>NZ_AP025018.1:5711560-11423121 GCF_019977735.1 Calothrix sp. PCC 7716 | reverse complement strand
CGTGAGTTGTAATCTTGACATTGACACGTCCTAGTAGGCAATATCCTACCATTACTGACTCACACTGAAAAGTAAATACATTAAAAGCCGCAAATGTACTTACGAGCGAAACAAACTCAGTTTTTCGTAGTTCAATATTGAATAAGAGGTTATATGAAAAAACACACTGACACTAGCAAATCAATTATTATGTCTATCTATAGAAAGAATTATCTTGGATGCGTGTTACTGTTTGGCGCCGCTTCGATGTCACTAAGTGGTTGTGCCCAGCTTGCCAATAGTTTGAATACTTCGAGAAACGGAACTGCTGCAACAGAACCAGCAGTTGAAGCATCACCTATTGTCGCTGCACCTCCACCAATTATCTCCACATCTGGAGGAGACCCTAATTTTGTTGTTGGTGTAGTACAAAAAGTTGGGCCAGCGGTAGTACGTATTGATTCATCGCGGACAATATCGCAAAACCCAGAACAATTAGAAGACCCTTTCCGACGCTTTTTTGGCGAAAGCACTCCTGAACCTCGTCAGCGTGTCGAACGTGGTAGTGGTTCTGGGTTTATTATTAATGCCAACGGGCAGATATTAACAAATTCTCACGTAGTAGATGGTGCAGACTCGGTAACTATTACACTTAAAGATGGTCGAACTCTCAAAGGTAAGGTGTTGGGTGAAGACCAAGTAACCGATGTTGCGGTAGTTCAAGTCGAAACTAATAATTTACCAACGGTAGCATTAGGTAATTCTGAGAAACTACAACCAGGTGAAGCAGTTATTGCTATTGGCAACCCCCTTGGCTTGAATAATACGGTTACTTCGGGAATACTTAGCGCCACAGGTCGTTCGAGCAGTGATATTGGCGCCACCGATAAGCGTGTAGACTATATACAAACAGATGCGGCAATTAACCCAGGAAATTCGGGTGGTCCTTTACTTAATGCACGCGGCGAAGTTATTGGAATGAATACGGCTATTATTAAAGGCGCCCAAGGTTTAGGATTTGCAATTCCAATTAATACAGCACAACGCATAGCACAAGAATTAATCGCCAAGGGTAGGGTTGACCACCCATATTTAGGAATTCAAATGGTGACTCTCACCCCAGAAATTCGCGAACGAGTTAATGCACGATTAGGTATTAGTTTATCAACCGATAAAGGCGTATTATTAATAGATATCGTACCACGTTCACCCGCAGCAGCAGCAGGTCTAAGAGCAGGTGACGTAATTCAATCAATCAATAATCAACCTGTAAGTAAAATTGAAGAAGTTCAAAGAATTGTAGAAAGCAGTAAAATAGGAACTCCATTACAAGTGCAAGTTCAGCGTGGCGGTCAAGTTACCCAAGTTGCCGTCAGTCCTGCTGCTTTTCCTGCACAACGACAAGCTAGGCAATAAATATAAATGTATACTTTTATCCCCCGGTTGGGGGGATAAAAAGATGTTAGATTTTCATCTAATTTGTTTGAATCAATAAAATTCTGTATCTCTTTCTTAAGGTATATATCTAAAGTTTTAAGGAATTTATAAAATGAGCGAGTCGTTATCGATTATTAAGCTAGGCAATCCATTATTACGTCAATCATCGTATGAAGTTAACAATGTTAAAGATACTCGCATTCAAAAGCTAATTGATGATTTAATGAAAACTCTTACAGAAACAAACGGTGTTGGCATTGCGGCGCCTCAAGTCGCAATTAACTATCGCTTGTTTATTGTAGCTTCTCGTCCGAACCCCCGGTATCCAAATGCTCCTTTAATGGAACCAATCGCTATGATTAATCCTAAAATAATTGAGCATTCTGTGGAAACAGTGAAGGGTTGGGAAGGGTGTTTGAGCGTTCCTGGTATTCGCGGACTCGTGCCGAGATATCAGTCGATTACTGTGGAATATACTGATGTAACAGGTGATTCAAAAAATGTAAAGCTAGTGGATTTTGTCGCACGTATTTTTCAACACGAGTATGACCATCTTGATGGCATCGTCTTTCTAGACCGCGTTGAAAGCACAAAAGAGTTAATATCTGAAGAAGAGTATCAGAAACTACAGAATTCTGATAAATTATGATTCAAAAATAATTGTTAAAAGTAGTGACAATTACAAACTTATTAAGTTAAACTTAATGAGTTGTTAACCTCATTAGATGCAGGGTTATCGGGTAATAGCATAAAATGACACAAACCGTTAGTAGTCGCAAATTGAGTAATCAGAGAGATAAACCTCCTGATCAAGTCTCAATTAAGGTGCAAAGCGATGAATTTTATCAAACCATACAAAAAGAGACACAAACAGTGGAGCAAGGTGTGGCTTCTTTGCAAGTGGTTCATGTAACAGCAGAACGAATTAGAATTCGTGCAACTGAGAGTAGTACAGAGTTGTTACATACTATTGTAGAAGAATTGCGAAAGCTAAAAGGAATAAAGCAAGTTACCTGGAACGAGGAAACGCAAAATTTAGTCATTGCGTTTGACAAAGAGGTACTAGCACAGTCGCAGCTATTAGAAATTTTAGACAAATATGGTGTCCGCCGTTTGAGCGAGCCAGATAATAAGAATAAGGTAGACCCCTTCGCAGCGTGGAAGTCTGTTGAATTTTGGAAAGAGCAAGGAATAGATTTAATTCCTTTACTTACAGGTTTAGCCATTACATCCAGACTTGGAGTCACTGGTTTAGCATCGATTCCAATTTGTATGTTGACATCTGATGTAACAAGGCGTACAATAAATAGTTTCCGAGAAGCTTTAAAAGCTGAACCAGAAAATAAAAGTGAAGCTAAAACAGCTAATCGTACATCCCAACCCTTGGTGTCAAAAGTGGACAAAACATCTACTATTGAACGGAGTTTAGATGATGTTGTAACTAATGCTAATGTAGATTACAGCATTGTACATTCGATTCCGGGAAGAATTCGATTCAATGTACCTCAGATAGGCAAAGATAAAGCTTATGCACGGCGCCTAGAGAAAATGTTGAATAATGAATTTTACGCAACCAATGTGCGACTAAAGACAGACGCAGCGTCAATTGCAATTTCATATCAACCAGCATCGTTAGATGTGTCTCATTGGGTTAATTTAATTCAGTTGGCTTCCGTTGCGTCAAATGTGGTTTCAACGACACAACCAGTTGAACAGCAAACAGAAAAAAAAATTGACAATAAAAATATAGTCCTATCGCGACCACAAGCAGTGGAAGCAGAAGCTGTCATTAAGTCAATAAATAAGTCAAACATCGGTATCAGTCAGCTAACTACATCCGAAGCAACGAACGGAGCAACAAGCAACGGAGTAAGTTCATTAATAGCCGACCTAAAGCCACCTTTTATTAACGTTTTAATCGACGTAGTAGCTCATTTTCCGATTAATTAGTTTCTCTCGTAAAGTTCACCAACACAAGGACAAATCAGAAATGACAGGTTTGTACTTTTTCAAAGTTCGATTGCACGATATCTCAAGGCTTTTGCTTTGAGTAAAATCGAATAACATTTTTCTATAGATTTCTACAATCAAATAGAACAACTAAATACAATCAAATATTTAATTGAGTCCCAGGTAAGTAGAGTTGATAACTCATCTCAATACTGCTTCTAATTGTTGTCTTTTTGTATGTAGATTATCAAACTAAATTTATCCTCATGCAGGATAGGTCATAGTTTGTTACTAGCTATTAGCTACTAGCCATTGTTTATTAACAAGCGGCCAAACTGTTCACCCATTTTTTATGACATTAACAGAGCAATGGTTCAAGCAAAGATATTACCCTCCGCCGTTCAGTCTTTGAATGGAACTTTTCAGGCGGCGCCTCCTGAGCGTGTACCCGAAGGCAAAGTAACTTTAGTCAAAAATACTAAAAGTTCGAGTCGCCTCAAAGTATATTACAGCGTCATCCATGAAACTCCAGGAAGATTGCGCTTACGAGTTCCACATTTAAAAGAAGATGCGGAGTACGCGCAAAGATTGCTGAGTTTGATAGAAGCAGATAAATATGTAACAAGCGTAAAGGTAAAACCAGCAGCAGCATCGTTAACTGTAAATTACGAACCTAGCTTCGGAAACACAGCTTTAATGCGCGCGCACATTGGTCATATTTTGCAAGCTGCTACAGATGTTGCTGTTCTCAAGACAAAAAAAGTTTCTGCACCTGCTTCTGTTGAAGACAGCTCAATTCCAAGTTGGAAGTTTTCAGCAGTAGCAGCAACCTTAGCTGTCTTAGGTGGGCCTCTTGGTTTATCAATATCACCATTATTAACTGCCTCAACCATTGCTTTAGCGACATTACCAGTAGCCAAACGCGCGTTTTCAGCAATTTACAACGAGCGTAAATTCAATATCGAATTTCTCGACTTTATGGCAATTGCCATAACCACCGTACAAGGTCAATTTCTCACACCAGCGCTTATGCTTGGGTTAATTGAAATTGGAGAGAATATTCGCGACCGTACCGCACGTTCATCTGCACAGCAAACTCTCGATTTACTCTCATCGTTAGGACAATTTGCCTGGGTAGAGCGTGATGGTGAAAAAGTACAAGTTCCGATTGAAGAAGTAGAAAAGGGTGACACTGTTATTGTGTATCCTGGTGAACAAGTACCTGTAGACGGCACTATCTTACGTGGTCAAGCTTTATTCGATGAGCAAAAACTTACAGGTGAATCAATGCCCGTAAGTAAGCGTGAAGGGCAAGCTGTTTATGCATCAAGCTTAGTTCGCGAAGGTCAAATATATATAGTCGCAGAGCGTGTAGGTAATGATACTTGCGTCGGTAAGACTATTGAGCTTATGCAACAGGCGCCTGTTCATGATACTCGTATGGAGAATTACGCAGCAAAAATAGCAGAAAAAGCAGTAGTACCAACATTATTACTGAGCGCTTCTGTATTTGCACTCTCCAGAAACCCAGCACGTGCAGCTAGTATTCTTACCCTTGATTTTGCAACAGGCATTCGTGTATGCGTTCCCACTACAGTATTAGCAGCACTTACGTATGCAGCACGTCGAGGCATTTTAATTCGGAGTGGACGCGCGTTAGAACAGCTAGCAAGCATCGACACCATAGTATTCGATAAGACAGGTACTTTAACAAAAGGTGAAATTGGTGTCACTAATGTTAGAAGCTTTAATTCAGAAGTATCTGCTAATTATGTACTTGCTCTAGCTGCCACTGCCGAAATGCGTTTAACACACCCAGTTGCAGAGGCAGTAGTACGTCACGCAGAACAAGAACAAATAGATTTTCTCACCCGTGAAAAATGGGAATATCAATTAGGTTTAGGCGTAGAAGCTATCATCGACGGAAAATTAGTATACGTCGGTAGCGAACGCTTTTTGCGTCAAGAAAACGTTGACATGTCAGCACTCGATGCTTTAGAAGAAAAAGCTGCATCTGCAATATTTGTTGCCACAAATGGAGAATTACAGGGTATAATAGAACATAGTGATGTAGTTCGTCCTGAAAGCAAAAAAGTAGTTCAATCGCTGTTAACAGTTGAAGGTATAGATGTTCACATGCTTACCGGAGACAACAAACGGACGGCAAGCGCTGTAGCAGCAGAATTAGGCATTTCTCCCAAAAATACCCATGCCGAAGCATTCCCAGAGCAAAAAGCTGATGTAGTTCAACAGCTACACGCCGAAGGAAAAACAGTCGCATTCGTTGGTGATGGGGTCAACGACTCAGCCGCATTAGCATTTGCGGATGTATCAGTGTCCTTTGCTAACGGTTCCGATATAGCGCGCGAGACAGCAGACTTAGTGTTAATGAACAATGACTTGCAAGGTTTACTCGAAGCCATTGAAGTCGCTCGTAAAGCCAAACAACTCATTAAACAAAACACAAGTATTATCGCCATACCTAATCTTGCGGCATTGGTTGTAGCAGCGATATTTGGACTTAACCCTCTCACAGCTACCGTTGTCAACAATGGTTCAACAGTAGTTGCAGGTGTTAATGCCTTACGTCCAATGCTCAAGAAGAGTGCTGAGTGATTAGTGCTGAGTGCTGAGTGCTGAGTAATCAGTACAGAGAGAGATGAAGTAGTTGTTTCGACGACTATACACTAGACAGCTTTATTACAATTAATTAATCGATTGGAGGAAAATCGAAATGGCTAAAATCACAGATTTCGTTGAAGATGCAGGCGCCCCTGGAATTATCGCTGGTATTGGTGCAGTATTACTGGCGCCCGTAGTTATTCCAGTTGTAGCAAACGTTGGTAAACCATTCGCTAAAACCTTAATTAAAGGTGGCATAGTACTGTACGAAAAAAGCAAAGGCGCCTTTGCAGAACTCGGTGAAACCTGGGAAGACATGGTAGCTGAAGCAAGAGCAGAAATAGCTGATTCAAAACAGCTCCCCGCTTTTGAAGCAAGTGGTCATCCAGAAACACACGACCACGACCACAGTTAGGTAAATTCCTTTGTGGAACGGGCAAGGATGCCCGTTCATATTAGAGGTAGTAAATGTCCTTAAACGGCAACTGCCTCTTATTATTTCTTAATATTAAAAAATATAACGTAGTAGGGTGGGCACTGCCCACCATACATATATCTCATTTTTATATCAAACTAAAAAAATCATGATAGAGGGCAGCACAATGTCAAAAAACGGATTCGTCGCGAGCGCAAAACCACCAAAAATAAAACCATCAAAACCAGTCAAACTCGAACAACCCGCAGTCTTAGATATTACTGCCGAAAACATTAAAAATACTGCTCAAATCACAGCAAAATTAATCAGCGACACACCAGGAAGACTACGCTTGCGAGTAGGCAACAAACATCGCAAAATCGAAGAAATGCAGCGTATCTCCAACGCTTTACAATCACATCCCAACATTAAAGAAGTACGTACAAACGTATCACAAGGTAGTATAACCATCCAGCACGAAGGTGAAGAAAGTCTAGAAAACGTATACTCCGCACTTAAAGACCTAGGAATAATTTTTGGTGATATAGGTCAAGGAAAATCTGAAGTAGCAGATGGAGTAGCTAGCACAGTCATTAATTTAAACAAACAAGTCAAAAAAACAACCGATGGAGTAGTTGACCTACGCTTTTTGTTTCCATTAGGACTAGGTTGTTTATCAATCCGTAAACTAATGCTTCAAGGTTTGCAGTTAGATATTATTCCTTGGTATGTACTAGCATGGTATTCGTTTGATAGTTTTCTGAAGTTGCACGCTGCAAGCTTGGCTAAAGAAGAACAGTAATATATTTTGAAACCTCTCCCCAAACCCCTCTCCTACGAGGAGAGGGGAGAATTTTTGTATTTGGTCTTTTTAACGCCAAAATTTAACGTAGGTCTATAAATTATGTTAATTCATCCAGATTATTTTCGTGTTGTGTTGCGCCAAGATGGTAAGTGGATTTAAAAAAAATCACGAACTTTTTATAATCGACTGCTTATACAGGTTGATTTTGATGATTTGCGGTTGCTATACGGTATTTCTGAAAAGCAACTGATTAGCGAATTATTTCATGTAGCAAACGGTGAAGCTGGCTATTACCTGGCAGATTTACGTCATAAACAGTATTATTATTGTGGCACAGAGCCAAAAAGCGTAAAAGCTAAAATTCCTAACGACTTGTTAGAGAAAATTGCAAACAAAAAAGATTACGAATGGCAAATTTTCGTTACGGAATACCCAAATACTCCTATTTTTATTCTTGAAAAATATGCTCAATCTTTAAATAATAAAATCCTTGCTAATGTAGCGAGTCATCCCAATACACCTCAAAAAATTCTTTGTCAGCTAGCAACCGCTGATAACTGGTCAATCAAATATGCTGTCGCTCAAAACCCTAACACTCCTAAAGAGCAGCATTACGAAAAAGAGAACCAGACCGTATTTTATATTTAGCAGTACCGCAAGATGCTTATAATACATTCTTTCAACTAGATTTTCCGAAGGAAATGGTAGAAGAAAATAAGGTAAAGATGCTTATCTATAATATTAAGCAGGAGGTAATCGTTGAATGGATAAACTAGCAAAGTATCGTCAACTTGTACAACAAACGCTACTTGAACATGGCAAGCATAAATATGGCTATGGTGATGTTGAAGTACAAACAATTTTTGATACAGAACGTGACCATTATCAAGTAGTTTATGTTGGTTGGGATGAAGAAAATTGGATTCACAGTTGTATTTTACATATTGATATTAAGGATGGTAAAATATGGCTGCAATGGAATGGGACTGAAGACGATATTGCTGCAGATTTTGTTGAGCAAGGAGTAAGTAGTGAGGATATTGTCTTAGCGTTTCATCCCCCTTATATGCGAAAGTTTACAAAATATGCTGTAGGTTAGGTGGATAAGTACCCGTTGGTGTATAAATTAAATATTGCTAGGCGCGTGAAAGCAGAGAGTTTTTCGTTTATGTTGAGGTTTGTAATGGCTTTCACGCACCATGAAGCTTCTTTTTAAAATGGTTTTATTACTTACCGTTTATGGGTAAATTATCTCTAAGTAATCAATATTCCTTAATTGAGCATCGCAAACGAAACGGTTGCCTTTCATTTTACCATTAAGATATCTTTCAAAAAAGGCGTTTCTCCCAAGTCTTCCAATAAAAAATATCCAATTACTCTTGTGGGATGGGCTTCTAGCCCGTCCATCAAGCAAGGCGGGCTTTCTATGCCCACCCCACAAGATGGATACAACATGGTAATCTGACAAGTGGAGGGTTTCGGCGCCCAGAACCAGGAGTAACGGCTATGAAGAAGCTGATTAATAAACCTGAAGACTTTGTACGCGAGAGTCTAGAAGGAATGGCAATTGCCCATGAGGATTTAATAAAAGTTAACTTTGACCCGACGTATGTGTACCGTGCGGATGCACCAGTAAAGGGTAAGGTGGCTATTATTTCTGGTGGGGGTAGTGGTCATGAACCGATGCATGGGGGGTATGTAGGTATGGGTATGCTTGATGCTGCTTGTCCTGGCGAGGTTTTTACTTCTCCTACTCCTGACCAAATGCTTGAAGCTGCGAAGCATGTTGATGGCGGCGCCGGGATTTTATATATAGTTAAAAATTACAGTGGCGATGTGATGAACTTCGAGATGGCTACTGAGATAGCTTACTCTGAAGGTATGCGCGTGCTTAATATTTTGATTGATGATGATGTGGCTGTTAAGGATAGTTTGTTTACTCAAGGGCGTCGGGGTGTTGGAACTACAGTACTAGCTGAGAAAATTTGTGGGGCGGCGGCACAGGAAGGGTATGATTTACAGCAAGTTGCTGATTTGTGTCGTAGAGTTAGCTTGAATGGACGCAGTATGGGGATAGCTTTGTCTTCGTGTACTGTTCCTGTACGGATGTCTCCAACTTTTAATTTAGGCGCAAGGGAAATGGAGGTGGGTATTGGAATTCACGGCGAACCTGGCAGAAAGCGTATAGATATGTTGCCCGCGAATGAAATAACATCGATGTTGGCTTTGTCGATTCTCGATGATGCAGCGTATAAGCGTACTGTCCGCGAGTGGGATATGGATAATGGTAAATGGGTTGATGTGGAGTTGATTAGCCCACCTTTTCAAAAAGGCGATAAATTTTTAGCTTTTATTAATAGTATGGGTGGAACCCCTGTTTCAGAACTTTATATTATCTATAGAAAGTTAGCTCAAATCTGTGCTGGTAGAGATTTACATATCGTTCGCACCTTGATTGGTCCTTATATTACTTCTTTGGAGATGCAAGGTTGCTCAATAACTTTACTTAAATTAGATGATGAGATGATTAAGTTGTGGGATGCTCCTGTAAAAACTCCAAGTTTTTGTTGGGGGGTTTAATCAAAATAGATAATTATAACTAAAAGGTCGAATGAATACTGAACAAGTTTTACGGTGGTTGCAGCGATTTGCGACCAAAATTGAACAAAATAAAGAATATTTGACTGAATTAGATGCTGCTATTGGTGATGCTGACCACGGTATTAATATGGAGCGTGGCTTTAAAAAGCTACTTGTTCAACTGCCAACTTACTCATCTAAAGATATTGGCAGTATTTTAAAAGCGGTGAGTATGACTTTAATTTCTAGTATCGGAGGCGCCAGTGGTCCATTGTATGGTACATTTTTTCTGCGCGCTTCGGCTGCTGTGGCTGATAAGGATGAACTTGATGAGCGTGATATGTTAGACCTGCTCAAAGCTGGTTTAGATGGAGTTATGGAGCGTGGTAAAACTCAGCTAGGTGATAAAACTATGCTTGATGTACTTTACCCAGCAGTAACAATGTATGAAAAAGCTGTAGGTGAAGGAAAACTAATGCGTGCGGCAATGCAGCAAGCAATAGATAGGGCAGAACAAGCGCTTCAAGAGACTTCGATGTTGCAAGCTAAAAAGGGTCGCGCTAGTTATTTGGGTGAACGTAGTGTTGGACATCAAGACCCAGGCGCCGCTTCATGTTTCTTAATGTTGAAGTGTCTTTGCGATAGTTTGTAAGAATGGAAGAATACTCGTTGTAAGGACTTTAGTCCTTATCTTATCCAAGCAGTCCTTATTTTATGGAAGCACTAAAGTGCTTATTACCGCAAACAGTGGTTGGAATTGTCATTGTTTCTCACAGCAAGCAACTCGCTCTTGGTGTGCGGGAACTAGCAGCACAGATGGTTCAAGGTCAAGTTCCCCTGGCAGTTGCTGGTGGAGTAGACGATGCTCTTAACCCGCTTGGTACTGATGTCATGCAAGTGCATCAAGCTATCGAGACCGTTTACAGCGATGCTGGTGTTATTGTTCTAATGGATATGGGTAGCGCTCTTCTTAGTGCGGAAATGGCGCTAGAGTTTTTATTACCAGAGCAACGCAACAACATCCGTCTTTGTGAAGCTCCGCTTGTTGAAGGCGCCGTTGCTGCTGTTGTTTGTGCTGCTGCTGGTGGTAGCATCGAACAAGTTCTGGCTGAAGCACGCGGCGCCTTAGCTGCTAAAGCTTCACAGTTGGGTATGGAAGTACCTACAACACAGCAACCAGAGCATATCGAAGAATCCTCAGAAATATATTTCAAAGAAGAATATACAAAAGAGATACATATAGCCGTCAGTAACCGTATGGGGCTACATGCTCGTCCTGCGGCACAATTTGTTGCTACTTCTTCGCGTTTTGAAGCCCAAATAAAAGTTAAAAATTTAACCAAGAATACTGGTTACGTGCGTGCAGATAGTATTAACCAAGTGGCAATGTTAGGGGTGCGTCATGGGCATGAACTGGCAATTTCTGCTACAGGCACCGATGCTGATGCGGCAATAGCTGCTTTACAAGCTTTGGTAGAAAATAACTTTGGTGAGCCAGTTGCGGTGGACGGGTTCCCCGGCATAAGCAAACTGGCGAACCCGAAGGGTGAAGGTGATACCCCACTTCAGGAGTCACAAATTCACGCGACTCCTGATGAAACATTTATATCAACTGCGGCGCCAACGCTTCGAGGTATTCCCGCATCTCCTGGTGTTGCTATTGCTCCTAGTCTTCGCTATGCAATGGCGCCTTTAGTTCGCCATCAACTACCAAGCGTTCAGTCACAGCAATATTATATAGATAACCCAGATAGAGAATGGGAATTTTTACAAAAAGCTCTTCGTGATGCAGCAACTGAAATAGAAGTACTACTATCCCAGACATCAACTCAAATAGGTGATACAGAAGCGGCAATATTCGACGCGCACTTATTATTTTTAAACGACCCAGTTATTTTAGAAGCACTACAACACTATATATATGTTCGACATATTAATGCTGCTTCGGCATGGCAAGCTGTAGTTGAAGAACTAACCAATCAATATCGTACTCATTACGACTCTTACTTACGCTCGCGTGCTGCTGATGTTATTGATGTAGGACAACGAGTATTAAGATTATTACTTGGTACCGCAGCAGCACATCTCAATTTAACCGAACCATCTATTTTAATTGCCACAGACCTGACTCCTTCAGATACCGCTCAATTAGATACGAGCAAAGTATTAGGTATTTGTACGACAGCAGGTAGTGCTACATCACACACTGCAATTATTGCCCGCAGTTTAGGAATTCCGGCAGTTGTAGGTGTTCCCGAAGGTATATTAAGGGTAGCAGATGGTACAATAGTTGCGCTCAACGGTGGTACAGGAAACGTATGGGTAGAACCGAGCGTAGATATTATTACAGCCATAGAAGCGCAACGTTCTGCATGGCAAAGCTCAGAACAAAGAGCATTTCGCAACGCTCATAAAAATGCTATTACTACCGACGGGCGCCGGATGGTTGTGTATGCCAATATTGGAGGAGTCGCAGACGCTAAAGTCGCAATAAGCATGGGAGCAGAAGGTGTTGGGTTACTGCGTACAGAATTTTTATATCTCGACCGCAAAACACCACCTAGTGAAGAAGAACAGCTAAAAGTTTATCAAGGTATCACCCAAGTACTCGAATCACGTCCTTTAATAATTCGTACCTTCGATATTGGAGGTGATAAACCAGTACCATATTTAAATTTACCATCAGAGAATAATCCATTTTTAGGATGGCGAGGAATTAGATTTTGCTTAGATAGGACAGAATTATTTAAAACGCAGTTAAGAGCTATTTTGCGCGCTTCGGCTGAGGGTAATATCAAAGTTATGTTTCCAATGATTGCCACCATTGGAGAACTAAAAGCAGCAAAAGCTATTTTAGCAGAAGTCTTTGAAGAACTGCGGCGCCATGATATTCGCTTCAATGACAAAATTAAAGTTGGAATCATGATAGAAGTACCGTCTGCAGTTGCAATAGCTGACCAACTGGCGCCTCAAGTCGATTTTTTCAGCATTGGTACTAACGACCTAAGTCAATATGTAATGGCGTGTGACCGTACTAACCCACAAGTAGCTAGTTTAGCTGATGCATTACACCCAGCAGTACTAAGAATGGTACAACAAGCAGTAAAAGCCGCACACAAAGCTGGAATAGTTGTAAGCTTATGCGGTGAGCTTGGGTCTGACCCAATAGCTACACCTATATTAATTGGGTTAGGATTAGATGATGTCAGCTTAAATCCTCAAGCTATTCCTAGGTGTAAAAAAGCAATTACTCAGTTAAGTTTTATTGAAGCAGAAACAATTGTCTCAGAAGCGCTGAAACAAGAATCTGCTGCCAAAGTCCGCGAATTACTCAGAACTTTCAAATACTCCTGACTTGTGGAACAGGCATCCCTGCCTGTTAGTCATGTTATTATTTTTACCACAGAGGCACAGAGAACACAGAGAGAAAAGAAATAAACCACAAAGGACACAAAGGAAGAGTTATTAAAATAATAACGTCTTAAATTTAATAACACAGACCACTATGCTAGGAAATGTAGAATTTAAGTTATCTAAAATAAGTCAACCAATTAAAAACTCTTTCAAGTTTTCATCAATATACTTTTTAATGCAATTTAAAAGGCTAAGTAAAAATGCTTGGTAGTGTCAAAAAGCATAAACGAAAAGTCAAATAGATTATTTTTTATGTGTTAGTTGATGTTGATTTAAGTAATGCTAATTTACGTGGCGCCAATTTGAGTGCTGCTAATCTCAGTTACGCTAATTTGCGGGGCGCTATTTTGGAGGGTGCTATTTTGGAAGGTGCTATTTTCCGTAGCACTGAAATGCCTGATGGTAGTATTCGGGATGCTTAGTTGGGAAGCGCAGCTTTTTGCACGGGTGTCTCGCCTGTAGGGCGGGCAAGGATGCCCACTCTACAAGAGAATTAATATAAATACACATACATAAATGCCTGTGGTGTGCTTCGCTTAAATGGGAAGTAGTGTATATTAAAAAGAATATATTAAATATACCTTTTTTAACCTAAAGACTTTAATGCTCTTACCTCCATGCAATTTGAGTTCGACGAGCGCAAAAGTGCTTCAAATCAAGTAAAACACGGTATTGATTTTGTTGAAGCGCAGAAGCTATGGCAGGATACAGACCGGGTAGAAGTTGCGGCTCGTGCTGTTGAGGAGTCAAGGTTTCTTGTGATTGGGCAGATAAAAGCGAAATTTTGGGCTGCCGTCATCACGTATAGAGAGGAGCGGGTGCGAATTATATCAGTAAGACGAGCAAGAGATGAGGAGATAAAAATATATGAAGGCTGAAGAATTTGATGAAAAATTCGATTCGGGTGAGGACATAACCCCTTACTTAGACATGAACACAATTCGTCGTCCTGGTCATGAGCAACGACGAGTCAACGTCGATTTTCCTATATGGGTAATTGAAGCATTAGACAAAGAAGCTGCACGCATTGGTGTTACACGACAATCAATTATAAAAGTATGGATTGCCGAGCGTCTTGAACAGCATAAGCCTGCTGCCTAGCTTGTGGGGTGTACATATTTGCTTGCCCTCAAGTTTAGAACGGGCAAGGATGCCCATTCCACAAGATGATATCTACAAGATGATATCTACAAGATGATATCTACAAGATGATATCTACAAGATGATATCTACAAGATGATATCTACAAGATGATATCTACAAGATGATATCTACAAGATAATTATTGGTGTGGCATATTACTAGGAACTACAGTCCAACCTGCTTTTAATAACTTTTGGAAAGTTGCCAAACCTTTAGAACTTCCCGGTAAAGCATGGTCAGGCGCCGCAAATTGTGGAAATGTTGTATACGGGCGCCATCCATGACTTGTTTCGGTTTGCAAATGCAATATTTTTTCACTATCTTCGCCATCTCGTGATAACCAGCACATACGTCCTTGCATGGCAAACTCCTTGATATGGGTTTAACGCAGAATTTTGATTTAATTGAAATGATATTTAAACACCACTGGTACACTGAAGAATTAGCTGACTAACCAACCAATTATATTCATACAATATTATCTATGTTTTATATATATGTGTGTAGTTACAATTACGATTTTTCAATGATAAAATTAATAAATCATAATAAAAATAAACCCGAATACATTTATGTACACCGGGTTTATATATAGTTAAAAACTATTATTTAAGTTGGTTTAAAGTATTGGTGGCTTGTTGGGCAAGTTGCTGTGAACCTTGCTTTTGAAATAAATCTGCTGCGCGTTGTAAATCGGCAATGGCGCCTTGTTTATTTCCTAATGCTGCGCGCGCATTTCCTCTGTTATTATATGCAGCGGCAAAATTTGGATTTATACGAATAGCTTCATCATAATCAGCAACGGCGCCGTTTGTATCACCTTGGGCTGCACGAGCATTTCCCCGATTATTATAAGCTACCGAGTATTGAGGGTTGAGTTCCAAAGCTTTATTGTAATCAGCAAGAGCGTTGCTTCTATCTCCTAATGCTGCACGCGCGTTGCCTCGGTTATTATAAGCGTCGGCATAATTAGGATTAATCCGAATTGCTTCGTTGTAATCTGAAATTGCAGCGTTATTATCACCGAGTGCTGCACGAGCATTACCTCGGTAGTTATAAGCTTGAGCATCGTTTGGATTAATTTGTAGCGCTTGATTATAATCTGCTATGGCGCCTTGTTTATCACCCGAATCAAACTTAGCTAAACCACGACTATTATAAGCGGCGCCGTATTTCGGATTGAGTTTGATTGCTTGATTGTAAGCTGCTATGGCGCCGCGTAAATCACCTTTGCTTTGTCGTTGCAATCCAATTGCAAAGAAGTCAGCAGGTTTCGTTGGCTTGATTGGTGCATTTTTTGGTGAAGTAACCCCAATTTCTGTTACTAACACATCATTATTATTTTGTTGGCTACAAGAAGCAATTGTAGTAACGACTAATACTGTCAGGATAACTACAATACCTGTTTTGCTTGCCCTTGATGACTTTCGTTTAAACAACCACAAGTTCATATGTCGGTATAAAGAATAAGTAGATTATCCCGAATAGTTACAAAGAGTATAAATACTTAATATCCTTGGTATTAATGTTGGTTGACTTTAGAGGCATTATCGAATTTTAGTTCTATTTACATTTTATTTAAATAAATATACTATAAATATTTGAACAAATTTTATTGAATTTATGAGTGTTTAATTTTACATTAAAAACATATTATTAAAAATCATCTTCATTTTTCTGAGGAATCAATCGTAAACTAGCGATTTTTTCGATATCAACATTTAATTGTTCAAGATTTTCACCCAAATTTTTCTGTATCTCTTTCGTAAGAGTTATAGGGAAGTCTATTTCTATACCTTGTTCAACTAACTTGACTAGCTCTCCAAGTGGTACTTTGACTGTTGTACGTTCGTAACTGCTTAACTTAAAATCTGAAGTTTCTGTTATATTTTGCGCTTGCATTGCCTTTTTAAGACGTTCTTGCAAATGCTCGTACTCTGAATTTAAAATTTTATACTGGTCTTCTATTTGTTTGTATCTTGTTGTTAAAGACACAATGTTATCTGTTTGAGGGTCAGGACTTATTTCTTCATTTAACTCTAATAATGCTTGGTGAATCTGAGCTAAATAAATACAATCGAGAATAGCATACTCTATTTGGTCGTCGCTTAAAGGGCGCCTTCCCCAGTCACTAGTTTGCAGTTCTTTATCAATGTCGTCAAAATTACAAAGCTCACGAGCTAAAGTTTGTAATTTATAATCGCGTAACGGCAATATATGATAAGGAATTTTTTTTGCCATATCTAATGTACAGGTAACATTCTTTGCTTTTTTGCTACTACCAAGATATTTTAGGTCATAGCTGGCATTATGAAATACCTTTTCGATATTCTCGTTTATCATAATGCTACTGATAAAATCTTTGACTGCATCAGGTTGTTCGAGTACATCCAAAATAAATATTCTCTCACCACTCATATCATTAGGGTCATCAAGAACCTGAATTAATGATAATTTAGGAGTTTTTGTTCTAAAATCTGCAACTTCAGTATCTAACCACAGAATTTCGGCTTTGGTGCATTCTGTAATAAATTTACGAATTTCTGATAGCGAGTCTAAGTATGGCATTTGGATTATGTCCCAAGCTGGATAAATTTATTGAAAAACTATAGTAATTGTAGACAAAGATTAAATTTTGATTAACATCCTGCAAATATCGACTTAAATCATGCGTTACTTTGTCTTAGCCACTGATTATGATGGCACATTAGCAACCGATGGTCACGTTCATGATGCTACTAAGGATGCTCTTAAGCGTCTACGTACTTCCGGTAGAAAATCAATTTTGGTAACGGGTAGAGAACTTGATGACTTGCAGCGCGTATTTCCAGAACTCGATTTGTTTGATTATGTTGTAGCAGAAAACGGCGCCGTGCTGTACTGTCCAGCAACAAAACAAGAAAAGTTATTGGGTACATTGCCACCTGACGAATTTATTCAGGCACTGCAAGCAAAAAACGTTGACCCACTTTCGGTGGGTAAAGTTATTGTCGCAACTTGGCATCCCAATGAAAATAAAGTACTCGAAACTATCCGCGAGCAGGGGCTAGAGTTACAAGTTATTTTTAACAAAGGCGCCGTAATGGTACTGCCAAGCGGTATTAATAAAGCAGCAGGACTCAAAGCTGCATTAGAAGAAATGAAGCTTTCACTGCACAACGTTGTTGCTGTTGGTGACGCAGAAAACGACCATGCTTTTTTAAATATATCCGAATGTTCGGTTGCTGTTGCCAATGCTTTACCAGTGGTGAAGGAAAAGGTAGATATTGTTACCGAATGTAGTCGTGGTGATGGTGTAATTGAGTTAATAGATAAATTAATTGCTTCAGATTTATCAGAAGTTGACGAAACTTTACAAGGTAATAATATCCATGTAGGTAAAGGCGAAAATGACGTAGAAGTTAGTATTAAGCCATATAGTACCAATGCATTATTAGCTGGGACATCAGGTGGTGGAAAGTCCACGTTAGCGACAGGTATTTTAGAACGTATAGCAGAAGCAGGATATCAATTTTGTATTATTGACCCAGAAGGGGACTATGAAAACTTTGCAGGTGCAGTAGTTCTTGGAGATGCAGACCGGGCGCCAAGTATTGATGAAATTCAAAGTATATTAGAACAGCCTAACCAAAATTTAATTATTAATTTATTAGGTGTTGGCCTGCAAGACAGACCAAAATTCTTTGCTGAACTTTTACCAGCGTTACTTGAATTGAGAAGTCGTACTGGGCGCCCGCATTGGATAATTGTAGATGAAGCGCATCATTTATTGCCTACATCTTTGAATACTGCTGCGTTTACGCTTCCGCAACAGCTACATGGGGTGATGATGATAACCGTTCATCCAGACCATATGGCACCTTCGGCATTATCTTTAGTAAATACAATGCTTACTGTCGGTCAGGCGCCTGAGAATAACATTAAGCTATTTTGTGAAACTGTTGGTGATAAGACACCTGAACTCACACCTCAAAAACTAGAAAAAGGTGAAGCACTTATTTGGTTCCGTGGTAATGAACCACAACGTTTCCGTTTTACTCCAGGAAAAACCGAACGTCGGCGCCATGTACGTAAATATGCGGAAGGGCAACTAGGAGAAGATAAGAGTTTTTATTTTACTGGTAAAGAAGGTAAATTAAAGCTGCGCGCGCAAAACCTGATTTTATTTACTCAAATAGGCGAAGGTGTAGATGATGAGACATGGTTACATCATTTACATCAAAATGATTACTCACGTTGGTTCCGTGAAGCTATTAAAGATAATAGTTTAGCTGAAGAAGTTGAGGAAATCGAAAAAAATGCTAATGGTTCAGCTAGCGAAAGTCGTCAAGCGATAAAAGCTGCAATAGAAGAACGTTATACATTGCCCGCGTAAATCTTGTAGCACAGGCATCCTTGCCTGTGTGATTATGTATTTTTGTCAGGCGCCGTAGTTGAGTTATCTTATCCAACTCAACTTATCGATAATATAATAGTACATAAGTTTTTAAAATATAACACGGTGGCGCCGTTACCCAAAGTGAGATTTTATGACACCACAACAAGTTGCTTCTACACATCAAAAGTTAGTCAGTGATAGTCAAGACTTAGTAAAAGATTCAGGCACCAACGAGTGGCAACCCCCGATGCCGCCAACTGATTTAATATTTGATGATGGAGAACCCTTGGAAAGCAGTCGTCACCGTGTCGCCATAAATACGTTAATTAATTCTATTAGGCATCACTTTGCAGAAAGAAACGACTATTTTGTTGGTGGCAACATGTTTGTTTACTATAGTAGTCAACAAGTCAAGAACAAAGATTTTAAAGGTCCCGACTTTTTTGTAGTGCAAGATGTCCCACCAGACCCAGCACGTTTAGGTTGGGTAGTGTGGGAAGAAAACGGACGTTATCCAGATGTAATTATCGAGTTACTTTCTGACACAACAGAAGTTGCAGACCTTGGAACCAAAAAACACTTGTACGAAAAAGTATTTAAGACCAAAGATTATTTTGTTTTCCACCCCTACAAAGCCAACTCATTACAAGGATGGCGCCTGGATAATTATAAAGGTTATCAGCCAATCGAAGAAAACCCTTCCGGGTGGCTATGGTGCGAGACATTGAAGCTTTGGTTAGGAACTTGGCAAGGAAAGATAGAAAACGATGATGCAGTTTGGCTAAGGTTTTACGACGAGGCTGGAAATCTGGTGTTGCTACCACAGGAAGCGGAAAAACAACATGCTGAAGCCGAACGGCAACGTGCGGATGCTCAACAACAGCGTGCGGATGCTCAACAACAGCGCGCGGATACTGAACAACAACGTGCGGATACTGAACGGCAACGTGCAGATGCTGAACGGCAACGTGCAGATGCTGAACGGCAACGTGCAGATGCTGAACGGCAACGTGCAGATGCTGAACGGCAAACAAAGTTAAACGGAGCACTTCAGTTGTTACAAATGGGGATGAGTGTAGAGCAAGTTGCTCAGATTCTATCACTGACTGTAGAAGAGGTACAACTTTTGATGTAGTGCCGCGTACATCTAAATTACTATTCAAGGAGCAATTGATAACTAAACTTGCTCCCTGAATAATTACAAAACTCCCGATAGTCGTCAAGCAATAAAAACTATTTCAGTAACACTAAAATTTTTGCCATAAGTATACTTAGTGTCAATGTTATTTTTAATATTTTATTTTATCCAATTAAATTTATAGATACTATTATAGTGCATTAGTTCTAAACAATATTAAATAAGTGGCATCGTTACCTGGAGTGAGAGTTTGGCTAAGGTTTTATGACGAAGCTGGAAATCTGGTTTTGCTGCCAGAGGAAGCGGAAAAACAGCGTGCGGATGCTGAACGGCAAGGTGCGTATGCTGAACGGCAAGGTGCAGATGCTGCACGGCAAGTCAGGTTAAACGCAGTATCTCAGTTGTTACAAATGGGGATGAGTATAGAGCAAGTTGCTCAGATTCTATCACTAACTGTAGAAGAGGTACAACTTTTGAGTAACTAGAAACCCGGTTTCTTTATGTAATAAAAAATCCCGTAGAGACGTAACATGTTACGTCTCTACAGTAGTTTAAATATTAAAGGTAGATTTTTTTACATTTGTGGGGGCATTACAACTTTTTTGGCTAGACCTAGACTTTTTAAGGCTTTAATACTCCACCAGGTAACGTCTATTTCCCACCAACGGAACCCTGCTTTTGCGACGTTTGGATAAGCGTGGTGGTTGTTGTGCCATCCTTCACCGTATGTTAATACTGATACCCACCATAAGTTACGTGCGTTATCGTCGGCGTCAAAAGTGCGATATCCCCAGGTGTGTGTTGCTGAGTTTACAAACCAAGTTGAATGCCATAATACGACGGCTCTTACAAATACTCCGTAAATTACGAAAGACCAACCGCCGATTAAATATAGTGCTAATGTTAAGGGTATTTGTAATAACAAGAAATTACGGTCAAGCCATTGATAGAAAGGTTGACGTGCTAAGTCAGGCGCCGCTTTTTGATAAATTTCACGGCTAAAAAATTCTGGACGTGGGTAGAATAGCCACATCATGTGACTCCACCAAAATCCTTTTTTAGCAGAATATGGGTCTTTATCAACGTCTTCTGTATGTGCATGGTGTAAACGGTGACCGCTCACCCAGAATAGTGGTCCACCTTGTAGTGCTAAGGCGCCGATGGTCGCGATTATATATTCTAACCACTTAGGTACTTGAAAGCTTCGATGTGTTAATAGTCGGTGGTATCCCAAACAAATACCAATACTGCCGAATAACCAGTGTAGAAATATTGCTGTAAATAGTGCTGGCCAGGAGAAGAACCAAGGCGCCAGTAATGCTAGTCCGTGAAATGAGGCGAAGAATAATACGTATGTAATACTTGGCGTAGCAGATTTCCCATCCTGTAGGACGGTGGGGGATGATGTTGTTGTCATAAAATTCTTTTGGTAGGTTATGTAGCAAATTACTCTCGAATTTCTGCGTTTTGGGCTACAGTGGAGATGTGCAAGTGCTACTTACATTTTCATACTAACAATGCTTTGAAATTTTTGCAAGTGCTACTTGCATAAACTTTGGGAAGATTTTTGTAATAAGCACTTAAGTGCTTACAACGAGTGCTTACAACGAGCGAACTTATCTACAATATGAGAATTTATGATGTCCCAAACTAGTTCTACCCGTCAGCGGCTTGTGCAAGCAGCACTTGAATTGTTTGTTGCTCAAGGAGTTACGAATACTACGACTCGGCAGATAGCTGAGTTAGCAGAAGTCAATGAGGTGACGCTTTTTCGGCAGTTTGGGAATAAACATGGGCTGGTTTTGGCGTTAATTGAAGAGTCAGGCGCCTTTGAAAGTTTGGGAGAATCGCTTGTACTACCAAGAAGTCCTTCTGACGATACTTACCAAGTTCTCAGAGAATATGTAAATAAAGTGTTACTTGCATTGGAGCGTGTGCCAGAGTTGATACGTTCATTGGTGGGGGAAGCAAGTCAATACCCTATCGAAAATCGTCGCGCGTTAGGACACGGTTTAGCGCACGTTAATCAAACTATGGGACAGTATTTAGCCAGTGTAATCGAGCAAGAACAGTTAGGTACAAATTTATCACCAGAAACTATTGCTTGTTTACTTAATGTAGTTATTTTGGGATATGCCGTTACAAAATTCACTATTACAACTGAGCAAAGTGAACTTTGGGAGCGAGACACATTTATAGATAATGCGGTAAATCTATTTTTAAACGGCGCCATGTCTAAACCAACTACTTCTGTTAATAGTGTTTCTATGAGTATTGTCAAGACTAACTCAACAGCAAGAGAAGTTGCGGACTTACCAGCAAACTTAGTCCACCAAATTTTGCAGCAAGCCAAAAAAACAGGGTTACAAGATTATGCTACGGCGTATGTACTATTCGCAGCGGGTTTATCTGTTGATGAAATAATCAGCTTGCAACGTACACACGAAATCTATGATACCCAAGCTCATATACTCCAAATAATTACTCACGAATCTACCCGTCAAGTACCTGTTAATCAATGGATAATGGGTAAACGCTACGGCTCGTATAATAATAATCCTTTAACTAAATGGCTCAAAAGTCGTAAAGATAATGAAACAGCAATGTTTTTAAATGAAACTGCGGCACCTGCATCACAATTAGATATAGAACAACGCTGGGAAAAATGGACGCAAGACATTTTAACACCCGAAGGGGCGCCGTTAATTAATCAAGCACAGCAAACTTGGCGCATTGAAATGTTAATGCGGGGTATGAGTTTAGAAAATTTGAGTATTTTAACAGGTTGTACTATTACACAACTACAACCACTCGCACGCAGGGCAAAAGAAAAAGCTGCCATCGAACAAGCTACCCGTCTCGACCAAAAAGGATAGTCTTACAGTAAAACTGTTTGGCGTAAGGAAAGCACTGTTGAAATTACTTGTTGTGCGACTGTATCAATTTCTTCTGCGGTATTAAATCTACCAATACCAAAGCGAATTGATGCATAAGCTAACTTTTCTGAGTGTCCTAATGCTGTGAGAACATGAGAAGGCGCCGTTGTTGTTGATGAACATGCTGAACCCGAAGATACTGCCATTATAGATTGCAGCCCTAAAAGTAATGCGGCGCCATCAACTCCTTCAATACTTATATTGAGGTTGCCTGGTAATCTTTGGGTGGGATGTCCGTTTAAATGAATACCTTCTATTTTTGATAATGGTTCCCATAATTGGTTACGTAATTGGGTGAGGCGCCTATTTTCTTGTTTTTGTTCAGATAAAGCTATTTCTACGGCTTTCCCAAATCCTACTATTTGTGGTGTATATAAAGTGCCACTACGCATTCCTCGTTCGTGTCCACCACCGTGTTGCTGTGCTGCTAGTTTAACGCGAGGGTTACGGCGCCTGACGTATAAGGCGCCGATTCCTTTGGGTCCGTAGACTTTGTGTGCTGTTAATGACATTAAGTCTATTTGGGATGTTTGGACATCGAGGGGTATTTTACCAATTGCTTGGGCGGCATCGGTATGGAAGATAATATCGCGTTCGTGACAGATTTTACCTATTTCTGCTAATGGCTGGATGACTCCTATTTCATTATTTGCTGCCATTATTGAGACTAATATTGTGTCGGGTCGTATGGCTTTTTGTAATTCGTCTAGGTTAATTATTCCGTCTTTTTGAACTGGTAATATGGTAATTTCAAAGCCAAGTGTTTCTAAATATTTACAAGGGTCTAGTACTGCGTTATGTTCTGTGGCAACTGTTATAATATGTTGCCCTTTTTGGAAGTAAGCTTCGGATACTCCTTTGATTGCTAAATTGTTTGCTTCGGTGGCGCCGCTTGTAAAGATTATTTCTTCTGGTGATGCGTTTATTGCTTTGGCTAAGATGTTACGTGTTTGTTTTACTGCTGCTTCTGCTTCCCATCCATATTGATGGTTGATGCTGGATGGGTTGCCGAAGTGTTCGGTGAAGTAGGGTATCATGGCTTCTACTACACGTTTGTCTACGGGTGTTGTGGCATGGTTGTCTAGGTAGATAGGACGATGCATTTTAGGTTTTTATAATGCGATTATGGTATTTCTATATTATCGCTTCGATTGATACATTTTTTTATTTACCACAGAGACACAGAGAGCGCAGAGGAAGAGAAGAAAGAGTTATCTATACTTACTTTTTGGTAACTACTTTACTTTGATTGGTGTTTACTTTTATTATCGGTTTCGGCTATCTCAAGAAAATGTTACGAGGATTTTATGGGAACCGTCGCAATTATTTATTTTTCAGGTAGTGGTCATACACATTTGATGGCTGAAGCTGTTGCTGAAGGCGCTCTTTCAGTTGGTGGTACAAATGTTGAATTGTTAAGAATTACAGGTGAACAAATTCAAGAAGGTCGCTGGAAAGATGATGCGATGATAGCGAAGTTAAATGGCGCCGATGCGATTATATTTGGCTCACCAACTTATATGGGAGGTGTGGCAGCACAATTTAAAGCTTTTGTTGATGCGGCAAGTTCAATTTGGTTTCAACAAGGTTGGAGAGATAAACTTGCTGCTGGTTTTACACATTCGAGTTCGCCAAGTGGTGATAAACAAAGCACTTTATTATACATGGCGGTTAATGCTGCACAACACAGTATGACATGGATAAATCCTGGCGAATTATCTAGTTTTCTCTTAGGTAAAGATGATGGTATTAACCGCCTAGGTTCTTATATGGGGGTAATGGGACAAAGCACTTTAGATATGAGTGGTAAACCTGCCGAACTCGACCCAGGTGACAGGTTAACAGCCCATAAACTTGGAACGCGCGTAGCTAATATGGTACAACGATTTAAACAGTAATTGTAGGGTGGGCAGTGCCCACCTTACTGGAGATTACGCAATTAAAAAAGATTTGTCTAGCCACATCAATTTTATTAAATTGAGATTTTTCAATATTTTTTAGTTTCATTGCTACTCCACGACAGGAGAATAAAAATTCCTGTTATTAAGCCAAAACCAACTAAACCCAGAATACCACCAAATATATTGTAAGCATTACCCAAAAAATACTGTGTACCTTTATAAATACCAATTCCAACAGCACCGCTAACGCTACTCACTAATACCCACCAATACGCGCGTCTCACATGTTGTAGTAACACTAACCACTGGAATATTCCAACTGAAAAACTTGGTATGATAATCATTTCACCTTTGGCGCCATATCCAGTCAGCACACTCAATATTCCTTCAACTGTAAATCCTAAAATTGTTACCAGCATCCACAATTTATATTTATAGTCATGCTGGTGTAATACTAAACTTTGTGCTGCTCCTACTAATATTCCAGTTATTAAACCAAATATGGCACCACCAGATACATACCCAATAGTTACATTTTTGGCAATGGCGCCAACCATAAATTCTGTTGCAAAGCCAAGAATAAAACCAATTAAACCACCAATCATTACACCTGTAATAGTTGCCAATACCCAAGATAGTAAAAAGTTAATTTCAAACTTTCCCCATTTTATTGCCAAAGATGGTTTAACAGAGTTATGTAATTCAATATATGGCGCCTGCTGCGATGTTAATATTTTTAATATTGAATCTGTATCTGGACGTTGCATAGGCACTTCGTCCATCATCGCATCGAGCAAATCTAATAATTTTGGTGATATTTGTGATGCAGAATGGCGCCAAGTTTTTTCGTTTGAACTTAGTTCGTTTGAAGTCGGTTCGTAAACATCAAGGTTTTTGCTAGGGTCTTTACCTGTAACAAGATAAGCAAAAACGCGCGCAACGGCAAAAATATCAGATTGTGGAACAACATTACCATAAAACTGTTCAGGTGGTGTATAAGCAATAATCGGTTTATAAGTTACCTTTTCAGATTGTATATGAGGTTGACCAAAACCAATTATTGCCAAATTGTCATCATCGGCTTTAACTATAAAGTTTGATGGATTGATACGCAAATGCAGTAAATTATAATTATGAAGTTGCTGAATAATATTTACAGTTTGTTGTAACCACTTAACTGCTAGCTGCTCGTTTATATGCTTATTATCTGACTGCGCTAAATATTCATATAAATTTAAACCTTCGATTTTCTGCATTACCAAACAGTGTAACCGAACAGCTTTATCGCGCGGTAAATAAACAAAATAATCGTTTGCCT
Source organism: Calothrix sp. PCC 7716 (assembly GCF_019977735.1). Lineage (GTDB taxonomy): Bacteria > Cyanobacteriota > Cyanobacteriia > Cyanobacteriales > Nostocaceae > Dulcicalothrix. Next base: position 11,397,105 of record NZ_AP025018.1, on the reverse strand, counting down.
CAACCTTTGGAATACCAGCATAATCTATAGCTTTGAGTGCTGTTGCTGTTTTCTCAAACAACTCTACAACTTGAGGTTTGTCAACAGTCAACACCTGCAAAACCTTACATATATCACTACCAACTTCTTTGACTTCATATGTATCACCAGAAGTACAGCTATCAAGTTGCCTCAATACCCGGTAACGTCCAGCAAGTAGCAGTTCCGAACCGCAGTTCGCACAAAAGCGATTAGAATCAGAATTTTGCGGCTTATCACAATTCGGGTTAATACACAAATTCATAATAGTGTTGAGTGCTGAGTGCTGAGTTCTGAGTGCTGAGTTCTGAGTGCTGAGGAGCTGAGTTAGGGTAATATTTCTACTACAGTACCTTGCTGCACGACTTCGTATAATTCATTAACGTCCTTGTTTTTTAATGACGGACATCCCAAAGTCCAGTTTTGGCGTTTATCAATAATTCCGTCACTACCTTGAGGAACGCCGTGAATTCCAACTTCTCCACCAATAGGCAAAAACCAATCAAACTCTCCTTCTGATTTTGCGAGTAGATGTTTTTTCCAAGATTCCCTGTTTGGGTAGTTTAACCACATAAACTTTGACCATTTCGGATGCGGGTATAGGTCTTTAATTTTAAGTAATCCTTCGGGAGTGCGATTATCTCCTGCGTGTAATTTATCTCCCATAGGGTTGGCGCCAAACACCACTGGATAAGATTTAATAGGTACTTGGTTATAGTAAAGCGTTAAACGGTACTTTGATTTTTCAATCAAAATTGAAGTTCTGCTCTTATCTATTGTTTCGTTAACTAGCTCCTTCAAGGGTTTATCCACATTCAGTAATTCATACCCTCGAAAAGGTGTGTGAACAAACGACTGCGAAACACAACCGTTTATACATAACATTCCTGGAATCTCAGTAATTGGAATGACGTAACCAAACCTCGACAACAGTAAATATAATAAGGGAACCGGAGAAAAAGCTAGGAGAACACGAAGTATAAAACTTTTCGCAAAGTAATTTTTCACAGCTTTTGGTAATAAATATTACCATGTCAACTCACATTTACTCGTATTTTAGCGTTTGCCGTTCCAGTATGACAGTTGTTGTGGAATGGGAAATTCTCTTGTGGAATGGATATCTTGTGGAATGGGCATTCTTGCCCGTTCCATATACACACCCCCATAGAGGCGGGCAAGGATGCCCGCTCCACAAGAAGAAAAATTTTGTAATCTCACAAGATAAACTTTGCAATATATTTAATTTATTAACTAATGACTAACGACATGCGACGCGACTTTGCCAACCGCGAAGAGTTGGCAAAATATTTAAAAGAGCAATTTCCTGACTCAGCAGAACGCGATGACCATATTAGTCCAATCATTGGCGGGCGCCAAGCAGCAGTGGCAGCACTTCAAAAAGTTGACCCTGTTAAATACGCGAAATCACGTAACTTTTTAACAGGCGCCGTAACTCGTTTGTCGCCTTACATTCGCTACGGTGTATTAGGGTTACGCGAAGCCAGAGACTTTGCCTTTAGTAAAATTCGCAACCAAGACGAAGCAGCCAAATTTGTTAACGAACTAGGTTGGCGTGACTACTGGCAAAGACTTTACATGAAACTTGGTGACGGTATCTGGAAAGACCAAGAAGAATATAAAACCGGATATAGCGCTTCGGAATACTCCACAGAATTACCCCAAGACATCCGCGAAGGAACAACAGGACTAGTTTGTATAGATAGTTTTAGCCGTGACCTCCGAGAAATTGGCTACCTACATAACCATATGCGAATGTGGTTGGCTGCCTATATCCTTCACTGGCGCCGAGTTAAATGGCAACCTGGCGCCAAATGGTTTCTCGAACACTTATTAGATGGAGACCCAGCAAGTAACAACATGTCATGGCAATGGGTAGCAAGTACCTTCAGTCATAAACCCTACTTCTTCAACCGCGAAAACCTAGAACGTTACACCGAAGGAGTTTACTGTAAAAAATGCCCACTCTACGGAAAATGTGACTTTGAAGGCAGCTACGAAAAACTAGAAACCAAACTATTTCCCAAAGGAGAATTTATCCAAAAAGACAACAGTCAAAGCTGGCAAAAAGGCAAACGCAAACGCTAAGGGAGCAAATTAACTCTTGTGGAACAGGCATCCCTGCCTGTCCTTCAAAAAATAAATCGTAGGTGTCACATGGAAATATACTTGTAATTTTTAAAACTACACAAAAATTTACTTTTTGAATTACCCGTTACTATTTGACGCGATTACTTTTTTTTATACGCCTATCATGCTGAAAAAAGTCAAACTAGTTGTCTCCGTAATCTCCTAATTGATAATTTAATTAGGCTGCAACCGGGGATTGTTTGAAGGCGCCTGTTTGTATATCTATCATCCAAACGTTTCCTTCAATATCAGTAATTTTCACATCGCAATCGCCAATTGACATTTCTAACGCTAATTCGGGTAACCCTTTGGTGAATCGAATTGAACCATCTAAATTGAAAAGTAGCAACTCTGACTCTGTAAGTACTACAATAACTGCCATAGCTACCTGAATTTGTAAAACGTTTGTCATTAAAGGTAAGCTGACAGCAATGTTTCCTGTATTTAAATTCAGAGCTACTAGTCGCTGATCAATTCCAATCCAAACTTGTTTATCAGGCGATAATACAACAGTGGGTTCAATCAAATTACTTCTCCAACTTAAACCATAACAACCCAATTCTTCACCCAAATCAATTAATGCAAATCGGCGTGCATCTTCGTGAACAATAATTTGTCTACCTTTTTCAATTTGAGCGAATTGATATTTTTCAATATTTTGGATTTTCATAGCTACTCTTGGTTAGATATTTTAGGAATTATAGTAGTCACTTCTGGAATATTAAGTAAATTTCCAGCCGGGTAGAAGTATGCGATTTCGATCACTCCTTTTGCCTCATTGCTAGAAACTTCAGCTTGTTTGATAATTGTGGTTCCATATTCGTTAATTTTACGTTTGATTTCCGGAGCATTCAAACCAAACTCAAAAATTTGCATTAAATACTTTTGCCCATCAGTAGCTTCATCAATTCCTAACTTTTTTAAGTCTTGTAAATTCTGTATAGACCTCGCTTGATTACTAGGGTTAGAGGTAACACGCCCAAAAAAGTAATCAAATTTGCTCTCTTTAATTGTAAATCCATTTCCTTGAATCATTATAGCAACAAGCAAGGGCATATTCGCATATCATATGTATTATAAGCACTCGTGGCTACTTCGATGAAATCTAAAATCATATTTTAATTTTACATTTACTTAATATTTTATCTCCGGCGCCGTTGAACTTTATTTTCACCAAGCTTAAAATTTAATAACGCCCTGGTAGCAAATACTCAACTGACCTCATGGCAAAACCAATAATCTGGGTAAACGGAGACTGTCTCAGTCCTAAAAACCCTGCACTCGAAGAATACCCAGGCGCCCCTGCTATCTGGGTATGGGATGATGCTTTACTTGATGAATGGCAAATTTCTCTCAAGCGTATTACGTTTATTTACGAATGCTTGCTGGAACTACCCGTTACTATTCGACGCGGTGACGTGGCAAAAGAAGTTTTAGCGTTTGCCAAAGAAAACAACGCCACTCAAGTTGTCACCACAGACAGTCCCAGTCCTCGGTTTAACAAGATTTGTGACGAAATTGAAAAAAGCCTTGAACTAGAAGTATTTGAAGTAGAACCCTTCTTTGACTACGACGGTTATATCGACCTCAAGCGCTTCTCGCGTTACTGGAAAGTTGCCGAAAAATACGTGTTTGATTGATTGACTACAATAGAGAATATATAAATATATAACGAAATGACTCAAGCATCTCAACAACCTGACCCTTTAGAAAACAGAGTCGCAAACCTCGAACGTAATATGACTGAATTACGAGTAACCGCAGAAGCACTGTTACAAACAGCCCAAATTCACCAGCGTAATTTTGAGGTAGTCAGTGCTGAGTTACAAACATTTCGTCAACGGCAACTTGAGAGTGATCAGCGTTTTGAAGTTATGCTAGCCGAACTTAGACAACTCAAAATTGATAGTGATGCTCGTTTTAATCAAATTTTTAATCGTCTTCCTGAACAACAAAATGGCGAGTAGTGGTTGATACCAGAAGTTTTGAAGAGTTCTCTCTTTTTACCTCTTTCTTTGTGTACGAGCGTGTCTAAAGAGCGGGAAATCCTCCGGATTATGTGGTTCATTCCTCTGTAGAGACACGATTAATCGTGTCTCTACTCTCCGTGTACTCTGTGCCTCTGTGGTAAAAACGCGAGGAACCGGAGCGTCTCTACCACTGCACAGGCTAGAAGCCTGTGCTACAACTTGACAAAACTAATGCTATTAGTTTAAACTAATGGTGTTAGTTTTTGATTGCCAAATTACAATATGCCACGTCCGAAAGGGCAAACACTGACACAGAAAGATATTGTAGAAGCTGCCATTGCTTGTCTACACAAAGAGGGTGAATCTGGACTAGGGGTGAACCGGGTTGCTAGAGAGCTAGGAATTCAGGCGCCATCTATATATAATCACTTTTCTGGAAACGAAGCATTGCGGCGCGCGGTAGTCTTGGAAGGTTGGCGCCGATTTTTAGATATTTACTTTCAGAACACTGAAGGTATTGAGGATAAAAGGAAGTTATTAAAAACTGCTGCTTATACCTATAGAAGTTGCGCGCGTGAAAGTCCTGCACTATATAGAGTCGTAACAAATCACCCATTGCAGTTAGAAGACCCAGAGTTTGCGCCCATTATTGAGCGACTTATAGCATTTTACGCCAAAGTGTTTGGGAAATTTGTTTTGAGTCAAGATGAAATGATTCATGCTGCGCGGATGTTTAATAGTACGCTGCACGGATTTGTTTTGGCAGACAAAGCAGGATTATTTTTATTTTCACAATCAGTTGACGATAGTTTCGAGTGGATAGTCGAGACATTAATTAACGCAATAGAACGTAAATAACCCGCCCATACAATATAAAATCATATGTGGAATTTACCCGGCGCCCCTTGGTTAATTGCTCACAAATCGATGCTGCCTGTAAATAAACCAAAAATGTTTACAGTTTGTGGGCAAGATTATGTTTTATGGAAAAATGAAAAAGGCGAAGTTTCGGCGTTAGATAATATTTGCCCGCATTTAGGCGCCAAGCTTTCGGATGGTTGGATTTGCAAAAATACTAATACTATAGCATGTCCCATTGCTGTTATCTTATCCAAAATCGATTCAAGCGGTTGCTAAAAATTATTTTCCTTCTATTGTTGCATTTAATACTGTTACACCGTTTGGAAATATCTGTGATGTTTTCGTGATTTATCCTGAATCTGAAAATAAAACTCATACATTTATGCTGATTTACCGACCTAAATCATTTGGTGTATTTAACCTAATACTAGATAAATTCTTAATTAATGCGGGTAATGACATATTAAAGCAAGATGCTCATGTAATTGAGAATCTTTATCCTAGATTTGAGCCGATAATGCGTTTGCCGAATGAGCAACCTTGGAATTGGGTGAGAAAATTGTATTTTGATCCCCCCTAACCCCCCTTGATAAGGGGGGGAAAAGAAAATAAGTAATAATCTTAGCCTCCCGAATTCACTGTTGGGGGGATTATACTTATATGAATATTAAAAACAATTATTTTATACGTAAATATACTACTTTTTAAAATTCAAAATTTATACATGTTTTTTCCTGATGTAAAAAATAAATTATGTAACGGTTAAATAGATGCGGCGCCGTTCTAATTTGGAAGTATATAATAATTGCCAGGGAAAGAAGATGAACACAGTAAATTTATTAGACGATGTTTCGTTAATTAAAGAGTATATTCAAGGTAAAAATAAATTAGGCTTTAATAATAACCTACGTGTGGAGCCTGTAGGTGAGACAATTCAGCTACTCACAAAAAAAGGTGTAATGCTTGCATCTGTTAATATTGCAAGTCAATTTAAAGTTGTATTGGTACGCCAAAATTCTAATTATTGGGAACTAATTAATAAAATTCTCTTGGAAAATAGTTTGATGCCAACGGGGAAATTGGTAAATGAACTAATGCGCTATGAATATCACCCAATTCCTAGAGGTTATCAAATTAATTACGCTGAAGCTAATCAGTTGTGGCAGTACTGGCAGCGTAATATTAATCAAAACACTGATGGTACAAGAAGATTAAATTTACTTGTCTTCAACCCTGAAGGTTGGCAACCTATTAAAGATGTTGGACTGAGTCATGAAACTGTTTTTATCAAAACTTATGCTTCAGATGTCGTAATTCACAATTGTTCCCGAATCGCTTGGCTGGCGCCGATACGCGAGTCTTTTGATTCACCTCCACAAAACCCTACTTTTGTCAAGCCACCCGTGCCAGCGATTGTAGAAGAAGATACAGCGCATGAAAACTTGCAGCTTGTTGTCCAAAATATGCTATGGAGTGAAGCTCAGGTTACTAAAGAAGTTGAACAAGTAAAACAATCTCCTGTTCTTAATAGTACTAAAAATAGTTCAAAAACTGCTGGTAATGTTTTGAGTATTGACCAAGGAAGACTTTACATTCAAACGATTGAAGGGGAAATCGTGGTAGAAGGTTCAGACTTAGCGTTCTGGTTTAGTCCTCCCGAAGGTCAAAATATTCAACCTCAACCAGTAAAGGTCAAGTGATGGTAAGGGGGACTTCCCCCTTAGACGCTACATATAGATAAAATATTTATTAACTATTAATATATTTTTTGCATTTTGAAAGATTTTTTTGTGTAAATATTCTTACTTTAATAAAAATATAATCCATAATAATACTTAAAAAAGCATAGTAAATTCAATGGCTAGTGTTGTTTATTTTGCAAGTGATAATCAATTTATATAACCGACAAGTCTTTAATATTGTTTATGTAAGATAGAATACATTTACCCACGAAAACAGTTGTGACACAACCGATACGGTAAGCTACCTGGGCGTGGGAAAATCAAACTGCATAAATATTAGAGAGGAAAACCGTATAGTATGCACCTGAGTGATATCACCCATCCCAACCAGTTGCACGGTTTATCAATTCGACAGCTGCAACAAATTGCTCGCCAAATTCGTGACAAGCACCTCCAAACAGTGGCGGCAATTGGTGGGCATTTGGGGCCTGGACTGGGTGTTGTTGAATTAACGCTTGGGCTTTATCAAACACTTGATTTAGACTGCGATAAAGTTATTTGGGACGTTGGACATCAAGCCTACCCTCATAAACTGATTACAGGGCGTTACAGCAATTTTGATACGTTGCGGCAAAAAGACGGTATCGCGGGTTATCTCAAACGCGGCGAAAATAAATTTGACCATTTCGGCGCCGGTCATGCTTCGACTTCGATCTCCGCTGCTTTGGGTATGGCGTTAGCGCGCGATATGAAGGGCGAAAAGTTCAAAGTTGCTGCTATCATTGGCGATGGCGCCTTGACTGGGGGTATGGCACTCGAAGCCATTAACCATGCTGGACATTTGCCCAAAACTAATTTGCTGGTAGTTCTCAACGACAACGAAATGTCTATTTCTCCAAACGTTGGCGCCATTCCCCGCTACTTAAACAAAATGCGGCTTTCACCTCCAATGCAGTTCATCACTGATAACTTTGAGGAACAAGTTAAAAACTTACCGTTTGTCGGTGAGTCCCTTTCCCCAGAGCTTGGACGCATCAAAGAAGGAATGAAGCGGTTAGCGGTGCCCAAAGTAGGAGCAGTGTTTGAAGAACTAGGCTTTACTTATATGGGGCCAGTTGATGGACACAATTTGGAAGAATTGATATCGACGTTTAATAGCGCGCATCAAATTCCTGGGCCTGTTTTAGTTCATGTTGCCACTACTAAGGGTAAAGGTTATGAACTAGCAGAAAAAGACCAAGTTGGATATCACGCTCAAACTCCATTTAATCTGACTACAGGTAAAGCAATTCCTTCAACTAAACCTAAGCCACCTGGTTATAATAAAGTATTTGCTCATACCCTTGTTAAGCTTGCCGAGCAAAATCCACAAATTATTGGTATTACTGCGGCAATGGCAACTGGTACGGGATTAGATAAACTTCAGCAAAAACTTCCAAATCAATATATAGATGTAGGTATTGCTGAACAACACGCAGTAACTTTAGCCGCAGGACTCGCAACTGAGGGAATACGTCCCGTATGTTGCATCTACTCAACTTTCCTGCAACGAGCATTCGACCAAATTGTTCACGACGTATGTATCCAAAACTTACCAGTGTTCTTCTGTCTTGACCGGGCAGGAATTGTGGGTTCCGATGGTCCCACACACCAAGGTATGTATGATATCGCTTACCTACGCTGTATTCCTAATATAGTATTGATGGCGCCTAAAGACGAAGCCGAAATGCAGCGCATGGTTGTTACTGGTGTAAATCATACCAGCGGACCAATTGCAATGCGATTCCCTCGTGGTAGCGGTTACGGCGTACCTTTAATGGAAGAAGGTTGGGAATCTTTGGAAATTGGTAAAGGTGAAATTCTTCGCAACGGCGATGACGTACTGCTTGTGGCATACGGTACAATGGTTTACCCAGCCATGCAAACCGCCGAAGTTCTCAGCGAACATGGCATCGAAGCGACTGTAATTAATGCGCGTTTTGCTAAACCGTTAGATACAGAGTTGATATTGCCATTAGCTAAGAAAATCAAACGTGTTGTTACCCTTGAAGAAGGTTGTACAATGGGTGGTTTTGGAACTGCTGTTGCCGAAGCGCTTTTAGATGCGGATATTGTAGTTCCGGTTAAACGTATTGGCATCCCCGATATTTTAGTGGAACACGCAGAGCCAAACGAATCTAAAGCCGAACTAGGTTTAACTAGTCCGCAAATGGCTGACACTATCTTGCAAGCTTTCTTTAAAAAGGAACTTTCAGTAGTCAGTTAAAAGTAGGGTGGGCGGTGCCCACCAATTCGCTAATATATTATTTTTACGCCGTAAGCCCAAGTTTTTAACTATGAATCTTTCTAACAGCCAAGTATATTCTGTTATATGGCATAACGATGCCGTTTCACTTATCGACCAAACCCGCATACCATACGAATACGCACTTGTTGAAATTCACCGTTGCGACGATATGGCACGTGCTATTAAAACTATGATAGTTCGAGGCGCCCCAGCGATTGGAGTTGCTGCGGCATATGGTATGTATTTAGGTGCAAGAGAAATAAAAACCGACAAGCGCGATGTCTTTTTAACTGAGTTAGAAAAAGTTGCCGCAATGCTACGTGCAACTCGTCCCACCGCAGTGAATTTGTTTTGGGCAATATCACGGTCAATGAAAGTAGCATATGAAATATTAGGCACTGTTGACGATATTAGAAAAGCTTTACTAGAAACCGCTCAAACCATTCAAGTAGAAGACTTACAAACTTGTCAAGCTATCGGGGACAATGGGTTAAAAGCACTACCTGCAAATCCGCATCAATTAACTTTACTTACTCATTGCAATGCAGGCGCCTTAGCTACTGCCGGATATGGTACAGCATTAGGTGTAGTACGTTCAGCTTGGCGCGAAGGTAGATTAACAAGAGTATTTGCCGACGAAACCCGTCCTAGATTACAAGGCGCCAAATTAACAGCGTGGGAATGTGCCCAAGAAGGTATACCAGTTACGGTAATTACTGATAGCATGGCTGCTCACTGCATGAAACAAGGCTTAATACACGCTGTAGTAGTAGGTGCCGACCGCATCGCAGCCAATGGGGATACAGCAAATAAAATAGGCACGTATAGTTTAGCACTAGTCGCAAAAGCACATAATGTACCTTTCTTTGTAGCGGCGCCGCTTTCAACAATAGATTTTGACCTAGCAGACGGTAGCGGAATACCCATCGAAGAACGCGACCCTACAGAAATTTCTCAAATCGGTGAAACAATCATTACACCAACCAACGGCGTAGACTACTATAACCCCGCTTTTGATGTTACACCTGCCGAATTAGTAGAAGCGATAATTACCGAAAACGGCGTATTTGCTCCCAAAGACCTAGCAAAATCAAAACAACTACAAACCGTATAAATTTTGCAGTTGTGGCACGGGCGTCTCGCCTGTGCAGTCACATAGAATAAATGAACCACGCTCGTCACAAAGAACACAAAGGAAGAATTATTTACCACACAGACACAGAGTTCAAAGAGGTAAGAATTAAGAGAGTTATACTACAAACGGGTAAAATATGAACTTATGTCATGTATCCCTCTTGTCATGCTGAGGAACGTAAAGCGGAGCTTTTCCCGAAGGGAAGCATCTCTCAATGTCATGCTGAGGAACGTAAAGCGGAGCTTTTCCCGAAGGGAAGCATCTAAAAGATTTTGACTTTGTTTAAAAGTAAAGTTCTAACCCGTTAAGTATAAAGAGAGGCGCCTAGTCCCCGTACTAACTCAACATATTTTCGCATATTAGCTTTATTGAGTTGAAACACAAACTCAAAATCATCCCCAGTTGCAGGACGTAGGGAATATAATTGGATATTCATACACAAATTATATATAGAGTTACTATTTGATTTTTGAAATATAAGTAACGTTAGGCAACTTGCAAAGGCTTTGTAGGAAGCATTCGAGGTTCAGGTAGTGGTTGATTTTGTTCACTCAGCATTTCAACAAAAGCTTCAATCACTTCTTGACCATTTTTTGCTGCTTCTTCATAAGTCCTACCATGCGTATGAAACTCCTGCCAGGGAAATTCGGGCAAGTGGACTAAGAAAAGTTGGTCTTCTTGCGACCATTGAATTACCATACTGTAGTGATAGCTCATTCTTCACCTTCCTGTTTTTCTTGTTCTTGTTTTTCTTGTTCTTGTTTTTGCACTTCTTCCAACTTTTTCAACACCCTCTCAATACTCTTCTCTAAATATAGTGGAGCATCATCTCCATCTTTAACTGGAATGGTTAAGGGTTCTTTAGGCAGCAAAGGGTGTTTCTAATACGTGTGACTTCCTTTACCTCGACCTGGTTCAAGGACATAGCCGACTTTTGCCACCTTTGCCTTTAATTCTCTTATTTTCTTTGGCATTGCCCTAACTATAACTATTTTATTTTCTTTGCTAGAGAGTTACAAATTGAAATTACTACCAACCTTCGAGTGTCACAGGTTCACCTTTATAACCAACTGCTTTCAAAGCGATGTTAAATCTGTCTAGTCCAATTTTTTTGATATCATCCACCATTTCGCACAACATCATGTAACCAAGCTTGGAACCTTCGTCGTCAAGCTTCTGCGCTTCTATATACTCGCGCGCTAATTTACGTGCTTCTGTATCTTTTAGTGCATCGGCTGCGTTATTTACTGGGTTAATTCCTTTGGATTGTAGGAAATTAACGACTTCTTGATGATTCCACAGGTAGTAAGGTTTACCTTGGTTCGGCTCAATTTTCTGGAAGAGTCCGTTTGCTGCTTCTGTGGGTAAACCTTCTGCATCGCGTAACCCGTTTTCTTTTAATATTTTACCGAAGGCTATTGCTGATTTTCCAAACTCGGCGCCTAGTTCGGTTAGGGTTCTCCACTCGGAGCGGAAATTTTTCTTTGACTTGTTACTCATACACACCTCTGGCTATAGAAGTCAATATTGAGTCGATATTGACTTTATATTGCTGAGGATAGCGTAATTATTTGTGGGAATATTCTTTTTTAAAGAAAAATAACAGTAACATTAGTACAGATATTTAAAATCGTAATCATACTTAACATCAATGCACAGGCAAGATGCCTGTGCTACAAGGGGTATAATTTGTTGCCTGTGGTGGCATCGAATACGAATAAATAATCTAAGTCAAGGTTTAAATTTAATTTGTCACCAGGGTGAGGACGTATGTTTCCAGGCGCCTGTATGCTTAGGGTTTGTAGTGAACCGGGTATAGTCGCGCGTATTAGTGTTTCTCGTCCTAATGGTTCGACAACTTTGACATCAACTACTAAAGCTGATGGTTCAGAAGAAATATTTATATGTTCGGGTCTAATGCCTAAGTCAAGTTGTTGTGCTGTTGAAAAATTGAATTTTTTCATGGAAGCAGGTAGCGGTAGTGCTTGACCTGAAATATCAAAGGCGCCACCTGTAAATTTCGCTGGTAAAATATTCATGGGTGGATTACCAATGAAAGTTGCCACCATTCGGTTCGCTGGTTGGTTGTAAATTGTTTGTGGGTCTCCGATTTGTTGAATATGCCCTTGGCTTAATACCACGATTTTATCTGCTAGAGTCATTGCCTCTACTTGGTCGTGGGTGACATATACTGTTGTGTTACGTAAATTTTGATGTAACTGTTTTAACTCTGCGCGTGTGTCATCACGCAGTTGTGCGTCTAAGTTTGATAGTGGTTCGTCGAGTAAAAATACTTGTGCTTGTCTGGCAATAGCTCTTCCTAATGCGACTCGCTGTTGCTGTCCACCAGAAAGCTGTTTGGGTTTACGGTCTAGCAGATGTTCTAACGATAAAGAAGCAGCAACTTCTGCAACACGCTGTTGAATAACTCTAGGTTCCATCTTCCGCATTTTCATCCCAAAGGCAATATTCTCACCTACCGACATATGGGGATATAGGGCATAATTCTGAAATACCATTGCCACGTCCCGTTGTCGTGCTGGGACATTATTAACTAAGGTTTCCCCAATGTAGAGATTTCCCGATGTGGCATTTTCTAACCCTGCTATTGTTCGCAGTATTGTAGACTTTCCGCATCCACTTGGGCCAACTAGCACCCAAAACTCACCATCAGGTATCTCAAAGGTGATATCCTCTATCGCTGTAACATTGTTAAAGCGGCGTTTGATATTTTCAAGACGAACGTTTGCCATTTATTTGTCGGTCTTCTCTCATAACCATTAAATTGTAATGTAGCTCTTAAGTTTGGAACGGGCAAGGATGCCCATTCCACAAGATAATTTTGTATATTTTTTTATTTGGAAGTGCTTCCTTTATGTTTGAATCAAGTCACGCAACCAAGCGTCCTCGTTTGGCAATTACTTTGGGAGACCCTGCGGGGATAGGACCGGAGGTAGTTTTGAAAGCTTTATCAGATTCACAATTTCGTGAATTTGATATTACTGTTGTAGGTACCCGCAGTTTACTTGTTGACACGTACACTAAACTTAAATCTATTGACGGTATAGGTAAGCTAGTTGAACCATCGGAATTAAAAATCTTAGATGTTGAGATAGGCGCCGCTACTATAGCTAATATTATTCCTGGAGAAGGTTCGGCTGCAAGCGGAAGAGCGAGTTTTGCTTTTTTAGAATTGGCTATACAGAGTGCGGTTGCAGGTGAGTTTGATGCTATTGTCACGGCGCCGATAGCAAAGTCAGCGTGGAAGGCAGCAGGATATAATTACCCAGGACAAACTGAACTTTTACAAGAAAAATCTGGCGCCAAACGTGTGGGTATGTTATTTGTCGCGCGTTCTCCTCACACTGGTTGGATACTTAGGACATTACTTGCAACTACACATATTCCGTTATGTCAAGTATCTAAAGTATTAACTCCAGAGTTAATGACGCAGAAACTAGATTTATTAGTAGAGTGCTTAAAAAAAGATTTTGGTATTGAACATCCTAAAATTGCGGTTTCTGGGTTAAATCCTCATAGTGGTGAACAAGGACAACTGGGAACTGAGGAACGTGACTGGTTAATTCCTTGGCTAGAAGAACAAAATCGTGGCAACTTACAACTAGATGGCCCCATTCCACCAGATACCATGTGGGTAAAACCTGGTAAGAGTTGGTATGGAAATCAAAACTCTAATCCTGCTGATGCTTACCTTGCACTATACCATGACCAAGGTTTAATACCCGTTAAGTTAATGGCGTTTGACCGCGCGGTTAATACTTCTATTGGTTTACCTTTTGTTCGCACTTCTCCAGACCACGGTACTGCATTTGATATTGCTTTGAAGGGTATTGCCGATGCTACAAGTATGATAGCAGCAATTGAATTAGCCCAATCTTTATCTATTCAGCGCAAAGAGCAAAAATCTCTTTTTGTATAACCTTAATAAAAGAAACCGGGTTTCTACGCATTCATTGTCGCAGACAAATTGTCGTTTTTATCACAATGTATCAACAAAGAAACCCGGTTTATAAGATTTTAGATTATCAAATGTATAAAAAAATCGAATATATTTATAATTTTACAGAGTTAATGATAGTATTATCCACGATACTTTAAATCCATCAGGAGAAACGATGAATAATTTACTTCGTAATGTATTAGTTGGTGCGGGTATCGCTACCGTTGGTGCAATTGGAACGAAGGCAGCAGTAGATTATTTTAAAAATCGTGGAGAAGAAGAAGTCGTTGATGAAAGTCAAGGTGATGCGGAACCAACATCACCTGAAGAAGTTGCTTATGCTACTGTAGAACCAAGTTCTGTACAATCCTTTTTAGATGCAAGTTTTGGAGATGCAGGTCGATATGTTCCTAACCGTCCACCCAAAATTTTTGACTACCAAGGTCAGCAGTACATGGTTATTTGGGCACAAGATAACAAGCAAAATAAAAACCAAATGATGGCATTTCAGTATACAGATGCTGGACGTAAAATGATTGCCAGTGTTGGCTATACAGGTGATAAAACTGATTACAACCTGAACTTAGCAGGAACACCTTTTGCCGTTGATGTCAATGGACAATTATTAACTTCTGGTCAATCTCAAGCTGCTGGAACTAATGATGTTGACTTTGTGCTTGCTTAAAATAGATTGAGTTATATAAGCGTGAAGGAGAGATATTATAACCAAAGATATATATCTTCACGCTTCACTCTATGGAAAGATTAAATTCTGGTTAGTGTTAGATAAATTCTTGTTAGTAATCAAATTTCTGAAAAATATCTGGCATCTTTAAATGTCGGGGAGAAAATTATATGGCTAACAAACTTTTCGATAATATCATTCCTCAAGAGCCACCTACCAATGACCGTTCGGATGTTCATGCATTAAAATCACGTCTTGAATGGGGTGAGCCAGCTTTCACAATTATTGACGTGCGTGAGCGTAGAGCATTTAATGAAGGGCATATTATGGGTGCCATGTCAATGCCATTAGAAGATTTGGAAAGAATGGCAGCTACAATCCAAAAAAGTCGTGACATCTACCTTTATGGTGAAGGTGAAGAGCAAACTGCACAAGCAGCACAACATCTTAGAAGTGCTGGATATGAAAGCATATCAGAATTAAGAGGCGGTTTGGCAGCATGGAAAGCTATTGGTGGACCAACTGAAGGTATTGTTGAATCCATGACTCCTGCTGGCGCCGATGATTACAACGTTGTAGCACGCATTAAGAATCATACAGAAACCCAAAATAAAGAAGTGTAAGAGTGCTGAGTGTTGAGTGCTGAGTGTTGAGTGCTGAGTGCTGAGTTGAGACTTTTAACTACTAATTTCTAATTAATTCCTAACTTCTAACTCCTAGCTCCTAACTCAGAACTCAGCACTCAGCACTTTTAACTATTTATGTTAGTGTTCAAATAAATCTTTGAACTGCATTAAATCTAACGTTACGATTGTGGGCAAACATTGAAAACACTGCTCTGCCATGTCGTAGCGTTCTTCGCGTTTCAGCATATCTATTAGTTTTTGCCGTGCGCTAATTAGGTAGCGAACATCGTTGGCAGCATAACTTAACTGAGCTTCGCTTAGGTTAACTGCGTTTCCCCAGTCAGAACTTTGTGCGCTTTTGTCAAGTTCTACTTTTTCGAGTTCGAGGATTAATTCTTTGAGTCCGTGACGGTTTGTGTAGGTACGCGCGAGTTTACTGGCTATTTTAGTGCAAAAAACAGGCTGGACATTGATGCCAAGATTGTAGCGCAGTGCAGCGAGGTCAAAACGCGCGAAGTGGAAAATTTTAACGGTATTTGTCGCTTCAAGCAGTTTTTTTAAGTTTTTGGCTTCGGTTTGTCCACGTAAAATCCGAATTGCCGTAACTTGAGCGTCACTATTACATAATTGAACTAAGCACAAACGGTCACGTTGTGGTAATAGTCCCATTGTTTCTGTATCAACAGCAATCGCATCACTTTTTAAATAAGTCGATAGAGTCGCTTCATCTATATCGCTGTCGCAAACTTGGAAATCAGGTAGGGTCATAAGAGTAATGAGTGCTGAGTGCTGAGTAAAAAGACAATTACACTATATTATCTCTACTCAGCACTCAGCACTTTCTACTCAGCACTATATCATCTACTCAGCACTCAGCACTTTCTACTCAGCACTATCACTTGTTATTGATGAAAATCTCGGTGAAGTAGATTTCTCCTTTACTATTAGCTGCTACACCAATTCCAGTTTGGCTGTAATTGCCTTCGATGTTTTGCTTATGACCCTGACTTTTGAGCCAACCTTGAACAGCTTGAGTTGCTGGGTCTTTATAACCTTGGTTGTATGCTATATTTTCAGCGGCGCCATTATAAGCAATGCCTATAGACTTGACGCGATTACTAAAATCTTGGTGGCTAAATGGAATTTTGCCGTTAGCCATGTTTTGGCTGTGCGTTCTAGCCTGATTATCTATTTTAGTATTGCGTGTTAATTTAGACAGTCCTTTTGATGTGCGATACTGGTTGATTTGGTCAAAAATTGATCGTTCTATAGTAGCAATATTGACAGTGGTAGATTGTGCAACCTGGATAGCACGCGGCGCCTGTCTGGAAGATAGCCGCGTGTTTGCGGAAGTGCTGTTTGGCAGCGAAACAAGTCCGCTTGCGAGTAAAATAGCACCGATAGTAATAACATGTCGGTTCATAAATATCTAGCTCGTCAATTAATAGGGAACACTGTTTTAATCTACACCGATAAATTTTTCTCTGCTTACGTAAAAATCGGTTTGAGGACAGTTTCTAAATTGACACATACAAAGATATTTATTAAGTGTTTGCACTTATTATTTATAAATCATTATCGATTCAGAATAAAAATTTGAGTGAGATAGACCTGTCCTTCTTTATTGGTGGCAACTCCGATACCAGTCAGGTTGTAATTGCCCTTAAGATTTTTTAAGTGACCAGGACTTTTAATCCAACCGCGAATTGCTTCAGCAACAGGGTCATCGTACCCTTGATTAAAAGCAACGTTTTCAGCAGCGCTTTGGTAACGAACTGCTGTTGATTTGACGCGCTTTTCAAACCCATTG
Source organism: Calothrix sp. PCC 7716 (assembly GCF_019977735.1). Lineage (GTDB taxonomy): Bacteria > Cyanobacteriota > Cyanobacteriia > Cyanobacteriales > Nostocaceae > Dulcicalothrix. Next base: position 11,379,922 of record NZ_AP025018.1, on the reverse strand, counting down.
TGGCTAAAAGGGACTTTGCCACTAGCCATATTTCGACTGTGAACCCTTGCTTGCTTTGAAATTCTGCTATTGAGCGTCAGTCTCGATAAACCTTTAGAAGTTCGATAGCGGTTGATTTGCTCAAAAACAGATTTTTCTAACTCGCTGGTATTGAAATTACCAGTTAGTACAGCTTGACTGGTAATTGGCACTGATTTTACTTGATTAACTTTTTTTGCTGAAATCTGGGTTGGTATGGCATTTGTTAACCCGCTAGCAAGGACAATCGTACTTAGAGCTATGCCAAAAGCAGTTTGTCGAATCATCTATAACTCGTTTGGTAGGTGTATTTAATCTAATAAGGGTACAGCAAGTGCTGGTTATTTCTTTGATATACGTGTGTACTGAACGATATTCCGGACGGGACTCAAATCTTTCCAGATTCCGATTTTCGCTTCAATATCGCTTAAATACAATCTATAACTATAAAGTAATTACGAAATCCTGTTAAAAATTTTAATAAGTTAACGTAAAGTTTACGTAGTTTTACGCTCTGTACCAAAAAACCCGGTTTTACAAGTGTAGTGCGGGATGATTGAATATAGAATGATGAATATTTGTGGAGAAACTTAAAATGGGTACTATTTTCTTCGTTCTTTATATTGGCGCCTTTTTTGCTTTGGCTGTAGGTCTTTTGTTTGGGCTACGCGCGGCTAAAATTATTTAATTTTGTAGAGACGCGATATATCGCGTCTCTACATCATTTATATGGTTTGGGGTATGGTTTGTTTCTTGACGAATGGCGCCCGCATGGATAATCCTAGTAGGTTAAGTAATTCGCTATCGGCATCATAACCAGGACAGGGGGTAGTGACGGTGAGCATGTGTCCATCGTCGCTGGAAAAGATAGAATTGGCGCCTGCCATAAAACAAAATGCCTGTTCGACTTGAGATAGTCTGGCTCTGCCTGCACTTAAGCGCACGTCAGATGTGGGCATAATAATGCGAGCAGTGGAAATCATCCGTATTACATCCCAAAATGGGACATCGGGTTGATTTTCGAGGGGTGTGCCTTTAACTTGTGAAAGAATATTAATTGGTACCGATTCGGGATGAGGGTTTAACGTTGAAAGAGTATGCAGCATTGATACTCGGTCTTCGGCAGTTTCACCCAAACCTAAAATACCACCTGAACAGACGGTTACATTGGTTTGACGAACGTTATTTATTGTATTGAGACGGTCGTCGTAGGTTCGTGTGGTAATAATTGTGCTGTAATAATCGCGAGAAGTATCGAGATTATGGTTATAAGCGTAGAGTCCTGCTTCATCTAAACGCTTTGCCTGGTTTTCGGTAAGCATTCCCAACGTGCAGCAAACCTCTAATCCCATTGAGGTGACATCTTTAACCATGTCAAGAACTTCCTCAAATTGTTTATTATCGCGTACTTCACGCCAAGCGGCGCCCATACAAACGCGACTAATACCACTAGCTAGAGCTTGTTGAGCAATATTAAGAACTGTTTCTTTTTCTAGAAGTGCTTGGGGTGTTACTTCTGTTTTGTAGCGAGATGACTGGGCACAATAACCACAATCTTCAGGACAGGCGCCTGTTTTAATAGATATAAGCTTACAAACTTGAATTTGCTTAGGGTTATGATACTGGCGATGGACGCTAGCTGCTTGATAGACTAGCTCTAGTATTGGTGTATTGTAGATTTCGCGTATTGAGTCGAGTTGCCAATCGTAGCGTACTATCACGAATCCGCTATCCTTATTATCGAGAATTTACATCATATTATCTTGAAAGAGTGGAAAGTGCTGAGTGCTGAGTGTTGAGTGTTGAGTGTTGAGTGCTGAGTGCTGAGTGCTGAGTGCTGAGTGCTGAGTGCTGAGTGCTGAGTGCTGAGTGCTGAGTAGAGACACGATTAATCCCTTCGGGAAATCCTTCGGATAACGTGTCTGTACGAGTTAGGAGTTAGGAGTTAGGGGTGAAGAGTTAATAGTTTATACTCAGCACTCAGCACTTTCTACTCAGCACTCTTTAAAGTAATAATAGTTACTTCTGGTGGGCAAAACAGGCGCCCAGGAGGATAAGTTCCTAAACCACGATTGACGTAAAGTTGATTATTTCCAACTTGGTGGAAACCTTGTGCCCATTCCCAATGTCGTACAACTTTAGCACAACCACCACGTAGAAAAGGTATATATTTACGGATTTTGCGTGGTATTTTGCGAATAACCTTGTAGTAGTACACAACTAATGGCCCAACCCCAGGAATTACGATTTGTGAACCGTGGGTATGACCACTAAGCTGTAAATCTACGCGCCACTTTTGTACGAATTCAAACGTATCTGGATTGTGGGAGAGAACAATGCGCGGTATATTCGGGTCGAGTTGGTCAAGTATTGTTGGGTCAAATTTTCCTGACCAATAATCAGCAAGACCAACAAAAGGCAACTCTGATCCCAAGGGATAACCAATTTCGTCCCATAAAACTTGAATACCGATACTAGTAAAAGCATCGGTGATTGTGGAACGCGAGTATTTATAGTACAAATCATGGTTTCCTAAACAAGCGCAAATTCCAGCGCGCGTTTGTAAATGCTTGAGGTGCTGTACTAATTTATGAATTGGTGATGGGTCATCGGTGACATAATCGCCTGTAAGCACAACCAAGTCAGGTTCTGCTTCATTACTAACTTTAATCGCCTGTTCAAGCATTTCATCTGACAAGCGCAAACCGTCATAATGCAAATCAGACAGATGTACTAATATAGTTCCATCTAACGATATCGGTAGATTTGCAATATTAACCGTTATTCTCTCAACGCTCAACGGTCCAGAAAACAACACGCGCATAAGGTTAACCTTACTCCTCCTACCAGCGCTATCAGCTTAACAAATCGTGACCGTTATTTACGTATAATCCTTGATAATTTCTTGAAATCTTTATGAAAGAGTAATTAATTACAGTGCTGTTACGGTATTCATTCAGTAACTTAAACTGCTGTGTTATTTTGAGACGATAAGTTTTAATACTAATTTATTATTAGTCTCACTTCAGAAACACTTGGATTAGCATAATTTATTCTTAAAATCCTTGATGATTATCATCTGCGTCAAGAGTTGATTTATGAAGAGAGGAAAGAGCTAAATTATTTACGTGGGAAAGAACGGTAAGAAAAACGTTAAAAGCTTATAGGAGTTTTATAAAACCAAGGTTAAGATTCAAGTGTAAAAACTTTAAATGTTGTCATAAGTCTCGTAGTGTAAGGCGCAGCTTTAAGAGCAGGGTAGCATTACAGCACGACTGATAGTTTATTAAAGTGGGCATCAATAGTATTAACGTACTAAAAAACGAAACAGTTACCCACCCGCAATATACATAGCTTTGAATTAAGAAAATTGGTGTGGATGGTTTGTTGGCGCCACTACCTTTGAAACCAAAATGCTTGTAAGATGTCATAGTGCTTATTGTCTCGCTTTAATGTAATCACAAATGACCAACGGCTAAATAAGGAGTGAGGAGACGTGCGTTGATAGAGCAAATACAAAGTGTGTTTCACAAAACTAGAAAATTAAGGCGTTTACAACCAGTAAACGAGGTATGGTGGGCAAAATACGATTTATTAAGAATTGGCACCGTGGTCAGGCAACCTAATTTGGTTAAAAAAGTAGTATTTATTTTGATATTATTACCGCTAGTGCCTATTCTATCAACGTTTATTGAAGTTTATTTGGATTACGCAATTATTAGTAGGCAGGCTTGGGCTACTTAGCGGCAGGTCTAGCAATGTTTTTGCGTGACATTTATACTAGTTAGGAGTATTATTAAACATTTGGTTTTACTTGACCGAGAATCTATCCGGGATTAGCAATTCCGGAATAATGGCAGGCTTGGATTTTTTGGTAAAATCCAATCACTGCAATTGCCAAATTTTATCGTGATGTCATTTTAGTGGGGAGGTCAAGCACTGAGCAAAGTTGGCTGTTGCGTCGATTATATCTACTGGAATCTGTGCTGAAGGATTATGAGTGTATAGAAGACTACGCCTAGCGTGAGATGATGTGATATAACCTATCGTTAAGGTTTGAGGTAAATATTTATTGATATTGAACTGATTACATAAATAGACTTGTGTAATAAATAAAACCAAACGTCAGCTAGCTTGATGTTTACTTAGTAAAGTGGTGAGGGAGTATGACAGAGTGTAAGGGGGTGCTTTTTAAGGGTATTACAGGTCAAGACGGTTCTTACTCAAGTGAGCAACTGTTGGAAAAAGGCTATGAAGTTGATGGTATTATACGGAAGACATAGACTTTTAATACCGACCGTATCAACCATTTTTATAATGGTTTCCATAATGAAGACGCTCATTAGCTCGTTATTTGCAACCAGTTGAGGTCGATTTATTAATTTTTGATGAAACTAAAGCAAAGCAAAATTTGTCATGGAAACCATCCGTTAGCTTGGAGCAACTAGTAAAGTTGAAAATTAAAGCTGATTTACAGGCTAATGGTTTAAGTCTTCCGAATCAAGAGGGGTTATCAAGTGCGTTTGATAATGCTCCTGCTCTAGAGAACTTTAGTTAAAGCTGCGGATTTAGTTGTTTATAAACGTGTGTATGGTGTCATGGGCGAGGAGTTAGCAATTTCACTCAAAAATGTCTCGAAGTGCTATAAACGCTATGGGCGACCGGTAGACAAGCTTAAGGAAGTTTTACTACCAGGGAAGAACTATGCGGCTGAGTTTTGGGCACTGCGAGATATTGATTTAGAAGTTTGTATTGGTGAAACTGTAGGAATTATTGGGCAAAATGGTTCCGGAAAAAGTACCTTGCTACAAATTATTGCTGGAACTCTTACGCCAACTACTGGTACTGTACATGTGAATGGGCGAGTATCTGCTTTACTAGAACTTGGAAGTGGATTCAATCCTGAATTTACTGGGCGCCAAAATGTATTTTTCAATGGGCGGATTTTAGGGTTAAGCCAACAGGAAATAGAAGATAAGTTTGATGAAATAGAAGCATTTGCTGATATAGGCGAGTTTATTGACGAGCCAGTTAAAACTTATTCGAGTGGAATGATTGTAAGGTTAGCGTTCGCTGTTGTGGCAAATTCACATCCTCAAATATTGATTGTAGATGAAGCTTTAGCTGTTGGAGATATTTTCTTTCAACAGAAGTGTTATAAGTACTTGGAAAAATTAAAGTCTCAAGGAACGGCTATTTTATTTGTTAGCCATGATACACAAGCAATATTAAGACTTTGCGAGCGCGCGGCAATTTTAGAGTACGGATATTTAACGCACTCTGGTATTCCATCAGAGATGGTTACTAAATATACAGAAATACACTTAAGTCAATATAGTAATCAGTTAACAGAAAAAGATAAGACTGAGATTGAGGAGTTAGTAGAAAAAGAAATAAGTTTAGTAAATGATGATATATATAATTCAGAGAATGTAATATTACCCGATGAGTTTCGTTGTAATTTTCCTTCAAAACATCGATATGGTTCTACAGTCGGAATGATTGCAGGGATTGCAATTACTAACAAGCATGGAGAATCTCAAACGGTGTTTTCAGTTGGGGAGGAAATAATTTTATCTGTCAAGGTAAATTCCCATTCAATCGAACTATGTCCCTTAAATATTGGGTTTCAGCTTAACGACAGATTTGGGCAAATAATCATCGGCACTAATACTAGCATGTTATCTGTCTTACTCGAACAGGACAGAACAGGTGAAGGTTTTATTTGCCAGTTTCGGTTTAAACTTTCTATCATTCCCCAACAGTATACTATTCATGTCGCGATAACAGAGTATCAAAATAACCCAAAAGTTGTATATGACTGGATTAATTTTGTGCAAGTTATCGATGTGGTGGCAGATGGGGAATCGAAGCAAGCAGGTATTCATTTTGCTGAGATTGCCGTCATCTCTCACTAAATATTCAAAAATTTGAATATCCAAAATTTTTTCAATCGATTCCAATAAACAACTTTAGCTTTAATCAGGATTGAATTCATGGGCAATGACCTCAACAATACATTTGCATTACAGGCTCAATTACGCGAGCAACTACTTTCTTTGATTTCCTATAACTATGTCCCACGTAGCGATAATTACTCTCAAACTTTTGATGTAATTATTACATGCAACGAAGTCAACGAAAGACATGGTACGGGAGTTCTTCTACGTCGAATATTCAAAGATAGTCCAAATATTTTTTCAATTCGTTCTTGTAATCATTATGAAGGCGAACACGATTTTGGCGAAGAAAGCGCTTGTTTACCTCAAGTAATGCTATCAAAAGCAGATATATTTGCCTATGTTTTACAAACGTTTGAATATCAGAATGTTAGGCGTATTTTGTGCATTCCCTATTACCCAAGTGATGTTTTAGTGGCTATAGCTATCAAAGAATTATTTAATATACCATTATGTACTTATATAATGGACGACCAAAACATTTGTTCAAATGGTATTCCTGACTCATTAATGCGAGAGTTATTGGATAAGTCTTCGCTTCGTCTAGCAATTTCTCCAGAAATGAGACAAGCTTATGAAGGTAAATATCGTTTGAAATTTTGGGTATTACCTCCTGTAGTTTCAAACCAGTTATTACAACTACAAGTCAGTGAATCAGCACTTGCAAGAGAACATAAAATATCTGGAATTTTAGTAGGTAATATTTGGGATCAAAGTTGGTTAGACTTGTTACGTGAATCTGTAAGAGGTTCAGGAGTCAAATTAGATTGGTATTGTAATAACGCTTCTAATTGTCAGTGGCTTTCTTTTGACATAAATGAATTAGAACAAGATGGAATTTTTCTCCACAATCCATTACCAGAAGTCGAATTGGTTCCCTTGTTGAGAAAGTGTTCCTTCGCTGTTATTCCTTCGGGTACTTTAGATGCAAACGATGATCGTCGATTTATTGCTGAATTGAGCTTACCTAGTCGCATACCATTTATTTTTGCAACATCGAACACACCCATAATTGTTTTAGGTAATAAAAAAACTGCGGTTGCTCGTTTTGTTGAAAGGTTCCAAATTGGGACAGTAGCGGAATATAGTTCCTCTAGTTTTGGCGAAGCTGTCAATTATGTCACTAACAGCGATAATCAATTTTTAATGCGCCAAAACGCAGCGACGCTAGCTGAAAACTTTGGAGTTGAGGGAATTGCAGAATGGATTTGGCAGTCTCTCGAACGAGGAGAACCTGCTGACATGAAATTTGAAAAATTAATGCCTCCACTTCCTAGCGATTTAGTGTATTACATTGAACCATCTGCTCCACAAGATATTTTTGAAGATTTTGTACCTGTTTATCAAGCCGTTCGACGACTCAAGAAAAAAGGCTTTAATCCAGATTTTGTTATCGACGTAGGAGCTTCAACAGGAGTTTGGTCACATTACATCAATATGCTTTTTCCAAACGCACGTTTTGTTCTAGTCGATCCATTGGCCTCTAGGTATGATGAGTCCGCTAGAAGTTATCATATAAACAGCCATTCCAATTTTGAAATGGTCGAAGTGGCTATCTCTAATCAAGTAGGCCAACTGTCATTACAAGTGTTTTCTGACTTGTATCGTAGTTCCTTACTTCCTATCGATGACTTCCAAGCATCAGAAGTTGTTAATGTTGAAGTTAAAACTTTAGATTCTTTAGCAAAAGAGAAGCAAATTTTTGGTCGAGGACTTTTGAAAGTAGATGTACAGCTAGTTGAACATTTAGTTTTAGAGGGAGGAGCTAATTTTTTAGAGCAAGTAGATGTGGTCATTCTGGAGTTAACACTTACCAGGTTGTGTCCAGAAGCTAAAACATTTTTAGAAATGCTTGAAATAATGGATAAGCTTGGGTTTCGTTACTATGATGAGGTTGGTGAATGGAGACACCCAGAAGATGGAAGCCTAGTACAAAAAGATGGAGTTTTTGTTCGCAAAGACCTCTTTAATAAGTAATTAAGTTGTTGAACATTTAATTTGCATGTTAGTTTCTTATGAAACTTATATGGATAGGTCAAATACTTTGATCACTATTGTCCAATTAAATGACCATAAATATATCACATAAACAATACAAAACACAGAATAAGTGTATTAAAAATTGGAGAAAAAGAATATTATGATTCAAATTTTACAAAGAGCAAAAATTGTCAAAGAACTTATACTGGAAAAGTTAGATAATATTGTTTGGCGATTAACAAAAATTGATAACAATATTTCACAGTTTAAAGAGAACGATTATAAGAATAAAGAATCTATTCAATCTTTAATGCATAATGATACATCTCTACTTCAAAGTTCAATATATTTAGTACAAACATTGCAGCAAATGCAAGATAATAACAAGCAAGAATTTCAGATTATTAGTCGATATTTAAAAAAGTTACAACAAGCCCAGTTAGATGACAGAGAGTTAATTAAAAATTGTTACCATGAAGTAAATATATTGTGTCAGCAAGCACAATTGATAAATCAGCAGCTTTTCAATAGTTTATTGGAAAAAACAGACACTTTGAAGCAACAAACCGAAAGTTTGCTGCAAAATAATTTGAGCAAAAATGATATAGATTTTGTAGAAAAACGTATAGAACAATTACATCATCGGGTTGATGTATTGCGTCAAAGTATTGAAACGGAATATAAAAAGACAACTGGAGATATTACTTATAAAGATAAAGAAAAGCTAACACGAATCAAACAACTTGGATTTTCGCCTACTTGCATTTGCGATATTGGAGCGAGTAATGGTTCCTGGACAAAAAGTATTGCCGAAGTTTTTCCTGACGCAAGTTTTCACATGTTTGAACCGCAAGCTGAAAATCCTGAATATAAAGCAGGTTTGGCAGAAATTTTAAATAGTAATATTAAGTGCAAGCTTCATCCTTTTGCTTTAGGTTCTGAATCCGCTAAACTCTCGTTAAGCATTTCTCATAATCCACTAGGGAGTTCTCTCTTAGTAGAAGAAAATAGTAACTATTTCCCCTCTTCTACTGTTGTGGATGTAATTTCTCTTGACAAAGTTGTCAAAGAATCAGCAATTCCATATCCTCAGTTACTTAAACTTGATGTCCAAGGATATGAGTTGGAAATTCTTAAAGGCGCCACGTCCGTACTTAAGCACGTCGAAGTAATACTTGTAGAATCTTGGTTGGTGCGAGGCTATGGTTCAAAGACACCTCTTCTTCTAGAATTATCACAGTGGTTGGCACAACACGGTTTCTTCCTGTTTGATTTTTCTGGTAATTACCGTGACGAACGTGGGATATTAGTTTCTCAAGACTGCTTTTTTGTCAAGCAACCGTCTTCTTTCGTTAACATCTAGATTTTTAACAAAGTGTGAGGAGTGTAAATGTCTACTGTTATTATTACAGGTTCCGCAGGCTTAATTGGTTCAGAAGCAGTTCGCTTTTTTGCCGAACGCGGTTTTAATATCGTGGGTATCGACAATGATATGCGCGCATTTTTTTTTGGTGAATCTGCATCTACATTATGGAACCGCGACCTTCTAAAAGAAAGGTATGCCGATAAATATAAACATTATGATTTCGATATTCGGGATCGCGAAAAAATCGAGAGTATTTTTCAGGAATACTCCTCTGATATTGCCTTAATTATTCATACAGCAGCACAACCATCTCATGATTGGGCAGCTAAAGACCCACATATTGACTTTACTGTCAATGCTAATGGAACATTAGTTCTACTAGAAGCAACTCGCCAGTACTGTCCAAATGCAGTTTTTATATTTACCTCCACAAATAAAGTTTACGGAGATAGCCCAAATTACTTACCTCTTCAGGAACTCGAAGCACGCTGGGAAATTGATCCAAGCCATTTCTATACCATTGGTATTGATGAATCAATGTCAATCGATAGTTCTAAACATTCGTTGTTTGGAGCTTCTAAAGTAGCTGCTGATATTTTAGTTCAAGAATATGGTAAATATTTTGACATGAAGACAGCAAGCTTTAGAGGAGGATGCTTAACTGGTCCTTTTCATTCAGGGGCACAATTACATGGATTTCTTTCTTACTTAATGAAATGCACAATTTTATCCGAACCGTACACAATATTTGGATATAAAGGTAAACAGGTTCGAGATAATATTCATAGTTTTGATTTAGTCAACGCATTCTACCATTTCTATCAAAATCCTAAATGCGGTGAAGTATATAATATCGGCGGTTCTCGACACAGTAACTGTTCAATGATAGAAGCTATTAGCATTTGTGAGCAACTTGCTGGTAAGAAACTTGAGTACACCTACACCGATAGCAACCGTTCTGGCGACCACATCTGGTATATTTCAGATGTTAGAAAATTTCAGACTCATTACCCAGAGTGGCAATATAAATACAATCTTCGTGGAATACTGGAAGAAATTTACACTTTGCAAATTAACAAGTATTAGTTAAGCTGAAATTAACAGGCTAATTAAGAAGCCTATAGCTTTTTAATTAGCCTTAACGTAAGTAAAACCTACTATTTTTTTATCTGCTTCAAATTAAGAGGTTTGTTGAAAAAGCAAATGTTTTTCAAAAACATTAACACATTTAAATATATGACAATTAGTAGAGCATTTACCTTGTTTACAAAAAAATATTTTATAACGCTTACCTATTTATTTCCATTGATTAGCGTTTTGTTCTTTGTATATATTTTTGGCGTCAATGTTCCCTTTTGGGATGAATGGGTTTTACCGTCTTTTTTTCAAAAAGTAATTTCGGGTCATGCAAATATCTTAGATTTTTTTGCTCAACATAATGAACATCGTATATTTTTTCCACGAATTCTATTTTTATTAAATAGTTTTATTTCAAAGTGGGATGTAAAAATACAAATGTATTTGAGCATATTATTAGTCTTTGTATCTTTTGGCAATTTGTATTTAATTTCGTCAAAAATAAAGAATAAGCGTCAAAGTTTATTTTACTTGACTAATATTGGTACATCTTTTTTTATATTTTCTCTTACTCAGTGGGAAAATTGGCTATGGGGTTTTCAAGTAGCATTTATAATAGTAAATACATGCATTATCTCAGCTATTTCATTTTTGAGTATTCCTCAAAAAATGTCCATAAATAAAAAAATAGTTTTTGCAGCAGCTTGCTGTTTTATTGCAAGTTTTTCTTCTGCTCATGGTTTACTATCTTGGATTGCTCTTATTCCTAATTTAGTATTAATTGAAGGTAATAAAAAAGAAAGAATAAGTAGAATTATCGTCTGGATGATATTATTTATATTATCTATTAGTATTTATCTGATAGGATATGAAAAGCCTAGCTTTTCGCCTGATGTTTTTTACTTTTGGAAAGAGCCATTTATTGCATTTCAATTTCTATTAATTTTTTTAGCTGCACCATTTGGGAGTCTAGTTATTCCTTCCATAATTATTGGAGCTATAATATTATTTAACTGGCTAATATTTAATATATTGTTTATCAAAAACTATAATTCCTCATTTGCCTATGAAGCGGCACCTTGGTTTTCTCTGGGGTGGTTTGCAACTTTATATGCTTTGATGATAACTATTGGCAGAGCAGGTTGGACTTTTTATGTAGCTACAACCTCTAGATATACAACTACCACTGTTTTGCTATATATTTCTTTATTACAGATATGGAGAATATATATTTCTCATTATTCTCATCATTGGCAACCATTGACTAAGAATATATATCGTTATTTTTATATTTGTTTTTTTACTACTATTTTAATTTGTTCTCTTATTCCTAGTACTATTAATGCTTTTGCTAAAGGAGAAGAAATATGGTTACAAAGAAGCCAAGGTAAAACATGTCTAGAAATTGTTGCCTTTCTAGATAAATCTGTATTAGAGCAATCTAATAGTTGTATCAATTCTCTCTTTTTTCAACCAGTCAATGATAAAAAAATATTTTTGACTTTGGAAGAATTGAAATTAAGAGAGTTTGCTAAAGATATTAAATTTATTAGTCAGGATACTCAGGCGTATGGTTCTATAAATGTCAAGTCTACTGTGGATAAACCAGTTCTTTTATCTCGAAATAGTAGCATTAAAATATCTGGTTGGATAACTTCATTTCAAGGTAAAAAACAACCAAATATTGTACTATTCAGTTATGGGAATAACCGATCTTTTTTTGCCAATGCATCTGTGAAATTAAATAGGTTTGGTTATATAAAAACTTCTAATCAAAATTTTTCTAAGCGCTATCAATGGGATATTAGTTTGCCAGTAAAATCAATACCATTAGATAGTACAGTAGTTAAAGCTTGGGTTTATAGTTCAGAGTCAAAACAGTTTTTGAAATTAGATGGAGAATTAAACATTCAGAAAAGTTAAAGAATTGAATAATATTGTAAATTATGGATATACTACCTATGTTAAGAAAAATACTCACATTCAAGATACTAAAGTTTTTCCTGGGTGGCGGCTTATCAGCGTTATTAAATATTTTACTTATATACATCTTAATTGAAAAATTAGGATTTCAGACATATTTATTACGTAATGCTGCGAACCTCATATCAATTGAAATCTCACTAGTGTTTAGTTTTTTTGTATATAGAATTTGGGTTTGGACTGGAGGTAATTGGAATGTAAAAGATGTCATATTACGACAAATACCTCTTTACCATGTTTCTGCTGGAAGTGCTGTTATAATCAGGATATTTTTGATTTTCCCTGTATTGGATTGGTTGGGAATAAACTACGCAGTCAATACATTGATTGGCGTGATAATTAGTGCATCTATCAATTATTTTATTAGTGATAGATTTGTATTTAAAAATAAGCAAAATTACGCTCAAAATCAGCGTTTAAGAAAAACTCAGCAAAAGGTAGATTATCCAGAAGCTTTAGCTCCTGCATTTTCTTTTAACTCTAACAGTGTTATAAAAAACAAAACAGTTTTGGCAAATGAAGTCAAATCATTATCAATAGTTATTCCTGCCTATAATGAGGAAGGTTGTATTGCACAAACTGTTCACACAATCAGTCAAGTAATGGAAAGTGAAAATATAGATTATGAGATTTTAGTTGTAAACGATAATAGCAAAGACAATACAGCAGAAATATTACAGCAGCTAAACGCGACGAACCATAAAGTGAATTACATCAATAACTATTATCCTAATGGTTTTGGCTTTGCTGTTCGTTGTGGATTAGAAAATTTTAAAGGAGATGCAGTAGCTATTGTCATGGCAGATAGCTCTGATGCTCCAGAGGATATAGTATCTTATTACTATAAATTACAAAGTGGTTACGATTGTATTTTTGGTTCTCGGTTTATTAAAGGTGGTAAAGTTATTGACTATCCCACCTATAAACTTATTATTAATCGTCTAGCTAATTTATTCATTCAAATTTTGTTTGGTTTAGAATTAAACGATACTACTAACGCATTTAAAATTTATCGTAGAGAAGTTATTCAAGGTACTTCTCCTTTAATCTCCCATCATTTTAATTTAACGGTAGAACTACCGCTTAAAGCTATAGTACGTGGGTATTCTTACACTACAATTCCGATTGTTTGGAGAAATAGAACTACTGGGGTTTCAAAGCTCAAACTAAAAGAGATGGGCAGTCGATACTTATTTATCGTCCTCTCTATATGGTTAGAAAAACATTTGTCCCGTGGAGATTACCATTATAGTAATAAGATACTTGTCACCAATAAGGAAAAATAAAATGTCTGAAAATATCTTAATTTTGGGAGGCGCCGGTTTTGTTGGGAGTTCATTAGCGATTGGCTTAAAAACGTATCATCCTGATTGGAGAATAATTTGTTTTGATAATCTACGCAGGCGTGGTTCAGAATTAAATATTCCAAGATTTCAAAAATTTGATATTGAGTTTATTCATGGAGATATTCGCTCTGCTAGTGATTTAGAACCTGCAACGTTTAGTTATGTAGATACAATTATTGATTGTTCTGCCGAACCATCTGTACTAGCAGGATTTACTTCTCCACAATACGTTTTACAAACAAACTTGTTAGGTACTATAAATGTTCTTGAATTAGCTCGACAAATCCAAGCTAGTTTACTATTTCTCTCTACTAGTCGCATATACCCAATTGAAACTCTTAAGTCGATTAATTTAATAGAGGAAGCGACTCGTTTTACTATTGCTTCTGAACAATTAATACTTGGAATATCACAACTTGGCATATCAGAAAATTTTCCCCTTAAAGGCCATCGTTCTCTATATGGTGCAACTAAGCTTGCCTCTGAAATGCTTATTGAAGAATATCGTCAAGCTTATAATGTACAATCAATAGTTAACCGCTGTGGAGTAATTAGCGGTCCTTGGCAGATGGGTAAGGTAGATCAAGGTGTTTTTGTTCTTTGGGTGGCCGCACACTACTTTGAAAAACCTCTAAGTTATATAGGGTACGGTGGTACAGGAAAACAGATTAGAGATTTACTACATATTGATGATTTGCTAAGGCTTGTTGATTATCAGTTAGGCCATTTCTCTGAATTAGATGGGGATATTTTAAATGTCGGTGGTGGTTGTGATAACAGCTTATCTTTGTTGGAAACTACGCAATTATGCGAGGCGATTACTGGTAAATCTATTTCTATTAAAACAGTAGAAGAAGCTAGACCAGGTGATATACCTCTTTTTATTACAGATTCTTCTCAGATAACCTCTAGGACAGGATGGAGTCCCAATATTAATCCAGAGCAAACTCTCAAAGATATATATGATTGGATTCTTAAGTACGAAACTATCCTGAAGCCTATACTATCTTAACGAACTTAACAATATTACCTAATTTTTGCCCAACTAGCTATTACTACTAGAGATGCCTTTAAGTCGTACCCAATATTCTATACTAGGAAATGCTTTTAGGCTTAAATACAATAATCAATAGTTCATTTGTTCTTTAATGAGAATTACAACATGGTTAGTGAAGGACATACCAAAGAAGTCGCAAATTCCTTGAGCTTAGATGACTTAAAGCATCTTCGCTCTGAAAACCAAGTTTTGCAAGAAACATGCACGCGCCTTACCCAGCAATTGCAAGATATTGCAGAAGACCCTATTAGCTGGCTTTTACTAACTCAAACCAAAAGCGTTGAAAAACCGACTTTATTTAAATATCCATACGAAGCAGAGCTTGTTACAGTAATTATACCTGCTTTCAACGCTGAAAAGTTCATTGAAAACGCAGTCAAATCAGTATGGAACCAAGAAACTAACGGCGAGATACGCGTGGAAGTTATTATAATTGATGATGGCTCTTCTGACAATACATATGAGGTAGCAAATCAACTGGCACAAAAATCACCAATCCCAATGCAAGTGCTAACTCACCCAGACAGAGCAAACAAAGGAGTAGCTGCATCCCGTAATTTGGGGATTATTGAGTCAAAAGGAGAGTGGATATCGTTTTTAGATGCAGATGATGCGTTTCTGCCTAATAAAACATTAGTACAGGTAACTTGGCTCAAGCAGAATCCTGATTCTTTATGCGTTTGTAGTTACGGATACAATGTGGACTCTGACAATAAACCTTTAACTGGTTGGAACACTAATCAGA
Organism: Calothrix sp. PCC 7716; assembly: GCF_019977735.1. GTDB lineage: Bacteria > Cyanobacteriota > Cyanobacteriia > Cyanobacteriales > Nostocaceae > Dulcicalothrix. Next base: position 11,364,390 of record NZ_AP025018.1, on the reverse strand, counting down.
TAGCGGGAGATTATCAAACAATTGACCTCAAGGACAGGATTGCAGAACCATATACCTTTGATTCTCTCCAGAAAGGTTGCCCGATAGTTAACTCAACTTTCCTTACTCACCGTGATGTTTTGTTATGGTCAGGTTTACTACCTGAATTTATTGCTCATCAAGCAGAAGATTGGGTTTTATTTGCTAGAATTTCACTCAAATGGTCAATTTCTGTAATAAAAGAACCGCTTATTTATTATCGAGTTCATCCTTCTAGCTGGACGACAAGATATTTTATGGAAAATTTAGATTACGGTGTGAGATTGGAGTTTTTATTTTCAATGACACACTGGTTAGCTTGTAGGCAAGAATTTAAAGAACTAGCCAAAAAATATTATCGAAAAAATTTACCAAGCTTTTTTAGCGTTCCAGCACGAGTGAATAGTTGGCTGAATGAATATTTAGAAAGTCAACAACTTTTTGCACAAAGTTACGATTCCCAATCATTAAAGTTAGTAAATCAGGATATTGAAGGGCATTTAACAACATTACGTAATGAAATAAATTTAGCGAAAAAAATTTATAGTTATAAACAGATAGTGAAAAAAATTACTGGTTTCAATATTTTAATAAAAATCAAGAATAAACTGAAGTTATTATTGAAAGCGAGTACGTCTTAGGACACAATGTCGAAAGACTAATGACGTTCACAACTAGCTAACTTTATTTTTAATACTTGTATAACTAAATGAATCAGCTTCCACGAATTAGTATAGTAACTCCCAACTTAAATCAAGCTTCTACTTTAGAAGAAACAATTAAATCAGTAATAAACCAAAATTATGTCAACCTGGAATATATTATTGTCGATGGCGGCTCAACTGATGCTTCTATCGATATTATTAATGCTTACAGGTTGCACTTTGCAAAAGTCATCGTTGGTAAAGATAAAACGATGTATGATGCTGTTGCCAAAGGATTTGAAGCTGCAACAGGAGATATATTCGCGTGGTTAAATAGTGATGACTTGTATGAACCTAATGCTCTTCAAAGAGTAGGAACTTATTTTAATAATCATCAAAACTCGCATGTAATTTATTTTACAGATACAGTTTTAAAGGATGGGTGGCGAGTATCCAATCGTCCGCAGAAACATGTTAGCACTCAGCAATTATTACAAGGTCATATAATATACCAGGATGGCTGCTTTTTTACTCGCAAAGCTTATGAACAAGTAGGAGGTGTCAATCGAGATCTTAAATTAGCAGGAGATTACGAACTTTGGCTGAAATTATCGATGCAATTCAAACTAGAATTACTTCCTGGTCATGCTAGTTGTTTCCGTATTCGTTCGGGGCAACTTTCTGGTAGTTGGCTAGATTATATGGAGGAAGTTAGTCAAGTTCGGCAAGGCTTTCTACAATATCTCAATCAAAAAGATAAAATAAAAATTTTTGTTAATGGCGCCACATGTAAGTTAAAAAATATTTACCTCTCTACAACTGAGCGTCCCGTTTGGCAGCTAGAAAATGAAGCTTTAGATTGGGCGCCAGTTATTGTTCCTGAAGAAAAATCACTACAAGAGAATAAATGCCCCGTTTGTAAATCGGCGCCGAAACGCTTACTGTTTTCTACTCCCGATACTAGATTTGGTAATCGTAATATTTATAGGATGTATGAATGTCAAAACTGCCAATCCGTCTACACTTTTCCTTTCCCGGCGCCAGAAACTTTACAAGGACTGTATGAAACGACCTACTCCGCCGCTAACCAAGTTAATGATGACGGTGACTTATCGAATGGTAAATATAGTCCTTTTCAACGTAAAAGCTTACTGAAAAGAAAGTTTTTTAAATTGTTAGGTAAGAGTTTCTCCATCTTACACAAACTATTTAAAGCTCCTTACGATGATATAGTACCGCTTTCAGAAAATAAGCAAGCAGCCATTTTAGAAATAGGTTGCTTTGAAGGACGAGTTTTAGAATGGTACAAACATTTAGGTTATCAAAATTTATCTGGTACAGAGTTAAATAGTATCGCTGCCAAAAAAGCTCAAGAAAAAGGTTTTACAATCTATACAGGCGATGTAACTCAACCAGAGTTAGATGGAAAATTATTTGATGCGATTGTTTTAAATCAAGCTTTAGAACATTTTGAAGACCCAGGTAAAACACTACAAACACTCGCACAAAAATTAGTTACTAGAGGTAGAATCTATGTTTCTGTTCCTAACTTAGCCAGTTTTTGGCTGTGGCAGTATTACGGTCCAACTTGGGCACATTGGCATATTCCCTTTCATGCAGTAGCTTTTAGTCCCCGTTCCTTACGTTATCTTGCACGAGCAAATGGATTCCGCACGCGCTGGTTTAAAACATCCACACCCATTCATTGGGCATATTTAAGCGACCAATTAGCAATGCGAGGGTTAGGCGGTTATGCTTCACACAATATTATTAATTTAGATACCGAAATTTGGAACGGCGCCAAGGGGGCAAATGTGTTTTCTTGGCTATTTTTTGATAAATTTCTTCGAGGTGATTGCCTTTATGCTTGCTTAGAAAAAATGTAAATAATTTAAAACACAGCAAATCTTGGTTATACATGCTTTATGAATAATAATAAACTAATACAAAGTGTGAATATAGAAAGAGATGAGAGCTTAGATGCTTTAAAAGCAATTAGTATTATTTTCGTTTTATTTTGGCATTTACAGCCAATTAAATTTGTTATTAGTGCAAATACACATGTACTTATGAAGATTGCTGATCAAATTGTCAAAATTTTTGAGGTTCAATTATCTTTGACAGCAGTTCCAATATTTTATATTGTTTCTTTATACTTGTACTTTCAAAAAAAGCCTAATATAGAATATTTACAAAAACGAATACTTAATTTAATTAAAATATTTGTGTTTTGGCAACTTATTCAAAATATATTTTTTGTTTTAGTAACAAAGCAAGCTCCTCCTTTATCTTGGGATAATATCATGGGTGCTAAACCTGATTTACCACTTTTCGGTGGTTCAGTATTCTATTTTTTATTTGATTTAATAATATTAATAATTATTGCATTTATATATCAATTAATTAATTCAAATACTGTCATGAAAATAATAAATTTTGGATTTATATTATTTTTTATTGCCTATTTTGAACTTTTGTGTATTCAAAAACTAAATTTGCCTCATTATGATTTAAGAAATTTTATTATTTATATTCCTATCGCTTTTGGTTTTGCTAATTATAAAAATAAAATAATTAAATTTAAATTGATATTTTTGCTCTTATATATACTTTCTTCTATTCATGATATCTACTTGCGTGCAGATGATTATCCTTTAAGCATTTATGCAAGAATATCGATAGTTTTTGGAGCATTGACTATTTTCTGTTTTACTTGCATTTTAAAAATAAAATATAACTCTTTACTGCAAACAATAGCTAAATATACTCTTGGGGTATTTGCATTTCATAAGTACTGGCAATGCTTATTTTTATTGTTAATTAGAAATTTAGGTATAGATAATAGTAATATACTATTTTCTGAAATAAATTTAATTTTTGTATATATTATTCAAGCACCTGTAGTTATACTTGGGACTATATTTTCAATATATTTGTTTAAGTTAGTTGGCTTAAGTAAGTTTGTTAGTTGAATCAATTTAAAATAATGGTAAATATTTATGAGTTTAAAATTTAGTGTAATTACGCCTTCTTTTCGTCAAGGACGCTTTATTGAAAGAACTATACAAAGTGTATTTTCCCAAAATATCTCAGATATTGAATACGTAATTTGTGATGCTGGAAGTGATGATGAAACACTAGAAATATTAAAAAAATACGATGAAAAAATTCACTGGATATCAGAACCAGACAAAGGACAAGCTGATGCTGTAAATAAAGGTATATCCATGACTTCAGGTGAAATTATTGCCTGGATTAACTCAGATGATATTTACTACAAAGGAGCATTTCAAGCTGTTCGAGCAATTTTTGAAGCTAATCCGCATATAGAAGCTATATATGGTGATGCTGACTGGATTGATGAACACGATAAAATTATTCGTCCTTTCCCAACAGAACCTTGGAATTATCAGTATCTGTTTGAGAATTGTTATATTTGTCAACCTGCAACATTTTTCAAGCGCAGTTTAGTTGAAAAATTTGGAAACTTGGACGATAGCTTAGACTTTTGTATGGACTACGAACTCTGGTTACGTTATGGAAAGAACGTAGCATTTCATCATCTACCTTTAAAGGTAGCGGGTTCTCGAATGTATGCGAGCAACAAAACTTTAGGTCAAAGACTAGCTGCTCATCATGAAATTAATGAAATGCTACATCATAAATTCAATAAAAGACTAGATAGTTGGATTTTAGGATACGCCTTGATTAAAGTTGAAGAGACAACCAATCTCAATAGATTTGATGATAGTCAAATTCAAGATTTTACCAAAGCTTTAATTTGGGCAACTTTACAAGAGTATTTACATCGGAAAAAAATTATTTCGCCGTTGATTATTCTTAAAATGTGCTTTTGGTGGTTTTTTCCACGTCTATCGTGGTTTAGAAGAGAGACATTAGTAGCGTAATAATCGAACAAATAATGCATTCATGTTGAGTTATGCATCAAGTCGTAATTTAATTAGTACATAATCACTGACACCACTTTTACTTCCAGCGCTATCAGCTTAACAAATCATAACAACAGTGTACATGTAATTTTTGATAATTTATTTACATCTTTATGAAAGAGTAATTAATTACAGTATTGTTACGGTATTCATTAGTCACTCAAACTGCTATGCTATTTTGATACAATAGGTTTTAATACTCCTTTTAACTTCTTAGTATAATTTTATATACGTAAAAAATGTATAAGTTTTGTTAATATTAATTTAGCTTATACTGAATCTAAGTGTAAACTTAATAAAAGTGCTGTTAATTCGTCTGTACTTATAAGCGTTTATAATTGTAAGTTAAAAGCTGATGATAGCTAGCTTGCACTCGCTAAATAGTCGGTGAAGCAGACGAAAGCAGGCTTTATTTATGATGTCATATTTAGTAATTTATAGATTGAATAACAAAACTAATTTATACCAGCCAACAATTAGCTAATAGTGATTGTTCCATGTTTAAAGTTGTAATCGATGCTACTCCAGTATCTGCCAAACCTAGTGGTGTAGGGTTTTTTGTAGCTAATTTAATTAGTTCTTTGAGTGATTTACAATACTCTGAGAATTTTAGTTTAGGGCTAGTTTATCAGCCAGGATTAAAAAGCTGGTTACGTGGCAGCAAAAGTTTACCAGATTCTCTTAAGTCATACTCAGACGTAAATTTATTCCCGATGCCAGTGAGGGTATCAGATTTATTGTTAGCTACAGAAAATAAATTTCTTTTTTCTCGCTTTGATAAATATTTTGGTAATGCTCATATCATTCATGGCACAAACTATTCTGTGTACCCCTGTCGTAAAAGCTTAAAGGTCATGAATTTGTATGACCTGACTTTTATAAAATATCCTCAATATGTCGATTCTGTTGTTGCTAAATATAAAGAAAAAGTTCAACGCTGCTTGAAATGGACAGATTTAGTAATGACTATTTCTGAAAGCTCGAAGCAAGATATTGTTGAGTATTTGCATGTAGACCCAGATAGGATACACGTCACGCCACTTGCGAGTCGTTATCATTCTAATAGTCTGTCAGGTCGGAAAACTGAAATGCTTTTAGAAAGATTTGATTTTGATTTTTCACGACCATATTTATTATTTGTTAGTAATATTGAACCAAGAAAAAATGTTAATGCTTTGATTAAAGCGTTTAACTATTTAAGGTCAAAATATAATATCCCTCATAATTTGGTGTTAATAGGCAAAAAAGGTTGGCACTACGAACCTATATTTACAGCTATTCACGATTCTCCTTGGAGCAATTCTATTTATCATCTTGACTATTTATCTGATGATTTGGTAGCGCTATTTTATTCTAAAGCTGATGTTTTTGTTTATCCATCGCATTATGAAGGGTTTGGATTACCGGTACTAGAGGCTATGACTTTAGGGGTGCCTGTTGTTAGTTCTAACTGCTCCTCAATTCCAGAAGTTGCGGGTGATGCTGCTTTACTTATTAATCCTTTGGAACCACTTGAATTAGCTGAATCGATTCTAAAAATTATTAGTGACTCTCATTTGCGTCAAAACTTAATCATCAAAGGCATAGAAAGAGCAAAATTATTCACGTGGGAAAGAACGGCAAAAGAAACATTAAAAGCTTACAAGGGTCTTGTGGAACCAAGAGTGAAGATTGAAGTGTAAAAGGCAAAGACTCGTTGGCGCCACTATTTGCGAAACCAAAAAGCTTGTAATATGTCATAGTGCTTGTAGAAAGCGGTAAAAAATATGACAGAGCGCAAACGGGTGCTAATTACGGGCGCGTTTGTTTCTTCAGTATGGAGATTTAACCGATGGCACTGTGATGCGGCGTATTCTTGAGCAAGTTCAGCCAAAGATTATGTTATGGCAATGTGGTTGATGCTACAGCAGGATGTACCCGATGATTATGTGGTAGCGACTGGAGAAACCCATTCAGTACAAGAGTTTTTGGAAATTGCCTTTGGGTATGTTAACCTTAACTGGAAAAATTATGTTGAGTTCGACGTGCGCTATTTGCGCCCAACTGAGGTAGATTTATTAATTGGTGATGCAACTAAAGCAAAGCAAAAGTTATAATGGGAACCTTCTGTCAGTTTTGAGCAACTAGTAAAGTTAATGGTTGAAGCTGATTTACAGGCACTAGGCTTAATTCCAGATGGGGGTGAGTTATCCACTGCCCTTGATAATGCTATTATCCGGAAAAGCTTAGTTAATGCGATGATTTAGTTGTTTATAAGCGTGTGCATGGTGTCATGGGCGACGAGTTAGCGATTTCACTGCAAAATGTATCGAAATGTTACAAGCGCTATGGGCGCCCGGTGGATAAGTTAAAGGAAGTTTTGCTACCGACAAAAAATTATGCCCAGGAGTTTTGGGCACTGCAAGATATTGATTTAGAAGTACACATTGGTGAAACTGTAGGAATTATTGGTCAAAATGGTTCCGGCAAAAGCACACTGCTGCAAATTATTGCCAGAACCCTTACACCAACTACTGGTAATGTATTGGTGAATGGACGAGTTTCGGCGCTTTTAGAACTTGGTAGTGGATTTAACCCTGAATTTACTGGGCGCCAAAATGTGTTTTTTAATGCACGCATTTTGGGGTTAAGTCAGCAAGATATAGAAGCTAAATTCAATGAAATTTTAGCCTTTGCCGATATTGGCGACTTTATTGACCAACCTGTAAAAACATACTCTAGTGGTATGTTCGTGAGATTAGCATTTACTGTAGCAGTGTGTGTTAATCCTGACATTTTAATTGTAGATGAAGCACTTGCAGTAGGTGATGTTTACTTTCAACAAAAATGTTACGAAAGACTAAGACAACTCAAGGATTTGGGGACAACTATTTTATTTGTCTCTCATGATTCTACTTCGGTATATAAACTTTGCACAAGAGCATTGTTGTTAGAGTCGGGTAAATTAATACTTGATAATAAACCAAAGCAAGTCATTGATTTGTATGAAGCAAATCTTTTAAAGAAAAATGATGTAGATTCTAAATCTTTAGAAATTAAAATTCTTTCCTCCCCAGAATCCATCTGCAATTCAGCTAATAGTTTTAATAATGAAGTCGTTATTAACCAACCGGAAGTAGATTTAAAATTTGTGACTTTGTTAGATGAAAATAACCAGGAAATAGAATCATTAATTAGCGAAGATAAAATAGAAATATCAATTGGATTATTATTTTTAAAATCATTCGATGACCCTCACGCAGGTTTTAAAATAAGGAATAAAACAGGAGAAGTTGTTTTTGAAACTAATACTTATTGTATGGGAATAAAGATAGGCAAAGTCGAAAGCAATAATTTTGTAAATTTGCGATTTAATTTTTGCGTGCCATTAATTGAAGGTGAGTACACAATTTCTGTGGGTCTTACAGATACAGGATATGGAGAGGGGTCATTTGAACGAACATTAATTTACGCTCATAATGTTAGCGCTTTCAAAGTTTTAAGAAATAAAAATTCTATTATTTGGTCGGGAGTAGTTAACTTATATCCATCTCTATCTATTTCAAAAAAAGCTTATGTTTGATTTAATTATAGAAAAAGCAAAGTTGACAGAATACGATTTTAAAAAAACAGCTAACAAAAACGATCCACTTAGCCATCTTTTTGAAGATTGGATTGATTACTATAAATTAAAGTGGGCAATAGCTAACGTCTTAAATCCTTCTAGTATTTTAGAAATAGGAGTACGTTTTGGTTATTCCGCAGTAGCTTTTCTCGAAGCATCTCCATCAGCTAAGTATGTTGGTATTGATTTAGACACAAATTCTTACGGTGGAGTTAAAGGAGCTATTGATTGGGCAAGACAAATTACCCAACAATATAGTACCGAGTTTATAGTTGCCGATACACAAAGCATGGAATTTTTTCCCGGTGATGTGTATGATCTAATTCATGTTGACGGGCAACAAGATGGTGATAGTTCATTTCATGATTTAAAATTAGCTATTAAGCAAGCACGGTATGTACTTGTAGATGGTTATTTTTGGACACGTCCAAATTTTTTGGCAGTTAGCGATTTTTTATTTCACAATGTTGATTTACTAGATTGGTATGGTGTCATACCAGGTTATGCTGGAGAATTACTTATAAAAGTATCAGAAAATTATTTAGGCCAAGCTAATAAATTTACACGCAAAGCTTCTTCAAGTTTAATGATTCGTCAAACTTATACTGATGAATACTTTACTCAAGATTGTGGAGGTTTTGATGCTTATAGTAAAAATCAAGGAAAACGACTAGAAGATGCAAGATTGATTGCCGTAGCGAATATTTCCAGTTTTAAAAAATCTGGTCGTGTACTTGACTTAGGTTGTGGAAGAGGAGAACTAAGCTACTATTTTGCTCGTCAAGGTTTTGCCGTCACATCTGTTGACTACTCACCAAGTGCGATTAAATTGGCACAACAATGTTTTGACAAAGAAGATAAGTTACAAAAAAACGTGGAATTTATATGTGATGATGTGTGTAACATTATATTACAACATAAATATGACTTAGCAGTTGCATCCGATTTAATAGAGCATTTAGCTTTTGAAGAAGTCGATAAGCTGTATCAAAAAGTCGTGACTAATCTTAAGTCTGATGGATTATTTGTTGTACATACTTTTCCAAATCTTTGGTATTACAAGTATGAGTATTCACGTAGAAGAAAGATTGCAGCTTCTGTAGGAGCTTATTTACCTAAAGAACCGCGTTCAAGATACGAGCAACTCATGCATATTAATGAGCAATCACCAGTTGTTTTGAAAAAGCAGTTAAGTAAATACTTTAAGTATGTAAATTTATGGTTCGGATGTCCAGAAAATCCTGGTGGCAGTTTAATCAAGAAATTTTCTATTAAAGAAATGCGTCAAGCTCCTAGCTTATTTGCAGTTGCTTCCCAACAACAGCTAAATTACGAGCAGTTAAAGAATACATTACAAATGTCACCCTTACCTGATATCTTGCCAGGTAAAATTAATTTACTTGTGAAATCTTATCCCAAGATGGTTAGTGTTGATAGCGAGTTTGAAATTGAGTTAGAGATTCAAAATACCAGCGAATTTATTTTAAATAGCTGTGGGCAAAATCCAGTTCATATTGCATACCATTGGATGAGTAAAGATAACGAGTATCTTGTTTTTGACGGCAAAAGAACTAAAATAATTCCTGTTTTGTATACAAACAAAAGTTTGAGTATAAAGCTTTTTGGACATCAAGTTAATAAAAGAACATATTCGGCAACCGTACAATCACTGTCTAATACTGGTAGTTATATGTTAAGAATTACACTAGTACAAGAAGGAGTGCGCTGGTTCGATGTCAAACCGACTGAATTATATCAAGACCTTTATATTGATATAATAAGTAATTAGTTTTAGATTTCGTTGGCGCCAAATTTTATATATAATTTATTAAATATATTATTTTGGTATAAAATAAGTTTTATATATGTAAAGCATTATTTTGTTTATAAGGAGTAAATAATGATAGAATCCAATATTAAAGAAATTGATGTTGATGAATTAAGGCAAAGAATTGAAAATGAAGTGGCTCAACGTAAATCAAGGATTGAGCAAAATTTATCTAAGCCTTTTATGACAAATATTCAACCAAGAGTAAATTTAATCAAGCATAAGTATATAGAAGCTTTGCTAAACAATGCAAGTAATAGAGCATCTGTACGTACAAAATTACCCGATACATTTAGTCGTATCCCTCTCAATATAGGTAAAATAATTGAAAAATTTCTTTTAAAAGCATTTAATACTCTCTTTAAAGATCAAAGAGAAGTAAATCTTAATTTAATTCAATCATTGCGAGAAACAGTAGCATTAAATCAGCAGTTGGCGGAAGAAGTTAATATCCTTAAAGCAGAAATAACAACTCGCTTAATTAGTATCGAAAGTAATGTTAAAACATTAGATAATCAAATTCAAACTCTAGATAACTTTTGTCAGAGTTTAGACAAGCGTTCTCAGTATATGGATGAACGTTATATCAGAAATGATAGTTATCTAAAAAGTGAACTAGCTCAACAAAAGCATTTAATGACAAGATTTTTAGAAGAAGCACAAAAGTTTTTACCTAACCAGTTTCAGCAAGCTCAACTGCAAATTTTGACTGACAATAAATATTCACTTGATGCTTTATATGTTGCATTTGAAGATAAATTTAGAGGCAGTCGTGAAGAAATTTATGATAGATTTAAGATTTATTTACCTTTAATAGAACAAGCAAAAATTGGTCGGTCTGATGCACATATTTTAGATATTGGATGTGGTCGTGGTGAATGGTTAGAATTATTGCGCGAGTCTGGATATTTGGCAACAGGTATAGATACTAATAGTGTAATGCTAGAGCAATGTAGAAGTAGAGGATTAGAGGTTATAGAAGAAGATGTAATTAAGTATATACAGTCTTTACCAGATGAAAGTTTAGGCGCCATCACAGGTTTTCATATTATTGAACACTTAGCATTTGAGGACATTTTGAAGTTATTTACTGAGACATTAAGGGTTTTAAAACCAGAAGGGTTAGTTATTTTTGAAACTCCAAACCCAGAAAATGTATTAGTAGGTACCCATAATTTTTATATTGACCCCACTCATCGCAATCCTCTACCCAGTATTACAATAAAATTTATTGCTGAATTTATTGGTTTTTGTAAAGTGGATATTTTAAAACTTCATCCTTATCCAGAAACGCTAAAATTGAGTGGTTCTGCGGAAGCTGAACGTTTTAATGATTATTTTTACGGGGCACAAGATTACGCTGTTGTAGGATATAAGTTATGACTATAGTCGCAATTGTTACTCCTTGGTTTGGCAAGGATTTAAAAGGAGGAGCAGAGCAACATGCTTGGCAAGTGGCAACACGTCTGGCAAGTCGAGGTCATCAAGTTGAAGTATTAACAACTTGCTCCGTTGCTTTTAGTCAAGATTGGAGCGTTAACAGTCTAAGAGCAGGAGTTACAGAAGAACAAGGTGTTACAATTCGTAGATTTCGAGTTGATTCTCGTGATAAAAACACTTTTGACCAAGTTAATGGTTTAATGTTAAATTTGGCATCTTCACTACAGCCAGGAGTTAATCCAGTTAGTTTAGAGGAATCATCCATATTTGTTTCTGAAAATATTAACTCTACTGAGCTACTAAATTTTTTAAAAGATAAACATAAAAATTATCACGCTTTTATTTTTTTACCTTATCTTTATGGGGTGATATTAAATGGCTTACCAATTGTCGCTAATAAGGCTTTTCTACAACCTTGTTTGCATAATGAAGTTTACGCTTACTTACCCCAAGTTGCCAATATTTTTCATTTAGCAAAAGCATTACTATTTATTAGTGAGGGAGAAGCTAGGCTAGCAACCAAGTTGTATGGCCCAGGTATTATTAATAAGAGTACTGTGGTAGGCGCCGGAATAGAACCAGGCGAGTATAATAATCAAGAAATAACAATAAAAAATTTTCAACCAAAACAAGAACGTTTTATACTTTGTTTAGGTCGTCGCGACCCGACGAAAAATACAGATTTATTAATTAGAGCTTTTGCAAGTTTTAAACAGCAGTACCAATCGAATCTCAAATTAGTTCTGGCAGGACCTGGAAGTACATCTTTTAATGGTTTTGCTCCAGACTTAATCGATTTGGGTTTGGTTGAAGAACATGAAAAAGAAGCATTGTTAGCAAACTGCCTTGCGTTGTTTCAACCAAGTCAAAACGAAAGCTACTCGCGCGTAATGATGGAAGCTTGGTTTTACAAACGACCTGTTGCGGTTCACGGAGATTGTTTAGCAACTGCAATGGCTGTAACATCTACTTGTGGGGGTTGGATAGTAAAAGCAGAAAGCGAATGGACAGAATTATTTTATCACATAGATACTAAGAGCGAACAAGAGATGACTGACCTAGGTACTAAAGGTTATATCTATGCTCAAGAAAATGCAGTGTGGGATAAAATTATTCAACGCTATGAAGATAAATTAGGAGTTTTCTTACAACCAGCAGTTGCTACAACAAAGCCAAAAGCTAGAAAACTTCAAGAAGTTCATCAACTTTTGCCAAATCTTGCCTATGGTGATGCAATATCAAATCAAGCCATAGCAATTAGAAATTATTTACGCAATTGCGGTTATAAGTCGGATATTTTTGTTCGTTACCTAGATGAGCAAGTTAGGGATGAAGCAATAATATTTAACCCAAAGAGTATAAACCGTAAAGCGGGCTTAATTTACCATCATTCCATTGGCTCGGAGTTAACTGATTTTGCGATTGCTCATCCAAGTCATAAGTGCTTAATTTACCATAACATTACACCCGCAGAATTTTTTGTACCTTATCGGGCAGAGTTTGCAAAAATTTTAGAAAAAGGTCGGGCAGACCTCAAGCCACTAGCTCAGTACTTCCCGATATCGGTTGGAGTTTCTGAGTATAATGCTGCTGAACTTGCTGCAAGTGGTTTTTCTCAACCAGAGGTTTTGCCAATTATAGTAAATCCCAGCAAATGGGATATATTAGCAGATGCTGAACTGATGCGAAAGCTACAAGACGGTAAAGCTAATTTGCTGTTTGTGGGTCGTCTAGCTCCCAATAAGCGACAAGATAATTTGCTGGAAGCATTCGCACATTATTTAACAATGGATTGTGATGCACGCATTATTCTCGTAGGATATGGTGATATCAGTGACCCTTACTACCAACATTTGATCAACACGATTAATCGATTGAACCTAGGGGATTTTGTAATCTTACCAGGACAAGTAAACGATGCTGAGTTATTAGCTTATTATCGGACAGCGCATTTGTTCTGGTCTATGAGCGAGCATGAAGGTTTTTGTGTACCAATAGTAGAGGCGATGTGGTTTGATATTCCAATTTTAGCTTATAAAAGCACTGCTATACCTGAAACATTAGGAGAAGCTGCGTTCATGTTTACTAGTAAAGATGATTTGCCTCAAATAGCAGCATTAGCGAAGCTAACCGTTCGAGATCAAAAGCTACGTGAAAAAATAATCAAAGCACAGTGTCGTATAAGAAATAGATTTTTACCGCAAAACATATACAATATTTTAGATAATTTGATTTTAAAAATACAACTAGATTACCATGAATAATTACATAATAAAATTGCGTAAATTGTTCAAAAAAATTGGTCGATTCAGCAATTTAATGTCAAAACCAGTAGAAAATTTATTCCCCTTACGTCCAGAGTTGCCCTTACCACCAGGAGTATCTGAGAAAAGTTTGTTTGATATTCTCAATTGTGTACGAGTCGAGGATGCACCTCCTCAAGAAATGGAAAACTATTGTAGAGGAGATTTTCGTCGATTTGTTTATACTTATGGATTAGTACAAGGTTTATCTGGTAAATGTCTTGAATTAGGTGCCAATCCTTATTTCACTACTATATTACTGCAAGAATTTACGAATTTGAAGCTTGTTCTAGCGAATTATTTTGGCTCACATGTAGGTAATTCAATCACTCAGAAAGTAACTTACAAAGACGTTACTTCTGGCGAAATCGTGTCAACCCAATTAAACTCAAGTCATTTCAATATAGAGTCTGATAAATTCCCTTTTGAGGATGATGAATTTGATGTTGTTTTATTTTGCGAAATTATCGAACATCTGCTTGTAGACCCAGCTGCCGTTATCAAAGAAATTAAAAGGATATTAAAACCAAATGGAGTATTAATTCTAACTACCCCGAATGTAAGTCGATTAGAAAATGTCGCTCGTATGATTAGTGGCGCCAATATATATGACCCTTACTCTTCATATGGTCCCTACGGGAGACACAATCGAGAATATAATAAGCATGAGTTATATTTATTGTTAAATTATTTGGGATTTAGCATTGAAAAAATGTTTTCTGCGGATGTACATGCAAATTCGACTAGTGATTATTGCTCAGTTAATGTATTAGCATCTCTTTTAAAAAAGAGAGAATTTGATTTAGGACAATATATTTTTGTAAAAGCAATTAATACAGATACAGGAGGTAATAAAAAACCTTCCTTTTTGTATAGAAGTTATCCTGCGGATGAATTAGAATAATGAATAAAGTTGCATTTGTAGTTCAAAGATGTGGATTAGAAGTTAATGGAGGTGCTGAAAGCCTCTGTTTAATGATTGCCCAAAAAATGTCTAAGTATTGGGACATTGAAATATTAACAACCTGTGCTTTAGACTATATAACTTGGAAAAATCATTATACTGCTGGAGTTGAAAATATTCAAGGAGTTACAATCAGGCGTTTTCCAGTTACGCAACAGCGCGATATTAAAGCATTTAATCGCTTATCTGACAATATATCTCCTCGTTTGCAGCAAGCATCTATAGAAGAACAAGAAGCATGGATGCAAGCACAAGGGCCATTTTCTTTGGAAATGATTACTTATGTAAAAAATCATCAGCATGAGTACGATGCATTCATTTTTTTCACATATTTATATGCTACGACTTACTTTATCCTTCCATTAGTAGCACAAAAAGCTTATCTTGCTCCTTTGGCTCATAATGAGTGGACAATTTATATGAATATGTGGGATAAGTTCTTTGAAAAACCTCGTGGGTTCATCTTTAATACACTAGAAGAACTCAATTTTCTCAAAGCGCGTTTTCCTAAAGCTAAATTAGAAGGACCAATTGCTGGGGTAGGAATAGATGTACCATCAACTTGTAATCCAGATGAATTTCGGCAAAAATACAATATAAATCAACCATTTTTTCTCTACGTCGGCAGAGTTGACCCTTCCAAAGGATGTCAAGAGCTTTTTACTTACTTTTTAAACTTATCTAAAAAAGAAAGTGCTTCTACAAAATTGGTTTTACTTGGTAAACCAGCAATGCCAATACCTAAACATCCAGATATTATTACTCTAGGGTTTGTTGATGAACAGACTAAATGGGATGCTTTAGCTGCCTGTGATTTGCTGATAATGCCATCACCTTATGAAAGCCTTTCTATTGTACTCTTAGAAGCATGGTCAATAGGTAAAGCAGTTTTAGTCAACGGAAAATGCGATGTTTTAGTCGGTCAATGTCGTAGAGCGCAGGGTGGAGTTTGGTACACAAGCGAAGATGAGTTTCAAGTAGCTATAGAAATAATAAATCAAGAAGTAAGATTGCAATTAGGAAGACAGGGTAAGAAATTCGTTGAAAATAATTATAGATGGCACAGTATAGAACAAATGTATTTAAATTGCATCAAATATTCTTAATAAACTGGGTTTCTAGGATTTTATGCATAAAAGTTTATTTGACTCCTCAGTATGTGGTATGCTAAAGGGATTTGATAGAATGCCAAAATTTTTAGTTTCATTTTAATTTCAAATCAATTAATTACTTATGGTAGATTTTAATATGCACAGAGCTTCTCCTCTTATCATCACAATTCCTGTGTTTAACGACTGGGAATGTTTGAATATCCTAATTGCAAAAATAGACCAAGTATTGCATGAGGAAAATATTGACGTTGATATTTATATATTAAACGATTGTTCTACAATTGCTTATCATGAAATTTTAGACGTATGCGAAACCAAAGCTATTAATCAAATTTACATGTTAGATTTAAAAAGAAATATTGGTCATCAAAGAGCAATTTCTATAGGGTTAGCATTTATTGAAGCGAACGTAAAATGCAAAGCAATTGTTGTGATGGATAGTGATGGAGAAGACGACCCAAGAGATATTCCCAAACTTCTTTATAAATGTATGGAAGAAAAATATGAAAAAATAGTATTTGCTAGACGTACTCAACGCTCAGAATCTGTACTATTCAGATTATTTTATCAAATGTATAAATATGCATTCAAATTACTTACAGGTCAGTACATCGATATGGGTAATTTTAGCATTGTTCCTTTTATAAGTTTACAAAGAATTGTGATAGTATCAGAAATATGGAATCATTATGCTGCTGGCATCTTAAAAGCGCGTATTCCGTTTACAAGTATTCCATGTAAACGTAGTTGTCGTATTGCAGGAAAATCTAAGATGAATTTTGTATCTCTAGTAATGCATGGTCTTAGTGCAATTTCTATATACGGCGACATTATTGGTACTAAAGCATTAATTGCAGCTGTAATGTTGATGTTGTTGAGCATTCTAATCATTGCTATAGTTTACATAGTTAGAATCGCCGTTCCAGATTGGGCGCCATACATTGCTGGTATTTCTTTTATTATTTTTTTACAGCTTGCGACTATATCTTTTTCTTTTATATTTTTAATTTTAAATGGAAAAAACAATTTTGTCTTTTTGCCAACACGTGACTTTCATTATTTCGTGTTAGGTGTTAAAAAACTTAATTCTATGGACTACATAAAAAATCAACATTAAATTTAGTATTTAAGCTTGTTACCAATATGACTAACTATACTTACATAGGTTCTGAACTAGAGTTATTCCGTCATGCTCGTAATTGGAAAGCCTACTGGAGCGGTTTAATAAAACCTTTCTTAGGCAATGAGGTGCTAGAGGTAGGTGCAGGTACTGGTTCAAACACCGAAATACTTTGCCAGGGAAATTATAAGCGCTGGTTATGTCTAGAACCTGATTCAGTATTGGCAAATAATCTTAAATTATCTATCCATAATCATTTAATACCCCAACATTGTGATGTCAAAATAGGTAATTTATCGGATTTAAACTTTGAAGAGCAATTTGATTCAATTATCTATATCGACGTAATTGAACATATTGAAAATGACAGCTTAGAAGCTACATTAGCAGTTAATCATTTGAAACTTAATGGATTTTTAGTAATTTTATCCCCAGCCCATCAGTGGCTTTTCACTAATTTTGATAAAGCTATTGGTCATTATCGCCGCTATGATAATAAAACATTAAGCTCAATCATTCCTAATAACTTGAAGTGCATCAAATTAAGATATATTGATAGTATTGGACTAGCTGCTTCTTTAGGTAATAGATTTATTTTAAAAAGTAAAATGCCAACTAAAAAGCAAATACTGCTTTGGGATAGAGTGATGGTACCTCTGTCTCAAAAAGTCGATCCACTCATTAATTATTCTATTGGCAAGTCTATATTAGGAATTTGGCAAAAAACATATTAGTATTCATTTTAATTATGTATACAACATTCAAAAACATTACTACAAAATACAAGTATCTAATTTTAATTGTATTGTTTTTATCTTTTGCTTTTAGTATTTTAGTCATCAAAGATTTTTCAAATCCACTTGCTGGTGCAGGAGATGCAGAATATTGGGAATACACAGGATTTTATTTTTCAAAAAATCTGCATTTTATACCTTTTCCACATTTGGATATAGTAAATAATCAGGCTTTTTATCCGTATGGAGTTAACTCAGTATTCCAACCTTGGTCTTTTGAAAGAGATATTTTATACGCGATGTTTTATAAATTATTTGGTGTTGGTCCCTGGTTACAAATATATTATATTTTAACTATCATCATTACATTTTTTGGCAGTTTTGTACTGCTTGTGAAATATTATGGGTTTGCTAAGGCAACTGGTATTGGATTACTAGTATCTTTCTGTAATTTTTACGCAATATATAAATACCCAGGTCATTTCGCTTATTCAGTAATTCATTGGACTACACTTAGCATTATAACTGATTTTATTATAGTTAGAAAATTTATTTTGAAAGAAAAACTATCCAGCACAATTATTATACTGAGAGCCAACTTATTGATATTGTCTCTAGGTCAAGAGTTAGGGTATATAGCAGGTTTTTCACTTACTTCATTTATAATTTCTGTAGTTTATATTATTTTAATAGCACTACGTAGATATTTTACATCACCTTTAAAACCTATCATTAGATTTAATACTACATTTATAAAAATTAAAAATGACTTGTTTTTACACAGAAAAGTATCTTTTATTTTACTAGTATTTATTTTTATTTTATCATGTATATACCTGCCTTTAATTCTTCAAATTTCTAAAGAAGCTAAAGGTTTTGATTTCACTGGAGTAAATTCAGGAGCATGGTGGGCAAATCCTTTACGGTTATTTATTCCTTATCTTCCAATATTAAATCCAGAAATATTAGATTCAAATAAAATTTGGAAAGATACATCTGAGCAATTTTTTGATGGAAGTCCAGGCTTATTTATAGTAATTATTGGATTTTTAGGACTGTGGCAGGCACGCAAAAAAATTATCATATTTATACCTCTAATTGTTCTATTTTTGCTTTGCTTATTATATCATCCATCTAACTTACCAACACTAAAAATATTTCCTTGGTTTGCTTTTAATCGACTTGCTACTCGCTCCACAGTAATTTATCCAATCATACTTGGTATTTTTGCGCTATATTTTAACTTGAATTGGCTACGAAATTCCAGTAAGCAGTTAGTTGCTGCAATATTAGTAATTTTAGCATGTACTGAAGTTTTTACAGTTTATTCGTTTAAGGCTAATTATCAGCCGCATTTATTAAATGAAAATTTCTTTAGGTACATGAATTATGTAAAACAACAGCCAGGAGAAGCAGTTCTCGACTGGCCATTCTGTATTATAGGAGGAAATGGAGTTGGTGCTGGCGCCGGTTTATGTCCTTATTACTCGAAAAATGGTTCTATTTTTGCTCTAAGAAGATTCCATGAAAAAAAAGTTATGGGTCAGTACTTTGGTCGTTTACATCCTTCTCAACTTAACTCTTATTTAGAAGCTGGCTGGCAAAAGTTATTAATTCCTAACTCCCCAGATATTATGAAAGCAACCCAATTAGCTAGATGTTTCCGCTCTCATGAATGGTCTTTTTTCACAGATTTTTATAAGTATAATGACTTTGCCGGTATTAACCTTTATACTGATTTATTACCTGAAAGTTGTGTCCAAGAATTTTATAAACGCTTTGGTCAGCCTGTATTTGAAACAACAATACTTGCAGCAGGCAAAGTCAAATTTATTCCTAAATCTTCTGAACTGAGAAGTCAAGTAAATTTAGAATTAGGAGCTAGTATCAAGTTTGAGCCTTTACTTGATTTTGCAGAAGGGAACCTTCTTACATCGCATTTAATAAATAGTTTTATATCAATAACTGGACTTAGTTCTATTGAAGAAACTGCAACCGAGAAATGGCGCTGGGGTTTAGGACCAAATACCGATATTGTTTTTAAACTGCCAGAATCTCAATTATTAAACTTATCTTTCACATTTACTAACCCAATTCAAACTCAAAATGTAGTTATTGAATTAAACGGGGAAACCAAAACAGCTTTTAAAAATTTGAAAAAAGATGCTATTGTAGACAACGCAATAAAGCTACAAGCACTTAAAGGTATTAATCACATAGTTTTTAAGTATAAATACTGGAACGGAAATCAAAAAACATTTGCTCCTGGTGATAATAGAGCTATGTCTGTTAACTTTAGAAAACTAATAATAGAACCAGTTCATAATTAGTAGATTTTTAATTATTTGTGTTTTGCATAAACTCATTACTCTATTCAAGCAATTAGCATGACTAAAAAAGCACTAATTACAGGAATCACTGGACAAGACGGTTCCTATCTTGCCGAACTCCTTCTCGAAAAAGGCTACCAGGTATTCGGTTTGGTTCGTCGTTCTAGCACTAGTAACCTAGAACGCATTAGCCACCTTTTTGATAAAATCAAAATAGTATCTGGCGATTTACTTGACCAATGCTCCTTAATGGATGTCATCACCGAAACTCAGCCTTCGGAAATCTATAACCTTGCTTCCCAAAGTTACGTTCCTCTTTCTTGGACACAACCAGCTTTGACTGCTGAGTATACCGCTATTGGTGTCTCCCGCTTACTCGAATCAATTCGTCGCTGTAGACCCGATGCTAAATTTTACCAAGCATCGAGTAGCGAAGTATTTGGACAACCTGATGAGTCACCTCAAAGCGAACGTACTGCTTTTCGTCCTCGTAACCCTTATGGTGTTGCTAAAGCTTACGCGCATTGGATGACTGTTAATTATAGACAGCAGTATAATCTTTATGCTTGTTGCGGTATAACCTACACTCACGAATCTCCTCGACGTGGTACAGAATTTGTATTTAGAAAAATTACCCGTACCGCAGCAATGATAAAACTCGGTTTGGCAAAGGAACTACGACTTGGTAATTTAGATGCTAGACGAGATTGGTGTTATGCCAAGGATGCTGTTCACGCTATGTGGATGATGCTACAGCAAGAACAACCAGATGATTTTATTATTGCTAGCGGCGAAACTCACTCAGTTAGAGATTTAGTTGAGTGTGCTTTTAATTATGTAGATTTAAATTGGCAGGATTATGTTGTTGTAGACCCTGCGTTTTATCGTCCTGATGAACCGATACAGCTAGTTGGTTGTATTTATAAAATCAAAGCTGAACTCAGCTGGAAACCTCAATATTCTTTTAAGCAGTTGGTTGAGTTGATGGTAGACCATGATTTAAATGAGTTGCGTGGTAAAGAGTCGCAAGTTGACGGCGCCTTGGTTTCTACTTAAAAAGTATTGTATATTTTGGGATGGGGCAAGAGAAAGCCCATCCCACAAGAATGTTAGTTACAGCTAATTTTTGGGAATCCTGTAGCTGTAACCCAAAAATTTCAGATACAGGCTATGCGCGCGCTGAAAAAACGAATCTGGCAATTACGTGGTATTTTGCTTACTGCTCCTGCTGTCGCAGGTCTATTGATTGGTTTACGATATGTGGGGTTATTACAGCCATTTGAGTTAGCTGCACTTGATGAGTTTTTTCGTAGGCGCCCATCTGAAGGAGTAGATGAGCGTGTGGTAATAGTCGAGGTAAACGAGGAAGATGTGCGAAAGCATGGTTTACCGATATCCGATACCAAGCTAGCAAAAATAATTACCAATATCAAACAGCAGCAACCGCGCGCAATAGGTCTGGATATTTACCGAGATTTGCCTGTAGAACCCGGTCATCAGGAATTAATTAACGTATATAAAACTACACCCAATCTTATTGGTATTCAAAAAGTTATTGGCAGTTCTTATGGAGTCGCTATTAACCCTCCACCTGTACTATACGAATTAGGACAAGTAAGTTCTAATGATTTTGTTCCAGACCCTGATGGTAAAATTCGTCGCGCTTTACTTTCTATTAAAACCAAAAACGATGAAACAGTTGTTGGGTTAGGCGCCCAATTAGCACTATTATATCTCGAAGCAGAAAATATCACCCTAGAAATGGTCGATGCTGCTAACAACAAATTAAAGTTAGGCAAAGCAACATTTACACCCTTTAAAGCAAACGATGGTGGTTATGTTCATGCTGATTTAGGGGGTTATCAAATTCTGTCAAATTTTCGGAATTTAAAACGTGGGTTCCGCACGATTTCGGCAAGCCAGGTTTTAGAAGGAAAAATACCTCCAAATTTTGCACGCAACCGCATTGTTTTAATTGGTGTCACAGCAGAAAGTGCAGGTGACTACTTCTTTACTTCCTATAGTAATGGGTTATTCGGTTCAGTAGTTAGACGTAATAGCGGCGTATCTATTCATGCTGATGTTACCAGCCAACTTATTAGTGCCGCTCTTGATGGGCGCCCGCAAATCAAGTTTTGGGCTGATACAAAGGAATGGCTATGGATAATTTTTTGGTCAATTACTGGTTCGACTGTAATTTGGGTACGTCGGTATAAAAATAGAAGTATTAATTTTGCACTAACAAATATATTTTTACTATCTATAGGTGCTGCTATTATTGGCAGCAGCTACATAGCATTTTTATCAGGGTGGTGGTTGCCTGTAGTACCAGGATTTTTAGGGTTAATTGGGTCAGCAATGGTGACAACTGGATATATCGCACGTTCCACAGCTTCCATGCGACACACCTTTGGACGCTATCTCAGTGATGAAGTTGTCACTACCCTTTTAGAGGCGCCATCCGGGTTAAAGTTAGGGGGTGAAATGCTACAAGCAACATTATTAATATCTGACTTACGGGGATTTTCTGCTCTCTCCGAACGTGTCACCCCTCAAAAAATCGTTGAAATCATTAACCTTTACCTTGGTACAATGACCGATGTAATTAATCAATACAAAGGCACTATCAATGACTTTATGGGTGATGGTATTTTTGTAATATTCGGCGCCCCTGTAGAACTTGAAGAGCATCAAGAAAAAGCAGTTGCTTGTGCTATTGCAATGCAGTTAGCAATGGAACCCATTAACAAACAACTAGCCGAAATGAATTTACCAGTTTTGGGTATGGGAATTGGAATTCATACAGGAGAAGTACTAGCAGGCAATATTGGTTCTAAACAGCGAGCAAAATATACAGTAATGGGTTCAAATGTCAACTTAGCTTCACGAATTGAAACATATACAGTGGGTGGACAAATATTAATCTCCGAAGATACTCTCAAAGCAATTAAATCCCCCCTACAAATCAATGAAGAAATGCAAGTGCAACCAAAAGGTATTAAACATCCTATCACTATTTATGAAATTGGTGGTATTAGTGGTAGATTTAATCTTGCATTAAATAAAATCGTAGAAGAATTTATTTCTCTACCTCAAGAAATTCCCTGTAAATATCGCATAGTCGAAGAGAAACATCTATCTGAAAAAATCTACTACGGCAGTATCACTAAATTATCGGCTTTAAACGGCGCCGAACTAAGAACAAAAAGACCTTTATCAACTCTAATCAATATTCAAATTTATTTATACATTGAAGATGAACAGTTGGCAAAACAAGATATATACGCCAAGGTTATCAAAAATTTAGACTCACATCAAACAACTTCACACATTCGCTTTACTGCCTTACCATCAGAAATCGCCCAATATTTTACTAAACAAGTTCAATAATATCACAGTATAGAGTTTGTAGTTCAGTCGGCGCCATTTCGGCTTATAGAGTAGCTTTTTTAGTTATAGAGACATTTTTCTATGTCAATGGTATTTTTATATACTTTACAAGCTAATTAAGCTTTGGTAACTTTGGTTTGGTTAAGAAAATTATTACTAACCACAGGTATCGTAATACCAGTCTAAATAAAATTTGGATTTATATATATGGTTGGTGATGTTAACACTTTAAAGCAAAAGCAAATTAAGCGTTACTGGGAACTACTTAGTGTTTTAGTACAAAGAAATCTTAAAACTCGTTATCGTGGTTCTCTACTTGGAGTTTACTGGTCGCTGTTGAATCCTTTAATTATGACTGGATTATACACAGCTATTTTCGGCGCCACCTTTGCATCTTATTATAATAACTCGATTATTAATTATGTTTTGGCTGCTTTTACAGGGTTGGTAGTCATTAACTTTTTTTCTGCTTCAACTGCTCAAGCACTGGCTAGCATAGTTGGGAATGGAAGTTTATTAAATAAAATACAATTACCAGTCAGTATTTTTCCAGTTTCTATGATTGCGGCAAATATATTTCAGTTTGTAGTTGCCGTGTTTCCTTTGCTAGCTTTAATGACTTTAATTAATTCTAAAAGCATAATTAACGTTTTTGCACTTATTTTCCCATTTATCGGGCTAATTTTAGTTTGTACAGGAGTTGGCTTTGTAGTTAGTGCGCTGTATGTATTTTTTAGAGATTTATCATATTTCTATGAACTAGTCGTATTTGTACTATGGATAAGTAGTCCTGTATTTTATCCAGCGGCAATTGTATCACCACATATTAAACCTTTTTTAAACTTAAATCCTCTTTCTCCAATAATTGAAAGTCTACGTCAAATCAGTTTATCAGGTGCTTTCCCAGATTTTTATTTAATAGCTCATTCGTTAATTAGTAGCATCATTATGCTAACTATAGGTTGGTTTTGCTTTAAATTATGGCGACATCAGTTTATGGATTTACTCTAAATGGAAGCAATACGTTTAAATCAAGTATCTTTGTGGAGAAGAACACAAGAAGAATTTTCTTACGACTTCAAAAAAACGATTTTATCAATTTTAGAGGGTAAATATCGTAAGGCAGCAAAGAGGTTAGTACTAGATAATCTTGACTTAGTAATTAATACTGGTGATAAAGTTGGGATTATCGGAGCAAATGGCGCCGGAAAATCTACGCTACTAAAAGTTATTTGTGGAATTTTGGCGCCGACACATGGCAGCGTTAAAACACGCGGTATAATAGCACCTTTAATTGAATTAGGAGCCGGATTTGACGAAGAACTTTCAGTTTTTGATAATATTATTCTTTATGGTATTATGTTAGGCTGTTCTAAAGCAGAAATGCGCGGTAGAGTGCAATCAATTTTAGATTTTGCTGAGTTACAAGATTATGCTCTTGTTCCAGTAAAAGGATTATCTTCTGGAATGGTGGCTAGGCTTGGATTTGCAATTGCAACAGATGTACAGCCTGATATATTAATATTAGATGAAGTTTTATCAGTAGGAGACGAAAGTTTTAAGAATAAATGTCAGAAACGCATGAATAAATTTTGGGATGAAAATACGACCATCCTAGTAGTATCTCACGATTTAGAATTTGTAAAACAGTCTTGTAATAAAGCTGTATGGTTAGATAAAGGAAAAATTCAATTTATCGGTCAAGCTGATATAGCTGTAGATTACTATTTAGAAAAAGTACAAATATTTCATTAAAATATTGTATTGATTTTTGAAATATATGTAGGGTGGGCACCCTCCGGGTTCACCAGTTTGACGCGCACGCTGGTCTGAGACGCGCCAACTGGTTCACTGCCCACCCTACGACTACTTAAATTTTTTGAATTATCAAATCAGATTCTTATATTTCTTATGAATTTACAAGGGTTGGATGTTCTTATTGATGGCTATAACTTAGAAATGCCATCAGGTACGGGGATTAAAACATACACAATTAGTTTAATTCAGGCATTAAAACTTTTAGGAGCAAACGTATCTGTTCTGTTTAGTAAATCAACTACTAATAATGCTGTCTTAGATGAAGTACTTTTTTTTGAAAACCAAGAAAAAATATCTAAATTACAGTTATTAAAAACTACAGCAAAAGACATACTTACATTTAGCAAAGAGGCTAGAATACTTAACTTCACTGATAAGGTTATTGCTCCAGATACTTCACTTCAAAAGCTTCTTCATTCAGTACAAGCATTGAGCTTAAATAATTGTTATACAGCAGCCAAAATTCGTTATCGTTTATTTGGACAGACAACAACAGTTAAATCACCAAAAAAAGTTAATATTTGGCATAAAACTTATCCTTTAATTCCAATTAATATTCAAGGTGCAGGAAATGATATTGTTACAATTCATGATTTGGTACCATTAAAATTACCATATACAACTTTAGATGACAAAAAACTATTTTATAAAAGTGTTAAATCTGTTATTAAAAAAAGTAAAACAATCATAACTGTCTCTGAAAATTCCAAACGAGACATCTTAGAATTTTATGATGTTGATCCAGATAAAATTTATGTCACCTATCAAGCAGTAAATCAAAATTATCTTAATGCTTCTCAGGATAAATTAGAATTATTTTTAAAGCGCTATAACTTAGAACCACAAAAATATATACTATTTGTCGGAGCTATAGAGCCGAAAAAGAATGTTAGTAGATTAATTGATGCTTATGCTGCAATGGATACAGATTTACAACTTGTTATTGTCGGCAAAAAAGCATGGTTATGGGAAAAGGAAATCAAACAAATTGAAAGTGCTTTTGGCGCCGAATGGACTCGCAAAGTCAAAATTCTAGATTTTGTCAAAAATGACTCATTGAAGTATCTTTATCAAGGAGCATTTTGCTTTGTTTTCCCATCTATTTATGAAGGGTTTGGATTACCACCTGTAGAAGCAATGGGTTTCGGTTGCCCAGTAATTACATCCAAAACTTCTTGTTTATCTGAAGTATGCGGAAATGCAGCACTTTATGTAGACCCTTACGATGCAGACGATATTCAAAAAAATATTGAAAAATTAGTTAATCAACCGCAGTTACGCGACCAGTTAATTAGTTCAGGTAAAGAAAGAATCAAGTTCTTTAGTTTAGAAAATTATGCTCAAAATTTGTATCAGGCTTACGCGAAGGTAATATAGAAACCCGGTTTCTTTGTTAGCCGCACGTCATTGTTGGGAACCCTGTAGCTGTAACCTCAAAATTTACAGGCTATGCGCGCGAACCTGAAAAAACGAATTTGGCAATTACGCGGTATTTTGTTTACCGCTCCAACTGTGGCTGGTATATTAACTGGCTTACATAGTCTAAGGTTTTTACAGCCATTTGAGTTAGCGAGCAGCTAGCTAGACAAGACATTTATGCCAAAGTGATCAAAAACTTAGACCAATATCAAACAAATTCCCATATTCGCTTTACTGCCTTACCAGCAGAAATTGCCCAATATTTTACTAAACATATTCGATAAAAATCCCCCCCAACCCCCCGCGAATTCGGGGGGTTGGGGGGGATTATCAATTAATTATAAATAGGCGCCTCAGCAATTGCATCTAAACCAACAGATTGCAGCATGTCTCTCCACGCAGTAATAGCTTCAGCGTTGCCAGGTTGATTACGTTTAATAACGGCAAGACTAGAAATTGCATCTTGCCAAATTCCTGCTTTTCCATATAGCACCACCTGTTCAAAAGGTTTTGCTTTATTTAATTGACTTTTTAGCGCACTGCTAATTTCAAATCGACGTACAGCACCTTCGACAAATCGAGATTCACTACTATTTGATTGACAAACGGCGCCAACTACCCATTTATAATCTTGACCAACTTCTAAACCACGATGGTTTTCTGGCAAATTAAAACTTACAAAACCAGGAGTGGCGCCTAATTTGACCGTAGTTTGATAAACTTCGTTTGCTTGAGTATCTTCTACCTTAAACTCTAATTCTTTGGCATTCGTTTTTGGTACGTATACCATGAACGTTGGATGTGACGAAGTTGTTAACCCCAACTTGGACTGTGGTAACAAAGGAACCATTGATTTGACACCCGCATTTTGACGTACAACACTTCGCAACGCTTGAGGACACAAATCACTATCAACCCTACCGTTACGAGTTCCACCACCAAATGTTACCTTTGGCGCCGGTTGTCCTTTCGGTGGTTCAAATGTTACCTTCGAGCGCTTCGCTGTTTGTGCTTGCGCTTGCATTGGGTTGACAAGCACGACATAGCTACACTGGAGCAATAAAATTGGTAAAAGTGATACTAAGAGCTTACTGATTTTTGTGTATATTTTCATACTTTTGTTCGTATGTATTTAAAAGTTTTTCAATTAAAAACAGTTACAGTTTTATCATTCCCAAATTTTAGTAAAAATAACATCACTTTATGCTTTTATAACCAATTACCTATCAAAACAAACGGCGCCCAGTAAAATGGATGTTTAAAAGCAGGTTCTTTGAGTAGCGCAATTTGAGCATTTCGTAATGCTTCTGCCTTAGTCACGTTTGGTTTGGCAAGCTGTTTGTAAAACTCAACCATAAATGCCGAAGTTGATGTGTCATCTACTGACCATAAAGTTGCTATAGTACTACGGGCGCCAGAACGAACTGCAACACCCGCAAGTCCTAAAGCTGCGCGTTTATCACCATCAGCAGTCTGACAAGCACTTAATACTAATAGTTCAATTGCGTTATCACTATCCGAAGCTCGGTTTTGTAGCAACTCTCCAAGCTGCTTTACATTAATGCGATTATCCCAAGTTAGTACAAAAGTTTCATCAGCATTTGAGCTAAATTGACCGTGGGTTGCGAGGTGAACAACTGGATAACGCGATGTATTAACTTGTTTCTCAATTGCTTGAGTAGTAAAAGTTTGGTTCAAAAGTACTTGCGCGGAAACTTCGTTCTTTATTTGTTTAATTTCACTCTCAACTCCTGGTAACGGTACAAAACCTTGTCGTGATTCGCTGAGTCCACCTGCAAGTATTTTTAGCTGTTGTG
This sequence comes from Calothrix sp. PCC 7716, assembly GCF_019977735.1. Taxonomy (GTDB): domain Bacteria; phylum Cyanobacteriota; class Cyanobacteriia; order Cyanobacteriales; family Nostocaceae; genus Dulcicalothrix. Next base: position 11,335,899 of record NZ_AP025018.1, on the reverse strand, counting down.
ATTCGAGACGACGAGGAGCAAATAGCTGTAAACCTGGAGTCAATGCCAAATTATATTTTTCTACAAGATATTGTTGCCCATCATATAATATCGCCATTGGTAAGTTTTTCATGGCGCCGTCAAGAACAAACGCCAAAGTCTTGATATTATTACGTTGTAAGTCAGCTTCGGCAGGTGAAATTAGTAAGTTATATACGAGTTGCGCTATATTTAGTCGGTCTTTCTGACTTGAGGTTCGATGTAGCGAACGACGCATTCTATCAAATATTTTCTCAAGTTCCGCTTGTGGCATTGCAGCAGCGTAGTGACGCAGTGGTTGATTTGGTATTGAAAGAACTACTTCCAAACGGTCTTTGAGAATAATTGGGTATATTACTGCTGCACTTTTGTCAATCTGATCGATTTGTTGCGGACGTGCGGTTAAACATGCTTCACGAAAATAGTTATCTAACTCAGCTAATTGTAATGATTCGATAACTTCGCGCGCTTTTTTGAGATTTTCTTGGCTAACGTCAGAATAGTTTGTTTTACTAGCTATAAGCTTGGGTTGCAGTAACAAACTTACTAACTCACGATATACAGGTTCAACGGTTTCGCGAAACGAAAACTGAACATCTACATTACTCGATACTAAGTCATTACGAATATAGCTAAGAGTTTTAACGGCTTCATTATATGATGCAATGCTCCCTTCTATATTATCTTGCGCTTTGAGCAGGCGCCCTAATTGCCATTGCCAGCGGTACGCAATATCAGGTGCATTACTAGAAAGCGCTAAAGTTAAAGCTTTTTCAGTCAACTTTTGCGCTTCACTCCACTGCTGCGTTTGTTCATAAAGTGTACCTAAGTAACCTAATGCATAAGATTGCGCTCTTTTATCACCAATATTTTCTGCATTTTGAGCAGCAGTCGCAAGAATCTTTCCTAAGTGCTGAGTGCTGAGTTCTGAGTGCTGAGTGTTAAGTAATTTTTTGAGACTTTGTACAAAATTAACTTGTGCGTAAATAGAAGTTCGACTAGGAGAGTTAGATAACTTCTCAATTTGTGGTTGAATTTCTTTAGCAAGCGTTAATCCTTCATTTAGTTGTTCGGTTTGTACGAATAATTGTAATAAATTCAATTGCGCTTGTAGCTTAATATTAGGGTTAGACGCAGCAATGACTTGTTTATAGTATTCTTGTGCTGCATCAATATCTTGTTCTGCACGTGCATTATTTCCCAGACTGAGTAGCACCAAGCTGATATCGTTTTTTAAATTCAGCTTTCGAGCGAGTTCCAGAGTTTGCTGTAGTGTACTAGTAGCGGTTTTTCTGTCACCCATTAACCGTAATGTATCACCCAAGCTAAAAAGAAATGCGACTTTAAGCTGTGAGTCAGGTTCTTTTTGGAGACTTTGACTAACTTCTAAGAGAGTTTTTTTCGCACGTCGATACATTCCTAATGCTCGCATGGCTTGCGACTCGTTCAATAAGCTGCGTGCAGTAAGTGCTTTATCTCCTAACTTTTTATATATTGCCGTCGCTGACTCCCATGTTGACAGTGCTTGTTCTGCTTGTCCTTGAGATAACTGTAAACTACCTTGAATACTCAAGGCGCCTGCTAAAATGTTTTGATTAGTACTTTTTTCAAGCAGCTTAAGGCTTTGGGATATGGCAGCATTTGCTTGTTGCCAGTCTCCAAGTTGTTGATACGAAGACGCTAAATTAGTTAATACAGCCGCTTGATTGATGGTATCACCTTGTGGTATCAGCTCAGAAGCTCGGCGCCATAATTCAATCGCATTCACAAACTGCCCAGCTTGATAGCTTTTTTTCCCAGCTTGTACTAGTTCTGCGACTGAGGTAAAAGCTGTTTGCTGTTTTAAAGGTACTGCTGCAAAACTAGCATAGGAAATAAAACCGCTATGACCTAGCATCACTGTTAAGATAGCGACAAACAACCCTAAGCTAAAGCGCAGAAAGATTTTTTGAATATTATTTGCTTTGGTAGACTTTACGTATTTATTCGGATTTGATTTTAACATCAGTAAATTTAACTATATTCTCATTAATCAAGGTATTCAATTATTCTTACTGTTATAGCTCTTGATTTAGTCAAATGAGAATAGTTAAATGAATTTATTAAATTAAATGACATTTAATAAGAAGCATATTAACGCTAAAAATATTACGAACATCTGTCAATAGTAATTAACTGCAAATCTAACTAAGGCAAGGTTAATGTCATTTGGTAGGTTCTTATGATGTTGAGAGTGTAGAGCAAAAAACCCGTAATTGTCAGGGTTTTTTTAAGAAAGCAATCGGAGAATATTATGACAACATCTTACTTTGCAGCTAGCGATAAAGTCAAAAAAGCTATTGAAACTTTCCAAAACTTTGATGTAGACACTCAACTAGCATTGTTTTGGTTTGGCTATCTCGATTTAAAAGAAAATCTCACACCTGCAAATAGTCCATCTTCCCAAACTACCGCAGAAGCAGTATTCAACAGAATTATTGCAATGTCTCATGAAGAACAGCTACAAGCACAGCGTGAAATTGCAGGTCACGCAAATTCCGAAATTAGTCAACTTTACGGTGGTCTAGACCCAAGTGCCAAGCTTGACGTGTGGTTACGAATCTCGCAAGCTATGGAAGATGGTAGAGCTATTCCAGTTCCTGAAGACTATAAACTTCCAGAAAACACCAAAGAATTTACACAACAAGTTAAATCTTTAGAATTTGAAGAGCGTGTAGAATTCTCCCGTAACGTAGCATTCAGTATGGGTAGCTCTTCTGCTAATAACTAGATTGTTGTAAAGACGTGATATAAATAATTTTTTTTACATTCCTGGCTTTTTCATAAGGTCGGGAATCTTGTTTTTTAGCTACAAATCTATCAATGGGTAGATGAAAATATGTAAACAGAGTAATAATTTTGATAGGGCTATTTAATGGCAAATCCTTAAAAACAAACTAGAGGGTTGCATCTTATGTTATTGAAAGAGTACATTGCTCATCGTCTAATTGGTACACCTTTAGAGCCAGTAGCGCGTAATTTGCGTGATTTGACACAATTAAAGCAACGAATTCAGCATCCTGAACTTCATGAAATTTATCAAGAATCATCGCTAATTGACGCTGCATTACCGAAAATTATTAATGACTCATCAATGAATTGCATTGATATTGGCGCCCATTTAGGTTCGGTACTCAGTATAATAAAGCAACTTTCTCCACATGGAAAACATCTTGCGATTGAACCAATACCCTACAAATATAAATGGCTAAAGCAGAAATATCCAGATATAGAAGTTTTGCAAGTAGCTGTAAGTGATACAGTCGGTGAAGTAGACTTTTACTTACAGCCCCAACGCTCTGGCTTTAGCGGTTTACGTTTACACGCTTCGGATGATGAACAAGTTGAAGTTTTCAAAGTCAACTGTGTAGAGCTAGATGATATTATCCCACCAGATAAAAAAATCGGCTTTATTAAAATTGATGTTGAAGGAGGTGAATTAGCGGTACTTCGAGGTAGTGAATATATACTACAAAATTCTCGACCAAGTATTGTCTTCGAGTGTACTAATTCTGGATTAAGTGCCCACAATATTCAACCAGTTGATATGTACGAGTTTTTTGACGCGCGCTCATATTCCATCTTTTTAGTAAAAGATTGGCTTTCAGGTAAAGAACCGCTTGTGTACGAAGAATTTTTGAAGTCAATGCGATATCCTTTTCAAGCATTTAATTTTCTAGCCATACCTAAATAATTACTCTTCGTAATCAGTATCAATTTCAACATCAAGCGTATCCTCATCAATTCGCACATACAAAATATTGGGACGACAGCAAACTTGGCAATCTTCTATATAAGATTGCTCAAATCCAGCACTTATATCAACAAAAGTGAGATTTTCTTCACCACAGTAAGCGCAGTAATACACAGCAGTTGTTTGCATTTTAGGATTTAGCAGAATTTACTACACAGAAGGATAATTATACACTTGGTTGAAGTTCTTTTGCTGGCGCCTCTACATAACTCATCGATGAAGCCAAATGCTTTAATAATGTAGATTGGGGTAGCGGTCCAAGTAAATGACTCCAAGGTAAGACCTGCTCGTGTGACCAATTATCGTAAACGTAGTAATCTAAATCTGGAACTTGACCCTTCAACTCTTTAAAAGCACGCTTGTAACTTCCCAAAGAATCACCAAAATCGCGCGTTAGCTCCAATAACTTAGACAGGCGCCTGTCTCCGCGCGATAATAAAGTTTGAATAATCGACCAGTTATAACTTTCTGGACGAAAATCGATACCCTTTGGCTTAAGATTTTTTTGTAAAAGCTGTAATCGTTTTTCTGCTTGCTTATTTACACCGAACCATTGGAAAGGTGTATGTGATTTTGGAACAAAAGTACTGCATCCAAAAGTTAACCTTAAACCAGGCGCCGCTTTTTTCAAATCAAGCATCATTTTGATAGTAGCATCTAAATCTTCGGCTTCTTCACCGGGAATTCCCACCATCCCATAAAGCTTTAATCCAGATAACCCGCCAGTTTTTGCATTAATAGCGGCTTGTATTATATCATCTTGTTCGAGCTTTTTATTAATTATTTTGCGAACTTTTTCAGAACCGCTTTCAACGGCAATAGTTAGAGATTTAGTATCGCGCTTTGCCAAAGTTGCCGCTAACTCTTTTGTTACCGTGTTTGTCCTAACTGATGCTATACTCAATCTTACATCATCATACTTAGGTTGGTTGATATAGTCGAGCAACGTATTAAATTCAGGATGCTGTGTTACAGAGGCGCCTAATAGTCCTAATCTATTAGTAACTTTTAATCCACGTTCAATAGCTGGAATAAGTGAACCTTCCAAACTCGCAGTTCTAAAAGGCAAAGTTAAATAACTTGCTAAACAGAAGCGACACATTTCAGGACAACTCCGTACCACTTCCACCATGAAAATACTTTCCCAAGCAGCTTTAGAAGTAACTACCGTTGATGCAGATAAAGTATTACCACGATAAGTTTGCTTTTGAACCGTTGCACTCACATCAGACGAAATAGGTTGTATAGATTTAATGGCGCCGTCAGGGCTATGATACTCAACTTGATATAAACTAGGAACATAAATTCCCGGTACTTGTGCCAAAGCTTTTAATTGAGTTTCTCTAGACTCACCTCTAACTTGTTTATAAGCATCAATAAAATCACCTAATAAATTTTCCCCGTCACCCAAGAGAACAACATCAAAAAAATCAGCAAAAGGTTCGGGGTTTGCCGTCAAAACAGGCCCACCTCCAAATACAATAGGATGATGGGTACTGCGCTCTCTTGCACGAATCGGAATATTTAAAGATTCGAGTAAACTGAGAATATTAACATAATCAAGTTCCCACGATATCGAAAAGCCTAAAATTTCCGGTTGTCGTGGTAGCTGTTCAGAAATATCGGTAAACAAACGACTCACCTGTAAATCGGCGCGCGTAGCTAAAGTTGCCCATACTATCTGATATCCTAAACTGGTAATTCCCACTGTGTACTCGTTAGGAAACGCGAAAATCACAGGAATAGCATCATTATCAGGAGTAACAGGGTCAAATAATAGGTGTTCGTCGGCAAATAAAGAAGATGTCATAGAAATTTTAGATTTGTAACATTAAATTATACATTTATTTATATTTTATCTTAAGCAGTAGGATAATGAGGTTGAAAAACAAAGTTATACCGTTAGCTAAGATAATCGGCAAAGCAGACAGATAAAGTCCATATATCAACCACAGTAAAATTCCAGCATTGAAAAAAATCAGCATTACAAACGAAACATCTTTAGCTGACTTCGTTTGCCATATTTTTAGAAGCTGCGGCAAAAACGAGAAAGTTGTCAGTGTCGCAGCTACTAAACCTAAAGCTGTAATAAAATCCATGTCAGATAACCAGTATATATAAACACCGTCTCTTATGATACTGCGGTATTGGAGATTTATGTTATTTTGATTTATTTTTGGGTCTTCATCTTACAGGCTAAAAACTTAGGTACAATTCTAGAAACCTGGTTTCTTTGTCGATAACTTGTAATAAAATCGACGATTTTGCATAGAAACCAGGTTTCTTTGCAATAAGTAATTAGTTAAATCAATGCTTTTAATATTGCCTATCATTGCCTTAACTTTTTTATACTGTATTTTTTATAACTTAAATAATCGTAATAATTCTTGGCGCCAGTCTATAATATCATCTACTGTAATTTGGGGTTTAATAGTCACCGCTATTACAGAGTCATTAAGTTGGTTTAACTTGATTAGTTTTGAATCACTTTTTGGTGCTTGGTTTGCAATAGATATTGTAATAATAACTTTTTACTTTCAATTAACAAATCAAAACTCAAATATTATAAATCTCAAACAGCCTAAGCTATCAACTCTATTGTTAAGTGGTGTTGGGTTCATTATAGTATCGACAGGTTTAATTGGCTTAGTGGCGCCACCAAATCATTGGAACTCAATGAACTACCACATGCCACGTGTAGTACATTGGATACAAAACTCTAGTGTAGCGCATTATCCAGTAAGCTACACACCACAGCTATATCAAAATCCCTGGTCTGAATATGTAATCATGCAGTTTCAACTTTTAAGTGGGGGAGACTACTTTGCTAACTCAGTACAGTGGTTAAGCATGATTGGGTGTTTGATAGGAGTATCATTAATAGCAAAGCAACTAGAAGCAAACTCATTAGGACAGACATTTGCCACGGTTGCAGCAGCGACAATTCCAATGGGAATATTACAAGCATCGAGTACACAAAATGATTATGTTGAAGCATTTTGGTTAGTTTGCCTTGCTTGTTATACTTTAACAATCATCGATAAAGGCAAAAATACCACTTGGGATACATACCTATTATTTGGTTGTAGTTTAGGGTTGTGCATTTTAACCAAAGGAACAGCTTACTTTTATATTTTGCCGTTTTTAATTTGGGTAACGTTATCGCAAGTCAAGTATCTACGCTTTTCAGTATGGAAACCTACCTTATTTGTAACAAGTTTTGCTTTTGTTATGAATATAAATCATTATTTACGTAACTACTTTGTTTTTAACTTCTCTCAGATATTTCTGTCAGATGGTTTAATTAGTTGAAAACAAAAACATCCATAGAAGTTTATTTTACTGATTTAGCGGCGCCATGTAACATCTGTCTAATTTTCTCAGTTGTAGTGAATGTTAATTTAACTGAGCATCATATTCATCATGAGTACCAATCCAAAACCAGTAATAATCATCTCCCTTTTTTAATGCCAACGCGCGATAATCATCTGTTATACGCGCAGACCAAAGATCTTTCCCTACCTTTTTAAAATGCAATGAGGGATGTTGTTGATTTTCTTTCCAAAGGCGATAAGCTTTTTTAGCTTGCCCTTTTATTTGTTGAGGTAGTGCTGAGTAAGCTTCCCAAAAATCAATCGTCGTTAAGGATTTCATCTAAATCTTTAATTCGGTTTGCTGCTATGTCCGCTTCTGCTTTGGCTATTAATTTATCTAACTTACCTGATATCAAGTCTGTCTTTATTTGCTCATCCCACATATCATTTAAATATGCTCGAAGCCATGCTGCTAGTTGACGGGCATCATCTTCTGGTAACTTCTTAATCGCAGCTTCGATTTCTTTTAAAGTGTTCATGAGTATTTGTACTTAGTTGTATGCATTAGTTAAAGTCAAAAACATTCATATGAATTGATTGTAATGGTTTAGCGGTGCCATGTAACATCTGTCTAATTTTTTCAGTTGTTTCGCTACTAAATACAGCTTCTCCGCAACGTCCACATACTTTTGCAGGAATATTTTCTACTAAAGCATGTTTACCATCAATTTTAAATACTTCGTCAACCAGTTTTTCGCGTGCTTGATTATTTTTACACACTTGACATTCAAACATAACTACCCCCTAAAGTAGTAATTCTATTCCAAGCGCAAAAAATGAATAAGCTAGTAGCTTTTAATAATATCTTTTTGATAACAGGGTGCTTTTGTTGAGGATTATTAGCAAAATATAACGCTGTTTTTCCATCTTCGATTCTAAGATTTACGTTTGCCCCTGCTTTAATTAAAGTTCGCATTGCCCAAGGTTTTGAGTTTTGTACTGCTTTCATTAAAAAAAATCATAAATTTGTGGGAATAGGCGCCTCTATACCCATCTCACAATTTGTAGGATAATAAGTTGGGTTCCCGCTTTGGGATTCCACATTTTAGGAGAATTTCATGTTTGGAACCCGACTATTTTCTAATTGGGGTTTAAGCTTTCAACTTCTTGCACTGTTAACGAAAGAATCTGTGCGACTTGTTCAATGCTCATTCCTGTTTGTAGTAACTGGGGTACTGCATTTAATCTTGCCTGTCGTTCAGCATCGGCACGTTGTTGTTCAGCATCGGCACGTTGTTGTTCAGCATCCGCGCGTTGTTGTTCAAATCTATATAATTCGTCGAGTTCTACGGGAGTTGTGAACTTGCGACCGTCTGGACGGTAAATTTCCAGTGTTGTTGGCGCCAACACAAATTTAATTTGCAAACGTGGACTTACCCAGTTATTTATGTTGTTGATTGGTTTTAAAGTTTTCTTTGAGCGCAACCAGCCTTTTAAAAGATTTTTATGTGGGTCATATGTATAGTATTCCTCGGCGCCGTACTTTTGGTAAAAGTCGAATTTGTCGTCCATTTCTTGTTTTTTGTTACCAGGCGACAATATTTCAAATACTACTTGTGGTGCTATATTACCTTCATCTGCTTGTACATACGAGCTTCTATGACCTTTAGGTCTACCAAACACAACCATTGCATCAGGAGCATATTTTGTATCAGTATCACCTGCAATTGGATACCAAAACAAGTCTCCAGCAATGAATACGTCAGGATAGTCAGCAAAAAGTATCTCTAAACCTTCTTTAATAATTACAATCCAAATAAACTGTAGCGTATTTTGTGCCATTGGCTCACCGTCGGTTTCTGGGTAAATAACCAAGTCGGCGGCATCAATGTCTGTAACTTGTCGTACCATGTTGCAGCACCTCTAAACTTACTGAGGTTGTTAGTCCCAGTTTAAATCCTAGAATGGTAGATTTCCACCGTTGTTATAAGTAGCAAGATACTACGAACAACTAAGATACTAGTTTAAAGTATGTGACAGATTTTCAACTGAACATTGATTTTTAAGTAATTAGCGCTCTTTCATCACTCTAGCTAGAGTATAATAAGGAACAAATTACTTGGTTTTAGAGTGAATCTATGGTAATGCCGAGACAACCAGCCCCCACTGTTGGCTTCATTGATGATTACTGTGCTGCATATCAAGATATATTTCCGGAGGTAAGAAGTTTTGAAAGTTTTAAATACCTTCATGTAGGAATGATGTCGGAAATAAAACGAAAATCTCTGCCAGCGATTGCAAAAATAGTAGGATTAGATAATGAACAGCCTTTACATCATTTTTTAACGGAATCACCGTAGGATATTAAAAATCTAGAAAATCGGAGATTATCTCTAACGTTATCAATGTTAAAAGGGGAATCATTTATATTAGTAATAGATGAAACTGGTGATAAGAAGAAAGGAGATAGTACGGATTATGTATCGAGACAATACATTGGAAATCTGGGAAAAGTAGACAATGGCTTAGTTTCAGTTAATGCTTATGGAGTTTGGGGAACAATAGTATTTCCTTTAATTTTTAAAATCTTCAAACCCTTATCAACACTTCAAGAAAATGATGTATATAAAACTAAGCCACAACTAGCTGGAGAAATTATTGAAGAGTTACGAAATCTAGGATTTAAATTTGATGTGGTTTTAGCAGATTGTTTATACGGAGAAAGTCAGCCATTCCGGACAGTTTTAGATGGATTTAAGTTAAAATATGTATTAGCAGTACGAAGTAATCATCAAGCTTGGTCAAATTCAGATAATGTAGAATATAGTGACTGGCATACATTTGACCGAATATTTTCTAATGGAAACGAACAAATTTATTATATTCAGGAAATTATTTGTCAAAATAGTGAAGAGAACAGCGAAGATATTAGATATTGGAAAATTACTAAAGATATATTGAAAGAACGAAAAAACACGACCTGGTATATAATTAGTAATTTACCAGGTGAAATTAAAAAGACAGTTGGAAATCTTTATGGATTTCGTAATTGGATTGAGTATGGGTTAAAACAAGCTAAGAATGAATTAGGATGGGCAGATTTTCGAGTAACTAATTATGAACAAATAGAAAGATGGTGGTCAGTTGTTTGTTGTGTTTATTTGATGATTAGCTGGCACGCCGCCGCGCGAGGAATAGACAGCAAAGCTGATGCTGAAATTCCCGATGGTCAGTCATATTCCAAGTCAGAACCATCAATTTATAGTCAACATAATTGGTGGGATTTTAGTGGAGGGTGGAAGTCTACTTTAAATAATTTACGTCTCATTATTCAACCATATGGATTTTTCAATTTAATTAAGCCTTGGCTCACTATTTTTAATATTCCCTGCCTACAAACTGGATTTTTAAAGCTAATAAATATTATGAATCAATTCAAGGGATATGTAGCATTTAGTTCCGAATAAAATTGACATGCAGTTATTTTACTTTAGCCAGAGTGATGAAAGAGCGTTAGCTTTATGGGCGGGCAGGGATGCCCGCTCCACAAGAGTTAGATTTAGAGTAGTTTACATTGACCATGATGTCTTAGTAGGTGGTCGCATAGTACTAGTGCTACCATTGCTTCTACCATTGGAACCGCGCGCGGTAATACGCAGGGGTCGTGTCTTCCTTTACCTGCTAATGTTGTTTCTTCGCCTTCATTTGTAACGGTTTTTTGTTCTTTACGGATGGTGGCTGTGGGTTTAAATGCTACATTTATAAGAATATTTTCACCGTTGGAAATACCGCCTTGAATGCCACCGGAACGGTTGGTGACGGTGCGGGTATTGCCGTTTTCATCGATATAAAATTCGTCGTTATGTTCAAACCCTGTTAATAATGTTCCACCAAATCCTGAACCAATTTCAAATCCTTTGCTAGCAGGGAGTGACATTACACCTTTGGCAATATCCGCTTCGAGTTTATCAAATACTGGTTCGCCTAAACCTTTGGGTACGTTACGCGCGACGCATTCGACGACACCACCTATTGAGTTACCGTCGTTGCGAATTTTTTCGATTAAATCTATCATGCGCTGTGCTGCTTCGGTATCGGGACAGCGGACGATGTTACTTTCTACTTGTTCGAGTGTAACTTTTCCTGGGTCTACAACACCTTCTAAATCTTTGATGCGTTTGACGTAACCAATAACTTCGACACCTGCAACTTGACGTAGAATTTTTTTAGCAATGGCGCCTGCTGCTACTCTACCAATAGTCTCGCGCGCGCTAGAACGTCCACCACCTTCCCAGTTACGAAACCCATATTTTGCATCATACGTTGCATCAGCATGAGATGGGCGATACTTCATCGACATCTCGTCATAGTCTTGGGCACGAGTATTTTTGTTGCGTACTAATATAGATATTGGTGTTCCCAGTGTTTTACCTTCAAACACACCTGAGAGAATCTCACATGTATCGTCTTCTTTACGCGGTGTGACAATTTTACTTTGCCCAGGACGGCGCCTGTCGAGTTCAAACTGTATTTCTTCTGGGGTAATTTCCAACCTAGGTGGACACCCATCAATTACAACTCCCACTCCACCACCGTGAGACTCGCCAAACGTAGTAACAGAAAACAGATGTCCAAATGTGTTGCCCATGATAATCCAGTATGCGCCTAGTTTTTATATTGTACTGTGTGCGAGCGCGCGGTAGGATGTCTAATTTTTTGACTTGTGCTAAACATATGTAGCAGTCTTACATGATTTGTAAAAAATGCCTAAATGTAGAGACCGGATATATTCGGTCTCTACAACGTATAAATTTTACGAATGATTTACTGCTGCTATATATAGAGTAATTATTTCGTTATTTGTAACAAACTGGTTCTTGAAATTTTACCACAGAGACACAGAGAACACAGAGTAAGAGAAGTTTTTCCAAAATTTGCTGAAGGATGGAGTTTCTTGTGGGATGCCCGCTCCACAAGAGAGTGTTATAAAGAGATTTTGCTGTTGTTTGATTTGCTGCTTTGATAAGGGCGATATTCAATTAACTTTATATTCCAGCGTCCTTTTATTCTATATGTCACACCACGCCAGTCAATGGTCGGCGCCCAATGTGAAGCTACCATTGCTATTGCGTTTATCCATTGAGTTAAGGGTAGTGCTATTAAAAGTTTAAATGCAGTCAAGGGTGAAGATTTCGGTAATATTTCACAGCGTTTACTAATTATACTTCGGATGCGTTTATCTATTAGCAAGATAAAAATGATTAAGACTATCATATAGCCAGCAAAATAACTCATGGCTAGTATAAATGTCCTGAAATCTGTTGTTATCAATGCTACTACGCCAATTAGTAAGACTATATTTGGTATGAGTATTGTGAATACAGTATCAGCTACCACAGCAAACCAAAACGGGTGATATAGCCGTGATGAAAATAACTGGCGCCTTAACCAGTGTACTAAATTAGGTAGTTTACATTCTTCACGGTTTAACAACATTACTGAAGGGACAAACTTAATTTGCCAACCGTGTTTTTTCAATATGCTTCGCAGTGGTGTGTCGTCTGCATACGCGCGTTTCCAAATATCTATCAATCTTGTTTGATGAATGACTTCGGTTTTTATCGCTAGTGAACCACCCCAAGCTATTTGATATAAAACCATTTGAATAACTGCGGAGACGTTCCATACATATCTAACTAGCGAACCCCAGTATATACCATCGGGTAAATACCAGCGGTTTCCTGTTGTGGCGCCTACTTTTGGGTTATTTAAAGGACTGACTAAATCACGCAACCAGTTTGTATAAACCATTGCATCTGCATCAACCAATACTACAACTTGATATGAAGCATCTAGCTCAGAAACAGCTTGAACAATTGAACTACATTTGAGGCTACATGTAGAAAGGGGATTTTTTAAAACGCTAAGAGAACAGTTGCTGGCGGCAAACTCTGTTATTACATTTATAGCGACATTCCACGCTGGGTCTGTAATGTTGTCAACAACTATCTTTAAATCGTATGCAGGATAATTTTGATGTAGAAGCGCGCGTAGAACATTTGATAAAAAAGGGTCTGCTCCCCGCAATGATAGTACAACAGCAGTTTTTGGTAATTCGTGACTGTAAGTGCTATGGGTCGAGCGCAGGGATATGAAAAATATACTGATGCTAACGATTTGAAAAACAAGCCATCCAAGTAAAACCTGCGATAGTAGTACTAATAAATCTTTCATTTGCCATACCATTAAAATCGACTGCACTTGAAAGATTGATGTAGAGATGTAATTCACTTCAAGCACACATTATATATGATTAACATTTGCGCGCTATATTTCTGTACCTTTACCAACAAATAATATATTTCAAGAATATTTTTAACTTTATATTAATTTTATACCTCTACACAATTAAGCTAAAATGCTTACTATCTAAACAATTAACAAAGCATATACATATGCTCAAAGGAAGGTTAGAAGCATTTAGCGACGGTGTGATAGCTATTATTATCACGATTATGGTGCTGGAACTTAAAGTACCACATGGTAATGACTTAGCAGCACTGCGTCCTTTAATTCCGGTATTTTTAAGCTACGTACTTAGTTTTATTTATATTGGTATTTATTGGAACAACCACCATCACCTTTTGCAGGTGGTTCGACTTGTTAATGGTCGTATCCTTTGGGCAAACCTGCATCTATTATTTTGGCTATCTTTAGTTCCCTTCGTAACTGGTTGGATGGGTGAAAATAACTTCGCCGCTTTGCCAGTAGCACTCTATGGTATAGTACTATTATTCTCAGCAAGCGCCTATTTTATTTTAACTCAAATGCTTATATTCCATCACGGTAAAGATTCACCTCTCGCAATTGCAGTAGGTAAAGACTTTAAAGGCAAAATATCAATGATTGTTTACGCTATAGCGATTTTACTTGCCTTTGTAAACTCATGGTTAGCCTGTGTATTATACATTCTAGTTGCAATTATGTGGCTAATCCCTGACCGTCGTATCGAGCGGATTTTATTTCCTTAATTATATGCACTCCCCAATAGATTTAAATTTACCAACTCGTAGGCATGATGCATTTTCAAACGGTTACGTGCTAGAAGACGAAGGACTCTATGACGACTATCCAAACAGGTGACATTTTGGATAGCCTAAATTTCTTTATTAGTGTTACACATTACGTGAAAACACAAAACGATTTCCAGTTGCTCCACGTCCTACTCGCAGGTCATCATCTAAATAAGACGTTATCCATATTGCCTCATTCCTAAGAAACTCGAAAACAGGAATTTTAAGTTCAGGTGTCCAAGATATATTAAAAGGATTTATAGCGCGCGTCGAAAATACACTAAAGCGAATGGTTGCAGTTTTGGCATCACTTTCAGATTTCCAGTAACCTTCTGCTTCTATTTGCCATCTTCCCAGTAAAGGCAACACAATTTCTGCACTATTGATTGTAGAAATGTTCTCGTTCTCACTTATAACCAATGTTTGCCAAATACGATTAATTTTGATTTCGCGTTCAATAAAATCTGGAATTGAAGCAAAAGACCGCGTTACAACTGTACCTCGCGATGCGTATATCAAATCCCAACTACCCGATAGTAAATTATGATGGTTTGGTGATAGTGGGTTGTCAGTCGGGTTAACATCCTCTAAAGATTGTACAAGTGCATCAATTTGTCCGCTCAAAGCTGGAAACAGCCTTTGCTTAAATTCCAACGCTTCGATGCGCTGTAATAATTCGCGTTTCGTACTCAACCGTTTTGTTATATTTCCTGACATATAAAACCTATATAATTTGTGTTAATCCTTCCTTTATTGTTTGCAAACTAGCGCAGTTAGTTAATTAAACATCTTGTTAATCAAATAATCATGTCTTAAAAAGTAATATTTAAAAATATCCTATAATTATTACAAAAACACACTTAATTTTATGTATTTTTTTGATTACGCTTGCCTAAAATATAATGTATTGGCATAATATTATATTATAGAGTTAAATAAAAATATGAGTGACATAGAACGTCTTGAAAAACTTATTGAATCTAATGCTAAATCAATTCAAGCTTTGAACGAGCAATCTCATGAGCTAATTCAATCTAACGCTAAGTCTATTCAAGCTTTGACAGATTTGGCTAATACCATTATACCAAGGGTGGATGAAATGCAAAGACAAATAGTTAACATGCAACGTCAAATGATTGATAATCAGAGACGAATTGATAGTACCGTAGCAGATACTAGGGATTTATCAGCAGATATTAGAGAACTGACATTAGAAAATCAACGCATTCTAAAATACTTAGAATCTCTTAATAAATAATTATAATAGAAAATCGGGTTTATTGTTCGGTTGATTACCCCTCCCGGTAGAGACGTTACATGTAACGTCTCTACACACGTAACATTTATACTAAAACGATTATCGGCACCTCTTGTTACATCCCACGCAGCATCTTAAAAAATTTATTCAAACCATTTCCAGAATCGTTGCCAGAGTTAGTGGAGTACATGTATTATATAAATACGACCCTTGGATTAAAAAAAGGTACAAACGTATGTAGTCCCTCGTCTCAATCAAAATGTTCAACAACGGCGAATTATGGCAAGCTAACCTCAATTGGTGGGTTGTCAAATCGTTTCTATTCGCTATTAAATAACTTGATTGTAGATGCCAAGGTAGTAAAAGCATATGGAACAAATCTATAAATATCCGCGTACCCATCATATACAGGGTTCGCGGTTGCAGCCTGGGGATGAAGACCTAGATAGCATCCCTTTTGAGGCGATTAAAAATAAATATGTGGTTGTCGAAGAAAAAGTTGACGGCGCCAATGCCGCGATTAGTTTTAGTCCAAATGGTGAAATTAAATTGCAAAGTCGGGGTCATTATTTAACTGGTGGCGCCCGTGAAAAGCACTTCAACTTATTCAAACAGTGGGCAAATACCCATGCAGTAGCTTTTTATTCAGTATTAGGAAGTCGCTATATTCTCTATGGAGAATGGTTATATGCCAAGCACACGGTTTTCTACGACGCTTTATCCCATTACTTTCTCGAATATGATGTGCTGGACTTGGAAAACCAAGTGTTTCTAAGTACGGCAACTCGTCAACAGCTATTAGCTGAGTTGCCATTGGTATCTGTACCGATATTATTTACAGGCAAACTTGAATCGTATAAACAATTAATTCAATTACTAAGGAAATCACACTACCAAACACCTGAGCATTTAAAACGCTTTGAACAAATTTGTCTAGAACAAGGACTTGATGTTGAACGTTCGTTAAAACAAACTGACCGAAGCGATGTTATGGAAGGTTTGTATATCAAGGTTGAACCTGATAATACGGTTCAATCTCGTTATAAATACGTGCGCTCTAGCTTTTTAACTACTATCCAACAGTCTGATGGACATTGGTTAAATCGCCCAATTATATCTAATATATTGCGCGCGGGTGTCGATTTGTTTGCAGGTTAATAATCCCCCTAAATCCCCCTTAATAAGGGGGACTTTAAGAGAAGTTTTAGCCCCCCTTATTAAGGGGGGTTGGGGGGATCAAAACCAAACATTATGTACTTTTATTTACCACATAAACAGAGAGATCACAGAGTCGGAGGATAGAGGTATGAGTTTTCCTTATTGCCCCAATGAAACAAACTGGTCAATAAATTGGACAGCGCTCGAATCGGAATTTGATTGGTTACGCGCGCTTGCAAATTGTCCTCAAGACCCGCGTTATCATGCTGAAGGTAATGTACTTGTACATACAAAATTAGTGTGTGAGGCATTGGTTGCATTACCTCAATGGCGCCAGTTACCACTACATTCACGTTCTATATTATTTGCTGCTGCATTACTTCATGATGTTGCAAAACCTGCTGCTACTCAAATTGATGAAATTTCGGGCGCCATTTCTTCAAAAGGTCATGTACTCCAAGGTGCAAAAATGGCACAGCAAATACTTTGGGATATGAATGTACCCTTTAAAGAACGCGAAGCTATAGTTGCTTTGGTTAAATATGGCAGCTTACCTCTGTGGTTTTGGGATAAACCAAATCCTGAACGGTCGGTAATTAAAACGAGTCAAATTGTCAGGTGCGACATGTTAGCGCTATTGGCAGAAGCAGATGTACGTGGACGTTATTGTAATGACCAAGCGCAGTTACTAGAACGTATAGAGTTTTTCCGTGAATACGCTATTGAAAATAAGTGCTTCGACCAACCCCGACAATTTGCTAATTCCCATAGTCGGTTTGTTTACTTCCATTCAAGACAAGGCAACCCAGACTATGAAGCTTACGATGATACACGCATGGAAGTTGTCATAATGTCAGGACTGCCAGCTTCAGGTAAAGATAGTTGGATACAAGAAAATCTTCCCTCCTTTCCAGTAATCTCCCTCGATAAACTGCGTCAAACAATGGATATTGACCCAGACGAAAACCAAGGAGAAGTCGCAAACGCAGCAAAAATACTAGCCAAGCAATATCTACGAAACGGAGAATCATTTGTTTGGAATGCAACAAACCTGAGTAGTCAATTACGCGGAATCTTAATTCGCCAATTTGCCAACTACCAAGCCAAAATACGCATCGTCTATTTAGAGGCGCCTTGGGACACATTAATAGAAAGAAACAAAAAACGCACAGCCAAAGTACCAGAAAAAGTTCTGTACAAAATGAGAAACCGCCTAGAAGTACCCAACATCACCGAAGCGCATGAAGTAAATTGTATGGTGGGCAGTGCCCACCCTACTTATAAAAAATAAAATTATGTCAAAACCAGAAAAACAAAAAATGGCGCCCATAAATGAAATATATAATCGCATCATTTGGGACGAACGCCTTAATCGAAGCGCATTCATGGCATATTACACAGAACGCATATCCGGCGGAATACGAGAAAAACCATTAGCCCAATGGGCAACAGACGGAGATATCCCCATGCACCGCATCCGTTACATTCGCTGTGGAGATATTACTGTTTGGGACAGGGAAAAGCACATAGACTTGATATCAACCGGACAGTTACCTCCTGCTGCCTGGAAAAGTAATGCTACACAAACAGAAATAGATATTGAGGCGCCAATATTTAACGTTAGACCTGTTTATAAATATGATACCCAAGAATGGAAAAATAGTGAAGTATCACAAAATATAAAAACAGACAAGCTTACAGTTGCAACTTTCAACGTACTTTTTAACCTGTACGAAACGGAGAAAATCCAAACCGAAAAACGATTACCAGCGATTTTTCAACAATTGCGTCAATGCGAAGCAGATATTATTGCCATTCAAGAAGCAACACCACAATTCGTTGAATCCCTACTATCGCAAAACTGGATACGTAATTATTTTATCTCTGACATACACGACGGGGATACAATAAAACCCTACGGCAACTTACTAATATCACGCTTTCCGTTTACATTAGTAGAACATAAATTTTTTGGCGCCAAACATGTACTAGTAGGAACATGGCAAATCAACAATAAATTATTACATGTAGCAGTAGTACATTTAACTAGTAGTCGTGCAGAAAACGCTGTAGAAAAACGCGCGCATCAGCTTTCAATATTACTTGCATACCTACAAAATCAATCTGGAGACAGCTTAATTGTGGGTGACTTTAATATGCGAGGTAACGAACAAGAAGAAATTTTAACAAACGCTGGTTTTACAGACGTTTGGCACAAACTACATCCTTATGAAGCAGGTTACACTTTTGACCCAGACCGTAATTCTTTAGCTGCATTATTAAGTCTTTCTGGTAAACCTGGAAGATTAGACAGAATTTTACTACGAGGTCATTACATTCCACAATCAATAGACCTATTTGCTTGCACACCAATAAATGCGACAAAAGGACTGTATCCATCCGACCATTTTGGAGTGCGTGCAGTCTTTCACTTTTCCCCTAATTTAACCACAGTTAGTCCAATTTATCAAAGCGCTATTGTCATAATTCCACCAGATAACGTTTTACCTGCTATTCAGGAAATACGCCAAAAATATGATGCCAGGTTTGAACGGTGGATGCCACATATTACTCTAATATATGGCTTTTTACCAGAATCTTACTTTGACGAAGCTATAAAAATAATCTCACCTGCACTATCAAAGTTAGAACCATTCACAGTTACACTAACCGAGTATGGCACATTTACCCATCGTAAAAACTGTACTGCTTGGTTACGTCCTGTTGTTGAACAGACACGACATGAGACGCGACATGTCGCGTCTCTACATGAATTGCAAACTGTTTTACAAAATCTATTTCCACAATGCGATGAACAAAGCAAAAAATCTGGAACTGGTTTTACACCGCATCTAAGTGTCGGACAATTTCCTAACCTAGAAACCGCACATTCTATGTTACCTCAATGGCGCCCAGTTAGTTTTACAGTTAATTCAGTAGCTTTAATTAGTCGTCGAGGAGATAAACCGTTTGAAATTAGACACATTATACCTTTGGGAGGAAAAAACGAATTACAAAAAATAATCAACCACCTACAACCCGAACTAACCCAAACACAGCAAATACAGCGTCAAACTATAATAGACATCATTAAACAAGCATGTGCAGAATGTTTGGGTACTACACCAACCATACATTTACTCGGTTCCGCGCGTTTAGGTGTCCAAACTCCCCAAAGCGATATAGATATAGTTTGCGTAATACCCAGTTATATAGTTGGGGAAACATTTCTTCACAACGTACAGCAACACCTAGAAGAATTATGCGAATCTTGTCAAGTCGTGCTTGACGCGCGTGTTTCTGTATTACGCTTAAAAATTGAGACAATCTCTATAGATTTATTATACGCGCGTTACGAAAGCACAGCGTACTCGATTGAACATAGAATAGACGCAGCAAGTCTCAAAGCTATTATTGGTTGCTGGGAAGCTGATTTAATTATAGATACTGTCTCTAAATATGTATCATTTGATTTATTCAAAACATTATTAAGAGCAGTAAGAGCTTGGGCAAAATCACGCTGTATTTATGGAAATGCTTGGGGTTTTCTCGGTGGTTTTTCGTGGGTTATACTAGCAGCTTGGAGTTGCACTTGTTACAATCACAGTTCTCAAAGTGTTGAATTACTATTTACTCACTTCTTCCAAATATTAAACCAGCACGACTGGAAACAACCTATTTCCCTTACAGAAGCAGGGCGCCAATATGAAGTACAATTACCTCGTGACTGGTTACCAATAATTACATCTATTGAACCTTGCCAAAATACCGCACGTAATATCACACGTTCCACATCACAAATACTACGCTCAGAAATTCAAAGAGGCGCCGAACTAACCAATGCTGATAAAATTAATTGGTCATCATTATTTGAACCAGTAAATTTACAGCAAGAATATAACACCTTTCTCGAAATCACAGTCACAAACTCAAACCCACAAGAATTAGAAAAACATTGCGGTATATTAGAAGGTTGTATTGTTGGGTTAATCATCCAACTCGAACAACTCGATATTTTTGTTCGACCTAGCACCAAACTTGATAAAATTAAAGAAGGCGCCTGTCTAACACTCTTCTTACATCTTCCCCTAAATTATGATATCCAAACAATAGAGCAACTAGCATTAGACTTCATATCCCAAAGAAACCGGGTTTCTTCCACACTGAACACAACAATCATCACTAGCACACACAGAAACCCGGTTTCTCACTGAACAAAAAAGGATACAATAAAATGTTAGACTTCAATAGAATAGAAAATCGGCAAAGTCAAGAAATAGGAAAAATTAAAGTTAGGGTTAAGCTAACCAACGTAATTGATGAAGAACTAGTAAGTCGTGGATTACTTAATCCTAACCAGTTACGTTACTACGAAACAGAAGCGCTGATAGACACAGGTGCAGTACGCAGTGTCATTCCAATGCAAATAGTACAAAAACTCGGTTTGCGAATTCGTCGTCAGCAATTAGCAACGTATGCAGACGGAAGACAAGAAATGGTTGGAATAACTGGAGCTATTCTTATCGAAATAGAAGGACGAGAAACAACAGAAGCTGCATTAGTTACCGGAGATGACGTATTAATCGGTCAAACCGTGTTGGAAGGTTTGGATTTACTTGTGGATTGTAAAAATCATCGTTTAATTCCAAATCCTAAAAATCCTGATGCTCCTGTTTTTCGTATATAAAACGGTTATATTCTAGAGACGTGACATGTCACGTCTCTACATAATACGTATTTTTATGACCGCACATCAATTACGGTTGCTCTCGTGAAATAAT
Organism: Calothrix sp. PCC 7716; assembly: GCF_019977735.1. Lineage (GTDB taxonomy): Bacteria > Cyanobacteriota > Cyanobacteriia > Cyanobacteriales > Nostocaceae > Dulcicalothrix. Next base: position 11,314,504 of record NZ_AP025018.1, on the reverse strand, counting down.
TAAAACCTTCGATTTCAGCTGGTGTACCTATCTTTAATCGACTTTTACCCAAATATAATCCTTTATCCTGAACATTCGCTTGACCTGTCAAAGTAATTAATATATCCATCCTAAAATTTTCCTTCGGGTCAGGTAACTCCCTCACCGAACCATCCGGTTGCGGTACAGAAATAGTTATCGGTATTTGTTTGACTGATTTTATATTGAGCTTACCTTCAGGTTGATTTTTTAGTGTAATGTTAGTTTGAGTACCCGGTTTTAACCCTTGTTCTAGAAAAGCTTTCGGATTTTTAACGCTCAAACCTTGCACAAATAAATCAATTTCTACTGGTTGAGTCGAACTTGGTTGCGCTAAACTCAACGATGGATAACAAAAAATACTTACTAACGACAGTAAAATTACTAGTAAAAGGCGCCTAATAAAAGATGATAGTCTTGTAAACAGGATAAATAAGCGGCTCTTAAAATTCAAATTTACCATTATAATAAGTGCCTAATTATGCAAACTGAACAGTTCGTAACACTTACTTACAAATGCTACGTTTATTAATCCTAGCTTTAATTAAGTCACTTGAATCATTAATTTGTTTGCCAGTTTGCCGTACATACCCAAGCTAAACTATCTCAAACTCAACTTGATGACTCTTGAGAAAGCTATGGGTGTAATGGTCAACAATATTCGTATCGCTCAATTCTAAATTATAAAAATCTACACTATCATGCTCAAAGTATGGCCCTGCGTGCCAAGTTCCCACATTCAACTTGATAAAACAATTTCCTGGAATTTTAAATGCTTTCATCTTATCTAAATCTGGTTCATTCACGCTGTTATTAGCTGGACATACAGCAATTAACCAGTCTTTTCCTTCCAAAGAACCTAAACACTGTGTACATTGACCATGACGAGTAATATTGTAAAATTTATTACCTCGCTTTGTTAAACGCATGATATAAAAACGCGGTATACCTTTATCTAAAACTAATTGTGCATCTTCACTATCAAAGCTTTTACCATCTTTACTCGCAAAAATAACTTGCCCGTAGTCACTGAAGTTTTCGGGTGTTATTAATTCTGCTTTAATTTGCTGTACAGTTTTTGATGGCGCCATAGCTTTAAATAATTTTATAACTTGAATCTCCTCTTCTCTGCGCTCTCTGCGTCTCTGTGGTAAAAAAAATATATTATTATTACCACAGAGACACAGAGTCCACAGAGGAAATTACATTTCAGCTTCTACTGATTTAGGGAGGAACCGCTTAGGAATAATCGATGCTTGTTTTTCGCTTGTCTCCGAGGACTTAGTATACCATAGTGCCCAAGCAAATAAGACAAATTGCAGTGGCAGTCTAATCGCATGAAACCAATTACCCGTTGGAATAAATTCATTAATCTTAATATGGTTAATTGCCATATTGATATTCGCTGGATATACAGCAATGAATAGTGCAAATAAACCCCATGCTGCCGCTTGACTAACAGGTGGTACAAGTAAACCAATTCCACCAAGAATTTCAAAAAAACCACTGAGGTACACCCAAAAATCTGGGTTCGGTAGTTGAGGTGGAACTATTCTTGCGTATGGTTCCACAGCAGTAAAGTGGGTTATTCCCACAATAATGATAGCTACAGCAAGGATTACTCGTAAAAGTTCTTTTCTGTTATTCATTGCTCGGCGCCGACTATATATAGTTAAATGTATTACTTCATTTTTGCAACCAATTGTAAAACTGTCTTCAGTCACCAGTTAGAATTCAACAATATATAGCAGAGGCTTCTAGATGAGTACAAATTTCAACAGACGTAAATTTATTGTATACACCTCAGCCATAGTTTGTGGTTCTCTTATTCCTGTAGCGTGCAGCAATAACCAAACCACAACTAACACTGGTAACTTTAAAATAGCCATCGCACTTCCTGGAGTTATATCCGATAAAGCTTGGAACCAATCTGGATATGAAGGAGTACAACTAGCAAAACAAAAGTTAGGAGTAGAAACCGCACACGTTGAAAAAGTTTCCCAAGCTGACCAAACTGAGGTACTATCAGACTTTGCCCGTCGTGGTTATAATGTAGTTATTGCCCACGGTGGACAATTTGACGCTGCCATTCAACAAATAGCACCCCAGTTTGCCAATACATTCTTTATTGGTGTTAATGGTAATGTAAAAGGCGCCAATATTGCATCTCTCAGAATAGACCATTTGCAAGCAAGTTACCTATGCGGAATCATTGCCGCTACTATGACAAAATCGAATAAACTAGCTTATATCGCTGGACAAGAATTTCAAGCAACCCAAGAAGAATTACGCGGGTTTGAGTTAGGCGCCAAGTCTGTTAAAAAAGATATTAAAATAACTTCAACTTTTACAGGTGACTGGAACGATGTCGCAAAAGCTAAAGAAGCTACACTTGCTTTAATATCAACAGGCGCCGATGTCATCTATCAATGGTTAGATAGTGCTTCTGCTACTGTACTACAAACCGCAAGCGATAAAGGAATTTATGCGTTTGGTAATACAAATGACCAATTAGATATAGCACCCAAAGCTGTTTTAACTAGTGCAGTTAAACATCTTGATGTGGCAATTACATATTTAGCAGAGTTGGCACAGAAGAAAGAGCTTAAAGGAGAAGTTTATAAGCTGGGTTTAGAAAGACCTGATATTTTGACTTTAGGTAAATTTAGCGATGCTGTTCCGCAAGCAGTGCAAAAACAGGTTTTGAATGTTAAGCAACAGATAATAGATAAAAAAATTACTTTATAGAACAGGCAGGGATGCCTGTTCCACAAGAGTTTGTTATGGCATATTTACGATTAGAGAATATTACTAAACAATTTGGCGCCTTTATAGCTAATGATAATGTTAATTTATGTGTTGAGTCGGGAAGTATTCACGCTATTCTTGGAGAGAATGGCGCCGGAAAGTCTACTTTAATGAATATTATCAGTGGATTATACCAACCAGATACAGGACAAATATATTTACAAGAACAATTAATTACAATTAACTCATCTGCGGATGCAATAAAGTTAGGTATTGGCATGATTTACCAGCATTTTATGCTTGTACCACAATTAACTGTTACAGAAAATATAATTCTTGGTACTGGTAAAAATATTAATTTAAATCTACGTCAAAAGCAAGCCGAAATCAAAGCTTTATCTCAAGCATATAATTTAGAAATTGACCCTACTGCCAAAGTTGAAGATTTATCTGTAGGAATGCAGCAACGTGTAGAAATACTAAAAGTTTTATACCGTCAAGCCAAATTATTGATTCTTGATGAACCTACAGCAGTTCTAACACCATTAGAAGTCAAATCATTAATTACTATTCTTCGTCAACTTGCAGCGAATGGACATACTATTATATTTATCAGTCACAAATTAGAAGAAGTAATTAATTTATGTGACGCTGTAACCGTGCTACGAAGAGGAAAGGTAGTAGCAACAACAACGACGACGCAGCAAACAACATCACAACAACTTGCTGAATTAATGGTTGGGCGCCAAGTTAGTTTACATCTTAACAAAAAACCTGTTGCTTCAGGTGAAATTGTATTATCAGTAAAAGATTTACAAGTCAAAGATAATAGAGGTGTTATGGTAGTTAAAAATATTTCTTTTGAACTGCACGCAGGAGAAATATTAGGTATTGCTGGTGTTGATGGTAATGGACAGCGAGAGTTAGCAGAAGCTCTTGCTCAAACAGGAGTTACAATAGGGTATATTCCAGAGGATAGGCAGAAAACTGGTTTAATATTACAGTTCAATATTGCTCAAAACTTAATATTAAAAGCTTTTAAAAATCCACCATTTTCTCGTCGTGGTTTATTGCAGCAAGAAGTTATTAAAAGTAATGCAGTATCTGCAATGGAAGAGTTTGATATTCGGGCGCCTGATGTTAATGTTAAAGTGAGTCAGCTTTCTGGTGGCAACCAACAAAAAATCATCCTCGCGCGCGAATTAGCTGGAGAACCAAAGTTAATTATAGCAATGCAACCAACGCGCGGGTTAGATATTGGCGCCATTGAAGCAGTACAGCAAAGGTTACTCGCACAAAGAGAACGAGGAGCAGCAATTTTATATATTTCAACCGAGTTAGAAGAAGTAATGGCGATGAGTGACAGAATTGCTGTAATGTACAAAGGTGAGTTTGTTGATATATTAGATGCAGCGAATGCGACTGTTGAAAAAATAGGTTTACTTATGGGAGGGGTAGAAAAATAAACTATGGGCATTACGTTAGAGTTTAAACAAGTATCCCCCTATCTATTAAATAGACTTAAAGAGTTTCCTGATTTTACTGAATTGTTTTTAGATGCTAAATACTTACCAGACTCATTATTTTGGGAAGAATTTACAATTAATCAAGATGATGTAGGTGATGTTGAATGGTTTAATGAAGCAACAAATTATTATACAGATACATTAGAGAAATTAAAAACAGATAAACCTCAAGAATTTGAGAAAATTAAAGAAGATATATATTTAATTAAAAATGAGGGAAAAGAATTTTATTTAGATATTGATAAAATATGGAAATTTATTCACTTTCTACTCACAGGTTATGAATTTGATGTTAAGATACCGTTTTTGATTGGCAAAAATTCAAATGATGGTTTGCCATTGATTAATGCTATTTTCGGAGCAAAGAGTTTAGGGTACGATGGAAGTGATTTTGGTTTAATCTACTTCACTGATAAAGAGGTTCAAGAAATTGCTCAAGCATTATCAGATTTTTCCTATGACCATATGAGAGAAAGATTAAGGTTTAATGGTTTAGAAAAAGAAAATTATGATTATTTTTTAAATGATATATATGATAAGATTTTAAAATATTATCAAGATGCTGCTCAAAAAGGAAATGCGATGTTTTTAGATTTTGGCTAAAATATTGCGTATCAAAATTTATTACTTTGCGCTATGCAGCGTCCTTTGCAGTTCGTCTATAACTAATATTTGTTGAGCGTGTAAGTATTTGATAATTATTAATATTATTTTAGATTATATAGATTCTTCACTGCGTTCAGAATGACATTTTACACATAATGAACAATAACCGTATCTTTCCTATTATCTCACCGATTCTTGCTATTGTTTCTGCACTAATAGTCGGCGCCGTTCTTATTCTTATTGCAGGCGCCAATCCTATCACAGCTTATACGGCATTATTTACTGAATCATTATCCACTTATTTTGGCTTTGGTAATACTCTTACTAAAATGGCGCCACTATTATTTGCTAGTACTGGGGTTTTACTAGCATTGAAAGCAGGACAATTTAATATAGGTGGGGAAGGACAGATATATTTTGGCGCCTTGGGTAGTGCTTTGGTAGGTTTATATGTACAGGCACCAGCATTTATTCATGTACCGTTAGCAATACTAGCTGGATTCATTTTTGGCGCCGTTTGGGGTTTTATTCCCGGTTATCTTAAAGCAGTGCGTGGTATTAATGAAGTTATCACGACTTTGCTGCTTAATTATATTGCAATTGATTTGATTAGTTATTTGGTGCAAAATCCGTTGAAGGAAGCTAATGCACCTAGTCCGTATTCACCACTGATAGCCAAATCCGCACAGTTACCTATCATTATACCAGGAAGTTTGGCTCATGGGGGTATATTGCTCGCATTAATTGCGGCACTCATTGTGTATATAATTATTAAGCGTTCTACATTAGGTTATCAAATTACAGCAGTTGGCTTAAATCAGAAAGCTTCTAACTATGCGGGTATTTCAGTACAGCGTACAATTATGTTAGTTATGGCTGCTAGTGGTGGATTTGCAGGATTAGCTGGCGCCTCGGAAGTGATGGGTTTAAAATATCGTTTGTTTGAACAAGTCTCACCCGGTTATGGTTTTGATGCGATTGCGATTGCTTTTTTAAGTCGCGGTAGTGTACTAGGATTAGTACTAAATTCGTTGTTTTTTGGTGCATTACGAAGTGGCGCCAATGTAATGCAGCGTAGTGCCTCTGCGCCTGTGACTGTAATATATGCTATTCAAGGATTAACGGTATTATTTATTGCAATTGCTTTGGCATTAGAACCGAAACTGCGACATGAACAATGATTTCCTAACTGATTTTCTGGCATCTACCCTGCGTCTTTCGGTTCCCCTTGCTTATGCTGCGATGGGTGGTCTTTTTTCTGAACGTTCGGGTGTTTTAAATATCGGTTTAGAAGGAATGCTACTAACAGGCGCCTTTACTTCTGCGGCTGCGACTTTTTATAGTGGTAATGTAGTGGTGGGTATTTGCGCTGCTTTGATAGCTGGTGGGTTCGTTGGATTAGTTCATGCGTTTTTATGTGTGACTTTACGAGTTAACCAACTGGTATCGGGACTAGCTATTAATTTAGTTGCAGGTGGGTTGACTTCGTTTTTAGGGCGCCTCATATTTAGTGGTAGTACACAGCGTTTACCATTAGTACCCGCAATAAAGATTCCTATTCTCGCGAATATTCCGATAATTGGTATTTTATTCGAGCAGGATATTCTTGTATATCTACTGTTTTTGATTATTGCTCTAACTACATATTTTTTGTTTTACACAAATCCTGGTTTGAACTTACGCGCAGTCGGAGAATATCCGTCCTCTGCTGATACAGCAGGAATTTCGGTTACTTTAGTTCGCTATGTTGCTGTCGTTACAGGTGGATGTCTCGTTGGTTGCGGTGGCGCCTATTTAGCTTTAGTACAAATTAATTACTTCACTGAAGGAATGAGTGCGGGTAAAGGATTTATTGCTATCGCATCGTTAATATTTGGTAGATGGCATCCTATTGGTAGTGCTTTGGCTTGCTTGTTGTTTGGCGCCACAGAAGCTTTACAGTTAAGGATACAAGCGTTAGGTGTAAATATTCCATATCAATTTTTAACGATGCTACCTTACGCAGTGGCAATGATTGCTCTTATCGGTGGTATGGGAAAATCTACACCTCCTGCTGCGCTAGGTGTGCCATACGAACGTAACAGTGCAGGTAAAAATATCTAGTAATTCTGAAATTCATTCGCACGTGAATATAATTTATGCTAATATTCCCAATGTGTTGTTAACTAGCTTGGCGCCGTCTAGTCCCGGATAGCGCAGACGCTCCACCTAGTAAACAATAAACGAGCCTGTTTGTATCAAGCCGTAGTAAACCGCTTGAAGCTAGCCTCGTACATCTTGCTGGCAGGGTCATAACGTTGTTTCATACGTTTGAAAATTGACATAACCCTGCTCTGTTTGGTACGTATAGCTCTTGAGTGTGTATTTATGGGTAAACAGGCATTTGTAATTAACTTCAAATTAAATAGTTATTTTATAGTACGTTTGATTTTTTATATCAGTGTACTTGTTAATATTGCTTATCAAAGTATTGAAGCTCCTAATACAGGATAGTGGAGACGTTACATGTAACGTCTCTACATATGGTGTCTCTACATGTGTCGGGTGGTAATTCCTGATTAATTGGTTTTAGGAATTGCACGAGGGTTACGAACTACTGGTAGCTGTTCTAAAATAACAATAATTGCAGTACGTCCAGACGTTACACTCGTATAGCTCATTAATTCAATAACAGGTTTATTAATAACCTCTTCAATTGTTTCTTGAATAAGAGGTTTAATTATTTTATCTAAATCTAACCGTATTTTTTCTGCCAATATTTTATTTCCAGAACGTAGAATTGTTTGTTCGGCTAATGTAACAGAATTCTCAATTGTAATCGCTAATTGGGTATCAAAAAAATGACAGATAATCCTGCCTATTCGCTGTCCAAGTTTCGCATTATATAATGAACGGATACGGTTTGAAATTTCTCTTTCTAATTGTCCAATCGTCGGTTCCATGATAATCCAATACAGTTGCAGCACTCTCTATATATAATATAAAAATGAACAAAATGTGACGTTTATATTGATTAAATTATTTTACTTAATCTATAATAAATTATAAGTAAAATGCAAACATATTACTTCCAATAATTCTATTTATATCTTTAATGTTAAATTATTTCAAGTCTATTTATTGATTCGGATAATTATTTTTCTTATCGAAACATAAATATTGTGTAACATCTCTCTTTTGATGAGAGCATAGTCCCATTTACTTCTATCAAAAACACTTCCAAATAAAAAATTTCCAAATATCCCCAATAATAAAGGGCGGGCAAGGATGCCCCGAACTTTGCCAGAAGAATAATCTCCTGGCAAGTTCTCTCCACCCCACAAGATATACATATTAAACATATATGGCACAAGAGACAGAAAGAGGTGTGATATCACTTTGTCCCGAATAATCTATCTCCTGCATCTCCTAACCCAGGTATGATATAACCGAGTTCATCAAGTTTGTCGTCAATTGAAGCTGTGTATACGGGTATATCAGGATGTATCGAACAGAAATGTTCAAGCCCTTCCGGCGCCGCAAGTAAGCAAACAAACTTAATAGAAAGAGGATTTGTAGATTTTAGTCGTTCAACAGCAGCAATGGCAGAATTTCCAGTAGCCAACATTGGGTCTACGATTAAAACATCGCGCTTATCGATATCATGAGGAACTTTGAAGTAATATTCAACGGGAATTAAACTTTTTGGGTCACGGTATAGACCAATATGTCCAACTCGTGCAGAAGGAATTAACTCTAACATCCCATCTAAAATACCTTGTCCTGCACGCTGAATAGCTACTATAACCAGCTTTTTATCGGGTGCAAGTACAGGCGCCTGCATTTGAGCAATAGGTGTTTGAATTAATTCAGTTTTCAAAGGTAAATCGCGTGTTACCTCGTAAGCAAGTAACAAACTAATTTCCTTTAACAGAGTGCGAAACTTAACTGTGCTTGTTTCTGCTCTCCGCATCAAAGTCAGTTTATGCTGAATCAAAGGATGATTTATGACCGTAACTTGATTTCCCATATTTATAGTTAGGAGTTAGGAGTTAGGAGTGAGGAGTGAGGAGTTGTAGAGACGAGACATGTCGCGTCTAGAATACTGTACCGTCGCTAAGAATTTGAATTGGGGGGACACCATCTGCTCTTTTTTCAGCAGCTATTTTTCGCCCTGCCGTCCAAGTTCCACCTTGAAGAATTTTTACAAGTGGTAGTTCTTCAGTACTCATGCTTAATTTTTCTCTAACGCAAGCTGCTATTTCATCTAATAGCATTACCGTTAAAGCGCGCCATTCTACGATAACTGGAGATTCAACCGAATGGGAAGTGGTTAATATATCTGAGTTTTTGGGACGTAATAACTCTAAATCAACACACAATCCTCCGTTGCGGTATTCAGGTAGTCCTGTTAGTTGGTCTAAACCAGTAATTTGGATACCAAGTTCTTGTAGCGGTTCGAGCAAAGAATAAGTAAGCCATTGTGACAGTTTGTGGAATGGCACGAAACCATCATCTGCAACATCAGGATGGCGCCATACATCTCCTAAGTTTACTCCGTCAATTGACTGGCGCCCCGACCAAATTTCACTCAAGCTTGAAAGTACAGCATCAAAAACGGTTGCTGCTTCTAACTGATTATTATTAACTTTGCCAACTAAGTAATTAACCAAATTTCCAGGACGGGGATTTTCACCAAAATACTCAGGTAGTGCAGTTAAGACTTTGCCTAGTTTCTGTAGTAACTGTAATCTCCCCGTTACACCAACAAGTGGGTTATCAGGACGTATTTGAAACCCTTGTACTAAATCAGCTTCGGTAAAATCTTGTAATTTTTGAGCATCAACACGCATTTTACTAGTTTTATCACTGGAGAATGCACCCTGACAAAACATTTGGAAACTAGCGACTGCTAGACCTTCAGAGCGTTTAAAACCCATATTAGTTACAGGTTCGCAATAATACCAATTACTTCCGGCGCCTGCATCAAGCAATACACTAATAATTGCCAAATCAAACTTAGCTATTGCCTTGGAGTGTGGTGATTTTGCGAGCAAACTATCCAACTGCTCTAAGCGCGTAATTCCACCTACCTCAAAATGGCGCCAGCGACTATGAAACGGTATCTGTAAATTAGGATACTCTGACCGTATTACATCAATAACATAATCAGCAGCACTTGGTAGTGGCGCCAAATCACAATCAAAATAACGGGAATTACCAGCAACCGCATTTTGAAAAAGCTGCCTACAACGCGAGCGAATAGCAACAGGACTTCGTAAATACGTAACTAAATCATTCATATTTTTATTAAAAGTGGAAAGTGCTGAGTGCTGAGTGCTGAGTGTTGAGTTCTGAGTGTCGAGTTCTGAGTATTGAGTGCTGAGTGCTGAGTTCTGAGTGTTGAGTAATAACTCCTAACTCCTAACTCCTAACTCCTAACTATACTCAGCACTCAGCACTTTCGACTCAGCACTCTAATGAGCGTCCTTTAATTTCTGATAAACCTGTATCATCAAGAACTTCGCCCGTAGTAAAATAGCCAGCAGCTTTTTTGGCTTCGATTTCTACGCGCGCATCGTTAGGTATTAAATCTTCAGGAATTGCGACACGCTCTATAATTTCAATTCCCGATTGCGTGATGGCATTGAATTTCATATTGCTCATTGATACCATGCGGTCAATGCGGGTTACACCCAACCAATGTAAAATATCGGGCATTAATTCTTGAAAACGCATATCTTGTACACCCGCTACACACTCGGTTCGGGCAAAATATGCATCTGCTCTATCACCACCTTCTTGGCGTTTGCGCGCGTTGTAAACCAAAAATTTTGTGACTTCACCCAGCGCACGTCCTTCTTTGCGGCAATAAATTATAATACCGGCGCCACCTTCTTGAGCAGTTTGGACGCACACCTCAATTCCATGAACCAAATATGGGCGACAGGTACATATATCCGAGCCAAACACGTCAGAACCGTTACATTCGTCATGTACACGAACTGCTACAGGTTTGTTTGGGTCGGTAATGGGGCCTATATCACCAACAATATAAACTGTTACTCCCCCAATCGGGGGTAAGAATACTTCTAAGTCAGGACGAGTTACTAATTCGGGAAACATTCCCCCGGTTTGCTCAAATAACGCACGTCGTAAGTCACCTTCAGAGATATTGAAGCGCTTGGCAACACCTGGTAAATACCAAACAGGTTCAATCGCAGCTTTGGTAACGACTAAATCGCCACCTGTTTTCATAATTTTGCCATCGATTTGCAATCGCCCATTTATAACTGCTTCTTGTAGTTCGGGCATGTTTATATGAGCTTTTGTAACAGCTATGGTTGGACGAATATCGTACCCCTGTTCATAATATGATGTAAAAACTTCACCAACGATAGCTCCGAACGGGTCGAGAGAAACGATTTTTTCAGGGTCACTCCAACTTGGATGCGGGCCAATGTGTTCAACTGGGGAGGTGTTGGTCAAGTCAGCACGGTGGTCTGTTTGAAGGGCGCCGCTTGCTACTGCTAAAGCGCGGTATATTGCATAACCTCCCGAATGCGTACCAATTACATTTCGATGCGCTTGTTTAGTAAGCGTCGCAATAATTGGACCTCGTTCGATAGGAGATTCTGCCCCCCATTGAATGGATATTGGCTTGGGACCAAAATTACTTGGGTGTGATGTAAGAACAATATGCCTTGAAGAGTTATTCGGATTTGGCATTGCTTTATACTTATCAGCTTTTAGTAAATTAAGATTTGTCTACAACAATAGTTTATTCTTGTTTTTGTCAAATTCAATGGTATGTTTAACCAATCAATCTTGATGCTTTGCCAAGTGTCTTGCTGCTTAACCGTATTACAGAATACAAAAAAACATGCAGGAATTGCGTACTTTGCAATTAGGGGCAAAAATTTAAGAGTCAGTAAAAAAGTTACTTAAGACTCAATTTTGTGCGAAAGTTGAGAAAAACATCCTACACTCTAGATTAAATTCATGGATTCTTTATTTATCGATTCATTACTTGAAGACTTGAAAAACCCTTCTGAGTCAGTTCGCGAACATGCGACTCAAAAGTTATGGCGAATTTGGTTCCAGCAGAAAGGAATTCATGGGTTAGAGGTAATTGACCGTAGCCAAAAACTGCTTGATGCGGGTAAGGTAGCTGAAGCTGAGTTGGTATTAAACGAATTAATTCAAAATCAACCTGATTTTGCTGAAGCTTGGAACCGTCGCGCGTTTCTTTATTACACTACTGGGAAATACCGAGAATCGTTAATTGATTGTCAAAAAGTTATTGATTTAATCCCTGTACACTTCGGCGCCCTTCATGGTATGGGGTTATGCTATTCTGCTCTCGGTGAGTATCAAAAAGCAATTCAAGCATTTCGACGTGCTTTAGATATTCAACCATTTTCGCTCATAAATCAAAAATTGATTTTAGAATGTACAATGCGCCTGGGCTAAATTACTTATATAAGAACAATCAAATCAAATATAAAACTTAAACACTCGTTATGTGGGTATCAGGGTTCATCCTTAAACGCCGTCAATTTATAAAATATAGTTCGCTGTTTTTAGCAAGCAGTGTTATACATGCTTGCAACAATAACGTTTCACAGGCGCCGTCTTCTAATGAGATGTCTAATGGGGGCGCCAAGAAACTTGATAAAATTACCTTTGGAACAAACTGGTTAGCGCAAGCTGAACATGGTGGATTTTATCAAGCGATTGCGACGGGAATATATAAAGATTACGGTTTGGATGTCACTATTAAAATGGGTGGTCCTCAAGTCGCCAGTGGTACTCAGCTACTACTAGGTGGCGCCGTAGATTTTTTTATGGGGCAAGGAGTAGATGCTATCAATGCCATCGCAGAAGGTATTCCAAAAATCACAGTCGCGGCAATTTTTCAAAAAGACCCACAGTGTTTAATTGCTCATCCCAATACAGGAGTTAAGACTTTACCCGACCTCAAAGGCAGACCTATATATATAAGCGCTGGTGGTAGCATCACTTACTGGCCTCTTCTCAAAGCACAGTATAAATTTACCGATGCTCAAAAACGCCCTTATAACTTTAACCCCGCTCCATTTTTAGCAGATAAGACCTCGGCGCAGCAAGGGTACATCACATCTGAACCGTTGGCAATTGAAAAGCAGGGTGGATTTAAGCCAGTAGTATTTTTACTGGCAGATTATGATTACACAGCTTATGCAACCACTATTGAAACCAAAAAAGAATTAGTACAAAAAAATCCAGATTTAGTACAGCGTTTCGTCGATGCTTCAATAAAAGGGTGGTACAGCTATCTGCAAAACCCAGAACCAGGAAATAAACTAATTAAAAAAGACAATCCAGAAATGACCGACGAGCAAATCAAATATGGTTTGCAAAAACTTAAAGAATATGGCGTAATAGTTTCTGGTGATGCTGAAAAATTGGGAATTGGCGCCATGACCGCAGAGCGTTGGCAGTCGTTTTTTGACAAAATGGTAAAAGCCGGAGTCTTCAAACCAGACACAAATTACAAAGAAGCCTTTACCCTCCAATTTGTCAACAAAGGCAAACAAGCCCTCTTGTAGCACAGGCCAAAAAGCCTGTGCAGTCGTAGAGACGCGATGTTCCTCGCGTCTTCACCACAGAGTACACAGAGAACAGAAATTTTGAATTGGCGTTGCGTCTGTGAATATGAATTAGTAAAACGTCTAACCTTCAATATCAAAATTTTACGTTATTTCCGAAGATGCAGAGACGTGTTCACGTAAACGTAAACGAAGTTTTGCCGCAGGCTAGTTTTCCCGAAGGGTAGTGTACCGAAGGTAAATTTCACGTCTCCACTACACGTCTGTTTTTATCAAATGATGGGTGTTATTCCAAAATCGTCAGTGGTACCTGAGTAGGCGCCTTATTACGTGATGTTGCATAAACGACTAAAACAGAACTTGTAAGAGAAGTAAGACACATTCGTGGATTCTAGCTTGAAAAATATGATATACGAAGACGTTCTTAGGTTCTGGTTTCCTTCCCTTGGGAACAGTAACATCGCAGCAATGGTTCGTCAATTTGAATGGTGGTTTCGTGGAGGAACAGGCGCCTATATAACCGAAAATTTTATACCTTTACTCGAACAAGCCGCGCGCGGTGAACTTGATAGTTGGTCGGAGTTACCGCAATCACGACTTGCACTTATAATTGTTTTCGACCAGTTCTCAAGAACTATATACAGCGGAACTGCCCAAGCATTTGCACAGGACTTGAAAGCTCGCGCGTTAACTCTTGAAGGAATTGAGATTAGTCACTACACTGCACTTAAAACACCTTGGGAAAAAACTTTCTTTTTTCTGCCGTTGGCGCATTCAGAAGATATTAACAATCAAGAAATGGCGGTTAAGCTTGCATCCGAACTAGTTGATGAGGCACCTGTCCAATACCAAGAATTGTTAAAGTTTTCAGCAGAGCAAGCACGTGGGCATCGGGATGTAATTGCAAGATTCGGGCGCCATCCTCATCGCAACAAAGTTTTAGGACGATCAACAACACCCGAAGAACTTGAGTATCTGGCAAATGAACAGCTTGTACACACTCGGTCGATGCCGCCCCACCTGTCCCGATTTCTCTCTAATAATTAAGATGAGACGGCTTGTTGTTGATATGCCAGCTAGACTGTTGACGTTGGGATGAATTAATTCTTATTCTAATAATTACAGGTTCAACAATAATACTACATTAAAATCACGCACCTTACGTCTCTACACAAAAATTAATAATGGCGCCAAATTCAAGCGAGGATATGCAATATATCCTCTAGGAAAATTGATAGCCTATAAATACAGGTGTCACTTTATCGTTGACAATATGTTGGGTTGTGCCTTCGGCATACTACGTACACGCAAAGCCTCCACCCAACCTACAATTTATCCGTTACATCCCAACGGGAGAGCCAATGAGAGCGGGACGGAAGCCGACACCGCCAAGTGGTCTCACCGTTGTATCCGTTGCTAATTTGATTGCCACACTTTAATAGTATCGTCTGAGCTACCGCTAACTAATGTTTTGCCGTCTTGGCTCATGGCAAGAGATACTACCTGTTTACTATGGGCGCCTATTGTGTGCAATAATTGCCCTGTTTCTAAATTCCATAAGCGAATTTCCCCATCTAAACCTCCGCTTGCTATAGATTTACCATCAGGACTAATTGCAATAGACATTACTGAGTAGTTATGTCCTGTAATCGTTCTAATTAATTCTCCTGTATTTGCATTCCATAACTTTATGCTTTTGTCAAGGCTGCTGCTGGCGACAATTTGATTATTTGGACTAACTGCTATACAAGTTACCCAACCTGTATGTCCAACAAGGGTTTTTAATGGTTGACCACTGTTAATATTCCACAATCTTACTGTTTTATCTGAACTGCCACTTGCAACAGTTTGCCCATCAGGACTTATTGCTACTGCCAAAACAGGTAATGTGTGTCCATACAAAGTTCGCGAACGTTGACCCGTTGCAAAATTCCATATTCTAACTGTTTTATCAGTGCTTCCTGTTGCCAAAGTTTGTGAATCTTTGCTTATGGCAATGGCATTGTTCCAAGCAACGTAACCGTCTGTTTTGAGACTGCGAATCTGTTGTCCAGTACTAAGACTCCACTGCTTGATAGTTTCGTCGAGACTACCACTAACTATTTGCTGTCCATCAGGACTCATTGCTACAGATAATACTGGTTGTGTGTGTCCATAAACGGTGCGAGTTAATTTACCTGTTTGTAAATTCCATAATTTTATCGTTTGGTCGTGGCTTGCGCTAGCAACACTTTGTCCGTCAGGAGATATTGCTACAGATGCTACTGCTTCTGAGTGTCCGATGAAGGTATTTGAATTAGATAAATTTTTTGCCCATTTTTCTATTGGACTTGGAAATAATATTGAGACAGCATCAATATTAAATAATTTTGGCGCCATCAAGAGCATCAATAAACCAGCAACAGCTACACCAATGATTCCTGCCTTTTTTCGAGATATGTTACTAAAATTAAAATGTGGTAAATTTGTTTTACGTGTACTGCTTCGGCGCCTAGTACCAGATTTTTGATGCAAATCTTTTTCTACTAAAGCGAGACGCTGTAATATTTCTTGAGTATTTTGAGGACGTTGACTTGGTGAACGTCGCATCAAATCATCAATTAATGTTGCAAAAAGCGGTGAGACTTCGGGTGCAAAATTGCGCCAGCGAACTTCATCCGAATTTGGGTCGTATATATCTGTATCTGTAGGCATTCTACCTGTAAGTAAAAATACGAACGTGCGACCAATTGCAAAAAAATCGGATGTTAGTACAGCTTGCCCATTTAATTGCTCTGGAGGTGTATAACCCGGAGAGTGAATACCCGTTACCTGACCAGCAGCTTGCTTTTGCATGTAAGTTGAAGTAACTTCGCGCGCGGCGCCAAAATCGATTAATACTAGCTGTCCATCTCCGGTAAGCATGATATTTGAGGGTTTTATATCTCGATGGAAGAAATTCTGCCTATGTACTTGCCTTAAAATATCAGATAGTTGTTTGAGCCATTCGATTGCTAAGTCTTGGTTAATTGGTCGATATTGACGTTGCGACACATACTGTTCAAGGTTCAACCCCTCAATTTTTTCCATCACCAAGCAGTGCAAAGGTTCATGCACGCTATTGGGTAAAAAAGTAAAATATCCACTTCCTCTAGGAATTCCAGGATGCTCTAACTTGCTCAAAACTTCTGCTTCTTGCTGAAATAACGACACAGCTTTAGGATAGTTGTGCAGTAAAACCTTTAAAACCTTCCTTTTTCCATCGCGTTCAAGCACTTCATAGGTTTTACCGAAACCCCCACCTCCCAATATTCCAACCACCCGATAGCGTCCTTCGAGTAGTAACTCAGAACCACAACTCTGGCAAAATAACATGCTGCCAGTGTTTTGGGGTTTTAAACAGTGAGGGTTAATGCAGAAGCTCATACAAGTCTAAAATGTTACTTTAAATTTAAGAAGGCACATATTATTAAAGGATTATCGCTTAACTGCACCGTTAATGATATAGAGGAAATCTATATATATGTATACTTCAAAGTTCACACAACTTATGCAAAGGTAATAAAAAATAACTAATAATGAGCTTAAACTACAATATAAGTCTCCAAGGGAGGTTTTGTTTGATATGAGCAGGGCTATAAGTCGGCGCCGTTTTCTTAAAAACTCACTCTCGTATGGTTCAATGGCAGTAGGCGCCGGAATGTTAACGAATTGTACGAGTAATTCCAAAACCACATCAACGAATATAGCAGCGAATCCAAAAACTAAAGACGGACTCGATAAGGTTATATTTGGTCTAAGCTGGGTTGCAGAAGCTGAGTATGGCGGTTTTTATCAAGCTTTGGCTACGGGTATATATCGTGATTATGGGCTGGATGTCACAATTAAACCAGGTGGTCCACGCGGTAATTATAATCTCTTGTTGATGGGGGGAGCTATTGATTTAACAATGGCACACAGTGGTGAAGCAATCAACGCGGCTAAAGATAATGTCCCAAAAGTTACAGTGGCTGCTATATTCCAAAGAGACCCACAAGTATTAATAGCACACCCAGGTACGGGTAACGATTCTCTAGAAAAACTCAAAGGTAAACCTATATTAGTAGGCGCAGCAGCAGATGCAAACTATTGGCCCTTTCTAAAAGCTAAATTTGGCTTTACCGACGACCAAAAGCGTCCATACAATTTTGATATTCAACCTTTTTTAAAAGATAAAACTTTAATTCAGCAAGGTATCGTCACCGCAGAACCATTTGATATTAAAAAGAAAGGTGGATTCGAGCCAGTTGTTATGTTACTCGCCGATTACGGTTATAATCCTTATAACTTTACAATTGAAACTACAAAAAAACTTGCAGAAAAAAATCCAGAATTAGTCCAAAGATTTGTAGACGCATCAATCAAAGGATGGTATAGCTATTTAAATGAACCAATACCAGGTAATAAGCTTATCAAACAAGCTAACCCAGATATGACCGATGAACTAATTAGCTTTAGCATTCAAAAGATGAAAGATAGCGGTCTCGTTACAGGTGGAGATGCTCAAACTTTAGGTATCGGCGCCATGACAGCAGAACGCTGGCAATCTTTTTTTAATAATATGGTACAAGCAGGCGTTTTTGATGCCAGTCTTAACTATAAAGATGCTTTCACATTACAGTTCGTTAACAAAGGTGTCAATTTCTATAAATGATAGAAAATACTCCTGATATAATTCTGAATCATGTTAGTAAAGTCTATGCTAATGGTACTGTTGCTCTAGAGGATGTAAATTTAGTTATTCAACAGTCAGAATTTGTTAGCTTGGTTGGTGCCTCTGGTTGTGGTAAAAGTACAGTATTACGTATCATCGCTGGACTTGGGACTCCAAGTTCTGGAAATGTTGAGTTAAATTTAAAAGAACGAAAACTGTCTTTTGTTTTTCAGGATGCTGCCTTAATGCCTTGGGCAAATGTCAGCGAAAATGTATACTTACCGCTAAAATTAGCAGGAGTTCCAAAAAAGGACGCACTTGTACAAATTAAGCAAGCAATAGCAAGAGTAGGGTTAGAAGGGTTTGAAAATAACTATCCTCGTCAGCTATCAGGTGGAATGAAAATGCGAGTCTCGATAGCTAGAGCGCTCGTGCAAAAACCTGATATTTTGTTAATGGATGAGCCATTTGGCGCCTTGGATGAGATTACTCGTAGCAACCTCAACACAGAATTACTAGATTTATGGCATCAACATCATTGGACAGTAGTTTTTGTCACACATAATATCTACGAAGCTGTATATTTATCAAATCGTGTACTAGTAATGGGCAACAGTCCCGGACATATAGTTGCCGATATCAACATAGATACACCCTACCCACGCAGTGAATCCTTCAGAACATCCACAGAATATAACAAATATTGTCGCTCAATAAACGAATATCTCCGTGTAAAATGAAAAAAATTCTAACTGCCGATATATTGGCGCCTATAATCGTAGGGATTTTAGTATTAATACTGTGGGACGTACTAGTAAAAGTAACAAACACACCTCCCTACATTCTCCCAGACCCAATACTCGTAATACAAACTTTAGTTCGTGACTGGAACGAACTTTTCCAATCATTACTAATAACACTTCAAATCACAATTTCAGCTTTTATCGCTGCGGCAATATCTGGTTTATTAATAGCAGTACTATTTACTCAAAGCAAGTGGATTGAAAGAAGTTTATTCCCCTACGCAGTCATTCTTCAAACTACACCTATTGTCGCTATTGCACCATTAATAATTATTTGGCTAAAAAACAATACCTTTGCTGCGCTAGTAGTCTGCGCTTGGATTGTCGCATTTTTCCCAATTGTATCGAATACTACACTCGGTTTAAAAAGTGCTGATAAGAATTTAATTAATCTATTCCAACTATATAGAGCTTCTCCTTGGCAAACTTTAATATATCTGCGCTTACCCAGTGCAATGCCTTACTTTTTGGGTAGTTTAAAAATTAGTGGTGGTTTATCATTGATAGGCGCCGTTGTTGCGGAATTTGTTGCAGGTACAGGTGGCGCCTCATCTGGTTTAGCATATCGTATTTTAATTTCTAGTTATAATCTTCAGATTCCACGTATGTTTGCTGCGTTGTTTTTAACTACGGGTTTGGGAGTTTTAATATTTGTCACTTTGAGTATTATATCCGATTCGATATTGAGTAAGTGGCATGAAAGTGCTGTAAAACACGAGAATTAATTATATTTTTAGACCACAAAAACGCAGAGTTGTCATCGTTCTCAAAAAACGAAGTATAAAATTTACTATTTTTTTACAGTAACTTCACCATATCAGTATCATTATTATTTAGCATTGTGTAGTAGCAGGGACGTGATACTACCGATATTTATTTTTTAACTTCGAGATTATGGGTTGGGTGAATTAATAGAATTTACCCAGTATAATTTTTGACTTAAATTTTACTATTAAAGGAATCGATGAAACGGTATTTACAGAATATCAAGCGCTTTATATTGGCGGCGCCCCTACTAGTTACTACTATATCAGCAACTTCACCAAGTTTAGCTGCAACTCTTTCTTTTTCTCGTGGAGAAATCAGATTTGATTTTAGTCAAAGTCCTGTAGCAACTCAGACTGATGCAAATACTAGTGCAATATCGATTTTTGCAGGGGGTAGTGTTTTGACTGCTAGTGATGCTGTTGCACTTGTTCAAACTGAGGCGCCTATTGGGTTAGCATATTCTCAAAGTCTTGGTCAAGGTCGGGATAGAGATTACATAGGTTTGGCAGAAAGTAAAGCTTTCTTGAGAGCAATTTTCGATATTGAAGAAAATACTCCTTTCTTTTTTGATTTTGCTGCAATTTTAAACTTAGCTACATCAATAGATATTTCAAATAAAGAGGATGCAATGGCTTATGGAGACATCGCATTTGAGTTGCGCGATATTAGTGAAAATCGGCTTTTAGATTTTTTTGTTCTTGAATCATACTTAGCTGCAAATAGGAATGATGATTTTATTATATTTGATGCAAGCGATAATCTGATGATAAATGATTCAGTTGCCGGGTTTAATTTTGGCGGTAATCAAGAATCAGCTATAGGTTTCGTCTCAGGGGGTTCTGCGGAATATTCTTTTACAAAACGCACAACATTAGCTTTATCAGCACATACCATAAATCGAGCTTTAGTTCAAGTGCCTGAACCTTCATACATGTTAGTTTCACTTTTAGCCTTTGCCACTGGTATAGCGTTTAAAATAAAAAACAAAACAGCAAGTATAAAAAAATTATAATAAAACTATTTATACACAATATTTTTCCAGTCACAATAGTTGAATAAATTACGTATATTAGTTTAAATAATATGCTAAAATATTAGCATTAATTTGTGATGAAAATGCAATTATATATGAATATTTCTGATTTAGAATTTTGTGATACAATTGAACATGAAAATAAAATTATCGGTGGCGTATCTACTGCTACCTATGCCGATGCATCTACTTCTCCAGGTGCAGGTTACGCAGTTGCTTTAGCTGTAGCTATTGGTGATAATTCTCATACAAATGCAGTAACTGATGTTGTGGTTATGGAAAAGCGTAATGTAATTATTAGTAAGGCAAAAGCTGTAGCATTTGCTATTGCTTGGGAAGAAGATGAAGTATCTCGTTCAAAAAGTAAAGACGTTTCTGTAACCGTTGTTCATAAATAGTTAAATTTGAAATAAAAAAGTAACTATCTTGTGGGATGGGCATCCTTGCCCGTCCAGTGGATTTAGGCGTTTGCTCGGATGCCTACCCCACAAGACAGCGAGTGTAATTTTGTTATTTAGAAGTCCCTTAATATTAAACAGGATTTACTGCTTGAAGTAGCTGTTTAGATGGAGAATAATTATCTGTGATAATTTGTGGACATCGCGTGCAAGCTGCTTTACCTTATTTAATATATGATGCGGAATTAAGTTTTGAATTTAAAATTTTTAATTGAGAATTTTCTTGTTTGGCTTGCTGTCCTTCAGTAAGCAGTACTTCTGCTATCGCTTCAGAAATAGGCAGGTATGGTGGACAACATTCCAACCAGAAAAATTCTCCAACTGGGTTGACCTCCAGAAATACATGTTGCCCATCGGGTGTAACAATAATATCTATGGCGCCGTAGTTTAAGCCAAAGTGAGCCATTAATTTAAGCAGCTTTTGCTCTACATCTGACGGTAAGTTATAAGGTTCCCAACAGTTGAGTAAAGCAAGTCCCTGTTTTCGCCAGTCATATTTAGCTTTTTGCATTCGTTGCGAGTCAACAGCAGCAGTAAATAAACGCTTGCCCACAACAATTGTCCTTAGCTCTAAAGCTTTCGGCACTTTCTCTTGAAATGTCATTGGGCAGAAACGTAACCCATAAAGATGTTCGAGGTCTTCTTTAGTAACCGGATTTGTGAAAACAACTTGCTCTGAACCTTGTTCATTATAAATAGCAAATGAAGAAAGCATCTTTGTAATCATACCTTGCTCACACTCTTGAAAAAACTCCTTAACTGCTAAGGGGTTGTTGGTAATTAGAGTACGTGGTGTCTCCAAACCAACTTCGCGCGCTATTTGTAATTGTAACTGCTTGTTGTCAGCTAAACGAATATTGGGTAAAGCATCAAGATGAAATCCTCTAATACTGGCAATCATACCTCCAATGGTTGCACGGGACTCACCAATCGATGCTTCTCGAAATTGCGTCTCCATTTTAGTGGGGATTTTGGCGCCGATTGCAATGCGGCGATACCAAACCGCAGATACCTCAGCCAAATCTAACCTTGATTCATCAACTGTTAAAATTTGACGTTCGTAGCCATTGCTGTAATATACATCTAAATGCGACTGTGTGGGAAATCTGTCTGTATCAAAACGAAATGCTTTTTCTCCTTGAGCTTCTACCGCTTTTATTACTAAAGGAATGCTTTCGTTATCTTGGCTATGGGTGATTATTAAAACAGTCATATAATTTTGAATTTTAAATTTTAGATTTTGAATTTGACTCATTACTCAGCACTCAGCACTCAGCACTCAGCACTCATTACTCAGCACTTAGCAAGTAGAGCTTCTGCAATAGCTTCTGAAATTGGGTAATCTAAATCTCGCTCTAACATTCCCCATTCTCCTGTGGGGTTTAGTTCTAAAAATACATATTCTCCTGATGGTTTTTGAATGAAATCAAAAGCTCCAAAGGTTAGTCCCAATCTTAACATGTACATTTTAATGCGGATTGCTATTTCATCAGGTAACTCATGATACTCCCATACACAAGTATCTGAGGAAGCATGGCGCCAGTCTACAGTATTATTTTCATATTTTGATGCATCAAGGGCGCCGACAAAAAGATTTTCATTCACATACACTACCCTTAGTTCCCGCAGCTTGGGTATTTGCTCTTGAAAAACCATTGGACAATAACGCAGTGAATCAGCTTCTAATAAATCTTTTTCTTGAACAGCACTAGTATATAAGAAAAAAGAGGAGCCTTCCATACTGTAAGAAAGAGGTGTTAATAGCTTGGCGACCATTTTACCCTTTACCATATGGAAAAACTCCCGTGCTTCTCCAGGAAGATTTGTAACAAGAGTTTGAGGAATCACAAGTCCAACTTCTTGTGCTACCCTCAATTGGTAAAGCTTGTTTTCCGCAACGTTTATTCGTTGTAAATTATCCACCCAGCGAACATTCCTAAGACTGTCCCAGAAACCTTCTAAGGTTGCTAAAGACTCTCTCACACAAGCTGCTCGAAAATGTGGAGCTAATTCACTCAACTGAGGATGCCATATACGACGCATCCATACAGCTTGCACTCGCTCAGAACTAATAGAGTAATCACCATATTTTAGGGTGTGGTTGCTACCAAATTCGCCTAAATGTGCCTTTAATTGCACTTCTTGCGGAAATTTATCAGTGTCTAAGCGAAATGGAAATGCTCCTCTTTTTAATAAGGCTTGCGCGACTCTATCAATAGTGAAGAAATCTCCACTGTGGGTAATTAATAAAACAACGTCACGGAATAAATGCATACATACACAAAGAAAGCTTATTTTACTGAAGTAAGGGCGTGATAAATAGTAGACTAATTTATCACGTCTTTATAAAACTTCTATCGTGGGAAAA
Source organism: Calothrix sp. PCC 7716 (assembly GCF_019977735.1). Classification (GTDB taxonomy): domain Bacteria; phylum Cyanobacteriota; class Cyanobacteriia; order Cyanobacteriales; family Nostocaceae; genus Dulcicalothrix. Next base: position 11,290,934 of record NZ_AP025018.1, on the reverse strand, counting down.
TGCTCGAAATTGATGATGCAAAAGAGGACACAAAATTTTTACCTACAATCACACCCGCGCGAGTTGTACCGGCTGAAGTTGTCACGGTCAATCCTTGCGGACTAATAACAATACTGTTATTATTGATTGAACGAGGTGGAATAATACTAAATAATGAAAACCTAGGTCTTACAATTCTGTTGAATCCACCTTTGATGTCAGCATCCTTTCTGATTATGTCAAAAAAACTCAAATTTACAACTTTTAATCTGCTCATTTTACAACCCTTAAAAGTGTACAATAATCATCCAAAAGTAATTACTGTATTTCGTTTACGTGTATTGGTGTCGTAGCAATAAAATCGTCACCATCTGATGGATACTTTTGGGTGACAGCATATTCTTCATGGTCTGATGGGTACTTTTTAGTGACTGGAGGATGAATGGGAAAACCATCTTCACGGTCAGAGGGATATTTTAAGGTCGTAACTATTCCATCTGGAATTTCGGGAGGAAACTTCTTTGTTGGAGCGGCATATCTCAAACCTCCTTGCACCTCACTTATTTCTTCTTCTGATAAATCTTCACAAAATTGTCCTTCTAAGTAGCGTGCGAAGAATGGTACTGCTTGTTCATTTTGATTTGACATAATATTAAGCTCCTTGTTAACTAGATTGAATCTCTCCACGTTATGCACAATTTTATGCTTATAAATATTGAGCATAAAACATGAAAAAGATGCTAAAATAAATATTACACTTTTGATTTCAAATAAATCATAATTAGTAAAACTAGAGAAAAGTTACATATTTTCTTTTCTCTAGCTTCATGTTTGGAAAGCAAAATAAGCGAAAATTTAATGATTTCTGCCGTAAAGTAATTTAAGTTGAGCTATTAAATCTTCAACTTCTTTTGGTGGACGAGTAGGAAGATTTGCTTTGAGTAACACAGGATATTGATTTACATCAATAGTTCTCCATCCACCTCTAATATTAGCTTCTTCATCTACTATCACTTCACAAAAATTCAAGTCCAACATTTGTAATCCTTTCATACCAAAACCTCAGTGTATATAAAATATAACAAAAATGAAAAATCAACAACTAGAGCAACCCTGACAAAAGAAATTATTTGACTAATTCATAACTACTTTTAAGTGTGTTTTAAGTTATTATATCAGTCAAATAATTGCCTTTAAAAACGTAATATTTTAAAAATATTACGCATTGAAAACTAAGAGTAGTAAAAGCTTGATGAGAAAGCTGACTTATAGTTATGTCCTACTATTAAACCAGAAAGACTTTTGCCGTCTTTACTAGAGACTATAATTCCAGACTCATTATTAGAATTATTTTCAAGCTTTGTTACAACAAAATCGTCTACTTCTGTAGATGACACAGGTTCAAAAAAAATGTCCAAGTAACCGAACAAAGAGCCTGGATTTAAATTAGTCAAAGTAGAAAAATTAAATCCACCAGCAACTTTAATATTTTCTGGAGTTGCTATTTCACAAAAGCTTAAATCGGAAATCACAAATTTAGCCATATAACACCTCATTTAATACAAATGAAACTTAGTTTTGCCTATTATCCTACTTGAGTTACAAAGTTATTTGAACTAGTGAAAGAAATACAAGTAGAAGTACTAAGACTTGAAGAAGCAGCAATATTGCTTCCAGTAGTTGCAATGCCTCTAGCTCTTGCATCAGCTAAACTAATGTTAACATCACCATAAAATAGAACCCTTGCTAAAGTTTGAGTGTTAGTAGAAGTAGTGTTACCAAGAGCAATTGCTGCCGCACCAGATGTTGCATGTCCATTACCTACAGTTGTTAAAGTAAAAGTTGCCGCTTGAGCCTGACCAGCTATGATCTTATTAGTATCTACTAAACTATCTAAATAACTTAAGTTATCTATAATTAATCTATTTTTCACAAACACCTCACAAATCGACAAAAATGTTTATTTTATCGTTAATAAAATAATAACTATTTTTTGAATGTATTGAATAATATTAATACTTAAGTAATTTTTCAAAAATTAGTCATATTGCTCACCAAAATTAAATAACATAAAATTTTCATCACTGGTAATAATGAGGTTTTTCTTTTGCAGCTTTGGGAGCTTATTGCCCCCAAAACCTGCTTGAAACTAGCGACCAATAAAGTTGATTACAGCAGCAGAGGTGCTACCAGAGAATGAACCACCAAGATACTCAGTAACAGCAAGAGTATCAGCCTTTGTGAAAGAGTAGGTAGGAATATGAGTATTGTTGATTGCATCACCCTTAGCACCAGCCGCAGCGCTGTTACTTCCAGTTAGAGGAGTGTTAACACTTGTATTAAAATTGTTATTCGAGGTAAAAGTAATAGCAACGTTGTCGGTTTGGTTATAGGTACTAACGAATTTGTTACCAGATACAAAGAATGTTCCGCCTACAACTTCATTCGCTTCAACAACTTCTAAAACGTTTATGTCAGAGATAATCATGAGGTTGTCCTATTAATTGCAATAATTTGATAGAAAAAACTAAGTGTTGTAGAAAGGCAATTTTATAATGAAACTGCCTTTATAGAGAAACTGATGCAGATTGGAAGTTAGATATCTTAATCTTTCAAAACCTGCTTGAAACTAGCGACCAATAAAGTTGATTACAGCAGCAGAGGTGCTACCAGAGAATGAACCACCAAGATACTCAGTAACAGCAAGAGTATCAGCCTTTGTGAAAGAGTAGGTAGGAATATGAGTATTGTTGATTGCATCACCCTTAGCACCAGCCGCAGCGCTGTTACTTCCAGTTAGAGGAGTGTTAACCTTTGTATTAAAATTGTTATTCGAGGTGAAAGTAATAGCAACGTTGTCGTTTTGGTTATAGGTACTAGAGAATCTGTTACCGGATACAAAGAATGTTCCGCCTACAACTTCATTCGCTTCAACGACTTCTAACACTTTTAAGTCTGAGATAATCATGGGTTTCTCCTAGTGATTGTACTAATTAGAAAAGATGTGGCATTTCAGAAAGACAATCTATTCATGAGACTGTCATTCTGAAGATGTGAGTAAATCATCAACACTTCTGTGATGAGCTAATCTGACTTTGGAAGTGAAAACGCTTTAACCTTCCAAAACATAAGTTCAAATTACAGATGACGAGCTCCGTTGATTACAGCAGCGGAGGTGCTACCAGAGAATGAGCCACCAAGATATTCAGTAACAGCAAGAGTATCAGCCTTTGTGAAAGAAAAAGTAGCATAGTGAGTGTTGTTGATTGCATCACCCTTAGCACCAGCCGCAGCGCTGTTACTTCCAGTTAGAGGAGTATTAACACTTGTATTAAAATTGTTATTCGAGGTGAAAGTAATAGCAACGTTGTCGGTTTGGTTATAGGTACTAACGAATTTGTTACCGGATACAAAGAATGTTCCGCCTACAACTTCATTCGCTTCAACAACTTCTAACACTTTTAAGTCTGAGATAATCATGGGTAAATCCTACTAATTACTAAGTGCTTTATTTGGTGAGTTGCTTTCGTTTGCTGCTCACAATATAAATATGAATTATTTACTAAAAAAAATCAATACATATTTCATTTATTTTCTGACTTTTTTTGAGTTATAACTATAGTATTAAATCTATAAATGCTGCTTAAAAACGCAAAATAGGCAGTAATAAAAACTTTATTACGCCATTATTTAATTAGAAATAGTGCTTTATTTATTAATACAAACTAAAGATTAAAAAGCTCGATAAGTATAGATAAAATCAGCAATAGCTTATACACCTTAAAGCTTTAAAACTTATTTATTAAATAAATTTGTTTATACATATTAATTTTATTTAAAAAGTAGAATGAATCGATAAAAATGCTATTGTCTTTTATTTGGTATCACATTAAAAGAGTGGCATAAAACTAAATATTGAAAGATGCTAAACCACATTTGAATTGAATAAACAATTCAAAATCCAAAATTGTATTAAGCCTGCTTCAATAGTTGCTCTTGTAATTGCGGGTTAGTGTTTGATTCTATTTGGGTGATAATATTCAAACTGTGAATTTGTTGCTGTAACCAATAAGAAAACAACTCTGTGATGATTTTTTGACGTAGCTGCTCATTTAATTCTGGTTGAACTATCTCTTCAACCCAAATTAGATACACTCCCTTTGGTGTCGAAATTGGTTTGATAATGGACGGCGCCCCTGAAGTTGCAAAAACAGGCGCCGCAATCTCTGGGCGAAATGCGTTACGGTATCGTAGCCCTTGGTACCCTCCAGCACGCCGTAATTCTGGGTCTTGAATATATTCACGCGCGATTTCACCAAAAGTTATTTCACCTTCTTGAACTGCGTAGAACAGCTCTAAAGCCAAATCTCTGTTTTCCAAGACGACTTCATAAGTAGCGGCGCCTACATAATTGAGTTGGTTTTGATAAAAGAACTTTTCAACCTCTCCTGAAAACAGGTGATTCGCTAGCTTTCTGGAAAGAACTTTGTTATGAACCAACTTCTCAAAGTCATCCATAGATAGCTCATGCGTCTTTAGCCAGTTCCAAGTATCTTTGGCTTTAATAAGCTTATAAGCCATTCGCAGACTATCACCTTCCTGTTGTAATTCATCATCCTCGACTCGAATGCCAAGCTCTTGTGCTGTTTGAGCGATAATCTTTTCAGATGCTATGGCTTGTACAACACTGGGTATTTGACAAGAGAGTTTGATGCTCTGAATGATGTCTGAAGTCGATATTGTCAGTTGTGACATATATTTTTATTTTTTTTCTATTTGTAATCAATAAACCATCCGTTACATCCGTTGCAAGTTACATCTCCAACCCTCCTTCTTGTAGTTTCTTAAATGGGTCTAGAACAAAGTCAATAATGCGACGCTGACGGACTATGACTTCGGCAGTTGCGGTTTGACCTGCTGTTAAAGGAATGCGTTTTTTGCCGTTTTGGATGTATTGTTGTTCGAGGGCAATTTCTAACTCATAGGTTTCGATGCTTCCTCCGGGTGTTTGAGTAACTTTAGAGTCTGGAGAAATACGGGTGACTTTACCTGGTACAATACCGTGTTCCTGGAATGGATAAGCGTCAAACTTGATTTTGACTGGCATTCCCACTTTCAAGAAACCGCTATCTTGACTAGGCATATTCGCTTTGAGTACAAAACCTGTATTTTGAGGTGCAATTTGAGCTACCTTTTGGCCTGGTTGTAATACTGCTCCAGGTTTACTAATTGGAAACTCAAAAATTACTCCGTCAATAGGCGACCTGACTATTCTTTGCTGCAACTGAAGCTTCAACGATGTGATTTGACTTACCGTTTGAGCGATTTGTGATTGATTCGCCGAAATCTGTGCTTGTAAGTCTTTAAGATGTTGTTCATTTTTTAGAATAGCCAACTTTCCATTTTTTTGCAAGCTGTTAAAACTATTTTCCTCCTCTTGTAATCGTAGCTTTGCCTGCTTGATATCTGACTCAAGCTGACTCATCGCTGTTTTATAGCGACTTGTCTCTTCTGCTAATCGTAAAGAAGCTTGCTTGACATCAGATTGGGCTTTTTGATACACCCTGGCACTTTCTTGCTCTTCTTTTTTGAGTTGGTCAATTTGCATTAAAGAAACGGCGCCATCTTTAACCAAGTTGTTAAATCGCTCAACTTGCCTTGAATCAATACTCAAGCGCTTTTGAGCAGATTCTTGCTCATTTTGAGCAACGCTAATCAGTTGCCGTACCTGATTGACTGATGCTTGTTTTTCTAACTCTTGTAGGTTGTAAGTACTTTCTTTTGCATCCAAATTTTGTTTAGCCTGATTGATTCGAGCAACTTTTTCTAATTCTTGGGATTCATTTTGCTGCTGTTGAACGTTTAGCGTTAATTGTATTTGATTTTGAAGTATATCGAGTTGCGCTCGTTGATTTTGCAGTCCAGTTAGCTTTGCTTCAGTCTCCTGAATTGAGGAACGCAGGATTTCAGAATCTAATTCCAGCAAAACCTGTCCTTTTTTGACACTTTCACCTTCCTTAACCTTAACAGCTTTAACACTACCACCAACTTCAGAATCTAACTTGTGCGTGGCGCCGAATGGTTCTACCCGTCCTCTTGCACTTCCCGTCTCATCAACTTTAGAGTACATTGACCAAGGTAAAGCCAGCCCTGCAAATCCTAATAACACATACAGTAAACCGCGCGTCCACAGTTTAGGTAATGCATCAAGGAGTTCTTCTGTACCGTGATACAAATCTTTATCTTCTACTGCTGCCTGGGTTAATTTTTTCTCAGAAACAGTATCTTGAGGTTGTGAAGAAGCTGAATAATTATCATACACCTCATTAGTAAGTGCAGATGATGAATTCGGAGATGGTTGAGGCATATTGGAAAATGGAGAATAAGAAATGGGTAATAAAAAATAGAGAATAAGAGTAATAGAAGAAAAACTCCTAACTCAGCACTCAGCACTCAGCACTCAGCACTCAGCACTCAGCACTCAGCACTCATCCCGCTTGGGCTAGTTGTTGTTGGTTTAAGTAATAATAATGACCTTTTTTGGCGATTAACTCATCGTGAGTACCGCTTTCGACTAATACGCCGTGGTCTAATACTAAGATTAGGTCTGCGTTGCGTACTGTTGAAAGACGATGCGCGATAATTACGCTTGTACGTCCTTTGAGAATCGTTTTTAAATTATTTTGAATGATGCGTTCTGACTCAGAGTCCAGGTGACTAGTAGCTTCATCCAACAGTATTAAGCGAGGATTACCCAGCAACGCGCGCGCTATTGCTATGCGTTGCCGCTGCCCACCCGATAGCATTCCACCACCTTCACCTATTTGGGTATCATAGCCTAATGGTTGCTTCTGAATAAAATCATCAGCTCCGGCTAAGATAGCTGCTTCAACAATTTCTTCTAAGGATGCTTCTGGATGAGCGATAGCAATATTTTCTCGGATTGTGCCACCGAACAGAAATGTATCTTGGTCTACAACCCCAACTTGAGAGCGAAGAGAAGGCAAAGATATATTGCTAATATCATATCCGTCAATCAAAACTTTGCCATCTGTCGGAGGGTATAGACCTAAAATTAATTTACTCAAAGTTGTTTTACCAGAACCACTACGTCCTACTAAAGCAACCATTTGTTCTGCTTGAATTTCAAAGTTGAGATTTTCTAATACGTTAGTATCGCTTTCTTTATGATAACGGAAGGTAACATTCTGAAAGCGTATATTGCCTTTGAGTGTACCTAGAGACTTGCGAGGTTTACTCTGTAAGTCTTCTTCGGGTTCTGCCTCAAGGACATCATTCAAACGTTCGGTAGAGATGATAATTTCTTGTAATTGATTCCATAGACCAGAAAGTCTTTGGAATGGACTAAGAACGTTACCAATAAGCATATTGAAAGCCATTAACTGTCCAAGAGTAAGTTCGCCGTTAATTACCTGTAAGGCGCCGAACCACATTATGCCTGTACTAACAAACGTTTCAATTACACTGCTAATTACAGATAAACGAATACCAATTATCTCGGCAGCAAAAGCCTTTTTAATTAAATTATTTAACAATTCTTCCCATCGCCAGCGCACTGTCTGCTCAATTGCGAGTGAGCGTACAGTGCGAATTCCCGTTAAAGATTCGATTAAATAACTATTCTCCTCAGCACCTGCGTTGAATATTTCCCTGGAGATGCGGCGTAAAATTCCTGTACTCGCCAATGCCAATATAAAAAATGGTGGCACCGTCAGCAACACAAACAACGTCATTTTCCAACTATAAGAAAACATGACGGTCAAATACACCACCAGCGATAACATATCGAGAATGACTGCTAACGTCTCACCAGTTAAAAAAGACTGTATTTTCTGATTTTCTTGGATGCGAGAAACTATATCACCGACATAACGCGACTCAAAATAAGATAAAGGCAAACGAAAAGTGTGCTTGATAAAACCTACCAGCATCGCAACGCTGATACGATTCGCTGTGTGGTCTAGTAAATATGTCCGTAAGGCGCCCATTGCAATACGGAAAAAACCAAATATAATCATTCCCAAACCAACAGCGTTCAAAGTGCTAACGCTGCGCTGTACAAGCACTCGGTCGAGTAACAACTGAGTAAATACTGGCGTAATTAAGCCAAATATTTGCATTAGTACCGAAGCTATAAATATTTCTACAAGTACCTTGTAATGAGGTTTGACTAACTCAAAGAACTTCCATAATCCAGTACTATCGTTCTTCTTATCTTTGAGCGCAGTAGTCGGTTGCAATAACAATGCATACCCAGTCCAATCTTTATTAAATTCTCTGACTGTCAGGGTGCGTTGTCCAATTGCCGGGTCACCAACTATCACCCGCTTCTTGGTAATTTCATAAACAACAATAAAATGCCTACCTTCCCAGTGGGCAATTGCTGGTAACGGTTGTTCTGCTAATTTATCAAAGGTTGCTTTCACAGGACGTGTTGCAAAACCCAAACTTTCAGCTACCGATGCAACCGCACGTAAAGAGGCGCCACTACGACTAGCGTTTGTCATATCGCGCAAACGGTTGACACTAAAGCGTTTGCCCCAATAGTTACCAATCATGACTAAACAAGCGGCGCCGCAGTCGGAAGCACTTTGTTGAGCATAAAAGGGATATTGTTTTGTTAACCGTCCCCACCAATGTCCCATTGCTAGCTTGGGACTTGGAAAATAAGGACGCGATTTTTTCGGCTCTTGCTGTGGTTGTTTATCTCTAACTGGAAAAGGAATGACTTTTGAGTTTAAGTTTGAGTTTAAGTTTGAATTTAACCTATCTTTTACCTCCTTTCGGCGACGACTTTGTTCAACTGGGGAGACACGCTCATCAGGGGCGACAAATATATTAAGTTCATCACAGTATTCAAGTGCTGCCTGTAAATCAGAATTTTTCAGAACATATACAGTTGTTGCTTGCTCTACTTTCCAATTACCTTTTAGATTGGTGCCTACTTTACCTGGTGTTAGCACAGTCCCATCACTATGTTGCATTCGCCCTGAGTATACAACCAGTAGAGAGCAATCTTTCAGAACTAGCTCGGATGATGCATTTAACTGGCGCCGTTCAAACAGCGATAATGCCTGCATCAAATAGCTGACTTGAGCAACATTAGGAAACTGGCTGTTAATACGACATAAAACTGCTAAATTCCAAATTACAGCTTGTTTGTAAAGTTTATCGCGAACTTCTGGATATTGGGTCATCAAGGGTTGCAATATCTCTTGCCCAATATAACAAACCCTCAAATTATGCGAAGCGCGTCCGATATAACTAGTAAATTCATCATCGAAAAGCGTCGCTTCCCCAAATGATGCTCCAACTGAAAGGGTACTAATTAAATTTTCATTGCTATCTAAAAATCTAATTTTACCCGTAATCACTATATATATACCGCGCGGCGCCTCGAAGTGGCGCCATTCCTCAAAAAGCTGTAGCTCCAAAACTTGTGCTTTATTCACACAATGAAGCAACTCACTGTCTGTAAGGTTTCCCCCCAAGACATTGGCGATTCTACAACCTAGTTCTTCCTGAGATAACATAATCACTCTTCAGTTGTATGGAAATTAAATTTGGCGGTTAGTTTGCAACGAGTAGCTCATCCGTTAGATCCGCTCTCATCCGTAGCAAAGTACACCTATCTACACTCGATGGCACAGCAAGAAAGATTTTGAGAAGATTTTGAAAATATTTCTGAAAATCTTTAGATTCTACTCATTAGCATAAAGCTGCCATAAATACTACCAGGTAGATGTTACAGCCGTCTATGCCTTAAACGGTAGTCAGTTGATACAGTTTGGTTGTTATGACATAATTAAGAAAGTTGTTGCTGAATAAATGTACTCATATGGGTCGTAGCAGCTGTAAAGTTCCTTAAAAAAGCATTACAGCTGCAAAGTTGACTAGCTTTATAAGCCAGTTAGCTACTTCAGTTAACGTATACTAACCTGGGAGATACCCCTGTGATGTAGGAGTCCAAGGGGTATTCCTCATGGTTAATAACACCAACCTAATAGTTTGGTTTTCTGCTCAATACTAATCACTTTTAGTTCACTTTTGGTGAATATCGCAAAAACAGACAATTAAAATTGAATTACATTTCTATTTTTAGTTGAACAAAAACTAAATTTATTATCTTGATTTGCAGTACCAAAAGTCGAGTATTTGTATTTTACCAAATTTGAGTCATAGACTTTTAGCAATACTCAATGTGATTTCGACGGTTAACTATAGTTAAGCGCAGATTTTGAACATTATGTTGCTTTCGATTGCTACAACTTAAGTGCCACATGAAAAGCAGTTAAATTTTTCGCGCTTTACCTCCACTCAACTAGATAGATAATAAGATATTTGAATTAACAGCAGTTACAGACATTTACAGAATGTATTAAAACATATACAATCCTTAACATTTTTCTGTTTTAACTTTTGACACAGACAGCAATTTAATGTATAAAAGTCTGAAAGACTTTATATACTTAGTTTTAAAACTTTTATTGATATGAACTTACAACCTTATAAAGATTTCATTACAAGAATTGTAAAACACGTGAACTATTAACCGAAAAATTAGGGATATTATGGTATTAAAAGATACGCGATTGGAACACAATCTAACATAGATACCTTAAATACAATGTGATTTATATTACATTGCACAGGTACTCATCTGCGAACATAGTTATATTATCACATGTCTTTGCAACCTTTTTACGTACTTTATTATTTTCACATTTACTTTATATTACGCAGAAGCACTTACTTTCAAGATTATTTATATTTTCTTAATCATACATATTATTCTGGGTGGAATCTTAAAGGTATCTTTACACAAAATTTTAATTTAGATTACCCGCTGTATGCATTTTACAGCAACTGATTGATTGTACGAACCAATACATCAGTCACTATTTCACTCTAAATCAATATAAGTATATAATCAACAAAAATATTTTCACGAAAATTAGTTGTATTAAGAAATATTGCGAATGAGTATAAATACGATAATATATGCATGTCAATTAGTTCTTAGGAATGCACCTTATATATATGACAACATCTACAAAACCATTTAATTTAGGCGCCTTTACTGCATCGATACCAAACATCGAAGTCATTACCGAACCGTCACAGGTTGCGAAGTTATCTCAAGATTACCACACCTTCAGCCCAGTCCTTGTACCCAAACTTGAAGGTAAAATCGCTGATATAGTAGTACGTCCTGATAACCAAGATGAGGTAATACAAGTAGCAGCAGCTTGTGCTAAACACAAAATACCCATTACAGTACGAGGAGCAGGTACAGGAAATTACGGTCAATGTGTACCTTTATATGGTGGTGTCGTATTAGATATGACGCGGATGCAATCCATTTGCTGGGTAAAACCTGGAGTTGCGCGCGTACAACCAGGTGTTAAGCTTGCAGCACTCGATAAAAAAGCACGAGAAATAGGTTGGGAAATGCGAATGGCGCCTTCCACATACCGCACTGCTACAATAGGTGGGTTTATTGCGGGTGGTAGTGGTGGCATTGGTTCAATTCAATATGGGTTAATGGCAGATAAGGGAAATTTGTTAGGTTTGCAAGTTGTAACGCTTGAAGATGAACCGCGAGTTATTGAGTTACGCGCAGAAGATGTACAAAAAGCAAATCATGCATGGGGTATTAACGGTATTATTACCGAAGTGGAAATTCCATTGGGTCCAGCTTACCCTTGGGCAGAAGTGATAGTTACCTTTGACGAGTTTATGTCAGCAGTCAAATTTGGAAAAGCTTTGGCTGATAGTGATGGCATGATAAAAAAAGAGATTGGTGTGTTCGCGGCGCCTATTCCTCAATATTTTACAGCTTTACGTCAGTATATACCCGATGGTAAACATGCAGCACTATTAATAGTCGCCGAATCTAGTTTAGAACTATTACCTGGATTAATACGAGAATTTAACGGTGAGGTTACTTATTCTAAATCAGCATCCGAAACACAAAAAGGCGCCCAACTCGCTGAGTACACTTGGAACCATACAACTTTACACGCGCGTACAGCCGATACGAACATCACATACCTACAAAGCATATTTCCCAGCGATAACCTCAAAACCATAGAACATATGTATAATTACTTTGGCGCCGAAGTGATGATGCATTTAGAATTCATTCGTTTTAAAGGTGGTATCGCGAACCCCGCATTACAACTAGTACGTTACACAACCGAAGAACGATTAAATGAAATAATTCGCTATCACGAAGAACATGGAGTATTTATTGCCAACCCCCACAGCTATTTTATAGAAGATGGTTGGAAAAGAGCAATTGACCCCGAACACCTAAAATTTAAGCTCCGGGTTGACCCTTACGGATTAATGAACCCAGGTAAAAGCAAAGTATTACCTTTTAATCCCTAAAATCTTGTCTGTTCTTGTGGAATAGGCATCCTTGCCTGTTCCAAATATATTGTGCCAATTTAAAATCTGTCATATATTCTCTTAATTAATATTGTGCCAATCTAAATTGTGTCATATAAAAAAGTGTGATTTTATATTTTGTGATAGTCAGTAAAATCACTAAATAAAAAGAGATAAATCAGCTATAAATTTGTGCATTTTTTATAATTTCCTACCACTGTATAAAAATTACATCAAGAAAAATCAAAAAGGTGGACGATACACTGACTCGTAAAATATCACTGAAGAATCAGAGTAAAAAACTTTTCCGTGAATTCCTAGAGATTCACATTTACAGGTAACAGGTGCATCACCAAAAAACTAACACTGTCGCCCTGACTAAATAGATTTTCGAGGAACAAAGTGAAAATTATGGCTACAACCTTAACTAACAATAAGTTGCAGGCTTTACCTAATCTGAACGTATATTTACTCGAACGTCGCATTACCTGCATGACTGTGCCATCAATAGTTGACGCAATTTACACAGCATGTATCGAAAAAAGAAAAATTACCGTAGCAAATTACAATGTACATGCTTTTAACTTATCAATGCAGTTACCTTGGTTTTATCAGTTTCTACAAACTTCAGAGATTGTTAACTGCGATAGCGTTGGTATTCTAAAAGCAATTAGTTACATGGGTTGTGAATTACCTTTAGATTACAGAGCATCTTACACAGACATGATGCCTCAAGTTTTAGAAAAATGTAACCAGGCTGGTTTGAGTGTGTTTCTTGTCGGCGCCAAACCTGAGTACTTAGAAGCAGCTTTAGAAAATTTGAGAAAACAGTATCCCAATGCTAAGTTTGCGGGACATCACGGATACTTTGATAAAGAAGACCCACAACAGAATCAAGCTGTTATTAACAAAATCAACAAGTTCAAGCCAAATATTCTATTAGTTGGTATGGGAATGCCCGTTCAAGAAAAATGGGTTTACACTCATCGCAAACGTTTGAATGTAAACGCAATAATGCTGGGTGGTGCTGTTATCGATAGACTTGCAGGTATTGTTCCAGATTGCCCACATGCTATTGCTAATATCGGCTTAGAGTGGTTATACCGCTGGTTCCGTGAACCCAAACGCTTGGCTGCACGATATTTCATTGGTAATCCAGCTTTTGCGCTTCAAATCTCTTTAGGCAAACTATATGCGCCTCTGCGTGTACAACAAATGCAACCAGGCGCCTACTTTAATATCGAGCGTGAAACTCAATTCAACGATTTCTACAACTCCTCTACCGCTCAAAACAAAGAATTTCCTGCCACTGTTTAAATATACAAAGAAACCCGGTTTCTACGCAAAATCATCACTTCTATTACAAGATATCAACAAAGAAACCGGGTTTCTAGCAACTTAGGAGAACAAAGACTTGAATGAAATTGTCAGTGTAGTGATACCAACAAGAAACCGACCGACTCTAGTGCAAAGAGCAGTAAAAAGTGCTTTAGCACAGACATTACAACAAATAGAAGTAATTGTTGTAATTGATGGGACAGATGAATTGACTTATAATACACTCACGCAAATAAACGACGAGCGACTCAAAGTTATTGCATCACCTATTAACCAAGGAAGCTGTGCTGCTCGCGATTTAGGAGTTAGCAACGCTCTATCTGATTGGATTGCATTTTTAGACGATGACGACGAATGGATGCCACAAAAGCTAGAGTTGCAGTTAGCAGCAGCGAAAGCTTCAAAATATAAATATCCTATCGTTTCATCTTGCTTGATTGCTCAAACATCTCATGGAAATTTAGTTTATCCCAGAAGAGTACCAGGCGCCGAACCATTGAGTGAGTATTTATTTGTCCGTAATACCTTATTTCAAGGAGAAGGACTTCTTCAAACTTCTACACTGTTCACAGCTAAAGAGTTACTACTTAAGTTACCATTCTCTGTCTGTAAAAATATTCATGATGATTGGGAATGGTTATTGCGCGCAATTACTTTTGAATCTGTAGGTATCGAGTTTGTAGAGCAAACCCTGGCAATTTGGCACCTCGAAGATGCTACACCTAGTTTAAGTAGAAATTACAACTGGCAATTATCGCTCTCATGGCTTCAAACCAACCGTAGTTTGTTTACACCACGTGCTTATTCCTCGTTTATTTTGGCAGAAGTTAGCGCCAGAGCAGCTTTGAATCGAGATAGGCAAGCGTTTATACTTTTGTTAATTGAGGCAGTTAGATTTGGAAAGCCAAAACCACGCGATATTTGTTTATGTTTTGGTATGTGGCTTTTGTCTCCACAAATACGCAGCTTCTTACGGAATCTACTGACTAAGAGACAAGTATTATCACCTGCTTAAAGATTTTTAAAACTCTCCCTCTTGTATCTTGTGGAGCGGGCATCCCTGCCCGCCCTAAATATAGAACAGTCCCCAGATATACAACAAGTAGCTCATTATTATGAATGTTACACCTAAAGTCAGTGTTGTTGTGCCTGCTTACAATGTTGGTAACTATATTGAACACACTTTACGTTCTTTAGAGCAGCAATATTTTCTCAAATTTGAAGTTTTGGTTGTTGATGACGGTTCTACCGATAATACAGCAGATGTTGTCAAACAGTTTTGTACACGTGATAATCGTTTTCATTTATTGCAAAAACCAAACGGTGGTTTATCATCTGCACGCAACTATGGTATTCAAAAAGCGCGGGCGCCTTATATAGCTTTGTTAGATGGTGATGATGTTTACCACAAAAACAAGCTAGCGAATCATGTTGCTATATTAGATAGTCATCCTCTTGTTGGAGTTGTTTACAGTGCATCTAGAGCTATTCGTGATGATGGGCGCCCAACTTTTATTAGTTTAAGCGGTAAACCAATTTATTCTGACCCACTCAAAGCTTTACTATGTAAAAACTTTGTTGGTCACGGTTCTAACGCTGTGTTCCGGCGCCGTTTAGTGGATGAAGTTGGTGGATTCGATGAGAATTTACGTAGTTCTGAAGATATTGACTTTTGGCTACGAATTGCCGCTACACGTAACTGGTCTTTTTATCGTGAGCCTAGTATTTTATGTTATTACCGAGTTCGTCCTTCTGGACTTTCTTTCAACGTAGCACAAATGCAGCATTGCAATGAGCAAGTAATTCAAGCAGCTTATAAACGTTCACCTGAATTAGTAGAACCAATATTAGCTAATGCTTATGCGTATATGTATCGTCTCTTGGCTCGTTTATGTCTTCAAGGTGGTGATACTGTAAAAGCAAGTTATTACATTGATACGGCTTTAGCATTTGACAGTTCTATTTTTTACCGTGACCCTAGGTCATTGCTAACTTTATTATCTGTACGCTTGGCGCCGCTGACAAAGTTCGCAATTGGACAAACATTAGGTTAAACTTAAAAATGAACAATAGCTTAATTAAAAATGGTTTCTGGTCAACTTATGGAGCAGTTGTAACTCGCTTACTAGCGATGGTAAGCAATTTACTACTAGCAAAGTTACTATTGCCGTCAGAATTTGGAGTCATTGGTGTTGCCTACATTTTTTGGTCTTTTGTTAACCTATTTACGCAAAGCACAGCTAGTGACTTTATAGTTTGCAAAGGAATTGAGGATAAACGTTATTTAAATACAACCTTTACAATTAGTTTTTGGATTGGTTTAGCTTTAGCTTTCGGGTTGATAACTGTATCACCGTTAATCGCGCAGTTCTTTAATATCCCTAATTTGCTATGGATATTGATGGTGTTCGCTATTAACTTACTGCTATCTTTTGTGCAATCAGTTTATAGTGGTGTATTGCTGAAACGAATGCAATACAAAGAGCTAGCAAATATTAGTTGTATTACTTCATTGCTTCGAGTTTTTTGTACTGTTGGAAGTGCATTAATTGGCTTTAGCTATTGGTCATTTGTAATTGGAGACGCTGCTTTTTGGATAGCTGGATATATACTACTACGACAAGCTGCCAAAATCAACATTAGTTTTCAGATTGATTCCAAAGTTAAAAAAGAAGTTTTATCTTTTTATATTGGTGCCATTAGCTCTGGTTTTGGTTATTTTGTGAATGCAAACGCTGACAACTTTGTTGTGGGTAAGCTACTTGGCGAAACTAGTTTAGGCTTTTATAGTTTTGCCTATCAACTCTCGATGGCTGTTACAACAATATTAACTCAAGCGATTGCTCAAATTAGTATATCAGTTTATTCTCAATTAGCAGATGATAAACAACAAGAGAATGCTTTAGCTCTTACAATAGAAGAAATTTCCTTTCTTGCGGCGCCTTTATATGCTTTATTCTACTTAGTAGTTGATAAATATACAATGGTTTGGATATTTGGCGCCAAGTGGTTGCCTTCATTAGCTGTAATGCCGGGATTACTATTTTTTGCTTACTTCCGATTAGTAAATGGGCCATTGACGACAATGTTGTATGCCAAGGGTTATCCTAGTGCCAATGCAAAAGCCAATTTAGTAATCGCCCCCATCGCAGTATTAAGCTTTATTATTGGCGCCGAGCATAATAATATTGTCGGTGTAAGTATAGCAGTTGCCGTTGTTTTGGGTGTTATTTGGACACTTTACTTGTGGTGGTCTGCTTGCAGTCGATTAAAATGGTCAATTATGAAATTTTTGGCGCCTTCTATTAAAGCAGCTAGCGCTACAATCATTGCAATCTTAATTTGTTTAAATGTTAACGAGTTTTTACAGCCTCTGATGTTCATTTGCATTTACTTGATATTTATGCGTTGCTTTGCTAAACGAATCTTTAATAAATATCAGTATCAATTCAATCATCTAACAAATAAAATCATACGTGAGTAATAGATATGTCTACAATTTCAGTAATTATAGCAGCATACAACGCTGAAAAAACCATTTTAGAAACAATTGAATCAGTTCAGAAGCAAACTTTCACTGATTTTGAATTAATTATTATCAATGACGGTTCGTGCGATAAAACTGTAGAAATTATAAATTCTGTAAATGACCCACGTATAAAATTATTTTCTTATTCAAACGGTGGAGTCTCAATTTCACGTAATCGCGGTATTTCACATGCTACAGCAGAATATATAGCTTTTTTAGATGCAGACGACTTATGGACAGAAGACAAGCTAGAACTATTACTTGCAGCATTACAGAAAAATCCTCAAGCTGGTTTAGCTTATAGCTGGGCATCTTACATGGATGAAGATGGTACATCAATTAAACCGGCGCCACCAGTATATTTACAAGGAAACGTATATGCTGAGTTGCTTGTCTATGATTTTATTGTTACAGGTTCATCTTTAATACGTAAAGAAGCAATTGACACAGTTGGAGGATTCGACGTAACTCTAAAGGGCGCCGAAGATTGGGATTATTGGTTGAGACTTGCACTCAAATGGGATTTTGTAGTTGTTCCTAAACATCAACTGCTGTGTCGTCAAACTTCAGGTTCTTTAACATCAAAAGTAGAAACGATGGAAAAGTGCAACCTAGAAGTCATCAATAGAGGATTTACCGCAGGTTCAGCAAAAATACAGTTTCTCAAAAATAAAAGTCTTGCTAATACCTATAGATATTCGGCTCATTTATATTTAACTAAGGTCGGAACTGCTGAAGCAGCCCAAAAAGCTTTAGGTAAGTTATTACAAGCAGTTATTCTGTATCCTAAAATTGTATTAGATGTATGGGCTATTAAGCTTTTGATTAAAGCGCTGTTAATACTAGTAATTTCACTTAAAGTTAGTTTTAATATATTGAAAGGAATTAGTGAATCCCCCCTAGCCCCCCTTAATAATAGGGGAACAAGAGAGTTTAAAGCCCCCCTTATTAAGGGGGGTTGGGGGGATTCAAAAATTCTTAGAATCACTGTATTTTATATGCTTTCAGGGCTTTGGACTAATTAACACTCAATAAGAATTGAATACACTAGTAGTTGTAATATTTTCTTGAGTATTTATATATTGCTGTGGAAACACGCACAACCTTCAAACTAAGTAATTTGTCCTCTTCTGAAAGGATTATTTACTGGACTATTGTCCTTACACCTCTCTGGTGGTTCCTGGGAGTACAAACTATTTTGTATCCAACAGTTGCTGCCTTGCTGCTAGTAGTGGACTTTGATTTTGACAAGCTTGTAAAACGCTCACTACCTTTTTGTAACTGGTCTTGGTTAGGAATGAGTGTTGCTGCACTCTGGACAAGTATCTTGGGGTTAGATGCAGTAAACTTTAACGCTATGAAAACGGCCGCAGCGTTATTCACTCTCTATAAAGGCTATTTCATGATATTTGCTTGTATTACTTTGCCTTTATGGCATCGAATAAGGATACAAGTAATTACGCGCGCGGTTGCTTGGATGGCTGTAAGTTATCTAGTTGCTCTAATAATACAGCTAGCTATACTTTTCGCTGTTGGTCAAGTAGACCCAATATTACCGCCTTTAGCTCGTCTGATTCCAGGTGAAAAGCTGAGTTTAATGGTAAAATTTGCTGTATTCCAACCATTTTTCCGGATTCCGTTAGCGAGAGCCGATTTATTTACAGCAGACCCTCCAATATTAGGGGTATGTACTGTACTATGCTATTTTATTTGCTTGGGCGAAACAAATCAGCGTTTGCGTAGAGTTGCTTTGGGTAGTTGTTTAGCTAATTTACTCATTTCTCAAAGTCGCCTTGCTTGGATGTGTTTTCCTTTAGGACTTTTGATTATTCAATCTTTCCGCAGTCAGTTCGCTCGTCAAAGTCCGCTTTGGATAGCATCTTTTACTTCATTCATTTCAGCTATTTTGGGGTTGACTGTTGGAGATTTGTTATCGGGTCCTTTGGCAACATTTAACGGCGCCCGTGCTGATTCATCAAAAGACCGTGAATATGTTATTGGCGCCACTATCGAAGCTTGGCAAGAATCACCTTGGATTGGTTGGGGGATAGTAGATAAAACCGTTAGCTGGGGAAATGGAGAATTCACGCTTCCTTTGGGAACATTTTCATCGTATACGCAAGTATTGTATTTACACGGAGTCGTTGGTTTTATCTTTTTTACCGCCGCTTTAATTTCAACCTTGTTGATTTTTTGGCAGCCTTCTGTGTGTGGGAATAAAGTTTGTCAACGCGCGTTTGCTAGCTTGATTGCTTTATATGTACTCTGCCAAGCGACGGCATTAACTTGGATGGCAATTTATTTTTGGTTCTTCTTCATTTGGTTAGGTGCGATTATTGCGGAGATGAAACTATATAAATCTTCATCTTCATGGCAATATTTATAAAGCTTTTACCAGAAAATTAGAAATTTATTTTATTGGTAAAGTAGTCTAAAATAGCATGATAACAGTATATTTACTCATGCCAATAAGATAATAAATAGATGACAATTGATACTTATTGAGCTTCTTAGTAACATCGAGTTATTACACTGTTTTAAAGGCATTTGACATCAACGCTTATGAAGAAAGTAGTGACTATTGCGGCTAGACATTGGAAGTCTTTGCTTGTTCTGAATGCGCTGGTTGTGAGTGCTACAATTGCAGCATATAGCACTTCTAAACCAGTTTGGACTACTACAGCACAGTTGATTTTGCCAAAAACAACTAGTAATCTAGACGCTAGCTTAGGTACTCTTGGCACATTCAAAAATGGCAATCTTGATTTTTCACCTGAACTCAACCCACTCAAGGTGCAAATTTCAATCTTAATGAGCGATGCTTTGCTAGAAAAAGTTTTAGACTCTGACCCAGAAAAAAATAAATTCAAAAATCTTGAGCAGTATAAAGCTCTTTTTCAGGTATCACCACAGGAACAATCTACCGTTTTATCACTAACAGTTAGTGGCTCCCAAGCAGATTTAGCCACCTTACGCACACAAAATCTTATCAAAGCATATCAAGCGCGTTTAGATGAACTGCGAGAAGGTAACAGTAAAGAACGACAAAAATTTAACGTCAAAGAGTTAGAGCAAGCTAAAGCAAAGTTAAGCAACGCACAAACCAAAATTGCTCGGTTTAAGCAAGCTACAGGCATCGTCAACAACGACGCCCAAACTCAGGGAATTGTCACCACTATCAATGCTTTAGTCGGTTCTAGGGCACAAGCTTTATCTTTAGCTCAAGCAAGTGCAAGCCGCTCTAAAGTCCTTTCTGAACGCATTAACATGGCGCCAGCATCTGCTGTTCGTTCACTAAGTTTAAGTGAAAATCAAGAATTTAAAGCTGTACGTAAAGAATTATCAGAAGTCGAAGCAAAGCTAGTACAGAAACAAGCTATTTTTACCATAAACCATCCAGAGGTGCAAACTTTACTTGCACAGCGTTCTACATTACGGCGCCAAATCGCAGCATATATTACCCAAGTAGCAGGAAACATACCAGTAGACCCAACAATTGCAACAGACTCCCAAGGACGTGCTGTATTAATTCAACAGCAGTTACTATCAGAGAGCGAAGCCGAAGCACAATTTCAACAAGCGCAACAACTAGAGAAGCAGATTACCGAACTTCAACGATATTTAAATTCTCTACCAGCAAAACAAGCACAGTTGTTAGAACTTCAACGACAGCTTGATGTCGCAGAAGGTATATATAAAGGTCTAGTTGCCCAGGTGCAGCAAAAAAGTGTAGATGCATTTGACGCTTATCCAAATGTACAAGTACTAGACCCACCCAGAGTTAACTCCAAACCTATCAGTCCGAAGTTATTCTTAATGGCAATAAATGCCTTATTAGCTTCTGTCATAGGTAGTATTGCCTTAGTTTTGTTCCTCGAAAGTCGCAACCCTCTACTAAGTGCCAAAGATTTACAAGAGCAAAAATTTGCCATAGTAGAACGTATTCCTCGTATCAAACACCCTGGTGTAATCTCGGAATTAGCTATTGAAACCGAAGTAGAATTCCAACGATTAGCATCTGCAATTAGCCTACAAACATTAGAAAATCGGCGTTTGTTAGTCACTAGCGCCATCATGGGAGAAGGCAAAACCACTGTTGCCATAGGACTCGCAAATGCCTTAGTCGATTTAGGCTTCAAAGTATTGTTAGTAGATGCAGATTTTCGTACTGCAGCACTTTCTCGTCGTTTAGGTTATACACAAACATCAACAGAAGACCACAGCATTTCAATACAGCCAAATCTAGACTTACTACCAACATTACCAAGACAAGGAAAGATAGTCGAAATCATTAGACGTGGCAACTTTGAAAGAACCCTCGCAACCTGCGAAGCGAATAATCAATACGACTACATCATTGTAGACAGCGCACCAGTTAGCTTCACCAGCGAAACACCATTAATTGCCAACATTATCCGTAACGTACTATTTGTAGTTCGTCCCGACACTAGCTACAGAGACTCAGTAAACGAAAGCTTCGCTCAACTAACTCAACACAACGCTCAAATTTTAGGCTTAGTAGTCAACGGAGTCGCAACTAATTCTCGACCCTACTCTTACACTCACGGAACATCCATAACAAAACAGTAAGGTGGGCATTGCCCACCATACAATATGTAATAAACCATGCAGCAAACCCTAAATAATCCATTTTTAAAACATTGCGCTCAAATATATTTTGAAATAAAACGGCGCCTTTACCAGCTACGATATAAAAACCTCAAAATAGCTCCAGGAGTTGCTATTAAAGGTTCGCTAAAACTTTCTAAAAATGTCAAAGTTACCATTGGTGCTGGTAGTCGTCTGGGTAAATATGTAGATATATATGGTGACGGAGAACTGATTATCGGTCAAAACGTATCCATCAACGGCGCCTGTATTGGTTGTGAAAAGTTAATTACTATTGGAGATGAATGTTTAATTTCAGATTGCTTCCTTGCTGATAGTGATTATCATAACCTAGACCCACAACTACGTCATAGCCCACCTGGAGCAAAAGTATCGGCGCCTATTACAATAGAAAAAAATGTATGGATAGGCGCCAGAGCAACGATAATGAAGGGTGTACAGATTGGAGAAAACAGCGTAGTTGGTTTAGGAAGCATTATTCGTAAATCTGTACCTGCCAATGTTGTTGTAATTGGAAATCCTCAACAAATTGTCAAACACTTTACTGATTCAGATGATTCAAGAAAAAAACTTGCGATGTTCGCATAGAAATACATAAATTATCTTGTGGAATGGGCATCCTTGCCCGTTCCATTATTCCCTTATATATCTATTGGGAAAAATATTTCATTATTTCCAAAGAAACGTTTAATAAATCCACTACACAGAAACTCTAACTGAGAAGGATAAGCTGCAATAGCTCTGCTTTTCTTATCTTTAACCGATGCAATCGATAAACGATAAGCTCTCTTAACTTCCGGCGCCTTAAATACTTGAAAAAATGGTTTATCCCAAAACACCCAAATTGGATATTGCAGCAATTTGACTTGTAATTGCGACTCTTTAATGGCTAACATAACTAAATCAAAAGTCGCTTCATGGTCTGGATGGCAATCTAAACGATAAGGAACATAAACTTCTTGTGGTTGATATAACTTTAATAACTCAACTATTTGAGCAATGGTTAGCTGTTTTTGTTCATCTGTTAACTTTTGTAAAGCTCCATCTCGCTTATCTAAAAAGTGAGTATAAGAATTATCAACACCTAAAACCTCTAACGCTTTGGCAGCTTCTTGTTTACGAACCTGAATAGTGTTATTTTTATTTGTTAAATCATTTACACCACTTTGCCCGTCTGTAATAAAAACTACATGCACAGGAATTTCTTGCTGACGTTTTAGAGCAATCATACCACCACAGCCAAAAGTTTCATCATCTTGGTGCGGAGCAAATACCATCGCCGAATTATGACTTAAATTTAGAGGTTGACTTCCTTTATTTATAATCCACTCTTGAATCAAACTATATTGAATTTCTTGCAAGCGCTCACGTACTCTTACTGGAACTATTTTATTCATGCTTTTGAAAGCCAACAGTAAAACAAGTATTTATTATGTTATGGCTCAACACTCGCCAATTATCTATAAAGTTTATGTGGTAAACATAAACTTTATAGTAAACTTTCCCATTTACTCTTGTGGGATAGGCATCCTTGCCTGTCCTACATAAAACTAACGTACTATTTAAAAAAATTTATTTTAGAATTGTAAAATTTTTTTCATAGATGATTCACTATAAGTTAATGACCCTTAAGGATACTTAGTGAGATGAAATCATTTATAAGAAATTTAAATATGAAAGCTCAACTTAACTATCCTCTACTATGGCGTAAAACCCGTATGGGTGTGCGGATGCGTCTTTTAGTATGGTATTTTTTCTTAACTGCTTGTACTGTAATGGTATCGCTGCAAGTAACTCGTCAAATATACTGCGATAGCTTGAAAGCCAAAGCTGATGCATCGATTATCAAGGAAATTGAGCGGTTTAAGCTCATGTCAGGTAAATATACATATACTACTACTCCTCAGCTTTTAGATAAATTTTTAGCCAATTATGCGCCTATACGCAACGAATATGTTGTAACGCTTTTAAATGACCAGGTATATCTGACTAAACCTGAACTTCCTAGAGACATTCAAGAGAAACTACCACAGTTAATACATTCTTGGCGCATTGAAGGTGAGTTTAAACGAGGTAAGGTTTACGTAGCTCCTTCTCGAATTAGATATGCTGGACAGTCGGTTACTGCAAACGATAAGAAAGGAACCGTCATTGCCATTAATGATTCTTCGGCAGATTATCAAGCGGGTACTAGTGCAATTGTTTTAGTAATGCAGGTAACTATCGTTGTGCTAGTTATATTCTTTATTGTGGCATGGGTAACTACAGGTAAAGTATTATATCCATTGCGACTAGTTACAGAAACAGCACATTCAATCAGCGAATCGGATATGACGCTGCGTATCCCCGTGCAAGGTTCAGATGAAATTGCCGAACTCACAACTACGCTCAATGAAATGCTCGATAGATTGCAATTTGCATTCGATAGTCAGCAAAAATTCCTCAATGATGTTAGCCACGAGCTACGCACCCCCATTACAATTATTCAAGGGCATTTGGAGATGTTAGAGTTTTGCCCTGAAAAACAGCCAGAAACTATGGCACTAGTAATGGACGAACTCGACAGGATGAATAGGTTAGTTAATGATTTATTATTGCTAGCAAAAACCGAACGTCCGGATTTTTTGAAATTAAAACCAGAAGAATTAGATTGGTTAACCGAGGAAATTTTTCTCAAAGCACGCAGTTTTGCCAACC
The DNA here is from genome assembly GCF_019977735.1 of Calothrix sp. PCC 7716. Classification (GTDB taxonomy): domain Bacteria; phylum Cyanobacteriota; class Cyanobacteriia; order Cyanobacteriales; family Nostocaceae; genus Dulcicalothrix. The sequence goes on along the minus strand of NZ_AP025018.1, from coordinate 11,266,348 downwards.
GTAACTGGAAGTTAGAGTCTAAGGGGTTAAGTCCAATAACAGTAGATAGACAACGTTTGACGCAAGCTGTAATGAATTTGGTGCAAAATGCAGTTCGTCATACTACTTTGCATGATACTATTACACTTGGTTCTTCTGTAAAAGGCGATTTTGCTTATATTTGGGTCAGTGATACTGGCGAAGGAATTGCACCAGAGAACCAAAAGCGAATTTTTGACCGCTTCGCGCGTGCGACAAAACAAGACCAAAGCTTTGAAGGACATGGTTTAGGACTTTCAATTGTAAATGCCATTGCCGTTGCTCATGGTGGAAAAGTTGAACTTTCGAGCAGTGTCGGATATGGCTCAACGTTTACTATTGTTATACCTTTAGTTGCCTCAAATGATGCAACGCTTGAACAAGATGCTAATCGTCGGCGCCCTTTTGTAAAAACGGGTTTGTTCACATTGTAATTGCAGAACCTGTTCTATTGGCGCCTGTTAGCTTGTGAATATGCCTGCATCTATTAACGATTATTTAATGCAAATGCAAATGCAAAGTACATACGTGTATTTATTTACATCAGTATTTATGTTACGGAACGTGTATACTGAGTTTTATAAGATACTGTAAATAGTCTAGGCATTTAGAAAAGCTGTATGGCAAGATGAAATCTCATAAATACAACAATTTAAGGGGTTTCAAACGATGTTTAGTAAAAGCTTAGTTACCAAGTTAGGATGTGTCTTAGCAGTGATAGGAGCATCACTAGCTCCAACAGCTGCTCAAGCGAATACAGGAAGCACTGAAAAAACCTTAATTGACTGGGAAGCAATTGCTCGACAACAACAATGGAGTACTATAACCTCAAACAGTAGCTTCAACCGCACTATTAGCGCAGGTGCCGGACAGGTTGATTTTGGATTTTTACTTGGAAATGGAGCTAAATTCACGGCACATGGTAACAGTGGTTTAACACCTGCAATTAATAATGTTCTTAATGGAAGCAATCCAAATAATGATAGAACTTTACACGTTCAAATAGACCTAGACAAAAATCCCAAATTAACAGTTCCTGCTGGCACGGCATTTGGTCAGAAATTTGACAACGCCTTAAATATGACTACTAGGTTCAATGGCTTTGGTGGAGCTTTAGAAGGTGTTTCTTTTGCTTTGCACGACATAGATATTTCTGGTACTAACTGGCAAGATAGGGTAATACTGAGAGGGTTTTTGGGGAATGAATTAGTTAACCCGATTTTCCGAACACCGAATGGAAGCAATACATTACCAAATAGTGTCAGTCGAATTGATGCTTATACCCTTGATGGTGTTCGATCTGTGGGTAATGATAGCAATAGTGGCGATATTCTAGTGTCTTTTGGTAGTGCAATTGATCGGTTTGAGTTAATCTTCACAGAAGGTAGTCTTGCTAAAGCAAATCCGGACAACCACGGTATTGGTATTGGTGATATCAAGTATACTAGTGTTGCGAAATCTGTTCCAGAACCTACTGCTGTTATTGGTTTATTTGCTTTGGGCGCCTTTGGTGTAAGTTCACTTCGTAAGCGTAAGCAACAAGTAGTGGAAGAGTAAATTAACTCGCGCACCTTAACAATTTCATTCTTCATTAAGATCTAGTGGTTTGTGTCATAAGTTTTGGTGAGTTGGAAAATCAAATCCCCCCAACCCCCCTTAATAAGGGGGGCTAAGAATGACTATTTTCCCCCCTTATCAAGGGGGGCTAGGGGGGATCAAAATCTGTAGTAACAACCCAAAATTAATGATATAAACCACTAGTGGTTCATGTCATTAATTTTGTAAGGTTGTCAATCAAAAAGCTAGTTAATTAGAACTTCTTACTTCTTCAATTTGACCAACTTCAAAAACTAAAATAAAAGGCTGTCCCATTTGTTTTGCAATAAATTCTTCTAGTAATTCTACTTGTCTAGGAGTTACAGGTTCTTTTGCTCGCACACTTAAGCGGATTACTGGTGGATTTACTAACCAGTTAGTTTCGCTATTAAGTAGTTGTAATCTCTGAAAAGTTACAGTATTATTTAATAATGCTCGTCGTACACTAGCTTCTAATTGTGCCTGTAGAATTAGTCGAGTAAAGCTTACGCCTAAAGGAATTAACAGAATTGCTGTTAAAGCTACAGTCCAAAAAAGAGGTTTTCGTGCCCGTTTAATTGATGTGTAACCTGCGAGCAAAAATGTCAGCATACACGCTAGTGCAATACCTAGTAAGTTAGTTAAAAAAAGCAGTGTTGCTCCCAAACTTAACGACCAGTTTAAGTGTGCTAATCCTAAACCTACTACACATATTGGAGGCATTAAAGCAACAGCAATAGCTGTACCTGCCAAGCTACCTGAAACTTTCGGCTCAAGTTTTGCGTATCCGCTAATAGCACCTGCTGCTACAGCAATCCCTAAATCTAATAAATTAGGTCTAGAACGTGCTAATATTTCACTACCATAGGTAGGAAGACCTACAAGCTTTCCTAAGCAGCAGGAAATTATAATTGCTAGCAAAATACCTATACACAAAGAAAATAAAGCTTGACGAAATAAGGCAATATTTCCTTGCAATGCGCCAAATGCAAACCCACGAATTGGTAACATCAAAGGAGCAATAATCATGGCGCCAATAATGACAGCAGGACTGTTAGATAATAATCCAAAAGTCGCAATGGCGCACGAGGCAACAATTAAAGCTAGGTAAGATAAATCTAAAGTTGATTCCTCTTGCAGTTCATTTTGTATTTGTTGAGGTTCAAGTTTTTGAAATTGTTTGATTCTAAAATTACGGAAGCGTTGCCTAAGATTATTTTCCAAATTTTCCTCCAATAAAAATATTATATAGTAGTTATAATAATAAATTATTTATGAAGGCGCCTGTTGCCATCTATCAAGAATATCCTTAAATAAACTTTCATCTATCCATGTTTTAACAACTACTGTTAGAGGTAATGCCATCAATAATCCTAAAGCTCCAAAAAAAGTGGTAAAGAAAAGCTGCGAAGTTAAAGTGACCGCTGGTAATAAAGCTACCTGCTTTGCCATAACTGTTGGTGTTAGCCAGTAACTTTCAATATTCTGAATAATAATATATAATATTAACACAGCAACTGCTTTCCAAGGCTCATCAAGAAAAGCAACTGTCATAGGTAAAACAGCGCTCAAAGTTGGGCCAATATTAGGAATAAAATTGAGTAACCCAGCTAAAACGGCATGAGCAAGTACTAATGGAACTCCTAAAACCCATAAACCAATTCCACTCAGAAGCCCAATAAACAACATTTCAATCAAAGCTCCAATTGTCCAACTTCCCAAACCTTCTGCACACTTTGATAAAATTTCTTCAACCCGTGAGCGATAAAACCCAGGAAAAAACCTTACAAAACCTTTGCGATACGGTTGAGGATTAATTAGTAACATTATTGTCAAAATTATTACTAATAAAAATTGTAGAAATACGGTAATTGAAGTTGAAAATAAAGTGTATGCTTGTGTTATAAAATTAGTGGCTAAAGGCTGAATTTGCCGAAGTAACACATCTATATCAGGAATTTCTATGTCCCATCCATTTAGTCGCTGCTCTAACCAATTGAGACTTTGTTGAATTTGGTTTGCTCCTGTTGGTAAAAGCAATAATAATTCACGAAACTGGCGGAAAAATTGGGGTAAAATTAAAAATAAAACACCTGTCAACAGTGTTATTACTATAAATAAACTTAACCATACTGCCCATATACGCTTTATACCAAACTGAGTTAGGCGCCGAACTAGCTGATTAATAGCTACTGCTAGAACTACAGCAGTGAAAAATAATAATAGTAACTCGCGAATTTGCCAGAGTATGTAAAGTGAAGCGATAAGCGAAAATAATCCTATCCATTGTCCAAGTTTCATCGTCTTTGACTCCTTCTATATTCTGTAAGCTTGTTTGCTCTTAGCCAAAGTCCAATAAAACCAATAATAGCTGCAATAATAAATAAAGATACAGGATTGAACTGTATTGCAAATTTTATACCTGGTTCATAATGCCATCGTAATAGCCAAAAAATATTATTACCGATTGTAAAAGTCGGTACTCTTATGATTGTAAACAGTACAAGCATTAATACAGTAATTACACTTAGGAATAAAAATGCGAATAAAGTAATTTTGAGCCATTCTTGTAATAGTATACGAGTTTTTTGAGTATTCATATAATACAAAACCACTACTTAAATTTATATGATGGCTTATAAATATGATTTAAATGTGACAGTAAATGGTAATCCCTTCAGACTGGTATCTACTATACTGTTTTGATAACTTACTAGATTATCAAAGCTGCGTTCATCCTGCTTAAGAACTAAAATATCTAATTTTTTAAGCTTAATTTATCTTTCTCCAGTATATAGACATTTGTAGCTCACTACTCTATTTACGTCACATCTTGCACCTTGAATTTATTGAGAATGAAAAAGCTTGTAATGCTTATCCCAAGTGTAGTAAGGTGGGCACTGCCCACCTTACCTTTATTGAGAAGGTACAAGATGTCAGTTACTCTATCGTCTGAGCATATCACTTTCTAGTCACATTTACTTTCTAAATTAACTGTATGAATTGTCTAACAATCATAGACATTGAAATAAATATCAAAATTGAAAGTTACAAATCCAAAATTTTACTAGGAAAAGAATATGCGAATCAGTGTTGGCTCTCCACTACTAACTATTAATCACGGCAGCACTTTTATGGTGACTGATTTAAATGGACAAATTGACTACAATGGTCATCAGGGTATTTTCTCTGAGGATACTCGTTACTTAAGTCACTATGCTTGCTATATTGATGGTCATCCGTGGATTCGTTTGAGTTCTACGACAACAACTTATTACGCTGCACGAATTTATCTTACTAACCCTGAATTTTATGGCAGAAGTGGTAAGGTTCCCAAAGGTTCGATATCGCTTATTATTAGTAGAACAGTTGAAGAAGGTATTCACGAGGAACTAGATGTAACTAATTATGGACTAGAAACAGTTAGTTTTAATCTAGAAATTGCCATGCGTTCAGACTTCGCTGATATTTTTGAGGTGGAAACAAAGCAGTTTGTACGGCGAGGACATATTGAGACTAATTGGAATGCTGAAAAAAAAGAATTGGCTACTAGCTATAAAAACAATGATTTTTACCGTTGCTTAATATATCAGGTACAAAATAGCACATGCATACCACACTCAGCTAACGGGCGCCTATCTTTTGTAGTTCAACTCCAACCAGGAGAAAGTTGGCACGCTGACTGTAATTACATTTTAATTGATAATGACCGTGTGCTATCAACTATCGATTTTTCTTATAAGCAAACAGTAGATGAAAGCGTCATCAATACAGAAATTGAGCGACTACATTGTCAGTGGGTTGATAGCGTGGCAGAACTTTCTTGCAAGAACGAACATTTGAACTTACTTTATCGCCAATCTGTCGAAGATATCGGCGCCTTACGATTGTATGATTATGACTTGGCGCCAGATGTTTGGATACCCGCTGCTGGTGTTCCAAAGTTTGTAACGGTTTTTGGACGAGATAGTTTAATAGTTAGCTTGCAGAACATGATTACTCATGCAGGGTTTGCAGTTGGTACTTTAAAGAAACTCGGTCAATTACAAGCTACTGAGTTAGATGACTGGCGTGATGCTCAACCAGGAAAAATTTTACACGAAATTCGCACCGGAGAATTAGCGCGTTTGGGACAAATTCCTCATTCTCCTTATTATGGTAGTGCTGATGCGACACCTTTATATTTAATTTTGCTGCACGAAGCTTGGAAATGGATGGGGGACATTTCACTTTTAACTGAACAGCGCGATGTGGCTTTGCGTTGCCTAGAATGGATTGATAAATATGGTGATTTAGACGGTGATGGTTTTCAAGAATACCAAGTACGCAATAATTCACGTTATGGTATTGAAAACCAAGGTTGGAAAGATTCTGGTAACGCTATTGTTTACCCAGATGGTGCCCAAGTAGAAGCTCCGAAAGCATTGTGCGAGTTACAAGGATACGTTTTTGATGCGATGATGCGAATGGCAGAAGTATTTGAGGTGTTGGGGGAAAGCGAATTTTCTCGTGAGTTATATATAAAAGCAGCAAAACTACGCGAACGTTTTGAAGAGCGTTTTTGGTGTGAAGATATTGGTTTTTATGCTTTTGCACTAGATAAAGACAAACAACCAGTTAAAACAATAACCTCGAATGTTGGTCATTGTTTATGGAGTGGTATTATTCGACCCGAACGCGCGCAACAAGTGAAAGAGCGTTTATTTGCACCAGACATGTGGTCTGGTTGGGGTATTCGCACTTTATCAACTCAAAACCCGGCATATAATCCCTTTTCTTATCATCTTGGTTCGGTTTGGCCTCATGACAATAGTATTATTGCTTTAGGATTGAAACGCTACGGATTTTCTAAAGAAGTCGCCTCGATTGCTCAGGGAATTTTTGAAGCAGGTAGCTTTTTTAGCAATTATCGTCTGCCAGAACTTTACGCTGGAGTTAAACGCGAACCAGGAAGTTTTCCGGCGCCTTATTTAGAGGCAAACGTACCTCAAGCATGGGCAGCAGCGTCTGTGTTTCAAATATTACAGGCGATGTTAGGTTTACAAGCATCGGCGCCGAATCACTGTTTATATATAGACCCATATTTACCTGATTGGTTACCAGAGTTAACATTGCGACGAGTGGAAGTTGGTAAAGCTTCGGTTGATTTGAAGTTTTGGCGTGATGGAGACTCTACAAAATGGGATGCCACAGTAGTAGAAGGTAATGTTGAAGTTAAACAGCAAGCTTGGTGCCCTAGGTTATAAATTTATGCGGTACGTTGTGATATTTAACAAAAGTATATAAGCATAATTTGAAGATTTATTAAGTATGGAATCTGAAATGGGAATACTAGGTTGAGCAGATATTTTAACTCACCTGGATTTCTGTATATGATACGAAAACCTTTATCAACCCCAACTTCTCCCTGGATATATCGTTTGCAATCCATTCTCATTATTCCCTTTATCCTTCAAATTATAGGCGCCGTGGGACTTGTAGGTTATCTCTCTTACCAAAATGGGCAAAAAGCTGTTAATGATTTAGCAAACCAGTTGATGACTCGAACCAGTAGTAAGGTGAACCAACAGTTAGATAGTTATCTATCCACCCCCCATAAAATCAGCCAAATTAATGCGGATGCAATACGTTTGGGTTTATTGGATGTAAACAATGGGCAGAACCCTACTTTTGAGCAGCGCAAAGCTGTTGGTAAATATTTCTGGCATCAAATGCAGGCTTATGATATGTCTTATATATGGTTATCACTTCCTACAGGGGAATCAATAGGAAGCGGACGTTATGATGGAAAAACCATTGTGTATGACGATATTAAATCCCTTTCTCTTAGCTTACCTAAAAATGTTACCAGTTACCTGACCGATAATCAGGGAAACCCGATGCAAGCTATTAGTAATGCTACCTGGGATACATTGAATGAAGTTTCATATCAGCAACCAATCAAAGCGGGTAAACCTACTTGGAATAGAATTTACACCTACTACGACCCTAACTTACCACCCTATATTGCTGCTTCAGCAGGTCGTCCAGTTTATGATAATAACAATACACTAATTGGTGTAACGGGAAGCGATATTCATCTATTAAAGCTGAGTGAATATTTAAATAAACTAGATATTACTCGCACTGGTCAAATATTTATTGTCGAACGTAATGGAATGTTAATTGCCAATTCTGGGAATAAAAAGCCGTTTGTCATTGCCAATAATCAAATTAATCGCTTGCAAGCTGTTAATAGCGATAATACTAAAATTCAAAGTATTGCCAAACAAATCAAACAGAAATTTGGTAGTTTTGAAAAAATATCTAACATCCAAAAACTGCAACTACAACTTCAGAAAGATTTAGATTACGTACATATTACACCTTGGCGTGATGAATATGGTTTAGATTGGCTAGTTGTGGTCAGTGTACCAGAAACTACGTTCATGGAACAAATTCATCAAAATACTCGTACCACAATTTTACTTTGCTTCGGCGCCTTAGCTGTGGCAACTGTTATAGGTATTTATACATCCCGTTGGATTATGCAACCACTGTTGCGTCTGAACGGAGCTAGTAAAGCAATAGCAAGTGGTGATTTAAACCAAACAATTCAAGATATTAATATATATGAGTTTAACACTCTAGCCCAATCTTTTAATAATATGGCAGGACAACTGCGGAACTCGTTTTCAGAATTAGAAGCAACTAACGAGCAACTGGAACAACGTGTAGAAGAACGCACTGCTGAACTAAAACATGCTTTAATAGAACTCCAACAAACTCAAGCACAGATGTTACAAGGTGAAAAAATGTCTAGTTTAGGACAGTTAGTAGCTGGAGTTGCCCATGAAATTAATAACCCTGTCAGCTTTATTTTCGGAAATCTTACCCATGTTCAAGAGTATACTAAAAATTTATTAGAATTTATTCACCTATATCAACAAGAATATCCCGAACCTGTGGCTAAAATAGTCGAGAGAAGCGAGGAAATTGATTTAGAGTTTTTACAAGAAGATTTGCCAAAAGTTTTATCATCGATGAAAATAGGCGCCGAACGTATTCGAGAAATTGTCCTTTCTTTACGAAACTTTTCTCGTATGGATGAAGCTGATATCAAACCTGTAAACATTCATGAAGGTATTGATAGTACCCTGTTAATTTTGCAACATCGTCTTAAATCCCAAATCGTTCGTGTCTCTGGAGAAAAAGAGTTTTCTCGTCCAGAAATTCAAGTAATAAAAGATTATCAAAGTTTACCAGAAGTTCAGTGTTATGCAGGACAACTCAACCAAGTTTTCATGAATATTTTAGCCAATGCCATTGATGCATTAGAAACTAGAAGTATTAAACTTACTGAAAAAAAGCTAGAACAACACCCGAACAAAATCACTATTAGTACATCTTGCTTAGATAAACAATGGATACAAGTTGCAATTATTGATAATGGTACTGGAATTCCAAAAAATGTTCAAAAGAATATTTTTAACCCCTTTTTCACGACAAAACCTGTAGGTAAAGGTACGGGAATGGGATTGTCAATTAGCTACAAAATCATTACAGAGAAACATCATGGTAAATTGGAATGCTTCTCTGAAGAGGGTACAGGAACAGAGTTTGTTATTTTAATTCCCATAACGCAGCGACTTAGTTAGTCTCATGACTTCAATTATTAACAGAGAGTATAAAAAAGCTTGTAACACCTATTTTTGCTTCGGGTGGGCACTGCCCACCTTACCGTTCCAGGCGATTAACCAATTATTAAGAAAGCAATTACATAAAAGTCACTTTTCGCTCACATTCATTTTTTAATCTGGAGTTAGCGAATTGAATAGGAGAGAAAAATGGCACTTGTCAAGATTACAGACTATTACCACGACCACATAGATAGTCGCTCTGATGTTGATGATATCGATAATTTCGACGTTTATACCGAAACAAATGAAAAAGTCGGTACAATTCACAATATTTTAGTCGATCAAACAAACGGACGCTTTCGCTATTTAGTTGTAGATACAGGTTTTTGGATTTTTGGCAAAAAGGTTTTACTACCTGTAGGTCGTGCAGATATTCATTACAGCGACAAACGAGTTTATGCCAAAGGCCTAACTAAAGAGCAAGTGGAAAATTTGCCAAATTACGATGAACTCGAAGAAATTGATTATGACTACGAGGAGCAAGTACGCGGTGTTTATCGCGGTTCTGTTGCTACTTCTGGTCTAACCCAACCTGCTGCTTACGACCGCGCGACTTATAACTATGAGCAGGACTCTTCTTTGTACGATATACCAAAAGCTGATAGTACAAGTGATGGTCAAAGTTTGAAGTTGTATGAAGAAAGATTGATTGCTAACAAGCAACGTCAAAAAGCTGGGGAAGTTTCGATTGGTAAGCATGTTGAAACCGAAACTGCCCGTGTTGCTGTTCCTGTAGAAAAAGAAAGAGTAGTTATTGAGCGTAACTCCCCCGCGAGTACAAAACCAACGGGAGCGCCAAATGATGCTTTTCGTTCTGGTGAAGTAGCTCGTATGGATATCTACGAAGAAAAGGCAGATATTCAAAAACAAGCTGTTGTCAAAGAAGAAGTACGAGTTAAAAAAGTTGTCGAAAGTGACACCGTTGAAGCTACTGAACAAATCCGTCGCGAAGAATTAGATATCGATACTCAAGGGCGCCCTGTTGTGGAAAGGTAAAAATTATATCTACGTAGAATGCGATGAATCGTAGAGACGCGATATGTCGTAGAGACGCGATTAATCGCGTCTCTACAATGTACAATTTGAACGAGGTAGTTATGAAATTATTTTCAATTGAAGAATTAGCAATTTTAACCGCACTAGGAAATACAGATTGCGTTTCTATTTATATGCCGACTTTTAAAATGAGTACGGAAACGCTACAAATGATATTAATTAGCTTAATATTTGTAAGTCAAACTACTACAAATGCTGAGTAATATCAATAATACCGCGCAGTTTTAAAGATGTGGAAATACCAAATATCCTTTGTAAATCTTCTGCGAGAATGCTGAGTTGATTATAAGTCCGAATAATTCGGTCGCCTTCAACAACTATCTCTGATGATGGATAGTTTTGAATCACTTCAATCAATGAGATTTTGTTATCCTTGCTGGCGGATAAAACTAAAGCCGAACGCAAAGCTTGCCGATTTGCTTGATTTGACCGTGTGCGAATTGAATAACCGATTTGGTCAAGCAAATACGAGCCAATTCGGGTATTGAGAGTTCTATCTAGCGTTACAGGAGTAACATTAACTTCGCGCGTTAAGGTATTACGAATTGATTGTGGGTCTTGACCTGTTCGATTTAAATAGTATCTTACGCCTGATGAAGTTTCACCAGTAGTAGCAAAAGTTGCCAATTCATCTACTGATAATGATTGCCGAAAAGCACCGTATGTAAAAACTACTCTATCCGCTGCAATGGCACTAGTAGTATAAAATAAAGTGCCAATAGAAGCAATTATAGAAAAGCTGCGTTTTAAGGTCGATAAATATTTCATGTGCGTAATCTTGTAAATTAAAAAACAATTTAATTTCAGCACTGGCACCGTTTATAGGACTCTTTTAATTAATCATCAAAAGTTTTATTCGTATTGAAATATCCTTTGAAAGCGACTTGAAGCAATAATTCAAATAATGCGATAGCAAAACCACAGTGCTTTCAAGTAACCAGTATGTTATATAATGCTAATGATTTCCTATACCTTAATACATATCGTATTAATAAAATTATTGTACCTAAGACATATATAAATAATGCTTCAGCCGCAATTGTTATCACTTTTCCATCACATTTGGCTGGCAAGCTATAGATAGGGGAATTGATAGCCAATTGTATAATTAGCATGAGGTATTTATGAATTTATTTTCTATTGACGAATTAGCAATTTTAACTGCGGAAGGTGGCACAGACTGCGTTTCTATTTATATGCCAACTCACAAGATGAGTACGGAGACCTTACAAAACCCAATTCGCTTTAAGAATTTAATGCGGGAAGCTGAAGAAAAGTTAATTGCAAATGGTTTACGTCCTCAAGATGCAAGAGATTTATTGGCACCTGCCCAAGAGTTAGATGAATATGAGTTTTGGCAGCATCAAAGCGATGGATTAGCGATTTTTATCTCGAAAAACATTTTTAGCTATTATACTGTACCTCTTGATTTCCAAGAATTAGTTGTTGTTACCGACCGTTTCCACCTCAAACCTTTAATGTCTTTACTTACGGGTGATGGGCAGTTTTATATTTTGGCACTCAGTCAAAATTTAGTACGTCTATTCCAAGGAACTCGTTATAGTGTGCGTGAAATTGAGTTAGAAGATGTACCTACCAGTATTGGGGAAGCTTTAAAATACGATGACCCAGAAAAAAATCTTCAGTTCCATACAGGTACATCCCAAGGTGGGGGTGGTGATAGGGCTGCAGTTTTTCACGGTCATGGCGCCGGTAATGATGATAATAAGGATAATATACTACGTTACTTCCGCAAGGTTAATGAAGGATTGCAAGAGTTACTAAAAGGTCAAAAGGCGCCTTTGGTTCTTGCTGGTGTTGATTATCTTTTACCTATTTATAAGCAAGCTAACTCTTATTCAAATTTAATTGAGGAAGGTATTACTGGAAACCCTGACCAATTAAAAGCTTCTGAATTACACGTAGAAGCTTGGCAAATTGTTCAACCATATTTTGAAGCAGTCCAAGATGAAGCTGTTGCTTACTATCAAGCGAATTTAGGAACTGGGAAAACAGCTAACAGTATCCAAGAGGTTGTGCCTGCTGCTTACTATCAACGAATAGATTCTTTGTTTGTGCCAGTAGGAGAGCAAAAGTGGGGGATGTTCAATCCCGAAACAAGTAATTTGCAGATGCATCCACAGCCAGAACCAGGAGACGAAGATTTAATGGATTTAGCTGCACTACATACTATTCTTAATGGTGGTACAGTCTATGCTGTGGCGCCGGAACAAGTACCAGGGGATGCACCAGTAGCAGCAGTTTTACGTTATTAAGAATCATGAATCGTGTTTTTACCCGTGGGAAACGTAAGCTTGTTGCTACCACATTTATATTCACTATCACTAGTGTATTACTGCTACCACCAGAAAAAGCATTTACTCAGGAAATTCCAATTCCTGCTGTCACACCTCAGCCAGAGGAAACAGAAGAAACCGCACCCGATGGGCTGTTCTTCGCTGATATTATTGTTAGAGGACAGCCCGTCTTTCAAGTTGGTAGTGTTGGTTCGGTAAATGCTACTCAACGCGCGCAAATAGTCAACCGTCGTATAGCGGGTATTTTGGCGCAACCTCAAGTTAACAGAAATGTTACTACTGTAACCGACCAATCACGGGGTATTGCGACTTTACAAGTAGGCAATCGGGTTTTATTAACTGTCACCCAACAGGACGCGCAAGATTTTAATGAACCAGTCGAAACTTTAGCACAACAGTGGGCACAAGAACTTAATCAAGCATTTGAACAACCACCGTTAGCTATAGATGTTGGACAAAGGTTGTATAGTACTGTGCGTCAGTTCCAACGGGATACTATTGACAACCTACCATCTTTTTTAGGCGCCACTTTAGCACTCTTGTCAACTTGGATAATTGCAGCAAGTGTTCGTCGTCTAACTTTATTTGGTTCAAGGCAATGGGAAGTAGACCGCAATTCTAAAATTCTGGTGAGTCGGTTAATGTATGGTGGTGTTTGGGTAATTGGTTCAGTTGTTGCTTTAGGAGTTTTGGGACTCGACTTTGCGACTTTGGTCGGAACTTTAGGATTAACAAGTGTAGCTATTGGTTTTAGTTTGCGAGATGTTTTGAGTAATTACTTCTCTGGAATTATTTTACTCGCATCTCGCCCTTTTAGGTTAGGCGACCAAATTATTATTAAAGAATTTGAAGGCACAGTAACTCAGATTCAATTACGCGCGACAACGTTAAAAACTTATGATGGACGTGTAGTTTATATTCCTAATCAAGAAGTTTTTAGTGCTACTATTACCAATAATACTGCCTGTACAACTCGTCGTAACACTCTGACAGTGGGGATTGGCTACGAATCGGATATTACTAGAGCAAAAGAAATAATTAATGAAGCTGTTTTAGCAGTCGAAGGAGTAGAAGCAGACCCAAAACCAGATATATTAGTGCGCGAACTTGCGGCAAGTACCGTAAATATTGAAGTTCGATTTTGGATTAATTCTCGACGCTTGCCATTTCTAGAAATGACTTCTTTGGTAGCACAAGCAATCAAAGAAGCATTAATGCAAGCTGGAGTTGATATGCCAACAGATATTTACACTGTAAGGTTACGAGGTTTAACGCCATTTAATGACAATCATCACGTTAATTATGAAGAGCAAAATCACAAAACTAATTAAAAGGAAAATAAGCCGTGGTTCCACTACGAGACAATAACCCAACAACTATAACCCCATACGTTAATTATGCATTGATTATCATTAATATTCTTGTATTTATTTATCAAGTAAGCTTAACACCACAACAATTACAAAGTTTTGTTCGCGTTGCAGCGTTAGTACCCTGCCAACTTTCTGCAACTTGCCCTGTTGGCAATCAAATAATTCCAGAATGGCTGACTTTAATAACTTCCCAATTTTTGCATGGGGGTTTTTTACACCTTGGCGGAAATATGTTATTTCTGGCTATTTTTGGTAATAATATTGAAGACCGTTTAGGGCATGTTAAATATTTAATTTTTTATTTAACTTGTGGTGTTTTGGCAGCATTAAGCCAATGGTTCTTTTCACAAAATTCTACAATTCCAGCTTTAGGCGCCAGTGGTGCAATTGCCGGAGTTTTAGGAGCATATATCCTCAGATTTCCACGCGCGCAAATTTTGACTTTAGTTCCTTTAGGGTTTTTTATTACAACAGTGCGACTTCCTGCATTCTTGTTTCTAGGTTTTTGGTTTTTCCAGCAAGCCTTTTACAGTGTAGCTAGCTTACAAGTTCGTAGTAACATTGGTATGGAAAGCGGTGGCATAGCATATTGGGCACACGCAGGAGGGTTTGTTTTTGGCGCCCTTCTTGCTCCTCTATTCGGTTTATACAACAAGCATCCGTGAAATATAACAAGGAGTAAAAAAGATGACTGCAGAAGAAAAAAGATTACAAGAAGACCGTAATCGTCAAGCATACTGGCGCCGATGGGGACCTTACTTAAGCGAACGACAATGGGGAACAGTACGCGAAGATTACAGTGCTTCGGGTAGCGCTTGGGATTATTTTCCCCACGACCATGCTCGTTCGCGCGCTTACCGTTGGGGAGAAGATGGTATCGCTGGTATTTCTGATAATCATCAGCGTTTATGTTTTTCTGTAGCTTTATGGAATGGGGAAGACCCAATATTGAAAGAAAGACTATTTGGACTTAGCGGTCCAGAAGGAAATCATGGCGAAGATGTTAAAGAATATTATTTTTATCTTGACAATACTCCTTCCCATGCTTACATGAAATATCTCTATAAATATCCCTATAAAGCCTTTCCATACAGGGAATTAGTAGAAGAAAACCAGCGACGAGGATATCATGAGCCAGAGTTTGAACTGATAGATACTGGTGTATTTGATGATAATAAATATTTTGATGTATTTGTCGAATACGCTAAGGCATCACCAGAAGATATTCTCATTAAAATTTCTGTAGTTAATAGAGGCAGTGAGCGCAAAACCTTACATGTTCTACCAACTTTATGGTTTCGCAATACTTGGTCTTGGGGCGAAAACAGTAAAAAACCCATTTTGACGCTTGATAAAGAGGGTGTCGTGAATGCCTCCCATTCTAGCTTGGGTGATAGTTGGCTATTTTGTCAAGACTGTAAAGAGTTTTTGTTTACTGAAAATGAAACTAATCACAAGCGGTTATTTGGCAATACAAACCAGCATCCTTATGTGAAAGATGGGATTAATAACTATATAGTTAATGGAGAAAAAGAAGCAGTTAGTACAAATCAAAGAGGTACGAAAGTAGCTGCACACTACGAGATAACACTTGATGCAGGAGAAACTCGAACTATTTGTTTACGGTTGGCTGATAATAAAGAGTTGAGGCAACCTTTTGGCGCCGATTTTGAGAATACTTTCTATACCCGCAAACAAGAAGCTGATGAATTTTACCAACGTATTTCTGGGCAGAATTTACCTGAAGATGTTAGAAATGTACAACGTCAAGCTTTTGCTGGGTTGTTGTGGACAAAGCAGTACTACCATTATGTCGTAGAAGATTGGCTAAAAGGTGATTCTAATCAACCAACTCCACAAAGATATAATGCTCGTAATCTTGAATGGATACATCTTTATAATGATGATGTGATTTCAATGCCTGATAAATGGGAGTTTCCTTGGTATGCTGCTTGGGATTTAGCCTTTCATGTCGTTCCTTTAGCAATGATTGACCCTGATTTTGCTAAACGACAAATGGATAGGTTCACAAGAGAATGGTACATGCATCCTAACGGACAAATTCCCGCTTATGAATGGCATTTTAGTGATGTTAACCCACCCGTTCATGCTTGGGGAACTTGGCGAGTTTATCAGATTGAAAAAGAACTTTATGGTCATGGGGATACTGATTTTCTCGAACGAGTTTTTCAAAAGTTATTGCTCAATTTTACTTGGTGGGTTAATCGAAAGGATAATAATGGGGATAATGTTTTCCAGGGAGGATTTTTAGGTTTAGACAACATCGGGATTTTTGACAGAAGTTCTGAGTTACCAACAGGTGGATATTTAGAACAATCTGACGGTACAAGTTGGATGGGCATGTACAGTTTAAATATGCTAACCATTGCTCTTGAACTAGCAAAATTTAATCCTACATATGAAGATATTGCTAGTAAGTTCTTTGAACATTTCCTTTACATTGCTGATGCAATGAATCATATTGGTGAGACTAATATCCATCTGTGGGATGATGAAGACAAATTTTTCTATGATGTACTGCACTCACCCCATAATGAACGTCATCATTTGAAAGTTCGCTCTATGGTTGGCTTAGTTCCTTTGTTCGCAGTGGGAATTTTAGAAGATGATGTATTAAAGAGTTTTCCGAGTTTTAATAAACGATTTGAATGGTTTATTCAAAATCGTCCTAAATTGCAAGAAAATATTGCTTCTTTAGAAGTGCAAGGAAGCGGAGCAAGAAGACTATTAGCTATCGTCAATCCAGACAAGCTTAAAGCCATTTTACAAATAATGCTCGATGAAACTGAGTTTTTGAGTCCTCATGGTGTTCGCTCAGTTTCTAAATTTCATGCTGATAACCCCTATACTTTTGATGTTGATGGACAGCAGCATAGCGTTAATTATGAACCCGCAGAATCAACAAATGGAATGTTTGGTGGTAATTCTAACTGGCGTGGTCCGGTTTGGTTCCCAATGAACTTTTTAATTATTGAATCTCTACAAAAATTTCATCAGTATTTAGGGGATGATTTCAAAGTTGAATGTCCTAGTGGGTCTGGACAATTTATGAATTTAGCGGAAGTGGCAACTGAATTATCTCACAGGTTGATGAGTATTTTTATCCGTAATGAAGCAGGTAATCGTCCTGTTCATGGAGGTCACAAAGAATTTCAATCTAATCCTGACTGGCGTGATTTAATTTTGTTCTACGAGTATTTTCATGGTGATAACGGCGCCGGATTAGGAGCTAATCATCAAACAGGTTGGACAGGATTAGTAGCGAATTTAATTCATGATTACTGGCATCAGACGAAATATAACCAAACTAGTGATAAATTTCAAAATGCCGTAAAAGTAATTACTAATTAATTTCTCTGTACTCTGATACGAGCGATTCCGGCGCCGATACGGTTGAAAAAATGTTCTGTTTGGGTATCTTCTCCACCCCAAGCAGGAATTTTTTCGCCAATCTTAGTAAAAAAATCGTATATAATGAATTGGGCAATCTTTTTATTTTTACCTGAAGATGAATAAATAATTTGACAAGGATAAGCCAAAGTACCTACAGTAGGAAGTAATCCAACCAAAAAGGCAACCCAAGGAATTTCTTGTTTGTTGACAACCGCTTGTATCATTCTAAAAATTGTATAAACTTGCCGATAAATTGGTCCCCCGATAATTAGCCAAGTAATAAAAATAAACTCATCAATCAAACCAACCATATAAAGAAGTGGCACTAAGATATACTCAGAAGTTTTAATAAATACCTTAATACCGACATGAACGCTAAAATCATTTAAATAAGCGCTACTCTCCTCCCTTTTTAGAGATTGCAGCAATATTTCTGTTTCTTCTGGTGTTAACTGTTTTCTATCTTGCCAGTAAGCAATTCTTTTCGCTATATAATTTCTTGCCATCTGTAATCTATAGCGTGGAGAAGATATAAATTTCCAAAATCTTTGAAAAAATTGTAAATAATTAATTGTAATAATTTTGTGAACTATTGCTATAGGCAGTTCAATCAATATTTTTTGAAACGCCTTTCTTAATAATCTGGAGAGTTCTCTTTGATACCAGAAGAAAGGATGATTTAAAAACCATCTAGCTTGATGTTCGTTGATAAACCCTTTTTTTAGTTGATATTGAATACTGCAATCAATCCTTCTTAACTTTTTCCACTTCTCTTGATAAAAATTTAATTGGTCGATATCATCTAAAATTTCATAATACTGTTTGCTACCTAAATTATCTTGCAAGTGTAAATAATTATGATTTACATATTGTTTGAGCTTAACATTATCTACATCATCAAATAATGCTCGTCTATATTTAAATGATGTAGGAATATAAAATGACAAAAGCGCTAAGGGATTTAAAGGAAATAAAGCTGGCACACCTGATTCTAAATCTATCCAAACAAAAAGAGCTTGACCTGAGTCACTAGCTGTTAATAAAAAATTATTTAAAGCTGTAGGTGTTCCTTTTCCTGCTTGCCAAACTAATCCGTCAAAACCAGCCTCAATTAATTTCTTTTGTAAAGGCTTCATGATATCATTAATTAAAACAGATAATTCACGAATTCTATCTTGATTACAAGGCTGTCGTAGTGCTACGTGCCTTCCTTCAATAAACTCTGTATCCATTTGGTAAGCTTTAAATTCTTGATTCCAATCAGTACCTTTTGCCTCTGCAATTTTTAACTTATCATTAAACCAAAATTTCACTAATGCGCTCATAATTCGACGACGATAAAAAGCACACTTAATCGCGTCTTCATTCCAAACATATGGGTTAGGGGCGCCAAAGAAAAAATAATGGATTATACTGGCGATTGTATCAGAATAAAATATTTTCCTTGCTATCTGCTCTTCTTGATTTTTTACTAAAAAAACTTGTCCAGACCTACCAGCACCTAATAGTTTATTATTAAGATTTTGTTGTTTTTCCATTGAGTTGCTCTATATGCATAATTGTAATAAATATAACTATGTAATAAACACGACATAGTTATTTTTATATTCATTGATAAATATGATTTAAAAATGATGGACGATATTAAGCTGACCTAGAAACTGACACCTTTTTTGTTAAAATTAACCAACGATAAAAATAAAACTAAAACAGGAACGATTTCTAATCTTCCTACCCACATTAATAACATTAAGGTAAGTTTACCTAACCAATGCAAATCAGGATGAGTAATTCCTACTGATAAACCCACACTTCCGAGAGCAGAAGTTGCTTCAAAAATTACATCTATTAAATTATATCCTGGCGCCACATGCAATAAAAGTATAACTCCCATAGCAATTGCAGTTAACCAAAGTACTAGTAAAACAGTAGCTGCTTCAATAGTGCGACTAGCTTCTGCTTCCGTCACTGTTTCACCTTCCACTCGATAATACATAGGTTGGTTAGGTTGCAGTGCTACTTTTTGCAAGTGCCATACAACTGCTTTGCCAAAGAATACCAAACGATTTAATTTTAACCCACCAACAGTAGAACCAGCGGCGCCACCTACTACCATTCCCAAAATTAATAACAGTTTTGCACTCGAACTCCAATTTTGTAAATCGACTGTTTCAAATCCACAAGTCCCTAAAGCAGAAACCCATTGAAATAAACTATCTAGCCAAATAAACGAACCAAAAAACCAACGGTTCTCAAATAATAATACTAAAGAACCAATAGCAAGTAGCAGCCATAACGTTTTATGTTGAGAATCTTGCCATAATGCAGATAAGCGTTTTTGTGTAATAAATTGGTAATGAATTGGGAAGCTGATGGCGCCTAGAGTCATCACTACAATAACAGCAAGTTGAACCGCTGAATTATAACCAGTAATACTATCATCTTGTATGCTAAATCCACCTGTAGAAATACCTGTTAAACCATGATTAATAGCATCCCACCAAGGCATTCCAGTAATACGAAACAACAAAATACTGAATCCAGTGTAAAGCAGGTAAATCCACCAAATTCGGCGTACTGTTGCACTAACAGTTGCAGCAATACGTTTCGAGCGTCCCTCTGCACTGTAAAGTTGGTAAGCATCTGTACTTGGTTCTGATACAGAAAGAACTAGTACAATTACTCCAACTCCACCAATCCATTGCATGAACGAACGCCACCACTGTAAACTGTGCGGTAGTCTGCTTTCATTCAGTGTTACAGTTAATCCTGCGCTGGTAAATCCAGAAACAGCTTCAAATAAAGCATTCCAGAAATCTTGGAACTCTCGTATAGTTACTGGCGTTTGGGTATTAGCAATAAAAGAAGCAGTAACCCAAAATGGGATGGCGCCTAAAATTGGAATTATTGCCCAACTCAAAGCAGCAATTATCATCGCGTGACGTAACTGAGTTTCTCCCTTTTCCTGAAAGCTGCGGTATAAAAACTGACCAATAAGTAAAGAAGAAAGCGCAGTTATCAAAAATCCCCAAACTGCATAATATTCTCTAAACCATAGACAAATAGGTTTCATAGGCAAGTGCCATTACACCTGGGACATGAAGTAATAAGCCAACATCATGCAAGATAGAATGAACATGAGGATTAATTTTTTGAGTTTTTGTTTTCACCTGTATACAAGCAAATTATATTAAGCGACGAGTTGAGAAATTACCCTTATGGTTTTTGATTCTTGGGGCAATAGTCTGAACAATTATCTGCTTCATCTGTAAGGACAAGAGAAGGTTGTACTGCACAATTCAAAAAATGATTTTTGACAAAATATTGGCATTGAGTACAACGGTGATTTGGTAATGATTTTGTACACAAATCTAATTGTTCATCTGATACACTCTTTAATCTCTTTGATGCCCAAATCAAAAAACCTGCCCAAAAGAAAAGAAAAGCAAGAATTCCTCCTCCTTGAGTAATGATAGTTTCTGTAATTTCTGCTTGATTTGATACTGTTTTTTGAACTGGGACTTCTGTTTGCGTTCTCTGATAAGAAGTTACTGCGAACATTTGATTTGGATGACTCAGTGTCAAAGACATATTGATTGACCTCTCTTTTATAAACGTATAATCATAAATACCCAAAAACTGCTGCTACTAAAAAAATTAAATTTATAACTTCCTTTTAAAAATACAGTTTTATAAACTATATATTCCTGATTTAACATTTAGCAAAACTAAATTGCTTTTATATCTACCAATAGTATAGAATTTATATTAAGATAATATATTTCCTCTGACTTTGATTACAGTCACTTTTTAGTCACATTTGTTTTTAGAATATTAACCTTTAAATTAAATAATGGTTGCTATTATGTTTATATAAATACAGTTTGATTTTTGAAAAGATACACGAGTTGCAATAACTAGATAATCAAGTATCTTCAGGCGCCAGTAACGAAAGTTCGTTAAAAAGCTATACTTCTATCAGAAGGCATACTACTTTAGATGACTTGGTTACGTTGTAGCATTCCGTAAGCTAGATGTAAAAGTTTTATTAATTGATTAGTCTAAGCAACTAAAAGCGACTATTGAAACTATCAACATAGTTCTATCAAGTTCCTATCGCATAACGACAGGGTTGGAGACATGCCACAATGAAATTTATCAACAAATCAAAGTCTTTTTTGGCTGGATGTACATTGGCTTTATTAATTTCTCAAACTGCCAACGGACAACGACCAGAACAGCGTAGACTTGAGCGAATGGAAGGTTATTTGTCAACGCCACAAAGACTAGATTTTAATGAATCTCTTTTGAAACAGTTGCAATTACCGCGTGGATTTCAAATTAATGTATTTGCTAAAGGTTTAGGTAATCCTCGTAATTTAGTTGTTGCTCCTAATGGTATAATTTACGTTACCCGTCGTGAAGAAGCTGATGTTGTTGCACTCAGAGACACAAATCGAGATGGACGGGCTGACTCGATGAATATTGTCGCCAAAGGTTTAAAGTACGTTAACGGTATTACGATTAATAAAAATCGTCTTTACCTTGTTACTGACACCAGTTTATACGGCACCGACTTACAAGCAGATGGTTCTCTTGGAAAACTACAAACTTTGATTTCTAATTTACCTGATGCAGGTCAACACCCCAACCGGACAATGGCTTTTGGTCCTGACGGAATGCTTTATATTTCTGTGGGTAGTACTTGCAACGCTTGCGACGAAACCAACCCTGAAAGTGCTACCCTCCTGCGTGTGCAACCGGATGGTAGTAATCGTACCATTTATGCCAAAGGTTTACGAAATACAATCGGCTTTGGTTGGCATCCCCAAACAAAGGAACTATGGGGGTTAGACCACGGTACAGATTGGCGAGGAAATGATATACCACCAGAAGAATTAAATCGTATTGTTCAAGGTGGAGATTATGGCTGGCCTTTTTGTTGGGGTGACAGGCGCCCTGATGTATACTTAAGCGCAAACCCACAAGGAACAACAAAAGAAGAATACTGCGCTAAAACTCAACCACCAGTGTTAACTTATACAGCACACAGCGCACCATTAGCGATGTTATTTTACACAGGAAACCAATTTCCGCAAGACTATATAAATGATGTTTTTGTAACAATGCGTGGCTCTTGGAACCGGAATCCACCCGTGGGTTACAAAGTCGTGCGGATTCGTTACCAAAATGGTAAACCTGTGAAATTTGAAGATTTTATAACTGGCTTTTTGACAAAAGACAGAACAGCACAATTTGGTAGACCAGTAGGATTAGCAATCGCACAGGATGGTTCACTGCTGTTTACTGATGATACCAATGGGGTAATATATCGTGTTGCTTACACAGCAAAATAAATTAATTCACAAATTATAACGTATCCCGACTATCAAGATATTTATGCTTGTTTTTTGTAAATAGTTCATCAAAAATTGCGAGGTTAAATAATGAATTGGCAAGAAACTTTCCATTGGGTTTATGTAGGGGGTATGGCAATTGGAGCATTACACTTCTGGTCATTGAGCCGCAACCCGCGTGGTGTTCCCCAGCACGAATATTTAGTTGCAATATTCATCCCAATCTGGTCAGGTCTAGCTTACATGGCAATGGCATTAGACCAAGGTAAAGTCATAGCTGCTGGTCAAACAGCACACTACGCGCGTTACATAGATTGGATTGTCACTACACCTTTGTTGTTGCTAGCTTTGTCTTGGACAGCAATGCAGTTTACAAAAAAAGATTGGACGCTGATTGGCTTTTTGATGAGTACACAGGTAGTTGTTGTAACAACTGGTTTAATTGCTGATTTATCTGTTCGCCCTTGGGTAAGATATTTATGGTATATATGCGGTGTATTTGCCTTTTTTATTATTCTTTGGGGTATTTGGAGTCCTTTACGTGCTAAAACTAGAGAGCAGGGACAAGAATTATCAAACCTTTACGACAAACTAGTCACCTACTTCACAGTATTATGGATTGGATATCCAATTGTATGGATTATTGGTCCGAGTGGTTTCGGTTGGATCAATCAGACTATTGATACTTTTCTATTTTGCCTACTACCATTTTTCTCTAAGGTTGGATTTAGTTTCCTTGATTTACACGGCTTGCGTAATTTACAACATACATCGCGCTCTACAAGTGGCGACCGTTTTGCTGGTAGTACATTACATTTTTTAGGCAATTTCACAATTAGTCCACAAAATCGAGCATCTCGTAAAGCGCGTTCTACACCATCTGGAATCGAATAGTAAACAAATATAGTAAACAAATACAGTGGTATTGGGAACCAATGACTCTTGACTTATGACAAATAAGGGATGAATAATTTAACAAAAATCTGGTTCCCAATCGGATTGGTCGCACTTTTAGTAATGGGGTGCGAAAGGGCAATTGAGTACTTACCACCCTTGCCGAAAGTGGAAGTCCCATCGGAAAAACCTCAAAAACCTACCCTTTCTCCTCAATCAGCCAATACTGCCAAAATTGAAGCAGCTATCCGAGTAAGCATTAACCAAGTTCGTCAAAAAGAAAAACTCCAACCTCTAAAAAATAATGAAAGACTGGCAGAGGTGGCTCGCAACTACAGCAAACAGATGGCGGAGAAAAATTTCTTTAGCCACACTGGAGTCGATGGGAGTACTCTTGCATCAAGGGTTGAGGCTTCGGGCATTATTTATTGGTTAGTGGGGGAAAACCTTTTTAGAGGAACTAATCTAAATGACCCTGTAAGTATTGCTGTGGAGGGTTGGTTAGAAAGTCCGGGACATAGAGCGAATATCCTGCGTCCACCATTTAATGAAACAGGTGTAGGTGTTTGGCGAATTAAAAATACTTATTACATCACGCAGCTATTTTTACGTCGGTAGTTGTGGGGTTGTCCAACAACAAGCCTATGGAGGGTTTACTATGTCGCTTGATGTATTAATTGTAGGCGCCGGACCAACAGGATTACTTTTAGCTGCACAATTAGCGCGGTTTGGTATAAAGGTACGCTTGGTTGACCAAAAACCCCAACCCGACCACCAAAGTCGAGCAATATCAGTTTTTGCTCGAACTTTGGAAATTTTTGATAAATTAGGTGTTGCCGAAGAAATGATTAAGCGTGGGCGTCAGTTACAGGGAATTAATTTGTATACTGATGGTAAGCGTATAGCCCACGTTAGTTTAGATAATATTGATTCTTTCTTCCCCTTTGTTTTGAGTTTGCCACAATCTGAAACAGAAAAGATTTTGACACAGCTTGTTGAAAGTTTGGGCGTAAAAATCGAGCGTGATGTTACTTTTACTGCCCTAGAACAGGATAATGATAGTGTCACTGCTACACTTTGGCATCCAGATGGAGAAGAAGAACATTGCCCTTGCGCTTGGTTAGTAGGATGTGATGGCGCCCGTAGTGCTGTCCGAAAAGCCGCAAGCTTGGTTGATAAGAGCAATAATATTCCAGCTTTATTTCTTTTGGCAGATGCGAAAACTCACTGGCAGTTAGAAAAGAATGAATTCCATGTATTTTTCAGTTCTAAGGGAGAATTAGCTGCTTTTCCGTTACCGCAAGATAATTATTGGCGAGTCATTTTAGATTTTCCAGCAGATACAGAGGCGCCGTCCAACCCAGATGTAAAATTTTTTGAACAACAATCACGTGAGCGGACACACTTACAAGCATCTTTTAATCAACCAGAGTGGATAAGTAGCTTTCGCGTTCGTCAGCGTATAGTCAATAAATGCCGCACGGGACGAGTATTTGTTGCTGGTGATGCTCTCGCTTCCCATAGTCCAGTGGGAGGTCAAGGAATGAATACAGGTTTGCAAGATGCTTATAACTTAGCTTGGAAGTTAGCTTTAGTGATTCAAAATCAAGCATCAACCGATTTACTTCATTCTTACCAGGCAGAACGTGAACCAATTTCTAAGTCGCTATTAACTTTTACAGAGCTAGCGACACGCGGAGTTATTCTCAGCAACCCCATTATCAAACAAATCCGTAGTTATTTAGCCAGTTTTCTCACAAGTTTTGGCAGCGTGCAACAATTCATTGCTAATACTTTGTCTGAGTTAAATATCAATTACGCTCACAGTCCTATTGTGGGTGAAGACAAAAATTTTTCCTTAACAAGTTTAATCGACTCGTTACGCTTTCGTTATGGGTTAAAAGCTGGAGAGAGGGCGCCGGATGTAATGATTGAGACAGTAAATGCTTCAAAACGTCTGTATCAAGTACTGTCAGATTTGAAACACAATCTTTTGTTGTTTGGTGGTTTAGATACAAAAAAGGAAAACTATACCAGGTTCATTCAAATTGCAAAGGAAATTGAAGAGCAATACCCTTATATAAAAGTACATCTGATTTTGTGGGAATCACAGATACCAGATATATTGGATTGGCATCAATTAATACTGCTAGACCCGAAAGGTAAATGCCATCAACGTTACAGAGCTTTTAGTGAATGCCTTTACTTAATTAGACCAGATTTTTACATCGGTTATCGCTATCAAGGAACTGATGTATCAAAACTTATAATGCACTTGCAAAAAATAAACTTTTTCTCCATAAGCAACAAAACTATTCCTTTGGAGGTTTGAATGCAACATGCTATTTACACTAATACTAGTAGTTGGTTGCGAAGAATTATCATACTAGGTACTCCTGCGGCAATAGGAATCGTAGAGCTTTGGCATCCGCGACTTACGTCAATACCGTCTTACGAAAAATTGGAGGTATTTGTAGACCAATGGCTGATTATACATCTGCTGCAACTCCCATTATTTGGGTTATTGGCTCTAGCTGTTTATCTTTTAGTTAAAGATTTGCCAGGACTAGCAGCTTCTCTTAGTCGCATAGCAATGGGATTTTTTGTTGTATTTTACATTGCATTTGATTCAGTTCTTGGCATTGCTACAGGTATACTAATTCGTAATGCAAAAAATTTGCCTCCCGAACAACAAGCTACTATTGTTCAAGCAGTTGTGCAAATAGCTCTAAGCCCAATTGTTGGGGATATTTCACTCATATCAATTTTGGGTGGAGGTGTGCCCCCGGACATGATATTATAAAATTGTTGAACTAGCAACTTCTGTGATGGCAGGTGTTTTGGTTTTAGCCGCAGTGGTAACCGCAGCCCGTGTATTTCCACAGATTGAACAATTAGCAGGGGGTGTTATTCCAGGTCTTCCAGAAGATTTTGATTTAGATTTTGTTCTGCTTTGGGTTGGCTTTATCCTTGCGGGTGCAGCAGGAATCATGTGGTTTTCTTATTGGGTAGCTGCCCGCGAATATGGGGGACCAATGGTGGAGGAAGAACAGGGGAGAGAGGATGAATTACTTGATGAAAGTCATCAAAAACGCCTCGATTCTCGCCTCAAGCAGTGGATAAGAATTATGAGTACTACTGCCGCAATTGGGGTAGTTGGTGGAGGCTTGGTAATTGTTGCCTTTATGATTTTGGGCGCCCAACTTTTAGCTCCAGAAGGAATTATCCCAGAAGGTATCCAAGTTGCAGAGGATTTGACAAGGTTGCTTTCAGAAGTTTGGGGAGCGTTTGGCTACTGGTTATTAATTATCGGTGTAACAATTGCTCTAGCTGGTACGATTCTTAGTAACCAAGACGGGTGGGGAAGAATGTTTGCTGATGCAACAGAAATTCTGATTGAACCACATTTGGATGATTTGAAAGGTAAGAATAGTTGGTTAGCATCTAAGATAAGTAATAAAGAATGGCTGAAAAATAGTTATGCAGTTTTGGTGGCTGGACTTATACCACTCATTGTTTTCTTTTTAGTCCGCGACCCAGTAGAAATTCTCTCTGTTGGTGGTGTTGTCACCACAATACATACGCCCGTTGTCGTCTTTTTAACGCTTTACTTAAACCGGAAACAACTTCCTGAGTCTTTGCAACCAGGTTGGTTTTCATTAACTTTCATGATTCTGTCGGGACTATTCTTCACAGGTTTTGCAATTTTCTATTTTCTTGATTTATTCGGTATGGATTTTTAAGAATATAATTGGAGAAGCCGTTATGGCAAAGTTTAGTTATCATGCCTCCCACGAACAATTTAAGCCAGGTGAGCTTTTACAGTATGCACAAATGGCTTATCAGGCAGGGTTTGAGGGTATCTCTTGTTCAGACCATTTTCACCCGTGGAGTGAAACCCAAGGCGAAAGCGGTTATGCTTGGTCTTGGCTAGGCGCCGCGATGCAAGCAGTACCTCTACCTTTTGGTGTAGTTTGCGCTCCTGGTCAAAGATATCATCCTGCTATTATCGCTCAAGCTGCTGCCACACTGGCATCAATGTTTCCTCAACGTTTTTGGGTGGCTTTGGGTAGTGGTCAAGCATTGAATGAAAGTATTACAGGGGAAGCGTGGCCTTGTAAAGAACAACGCAATGCTCGTCTATTTGAATGTGTAGATGTAATACGTGCGCTTTGGGCTGGGGAAACAGTAACCCATTACGGTTTAGTGCGCGTAGAAGAAGCAAAACTTTATACTCGTCCAGAAATTCCACCTCTAATTATAGGCGCCGCAATTACTCCTCAAACAGCCGAGTGGGTGGGAAGTTGGGCTGATGGCTTAATTACTACTTCTCATCCTTACGAGATGTTAAAAGAAGTGGTGAATGCTTTTCGTAGAGGAGGAGGTGAAGGGAAACCAATGTATTTGAAAGTACAGCTTTCTTACGCTGAAGATGAAGAAAAAGCTCTTCAGGAAGCATATGAACAATGGCGAACAAATATCTTTAAAAGTCCAGTGTTAACCGACCTCCGAAGTCCACAACAATTTGATTATGCAGCACAATTTGTCAAACCAGATGATATGTATGAGTCTGTTAAGATTTCAAGTAGCCCGCAACAACATATTGATTGGTTACAAAAATACATAGAAATCGGTTTTGACAATATTACTCTACACAACGTCAACAAGCAGCAACAACGATTTATTGAAGTTTTTGGAGAAAAAGTTCTTCCTGCGCTTGTTCAGGAACAAAGTCTTCAAACAGCTTCTTTAGTCTCCTCCAGGTAATTATTACCTTGTCATTTCACTTTAGTTTTAATTAGTGGTAATTTATGAAAGGAAAATTAATTTTTCTAGCCTCTGTTTTTGGTTTAAATATGCTGATGGGCGCCTGTCAACCAGCTACCGACCCAGGAACTACAGCCCCACCAAACGGAACAGCAGTCCCACCAGCCAATACAGGAGCTACAGTCCCACCCGCAGGAACAGGAACCACAGTCCCACCCGCAGGAACAGGAACCACAGTCCCACCTGCTGGGACAGGAACCACAGTCCCACCGACTCCCCGTTAAAATTTTACTTGCTTAATATTTAAGTGTTAGATTCCTAACTTCTTAAAGAATGCCGTTGGCTTTGAAGGGGGTTAAAACCTTTCATTTCAGATAAATTGATTGGTAGAGACGCGATTAAATCGCGTCTCTACGGGGTCTAAAAATAACGCAAAACTTAATTGATCGGTGATGCCCTGAGACCATGATGAACTCACACGGGTAACGTCTGAGTACGTTCCAAATGCTATTGACTTATTTATCAAACGGCGCCGGAATCGTATTGATGCGATACAAGCTGAGTCGCGGCGTGTAGCAAAGTTAATGACAGTGAAATCTCCGCTTGTCGCTGAAGTTCGCAATTTTGCCATGAAGTTTGTATCAGTTGAGCAGTTATTTCGTAATATTTCGCAGCGCATGGAAAAACCTATTTAAAACTTTTTGTGTGTAACACATATGTGAAACACATATCTAGTTACAAATATCTAAGTTAAGTATTGATCTAACAAGAGATTTTCAGGAGTCAATTATGCGAGTAAATGTAGGTTCCGCAGTTTTGACGATTAACCACAGTAGAACCTTTATGGTGAGTGATTTATGTGGTAATATTTCTCATGACAGCCAACAGGGTATTTTTTCCGATGATACGAGATTTTTGAGCCATTATACCTGCTATATAAATGGTCAAAATTGGATACGCCTTAGTTCTACGAATACCACATATTATGCTGCACGAATTTATCTTACTAACCCAGTATTTTCTACTCAAGATGGCTCTGTTCCCAAAGGTTCTCTGTCATTAATTATCAGTCGAGTAGCTAGTGATGGTATTCGTGAAGAACTAGAACTAACAAATTACGGACTTAAAAAAGTTAGTTTGAATTTAGAAATTACACTCCGCTCTGACTTTGCTGATATTTTTGAAGTTGAGCTTCAAAATTTAACTCGTCGCGGACATATAGAAACTCGCTGGAACAGAGAACAAAGTACACTTGCCACAACTTATAGTAATGGTGATTTTTTCCGTTGTCTTAGCTATAGCATAAACAATTGTTCTGTTCAACCTCACTATGGTAATGGCAGGATTATTTTCGAGATTACTTTAGAGCCTGGAGAATCTTGGAAAACTTACTGTAACTATACTTTGTCTGATAATGAACATACTCGCAAGCCATTAGATTTATCTTACCAAGAAGCATTTGAAACAGGATTAAACCAAAATCATAGCAAATGGCGAGAAATGGTGACTCATATCACTTCATCTAATGAAGATTTCAATCGACTTTATAGCCAATCGATTGAAGATTTAGGAGCGCTACGCCTTTACGATTATGAATTTAAAGAAGATACTTGGATACCTGCGGCAGGCGTGCCCAAGTACGTAACTTTATTTGGTCGCGATAGTTTAACAGTCAGCTTGCAAAACATGATTATTCATCCTGGCTTTGCAAAGGGAACATTAGAAAAACTAGCGCAATTCCAAGCTACAGAATGTGATGATTGGCGAGATGCTCAACCAGGAAAAATTTTGCATGAAATTCGTATGGGAGAGCTATCTTATTTTAATAAAATACCTCATAGCCCTTACTATGGTGCTGCTGATACAGCGCCGTTATTCCTGATAACTTTACATGAAACTTGGAAATGGGTAGGAGATGACTCGCTGTTGAAAGAATACCGAGATGTAATATTACGTTGTTTAGAGTGGATTGATAAATATGGTGACTTAGATGGAGATGGTTTCCAAGAGTATCAAAAACGGTCTCAAGATGGGATTGAAAACCAGGCATGGAAAGATTCAGGTGATGCGATTGTTTATTCAGATGGTAGCCAGGTAGAGGCGCCAAAAGCATTATGTGAATTACAAGGCTATGTTTTTGATGCTTGGATGCGGATGAGTGAGGTATTTGAGATATTTGGTGAGAGTTATTTCGCCGCTGAGTTACGTGGCAAAGCTGCAAAATTACAATCACGCTTTGAAGAGAAGTTTTGGTGTGAAGATAATGATTTTTATGCCTTTTGTCTTGACCCAGAAAAGAAACCTGTTAATACAATTGCATCAAATCCCGGTTATTGCCTTTGGAGTGGAATTATTAGCCAAGAGCGTGCGAAGAAGGTAGTAAAAAGACTGCTTCAACCAGATATGTGGAGATGATTACTGCGTTAATATTTTCAGCATTTGGTTTTATTACCCCCACAAAAGCACAAACCGCTATCCCTAATGTTCCTGGACCATTTACTTCTCCACAAAGACCGCTAACACGACTTAATAGATTTAATCGACTGGCTCAGTATTCCCCAACAAATGCACCAATTTTGAGAGTTGGTAGTCGGGGTCCAGCTGTAAGGAGTGTTCAAGCTTTCTTACAAAACCAAGGACTTTATAGAGGCGCCGTTGATGGGATATATGGTCCTCAAACAGCCGCAGCTGTACGAGCGTTCCAACAGCGTTACGCCAGTTTAAGTAATGATGGTGTGATTGGACAAAATACTTGGAGGGTAATTATTGACACTGTGAGTTAGTTCTCATCTATTGTGGAGCGGGCATCCCTGCCCGCCCTTATTTATTGAGTTTCACTTGCTTTTGATAATGTCTAATATATCTAATTAATATATATAATATAGCAATACCTTCGCCAAATTTAAGAACTGGTGGAGCAAGTACTAGCAGGGTGTATGCGCCCTAAATTGGTAACTCTGTGGAAAATATTTGCCATTAAAACTGGGTCTGGTTTTTCGGGAAGGAGTTTTATAGTTTCCTCAACATATTTATAACCTCGGAACAGTGCCTTCAAGTCCGTAACACTAAAATCCGGATTAAATTTCCGAAAATGAACAAGCAAAACTTGTGAAACACTAACCATAAAAAATGCAAGATTAGCAGCGTTTGTAACTGCTGTTTTTCCAACATTCATAAAATCTTCTAGCCCCCAAAATTGTTTAGCATCTCGGTAATTGAACTCAATTTGAAATCTGAGACTGTAATAATCAATTAACTTGTCATAGCTTAAATTTAAGTCAGTGGAAAATAACACAGCATGAGTTCTATGACAAGTTTTAATATCTGTTCGTACTATGATGACGACATTTAATGCTTGACAATACTCCTTGTGTAGAAGTTGTGCTTGGTAAATATCTGTACGAATGTCATCTTCAATGTTAGATTTTTTTAAAAAACGCTCTGGTATAAATGAATAGTTTATTTTCTCCCCGTACTTACGACGAGACTTACGGGTAGGGTCTGGATTTTCGTAAGGTATGTATAATGCTGAGTCATGGCGCATTTTACAAATTAGGTGTAAACCTAGCTGCCGAGCCATTACTACAGCTTTATTATTTCCAAAATAACCATCAAGTACTAAGTAGGTTAATGGTAAAAAATTACTGATTTTTTTAAGTAAATCCTGAACTAGACGACGAATACGTAAAAAGTCGGGAGTTAAATTTACTTCTTTCTTATCCCTTGTCTTACTACCCTTTGGGCGCCCACCTTTCTTTTTTACAGCTTCTTTATTCGACTCATCTTTAGTCGCTTTAGGCTTTTCTATTATTTTTTTTGCTTTATCTTCTTTAGGCTTTATAACTTGCTCTATGCTAATAGGAAATGCTCTTCTTTGCTCCACACTTACAAGCGATAAAGTAAAAAAAGATAAACCGAGTATTGGTTTTTGATATAAGGATGAGAAAAATCTATCGATTCCGTAGCTTTTTTCTCCTGCTTTACTAATTACTACTTCATCACCAGCTAGTATATATGTTTCTTTGCTTCTAAATATATGTTCTTTAAAAAATACCCAAAACAACACTGCCCAAGGTAGCGATGAAGCAAAAAAACGTTGTATTGTTCGATAACTCCCCCCTTTTCCACACCACCGTGATATGCCCAGCATAGTTATTCTTCCACTCATAGCTAGTATTGCTGGTATGATTCGACCCCACCGTCTCAAAGTTGTTCTTGTCGTATGTCGCTGTAGGCATTCCAATAGTGCTAATATATTTGGCATGGGCTTTCTGTATATGTTTGAGTTGTAGTCTAGTAAACATAACTCTACTACAGAAGGCCCTCTTTATTTTGGCGAAGGTATTGATATAGGAGCTATAATAAATGAGAAGTTTATTACAAATTCAAAAATATAATGACCTTGATTCAAATTATCAAGATGAAAATAGGAACTATGAGGATGTTCTAGTTGCTGGTCAGCCATTGCTAATATCTTTAAAAAATCTGGCGCCTTCTCTAGACGCATTTGTTAGTTTTAAAATACGGGGAGAAGTCGAAGTATACTCTAGTATAAATCAACCTATTACTTTACAAACCGCGATTCCTCTCGAACAAGTTTCAGAAATTACCCTTATAGCGAGAACCTTTAGCGATAGACTAAAAGACCGTTCTTTAGAAATAACCTTTCAAGATAATGCTGGTCAGCAAATGAGTCAAGCTACACTCCACTTAACTTGTCTTCGTATTTGTTTAGATGTGGATGCAGACCGAGATGGAATTATTGAAGAAAATAATCCTCATAAAGCAGATTGGCAATGGGGGGTTAACGGTCATGGTGCAGTTCTATTAGTTGATAAAGATTGCGATATCGTTAATTCTGATTGTCAAGAT
Organism: Calothrix sp. PCC 7716; assembly: GCF_019977735.1. Taxonomy (GTDB): domain Bacteria; phylum Cyanobacteriota; class Cyanobacteriia; order Cyanobacteriales; family Nostocaceae; genus Dulcicalothrix. Next base: position 11,233,025 of record NZ_AP025018.1, on the reverse strand, counting down.
AATCAGGTAAAAGACAATCTTAAAGGTTTGTTAGATTTAAAAGACTTGAGCTTTATGATTGTTCGCCGAGTTGGCTTAAAAAATTTGCCTGATGGATGCGAGGTTTACTTGTCAGTTAATCAAGGTGCCGCGAAAAGAGTTCGCATTTATGACGAATTAGATAAAAATGGCGATGAGTTAATAGGAGAAGAGACAACAAAAGCTAAAATTAAAGATACTAACCGAGATATTCTTCTGGCTGTAGAGGGTTTAAGTTATCCCGATGTTGATTTTAATGGTATAATTGAGATTAGTTTAAATCTCATTAAAGATGGAGAAATAATTTATAGCGACCATGTAGTTTTTCGAGTTGCTCCTTGGATAATGACTCCCAATACTTTATCTCCAATAAATGTCTTTGTCTCTCGTTTATCTGATGGAAGTAACGAAGAATTTATAGATGAATTGAGGAAAGTTGTGGGTAAAGCCAACGCACAGCTAGACCCTGTACCTTTTGAGTTTCATAAAGACGACCCTTGGATGCGAGATGAAATTGAAATTGGTTACACTCAGGCGCCAGGACGCTTGATACATGTAATTCTTGATTCCCCGCGCGACCGTGGGTTAGATCACTTTGCCAAACGCCATCTGATGGGTACTGACTTTGGTTATGTGATTCGTAAAAGTCGCGAAGAAGCTACAAAATTAGACTCTTTTGGAAATTTAGAAGTTTCTCCACCAGTAACAGTGAAAGGTGTTAATTATCCCTTTGGTCGTATAGTATTTGGGGGAACGCGCCCTGAAATTATTCAAAACCCACGTCGAAAATTAAAAGTCTTGCGAGACTTTTTCTTTGCCCAACAAGTTCAAGCCCCTTTTGAAATTTTTTCAGACTGGCTCAGTGTCGGACATATAGACGAGTTTATGAACTTTGTTGGCGCCGCTTGCTCTAAAGGATTTAAGTTAATTTTAGCCAGTCCAGACAAATGTTACAAACTTCTCAAACGTTTACGAGATGAAGGACATTCTCAATCTTTATTACGGCAAGGTAAACAACTTGATGACAAACCTGCTGATATTAGCGTAGCAAATGTTCTCGACAATGAAGAATTAGCCCTTCATAACCAACGCTTTCAAGAATATATTGACTGGAATCGAGAAGTTTTGAAACAGGAATTAGATTTAGGTGAAGAAGATATTATCGAATTACCCACATTGTTTCGAGATGATGGCGAAGGGCGAGCTAAAAGTTTTTTCCCAAACACGGTAAATATGGCTGTTCTTAATCAGCATTTGGCTATTCCCAAACCATTTGGACCCAAGGTTAATGGTCAATGTCAGTTTGAAGTTTATGTTAAAGGAGTTTTAGAACCTTTGGGTAAAGAATGTCACTTTATTGATGATTGGGACACTTATTTTCGAGAAGGAGGGGAAATTCATTGTGGTACTAATACGAGTAGACAACCTTTTCCTCAAAAATGGTGGGAGATTGAACCGAAATTTTTGAAGTAAATTATTTGAAACGAACAACTACTAGCAGAAGCAGAACTTTTACATAAGCAAGTACTTTATAAGTAAAAAAGGTTGGGTAGAACGGTAGCGGAACCCAACCTACAAGTTACTAACTTAAAGTTTGTTGATAACCATTTACCTACCACAAAGCTCGTACACCATTATCATCATTATCTTGAATACCAGGAGTTACCCCTGGTGTAGTTGTACCTGGTGTAGTTATACCTGGTGTAGTTGTGTCCTGTACAGGTTGATTGATGCCAGGGGTAGCAGGTATAGTTGTGTCCTGCACAGGTTGATTTATGTCAGGGGTTGTGTAAGGAGTATTCTGTTGCTGATCTGCATTAGGTGAGGTTTGAGCAACATTAGTCCGGTTATAAGGACGCTCGCTAAAGATGGAAGGATTAGGATTAGTTTGAGCTTTACTTGGAAGGCTAAGTAAAGTACTCACACCAGCAATACCGATTAAGCTGGCAAAGATTTTGAAAGTATTATTCAGATTTTTTGTGTTCATTGCTAAAATCTCCAAAACATACATACTAATAGCTCTGTAATTAACGAGATTTCCTCAAAATAATTGATAGACTTTTGTTGATGGCAATATGAAATAACTTATGTTGTAAGTCATTATTTTTTTGCAATCATCATATTTCGAGGAAAATCATTTCTTGACAGAAGCTACAATCAACTGAATTACATCAAGCATAAAAATAATGGTTTTAATAATGCTCTACCTATAGTATGATTAACTTATTTATTTAAATAGCTACTTTTATAGAGGGAATAATTTTGATAGCTTATTTTTTTGGCATTGCTGATTTAATCTATGAAAGCTATAAGAACAAACAGACTAAAAAATTTATAACATAAAATATTTCATCATCTAAAGCTATGTTGAGTAATCCAAAAACAATAATTAATTTTGTATTGCTATTGTTAGCCGCTTCAAATCTAGTCAGACCTGAAGCTTCTGGGGTATTAGAGCAAAAAATTCCATTAGCAAAAACTTATGCTAATGTATCTCAGCCTTCCCATATTCATAAGTTGGAGGTGAATTTAAGTCGTCGTCGAGTAAACGTTTATCGAGGAGGTAACTTAATTAAAAGTTACCCTATTGCAGTTGGGCGCCCTAACTGGGAAACTCCCACGGGTAATTTTCAAGTACTCCAGTTATTGCAAAAGCCAAAGTGGATTAATCCTATGACAGGAAAGTCAATCCCAGGTGGAACACCCGGAAATCCTTTAGGAAAATACTGGATTGGTTTTTGGACAGACGGGCGAAATTGGGTTGGATTTCATGGCACTCCTAACCCGGAAACAGTTGGAACCGCAGCTTCTCACGGTTGTTTGCGTATGTATAACAAGGACATTGAGGAATTATTTAAAGTGGTGAGTTTAGGGACACCTGTAACTGTGGTCAAATAAATATCAAATCCAATACTGCTCGGTTAAGAAAATTCGATAAACCCAAAACCTTGTAGAGACTGAAGCGTTAAAGTATGACGACCCAGAAAAAAGCTATACAGTTCCATACCCGCACGTCTCAAGGTTGGAGATTGAACCGAAATTTTTTAAGTAATTCTAATGAATTGTATTCGCATGGAGAACAAAATTATGAAGTTACAGCGAACTTTAATATTACTTGTAACAAGCGTTAGTGTTGCTAGTTTAAGTGTTAGTGGATGTATAAATGCCCGTGATTTTGAAGCTGATGCTCAAACCCCTGCTGTAAATACCACAGAACAACAAAAATATAATTTACTTTATGTACCTACACCACAACCTGTAGTTGATGCAATGTTACAACTGGCACAAGTTAATAGTGATGATTTAATTTATGACCTTGGTAGCGGTGATGGTAGAATTCCCATTACAGCTGCACAAAAGTATGGCGCCCGTGGTGTTGGAATAGACCTTAATCCTGAACGAATTCAAGAGGCGAATGCCAACCTACAAAGGTCTGGAGTAGTTAATAATGTGGAATTTCGCCAACAAGATCTATTTGAAACAGACTTAAGTAAAGCCTCAGTAGTAACACTTTATTTACTACCTGAAGTTATGACAAAACTCAGACCAAAACTGTTACAAGAACTTCGACCGGGTACCCGTATAGTATCTCATGCATTCGATATGGGTGACTGGAAACCACAACAAGTGCAAGAAGTTGATGGTAGAACAATTTACCTGTGGGTAGTACCAGAAAATGTTCCTCAAAATTTACGTCAATAGTTGTAAATTAGTATCTATGGCATGAGCGAGCGTCATTGATGAAAACTAACTTTCAAGCCTGGTTTATCAGCCTATGTTTTGGCAGTTTCCTAGCTTTAACAAGCTGCCAGCATCACATCAATAATATTAATTTCACCGATGCAGAAGTTGAGCAAGATGTCAACAACTTGCGTCGTGGTGCCGGTTCGCAAATTATCGCCTTTGGGGATAGCATCACTGCTGGTGCAGGAGTAGGAGCTAAGGCTGCTTATCCGAGTGTTCTAAGTAGTACTTTAGGTTTACCAATTTTAAACACAGGTAGAGGTGGTGACACAACAGCAACAGCATTGGCTCGTCTACAGCAAGATGTTATTTCTCAAGACCCTTGGTTAGTTATCGTCGGATTAGGCGGTAATGACTTTTTAGAAGAAGTTCCACTAGCACAAACAGAGCGAAACCTCCGGCAAATTGTCAGTCTTTTGCAAAAAGAAGGAGCAATTGTTGCTTTGTTAGGAATGAATGTTGAGCCATTTAATGGAAATTACGAAAAAATGTATGAACGAGTAGCAAATGATACTAAAGCTTATCTAATTCCTGAAGTTTTAGAAGGCTTGAACGACCCTCGCTACTTGTACGATGAGATTCATCCTAACAAGCAAGGACATGAAACTATGGCAAAGCGTACTGCTCAAGGATTAAAGCCATTACTAGATGAAGCAACCTTACCCACCAATCTATCAGAGTTGCAGCAAAGTAGAGCAGATTGAACAGAAATCTTCAGTTCCTTGATTTATTTTCCAGACAATCAATAGGAGTAACGCGAACTTTGTCTACTCGATTACTGTCCATATTTATAACTTCAAATCGCAAGTTATTCCAATCAAAGTAATCAGTTATAGTGGGTATCCCTCCCAATTGTGCGATTACAAAACCACCCACACTATGATAGCTGTTCCTCTTCTCGTCTGGTAATTCTTCAAGGTCAAACAACGCTTTGAAGTCACTAATTGGCAGCATTCCATCTAACAACCAAGACCCTTCTTCCTGCTGAACAGCTTGTGGTTCTATTAATGCCTCATCGGGCGGGATGTAGCCAACGAGTGCTTGTAAAATATCGTTGAGCGTGACGAGACCTTGAATCACTCCATATTCATCAACAATAAGAGCAAGATGCATTTTTGATTGTTTAAACAGTTCTAACGTCTGAGATGCTTTAACATTTTCATGAACAAATAATGGTTGGCGCAGTGCTGCTGTTAGCTCTATCGATGTATCTGTAACGCAATGAGTAAATAATTCTTTGATTTTGACAATTCCAACAACATTATCAAGTTCACCCTGACACACTGGAAAGCGAGAATAAAAACTATTGTTAATGAGATTTAAATTCTCTTGTTGGGGATGCTCTATATCTAGCCAGAGAATTCTTCGACGAGGAGTCATGAGAGTATTAATTGGTTGGTCATCTAACCGAAAAGCTCGTTCAACAATTTTTTCCTCGTCTACTTCTAACATCCCTGCCTCAGTACTTTGATGAATTAGAACCTGAATTTCTTCTTCGCTAGCAGGTGATTCGGAAGAGTCACGAACTCCAAACAGACGTAGCACTAAGTTTGTTGAGAAGTTGAGTAAGCCTACAACAGGTGAAGCAAAACGTGATAGAAGCCGCATTGGACCTGCAACCGTTGAGGCTATCTGTTCAGGCGCCTTTAATGCGAGTCGTTTAGGAACTAATTCACCTATAACGACTGATACATACGTGATACAAATAACGACAATGATGAGTGAGAGTGTTTCACTATAAGGTTCAATCGCAGGTGCCATATTTATAACTCCTGTTAGCTTTTCTGCAATTGTTGCTTCTCCAAATGCTCCTGTCAAAATACCAATCAGTGTTATCCCAATCTGTATTGTTGTAACAAAGCGCTCCGGTGCATTGGCTAGTTTTAAAGCACTTCGAGCTTTTCTATCACCCGCATTGGCTCGTTGTTGTAGTCGAGCTTCGCTAGCTGACACAACTGACATCTCTGACATTGAAAAGATGCCATTTGCCATGATTAGAATAATAAGGATGAAAACTTCAAATAAAACAGCATTCATTTGATTATGTGGATAGAAGTACAATCTTTTGTTAATCATAATCTCAACAACGTGCATTGTGGCGCCGATTCATAAATTATTACCTATTTTCAGAACTCACTTTTTTTCACTAGATGCCAGTGCATTGTCACTTTTCATTCACATTTAAGGCATATTGTTATTGGCGATAAATGATTTGCTTTTGCAAAAACAATGTTTGTAATTTTGAATCAATAGAAAAAACTACTAGTGAGGAAACTATGCGATTTCGCACGATTCTCATCCTCATCTCTGTGCTGGTCTTTGTTGGCTTTTTAGGTTTTCAGCTAGAAATAACTTTACCAGGAAGACCACCAAACATTAATACCACTTACACACCTTTTACACAATCTCCACCACGAGGAGTTGGCTCTTATGATGTGTTAGGGTATTCTGTCTCTAAACAAGAAGCTAGCAAACTATTACAAATCCAAGCAGGACAGGAAGCGCTTTCCCCTGATAACGGCGCCGTTAAAGTTACGGAAGAATTGATAGATTTAGGGCGTGATGCTTTTTACCAAGAAACATTCGGTAATGAAATTCTATTTACAGATGTTGTAGGAATTCTGGATGGTCCTATTAATCTACGCAGTATCGCCAAAGCTGTTCTAAGCTTGAAAGGGCAGGGAACTACTAACTTGCAAGTCCCTATAGACAAGGATATTACTATAGGAAATCGCACTTTCAAAGCTGGTACAGTATTAAATACTGGTCTAGATGTACCATTAGGCTCTTTATTTCCCTTGGGCTTAGTTACCCATGTTAACAAAGGTACTATTAAAGCCGGAATTACTTGTGCTTTGTGTCATGCAACGGTAAGCGAAAAAACTGGACGTATTCTTGAAGGCGCCATTAATACAGATATTAATTTGGGACCATTAATTGCGATGGCAAGTAATTCTGCGGCACTCTTCCGTCAGACAGATGTCAACCCAAACCAAATTCCACCAGGTGAGCATACTTTTATTAACAACAAAGGGGAAACTGCAAAACTGCCCGATGCAAAAACAATGGAAGATGAAGTAGATGCAGCTATTCTTTCATGGCCACCTGGTAACTTTGTATCGAATGGTGACTTGAAAAATAACTCAGCACAAATACCTACTTCTTACACCCACGAAACATTTCCCTATGCTTGGAGCGGTGTTGCTTCAATTGGTTGGTTCCACGGATTAACTACATTAAATAATGCTGTGTTCGGATTAAATGCTGACCCTACAACTACAGCAGATGAAAGTGAGGAAATTTTAGGAATTGATAAGGAAGTTTATTTAGGCACAATGCTGCAAAATGCATCAAGTCAAAAATTTAAACTTCCAGACGGCGCCAAACCATCAGAATTTTTTGATGAAGTAGACCCCACGCCAGGAAACCCTGGTATCAATAGTGTCATTAAAATGCCGGAATACCCGAAAGGTAGCTTGTTTATGCAAAACGGGTTAATGGCAAACACTCCTGGTTTACCTGTCGCAGCACAACTTAATGGCATGTCAGCTTTTCAAAATACTTTGGCGCCACCGAGTCATCAAATTGCTGATATTGAGACTTTAAGACGAGGTGCAGCTATTTTTCAAAAAGCGAATTGTGCTGAATGCCATAGTGGACGTTACTTTACAAACCACAAAATAGTTCCAGTTAAAGAAGTTGCGACTCAACCGAAACGGGCGCCTGCCTCCAAAAAATTTGCTCTTGAATTTGCACCCCCTGATACTTATCCACCAAATACACCTGTACCTTTACCTCCTAACCCACCTGTACTATCTGTACCAACAGACATCACACCATCCGAGGATATTAAGCTTGCTTATGCTCTGAGTGACCCAGATGGTGGTTACAAGGTGCAAAATTTAATCGGGCTGTATCTTAGCGCACCTTACCTTCATGATGGTGGTGTCGCAGCTAGTGAGTCGTCAATTAAACCAGATGAAAATGGACGCTTTATAGTTGCCAAACCTGAAGAATTGGGAATGGCTGGTACTTTAATGCGTGGTATTATACCTGATGCGGAAGCTAGTTTACGAGTATTAGTTGACCGAGATTTACGCGCGGTTGCAGTTGCTGCTAATCAATCTAATTCTGACTTACAACGTTCAAATGTGGATGGTAGTGGTCATGAATACTGGGTTGACGAAAAAGCTGGTTATAGCGCTCAAGAACAAACTGATTTAATTCAATTCTTGTTGTCAATTGATGATAACCCGGTTGTTTTACCAGAGACATCACTTCAACAAGTTGCATCTTTCTAATCGTTGTAAGTTGTACGGTGGGCAGTGCCCACCCTACGTAAATAAATTATATGCGGAATATCAAGGCACGTTTAAGAAATATTTGGGGATTATTAAGAGATACTATTTCCGAATGGCAATTCAATGAAGTTTCTCTTTTAGCAGCTTCGCTTGCTTACTATACAGTATTTTCTCTGGCGCCATTACTGATTATCGTGATGATGATTGTTGGAGCTATTTTTGGAGAAGAAGCTGCAAAAGAGCAAATTGTCGCTCGGATGACAGAATTGGTAGGAGTACAAGCAGCGGAGGTAATCGCCACTGCTATTACTAATATGAGAGCTGATGCGACTGGGGGACCTTTCAGCTTAATTTTCAGTCTTGGGTTTTTACTATTTGGCGCCTCTGGTATTTTTGCTCAAATTCAAGACGCATTGGATAGAATTTGGGAAGTCGAACCAGCCCCTAAACAACAAATATTTCACTTTTTACGTAAACGTTTGTTATCGTTCGCCATGATATTAGTAATTGCATTTTTATTACTAGTGTCTTTTATTAGCAATACAATTTTAGCTGCTTTTGTCGATGTTTTAAATACTATAGTTCCTGGTTATGGTTACTGGTGGCAGCTTTTGAGCTTATTGATAACTTTTGGAGTAACAACATTCATATTCGGCGCCATATTCACTATTTTACCCGATGCCGAGATTTCATGGCGAAATACAGTTGTGGGAGCAGTAATAACAGCAATTCTATTTTTAATCGGTCAATCTTTGTTTGGACTGTTTCTTAGGCAAACCAATTTTGGTTCTGCTTACGGAGTAGCAGGTTCTTTTGTTATTCTAATTACCTGGGTTTATTATGCTGCTCAAGTTCTTCTTCTAGGAGCAGTGTTTACTAAAGTTTTTGCTCAAAGACGTGGTTCTCCAATTGTTCCATCTGAGTATGCAGTCCCTCGGAATAAGAGCAAAAGGAGAACTTCTCGTTCATCGAAACACAATAACCGCAGGTAAATAAATTAAGATTGTGATGCAGGGTCAAGCTTAACAAGATTACCAGATTTATTAGTGCGGTAAACCCAAGTTTGTGATTCTGCATTGCTAACTTTTACTTCCCATCCAGGAACTAAAACTTGAGTACAAATACTACCAGGTTCAGCTAAACCCAAACATCCGTCTCTCCAAGTGCGCGATTCAGAAGCAATAATTTTTAACTTATCATTAGATTGTCCCGCGCGTTTAGAAGCATCTTTCAAAACAGCGTTACTTACAGTTTCTGGTAAATCACTAGTTTGATTTTGGGAAGCATTATTAACTTGCTCCAATGAAGGAGACTCTTGTATTCCTGGTTGCGCTCCAGCTTGAGGTGTATTAGAAGCGTTCGCACAAGCAGTTAATAAGCTACAGGCAATAATGAAAGCAGCTAGCTTCGTTAAGCTTAAATAAGTGAGTTTTCTGCTGAAACGTTTGAAAAACATCATAAATCACCATGTTTTATTAAATTAACCTGTTGGTTGGCTTTGCGTGAACCAAACTTATTAAATGTTGGGTTACGCAAAGCCTCCACCCAACCTACATAATTATAGCAAAGCTTACTTATATTTAATTTTATAAACAAATGTGATTAAAAAGTGATTGCTTTAATCTTGTTTTTTTTTGAGAAAAGTATTACCTTTGGTAGATTTATAAAATATTAAAGACGACAAGTTTTATAAACAAAAATCAAGCTTTCTATAATTGAATTTTAATAATAAATTAACCTTTAATATCAGATTTTTTAGTAATTTGAAAGTAACAAGTTTTGAAATTGAGATTTTAGGTTATGAGCCGTTTTATACATGCCTTACCTAAAGTGTACCGATTATTGCTCTTGGTGTAGTTGCAGCTATACAAGCACTACCTTATTTTTTAGGCGCCAATATCGGTACTTCAACAACTGCTCTTTTAGCAGCACTTTCACTTGCAAGTAATGGTAATGCAGAAGGAACCGCTTCGTTAATGGTCGCATTAGTGCATATGTTTTTTGACATTTATGCCATCATACTGTTATTCCCGATTCGGAAAATCCGCGAAATACCAGTTTGGCTAGCACAAAAATCTGGGGAGTTTATAACAAAGGGTCGAGTCATTGCCATTGGTTACATAGTAATTATTTTCTATGCCCTTCCCTTTGTAGGAGTTTGGTTAACTAGAGGTTGGGACGTGGCAACCTTTTATGAACCCATTGTTCCCCAAGAAGTTGAGACTTTGCGTCAAGAAGCTTCCACAGAAGGTGCAACAAGAGTATAACTATAACGAATCGAGATAATCCATTCACTTTTGAATCACATTTCTTTTACATAGTAGAAAATAAATACTAGTTTTCTACTATTCAATAACCGGAGATTAAAGCGATATTACTATGGTTGGAATCATCATTACCTGGTTAGTAACTGCCGTCAGTTTTTTAATTATTTCCAGATTGCCTTTCTTAGGAATTGATGTTGATGGTTTTGGTAAGGCTGCTATTTCAGCAGCAGTCTTTGGAATCTTAAACGCTATCTTACTACCAATTCTCACGTTTTTTACCTTTCCATTTATTATTCTAACTTTAGGGTTATTTTTGTTTATTTTGAATGCTATCACTTTTGGGTTAGCTGCTGTAATAGTTCCTGGTTTTAGCTTACGGTATGGATTTTGGAGCGCATTACTGGGTTCTATTAGTTTGGCAATTATTAATTCAATCCTCCTTAGATTAATAGCACCTCTTACTTAAGATATATTTGCTGAACAGTGGATTTGAGGTGTGTTAATAAAACTTTAAATTGTTATCACTTTCTGCTCACATTCATTTTTAACAATAAAAGTAGTGAATTAAGTAGGAGAGTAGAAAATGGCACTTGTAAAGATTACAGATTACTATACAGATTCCATTGACAGTCGCTCTGATGTTGATGTTATCAATAATTTCGACGTGTACACAGAGAGACACGAAAAAGTTGGAACGGTACACAACATACTAGTTGATCAGACAAGCGGTCGCTTCCGTTATATAGTTGTAGATACAGGCTTTTGGATTTTTGGTAAAAAAGTTTTACTACCTGTTGGTCGTGCAGATATTCGTTACACCGACAAAATAGTTTATGCCAAAGGTTTAACCAAAGAGCAGGTGGAAGAGTTGCCGAATTACGATAAATTAGAAGAGATTGATTATGACTACGAGGAGCAAGTACGTGGTGTTTATCGCGGTTCTGTTGCTTCTTCCGGTTTAACTCAACCTGCTGGTTATGACCGTGGTACTTATGAATATGAGCAAGACTCTTCTTTATACGATATGCCAGAATCTGATGGTCAAAGTTTGAAGTTGTATGAAGAAAGATTGATTGCTAATAAACAACGTCAAAAGGCTGGGGAAGTTTCCATCGGTAAGCACGTTGAAACTGAAACTGCTCGTGTTGCTGTTCCCGTTGAGAAGGAAAGAGTAGTTATTGAGCGTACTTCTCCTACAAGTACAAAACCAGAGAAGGCGCCAGCAAATGCCTTTCGTTCAGGTGAAGTTGCTCGTATGGACGTTTACGAAGAAAAGGCAGATATTCAAAAAGAAGCTGTCGTTAAAGAAGAAGTACGAGTCAAAAAAGTTGTTGATACAGAAACAGTCGAAGCTCAAGAAAAAATACGTCGTGAAGAATTAGATATCGATAGTCAAGGGCGCCCTGTTGTGGAAAGGTAAAAACTATATATACGTAGAGACCTAATTAATTCGGTCTCTACAAAATTTCAACATGATATTATGTATAAAATTTTTAAACCATCTAGAATTTACTTAATTTTATTGCTAATAGCTAGCACACTAGGATGCACACCTATTAACAGAAACACACGGGGTATAACCCAAAATCAAATCGAAGTTCCTACTTCTCAAACAACACCTAATAATAGAAATTTAAATTTCATCGCTCAAGTTGTAGAACAGGTTGGACCTGCTGTGGTGCGTATCGATTCTACTCGTACTGTTGAATTATCTCCTTCTCAAGAACGGATACTCGAACGTTATTTTGGTGGAGAAGTACCAACTCAAGGCAGAGTAAGACGAGGTGTAGGCTCTGGGTTTATTATCAGTCCTGATGGGCAAATATTCACAAATGCTCATGTAGTCGCAAACGCGAACCAAGTTTCGGTTTTATTGACAGACGGGCGCCGTTTACAAGGCAAAGTATTGGGTGTTGACCGCGTAACAGATGTAGCTGTTGTAAAAATTAACGCAACTGACTTACCAGTGGTAAGGTTCGCTAACTCAGATAATTTAATACCAGGTGAACCAGCTATTGCAATTGGAAATCCTTTAGGACTTGATAACACCGTCACTCAGGGAATAATTAGTGCTACTGAACGTTCGATTTCTGGGTTCGGCGCCCCTACAGAAAGGTTAGAGTTTATTCAAACTGATGCAGCTATTAATCCTGGTAATTCTGGTGGTCCATTACTAAACAGTCAAGGTGAGGTGGTTGGTATAAATACCGCCATTATTCAGGGAGCGCAAGGAATAGGCTTTTCTATTCCAATTAATACTGCTCGACGAATTGGAGAACAGCTAATCACAAAGGGGCGAGTACAGCATCCTTATATTGGTGTGCAAATGGCAGAGCTAACACCTGAACTACGAGACAAAATAAATCGAAGTGATATTAATTTACAAATTAATCAAGATAAAGGTGTAATTATTTTAGGAGTCGCTCGTAATTCACCCGCCGCACGTGTTGGTTTACGTCCAGGTGATGTGATAGAAAGCATTAATAATGTAGCAGTAGAGAATGTCAGACAAATACAACAACAAGTTGAAAATGCGGGCGTAGGCAATACATTACCAATGAGTATTCTACGTAACGGAAGTAGACAAACAATTAATGTTAGAGCCGAAGCATTACCTCAAAGAGAACCTAGCTAATGCTTTCCTTATATAAATTAATTAATATTTCAACATGAAACGCTCAATATTCCATACATTTAAAATTTCTCTTGGTCTAAGTTTAATTGGACTTGTATCTTGTAATGGTACACCAACTGCCAATAATAACCAAGCAACCCCCGAAGCTATACCTGTTAACACAACAACAGCAACATCTCAAGCACAAGCTTGTACTTTTGTGGAAAGTGGCTTTGGTTCACCAGGACAAGTTAAAGTACAAGCACAAGAAGTTGCCACAGGTTTAGATGTTCCGTGGGGTATTGCATTTCTACCAAATAACGACATGTTGGTAACTGAGCGACCAGGTAGAGTAAGACTGGTACGAAATGGACAATTACAACCTCAGCCAGTTGCTACTTTGAAAACAATTGATTCTGGTGAAGGTGGATTACAAGGAATTGCAGCACATCCAGATTTTGGCAACAATAGGTTTTTCTATCTTTACTACACTATTACTAAAAATGGGGCGCCAGTAAATAGAGTAGAACGTTGGCGCCTATCGTCTGACGGGCAAAGTGCATCATCAGACCGAATTATTATCGATGATATTCCAGCAGCTGTATTCCATAATGGAGGTCGCATAAGTTTTGGTCCCGATGGAATGCTTTACATTGGTACTGGCGATGCAAGGGAACCAGAAACTTCTCAAAATCGAGATAGTCTAGCTGGTAAAATATTACGTCTGACACCAGATGGGCAAGTACCGCAAGATAATCCATTCCCAGGTAATCCAGCTTTTATTACTGGGATTCGCAACACTCAAGGATTCGATTGGTTAAATCAATCAACGCTTTTGGTTACTGACCACGGTCCAAGTGGAGAATTAGGCAGAACTGGCGAAGATAAAGTTTCTGTGGCACAAGCTGGTGATAATTTAGGCTGGCCGAATATTCAAAACTGCCAAACCCCTCAAGGGTTAGTGACTCCATCAATTGTTTGGCAAGATGCTGTCCCTCCAGGTGGCGCCGCAATTTATACAGGCAATGCAATTCCCGAATGGAAAGGTAATTTAATTATTGGCACTCTTGGTTCTAGGCATTTGCAAAGAGTTGTTTTTGATTCAGCAAACCCTAGACAAGTGAAAACCCACGAAGTTTATTTTCAGCCTAATTCACCAAATAGTTTCGGACGTTTAAGGGAAGTAATTATGGCGCCTGATGGTGAATTATATGTGACGACAAGTAATTGTGATGGTCGTGGTAACTGTCCTCAAGGAGGGGATAAAATTCTCCGCATCACTCGTTAAATATTCAATACAAGCATTATTTTTTACATAACGCTTCAGTGTAAAAGTGAACAAATTTCCGATTTAGCAGCAAAAAGTGAAAGATGAAAAACAAACCTAGTGAAACATTTGGTACATTATTATGCTTAATTACCGTAAGCCCACTCGATTAATTGCTACATTTTCGGGAATTCTATTTGCTACAGGCTTATCAGCTTGCCAACCGCAAGCTGCAAATGATGCTCCCCAAGCAGGAGGTCAAACAGGAGGTCAAGCGGGAGGCCAAGCAGGAAGATTATTTATTAGCGGTGCTGGAGCATCTTTTCCTGCACCTTTGTATCAAACTTGGTTAACAAGTTACAACCAACAAAATCCAAATGTTCAATTTAGTTACCAATCGATAGGTAGTGGTGCTGGTGTTAATCAGTATATTGCAGGAACTATAGACTTTGGAGCAACCGATGAACCATTAACAGATGAAGAACGTCAAAGATTTCGAGCAAAATATAATGCTGAACCAATCCAAGTACCGTTAGCGGGTGGCGCCATTGTTTTTGCTTACAACTTAGGAGGAAATGTTAACAATTTAAGGCTTTCACGCGAGGCTTACTGTGGTATTGTTCAAGGGGATATTAAAACCTGGAATGACCCACGCATTGCTCAACAAAATCCTAACGTTAACTTACCCAATACTCCCATCTCTTTTGTCCACCGTTCTGATGGTAGTGGCACTACTTTTCTTTTTACTAATCATATTGCTGCTGCATGTCCAAATTGGAAAGCAGGTGTTGGAAAATCAATTAGCTTTCCTGTTGGTATCGGCGCCAAGGGTAACGAAGGTGTAACCGCTCAAGTTCAACAAACCCAAGGAGCAATTGGCTATGTTGAGTATGTTTATGCCAGACAAAATAACTTGAACACGGCAGCTTTGCAAAATAGAGCCGGTCAATTTGTAGAGCCATCACCAGAGAGTGCAGCAAGAGTATTGGAAGGACAAACTATTCCTCAAAACTTTGCATTAGAAATTCCAGACCCCGCTGGACAGGAAGCTTATCCAATTGTAGGTCTAACCTGGCTGCTACTATATAATCAATATGACAATCCTGCAAAAGCTACTGCAATCAAAAATTTCATTAACTGGGCATTAACAGAAGGGGAGCAGTACGCTGTCAAGCTTGGATATGTACCTGTGTCTCAAGAAATAGCTCAAAGAGTGCAAACGACAATTAATGAGCAAATTGCAGCACGCTAATTTTCAATAAATTCTAGATGTTCGCCAGGGAGTAAACGTAATTCTTCAAGAGAGCCTTGAATTTGCAATTTACCTTGATTAAGTAAAACTATCCAATCTGCACGATTGATAATTTTAGGGCGATGACTAATGAGAAGTGTCGTTTTTCCCTGGCGATGAAGCAAGATTTGGTTTAACACTTGTGCTTCGCTTACTGGGTCTAGTCCAGATGTTGACTCATCTAAAATTAAAATTGGTGGGTCCTTGACAATTGCTCTAGCAATAGCTAAACGTTGTCGTTGTCCACCAGAAATATTTGCTCCAAATTCACCTAGTACGGTTTGATATTTTTCGGGAAGTTGGTTAATAAAATCATCTGCGGAAGCAATCTGGCAAGCTTTGACAATTTGCTCAAATGTGACTTGGGGAGAACCTAAGCGGAAATTCTCAACAATCGTGCGACTCCAAAAGTGAGCTTCTTGCGGAACTAATACAATTTGTTGTCGCAGGCAATCTAAATCTAAATCTTGTAGATTATACATGCCAATGCGAATATTACCAGATTGTAAAGGATATAACCCTGCAATGAGTTTAGCCAAAGTACTTTTACCACAACCTGATTTACCAATTAGAGCAATGACTTTACCTCCAGGTATTTCTACAGAAAAATTTTCTATTAATTCTAACCTGCCAGGGTAATGAAAATTTAGATTTGTACAAACTATGTTAGCCTCACCTGAAATTTTTGCCCAAGGCTTTTTAAAGTTATTTTGAGTTTCAGGGGTTGCCATAATAACTTCTTGTATTCTTGCGGTCGCAGTTTTTACTCGTGCAAATTCATCTACAATATCGATTAGAGAAATCATCAAAATGACAATATTGCTATTTAAAGAAATAAATGCTAGTAACTGACCAATACTTAATGTTTGATTAATCACTAAGTAGCTTCCATACCAAAGTAATATAACTCTACCAATATTAGAAACTAAGCTAGAAAATTTACTGTTAATAATACTAATTTGAATAGTACGGAATGTTAAATTTGCTAAACGACCAAATCGGCTTTGAATTTCTTCCCAAAATTGAGGAGCGGCAGTAGTTGATTTTAGCGTTAAGGCGCCTTTAAAAGTTTCTACTAAAACACCTTGAGTTTCTGCTTCTAAAACCAATAAATTACGGGTTTTTGTTTGTAATGTGGGAAGTAAAATTACTGTAGATAAAGTCATTAATATTACAATTAATATGGCAGCAAAGGTAAGTTGCCAACTGTAGAATAGCATCACAGTAAAAGAAACTAACGCTACGCAAAGCTCACTAGGTAAGCTAACGACTACTTGTGATACTAACTGATTAATTTCGCGAATATCTCGTAACCGACTAATAATCTCACCACTACGACGAGCTTCATAATATCCTAGAGGTAGCTGGAGAATTTGTTGCCCAAACTCTAAAATTAATTCTAACTCTAATCTTTGTGTAAAATGAGCAATTAGGTTGTTTTGTACTAGTGATAATCCAGTGCTAACTAAGTACATTGTTATTATTGCCATGACAACACCAGTTAGTAGCTGAGTATCACTTCTAATTAACACATCATCAGTAAGAATTTGAATTAAAATAGGAGAAGCTAAAGAAAGCAAACCAACTACAAAAGCACACAAGAATGAGAAAAAGAGAATAGCGCGGTAATGCCATAGTCGTGTTAGCCATTGACCAAAACCATCAACTTTATCATCAGGTTGGGAGAAAAAGCGATTCTTATTTGGTTCCAATAAAAGCATTACCCAATTTGCCCAACCCTCCGTTAACTCTTTTTGGGAGAGATAACGAATACCTGCAGCAGGGTCAGCGATTACATATTTTCTACCGCTTTGCCCATACAAAATTACCCAATGTGAACCTTTCCAATGAATTATTCCTGGTAGAGGAGCTTCATTAATCTTGTTCAGAATTTCCGGGGATGCTTTTACAGAGCGAGCATTAAAACCTAATGACTCGGCACCTCTTCTTAGTCCTAATAAAGTTGTTCCTAATTGCCCAGTACCAACTGCTTCACGAATATGGTTCAAGCTAAAGTGGCGCCCGTAATATTTGCTCACAGAAGCAAGACAGGCAGCACCACAATCTTCTTCACTGTGCTGTAAAACGACTTGATATTTCATTTTTAAGAGGGAATAGGAAATGGAGGATAGGGAATAGGGAAAGGATTTGGCTCAAATAGTTGAGTGTGTTTTCCCTAAATTTATAGGAGTGTTCCTATTGTATATCCCCCATTCCCTGTTCCTTTTTTAAAATTAGAAACTACAAACGCGACGAACTAACGCGATACAGTTTCTTTTAGTGATGATAATGGTGGTCAAAATCCCAAGAATATTCTCTGTCGTCTCCTTTGCTTCTTCTGTATTCTCTATCTCTTTCTCTTCTATCTCTGTCTCTGTCTCTTCTATCTCTGTCGCTCTGGCTGGCGCCACCTGATAGAATTTCTTCTTGTTTAGAAGTTAGCTCTGTAAATAATTGATTTCTTGTCATGATGTTTTTCTCCAATTTTAGAGCAAAACTACTATTTTGAAATGAGTTTTTATTTCTCAAGCAGTTTCTGTATTTAGATTATCTATAAGCAGAGTTTAATTCAAGAGCTTATATTTAGAAAAACTTATCATTGAAACCTAATGTCAAATAATTTTAATTATTATATATAGCCAGTTTAAAGCTAGTACATAAATTAATTTCTTTTTAATAACCAAGGTTAATGATTTCTGTCCGATGCCTGTAAAGGTATTTATATATAGATTATGAAAATAAAAATTTAACTTTCTAAATTTATTATTTGAATCTTAAAATAATCATCCAGCATTTCTAAAACATTAGAAATACTTATAATTACGTCGTATGCATTTAAAGTAAAAAACACAATATCCAATTTTTAGTAATTACTACCGTTAACATGAACAATCTTTATTTTTTAGTAAAAATAGCTAACATAAATCAATAAATAAAAAACAACAGCCATTAGATAGAAATATACATTTATACAAAATGATAAAATTCTAAAATGTGTAACAAAAAATGTATCGATGTTGACACATTTTTTTTATATTTCATCTCTGATTGATAGCAGTCCACACATCATCTTTAAAATCCCCGTGGTGTAGAGTCCGTAAATTATCGGTCTCTACATGCCTTAAAAAAAAACTGGAATTATCATATATGTTGCGCGAGCCAAAACCAACTTTTCTCCACCAGTTAAAGAGCGATGAGTTTCTCCCCCCTATAAGTTTATGGACAACCTTGGGTGGAATATTTTTGTTGGGAACAGTAGGTGGAGCTTTAACTTTAGCTGCTTCTATTAAATACAGCGTCACAGTTAAAGCACTTGCGAATGTTCGTCCAGTGGGGGAAATCCGATTAGTACAACCTGCGATGGAAGGGCAAATTAGGGAAATTTTAGTTAAAGAAAATCAATTCGTTAAAAAAGGAGAAGCAATAGCCACTATCGATAATTCTCAATTCTTGACGAGAAAGAAGCAACTTCAAGCAAGTGTGGAGAATAGTCAGCAACAATTAGCTCATATTGATGCACAATTAAGCTTAGTCTCTAGTCAGCGTGACTTTGAACAGCGTTTGTTCAATCATACTATCAACTCTTCTCAAGCCAATCTTCAGCTAAATCAACGGGACTATCAACAGCAGCAAGTAATTAGTCAAACAGAAGTGCAAGAAGCAAAAGCGACTTTGGAGCTAACTCAAGAAGAAATGCAACGCTATCGACAGCTTGCTAGTAGTGGTGCGATAGCTACTTTGCAAGTCAAAGAGAAAGAACAAGCATATAAAGCTGCTTATGCTAAACTCCAACGAGCAAAAGCTGCTCTTAACCCTAGTAATGGGTCTGTAGCAATTGCAACTGAGGAAATTGCTCAATCCAAAGCAAGGGGAAAAATTGCAATAGCTTCCTTGGATAAAGAACGAGAAATTTTGCTTCAACGTCAGATTGATATCCGAAATAAAATTAACCAAAGTCTTAAAGAAATACAACTAGTTACGAGAGATTTGGAAAAAGCTGTAATTCGTAGTCCTGAGTCTGGTACAGTTTTGCAACTAACATTGCGAAACCCTAATCAAATCGTGAGAATTGGTGAATCTATTGCTCAAATTGCTCCCGCTAATGCCAATTTATTAGTGAAAGCGCGCGTAGCAGTTCAAGATATTAGCAGAGTACGTGTATGCCAACAACGACAAGTAAAAGATTGTGAACAAGGCAGAGTTCAAATGCGGATTTCTGCCTATCCTTACCCAGATTATGGTACATTGCAAGGCGCCGTTAGAGCTATTACTCCAGATATAATTATTCCTCAAAGCAGTAATAATGTTAATACTACTGCTCCATACTACGAAGTTACAATCGAGCCAGAAAGACTGTATTTAAGCAGAAACAATCAAAAGTATCTAATTCAATCAGGGATGGAAGTTAGAGCAGATATTATTTCCCGACAAGAAACAGTATTAAGTTTTTTTCTTAGAAAGGCAAGATTCTTGACAAATATATAAGCTACTCCCTTCACGCTCAAAGAATAAAGATAACCAAGTAAATCGATTTAAAGTTACAATCTTCATTGCAAAATTTCTGATTAAAAGGACTGATAATAACTGAAAAGAATACGTTTGTAAATTGGGAGCAGTCGCCTTGCTCTATGCTAGACTAGCCTACTCTTATGAAGTTTTTGGTGTGATTAGCATATATAAACAAGGAACAACAAACAAAGCACTTAGAGTACCAGTAAGTAAACCGAAAATAATTGCATAACACAAAGGCATCCAAGTTGGGTCACTCAGAGCAAGAGGTATCAAACCAATAATTGTTGTTACAGATGTTGTTATTACTGGTCGAAGTCTATCAGAAACTCCCCTAGCTGCCGCTTGTTTCTTGCTGATTCCTTGCTGCTGATAACTATTCATGGTATCAACCATAACAATGGCATCATTAACGACAATCCCAACTAGAGCAATAATGCCAATAAAAGCTATGAAAGAAAAACGAATTCCTGCAAGAAAAAATCCACCCATCGTTCCAATCATGGCAAAGGGAATAGCCAGCATGATAATAAACGGTTGGCGAAAAGAACCAAGTTGTAGCACTAACACGGCAAATACTAAGAAAACGGCAATGCCAAGTGCAGAAGTTGCTGAACCAAAAGTTTCTGCTTGGTCTTCTGTTTCACCACCGAAGCTATAATCATAACCTTGTCCCCAAAATTTTTTTAGTTCTTCTAGTTTTGGTTGTACAGAAGCCAAAATTTCTCCTACTGTACGACCTTCGTTTTTGGCTAAAACTGTTACTGTACGTTGTCCGTTTCTACGAGTTACAGAAAGCGGCGCCTCACTTTGGACTGCTTGAATAACGGCGCCTGCGCTCACTACTTCTTGGTCAGGATTATTAGTAAAAAATCGTACTGATAATAACTCATCTCTACGAGTTGGACCACCAACGGCGCCATTACGAGAAGGCCAAGCTGTACTTAAACGAATCTCAATATCTTCTTGATTGCCACCAATGGGGAAATCTCCAACATCAATAGCTCTAGTATAATAACTTGCTTGTGTAGCTAATTCTTCTTCAGAAATATCATAAAAGCTTAACTCTTCTCTTCTAGGTATTAATCGTAAATCTGGTACTAATGCACCAAGGTTATCACGAACATCAAGAGTTCCTGGAATTTGCCGTAATAC
This sequence comes from Calothrix sp. PCC 7716, assembly GCF_019977735.1. Classification (GTDB taxonomy): domain Bacteria; phylum Cyanobacteriota; class Cyanobacteriia; order Cyanobacteriales; family Nostocaceae; genus Dulcicalothrix. The sequence continues at coordinate 11,211,859 of NZ_AP025018.1, read as the reverse complement.
AGTTTGTACCTCTTGAGAAATTTGACGTAACTGATTAATCTCAGTACCAGAAATAACTATTTGAATCGGTTCTTGGGCGCCTCCAGATTGTTGTCCAGTTACTACTAGCAATGCTCCAGGATACTTATTAAGCGCTGTATCTAACTCTTTACGTAAATCATTGAGGTACTCAAAAGAAGGTCGGTTGCGTTCATCTTCAGGAGTAAATACACCAGAGAAACCAACTAAATAGCTACCATCATTTGGCTGTAATTCTCCAGAACTAACTAAAGTACTACGTTGACCAACGTATTTAATAACACTTTCTAGATAATCTTTTTTACGTAATATTTCCCCTAAATCATCAGCGACTGTTTGAGATACATCAAGAGTCGTAGTGGGTGGTAATTCAACGTTAACGCTGAAATTACGTTCATCAGATTGTGGGAAAAATTCAACTTGAATTTGTGTTAAAGCAAATATCGCACAAACAAACAATGATATAGCTCCTGCTGTCCAAGCAATTGCAGTAGCTTTGTTTCTTACCGTATAATTTAAACTCCATCTGGTAAACTTATGGGAAGCTTTTTCTGTAAGTCGGTCAACAAAAGATTTTTTCTCTACTCCTTTAACATTTGCTAATAAATAGCGAGATAGAGGTATATCAATTAAAATAGCTATACCAAAACTTAATACTAAACAAATAATAGTTGTAAATGGTAATAAGCGAATAAATTTACCTAATGTACCGCTAATTGCTAACAACGGTACAAGCGCCAAAATAGTTGTTAACTGACCAGAAAAGGCAGGTAACGCATAAGTTTTCACTGTTTGTAAAGCAGCTTGGTTAAAACTTAAACCTTTAACGAAAATTGCTTCATGCATACCCTCCATCATTAAAATAAATACATCCACTAAAATCCCCAAAGCTAACACCATACCAATTAATACCATGATGTTGAGCGTTTCACCTGTTAACCAGAGAACTGCCAAAGCACCTAAGAAAGTTAAGGGTATTGAAAGTCCAGCAATTAAAGCTTCACGCCAAGACAAAGCAATAAATAGTACAACAAACACTGCTAGCATTGCTTGCCATACATTATTAAATACATTAGCAAGCTGTTCCCAAATAACTTCAGATTCATCAGCAGTAACAAGATATTCCATGCCATAAGGCCAGTCATCTGGATTTTGTTTAATTTGTTCCATTGCTGCGATGACATTATCAATCACTGCTATAGAATCTTGCCCTGGCACTTTGGTAATACTTACACTAACAACTGGTTGATAAGAGTTACCTTTTGTAGTGATAAAAGCGCGCGTTTCTTCCCTTTCTAATTCCCGGTTAACAGTAGCAACTTCATTTAAACGTACAACTCGACCCTCCAAACGAGCAATGGGTAATTCCCGCAAGTCTTCCACAGTGCGAAATCTACCATAAAAGCGCACTTGAGAGCCAATAGTATCACTTTCTATATCCGCTAAAGGAGTATCTTGGTTAGCTGCACGAATGCGATTGGCAATGGTTGCTGGTGAAATACCTAACTCCGCCAAACGAAAGGGATTCATTTGTACTTGAATTACCTCTTCTCTGGCGCCACCAAGAGTGACTTCACTAACACCTGTTACTTGTTCTAAACGGTCTTGAATTCTTTGCGCTGCACTACTAATTACCGTGGAATCAAGATTACCAAACAAAGCGATAGTAAGAATTGGAGCATCATCAACAGATATTTGCCTAACTACGGGTTGTTCAGCATCTGCCGGTAACTCAGCTTGAGCTTGGGACACAGCATCACGTAAGTCTGTAATTGAGGTTTGCACATCCGCATCAGAAGCAAACTCGACGTTAATTACCGAAAATCCAGTGTAAGAAGCACTTCTAACTTGCCTGACATTTTCCACAGAGTTTATTTCTGTTTCAATTTTTGCAGTAACTTGCTGTTCTATGGTTTGAGGGTCGGCACCAGGCCAGACAGTGGTGACAGTAGCAACCGCAATATCAATATCCGGGTTTGATTGTTTGACTAAAGAGAAATAACCTAGCACACCACCAACAATCAATAGTAAGCTTAAAAGAATACCAAAAATCGGATTTAAAAAAAGAAAACTAGCTATTGCCGAAGTTTTTTTACTCTCAGAAGCTTTGGGGTGCTGATTTGCATTCTCTAAATTAACATCTGTTTTCATTTTCCTACTACTCACTCACAACTCTTACTGCTGCTCCATTCACAAGTCGATTTTGTCCCTCTGTAACAATTAATTCTCCAGGTTGAACACCACTTGTAATTTCTTGCTCAGAAATTCCTGTAATTCCCAGCTTTACCTGTCGTTGTTCCACAATACCCTTATTCTGATTTACAACAAATATATATGGTTGTTGGTCACGCCGAACTATGGCATTTAAGGGAACAACTACCGCATTTTGTTTTTCTGCAACAGCAATCCAAGTGGTTACTCGTTCTCCATGTCGCAGATTATTAGCAGCTTTTGGCTCTAGACGAACTCTAGCTTCTATAGCTCGTCCTCCAGGACTAATAGCAGGGTTGACGGCAAAAACTTTACCTGTTGCTCTGGCGCCTGTTATCAAGCTTTGGTTATTATTTGAGTTTGCGGCGCCTGTAGTAACATTTCTATCGGCGCCAACGAGTGCAGTTTGACCCGGACGAACACCTTCTCCACTAGAACCTGCAACGTCAACAATGACTTCAAACTGGCTAGGGTCAATAATTACCATTGGCACTCTTTCTAAAATTCCTTGGTAACTACCCCCTAGTTGAGAAGTCACTAATTGGGGTGAAAAATATTCTCCTTGGCGGATATTTAAATTAGTAATTATACCGTTAAAGGGTGCATAAATACTAGCTCTTTCCAAAGCTACCTGTGCTTGACTTAACCTTGCTTGGGCAGTAATAACACCAGATTGAGTTGCAGCTAGCTGTTGATTGGCAGTCCGAACTTGCGCGCGTGCAGCTTCTACTTGAGCTTCGGCTGCTGCAACTTCAGCCTGCACAGCTTGAACATTTGCATCAGCATCCTCAACAGCATTTCTACGAGTATCTAACTCACTCGCAGAAACTGCTCCCTCATTAAATAATTGTTGGTAACGTTGCAACTGCGTTTGAGCAAGATTACGATTTGTCCTTGCTTTGGCTAGTTGTGCTTGTACTTGCCGCACTTGAGACTGAGCTTGTGTTACCTGTGCTTGGGCAGTAGCGACCTGAGAAGCGGCAGCAGCTCTTTGCTTTTGTGCCTCTGCAATGGCAGCTTGTTCCTGTTGAATATCTGCCTGTAGCTCTCTATCATCAACTCGTGCAAGTAATTCTCCTTTACTAACTGCATCACCCGAACGCAAACTCCTTCCACCACGATTTGCAAGATAAGTAATATCTCCCTCAACTTGAAAAGAAAGATGTTGATACTTAACTGCTCGAACAACACCTTGAGTTGAAACCCAAGCTTGTAGTGGTTGTTGTTGAACTGCTGTTGTTCGTACTGATAAAGGGGCAATTTCTGTGGCCGTGGTTGGTTGAGTGGAGTTTTCCCGCAAGCGGATAACTGTAACAAACCCAATTGCCAACGCTATTCCAATGACAGGAAGTAACCACCAATATTTTTTGATAAAACTTGATAGTTGATTATGCTTTTTAGAAGGATGTTTAGTTTCTTCCTCTAGAATGTTGCTAATTTTCTGATTTTCTAAATTATTTTCAACGACAACAGATGTTCTACTAGATAAGTTATTTTGGTAACTATTCGTATCTATTGAAGTTGGTATGTGATGGTTTGATTCATGGGAAGACATGATAAAAACTTAAACCTGATAGTTTAACCATTCAATAATCAAAATTATGTACTTTTCTTTTTCTGATGGCTTACATCTTGATATTCTTGAAAAAGAAAGAACTTGAAAAATTTACTTTTAGAAAAATTAGACCTGTGAACATATTTTAGATAAAATCATCAAAATTAACGTCTATAACAGGTTAGATTTATTTGGGTATAACAGCAATAACCTCTACCTATAGAGAGAAGACTTTTTGATGAATCAAATAAAATGATTTTTTTAGTGAATGTCATTTTCTCGTCACATTTTGTATGAATAATTGGAAATAAGCAAAAGTTAAAAGGTGATTACCGATGAATAAACGAATATTACTAGGCTTAACTTTAGCTACAACAATTTGTAGTTCTATAATTGCAGTTGCTCCTTCTTCACAAGCTCAAACGAACAATACAACTAATATCCGTGATTTACAACAACGTTCTAACGGTACAATTGTTTCGGGTAAAGTTACTAACATAGTTGGTAATGATTTTATTATTGATGATGGAACTGGGCAATTAATTGTAGATGCAGGTCCGCGTTGGTGGCGTGAAATAAATCTTCAACCTGGTGAACAAGTTACCGTCAGAGGGGAGTTAGGTAAAAAAGGTGAATTAGATGCTTTTTCTATAACTCGTGCAGATGGTTCTGTCATTGATATCCGTCCAGCCGAAGGACCTCCACCTTGGGCAGGTGGTCCTAACCGTGCGAGATCAAACCCGTTGAGGTAAAGCTTTAAATCACAAAAACAGGAGTTACAGTGAGTAAACGAAACCATAGCTATATAGAACAAAGTGCAGTAATAGCGCCAGTTGTACAACAAAGACCATCATTAGCACTTTTTGATGCGGTGGCAATAATTGTTGGCATTGTAATTGGTGCAGGGATTTTTCAAACTCCGGCATTTGTAGCTGCGAATGCAGGTAGTGATGTTGCTGTATTGCTGCTATGGTTGCTGGGTGGTGCGGTTTCTTTTGTTGGCGCCTTGTGTTATGCAGAGCTAGCGACTACTTACCCTGATGTAGGTGGAACGTATTATTATTTGAAACGCGCGTTTGGGCGCCCAACAGCTTTTCTATTTGCTTGGGCAAGAATGACGGTGATTCAAACTGGTTCGATTGTATTGCTAGCATTTGTTTTTGGAGACTATTTTTCTGGGTTATTACCGCTCGCTGGCATTTATTCACCTTCTATATACGCAGCTTTGGTGATCATTCTGCTAACAGGTCTGAACATTCTTGGTTTATGTCCAGGTAAATGGACACAAAACTGGCTCACTGCTGCAAAAGTACTGGGTTTACTCTTAGTAGTTATAATTGGAATTTTCTCAAACGCTACCCCTGCTGCTCCTACTACAACTTCTACTTCCACGAACTGGGGATTAGCAATGGTATTTGTCTTACTTTCCTTCGGTGGATGGAATGAAGCTGCTTACATTTCAGCAGAAATCAAAAATAGAAAACGTAACATGGTGCGTTCTCTGTTGTGGAGTATTGGCATTATCACCAGTATTTACGTATTAATTAATCTGGCGTATTTGCGAGGTTTGGGATTAACGGCAATGGCAAAGTCCGAAGCTGTCGGCGCCGCTTTAATGGATAGGGTAGCTGGTACACCGGGAGCAATATTCCTTAGTGTTTTGGTTGCAATTTGTACTTTAGGCGCCATCAACGCCACAATATTAACAGGCGCCCGTTCTAACTTTGCTTTGGGACAAGATTTTTCCTTATTTCGTTTTATGGGACATTGGCAACAAGGAAAGGAAACTCCCATTCAAGCTTTATTAATTCAAGGTATTGCTTCTTTAGCACTAGTATTTTTAGGCACTATTACCCGTAACGGTTTTGAAACAATGGTGGACTATACGGCGCCTGTGTTTTGGTTCTTTTTCTTACTCTCCGCCATCTCATTATTTGTATTGCGAAGAAAAGACCCTGAAATAGCTCGACCTTTCCAAGTGCCATTTTATCCTTGGATACCACTACTATTTTGCCTCATTTGCGGATATTTGCTTTATTCCAGCTTGGCATATACGGGAATAGGGGCAATTACAGGAGTTTTGGTTGTATTAGCAGGTATTCCATTATTGCTATGGAATCAATACCGTCATATATAGGACTTACGCAAAGAAACCTGGTTTCTACGCAGAATCGTCGTTTTTATTACAAGTTATCGGCAAAGAAACCAGGTTTCTAGAATTTTTGCGTAAATGTACACCTTAGTAAATAGCAGGTAATTTAGTCATGAAATTACAAAGAATTTTACTTCTACTAGGAACAAGCATTACGATTGCAAGCCTTGGTATAAGTGGTTGTACAACAAATACACGTGACTTTGAAGCTGATGCCCAAACACCTACAGTCACATCACCTACAACTACAGCCCAACGCCGACCTGATGTACCTTACGTACCTACCCCACAACCAGTAGTAGATGCAATGTTACAGCTAGCCCAAGTGAACAGTAATGATGTGATTTATGACTTAGGAAGTGGTGATGGAAGAATTCCAATTACCGCAGCACAAAGATACGGAGCGCGCGGTGTTGGTATAGACATAAATCCAGAACGTGTCCAAGAGGCAAATGCCAATCTACAAAAGTCTGGAGTAGGGAACCGCATAGAATTTCGTCAACAAGACTTATTTCAAACCGACTTAAGTAATGCTTCAGTTGTAACACTGTATTTGCTCCCAGATGTTAATTTAAAACTCAGACCAAAGCTACTACAAGAACTTAGACCAGGTACACGCATAGTATCCCACGCTTTTGATATGGGAGAATGGAAACCGCAACAAGTGCAACAAGTAAATGGAAGTACCATCTATTTATGGGTTGTTCCAGAAAACGTTCCTCAGAATTTAAGACAATAATTTCTACATAGCTCATATCTTGTACCAGTCCGAGAAACCGGGCTTCTTGAGAAAGATTTTGCGCGTACCTCTAGTTTGTCGTAAAGAAGCCCGGTTTCTTAGGAGATAGTATAAAGACCGAATATATTCGGTCTTTATCCAACAACAACAGTATTGATAATTCAATTTTTTGGTTATGACTACAAGTGCATCTTTAATTTTTAACCCAAATGCAGGACAGAATGGCCCGGTTGAAGACCTAGTGACAATTCGAGAAGTTTTAGAGCCAAAGATTAATCTAGATATTCGTCCAAGCTATAAAGGAGTAAGTACGGCTGAATTAACGCATCAAGCCATTAAAGAGGGCGCCCAGATGATATTAATAGCTGGAGGTGACGGCACAATTTCATCAGCAGTAGAAGCATTGATTGGCACAGACATACCTATAGGTATTATACCGAGAGGAACTGTCAACGCATTCGCTAAAGCTTTAAACATTCCTACTAATGTCAAAGCAGCTTGTGAAGCTATTTTATTAGGAAGACCCCATCGTGTGGATACCGCAACTTGTAACGGCAAGCCAATGATAGTACTTATAGGTATTGGTTTAGAACCAGAAACTATTGCACACAGTAGCCGCAGGCTCAAAAAGCAGTTTGGAATGCTATCGTTTGTTTTAGCGGGTATAAAAGAACTTAGGCAGTTCAATACTTTTGAAACTTGGGTTGAAACAGAAAATGAAACAATCAACTTGCAAGCGGTCGCTGTAACAATTGCCAATACTGCGGCGCCTACTTCTCTACTTGCACATGGTCCAGCAAATGTAATTCCCGATGATGGACTACTTGATGTGACAATTTTTGCTCCTAGTAACCGTAAAAATGCTTTCTTCGGCGCCTATCATCTGTTAAGGTCTGGCTTTACAGATGATGCAACTAATCGGGGTGATATACAATATTTAAAAGCAAAGAACGTAAAAGTAAAAACTAAACCTTTACAAAAAGTTTCCTTAGACGGCGACCCTATAGAAGCTACTTCTGTTGAAATAAGCTGCATTCCACATAGTCTTAATATTTTACTACCAGCGCTAGACAATTTTACATTTGAATAGATATGAATGAACCAAATATCAAAAGATTTTGGGAAAACTTGAATAATACGAAACTAATTCGTTATCTACTGCTTTTTGCGCTTGGTTGGGCAATTATTCAAGTATTAGTGGGTTGTGTTTTACTACAGCAAGTAGAAGAAAATTTACTAATGCCAAGGATTATGCAAGGTTCAATTAACATGAACCCAGTTTTTATGTTCTTTGCGTTATTAGTAGGCGCCCAAATTGCAGGTTTAGTAGGTGTATTTCTTTCTATCCCCATTGCAGGAGTGTTAATTAGTTTATTTGAAATTGAAGAAATGCAAGGAAAACATTAATTCAAACCTTTGGTCATTTTTTATTCACATTTTTCTTTTATTATCCTATGTGTAATATTTAAATTAACTATCTGCGTGGATTTAGGGAGATTGCCGTGACTCAAAATTTTTCCGCTTCACGCTTGCAAAATACTCCCCGACAAGAAATACGGGAGCTAGTTCGAGCGCAACTGGAAACGTTACTTAGAAGGCAAAATTATGAAGGCGCCAAAGCTTTATTAGTTCCCGTGCAGCCTGTAGATATTGCCGAAGCTATTGAAGATTTGCCTGAAGCTATGCAGGCTATTGCTTTTCGCTTGCTTTCAAAGAAAGAAGCTATTGAAGTTTACGAATATCTTCCTCCTAACCTTCAACAAGCAATACTAGCTGATTTTCATCGGCAAGATGTGTTGGAAATTGTTGAAAACATGTCACCCGATGACCGCGCGCGACTGTTTGATGAATTACCAGCCAAGGTAGTCCGGAGACTTTTGCGAGAGCTTAGTTCTACAGAACGTGATGCAACAAACCTGCTTTTGGGTTATAAACCTGATACCGCAGGACGTATCATGACCCCAGAGTACGTATCGCTTAAAGAAAACCTTACGGCAACCCAAGCTTTGGAGCGAATTCGTAAAAATGCTAGTGGTAGTGAAACAATTTATTATCTTTATATTACCGATGATGCTCGGCGCCTAACGGGTGTTCTTTCATTACGAGAATTAGTATTGGCGCCTCTAGAAGAAACAATCAACAATATCATGACCCGTGATTTTGTGTTTGTTCATACTGATACTGACCAAGAAGAAGTAGCCCATACTATTAAACGCTATGACTTACTAGCATTACCTGTAGTAGATTCCGAACAGAGGTTAGTAGGAATTATTACCGTAGATGATGCGATTGATGTTATTGAGCGAGAAGCCACTGAGGACATTTATACACTAGGTGGTTTGGAATCTGGGGACGATAATTATTTTCAAACTAATTTATTCACCGTTGCTCGTAGGCGAGTAGTTTGGTTGCTCGTACTTTTATTGACAAATACCGCTACCAGTGCAGTTATTCGTAGCCAAGAAGATGTTTTAGAGCAAGTAGTTGCTTTGACTGCCTTTATTCCTTTATTAATTGATACAGGTGGAAATGTAGGAGCGCAATCTTCCACTGTAGTTATCAGAGGTTTGAATACTAAAGAAGTTGAAGTAAATAAAGCATTTAATATAATGCAACGCGAGCTAATAGCTGGGGCTATGCTAGGAGTTATGCTAGGTTTAGTAGTGACTATATGGGCTTATTTTATTCAAGGAAATCTTGCTGTAGCAATGGCTGTGGGTATTAGTTTATGTGCTATCTCATTAATAGCTTCATTGGCAGGTTCTGCTTTACCATTTTTATTCCGTTCTTTAGGTTTAGACCCTGCATTGATGTCTGCTCCATTTATCACCACTGCAGTTGATGTTTTAGGGGTATTAATTTATTTAAATGTTGCTCGATGGATTTTGAGGTTGTAATCAATATTAAAATTAGAAGAGCTTGAAACTTTCCTCTCTCTGCGAACTCCGTGTCTCTGTGGTAAAAAGAAACATTATATCTTTTTACCGCAGAGGCGCAGAGTTCACAGAGAAAAGATTAAGGAAAGTATAATGTTACACGCCATAATTACTAGAACCGCGCTTCACCTTACTTTCTCGTTGGTCAATAATTTCCACTGGTACGTCACTATTATCAGCAATTTTATGTGTATATGCTTGCGTATTGCGATTCATGTTGGTTGAAGCTATACCAGCATCGTAACGGCGCCCATTTGATATATCGTATACGTTCCAGCCGCGAATTCCACTAGTTTGTAAAATGGAGCCAGCACGGTCGATTTCCTTTTGAGAACCTTCAAGCATCACCAAGTAATCACCACGAGATATTTGTTCCGAGTAAAGTTTAGCATCTTCTTCTGGAATACCGGCGCCTGTAAGCGCACCAACTAATGCACCACCAGCAGCACCAATACCAGCACCAGCAAGAGTTGTAGCTATCGTACCTGCTGCAAGAAATGGACCAATACCAGGAATAATCAAAGCTTCTAAACCTACTAGTAAACCACCGACACCGCCTAATACTGTACCCGTTACTGCACCAATACCAGCACCTTCTTGTGCCTCATTATCGCCACGGTCGGTCATTGTCGAGGCGCCACCTATGCTTTCACTACGGTCAGAATCTTTTGCTAGTACAGAAACTCTATCCATCGCAAAACCAGAATTTCTAAGCTGGTTTAGAGCTTTTTCAGCTTCTTGTTTGCTTGAGAATGTACCAATTGCTCGAAAATTTGGTTCCATCACCATATTTCTCCCTTTGTTGATTTGAACTGCTTGACTATCTTTAGTTTTGATAATTAAAGTGAATAGAAAGTGACAAATGTAATCTTAATTGTTCACAAATTATCGCCGTCTCACAGTTCCATCTGGCATAATCGTATCTTTGTGAATAAAATGTGAGGAAATTTAATTTTAATACTACTAAAATAAATCCCCCCTAGCCCCCCTTAATAAGGGGGAACAAGAAGCCTCTGGAAGCGTTGTTGGGAGGAATTAAATCTCCTTATTAGCCCCCCTTAATAAGGGGGGTTGGGGGGATTAAAAATTCTTTTATTTATATCTAGCGATACATGCTTTTGTAATGATATAACACTAATCACGTACTTCCTCTAAATTGTAAATTAGTAGGCGCCACAGGTTCAATATCATAATCACAACCACCAACTTGATTCGTTCGCAGCACCCATACCATTGCTCCTTGCTCAATAAAAATTGTGGCAACAGTATCGCTAGTAAGACGAGGTAATATAGTCCTAAAGCTTCCAATTGCTCGAAGTATATGTTTGAGAGGACGCTCTTCTAAACTCACTCCAAATGTGTATTCATGATTTTCCCAATCGGGGCGAAGATTATTAAATGGAAGTAGTTTACGTTTGAGGCGATAATTAAGCTGAACTAATTGCTCGAGTCGTTCAGTTTGTTCAGGGAAATTTCTTAACCAGTTTTGCAAAGTGGCAGGATTAGATTTGATATTTGTTTCCAACTGCTGAACACTCCCATAAAGTGCTTGGTTAGCATCCTGAACACAGTTATTTGCAGGCGTAACGTAAGTACCACCCGTTCCATTACCAATGCGATAACGCGCGCTCATAGCTTCTAGATGTCGCATCAAATTTATTAAAACTGAGCGCTGACCCTCACTGACTTCATATTCTTGTGTGAAAGCATCAAGTTTTATCAATAAATCTACTACAGGGCGAGTGCCTAACCACCCAAATTGACGGTCGCCCATAAAACGTGACCAGTGAATAGCTCCAGAAATAATACCTTCATGATTGTGAGTGTATACCTGATAATACTTGATATCAAACCTTAACTCATCGCAAAGTGGTTCCCACACAACTTGAGCAATGCCATAGGCAAAATGTCCAAAATAAAGGGGACCTTTGGTGGCTTTTTCTTGCTTTTTGCCACCAATACCACCGTAAACATGAATCACCAAAGCATAATCGTCATTGCGCCAAGCTTCAACGGGTTGATTTTGTTGTTGAGGCGCCAGTAAAGTAGATGATATGTGTCCCTTTTGAGTTTTTATATCTGCCCAAGATTGGTGTTTTAAATAGTGGAGTGCAGGTTTTTCCCCGTGAATTACTTGATTTGGTTCAACACGTAGTAAAGCGCGCGGAGCGATTGCTTGTACTATAAATATCCCATTAATATCATTGGCGCCATAGATATACCAACCTGTTTCATTAAGAGGAGACTTTTCAAGGCAATTGGTGGTAGAAGAATGAATACCTTGCTGATTTGCAATTACATGAGGTAGTTTTATTGTTTCTGAGACACCATCAAACTGACATGAAGCGCGATTAAAATGAACTACCCGAAATTCTTCTGGTGGATTGTTATGAGTATCTAAGGGTTGCAAAAATTTAACTAAACCATAAAACCGTCCAGTAATTTGAGTAGGTTCTTGGGAAATATACAGATTTGTACGGTATTCATTTTGACTATCTCTTTCTTCAACTACCACAGGTTCAGGTAACATGACAATTACATCATCATTCGGTCTTGCACCTGCTAATGATTCTAAGGGATTTAAGGAGCGCCAATGATTTATTCGCTCTGGATGTACTCGTCCTTGTTTGCTACTGTATTCTGCATCAGCATTAAAATGAACATCTTTACTAATTGCACGAATATAAGCTTGAACATCTGAGTCATTGCTCCACTTTAAGTTTACAATCTGTCCAACGAGGCGCCGATACTCAGAATCAGCGTGGTAAACTTCAAATAATGCACCTTGAACATTAGAACGTTCTTCAGATGACGGTAAAATTAATCGCCCCATCCAGGTTGCAATTGGTCGATATAATTCAGACGAAACGACTTGATTGATGGGATAATAACTTGGTTGGTTAAATTCTGCTTGCTGATAACGTTCGTAATCACTAATTTTTTGTTTTTGAGTTAGTTTCATAGGTAATGTACCACTGATAATTTTTATTACCCAGTCAATTGTTTGCTGCAAAAAGCTCCGACCATCGGGTAAAAACTCATTTGGATCCATTAATCCACCAGGCAACTGATGACCTACCGCACCAAGTGATATAAAACTAATTTTACCTTTACGCTTGGCACGATTCCAGTAAGATAAAAAGAATATTGGCCATCGCCCTGGAAACATAGATGAACCTATACGCTCAACAGTGTCTTTGTCTCCTACTAAATGATACAAATGAGTAAGACGCTTAACATTAACATTGGCGCTCATAACTCCCGCTAAAGATATAAGTTCGATTGGTGCATTAAGAGCTTGCCTGAGAAATGGAGCTGCTCCTGCTCCCATTTGTCCACCACCGCTAAAACCAATTAATGTAATAGGAACACCGCTATCAGGTTGATAACCTTTCTCCAGCAAACTTTTATAAATTACTTTGGCAATGCCGAAATTATAAATTTGTCCATAACGCTGGTCGGCAGAAACCGCGACAACTAATACATTGCGAAGATTAACAAAAAAACCTAATACACTAGCAGGATTTTTTACTTGCAACCGATTCGCCCAACGCCAGAAAATAGCTAGAGGACGATTGCCAGTCAACGGTTTATTGCGAACTGAGTAAGGCATTATACCGTCAATTAGCAAAACATCTTGTGGTAGTGCAAGTGCTAACTTCTCAAGAAACTCTTGAATATCTGGCAAATACTCAAAGGTTGACTGACCAACGCCATCAAGATAAACAATATATCTGGAAATTTTTTGAGGAGTAGGAGTAACTTTTACATCTGACTTCCAATTCTCTTTGCTATCATCAATTTCATCAGAGTACCAACCAGCCCACCACCCCAAAGCTTCTAACGGCGCCAGTAGTGCAGCAACTATAAGACCTATAAAGCCAATCCAAAATAAATCAAATACTAACTTTGGTATACTAGCCAAATCAGCAGACCAACCAAACCACCAATTTTGCACGGGAGACAAAATCAGCATTACCACAAATGTAATACAACCTAGCGTGAAAAGACCAATTATTTGCTGTTGGTGTCGTGACCGAGAAGATTTTACTTGTTTTTGTCTAGATGGACTCGAAGCAGAATTACCCCAAGAGAGTAATCTTTGTTGCATCATTGCAAACACAGCTTGAGGGCGCCTGACAAGTTGAACTCCAGCGACTTGATCTACTAACCAATTTCCACACTCTGCTAATGGTTGTCCAATAGTATTTTGTAATATCTGTAAAGTAAACCACCCAAATCCAACTGCTGCAAATGCCTGCCATGTACTAGTGTCAAGTACAACAGACAAACCAACCACCATTGCAAGTAAACTCCACAAAGAGAGTAGTGTTAAAATCGGCACTCCAAAATAAGGTATTGCACCTAAAAAGCTAAATATTAATGGTGCATAGCTAAACCCTAAAATCTTAGCAATGGTTCTAAACGAAGCATGGTTAATAAATGGGCTAAAACTAATGATACTAGTGCTGCAAACGAGAAAAAAGTAACCCATCGCAAATAAAACAGCACCAACAATTAAGCAAAGAATAAACCGTAGGGGCTTGACGCGGTTCACAAACAGAACAATACTTTGTGCGACTTCTTGAGATAAACCTGCCGCTAAAACTATTATTAACGCAATAGTTGCATCAACCCTTTGAGCATAAATTTGCTCAAAAGCGCTCTTGTTGAGGGCAAGGACTGCTCCTAATAGTTCCCAAAATCGGTTGAACTCTGCTTCGGTCATAATAACAAATAGTTTGCAGTGTTAGAAAGATAAATCAGATTTTTGAGAAAACAGAATTGAACTTAGTAATATTTTTTCAATAACTAACATCCTAACAATACAAAACTATTTGACATCTACCCAAGTATATATTTGAATGTATTGCTTTTGTGCTATTTTTCAATAATCAATAATTTTTTAGTAAATAACTATATTGTCACTTTTTACTCATATTTATCTTCAATACTAAGAATAAGCGTTTTCATTTAACATCCCTCACTTAAAGTTGTAGTTTATCAAATACGAGTTATTGATAGACTACATTTCCTAAAAATTTTTAAAAATGTACGCTTCACTCATCTAACTAACGAATCAGGATCTGTTATGATTAATCGTCTTCTCACACAAACCTTGTCTGTACTTGGCATTACCTCTGCTATTGTTGCTTCCAGCATGTTACAAGCAAATGCTCAAGAAATTCAAAAAGTAAGTAATGCAAACCCAAGCACAAAAGCCGCTGATTTACTCGTTCAGACAACCTATCCTCAAGCTCCAACTCCTACTCAGCAACAAACTCCTTATCAAACACCAACTCAAACTCCAACCGAAATTCAGCAGCAAACTCCAACTCAAGCTCCATTTGTTTCTCCCGGAAGAGCGACTCGCGGAGGCTCTAGTTACATAGGAGTTGGTGGTAATCTCGGTATTGCAGGTGAAACAACATTGAGCGAAGGGTCTTTCGCTGTTATCAGTAAAATTGGATTGACCAATAGTTTGTCAGTGCGTCCTGCTGCTTTAATTGGCGACAATGCGACTTTTCTTGTTCCCATAACTCTAGACTTTCCAATTGAAACAATAACAAACACTGGACAAACCCAAATCAGCGCTTCTCCTTATGTAGGCGCCGGAGTGTCGGTATCAACGGCGGATGATAGCAACGTTGGTTTTCTGATTTCTGGTGGTTTAGATGTACCAGTTGCAGAACAATTAACAGCCAATGCGGCTTTAAATGTGAGCTTTTTAGATGACACCAATGTTGGCTTACTATTGGGTGTTGGCTATAACTTCTAACCTATATAGTGACTGCTATATGGGCGACAGCAACGTAGCAGTCACTTTTAAATCACATTTAATTTTTATACTAAGCAGATAAAATAACGATTGTTTCTACAGTTTTAGGACTATTTGTAAAAAATGTTTATTAATCATCAAAATTGGATAGAAGAATGCTGGAATCTTCTTGATAAATCCATCATTTATTACCAGGAAAAACCTGTAGGTAACAAAGCTGCTCAAGACCCAACTCTAAAAGCACTCAACTATGACCAGTGCTTTATTCGTGATTTTGTGCCGTCAGCATTATTATTTTTGATGCATGGTAAAACAGATATTGTGCGTAACTTTTTGGATATTACCTTAAAGTTACAAAGTCATGAAAAAGAAATGGATTGCTTTCAACCTGGACCCGGTTTAATGCCTGCCAGTTTTAAGGTAGTATTTAATGGAGAAGAATTTTTAAGCGCTGATTTTGGAGAACACGCGATTGGTCGTGTCCCTCCTGTTGATTCTTGCTTATGGTGGATTCTTATATTAAGAGCATATTGTAGAGCAACAGGTGATTTGAGCTTTGCCCATCAACCAAAATATCAAGAAGGAATAAAGCTAATTCTCGATTTATGCTTGGCACATCGGTTTGCAATGTATCCTACGCTATTAGTTCCTGATGGCGCCTTTATGATTGACCGTCGGATGGGAGTATCGGGACATCCCTTAGAAATTCAAGTATTATTTTATACGGCTTTACGTGCAGCGCGTGAGTTAATTTTACAGAATGAAGACAAACATTATCACCGTATTGAACAGCGATTAAGTACACTAAGTTACCACGTCCGTGAGTATTACTGGATAGATTTACAACGTTTAAATGAAATTTACCGCTATGAAAGTGAAGAGTTTGGTAAAGAAGTTGCAAATAAATTTAATATTTACGCAGAATCTATTCCCGATTGGTTAACTGAGTGGTTGCCAGAAAATGGAGGATACTTAGCAGGTAATCTTGGGCCCGGATTAATGGATTTTCGCTTTTTCGCTTTGGGTAATTTAATGGCTATCTTGACTTCTTTAGCTAGCAAAGAAGAAGCTAATAGTATTATGAATCTATTTGAGCAACGCTGGCATAATTTAATTGGTTTTATGCCTGTAAAAATTTGCTTTCCTGCTTTAGAAGGTTTAGAGTGGCGAATCGTTACAGGATGTGACCCTAAAAATACTCCTTGGTCTTACCATAATGGAGGTAACTGGCCAGTTTTACTTTGGCTTTTTGTTGCAGCAGCACAAAAAACAGGTCGAGTAGACTTAGCTGAACGAGCAATAAAAATTGCTGAAAATCGTTTAATAATCGATAAATTTCCTGAATATTACGACGGTAGAAATGGTCGCTTGATAGGAAAAGAATCTAGAACTTTTCAAACCTGGACAATAGCAGGTTTATTAGCTGCAAAAGAATTTATAGATAATTCTCACAACTTAAAGTTAATTAGTTTTGACGAGATTGCTATAAGTCCTGGTTGTAGTATGTAGTTTCTTTAAGAAAAATATTGTTTACCAATTAAATCTAACAGACTTACTTCAATAGGAAGATGAAAGTAACTAGAATCAGATTTGTAATATAAAGTAATTCAATAGCAAAGGAATATTATTATGGTGCTTTTCAGATTGCACGACTTTGACGCAACTTTTCATAAAAATGTTGGTGAACATAACATCAACAACTATGATGTTTACTCAGACATTAGAGATGATAAAGTCGGCAGTATTAAAGACGTTTTAGTCGATGAGGCAGGTAGTCTACGTTATTTAGTTATAGATACAGCCTTTTGGGTACAAGGTAAGCATGTATTACTGCCAATTGGGCGCTGTCGTGTAGATGATACGAATCGTCGCGTTTACGCCAAAGGATTAACAAGAGAGCAAGTTCAGTATTTACCTGAGTATGATGAGTTGGAGCAGGTAAATTATGATTATGAAGAAAAAGTGCGTAAGGTGTACCGCAATATCTATGTACAGGCGCCTTTAGAAACGATGACACCATTAGAGACAGAGATACCTTTAGAAGCACCAGTAGCTTTAGACTCTGATTTTATCAATAATCAGCAACAAGAACGCACCATCCATAAAGAAATACCAGCTTTTGCAGAACCATTACAACCAATTCCACAACCAGTGGCGCCGCAACCTGTAAACAACCGCGAAACTTACGTTTATCAGCAAGAGCCAGATTTGTATGAAATGAATGAACACGAGCATAATACGCTCAGATTATACGAAGAGCGGTTAATTGCCAATAAGCAACGTGTAAAAACAGGAGAGGTAACGCTTGGAAAACACGTTGAAACTGAAACTGTAAACGTTACAGTACCAGTTGAGAAAGAGCGAGTCATCGTTGAGCGCATTACACCCATAGATACTGCCAGAGTCGCTTCTACCAATGAAACAGCTTTCAAGAATAAAGAAGTTGTACGCATGGATATCTACGAAGAAACTCCTGAAATTCAAAAACAAGCTGTAGTTAAAGAAGAAGTCAGAGTTAAAAAGGTTGTAGAGCAAGACACAGTTCAAGCTACTGAACAAGTTCGTCGAGAAGAGTTAGATATTAACACTCTTAATGACAAAATATAGGCAACGGATGATGAACGGATGTAATGGATGGTAATTTTTAATAACTCATCCGTTACATCCGTTGTATCCGTTGCCAATTTGTTTAATAATTGAATAGCTAGCTTAAAAAATATTAGTTTTGCATTAACATTTGTACTGCTATGTTGTACTGATGTTCTATATCTTTACAGTCCTCCTTGCAAGAAACTGCTTCATTGCTACCTTGTAAAATCATATCAGCATGGCGCCGTAGTGCTTCTTTTTGTTCGGGGTGATGGGTAAAATTGGCGATACAAGCTATAGCTTCTAACAAGCGAATCGTTACTGCCACATCTGAAGTACTATATTGGCGAATTTGATTGAAAGCTGCATCTGTTAACTTTGCAAATGTTACTGGTTCAGCAATTACGCGCAAATTGTTGTTTTTATCGTAGCGGTAAGAAGAAGGAATATCTCTTTGAGCAAAATTAGAAAGTCCAGCACTGAGTCTGTCGATACAGCGAATTGCAGTAAATGGGTCGTTTATACCAGGAGAAATAGCACGAAGCGCAATTTCAACTAACTGATTAATAGGAAATTCTACATCTTGCTGTTCGGTACGTTCTTTACCAAAAAGAAACGTATCGTTAATTTTTTCTGTTAATTTATGATTTACACGTTCCCCAGGAAAAATTTTAACCAAACTGGCGCCTTCAACAACAAACTTTCCCGGTCGAGTTAAAATTTTTACAATTATATTATACTGACAAGCAATCTGTATTAATTCTTCGTCATCAATTCCTTGCACATAACCATTTCTAGTAGCTTTGATTGGATAAGCTTCTTCTTCAAAGTTTGCTGGTATTTCTGTAATATATTGATTATCGTTTATACTATGTCCAATTCTTTGGGGAAACAATCGCTCAATTGCACGGTGTAATTCATCACTAGCACTTTTGATAACGTGTGATGCCTGAATAATAGTTGATGCGTGATCTATAAAGTAAATCAGTACGCCAATACATATAAAAGCTAGCACCATGCCAACTGTTACCGAAAGTGGCGGCACAAAAATATCGTAGCCCTCTGCGCGGATAGTTCGCAGTACAAGTAAACAGTAAACAAAGGTAGAAATAAACGTGCCTAACACTACTTGATTACCTGTATCCTGCATAAAATTACGCAGCAGTCGCGGACCAAAATTAGAAGCGGCAAGTTGGAGAGCAACAATTGTAATTGAAAAGGCTGTACCAGTAACAGTCATTATGGAACCAGCAACGGTTGAAAGTAAGGCTCTAGCTCCATCCGGGCCACCAGAATAAATCCAGCCCCACTCCTTTATTACCCCATAATTACCAGCACGGTCTATTCTTAACATCATCACTGCTAGACCAACAGATACAATTGCCATAAGCGTGGGCACAAACCAGTAGCTTGAATGAAGCGTGTCCCAGAGTTTACTTAACTTGATGTTTTTCATAGGTTATCGTACTCAATACGACGGTGGGCATTACTTTTGTTAGGTAGTTAGGTAGGGTGGGCAGTGCCCACCTTACAAATACGTGTATTTATTTAGACGCTAGAGAATCTTCAACGACAATAACTGGAACACTGCTAGATTCAATCACAGCTTGCGAAACTGAACCAATAAGTACCTGCTCCCAAGCTTGATGTCCTCGTTTCCCCATCACAATTTCTGATGCTTGATAATCAATTGCTGCTTGTACTATTTGTTCTGGCACAGACCCGGTTAACGTTACAAATTTATACCGAATATCTGAAAGTAGTTGCTCAGTTGATAAGCGCAATTTTTCAACAGATTCGGCTTGTGCAACATTAATAATATGCAAGACAATTACTTCTGCATCGCTACGACGAGCTAAGGCAGCAGTTTTTGTTAACACTTGGGTAGATGTAGAAGAAGTATCAACTGCAGCTAACAATATTACGCGCGTAGAAACTGTTACTTTTGTTGGGTCAACTTCGCCACGTTGTAATAACTTGGGAGCAAAAGTCGGTATTGCCCAAGCTCCGAGCGGTGCAGTGACTAAAATCGAAAGTGCTGCAACTGCCAAAATTGTATCTCCTCCCTCAATTCCACGAGCTAAAGGAATGGCGCCAATTGCCGCTTGTACTGTGGCTTTCGCTGAATTTCCTGGTAAGAGGAATAGCCGTTCTCGCCAATTCCAATTACTCCCCAAGGTTGACAAATACCAGCCTAACATTCGACCGATTAATGTACCAACAGCCAGAATGAAAAGTCCAGGTAATAAAATATTACCTAATACCTTTAGCTCAATACTGGCGCCCAGTAATACAAACAAAAATATTTCAGCAACAATCCATAAATTATCAAATCCCAATCGTAACCTTCGCGCCAACGGTGCATCAAATTCAATCAGGAAAAACCCCATTGCCATGACGGCTAAATATCCAGAATAATAAGCCCAATATTGAGGTAAAATAACTAAAAATAAAGCTGTGCAAGCAGCAATTAAAGTATCTTGTACAGCATTTTGTGTCCACTTTTGTACTAAAAACCACACAAGCAAACGAGCTACAAGGTAGCCAATTAAAAGACCTAAAACAATCTCTCGTAAAACTTGAATAGGCATAAACTGCCACGCTGTTAACGTCAATCCCCCTAGAAGGGTAATATTTTGAGCATTGCCTTGTGCTAAAAAATCTACCAACAAGCCAAATACTAAAAGCAGTAGTACATCAGAAAGAGCGCTTCCAGTTAAAATTGCATCGGGAATACCTTTAGTAACTCCCCACCCCAAACTTTTGAGTTTTAGCATTGCTGGGACAATCACTGCTGGAGATTCTGCCCCAATAATACAACCAAGCAGTAAACCTGTGAGAAAATCAAAGTGAAATAGCGGTATTGCGATGAGTGCAATTGCAATTGCTTCAGTTGTTGCTGGCAAAAATCCTAACCTGAGTGCAACTGTACCCTGTTGTTTGAGCTTTTCTCTGTCTAAACCCAGTCCCGCTTTCATCAAAATAATCATTACAGCAACTGTTCGCAAGTTCGAGGCAGTTGCGAGAATATCTGGATGGATGATATTAGCGACTTGAGGACCAAGCATTATACCAGCTAAAATCATACCAATCAGCCCAGGAGCGCTAAACCGTCGCGCTATCTGACCGACAAAAAAACCCGCTAATAAAATAAAAACTACACTTAGTAACATGACGTGACTCTCAAAATAATGGTTGTTGAGAAACTTGTTAACAAGAGAGTCAGGTAATGTTTACACATAGCCCTACTATCCTGCTACAAGTAGAGGAAAGTAGGAGCTATCAGCCTTTTATTATATTTAATGGCGGTTAATGGCAAGCTCCATTGCCCAGATATTAATCTAATTAATTATTCTACATGTTTATACTTTCCACGGGTAGAAATTGAACTTTTGTCATGCTGAACGGAGCGAAACGCAGTGAAGCATCTCGGAGATTCTTCGCTTCGCTCAGAATGACAGTTTCAACCCGTTTGCAGTATACTTGCGATACGAGGCAGTCGGCGCCAAAATTTATTCATTTAGATAATATTAATGTACTTATTAGTATCTAATACTTGGTAAAAATACTAAATCAGTAATTTCACCCGTAATCAAACCAAATGCAGCAAAAAATGTTAAAATCCAAAACGTATCAGTTTTATCAAAGCCTCCTAAACGCATTTCTAATTCTGCTAAAAGTGTAGTCGAAAGTGGAATAAATATAAGAGTCCACAACATCGACCAAATTACTGCCAAGGCAATTGATATACTCGCAATAAAACTGATAAATAAAACAGCTAGCCAACCTTGAGAAGAAAAAGTTATTAAACTTTCGAGTATAGGATTAGTTTTACTTGCTATATATAAAACTACTAATGCTATAAAAATTCCTACCAGCCAAACAATGTGATGAGCAGATAAATACCATCCTACAAGAGTGTAACCTAGACACATTAACAATAAAGATGACCAAGAAAATCGATTTAAAAATTCAATATTCATAACTCATTACCATAAAGTTTATAAGTATTAGATTAGCAGGCGCCTCTTGGCAGCTACTAATTCAATCGTGTTATCATGATTACAAATAAATGTGAATACAATATGACTATTGTTCAGGTGGCGCCGACTCTTCCAATGGACGGATAATAGCAGGAGCAGGCGTTGCTTGTGGTTGGAAAATAGCCTGTAACGCTTGTTGTAAAGTTTGAGCCATAACTATTCTATTTTCATAAGCAACAACAACTCTAACTAAAGTAGGTAAACTATTTTGAGTTGCTTCTAAATAAATTGGCTCGACATAAAGCAAAGACTGCTCAATGGGAACTATTAACAAATTACCTTGAATTGCTCTTGAACCTTGACGATTCCATAAAGAAATTTGCTGAGAAATTATTGGGTCTTGATTAATACGAGCTTCAATTTGTTCCGTTCCATAAACTAAGCGCTCTTTCGGAAATTCATATAAAAGTAACTTACCATAGTTTTCTCCATCTGCCCGTGCAGCTAACCAAGCAATTAAATTAGTTCTTCCGCGAGGATTATAAGGTATGAGTAATATAAATTCTTCAAACGGTACAGCAGGTAAACTAGTAATTAAAAAGTAAGGTTCAACTTGACGAGGTTCATTACCATAAATTTCGTTGGGAATTTGCCATTGGTCTTCCCGGTTATAAAATACTTGGGTGTCTGTCATGTGATAAGTCATTAACCGCTCAGATTGAATTTTAAAATAATCTACAGGGTAGCGAATATGCCTACGAAGATTTGTTGGCATTTGACTAAGCGGTTTAAACATACCTCCAAATATTTTCTGCCACGATGCAATTATTGGGTCACTAGTATCGGCAACATAAAAGTTTACTGAGCCATTATAAGCATCAATAACAACTTTAACCGAGTTGCGAATGTAGTTTATATCATCTACACTGGTATCAGAATAAGGATAGTGTTCGCTAGTGGTGTAAGCATCAACAACCCAGTAAAGATAATTTTGCTCAGAACTAAATCCTTGCTGATTATCAGGAACAGTATCAGCCGTTACTAAATATGGGTCACTGTCGTATCGTAAAAAGGGAGCAATCGCTCGAATTCGTTCATTTATATTACGGCGAAATAAAACTTCTGTTTGGGGTAAAAATTCTCGTGTTAGTAGTATTCGCCAATCTTTAAAATAAATTGCAAATAGTAATTTTTTCCAGGGTGAATTAATATTGATTCCACCTTTTCCGCTGTAAACGTTGTACACGTTTTCGCTACCACTTGGATAATCAAATTCTTTTACGCGCGTTCCAGTCATTACATAAGTGTTAGTTATTTCACCGAAATATATACGGGGTTGCCCAATTGGGATACTAGCGCGAATTGACTCACTGGAAGTGGAAAGCGCATTACCTTCACCACCAATATCTTTGATAAAATACTCTGGAAGTCCACCTGCACCTACTACATTTACTGGACTCAATGTAAATCCATAACCATGAGTATAAATTAAATGACGGTTAATCCAGGTTTGAGCTTCTTGAGGTACGCCACTGTAATTTAATTCCCGTGCTGCAATTAATACCTGGCGCCGTTCTGTTGTCTCGTTAGTGTTTAATTCATCTGCTGGGGGTTTTTGTGGAGCAGCAGGTCTACGAGTCGTTACGTCTGTTTGCAAAGTGTAGCGGTCGATATCAGCATCGGGAAATTGATAGTAAGGTCGAATTTGTTGTAATTCGCGGTTGGTTTGTAATAGTGGCCGCTCGTCCCACAAACGAATATTACGAATAGTTAAATCATTGGCGGCAATATCAGCTTCTGTTAATTGTCCTTGTGGGTTAAAAGTTGTTGCATTAATTGTATCTAAATTGAATGCTTGTCTAGTCAAAGCTATAGTACGCTGAATGTAAGGTTGCTCCCTTGCTAATTCGTTTGGTTGAACAATCAAATACTGCACTATACTTGGTACGACAATACCACCAATAGCCAGCACCGCAAAAATTCCTAACCCGTGAAACAGTAATCTACTAAAAAATGATTTATGGCGCCAGAAAATAGACCGCAGTATTAAATACACTGCAATTATTAATGCGAAGATACTCAAAACATTGTAGGCTGGTAATTGCACCGTCACATCTGTGTAACTGGCGCCGTAAGTTACCCCACGAGGAGAATATACTAGTTCGTAGCGACTTAACCAGTAGGCAAAGGCGACTACCAACATTACAAAGGCACCATTAATACATATATGGCGTCGTTGCTTTGACGAAAAGCCAGGAAAAAATCCCTGGCTAACGCTATTTCCTGATAATAGATAAGTTAAAGCGACTGCAATGAAGTTATATGTGAATAATCCAATTATCCACAGTCCCAACATTTCCCAAATAGGAATATTAAATATGTAAAAGCTGATATCTTTATTAAATAAAGGCTCTGTACTGTTAAATGAAGTGCTATTAAAATATTGCAGTACTTTTCCCCAATTAGAGCTAAATATCATTCCCAGCACAATGCTTAATAAAATTGCAAACGCATTCAGTAAAAAACGAGGATAAACTAAAAATGCAACTGCACTTGCTACAATTATAACAATAGACCAAATTTGAGCAGCTATTAATTTTCCTATTTGCAATATTTCTTCAAATCTAAAGCTGGTTGGAATTGTCGGGGTAATCAATACACGTTTAAAATCTATATTAAATTGTTGTGATATAGTTATTTGCCCATAAAAAAATAATAATATAGCTAGTAATAAACTGAGTCCAATAACTATAGGTAGTAGCCACCTAAATTTTAGAGGATATTCACCTTTTTTTGTATCATTTGATAGAGTTGATGTCACTACCGAGTAGTTATTATTGACTGTTGTATTATAGTACTTAGGATTTTGATAATTTTTCGTATGTGCATTATCTAATATTGGTGAAGGGTGTTTTTGTTTCTGAGCAATAGACAGATTTTTTAGCAAATACCATACACTAATGCCAGACACCACTACCCACAAAAGTGCCTGAGTTATCAATCTAAGCCAAAATACTGATAGATAACCGATTTCTTGAAACCAAAGTATTTCTGCTACTAGGCGAGAAGTCAATTCCAAAAGTAGCACAAAGCCAAGGATATATAGAAATATTTTTAGAATGCGCTGGCCCACAGTGATTTTTTCACAAAAAACTTGTAAAATTTATTGTACATCATATTGTATTTATAATCATATTTAACTACGACTTACGCAAAGAAACCTGGTTTCTACACAAAATCGTCATTTTTTTTACATGCTATCAATGAAGAAACCAGGTTTCTAGGTTTTCATGCGTAAGTCCTGTTAACAAAACTTCAATTATTCTTATATTAAATTAACTTTTCTTAAAAAATCTTTCTTTAGGTAGATGAACTTTACATGTTAATACTAGTCGGTAGGATTTAGACGATTAGCTAAAATAGCTACCGGAATCATCAGCAAAACCGGAATAAAACAGATAAGCAACTGAATTAAATTTAAAGGAGCAGTTGCAAACAAGGTATTCATAACATCCCACTGGCTAAAGACTATTTGCAAGATAATTGAGGCAAAAAACCCCAGTGCAAAGAAAGAGCTTCCCCACTGGCTGATAGTTAACAGATAAACTATTCTCACGAGAATTAAAGCTTGAATAGCCATTGTTCGAGCAACAGCTACATCTAAAAATGTACGATATGCCCATTCAAACATCCCAAAAACCACAATCCAGTTAAATACAGAGACTAGCAAAAGGCGCCATAGTAATTTTTTTGACAGCAAAGCTTCGCTCCAATTGCGTAGAGGCTGTTTCATTAAATCGTTAGATTTTGGTTCAAATGCTAATGAAACTGTCATAATAACGTTAACTATGCTTAACCAGAGAATTTGTATCGGTAAGATAGGCAATTGCAAACTCACTAGTACAGCAATAAAAACTGTCATTGACTCGCTACTACAAACAGGTAATATAAAGGCTATAGCTTTGTGCAAGTTCTGATAAATGCTTTGTCCTTCTTCAACAGCAGTTGTAATCGAAGCAAAGTTATCATCCATTAACAATATATCAGCAGCTTCTTTAGCAACGTCTGTCCCTGCCTTCCCCATTACAATAGCAATATCTGCCAGTTTTAATACCAGAGCATCATTCACCGAATTTCCAGTTACAGCTACAATTTCACCTTTAGCTTGTAATGCCTTAACAAGATGTAATTTCTGCTCAGGTTCAACTCTAGCAAACACTACGCCAGTTTCTGCTGCTGCTTCTAATTTTACATCATTCATAACTGCAAGTTCTTGCCCCTTGAATGCAGTTATTTCACCATTTTTACCTAACCCTAATTTATAGCCAACTGCAACTGCTGTAATAATATCCTCTCCGGTAATCATCTGGACTTTTATTCCCGCAGAATGACAAAATTTAATTGCAGCGAATACTTCTTGTTTAGGTGCATCAATTATTCCTTGTAATCCCAGAAAAATTAAACCAGAAGTGATACTATCATGAGTTATAAAATTACAGTCACTTTCTACAACTTTTTTCGCAAAAGCAAGCACTCTTAATCCCTGCTTTGCCATCATTTCTGCTTCTTTTTCAATAAATGTACTGTTTAGGGGAACAAGATTTCCATTTTTATCCAACGTTTGCTTGCTACGACTCAGAATTGCCTCGACTGAGCCTTTAATATAAATTGTCTTATTAATTTTGTTATGATTACTTTGTACGTTGCTCATTCCATGCAAAGTTGCCATGTATTGATACTTTGCTTCAAAAGGAATGATGTTTAGTCTAGGCATTGCTTCTCTTTGCTTTGACTGACTTAACCCAGCCTTACGGGCAGAAACCACCAAAGCACCTTCTGTTGAGTCTCCCATTACAACCCATTGATTTCCTTTAGGTTCTAGATGAGAGTCATTACATAATAAACCTGAAACTAGGCATTCTCTCAAAGCAATGTGTGACTCATATTTGTTATCACTGCTGTTAGTTGTTACATCTGAATTGCCATTAGAATCAAAAATTGTTGTGCGTAAATCTGTATTATTATCTAGAAAACGCCCACCTAAATGTACTGGCTGCAAGTTACCTGACTGCCAAATTGTTCCTTTGAGATTATAACCAATTCCACCAACGGTATACTGCTGTTCACCAGCATAAATATACTTTACAGTCATTTGATTTTCTGTTAATATGCCTGTTTTATCAGAACATATGACTGTGGCGTTTATGAGTGAATCTATTGCTGGCAGTTTACGAATAATTATATGGCGCCGTGCCATTCGTTCTATTCCAATTGCGAAAATAATAGTGATAACCACAGGTAAACTATAAGGAATAGCACTCACAGAAGCCGCGACCGCCGCATTAAACATTTCACCCCAAGGTCTTCCTAATCCAATTCCAAATATAAATGTAAAACTAGCTAATGATAAAATAATATAAGTTAAAATCTGACTAAATTTGTTTAACTTACGAGTTAAAGGTGTGTCCAAACTAGGACGCGCACGAATTGGTTTAGAAATTAGCCCTAGCTGAGTATTATTACCAATATCTATAACAATACCGCTACCTTCCCCAAATGTGACAAAGCTTCCAGCGTAAACTATATTAGTTCGCTGTAACAGAGAAGTATTTTCGTTTACATCTAATAATTTGACATTTTTACTAACTGGTAAAGATTCTCTAGTCAAAGCAAATTGGTCAACTTGTAAGTTATTTGCACTTATTAACCGTAAATCAGCTGGAACTTTATTACCAGATGCCAATAATACCAAGTCTCCTGGTGTTAATTCCTTAGCTGGAATGCAATACTTTTTACCGTCACGTACCACTACTGCTTTTGTAGTTAAACCTTGATCTAAAATAGATATTGTTTTTTCTGCTTTGAATTCTCTAACGTAACTAACAATTACGTTAATAACTATTACACCCAAAATAACCGCCGCATTTGTCCAATAACCTAGTACAATATTAATAAATACTGCAATTAATAATATATATAGAAACGGTTGCTTAGATTGTATAATTAACCATAGCCAAGGGCTTGTAGGAGGCTTTACGGTTAATTTATTAATTCCATACAATGCCTGTCTGGAGCTAATTTCTGTAGATTTTAATCCTTTTTGTAAATTTGTTTGCAATAAAGATGCAATTTCTTCCAGTTCAATGTGATGCCATTGAGTATCAGTAAGTGGATGCATACCAGTTACAGACTTCTCTATATTGATTGTTGCCATGTTACTCTTATAGATAATAGAATTAACAATATACATACTTCAAATTCAGGTAAGCTATAGACCTATAGTTCCCAAAGAAATATGAAAAATCGATTCCTGACTCAAGCCAAGAATCGATTCTTGGTGTTAAAAGAGTTATGAACCATAGTTTTATCAGTTATATATTAATGCCGCCAAGTAAATAAATTTGGTAAAAATCGGGTAGGAATCGGGTAGTAATTATTTATTTACAAAAGCAAAATTAATACTAGTAAAGATAAAAAATAAAAAATCGATTCTTGTTTTATTTTTTTTACAAGAATCGATTAAATGTGAAATCGGAGTTATCAAGACACACAAATAATATACTTACAATTTATTTATAAATTGTGAAAAAAATAGGAATGAATCGGGTAGAATTTGAGTAGATTATAATTAAGTACATAATAAAGTGTAAAAATTTACAAAAAAATAAAAATAGATTCTTGCTTGTAGGCAAGAACCAAAAACGTGTGTTCCCTTAATGTAACTAAATCACTTATAACTTTAGTTTAACTGTAAATAAGTCTAAAGATAGGGTAGGAATTGTGTAGAAATCGGGTAAATTGAATTAATGAGACTGAAATTACAAAAATTGGTTCTTGCTTAGAGGCAAGAACCAAAGTGGGATGTGTATGTTGTCGAAGTTCAATCTAACCTGTTATTTACAGGTTATTCTTGAAAAGTTGAGATTATAGGAAAAAAACGGGCAGAAATTGAGTAGAATTTTACAGTTAAAGTTGCTTTAGACGATAACCCAGTCCATGAACTGTTTCGATAAACTCGTCAGGCGCCCCCACTTCTCTGAGTTTTTGGCGTAAACTTTTGATGTGGGACTTAACGGTGTCTTCGGTAGGAGAGTCTTCTATAGACCAAACTTGCTGGATAATACCCGGTCTGCTCAAAACACGACGACCACTAGAAACGAGTAACTCTAAAATTGCGTATTCCTTTGGTGTCAGGTTTAACAGTTGCTCTTCATAGAAAACTTCATAGGTACTTTGATTGATACATAAGTTTCCCCAGGATAAATTTATTCCTGGTCGAGAGTTACCGCGACGTGAAAGTGCCCTGATACGTGCCATCAATTCTCCTAAGTCAAACGGTTTGACCATATAGTCATCGGCGCCTGCATCAAGTCCAATAATTTTATCGGCGATAGTATCGCGAGCAGTAAGCATTAAAATGGGAACAGGCAAATTACGTGAGCGCAGTTTTTGACAAAACTTAATACCATCTAGCTTAGGCAACGTAATATCTAGCACAATTAAGTTATAATCAAATGTCTCCACGTAATTTAATGCGGCTTCACCATCTTGCACAACATCTACCGTGTATTGACGATTTGTCAACGCTTCCGCTAGCATATCCGCTATTTGTACATCATCTTCAACAACTAAAATACGCATCTTAACCCAATATGTTAAATGTGAATTTGTATTTATAGATTACTAGCATAAAAACAATATGAAATGGTCTGTAGAGGGAAAATGGATTGCAAGCGGTTTCGCGATGGCGATGACGGTTACTGGGTATATTAGTTTTATTTCTTACCAAAATGCTACCAGATTAGCAGAAACGATTGTAAAAGTAAAAGAGACTCATGAAGTTATTGAGACTTTAGTTGGTGTCGTTGCTCATTTAAACGAAGCTGAATCGGGGCGAAGCGGTTATATACTTTTGGGAGATGACTTAGAATTACAGCGTTACAATCAAGCTATGCAAAAAATCAAGCCAAGAATCAAAATATTAGAAAAGCTATTTGCAGATGATTCCAATCAAAAGCAAAGATTAATCGCACTAGAATCTTTACTGGCTCAAAGACTCGTGATATCTAATCAAACTATTCAATTATATAGAAAAAATCCCTCTTTACAAACAAAACAAGCTCAGTTAGTGGCAGGTAATAATAGTAACCGCAATGAAATTCAGCAACTTATTGAACAAATGCAAAGTCAAGAAGAACAAGCATTAGATGTATGGGTAAAACAATCTCAATCTAACATTCAGTCAAGAATGCTAATTGAAATTTTTGGCACTTTGTTAACATTTACTTTGCTTTTTGGTGTTTATGCTCAACTTTATCGACAATTAGTAAAACGTCAACAAGCAGAAGCGAAACAACTCCAACTTACAAAAGAAAAAGAATTAGGTGAACTCAAATTGCAATTTTTCTCAATGGCTTCTCATGAGTTTCGTACACCCTTAAGTATCATTTTGGGGTCGTCTCAGCTTTTAGAAGAAAGTCTTCAACCTCTTGTCGAAAAAAAGAGGCTAAAAAATCTTTACCGCATCCAAACTAATGCTCGATTAATGACTCAATTACTCTCAGATATTTTGACATTAGCAAGAGCAGAAGCCGGAAAATTAGAGTATAAACCTCAACTATTAGAAATGCAGAGTTTTTGCCTCAATTTAGTTGAAGATATGCAAACTTTAAGCGAATCTAGCCATGCAATTCAATTTGAGATGGAAGGTAGTGCAAGTAACGCATGGGTAGATGAAAAATTATTATATTCTATTTTAAGTAATTTACTTTACAACGCTATTAAATATTCACCTCAGAGTCCAAATGTTTATTTTAAATTAAAATGCCAAAATCAAGCTGTAATATTTCAGGTCAAAGACCAAGGAATTGGCATCTCTGAAACAACTCAACAAGAGATGTACGAACCTTTTCGACGAGGTGAAAATGCCTTGGGTATTCTTGGTACAGGATTGGGATTAGCAGTTGTAAAAAAATGTATAGAACTACATCAAGGACAAATTGATGTAGAAAGTAAAGAGGGGGTTGGCACGACTTTTACTGTTACTATTCCGCAAAATAAAGAAATATTATAAGAATATAAATTTCACTGTCACTTTTTAATCACATTTATGTTTTACACTAATTCTTGTATAAAATAATACTAATTTTCATTAATTTTCCTGATTTGGCGCCATTTTGAAACCCTTTTACTATGTTCTCCCGAATGCCTAATTTTTGCAATCAAAACTAATGATATAGAATATCAGTATACAGTCACATCTATCTAGGTATCATAAATGTCTGCCATTGCTACAGAAATTTTCTTTGTCTTTGTACTCATTATTGCTAACGGTATATTTTCAGGTTCAGAAATTGCTGTTGTATCATCTCGTAAAGTTCGCCTTGAGCAAATGGCAAGTCGAGGAAATTCTAAAGCTAGAGCTGCATTGCGACTGGTAAACTCTCCCAATGATTTTTTCTCTACTGTCCAGATTGGTATTACATTAATTGGCATTTTGAGCGGCGCCGTGGGTGGAGCAACCTTAGCTCAACGGATAAAGCCTACATTAGATACTATTCCACTTCTAAGACCTTACAGCGAAGGTATTAGTGTTGTAATAGTAGTAACTATTATTACCTATTTATCTTTAGTGGTTGGGGAACTGGCACCTAAACGAGTCGCATTGAGTAATCCTGAAAACATAGCTTGCACGGTGGCTAAACCGATGCGGTCACTTTCGTTTATTACAGCTCCATTTGTACGTATTCTCAGTTTTTCTACTGATACATTGCTGAATATTTTGGGTGTGCGGGCAACTGAAGAGCAAGCAATGACTGAAGAAGAAATTAAAGTGCTAATAGAGCAAGCTACAGAGTCGGGGACTTTCGAGGAATCCGAACAAGAAATGCTTGAGCGAGTATTTCGTTTCGGTGACCGTCGTATCAAAACTTTGATGACGCCGAAATTTGATATCACATGGCTCGATATTAACACACCATTAGAAGAACTTGAACATTTGGTTAGAGAAAGTAATCATTCCAGATTTCCTGTGGCTAGAGAAAATTTGGACAGCTGCTTGGGTATTTTGCGCGGTAAAAATTTTCTATCCGCGCGTTTAAGCAGACAAGAAGTTAACCTTGAGGCAATACTTCAACCACCCCTGCATGTTCCCGAAAATATGACAGCTTTAAAAGTTTTGGAGGAATTTAAACGAACCGGTATACATATGGCGCTAATTACTGATGAATATGGTAACATTGAAGGCTTGGTAACGCTTAATGATTTAATGGAAGCAATAGTTGGCGATATTACTGCAAGAGAAGATTTAGAGCAACCAATGGTGGTTAAGCGAGAAGATGGCTCCTTACTAGTAGATGGTTTGCTTCCAACCGATGAACTCAAAGATTTGCTTGATAAAGAATCACTAGCTGAAGAAGAAACGGGAAATTACCATACCCTTGCTGGATTTGTAATTACTTTCTTGAAATATATACCGAAAGCAGGCGATCGTTTTGAATGGGATGGACTACGGTTTGAGGTAGTCGATATGGACGGTACGCGAGTAGACAAAGTTTTAATCACACCAATTTAAACTCGAACAAAATGTTAGTTTTACCCCGTCAGGTGAAAATTAGTTTTTTTAAACTTTTATAAAATGCTGCTAATGGCAGATATAGAATAAGTTTGACTCTTGTACTTTGAAAATAAAGCCTTGCAATTTTAGGTGCATTAGTTGTTAAATTATTATATGCGAATATTACTTGTAGAAGATGACCCAGAACAGTTAG
Organism: Calothrix sp. PCC 7716; assembly: GCF_019977735.1. Lineage (GTDB taxonomy): Bacteria > Cyanobacteriota > Cyanobacteriia > Cyanobacteriales > Nostocaceae > Dulcicalothrix. The sequence goes on along the minus strand of NZ_AP025018.1, from coordinate 11,179,128 downwards.
AGCCATTACAGGGTGTACTCTCTGAAGCTGGATATATTGTAGATGGCGTTGAAGATGGCGACACTGCACAGTGGCTTTTGTCTAAAAAGGAATATGATTTGCTGATTTTAGACTGGATGCTACCCACTGTTAGCGGCTTGAGTCTTTGTCGGCAGTATCGACTTCTTGGCAAAACGGCGCCTGTGTTGATGCTTACTGCGAAGGATACTACACTCGATAAAGTAGAGGGTTTAGATGCGGGAGCAGATGACTATCTTGTTAAACCTGCTGACCTAGTAGAACTTTTAGCGCGCGTGCGTGCTTTGGGTAGACGTTCCCCTACTTGGGTCGGAAATACTCTCCGTGTTGCTGACCTGCAATTGCATCTAGATACATTAACAACTGAGCGTAACGAACAAACTGTTGAGTTATCACCGCGCGAAACTCAATTACTAGAGTATTTAATGCGTCACCAAAATCAAATTTTAACGCGCGAGCAAATTGAAGAAGCATTGTGGGAGTGGGGTTCTGAGCCAGAAAGCAATGCACTAACCGTATTAGTACGCAAGTTACGAAATCGTTTGCAACTCGTTGGCGCCGATTCGTGGATAAAAACGGTCTATGGTATGGGTTATAGTTTGAAGGCGCCGGATAATTAGTTTTTGATTCGATAACTTACAAATCTGGCAATATCTTCTCTAGATAATCCTAGCTGTTGAATTAGTGTAGTTTTAATAGTGGGTAAATCTGTAACTGGATACTCGAACTCTAAGTTTTGTAGTATAGAGTTAGCAGTATTAACCGTAACTAAAGTAACTCCTCGCTTTTTTTCAATTTCAGCCAAAATTCCTAAAACTTTGAATGCAGACCGTACCTGCATTTTTCTACCAACTTGCAAAACATCTTTCGCTTGCGTCTGTCCCATTTCTTGAGCAATTATGGTTTTAGCAGTATTTACTTCTGTAACTGGTAGAACAAATCTTACTCTTTTGAGTACAGAATTTTCTGTTTGATATTCAACTATAGTTGACTCTCGCTTTTTTTCAACTTCAACTGCCGTAACTAGTACGTTGACTGCAAATTGTGCTTTTACCGTTTGTTTGTCTGCTTGTAACTTACTTATGGTACTATATGAACGGCTTAATATCTGGTTTGTAAACGATTCACCACAAGAAGCAAAACTAATTAAAAACAGTGGCAGTAACAAAAGTGTAAATTGAGAATAATGTAATTTTTGTAACCAGTACATTGAAATAAAAATATGAGTTGTCATGTTTAGTCGTAGCCGTAGTAATTTAGCTTTATGGTTTACCTTAACAATGGGAAGTATTTTGGTAGGTTTTGCCTCAGTGCTATATTACCAAGAAGTTTTAGATTCGTTAAGGAATCTCGACCAACTACTAGACAAAAAGTCTAGAGTAATGGCAGTAAATGCAAAGTATGACACACTTAAGCAGCAGCTTGATTTGGAAAATGTGCCGCTGTTAGGTAGTAACGTATCACCAGTAGATAGTGAGCTTGTGTACGCGCGTTGGTATGATACTCAAAAGCAGATGGTACAATTTTTCGGCGCCACTCCACCTGAGCGTTTAACAACCACTCTCGGATTTCATACAATAAAACCTGAGTATCATCAAGTTAGAGGAACGTTCCGGGATGCTTGGTTGCGTGAGTTAACACTTCCAATATATCAAGATGATTTATTAATTGGTTATCTTCAAGTTGCAACACCACTAACATATACTCAAAATGATTTGGCTCATTTACGCTTAGTTTTACTTTTAACAGTTCCAGCAACCTTATTCATTATTGGGCTAGCTGGTTGGTGGTTAGGAGGACTAGCAATGCAACCAATTCGTGAAAGCTATGACCAACTACAACGCTTTACTGCTGATGCTTCTCATGAATTACGCTCACCCTTGTCAGCAATTAACAGCAATGCTCAGTATGGATTAATTTCTAATAACCCTTCTGTACAACGTCAACGGTTTGAAAATATTGTTGATGTTGCGAAGTCAATGAGTACTCTGATAAATAACTTATTGATTCTAGCACGTCATGCAGGTCGATTAGCTCCTGAATCTTTGCAACCAGTTGATTTAAAAAGCGAACTTTTAAAAATAGCTGACCAATACACAAAACTAGAAATTGCACAGCATATCAATCTTACTTATAAATTACCAAATAATAGCTTAACTGTACTGGGTGATGCAGATTTACTGCATCAAGCAGTAGTTAACTTATTAACTAACGCATGTAAATATACAAAAGCAGGTGGTCAAGTTCAGTTAAATTTATTTGCTCAGTCTTCTTGGGCAGTTATTGAAATAATAGATACTGGGATGGGCATTCCAGAAGCTGATTTACCACATATTTTCGAGCGATTTTACCGAGTTGATAAAAAACGCGCCCGCTCGTCCGGTGGATATGGTTTAGGGTTATCTATTGTTCAACAAATTGTTTCTGCACACGGAGGATACATTCGTGTCAAAAGTGTAATTGATAAAGGCTCCACCTTCACAATTATTTTACCATTGTAGGTTGGGTTACGCTTGCGCTCCACCCAACCTACTTAACTACTTAACGATATATTGGCTAGCTATTGGTTCGAGTTGTCCTTGATTAACCAATGTTTGATGAACTAATGCTGCAATTTCGGCGCGTGTAGCTGCTTTATTAGGATTAAGAACTTTTGGATTTGGGTAATTCACCACTATATTTTGCTGTGTTGCTGCGGCGACATCGCTAACAGCATTTTGGGGAATTTTATTCGCATCTGTGTAATATTTATTAACAATTTCTGAAGCGGAATTTGGTTGTGTAGCTTGATTTGTTGGTGCTTGAGTTGGCGCCGCTTCTGCCCTAGGAAGTATTACAGACTGCATCAAAGAAGTGATTGCAATAGGAACAAATACGGGTCTTCTTCTTGCTGCTCGTTGTGTTGATGCAGTTGCCGTTGGTGTGCCAGAAGCTAAATTTAAGCCTCTATTCAAAGCTGATATTGCTTGAACTCTGGTGACAGGTTGGTTCGGTCGAAAGTTGCCTTGCCCATCACCAGACATAAAACCTTGTTCAGATGCTGATTCAATCGGACGTTCTGCCCAATATCCTTGATTAACATCGTTAAATACCGAACCGCTTTCTATCTGTTTTACTGGTGGTTGATTAAAAGCTCTACGAATTACTGCTGCTAATTCATCACGTTGCATTGTTTGTTCAGGTCTAAATGTACCATCTGGATATCCGGCTAAAATATTCCTTTGTGCCAAACGCTCAATAAAAGGTCTTGCCCAGTAGTTTGATGGAACATCTGGGAAGCTTGTTCGTGGTGCTGTTTGTGGCGCCGTTTGTGCTATTTGAGCGTTAGTTGATGAAGGCACTATTGCATCAGCTACAAAGCATAAAGCTGGCAATGTAGCAAATAATGATAAAAATCTTAAAAATCTATTCATAATGCCTCCTAATGATAATACAGGTTATTCAATGATGTTAAATTTAGAATTGAGTTAGCGCATCTATCTATTGAATATATTTTTGGAAAAAAATGTGATTTAAATATGACTACCCTTACATTTGATAGCTAAATTAAAATTGGGTAAGATAAAGTCAAAACATATTTATAAAATAAAAGTGGATGTTGCTTCCTTAATTACTGTTTCAATTATTCTCCTGCTTCTAGCTACTAGCGTTGCCTTGATAACGCGGCGGCTTCGTGTTCCTTATGTTACAGGTTTAGTGTTAGCAGGTTTGCCAATTACTGAGCTACTGTCTCGCCGCATTGGTTTAGATCCAATCCTTGTTTTAAATCTTTTCTTACCAATTCTCGTATTTGAAGCTGGTATCAATACAGATATCCGGCGCCTACGTAATACGTTTAAACCAATTGCCCTTCTAGCTGGACCAGGGGCTATTTTTTCCAGTGCTATTATTGCTGTCCTATTGAAATTGTTGTTAGGACTAGCTTGGATACCCGCTCTACTTATAGGAGTAATTCTAGCAAACACTGATACGGTTTCCATGATTGCCGTCTTCAAGGAAATACCAGTACCGTCGCGACTTTCCACTATTGTTGAAGGAGAAACTCTGTTTAATGATGCCGCTGCCTTAGTTTCGTTCAACCTGATTTTACAGGTATATTCGACAGGTTCACTTACGTTCAATGAAGGAGTCCAGCAACTGCTATTTATTTCTTTAGGGGGTTGCCTTGTTGGGTTAGTCTTGGGCTACTTGAGTATACCTATATTTAACCGTTTAGATGATCCCCTTAGCAGTCTTTTACTAACTGTTGCAGTTGCATTAGGAACTTTTCAGGTTGGGCAATTTATAGGTGTATCAGGTGCTGTAGCTGTAGTTGTAGCAGGATTAATTTTTGGCAATTTAGGGCTTGGCAATACTTCTGCTTCTAGTCGTATCACCTTATTAAGTTTCTGGGAATATGCCAGTTTTACTGTTAACACCTTCATTTTTCTACTGATAGGTGTAGAAATTAACCTGGTAACACTTTGGAGAACTTTACCTGCTATTCTACTGGCAGTTTTGGCGTATCAAGTCGGACGAGTTATTACAGTCTATCCCCTACTAGGTATGGTGCGTTGGTTTGACCGTCCAATTCCAATGCGCTGGCAGCATTTACTATTTTTAGGTAATATCAAAGGCTCACTTTCAATGGCTCTGGCCTTAAGCTTACCCACCACACTACCAGGGCGAGAAAGTCTAATCGCTTTAGTCTTTGGCTGTGTACTATTGTCATTAGTGGGGCAGGGGTTAAGCTTACCTTGGTTAGTGAAACGCTTAAACTTATCTCAATTTTCAGAAGCACAGCAGCAGGTTGAACAATTGCAAGCCCAATTAATTACAGCTAAAGCAGCGCAAGATGAATTAGATACGCTATTGAAAACAGGCGTATTACCGAAAGCTGTGTATGAGGAAATGCGTTCAGCTTACCAAGTGCAAATCGCAAGTGCAGAAAAGGCATTGCGAGAACTATATAATCGACGGCGCCCAGATGAATATGATACCAAAAGTGGAGAATACAAAAAACTTGATGCGATTCGCCGTCGATTGTTACTAGCGGAGAAGGCTGCACTAAACGAGGCAATACGTAAACGAATTCTAAGAGAAGAAATTGCGCGTGGACGGCTTAAAAAAATTGATGAGCAATTGCTAAAGCTAGAAGATGATTAATTAATAATTTTTTAAGAACTTAAGAACTCGGTTTTGGAGGTGAACTATTATTGTTTTTTTGAGTTTTGATAACCTTACCAGGGCTAATAAAAGAAACTCCTTGCTGAAATTCAGTAGCAATCATAATTGCCTCCACTATCGGTTCAGAAATTTCAGTTTGGGCTACCCACTCGACAATAAAATTTGCTCCTAAACCTCCACTAATATCACTTCTTTGCACAAAAAAATCTGTAGAAGCTAACGGTTCGAGTTGAATAGCTTGCTTCAAATACTGGTTAACTAATTTACCAGATGAATCGTAGTAACGCACAGAAGTAATAATCATAGGTCGATTCAAATCTGTATTACGAATACTAAGCGTAGCTGCTAAATTTAAAGGTTCTTTTTGATCTGAGTGATAAATATAAGAATAGATGGGTACATAAATAGTTTGACCTGTTGCTATCTTAAAATTTTTATCTAAAGTCACTACCTTTTGAGATGGATTTATCTGATTAGTATTTGATTGTGACTTGAGTGGATTCTCTGATGATGTGCAAGAGGCAAAAAAAATAAATGCAATAAATAAAGAAAAATGTGGGTACAGCTTCATTTCAGTTTATTTACAACCTTCTATAAAATCAATAACTTGATGTAATGAGCCGGGTTTTGTCGCAATTAGTACAGTAGAACTAGGCTCCAGTACCGTACTACCGTTAGGAATCGTTAAATTTTCGTGCGGATGAGATTGATAGCCAATAATTAGAGAACCAGTCGGAAAACGGGAATCCTGAGCAATTTCGGCAACACTACGACCAATAACATAGCAGTTGTTTGGGATAGAAAGTTTCAAAACCTCTATCTGTCCTTGCTCAAAATGCATCATTGATTCAACTTGCGGATACTCAATGGCATTTACCATTGTATTAACCGCTAAATCAACGGTACTAATAATATGATTGGCTCCAACCAAACGCAACGGTTCGGCAAAATCGGGATGAAGCATCCGGCTTATAATATGGGTGACACCATAGTGTTTAGCGAGAGTTACCATAGCCAAGTTTAAAGCATCACTACGGAGAACAGCTGCTAAGGCATCGGCTTTACGAATTCCAGCTTCTAACAAAACTTCTGTACTAACTGCACTTCCTTCAAAAGCCATTACTCCTACTTGTTCACGTGCATAGTGACAAGCATTAGGGTCAATGTCAATAACAGCAACAGTATGCCCTAATTCTACCAATTTTTGAGCCAAACTTAGCCCTACTAAGCCTGCTCCACCAATTAGTACATACATGGCTGCTCCTGATACTTTTCGACTTCCTACTTCAATATACATCTAGTTAACGCTTTAACTTTTAGGAATATCAAAAACACGCCACTCCTGAATACCCCAACGCTTAAGAACTGGTTCAGCACGGCTGATATCGTCCTGTGTTCCTTCTATTGTTACCAAATATTCTCCTTGCAATACTCGGTCGTTATAAAGTTGAGCTGCTTCTTCAGGAAGAAACCAACCCCTAAGTGCGCCAATTAAACCGCCAGCAGTTGCACTAGCTCCACTTCCTAAAAGAGTCATTAAAACAGACTCAACAGCCAGCGCTGGACCAAAGCCAGGAATTAGTAAAATACCTAGACCCGCAACCAAGGTAAGTAAACCTGCTGTTTTAGCACTTGCTAATGCGCCCATTGCGGCGCCTTCTGATGGAGTAATATTACTTTGACTCGTGTCAGTATTGTCAAGTTGCTCATCTTCAGCTTCTTTAGTGATTACAGAAATCTTATTCATAGGAAAACCATTACCTTTAAGCTCGTCAAATGCTTGTACTACATGTTGACGGGCAGAAAATATACCAATAGCATGTTGAAGTTGAGGAGGAACCATTTTACCTCTCAAAAAGGAGTAGTTGGAGTACTAAAGCTTATTTAAATCTAATAGCAAAGTTTAATCAAGAGGGTCAAAACGATTAGCTAATGCAGCTACTAGAATCATAGGTAAACCCGCAACAATACAAATTAACCATTGATTTAGATTCAGCGGCGCCGTTGAAAACAAATTGTTCATTAAACTCCATTGACTAAAAATTATTTGTAAGACTATAGTTGCCACAATACCAATAATAATTGCGGAAGCATCGCTAATATTGTGCTTAACTCCACGTATCGTATCGATAATTATTACACCTAGCTTGCTGATACTTAAAAGATAAAAGACTCTACCAGCAACTAAAGCTTGAATTGCCATAGTACGTCCTAAGTCAATATTTGCTGTTGTTTGTCTTGTCCATTCAAAAATGCCAAAAATTAAAATCCAGTTGAAAACAGAAATTACTGCGATGCGCTTAATTAAACTGCCAGAAAGTAAAGGTTGGCGAGGATTACGTGGTGGTTGTCGCATGACTCGTTTTGAAGAAGGCTCAAATGCCAGAGGTACAGTCATAGCAATGGAGTTAACCATATTTAACCAGAGAACTTGTAAAGATAATATAGGTAATACTCTGGCAAATAATACACTAATTAAAATTGTCATCGATTCGCCACCGTTGACTGGTAATATAAAAGCAATAGCTTTGAGCAAATTACGATAAACGGTTCGCCCTTCTTCAACCGCAGCTTGTATCGAAGCAAAATTATCATCTGTTAATATCATATCCGAAGCTTCTTTTGCTACCTCAGTTCCGGCGCCTCCCATTGCAATGCCAATATCTGCTTGTTTTAGTGCAGGTGCATCATTAACACCATCACCTGTCATGGCAACTATTTCACCTTTAGATTGTAGTGCCTCAACAATACGCAGTTTCTGTTCAGGCGCCACACGAGCAAATACTACCCCATCTTCAACAGCTGTTTTAAGTTGTTGATTATCCATTTGGGCAAGTTGTTGTCCGGTAAAAGCCATCACTTCGCCATTTTTATTAAATCCCATGCGCTTGGCTATTGCTTGTGCAGTTACAGCATGGTCGCCTGTAATCATTTTTACTTGAATACCAGCTTCTTGACAGGCTTGTACTGATTTGATAGCTTCGCTTCGGGGTGGGTCAATCATTCCTTGCAACCCTAAAAAAATCAAATCGTTTTGAATATCCCCGTGGTCAAGAGAGTTTTTAGTTGTGGGGACATTTTTTTTAGCAAAAGCTAATACTCTTAAACCCTGTTGAGCCATTGCATTAACAGACGAATGTATAGTATTAGCTTGTATGGGCACTATTTCACCCTCTGCATCTAACATCTGCCGACAAGATTTGAGAATTGCTTCTACTGAACCTTTAATGTAAATAGTGCTGAGTTCTGAGTGCTGAGTGCTGAGTGCTGAGTTCTGAGTGCTGAGTTCTGAGTGCTGAGTGCTGAGTGTTGAGTTCTGAGTATTAGGTGAAAGTTTCTTTTCTTGATGTAAAGTTGCCATGTATTGAAACTCAGACTCGAAGGGAATTACATCAAGTCTCTTGGTTTCGCGCTCTAAACTACTCTTGTTGAATCCAACTTTATTTGCAGCAGCTACTAATGCTCCTTCTGTTGGGTCGCCAATAACTTGCCATTGTTCATCTTTTTGTTCTAAGCGTGCGTCATTGCATAAAAGTCCAGCAACTAAACACTCTACAAGTACTGGTGAAGTATTAAGGTCAACTTGCTTTTCATTTAATAAGATTTCCCCAGATGGTGCATAACCGACTCCTGTAACTGTATAATATTGACCTCCTGCATAAATACCTTGTACTGTCATTTGGTTTTCTGTCAAAGTACCAGTTTTATCAGAACAGATAACAGTGGCGCCTCCGAGAGTTTCTACTGCGGGTAATTTGCGAACAATTGCATGGCGCCGTGCCATACGTGAAACTCCAATTGCTAGAGTTACCGTAACTACTGCCGGCAAACCTTCAGGAATAGCGCTGACTGCAAAAGCAACAGCAGCTTCAAACATTTCTGCCCAAGAATTACCATATCCTAATCCAACTGCAAATGTTAGCGCTGCAATACCAAGAATAATATATAGTAAAGTCCGACTAAATTTATCAAACTTACGGGTTAATGGAGTTTTTAAACTTGTACCTTGTTCAATTAGCTGACTTAGGCGCCCTGTTTCTGTAGCTTCTCCAATCGCAACAACAATACCACTACCAGTGCCAAATGTAACAAAGCTGCCTGCGTAAGCCATGTTAGTGCGTTCTGCAAGAGGAATATCAGGATTAACAGGTTGATAATTTTTCTCAACTGCTATTGATTCACCTGTCAGTGCAGATTCATTAATTTGCAAATTCCGCGTTTGTACAAGACGTAAATCTGCTGGTACTTTGTCACCCGAAGCAAGTAATACTATATCTCCAGGTACTAACTCAGTAGAAGGAACTTGTATTTTTTTACCATTTCTTAAAATAGTGGCATTAGTTCGCACAGAAGAAGCTAAAGCAGCAATAGCACTTTCAGCTTTTGATTCTTGAATAAAACCAATGATGGCATTAATTAACGTTACACCCCAAATTACCCAAGCATTTACCCACTGTCCAATTATTGCCTTGATGGCGCCTGCAATTAGTAATATATATAGTAGTGGTTGGTTAAATTGCTGTAAAAATTTTACTATAGGACTAGTGCCTGGTTTCGCCTTGAGTTCGTTGGCGCCGAAATGTGATTGTCTTTTGGCAACTTCTGACTCGCTTAAACCTGTTTCTAAATTAGTTTCTAAGTGGCGCGTAATTTCATTGGTAGATAGTTGATGCCATTGGCTCGATTGAATTATTTCTTCTGATTCTACTCTCATATTCTTTAGTTTATAATTGTTTACATCTGCATCCACGTTACTCTGCAAAAATTAGCTTATATATATTCTCGAATAAAAATGTGATTGAAATGTGATAGAATCTCCCCAACCCCCCGTGAATTCGGGGGGCTAAGATTTGTTTACGTATGAGAGCTAAGATTATTGTTTCTTTTCTTGTCCCCCCCTTATTAAGGGGGGCTAGGGGGGATTAAAATTTAAATCTATCTATTGATGACATAATTATAATTATGCAAAAAATATGGAGGTACAAGTAATTGTACCTCCATATATTATTTTGCATTTGGTTTGAAAGGTAATTAAAAATACTGACTAAGCCGCTCTACGAGTAAGCAAGTTGTACAAGAATACAGCTATTAAGGCACCAATAACTGCAACAACTATACCACCTAAAGAGAGACTGGTTGCAGTTAGCGTAAATGTACCCGTCTGTAATAAAGTAAACAAAGTACCTCCAATAAAGGCGCCAACAACTCCTAATAGAAGAGTGCCTATTAAACCGCCTCCTTGTGAACCGGGATAAATCATTTTGGCTATAGCACCCGCAATTAAACCCAAAACAATCCAAGCTAAAATATTCATGATTTGACTCCTTTCTTCTTAATTTATTTAAATATTGCTTTACAATTTGTTGAACTATTCTTTTTAACGTAGTTATACACAAATATTAGCAAGCTTTCTGGCATAACGTATCCTTCTTGAGATACATAATTACAATCTCAACCTTGGAAACTACCTAATTAGCTGTCACTTTTTAGTCACATTTCATTCTGATACTTAAATATACAATTATAAATTTTAGGCTGGTATACCCAGCGCCTATTGCCAATTGGAGAAGATCGCGAATGTTTGAGCTTTGGTTTTCCTTAAAATTTGTAGTAAAATCTATTTGCAAAAAACTAACTATCCCAGCTTTGGCTATTATTGCACTCACAACAGGGTTATTAGTTGCTTGCCAACCACAAGAAATTGCATCACCACCTACAGAAAATTCTACGACAACACCTGTAGTGACGCAAACACCTGTGACATCAAATAAACCCGTTGCTTATTCTGACAGAGAATTAGGCGCCAACCCAGCACAGTTACCACAGCTACCTTATGCTGCTAATGCTTTAGAGAAAGCTATTGATGCTCAAACTATGCAACTGCATCATGACAGACATCATCAAACATATGTTGATAACCTGAATAAAGCATTAGAACAACAGCCTAATTTGCGCGCGTCAAGTGTAGAAGCAATGCTACGCGACTTGAATAGTGTTCCTGAAAGCATTCGTACCACAGTACGTAATAATGGTGGCGGACATTTGAACCATACAATTTTTTGGCAAATAATGAGTCCTACGGGTGGTGGACAACCAACAGGAGAAATAGCTCAAGAAATAAATCAAACTTTTGGCAGTTTTGAACAATTCCGTAAACAGTTTAATGAAGCTGGTGGAGACCGTTTTGGTAGTGGTTGGGTATGGTTAGTGCGTAACCCTCAAGGTCAATTACAAATTGTCAATACTGCAAATCAAGATAACCCAATTATGGATGGCTTATATCCAATTATGGGTAATGATGTCTGGGAACATGCTTACTACCTACGATATCAAAATCGCCGCGCGGACTATTTAAATAACTGGTGGAATGTTGTGAATTGGAACGAAGTCAACCGACGTGTTACTGCATCACGTCAAGCTTAAATAAAAGTAACTTTCTACTATATAACAAGGGGTGTATTATGAGAAGTTTGTTAATGAAAAGTCCAGTTGTTGTAGCTGCCAGTTGGATAGGCGCCTATATTTTAATAGCTCTTTTACCTTTGCTGCTGTTGGTAGTATATCCGGCGCCAGAAGATAAAGGCTTTTGGATTGATTTCTCTGTTGCCCTCGGTTTTATTGGTTTGGCAATGATGGCGCTTCAGTTTGCTTTAACTGCGCGTATTAATCGCATCGAAGCTTCCTATGGAGTAGATATTATTCTCCAATTTCATCGTTATATTTCTTTAATAGCGTTTGCCTTAATTCTTATCCACCCGTTGATATTGTTTGTAGCACAGCCAGAAACACTACAGCTTTTAAACTTTCCTGTAGCACCTTGGCGAGCAAGAATGGCTGTTTTAGCAACGTTAGCATTAATTGCGCTAGTTGTCACAACTATTTGGCGCCAACAATTGAAAATACCTTATGAACCTTGGCGTACATCCCACGGTATTTTTGCTGTCTTAGCAGTAGGTTTAGGGTTAGGACATGCTATCGGTGTGGGTAATTATCTAGGATTATTTTGGAAAAGTGTATTGTGGACAGGTATTGCGCTTATTGCACTTTGGTTGTTGGTCTACGTGCGTTTAGTAAAACCTTGGTTCATGCTGAAAAAACCTTACTTAGTCGAAGAAGTACGTCCAGAACGTGGAAATGTATGGACGCTAGCACTAAGACCTATCGGACACAAAGGTTTTTGCTTTGAACCTGGACAGTTTGCCTGGATAACTCTTGATATTTCCCCTTTTCGGATGCGTGAACATCCATTTTCTATGTCTTCCAATGGAGATAATTTAGAACGCATCGAGTTTAGTATCAAAGCTTTAGGCGACTTTACCAATACTATTAAAGATGTAGCACCAGGAACTAAAGCTTTTTTAGATGGCCCATATGGAGTTTTTACAACAGAACGTTATGAAGACTCAGCAGGATTTGTATTAATCGCAGGTGGTATAGGTATTACACCAATGATGAGTATACTTTTAACTGCCTCTAAGCGTAAAGACGAGCGTCCTTATTTACTTATCTATGCCAGCAAAAAATGGGAAGATATAACCTTTCGTGAAGAATTGGATGAATTACAACAAAAGTTAGACTTAAAAATCATTCATGTTCTAAGAGAACCACCAGAAGACTGGTCAGGTGAAACAGGCTATGTAGACAAAGAATTACTACAGCGTTATATTCCGAAGCGGCGCGGTACGAGGCAATATCTTATTTGTGCGGCGCCAAAAATGATGGAACAAGTAGAGTTAGCACTGCATCAACTCGATGTTCCACCTACAAATATTCACATGGAACACTTCAATCTTGTTTAATACTCAATATACCGCCATGCGTTACAGTATAATGCTTCAACTAGTTACAGGCATCACTTTAGTTTTAGTTGGTGGCGCCGCCATGTTTGCCTGGATACAAAACCGTCCTAACCCACCTCAGCAAGGTGCTTCACTAACAGAACAAACAAAGTAAGATTGAATAGTTAACGAGAAGGAGAAATTACTATGAAAGGATTAAAAGGTAAGAATGCACTAATTACAGGCGCCACTTCGGGTATTGGGCAGGTAATAGCAATTCGTCTAGCTCAAGAAGGTTGTAATATTGCGATTAATTACCGTAGAAACATTGAAGATGCGGAAAATACGGAAGACATGGCAATGGAGAAAGCTTGTGGAGATATTAGCAATTGCGGTGTTAAGTCTTTACCAGTCAAAGGTGATGTCTCTAAAGAAGAAGATATTATTAACATGGTCAATACCGTAGTTCAAGAGTTCGGTAGTCTAGATATACTAATTAATAATGCTGGAATTCAGAAAGAATGTGCTTCCCATGAGCTTAAGACAGAAGATTTTGACTCTGTGTTAGGAGTCAATTTAAGGGGTTCTTTCTTGTGCGCTCGTGAAACCATCAAACACCTGCTTTCACAAAACCGTTCTGGAGTAATTATTAATATTTCCAGTGTCCACGAAATTATTCCAAGACCGTTTTATCTTAGCTATTCCATCAGCAAAGGTGGAATGGAAAACATGACTAAAACTCTCGCATTAGAGTATGCTAATAAAAGTATTCGTATTAATGGAGTGGCGCCGGGAGCTACCATAACACCCATCAACGAAGAATGGGTTAATGACCCCGAAAAAAAAGCGGTTGTCGAAAGTCATATTCCGATGAGTCGCGCGGGAACTTCAGAAGAAGTGGCTGCTGCTGTAGCTTTTTTAGCATCTGATGAAGCTGCATATATTACAGGGCAAACACTTTTTGTAGATGGTGGCTTGACGCTATATGCAGATTTTCGAGAAGCTTGGTCTGCTTAGTTAAGGTAGAATTTAATAATGGAAGAAGAACTTATCCACGCCAATCTAAAATCGTTTCTGTTAGTACTCTCTGTCTCTTTAAGTGTTGCAACGCTACCGCAAATATTTAGTTGGTTACGTCAAATTCCTTACACACTATTGTTAGTGATTGTAGGATTAATATTAGCTTTGGTAGATGTCAGACTAGTCAATCTATCTCCAGAGTTAATTTTGACTATTTTTCTACCACCACTATTATTTGAAGCCGCTTGGAATTTAAAATGGTCAAATTTAAAACGAGATTTAGTACCAATTTGCTTGTATGCCATTTTAGGTGTACTAATTACAATTGCTGGTGTTGCGCTCGGTTTAAACCAGATTGCAGGAATGTCTTTGACTACTGCATTATTAATTGGCGCCAGTTTGTCTGCTACTGACCCTGTTTCTGTAACTGCTTTGTTTCGAGAATTAGGCGCCCCACAACGCTTGACTACATTGATGGAAGGTGAGAGCCTGTTCAATGATGGCATGGCTGTAGTGGCGTTTGGATTTTTAGTTGCATTACAACAGGGAACTGCACAATTAACATTACAACCTATTTTGGTTGAGTTGCTTTCAGTAGTTGGTATTGGTATTGCTGTTGGTTGCTTAATCGGATTTAGTATTTCTTATTTAACGCAACGCTTTGATTTGCCACTAGTAGAGCAATCTCTAACATTAGTTTCTGCTTATGGAACCTACCTCATTACTGAAGATTTAGGAGGTTCTGGGGTAATTGGAGTTGTCACTTGTGGTTTGATATTGGGTAATTTTGGTTCGCGCATTGGCATGAACCCACGCACGCGAATTATTGTCAGCGAATTTTGGGAGTTTTTAGCTTTTTTCGTCAATTCTATTGTGTTTCTGTTGATTGGCGACCAAATTCGTTTTGATGTATTGCAAGCTAATTTTATTACTATTGCCATCACAGTCGGCGCCATGATAGTCGCGCGGGCAATTTCAATTTATTTGTTGAGTGCTTTGAGTAACTTCCTCGTTAAATCAGAAATTCCAATTCCTGACCAAACGGTTGTTTGGTGGGGAGGATTACGAGGTTCGGTTTCTATTGCACTTGCATTAAGTGTATCTGTTGTAGTTCCAGCAAGGGAAGAAATTATTGCCACCGTATTTGGTGTAGTTTTATTTACATTACTAGTACAAGGACTAACCGTTAAACCCTTGTTAGAAAAGTTGCAGCTTATAGATAAACAACCATTACGTAAACTGTATACAGAAGCTGTAGCTCGTCAAGTAGCGCTGAATCGTGTACTGGAACATTTAGCACAGACAGAAAACCGTATAGGTATAGAGCCAGAATTTTATCGTTACCAGGAAACATTAATTAAGGGAGAACTAACCCGTTTACAAACAGAAATAGACAAAATGCAAGATGAATATCCAAATTTACAGAAATTTACAAAACAACAACTACGCGAAGAACTGCTAGCAGTTGAAGCTGATACATATGGGGAATTTGTAAAAACTGGTTGGTTAAATAAAGAACTTTCGCCTTTTTTGCAAGATACGTATCAATCTTTAGAATGATGTTTATTATGAACACTAGTAAAACACTATAGGTGTAATCATGTTTAAAGTAATTTATGGCACACGAAGAGCAAAAAGCTAAGATTGATTTTTCCAATGCTCAGGAACCACCTCGCACTATCGTCTCTACTAAGACGTTATATATAACGTCAGGACAAGGGCGCCAACCCATACACACTACCGAGTTGTGATACTATAACTATCGTTATATATTAGTTCTATGCTCGAAACAGCAACGCATGAACCAAATACTCATCGCCGAAGACAATCCCCGCATTAGTTCCTTCTTGGAAACAGGGTTACAAGCACACGGGTTCACAACAGCGATAGTAGCAACTGGTAGTGAAGCTATAAACGTTGCTGATAGTAAAATATTTGATTTACTAATTTTAGATATTGGTTTACCCGACCTCGATGGTTTTGATGTGTTAAGGAATTTACGTGGTAGAGGAGAAACCTTACCAATTATTGTACTAACAGCCCGTGATACCGTAGATGATACAGTTGCAGGATTAGAAGGAGGCGCCGATGATTATATTACCAAACCATTTCGCTTTGAAGAACTACTAGCGCGCGTCCGAGTACAAATGCGAAACCGTCATATTCCCCGTCAACAAGAAGACACTACATTAAGAGTTGGTGATATTTGTTTAGACTTGCTAACACGTCAAGTTTGGGTAGGAGATAACTTAGTAGAACTTTCCACCCGCGAATTTATCTTGGCAGAAGTATTTTTGCGTCACCCTATGCAAGTACTAAGTCGTGAGCAGCTATTAAACCGTATTTGGGGGTATGACTATGACCCAGGTTCAAATATAGTTGATGTATATGTTGGACATCTAAGAAAAAAATTTGGCAGCAATCGAATCGAAACAGTTAGAGGTATAGGTTACAGATTGCGAAGGTAGTATAAATAATTATTGGAATCGATAGGAAAACCAACCGTAAAGTAATTTTAATATTAGAAAGGGAATTATATAAATCTTGTGGGATGGGCATCCTTGCCCGTCCCTAAAATAAATTATATACAGCAATCTTAATTTAAACTTAACATAATTTTAGGTACGTTCGTAATTATTCACACTAGAGAATTACAAGAATACGTAAAATAATAGAACTAACCACAGTATTACTTTAACCTTCTCCTATTTAATTTATATAACTCATGCCTCCGGTAAGAAACTTAGTTGAAGATGCTCAAAAAGCCCTTGAAGCAAGTATTATGTACTATAAAGGGCAAGCAGTAGGAACGATTGCCGCACGTGATAAAGATGCACTTGCGCTCAACTATGACCAGTGTTTTGTGCGCGATTTTGTATCATCAGCATTAGTATTTTTAATAACAGGCAGAGAAGATATAGTTCGTAATTTCTTGGAAATAACCTTAACGCTGCAAAGCCAAGAACGACGAATGGACTGCTTTAAACCAGGACTAGGTTTAATGCCTGCTAGTTTCAAGGTAGAGTTACGCGGTGGTGGAGAAGTTCTAATTGCTGATTTTGGCGAACACGCTATAGCAAGAGTCACTCCTATCGACTCTTGTTTGTGGTGGATGATTTTGCTACGCGCTTATGTCAAAGCAACAGGAGATTTAGCGCTTGCAAACCGCAGTGACTTTCAGCATGGAATGCGTTTGATATTGCGTTTATGTTTGGAAACCCGGTTTGATATGTATCCTACACTGTTAGTACCCGATGGTTCATTTATGATTGACCGTCGGATGGGTGTGTATGGATACCCATTAGAAATTCAAGCTTTATTTTATGCAGCTTTACGGTCGGCAGAAGAATTATTGTTACCAAACGACGTAGATGGTATACGTACAGCAGTAATTGAACGTTTGGGTCATTTAGCTTTTCATATGCGAAGCTATTACTGGCTTGATATGCAACGCTTGAGCGAAATTTATCATTATAAAGGTGAAGAGTTTGGCATCAGCGCAGTTAACAAGTTTAATATTTACGCTTCTTCTATACCTGCTTGGTTTATAAATTGGCTTCCTGATGAAGGTGGATATTTTGCCGGAAATATTGGTCCCGGTTTAATAGACTTTCGTTTCTTTACGCTAGGCAATTTAATGTCGGTAATTACTTCGCTGTCAACTAAAAAGCAATCGAGTAATATTCTAACTTTGGTAGCAAACCGTTGGGATGATTTAGTGGGACAAATGCCGATGAAGATTTGTTTCCCCGCAGTAGAAGACCGCGACTGGCAATTATTTACTGGTTTTGACCCTAAAAATGTACCTTGGTCGTACCATAATGGAGGTAACTGGCCCGTTTTATTATGGTTTTTAGTTGCTGCCGCAGTTAAAACAGGTAATATTCAACTTGCAGAAAATGCCATTAAACTTACCGAAGCACGTTTAGGTAAAGACTTATTCCCCGAATATTATGATGGTAAAAATGGGCGCCTCATTGGTAAAGAAGCGCGTCGTTATCAAACTTGGTCGATAGCAGCATTCCTACTCTCTAAGCAACTTATCGCCAACCCTGAACATTTAAAGCTAATTAGTTTTGAAGAAGATAACCGCGCAATAGCATGTGAATTTTAGAAAACGGTAGTAAAATTGGGACAGGTGTCAAAAAAAGCAAATAAAACTTATAATGGTAGTTGAATCTTTGGAGGGCCTGTTTCTTCAGAAACCCTCTCAATTTCAAAATTTTCTATATTACTTTCAAAACGATTGAAAATAACTCGAATTTCATCATATGCAATAGCTGATGAAGCTCCACGAGGCGTACTACACTTAACACGCATTAAAGTTTGAAAGCCACCAAATTCTTCATTGATATAAAAAGTTCTGGTACAATCAAAACCAATAAAATTTTCTAAGGCTAATTGATTCAACGCAGCAACTCCCATACGACTATCAATCAGCGATTTGATTTCATCAATTTCTTGTTGCGCTGTCATTTTCCGCCATTTGCTATTAGACATATTCTTTCCTACTAATTCATTAATTCTAGACCAAGTTTGATTACCAACAATTCCATCTGCAAGTAAATTTTGCGACTGTTGAAACTTTATTACAGCGCCTTTTGTGTTGGCACCAAAAATACCATCAACAGCACCTGAATAAAAATTGAGTTTTTTCAAGGATTCTTGCAGTTTTTTGACTTCTGCTCCACTTGAACCTTCTTTAAGTACGATAAAACTAGTGGTCATAGTAAAAAATTACACCTACAAATCTGAATCTATATTTAAAATCACCTCTCAACCTGCTTATTCCGCATATGTAGAAAAAATTATTGTGAGTGGCGCCATGATATAGAGTATTTATTTGAGCAATTATTCAATTGTTAAATAACTTTAACTTAACTTGCTATACTTTATATAGGAATATAAGTAACCATAAGTAGTTATACATATATGAGTAAACGCAAGCGCCAAGAAAGTGTCGAATTGTCTCAAGGACTAGAGGCGCCAAAGTGTGACGACCATTTAGTACACTTAGAAAGCGTGCGCTCTATACAGTCACAAATATTACCAACTGACAAAGCGCAGCAGATGGCAGAAGTATTTAGTCTGCTAGCAGATACAAATCGTCTGCGTTTAATTTCCGCACTGGCATCACAAGAATTATGCGTTTGTGATTTAGCCGCAGTCACAAAAATGACCGAATCTGCTATTTGCCATCAACTGCGTTTATTAAAAGCAATGCGTTTGGTTAATTACCGTCGTGAAGGTCGCAATGTCTATTACACTTTGGCAGACGACCATATTGTAACTTTATATACTTCTTTAGCCGAGCATATGGAAGAAAAATAAAATTTACAGACAAGTTTATAGCAGGCGCCGTATACTAAATTCTCCAAGAATATGGCTGTTTTGTGGTTAATATGGCAAAATCTGATCCCCCTAAATCCCCCTTAATAAGGGGGACTTTAAGAGAATCCCCCTTAAAAACAAACATTCTCAAAAACCTTTTGCCCCCCTTATTAAGGGGGGTTGGGGGGATCACAATTAGTGTTTCACTTATACTGAATCTACCCTTATCACTGGCCCAAAACCAGGCGCCTATAAGACCACCACTGGCGCCAATAAAGCCTCACGAAGAAGTTCGTCACGGTGAAGTTATACGCGATGATTACTTTTGGTTGCGCGACAAACAAAACCCTGAAGTATTAAAGTATCTCAAAGCTGAAAATGCATATACTGAAGCAATGACAGCGAACCTGAAACCTCTGCAAGAAAAGCTGTATCAGGAAATGCTATCAAGAATACAAGAAAATAGAACTAGTGTAGCTGTGAGTGAAGGTAACTATGACTACTACACACGCTACGAAAAAGGCAAAAACTACGCTATCCATTGCCGCAAGAAGAAAACCGCGAATGCAAAAGAAGAAATAATACTTGATGAAAACAAAATAGCTGCACGCGAAAAATATTTGAACGCTAGTATGTTCGATGTTACTGATGATGGTAATTTACTAGCCTATGGAATTGATACAAAAGGTGATATTCGTTATAATCTTCAAGTCAAAGATTTACGAACTAAAAAAATACTACCTTTAACGATTGAAAATATCGGTTCTTTAACTTGGGCAAATAATAATACCCTATTTTATGTCACTCAAGACCCAATTACTAACCGTGCGAATACATTATGGCGCCTCAAATTAGGAAGCAAACCTGTTAAAGTCATCGAAGAAAAAGACGTAGAATTTTTCTCACAAGTTAGTCGCACTAAAGACAAAAAGTATATTTTATACACAGTTAGTAGTAAAGATACTAGCGAAACGCATTACTTAGATGCAGCCAACCCTAAAACCAATTTAAAAGTCATCTCTAAACGTGCAAAAGGACATGAATACTCAGTTGAACACCGCCAGGGATTATGGTATATAATTACTAATAAAAATATAAATAATCAAAAACTGATTAATAATCGAATTGTAACAGCACCCGTTGGCAAATCTAACGGCGCCGACTGGCGGGAGTTTATAGGGCATAATCAAAATGTACTTATAGAAGATATTGATTTATATAAAGATTCTGCCGTTGTATCGAAGAAACAGCTTGGTTTAAATCAATTTATTGTATATAACTTTCAGACCAAAAAATGGCGCGAAGTTAATTTCTCTGAAAGTGCTTATACAGCAACTTTAGGGTTATACCAAGATGGTAAAAGCGATGCTATTAATCAATCCTTTGATTCTAATTCTTTTCGCTACACCTATACTTCTTTAATTTCACCATCAACCGTTTACGAACAAGACCTTGCTACAGGTATACAAAAAGTAATCAAGCGTAGACAAGTTCCAAATTACGATGCTACTAAATATACAACGCAAAGAGTATGGGCGCCAGTTCGAGATGGTATAAAAGTACCGTTATCTATAGTTTATCGTAAAGGAATAAAACTTAATGGTAAGGCGCCTTTGTTTCTTTACGGATACGGTGCATACGGTCTAGGAGAAGAAGCAAGATTTGATAGCAATTTAATTAGCTTACTTGATAGAGGTATGATTTATGCCATTGCTCATGTACGTGGTGGAAATGAATTAGGCAAGCAATGGTACGAAGACGGTAAACTTCAGAAGAAAAAAAACACCTTTAATGATTTTATCGACAGTACCGAATATTTAATTAGTAATAATTGGACATCCAAAGACCGTTTGCTAATTAGTGGTAGTAGTGCAGGTGGTTTACTTGTTGGTGCTGTAGTAAACATGCGTCCTGACCTGTTTAAAGCAGCACATCTTGATGTACCCTTTGTAGATATCATGAACACAATGTGGGATGAAAGTTTACCATTAACTACCGAAGAATATCTTGAATGGGGCAATCCGCACGAAAAATCTGCCTATAGTTACATGCGCTCTTACAGCCCTTACGATAATTTAGCGCGTAAAGCTTACCCTTCAATACTCGTTACTACCAGTATTAACGACAGTCAAGTTGGATATTGGGAACCCACAAAGTATGTCGCTAAATTACGCACCCTCAAAACAGATAATAATCCCTTACTACTAAAAGTTAACCTAGAAGCAGGTCATCAAGGCGCCAGTGGTCGTTACTCTGAACTCAAAGATACTGCGTTTGAGTACGCTTGGATGCTTTCGCAAGTCGGATTTTAATTAACTTGTAATATAGCATTTTTCAACCAAGTAAGGTACAAACTAAGTTAGTAAAACTCTTGTGGAACGGGCATCCTTGCCCGTCATTATGTACTTCATTTAAATAAGAAACGCTATATCATTACTCTAGTAAGCACTGAAGTGCTTATTACGATTGGTTTGTGCATTTTAAAGCAAGTTGGTTTTTTTGGTGGGGGAAGCGTGCGACTAGTTGTATATTTCCTGATGCATCTAGTTCCCAATTTGTTGCTTCAATAATTGCAGGCGCCTCTGTATGTAAAGATGTAATAATTTTACTGATTCTATTTGTACTTTCTTGTAATGGTCTTAAATCTGACCAAATTGTTTCACCTCTTAAAGCATCTGTAGGATTTTCAGGTAGTCCACCCCGACCAACTGCTACAAATCTATTTCCAGCTTCGGCTGCACATCCTGTAGTAATTTTGTCGGTGACTTGGGTGATGCTAGAGGGTAATTCAGTTGCTGTTATATTTGGGTTAAAGTTAAATGCATTTATCGAAACCACTCCGTTGAATGAACTTCCTTGCTGCGATTTTGCTGTGATATTACTTTGCAATGTTAAATTTTTATTAGGCTGTGTGCCAAATATTCCTATAGCATTAATTGTAATTCTACCACCAAAACTTGCTTGGGCATTTGCGATAATATCACTGTTCTCTAATGCCACAAGATTTTTTGTGTCAATACTAATATTTCCTCCACTACCTGTACTGCCAACAGCAGTAGCTGTAATATTACTATTGTTTTGCAAACGCACATCTGTCGATTTAATCTGAATATTACCACCTACACCTGATGCTGTGTTTGCTGTAATGCTACTTTTGTCTTTAACTACAAGCGAATTACTATTAATATAAAGCATTCCCCCATTTCCGATACCTTGATTTTGAACACTAATTCTTGCTCCATCACTTACTTGTAAATTGCGTGCATTAATTGTTACATCTCCTGCATTTCCTTGGGGAACATCAGGTAGTTTTAATTGATTACGAATAATCGCAGCTTGGTTTTTATCTTCTAATTCTGAACCAAATACACGAACTGCCGAGCGTATTTGACTTGTGGTCGAACCAGATTTACCAGTAACTTCCACACTATCAGAGGCATTAATAGTCACATTTCCAGCAGAACTATTACTAAAACTAGAAGAGGATATTAAGCCTCCATTAGATATTTTTAGTCTTGCTGTGTTAATATCAATTTTACCAGGACTACCATTTGTCCAACTTGAAGAAGTGATATTACTTACATCACCAGCAGGCGCCCTTCCAGAAATTTGAATATTTTCAGATTTAATATTTACATTACCACTGGCGCCGCTCGAAGTTGTCACCGACCCAATAAAACCACCACCAAATATTGATAGCGACTGCCCAGATATATTAATATTACCAGCGTTTCCTTTGGAATAAGCAAAAGCACTTACAGTACTAATCGCACGAGACAAAGAAGGGGAATAATCAAAAACACCCATCGATTGTGCGGTAATATTAATATTACCACCAATACCAGTACTAAATGTATTTGCTGCCAGCACAGCACCATTACGAATATCTAACAAAGGTGTAGTAATATTAATATTGCCACTGGCGCCTGCTGCAATAGTTTCATTTACAAGACCGCTAGGAATACCATTGAGTGTAGTATTAGTGAGTTTTAAACTCTCCAATGCCAAAACATCAATATCACCTGCTTGTTGCATACCTCGGTTTTGTAACCAAACAAGCGAACCATCTTGAAAATTAACTTGACGACCATAAATTTTCACAACACCACTCGAAGTCCCATTCACATCAATAAGTGACTTGTTCGATAATTGGATATCATCGAAGTTAAGATTTTTTGGATAACCAAGATTAAATTCGGAATTAGTAATAATGCTTACTGTTCCTTGTTCTTTAATACTACTTAACTCAACTTGTCCACCTGGCGCCGTTAATATTCCTCCATCCAAGTTGATTTTACCACCCACTAAAGCCAAAGTTTGTCCGGGTTCAACTTGTAAACCAGTATTGTAGTCTTTACGACGGAATGGTGTTCCACTCAAATTATGTCCTTGACCTCGAACGGTTATTGCACTGGAGTTATTACCAATATCAAGTCCTATTGGTGCGCTAACTGTTAAAAGTGGAGTATTTGGTGCAGGACGTGCTGAGTATATAGTACCGTCGGCAAATTTTATATTTATCGCACTACTAGCAAGAAAGGAACCGCCAATATTAAGACGCGCGTTTTCACCGAATATAATACCGTTAGGATTAATTAAGAAGACATTCGCTTTACTTGTAGTGGATATAAGTCCATCAATTTGTGATACATTGCTACCTGTTACGCGCGTAATAATATTTTTTACTACCGCAGAATTGTTAAAAATTGCTTCAGTATTTGTAGGAATGTTAAAACGGGAAAAGCTGTGAAACAGATTCGCGCCAGCTTGTGTACCACCACTTATAGTAATGATACTATCCGTTTGTGATGACTTTGAGTTGCTAGGCAGAGTCGCATCGGGAATAATCTCGGCGCCTGCGGTAGATATTGCGAAGACGCAATTAAACGAAATAAAAAGCAACAATTGATAATTGACTAGCTTCATTATTCGGTTGTCTCGGCGCCGATATTTGAAGAGGGCGACCTTTGCCGTTGAGTTTACCATGTTCAACAAGGGGGCGCATAGAACTTGACAAAATTACTTTTTAAGATTTATAAATTTTTCCAAATAATGATAACCGTTCCCATATTGTCAGCATTAGCAGTAAAAGTGATGTATTGAGTAAACTTATTTTTCGTCACTGTATAAACAAGTCCACCTGCATAGTTATTAAGTTGGGATACTTTAAAACTTTGCAGTTCTAACTTACTAATGACATTTGCAGCTACTTCTTCGGGTGTTTTGTCTATAACAGTTCCGTAAATGCGTTCTATTTCTATAGCAGCAGAAAATTTCTCTGGTTGGGAGTTTACGAATTCGTTTAGACTCAGCTCTTCATTGAGTTTGTTCAAGATACCATCAAACGTTTCTTTTTCTTGAGAGCTTGGTAATGCTTCAGGTGGTATGCTTTCTTTGATAGGCGCCAGTTTAGTGGGCACTGGTTTTGGTGGTTCTTGCGTTGGTGAAGTAACTGGAGTCACGGTTTTTGCTTTTACGGGTACTTTGGGTGTGGCATTCTGTTTTTTCGGTAAAGCTGTTTTTGGCGCCACAACAACTGCTGCTGTCCCGTCGGTGACTTGCTGTGCTTCTTTAAATGATGTAAAAGAGACATCTGAATTAGCTGGCGCCACAGTTGGAGTTACCTCTGGAAGTGCTTCTGGAATTTCTGGTATTGGTAGTTGAGTTTGCGTTGGTGCATCTTGTGGCAGAGAAGGTAACTGTGACGTAAATTGTGGGTCAATGGTGGGTATAGGAGTACTCGTCAAGTCTTTTTGCTTGACTAGGGCTTTGTCATCGCTAAAAAATTGACTCGATTTTGATTGGGAAACAAATATTTGTTCTTGTTTTGATGTTGTTTTACTGTCAGGTATTTTTCTTCCTGTAAAAGATGATAAGGGCATTAATAGCAGTAAACCATGTAGAGTTAAAGACATTAATAGCATCGAAGGTGATAATTGCCTGACAGCCGACAACCAATCTTTCGAGAAAGATGAATTGAACATATATTAATTTAGTATAATTATTTAATAAAAGATTTTGATAAGTTATTTCAACATAAAATAAAGAAAACTCTCTGAGCAAATTTACAAATAAAAATGCAATCGCAACCTAATTAACAATCAAATAGATGAACTTGATTCACTAAAAAATATTTTATTGATTATGTCGCTAAAACTTAGGTTGGCTGTAGCGCCAGCATAACCCAACCTACACAAAATTATCTTTTGCCCTGAAGCGTAAATAATTAGCTTTATATATTCAGCATGTTAGCATAATTTTGTCAAAATTATTTGATATTATAAAAACTATTTTTTATTAGTTTTTTGAATAAAATTAGATGAAGTTAAATGTCTTGTACAATACATATAATTTTGTAAAAAAACTCTATAAATCAAAATTTAAATATAGTTTAAATTGAAATTTGAATATGCTTAAACAATTCTTAACCAGTTAGCATGTACTTTAATTTAAGTCTGTGTTGATAACAGAAATTAAATTCTAGATACGAGGAAATATGAAAATTTATACTACCGTTTTCGGTCGTGCAATTACCAGTTCAGTAGTAGCTGCTGCTGTTGCTGTTGCTCCATTGTTTGCAACAGTTACTCAAGCACAAGCTCAACAAGCTCAAACTCTTAATGGTGCAGGTGCTACCTTCCCAGCACCTTTGTACGAAAGATATGCTCGTGAAATTCGTAAGAAGTTCCCTAACCTCAGAATTAACTACCAAGCAATTGGTAGTGGCGGTGGTATTAGACAAACAATTGCAGGAACCGTTGACTTCGGTGCTTCTGACGCAGCAATGACAGATGCAGATATTGCAAAAGTCAAGAATGGCGTAATCCTCGTCCCTACAGCTGGTGGTGCGGTTGCGGTAGTTTTCAACGTTCCTGGTGTAAACAACCTCAGATTGTCTCGCAAGACTTTACCAGCTATCTTCTCTGGTCAAATCAAAAACTGGAATGACCCAGCAATCAGAGCTGACAACCCAGGTGTAAATTTACCTTCTACTCCAATCAGATCAGTTGTTCGTGCAGATAGCAGTGGTACAACTTTTATTTTTACTAATCACCTCAGTGCAATCAATGGCTACTTCAGAGGTAGAGTTGGCGCCAACACAGCTCCAAGATGGGCAGGGCTTGACAACGTCCTCAGAGGAAAAGGTAATCCTGGTGTTGCGAACTTAGTATCTCGTACCCAAGGTTCCATCGGGTATGTTGAATTTGAATATGCTAGAGCAAATAACATAAGAATGGCGCAAGTTCAGAACAAGAAAGGGCAATTTGTTGCTCCTTCTTTAGCAGGTGCTAACGCAGCATTAAGAACTGTTAGCTTCCCTGATAACTTCCGTGTATTCGTTGGCGACCCTAACGATGGTTATCCAATCGTTGGTTTAACCTGGCTGATGATTTACAAAAAGTACCCCAACGCTGCTAAAGCAACTGCAATTAAGCAATTTATTAACTGGGCACTTACAGACGGTCAAAAGATCAATGATGACCTCAACTACACATCAATTCCTCCTGCTGTAGTTAATCGTGTATTGAACGTAGTTAACAGCACTGTTAAGTAATTTTTTAGGTAAAGGAAAAATAAAAGGGGTGACATTTATATATAATTAGCCCCACCCTTACTTAAAACAAAACCAACGCATGAACGTAGGGTGGACTTTAGTCCACCTTACTTGTATGAGAATAATTTATTTCACTAAACTGTAATGGCAACACCTGAACCAGTCTCCCCCAAATATACGCATTCCTCCAATGCTGTTGATGCTAATCTCGACCTAACAGTTATCGGTGGAAGAAATTACTGGACTAATCAAGCTTTCACATGGTTTGTTTACGCTTTTGCTGCTATTACTGTTTTAATTCTTTTTTGGATGAGTTTAATAGTATTTCAGCAAGCTAAACCAGCAATTGATAAGTTTGGATTTGGGTTTCTGACAAGTATCGAATGGGATACGGGCAATGAATTGTTTGGCGCGTTACCATATATATACGGAACGCTAGTTAGTAGTGGTATTGGAATTCTACTTGCTTTCCCTATTGGTGTAGCTGTAGCTTTGATTACTAGCGAAAACTTTCTCCCTCCATCAATACGCAGCACTTTTGCATTTATTGTCCAGTTAATTGCTGCTATCCCCAGTGTGATCATTGGCTTATGGGGTATATTTGTATTTATTCCTGTTTTGGAACCAGTTCAAAACGCTTTGTACAAAACCCTAGGTTGGATACCATTATTTAATACTGAGAGTCCGGCTGGGTTTAATATGCTGACTGCTGGTATTGTTCTGGCGATTATGATTTTGCCAACACTGGCAGCAATATCACGAGATGTATTATTAGTTGTGCCTAAAGAGTTACGCAGCGCGTCAATGGCTTTAGGTAGCACTCGTTGGGAAACAATTTTCCGAGTTATATTACCTACAGCGCTTTCTGGAGTTATCAGCGCTACAATGCTTGCTTTGGGACGCGCGCTGGGTGAAACAATGGCTGTGACAATGGTAATAGGTAACTCGCCTCAAATCGATGCCTCACTACTGGCGCCTGCGTATACAATTCCTTCAGTGCTTGCGAATGAATTTGCTGAAGCGTTAAGTCCGCTACATACAGGTGCTTTAACTTATTTGGCACTAATATTGTTTGTTTTAACTTTAGGTGTGAATGTAGCTGCCAACCTTTTGGTGCAGTGGTTAGGAGTCAAGACCAAGTAGAGACGTTACATGTAACGTCTGTACACATGTAACGTCTGTAAAAATCAAAAATCCATTCATATTACGAAGTAAAAGCCAAAATAGCATGAGTGCTTATCAAGATTCGCAAGTTGATACATCATTAGCGAACGAATTGTGCAGTCCTTTACCGACTACACGGCGCCTGTTCACGTATATTATGAACGGGCTTGCATTCGGATTATCTGGACTCGCAATTGTTCCATTACTATCAGTATTGTGGGAAATTATAATACGGGGTTTCTCCGGTTTGAGACCTACAATGTTTGTTACAGCTGTGATTGACAACGGAATTGCTAACGCAATAGTCGGTACAGCAATTATGGTAACAATTGCTTCGCTCATAAGTATACCGACAGGGGTAATGACGGGCATCTATTTGTCAGAGTTTGGTCAAAGCCATCCTGTGGCTAACTTTGTTCGTTTTATTACCACCATTTTGACAGGTGTACCTTCGATTGTTGTGGGTGTATTTGCTTACGGTGTTGTAGTTGCTATTACAAAATCGTTCAGCGCTTTTGCTGGTGGTTTTGCGTTATCAATTATTATGCTGCCAGTTATTGCGTTAACTACTGAAGAAGCCTTAAAGCTAATTCCAAACGCTCAACGACTAGCTTCTGCGGCTTTGGGTAGCAGCCGTTTTCAGACCACGTTTAAAGTTGTACTTGCTGCGGCAGTACCTGGTATTACTACAGGGGTCTTACTAGCTGTAGCTCGTGCTGCTGGCGAAACAGCACCGCTCGTTTTCACTGCTTTATTTAGTTTGGACTGGTCAACTGACCTTAATGGCCCAACTGCTTCGCTACCAGTACTAATTTTTAACCTCTACAACGACCCCTCGCCAGAGAAAAACCAACTTGTTTGGACTACCTCTATAGTCCTACTAAGTTTAGTTTTGTGCATCAGCTTGCTTTCGCGTTTGATTACTAGCAAAAAAACAAAGTAATGAGTAAGTGGTGTTGTCAATTTTTGTCGCATAATTTGGGCAAACATGAATAAATTAATCCCGGCTATCAAAGTCAAAAATCTCACGTTTTACTACGGAGCTAAAACGACTAAACCAGCCATTGAAAATATTTCAATGGATATCTACCAAAATCAAGTCACTGCTATTATCGGTCCTAGTGGTTGTGGTAAATCGACATTTATCAAAACTCTTAATCGCATTAGCGAATTAGAAGGTGACGTTCAGGTTAAAGGCAGCGTTGAATTCGCTGGTCAAAATATCTACGAACGTCGCATTAATTTAAATCGGTTACGGCGCCAAATTGGTATGGTGTTTCAAAAGCCGAATTTATTTCCAATGAGTGTTTATGATAACGTCGCATACGGTTTACGTATCGACCGATTTGTTCCAAAAGGGCAACTCGATGAAATCGTCGAAACGGCAATTCGAGGCGCCGCACTGTGGGATGAAGTCAAAGACAAACTTGGTAAATCCGCTTTAGGACTTTCTGGAGGACAGCAGCAGCGTCTTTGTATCGCTCGTGCAATTGCTGTTAAACCAAAAATTCTATTAATGGATGAACCTTGTTCAGCCTTAGACCCTATCGCGACAATGAAAGTAGAAGAACTCATTCATCAATTACGCGAAGAGTTCACAATTGCAATTGTTACCCATAACATGCAACAAGCTGTGCGCGTATCTGACTTTACAGCGTTCTTTACTACTGACGAAAGTCGCATCGGTCAAATGGTTGAATTTGGTGCTACCACTCAAATCTTCAACAGTCCTCTCGATGAACGCACGCGCGATTACGTTTCCGGTCGTTTCGGTTAATTCTTTCGCTTGTTCGCTCAATTCCCATATCGACAACTAAATTTACTCCTTACCACTTCGTTTTAACCCATAATGTGGAGACTAAACATGTTTAGTCTCTACAACACAAATTCTGCATTCCATACAGCAAATATATGCCTAGAACTATTGCCATCATTTTCTATTTTCATGCTTAATATAAATATTTATTATTAATTATATTCATTCTCAAAAATTAGTGACTGAAAGGCGATTCTAAAAAATACTTCATAAATTACTATGACTAGATGTACTAATACCCATTAGAGGATGTTTGAAAAGTCGAACAAGGTATAAAAAGAAATTACAGGCTGGCAGCGCAATCGTTTATACCGATATGAGCCATATCTAATTCTTTTCCAACCGCTTCAATTAGTCGCCCCTCAAGACTTTGGTAACAATAAGTAAGATTGTGTAACCTAGCCAAAGATTATCTGTTACATCCCTTGTATCCGTTGCAAACTGTTAATCGCTTATTTGCCTTTTCTTAACTTTTAAGTGCAAAAGTGTAGTTACAAGCTTGTGGAATATACGGCTATAGTGTGTTTTTCTTTACCACAAGCATAAGAATTAAGAATCATACGGGAAAGTTGTATTTCCCTACTCTTTTGTATTTACACATATAGAAACAATGACAAACACAACACTCAAAGGATTCGCGTTCCTTCCTGCCGATACCTTTGCTTCAGGCCCAGCATCAGGTAAAGACATTTCTGCAAATGGTCGCACTGGCCCGTTTCCTGGGCAACCTGTTCAAGGATTTAGTGCGGTGCAATTTGCTTCTCCAAATCAATTTTGGTTCATGGCTGATAACGGTTTCGGCGCCAAAACAAATAGTTCAGATTTTTTATTACGTATATACAAAGTTGAACCAAATTTTCGTACTATTTCTTCAGGTGATGGAACTGTAAAAGTAGATAGTAATTTTATTCAGTTAGCAGACCCAGATAAAAAAGTACCATTCAAAATTACCAACGAAGAATCACAAGAGCGCTTACTTACAGGCGCCGATTTTGATATTGAATCGTTTGTCATTGCCAAAGATAATACTATCTGGATTGGTGATGAGTTTGGACCCTATTTACTACACTTCGATAACAGTGGTAAATTACTCGATGCTCCAATTGCGACACCGAATGAGTTTACATTAAACACCCTAAATGGACAACCTCCATTGGTAATTGGACACAGAGGCGCCAGTGGTGAATTACCCGAACATACGTTAGCTGCATACAAATTAGCAATTGACCGAGGTGCTGATTTTATCGAGCCTGACCTAGTTTCTACTAAGGATGGGGTATTAATCGCGCGTCATGAACCAAATTTAATTAACACCACCGACGTTGCCAACCGTCCAGAATTCGCAGACCGTAAAACAACTAAAATTGTTGATGGTGTCGCAGAAGAAGGTTTCTTTGCCTCTGATTTTACTTTGGCAGAAATTAAAACCCTGCGCGCAATAATGCCGCAAGATTACCGAACGCAAGTGTTTAACGGAGTTTTAGAAATTCCTACGCTTGAAGAAATCATTAATTTAGTAAAACTTGAAGAATCACTCACCGGACGCAAAGTTGGTATCTATCCAGAAACTAAGCACCCGATATACCATGATAATTTAGGTCTATCGCTCGAAGAAAAGCTTGTTGACACGCTTGTCAAAACAGAATTTACCGACCCCAAACGAGTATTTATTCAGTCGTTTGAAACTAGTAATTTAAAAGAACTTAATAGTGTATTAATGCCGAATGCTGGTATTGATATACCTTTAGTGCAGTTACTCGATGCTACCGATGTTCGATTAGATGGTTCGTTAATTGAGACAAAACCTTATGATTTTGTAGTCAATGGTGATGAACGTACTTATGCTGACCTGCGAACACCTGATGGGTTGAAAGAAATCGCCACTTATGCTGATGGTATTGGCCCTTGGAAACGAATGATTGTTTCTGTTAAAGGAGTAGATGCCAATAACGATGGTATTGCTGATGATGTAAATAAAGATGGTGCAATCAACGATGCTGACAAAACCACTTTACCACCAACCAGCCTAGTTCAAGATGCCCATACTGCAGGCTTGCTAGTACATCCATATACATTTCGTAACGAAGGAAGATTTTTAGCAGCAGACTATAACAAGAATCCTGAACTTGAATATAGACAGTTTATTCAGTTGGGAGTTGATGGTTACTTTACTGATTTTCCTGGTACAGGTGATTTCGTCCGCGACCAAATTGTGGCGCCATTTGTTCGTTCACCGCAAAACCCCGATGTTTTGGCAACGGGTAGAGACGCGATTAATCGCGTCTCTACATTAGATGGACAACCACCTATAGTCATTGGACATCGAGGCGCCAGTGGTGAACGTCCTGAGCATACTTTGGCGGCATATAAATTAGCAATTGCTCAAGGCGCCGATTTTATTGAACCTGATTTAGTGGCAACCAAAGATGGTATTCTCGTTGCGCGTCACGAAAATGCTTTAGCAGTTCTTAATGCTAATGGTAGCCTTAATAATACTGATACTAGTACTGATGTTTATGAACGTCCTGAATTTGCTGACCGTTTAACAACGAAAGTTATCGATGGACGCTCGGTACGTGGTTGGTTTACCGAAGATTTTACATTGGCGGAACTCAAAACTCTCAACGCAATTGAACGTTTACCAGCTTTACGCGGTACTCGTTTCAATAACGATAAACTTCAAGTTCCAACTTTGGATGAAATTATCGACTTAGTACAACAAGTCGAGCTAGAAACCGGACGTAAAATTGGTATTTATCCAGAAACCAAGCACCCTACATATTTTGCCAGCGAAGGTAAGCGCATCGATGGTACTCCCATTAATACGAACTTGGGACAAAAATTAATCGACACTCTCGTTGCCCAAAACTTTACCGACCCCAAACGTGTATTTATCCAGTCGTTTGAAACTGGTAATCTTAGGGAACTCAACGATGTCATCATGCCCAACGCTGGTGTTGATATTCCTTTGGTGCAATTATTTGGTGGTGCAAACGACCGTCCGTATGATTTCGTTGTTAATGGTGACAACCGGACTTACGGTGATTTAACAAAACCAGTTGAACTTGGTGAAATAGCTAAATATGCTGCTGGTATTGGACCCAATAAAAGATTAATTG
This sequence comes from Calothrix sp. PCC 7716, assembly GCF_019977735.1. Lineage (GTDB taxonomy): Bacteria > Cyanobacteriota > Cyanobacteriia > Cyanobacteriales > Nostocaceae > Dulcicalothrix. The sequence continues at coordinate 11,146,161 of NZ_AP025018.1, read as the reverse complement.
TACCAGCAGGTAGAGATGGTACACTTTTGGCGCCTACAACTTTAGTTCAAGATGCTCATGCAGCAGGCTTACTAGTACACCTTTATACACTGCGTAATGAGAATGTATTCTTGGCGCCAGATTATAACGGGAATCCAGCAAACGAATACAAGCAGTTTATTGAATTAGGAGTTGACGGTTATTTCACTGACTTCCCTGGATTAGGAGATACAATCCGTGACCTTTATGTAAGTACACCAGCAGTATCTAATTTAGCTGGTTCTAGAGGTTTTGAAGGAATGGCAATTAATCCTGACAAAACCAAATTGTATCCTTTGCTCGAAGGAACAGTAGTGGGAGACCCTGCTGGTTCGTTAAGGATTTATGAATTTGATATTGCATCGAACAAGTACGAAGGTTTAGCAGGTTATTACCAAATGGAAAGTCCTAATAATGCAATTGGTGACTTTGCCGTTGTGAATGCTAACGAGTATTTGGTTATTGAGCGTGATAACGGACAGGGAGATGCGGCACAATTTAAGAAAATCTACAAAGTTGATTTATCGCAAAAAGATGCTAATGGTTTTGTGAGCAAGCAAGAAATTGTAGATTTACTCAACGTCAAAGACCCTAACGACCTCAACCAAGACGGAAGCACCAACTTTAAATTCCCGTTCCAAACCATTGAAGATGTTTTAGTAATTGACGAAAACACTATTTTGGTTGCGAACGATAACAACTATCCATTTTCCGTTGGTCGTCCTCCTGCCATCGACAATAACGAAATAATATTGCTCGGACTTGATACACCCCTCAACCTCGACCCACGTGTTGGAGTTGCTGGACTCAATCTGCCAACCATTGAAATTACAGGTGGCTCCGGAGATGATACATTATATGGCACAGTAGCTTCAGAACTACTTACTGCTGGTGATGGCAATAATGTTATTTACGGTGGTGAAGGTAATAACTATATTATTGCTGGTTCCGGAAACAACAAAGCTTTTGGTGGCGCCAACAACGATACTTTCTTTTTAGGCAACGGAGATAATACCATTTACGCAGGTGAAGGTCAAAACCGTATCTCTACAGGCAACGGTAATAATTTAATTTACGCAGGCGCCGGAGATGATAACATCACCGTTGGTAAAGGAAATAACACCATTTACGCAGGTGAAGGAGCAAACACCATCACAACTCTTGGTGGGAACAATACTATCTATGCTGGAAGTGGCACCGATAAATTCGTCATCAACACAGGTAATGGTACAACTACCATAATTGGATTTGGCGCCAACGACCAAATCAGTCGCGGTAGCACTTTACTCGCAACAGATGTACTAAACACCAAAATTAACGGCAACGACACCCTAATCAGCAAAGGCAATAACTTACTAGCAACACTAAAAAATGTGCAGCTTAACTCACTAACCACCACCACCTAACCATTAAAATCTTGTGGGATATAATCTTGTGGGATGGGCATCCCTGCCCGTCCTACCTACTTAGCATTATAAACAACACTAATTACCAAACTAAAATGCTAACCTTATCATTGCCACTGCAAAAAATAATCGGGTCATGACATCAGTTGTAGAAATAGATGAAATTTGGAAAGAAGCAGCAAAACGTTTAAATGATGTTTCTAAAGATAAAATTACACCCTTGCTCAAGCAGTACGGCATTTTACCACAACTCGTGCGTGAAATTATTATAGATTGTGCTATATCATCTATCGAACTCAGTCAAGACGAAGTTTTTACAATATACAAACAGTTTTATCAAGAGCAACAGCTAAATTCCGATGGAGATTTACAAGCTTGGCTTTCGGCGCGTCAAATAACCCGCTCTTTATTAGACTATACAGTTACCCGTGGCGCCAAACTTGAAAAATTCAAACGAGCAAACTGGCTGAGTCAATTAGAATCATATTTTATGCAGCGCAAAGCCAAACTGGACCGAGTAGTATACTCATTAATTCGCGTCAATGATATTGGTATTGCCCAAGAATTATATTTCCGCATCGCTGAAGGCGAACAAACGTTTCAAGAACTCGCAAGCGAGTATTCCCAAGGTACCGAAGCTTCAACAGGTGGTTTACTAGGACCAATGGAACTAGCAACACCACACCCAGCATTAGCCAACTTGCTTGCAACTAGTCAACCCGGACAACTGCTACCACCAACTCGTCTGGCAGAATGGTTTATGATAGTTCGACTCGAAAAGCTGATTCCTGCTAAGTTAGACGAACCAACACAACAACGTTTACTCAACGAATTATTTGAGAATTGGTTGCAAAATCAAGTTAAAGAAGTCTTGAAGCCAGTCGTAGCTCCGTAAATATACTGATGTCAGTGAGTTTTCGCTGAGAATATAACATAAGTATATTACCGTCTATGAAAATCATTCCTGTTCGAGGATGCCCTACTGTGCTATATGAGCGTTATGAGTACTGTTCTGACTGCTGACAATTCTACTTTACATTCGCAAATAGGTTCTAAGGTTTGCCAAGCTATTATTGCTATTCAAGTACAGCAGCCAGAATTACTACTCGGTAAGTATCGAGATATACCTTGGCAAAGTAGTCGTCATCAATCTGGTTTGGTTAACAAGTTAACCGAGATACTTGGACAAACTCAAGACGAAAAGCTTACACAGCAACTTTTACAGAAATTTTTGAGAGCGTTGCTTTCCCCTGAGTCTTTTTCTTCACCTATAATAATTAACTTATTTAAGGAAGTTTCTCAACTTGGTAGTTCAAAAATAGATGGCAACGGCGCCAGTACCAGTAAAATTAGTAAAATTAGTGAAAGTGAAAGTGAAAGTGAAACTAATCTAAATGAACTCATAAAATCTGCTCCTGAGACAGAAAAGCTTACAAATAATGCTCCTCAAGCTGCGATAGTCGATCAAGAAACTCAAGAGAATGTCGATACTACAAAAGACACCTCAGAATCAAACACTTTAGAATCAAACACTTCAGAAACTACAAATAATACTCCTGGCGCCATAGATGATAATACAAACAACGCCGCTTATACACAGGGTGGAGTCGCAGTATTATTATTGGATGCAGAAAACTTACAATTTAATAACGAAACTGAAAAATTCTTGAGTTCAGTTTGCAATTATCCAATTCAAGTTAAAGTTGCTTTTGCAAATTGGTGTCGTAAAGGTAAGCTCGACGCTGAACTACATGCACGTAACTATGATTTAATTCATGTACCTTCGGGTAGAGATAACGCAGATGGAAAGATGATAACTTTTGGCTCGTCGATTAATCAGCGCTTTCCAAATGCCAAAGAGGTTTTTGTTTGCTCATCAGATAATGTGATGACAAACTTGTGCAATCACATGATGCAAAATGGGTTAAATGTATTTAGGGTAGTAAAACAAGGTAGTAATTTGACGGTACTTGATATTCAAAACGGTAAAACACATGTTCATACGGTTTTACCAACTATGGAGCAATTTGTCAGTCAAATCAAAGATATTATTCGCGAAGAAGAGTCTCGGACTGGGAATCAATGGATGAAGTTGTCCAAAATGTCCAAGATATTTCACAATAAGTACCATATTGGTGTTAACCAAGTAGTATCACACCATTTTCAGGGTAAAACCGCTAAAGACATTTTTCTTGAACACGCTGAGTTTGCTGTTCACCATCTTCCTGAAGATTTAGAGACTTTTATTACTTTATTTAAGTTGCCAGCAAAGGCATAAATTGGCGGATTAATCCAATCGTCACAGCAGGCAATTCTAGCTGTGGTGTTAAGCCAACGTTTTCTATTTGTTCAAAAATGCGGATTGCGTTACTGTTTATTTGGGCAAAACGGCGCCCAATTTCGGGGCCTGTGAACTGAGATTTTTTTCCCCAGATAATTCCTGTAGGGGTTTTAAGATCATGTATATATAATGATAAATCGAAGCTTAAATCGCCACGTACAAATGATAATGCCGCATATTCGGCATTTGGCTGCTGTGCCGATTCTAAATATGCCTCGATAATTTCTGGAAAAATTCGGTCTTTTTCGGCAAATTGACGTTGCTCTAAAAATGAGCGAATACCCTCTCTTGTGGCGATACCCGTACTGTAAAGCAAACGGTCAATTATCGGTATGCTGACGATTTGAGCAAAAATACTGCGTGAATAATCTTCACCAAAGTCGGCAAGTCCCGCAGGTGTGGTTAAAATTAGCGATTTGAAAAGTTCTGGATGTACACAAGCTACTCTGATTACAAAAGCAGCAGTTAACGAAGAAGCAACTACGGTTACTGGTTCTGGGCAGGTTGATACTAAGAATTCTCGAATTGTCGTCAAGTAATCATCTACCTGGTAATTGCGTGCAGGATGCTCTGAACTTCCCCATCCGATTAAATCAGGCGCCAAAACTTGGTAGAAGTCAGCAAACGCTGGGTAAACTTTTGACCACTCGTAAGCAGAAGAACCACCACCGAAGCCGTGTAGAAATACTAAGTTTTCCTTTACTATATTTTTTTGCTCACTTTTTTGCCAAGGGTTGGCGCCATTGGTGTAATATACCATTCTACCAAGTGAGGTTATTATGGAGCGTTGCTCAAATCCTAATGGCTGAAACATAAATAAATTAGAGTTTTTTTGGGAACGGGAAACAAAAAATTGCATTCTCAAGTACTTAACTAACACACTTTATATTTAATTGACCTGTGCCTTACCTCTCATTTGTCGTATGGTTTGCGATTATCGGCGGCTTTATGTAAATATAAGCACTAGTTAAAAAATACTATAGAATTATATTTACTTAGATAGATAATCTTGTAAGCACTGTCAGGAAAAGCCTATATTTCCCTGACTTGCAAATTAAGCCGATGTAAATGTCACCGTAACATTTGTGAAGATTTAGTGATTTTTATGCCACACATAGAGTCGAATCATAGCTATACACACTATGATTTTAATGCGAATACGTGTAGCAGGTATTACTTATGGTGCATTTTAACTACCATGTTTTGTGATAATCTATCAGAAATATTACTGATAGTACTTAGTGTTCATTCCCTGCAAGCGGCAATCCTTGTAAATCAGTCTTTTACACTTAATGACTGTGATGAAACAAACTTATACACAAAGTTTAAAATTTAAGAAAATACGCACTATCACCGAAATTAGAGCGATTGCCTTGTATCTAATTAACAGTGGTTTTAATTTCTCGTTTATGCTAGAGGCGAGGTTTTTATGATAAAACAGAGTTTTTTTCAACCAGATACAGATACAGATACTTTACTCAAGTTATCCCAACACAGACGTCAACTCACCTCCAATCGAATGTCGCCTACTATCGAACCATCTTCGTTAGAGTATCTAGAGGCGCCAGTGCCAGTAACCCGTAATGAGGTCGATACTACAAATGATAATGGAGATTGCGTTTGCCTAAATTTAGAGACTTTGAAATGCTTTGAAGTTGTCGAACGTCAGTATGAAGAATTCGGGGTCATTTTCAATAATTGTATTGCGATACAACCCTCAAATCCCGCATTTCCAACCGATAATGCAATTGTATTGATGGGGGCACCTAAAGGTGGTTTCTTAGAAGTTGCTTTCACACGTCCGGTAAATATAGTAAAAGCTTTAGTTACAAGTTCGCAGCGACTACTAATGTCGGCATACAACCGCGAACGTAAAATTGTGGCACAAGCAGTACTCCCAGTAGGGAATCTGGCAAATACTGACTCAACGCTTCTTCCTAACGCTCTGATGTCAGTAAAAGCATCCCAAATATACAGCATCACCTTCTGCGCGTTTGATGGGCAATTTACCGTCGATAATTTTAGCTTTTGCTCTTAACCATTATTTACGATGGCACCAAAACTTTTTGAAATACCTAAAAAATCAATTGTTTTTTCCGTTTGCTGGATATTCTTGTATAGAATATACGGGAGCAAGGTATCTGTCCCATTATTTTAGGGTCAACCTTACTTATATCAATTCAATACAAGGTTATAAAAAGGTAAAAAACAGTGGCACAGGCTTCGTCTTCGTGGCAGCAATTAATAAACCAGATTTCCAACTTGGCACTTGGAATGCCCAAGATAAAAGCCACGCATCTACGAAGTAAAGAGCGATTCCAACCAGGCCCTGGTGGAGTTCTTAGCTTTTTAACAATCGTTTTAGCGATGCTGCTATGGAACTGGAAGTTACTGCTTGCAACTAGTATTGGTGTTGGTACAATGGTATCAGCTTATTCGTTGCAAAAGCGAGACTTGTCAAACTATTGGTTGCAATTGAGTCAATTTTTTGACAAGCACAATCGGCGGTTACTAATAGCTGTATTTAGTGGTGGTATTGCTACTTTTACTAGCTACACGGCTATAGCTGTATTTCTTGGCTCGAAAAATCCTTGGATTGCAACTGGCGCCTTAATGCAAGGTGCAGGAACGCTTTTGACTTTAATTTTACTAGTATGGCTAATCACCACTATTAACGACAACAAAGAGCAGAGCCAAATTGACCAATTGTTACAAAAGTTAACTGAATCCGACCCACTGAAACGTTTAATTGCTTTACGTCAACTAACAAAATTAGTGACTCGTTTTGATATCGACGTTTCAGAGCGCAAAGCTGTAATTGATTGCTTACAGCTTTTGTTAACTACTGAAGAAGAAACATTAATACGAGATACAGCGTTTGATAGTTTACAAGCTATAGAAAAGCTACAAACATCAAATGGTGGTGCTATTCCATTAAAGCCACTGTTCGTCAAAGTCAAACACAAGGTTCCCACTGCTTAAATATTTTTGGTTAAAAGTTTTCCATTACAAACCTGTACAACTCTGTGATTACAGCGTCGTACCAACTGCTCGTCGTGGGTGGTGATAATGACGGTGGCGCCAAAAGCGTTTAATTTCCGAAAAATTTGTATAATTTGCCAAGAGTTATCGGGGTCAAGATTTCCGGTAGGTTCATCTGCGAGTATTAACGGTGGTGTACTAACTATTGCACGAGCTATTCCAACTCTTTGCTGCTCTCCTCCAGAAAGTTGACCCGGAAAACAATTGGCTTTGTCTCGCAAACCTACTAGTTTTAAAGTTGGTTCTAGGCGCCGTTGAATTTCTTTACGTGTATAACCCTGAGCTTCTAAAACGACCGTCACATTCTCTGCAACTGTTCGCTGTTGAATTAATTTGTAGTCTTGAAAAACAATGCCAATACGGCGCCGTAATAAAGATAAAGCGTCACCTCGCATTCGTGGGACATTACATTCATCGACCGTCACTTCACCTTGTGTAGGTAGTTCTTCGCCGTACAGCATTTTTAGAAGCGTGGACTTACCCGAACCGCTTGCTCCTGTAACAAATAGAAATTCTCCTTTTTTGACCTCTAAGTTGATGTCAGATAAGGCAAGCTGGTTAACATATGCTTTTGTAACGTTATGCAGTTGTACCATGTTTACTGCATTTAACGTTGCAACATCTTGTTCTCGGTCTAGTACAGTTTGATTGGAAGTTGCTTGATTTGTTGAGACAGCCATAGAGTCATTTAAAGGGGTATTTTACTTAAATATGTATGGTTACAAAATTAAGGATTCCCAGACTACGCCCAACAATATCAAAATTTGAATATTTTTTTGTTGTGGAATGGGCATCCATGCCCGTTCTTGGTATGAGGGCGGGCAGGGATGCCCGCTCCACAAGATAATTTTTTATTTTAATCACTGACTGACTGCGCGTCTATCGGTAATACAATATACAATAGACTTCAGTGCAAATTCAGGTAAAGATAACATTCTCTTCCAGCGCCAAGGTTCTTTATATAAACGATATAGCCATTCTAAGTTATTGTTTCCTAGCCAATGGGGGGCGCGTGTTTTGACACCCGACCAAATGTCTAAACTACCACCAACACCTATCCAAATGGCATGTGGGCATAAATGACGATTTTGAGCAATCCACATTTCTTGGCGAGGTACTCCCAAACCAACTAAAATTAGCTGTGGCTGAATTTGAACCAAAGTTTGCTTAAGAAGTTCTTCTTCAAGTTCTGAGTGATATCCAGAATGGGTACCTGCAATTGTTAATCCTGGTGACTGTGATTGCCAATAGTCGGCAGCTTTTTGAGCGACTCCAGGACTTCCACCGTAGAAAAATACTTTGGGTGGATTTAATTTTGAGCTTGATTGTGCCAAATTTTGTAGTAATGCTTCTGCAAGCTCAATGCCTGGAACACGGTTGACATTTTGCTTCTTCAAAAGTTGGAGATATAGAACTACTCCGGCGCCATCGGGAATTACAAGCTCTGCATTTTGAATAATTTTAGACAAAGCTTCGTTACGTTCCGCTTGCATCGTCATTTCCGCATTTAGGGTGACAACATGCGCTCCCTGACTTAGTTCTATGCGTTCTTGTAACCAGTTAGGGTAGTTAGCGATTACGTGGACGGGTAGTCCCAAAACTGAAAACGATTTAGGCAAATTAGACATAGCCTGCAAATTCTGGTTCCTCACACCATACTAATTACGAACGCTAGTTTATCAAATTTGTTCCTGTTGTGATTGGTCTGAATAGTTACAAACAAAGGGTAGAATATAATTTTTTGATGTTGAATATGCTTTGGAGTGTCTCGTTAAACCAAATTATAGTTAGTACTTTTATATCTCTTGTAAATCAGGGAGAAACCGGGTTTCTAGGTTTCTCCTAGTTTTGTAAAGATGTATGACTACTACCTGAGCGTAAAACTTTTTAGTAAACTCAACTTTACAGCCAACTGCGAAACGGGCAAAAATCGACCATGAGTAAAATTCGTGTTGCTCTGATTGAAGACCATGACCTCACCCGTGTGAGTATCCGCACTGCATTGCAACAAAAAGGAGAAATTGAAGTTGTTGGAGAGGCGCCGAATGCAGCAGAAGGGCTAAAACTGCTTTCTTTGGTGCATCCGGATGTAGCAATTGTGGATATTGGATTACCTGACAAAGATGGTATCGAGTTAACGCGCGAGATTAAATCAGAAGCAGGTAACGATGAAACAAGAACTCGAGTATTAATTTTAACGCTGCGCGATAGTAAGGAGGCAGTTTTAGCGGCGTTTGCAGCAGGAGCAGATTCATACTGCATGAAGGATGTTAAGTACGATAATTTGCTTGAAGCGGTTCGCGTCACTTATAACGGTAACGCTTGGATTGACCCAGCGATTGCCCGAATTGTCCTACAACAGGCAAAAACTAATCCTACCAAAATAGATGCCACAACCAGCGAGGCGAACGCGGCGTCGGTTGAGTCGGGTGGGCAAACCGATGAACAAATGATTGACCCTTATACTCTTACGGAACGAGAGTTAGAGGTATTACAGTTAATTGTTGAAGGTTGTAGTAATGCTGTTATTGCCGAAAGGTTATATATCACCGTCGGTACCGTCAAAACCCATGTACGTAACATTTTAAATAAGCTATGTGCTGATGACCGTACTCAAGCTGCTGTGCGCGCGTTGCGTTCTGGTTTAGTAGGTTAGTAGAGACAAATAATTAATCAATTGATGCAGAGGCGCCTTACGTGAGGGCGCCTCTACATTTGTAAACACTGTCATGGTATCAAATACTTTACGTATACTAGTATTGTATATTATAATTTCTTCAGTATTATTACTTACGTAATACATTAGATAATAAAAATACATTAGTGTGCGGATAAGAAACGAAGACTGTTAAACTATTGGTTGGTGTGGAGTAATACATAATGGAGTGTGATGGATATTTTTAAATACTTGTAAAATATAAGATTCAAACTGGGTATCCTCTATATAAGCATGTAATTTATTTTCGTTCATTGAGTGGAAGTACTCGTACTGAAACACTTTTAAGCAGGCGCGAAACCAAAGTCAAATATGACTGAAACAGGGCTAGATAAACTGAAGCTGATGGTGGTAGACGATGAACCGGATAATCTAGAACTACTCTACCGTACTTTTCGGCGCGATTTTCAAGTTTTCAAAGCGAGCAACGCTATCAGTGCTATTGACATCTTAGATAAAGAAGGCGAAATGGCTGTAATTATCTCAGACCAACGAATGCCTGAGATGAACGGTACGGAATTTCTTAGCCTCACGGTTGAGCGTTTCCCCGACACAATCCGCATTTTACTAACTGGGTTTACAGATGTCGAAGACTTAGTGGATGCTATTAACTCCGGTCAGGTGTTCAAGTATATTACCAAACCTTGGAAACCTGACCGTCTCAAAGCAGTAGTCGAACAGGCAGCCGATACGTATCGTGTTGTTAAAAAGCGAACCCAAGAATTGAGTCGCGCTTTAAGACGTGAGTCACTATTTAATGCAGTGACAACGGCAGTTAGGGAGTCACTTGACTACCGTAGTATGCTGCAAAAAATTGTCGCGACACTTGGGCAAAGTTTTGACGCGACTTATTGCTTTGTACGACCAGTTGAAAACGACCATTTAACACAAGACGAGTTTTACTACCAAGACCCAAAAACTTCTGAATTTTGCTGTCCGGTTGATTCAGAAATTTTAATCGAAAAAGTTCTGGAAACTCGTAATTATCAAGTTTCGCAGTCAGGTGACGATACTTACCCTTATTACCAACTAGTTGTACCGTTGATTTATCAGCAACAATTCTTAGCTATCTTGACTTTATGCCAGTATAAACGTGATTATTCTTGGCAAGAACAGGACATACAGTTGATAACAGGAGTTGTTGAACAAGCAGCACTTGCGCTTTCGCAAGCCAAACTTTATCAGCGTCTACAAGAGAAACAAGAGCAAATTCGGTTGGAACTAGGAGTTGCACGTCAAATTCAAAATAATTTGCTGCGTCAAAGACTACCAGAAATTGAGAGCGCGCGCATACAAGCTAGTTGTTTGCCTGCACGCGAGGTTGGAGGCGATTTTTTTGAGGTGTTTGTTCACCCAAAAGGTGACTTATGGTTAGCTGTTGGGGATGTATCTGGAAAAGGTGTTCCAGCAGCTTTGTTTATGGCAAGCGCAATATCAGTGCTACGTCGTGAACTATCCCAAGAAACACCTGAATTGCCAAACGTGGTTATGCAAAACCTAAATCATGCCTTGTGCGATGATTTAATCGGCAATAATTGCTTCATAACTATAGTTTTGGCGCGCTATAGAAGTGCAACTGGGGAGTTAGTTTATGCTAATGCTGGACACATTTATCCTTTGCTTTGGTCGAGCAAAGATACGAGCGTTCAACAACCAACTTATTTAACAACACGTGGGGTTCCTTTAGGTATATTGCCCAAGTGGCAAGCTCAGTATGGTCAGTTAGTTCTCTCAAGCGGAGATATACTACTCCTTGCTAGCGACGGAATTACCGAAGCAATGGTAACAAATCATCCTGATGCTGAGGTATCCAAGCTTGGTGCTGGTATTAACCGCTCTATGTTAAAACAGGAAGGTTTGTGGAAGCTACTAAAAAATCAACCGCAACCCTTATGTCTAGATAGTTTACTAGCTCGCATCCAGGAAGATACTGATTCTCAAGAAGACGACCAAACCATACTTGCTTTGGAGGTTTTATAGTAATGATGAAAACTGAGCTTCATGTACCGAGTGACTTGAAGTTTTTGACGATTGTAGAAGATTGGCTACTAGGATGTCTTAAGGTCGAGTTAGGACAATCGGTTGATTGGTCTAAGCAGTCTAATCGGTTACGGTTAGTATTAGTTGAAGCCTATTCAAATGCTGTGCGTCACGCTCACAAAGACCTGCCAAACGCTCCTATATTGATTCGTCTAGAACTTCAAGACCGAGATATTGCTCTAGAAGTTTGGGACAGTGGTGATGGTTTTGATATGTCAGACTACTTTGCCCCTAGTCCCACTGATAAACAAGAAGGTGGTTACGGATGGCTAATTATGAATCGTTTAATGGACAAAGTTGAGTATCAATTACAAGTTAATGGTGGTAACTGCCTCAAACTTGAAGCAAAGTTGCCTGAAATTGCTTAAACAGCTTTACCAATATTTATTTCTGGTTCATAAATAAAATAGTTGAATCATTTATTAGCCTTTTAATTGTGGACTCTATTATCTCCACTAATCTTAATACCTCACTATACACATGCTATTAAATTGTGACTGTTTAGGAGGCGCCACAAAGTAGCACAGGCAGGGATGCCTGTGCATATTTCATAGTACATAATATACATACTACCTGCGTAAATTCAACAGTTCTTGCGGCGAAGCTAAAAGTTTTACTCTCGTGTAAACAATTTCCTTGCTTTCATTGAGAATAAATATCCAACTAACGTTAACACCGCACCAAGAAGTTTCTGCTTTCCCAGACACTTGCACTTGGTATTGCCCATCTTCTATAACTTCTATAATTCCTTGATTCGGGTAAGCTTTTATACCTTTAGCTTCTTGATTGAGGTAACTGACTATTGCGTCGCGTCCAGAAATATCTGATTCAAATGGTGGACGCATAACACCGTCAGGTGCAAATAAATCAGCCGTTGCTTCAAAATCTCCAGCGTTAAGTGTTTCAAAATAACTTAAAACTGTTGGCTCCTCAATTCCTTCAATTTTTGTTGAATTTGCAACAGAAGTAAATTCAGCGGCTGTCATAAAATTACCCATATATCATGCGTGCTAAACTTAATTTGCATCACCTGAACTGAAAATAAAAGTTATTTAAGAAGGATTTATTAAAACCATTACAAATACTTCTAAGGGTGGTTGTAAATGATAAAGTATTAGAAAGTACATTTTATTCGAGTGTTGGCGCAGTAGGTAGATAACATAAATGAGTGGATTGCAAAAAATCAGTAGCGATGAAGTTAAGCGTAAAGCCTTAGAACTTGGAGTTCATAAGGTTGGAATTACTGTGCCAAGTGCAAATTCGCTCTCTGAAGTAAATAATTTGAGTAAGTGGCTCGAATTGGGCTATCAAGCCGATATGATGTGGATGTCAAACAAAGCGCGCCAAGATATAAAGCTAGTGATGCCTGAAGTAAAATCTTTAGTATGCGTAGCATTAAATTATTACACACCGCATCAACATCAAGAAGTTACAGAGACAGGGGACAGATGTGGTAAAATCTCTCGATACGCATGGGGAAGGGATTATCACAAAGTCATGCACAAAAAACTCAAAGCCTTAAGCAGTTGGTTAGAATCGTTACATCCGGATATCAAAACGCGATATTATGCCGATACAGGGCCAATTCAAGATAAAGTGTGGTCAGAAAAAGCGGGTATTGGTTGGATAGCAAAAAATGGTAACGTAATTTCACGTTCTCATGGTTCATGGATATTTTTGGGAGAAGTGCTAACAAACTTGGAGCTAACGCCCGATACACCACACACTCAGCATTGTGGAACTTGTACTCGTTGTATAGATGCTTGTCCTACAGGCGCCATTGTTGCGGATGGTGTAGTTGATGCAAATCGTTGTATTGCTTATCATACAATTGAAAATCGTAGCGAAGAACTACCAGAAACGATTAAATCAAAAATGCAAGGTTGGGTAGCAGGATGTGATATTTGTCAAGATGTTTGTCCTTGGAATCAACGCTTCGCTTCTTTAACTGATGTCGTCGAATTTCAACCATATCCTGAAAATGTGGCACCGTCTTTAGCAGAGTTAGCAGAAATATCAGACGAAAAATGGGATAAACGTTTTACCGCATCGGCTTTAAGACGAATAAAGCCAGAAATGTTACGACGGAATGCCCGCGCTAATATAGAAGCATTCCAGGCAAAATTATGACGACCAAAGTAATTATTTTTGATTTCGATGGTACTATCGCCGATACAGTAGATGCGCTTGTTAGCGTTGCAAATCGTTTAGCCGCCGATTTTGGCTATATTCAAATTACATCAGAAGAATTATCTATATTAAGAAATTTAACATCTAGGGAAATAATAAAGTATTCTGGTATATCAATTTTTAAAATTCCGTTTTTAGTTAAAAAAGTCAAATCAGAATTAAAGAATAAAATTCCTGAACTTAAGCCAATTGCTGGAATGCAAGAAGCTTTAGTAGAATTAAGAAATCAAGGACATAGATTAGGAATTATTACCTCTAATTCGCAAGATAATGTCGCAGAGTTTTTGAGAATAAATAATTTAGATAATCTATTTGAATTTCTTTATTCGGGAGTGACAATATTTGGTAAAACTACAATAATTAATAATGTATTACGGCAGAAACAAATTAAAACACAAGAAGTAATTTACGTAGGAGATGAAACGCGCGATATTGAAGCGTCAAAGAAAGCCAATATTAAAGTTGTTGCTGTAACATGGGGATTTAATTCGCCAGAAGCGTTAGCGAAGCAGAAACCTAACTTTTTAATTAATCATCCTAGTGAGTTAATACATGTTGTAAATAGAGACCCATTGTAAGCATTGTTGTAACCATTGTTGTAAGCACTTTAGTGCTTTCCTTAAATCAAGCACTAAAGTGCTTACAACGAGCTTACAACGAGCTTATACAAAATTATTGACCAGGTTGACCTAATTCTAAAGCTTTCTTTACAATATCATCATCAACGTTACCAACAGCTTCTGTACCCGTAATTTCACTAGCCATGCTCATGTAATCACTAGGATTACCAGTTACACCCGGTTCAACTCTCATATCTTCAGGTTCAGGCATTTCATATTGAGGTGCAACCGCAGCTTCAGCAGCTTTTTGACCTTCTTCAGTATTATCAATTGGGCTGACGCTCATTTGTTTAGCGAGTTCATAGTCAGCATCAAAATCAACTTTAGGCGCCTTTTCTACACCTTCAGCAACATTATCTGCAAGTAACTGTGCATCGTGAGACACTTCACTGGGATTAATTTTTACTTCGTCAGCCATTATTTTGCTCCCTCGTAATTTACGCATTTCATTCTATGATGTCATCCTACCAACATTGATAAATCACGTCTTGATACCGTTTGATAGATTCTTACCTCTATAAAAAGATAGATAAATCAAGATTTTTACTTTACCTCTACACAGAGACAGATAAATTTAACACAATATTTTCTAAATAATCTTACTAACAGTAGTAGTTTTTGACACCCTTAATTTGTTACTCCTGATTTAAAGAGCAATCATTCAATTATCAAAATATAAGGGAACTCAAAGATGGTTAGCAGTTTTAATAATCAAATTCCACAAGCATTGACAGAAGAAGCTCAAGAAGTGGTAAAGGGCTTCGATAAATTAGACACTGACGCAAAATTAGCTTGGTTTTATGTTGTTTACAAACATATGGGTGAATCTATCACTCCTGCTGCACCTCTAGCCGCAGAACCAAACCTGGCGCCACAACTTTTCCAAGACTATTTAAAATTATCTGACGACGAACAATTACAAATCATGCGCGATATCATTGACAAAGAAAATACAGAATACTCGCGTACATACGGCGCCTTAAAAGATAACAATCAATTACTAGTTTGGTACGCTTGGGCAGAAGAAATGGGTAAAAGCGTAGTGGGAATGCCTAACGACTATACACCAAGCGACAATGTAAAAAGCTTATTATCTAAAATCCAAAACCTCGAATTTGAAGGACAAATGTCCGTATTCCGTACAATTGTAAACCAAATGGGTTACAGCGACGTTAAACCAATAGAAACACAAGCCCAAACCGGAAAAACCGCAAGCCTTTAATTAAAGTTAGGAGGCGCGGAATACAAATTGTCATTCTGAGCGCAGCGTAATGCGGAGCATTTGCCGCAGGCTAGAATCTTTATATTTCGAGATTTAAGAGATGCTTCACTACGTTCAGCATGACACTTATAACTCACAACTTATTGCATAGCTGCAACTTGACTTAAATCAGCTGGTGTTAAATTTGAATGCACAACCTGACCATCACGGAACCAGACAATACGTCGAGTTTGACGTGCAACTTCTGGCTCGTGTGTTACCATTACAACCGTGATACCACTGTCATTAAGTTCTGTAAAAATATCAAGTACTTCTTGAGTAGTACGCGAGTCTAAGGCGCCTGTAGGTTCATCGGCAAGGAGTAAAACTGGACGATTAACAATAGCGCGTGCAATAGCTACCCGTTGTTGTTGTCCTCCAGACAGTTGGTTGGGTTTATTTAGTAAACGTTTTTCAAGTCCAACTTTAATTAATGCTTCGGTTGCTCTGTCTTTACGTTCAGAGTTAGGAATACCCGCATATACCATTGGCAGCATTACATTTTCTAAAGCGCTTAGTTGCTGTAATAAGTGAAACTGTTGGAAGACAAAGCCTAGTTTTTTGTTACGAATGTGTGCAAGTTCGCTATCTTCCATTTGAGCAACATCGAGACTATCTAAGTAGTAATGTCCAGAGCTAGGACGGTCTAGACAACCGATAATGTTCATTGCTGTAGATTTTCCTGAACCGGATGGTCCCATAATTGAACAATAGTCACCTTCTTCTATTGTAAGATTGACATCACTAAGAGCGCGGACTTCTGTTTCACCAATACCGTATACTTTAAATATATTTTCTAGACGAATAATCGTTTTTTTGAAGTTGAAAGTGCTGAGTGCTGAGTGCTGAGTAGAGTTAGTAATAGATTGTTGATTTATTATATTATCAATTGGTTGTTCTTCCTTCATATTTTTCTCCTATTATAAATATAATTTTCTGACTGCATTTGTAAGGTGGCTATGCCGCACCTACGGTTACGCGCTTCTTAATGCGACAATTGGGTCGAGTTTGGCTGCGCGACGTGCTGGGAATACACCGAAGAATAAGCCAATTGCGCCAGAAATACCTACGGCAGAACCTATGGCAATTGGAGAAATAGCTGCTTCTAAAGGAGTTAAGGCGCCTACTAATACAATTCCAGAAACACCAACAGCAGTACCTATTAAACCACCTGCGGCAGAGACGATTACGGCTTCAATCATAAATTGCAACAAAATATCTTGTTCAGTGGCGCCAATAGCTTTGCGTAAACCAATTTCGTGTGTACGTTCGGTGACAGAAACGAGCATGATGTTCATAATACCGATACCGCCGACAAATAACGAAATTGCGGCAATTGCAGCAAGCATAACAGTTAAGGCGCCTGAAATTTGTCCAACGGTTTGGAGTGCGTCTTTTTGAGTACGAATAGTAAAGTCGTCTTCGTTAGTAATTTTGTGACGTAAACGCAGTAAGTTAGTAATTTGGAATACTGCTGCATCTACGCTTTGACCGTCACGAGCCGAAGCAACAATATAATCTAGAGCTATACCATATGGAGAGTTGCGACCAATTAACCGATTTGCAGAAGTTGTCAATGGTACTATTGCTGCACTATCATAGTCGGCGCCGACACTAGAACCTTTTTCTGTAAGTACACCGATAACTTCAAACCGAGAATCTTTTACACGTACTGATTGCCCAATAGGGTTAGTTGAGCCAAATAACTTAGTCGCGAATTTACCTCCAAGCACAATAACTTGATTATTACGTTTCATATCAACATCGCTAAAAAAGCGACCCTTGGATGTCGTAAAATCACGCACCTGTAAAAAGCTAGGAGTTGTACCAATAATATTGACATCGGTGTTACGATTACCGAAGCTTACTCTTTGCCTACGGTTTAATTCCGGCGCCACTCCTACTACAGTTGGAACTTGAGAAGCAATCGCATCAGCATCAGCTAAAACCAAATTTCTGGGAACTTCAAATGAAATCCGTTGCGTTTCCTCATTTCCAGGAAGCACAAACAACACATTTGGACCCAGTGATTCTAACTGCTTGGCAACATACTTTTGACCACCCTCGCCAATTCCAATCATCGCAATTACCGAAGCATTGCCAATTACAATACCAAGCATTGTCAAGGCACTACGTAATTTATTTGAGAGCAGGGTTTTCCCCGCCATTTTCATACTTTCGACAATATTCATAATAATTAAATAGTATAAAAGTGCTGAGTTCTGAGTGCTGAGTACTAGTAATGAGAAATAAGTAGTAAGTAGTAAGTAGTAAGTAGTAACTCCGTAATCCTAACTTTCTACTCAGCACTCAGCACTCAGCACTCAGCACTCAGCACTAAATTATTTATTTTGTTGTTCCATTTGCTTTTGCATTTGATATTCTTTAGGAGGGTTTAAGAAAATTCGCTCTCCTTGTTTGACTCCTTCCAGAATTTGGGTTTGGTTTTTTATTTGTGAGCCAACGACAATGGGACGAAACTGAGGTTGATTTTTGCTATCAGGTACTAATACACCAGTATTTCCTTTCTCTGTCACAATAGCTACAGTCGGTATCATTAACGCATTTGGTACATCATCGCCTAAGAACGTCAAATCAACGTTTAAGCCAGAGCGCAATTTTTCTTCACCTGTTTCGATTTGTACTCGTATTTGAAATAAAGTTACACCTTCTTCTTTTACCGCTTCAGGTGCAATTAAGCGAACACGTCCTTTAAATACTTGGTCTGGGTAAGCATCACTAGTAATTTCTACCTGCTGCCCAACTTTAATTCTACCAATATCGGCTTCAGGTACACTTGCTAAAACTTCTAAACCGCGTACTAAAGCAACTATCGAACTTGATGTTGCAGAAGCACTTGCTGATGCCGAAGTTGTCGGCGCCACATAAGCACCAACGTTGGCATATTTTTGTGTGACAATACCAGAAAACGGCGCCCGAATAATTGAGTCTTCTAAATTAACTAATTCTGCTTGGAGTCGCGCTTGTGCTTCTGCTACTGCTGCGGTGCGTTGAGCAATTTCTTCAGGACGCGAACCACTTTCAGCTAATTGTAATGCTGCGTGCGCTTCTGCAACTGCCGCTTGACGTTGAGCAATATCTTCGGAACGGCTACCACTTTGCGATAACGATAAACGTTTTTGGGCTTCGCGTAAAGAAGCTTTAGCAGAATTATCATCGCTTATAGCTTGGTCTAATAACTGCTGTCTTTCGGCACCTTGACCAACAAGATATTGATAGCGTCGCACTTGTTCAGCAGTATAATTAGCTCTTGCTTGTGCAGCATCAACTTGTGCCTGAGCTTGGGCTATTTCTTGCGGACGGTTTCCTGCTATGCTTGCCGCAAGTTGTGCTTCTTGTGATGCTAACCTAGCACGGGACTGAGCAATTTCTTGTGGACGACTACCTGCACGCGCTTGGTCGAGTTGTGCTTTTGCTTGTGCAACATTTGCGCGCGCTTGTTGGATACGAGCTTGAATATCAGCACTATTCATTTTGGCAATAATTTGCCCTTGCTGTACCTTGTCGCCTTGTTCGACAAGTAACTGCCCAAGAATACCACCATTTTTAGGGCTAACATTCACACTTTGAACTGGGGTAACTCTACCACTCGCTGTAATTCGTAGCGTGACATTTTTTGCCTCAACTGGAACCGTAAGCTGGGAAATATCTTCGTTTCGACCACGTTGAGTAATAAATGTATTAGTAGCGACAGTCCCAGCGACAAAAACACCAGCTGCCATTAAACCCAATACCCAACGGGATGGAGACTTTATCTTTGTACCAAAAACAGGAATTTTAATTTGCGTTGCCATAGAAATACGTATATATATTTAATTAATGGGTATGGTTAATGGAGAATATATTTTTAGCCGCTGGTTTGATATACAACCAATCGTCTATTAATTACCGTAATCTACTTTGTAAAGATTTGCTTAATATGAGTTCATATTAACCGCTTGTGCGTTATGGCGCCTTCACCTAAGAGGGTGAGTTATTTGGCAACGGATGTAACGGATGAGTGATTGGTTACAGTTGTAGCATAGGCGTCTCGCCTGTGCAGTGGTAGAGACCCAATTAATTCGGTCTCTACCACAGAGACACAGAGTACACGGAGAGAAGCTCTTTAGGCACGCTCGTACACAAAGAAAGAGTTATAAATGATACGGGCTAATAGTTAAAATTTAAACAATTTCTGCCAATTGATTGTTCAAGGCTTCAAGATCAATTTCGTATCTTTGAAACAGGTCGCTTAAACCAGCATTTTCTGTTTGAGCTAATTGGACTAAAGCCAGCAAGAGATGTTCAGTTCCAATATATTTTCTACTCTTTAGTTTAACTATCTCTAAGGCAAGCTCTAGGGCAGAATTACCTTGTGGGCTAAATTTTAGATTCCCACGAGATTCAAAGGAATGGTCATTGGTTTCGATATCAAGTGTCATACCGTTTGCTCGCAGTAAACGAGCAGAGGTTGTTGTTGGATCAGCCAATAACCCCAGGAGCATATGTTCTAGCTCAACTTGTGATTTTTGTAAACGTGTTGCTTCATTACGTGCAAACTTGATAGCGTTTATTGCTTTCTCTGTAAACCTCTCGAAGCCAAAGTATTTTTTGAATTGTTTGACAAGTGTTTGCATAGCATTGCTAGCCTCGTAGATAAAAACATCTTCAATTGCAACGTTGAAAAGACTGGCAATTTTGAAAGCCATGTCTAAACTTGGGTCAAATTTGCCTGATTCAAACCCGTTAACCGCTTGACGACTTACTCCTAATTCTCTAGCTAGGTCTGATTGTGACCATTCGTGCATTTGTCGAAGTTCTTTCAGTCGGTTTTTCATTATTTGCTCTAGTTTTGTCAAGTATTACTTTACATAATTGCGAGAAACTTGTCAAGTTTTGCTTGACAAATGCCTGCTTACAAAGATGGTAATAATTACTTTGTTGCTCTAAACACTTGTACTTATTCACTAACAGAGTAATAATTAACGATTAGTTTCCAATCTCAACCTGGAAACGTTTAAACGTCGGCGCCTTTAGTATCAAATATCATTCTTCTGCAACAGGTTAAAACTCATGGAGTACAACTTTCAGGAATTAGCACAACTCTACAAAAACGCTCTCCTTAACGATGTACTGCCGTTTTGGGAAAAATACTCTATCGACTGGGAAAAAGGTGGTTACTTTACCTGTTTAGATACAAATGGGCAAGTATACGACACCGACAAATTTATTTGGCTGCAAAACCGTCAAGTATGGACGTTCTCCATGCTGTGCAACGAAATAGAAAAGCGTGAAGACTGGCTAAAAATAGCTGAATGTGGCGCCAAATTTCTTGCAGAACACGGACGTGACGAGGAAGGTAACTGGTATTTTGCACTCAACCGCGAAGGTCAACCACTCGTACAACCTTACAATATATTCTCCGATTGCTTTGCGGCAATGGCGTTTAGTAAATATGCACTGGCTTCCGGTGAAGAGTGGGCGAAAGATGTAGCGATGCAAGCGTATAATAATGTGTTGCGTCGTAAAGATAATCCTAAAGGTAAATATACAAAAGCTTATCCCGGTACGCGCGCTATGAAATCGTTAGCAGTGCCTATGATTTTAGCGAACCTGACTTTGGAGATGGAGTGGTTATTACCGAATGAAACCCTTGAACAAGTTCTGGAAGCAACCGTAACAGAAGTGATGGGTGACTTTCTCGACCAAGAGCGAGGATTAATGTTTGAAAACGTTACTCCAGAAGGCGCCCATATAGATAGTTTCGATGGTAGAGTAATTAACCCGGGTCATGGTATTGAAGCGATGTGGTTCATTATGGATATCGCTCACCGTAAAAATGACACAAAAACAATCGACCAAGCTGTCGAAGTTGTACTAAATATCCTTAACTTCGCATGGGATAGAGAATACGGTGGATTGTATTACTTTATGGATAGCGCAGGACATCCACCCCAACAACTTGAGTGGGATCAAAAACTTTGGTGGGTACACTTAGAGACTTTGGTTGCGCTCGCTATGGGTTATAAATTAACAGGGCGCCAACTTTGTTGGGAATGGTATAAAAAACTGCACGAATATTCATGGTCACACTTCGCAGACCCCCAACATGGCGAATGGTTCGGTTATTTAAACAGACGGGGAGAAGTATTATTAAACCTTAAAGGTGGTAAATGGAAAGGATGTTTCCATGTACCGCGCGCAATGTACTTGTGTTGGCGCCAGTTTGAACAAATGTAGCATAGGTGTCTCATCTGTGTAGTTAAAGTAATTATCTTTACCACAGAGACACAGAGACCATAGAGAAGAGGATAAATAAGAAAGTAGGTTGGGTCGAGGAGCTTGGTACCCCAGCATTTTAATTTTTAATGATTATAATAATCAGTATTATTAAAAATATTTTAAAACTTTAAAACTATATAACTGAAAAAAGCAGTAAAACAGTCACTGCAATAAAAGTAGGGGCGTAATATTACTGATTCTGGTGCTAGCGTACCAATGAATTTCGTTCTGATATTCAGAAATAGCACGGTTTAAAATAAAAAGAAAATTATGCATGATGGAATAATCATGATTCCAGGTGCATTTTATGGCTAGATTATACACATTTTTTGATGAATACATTTTGCCAAATATTCTTTTGATACAACTTATTTTAAAAGGCGAATATAAACAACAACTTATTTATGTAGGTAACGTAATTAAAATCTTAGAGAAACATCAAAAGTTTATAGAAAATCAGTATAAACTATTTGAAAAATTCAAAAAAGATATTGCCCAAAGAAAGTCTAAGCAAAGTGAGTTATTGGAAAATATAAAGAACGCAAATAAATCATATATATATGCGGAAGTACCAGAAGAATTGCAAGAATTTATCGGTCATTATATCAATAGCAAGAAGGACTTAGAAAAAATTGAAAGTGAATTTAATTACTTAATAGATATAATATCCAATTCTATTACACAAGCCAATTATATTGAAACTATAATTTATCACTTTAAAGATAATATATTTAGAAGAACAACTAAAAATACATCTTATTATAATTTTACAAAATTAGATAAACATTTATCAACTTTAAGCTTAAAAATTAAATTTCAGTTTAAATCGAAGCCGCAAACAAATGAACTTAAAAAAATAATTAAAGAAATTGAGAAAATACATGCGACCTTAAATCAATTACTCTCTTTAGAGCAAAACAGCAGTAAATTTGAGATAAGTACTGATATAGTAAAATATTTAATAGAACTGTTTGACATAACCACAATTAAGAAAATTACGGTTAATGGGCAATGTAAAATAGTTATAACGATAGATGAGCAAGACTATTTTATTCAAGATATTATCTGTATATGTAAAAAACTTGAAAGGAAAACAGCACGTATTCTTGGTAAAGCACAAACATTTATACCATTGATAAACAGCTATTTCAATGACAAAAGTTTTACCAAAGTTCGCGAACAAATTTATAGTAATAAGAAAGGATGTTCAATTAGTAAATTGAATGAAATAACTAGTGATTATTTCAACAATATAAATTACAAGTTAAACTTGGTATCTCCCAGTGTATTGGATAATAGTATAAAAACTTTACTAAATGATACTAATTATCAATATTTTTGCGTTATTTATGATACAAATAAAATAATTTTACAAAATTATAAAAGTAATTATATATTAGATTTCGATACAATTAAGGCTTTAATAGAAATATTTGGTGTCTCAATCAAAGGAATAGGGCTAGATGGCTTTGGAGAATATATTTTATATTATAATTACAATAAATCTCAATTTACCACTTTCGATAACTTTATAAAAAAATTAACCAATGTACAAAATAAACTTAAAAAATGTATTCCCACAACAAACTTACTTTTGGAAACTGGTAAGCAATGTTTTGAATGTTCAGGATTTTTTAATGTACTGAGACAATCTTATTTAAAAAAATCAGAAGATATTCAGATACTTGTAGATGAATATTATCAAAAGCTAGAACAAGCTGAGTTGAGTTCGGAAGCAAGCAGTATAGAATTAGAGCAAAAACAATCAACTATTGAATTTATATATAATGAATTAAAAACAATACAAAACTATGCAAAATTTGTGAATGATACAGCTTACAAAACTGATAGTAAACATGATTATATATTCTTTAATGAAAACTATATTCAGCCTACTGAGAATATCTTAAAATTTTATCAAACCGTAGATGAAATCGCTTTGAAGAATAATGGCAATGGTGAAATCAGATTATTCTTTGTTTCCTGTAATCAAACGAAAAGTTACTATACAATTCGTCATGAATATTCCTGTTTAAATCAATCATTAGAAAAATTACAAAGAAGAGTAAATTGGACTTATAATAGCAATAATAATCTAGTACAGAAAAAAGAGGAGCAAAATTTTCTATCAGAAAGGTCTAGTCAAGAAAATCAATTGTCAAAATCATTATATAATAAACGCCTTTGGTTTGGCGCATTAGGCTCAATGTTATTATTTGGCTTTATGTATATTGTTAATGAAATTCATATATATGAAACTAAGAATATAAATAATAAAGCTGAAAAAATGGTATCAGAGTTAGAAATTAGCGAAGCTAAAAATATTGATGATATCAAAAACATACAAAAAACATATAAATTGAAGGAAAGTAAACTTAAACGGGCGCCAGTTACAGTGCTATCAAAACCCATATCAAAACGCTCAGAGTAAATATAATTATCTGTCAATTCAAGTTTACCTACCTCACTAAAGTATATTAATTCCTGGGTTTGAACCTATTAGTTTAGACTTAAGCAGAGTCTTGTTGTAAGAAAAAACAACTCTTATAGCACCTTGATACAGACCTTGATGCAGCAATTGCGCTACTATGTCTTTCATGACAAGGGGAGTCGCGTGGACATGACAGGTAATATTAAAACAGATAATTTAACTGCAATTGCTGACCAATTTACCCAAACGGGCAAAGTTGTAGACGTTCAACCATTTGGCAGTGGCAATATAAATGATACTTTTTTGGTCAAGGTATCAACACAACAGAACTTTGTTTTACAACGCATCAATACACAAGTGTTTCGTCAACCTCAGCTTGTTATGCAAAATATGCGTACTTTTACAGAGCATGTTAGCAAGCGGTTACAAAATACTCCCTTAAATCGTCGTTGGGAAGTACCAAATGTGTTACCAAGCAAAGATATTCAAGATTATTATACTGATGCCAATGGTTCATTTTGGCGCGCGATTAGTTTTATCGAAGCTTCCGAGTCTTTCGACATTATGCACTCTGGGGAGCAAGCTAGAGAAATTGGTTACGCTTTGGGTATGTTCCATAACCTTATTAGCGACCTGTCACCACAAAAACTTGCTGATACTCTCAAAGGGTTTCATATTACCCCACTTTATTTAGAACACTATAACGAAGTTTTAGCTACAGTAACTCCACAATTAACTCCCGAAGTCAATTATTGCCTAGAATTTGTCGAAAAACATTATTCACTGGCGCCTATATTAGAAAATGCCAAAACTTCGGGTCAGCTACCACTACGTTTGATGCATGGCGACCCGAAAATAAATAATGTCATGTTCGATACTAGTACTAAAAAAGCAGTAAGTGTTATTGACCTTGATACAGTCAAACCAGGATTAGTACATTATGACATTGGTGACTGTTTGCGGTCTGGCTGTAACCCTGCGGGTGAAGAAACCGAAAATTGGCAAAGCGTTACTTTTGATACTGATATATGTAAAGAAATTCTCCAAGGGTATCTAGCAGTAGCAAAAGAATTTCTGACCGAGAATGACTATATATATATGTACGATGCCATCCGTTTGATAGCATTCGAGTTAGGGTTAAGATTCTTTGCCGACTATTTAGCAGGCAATTTTTACTTCAAAGTCAAACATCCAGAACATAACTTAGCCCGCGCGCTCGTACAATTTAAACTCACCGAAAGCATCGAAGCACAACAAGCAACGATTAATAAAATTATTCAAGATGTGAAATAATGGCACAGACTTTTTCTTTACAGCCTTTTCCATCCACACAGGCGCCATCCAATCTGAAAATTACAGGTAACATAGCTAGAAACGAGAATTTACTTACTATCAGCTATAACCTTCTTGGCGATATCCAACAAGTTGATATTGCATCACCTGAAACACCCCAACGTAAAAACGAACTTTGGCTTGACACGTGCTTTGAGTTTTTTCTAGGCGCCGAAAATTCTCCTGGTTACTGGGAATTTAATCTTTCTCCTGCTGGACACTGGAACACCTACCGCTTTGATAACTACCGTCAAGGAATGCAAGAAGAAACTGCTTTTACAACACTCCCATTTAACGTAAAGCATAATCCCGATTCTTTTGACTTAGCACTTGATATAGACTTAACTAAAATTATTTCTATAGCGCAACAAATTGAGGTAGCAATTACAACTGTCATAAAAAGCACAAATGGTGATGTTAGTTACTGGGCATTGAGTCATAAAGGTGCCGAACCTAACTTTCACCTCCGAGAAAGCTTTATATTGGAAATGTAAGGTGCGTCACTGCCTGTTTGTAGATTTTTCAAACCCTTAGTCAAGTTAGGTACAAATCAAATTAGTAAAGTTATTGTGGAGCGGGCATCCTTGCCCGCCTTTATATACTTCATCAAAGCGGGAAATGCTATAGTATACATTTACTCATCAATGAGCCAGCCGCGTTTTATTCCTTGCTCAATACCCTCACTCCAATCAGTAGTTAAGTGTTTCCTAACTTTATAAAAAAGATGTTTAACCACAGCCACATTAACTGGATTTTTTACATAGTCTTGCTCATACCTATATTCTCGGTCAGTATTTTTTTGCGTGATGGTTTATATGGATGTAGGCGCCGATTATTTTGGTCATAGCTTATCCCTGATAGATCTCCATTACCACTACGGCGCCTAGCTCCATGTTCTTCTGGAACATTTGAACTAGACTCGCCCCATTTGATATGTTTAAAGCGTTCAACTAATCTTTCTGAATGCTCCATCGCTACATGATTGTAAAGCGTTTTGCTATAATTTCTTATCCAGTGTTGATATTCGTTTTGAGGTTCTGCTGTAAAAGTTTGCTCTTCTAAACCTTCGCGCGCTTCAAGCAGTGGTAAATCAGATATTGCATCCCACAAAGTAGTCGCTGGTAATAAATTTACGGTGTCAAATACAGATAATTGAATAGTTTTTTTATTAACCAACTCTAATGAATGCGTTTTACGAGGAGGTTTTAATTCTTTCCCTATTTTATTGCCTACGATAAAAACACGCTCGCGAATTTGTGGTATTCCATACTCTGCGGCATTTAATAACCACACTTCTACAAAATAACCTAGTTCAGTGAATGTTTTTTTAATAATGTCTATAACTTTTTCGCCTTCTGCACTTCTGCGTGTAAGTAAACCCTTGACGTTTTCCATTACAAATGCTTTGGGTTCTAAAAAGGTAATCCATTGAGCAAAGTTTTGGAACAAACTATTTCTTGGGTCTTTTGGGTCTTTTACTGCTGGCCCAGCAATACTAAAACCTTGACACGGTGAACCGCCAATAATAATATCAGGCTTAGAAGAGTAAATTTTTGTAACACTACTTAAGGTATTAAAATTGCGTATATCTTCTTGAAGAACTACCATATTTAGATGGTTATAACGCAATGTATCACAAGCCCAAGCGTCAACTTCCAGCGAAACCGGAACAGAAAACCCTGCCATTTTAAAGCCTAAACCGAAACCCCCCGCTCCAGCGAACAAATCGATTGCTACAGGTTGTGCCATTAATACTTAAAATATAATGTGTGTGTAAATAATTATATTACAACAAGTTATGTCGGAATCAAATCAACTTATCTTTAAAGCCAGCGTTACACAACTTAAAAAAATACATCATTGGCGCCAACAATTAGAAGAACGAATTGCTAAACAGCAACTAGAAACAGGAAAATTAAGCAAATTTGCAATCAAAGCAATTAACTCAAGTTTAAAACGTGGTGAACCCTGTGCTTATTATGGAGCAATTGGTGGCGCCTACAATAGATTATGAGGGCTGGTAAGTTTTAAATAAAACATCTTCTTATGAAGGCGCCGTAATTATAACTATTACTTAGTGTGTGTTAGATAACAAGAAATAGTAAAACCGCTCTGCTATGCTATAAAACGGCTCTGGTAAAGAACCAATAATTTTAGTTTTGTATCAACTCTATAACAAATTGCTCCCTTGATTTATGGGTGATTGAAAAAATTGATCCCGAAGTTCAGGGTAAATTGTTGTGGAAATTAACTATCGCGCACAGGTGCTACCAAAAAACCTATGTCTAATTTGTATAAACATTCACAATTAATTCATCTACAGACCGAGCAACAAACCCAAAAATCTGGAGTGCAGGTAGCTGTTGATGTTGGAAATAGATTAATCAAATATTGTACAGGAGAAGGAATAGTAAAAGTTTTTTCATCGTGGCACAAAGACTTAGAACAATGGGATACACCCAAACCAGATGAAAACTCAGCTATTATCACTTACTTACGAGGAGATAATTCTGCCTTAGTAGATAATAGTTGGGCAGTGGGAACGGTGGCTCAAGATTTAGGAGGAATGCCGACTTACGAATCAGAAAAGGCATTTTTGGCGCCGAAGTTGGTTTTAGCAATGATTGACCCGCAACCAGGTGTAAGTCATTTAACCGTAAACCGCCTTGTTTGTTCTCTGCCTAACGATTTGCAAGCAGATAAAGTTGAGGTTTTGATTCAGGGATTAATTGGGAATCACCATATTATTCGTAATAATCAATCGTTGAATATAGAAGTTCGGGAGGTGGAAGTTCAACCCGAAACTTTGGGAGCATATAAATACGCTTTGGCAAATAGATTATTTAATTATGCCAGGGTTAACGGCATTTTAGATTTAGGTGGCAAAACTGGAATTGGGCAACTCTATACAAAAAACGGTACTTTGATTCGAGAATCTAGAGTCATAGTTGAAGGAACCTATAAACTCGCGCAAATGATAGCAAGACATCCGGCATTAATTGCACAGGATATGACTCCTAGTTTAAGTTTAATTATGGATGGTATTGCTGATGGTTCTCTAATTTATGGCACCACAGGAATTAGTTTTGCCGACAGATTCCCCACATATGTTTCTCAATGGCTTTCTGGCATTCGTAATAAGCTTAAAATTAGTTGGGCATCTTGGTTGCCAGAGTTAGGAGAGGTGTTGATAATAGGTGGTTCTGCTCATTTGGCAACAAGTCTACAAGAGCAAACCGAAGGAAGATTCAAAATTGCTGACCAACCTGATATTAGCGGTGTATTGGGTATGCTGTTATGAGCAAGAAAAAAAAGAAGCAGGTTACTATCCGAGGTGAAAGTGTAGATATAGTCGAGCGACTCTCTGAAATTACGGGTCTTACTCATCGCCACGTAGTAGAGTTGTTGTTGAGAAAATACGGTAAAGAATTAGAGTCATGGGTAGGTGTTCCTCTACTTTCTTCTGTACCACTACAGGAAATTCAAGAACCGATCCCTGCTTTACCCCCTGCTACCAGTCCTACCTCCACTCAATATTATGCCGAACCCAGCATTAATTTACCCAAAGACCCAGGCAAAGGATTAAAACCAATTCAACTTTGAGCTTCTCTCAGGTTATTCTCGTAAGGTGGGCATTGCCCACCATACAAACTTAGCTTAATTTCGTACAACAAAATAAACACCCCAAGTATTTAAACCAGGTTTATTGCCCGTCATCCATTCGGAGCTTTCGATAGGTGCCAATTGATTTGCACGACATAAAAATTCAATTTCTGGCTCAAATAAATAGCGCATTTTATGGGTTTCCTGCAATTCTTCAACAGTTCCAGTAATTTTATCTTTGATAAAGACTTGATAATTAACATCTACTAGATTTTTATTTGGATAAGTTACTGGTTCTGCAATTCGTATTACTTGGATTTTTTCGTCTTCTATACGTTTAACCCTAGTTGTAGGCAGTTGAGTTAGTACAGCAGGCCCGTACCAAACATCAAATATTAAAATACCACCTGGATTTAAGTGTTTCTTAACAGTTGCAAAAGAAAAGAGTAAATCTTCATTTGTTGTTTGGTAACTAATAACATGAAAGAGTGAGAGAATAACATCAAAAGTTTGATTAAGTCTGATTTGACGAATATCTCCATGTGAAAACTTTAGCCGGGAAGCTAAATCATTATTCAGTGACGCGAGAGAATTGTTAGCTTTTTGCAGCATTTCTTGGCTTAAGTCTACACCGTGAATTTGGTATCCATCACCAGCTAGAGCAAAAGCGTGCTTCCCTTGACCACATCCTAGTTCTAGGATGCTTTTTGCATTTGGTGCATAAGTTTGAATTAATCGATGGATAAATTTGGCTTCTCCTACGTAGTCTTTATCACGGTAAATTAAATTGTAATAGCGAGCATAGTTACTAAATATTGTCATAATTAATTCCTCAACCTAAAGTATAATCCAGAGTAGCTGTTAACTGATTTTTCTGGATGGAAAGGAATGTAGCAACTGCCAGTACCTCCCCAAATATCAATTAGTTCGTAACCAATATTTGTTAATCCATCAATAAATTCGGTTTTATTAAAAATATACTGCGGATAAAAAACTTTTCCACCATTTTGTAAACTAACAAATTGCTGACCATCATACAGCGGTATACGATTGATTAATAAATGTTGAGGTTTGTAATTAGATAATAGCTTTTCTGGAAAATTTTCTACATATTGAATTACTCCACCACCAATAAATATTTCTTTATTTACAATATCTTCAAATTTACTAGTAAAGTCTAAATATTTCACCTCACGCTTTTCCGCAATTTTTTTACCAGCCTTAATTATTTCTGGTAAATCACAAACTGTCCATTTGAAATTTGTGTTGCTCGTAATTTTTTTTGATTGCTCTAAGTATTTTCTATAGCTGTAATAATGAACTCCTACGTTACCCCCAAAATCAAAAACGTTTGTACTGTTTGAATTAATAATTAAGTTCAACCAAAATAATACTGGATAATCATATAAAAAAATGCTATCACCTTGATTTTCCCAGTTGTTATTTTCTAACATTTGTTGGTATTCTTGGGCTAGTTCCTCATTATCATATCCAATACTTTTAGTTTTAGGCGCCGCTTGTATGGCTTCCTCAAATGTGTTAAATACTCCCCAAAAACATCCGTAGTAATTAGTCGCGAACTGAGACTTATATTGTTTTTCTTTATAAAACTGATAAGAACGGTTAACAAATGGGATTTGCTTAATAATATTCTTCATGAAAAAATTTCTCCAATGGTTATTGCAACTTGTTCGATTTGTTCACTTTTAATTGCCATTCCGCTAGGAATATAAAAGCCGCGACGCGCGATTCTTTCAGCAACAGGGCAATATACATTATTAAACAAACCCATTTTTTGAAACACGGGCTGTTCGTGCGTACACCAGAAAAAAGGGCGAGTCCCAATTTTATAAGTAGCTAAACGTTGCATTGCTTCCTCTGCGTCAAAGGAAACTTCATCTTTTAAAACGACACCATACACCCAGTAAATATTTTCGGCATAATCGGTTTTTGCAATCGGCAAATCTAGGCAGGAAATATCTTTTAAAAGTTCTGTGTACCGTTGCCCGATAGAACGTTTACGAGCAACGAATTCCGCAAGTCGTTCTAATTGTGCAACTCCAAGAGCAGCTTGTAAATTAGTCATCCGAAAATTCCAACCCAGTTCTTCATGAACAAAACGTTTTTGGGGCTGAAAGCATAAATTGCGTAAGCTACGACAGCGAGCGGCTAACTCTTCATCATCCGTTACCAGCATTCCCCCCTCGCCTGTAGTAACATGCTTGTTGGGATAGAAACTGAAAGTACTAATGGCGCCAAAACTTCCACAGGGAACACCTTTATAGGTTTGACCATGCATTTCGGCTGCATCTTCAATTATTTGCAATCCATACTTAGAGGCTAAAGCTAATATCGGCGCCATATCTACAGGTAGTCCGTAAATATGAACAACCATGATGGCTTTGGTTCTGGGTGTAATTTTTTCCTCTATTTGACTAATATTCATATTCCAAGTGTGAGGTTCAGAATCTACCACCACTGGAATGGCGCCTGCACGAACAATTGCAGCTGCACAGGAAATTATTGTAAATGTTGGGAGAATCACCTCCGAACCAGCACCAATTCCCAAAGCGGCGATTGCGGTATCAAGAGCAACAGAGCCATTACTAACAGCAATGCCGTATCTACGTCCCACGCGCGCGGCAAACTGTTCTTCAAACTGTTTAACAAACGGACCTTCTGAAGAAATCCAGCCAGTCTCGATACATTCAAGTAAGTATTTTTTCTCGTTACCGTCTAGTAGTATTTCATTTACTGGAATTGGTTTCATAAACGACTGTACTCAAGTAGCTCGACTTCACAAGAATTAACACCAATAAATTGAGTTTTATCCTGTTCACCTACGTAAGGACCTTGCTTAACCTCAACCATTTCCACCTCTTCAATAACCTCAAATCCATGCCCACCAGTAACTAAAAGAATGATATCACCAGCCTCCAAAACTCGACTTTCTAGGTAATGCTGTTGATTGTCGTAGAAGTCTACGCGCAGGATACCTGATTTTATAAACAAAACTTCTTGAGTGTATTGTACTTGGCGCAGTACAAGATTATGAACATGGGGTTGAATTATTTTTCCAGTAGGATGGTGCATATAAGCTAGCTGTTGCGAAAGCTCATTAGGTGTAAAAAAATGAGTTCCTGGCTTATTAAATTGTCGAGAAACAATTATGGCAATTAGTTGATTTTGGCAGAAAATTTGTTCAACCATTTCTTTGAATTTTATGACTTGATTTGTACTGAAAACAAATTATATAATATATCTTAATACAGTATTTTTTTCGTGAGATTAAGTTCAAAGAAAATAATTATAAAGATTCTAATAAAGTTGACAAATTAACAACTATTTTATCTATTTCCAAGGAAAATTTACAATTATAAAGTCACATTCTGCACCTTGATATATAGCCAAATAACTTTCTGTCTATCTGAACTACTGTATTTGACATGGTTGTATAAATAAAAGCAAGATAAACCAAGCTACAAAGCATTAATAAATTTTAAAAAAGGTTCAATTTTAGTGTCTAACATAAACTCTTTTTCAAAACAATATCTGGCATTTTTACTATAATAATCATAATTATTCAAAATATCTTCTAACGCTTCATTTATTTCAGTTGAGCAAGAAATATCATGAATATTCTTTCCAAATTTATACTGATTATTTAAATTAACCAAAGATTCTAAATTGTTTATAAGTACAGGTTTACCATACTGTAAATAAGCAGATAATTTACCCGATGCCTTAGCAATATTAGAAAAGTTTTCATCGATTTCTTTATAAAAGGCTACACCAATAGTAGTTGCATTAAAAACCTTGTATACTTCCTCATATGGTAATGGGTTTAAAGATAAAAATAGGTTAGTTGAGTTTGTATTTATTAATGACTGAATATAGGGTTCATCCCAATCTCTCTTTCGTGCATCATGATAAATTAACGCACATCCATTATTTACATTATTAAAAGCAATTGCTAATTCCTTAGAAAAAACGGCATCACATATCATTCCTGCTTGGATAACTAAGTATTTATAATCTTCTTGATTTATTTTCAGTTTCTCTCTAAAATAGTTTCTCTCAGGCTCATCATATGCGTTAATGCTAAAGTTAACTGTATTTGGTAAATAAAAAACCTGATGATGCTTATATTTATTTTGAGTACAAAGATATTCAAATCTATCTTCATCTTGAATTAATACACAACAAGAATTTTTAAAAGATAAACGCTCTAAAAATAGTCTCAATTTATCAAGTTTATTAAATTGGTGCCCAATGGTTAATTCAAGTGAAAGATAAACTAGCTTACTTTTTAGTATGATAGATTCAATCCAAGCGATTATTGAACCACTGGTATCAATACCTATAGATATATGTCGATTTGAATATTCTTTCTGCTTAAAATTGCCAATCAAAATTTGAATACCAAACGCTATCAAATCTACTAAATTATTTAATGAGCCTAATTTTATTATTTTGAGTTTGCTAATAAGAAAAGCTATGAAATTTGGCTTTTCTAAGTAAATTACTTTAATATTTTCACCTAAGTTACAAGTAAGATTATAATCTGGATTTTTTCTTGTATAGATGATAACATTATAGCCAATATTTGCCAAAATTGTTGCTAAATTAATTATTGAAGGCGCAATACAAAGCCAACCTTCATGAAAAAAGATAGAACAAGACTTATTCATAAAAATTAATTCCAATATTCAATTAAATAAAACTGTTAACAAAGTTTAAATATTCAATAAACCTACTCAAATTTATGTAACACCCATAATTAAAATAATTTATCAAGTCTCAAGTTTAACAATTTTAACAATTACTAACTTTGCAGTCTTAATTAAATGCACTAATTTTGACAAGCCTGTTAGCCTGCGTATAAACCTTATACCACACAAGCGTAAATATACACAAATAAATTTAATATTTAT
Source organism: Calothrix sp. PCC 7716 (assembly GCF_019977735.1). GTDB lineage: Bacteria > Cyanobacteriota > Cyanobacteriia > Cyanobacteriales > Nostocaceae > Dulcicalothrix. The sequence continues at coordinate 11,111,945 of NZ_AP025018.1, read as the reverse complement.
CTAATTAATTGTAGGTATTTGATACTTTTTTTGGATAAATAGTTATTCTTACTACATTTAATTTAAAATCTATGCTTTGTAGGCGCCAATTTGGATGGTGCGCTACGGTTAATTAGCAGTTTCCTAAATCTCAAATCCTTGCTAACCGTAACACACCAGACAAAAGGCGCCTAATTACAAAAATCAATTATCCGTTACATCCGTTGCATCCGTTGCAAATTTAGGGGTTTTTGACGTTGGTAGAGTGTAGACCGCATTCTTTTTGAGTAGCTTCTTCCCACCACCAGCGACCTTCGCGTTCGTGTTGGTTAGGTAATACTGCTCTTGTGCAGGGTTCACAACCAATACTAATAAACCCGCGTTCGTGGAGTTTATTGTAAGGTACTCCTAGTGCGCGGATATATTCCCACACTTGGGCTGATGACCAGTTTGCTAGGGGGTTGAATTTGATTAACTCATGGTCTGGGGTTGAAAAGGCGCCATCTTTTTCTATAACAGGTATACCATTGCGAGTACCAGGACTTTGGTCTTTACGCTGACCTGTTATCCATGCATCAAGGGTGTTGAGTTTACGACGTAGGGGTCTGACTTTGCGTATACCGCAGCATTCTTTGTGACCGTCTTGATAAAAGCTGAACATTCCCTTCTCTTCAACCATTGCTTGCACTTCGGCGGCATCTGGGAACATAACTTCTATTTTTATGCCGTAATGCTTCCGAACTTCCTCCAAAAATTGATACGTTTCTGGATGTAGACGCGCGGTGTCTAAAGTAAATACACGGAAATCTTTTGTGATTTTTGACGCAATATCAATTAGTACCACATCCTCGGCGCCGCTGAAAGATATCGCGATATTATCGAAACTTTCAAGGGCAAATTTGAGTATTTCCCGTGGTGATTTTTGACTGTACTCAGCTTCGAGTGCTGCAACATCAAATTTTGTCTGAGCTGCTACCATGCTTTAATTTTCCTCTCTCTAACCCTGATTTTACTAGTAATTGGCAGCACTTGATAATGCTATAAACCGAATCGTGCGTGCGAGTACACGGAATGTTATTTTAGACAATGTTGATAGTTTAAGGTAAGGTTAATGGCTACTCAAGGACGAATGCTACTGTCTCACAACTATGATATTTCTGATTCGGTTATTCCCCCATTGAGTCGCGATGCATTTGCACAGGTGTTTACTGATGGGTTAGGCGCCGTAGCTAAATGTCGTTTGGTAAATAATCCTCATTGGATTGTTGAAGTGTTGTTTGATACCGAAAGTTATTCTCCTGCACAAATGGGCGAACTTTGCGCTCAAGCTTTGGTGAGTTTACGTCGTAGTCAGGTTAAAGATGTAAAATTACCTGATACTTTGATTTTAGGTGGTATCAAAGTTACTCCTGCTATGAGCAGTTCACCAGATTCTTTGCAACCTGGGGAGTGGGGAGTTGATGTGGTGGAAACTGGCGATGGTGAGAAGTTTTTGGAAGGTATTGGGTGGGAGGCAGCGGTTGCGAGGAAATCTTCTGGTAGTGTGTTTATGGTTAAGCACTGAAGTGCTTATTACGAGTGGGTTTTTTCGTGGCGCATGTTCTTAGATAATAAAAATGAAAAAAGATTTTATGTTTAGTTCCGAGTCTGTTACTGAAGGACACCCGGATAAGCTTTGTGACCAAATTAGTGATGCAATTGTTGATAAGTTTTTGCAACGCGACCCTTATTCAAGAGTTGTTGCTGAGTGTGCTGTAGCTACGGCTATTGTATTTATTGCTGCTCGATTTGAGTCGGATGCTGTTGTTGATTTTACTAAGATAGCTCGACAAGTAATTAAACAAGTTGGTTACAATGACCCTGATTTTAATGCTAACACTTGCAGTATTATTACGAGTTTGAAAGAGTTACCTTATAGTGGCTATCGGTATTGGGACGCGCGACAATTATCTGATGAAGAGTTAGATTTAATACCTGTGAAAGACCAGGTTACGGTATTTGGATTTGCTTGTAATCAAACTCTAACTTTTATGCCTTTACCGATTTGGTTAGCGCATAATTTAGCACGTCGATTAACGGCAGTACGTCAAGAAAAGATATTATCCTATATTGCCCCTGATGGTAAAACTCAAGTGGGAGTTGAATATAGTAATCGTAAACCTCACCGCATCCACAGTATCTCAATTTTAGCTAGTCAAAACCAGCAAAACGCCTCAATCGTCGCACAGCAAGAGATTAAAGAAGCTGTCATTGATTACGTTTTTAAAGACGAAGTTATTAAACCCGATAATAATACTCGTATTTTCATTGACTGTGATCAGTCTTTCGCTATTGGTGGACCATCAGTACATTCTGGTTTAACTGGTCGCAAAAACGCTATTGACACTTATGGTGAATATTCACGCCATAGCGGCGCCGCATTAAGTGGTAAAGACCCTACTCGTATTGATAGAGTGGGTGCATACGCTGCTCGTTACGCTGCAAAAAATATCGTTGCTGCTCAACTTGCTTCGGAGTGTGAGGTGCAAGTTACCTACTCAATGGGACTCGCGCGTCCTGTTAGTATTCAAGTCGAAACCTTTGGAACAGGCGCCATTCCCGATGCTGATATTGCTGCTATTTTAGAAGAACACTTTGACTTCCGCTTGGGTGGCATTATTCGTAAATTTAATTTACGCGCACTACCTGCCATTACCGATGGCGGATTTTATCGTAAACTTGCTGCTTACGGTCACGTTGGTAGAGACGATTTAAAAAACTTACCTTGGGAAGAACTCGATATGGTTCCACTTCTAAAAAGGTAAACCTATAGCTCGCTTATGTTTTCACCACCTGCAAAAAAATTTACATAATTAAAAATAAGTTTTTTCTCTTATTGGTGTTAAACTAAGATTTCACAGTTCAAGGGGGTAGAACTCATGGCAACACTTAAAATTATGCCTGACCTTGAAAATATCACCAGCATAATTTCATTAAATAAAAAACTTCCAAAAATTAAATTCTCTATATTGTGGAATGGGCATCCTTGCCCGTTCTTAAAATAGTGGACATATACATGATGCCATAAATCATGGGTTCATACTGACATTGCCAAAATAGTCATATTTGATACCGCTAATTATTTCACTTAAAGAGGGGGTGTGCTATGAGCAATTTGTGCGAGGATACAACACAAATATTGCAAAAACTTCACAGTAATGCATTTGATGGATTAACAACTAGTGAAGCAAACTTGCGGCTCAAAAAATATGGAAACAACGAACAAGTTGAACAACTGCGTTCAGTAAAGCAAATTCTTTGGCAGCAGATTAGCGCAACGTTAGTAATTGTACTTATTTTATCTGCTGTAATTACCCCGATTTTTGGAGATTATAAAGAAGCGGTAGGAATTATCGCGATGATTGTGCTGATTTGTTGCTTGGGATTTACTCAAGAGTATCGCGCACAAAAAGCAATTATAACTCTCAAAAAACTATCATTACCCGATGTTAAGGTACTTCGTGATGGTTATATTCAGAAAATCTCTGCCTTGCACTTGGTACCAGGAGATATTATTTATCTTGAAACTGAGGATATTGTACCTGCTGATTGTCAAGTATTAGAAAGCCAAAATTTCAGAGTCGAAGAAAGTGCAGATGTTATCTCTACAAGCTCGATTTATAAAAGTTCAGTAGTTATATCTGGACAAGCTAAAGCTATTGTCACCGAAACCGGAGTAAACACAAAGTTTGGATGCATTACTAATCACACTACTGCAACTAGCCCTACTTCGCTTCAACTTCGTTTAGAAAAACTGGGACGAGTATTAACTATAGTTGTTTTTTCGGTTGTGGGAGTTATTCTCGCTTTCGGACTGCTGCGAGGTGAAGACCCAAAATTAATGTTTTTGACTGCAATTACTTTAGTTGTCGCTGCTTTACCTGAAGGTTTACCTGCTGCCGTTGCAATTGCTCTTGCTCTCGGCGCCCGTTCTCTACTCAAACGACGTATTCTAGTTCGTAATCTCTCTTGTGTTGAAACACTTGGTTTTGTGACAGTAATTGGTTCTGGTAAAACAGGAATGAATAACTCCGCACCTCCAGAAGTTAGGAGTGCTGTTGTAAATTGCAAGCGTGCGGGTATTCGTCCGATTATGATTACACCCGAACATCCCCTCAGAGCTGTTCATATCGCGAAACGAGTAAATATTAATACAAAAGCGCGCGTTGTTACTGGTAGCCAATTCAATGATTTATTAAAAAATAAATCAACATATAGACTAAAAAAGGTATCAGTTTATGCAAGTGTATCACCTACAGAAAAGCTAGCAATTGTTGAATCTTTAAAGCGGCGCCGACATGTTGTTGCTATAACAGGTAATGGAATTGATGATGTTCCGACATTCCATACAGCAGATATTGGGATAGCGATGGGATTACGCGGTACTGATGTTGCTAAAGAAGCTGCTGATATTGTGTTACTAGATGATAATTTCGCCAGTATTGTAGCAGCAGTGAAGCAAGGACGAGTAATATACGATAATATTCGTAAGTTTATCAAGTACCTGTTAAGTAGTAATATTGGTGAACTTTTGGTAATGTTGATTGCTCCGTTTTTGGGAATGCCATTACCTTTACTACCAATGCAAATACTTTGGATTAACCTTGCTACCGATGGATTACCTGCTTTGGCTTTGAGTCTGGAACCACCCGAACGTAATATAATGAATCGTTCCCCATACCCACATGATGAAAATATTTTTAGTCGAGGTATGGGCAAAGATATTCTTTGGACAGGATTATTGTTGGGAACTGTATCTTTAGCCACTGGTTATATTTACTTTAAAAGTGGCGCCGCCAACTGGCAGACTATGTTGCTTACAGTTCTCACTCTGTCTCAAATGGGGAATGCTTTAGCAACTCGTGCCGAACGTGAATCGCTGTTCAAAATTGGATTATTTTCAAACAAACCCCTATTAATGGCAGTTACACTCACGCTGTTTATGCAGCTAGTAATAATTTACGTTCCCGAATTCGCGCGAATCTTCTCAACTACACCACTCTCGGCTACCGATTTAATCGTCTGCTTAGGGTTGAGCAGCATTGTTTTCTGGTCTACAGAATTTAAAAAATGCTTTTGATACACGTAATAAAATTGCAGAAAGGCGTGCTGGGACGATAAATCGCTCTCCGCTGCTTTTCTGCATTTGTGCGTAAGTAAATAAACCCATGAGTCTCATCATTATGGCATTATGTACAAGTGTTTTGATTTCGTTTCAAGCCAATTGTGCTGTGTACTTGCAATTTACGCATATAAATAATGCGATAATCGCAATTGGATAAATATACTACCGTAGCAAAATCTAAATATTCTCAACGGTTAGTTGTTAATTGTTTCTCGTTAATGGTTAATTGTTATTTATCTGGCTGTTTATACTATTAATTTGTCACCGATGAAAATTTCGACCGATAACCGAGTTCCCTTTCCACGCCAAATTGTATATACTACCTACCGGGACAAAATAACCGAATTAGTTCGTTATGTGCCAGATATTCGCACTATTAACGTCAAGTCCCGACGTGAAGCAGATAACATTATATATATAGTCAACGAGTGGCATGGTGGTGGCGAAATTCCATTGGCAGCAAGAGCATTACTAAGTGAGGATATGCTGTCTTGGTATGAACACGATGTCTGGGATGAATCTAAATTTACACTAGATTGGCGCCTAGAAACGCGGGCTTTTACTGAAGCCGTCTCGTGTATAGGCAAAAATACTTTTATTGAAGATGGCGATGCAACTATTATTCAAAGTCGAGGCGAACTGAAAATAGACCCGAATCAAATTCATGGGGCGCCTGCATTTCTTACAGGTCAAATAGCCCGTGTCGTCGAAGATTTTCTAGCTGCCAAAATAAAACCAAGCTTGATCCAAATGAGCGACGGTGTGCGTAAGTACTTGGAAAGAGCAGGTAATTAAACAGCTAGTTGTAACAAAATCTGTAACGGATAAGTAATTTTGAATGCAAGCCATGTAGATTAAAACAACTACATGGCTTGTATATTGTGAAGTGGCTAGCAATTTACTTTAAAGACCCTCGTGATTATCAAATTCTATTCCTGTGTTCATTTCTAATACTGGGAATAGGCGCCAGAGATTGGACGTTAAGACCTGAAGTTATTTGTGTAGCTATTGGCACGTGCTTAATTACACAATTATTAATGTCTTTTTTTCTCAGTAAGGAATCACCCATAGGAAAATCGCTAAAAAGTGCATTAATTACTTCTTTAGGACTTAGTTTGCTGTTGCGTGTAGACCATTGGACAACGATGGCACTTGCAGCAACTTGTGCTATTGCAAGTAAATTTGTATTTAAAGTCGGTGATAAACACTTTTTCAACCCGGCAAACTTTGGCATTATTACAGCTTTAGTATTTACGAATGATGCTTGGGTGTCACCTGGACAGTGGGGCGAAGATTGGTGGTATGCAATAATTTTTGCTGGATGTGGAGGTATGGTTCTCAAGCGTGTTGGTCGTTGGGATACTACTGCTGCATTTTTAGGCGCCTATAGTTTACTTGAAGCTGTTCGCAATTTTTGGCTTGAATGGACTTGGGATGTATTCTGGCATCGTTTAATGAGTGGGTCTTTATTATTGTTTGCTTTATTCATGGTGACAGACCCTCGCTCAATACCCAATACCGCCATTGGCAGAGTTACTTGGGCATTATGTATTGCCGCACTTACTTTTATTTTACGCAACTACTTTTATTTATCTACCGCTGTTTTTTGGGCGTTATTTGCTCTCGCTCCCACCACAGTATGGTTTGATACTTTGTTTCAAGGACATTCTTTTAAGTGGAAAGTAGAAAGTGCTGAGTGCTGAGTAGAATACGACATTCTTTACTCAGTACTCAGCACTCAGCACTCAGCACTCAGCACTCATTACTTATTAGTTATGAAATTAAAATTTTTGATGACGCTATTTGTTTTGTGTATTGCACTATTATGCTTTACACCTGCTGCTTGGGCTTTTTGCGGTTTTTACGTAGCTAAAGCTGATACCAAACTATATAACAAAGCATCACAGGTAGTCATTGCGCGAGACGATAAAAAGACTGTGTTAACAATGGCAAATGACTTTCAAGGTGAAGTCAAAGATTTTGCAATGGTTGTTCCTGTACCAACCGTGTTGCAAAAAGAACAGGTAATTGTTGGTAAGCCAAAAATTATCGAACGTTTGGATGCTTTTAGCGCTCCCCGTTTAGTTGAATATTTTGACCCTGACCCATGTGAGCAAAGCTATGCTAGAGAAAGCGCTCTACCAATGCCTTTACCTAGACCTAATCTACCATCTAATCGTAGCGCGCGCGGTGGGGATTTAGGTGTGACGGTGGAAGCGCGGTATAGTGTGGGTGAGTACGATATTCTCATTCTTGGCGCCAAAGAATCAGGGGGTTTACAAACTTGGCTCAACCGTAACGGTTATAAAATTCCACGAGAAGCTTCTTCATTACTTAAACCTTACATTCGCCAAAAAATGAAGTTCTTTGTCGCGAAGGTAAATCTTGATAAGTTTGAAGAAAGTGGTTATCAATATTTACGTCCCCTGCAAATATCTTACACTTCTCCCAAATTCATGCTGCCAATTCGTTTGGGGATGATGAACGCTCTCTTGGAACAAGATTTGATAGTGTATATACTTTCTCCACAAGGACAAGCTGAAGTTACTAACTATCGAACGGTCAAGGTTCCGAGTGATGTCAACATTCCAGTATTTGTGAAAGAAGAATTTGCAGACTTTTACAAGTCAATGTTTCAAACCTCTTACACAAAAGAAGACCGTAAAGTCGCATTTCTTGAATATGCTTGGGACATGGCAAGCTGTGACCCTTGCTCTGCAGAACCTTTGAGTAATTCTGAACTCAAAGACGCAGGTGTATTTTGGGGTGATAAAAGTAATAACGTTTTCATTACCCGGTTGCATGTTCGCTACACACGCGATAAGTTTCCTGAAGACTTGATATTTCAAGAAACTTCAAATAAAGAAAATTTTCAAGGACGTTACATCCTTCAGCATTCCTTTACAGGTGAAGCGAAATGTGCTGCGGGTAGAGAATATAAGCGTCGTTTAAACAAACGTTTTGAACTTGAAGCACAAACTCTAGCGAAACTGACTAATTGGAATATTCGGGATATTCGTCAAAAAATCAAGCAAAAAAACCAATCTTAAGAACTAAAGCCTTCCCCTTTGCTCATCAAACAGGTAATATCACCATCAAGGGTAATATTACTTATGCAGACCATAAGCAATACTCAGTTAGCATCGTTTGGCTTGAACTATTGCATGAGTGGATTGGAGGAACAATTACGTCGATTAGTTGAAGAAGCTTGTGGACATCCACCCGGAAGTCCACAAAGAGCTAGAGTTTTGACGCAAATTATTCGTTTAGTTACCGTCAGACTGTGGAGAGAAAATACTTCTTATTATCAAGACGCTTTACAGCAAACTTGGTTATATTTCTGCCGAAATATTTGCGAGGGTTATGACCCTGACCGGGGAACGGTTGTAACGTGGCTGAATGCGTACTTAAAGCATAGGTTACAAGATTTATACCTAAAAACACAAGAAGACAATATCAGAAAAGCATCTTTGGGCATACAGCAGTTAGCTTCGGGTGATAAAAGTGATATATATGACCCTGTAGACAATATTGCTGCACCTCCTGATGCTCCCCCTATTTTAGAAAATGTTCAGTTGTGGGCAGAAGCTGATATATCAGGAGACTTGCGTCAAACTTATATTCAAGGACGACCCGATGTAAATTGTCAGGTATTAATCTTGAAACGTTTACCACCAGAAGTTAGTTGGAAGGAATTAGCGAACGAATACGGATTAACAGTTTCGACTTTGAGCAGTTTTTACCAGCGTCAGTGTATACCTAGGTTACGTCAATTTGCAGAAAGCGAAGGCTATTTATGAGTTGGTGCCCATCATAGTATCAACTATAGTGTCAATTCTGCCGCTACCTCTATCATCACTTAAAAACATTACTGCATCAACTCTACCGCTACCTCTTTCGCAGTCAAAAAATATCATCATTTTTCTTTCCTCGATTTTAATTAATAGTTTTACTTTGCAAATATTTATTTCCCAGAATCAAATAGATACAGGCATTAAGGGAGTATGTAAACTGAATTTAGTTTCGAGTTTAAATACATCAAGTCCAATTACACCCTGCCTCTTGTGCAATCCGGATTTTTTTTGACTGTTTTTAAAAAATTTTCTGAACTGGTAGAATGTAGTCCAGATAACCGTCAATATCAAAGGCGCCCAATTCAGCCAATATATATATTCATATTTCAAATAATCAAGTATCCATTTAACATTAAATATCTCTTCTATCCGAAAAAATAGATAATTTAAAGATTGTTTTGAACTATTTATTATCATTGACCCTGATTAATGTTTGATAATGTTTTAACTTTTTCTCAGCTTTACATAGAGATTTTCCTTTCACCTGAGTATTTCTCCGTAAAGTAACAAAAAATAATTACTTAAATTTATTTTCTTAAGTATCTATTCGATGCTGATTATTGTTTTTAATAAAAAAACATTTTCTAAGTATTTCTTACTTAGATAAGTAGAATTATCAGTCAGTAAAAACCACAAATGGCACAGGTCTATATATTGATAATATTAAGGAAACGTTAAGTTAATATAAAAAAACTCGCTTCATCTGCGAGTTTTTCACTAAATTAGATATTGATAATTATTATAAATTAAGAAAATTTACGCATAGTTTGGCACTTACGTAAAAGAAACCGGGTTTCTCTTGAAGAAACCGGGTTTCTGGTTTCTAATTAACCAAACTGCAAAGCTTGACCGCGCACGTAGGTACAAAGTTTACCTTGGTGATAAACGATTTGACCACCGACAATAGTAGTTTGTACCCATCCCGTCAAGTTCCACCCCTCAAAAGGACTCCATCCGCACTTCGTAAATAGTTCTTCGCGCAGTACAGGACGATATGTTTTCAAGTCAACTAGTATTAAGTCAGCATCATAGCCTACAGCAATTGCCCCTTTGTTTGGTATTTTATAAGCCTTGGCTACAGCAGTAGACATCCAGTTAACGACTTGATGAACGCTACATTTACCCTGCATTGCTGCGGTTAGCATTAGCAAGAGCGAAGTCTCAACTCCAGGCATTCCAGAAGGACTATTAGGATACTGTTGAGCTTTTTCTTCCAAAGTATGAGGTGCATGGTCAGTAGCAATAAAATCAATAACACCATCGTGTAGCGCTTGCCATAGTACTTCACAGTCGTGAGATGTACGTAGGGGAGGATTCATTTGCGCTAAGGTTCCAATTTTTGCATAAGCGCTTGTATCTAAGAGCAAATGCTGTGGTGTCACTTCTGCCGTAACCCAACTTGGTTTATCCTCACGTAACAACTCTGCTTCATCTGCTGTAGACATATGCAGAATATGTAACCGCCGCTGATATTTTTTAGATAGTTTTAATGCTAGTTTGGTTGCTAGAAGTGCAGCTTGGTTATCTTGAATTTGAGAATGAACTGCTGGGTCAGTAATACCAGCAAATTCTTGGCGCCGTTGGTTAATACGCGCTTGGTCTTCGGCATGAACCGCAATCAAGCGCGAACCCGAAGCAAATATTGTATCGAGTAAAGTTTCCTCCGAAACCAAAAGCTGACCGTGCATTGACCCCATAAAAATTTTGATTCCGCATGTGGGGTTACACGAAAGCAAATCAGGTAAATTTTCGGACGTTGCTCCAATAAAAAAGCCATAATTAACTAGGCACTTTTGTGACGCACGCTGTAACTTGTCGTCCAGGGTTTGCTGAGTAGTAGTTAGAGGTCGCGTATTCGGCATCTCTAAAAACGAAGTGACTCCGCCTTTGGCACAAGCACAACTTGCAGTAAACAGGTTCTCCTTATGTTCGAGTCCCGGTTCGCGAAAGTGTACCTGCGGGTCTATAACCCCAGGCAACAAAGTTAACCCTTCTGCGTCAATTTCCGTAGTCGCGCTCGTGGCTTCAATGTCGGGCCCAATTTCGACGATCATTCCGCCGCGCGTTAGTACATCCCCAACCATGTACGTACCATCAGGTAAAATGATGCTTGCACGGCGAATTAGTAAACTAATTGGAGATGACATAGAGGTAAATGCACTCACACAAAAGTTCCCTTGCAAATAACGATTATATTTTTAAGGTTAAACTTGGTTGTCTCAATCGCAATCACTTTTTGACCATCTGACAAAAAAGTTCATTTTTTCTTTACCCTATAAGGGTAGGTCAAAATGATAACATCACTTGCATGTCCATCATCTATGGTTAAGATTAAAAAATATCGCCTTATTTGTTTTACAGGTATGTCACCTGTGTATCAATCTATTATTTAAGTAACTACATGCAGAATCAAGTGTCTGAAAATAACTCTAACAAACAACCTGACCATTCCTGGATTGGTGAACTAGGTAGAACTGTCATACTAAGCGTCGTTCTTGCCCTAGGAATTCGGACTTTCGTCGCCGAAGCGCGCTGGATTCCTTCTGGTTCAATGGAACCTACTCTTCACGGTACCCCCAACCAATGGGAAGCTGACAAAATTATAGTTGATAAATTAAAGTATAGATTTTCTGACCCACAGCGAGGCGATATTGTAGTATTTTCACCTACAGATGAGCTACAAAGAGAAAAATATCAAGATGCATTTATTAAGCGTGTAATTGGTTTACCTGGAGAAAAAGTAGAACTTAAAGACGGTAAAGTCTTAATTAATGGCAAGCCACTTGCAGAAAATTATCTTGGCGCCAACCAGCAAACTTCAATTGATGTTTGTGTCTCTAGCCCAAATCCGCCATTTTTACAAAAACCCACTACAATACTCCCAGGTCAATATCTTGTACTTGGTGACAACCGCGCTCAAAGTTATGATGGGCGCTGCTGGGGCTTAGTACCTCGTCAAAATATCATTGGTCGTGCAGTAGTCCGCTTTTGGCCTCTCGATAGAGTTGGTGGTATTGATAAAGCTCCTGCCTATCCATAAAATTTGCAGTTTTAATCCTCCCCTCTTAGCCCCCCTTACTAAGGGGGGTTGGGGGGATTTTGTCAACGATAGGTGCCTTTCTCAGTTCGCCACGTACACGCATCAGAATTTTGCCAAGATGGTTCTGACCACTTTTATCGGCGCCACATCCCCAAAAATAATCACAGGGTGAATCTTCTATAAGTAACTGTGTACCTGTACTAAAAAGGACTTCGCGAATATCAATGTGGGTCAAAAACTTTTTGTAGACAGCTTTGTGCATGACTTGAGTTTTCACAATATCCCAATCTGAACGAATACACCTAGTCTCACAGCGTCCCAGTGCTGCTGCTTTCTCAGGTGTCTGTGCTATGTAAATCTCTGGAATAATCGCTGCATCTGCACTACCAACAAACTTCTGCGCTTGGTAGTAATGCTCTACTGTTGCCCAAACTGTCCCCTCAATTTCGATAGGGTGGGGAGAAAAATTAGAAAAACAACCGTATGGGTTACAAACCTTGTAGAAATATATCGTCATTTTAATAAAAAGCTTTGTATAAACTTTTTAACAGATTTTTATTTACATATTTAAGAAATATTTAATGAAATATCTCATATACCAATAATAATCACCTGCTGTACGCAATTGCATAGATATTTGCCTTTGGAGAGAAGATTATCTATATAAATCAGCCTTATCGTTTGAAAAACGAACCATATGGGACAAGAGATTCATGGAGACACAAGGAAGTTCGAGTTCCAAACCTCTAATTGCACCTGGAATTTTTCTAGGTTTGGGTTTTAGCGGGTTTTTTGATGGCATTGTACTCCATCAGATTTTGCAGTGGCATCATATGTTAAGCAATGTTAAACCATTGTTTACAGTCGCCAATATTGATTTAAACATGGTTTGGGACGGTTTATTTCACGCCTTTGATTTTGTCATGACTTTTACTGGGGTAATTTTACTGTGGCGCGCAGGCGAACATGATGACGTAATTTGGGCGCCGAATACGTTTTTTGGTTCAATGTTGATAGGTGCTGGTATGTTCGATGTTATCGAAGGAATCATCGACCACCAAATTCTCGGTATCCACCACGTTAAACCGGGACCTAACCAACTCGCATGGGATTTAGGATTTTTAGCTTTTGGCGCCACTTTAATTGTCATCGGCAGAATTATACAGACAAAAGAAAAAAAATCGTGAGTTGGGCAGATTTAATTTTTATGCAATAAAACTTAAAATATGAGGAGGCAGTTTAGAAAAATTAATAGTAACAGTGATTACGCAACAGCAAACAGTAACAACCTCGTTTGAGAAACATTTTTGGACTTGGCGTTCGTTTAAGGTTCAATACACAGTCATGGGTACGGGTAAACCCCTAGTACTCATTCACGGGTTCGGCGCCTCTATTGGTCACTGGCGAAAAAACATACCTGTTCTTGCAGAAGCTGGATATAGAGTGTTTGCTGTTGATTTATTAGGATTTGGTGGTTCAGATAAACCACCACTCCAATACAACATAGAACTGTGGGTAGATTTACTTAAAGATTTTTGGGCTGCCCATATTCAGCAACCAGCAGTATTTATTGGTAATTCGATTGGCGCCCTTATTGGTTTGACTGTACTGGCTGAACATCCAGAAATTGCCGCAGGTGGTGTATTAATAAACAGCGCAGGTGGGTTAAGTCACCGTCCACACGAGTTAAACCCACCGTTACGCATCGTCATGTCAGCTTTTAATCGGTTAGTCAATCATCCAATTACAGGTTCATTTGTATTTAACCGTGTTCGTCAAAAGCCTCAAATTCGTCGCACATTGTACCAAGTGTACCGTGACCGTAATGCTGTAACAGATGAATTAGTTGATTTATTATATGAACCATCGTGTGACCCAGGCGCCCAAAAAGTGTTCGCGTCAATTATAACGGCGCCTCCTGGTGCAAGTCCAAATGAACTATTACCAAAGGTGAATGTACCATTACTTGTACTTTGGGGTGCAGAAGACCCTTGGACACCAATAACTGGGTCTAAAATTTATGAACAAGCGCGTGCGGATGGTAAAGAAGTAAAAATAGTTGCTATTCCAGGTGCTGGTCATTGTCCCCACGATGAAGTCCCAGAAAAAGTTAACCCAGAAATTATCAATTGGCTTATAGAGGAACTGGCATAAAAATAGATTTTATGGGGTAAAACACAGGCTTTCTATGCCTGTGCCACAATGTTATGAAACCATGATAATTAAAATGTGAACCACGGTTCACAAAACTCCTTTGGAACTGGGGATAATGCCCGCGCGACGAGGGTCTATTTCAGCGGCCATTCGGGTAGCACGGGCAAAAGCTTTAAATGTAGCTTCGATGATATGGTGAGAATTAATACCATCTAATTGACGAATATGTAGTGTTGTAGAGCTATGGTTGACTAACGCAACAAAGAATTCACGTACTAACTGAGTGTCGTATGTACCTACTCGTTGCGTAGGAATTTGTAACCCGTAGCTAAGGTGAGGGCGCCCAGAAAAGTCGAGAGCAACTTGAACCAAAGCTTCATCAAGGGGTGCAAGAAAATTACCAAAGCGCACAATTCCCTTTCTATCACCCAAAGCTTTATTTAACGCTTGTCCAAGGGTAATACCAACATCTTCGTTAGTATGGTGGTCATCAATATGCAAGTCACCCGTCGCGCGCACGTCTAAATCAATAAGTCCATGTGAAGCTATTTGATGCAGCATATGGTCAAGAAACGGGATACCAGTGGCAGCGTGACAAACACCTGTGCCATCAAGGTTTATAGAAACTTCTACATCTGTTTCGCCAGTAGTGCGGCAAACAGTAGCTACACGTTGGTTTAAATTTGTGAGGGTTTGCATTCTTTTAGTTGTGAGTGCTGAGTGCTGAGTGTTCAGCACTTTCAACTTAAATATTATTACATTCCCATAATTTCATAACCTGCATCGACATACAGGACTTGTCCGGTAATACCGCTTGATAAGTCGCTGCATAAGAAAGCAGCTGTGTTACCTACTTCTGTTTGTGTGACTGTGCGACGTAACGGCGCCACTTGCTCGACGTGGTGAATCATGTCTAAAATGCCACCAACAGCGCTCGATGCGAGGGTGCGAATGGGTCCTGCGGAAATAGCGTTGACGCGAATGTTTTGCTGTCCAAGTTCGCTGGCAAGGTAGCGAACGCTTGCTTCTAAACCTGCTTTGGCGACACCCATGACATTATAATTGGGAATGGCGCGTACACCTCCTAAATAAGTTAGAGTGACAATGCTCCCACCTTCGGTCATGAGGGGCTTTGCGGCGCCTGCTAACTGAATAAGCGAGTAAGTGCTAATTTCTAAGGCAGTATTGAAACCGGAACGCGAAGTTTGACTGAAGTCACCGCTTAAATCATCTTTGTTGGCAAAAGCAAGACAGTGGATGAGTATATCCAACTTGTTCCATTTTGAGCTAATCTCGGCAAAAGTCGATTGAATCTCAGTTTCATTTTGGACGTTACAAGGCAAAAATAAGCTTGGATTGAGTGGTTCAACGAGTTCAAATACCTTGCGTTCCATTTTGCCTTTGTCGTCGCTAAGGTATGTAATACCTAGATTGGCGCCAGCTTTATGTAATTGCTGGGCTATACCCCAAGCGATGGAACGGTTATTGGCGATACCTGTAACAAGGGCATTTTTTCCGGTTAAATCGAGCATATATATATTTCAAGACAGACGCATAACTAGGAGCTTAACCTGAATCTGATGTCTTTTGTACGAGCGTGTTCAAACGTAACAAGACTGAACTTCTCATCAAAAGTTTTTGTATAAAGTGAGAGTGTTATTACCAAGGAATAATGTTATTTGTAAGCGTGTTATTACGAATGCCCAAGTTCTTTCTTAAGATTTTATGAATTTTATGTGGCTAAGAAAGCTCTTAAATTTCATATGGGAGTGTTTTTGTAAATAGTTATCAAAAAGTAGTAGCCGAAGTCATCAAAAATTATGTATCATACAGGACAAATAACTGTGATAAACGTTGATAAAGCGAGGTTGGGTATAGGAAAGTACAATATTGTTGACAATGTATTCTTGAATTTTCGAGTGTATTCTTAGGTAATCTGTTTTTATTTTCTGGCATTGGGTAGGGGAAGGGAGATGATCGTGACACAAGATAAAGCCCTAGCAAATGTTTTTCGTCAGATGGCAACCGGAGCGTTCCCACCTGTTGTGGAAACGTTTGAACGTAATAAAACCATATTTTTTCCCGGTGACCCTGCTGAACGAGTTTATTTTCTTCTTAAAGGTGCTGTGAAGCTCTCCAGGGTGTACGAAGCAGGAGAAGAAATAACGGTTGCGCTGCTGAGGGAAAATAGCGTTTTTGGCGTTTTGTCCTTACTGACCGGAAACAAGTCGGACAGATTTTACCATGCGGTTGCGTTTACCCCTGTGGAATTGCTATCGGCGCCAATCGAGCAAGTCGAACAAGCGTTAAAGGAAAATCCCGAATTGTCGATGCTAATGCTGCGCGGACTCTCCTCGCGGATATTGCAAACGGAAATGATGATTGAAACGCTCGCGCACCGTGACATGGGTTCAAGGTTAGTGAGCTTTCTACTAATTCTGTGTCGAGATTTCGGAGTTCCTTGTGCTGATGGCATCACCATTGATTTGAAGTTATCGCATCAAGCTATCGCTGAAGCTATTGGCTCGACTCGTGTAACCGTTACTAGGTTATTGGGCGATCTACGCGAGAAAAAGATGATTTCAATCCACAAGAAAAAAATCACTGTCCATAAACCTGTAACTCTGAGTCGTCAGTTCACTTAAAACTTAGTGGAGGAATATTTCGGTGACATAGAATTTATGTAGTAAGGTTGCTCTACACGTGTAATTAGTACTACTGCTATACCAATAGCTCCAAGTGCGGAACGCCGTACTCTATTATTGCTCGCGCCTACACTTACCAAGCGGATCCTGACTAAAATAATAATGGCAGGACTCGCGCGACCAATATTTTTAGAGGAACGGCGTAAGCCGCTTTTAACGCGAAGTTGAAACTTACTAAAATTAAATTAGCTTGCTCTGTTACAAATCGCACGTGCGATTTGGTGATCTGATAATTTTCACACATTATATTTGGATATAAGTATCTTGAATTTTATATTTAACAAGGCTGTTCGTGGTATTCCCTATCACCAAGAGGTTACAGTAGCCATTATATGACCACCGCGTTCATCCTAATTACAGCTATTTTAATTTTGGGAGGCGTTATTGCTACCGTTGGTGACCGAATTGGTACACGAGTTGGTAAAAAACGACTCTCGCTATTTAACCTACGTCCAAAAAATACGGCGGTAGTAGTAACAATACTAACGGGAATTGGCATTTCTGGTTCAACGTTAGGGATATTATTTCTCGCCGATGATGGGTTGCGAAAAGGAGTATTTGAGTTAGAGAATATTCAGAGGGATTTACGACGTAAACGTGAACAGCTAAAAGGCGCCGAAACTCAAATTAGTCAAGTCACAAGCGAACTGAGTCAGGCAAAGCAGCAGCAAGCACAAGCACAACAGCGTTTAGAAGCGACGAATCAGAACCTGCAACAGGCAAACAAAAAACAAAGAGAAACACAAACCCAACTTAACAAAACCCTTACAGTCCAAGCACAAACTCAAAATCAACTCCAAGAAACACAAACCCGTCTGACTAAGGTAGTCGCGCAGTACCGACAAGCGATATCACAATTGCAAAGTGTCTACGACGAACGTAAAAAGCTTCAGCAAGAAATTAGCTTACAAAAGGCAGAAAGCCAAAGACTATTTAACGATGCCAAAGCCGCAATCGACGAAGCCAAAAATGCTATTAGTAGACGTGACCGCGAACTTGCCAAGCGTAAAGATGCCATTGAGTTACGTGACCGCAAAATCAATAACCTCGATACCGTAATTCAAAAGCGCAACATTGAAATTACCGCACGCGAGCAAATTATTGCCCAACGCGAATCGCGTCTTAAAGAACTTGAATCGCAGCAAAGTGATTTAGAGCAAGAAGTAGCAAGACTAGAAAAGTATTATCAATCATTCCGCGACTTGCGTTTGGGTAAATTAGCTTTGGTTCGCGGTCAAGTTATTGCATCAGCAGTAGTTAGCGTGCAACAACCGAGTGCAGCCAAGCAAGCTGTAAGACAACTTTTAGAAGAAGCTAATCGTAACGCGGTTTCAGAACTGACCGAACCTGGTACAAATCCACCAGCAGACGGTATTTTGCAAATCTCAAAAGAACAAGTACAGCAATTGAGCAAGCAAATTGAAAATGGACGTGAATATGTAGTACGTGTATTTTCGGCAGGTAACTATGTACGAGGAGAAAGGCGAATTGAATTTTTCACCGATGCGACTTTAAATCAAATCGTATTTCGAGGGGGAGAGCTTTTGGCAACCACAACAGCTGATCCCAATACAATGACATCTTATCAAATGCGCCAAAGACTCGATTTGCTAATTTCCGCTTCGCAATTCCGGGCGCGGAATGCTGGTATCTTAAACGATATTCAAATTGATAGTACATTCTTGCGCTTCTTAGCACAGCTACGACAGTACCAGCAACCTGTTGAAATTCGAGCGATTGCATCTGAAGATACTTATACAGCAGGACCTTTAAGGGTTAAGCTAATCGCAATTCAAAACGGGCAAGTTATTTTTAGTACTTAATCATGAGTCAGGAGTTAAGGGGCAGGAGCAGGGGTCAGAAGGGACAAAGTTAAAATTCTGGATTCTGTATTCTCAATTCTTAATTTCTTATTCTAAATTCTTAATTTCCCATTCTGTATTCTGTATTCTGTATTCTGAAGTTATGACACAACCAATGATTCTAGGTTTTGACCCTGGAAAAGATAAATGTGGTGTAGCGGTAATGGGACTAGACCGCCAGTTATACTACCATGAAGTTGTTCCGGCGCCTTCTGCGATTGTAGAAATCATCCAACTGCGGCAAAAATACCCCATAACATTACTAGTAATGGGCGACCAAACCACCGCCAAACAATGGAAAAAAAAGTTAAACGACGAATTGACGGAAACAATAAATATTATTTTGGTAGATGAACGTTATACAACCCTAGAAGCGCGTGACCGCTACTGGCAAATGTATCCACCTCAAGGATTAAATAAACTTTTACCCCAAGGTATGCGTCAACCTCCGCGACCTATCGACGATATCGTAGCAATTTTGCTTATCGAACGATATTTAAGCCGACTAACTCATAAATAGTGCTGAATAAATAGTTCTGAGTAGAAAGTGCTGAGTGCTGAGTAGAAGAGTTAGAACAAAAGTACTCAGCACTCAGCACTCAGCACTCATCACTTTTTCATAAATCGGCGCGAATAGTAAACGCATAATCACCTCCTGGTTCAAGTTGATAATCCTTTTGCTCCAAAAAGCGACCAAGCGGTTCCTTAATTAATGCTCGACCTTGAGAAGGTTTAACAGTCAGTTCCCCTTGGCGGAAATGCCATTGGAACTGCCACTCAAATTCGCCCGCGCGCACTTCGCCTTCAAGTAAGCCTTGCTGCCAAGACTGGCGTATAACCCTAACATGGGCAGTAGTTTCAGGTAGACGTTTGGCACTCACAGCATTAATTAATTAGATTCTTTTACTTAGTTACGTAATTATGACCGTACATCGCTGTACATTTAACTAACTTACATCAAATATTGTGATTTGACTTGTACAGTACCTAAGTCGTTTGTCATAAATTTATAAAATAAATATAAATAAAACTGGCATTTAGAGATAATACTCATGATATAGATCAAGCAAAAATGCCTTTAAGTAGTTGCGTATTTTTGCGGTTGTAGAAAAATACATAGCAAAGCCATTTTGGGAGTAGTAAGCTCGCTTCTAATTCTCCTTAATGTAATATGCTATGACACCGCCAAACATAATCGAACAAGCAAAAAAAGGTGACCCCAAGGCAATAACGTCACTGTTGAATCGTTCTTTCCAAGCTCATGGCATTAGTGTAGAAGCGCTTCTTCAAGATAATTGCTTACAAGTTTGGCTGAAATCAAATCAACCACCCGACCAAACAAGTTCGGTTGCATTTATCCGTCATGGAATGACAAAATTAGGCGCCAACGTTATCAAAACAGTCAAAGTTTACGCATGGCAAGGAAATGAAAATCAACCTTGTTGGAATGCTGAATTTAGTTTAGATAATTTAAATGCGTCTCAACAAGAACAAGAACTTAAGCAGCTTGCAAGTTCTGGAAACGTTGAAGCAATAGCAAAAATTTTAAATACTGCTTTTGATAAACAAAATATTAAAATTGCAATAATTACTATTAAAGATAATTGTTTACAAATATTATTAGAATCATCTCAGACTCCAAATCAATCGTTATCAACAGCTATTCTTCGTAAAGAATTAGTACGATTAAAAATTCAATCAATTAAAACAATCAAAGTTTACGGTAGAGAACTACAGCAAGAAATACCTGCTTGGTTTCAAGAGTTTAATGTGGGTGAAGGTAAGCTAACACCGATAGTACCAACTTTAAAGGCGCCAGCAAATCCAGAATTTTTAGCAATGTTGCGAACGTTCAAGTTTGACTCGGTAGTACCATTCAAAGATGTTCTTAGCGGTAAGTTATATAATAGTAATACAGTTAGACTACTTTTATTTTTTGGTTTATTTCCTTTAGGGATAAGTTTAATCGCTAGAACATCCGGTCTTGGTTCAATAGCTTTTATATTAGGTATTTATTATTCATCTATTTGGGGAGTAGTGCTGTATGATTTGCTCAAGCCAGCAGCATTCTCCTGGGGAAATACGCTGAAATGTAGCTTATTTACAGCGTTTATCGGTATTCCAATACTCTTATTTTTCCAAAGAGTACCCCCATTTACATTTCTTTACAGTGCCATCGACCAAGAAGCACTCATACCCCAACTAATTGGTTTTGTTTTGGGAGTTGGTGTTTTAGAAGAAGCGTGTAAAGCTTTACCTGTTTACTTATTTTTACTACGCCCGGGTAAATTACAAGACCCGTTTACTTCCGCATTTTACGGGGCAATGTCAGGTTTAGGATTTGCCGTTGCAGAAGGTGTTCAATATTCTTATAAATACGCAATTAGCCTTGCAACTGGGCAAAGCGATTTTGGTTTTTATGTACTAATAAATACAATTAGATTCGTATCTTTACCTTTATATCATGCTATCTGGGCAGGTATATTTGGATATTTTATTGGTTTAGCAGCAATTAACCCGTCCCGAAAAGGTTCAATATTGTTTATCGGTCTAACTATTTCTGCTGTGTTACATGGAAGTTACAATACTTTTTCTAGCGGACTAATTGGTTTTGGTATTCTTGGCTTCTCCATTTTACTATTTGTTACATACTTAAATCGCAGTCAACAAATAGTTTCAGAAATGGAGAAAGCTGAACTGGAAGGATTTTAGCTCACCCCTACTATAGCCCTACTGTAAGAGCGGGTTAACAGATATCCTACAGCTACACTACTAGTATAGTAAACCCGCCCTTACATTATCTGCATCTACTTAGTAGCAGCTTCGCGTGCAGCAGCAGCTTGGTCAGGATGAATACCTAAGCGAGTGAGATTGATTCTACCTTTGTTATCAATCTCGCGTACTTTAATAATCACCTCATCACCAACAGCTACCTCATCCTCAACTTTACCAACACGATAATCAGCAAGCTGGGAAATGTGAATCATGCCTTCTTTACCGGGCAAAAATTCCACAAACGCACCAATTGGTATAATTCGAGTCACACGACCTACGTAAACATCACCTTCATTGAGTTTACGTGTCATGCCTTGAACAATATTGCGCGCTTTCTTGGCTTTATTTTCATCAATAGCGGAAATGGTAACGGTACCATCATCTTCGATATCGATTTTGGCGCCAGTTTCTTCGGTAATACCTTTAATCGTTTTACCACCGGGTCCAATGACCAGACCAATCATGTCTGGGTCAATCTTAATGGTAAGTAGACGTGGGGCAAACGGCGACATCTCCGTGCGTGGCTTATCAATAGCAGCCAACATTTTACCGAGAATATGTAAGCGCGCGTCTTTGGCTTGATGAATAGCTTGAGCAATTACGGACATCGATAACCCAGAAATTTTCATGTCCATTTGCAGGGCAGTAATTCCTGAGTCGGTACCAGCGACTTTAAAGTCCATGTCACCCAAGAAATCTTCTATCCCTTGAATGTCAGTAAGTACACGTACCTCCGATCCTTCTTTAATTAAACCCATCGCGGCGCCGCTAACAGGTTTAGTAATTGGTACACCTGCATCCATTAAGGCTAAGGTAGAACCGCATACCGAACCCATTGAGGTAGAACCGTTAGAAGATAAAACCTCAGAAACCACACGAATAACATAAGGAAATTCGTTTTTAGGTGGTAGTACAGGTAACATGGCTCTTTCTGCTAAAGCACCATGCCCAATTTCCCGCCGACCTGGCGCCCTCATGGGTTTGGTTTCTCCAACAGAGAAAGGAGGGAAATTATAATGATGCATGTAGCGTTTTTCTTGGTCTACCTGCAAATCATCGTTCAAATTTTGAGCATCACCAGGAGTACCAAGAGTACATGCAGACAAAACTTGGGTTAGTCCACGGTTGAATAAACCAGTACCATGAACGCGCTTGGGAATAATGCTAGTTTGACAGGAAACAGGACGTACTTCGTCGAGTTTACGACCATCCACACGAACATTATCTTCAATAATTTGAAGCCGCATAAAGTGTTTGGTAATTTCTTTAAAAGTATTACCAAGCGCTTTACCATCTGCAACAGCAGCTAAACGTATCGGGTCTTCTTCCGACATTTCCTCTATAGCATGTTTGATGGCATCCTTGACTTCATCTAAAGCAGCATCGCGTTCAGTTTTAGTAAATTCAAACTGTGCCAAGATTTTTTTGATGTCATCCGTAGCACGTTCGCGAATAAAGTTCGCTAACGTTTGGTCTACGGATGGAGGTTCTTCTTGAATTATTTCAATTCCTAATTCAGCTAATAAATCGCGCTGTGCTTGAATTAAATCTTGCACCGCTTCATAGCCAAATTCGATTGCCTCGATAATATCGCGTTCGGGCAGTTGATTGGCGCCAGCTTCCACCATGATTACACCGTCAGGCGAACCTGCAACAACTAAATCAAGGTCGCCAGCTTCAATTTCTGCATAAGTAGGGTTGATGATAAAATCATCACCTACCAAGCCGACGCGCACGGCTGCCATTGGGCCATTAAATGGAATTTTTGCTAACAGCGTTGCAATTGAGGCACCTGTAACTGCCAATACATCAGGTGGTACTAATTCATCCATCGAGAGCGTCAATGCTACCACTTGCAGGTCATCGCGCAACCAAGATGGAAAAAGAGGACGTAGTGGACGGTCAATTAAACGACTTGTCAGAATAGCTCTTTCTGGTGGTCGTCCTTCGCGCCGTAACATCCCTCCAGGAATTCTACCTGCTGCATACAGTCTTTCTTCGTAATCTACGGTCAAAGGTAGAAAATCGATGCCTTCTCTGGCTTGCGAGCGCGTCGCTGTTACTAGAACCGCCGTATCCCCAGATTGTAGCAAAACAGACCCACCAGCCTGGGGAGCAAGCAAGCCGACCTTCAGTCGAATATCCCGTCCATCAAAGGATATTGACTTCTCAAATTCTCCCATTCAGTTTTTTTTCCTTCTACGATCTCTTTTCTCTAGTAAGGCAATCCTAACATTTATGTACTATGGCTGGTAGTTATTATAGTTAAGACTTTTGAGTAAATATCTATAATTTTTTCCGCCGTTTGTTAGTTTTTTCAATGTTTGAGCATATTGTAGCCAATTTTGCTTCTACTTTACATGTAGAATTATTTTGTACCTCACAAAGGTTTTGGGTGCCTATATTTAACCAGCCCGCCCATTGTACAATCAAAGTAGTACAACAAATGCGCTTGTACTTAAAACTGGCAGCCGAGTCATAAAATATTGGCTACTAACCCTACAAAGAGCCACGAGCTATCGTTTTAACACAAGCGCTACTCTTAATTGATCACAAGCTATAATTAAAAATCTACGTCGCGCAGTGAACCAAATATTATTTAGTAATTATTAGTGTCTGGCAGATGGCAATATTACACGGAACTTGGGTATATAAAAGTGAAAATAGTTGTTTATTTATTTGGGGTGAAACTTGGCGAGTCCAAGAATCAATATCTACTCAAGTAGGAGATGATATATTATTAAATCCGCTCTTGATGGCGCCATCCGAGTTATTGAAATGGATGCAAACTCTTGGAGTGACACTGCCAAAATCATTATACCCAGTAAATATTGAGCAAAACAAAACTTCAGCGCGCTTACGAAGTAAAGCAACAGCGACAGTCAAAATAAGCTTACCCAGTAGCGAAGAAATCATTGCCTTACCAACTCATATAACAGAAGGCTCAAATAAACAGACATTTGAACTATCAGTACTACATTCCGGAACAATAGCTGATACCCTTGACACCCAAACAGTACAATTACAACCTTGGCGAATAGAAGGATTTTGTCTAGAACCAGCAGATACTATCAAATTTCTGGCATCTCTACCTTTACATATTGAAACAGGCGCCTCTCTAAAAAGTTACTACTTAGGAGGAGATTTACGCTTTTGGTCACAAATCGCACGTTGGAGTTTAGATTTAATATCACGGTGTAAATTCTTACCAAGCCTAGAAAAATCTGACGGTTCTTTCGTTGCTAAGTGGCAAGCGCTTTTAGATAGCGCAATTGATACATCGCGATTAGAAAAATTTTCGCAACAAATGCCTCTCGCATGTCGAACATACCAAGATAGTGCTGAGTTAAAAGTGCTGAGTGCTGAGTCTTCTCCTAACTCAGCACTCAGCACTCAGCACTTTACACTTCTTCCTATTGAACCGCAAAAAATATTACTTGATTTCCTAAATACGATTATTGATACCCAAGTCCGAGGGATGGTAAGTCCTTTGGGTGCAGCAGAAGCTCGTTTAATAGCAGGTTTACCTCTACCAGTACGGCAATGGTTACAAGGATTAACACCTTTTGCTTCATCAAATCAAAATAGTGCAACTGCCTCAGAAATGGAGCGTGTACAAGCTGCACTCAAAGCTTGGAAAATGCCCTTAGAATATCAGTTAGCTGGCAAAACGCTATTTCGGACATGTTTTGAACTGCGTTCTCCTGAACCTGGTGAAACAGAGTGGAGTTTAGCGTATTTTTTGCAAGCAACCGATGATACTGAGTTTTTAATTGACGCAGCAACAGTTTGGCAACATCCAGTTGAAAGCTTTACATATCAAAATCGTAATATTGAACAGCCACAAGAAACATTTTTACGCGGTTTAGGATTAGCTTCGCGGTTATATCCACATCTTGCCGAAAATCTTGATAACGAGGCGCCCACCAGTTGCCCTCTTACCCCGATGCAAGCGTATGAGTTTATCAAAGCTGTAGCTTGGCGTTTTGAAGATAGCGGTTTAGGAGTAATACTACCACCGAGTTTGGCAAACCGCGAAGGGTGGGCAAACCGTTTAGGATTAAAAATAACCGCCCAAACACTTCAACAGCCAGGGCGCCTAAACTTAAAATCATTATTAAATTTTGAATGGCAGTTAGCAATTGGTGGTCAGACTATTTCCAAAGCTGAATTCGATAAGCTAGTGGCATTAAATAGTCCATTGGTGGAAATTAACGGCGAATGGGTAGAATTGCGTCCAAATGATATAAAAACAGCGCAAAACTTTTTTGCTTCTCGAAAAGAGGAAATGTCTTTATCACTCGAAGACGCACTGCGTTTAAGTAGTGGTGATACTCAGACAATCGAAAAACTACCAGTAGTCAGCTTTGAAGCTTCAGGCGCCTTACAAGAATTAGTAACAGCTTTAACTAACAATAAAGCCATCGCCACATTACCTACACCCAAAGACTTTAAGGGAGAATTACGTCCCTATCAAGAACGCGGTGTTGCTTGGTTAGCTTTTCTCGAACGTTGGGGTTTAGGCGCCTGTCTTGCGGACGATATGGGTCTCGGTAAGTGCGTTAAAAATGACACTTTAATGTACGTAAATGGGAAAATCACCACAGCAGAGGAAATTTGGAACAGCTATGCTGGGGAAACAGCATTTGACGGTGAAGGTTTTTGGGCAAGTCCAACAGATGATTTACTTGTAAACTCTATTGATGACACTAGCAAGATTGTGCAGGCGCCAGTAGCGCGTTTATATCGGCAAAAAGTGCGAGAACAGTTACGAAAAGTAACTTTGGAAGATGGTAGCCATATAACTATCACTCGTCAGCATAAACTTTTAACGAATAAAGGTTGGACAAATGAGTTACGAGTAGGAGACTATGTTTGTGTGCCAGCTAAGTTACTTTGGCAAGGAGAATCTATTGACCCTGATTTAGTAAAATTTATTGCTTGGCAAATTTCTGAAGGAGATGAAAACAAAAAAGAGGCAAAATTAAGAGTAAGCCAAAAAGATGTGACCATATTAGAAGATTTGCAACTTACACTCTTCAGATTGAGTCAAAAATATAGTATTAAGATAAATCACCCCTCAATTCTGCTTGACAAAAGAAATGGAGTTTCATATTTATCATTATGTAGTTGTTCCTATCAACGCTTTCTGGAAAACAAGGGCTATCAATGGGGTAATTTATCAGCAGAAAAAATTATTCCGTCTTTCATCATGCAAGCGGATTTGAGCAACGTGCGTATTTTCTTACGCAATTATTTTGACGCTGAAGGTTCTGTTATTTACAGTATGCGAAGCATTGAAATATCTTCTGCCTCGCAGATGATTATTCAGCAGCTTTCTACTTTACTACGACGCTTTGGAATTTGGATGCGAATAGCACCAAAGCAGAAATGCGCTACAAATGGTTCTGGTATTTATCGTACCTACTATATTGGTACTATTGGTGGTAATAGTGCCCGCAGGTTTCTAGAAGAAATTGGGTTTGGAATTGCAGAAAAACAGCAGAAGTTAGAAAAAATTTGCCAGGTAGTAAGCAATACTAATGTAGAAGGAATTCCAGCTTCTGATATTGTAGCAGAAGTAATTAAAACAACAGGTTTGCCGTTGCGACATTTTGGTATGTATACCACAGTATATACTAATGGAACACAGCAATTTTCTAGAGAAAGTTTGCAACAGGTAGTAGTTGGTTTAGATAAAGTTATCAGTGGAGAGGCTTTACAAGAGTATCGGCAATTAAAAACTTCAAAGTGGACAAATAAAACTCTGGAAGCTTACTCAAGTTTAAATTTGGAATACCTAACAGTAACCCAACAATCTTTACAACATCTGCTTAATCAAGAGGTGTTTTACTGCAAAATCGAAAGCATAGAGGATATTGACTATGAAGGTTGGGTCTACGACTTTGAAGTGAGTAAATATCACAATTTTGTAGCAAATAATATTATTTGCCACAATACAGTGCAATTCATTGCGCTTCTACTACATTTCAAAGAACAACAAATACTTGAAAAACCAACCTTGCTTGTTTGTCCAACTTCAGTATTAGGAAACTGGGAGCGTGAATTTAAGAAATTTGCCCCAACTTTAAAGGTTTTACAATATCACGGTGATAAGCGTCCGAAAGGAAAACAATTTGAAACCGCAGTTAAGAAACATGATGTACTAATTACCAGCTATTCATTAGTTCATCGCGATTTAAAATTACTACAAACCGTTGAGTGGCAAACTATAGTATTAGACGAAGCGCAAAATATTAAAAATTCCGATGCCAAACAATCACAGGCAGTACGACAACTAGAAACTACTTTCCGTATTGCCTTAACTGGTACACCTGTAGAAAACCGTTTGCAAGAGCTTTGGTCAATTTTAGATTTCCTCAACCCAGGATATTTAGGCAATAAACAATTCTTCCAGCGACGCTTTGCAGCACCCGTAGAAAAATACGGTGATACTTCATCTTTAGGACAATTGCGCTCTTTGGTACAACCTTTCTTATTACGGCGCCTGAAAACAGACCGTGAAATCATCCAAGATTTGCCAGAAAAGCAAGAAATGACAGTCTTCTGCGGACTATCTTCTGAACAAGCGAAGTTATATCAACAAGTAGTAGAAGAATCTTTAGCAGAAATTGACGAAGCCGAAGGTGTGCAGCGACGCGGTATGATTCTGGCATTATTAGTCAAACTCAAACAAGTTTGTAATCACCCTGCTCAATACCTAAAACAAGATTCAATAAATACTAAAGACTCAGGCAAACTACAGCGATTAGATGAAATGTTAGATGTCGCTTTAGCAGAAGGAGATAGAGCATTAATATTTACGCAATTTGCCGAGTGGGGTAAATTACTTCAACCACACTTAGAAAAAGGACTAGGACGGGAAATATTTTTCCTGTACGGAAGTACTAGTAAGAAACAGCGTGAAGAAATGATAGACCGTTTCCAACATGACCCTCAAGGACCACCAGTAATGATCTTATCTTTAAAAGCGGGAGGTGTCGGTTTAAACTTAACGCGCGCAAATCATGTTTTCCACTTTGACAGATGGTGGAACCCTGCCGTAGAAAACCAAGCAACCGACCGTGTATTTCGGATAGGTCAAACTCGTAACGTCCAAGTCCATAAATTTGTATGTACTGGAACACTCGAAGAAAAAATCCACGACATGATAGAAAGCAAAAAGCAACTAGCTGAACAAGTAGTAGGCGCCGGAGAACAATGGTTAACTGAACTAGACACTAACCAACTACGTGATTTACTTCTTCTCGATAGAGGCGCCGTAATTGACGACGAATAACTACGGTGCTGCCTGTAAAAATGCAATTGTGCAGGCGGGTCTATAAATGCCTATATCTCGTAAGGGCGGGTTTACAGATATCGTCTAGCGGTGCTAAATATTTCGTGAACCCGCCCCTACGATATCCTCGTAAACACACCCCCTCCTAACTCCTAACTCCTAACTCCTAACTCCTAACTCCTAACTCCTAACTCCTAACTCCTAACTTTTATGCCTGATTATACTTTACAAGCAAGTCGCGAATGGTGGTCACAACGGTGGCTAGAATTACTTGATTCTTATCGTTTTAAGAAGCGTTTAGAGCGTGCAAGAAATTACTCACGGCAAGGTAATGTTTTAAGTATCGAATTTAAAGGCGCCAAAGTTCTGGCAAAGGTACAAGGAAGCGAGGTTGAACCTTACAGTGTATCGCTCTCTATTGACCATTTTAGTGATGAAGAATGGGGTTACGTAGTTGAAACTATGTCACAAAAGGCAATTTTTGCCGCAAAATTATTAGCTGGAGAAATGCCCCAAAATATCGAGCAAGTTTTTACTGCGAATGGTTTGTCACTATTTCCATTTACACTGTCAGATGTCAGAAGTAAATGTTCATGTCCTGATAAAGCAAATCCTTGTAAGCACGTTGCTGCTGTTTACTATCAATTAGGTGATAGATTCAGCGAAGACCCATTTGTATTATTCCAGTTACGCGGACGCACCAAGGCAGAAGTTATTAGCAATTTACGCAAGCTGCGCGGTAAAAACATTGGTATAAATACAACTGATGATACGTCGGAAGAAAATAAGAGTGATGATATTAATCCACCAGAAGTAACTAATACTCAAGAATTACTACCTACACAAAAATACCCGGTTAATCTTGATACCTACTGGCAATACAATCAACCTCTAGAATCTTCTCTAGTTGTAATCGCACCATCTACTGGTGAAATGATTTTAGATGTTTTAGGTCCCATTCCTTTAGCCAAAGATGAAGAAAGCTTACCAAACTTTTCAACGGCTGATATTGTAATGAGGTATTTAGATAGTCTTTACAAAGACGTTAGTCAGAAAGCTGTTATTGCGGCAATGAACGTTGGGGAAGGCAAAAATTGATATCAGAAACCGGGTTTCTGTGTATAAACCTGGTTTCTAGTTATATTTTTAACATGTGCTTAAATGCTATAAAAGCATAGAAAGTATGTGTAACCAAGATGGAATTTCAAAGCAAAATAATTTCTGTTGAACTTACGGATGGTACATTAGTTCGAGTTGAGGCGACTTCGATAGGCGACCGTAAAATTGGGTTGCAAACGCGACCGTTTAGTGAGGTTACTGGCGCCATCGAATCTTTGGCTAAAGAAATTTCAGAAACAGTGCAAAAAGTCAAGCCCGATAAAGCGAGTGTTAAGTTTGGCGTAGAAATTGGTGTAGACTCAGGCAGACTAACTGCTGTATTAGCCAAAGGTACCAATACAGCAAACCTAGAAATCACCTTAGAATGGGGAAGCTAACTACTTTACTCCCCCAAACTCAGCACTTAGCACTCATCACTCAGCACTCAGCACTCCACTCAGCACTACAAACTGGACATTACTTCTCGTGCAGCAGCAAGAGTCCGTTCAATATCTTCATCAGTGTGGGATATGGAAGTAAACCCAGCTTCAAACTGTGAAGGCGCCAAGTAAATGCCTTGTTCTAACATGCCACGATGGAAACGTCCGAATTTAGCGGTGTCGGACTTTTTCGCATCTTCATAGCTGTGTACAGGCCCAGACGTAAAGAACATACCAAACATACCGCTAATTTGACCGCCACAAGCTTCATGCCCTGTTTCTTTGGCAACTTGTAACAAACCCGAAGCGAGCTTTTTAGTAATTTTATCGAGATATTCGTAAGTACCTGGCTTTTGTAATAACTCAAGTGTTTTAATACCTGCCGTCATCGCCAAAGGATTACCCGATAAAGTTCCTGCTTGATACATTGGCCCTGCTGGCGCCACCATTGACATGATATCCCGGCGCCCACCATAAGCGCCCACAGGTAAACCGCCGCCAATAATTTTACCTAAAGTAGTTAAGTCAGGTGTAACGCCGAACTTTTCTTGGGCACCACCATAGGCAATGCGGAAACCAGTCATAACTTCATCGAACACAAGTAAGGCGCCGTGTTCAGTAGTAAGTTCGCGGAGTCCTTCTAAAAAGCCAGCATCAGGAGTAATAAACCCAGCATTTCCGACAACAGGCTCAAGAATGACACCAGCGATTTCGTCTTTGTTTTGTTCAAATAATGCTTTTACTGCTTCCAAATCATTGTATGGTGCATTGAGAGTGTTAGCAGTAGTTGATTTTGGTACTCCTGGTGAGTCAGGAAGACCAAGTGTTGCCACACCCGAACCTGCCTTAACAAGGAACATGTCAGCGTGACCGTGATAACAACCCTCAAATTTAATGACTTTATCGCGTCCAGTAAATGCGCGCATCAACCGCAGTACCGCCATACAGGCTTCTGTACCAGAGTTAACGAAGCGCACCATTTCAATACTTGGTACAGCATCGATAACCATTTCAGCGAGGACATTTTCTAATAGACTTGGGGCGCCGAAGCTGGTACCCTTATCCAGAGCAGCATGGAGGGCGCCTATAACATCGGGATGTGCATGACCACAAATTGCAGGACCCCATGTGCCTACGTAGTCGATGTATTGATTGCCATCTACATCCCAAATGTAGGCGCCTTTCACATGGTCGAACACAATAGGCTGTCCACCGACAGACTTAAAAGCGCGGACTGGAGAGCTAACTCCACCGGGCATTAGGTTTTGAGCTTTCTCAAAAATTTCTTGTGATTTTGTGGTTTTAATCGTGGTATTTACCAAGGGTTATCTCCTACGATGCTATAAATGAAGCTCTATCCTAGGATAGGCGCAAAAATACCTTAAACTTTATATTGTAAAAGAATAGCTGAACCAAAAAAATAACAATATGTTATACAAATGTAATCAAGACTTACCTGTAGAAATTCGCTCTCTATCACAAGAGTGCCAGGATGTCTATAGAGCAGCCTTTAATTCGGCTGTACACTGGTACGGTGAGGCCTCCAAAGCTCACCAAGTTGCTCGAAGCGCTGTTAGAATGCAAGCGGCAGTGCATAGAAGTGTTGGTGTTTAAGTTTTGGTTGAAATGAAATGTGAATAAATCATCCTGGATTTAGAAAAAGTAGAAGGTACAAAAAAATAAAAAGTTGCCAGTTGTTTTGTCAAGAATGGTATGTTGATTGAATGAATCATTCTGGCCCTGTGAGCAACTGGTATGTTTTCTGAGTCACATTCATTACGCAACGCTATCCCAACTGATAAGATTCGTTACGACGAAAAGGGTCTTGTACCTGCCATTGTCCAAGATTACTTGGATGGTACAGTGTTAATGATGGCTTGGATGAACAGCGAATCGTTACAAAAAACCTTGGAAACTGGAGAAACTTGGTTTTGGAGTCGTTCGCGTCAAGAGTTTTGGCACAAAGGTGCCACATCAGGTCATACGCAAAAGATAAAGAGTATTCGTTACGATTGCGATAGCGACGCGATTTTAGTCAGCGTCGAGCAAATTGGTGATATAGCCTGCCACACCGGAGAGCGCAGTTGCTTCCACCAAATTGATGGTAACATAATTCCCCCTCCAGCAGACACTTTATCTCAAGTATTTCAAGTAATTTGTGACCGTCGCGATAACCCTAACGAAAGCTCTTACACATGTAAGTTATTTGCAGGTGGCGACAACAAGATTTTGAAGAAAATAGGTGAAGAAGGCGCCGAAGTTGTGATGGCGTTTAAAGATGATAATGCCGAAGAAATCGCAGGCGAAGTTGCCGACCTATTTTATCACACAATGGTCGCATTAGCGCATCATAAAGTAGATATTAAAGACGTATACCGCAAACTTCAAGAAAGGCGCCGATAATTTTGGCAACGGATATAACGGATATAACGGATAGTATTTAATACTGTGTCTTGTGGAATGGGCATCCTTGCCCGTTCCTAACTCTACCATCTCACAAGAGTTAGATAATCAAACAATGAAAATCATAATTATAATAGTTTATTAAAGTTTAAATTAGTTAAAGTTGTTCTGGATTAATTCCTTTTTCTCGAAGTAAAGCACGTAAAGCTTCTAACTGTGCTTCAGCTTGTTCTGCACGTTGACGTTCCTGTTCTGCACGTTGACGTTCTTGTTCTCTAAGTTGGTCGAGTTCCAAGAAAGTTAAAAATGGTTGTCCATCAGGACGAAAAATTTGTAGCTCATTATTTGGTAGTTCAAAACGAATTCCTAAACGTGGACTAATCTAACCTGTCATTTGCTCAATTTCTTGTAATTCATTATTTGAGCGTAGCCAACCCGTTAACTCACTTGTATTGGGGTCATATAAATAATATTCTTCCACACCATAGCGTTGATAGAAATTATATTTAGCAATCATTTCTTTATGAGTGTTGCCTGGAGAGAGAATTTCAAATACAACTTGTGGAGGAATATTATTTTCTTGTGACTGAACGTAGGAACCTCTATCTCCTTTCTGTCTGCCAAAGACTACCATTATGTCAGGCGCCCTTCGAGTTACGTTATCATCTTTAACCGGATACCACAATAAGTCCCCAGCCACAAAAACATCTGGGTTATTTGCAAACAGTAAATCGCAGTTCTTTTTAATAAATACAATTAATTCAAACTGCTTAGTATTGTCTGCCATTGGTTGTCCATCACTTTCAGGGTAGATGATGTCCTTTTGGACTGTCGGTTGCAACTGAGTAACCATTGGTGTAGCTCCCTTTGCGCGAATGTACTACTAATTTTAACTTAAATTGTAATATTGTCACTAGTTAATTCGTAAGGTGGGCAGTGCCCACCCTACAACCTCAATGCTTTGTAATAGTTATACACTTTTCTTTACATCACCGTATATTTATTTAGAAGAAGCATTTGTATGTATATAAAATGCTAAAAAATAGTCAAAAAATATTTTGTTTAACGCGATATCGTTATACAAGTTAAATAATTATTTAAATGTTTACAACGCCAATTACAAATATAAGTGCCAGTGTAAAAGATTGTGAGCCGAAAGATATTACAATACCGATGACTGGTAATGAGTATTTAGAAAGTTTACGCGATGACCGAGAGGTTTGGATTTACGGTGAGCGGGTAAAAGACGTAACAGAGCATCCAGCATTTCGTAATTGTGCGCGCATGGTAGCCAGGTTATACGATGCGATGCATGACCCAAATTTAAGAAATATACTTACTTGTGATACAGATACAGGAAATGGTGGATTTACATATCCATTTTTCAAAGTTCCATATAGCGCACGAGATTTAGTAGCAGCAAGAGAAGCGATAGTAACATGGCAGCGTATTGGTTATGGTTGGATGGGTCGTTCACCTGATTATAAAGCTGCTTTTTTAGCAACGCTAGGCACCAATACCGAAATTTACTCACCATATAAAGAAAATGCTCTCGCTTGGTATCGTCGTGCCCAAGAAAGATTATTTTATCTTAACCATGCACTTGTACATCCACCAATTGACCGTAACCGTCCAGCGGATGAAACAGCAGATGTTTGTGTACATGTTGAGAAAGAAACAGATGCAGGTTTAATTGTCAGCGGCGCCAAAGTTGTGGCAACAAATTCAGCCCTAACTAACTATAATTTTATTGCTCACTATGGTTTACCTATACAAAAGAAAGAATTTGCACTTGCTTGCATAATACCAACAGCGGCGCCGGGGTTAAAATTAATATGTCGCCCAAGTTATGCAATGACAGCAGATGTAATGGGCAGTCCCTTCGACTATCCATTGTCGAGTCGTTTAGATGAAAACGATGCAATTATGGTACTAGATAAAGTATTAGTACCTTGGGAAAACGTTCTGATTTATGGCGACTTAGAAAAGACAAACAAAGTGCTTCCTGCTTCTGGTTTCGTTCAACGTTTAGCTTTACACGGATGTACTCGGCTTGCTGTCAAACTTGATTTTATTGCAGGACTTTTACTTAAAGCTGTAGAAGCAACTGGTACGTCGAACTTTCGAGGTGTACAAGTACAAGTCGGAGAAGTCATTGCATGGCGAAATTTATTTTGGGGCTTAACAGATTCTATGGTACTTAATCCTGTACCTTGGATTGGCGATAGCGTATTACCAAACCCAGACTCAGGAGCAGCATATCGTGTATTTTCAACCGTTGCGTACTCGCGTATCAAAGAAATAATAGAACAAACAGTAGGTAGTGGCTTAATATATATTAACTCCCACGCCAGTGATTTTCAAAACCCTGAACTACGACCTTACTTAGATAAATATATTCGTGGTTCCAATAATTACGAAGCTATCGATAGAGTTAAATTAATGAAATTACTTTGGGACGCTTTCGGCTCAGAATTTGGTGGGCGCCATGAATTGTACGAAAGAAACTACGCAGGCAACCACGAAGAAATTCGGATTCAAGCATTATATGGAGCAATAGCAACAGGTCAAACTCAACTCTATAAAGGTTTCGCCGAACAATGCATGGCAGAATACGACATCAACGGTTGGACAACACCAGATTTAATCAACCCAACAGACGTAAACTACTTCACCAAAGACCCTTCCCCGTAGGTTGGGTGGAGCTAAGAGCGCAACCCAACAAAATATTGATGAAATTCACCACAGAGACACAGAGAACGCAGAGGGAGTTACTGAGAAATTAAAGCGTAAGCACTATTTTTTGCCAACAACAATTAAATAGGATTTTTATCTGTAAGGTTCAGGCACCACCAAAAGAGTCATCGTTATAAATATCATTTGATTCTACACAATTCAAGCTTCATTGCTTGCAGAACGTGCGACTGTACCAAAAGCGAATTTTCAATTCATATTGAGAATGATAATATTAATTTACTGTAAGATTTAAGACAGTATTGCTCTAACTATAAATAACCTGTATTTTAAGTAAAAATCTGTAGCAATTTTAAATCATTTGTAAAATCCGCGCTCCGGTAGAGACCGTATTTAATTCGGTCTCTACATTTTCGGTTTGGCGCCACCTACACAAATTCACGCATGAGCAACTGGAATTTGCTCGGTTCTCTCAGGAGATTTTACTCCAGTTGCAACGGCATGGACTGCATGGAGAATTTCGGCTGAGTAATATCGATTGCCACAGTTATCACAAACCCCAATCGTTACATCTTCAAGAATGACAAAACCATCTCGATGTTTGAAAGCTTCGCGCTTAACAATACGGGGTTGTACAGTTCCTTCGCAATACTCACATTTGTATCCATACATACAATTAGCCCTCAAGGTCAGTTACTTCGTAAACTGTAATGATTAAATAACGTCCGTTACTTGCAAAACGTCCAACAATACCTACAGGGGTTTGTTGATCTAAAGCAGTTCCTACTACTATATACTTTGTACCTCTGGGGTCATCTTTTTCAATCCTAATTACTTGTCCGTTAAGTAAGGCTTCTTCTACATCCAAAATTGTTAGGAAATCTTCCGCATTTATCCAATGTAATCCTGTGACTGCATAGTACTGAGCAAGTGCTTGGGGAATTTTTAATCCAAGTTGTTGCAGTTTTACTTGAACTAGCTCATCACCAAGACCATCTGAGGTTTGAAGAGGTGAGCCAAAAATTTCCTTAAATCTACTTGCGTAGTATTCTTTAAACATGTAGTTCCTAACTATTTTTCTATCGAAGCTTTAATTTATTGCCAATACAACTAGCTTGATACACATGAGCAGGTTCATAAAAGATTTTAACATACAGAATACAGCTTGAAATAACATGCAGGCGCCTGCCACAGGCGAGCATAATACCCTACACCATTGTTAAAATCGCAGCAAATGTGGGAATAATCAAATTAGAGACAACAGCTTAAATACTAGTAAGAATATGAGAAAGATTGGCATTGCGTTAATTTATGTCATGACGATGTTATTACAAGCTAACTCAGCAAAGGCAAACCCATTTGCAGAATTATATAGATATAACGTTGAAGTGCGCTGGATGCCCTCTAGCTCAATGGAACCAACAATACATGGTTCTCCAGATAAAAATGAAGCTGATAAAATGATTATTGATAAAACTGTTTACCGTTCTCAAAAGGCACAACGCTTTGATATTATTGTATTTGAGCCTACCGACGCTTTACGGGAAGAACAATATACTTTACCATTCGTTAAACGTATAGTAGCTTTACCTGGTGAAAAAGTTGAATTGAAAAATGGCAAAATCTATATTAACAATAAGCCGTTAAAAGAAAGCTTTATTAAAAATCAAGCAACATTTATTGATGTTTGTGTATCAAGTCCCACGGCACCTTATCTAGCAAAACACGTTATTATACCACAGAACTCATATTTATTAATGGGTGATAATCGTACTCAAAGTTATGATGGTCGTTGCTGGGGAACTGTACCTAGTAGTAAAATAATTGGCAAAGTATATCAAATTTTAAAGGGCTAAAAAAATAGGTTAAAGGTGGAAAATACCTTTAACCTAATAATTTTACTTTGGAGAAATATATTAAATAATTTAGTTTACGTGCGTACAATTTGGTGTAAATTTTGGTGAAACTAATTTGATAAATTTGATTTAAATGTATTTGCTCAACTTGCTTAATTTATAGACTAAAGCCTAAAAGTGAAGAAGTTGTGAATGTAAAAGATAAGTTATAATTGTTTTTTTTAAAAGGTTTTGTGCTATTTCAGATATTAAAAAAGAAAAAGTAGAGACACTTTGGCTATTGCGTCTCTACATATATATGTACCAGTATTGGAGATAACAATTAATCGACAAGACTCAAAACGAGGCATAATAGGGAATCACATCAAGCAATCAAACACGGAACAACACTTTAATATCGCTAAAATTAATTAGATAAATTTAATTTAAATTTATCTGCTCAACCTTGCTTACTTTATACATTAAAGTCTAAAAGTGAAAAAGCTGTGAAGATTAAAGCATTTTTTATTATGGCACCCATGTTTATTAAATCGATTGTAGTAATGGCTGATAATTCAATATAGTTCGGTTAACGTATGTAGAGACGTTACATGTAACGTCTCTACAAGGGTTTTGCGTTTTTTGATTGATTTAAATGAAAAATGTAGAGACACATTAAGTATGGCGCCTCTACATGTACAAACGTATTTGGGATAAAACTAAAGACGAGGGATAATAGGGAATCACATCAAGCAATGCAAACAGGGAACAACACTACAACACATTAATATAGCTAAAATTAATTAGATAAATTTGATTTGGATTTATCTGCTCAACCTTGCTTAATTTATAGATTAAAGTCTAAAAGTGAATAAGTTGTGAAGACTAAAAGATAAATATAGGACGGGAGCTTTCCTGCTTTTTAAGGGAGTTGGGGGAAAATTTATCAATGCTCCATCCGCTTTAAATGCTCCTGTCCCTAATCACAGAGAGGTTTTAATACAGGAATAAGGCTTTTTCCGTATTCAGTGAATGAGTATTTTACTTTTGGTGGTACATCTGATTGGACGTTTCGATTAATGATTTCGTCTTTCTCTAATTCTCGAAGCTGTTGCATTAACATCTTCTCCGTAATCTCTGGAATTAATCGTTTGAGTTCACTAAAACGTTTAGCTTCGTCTTTTAAGTGCCATAAAAACAGGAGTTTCCATTTGCCACCTATGATTTTTAGTGTGGTTTTGACAAACTTACTCTGCTTGAATGCCATCTCAGATTGATTGCACAAGGCAAATACATTTTTTAATGGTATGATATTATGATAATCTTAAAATATGGTTAGAAAAGTTACAATAACTCTAGATGATGATGTTCTGGCTTTTGTAGATAAGCAGGTATCAGGCAGCGAAAATCAAGGAAATCGCAGTGCTTTCATCAATACTGCATTAAAAGAGTTGAAGAAGCAACGTTTACAAGAAGAATTAAAGGCAGCATATATACAAGATTCACAAGACGAAGCTTATAGAAAAGAAGCTGCTGTGTGGGATATAACTGTAGGTGATGGTATTGAGTAATGCCGAATGGTAATTTAACTTACCGACGTGGAGAAATACATTGGGTTGATCTGGAACCAACCATAGGCAAAGAAGCAAAAAAACTCGTGCTTGTTTGATAGTTCAGAATGATGTTGGAAATCGTTACAGTTTTCTAACTGTAGTTATACCATTACTTCCAGGAACTAAAAATGTAGCATATGTAGTAAATGTCAAAGCTACACATACCAATGGTTTAGACCAAGACCGATATCTTGATGTTGGACAAATTCGTGGTCTTGATAATAGTCGAGTGCTTGATTTAGTAGGAGTATTGGAAGAAGAGTATTGGGAATTGATACGCACCTGCTTAAATATAGTGTTGGATTTTTAATATTTTTTAATCTTAACTCTGGATGTTCTCTCTTCTTTCTTTGTGTTCTTTGTGGTTCATACCTCTTACTCTCTGTGTACTCTGTGTCTCTGTGGTAAAAAATTAAATCCCCCCTAACCCCCCTTAATAAGGGGAGATAAGAGGGTGATTAATTAACGTGTTCTTAGTTGTGCGTTTAGTGCTTGGGTGATACGCGCGCTTGTTTGTTCAAGGTGTGCGAGGGTGTACATGTTGAGGTTTTGGTGTTTGAGACTTACGTTTATTGCTGCTTGGAGTTGGTTTAGTTGGTGCCAAGCAATTGTACTAGCGTCTTCGGGTACGTTTACGGTTCGTAGTACCATATGCAATAAGATGTTGAGATGCTCGCGTTGTAGTGAGCGACGGATGCTAGATATTTGTTGAGGTTTGCTACCAGTTAATACTTCACTCCAGATTCCTTGTTGTAAGGTGTCGAAGAGTTCGGGGATGGTTAGCGCGTTTTCTGGTACAGTTTTTAGTTCAATGTCGAGTAAACGACTTAGACGTTCTCCATCTAATAGTGAGTGCAGTACATTACTTTGTAAGTTGAATATCCGGGCGTGAATGGGATAATCAAGACGAGAGACGGGTATTGCATTTCCCCAATGTTGCCAACGTGATGGCGCCAGTTGATTGAGTAATTCGGGTGAAAAGTTAAAGGCGTTTTCGGCGAATACATAATTTTGCAAGTTTGTCAATGCTTGCTGTTGTTTCTGTTTTGACATGGGAATAAATGCCCATTGCGTGTTTTCACCTGCGTGATGGCGCCCAAATGATTGTCCAGCTATGTATTGCACGAGTAGATTGGCGTTGCGTCCGTAGTAGTTAAAAACACGGTTGAATAGTACGCGCAGGTTGCTGTAACTATCTCCTTTTAAAGGATAGCGTTCATCTAAGCGTGTCCACATAATACGAGCATTATCTAGCTGTGACTGCGAATATTGCAGTACATCTCCACTCATGTCCCAAGCATTCGCTAAAGGGTTTACGTCCCATATATCCTCATCGGTTGCGTAGGATAATTCTGGTTCGGGTGATGCAGCAGCTATTTGCTCTAAAAATGCTTTCTCCTGAAGTGGAGTTATTTCTTCAACATCATTGGCAACTTGTTTATATCCATATACTATTGCCCATTTATCGTATGGACCAATAACAGTGGGAAAATAATCACCTTGCTCGACTCCAGCAGGTGCAATGTTAACAGGCAAATAATCCATTACTGAACCTGTTAAACCCAAAGTATGAGTAATTTCTACATTATTTAATTCATCAGGTGCCAACATTGTACTGCCATGAAAGTTATGCCGCAATCCTAATGTGTGTCCAACTTCATGAGCTATTAAATAACGTAGATATTCATGCACATACTTATGCATTTGCTCAGAGTCAGGTATTGTATCTGTAAGCAGTGATAGTGCTAGTGTACCCATCTTAGATTGAAATGAAGATTCGGCGCCATAACAAGCATCATTATCAGTGAGACAAGAATGTTTGGTTGTGGGTTCAAACTCTTCTGCTAATGCCGTTGAACTACCTTTTACTAACGCGCGATACTCATTTTCAAGCGAACGCACCATACTAGCATCGACAATAATAT
The DNA here is from genome assembly GCF_019977735.1 of Calothrix sp. PCC 7716. GTDB lineage: Bacteria > Cyanobacteriota > Cyanobacteriia > Cyanobacteriales > Nostocaceae > Dulcicalothrix. The sequence goes on along the minus strand of NZ_AP025018.1, from coordinate 11,071,104 downwards.
CCGCGTCTAAAATTTCACCTGTTAGCGGATTAACTCGTGTTGGACCGCGTGCGAACCCTGCATCAAGGGAATTAAACCAGCGAACTGTATTGTACCGTACATCTGCGGGTTGCCAATCAGCATCATCTGACATTTGTTTTACTTCAATAGCGTTCTCAAACCCGGCAATTTTAAATGCTTCATTCCACATCAAAATGCCTTCTCTAATAGCATCGCGATATTCTAAGGGTACGGCGTTTTCTATCCAGAACACAATTGGTTTTTTTGGCGCCGATAATGCTAAGTCAGGGTTAGATGGTTCAAGATGCCATCTATTTATATAGCGTACAAATAAATCATCACCACGATTACGGGAAAAATCCTGAAACGCAGTAATAAAATACCCTACTCGGTCATCAGCGAGTCTTGGTATATAACCATTATTTTCTGGTAGTTGAGAAAAACTGTAGTGAACTGACAGCGATAATGCTCGACTATCTGGAACTGTCACCAAGTCGGCACCTTCTTTTGAAGAAAATCCGTACACTGAGTCAATTTCTACATTTAGAGGAAAGCTATTAACGTCACTAAAGTATGACCTCTGTTCCTCTAAATGATAATCTGCTTGCAGTGATGATTTTAAGAGCATAGTTAAATCAGGAAAATCCCGCATTAACAAATCGCCTAAATCAATCAGCAGACTTTTAGTATACGGGTCACTTCCTGCAATTTCTGCGGCGCCGAGTACCGAATCTGTAAACGAACGCTTCAGCGAACGCTCTTCTGGTGCATCAATTTCTGTACGGAATTTTACATTTCGCACAACAAATTGTAAAGTATTATTAACACGTTGAAAGTAAAATAAAAAGTCTTGGAGTGGAAGTCCGCTATAAATTCCACTTTCGCCAATCCCAGACTCAAGTGTTACAGTCGCTAAGTAATTTTTATTTAGTTGTTCTGGCTTGACTTCGAGATAAGCTTCACCAGTGTCTTGATACTGATAAAGCGTAAATAGACCGTCTAATTTCCGACTATCGCGAGTTATCTCACGATAGCGTCTCGAAGCCTCTTTGCGCTCAATTATTCGATTTTCCGAGCTGGCAAAACCATCAGCAATAGCCACTTCAAATTGCTGACCCTCAAAAGATGATATCTGACTGGCAAATGCACTATTTGTGCCAAATATACAACTCCACAGCAGTAACCCGCAGATTACTACTTTTGCTATCCAATTATTCATTTCTAAAAGCCAATCACGCACAAAGCACGCAGTGTGCATACATACACGCTGCTTAGATATTTTATAGAATAGCGTTGTTTGATTGAATAAATATGTAGCGATTTTAGCCAGTAGAGTATGTTGTGGCAGTAGATATATTATGGGACGGGCAGGATGCCCGTTCCACAAGAAAGAGAAGTTAGAAAGTGAATGTGGTTCTTAGTACACCTACTGTGGTTGTTTCGTTTCTGCTGTCACCTTCTGGATTAAATAATACAAAGGCACCTGGGGTAATGCTAACGTTATCGTTGACTTTGAATTTGTAGTAAGCCTCTAAATGGTAAGGTGTTGCGCGTTGTACACCCGCAGCAGCAAGACTTGCGTCACCGTCTGCCTCAGTACGATACAGTGGTTGACCAAAAAGGATACCCGCAGTGTTTCCTTTTTTGATTAAATCCTTTAAGTGTAAACCAACCATCCAGCTGGTAAAAGTGCTGGATGCATTTACACGACCCGAAGAGTCATCTACAAATATAGCGGCGCCGTATCCTGAAAGTGCTAACTGTTCACTAAAACGGAAGTTTACTGTACCACCAAACGAGTTGAGTTTAACTGGAATTCCTAAGCCAATGTTGGCGCCTGACAATGCAAAAATATCACTACTTGTCAAACCTGTACCAAGAATATTTATTTCATGATAACTGTTGGCGTAGTTAAAACCAATATCTATTGATCGACTTGGTTTTAAGGTAAGTTGTGCTGCTACAACTGAACTTCCACCAAATATCCCTGAACCTAAAGGAGTTCCTGAAACACTGGGTAAAATATCTGGAGCATTTGCGGGAAGATTTGCATTGACGCTACCATACAGCGCGCGTAAGTCAATACTGTCTGAAAGATTGAAGATGAAACCAGCTGCTGATGCTAAACCAGTTCCAGAAGTACCACCAGAAACTCGTAATACTGGGTTTAACGTACCAAAGCGTGATATTGATTCTTGTCCTTCTCCAGCAAAAGGTAAAATAGCTGGGAATGCATCTGATACTTCTGCTGATGTGCCAGCAAACAAAGTTAATTTGTCAGCAATAGGGAATATATATAGTAGCTTGTACAGTTCAACACTGTTGGCGCCTCTTGCTGATAAATTTTTTGGGTCAATACCAGGAAACTGAGGTTCAAAGCTTGTGCGCGCGGTCGAAGCGCTAAGTAAAGGAGAAGCTAGTCCTAATGATTCTTGAACGCTACCGCGACCATCTAAACCACCTAAGAAATTATGTGCTTGTAAACCTGTGATAAGTAAATCTTTACCAGTAAAACTAGTATTTAGATTTAACCTAACTCGGTTTGTCAAGATAATGTTTGGGTCTTCACGACCAGGTGCCCCACCTGTGGCGCCAATAGCAGCAAATATTGCTTCACCTTGTAGCTTGGTTGTCGTCGAAAATTGATTAGCTTCAAGTTCTGCTGCTCTAGCTTCGAGACCATCAACTCGACCTCTCAATGTTGCAAGTTCAGCAGAGAATTCTTCTTGGAGTCTACGGAGTGTTTCTAAATCTTGTTTGCGTACTAAGTCATTTGTTGCAGTGGCAATGAGTTCATTCACACGTTCTAAACAAGCATTCAAACCTGCCGCAAACTCATAACGAGTCATCGCGCGGTTGCCTCGATAAGTGCCATTAGGATAACCAGCTATACAACCATAGCGTTCAACTAATGACTGTAAAGCTTGAAACGCCCAATCTGTTGGTTGTACGTCACTTAGCTGCGAGACTGAAGTAACTTGTTCTATTTCTCCAGATGCTGTTGTCGTTTCGTCTACACCAGTTTGATTTGAGTTTGCTTGATTAAGATTTTCCGTTCTCTGCTTTTGAGTAAGCTTTTTGTTATTTTTTTGTTTGACATTTTTGACGTTATCTGATTTAATTTCAAAATTATTGCTGATTGCAAAATTATTATCAGATAGTTTACGTTCTGATTCCTGTTTGTTTGCTGTTAATGCGTTTACGGGCGCCGCTTGTACACAAATTGAGCTAGCTAAAAGACATAAAAAGCTAGCTCCACCAGCAGAAGCTAGTAGATATTTTTTCATTGTTACTCCTCACACTTGAAATTAATTTAATCTGCTCAATTGCAAAATTAACCTACACCCACTAATTAACGAAGAATATTTGATTAGAGCTAATATCATTTTATACAAATTAAGCCTTGCAAAAAAACGATACTTATGATAGATACACTATTTTAAGAATGTAAATGTTGTTACATCAAGTGTATTTAATATAGTAAATGTATTTCCATCAACAATTGACACAATCTTTGATTGATAAATCTTATGGTTATTATTAAGTGCTGAGTGCTGAGTTTTGAGTGCTGAGATAATTAGTTGAAACTCCTAACTCCTAACTCCTAATTTCTACGAGCGCATTTTTTGAAGGTATTGCAAAATCATAATCGTAATGATTACACTAAAAGCTAAACTAATCCAATAAGTTTCTATTACACCATTGTCCAAGACCCAACCACCTAAAATTGGCCCAATAAAATATCCACAAGCCCAGCAGAGTGAGTTAATTGATAAATACACTCCACGTTGTGAAGCAGGCGCCAAGTCACTCACAAGCGCTACTGCATATGGTGTATACGAAACAATTGCAATAGCAAACACACCCAAAGCAGCAATAGCCATCTCTTTTGATACTAAGGCGCCTGTTTGCCAAACTAAACCAAAGCCTAATGCCCAAAAGCACGCGCTAACCGTTAAAGCTTGCGTATGAGAAAAACGATTTAAAATTCGGGCAACTGGTAACTGAGCAAAAATTGCCACGACTAAATGCCAAGCAAATAAAGCACTAATATCACTTTCGCTGAATATACTCTTGGCACCTTGAATATTTACAGAATTCTTGAAATATAAAGGTAAAGTGCTATGAAGTTGAGATATATATGTTGTAAAAATAATATTCACCACCACAAAAATACAAAGCTGACGATTTTGCAGCGCTGTTACCCAAGCATTTAAATACTGCCCTTGTTCGGATTTTTTATCTTCGACTACTAATGTTTCGCTAATTGCAATCCAGATTACCACGAAAAATACAAGAAATGAGATCGCATCAGCGGTGAACAATAAACGGTAATTATTTGTTGTCGAAATTACAATTCCCGCCAAAACTATTCCCATTCCCATTCCCAAATTATCTGCTAATCGGGTAATGGCAAAAGATAGGCGCCTATTACTATTTACCGTCAAGTCAGCTACAACTGCCTCTGTTGAGGGCCAATATAACCCCGTCGCAAACCCATAAATTAAATTTCCAATTATTAAAGTGATAAAACTATAAGTCGTTGCTAGTACTGACGAACCAATTGCTGCAATTCCAGTAGCTAGTAATAATGTACGTCGGCGCCCGCATTGAGGAGAGTCAGTAAGTGAACCACCCAGTATTCTGCCAAAAATGCCAGCAACTGAACCAGTACCCAAAGCAAAACCCACTTCGGTAGCACTTAAACCAACTTGATTAACAAAGAATATTGGGGCATAAAACAAAGTGAATCCGGTTCCCACCTCTGACAAGAAGCGACCAATGGCTAAAATCCATACTTGTGGATGAATAGCGAATAGCCACTTCGGAAAACTTGGCTTGCGTAGTAATTTCATACTATCAAATTGTTAATTAAAATTTACTTTTTTGTAATTCTTATCATTCACTTTCTATAATCCTCACTAATTCCACAAGTTTTCCACAGGAGAGGGTAAGTTTTCCACAGCTATTTCACGATTGAATCGACTGTGTATAGTAGCTTGTGGATTTTTTGTGATGGTCACTCTTTTACATATCATACTGAGTTATTGTAAAGATAAGTAAAGTTTTTGAGGCTCAAACACTTATTCTCACGTAAATATTTATTTTTCATGAATTATCTTGTAACATTTCGCAGCATTGACAAACCCACCTTCTGTTTCGCACAATAATTCGGCTTGCTTTTTTAAACAGGCAACGAAAGATTGACGGACGAGACATGGAGACAAGAGACGCATGAACGCAACAGTTAATATATTCACAGAAATTCCTGATACCCTCCACGAATCTCTCAAAACCTACTTGGAAACTCATCCTGATTGGGATCAAAACCGGGTGCTAACGGCGGCTTTGTCGTTGTTCTTGCTCCAGAATGGTGAAAGTGACCGTCGTACTGCGCGCGTTTACCTTGAAACGCTGTTCCACCACTCCTAGGTGGGCTATTAGATGTTACGACAGGTTAATATGTATTACCCAAAAACCTAAAGTTAACAAAAAATAAGTACTTTTTGTCCAAGGAATAAAATAAAGCAATCGCTTATCGATAGCGATTGCTTTATGTTAATATAGCCAAATAGCAATTATCTATTTATAAAGCTATATGTTTATTAAGTTTAAAGTGGTTGAATGATAAATTTAATTTATTGCTGACGCTAAATAGTTAAATTTATATTAAGCAGCAATTTAATTGGCTGCTTAATACTATAAAGGTTGAGAAAGCGCGAGGTTTGAATCAAACTGTGTAGATTTTAAATTTCTTTTGGTTTGGTTTCAAATAGCAGCTTTTTGTTCCTGCGGGTGAGTTGGACATTCAAACTTATATCCAACACCGCGAACAGTTTGAATTAAAGCTGGCTGACTGGCGTCAGCTTCGATTTTTTTGCGAATTTGACCGATATGAACGTCAACGACTCGTTGGTCGCCAACATATTCATAATCCCACACCTCCTGAATCAGTTCAGCTCGGCGCCAAACACGACCTGGGTGGCTAGCAAGGAAATGCAATAAGTCAAATTCCAAGGCAGTCAACAGCACTGGTTGGCTGTTTAATGTCACCTCGCGTCGCACCGGGTCTATCATCAGCTTTTCAAATACCAAGCGTTTTTGTTCGGCTGTGGTAACTACTCGCTGGCGTTTTAAAATGGCAGCGACTCGTACTTCTAACTCTCCCAAACCAAATGGCTTGGTTAAGTAGTCATCGGCACCTTTTGAGAAACCGCGAATTTTATCGGCTTCGTCAGCGCGGCTAGTTAGCATTAATACAAAAACACCATTGCGGCTTTGCATCTCTTGGCAGAGGTTAAACCCAATAACATCTGGTAAATTCACATCTAGAATTACCAAATCAGGGTTAAACTGCTCGAACAATGCTAGGGCTGACTTGCCGTCTTCGGCAGCTTCGACCTGGTAGCTTTGCTTGCTAAGAAAGCGTTGGATTAGGTTACGAACCGCTGGGTCGTCATCGACAACAAGAATCTTGGCAGGAGCCATGACCATCTCTTCTTACAAAAATTTATAGGATTAAATGTGCGTGCAACAAGCATGTGAGATTTGCTTCTGCAACGCTGTTCAAGTGGTGGGTAATAACAATCTACAAGGCGCCTTACACTTTTCCCTGATGTTTTACACCTCATCCAGTGTAATCAGGATTGCGGAGAATTATAACCCGGAGCTACAATTGCTAATTGACTGGGATACAAATTTCCGATAATTGTGAGGTTTTGGCACGCCTTAAGTAATTACGCCCGTAGATGCATTAAATCTTAACGGTATCTTCATAGTACTGCATGATACTTTCGTTATCCTAGTTACTATGTAATTAAATTCGCGCTCGATTTAAAATTAAGTTATAGCTACACACCATAAAGGATTATGACGCTTACTAATTAAAGCAAAGTTTACGGCACGGTGAGTAACCAAGTCGGAAAAAAAAGATGTAACATGTTGTATACGCTACAGTAATGGTATTCTTAACTTAAATTCTAGAGTAGAGCTTACTACCCAGTAGCGGCATGGGGGGATACACTGAGTTATTGCAATATGTTAAAGTAACCATAGTTAAAACTACCAGACTTTTATTAAAAAACTCGTGCTAATATCCAGTTAGAATATATATATATATATTATGAGCGGAACCTAGTTTAAACTTGTTCATAAGCGCAAAACTTGGTTTCGGCAGATAAAAACCGTAAGGCAAGCTTTAATTCGTTTGTTTTTTACATTAAGCACGCCTAGTACTGAGGCTAAAATAATTAACTCCCATGAGCGACCAAAATCCCTACGAAAAACTTGGGGTATCAGAAGATGCAACCTTCGAGGATATACAAAATGCGCGTAGTCGGCTTTTAGAACAGTGTAAAGGCGACAGTAAACGTGTTGAGTTAGTCGAAGCTGCCTATGATGCTGTTTTAATGGACCGCTTGCGGATGCGTCAAGAAGGAAAAATCAAGGTGCCTGAACGTATTCGATTTCCTGAGCGTATTATAAGCGCGCCGCCGCAAGAAAGTTTATCAAAACGCGACCAGTCTCCAACTTGGTTGAATAGAATGCTCGATAAGCCAACTCCGGGTGACGTAGTTTTACCATTGGTATGGTATTTGGGTTTGAGTGCAATTTCTATCTTCTATAAAACAACAGGCGACCAAGTTCTACAACTGTCACTGATATTGGGTGTTGGTATTAGCGTTTACTTTTTGAACCGCAAAGAAAATCGACTCGGCAGAGCTGTGCTATGGACTTTTGCAGGGTTGATGATTGGTTTAATTGGTGGAGGACTAATAGCTGCTGGCTTAATATCACAAATTGCTATGGTCGGCATAAGCGTAGATCAATTTTCCACAGTATTCACTTTTGTCCTACTGTGGCTTATTAGTAGCTTTCTCCGTTAGAGTGCTGAGTGATGAGTGATGAGTACTGAGTGCTGAGTGCTGAGTGCTGAGTTTTATTCCTAACTCCTAACTCCTAACTCCTAACTCCTAACTCCTAACTCCTAACTCCTAACTCCTAACTCCTAACTCCTAACTCCTAACTCCTAACTCCTAATTTCACTCAGCACTCAGCACTTTCTACTCAGCACTATTCAAAGCGATTTCGACGGCAGCGCTCAAGTTTTTAACAATTAAATCTGGCTGAAAACTCTCTAATTGCTTGCGACTGCGAATACCGCATTCTACAGCTATAACTTTGATGCTATGTTTTTTTGCAGCAGCAATATCCGCTTCTGTGTCTCCTATCATCCACGTATTTGTAGCTTTCGGTAACTCTGTTAGCGCGCGCTCCATTAGTAAAGGCTTATCATCAACATCGCGGGTTTTAACGTAGTCATTATTGAGACAGTAACACCGATTTTCTGGGAAAAACCTCCCCAAGTCATGCTGTTTAAACGCGAAATCTAGTTCACTTACACGTCGCATTGTCATTACTGCTAGGTCTATATTAAGCTGTTTAATTTTTGTTAGTGCCTCAACCGCATCTGGCGCCAACGTATCATGTTCAAAATAAGGCTGGGTATGCACTGTGTTTTTACGTAGAGAAGCGAACGCAGTTGCTTGGTCTTCACTTAATCCTGAAATAATACCAATTTGTTTTTCAGGAACCCGGTCACGCTTTAAAAGCCAAAATTCCTGTTTCGGTAGCAACCGCACCTCTTGTTCGGGATGCCGAGTTTTTTCTAAACAAAGCTCATATACCCGATAATACCGTTCGGATACGTCAACTATTGGACCATCAAAATCTGTAAATATTCTTAACATATTTTTATTATTAGTTTAATAATCTTAATATTTCGTTATCACACTACCCCAGTTAAGAACGACTTGTGACAGTATAAAGTTTTGAATAACTTATATAAAATATTGAAAAATCTAATATAAAGTTTTTAGGTTCCCGATTTAGTGAACAAATCGGGAATTTGACATTTAATTTGACATTTGAATGGTTACTCCAGAGCGCGTTTTAACTGTTCGCGCTCGATAGCTTCAAATAGCGCCCGAAAATTGCCTTCCCCAAATCCTTTAGCGAGGTTACGACGTTCGATGAATTCAAAGAAAAATGTCGGTTGCCCGAAAATGGGTTGAGTAAAGATTTGTAACAATAAGGCGCCTGGATTATCTTCTCTAAAGTCAACTAAAATTTCTTGTTGAGTCAGGGAGTCAATTTCGGATGGAGAAAGTGGAAAACCGGGTCTAGTTACAAGCTTGGAATAATAAGTTGGGGGAACTACTAAAAAGGGCAAGCTACGAGAACGAAACAGAGAAATCGTTTCCAGTAGGTTAGACGACGATAAAGCAATATGTTGAATTCCTGCACCTCGGTTGAAGTCCAGAAACTCTTGAATTTGCGAGTTACCTGTTGCAGGTTGGTTAATTGGTAGCTGTACACCACCACAACGCGATATCATTACCCGACTGTGTAACCCTGAATTTTCAGTTTGGATGTTAAAACTTTGCTGTGGTTGAAAATCAAGTATTTTTTCGTACCAAGTTACAGCGTTATCTAATTCCCCTGTTGGTACATTTAATACAATATGGTCGATGTTGACCAAGGTTCGTGGTTCGTGGTTCGTGGTTCGTAGGTGTGTTTCGATTAAGGTATGAGATAAGGAACCCCAAGCTTTGATTTTGCTAAATAGAGTATAAGTACCATTCCAACCATATTTACTAATCGGTTGCAAAATTTTGGCGCCGTAATTATGAGCGCGCGCCATGATATCTTGAATATCTTCTACAGTAAATGCCACATCAACTACACCAGGTGGGTGGTGACGTAGAAACTCAGCGACTGGACTGTTAGGTAATAACGGTGAAGATAGTACGAAGCAGATAGAACCGCTTTTGACTACTTGAGTGCAAGTATGATTATCATTCTCGTGAGCAAGAGGATAAGGAGGAAGCATGTAGTCGTCTACCGCTTCAAAACCTAAAGTACTTACAAACCAGTCACGCCAAGCTTTGGCATCTTCCACGTAAAAGTGAACGTGTTCAATTTTCATAATTGCTGAAAATCCAGCCTCACAGCTTATCTGTTTGTAAATATTGCACTTTTTCTTGAATTTTCTGCTCTTTCTTAAGTAATAGTTAGCAATTAATGTTTAATAATTTAAAATTAAGAAGCCTTACAAATAATAAATTTTAATTTAATTTACAAAAATTGAGATACCCGATTTTTGCAAAAACTGAGTATCTTATTGATTTATTGCTCATCTAACATCCCGCTATTTGCAACTAATTTAGGGTATACTAATAGAACAAATCCCATCCATGTCAATATTGCTATAGCAACGATGATGGTTAACCAAATAATTTTAAATATAATCCAACTGGCACCGATTATTGTTGTACCAGTTAGTAAAATAGACCAAGGTTGACACCACCAAGGTTTATAATCCCACACATTAACAGGTTCTTGTTCTGACATTTTTAACTACTTAATCAGTATATTATTATGTTTTATTATCTAATCATAACACTTAACATAACTTTTATCTAGATACTGCGTGAGCTATAAAGTTAAATTGACAAAGGGTACAAAATTGTTACTTACCATTAAGTATAAATATATGCTTATCATATAAAAATACTATTTTTCTATTTAACTCATATTATAAATGATACAATAAATAGTGCTAATATATTACACGTAAATTTATGGGGACAGTTCGTGCCAGAATCAACCTTACAAATGCAATTGATGATGAATTGGTAAATCGAGGTTTGCTTGCTCCTAGACTGTTACGGGTAATTGAGGCAGAAGGACTAGTTGACACAGGCGCCGTTTCTCTAGTAATTCCTGTAGAAATGGCTTCTGAGTTGGGCTTAAGAATTATTGGTCAGCGTAAGGCCCAATATGCAAATGGTAGTGAAGAAGTTATTGGTTTTACTGGGCCTGTGATTATTGAATGTTTGGGACGTAAGACTGTTGATGAAGCTTTGGTTGTAGGTAATGATGTATTGATTGGTCAAGTTATTTTAGAGAAATTAGATTTGCTTGTGGATTGTAGAAAACAGCAATTGATTGCTAATCCACAATCTCCTGATTATCCTTTGGCGATGATTAAGTGATGTGGTTAAGAACGGGCAAGGATGCCCGTTCCACAAGATGTTATATCCCACAAGATATTACATATTACAAGATATTGATTTAGTTATTTAGTTATTTTTCTATTACTTCACGTACTAGCTGTGCTAATTTTTCTGCGCTATCTGGTAAGACTACAACTTTGGAGTTTTCTCCCATTTGTCGCAGTTCGTCTGGAGATTTTAATAAGCGTAATACTTCGTGAAGCAAAGTTTCTGCTGTTAAATCTGATTGTTTAAATAATAATGCTGCGTTCACGGCTGTAAACACGTTGGCATTATAGGTTTGGTGGTCTTCTGCTGCAAAAGGATAAGGTATTAATATTGACGGGGTGCCACATACTGCTAATTCGGTTAAACTTCCTGCGCCTGAGCGGCTTATCGCTAAGTTAGCTCTACGTAATAATGCTGCCATATTGTCGAAAAATGGCAAACATATATACTGCGGATGTTGTAAGCTGTTAGCGTCGGGGTCACTTTCTCCTGTAAGGTGAACAATATAGGCGCCTGCTTCAAACCAAGCTGGAGCGCATTGTCGAACTAATTTATTTACAGCTACGGCGCCTTGACTACCACCGAATACCACTATTAAAGGCGCCTCGGCAGGAATTGGCAAATCTAAAGTCGCGGCAATCGCTTCATCTAAAAATTGTGACCGAACAGGGGTACTGGTGTAAATAGTTTTAGCTTTGGGTAAATACTTTGCAGCCACGTCAAAACCCACAGCGACAGCATTGCACCAAGGACCAAAAAAGCGGGTAACTTTACCGGGTAGGGCATTTGCTTCGTGGAGAATAACGGGTAAACCAAGCGAACGCGCGGCAATAACCGATGGTCCAGCGATATAACCCCCTGTGGTAAAAACTCCTTGGAAGTTACCATGATGAAGGAGTTTGCGAACTTCTAAGATGGAACCAATAAGTTTCCCAAGCGTAAAGAGTGAAGAAATTCCAAAACCTTTTTGAAATCCTTCGACAGATATGGTATTCAGCTTATACTGTTTGGGAACTAGCTGAGTTTCCAGACGATTGGGAACACCCAGCCATTCAATTTGATACTCTGGCAATTTCTCGCAGAGTGCAATTGCGGGGAACAAATGCCCCCCGGTGCCACTCGCAGCAATCAATAATCGTGTTGGTGTATCTACCATCTAAACTTTTACCCGTATGACTCCCTAGTTTAATTAAGATAAAACAAATTCGCAGTTTTCTTGAGTAAATATCTTACGTATTAGCAATGCCTAACTTTATTAAGTTATTACCTTTACGCTCGTATCGTACCAAAGTCAACCACAAGTTAACTTTTTTTCTGCTTGTAATGAGTTTATTCACTAGTTGGCAGTCTGTCCAAGCTAGTACGGCACAAAATGCTCCTGCCGAACTTACAAATTTGTTAACACAAATCGATACTGCTGCAAGTCAGGGTAACACCAAAGCAGTAATGCAATATTACAGCCCTAACTTCACCCATAGCGATGGCTTAAACCGCCAAAGCATGGAAAAGGCTTTAGTGTCTCTGTGGCAACGTTATCCAAGATTACGTTACACAACGCAGTTACAATCGTGGAGAAGACAAGGTAACACAGTTATTGCCGAAACAGTTACGCAAATCTCTGGTTTACCAAATGCGAACAGTCAGAATATGGCACTTAACGCCACAATTCGTTCTGAGCAACGCATTAATGGGCAGCAAATAATACAACAGAATATAATATCCGAACGCACCCAGCTTACATCAGGAGCAAAACCCCCACAAATTGATTTTAGATTACCTCAACAAGTCAAAGTCGGGCAGCAATTCAGCTTTGATGCTATTGTCTCTGAACCTCTTGGTGAAGATTACCTTCTTGGCGCCGCATTAGAAGAACCAGTAAAACCTGAGACGCTTCTTAAACCCACTCCTGTAAATCTTGAATTACTTAGTTCTGGTGGGTTATTTAAAATTGGTCAGGCGCCTCCAACTCCTGGTAGTCGATGGATATCAGCAGTAATTATGCGTGGTGAAGGTACAACAATGGTGACGCAACGCCTACGAATTGTGAAATGATGTCCAGATACCCGACTTATTTCAGAAGCGGTTTTTTGAAAAAACTGGGATTTTTTATATCCACTTCTCTTGCCGCCAACCAAGCGATGGATTTCAAAGTTAGGTGATGTTTTAAGGAGCGCCATAATTTAAGGAACTCCAAAAAATAAATCCTTTAGCTTGTGGGATGGGCTTCGGTGCCCCATCCTACAATATAAATTGGGTATCTTTTTTATTTTGTAGTTTTTTATACAGTAGATTGCAAGCAGAATAGCTACAAGGTGAAAATATCAAACTCTTTCCGCCCAAATGTACTATCCCAATTTACGCCTTGCCAATATCCTCAGAACATCCTTGGCTTCAGCATAGCCACCTGGTAAAAGCAGCCAAACACAGGCATAAAAGAGAGCATAAATAAAACCATGCAAACATAAACTGGCGATTAAAAGGGGAATAGGCGGCATGATCAATTGAGCGAGATAAAGCAGGGTTGCCGCTAAAATAGATGAGATCGCGGGTCGCCAAACAGAACTGAAAAAATCGGCAAGAGTCAAGGGAGATTTGCTCACACAATGAACCACAGCAGGGTAGCTCAGGAGGCACATCCCAATCGCGTATCCCAGTGCGACACCGAAAGCTCCCCACCTGACTCCAATGATGGTCGCGCTGATCATCACGGGCGTGTGAATCAGACTCCAGCGAAATTGGTGTTTCGTTTCCCCTGACGAAACATAAATCCATTTCGTAACGCGGTAAGCCCCGCCAACAAATACTGCGACTGTCAAAATGCGAAATATCGGAACGACCGTCAACCACTGCTTACCTAGAACTAGTAAGGTAAACTCTTGGGCAGTTACAAACAGATAGGCCAGTGCTGGCATATAAACTGCAAAAATCAGCAAAAAGGCGCGACGGCAGTAACTGCGGTAGCGGTCTGCATCGGACAAACTTCGACTAAAACTGGAAACCGCTACGTCAAACAACGGATAGTAAATCTGCCAAAATGGAAAATAAGCCCACTGATAGGACATAGAATATAGTCCTAATGTACTAGCTCCTCCAAAATAGCCCAAAAGAATGCGATCCATCTTCATGCCTAATCGACTGACGAAACGAAAGCCACTGAGGTGTAATCCGTAGGAGATGGTCGATTGCAAGTTTGTTTTGATTTCAGAGGATTTGATCGGGGTGCCAGGTCGCCAATCACAAAAAATCCAGTAAGCAATTCCTCGTATAACTTGCCCCACTGTTAATTGCAGAATTAACGCCCAATACTCCCAGCCTAACCAGGCAATTGCTATCGCTACTGCTGTACTCACAAACAAGGCAACCAATTCGATAGTAGTCAGCAATTCAAATTGCATATGTCGTTTCAATAACGACATATGCTGAAACGATAAACACAAACTAGTGACTCCGATCGCTAGACAGAGTACAATATGGGTCAATTCGGGTTGACGATAAAACCAAGCTAATAGAGGAGCAGCCAACATCATCCCACCAATCAGCAGAGCATTGATTTTCAAGGAAAGCCAAAATATTGCACTGGCCTGCTCATGATTCAGATCTTGACGCTGCACGGTAGCCGTTTCTAGTCCTAAATTGCTGAGACTATCCACCATGCTTAACAAAGGCTGAACCATTGCCAGTAATCCAAAATCAGCAGGTTTTAGCAGGCGTGCTAGCACAATTGTTCCACCCAAACCAATAATCAATTTAAAGGGTTGAGCCACAACAGCAATTAATCCGGATCGCACCGAACGCTGGTTCAAATTGTCTTGCAGCGTTGTTGTTTCAAAATAGCGATCAGACTTTTTCATGGCATTTTTTTTCAGGCATACTAACACAAATTGGACACTGGTAATTTTTGGGATGAACAATGCCCAAAACTAAACCCCCTGTAAATAGTTTGCTGATTTTTCTGTCGTTTGGAGTAGATGCTGACCTAAGCGGCGGGCCAGCGCTAGGATTGTGAACGTAGGAGAATAGGATGGTCCAGTAGGGAATACGGCTGAACCCGCCACGTAAAGATTTTCTGTACCAAACACGCGACAATTGGTATCGGTGACTCCCTCGGAAGGACGATTTGCCATACGGGTAGTTCCCATCTGATGGGCAGCATCGGTCATCGTCTCCAAACTCGGTGGATCGTCCCCAAAGTCGAAGGTGCCAATCCCGATTTTTGCAAACCTTTGGGTCAAGAGTTCTAGAGTTTTTGCCATTGAACGGCGATCGTGATCCGTAAAGCACCAGTCTAGTTCGATTTTGCGTTGTCCAAGGACATCATATTCTGTTCCAAGTTTGATCCGGCTACTTAATTGAGGAGCCTGTTCGGTGACAAATTTAACTCGATAGCTAGCGATCCTACCATTCCCGTCGCGACAGGCAGGACGACCCTGGATTTTTCGCCACAGACGCTCTGCAAATCGTTCGTAAATAGGTTGCAAGTACAGGACATGTTCCAACAATTCGTGTTCTTGCTGGGTTTGATCGTCCAGGGCAAAGCATACACAGAATCGAGGTTTGGGACCATATTGCAGCTCGTGAGCAAACTGTCGCGCTAGATGACCAGGATAGAGTTTTCCAGTGTGATGTTTGGGATGATCTGTGTAGAAGCGCCCTACAAGGTCATGCTCATTGCCAATACCAGCAGGAATTTGACGATTGGAAGACAGGAGCAACCGTGGCGTTTCAAAGCCCCCCATTGCTAGAATTACAGTCTCGCCTTCCACCACCAGTTCTCGACCTTCCATCGAGCGACACATCACCGCAGTTACCCGTCGGCAAGACTCATCAAGTATCAATTCAGTTGCTGTCGCGCCCAACAGCACCTGCAAATTTTTAGATCGGCGCATCTCGTCACCAAAGCGAATAGCTGTACGTGTCGGAGTCTCCTCCCAGTAGAAACTGGTCAGTTTCAAACCACCCGCAGCAATCTTGGAACGCAGTGCCACAATTTCAGATCGCATGGCCTCCGCTTCTAAATCCCCAAAGCCATAATCTTTTGCCGCAGAACGGTAATGTTCCAAGAGATCGGCGAAGGGAATAGGCCAACCACTATAGGCGACCCAAGGTCTAACTTCAAAATCCGAAGGTTGCAGGTATTTCCATTTCCCAGTCCAGACATTACTCGTACCACCGAACTGACGCACCCGACTGACTCCTCGCAACTCAGGGGGCAAGTATCGATGGTAGTAAGAGTCTGGATTTAACTCGCGATGGCGTTTACCTACGAAGATGACATCGTTTAACGCTTGGATTGATGGATCAAATTTATCTCGTCCACTTTCCAACAGAATTACGCCTCGACCATGACGCGCTAAAAAGGTTGCCACCTCAGCCCCTGCGATTCCAGAACCGATGACAATCACTTGTCCTCGCAGTTTCGTCAGTTCACCCATGTCAAGAATGTCAGTAATCATATGACTTTACCTATAGAAAAACCTGTGCCCGGAAAACCTGTGTCAAGTTAACGAGCGTTTGAAATTGACGGTGGAACCGTTGGGGAACAGGAGTAAAACAAAATCTTTAGACGTTGGTAGACGCTACTAAGAAACTCAGATGTGCCATCTAAATCTTATTTTTAGAAGTATAAAGCATGACTTACCTGCGGTTGTTTGTGTCAGTATTTATCGCATTATAACCCAGTTTACGCAGGGGAGAAAGTAGCTCGGCTTTTACCAGCCGCCAATCCAAAAACGAAATACTTGTCCAGTAATAGTTTCAGCAAAAAAACAATTATGAACTCATTAATTGTTCGTATGATCCACACCCAAAAAATTGTCTGTCAGATTATTCTTGCTCCCGAATAAAATATCTTTTAGATACAGACTATCTAAGTATTATCCGGCGAAAAACAGGTTTTGATTTGTACTATGGTGACGCAACGCCCACGAATTGTGAAATAGTTAATAAGGGTAAAGCCTTTTCTTTCTCTTCTTTAAACTAATCAATTATGAATCAAATTGTTTTCATTACAGGTGCAAGTAGTGGTATCGGCGCCGCTTGTACTAAGGTTTTTGCTCAAAATGGCGCCAAATTAATTCTCGCAGCACGTCGATATGAGAAATTACAACAGGTAGTAGAGTTGCTAAGTATAGACTCGTCTAATGTGCATTTAATAGAACTAGATGTACGTAACCGTGCGGCTGTAGAATCTGCTATTTCGTCGCTTCCTGCGGAATGGTCAGATATAGATATATTAATTAATAACGCTGGTCTAAGTCGCGGTTTAGATAAACTCCACGAAGGCGCCTTTCAAGACTGGGAAGAAATGATTGATACTAATATCAAAGGCTTACTTTACATGACACGCTATATAGTACCAGGAATGGTACAGCGCGCACGGGGTCATGTGATTAACATCGGTTCGATTGCCGGACACCAAACATATCCCAGTGGTAATGTATACTGCGGTACAAAAGCTGCCGTTAAATCTATTTCAGAAGGATTAAAACAAGATTTACTAGGTACTCCTATTCGTGTAACTTCGGTTGACCCAGGTATGGTAGAAACAGAATTTAGCGAAGTACGGTTTCACGGTGATAGCGAACGCGCAGCAAAAGTATACCAAGGAGTCACACCATTAACACCCGATGATGTAGCCGATGTCATTTACTATTGCGCGACCCGACCAGCCCACGTCAACATCAACGAAGTTATGTTAATGCCCGTAGACCAAGCAAGCGCGACTTTAGTAAATCGTAAATAATATCATTACAATATTAATATTTGATTACGTTTAATTACGATTTGTAAAAAAGTACATCATGCAAGATACAGCCAACGCCCCAATTAACAAAATTACAGCGCTAACAGCGATTAATGTCGCAAAAATTCTGACTATAGTATTACTAGTCGCTTTTAGCTTTATCTATAGCATTCACGATACGCGACAGGTAATATATTTGTGTTTGCATATCAGCTATTGCTCATGGTGGTTATTAGAACAATGGCTCTTTCCACAACGGCGCCAAATGTTTAGTGAAGAAGTAGGAATTATAGGGTTCATTTTTTCACTATTTTTCGTTGGGGTTTTGTATGCTTTGCCTGGGTACTTAGCATTTACTAACTCTGCCCCACTATCAATAACAGCAACTTTCATAGCATTACCACTATTTATTTTTGGCACACTCATCAACACTGCTGCCGACGTTCAAAAATTAACAGCAAAACAATATAATGCTGGACTAGTTCGGGATAATATCTGGCGCCTGTCACGCAATATAAACTACTTCGGTGATTTATTACGTTATCTAAGCTTCAGTGTCGTCGCTGGTTCAGTTTGGGCATATATAGTACCCAGTACAATAACCGCACTATACCTTCAGCGCATCAGTCAAAAAGAACAATCAATGTCATCCAAATACCCGGAATACACCGAATATCAAAAATCAAGTGCGCGGCTCATTCCCTTCATTTGGTAAAAAGTCTTGTGGAGCAGCGGAACAGGCTGCGTATAACTTATAATTAAGTTAGTTAAAAAAAGGAAAACAAAAGCAAATGTCACCAGATACTTCTGTAGAAGAACGTCTAGCAGCTTTGGAAAAAGCAGTAACAGACTTACGAAAAGAATTGTCTAATGAGCGTTCTAATAATCCTTCTCCCAATTGGTTGGAACAAATAACAGGTTCGTTAAAGGATAATCCAGCGTTTGAACAGGCTTTAGCCTATGGGCGAGAAATACGTCATGCAGATTATCCAGGCGAAGAATAAGATGAAATATATTTTAGATACAGACCATTTAAGTATCGTTCAACGGCAGACAGGTCTTGATTATGCTAATCTCTCAAATAAGAGGACAATTTAGAACTAATAATTTTTAAAATATAATACACCTTACATTTTAATCTTGCAAATTGCCATTATATGTGATTTATATTTGTTTGTGCTGTAGTGAACGAGTTGTAATTCTGCTTGTTCTAATTCTTGAATAAGTTCGGGAAGTTGGTGTTTATGATGGCGCCAAATTGTAATTTCTTCATCTTTAAAAATCACTACCTCTTTATTTATTCCGGTACTACTAAAATCAATAGTGTAATCAGAAGTAAATTTTAAGTTGGCTACTACACTATCTGTCTTCTCATCATATTTTCTAATTAGCTCGCAGTCTTGATGCTGAATACCAATATTCTTATTGATACATTGATATATTTGTTCTGCATGATAGTAACATCCACCCCTTGCTATTCCATCCCATTGAGAGTTACTACCAATTTCATTAGTTAGCACTAATAAATCATTCTCACCCATACTTTGTCTAAAGTTTTTAAATGCTTTGACTCGATGTTGGAGATTACCAATAGTCACACCTAAGTGTAAAAATATATTTATATTATGTTGATATAATAAGTATTCAGGAATAGGGCTATTCTCAATATCAATATAGCTATTTGTATATTTTATGAATGGAAACCATTTTGTAAAGTTGCTTTTTGAGACTTCGAGTAATTCTTCACTTATATCTAATGCTGTATATCTACCTATCCTGCCTAGTTTATCAAGTTTACGAATATACTCTTTGACAGGATATGAATTTCCGGCGCCTACATCTATTATATTGACTTTATGGTTGTTTTGTGTATTATCGTTAAGATATTCAAAGTTGTCTCTTAAAAGTTGAATCTCTACATTCGAGCGATACCAGTTAGGAATAATCAGCTTTCTGTAGAAATTATCCCAAATATTGGCGCCTGCTCCTTTGTATGAATATTTTAAAGGTATTTCGCGTCGAGTTTTCAGAGCTTCGATTAGATTTAAAATTTCCTGTTTGGAAAAAACTGTATACAACTCAGAACTTGGCTGTGCGATACGATTGTTAATCGTGCTAAAATCCTGGTTATGTAAATTACTACTAATTTTTTCAGTCACTGTTCTAGATATTAAACGGTATAAACAACTATACAGTAGCTTCCGAGAGTTCTGTTCTTGGATGCAAAGTTTTACTGAAGGACAATAACATTAGGTTTGTTTCTTAAGCCCCAAAGCTCGAACAGTTCCGAAGGGCTAACTACTTTACTACCGTTAAACTGTTCTGATAGATCAGGCTCGACAATCTTGCACAGTCCTTCCATCTTGGGTATGCCTGTACAGCCGTAAAATCCACATTTATAAAAAGTAGTATTGTTAAGAAGCAAATTAGTTAGATCAGCGAAGCGAAAATCGCAGTACTCAAAAATTGTATTATAAGCAGTTGCTCCCACAAAGGACGTATGTCGGAAATTGCAGCTAGTAAAGTGGGCATCATTGACTTTTGTCTCTTGAAAACGAGTTTCTAGAAAAGAGACTTCTTGCACTTGGGCATTCGTCCAATCTGACCTATGCAAGTCGGCTTTGCTCCAATCTCCGCCCTGTATGTCAGTTCCGACAAAATGCACAACATAAAGAAAAGCTCCTGAAAATCGACAATTGTTAATAATGGCTTGATCAAGTGTTGACAATTCCAGTTTTGCGCCTTCCCAAGTACACTCTAATAGCTCGATACCTGTCAAGTCACCACCTCTAAAGTTCGTACTGCTTAGATTGCACTTAACGAATTTTGCTGACATCAGACCAACACCTGGAATGGTAGCTTTGGATAAATTGCGCTCAGAAACTATTAAACGTCCTGTTCCCGTAAATCCTGCTTTAACCCATTGTTTATGAGCTTCTAACTTTGATGCTGAAAGGTAGACAAGCCATCGTGACTGATTAGACATATAAGCGTTATAAAATTAATCGTAGTAAATCATCAACCATTCCATAGGGATGGTCTAACATCGAAGCGTTACAAAAAATAGATAATGTTAATTTACGACCGTGAAAATTTGGTAAATGCATTGCCCAAATATTATAACCGGGACCGCTACCACCATGACCATACATAATATTGTATTTTGACTCAGAGTCAATCATTATTCCTAAGCCGTAACAAGGATTTTTGTACCAAGGATGACGAGTTGGTGTTGATACAGGGGTGAGCATTTCCTTTAAGGATTGAGAATTAAGTAATTTTTCATTAAAAAGACTTTCAAAGAATTTCACTACATCTTCTGCTGTTGAAACAATTAACCCAGTTGCACACCAGTCAGGATGATAGCGAGGAATTACGTTTTCTATTCGGTTTTCTACATTTAATTCTCTACTAAAACCCGGCGCCAATTCTCCTTTTGTATCAACTTCATGTGCTACATATGTATTCTTCAAATCCAACACATCAAAAATCTGATTTTTTAATGCTTCGGCAAAAGTTTTACCTGTCATCGTTTCAATGACTTCATACAGTAGCATATACCCAGTATTCGAGTAACGGAATTTTTCTCCGGGTTCAAAATCAAGTTGTCCTTGACACGTTAACTCCATCACTCGCTGATGTGTCCAAGGTCTTGAAGGATTTTCTCTTACGGCAGATAAATAATTATCTAAGCTAGTATAATTAGGCACTCCACTTCTATGATTGAGCAGGCGCCGTAAGGTAACTGTTTCTGGAAAAGGTAATTCTCTAAGGTATTTTGTAACAGGTTCATCTAAATCTACTAATCCATCTTGCGTTAATAGTAACAAGCAAGCAGCGACGAAAGTCTTGGTAATACTATATATATAGAAGGAACTGGCGCCCATCTTAATGCGCGCTTCTAAATCAGAATATCCAGCGCTTCCTGACCATAAACCATATTTTTCATCGCTAATTGCCACATTAACACCAATACATGCTTCAAAGCGAAGTGACTGGTTTAACTGGTTTTGTAATGCTTCTGGAGAAAACATAGCAAATAGTGATTTTAATCACATACACCTTTATTTTAAGGTAGTATAAGTATACTTCCTCGTTCTCATCACTATAAAAAATACCCTCCCAGTTACGTAGTTGAAGAACACGTTAAAGTTATTCCTAAAAGATATTTAAAGAATATAGATAATCTTTGGAAGAAATATAGTAACAGTCGCTTTGGATTTAGTGTTCAAAAACAGCTTTGGCAAAGTGTTTATAAGTCAAAGCAGAAGTCTAGTTACTACTACCTTAGCCCATATGAAACTGCCCCTGAATTTGGTGATTTAGTTGAGTGGCGGAAAAAGCAAGATTGGCTGTACTATGTTGACTTGTATGACTCCCTAAAAACAGCCGCTCCTGGTCATCTCCCCTTAGCTTACATGCTACGTTCCGGCAAGTTAGAAAAATGTCGAGTTGAATTGAATGTTTTTAAAGTTATTTGTGAGCGTCTATAAAACCTTCTGTGCGGAGGGTTAGGGGGATTAAACCAGCAATTGTGTATTAAATGTAACTTTTCAAGCAACCTCGTGCGGCGCCTCTGTTTACCTCTTAATAACTCTTCCTTTGTGTCCTTTGTGCCCTTTGTGGTTTATCTTTCCTCTCTCTGTGTTCTCTGTGACTTTGTGGTAAAAAAACACATTTTCTGAACAGGCAGGGATGCCTGTTCCACAAGCCTGTGCTACAATAAGCCAACTATCCGTTACATCCGTTTTATCCGTTGCCAAATAGCTTCCTGATAACGTCTTGATAGCGCTCCATTACAACATTTCGGCGAATTTTCAGCGTTTGGGTTAATAAACCGTTTTCAATTGTAAATGGCTCTGGAATTAAATCAAACACTAAAATTTCATCGTCGCGACGATAACCGGGACGGTTGCGAGTTTCGCGGTTAAGTTCTTCCCGGAATAGGTCTCTTACAGATGAACTATTTAAATCAATGTTTTCTACAGGTTGATTTAACTTAGCTTCTAATGCTTCCATATTCGGTACAATTAAGGCGCCTAAGAATTTCTCATCTTGACCAACAAGCATTATTTGGTCGATATAGTCACTTCGTAAACAAGCGTCTTCGATTGGTTGAGGCTCGATATTTTCACCATTAGTTAGTACTATCGTATCTTTAGCTCGACCAGTTAGGACTATTTGGTTATCTGGAGTTAACCAACCAATGTCACCAGTGTCAAACCATCCTTCATTATCTATAGCTTTGCGTGTAGCTTCGGGGTTTAAATAATATCCTTTCATGACTTGCGGGCCTCTTGCCATGACTAAACCTTTTTGTTTTGCAGGTAAAGTTTGACGAGTTTCTAAGTCTACTATTTTGAACTCTGTACCAGCAATAGGTTTACCAGATGAACCACGTAAGTTTTTGTAATGACGACGCGCGGAGAGTACAGGAGATGTTTCTGTTAGTCCATAACCGACTAAAATATTGATGCCAACAATTTCAAAAAAATCTTCCAAGTGCTGTGCTAATGAACCACCACCGCAAATTAGCTGTTTAACATTGCCACCTGTAGCTTGCTGAATTTTCTTGTAGACTATCATTTCGCCCAAGAAGTGCAACGGCGCCAGTAAAATAGTAGTTGTCCAAGCGCTCATAATTTCTGCGCGCGTTGGATTTAAGTTTTGTAAGTCTAAACCTTTCCAAGTGCGTACTGCTTTAATAAATCTACCGCTTACTGCCAAGAAGTTATTAATCAATTTTTGCATTCTGGGTGATTTATCGCGGAAGGATTTTTGAATTCCTTCGTAGATAGATTCCCATAAACGCGGCACACCTACAACGTACTGCGGTTTATACTCTTGTAAGTCCTGCTTTAAATAACGACGGTTAGTATAAACTTGAGTACAACCTTGGGAAAGTGTATAATATTCTCCTGCACGTCCAAAACTATGCCAAGTCGGTAATATGCTTAATGTTTTATCACCTACAGCAGGTTGAATGATTGATGTGAGAGTATTTAGTTGATGTATAATATTGCCGTGCGTTAACATTACACCCTTGGGTTTGCCAGTTGTTCCGGAAGTGTAAATTAAAGTTGCTAATTGGTCTCTATCTAACTTTACTTCTTTCAGAGAATTACTCGATGCCAACTGCATGAGTTGGTTGTAGTTAATTATTTTGATATTTGAATTGATTGGTGCTTCTTCATCAGAGAGTATAACTATCCACTGCAAATTAGCATTATAAATTTCTGGCTCAAGCTTTTTGAGAGTTTTGATATTTTCGACTACCAAACCACGGCTACCGCTATGCTCCAGTATATATAGCAATTCTTCCTTATCTGCTGCACTTGACCTAACTGCATTTGCGGCGCCTGCCATCATAATACCTTGGTCGGCAATCATCCAGCGCGCGCTGTTATCGGCAAATAATGCAACACGTGGTAATACAGAATCTTGTGTATCCTGAGTAATTCCTAATACTTGTATTCCAATCGCAAATTGCTGAATTTGATAGTACAGTTGCTCATAAGTGAAAGTAACTTCCGGTTTGACATGAGGGTCAATTAATGCGGTAACATCTTTAAACTGTTTTGCAGCTATTTGCCACATACCAGGTAAGGATTGTAACGAAGCATAGCTAACCAAACCTGTCA
Organism: Calothrix sp. PCC 7716; assembly: GCF_019977735.1. Lineage (GTDB taxonomy): Bacteria > Cyanobacteriota > Cyanobacteriia > Cyanobacteriales > Nostocaceae > Dulcicalothrix. The sequence continues at coordinate 11,046,655 of NZ_AP025018.1, read as the reverse complement.
TTTGATACTGCTCAGTTTGAGAAAAAGAATAATTATCTATAGTGTGTTGAATTGCCATATATGAAATAAGAGCTAGTTTGTTTAATTATATATAGACCTTACTGATTACTATTTATGCAAAATAAAATTTAAAAGTATCTCAGGTATAGACAGTTTTGCAACCTGCCTATGATACATATGGTAGTAACTGTAGCATGGTTTACGCACTCGATAGTCATGGTACGGAATATACGTATATGTTTTGCCGCGAAAAAAATCTTTTGCCCTACTTTTAGAGCAACAATCATGTATTTATTGAGAATTCATCAATTTAATTGAGAATAAAAACTTGAGCTAACTTTAGAGCATTGCTTCCTAACAGAGATATACTTTATAAACAAATGTTTTAAACTAAATCTATTGCCTACTTTTTCCATCAACGACCTTCTGATAAGCGAAGCACAGGCCTCTAATAGTTCATGGCTTAAAAATTGTTTGCTAAAATATGCTTGTAATTCTGAAAACGACAGCGATTTTTGTTTGCTAACAAATTGATATAAAATTTGTTTTTCCAAAAATGATAAGCTCTGAATTTGTTGTTCTAAAATTACATCGATTTCGGACAAAATTAAATTACATTGATTTAAATAAACAACAGCTTGGGAGATATCACCTTCAAAATACTCTTGAATTTTTACTGCTACAATTTTTAAAAACAATGGGTTACCAAGATAGTATTCTACCAAATACTGCCATTGGGCTTCAGTCCCAGAGAATTTGCCTTTTGCTTGAAACAGTTTTTGTGCATATTGATATGGCAAACCTGATAATTGCAGGCACTTAATAGGTAATTCTTCACCTTGTTTTGCTGCTAGACCAATTGGTCTTTCCCGACTAGTTAGTACTACGCAACTTTTATGAAGTGTTTCTCCTACACATCGCAGTAATTGACCATATCCAGAATATCCGTCTCGATAGCGGCCTTCTGTATTGCCACTTTGTAAGATTGCTTCTATATTATCTAATATTAACAAACATCTTTTGGAACGCAAATATTGTAACAGTAGCAAAATTTTACCATCCAGTCTTTGTGGTAAATCGATTTCTTGCTCTTGGGAAAGGAATTTAATTAAGTCACTAACTAATTCTTCTACGTTTGGAGAGTTACGAAGATTACGAAAAATCACATACTCAAATTTATTTTGAATTTGTTGTGCTGCACGTACTGCCAGTGCAGTTTTGCCAATTCCTCCCATACCTAACAGCACCACTAAACGGCATTGGTCTTGTACTATCCATTTCTGTAATGTGATTAATTCTTGCGCGCGTCCAAATAAAACAGGCGTATCAATTGCATCTCCCCAATCTTGATGGTATTGAGTATTAGATTTTTTAGCTGAGTTAATGTTGGTAATTTTCTGTAGTTCCCATGTTCCGGTTTTTATGAGTTGAGGGTGATTTTGGATTGTTATGTTTCCCGATTTAGGACTGGACTGAACTTGAGCATAATATTTTTTCAGAACTGGATAGAAGTTTGCTTTTGTTACCTTCTCTCCTAAAGCTAGACTTAGTTGTTTCCATAATTTGTGACCTACTTGTTTGATATACTCTGGCTCGTAACTAAGGTTAATGGCAATTTCTTCATAGCTTTGTTGTTCCCAACTTAGGCAGAATACTTGAAGCTCAAGGTTTTTTAAGCTTATTGGCTGGAGCAGTGAATTCAAAATTGTAATTGCTTCTTCTTGGTTCATATAGAGTTACTTACCTTATTGATTGATACTCAGTTTTGGCGCCAGAAGTTACCTAAGTTACATTTAGGCGCCACTTCAGGTAAGTTATGCAAGTGACTTTGAACAAATCTAATATAACTTTTAATGGAAATTCGGGTATTAATGTTTACATGTATTTACTTAAAGTAGCTAATTATACAGTTTTTCGGCATATCCAATTCTTAATTATACATTATCTAAAACCCTTATAGAGACTGAATTAAATAGGGTTTCTACATCCTGCATCGGAGATTTTTTCAGTAAATTATCAAATTTACTGACTTTTTTAGTAACTTTTTCTTACTGTCAAGCAAAAAAAAATTGAGCATAGTTACAGAAAGGGCAATAATTCAAGCGTCAAGCGTGAACTTTTTGATAAAGGCTCGAATACGTTTATCGATTGAGTTTCGTTTTAGACCCCAAAATTTACGTAAACCGAGAACACGAGAGATAATAATTATGCCACTGAATAGACTAGTAGATTCTGGGCAGCAAATTCAACCACCTCCAGATATTCAGAGAACAACTTTTTCTTTAGATGCAATCGCTCGTTTTGTTTGCAATACATGGGAAGAAATCAATGCAGCACAAGCAGGGGGGCAGTTTGATGCGGTGGTTATCGGTTCGGGTATGTATGGCGCCTATACCGCTACCAAGTTATTTGAGTTCGGTAAGGAATTACCACAGAAACCTCGTATTCTCGTCTTAGAAGCAGGACCATTCCTGATTAGCGAACATTTCCAAAATCTGACTCGCCTTGGTGACTTATTCAACTCCGTTTTGGAACCGCTGGTTGAGCCAAATTCTCAGGGACGAAATATCGCTGAACCTTCAAACTATGCTGGCGCCAATAGGTTTAATGACCATCATCGTTGTGTGGGTGGCAAATCACTGTTTTGGGGTGGTTGGACACCACGCTTGACCGAAGAAGACCTCAAGCAGTGGCCAAAAGATGTTGTGGAATATTTGCTGCTCAAAAATCAACCTGACGGCTATGAATACGTAGAGCGCGAAATTGGCACTTGGCCTATTGCTGATTTTATCAACGGCGATTTATTTGATATTCTCAAAGGACGCGCGAAGGATGTACTCAATAAAGTACCCTCTCTAACAACTGTGCAAGACCCACCTATCGCGGTGGCTGGTCAATCACCAGGGTCTGGTTTGTTCAGTATGGACAAGTTTAGCAGCTTGCCTTTGCTACTCGATGCTATTCGCGAAGCCAGTGGTCAAAATGATGCTAACCGGCGCCTGTTCCTCGTGCCCAACGCTGAGGTTATCAAGTTAGAAACCACTAATGGCGTTGTCACCCAAATCGTGGTGGCTTTGAAAAATCCATTAGAACCGCAGAATAAGAGCCAAGCCCGTATAGTGCGATTAGATATCAAGCCCAGCGCTGCGGTAATACTAGCGGGTAATACTGTCAACTCAACACGGTTGGCTTTAAACTCATTCCTACGACCCAAAGCATTGCTACCACATTCGGAGTTAATTGGGCGGAACTTGATGGTTCACGTTCGTGGTAACTTTATTTGGAGAATCGCCCGTACCGCCTTGGGTGTGCCGCCAACATTGGAAAAAGAGTTGCAGACTGCTGCCCTACATATCCCAGGCTCAACGCAAACGGAGAAAGGCAAAGGACAGTTCCATTTCCAGTTTTACGCTGCCCCAAATGTAAATACTCCAGCCTTTGAAAATGCCCCAGAGAATCCAGAAGAGTTCCTCTACCGCGCGGTGCCAAATATCGAAGAGTTTGAAAAGATTCTCGCGGCTCAAACTTCAGGGACAATTGATAACAAAATAGTAATTGGTATTCGCACCTGCGGCGAAACCTTCGGGGATCGAGCGACCCCAGTCGGCAATAATCCTAACGTTAGTTGGATAAACGTCAATCCCTTCGGTGGTACTGGTGATGATGTTTACTTTGAAAATGGACGGGAACTACGTATACCTAAAGCGTTTGTAAACCTAGTAGAAATACCCGCCGATAAACAGGTTCGAGATGCTCAGTCTGAAGCAGCTTTTGCCTTTATTGAGGCATTGGCTGGTCAACCAAAAGGTAGTGCCACCAAAAAAGACCCCAATGCACCAATTGAGTTCCTTCCAAGAGAAGATGGAAAACAAGAAGATGGAATAGGTACTACCTATCATGAATCGGGTACATTGTGGATGGGAACCGACTATACTCAATCAGTTACAGATGTTAACGGTCGTTTCCACCACATATCTAATGCGTACTGCGTAGATCAATCAATTTTCCCCACTGTTGGTTCTGCAAATCCCGTCCCTACAGGATTAGCACTTTCTCGTAAGATTGCCCGCTCCATAATCGAGCGCTACACTTCGGTTGATAATGTAAGCAATGAGCAAGGTTTTGAAATCCTTTATCGCGGCAACTTCAAAGCAGATGGTTGGGAAATAGCAGCTAATGGTAGCCAAAACTTCTTCGATGTCCAAAATCAGGGTTTCCCAGTACTAGGTGCAGGTGTTGACAATAAGAACGTTGGGCTTGGCATACTCTGGTTTACTCACAAAAAATTTAAAAATTTCATTCTAAAGTTGGATTGGCAAGCTTTTGACATTGAAGCTAACTCCGGTATTTTTCTAAGAATGCCAGAACCCAAGGTTGTTGATAATAACTTCTATAAATCCACCATCGAAATCCAAATTGATGAGCGTGGTCACCACTATCCCAATAAGGTTTATGGTAGCCCATTACACAAGACGGGTGCAGTATACGAGGTTTTCCCCGCTCAACAATGGGCTGCCAAGATATTGCAACGCAATGGTAATCCTGGTTACTGGAATAGTTATGAAATCAAAGTGGAAGGTAATGTAATTGAGGTCAAACTTAATAATCAATTGGTCAGTGCTGGAACCTTCTCGAAACTATTGGGATTTAATGACCCCAGTCAGGATAATACTAAGCGTTCCGAAGGTTTCATTGGCTTGCAGTGCCATACTGAGGTCGTTCAGTTCCGAAATATTCGCATTAAGGAACTGTAAAGATTTTTGATTTTAGATTTAATAAATCAAAATTAAAAATCTAAAAAGTTTTCAAAACACTAGCAAAACTCTAGATTTATTTATGGAGTAAGTAATGCCACTAAACCTGGATTCAAATAATGGACCAATCGACGGGAACGATAGACAGTATCAAGATGTTCTGCAAGATTTGCAAGCCAACATTCTCAAAGCACATGGAAGAGATGAATCTGTACACATTTTCTTAACTTTCCCAGACCCTAGAAAGGAACCACAAAAAACAACTACACTCAGACGATTGATTTCTGAAATTGCTACTCAATATATTACATCAGCGAAGAAACAGTTAGATGACGCAGTTGCTTGGAGAGGGAACAAAATTGATGGTGGTGTATTAGTACATATTGCTTTATCTTCTTCAGGGTATGAAAAACTAGGTTTCCCTGACAATAATCAGCCTAAAGGCGCCAATCTTCAAAATCGACGAGAAGCTACCCCTCAACAACTTAATGATGATTATGCTCAAGTCTTTCAACTGGGTATGAAGCGGCGCCAGTATGCACTTATCGACCCACCATTCAGTTCTTGGGAGCAACCATATCGAAACGATATTGATGCATTGGTAATTATAGCAGATAATAATTGGACAAATGTCAAGAATACACAATTAGAAATTACAGACAAGCTGAATGGCGTTGCTACGGTTGCCACTATTGAACGAGGTACAAAAATACGTCGCCAATTTAACAATCAGAAGGAAAAGCCTGTAGTTGAGCATTTTGGTTTTACAGATGGTGTGGGGAATCCGCTTTTTCTCAAACAAGATTTAGAGCGTGAACAAGGTGACACTGCTAAAAGACTTTTCAGCGCGCGTCTCAACCTTGTTCTAGTTCCAGACCCTTTAGGTACTCCTAATGTGAGCTTTGGTAGTTTTCTTATCTTTCGTAAACTTGAGCAAAATGTTCAAGGATTTAAGAAAGCAGAACTTGAATTGAGCAAAAAATTGGGAGTTTCCCGCGAATTGGCTGGAGCAATGGCAGTAGGACGTTTTGAAGATGGTACTCCACTTGTGCTGCAAGGCAATGACGGCAGTGAAAACTTAAATGACTTTGATTATTCTAACGACCGTGAGGGGCTAAAATGCCCATTCCAAGCCCATCTTCGCAAGACAAATCCTCGATTGGAATCAGTTAGAGAAATTGGACCTTTTGCTCGAAGCGAAAAACAGGAGCTTGGACATCGCATCACACGACGCGCAGTTACCTATGGTGGACCACTCAGCGACTTCAGCAATCTCGATAACTTACCTACAGGTGGTGTAGGGTTGCTATTCATGTGCTACCAGTCCGATATCTGGGAACAATTTGAATTTATTCAGCGGTTTTGGTCGAACCATCCTCGATTTCTTGAACGTGATATGTGGCAGTTCGTTAACGTAACAAATAATAATTACGACAGAACTGGATTAGATGCAGTCAGTGGTCAAAGTCTACCTGGTCAAAGGGACCCAGTAATTCAAGAAGAACCCCAACCACCAACCAACTGGTTAAAAGAGCGGGATAAAAAGACCGAAAAAGCCGATGTTCAATTTGCAAACTTCGTGAAACTCAAGGGTGGTGAATACTTTTTCTCACCGAGTATCAGTTTTCTGAAGAGTTTGCCCAACCTACCTCAAAATTTTTCGGCGCCGCCAATTGAAGAACCTGTACCTAGCAAAACATACATTGTGCAACAAGGTGACTATCTATTTTTGATAGCCGAGAAAGCTTACGGAGATGGCGGTAACAACGGAGTAATTTATGAAGCAAACAAAAATGTGATTGGTCCTAACCCTGGCTCAATCTTTCCCGGACAAATACTTTACATTCCAATCTTGAACACTGAACCCAAACCTGGCCAAGAATATATTGTGCTATCAGGTGACTATCTATTTTTGATAGCCGAGAAAGCTTACAAAGACGGCAATAGGTATCTGGAAATTTACAATGCTAATCGAGATGTAATTGGACCTGATCCTAAGGTACTTGTGCCTGGGACAAGACTCCGAATTCCATAAGGTGTGTGGCGCCATCGTAGGGTGTGTGGCGCCATTAAACAACCCCAATGTAATAATTAAGGCTAATAGCGCCACGCACCTACTCCTAATTTTAGTTGAATGAAAAAAATCAGTTTTAATAAATTCTATAGTAACTATAAACAAATCGTTATAAACAGGCTGCTTATTTGTGATTAAATAAATTATTTATGCTCTACAGTTGAATATTACAGATTTGGTTATGGCGCCAATTGAATAGTTTAAATATGGATAGTACAAAATTCTTTGATTTTCCGCGCGAAGAGAAACTTTTTGGACTGCGACCCGAAGCTGGAAGATGGTTGTTTATTCCTTTAGGGTTAATTGTACTACTATGCTTGGGAACAGTTTATTCTTGGAGTATCTTTAGTAGTCCATTTGAGGCAGCACTACAAGCTAAACCGGGAACAATTTTACTACCATTTATGGTACTAGGTGTGATTTTTACCCTTGTCATGCCAATTTCTGGGTTATACATATATAGATTTAGTCCTCGTATACTTACCACTATTGGTGGAATAATTGTTGGAATCGGTTATTTACTCTCAAGTATTGCCCCGAATTTACCATTTTTGATAGTTAGTTATGGTTTAATAGCAGGAATTGGTGTTGGTATTGCCTATGGTGTACCACTTGCAGTTGCCGCGCGTTGGTTTCCTGACCGTAAGGGTTTAGCGGTGGGGATGACGGTTGTTGGTTTTGGATTGTCACCCTTGGTAACGGCGCCGTTAGCGATTACGTTAATGAATGGTAACAGTGCAATTGGTCTTCCTGCTTTTGGTGTACGCGGTACTTTCGTAATATTAGGTATTGCCTTCACGGTAATCATTTTATCAATTGCAAGTCTATTAAAAATGCCGCCGCTACGTTGGCAACCTGCAAATTGGCGCCCAGCTATATCAAATACAGAAACTAGCGATAGTTTAGACATACCAATGGCACAAACACAGACTTTTTATGGGCTGTGGATTTGCTATATTATTGGTACATTTGTTGGATTAACAGCAATTGCCACAACTGCACAAGTAGGAAAAGAAATAGTTGGGTTACAACAAGAGCAATTAGCATTTGCAATTCCATTATTTGCTGTATTTAACGGTATTGGTCGTCCTTTATTTGGTTGGTTAAACGACCGACTCAAACCTAAGTTAACAATAATCGTTATCAACGTTTTAATTCTGACGGCATCCATAGTAATGTGGAATACATCACAAGGACAAATAGCGAATTTCTTGATAGCGTACTGTGTATTTTGGTTTTGTTTAGGAGCATGGTTAGCAGTGGCGCCTGCTGCAACATTGAGCTTTTTTGGTTTGAGTAATTACCCTAGTAACTACGGTTTAATGTTTACAGCCTTTGGGTTTGGTGGTTTAGGTGGGATTTTTACTATTGGCGCCATACGAGGAATTTCTGGTAGTTTTGCACCGTTTTTCTTTGTCACAGCAACTTTAGCTTGTGTGGGAATTGTCATGTCAACCTTTTTCCTGAACCGTCCGCGCAAAACTGCTATTGCTGACTTTTTGTTTAATTGGTTGATAAGTCCTATTAGTCCTGCGCTGCTCTCTTTTGTAGAGTTTTGGCTCAAGAGCGCTAAAGCTTCAAGCAAGAATTAAGCTGTGTCTAGTTGTAAATTATATTTCGGCGTGTAAAGACGCGAAATTGTAAAGACGCGAAATTGTAAAGACGCAAAATTTCGCGTCTCTACATGTATTGGATAATATTTGGCATTGACTTTTGGGAATCATTAATTTACCACTTCTACCGTATCGCGTGTAAAACACTCAAATCCATATTTATACTGAATTTATCGAATCATAACAAATAGTAATTATCAAAATATAAGACAATAGTATTGGTATACCAAATCATATTCAACATAGCATCTTTGTCCCATTTTTTACAACTAAACAAGTTGGGAAAGGGATAGGTTTAGGAATGTCAATAAGCTATGAAATATCACTAAAAAGCATCAAGGTACATTAGAATTTACTTCAAACACCGAAGATGGCACTTGTTTTATAATTCGTATCCCTATTAAACAAGAGAGAACTTAAAAAATTTATGTTTATATTTTTAAGGTATAAAACAAGCAACTCTAAATCCAATTGGTGACTGTACACGAGCATTTGCTTCACCTGCACTACGACGTGCTGATTTCCAACCTCGAATAACTCGGTAGTGTTTGAACTCACTAAAATCTAACGGTGTTTCCCACATACTACCATCGGCAGGCGCCTGTTCATAATTAGTATGCCATTTATCAGCACACCATTCCAGAACATTACCATGCATATCATAAATGCCAAAATCATTAGGGGGAAAACTACCTACATCTTGAAGTTCTTGATTATATTGTGCAACTAAAGCAGCATTTTCAGGAGTTAGCTCCTCTCCAAAATGGTAGTATGTAGTAGTACCAGCACGACATGTATATTCCCATTCAGCCTCGCTGGGTAATCTATATAAACGTTTTGTTTTTCTAGATAACCTTTCACAAAATTCAACAGCTTCAACCCAAGAGACTCCTTCCGCTGGTTCACTTGCCCTAACATAATCTCTACCATAATGAGGTAAATCTGGGTTCAAGTCGTGTTTAACTTTTCCATATCTTGCAACAGTTCGCCATTGTGCTTGAGTAATTTCATATTTCCCTAAGTAGAAAGAAGGAACAGAAACCAAATGTTTTGGTTCTGATGACAAACGTATCGGCTCAATAAGTTGGGGTAAATAGTGATTCTCTTTGTTGTTGGATATATTTATTATTTATACAAATAACTTAAGCCATGCGGGCGCAGAGCGCCCGCTGCGCCACAGAACGTTGCTAACAGTAATTTATATCAAGATAATATTAATTACGAAGTGGAAGAGCTAACTACATAACAATAAAAGATACGGGAGCATCCAATGAACGGAAGAAACATAATTATTCGGCGCCAGAAACCTTACTATATGGTTGGTCTAAAAAAGCCTATCTGCCTTCATTGGATGCTCCCAAAAGATACAAACTACAATAGCACTTCTTTAATAACGCACTTTCAAACGTACCAACAACAGCGTGGATTACCTGCATTGGCAAACACGGAAATTTTTATCCAGCACAAATACATGCACACCAATCCTTAAATGCAGTGAGTTTTTAATTTAACCAACAAGTTAATCTAAGAGTGTTTACCCTGACATACAAAATAATTCATCTTGCCAAAACAAGGGCTGATGGTTTTGAACACATTTATCTCTAATAACATCTCCCAAAGATGGGATATCATAATTCTTAGAAATACGGTCTTGTATGTACTTGAAAAAGCTTATTCCTAATTTTCGAGTAGTGGCAACAAGAGACATAAATATATCCCAAGCTCTAGTACCCTCACTCGTCTGAGTCGCATAACTAATGTTGCGTCGCTGCACCATTGTTCTGGCAGCTAGTTCAGCAGGGTTATTATGTAACGGCAGTTCAGGATACTCTAGAACTAAAAGTAACTCGGAAACTTTTGCTGCTGTTAACTTTTTTCGCTCGTCTAACTGCTTATAACCACTTTCAGTACCAAAGATTTCCCAAAATCTTGACTGAAGCCAAAGTTTGCTCTTTACAGAAGGAGAATCGCTATAAGCAAGCAGTTCCCGGTAGTAATCCCAAAACTCAGAAAGAAAGTCGTCTAAAATTTTTTGATGGCAGGCAACAAACGGAGTCAGTTTTTTATAATGGCGCCCTTCATGTACCCAACATAGAGCTAAATTATTCGTCAATAGTTTAAATTGAGGAGCATCATCACATACGAGAGTTTGTACTATTGGAATGTTGGTTTGCTGATGAGAAAAAGCAATCGCTGCCGCTTCTAATACGCGAGTACGATGTTGAGAACCTAGTTTCTTCAAATACGTATCAAGCAGAGAATTAAATTCTGACTCTGTAAAAACTGTTTCTTGAGGCAATAATTTAAGTTGATTACTCCACTTTACGGGTACATTCAAAGTATTCAATAGCTCATAGGTAAGCTCATTGAGAACAAACTCAAGCTTTTGTTTATTCTGTAATACCCCTAGTACACTTAATCTATCTTTTTTTAGAGTCGTTGAATAAACTGTATACAATGGGTTACAAACAACATTCGTAGTCTGATTTATGCCCTTAACACGCGCGGACGTTTGGTCTAAGTGCTGCCAAGTAGTACTTTCTAGCCCAGATATATATACTTCGTTATATTCAGATTCAAATCCAGAATCATTTTTAATTAGCAGATTTGACAAATAGCCTGCTGACATTGAAATACCAATATCTTCTAAAAATTCTAATAATTTACCTTGAGTCATATTGCCTCCATAGTACAGGCTTATGACTAAAGCTTTAATTCCTGGACCAAACTCTCCGTCGTAACCTGTTGGTAATGGCGCCAAGTATGTTTTACCTTCAGAAGCTGAGTAGAATTTTGGTTTCAGGAATAGTACATTATCGGTTTCAAGTGAGATATCTTGTATAATTACTTTTTCGTAACCCTTAAACTCCGCATCCGCTGGTAGCTCAGATTCTGGATACTCCAAAATCCATTCTCGATCTATCTTAATACTGGCGTTTTTACTGCTCTTAGTATGCCCTTTATGAGTTTTACGTTCTTTCTCTGACGAATGGTCTTTCTTAAATCCGCTCGTTTTATTGGCTTTGATGTCTGGCTTACCCTTCTCTCCTTTAAGACGATTGTTTTCATCCCGAAGTTTTTGAATTTCTTCTTCTAAACTTTTTATCTTTAAATTTTGTTCCTCTATTAAGTTCAGAAGTACTTCTATACTTTGCCGCAATGAAGCGTCTGCAATTCCTCTTGGGTCAATGCTTTGCAGCAAGTCAGGTACTAACTTTTTACTTTCTGGATTTTGCGTCATGTATCATATTCTACGGCACCATGTTACCAAAACAATATTTTATTTTTTCGTGCTACATATACGCTTTGAGGCACCACCATTAATGCATGACGTATCAGTTCAAATACATGAATAGCATAAGGCGCCTCTTTTTTAAGACTTTGAGGCAATAGGGCAATATCATTGGCTTTTATAAGCGTGCGATACGTTTACTTTACGCTCCTAATGGCGCCATGCTGTTGTGCTAGGAGGCTACCCCTACTTATTGAGCGGATACCTTTTTAAGCTTTTTTTGTGTATTATTCATCTGGGCTTCTCGCATTGTATATGTAGAACTCCATTTGGAGACTGTTCTCAATGCATATGCAGCATTAACGGTGTCGTTAACGCTATTTTTACCATCAAATTCGATAACTTTTCTGTTTACAAATTTCTTTGCATATCCGTTTGCAAGTCCGTTTAATTTTTCAAAATCAGTCCAGAATTTAAAGTTATGTAGAGCAATTTTAGCCTGATTTTCTTCTCTTATCCTTAATAAACTTGTCGCAGTTTTCTGTACTTTTCTAGATTTATCTTCTAAAGCCTTGATTACTAAATCCAAACCTGCCTCACCATAATTTAGTGCTTCACTTAGCGCAGCAACGCGCGTTTCAAAAACAGAACTAGCTAAACGCTGTTTAACTCCTTCAATGCCACCTAACACGGCGCCTTGTACAGGTGGGGGTGTTTCTCCTCCACGAACAGCATCAAATTCTCTAGGGTAGTTTTGATTATTAGTCATATATTATTAGTCAAAAAATATTTCGTAAAATTGCAAATAATTAAATTGAGTTCCAGTTAAAAAACTTACCTCCCTCTCCTTGTAAGATACAGCTGGCTATTCAGGGGTAACACCCATCATTTAATAAAAACAGGCGTGTAGAGACGCGACATGTCGCGTCTCTACATTCGGGCAAATAACGCATTCATTGTCGCAGACAAATCGCTACACTGGGGGTCAGACCTACCATTCGCTCTTCTGTGTCCTTGTAGGAGAGGGTCGGGGAGAGGTTCTTAAAACTCATCCGTTACATCCGTTGTATCCGTTGCCAATTTATTTCAACTCATAACCATACATCAACTCCAGCACCCTCTCCGAAAATAACCAGGCGCCAATTACATCAGAAAGTTCAACACCAGCTTCAGTCAACCGCAATATTTCCCCATCTTCCATTCCCAAATTTAGCTGTTTTAGTTCACGAAGTTCAGGAAAATCTATATAAACACTGCTATTAAACCTTTGCTGATAGCTAGCAAAATTCAACCCTTCATCAGAAAGTAGAGACAGCAAAATATAACGGCGCCGTTGTTCATTGCCATCTAACTTAAACCCATAGTTTGCAAAATCAAAAGCTTCATCACTGTTCTGTATATACGCTTGTAAAATACCCTTAATTTCTTTAACACCAACCGCGTAGTCATTGGAATAGTGCAAAGTGTCTGTGTAAGAACGGGCGCCGCATCCTAAACCAACCATACCATCAGCTTGGCAACAGTAAACAGGTGATGCAGGATTATTTTCCCATCGTTGAAACATTCGCATTGAAACCTGAGAATATCCTTTAGATAGCAACAACTGGCGCCCTGCACGGTAGCAAGCGAGACGAATATCATCCCATTCTTTATCAGTACGTCCTAAACCTGTAAGTGGTCGCACGTACAAAGGATATAGATAAATTTCTTCTGGTTGAAAGCGCAATGCAGCACGTATAGATTGCAACCAAGTCTCTACAGTTTGCCCGGGAAGACCGTAGATTAAATCAATGTTTAATGTCGGAAAACCTGCTTCTTTAATTCTTCCTAAAGCTGCTTCTACTTGAGGAGTGGTTTGGCGCCGTTGGGTTGCTAAAACTTCTGACTCAATGAAACTTTGAACACCTATGCTTATTCTATCGGCGCCTCGTTCTCGTAAAAGCTTTAATTTATCTTGGGTTGCTGTCTCTGGGGAAACTTCTACAGAAATAGGAATGTTAAGGTTGGCGCCCATCGTTTCAGCAATGTTAAAGATTGTTTCAAGGTGCTGGATGGGTAGCTGTGTGGGTGTTCCTCCACCAATGGCAAAGCGCGCGAATGATGATTTTCCTAAAGCTGATTTTACTCGTTGCGCTTGTCGCTGTAGCGTTTTCACGTATTGAGTTACAAAGTCTTCATTGTGGGTGACCGTGGTAAATAAGTTGCAAAACCCACAGCGCATTTCGCAAAAGGGAATATGTATGTAGAGGAATAATGCGCTTTTATCTTGGTCTGACCATAGTTGTGCAAGGTTTACGGGTGGAGTTAGGGGACGGTATGCGGTTTTGTGGGGGTAGGAGTAAACGTAAGCTTGGTAAGGTGATTGGGAGATTTTAGATTTTAAGCTTGGGATTTGAGTTGTAATCATTTGGCTTTAAATATGTTAATTTATATGGTTTTTGATTATATGATAATCCCCCCCAGCCCCCCTTAATAAGGGGGGAGCAAGAGTTAAGTTTTCTCTTGAAAAAGAAGAGAAATAACCCCATTCTTAGCCCCCCTTATTAAGGGGGGTTGGGGGGATCAATTCTTCTAAAATAAACTCTATATAGGGAACAGTCCACACTGTAGGATGGCTTAACCTATGTCCAGTGTATCCGTCATCACCATAAGTTGTCCCGTGGTCGGAGCAAAGAATACAAAATGTTGAACTCCTTTGTCGTAAAGCATCCCAAAGTTGACCAAGCTGACTATCTACATATTCCAAAGCGGCGCCGTGTGATTGAATAGTATCTGTTTTAGCACTAGGCAGATAAAAATAATTTGGCTGATGTAGGGCAGAAATGTTTATAAATAAGAACAGGCGCTGATTTTTTGGCGTTTGTTCTAAAATTCGCCGCACGAGTTCTACCTGCTTCTCTGTTGAGTCAGGGTTTGTTACTCCTAACTCTCGACTCCAGTGACTCTCTGTGAACATCGACGGCAAGACGTTACCCAAAGGATTGAGTTTATTAAAAAATCCCACACCACCGATACAAACTGTATGGTAGCCCCTAACTGCTAACCCTTCGACAATATTGGCGCCTTCCAAAACACAAGTATTTTCTGTAGTAGTAGTGCTACCCTCAAACCCCAAAGCAAAAGGACGTGGGTGAATACCTGGAGTTATGGGAGTAGGGAGAAAACCCGCGAAAAAAGCATGATGAGCAGCATAAGTAAAATTACCGGGAGAATGGCGTTGCTCCCAACCTGTTTCTGGAAGCACTGCGGCTAAATTAGGAAGGCGCCCTTTGGTAAATAAATCCTTGGCTACGTCATAGCGCAAAGTATCCAGAGTTATAAATAATATGTCGTGAGTTCCGACAATTTGATTCATGTTAAACATATGAATTATTAAGAAATTTATAGCTATCGAAAGCACACGGGATTACCACTTAATATAACAATATTGTTATAATAGGATGGTGCAGTGCCTGAAATACGTGTTGTTTTCTATAAGGAAGAAGATGGAGAAGTTCCTGTTCTTGAATGGTTGATACATCTGTTGAAAGAAAACCGGAAAGGTTATGCTAACTGTATAGGTCGTATCAATCTACTTGCTGCATTACTTGTACGAACTCAGACGACCTGTCCCAGATATTGAGATTGAACGCGCGATACAACGCAAAACTTTGTTTGAAAGTAATCCTGATATTCATACTTATATAGAGGTGTAAAACAATGACCAAGAATAGCGATGCTATCAAGATAATCGAAAAGATGAATGATGGCGATTCTGAGATTCAAGAGATGATAGCTGTCGCATCAATTAATGCAACAGTAGCGCAGCTTATTTATGAAGCTAGGACAAAAGCAGGTTTAACACAAAAGGAACTTGCCGATTTAATAGGCACAAAGCAACCAGTCATTGCACGACTTGAGGATGCTGATTACGAGGGACACTCATTGTCCATGCTTCAAAAAATTGCTTGCGCTCTCAATCAGAAAGTAGAGATTGCTCTTAAGCCAGTATAAAAGTAGCCAAAAGCTTGGTTATGGTTTTGCGTAAAATATATAATTGAAATAGCTTGAGGCAAAAACATGACTACAGTAGCTATACAATCCATACAGGATGCTTCAGGGCAGAGGTGTTATCGTGCGGTAGCTGGTGACAAGCAGTCAATAGGTAAAACTGCTGGTCAAGCTATGTAGCTGCTTTAACAACTCAATTGGGCGAAGCCGAGTTTAACGGGGTACTTGTACTGCAAAGTTTCCGTCCTGACCAATTTTTTGGCGCCGAACAGCAAAAACGCTTATCTGAATTAATGGAATTATGGCGTAAAGCGCGCGATGAAGAAAAGTTGTTTCCAAAAGAACTACAAGCAGAATTAGATAGCTTGGTGGAGGCTGAATTAAACGCAACAGCTAAAAGAGCAAAGTTTTTAATGCAACAACAAAGTGAATGAATCCAAGAAAAGATAACGTGCGCTAATCAACCCTCTTTTATATTCCTTTGCAATATTGCCTTAACCTCACTTGTATAAGTATCCATACCATTCCATAATATACCTGGTAGCAAATCACCGAAAGCGTTAATTTCTAAAATTGCGTGTTGTTTCCAATCAGGTAAAATCAATAAATCAACGCCACAGTATAAACTCCTAGG
Organism: Calothrix sp. PCC 7716; assembly: GCF_019977735.1. GTDB lineage: Bacteria > Cyanobacteriota > Cyanobacteriia > Cyanobacteriales > Nostocaceae > Dulcicalothrix. The sequence goes on along the minus strand of NZ_AP025018.1, from coordinate 11,030,358 downwards.
AAATAACTTTGCTGCTTGTTCACAAGTGTATTTCATCGCTTCCCAGTTTTCGGCGCCGACTTTTTCTAGTAATTCCTCACTATTACCTCTTTCGTTACCGAGGTGCAAATTCGTCATTGGACTTTTGCCCAACCTGACAACTATATGCTGCGCTTCACCGTTGATAACTACTACACGCACATCAAAACCACATCCCTGTAAGCGCGCTTTGGGTAGCCATTCTTCGACCTGCACACCTTCCGCAGTTAAAATATTGATGATATCGGCAATTTCTTCTCTACGGGTATAATTACGAATTTTACGAGAGTTATATAGTAAAGTTTCCCCGTTTTCTCGCACTCGTTCAACAGTAGTTATCGCTGACTCAAACTTTGAATTTGCCTGATAAGCAACAACTCCAGAAGCAGCAGAACCGTGAGATAGTTTGACGAATACTCGGTCTATCTCCTGTTGTTGCATTTGTTCGCGTAAATGGTCGTAGCTGTGAATTTTACCAAGCGAACGGGGAACGGGAATATTATGGCGCCGGAATTTTTCGTGACATGCTGGTTTGTCGAACATTACGGCTATGTCTTCGGGGTGGTTCATGAACCCCACCCCGTCTACACAGGGGACTAGAAGTTGCTGCAACCATTGTTGTAAAAGATGGCGCCAACCTAGATACCATTGACGAGGATAACAAATACGTCCTTTATCAAACTCTAAGAAAGCAACTTCGGCAGGACTTATACGCTGGTGCTGTCCGTCATCAGGTACGGCAAAACCTGCGGCAATAATTGCTTTATCAATTTCAAAGTCTCTCTCAGGAGAGTCAAAGCGGATAATAGTATTAGGCACCTTGAATTGTTCTAGGGTTTGTTTGCCTGCGATTAAGTCCGCGTAAGGAATAACGGTAGCAGGTGGTAAATTGAAATGGGAGAGTGCTTGTTTTAGGAAACCAAGGCGCCTGTTTTCAGGATTTGCAATAGCGATAAAGTTTAGCATTATTTATAAATCCTTCCTGCCTTACTCATATAATGCATAGTAACGTGATATACCAACATTTCTATCAACAATTGGCTCTTGAAAATCTTTAATCAACAAGCAATCAGGTGGTGCTAGCTGTTCCATTTGCTCAAAAAATTCTTCAGATACACAATTGTTGGAAACATTAAGAGTATGTAAATTTTGGATTGCTGGACAATCAAGTAAAACCTCTAAACCCTCATCTGTTAAATTTCCCATTGATAAATCTAGTACTCTTAGATTATCAACAATAGGAGATTCTGCTATAAAAGAAGATTGAGCGATAGCAGCAGCTATTTCATTAGCATATTCACTGCTACGTATTCCTAAATAGCTGAGATTCGGAAATGATTCACTAAAAAGAACTGGTCTTATATTTTTAATAACTTTATTTAAATTAAGTTTATATTTCCTACCACCCATCCATATCTCTAGGTTGATTGTCTGCCATTGTTACTTACCACTACACCACTTTATAATTGAGATGCTCATAAACTGGAAGATTATAAAAAGAACAAAAAATTTTAGAATTTATTCATAAAGGGCGCAGCAACGAGAGCCAAACTCTGCTTCTTCATTCTGCTGCGGTGCAATTACTTTACAATTAAGCTGAGATAATTTTTCAATCATATTTAGGGATAGATTGTTCATAGAAACATCCAGCGTATGAAGTTGATTGATGGGAGCAAAATTCAACAAAGCTTCTGCACCATTATCTGTTAAAGTTCCCATAGATAAATCAAGTACTGCAAGACGGCTAATAACTGTTGGCAACTCTGCTAAACACTGGGCAATATTGTCTGAGTAGTCACTACTACGCAAACCCAAGTAACTCAGATTAGGAAAGACCTGACCAGCAAAAATAGGAAGTAAATATTTAGTACTGATGTCTTCAGTCGATTTATGATGGCAACCGCCAAGTCAAAGCGTCACGAAAGTCAGAAGAAGTTTGGGTAAGTAGGTCATAGTTACAACCTCCACATAATATTTAATAAATAACCTTGGTTATTCGTACAGAGTGTCATAGTACTCAGGTTCCAAAGCACTATCCCTATAGTTTATTTCAAACTGTGGTTCCGCTATGACTCGGCAATTTAACTTAGATAAGCGTTGAGTCATTTCTGTAGATAAAACATTTCCAGAAACATTTAGAGTATGTAGCTTATTTATTAAAGGGCTATTTAATAAAAGATTTGCACCTTCGTCAGTTAAAGTACCCATAGATAAATTTAGTACTTTCAATTGTTCTGGTATTCCAGAACTGATTATTATTTTAACTAGCTCGTTAGTGCAATCACTGCTTGGTAAACCCAAATATTTCAGTGTTGGAAATGACTTATCAGTAATGATAGAAGTAATAGATTGCTGATTATAGTGTTTAAGCGGTATTCTCCATATTTCAAGATATTCTAAATTTGATAGCTCAAGTTTTGAAATCTGCTGAACTATTCTATAATTAAGCTCTATAATTAAGATGCACAAAAAGTCAGAAGATTGTAAACAACCGATATGCCATACAGTGCTTTTAGTTTTAATAAAGCCAAAAAGGACTTTAATCTCACCGTTATTGAGAACCAAGATTTATTTCAGAATGTAGAGGTAGTTTCACCTACTGACTATCTTAACATTATCCTGACAGAGCATTTGCCTTTAGTAACCGCTATTAATACGGAAAAAGCGCGCTCCGAGCTTGTTATTATGCCAGTCATGATAGAAGTAAGGCGTTATTTTAAATATCAGATTAGTCTTTTTTCTGGTACGGAGTTTAACGTTGATGCAGAAAAAGGTTTAGAAGGACGATGTGATTTTATATTGAGTCGTTCTCAAGAGCAATATGATATCACTAGTCCTGTTGTAACAATTGTTGAGGCAAAAAATGAAAGTATTAAATCGGGTTTAGGGCAATGTATTGCTACAATGATTGCAGCACAAATATTTAATCAGCAACAGGGAAACCCTATTGAGGAAGTTTATGGTGTAGTTACAACTGGAACTGATTGGAAATTTCTTAAACTCCTTGGAAATACAGTTACTATAGATAAAAGCGATTATTTTATTAAGGAAATAGATAAAATTTTAGGTATTCTAGTAACGACACTTATGACAGATACTCTTGCTAATTAAAAGTTGGCGCCAATCTGTAATTTCTTTCCTCTCTGCGCCCTTGAGTGTCTCTGTGGTAAAAATACTTCACAGGCGTTCGCGTTCTTCATTGACTAAGAATGCGCTTGGGCTAACAGTTTTCATCTTGTTTACGTGTCACATATTCGATTACAAGGTTGATGGTATTTTATTTAGGTACAAACTCCTTTATCCTAATTGTAATAAGCTTATGAAACTCAATTTATATTTACTGCGACACGGAGAAACTACTTTTAGTCAAAGTGGTAATTTCTGTGGTGAAACTGATGCGGAGTTGACATCTGAAGGGATGCAGATGGCTCTTAGTTTTGCTGACGTGTATCAAAAATTGAAGTGGGAGGCTGTTTATGTTAGCCCAATGAAGCGTACAATTGCGACTGCCAAGCCATTTTGTGATGCTATCGGTATGGATATGCAGTTGCGTGACGGGCTTAGAGAAGGTAGTTACGGCTCTTGGGAGACTAAAAGTAAATCCTTTGTCCAAGAGAATTACCCAGATAATTATGTAAACTGGTTGACAGAACCCGCTTGGAATGCTCCCATAGGTGGAGAAACTGCGGTAGATATTGCTAACCGTTCTATGCCTGTAATTGCTGAAATTCAAGAAAAACATTCCCAAGGTAATGTTTTAGTAGTTTCCCATAAAGCCACGATTCGGATTATGCTTTGCAGTTTACTGGGAATTGATTTAGGACGCTATCGCTATCGGGTGAATATTTTAGTGGCATCGGTAAGTATGATTAAATTTGATGTAAATGGTCCGTTGTTAGAAATACTAGGCGACCGCTATCATATACCCGATAATCTTCGCTCTCGTCCGGGAACATAATGGTTATGTGATATGTTAAGAGGCAGGCAGGGATGCCTGCTTCACAAGAGATTATTTTCTTGTTGTTTTTGCGGCACATTCAACTAAGGATATGTCATGTTGGCGATTGTAAGGCGCCTGTATTTCATTTCCTGGTTGAACTGTTTTGAGTATTTCAGATGCACGTTGATACTGTTCTGCTTCTGTGTATCCTTGAGCGAGTGCTTGAATGGCTTTGTTTTTCCCGGATTGGGATGTGATGGTATTAATTAGGCTTTGTGCTTTATCGTACTGCTTATTACGTGCGTATTCTAAAATTACGTTTGCTCGTGCTGTATCTTGCCACTCATTACCTTGCATTTGATTAACGAGTTTAATTGCGTCGTCAAATCTTTGTTTGCTGGCATAGGCGCCTGGTAATTCATAATAAGCAGAGCCACCTGGGTCAATAGCGACGATGGTTTTTTCTAGGTTGAGCGCTGGTTCTATTTGTCTATCGTTAATATATCTTTTGGCAATAGCAGCTAAAGCAGGCGCCTTGTAAGCATCGTCTTTTATTGCTAGAGCAAGTTTTTGCAGTTGAGCAAGTTGGCTTATAGTTGCCTGTGATGCTATAGACTCTAGTGCTTTGCTTCGTTCATATTCCCCTGTAATTGTTTGCGCTAGCTGAATACCTTTATTAAAGTTACCAAGTTTTGCATATTCGGCTGCTATTCCGGATAATGCCGTTGCTTTGCTATCTTCATCTTTAATACGGTTTGCTAGTTGCAATGCTTCTGTAAAACGATTTGCTGCTGCATACTCAATTGCAATATACGCTAATGGATAAACTTGTAGCTCTGGTGCGAGCGAACGTGCATACTTTAAAGCTTGCGAAAATAAGCGGTCTGCTTGTTGTTTATTTCCAGCTTTAGCATACTGGCGCCCAATTATTACTAATCCCCGTGCTTTCTCAGTACTCCCCGGTTCATTTATGCTTTGAACAAGTTGAATAGCTCGGTTATATTGCTTTTTCTCTGCTAATTTTGTTGCAATTGCTACTTTGGTTTGCTGCGGTATTAAATCGTGTTGCATCCGTTTGACTAATTCAATAGCTTGGTCAAACTTTCCTGCCGAAGCATATTTTAGTGAAACATCTGCCCAATACTGTGATGTATACTCCTGACCTAAAATAATTGGTCCTTCTCCAGTAGCAGGTTCACCAACGCTTATATAACAAGCAAGCGGAATACCTTTTAACTTAAGCTGCGTGCTTTGAGACTGATTATTATTTGCGTATGCAATCTTTGTCTCAATAGGAATGGCACCGACCCCGAGGCACAGTATGGTCAATGTGTATAAGATTGATTTTAATTTCACTAGTTTTAATTGATACCGTTAACTACCTACTGTTATAACCTACTGGGCAAATTGCTTAAACAAGAATAATTAACCGTTTAGTAGAGAAGAACCCTCTTAAATCTTAGAAACCTGGTTTCTTTATCGATAACTTGTAATAAAACGACTATTTTGCGTAGAAACCAGGTTTCTTTGCGTGAGTCCTGTTTATATCAACCCACAGTAAACACAATGTTATTAAATTCCCAAAACAGTATAAAAAGCTTAACTCTTGCAGGTTTATTACTTACTACTCCTGCCTGCACTAACCTAATGACGCGCGCGGAGTCATCTCAAAAAACCCTTATTAAAGAGGAATTATACTTTGGCTTATCCAAACTAGGAGGAAAAACAATCTCCGAGGTTGAATGGCAGCAGTTTCTCAACCGTGTTATTACACCACGGTTTAAAGATGGATTAACTGTTGTGGATGCTAATGGTCAGTATTTAAATAGTTCTGGAGTACTGGTAAAAGAGAAGAGTAAGCTGATTATTTTAATTTACGAGGAAAATTCAACTAAAAATAAGATGGTTAAAGATACGATATCGAACTATAAACAAACGTTCCAGCAAGAAGCTGTGTTGAGAGTAACTAGTAATGTGAAGGTGTCTTTTTGATTGGGTTGTGTGATAACAATGTAGAGACGCGATTAATCGCGTCTCTACCTGTATTGATAATGTATTATTAATTACTATCAACGATAGGTTTATTTACTTCCTTACATTTATCTTCGGCAGCTTTGTAGGCATCAAGGTAAGGCTTATCACCTAACATTACATCACCATAATACTCATATGGAGCATTCCCATATATCGGTAAAGGGTCATCTTCAGGATAATCTTCTTGCGATTCTTCGATAATTTCCTTTAGGTTCTCTACCGTAATTCGCTGTGCCGCAAAGTACAGTAAACTCTCAGCAGATTTATTGAGATGCTGTAAATTTGGGTCAATAATAGTATCTTCCACTTCAATCCACGCATGTTCAATAGGGCGATATGGTTGTCCCGAAAAAACCAAAAATCCTTGTACATAAATCGCTCCCTCCGTCACTAATGCTGCCTTATAAGCATTATCGAACGGCTTCTTCGACTTACTCTTTATATTCTTAGCGACCTCTAAGGACAGCGCTTTATCTAATTGTTTACTCATCCACAGCTTGAAAAACGAGCAGCAACAACATCCTAACACTCACCATCCGGCGCCGAACATTCGACATTGGATATAAATCTAAAATTATTCGTTATTTTTCTTTGACACCAACTTTATAGTACTTTTTAACTATAGACTGTCGTAGGTTGGGTGGAGGAACGGAACCCAAAAGATAAACAAATAAACTCAAAGCGGGAACTATAGAAAAGTAGAGTGAGTAAAACTACAATGGCTAATAGCTCTCAAGAACCAGGAAAATTTGATGCAGTCAAAGGCGGACAAGTACCACCACCTATTAGTGGCGCCGTTTTGGGTGGAATAGAAGGGTTGCGTCAACGCTTTGCAACCGGGAATGAACAAATACGTCTCGACACTGTAACAAATGCGTCTACATATGGAGATGAAGCATTAGATATTTTAGTAAAAGCCCTTAGAGGTTGTTTGAAAAGTATCCTTCAGTGTCATGCTGAACGTAGTGTAAAGCGAAGCTTTTCCCGCAGGGTAGCATCTCAGTACACGCTCAAACCATAGATTCTAGCCTGCGGCAAATGCTCCGCATTACGTTCCGCTACGCTCCACTCAGAATGACAATTTATACCTTGCTTGACTTTTCAAACATCCTCTTAAAGACCCATCATTACAAGTTAGAGTCAAATCAAGCAGAATCAGAAACTTCCAAAGGATTACGTTTAAATGTAGGTGACAAAATTTACTGCGTGTATTTTTCATCCCTTGCCTTCGGTGATGATTGGTATTACCTAGTTAATTCAATAGATTATTTTGATGAGGAGGATGAAGAAAAAGGAAAAGATGACTTTTATGAGCCGTTATTAGATGATGAAGATGGTTATTTACATTATGTTGCTGATATTAAAAATAACACCAAGACTAGAAGTATATCTCACTGGGTAGATGATTATGACCGACCATCATTAGAATCATTTCATGTCGATATAAATCAAGCGGAGGAAGTAGCGAACTATTTGCATCGTCGCCGACTTCTAGAACTTGACAAAGAAATAGCAAGTATTGATTGCTAGTCATCGTTTGATGAAGAGCAACTAAACCAATGGTGTATAAATAACGATTTATCTTTGAAATGCAAGAAAAACGAAAGTGATTTGGAATTTCAGAGTAGAATTTTTAGAACTTTACAAAAACGTGTAGATATTGAAAACCTGAATAAATTCTGGGAATATACGGTACCTGGGCGCCTTGCATTTGTCCACGAGCATATAGTTAATAGAAAGTGCTATTTACAGAGTAGTTTCTTAGATGCACAGTATTCCTAACAAAATATTTCAACTTTTCTTCTCTTCCTTTGCGCCCTTTGCGTTCTTTGCGGTTCGTTATATCAAAATCAATACATTCTGTATTTTACACTGCCTGTATTTTAGCAAATAAATTTTGATTATCAAATTAAGCTTTACCACGAGAATTCTATACTGACTCAAGACATTCTTTATAATCATCGCCTTGCCAAGTTCCAGCATGTCTGAGTATAGAACGTCCCGAAGCTGGACGGTATGTAATTTTCTCTTTGCCATTAAAAGTTTGTGTAGAATCGTTTAATAGCCCTGATTCTGCTGGTTTGGCTTCTAACTCTCTTTTTGCATCAACTTTAATAGAACGAATCAATTGAAGTGCTTGTGTTATCAACTCAGGTTGTAAATTTTCTATTTCTTGTATTAATAATTCTTTAGTAGTCATTTGAACCTCTATAAATATCTACTTAATGCTTTGTTGGGTTACGCAAAGCCTTCACCCAACCTACCACTTTTACAACAGAGTACGCAGAGGGGACAGAGCAGTATTGCGTATAAGAGAGATTTTACATCTGGCTTTTTGAGTGGTTTTGCTTATTGGGTGGGAATTATAGAGATAGAGTAGCGCGAGTAAAAGCACGATGGCTAATAACTTTAAACAACCAAGAGAATTTGATGCAGTCAAAGGTGGGCAAGTTCTATCTCCAGTTAGTGGCGCCGTTAATGGTATTGAAGGGTTGCGCCAACGGTTTGTAATTGGCAATGAACAAGTACGTCTTGATACTGTAGTAAAGGCTACAACATATGGTGATGAAGGATTAGATATTTTATGAAGAACAACTAAACCAGTGGTGTAAAGATAATAATTTATCTATAAGTTATAAGAAAAATGAATACCTTTGGGAATTTAAAGCTCGAATATTTGAAGCTATACAAGAACGTTTAGATATTGAACTTCTAAACAAATTTTGGGAACATACTGTATCTGGGTGCCTTGCTTTCGTTGTTGAGTTGATTATTGATAGGAAGTGTTATTTGCAAGCTAGCTGCTTAGACTTGCAATAATTTTAAATTTGAGCGCGTTAACCTTTTTTGTCTTTCTTTGTGTGATGTAGCGTTCTTTGCGGTTCGTTAGGGACTTCCAAATAAAAAAATCTTCACTCATTTCTTGTGGGGTGGGCATCCTTGCCCGCCCTTTATACTGGAACGGGCAAGGATGCCCATTCCACAATATGACAGTTTGAAATATAAAATAAACCGACACAGTCTAACTGTATCGGCTTTTATGATTTGATATTAGACTAAAATGGGTTACAACTTTACTTATGATGAGAGTAAAGATTTTAGAGATGCTACCCTTCGGGAAAACTCCGTTTACGTGCCTCAGCATGACATGAGTACAAATTTTACCCGTTTGCTGTGTACGTTAAGGCGCCCTTACGCAAAAGCAGATGCTTGAGGTTTGGCGAAAATCATTCTTCCTGCCGATGTTTGTAGTGCGCTGGTGACGGTGACGCGAACCTCACCACCTACAAAAGGACTACCTTCTTCGACAACTACCATTGTCCCATCGTCGAGATAACCTATACCTTGACTTGGTTCTTTGCCTTCTTTGAGAATTTTGATGTCGATGTTGTCTCCAGGCAAGTAACTGGGACGTACTGCGTTAACTAAGTCGTTGACGTTGAGTACTGGTACTTTCTGAACGCTGGCAACTTTAGATAGATTGTAGTCGTTCGTTAACAAAGTTCCGTTGATTTCTTGCGCGAACTTGACTAACTTAGCATCGACGGTTGCTATGTCGTCATAGTCGGAGGAATTTATAATTATCCTTTCTGGATAAGTTTCTCGAATGCGGTTAAGAATTTCTAGTCCGCGTCTTCCTCTGACTCGCTTTTGGTCTTTGCTTGCGTCTGCAACTTGTTGCAATTCTTGTAGTACAAATTGTGGTACTATGATGGCGCCTTCTAAAAACCCTGTTTCTAAAAGTGCTTCAATACGACCATCAATAATGCAGCTTGTGTCTAAAACTTTTGTACCAGCGGGTTTTAGTGTCCCTTCTACTACCAACGCTCCGACGCTGTTGGGGTTAATAAATCGAATTAATCCTCGTCCGTGACTGTCGGCTAAGTTCATACCAGTATAAGCTAGTACAATACTACCGACTACTGCTACTAATGGTTTAATAAATCCAAAGTCAGGAGGTATGGGAAGTAAAAATAGTGGCGCCAGCATTAAGTTAGCAAGCAGCAAGCCCACAATCAAGCCGATTGCGCGCGTTACTATTGCTTCTGGAGCCATATCACGAACTTGGGCTTCGAGACGACGATAACCCGTTTGAATTCTAAGACCAATTGCACCGCCAATAATAGCGGCAAATGCGGCAGTAACAAAGCGTAAAGCTTCTATATTTGAGACTCGACTTAGTGACCCGTTGGGTAGTAAGTCGATACTAAAGAACCCTACCCCCGCTGCTGCCAGGATGAATGAGAAAATAATAATGGCATCTAGCATGTGGTTACACTGGTTTCCTGGTGTACAACTCAATCGAACTGAGTATTTCTCATTGGTCGCTTGTTACTGATATTAACAAAGAACCTCTGATAAAATTTATACTTACGTACTTACTAGAAAATTAAGATAATAGTATGTAAATATATTATAACTGAATAGTAATACTGTTTATATTCTTTATCTTTTTGTTATTAAGCTATAAATAAATGTAAATTTACACTCATATTTCTTATTTATTTCATAATTTATAAATCTTTGCAATTTAATTTAAATTTGATAGAGCGAATGAGTAAACCCTAATGGACACAGAAGTAGTTATTTCCAACGTACCACGGGCAGCTTACGTACATATTCCGTTTTGTCGGCGCCGATGCTTTTACTGCGATTTTCCAATTTCGGTTGTCGGAGACAAGCAACGCGGTGAAACTTCTAGTACTATTTCGCGCTACGTTGAGGTACTGTGTCAGGAAATTGCCCTTACATCAGTACAAAGTCAACCTTTGCAGACAATTTTTTTTGGTGGTGGAACTCCTTCACTTTTATCTACTGAGCAGTTAAAGTGCATCATAGCAATTCTTGAAGGCTCATTTGGTATTTCCACAGAGGTAGAAATTTCAATGGAAATAGACCCTGGTACTTTTGATTTAGAACATATTGAAGGTTATCGCAGCGCAGGTGTTAACCGTTTTAGCTTTGGAGTACAAGCATTTCAAGAAGAATTACTAAAATTGTGTGGACGCGCGCACACTGTCTCGGATATTTACGCTGCTGCTGACCTGATACACAAAGTCAATGTTCCTGAATTTAGTATTGATTTAATATCGGGTTTACCGAACCAAACTTTAGAGATGTGGCAAGAGTCTTTAGAGAAAGCTATTTCTTTGGCACCTACCCATATATCTATATATGACCTTACCATCGAACCAGGAACTGCTTTTGGACGTTATTACCAACCTGGTGATAAACCCTTACCTACGGATGAAGCTACAGTTAACATGTATCGAATGGCGCAAAAAATCTTAACAGGCGCCAGGTTTTCACATTACGAAATTTCCAACTACGCACAACCCGGACACCAATGTCGCCATAATCGAGTTTACTGGGAAAATCGTCCTTATTATGGCTTTGGAATGGGCGCCGCAAGTTATGTAGAAGGTAAACGCTTTACTCGTCCCCGTAAGACCAAAGAATATTATGCTTGGGTAGAAGCAGGTGCAGTAGTCGATTGCGAAGTAACACCACCATTAGAAGTGCTATTAGATACATTAATGCTAGGGTTGAGGTTAGCTGAGGGAGTTAGTTTAGACAAAATAAAGCAAGAATTTGGCTCGGAGAAACAAGAAAAGATATTAAAGATATTACAGCCATATATTAATCAAGGCTGGGCTACAATCGAAGCAGAAAGATTACGATTAACTGACCCCGAAGGATTTTTATTTTCTAACGTAGTCTTGGCGCGCTTATTTGAGAAAATAGGAGAATAAATAAATGTATAAAATTAATACTGTTATAGAAAAAGATGAATATGGCTATTATGCCTACTGCCCCGACTGAAAAGGTTGTCAAACTCAAGCAGATACTTTAGATAAAGTAATTGAAAATATTAAAGAGGCTACCGAGTTATACATAGAAACATTATCAAAAGAAGAAAAAGAAGCGCTTCTAAGTAAGATAATGTAAAATAGTAATTAATTAAAGGTTTTAAATATGACACTTGAAGAATTAAAAATACAGTTACTACAATTAAATCCAGGCGAAAAAGCAGAGGCAATACAAACTTTAACCAGTAGCCTAAGTAATGGTTCACGCTTAATTACTAAAACTGCTGGAGTGTGTGGTGGCGATGCGTGTATTAGCAATACTCGTCTTCCTGTTTGGCTATTCGTTAGTTTACGGCGCCAGGGTGCAACTGATGCAGAAATTTTAGAGTTTTACCCTCATCTTACTGCTGCTGATTTAGTAAATGTTTGGGCTTATGCTGAAGCTTTCCCTCATGAAATTGAAACAGCACTTCAAGAACAAGATGAAGCTATGGAACAAGATATCTGATATATGGCAAATCTCTATGCCGATGAGCAATTTCCACTACCAGTTGTAGAATTACTACGTTCTCTAGGTCATGATGTTTTGACTGTGCAGGAAGCTGGAAATGCTGGACTTCCTGATTCTGATGTTTTAGCATTTGCAACCAAAAATAAGAGAATAGTATTAACACAAAATCGACGTGATTTTTTCAGGTTGCATAATCAAAATCCTGCTCACCAAGGTATTATTGCCTGTACCGATGATAAAAACTTATATAGGCTCGCTACACGTATAAATGATGCAATCTGTGCAGAAGATACTTTAGAAGGTAAGGTGATTCGAGTTAATCGTCCCGCAATATAATAGCATTCCATGACAATAATCCCAAGGAGTAGGCGCCGGTAGCTCTAACTTTATTAGCTCCTACCTCTGTAAAGACGCGATGTTCCTCGCGTCTCTACTGTGTTTCTGTGGTAAATATAATTACATGTATTGCACAGGCAGGATGCCTGTGCTACAACCCATCACATAATTTGAGTTTTTGTTGTTAAGTTTCTTGTAAGGACTCAATTTCTGGTATCGAATTAGATAAATGACTTGGTAGATATTTCTTTAACGTCTCTAAAATCTTATCGGCAACAATCGGTTTAGTCATAAAATCGGTTGAACCAACAACTTTTGCGCGCATTCGGTCAAGTAGTCTTTCGCTACCAGTCAATATAATTATAGGTGTTTCAGCAAAGCCTGAAATTCGGCGTAATTGCGAGCATATTTCGTACCCATTCACAACGGGCATAATTAAATCTAATAAAATTAAATCTGGTTTATGCTCAATTACTTTGGGTAAAGCTTGAACTGCGTCTTGAATTTTGAGAAATCTCATCCCGCTTGAAACAATTATTTGCTCTAATATTTGGCAAACTTGTGAACTATCGTCGATACAGGCAATTAATGCGCTGGTTGACTGTTTGTGTTGTGACTCTTGTAAAGGTATTTTTTCAGGACTGACGTTACCAGGAAAAGGTAAATCTGGTACTGTTATAAGTTGAATCAACCCTTTTGAGATATGCGGCAGTAAGGAAACGGTTATTTTAGTAAAATCTTGTTTTAGTAGCACTGATAAATCACGCAGTGTATGTTTACCATTTACAAAAGTTATTAAGTTATTGTATACTGCTAGACTGACAATTTTCTTTAATTCCTCTGGCTTTTGAATTTGCGGCGCCAAATCAGGAAAGCAATTTTTTAAACCAGCGCTAGTCCAAGTTTTTAACTGACTTTGCGCGCGTTCAATAAATATATCTGTACTTGTAAAAGTCACAGCTAAGTCTAAAATAACTTGCGAGTTACGGATAGAAATTAAATCGTTGCTGGGTTGATATTGAATTAAATCGAATAATAGTTCTTGAACAACACTTTCGGCAATAATCTCAACTTGCTTTGAGTCTATTTGATTTCTTTTATCTAATGCAATAATTGACTGGTAATCCCAATGTTCTAATGCTAAATCGATAGCACGAATTTTAATTTTACTGATATCAATGTTTGGGCAATAAGAGGTCATTAGCCGATACCAACGTCGGCATTGATGAATTCCTCCATTTGCCCAGATGATTCGACCAAACCTGAAGTAAAAGTTCCAGGCGTTACCAGATGGTGATTTAATTATTAATTTACCGCTATAGCGTAACTGCGTACAAGCTAGCAGTTCTTCAAGCAAATGTTTGCTGAGTGTTTGCATACCATTATATATTCACAGTAATAATACTGAGTTTTATTAATAGCTCAAGCAATTAATTGATTTTGCTCGAAGTAATTAAAATAAGTATTAATTTATTTTATTGAATTTTAGCCTACATAAACTTAAGCAACAAGCTGTAGAAATTACTGAGAATGTATGGTGGGCAATGCCCACCCTACTACGGCACTACGGTACGAGATGGTTGCCAGTGGCGACCTTACGGCACAATTAACACGGGACATGGGGAAAGATTAATCACCCGGTTGGTGACGCTATCGGTCAACCCCTCTTCGGTTAACCCCATTCCTCGACACCCCATGATAATTAGATTTGCTCCAACTTCATCAGCAACGTCGCAAATGGTAAACGCGGGTTTACCTTCACGTTCGATAACTTCGGTTGGAATACTTTGCTGTTCAAACACTGCTTTGGCGTTTTCGAGTAATTTCGCTACCGATAAAGGTGACTGCATTGGGTCAATAGACTCACCGTCGGTAGTTGGTTCTACCACCGACAACAGCACCAAACGGCTTTTGTACGTTTGAACTACATTGACGACTACATCAGCCGCTTCACGTGCTTCGCGACTTTGATCGATAGGAAATAATACTGTTTTGAACATAGTGTTCACTTCCGGCCCCCATGACTCGGTACAATCTGGATGGTTCTATTTATTCAAAACATAGCATTCAGGTAATCAGGAGGTTGTGCCGTGTCGAAGAAATCTTTAGCAAATTTATCTGCATCTGACTTGTCTGGTAAGCGAGCATTTGTACGGGTAGATTTCAATGTGCCCCTAGATGATGCGGGCAATATCACGGACGATACACGTATCCGTGCGGCACTACCGACAATTCAAGATTTGGCTAGTAAGGGTGCTAAGGTAATCCTTGCTAGTCACTTTGGTCGTCCAAAGGGTGTTGATGACAAATTGCGTCTAACTCCAGTGGCGGCGCGTTTATCTGAGTTGCTGGGACAAGAAGTCGTTAAGTGCGATGATTGTATTGGTGATGAAGTCGGCGCCAAAGTTGGGTCACTGCAAAACGGACAAGTATTACTACTTGAAAACGTTCGCTTCTACAAAGAGGAAGAAAAGAACGATTCTGAATTTGCCCAAAAATTGGCATCAAACGCTGATTTGTACGTAAACGACGCATTTGGAACAGCGCACCGTGCCCATGCTTCGACTGAAGGTGTCACCAAGTATCTTAGCCCCTCGGTTGCTGGATACTTGATTGAAAAGGAATTGCAATATTTAGAAAATGCAATTGCAAATCCTCAGCGTCCTTTGGCTGCTATTATTGGTGGTTCCAAAGTATCGAGTAAAATTGGTGTTATCGAATCTCTGTTAGAAAAATGTGACAAGCTCATCATTGGTGGTGGGATGATTTTCACATTCTACAAAGCTCGTGGTTTAAATGTAGGTAGTTCGTTGGTTGAAGACGACAAAATCGAACTTGCGCGTTCTCTTGAAGCTAAAGCTAAAGAAAAAGGTGTAACTTTCCTACTACCTACCGACGTAGTTGTTGCCGATAAATTCGATAAAGATGCAAACTCGCAAACCGTCAGCGTTGAGAATATTCCTGATGGCTGGATGGGTTTGGATATTGGCCCTGACTCTGTGAAAGTTTTTCAAGAAGCTCTTGCTGACTGTAAGACTGTAATTTGGAATGGTCCAATGGGTGTATTTGAATTCGATAAATTCGCTGTTGGTACTGAAGCTATTGCCCATACCCTCGCTGATATCAGCAAAAAAGGCGCCATTACCATTATTGGTGGTGGTGACTCAGTAGCTGCCGTCGAAAAAGTTGGTTTAGCTGACCAAATGAGCCATATTTCTACTGGTGGTGGCGCCAGCTTAGAATTACTCGAAGGTAAAGTACTACCTGGTATTGCTGCGCTGAATGAAGCGTAAAAAATAGTGCTGAGTAGAAAGTGCTGAGTGCTGAGTATAATTTTAGAGTTAGGAGTGAGGAGTTAGGAGTTAGGAATTAAAACTCAGCACTCAACACTCAACACTCAACACTCAACACTCAGCACTCAGCACTCAGCACTCAGCACTTTTATGCAATCAAAATGGTTGGAATGGACGCAAAAGTTACAGGCAATTGCTCAAAGTGGTTTGACTTTTTCAGAAAACCCTTTTGATATTGAAAGATTTAAACAAGTTCGGGAAATTGCAGCAGAAATAGCAGCAAGTTATGCACAGGTAGAACACCCGTATGTGTTAGATTTATTTGCACGTGAAGTCGGGTATGCTACACCCAAAATTGACGTGCGTGGTGCGGTTTTTCACGATGATAAAATTTTGTTAGTCAAAGAAAAATTTGATGGACGTTGGACGCTTCCTGGTGGTTATGCGGATGTTGGGGAATCTCCCAGTGAGTCTGTAGTTAAAGAAATTCTTGAAGAGTCAGGTTACCAAACTCGCGCGGTGAAAGTATTAGCAGTGTATGACCGTGACCGACAAGGACATACTCCTTTTCCGTATTATATGTATAAATTAATTTTTCACTGCGAATTGGTGGGTGGAAGTGCAGCTACAAGTATTGAAACTGATGATGTTGGATTTTTTGCTGAGAATTCAATTCCTGAACTCTCTGTAGGAAGAGTTTTACCCCACCAAATTGCAAAATGCTTCGAGTATTATCGTAACCCCCATCTGCCAACCGATTTTGATTAAGCTTTGTCGGTTATCCACACAAACTAAGTTCAAATTGATACATTAATATTATGAAATCTAAATTACAGTAGGTTCATGGCACCTACATTGCTTGTATGTTAATTATATATCAATACCTATGTTCTGACTCCAAACCTTTGATTTATTCTTGGGTGCGGCGAAAACCGTGGGAACATTATTTTAAGAAGTTAAACTAGATTAGAAATATAGTTATTTATTTTGAAGCCAAAAAACACTACCAAGGTTAGCGTAATTGATTAGCAGCAAAACAAAGGTTCTTTTTATGGAAAAATTTGAGAAAAACGTATTAGGCAAGAGGCAATCAGTAAAACAGGCGTTAACAGGGGCGCTAGCAGCAGGTATGATTATGATGCCTTCTGTGGTAGGTGTGGCGCCTGTAATGGCACAACAGCAGCAACAGCAGAGGTCAGATAACCAACTGAGCTATAGTGAACTAATAAAAAAAGCTCAGAATGGCGAAGTAAGGAAGGTTGAACTTGACGAAACTGACCAAACAGCAAGAGTGTTTTTAAAGAATCAAAAGCCAGATGCACCACCACTACGAGTGCAGCTTTTGAATCAAAACGGGGAGTTGATAGCTAAACTCAGACAAAACAAAGTTGAGTTTGGACAAGCTTCTTCGGCAAATAGCCGTGCTGCTGTTGGGTTATTAATCAATTTAATGTGGATTTTGCCTTTAGTCGCGTTGATGCTACTGTTTTTACGTCGTTCCTCGAATGCTTCTTCGCAAGCGATGAACTTCGGTAAAACCCGTGCGCGTTTCCAAATGGAAGCTAAAACTGGCATTAAGTTTGAAGATGTTGCTGGTATTGAAGAAGCTAAAGAAGAACTTCAAGAGGTTGTTACTTTTCTTAAACAGCCAGAGAAATTTACTGCGGTCGGCGCCCGTATTCCCAAAGGTGTATTATTAGTTGGTCCTCCAGGAACTGGTAAAACATTACTTGCTAAAGCTATCGCTGGAGAAGCTGCTGTACCTTTCTTTAGTATTTCTGGCTCAGAATTTGTTGAGATGTTCGTGGGTGTTGGTGCCTCTCGTGTTCGCGACTTATTTAAAAAAGCTAAAGATAATGCTCCTTGTTTAATATTTATAGATGAAATCGATGCCGTTGGTCGCCAGCGTGGTGCGGGTATTGGTGGCGGAAACGACGAACGCGAACAAACCCTTAACCAGTTGCTTACTGAGATGGACGGTTTTGAAGGTAACAACGGTATCATTATTATTGCTGCTACGAACCGTCCTGATGTCCTTGATGCAGCATTATTACGTCCAGGGCGCTTTGACCGTCAGGTGATTGTTGATGCACCCGACCGTAAAGGACGTTTAGAAGTTCTTAAGGTACATGCACGTAATAAGAAAGTAGACCCTGCAGTTTCTTTGGAAGTTATCGCACGTCGTACACCAGGTTTTACAGGCGCCGACTTAGCAAACTTACTTAATGAAGCTGCAATTTTAACCGCGCGGCGCCGTAAAGAAGCGATAACACCATTAGAAATAGATGATGCTATCGACCGTTTGACGATAGGGTTAACTTTAAACCCATTAATGGATAGTAAGAAAAAACGTTTAATTGCTTATCACGAAATAGGGCACGCACTGTTAGCAACATTGTTACCACACTCTGACCCTCTCAATAAAGTCACAATTATTCCCCGTTCGGGTGGTGTCGGTGGTTTCTCGCAGCAAATTTTAAACGAAGAAGTTATCGACAGTGGACTTTACACACGCGCATGGATGAAAGACAACATCACCATGACCTTGGGTGGAAAAGCTTCTGAAGTCGAAGTATTTGGCGAACCCGAAGTTACTGGAGGCGCCAGTGGCGATTTGAAGATGGTGACAAATATTGCCCGTAAAATGGTAACGATGTACGGGATGACAGATTTAGGTTTAGTAGCCTTAGAAAACCAAAATCATGACGTATTCCTAGGTCGTGACTGGACAACACGCAACGAATACTCTGAACAAGTGGCAATTAAAATTGACCACAAAGTCAGAGAAATCGCTACAGAATGTTACCAAGAAGCGCGTCGAATTATCCGTGAAAACCGCGCGTTAGTTGACCGTTTAGTTGATTTGTTAATCGAACAGGAAACAATTGAAGGTGAACAATTCCGTCAAATTGTCGCTGAATATACACAGCTTCCTGAAAAAGAGTTAGCAAAAGCCAGTCAGTAAAAAGTGCTGAGTGCTGAGTGCTGAGTATGGTGGGCATTGCCCACCTTACGTTAGTATCCAGAGTCTTGAATAAACTTAGATTCTTGGATTTTGATTTGTGTTTGCTGCTGGTTAATAAAAGATGAACCTTGCCTAGCTTGTCTTGTATTTGCTGGTTGTTGCGCGAACATCGACCGCAGTACAAATGCTGGGTCAACATGATTACCGTTATATTTTAATCCCCAATGTAGATGGGGCCCTGTGGTACGTCCACTCATACCAACACGACCAATTCTAGCTCCTGCGGGAATTCGCATACCTTGGGCTATTTGAATACCGCCCGCGCGGTCAACCATATAACGCACACCATTTGCAGTTTCAACGTTTCCTTCCATATGGCAGTAAGTGTGTTGCCATTGTCCAGATTGAATAACTAAATGAGTACCACAGGCGCCACGGTCTTCTACCTTTGTCACAACACCTGTCCACCAATTACGAATATAACTACCTCTTGGCGCCGCAATATCTAAACCACTGTGAAACTCCCAACCACCTCCACCTGTTGCCGAAGGACGGTAACCGAAAGGAGATGTATAAGCTTGAAAATTTTCTACAGGGAAAGAAGCTGCTTGCCAGTTAGAAGTTGTTGCGAGTACAGCTTCCTGCTTAGGAAATAGAATGATTGAAATTGCCAGACTCAATCCTAGTAAAAATAAGATGGCTCCAGTTTTTAATGTTTTTTGTAGCCGTCTACTCATTATTTGCTTCCTCAAGGCATGGGGTTCAGTATGAGTTTTATCAGTATTAACACTGTTTATAAATTTAAACATGTATTATTTATACGGTAATTTAAACTATTACTATTCTTGTCAAATATAGCTTAACAGTAAAAAACTTCAATAAGCAAAGTATTAAAAATATCAATCGCAATAATTTGAGACGTAGTAAAAACTTCAATGTTGCCAATCTGCAAAAAATGTTAACTTTACTCTTAAACTTGTAATAAACGCTCGTTATCCTTGCCGCCTACTAGCTTTCTTATGCTCGAAATAATACCTTTTAGCTTTGAGATAAATACAGTTGCCATAGCAGGCGCCAGTCTGTGGTCATTAGCACTATATCTAGCTTTCTCCAAACTTAGAGAAAAAGTTACAGATTTACTTGACCGCTGGTTTAACTTCGCCGAGGGTTTCCTTTATACCAGCAAAGATGAATTTGAGAAGACCCGCAAAGCCAGAGAATCACAAAACGCATTTTACGCTTCAGTTTTCAGCATCGTGCCATTTCTTATCTTTGGCGCCATTGCAAACTGGCTTCTCGACCTTGGTTTAGGAGGAAGTTGGGGCATCAGTACTGGAATACTTGCGTGCATGGGATGCGGAGTATACGAACTAGGTAGAAGAGACGGACAGTCGGAAGAGTAGTGGAAAGTGCTGAGTGCTGAGTGCTGAGTTAAGAGTTAGGAGTTTATTTGCTTCTGTACGATACTTGCTAATTTGTCAGCAGCACCCGCTTGACCCCTTGCATTCCGTAATTTATTTCTAACTTCCTCTAACTTCTCAGGGTTGTCTAAATAATCTAAAACCATATTTGCCACTTCTTGCGGCTGAAGTTTCCCGACTAATTCGGGGACAATTTCTTGCTGTGCCCAAATATTAGGCCATGCGAGTAAACCCTTTTTCCGTAAAAACCACCAATTAATTAACTTAGCAAAATTAGAACCAACACCTGGTAAATTCGCGAGTATACCAAGTAAACCATCCCACGAACGCATCGCATCAAGTTGCTGAGTAGGTAATAAAACAATCATAGGCACAGCTAGCGAACCAAGTTCTGCTGTGTTGGCACCTACTGTAGTTAAACAGATGCTACACTGCGCTAACAAATCATAAGCCGGATTTTGCTTGTATAGTTCAACACATAAGCCATTTGCTGTTTTTAAAATAGAACGTTCAGATGGAGTAGTAACAAGAGAGGCGCCTTTAAAGTCAAAATATTCAGTAACAGGATTTTGTTTTGGGTCAGCAAAACTAGCCAAAGTTTGTAAATCTAAAGTCGGCGCCACAGGAATAATAAATTTTATCTCTGGCTTTTGCTCGTGTACATATTCAGCAATTGCCAGCGTTAAAGGAACACCCTGTGCCAACTTCGCAGCTTTAGAACCAGGAAGAATCCCAATAATTAAAGAATCAGTATTTTTTTGAATTTGATTATCATTATTTAATGCACCTGCTTCCGCCATTAAATCGCCAACTACAGTAAATTTGTTCGCATATTTTGACGATTTTGGCATGACTTCGGGTTTCATCACACCGAATTCATCGATTAAATTATGCCAGCGCACGTCCCACTCAGCATAAACAACCGTTTTGTAACCTAGTCTCTTACCAATTACAACAGGGAAAAATTGATCCCCACCTAAAAAAACCACAACACCCTTATTTCTCCAATCCCAATTTTGGGCAGTTTTACCGCGCAGCAAAAATGGAAAGAAATACTCGGCGCCTTGTACCCGGTCAACTTCAGGATAGGAGCGCGCGATATCAACTTCTTTACCGCTAGCATTCGGGCAAGGTGACAGCACTACCGATATACGAGCTTGTTCACGGTCATCACCAAGAAGGCGCCGTAATGCCTTTACCACAGGACGCACCCAAGTTGTCACCTCACCTGGACCATTCGAGAGAATGAGAATATCTACTGGAGTCATTACTAAATAATCGAGAATAATATCTAAACAATCAAGAGCTTAATATTACACATTTTGTTTCTACCATCCCAAGAAACCGGGTTTCTCAATGAACATGATAATCATGCTTAATTATAAATATTGAATTATTGAATTGATACTTTAGTTAAATTTTGGGGCAACATATTATACAGAGCTTATAGCAAGCGAAAAATAGACTTGATATAATCACAGGTTATGTTTGATAACGTATGTAAGTTTTTGGCAGAGTCATATTCATCGGATTTTGCTACCTGGCTATTGGGTGAACCAATCACATTAACAGAATTAGCTCCATCCGAATTATTGCTCGAACCAATTCGAGCAGATTCGTTAATTTTATTACAGTCGGATGAACTGGTTATGCATATCGAGTTCCAAACCGAACCGAAAAAACGTGTCCCCTTCCGCATGACAGACTATCGCTTGCGAAATCATCGAAAATTTCCAGAAAAGCGAATGTATCAAGTTGTAATTTATCTACAACCGACCAAATCCGAACTAGTTCAACAAAACTGTTTTGTTCTAGAAAATACTATCCATTACTATAATGTCATTCGCTTATGGGAGCAAGACAGCAATATATTTTTGAACACTCCAGGTTTATTGCCGTTTGCTCCCTTGAGTAAAACCTCAGATAAAACCCAAACTTTACAACAGGTTGCTGAAGCTATCGAACAAATAACCGACAGCACTACACAAAGCAACATTGCGGCATCAACAGCCGTGTTAGCTGGGTTAGTATTAGATAAAGAACTTATTACAAGGTTATTGCGGAGTGATCTGATGCGCGAGTCTGTAATTTACCAGGATATACAAGAAGAAAAAGCTCTAGATATCGCAATCAAAATGATAAATGAGGGCATTGCAGATGAAGTAATAGCTCGTGTAACTGGCTTGACTGTAGAAAAAATTCGGAACTTACACTCTGAACAGTCAAAAAAACCGTAAGTTGAATATATTATTTTATTACCAAGTGTAGTTATGCGCGAGTCTGTAATTTATCAGGACATACAGCAAGAAAAAGCACTGTCGCTCGTTCTGCGACAACTTAATCGTAAAGTTGGTACAATTCCTCCTATGCTACAACTTCATATTCAAGCTTTAGCATCAACGCAGTTAGATGACTTGGCAGAAGCTTTGCTTGATTTTACTGCTTTACAAGACCTAGAAACTTGGTTAACCCAGCATCCTGTTTGATAACTTTATTTGGCACGAGGGAAGAATAAGACTTTTAAATATCCCTGGCAACAATCAGATGTTATACTAGGATTGCATCAGGAAATTTTACGAAATCCGAATTATGGCATCGACTGACGAACAATTCTTGCAAGCTGCGAACTATTGGGACTTAGAAACGCTGTATGGAGATTTAGCTTCTGCAAAGGGAAAGCGTTTAACACCTGTAGAGAAACGTCACTTGCGAGGATTGTTGTGCGGTTTCAGTCCTGCGGAAATAGCCGAAAAGTTGGGAAAAAATGGTAAGGGTGTAGAAACTGACCTATGTGCCACTATATATAGATACGTGAAAAGCCTATTAGATAAGTGTGATGAGAAGATAGAAAACTGGAGAAATATAGGGGAATGGCTTGATGATGCTGGTTATAAGAATCAGTCAGTTAAAGTGCCAGGTTTAGATTTATCGCCTGATAAGACTGTGGTTAATGTAACTAATATAAATATCGATAAGAATCACATAGTATTTTTCATTAGTATGAAGATACCGACTTCTCAAGCATCAGACATACCAGAAGAAGATATAAAAAATTAAACTTTTATTAAGACCTTACATCGTCATTTTATAGATTGCTTGTTCACTGGTATAGCAGCTTCAAGGACTAGTCGCAGAGAGTGCCCGAAGCACTTAGAATTTTCGACTGGGCTACAAGTTTAGATGCTATGGATTAGGAAGTCTTCATTAGCACTAGCTTTGATGTATTTAGCATATACTTCAATACGGTTCTATTAAAATTAAAAATAAAATAATGTAGGTTGGGTGAAGCGTAATGCGGAGCATTTCCCGTAGGGTAGCGTAACCCAACATTCGAGCGTTACTTGTTGGGTTTCACTTCGTTTCACCCAACCTACAATTATTCTTACCTACAATTATTCTTAACTGAACCGTATTGGCATATACTTGTAAAATTTCCTGATGTCATCTTAGCTTTTTTCCTGACTTTGGCTAGGAGATAATTAGCTTCTACTATCAACATACTGTTATTAAGGAAATAAAAATTACATTGATTTAAGTAAGATATTATGGATAAGTTAGTTAATAAAATTGCGGCATTAGGTGTGCCTGGTCTTGTGCTTCTAGTTGCTATGGCTGTTACGGGATGGGCAGGAGCTGCTGCTATAACTACAGCTTTAGCAATGCTTGGTGGACCATTGGGAATGCTCGGAGGAATTGCTGTACTTGGTTTACTCGCTTTAATATCACAAGGATTAACAGAGTATGGCTTTGAAGCAATTTTTAAGTCAACAGTAGAGGAACTTAGAACCAAAGGTAAATCTAAATTAGATATAGAACGGGAGATTGAATCATATCCGATTTCTGGCGATTTGAAGTTGAAGATAAAGGATTACTTGAGAAAACTTACATAGCAGTGTAATCAGCTATAACTAAAACACTGTTCTATGTTTCCTTAATTTATAAATCAAGCAAAAAACTTTACTATGAACAGCAATCAAGAAGAATATCAAAATTCTGTTTTGCCATCAGGGGAGACGAATCAAGCGATTGGAAAACAAAAATGGGAGTTCAGTAAAAATCAAATCTCATTTCTACAACCTTTGTTGTTAAAGTTCAACTGGCTTGTTGCCAAACTATTTAAACCTGACTCCTCATCTAAAGCAGTCGATGATGGAACTTTTCCGGAGAAGACAGACCGTATTCGTGCTATTAGTGATTTGATAAAATCTGCATCTGGCTTTATTTGGCTTGGTGTTGTTTTCATAATCATTCTTCAACTATGGGGAAATTATTCTCTCCATAATATTAGCCATTCATCAAAACGTAAACCAGATATTGTTACTATAACAATTTCCGAACAAAAGCGCTCTCAAATATCTGCTGATGTTGCTGCTGCTCTTGGTAAAGCATTAGTAAGTGCTAGAGCATCTGCATCCAAAAATTTGGAACAATGGGATACGGAGGTAATGGAGCGTGTAGATCATCCTTTTTTAGATTGGTACTACAACTATTTTAACCAGTTCGGTATGGGTGTAAAAGCTATTTGGATAAATATTAGTAGTACTCCTGAACCGGACAAAGCTGAAAAATTAATTGGTGATTTCCAAAAAGAATTTGCAAAGCAGGTGTTCCAACCATCATTAATGCAACTCCAGATGGAACGTTTTACAAGAGAAGCTGTTGAAACGTATGTATCCCAAGCAAATCAAAATTTAGCAGGAGTGCAAAGTCAGTACGAAATTCCACAACCTGCTTGGGAAAACTTTCTGGAAGGTCTAGGTAACACAACATATAATATGGGTGGTAAAGAGCAGAATATTTCTGGAAGGGCACTTTTAGGTGGTACACGTTATGTCACTGCAACTGCAATAATGAAAGGCGCCAGTGTTGTTGCTCCTAAAATTGCAGCAAAAACCGTGAGTAAAGCAACTTCTAAGGTGGTAACTAAAATTGCTACTAAAACAGCCACGAAAGCTGCTGCCGAAGGAACAGGTGAAATGGCTGTTGGACTTTTAGGTTTAGAACTATTAAATCCTATTGCTGGTTTGGGTGTTTTAGCATGGGACGTTTGGGATCATTATCATACCGTCAAAGTTGAAAGACCTATTTTGCGAGAAAGCCTCGAAAAATATTTGGATGAAGTAAAAGACTCATTACTTAACGACACAGAAAATGGTATTCTGTCGTCGGTCAACAAGTTCCATGATGGAATTATGGATAGTTTAAGTCACAAACCTGTAGTATCCAGTAAATAGTAATCTACAAAGTAAGATTAACAACATTATATTATGTCACAATCGTAGTTGTACTACATACGTAATACCCAAAACCTTGTAGAGACGTTACATGTAACGTCTCTACATTTGTTACAATTCGACATATATTTTTGCATAAAGCATCAACGTAAACGCGAATAACACTTTAAGACGCAGGGTTACTGCTTTTATATCTGCTCAATTATGAGACAGAAAAATTTGATTTGTCTAATTTTGTATTATTAAGTAAATTTACTTGGCTAATGGTAAGAAATTGGACGAGACAATGAAAGCCTTAATTGTAAAAATTGTATTGGCATTATTGGCGCCCTGTGTCCTTGCATTTTAATAATTATCTTAGGGAATTATATGTTAATGAATAATACTCGCGCGCTTCGGAGTATGCTACTGATATTGAGTTTAGTCTCTTTATATGCTTGTAGTAGTAGTAATAATGATGGTAAGAGTGATGCAGCAACTAATCTTCCTGGGTTGAAAATTAAGCTACTTGTAGGTAGTGCTTTGGGGGACTTTTGTAATCAAGCAGCGAAAAATTATAATGCTACACAACCAAAGCTTGATGACGGTAGTGATTTTCATGTGGAGTGTGAAGCAGCAGGTAGTGGAGATGTTGTTGATAAGATAGTTAGTGCGGCAACTCAATTTAAAAATAATTCTTCTGGCGCCAATAATACTGATGATTTTCCTTCCATAATTTCAGTAGATGGTGAAATTTATCAAAGTCAACTCATTTACCGGGTCAACCAATTATTCCCAGGACAAAAATATATACCGGAAATAACAGATTCACCGTTACTCGCATATTCTCCAATGGTGTTAATGGCACAAAACGATGTTGCAGCAATTCTCATTTTAAAAAAAATAGAGTATTAACCCCGATTTTGGAATTGCCGATATAGTACTAAGTAACTATTTTTTGATACCGAGAGGATAACTAAAAAATAATTGGGTCGAATAATTGAGTATAAATACTTAGTAGAGTACAGGACTGCTTGAGAACAAACGGGGGAAATCCGGTGGGATAGCTTGGTTTTAAGATAGAGACTTCAATGGAAATAAAAATTTATAATTGTTGCCAGATGATGTAAAATCAGTGAGTAAAAAATATGACAGTGTATCAAATTACTTAAATATGGCTACAAAAGAAACGACTCTAGAAATCCCTGAATTAATCGAATTTTTACGGTCATCATTACATAATTTACCCGACGAAAGGAAGCCAGGTAATAATACAAAATATCAGGTAGAAAATGCAGTGATGGCTGCCTTTTCGGTATTTTTTACTCAATCAGAATCTTTTTTAGACCATCAACGCTTAATGAAAAGTAATAAGGGAAAAGATAACGCAGCAAGTTTATTTTCAATTGAATTAATACCGAGTGATAATCAAATAAGAAACTTATTAGACCCGGTGCCAGCTAATAATATTTTTATGGTTTTTCAAAAAGTTTATGAATGGTTAGAGGAACAAGGAATTTTGAAAAAATTTTTCTACTTAGGCGAAGAACTTTTAATAGCTTTAGATGGCACAGAATATTTCTCATCTAATAAAATTAATTGCCCTCATTGTAACTGTCGTAATCATCGAAATGGAACTACAACTTATTTTCATGGTTGTGTTACGCCTATTATAGTTTCTCCCAATCAAAAACAAGTGATAAACTTAGAACCAGAATTTATTAAAAAACAAGATGGGCATCAAAAACAAGATTGCGAAAATGCGGCTGTTAAAAGATGGTTAAATCAGAATCATAAAAATAAGTATGGTAAGGCTGTAACCCTCTTAGGAGATGACTTGTATGCTCACGAGCCGATTTGTGAGTTAGCTTTAAAACAAGGTTATAATTTTATTTTTGTTTGCCTTGAAACATCACATAAAACTTTGTATGAATGGCTAGATTTCTTAGACAAGAGTGGAGAAGTTACAACCATTGAAAAGAAAAAATGGGATGGGAGAAAGAATCTAATTTATCGTTATCGCTATGCTTCTAGACTTCCATTAATGGATAAAGACTCAAGCATAGAAGTTAATTGGTGCGAACTAACTATTATTAATGAAAAAACAGAAGAAGTTATCTACCAAAACAATTGGATAACGAATCATAAAATCACCGAAAATAATGTTGAGGACATTGTTAATGCAGCGCGCAGTAGATGGAAAATTGAGAATGAAGGCAATAACGTTCTCAAAAATCACGGTTATAATTTAGAGCATAACTTTGGTCATGGTAAAAATCATTTGTGCGAGTTATTATTATCCTTAAATTTATTAGCTTTTTTATTTCATACTGCTTTAGATTTAGTTAATTTGACCTATCAAAAAGTTCGCGAGCTATTAGTAACTCGAACTACTTTCTTTAAAGATATTCGTACCTTACTAAAATATTTATTTTTTCAAGATTGGTCACATGTATTTTCATTTATCCTCACAGAGCATGTCCCATTTAAAAAGGCAAATTCTAGTTGAAAAATATTAATCTATTGAAAGATTAGGTAAAAGTTATTTATTCAAAAAAATAAAAAGTTGTTTATAATTTCATCTAAAATTATCAGTTGAAATCTATTTTTCATGGAAAAATTTATTAAAACTTGTCTATCTTCAGCTTCGGATGATAATTATCTATCAAAAAATGATGCTTCGGCACAAGTTCTCTATTTAAATAACAGAATTTTCTCTATTTTTTTTCAAAATGAGAATTGCTGACGATGTTGCTACTGGATTGCGAAAAGTGCCAAACCCTTATAAAGCATTGGTTACAGCAAAAACTCACCGCGATATAGACCCATCCGCACCTCCTCTAGTAGTTCACTATGTTCATACGGCGCCAACTCGTTCTAACTCTGGTTTACAGACTTTGGTAGCTCAATTTACAAGTGTTTCAGATAAGCGTCCAGAACAACTGACTATAGCTGATGTAAGTAAGTACCAACCTCAAATTCAGCAAATTCAAAGTAAAATAACCCGTTATGGAGTTTCAACAAATTCTCTAGCGAAAGCAATGGTCAAAAATGGCCCTTACTGGGCTTCTGTCGGTTCAGTATATGAATCAAGCGTAATTTCAGCAAATTCACATTTACAACCAGGTCAACAGCGTTATGAAGCTGTTTATCCGAAAGATACATTTACATCAAACATGCGCGCGATATTGCCAAATGCACCTTGGGTTACTCCACAAAAAAAAGCCGCAGCACAAAAATTTATTGAATTTCTTCGGAGTCCAGAAACTCAAAAAATTGCTACAGAACTAGGTTTACGTCCAGGAACTCCAGGTGTTCCACTATCAGCGAAATTTAGCTCAGAAAACGGTGTAAACCCCCAAGCTAAATACAATTCACTACGTCCACCAAAACCAGAAGTAGTAGAAGCGATGTTGAAATCGTGGCAAGAAAACGCCAAGAAAGCATCGCAAGTAGTTGTCGTAGTAGATACATCTGGTTCAATGGCTGGTAGTAAATTAGCTGCGGTACAAGCGACTTTGCAAAACTACATCAATAATCTTGGACCAAAAGAACAAATTGCTCTAATTGATTTTAATTCCGTCATTAAACCACCAGTAATTGTGGATGGAACACCAAAAGGAAAAGAAACAGGTTTGCAATTTATTAGCGGACTCACAGCAAACGGTGGTACATCACTATACGATGCAACATTATACGCGCGCGACTGGTTACAAAAAAATTATCGTCAAAATGCAATTAATGCAGTTTTGGTTTTGACTGACGGAGAAGATTCTGGTTCCAAAATTAATCTTGACCAGTTAGCACAAGAATTGAAAAAAAGTGATTTTAACACCGACCAAAGAATTTCGTTTTTCACTGTTGGTTATGGAAGTGAGGGTGAGTTCAACGCTGAAGCGCTCAAAAAAATCGCCGAATTAAACAGTGGTTATTATTCCCAAGGCGACCCAGAAAAAATTTCTCGTCTCATGGCAGATTTACAAGTGGAATTTTAAAAGAGTTAGGAATTAGGAGTTAGGAGTTATGAAAATTATCAATCCTCTTCATTACCCTGTAGCTGTATTAATTGGTAGCATAGTTCTTTTCATCGGTGCCCGTTTTATTCAATTACCTAATACAATTGTTCTACCTGTAGCAATTGGAATAATTATAGCTGGCACCATTTATTTCCAGCAAAGAGAACTGAAAGCTCTAAATGTTGAAAACCGGGAACTAGAGCGCGAAATAAAAACAGTTAATAATTCAGCTTTAATCTTAGCTTCTCAAGCAAAAGAAGTATTATTAGAAGTAACAAAAATTTTAACTGATACTTTCCAAGTTGACTTATTAGCAGCACTGCAAATTAGTTGTGGTCAGGTCATTGAGGCGCCAAATAAAATTGATACCTTTTTACGGCGCCTGCAAAATTCCAAATCTCTGCTTTCAGTTAAAGACTTGCAGCAGCAACTATCAGAAGTAGAACGTAAAATACTCGCTACAGGTTCTACAAAACGTCACCTAAGCGAATTAGCAGAAAGTTTGAAACGCAATATTAAATTAGCTAAAGAAGGTCGAGATACTCGTTTAGTTCAAGTTTACAGCGTCTCTACACAAATTCAAAACTCTACGGGAATTTTACAACAAATACAAAACCAGTTAGTAAATTTCAATACTAGTGATTATCAAAAAAATCAGGAATTGCAATCACTTGCTAACCAACTTACTAATTCTCAAGAAAATCTTGATTTAATTATTCGTTAATAATACAAAGCTATGGTCAGTAACAACCGCCAATCTCAATTGCTACAGCGTACATTTATCTCAATTGTAATCATAGTTATCACTTTATTTCTAACTTATGCTCCACTCCCAGGACTACAACAAACGTTAGTCATCGTTAGCGGTACAGAACTTGAAGAATCTTTAAAACAGCTAAAAGTAAAATTTGAAGAATCTCACCCAAATATTAAATTAGACTTAAATTTTCAAGGTTCGCAAGACATGGTTAATAAATTTATTGACCAAAAAAATGATTTTACTCCAACTGTCTTAATTCCTGCTAATGGGGTTATTTTAAACGAATTAACAAATCGTTGGAAAGCGCAGAATAACAACGAACCCTTTTACGAAACTCCAAGACCTATCGCAAAAACAATGCTTGTGGGTATTGCTTGGCAAGAACGAGGTAAAGTGCTGTTCCCGGATGGTCGTTTTCGCTGGGAAGCTTTAGAAAAAGCAATGCAAGCAGGCACTTGGGAAAAAATTAATGGCGCCACTTGGGGTAGCTTTGATTTTGTCACAACAGACCCGACTCGCTCTAACAGTGGTCAGCTAACATTAGACCTATGGGCAAAATCAAAACTTGGCAGTACCAACACTACAAACCTAAATAATCCAAGTATCCAGTCTTTATTTAGCTTAATCAAAAAATCTGTTTACCAACCACCTCGCTCAACAGATATTCTTCTGCAAGAATTTATTGCCAAAGGCGCCAATGATGCTGATGTAGCAACAGTTTACGAAAGTATCGCTTTGCATCGTTCATCACAAGCAGTCACAAATCAAGGTCAACCATATCAAATATATTATCTAGACCCCACAATAGAAACAGTCTCAACCGCCGCTATCTTAAATAAAGACGTAGACACCTTCAAAGCAAACGCCGCAAAAAAATTCCTTGACTTTCTGACTCAACCCGAACAACAAGCAATATTTGTCCAATATGGTTTTCGTCCAGTCAACAACACCATAGATCTAAAATCTATTCCCAATAGTCCCTGGAATCAAAATATACCTGGCGCCCTTATTAACCCATCAGTCCAAACCTTACAACCACCCGATGCCCAAGTAATTACCGAAATTCAGAGAACCTGGGAGCGCGCGTAAACCATCAAATGTTAATCTACAAAGTAAGATTAATAACAATGCTATGTCACAGTACGAACGTTTGATTATGATGGCAGAAGACGAGCTAACCCAGTACAGCACTGATGCCCGTAAAATTGAGAAACTTCGCCAAAAAATAGGTCTTTCGGTTTCCGCGAGAGAACAAAAAGAAGTTAAAGAAGCGCTTATTGCAGAAAAGCCAACAGATCCAATTAGTAATATAGTACTAAGTCAACGTCAGACAGTGGCTTTACCTTTTTGGGGTATTGCGGGGTTAGGTTTACTGCTGGGTATTTCGTTTATGCAACCGCTAGATTTTATTGCTACTAT
Source organism: Calothrix sp. PCC 7716 (assembly GCF_019977735.1). Classification (GTDB taxonomy): domain Bacteria; phylum Cyanobacteriota; class Cyanobacteriia; order Cyanobacteriales; family Nostocaceae; genus Dulcicalothrix. The sequence continues at coordinate 10,998,622 of NZ_AP025018.1, read as the reverse complement.
TGGTGGTGGCGCCGCAGCAATTGCTTTACAAAAGTGGGGATGGAAGCTTGAAGCCAAACGTCTAGTTTTACAAACTTTGGAAGATATTGAACAGCGTACAGGTAAAGCTTGAATTCTTTAATATAAATAACTAGATTTTACCCGTTAAAAGCAAGCACTCGTATAAGGCTGTAAATCAAGCAGATTGGTCTATACTGCAAACGGGTAAAATGTGGACTAGTGTCATGAGTCGCGAACGTAGCATCTTAAAGATTTTAATGTTAGTTTAAAAGTAAAGTTGTAACTCGTTTGGAGTATAATGTAATTAATGTACAAAATATATTTCCTACTGCCTCAGCTTTAGGAAATTTTATAATATTTAATATTCAAGTAAAATCTTGACTAGTTGTAGGTATAAATTATGAATAGTAATTATACACAAAATATATTATTACTCGCGCGCTCATATAATAAATAGGATTGGGAAAATGACCCTTACTTTTGATTTAGATAAATATAAAGAACTATTAATTAAGTATCAGCCCAAGCTAATTAGAAATGAAGAAGATAATGAAAAAGCTTTGGCAATAGTCGAAGAACTTATGCATCGGCAAAATTTGACTATTGAAGAAGATGAACTTTTAGACCTGCTAGTTACTTTAATTGAAAAATTTGAATAGGAACATTACCCTTTATGTCAATCATCTACACCTCATTCTATACTACTTTTTTTAATGGTTTAATGGAGCAACAAGATATCAAGCCATCAGATTTAGTCGGAGTTATTGGTTCTGAAGAACTTGTTTCTGAAGTTATTATTGATAAACGCGAAATTAGCAAATCTGAAGCTAAAGCTTTGGGAAAATTTTTTAAAGTTAACCCTGTTTTATTTATTTGGTAATCAAAAATTATGAAAGTAAAATCTGTTTCATTTGAAAATTATAAAGCATTTTACGAGAAGCAGACAATGCAATTAAAACCAATTACAGTTTTGATTGGCAAAAATAGTTCAGGTAAAAGTTCTATAGCTAAACTATTTACCTTATTTGAAAACTCACTTCTAGGTAATATTGATGAACCGTTGTTATTAAAAAATAATGGAGTCGAATTGGGTGGAGAGTTTGATAATTTATTTTTCGAGAATAATCCAGGGGGAATTCCTTTAATTTTTAAGATTGTATTTGAGAATAATGTAGAAATAGAAGTTGGTTTACTTAAAAAAAATGATGGTTATGGATTAGACGTTTTTCAATGGAAATATAAAGATGATACGCAGGAGTTTAAACTTGAACTCAATGATGATAATGTATATGTAGATGCTGTAAGTGAGAAAATATATGAGTGCGATTTTAAAGGATTTATTCCTATTAAATTCATAGAAAAAAATACAATAAAAAATTTATCTAGTAAATTTAAAATCAACAAGATGGATGTTGACTATATTGGACCTTTTAGAATTTTACCTGAAAGATATTTTTATTTGACAGGGCAGACACAATTCCGTGACACAGGTGTTACGGGTGAAAATGCCTACGCGATGCTAGGAATAAGTAAATTAAAGAAAGATGACGAGTTGTGTAAAAATGTAGGAAAGTGGTATAAAGAAAACTTTGGCGGTTGGGAATTGAAGGTAGATGATAGGGAGAAAAAACCTCTTATTCAAATCCTACTTTCTAAAAATGATACAGATGTAAATATTGTGGATGTTGGACAAGGAATGAATCAAGCCTTGCCTTTGGTAGTTAGAGCTAATATTACGGATAGACCAGATTCTATGATTATTTTAGAACAGCCTGAACTACATTTACATCCTGCTGCTCATGGTGATTTGGCAGAGTTATTTGCAAAATCGGCAAAGAAAAATAGTCAAACTTTTATTATAGAAACCCATTCTGAAAATATGCTCTTACGTCTTCGTAAGCTAGTTGTCGAAAATGATTTTGGTTTTACCAAAGATGATATAGTAATTTATTGGATAGAGGAAGCTGAATTTAAAGGGCAAGAATTAATGGAGATCACCATTGATGAAGATGGGGTTTTGAGCGATTGGCGAGATGGAGTTTTTGATGAGGGTTTGAAAGAAATATTAGAAATGCAAAAGGCACTTAATAAAAAAGAACAAAAATAAATGATAATTTCTTTCAATCCAATCATTTTCCAAACTCAAGATTCAGAAATACAATCTATTTTAGCTAAGATACTTTTAGTCTTGATGGAAACGAACATTCACTTTATAGATATCAAAAGCATCAATGCAATTTTTTATGACGAAAATTTCAAGTATATTTTCGATTCAAATGTAATCTCTAGAACACATTTCTCTTTACAACAACAGAAAACTTTCAAAGAGTTTCTAAATAAAAAGAGTCAAGTAACCATTACTAATTTGTACAAACAACACCTTAAACATATTGTTATTGGCAGTAATGGAGATAAAAAAGAGATAGAACCTAAACATGCTTACAAAATTATTACAGAACGCTCAAAAGTCATAGTAGAAAATGGAATCAATGATTGGAAGTTTATAAAAGGGATTTGTCAAAAATATAGCAGTGGTACAAAGAGACGATCTATTTACGAACTATTAAACAGGGCTATAAAAGATGAATTGATAGAATCTGAAAACTGTGGTGGGGTAGGAGAAATCACAAAAGTCACGCAACGCTGGATAAACAGTAATCGCTATCAAAATATTTATCAATATAAGTTAATAGCTATTTTTGATAGTGACAAACAAGACTCAAATAAATTTATAACGCCTCATAAAAGCAAAATTGAATACTTTAAAGTAAAAACAATTAGTACAGTTCAACCTATTGATTATGAACATGAACCTACTGATTTAATATTGTGGCACATTTTATACAAAAGAAAAATTGAAAATTACGTACCTTTAAATGTATTGTTTAAAAATGTTACATTAATAACTCCACAACAGCAAACTGAGTTAGAGAATAAAACTAATGATGAATTAGACTATATAGAATACAATCAAGATAACATAGGAATAAGCGAACCAAGAATAAAAGAGCAATTTCCTGAAATGTTTCTTTCGGATTTTTCTTACCGTGACTTTGAGAAAAGATGTGAACACCACAAAGTTTTTCTGCTGGAAACAAACGAACTAGTTTCTGAAATGGAGCAAATTTTACTTAAAATTGCGAAAATAATATGAATGAAAAAATAAACGTCAAACCCGATACTATATTTCTTGAAGACTTATTAGATGAAATAGCTAATGGTGGGTATAAAATACCTATATTTCAAAGAGAATTTGTTTGGAAGACTTCTCAAATGCTTGAATTATTTGATAGCATTTTAAAAGGTTATCCAATAGGTAGTTTATTATTTTGGAATACTAAAGGCTATAAAACTAAAGATGAAATAGGTCCGTACACTATAAAAAAAGAAAATAGTAATGTTAGGTATGTTTTAGATGGATTTCAAAGAATATCTACATTGTTTGGAGTATTGACAAATCCTAAAGAACATAAAGAAGCAGTAAGTAGTACTGAACTTAAAAATTTTTCAATTTACTTTGATCTTAGAGAAAATAACTTTAGCCATATTAGAAACCAAAGGCTCAAAAATGTTTTTTCAATTCCTCTTTACCAGATTTATGATAATCGGGAGCTGTTTAATTTTCTTAGAGAATTAGATAAAGAAAATATTTCACCAATCGATAAAAATGAATATATTGATAATGCAAGAAATTTACATAATATTTTACACAAATATAAATTGCCTTATGTAGAAATAAAAGGAGGAGATATAAAAAGTGCTGTTGAAATTTTTTCAAGAATAAACTCAACTGGAACAGATATTTCTGAAGATTTTATGCTTTCAGCACTTAGTTACAATGTAAAAACAGGGTTTTTACTTAGTGATTCAATTACTGAATTTCTTAATAGTTTAAATATTTATAATTTTGAAGATTTAAAAAGAGATACCATCTTAGACTGTATTGCTAATGCAAATGGAAAGATTCATTTTGATGTAAAAATTGAAGACTTAGTAAAAAAACTAGATTTAGAATCGTTTACAAATAACGTTTATATACATGTTAAAAAAGCCATAAAGTTTTTATACAAAAAAATATTTATAATAGATATCCGTTTGCTACCTTATCCATCTCAATTAATTTTTATTTCTGAATATTTTAGATTAAATCCAGAGCCGACATGTGAACAATGTAAAGCTTTAGAAAATTGGTTTTGGTTAACAACTTATTCAAATTATTTTACCTTGTATTCTTTAAGCCAACAAAGAAGCGCTTATGAAGTATTTTGTGATTTTGCAAAAGGAAAACATCATGATGGAATTTATAGAGTGAATAACGATATACCTTTCAATACAATCAAGTATCCAAATAAATTAAATTTTACAGGTGTTAGACCAAAGGCATTACAATTATTTTATTTAAAATCAATTATTCAGAGTAACGAAATTCCAGATAGGGAAGGAATAAAAGAAATATTTATTTCTACTTCTTCACAGAAAGATAGAACTCCAGCTAATATTATTCTTAGATTATCATCTGAATTTGAAGAAGATAAAAATAAAAAGCAAGTAAATAACTTTATCGAAACTTCTCCACATGAAGTTTTAGAAAAACATTTCATAACACAAGAAATGGTTTCTTTATATAAAGAAGGCAAAATTGATGATTTTATTTTACAAAGAGAGGATTATTTAAAATCAAAAGAATCTGAATTCGTCAAAAAAATAGGAGTTAAATATATAGAGTAAACTCTTAAATTTTATTTAGATCAAACACATAGTTCTAATATTAGATATTAGATGTTTAACTTACTTTTATCAAGCTTTCGGCTATTTTGCTGATTAATAAACTCATCAAACAAGCTGAAAAATCTTTCTACTGCATTGCGCTCGTCGGCAGAGTGAAAGAGAATAATACTACACCTTTTAAAAAAGTTTAGCCTAACATAGCACATGTTTATTTTATTGAATAATATTTTTTATATAGGTCACGGCGCCGCGCACATCATTAATACATGTGATTAGTGCAGGAAAGACAGGTTAGCGTTATATTTCATTAACTTTGGGCTAGGCGCGTGCGCTCTCTTTGCTCTGAGTCTCTGTGCCCTCTGAGTCTCTGTTGTAAAGATAATTATATTGACTACTGTACAGCAGAAGAAGGCCTGTGCTACGAGGCACTGTTTTAAACAAGGTATAAAATGTTGGGTTGCGCTGTCGCTCCACCAACCTACGATTTATAACTATATGAATAATTACGAATGTAAATAAAAGTTAATATTTGTATGAGTGGTTACTTTTAGGTATTATAAACTTTTGTAACGAAAAGTCTCAGTTTTTATATCGTTTTGTGTCAAACAAACGACAAATTCGGCTTTTGAGTCGCATTTTCTGATAAAAAATTCATATAGTGCCTCACGTAGCCGAATTAAGGAGAGCCAAGGGTTTGCTTATTGTAGCCATTGGAATTCCAGCAGAGAACACGCATATCTTAGGAGCTTCATTAGCATGTTCACTCACGTCAAGTCCACCATTCGTCATATTGCACCCGATGACTTGCGGGGACGGCCGAAACTCAAGGTGGTCTATGTCGTGCTAGAGTCTCAGTATCAAAGTGCTTTATCACAGGCTGTTCGGGAAATCAATGCAAACAACCCGAATTTAGCGATTGAGATAAGCGGATACTTGATTGAAGAACTCCGCGACGCAGAAAATTACGCGGACTTTAAGCGGGAGTTGGAAACCGCAAATATTTTTATAGCTTCATTAATTTTCATTGAAGATTTGGCGCAGAAGGTCGTCGAAGCTGTACAACCCATTCGAGACAGATTGGATGTAGCGGTGGTTTTCCCATCGATGCCAGAAGTTATGCGTCTTAACAAGATGGGTAGCTTTTCGCTGGCACAGTTGGGACAATCTAAAAGCGCTATTGCCCAGTTTATGAGAAAGCGCAAGGAAAAATCCGGCGCCGGTTTCCAAGATGGGATGCTCAAGCTATTGCGGACACTGCCAAATGTGCTGAAATACCTACCTATAGAGAAAGCACAAGACGCGCGCAACTTCATGCTCAGTTTTCAGTATTGGTTGGGTGGTTCTCCTGAGAACCTCGAAAACTTCTTGCTGATGCTGGTCGATAAATATGTATTTAAAAAAGATGTAGAGACGTTACATGTAACGTCTCTACAGTACGAACAACCAGTCGTATATCCTGATATGGGAGTTTGGCACCCTCTGGCGCCTAACATGTATGAGGATGTACGCGAGTATCTCAACTGGTATAACAGTCGCAAAGATATTTCCAAAGATTTAAAAGACCCACTGGCGCCTTGTGTCGGTTTAGTCTTGCAGCGTACTCACCTTGTTACAGGTGATGATGCTCACTATGTCGGAATGGTACAGGAGTTAGAATCACTTGGCGCCAGGGTTATACCTGTGTTTGCTGGTGGTTTAGACTTTTCTAAGCCAGTTGATGCTTATTTCTACGAACCAACATCTAAGCAGGTACACGTAGACGTAATAATTTCTTTGACAGGATTTGCGCTTGTTGGTGGTCCAGCTAGACAAGACCATCCAAAAGCAATTGACTCGCTTAAGCGTCTCAATCGTCCGTATATGGTCGCGTTACCTTTGGTATTCCAAACTACCGATGAGTGGTTGGATAGTGATTTAGGATTGCACCCTATTCAAGTAGCACTGCAAATTGCCATTCCTGAACTTGATGGCGCCATTGAACCGATAATTATGTCGGGACGTGATGGTGCAACAGGTAAAGCTATTGCACTGCAAGACCGTATCGAAGCAATTGCTGGAAGGGCAATGAAATGGGCTAACCTGCGTAGAAAGCCGAAGTTAACCAAGAAAGTTGCTATTACTGTATTTAGTTTCCCACCAGATAAAGGTAACGTCGGTACTGCCGCTTACCTCGATGTGTTTGGTTCTATATATGAGGTAATGAAAGCACTTCGTGATAACGGGTATGATGTGCAAGACTTACCCGAAGACCCGAAAGCTTTGTTAGAAGCAGTTATTCACGACGTACAAGCACAGTACAGTAGCCCTGAACTAAACGTCGCGTATCGAATGTCTGTACCTGAGTACGAGAAATTAACACCTTACTCGCAACGCTTGGAAGAAAACTGGGGACCACCACCAGGACATCTCAACAGTGACGGTCAAAATTTACTCGTTTACGGTAAGCACTTTGGTAACGTGTTTATTGGTGTACAGCCAACATTTGGTTACGAGGGTGACCCAATGCGGTTGTTGTTCTCGCGTTCAGCTAGTCCACACCACGGTTTTGCCGCATATTACACCTATTTAGAACAGGTTTGGGGCGCCGATGCAGTACTTCACTTTGGGACTCACGGTTCGTTAGAATTTATGCCTGGTAAGCAAATGGGTATGTCAGGTGACTGTTACCCAGATAATTTAATTGGTAACATTCCCAACCTGTATTACTACGCAGCGAATAATCCTAGCGAAGCGACAATTGCCAAACGTCGCGGTTACGCTGAAACAATTTCTTACCTAACTCCACCTGCTGAAAACGCTGGTTTGTATAAAGGATTAAAAGAACTCAGTGAATTAATCGCTTCGTACCAAACCTTAAAAGACAGTGGTCGCGGTATCCCCATTGTTAACACCATCATGGATAAATGCCGGATGGTTAACTTGGATAAAGATATTGAGTTGCCAGAAATCGATGCTAAAGATATGTCCCAAAATGAACGGGATAATATAGTTGGTATCGTTTACCGCAAGTTGATGGAAATTGAATCAAGGTTATTACCTTGCGGTTTGCATGTAATTGGTAAACCACCAAGTGCAGAAGAAGCAATAGCAACGCTTGTAAATATTGCTAGCTTAGACCGTCAGGAAGAAGAACTTCTTGGTTTACCTCGCATCATTGCCAACAGCATATATCGCGACTTAGAAGAAATTTACCGAAATAGCGATAAAGGTGTTCTTAAAGATGTTGAATTGCTGCAAAATATGACCTTGGCAGTACGCGCGGCAGTTTCTGCATTAGTTAAAGCTCAAACCGACGCCGAAGGAAGAGTATCATTAATTTCCAAACTCAACTTCTTCAACATGGGCAAAAAGGAACCGTGGGTAGAAGCACTGCATCAAGCAGGTTACACCAACGTTGATACCGATTCCATCAAGAAGTTATTTGAATACTTGGAATTCTGCCTCGAACAAGTTTGTGCAGATAAAGAACTTGCAGGATTATTACGCGGTTTAGAAGGTGAGTATATTCTACCTGGTCCAGGTGGCGACCCCATCCGCAACCCAGATGTATTACCCACAGGTAAAAATATCCACGCTCTCGACCCGCAGTCAATTCCCACCCAAGCCGCAGTACAATCAGCCAAAGTTGTTGTTGATAGACTGCTCGCGCGCAACATGGCAGAAAACGACGGTAACTATCCTGAAACCATCGCCTGTGTACTCTGGGGAACAGATAACATTAAAACCTACGGGGAATCACTAGCACAAATCATGTGGATGGTTGGTGTACGTCCAGTTCCTGATGCACTTGGTCGCGTTAACAAGTTGGAATTAATACCTCTATATGAATTAGGGCGCCCACGTATCGACGTAGTAATAAACTGTTCGGGTGTATTCCGCGACTTGTTTATTAACCAAATGAACCTGCTTGACCAAGCTGTAAAAATGGCAGCAGAAGCAGACGAACCTTTGGAAATGAACTTTATTCGCAAACACGCAATGGCACAAGCTGAGGAAATGGGCATTAACCTGCGTCAAGCAGCAACGCGCGTATTCTCCAATGCTTCTGGTTCCTACTCGTCAAATATTAACTTGGCAGTAGAAAATAGTTCATGGGATAGCGAAGCTGAGTTACAAGAAATGTACCTCAACCGCAAATCGTTTGCCTTTAGTGCAGACAACCCAGGAATGATGGAAAACTCCAGAAAGATATTTGAGCAAAGCCTCAAAACTGCTTCGGTAACATTCCAAAACCTGGACTCATCGGAAATTTCTCTTACCGACGTATCCCACTACTACGACTCCGACCCAACCAAAGTTGTCGCTTCTTTGCGCGCGGATGGTAAAAAGCCAGCATCATACATGGCAGATACAACCACCGCAAACGCCCAAGTTCGCAGCTTATCCGAAACCGTAAGATTAGACAGCCGTACCAAATTACTTAACCCCAAATGGTACGAAGGAATGCTTGCTCACGGTTACGAAGGAGTACGCGAACTATCCAAACGGTTAGTAAACACAGTAGGATGGAGTGCAACATCAGGCGCCGTCGATAACTGGATATATGAAGACGCAAACGAAACCTTCATGAAAGACAAAGAAATGCAGGAACGTTTGCTCAACATGAACCCCAACTCCTTCCGCAAAATGGTAACAACATTGTTAGAAGCCAACGGTCGCGGATATTGGGAAACCAGCGAAGAAAACCTAGAACGTCTCCGCGAGTTATACCAAGAAGTTGAAAACCGTATCGAGGGCATAGAATAATCCCGGTTTGTAAACCACAATGATGATGGTGGTGTAGAGACGCGAAATTTACCTTCGGTACACTTCGTGAACGCGTCTCTACATTTTTGATCAAAACGAAAATTGGGCAATAACGCCTACAACATCGGTAAATACGGCGCCGTAAACCAAATTTTCCCAGAAATAACGATGGTGTAGAGACCCGAAATTTACCTTCGGTACACTTCGTGAACGCGTCTCTACATTTTCGATCAAAACGACAATTGAGCAATAACGCTTACAACATCGGTCAATACGGCACCGTAAACCAAATTTTCATTAAAATGACGATGGTGTAGATACTGATTATTAATCTTGAAGATTTAATAAAAAAATAATCTTAACTTAAAATTTTAGTTTAAATATTCGATTTAACAATTTGCTCTAGTTATAACCGTGTAAAGAGACAAAACCAACTGCCATATTAAGTCTCTACACTGTTTATAAAACAAACTTTATGCAACAAAAGTTTAAAGACAAATACAGGGTTGAATCAATCAGACTACCAAATAGAGATTACGCTTCTAATGGATGGTATTTTGTAACCATTTGTACAAATAATCGTCAATGCTTTTTTGGTAATATAGTAGACGGTCAAGTAGAATATTCTCCGATTGGGCAAATAGCAGAAAAATTTTGGTCAGAAATTCCTCAACATTCTAAATATACATATATAGACTCCTATGTCATAATGCCTAACCACGTACATGGAATAGTAGTAATAGATAAACCCGATAATTTAGAGACCGTAAGCTTAAGGTCTCCAGATTCCGATGAATCAAATAAATTTGGACCATTAAAACGAGATTCATTGCAATCTATTATTCATTCATATAAATCAGCCGTTACTCGCTGGTGTAGGCTCCAGTATTACAGAGCAGGTATCCCAAGAAGACTGGGAAAAAACGTATTAGTTTAGGTAGATTGGCATTACAACGTTCAACCAATGCTGCTGTTAAACAGTTTGCACAGGCAGAAATTAATGAACAGCAAGATGTCAGAAATAACTTAAGTCGCATTGCGCCAAAATTAGGCGTTACTGTTCCAACTACTCCTAATGCTAGAAACCAAGCTATTTCCGCGCGCATGTCTCAACTAAGAGGTGAGAATTTTGATAAAGCGTTTTTACAAGAAGCAGGTATTAATGCTCACTTAGAGAATGCTAGTGTATATCAACGTGAAGCTGCATTTGGACAAAACCAAGATTTAATAGCAGTTGCGAATAAAGGTTTGCCAATTATTAGTAACCACTTTAATACTGCTAGTAGCTTAACGAATTACCGAGTTGCTGGGTTGATACAGCACATTAACACTCCAAGTACAGGTACGTCTGGTACTGCACCCCAAAATAATAATACGGCACCTCAATAAGTTTCAATTGTAGTTTAGGTTCATGTTATAAGTTTGGAAGTTGTAAGGTGGGCATTGCCCACCATACATATTAAAAAAAATATAATTACAAGTAGTGGCATTACTGTTTGAAGTTTTAGTAGGTATCATTATGAATGATAATTCTGTATTTGTTATATTTATTGCCTTTGGGTGTATTTGGGTGTTGATGGGAGTCGGTGCTGTTATTGGACTTATAAAAATGGATGGTCAAGAAATTAAGTTTAGTAAAACTGCGCTTGTTGTTGCTATCCCTATTATTGTGCCAATTATAATTACTTTGACTTATGCTGCAATTAGGGGTACGTTTTAGTTTATGGTTGTAATATTGGGTTACGCTGACGCGGAACCCAACCTACATATTTTGTGTGTTCTATTTTTTGGCATTATTCCAGATGGTTACTAGTTCGCTTTCTGTTATACCTGTAGCTTGTATACAAAGGTTATTTAAACAGGTTAAGCCGTCTTTTGTATAGGATGTGTTTTTGGGGATACCTTTGCAGAAATTTGCTGTCCCGGTTGACGCGCATACGTTGAAGAAATGTAATATATTACCTCTTTTGATTTGTCTTTCTATATTGGGGTCGGCGCCGTTTATTCTGGGTATAGAAGAATCTAAAAGTCTTTCTTTATCAAATTTAATATTTCTAGGTTTGAAATTATCTTTTAATACGTATAGTGAAATTGTATAAGCGCCGTGGTCACCGTATACGCAACCGTTTTGAAAACCTGAAGGCATATCAGGTATAGTTGTGGCGCCAACTGACCCCATATATATCATTTGAATTTGTGATTTAACTTCTTGCCAGGTTTTACAATGCTGTCTTCGTATAGGAGACTTTTGTGCAATGGTAGGATGAAAAGCACTTATAGCTAGTCCAGTTAAAGTAGTTGTGATAAGCGACACAGTTAATATTTTAATTGGCGCCATTTCCAATTATCTCCTCAAACCCAAAGATATATGACATAGAAAATAAATATGCCGTATCTTGATTTGAAACGCAATCTAAAAAAATACCTTTGTAAAATGTGTTTTATTTTACTTTATCTATAAAGGCTTTCAGCTTTGCAATAAATTCTATTTGGTTGGGTCTCAAAGTATTTAAATAAAGCAGGGCAAAGCCATCCTTCTAACTTTTTTTCTCCCCACAAATACCAGTGTCCGTTATATTCTTCGCGTAGCCAGATTAACTCTGCTTGATACCCTGGAAAAGGGTTGCCTGAAAACAAAAGTTTAAATCCTTCGTCAAGGTTTGGAATATCTTTAACCAAAATGTCAATCATTTCAGGAATTCCACTGACAAATGGTTCTTGCACAAGTCCCACTCGTTCGTCGTCGAATACCCAGGTTCCATTGTGTTGGTAAGGGAAAATTACTGCAATTGCATTACTCATAACATCCTCACTGATTACCATACTATTGTTAAGACGACTTCTTTCTGACGATGGGTTCCAAGCTAGGCAGGCGCCTGTATTATATTAACTTGTGTAAAGATGCTGAGAAAAATACTTATCTAGTATTCAGGGGCTTCTCAGGAATAATGCGTAACATGTCAAACTATAAGGAACTATTTTAAACTATGTGTCGCTTACTTGCTTATATTGGTACCCCTGTAAATCTAGAGTTAATTCTGTGTAAACCAGAACATTCACTGATAGTCCAAAGCTATAAACCGCGCGAAATGCTCCAAGGTACTGTAAATGCCGACGGTTATGGTATTGGTTGGTATGGTAGCAAAAGTGCTGAGTTAAAAGTGCTGAGTGCTGAGAACTCTTCTACACTCAGCACTCAGCAACGCCACTTGCCTCAAGTCGGCGCAGCCGCCCACGGCAGTGGCTCCTCAGTACTCAGCACTGATAAAGACTTAGAGCCTTTTACATACAAAAGTATTATACCAATTTGGAATGATACAAACTTAGAAAGTATCAGCCGCTACGTTGAATCGAACAATATCTTGGCTTATGTACGTAGTGCAACATCAGGTCAAGCGCTTGATATGAGCAATGCACAGCCATTTAAGTATAAGAATTTATCGTTTATCCATAACGGTCGCGTTGAGAAGTTCAAAAAAACTTTATACCGACCAATGCGTAAAAACTTAACTGATGAAATTTATAGTTGGATAGGTGGTACTACAGACTCTGAGCATATTTTTGCAATGATATTGAACCATCTCACCACCAATCCTGATAAAACTATTGAACAAGCTTTACACGCAACACTGCTTGAACTTCAAGAAATGGCGTTTTCTTACGACACTTCTGTTTTAGCCAATTTGGTCATCAGCGATGGTAAGCGACTAGTTGCTTCACGTTACGCAGTCAAACAACCAGCACCTACGCTTTATTGGATTAAAAATGACCCGAATTTTCCTAATTCCGTAATTATTGCTTCGGAACCGTTGTTTACTGGTAATTGGCAGACAATTCCAGAGAATAGCATTATCAGTGTGGGAGAGGATTGTGATATTAGAATTGAGCAAGTCTAGTTTAAAAGATTATTTCATACGTGGGTTTCAGGAGTGTCGCGCGCAAACCTTAGAGCTATTAGATAGTTTGGACGAGGAAACTTTTCGCTGTTTAGCTCATCCTGATTTTAGTCCTGTGGGTTGGCATCTGGGACATATTGCTTACACTGAGTCACTTTGGCTATTGGAACGCGGCGCCAATTATAAGCCAATGTTTCCCCAATATCGTAAACTGTATGCAGCAGATGGTTTGCCAAAATCGGAACGAGTACAGCTACCCAGTATTGAAGAAACTCGTTATTATCTTGATGCTGTCCGTGAAAAAGTACTAGATTATTTAAAGGTTGTAGATATAGAACCGCAGGACAGACTTTGGAGATTTTTGCTTCAACACGAAAGTCAACACTGTGAGACTGCTTGCATTGTTTTGAAATTAATTAATTATCAAAACCCCCTTCCTGTAGTTTCCACCTCACCCCTTACCCTTTCTCCCGAAATTAAAATAAGAGCAGGTGAGTTTGAAATGGGAAGTAATTCCGCGAATGCTTTAGATAATGAGCGTGCGGCGCATAAAGTGTATTTGGACACCTATTTTATAGACAGGTATCCAATAACTTCGAGAAAATATCGTGAATTTATGGAATCTGGAGGTTATCAAAAAGCTCAGTATTGGTCGGATGCAGGTTGGAAATGGTTACAAACTGAGCAAATAAAGCAACCTTTATATTGGTGTGATGATGGCGCCTGTGAAAACCATCCTGTCATGGGTGTGAGTTATTACGAAGCAGAAGCTTATGCAAAATTCGTAGGTAAACGATTACCAACAGAGGCAGAATGGGAAAAAGCTGCACGCTGGGATGAACAAGCAAACTGTAGTCGCACCTACCCGTGGGGAGAGGAACAACCAACGCAAGAATTTTGTAATTGTGCTGCAACTAATATTTTTCAAATCACCCCAGTTAATGCATACCCCAAAGGACAAAGCGCATATGGTATGTATGATGCTTTAGGTAATGTGTGGGAATGGACGAACTCTTGGTTTGATGGTTATAAAGAGTTTGAATATTATCCATATATAGGTTACTCACAGGTTTACTTTGATAACAAACATAAAGTCCTCAAAGGTTCTAGTTGGGCAACGCGACCCGCTTCAATGCGCACGAGTTTCCGTAACTGGTACTATCCTTATGTTCGACAGATTTTCGCAGGGTTTCGCTGTGCAAGCGATTAATTAAAATACTTATCAATCTCTGTCAATCTAGCTCAGGCGTGATGTTTTGAGACATTGCTTTGTGTTTCACTAATTTGAATGCTTGAATAAACCACTTACAAGTAGCGAATATTACAACGTATTCGGAGGGTAAATGACAATATCTAATACTAACAGTAGTCAGGCTATGCAGCAACAAATTGAAAAACGTCTGAAAATTCAACATCTACGTTCTGTAACTGCAAGTCTAACAACGACTGCTGGAAGTGATGTGGTAAAAGGGTTAACGCAAACACCAAAAACGTTACCTCCACGTTATTTCTATGATGATAGAGGTTCTGATTTATTCGAGCAAATTTGTGAATTACCAGAGTATTACGTTACACGAACCGAGACTGCTATTTTACAAGCATGTGCAAGTGATATAGCAGAAATTACAAAAGAATGTGAACTTGTCGAGTTGGGTAGTGGTAGTTCCACGAAAACCCGAATTTTACTTGATGCTTATCAAAATCTTGGTTTGCCGTTACGGTATCTACCCATAGACGTCAGTGCTGGAATGTTAGAAAACAGTGCTAAACAACTATTACTTGATTATCCAACGTTGGAAATTAATGCGCTTGCTGGAACATATGAACTTGCTTTACACGAACTCCCAGCAAAAAAATTACCATCACGAATGATTGCTTTTATTGGCAGTACTTTAGGTAATTTAAATCAGCAAGAGTCAGAAATATTCTTCTCACAAATTACTCAAGCTTTGCATTCCGGTGAGTACTTCTTATTAGGTATCGATTTACAAAAACCGAAACATATTTTAGAAGCAGCTTACAACGACAGTCAAGGTGTAACCGCAGCTTTTAACTTGAATATGTTAGAGCATATTAATTGGTTGTATAACGGTAACTTTGATACAGCAGAGTTTGAACACTTTGCATTTTATAATGAAGTAGAAAATCAGATTGAAATGCATTTACGTTCGTTAAAATCGCAGAAAGTTACACTACAAGCTCTGAATCTCAGTGTTGATATTGAAGCAGGTGAAACTATCATGACTGAGATTTCACGTAAATTTGATATTGATACAATCAAGCAGCAATTAAGCACACATGGTTTAATAACTCAAAAGGTTTGGACTGATACCAACAACTGGTTTGGCTTATCGCTTTGCCAGTTACAGTAAATTTGCAACGGATACAACGGATGTAACGGATGGTTGATTTGTTATCCGTTACATCCGCTCCTATCCGTTGCCAAGTTGACTTTGCATTAATCTTTGCACGCTAACCAACGCGCGGTTTAACTCGTAGTTCTTCCTTTCAGGATTTTGTAAATACGCTAGTTGTTCTTCTTCTATCATCTTTACATCTTGCATTACCAACCCATCAAGCAGTTTCTGTGCGGCGCCAAATAAGCTATCTTTAACAAAGCGTCGAAACCATATCGGTAATTTATGCAGGCGCCAAAATGCATTTAACGATGTAAAGTGAATTAAATACGCTTTGGTTTCAGTCTCGCTAATCGGACATAGTAGACAATATATCTTAAAATCTTGTCCCAACGTTGAAGCCCAATGCGGGTAAACATAACTTACATCTAAAGGTTCTGGATGCAGGCGCCGTAATTTTTTAAAGAAAAGCTGCGATATCGACCAGATTTTATCTATTTTATAATAACTTTGCGCCGTGTAATGAGCATCTACACGATTCTCATTCTCATGTATATCTTGAAGTTCCGCTTCTGCCCACGCTTGATAGTCCTCATGTAAATGTCCATGATACATATCCATCAGGTTCTCTATTAAATATGAATAGTGCGCTTTGCAATGAATTACAGAAACAGTTGCAATATAGTTCAAATGTTCCCATTCAGTCAGACTCATTGGTTGTGGTTGTAACGTTGCAACATCACCTGGGAATAACCAGATAAAACCATCTTGTTCAATAACAGGGTAACGACGAATTTTGCAATTGGGTAATTTTTGATTTTCGGCTAAGTATGGAACTTCTACACAGTTACCATCTTCATTTAGGCGCCAGCCATGATAAGCACACTCAATAGAATTATTTATAACTTTACCGTGACTTAATTTAACTTGGCGATGCGGACAACGGTCTTCTAATGCCTGGATTTTTCCTTCACTATCTCGGTAAAGAACAATATCCTGCTTCCATAAAGTTACACCTACAGGTTGCGTATTTATCTCCGAACTGCGCGCGACAACATACCAGTGATTAGGATTAATACCCAACTGACGAACATCGCGACTAGATACAGCTTGCACAAACATAGATATGTGGGGCGTTTTAATGGAAAGCTTGCTTGTGTAACATTGTACCAGTAGAGACGTGTAAACCGGAGGTTTTCCCGCAGGGATTAATCACGTCTCTACAATTATGTCAATTTGGATGTAATCGTTTTATGATTACCTTCGGCAGCAGAACAGGCGCCTTGATAGTAATTGATGAGTTGCAGATTGATTTTTACAGTAGACCAGAACAATCAGCTTTTAAAGCGCTGGCAGAAATTTAAAGTAGGCTGCATGGTCATATTTTTAAAGTAAACTTCAATATAGTAATATATTCGTATATAAAATATTCTTCACTTCGTTCAGAATGACACTTGTAAGCCTTTTGTAGTGTAACAATGTGGTGCTGAATTCATCGCTGTGTTTACAACCAGGTTATAAAGTAGGTGTAGTTAAACTATAAAAGCGAGGCGCCTTTTTATGACGAGTTACCAAGCTGTACCTAGCAACGTTGAAGACTCAATAGTTGAGAGTACATCTATCAACCATATTGACGTTATTGAGAATGTTATTGACACTCTCGAACAAGATGATAGTGCAATGGTTAGTCAACCTTCTGAAGGTGGACATTTGTGGAAATTTAAGTATGGTAGTGTGGAAGTGTTTGTACAATTAACAGGTACAAGTGACGAAGATACTATAACCGTTTGGGCTGAGGTTCTTAAGTTACCTGCTTCAGATGAACCAAAGTTGATGCGGAAGCTTTTAGAAATGAACTGTTCCGGCACTTTTGAATCGCGCTTTGGGATTATTGAGAATCAAGTGGTTGTATTGAGTACACGTACTTTAGCTGAATTATCTGCTGGTGAGGTATCGCGGTTAATAACTGTTGTGGCAACTATTGCCGATAATAACGATGACGCTTTACAATCAGAATTCGGAACAAATTCCAGTACGGGCGGGTTAACCTAAATTTTCCTTATTTAGTAGAATATACATAAACCCGCCCCCTACCAAATTTTGAAAAACTGGCGCCTAATTCCTTTAATTGAAGCATCTGGTGTTACCCAAATGGCAATCGATAAATGGTTGCTAGAACAACATTTATTGGGTAGTCCGCCTGTCTTAAGATTTTATACATGGGCGCCATCCGCTATTTCTTTAGGCTATCACCAGCATAAGTACCCTGAACATTGGCAAAATATTATTTGTAAAGGGCAAAAAGTAGATTTAGTTAAACGTCCTACAGGTGGAAGGGCTGTTTTACATCAAGGGGATTTAACTTATGCTGTGATAACATCTGGGTTAAATGGGACTCGGATGCAAGCTTATCAAAAAATATGTGAGTTTTTAATTGCTGGCTGGAAACAGCTTGGTGTAGATTTACATTATGGTACGGCAGGACGTGGTTATATTCATAATCCAAATTGTTTTGGTACTGCTACAAGTGCAGATTTAGTTACGAATAATGGATATAAATTAATTGGTAGCGCACAGTTACGAAAGGGGAATGCTATTTTGCAACATGGCGCCATTCAATTACAGCCTGATATTGAATTATTTTCTCAGGTTTTTGGTGAAGAATCACGCTTTGGGGAGTTGTCTTTAAATTTTGATGTTGAAACCATTATTAATGCTTTAGTTGATGCTGCAAGTAATTGTTTTAATACACAATTTGACGTTAAGCCTTTATCAGATTCGGAGATGCATCAAATTTTAATCTCTCTAAATCCTTCTTTTAATCCCCCCAACCCCCCTTAATAAGGGGGGCTTTAAATCTTATTGCACTTTCTTCAAGTAAATATTCTGTATTAGTATTTTATGTTTGAACGGGCAAGGATGCCCATTCCACAAGATTTAGCTTTTTGCACAAACAAAAACTTGTTCAATAAAATAAATTATCCGTTACATCCGTTGTGTTCGTTGCAAAGTTTATTCATTTGTTGTAGATTTGGCAATTATTCCTAGCTGTAGTCCTGGTGGGTAGGTTCCATTTTGTTTTACTTGTTTGATGTCAGCATCGCTAATTTTTAATTTTAGTTTTTTTGCTAACGCTTGGATAATATCTCCTCTGTCTATTAAACCAGCAACGGCGCCTGCTGGTGAAAGTACTGTTACTCGCAGAAGTTTTTCGTCTTCGAGTTTGTTGATTACTTCTACTAGTGTGGCTGTTTCTTCGACCGTGGGAAGTTCTGAAAGGGTGTTAACTATTGCTTCTAAGGTTTTGGTTTCCCACTCGCTACGTTCTATTTTACGTAAGTTGTCAACGTTTACCATACCTCGGTAGCGTCCATCTGACTCAGCGAAGTAAATTTGTGAATTGGAATCTAATAAATATAAGTCGGCAAACGCACGCAATGTTTGGTTTGCATCAATAACGCGAAAGTCGCGCGTCATTGCTTCGCTAGCTTTAGTTTTTAGTAGTGTTTCTTGCAAAACTGTAACACGGTCGTAGCTTGTCGCGTTACGAATTCCAAACCACCCTAATAATGCAATCCATAATCCTGTTCCTAAGTCACTTGTAAAATAATCAACTGCTAAACCAATCGCAATCGCAGCATACCCTAAAATCTTTCCAGATAAAGCGGCGCCTCGCACTGCTTGAAATCTATTGCCCGTCACTTTCCATAATGCTGCTTTTAATACTTGTCCACCATCTAACGGTAAACCTGGAATTAAATTAAATAGTGCTAACACTAAATTAATACGTGCTAAGTCTCCAAGTATGGCATGTGTAAGTGAAGTATCAGAAAATACATTTGATATCAATTGCAGTGTTATATATAAGCCAATGCTTACTAGTGGTCCTGCTATGGCAACTTGAAAAGCTTTACCTGGAGTTTTTGATTCTTCTTCAATTGCCGCAATTCCACCAAATAAAAATAAGGTTATCGAGTTAACTTTAATGCCTTGTGATTTTGCAGCCAAGCTATGACCTAGCTCGTGTAGCACAACTGAGCCAAACAACAGTAATGACATTACCACTGCGGCGCCCCAAGCCAAACTGGCGCCCCATTGCTGGTAAGCAAAACCAAAATTTAGCGTTGCCAACCCAAAAACTACAAACCACAACGGATCTAAAAATAAAGGTATTCCGAACAAAGACCCTATTTTCCAATTTGTTTGCATGATTTTCCCCGTTTAATAAATATTACTAATTGTATTAATTAAGTAGTATGTCTTTTACTTATTCTAATATAGCTTGTAAGAACGTGTAGTAACATGCTTCATCAGATTTAATATCTCTAGCATAAACAATTGTAGCTCTTTGGATATTAAGCAGTTGACTCGCAAACCTTAACGCTCATATTGGCGTTTAATTATCATTATTGTTGCAAGTAAAAATTATTATATTTTGATAAAATCAACCAGGGCAATATGCACTCTGGGCTACATCAACAGGTATGACATGTAAAAATAATGTATAAAAATGTAGAGACTAAACATGTTTAGTCTCTACCAACAATATAAAATATTTGATTCAAAATTAATTAAATAACACCAAGGTTGGTTAAACCTAAAACGGCGCCTATGCCAACTATATGACCAGTAGCCATTGCTGCAAGAAATGTACCAACACTAGGATTATTAAACAACGAAGGGAAAGGTAATGGCATTTTATTACCTACATGGGGTTCTTCAATTGTTCTGGGAATAATTAAAAGAGCTAATAAGCTCGCGCCAACAATAATGTAAGTGCCAGTCCAGTTAAATTCAACAGCACTATTAGGAACAGTTGGTTGAACAGCTGCCAAAAGCGATACAAAATTAAATGTCAAAGTAGATATAAATGTGGAAAACACAGTTTTTTCTCCTACACGAACATAAGCTCATTTTTAATGCTCGTTCGGATAAAGACTTGAATCTTCCATCTAAGGGGAGGAAACTACCTCCCCCTTTAGCTAGAATTACAAATGCCGTAAAATGTGCTGCACTTTACAATGTGCCGATGTTAGTCAGTCCTAAAACGACACCAATACCGACAACGTGACCAAAGCACATTGCAGCTACAAATGCAGGAATGCTCATAGGTAGTAGTGGCATTTTTGGCCCAACCATTGGTCTTTCAATCTTTAAGGTGAGCAGCAGCGCAACAAACGAGCATATGCTGATAATCAATCCAATTGTTGGACTCCAAGCGGGTGTTGCGGGAACGTTAGCTGCAACTGCTAGTAAAAATGAAGGCATAAGCGCGGTTTTCTCCTCAGAGTGAAAACTTATCATAATCAGAAAGATTATAAAAGTTTATAGTAAATAAAGCCAATACTCTTTATTTATTTAGAATTACAGTAAAGTTAACTACGTTTCTTAAATTCTTAAAATCTATATGCGAATTAAAATTTGTGGAATTCGTGACCCACTACAAGGTCAAGCTATTGCGGCTGCGGGCGCCACTGCTTTAGGATTTATTTGCGTCGAATCTTCCCCACGCTACGTTAACGTTGAACAAATTAAATCGGTTGTAGCTTTAATACCGTCTTCGATAGATAAGATTGGAGTTTTTGCCAATGCACAACCAACAGAAATAGCATTTATAGCAAATAATTCTGCATTGACAGGAGTGCAATTACACGGTAATGAATCTCCAGAATTTTGCAAACAAGTACGTGAAATTTTGCCAGGAATTGAAATAATTAAAGCGTTAAGAATACGTAATGTCGAAGATTTAGATAATACCGAGACTTTTACTGATTATGTTGATACCCTGCTATTAGATGCTTATCATCCTCAACAGTTAGGTGGAACTGGTCAAATTCTAGATTGGAACATCCTTGAGGAATTTAACCCAGGTCGTCCTTGGTTTTTAGCAGGAGGATTAACACCAGACAATATTGCCTCAGCACTAAATAAAGTCAAACCAAACGGAATTGACTTATCGAGCGGTGTCGAAAAGGCGCCAGCAGATAAAGATTTAGATAAAGTCACAAAATTGTTTGAACAGTTAACAGTGCTGAGTGCTGAGTGCTGAGTGTTGAGTGCTGAGTGCTGAGTGGGAAATAATTACGTTAACTTCTAACTTCTTTCTCCTAACTCTTCTTACTCAGAACTCAGCACTCAGCACTTTCAACTATTAAAAGAATGATGGTTGGTGACGAATTAAGTTAAAGAACTCTTCGCGCGTTTTTTGTTCGTCTTGGAATACACCAAGCATGGCACTTGTAACAGTCCAAGAACCGGGTTTTTGAACTCCACGCATAGCCATGCACATATGGGCGCCTTCCATAACTACAGCAACGCCTTGGGGTTCTAAAATTGTTTGAACAGCTTCAGCAATTTGACGGGTAAGACGTTCTTGCACCTGCAAACGACGAGAATACATTTCGACGATGCGGGCAAGTTTACTTAGTCCAACAACTTTTTGGTTAGGGATATAAGCAACATGCGCTCTACCCATAAACGGAAGCATGTGATGTTCGCATAAGCTGAAAAAGTCTATATCACGAACCAATACCATTTCGTTATGCCCTTCATCGAAAATGGCATTATTAACTAGGTCTTCAAGCGACTGGCTATAACCACTCGTCAAGAAGCGCATAGCTTCTGCTACACGTTTTGGAGTTTTGAGCAGTCCTTCACGTTCTGGGTCTTCGCCAACACCTATAAGTATATTTCGTACCGCATCCTGCATGTGCTCCATGTCCTCTGCAGTAGGTGGATGCAAATCAGGTGTCTTACCGTCATGGGTATTACGGTCGGGTCTAGTGCTAATAATATCAGTCAAATCAGGAATTAGCGGAGATTGAGAGCCGTTGGAACGAGCTATAGTCATGATGTAAGTGTTATGTGATGTTTCTGTGGAACAGTTCTGAGTGCTGAGGGCTGAGTGCTGAGTGCTGAGTGCTGAGTGCTGAGTGCTGAGTGCTGAGTTGTAGCTCCTAACTCCTAACTCCTAACTCCTAACTTTTAATACTGCTACTCAGCACTCAGCACTTTCTACTCAGCACTACTTAAAGAACTCCAGCACTTGGCATAAGAGTTAATTCATTAACGACTGCACCAGAAGGCAGTAATGCAGTGTAAAGAATTGACTGAGCAACAATTTCTGGGGTGAGCATGTTGGAACGGTCAAAGTCCGCATGAACGGTTTCGGTGTCCCAAAGTTCTGTATTTACTGAACCTGGGCAAAGTGCTGTGACGCGGATACCGTAAGAGCGCTCTTCTTGTGCTAATGTTTGTGACAGCGCTAACAAACCAGCTTTACTAACGCAGTAGGCGCCCCAGTTTGGAAAAGCTTGTTTACCCGCGATTGAAACGACGTTAATAATTGTACCCGTGCCGCGAACACGCATTCTGGGCAAAACTCCCTTGATGCATTCAAACACGCTGGTTAAATTTAAATCAATTACCCGTTGCCAGTCAGATAAAGGTGTTTCGCTCAAGTCGGCTGTATATGCCATTCCAGCATTATTTACAAGAATGTCAATATTACCAAAATCTTGTGCAATATGTTGCATTTTTTCTTGGACTTCGCCAACAACGCTTAAGTCCACTGCGTATGCTTTTGCCTCTACTCCTGCATGTTGCACAGCTTTAGCTACTGCTGTGAGTTTTGGGAGAGAACGGCTAAGTAGAGCAACATCTATACCCGCTTTTGCAAAGGCTAAAGCTGTTGCTTTTCCAATTCCGCTACTTGCTCCAGTTATAAGGGCGCGTCGTTTATGCTCGACAATCATGTTGTCTCCAGTTGTTTGGCCACCCAAACGCATCGCCATTAAACAGACTTCTTGTCACCAGTTCTTTCTCTCTAACATAGATACCCAGAACTTTCGATTTCGAGGTCTAATGTGTGTATCGCGGTTGGTTATATAGATTAAGCAATTCTAAAAATTTCCTGAATAACCTCTAAACAGATGCTATCCTTTCAAATTAATACATTCTAAGTGTAGGCAATCAAATACACTTTCTTCATAAATTTTGCAATCCATATCGCTAAAAGCCTGTTAGTGGTTACCGTTTGGTTTTCATTCCCATTGACGCTACATTACTTGCTCACTAATTCGGGAAATATAGTTGAGTAAAGTAAACAATCAAATGAACTTATGTACTAAAATGCCTATAGAAGGTTAAGATTCGTTAAGAAAAGTAACTTTCCATAGGCAATTATAACAAAAAAAAGTTTATTCGAGTATATTCAATGTTCAACTTCAGTAAAAACGCCAATTTTGCGGAATTTTTCGTAGCGTAACTGGCGCCGTTGTGCTGAAGTTAAGGTAGAAAGTTCATCTAAGTTATCAACTAAAGCGGTTTTAAGAGTAGTTGCGGCTTTGAGAGGGTCGGAATGAGCGCCACCAGTTGGCTCAGATAAAATTTGGTCAACGATACCCAAACTATACAGGTCGTGAGAAACAATTTTGAGTGCAACGGCAGCTTGAGGAGATTTAGCGGCATCTTTCCATAGAATGGCGGCACAAGCTTCGGGAGTTGCAACCGTGTAAACCGAATGCTCAAACATTAAAAGTCTATCACCAACACCAATCCCTAAAGCTCCACCGGAGCCACCTTCACCAATAACAGTACAAATAATCGGTACATCAAAGCTAAACATTTCACGTAAGTTATAAGCGATGGCTTCACCTTGACCTTGATGTTCAGCTTCGACACCAGACCAGGCGCCAGGAGTATCAATAAAAGTTATAATTGGCATTCCAAACTTGTTAGCGTGTTCCATTAACCGCAACGCCTTACGATAACCACCTGGGTAAGGCATTCCAAAGTTACGGGCAATATTATCTTTAGTATCACGTCCTTTTTGCTGCCCCAACATTACCACAGGGCGCCCATCTAACCTGCCAACACCACCAACCATAGCGGGGTCATCAAAACCACCTCTATCACCATGTAACTCCATCCATTCATCACTAATTGCCTGGATGTAATCTAAAGTACTAGGGCGACGTGGATGACGTGCAACCTGTAATCGCTGTGATGGAGATAAACTACTGAAAATTTCTTCTCGCAGTTGGGTCGCGCGAGTTTCTAGCTGCCGAATTTGACCAGAAACATCCACACCATTTTCTTCAGCAAGTTGCCGAATTTGGTCTATTCGGGTTGCCAATTCTGCCAAAGGCTTCTCAAAATCTAGCAGTAGTGGTTTACGCTCAGTAGTTGCCATCTTTAAAAATCAATAGTTACAAGTTAGTAGCTGTAGGGTGGGCACTGCCCACCTTACGAAAAGTGGAGTTAGGAGTTAGAGGTAGACACTAAAAGCGGTCTAAACCCGTGTTTAAGCGAAAGCTGACCGATGCGACTCATTTTTTCTACAGTAATCTGATTGCGTCCCCAAGAAAAGTTAGTATGCAACTTCTCGAACTCTAAAAGCATGGACTCAGCGAAACAAGCAAACAATTGGCGTCCTGGAATTTCCATGTTGACTATTTTCATGATTTTCCAGTCAATATCCAAGGAATGTTCGACAATTCCACCATTCAGGACATATACACCAGACTGCTGAATCTTTGTAGCCATATTTTTTGGGTAGCCACCATCAATGAGTAAGCAAGGCTGCTTAAGGGTTGCTGGGTCAATTTCTACCCCTTTGGGCATACTCGCGACCCAAACTATAATATCAGCTTCGGGTAACGCTTGTTCTAACCCCATGATTTTTCCGCGTCCCAACTCAGCTTGCAAGTGTTCCAAACGCTCTTGGTTACGTGCTATCAGTAAAAGCTCTTTAACATCGGTTTTTGCGTCAAGCCAGCGGCAAACAGCACTACCAATATCACCAGTGGCGCCGCAAACAGCAACCGTAGCTTCCGATAAATTAATACCGACTTGTTTGGAAGCTTGTTCAACCTGCTGACAAATAATATAGGCAGTATGAGTATTACCAGTTGTGAACCGCGTAAACTCAAGGGTTGTATTTCGGACTTGACGAAGTTGCTCTAAGTTAAAGTTTTCAAAAATGATTGAAGAAAACCCACCCAAAGCAGTAATATCAATGCCGTGCTTCTGGGCATGAGCCATTGCATTCAATATTTTACGAGTAGCCGCTTTAATTCTACGTGTAGCAAGCATTTCCGGCAAAAAGCAAGATTCTACGTATCTTCCCTCAATTTTTTGTCCGGTAATACTAGTGACACTAATATTATCAACTATTTGAGGTGGCGCGCTACACCAAAAATCTAAGCCTTGGTCGGCATATTCAGGGTAGCCTAACTCGAGGGCTACCGATTGAGCGTGTTCTAAACTAGTCAAGTGTCCGATTAGACCAAACATGTACTGTGATACTGGGCGTGGGTAAGTAAAGTAATAAGTTATGAGTGAGGAGTGCTGAGTGCTGAGTGCTGAGGAGCCATCGCCGTGCGGGGGTTCCCCCCGTTGAGGCGAATGGCGTTGCTGAGTAAAACAAAACTCAGCACTCAGCACTTTCTACTCAGGACTTTTTAGGCGGCGCGGAGACCGTAAGCGGACAAGCGCATGATATCACGGGTGTTGAAACCGATGTTACTCAGAGCTTCACCGTATTGAATCATAAAATCTTCAACCAAAGCGTCTTTTTCCATTGCCATATTTTCGGCATCGTTTTCAACTTGGTTGAGCATTTTCCACACCAAAGGTAAGTTTTGGCGGTTTGCTTCTTCAAGTTCAGCTTTAGATGCTTCAAAGTTTTCTTTGAGCCAAACTTCGCCAAAATTTAAGTGTGAGTATTCATCTTTAACAACACCTTCAGTGATTTTACGGGCAAAATCATCAGCAACAGGGATGTATATGTTGTAAGCTGCAATTGCAAAACATTCG
The DNA here is from genome assembly GCF_019977735.1 of Calothrix sp. PCC 7716. GTDB lineage: Bacteria > Cyanobacteriota > Cyanobacteriia > Cyanobacteriales > Nostocaceae > Dulcicalothrix. The sequence continues at coordinate 10,972,077 of NZ_AP025018.1, read as the reverse complement.
ATAATTAACGATTGAATTAACAAGCAAGTAACAACCTTACCTTCTGCTGCTGCTTCTTGGAAGTTGCGGTGTAAACCAGCAAAAAACTCACGAGCGAATTCCAAATCAGGTGTAACTTGAAGGTTTTTACCACAAGCTTCAAAACCCTTCTTATGACGGCTTTCCATCTTCGATAAGCGAACCAAGTCATCCTTATGCTCAGGAAGCATTTCGGCTAATTTTATATAGTTTTCATGTGCTTCTTGTTCGCCTTCGATTACAATCGCATTAATGCGGCTGTAAGCGTCTTTATAGACTTCACTGCTAAAATCGAGTCCTAATTCTGCCACCTGTGACATAGTATGCTCACTCCTGTGATGTGATTTATTTGATACAATCCGGCTAACAGTTGATAGCGCGGAGCTGATAGCTTTTATGTTCACTGTGATTTAATTTAACTTAACAAAGTCACTATGTTATAGATTAGCTTCTGCTGGGAACTATTTTTTACAGGTGACACTAGAATAAATGCTTGGGAGATTATAGAATAATGCCAAAACCAAGCTTGAATCCTAAATACCACGATATTCTTAGCTATTGCGTACTTCTACTTCTAGCACTTATCGTCTTACTACCGCTAATCATTGTTTTCGTTACCTCGTTTGCTACATCGGGGTCAGCTCCAGGAAACGCCTTTAAGCAAAGTTGGTCACTTATGTACTATGGTGACGCATGGCAGCGAGGTAAGTTTCTTTTAGCATTTTGGAATTCAACACTAGTAGCTTTATCTGTCACCGCATTTCAAATTATTACCTCCGCTTTGGCTGGTTATGCTCTGGCAAGATTAAAATTTCGCGGTAAGCAAGCTCTGTTATTAATAGTACTCGCTACATTGGTAATACCATTCCAATTGCTTGTAATACCAATATTCTTGGTATTAAAAACAGGAAATTTAATCAATACTTACGGCGCCTTAATCTTGCCAACAGCAGTAAACGGGTTTGGAATATTTTTACTGCGTCAATTTTTCTTGACTATTCCAGTCGAACTCGAAGAAGCTGCCGCACTAGATGGCGCCAACCGACTACAAATCTTATGGCAAGTAATGTTACCACTCGCGCGTCCTGCTTTAGTAACTTTATTCTTATTTACCTTCATCGGTGAATGGAATGACTTATTCAAACCATTAGTATTTACAACTCGACCCGAATTAAGAACAGTCCAACTCGCACTCGCCGAATTTCAAGAGCAATTTACCAACAACTGGTCACTTATGATGGCAGCAGTAACAATTGCTACTGTGCCAGTAATGATTCTATTTCTAATCGGTCAGCGCCAATTTATTAGAGGCATCGCCGCAACAGGAATAAAGAACTAAAATAACCAGCAATTGTGGATAATTGCTGTGGAGCGGGCATCCTTGCCCGCCTCTTAATATTCTTTTGTACAAGGACGGGCAAGGATGCCCATCCCACAAGATAATCCCACAAGATCAATTCACCAACAATTCATCGTATTAATCAAAACCTGCTTTGCTGAACTAATAACCGTACTACTAACATCCCGATTCAAAAAATCCACCCAAGCCAACAAATCCAATAACTTACTAACACGGCGCCACTGACTTGGCAATAAACCACCATTTTCAACATAGCCTTGAATAAAAAAATCTTCCCATCCAGGTAAAGCATCTAACGGTGGTCGTAAAATATGCCCAACATCTGCCATAGATAAACCACTATAGGCAAACTCCCAATCAATAACTCCACCTATCGTCCAACTATCTATACCTCGTTTGAGTAAAATATTTGTGCCGCCAAAATCTGAATGAACTAAGCAAGGCGCCTTTGAACTACAATCAACATCATCAAGCAAATACGCATATGTATTGCAAAAGTGCCAAAATTGCTGCGTCAGTTCCTTACCTAAATGCTTATATCCATTACCATTAATCAAATTTTGATCAACAAAACTCAAAAACCCTTTACTACCCATATCAACGGGTTGTACTACTTCTAATTCATTATTAAAAAATCCAGATTGTTTAAATTTAAACGAATGTATATTAGTTAGTATACAACCCACAGAAGCAGCAATTTTACCAATATCTTCTACATTCGCTGATTTAATCACCGAATCTAACATATATCCATCAATCCATTCCATCAAAGCATATGGATGACCTGTAATTGAATTAGAATCAGCAAAATAAAAATATTCAGGAACACGAACACAGCTTTTCACAAATTGATTAATCGCAAACTCTTTACGTGCGGCGCCATTATTGCGAGAAAATATCCGAAGTAAAATAGGACTTACAACGTTTGATAACTCTAATCGATAATTAGTATTAGCCAACCCACCTTGAGTTGGTTGAGCAGAAATCACACGACAACCATTAAAAACAGGCTGTATCAATTCAGTTAAAGAATCAATATTTAAATTCAACCAAGGCGCCTTTCTCTCCCAACTTTCTCTCATCAAACATACCTCATTATATGCATTTATCCTGTGCCTCTATAGTAATTATCTTTACCACAGAGACACAGAGACCACAGAGGCAGAACGTAGTTTTTCACAAAAAAACTATCCGTTACATCCGTTACATCCGTTGCTAATTTTCTTCCTCTTGTATTTGTAACCTAACAGTCCGTTCGTTCGGACTACCAATTTGAATAGTCATAAGTTGACTTCCCAGCGGTTCTATGCATTCCAACAACCCACGTAGTTGCGGAGTACTGGCGCCTGTATCAACATACAAACGGTCAGCCAAATTACCAACACGCTTCCAGGTCATGTAAAGCTTACCGATGATTTGTTCAAGCTGCGAAGCTTGGTTAACCAAGTCAGCAGCAGTATTTAAGCATCCCACACGCTGTGCTTCTAACAAAGCTGTTTCAATATCTACATCTTGCTGAGTCAATGCTTGAACTTGGGCACTAGCTTTGAGGTATTTAGCTAAATTACGCGCTTCTGTAGTTGCGGACTTTATTGTGTCTAAGTCAGGGTTAGCGGCGATTTCTTTCTGAATTACAACTTGATGTACTTCAGGTAGCTTTTCCATTTCGCGAACTAAAGGAGCAATATAGCGAGGGGGAAGCGAATTATCGGCAGCTTTTTCTTTAACAGGCTGGGGTAATAAGTCGCTGGTCATAGCCGTCCACTCTTCGGTAAGCTGCTTTACCTCACGGCGAGTTATTTTATCACCTTTTTGCGCGGCTTCAGTCACCATATGCTGAACTTCTGGTACAGCTTTGGCAGTTTCAATAAACGCGCGCTTGCTAAAGTTCTTAATACATTTCTCTTCGAGCTTACCTTCTGCAAGAAGTGTATCAGCACTATTTGCTAGTTGAATCCAGTTATAGCCCTGACTCTTACTGATTTCGCGTTCTTTGAGCCAGTGTAGGAACCCAGTACCACGACCATCCCCACCAATTTTCTCTCTATCCCGAACCGCGCGCAAGATTCGTCCTCGCCAAATATCGGTCTGTAAATCAAAACGGTCGCATACCTGCCAAGCAATATCTACCTGAATAAGAAATTCCGACTCTGAAATTGCCTCATCTTCAGGGTCAGGAAGATCAAAGTTAAAATCTACTGGCTGTTGTAATGCATCCGCCAGGTCGTTCATCGATTCGGTATATTCCACGATGGTTTTGTCTAGTTAGGGTATGCAATCGGCTTATTATCCCACAATCTGTCCACAATAATAGTGGGTGGAAATCAATTAAAAATTAAAAAATAAAAATTAACCAAGTCAGTAACTAGCGCAATAATTTTTACTTTAAGTGACGTAGATACATTTATTACTCAATTAATTTATGTATACTTATAATAACGAAAGTCAATGTTTTTAATATTTTTATTATTATATTTAAAAATACAATAAATTTTGTAGCTTGTATGCTCTTGATTTTCTTCTTTGTGATACAAATGTTAAAAATTTTTTAAATTTAAGCCTTGAAATAGCATAAAACTGTATTGTTTATACCCATACGTCACCAGTATAAGCATGAACTGCTATCTGATGATTTTTGATTTATTTTAGTATTTATTTATATATTTATTCACTTTTTGCGGCTATACTAGTAAATATATATACTAAAAAAGTAATTAAATTTACTTAGAAGTTATTATATTTCGGCTCTTAGGAAGTAATTTATGAGTCTCTGTATTAATCCGCGCTGTACGCAACCAGATAATCCAGATAGTGTGCTTTTTTGTCAATCTTGCGGTTCAGAAATGCTTCTGCAAGGACGCTATCGGGTGTTGCGGTTGCTGGGAGAGGGTGGTTTTGGGATGACTTATGAGGTGATAGGAGTACGAAGCAGTATTCCCAAAGTTTTGAAGGTACTTACTAATAATACCCCCAAGGCGGTAGAACTATTTCAACAAGAAGCACAAGTTTTAAGTCAATTAGAACATCCTGGAATTCCAAAAGTCGAAAGAGATGGCTATTTTGTCTATTTACCTAGAAATAGCCAAGAACCAATTCATTGTTTAGTTATGGAGAAGATTGTTGGCATGGATTTGGAAAAATATATGCTCAACAGGGAAATGCGTTCTATTGAACCAACTCTAGCAATTGATTGGCTTAAAGAAATAGTTATTATTCTAGACAAAGTACATAGTCAAAACTTTTTTCATCGAGATATTAAACCTTCTAATATAATGCTCAGATCAAGTGGGGAATTAGCGCTAATTGATTTTGGCACAGCAAGACAAGTTACTAAAACCGTGGTAAACCAACAAGGTGGTGTGACGGGAATTATTTCTGCTGGTTTTACTCCACAAGAACAAATTTATAACAATGCTGTACCTCAATCAGATTTCTTTGCCTTGGGGAGAACTTTTGTATATTTACTTACGGGAAAGCATCCTATTGACCAAGAAATTTACGACTCTTTTAATGATGAGGTTAAATGGCGCCAACATGCACCACAAATGTCGCCTAAGATAGCAGATTTGATAGATGTGATGATGTCACATAAAGCTAACCAGCGTCCTGCTAATGCCAAGGTAATTTTGTCAATGTTGGCAGAAATTGAGCGCGAATTGTATTCACCTAAGTATGTATCTCAACCAAAATCAACTCACAATAATATACCAGAGACACTAGTAAATATCACGAATAAAGAGAATAATCAACCACAAACATCATCAATTGTTTACGCTGCTATATGGAAGCGAATTTTTGCAGGAATCATTGACTTAATTATTTGCTTTTGTTGTGGAGGATTAACAGGAGTAATTGTATTTCCGATTTTTGGTTTTATATTATGGAATATGCGTTTATTGCCAAGCTCAACTACAGGTATAGCTTATTCTGCATCTGGTAGTTTTAATTTTTTTCTTGGTGCTGGGTTTTTTCTAGGAGTTTTAATTTTTAGTTGGCTTTATTATTCTTTGACAGAAAGTTCTAAAAAACAAGCAACATTTGGTCAAAGAATATTTAAAATAATAATTACTGATTTAAATCAAAAAAATATATTTTTTTGGCACGCAACTGCTAAGTTTATAGTTAGCGTAATTATCACAATTTTAATAATGTCTTTCAGCCAAAGCTTGTTTATTTTTGGTATTTTAATATACTTCGGTACTGCATCTTTCAACAAAAAGAAAAGAACTTTACACGATATAATAACTGGCACTATGGTTATAAATAAGCCAAATTAAAAACATATATCAGCTATCAACTTCTACCAAACCATATGCGAAAAATCATCATTGGAGTCATGGGGCCAGGTGAAAACGCTACACATACAGATATAGAAAATGCTTACCAGCTAGGAAAACTCATCGCGCAACAAGGATGGATGTTACTTACAGGGAGCGTACATGAGGCGCCTGCATAAGTTGCTGTGTGTCTGAAATATTATAAAGTGGTGCATCAAAAACAACTTATAGATTTGAATATAAACGTTAGCTACATGAGTAAAGAGTAATACATAGCATTATTTTGATTATCTAAAGCTAAAAAGTCATGAAAACTAACCATTATCGCCAGTCTTTACTGCATCTAATACAGCATCTACGTCCAAAATTAGGTTTGTACAGCTTAATTTTATTAGTAGGCGCCGTGCTTTTATTTAATTCTGTACGGATAAAAAATACATCTACTCTGTCACGAATCGAACAACAAGTTGCAACAAGGCAGCAAGACCCAAATTATATAGCTGCACAAAAAGCATTGAAAAATGGATTGTTGCTTTCTAAGCTCAATTCTGATTCATCACGAACAAAAGCAATAAAAGAATACGAAACAGCGTTGCAACTGTGGCAGAAATTAGGAGATAAAGCTGGACAAAGTAATACTTTAGTTGCGCTAGGACAAGCATATTCAGGTTTAGGAAAGAAAAAAGAAGCTCTTGAAAATTACAAAGGAGCGTTAGAATTACGTCGCTATGTCAACGATAAAAATGGACAAGTCACTGTTCTTGGTTATATTGCTTCGCTAGAACGTAGTCAAGGCAATATAAATCAATCACACAAAACTATTAAAAATGCTATTGCGCTTATCGAAGATTTACGGAAGTCATATACTAATACAGATGAACAAAGCGCCTATTTTGCATCTGTGCAGCAATATTATAAGTTTCACATAGACTTGTTGATGGAGTTGCACAATAAAAATCCTACACAAGGTTATGACGCATTAGCACTTTACACCTCCGAACGTTCTCAAGCGCGGGGTTTAGTTGAACTTTTAAAGCAAGCTAAGGCAGACCTTTGTAAAGGTATTGACCCATCCCTTATAGAAGCTGAAGAGCGTTTAGTTTCCAAACGCGATGATGCTGAAACACTATTATCACAATACTTAAACCAGCCGCAACAACCAGTAGAACTTATTGCAGCAACTCAAAAAGAAATTACTAATATTATTAAAGAGCAAGAAGAAGTTAATGCCAAAATCCGCGCGCAAAACCCAGACCGTGAAAAAGTACTTAAGCCCAAGTTAGGAAGAGACATTCTTCAACTTCCGCAAATCCAAAAATTGCTTGATAAAGATACTGTTCTACTCGAATATTCTTTGGGTGAAGAGCGTAGTTATTTGTGGGCAGTAACTCAAAATTCACTCTCTAGTTATGTATTACCTGGGCGCCAACAAATCGAAACAGCAGCGAGTAAATTCAGAAGTGGCGTACTAATACCCGATAGCATACCCCCAGAAGTTATTCAAGCATCAAACGAATTTAGCAAGATTATACTGGCGCCAGTTGCTGACAAATTGCCAGGAAAGCGATTAGTAATCGTAGGAGATGGTGCATTACAAGATATTCCCTTTGCTGCATTACCTGACCCTAACCAAATTCGTAACTATCAACCATTAATGCTTAACCATGAAATTATCAACTTGCCCTCAGCATCAACGCTTGCTATCCAACGTCAAAAACTCGCAACACGTCCCGAAGCACCAAAAGCGTTAGCTATTTTTGCCGACCCTGTATATAGTCCCACTGACGAACGAGTTACAGGAAAACCTGATAATAATCAATTAGGTCCAGAATTAGTACTACAGAATTCAGACCTTGAAAAATCTACCAAAAGTCTAAAGCGTTCCGGTTTCGATAGACTTCAAGGTACATTTACAGAAGCACAAGGAATATTAAACCTGATACCAGCATCTTCTCGTATGCAGGCAATGGGCTTTGATGCTAACTATACTTGGGCAACCAGCAGTGAGGTAAATCAATTTCGCATTATACATTTCGCCACCCACGGCTTTGTAAATTATGAAAATCCAGAGTTATCAGGAATTGTACTTTCATTAGTTGATAAAAAAGGTAAATCAATACCCGGTTACTTGCGCTTAGGTTATTTATTCAATCTCGACTATTCAGCAGAGTTAATAGTTTTAAGTGCCTGTGAAACGGGACTTGGTAAAAATGTTAGCGGTGAAGGGTTGGTAGGATTGACGCGCGGGTTAATGTATGCTGGTGGCAAGCGCCTTGTAGTATCGCTATGGAATGTTAATGATGAAGGCACATCAGTATTAATGCAAGAATTCTATAAGGAAATGCTACAGCAAAATAAAACGCCTGCAAATGCTTTGCGCGCGGCTCAGAAAAAATTATGGGAGAACCCTGAATGGCAAAGTCCTTATTATTGGGCTGGTTTTACTGTGCAAGGCGAATGGCAATAAAGTTATTGCTCAAGCGAGCCAGAGCGTCGTATTAATATGCATAAGTAATCTGGCGCCTGAAATATAGTTTAGTGTTGAGTTTCAATGACTTAATTGTTAAAAAATAAAATAATCACAAATTTATTCTAATCGTACTGATGATGATGCAATAATCTATACGTAACCAAAATGTTATGTTTATCACGTTTTTAATAAATTAGATTACATACATTTTGTGTTAATTATTGCCTGTATTAGTTATAAATAATTGGTTTCTGATTTTTTTAGCCTTGTTGTAATCTTAGTGTAATTTCGGAGCAGACGATGATAATTAGCAAGAAATATACCGCGTTGTTTTTAACTGGAATTATAAGTGCGATAACAGCAATATCAGTACAAGCACAAACTAAGCAAAGCATTACACCACAGTTTATTAGTCCAAAAGCAGGTAATATTACCTTAGAAGCAGCTAGTAAACCTTTTGTACCTCAAAATTTAGGACGTTCGACAAAGCCGAATGAAGGTGGTTCTAGAGGAATTCCTACAGGTATTGATAATCGCATTCCAATGTTAAGTAGAAAATACCCTTGGTCGGCAATAGGTCGAATTCAAGGAACTACTGCGGATGCTAAAAGTTATCATTGTACGGGTAGTTTAATTGCTGAGAATTTGGTTTTAACTAACGCTCATTGTGTAATTGACCCAGAAACGGGTGAATTAAGTAAGCAAATTTTATTTATGCCCAATGTAATTGACAAAAGATTTCAAGATGTAGCAGAAGTTGAACAAGTGATTTACGGTACAGATTTTAAAGACGGTGATGCTATAAGTCCTAACGACTGGGCAATAATGAAAATCAATCAGCCTTTAGGCCGTAAATACGGTTATTTAGGATTAAAATCTCTAGCGACTAATACACTCACTCAAAATCCCAAAGCTTTCTTTTTTGTTGGTTACTCAGGAGATTTCCCGACCGATAAATATAAAAATTATTTTAGTGCAGGTAAAGGTTGGACGGCTTCTTATGAGGCAGGGTGCAGTATTATTAAAGAAGATTCTGGTTTTTTACTACACGATTGTTCCACAGCTGGTGGTTCAAGTGGTGGCGCCATTATTGGTGTAATCAACGGCGACCCTTATATTGTAGCTTTAAATAATGCTGAAGCTAAAAATCTTCGCACAGGACAAGATATTACTAACTTTGCTGTGAAGATTTCTACTATTCAGGAATCTTTGAGTAATAAGTAATCGCGAATCAATCCCCTAAATCATTCGCAAATTTGGGGGTTTTTCAAAAATAATACTCAAAAATGAATTATATTTGCTTCACAGTATTTTTGCTTACCCAGACGTTTATTTGCACTATATATGCTTTTTTGAAGAGAGATTTTAGATAATTCCACGTTAACTTAAAAGAATGTTAGTATAGCAACCCAAAAATAACTGTTTAATATCTTGACAAAATAAGTATAAGGTGTATGTAAACAGTATAAGCAAAATGTTAAAGATGAATCAAGTAGATTATTTGCGAATTAGTTTGGTAGACCGTTGCAATTTTCGGTGTCAGTACTGTATGCCGGAAGGAACGGAGTTAGATTATATACTTAAACAAAATTTATTGACGAATGAAGAATTACTAACTCTGATTAAAGAAGTTTTTATTCCAGTTGGGTTTACCCGCTTTCGTTTAACTGGTGGTGAACCGTTATTGCGTCCGCGCGTTGTTGAGCTTGTAGAAAAAATTGCCTCTTTACCAGAGACGCAAGATTTATCGATGACGACTAATGGTTTTTTACTGGCGCCAATAGCTCAAGACCTTTACAATGCTGGTCTAATTCGTATTAATATTAGCTTAGATTCTTTAGAAGAAGATACATTTAATTCCATTATTGGTAATCGCGGACGCTCGAAGTGGCGCCATGTATGGGATGGTATTCAAGCTGCGTATAACGTAGGGTTTGACCCGTTGAAGCTAAATGTAGTGGTAATACCTGGTGTTAATGACCATGAAGTATTAGATTTAGCAGCGTTGACTATTGACAAACAATGGCACGTCAGATTTATTGAATTTATGCCAGTTGGTAATAATGATTTATTCGGTAATAAAGGTTGGGTAGCTTCTGAGGAATTACGTCAACAAATTCGCACACGTTGGGGACTGACTGAAAGTCAAGTTCGTGGTAATGGCCCTGCGGATGTCTTTCAAATACCAGGCGCCAAAGGTACATTAGGATTTATTAGCCAAATGTCAGAATGCTTTTGCGATAAATGTAACCGAGTTAGACTTTCTGCTGACGGTTGGTTACGTCCTTGTTTACTAAACGAAACGGGTCAAATCGATTTAAAAACTGCTCTCCGCAGCGGTATCAGCATTACCAAATTGCGGGAGCAGCTACAAGAATTATTGACGGTAAAATCTGAAATAAACTTTAAACAACGTTATTCCGGAACTGCGACAGGCAATTACAGCCGCACCATGTCGCAAATAGGAGGGTAAGAAGTAGTGAGTGCTGAGTTCTGAGTGCTGAGTAGGGTATAACATTACTACTCAGCACTCAGCACTTTCCACTCAGCACTATTTTTATGCTTGACGTGAGTAGTACTCAACGACCAGTAGTTCATTAATTTGTAATGCGACCCATTCGCGCTCGACAACACCATTGACCTTGCCTTCGAGTTTGTTTTTGTCAAACTCCAAATGGCTAGGGAGGTTTGCCAAACCTGGGTATTGCAAATTAGCTTCCACAAGTTTCTTTGAGCGGTCGTTATTACGAACACTAATAACCTCACCGGGACGGCATTGGTAACTGGCTATGTTAACTTCACGTCCATTGATTAATACATGACCGTGATTAACTAATTGTCGAGCAGCAGGAATGGTAGGCGCCATACCTAAACGGAATATTGTATTATCCAAGCGCATTTCTAGTAATTGTAGTAGCACTTGTCCGGTTGAACCGGTTACACGTCTTGCTTTACGCACGTAACGCAACAACTGTTTTTCGGTAACACCGTAGTTAAAACGAAGCTTCTGTTTTTCTTCCAAACGCACAGCATACTCAGAACGCTTCTTGCGATTCTGACCGTGCTGACCAGGTGGATAAGCACGACGGGCACTTTTACGACTTAATCCTGGTAATTCGCCTAAGCGGCGGGTGACTCTTAAACGAGGTCCTCTATATCGGGACATGGTTCAGTACTGTAATCCTGTTTAAATTTTACTCAGACATTTAATTATAAATGGAAATTGGAAATAGGGAATAGGGAATTATGAATTAGCCCTTAAACTCCCCCCCTCCTCTAAATGCGGTACCATAAGTTGGGTGTTTGGGGATTTATTAAAATGTTTAGATTATTGAAGAAAGGTAGATATACTAACAGTTTTGCAAACGTGCTAGCAATCACTGGATGGTTTTCACTTGCCTTAACTTTGCCCGCTATGGGTCAAATACAATCAAGTACTTTTGGGAGTGATTACCGTGCTTGTGCAGGAAGACTGCTGAGACTGGGCATTACTCCCGAAGCTGCTTCACAAAATTGCGCTGCGGCACTCCGTCCAAGAGACTTTTCTAATTGTGTGACTCGAATTCAACGACAAACCCAGGTTGCTGCTGTTGATATTCTTCCTTCTTGTCGCTCTGCACGTCGTCCTGAAGATTTAGCAACTTGCGTTGTTAACATTAGCACGAGCAAGAGAGATTCTTTTGACCCATCAGTTTTCAATTATTGTGGTCGTAGCTTACTACCAGTTAGGTTTGCATCTTGTGTGGTTGGGATACGTCGTGAAATTGATTACTCAGCAGTTCAAGCAATGGACACTTGTATCGATGCTAGTGATAGACTCGGTGGGCTTCTACCTTCATTTTTACCAGGGAATCGTACTCAGGTAAATACACCAGTACCAAATCCTAGTCAACCAAATCAATTTAATCGCACTTTCGAGACTACACCTATTCAACCGACTCCCGTCCAACCTGTGGTTCCACAGAGAGAATAAAGTTGTTTCGGTAAATATGAAAACCCCTGGTTAAAATACCAGGGGTATAAGTAGTAATACCATTTCACCTAATGTTTACCAGAGTAAGCCTCACTTGCTTTCCTTTTACTAGGCTTAAGCCTAAAAGCAGCAAACTTAACTAGTTATGAAATGTTAGCTTAGAGTACATAATTTTGGTATAAAAATATTCCTTTCGGCTAAAAAGTACACTTAAACTATTTCGCTAAATGTGAACCACGGTTCACATTTGTATTTTTTAGTATTATTTTTGTATTATGCTGGCGCCGAGGTCAATATAGCCAAAATCAAAGTTACACTCAGAATTATCGAAATTTTTCCAAAAATTCTCACGAACTTATCGAAGCTCAAGCATTTGGTGTAGATGCAGACAGTGGAATTGCATTAATTGCCTTTAATACTGTATCTACTCCACAACCTGCATTACAACATTATCAATGTTCCCAACACTAGACGTGATAAATCACGTCTCTACTCAGCACTCAACACTCAACACTCAGCACTCAACACTCAGCACTCAGCACTCAACACTCAACACTACTTTCACCAAGCGATGATGTAACCAAACTGCGACGATGTTTGTTAGTAAACAACTAATAGCTAGCAATAGCAGTATAAAAGTTTGCGGTCTGACTATACCTACTTCAAACCAGGTGTACACATGTAGTATCATTGTTACAGCAAAAAAGCTGGCAATTACACATGCTTGTCCTACTTGCTGTGATAAACGTTGACGATGTATGAAAACAAGAATCATTGTCAGCGATGTTGCAATCAGATTTGCAGGGACTAGAAACGCGCAAATACTTATACAATTCGCGCGAGAAAATTCAGATAACGTGTTTAAGTCAAGCATTAATTGTTGCAGTAGTTTTAAATTGCTATAAGTTTTCGGTTGTTTTGTTCAAAAGCAATGCAAATAAAGACTAGTAATAATTAAAATTTACTTAAGTTTCTCTAAAATTTTAATTTACATGCCTTCGACGCAAATCAACATGCCTTCCACATCTTATAACGCAATATAAACAATGAGGAGAGTATTACTACGCTCCTCTACATAAATCTTTATTAACCCATGAGAATGACTGTATCTATAACATGAATTACACCATTATCAGCATCGATATCTGCTGCTAACACAGTCGCATTTTTTACCTCAAATCCGTCAGCGCAATTAATATTGATTGTCGAACCTTCTACGGAAGTAACGGTTCCAAGATTCGCTAGGTCAGCTTTCGTTAATTTACCTGGTACAACGTGATACTTGAGAATACGTGTTAACTGAGGAATATTTTGCACTAAAGTCGTTATAGTCCCTGGTGGTAACTTCGCAAAAGCATCATCATTAGGTGCAAATACAGTGAATGGACCAGGACTCTTAAGTGTTTCTACTAAACCTGCTGCTTGAACAGCTGTAACAAGAGTCGAGAATGAACCTGCACCAACAGCAATATCTACAATGTCAGCCATGTTTGTTTAAGTGTATATGTATCATAAATTTTAAACTATGGTAAATTAACTTTAACTAATATTTACTTATGATATCGATTAGCTTAAAGTATATAAGTTTTAAATATCAAAATAAATTTGAAATTTTTTATCGTAGGTTGGGTGTTAACCCAACCATGCAAACCTCTAATTAACTAAACTGCTCCCACTTTGTTGAGGTGGATTCAAATTTTTGATTGGCTTGAATTTAGCATAGTGTGTAAAAAAAAAGGCAATCAAAAACCATAAAATTAGCCAATCTAATTTCCACTTTTTCTTATCTAATTTACGCTCTTGTCCCGTTTCTAAATTCACATATCGATTTGGATTTTTTGCATCTTGTACATATCCATTACAGCAATGGCAACGACCGCAATCACAATGTTTGTCTGACATAAAATTCCTCCAGTAGAGTGTAAACTACTTATCAAAACCGTTTGCGCTCTACAAAAATAGTTAGTTAGACTGCTAGCCACAGAAAGCACATTTAAGAACACATTGTCTATTCAGTTTTATACAGTTTAAGACTAACTTTTATTGTTGTTGAGCTTCCTTCTATAAATAACCTTGCTCACATCACATGCATTCTTCATGGCTGATAAAGCTATAAATTCTCTTACTTCATCTACAAGTATAAATTCATGGGGCGCCGGACATAACGCACGTTAATCTTGCTTTAGCTTATAAAAATTTGGGTTATTTTGATAAATCTTGGGAAATTTGTAAAACAGCTATTTTTAATTGTGAAGATAGCAAGTTTACACAAATTCATGCTAGAGCTATGAGTTGTATGGCAGAAATTAAACGTCATAAAATGAATTATGATGCTGCAATATCTTTTCATGATGCCGCAATTCAAATGCTATCTGAAATCGGCGCCAAATCAGATTTAGCCGAAGCTCATTACCAATTAGGATTGACTTTTGCTCAAAAAGGTGATATAGAAAAATCTCAAAAAAACTTTGACACCGCTATTCAGCTATTCCACGAAATGCAGGCGCCGAACCAAATACAAAAAGTAAAGACGTGGCTACGTAACTAACTCATCCTCGCCAAAAATTGGATGCTTAGTATAATGGATATCAAATCGCATGTTTAATCTGGGTAACAACAATGAAAGCTATAACTTATGGCGCCTTAATAGTAGCGGCGACTATTGTCAGCTTTGGAATGCCCGCTACTGCACAATCATCAAGAACGTCAAGCCCACAAGGAGAAGCATCTTCTTTATCTGGAACTTCGTTAGTGGGAATTGACAATAGAAGCGCACAAGATGATTTTGCTAACTTCTTCGGTGCAATTAATCCTGAAAATAGTCAACCAAGTGCGGCGAAACCTAATTCAGCCTCACCTGTTCAGTTTAATCAAACTCTGACGCTTCCTGATACCCCTGTATTCTTACAACCCGCACAGCAAACAATTGGGGGTGGTAACGATGGAGTACAAGTTCAGGTTGATTTAACTGGTTTGGATAGACCAGCTAAGAAGTAGTAAGCGTATCTTTCGACACATGTATATTTATAAGATGTAGAGACGTGACATGTTACGTCTCTACATTGCGTTTATGTATTATTTTTTACTGAAAATTATTTGTTGTGGTTGATTTTGTGCTGTTTCGAGTCTCTGTGATATTTCGCCCGTGCGTGTTACAATTGCGGCGCCTAACAACACTAAAATGGCGACAGCACTATATATTATTGGTCTATGCGCGACTGATTGCGATTCTACTGCGTCGTTTTTATCTGGAGTAATTTCATTTTTGATTATAGATGTCCATTCTGTGCCACTGTGCCACCAAAAGCTGGACAGATTTAAGTCGTTTAAACGGTGAAAGTCTCTTCTTCGCTCTGACATTTTTTCCTCCTAGTACTAAGTACCTAGTAAAATAATATGATCTTCCATGCATCGAATTAATGCAGGTCTTAAAACTAGTAGAGAATAAAATTGGCAAGTTATGCAGTATTTAAAGTTTTAAAAAGCAAAAATTTACAATATTTCACACATCTGCTTGTGTCACGAAGTCGCGCACTTTAAAGTAAGATTATACCTTTAGATAGAGGAGGGTTTAAAGATGACTCGTGTCATCATTGTGCGCCACGGTCAAAGTACATACAATACTGAGAGGCGAATTCAGGGACGTTCCGATGCGTCGCAGTTAACACAGAAAGGTCGTGATGATGCAAGCAAAGTAGGAAAAGCCCTCAGCAATATATCATTTAACGCTATTTACTCTAGTCCATTGCAGCGTGCAAAGCTAACGGCAGATATTATTTGTAGCGATTCTGGTCAATCAACAGCACTCCAAACCAGTGATAATCTTATGGAGATTGACTTACCCTTGTGGGTTGGGATGACAACTACTGAGGTCAAAGAAAAATTTCCCGAAGAGTATACAGCTTGGCATTCCTGCCCTGACAAGTTTATGATGCTTCTTCCCACATCCGAAGGGACACGCGAACACTTCCCAGTTTTGTCTTTATACGAACAAGCGAAGCAATTTTGGGAAGATATTTTACGGCGCCATAAGGGTGAAACAATACTAATTATTGGACATAACGGTATCAACCGCGCATTAATTAGTACTGCTTTATCAATATCTCCGTCTCGATATCATTCGCTTCAACAATCAAATTGTGGAATTAGCGTCTTGAATTTTTCTGGTGGTTTAGGAGAAAACGTCCAACTCGAATCAATGAACCAGACGCAGCACATGGGTGAGACAATGCCCTCGGTACGTCCAGGACATCAAGGAGTAAGGTTGCTACTTGTGCGTCATGGTGAAACAGAGTGGAACCGTCAAGGTAGATTCCAAGGTCAAATCGATGTTCCCCTGAATGATAATGGCAGATTACAAGCTCAAAAAGCTAGGGAATTTTTAAAAGAAGTCAAAATCGATTTTGCTGTATCAAGTCCAATGGCACGTCCTAAAGAAACAGCCGAACTTATTTTACAATCCCATCCAAACGTAGAGTTAAAATATAACGCTGACTTACGTGAAATTAGCCACGGACTATGGGAAGGAAAATTTGAGCGAGAAATCGAGCAAGAATATCCTGGAGAACTAGAAAGGTGGCGCACAATACCCGCTGAAGTTCAAATGCCAGAAGGTGAAAATCTACAGCAAGTTAGCGAGCGTAGCACAGCAGCATGGCAACTAATTATACAACAAGCTTTAAATGAACAGAGAAACATCGGTTTAATTGTTGCCCACGACGCAACAAATAAGACCCTACTTTGTCATATCCTAGGATTATCATCAGAAAGCTTTTGGAATTTCCGTCAAGGTAATGGCGCCGTCAGCGTTATAGATTATCCCTCTGGCTTAGATGGACATCCAGTATTGCAAGCGATGAACATCACCACACATCTAGGTTCTGGTGTACTAGACAAAACCGCAGCAGGAGCCTTGTAATAATTGCTTCAGCAATTTCTTTGGTCATTAGTTACCTCAACGCACATGACCAAAGACAAAAAACGGAGGAGTAGAAAAATTAATGGCTGAACTACTAAAACAAGTAAGAATAATAGACCCCATTTCAGAAACCGACCAATTAGCAGACGTGCTAATTCAAAACGGTCAAATCATCAAAGTTGCAGCCAGCATTTCAGAATATCCACCTGACGCACAAATTCGCAACTGCCAACAATTAATTCTAGGAACCGGATTAATTGATTTATACAGCCACTCAGGAGAACCAGGATATGAAGAACGCGAAACCATAAATTCATTATTACAAGCAGCAGCACATGGTGGCTTCACTCGCATCAACATATTACCCGATACAAACCCAGCAATAGATAACGCTGCTGTAGTCACACAACTACAAAAAATCGCTCAAAACATATCTATATTTGATTCCTCATTTCCCATTCCTAATCTCAACATATGGGGCGCCATCAGCCAAGACTTTGCAGCACAGCAATTGAACGAATTCGCAGATTTTGCCACAGAAGTAGTTGGTTTCACAGATGCCAAACCTCTAGATAACTTAGCAATGGTGAAACGTGTACTCGAATATCTTCAACCATTCAATAAAACAGCAGCTTTTTGGGCATGTAACACTCAACTACGCGGCAACGGTATCGCGCGTGAAGGAGCAGACGCACTAAGACTAGGACTACCCTTTATACCAGAAAGTGCAGAAACATCAGCTATTGCCGCACTTTTAGAACTAGTAGCAGCAACAGAAACACCCGTGCATATAATGCGCGTTTCTACAGCTAGAAGTATTGAATTAATAGCAGCCGCAAAATCACGAGGTTTACCAGTAACAGCCAGCACAACCTGGATGCATTTATTACTCGATACAGTTGCCCTAAAAAGCTATAACCCAAGTTTACGACTTGACCCACCTTTAGGTAATAATAGTGACATGATAGCTCTACGAAAAGGAGTTATAGAAGGTATTATCGATGCAATTGCCATCGACCATACCGCTTATACATACGAAGAGAAAACAGTAGCATTTGCTGATGCACCACCAGGAGCAATTGGCTATGAATTAGCGTTATCTTTACTATGGCAAAACTTAGTAGAGACCGGAGAATTCACACCCTTACAATTATGGCGCCCATTAAGCAGTAGTCCAGCACAATGCTTACAACAAAAAGTCAGTAAAATAACACCAAATCAACCTTGCGAACTAGTACTATTTGACCCTCAACAAACTTGGACAGTCAAACAAACAAACCTACATACACTCTCAGCAAACACACCTTGGTACGGTCAACAATTAAAAGGCAAAGTCATACAAACTTGGTGTTAAATTATTTATCACACTACAAATCTGTAATTGTCATCATGTAATTGTCATGCTGAGGAACGAAGCATCTAATTTTAAAATATTCTCTATACAAATTAGTGAAAATCTAATTTCATATTTGGAAACTGCGAAAATTGACAGAAATATTGTATTCAGCATCATATTAAAACACATTGATACTTCGGATTATGCTACTCGATTAATGGAAATAGCAATGCACAGTTTGATGCAAGCTATGCAAGAACTTCAAATTTTTTCTGATTCTGTATTAAAACCTCTCTCACAAACACGTTCAGCCAATAAAAATCATGTAAATATTGCTGATATTGAACTTTTAGAATGTGGGCAAATTGTAGAAGCTTGGGACGCTAAATATGGTCAGTCATATTTAAGAGATGAAATTGAAGAGTTATCAGAAAATTTGCAAGTGTATCTTGATGTTCTAAAAGTTGGTTTTGTTACTAGTATTAAACCCGAACGATTTGAGGAACTAGAACCTAGATGTAGAGAAATTGAGAAAGATTTTGGGGTATCAATTGAAATACTAACGTTTGAAGAGTGGGTTAAGGCACGATTTAATAGTTGAACAAGAACTTGCAGCACGATGGCTAAAAGCTTATACTGAGTCTTTAGCACAACTACGTCGAGATATGGCGCCAATTGATGAACCTTGTTATCAATGGCTGCTTTCACTGAATGAAATTTTGAAGCTGTAGCAACTTCTTACTTTTGTGATGGAGAAGCGTTTTATGAGTAATGTTGATTACGATGCTATGTCAAATTAGGAATTAAGACGGTATTTTTTGAGACATCGTGAAGATGCTTCGTACCTCAGCATGACAAAGATGCTTCGTACCTCAGCATGACATACCAGATGGGATATCAAAACTTGTAGAAATTCTGGGATACTGGATTTTGATATTTTGCAGAAACTTTTTAAAATGACTATCGAAGTAGATTATCGTTTTCCACCGGATGTAAATGCCGAGAAGCAAGCTAAAGTTATTGCGATAGGGCAAACTGTTGGAACTTGGGACGCGCGCTTTGCCCATCGTGAAGCAAGTTTAACATCGCATCTTGGTGAAGTTGTATCTGTTGTCAAACAACCTGATAATTACAGTATTGCGACGGTACGCTTTCCTTTATCGAATGTAGAAAACGATGTGAGTAGCTTACTTACAATGATATTCGGTAAGTACTCAATGGCAGGCGCCGCGAAAGTTGTTGCACTAAGACTACCCGAAAATTACGGGTTGCGTCCTAAATATGGTATATCAGGTATACGTGAGTTATTGAACGTGCGTACACGTCCTTTAATAATGGCAATTTTCAAACCAGCTTTAGGACTTTCTGCCGCAGACCATGCTGCAATTTTAAAGGAAGTTGCTATGGAAGGTTTAGATATTATCAAAGATGATGAAATTTTAGGCAATCTTCCTTCTGCTCCCACTCTCGAACGCTTAAAAGCTTGCCGCGAAGTACTTGATACAGTCAAGCAAGAAACTGGACGCACTGTACTTTACGCTGTTAATGTTACAGGAAATGCTGCACAATTATTACAACGTGCTAGAGATTTAGTAAGTAATGGCGCCAATGCTTTATTATTAAATGTCTTTTCCTATGGTTTTTCTGTTTTAGAAGCTTTAGCTGTAGACCCAGAAGTAAATGTGCCTATATTTACCCATCCTGCGGGTGCAGGCGCCCTTTCTGCTGCCCCTGACTATGGTTTTGATTATTCGGTTTCTTTAGGAACATTAATGGCTTATGCTGGCGCCGATGCTGTTTTGTATCCAGCCCATTATGGTAATTTACCATTCGATGCCAATACTGAAGCCAAAATTCGCGATATTTTAAGAGCAAGAAATGTAATGCCAGTTCCATCTGCAGGTATTCATCCAGGTGTAGTAGGTAAAGCTGTATCTGACTATGGGCAAGATGTAATTCTCAACGCGGGTACAGGCATTATGGACCACCCTGATGGCGCAGGTAGTGGCGTCAAAGCATTTTTTGAAGCTCTCGAATGTGTGAATAAAAGTGAATCTTTGAATTTTGATAGTTTAGATAGCTTACCAGATGGCGCCTTAAAGAGCGCAATTCAAAAATGGGGTGTGTGGATAGATAAGTAGCTAACAAACGTACTACACAAAAATAAACATAAGCATAGTTGACGAACAAAGGAACTATAGTTGACAATTTGCCATAGGTCTTTTTGGGAATTTGTATGGCATTAATAAACAAGCAAGCCCAATATACAAATTTAAGAATTATTGACTTTTTCGCTGGCTGTGGTGGATTATCTTTAGGCTTTCAAAATGCTGGTATGACAGTTGTAGCAGCATTTGATAAATGGGAACCAGCGATACAAGTTTATAAAAAGAACTTCTCCCATGAAATTTACAGTTGCGACCTTGGCAATGTAGAAGATTATCAGTTTTTTCTTAGCTTCAAGCCTGACGTTATTATAGGTGGTCCACCCTGCCAAGATTTTTCTAGCGCTGGGAAGCGTAATGAAGATTTAGGAAGAGGTGATTTGAGTATTACATTCGCTCAAATGATCGCGTTTGTAAAACCACAATGGTTTGTGATGGAAAATGTAGATAGGTTTCAAAAAAGCCAGAAATATAATCAAGTGATTAAGATATTTAAAAATAGTGGTTACGGGTTGACAGAAAACATAATTAATGCAGCATTCTGTGGAGTTCCTCAAAGTCGAAAAAGATATTTTTGTATAGGAGAATTAAACGGTATCGATAACGCATTAATTCCATATATAAACTATAATTTATCCAAAGAACCAACTACAATCAGGCATTATTTAGGAAACAGTCTAGGAGTTGAATATTACTACAGGCATCCTAGAACTTATCAAAGACGAGCTATATTTAGTATTGATGAACCAAGCCCTACAATTAGAAGTGTAAATCGTCCTGTTCCCAAAAGTTATAAAGGACATCCAGGTGATGCGGCGCCTGTTACTCCTGATTTACGTCCATTAACTACTATAGAACGTAGCTATATACAAACATTTCCTTCAAATTTTATTTTTGATGAAAAAAATTTATCTAAAACTGATTTGGAACAAATGATTGGTAATGCTGTCCCAGTAAAGTTAGCTGAGTTTGTTGCAAGGTGTTTGCTTCAATATTTAAAGGATAATAATGAGTCGAATATGAAACAAATGCAATCGACACAACTAGAGCTTTGTTTACAGGTTTAGTTATTGTAGGGTTTTGTTAGTACACATTTATAGGGACGGGCAAGGATGCCCGTTCCACAAGAGGTAGTTTATTCCACAAGAGGTAGTTTATTCCACAAGAAGTAGTTTATTCCACAAGAAGTAGTTTATTTCAGTCTGATGGTCAATTTAACTTACGGTAATAACTACGCCTGAACTTTCATTGGCTAATCTATCAACAGCACATACTGCATACTGTCCTGGTTCTACGGTGGCGAAGTTTGTGCCGCGACTTAGAACGCGCTGTAGTGTCCAGTTATCTCCACTGCGTCTGTATAAAGTCCAAGAACGAATTTCGCGCGTGTCTCCTGGTTGCCAAGATAGGCGCCGTGAAGCGACTTGAAGTTGAGTTGGTGGTGATGGTGGGTTAGAATTACGCCAAGGCATTGTCGGCGCCAGTGCGGGGGTATTATATAGAGATTGTCGGAATTTATCGGCGATACCCTGACGATTTTCGCTAATGCCACTCATACTAAAAAAGATGTTGCCTAAAGATAAATCATTAAATAGGTTGCGACTAATTTTTACCTGTTTTTCAATTTCTTCGTCTTTCCATGCTTTGCCATCAAGTTGTCCAAGATTGTTTCCTGCATAAACATGGCGTTGTCTTGTATTAATTTCTGTCCACCACTTGAGTAAAACAGGGTAACTTTGTTGTGTTTGGTCGGTACGCCAATATAGTTGTGGAGCAATATAATCTAACCAGCCTTGTTCAACCCACTTTTTAGCGTCGGCATAAAGTACTGCAAAAGCATCTAAACCTCGAATTCCTGCTGGTTGTCCTGGTCTGTAAATACCAAAGGGACTAATACCAAATTTTACGTGGGGTTTTGCTGCTCTAATTCCTTGTGATAACCGTAATACCATTTGATTAACATTTTCACGGCGCCAGTCTTCCAAACTTAAATTACCACCAGCATTGCGATACGCTGCATAAGTTTTATTATCAGGAAAGGTTTGTCCTTGAATGGGGTAAGGATAAAAGTAGTCGTCAAGATGAATACCGTCAACGTCGTAACGCTTTAACACGTCCATAATTACATTGTACGCACGGTCTTGTACTACCTTGGCACCTGGGTCCATCCATAATTGATTACCCCATTGGTATACTACATCAGGGTTTGTAACGGCGAGATGAGGACGGGCAAGATTATTTTGTCGAATAGAAGTTCTCGCGCGGTAAGGGTTAAACCATGCGTGTAGTTCAATATTGCGTTTACGACATTCAGCAATAGCAAACTGTAATGGGTCATATCCGGGTGCTTGACCTTGTGTACCAGAGAACCAAGCACTCCAAGGTTCTAGTTGCGACTGATAAGTTGCATCTCCTTCAGGACGTACTTGAAATACGAGCGCGTTGAAATTTAATTGTTGAAGTCGGGTAATAATTTGTACTAGTTCGGCTTTTTGCTGGTCGGCAGATAACCCTGGTTTCGACGGAAAATCAATATTCCATACACATGTTAACCAGGCGCCGCGAAATTCACGACGATGGCTCACACGAACTGTACCTGTTGGTGCTGGTGATGGAGTTGGAGTTGGTGTGGGACGTGGTGGGGTTGAAGTTTGTCGAGGTGAAACTAAAAAGTTAGAGGCAATTTTTGGTACTTCGCCAATGTACACTAAACCCTGATAGATAAACGCCGCAACATCAGCGCGAATTGCCGCTAAATTCGGATTGAGTAATCTTGTATTTGGGTGGCTTGATACTATTTCGGCACTAGTTGCTATTGCTACTTGATTTCTTGCATAGCCAGGAATTTGTATCGAGTCTTCATAGATTTGCGGCAAGCTATTCAATAAGTCAGGTCTTATTTTTGACGCTATGTCTAAACCTGCGACTAGGGATAATAAAACTTCTAGACGCGAAATTCGGTTATCGGGGCGAAAACGATTATCAGGGAAACCGTTGAGAAAGCCAGTTTCAAAAGCTGTTTGAATTGCTGAGAAAGCCCAAGAATTTGCAGGTACATCTACAAAAGGTATGTATTGGCGCCTTTTCGGAATCTTTGTAAATGCTTTAGTTATAATTGCCGCATACTCTGCACGTGTGATTGAGTTATCGGGACGAAAGACACCGCTTTGCCCTGCAACTACACCACGTCGCAGCAATGGTTCGATAAATGGACGTGCCCAGTGATTTTGTATATCAGAGAACGTTGTAGAATTTGATACCATTGTTAAAGTTGTATATTCGGTTTACTGGGATAAATTGTAGACTGCTTTGTTATTTTGGGCACAAGAAAAAAGAGAAACCCTAGAAACCGGGTTTCTGAAACAATTTTATATTTTTGCCTATCTTGGCTTTTAAGCTACAACTGTTTTGACTGCAATTAGTTAAAGTTAATTGATTGATAAGTAATGATTTTTAAAAGCGTGCGAAAGCGTAAATTATTTTACATTTTATTTACACTTGTTTTAATCGGTGTTATGGGTTTCTCGTATTTATCAGAAAAGTCGCCTGTTTTAGGGTGTCAATGGTGGGGCTTTTCTGATAATACTCCTAAATATTATGCGTATCCTGAAAAGCTAGTTGTTAAACCTTGGCATGGACAACATCATGTATATGCTATTTTCATGGTTCCCGGTGGGTATCTTAATGATAAGCAGTTTACTGTGAATATTCAGGGTGATAAAACTTATTGTGGAATTCTTGCTTATGGTGGGACGAATGAATTTGAGGGTGTTCGCGCGAAACCTGGATACTATTTAATGAAGGGTTTGTTAAATACTCGTATTGCTTTGTGGGTTATTTCTCAAGGTAAGGGTGATGAGTTGAAAGAGGCTACTAATTGGAAAGTGGGTTATTCTAAGATTAAGTAGTTAAATTTTGAAGGAATAATTAAGAGACGGGCAGGGATGCCCGTTCCACAAGAGTTATAATTAGCACTCAGCACTCAGCACTCAACACTCAGAACTCAGCACTCAGCACTCAGCACTCAACACTCAGAACTCAACACTCAGAACTCAGAACTCAGCACTCAGCACTCAGCACTCAGCACTCAACACTCAGCACTTTCTACTTTAAAAGATTTTCTTGGATGAACATGATTGTTGCGTAAAATTGAAAGTCTATGTTTCTTTTTTTGCTGAAACCATGTCCTTCGTCTTTTGCCATGAGATACCGGACGGGGATGTTGTTTTTTCGCACAGTTGCTACTATTTGTTCGGCTTCGTTTAATGGTACGCGCGGGTCGTTTTGACCGTGAATTACAAACAGTGGTTTTTTGATACGACTGGCGTTATTTAATGGCGATATTTTTAAGAGAAATTCGCGCATTTTGGGGTCTCGCTCGTCTCCATATTCTACTCTTCGTAAGTCTCTTCTATAACCTTCGGTTCTTTCTAAGAATGTGACAAAATTAGAGATTCCAACAATGTTTATAGACGCGCGTATTCTTTCAGGATAGTTGGTTGCTACTGCTAGTGACATGTAACCTCCGTAACTTCCACCTGTTACTAACACTCGGTCTTTATCTAGCTGGGGTTGTGTTGATATCCAGTCTAATAAGGCGCCTATATCTTTTACTGAGTCTTCACGTTTAAATCCGTTGTCAAGTTGCAGAAATGTTTTTCCGTACCCTGATGAACCTCTAACGTTGGGAAATATTACTGTTACACCTAATTCATTTATTATGTAATTAAGGCGCCCTAAAAAGCCAGGACGTGATTGTGCTTCGGGACCTCCATGAATATCAATTATTACCGGACGTTTGCCTGTAAATTTAGATGGGGGACGATACATAAACCCAGAAATTGTTTTACCGTCAAAGCTTTTCCATCTAATTAACTGAGCATCGGTGAAGTTGGTTGTGTTGATACCACCTGTTTCGCTTTCTGTCCAACGTTCTATTTTGTTAGTGCGAATATTTAATGAATATACATCGGCTGTGGAACGTGCAGAAACTAATGTAAATCCTAAGTCCTCGTTATTTTTATGCCAGTTGGTGCCTAATACTTGTCCTACAGGTAATTTAGGTAGAGGTTTTTCTTTACGTGTTGCTGTATCAAGAAGGTGTAATACACTGGTGCCATCTTCATTCGTAACGAAAGCTAAGTTTTTACCGTCATCGGAAAGGTCAATATCTTCGACATCCCATTTGATATCGGTAGTAAGGTAAGTTGGCTGCATTGTTACTAGGTCAACATATGCCAATCTTTGAAACTCTGAGTCTTTATCGGTGACGACGTACAAACCTTTTCCGTCTCTACTAAATATGGCGCCACCATAAGAAACTTTTTCTTTACCACCTTTGGGTGTAATAAGTTTCTTTTCTCCAGATGTTGCATCTAAAAGCCATAAATAGCTTTCATTTACAGAAACATATTCGATTGCGAGTATTTTACTATCATCTGGCGCCCAGTCTAATGGGCCCCAACCACCACCTTCGACTTGGGTAATAAGCTTATTGGTTTTGGGGTCTAATGGGTCAATAATATAAAAATCATTGTCTTTACCAGTACGACGGGTAGAGGTGTATATTATTTTGTCACCTTTACTCGACCATATACCACCACTGTTTTTTGACTTCCCATCGGTAAGTAAGGTTATATCACCTGTCGCGAAGTCATAGCGGTAGTTTTGGCTAAACTCATTTCCACCAATATCTTTACTGAAAACAAAATATTCGCCTTCTGTTGGTTGAAACCTTCCTCCTGCTACACGCTCAGGAAAAAAGGTTAATTGCTTGCGGGCGCCGAGAGGAGATTTGACGAGGTGTACTTGTGGGGTGTCAGCGAAGCGTGTAGATATGAGCATTTCACGCCTTTTGGGGTGCCAACTGGCTAAACTCGCAGCACGAAAATTAGTGTAGCGTTCAACACTTTGGGCGATGCTAACGGGAATGGGTGGAATTCCTTCTACAACTAGATTATCACCCGGTGTAATAGTTTGAGTTTGAGCAACAGCCATAAAAGCAGGTAGTAACATTACTGCTAGAAAGGTAGCAAAGAACTTTGAAAAAAATCGCATTATATGGGTTATGTCATCTCGGAACGGTCATTGTATAAAATACACTGGTTTTGGGGGCGGTTTTACGAGGGGGTGGGTTTATGAGGTTTTAAAAACGTTTGTAGGATATTTGTTAACCCGCCCCTACCGTCTATCACGTTCGATGTCACTAATGACTTTTTCCATGTACCAATCTTCTGACATACCTGGATAATAATACTTAGCGTCTTCTATCAGCCTTTCGGCAATTTCCCAGTAACCGCCTACAAGCCTTAATAATTTTTGACGAAGTATAGTGGATTGAGGTTTGTTTAAATCTTGACTCGGTACAGTTATTTTATTTAAGCTGTCCAAGACTTTCTGATAATTTTTCCAATCTTCTTTTTCACAAAATATACTCGCAGCTTTTTGATAATCATTAATTGCTTGCTGCATTTCTTCGATATGCGTGTATGCTAAACCACGATTATAGTAAGCGTGAGCATCTTCGGGGTCAAGTTGTAAAGCTTTAGTATAGTCTTGAACGGCGCCGTAGTGATTGCCCATGCTTCGGTAAGCGTTACCTCTGGCGATAAAAAGCATAGCATTATCTGGTTCTAATTCTAAAGCTTTGTTAAAGTCAGCGATGGCGCCTGTATTATCTCCGAGTTGTAATCTGGCTTTACCTCGGTTACGGTAAACAATGGCATCTTGAAAGTTATATTTTAAAGCTTGATTAAAATCAGCAATGGCATCTATATATCTTTCTTGCTTGCAGCGTATCACACCTCTTATGCAATAAGCCTTACCATCTTGTGGGTCTACTTGAAAAACCCAGTTCAAACTTTCGAGCGCTTCTCTTATATCTCCTTGTTCGGCTTTTTCGATTAATTGTTTAAAGTAATCACCTTCGTGCATAATTACAGGTGATGCGCTCGTTGATGGCTTAATGCTTACAACCTGCTGTGGTTGAGGTTTCGGTTGAAGCTGCTTAATTTTCTCCATGCACAACCGACAATTTTCTGCGTCTTTCTGGACTATATATAATTCTGCCGCTTTTTTGAAACTGACAATGGCGCCATGAACATCTCCAGATTTTCGTAGCAGGGTACCGCGTAGGTTATGTGCTGCCGCATAATTGTAGTCAAGACGAATCGCTCGTTCAATATCATCAATGGCACTCGGCAAATTTTTTAGTACCATCCGCGCTAATGCCCGACTGTAATATGCTTGAATTAACTTTGAATCTAGCTTTAAAGCTTCGGTATAGTCTGAAACAGCGCGTAATGCTTCACCCAAATCATAATAAGCCAAACCACGCTGCAAGTAGGCTTCAGCAAAATAAGGATTTACCTCTAGTTCCGCTGTAAAATCTACGATAGCGCCAGTGTAGTCATGAAGTTTAGCTTTTTCCAATCCCCGGTTGAAGTTTTCGCATTGCATGGCTGTGGCATAAAAATTTTGGATTGATATATCCTAGCTTATTAGCACAAACGCTTGGCAATACACATAATTGATTGTGCTGAAGAAGTTGAATCTGGATTCATACCAGATAGCTGTTGACTTAAACGCATTCGCCAAGAAGATTTACCTAATTGACCTAATAAAACTTCGGCGCCTAGGTTATGGTTGTGTGGATAGAGCTTTACGTCAAAACCTAGCGGGTTGAGTATTTGATAATAAAGTTCTGGTGTAATGCCATCACCCGGTCTTTGGTTATGAATTTCGGTTTTGTGGCGCGGGGTACGTTCGTCAAACGCTATGTAATGTTTGTAGCGCATTAATCTATAAAGTGGGAAACGAATATCGCGTAGGAATAACCCTAAGCCTTTAAAATTCCAAGCTGTTACCTGTGGGTCTTGGTCGGTAAATAAAATACCACCAGGACGATTTAAATGATATTAAAGTCATAATACTCTCAGAAATATACTTGTCAGCAAAAACATGTTTTTTTACCCTCAAGGCATTGAGAGTAGAATTACTGTTATAAATCCTCCTTTTTTAAGAGGATTGGGAAATTTAATAATTAGTTAATTTCAACTAATACCCATTCCATCTGTTTCGGATACTAATAGGCGCCCCCCTGAACGGTTACTTACAGTGTAAGTCCACACATAACCTTCACCACCGCCTTTACCAAAGTATCCTAACTTAGAGTATTCTTCTTTAATTCCGTTTGTGAAGCCTTTAACCATATCATAATCAGCGATTAAAACTTCGTCTTTTCTAAGTTCTATTACTTTTGCTGGCGCCGATGTTCCTGTAACAAATGCGCGCATTTTGTCCCGGTAATGCCTTAATTGCAATTCTCCATCTACCATCTGCTGAACCTGCCATTTGCCGCCAATTTAACTTTTTGGCGCCTTTTTGAACCACTACACCCGAATTTTCAAGTTTTATTTATAATTGCTGGACAAACGGAATATTTTTGGTGGGATGATAGTGTTTGTTTGTTTCTTTGTTGATATTGTTTTGTAGATACCACAAATCGGTTGGTTCTAAAATCTTTACAGAATGTAACATACGTTATAGTAAGGGCGGGTTTAGGATGATTTTGAATTCAGTTTGAGCGTATTTGTTAACCCGCCTCTACTATAATCCAATGACTGATGATTATTTATACTGCTATCCACCTTTATACTCTGGAATTTTCGTAAAACGCTACAAGCGGTTTTTTGCGGATGTCGAACTTGCTTCAGGAGAAGTAGTTACTGCACATTGTCCCAATACTGGACCGATGACGGGAGTATCAACACCAGGTAGTGCGGTTATGCTGTCGAAAAGCGACAACGAAGCACGCAAGCTAGCTTATACCCTGGAACTTATACAGGTAAACGATAATGAACCTACTTGGGTGGGTATTAATACTGCTTTACCCAATCGAATTATAAAGCTTGCCCTTGCACAGCATTTATTTCCAGAATTGGGGAATTACACTTTTATTAAAGGTGAAGTGCCCTATGGAGTTGATAAAAAGAGTCGTATTGATTTTTTGTTGACGGGGAATAATACAGACTTACCTGTTTATGTTGAAGTCAAAAATACAACTTTGGCATCGGGTCGGTTAGCGCTGTTTCCTGATACTGAGACTACACGTGGACAAAAGCATTTGCGGGAGTTAACGGCTTTGTTACCTCACAGTCGTGCGGTAATGCTTTATTTTATTAATCGAGCAGATTGTACGGCGTTCGCTCCAGGTGACAGTACTGACCCTGTATATGGTAAGTTGCTGCGAAATGCTTTTGCTATGGGTGTTGAGATATTACCTTGTAGATTTGAAATTACCCCCATTGGTGTTCGCTATTTAGGTTTGGCGCCATGTGTAATGTAACACGCAAAAAAAAGCAGGCGCTTTCTTTAGACGACTGCTCGTAATAATTCAGAGGTAGAGGTTAACACAAACTGGTATGTCTATTTAAAAGTTCCTAAAACAGTCGCGGTTTCTGTCTCTGAGATTGTAGGAGCTAATAATCTTTGAGCATAGATACCAGGATTGCTGTTTGCTATTTGTGTATAAGAGGAGCGTATTTGAGTATTAATTGCAACAGTCTTGGCATCATACATTTTCATCGTAAATCTAGGATACAAACCTATACCGATAATCAGCACTAGGAAGCTAGCAGCAATAAATACTTCGCGGGCGCTAGCATCGCGGTAAACTGATTTGGTAGGAAGAACGCAGTCGGTACCAAAACAAACTACATCTTCTGTTTCTAAAGTTTGTAAACCACTGCTTCCTATTTCGCATTGGAGTACGGCGCCGTTACCATAAAATACTTGTTTGAGTAAGCCAAGTAAGTAAATTGGGGTAAGAATTACGCCAACAGCAGCTAAGAAAACGGTTACTGTACAGAACGTTGAACTGTAAATGTCACTGCTTGTCAGACCGACAAACACCGCGAGTTCGCTAGCAAAACCACTCATTCCAGGTAACGCTAACGAAGCCATTGCGCCAATTGTAAACAGGGCAAATACTTTTGGCATCACCTGCCCAACACCACCCATTTCTTCCATTGCCATTGTGTGGGTTCGGTCGTAAGTTACACCAGCTAAAAAGAACAGTACTGCTGCTATCAAACCGTGAGAAATCATTTGTAGCATGGCGCCGTTGATCCCCAGGTCAGTAAACGAGGCGATACCTAGCAACACAAAACCCATGTGGGATACTGATGAATACGCCAACCGACGCTTCATGTTCTTTTGAGCCAACGAATTTAAGGCGCCGTAGATAATATTGATGACACCAAGTATTGCTAAAACTGGAGCGAAATATATATGAGCATCACCAAGAAGTTCCATATTGATGCGAATCAACCCATATCCACCCATTTTGAGGAGTACACCCGCCAAAATCATTGATACAGGAGCAGAAGCTTCACCGTGAGCATCAGGTAGCCAAGTATGTAACGGGAAAATTGCTAGCTTGACACCAAATGCAATCAGTAACCCAGCATACAAAAAAAGTTCTAAACCAATTGGATAATCTTTTAAAGCGAGTGCAGCAATATCAAAAGTTAAATCGCCACCACCGTAAAGCCCCATTCCAAGAGCCGCTACAAGAATAAATATAGATGCTGCCGCTGTATATAGTATGAATTTTGTTGCTGCATAGCGACGTCTTTGTCCACCCCAAATCGAAACCAGTAAGTAAACGGGTACCAACTCGACTTCCCACATGATGAAGAACAGTAGCAAGTCTTGCGCTACGAACACGCCTATCTGCGCCGAATATAAAACCAGCATCAGCGCATAAAATAAACGTGGGCGCCTGTCTACTTGCCATGCAGAAAAAATAGCGAGTGTCGTTACAAACCCAGCCAACAGTACCAGCGGAACTGACAATCCATCAACAGAAACCGCCCAATTCAGACCTATCTGGGGTACCCAGGCATAATTCTCCGCAAGCTGAAATTTCGCACTAGTTGCATCGTAGTGCTTCCAAAATGCATAGCACATCAGTACTAAGTCGGCGATACCTACTCCTAAAGCGTACCACCGCACTTGCTTGCCATCTTTATCAGGTAAAAATGGAATTGCAAGCGAAGCAACTAGTGGTAAGAAGATGATCGCGGTTAGCCAGGGAAAATGTTCCGCCATGTCAATAAGAAAAAATACTCATTTTTGTTATGAGGTTATCTTACTAAACTTTGTAAAGTTTTGTGCATAAGTCTTCACCATAGTTATGCATAGCACTAACTTATAGTGTAGATTTGCCAAAATCTGATATGCTAATTTAATCTATTTGCCTATATTCATAAAAGTTTATATCTTGTAATAAAAAGTAGATGTACTCAGAATAGTAAACAATATTGTCAGCTTTCGATGACAATTCGGAAATCTCAGTATATAGACAGTGATTCTGTTGGAAGTATTAAGTAAACAGGAAAAAGCACGCTTATCAGTATATTAGTTCTAGTAAATACAACGAGCTACTGTCGCAAAAAATGTGTTGCATTAACTGCTGTGAATAGCTGTCGTAGATAGAATTTGCGTGGTATGAGGCGTGTGAGGTGAGTATTTTTCTGGGTTTACTATGCATTTTTGTATCAAGTGGGTTAATATTGTTAGTCCTGAGTGTCAAACTCGTTTTGAATTGATTAAAATACGTTGTATACAATAAGAACAGTTTGTCAAGTCTCACAGGGTTGACATTTCAGTAGCACGTCCTCGTGCGATTAAAATTAAATAAGCTAGAGTTAAATTAATTAGCGACGTATGGCTAATTTTTACTGTATCCCGCAGATGTTTTGCTGCTGGTTGCCTTAATTTCAAGCGAAGCCACTTGATTAAAATATTGGCTTGTTATCTAAAAAAACGGTGATTGCGGCATTAAACTTGCAAAGCTTCACTTGTCTATAGGAAAAAGCGCCTTTAAGTATAAATGCTTGGTAAAGGCATTTATGTCTTGTCTAGGGTCTAAGTATCGAGTTTTCTGGCTTCCAGCAAGAAAATGGTTGTTACTTCCCTTACTTGTTCTGCTGTATCCCGTAGCGAGTTAGAGTAAGTAGTAGTTACCGAGTAATGTGTTTTCACCCGTATTTAATTCAAAAATATGCTTTTGTTGTGTAATGCAGAACTGTTAGAAATAGTTTTTGGTAACAAAACCACTTATGAGAACGCTTGCTTACCAAATAATTGAGGTTTTGGCAAATCCGTGCGAAGTTTTCCTGCATTTTGACGTGCCTCTTCAAAGAAAGTAACAATAATTTCTGGGTGGTTATAGTTAAGATTTGGGTAAAGTTCAAGTGTACGGTTGCCGCTCAAAATTTCTATTTGATATAACAGGCTTTGTTGATTAAAGTTCCTTCACGGATATTACACAAAATAAGTGCAATTTTTGTGAAACAGGCTACAATCTAAAAAGTCTTGACAAAAAAATATCTTCATCCCATTAGTAAAGATGTTTTTTTTGTAAGGTGTAATTTAGGTTGAAGGTCTGTAACAGGTAATTCAATCGCGAGTGCATGTGCGTGAGCAACATAAGAGTGTTTTTCACTTAATAAACAATGCCAAACTCAATGCTATTTCTCAAAGAAAGGCTCAATGTATGAGTATTTAATCGGCAGTAGCTATTGTTAATGTGCGGTATGTCTTGAAAACCCTTTTTAAGCATTCTTGCTGTGGGTTAAGTTTCGGAAATTTGTTTGCATATTTTTTTAGATGAAATATGTAACATGTCTGAACATTTTTTAGCTAAATTAGTCATTACCCTAGTTGTAGGGATGATATTCAAAGCTCGTCACGCGAGCAACTGCAATTTTGTCTTGAGTAATTGATTCTGCAAGGAGCATGAGGAACGCGGCATGAACCAGGCTAATAACGTACTCGAAAATATATTTCAGCCTGATCTAGTAGTCACAAATCAGCCTGATTTCGAGTTAGAGGAACTCTTAATAGATGATGAAGAGGACTTGCTACTTGGCGATGATGGCGAAATCGATGATTTTCTAGAACCGACATCTGATGAGGACGACGCAAAGTCTGGAAAAGCCGCTAAATCGCGTCGTCGGGCACAGTCCAAGAAGAAGCATTACACCGAAGATTCGATCCGTCTTTACTTACAAGAAATCGGTCGAATTCGTTTGCTTCGTGCTGATGAAGAAATCGAGTTAGCGCGTAAAATTGCTGATTTACTCGAATTGGAAAGAATTCGAGAAAAACTGTCCCAGCAATTAGACCGTGACCCCAGAGATAGCGAGTGGGCTGAGGCTGTGCAATTAACATTACCACAATTCCGCTATCGTTTGCACATCGGGCGTCGGGCAAAAGATAAAATGGTGCAGTCCAATCTGCGTCTTGTGGTTTCAATTGCCAAGAAGTATATGAATCGTGGGCTGTCTTTCCAAGATTTGATACAAGAAGGAAGTCTTGGTTTGATTCGTGCGGCTGAGAAGTTTGACCATGAAAAAGGTTACAAATTCTCAACTTACGCAACATGGTGGATTCGTCAAGCTATTACACGCGCAATTGCCGATCAATCACGCACTATTCGTTTACCAGTCCACCTTTACGAAACGATTTCTCGTATAAAGAAAACAACGAAGTTGCTTTCTCAAGAAATGGGTCGCAAACCTACTGAGGAAGAAATTGCTACCCGCATGGAGATGACTATTGAGAAGTTAAGGTTTATTGCTAAGTCAGCGCAATTACCTATTTCGTTAGAAACTCCTATCGGTAAGGAAGAAGATTCTCGATTAGGCGACTTTATTGAATCGGATGGTGAAACACCCGAAGACCAAGTGTCTAAGAATTTATTGCGCGAAGACCTCGAAAAAGTTCTCGATAGTCTTAGCCCTCGTGAACGTGATGTACTGCGTTTAAGATATGGACTAGATGATGGTCGCATGAAAACTTTAGAAGAAATTGGACAAATCTTTAACGTCACACGCGAACGAATTCGCCAAATCGAAGCTAAAGCACTTCGTAAGTTGCGCCATCCTAACCGCAACAGCGTTTTGAAAGAGTATATTCGTTAAAGGATATTTTCAAATGTCCGCTTTATGTCATGCTGAACGCAGTGAAGCATCTGGTATATAGTTAATCCTTAGATTCTAGCCTACGGCAAATGCTCCGCATTACGCTGCGCTCAGAATGACAAGCTAGATTTGCGTGATTAATGACAAGTTAAAGCTGCGCGCACTATAGACAAGTTAAACCTTCTAGTCAACTTTTTAATTAGTGTCATAATATGAACCTGGATGTTTTCTAACTTCCAGGTTTTGATTTTTATGTCTAATTTGTATATAAAATATTAATCAAAAAGTAAAGTAATGTAAATTTAAATTGATTTACGTAAAGAATATTATATAAAAATATAAAAATCCTGGGAGGATAGGCACTTATCCTCCCAGGCTATATGACATCTACAGGGTATCAATTTAAGACAGTTATGTTTGAACTTAAAGAATGCCCCAGAAGTGTAAAAAGCCTTGACCAGAAAAAATTTCAATTAAAGCTGCCGCTAAAAAACCTATCATCGCTAAACGACCATTCCAAATTTCTGCTTGTGGAGTAAATCCCCAACGCCAAGCATTACGGTCTTGCATTACTGGTGCGTTAATATTGGTTGCTGTTGTATTTTGCATGGTTAGTACTCCAAACCGGAATTAAAAGCTAAGGTCTTATGTAAATAAATATAACAAATATTTTCTTTTCTGTTACACACCTTTAATAAAATCATACCTGGGACAGAATGTGATAAAAATTACTGATATATATTTTTTTTATAAGTATAACCAGACACAAAAATTGCATGTTGTAGAGACGTTACATGTAACGTCTCTACAACATGCATATCAAATTGATAAATTTTATGAAGTGGGATGGTTGGCTTAATTTTTGAATATCCCTTGGAGCAATTAGGGTTGTGGTATTTCAACGACTGAGATTATTTTCTCGTCACGATTTAGTTGGAGTATAGTTTCACCCGTGTTATCGCGGTTTGAAAGTTTAACAGTATCAATTGCCACACGGACTAATCGTTGTTGGTTAGTGATAAGCGCTACTTCTCCTCGTGGTGTTGCATTTGTAATTCCGGCTAAAGCATCGGTTTTATTTGTAAATTTACACGACTGAGTGCCAATATCACCTCGGTTAGCTAGTCGTAAATTCGAGAGTGAAATTTGTTTGGCATAACCCATTTGAGTTACCAGCAGTATATTATTGGAATTTTTAACGCTCACGAAACCCGCCATTGTTTCGTTCAAACGTAGACGCATTGCTTGTACACCCATTGCGGTGCGCCCCATTATTGCCAACTGTTCGTCATTTATTGCAAACCTTAACAGGCGCCCACCCGAAGAAGCCAGTACAACAGAGGCGCCTGGATTTGTAAACTGTGTAGATAGCAGTTCATCATCGTCTTTGAGTTTGGTGATTGTAATACCGCGACGTGATAAGTTGCTAAACTCCATCAGCGATAATCGTTTAATACGTCCTTGCTTAGTCAAGAGAATCATTTCACCCTCTTGATTTTCTTCTGGCTGCATAAACCGGGTAATAATTGCTTCAGTGGCGCCTTGAGCGGTGTTACTGAGTAAAGTAATTAATGGAGTTCCACGAGTTCCGGAGCGTCCGGTTGAAACTGGAATATCACCAACTCGTATTGGATAAACTTTGGCGCCACTAGTAATGATAAGTAATTCCTTTTCGGTATTGGTATCTACCGTTTGAAGAATAAAATCGTTTTCAGATAAATTATTATCGCCCTTGGGTTTTTTACCGTTGGGTTGGGAACGTCGAACATAACCGCGATGAGTTAATTCGAGTATTGTCTCCTCGCTTTTAACTTCGGGTTTTAAAGTTGGATTTGATTTTATGTCGTCGTCGGAATTTTTCTTCGCTCCCTTTGGTGGCTCAAACTTCGCTTCAGCATCAATACGAGTTCGACGCTCGTCACCAAACTTTTTCTTCAAAGCTCGAAAATCTTTTTTCAGAGATTTTAGTAACTCTTTGCGGTCACCCAGTAATCGCTGGAGATTAGTAATTTGCTCTCTAAGTTCGTTAAACTCTTGTTCAAGATTTTGTCGTTCTAAACCAGTTAGGCGCCTTAACGGCATAGCAAGTATGGTATCAGCTTGAACTTCGGTCAACTCTAACCGACTGGCAATTTGAACTTTTGCCGTGCTGCCATCAGGCGCCTGTCGCAATATACTAATAAGTTCATCCAAATTTGACAAAGCTTTGAGTAAACCTTCTACCAAATGCGAGCGATTTTCTGCCTTGCCCAATTCATAAGTATAGCGACGTACTAAGGTTTGCTCGCGGAAACTTAAAAACTCTAGTAATAAATTACGTAAACTCAACTGCCTTGGCTGACCGTCAACCAAAGCAAGCAAAATGGCGCCGAAGTTACTTTGTAAAGCACTTTGGTGATATAGAGCTTGAAGAATTTCATGCGGGTTAATGTCACGTTTAAGTTCAATAACAACGCGCATCCCATCCCGGTCACTTTCATCACGGATATCAGAAATGCCATTTATCCGTCCTTGGTTAACAAGTTCGGCAATTTTTTCAATCCAACCCGCCTTATTTACCTGATAAGGTAACTCAGTTACAATAATCGCCGTTTTACGCTTCGTTCCTTTAGTGGCTGCGATTTCTTCAATTGTGGCAATTCCACGTAAAACAATACTACCCCGACCAGTAGTATAAGCCTCGCGAATTCCCGAATCACCAACAATTTCCCCACCCGTTGGAAAATCTGGACCAGGTATTAATTCAAACAGTTTACTATCAGGTAATTCTGGATTATCAATGAGCGCAACCAACCCATCGACTATTTCATTTAAATTATGCGGGGGTATATTCGTCGCCATCCCCACAGCAATACCCGCACAACCATTGAGGATTAAAAATGGTAACTGCGCTGGTAAAACAGTTGGTTCTTGCTGCGAATTATCAAAGTTGCCAATAAACTCAACTGTTTCTTCGCCAATTTCGGTCAACATTCCCTCATGACCAAGGGAAGCAAGACGAGTTTCTGTATACCGCATTGCTGCTGGAGGGTCGTTATCGACGCTACCAAAATTACCGTGACCTGCGAGTAAAGGATAACGACTAGAAAAATCTTGCACCAAACGTACTAATGCATCATAAACCGATTGGTCGCCATGTGGGTGATATTTACCAAGAACATCGCCAACTACGCGCGCGCATTTTCGGTAGGGTCGCTCAGGTGTTAGACCCAATTCATGCATTGCGTATAAAATACGACGGTGAACAGGCTTTAAGCCATCGCGGACATCGGGTAACGCTCGCCCGACAATCACACTCATGGCATATTCAAGATAAGACCGTTGCATCTCGGTGTGCAAGGCTGTGGTGATTACCTGTCCCCCTGAGAGAAGGTTTAACTGTTTTGCCATGAGTTTTTACCTGATATCTATCTAATCTATACAAACAAAGTTTTAGTTTTTGAACACTTTCGGGGCGCCTTTTGTGTAATGCGTAAGCATTCGCAGTTAGGCAGCACATTGAAACACAATTTTGATACAAGACAGGATAAAAAACAGTAGTATTATCCTTGATGATAAAGAAACGTATGGATTAATAAACAAGGAGACGTATAACTGAAAAGTCAGGTAGTCATCCCTTTCACCCTACAAGTTAAATTCGCATGAAAACTGTATTGATTGTCGAAGACGATCTGATTAACGCTCGCGTTTTTTCCAAGATTTTGACCAAGCGGGGCGGCTTAGATGTCAAACACACGGAAAATGTGGAAGAGGTAATGAAAATTGCCCAATCAGGAGATGCCGACATTATTCTGATGGATGTTTCGCTATCTCGAAGTGTTTACCAGGGTAAGTCTGTTGATGGTATCAAGATTACACAAATGTTAAAATCCGACCCACAAACTTCGTCTTTACCAATTATTTTGGTAACGGCACATGCTATGGAAGGTGACCGTGAGAATTTCCTTAAGCAGAGTGGTGCAGATGGCTACATTTCTAAGCCTGTCGTTGACCATCAACAGTTTGTAGACCAAATAGTGGCACTCTTACCCAAAGATGATAATGCTTGAAAACCTTGCGCTTGAAAAGGAAAACCCTTTGTCCTGCCAACAAATCTTACAAGCCGTGTTAGAACTATCCCAAAATATCACCTTTTAAGAACAGTAGCTTGACTTTTATGAGTCGAGCTATTGCTTTTTATTCTTTACAATATATATGTACTGTATTGTGCGTAATCTTGCAATAGGGAATTTAAAATTTGGAGAGGGTTGTGGGACAGGCGAGGCGCCTATCCTACAATTTACTGTGGTCTTTGTCTTGATGACTGACTTTCGCGTTGTTCGATAGCTGCTTGAACACCAGGTAACTCAATGAATTTTTTCGTGTCAGCTAGTAAGCGTGTACCCCAGAGGTTTTGCTTTAAAAATTCTAGGTCAGCATAACGGTTATCGATACGAAGTGCTTGTACTCCAAGTGCGAGTGCTTGTTGTCGGTCTCCTCTAGCGTGCAATGCTACAGCTAGTGCTAGCAAAGGTTCAGCAGCTTGTTTATCGAGTGACACAGCAGTTTGCCATTGCTTAATGGCGCCAGTTACATCACCTTGTTCGTACTTAATTAAACCAATATTGTTAATTGCTGGCCAGAATTTTTTATTTTGAGCAACTGCCTTGTTGTATTGGGCTATGGCATCAGGCAATTTTCCAAGCATGTAAAAAGCATTGCCCAAGTCGAATAATCCTTCGGGGTCATTTGGTTTTAATCTTAAACCTGCTTGGTAAAATCCGGCAGCTTCTTGATATTTTTGTTGTTGAAAGTGGACAGAACCCAAAGCAAACTGAACGTCAGCGTTCTTAGGATTGAGTGCCTGAGCCTTTCTTAAAGAACTGATGGCATTATTATAATCTTTCGTTTGTAAATACAACCCGCCCAACAGGAACCACACTTTATCGTTTTTCGGTGCGAGTTGCGATGCCAAGCGCGCGCGTGGTAAAGCAAGCTCATATTGCTGAAACTGTCCCAACGAAGCTGCTTCTTGAGCTAGAGATAACCCTTGTTTTTCAAGCTTTGCTGCATCTAGTTGCAATGTATGGGGTATCAAAGCTTGTGCATTTGCGCTCGAAGGCAAACACCATAAGCTACAAACCACTAGAAAAGAAATTAAACCAGTTTTTTTAGGCACACTACCGCCTCTTTTTACCATAAAATTAAAACAATCTTCAGCTAGCTTAAACTATCTACGGGTTTGACGACAGCAAAATTTTATCTTCATCGGCACCTTTTTACGCTCTATAACTATCGTTTTTTACAAATTTTAAACACAAAGAGTGTAGGTTTGATACCGTCTTGTGAGAAATTGTTGAAAGTGTAAAACTTTCTTAAACTCATTCAAAATATAGCTCCTCCCAATGGTTAACGATACCGAATATATCAAACAAGCCGAAGCAACCCGCGTTAGAGTACTTAGCGAAGCATTACCTTACATCCAACAATTCGCAGGTCGCACCGTAGTTGTCAAATACGGTGGTGCAGCAATGAAAGACAGCGAACTCAAGGATACAGTAATTCGTGACATAGTTTTTCTCTCTTGTGTGGGTCTACGTCCTATCGTCGTTCACGGTGGTGGACCAGAAATAAATAGCTGGTTAGACAAGCTCGGTATCGAAGCACAGTTTAAAAATGGGTTACGTGTTACCGACGCACCAACAATGGATGTTGTCGAGATGGTATTAGTAGGACGGGTCAACAAAGAAATTGTTGCTTTAATTAATCAAGCAGGTGGAAAAGCTGTGGGACTATGCGGCAAAGACGGTAACTTAATCAAAGCTCGTCCTCAAGGTCAAGAAGGAATTGGTTTTGTTGGAGATGTAAGTGGTATTGACGTTACAATACTTAACACATTAGTTGAGAATGGTTATATTCCAGTTGTATCCAGCGTTGCTGCTGATGAAACTGGGCAATCATACAATATCAACGCCGATACCGTCGCCGGAGAAATAGCTGCTGCACTTAATGCCGAAAAATTAATATTACTAACCGACACACGCGGAATACTCGAAAATTATAAAGACCCATCAACCCTAATTCCCAAACTTGATATTCAAGAAGCGCGCGACCTAATAGGAACAGGAGTAGTAGCGGGTGGAATGATACCTAAAGTTAATTGTTGTGTTCGCTCACTTGCCCAAGGAGTAAAAGCAGCGCACATCCTAGACGGTCGCATACCCCATTCCCTACTCCTAGAAATCTTTACCGATGTAGGTATTGGCACAATGCTAGTTGGGTCACATTTTACATCTTAATCTTGTGGCACAGGCATCCTGCCTGTGCATTACCTACGGGAAACTATACATAAACACAGAACCTTTTCTAGGCAGGCGCCGATAATAAGGATTATTAATTATTGTCGGGTTAATAATAGTCGAGTTCCGAATGTTAGGGTTTACTAACACTGGGTTCACCAACGTAGAGTCATTGACATACTGCCTAATGTGTGGGCGCCTATATACCCTAACTCCTGGAAACAAAATGTTATTATTAGGATTGTTAGGGAATAAACTATTCGTGGGATTTTGGTCAAATAAATTAGTCTTGGGTGGAAATAAACTGCGTCCCCCAATTGGGCTTACAGGATAAGGAGTAACATGGGGGTAAGCGTAGTTATCGTAAGTAGTGGTGCGTTGGTAAATAATTGTTGATTGGGCAAATGATGGAGATGTTAATGCGAGTGTGGCGCCAATCCCTAATGTTAAATTTAGTAAATGCGATGCGTGGGCGCCTCTACATGGACTCAAGAGTTTTTTAAGCATGATTTTATTGTTAGTTAGTTAACGAAGCGTGTTTGTTTTAAGTCATCTAAGGGACTTCCAAAAATTAAATTAACCCAGAATGTAAATTAATATCTCTTGTGGAATGGGCATCCTTGCCCGTTCCATAATGTTGGGTTGCGCTGTACACGGGAACCCAACCTACGTATTAATTTGAACCATTTAACATTTCTTTACAAATAGTCTCCTATGCACGATTATCAGGTAATTGTTTTAGAAATGAACGAAATTCCGCAAGACTCTTAGCAGTAGCGGCTTTTTTAACAATTTGGTCAAGACAAGATAAATCCTCGATTTGATTTAACTTTTCTACAATCTTAGAAGGTATATCATTAGCAAAGCGAGCTTTCAAAACTTCCAGAATATATTTGCGGGCATTTTCTACCTTCGCTTCTTGTTGTACATCCTGAAAGTATCGGGTCTGTTTTAAGTCATCTAAGGTAAACATACGATCTAACTCCTGCCTGCTCAGTTGAGGAAATTTATATACCAATATTTTATCGATTAGCTCCAAGATTTTATCTTGGGTTTCATAGGATGTTATTTGCTGCCTAGTTTGTTGTGCTAGCTCTCTAGCTTTGTTTCCAGCGTTTGCTTCTGGCTCTTGTACTAATTCTATCATTCCTAACCCAAGGGATGAGGGTGAAGATTTTTGTGATAGCTTATCTAGGTATACTATTGACACACGTCC
Organism: Calothrix sp. PCC 7716; assembly: GCF_019977735.1. Classification (GTDB taxonomy): domain Bacteria; phylum Cyanobacteriota; class Cyanobacteriia; order Cyanobacteriales; family Nostocaceae; genus Dulcicalothrix. The sequence continues at coordinate 10,930,075 of NZ_AP025018.1, read as the reverse complement.
GCTATCAAAAAACTCCTGATACTGTTTTAGTGGGCCTGGGTCAAAGCTTTCTTTGGCAAATATTGCTACCGCACGCCAATCTTGTTTAGGCTGGTATTGACTATTGTATAAACCTATCTCTCCAAACAAGTCCCAGTAAAAGCTATCTCGTTTACGATATTGCACTTCAACAAAGTAAATCAGTTTTTCTAAATCATTAGTGACGGGCAAATATATGCCATCAAAGCGAAACGATAACTCTTTAACTTCTCTGGTAGAAAATTCGTAACTTTCGTACTTTGATGCTGATTCTCCTATCAGTTCAAATAAAACGCTTGGCACTAGCTGGAATAATTGATAGAAAATGGAATCAGTTCTCATTTTATTAGATAATTAACCCTGGCTTAATTAGTATCTAATATTTTTGTATTCTGTAGATAATTTTATAATATATCTTTAAGTAAACTTTATTTTATTAGAAACCTGGTTTCTTTGTTGATAGCATGTAATAAAAATAACAACTTTCCACAGAAACCAGGTTTCAAATTTATTACTTCAAGTAAATTAATAAATTTAGTCCTGGAATTGTGCGCGATAGTGTCCATAAGAGTAGAGTTATATAAAGTACTCCTAGACTCCATTGGAACCATGCCAAGCTTGATATAATTCCTGGGAGACATTCATCGCGTAGACGAATATCATTAAAGCCTAATCGCATTAAATTATTTAGACTAAAGTCGTAATAGTTGAGCCAATTCCAGCGTTTGTCCCATAATATGGGCATGTATCTTTCGCGAAATGATGGGTTTCTGGGTATTACGGGCAGGCGCCCAATTAACAAGCGTAACTGACGTAATGTACCATCTTCGGTAAAATAGGATACGTCCATCTTGTTATGAAAACGCCCTATTTGGTAAAGTCGAGCTAGTAGTATTAAGGGTACAGGTAAAATTATTAATACTAAACATCCTAGTGTCAACCAAGGCTGTTCGGCGTTGCGAAAAATAGCAATTAGTCCAATAGATGTAAATATAAAATAGGATGTTAATATCCAGCTTATTTCATAACAAGTTGGAACTATTGGAACTGGGCGCAGGCGCCTATATTTATCGATAAGCCAATATAATAATCCAAAATAAGCTATTGCAATGGCGCCAACACCAAACACTAACCAAACTTGTGTACCGTAACCAGAAAGTAATAATAATACAGCAATAAATAGCCAACTCCATGCTGTTAATATCCATTCACCAATTAATAAAGGTTCATCGACGATTATTTGGTCACGTATTTTAATATATGTCTCAAAATCTATTTCAGGTAGTTCTAACAGTTCGCTTTGGTTGCGAAATTGTTCTTTGTTACGATGATTAATAATTCCTTCTATTTGAAGTTGTGTTAGACCTAGGCTTTTTAATTTTTCTGTAGAGGCTTTATTTATATTTGTACCAAATAATCGCCGACTCAATTCTATAAACCGTAATTGTTGCTTTGTATATTCAAGCTGGTTAATGTCGCTAATTTGCTGCAACGAGCGGAAATTTTGCATTAAATTCCGCAATACGTTTTGATTTCCGATTAAAGATGACACATAAAGCATTCTGCCTATTTCACCAGGATTCCCTAAAATTTTGGCGCTATTTGAGTTAAATGCTAGTCCTGATACGTTTAAATAAGCATTAAGAGCAAAAATAGCATCGCTGAAGTCAGCTATATTAAGAATGCTGGCGCCTCTTAGTGTCACAGGTTGATAAAATCTAGCTTCGCGAAACGTTACAGCTTGCTCGAATGCTGCTTCGGTTAGTAAAAGGAATTCATTAAAATCTGCTGCGGTAAACTGTACCTGACCGAGAAACCGAACCTGAGAGAAATCAGCATTACCTCCAAAGCGTGCGCGGTTAAACCTTACCAAAGAGCGAAAAATTGCATCTTTAAAGTTAGCGCTAAGAGAAAAACTACTATCTTGAAAATAAACAGCTTCCTGGAATTGCGCTTGCTTTAAATCTACTTTGTTAAAAAATATACTATTTGTTAGCTGAATATCTTTACGAAAAGTAGCATTAGCAAAGCTGACGGTACTACCAAACCGAGCTTCTGTAAAATTTACAGATTGGTTAAAAACGGCGCCACTCGCATCAACTGGTTGAAGAAAAAATGTATTGGCAAACTGGACGGCGCCATTAAACCGCGTTTGTTGCATAATGAGTGCCGAGCGAAAAACGCTCTCTACAGTAGATATATTTGCTTCTTGACGTAATAACGAACGACAATCTTTTGCACTTGGGAATCCTATACTTAGTGATTTTAAACATACCTCGCGTAGCTGTTGCAGTTGTTCTTGCTCACTGGGAGTAAAAGTTGGAGAAATTGCTTGGGGGTAAATTGTGGTTCGCAGTCCCAAGTCGCTACCAATAAAATCACCTTGAATTAATGAGTTGCTTAAATCTAAACCGAATGGTTTGGCGCCTGTTTTTTGTATTTCCTTTCGTAGCGTTTGATAAAATTCATCGCGAAAAGTAGCATTATCTGGTCGTAAATCTATTGTCATTTCCCGTAAATCTACGGTGGGATTACCTTCGCGTAAAATTGGGTTATGAACTCGCTGTTGCAGTATTTCTGAAGTTAGTGGAGTGCGTTCTAATTGCGATTGAGCTTGAGAATCAGGTATATAAAATAACCCAATAAACCAGAAAGTAGCGGTAAGCGCGCTGGCTAATAATATTGTTATTACGGGATGCTGGACTTTTGTGTAGTTACTCAAATGCGATGCTAATCTTCTAGTATTCGGTCAGTAGGATAATTTTACCTGTGATTGACCCTGTTTCGAGTAAGTGATGAGCTTTTGCTGCTTCTGATAATTTGAATTGATGACGCGCGTCAATTTTAAGCTTACCTTCATCTATCCAAGTTGCACATTGTTCTAATATTTCGGCTTGATGCTGCTGCGTTTCTATCATTCCTTGTAACATGGGTGTGAGCATCAACTCTAAACTAATACGCAGGTTGCGGTTACGCGCGACTTTCCACACAGTATTTTTATCTGGTTCCAAAATTGTGACTACATCACCATATACTCGTACTGCTGGAAAAGATTTTTGTAGAGTTTCTCCACCAACAGTGTCAAATGCTACGTCAACTCCTTCACCGTTAGTCCAGTCTAATACTGCTTTAACAAAATCGTTTTGCTTATAGTTTATTACCAAATCGGCGCCAAGTTCTTGAGTATAGCGTGCTTTTTCTTGTGAACTTATTGTAGTGCAAACGCTGGCACCTTTAAGTTTGGCAAGCTGTATTGCCACATGTCCAACACCTCCAGCACCAGCATGAACTAATACTCGTTCATTTGGCGAAAGTTTTCCCCGTTCGTACAAAGCTTCCCAAGCTGTAATTAATACCAAAGGCGCCGCAGCAGATAAAGCAAAACTAGCTTGTTTAGGTTTACGTGCGGCAAATCGTTCATCTACTGTTGTATATTCTGCGTAGTTACCTTGATGTCCGCCTAACCCACCATTACAAAAATATACCTCATCGCCCACACGAAACTTAGTTACGTTGGCGCCGACTTTTTCCACAACACCTGCACCATCACAACCAAGAACCGCAGGCATTTTATCAGGAAAAAAAGTACCGCGACCTCTAAGCTTAGTATCAATAGGGTTAACACCAGCAGCTTTTAGCTTAACTAACAGTTCTCTATCACCCACAGAAGGTAATGGTAAATCTCGTAATTGCAGCACATCAGGATTACCAGGTGCAGTCATCACAACAGCTTTCATAATTTCCCTTAACAATGCACACCACACGTAAATGTAGCACAGGCTTCCAGCCTGTGCAGCAAATGTTTTTTTTAACCACAGAGACACTGAGAACACAGAGACAAGAGTTTCAAGGTTAAGCATAGTGGTTCATATCATTAATTCTGGGGTATTGTATGTTGGGCAATGCCCACCTTACTATTGGTGCCTACACACCAAAACTTTTGACATGAACCAATCGTGAGAGGTTAAGCAGGAATAAACCACATAAGGAGCGAGGATTTCCCGCTTTCTTAGACACAAAGTACACGTAAAGCGGAGCTTTTCCCGAAGGGAAGAAAGAGGTAAGAAAAGAGAACCAATAGGCGCTAACTTTCTACAATTAATCAAATGAAGCGTTCAGAAAAATATTTTGCTTCTTTTCCGAAACCAAGCTAAGAGCAATGGTAGTACTAATTAAGTTAAACAAAACTATACTGAACTTCTATATGTAACCTTGGAGACTTACTCCACAAAAGCCCAGTCATAAAGCTGGGCTTTTTGTATGGTGTTTATCACAATGAATCTAAATCCGTATTGAAATATGTTCTTACACAACCTTTAAACGTTATAGAGATGCGCGCGAAAGCGGGAAAACTGCGCCCTTCGTACCTCAGCATGACAGTATTACGAAATGTAACAATATTGGTTAAAGAAGGCATAATTAAGCTTGGCGCCGACTTACTTAAGTACGTTGTTTTATCTGGTAACACTTCTACCTATGATTATCGAGTAAAAGAATGTCGATTTTCTAGCTGTAAGGATTTAGAATTCTTAATGAATTTTAAATTTTATATTTGAAGTAGGGCGTTTATGAGCATTAAGAGTGAATCTAAAGCGAAGTTTCGAGAGTTAGTTAACCCAAAGTCAGCAAAAATACTTGTTGCTGTTGCTTTAAGCTTGCCTGTATTTGTACTAACTTATGTATTACTTATACAACCTTTGGGGCGTTTAGCGCTTGCTCCACAACAATGTCAGCTAAAAAAGTGGAATTTACCTCAAGCTGCAAAACAAGTTAAAAGTCAAGCAAATATATCAAAACGGCGCCCTGTACTTATAGCTAGACCGTATGTTACTTGTTGCGAGGGTGATGCTTCGTGTTTAGATAATCAAATTTGGGGTGAAAACGAACCTATCAAAGACCAAAAAGGTTTAATAGCGTCGATAGACCAAAGTTTAAAGTACTTACAATCTCCGCAAGCTGAAGCAGCATATCAAAATTATCCAGTAGCTGGTATTACTCGCGCTCGTGTAATCGCTAGCTTACAACGATTTCGACAGTTGGTACAAACGAGCAAATCAGCTAAACAACTCAATGCTGCAATAAGAAATGAGTTTGTGCTTTACCAGTCGATAGGTCACGATAAAAAGGGAGGGGTGCTGTTTACTTCGTATTATGAACCTATATATGAAGCTAGTCGTACACGTACCGCTGAATTTCGTTACCCTATTTATCGTGAACCAGCCGACTTAGACTCTTGGCCTAGACCTCATCCTAAACGTGTTGACTTAGAAGGTGCAGATGGTTTACAAGCTTCTAAAAGTAAATTACGGGGACTAGAAATATTTTGGTTCCGCGACCGTCTTGAACCTTACATGATGCAAATTCAAGGTTCCGCTAGACTTCATCTTATCGATGGTACTGAGACTACGGTGGGTTATGCTGCCAGCATCGCTCAAAATTATAAAAGCATTGGTAAAGCACTTGCTGACGATGGAAAATTACCCTTGGAGGGTATGACGATGCCTAAAATTTTGGATTATTTTCGTAAATATCCGCAGGAATTAAATGTTTATATTCCGCGTGACCCTAGTTTTGTATTCTTTAAGGAAAATCATGGTGTCACTGCAACTGGTTCCACTCAAGCTACTCTTACGACCGACCGTTCGATTGCTACTGATAAATCACTTATGCCCCCAGGCGCCCTAGCATTAATTCGTGCATACCTTCCTTTTCCTAATACTCAAGGTCAAATGGAACACCGTGTTGTTAGTCGTTATGTACTCGACCAAGATGCAGGTGGCGCCATTAAAGGTGCTGGCAGAGTTGATTACTTTGTTGGTGCAGGTCTTGTTGCAGCCGAACGTGCGGGTGTTACTGTTGGTCACGGACAACTATTTTATTTAATGCTTAAACCAAAAAGTTAGGTAAAAAATCAAACATTGTTAGTACTAGAAAAAAATATATGATATATTTCTTCACATTTTTGTTGATATTCAACTGCATAAAAACTTGAATTAAACATAATTATTATTGCGAGTTTCGGAACTGATGGAAATATGTTTCGTCGTTTCAAGTAACAGAAGTAACGTGTGAAGTGATTACTGTGTATCAGATTGACAAAAGCCGATAAATATGCAGATGCTTGGATGTGAAATAGTAACCCTTTAGTGGGCGCCAATCTGAAATAAGTTATTTTGGATTTGTATATAACTTACATGTAGGAATGTAGGAAAGCATTGAGAAATATCAATGCTTCTATAGACATAATAAACGTATTTGTTTTTCAATCGGGGGATTTAACTGTGATTGGGATATTGGTTGATGCTGATTTAATACTCGAATTACTAATGAACAGAAACCAGCTATTAGAAGATATTAGTGAATTATTTGACCAAGCGCAACCCTTGATAAAAATGTATGTTACAGATTTTGGATGGGAGAAAATATGTGCTTATGCAAACAGATTCCAGAATTCACACATAGCTCAACTTGTAATTGATTGGTTGAAAGAAAAAGTTGACGTTTGTACAGTTGATAAAAATGTCCTTCAGCAAGCACGTTTATCACCTATTCAAGATTTTGAGTCAGCAGTAGAATATGCGTGTGCCATGTATCAAGAATTCTACGCAGTTGTGACTCATCGCTATCAAGATTTTGTAACGGCGCCAGAGCAATTTTTAATTTGGTCTGTGGCTGACTTGCAAACTCGTACATCGCTTGAAGCACAATATCAAGCGACGACCGTTAATTTCAGCAAAACCGAGAGGTATTCTTGTTGATGGCAATGGAGAAATTTGTGGGGTAAATGTGAACCGTGGTTCACAAAGTTATTTGAAATTGGGACGGGCTTTCTCTGCCCATCCCACAAGATAATGTTGTTCAGCATACATGCAATATAATGGTAAATTTAGATACTTAACTTTTATTGGATGTCTAAATCTAGAGTATAGTTTAATCTTCCACTGCCGCTAGTTTGTTGCGAAATGTTATTGCCTGAACCTTGTACTTCTACGCTGACGGCAGCAGTTGATGGTGAATATTGTGCTGAAATTTCAATTTTTTGCTGACCGACAGATAAATAAGGTGATAAATCTAACTTACTACTGCTGTCGTTTAAACGCTGTACAACTTTACCATTAATGGATATTTCACCTTGTAACCGTGCGCTAGGGGCATTTATTTTTAGAATTTGGGGTTGTTTTAAATTTGCAGCACTTAAACTTAAACTATTCCTTTGGATAGATGCAGAGTTTGATTGTTTACTTGTAAAGGATGTGAATGTTTGTGTGGCGCCACTATCGCTTGATGCTTCGGAACTTATTTGACTGTAAGATAAATTGTTAGTTAATCCAGCAGTTAGACTGATAATGAGTCCGACACAGAGCGCATAAAAGATGAGGTTTTGCATATTTTTATACCAATGAATATAAGTAGGGTTATAAATATAGAAACAAAACAGAAAGGTTAGTTTACGGTCATAGTTGTAATATGGGGGAACGGGCAAGGATGCCCATTCCACAATTACAGGAATTCTACAAGTAATGCCCTGAATTAGCTACAGACGGTTGTAGTATTACTTGTGTAAATTTGGTTCCCACCTCTTCTTGAGTTTCTACGCTGCGTTACATTACGGCATTTCATTTTGTTATTGCTTCTGAAAACCCGCATCTGACGATTTCTATAGATATTTTGATTGACAGCGGGATTTACAATTACTCGTGGTACTGGCGCCGTTCTAATAGTTCTAATATAAATGTCGCCATCTTCATCAAGCTCCATTTGAACATTACTTGTTTGAATATCTAATTCACCAGCATTTGCAATTGAAGCAGGTAATGCAATCATTGCAGTCAAGAACAGCGGAAAAATTAATTTTATGGCAGGCATGGCGTTCATCCTCAACTTTGTAGTTAGTTTTGAGTTCTGAGTGCTGAGTGCTGAGTGCTGAGTAAAGACACGATTAATCTCGTCTCTACTCAGCACTTTCTACTCAGTACTTCTTTTGACTTGCTAACGCTGCACTTGAAGCTATAATCAAAGCAGCAGCTAGAAAATTTGCATGTGTAGATTTTTATCTTCATAATTTTTCTAGACCTAATTAGTTGTGTGTTACTGGTTAATCTAGTTCAACAACTCGATTAACCAGCTTTTTAGTTTTATCTATTACTAAGCTATTTATATATTTAACGTAAATCAGGGAAGGAGCAGTTCGCATTTTGCCTCTGTCTTGTAAAAGCTGAATTGGAAACACTGCTATCATTACCGAAGCCAACATTCCCGTTACTAATACTTACGTTCTCTCTATTCCCTTGAATCTGATTGCGAGTCGCACAGAATCGATTACTATTTTTACCTTGATACTGGTCTGTATAAGTGCTGCTGTCTATATCACTAACGTTTCTTGTTCCCAAGCTACCACTTGTAATTCGCATGTTAGAACTATTTGCTTGAGTTTGACCTGCTTGTGCAACAGGCACCATTGCCAGAGCCGCTAACACACCTACAGCAAAAGACTTTTTCAACATAATTTTCAACATAATTTATAACTCCATAACCTCATGTATAATCAACCTTTAATATATTTAACTCAATAACTTAAGTGTTAATAGGTAAAAAAAGATGACTGACTTGCACTTGGCAAGTGCTAGCTTTATACTTAGATAGTTTAACTAAAGATTTTAAGGGTGTCAAGGTCTTGGTTAAAAAATCTGGGCGTAATTTTTTTTTGGTGTTACGATAAACGACTATAAGTTAGACCGTCGGAGTGCTGTGACTGTGAAACGGAAAGCAAAACCAAGAATAGCAATATTACGTGAAAGAGCTGGTTTGACCCAGTTAGAGTTATCACGTCTTGTCGGTGTCACCGAAAGTACCATTCAAAATTGGGAAAGCGGAAGAACTGGCTCTGATCATATTGAACGTATAGTAAAGTTTTGTAAGGCTCTTGGCTGCCAGGTAGAGGATTTAATTGAGTATGTAACCGACTCCGAAGAAGAGAAACTGGGCAAACCTAGTTCTTTGAGTGACATCCGCACTCTTTTAGGAACAGAACAGCCTGTAGGCGCCGAAACTACTAAGCAAGAAAATGTTGCTGAGGAAATAGGCGCAAGGGAATAAATAAATTTAGGATTTTGGATTTAATCCAAAATCCTTTTAATTTATAACTTCGTAAAGATTATCGATAGTGACGAACTCGTAACCCTGTTCTAGTAACTTGGGTATTAAAGCTGCTGTAGTTTCGGCGACATCTTCACCACCGAAGTAGCCATCGTGCAAAACTATGATGGAACCATTTTGAACTTGGTTTAATACTCGTTGAGTTACTGTGTTAATACCCGGTCGTACCCAGTCTTCTGGTACAACGCTCCACATAACCGGACGGTAGTCCCACTTTTTCAAAAGTTTTAAAGTATTGGGGGTAAAGAACCCATTTGGGGGTCTGACATGGCGAATAAGTTGTCCGGGTATATTACAGGCACTTTCAATAGCTGCTTGAGTTTTTTCTAAGCTGTCTTTAAGTTCTTGCTTTGAGAGCATAGGAAAGTTTCGGTGGTCGTAACCGTGTAAACCTATCCAGTGGTTACGAGCATGTACCATTTTGGCTATTTGTGGCGCCTGTTGTACACATACACCTAACCAAAAGAAACTAGCCGGAATTTTGTAAGAGTCTAGCACCTCTAGTAACTGGGGTGTGTGATGACGGTGAGGTCCATCATCAAAGGTTAGAGCGATTTTTTTACAGTTTGTGTTTCCTGTCCATAGACAGTTTGGAAAACTCGGTTGGAGAACACGGTAAATTAAGGGAAATAAAGGTGCAAATTGCAACATTGAGTCAAAATTAAAAAGTAAGCCTATTAAAACTCTAGCAAAATTTTATGTCATCTGTATGGTTCGTATTTCGGTACATTTAGGGTAAGATTTCCAACCTTGTAGAGACGTAATATATTACGTCTTTACATCTGGGTTTTAATAAGTTATTTAAAGATAATCCTGATGAAGTAGAAAATGTTTAATTTTATGCAGTAAGATAAAAGACTCTGAGTAAGTTAGTATTTTTCACAACTGCATGAAATGAATAAAAGCTGTAACATCTCCCGGCGCCGTCAAATTCCTATCGTTAAGGAAGTACATACGGCGGTGAGCGGGAGGGCTAGGTATAAAGTAAATGGTCTTCAGGGTTCGGATACTCTTAAGAAATACCTAGAGTTGAGATTGGCAGAAAACAACGATATATGTTGTGTTTCTGCCAACCCGGTCACAGGAAATATGCTGGTAATTTATAAACTAGCACGCAGTCCTAAAAGTCTTGCATCGCTGATTGAAAGTCTGGTTTTTGATTACCAAAAGCAAAACAAAAATTCTGTAAATTTGGTAACAAAAAACAAGCACCAAGCTAAGAAAAAAGCAAAAAAAACACGCGATCTGGTCGGAACAAAAGCGCAATCCGTTGCACCTTGGCATTTACGTTCTGTAGAGACCGTAATTAATGAGTTGCAAACGTCAAATGTATTAGGACTATCAAGTGATTCTGCTGCTCGCAAACTGAAGAAATACGGCTTAAATACCCTGCCGCAAGCAAAACCGCGTTCGGGGTTGAGCATGTTTGTTGATCAGTTTAAATCACTGCCAGTAGGACTTTTAGCAGTAGCGGCAGGAGTGTCAGTTGCTACAGGTGGTTTGCTTGATGCTGCTGTCATTATGGGAGTAGTAGTAATCAATGCAGGGATTGGATATGCTACTGAGAGCAATTCTGAAAAAATAATTCGTTCGCTTCAAAATGTAGTTAAGCCAACGGCAGTAGTTATTCGCGACGGCAATAGTGCTGAAATCAGCGCTACTGAAATTGTCCTCGGCGATATTATAGTTCTCAAGCCTGGTAGCTATGTACCATCAGACGCACGCTTAATTGAAGCAGAGCGTTTGAGTATTGATGAGTCGGCGTTGACGGGTGAAAGTATGCCCGTTAGTAAGTCTACTGTAGCGCTCGAAGATGAGAATGTAGCTTTGGGCGACAGGGTAAACATGGTTTACATGGGTACTTTGGTGACAGGGGGACAAGGAAAAGCGGTAGTTGTCGCCACAGGTAAATATAGCGAAATGGGTAAAATTCAGGCGATGCTTGGTGAAGCTTCGACACCTGAAACCCCGATGGAAAAACAACTCGACCAAGCAGGAAGTCAGCTTGTTGTAATTAGCGGCGCCATTTGTGCTGTTGTATTTGGTATTGGTGTGTTGCGCGGTAACAGTGTGCTGCAAATGCTCAAGTCAACAATTTCGTTGGCTGTAGCAGCAGTACCAGAAGGACTGCCAACGGTAGCAACTACTACATTAGCGCTTGGTATTGCTAACATGCGGAAGCATAACGTATTAATCCGGCGCCTTGATGCAGTGGAAACACTGGGTTCGGTACAGACTATCTGTATGGACAAGACTGGTACTATTACAGCTAACCGCATGATGGTTGTTGAGTTGTGTGCTGATGGACGATGTATTGATGTTGCAGAAGATAAGTTGCGCGATGGGGATGAGTCTATTAATCCTTATAGCAACGAGCAAGTGCTGAAGTTAATGCATGTCTTGGTACTTTGCAACGAAAGCATTATTGAAGAAAAGGAAAAGGTTAAAGAGAAAAAGGAAAACAAAGAACACAATTACACTGTAAAAGGTTCTTCAACAGAGAACGCGCTTATCGACTTAGCAATAAATGCTGGAGTGAATGTAAATAGTCTGCGCGAAAATTATCCGTTGCAGAAAATTAGTCACCGTTCGCAAGCGCGTAACTACATGGTGACGCTACATAATACTCCTGACAACAATCAAAAACTTGTTGCAGTTAAAGGTAGTCCATCTGAAGTATTAGCGCTATGTAGTCATCAACTCAAAAACGGTCAGCAAATACCTTTAACCAATGCTGATAGACAGTTAATTGAGAACGATAACGAGGACATGGCAGGTAAAGCACTGCGTGTTCTTGGAATTGCTTATTTAATTCAAGATTCGGATGAAATTAACACTGAAAGTGAATTAATTTGGTTGGGACTTGTGGGAATGGCAGACCCCATCCGTAAAGGTGTGAAGGAATTGATGGGAGATTTCCACTCAGCAGGTATCAACACCGTAATGATTACTGGGGATCAAAGTCCAACAGCTTATGCTATTGGTAAAGAACTAAATCTTAGCCAAGGCAAACAGCTAGAAATTCTCGACTCAACCCACCTCGAACAAGTTGACCCAGAAGTTGTTAAAGGACTGTGCGACCGAGTAAATGTTTTTGCACGTATTAGTCCTGCGAACAAATTGCAAATCGTCCAAGCACAGCAAAGCACAGGTAAAATAGTAGCAATGACCGGGGATGGAATTAATGATGCTCCCGCGCTCAAAGCTGCTAATGTTGGTATTGCAATGGGACATAGTGGCACCGATGTTGCCCGTGAAGTGGCGGATATTATCCTCGAAGACGACAACCTCGAAACCATGATTATAGCCGTTAGTCATGGACGTACAATTTACAACAACATTCGTAAATCGGTTCACTTTTTACTATCAACCAACACCAGTGAAATTATGGTGATGCTCGCTGCAACTGCTGCTGGTATAGGTGAACCAATGACAGCTATGCAGTTACTATGGTTGAACTTAGTAACAGATATCTTCCCTGCGCTCGGACTGGCAATGGAAGCTCCTGAACCAGATGTATTACTGGCGCCACCCCGTGACCCATCTGAACCAATTATCAAAAATTCTGACTTCCGACGCATTGTTGGCGAGTCAGCGATAATGTCAGCAAGTGCTTTAGGCGCCTATGGTTATGCTATTAACCGTTATGGTATGGGAGCAACTGCCAGCACCATTGGCTTTATGAGCTTGACAATGGCACAGTTAATGTACGCGCTCAGTTGCCGTTCGCAAACCCACAGCATATTTAGCGGTAAGAGACTACCACAAAACAAATATCTAAATATTGCCTTGGGTGGTTCTTTTGCACTACAAATCGCTGCCGCAACCGTACCTGGACTCAAAGGTTTGTTGCAAATCGCACCAATTAACGTAGTAGATATGGTGGTTATTGGCGCCAGTGCAGTGCTTCCGTTCTTAGTTAACGAGGGTCGTAAAGAATTGGTATCACGTAATCGCAACTTAGACGGCAAATACATCACAATTCTGCCCAATAGCGAAGACAAATCCAATTACACATACACACCCACCAAAGAACACGAGTTACAACCAGCAGTTGTCATGTAGCATAGGCTTCTAGCCTGTGCAGTATACATTTGTACGGTGGGCACTGCCCACCCTACTTTGAACCAGGATTAAGTTGTGTAAGATTAATTTCTGACATACACGACGCGCGCGAAATGAATTTAGAAATTATTTGGGAGACGATTCAAAGAGATTTACCACCATTATTAGAACAATTACAAGAATTACAATCAAGACTAAACAGCTAATGCTTGCACATGAGATATTATTTCAGCTTGAAAACTCTTGAAGTAATTTTATAACCTCATCAGCTATATTGAAAAATATCAATTCATTGTCATGCTGAACGCAGTGAAGCATCTCGTAAGTCTCGAAATTTTTAAGATTCTTCGCTTTGCTCAGAATGACAAATAAGGACGAATGACAAATATGGTTTTAGGTTTTAGCGGAAACGGAACGTTGTAGGTTTGCGAACGCGCGGTTGTAGTCTAAGATAGCAGTGATGCGATTACCTTGTGCGCGCGTGAGGTCGTTTTCTGCTGCGATAACGTCGGTTTGAGTACCAACACCAGCTTGAAAGCGTAAACGTGCGAGTCGTAGTGCTTCAACTGCTTGGTCTACTGCTGCTGTTGCGGTTTGCACGTTGTCTAAATTTGATTGTAATTGAGCATAGTATTGTTCGACTTCAAAGCGTATTTGGTTACGTTGGTTTGCAAAGTTGCTTTCTGCTATAGCAATATTTGCTTTTGCTTGTGCTGCTTGCGCTCTTGCTGCTCCTCCATCAAATAAGTTCCAATTTGCACGTACTCCTACTGAGTATCCATCTGTGGCGCCAACATTGTCGTTGTACTGGTCTAATACGTCGTAACTGGCAACTAAGGCAACTTGTGGACCAAGTTGTCCTAAAGCAAATTTACGTCGTTGTTCACCTATATTACGTTCTGCTAAACGCTGTTGTAACTCAGGTCTGTTTTGAAACGCTTGAATTATTGTTTGTTCTAATTTTTGGTTCCATAACCCTGCTATTTCTACTCGGTCGGCAGTAGTTATATTGAGTGTTTGCGGTATGTTTAGTAGTGCAACTAATTGCCGCTGTGATATTTGCTGTCTAGCACGCGCGTTTGCTAAATCTTGTTGAGCATTGGCAAAATTTACCTGCGAACGCAGTACGTCAAACCTTGTACCAACACCCGCACGTTCAAGTGCTTGAGCATCACGTAAACTCGCACTTGCGTTTTCTGTTGCTGCACTACTAATACGAACTTGTTCGTCAGCAGCTTGTAAATCATAGTAACGACTAGTTACTTGCAGCTTAATTTCTTGATACCGCGTTTCTACACTCAACTCGTCAATTCTTAGCTGTTCTTCTGCTTGACGAATGCTTGCTGCTCTGCGACCTGAAGTATAAATGTTGTAATTAACTTCGGCTCTACCGTTAAAAGCAGTTCTCGCTTTATCACTACCTGGAGGCGCCACACCTGAGTCTACAGAAAGTTGGTCACTAGCAGATTTACTGTTTGTAATGCTACCGTTTATACCAATAGTTGGATACAGTGCAGCTTGCGACTCTCGTAGTGATGCTTGACTGCGCTCAAGTTCGAGTAGCGAGGTTTGCAGTTGAGGATTGTTTCGACGCGCAATTTCTAATGCTTGAGTCAGCGTTATTGCTTGGTTTTGTCGAATTTGAACTTCTTCTGCTTTACTTGGAAACAGTAGCTCAGGGGGTGAAGCAGGTAGAGGAGGGGTAGAGGGAACAGAAAGGTTATCAGGAGAAGAGGGAGCAGGAGACAGAGAAACTATTCCTCCTAGTTTTGCTGCTTCTTGTGTGATAGGTTTGATTTCTTCTTTTTTAAGTTTTATATTATCCCTATCTATTTCCCCAACTTTACTTTTTTGTGCTGTTACAGTTTTAGCTTCAGCATTTTTAATTGATGTGGGGAACAAAAAAGCTAAGGCAATAGCAACCCAAGAAGAATGCAGCAGAAATCGGTATAGATTCATAGACGGTGCGTGTTGGGTGTATCAGCGATATGTGGAGAACTTACAGAAACTAACTTCAAGGTGTAGCGACATTTGAAGTCAATCTAGTTGCTGGTTTATAATGATGCACATTCATAAGCGAAATAAACTATAAGCTAATCTCAAAATGGCTTTGTTAACTGTTAGCTGCTAACTATTAGATTTTAAACACATTCTTAAATACAATAGTAATTTTGTATGCTATGTAAATTATGTATAAACTCAATCTAAAGAAACCGGGTTTCTACGTCAAATCGTGATTTTTTATCACAGATTTAAACAAAGAAACCCGGTTTCTAAGATTTTATTTTGTAATGTCTACTTTTAGGCTTTTAGCATAATACGCTGTTCAACAGGTGATGTATCACAACAATTACGATAATGTTCGTCATTAACGAATTGTTCAAATAAGTTGATGTAATGCTGTGCTTTACTTTCCCAGGTATTTTGTTCAGCTACTATACGAGCAGTTTCACCCATTTTAGTTCTAAGTTCGGTATCCAAAGCTAAAGTATTAAGCGCAATCGCTAATGTTTCTACATCATCTGAGTCTGCTAATACAAAACCAGATTCGGGTGTAACTAGCTCTGCTCCTCCAGCACTTGCTGCTGTAATGACAGGAAGTCCTGATGCCATTGCCTCAAGCAATACTAAAGTACATGCTTCATACCGCGATGGTAATACAAAAAAATCGACCGCTCTCATAATTTTGGCAACATCGCGACGGAAACCAGCAAAATATACACGGTCATTCAACCCTAAATTTTCTGCGATTTTAGGATACGGACTACCAGATGTATCTCCTAAAACAACCAAATGTAATGAGGGTACTCTGACAAGAGCTTTCAATACCGTGTCCAAGTTTTTGCGATTTGTGCGAATGTCACCTACAAAAAGTGCCAAATTTTTCTCAACTGGCAACCCAAGTTGCTCACGGTCACTAACTCCAGGAAAAAATTCATTTACATCAACGCCATTATGAATGACGCGAATGCGTTTAGCTTCTATATCAACGTCATTGATTAATTCTTGTTTAACTTTGTCTGATACTGCAATCGATACCTTCGCTTTTCGATACGCTTGCTTTTCCCAGTAAGCGTTGCATGTGCTATAAACCCAATGATAAAGCCCATAAAAATTTAGATTCATACGGGCAGTATGTACATGAGAACGGCGCCATGATGTATGGACAAAGTGCGAGGTGTTTACATCGGCAGGAAATGAAGTTACTGCACCACAAATTTGTACTAAGTCAAACTCGTGACGATGTTTATACAACCATGCGGCACTTTGACTCGAAAACATCATTTCTTTAACTAATGCCGTTGGAAACTTCTCTACATCAAAATTTATAAACTTGACTAAGCTTTGTTCCTGAAGCTCTGGGGCTATTTTTCTCGCTACTAAAGTTACTTCGTGACCGCGACGAATAGCTTCCCAGACAATTTCGTAGTTGACCCGACCTTGACCATCACCTTTAATAACGTATGGAGTTACTATACAAAATTTCATAATAGAGCCTAAGTGTGAGATTAATGTGAGATTAAATATTTCAGCTAATTAGTAGTGATTAATTTCCACTACCATGTACTACTTTATACTTTATAGGAACCAGGTTTTTTAGCACTTATCATCCTTTTCTAATGTCAGAACGAAGATAAGCCAAAAGTATTTCGTCTATAATTCCTATAACGCAATTAAAAAACAAAAGCCACTTTACATAAAATATTCTTTACCCAATGTAATTTTAAATTATTTAATTTTAAGCTTTAGTATTATCTATATAAAGTTTTAGTAAACTTTGAACGGGCAGCAAATCTTTTTGCTAATTTACGTACAAATATCTCTATTCTAAAAATGAATTTCATTAAGATGATTATTTTATACATGAATATACTTATAGTTAATTAATTATCTAGTGATTAATGTCTATGCTGAAAATAGAAAATATAAATTGGTTTTCAATAATCATGCTAGTCGTTTAATAAGCTGAATGAATTCAAGAGTAATCTGAACAATGATAATAAATAACAGAAGTAGGATTTTCAAAAGCACAAAGTTTTATTCGGGTTTAGTTGGCGCCTTAGTTGCTATATTAATAATCGCATTTTATTGGGTAGCAGGTGGTACATCAGCTAAGGCTTATAAAACCTCTTGGATTGGTAACACTTTTGGTGGTGGTGAAAAGTGGGTGCAAAACCAGGTTCTAGACATGTATGTTGCTCCAGATGGTACTGTTTATACAAACAGTCCTTGGG
Source organism: Calothrix sp. PCC 7716 (assembly GCF_019977735.1). GTDB lineage: Bacteria > Cyanobacteriota > Cyanobacteriia > Cyanobacteriales > Nostocaceae > Dulcicalothrix. The sequence goes on along the minus strand of NZ_AP025018.1, from coordinate 10,912,601 downwards.
ATGAAAGCGGTAGGGAAGCTGGAGTCTATAAAGATGGAGATGCCATTGCAAGAGCAGAAGATATACATGGGTGGGAAAGGTCTGGTGGTATTGCTGTTACTGCCGATAAAAAATACATGTATGTAGCGATGCGACAAGGGCATGTGGATGGTAAAAATAATGATTACCCTCCACCTAAAACTACTTGGTTTTGTGTGCGACGTTTCGATTTATCTGGAAAACCGGCGCCATTTACAAACGGTAAAGGTTGGGATAAAAGTATGTTGATTGTGAGTGAGAAAAATGAAGTTTCTGGATTAGCAGTTAGTGACTCGGAATTATACGTAGCAATTCGCGATGAAAATTTAGTACGTGTGTATGATACACAAACATTAAAAGAAGTTCGTAGTTTCGCAGCTAAGAGTCCAACCAAAATTGCGGTTGACCAGCGTAAAACTTTGTGGATTATGCAACATCCGAAGAGTGCAAATTCCAATATATTACGCTATACAAAACAAGGAGATCTTCTACCGCAAGTAATAAATAATGTTCCCAAAGCTAATGCGATTGCGGTAGATAACCAAAATAGATTATTAATTGCAGATAATGGTCAAAATCAGCAAATTTTAATTTATAACATTAAAAACCAACCAGTTAAAGTTGGTACATTCGGAGTGACGGGTGGTGTTTATGCAGGAAAACCTGGAGAAATTGGAGATTTAAAGTTTTACGGAATTACTGGTGTTGGTGCTGATGCGAGTGGAAATATCTACGTTAACAGTAGCGGTTTCAACCAAGGTGAGAGTACACAGCGAGTTAAGACTGGTACTGACATCAGAAAATTTTCACCGTCGGGTGTCATGCAGTGGCGTGTTGTTGGTTTACCATTTGTAGATAACGCTGATGCTGACCCAAAGTTTGATGGCGTACATGTGTATACAATTCATGACCATTACGTGATGGATTATAGCAAGTCTGCTGGTAAGCAATGGAATTATCAAGGTTATACTTTAAATCCTTTCAAATACCCTCAAGATATACGCTTACGTGTTGCCCACGGTTCAGTATTTTTTCGTCGTATTCAAGGTAAACCTTTTATTTACTATACTGATATGTTTGGCGGGTTCCTCCATGCATATCGCTTCAACTCTGCTACAGATGGTGAAGTCGCTATTCCATCAGCGATGTTTCAAGGAACACCTACAAATCAAGACGAAAAAGTAAAGCCAGATAGTTGGCCCCCTAACCAACCACAAATTGGAGATTGGATATGGCAAGATAAAAACGGTAATGGCGCCTTTGATAAAGGTGAGTTTGATGCAAGTAAGCGTGATTATCCTTATAAAGGTGGATGGTGGGTAGATAGCAAAGGTGACGTGTGGAAAACTTTACGGATACCCGAAGGAATTCGCCATTTTCCTTTACAAGGTCTTGATGCCAAGGGAAATCCTATCTACACTTACAGTTCGATGAAAAAATTTGCGACTCCAGAGATTATCAAAGATATTCGTCGAATCCAGTATTTTCCTGATACCGATACAATGTACTTGTCTGGCTTCACAGAAAAATACCCTGCTGCTTACGATGATGGCAAAGCATTTGGCAGCGAAATCATCCGCTACGATAATTGGAGTAAGGGAAACCGCAAAGAACGCTGGCGAATTGGCGTTCCTTATGATACCAAAGCTAATCCTGAAGTTCTTACAGCTTCGATGGATATAGCTGGTGATTACGTATTTTTTGTGACAGTTAAGCAGGCTGAAGTATATGTATATAACAAAACGACTGGAACTTTTGTTACTAAGTTCAAGCCGGGTCCAGAAGTGGCAAATGAAAGCGGTTGGATTGATATTCCTTATGGTATTAGAGCATTCCGTCGCGCTAATGGTGAATATTTAGTTTTTGTCGAAGAAGATGCGAAAGCTAAAGTGATTATGTATCAGTTGCCTAAGAAAATTCAGCCAATGAAGGCATCATAAAGGTGATTTGTAAGGTGGGCACTGCCCACCCTACATCATACAGAACAGTTTATTTTTGATACGGGAAACTATTGGCAATCTGTGAAGAGTTATATTTCTTAGCTGCCATTGCTATTCCCATAAATCCCCACAATGTTATACCCGATAGTCCAAGCATTAAACTACTAAAAATCATTTGAAAAAATATTGCTAAACTAATCGAACGTGCGGTACAAGCAAATGAATCATTACGACTTTCTGAACCTAAAAAGCTGCTATATAAAATGAATATCATGGCGCCTAGGTATGGAATGCCGCCAAACCAACCGAGTGCAAAAAAAGTATCTAAAATACCACTATCGAGAACGATATTGACTAACTTACCATCTTTATCTACTATCCATGTACCACCAATTCCTTGCCCAAGTACAGAAGACAATGCAATACCTAATTTACGGTCGTAAGTATTTGAGCGGTCGTTAAAACTTTGGTCTTTTTCAAGGTTATTTATAGATTCTATACGTTCGGTAATTACTTTCCCAAATGGTTCAATTGTTGCTAGCGGTACTACGCAAAGCACAAGTATAATTGCTGTGACTACAAGTCGTATTTGTAACTTGGGTCTAAGATTTGTTATTAAACTAACTACTCCAACTATCCAACCGCCCCATGCTGAACGTACAACAGTTAGTAGAAATGCTATGTAGCCTACAATTGATGCAGCAAAACCAATCGGGCGGACGTTATTAAGCAATATTAATAAACCCACCATAATTATATTCGCAAATGGGCCTGGAGAGTGCATAGTACTCCAAACACGAATTCCTAGTGGTTTGGGATTTCCCATCGAATTTAGTTTGGTTTGAATTAACCAAAATTTATCCCACTCAGGCGCCACTAAATATTGATATATTCCATATGCGCCAGTTATTAGTACACACCAAAGAAATACTTTTTGAATATTTTTGCGGTATGAAGGATAATCACGCCACTTTACAAATACATGGAACCCATAAAGAACTGGCGCCAACCAGTCGAGTGCTGTACGAAATACTACTACTCTATCGTAACTTATTAATCCAACTGCCATTCCATAAAATACTGACATTATTGCTATAACAAAGGGAAAGCCACCTATGCGTAGTGACCTGGGCAATTCCTTTACAAATGTCCAAAACGTAATTAATGTTACTAAATATGGCGTAATTAAAATAAAGCCGTTGGTGTCCCAACCAACTTTAAAATCAATTAGGCGCCTAATTATAGGAATAAGAAACCATATCCACCAATTAAAACCAATGTAAAGTGCTGGGTATCGAAAGTAAAGAAAAAGACCCACAAAAAAGGAAAACGCCGGAAAAGCTTGTCTTAATAAGCTCGCAGCGCCGAAATAGCAAACTATAGTAAACAGTATTAATGAACCAATGGCAAGCCATGCAAACAATGATGAATTTTCTTTAGGAGCATTTTGTTGGTAAGGATAAGATAATAACGATTGGTTAGTGTTCATTCCAAATCACCCATACTCAAAGTTTTAGACTGAGTTTCATTAAAAAGGTCGCGCTCTAGCCACGTTTGCCAACCCTGCCATCGTCCTTTCATTGAGGCTAGGAATTTCTCTAATGCTATGGTTTTTTCTAGAGTAAAGAACCTTATAACTTGCACTATTCCATACGCATCTCTTGTTCCTATTAGCACTGCCCACAAAAGATATATCCATCTTCTAATGAGTGGTAAATGTTCAAGTAGAGCTAGGGTTTCGTTGTGTGCCAAATTAATGGCAGCAATCTTATTAAAACTGTTTCGTTGGTCTTCATCAAACCGCTGCGCCGGAAAGTGGTCTACCGCTATTAAAGGGTCATATATCAGCTTCCAACCTGCTCGTTTTAATGCCAAACAGAACGCTAACTCAAAGTGTACTTGGGCGCCTGTACCTTTCATTCGTTCATCAAAGCGTAATTTATGAATCGCGTTAGCGCGATAACTAACATTTACTCCCTTAAGAACATCAACCTCGCGAGGTGTACCCTCACCGATGTGATGATTACCAATTACTCGTCCGAACCACTGTAACCGTCCAACAATATCGTTGGCACCTGGATGACTACTAAAATCTTTTAGAACTGAGCCATAGTAAGTAAAATCTCGCCCACCAACTGCTCCAATACGGCTATCTGAAAGAAATGTTGCTTCAATGCGTTCAAGCCAGTCAGTGTGAGGTGCTGCGTCATCATCTGTGAAGGCAATTATGTCACCAAAAGCAGCATCAAGCCCTAAATTCATTGCTGCTACTACCCCTGTAACCTTTATAGTCAAAACACTTAGTGGTAAGCCAGAATCGAAGCTTTCAAGAAATGTCCATGTCGATGCATCTGTGTCACGCACCACCACTAAAACTTGATCAGGGTGCCGCGAAAGTTGTTGCAATGCCTCTAAACAACGTTTTAAATCTTGAGGACGGCGATATGTAGGAACAACAACTGTGATTTTCATTTGAGCTTCCTCCTCAGCGGGCAATGCCAGCTAAATTTTTGGGTTTGTTTAATTTTTGTGGTAGGTAACTGAGACCAAGTGCAGCCAAAGTGCGTAAATTAAACTTTTGTTGAGTTAAAGCCTGCCAAAAGTATGTGCGTGCTTGTTTAACTTGTTGAATTCGCATCAAGCCAATGCCTAAAGTCGTGTGAGCATGTAACCATTTTTGCTTAAAATATGGATGAAACTCAGCTAGACTTTGGTCTTGAAGAAATCTACCGTAACAAAAAATTTCTGACCTGGCTTTACGGATTTTAGCTTCCGCATTGCGACTCCCACTTTGCATTGTGTCAGTTTGTTCGTGTTCACGGTAGCGGGTTAATCGTTCTGGGTAATAATAAGCTCCTTTTCCATCACGACAACATATGTAAGCTAGATATACATCCCACATTCCTGCGATTTCATTTGTAAACTCATCCCAATTCACAATTTCTTTTCTGACTACTGCGGCAATCGCAGGGCAAGCTGATTGATTAATTAATGCGTGTAAAGCGAAAGGCTGGTATATTCCTTCCTGGAGATTATGACGTTTGTAAGCGTGCGTACTTTTTTCGGTTGCAGCCATATCAATTTCGCCCGCAGCATTCATCATATAGTGGTCGCAGAAAGCTAAAGCTAAATCTGAGTTTTCTTCAAGTATAGGAACTAGTTTTGCTAAAAAATCCGGTTCCCACATATCATCATCAAGCAAGCTCGCAACATACTTGCCGCGTGCGTACTTGAAAGTCTGAATTGTATTTACCAGCATTCCTAAATTACTGGAGTTACGATAATAACGAATTCTAGGGTCGTTGAATGACTCGACGATTGCTTGGGGGTCTTGTGGACTACAGTTGTCGGAGACAATTATTTCAATATTGCGATATGTTTGATTGACGGCACTTGTTAGCGCTTGCTTTAGATATTCTGGTCGGTTATAAGTGGGAGTAATTACGCTAACTAAAGGTTGTTGATACGAGTTTTCCAGCATTTTAATTTTAATCCTAAATTATTCATATTGATGAACAGCAACGTTATGTTCAGTATAATTTTTTGCATAAGGATGATCAACACTTTTTAGAAAACGTTTAGCTGTTGCAACTGGGCTGTAATGTTCTAGTGCCCAAAGTTTTCCTTGTATCGATACTTTTTCTAGTATTTCTGGTTCATCTCGAATTCGAGATATGCTTTTGTCTATGTTATCTAAGTCAATGCCTATGTAATGGCGCCAGTTTTCTGGCATTACTGGTAATTGACACCCATATTTCTCAAAGTCAACGTGAAATGTTGCACAACCACTAGCAAGTGATTCCCATAAACGCCAGCTATCCCACTGAATAATGCGATTAGACTTTAAGCCGAATTTGCTATAAACAGCCTTAAATACACGGGTGATTATACTTGCTTGATTTTTCGGAAATGCAGGAACGAAAAAACCACCAAAGGCAGCACATGCAGCAGAATCTTTTAACCTTTGATAATAAGATGAAGAGTGTCGTCCTCCGGTTCGGTTCCACTGCCAATAGTCGTAAGCATTTGTAGGAGGAGTGTTATCAATAAATCTATCTAAAGATATGAACTTCTCCATTTTATCTAGCAGTTCTTTATCAACTGTTTTTCGGACTGAATGAGCAAATTGCTTGTGTCTATAGTTAACAAGTAATGTGTTTGTTTTGTCTTGAAAATTTTTAGTATTGCTAGTTGCTTCGATGATTCTTTCTGATAGCCCAAAAGCCCAAGGATATACATTGGATGGAAACTTTAATTTGCTATTAAAGTGAGCTTTAAATACAAAATCAGCTTTTCGATATTCAGGTTTAAATGAAAAAGTCACACAACCATCACCGTCTTCAAGTAATACTGTAGTGTATTTACGATTTGGATTAAATAATTCTTCTGGTGTAGTTAAGTTGTCATTAAATACATCACCAAATACTACTATCGAACAATCATTAGGACTAATCTCAGGATTGTGATTAAATAAATATTGCTCTGAGTCTGGAGCTAGGCGCCAATATGAACGATTAGTATAAACTTCTAAACCTAGTGTTTTTAATCCTTCTGCTAAAGCTATCAATAAGTGCGGATAACCCATATATCCACCAGAACTAGATAAATCTAGGTCTGGACCAATATAAAAATAAACTCTTTGGTAAAAATTAGACATATATAAACTTAGATTCCCTAAATTACTACACTAAGCAGAGATTAGCCGATTGTACCTATCTCATGCTGCATTTTGTGATATTTCCATAATGCACCCTGCTGTTCTAGCAATTCTTGATATCGTCCTTGCTCTACAATACGTCCCTTTTCCATAACTACAACTTTATCTGAAGAAGCAATTGTTGAAAGTCGATGGGCAATGGCAATTACAGTTCGACCCACAGAAAGCTGTTCTAAAGATTCTTGAATAAGTCGTTCGGAAACAGCATCTAATGCACTGGTGGCTTCATCTAATATCAAAATCTCTGGGTTACGTAACAATGCACGCGCAATTGCAAGACGTTGCCGTTGTCCTCCAGATATATTTACACCTCTGTCTCCTAATTGAGTGTCGAAACCTTGAGGCATTTTCTCAATGAATTCTAATGCATTTGCCTGTCGAGCAGCTTCTTTAATTTGTGTTTCAGTTGCGTTTAGTGTTCCATATGCAATATTCTCCCAAACGGTCGCGTTAAAAATAAACGTATCTTGACTAACTACAGCAATTTTGCTACGCAATGAGTTAATTTCAAACAATCGGATGTCAATTCCATCAATAAAAAGCTGACCCTCATTTGGGTCATAGAAGCGCGGGATTAAATCGGCTAATGTGGTTTTACCTGCACCCGAACCTCCTACTAATGCCGTTGTTTTTCCTCGTTCGATGGATAATTTAATATTATGCAATACTCGATTTTCTGAATCGTAGCCAAAATCTACAGAAACAAAATCAATCGAATGCTTTAATCCTTTAAACTCAATTGAACCATTTTGAAAATAAACTTTATCATCTGTTCTAATTAAGTTCTTTACAGTTTCTGTTGTACCGTGCAAAGTACTTAAATATGCTAGGGTTCCATTGATATCTTGAACGTTAGGAACTAAACGCGCTAATACAAATAAAAACCCGAGTAAACCAGAAACTGGAATAATTCCTGGTACAACAAATTGTGTGTAGCCTAAAATAATTAGTCCAACCAAAACAGTACTAGCAACTCCATCGGCAACGGGTTTGACCATCGACCAAGCAAGGGTAATTTTTTTGCCAGCATCAACTACATCATCACTGGTTTTATAAAATCGTTTGCGCTCAATATTATGAGTTGCAAATGCGTGAACAGTCCGAATTCCATTAATAAATTCTACTGCTCTTGATGTAAACCTACCACTAGCGGCAGATGTTTCAAAGCTTAACTCTCTAACGCGGCGATTCATCGTTGATAAGCCAACAGCAATTAAGCTAAATAAAAGTATTGAAGTAATTGTCATCTGCCACGATATCCATAGTATCGACAGCGCATATATTGCTAACGTCATGGCTCTAGTCATCAAAAACGAAGCACTACTAAAGCCAGTTCTAATTTTTTCAATTTCTGCGGTCAGTACATTAATTAGTTCGCCCGAACGGGTTTTACTAAAATAACCAAGTGGAAATGCTTGCAACTGCTCAAAAATTTGTTTGCGTAAGCGGTCAGCAAGCATTAGCTGTGCAAATTCAGTATATATTGCTGTTAAATAATTGAATCCTGCCCGCATCCAGGTACTTAATGCAATCAGTATACATATTCTAATTAATCTATTAGTTGGCGATTCGTGAAGTCCTAAAATTGAATCGTCAAACCATCCTAGTCCAGTTTGTAAGGGTTGAGAGTTTGGCAATAATGTTTGTAAAAAAGATACAAGTAATCCAATTCCTAACCCTTCCATTAATGCCGCACAAAAAGAACAAACTACGGCTAAAATTGCTATTTTGCGAAAATGCTTAAACTCACGCAATATTAAATAGTTATTTTGCCAAAATTTACTAGCTTTAAACCAAATATTTAACTTACTTCGTTTCGATTTAGATGCTTGGTTATTCATAAATTTAATAATTATTCTCAAAATTCGATGCACTATTCCTATTCGGATGCAAGATTTTCATTAAATCAAGGCAATAGTTTACACTAAGTACCTTGATTTCATTTATAGAGGTTGGCTATCTAAATGCAGTAGTTCTGATTTTGATGCGGTTTGCCACAAACCTGCAACTCCTGGAGTTTTGTTAAGTTGTCTTAATTTTTCTGGATTGAATTTAACGGCATCTTCTAACTTAATACACTGGCGCCCAAACAAATGAATTTCACCACGCAATAAGTTTAACAATAACGGTGTATTATCTAATCCATATTTACGCATTAAGTTACCAATGAATGTATAATTTGCGTTTAATTTATTAACTAAATTCTTTTGGTAACAGAAATCGTCAACTACATTTTTATTGATAGCAGTTGTACGGAACTTAACGACTTGAAATAATTTGCCTCGCTTCCCAACATACCACTCACGTATAAATAAGGAACCAGGTGAATAAATACGTATTAATATAGTTAGTCCTAGTGCAACCGGACTCAACAGTATTACAAGAACGAACGCGATAATCGAGTTAATAATAACTTGACACCATTGCCAAGTGTTTTGCTTTGGTGTTTTAAGTGATGGGATACTTAAGTATATAGATTTGCCTACAGCACTCGTTGCATCCGCCCAGAATTTTACCTTTGAAAAACCCAGTTCTGGATCTATCAATACTAAATTTATAGGGGAGTGTTCAAGACACTTAACTAAAGTTTCTTTGTTATCCGTCGCTGGCAAGTACGGCTGTTTTTGTTGTCCAACAGGTCTAACTAGTAACTTACCACGGCGCCAAGTAAGTGTGCAGTAAGGTGAGTTATTCTGTTGCTCAAGACTAGGTTCGGTGAGACTATTTTCTAAGTTCCGAATAGTAGATATTGTCATAACGATTTTCTTTAATCGTGGTAGGTTGTTGTGATAAGGCAAGTGGTGCCAACGAGGCGCCAGTTGCATTTATAGTGCAAACTGAGAAACTACCAAAAACCACAGGTGCTAAAGTGGGAGATGATTAAAACAACCTCTTAGAACCACATTATTAAAGCATTTTATAAATAGATATATATCGAATAAGTATGTATAAAATGCAAATACAAAAATTTCAGATAATTACAGTCAGTCTGCTCTTATTTTTTTTGAGTAGATTTAATCTCTAGCATATAATAATCCGTAAAGATAACTAGATCACAAATCAATTCTTTATTTATTCTTTAAATATATAGTGCTTTTTCGCCTCATTTATTAAGCTATTATGAACTGCATTTTAACTTGATTATATTTTTTAAGTAATTATTTTATTCTAGCACAGCAAAATAATATTTAACATTTAAATATTAGTTGCCCATATAGCAATTTAAGCAGGTATTTACAATGCTATATCAAATATGTCTTTTCTGGTTATTTTTTAATATTCAGAAACCGGGTTTATTTTTTTATAAAAATAAGAAAGACGCGACATGTCACGTCTCTACATTTGTATAAAATATTTTGTTTGCTTTTGTTTAATTGTCTTCGCCCGGTTTTAAAGCTAAACGTTGCTGTTGTTGAGTGGCATATGGAATGTATGTAGCTGCGGTACTCGATACACCATTTGCGACAACCCCAATCAAGTTCAATCTGTTCAACATTGCTGTTGCTTGGGTAAGTTGAGTACGAGTGACTCGACCGATACTTGCTACCATAACGGTGCTGCGACAGGCTGAACCAGCTAGTAAAGCATCGACTAACCCCAATACTGGTGGTGCGTCAACAAGTACTAAGTCGTAGTTTGCCTCAAATGCTGCCATTAATTGTTTCATTCGAGGTGAACTTAAAAGGTGAGCTGGGTCTGCTGGAAGAGGACCTGCGGTTAAAATATCAATGTACGATGAACCTGATGTTTGGATGCTGATTTGCGATGGTAAGTCTACGTCGCTTGCAAGTAAACTTGAAAGTCCTTGCTCGTTGGGTAAATTAAGCTGTTTGTGTAATGTTGGCTCGCGCAAATTCGCGTCTATTAATAATACTCGTTTGTGCAAACGCGCGGCGCTCATTGCCAAGCCTAATGACAGTGCTGACTTTCCATCATCGGGTAACGCTGAAGTTACCATCAATGATTTAAGTGCTGCAACGGTGTTCAAAAGTTCGATATTCTTGAATATTAAATCTAACGATTCCCAGCGTGGAGGTGATTGTAATACTTGAATTGTCCAAGGTGACAAAACTTCTGGTTTACCAAAAGGCAGTTTAATAACAGATTCTCTGTTCTTGGCTGGTGGAAGCTTGGGTGTTGTACCTAATAAAGGTAATGCAATTTGTTTTTCTAATTCGGCTGTTGTATGTACCGAATCATCAGAAGCTTCACGAACTGCTGCCGCAATTCCTCCTAAAATTAATCCGACAACTCCACCCAACAATAAATTTTGTTGCATGAACGGACCCATAAAGGCGCCTAGTTGTGGTTTCTCTACTACTTTCCAGTCAAATTGACCTTTATCAAGCTCTTGCCGCACTTGCTGTTCGGCTTTTAAAAGTTGGTTGTAACGTTCACGGTTCAGTTGTACTAGGGGTTGCAAACGGTTGTATTCAGCTAAAAGTGCTGGGAACCGCTTTAAATCGTTACGTAATTGCTGCTCTTTTTCACCAAGGCTTTGATAACGCGCTTGTAAACCTAGTATATCCGTTTGAGATTCAACTAATTTAGATGCTAAGTTTAAGTCTATTTGACTGTCGTTACCTTGAGAGCGAAGATTTTGTGGATCAAGGTTAACTGCCGAAGCGTTTCCTCCTAAAGTTGAGCCAACCTCTTGCTGTAAAAGCTGCTGTTGTTGTTGCCTTTGCTCAATTAGTTTTCTAACGTTTGGAGCTTCATCTGTATATACTAGTCGCTCTTTTGCAAGTGCTAAATCGGTTTTTTGTATTTCGTTTAGCATTGCTTGATAACGAGTAGACTGACTCAACCGCGCAGAAACAAGAGCGTTTTGAGGTGTCCGCTTGAGTTGTTGTTGCAAAGACTCGTAACGCGCAACAGCTTCTTGATACTGCGCGCGAATGTTACGTCCATCTTGTTGAATACTTGTTAGAGATTGTTCTAGGGTTTTGACTTCAGATTCTGGGTCAGTCAAATTTTGAGTTTTGCGGAACCTTAAAAGCCTGGTTTCTGAATCAGCTAGTTCTTTACGGACTTTTTCTAACTGTTCGTTGATTACTTTTAAACCTCTCTTCAAACGGTCTTTTTGCTGCTCTTTATTATAATCAAGATAAACTTTTTGCAGCACTTCTAAAACGCGCTGTGTTTTAATTTTATCTTTATCAGTGTATTCTATCTGAAAAATTTTCGTGGCTTGGTTATCGTCTTTTTCCTTGACTTGAGAAAGCACTAAAGCTTTTCTAATATCACCAATAGTAATACCCGGATATTCACGGTCTAATTCTTTCACAGCTTTTTCAATATGCTCGGAATTTCGCATTAAATTAAGCTGTGTTGCCGTGTCTACCTGAACACTAGGGTCTGTAAATTGGTTTTCTTGTGTTTGTGCGCCACCACCTTGTGGCGTTTTTCCTTGATAGTTTGGTTCGACCAAAAATTGCATCGAACTTTTAAAAGTAGGTGATGCGTTTTTGGTAATAAAAGCAGTAATGGCTAGCGATGATAAAAACACCGCTAAAAACCAAGGAAGTCTGCGGATTAAAACCGCCAACAATTGCCCATATCCTGGGTCATTATTGTCAGGAGGTGGTGAATTGAAAATTGGATTAACTGTGGTCTGTATCACGTTTGCTTCCCCTCAGCGAACAAATCAATTAAATACAATTAGATAATTGATACGAACATGCTTGGTCGATAACTTTTTCGACCTTGCTAAAAAACGCTTGTTCTGAAAAATTAGACACCGCGTGTTCACGGATATCTTCGTAGTCCCAATAGATTTCCCTGGATTCTAAAAGCGCTGTTTGTAAGGACTCTGGCGTTTGCCGTTTAAAGAATACGCCTGTTTTACCTGGTACTTGAGTATCTAATACTCCACCAGCACCAAAAGCAATTACAGGGGTTCCGCTAGCATTCGCTTCGACTGGAACTAATCCATAATCCTCTAATGCTGCAACGATAACCGATTTTGCGTTGGCAAACAACTGAGTGCGTTGTAAATCGCTAACGTGTCCGACAAACTCGATATTCGAGAGTGCTTTCGATTTTAACCTCTCCCGTTCTGGACCGTTGCCTGATATCAACAGGCGCCATCCTAACCAGTTAAAAGCTTCGACTATTATATCAAGGCGTTTATAGCTAATCATCCTGGCTGAAGCAAGATAGTAATCATCTTTACTATTCGAGAACAGAAATTTGCCTGTATCGATTGGATAGTTGATGACTATTGCTCTTTTTCCGTAGATGCTTTGAATTCGACGAGCTACTACACTCGAATTAGCTATATAAAGGTCTGGTTCTTGTGCGTATGTCAAGTCAACACGACGCATCATATCAAAAATTTGTTCGATTATTGGGGCAAAATACCGATAATCACCATACTCACGTAAATAAGTTTCGGTATCCCACAAAAATCTGGTGACGTTATGGCAAAAGCAAACATGACGCGCTCCTGGTCTTTTACGAACTGCTTTTGCAAAACTTGTACTACTACTAATAATTAAGTCGTATGCTTCTAAATCTAAAGAACGAAATGCTGGGAAATATAAAGGCGCCATAAGTCGAAAGTATTTAGTGGCGCCGGGAATATTTTGTACAAAAGTCGTATTAACAACTCTAGAACCCAGGTCTATCGTTTGTTCGCGGTCGTATACAGAAGTAAAAATATCTGCTTCTGGATAGCGTTTACACAGTAACTCAAACACACGCTCTGCCCCACCGCACTGGGTTAAGTAGTCATGGACAAGAGCAATTTTCATAATGTTTCCCTGATATTTGTATAATTTTTGTTTTAATTAATATCACCAAATTTGAAATAATATAATTTGATAGCACTTTTATACATCTAATTGATTAATTGAGATTACTAAAGCATTTTTTGTATACAATATTAAATACTATATTTAATAAATGCCTTGTAAAGATTCAATAAATTTATCACTTAGAATTTTACATGTTTTAGTACAGGCATCAACTTTCCTGGTTTTATACAAGCTTTTAATAAAGATAGAGTTGTAGGTTTGTGTTGGGTTACGCGCTTCGCGTAACCCAACCCACGTTATCCCAATACACGTTCAGTAAATAGCTGTTTAATTATCATATGGGTACTTCAAGTATTTGAGGCTGCTCTTTGCAATATTTTTACAGAGATTTTAAACTTGGACTACCAAATGTAAAAATTTGCCATTACTGCATAAAATCAACGCGAATTACGTGAGATTACTATCCAACTGCTGCCATTGCTTTCATTGGAGCAAAATATGCATCTTGTTCCGCACGGAGTTTGTCACAAAGTCTACCACTGGGCAGTTCCACGTCATCGTAAGTCAATACTTGGTCTTTCGCGATATCACGCTTGAGACGACATCCTTCTGCTAAACCCATTGGTAATAGTTTCTGCTGTTGAGTAATGTCCGAATTTTCGCACTGCCCGTATGTCATGTAATAACCTATACCATCTAGTGTTTCACCAGCTTTCAGGTCAATTTTCGCGGTGGTAACAACATCAACGAGTGGTTTTCCTTGCGGCGCCAATATATAGTCACCGAAAAGAACAACACGTGCAACAGAGAGCGGAACTTCAAAGTGACAAAGGTGATAAGGTGTGTAGAAACTGTAAAGTGGTCCCTCACCCAATTTATAAAGGTTTAAGTAATGTTGCTGTTTTGGGTCATCATGTGAACCAAACACAAATACACCTGGCCCAGGTTTGGCGCCAACAACATAGTCAACGATGCCTCCCAATTCTTTGAGTTGGTCAACATCATACATATTCGTCATTTCATCGACGTGACCAGTGAAGTCATAACCAAACATTCCTCGCTTGGCAACTTTCATTCCTGTGGCATTAGCAACAATAGCTTGCTCGAATGAAATTTTGGTTCCATCAGCAAAGCTTGTCACCATGCTAGGTTTTTGACCCCAGCGTTTCGCAAATGCTTCTTGAGTGGTTGGGTTACGATATGGGTCTTGTAAACCTTTGATGTTGCCGCACAATAAAGGAGTTAAGCCGATACTTTTAACAAAACGGTATAAATTTAATTGCACTCCTGGTTGATCCCCGTCGCAAGCTGTTAAGATAACGCCAGCTTTATCAGCGTAAACTTTTAAAATGGCGCCAATAGTTCCATCAAGTTCCGCATTCATCATCACCACATGTTTATGATTCGCTATTGCTTCCATAACTATATGGGCGCCAAATTCGACGGCGCCAGTTACTTCAATCAGCGCATCAATTCCTTCAGCACGACACAATAACATCGCGTCTTCAGTAACTGCATATCCACCACGTGCAATAGTGTCTTCTAATTCTGTTACAGTTGTTACTGTTTGAAAATTCTCAATTCCCGCTTCTGAATACGCGCGTTTGGCTGCATCAATATTACGGTTAGAAATTGCCACTAATTCCATACCTGGAACTGAGTTAGCGATTTGATTTGCTATTCCTCGTCCCATAAATCCGGCGCCAATCATTGCGACTTTGACAGGATTACCACTTTCTTGACGTGCTTTTAATGCGGTATCAATAATTATCATGTTCAATTACTCCGTTTATTGTGAAATTAATATTGTGTTTATTGCATGAACTCTAGTAATTAACTGTTAAGGGTGGCGGGCAAGGATGCCCACCCCACAAGACCACCCCACAGACCACCCCACAAGACTACCCCACAAGACTACCCCACAAGACTACCCCACAGACCACCCCACAAGACTACCCCACAAGACTACCCCACAAGGTAACAGTAAAAAATTACTAAACTGTGCCACCTACAACTGTGGCGCGTAAAAGAGGCCAATTCATATCTTTTTCAGAAATTTCAGTAACTTCGAGGGGCCATTGAATATTGAAAAAAGGGTCATTGTAACGTAAACCGCGTTCGTAACCTGGAGTATAAAATTCTCCAACTTGGTAAACAACTTCTGCATCATCGGTAAGTGCTTGATAACCATGAGCAAACATTTCTGGAACATATAATGCACGTCGGTTATCTGCGCTTAGTTCCACGCCAAAATGTTGTAAAAACGTTGGTGACTCTGGACGCATGTCAATAATGACATCGTAGATAGAACCTTTTGTACACCTTATTAACTTGGTTTCTGCTGCTGGCGCAATTTGATAATGCATTCCCCGTAACGTTCCTTTTTTATAGTTGTAGGATAAGTTACACTGAGCAACAACAGGCTTCAAACCATGCTGTTCAAATTCTTTTCCACAGAATGTGCGAGCAAAAAAGCCACGATGGTCGTGCTTTTCTTCTAAGTCAACAACGAAGGCGCCTTGTAGTTCGGTTTCTTTCAAAATCATAAAAAATATTACCTTAAAGTGATATGTTCTTCAGTACAACTACTTATTTATTAGAAACCGGGTTTCTACGCATTCATTGTCGTTTTTATTACAATATATCAGCAAGAAACCCGGTTTCTAGGTTTAGGTTTCACAAAAGTATCGTCCCAATATTGGGTACAATCTTGAGGATTTTTGGGAGAATTGGCAGTATAAACGTAAAAGAGCGCCGAGCGTTCTATCGAGCGTGCCGTACCGTGATGAAGAATTGCTTTTGTATCTGCTAGTAAAACTGTACCTGCTTTACCAGGGCAAGATTTCCATGCTGACTTAGGAATAATCGATAAAAGTGTTTTATCATCAATACCCAAGTAGCCTGACCGCCATAGTTGATAATAAATCTTGTAGTAGTCTAAGCTATATAGGCTAGTCAAATTTAAAGGGACATATTCAAATGGCCCATGTTCTGGTTCTACGTCCTGTAAATATACAAAAGCTTTAATAATACGACGGTCTTCAGAGTCTTTATGCCACAACGCGGTTCCAAACTGGTTAGAGTTAGGAAAATCTTTGCGTAAGTGTACACCCTGAAATGCTACTGGTAGACCAATATAGTTTTCTATAATATCAACTAATAAGCGTTCGTTACCCCAGCGCGAAAACTCTGGAATATCTGTAACAGTGTAGATTTGTGGTAATTTCTGACCCTTACTGGTTAATTTTGGCTGAGTCATCGTAGCTAAATATTGCTCTGATGCGCGAAGCAAGTCATCGGATGATGCAAGTTCTAATTCAGACAGTGAAGTTAAACATGCTCCTTCAGTTTTTAATGTCTTGACGATGCGAGCATATTTTTCTTCTAAAGTAGGTAAATTAGGTGCATGATTTGAGAGGGCAACTCTGTAAGCTAATTCTGATTTTAATTCTGTAAGTTTATGTGTAATCGCCTTTAGCATAATATTCCTATAGCTTAAAGAAACCCGGTTTCTATTGGATGTAAAGTTTTTTCAACTTGTGTGTTAAGCTTCATTAAATATAGTGATGATACTGCAACTAAACGCCAAAAAGGAATCACTGTTTGAAGCGTGTAGAGAGGCCATCTACGTAAGGCGCCTAACAGTACTTTTAAATTTGCTTCTCTAAAAGAGTGCAAAATCATTCTTCGGCAGAACTGTTTGGAATATCCCGTTTCCTCTAACTTGATAATTACTTCTGGCGTATGTTTGTACTGCATTAATAGTGCTGATTTTGTCTCTTTTTGCCAATAGCTGACACCAACAACGCATTCCATAAAGTTGTCTTTAGTAACGATAATTCTGCCACGTGCAGCACAGTAACCAGCGAAATAAGCTAAAAATATCCAGTTATTTTCTGCTTCTTGCCAATAATTAAGCGCTTCTTTGACAAGCTGCGTTTTATAAATTGTTGCTGTTAGAAAAATTACGGCGCCGATGCTTTTCTCGAAGCAATGCTGATAAATTGCTTTGCTATCACTGTTACCATCATCCGCTCCCGCATCAAACCAGCGATTTCCAACAATCGTGGGTGGATGAACATCTTCACCAGTAATTTGATTGCGTCCAGAGAAATTTAAAAATATAAGCGAAATATCTTCTTTTTCTTTGACTTTTTTCAAAACGTAGCTAACAGCACGAGTTTGAATTGGGTCATCATCACCAATTGCCCAAACGTACTTAGTCGTAGCAGTTTTTAAACAATAGTTAATGTTTTTTATTACTCCTAAATTCTCTGTATTCCTATTATATCGAAAGGTGGTATTACTAACTTGACTTTGCCATTTCTTTACAATTTCCGGGGTATTATCTGTAGAGCAGTTATCAGAAATTAAAATTTCGCAATCTGTTTCAAATCCTTTAATAGCTTCAATCAGCCAAGCAATTTGTCTATCTAACAATTGCGCGCGGTTGTAAGTGGGAATAGCGATAGTCAGTAATTTTTGATTCATAGAGTTTAGATTATATATATATTTAGTAAGTAGGGCATAGCCCCACCTACTAACTTATTGCAACTGTGTTACGAACGAATGAAATTAGCTTTTTTTTGCCCAGAAAAAGTCTTGGTCAATTTGAGCAGTCCGAATTAGATACTCTAGCTGTTTTAATCTAGTAAAACCTCTCGAAGTAAAGGTTTCTTCGGTCATGTCAATACGTTGAAATAAATCGTATAATTGTTCGGCGCCACGTTGAGCATTCCAATCGCATTTGAAACCAGGTAAAACAGTATTAATTTTCTCAAACGACACACGGTAGCTACGATTATCGGCGCCATTATCACCAAAGCTCAATTTACAACCTTTAAAGACATCAGCGATTATTTCAGCAATTTCTTTAACGCGGTAATTGTTAGAGGTATCACCAACATTAAATATTTGGTTGTGAACAATATCGCGAGGTGCTTCTAACGCGCAAACAATCGCTTTACAAATATCAAGAGCATGAACAAGTGGGCGCCAAGGAGTACCATCACTGGTCATTTTAATTTCTTTTGTTGTCCATGCCAGTCCTGACAAGTTATTCAATACAATATCAAACCGCATCCGAGGTGAGGCGCCGAAAGCTGTTGCATTTCGCATGAATGTTGGCGAAAAGTCATCTGATGCCATAGGCGCCAAATCACGCTCAACTAAAGTTTTGCACTCAGCATAAGCAGTTTGAGGATTAACTGGGGACTCTTCGGTTACATCTCCTGCTGTCGCTACTCCGTAAACACTACATGAAGACATGTAAACAAAACGGCGAATGCCAGCATCTTTTGCCAACTTGGCGAGACGTACCGAGCCTTTATGGTTAATATCGTAAGTTATGTTAGGTGCAAGTTGACCTGCTGGGTCATTCGACAGTTCTGCCATGTGAACGATTGCTTCAACCCCTTCTAAATCTTCGGCGGTAATATGGCGAATATCTTTGTTAAGAGTTTTAGCGGTAATTTCTGTACCGTTATATAACCAGCCAACTTTGTAGTAGCCAGTATCTACTCCGAGAACTTCGTGTCCACGTTCATGAAGTAAAGCAGGAAGTAAAGACCCTAAATAACCTTCGGTGCCTGTTACAAGTACTTTCATGTTAGGTTGATTCCTTATTAGTAGTAAGAGTAATAAATGTTTATGCTGTGACAGAACAAGTTAGATGAGACTGTTCGGGAATTTGAGCAACAATTGCTTTTCCAATTTCGAGCGAAGATGTAGCAGCAGGTGAAGGAGCGTTACATACATTAATGCTGTTTTGACCGTGAATAATCAAAAAGTCATCGACCAGTTTGCCGTCATCCATTAATGCTTGTGCGCGTACACCTGCATGAGTTGGAATTACGTCAGCAGCCTGAACTTCAGGAATAAGTTGCTGTAAGCTTTTTACAAACGCTGCTTTACTAAAAGAACGAATGATTTCTTTAATACCCTCATCAGCATGTTTTGCTGCAAGTTTCCAGAAACCTGGATAAGTCATGACTTCAGCAAAATCTCTTAAATCAAAGTCAGTTTTGGTGTAACCTTCGCGCTTGAGACTAAGAACTGCGTTCGGTCCTGCGTGAACACTGTTGTCAATCATACGTGTAAAGTGTACACCCAAAAACGGAAAATCTGGATTTGGGACGGGATAAATTAAAGTCTTGACTAAATACCGCTTTTCTGGAACAAGTTCATAATATTCACCACGAAAAGGTACTATTTTCGCTTTCGGGTCAACATTATTGAGTTTTGCGATACGGTCACTATGTAACCCCGCACAATTAATTACAAACTTTGTTTCAAAGTTTCCGTTGTTAGTTTCAAGTACCTGATTTTTACCACTTGGTACAATCCGTAACACCTTTGTATTAAGTCGCAAATCTCCACCTTGCTTTTGGATGATTTCTGCGTACTTTAAACAAACTTGCTTGTAGTTTACTATACCCGTAGAGTAAACACGAATTCCGCCGACACTCTTAACATGAGGCTCAACTTCTTTAACTTCTTCTGGGGTAATTCGCTTTACCTTAATACCATTTTCTAAACCACGGTTGTAGAGGTTTTCGAGACGAGGCAGTTCTTGTTCATTTGTAGCAACTATGACTTTACCACAAACCTCGTGTTCGATATTATGTTCTTGGCAGAATTGCACCATTGAAGTGGCGCCATCGCGACAAAACTTAGCTTTGAAACTTCCTGGTTTGTAGTAGACACCAGAGTGAATAACACCGCTATTGTTTCCTGTTTGGTGAAATGCCCAGGCGCCTTCTTTCTCAAGAACCAAAATTTGAGCATCGGGATAACGTTTCCCTAAAGTCATTGCGGTAGAAAGACCGACAATGCCCCCACCGATAATAGCAAAATCGTACATTGATATAATAACCCTGTAACTAAAATAAAGTGAAAAAGTTAGGAGTTAGGAGTTAGGAGTTAGAAGTTAGAAGTTAGGAGTTATGAGTTAGAAGTTAGGAGTTTTATTGCAGATTCTATATTTTATAGCTCAGAACTCAGAACTCAGAACTCAGCACTCAAAACTCAGCACTCAGCACTCAATTCCTTACCAGGCTTTCCAAGGCGCCTTGTTTTTATTCCATAAATCTTCGAGGTAGTTGCGGTCGCGTAAAGTATCCATAGGTTGCCAGAAACCATTATGCTTGAAAGCAGAAAGTTGCTCTTTCTCGGCTAACTTTTCTAAAGGTTCTTGCTCCCAAACTGTTGTGTCGTCTGTAATTAAGTCAATAACCTCTGGTTCTAATACAAAATATCCACCATTAATCCAAGCTCCATCACCTTCTGGTTTCTCACGGAAGCTCGAAATTTTTGTTTGTTCTTGTCCAAGTACAATTGCACCAAAACGTCCTGGTGGTTGAACCGCAGTTAGTGTGCCTAAAGTTTTTTGCTCTTTATGGAATTTAACCAATTCTGTAATATTTACATCGCTAACACCGTCACCGTAGGTAAAACAAAAAGTTTCGTTACCAACATGTTCGCGAACTCGTTTTAATCTTCCACCCGTCATAGTATTGTCGCCTGTATTAACCAAGGTGACACGCCAAGGTTCTGCATTACCAGCATGTACATTCATTTGGTTAAAACGCATATCAAATGTTACATCTGACATGTGCAAAAAATAATTAGCAAAATACTCTTTTATAACATACCCTTTATAACCACAGCAAATTATAAAATCATTGATGCCGTGAGCAGAATAGATTTTCATAATGTGCCATAAAACTGGCTTGCCCCCGATTTCTACCATTGGCTTCGGTTTTATACTTGTTTCTTCACTTAAACGTGTCCCAAGTCCCCCCGCCAAAATCACTGCTTTCATGAAATACCTCTAAAATTTCAGGTAAATTGATAGATACTGTAATATTGATTGCACTTTTATGAAGCGCTTACCACATCGACAACAGGCAATTTTTTTCAATTTCTAAGTATATAATCTAACCGTATTTCTACCCTTGCATGTAAAGCCAAGATAAATTAACCAGTTTTATCTATGAAAAAATGGAAAAGTTTTTTATGGCAAAATATTTATGGACATTACTTCATCGTTAATAAACAATTTACCTAATTTACATGAATTTTTATTCATACTAACGCCACTAATAATCTTAGATAAATACGATTATTTTATTACTAATATATTCAGTATTTATCTGGTGATAATATGACAAAAGTCTATGCTTGTAAATCATATTTGTTTGTTACTCTATATTGTAAAGTAACATAAATTACTTACAATTCAAAAGTTTACCTTGACGTAGCTAGTTAGTTTATAAAGATACTGTTAAGACTTGAACAATATATTTGAAATATATAAAATAAATGTAAAGACGCGAAATAGAGACACAAAATAGAGACGTGATTTATCACGTCTCTATGTGTAATTTCGTAAAAATGTAAATCGATTTAGTAATTTGTTTTGTCTATGATGTTTGAGTGTTGAAAGAATGCATCGCATTTGTTTTCGATGACTACACAAATACTGCTTAAAGCCTGCTGGTAGTTATCCATGTCTTCTTGCTTTAGAGCGATTTTGGCGGCGCGCTGTAAATCTTCTACTGCCTGTATTCGGTATCGACTAGATTCTTTACCTCCATATTGCGAAAGTTCGTAACGTACAATTCCACGCTTAAGGTAAACTTTCGCCATTTGTGGATTTATACTTAGAGCTTGATTAAAATCAGAAATGGCGCCTCGATATTCTTTCTCAAATTCGCTACTATACTGTGCTATTTGATACCTAACTAAGCCGCGTTGATAGTAAGCTTCTGCTCGCGACGGGTTAAGAATAAGCGCTTGGTTGAAGTCTTGAATTGCTTTTCGGTAGTCATCTTGCGATTCACCGCTGTACTTAGCTACTTGTGCGCGGACAATCCCACGTCGAATCAAAGCTTCAATTTCACTCGGATTCAGGCGAATGGCATCGTTAAAGTCAGAAATGGCGCCTTTATAATCTTTATCGGGGTCGCTGCTGTATTCAGCAAGAATTAAACGAGTGTTACCGCGACTTACATAAGCTTTGGTTTCTAAAGGATTAATTTTAATGGCTTGATTATAGTCAGACAAAGCTGCTTCGTACTGTTTTAGATTGAAGTGAGCATTGCCTCGGTTGACGTAAGCTTTCGCGTGGGAAGGTAATTTCTGAATAGCTTTGGTAAATTTCCGAATCGCTTCCTCGTAGTTTTTGATGGTGTAAGAGGCATGACCTTGTTTATAGTAATCATCAAAACTGAGGTTGTCTCTAGCTACTTGCTGTGGATTAACAAGTGTTTGGGTGTAAGAGTTTTCGGCATCAAAAGGACGACTTGTAAATTTTATCATCACATCTAGATAGCCTAGCAAGCCAAACGCTAGCAAACAAAACACTACAGGATAATACCTTTGTTTTTTTGAAGACTTATAATAAGGATAATTATAAGCAGTATTTGGTTGGCGATAGTTAAGAGAATTAAGGGGAAGAGGCGTTTTGGCGACACGAGGTACGGCAGTCGGACGAGGTTTCTTACGAGGAATATGAGCAGCTAAATGTTCTTTCGCTGCTATTGCTCGCTGCGATGGAAATGGGTCTCGACCTCCCAGACGTAAAGTGCGCTCGCACCAAGGACAACTATGTAGGTGACTGCTATAGCGGTGCTGAGGATTAACGGTACAGGTAATTAAAGATTCTTCTACTTCGGTAAGAGTTAAAAGCCAAGTTGCAGCGCTTGGACGCATTAAAGGATTGTGATGTCCTTCTTCAAAACAGCGACGGAATAATTCTTGTAATGCTGGATGTAACATCTCCCACGCTGGAGCAATGGGAGTAGGGATGTATGGAACACGAGTTCTTTGACTATAGGTAAAATGCCCACTTGCAATTCGTGATTCATACGTTGGTGGTTCGCCAATACCTTGAAAGATACCTGAAAATGGGTGTGTACCTTCCATTAGCAGTTGGAAAATCAAAACTCCTAACCCGAATAAGTCATGAGCAACAATACGGTCGCATTCGGCAAATGTTTTATTTTGTAACTCTGGGGGAGTAAATTCTGGTTTACCAACAGGGCAGCGATAGACTATTTTACTGTCTGGGTCTCGAACTTGGAACGAGTCAGTGTCAACGAGTGTTACCAGTGCTGTATCGCTAACCAAAATATTTGATTCATTCACATCTCCAACACAGTAACCCCGTGCATGGAGTGCTGCGAAAGCTGCTGCTAAATTGCGTGCAGTTCGGATTAAATATTGATAGCTAAATAAGGGGCAATGCTGACGACGGGTTCTAGGATTATAAAAATCTATAATGGGTCGCATTCCTCGAATGCGCGGCATTAAAAACCCAGTGATGCGGTTACTACCGTCTGTTGAGTGTAGTAGTTCAGTTGGCCAAGCGATAGATATATGACCTAAACAAGCTGTGGGGTTTTCTGGAGGATGAGCAAGCATTACAGATAGCTTGTTATCCTGAGCGTCTTTAGGCTTGTGATAAATCTTAGCCACTAAATTCGCATCGGTTGGTACCGTGTAGATACATGCTTCACCGCCACGCCCCAAACTTACGGTGAGGTTAATAGTAAGATTTTGTTGGTTGGGAAGACAACGTATTACCTGCATTTCGAGGATTACAATAGGGGAATAATTTTATTTAATATGTTGCTGGAAACGTGTTGCTTAGAGTATTATTACTCATGCAACGCCGCTAAAACCAGCGTCAAATCGTCGTCAGTACGTTGCGTAATTCGCTCCGAACGCAAAAACTTGACTAACTGTTCTTTCGCGACTGATTTGTCGTCGATATTCGCGACAAATTCAAATAGCGGAAAAAAGAATGGTTTATGCGGGGCGCCTACTGCCATGTTAATAGCTAACATTTGTAGTCCATCAGTTAGTACACCAACATTCACAATTGGTTGGCGCCATAAACGAAGTTGTGCGTTATCGATAGAATCAAACGACGTTAAAAAAGTGGTTTCATTAATATATTCACCACTATCGGGCATGGTAAGTGCGAGTAAGTTTCCCTGGTAATCACGAGCTACGGCAACACCATCACCTATTTGAGCTACAGCCACTCCTTCGGGTGTTGCGACCATTACTATCAAAGTTGTCGCTAGGTCATCATATGATGATGAGGTTGCTTCTGCTTCTTCCTCGACTGCTTTTTTAGCTGCCACCATCGCATTCGTTAGAAGCGAACGAACAAAATCATCACTACTAAGGGCACGTCGGCTAATTTCATGCTTTTGAACACTCTCTACCGCAGCGGTAGTAGCGATCATCGATCCGACTTTACCTAATTTGGCAGAGCCGGCGCCATCTGCAACAGCAGCTACTAAAATATTATCAGGTAAAACTTGCCAATTATGTGCATCTTGACACAGCTGCTCATTTTTTACATGACTCGTGCCACATACAGAAGCGGCAACAACCCGCCAGTGAACCATTTGCTTTAAAGTAGTACTCATATTGTTATTCACGTGCGCTGACAACTGTGTAAGTTTAGCTCATTAATATAACTAAACAGTACCCCAGCCAATAGGCGGTAGTGCAACCTGATCATCCACTTTCGACTGTGATACTGCTGACATACTTGCCGACAGCCACACAAACATCTCTACAAAATTCAAGCCTTGGAGTTTTAAAGGACTCCTGACCCCAATTTGACCCAACCGCATCATATTAGCATTTTCCACGCCTACGGTAAAAAAAGCAACACGCTTTGAGGCTTCATCTGCCTGTAAACGTAACGATGCTTGTTCTACAACGTCTTCAAATTCTCCTTGTGGTTCGCCATCGGTAATCATGAATATCCAAGGACGGTAGTATGCAACTCCATTCGCACGGTATAAATTCTTACGTTCTGTTATTAAATCTAAGGCTTTGTGAATTCCGGCGCCCATAGTTGTAAGACCCTGTGCAGAAAGCATTGGAGGACTGAATAAATCAGCCGTGACAAAATCCTGTACTATATTTACGCTGCTATCAAATGTTACTATTGCAACTTCGACTCTTCGGGCAGCTAGGCTATTCTTTACTAACTCTTCTTTAAAAGTTTGTAATCCTTCGTTGAGAGCATTAATCGCTGTGCCTTGCATAGAGCCAGAAGTATCGAGTAACAGTACACACGGACACCTTGGTTCTGGGTTCTCAGCGAATTCCACAACTTCATCAAGCCTTAATGTATCAGACATAACTTTTCGTGTTATAATAGATTCCAAAATTGTGTTCTACCAAGTGTAATAGTCTTTATTTAGCAAGTTTTCCTAAACTGCGAATTTACCCTTTTATTGTGGGTTGTCTCGGATGCCTTATACTAAGCAACTAGCCAAACGCATCTTCGATAATACAAATATACTGAGTAAATTCGGAATTAGCATAAATAGTTTGAGTAAAAAGAATTTAACTCTTGTCAAGATTGTCTGTTGTAACCTATTTGGCAATTAGACCAGATAAACATCTACAATACAGTAATTTTATAGTTTCTCGCTTTGGACTTTTTAAATTTTTCATATAGAAGCTTTGTGTGTTTGGTGAAATCACAAATTTAGGTTGGCAAGATACCATTATTATATCGGGCGTTGCAGTAGGTAAAATTGCAATTTAACAAACTGCGAAAAAAAAGGTAGTTATGTAAAATGTAACAAAACAATAGTCACGATAATTTTTGTCGCTTGTAACATATATGCATATCAACCTCTGATATTTCATTCTAGGAAGATATAAAAATTACAAGAACTGTATCGAGCAACATATCAATATTGCTGTTATAGTGGCTAATCTACTGGAAAAACTCCAAGCAGATGAACATTTTAGGCACATTCACCAGATTACGTTCCCTTAGTCTATTACGTCACTTATCGAACTGTCATGACACTACTTGCTTACATGTATTAAGTAATTCAGTTACCTGGCTAATATACTTAGAACAGGGAAAAATTATTTATGCGACCCACTCAGTCGAACCTTTTGACCGTCTAGAAAGGCATTTACGCCGTTTAGACTATCAATTGAGTGCTTTAAGCACAGAAATTCGTGTTCAAGTGCGTTTGATGTTTGAAGCTGACTCACCAAACCTAAGCGGGGACTCTAACTCAGACAAATTACCCGAACAACCGCCCGAATACCAAGCTATTTGCTGGTTGGTTAGCCAACGTCACATCAATCCAACTCAAGCTGCTATTTTGATTCAAGAAATGGTCAAAGAAATTCTTGAATCTTTTTCACTAATTAATACAGGAAATTACAAATTAATAAGTATTGTAAATAAATTACCAGTTATTTGCAGAATTGATACAGAAAAAATACTTGAAATGTGTGAGCAACAATTACGCGGTTGGCAGACGCTAGCTCCCTACATTTCATCACCATATCAACGTCCTTACCTACGGGTACCAACAGAAGTACTCAAACATCAGCTCTCAGCTATACATCAAAATTTGGCAACTTGGATGAAGGGTTTCAGCCTACGTCATTTAGCTGTAATTGTCAACCAAGACGAAGTAGAAATGGCGCGGCAACTGTATCAATATATAAGTAGTGGAGAAATTGTTCTTCATGAACCAGACCCACCATTCGATAAATTACCCCTAATTACTCCAGACGAAAATCAAACACCAAATTATGTTACTGAGATAGTTAATAATCAGTTAGGAAGTTCGGCATCTTCTTTAAATAGCACTAGCAACGGGACAGTTACACAAAGACTAGCTGGAAGTAGCAACGTTATAATTCCAAATACAAGACAGTTATATCAAGACCAGCAAACAGTTAGCCAACCCGTTTCTAAAGAAAGCGCTATCGCAAAACCCCCTAGTAATACATCTGCATCAGCGACTAATCGTAAAGTCTATAAAATTGTTTCAGTTGATGACAGTCCAACAGTTCTGAGAGAGATTAGCCGTTTTCTAGAACATGAGAACTTCTCAGTCGTGACAATTAACGACCCAGTGAAGGCAGTAATGTCGATAATTCGTAACAAACCAGACTTGATTTTACTCGACTTGAACATGGATGGTATAGACGGGTACGAACTGTGCAAGATTATTCGCAATAACTCGATGTTTAAGAAAACGCCAATTGTTATGGTGACAGGTAACAAAGGACTGGTAGATAAAGTCAAAGCGCGATTAGTTGGTGCATCAGGGTATTTGACAAAACCATTTACTCAAGCTGATTTACTCAAAATGGTATTCATGCACTTGACTTGATTTATAATTTGATTCCCAGCCTGTCGTCATCAATATTGTAAAATCAAAGGAATAAGTAAATATGACAACACTTCTAGTTGTTGACGATACGCCTTCTCAGCTAGAGTTAATCAACTGTTATTTAGAAGACGGAGGTTACAACGTTATTAAAGCTTACGATGCCAAAGAAGGTTTTAAGAAAGCTTTAAACGATTTACCTGATATCGTAATTACCGATATTGTGATGCCTGGAATGAGTGGTTTTGAGTTATGTCGCCTTCTGAAGCGAAACACAGCTACTCAAAACATTAGAATTATCATTTGTAGCTCCAAAAACGGTGACATCGATAAAATTTGGGGTATGCGTCAAGGCGCCGATTTTTACTTAACAAAACCTTTTGGTAAGCAAGAATTATTACGTGCAATTCAATCTTTAATTTAGCTCTTGTAGCACAGGCATCCTGCCTGTGCAGTCAAATGTATAAAAAATAATCAAATACACATTTTCATCAGGTAAAACAGCGTCTTTTGTGCGTTCACGGAGTGTCTTCGGAGGAAAATTATACTTGTATTAATAAAATTAAAGTATTAATAACTACATAAAATACAGTTAAATAATTTTTTACCACAGAGACGCAGAGTCCACAGAGGGAAATATAGAGACGTTACAACATGTAACGTCTGTAGATGTACTAATCAATAAAATCAGACGTAATACGTTCGTCATTAATTTGACTTGCTCCTACAGGACGTTCACCATCAATATTCAGAGAGCCTGCCAATTCTAAATTGCTTGGGTCAACTGGGCGCCGACCATCTATATCTATTGTTTCATTATATTCAAGATTACTAGAAACAATTGGACGCTCACCATCTACATCAAAAGTATCTAGTACTTCAGAATTATTCGAGGTAATTGGACGTTCACCATCTACATCAAAAGTATTTAGTACCTCAAAAGAACTTGGGTCAACAGGGCGCCGACCATCTACATCTATAGTATGATTGTATTCTAAATCACTATCAGCAGTTTTTTTACTTTTTTTAGTCTTGTTAGTTTTTTTAGTTTTACTATTTTTGGCATTCGATGTTGTAATTGCTGAACGTTCTTCGACGTTAAAAGTACCTGCAACCTCAAAAGAACTAGCAGCAACTGGACGCTTACCATCTATATCAAGCGTTTTTGTAATTTCAAGGTCACTTGATTCTACAGGACGTTGATTGTCTATATCAGTACTTTTTTTATTTTGAGTAGCTAATGATGCTTTACTGTCAACAGTAGGACGTTCTTCAACGTTAAAAGTATCTACAACCTCGAAAGAACTGGCAGCAACCGGACGTTTACCGTCTATATCAAGTGTTTTTTTAACTTCAAGGTCATTCGATTCTACAGGATGTTGATTGTCTTTAGCTTTGGTGCGTGGTTTAGTTGTTTTTTTACTGGCCATTTTTATCTCCCTGTAGCTATAAAGGCATTCAGGCGCTGTATTTGATATATATTTAATTTTGTGATGAAGGATGCCCAAAGTGAAATACGTCTCATGTGGTAAATCATGGTGAAATTTTTTACCTTAGCGAGTGGCACCAAATAATCCTTTTGAAGCGTGCGAAAAATGCAAACATATGAAGCTCGTTCGCCCAATCGTTTTAGAATAGACAGTGCCTTAATATTAAAGCTGCCCTAATCGCACAAGCAAAATCAAATGCGTATTTCGTTGAACTGGCTACGGGAACTAGTAGAAATAAAACAAACTCCAGAAGAATTAGCGCAAACTCTGACTATGGCAGGGTTTGAAGTCGAAGATATTGAAGACCGTCGCACGTGGGCATCGGGTGTTGTAGTTGGACGTGTTAAAGCACGCGAACAACACCCTGATGCTGATAGATTAAGCGTTTGCCAAGTTGATATTGGTACAGGTGAAACCTTAAATATTGTTTGCGGCGCCTCAAATGTCCGTGCCGATATACTTGTACCAGTAGCTGTAGTTGGTACATTTCTGCCAAATATAAATTTAAAAATAAAGCCTGCAAAGTTACGCGGAGTGCCTTCTAACGGCATGATTTGTTCGTTAAAGGAATTGGGACTACCTACAGATGTAGATGGAATCCACATTTTTCAAAACGAAGCTTTACAGTTAGGCAGTGATGTACGTCCTTTATTGGGACTTGACGATGTCGTGTTAGATGTGACGGCAACAGCTAACCGTGCAGATGCACTTTGTATGGTGGGAATTGCACGTGAAGTTGCTGCCCTTACAAATGCCAAACTATCAATACCCGAACCACCTGAAATAACAGCTTCAGCATCGCCAGGTTTAAATTTAAAGGTAGAAGAATCTAAGGCTTGCCCTAGTTATATTGGAACGGTAATAGAAAACATTACAATTGCACCGTCACCTGATTGGTTACAGCAAAAGCTGCGTGCGGCAGGTACACGCCCAATTAATAATGTTGTAGATATTACTAACTACGTATTACTAGAATGGGGGCAACCGCTACACGCATTTGAC
The DNA here is from genome assembly GCF_019977735.1 of Calothrix sp. PCC 7716. Taxonomy (GTDB): domain Bacteria; phylum Cyanobacteriota; class Cyanobacteriia; order Cyanobacteriales; family Nostocaceae; genus Dulcicalothrix. The sequence continues at coordinate 10,882,493 of NZ_AP025018.1, read as the reverse complement.
CGCGAACGCTTAAAAACAATTGGAGGTAGTGACAACATCACGATTGGAGTTAGATTTGCAAATGCGGGTGAAACTCTTAAAACCCTCGACGGACAAACCCGCACTCTCAGCACGCAAAATTTATTAATTACTGTTGGTGATAAACCTGTTGCCCTTGCTGGTGTAATGGGTGGTGAGGAAAGCGAAGTTTATGAAGGTACGCAAAACCTCGTTTTAGAAGCAGCATTATTCGATAACGTAGCAATTCGTCGGTCTTCGCGAAGTGTAGGGTTAAGAAGCGAAGCATCATCACGTTATGAACGCGGTATAAATTTTGCAGGTTTAGAAACAGCTACCCGTCGTGCATTGACGATGATTACTGAGCTTGCTGGCGGTACAATTGTTGCTCAAAAAACAGTAGATACTCGCCCACACCCTTCAACATGGAGTCACACAATTAGTTTACGTTTAGACCGTGTAAATGAGTTACTTGGGCCAACACGTGCGGGTGACGATGCTGATATGGGTGGCGAGCTGGGTGGCGAGCTACAAGCGAGTGATGTAGAAAGAATTTTAACAGCGTTAGGGTGTCAGTTGACTGTTTCAGGAGATAAAACTTGGAATGTCGTCGTTCCACCATATCGTTACCGCGACTTAGAACGAGAAATCGATTTGATTGAAGAAATTGCTCGCCTTTACGGTTACGATAATTTTTGTGATACTTTGCCAGAAACAGCAGAAGGTGGTTATTTGCCGTTCGAGCAGGAAATGCTACGCAAATTACGTTATGCAATGCGTGGCGCCGGTTTAACCGAGTTAATTCATTATTCGCTCGTCAAACCAGGAGAAGAACGTCAAATAGTAATAAGCAATCCTTTACTTGCTGAGTATTCAGCATTGCGAACCGATTTAATAAATGGTTTAATTAATGCGTTTCAATTTAACCTCGAACAAGGAAACGGCGCCCTTAATGGGTTTGAAATTGGAGAAATTTTCTGGCAAGAAGAAAATGGGTTGCAAGAAGCCGAAGCAATAGGTGGAATTCTCGGCGGTGATAGTAGCGTTGGTAAATGGGCGCGTGGAGGTTCTGAGGCGCCGATAACTTGGTACGAAGCCAAAGGAGTACTAGAAAATATATTCCAACAAATGAGCTTGCACGTCGAATACCAACCAGATAATCGCGACGCTCGCTTACATCCTGGACGTACAGCTTCACTATGGGTTGGTAGCAATAGACTCGGTACATTCGGACAACTACATCCTCAATTACGCAAAGAAAGGAACTTCCCAGATGCAGTTTACGTATTTCAACTCGATTTAAATGTATTACTAGATGCATTAGATAGTGAAGAAATATTAGTTCCAGGCTTCAAGCCATACTCAACCTACCCAGCATCCGACCGTGATATAGCTTTCTTTGCTCCTATTGAACTTACCGTTGCAAAAATAGAACGTGCAATTAGAGCATCAGGTAAAGACTTATTAGAGTCAGTAGAATTATTCGACGAATACCGAGGAGAAAACGTCCCCGTAGGACAACGAAGTTTAGCATTTCGTCTCGTATATCGGTCAAACGAACGGACACTCACCGACAAAGATATCGAACCTGTACACCAAAAAGTTCGTGACACCTTGGTTGAAAAATTTGGCGTTAATTTAAGGAGTTAGGAATCATGACTAAATATATCATGTGGGGAAGTTACTGCGAAGACGTTTTAGAAAAACGGGCGCCTTATCGTCAAGCGCATCTTGATGGACTAGCACAACAAAAAGAATCGGGTGTACTAATTACAATTGGCCCTACAAAAGATGTCACAAAAGTTTTTGGTATTTACGAAGCTGAAAGCGAAGACATCGTGCGTCAATTAGTCGAAAATGACCCATACTGGAAAAATGGCATTTGGACTGAGTACACTATTAAAGAGTGGATTCAAGCTTTTTAATAACAATTACACTTGGTAAATACAAAGAGACGCCATTCTAGTTAAATAAGAATGGCGCCTTTTTTCTTCTCTACCTTCTCAATTACCTATTTCTCAGTTAAAGTATACGTATCAGTCAGTTTTATTTACAACTGTAAAATTGTGTTTATCCGTTCTAGCTGCTTGCATTGACATTGTAATTAACTAGGAAAACAAAACAACAGGCGCTAAAAATTTTGAAACTGACTTTGCAAAGATATTTGTAATAATTGTTTTCAACCTTATTCCCTGATTTATGTCTACACAATATTTTTTTCAAGAAAATATCGTCAATATAAATACTGAACTTTATATAAAAAATTAATAAAGAAAACTTATTTAAAATTGATATATATAAACTTTTAGTAAGTAAAATATTGTAAACATTGAATTTGTAAAATATTTTTTGATGAGATAATATTAATATAAATTAGTTTCTACCAATTAGCCAACAGTGAAAACAGACAGTATCTTTTACGAGATTTTTCAAACATTCCCTGAATTTTTCTTTGAATTGATAGGTAATACATCACCGAGAGCCTCAACCTATAGAACTTGACCCGCAAGTTACCGACAAGTCTTTAAGCCTTTCAGTGCTTCGACTGGTTGGAGTTAAAGAAAACATCGCTGGGCAACAAGCTAGAATTTTAATCGATAGAGCCAAGCGAGAGGCGCCTAACCTTAACTTTCAAAGAGCCATAATAGAATTAATTGAAACCGTAATTGTTTACAAATTCCCTGATATAGGCAGAAAGGAGATAGAAGACATGCTTGGACTGAATGACCTCAAAAACACCAAGGTGTATCAAGAAGCACTGAAAGAAGGAGAAGACATTGGCGAAAAACGAGGCGAAAAACGAGGCAAACAACTAGGCAAGCAGGAAACTAAACTGGCAATGGCAGCTAAGTTACTCAACCTTGGTATGACAGTTGACCAGGTTGCCGAAATTACTGAGTTAGAAATTGAGCAAGTCCGTCAAATCGCTAGCCAGGACTAATAATTGTAAACTTTATATCTTGTGGGGTGGGCATCCTTGCCCGCCTAAACTCGGACAGAAAGAAGATTGAAAATATGTCTAGGTTTAGTTACCTAAAACACACCAAGTTTTATCAAGAAGGATTCAAGGAAGGAGAAGAGCTTGCCGAAAAGAAGATTAAACTGAAAATGGCAGCTAGGTTACTTAATTATGAAATTACAGTTGAAGATGTTGCTGAAATCATGGAGTTAGAAATTGAGCAAGTTCGTCAAATTGCTAGCCAGAAACAATAGTTGTGAATACTATGTTCTTTAGGGTGAGCTTCTCTATGTTGATTATGGAACGGGCAGGGATGCCCATTCCACAAGAGTATATATCCCACAAGGCACAATATTCCATAAGGCATATATATTTATTTGAAGGTCTCTAGCCAGGAGTAGTTGTTAGAAATTTCAAGTTGGGTAGGCGCCCTTGAGACACATAACTTAACTCCGCGCCAAAAAATAAAATGAGCGGTAGCTGCCGATACAACTTAACATTGTTTTAAGACTGCTATTTCTTGGTTAGGTCATGGGTTATTACATCGCTCCGAAATTTCTAGATAAACTTGCCGTACACATTACTAAAAATTTCTTAAATCTACCTGCTGTGCGCGTTCCGTTGATTTTGGGTATTCACGGACGTAAGGGTGAAGGAAAATCGTTCCAATGCGAATTAGTTTTTGAGAGAATGGGTATTGAATTCACCCTGATATCTGGGGGGGAGTTAGAAAGTCCTGATGCTGGCGACCCTGCGCGCTTGATTCGGTTACGTTATAGAGAAACTGCTGAGTTAACTAAAGTACGCGGTAAGATGTGCGTACTAATGATTAATGATTTGGATGCAGGCGCCGGACGTTTTGATGAAGGAACACAGTACACCGTTAATACGCAGTTGGTCAACGCGACATTGATGAATATTGCGGATAATCCAACAGATGTACAACTTCCGGGTAGTTACGACTCAACACCATTACCCAGAATACCAATTATTGTTACGGGTAATGATTTCTCTACGCTGTATGCGCCTTTAGTACGCGATGGACGCATGGAGAAGTTCTATTGGGAACCTGACCGTGATGACAAAGTTGGTATTGTCGGTGGAATTTATGAGCCTGATGGATTATCGCGTCGTGAAATTGAACAGTTTGTTGATACCTTTATTAATCAGTCTATTGACTTTTTCAGCGCCTTGCGTTCTCGCATTTACGACGAACAAATCCGCCACTTTATTCATGAAATTGGTATAGAGAAGGTATCGCAGCGGGTAGTTAACAGTGTTGAAGGTCCGCCACAATTTAGAAAACCCAACTTTAAATTACCGTATTTGATTGAAATGGGTAATTTGATGGTGGGAGAACAACAGCGCGTACAAAATTCTAAATTAGTAGAAGAATATAATCGTGGATTGTTTTCGCGTAAAGCTGTATCTAGGGTAGAAGCATTACCAGCGCCAATTTATAGTAATGATGTGGGTGTTACAGAAGTTGTAACAACAACATTTAACACACCATCTGTAGCACCAGATAGGTCGGCGCCTATTATGGCACCAGTTGTAGCTGGTGTTGGAACGCTAGCTAATTCGGCGCCGAGTTTGCCATCTGGTACACCATACAAACAACCGACTGCAACCCCTCTTGGTACACCATACACACAACATGTTGTAGAGGTAGTTGAGGAACCAACTAATCACGCCCCTATTATGGCGCCAGTTGTAGCTGGTGTTGGAATGCTAAGTAAGTCGGCGCCTAAACTACCAATTGGCACACCATATCATTCACCTTCAAATGCACCATCTTTAAACCAAGTTACAACACCCCTTATAAATAACGGAGAATACTACAAGCAATACACAGAAAATACACAGCAAGCACCCAGCACCCATCTGACCTTAGAGACTCAAGAACTAGTTCGCGAAATCTTGTCTAAGGGTTACAAAATAGGTATTGAACACGTTGACGAACGCCGTTTTAAAATGGGTTCATGGCAAAGCTGTTCAGTTGGAGAAATTAGCGCTGCGTCCGATTTAGTTTCTGCTATCGAGTCATCTTTGGGTGACTTTAGCAATGAATATATTCGATTAGTTGCTATCGACCCAAAAAATAGGCGCCGAGTTATGGAAACAATTATTCAACGTCCAAACGGGGCCAGGTAATTTGTAAAGACGTTCCATTGCAATACTGCTCCCGGTTTTGAATGATTGTAGGTTGGGTAAACCCAACCTACTAATTTTTGCATTTTTAGCTTAACGAAGTAGTATTACGTTGGTAATAGCTTATCTTTTACTTCCATTTAGACATCTTGCTTATTAAAATCAAATCTTAAAAGTTTATCTGTAGTGTTGTGCTTGGGTTTCAAATAAAATAGCATAAGTACCTCCCCGAAGCATTAATTCCTCGTGAGTACCAGTCTCAACAATTGTGCCTTTGTCCATTACAAATATTTGATCTGCCATTTTCACAGTTGCTAGACGATGGGTAATAAGAATCGCAGTTTGCCCTTTTATTAGCTTGCGAAAACCATCAAAAACCTCAGCTTCAGCTTTTGGATCCATTGCACTAGTTGGTTCATCCAAAACAATAACTTGGGAATTTCTCAAAAAAGCCCGCGCTAATGCTACTTTTTGCCACTGACCAATACTAAGTTCTTCACCTTGGTCAAACCATTTTCCTAGCATTGTATCGTAACCTTGAGGTAATCGTTTAATTACATCATAGGCGCCAGAACGCTGTGCTGCTGCTGCTATACTGTCTTGTGTGGGTGGTAGGTCAGTATTTCCTAACCAAATATTTTCCTGTGCTGTAAAATTATACTTTACGTAATCTTGAAAAATCACGCTAAATTGGCGCCGTAGGTCAACGACATCTAAGTCACGCAAGTCAATACCATCAATAGTAATACTACCATTAGTTGGGTCGTACAAGCGACATAAAAGTTTAATTAAAGTTGTTTTTCCAGAACCATTTTCTCCCACCAATGCCACTACTTCCCCTGGTTTAATCGTCAGGTTAATATCTTTTAATGCTTGCCTTGTAGTAGTAGAGTATTGGAAACTAACGTTAGTAAATCTAATACCATCCTGCATTTGAGGAAAAGGTTGGGGATGTGCTGGTTGAATAATTTTTGGTTCTAACTCTAAAAATTCGTAAAGATTTGCAATAAATAAATTGTCTTCATATAGTGCAGAAAAACTACCTAATACACTTTTAAGTGAATCTTGCCCACGTTGCAGCGCTTGGTAATAAAGAACTAAATCACCTATACGAATAATACCTTGGTATGCTTGATAAATTATAAATGTGTAGGCAGAGAGCATCAAAATAGTTGCCAAAGCTTGAGCTATTAACGTAGCTACCGCGCGTTTGCTAGAAATAGCGAGATTCTCTTTGTACAATTGAAAACGCAAACGGTCAAACCTTTGGCTGAAAAGAGTACCTAAATTAAACAAGCGAATTTCTTTAGCAAAAATATCTCCTATAAGTAGCCAACTGAGATATTCCGCTTGCCGCTCCATCGCTGTTTTTTTTCGATGCCAAGTGTAAAGAATTTTGGAAAATTTAACCCGCACTAATACTGTTGGTATGGCAGCAACAAATAATACACCTGCTATACCCCAATGGAGTGAAAGCAATAACCCTACCATTGTAACTAGGGAAATTAGATTTTGAGCAACCCATACTAAATTATTAAGGATGCGATTGGGTCGGTAAGTTGCTTCGTTTTGGGCACGTTGTAAAGTATCAAAGTATTGCGGATTTTCGTAATATTCTAAGTCTACTTCAATTGATTTAGCGTGAAGAATGCTGCTCATATAGTCAGCAACGCGCCGTGATTGAGCGGTATTAACTAATTCTGCTCCTGAGTTACAAATAACTGTGGCTAGCGTGACTAATCCAGTTAATGCTATTAGGGTAATTAACTGCTGAAAATTACTTATTTTATCAACAATATTAACACTTTCAACAATTGTATCGATAATTAGTTTGGTGAGATATAGCAGCACCAAAGGTAAAATACCTTGAATAACAAGCACAATAATATAAACTAGCGTCCAATTAGGAGCAGCTTGCCATACTAAACGCAGCGCTGGTAATAGACGTAATGCTTGTTTAACTTTTTTTAGGGAGGTCATTCCAGCTTTCTTCCTTTCACGAAAACCTGCCTACTAAACCTTGAACAAACTTGGTAGCTTGCCGAGAGTCAGAAAATAAATTAGGAAAATCTTTTACTATATAATGGCTTAATTCTTCGTAAGAATTCAGGTAACCAGTGGGTGCCTCCTCTCCAAGACTTTAAGCGAGTGACACCCGAAGGGTGTCACGGCGCCATAAAAACGCTCATAAAAAAGTATAAACAGAACTTAAGAGAAAAGATAACAATTACTTTAAGGCGCACGTTTTAACAAAACGTATATAGGTACAGAAATTTTACCCATAATCAAGGTCGTAATTTAAGGAATTAAAGATGGTGCTTGTATTTTTGGGTTGACGATTGCTTGTAGAGCTTGCTCAAAAAATTCAATCACGGAACGCCCTTGGCGCCGACAAGTTTGTACAATCGTCAATAAATTAGCAGTATGTTGGAACCGCTCCATAGAACGAGAACCTCCACTAACTTTTCTTTTTGTTACAGCTAAACGTAACGTTCGTTCCGCTTGATTATTATCAGGTGGTATCTCTGGATGTTCTAAAAAGTACCACCATTGATGTGCTTTGTCTCGCAAACAACGTAAAAGCTTGCCCGCTTCGCCTCCCGCTGTATCAATCCATTCATTTATGGAAGATTCGACTTTTACTTTAAACTCAGATGCCCAACTAAAGAAATCCAAAATATCTTGTTCTTGTTGGAACTCCGCGTAGTGTCTAAACGCTTCATCGATTAACTTGACAAAAGCTTCCCCTATTTTTAGGTTGTTTAAGCCAGGAAGTTTCATTAATTTTTTGAAGTGGCGCCGTAAATGCGCTAGACATTTTTGTTGGGCTTTTACATCATAGCCGTTATAAACACTATAATCGTCAGAACTAAGCACACCATTATAATTTGGTCCAAGAATCATTTCTAGCTCCGCGCGCGAGCGAGTGTCTGCCGCATGGAACAAGGCAAAATCAGTATTTGCAAAAATCCACAACCATTCTTTTACACCTTTAACAATCCAAGGTGTTTCATCAGAATGTATGTTTGGTTGATTATCTTGTATCCAGTCTTTAAGGTCTGAGACGCTTTTACTGATTGCTGCATCTATTCTTTCATTTGTAGTAACAAGGGTTCCAACCCCAATTTCAATCTTCCCTAACTCCCACAAAAGCTCTTGTTGCTTTTCATAGGACAAATGTCCATAATTATTCATCCACCCCAACAAAGCCTGTAAATTTATTCCTAAGTCTTGACCCGGAACCATATTAATAGACCAGTCTGCAGTTTGCTCGGTACCGCAATTCCCGCATAAACATGTATGGCGATGATACTCAACTATTTCAATTGGGCGCTCCACCAACTGCGCTACTTGCTGTGTTTCAATTTTTATTGGCTCTGTTACAAAACACGCATTGCCGCAGCAGCTACAAACTTCTGGGCGTAAAATTTCCAAACGGTCAACTCTGCCAAAACCCTTACGGGTTTTACCCACGTGACCTGGTTGACCTCCTGGTTTACGTTTTGGCGCCTCTGGGTCTGAGTTGGTATTATCTTCTTTCTTTTCTGGTTTTTTAAGGATATCTCCAGATGGAGGTTTTGATGAGGTTTTGCTATCTAGGCTTTGACTTACTTTTAGCCGCTTTACTTCGGCTTCAAGCTCTGTAATTACTTTTTTTAATTCTTGAATTGACTCGCCCTGCTCAATTACCATATCCACCAGTTGTTCCTGTGGCAACTGGAAGAGGTTTTCGCGACTTAGTTTGAGAGGCTCGTTTTTATCCATAATGAAAGATAATCTGCCCTCATGTTACCTTTGTCAAGACCCACCAGACCAACCGCAGCGTTTTTTACGTACTTGTTTATTTAATTTTTATGGCACCGTGACACCCTTCGGGTGTCACTCGCTTAAAGTTTTGTGGAGGAGGTGCCCACTGGTCACCTGAATCCTTACAATTCTTCGACTGATAAACTGCCATCACAATGGGATAAAACGTAAAGTGCTGCTTTGCCCTTTTCATTAATTTGAGGTTGGTAATTTAACCCAAGTTTTTTAATAGTTTTTATACTTCTTGGCGCCCCTAAAAAAGTCGAGCGTACTTGCTGAGTGGTATTATTTTTAACTTGCCAAGTCCAATCTCCATAGAGTGGACGTTGAAGTTTAAATGTTACTTCCTCACCAGCTTCTAAATAAATTGGAGGGTCAAGAGGTAAAAAAGCTGCTGACCAGTGTAACGGAGGTTCGTGAGGCGCCGTCGAAAGCCAAGTATCACCTAACTGCATTTTAAACCAACCAGCAAACCCATGACACAATCCCGATTCAGTAACAGTATATTTCACTTCTGATTCACAGTGAGTGCTGTTAGCTTCATGAAAATCTAGTGTTAACAAGCTTGCGGGTGCTGCTAAATATCTAGCTTTTTTTAAATCTTCGCGGTAGTAAATTGATTGACTGGCAAAAGCGCGCGCAGGACTATGGTCAATTTCCATATGAGGTTCAGACCAGCAAGCAATGTTTTTTTCATATAGTTCTGGAGCAGATACAGGTACAGCTTCCATTACTGCTGCTTGAGGAATTAACACTCCGCCAGGTTTTAAATATTTATCTCTGGCGTAAAATAACGAAGGTAATAAATCTTCTTCTAAAAGAAAATTTCCTGTAAACACTGAGATTATTACGTCAACTTTTTCGGGCAGATTAATTTCTTCGATTTTTCCCTGCAAACACTGAATACGCGCGCTGTACCCATTGGCTTGGACAATTTTATCAGTAAGGCTAATAATATCTTCTGGTTCAACTAAATAAACGCGCTTTGCTCCTAATTTGGCTGCTAAAAGTCCGTGTATCCCAAGCCCTGCACCTAAATCGAGGACAACGCTTTCAGGAGTAATAATTTTTTCTAATGCTTCCGCGTAAGTTTGATTGCGTCGGGCATCAAAGGTCATTGATTGATGACCTTGAACCAGCCAATAACTCATAATCTATATACTTCCTTTGTAAGAAATTCATATACTTTGGGTAACAACCCGAAGTTTCTTGGATAGTACAGCTTTCGTACTTGAACTTGATTGACTAAGCGTACATAACTATTAAGTAATACTGGATGATTAGGAATTAATTCGCTAGCGTAGTAACTATGGAGTAAAACATTAAATACAGTTTGGCTGGGTGAAACTTGTTCCGAGTAGATATTATCACCTTTACTCTCAGCTAACAGATACAAAATACCCAAAGGAACAGGTCCTTGTAGTACATTAACACCTAATTGCACTGGATTATAGTGAATTTTATAATCTAACTCATATGAAGTATCTAAGCCTAGACTTTCTCCAGTATGCGGAAACAGCTTGATGCGGTTATTGCCTGGATATACTAAACCTTCTGAATCTACAGTAACAATATCATCAGTGATGAATCCTGCACCTTGATTCACGCAAAAAGCTGTCAAAGTTGATTTACCCATGCCAGAGTGACCAGCAAATGCTACGGCTCGTCCTTCTATTGATACAGCATTAGCATGAATTGCAACTTGTCTTTGTAAATTTAAACAGGCGCCTGCGATTACATTTGCAAGAGCAATCGTCATCGAACGGCTAAAATCAGCATCTCGCGTATTTTCAGTAACGACAATTTCGGCACTCCGACCATCGGGAGAAATCCAAGCTCCTTGCTGCTCAGTCCAAGGAATCCAGTATTGGTCTGCACCGCATTGCTGCGGGCAGACTATTTGCAGGCAATCTGGATGATATGCGACTGGCAAAGTAGGAACAGACGTTAAAGATAACTCAATGCTAAGGGGGATATAATTCAGTTCACTCGCAGCTGTTTCAAAAATCTTAGTAAACATCATTAGTCCCCCATAACATAAAATTTGCTAATCTATTCCAATAAAATCATTTGACACTTAATCATTGTCATCATTGTCATTATTCATACCACCACCGCCACCGCCCATGCCCATATTGAATCCAGTATTTCCTCCATCGCCTCTGCTTCCAGTTCCACCTAGAGTCATTTCAGCAAGGCTACCTAACTTTGAAATTTGCATTGCTGAGTAGCTTTTCTTCAATGAAGCTGAGGACAAATCAGATGGGTTATTGTTTCCGTAAATCATGATTGAGATTCCTTAAGTAATGGTTAATTCAGTAATTAATGTAGATGCACCGTTTATTTAATCTTTCTCTATGACGAGGAAAGATTATTTAAATATTAAGTTCATATAAACAGCACCCTGATTTATATAGGTTAAATATAATAATTAATCTGAACATATAACTGTTAATAAGCTTGAATTCTTTCATACCAGTCAATCAAAACTAACGTTTTATAAAGTTTATTAGCTAAGTCATTGTGGAATGATTGCCAATGACTATAATTTTGATTGAATTCTTGGCGGAAGAAATGAAGCTTATTTTTCAGACAATTTGTATCTATTCTATTTGCTAAAATTGGATATTTTTGTAATTTATCCATCATCTTTAAAGCATATTCACTTTTGCCTAACCCATTATATTTAAGTGGGTCATAATAATTTTCTTTTGGGCGCCATAATACATCAGCAGGAAGGTAATTTTTATTTACTTTACGCAAGAAAATTTTGTAATGTTCTGAATCATTTTGTAGAGATGGATGTAGATTGATAGTAAATTCCATTAATCGCTTATCTTGCAAAGGAGAAGTATATTCCATTTGATGAACGTAGCTAAATAGTCTCGCAACTTGCCTTAAACCTACATAACCACCAGATTGCGTTAATAGAGCTACAATCTGTCCAGGACTGGCAGGTAAAGTACTTTCAAAGTATTGTTGAATTGCAGTCTTAATCTCAGGTGTATTGCGATAGCTTGGAGTTAACCAAGTTGGTAACGAGCCATATTTACGTCGGCATCTTGCAAACCATTTATTCTGCAAATACTTTGGCAAGTTAGGCACAAACAATTCTCGCCATAAACTAGAGTACCAGGGCTTTTGATTTTTTAAAGAATCCCATACTGGTTGCCAAGTACCAGTTTTGGCTAAATCTAAGAGCGTTGTATAAAAAAGTTCATCTCCCCATTCACCATCAAAATAAAGACCACAACCCGATTTTTGCATCTGCTCCATCAATCGAAAATTCATTGATGATGTCGGATTTATATATGGGTCATCAGTAATAGGTAAACGCTCCCAAGGTTCGGAGAATGCCCAAGCATCATCGCAATTAACTTCATGCCAATTGACCTGGGGATACCGTTGTAAGAAAGATTGGATAGGTTTTCGCTCATCAAACTCTGGATGAACTTCTGTTACGGCAGAAAACGCATCTACCGAAGGTAGTTGATTTAATAAAGATACAGTGACAGTTGTAGAGTCTAGCCCTCCACTTAACATCACACAAGGAGAACGATAACTGCGTAAGCGGTCTTTAGTTGATTGGTTTAATATATACCAAAATTTTTCGTAGTAGTCTTCCTGTGATTTGGGTAATTGATAGCGCTCTGCTATATATAATTCAGCAACCTTACGTTTTTGTAGTTCTCCTGATTTCAAAATCAGTGCATGACCTGGAAGTAGCCTTTTTATACTATCAAAAGCAGTACTTTCTGGCGGATGTGTCCAAAAATTACAAATAGTGTGAGCCAGATAAAGTTGATCTAGCTCCTTGCTAACTTGCGGATGCAACAACAACGTTAGTACGCGCGATGACAAAAGTAATGTTTGCCCATCCCAGTGATACGCAATAGTGCGTGCCCCAACGACATCGCAACCAACAAATAGCAAATCATTCGACGCATCCCACAAAATGAATACAAATTCACCTATGAGATGTCGTAAGCATTCAATTCCCCAGCGACGATAACTTTCAATAATTAATTGAGCGTCGGTGACATTAGAGCGACCAGTTAATAAGGGTTCGCGTTCATCAATACGACCGTCCCAAACGAGAACACAACCTTCATACTCAATAACAGGTACTTCGTGACTAGATTCTGGAGTGTTAAAAAACTGCGCTCGTCCTAAACTTAACCCTACTGATGTATCGTGCCAATCTCCTCTCCCATCTTGCCCGAATACCGTTAAATCATCTAGCATTCTCTGCCAAGGAGTTGGCTTTTGGCTATTCCAAATACCTAAAATTCCGCTCATTGACCCAACTTCTTTAACTCAATACCTAATTAGAAATTTCCGATAATAGTCCAAGCTTGAACAAATCTGTTAAGAAAGCTTTTAAATCACAAATTACTTGTGTTCGCTCAACGTCGTATTCACTAATCATTTTTTCAATTACAGGCTCAAAAGGTTGATGATTTTGCAAGGCTTCCCAAAAAGGTAAGCAAGTTTCATTCAAACTGTAATACTCACTTAATTTCAGATGCAATAAAACTCCTTCATTTCCAACATTGCTAAAAAGGATATCATCTACTAGCTTGAAGCTAGCTGTTTTTAGAAAACTGTCATCTATTGTGAACTGACGGTATTTTTGTTCCATCTCTTTCATTTTACTCTGTTTTTATTAAAGCTGCTCAAGCAAGCTCATCCTGAATTCAAATCCACAAGTCTAGCCGCTAAAACTGTAGCTCATTTATAAAATAATCTACAATTGTACACTTTTTCATCCGGATTATTTTCAAACTAATTACTACATTATCCATATAAGTTTAATTTGCGAAGAAAGATAATTAGCATAAGCGAATGTTTCAGTTTATTGCTTCAATGGAACTTTCAAACATCACAAACTGATCGCGCACATTTGGCAGGTCATTCAGAACTATGCCTTGATATTCTACCCATGCGTGTGCCTGAAATTTTGCATTCTCTCGCCGTACTCCTATTCTTAATTCACTAATTACACCTCGACGACGTAGCAAGAACCATAAAACTAAAGATTTTCTAAGACAATTTGACCATAAACGACTGTGGTGTGCGGCTTTTTCCACTAGAAATGCTGTTTGTTTAATTTGATGTTGCACTTCTGATGAAGATGGCATTGATAATAGTGTTTTAGCGCTTAGGTCAAAAAGCACTGTCTGCGTTCGTTGCATTCCCCATATTTGTAAAGAAAATGCAATTGTAGGCAGCAAAATAAACGCTTGTACCAAAAGCAAACGCTCTTGCTGGGAAAGACAAATTAAGTTCATTGTTTTACGATGCAGTGACTTAAACCACTTCATTTTGAACCAATATTTACTAAGGTTTGCGAAACTTATTTTCTTTACAGCTATAGTAGTTAAACTTTAACTGTCTTCAAAAAGCTTTTTGAACGGCGCCACTCAGTTTTTCTTACTTCTCACCTCTGTAGCTTAGTTACAAAGACTGATTTAAAGCGCTGCTATTGGTAAAAGACCCTAAAAAGCATTAAGACTAAGCTTTTCAAATTTTATCTTTGTTAATAATATCACATTATAGACTAGAAAAACTACTGATACAATTAAAAATCAAACTATACACAAAATTTTTATTTGTCACAGTACCTAAATATTACCAAGTGCCTATAGATTATTGTTCCTAGGTGTTTATCTGTAACTTTTGTCTGTAACTTATTATAAAATTATTATTAAAATAATACAAACGTAGAAAAATTTACTTGAAATCGAAATGCCCAAAAACGGGAACATCCCAATTTTGCAATAAGCTCACAGGCTTAAGTATATTTAGCCTGCCGGGAGCAGGCTATTCTCTTGTCGTAATACCTTTCAAAGGTAATGCAGTTAAACAAGCTTATTTTTGCTTTTGCCTTATTGTACTAATTTCTACTCCCACCCGAAACGTTATAGTCTTTAGCAACAATACCAAGTGCAGCTAGTCCTCCCATATGTATGTACTTTGAGAGTTCTACAATAATTGCTTGGTCTCCACCAAAATTCTTGGGTGAGAATGCGATAAAGCCAGTTATTGCAAGCACTATACCAACAGAGGTTGTTTTCCAGTTTTTGACTACTGCATTTTTTGCAACATTTGTTGAAGTCTGAGTAGAATCTTCTGACACTGTTGGCTTAGTTGGGTCTGACATAATTGTTGCTCCCAATATTAGAAATAAACCGGGTTTTTAACAATAAACCCGGTTTCTAAAATTAATAATATATCTACTTACGATATAAAATAGGTTTTAATACAATGCCTTAAAATTATTTCTAAATATAAGTTTTACGTTTAATTACTCTTTATCTTTACCAGTAACATTAAAATCTTTGGCACTTATACCTAGAACTGCTAATCCTCCTGAAGTAATATATTTACATACTTGAACTAAAGGCGCCTGTTCTCCACCGAAAGTGCTTGGTGAAAATGCCACAAAGCCACTACAACATAATACACAACCGATAGCTGTAGTTTTCCAATTTTTAATAGCAACCTTTTTTGTATTAGAATCGGTCGCGGATTCTTGCATTGATGGTCTTACTGAATCTAACATGATATTTTTACAATAATTATAATAATGTGAACGAATAAATTCTTACTTTAGATAGAAGTTTTTATTAATCAACTTCCTGTTGTATGAATTTTGATATCAATCACTACAACCTATATGTATATATTTACGGATAAATTTAACTAAATTGGAATTTTGATAAAACGTTCCAACGCTGGCCATCGTGCAGTAGTAAACAAATATTATCGGCACCAAATTCAAAATTTACCTGACGATGCTCAAATTCTTGCCAAGCTACCTTAAAGTTTTGTTTCGTCAAATCCCGATATGCTACTGTCATATGTGGTACAAAAGGTCGAGTTTTGGTGCTTGGGTCACAAATACCTATCGACTCCATATAAGTGATTAAATCTGATTGCAGCGCTATCAACTCTGGAGTGTTAATTACATCTATATATATAACGCGCGGTGGAAAGGCGCCGTATTGGTTTAATGTTACAGGTACGGGCGTTCGGCTGGATGCGAAATTTGTTAGATGCTGTTCCAACTTGGTAATGTTGGCTTCATCCCATTTAAATGGAGGTTGTAAGGTGATATGAGGTGGAGACCTTAAGGCGCCACGACTGTTGTAGTTGTCAGCAAAGTACTGCATGACTTGGTTTACATGCTCTAGGATGTAATTTGGCGGTATCAGGGCGATATAGTAGCTATGCATGTTGTGTGGGGCGGGTTTGTTGGTATGGGCGGGTTTACGAGATATTTAGTTACGTTTTAGGATGTCTGTTAACACGCCCTTACAGGCCTAGGGGGATATTCATGAGTACGCATTTACTATGAAATGTGTTGGCACGCTTTACTAAGATATCTGTTGGTACGTTATATAGGATTAGATTTAGGACAAAGTATATGCCGATTTTTGTCAAGATAGAAGAAGGTAAGGTTGATAAGTCAACTTTTGACCAATATGTACCTGCTCACCATACATATGTTCGTGAACTTATTGCACGTGGACACAAAGCAAAAAGTGGATATTGGGCTAAAAAAGGTGGGGGAATGATGATTTTTGAGGCAGAGTCGATGGAACAAGCCCAAGCTATTGTTGCCGAAGACCCCTTAATTAAAAACGGCTGCGTTGACTACCAACTATATGAATGGCGCCTTGTAGTAGAATAAATAATTTTTGTACAAATAAATTATTTGAAATCATTTGAAATTATTTGAAATTTAATGCTATAGTTATGATAAGACTGGGACTATGCAACCGCAACGCCTAAATTTTGTCAGGATCGGAAGATAGCAGCAATACGGGATGCTTGTAGTAGGCGTAGACCCCGGTCCCCAAAGAAAATTTTATATTAAATACAAAGATAAAAGTCAGTAATGGCTGGTTTTGGAGACTTAGTACAAAAAGCTTTTTATCTGGGTGTGGGACTAGCTTCTTACGCAGGTGAAAAAGCAGGTGGAAAACTTTCAGAATTGCGCTCGCAAGTTCAAAAGCTGGCAGATGAAATGGTAGCACGCGGCGAAATGACTACCGAAGAAGGTCGTCGCTTTGTCGAAGATATGATGAAGCAAGCCCAGCAAGAACAGGCTTCTACAAAAGAGTCGGGTACCTCGACCAATGAACCCCGGCGAATAGAAATTTTAGAAGAAGATGAAGAAGTAACTCAAACTCAATCTTCTGCGAAAGAGGCGCCTGTGGAAGAAGTCGATAATCTACGTGACCAAGTTAAGCAAATGCAAGAGGAATTGCGGCGTTTACAGCGTGAACAGTAAATTGTTCAAGATATGAAGTGTATTTTGATACAAATATTTGGTTGTAATCCTCATGCTCGAATTTAAAAGCAGTGTTGTAATAGTGTTGTATTGGTGTTGAAATAGTCTGTAGAATTACTATTTAGACAAACAATACTATTTTTTCCGCTATTGAGTCGGTGAGGACTTGAAATTCTATGGAAAATTGGCAGAAAGACTTGTGGCAACTAATGGAAACACTGACTGACGAAGTAGAGCGTTTCTTTATAGGAATGACAGAAGTGGTAGATACATTTTTTGAATTTACTGAAGAGTTGAGTGAGCAGGTACACAACAGTATCGCTACAGAGGTTGACCAGTACTTGCAAGATATTGTTGAACCGCTTTCAGAAATTTATTGGGAATTGGATGATATACCAAGTGATAATTTTGACCCAGCGTTTCCATATTCAGTAGATGCAACAACAGAGAAAAATACAGCGTGTATAGGTTGTAAGCATTATCATGGGTATGCGTATGGTGGTACTTTATTAGTTTGTGGGATGCATCCCAGTGGTGTAGAAGATTCAACCTGTCCTGACTGGGAACAAGAAGACGTTTATGAGTGATGAGTGCTGAGTTCTGAGTTATTATATTAAATTATGTTAAACAGTATTTAGTATGAGTAACTTATCACCTGAGATAACAACACAGTCTATTGAAGAGGCGCCAACTCAATCTGTAAAATATGGTGAGCGTGAAATTGCTGAGGGTCAGTTAATTACGTTCCCGAATCCGCGTGTAGGTAGACGGTATAATATTAATATTACTTTGCCGGAATTTACTTGTAAGTGTCCGTTTTCTGGCTATCCTGATTTTGCCACTATTTATATTAGCTATATTCCTGATGCTAGGGTGGTGGAGTTGAAAGCGCTGAAACTCTATATAAATAGTTATCGCGATAGGTATATTTCTCACGAGGAGTCGGCAAATTTAATTCTTGATGATTTTGTTGCTGCTTGTGACCCTTTGGAAGTAACTGTTAAAGCTGATTTTACTCCACGTGGTAATGTTCATACGGTTGTTGAAGTCAAACATACAAAGTGAGGAGTGCTGAGTGCTGAGTGCTGAGTAGAGTAATGAGTTACCACTCAGCACTCAGCACTTTCTACTCAGCACTTAAATTCGCTTTTGCTGCTGCACGCACGATACGATTTGCGTCTTCTGTTAAGAGTTTGCGGATGTGTTGCGGTGTGTTGGGGTTTGTTGCTACAGCGTATCTTTCTAACCAAGATGATGAGCGATGGTGTTTTACTAGTAGATCGCTTGGCACCTGATGGTGTAGTAATATAAAAAAGTTTGAGAGTGAAGGGTAAGAGGTAGTAGTAATAAATTTTTCTATATATGGTTGGCATTGCTCTGGGTAATGTTGAATTAGAGATTTTACTGCTGCAAGGTGTGTTAGGTTATTTGATTTGGGGTTATTGGCAAGCATTTTTAGTACGTTTGCTGGAGTGTTGGAGTTTTTGGCAACTGCTAATTTTACAGAGATATGTTCGTCTGTTGCTAACTTTTCTAGCAAGGTGACGGGAGCGTTGCTTTTGCTGTGATTTAATTTGTCTTGCTTTTCAGAAGTGTCAAAGACAATCATTGCTGAAGTTGTGTTAAGTGCTACAGCTTCTTTAATTGTTACCCATTGACTTTGTGCTTGTTCTATGAGTAGTTGAGTTGATGCATTCAGATTTTGCACTGCTTGCCATTGCTGTAAAAACTGCTGTAAAAACTCGGTGTGTGGATGATTTCTTGTTTCGAGTAACCCAACGAGTGCTGAAGATCGCACATCTTGGTTTTTATCCTGCAAGAGTTTTTCTCGCACTTCTCGTGGTAGATTAGGGTTTCGCGCTACTAATCGACGCAAGCGTACTGATTGACTTGATGCAAATTTTGATGCGATAGATTCGGGTATATTTGGATGTCGTGCTAAAGCAATTTGCATTTCAAGTGTGTTGATTGTGGCACATTTTTCTAGAAGATACGCAGGGATATCTGAGTGTGTTGTCATTTGCCGACATATATTTTGAATCGATAGTAAATACACTTGGTAGCTATCGCTCGGCGCCAGTTCGAGTAAAATTTCGATAGGGGTATTAGGATTTGCGGCAATTGAAGTGTTATTTTGGCAAGTTGAAGAATTGGAGTGTAGGGTGAGTGATTTTGTTTGACGAAATATTATTGCCCTAGCTTTTACCCAATCGACTTGATCTTTTTCTAAGTGCGTTAACACATCATCAGGGGTGTTGGGATTTTCGGCAACTGCACAGCGAACGTTATTATCTTCATCGGTTGCCAATTTTCTCAAAATCTCAATTGGGGTTTTAAGATTGTACGCTACATGTTGACGCACCATATATTCATCATCGTTAGCTAACTCTGCTAGTAAGGTTTCTGATGCTCTAGAACTTGCTGCAACATTATTACGAACGTAAAAATCTTTATCGTTTGCCAAATACGTTAGTAGTTCAATTGAGGTATTGGGATTTTTAATTACTTCTACACGTACATAACAATCTGCATCCCGTGCGAGTAGTTCTAAAATTGCTGGTGTCGCATTAGGGTGCTTGGCAATATCTTGACGCTGGTAGCATTTGTAATTGTTCAGCATTCTTACTAATAGCCATCCTGGAGTTATGGGGTTACGCACCACTGCATTACAAACTCCTAAGCGTTTATCTTCTATAAGTATTTCCAACACTTCTGTAGGAACGCTTTTGTTACTGGCAACTGCCGCACGAACTTTCCATGATTTGTTATAGGCAAGTTTTACTAATATTTCGCGAGGGGTGTTTGGATGAGATGCAACACCCGTTCGCGTATACTCCCAGTCACGTTTTACAATTTCGCTTAAAGTGGCGCCATTCGTATCAGGATTTTGAATTGCGGCTTCGTACTCGTAAAATAATTTATAGATAGCATTTGGGGTACTGGGATTTTGGAAAACAGTTTGACGTACCCACGCATCATCATCACCCGCAAGCTGTTCTAAAAGATGAACGGGAGTATTTAAATTATTAGCAATTGCTACACGCATTTTTTTAGTCGCTGTTTTTGGTTTTAACAGCACTTCGAGAATTTCTTGGGCAGTATCAGGGTTACGGGCAATTTGTACTAACGTATTACGATGTAATCCCATCAAAAAAGCTTGGGGAATAATGCCGAGTTGCCACAATCTATATTCAGATGCTTCATCGTGAAGGATATTATCTTTGACCAACTGGTGTTTTTGAACTACCGTAAAAGCTGCTTCTTGCCATCCTGCTTTCATTTCCCCTATCCAGTTGACATGTAACTTGGCGACATTTGGTACTTGTGAAGTTAACCAGTTACTACCTGCTTCGTATATCAACTTACATAATTCATCTCTAGTTAATTTCGGATTCATTGCCGCAGCAAACATGGTTTTCGGGCGCCTATAACTTAATGCCCACTGTAAATATGTATCTGGAATAACTTTTAATTTAAGTAAACTAGCTTGAGTATCTTCGGGTAATTCTTGAAAAAAGAGCGGGTTTTCTAGTAACAACAGTGAGAATACTGGATTTTCGAGCAACTCGTATGGAAATTCTATCCCTAATTGAAACAATATTTCTGTGGGAGTATTGGGGTTACTAGCTACAGCTTTGCGCGTCTCATAATCTTTACTAGTGCTGAGTGAAAATAAAATTTCTGGAGTAGTGCATATGTTTGCAGCTATAACGCGCGTGAGTTCAGGAGTCATAAACGCTAACTCTTCCAAGCTGATATGTGATGTGGTTTCGCTAGCTGCTTCATGTACGAGTGCAAGCAAATTGGAAGAGTTCAACATAAACAAAAATCAAAAATAATATATAACAAAGCCCGTGATTTTAAGTTGTCATATATTCATTCAAATCACCTTTGTATTTTTACGGAAATATAATATGTTGATAAATATCAAGAATATTAATCTACGCAATATTACGACAAACTATAATTAAATTAAGTTCCCAACCTCATTAGTTAGTTATATAATTATCAATGTAGAGACGTTACATGTAACGTCTCCTCCACAGAATGTTAGTTATTATTTAAAACGAGAGTTAAAATGTTTAAGAATATTCTCTGAAATTTTTACATAATGCATATCATCTTCATTGTGTGATATATTAATTAATGCCAGTAATCTTTGTGTCGATTTAAAACAAATAAAGCTGTCTTTATCTTTAATTAATAATTTGAACATCTCTAAAGATATTTTAATAAATTTTAATTACTAAATAAATATTAAAATTGATTTTCGTCATAATCAAAGTAGTAATAGTCAGAACGTTCTTTAAGTGTCCAAGCGGCTATAAAACAAATCGTTTCGTTTTCATCTTGAGCAAGTTTGGTTAAAGTTTTACGACTAGATTTAGAATTTTTAGCAACAGCAGTACGCACGCAAGTTTCTTCATCTTGTGCTAGCTGCATTAATAAGTTTTGGGGTGTGTTAGAATTGCACGCTACAGCTACACGTATATTTGTGTCTTGATGATTGACTGCCCATTCTAAAAATGATTCGGGTAGTTTATATTCTTGAATTATACTAGTCTCATGTTTAATTAACTTTTCAAGTAATTTGTTAACTAAATGTTGCGGAGTATTAGGATTTCTTGCGGCGCCAAAGCGTACTATACCGTTACTATCTTGAATTAGTTTTTCTAGTACATCAGTAGGTGTTTTAGTGTGTGCTGCTACTTTGCTACGAATTTCGTAACATTTGTCTGTTGCTAACTTTAACAGCGCGCATTTGGAAGTATTTGAATTTTCTGCAACGGCAAGACGAACTTTTTTACTTTTGTCTTCTGCTAGCTTTTGTAAAGTATTAGTGTTGGTGCGATGGTTTTCGGCGACGTGAGAGCGGACATCTATACTTGTATCTTTAGCAAGCTTCTCTAAAAATGATGGATGCGTGTTTTCATTGCTGGCGATAGTTTTACGTATTCCTTCATCTGAACAATTTACAGCCCATTCAATAAATAAAGAAGGTAATGCGTCTTCGTTGAAGATATAAGGGTTATTTTCGTATAATTCTTTAAAGAAATCAGGGTTTTCAAGCAAAATTAACTCAATTACAGGATTATTTAGAACTTGATGCGGAAATTCGATAAATAATTCTATAAGTAAATCTGGTGGTGTATTCGGGTTGCTAGCAACGAGTTTACGAACTACTCCGCTATAAGTGTCCGCTAGTTTTCTAAGTTCCTCAGAAGAGGTAGTCGCATCAATAGCTTGTTTCATTTTATGAGTAATAATTAAGGGTTTGGTTGGTCTTACCCTTTATTATTCCCAGGAATTTTAATAATAATTATATTCCCGACAAGTTTTACAAAGTCGAGAATATAATTTCATCAAATTTTCAAGAAACCGGGTTTCTTTATCAATATCTGTAATAAAAATGACGATTTTGCGTAGAAACCCGGTTTCTAGGGACACGTTTAGGCAGATAATAAACGAACGCTTTCGCCAAATGGAAATTGTTCTAAATTCATTCCACCTGGTGTGACTACCCATAATACTGGTAGTTGAGGCGCCTTTTCTGGGAAACACCCATATCCATCAGTTAAATAAACGCATACCGCTTGTGCGTGTCCGTCCCAACGTTCGGATACTTTGTCAAAAAATGGTATAAATGATGTGCCTCCTCCTCCCTCCGGTTTCGGAAAGTCACTATCAGGACTAAGTTCGTAGGGGCCGTAAGCATCAGCATCGACGTAATATAATTCGCACTTGAGGTGAGGATAAGAGCGCAAGATACCACTAACTTCGCTCAAAAATAACTTCAGTTCTCGACCGCCAATT
Organism: Calothrix sp. PCC 7716; assembly: GCF_019977735.1. Classification (GTDB taxonomy): domain Bacteria; phylum Cyanobacteriota; class Cyanobacteriia; order Cyanobacteriales; family Nostocaceae; genus Dulcicalothrix. Next base: position 10,859,466 of record NZ_AP025018.1, on the reverse strand, counting down.
GAACCACTAGTATCAATTGCAACGTACACTATTACAGATTCACCTTGTAGTGCTTCTAAATATAGTCCACGTCCTACAAACCTACGGTCAAAACCAGTAAAATCATTTGGTGTTTGAACTAAATAACGCCATAAATACGAGCGCCAGTCTATTTGTGGTGTTGTAGCGTTCATTAATTCGCGCTCAATACCTGCGGGTATTGTACCTTGTTTCGATGACCGAGCAATTACTGCTGCTTGTTGTAGCGCATTACGCCAATGTGCTTCTAGTGCTGCTCTACGCGCGCTAGACATACTATCGTTTTCGTCACCTTCTTCTGAACCTTCTCCTGAACCTTCAAGTAAATCACTTAGCCCATCACCACCAGCAGCTTCCCACATCTTTTTATACTTTTCTGCGTCTTTAGAAAAAATTTCGTATATTTCCTCAACGCTAAGATGTTCTAACTTCTGGTCACGTAAACCACCTGCTGGTAGTTCAAAATGACCTTGCTGCATAATAATACCGTTAATAACAATATCAGCAGCAAAGTTCCATAATATAGCATCGCGGACACCTCGACGCGGTACATGAAGTAATGCAGCGTGCAATACCTCGTGTAGCAAGACTCCATCAAGTTGTGCAGGTGGTAAAGCCAGGAAAAATTCAGGATTGTAAAATATATCCTTACCGTCAGTTGCAGCAGTTTGATAATGAGGAGTATTAATAAAACGTGCGAACAATGCCAAAGTCGCAAAAAACGGTGACTTTGTTCGCAACCTAATAAGTGAAGCACTAATAAGTTTCTGGATGTCTTGTGTCATAAAATATAAGATTTAGGACTTGCTCATGCCGATTAATTGGTAATATTCCTGAATAAATTTCTGTAAATCGTTGTCTTCTTTAGCTAAAGTCGCAAAAACACCCATATGTCCTTTACTACGCATTATTGGTAGCAAGTCAGCAATAAAAAATTGTACCCACTCGGTTGTAGCTTTATTACTCAGCCATTTATAAGCGTTATATCCTTGTTTTGCATCTGCTGCGCGTACTGTTAAACCAATAGCTGTTGCATACCGTGCGCTTGGTTCTTTAGGAAAAGCTATTTTACTACCTTTACCTTCGAGAATAGGCGCCAAGCTTGGTAAAGTTTGGTAAACTTCCAAGTAAGCCATAAATTCAGCAGTTGCACCCTTACCAACAGCAGGTGAAGTATCAAGTTCGGCATAATGTAAATGACTTGCCATTTCCCAAGAACGTGGAGTTGGAAACGCTGGTTGCTGAGGGTCAATTTTGTGTAGCAGTGTAGAGCGGAACGAGAGAAACGCAATAATCTGCTCGTGTATTCCTTTTTCTAATGCGTAGGCTTTAAAGCTATCAAAATCTACTTCGACTTCCAGATGCAAAAATCTATTTGCTAACGGCGCCGGCATATCAAATACTGCTGCACGGTCTTCTTTACGGTTTCCAGCAGCCCAAATAAACCATCCTTCTGGGACAGTATAACTACCGACTCGACGGTCTAAAATTAATTGCTGCGCTACACCTTGCATCGCAGGAGGCGCCATATTTAGTTCATCCAGAAAAAAGATACCCTTACCATCGCGAGGTAAAAATTCCGGTGGAAACCACTTAGAAATTCCATCTTCTGCAACGGGTAGTCCACGTAAATCAGTAGGCGCCAGTTGTGACAAACGCACATCAACAAAATCAATATCGTGTTCTCGTGTGAGTTGCCCGACAATGCTAGATTTACCAATACCCGGAGGACCCCAAATCATGGTGCTGATTTGTAGATTTTTGGCAACTAAGCTATTTAAATATGTTTTGAGTTGGCTAGGGGTCATATGTTAATTTCAATTAGATATTGGGTTTTTTAAGAGCCTGAAGTGCTGCACTCCGAATTTATATACGTAGAGACGCGATTAATCGCGTCTCTACACGACGCAGAATCATGTATCAGGGTGTTGGGCAGCATAAAGACGGTCGGACTCAATGTAACTTTTAGCGAACCTTGTGATTAATGTCTGCCGCATTTCTACTGAAGTATTTGGATGTGCAAGCAACAGCCAATTAAATTCTGTCAAACCTGCTAAATACTCCAACACCTTAGCAGGTGCATTCTTGTTTTGAGCCACAAATGTATAACATTACCTATCTTTTACTAATATTTCTAAAACATTACCAGGAGTTTTAATATTGCTCGCTACTGCCCGTCTAACTTCTACTTCTGTATCAAAAGATAATTTCTCTAGTACAGAATCTGGGGTACCAGGATTGCAAGCTACAGATAACCGAACGTTTGGTGATATATCGCGTGCTAAAACTTCAAGCATATCTAAAGGGAGACTCGGATTTTGAGCTATCCACACACGCAGTTGCGGTTCTTTTCGCATCCACATTCTTAAAATATCTATAGGTGTATGGGCCTGCTTGGCAACGTACTTGCGAACTGACAACCGCTCATCTATTGCTAGGCGCCATAATACTTGCTGTAATATTTCACGATTTGCATTTGGATGCTGTGCAACTAATAAATCGTGCGCGCGAGTCTCAGCTATATATTTTAGAACAGATGCAGGAGTACTGGGGTTTGCTGCAATAGCTTCTAAAACCTCATGTTGATTATTTTGAGCTAACTGGTAAAGTAAATTTTCCTCCGCGCTCGGATTTGCAGCAACAAACCTACACAGTTCTGGTTCGGAAACTGCATTAACTAACACAGCTTGCGATGTATTTGGGTGCCTTGCTACCATTTGTCGCACTCGTAGTGTACCATGATTTGCTAATTTACATAGTACGCTAGCACTTATATATGTATTTTGTGCCAGCGAGTTCATCATATGTAACCTATAATCGACTGCCAACTCAACAATTAGGTCGTAGGGTAAATCAGCACGCGCGGCTATTGCGAGTTTTACTTTTTTATCACCCTCTTTAAGTAAATTTTTTATTACTCCCAAAGGAGTGCTTGAATTTTGAGCAAGTTTATAATGAATTTGTTGCCGAAAATTCCAATTTGGTTCAGGCGTAAGAGCGAGTGTTTCTAAAATACTGGTAGGATATTTATGATATTTTGCGAGATATAAACGCACAGCAATAGTGCCATGTTCAGCAAGTATAAGTAAAATTTGTTCTGTAACATCTTGACGCTGGGCAATAATCATTCCCAAATTAGAGTCTTTACAACGTGCCATCATCTCCAAAGCTGATAATGGAGTTTGATAGTGCTTTGCCACCACCCGTAACACTTCTGGGTCTGAATGCTTCGCGGCGCCGCACAAGAAAAAATCAGGCACATTTGGTTGTCGTAATAAATTAATTAAAGTCCAATAAGGTATTTCTAAGGGAAAATTTGGGTTTTCTAGTATCAACAACGACAACACCGGATTCTTAAAAAAAGCACTTGGAAATTCATCCGCTAAAGCTATTAATACATCAGTAGGTGTATTTGGATTAGCTATTACAGCTTTACGAACAGCAACATCATCATTAACAGCCAACTGCCCTAGCAACTCAGGTGGCGCCGTCACATCAATAGCCTGTTCCAGAGGAGTTTGATGCATCGTAATTTTCCTTGTCCTCTACAGTGGTGAGTCAAGTCGCCGTCATTCAGACACGTATATATTTATAGTGTATTCTTTTACATAGATACTGTTGGTATTACTAGACACATACGCTACAAAGGCGCCTGTCTTTAAAACTCTCTTGTAGAATAAATCTCTTATAAAATGTATAATTAGTTTCTTGTGAAATGTATAATTAGTTTCTTGTGGAACGGGCATCCCTGCCCGTCAAATAAACAAGCTGTCACATATTAAAAGGCGGGCAAGGATGCCCACCCCACAATTCCAGCCTTATTGAATTTAAGATTGTGAATCCATCCAGTTAATTAATTTAGTTGTATCAGAAAAATAAATAACACCGGATGCTCTTAAAGTAAACCGTGCTTGTTCGCTACCAAATTCTTTTGTATTGCTACTGAGAAATGCTTTTTTCGTATCTGATTGTACAGTTGCATGTTCTGAGATACATTCTAATATAAGATTATCTCGCATAGCTTTATCGCTTATTAAAATAGGATTTTTAAGAGTCTTTTGTATGCTATTTGTAGAAGGTGTTATAACTTCTGCAACGCTAAGAACATCTCCTATAGCATCGCTAAGGTCTGGTTTAAGTTGATTAAACAATATATTAGCTGCTTTTCTAGATGCTATCAAAGCTGTATTCTCATTAGACGTTTTCTGTAGAGAATTGCGCTCAAGTTGACTTATAACCGTATCTAAAGACTCTAGTAAATTACTTAGTTGCTTTTGCTGACCTTCAAGAGCAACTAAAGCTTCTAAGGAGCAGACAGAAGGAATAATAAGCCTACGCTCTGCATTAATTCGTGACAAAAGTTTGTTGGCATTTACATCTCTTCTTGTTGAAATACCAAAAATAAAATTAGTCTCAATATAAACGAGCAAAAATTAACCCTCCTGAACTAAGTCACGAATTTTTGCACCCAAAATTTGTGTCATTAATCCAACTGATTCTAATTCTTTTACTCCCGGAACAGTTTTCCCATAGTTTGGATGAGCTAAATAGTCTAGCCAAAATCTAATGAACTTCACAAATGACCAACCAAAAACATTTCCTTCTCTAATTAATGTTGCTTCCTCTGGTAGCATTTCAAGTGTTGAAAGCTTTAAAATTGGTTCTTGCCAATTTGAAAGTCTAAAATCAAATATAAAAATATTTTCATAGTCTACCAACATCGTATAAGGTACAAGTTGTTCTGCTTGAATAGGAGCTAGTTTTTCAAGCATATCGTTAAAATTAAGCCAGTCGGTTAACCGAAAGTCTACAACCATAACGATTTCGCCAGTTGGACGCTGAACCATGAGCGCAAATTTTTTGTAAAAAGGTTGCTCAGTATAAGTATCGGTATCAGCAGGAATATACATATTTAATTCCCGTTTTCTTCAATTAGTTACTTTTAGTTTAACATACGTGCTTATTCTGGTAGCATTTCAAGCGTTGAAAGCAGCTATACTAACGATTAAATTTGTTTCTATATACACGAGCAAAAGCTATCCTCTAAATCTAAGTCACGAATCCTTGCATCTAAAATATGCGTCATTACTCCCACTGACTCTAGTTCTGTGACTCCTGGAACAATTTTTCCATAATTGGGATGAGCCAAGTAGTCAAGCCAATATGATATATACTTTATAAGTGACCAACCAAAAATATTTTTCTCTTTAATTAGTGTTGCTTGTTCCGGGAGCATGTCAAGCGTTAAAAGCTTCAATATAGGTTCTTGCCAATTTTGGCGCCTTAAATCAAACACAAAAATATTTTCATAATCTACCACCATCGCATAAGGAACTAGTTGTTTAGCTTGAGTAGGGGTTAGTTTTTCAAGGCTATCAGCATAATTAAGCCAGTCGCTTAACCGAAAGTCAACAATCATGACTAATTCACCAGTTGGGCGTTGAACCAGGATGTCATATTCTTCGTAGAAAGGCACCTGTGGAATATACATATTTAATTCTTCATTTAGTTTTAATTCACACGGTCGAGAACTATCCTCCAAATCTAAGTCACGAATTCTTGCGCCCAAAATATACATCATTAATCCTACTGATTCTAACTCTCGTACTCCTGGAACTTTTTTACCGTAGTATGGATGAGCCAAATAGTCTAACCAATATGAAATGTATTTAATAAGTGACAAACCAAATATTTTCTTCTCTTTGATTAGTATTGCTTGCTCTGGAAGCATTTCAAGCGTAGAGAGCTTTAATATAGGTTCTTGCCAGTTCTGGTGCCTTAAATCAAATACGTAAATATTTTCAAAGTCTACTAACATCGCATAAGGCACTAGCTGTTTAACTTGAACAGAAGCAAGTTTTTCAAGACTATCGGCATGTTCAATCCAGTTGCTTAACCGAAAGTCAACAATCATGACTATTTCATCAGTTGGGAGTTGAACTAAGATGCTGTATTCGTCGTAGAAAGGCGCCTGTGGGATATACATAGTTAAGTCCCGCTCTTCTTAGGTCAATTACTTCTAGATTAACAGAAGTATGAAAAACATGCTTCCTTTTAGATTTAACTATATTGTGCTTGGCTACATAGCGAATATTTTCATTGTCATCTTCAGTAAGTCGCTTTAGAGTATTTAGAGAGCAAGAAAGATTGTGCGCTACTGCTAATCTAACTTTTTCATTTTTATCTTTAGCCAAATTATCTAAACTATTGACAGGGTGCTACTGTCAAGCACTTCTTCTAAGGGTGTTTTGTACATAGTGCCTTGTTTAAACCTCGCTCTTTATAGTTTTCCCAGTTGGAAAGCTTTAATTAGATGTTTCTGAGGAATAAATAGGCGCCATGACTTTTCTGCTTACCGCTCATCTGAGCTATTACGATTTTGTAAAATATCAAGAACACGACGATTTTCTGTTTGTAAACCTGTCATGTCCGTTCGGATATCCCTAATTTTACCGATAACTGCATCAATTCATGTTACGATTGTACTGATTCTAATAACAAAGGACAGCAATCCTTTATAAGTGCTGTCCTAAACTAATAATTATTATCCCGCGCGTTTGCTTAAGCAGGAATCAAAACTGTATCAATGATGTGAATAACGCCGTTGTCAGCAGCAACATCTGGAGTAGTAACGGTAGCGTCATTTATTTTCACACCACTAGATGCGTCAACTTTTACTTCGCTTCCTTCAACAGTTTTAGCTGATTTTAGTTTTACTACGTCTGTTGAAAGTACTTTTCCTGGAACAACATGATATGTAAGAATCTTTGTCAGCTTTGGAATGTCTTGAAGTAGTGAGTCTACTGTACCTGCTGGCAATTTTGCGAAAGCTTCATCTGTAGGTGCAAACACTGTAAATGGACCAGCACCTTTTAAGGTATCCACTAGATTTGCTGCTTTAACTGCTGCAACTAATGTGTTAAATGAACCTGCGCTTACTGCGGTATCAACGATATCTGGCATGGGTTTTAAGAGTGTTTGTGTATTTCGCTACTAACTTAACATTTGCTTCATATAATTACTATCTATCTTTAGACGGGTAAAATAATTTGAAATATTTGTTATACGCGATTAAACTATATAAATTAATTTTGGTTTAACTTACTAAAATTAATGGCAAAATCAGTAATACAATTGTGAGATTAAAGCCTGAAATTTAGTATTGGCAAGTGTTTTCTCTGTTGTGTTAAATAGTTATCTAGCGATGCAAGCAATTAAAATATTTTATATTTAGCATTAGAAAATAGAAATTTAAGCTTAGATTAACCTTTGTCTATTCTTTTATTCAGAGGATGAAATATTATATATTTTGGCTAGAAAAATAAAATTTGATTGTTTTAATTAGTACAAAGCATGGTTAATTAGACTATTCCCTTTATGTACTAATCAGTACATAGCATGACAAATTTTTTCTTTACATAATTGTCAAGAAAGTAAATAATTTTAAATTGGTGATTGTATTTACATCTAACTAATATGGCTGTAATCAACAAAATAATTGATATTCATACGCATCAAGGTATAAATATTCACAATATTACGCCACAAATTGAGTCAGTTGTGGCATCTACTTCGATACAAAATGGTTGCGTATTAGTGTTTTCTCGCCATACGACTACTGCGTTAGCGGTTAATGAAGACGAAGAGCGATTAATTCAAGATATTCAAGTATTTTTAGAAAAACTGGCGCCTCTAAACGACCGTTATTTACACAATGATTTACATTTAAGACCAAATATTCCACCTGATGAGCCAAAAAATGCTCATTCGCATTTAATGGCGATGATGCTTAATAATACGGAAATTATTCCTATTGTGGATGGTAAGTTAGGGTTGGGCACTTATCAATCTATCTTGTTTTTTGAATTAGACGGCGCCCGTAAGCGTACCATTTTATGTCAAGTTTCTGGAGAATAGCTGATGTATTTTATTTACAATACCAAGAGTTAACCAAGGAATTATCATGTAAATGTTGTTGCAATGATTCAAACGCACTAGTTTGCTTTTGAACATAGGCGCCGATAAATGAACCAATCGTTTCAGCGATTAACCAACGAATTGATTCATCTGATTGGGTTTGAGGAAAATCAATAGAATTTCTAGCGGTGGTTGAGTCGAGAGGATGTACAATTGCAAAATGATTTGCCCCTTCTAATAGAACAACATAACTATCATTTCGACCACCTATAATCGCTTCGTTCCAAGTACGCATTACAGGTGCTATTGCATCTCCTCCTTCAATACCGTACATTTCACTGTTTGATGCAATCACACCATCGTTTGTACCAGCTAGAAGTAATAATGGCAATTTATCTGGCAGTGGTAATACTGTAGCAGGTGGATAACCCTGCATAATATACCCCATGCTATGTACACCATATCCAAAAGAAGCGACAACTTGAGGAAATAATTCAGGATTGGCATTCTCAATTGCAATTCTACCACCAGCAGAATGCCCACCTAAAATAATATTCTGTAAGTCTAATAATCCTGCAAGAACTCCTTGCGTTTGTAGCTGTTCGAGTTTAAACAGCAGCGTTGATAAAGCTACACTTGTTGCTTTAGTTCCGTAAACATCGGGTTTTGATGCGGCAAAGTTTGCACCAGGTGTAAGATTTACGCTTCCTGCAAACTCTTCTGCAACAAAATTAAATGTCACTACAACCAACCCACGTTCGGCAAGATTTTCTGCTAACCATTGATATACAAAAGCTTCGCAGTTATACCCGTTAAACAAAATTACAACAGGAAAAGGCGCCTTGCTTGGGTCTGCTGGTAAAGTTAAAGATGTTTTTGCCTCTTCGTTACTTACTTGTGCTGCTGGGTAAAAAACTTTTAAGAAAATTGTATCAAAAGGGGGTTGAAAGTTTGGAATTTTCGTAACTTCAAAGTATGCACGAACAGTCATAGGCTTCTTGAGATTAGAAAATAAATATATTAGCTCAAATCGAATGTCTCGAATTCAAACTGCCCAAATAACATATTTTTATCTACTGCCGATAAAATTTTATTGTCTGCGCGCGTATTTATAGTGCGGCAAACTAAATCGGCAACATCAGCACGATGGATACTTCCAATAATGCGAATATCCTCTGTCAATACACCGTTTCCTGTAGCTGGTTCCGATTTTAGACCACCCGGACGAACTATAGTATACGTCAAACCACTGTTAATTAAATGTTGTTCAGCTTTATCTTTTTCGATTAATACTGGTTGCAATACCGCTAATGTTTGAGGAGAAAGTGCCGATACGCTATTTCCAGTTCCAATTGATGTTACGAGTATAAATTTTGTCACATCCTTAGCTACCGCAGCATCAATTAAATTCTTATTACCTGGATAATCAGGTTTGATGCCATCTTGAGGTAAACCACCAATAGTACTAATTACAACATCAATTCGTTTTTCTGATTGCATTGCACTTCGGAGGTCATCTGGCGCCATTGCATCACCTATAATAACAGAGACTCCCATTGCTTCAAGTTCCGTGCGTGATGCTTCACTTCGCAACAGCGCGGTTACATGATGACCCTGTGCGGTGAGACACTTCGCAATTTCTCTACCAACACCACGACTTGCACCAGCTAAAAAAATAGAATTTGCCATAGAATATCACAATTAATAACTATTGGATGAATAGAGTACCACGAATACTGCTAGAAACTATTAATATTAGAGCATCAATCGAAATAACACCCCCCAAGTATTAATTATCCATGCCCCTGTCGCGCCTAGTTACCCTAATTGTAGGTTTAATCGTCATTTTGGCTATGAGCCTGTGGCTGATTGACTCGCTTTCCCGACTTTACTGGCAGTTGTCTTACTCTTCTCCTTTATTGGGCAACTTGCTGTTATTACTGCTTGTTTTGTTGGTTGGGGCACTAATCGCAGCATTTGTTTACTATGTCATCGTAATTCAAAACGGTGATAAAAAACGCCGCACCAAAGAACGGCGCCGTGTTACACCTGCCGAAATTCCTGCTGCAAAATCTGAAGCTGCATCCTCTACACTGCAAGCTGTGCGTCAGCAAGTTTCCCAAATACAAGACGAAGTAACACGTCAAGCTTTGTTAAGTAAATCTAAAGAAATTGAGGCAAACTTAGCGCGTGGTGAAATTCAGGTTGTAGTGTTCGGTACAGGAAGCGCGGGTAAAACATCGTTAGTAAATGCCATAATGGGGCGAATGGTTGGTAGGGTTGATGCACCAATGGGTACAACTACCGCAGGTGAAACTTACTGTTTACGGTTGAAGGGGTTAGAGCGCAAAATTTTAATAACCGATACACCCGGTATTTTAGAAGCAGGAGTAGCAGGAACTGAAAGAGAACAACTCGCGCGTGAGCTAGCCACCGAAGCTGATTTATTATTATTTGTAGTTGATAACGATTTACGACGTTCAGAACATCAACCTTTAAAAGCTTTAGCAGAAATTGGTAAGCGCTCGATTCTCGTTCTCAATAAAACTGATTTATACACAGACGAAGACAAAGAAGCAATCGTTGCTAGGTTACGCGAGCGTGTACGTGGGTTTATTTCAACAAACGATGTAGTCACAATTTCTGCAAACCCTCAATCTGTAGAATTAGAAAACGGAGAACTAGTTAAACCCGAACCAGAAGTGTTGCCATTATTACGAAGAATGGCAGCAATATTACGTGCAGAAGGAGAAGATTTAGTAGCCGATAATATTCTCTTACAATCACTACGTTTAGGAGAAGAAGCTCGTAAACTCATTGATACACAACGGCGCCGTACCGCCGATAAAATAGTCGAGCGTTTTCAATGGATAGGAGCAGGTGTAGTATCCGTTACACCATTGCCAGTAGTAGACTTACTCGCAACAGCAGCAGTAAATGCTCAAATGGTAGTAGAAATTGGACGAGTATATGGATGTGAGTTAAACACCGAACGTGGACGCGAACTAGCACTTTCGCTTGCCAAAACTATCGCTGGTTTAGGAATTGTAAAAGGCGCCTTAGAATTACTATCAACAGCGCTACAACTCAACGTTGGTACATTTGTTATAGGTAGAGCAATTCAAGGTGTAACAGCTGCCTATTTAACCAGAATTGCAGGTAAAAGCTTTATTGAGTATTTCCGTAATGACCAAGACTGGGGAGATGGTGGAATGACCGAAGTAGTACAGCGTCAGTTTCAACTTAACCGTCGCGACGAGTTTGTAAAAGCATTTATCCAAGAAGCTATCGCCAAAGTAGTAAAACCATTAGCCGACAAAGCAACTGCGGTAATGGATGAAGTCGATGAAAAACTAGATAAATAAAGTTTTGTACAACACTCTTGTGGAGCAGGCATCCCTGCCTGCCCCCCATCAATTATTTCCCAGACAAAGTAACAGGCGCTAAGAGCGACAATACATAAACACTACTTTGAGGAATTTGGACGATGCGAGTATTTTCCTCAGTACGTAAACCTGAAACAATACCAACTGCACTACCTAACATGGCGCCTCTATCAAACTGTTCAGGGTCGCCTTGTCCCATAAATCCCATAACACTACCACCGAGTCTACCAAAAACTGAACCAGTTTCTACAGCTTTATCATTAGCACGTTTGTGAGTAATAGTAGTACCAGGAATTACTTGGCTTGAGGCAGTAATTTTTACTATTCTACCTCTAACTACTAAGGATTGAGCAATAATTTGGGCACCTTTCTTGGTAGGTTTAAGAACGATAGTTACAGGAGTATTTTCGGGTACTAATACATTACCTTGACTATCTTGAATAGCTTGTGCTAATGGAACAGTTAAAGGAAACTCTTGTTTTTGTCCTACATCTATAGTGATAGGCGCCGGAAACGAAACAATAATTGCAGTATCTTGAGGAATTGAAATTTCTTGACTTGGACTAACGACGGCTTGAGGTTGTGTTTTTGTAGTATTAGCTGTATTTTTAACCTGAGCGTTAACTGGTAATATAGAAGTTAGTAAAGAAATACAAGCTAAACTCAATAACATTTGCTTTTTCATAGTTTTTAGTTCTTTATACGTAAGTGATGCTTTATAAGGTGTGTGTCGCTTCATTCATCTATATGTCTGGCGCCACTTGTTTATGCATTTATGTAATTTAATGACTTTTTAACCAATTCCATCCAGAACCTTCACGATAGAGCCAATAGTCCCCTTGTAAAGGTTTGTAGTCGGTGTATGAGTTATTTGGCAGTCTAATGTTGACATTATGGCAACTGCCTTCAATTTCAATCGTTATATAATTTTCTTGATTAGGCGTTTGCAGTAACCTGTCTCTAATCAAATTTTGCCTATTTCTATTTAAGCAACGTATACGAATTACAGAACTAGTACTATTTGGACTATCTATTATATAGGGAAGGATTTGGGAATCAGCAATATTTGGTTTTTGTGCGCTTGCCTTGAGGTGAGGCGCCAGTAATACTAAACATGTGGCAAATATCAATTTTGGATGGATTTTCATGATTATTAAGTATGGTGGGCAATGCCCACCTTACATTTATTTATTTTCTAGTAATTGGTTTACTTGTTGGCCTCGGCGCCCTGTTTTAATTTCGTAACGACGGGTTAGGTTATCTTGAAAATTCATATCTCTTGCAGCAGCAGAATTTACAAATGCATCACAGTTTTTACCTTGAGCTACTGTGGAGGAACTACTGCTATTTTTCTCGTTGCGGTTGGTACGGGTATCTTTGGAATCGCTGTTATTTTGGCTACCTTGACTGCTTCCACTACCATTGGCGCCAACTATTCCTAGAACGTTGAAACCACCTCCACCACCATCTTTATGGGTGCGGGAAGAACTAGAGCGTGTACTTGTTGAGTTTGCTAGTGCTAGTTCACTTGCGCTTGTACGGGTATTATTGCCTAAGCTAACATCGCTACATAAAGCGCGTGGGTCGTTAGCTAATGTTTTTTGGTCAACCCAAGATTGATGGTCTCCTAAACCTTGAACTTCGCTGTTACCGTTGGGTGTGGTTGCAGGTGTTTTGGTAGCATTTCCTGCTGCATTTCCTGCGGGGATGGGTTTGAATACGCCACCTGCTGCACTTCCGAAAGGATTAGCGCTTGCTGGTAATGTGGAGGTGAAGAGTGTAGTAACAACGATTAATGAACTTGTGAGTTGACGTAATTTCATTGTATTTACCTACAGTATAAGTGAGTTTGTTTACGTTTGATTTTGTTCCTTTCACTTAGTTGTATGTTTGGGTGGTTTGGTTTATGCACCTTCTTGGAAAAGTTTTTTGGAGAGTTTGGTGTTGATGTGCGTAGAATAAGCAAGGATAAGCACGCTATGTGCTTATAACAAATGTGTGTCTGTGTGTGTGCGGGTGCGTCACGATGACTTTTGCGCTTGGTATGATTGAGGTTTATGGGGTTCCCACTGCGGTAGAAGTAGCTGACGCGATGTGCAAAGCTGCCCGTATCACTTTTGTTGGGTACGAAAATACTGATTTGGGAAGGATTACTGTATTAATACGTGGTGATGTGGGTGAGGTCAATGTTGCTGTTAAAGCTGGGTTGGAGTCAATAAGTAGAGTCAATGGCGGTGAGTTGTTATCGCACCATATTATTGCTCGTCCTCATGAAAATTTAGAGTATGCTTTACCTATACATAATAGTGCGTCGATACAAAACTTTGGCGCCGATATTCGCTTTCCCCCACCACTATCAGCATAAAACTGGGTTTCTCGTTAAAAATAAAGTAGGCGCCTACCCTGTTACGATTATCAAATGACTAATATCCTCTCACGTATGGAGGCTGTACAGTCTCCAATCATCCCCATTGTTGGAGAATTAATCCGCAATACACCCGGAACAATTTCTTTAGGACAAGGAGTAGTTTCATACCCTCCACCACCAGAAGCTATCGAGTTGTTACCTAAGTTCCTCTCGGAAGAATCAAATAATTTATACAAACAAGTTATCGGAATTCCCCCGTTAATAGCAGCAATTCAAGCTAAATTACATAGCTTTAACGGCATTGAAATAAATGATGATAATTGTATTGTTGTAACCGCTGGCAGCAATATGGGTTTTGTAAATGCTGTATTAACAATTACTTCACCCGGTGATGAAATAATTTTAAATGCACCATATTACTTTAATCATGAAATGGCAACGATAATGGCAGGTTGCCATCCAGTCATAGTAGAGACTGATAATAATTATCAATTACGTGTAGATGCTATCGCTTCATCAATAACATCAAAAACCCGTGCGGTTGTCACAATATCACCAAATAACCCTACAGGTGTAGTATATCCAGAAGCTTCCTTGCGCGCAGTTAATGAACTTTGTCGCGAACGTGGTATTTACCATATTAGTGATGAAGCATACGACTACTTTACTTACAACGGCGTAAAGCATGTATCACCTGGTTCATTTTCAGGTAGCAACAAACACACGATATCTTTATTTAGTCTTTCCAAAGCCTACGGTTTTGCTAGCTGGCGTATTGGCTATATGGTAATTCCCTCAGATTTACTTGTAGCAATTCAGAAAGTACAGGATACCATTTTAATTTGCCCACCTGTAGTTTCACAATATGCGGCATTAGGCGCCTTACAATCGTCACCCAAATATATTCAAGAAAACCTAAGCAAACTAGCCAAAGTACGCTCGGCAGTTCTTGTCTCACTACAAAAATTAGAAGGTATATGTACAATAGCTCCTGCTGATGGCGCCTTTTACTTCTTCTTAAAAGTTCACACCTCAATGGATACATTTGCATTAGTAGAACGACTAATCAAAGAATATCAAGTAGCCGCACTTCCTGGTACCACATTTGGCATGAACCAAGGATGTTACTTACGTGTAGCATATGGCGCCTTGCAACAAGAAACAGCCAAAGCCGGAATAGAGCGCTTAGTAACAGGCTTAAAAAACATACTGTAGGTTGAGTGAAGGAACGGAACCCAACGAATGCTCATTGTAAGGCACTTAGGCTTAATATCTTTTAGCCTAAGTCAATTAAACTTTTACCGCCATTATCAAATGAGGTACGAAGCCACTCCAACAAGTCATAATTTAGCTCTTTGGTATTCTTGAGTCTTTCTAAAATCTCATTTTGTTTTGCCATTTCTCTAACCGTGAATGGGTGGCGAGCAATTGTCTCTATATATTTTTCTGTTTCAATAGATACGTCCCAGTCGGTAGAGAATTCAATCGTAAATGCAACACGCTCCGCAATCTCGATAATATGCTGTAAAGTCGGCTCAATACAGGCATCCAAAGTTTTGTAAATGGCTATAGCAGCCTCCTGTGCTTCTGCAACATACCCACAAAAATCGTCTGAGTGCGGGACTATATCATAACTGTCGCAAGCACTTCTAAGTTTTTGAAGAGTCGCAACGTCTACTGGCTTTCCTTTCAGGATTTGCCAAACTTCGTCTAATGCGGTTCTTAGTAAAGAGGGAGCGCCCCAGCTTTCCTCTCTGGCAAAAGCATTGTAGTTAGGAAGTAGCCTCTCGCAACAAGCCGCAGCAAATGCTATTCTGTGTTGTGTGGAGAGTCCTTCAAGTTCTTTTTCCAGGGTCTCAAAATCGTAAAAGCGCAAGTTCATAAAGTTGCTTTTCTACAGTTTACAGTGTCAAAAGTTAGAAAACAAAGTTAACTCTACAGTCTTCTCTTGCTCCAGTCGTTTTTGAGCTACTTTGTAATACTTAGGATTAATTTCAGCGCTATAGCAGCGACGATTTGTTCTCAATGCAGCTACTGATACTGAGCAAAGTCCAGCAAACGGTTCCCAAATTACATCATTTACATCTGTGGAACTCAATATTAAATACTCAAGTAACTTTAAAGGTTTTTGATTTGAGTGTTCACATTTTAATATTTCACTTTTTATACGCTCTTTTCCTCGATTAGAAGGTTCCTGCCATACATTTGTAACACCATGAATATGATTCCACTTAGTCCGCATACGTGACCATTGTTCGGCATTTAAACGAGTTACACCATCTAAAGAAAAATAAGGATATTCTGTAGGCTCTCCATACAACATCGCGTAATTTGATAATCTTTCCATCATTTCTGGAGGTGGAAAATACCAAAGATGACACTGAGTTAAGTATTTACGTGTAGCCGCATTCCTAACACCACTGGCTTCATTTGCTTTACTTAAAGGAAGACCACTTCTTAACCATTCATGTCTTAACCAAGACTGAATAGGAAGTTTTAACCCATCACCAGTATTAAGGACTACATTTAGTTCGTACTGGACACATACTTCTGTTACAACAGGAAAACGTCTGATAGTTTTACTATTAACATTCCCTGCGATTTGTCCTATACCCTTATCCCAAACATGAAACGCGCGATACTTCCACCCATATTTTTCCAGTACAGGGTGAACCGTTGCCCAACCTATTTCATTACACCAAAACCACAGAGTTGTTTCAGGTAAGGAGTATTTAGTCCAAGCTGCAATATGAGGCTCGTACCATTCTACAAGCTTTTCATGAGTTGGCGGGTCTCCAGGGAAAAGTCCCAAACCATAGGCGCCATCAGAAATAATAGCAGTAGGCGCCTGCCAATAAGAGTATCTACTCAAAGCATCGGCCATTTCAAGCTGGACAGAACCTATCGAAAAACTGTGTGTGGATAATTCTGGGTTGCTTAAGTTTTGGGGTTGCTCTTGGTATAATTTCATCTACGATATTAATCTCTCTTCTTGATTCTTCCTTTGTGTTCTTTGTGTCTACCCTGCGGGAAATCCTCCGGATTATGTGGTTCATTCCTCTTATTTTCCCCTCTGTGTCTCTGTGTCTCTGTGGTAAAAAATTACTTGTAAAAATTGTGAAATTAACTAATAAACGTTGGGTTCCGTTCCTCCAACGCCACTCTCCTTAACGGGGGAAACCCCCGCACGGAGGTGGCTCCCCAACTTACAAGGTTACAAGACAAAAATGAACAGGCAGGGATGCCTGTTCCACAAGAGTTGTATGATTTTTGGATGTGTAAGTTAGAGTTGTTTTACTTCAGAAACTAACTTGCCTACCATGTCTTTGGCGCTACCGAATAGCATTGTGGTTTTGTCTTTGTAGAACAATTCGTTTTCTACGCCTGCAAAACCTGCGCTCATACCGCGTTTAATTACGATGGTGTGCTTGGCTCTATCTACTTCTAAGATGGGCATTCCGTAAATAGGGCTTGACTCGTCGGTACGTGCGGCAGGGTTTACTACGTCATTGGCGCCTATAATTAACGCGACATCTGTTTGGTCGAACTGTGGGTTGATATCTTCCATGTCGTGTAGCTGTTCGTATGGTACATTAGCTTCAGCTAGTAACACGTTCATGTGTCCTGGCATTCTACCTGCTACTGGGTGAATGGCATATTTAACATCTACACCCATACGTTCGAGTTGGTCGGCAAGTTCGCGAACACCGTGTTGCGCTTGTGCTACTGCCATCCCGTAACCTGGGACTATTACTACTGAGCGCGCGTATCCTAACATCATCGCACCTTCTTCGGGGTCGATGCTGCGAACCGATTTGTCGCCCACATCTCCACTTCCACCACTTGCAACGGCGCCTGCTTCGGAACCAAAAGCATCAAACAGTACACTTATTAACGAACGGTTCATTGCTTTACACATTATTTCGGTGAGGATAATACCTGATGCTCCAACTAAGGCGCCTGCGATGATAAGCATATTGTTCATCACCACGAAACCTGCAGCGGCAGCAGCTAAACCTGAAAATGAGTTTAATAGTGAAATTACTACGGGCATGTCACCACCACCAATGGGGATAACGAACATGACACCTAGTATTAAAGAGACAATTGTGACTGCTATAAATACAGGGAGATTATGAGGCGCAATGAGAAGATAAGCACCACCCGCAATAAATGTCACCAGCAGCAAAGCGTTGAAAGCCTTCTGGAAGGGAAATTTGATTGGCTTGCCAGTTACTAAACCTTGAAGTTTGGCAAAAGCCAGCGTACTGCCTGTAAAGGTAACACCACCAATTAATACATCAAGCAGCATCGAAATATTTGCGTCCACTGACACAAGTTCGTTATGTTGTCTCAACCGCCAAAACTCGGCAATAGCAACAAGACCAGATGCGGCGCCACCTAAACCGTTGAGCAAACCGACCATTTGAGGCATTTCGGTCATTTGGACTTTGTAGGCGCCTATTGCTCCTATTACCGAACCAATAGCTAAACCGATTAAAATCATTTCGTAGTTCAGCACATGACTATCGAGCATAGTAGCCACAATAGCTAATAGCATACCTACTGCTGCGACGACGTTACCTTGTCGTGCGGTAGCTGGTGAACCTAATTTTTTTAAACCGAGAATAAATAACGATGCGGCAATGAGATATGTAAGTTGGATACCTGTTGGCAAAAAATCTGTCATACTTTCGTTAGTTAGGAGTTAGGAGTTATGAGGCTTTTTTCTTGAACATTTGCAGCATTCTGTCTGTGACTAGAAAACCACCTACTACGTTGACCATTGCTAAAATTACGGCAATTAAACCAAGAATTACTGATAAGTTTGTTTCTCTGGCGCCTGAAGCTACGATAGCGCCAAGTACTGCGATACCAGAAATGGCGTTGGAACCTGACATTAAGGGGGTGTGAAGTGTTGGTGGTATTTTGTTGATGACTTCAAACCCTATGAATGATGCTAAGACGAATACAAACAATGCGGCTATTAATGCTTCGTTCATAAGAATAGTTAGGAATGAGGAATTAGGAATTAGGAATTAGGAATTAGGAATTAGGAATTAGAAGTTGTTTTTCACTCAGCACTCAGCACTCAGCACTCCTAACTCCTAACTCCTAACTCCTAACGGCTGTTTGCAATGCTTCTTTTACTCGTGAATTGCGAATTTCTCCGGCGTGGGTTATGCAGGCGTCGTTGATGATGTCGTCGCCAAAATCTATTTGTATGGCGTTATTTTTGATGATTAGTTGCAGTAAGGATGTCAGATTTTTGGAATATAGCTGGCTAGCGTGTACTGGTACTGATGATGGTAGGTTGATGGGCCCAATAATGGTGACACCATGTTTGATGATGTCTTTACCTGGTTCTGTACAAGCACAGTTTCCACCTTGTTCGGCTGCTATGTCTACTATTACTGAACCTGTTTTCATTCCCATTACCATTTCTTCTGTGACGAGTAATGGCGCCTTTTTACCTGGTACCTGAGCAGTGGTTATTACTACATCGGCTGTTTTGATATGGGCAGCTACTAGTTCTTGAGTGCGTCTTCTGCTGTCTTCAGATATTTCACGTGCGTATCCTCCTGCGGTTGCTGTTTCTTCGTCGAGTTTGACTTCGACAAATTTGGCGCCCAACGAAAGAACTTCTTCTTTTACCGCAGGTCGAATATCGAATGCTTCAACTATGGCGCCTAAGCGTCGTGCTGTTGCTATGGCTTGTAACCCAGCGACTCCGGCGCCCATCACAAATACTTTCGCTGGTGCAATTGTACCTGCGGCTGTTGTTAACATTGGAAAGTATTTAGGTAACGCGGCAGCACCTATAAGTACAGCTTTGTAGCCAGAAATTGAAGCTTGTGATGATAGCGCGTCCATACTTTGGGCGCGAGTACTACGGGGTATCATTTCCATTGATAGTGCGCTAACTTTACGTTCTGCTAATTTTTGCGCTACTGCTGGGTTGCCTAATGGGTTGAGGAAACTTATCAGTACAGAACCTTCACGTAATAGTTCAACTTCTGAACTTCCGTCTGAGCGTTCTTGTGGTGGACTTACTTTGAGGACGACATCTGCTTCTCCCCATACTCTTGCAGTGTCAGCAATAATTGTGGCACCTGCTGCTTCATATGCTGCATCGCTAAAAAATGCTCTGTCTCCTGCACCTGTCTCAACTAGTACTTCTAAACCCTGTTTTACCAGTCGGGCAACTATATCCGGAATTAATGCTACGCGGCGTTCGCAAACCTCTATTTCTTTAGCGACTGCAATCTTCATGAAATCTCCTAATAGCTAATATTGCTTATTTGTCTGAAATTGCTTTAAAGTTTTACGGCTCTGTTGAAATTTATATCACTAGTCAGCAGTGCTATAAAACTTTGCAAGGCTTTATTTGACTTATTTTTATTTATTTAATTCTAACGGTCGATTATTCTGCACCTGACTCGTTCTCAGTTGCATGAATATTCTTATGAAAGAACTTTGCACCATCCCAATCGTCAACTAACAAAAAATACCTTACTGCACATCCTAAGCTGATCCCCAAATTTTGACACGTTTTTCTTTTATTTCTTTTAGGGATTTTCACATTTATTAACTATTCTGTCATATATCGCAACATTGCTTAAATTCTCTAAACTACACTACGCTTCAGCTATTTAATGGTCATTTGTCACTTTGTCTTAAGTTCCTCGCTCGTGTTTTATCTTAATATTTCCCTGAAATTTCGGCGCCAAAGCAATTTATTAAATAAATATTAAATTAATTGTCGGCGCCTACTAGTTATTTTTACTTAACTCATGACCAAGAAATAAGCTTAAATGCTAGTAATTAATAGCTAGCTGGACAAACAACAATTAACGCGCTCGCAGCTAACTAAAAATTATTAACATCCTTTTTAATTAATTTAACGAAATTTCAATCGTTTGATAACTTAAATTTTATAAGAAATAATAAAATTTTGATACATTTAGTAATATTTAGAAATATTTAGTCAAGCTAAAAGGGGCTTGCGTCACCCTTTTACCTTTACCCCTTCCCCCTTCCTCCTGCCCTTTTAGGCACTTTTGCAGTGAAATAACGTCGAAATTATTGCGAGTCAGTAGTAAAGTTTAGTTACGATATCTGTTTGCATTTGTCCTAAAGTTCCCAAATAAATGTCATAGGAGTTTAATTTATGCGACGTGTACTTGGAATTTTTTCTGCTGTTGCCGTGACTAGCTGCTTACTAACTGGATTTCAGGGTGTTAGCATGGCGCAGTCGGGGATTAACCTTTGGAGTGGTGTAAGACGGGAAAATCAGCTTAATCACCGTTTCGATTTTGGTGGACAAGCTAATGGCTGGGATAGACTGCGTTTGCGGGCTGATGCCAAAAGATTTAAAAATTCTGTGGCACGATTGGTAATTTCTTATCCTGAATACTACAAAGGTAGTTTCGACCCCAAGAAAATCGAAGTTCGGGCAAAAGGTAAGAGTATTCCCTTACAAGAAGCTAGATGGGATAAAGATAACCGTGTTATCGAAATTTTTCCAGCTGAACCAATACCCGCAGGTACTGGTGTAGAGATTGTTCTCTCGAATATTAAGATACCTCCATTTGGTGGTATGTACTATTTCAACTTAGCGATTCAATCTGCTGGTGATATACCTTTGTCTACTTATATTGGTACTTGGATTATAAGCGTCGGTGCCTGAGTCTTTGCTCGCAGGGAGGTAATCTGTTACCCCTGCTTTTTCTTCTTTCCCTAATTTACGAATTTGCTCATGCGTGATAAAATAACGGATTGTGACTTTTTGTATAAAATCTCAAACAATAAATAGCTTGCTCGGAGAAAAAGATGAAGAGAACCTTAGAAGGAACTAACCGTAAAAGAAAGAGAACATCAGGATTTCGCGCGCGGATGCGAACTCCTGATGGTAGAAATGTGATTAAAGCACGTCGCAGAAAAGGGCGCCATCGCTTAAGCGTATAGTTCGGCACTTGTAGGCAGTTATACGTTGTGGCTTTGCCCTCATTGCATCGTCTTAAATCCCGCCAAGATTTTCAGGCAGTCTTTCGGGAAGGAATACGTCGGCATGGTTCTTACTTAACATTAAGAGCCTTACGACCATCACCTTCCACAACTGAACCAACTAAAAGCTCCGCTTTAAGTTCGTCGGCAAATTCGATGGATACTGCCAAGTCGCAAGTTAATCAAAGTAATAATTGCGAGTATTTACCAACGCGAATTGGTATCTCAGTTAGCACTAAGGTCAGCAAACGAGCAGTAATTCGTAATCGTATCAAGCGTCGAATTGCAGCAGCCTTACAGCAATTATTGCCGAAAATATCACCAGGATGGCGTTTGGTAGTAGTTGTCAAACCAACTGCGGCACAACAAGAGTGCGTAACCCAACAATTTCTGCAAGAATTAGAGCAGTTGTTGGTACAAGCCGAGGTATTAAATGGGCATTCGTGAAGAAGTATATTTTGAAGGCGGTCCTCACATTGGGGACTTGATATTAAACATACTGATAGGTTTCACCGTTGTAGGCTTGCCTTTGACGATTGGAGCAATTGTTAGAGCGTTGTGGCTACGATTCCGCATTACCGACCGTCGCATTTCTGTAACAGGTGGATGGATGGGACGCGAGCGCACTGACATTATCTATTCAGAAATAGTCAAAGTCGTTAAAGTTCCCCGTGGCATTGGTATGTGGGGAGACATGGTAGTAACGATGAGAAACGGTTCTCGTTTAGAACTTCGAGCAATCCCCAGATTTCGTGAAGTTTACGACTACATCTACGAACGCATCGCCGCTAAAAATCCTGGAATGGTTGGTGTGGAAAAGTAGGAGTTAGGAGTTAGGAGTTAGGAATTAGGGGTACTCATAACTCCTGACCCCTACCTCCTGACTCCTGACTTAAATTCCTGTGCGGCTATCCGTAGTTCCTAGGGGATGATGTTGAGCGATAAATTAGGTTTAGATAATTAACACTACCGTTTAGTTGAATTCAGAATAATGGATTTTGGTATCGGGTTCCTCTCGAACAATGTGATGCTGCCAATCATAGACTTGTTCTACAGCATTGTACCAAGCTATGGATTGGCAATTGTGGCATTAACGCTGGTAGTGCGCTTTGCACTTTACCCCCTTAGTGCCGGCTCAATTCGCAATATGCGCCGAATGCGAATTGTTCAACCGCTCATGCAAAAGCGGATGCAGGAAGTTAAAGAGCGATATAAAGATGACCCGCAAAAGCAACAAGAAGAAATGATGAAGACGCAGCAAGAGTTTGGCAACCCGTTAGCGGGCTGTTTACCTCTTTTGGTGCAAATGCCAGTACTGCTTGCATTATTTGCAACATTACGGGGTTCACCATTTTCTTCTGCTAATTACACCGTTAATTTACAGGTGTTTCCAGCCGAACAAATTGAGCGCATTCAACCACAGGCTTTTGCGACTGCACCCCAAAATATCTATATTTCTGATGGCGAACACGTTAAGGTGACAGCTATCCTTCCTGGTGGAAATAAGATGGCTGTAGGGGAGAAAACTAAGGTAGAGTACCAAACGCCTGATGGAAAACCATTCCAACAACTCTTAGCTGAACACCCTGAAACTAAGTTAGTTCCTGAGTGGAAAGTTACTAAGGGTGAAGACCGAGTTAAAATTGACGAGCAGGGAAATATTGAAGCTTTACAAACTGGAGATGTTACTATAACTGGCAGCATTCCTGGCTTGGCTTCTAATAAAGGTTTCTTATTCATTGATGCTTTAGGTCGCGTTGGCGCCATTGACCCAGATGGTGTAGTTCACTGGGATATTGTCGCAATGATTGTAGCTTTTGGTATTAGCTTATACGTTAGCCAAATACTGTCTGGTCAAAACTCGACGAGTTCTAATCCCCAGCAAGATACAGTTAATAAAATCACTCCCGTTATTTTTTCGGGTATGTTTTTGTTCTTCCCGTTACCAGCTGGTGTACTGATGTACATGGTAATTGGTAACATTTTCCAAACCTTACAAACGTATATTCTCTCACGTGAACCTTTACCTGAAGAACTACAAAAAATTGTAGAATCTCAAGATAAAGAAAAACAAACAGAGACAAAAACTATACCGTTTGAACCAAAAAGTTCTAAGAAGAAAGCAACGAATTCATAATGGTTGATACTTCAATCGTAAAAGGTCAAGATTGGTTAACTTTACTGTTACAGAAAGCAGGACTCTCTGTAACAGTTACTGGTTCAGAGGAAGATGTACCCCCTGATAATGATGAGGGTGCAAGCTACTGGTTGACAATTGATGAGGCGAATTTATCACCAGAGCAAATCAGCACGTTGATTGGCAGCAACGGTTCGGTACTCGATGCTATTCAGTATTTGACAAATTCTATTCTCAATCTTAATCAACCACCCGAAGAACAAGCTTCGTATACCATTGAGTTAAATGGTTATCGCGTTAAACGTGAAGCAGAAATACGAACGCTAGCAGAAAATGCAGCAGCTGCTGCACGCGCTTCTGGCAACGAAATCGAAATTAAGTCTTTGAGTTCTGCTGAACGTCGTCAAGTTCATACTTTTTTAAAGGACTATGCCGACTTGGAAACATTCAGCCGGGGCAAAGAACCTCATCGTCACCTTGTTGTGCGTCCAGCAATGGAATAATTTTTTCTTTGCTCCTTTATTATTCCCGATTTCTTCAAAGGAAGTCGGGAATTTGAGTGTTTCAAGTTAAAATAAGAATATCAGATCGAGAAACCTGGTTTCGGGAGCAAAATCTCCATTTTTATGAAAGGTTATCTATTTTGAAACCAGGTTTCTAATACTGCTAATTTTTTGAGTGAGGATGTCTCACAAATCCTATGGACGCAATTTTTATTCCGCAGCTAATTCAGGCGCCGGAGCGAACAGAGGAAATTCAAGTTCAAGAGTTTCTGCCCGGTTTAGATACACTCACGCCCGTTCGGGGCATGGTTCGCGTTCGACACTGTGGAAATTATTTAGAAGTAGCAGCATTAGCTGAGGCAATTATTACTTGTACTTGTTGCCGCTGTTTGAAACAATATAACCATCGTTTAGTAGTCGATACAACCGAAATAATTTGGTTAGACGAAGCAGCCAATCAATTTGACGATTTACCTTTAGAGCGCGAAGTTGCCGTCGAAGATTTGGTTGAGTCCTTGTTGCCGCAAGGACATTTTTATCCAAGCGAATGGCTATACGAACAAATGTGTTTGGAAATACCCCCACGGCAATTATGTGATGAAGATTGTGCTGGAATTCAAGCTACTCCCAAAAGTACAACTCAAAACCCTCTCGTAGATAAACGTTGGGCTTCTTTAGAAGCACTAAAGAAGCAATTACCTAACTAATTAGACTTTATAAACCGGGTTTCTACTTAATAAGAAACCCGGTTTCTTATTGATTATCCTGTCCCTCATCTTTCTTTGTATTACCTGCTTTTACCCAACCCTCTTGGTTACTACCTTCGACACGAACTTTTTGCCAAACTTTATCTTCACTCTCTTCTATTACTATTACTTTTTGGTTAAACCCGGCGCCACCAACACGTTCAGAGTCAGCTTTTGGTTCTGAGCGCAAACTCAAACCTTGTGACCATGTTACACGCGCGTTGTAGGCGCCTGGTGGTAAAGGTTTTAGTTCTGTACTGTCAGGTTTTTCGGTGGGGGATGGAGTTGGTTTAGCGACAGGTTCTTCTTTATTATTGTCCGCAGGTGACGGTTTTGTAGTTACATCAGTATTTGATGACGCTTTGGTATTAGTAAAACCTGCACTTGCACGCACCGAAGGTTCATCGTTGGCATAAATTGGTTTAGGAGGAACCCTTGAAGATTGATTCACGAAGTACAAAGTAGCAGCAACTCCACTGCCTGCAAGAATCGCAATCGCTAGGATAAATCCTAAAAGATACTTAAATAAGTTTGAAACCATGTTTAACTTTGCTTGTTTAATAGCCGATAGTTAATTACTAACACTCAAGGTAAATAATAACTAATTCGCTTGGCGCCAAACATCGACAGGGGTACTTTGTTTTGATGCTAGTCTTGCGCGTCCAGAAGCTGCCCATTCTTGCAGTTTTTGAATTTGCTCTTGAGCAGTGCGTGCGAGAGGTATAATTTGGCTGGCAGCTTCCAGGATATCATCGGTTGTAAAATCCCGGTTTTGGCTAAACCCAATGTGCATCGCTTCAATCAAGGTTTGCTCAATTTCGGCGCCAGAGAAATCTGGAGTTTCGTAAGCTAACCGCTCGATATCATAACTTTTCAGATTATGAGGACGCAAGCGCGTTAAATGCACATCAAAAATTGCCTTACGCTCGTCTTGACTCGGCAACCCTACAAAAAATATCTCATCAAACCTTCCTTTACGTAACATTTCTGGTGGTAGAGATTGAATATCATTCGCAGTCGCTACGACAAATACAGGTGAGGACTTTTCTGCAAGCCAGGTAATAAATGTACCAAAAACCCTGCTCGTAGTTCCCGCATCACCTTTGCTACCAAGTCCAGAAAACGCTTTGTCTATCTCGTCTATCCATAATATACAAGGCGCCAATGCTTCAGCTACTTGTATCATTTGTCTAGTTCTTGACTCCGATTCACCTACCAAACCAGCAAATAGGCGCCCAACATCAAGACGTAATAATGGTAAATGCCAATAGTGAGCTATCGCTTTCGCAGTTAAAGACTTACCAGTACCCTGAATACCCACTAACAATAAACCGCGTGGGTGTGGTAAACCGTACTGACGTGCGCGTTCGGTAAAGGAACCACCACGACGAATTAACCAATCTTTGAGACAGTCTAACCCACCAATATCAGAAATTTGCTCAGTAGCAGGAATAAAATCAAGAATTTGAGTTTGACGAATAGTTTGGCGTTTTTCCTCCAAAATTAAGTCTACATCTTCGGGTTGTAGTTCACCATGAGTCGCAATAGCTTTGGCTAAAACTCTTCTAATTCTCTCCATACTTAAACCCTGGCACGATAGCACCAAATCATCCAACGTCTTGCTAGGTAGCGAATTGTTCGTAGCTTGTAATAATCTTTCAACCTCTGTTTTAATTTCTCCCCCACTTGGTAGCGGAAATTCCACAACAGTCAAAACTTCGGTTAAATCATCAGGAATAGCTACACGCGGCGATAATACTACTATATTTTTAGGCTGTGACTTTAAAAGCCGTGCTAAATTGCGGAGTTTGCGAGCAATAGCCACATCATCTAAAAATCTATGATAATCGCGTAATATAAACACCGCTCCGGCAGTTGCAGGTAACTTCTCAACAAACTCCAAAGCTTGTAAAGGGTTACGCTTGCCAAAACCCGCATCATTCGGGTTTCCCTGAATACCATCCACAAAATCCCAAGTGTAAATCGGACGGTTCCCCAATTGTGCAGCTTCTTCTCGAATTGATGCTTCGACACGTTCCTCTTCATACGTCGGAATATAGATTAGCGGGTAACGGGCACGCAGCAGTAGCTTAAACTCATCACGGAAAGTCATAAGAGCTTTTTATTAGTTGCTTATTAGTTGTCAGTTTTTCTATCCTTCTTCATTGTCATATAAACGTAGGGTGCGTGGCGCCTTAACAATTGCTGTCGCGTTGGTTCCGCACTCGCGCTCCAACGCCACTCTCTTCAACCTACAGTTCGCACCTCACCCATATATAGCCATATTGGTAAAATTCGCAACAGTAAAATTACTACTATTTATTGTAAATATTATTGCTAATATCTATCCCAGGTTAGATAAAGATATTTAGCTGGATGTAGTAGCATCTAGGATTAAGAATTTAAAAGCCAAAGTATAAATTTATTAGGGAACCGTTTGGAAATGGTAGATTCAAATCAGCAAGACAAGCATAATTTTCTCTTCCCTCGCAGTCGCTACTATGGTAAGGTTCAACCGCAAAACCTGGTATTTAATGCTAATCTTCAAGAGTTTGCACAAAAAGTAGGCTATATTAGTGCCCTAGAAACATCGGGCAAACTTGCACCAGAAGATGCATACAATCAGGTCAAGGTGCTGTGGAAGCAACTCAAACGTAGCAAAAAAGAATTGGGTATTGGCGTAGAGGCGCCAACAAATACTCAAGATATTTAAGTAATATGTCTAAAATTAATACAACTTACCCATTTGATTACTCCTTATTCATGACTTGGAACTCATTCCTTTCTAGAGATAAAACGAGGTCTTGTGAAGTGACTTCAATTATCCAGTTGCCAGTGGGTTTACCATCTGACAAAATTTCTTCTGCGCGAACTATACCGACGCTTCCAGCTACATAAGCTGGACGTAGGATAAAAACTTTGTCTCCTACTTGTGGGATTTTTGAGTTATTCAAAGGCGTTCCTCGACCGAAAATGACTAAATAATAACTAATTAACTAAAATTTATCATACATATAACCTTATCTTAACCAAGCTTGTATGCGTATAATCACTCATAAAAAATTTTAAGCTTATAGGCATAAACTAATCCTCATTATCTATTGACCGATTAGTGCATGACTATCCGGTGCGTTTTGTTTCTGAATGAGCAGAAGACAGTAAATTACTCAAAATCAGGAACGTTGGAGGGCGCCATTTTTAGAAGCAATACCTCAAATCTAGAAAAAATGGCAACCGAGATAATTATATATATAAAAACGATGTACTCGACTTATCCAAAACTGAAGCGCATACACTAAAACTACATTATAATGCTGTGTACTTACCTTCATTTATACAAGGCGTTGTATAAATCTGCGCTATTAGCGTTACTGTACATCGAAAAACGTTTAGCACAACTACTCATTAATTTGTTCGGCAACGCAATTAAGTTTACAGATATCGATAGTGTCACACTGCATATTGACGTTAATCACTTTAGCGCAGAAGATATAGTGTTACATTTATTTATTAAAGAGACAGGTGTTGGAATGAGCGTAGTACAGCTTGATAAAATTTTTACACCCCTTCAACAAGTTGGTGGCACTCAGCGTCACGTTCAAATATTTTATGTTTGGCGCTAGGTATATTTATCAACTTGAAGTAATATGATGTAAAAATATTCACGCCAAAAATAAACAGATGTAACGTTTGTTAACAGATTTATATATAATGTTTACTTTGATAGTGCCGAGAAGTAAGCACACTTATAAATTAATTTAAACTAAATCAACTTACACTAAATTTAATTTAATCAAAATATGACAAAAACAAACGGAACGATTTTGATTATCGATGATAACCCAACAAATCTAGAAGTTTTGTATGAAACTTTAGTAACTGCCAAATATGAGATTTTTGTGCAGATGAGCGGTGAGGAAGGTATTGAAATCGCCATACAACAACAGCCAGATTTAATACTGCTTGATGTGATGATGCCTGGTATGGATGGTTTTGAGACTTGTCGAAGATTGCAAGCTAATGCAATAACTCAATCAATACCAATTATTTTTATGACTGCTCTTTGCGATAGCGAAGATAAAATTAAAGGACTGAGTTTAGGAGCAGTTGATTATATTACAAAACCTTTTCGGCAAAAAGAGGTGTTAGCACGAGTTAATATCCACATCAAGCTAAAGCGCACAACACATGAATTAGAGCAACGGGTTGAAGAACGTACTCAAGAACTATCACAAACCTTGCATTCACTGAAACAAATGCAATTGCAACTTGTGCAGAATGAAAAAATGTCAGCATTAGGACAATTGGTTGCAGGTGTTGCACACGAAATTAATAATCCAATGGGATGTATTAATGGTAATTTCGTATTAATGGAAGATAGTGTTAAAGATTTGTTTCAAGTTATTGACTGCTATCAAAAAGAGCTTCCTCAACCTAGTGTTTGCCTACAGGAATGCATCGAAGCAGTAGACTTAGATTATTTACGCTCAGACTTGCCAAAGATGTTCGAGTCTATGCACACAGCAATAAGTCGTATTAAAGATATTAGTAATAGTTTAAGAACTTTTTCGCGCGCTGATAATAATAAATATGTGTTATTTAATATTCATGAAGCAATAAATAGTACTATTCTGATTCTTAAACATCGTCTCAAAGCTTCAGACTGTCGTCCAGAAATCGAGGTTCATAAAGACTATGGCGAGTTACCGCTTATCGAGTGCTATCCTGGACAATTGAATCAAGTATTTATGAATATTATTGCTAACGCTATAGACGCAATAGATGAAGCCAATTTGCAGCATAAAAACTATAATCATAATCAAAAAAATTATATTTATATAAAAACAACTATTACTGAAAATCAAAAATCAGTTTTAATTTCTATTAAAGACAGCGGTCTTGGAATCAATCAAAAAATAAAAAATCAAATTTTTGAACATCTGTTTACCACTAAAGAAGTAGGAAAAGGGACAGGGTTAGGTTTAGCAATTGTACATCAAATTATTATTGAAAAGCATCATGGTAGTATCGAAGTTAATTCTGAAATAGAAAAAGGAACTGAATTTTTGATTACTATTCCCATACATCAATAATTAAGAAACCGGGTTTCTATGCAAAATCCTTATGTCCTTTGCAGAGCATTTGGGGTCAATGTTTTAATCTAGCAGGTTAATTGCTGCATCTAACACAGAGTTACTGGCGCCACCGAAAGAAGATTTAGAAATTTTACTCGGAAATTTACTCGAAGCCCAAGAAGATAGGTTGAAGAAATTAGCGGAAGCTTGCGAAGCCATTGTGCAGAAAAATCTAGAATACAGCTATTTTCTCAAAAAATAGCTCAATTTGTCAAAGATTTCCAAACTGAAAAAATTGAAGACTTAATTCAACAAGAACTAGGTAACGAGAAAAGTTTTGCTTAAATGTTATCGTTATTACTTTTGTGGGCAAGCTATAAACAAAGACTTCATATAGCCTGACTGCTATGACTATAACCTCTGACACCAAGGCAATTCTAAATTCGGCGCCAAAATATCTTAACCCACTCCGTAAATCTATTGGTTCTAGATTATTCTTCTATGTACTTAGTGGGGCTTTAGTTGGCTTGGGTAGCATGTCTTACTTTTTCTATCAAACACTAGAAAGGTATGCAAAAGATGAAATTCAAGGAAATTTAAGTACGCAAGTTAAGACAGTCGAAGTTGAGTTAGCAAAAGCTGAACAGTCAGCAATGAGTTTAGCAGCAGCAGTTAGGACTATGCACCGTTTGGGTATCCAAGACGCAGAAGCTTATCGGTTGTTATCACTAGAAAATTTTCTGCTTCGTCCACCCTTAACTACGGGTCTCGGAGTTGCTCAGGCGCCGTATAAACTTATTCCTAGTCGTAAATTATATTTGCCTTATTTTTTTATTGACACAAATATTCCTAATCAAATTGGTGAAGCTCTACCACCTCCATTTACAGGTATTCGCTATGTAGATGTAGCATCTTTAGAAGATTATACGCAGCAAGATTATTACAAACTTCCAGTAGAAGCAAGAAAACCTATTTGGCTAGAACCTTACCAATGGAGTGGAATTACAATTACCACTTACGCACTTCCTGTCTACGATGACCAAAATAATCTAATTTCTTACTTTGGTCCCGATGTCAACGTGACAGCACTAACTGAAAGTGTTAAAGCACCTGTCACTTGGGGAAATGGTTATTTTACAATTCTAAGTAAAAAAGGCAACATACTAGCTTATCCACCCAACCCCCAAAAAGCAAAGCAATTATCTACTTATAAAGATATCCCCGACTTAAATGCTATTTGGCAGCAAATTGGTACCAAAGAAACTGGGCTTTTAGAATCAGGTAGTGTGTACTGGGCTTATCGTCGCATCAAAGGAACAGATTGGTTAATGTTAGCTGCTGTACCAAGGTCTGTAGTACTCGCTCCAGTGCTTTCTATTACTATTGGAGGTGCGTTAGGTGCTGGTGTTGTGCTGGCATTAGTAGTAACTTTATTTGTTCGGCGCCTAAATCAACGTTTAAAGCCTATTCTTAATGAGTGTAATTCTAAAACTATAACTGACCATCAAAACGAAGCATTTTTAAACAAAGGGGATGAACTCGATATATTACAACAGTCGTTTCAACAAATGACAGCACAGCTACAAACGTCTTTTGAAAAACTTGAACAACGTGTTGAAGAACGTACTTTAGAACTAAAAGAAGCTAAAGTATTAGCAGATAGCGCTAACCAAGCTAAAAGCGACTTTTTGGCAAACATGAGTCATGAACTTCGTACTCCTCTCAATGGTATTCTTGGTTATGCTCAAATTTTAGAGCGCTCAAGAGCTTTACCAGAGAAAGAAAAACACGGTATAGATATTATTTATCAATGCGGTTCGCATTTGCTGACTTTAATTAATGATATTCTTGACCTTTCTAAAATTGAAGCACGTAAATTAGAACTTGCACTCAAACCAGTACACTTTCCTTCGTTTCTACAAGGAGTAGTTGAAATTTGTCGTATTCGCGCAGAGCAAAAAGGGATTGATTTTAATTATCAACCAAGTGCAAATTTACCAGAAGGTGTAGAAATTGATGAGAAACGTTTACGCCAAGTTTTAATAAACCTTTTAGGTAATGCGATTAAATTCACTGACCAAGGAAGTGTAACCTTTAAAGCTGAAGTTATTAATAGTGAATCTTCTAATTATACTATTCATTTCCAAATTGAAGATACTGGTGTGGGTATTGCAGTTGAAGATGTAAATAAACTATTCCAAGCCTTTGAGCAAGTTGGTGAACAAAAGCGTAAATCTGAAGGTACAGGGTTAGGATTAGCTATTAGTCAACAGATTGTGGAGTTAATGGGTGGAAAAATTCAAGTTAAAAGTCAGCTAGGTGTTGGTAGTGACTTTTTCTTTGATATTAAGTTACCTGTTGCTGAAGATTGGGCAAAAATGCAAGCTGCTGTGGCCGGGAATATTATTGGTTACGAAGGTGATAGGCGCCAAATATTAATAGTAGATGACCGTTGGGAAAACCGTGCGGTGGTTGTGAATTTATTACAACCACTTGGTTTTGATATGGTTGAAGCGGTAGACGGGCAGGATGGTTTGGAAAAAATACGCTCGTTTAAACCAGATTTGGTAATTACAGATTTATCAATGCCTGTAATGGATGGTTTTGAGATGCTTTCTAAGTTACGTGCTTCAGAAGATTTAAAAGATTTTATTGTAATTGTATCTTCAGCATCGGTAGCACAACTTGACCAAAGGATGAGTTTAGAAGCTGGAGGTAATGATTTTCTACCTAAACCTCTAGAAGCTACTGAATTATATGATTTGCTGGCACGTTATCTTGGTTTCACTTGGAAGTATGAAGAAGCTGAGACATCATTAATAAATACTGAAGCTAATACATTAGTGGCGCCACCAAAGGCAGATTTAGAAGTTTTACTCGAACTCGCTCAAGAAGGTCGATTAAAAAAATTAGCCGAAGCTGCTGAAGAAATTGGTAAGAATCCAGATTATTTGTTATTTACTAATCAAATTATTCAGCTTTCTAAACAATTCCAAACTGAACAAATCGAAAATTTGCTTCAAGAACATATTGATATATTTAACTCCTAACTTGTAAGGTGGGCAGTGCCCACCCTACTCCTAACTCCTAACTCCTAACTCTTTTAATATGATTGGATTAATTTTGATTGTTGATGATACTCCGACTAATTTAGATGTTATTTCGGAAGCTTTGAGCGATGCTGGTTTTGATGTGGCAATTGCAACTAGTACATAACGGCGGAAATAAAACAACCATTAAATAGCTAATGCTTTACCCTTATATGTCCACTTAAAAGGTTTAGCCATTGTTTTATTAAAGTAATCAATAAATTCAAGAATTCGGGTTTTGAGGTCAGCTTTGCTTTTGAAGCTAGCACGCTTGAGTAATTTACGAACTAAAATACTGAACCAAATTTCAATTTGATTGAGCCAAGAAGAATGCTTTGGTGTATAATGGAAGACAATTCGATGGTCGGGATTTTTTAAAAATTCCGCACGAGATTTCATAGATTTGAGTACACCGCTTTCTCCTTTAATACCTAAGTCGAGATTTAAACCCTCTTTTTCTGCAATTAAACGAACGAGTGATTCAGACTGATGAGTGTTAAGACAATCCATAATTAAGTGCCATTTAGGAGCATTGGGGTCGCTTTCAATAACTTTACGAATATGTTCAGCAAAATCCTCTTCTGTTCTGGTATCTCCACAGCTTGGTTCAATAATTTGACCAGTGGCAATATCAAAACTAGCTATTAAACTTTGTGTACCATGACGAACGTACTCAAACTCTCTTCTTTCAACTTTACCCGGTCGTATCGCTAAGTCTTTTTCTATACGCTCAGTTGCTTGAATACCAGTCATTTCATCTATCGATACTGTGCGCTCACCGTTTTCGTGACGTTCGATTGCACTGATATATAAGCCAGTAATATCTTCAAGTTTTTCA
The DNA here is from genome assembly GCF_019977735.1 of Calothrix sp. PCC 7716. GTDB lineage: Bacteria > Cyanobacteriota > Cyanobacteriia > Cyanobacteriales > Nostocaceae > Dulcicalothrix. Next base: position 10,825,382 of record NZ_AP025018.1, on the reverse strand, counting down.
TCAAATTCTTCGTCCAGAGGGGGGGGTTAACCAGTAGCGACTCTGGTGGGGCTTAAGTTCTGCTTCTTCTAATAATCTTCCTACATGTCGAACAGATATGCTTTCAATAATTCCTTGTTTCATAATTTCGTCTGCTAGTTCTCGCGCTGTCCAATGACTTATCGGTCGTCCATAGTCTTCAGGGGGTGAACATGCAAGCGTAAATAATCCTAAAACTTGTTCCATACTAAATTTAGCTGGGGCACCTACACGCTCAGAGTCTTGTAATCGTTGAGTTATTGTTAAGTCACTTCCAGATGTTAAAAACCATCGCTCTCGCCATAAACAAGCTGTATGCCGACTAATATCCAAGATTCGACCGATTTCCCGATGATTTTTACCTTCTGATGCCAATAAAATGATTCTTGCTCGCATTGCTAGTTGCTGCGGCGTGCTATGACGATTTACCAACTGTTGGAGTTCCAAACGTTCAAAATCGTTTAAATTTAATGGTTTTGGAGCTAATCCTGTCACACCCTGACTCCTACTATGTTTACTAAAACAGCTTAAAAAAGCTTATTGCTTAATTTACCATAACAGTGGTCAATTTATTTCCGCCGTTGTGTACTAGTGGTGAACGTGCGTTGCAACAACTTGAGCGCAGGTTGCCTGATGTGATTTTACTTGATGTGATGATGCCTGGTATTGATGGTTTTGAAACTTGCAGGCGCCTTAAAGTTAATTCCAAAACTTCGGATATTCCGGTAATATTTATGACCGCTTTGTCTGATACTGATAGTAAAGTTCAAGCTCTGGAATTAGGCGCCGTAGATTATATTACTAAACCATTTCAAGAAAAGGAAGTATTAGCAAGGGTCAAAACACACTTACAACTGCGTCGCTTAACTCAAAACCTTGAATATCAAGTTTCTCAAAAAGCATCTGAACTCCAAGCATCACAACTTAAACTTATTCAGAGTGAAAAAATGTCCGCACTCGGACAACTTGTTGCGGGTGTAGCTCACGAAATTAATAACCCTGTTGGTTTTATTCGCAATAATATCTTTCATGCAGAAACTTATATTAAAGATTTATTAAGATTAGTTGATTCTTATCAGCATTACTATCCTCAACCTGTTGTTGAACTTCAAAATCAACTGGAGGAGATTGAGCTTGATTACTTGCGCGAAGATTTACCCAAAATTATTCAGTCTATGCAGGTGGGTATTCATCGTATTGAGGATATTAGTAAAAGTTTAAGAACTTTTTCTCGGTCTGACAATAATTTTTCTACTGACGTAGATATTCATGCAGGTATTGATAGTACTATTTTAATTCTTAGACATCGTCTGAAAGCTTCGGATGCTAGACCGGAAATTCAAGTTATTACTCAATACGGTCAAATACCTTGTATTGAGTGTTGTGCTGGTCAATTGAATCAGGTATTTATGAATATTTTAGCAAATGCTATAGATGCATTAGAAGAAGGTAATATTGGTCGCAGTTACCAAGATATTACGGCTAATCTTAACTATATTAATATAAAAACTGAATTATCTGCTGATAGTAAGTCTGTTTTGATTTATATTAAAGATAATGGTATCGGTATGGCGCCGGAAGTTCAACAGAAAATATTTGATTATTTATTTACGACGAAGGAAGTTGGTAAAGGAACGGGGTTGGGAATGGCTATTGTGCGGCAAATTATTGTAGAAAGGCATGGTGGGAGTATTGCAATTAATTCTCAATTGGGGCAAGGTACTGAGTTTATAATTAGAATTCCTGTGAAATGTTAGTGCTTCTCAAATGGAAAGCACTTTACAAGCACTTTACAAGCACTGAAGTGCTACGATGCTCGTTGCCAAATTTTAATTGTTTTATCTAAGCTTGCGCTTACTAGTATTTCTCCTGATGTCGTAAATGTTAACCCAGTTACACTATTAGTATGACCAATAAATGTTGCTAATAACTCCCCACTGTCTAAATGCCACAGTTTAATGGTTTTGTCTGCACTCCCACTAGCTATAATTTCACCGTCAGGACTAAGGGCAATAGCACAAACTCCTTCACTATGTCCTTTTAAAATTCTAATTTGTTCATTTGTTTCTAAATTCCATACTTTTATACTTTGGTCGCGACTACCACTTATTAGTATTTTGCTATCATTACTTAAGCATAAGCAACTAACTATATGCGAATGCGCGCTGAATGAATTTTGTAGTAGTGTTTCTTCTCCCTCTAGGCGCCAAATTTTAATTTTACGATAACTTCCTGTCACGAGAGTTTTTCCATCTTGACTTAATACAAGTGCATGAGCATTTGTATCATCAAGTGAAAACGAACTGTGTACTTTTCGCGACTGTAAATCCCAATATAAAATTCTTCTATCATCACCGCCTGTAAATATCATCCTATTATCAGGACTGCAAGCTACTCCCCGTACCATACCATTATGCTTATGCAAAATATCTATTAAATCTCTGGCGCCTACATGCCATATTTTAATTGTAGAGTCGGCGCCACCACTTACTAAAATTTGTCCATCTGGACTAAATGCTAGTGCATTGATTTCATCAACTAGTCCAGATTTACTCCAAGGTAGCTCAGAAAAAGTACAAATTAACTCACCTTTATTTAAATCCCATAATTTGGTTTCACCCCGACTACCACTTGCAAGTAATGGCGCCTTATTTTTATTACCAGGACTAAAAGCCAAACAATTAATGCCTCGTGTATGACCACGTAAAGTTTGCCAGTATTCCCAGTCACCAGTAATATGGTCTGATGCAATTTGAATAGTCTCAGCTAAGATTATTTCTTCGTCAACATCAATGTCATCCTCGTTAGTAGTGAATGAGTCTAAATACCAATTCAAACCACCCGAATATAATAATTTACTTGGAACCACAGTTATTTTAGGGTCACTAGATTCTAGTAAATCTGTTGGTAAAAACCCGGCAATTACAACTTGTCTTTCGTCTCCATGTTTACCAGTAAATGGATAAAACAAACATAGAAAAATTAATAAGTCGCTTTTTAAATCATCTTGTGTAACAGTCCACTTAATTTTATCTTTTTTAATGCCGTTAAAACTCTCACCATCTGCTACATGCACTTGAATACTAAATTTAGGATTATTAAAGAGTGAGTAACAAAACTTACTTTCATTCCTCAAATTTCCTTCATCATCTAAAGCAATACTTGTCAAGACATCATGTGGCACTTTTTTGACCAATTTACCCAAGCGTTCTTGCATAACCCTTTCGACAATTTGCTCGCGTAACAAATAATCAATAGCTTGTTGCTGAAAAAATCTGGGGAAAGGTATCGTCCAGTCTGGGGGTTCTGGATATTCTGGAGGGACTGGGGGTGGATTTTTTGCGACAAGTTCAGCTTGTTGACGTGCTATTTTAATAAGCTTCGTCAATGCTTCACCTTTAAACGCCATAATCTCACAGTGACAACCTTTTACAGAACTTTCTAGTAAAGAAACCTCATAAGTCTTGGGTTTTTTTACTCTAGTTAGAAAATCTACTTGTTGTGATTTGAGCAAGCTAGTCCAATTCATGTACATATAAAGTCATGCGCGCTCTTGCCTACCTACGTTAATGTATATAAAGAAACTTTTTCTTTTTTATTTGATTTGATTAATTTTAACTATCTGCTTTTTAGGTAAAAATAAGTTATTTGGTATCATAAATTACAAAATAAATAGAAAAAATGAGTATTATATAGGCGCCGAAGCAAAATATTTACTTTCAGCTTGAACAGCAAAGTATTTTGATTGGGAAATTAATTGTAGCGAATGGAGAGGCTCTGAATTGTTTTTGGTGTGAAATTTGATTATTTCTACCAGAAGTAAGACCCGTTATGGGGTGTGTATTTGTAACTATTGCTATAAAGTCATGTTAAGTAATGTATGCAAATTCAAACACCAGACTGGGTAAAGCACGCTGTTTTCTACCAAATATTCCCTGACCGCTTTGCAAAAAGCAAACAACCTCGAAAGCGATTATTACATGATGCACGCTGGGAAGACTGGGAGGCAATGCCCACACTCCAAGGTTACAAAGGTGGTGATTTATGGGGAATTGTAGAACAATTAGACTATATTCAGTCTTTAGAGATTAATGCAATTTACTTTACGCCAATTTTTCAGTCAGCTAGTAACCATCGTTATCATACGCACGATTATTATCAGGTAGACCCAATGTTGGGTGGTAACGAAGCGTTTCGTGAGTTACTTGATGCTGCACATGCACGTGACATCAAAGTTGTATTAGATGGGGTATTTAATCATTCGAGTCGTGGTTTTTTCTTTTTTCACGACGTATTAGAAAATGGCCCTCACTCACCTTGGGTGAATTGGTTTAAAATTGAAGGCTGGCCCCTTGCTCCTTATACAGGTGATGCACCAGCTAACTATGGAAGTTGGGGTGGAAATCGTGCGTTACCAGAGTTTAACCATGATAATCCAGAAGTACGTGAGTACATTATGGAAATTGCTGAGTATTGGGTTAAATTTGGTATTGATGGTTGGCGCCTGGATGTACCATTTGAAATTAAGACACCAGGATTTTGGGAAGAATTTCGAGACCGTGTAAAAGCAATTAACCCCGATGCTTATATTGTCGGTGAAGTTTGGGGAGATTCACGACAATGGTTAGACGGGAAGCAATTTGACGGGGTAATGAATTACTTGTTTGCTGGCCCGACTATTGCATTTGCAGCAGGAGATAGAGTAATTCTCGACCAAGTACAAAGTCGTGACTACAAACCTTATCCTCCGTTATTTGCCGCTGAATATGCTCAAAAAATCCAGGAATTATTAGAACTGTATCCTTGGGAAATTCAATTAACGCAGTTGAACTTACTTGCCAGTCACGATACTGCACGCTTAATGTCCATTGCAGGTGGAGATATACCGAGTATTGAATTATGTACACTGCTTTTAATGACATTTCCCGGCGCCCCTAGCATTTATTATGGTGATGAAGTTGGATTGCTAGGAGCATTAGACCCAGACTCGCGTCGAGGTTTTCCCTTAGAAGCAGCTTGGAATAATGAAATACTTAATACACATCGTCAACTAATTACACTTCGTCACAAGTACCCGTGCTTGCGAACTGGAGACTACAAAGTTTTGTACGCACAAGGTGAAGTATATATATTTACTCGTACACTGGATAACGAACAACTAGTTATTGCGGTTAACGCAGGTACATCTGATTCCAAAACAAACTTAGATGTTAGCAGCTTACATTCTTTACCCAACAACGTATTATACGGGGGCGCCGAACTTGAATGGAATAACGAATCAGAAACCAAACAAGTAACCCTACATCTTCCTGCCCGAAGTGGGTGTATTTTAATGTAGAGACGTGATATGTCACGTCTAATTTAGAGTAGAGAGACGTGACATGTCACGTCTCTACATTTATTAATTTCTTTTATTAAACCCTTTCCAAGACCAAGAAAACTTTCGCGGTTGTGATGTATAATCGCGACAGTCTTTAGCTTTTTCTGTAAGTACTTCTGCTGGATTTACTGCACACTTCAGGTAATTGTTACTATTATAGTACTGGCATTTTTTACATGGAAGTGCAACAGCTTTAACTTGCTTTAGCCGATAAAATACAACTCCTACAGTTGTCAATACAAATAATATTGGTGTAACTAATATAATAGTATTACCCAATGAAGGATCAAACTCTTTTTGATTAGCATTACTGCTATCATATGAATTAGCATCTACTGTTACGTTGGTATCTGTATTGCTGGAGTCAATTATATTACCTTCTTTTGTTGGGTACTGTCTCAGATTTTCGTTTAAAGGCATAAATTTTCCTCAAGGTAATAGCTACCTAGGAACTATCGTATTTTTAAATTAATTAAGATACGTCTAGCGGGGGAAGTAGCTTAGGATGGTAAAATGGTAATGTCTCTATAGCAGCAATTAAGTCAAAATTAAAACTAATTGCTGTTTTAATTGCCCTGTCTTAAGAATAAGATTTTCCAAAGATTTATACGCTCTAACTACCAGTAGAAAAATTATCACCATATCTTCTACCGATAGGGTGAAGGTAATTAACAAACTTTGTGATATATACAACTTTAATATTTGGATTATTTTTATTTGTCTTAAACTCAATCATTTTTGGCATAGTTGCTTACTTGGTAAACGGTTTCCGGTTAAGATATGGTTTTTGGAGCGCATTAATTGGTTCTGTTGCCCTTGCTGTAATTAATTCTGCACTTTTAAGAGTTGTAGCTGCTATTATCTAAAATAAGAATAAGAATAATTTTATATAGATAATAGATATAATTACTTATGAGCTTCAATGTAGGAGCGCGAATTCCACTCAAGTCGTTAATATTACTGTGCTTTGCTTATAGCTGGCTAGGTTGGTATTTAGCTGCTTACCATATCGTTTGGTTAGTTGGCAGTGTTGTGACTATTTCTGTATTGGCTATTATTGCACAAACTACTTCTTGGTTAGAAAGTTTAATCAAATTTGGCTCACGAACTTTGGTAGTAGTTTTGTTTTTAAGTATTTCTATTGCGTTGGTTGCTAGCTGGTCAATAATATTTAGTTTAGTTTTAATGCCTTTGGCAACTGCAATGCTTGCTGATATGGAGTTGCGCTTTGCTGGGTTGAGCAGGTTTGATAGATTTTTATTAATTGTTATATCTGCTGGTCTGAGTTTAGCATTTGGCGAAACCGTAGATTTATTTTTTCTACCAAGTATTAGATATTAAGGTATTCGTCGTGTAGAGACGTTACATGTAACGTCTCTACTACGTAATTATGCAATAGTCACTTCATCAGACAAATATACATCTTGAATAGCATGAAATAACTTCACACCTTCTTCAAAAGGACGCTGGAATGTTTTACGTCCCGAAATTAACCCAGTTCCACCCGCACGTTTATTAATAACTGCGGTACGTATTGCTTCGGTAAAATCGTTTTTACCAGAGGCGCCACCAGAATTTATCAACCCAGCGCGTCCACAATAACAATTCAACACCTGGTAACGGGTTAAGTCTATGGGATGGTCACTAGTTAATTCGCTGTAAATTTTTTCGTTAGTCTTGCCGTAACTCTCACCTGTTGTCTTAGCAACTGCACCATAACCGTTATTGCATTCAGGCAACTTTTGCTTAATAATATCAGCTTCGATAGTTACCCCTAAATGGTTTGCTTGTCCTGTTAAGTCAGCGGCAATATGGTAATCTTTATCTTGTTTAAAAGCATTGTTACGCAAATAGCACCATAATATAGTTGCCATTCCCAACTCATGCGCGCGTTTAAATGCCTTACTCACTTCTTGAATTTGGCGTGTTGAATTTTCTGAACCAAAATATATAGTGGCGCCAACAGCTACCGCTCCCAAATTCCAAGCTTGTTCAACATCACCAAACATAACTTGGTCGAACTGATTCGGAAAAGTTAACAACTCATTATGATTAATTTTGGCAATAAAAGGAATTTTATGAGCATATTTACGTGACACCGACCCTAAAACCCCTAAAGTTGTTGCCACACCATTACAACCAGCAGCAATTGCTAATCTAATAATATTTTCAGGGTCAAAGTAAATTGGATTTGGTGCAAAAGAGGCGCCTGCCGAGTGTTCAATACCTTGGTCTACAGGCAAAATAGACATATAACCCGTATAAGCAAGTCTACCCGTAGAATAAAGAGTTTGTAAACTGCGAATAACTTGAGGTGTACGGTCACTACTTAACCAAACGCGGTCAATAAAATCTGGCCCTGGTAAATGTAATAACTCCTTAGAAACCTTTGCTTCATAAGTAAGTAAATCTTCTGCTTCTTGTCCCAAAACAGACTCAATAGAAGAAGGCGATGCCATTGTCGTAGTCATATATTTATCTCAGTAACTAAACGTACAACCTTGCTTTTAAAATAACATTTATACTAAAAATTAAAATATATAAAAGATTAATAAATAATTAACCACAAACAATAAAATAAAACCTTTTAGTCTAACATTCAATCTAAACTTAACTGGTATTCAAAACTAGGTCTTAAATGACTCTTAATTTTTCCTTGTAAACTTTATAACCTTTGTGGTTCATCAAAAAGCAATCGCTTTGGGGAGCATAGTAACAATAAAATTATTTAAACCACATATTATACATTAGCGTTAGCAGTTGTGATCACACTCTTCCCCTCGACAGATTATTTGAAAAATAGAGATATTAAACAAACACATGCAGACAAAATGCTTCTTAGTGCTAAAGTACTAAATTTACTGTTTTGAATGACAACTCGTTAGAGCAAGTAAATTAGAACTACTAGTAATACTGCTCGGTTAAGGATTTTTTACGATTATGTTCTCTTCTTTCTTTCTTTGCGCTCTACCCTGCGGGAAATCCTGCGGATTATGCGGTTTAATCCTAGATGTCTCTGTGTCGCGCCAGTCGCCTCAACGGGGGGAACCCCCGCACGGCGCTGGCTTCTCTGTGCCTAATAAGGTAAAAAATATATCACTACACAGGCAAGGATGCCTGTTCCACAACACCCCAGAATTAATGACACAGACCACTAATAGTTTGTGTCATAAGTTTTGGCTAATTGATGCCTCTAGTAAGTAGAGGTATGCCTCACCTACAGCTACAAGTTAGGCGAGTATCGTGGTAGAGTTTATGCAGGTGCCGATTATAATGCAATTGTGAAGTTGGAGGAACGCGGTTCAACTGATATAACGGATGTAACGAATGAGTTTTTTGAAGAGATAGAGAGAAATGAAGATTGACTTAAACAGTGTAGATTTTAGTGATATCAGTGTGGCAAGCGTTGATTTATCAACGCTTGAAACCGAAGATGAATTTCGTGCAGAAGCACGAAGGTTGCTACCGACTGCACTCGTGAAAGTCGGTGAAGCTGTCGCAGAACAAACTTGGGAAGAGTTACAGAAGACTCTGTTAAAACCAGGGTCAAAAGCAAAGTCTTCTACAAGTGAGAAACGTCAGTTTGTCAGAGAGACTGGTCGGAACTATCAGCGAAGTGCTAGTAGTCGAGAGAAACAAGAAATAGAAGACCACATAGTCGAGCAATTGCGTAGATTTCAAAAGAAAGCTATCTAACAAAGCACAACCGTAAAAATACTGATAATTTGCTCTATTTCAACCATTTTCGACCTGCTCTTTCTGCTGCTACTTGGGTGCAGTAAAACTTATCATCTCCATATACTGCACCTCCAGAACTTATAACTCGAAACTGCCATCCTTTAGATTCGGTAGAAAATACCGTAAAAATACGCTCTGGATGGCAAATTACTGAATAAATAGTAGTGTTAATCATAGTGGTATCAGACAATATACTATTACAAGAAATATTAACTCTTAGTAAAGCTATTCATCCATACAACATATCCAACAGAATAATTTTAAAACACTTATTTTCTATACAAATCGCAACACTTTACAAAGAAACCGGGTTTCTGCTTCTTTATATAATAACCCCTCACACCTTACACGGGTATCACACCTACGGGGTAAAACACAGCATTTTATTTTAGAATTACAGGCTACAATGAAAGCGCCAGCGAATACGGTGCTTTCATGGCAGCGCCGAGTGTTATCACGTATAAGCAAGCATAGTAGATACATACATACATAACGGCGCTCCTTACCTTCTGATTTTTAACTGCTCCACTTAATATATTTTGGAGTTGGGCGCCGTTAATTTTTGGAGCATTTAGCTAAGGAATTATGATTTTGCTATAGTTTATCCTTAGCTTCAGTGCAATAATCCAATTTTAGTTCTAGTTATTGAATCATCAACCGAATAAAGCGATTGTACAGGTATTAATAAATGCTCTTGATTACGAACTAGCCTATTTGCATATTGCTCACGTACAAACGAGGAGATATTTTCTATATGTAAAATAAAACTCACACAAGAATGTTTAACAGCTTGTTGCCATTCTTCTTTACTGCTATAAAGTTCAGGTACATAGCCAGAGCTCACTGTTTGTGCTAAAATATTATCAAAAGCAGAGCGTTTAATCCAGATAGCGAGAATAACCTCTTGATTCGCTTTAGTTCCCCATCCCGACCTATACATCATCCACAAAAAACTTGGTTTAATCCAACTCATCCGGTCAAAAAGAAATTCTCCACCAAAGTAGTCATTATTTGCAGCAAAGTTTCCAATATTTGAATTATAAGCTTGATAAACTACAATAGACTCTTGGTCAAACTGAGCCAAAATATGGTGCCCAGACAAAGGCAAACGCTTCACTTGTTCTAAATACGGTTCTGTTAATAATTTCATTTATAAACAAATCCCAAATTATTATTTATTTTAGATTACAATCTAATTACTAAATTTAATATATAGTATTCTGTTCGCAATGACTTTACAATTAAACAACTCGCTTGTAACTATCGCATCGACTAATTTGGAGACGTTGGTTACATTCTATACAAAATTACTGGGTGAACCTAAAAGTCATATTCCCAATGTTTACGCTGAGTTTCATTTGCCTGGTATTATATTAGGGATTTTTAAACCTAAAGCTACAAGTGAAGATGAATTTCAAAACGCGACTCAAAGTAAGATAAGTTTGTGTTGGGAGGTAAATGATTTAGAAGATGCTATTGCACAGTTTACAGGTTTGGGTCATCCTCCGACAGGCGCCATAGTTACTGCATCTCACGGTAGAGAGATATACGTTTATGACCCTGATGGTAATCGAATTATATTACATCAGGCTATAGTTGTTGCATAACCCGATACCCATAACCCCTTATGACTACTGCTGTAAATGTGTCTGCCAACAAAAAAGCTTGGGCAAGTGTCATATCAGAACCTGCCAAAGAATTTCCTCATACTCCTCTGCCTACTATCTCTGGAAAAATCCCTCAAGGTTTGCGTGGTACGCTTTATCGTAATGGCCCAGGTAGATTAGAACGTGGTGGTGTTCGTATGGGACACTGGTTTGATGGAGACGGCGCCATTTTAGCTGTTGACTTTAATAACTCTGGTGCTAATGCAGTTTATCGCTACGTTGAAACTAGTGGTTATAAAGAAGAATCTGCTGCCGATAAATTAATATACGCTAATTATGGAATGGTGGCGCCTGGTTCTCTTTGGGACAAATTTTTTAAAGCTAAAGGCGTGAAAAATGCCGCAAATACTTCTGTTCTAGCGTTACCTGATAAACTATTGGCTCTATGGGAAGGTGGTAAACCTTACGCTTTGAACTTAAAGACGCTAGATACATATGGAGAAGATGACTTAGGTGGCTTAAGTGATAGCTTACCTTACTCTGCTCACTTCAAACGCGCGGAGTCAACAGGAGAAATTTATAATTTTGGTATGACTCCTGGATTAAATTCGACATTACATATTTATAAAAGTACTGCTAGCGGTAGAATAGTGCAAAAAGCCGCACATAATATTGATGGTGTACCGATAGTGCATGATTTTGTTTTAGCGGGGCAATATTTAATCTTTTTTATCTCTCCTGTACGGTTGAATTTATTCGCTACCATGACTGGCTCAAAATGTTTTAGTGATGCGTTAGAATGGCTACCGAGTAAAGGAACCCAAATTCTAGTTATAGACCGTCAAACGCTTAAAGTAGTAAGTCGTGGTGAAGCAGAACCTTGGTATCAATGGCACTTTTCTAACGGTTATGTTGATCAGGACGGCGCCGTAATTGTTGATATCGCCCGGTATGATGATTTTCAAACGAATCAATATTTAAAAGAAGTTGCAACGGGTGAAACACACACACCAGCAAAAAGTCATTTATCGCGCGTTTCTCTCAACCCTCAAACAGGCAAAGTTAATAAAATTGAGAAAATATTAGATTGTCAATGTGAATTTCCTAACGTTCCACCTGAATATGTTGGTCAAGATTCACGCTATACCTATTTATCAACATTTCGACCTGGAACTGATATTGGTACAGAAATATTAAATGCAATTGCTCGTTACGACCATCATACAGGCGCCCTTCTAATTGCGGATGTTGGAGAAAACCGTTACCCTTCCGAACCAATTTATGTCAAAGACTCAGAAAATGCATTACAAGCATGGGTAACTACCGTAGTTTACGATGGTAAATCGAATGCAAGTGAAGTTTGGATTTATGATGCTTCGAGATTAAACGAAGAACCTGTTTGTAAACTTGAATTACCAGGCGCCATACCTCACAGTTTCCACGGTACCTGGAAATCGTAGTTCTGAGTATGGTATTTTTGCACCAAGTTCATAAACCCTGTTTCTGTTATAGTTATGGCTTTCTCCGAGTATCCAACACCTGATTTTCAAGTTCTTTTTGAAACTGCCCCTAGTTTATGTCTTGTGTTGGCGCCAGATTTGAGAATTGTGGCGGTGAGTGATGCTTATCTACAAGCTACGATGACTAAACGCTCAGAAATTTTGGGACGTAACGTGTTTGATGTTTTCCCAGATAACCCAGATGACCCAACAGCAACTGGTGTGCAAAATCTCAACAACTCGCTTCAAAGTGTACTCAAAAATAAACTGCCACATACGATGGCAATACAAAAGTATGACATTCGGCGCCCAGAATCGGAAGGGGGAGGATTTGAGGTGCGCTATTGGAATCCAATTAATTCACCCGTTTTGAACGCAAGCAGAGAAGTTATTTGTATTATCAATCGAGTTGAGGATATTACTGAGTTTGTACTGTTGAAACAACAAGATTCGGAAAGGCGCCGTATCAACGAAGAACTCCAACTTCGCACTTCCCAAATGGAAGCTGAGATTTTTCTGCGCGCACAGAAACTACAAATTGTTAATAATCAATTACAAAAATTAACTCAAGCCGCTTTGGCAATCAATGCTGCTTTTTCAATCGAAGACGTACTTGACGTTATCACTCGCCAAGCATATCAAATTATTGGCGCCCATCAATCTGTTACTAGCATGACAACTGACCAAAATTGGTCACAGTCAATTACTTCTGTATATTTATCTGACAAATACGCAACTTGGCGCCAGTATGACGAGCCAACAAATGGTTCGGGAATTTATGCTTTGGTTTGTCAAATGAACCGTCCAATCAGAATGACCCAAGCGGAACTTGAGTCACATCAAAGTTGGCGTGGGTTTGGAGACGAAGCGAGTAAACACCCTCCCATGCGCGGTTGGTTAGCGGCGCCTCTTATTGGACGGGATGGAGGCAACATAGGCTTAATTCAACTTTCAGATAAATATGAGGGTGAATTTACTCTTGAAGACGAAGCAATTTTAATGCAATTAGCACAAATAGCATCGATTGCCATTGAAAATGTGCGGTTGTATACTGCTTCTCAACAAGCACGTGCAGATGCAGAAGCGGCAAATCGAATTAAAGATGAATTTTTAGCAGTACTGTCCCATGAATTGCGAACACCTCTTAATCCTATTCTTGGTTGGTCAAAGCTGCTTCAAAGTAAAAAATTGGATGAGGCAAAGACAGCGCTAGCTTTAACAACTATTGAACGCAACGCCAAATTACAAGCTGAATTAATAGAAGACCTTCTTGATGTCTCGCGTATTCTTCAAGGTAAACTTAGTCTCAACACTACTCAGGTCAACTTAATATCAATTATTGAAGCTGCAATTGAAACAGTCCGTTTGGCAGCAGAAGCTAAATCTATAAAAATAGAGACAAATTTTAATATTGAAGCAGCAACAATTTCAGGTGATTCAAGTCGCTTACAGCAGGTAGTATGGAATCTCCTCTCGAATGCCGTCAAGTTTTCACAAGTTGGGGGAGATATAAAAGTACAGTTAGAGCGCGTTGATGACCAAGCTCAAATTACAGTCAGCGATAATGGTAAAGGAATTGATGCAGATTTTTTACCGCACGTATTTGAATATTTTCGTCAAGCTGATAGTACAACAACCCGCAAATTTGGGGGATTAGGGTTAGGTTTAGCAATTGTGCGTCACCTCGTTGAAATGCATGGTGGAATAGTGACAGCAGAAAGTCCCGGTCAAGATTTTGGTTCTACTTTTATTGTAAAACTTCCACTCGTACCCATTGAAAAAGTGGTACAAAATCATCATAAACCCTCAAAACCAGCTTTGAATTTAAACGGCGCCAAAATTTTAGTAGTCGATGATGAAACCGATACAAAAGAAGTTATTGCCTTTATATTACAACAGGCAGCAGCAGATGTAATTACAGCAGCTTCAGCAAAAGAAGCATTAACAGCTTTAGCTCAGTTTGAACCCGATGTATTAATCAGCGATATTGGAATGCCAGATATGAATGGTTATATGCTCATAAAACAAGTAAGACAATTGGCGCCACATCTTAGTCAAATCAAAGCGCTTGCATTAACAGCTTATGCAGGGGAAATTAATTATCAACTAGCACTGCAAGCAGGTTTTCAAGCGCATTTATCTAAACCAGTCGAACCAGAAAAGTTAATTGAGACAGTTATTAACTTGTTGAATTAAATAAATCAAGAATTGAAACTATATAATACATTGTTACAAATAAGAATTCTTGTGGCACAGGCATCCTTGCCTGTGCATTAGTATTATCTTCATCAACATAAACTTTATTTTTCAGTAAATTTAGTACCATTTCCTGTACTATTATGTAGAGGCGCCATCACTCAAGGCGTTTCTACATCAATTTTCGATTTATACAAGTTTATAAATGGCGCCACTAAGCACATTTGGACTGCCGCACTCAAATGATTAGGTCATTCTATAGATTTTGAGAGCTTCACTAAAAATTTGTAAAGATATATCTCCACAAGCGAAGTCAAATCCTTTAACCTTAATCTCACCCATTAGCAAGTCTTGCAATAAAATATGAGCAAAAATATAAATTTTATCTTGTTGAATATCATATATTCTCTGTTTAACATCCGGAGATAAATCTAAAGCTGTAATAATTATGCCTACGTACAATTTTTCACGTTCAAGAGCATCTTTGAAACCGCCAAATTGTTCTATGCTAAATTTTTGTTTTTGAATTTTAATATTTATTCCGGCTTCTTGAAGCACGTTATTACCTATCTCGAATAAAATTCCACGTGTATTAGGCAGTAAAGTATTAGGTAAAGTATGTTTTATGATTAGTGGAGCAATTACAGGAATACGTCCATCTAATCCTCCATCTGCTCTCCCTCTTCTGGGTGGTAAATTATTGACATTAGGTGTAGAATCTCCACCTAATAAATCGATAATCTTATTTTGGTAAAATAATTTATCTTCAGGACTTCCTTCTAGTAGGTTGTTAACAAATGATTGGACTAAATACTTATTAACACTCATTTAGGGTTCCATAAAAACTGAATTTGTAAAAAAGAATTCAATAGTAGTACTTCAATTACATCTTCTATAGATTTAAACTCAAATTGATTATATTTTTCACGAACTATATCAGATGTTGCAATCAACATCCAAATTGGAATATTAACTATACAATTGGCATCTGATAAATTTGATAATTCTTCTATTTTATTTACATAATCATAAGAAGAAAACTTATAAATAGATTGTTTTTTTTCAAGCTCTGCAACAGCTAATATACGAAAAATCATTTCAATTACACGTTTAGTACTATGAGTATCAAGTCCTATTTTTACATCTTTCAATATATCGCAGTTCAGTTTATTTTCATTAAAAACAAGCTTTTGTTTTCGATTTAGACTATTCTTTAAGCTTGCTGTTAAACTTGCCATTAATTGCTTACTTGCCATAAAAACTCGTTCCTTTTACTGATTTTAAATTCCTAGCTCCTTAAGTGCTGCACGCAATTGGTCTCGAAATAAATTACTTGTATCAATAAATACAGGTGGGTAAAACATGCCGGCGTAAGGTAAATAGTAAGAACTAAGCGCTTTTAATAAGGATTTTTGTTGTAATCTTATTTTAACTAGACTAATATCGTTCTCAATAGTATCTTTTTCACCACATTTGTTTGGTAATATTTTTAACTTAATGCTGACCCCAGTAATTTGAGATTGCATAAAAACCGTAGCTAGTTCATCGGGTATAACTTGCATTCCCTCTGGTTCATTAGGCACAATGGGAGCAATAACCCTCCAGCCTTTGTTTTTCTTATCTACCAAATCGTTTAGTATTTTCCAGTAATCATCTGAATCTACCACTACAACATCAGGATTTCCTTGTCCTTGGAAATTTGTTGGCAGTTTGTCGTTATCTGGCTCCCAAATTGTAATACTATCGTAGAGTCCAGGGTATTCAAGCTGCTTTGCCTGAATATGTTCGTCCATTCGCGATGAACCGGACAACTTACAGGCTAAAATTTTTTTACCTTCCTTTGCTAGAAGGAGTGCTGCGTTGGTCGCTATCGTTGTTTTACCTATTCCACCTTTTGGCGCGTTAACAAGTAACTTCAACATTTTTCATATAATTTAGAAGGTACATTAAGTATATTCATTTTATAGCTGAGTTTATTATGACCACTTCTAACCGCCGCTACCATATTACTACCTTCGGTTGCCAGATGAATAAAGCTGACTCGGAGCGCATGGCTGGTATTCTAGAAGACATGGGCTTTGAGTGGTCAGAAGACCCAAACCAAGCGAATGTAATACTTTACAATACTTGTACTATTCGTGATAACGCTGAACAAAAAGTATATTCTTATTTAGGTAGGCAAGCAAAACGCAAGCACTCGGAACCTGATTTAACTTTGGTTGTTGCTGGTTGTGTCGCACAACAAGAAGGAGAATCTTTACTGCGACGTGTTCCTGAATTAGATTTGGTGATGGGACCACAGCACGCTAACCGTCTTAAAGATTTGTTACAGCAAGTTTTTGATGGCAACCAAGTTGTTGCTACAGAAGCTGTACATATTATGGAGGATATTACTAAGCCACGTCGCGATAGTAATGTGACGGCATGGGTTAATGTTATTTATGGATGTAACGAGCGTTGTACTTATTGTGTTGTTCCAGGTGTACGAGGTGTTGAACAGTCACGTACTCCCGAAGCTATTCGTACCGAAATTGAACAATTAGGGCGCCAGGGTTACAAAGAAATTACGTTATTGGGTCAAAATATAGATGCATACGGACGTGACTTACCTGGTAGCACTCAGTCGGGGCGCCATCTCCACACGCTGACTGATTTACTATATTATGTACACGATGTACCAGGCATTGAGCGAATTCGATTTGCAACTTCTCACCCCCGCTATTTTACAGAACGCTTGATTAAAGCTTGTGCAGAACTTCCCAAGGTATGCGAACACTTTCATATTCCCTTTCAGTCAGGTGATAACGAAGTGTTAAAAAGAATGTCACGCGGCTATACTCAAGAAAAATATCGTCGTATCATCGATAAAGTTCGTGAATACATGCCCGATGCATCGATTAGCGCTGATGCAATTGTTGGTTTTCCTGGAGAAACAGAACAGCAGTTTGAAAATACCCTCAAACTAACAGAAGATATTGGCTTTGATATGTTGAATACTGCTGCATACTCACCTCGACCCGGTACACCTGCGGCAGTATGGGATAATCAATTGAGCGAAGAAGTTAAAAGTGACAGATTACAACGTCTCAATCATCTTGTTAATATCAAAGCAGCAGAACGTTCGCAAAGATATATGGGACGCATCGAAGAAGTCCTTGTAGAAGACCAAAACCCTAAAGATGTCACCCAAGTTATGGGTAGAACCGGTGGAAACCGTTTAACTTTCTTTACCGGAGATATTAACCAACTCAAGGGTCAGTTAGTCAAAGTTCAAATTACCGAAGTTCGTGCTTTTAGTTTGACGGGTATTCCTGTAAAAGTACAAGAACCTGTCCTAGTGTAATCAGAAACCTGGTTTCTACAAAAACCAGGTTTCTAAGATTTTCATCGTAAAGATTCATAAATCATTGTTACTGCTATCAAGCACAATAACACTACTCCCAGGCGCCAGAACCAACCAAAGGCAACCCCAACTATCGCTAAACCAGGTGATGCTCCTAAAATAGTCGATAGTGTATAAGCTATCGCAATTCCCAAACTCATTAGCAAGAAGTATTTGATGAATCTTGCAACCAAACGAAATAGTGGGCTGTAATTATTAGTAGTCATGGTAATATGCTCGCTTTGTGACTCAAGAAGACTAGGTAGGTATATTTTTACTAGTAAACCATTTCCATCTGAATTGTCACCTTCTCCTCACCGTACATCTAACTAATGCTGCAAAGCTATTTTATTCACACCCTCTTACCGCAGCTTCGTGACAATTACTTACGTAATTTGTGACACCTAAAATCTAGCACTACTTTTCTATACCTGTCAATATTGCTGAGAAAATGTTGTAAAAGTTTACATTCAGGTGTAGAGACGCGACATGTTGGGTCTGTGTCAATAGGATAAGATGATATCCGTGACACGTGTCACACAAAGACCGTTTATACAAGAATATTGTCACAATCTGGAGCTAATGATGGACGAAAATATTAAGCAAATTTTCGACAAGCTAACACCTCGACGTAAAGAGGTGTTGCAAATGGTGTTGGTAGGTGAATCGGATGATGCTATTGCTAGTGTACTCAGCATTAAACCAGCTACGGTCAGAAAATACTTAGAAAGATTGTATCAAGCGTTTGGAGTTAGCAAGCGCGTTGAGTTGCTCACACTATTTAGTAATTATGAGAAGGAATTTCCTGTTTATGACGTTTCGGAATTTTTGCCAGTTGTCAGTAAAACGCGACTCGATTTAGGAGAAGCACCCAGTACACAAAATTTTTATGGGCGCCAACATGAACTAGAAACCTTAAAATACTGGATAATTGAAACTCATTGTCGTGTTGTTACCCTTTTGGGGATGGGTGGTTTAGGTAAAACTACTCTATCTGTTAAGTTGATTGAATTATTGAATGATTTTAAGTCTCCGCAATTTGATTTTATTATTTGGCGAAGTTTAAGAGAGGCGCCGAAGTTAGAGAAAATATTAGTAGACTGCATCAAATTTTTCTCTGACCAAAAAGAAATCAAAATTAAGGGTAATGTTAGCGATATATCGATATTAATCGAGTATATGCGTAAATCACGCTGTTTAATAGTTCTCGATAATTTTGAATCAATTCTCGATACAGAGCAAAATGTTGGGTTATATCGAAAAGAGTATCAAGACTATGGTGTATTAATTAAGCGGATATCTGAATCGTTCCATCAAAGCTGTTTAGTTATAACTAGTCGTATTAGACCTGAATATATTGCAGTTCAAGAAGGAGAAAATTCACCAATTCGCTCATTGCTTTTACCGGGGTTAATAGAAGATGAAGGGTTAAATATTTTAGAAGATAAGGGATTAATTGGGTCTAAAAAAGCAATGCTAGATTTAGTACAGCTATATAGTGGTAATCCCTTAGCATTAAAAATTGTTTCTACTTTTATTAAAGATTTATTCAGTGGAGATATAGATGAGTTTATTAAACAAGGTTTAACAGCTTTTGTAGGAATTGAAAGTTTATTAGATAGTCAGTTTAATAATTTGTCAGACATAGAAAAAAAGATTTTGTATTGGTTAGCAATCAATCGTGAACCAGTTAAAATTAAAGACTTATTCGATGAAATAGTTGATAAACCAGTATTTTTTGACTTTATTGATAGCTTAGAAAAACTCAAAAGACGCTCTTTAATTGAAACAGTTGACGGCAAGTTTACACTCCAAAACGTTGTGATGGAGTATATGATTGCTTTACTTATTCGACAAGTCAGTGAAGAAATTAAAACTGGAGAATACGATTTATTAAATCAATACGCTTTGATTGAAGCTACAGCTAAAGATTATATTAGAAATCGGCAAACCGAAGTTATATTAGAACCTATTTGTCAAAGTCTATCAGCATCAGAAATTAATTTAAAGCTTGTTGAACCACTTGAAAAAGCAAAGGATAAGTTAACTAATTATGCAGTAGGTAATATACTTAACTTATTGCTTTACAAAGATTACGACTTATCTGGTCTAGATTTGTCGAATTTAACGATTTGGCAAGCTTACCTGCGTGGTGCAAAGTTATGCAACGTTAACTTTACTAACTCCGACTTAAAAAAATCTCGTTTTACCGAAGCATTTGGTACAGTTTTATCGTTAGCTTCTAGTCCTGTTGATTCAATTTGGGCAATGGGTGATACAAAAAGTATAATTCGTGTGAGATATAGTGAAGGTCAACAATGGATAACAATGGAAGGACACACTAATTGGGTGCGTTCGATTGCTTTTAGCAGTAACGGTAAAATGCTTGCCAGTGCTAGCGATGATAAAACTGTTATGCTTTGGGATACATCTACTGGACAATGTTTACAAACTTTAAAAGGTCATCAACAACGAGTTTGGTCTGTGGCAATTAGTCCCAATTGTAATATTATCGCAAGTGCAAGCGAAGATAAAACAATTCGACTTTGGCGCCTAGATACAGGTGATTATAAAGTACTAGACAAACATTTTAACTGGGTGCGTTGTGTCGCATTTAGTCCCGATGGCAGCATATTAGCTAGCGGTAGCAGTGATAAAAGCGTGATTTTATGGGATACTACAAGTGGAGAATACCTAAAAACTCTACAAGCACATACCGCGCGCGTTCGGTCTATCGCCTTTAATCAAGATGGTAAAATTTTAGCCAGTAGCAGCGACGATTCCAAAATTATTCTTTGGGATGTTGAAAGCGGTAAAGAATTAAAAACCCTGATAGGACATAAAAGTTGGGTGCGGTCAGTAGCTTTTCATCCAAAGCGTAATTTATTAGCTAGTGCTGGTGAAGATTGTGATGTCATAATTTGGAACGTTAGTACAGGTAAATGCAAAAATATTTTACGTGGACATACTGCTAGGGTTTGGAGCGTAACTTTTTGCGGTGAAGATTGCGAAACCTTGATTAGCAGTAGCGATGACAAAACTGTAAAAATTTGGGATGTTGATACAGGTCAATGTTTAAAAACTTTTCAAGGTCACACAAATTGGTCTTGGTCGGTTGGTTTTAGTACAGATGGTATTTTAGTAAGTGGTGATGAAGACCAAACTATCAAAATTTGGGATACCAATACAGGTCAACTAACTAAAACGCTTGAAGCGCATCAGAATAGAATACGTGCGATAGCAGTTAGTCCTAGTAGTAGTAATACTATTATTGCCAGTGGTAGCGACGACAAAACAATAAAGCTTTGGGATATCAAAAGTGGTAATCTCATAAAAACTTTTACCGACCACCCCGACCGAGTTCTCTCTATTGCTTTTAGTCCAGACGGTAAAAACCTGGTGAGTGCAGGAGATGATAAATTGGTGCGAGTTTGGAATGTTGAAAATGGAAAGCTTCGCAAAACTACCGAACGTCACAATAGTTGGATTTGGTCTGTAACATTTAGTCCTGATGGGTTTACGGTAGCTAGTGGTAGCGAAGATAAAATCATTAAGCTTTGGAATGCGAACACCCTTGAGTGTATACAAACTCTCAAAGGTCATAATGACTGGGTTCGGTCTGTAAAATTTCACCCTAACGGCAAAATATTAGCGAGTGGTAGCGAAGATAAAACAGTCAAGTTATGGGATGTGACGACAGGTGATGAAATACGGACATTGAAAGTTTCCATTGGTTGGGTGCGTTCAATTGCTTTTAGTCCCGATGGCCGCTTTTTAGCTTTTTGTGGTGGTAGTGCAATTGTAGAAATTTGGGATATAACTACAAATGAAATATACAAAACTTTGTCAGGACATCGAGAAAGACTATGGTCAGTAGCTTTTAGTCTTGATGGTCAAACTTTGGCTAGTAGCAGTGAAGACGGTAATATCGCACTTTGGGATGTTACCACAGGTACACGATTACATTCACTCCGGGCGCCAAGACTTTACGAAGGTTTGAATATTACTGGTGTTGTTAATCTTACAAAAGCCCAAATTAACACTTTAAAAACTTTAGGAGCTATTAAAGAAGATGAGTAAGACTTATTCTAATTATCAACATACATTAATTGGTATTACAACATACGGGCGCCAAGACCCAATTCCTTTTTCTTTACCCAGTACTTATTTAGACTCAGTGCGTAAAGCAGGTGGTACTCCAGTATTATTGCCACCAGGAGAAAGTAATGCAGCAACGTTGTTAAAACGACTTGATGGTTTGATTATAACAGGTGGAGGAGATATAGACCCGACTTTATATAACGGCGCCGCTCACCCAATGGTATATTCGGTAGATAACGAGCGCGATGCATTTGAAATCAACTTAGCAAAGTTCGCATTAGAAAATCACATACCCGTATTAGGCATTTGCCGAGGGTTACAAATACTCATCGTTGCCTCTGGTGGCACTTTAATACCCCATATTCCAGATGATTATGGCACATCAGTTTCACATCGCTTAGAACCAGAACCAGGTATTCGTAAATCTACAGAACATGATGTAATAATTACAGCAAATAGTCGTTTAGGAAAATTGATACAAAAAACTCATATATCAGTAGTTTCATGGCATCACCAAGCAGTAGGTGTACTACCATCTAACTGGCGCCCGGTAGCTCACTCAGTCGAAGATAAAGTAATAGAAGCAGCAGAACACATACACCATCCTTGGGCAGTAGGAGTGCAATGGCATCCCGAAATGTCCCAAAATGACCCCAACCACGAACGTATATTTAAAGGATTTATAGAATCTACCTATAGTAAAGACAATTTATTATCAGCTTGATAATATATGGCTCGTAGGGTGGGTACTGCCCACCGTACTATTATTTTTTTACCACAGAGGCACAGAGAAACAGAGGAGAGGAAAGGCGCCTAGCAATGAAATTAACTTCAAAACGAGATAATACATCGTCAATACTGTATAAACAATTGCGAAACGTGAAACCCCGTTTCTTTGAACTTGCCCTTAAATGGTGCAAGATATACGTTAACTGAGCAGTATTGCCATCCGTTACATCCGTTGCCAATAATCCTGTAATAAATCATCGAATCCAGACCATAGCATATCCAACCCATTCGCCATAATTCGGGCGCCTTCAATAGTAGCATTTAACAATTCAGGGTTATCTCTAATAACTAAACTAGTTAAATCTAAAGCTTCGTGTGCATGTCTTGTTTCTATTCCTTCGTTAAAACAATCAGCAAAATAAGCTTCTTCCTTAATAAAAGGAAAACATTTAGTTAAACTATTCATAATCGCGCGCATCCAATCATCGGCAAACATTTCTATTACGCACCACGAACCTAATGATTTTGGATACAAATTTTGTACTAATAATATAAATTTTGCTGTAATTGGGTCAAGAATATTTTGTAGTGTATTTAAACTACCAAACTCTTCGTCATCAATTAAAATTTTGGCGCCCATTCGTACAAATGCACGAGTTAATTGATAATGATGGGTATCACCATTCATTAAACCATCATCGTCGTTAATAACTCGCAGCTTACGTACTCGTAATGATGGACTATCAAGGTGTGGTATGTGATATACCATGACGCGCGTGGCATGACATGCTGCTTGATATCGTAGGTGTAAATGTCCTAGTAAATTTCGATTATTCAGCTTTTCAGTGCTTAACGAACGTAAATTGGCAAAGAAGCTATGTTGCGATGGTAAATGTTCTTGATAAAGCTTTGTTATGTATTCTTGAAATATTTGCTCGGCATTTTGAGTTGCCATATATTTAAAACTAAATAGTAGGCTTTTATTTTAATTTATTATTTATGAAAGTAAAATAAACAGGTTAAATAAACAGGCAGGGATGCCTGTTCCACAAGAGTAATAATTTATTTTCTTAGGGGATGCGAGAAATGTTGCTGCCATCAATTTCTGGTGTTGCGAATGCATCTAATGACCCATTCGGAGGTCTTTTTGGCGCCCTTACACCACTCTGTGATGGATAGTCTGGGTCTATTTTTCTCACAACTGGAAGTTGAAGCGCTTGCCATAGCTCGTAAAGTGCCCAAAATAAGCTGGTTGCAGAAGCTGCAATTAGTAAGTATACATGTATCATAGGTAACTATATCTAAAATGGATATATTGTATTATGATATATCTAGATTCGATATAGAGTGATCTAATTATGAAGCCTATTGATTTTTTGCCGCTAAAACCCGCAGTGTTTCATATACTGCTTTCGCTTGCTGATGCTGACCGTCACGGTTATGGAATTATGCAGGAGGTCTTCGTTCGGACGGGTGGTTTGGTTAAGCTTGGCCCTGGAACGCTTTATACAGCTATTAAGCGTTTGGTTATGGATAAGTTAATTGTGGAATGTGAGGGTACAGGCGCCTGTGATGATGAGCGACGACGGTATTACAGTATTACTGAGTTGGGACGAGAGGTTATTGGGTTAGAGGCTCGGCGGTTGGAGGAGTTGGTGGATATGGCTAGGACTAAAAATTTGCTTTCATCGATTTAAATGCGCTAATCATAGGGAGGAAGTTTATGTCGGCACGATTAGCGTTAAAGTTATCGGTTGGGATTTATAGTTGTTTGTTGGTTATTTATCCTGTTGGGTTTCGACGCGAGTTTGGTGAGCAGATGGTTATGGTGTTTGAGGATATGTGTTGGGATGCTATGCGTTTTGGGGGAGTTTGGGGTTTGGTAAGGGTTTGGTATTTGGTTTTGTCTGAGTTGTGGAGTACTGCGCGGGAGCAGCATTTAATTGCGGGGAGTTATTTTCGTTTTTTGAGGGTTAGAAATTGTGTTTTGCAGGCTGTTTTTAGTTTGATGGGGTTGGTTGGGGGAGTTTGGTGGGTGATGAGGGGGAAGCACTGAAGTGCTTATTACCAGCTGGGGGGCAGTGGTTGTGTTTCATATGGAAGGGAAATGTTATATTTTGCTCTTGTAGTAAAAGTGCCATGTTGTGGTAATCTATTCAGGATTTGATGGAGATGTGGAGGTTGTCATGGCGAAGCTGCGAGTCGGACTTTTGTTTGGTGGTCGTTCGGGCGAGCATGAAGTATCAATAAAATCTGCACGCGCTATTTTCGGCGCCTTAAGTGCTGATGAAAATGCTAGTAAATATGATGTGCTGCCTTTTTATATTCAAAAAGATGGTTTATGGCAAGCTCCTACAACTGCACAAGAAGTTTTAGATAGTGGTGAAGCTCTACAAAATCTTGCTCCTTCTCCAAATTTATGGCAATTCCCTGCTGAAGCCAATCAAGTTGATGTTTGGTTCCCTATCCTCCACGGGCCTAATGGTGAAGATGGTACTATTCAAGGTTTACTGACATTGATGCAAGTACCTTATGTTGGTTCGGGTGTACTGGGGTCAGCGGCAGGAATGGACAAAATTGCCATGAAGGATGTTTTTGCACAAGCTGGTTTGGCTCAAGTTAAGTATGTTGTGGTGACACGCTCTCAGGTTTATTCTAATCCTTGTGTTTTTCCAAAGCTTTGTGATGATATTGAAGCTAATTTGGGATATCCTTGCTTCGTTAAACCTGCAAATTTGGGGTCTTCTGTTGGGATTGCCAAAGTTCGTAACCGTGCTGAACTAGAAGCTGCTCTTGATAATGCTGCCAGTTATGACCGTCGAATTATTGTTGAACAAGGTGTAATTGCTAGAGAAGTTGAATGCGCTGTTTTAGGGAATGATAATCCTAAAGCTTCTGTTCTCGGTGAAATTACTTTCAGTAGCGATTTTTATGATTACGAAACTAAGTATACAGAGGGACTGGCAGAATTCCTGATTCCGGCGCCGTTACCTTCTTCTGTTGTCTCGCAAATACAAGAGATGGCAATACGAGCATTTGCCGCAGTGGATGCAGCAGGGTTGTCGCGCGTAGATTTCTTTTATGTTGAATCAACAGGAGAAATACTGATTAATGAAATTAATACGCTACCTGGCTTTACAGCGACAAGTATGTACCCTCAAATGTGGGCACATACAGGAGTACCTTTTACTAACCTCGTTGACCAATTAGTACAGTTTGCACTCGAACGGCATTCTTCAATAAAGTCCTGATTATCGTTTTCTTTCAGTAGTAGATTAGGTGCGTAAAGTCTAAATAAATACCCAAATTTAGCTAAAAAAGTGGTTTTTTGTAGCCGATGTATCAGAAAAATGCTACAAGAAGTCACATTTTTGCTACGGATACTCAAGGTGTATTCCAGATGTACAATTAGCCGGATAGAGGGGTATAAATCCGCAAAAATCATGGAAAACAGTCAGAGAGTACAGCAGGAGACAAGTGACGCTGGCACTCCAGCACCTGAAAACGCGCCTAAACACAAACCTGAAAAAACGGTTGTATCAAAGCACAGATCAGCGTTAAGGTTTTTTATACGCTTGATTGCTTATCATCCTTGGCTTTTGGTGGTAGCTTTACTTGGTCTATTTACTGGTGGTGCCGTGCTATCAGTTTATAGTCTGGGATATGCAGGACGTATAGAAGAGTCGCAGACTCTTGATATGACCGAGCAAGCTCAAGTAGAAATAATTGAGTCTAGTCCTAGTCCAACTGCCGAAAAAAGCAGTCAATTTCCAATATGGGTGGTTATGGCCATTGCTTTGAGTTGTGGAGGTGGGTGTTTGGTTATTTTCCGCTGGCTTAACAGTTCTAAGCTTTCTTCAAAAAATCAAAAGCGTGTTAACCGTTACGAAGAACGTATCGCTCAACGTCGTTATTATCAAACAGAACCACAGGCGCCTAAAAAGCCTCCAGTTTTTGTGCCACCAAAAACAAGTACACATGGTCCTCCGACAACACGCAAAACAAATACAACGGTTACTATCTTGCCACCTCATAACAATTCTTTAGGCATCCACCAGGAACCTCTAGCTCAACCCGTCGAAGCCCGCAAACAAAACCCGATTTCTTTTGTTGTGCGTAAGTAACAGTTCAACTTAAGAAACCAATATTTGTTAACAAACCGGGCTTTTCAGTAAACCCGGTTTTTGAATGTCTGAAAGCAAATATACAATTTTATATTTATTTTATAAGAAAAATACTCAAAACTAAATTATCAAGAAACTTGCCAGATTGGCAACTCACTCCTGAATTCGTCGGTTATCTTAAACAAAGATAAACGACTTCAAGGGTGTTGTTATCAGGGTGTACTCAACTACCAAACACCATTGCCAGAGCTAATCTGGCAACTATTTAATCAGATTATATTGATGATATAAAAAGCATCTACAACCTGATAACAAGTACCTTTACTTAAGTAATATTATCTAATATCAAAATATCTACTTATCCAAATATTTAAGTTTGGTATTCATCGCATCAGAGATAAACGTAAAAACGTTGTTGTCCACACATTAGCCCCCTAAGAGACAACGTTTTACTAAATTTCTGTTCGCTTCAGCGGTGAATGCTGGAGCGGGAGTGAAAAGCGCTTGATAATGCTTCCTCCCGCTCCTCTTTTTTTTAGAAACCGGGTTTCTTTAAGTAGGGTTTGCTGAAAAACTCCGCAAAACGAATCTGGACGCGCTCGCAGTACAAAAAAGGTTGTTTTGAAGGTTGGCTTACAAATCCAGCCCTAATTTTTCCACCCAAATGCACGGGTTTTGAGCCTGTAGGCGCCATAAGCTTGCACCTATTTGGAATCAAAATGCTTGAAACGTTTACCATGTAAAGGTTCTAGTTCTATTCAGCAAGCCCTAAGTAGAAACCCGGTTTCTGTATCAAAGTAATAAAAAGCTAATCAAATTTATTTTATCAGCCACACAAAGAAATATAAATCAATTTAGAATAGTTATTAAAGAGAAGGAGTTATATATGTCAACGGAAAAAAAATATAAAGAATTTGACGAAATTGTTGACCGTGTTCTTTCAATCATAGAAAGTAAAAATGAAAGCGAGCAAACCGTACAGAATTTGACTCGTTTAGAAGAAGCGCATTTTGTTACATCACAGCTTATCACTACCTTACAGGCAGAACACTTAGCAGCATCTAACCGCATGACTCGCATTGAAGAAGTACATATAGCTGCATCGCAAAGAATGGACAAGATAGAATCCGCAATCGAATCAAATGCTGCTTCTATCAAAGAACTGAATACAGCAGTTGCTAATATATTTAACATTGTTAGTATCAGTCAGCAGAATTTTGAAGTGATTCAGAAAAATTTTGAAGTCGTTGTTTCCCAAATTAAAGGACTTCAGTCTGAAAGTCGTAATATTCTTGACCATTTGTTTGGTATACAAGAATAATTATGTTCAAGGAGACAATTAAGCTTCTATGTCTTTAAATGTATAAATAAGGCATAATTTTTATTTTCTGTTTTATTTTAAAAAATAAATTCCCGACTTCTCAAAGAAGTTGGGAATTTTAGTATTTAGAAACCGGGTTTTGCGAAAAACCCGGTTTCTTGATTACATCAAGTAATTGTAAAATACAATTAAATTTTTATACTAATAGTAGTATCTAGATACAAAGTAGCTAACTTGAACTAACTTAAATAAACTAAAATAAGATTATGCTTAATACAAACATATTTATGTTTAATAGAAGACAGAAAGAATTGGATGAAGTATTTGAACGTGTTCTTGCATTCATGGAAAATTATTGTAACCAATCAACGAAGCGTATCGAAAAGTTAGAACATTTAAATATTACAGCGTCAGAGCGTATCGCTCGGTTAGAAGAAGCAAGTTTTGCATCTTCAGAAAGACTAGATAGAATTGAAACAATTTTGGAGTCGAATAGAA
This sequence comes from Calothrix sp. PCC 7716, assembly GCF_019977735.1. Taxonomy (GTDB): domain Bacteria; phylum Cyanobacteriota; class Cyanobacteriia; order Cyanobacteriales; family Nostocaceae; genus Dulcicalothrix. Next base: position 10,796,789 of record NZ_AP025018.1, on the reverse strand, counting down.
TTTCTATTAAAGAATTAAATAGTGCTGCCTCCAATGTATTCACTGCTATGACTCTTACTCAAAAAAATTTTGAGGTTATTCAAGAAAACTTTGAAATTATAGTTTCACAAGTTAAAGGAGTTCAAAATGAAAATCGCCATATGCTTGAACATTTATTTGAAGCAAACGAGTAAGTTTTTTTAATTGAATAAAGTTATTATATTCTATGGTGTTAATTACGGTGCATAAAATAATAAACGGATGTAACAAACAAATTACCTGTTACATCCGTTTATTATTTAAAATCTTAGAAACCCGGTTTCTTGGCGCCTTAGCAGTAACCGCTTTCTTGTAAAAACCTCACTGCTGTTTTATTTATAATAGCCGAGGCGCCGGACGAAGCATCATGACAGCAGTTAGGAATGATATTTAAATATGAATTTGGAATACATTCTTGTAACTTTTTACCATCGCTTGCAGGAAACCACGAATCTTGCTTACCCCATAAAATTAACGTAGGACAGCTAATTTTAAAGAGATTATTTTGAGTATTAGTTAACCAGTTAGGCTTATTTGCCTGCGCTAGCTCTATTTCTTGCGCGGCAATTTTTAATTCTTCCGCAACCTTGGTTAAAGTTCCAGGAAACTCAATATATGGATAAGTAATCCAATATACGTCTTCTGGTGTTAGTGTTGAAGGGTCGTATAAAACACTACGCCGTTCAACTGCCATAACTTCACGAACCAAAGGAGCAAATAAATAACTTATACGTGAAGTATCAATAGCTTGTATAACTTCTATTGGAATTTGAGAAAGCAAAGACATTCCCCAATGCGGCAAACGCTTGGCAAAAATAGGTACATTTACTACTATTAGTCTTGCAATTAACTGTGGATACTTTTGCGAAGCAGCCAGAGCAACTAAGGCGCCCAAAGATTCACCGACAATAATAGCAGGTTCATTACACAACGCACGAATGACTCTAGCTAGTTCTGTAACTTGATGTCCTTGCTGCTCGCGACGCGATATCGGTTTATCAGAGAAACCATAACCTTTGGCATCAAAACAAATTACGCGAAAATATTTCGATAAAGGTTTAATGCTGTTACGCCAGTTATAACTCCAACTGCCGATACCGTGTAGTAAAAATAACGGTTTTCCGCTACCAACTTCGCCATATGCAATTTTTACCGGATATCCGTTTGCGTCGGCAATAGTTAAGCTTTGCTTACCTAAAGGAAAATTCGTCCGCCACCAATCTCTCATTTTAGATTTTAGATTTGTCTTCGACAGTGAATAGAGTATAGATTTTAGATTGAGCGATTTTAATCCAAAAATATAACTTTTTGGCATCTTAGAAAAAAAAGTTTATTTTTCAACACAACTAAAACCTATCAGTGATTTATTTAACCGCCTGTCAAAATTGACATTACCATTCTAACTAATATAACGGGTATTGCCACAAGCACAATCGCCACGAGCAACAGTACAATTAAAACTCCTCCAATAAACCACTTATCAGCTTGTTTCTTGGCGCCTGGAAATTTTAAATATTCTTCTAATAACTTAATATTGTTGGTATTGGCAGTCCATGCAAAGTCAAAAAAGTCTCCTATCAATGGAATCGTACCAGCAAGTCCATCGATAACTATATTAAATACCATCCTTCCCAAAGTCGAACGCGGCGCCCCCAAGCGTGCAGCTTCTAAGACAATATAACTAGATAGTAGCACGCCCAAAAAGTCACCGACACCAGGTAACAGCCCAATAACTGGGTCGAGACCAATACCTACTTGTGTACCAGGTATCACAATGGCTTTATCGAGTATCCGTGCAAGTTGTCGTAGTCGCTTTAAAGTTGGCGCCTTCGCTTCAGGCTCAATTGTAGAATATCGAAAAGGCTGTTGAGGCATGATTTAATATTCCTTAAAGAGGCAGTTAGTAACATACCAGCATTTTGCTTGAATATTCTACGACTATGACAGCTTTTTTTTACAACAACGCGAGTTTTTGTAACTATCTTTACTATTTGCCTTGACAAAATGTAGCTTATTCTATTTTCAGATTAAAAATATATGTCTTCTACCCAAGTATTCGAGCAATCTATTCAAATCAACGCCTCAGCCACCACGGTTGAACGCTGTATCACTGAGTTAAATTTAATGCATCGCTGGCTGAATCCGGCTTTACGTTGCTATCCAGTTGGAGATTGGAATACAAATGTTGGAGGAAAGAGTAAATTTGTGATTGAAGTGCCATTAATTAAGCCGACGTTAAACAATACAGTTGTGGAACGACAACCAGGACTAGTAGTTTGGGGTTTTGAAGGATTTCTTAAAGGCAAAGACCGCTGGGAATGTCAACCAAACCCCAACGGTACATGTTTACTGAATAGATTTGAATTTCAAATACCCAATCCTGTTATTAGTTGGGGTTTTAAGATATTTGCCGAAAACTTTACCAAACAGGATATGCAAGCGCAGTTGAGGCGCCTTAAACAAGTTGCAGAGAGCATAAAGTAGGGTGGGCAGTGCCAGCCCTTTCAATGCGAACACTAGTACCAAAATATTGACTTAAAATACGTGTTCAATTAACCTCCTAGCAACAAGACTTGCGGCATATTCTTCAAAAAAATGAACAATTAAGATGGCGCCATATTGAACAAAATTGATATGCTCTCGTAATTAAATTGGGTGGTTAACTAAAAAACCTACTTTGTGGGTGACGCAAGAATAAGGGTTTCAGGCGCAGAATTCGTAGTACTCTAGTTCGCGTTGAAAGGGCTGGGTGGGCAGTGCCCACCGTACAAAATTACCCCATGATTTGCACTTGCTTGATTGAAAGAATCATGTCATTATAGTCGCGGTCACCACCACCAATTATGTCCTCAAAGCCAAATTTGTTATTACCTAAGCTGCGAATGTGGTCTACGCCGTTGCTATTGATACCTAAGTATGGTGTAAGGATACGACTGAAATCTTTGTTGATGCTAGAAAGCGTGCCGTTAGAAACTAAGAATGGTACATAGTATTCACCACCCGTTAGATTAACAGAAATTTCTCGAGTCTGTTGGTTTGGTGTTTGAAGTTCTGTGCCTTGAATTAAGCGCTCTGTTGTTGCCAGTTCTAAATAACGCTGTTTTTGTTCTGCGCTTAAACCTTCGGTTGGGTCAAGCAACATACCAGTAAGTGGGTCTCGAATTGAGCCAGACGCATCATCAACTCGGAACAAGTAAGCAGTGTTGTTATGTAAGGCTTCTCTTTGGAGTGACAAGCTGAGTTTTACTTGCTTGCTGTCGAAAGCTCCAGAAGATTTGAGGTCGATTAATTCATCAGTGGTTTTTAATTGTGCTTGATTTTGACCTACTGCGAATAAACCTAATTGAGGACGCGCTTCTTCGGCAGTTAAAACTTTAGCACTAACATTAAACAACTTAGCTAGCGATAACTTAGCTGTTTGTCCGCTCTCGTCGTTGCTAGCAGTCATCATTGCCGCACCATTATTAAGGCTGGAAAGCGAAAACTCTACGGGTTTGGAATTTAAACCACTAAAGAGTAATTCGTCTTTTGTGCCCTTAACTATAAAAAATACTGCTTGTTCTCCTTCTTCAAAAGTAACCGTGCGAGTTTGATTCCCAATATCAGGGTTATTTTTTTTCTTACTTAAGTTATCAAACAGCGTTTCACCGCGTTGAATAATTGCTTGTTTGGCTTCTTCAAGTGATTTAACAGATTTGCCGTTAACTTCAATAATTTGCCCATCTGCACCAAAGCGAACGCGCGCCATTCCAACGGACGAAGCTTCGACACCAGAGAAACTATCGAGAGTAAATTGAACATAGCTACGGTTGCCGTAGAAGTTTAATCCATCTTGACTCGAACGAGCTTCGATACGGCTGGTTCCTAAATCCCAGTTGGCGCCAACTAGAGAGTTTCCAATTTGAACATCAACAACACCATCAGAGTCACCCCATTCACCATCTTGAAGATAAACAACAGCCCAGTCAGCTTTGCCATCAAGGTTTCGGTCTTGGAGTACTGCTCCTGTTAAAACATCATTATCTGAGTTTCCGCGATTTGGGTTAACTTGTCGGCGGAAATCATACAGAGTACCATCAGATTTGCGCTTCAGAATTGTATTTACAGGTAAATCATCAACTTCATCAGGTAGCTTAATTTCTACTCTTACAGGTTTTTGTTTAATACCGTCCTTGATTTTTTGCTGTAAACTCTCCTCACTAATTGCTGAATTTGGCATTACTCCAAAGTTGATGACATCCAAGACAGGCGCCAATTTTTTTAGAGATGATTTTTTGAGGTCTTTGCTATCAAAAACAGCAATGGGGTCTGAAATGGCATCATTAAAGCGTTGAGTTGTTACAGAGTGAACTATTAAAGCAGGTTTTTCAGAAGTTCCACCAAGTTGCTTTTGATCTTGTTCGCTAATTGCTATGACTATTGGTTTCTTGGCGCCGTCTTGACCGAATAAAGCAACAACTCCCGCATCAGAAGAAGCTTTCTGGCTCAAATTCTTGAAATAATTGTCAGTAGGGTTCTGTTTGGCAATTTCCAGAGCAACTAGTTCTTCAGTGGGGCTATTAATTCCATCAGCATCCGTGTCAGGAATAATACTAATACCAATAGTATCTGTGTCGATTTGAATATCCGAGCCAAAATTACCTAAGTCGCTAGTGGTAATAGTTAAACTATCCTCACCACTGTAATCTTTATTACCTTGGTAAATAATGCCCTCTAAAGCTTTGTTGATATCTTCTACTTTGCCAGTAAAAGTCATCTTCGCATTTGGTTTACCATCTCCAGTTTTGAAGGTTAGTCCTGCGGCTTGCTTTAAGGTTAAAACACCTTTACTAACAGCAAGCGTTACTTCGACTTCTCCTGTTCCTTCGTTGGCATCTACATCACTGATACTAATAGCGTTACCTGTTTGAGCGCTAAAAATTAACTGTTCGTCTTCGTCAACTTTTTGGCTTTGAGGTACAGTATTTACAGGAGCGTCATTAACAGCAGTGACAGTAATATCAATATTATCTGTGTCGGTTAAAATACCACCATCACCGCTATTACCTTTATCGTTGGTAGTGATAATTAAAGTGTCTTGACCGTGGTAATTATCATTACCGCGATATGTCAAGCTTGCTAGTGCTTTGTTGATATCTATCAGATTACCCGTAAAGGATAATACGGTGTTGCCCTTGCCGTTACCTTCTTTAAAAGTTAACCCTGTGGTGTCTTGAAGAGTTAATACACCCTTAGTGACAGACAGCTTAACTTCAGTTTCACCAGTTCCTTCGTTGGCATCAACATCATTGATACTAATACTGTTACCGTTAGCAGCATTGAAAGCTAAATCAGTATCTTCTTTGACGCTTTGCTTATTAGAAACAGTATTTACAGGTGCATCGTTGATAGGTTTAACACTAATTTTTACGCTGTCTTTTTGAAATAGCTCACCAGCACCACCGTTACTCTTGTCATTGATACTAACAGTAAGTGTATCTTCGCCGTTGAAATCTTGATTACCTATGTAAGCTAAACCATCGATAGCTTTGTTGATATTCTCTACACTACCAGTAACTATTACGGTCGCGCTACCATTAGTAGTTCCTTCTACAAATGTTAATCCCGTAGTTTGCGCTAAAGTCAATTTACCTTTGGTGACAGCAAGCGTTACTTGCACATCAACAACTGCTCCATTTTGGTCGCCGTCTACGTCTACATCAGAAATTTTGATAGCGTTTTTATTTGCAGAATTGAAAATAAGACTCGTATCTTCATTAATAGTTTGGGCGCCTGGAATTTCAGCATTAACTGGAGGGTCGTTAACTGGAGTTAATGTAATTTGGACGGTATCAACATCTTTTAAAATACCACCAGAACCTGTGTTACCTAAGTCATTGGTAGTAATAGTCAAAGTATCATTACCGTTGTAATTTAAATTGCCTCGGTAAACTAGACCATCTAAAGCTTTATTGATATCCGCAACTTTCCCCTTAACAGTCATTTGGGGTTTGCCGTTGGTGGTGCCAGCAGCAAAAGTTAAACCTGTTGTATCTTTAAGCGTTAGTACGCCTTTAGTAACAGCAAGCGTAACTTCAACCTCACCCGTTCCTTCGTTTACGTCAACATCACCAATGCTGATGAGGTTATTTTTGGCGCCGCTAAAGATTAAATCTTCGTCTTCGTTTACAGTTTGGGCGCCAGGTACGGTATTGACAGGAGCATCGTTGACGGGGTTGATAGTAATTTGGAAACTATCCGTATCAGTTAAAGCACCACCAGCACCAGTATTACCCAAATCGTTTGTAATAACAGTTAAGGTATCGGCGCCATTTACGTTCAGATTTCCGCGATAAACAAGAGTATTTAAAGCTGTGTTTATATCTGCTACTTGACCACGAAAAACTACTGTGGATTTACCGTTACCGTTAATCGTATCAAAGGTCAAATTTGTAGTACTTTGTAGAGTTAAAGTACCTTTGTCTACCGATAGCTTAACTTCAACTATACCAGTACCTTCAAGAGCATCGATATCTTTAATTTGAATAGCTTTGGCGCCAGTTAAAGCTAAATTTGTATCTTCATCAACGCTCTGATTACCAGGAACTGTGTTTACAGGTGCGTCATTAACGGCATTTCGCTTGATTGTAACAGTATCGGTATCTGTTTTTATACCGCCAATGCCAGTATTTCCTAAGTCGCTTGTAATGATAGTTAGAGTATCATCATTATTGCCAATACTATTAGAATCTTGATTGCCAAGATAAAGTAAACCGTTGAGAGCTTGGTTGATTTTATCGACAGTGCCTGTAAAAGTGAGCTTAGAGTCGCTAACACCATCACCTTCTGTAAACGTTAGGTCAGAAGTATTAGATAAAGTTAATAGACCTTTGCCTACAGATAGTTTAACTTCAACCCTACCAGTACCTTCGACTGCATCTACATCAACGATACTTATAGCGTTTTTATTGGCTGCATCAAAGACTAATTTAACGTCTTCGTCAACGGTTTGTTGTGTCGGAACGGTATTTATTGGGTCATCGTTGACTGGGTTGATAGTAATTTGTGTACTTTTTGTGTCAGTTAAAACACCACCAATTCCAGTATTGCCCAAGTCGCTAGTTGTAACAGTTAATGTCTCGGCGCCGTTAGCATTGAGATTTCCACGATAAACAAGGCTATCAAGAGCGATGTTAATATCAGCGATTTTACCTCGGAAGATAACATTCGATTTTCCATCACCATTGGTAGCATCAAAAGTCAAACTATCCGTCTTTTGTAAAGTTAAAATCCCTTTACCTACCGAAAGCTTAACTTCGACTTCACCAGTACCTTCACCCGCATCTAAGTCTTTAACTTTGATTGCATTGGCGCCAGTTAAAGCTAAATCTGTATCTTCGTTTATGCTCTGACTAGTAGGAACAATAGTCTCAGGAGCATCATTGACAGCCGTAATTTTAATTTGAACGGTATCTTCTTTCCTTAGTTCACCACCAAGACCAACATTAGCCAAATCACTAGTGACAATTTTCAGAATATCATCACTATTAAAGTCTTGATTACCTAGATAAGTTAAACCTTCTAAAGCGTTGTTAATGTTCGTTTGCGTACCTTTTAAGGTAACAGAGTTAGTGTTATTACCTTGTACATTTAGTCCTGTTATTTGTCCTAAAGTTAGTTTTCCTTCAGTAACAGAAAGAACTACTTGAATATCCCCTGCATTTACAGGTATATCAATATCGCTGACGCTAATTGCATTTTTATTTGCACTATTGAAGACTAAATTCTCGTCTTCCTTAACGGTTTGCTGTCCAGGAACTATATTTACTGGAGCATCATTAACAGCAGTTACATTAATTGCTACTGTTTTACTGTCTAAAAGAACTCCACCTTCACCTTTGTTACCCAAGTCACTAGTATTAATACTTAAGGTATCGGCGCCGTTATAGTTCAAATTGCCTCGATAAGCTAAACCATCTAGTGCTTTATTAATTGCACTCAGTGTTCCTTTAACAGAAATACTAGGTTTGCTGTTGCTACTACCTGCTAAGAAACTTAAACCTGTAGTGTCAGCTAAAGTCAAGGTGCCTTTGGTTACAGATAATGTAACTTCTAACTCACCAGTACCTTCATTCACATCTACATCGCTAACAGTAATAGCGTTACCTTTAACTGTACTGAATATTAAATCTTTATCTTCTTCGACAGCTTGAGTTGATGGTACTGTGTTAAGAGGAGCATCATTAACAGCATCTATAGTAATGTCGATTGATTTTTGATCGGTCTTTGTACTACCACTGCCAACATTACCTAAATCAGAAGTAATAATTGTAAGCTTATCGGCGCCGTTTGCATTTTCATTACCACGATAAGTTAAACCATTGAGAGCATTATTAACGTCAATTAGCTTTCCGGTAAAAGTTATACTAGGTTTATCATTGGTATTACCAGTAGCAAAAGTAATTCCATTTGTTGAGGCTAAAGTTAAAATTCCTTTAGCAACAGAAAGAGTGACTTGTACAGTTCCCGAAGGATTTTCATTTACATCTACGTCGTCAACCCGAATCAAATTATTGTTAGCGCTGTTAAAGACTAAATTAGTGTCTTCCTTAACAGTTTGTGCTGTTGGTACTGTATTTACAGGTGCATCATTAACGGCATTGACAGTAATGTTAACAATCTTGTCGCTAGGAGTAGTAAGACCAGCACCGCTATTACCCAAATCGTCTGTGATTATCCGAACTGAAGCGGCACCGTTATAATTAGCAGTTGGCTTAAAGCTCATGCCATTTAAGGCTGCATTAATATTGGTGAGCGTACCTGTAAATTCGAGCGTAGCATCATCAAGACCATCACCAGCACCACCAACAAAGTTTAAACCACCCACACCATTAAGACTAAGAGTACCTCCAGTAGCTTCAAGTTTAACTTTGACAGGATTGTTTACAGCATCTGGGTCACTTACCGAGATTAAATTGGCGCCTATAAATGTGAGAATTTCATCTTCGTTGATAGTTTGCGCTGTTGGGACAGTATTTACAGGAGCATCGTTTTCAGCAGTAACATTAATGACTTTAGATATTGCAGCGCTAGTTCCACCATCACCGTCGTTTACTGTAATTGAAATAGTGCGGCTGGGGTTAGGAATATCTGAAGTGTTTTGATAGGTAAGACTTTGGATTAAAGCTTTTACCGCAGTTGGGGTAGCAGCACTACTAATAAAAGTAACAACCAAGCTTTTGCCACTAGCACCATTATTAGTAGTATCAATGCTGCCGAAAACAGTTCCGTTATAGCTAACATTTTCTGCACTTACAGTAATCCCATTGCTACCGCTACTAACCGAAAGTTGGTCTTGTGGTGCGGCGCCACTGCTATAACTAACAGTGAGATTTCCTGTATTAAAGTCAGTAGAATCTACATCCATTAAGCCTATAATATTACTGCTGTTAATAATTGCAGCAGCCGCATTCAGCGCATTTTCATTAAAATCAACAGAGGTGGCTGAATCTGTGAGTACAGGACTATCATTAACCTTGGTAAAGCTGACAGTTGCAGCTTTAGCACTAGAAGTGTTGCTGCCATCGCTAAGACTTATATTAAAAGATGGAGCAATTTCACCACCATCATGGATAAATTGAACTTTTCCATCGTTAATATCTTTTTGAGTAAATGTAGTTACAATGCTACTATTGAGCCTAAATTCACCATTTAAAAGATTGCTAATGGTATATGTAATTTTACTCAGGTCGATGCTATTGTCAACATCTGTTGCATTAAAATAATTCGGAGAAAGAGTGATTGTCTGCCCTTCCTGAATTGGAAAATTATTAGTTTTTAATTGAGGTTCAGTTACGAAACGGATAGAAGTAACGCCATTAAGACCAGGTGCATCAACTGAGTATGCAATACCAACAGCTTTACCATCTTCTAATGTACCTTTGTTTAGACCTATACTGGCAGTACTTCCATCATTAGGTGTTAAGTAAATAAAATCAATATTATTAGTGCCTTTGTATAGCACAACCTGAAAAGTTATATTATTATCAGCCTCATCTTTAAAGTTAGTCCACTGTACAGTAAAGCGGTCAGTATCTGATTTAGTATAAATTTTTCCTGTGCGATTAGAACCACTTATTTGTGCATCTAAATCATCCCAGAAAGGGAGAAGGCTATTTAGTATTCTAGAGTCAGTAGATGGAATATTACTATTAGTTAAGAGAAATTGAGCAGTGTTACTATCTCTAAACCCAATTCCACCATTTTCGCCAATAACTACGTTGTTAAAAGTGTTACCGTAAAAATTAAAGCTAAAAGGTAAAGCAATTGCTGAGGTTTGCTGGTTTATTGCTGGGGTTTGTAAGGTGCCAGTAGTGCTAATATCTGTAAAAGCAACTGTTCCCTTAGCACCTTCTTTTGAATCATAGTAAGTATAGTATTTATCGGCGCCTGTTCCAAATACTCCAGCATAATTTACCAGCACTTCAGGTTGAAATACTAGACCAGGAAAATCTAAAGTATTTTTACTGTAGCAAACGTCTAAATCCCAGTTACCATCTAAATCAGAGCTACCAACAGCAGTGCTAGAAGCGTATATATTAGCATTAGTTAATAGATGTAATTTTTCTAAAAACTCAGTTCCTGCATCTGCTGCAACATTACAACCATAAATAAGAAGTGTAGAAGCTGAATTAAACCATTTTTTAATTTTTTTTGTGTGACCTCCTAAAGTATCTAAACTTAATTCGGTACTACCTAAATAAAGTGTTCCCGGCGCCCCGTGTGAGATAATGTGTACACTTTCAACATTTGGAAACTGAGATAGAGTTTGTGTAATCTGCTCGACTCCATCAAATTCTGGATGCAAAATAAAAGCTTTGGCGCCTGCCTTTATGCCACTTATAAGACTTTGATAATTTTGTACTTTTGAATCTATGAATACTAAGACAGAGCTTTTTTCTTGAAAAGATGAAGATTGATTGAATTTCATATTGAACTCACTGTTTATGAAGAAAATCTAAAATTTAACTAACTGATGATTGAAAATAATTGTATAGACGTTACCTAATCTAAATTGATTTTACTTTTTCATTTACAGGCGCCTTATTAAGTAGGCATTGTGTTTACACGCTTTTGAACTTATTGCACATCGTTATTTTAACAACTCAGTATTGTCTAAACCTCAGTAAATTCTCTCAATTAAAAATATAGAGACCGTAATTTTACGGTCTCTACAAGGTTTTGATTTGATAGATTATATTTTGATATGAAGTATTAGTTCTTTTGTTTCTTATCGACTAGAAGTTGAGCCGAAAGTAAACTGAGGTCTTTGATAGTAATGAAGTCTTCGCTAAGTTCTGTATTTATATCGAGACTTGCACCAGTGTAAATACTTGTTTGACCATTTATTTTTTCTACCATCACTGCATCACTACCTGCACCTGTGGTAATAGTAGTTTCTTGTTTGTGGGTACTTTCGATAGTAATCATATCCCGACCAGAACCTAGACCAATGCTTAGTTCTTCAAAGCTACCGTAGTTAATTTCACCATTCATACCTAAACCAGTAAGCAAAGCGTAATTCAGAACGGCTGTATTATCTTGGATATCACCAGAGTCATTGACATTTAATGTATCAGTCCCTATACCACCGGAAACTATAAGCGCTGTTGAGATATCATCAGCTTTTTGGTTTTTGTTTCCGATATTTAATGTATCATCCCCGGCGCCAAGAAGTACGTTAGTTTCACCCAATATCGCTTCGACGTTAACTGTATCGCTACCTTGACCAGTACTGATATAGGTTAATTGCTGGTATGTGCTTTCAATACTGAGAATGTCATTTCCTGAACCCGTTAGTATATCTAAGCTCTCGAAGCTGCCGTAATTAACTTCACCGTTCATGCCTAAACCAGCTATCAAAGCGTCGTTTACAACGACTGTGTTGTCGATATTATCACCAGAGTCATCGATATTTAATGTATCGATACCAATACCACCAGAGACGATAAGCGCTGCTGAGATATCATCAGTTTTTTGGCTCTTGTTAGCAACATTCAATGTGTCATTATCGGCGCCAAGAAGTACACTAGTTTCACCAGATATCGTTTCGGCGTTAACCATATCACTACCTTTACCAGTATTGATATATGTTGATTGTTGGTGCGTACTTTCGATGCTGAGAATATCACTACCAGAACCCATTATTACATCTAAGTTCTCGAAACTGCCGTAGTTAATCTCGCCATTCATGCCTAACCCAGTTATTAAGGCATCGTTTACAACTGCTGTGTTATCAGTAGTATCACCAGAGTCATCGATATTTAATATATCGATACCAATACCACCGGAAACTATAAGTGCTGCTGAGATATCATCAGCTTTTTGGCTCTTGTTACTAACATTTAATGTGTCATCATCGGCGCCGAGAAGTACAGTAGTTTCACCTGATATACTCTCGACATTAACCATATCACTACCTTTACCAGTATTGATATAAGTTAGCTGCTTGTGGGTACTTTCGATACTAAGAATGTCACTTCCTGAACCCATAGTTACATCTAAACTTTCAAAGCTACCGTAGTTAACTTCGCCATTCATACCTAAGCCAGTGATTAAGGCGTCGTTAATAACTGCCGTGTTGTCAATAGTATCGCCAGAGTCATCGATATTTAATGTATCAACACCGCTACCACCAGAAACTATAAGTGTTGTGGAAATATCATCGGCTTTTTGGTTCTTGTTGCTAACATTTAATGTGTCATTATCGGCGCCAAGAAGTACAGTAGTTTCACCAGATATACTCTCAATATTAACCGCATCACTACCTTTACCAGTATTGATATATGTTAATTTCTGGTGGGTACTTTCGATGCTGAGAATGTCACTTCCAGAACCTGTTGTTACGTCTAAGCTCTCGAAGCTACCGTAATTAACTTCACCGTTCATGCCCAAGCCAGTCACTAAAGCGTCATTTACAACGGCTGTGTTGTCGGTTTTATCACCAGAGTCATCGATATTTAATGTATTAACACCGCTACCACCGGAGACTATAAGCGTTGCTGAGATATCATCTGCTTTTTGGCTCTTGTTGCCAACATTTAATGTATCGTCATCGGCGCCGAGAAGTACGGTAGTTTCACCCGATATTGCTTCGACATAAACTGCATCGCTACCTTTACCAGTAGTGATATATGTTGATTGCTTGTGCGTACCTTCAATGCTAAGAATGTCACTACCAGAACCAAATGAGATATTTAAGTCCTCGAAACTGCCATAGTTAACTTCTCCGTTCATGCCTAAGCCAGACATTACAGTGTCATTTAGTATAGCTGTGTTGTCAATAGTATCACCAGAGTCATCGATATTTATTACGTCGATACCAATACCACCAGAGACAATAAGCGCAGCAGAAATATCATCTACTTTTTTACTGTCGTTTTTAACGTTTATCGTGTCATCGCCAGAGCCTAGAAGAACGGTAGTTTCACCCGCAATTGTTTTGACATTAACACTGTCACTACCTATATTTGTGCTGATAAATGTTCTGTCTTTGTGGGTGCTTTCGATAGTCATTAAATCGGCGCCAGTACCAAATAAAATGTTAATATCTTCAAGCTCACTGTAGTTGATTTGACCCTTCATTCCTAAACCAGTTATTAATGAGCTTGTGAGGATACCAGTATTATCTTTGGTATCAGCAAAGTCATTGACATAAAGGCTATCTATTTCTTCTACTGTTGAAGTTTGTGCTTTTGTTCCTCCAGTAATAGTTAGCTTGGCAGAAATATCATCAACTAGATTGAGTAAATTGCCAACATTTACAATATCATTTCCTGTTCCAAGCTCTATTGTTGTTTCGGCACTAATGCGCTGGATGTAGACTTTATCATTGCTCTCGCCAGTATTAATTTTGGTTACTGCCTGAGTGTTTTTGATGATGACAGTATCTGCATCGTTCCCTGTATCGATGAATGTTTCCCCAAGTGTAGTATTAACAGTTACTTCATCGGCGCCATCACCAGTGTTTAGTTTAGTTAAACCTGTATGGGTAGTGTTGATTGTAAACTTGTCAGTGTTGGAACCAAGTTGAATATCTACATAACCAAAATTACTGTACTCAATGCTGCCTCCCATTCCTAAACCTTTTATGGTCTTATCGTCGAGGATACCAATTTCAGTACCGACATCATCGACAATAAGTTTGTTATTACCACCACCACCATCTATTGTTAGTTTCTGAGTGAGACTGCGGCGCCCGATAACAATAGTGTCATCTCCCGAACCTAATTTCAGATTGTCTAAGGCTGTTACGGAGTTACTACCAGTAACTTTAAGTTCGCTATCACTACCTTCTTGCTTAACAACCATACTAAGTTGGCTGATATAGATATTTAGGTTTTTCTTGATATTTGAGAAGTCATAAACACTCTTATCATCACCATCGTTCCAACGGTCGCGGCTAAAGTTCTCTTCAAGGATATATTTGTCGTTACCTTTGTCACCGCTTAACGAGTCGGCACCGTCACCCCCATCAAGAAGGTCATCGCCATCACCACCGCTGAGATTATCATTACCATTACCACCTCTGAGAATATCGGCACCAATACCACCCTTCATAATATCGTCACCATCGCCACCATCTAGTAACGCAGCCAAAATACTTCTGGAAGCATCAAGGGTATCGTTACCAGCATTACCAAAAAGCGTTGCTTTGCCAGTACCAGCAATTAAGGTGTCATCACCATCATCACCGTAGAATTCCACTTCGACACCGTTGAGACGAGACGCATCGAATGTATCATTTCCGGCGCCGCCATAACCAACGATTTTGCTAACGTTATCGAAGGTTTGGTAGTATCCGTCATATTCAATACCAATTTTGCCAGTGGCTTTGTCAGTGTACATATAGTATGTTTCGCCACCATCTTGAGTATTACCATATTTCCGGTTTTGCGCGCGTCTGCCAGCGTTGAGGTACAGTACGCCATTTTCTACTGTTGCGAGTTTTGGTTGGACATTAGGAGCTTTGTATTGGAAATCGAATAATGTTGTTTTGAATAGCTCAACTGTGTACGAATCAAGTAAAACTGGGTCGATAAAAGCGTTAGCACTAGCGTAAACCTTGCCGTCGATGTTAAATAAGTTTCCTAAACCATAGAGATTGCTTGCGCTCGGTTCATAAGTCACCATTGTGTAAAGTTCAGACCCACGAATTTTGCCATCACTCACCCAAGTTTGACCAGTAACATAACCACTTGCGTCCTTACTAAGAACTGATTTGGCTATATCCTGCATATCGACATTAACCTCTACGCCAATTCGACCCTCAACACCTGCCTCAACTACGGCAACATCTATTGAACCTTTTAGCCCGATGTAGCCATCAAACTTAAACTCTGGCTTATCCTTACCATTTTTATCAAAGTCCATGATGTACAAACCATCTAAGGCATAAAGCGGATTGCCTGTGTTAATGGCTTGACGAATACCGTAAGTATCAT
Source organism: Calothrix sp. PCC 7716 (assembly GCF_019977735.1). Lineage (GTDB taxonomy): Bacteria > Cyanobacteriota > Cyanobacteriia > Cyanobacteriales > Nostocaceae > Dulcicalothrix. Next base: position 10,781,289 of record NZ_AP025018.1, on the reverse strand, counting down.
AACCAAAGCCTAAATCGGCGATTGCTGATAATCCTGCTGTTGCATAAACATTGAAGGAAGCAAGCTTAGGAATACCATAGCTAAATAATAAAACTTCGAGGTCTTGTCTAAATTCAAGTAGAGGTAGCTCGTAAGTAAATAAAGTTGCATCCTTACCACTGAGAAGATTCATCCAGTTTTTAATGTCCTTGAGGTAAGGTATGACTTGGAAACCAGAGCGTGGTGTTTTTAAAGTACCGCTGGGTTTGGACTGCTGACGGGTATTGTTTTGTAATGTTGTCTCTAAATTTCCGAGTGTTGATGAAGTTTGGTTCGTTGCTTGAATAGAGGTTGGCGCCTGAGTCCCAAGTCCCTTGATGCTTCCTAAAGACAACCAACTATTAGATTTATCAAATTTAGCTATTTCCTCAGCAAATTTAAGCATCTGCTTGGCTTCTTCAAGGAAAGACCAGTCAATTGGCGGACGACCTTTAATTTTGAGCATCAAATTTATTAAACCCTTCAGCGTTGGGTCACTAATAAACTTGTTAAGCCCACCAATTGGTTTAGTAAAAGTATCTATTACTGGTTCTAAAGGTTTGATAGTATCCCGAATTTTTTCGGCAATTGGTTGCAGGAAGTTCCCAACATAACTACCTAAGTCAACTTGCAGGTTATTGATACCAATGCCAGGTGATGTAAAGGCTTTGCCAACTTGCCAATCCCACTTAGCTTCAATATCTCCTCTTAAACGAGGAAGTCCTTGCGCTCCGACGATTTCTAAAGTTGTTTGAAGACTGAGGTCTGCTTTCACACCAAAGTCTACTTTAAATAAATTCGATAGTGAACCAGAAAGAAGACGATTAAACGTTAAACGACCACGCTCGTCACCGATAACATCTAAAGATAATCCACCGTAAACACCACTAGCTTTGCCGTTGGGTCGCTTGTCTTCGAGTTGCGCTCCTAAGAAGAGAAGCTTACCGTTAGCTTTGAAGACTTCTGCATTTTGAGGAGTGCTGCGAGTATTTGTATCACCATCAAGGAACGCGCTGATATTAAGCTCAATTTCCTTATCGTTAGCGTCTTTATTGGTGGCAACGTAGAAGGTATCACTAACACTCAAGCCAAAGCCGAAATCAAAGCTCCAGCCCATATCTAAACTCAAACCACCGTCAACATCTAAGCTAAAGCCAGGAAGTTCAAAGTCTAAAGGCAAATCGATACCGGCGCCGAAAATTGTGCCACCAAGTTTCAAATTGAATTGGATAGCATCTGCCAGTTTGCCATTGGCATCGGTTGGTAAATCACCACCTACTTGCCAATTTTTGAGCTTGTTTCCTTTTGCGTCGTACCAGGCTACTTCAACGTCGGCAGCATTAATTTGATTGTCTTTATTTATATCGAGCAGAAGGTTAAGTTGGCTTGGCCCAAGAACGTCATATAACGTTTTTTGCAGAATTTCAATTACTTTGCCTTTGCCATCAAGTTTTTGGCGAAGGTCACTAATTACTCCTTGACGAATATCTCGTAGGAATGCTGCCGCGCGGGCTAGTTTATCACCAAGTAAAGGAATTTTTTGAGCCAGGTTAGAGTCAAGAATATGCTCTAAACTACCAACTGCTGTGTCAACACCATCGATAACAATAGACGGGTCGTTAAGGATAGAAAGAATGGAGAAGTTACCACCCAGGAGGCTAAATGCTCCCCGAATATCCGGGAAAGTCATTTCAATTGGATTTGCCGCTCCCCTATCTGGAGACTTAGCAAGATGCTTAAATAGTTGAGTTACACCTTGGTCTCCATATACTTTATTAGTACGAATGCTTAGAGGGTCTTTGAGGTTGGTTTTGAAGCCGGCAAAATCAATGAAAACTGGTAGAGTCACATCAAAACCACCGACTAATTTAGCATCAAGGTTATTGCCGAAGCTCTCATCACCAATGTAAAAGCGACCATCATCCGTGCGAGTTCCCGATTTTTGGTCAATACCAATAATTAATCCTGCGTAGTCTTTGGTGTTAATATCTCCGTCAGCATCTAAAACTGCCGTGCCACCCTTAGTGCCAATATTGATTGGACCAACTTTAAAGCCTAACTCTAAATCTCTACCTTCTAAGCGCGCGCCAATCTGTCCATAAGTTCCTCTTCCTGTGGCTTTATTGTAGTCGTAGAGGAAAATATCTGGTTTTCCTGACTTTAAGCTATCGAGACTAATACCAATATCAAAGTTAAGTTTGGCTATCGCTTCTAAGGTTACTTTGCCACTGGCGCCAACATCAACTAAAGAACTGATAGCATCAAGTGCTGCTGCTGCCGAGTTACCAGAAATTGCTTTGAGACTTTCTAAGTCGAGGCTAAAACCAAATTTACTAGAGAACAGTGCCTCCCAACCCATATGCACATTCAAAGTATTATTCTCTAGGAAGAGAGAGAATTTCTGTTTCCACGGGTTAAGGGTATTATCATCAGTGATTCCCAGTAAAGATTCAATCTTTGACTCTACCTCTTGTAATGCACCAGCAGGGTTTTTGGCGATATTGTCAATTTTTGCCGTTAAATCGTCAAGGAATTTGAAAGTGTCTTTGAGTGAGCGGTCAATAACAGGAATTGCGCTGGTGTAGAAAGGCTGTTCAGCAAGTGAGTTATCTACAAATTTTATGCCTGCACGGATACCGCTCATAATCTGCTCGAAGCTTAGGTTCTTGAGACTGAGCAGTTGTGAGACATCAGGTAATACTACAACGGTACCTTCGTTTTTCAGCTTGCCACTTGCTATTTGAGCCTTAAGATCAAAAGGTTGACCGAGAGGTTGAGTTACAACTTGAGTACCAGATGGTTTGAGCAAGTTAGGTAGGTATACACCAAGTTCCACATCTTTGGAAATATTTATACCACCGAAACCAGCATCGACTTTTAAACCTTTTAATCTTGCGTAAGCATCACCTTTAAAGTCAAGATAGAAAGCTTGTCTTAAATCACCTTCCAAAAGTTTTACAAAATCTTGGCGCCCATTTAAACCAGTAGCGATAGAGGCGCCAACATGAACTGCTGAACCTGTACCTGCACCTCCTGCCGTCAAGCCTAAGAAACCAAGTTTAGCGGCAACTTCCAAGTCATTAATATCAAGACTTACGCCACCTTCTAGCTTGACTTTATCTAGGTATAAGCCAATACCTGTACTAGGATTACCGTTGCCATCAGTCATCGGTTTATCAAAATCAATAATGATATCCGCACGACCATTGACATTAGCATTGAGCGCAGCTTTGGAATTGCTAGACAGCGATAGTTCTCCAAGATTTACACCAAAATTTAACCCGATATTATTAAACACTGGTAAATTTTGTTTGAAGCCAAAGGGAATTGTAAAGGTATTTTCAATTGGGTCGTATTCAAGGTTGACGCTAACAGGAAGAATACCAGATTTATTAATTGCAACAATTAATTCTTGATAGGAACGAATTAGCTGTTGTTTTTCGTGAATGACGAACTTAACGCTGCCGAAGTTAGGGTTGCTTACAGTTTTAAATAAGACTGTTTGATCATCAGCAACTTCGGTCAAGTCTAAAGTACTGCCATTAACCGTAGTAATTCGATAGATACCAATACCTTCAAGAGTTACAAATTTGCCTAAATATTTTGTATCGAAGTTAGTACCAGCAGTGAGCCTTTTAACTGGTATGTTGTTGACTGTAGCATCTGTTAAAGAAGCACCATTACCAGAAAGCAAGTCTACACGTGGTTTGTAGAAGTCAATTTTTGAGAGGACATTATCGTTAATAGCAGAGGCAAAGTTAAGCGCATCACCTAATGAAAAATCAACAAAAGGAATAGATGTCTTCATGACCTCGTAGTCTTTATATTGCTCTGCCCAAGATACAACATCCTTGAACATTAGCAATACATCGACTATGCCAAAGTTACGGAAATTAAGAAGTTTATCAAAGTCTTGATGAGTTAACTTTAAGCTACCAGCCCCTAAATTACCTTGAGCGTCTTTGGTAAATACCTCTCCTTTTAAGAATACCTTCGGTACTACACCAGGCGCCAAATCTCTTCCAGCTAAGGATGCGTAGAACGGTAAAGTCACGTCAATAGTGCCACCGTTTGTAACATCGAAGTTAAATTGCTTGGCAGTTTCTAGATCATTATCGTGGTCGGTGTAGCTTAAGTTTCCTCCTAAAGCTAGCGATACTTGTCCTTTTTCCTTGCCGATATCATAGGAACCCAGACTTGCTTCTAAAGGACCGAAGTAGGCGCCTAATACAAGGTTTTTAGTATCAGCAGTAGCATTAAATCCAATATTGTTAATTGTAAAGTCAGATTTAAACCCTTGGTTCCATCCAATTGTCAACCCAAAGTCGATATCGGCGCCAACTGCTAGCTCAACTGTTGATTTACCAGATAACTCTAGTCCAAATTGCTGGGCTTCTTGACCAAGCTCAAAATCTAAGCTGGTTTTGTAATTTGCATTTGATTTGTACTTAAGCTCTATAGTCTTATTATCTTTGTTGTAAACAAAATCTAGTCCTTCATAAACTGGCAAAGTTGGCAACCATTCTTTCTTGAGGTATCCCATCAAGCCTAAAAGAGTATAGTTACTAGCCTTGAGGTCAGTTAAAGAAGTATCTAAATATTTATTGACATAAGTTCCCAGCGAAAGATAACTGCTAACTCCTAAAATTTTATCAAGGCTTGTGTTTGCAATGGGGATAGGAGTAGAAAGGAAGCTTTCATTACCAGAGAGTAAGTTTCCATTGCTATCGTATTTAGGTACTAATCCTTGCTTCACACCATCAAGCGTTGTTGCTCCGGTGCGTATGGCATTTTTGATTTCATCTGTCAAGATAAGGTCAATAAAGAGCTTATCTGTGGTGAATTTTACAAAATTCTGATTGTTCGCAAAGTCAATACCGATAGATTGGTTTCCAACACTGATTGTTTCTTTAATGGCTTTGGCACCGCTTTTTACTGCTTCGATGCCAATGTCACCACCAACAATTAATGGGCTTAATGTGACACTAGCTCGTCCCAAACCTTTCAGACCGTATGTACCATCTGATAATACCACTAGTCCTAATGTGCCATTTTCTATCTTTCCTGTTAATGTGCCAGATTCGGTTTTTCCCTCTATAGTCGGGCTGTTTATGCTAATTTGAGCGGTAACATTTGTTGCACCAGCTAAGATGGCGCCATCTGATTGACGAACTTTAAAGACAACATCAGCACTGATGGCACTATTGAGACCTTGTAAACCTGTTATACCTAAACTTAATCCAGTACCGCTAACTTCATTGATACCAGCAGCAAGGGTCTTACCTCCAAGTACTGTATTGAAAGGCGCCTCGTTGTATTGCGCGCTAACTTTTCCACCTAACGTTAAACCATTTATACCAGCAAGTTGAATATCTCCTGCTATTGAATAAGCGGTGTACTTGTTACCATTTTGAGGTTTGCGAATTTGTAAACTGCCATTGACTTGGCTAATATTTAAGCCAACATCATCAGTGGTTTGTGGTGTTTTGGCGCCAGTACCGATAAAGGCAGAAGCATTAGTTGCACCCAAGTTAATAATTTGAGTGCCATTATCTGAGGAGACGGAGAAATCAAAATCACCGCTTAGTCTTGCATAATCGGAGACATTGAGATTTAAATTGTTGAGCTTAACACTAATGCTCTTATTGTCGCCTGTTGCGCTGGCTTTACCTGTAAAGTTAAGTGAGTCAATACCAACTAAGGCAATATCGGCATTATTAATATTGTACTTGTAAGTATTATCAGCATTGAGAGTGAAGTTAAAGTCGGCATTGGTTAATTTGGCGCCAACATCATCGCTAGTATCAGGTGTGTTTGCACCAATACCAACAAAGGTAGAAACGTCTGTAGCTTTGATATCAATTGGTCTGCGACCATTTTGTTGTGGTTCGCCAATTCCTAAAACAAATTTACCTGATGCATCTAGGATATTAGCTGCTTTGAGACGAGCGGAACCTTCGATGCTAGTAAGTGTACCTTCTGTGGCGCCGAAGTTAACTATTACAGTCTGCCCATTCCCAACATTGACGGTTTCATTAACTGCTCCACCAGTGCGGTTGATGCGCGCTTCCATCGCACCTTCCAAGCTCAAACCAGGAATACCAACTACGCTAGCTGTTCCACCAATTTCCAGAGCATATTTAGCTGGTGCTTGCTGGGCTGCGGCAGTATCATTAACTTTGTTAAGCACCATGCCCAACTTGCCATCGGTCAGCTTAACACCAAGTTCATCAGCAGTTTTGTAACCTGAACCAACAAAAGCATTAACGTTAGTGGCGCCAATTACCAATTTAGAAGTTGTAACGGTGCCATTGGTAGTGCTTGTATGGTCGATACCAAAGTTACCAGATGCTGCGGCGATACCTTTAATATCTATTTCGGCGGCGCCCATAACGCTAATTCTATTTGTTGCATCAAGCGCTAGTTTGATTTCTCCACCTGGTGTAGTAATTGTTTCATTGACAACCTTGCCAGTGCGGTTAACTTGAACGGCTAAATTACCTTTGACAGTGACATCATCAACACCAACTAATTCGGCTTTACCTTCTCCAACTAGCGCATAAGTCATCTTTGCTTGTTGGTTAGCAGCAAGTTTGTAGTCAATAGTTTTATATAATGCTAAACCGAGGTTAGTGTTGCTAATCTTGACACCAGTTTCTTGTGCAGTACCGTAACCAGTACCCATAAAGGCATAGCCATTTGTGATACCTGCTAGTAACTTAGTGCTTCCTAATTGCTGTTCGTCGTAATTAGCGGTGATATTACTGAAGCTGACTTTACGACCTGCACTAATTGTGTTGTTTGTAGCAGTTATGTCATTTGTAGAGGTCGCATTACCTGCAGTTAGTTTAATCGTTACACCCAAGTCGTTGCTGAGACGTTGTTCAAGGGTCAGAGCTTGCGCGCGTCGTTCTTGGGCAACATCATTATTTGCAGCAAAATCAACTCCTGCACGGATAAAGCGATGATTACCGGCGCCACCAGCACTCGTTAAATCAATTGCATTTCCGCCTGGTGTTGTAGCTAGCCGCAATGCTGTACCCTGGTTACTGATGATGTAATAGGTGGCGCCATCTGTTAAACCACCAATTGCTTGTCCACTGGCACGATATTCAATTTTCTCGCCAACCTTTAAATCTACAGGTGCAGGAAGAATAATTGCGTTAGCTTCAACATCTACAGTAATGCGGTTTTCTGGAGTAAAGACTGTACCGCTTTCAATAAATCGATGATTGCCTTTACCGTCACTAGTAATATTAATTACTGCTCCACCTAATGTTGAGGTTAGTTGAATAGCAGTATCGCTAACACGTTTGACATAATAAGTAGAGCCAGTAGTTAAACCACCGATTGCTTTTTGATTTGCATCAACTTCATAACGAATTTGGGCGCCGTCTTTAAAGTTGTGGTTGGCAGCAAAGTTAATTTGATCTTGATTAACATCTACTCGAATGGTGTTTTTAGCGTTGAAGCTAGCAATATTATTAGAAGCTAGGAATCTGTGATTGCCTATACCACCGCTGGTAATATCTATTATGGCGCCACCTTGTGTAGTACTGAGTTGTATTACAGTGTCGCTGATGCGTTTGATATAGTAGTTGGCGCCATTTGTTAAACCGCCAATTGCTGTTAGACCTGCGTCAACTTCGTAGCGAACTAAGGCGCCATCACTTAAACCATGACTGGATGCAATTGTGATTTGGTCGTTTTGCACATCCACCACTTGCTTACCTTGAGAGCTAAAGTGATTGATGGGCATGAAGCGATAAGTTGCTCTTGGACTCGATTCATTTTTACTAACGTTAATAAAACGATTGTTATTTAAATCATCGAGTGTTTTGGCAAGTCTGATTTCTGTAGCACTAATACGTTTAACAAAATATGTCTCAGCTACGGTTGAGTCATAGACTTGAGATTGCCCCATTGAGTAAATATCTGGGGTAATTCCAAGTAATGGCGAACGCTCAGAATATGTAGAATCAAGCTGGAAGACAACTGCTTGTCCTGTTTCTAAATTGTGCGCGTAGTTTAGCTTAATTGTTTGGTTTGTTACTGATATACTACCAACTTCACGGAATTTTAAATGGTCGCGATTTTCGTTATTGCGTTCAATCAGTGTTAGGGTTTGTGTACCAGAACCAGGATTTGTTATGTCTATTGCTTGACCAGCTTGTGCTTGGGCACGAGTTTTAGCTAGTTTAATTGTTGTATCGTTTACACGGATAACGTAGTACGGAAATTTATCATATTGCTGGCTTAAGGTATCAAATGTACCACCTACAGCACTGCCGTCATCAGGGTAATGGTAATCAATTTTATCCCCTGTTTGCAATAAGTGTTTACCAGCAAATGTAATGGTATTGTCAGTAATATTTACATTGCCTGGTTTATTTTCAGTGTCAAAGGTGAGAGACTTTTGAAGAACAAGTGCATGTTCACCGAAGCTATCACTAGTTAAATTAATTGCGGCGCCATTAATTGTTGCAGATAATTGTATGGTTTTGCTATCAATTGATTTGACGTAATAGGAGGCGCCATCTATTAAACCACCAATTGCAGTATTACCTTTAGCATCGTAACGTACTAATGCACCGTTAGCTAAATTGTGATTATTTGGGAAGTGGATTTGTTCTTTATCTACATCAACGTTGATGTTATTCTCGGTTGCGGTAGTTGTAACTGGACGCAGTGCATGTTGACCGAAACTACCGGATGTTAAGTCAATAACCGCATTAGTTTGGCTATCGCGAAGTGTAACAGTTGTCGCATTTACAACTTCGACTTTATATAAACCGTTGTTACGTAAACCACCGATAACATTATTTTGTCCAGCTTCGTAGCGTACTAAGCTACCGTTAGTTAGTTGGTGAGAATTGCTAAATAATATTTGCTCTTTTTGTACGTCAACAGTAATTGCATTGGTGGCGCCAAATTCCATAACTTGGCGTAATTGGTGCATACCTTTGCTGGCACTAGTTAAGTCTACAGCTTGTCCACCAAGTGTTGTTGCTAGTTGGACAATATTATTATTAACAACGATGACAAAGTATTCTTGACCGTCAACTAAACCACCAATTGCTGTGTTACCACTACCAGAGTTGTAAACAACCTTTTGTCCGTTCACTAAACCATGTGGTTTATCCATTACCAAACGGTCGAGGGCAATATCTACTCTATCTTCGTTAAAGGCAAACCCATTAACAGTAGCAGTAATCGAATTAATCGTAGACTTACTTTCTTCTAAACGAGCTTTTTCGGCAGCAAGACTAGAGCGTAACTGTTGATATAGCGTTTCATCAATAGCGGTTTGGTCTTTTGACAGAGTGAGGTTATTATCTGTAACGTTAGAAGTTAAGTTTTTCTGACCTGGAGTTTGCTCGGTGAACCATTCCATCGAGAAATCACCACCAAATGCGAGGGCATTGGCGACATTCGCGTTAATTGTACCTTCTACGCGACGCTGATTTTCTTGACCTTGACCAAAAATGATTTCAACGTTTTTACCACCACCAACATCAACTAATTCATTAACTGTTTTACCAGTGCGGTTGATGCGGACTTCTAATTGAGTATCTTTAATTGTGAGTTCATCTATACCTGTAAACTCACCTTTACCGTTGGCAACAACAGCATAGTTGCTGGTTACACCATTTGAGAAGATTGCTAAACCTAAATTACCATCGCTTAATTTAATACCCGAATCACCACTACCAACAAATGCGTTCACATTTGCCATACCTATCAGTAGTTTGGCGCCTTCTGCGGTAGTAGTTTTGGTCATACCAAAATTACCAGACGCACGCACAACCCCAGAAGCAATACCCAAGTTAACGTTGCTACCTTTAATATCTGTAACTGGTGATGCATCAGCAAAGTTAACGTTGACGGCGCCATTATCTGTGTTAATAGTAGCGTTTACAGGAACTTGCATTCGGTTAATTGCAATATCAACATCGCCACTCACAGAAAGTTCGTTGATACCAACAATGCCTACACTACCACTTCCTTTGAGTGCGTAACCTTTGGTGACTGCGTTAGTAGTGTTGTTGCGCTCGCTTTCTATTACTAACCCTAGCTTGCCGTTTTTAATTTCAACTCCCGCAGCTTTATTTGTACCATAACCAGAGCCAACAAAGGCATTTACATCAGTTGCACCTATTAATAACTGAGTTTCGGTAACGTTATTAACTGTATTAGCTGTTTTTTCAACGCTTATAGTTCCGTTGAGTGCTATAAAGTCACCAACATTTAGATTTGCTTTGCCTTTTATTTGAGTTACCTCGGCGCCAGTTGCAAAGTTGAGTTTAATATCTTGACCCGCAACTGAGATAGTTTCGTTAACTGCGGCGCCTGTACGATTAACTTGCAGGTCTAAGTTACCTTTGAGAGTGACATCATTAATACCTATTAGAGATGCACTACCACTAGCACTAAGGGCATAGTTGGAAGTGGTGCGGTCGGTGTAAACAATCATACCTAGTGCCGCATCATCTACTTGTACACCAGTTCCGTTTGCACCAACAAAAGCATTTACATTTGTGGCGCCGATATTCAAAATATTTTGAGTTTTAGTAATTGCAAAATCACCAGAGAGTTCAGCAAAGCCACTAACACCCAAATTCAAGCGACCAGATGCTTGGGTAATATTGCCCTCTGTTTCAGTAAATGCAATGTTAACTTCGCCACTTGATGTCTTAATAATTTCACTTACAGCCTTACCCATACGGTTAACTTCAAGCGCGATGTTACCGTTAAGAGTGACATTATTTACACCAATTAAGGCAGCAGTCCCTTCAGTACTAAAGGCGTATGTGGAAGGTGCATTACCGCTACGTTCTATTACTAAACCCAGCTTACCGTCTTTAACCTCAACTCCCACTGCGTTTGCACTGCCGTAGTTGCTGCCCATAAACGCAGTTACATTGGTGGCGCCTACAAGCAGACGAGTACTGTTGCCCGAAGCATCAACGATGGTATTTTTCTCAATCAATACATCGCCTTTTGCAGCAGCAAACCCTGCGATGTTAATATCTGTGCGTCCCTGTATACGAGTAAGATTTGCTTCGGCTTCAGTAAACGCAAGGGTTTTAGTTGTACCATCACTTAAAGTAATTGTTTCGTTAACTGCTTTACCTGTGTTGTTCGCAACAAGCTTTAAGTTACCAGCTAGGGTTAAGTCAGAAATTCCAATTACAGATGCACTACCATCAACTTCTAAAGCATAGGTACTTTGGTTATTACTTCTGTAAAGTGCCGTTGCCAAAGAAGCACTTTCGAGCTTGACTCCCATTGCACTTCCGGTTCCAAATCCAGTTCCCACAAAAGCTGATATGTTGGAAGCAGCCATTAATAGCTTAGTGTTATCAGCGTTTTGTTCCGACACAAAACTGAGATTTTGACCAGAAAGTTGGGCTATGCTACCCAGTCCTAGTTCAAACTCGGTAATTGATACATCGGTTCGATTATTATTACCACCTGCATTTATACCAGTAGCAGATAAAGTTAACCCATCAATACCAACTAAACCAGCATTGGCGTTACGAAGTTCGTAGCTATAAGTCTTGTCAGAGTTAAGAATTACACTAAGTTCCGCACCCGACACGAGTAAACCTTGATCATCGTTGACATCATCTGTAGCAGCACCATTACCGATTAAAGCGTTAATATCGCTACCACCGAAGCTAATTTGATCAGCATTCTTAGTAAAGCTGAGAGAGCTACCGGAGATTCGCGCTACGTTTCCAACACCTAGATTAAACTCACCAATTGAAACATTAGTGTTATCTTGAGTACCGTTTGCAGAAATGTTGCTAGCACTTAATGTAAGTCCATTTACACCAACTATCGCAGCATTCGCATTACTGAGACTGTAGCTGTAAGTCTTGTCAGGATTAACACTTACATTAATCGCCGCACCAGATAAAGATAAACCTTGGTCATCGTTAATATCATCCGTGCTGGCGCCATTACCAACTAAAGCATTAATATTTTGTCCACTAAAACTAATTTGGTTTGCGTTCTTGGTAAAGGTAAGGGTATCACCTGAGAATCTCGCAGCATTTCCAGCAACCAAACTGAATGTGCCTATAGATACGTTGGTATCATTTTGGTCACCAGCCGCAGTGATATTTTTCGCCTCTAATTGAAGTCCTTGAACACCAACTATTCCAGCATCAGCGTCGAAAATTTCATATGCATAAGTACTATTACTGTTGATATTGACTATAAAAGATGCATTCGATAACAACAATCCTTGATCATCATTAGTACTAGCAGTGCTGGCGCCATTACCAATTAGGGCACTTATATTGCCACCACTAAAACTTATTTCGTTAGAGTTCTTGGTAAAGGTTAAAGCATTACCAGAAATTCGTGCGGCATTGCCAACAACCAAAGTAAACTCATCAATATTGACATCAGTGCTGTCTTGGGTGCCTGTCGCTGAAACTTGATTAGCACTTAAGGTGATTCCATCGATACCAACCAGCGCAACATTTGCGTTACTGAGATCGTAGTTGTAGGTCTTATCTGTGTTGAGGTTAAGCGAGAGTGCGGCGCCAGATAAAGATAGACCTTGGTCATCACTGGTATCAGTAGTGCTGGCACCGTTTCCAACTAGAGCGCTGATATCGTTACCACTAAAGCTAATTTGGTTGGCATTCTTGGTAAAGGTTAGAGCATTACCTTCTAATCTCGCTGCATTACCTATACCGAGAGTAAACTTACCGATTGAGACATTAGTATTGTCTCGGTCGCCAGAAGCGGAAATATTTGTTGCGCTTAGAGTTAGACCATTGACACCTACAAGCGCAGCATTTGCATTAGTTAAGTTGTAACTGTAAGTCTTATTACTGTTAAGGATAACGCTTAGTCCTGCGCCTGATAGAGATAGCCCTTGATCATCGCTTGTGTCGGTGGTGCTGGCGCCATTTCCGACTAAGGCACTGATATTATTACCACTGAAACTAATTTGATTTGCATTCTTGGTAAAGGTTAATGCGGCGCCAGAAAGTCTTGCGTTGTTACCAGCAGCAAATTCAAAGCTACTAATATTGACATTGGTGCTGGTATTGTCACCTGTTGCACTAATTCCTTTGGCATCAAGCGTGAGTCCTGTTACACCTACTAGTGCAGCCGAAGCATTCGTTAAGCCGTAGCTGTAAGTTTTATCGCTATTGAGGGTGACACTTAGTGCTGCACCAGATAGAGATAACCCTTGGTCGTCGCTTGTATCGGTGGTGCTGGTGCCATTTCCAACTAGGGCATTAATATTATTACCACTGAAACTAATTTGACTTGCATTTTTGGTGAAGGTTAATGCGGCGCCAGAGAGTTTTGCGTTGTTACCAGCAGCAAATTCAAAGCTACTAATATTGACATTGGTGCTGGTGTTATCGCCACTTGCACTCACTCCTTTAGCATCAAGCACCAGTCCAGTTACACCAACCAATGCAGCCGAAGCATTAGTCAGGTTGTAAGAATAAGTTTTATCGCTGTTGAGGGTAACATTTAACCCCGCACCTGATAGAGATATTCCTTGGTCATCACTTGTATCAGTAGTGCTGGCGCCATTTCCAACTAAGGCATTAATGTTGTTGCCACTAAAACTAATTTGACTTGCATTTTTGGTGAAGGTTAGCGCAGTACCAGAGATTCTTGCGTTGTTACCAGCAGAAAAGTCAAAGCTACCAATATTGACATTGGTGCTGGTGTTATCACCACTTGCGTTAACTCCTTTGGCTTCTAGTACTAAACCATTTACACCGACTAAAGCAGCATTAGCGTTTGTGAGATTGTAGCTGTAAGTCTTATCGCTGTTGAGGATAACATTTAATCCCGCACCGGAGAGAGATAGCCCTTGGTCATCACTTGTATCGGTCGTGCTGGCACCATTTCCGACTAAGGCATTTATATTACTACCGTTGAAGCTAATTTGATTTGCATTTTTGGTAAAGGTTAACGCAGAACCAGAAAGTCGTGCATTGTTACCAGCAGCGAATTCAAAGGAATTGATGTTGACATTGCTACTAGTATTATCGCCAGTTGCGCTGACTCCTTTTGCGTCAAGGGTGAGTCCTGTTACGCCAACAAGTGCAGCGTTCGCATTAGTTAAGTTGTAATTGTAAGTTTTATCGCTGTTGAGGACAACGCTTAAACCTGCACCAGATAGAGATAAACCTTGGTCATCGCTTGTATCGGTTGTGCTGGCGCCATTACCAACCAAGGCATTAATATTGCTACCACTGAAGCTAATTTGATTTGTGTTTTTGGTGAAGGTTAATGCAGAACCAGAAATTCTTGCGTTGTTGCCAGCAGCGAATTCAAAGGAATTTATATTTACGTTAGTGCTGTTATTATCACCCGATGCGTTAACTCCCTTGGCATCAAGAACTAAACCATTTACACCGACGAGTGCAGCATTCGCATTAGCTAAGTTGTAACTATAAGTTTTATCGCTGTTGAGAACAACGCTTAATCCTGCACCTGATAGCGATAATCCTTGGTCGTCGTTGGTGTCAGTAGTGTTGGCGCCATTTCCAACTAGGGCATTAATATTATTACCACTGAAACTAATTTGACTTGCATTTTTGGTGAAGGTTAATGCGGCGCCAGAGAGTCTTGCGTTGTTACCAGCAGCAAATTCAAAGCTGCCAATATTAACGTTGGTGGTTGTATTGTCGCCACTTGCGCTAACTCCTTTGGCATCGAGAACCAATCCAGTTACACCAACGAGTGCAGCGTTTGCATTTGTGAGGTTATAAGAATAAGTTTTATCGCTGTTGAGAATAACGCTTAAACCAGCACCAGATAAAGATAAACCTTGGTCGTCACTTGTATCAGTGGTGTTAGCACCATTTCCAACCAAGGCATTAATATTGCTACCACTGAAGCTAATTTGATTTGTGTTTTTGGTGAAGGTTAATGCAGAACCAGAAATTCTTGCGTTGTTGCCAGCAGCGAATTCAAAGGAATTTATATTCACGTTGGTGCTGTTATTATCACCCGATGCGTTAACTCCTTTAGCATCAAGGGTGAGTCCGGTTACTCCAACCAATGCAGCGTTTGCATTAGCTAAGTTGTAATTGTAAGTTTTATCGCTGTTGAGAATAACGCTTAAACCAGCACCAGATAAAGATAAACCTTGGTCGTCACTTGTATCAGTGGTGCTGGCGCCATTTCCAACTAAGGCATTAATATTACTACCACTAAAGTTAATTTGACTTGCATTTTTGGTGAAGGTTAAGGCAGTACCAGAAATTCGCGCATTATTGCCAGCAGCAAACTCAAACGAATTAATATTAACGTTGGTGTTTGTATTATCGCCAGTTGCGCTAACTCCTTTCGCATCGAGAACCAATCCAGTTACACCAACGAGTGCAGCGTTTGCATTTGTGAGGTTATAAGAATAAGTTTTATCGCTGTTGAGGATAACATTTAACCCCGCACCTGAGAGGGATAATCCTTGGTCATCACTTGTATCGGTGGTGCTGGCGCCATTTCCAACTAAGGCATTAATATTACTACCACTAAAGTTAATTTGACTTGCATTTTTGGTGAAGGTTAAGGCAGTACCAGAAATTCGCGCATTATTGCCAGCAGCAAACTCAAACGAATTAATATTGACGTTGGTGCTAGTATTGTCACCACTTGCACTGACTCCTTTTGCATCAAGGGTTAGACCCGTTACACCAACTAGTGCAGCATTTGCATTAGCTAAGTTGTAACTATAAGTTTTATCGCTGTTAAGGATAACGCTTAACCCCGCATCTGATAGGGATAATCCTTGGTCATCACTTATGTCGGTTGTGCTAACTCCGTTTCCAACTAAGGCATTAATATTACTGCCGCTAAAACTAATTTGATTTGCGTTCTTGCTAAAGGTCAGCGCAGTGCCAGAGAGTCTTGCATTATTACCAGCAGCAAATTCAAAGGAATTTATATTGACGTTGGTGCTGTTATTATCACCCGATGCGTTAACTCCTTTAGCATCAAGGGTGAGTCCGGTTACTCCAACCAATGCAGCGTTCGCATTAGCTAAGTTGTAGCTGTAAGTTTTATCGCTGTTGAGGATAACACTCAATCCAGCACCTGATAGAGATAACCCTTGGTCATCACTTATGTCGGTTGTGCTAACTCCGTTTCCAACTAAGGCATTAATATTACTGCCACTGAAGCTAATTTGATTTGCGTTCTTTGTGAAGGTTAATGCAGAACCAGAAATTCTTGCATTATTACCCGCAGCGAATTCAAAGGAATTTATATTCACGTTGGTGCTGGTATTATCACCTGATGCATTAACTCCCTTGGCATCAAGAACTAAACCATTTACACCGACGAGTGCAGCATTCGCATTAGCTAAGTTGTAATTGTAAGTTTTATCGCTGTTGAGGGTAACACTTAAACCTGCACTAGATAGAGATAATCCTTGGTCATCTGTTGTATCAGTTGTGCTAACACCATTACCAACTAGAGCATTAATGTTGTTGCCACTAAAGCTAATTTGGCTTGCGTTTTTGGTGAAGGTTAGCGCATTACCATAAATTCGCGCGTTGTCACCAGCAGCAAATTCAAAGCTGCCAATATTGACGTTGGTGCTAGTATTGTCACCACTTGCGTTGACTCCTTTTGCATCGAGGGTTAGACCCGTTACACCAACAAGTGCAGCGTTTGCGTTCGTGAGATTGTAAGAATAAGTTTTATCGCTGTTGAGGATAACACTTAAACCTGCACCAGATAGGGATAACCCTTGGTCATCGTTGGTATCAGTTGTGCTGACACCATTCCCAATCAAGGCATTAATGTTGTTGCCACTGAAGCTAATTTGGCTTGCGTTTTTGGTGAAGGTTAGTGCAGTACCAGAAATTCGCGCATTGTTGCCAGCAGCAAATTCAAAGCTACCAATATTGACATTGCTGTTGGTGTTATCGCCACTTGCGTTGACTCCTTTTGCATCAAGAGTGAGTCCTGTCACACCAACAAGTGCAGCGTTTGCGTTTGTGAGGTTGTAAGAATAAGTCTTATCGCTGTTGAGGATAACATTTAAACCCGCACCTGAGAGCGATAGTCCTTGATCGTCGGTTACATCAGTTGTGCTAACACCGTTTCCAACTAAGGCATTAATATTGCTACCACTGAAGCTAATTTGATTTGCGTTCTTTGTGAAGGTTAATGCAGCACCAGAAATTCTTGCGTTGTTGCCAGCAGCGAATTCAAAGGAATTTATATTCACGTTGGTGCTGGTATTATCACCTGATGCATTAACTCCCTTGGCATCAAGAACTAAACCATTTACACCGACGAGTGCAGCATTCGCATTAGCTAAGTTGTAGCTGTAAGTCTTATCGCTGTTAAGGATAACGCTTAATCCTGCACCAGATAAAGATAAACCTTGATCGTCGGTTACATCAGTTGTGCTAACTCCATTTCCAACTAAGGCATTAATATTGCTACCACTGAAGCTAATTTGATTTGCGTTCTTTGTGAAGGTTAATGCAGCACCAGAAATTCTTGCGTTGTTGCCAGCAGCAAATTCAAAGGAATTTATATTTACGTTAGTGCTGTTATTATCACCCGATGCGTTAACTCCCTTGGCATCAAGAACTAAACCATTTACACCGACGAGTGCAGCATTCGCATTAGTTAAGTTGTAATTGTAAGTTTTATCGCTGTTGAGGACAACGCTTAAACCAGCACCAGATAAAGATAAACCTTGGTCGTCACTTGTATCAGTGGTGTTAGCACCATTTCCAACCAAGGCATTAATATTGCTACCACTAAAGCTAATTTGATTTGTGTTTTTGGTGAAGGTTAATGCAGAACCAGAAATTCTTGCGTTGTTGCCAGCAGCAAATTCAAAGCTACCAATACTGACGTTGGTATTGGTGTTATCGCCATTTGCACTAACCGCTTTGGCATCGAGGGTTAAACCTGTTACACCTACTAGTGCAGCGTTCGCATTAGTTAAGTTGTAACTATAAGTCTTATCGCTGTTAAGGATAACATTTAAACCTGCACCAGATAGAGATAACCCTTGGTCATCGTTGGTATCAGTTGTGCTGACACCATTCCCAACCAAGGCATTAATATTGCTACCACTGAAGCTAATTTGATTTGTGTTTTTGGTGAAGACTAGTGCAGTACCAGAAATTCGTGCGTTGTTGCCAGCAGCAAATTCAAAGCTACCAATACTGACGTTGGTATTGGTGTTATCGCCATTTGCATTAACCGCTTTGGCATCGAGGGTTAAACCTGTTACGCCAACCAATGCTGCGTTCGCATTAGTTAAGTTGTAGCTGTAAGTCTTATCGCTGTTAAGGATAACGCTTAATCCTGCACCAGATAAAGATAAACCTTGGTCATCACTTATATCAGTTGTGCTGGCGCCATTTCCAACTAAGGCATTAATATTACTACCACTGAAGCTAATTTGATTCGCGTTCTTTGTGAAGGTTAATGCGGCGCCAGAAATTCTTGCATTATCGCCAGCAGCAAATTCAAAGCTATTAATATTTACGTTGGTGCTGGTATTATCACCCGATGCATTGACTCCCTTCGCATCAAGAACTAAACCATTTACACCGACGAGTGTAGCGTTCGCATTAGTAAGATTATATGTATAAGTTTTATCGCTATTGAGGGTGATACCTAGTCCCGCACCTGATAAGGATAGCCCTAAATCATCACTTGTATCGGTAGTATTGGCGCCATTTCCAATTAAACTAGAAATTCCGTTTGCGCTGAAAGTATATTTCTTGGCGTTTGCTGTTTTCTCTGACTTAAATAGCAGTGATGAACCAGTAATGCTAGCAAATCCGCCTAAACCTAAAGCGAAGTTTTCTGTAGTTACAGATGTATTATCTTGGTCGCCGATAACATTAACTTTTTCGCCACTAATATTAAATCCATTAATCCCACGAGCTTTTACTATGCCATTAAGCAAACTGTAGCTATAAGTTTTATCGGGATTAAACAGTATATCAATGTCAGCATTGCTAATTTCTAACCCAACATCATCGCTAATATCTGAAGTTTCTGAACCATAACCGACGAATGTTGATATATTTTTGCCACTAAAAGAGATAGTTTTTTCGGCGCCGCTCTTTTGTAGTTTAAACTGTAGAGCATCGCTATTTAAATTTAAAAGACCACCTAAATCTAAAGCTGCGGTACCTAGGCTTAAGTTAAAAATATCACCTGTATTATCGCCTGTAGCACTAACTGAGGTAGCAGATAAAGTTAATCCATTTATACCAACAACTTCAAAGTTGGCATTTTTCAAGTTGTAATTGTAAGACTTATCAGAATTTAAAGCTAGATCAAAATTGGCTTGAGTTAGTTTTAAACCAATATCATCGCTAATTTCTGGAGTATCTGCACCACGACCAACAAAGGTGGTAATATCTTTACCTGTAATTTCCGTTTTACCATTGACCTGTTGGAAGCTGAAATTACCTGATAATCCGACTAAACCAGCAACATCTAAGTTCGCTGCACCGTTAATTTGCGTGATGTTATCTGGAGTAGCGAACTTTAACGCAATAGAACCACCCGGTGTGACAATAGTTTCATCTACTGCTTGTCCACTACGGTTAAGTTGAACCGCTAAATTACCTTGTAATTTTAAGCTATCTACCCCGACTAATGCACCCGCTCCATTTCCTGTCAAAGCGTAACCCATCGGTTGTGATGTAGCTCCCTGACGATGGTCTATTGTCTTATAAAGGGCAAGTCCCAAATTGGCATCGCTAATTTTGACTCCTGTTTCATTCGCAGTCCCGTAGTCAGTACCCATGAAAGCATAGGCATCATTTATACCGATTAATAGCTTGCTTGTTTCTAACTGTTTCTCGTCGTAAATAACAGCAACATCACGTATAGCAACCTTACGCCCAGCATCAATAATATTAGTTGTTGCGTTGGGGTCATTAACGGAGGTAATATTTCCTGCTGTTAAAGTGACTTGTATACCTAAATCATTGCTCAGTCTTTGTGCTAACGCTAATGCTTCTGCACTACGTTTTGATGCGGTGTCGTTATTGGCAGTAAATTCCACTCCTGTGAGGGTAAAGCGATGGTTGCCGGCGCCACCTGCACTAGTTAAATCAATTACACTACCACCAACTGTTGCAGCAAATTTGATTGCATTACCGTTTTTAGCAACTACGTAGTAAATCTTACCTTCTTCTAAACCACCAATAGCTTGGTTAGCAGAATTATATTGGACAGCGGCGCCAACTTCTAAATTCGCAGATGTGGGTAGAAAAATCTCGTTCGTATCAACGTCAACTTTGATATTATTCGTTGGTGTAAATACACTTGGAGTTTGGACAAAGCGATGATTTCCTTTGCCATCACTAGTGAGATTTATTGCGGCGCCACTTAGGGTTGCTGTTAATTGAATCGCAGTATTGCTAATACGTTTAATGTAATAAGTACTACCACTATTTAATCCACTAATTGCAGTATTACCCGCATCGAATTCATATCGAACTTCGGTACCATCGCTGAAGTTATGAGGCGATGTAAAATTAATCGTATCTTGTTGAACATCGACTGTTTGCTTTCCATCTGATACAAAAGTCCATGTCGGCATTAAGCGGAAAGCAGAACCATCACTAGGTTTACTTAGGGCAATAAATTGATTGTTTTCTAAATCTTCTTTTGACCTAGCAAATTGTAGATTACCTTTTGAAGTTATCTTGACATAGTAAACATTTTCATGGGCAACACTATAGACCTGTGGGTTAGTCGAATAAGCAATTGCCGTTAATCCATTAATTGGTGAACTTGGGTCAGCGGCATTTGGGTCAAGCTGTAACATAACTGCTTGACCAGTTGTCAAACTGTGGTTGTAGTTGAGCTTAATTGTAGTTTTATTTACAAATGTAATTGTTGACTTTTGTTGGAAATCTAAATGACTACGGTCTTCAATACCACCTGCATAACGTTCAATTAGGGTCATTGTTTGTGACCCGGTTCCAGGAGTTGTTAAATTTAAACCACGATTTGCCAATGCATCAGTACGGGTTTTGGCAAGCTTAATCGTATTATCGTTAACTCTAATTACATAGAATGAATGTACTTCTGTCGCAGTTTGTAGCGAACTAAAAGTACCGCCTATCGGGTCGCCATTAATAGGGTCATAATACTGAATTTTATCGCCTGTTTGCAGATAGTGCGAACCAGCAAAATTAATTGTGTCTTTGTTAGTGTCAACGCTGCTGGGTTGATTTTCTGTTGGAAATGTGATAACTGGACGTAGAGAATGTTCTCCAAAACTATCGTTCGTTAAATCAACTATTAAATTTCCTTGCAAAGAACGTAAGCGTACTGATGTGGGACTTACGACTTCAACTGTATAAATTTTACCGTTTTCTAATCCACCAATCGCTTGATTTGTACCAGCATCATATACGACTTGGTTCAAATCAGTTAGACCGTGGGGTTGACTAAATAGAATTAGATTTTCTTTCAAATCTACGTTGATGCTATTTGTGGCGCCAAAATCGATAACTTCACTTAATTGGTGATTGCCAACACTAGCGCTTGTTAAGTCAATTGCTGCACCCCCCAATGTTGAAGTTAGTTGAATAGTCCGGTCGTTAACAGTTAGAATATAGTATTCTTGACCTTCAACTAAACCACCAATAACTTGATTGCCGCTACCTGCTGTGTAAATAACTTTCTGCCCAGTTACAAAGTTATGAGGTTTATCTAAAATTAGATAATTGCGCTCAACATCAACTCGGTCTTCATTAAATGCAAAGCTATCTACTACAGCATTAATAGATTTTACTGTAGAATTTTCTGCTTCTAAGCGTGCTTTTTCAGTGGCTAACTTAGAACGTAGTTCTTGATAGAACGCTTCGTCTATAGTAGTTTTATGCTTATCTAAGCTAAAGTTATTTGCTGCAATATTTGAACTTTGGTTAGTGGCGCCAGGAGTTTCACCGTTAAACCACTCCATCGAGAATTTACCACCAAAAGCTAGATTGCCTGTAACATTTGCATCTACTAGACCTTCAACCCGGAGTTGGTTTTTCTGTTCCTCAGTAAAGATAACGTCAACAGAACTACCATCACCCAATCCAATTGTTTCATTAATTGCTTTACCCGTGCGGTTAATACGGACAGCTAACTCCCCATCTAACGTTAAATCTTGAACACCAATTAATCCTGCTTTACCGCTAGCAATTAAGGCATAGTTTTTCTCACCGTCTTTGTATACAACTAGCCCTAATGTGCCATCAGTTAATTTAATACCTGATTCTTGACTGGTACCACCACCAACGCCAACAAATGCTTGAATATTTTTGGCAGCTATACGCAGAGGTTCTGTGAGGTTTTCTGAAGGGTCATATGCTAGACCTTCACCCTTGATATAACCTACGTCTTTTAATCCTAGTTCAAAGCTACCTGTTTTTACAGTAGTTTGACTTTGGTTGCCAGTTATATCAATTTGATTAATTTCTAAAGTGACTCCATCAACACCAACTAATGCACCATTAGCTTGGTTGATTGTATAGCTATAATTTTTATTATTTTGAACATTAGCATTAAAGGTTGCGTTTTTAACCGAGATGCCAATATCATCGCTAGTTATCTCGGTGTTTGCACCATAGCCAATTAAAGCAGAAGCATTAGTAGTACTAATATCTATATTACTGTTTTCTATCTTGAGTGAAAGCGCATCGCCTTTTACCTTTGCAACCGAAGCTAAAGCTAATTCAAAAGCTTTAGTATTTATAGAAAGTTTATCTTTATCACCAATAAGCTTGGCAGAGTCAACATCTAAATTAAATCCAGGTATCCCGCGCGTTTCAATCGCGCTAGTTTCGAGATTATAAGTATATTTACTATCGGCATTGAGTAATAATTCTAAGTCAGCATCGCTAATTACAAAGCCAATATCATCAGTTTCTTCGCCAGTAGCTGCTCCATAACCAGCAAAAGCGGATAAATTTCGACCTTTAAATGTAATATTTTTATTGACACCAACTTTTTCGACTGCGAATTCAATTTTAGCTCCGCTGAGTTTAATAAGATTACCGAAACCTAACTTACTGTTATTTAGGCTGAATTTAATATTATCTTGGTTGCCTTGAGCTAATATATAACTCGCAGAAACTTCTAATCCACTAATTCCACGAGTTGCTACTAAGCTACTACTTAAATTATAGCTATAAGTATTATTTGAATTCAGTATTAATTCTAAGTCAGCGCTACTAATCGCCAAACCAATATCATCATTTTGCTGGTCATTATCTGCTCCATAACCAGCAAACGCTGATAGATTTTTACCTGTAAACAAAACTGTTCGATTGGCGCCAGTTCCTTTCAGATTAAGCTCGATAGCGGCACCACTTAGGTAAGCAAGACTACCTAAACCTAATTTAGCGTCTTCAAGTTTGATGCTAAAATCGCTCGACTCGTTCCCGCTTGCATTTACATTATTAGCTTCAACAGTAAACCCATCAATACCACGAACGGAAATGTCGGCATTATTTAAGTTATAACTATAAGTATTATCCGCATTTATACTTAAATTTAAATCCGCATTAGCAATAACTAAACCAGTGTCATCGCTGTTAGTGATAGTGCCTTTGTTATCGCCAATCAAGGTAGATAAATCTTGACCTAACAAAGAAATGATGCTATCTGTACCTGTTTTTTCTACTTTAAATTCTAAAGAAGCACCACTGAAACTAACAGCGTTAGCTAAACCAACTTCCGCGTTGGTAAGACTAAGATTGAAACTATTTGTTGTACTATTACCTGCTGCGTTAATAGTATCAGCAGACAACATTAATCCATCAATACCGCGAACTGCAAGAGCGCCGCTATTTAAACTGTAAGAGTAACTTTTATCAGCATTTAACTGTAAATTCAAGCCAGCGTTGTTAATTTCTAACCCAATATCATCAACTTTACTCTTAGAGTCGGCGCCATAACCAGCAAAAGCAGAAACATTGTTAGCACTTAAACTAATTTGACTACCATTACTATTTTGAACGGTGACATCAAGAGTGGTGCCGCTTAACTGGGCAATACTATCTATACCCAATGCGTAATTACTGAGTTGAAGCGAGATGTTGGATAAATTACCTGTTGCTGTAACATTACCAACAGACAGCGATAGGTTACCTATTCCATTTAAGGATGCACTACCTTGGCTAATAGCGTAGCTATAATCTTGTCCGTCACTAGAAATATTAAAGCTGGCGTTGGTTATTGCTAAAAGGGCATCATCGGATGTATTTTGGGTATTTGCGCCGTTACCAACGTTGGCTGATGCATTAGTTGTTGCAAACGAAAGCTGGTTATTTTCTAAATTGTAGAAAAGACTGTCACCAAATAGACGAGTGACGTTTCCAACTCCTAAGTCAAAATTTGTTAGTTCAACAGTTGTACCAGTTTGAGTACCACTAGCTTTTGCATTATCTACAGATAAGGTTAATCCTACAACGTTAGTTAATCCGCCTTGTCCGGATAAAGAATATGTGTAGGTATTGTCAGCGTTGATAGTTAAATCTAAACTACCACCAGTAATATTTAGACCTTTATCATCAGTTGTATCACCAGTGCTAAGTCCTGTACCTACGAAGGAACTAATATTGGCGCCAGTTAGCTTAAGCAATTCTGAGGTGTTAGAAGCAACCGTAAAGTCACCATTCAGAACTGAATTACCATCAAGCGTTAAGTTGACTGTATTTAAACTAGGGAGATTACCAGAACGCCACGCATCGTAAATATTCTGAATCGTCATCGATGTTGAAAGTAGATGACGATAATCACTCTCTATAGTCTTTGACTCAATCGAACCAATCGAATATTCAAGCTGCCAATCTCCACCAAGTGTGTTGGAACCAGTTAAGTCATCGGATGCAGCAACATCGGCGCCTGTAAGTTGGCTAAATTGACGAATAAATTCTTTGCCGTCTTCACTCCTAACAACATCACATCCATAGATGAGAATATCTGCTGTGTCACTAAGTGATGAACTCCATCCTTGAATTTGGCGCGCGTACTGTTCCAAATTACCGTTAGTCAACGAGGTCGTACCCAACTGTAGCTTTGCATCATCGCCGTGGGAAACGATATGAACGCTACTAAGATTCTGACGTTCGCTTAATATTTGACTAATTTGAGTTACCCCATCAAGATTACCATCAAGAAGAACTACCTCAGCGAATGGATTTATGGAAGTAACAATTTGCTGGTAATCCTCAACCCCTGCATCAATAAAGATAATTTCACTTTTCGGCGATGTAAGTAAAGTAGCCGTTGGATTCATTAATGAATCCCCAGGTTGAAGAGTACCGGCAATCAGACCATCCACATTAAGAGATAAAATATCTCTACTGTGAGTACTTGATAGTAAATCTTTTTTTCCAACCGTGTATATAAGATTTACTCCGAATCCTTCCACCAACTCAAACTGAGATGGCTCTAAAAGTGTTGGCGCCAAGGGTAAACTCACACCCTCATGCAAACGATTTGGCGCCGAAATACCTAATGGTAAAGATTGAACTTCTAAAGGATTAGGCTGAATTGGCTGATTTTGAGCTTCAAAGATGGGGTTATTATTAGTATCCATTGCTGCAACCGATTTTTTTATAATACTTGGTGTTTAAAATTTGACGATTAATCTGACTTTCCACTTAACATCTGTGAAAAGTTAAAACAATTAGTGGGTGTAATAAATGCTTTGTGAAGCTGTCTTAAATTTCTTGCCTTGCAATATTTGCCCCTTAGAACAAATGTTCTTAGAGGCTTAAATGCATTGATATTGATGGAAAACCTGATTATTTAAAATTGATGAGAATTAACAAATCATTTATGAAGTCCCAGATTCTCAACGCGCATACAAGTTATCGGGAATCTATTGGACGTTAAACTCGACTTAGAACAGCGAATTCTTCAGCGGGAGTAGTAGATGCTTCTAGTAGAGCTTGGTCTGCTTCTGCTGTTGACTTTTGTTGGAGAGGCATATTTGCAGACTCATCTTCAGGAACTTCTAGGTCTAAAATAGTATTAGGAGCATTGCTTAGAAATTGGACTCCACCAGCAACCTCACGGTACGGGCGGCTTAGAAGATAATCCAACAACGCATCACGTTGTTGCTCTGTTACCAAGTATACCTTCTGCTTTACCTTTGACATAATGTATCTATCCTTTTTTAATCAGCTAAATTGTTGGATAAGTCTTAAATTATAGATTATCTTAGACAAATATATTATTTCACTACTAATATACAAGTGTAATCAGTGTAACAACCTATTTAATAAATAAATAAGTAAATATATTAGTTATAAATAAATATAAAAAAACACTTTTCTTAAGTGTGAATACTGAAAATATCTAATTTAACAATATTTTAAAAACTGTAAATTCCCGCCTCCTAGAAGAAAACGGGAATAAGTAAGCCGTATTAATAATTTAATAACAATAGTATTAAGCGGGACTAAAAACAGCGTATTGCTCAGGAGCGGTAGGCGCCATTTCCAGTTTAGGCTCTTGTTCTTCGCTAACTGGAGATTGCTGTGGCTCTGACATACCGAGGGATTCTTCTTCAGGAACTTCTAAGTTGAGAACGGTTGTAGGTGCATTTGTCAAAAACTGAACTCCACCCGCAACTTCACGATATGGACGGTTTAATAGGTAGTTAAGTAATGCGTCACGCTGTTGCTCACTAACCAAATAGACTTTCTGTTTAACCTTTGCCATTGGATTTTTTTCTTATTTTCTTTACAAATTAACCCGTAGTGGAAGAAGCGTTAATGTAACACAGCTTCCATTAAGTCAAGTATTTCATCGCCTTGACAGCTATGACATCCGAAACATTACGTAAATATACACCAGTAGATATATGTAGAAGAGTTTTTTCTCGTAAGCTACTGAGCCGAGGCTAGACTTTTACCGCACGTTCTTCAGACTTTCAACACTAGAGCTAAACATATCAGCAAATATACTCATTACAGTTCTATCTCTAATCTTGATATTCGTACTTACTCCCATCCCGGACTGTAAAGCTATATTGCGTTCATTAACTTTTAAATTTTGAGTTTGAAGTTCTACTTTTGCAGGAAATCTATAGAAGGGATAAATTTGGTCTGGTGGTAGTGCATCTGAACCTATCGACACAAGTTTACCTTTAATATCACCAAATTCGCTAAACGGAAATGAGTCAATTCTGACATCAACGGTCATTCCTTCTTTGACAAAACCAATATCTTTATTGGTAATAAAAACTTTAGCAATAAGTTTATCTGTGGGTACTACTTTTAAAATTGGTTCGCTACCAGTAACTACGAACCCAGAAGATTTTGCTTTGAGTTCAAACACTGTACCATTAACAGGCGCCGTTATTACCTGATATTTAAGATTCATTTTTGCTTGGCTGATTTGTGAATCTATTTCCGCCATCCGTTTGCTATTCTCGACAATCGATTTATTCATTTGACTGTCAATTTCAGCGATACGTTTGGCATTTTCAGCAATTCGGTCTAGCCAATCTTTACGAGAAACTGCTGTAGTGTTTTGTAATTTTGCTTGCCCTTCAGCAATTTCTGCCTGTAATTTAAATTTCTCTTTTGTTAGCTGGTCGAGTTGAGATTGAGCGTTTCGCACTTCTTCCTGTTGTTTAAGAAATTGTAGTTGCGATATGGCGCCTTGTTTTGCTAGCCCTGAAATGTTATTTAATATTCCTTGATTCATTTTTAGCGTATCTTTTGTAGCAGCAATACGGATGTCAGTTTGTTCTAGCTGGCGCCGAAGCTGGTCAATTTCTAAAGAAGCTGCTGCAACTCGCGCATTTAGTTCAATTTGGGTTCCAGAAATGCGTTCGCGTTGTTCAAGAGTTAGTTGACCTGCGGCAACACCATTAAGCTGGCTGCGATAAACTTGATTTTCTGCGACTAATGCAGCACGACTTTTTGTTAAATCTAGAATTGAGCTAGGAAGTAGGATTGTGGATGAGTTAACCGATTCTCCGCGTAACTGAGCAGTATAAAACTGGTTTTCTTGAGCTAGAGAGGTACGGATTTTTTGTAATGACTCTAATTGTGCTTTGGCGGTTGTGTTGTCAAGTACAATTAATTTATCTCCCGCTTTTACTAGCTCACCATCCTCAACAAATATATCTTTAACTACTCCACCAATAGGCGCCTGCACATCTTTTGTGGCACCGGATGGTTCAAGTTTTCCAGTAGCAGAAACAGCTTCTTCTATTTTGGCGATGTTTGCCCATATTACTGTACCAGTTGTTGCCAGCATTAATCCCCATAGTATAGCGCGCGACCATTTACGAGGTTGTTTTAAGACAACAGGTTGCTCAAATTTAGGAACGTGTCTGATTGCAGAACTAAGTGGTTTTTGTTGAATTTCTTCTGCGCTTTGGGGTAGTTTTGCATTTAATTCCTGCGTTGAAATTATTGAACTTTGAGAAAAATCTGCTTTCCCGTTACTATTAGAATTCATAAGTAGTTAATGTGGTTGTTAGTAAAATATTAATCCCCCCCAACCCCCCTTAATAAGGGGGGCTTTAAACTCTCTCTTTTTCCCCCCCTTATTAAGGGGGGCAGGGGGGATTAAAGAGTGTTAAACAGTTATTATATTTTCTGAGGCTTGTTGTTGTTGAGATAAGCAGTAATAAAGTCCTTTCATTGCCATTAATTGACTATGAGTACCTTGTTCTGCAATTTTTCCAGCGTTCATCATTAAGATTATGTCAGCATTTTGGATTGTTGCTAGACGGTGCGTAATAAATAAGACCGTGCGTCCTTTAAATGCGATTTGTAGATTTAAGCACACCTGCCGTTCGGTCGCGTAGTCAAGTGCGCTGGTTGCTTCGTCAAGAATTAACAGCGGTGGATTTTGTAGTACAGTACGTGCGATTGCAATTCTTTGTCTTTGTCCACCAGATAATGCTGCTCCTCTTTCACCAACGCGCGTGTTATATCCATTGGGCAAGCTCATTATGAAATCATGCGCGCAGGCAATTTTAGCTGCATCGACAATTTCTTCGGGAGTGGCATCGGGCATTGTTAAAGCAATATTTTCTTGAACTGTGGTATCAAATAGAAGAGTGTCTTGTAGCACCATCCCGATTTGTTGACGTAGCGAATATAACTCAACTTTACTGATGTCATATCCGTCAATTAAAATTCTGCCTGCATCAAGTTCGTAGAGTCGGGGGATAAGTTTGGTTAAGGTACTTTTTCCGGCGCCACTTTGTCCAACTACTCCAATAAATGCACCTGCGGGAATTTCAACTGAGATGTTATTTAGTTGAGGATTTGGAGATTTGGCAAAGCTAAAGGTAACATTTTCGTAACGTACTTGCCCTTTAATAACTGGCATAGGAATATTACTTTTACCAGCTAGTTCTGATTCTTGGGGAGTATCGAGAATATCTGCTAATCGTTCTAGTGATAGTGCTGTTTCTTGGAAGTTTTGCCAAAGTTGAATTAATCGCAATAATGGACTGGTAACATATCCAGCTATAATTCTAAATGCTATAAGTTCTCCAAGGGTAATTTCTCCTTGAAGTACAAGATAGGCGCCTACCCACAGTAATAATAAGTTAGATAATTTATTTAGAAAGTTGCTTAGAGAGCTTGCAGTATTACTAGTTAGTACATTATCAAAACTGGCACTAATATACTTCCCGTAACGCTGCTGCCACTGCCATCTAGAATTGAGTTCAATATTTTGAGCTTTAACAGTTTGAATACCCGATACAACTTCGACTAGATATGATTGAGTTTCAGCATTTTTTTCAGCTTTAGTTCGAGTTTGGCTACGAACAATTGGAGCAAATATAAATGTTAATATAGCAAATAACGGTACGGTTGCTAGTGCGACAAGAGTTAGCAACCAACTATAAAATATCATCACTGCTATATAAATGACCGAGAAAATGGCATCAAGTACAACGGTAAGAGCAGTACCTGTCAGAAACGAACGTATGTTCTCTAACTCGTTTATTCTAGAAGATATTTCCCCAACTGGACGTTTTTCAAAATAGCGTAGTGGTAGTCTTAATAAATGGTCAATAACTTCACTTCCTAAAGATAAATCTATACGGTTTGTAGTATCGGCAAATAAGTTTGTACGTAACCAGGTGATTATTCCCTCAATAAATGCCATTGCAATTAAAACAAACCCTAATACATTTAACGTATTGGCGCCGTTTTGAATAATTACTTTATCTATAATTACTTGAGTAACTAATGGGTTGCCTAATCCGAGTAGCTGTACAAATAAGGAAGCGATAAATACTTCGATTAATACAACTTTATGCTTTTTAATTGCTGGTAAAAACCAACTTAAGCCAAATCGTTTTTTAGGAGTTTCAGGTGTAGATTGTAGTAATAATACTTGTCCTTCTTCTCCCCAACTTTCTACAAAATCTTTAGTTTTTTTACTAACAATACCTTGTTCGGGGATAGCGAGGGTTAATTCTTTTTCGGATGAACTGAAAATAATTGCATAAGTATCAAGATATGGAATAAGCACTGGAGTGGGGAGTTGAGATATGGCAACTGCTGGTGCTTGTACTAGTTGCGCTTTTATGCCTATCAACTCAGCTAGTCCTCCACACAATTCTATAGATACTTTACCTGTCCGCTTATAGCTGTTCGACAGCGCGCGATGTAAAACATCCCTTCTCCAGGGTATTTCCCAATATTGTGAAAGCATGTGGAGACAAGCAAGTGTTGCATCAACTGGTCCACGACCGCGAACAAATGGGTATTTTACTTGCTGTTTACTGGTTTTGGTCGGTGCTGCTTCGGGTTTTTCGGGAGCAAAAGGAATATCTTGCCAAGAATTTTCTTCTACCGAAATATCTGGCGAAATGGTTTCAGCTTGCTTAAATGATAAAGTTGGGTCAGTAAACCCAATCAGGCGAATTCCATTTCCAGTAGACTGAATATAATCCTGATTATCCAAAATTATGTTGGCGCCGACTGGATAATTAGAGTCACCACTACTAACTAGCCATAACAAGTTGGGGTCTAACTGCGAAAGTGGAATTTTTCCTGCGGCAAGGTTAAGAACAGTTGAATTATTTGCAGCGGTCGTAGCGAGTTCTTTTAAATTGTCTACTACTTTACCTCGACGCTGAAGTTCTTTCGCTATTAAATCGTATATTTCAATTAGACTATGATACGAGCGAAAATACTCGGCAACTTGGGGTTGCTTAGATAATAAGTCTTGAAAATCTGTTGTACTTAGGGTGAGACAAACGGACTCTACTGAGGAAATTACTGTCTCGCACGCTACACCTCTAATTATGCTAACGGCGCCGCACAAAGCACCAGGTTTAAGGCGTTCTAATGTATCAGGTGCTGGAACATCTAAAGGATATCCCAATAAGCGTGCTTGTCCAGTGTAAAGAATAGCTATTTTTGCGGGCAAATTATCTTTGACAACTATGGCTTGCCCCATTCGATAACGTAATGGTAAAAGTTTTTTAGCAAGTTCTTCAATATCAGCTATGTTCATCCTATCGAAAGGAGGAGTCGCAGCTAGAAAGTCAATTATAGTGGTAGAATTTGATATCATTCTTTTGTTATATAGTTAAAATACTATTTAATGTATTTTGTGTATCTTGAATGGAAATAGGGTTTTGTTGGAGTTGTTCACCTAGCCATTTTTCAAACAAATGGTTAAGTAGCATTGCACTAGTCGCTTCATCTAACTGCGCTGGTATCAGTTTCTCTAAACGTAGAATTATGTACCAGTTTTCTAGCTTCATAGGTGTCCATAACTGCCCTTGTGTTGAGATGGAAAGTTTTTGAGCAATTATTGGATGTGGTTGTGATAAGGGTATTGGTCCAATTAAACCTCCAGTAGCTGCTTCTTGTCCTTGTGAAAACTCCCGCGCGCAGTCGGCAAAGCTTTGTTCTTCTGCTTTTATACGAAAGTACAACTCTTGTGCTGTTTCCATATCTTGGGTACGCAGCAGGGAATATACAACTTTATCCAACTGGGGTTTAAATTGAAGAAAGTTTTGTTGAAGTGTTCCTCCCCAGGTTGCCTGCTTGAATTTTTCAACCCGTAGTTGTTTTGTGGCTAATACTTCCAACTGTTCTACTGTCATGGCATAGCGTTGAAGTACACCATTAAGCGTCTCAGGTGTGGTGATTTGATTATTTTTATAAAATGTGAAAATAGTATTATTTTTCTCTTCAGGCGTTAATTCTATATCGGCGATAACTTTATCTATAATTAGTTCGCGCTGTAACTGCGGGAGTAATTGATAGGCAGCCAACAGCGGAATAACTTCTGTGGCTGTAACAATTTCATTACCAAGTTGGATGTGAGCCATATCGAGTATGTGGCAGGAAATAGAGAGCAATTATGTGATTTCCCTTGCACATCCTGTCTAATTAAGCGTATATCTGTCATCAGTAAGTATACGTATATTCACTGATTGTTAGTTCTACTGATTTGCGTATAAGTACTGTTGTTATATGCAGAAAGACATTTGCTCAAGCTAGTGGTTCGTGTCATTAATTTTGGGTTGTTGTAGGGTGGGCAGTGCCCACCATACGAGAGGCGCCTACACACCAAAACTTATGACACAGACTACTAGCCATAAAATATATTCAGTATTGTTACTCAAAGTTACCCTTTTAACTTTAAAAGTAGGCGCCGAATTACTGAAGCATCGCGTGCGTCGGGTGTACGGTACAAATAAGTTTCTAAATCTTGTGTAGCTTGTGTAAAGCGTCCTAGTTGGTAAGATAGTAAACCACGGTCGCGAGTATCGATGATTGAATCTGGCGCCACTAGTAAAATTCGTTCGACTGCTGCTAAAGCAAGTTCTAATTCCTGCTTGTTCAAATAAATATGTTTTAAATTCGATAGCAACCGTATCAAAAACTGAGCTTTTGTCACCCTTGGTAGATGTTCGGGTTGTAACTGTACGGGTTGCTGATAAATTTGGCTCAACCGCAACTCGCAATCTTGCGGGAATAATATTTCACCCTCATGGAAAGTATCTATATATATGTCCATATCAGGAATATCTGGACGTATCAAAAAATGTCCCGGCATTCCCACTCCCACCATTGGAAAATCTACACGACGCGCGACTTCTAAATATACTAGCGCTAATGTAATTGGAATTCCCAGGCGCCGCTCGATTACGTCATTCAAAAAGCTGTTGCGCGGGTCATAATAGTTTTCGGTGTTACCTGCAAATCCTAAATCACCGTACAAGTATTCGTTAATACATTTAACTACTCGCATTGGATACCGCGTGTCTGGTAAACGTTGCTGTAGCTCAAATGCCATTGTATCCAATGCGTTGAGATACTCGTCACAGTCCAAGTCGGGGTACTCTTCAGTCGCTATATATAAAGCTGCTTTGGCTAAGTCTATATTTTCATCAGCTTGCTGAATCTCTTGATAAAAATATTGCCGTGCCGATACGTAGTTCATAAGCTGATGCTAAAACAATAAGCCAGATAAAATAATTCTTATCTCTATACTAAATCTAGAGCAGGCGGCGCCGAAAATTCTACAAATATTATTTTACCGCAAAAATAAACGTCTCCCAATTTCTTTCACGTCCGAAAAAGCATTAATTGCGCCTGTAGTCAAGAATTAAGTGAAATGGCATGGCAGTACTCTTGACACTTAATTGGGCACTCAATTGGGCACTCAATTGAGTGTGAGAGTATTTTTTTTGCTTATGCTGTGCATTGTGATTGAATAATGGTTGTGAATGAACAATGTGGTAGCATTTATGACAAATAGCCTGGGTATTCGATGTTATCGAGGCACACGACCGCGAGAGTTTTATGTTCCTATTGACTTTTTGAGGTTTTATCATAAGTTGCTTGGTTTACGGTTTTATTTAATAATGAATTTATCTCAATGCATCTCGGCCGTTCAATGCTACTCTAAAAGATGGATATCGCTTGAACTCAAGCCTATTGACACTATCTGAAATATAGCTTCATAGCAACAACCCAGCATGGTAACGACTGCAGAAAAAACTAACATTGGTTACATTACCCAAGTCATTGGTCCTGTTGTAGACGTAAAGTTCCCCAGCGGCAAAATGCCCCCTATCTACAACGCTTTGACAATTACCGGCAGGAACGAAGCAGGACAAGATGTTTCCGTAACTTGCGAAGTGCAGCAGTTGCTGGGCGACCAACAAGTACGTGCCGTGTCGATGAGTACGACTGATGGGCTAGTACGTGGAATGGAAGCTGTTGACCAAGGGGCGCCTATTAGCGTACCTGTTGGTAAAGCAACCCTAGGACGGATTTTCAATGTTTTGGGCGAACCTGTAGACAACAGAGGTCCGGTCAATAATACAGAAACTCTTCCTATTCACCGTCCAGCACCCAAACTTACCGATCTGGAAACCAAACCTTCGGTGTTTGAAACTGGGATTAAAGTGGTTGACCTTTTAACTCCCTACCGTCGTGGTGGTAAAATTGGTCTGTTCGGCGGTGCAGGTGTAGGCAAAACCGTAATCATGATGGAGTTGATTAATAATATTGCAACTCAACATGGTGGTGTGTCTGTATTTGCTGGTGTGGGCGAACGTACCCGCGAAGGCAATGACCTTTACAATGAAATGATTGAATCTGGTGTAATTAACAACGAAAACCTCAACGAGTCTAAAATTGCACTAGTGTACGGTCAAATGAACGAGCCGCCCGGTGCCCGGATGCGCGTTGGTTTGTCTGGTTTGACAATGGCTGAATACTTCCGCGACGTTAACAAGCAAGACGTACTGTTATTCGTCGATAACATTTTCCGGTTCGTACAGGCTGGTTCTGAAGTATCCGCGCTTCTAGGTCGTATGCCTTCAGCAGTAGGATATCAGCCCACTTTAGGTACTGACGTTGGTGCCCTCCAAGAACGTATTACTTCTACAACCGAAGGTTCTATTACTTCTATTCAAGCTGTATACGTTCCTGCGGATGACTTAACCGACCCGGCGCCTGCAACCACCTTTGCTCACTTAGATGGAACAACAGTATTGTCTCGTGGTTTAGCATCTAAAGGTATCTACCCAGCAGTAGACCCATTAGGCTCCACCTCAACAATGTTGCAACCAGATATCGTTGGTAGCGACCACTACGATACAGCGCGTGCAGTACAAGCTACATTACAACGGTATAAAGAATTACAAGATATCATCGCGATTCTTGGCTTGGACGAATTGTCTGAAGATGACCGTTTAACAGTAGCGCGCGCTCGTAAAATAGAGCGTTTCTTATCGCAACCTTTCTTCGTTGCAGAAGTATTTACAGGTTCACCTGGAAAATATGTGAAGCTTGAAGATACCATCAAAGGATTTAAGCAGATTCTTGCTGGTGAGTTAGATGATTTACCAGAGCAAGCGTTCTACTTAGTTGGTGATATCAACGAAGCCAAAGCGAAAGCTGAGAAAATGAAAGGCTAATCGTAAGGGTGGGTTTATGAAAGCCCGCCCATACATTAATATAAAATTGACGAAAATCTATGACTTTAACCGTTCGTGTACTTTCTCCAGATAAAACAGTCTGGGATGCTTCTGCTGAAGAAGTAATTTTGCCTAGTACAACTGGACAACTAGGTATTCTTACTGGACACGCGCCACTTTTATCTGCGTTAGATACAGGTGTAATGCGTGTGCGTCCTAGCAAAAATCAACCTTGGGTAGCTATAGCTTTGCAAGGTGGTTTTGTGGAAGTTGAAGAAGACGAAGTTACGATTCTCGTTAATGGTGGCGAACGTGGCGATAAAATCAACTTAGAAGAAGCACGTTCTGCATTTAACGAAGCTCAAACTCGTCTAAACTCTGTTTCTGCTGACGATAAACAGGCAACAATTCAAGCTACTCAAGCTTTTAAACGTGCGCGCGCTCGTTTTCAAGCTGCTGGTGGTATGGTATAATTTTTTTAATTGTCATGCTGAACGGAGTGAAGCATCTATTAAAGTATTTAAACTTTTAAGATTCTTCGCTTCGCTCAGAATGACACATAAAGTTATTATTTTTGTTTCAGTACAACTAATGTTACATCGTCTAAAAGCTGTTTGGCGCCGATAAATTCCCACAAGTCTTGAATAATAGCTTGTTTAATTTCTTCTGCACATAGTTGCCAATTTTCTTTAATGACTTGTATTAATCGCTTCAATCCGTATAAGGCGCCGTTTATATCTTCAGCTTCTGTAATACCATCGGTATAAAGGACAATTACATCATCTGGTAATAATTGTATATCAGCGTAAGCCACAAGATGGCTAATTTCTTCTTCTAAACCAATTGCGAATCCTAAATCTGTTGTATCAATTCGTTGTAACATTCCTCCTCTACGAATGATTATAACCTCTTCATGTTGTCCGTAAACTCGTACTTTTCCATTATTATAATCTAACAAACAAAGAGTCATATTTTTATCAGACTCCATTCGCTGTACATTATTATAAATCGCTCGATTCAAAGTATTTAAAAACTTTTGGGGATTAGTTTCGTTATTTTCTAAAAGAGTACGTACTGCGGTTTGCACCATAAGCATTAACATTCCACTTTCCAAACCATGTCCAGTAACGTCGCCAATGCCAATTTTTACTTTTCCATCGTGGGAGATTATATCATAATAGTCACCACCAATTTCAGTAGCAGGTTGCATAAAACCGACAATATCTAAGTTTTTAATTTGTGCTAGTTCTTCTTGTTTAGGTAAAATGGTTTGTTGAACTTGTCTTGTTAAGTCCAACTCTGTTTTCATGCGAACATTCTCTTTGTTTAATGACTCGTTAAGTCCAACTATCTTTACATTTGCTGCTTCAAGTTCAAAGGTTCGCTCTTCAACTTTAGTTTCTAATGTTGTGTTAACTTGTTCAAGTTCAGCTTTCGCAAAATGTAGCGCATTCTCTGCACGCTGACGTTGAGTAATATACCATTTTACTAAGCCAAAAACAGCTAGCCACGCTAATGTAAGAATTGGAAAGCTAATAATACAGAATAAACTAGACAAAAATAAACGCTGTCTGTAAGATTCAAGGTTTGATTGAATCCTAGTATTTAATGCAGTAGTCGTTTTAGTCATGCCATTTGCATAAATTTGCTTTTGAGTGTTGTAATTTTGACTATTAAGCAAATTTAGAGCTTCTTGAGATTTGTTTTTACGTACTAATTCAAATGCTTGCTGCTCCATTTGAACTAATTTAATATTTGCTGCATCAGTTTCAGAAGCATTAGCTGCTTGAACTTCAGGAGCAATTTGAATGACTTTTTTAATCGCTGCATCTAGTTCGGGTTCAAACTTTTTATAACGTTTTTCCCATTCTAAATCACCTGTACTAGCAGCCACGCGAGCAGACATTGTTAAAACTTCATCAAGATGAATAATTTTACCGCTCAAGCTTTGTAATTGAAATTCTGTTGAAACAACTGTTTTGAAATCGCTATGCATATTCCAAACGTTCCAACCAACAGAAGCAATTAACATCATGCTAATAATGATAGCAACTCCAATCACGAGCATGAAGTTTGAGGCTATAAACTTAGTTAAGTATGATGAATTTAATTTAAAGTTTTTCATTGGTAGAAATAACCTTTTCGATTTCTGTTTTTATTGACGACTGCACCTTAACATGTCCGGTAACGTCACCAATACCTATTTTGACTTTACCGTTATGGTAAATTACATCATAGTAATCTCCACCAACTTCACAACTATTTACAGACGTTTAAATACTTTTATACCAACGTATGTGTTAGCTTTGCCGATGTTTCAGGTTCTAAATTTTGATCTACATCATCTTTTATTAATTTGTTTGATGATTCCGATTGTTTGCGTTTCAAAACTACTAGAGTAATATCATCTAAAAGTTTTCCTTGTCCCATATATTCATATAGGTCATCAACTATAGATTGTTTAATGTCATGAGCTGAATGTTGCCAGTTTTCTTTGATTATTTCTGTTAAACGCGCAATGCCATATAACTCCCCTTCAGGATTTTCAGCTTCGGTAACACCATCTGTATAAAGAACTACAACATCATTTGGATATAGTTGAATATCTGCATAACCAATAAAATCAGAAATTTCTTCTTCTAAACCAATTGGAAAACCTAAATCAACTGTATCGACTCTTTGTACTAAACCACCACGTCGAACAACGAGCATTTCTTCATGTTGTCCTGATACTCGAACTTTACCATTTTCGTAGTCGAGTAAGCACAGCGTCATGTTTTTATCTGAGTTCATTCGCTGCACGTTTTGGTAAATAGTGCGGTTGAGAGTATCGAGGAATTTTTTGGGGTCGGTTTCGTTATGTTCTAATAAGGTACGTACTGCCGTCTGAACCATTATCATTAACACACCACTTTCTAGTCCATGTCCGGTAACGTCACCAATTCCAATTTTTACTTTGCCGTTGTGGTAAATTACATCATAGTAGTCACCACCTACTTCGGTAGCAGAAAGCATGAACCCAGCTATTTCTAAATCTGGTATCTGTTCCAGTTCGTGCTTTGGTGGTAAAATCATTTTTTGAAGTTTACTAGTTACCTCTAATTCGGCGCCCATACGAATATTTTCATCGGTTAGGCATTGGTTCAAAAGGTTGACTTCTTTGTTGGCTTTAACTAAAGCAAGTGCGATATCGTTAAATGACTTGACAACTTCTGCTAATTCATCGCGGTTTTCTAAGATAATGCTTTCGGTGACAGTTCCATTAATCATTTGTTTTGATGCTGCACTCAAGCTAGATACTGTTTGTCTTACACCTAGATAAAACGCAATGTATAAATACAATACTAATATTAAAATGATTGAGACAAAAGCGCATAGTAATAACTGCCTCTGTACAAAACCATTAATACGGTTTTGCAAAAGCACATCTAATTCAACAATTGCTTTATCCCAAAGAATATAGCTTAGTTTTAAGTTATCTGCTGCCGCTGTGTAAAATACTTGGCTACTTAAAGTACTACTATTTTCAGTTAAAGGTATTGTTGTATCAATAAGTAAGTCAATTTTATTAGTATATTCATTTAAAAACTTTTCAAGCTTTGGACGTGTATTTCCAGCAGGATTAAATTTAAATGCATTCTGCATGTTTTTCTTTAACTCGCTATTATATCCTTCGAGTTTTGCTAAGTATTTTATTAACTTGATACGTGATTCAACCGTATCTTGTTTAGTTAGGATACTTTTTTGAGTTATAAGCTGAATGTCTGTTAAAATATACTGCATTTCGGGCAGCTTTAACAAAGTTGCATCCATTAAATAGTAACTATCTATGTCAGGGTCAAGAATTAAGTTAGATTGGTCTCCAACTTTGTTCCTTAACTCATCGATTTCTTGTCGTAGCGTATTGTATGTTTGATTTTTCTCTTCTATGTTATCATTACTTTGATTTTCTATTTGGCGCCATTTTTCTTTTATTGAGCTAAATTTAGTAGTCGTTAGTAAGATATTGCCATATTTTTTATCAACATCCTCTAATGACTGCATCTGATTATTAATTCTTGCTTTAAGTTCTTTTAACTCATTTTGTTTTGCTTGGTCGTTGTTAGTAATTTGTGCAAGTGAAACATCTGACCATAGCTGACGCAAAGGACGTAGGTAAGTGTTACCAATTTTTTCCTTTTCTGCAAAATCATTTCGTGATTGTATTTCTGAAATTAGTAAATACATTACTAAACTTAACGGTAGTACAAAAATGCTACTAATTAAAGTAAATTTCTGTGGATACTTAAGGCGATTCATTAAAGTAATCGCCGGACGAAATACTTTTTGTAGTTGTTTCATATGTTGAAAACTTTATTCATATTTTAATATTAAATTTGGCATTAATCTTTGTAAATTTTTTAATGCTTTTGGTTGCCAATTTATGTTATTTGACGCTTTAATGATTACTTGCAATTTCGATTTATCTCTTATATCTATAACAAATTTGGAAAGCATACTAATTCCAGAACTATTTAGAGCATATAAACTTTTAAAATTTAAGTTAACTAGATTTGTTGGGTTATTCACAACGTTACTAAGTAACTGTATGATTGGAGAATACTCTGCTACTGTTCTTAACCTTAATGTCCCCTCAAAATGAACTGTTTTATTTGTTTCTTCGTACCACACATGGTAGTTGTCACCCTGAATCTTCAACATAATTATGCACCTGCAACCTGATATAAATATTAAAATAATCTTAACTAAACCATTTTCAAATTTAAATTTGGCATTAATTTTTGTAAGTTTTTGAGTAACTTACTTTGCCAAGGAATTGAATTGGCGCCAAGAATCATCATATGCATACTTTTGTTGGTTCGCATTCCAATCACAAACTTAGATAGCATGGTAATACCGGAACTGTTCAAAAAATCGAGATGCATTAAGTTGAGCGTAATTCGTGCTGGGTTGCTATCAACTACATCATTTAATAATTTAAGAATGGGTGCATATTCTTCCATTCCATTCAAACGTAAACTACCATGAAAGTTAATGGTTGCAGAAGTAGTTTCGTAGCAAACTTTATAGTTATCGCCTAAAATTTCCATAGTTTTGATTCGTGCAATAAATAAATGATTAAAAATCAAAAAAATCGTATGTAAATCTAGATACTTACTTGTACCATTGTAGTTACAGCAAGTATTTCTGGTTTTTCCTGAATAATTTCAAATTTCCAACCCAGCATTGCTGAATAATCATTAATCATGCTCAGTAAACCTAAACCAGAAGCTGTATTATCTGGATTTTCGGCATTTTTTTCTAACTGATTAAAATATAGTTCCTGTGGGTCAGCAACTACTAACTCTTCAATAAAATTTTTAAATCCTTCGATAGAGTCTTTATTTATGCTGTTAGTGACAAAAAATCTAATTTGGTCAGCATCGAGTTGAAGCTGAATTGTAATAGGTAATCGCACGCTGTAATCACAGTACTTCATGGAGTTTTCTAATAACTCATTTGCAATATAGCTTGCAGTACTTTTAATTTCAACTTGCTTTTGGGCGCCAACATCGCTATCATCTTTAGGGAAAAAAGTAGTCAAATAATCCGCCATAAAATCTGCGGATAGCCCATTATTTTTCCAGCGGTCTTTTATCGAAATAGAAGACGGTGAGAATTTGACCGTTAATTGGTCGTTATTAAGTGGTTTGTCAACGTAATATCCAAATATCTCTTTCATATCTATCTTACTTAGTTTAAATAATTTTTACCTTACATAGTAAATTCAACCATTGTCGTCACAATCATAATTGCTGGTTTATCAGGGACTGGCTCAAACTTCCAAGCAAGCTTTGCCGAATAGTCATTGATCATGCTTAAAAAACCTAGCCCAGACTTAAAACTATATTCATCATCAATATTCTTTTCTAACTGATTTAAATATAACTCTTCATGGTTATTATTTGATAGTTGATAAATAATGCCCTGAAGATTTGCCGACCGCAGGTGACTCAAGCTATTTGTAATAAAGAACTGAGTTTTACCTTTGTTAGAATATAATTTGATTTTAATAGGTATTTGCGAAGCTTGATGTGAGTACTTGACGGCATTTTCTAAAAGTTCATTAGCAATATAGCTAGTGGCACTTTTAATTTCTGCGTGACGTTTTAAATCACTGACTTCGGAACCGTTTTTAGTAATAAGGGTCGTCAAAAAGTCAGCAATAAAATTTGCTACGTAATCATTATTTCGCCAAAATTCCTGCACCGATATTGAATCAAGCAGAAACTCCAACATTAATTTTTTTTTAGTCTGTGGTTTTTCTATGAAGTCCCCGAAAATCTGCGTCATGGTAGTGCTGTATAAAAATTGGCAACGGATTTAACGGTGAGACCACTTGGCGGTGAGTCCAGTTGGCGGTGTCGGCTTCCGTCCCGCCAAACTGGCGAACCCGAAGGGTGTCGGCTTCCGTCCCGCCAAAGTGGCGAACCCGAAGGGATGTAACGGATAAATGCTTTATATTAGGTTAGACATATACAAAATTTGTATATGTTTATACTTTATTTTGCATTTATAGTGTCTTTACACAATATGGCATTGTTTTATTCTCTTGTGTTCAGTAAATGCACTTAAAGGAAAGAATAAGGAAGATTTAAGCGATTATTCGCATTTTTCGGCTCTTAAGTCAGAATGTTAAGTTTTGTAACGAATGCAGAAACTCACCTGGGTGGACGGGAAGTAATAGGTAAGATACTTATTGCCCAGAGGGCAAAATCTATGAGAACCTTACAAAGCATTAGTCGTAAGCGTAAGTCAAGTAAAATACTTAGTTTCGTTGCATCGGTTGCGGCTTCTTTGGCAGTTGCTGGTAGCGTTAGTGTTGCTGGCGCCCAAGTTAATCAAGTTAATAAATCGGTTAATCAAGTCGAATATAATAACGTTGGTAATGTTACTAAGTCGGTAACGACAAATGTAACGGCGCCTGCGACCGAAAATCAAGTTTTAACAGTAAAAACACTTAAAACTAGCCAGTTGCAAATGAGTCTTGGTTGGGGTTTAATTCCTATTGCTGTAGTTGGCGGTTTGGTTATTTTTGTGCCGTTGTTCTTTGGCGGACTGGTAGTGATTGGTGAACGCGAAGTTGGAATTGTTGTTAAAAAATTCGCTGTTTCTGGAAAAGGACTTCCCCCTGGTCGGTTAATTGCTCTTAATGGTGAAGCTGGTTTGCAGGCAGATACTCTGGCGCCTGGTTGGCATTGGGGTTATTTCCCTTGGCAATTTTCTGTGAAAAAAGAAGCTGTAGTAATGGTGCCGCAAGGTGAAATTGCCCTCATAGTCGCTGCTGATGGTTCACAAGTACCACCTGAGAGAATCTTGGGTAAAATAGTTGATTCCGATAACTTTCAAGACGCGCGTAAGTTTTTGCTGAACGGTGGAGAAAAAGGACGACAAATCGGTTTTTTAACTGCAGGTACTTACCGTATAAATACTGCTTTGTTTAAAGTAATTACGGCAAGTAATGCTAATCAGCATGAGATGCGCGCGGAGCAGTTACGTATATATCAGATAGAGCCAGAAAAAGTTGGGATTGTTACAACTTTAGATGGTTCACCTATTCGGACAGGAGAGATAGCCGGACATACAATTCCTGGACACGATAACTTTCAAAACGGTCAGAGGTTTCTAGATGGTGGTGGACAAAGGGGTTTGCAAGAGCAGGTATTATTATCGGGTTCGTGGAATCTTAACCCCTGGCTTGTAAACGTTGAACAAGTACCAATGACCGAAATACCTATCGGTTATGTGGGAGTGGTTATTTCTTTCGTAGGTAAAGAACAAGAAGATGTTAGTGGCGCCTCGTTTACTCATGGTCAGTTGGTGAACCAAGGACATAAAGGTGTATGGGTAGAGCCGTTATATCCTGGTAAACATCCTTTAAATACTAAAGTAATGAAAGTCGAGTTAGTGCCAACGACTAATATCGTCTTAAACTTTACCGATAGAATCATGGGTCAACACGGCTATGATAGTAAACTCACAGCGTTGAAACTATTATCGTTTGATGGTTTTACCTTTGATTTAGAAATATTCCAAATTATTCATATCGGCGCCAGTGATGCACCCAAAGTCATATCCCGCTTAGGTTCAATGCAAAACGTCATTGACCAAGTACTACGTCCAATAGTTGGAAACTATTTCCGTAACTCCGCTCAAGAGTATACAATTTTAGATTTTTTAATTGCCCGGAGCGAGCGTCAAGTCGAAGCATCAGAATACGTCAAATCAGCTTTACGTGCGTATGATGTTCAAGCAGTAGACTCTTTGATAGGTTTAATTACTCCACCACCAGAGTTAATGCATACACTTACCGACCGAAAAATTGCTGAAGAACAACGTAAAACCTACGAAGTTCAACAAATGGCGCAAACTCAGCGTCAGATGTTGGTAAGAGAAACATCATTAGCAGATATTCAAGACTCATTAGTTACATCTGAAGAAGGAGTTAAAATTGCTCAATTAAAAGCTAATGCCAGAATTCAAGAAGCGACTGGTGAAGCGGAATCGATTAAACTAAAAGCCATAGCTGAAGCTGAAGGTATCCGTGCCACAGGTAACGCGAAAGCAGAAACATACCGTGCAGGTGTAGAAGCACTAGGCGAAAATGGTTACACCGCAATGCAAATGATGCAAATAGTGGGTGAAAGTAACGTCCGTTTAATACCCGATATATTAGTTGGTAGTAACAGTGGTGGCGCCAATGGTTTAGTTGACGGTTTACTATCCATGATTTTATGGAACCAAACCAGCACCAAGCAAAATGGTAGCACAAGCACCCAACCAATTTATCCTAGAGTGCCTGTAATGGCGCCGAAGAATGTTAACGGAAATGCTCATATACCTTTAAATCTTGATATTCCAACAGATAGTCAATAAGAGATCCCCCCTCACCCCCCTTAATAAGGGGGGGAAAAAGAGTCAATTTTAAGCCCCCTTAAGAAGGGGGGAAAAAGAGTCAATTTTAAGCCCCCTTAAGAAGGGGGGAAAAAGAGTCAATTTTAAGCCCCCTTAAGAAGGGGGGAAAAAAGAGTCAATTTTAAGCCCCCTTAAGA
Organism: Calothrix sp. PCC 7716; assembly: GCF_019977735.1. Taxonomy (GTDB): domain Bacteria; phylum Cyanobacteriota; class Cyanobacteriia; order Cyanobacteriales; family Nostocaceae; genus Dulcicalothrix. The sequence goes on along the minus strand of NZ_AP025018.1, from coordinate 10,736,739 downwards.
AGGGGGGAAAAAAGAGTGAATTTTAAGCCCCCTTAAGAAGGGGGGAAAAAAGAGTGAATTTTAAGCCCCCCTTATTAAGGGGGGTTGGGGGGATTCTATATTTTACATTTCTAAAAAAATTGGCGAAAATATTATTTAAATACAAAAAGTCTACAAAGAAAGGAGTTTAAATGTACGATTCTAATGTAGTACTGCCGATTTTTTTAGAACCCGCATACCGTTTATTTAAGCTAATTAGTTACGGTAAATATACACAAACTTTTTTCGCCGTTAACGAAGAAGAATATCCTTTTATACCTTGCGTCATTCAAAAAATATTATCACCACAACCAAGAAACTTTGAACATAAGTTACAAATATTACAACACTTAAGCAAGTCTTCTCAAATTCCTAAGTTAATAGATTACCACTGCGGCAACGATTGTATCTATTTAATATTTGAATATATTGAAGGTATAAATTTAAATACATTACTCGCAGAACAAGGGGCTTTAAGCGAAAATAAAATTTGGCAAATACTGACAGATATTTTAACCACTTTAAAATTAGTACATAGTTATAAATTAATTCATTGTGACATTAAGCCAGAAAATATTATATGTAGGAATGGCAGCCAAGATTTTGTTTTAGTTGATTTTGCTGCTTCTCAAGTAGCTGCTGCTTATTATCAAGCTAATAACATTATTACAGGTAGTCCAGAATATACGGCGCCAGAGGTTGCTTTATCTAAACCAATATTTAGCAGTGACCTTTACAGTTTGGGTGTTACTTGTATTTATTTACTAACCCAAGTAAGACCTTTTGATTTATATGATACCGCAAATAATCAATGGGCATGGCGCTATTATTTACAAACACCTATTAGTGCGAGGTTGGGTAATATTCTTGATAAGCTTATCAACCAAGATATAAATCAGCGTTTTATGTCAGTTGATGAAGTATTAATGATGATGGGTATTTCAGCATATACTACGCATGAACAAAGTTGGCAGGCGCCTGCAGAGCATAAAACTATACATTCGACTTCAGAAGTAAACGCAGTTGCAGTTTGTTTGGATAAGAATATTATTGCGAGTACCCATAGTAACAAAGATGTATGTATATGGGATTGTAAAACACAACTGAAAACACAACAATTATTACATACACTTCACGGTCATAATAAACCAGTTACATCAGTAGCATTTAGTCCTGATGCTCAAATATTGGCAACAGGTAGCGATGATAAAACCATCAAATTATGGAATCAAGATTATAAAGAAATTTATACCTTGGTAGGACATCAACATGTCGTTAAGTCAGTGGCATTTCATCCAAATGGAGAGATATTGGCTAGTGGAAGCTGGGATAAAACGATTAGATTTTGGGATGTGATTACAGGTAAAGAATTTGGTGTACTAACTGGACATAAGCTTCAAGTCAGTGCAGTCACATTTAGTGCAGATGGTAATTTAGCTAGTGCAAGCTTTGATAAAACAGTTCGCTTGTGGAAAAATGGCGCCGATTCTTTATTACTATATTCACTATCTAATATATTATCGAGTCATACATGGGCGGTTACTGCCGTAGCATTTAGTCCAGATGGGAAAATTTTAGCTACAGGTAGCGATGATAACACCATCAAACTATGGAATGTAGATACTGGTGAAGAATTCGCTACACTTACAGGACATTCTTGGTCAATTACAGCACTAGTATTTAGTTCTGATGGAAAAATATTAATAAGCGCTAGTAAAGATAAAACAGTTAAGCTGTGGCAAGTTAGCAACACTGAAGAAGTAATCACCCTTTCAGGTCATACAGATTCTGTTACAAGCGTTGCCATTGCTAACTTTGAGACACAAACTATCGTTAGTGGTAGTAAGGATAAAACAATTAAAATTTGGGAATTAGATATTTCCCATTAGATGTAGAGACGCGATGATGTAAAGACGCGATAAATCGCGTCTCTACAAACGTTTCAGGAAACGGCCTTATATCAAGCGCTACCAGTGAAGGTGACTTCAGGAAATTTCAACTGAGCTTCACCCATAGGTCGATTTTTGCCTTCTTCTTGCCAGTAGTTAATTACTTCTGTAGCTTTGTTGAGTAACTCGACTCTATCTACATCTGTAATCCAGTGTTTAGACTCTAGTTCTTTTTTTAGTTCTTCCCAGGCATCATTTCTGGGCCAAAAGAAGTACTTTGTCAAGGGACTCGTGCCTTTGCCCACAATTTGGTCAACTGCTAGGGCTACATTCTCATCTAACCAGAGAATCTTTAAGAGAAATTTGGACAATCACACCTCCGGGACGCATCCGGGCGAACTTTACAATCAATCAGACAGACGATTGCCTATTTTAACTTAATAATTCACCACTTGAGCAAATCATTATAAAGAATTAGACTCGCACAGCTAAAAAATTAAGATAAAGTAGTTCAGGAACTTTTGAACGCGACTCACATTCCATGACTGAACAATCCCCAGTAAACGCTATTATTGTTTTTGATATCGATGGCGTTATCCGCGATGTTGGTGGTTCCTACCGTCGTGCCTTAGCTGATACTGTCGAGCATTTTACAGATTTTGCGTATCGTCCAACACCAGTAGATATTGATAAACTTAAATCGGAAGGCATTTGGAATAATGATTGGGAAGCTTCACAGGAGTTAGTATTTCGACACTTTGAAGCTCAAGGAAAACACCGTCATCAAGTCCAATTAGACTATCAAACAATAGTAGCATTTTTTCAGTCGCGTTACAGAGGTACAGACCCTGACAACTGGAATGGCTATATTTGTGATGAGCCATTGTTACTGCATCCCACATATTTAGAACATTTAACGTCATCTGGTATTTTATGGGGATTTTTTAGCGGCGCGACTCGTGGTTCGGCAAATTATGTGTTAGAAAAACGGCTTGGTTTAAAAGCACCTGTACTATTAGCAATGGAAGACGCACCAGGTAAACCAGACCCTAAAGGATTATTTGATACAGTTAGGCGCTTAGAAGCCGAACAAAGCAATACGAGTAACACCGTTATATATGTAGGTGACACAGTAGCTGATATGTATACCGTTATTAAAGCAAGAGAACTTGAACCACAGCGCAAGTTTATTGGTGTTGGTGTACTACCACCTCATGTCCAAAAAACACCCTCACGACGCGAAGCTTATGCAGAATTATTAATAAATGCAGGCGCCGAAGTTGTTTTTTGCAACGTCCAAGATTTAACCCCAGCCCGCACAGCAGCTTTACTTTCCAAAACCAAATTGTAGAACCAAATTGTAGAACCAAATTGTAGAACCAAATTGTAGAACCAAATTGTAGAACCAGATTGTAGAACCAGATTGTGGAACAGGCATCCCTGCCTGTCCCAAACAAAAAGATTCCAAAGAATTTAATAATATTAAATATTTAAACTATCTAAAGATAGATTATTTTCTCTACGGAAGTAAGAACTTGATTTAAAACACATAATTTTACAAGACTCAGCGCACTGACGACAAATATTAGCACAGTGTTGAAGTTTCGCATCATTACCCACAGCTTCGCAAGCTATAGCAGTACTAATGCACATCTCCGCACATAATTGGCAGGTGCGACCCATAAATTCTGAACCATCTACAATCAAATTAACGCACATCATGCACATCTCAGCGCAGTCACGCATCATACACATCAAGCTCATATTCATCGACTTCCTGTCAACCGATTTGCAATAGTTGAGAGTTTCAATACAAGTGTCTTGGCATTCGACACATACTTGTTTACAAGCTTCGATTTCGGAAATTACTTTTTCTGTAATCATCATGGCTTTATTTCCTGCACAAAAACAAACTGTTAGTGTTCGTGGCTCATAAGTAGTACGTTAAAACGTTGTATCTGAGAAATCAATAGGTCTTAAGGTTGCCAAATTTATAAATTTATAAACCCTACTTGATAAGTGGGGATTTGGCAAATCTATAAAAATTGTAAAGAAGTTGTATATATCGTATATTCTAAGGAGACAGCCCTTGTAAATAAACGATTATTGATTGTTGCTGTGATTATAAAATTATTAAATTTACCTCATTCGATAATGTAAATGGGTATTTAAACTTATCGACATATTTCTTAACATTAAGAAGCTACAGTTGCTAACTTTAGATTATTGTCATGGAATCTTGATATTCGCTTAAAGATGTTGATTATGCATAATAAGAAGACTTTTAACAAAACAATTAGAATAATTTTGACTTTGGCGTTGATAGGTATAATTTTTTTCCCCTTTGCTTTTGTTCAAGCTGGGGAGCGGGGAGTACTAATGTATTTTGGGCGAGTTGAAGATAAGATTCTTTCTGAAGGTATTCATTTTATTATTCCTCTGGTTAATACTGTTAAAAATTTGAGCGTCCGAGTTGAAAAGCAAGAAATATCCGCTGAAGCATCTTCAAAGGATTTGCAGGAAGTATATACTGATGTAGCTTTGAATTGGCACATAGTACCAGAAGAGGTGAATATCATCTATCAACAGATAGGTGATGAAGTTCAAATTATTGATAAAATTATTAATCCTGCGGTTGAAGAGGTGTTAAAGGCTGTAATGGCACAGTATACTGCGGAGGAAATAATTACTAAGCGTAGTGAGGTGAAAGCTGGTGTTGATGAGTTGTTAACTACACGACTAACTAGTTATCACATTAATGTTGATGATATTTCGCTTGTGCATGTTCATTTTTCTGATAGGTTTATGGATGCTGTTGAAGCGAAACAAGTTGCTGAACAAGATGCAAAGCGCGCAGACTATGTTGCACTTAAGGCTATTAAGGAAGCTGAAGCTAAGGTAAATTTGGCTAGGGGTGAAGCGGAAGCACAAAGGTTGATAAAAGAGAATTTAACGCCTGATATTATTCGGAAGCAAACTGTTGATAAGTGGGATGGTCAGTTGCCGAAGATTGTTAATGGTGGTGATTTGAAGTTTGATGTTGGTCAGTTTATGAAATAAGAGGGGGAGCAGGCAGGGATGCCTGCTCCACAAGACAGTTTCACAAGATTTAGGGGGCTATTATTAGGCTATATGTTAAGGCGCCTAAAACGAGTAAGGATATGAAGAAGTAAGTAAAGTCTCGTAGTTTTAGGAAGGTGAATAAAGAAATTACTACTCGGATAACCGGTATGGATACTAGTATTAGTAAGCCAAGCTGAATTACGGCATCGCTGTAACCATCTAATACTGCTTTTATTATACCTACTGGAGAACATAATCTTTCTGGCTCTCCGTAAAAGAAGCGGTATGTAATAGTTTCAGAGCCGTAGTTTACCAAATAAATTATACCGCCAAATAATACTACTGCACTGGCTAGTAGAACACCATATTTTAGTAAGTTACTCAGCAAAGCTTCTAATTTTTGCTCGCTTTCTGGTTTCTCAATTTTAATGGTTTGCTGTTTTTGTAATGCAGCAATGTCACTGTCTTGTTCTTCTGGTTGTAGCTGTAGTGTACCTATTTCTTCTGATGTTGACGAAAACCAGCTAGTATTTAAATCTAAGTTATCCATTTTTTACACCCCAACCAGACTGTTGTATACCATTTTTAAAGCCATTGCTACTAATACAAAGCTAAAGACTATTCTTAAAACTTGAGTCTTTGCACCTACTAACACTCTGGCGCCTAAAAAAGCACCAGGTAAAACACCCAGCATTACTGGCATTGATAATCCTGGGTCAATATATCCGCGCGCCAGGTAAACTCCCGCAGATGCTGCTGCGGTTACACTTATCATAAAATTACTTGTGGTTGTTGATACTTTGAATGGGATACGCATTACTTGGTCCATTGCCAATACTTTGAACGCACCCGAACCAATGCCAAGTAAACCAGAAATTATACCTGCAACAAACATAACGCTAAAGCCACCCGTAACGGAGTTGACTTGATAAGACATTAGTCCATCCGGTGTTGGGTAAGTTCCGTTAAGTTGTAAATATTCTGCGACTGGGTTAGATAAGTCGTTTTCTGGATTTTCGAGTTTGGGTTGCTGTGAAAGATAAGCAGAGTAAAGTAAAATAATTGCCAATACAATAGTTAATGCTTTTACGGAGACAAAAGTAGCTATTAAAGCTCCCAGTATGGCGCCAAACGTTGTAGCTACTTCCAGAAACATTCCTAATCTTAAATTAGTGTAGCCTTTTTTGATGTATGTAGATGCGGCGCCTAATGATGTTGCAATGACTGACACCAGTGAGGCACCTACAGCATAGCGAATATCAACTCCAAATACTGATGTTAGTAACGGAACAATTACAACTCCACCACCTAGTCCTGTTAAGGCGCCTATCAAACCAGCAGTAAATGAACCAACCCAAACCAACAAAGAAAATTCCAGAATATTCAAGTTTTACTCCTTGATAATTAAATTTTATCTAAATATCAAATCTTGGAAGTTTTACTAATATCAGTGTCGAAAAGTTAAATTTTATAATATACAAAAAAACCCGGTTTCTATGCAGTTTCTAATATATTTATTTGCTAATTTAGCACTTTTGCTATTGAGCAAAACGTTTGATATTAACATATTTTACATCAACCGCTTCAAAATTTGTGGAAAAATGACAGAAACCAAATTACGTTCGTAAGTATGGCTTCTGTCACAGCCATGATGATAATCCTTCAGTTAGACCTAGAAACGCTCGTTTATAGCTCCAACGAAGGAAACTTATAAAACAGGTGCATTAATCGTCAATTGGTGCATTTGGAACTTGTGTACTAATATCGGAGACAGATAAGTTAGGAATTGACCAACTGTTCTCAACTGCTTGATCCCCTGCTTTAAATACTTTTGCTGGGCTAACATTTAATTCGTATGCTCCAGTTTGAGGATTCGTGGATATAACTAACTGTGTTCCCGGTGTAATTTTGAGCGCTTGTGCTTCTGTTAGCTTTTCAATTCCCAAACTTGTTGCATTCGCTAGTTTGGCACCGCTTGGTAGGTAAACGCCATCACAACTCCAATCATCATCTGTATATTTGCCGTTTCCTAAATAAAAGAGAGTAGGTGCTTTTTTACCTTTGTGAGCATATATTGCTAGGGTGTTGCCTGTTTCGTTACGACATTGAGCAGGATGTGATGCTGTTTCGAGAATGTATTTTTGTAATTGTAGTTGACCTATTTTTTGCTCAATTTCTGTAGGTGTGTATTCTGAATTTTCTTGAGGCGCCGTTTTAGCTTGTAGTAACTGATTCAGAGATTCTGTCACCTCAGTATATTCAGGAGTTTGAGTTAATTTAGCTTTGCTAGCCCAAGATGGTTGAGCAAATATCAAATTTATCAAAATGAGCAAGACGACTAAAACACTTTTTAATTTCATATCAATTTTCCTCTATCTCTGGTGTTGCTGTTTTTTTGACTATTCCCACTAGACAAATACTACTTGCCAACAGAGCTAGTGGTGATAAAGCGTGACTTTCTAAAATAATATATACACCGAGTCCAACTAATACAAACGGCACAAGATGACTACCGTAATTAGTGAGAGTATTCGCAATTAGTTCTTGTTTGGTCATTAGGTAGCTGGCATAGCACCAAACTCCTACTAATGTAAAGAATACACCTACAATTATTGGTAGCGCGCCGAATTCGGTGTTTGCAAACAACGGAACATAAATACTTATGTTATCACTGCCATTGGCAACAGTAATTGCTGCAACGCTATAAACTTGGGGAGAAAGAACACTACTGAAAAAAGATGAGGCTCTTCCGTAGGTGTTATGCTGAACTTAAAAATAAAATTCAGAGCTTTCCTTTAAAATCAAGGCTTCCAAGCAATTAGAGTCTAAAATTTCACGCGAAGGCTCGAACGTTAAGACTAACGGCTGTTATCCTTCCCTAGTAAAGGTTTGAAGCTTTTTTTTATACTCCTTCAGCATAAAAAGTAATGAAGAACCAAAGATGATTGAGATTCTTCTGAATTGTTATTTTCTTCCTCAAAATCATCATTTTGTTTATTCATCCATTGATTTAAACCAATTGCGATTGGCGCCAGTCCTAATAGTCCAATCCAACGGTCAGGTAAAATTAATCCACCAAAAAAACCAGGAATACTCACAATAACTAAGAGCGTGAATCCTAGATATTGACCGATAACAATGTGCCGACGATGAAAAGTAGAATTTACCTGTGAAAAAAACAATGTTAAAATCACTAAATCATCGAGATTGGTTGCGGTAAATGCTGTGAATCCTGTTACAAATGATGCAATTAATTCTTCCATTGTATTTTTAACTGTAGGTTAGGGAGCCACTGCGTTGCCGGGGTTCCCCCGGTTGTAGCAAGTGGTGTTGGAGGAACGGAACCCAACATCAAAAACATGGACAATTTGTTGGGTTCCGTTCCTCCACCCAACCTACAAACTGCGGTACAATCTGGTTTAAAGAATTAATACGGTAAGCCAATCGACAAGCGTGAGATTTATCTTGTGTATCGAGTGACTTGCGTATAGGCTCGACTTTTTGACCTATGGTTTAAATTTATCTCTCAAGAGTTTTAGGAGCAAATACTCTTTTTTTTTAAATCAATAAGCAGAAGTTATTGAATGAAGTTATTAAATAGTGGGAATGCGTAAATGGCAGGAATGACATTAGACCAGTTGCGAATTTTCTTAGCAGTCGCGGAACATTTGCATTTTACTCGCGCAGCAGAAGCGCTTTATGTTACACAACCTGCGGTGAGTGCAGCAATTCAAAGTTTAGAAGAGGCGTATGCTGTCAAACTGTTTCATCGAATTGGGCGCCATATAGAAATTACTGAAGCTGGAGAACTGCTACAGGTAGAAGCGCGCAAAATTTTAGACCAAGTAAATTTGACTGAGCGCGGTTTACGCGAATTGAACGGGTTACAGCGAGGCGAACTTAAACTGGGAGCAAGTCTAACGATAGGTAATTACTGGCTACCTGAGAAAATTAGTTTGTTCCAAAGTATATATCCGGGCATCTCCATTCGATGCATTTTGAATAATGCAGATACAATCATTGCTGGAACTGTTCAGGGGGAGTTTGACTTGGGTTTAGTCGAAGCAGAAGTGCAACCACAACACAAAAGTGCTTTGGAAGAAGAGACTATTGGAACTGACAAGCTACTTATTGTTGTCGGTAGATTACATCCTTGGTTTGAGCATCCAGAAGTAAGTCTTCGAGAAATCACCCATACAGGTTGGATAATGCGCGAACCTGGCTCTGGTACTCAGCAATGGTTTGAATATGCACTCGTCAACTGGGGTATTGATTTTTCACAACTGAATATAATATCCGTTCTCAATAGTGGCGAAATGGTGAAAGCAGTCGTCGAAAGCGGTGTAGGCGCCGGAGCTATTTCTGAGCTAATGGTGAAAAAAGAACTCAAGTTAGATACACTCCGTGCGGTTAGTATAATTGATAATCGCGATGGTCAATCTAAAGGCGCCGAAATTGTTCGACCTTTCCTTATGCTCAAGCATCGGCAGCGCTTTCAAAGCAAAATTTGTAAAGCATTTGAGAAAATTCTCGCTTAACTACCAATTTTTATGTCTAAATGGTCATATTTGTATAAAAATTTACTAATAAAAATTGATGAATTTAATTATATTTGTACTCTGGTTATGCTTGTATAGCTTAGTATAATTCAACAAAATGTATTCAAATATACTAGTGGCTCATGTCATAAGTTTTGGAGAGTTGTATGGTGGGCAGTGCCCACCCTACGACAGGCACCAACATAGCAAAACTTATGACACAGACTACTAGTGCAGCGTAGCTAAAATAACTATCCAGTTATAAAAAGTTAAAATGCTTGTCGAATCAGGTTTCTTTGCTTCTGCCTTCTGGCACTAGGGAAAAATAAGTTTTATTTAATACACCATTTTGCCTATCGGTTTTGTGTATTTACGAATAGATTTTTTTTGCAACTTGTATTAAACTACGGTAAGACAATCGGAAATAAGTACCATATGAAAAATACTCAAGGCGCCAACAGCGATTTAAGCCTAGACAAAGACATAGCACAAACAGCCGTACTAGAAGCTGAAGATAACAGTACTAGCATTACCGCCATTTTGAAAAAGATTAGAGGCGGTTTTTTTCTGGTCATAGGGTATTTGCTTTCACCGTTGTCGTGGTGGAATGATTTATTTTTCAATATGCCTGTTGCTTACGGTTTTGGGTATTTGTGTAGTTTATTCGATGCTAGGTTGCTAATACCTTGTTCGATAGTAGGATATTGGATTTCCAATGTTTTGGGGATTGTGTTGATGCAAGCAGGGGTTATGGACGTGTTTCAGAACCAACCAACTGAGCGTAATTTCAGAAAAGAGTTATTAACGGGTTTAGCTTCGTCAACTGTTTACACACTAATCATTGGCGCGCTATTTTATTTCAAGATTCTTGACGTACCAAATTTATTTCCGTAGTCCCGAATTAAAAAAATGGATTTAGTATTATTACCCTTTCTTAGCTTTATTATCGGCATTACTGTAGGACTAACGGGAATTGGTGGAGCCTCACTTATTACTCCGATGCTGATTTTTGTTTTTCAAGTTCCACCTGCTGTTGCCATAAGTTCTGATGTTGTCGCTGCAACTCTGATGAAGGTTGTCGGAGGTTTTAAACATTGGCAGCAACAAACTCTCGATTGTCAGATTGTCAAGTGGTTGGCATTAGGAAGCGTTCCAGGCTCACTTTTTGGTGTCGGTATTTTATATTACCTAGAGCGAACCGGAATGAATTTAGATTCAATTATGCTTCGTATGATTGGATTTATGATTCTGGTTGTAACGGTGTTAGGATTCGGGCAATTATTACTGAAGCTATTTATACCTGAGTGGCAGGCGCCATCCTTACCTTATTTCGACTTGAACACTGTAAAAGGCAAAATTCAGGCTTTAGTCTTAGGAGCAATCTTAGGGTGTATGGTGGGAATGACTAGCGTGTCATCTGGTTCACTGTTTGTGATGGCACTAATTGGCTTCTTCCGTCTAAACCCTCAAAAGTTAGTTGGTACCGATTTAGCACAAGCAGCTATTTTACTATCTTTTACCTCTTTTGGACATATTCTTTTAGGAACAGTTGATTGGAATATTGTTTTACCAATTTGGTTAGGTACTGTTCCAGGAGTAATTATAGGCGCCAAGCTTTGTCAGCTTATACCTCAACGAGTCTTGAAATCTGTAATATACGTAATTTTAGGCATGGTTAGCTGGAAACTCGTTTACTAAATTATTTAAACAAACCCAACAATATCTATAGGTATACCGTAATATGATAGATATCAGGTAAGTAAGTCTACTATTTAATAACGGTATGCGAATTGCTAACAACGTCACAGAATTAATTGGGAAAACACCTTTAGTGCGATTAAATCGCATTCCACAAGCAGAAGGGTGCCTTGCTGATATAGTAGTTAAGCTCGAAGGAATGAATCCAGCAGCTTCGGTAAAAGACCGTATTGGTGTAAGTATGGTTGAACAAGCTGAACAAGCTAAACGAATTCAACCAGGAAAAACAATATTAGTCGAACCGACTTCAGGTAATACGGGTATTGCTCTAGCGATGGTAGCTGCTGCTAAAGGATATAAGTTAATTTTGACAATGCCTGAAACAATGAGTTTAGAAAGACGGGCAATGCTTAAAGCATACGGCGCCCAGTTGGAACTAACTCCAGGAAGTGAGGGAATGAAGGGTGCTATTCGTAGAGCAGAGGAAATAGTTACCACTGTACCTAATGCCTTCATGCTGCAACAGTTTGCAAACCCTGCCAACCCAAAAGTTCATCGTGAAACTACTGCCGAAGAACTTTGGGAAGATACAGATGGCAAGATAGATATTTTAATTGCTGGAGTTGGCACAGGTGGAACAATTACAGGTGTAGCAGAAATAATCAAAGCTAAAAAACCTGATTTTCAAGTAATTGCCGTTGAACCAGATAGTAGTCCTGTTTTATCTGGTGGTAAACCAGGAGCGCATAAAATTCAAGGAATAGGCGCCGGATTTATTCCTCCAGTGTTACGTTTAGAATTAATTGACGAAGTTATTCAAGTTAAAGATGAAGACGCGATTAACTTGAGTCGTCGTTTAGCTTCAGAAGAAGGTTTGTTATCGGGTATTTCCGCAGGCGCCGCACTATATGCAGCTATTCAAGTTGGTAAACGTAAAGAAAACGCAGGACGTTTGATTGTATTAGTACAACCTAGCTTTGGTGAGCGTTATCTTAGTACTGTGTTGTTTAAAGATTTACCAGATGTAGAATTTGTTGCGCTGGATAAGGTGAAAGCTGAGACTGTTGGTGTTTGATCCCCCCAACCCCCCTTAATAAGGGGGGCTAAGATTTGTTGTTATTATGCGCTAAGATTTGTTGTTATTATGCGCTAAGATAATTGTTTTGTTTTCTCTTGTTCCCCCCTTATTAAGGGGGGCTAGGGGGGATTAAAATATGGGATGCTAAAAACCGAATAAATCTAATTTAATAGATTTTATTTACCAAATCAAACACTTTTTATAATTAAGTTAATAAATTTAGTTGATATTTATGTAAACAGCACAATTTTGGAACAGGCAGGGATGCCTGTTCCACAAGATGATAAAATAATTGTGGATTGATTTAATTTGGGGATACTGTGCTGATAACTTTACAGTATTGGGCACACTTGCGGCAAGCGATTATACAATCCATTATTTTTTTATCATCGCTCCAATTTTCACAAGCTGCTATACACTTTTCACATGTTTGGTAGCACAGCATACAAGTACGTTGAACAAATTCTGAACTACCCCTCATCATAGTCGCGCACATCATGCACATTTCGGCACAATCGCGCATTGTACTCATCACACTCACATCTATATACTTACCACCTTTAGACATGCAATAAGCCATGCTTTCGATACAAGCTTTTTGACATTCTGTAATGGCATCTAAGCAAGTTTTGATTTCGGCGGTCATTGATTCGGTTTTTAGCATCATCATGGGTAAATGCTTCCTGATTAGAAAATGCTAGGAAGTGACTCTTTTCATTTTTATGATTTGTCAGCTATTCAGGTCAAGGGCTTAATTTTGCTGTTACTGTAAATCCTAGTTGCCTCATGCGGTGACTGGGGATTTTTTTGTTACAAGTTAATGTAGCGAGCTTTTTATTTGTAACATATGTATTGACTGTAACTACAATAAACGCAAGTAAACAGATTTGTTTTATCTAAGTCAAAAAAATAGCAGCTTACTTAACTTAGTGTAACCGCCTTAAGTCAAGCTACTCATTACAATGTTATGGTTATATAACATAGTTAAGGAAAGTTAAACCAATAGATTATATTATCAACTTTTCTGAAGTTTATTATCAATAATATTTATATTTGTGTATCTAAATATTTTTTGTAGAGACGTTACATGTAACGTCTCTACGGGATGTTATGTGATTATTCAACGACAAAAGTATTCAGGTTTTCCACGGGGAGAGTAAAGAAGTAATAAATAACTCCTAGTCCTAAAAGCAAAATTGTCATGCTAGAAAGAATTACCCATCTGCTGCCAGGTTCATAAGTATCTGCGTCTATATCATTACGAATTGCGAGATAATGCTGAGTTGAAAGCAATACTGTTAGCAAACCGACTACTGAGAATGCTAAACCTAGCTTCCAAGCGTTGCCAGGTGGTTGTGGTGTGAGGGGAGGACGCAAGACTCGTAAACGCACTATTACAACACCAAATCCGATTAATGATATTGCACTTCGCATCCATGCTAAGTATGTACGTTCGTTTGCTAGATGTTCCCGCACTTTGTCGGAGCTGGCTTTTTTTGTTTTATCTGAAATTGTATCAAGCTTCATATTTTTGCACTGCAAACGCTTGGTTGCCATTTGTTGAAAATTCTCCCAGGCATTGATGTTAAAAGGGGACTAACTTTTGGGAGAATAGATTGTTGCTTTGTTGAGGTATTTGTGATTTTTACAGATTCCGGCGCCGACAAAACCCTTGTGGAATAGGCTTTATTATCAAATCCACATTTATTCGATAAACTATGTGTAGATTTCCTATTGCGTTTTTATCCTGTTATGTGTAATCTATGACCATAGACATATATTACAAATACCCTATCAGAAAATAGTAGATTAAGGAGTAAACTTTGATGAACTTATGGCGCCGCTTTTACTCAGCTTGGCAGAACGTATTAAAACAAGTCCCATTTAGGTTTAAGGTAAGCTCAGTCAAAGGGTTTTTATCATTATTTTTGGTAGGGGCATTTTTGAGCTTGACAGTTGCCGCTTGTGCTGGGGGTGGAGGTAGTGAAGCCTCGGCGCCTGCTGGTGGTACAAGTCCAGTAGCAGCAAATAGCAAAGATGTAGACGTTACATTGGTATCGTTTGCTGTGACTAAAGCTGCTCACGAAGCAATTATTCCGAAATTTGTAGAAAAGTGGAAGCAAGAAAAAAATCAGAACGTTAACTTTAGAACAAGCTATGGTGGCTCAGGTTCACAAACGCGGGCTGTAATAGATGGGCTTGAAGCTGATATAGTTCATTTAGCACTGGCACTGGATACGCAAAGAATCGAAAAAGCTGGGTTAATACAACCTGGATGGGAGAAAGAATTTCCTAATAACGGTATTGTTTCCAAATCAGTAGGAGCATTGGTTACTCGTCCTGGTAATCCTAAAAATATTAAGACATGGGCAGATTTAGCTAGAGACGGAGTAAAAGTGATTACCGCAGACCCCAAAACATCAGGAGTCGCGCGCTGGAATTTCTTAGCACTGTGGAATTCTGTAATTAAAACAGGTGGAGACGAGAAAAAAGCTCTAGACTTTGTAACTACAGTTTATACAAAGAATGTACCAATATTAACTAGAGATGCTCGTGAAGCAAGTGACGCATTTTTTAAACAACAGCAAGGTGATGCTCTTATTAACTACGAAAACGAAGTTATTCTTGCAAAACAAAAAGGAGAACAAGTTAACTACATTATTCCGGATGTAAATATATCCATCGATAACCCTATAGCAGTAGTAGACAAAAACGTTGACAAACACGGGAACCGCGAGGTTGTAGAAGCGTTTACCAAATATCTATTTACACCAGAAGCACAGCAAGAATTTGCCAAAGTTGGTTTCCGTCCAACTGATGAAACAGTCGCACAAACCAAAGAAGTTAAAGCTAAATTTCCCAGCGTACAAACCTTGAGTACAGTAGAAAACTTTGGTGGATGGAACGAAGTTCAGAAAAAATTCTTTGAAGACGGCGCCATTTTCGACCAAATGCGCTCAAAAGCAAGATAAGAGTTAAAAGTGCTGAGTGCTGAGTGCTGAGTTTGATGTTAGAAGTTATGAGTTAGGAATAGTAACCTTACAAATAAATCGTTAGCGCAACTTATCACTCATCACTCAGCACTCACTACTCAGTACTCAGCACTCATCACTCATCACTCATCACTTAAATTCTATGGCTATATCATCTCCACCTTCTTCGTATCGTCAGGCCAATCCTAGGAAAGCACCCAATGGGAAAGGGTTGCTATCGCAGTTACCCAAAATTCATGTAACTTGGGTAGTAACGGCAGTATATCTAACATTGATGTTATTTGTGCCAATAGTAGCTATGTTTTTTAAAGCAGCTACGGTACCTCCTTCTGAGTTCTGGAAAATCGCAACAAGTCCAATCGCATTATCTGCTTATGATGTAACTTTTACTACATCTTTTCTGAGTGCATTAGTAAATGGAGTATTTGGAACTCTAGTTGCTTGGGTATTAGTTCGCTATGATTTCCCGTTAAAAAGAATAGTTGATGCTTCAGTAGATATACCGTTTGCGTTACCAACTGCTGTAGCAGGTTTAACGCTGTCAACAGTATATAGTCAGAATGGTTGGATTGGTTCACTATTTGCACCATTTGGTATTAGGATATCTTTTACCCGTTTAGGGGTAGGAGTGGCAATGACATTAATATCCCTACCGTTTGTTGTGCGAACAGTGCAACCAGTGCTGCAAGAAATGGAGAGTGAGGTTGAACAAGCAGCTTGGTCACTAGGCGCCAGTGAGTTTGAAACTTTTTGGCGAGTTATTTTACCTCCTTTGTTTCCAGCTATTTTAACTGGAGTTGCTTTAGGTTTTGCGCGTGCGGTAGGTGAGTTTGGCTCAACAGTTATTATTGCTTCTAACACACCTTTTAGAGATTTAATTGCACCAGTACTTATTTTTCAAAGGCTCGAACAGTATGATTATGCAGGTGCAACGGTTATTGGCGTGGTGCTGCTAGTTATTTCGTTGGTATTACTCATCGGAATTAATCTTTTACAAGCTTGGGGAAGACGCTATGACCAGAAGTAATTTGTCTCAAAGAAAAGGTGGTTTGGCACCTAAAATATTAATAGGAATAACTTTACTATATTTAGGATTAGTATTGTATATTCCTGCAGCTAATGTGTTTTTCTTTGCTTTTAGAAAAGGTATTGGACCGTTTCTGTCGAACCTTACCGAACCAGATTTTATTCATGCTGCTTGGTTAACTCTATTACTAGCATTAGTCTCTGTACCAATAAATACTGTATTTGGATTATGTGCAGCTTGGGCTTTGACTCGTAACAATAACTTCCCAGGTCGTGCTTTTATACTCAGTATTATTGACCTACCATTTTCGATTTCGCCAGTCGTAGCAGGATTAATGATTGTACTGCTTTATGGGCGTAATGGATGGTTTGGTCAGTGGCTTATAGACCATAATTTTAGAATAGTCTTTGCGTTCCCGGGGATGGTAATAGCAACGGCGTTTATAAGTATGCCATTTGTCGCGCGCGAAGTTATACCAGTTTTAGAAGAATTAGGACACGACCAAGAAGAAGCTGCCAGAACATTAGGCGCCAAAGATTGGCAAATATTTTGGCGTGTTACCTTACCAAATGTACGTTGGGGTTTATTATATGGTTTACTATTAACAAATGCAAGGGCAATGGGTGAATTTGGCGCTGTCTCGGTTGTGTCGGGAAACGTCGCGGGTAAAACTCAAAGCTTACCTTTATTTGTAGAAGAAGCTTATAAACAGTATCAAACCGAGGCAGCATATTCAGCAGCAGTAATTTTAGGGCTATTAGCGTTAGTGACTTTAGTGTTGAAGGATATTCTCGAAAAGAAAACTACCATTAAAGAAGTCGAGTAGGAGTAATCAAAATGGCAATTGATTCTAATAATACTCTCAGTGTTCAGGCACCGAAACGAATTCGTGTTAGAATTTCCAGAGACTACCATCAAGAACCTGTCATTTCTAAATTAGTTTCTGATAATGGTTTAGTTGTTAATATCAGAGCAGCTATTCTCGGAGGAAATGCAGTTGGTGATGGTTGGTTCGATTTAGAATTGCAAGGAACCAATGAGCAAATAGATAACGGTCTTTCTTACCTTCGCAGTTTAAATTTAGAAATTTGGGACGATAATCAATTAGCTGATTGGTAAAAATCTACATTGTCATTCTGAGCGCAGTAGGGTGGGCAATGCCCACCTTACCATTATTATCTACTGTGTCTTCTTGGTGGTTCATTATGGAAGCACCAATTCAAACCCAAATAATATTACCAGCAAAGTACCATAAACAACATGTAATATCTAGATTAACATCACGTTATGGTTTAACAGTTAATATTACTGCTGCGTCTTTAAGAAGTGGCACCTATAGCGATGGTTGGTTTAATATTGGCATGAATATATATATAATAGTAAATCTACTCAATCAACAAAAATAGCAAATCATAATACAATTAGATTAAAATTAAAGTTAGGTATTCTAAAAACATACCAGCTAAAAAGATATCAGTATAAGCCAATTATATCAGAGTTAGTTTCTAATTTTTGCTTGACAGTTAATATTGTGAGCGCGCTTTTAGCTGATGATATTTATAATGATGGGTTGTTTGAATTGGAAATATGGGCAGAGTTACAGCAAGTTTATTCGAGTTTAAAGTATTTAGAGCAATTAGGTTTATATGAGCTTGTTGATGCAAGTCCTGAGTCGGATAGTGAAGATTTGATTAATTGATTATATTTCATAGTGCCACATATCTTGTACTTGTACTATTGTGAGATGTAAGGGTAAACGCTGAATGCAATTTTGCTCTTCTAATTGTGTCATAACGCGCGTTACGGTGACACGAGTTGTGCCAAGAATTTCTGCTATATCTTGATGTGTCAAACGTAAATCAATTAATCTTCCTGTTTCTACTTCACGACCAAATTTTTGAGACAACCATATTAGTAATTTTATTACCATCATCTCTACCGTCTTGTAGCTGCGAATTATCATTAGCTCTTTAGCTTGTTGAAGATTTTCGTATAATACATCCACAAATGGTTGCCAGTTTTCTATGGGAATAGCTACTGCTTCAACTTTTGTTATGCATTCAATTTGATATGGTTCATTCGCAGAAAATGCATGACCAACTGTATCTCCTTTACCCCAAATACCTAAAGTCACAATTGTACCATCTTCCAACCATGTCACAGTTCGTACAACACCGCTTTCTAATTTCCATAAAAAATCTGCTTCTTGCGGTAAAAAAGTTCGTTTCTCGAATTGTCGTGGGCGTAGTGACACCGGGTTCTGCTTTGTTAAAGATTTCATATTCAGGATGCCGTTAAACGATTATCATCAATTTTACCTCAAAATACTGTAAGTCTATCAATTTACAGATGATTTATTTTTAAGTGAGATGTAACACATTTTTTTAAGGATAATGGGTGTAAGACACTTAATCTTTATCGGATAACCGTATTATATTAATATGGAACACCTAACAGACAGACTTTTGTGGAATTATCTTCTAGAGTTGAGTACGCATTACTAGCATTAATAGAGCTAGCAGACTGCTATAGTATCGAAAAATCTTTAAAAATTAGTGAAATAGCTGCTCGTCACTCTTTACCAGAGCGATATTTAGAGCAAATTCTTTCAACTTTGCGTCGTGAGGGGATTGTCAAAAGCGTGCGTGGCGCCAAAGGGGGTTATATATTAGTCAAAGAACCCAGACAGATATATGTACAAGAAGTAATCGCAGTTATAGACGGTGAAAGAAAACCAACTGAAGGAGAATCTGCGAATTTAGCTCCAGAAAAAATGGTAATCAATGAAATATGGTTACAAGCAGACGAAACGATAAAAGCTTTTTTCCAGCAATACACAATACAAGATTTATGTCAACAGCGAGATACCTTACGACAAGAAAATACAATGTATTATATCTAGTGCTGAGTGCTGAGTTAGGGGTTATGAGTTGCTAGCCATAGTCGTAGAACTTCTGCAACTGTCCAAGCTTGGGCAATACATCCACGGGGAGTAAAAGGCGCCTCACCGTCAAAGATTTCGCTTAAACTACCAATACCATGATTACAAACATGATTTGCCATTGGTTCTAGAAATTCGCGAGCAGCTGCACGGTTTCCATACACGCGCAAGTGTGCTGATATAAATGTACCTAACAACCATCCCCAAGTTGTACCTTGGTGATATGCATTATCTCGTTGATACTGATTACCTCCATAATTACCATGATAATGAGTATCATCGGGATTTAAGGAACGTAAACCGTAAGAAGTTAGTAATTGGCGCCCACAAATATCTACAATAGAACGTTGTTGGGGTTGTGATAGTAAAGGTTCAGGTAAGGAAACAGCGAAAAGTTGGTTTGGACGTAGTGTTATATCATCACCGTTGGGTGTGTCCAAAACATCATAACAATAGTTTTTTTCAGAATTCCAAAAGCGTGCAAATCGTAATTGAGTACGGTCTGCCATTGCAGTATATTCTTGGTGTGGCTTATTTATACGACGTGCAAACAAAGCCATTGTTCGTAAAGCATTGTACCACAGTGCGTTTATTTCAATTGGCTTACCAATACGTGGTGTAATTACCTCGTTATTAACTTTCGCATCCATCCATGTTAACTGCGTCCCTTCTTCACCTGCATACAATAACCCATCCGCAGCATCAAGATGAATATTATATCGAGTTCCGCGACAATGCCAGTCGATAATATCTGCAAGGGCGCCAAAAAGTTCTTCTATTAAACCGTCATCTTCGGTATCTTTATGATACGCGCGCAATGCGTCAAAATACCATAACGTCGCATCAACAGTATTATATTCAGGTACTTCACCCGCATCAGGAAAGCGGTTAGGTAACATTCCTTTATCTATATATTTAGCAAAAGTACGTAAAATTAAACGGGCAATTTCTGGTTTTCCTGTAACGAGCGTGAGTCCTGGTAGACTTATCATGGTATCGCGTCCCCAATCGCCAAACCAAGGATAACCCGCAATTATACTTTTACCATACGGTTCATCAGGCGCCGGACGTTCGACTAGAAATTGATCTGCTGCAAGTACTAATTGTTTTATCCAAGCTGGAGAGTCTTTAAATAAAGCAGAGTTATGATTTTTCCATAGTCCTAGTAATTTATTCTCGTTTTGGCGCCGTAACTTTAAAGCAGCTTCACCATTGTATTGCTTTAAATCTTCTGTACTAGCAACAAATGTGATTGATTCGCCTTTTTCTAGAGTAACTTGAAACGTTGCCGCATGAAGATGGTCTTCAAAATCATTCAATCCTCGATAACGTTCCACAGAATAATCAAAACCATAATACCAATTATGAACTGGTGATACATTACCACGGTCGGTTAACAAATAAAGCGGCGCCGCATCAGGATATGCTAGTACACGCACTCCCCCTGATATTTCCTCAACTGTCATTTGCCAACCATTACCTTGCGTATCACTATGATAATCGCGATAATTAACCATCGCTTTGAAAGTTAATTTCAATGGTTGAGTCGCGCGACGTAAATGGTATTGAATATATGTAGTGTTTTCTCCTTGCTGCATCCAAATACGCTTTTCTAACAGCGCATCAGCACAAGCATACTGCCACGTTGGAATAGTACCTTCAAGACTAAAACGCTCAATATGACGAAAACCCTGTGGACTTACAATACCCGAAACCCAACGGTTTGCGTGTAACGGGTAAGTATGGTCATCATATACAGCAGTCTCATCAAGCTTCGTAAGCAACAAAGTTCGACCGAGTGGAGGTTTGAGTGCTGCAACTAGTAACCCGTGATAACGACGAGTTAACAAACCTGCTACCGTTCCCGAAGCATAACCACCAATACCATTAGTAACTAGCCATTCCCTTGTTTCTGCAGTTTCAAGATTACCACAGATTTCTCGCCCGAAATTAACACACATCTTTATTTGAGCAATGGAACACTTATATATAATTTACCCTAACAACATAAAACAACGGCGCCAAACCCCCGTAATATGTAACTTCAGTTACATTCATAAATAAATATTTACGGATTAAAGTTCTTCTGTGAACCACGGTTCACATTTTAATTGAACCAAAAACCCGACTCGTTAGATAAGTCGGGTTTGTTTGTTAATTAGGCTTTTGTAGCTGGTTCAAACTTTAATGAGACACCATTCATACAATAGCGTTGACCAGTAGGTTTGGGACCATCACCAAACACATGTCCTAAATGTCCACCGCAACGACTGCAATGTACTTCAACGCGCGTCATAAATAACGACTTATCGACAGTAGTCGCAATAGCACCTTCTATTGGCTTAAAGAAACTAGGCCATCCGGTACCGCTGTTAAACTTTGTATCAGACGTGAACAAAGCCTGCCCACATCCGGCACAATAGTAAGTACCTTCCCCGTACTCTTTGTCAAGTGGACTAGTTCCAGCCCTTTCAGTACCGTGTTTTCTCAACACACGGTACTGTTCTGGTGTCAATATACTTTGCCATTCCCCATCTGTCTTTAGAATTTCGTATTGTTCTTGATTCTTAGAAGCTGTCATACGTTCCCTCTCCAATGCTACCAGTGCGTGTGTCCAAGCGGCGCCTGAGTTCCGCAACAAGCGAGTATGTACCATATCTTTATATATCTTAACAATACTTGTAGAATAGGTTATGAAGATAGCCGTTATTAATATATACAGATAACCGATAGCTATATTAAACAAAGCTATGATAATTAAGTAGAAGTTTGAGGAAGTACCGCTATGCTTAATAAGCAAGAGATTACCGTCCAAGTCCCGTCAGATGCAGCGTCGATCTATCTTAATGCAACCCCAGAAGAACGTCAGCAAATTGACACCAAGATTGCGATTATATTAAAATCATCAACCAGGACAAGAGAGGAAGCTGTTGCAAAAATCCAGCAAACTATGGACGAAATTAGCGCTGAGGCCGAACGACGAGGTTTAACACCAGAAATTTTAGAGTCTCTATTGAAAGATGAATAGTATCCGTAAGTTTGTACTAGACACGAATGTTTTGGTTAGCGCTATGCTGTCTGCCAAAAGCAAACCTCGTCAAGTATTTGACGAAGCGCAAAAAATAGGCGTTATTTTGATGTCTAATGATACTTTTATAGAGGCAGAGGAGGTTTTACTGCGACCAAAATTTGATAAGTATATTACGCTACCTCAGCGGCAAATATTTATAGAGGAATTGATACAAATTGCACAATTTATTGAAGTCAATGAACAAATTAATGAATGTCGAGACCCGAAAGACAATAAATATTTAGAATTGGCTGTAGCTGGTGAAGTAGAGTGTATTATTACTGGTGATGAAGATTTATTAGTGTTAAACCCGTTCCGAGGAATTAAAATTTTAACTGTCCAAGAGTTTTTAGAATTACTATTGAAGCATGAATAGTGGTTTATAGCCTCTAATATTATATGCTAAAGTTTCTTCTCCAATGCTACCAGTTCAATATCCCAGCGGCGCCTGAGTTTCGCAACAAGCGGGTATGTACCATATCTTTATATATCTTAACAATACTTGTAGAACAAAGCATGTAATTGCTGTAAATCCCAAACACACCAGCCAGGAATGTCCAGCGTGCGGACACATCGATAAAGCAAACCGTGAAGGTGAGAAGTTTTTGTGTATTATGTGATATACAACGTCTACAAAGCCTACTACACAACACTTTCATCCAGAAATATTTTTCCACAAAGTAAACAACACAAACTATTTTTTCTGTTTAAGCGTCTCGATGGGGTACTCAGCTAGCATCTGCTTAAACGGTACTGGTCTACCTTGGATTGTATAGACAATTAGTTGACCATCATCACCTTTGGTACTTGCTATTACCAACCCTTGTTTTCTAGCTAAATTAAACCACTCATTAAAAATATCTCGTTCTCCTTTTAATAAAGAAAGATTTTTTTCGTCAGGCATCCAGCCATCTTGTATTGCCTTGTTTAGCCAACCTCCTGGATTTTTAATTTGTTGACCATGCTCAATTGTTTCTTCAAGAGACTTTATGGCAGCCAAAACAATTTCTGAAGATTTAGATTGAATTGTTTTAGTTAGAGTTGTATTTAAAGTAATCCCTAGTTCAGCTAACTTAGATTTAATCTGTTCATTAATCGTTGGCGCCTGAGAACCTGTTTTTTTATCAAACGGTGTAACTTTAGTATCTGTTATGGTTAACGCTTTGATTTGGCATCGACAATCTTCTAACTCTTGGTTAATTAATTCTAAGCTTTTTTTCAGGCGAATATTATCTGATTCAACTGAAGCTAATTCGTAGTTCCTGCCTTGCACAACTTCAATATGCCGTCTTAATCCTTCAATCTCAGCTCTAAGTTTTTTGTTCTCTTCTTTTATACTATAAATCAGTACTCCTTTTGATTTATCAGAAGCTGGTTGGTATCGTTTTTCTTGGGTTGGTATTACAACTGTTTGTTTTTGCTGTTCTCTAAGATATTTAATTCTATCTTTTAATTCTTCGTACTTGTACAAGTAGCTAACTGAGACACCAGCCTGTTGTGCAATACTTCTGAAAGTAATTTCTTCACCACGTGAACTTAATTTAGCTATTGCTTTTTCTGTTTTTTCAATAGCTTCCTTTTTTTTCAACTCAGCGGCAGCCACTAATAATTCCGGATTTCCTCCTTGATTACCTTTAGCCATTAGTTTCATCTCCTAATTTTGGATAACTCTCGTGACCGTAAACTACATCTTTTTGTGAGAGACCACGGATTATATTGTTTAGGTTTTCAACAATGGGAAGATTATTTTCTACTTGTCGTTCCCACTGTTTGTCTCTAGCATTTTCAATTAGCTTGACAGTTGACTCTAAATGTTTTTTGTGAGTTTCTAAATGTTCTCTTGTTGTACGAAAGTGTTGACAAGCTAAACATGGACTTCCTTGGACTGGACAATTTTGGGTAATAGGTAAAGCACAAAAACCGTCTGCCAAAGTTTGAGCTTTCATGTTTTTCTTAATCCATTGCATCTCAGTTGTATCTAAATCTGGATTTTCAGATATAATTATTTCACCTTTAATATTGACTACTCTACCATCCCAAAATTTATTCATCTCATGCTTCATTGTTTCGTCATGAATATGGGCATAGCACATTGTCATTTCTGGTGACTCGTGACCAAGACGCTTCTGCACTATATGTTGAGGAACTCCAGCATTAATTAACTCAGTTCCATGTGTATGTCGAAAACTGTGACATCTATGAATAGGATAAATCTCTCCTGAAGAACCTCTAATTTCTTTTTCATTAGCTAATTGACTTAAATAACCTCTGAGAACTTTTTGCCTCATTCGTTTAGGTATAGGAATAAAGTGTTGAAGTTCTCTATAAGGAATTTTTCTAGTTGTTGCTGAAGTTCTTTTATAAGTATAATCTTCAAACCACGAATAACTTTTGGTTAAACAAAATAAATAATCAAAGTCTTTTCCTAGCTCTTTTCTGATATACTCTTGCTGTTTTTGAATATCCGAAGCTAATTCTCTGGCTACTGGAATAGCAAGTTGCTTCTTCATCTTAAATTGGTAAATATTTAGCCACCATGTTCCTGTGCTATCTTGACGAATACAGTCAAAATTAAGATAACATAGTTCTGATAACCTTATTCCCGTTTGTCGCAAAACTTTTACCATTAGAGCAACAGGTTCTGGAAGTGCCATTATGTTATCGTCAATTTGTTTGATCACGTCAGGCGGAATAAATTTTGGTAGTGACTTGATTCGTTTAGCAAAATCTTCAGGATATACTAAAGGCTCTTTATAAATATTAGCCCAATCAAATCTAGCGCAATTCTCTAGAAATAGTTTTAAACAACCGAGTCGTCCATTCCTTGTGCTAGGACTTTTTATTTTTTCCCTTAAATATACTAAATAGTTGACAACTAAATCACGATTAATTTCCGACTCTTGTAATGAACCATATTTTAGTTTCAGGAATCTGTAAAAATATTTGAGGTCATATAATCTGTTAAAAATAGTAGAAGTTGCATCACCAACACCAATTCTATATTGAATCCAATATTTAACAGCTATCTTCAGCCAGTATAGTTCAATATCTGAAAAATTTAGCAAGCGCTTGGAGCAAGCAATGTCAGGTTCTAGACCAAAAACTGTGACATTCCAAATATCTAAATTAAACATTTCTGACACAGAAAGACCATCGAATGAGATATAACTGTTTGATATTCTTTTGGGATTTTTATTAAAATTTGTTTGGCAGCTTTTACACTTGTACATCTGCTCTCCTGTATCTCGACTCTTTCCTGCTTTTTTAAGATGACTGCTTCCACATTTGGGGCACTTTAACTCTTGCTCGTTATTGTAATTTTTATTGTTCTTGTTTTGTTGCAACATCTATTTATCCTTGGATACTAAATATTTTTCGTAAGCTTCTCTCATGTCATCATCATTAAGATGAACATAAGTATTAATTGTTGTTTGGATACTACTATGACCTAAACGTTTCTGTACATAAGCCATATCTATTCCTGATTTGATTAACTCAGATGCATGAGTATGACGAAAAAGGTGAGCATTTATTTTTATTCCTGTTTGTTTTTTTAGTTTTTTAAATAAACCAGTTACAGTCGAATATTGCATTGGGCTTCCGGCTTCACTTTTCCAAATATTGACAAATACATAATCTGAGTCAACATCAGGATATTCGTTAATTATGTAGCTGCTATAAAGCTTCATTAAAGAGCCAGGTACTTGTAAAATTCTTTCATTTCTTGACTTACCTCTGGCATTGTTAAAGTTATTATTTCTCGTGACAATACGAATTTCATTTTTACCCGCGACTGAATTAATATCTTCGTGTCGTAGTCCTAACGCTTCTCCTATTCTCATGCCTGTTTCATAAAGAAGCATAACTAAAAACTTATCTCTTTGAGAGTGACAACAATCGACAAGTTGTTTAATCTGTTCTAAATTTAAAATTCCTGGGAAAACTTTTGGCTCTTTTAGTTTCAGCAGTTTTGTTCTAACTGCTTTGTTTTTAGACATTTCATACAGCAAAGGTTTGTACTTGCGATTTGCAGGATTAATGTACCGATAAGCATCTACTGAATTTACTGTCCCATTACGTTTATGAAACTCGTAAAAATTGTACACAGCTGATAGGATTGTGTTGATAGTCCTTTCTGTCCTTTTCGCTTCTTGCTGCTGTATAGAAATAATTCTAGGATTAGGACTACGTAGCCAAAGTATAAAATTGGCTAGATACGATTGATTGATTTCCCTCCAATCAAACTTAGAATCTTGTATAAATTCCCATAACAGCTTGAGATGGTAAGCGTAGTTTGAGACTGTATTTGGCGATTTTTCAATGCTTTCTAGGTGGCGCAAATAGTTATTAACTGGGTTGATAGGTAAATAGTTATCATCTATCAAAATCCAGGTATTCTTCCCGTTGCTAGGGAGTTTTATTCTTTGTACTTTCATGAGCTTTGTAGGCTCTGTAGACTTATACTACATAACATACTACACAAGGATACAAATCCTGTCAATAGTTTTTGTTGTTGTTGTTATATAATAAGATTTGTCTATCTCACATAATGTGTACTAATTGCGGTCATACCGACCATGCTGACACGAAAGCGAGCAGAACAATTGCTTTAAAATCGGGATTGGTTTTCCCCAAAAAAGTAAAAAAGCGCAAACTTGGCGGTGAGTCCAGTTGCCACGTCTCGGTTTCCGTGCGTGGCAAACTGGCGAACCCGCAGGGTGTCGGTCTCCGTCCCGCCAAAGTTTGTAAGAAAACCCTACCTGCGGACTGCGGGAAAGTCACGCCTGTGAAGAGAACAACCGATGGAGTTGTGTCCAGGAACCATGCCTTTGGGGTGAGTGGAATGCAATTGAGTCTTTTTGACACAACTGTGTATCACTCGCCCGACAATCGGATAACTAAGAAATACGGCAGAACTTCTTAGTGAATCCCCTCGGCTTTAGCCAGGGGAGAGTCAAATACTGGTAATGTGAACCAAAAAGTGGCGCCTGCATTTGGAGTACTATTAACACCTATTTCACCACCATGTGCTTCAATAATTTGTTTGCACAAGTATAATCCCAGTCCTAATGAAAGTGAGTTACGCGCGTTGGTACCGCGAAAATATAAGTCAAATAGATGTTCGCTTTGCTGTTGCGTTAACCCAACTCCGTTATCGGAAACTGTGCAAAATATTTTATTATTGTTGTCTTTAATAGTGGCGTTGAGTATTATATTCAAACCGGGAGGGTTATGTTTGACGGCGTTGGCGATTATATTAGAGAAGACTCGCCATAGTTGTGTTGCATCTGAGTTAACTTGGGGTAAGTCAGATTGAATTAAGTTGATAAGCGTTGCTTCATTTTCTGTAAGCATTGGTTGTAAGTCGGCAACTGCATCTTCTACGACTTTGTTTAAATGTATAGGTTGTAATTGTATTGCTATACCTTGGACTTCACTTATATGTGCTTCCATTAATGAGTTGATTAAGTTCAACTGACGTTCATTACTTTGCTGCATTCTTTCAATTATTGCACGAGGAACTGTAACCGACGATGATTCTTGTTTATCCCCTAGTAAATTTCTCAGTACCATCAAAGTTCCTAATACTGGGTTGCGTAAGTCGTGGGAAACTGCGTGAATGAATACTCGTAGTGCTTCTTCGGTGCGTTTTCTTTCGCTAATATCTAATATTACTCCTACTATACCACCCAAGGCGCCATCTGCTTTATCATATGTTGCTTTGTAAAATATTACACTGTGCTTTTTGTTATCAGCATAGATTATCGAACTTTCATAAGTTTGGACTCCACGCTTGGATAGTAGCTTAATATCTGCTTGATAATATTCTTCTGCGAGTTCTTTGGGTGCAATTTCATACACTTTTTTACCAATAATGCTTGCTCGACTTAAACCTATTGATGTTTCAAAAGATTTGTTGCATCCTACATATAGTCCGATTGCATTTTGATAATATACAGGCGCCGGAATTGTGTCGATAAGAACTTGTAAAAAGTCAAATTGTTCTTGGAGTGCTTCTTCTGCGCGTTTGCGTTTGGTTATATCTTCTATAATTCCTTCGTAATATAGTATATTACCTAGGGAGTCGCGAACGGCATATGCTTTTTCGGAAATCCAAACAATGTTATTTGAAGAATTATGATGTCGGTAAATTTGAGATTCAAACTCAGAGACGTTACCATGCTTCTCTACTAAATGAATAAATTCTGTACGTCGATTTGGGTTTACGTAAAGCTGTTTACCAATATCGGTATAATAATCAATAACTTGTTCGGGGGTTGAAAAGCCTAAAATTTGGGCAAGTGCAGGGTTGACGGTGATGTAGCGTCCATCAACTGTACTTTGGAAAATACCCTCGACTGCGTTCTCAAAGATACTGCGGTATTTATTTTCGGCTATTTTTAGTTTATTATTGGTTTTCTCAAGCTGTTTACGTGCGTTAAATTCACGCGATTGTAGTCTGTCGTATAAATAAACGCTAAAGTTACATATAGCACAGAACCAAAATATATATAAAAGTAGCGTCACACTATATATCGACTCTTGACCTAGTGCTGGTTTTGGAAGTTTGAAACCGAGACTCAAATTTACACCGAAGTAATAAATTAATAATACGACTTGGGAAACAAGATGCAGTCTCCAGCGTACTGGCATAAATGCTGCTTGACCCAGAAACAGCAGTGACCAAGTGACAATATCAGGTATTGCAAACCCTTTGAGAGTACTAAATATTTGTTGCCCAAGACTTATTGACCAAGATGATGCCAGAAATAATGCTCCTGGATGACGGCGCCCAAATGAGGTTCGATGTACTAGTAATGATATACTGATACTTGATAACATGGCGCCGTCTACAAGCAATGCATGACGCATTAATTGTTGTGGAAGATTAGCAAGTTCTTTTAAAGGAAAAAAGAAGTTGTAAATGTCACGAATCACAAAACTTAGAACACAAAAAAGTGCTAACCATAACCATAACTGTAGACGCTGCCACAAAAAGTGACGGCGCCAAGTTTCATATTTAACAGTTAAAATATCGGTTTTGGGTAGAATGTATGTAGAAACAGCTTGTCTCCATCTCCGTTGTACGGTTCTAAGTACGTCAACCATTATGTTCAATAGGTAATGTGAACCAATAAGTTAATCCTTGCTTGCGATTAGAATTTACACCAATATCACCACCGTGTGCTTTAATAATTTGCCGACACATATATAGTTTCAAACACAGACTCGTTGATAAACGGTTTTGGGGGTCACGCACGTGTAAATCAAAAAAGCTATCGCATTCCGATTTATTCATCCCCACCCCCGAGTCTTGAATTATGCATCGAATTTTATCTCCATCCATCTTAGCTTTTATACTAAAATTTAGTCCGGGTGGATTATTTTGGCAGCTATAAGTTAATAAAGATACAAATACTTTACGTAATAATTCTTGGTCAGCTTTAACAAAAATAGCATTTTTACGGTCTAAGTTTTTTAAGTGTGTACTTAATTGTGCTTGATAACGAGTCAGTAATGACGTAGAGTCTTGAAGTATTGCTTCAATCAATGTAGTAAAATTTACTATCTCTTGATGCATTATCATATCTTTTGCATCACTAGAATTGATTTCCAATAAAGAATTAATCATTCCTAGCTGTCGTTCATTACCTTGAATCATGCGTTCAATTATAGAATTAGGAATTTCTCTATCTGAAGAAAGCAAGTTATTAAGTACCATTAAGTTGCCCATTACAGAAGTACGTAAATCATGAGACACTGTATCTAATACAACATCTTTGATACGACTTAGCTCTTGAATTTCCTGTACTTTTTGCTGTAATTGAACAGTTCTCTCCTCAACTTGCCCTTCTAGGTTATAGTTAAGCTGTGCAAGTTCTTGATAAAGTTTGGCTTGTTGGATAGCAATTGCTAACTGTTCAGATATTTGCTGAAGTAAATCGATTTCTACTGGTTGCCAATAACGAGGACTGGAACATTGATTTGCAATTAATACCCCAAATAATTCATCTCCCAGAATAACTGGCACAGCCAAAGTTGCCTGGGTATGAAATGCCTGATATAATGCTTTCAAACTCGCAGATGCTTCGATTTTTGTAATATCTTCGACAACGCGAACGTTATTTATTAATAATGAAGTTTTTAACTCGTTAAATAAACACTCATCAGAATTATCGTCTTTCCAATCTAATACCGCTGGATAACACGGATTTACTGACTCAGCTAAAACTTTACACTGTGCGTTATTTTCATTTTTATTTCCATTTTTATTTTCATGCAACGCAATAAACACTCGGTCAGCTTGAAGAAATTTTCGCACCTCGGTGACAGTCGTTTGTAAAATTTCATCAAGATGAAGGGACTTGCGAATTCTTCCCAAGGTTTCTGCTAGCAGGCGATTACGCGATACACTCATATGTAAGTGCGTTTCTGCTTGCTTACGTTCGGTTATATCCCTAACAATTGCTAAAATTTCTTCGTGTCCACTAACTACTAAGCGTGCTTCATAATCGCGTAAACCTATCGGTGTAAGCAATTTGTACTCACAAGTTTGTACGCTTCTTGATGCTAAAGCTTTATGAATTGCAGCATAACTACTGTTAGCAACATCCTGTGGTAATAAATCCCATAGGTTTTTACCAATAATTTGCTCACGGGGAATGGTAATGTTTGCCCCTTCTCCTTTAAAGTCTATATACTCACCATTGGCATTTATTCTAAAAATCAAATCAGGAATAGCATTTAAAATCGCTTTATATCGTCCTTCACTGACGCGCAAATTTTCCTCCGCTAATTTGCGAGTTGTAATATCCATAACCAAACCTTCCCAATAAATATCCCCGTTTGCTTGTTTGCTTGGGTGAGAAGTGACTTGTATCCACTTATTAAAGTTGCTTGCGGTAACAATTCGACCTTCCCAATGCAAAGGAGACAGAGTATTGCTTGATACTAAAAATGATTTTGTAAAAGTCTGAACATCCTCTGGATGAATGAGATTAAGCAAAACCAAAAAGTTTGCTTGCACAGTTTCTGGTTTTAATTCAAATAGTTCTTGACAACCCGAACTGATATAGTTTACTACGTTCGAGTTATCAGGACGTTGAATACATGTGAAAATTACCCCAGGCAAACTAGCTGTAATTTTCTCTAGTAACGATAATCCATTAATGCGAGCGTACATTTGCACTTTTGCAGTTTCATTCACTCTGTGAACCATTACTATATAAAGAGCTTAGAGACTAAGAACTAGGGAAACGAATCGAAAGGCGCCTGAGTACAGGTTTATTATAAAAGAACCCTATTATGAATATCCCTTATTTAGCTGCTCATAACACAAATCATTAATCTCTTTTCACATTTACTCATCCCTAGTGTTCTTAGCTCTCACCCCTATTACTTAGATTAAATTCTAACCAGGGCAAATGTATTCACCCAAATGGATGAACCATTAGTAGGAATCAAGAGAAATTGTTAAATACTTGGAAACACACTACTTAAATTTAATGACAAATTACCAAAACCTGGGAGCAAGACTGTTTCAGTCGAGTAATTAGGGGCTTCCAAGTAATAAAATATTCACTCATTTCTTATGGGGTGGGCATCCTTGCCCGCCCTTGTAATGGAACGGGCAAGGATGCCCATTCCACAATATGGAGAATTAATTTTTATACATCTGTATACAGTATTTATTTGAATTACTGGGGCTGTTTTACTGGTATTTTCTGCGCGAATGTTTGGTGGAAGAGCGGAACTCAACCTACGATTCGATTTCTGCTAGCTCCATCCAGCGTTCTGTGGCTTTGTCAATTGCGCGTTTGATTTCTTCTACTTGGTCGTATAATTTTTGTACTTGGGTGTAGTTTCCTGATGGTACGTTACCCATTGCTTTTTCGGTTTCGGCTTTTTCGGCTTCCAATTTTGCTATTTTTCCTTCGAGTTCGTCAAATTCTCGTTTTTCCCATGTTGATAGTCTACGCTTTTTAGATGTTTCTGCTGGCGCCGATGTTTTTACTTCTTTTGTTTCTACTGAGGTGCTTTTAGGTTTTTCTTTGACTTGCGATGTTTGTTGTGCTTCCTCTTGTGCTTTATAGTCGAGGTATACAGAGTAGTTACCTGGGTATTGACGAATATTTCCACCTTCTTCTAGGGCAAAAATTGTATCGACGGTGCGGTCTAGAAAATAACGGTCGTGAGATACTACTATTACACTTCCTGTAAAGTCTTCTAGGTATTCTTCTAATATTGCTAGTGTTTGTACGTCTAAGTCGTTTGTCGGTTCGTCTAGTATTAATACGTTTGGTGCGCTAATTAATATACGCAGCAAAAATAGGCGCCGTTTTTCTCCTCCTGATAGTTTGCTTATTGGTGCATATTGTTGATTGCCTGGGAATAAGAATCGTTCTAACATCTGGGAAGCACTTATTTGAGTTCCATCAGATATTTTGATGAACTCTCCTTCTTCTTTGATGTAGTCAATTACACGCTGCGAATCGTTGAGTGCTGCTAGTAAGTCATCGGAATGTTGGTCGAAATATCCTATATGTATTGTGGCGCCAATATCTACCTTACCTGAATCAGGTTGTACCTTACCTGTAATAATATTCATTAAAGTGGATTTGCCGGCGCCGTTTCCACCAATTATACCAATACGGTCTTCAGGACTAAATTCGTAGGTAAAGTCTTTGATTAGTGTTCGCTCGTTATATGCTTTAGAAACATGCTCTAACTCAATAACTTTTTTACCGATGCGTCTACTAACGGTAGAAATTTCGACTTTGCCAAGTCCTTGTTTAAATTCGGTTTCGCGCATTGCTTCGATACGTTGAATACGCGCTTTTTGTTTCGTACTGCGTGCTTTCGGTCCACGCTTTAACCATTCTAACTCGCGTCGTAATACACCTTGGAATTTACGTTGTGTACTTGCAGAAGAGTCTTCAGCAGCAGCTTTTTTTTCTAGGTAATACGAATAATTACCTGAATAAGTATAAATATCACCTCGGTCTATTTCAATAATTCGATTTGTAACTTTATCTAGAAAATATCTATCGTGAGTAATTAATAACAAGGCACCACGATATCTATTTAAATAACTTTGTAACCATTCTACCGAAAGTGCATCTAAATGGTTAGTCGGCTCGTCCATCAATAGTAAATCGGGTTCGGCAAGTAAAGCTGTTGCTAATGCTATCCGCTTACGATAACCTCCAGACAATGTACCTACTTTTACATTAAAGTCAGTGATACCTAACTTGGTGAGAATAATTTTAGCATTTGTCTCTAATTCCCAGGCGCCTGTTGTGTCCATTCGCTGCATAACGCTCGATAAACGTGACATCAACTGACTATCTTCTGGATAATGCGCTAACTTTTCTGAGATTTCTTCATACTCGCGTACTAAGGTCATTTGCTCACCACTGTCAGCAAAAACCTGCTCAATAACAGTACGACTTTCATCAACGTCGGGTTGCTGCGGTAAATATATTACTTTGGCGCCGGAGTTAGTTATGATTTGTCCAGCATCGATTGACTCGATACCAGCTATCATTTTTAATAACGTTGATTTTCCCGAACCATTTGTACCAATTAAACCAACTTTATCGTTCGCATCAACGCTAAAACTAGCTTCTTTTAAGATTTCTTTAATGCCAAAATCTTTTTTGACTGATTGTAATGTAACGAGACTCATAACTGATAAATATTGGGCAATTGGCAAATTTTTTATCTCTCTTGTGGAATGGGCATCCCTGCCCATTCCATGCTAGAGGCGGGCAAGGATGCCCGCTCCACAAGGTTAATCAAAAAGGTTAATCAAAAAGGTCTAGGGGTAAGTGACCATACATTTCATTAATTCCACTTTGGGTGTAGGACTGGCACGATACTAAAACGCCGCGATGGTGTCCTGAATATGAATCAAGGTAGCACAAACCATTTTTGCCGTTTAATTTGATGTAAACAGGTCCCTCAATAATAGGCAAATTGCTAGGTGGTTCATAGCCGAATGCCAAGGAGTAACCTTTCATCGCTGCCAAACCTTCTTCGGCTGTATCGGCACAAATACCTAAGATTTGATAATCTGAAAGTCTAGCAAAAGCTAGTATCGCTTTACGGATTAAAGCTTTTTCAGAACTCTTAACTATCGGAGCAATATCGACGCAATTGAATTTGTTTAGAATTTTTTTTGCGTCTTGAAGTGTGAGATTGGTTTGGTTTTGACTTGTCATATACCTGCTGGTTGCTAGTTGTGTGCTGTGTTGGTGAAATAGCGCGTTGTCTTCGTGTTTTATTTCAACTTCAAGGTGATTGGATGTTACCTACGTTAAATAGAAATGGCACACTGCTAGTCTTATCGTTCCCCATAACAAGAACTTTTGGCATTTGGGCGCCACCAGTCTTCCATGCTTCAATTGCCTCCTTTTGTAACACTAACTGTCCTCCTTGAGCTTTTAATGTTTCAGCTAAAAGTCTTTGAGCTTCGGCTTTACCTTTGGCACGATTAATTTCTGCTTGAGCTTCTTGTTCTGCTTCTCTAGCTATATAGACCGCTCGTTGTGCGCGCTGTTCGGCAATTTGCTTCTCTTCTACGGCTCTTGCGAATTCAGGAGAGAATGTTAAGTCTACGACGCTGGTGTCTAAGACAATTATTCCATATTTATCTAATCGTTGGCTTAATGCTAAATCAAAGTCATCTTTAAGTTCAGTTCGCCGGGTAATAGCTTCTTCGACTGTTCTGCGTGCTGCTGCTATTTTAAATGATTCCTGAGTCTGTGGTGCAATAATCTTTGCTACTATGTTTTCTAGAGTACCCTGAGTTCTACGTATTTGTACTACTTCTGAGGAATCTATTTGAAAATTAATCGCAAATCTCGCAGACAGCGTTTGCAAATCCTTTGTTGAACTTTCGGCAGGCACTTCAAATTTTTGTACCGTCAAATCATATACATCTACCACTGAAATAAAAGGTGGTTTAACGTGAATTCCCTCTAGTAATGCTCCATCTGTTGCTTTACCTAATATACTAATCACCCCTGCTTGTCCAGGATTTATTATGATAAAGGAATTTAAGCTCAACAGTACAAGTATACCTAGTACTATACCTAGTGCAGCGCTTTGCCAACTGGTAGATTGCGTATTTTTCAATTCTCCTCCTAATTAAATACTTCTGCTATTCTTTTTTTTATACTGGCACGCCTTTGAGAGGTTGCGCTCTATTTCAGCAAACGTAGTAAAATATAGCTCACGATTGAAAAACCGAATATATTTCGACAGTCCTCAATTCTAGCGTTTTTCCTTTTATTGTACCCACGCCCCAATATTTAAAAGTCCAAGTTGTCAAACCTCTAGTAAATCACGAAGTACCTGAAATGTTTACATCCATTACTCAACCTTCATCCCCAGAAAACGAATGGCGCCATCGGTTAGACAAATTCGTCAAAGACCATAAAATAGAGCTAGCGGCTTTATCATGGGGGCTATGGTTAGAAAATGGTAACAGTCAAGGAACCATAGGTATAGATTTACAGCCAACACCGCACTTTGTATATTGTCCACCTACAGCAGTGGAAAATTTAAACGACAGAGTAGAAAATCGGCTTCAAGAAATTTTAGGACTTATCAAACACCATAAACCAGAAGTGGAAGTTTTAATGATAGGCATTGGTAAAGACCAAGTTAAACTTATTTATTTTGAACCAGAAACGGCGCCACCTCAAAGTTTTGAGCAAATAGGTAAAGATGTTGATACACTCATAGAAGAGTTAGAAACAAAACTCGGCGCCTGTTTGTAGTAAAAACGTTACATGTGTAAAGACGTTACATGTAACGTCTCTACCTTCCACGTAACCAATCCTTAATTTCCTGCGCTATCCATAAACATTCTTGGGCACTTAGTCCAATACCGAATGAGAATCGTTTATTTACGGTTTGAATAGTAATCATTTCCTTTTCTTGATGACTTTCAAGCTGAAGGTTATCTTCTTTGCCTAAACGGATAATACTTTGAAATACGTCTCTAATATCTCTAATTTTGCCACTTTTTATACTGCGGCGAAACGTAAATATCCATAGTTCTATCCGAAAATCATCTTCATTAAAACATATTCTGTGATTACCAAAGTCTGAAATTATACACTGATCTATAGCTGCTAGCCAAATTAAAAGTAGGGGAACAGTTATTCCAAGTGTGGGTAAAATGCCTGTTACTAGTCCTATTCCTGACAGGGAAAAAAAGGCTAGCCCAAATCCTGATATAATTAAGTACTTAACTATTAAAGCAATAACTCTAATGTTATCTATTTCTTTTCTAGGAAGAACTA
Source organism: Calothrix sp. PCC 7716 (assembly GCF_019977735.1). Classification (GTDB taxonomy): domain Bacteria; phylum Cyanobacteriota; class Cyanobacteriia; order Cyanobacteriales; family Nostocaceae; genus Dulcicalothrix. Next base: position 10,700,109 of record NZ_AP025018.1, on the reverse strand, counting down.
TGTTTAATTTATTAAAAGTTTTTTTGATTTTGACTAAACTATAATTAGGTTTGCGAAGTGGTTGAAAAATATTGCTTGCAGCTTTGTTACTCAAACTATTAGATTCAAGTGCTTTTAATGCTTCAGTGGCATTACTTAAGCGTCTTTCTACTGATGGTTCTAATACTTTTTCTATCCAAGCTAAAAAATTATCATTTATATTAACTTTATCGTGAAATTGTATTTTTAAATCACGAACAGGCAAATCAGCAGGAGGAATACCTGTTAATAAGTGAATAATAGTCGCACCTAGTCCATATAAGTCAGAAGCAGGTACAGCTTTACCACCAAACTGTTCCATTGGTGCATAACCATATGTTCCTACAACAGTGAAAGTGACACCTTCTTTTGCTGCTTTATCTTGAACGGCGCCAAAATCAACTAAATAAATCTCTTTATCTTCTCCTAAAATTAAATTACTCGGTTTAATATCTCGATGTAAAACAGCCGGATTTAAATTATGTAAATATATCAAGATATTTAAGACTTCAGTAGTTATTTTATAAACTTCTTTCTCGGTAAATCTTTTACCTTGCACTAACAAGTCTTTCAAAGAATTACCAGGAATATACTCTTCCACTAGTCCAAACCACAGCACCCGGTCATCAATTGAAAAATAATCTATATACTTGGGAATTTTTGCATGTTCAAGATGCTTAAGAATCTGAGCTTCACGTTCAAATAATTTCAAATCATCCCATTGTACTGTACCACCAAAAGCAAGCAATTTCACGACTACACGTGAATCTTTGCCATCCGAGGCACTCAAATCTGTTGCCAACCAAGTTTGACGCGCTGCATTATTACCGAGTCTTAGCTCAAGTTTATAACGATTTTGGATTATTTGTTCAGCTTGGAGCATTTTTTTAGAAAATAGTCGTAATTATGAATATAGCAAGCCACCAAATTACTAAACTTATAGGTACGCCAACGAAAAGTCCTGCAATTGCCCAGCCGCGTTGATGACGTTTAAAATGGTCAATACTGCGCCAACGTTTACTTTTCCATGCCCATTCATTACCTTTGGCGCCAAGAACAACAGTCATAATAATTCCGACTGATGGCACAAAATATAATAAACCGACCCAGACTTGATTCGTCCATAACCATAAATAAGGCATAAAAAAGGCGCCCCAATTCCATCCTAAAATTTCTTCAGGAACAGCCGCCGTACTATTAATTCCACATCCAGAGTTATTAATATCTGGTACTTGTTGTATATGTTTTGGTTTTACTACTTTTAACTTTTCACCAGATTTTAAAGCGTTATAAGCAAGTGCAGCAGTTGCAAAACGGTCTTCTGGTGCAGGTTCAGTTAACTTTTGTAACCATTCGTTAAATTCAGGAGTTACATTAACCAAATGACTAAATTCAATTCGCAGCGAACGTTGGGGTAACTCCGCAGGTGACATACCAGTCAACAAATGAATTAAGGTTGCACCCAATGCATATAAATCTGATGCAGGTACAGCTTTACCACCAAATTGTTCCATTGGTGCATAACCGTATGTTCCGACAACAGTAAAAGTAACACCTGATGAAGCGGCTTTATCTTGAACGGCGCCGAAATCAACTAAATATACACGATTGTCTTCACCCAATATCAAATTACTTGGTTTAACATCGCGATGCAACACCAAGGGATTTAACTCGTGTAGATAAATTAAAATATTTAAAACATCTACAGCTATCTTACGTACTTGCTTCTCACTAAACCGATGACAAGTAGCAAGTTTTTCTTTCAGAGACTCCCCAGGTATATACTGTTCAATCAAACCAAACCATAAGCTGCGGTCGTCAACACAGAAATAGTCTATATATTGAGGAATTCTAGGATGCTTTAGTTGCTTAAGTATTTGCGCTTCGCGTTCAAACAACTTTAAATCATCCCATTGTATGGCGCCTCCAAACGCTAATAATTTGACTACAACTCGTGAGTCATCATCATCAGCAGCTTGTAAATCTTTGGCCAACCAAGTTTGACGGATACCGTTATTACCCAGTAAGCGTTGTAACTGGTAACGGTCTTGTAATACTTGTTCTGCTTGCAGCATCATTATAAAGCGAGCAACTGCGGGTGGAGCGTATCTCACATCTTGCAGCATTCGCTGCGGAGCTTCAATAAACCGGGCTTCTGTACCAAAAATCAACGTTTTATAGCAAAGTCTTTGTCAAGAAGCATGGTTTCTGGGCAGGCGTGCAAGATGTGAGGTATCAGTACTACTATGTTAACTACAATATTAAAAAACGTCAGAAACTAACATTAAATTATTCCGATTCCCAGCGTCTCATATTTCACTCGTTAATTATTTCAGTTTTTTCTTAACTTTACTTAATACTTGCTGTATTTTTAGCTGAGTTAAACGAAAATTACTAAAATCTGGAATATTACTAGAGTATTGCTGTTTATGGTCAAAGAATTCGTTTAGTTCAGTGAGAATTACTTGCAGGCGCCTGGTAATATTATCTAATCGGTATTCAGCCAAGAAATTTTGAGATAAATTAAAGGGTTCGGAAGTCGCGGCAACCTTTAATATACGTTCCATGTCATACTCTTTAGAATATCCGGCAATTTTATAGCAATTAAATCCTGGGTCTAAGAAATCAGAGAGTCCATTATTTAGACTAGAAAAAACATGACATCCACAAGCCATTGCTTCGAGTGGTTGTAAGCCAAAACCTTCGGTAACACCTTGTAATGTCCAATATTCTGCCGAGTCGTATAAATATACTTTTGCTCGATTAAACAAACTTGTCAAATCCTTCACAAAAGATTCAACGATATAGACATTACATTTTTCTTGTAAAGCTGGGATTAAATCTTTTATTAAGTAACTTGAAGATTTACGTGCTTGTACTAGTACATCAATATCGCGCGTTATATCTAAATTTGTAAATTCGTCGCTAATTTGATTTGGCAAGTAGTAAATTAGAGAGTTAGGCGCCAACTGTCCCCAATATCCCATTGTATTGCGGCTAACTGTGATAATTGGAATACTGGCCGGAAGCTTAAATCCGTAACCCGCACTATGAGCATGATATATAACGTTATGAGACTTTAGAGAAGGCGCCAGCTTAGGAACATCAAATCCCCAACTAACAACAAAAATAACATCCTCAAGACTAGATGCTTTAAGAATATCATCCAAAAAAAGCTTATCAGGTTCGCGTTGACGGTAAGTAACAACCTCCGCATCACAAATCTTTTGAGCAATACTAAGCGTCTTCAGTTCCGCAAACAAACCACCACAAGTAAATTTAGCATCCGTACCAGGCAACAAAAAATAAAGTTTTCGCATATTTTGTATGGGCGGGTTTACTTACGGATTTTAACCAACCAACGCATCCAAAACCATCCAGCAAAGCTACCAAAAAAATAAGAAATAAAATCAGACCAAACAAAAGTATTACCCAAAACAAGCCTCCCCACCAACGTTGCGCGTGCAGCTTCAAGAAAAGGATGTTTCACTAGCTGTAAAAACTCTATTCCACAAGTAGCAACACAAACTCCAACCGCAGTCCATAACGGAGAAGCTTTCGGATAAACAAAACCAACTAATAAAATCCAAAATATTTCATAAGCAACGCTCCCCAAAAAATTCTTAAGCCACTCTAGTCCAAATCCTTGTGCAAAGCGTACAAAATAACCCAGTGGCACAATAAATATAATGCTAATAAGTAGTGCTACACGATACCTAAAAAAATTTCTTTCTAACTTTGCCATTGAACTTTCACGAAATGCGCTTCACGTCCCCACATATCCCTAGTTTTGGTAATACTCTCGATACTGAGATTAAAAGGTACAGACGTTGTTAAGTAACGTTGTGCTAAGGCGCCAACATAAGGCGCCAACTCACCAGCAAGAGTGGTAGCTATTCCCAACCCAAACAACTGTTCAATTAATCCGCGCGGCATAATTAAATGCATTCCTACTGCACATCCTGCAGTCAGTAACATTGATGTCGATACATTGGTACCACACCGAGGATGAACAGCTAAATTCCACTCACCGTCTTTTAAACGTTGAAGACCGTTGGTAACAGCACGACGTAAATCACTGATATTAACATCTCCGTAAAGAAAAAAGCCTTGTTCGGTAGATAATCCTCCTAGTGATTCGTTATCTACCTGAAAATTACGAGGTAGCAGCGAAATAAACCGGGAAGAACGGGGTTGACTCAAAAGCCACACAGTAGCGTGTTCAAGTGCATGAACCTGACGTAGCATCAAAATTTCTTTTAAGCCAGGTACAAAATGCAGTAGTGCAAGTAACTCCTTATCTTGGTTCGGCTGAGGAGTAATAAAATCTAACAAATCAAGATTTACAAAATCAAGGGGATTGGAGTTACCCTGTGCAGGAACAGAGGTATTCATTGAAACACTGCCCTCTTAGAATTAATGGAGTATTGGAGATATTTTTAATTTAACTCTTGTATCAATCAAATAACTACAAATTTTTATTAAAACAAAGAAACCGGGTTTCTAAGCAAAATTTTCGTTTTTATTGCAAGTTATAAACAGAAACCCGGTTTCTAGGCAAAATTTGCGTTTTTATTACAAGTTATAAACAGAAACCCGGTTTCTAAGATTTGGCTAAAGATTTAGGAAAAAATTAGACCGAAGCTTTTAGACTCCGGTCTGTATAGAGAGTGCGCTTACGCGCGTATGTTAACAGGTTTGAAGTTGTCTTTGTTGTTTACGGAGATAGCGTGATAATGCAACACCTGTTCGCCAAAAGCTACGTATAACCAAGAAGAGAGAAATTGAAGTTGCTTTCTGACTGGTTGACACACAAGCTGCGACGTGAGGAGAACGGACAGCAACCAGCCATAATTGCTGAGTCGTGTTTAAAAGTTGAAAGAAGCGAATATGTATTCAATCAGGTTGGTTTGGGTTTGGCAGAGTACAACAGTTAACATCATTTAGGCAAACTTTGCCCCAGCGCATTGCCCAACGCACAAGCGCGACACGGTTATCGGTTTGCGTTTTGGTAAGAATATTGCTGATGTGGTTATCAACTGTGCGCTTGCTAATTTCAAGCTTGGCTGCAATATCTTGGTTAGTTAAGCCAGCGGCTACTAAGTCGATAATTTGCAGTTCTCTGTCTGAAAGACTTACAGGGGTCTGTGACTCGCCACTAGCCATGTTTTCTCGAATCCTCCTAGTATATGTACTCAATCGCTCTTTCTCATTCTAGAAGATTCTTTGCCTGGTCGGTGTTTCAACTGTTAGCGGTAATACGATAATGAATAATTCTTTAATTGAGCAGTTAGCCGTGGCACATTTTTGTGTCACTTAGTTTTTTATTATACGCTATATATGAAGAAAATACCAGCGCATTCAAAGGTGAAATGTTGTTTTTGAAGCATACAGGTTAAATCAGTAATAAAAGTTCTTGTAGATTTGTGTGAACAACTGCCGATGGTGGGTCAAAATTATTGTAGATTTTTAGTAGTAAATTTTCTAGATGGAATTGTCCTTCTAAAGAAACGGACAGGAGCGCATGAGTAATCCCCGTGTATTGTGTCTCGGCGAAGTTTTATTTGACCTCTTAGCTGACCAACTAGGACGTGACCTCTCTTCAGTTGAGTCATGGACTCCCTATCCAGGGGGGGCGCCAGCTAATGTTGCTTGTGCGCTAGTCAAGTTGGGAATACCTGCGGGTTTCGTTGGTTGTGTGGGTGAAGATGAACCTGGTAATGAATTAGTAAAGCTTTTAAATGATGTTGGGGTTGATACAACTGGTTTACAACGGTCATCGTCGGCGCCAACGCGGCAAGTATATGTAACAAGAAGTTTAAGCGGCGACCGGACTTTTGCGGGGTTCGGTAATTACGATACTAGCGAGTTTGCTGATACACGTCTCAACGCAAAAGAATTACCACCATCATTATTTGAAGCAGCAGATATTTTAGTTTTAGGCACTTTAGAGCTTGCTTATCCAGAAAGCGCCAAAGCTGTACATCACGCTTTAGACTTGGCGGAAAAATACGACATGAAAATTATTCTTGACGTGAACTGGCGCCCAGTATTTTGGCATAATCCAGAAGAAGCACCGGATATAATTCGTAAAATCTTTAAAAAAGTAGATTTTGTTAAGCTTGCCAAAGAAGAAGCTGAATGGTTATTTGATACCAGCGATGCAGGTGCTATTAATTACCGTTTAGACACAGTTGAAGGTGTGTTAGTAACAGACGGTGACAACGGTTGTGCTTATTGTTTAGATGAAAACGAGGGTAAGTTACCTGCTTTTCCTGTATCTGTAGTCGATACAACAGGCGCCGGAGATAGTTTTCTCGCTGGCTTTATTCATCAACTATTAACTCACGGTATTCCAAGTCTTAAAGATAAAGAAACCGCGCGCAACATTATACGATATGCAAGTGCAGTTGGTGCATTAACGACTCTAAAACCAGGCGCCATCGCTTCCCAACCTACTCTCGCCGAAGTTGAAGCATTTTTATCATCGTAGGAACCCAACATTAAAGGGACGGGCAAGGATGCCCATCCCACAAGAGTATTGTTGTATTAAATATCACGCTTGATTATTCGCCAACATACAGGATATGCAATAGTCATAATGTTATAATTCTTCAATTTCTGCAACCCTCACGTTTATTAACTACGGTGCCAGCTAATTGCAGAATTTGTATATGATAAAGGATGGCGCCAAAGATAAAAACCTTTGCATAGGAGAGAAAAACATGACTAATGTTAACGTTGCCAAAGGTAGCTGTTTGTGTGGGGCGGTAAGCATATCCGCTACAAGTATGAGTAATTTTGTAGGAGCTTGCCATTGCAACATGTGTAGAAAGTGGGGTGGAGGAGCTTTCTTAGCTGCTGAGTGTGGCGCCGATGTTAGTTTTGAGGGTGAAGATAGCATTGGTGTTTATCAATCTTCCGAATGGGCAGAACGTGGATTCTGTCAGAAGTGCGGCACCCATCTATTTTATAAGTTAAAACAAAACAACCAATACTATATGCCAGTTGGACTCTTCGATAACCACGAAGGTCTTATTTTCGACCATCAGGTTTTCATTGATGAAAAGCCGGAATATTATTCATTTGCGAATGAAACCAAGAATTTGACAGGGGCAGATTTATTTGCACAGTTTGCACCGATATCAGAGGACTCATAATTTTAGCATTATTTTTTGGTGACAAATCTGTAGTCTAAATTAATTGCTCGCGGGGCCAAACACACCAAGGCAGCTAATTTTCAATCACATGTAGTTGTAAGTGACCGTTTGGTAACGGGGCAAAATCCAGCATCAGCAACAGGTGTGGGAGAAAAAATGGTGAAGTTGATGCAAAAAACATCTCCAGGTAGTTAGTTCCAACCAATCTTAAAACAGGCGCCTATAAGTAAGTCCAAGTGTTTGGGAAGAACTCTGATTAATTATAGGCGCCTGTATTCACAACAAACATGTTTAACGGCGCCTTCAAAAATACCAAACATCAGTACTATAATATCAATTCAAATAAGGGTCGTTGAGCGGTATGGGGAGACGCAATCCATTTTTGACAAGCCACTCATCAATAATTTGATAAATATAGTTAATATCTTCTTGGGTATAGCCGTTAGCTAACATCCAACTTTCAAACGGCTTGGCATCGGAGGCAATTTGTTCTAACATTTTCTCAAAATCTGATTCATTAGTGCTGCAAGTTGCTAAAAAATCAGCTTTGTCCCAAGGAATGATATGGTCAGCCATCAATCTCAATAAAGGACGCTGGTTTTCCTGTATTAATTGACCCAAAAATTCACGAATCTCCTGTCGGTGGTTTTCATCAAAACGGCTATATTTCATCTCACGGTCGAGTTGAAGCTTAACACGACTAACACCACCCACAGCTAACCAACTTTTGACATCATCGACGGCGCTTGAGCATCGACCATATCTATCTGTTTGTAATAAACGAATTGCTCCCTCAAAGCTTCTACGAAGGGAAGAGCGCCAATCACCGCGCTCTACTAAATATTCGATTAGTGACATTGTTTAGTACTCGATTACTATGGGTGTTTTGCTTTCTACCATTTTACGCCCTCAACTGCACCCTAACTGATCAGTGGCGCCTAAAAAATTTAAGCGAACATTAGTACTCAATAATCGTGATACTGTGCCTGGATGGATTCCCAACAAGTGCGTTCGTATGCCAGCAAATGCCAAACCGTCGCACCTGAATTAACCAGATTTTTGGTTTCTTATAGTTACTCTTTATATGTGCTACACTAAAGAGTTTAGTGCTTAATTTTACATAGCTTTTTGTACAATATGTTACTGATAAATAACATTATTTTTCCGTGTCTCAGTATTAATTGTCCTGTTAAGTAAATTTTATTGATGTAGAAATGACCAAGAAGCTCTATGTCACATTTATTTTAGTAAACCTGGAATTTACCATTAATGTGTCATAGAGCTTCTATGTAAATCAGGTGTACTGCCGCTTCACAAACTTTATTAAAAAGGAAGATTACTTTGAATAATCCCCTGATTGAAATTCCTGCATCAGCGCCAACTGTTGCGGAACATCAGTTTGAGTGTGGCTGCCCTCATCCTACCTTGATCGGTTCTATTATTTTGGGATTGTCTTCCCGTGTTTTAACTGCACTTTTGGTTCATGCATTTACGGGTTGCTGCTCGCGACTGCCAAAACCAAAAAAATAAGCTGAAAAACGGTGCTAACAATAACCTCTAAAGCCGGAAGTTCCCGGCTTTTTTTATTTTCACCATTCCTACTTCATTAATACTTAGTTTGATTTACTGCATCCGCTTGCTTTGCAATCAACTCACATTTAACCGCCCTTTTATGAAGATTGTGTAAAGTTAATACTTTTTGCCAGAAATACCTTGACAGTACTGTGTCAATTTGCCATCAACCCAGCGATTGAACTGATTACTGTAAAAGCATATCTAATGGCGCCTGATTGTTTACTGAGATATTGCGCCAATAATTAAATCTTCTGTAATAATCCAATCCAAATAGCCTGGTCAGTTGCATAAACCTCTACTAAAGTTTTACCTTTGCGGCTCGAATTGTAACTGCCTTCCCAATTACTTATTAGCAGTTTTTGTTTTTTTAATCATCTCTTGGATTGTTTCGGTTTCGCCAATTTCATAAAGACTAATCAAATTATTCTCAATAGTAAAGATTTGCTGAATTGTTGCATCTGCGAGCAAATTGCCCTGTAAATCTCTGACGATTTGATGAACGGTAACAATATTTCGATTGTTTTCATCCGTCTCGAATTTTAAGGTTTCAAGCTGCACTTGAATAACCTTATACTGATTAGTCCAGTATTCGCGCACCGCGTCGCGTCCATAAACGAAACCGCCTTCCACCCCGTTTGCCCATTTCACGTCAGGGTGCATCACCGAGATGATTGTTTCAATCTCGCCTTTGTTGAAGGCTTCGTATAAATATTGCAGAAACTGCTGATTCTCCCTCATAGTCAATACTCCAGGTAATTTTTGTTGTAACCAGTAATACCAGTTGGTTTGGTAGTTCATGGTTGTTCGACTCATAGAGATAATTAAGCAAATGCTTAACTAAAATTATACTTAAGCATTTGCTTAATTGTCAAGCCAAGTGCCTTTCCAACGTTGGGTCATAGGGTACAACTTATGTATCTAGGGTAATCGACAGGCGCTCGCTATGATGGGCGCCGCTCTCTGATGGCGCGGGTTTCCTCAAGCACGGAGGTGGCTTCCCAACCTACGGTAGTGTTAGGTGTGCGCGTATTTGCTGGACGATGGTTTCGGGGGAAGATGAAATGTCTACTTTGATGCTGTTTGATGGTTCTTCGAGGGTATTAAACTGACTTTGGAGCAGTGTTTCGGGCATAAAATGATTTTGGCGCCGTTTTAGTCGAGCTTCGATTGTTTCAAATGAACCAAATAGATAAACTATTTTAATTTCATCGTTACCGTTAAGATATTGACGATAACTAGCTTTTAGTGCGGAGCAAGCTAGTACAGCAGAACGATGTTCTAATAACCATTTGTGAATTAAAGCTTGTAATATTTCTAACCAAGGTATTCTATCTGCATCTGTGAGGGGAATACCTTGTTGCATTTTACTGACATTAAATTGAGGATGATAATCATCGGCATCGTGAAATTCGTAGCCCAACGAGTCTGCTAGCATTTTGCCAATCGTTGATTTACCTGAACCTGATACACCCATGACGATAATTATCATTATTTTGATGTTATATAACTAACTTGCCGCTTAATAAGGCGCCTATCTTTATGATTATGCCACCAAGTGTTTCACCCGAACTTCAAGCAAAATTCTAGAATTAGAGATGTTTCGAGAAAGCCACTGCGACCCAAGAAGGCAAAGTAATGTATACTTTTATATCTTTGATGCGGTAGGCAAGATTGATTGAATCTGGAGAACAAGCCTTGTCTGAAGAAATAAAAAGCGTTCAACCCCCATTAAAGTTTATAGCCCCAAATTTTAACCGATTTTTCCTTCAGATAGTCCAATGGTTGTTACCTGTACTATTGCGCTTTCGTCTTCGACGTTGGTTACCTGCGAGAATTATTCGAGTTGAAACAGAGAACGCTTTAGAGTTAGCTAAACTATATGAACAATTCCAAGCAGGTAAGGTTCGCTTCTTAATGGCATTCCGTCATCCCGAAGTTGATGACCCCCTATCAATGCTTTATTTAATCTCGCGTGCTATTCCCAAAAGTGCCCGTGAGCATGGTATTAAATTAAAAGACCCCGTTCATTCCCATTTTATTTACGAACGAGGTATGACTATATGGGCAGGTGATTGGTTAGGAAAATTTTTCTCATTCTTAGGTGGATTTCCTATTCGTCGAGGTAAAAGAGTTGACAGAACTGGTTTACAAACAGCGCGCGAGTTATTTGTCAATAGTAATATACCTATCGCTATAGCACCAGAAGGCGCCACTAATGGACACAGTGGTAAAGTAAGTCCATTAGAACCAGGTGTTGCCCAGTTAGCATTTTGGTGTATAGAAGATTTACAAAAAGCCAATCGTTCGGAAGAAGTATTTATAGTCCCGATAACCATTCAATACAGTTACCCTAACCCTCCTTGGAAAAAACTTGATTGGTTATTGAGTAAATTAGAAGCGATGAGTGGACTTGAGACAATATCAATAGAACCTGCATCTAAACGGGAAGAAATTAATTACCAGCGTATACTGCGTCTTGCAGAACGTATACTTTCAGAAATGGAAGATTTTTATCAACGTTTTTATCATCAAACCCTTGTACCAATTGACTTAGACTTATCATCTGATACCACCGAACTTATCATTGCTCGTCTTCACCGTTTACAGGATATAGCCTTGCGTGTAAGCGAGCAACACTTTGGTTTACCAGCACAAGGAAACTTTATTGACCGTTGTCGCCGTTTAGAAGAAGCAGGATGGAGTTATATTTATCGTGAAGATTTGCCTTCTTTAGATACATTAACACCACTAACGCGCGGACTTGCCGACTGGGCAGCAACAGAAGCAGCAAAAAGAATGCAGCATATGCGTTTAGTAGAAAGTTTTGTTGCTGTTACTGCCACTTATATTAAAGATAAACCAACATTCGAGCGCTTCGCCGAAACAACACTACTAATATATGACATGATGTCCCGTCTTCAAGATGATACATTTCCTGGGCGCCCTAACTTAGGTTGGCGCCAGTCAAAAGTCACAGTCGGCAAACCAATATCAGTAACTCAATATTGGCAAAGCTACAAACAAAACCGTCAGTCAGCAAGAAAAACTGTCACCGAACTAACCCAAGACCTACACAAAGCTTTACAAAGCATGATTGGCAACGGATGATAAACGGATGTAACGGATGGTTAATTCATCTATCCGTTACATCCGTTACATCCGTTGCCTAACCTTTACTTAACCGGACATGATCCATAATTTGCTGCTTACGAGAAGCTGAGTCAAGCTTGGGGTTGATAAAATCACCCTTACTGCGGCTTAAGTGTTCCATGATTTTCTTTTGACGGTCAGACTGCATAAATTTGACTTTTGTTAACTAATGTGAAGTAATATATCTATATTAGTAGAAATTACGCAGTAGTAACCATTACTCGTTCTTGACGCGCGCGTTTTCCTGTTATGACCATTTTGACTCCCTTTGCAGGCGCCAGAGTTACACCACGACGACGGGGAATTTCTGGTTTTGAGTCAATTAGTGATAATTGGTAATTAGACAAAATTGTAGCGATAACCAATTTCATCTCGAATATAGCTAAAGCTTCACCCAGACAGCGACGTACACCACCACCAAAAGGCATGAATTCATAGGGGGAAAACTGACGTTCTAGAAAACGCTCTGGTTTAAATTGTTTTGACTGGGGGTATAATTCTTCACGATGATGTACGAGATATATGCAGCCCATTATAATAGTTTGAGGTTCTATTTGATACCCTAAAATTTCTACTTGTTCTTGAGCAACACGCGGAAATGTCAGCATTGCAACTGGATTAATTCGCAATGTTTCGTTACAGAATGCTGTCAAGTAAGGTAATTTAGAAAGACTTACTGGGTCATTATTTTCACCTAATTTATTTATTTCACTAAGGATTTTTTCGTTAGTTTCAGGTATATGTTGACTCCAGTATAAACCCCATGCCATTGCGGTTGCTGTTGTCTCATGCCCAGCAAATAACAGCGTCATTAACTCGTCGCGTAACTCTTTATCAGTTAAACCTTGTCCCTGTTCATCGCGCGCGGACATTAATAATGATAAAATATCAATCCGGTTTGGGTCTGGGTTTTCTCGGCGTTCGGCAATCTCAGCATATATTAATTGGTCAACTGAGGAGCGCTGACGTAAAAAACTACCCCAAGGACTTGCGGCGCCTAAATCTTTTTGTAGAAAAGGGAAAAATAGGAAGCTTGAGGAAAAAGGGGATTTAAAAATTTCTGACATTTTTCCCATTAAATCTTTGAGTTGCTGGCAGCGTGTACCGTCATACAAGCCAAAAACTGACTGAAGAATAACTTGCATTGATATTTTTTGCATTGCCGAGCGTGCCAAAAAATGCTGGTTCAATGCAATTGAGTCCATCACTTTTTTGGTAAGATTAACGATTAAATCACCATATGCTTTCATTCGCTCACCATGAAATGATGGCATTACTAACTGGCGCCGTTTGCGATGATTTTCACCATCAAGCATAATCACTGAATAATCGCCAATTAGAGGTTTTAATATGCCGTTATATTCTCCTGGGGCACTGAATTTCTTTCGGTCATTAGTTAGAATTTCTTGGATAGCTTGAGGGTGGTTAACGAATACAAGTTTATTCTCAGAGTTAAAAATATTAGCGCTAAAAATATCTGGATATTTAAGAACCGCATTTTCCATGTATCCTACAGGATTGGCGACCCATTGCAATTTTTGAAGAAATGCAGGTGATTTTATGGGGTTAAGTGGTTTCATTTTTTTATTCATCATAAGATTGTTGGATTACGCAAAGCCTAAGCTTACACCCAACCTACATTCTATCTATTGTGCGGTACTGGATGGCTTCTGCTACGTGGTGCGGTTTTAATTGTTCGTCTCCTGCTAGGTCTGCTATGGTACGTGCGACTTTGAGAATGCGGTCACTGGCTCTTGCTGATAAACCTAGCTTTTGAATGGCGCCTTCTAATAGTCTTCGACTTGAGTCATCGAGTTTACACCATATTTGTAAATGACGACTTTGCATTTGTGCGTTACAACGTAGGTTTTGTTCGTTTTTGAATCTTTGGGTTGCGATGTCCCGTGCTTTTATTACTCTTTTACGTATTTCTAAAGATGATTCACCTGTGGGTTGTTGGGTTATTTCTTCTGGTTGTAATCGGTTAACTGCCACTTGTAAGTCAATTCTATCCATTAGTGGTCCCGAAAGCTTTGCCCAATAATCTTCACGTTTTCGGGGTGTACAACTGCACTGCTGAATCATGTCACCGTAAAATCCACACGCACAAGGATTCGTACTGGCAACTAATGTAAACTGCGCTGGAAAATTTACCGACTGCTTTGCTCTAGATATTGCGACATATCCATCTTCTAAAGGTTGTCTTAAAAATTCCAATACGTCGCGTTTAAATTCCGTGAGTTCGTCGAGAAATAAGACACCCGTATGCGCTAAAGATATTTCTCCAGGACGTGGATAGTTGCCACCCCCTACTAAAGATGGCCCTGAAGCAGAGTGATGTGGACTTCGGAAAGGACGTTCTCTAACTAATGTCCCTTTATTTTTTAACAAACCTGCAACCGAATGAATACGTGTTACTTCTAGTGCTTCCGCAAAACCTAGTGGTGGTAAAATACCAGGCAAACGACGCGCTAACATAGTTTTTCCACTTCCAGGTGGGCCAACAAATATGAGATTATGTCCCCCTGCTGCGGCAATTTCTAACGCGCGTCGTGCATGAGCTTGTCCTTTTATATCTTTCAAATCAACTAAGTCAACACTATTAGCTGGGAGTACTTCATTATTATGTCTAGCTTGTACAGGTTTGTAACGAGATGGATTATTTAAAAAATCTGTAACTTCCAGTAAATTATGGAAACCATAAACTTCTAACCCATCAACTGCTGCTGCTTCCTGAGCATTATCTGCTGGTACGACTAACCCAGTAATACCCATACTACGCGCGGATGCTGCTATTGGTAATACTCCTGCAACCGGACGCAAACTACCATCAAGACTGACTTCACCCAAGAATAAATAATCACCTAATAAATCGGCGCCGACTTGTTCGGATGCAGCTAAAATGCCCACGCTAATAGGTAAATCAAAACTAGGCCCCTCCTTACGTAAATCAGCAGGAGATAAATTAATTACAATTTTTTTAGTGGGAAATCCAAACCCGGCGTTTTTTAATGTTGCTCTGACTCTTTCTTTTCCCTCTAATACCGCAGCATCTGGTAATCCTAAAATCATTATTCCAGGTAATCCCCCTGAAACATCTACTTCTACACCCACTTTTACCGCATCAATTCCAACTACAGAAGCACTCCAAACCCTTGCTAGCATTTATATTTATGACCTTTTGTTATAGCAATATTCCTTTGTCTTATCATTGGAAATTGGCGAATGACAAATGGTTTACCAAATCATTAAATTACACATGACCAACCAAGACACGATTTTTGGCAAGATTATTCGACGCGAAATACCTGCGGATATTGTTTATGAGGATGATTTAGCGCTTGCTTTTAGAGATGTTAACCCACAGGCGCCTGTACATATCCTTGTAATTCCCAAGAAACCTATACCCAAGCTTTCCGATGCTGAAAGCGATGACACCGAACTTCTCGGTCATTTGTTACAGACTGTTAAGAAAGTTGCTGAGAATGAAAAACTTACTAAAGGCTATCGAGTTGTGATTAATACTGGCAATGATGGTGGTCAAACGGTTTTCCATATGCACCTCCATATATTAGGTGGGCGCCCGCTTGGCTGGCCACCAGGTTGAGCATCAATATTTAATGTGCTGAAATCATTGCTGTGTAGGGTTTTTATAGAAGGCGCCGATTTTTGTAGAGACGCGACATGTCGCGTCTCTACATTTTTATACACGTAAAATATTTAACCAATTAGTTTACATTTCATAATGTAAACGATATAAATGCTCACTGACATATAACAAAATGTTAAGTTAAATACCTTTACAAAACTCAATAAAAGATTTAACTTAGTTATTAAGCAAGTCAAACGACTCGCTTAAATTATTCATCACATAGAGCAATCATAAAGACATGACCGCAACCTTACAAAGACGCGAAAGCGCCAATGTGTGGGAACAGTTCTGCCGTTGGGTCGCTAGCACAGAAAACCGCCTTTATATCGGCTGGTTTGGCGTACTAATGATTCCTACCCTGTTGGCAGCAACCACCTGCTTCATCATTGCATTTGTAGCAGCACCCCCAGTTGACATCGACGGTATCCGCGAACCAGTAGCTGGTTCTTTAATGTACGGAAACAACATCATCTCTGGTGCAGTTGTTCCTTCTTCTAACGCTATCGGTTTACACTTCTACCCAATCTGGGAAGCAGCTTCCTTAGACGAGTGGTTGTACAACGGTGGTCCTTACCAGTTGGTAGTATTCCACTTCCTCATCGGCGTATTTTGCTACATGGGTCGTGAGTGGGAACTTTCTTACCGCTTAGGTATGCGTCCTTGGATCTGTGTTGCTTACTCTGCACCTGTTGCAGCAGCAACCGCAGTATTCTTGATCTACCCAATCGGTCAAGGTTCATTCTCTGATGGTATGCCTTTGGGTATTAGCGGAACATTCAACTTCATGTTGGTATTCCAAGCAGAACACAACATCTTAATGCACCCCTTCCACCAATTAGGTGTAGCTGGTGTATTCGGTGGTAGCTTGTTCTCTGCGATGCACGGTTCACTTGTAACTTCTTCTTTAGTTCGTGAAACAACCGAAACCGAAAGCCAAAACTACGGTTACAAGTTCGGTCAAGAAGAAGAAACCTACAACATCGTTGCAGCACACGGTTACTTCGGTCGCTTGATATTCCAATACGCTTCATTCAACAACAGCCGTAGCTTACACTTCTTCTTAGCTGCTTGGCCAGTAGTTGGAATCTGGTTTACCTCTTTGGGTATTTCCACAATGGCATTCAACCTGAACGGTTTCAACTTCAACCAATCAGTAATTGACAGCCAAGGTCGCGTTATCAACACATGGGCTGACATCATCAACCGCGCTAACTTAGGTATGGAAGTAATGCACGAGCGTAATGCTCACAACTTCCCCTTAGACTTAGCGTCTGGCGAAGCTGCACCTGTTGCATTAACCGCACCTGCGATTAACGGTTAATATTTGAAAAACAACTAAATAACTGGTAAAAAGCGCTCCTAGAAATAGGGGCGCTTTTTGTATTTGGAAGTTACGCCAATATTTAAAGAAGTCCCTGTTGTTTTTGCACAAATCAATGGATTTCCTTGAAGCCATAGTGATACATGGTCGGTATCTAGGATATATATAGTCATTAAGTCGTATTTTTATGCAGCTATTTAACTTCATGTATACAATGAGGGGTCAACCTCACTATCATCATCAGATTCTCTCTCAGAGCGAATTGCATCAGCAATCTCTTTGAAGTATGGGTCGTCTTTAAAGATACCAGCAAATCTAACCCAAGGGTTCTGAGATACTTGAGCAAAAGACACCTCCATTTCTAAAGGAACTATTTCCGCTTTTTTTAAATGGCTATCTAAAAGTTGCTGGAGAGCTTCAAGCGCTTGCTGACGACTCATTGCTTCTACTTTATAAGCAGGAAATTCTAAAGCAGAGGCTGTTATCATACCGTCTTCCTTGTCTTCCAACAAAATGATAGGCGCCTTGGGAAATCTAACACTCAGTAACGCAGTTATTGAGACAATAAAAGTTATGCCATCAAGTATAATAATTCCACGTAATCCAACACCAGCTAACAGTACGCCAGCTAATAATGGTGAGACTAATTGCGCTACAGCATCTGCTACTTGAACCATACCTGATGCTCTGCCCAGGTGTTGCTTTGGAACTAGTAAAGATATATTAGCTGTATATGCTAGATTTCCAAAAGTATTAAAAACTGAACTGAGAGTGATTGCTAAATAAATATGCCAAATTTCAAGTCTACCCGAAGTAATTAATGAGACAATTGCAATGCTGCAACTCATCGCACCGCAATCGCTTAATATCATGCAAACACGACGATTCCAACGGTCAACCAAAGCTCCTGCGACAGGCGCCACTATAATTCCAGGTAGCAAGATAAACAATGAAATCAAACTTAACTGAGTAACCGAACCTGTTTTTTGATAAATCCAAATACCAACTGCAAAACTGGTAAGGTCAGAACCAATGAACGAAATGATTTGCCCAAGCCAAACGATAATAAATTTACGCATAATTATGCAGTTTGATTATGCTTCCAAGGTATAGCTTTAACTTAAGACCCAACAAAAAGAAGTTAAAATGTTGGGTTGAGTGGAACTATACAACCAGAGTATCATCGTTTTTCATGTAAAATCTTTGTAGTCTTGGGCGCCATCCTCCGAGACGAAACCGTGATACTGCAACTGGCAATTGCTTCAGCGAGCCTGCTCAAGTTCAGAATGCAATTCTTTCTTTGCGTTCTTAGCGTCCTTAGCGGTTCGTTTTTAACTCCTCAAATTTAATGACATGGACTACTACATATTAGTTAATATAAAATAATAAAAGTGATATTCAGTTTTAGTCCTCTTATAGAGGACTTCTGCTATTAGCATGGAGACTTACAGTCCCATGCGGGTAGAAGCGTGGTCGAACAATCTTCAAACACTTAGATTTTATGTTGGGTTAGGCAAAGCCTCCACCCAACCTACAATATTATGGAAGCTGGTTGAATTTTAGCAAAATTATTGAGCTAGAATTCTCTAATGGTGTCATTATAAGTAAAGTACAGACTTACTGGAGATACGACTACGGTTTACGCACGCCCTTTAGCACGGTTAATCGAACAGTTGCAACGCTTACCCGGAGTTGGACCCAAAACTGCCCAACGTTTAGCGCTGCATATTTTGAAGCGTCCCGAAACGGAAGTCGAAGCTCTTGCACAAGCTCTTATCGAAGCTAAAAAAAAGATAGGTCTGTGTAAGGTTTGCTTTCATCTTTCTTCTGAACCTGTTTGCGAAATTTGTCGGAATAATACGCGCGATAACACTACTCTATGTGTTGTGGCAGACTCGCGCGATGTGATTGCACTTGAAAAGACTCGCGAATTTAAAGGGAAGTATCATGTTTTAGGTGGTGTAATATCTCCTATTGATGGTGTTGGTCCCGAACAGCTTACTATTCAGTCATTAGTACGACGGGTTAGTAAAGATCAACCTCAAGAAGTCATTTTGGCTATTAGTCCTAGCGTTGAAGGAGAGACTACCACTTTATATATCGGTCAACTTCTCAGACCTTTTACCAAAGTTACACGTATTGCATTTGGTCTTCCAGTAGGTGGTGATTTAGAATACGCAGATGAAGTTACACTCGCGCGCGCACTTGAGGGGCGCCGGGAATTAGATTAATCATGTCTAAAATATCATTTATAATTAGGCAGCTAATTAATAAGTAATATCTAAAGTGGAAACACTACGTCCTTTTGTTGAAAAAGAAATTTTAGAAAATCTCGCCAAGCAGGTTCCGGAACTTGATGTAACCTCCGTCGAAACTTGTTTGGCTTTTCTTCACACTACTGCTGAAGTTTACGCTGCTTTAAATACTCATTTTGCTCGCTACGGTCTCTCAATGGGTAAATTTACCTTATTAATGCAGTTACTTCACGCACCCCAACAAGGTTTGACACCATCTGAATGTGCAGAACGTGCGAAAGTAACGCGCGCTACCATTACTGGTTTACTTGATGGACTCGAACGCGATGACTATATTAGGCGCCAACCTTCATTAACAGATAGGCGTATGTTAACTATACATCTAACCGAAAAAGGGCGCCTGCTATTAGATAACATGTTACCAGTCCACTTTTGCCGCACTACTAAACTAATGGCAAATCTATCTTACGCCGAAAAGCTCATGCTCATTGAACTATTGGCAAAAGTAAGTGCCGGGGCGCCTGCCATGAGCCAGTAGGTTGGGTGGAGGCTTTGCGGAACCCAACTTAGAACCAAACTTATTTTTTTACCACAGAGACACAGAGGGCACAGAGAAGAGAGGTTGCAAATTTATACCTTTAAAGCTTAAATATAGTTAGGCTCCTAATTATTGACTAGCTAATCATATGAAGAAATTGAGTGTAAAACCCAAAAACTGGTTACTATCGTTCCACGTTGCATCTGGAGGAATATGGTTCGGCGCCGCGCTATGCATGGTAGTTGTCGCGATAGCAAAAGGAGGTAGAGCAGGAAATGGTGACGAGCTTTACGCAATTAACTATATATTAAAAATAATTGATGATTTCGTAGTAATCCCTGCTGCGAACTTATCGTTACTAACTGGTGGATTACTTAGTTGGCTAACTATATGGGGCTTTTTTAAGCATTACTGGGTGATATTCAAATGGGTTGCGACTGTTACGTTGATTGTCAGTGGTACGATTTGGCTGGGTCCTTGGGTTAATGCGATGACGAGTATTTCTGAAGCGGAAAGATTACAAGCGTTGCATAACCCTTTATATTTATTTGACCAGAAAGGCGCCTTAATTGGTGGTGCAATTCAAACAAGCTTAATTTTAGTAATTATTGCGGTTTCAGTTCTCAAACCTTGGGGTAGAAGAATATTAAAAACTAAGCCATCAGAAGAAGCAACTACTTCCACCAGTTAAAGTTTGTTTAAAACTATCTGGGTGTTTCGCATCCAGAGACTGAAGTATCTGATAACGCACAATTTGGGTTATTGAAAGATGAAGGTTTTGGTCTACTAAACCAAAACAATAGAGGAATTAAGGTAAGCAATGAGGCAAGCAGAAGCTTAAGTCGATGCTTTATTAAAAAATGAGCAATGACTTTTTTGTCAATAGAGCCAGGAGATAAATCGATTTTTCCATGAGCAATTTCAGCAGCACGCATTGCCGCTTCAGTGGCACGTTGAGCGGATAATGCTGCGGTTTTTGCTGTTTCGGCTTCCTGTTTGGCAGCTAAGGCATCTGCTTGCGCGGTTATCGCACCAATTTTAGCTGTTTCAGCTTCTTTCCAAGCTTTTTTGGCTTCTGCCCTAAAAGTTTCGGCTTCTTGTAAAGCTGCTTCAACCAAAGCTTTGGCAATTTCGATTTCTTTAAGAGCAGTTAGGGTGCCAGTTTTTGCATCTTCGGTTTGTTTGAGAGCATTTTGGGCGCCAGTTTTGGCAATTTCAGTTTGTTTGAGAGCATTTTGGGCGCCAGTTTTTGCATCTTCGGTTTGTTTGAGAGCATTTTGGGCGCCAGTTCTAGCAACTTCGATTTCTTTGAGGGCAACTTGGGCGCCAGTTTTAGCATCTTCGGTTTGTTTGAGAGCAGTTAGGGCGCTAGTTTTAGCAATTTCGGTTTCTTTGAGGGCAACTTGAGCGCCTAATAAAGCTGTTTCAGTAGTTTCCTGTGTGGTTTCAATATCATTTTTTGGAGTATTAGGATTGGTATTTGGTTTTTTGGATAGGTTTTTGGTTGATGATTCTACAATTCCAAACAAAGATTGGAGAACATCCCAGTTATCAAGCTTAGAATGTTCTCTGATTGGCGGTTCGATTCCTAGAAATAGAGATTGCAAAATTTCCCAATTATTGGGAGTTTTGTTTGGAACTGCTTCTGATTCCTTGTTTGTCATAGAGTCCCTCTCCCTAAAATTTTATTTTACACCTCTAAATATTTTTCACTATTTAAATTTACTATTTTTCATACTTAATAGTAATTACTCTATCAAGGTTTTGTCTAGCCATGATTGTACCGTTTCTGCACCTACATAAGGCGCCATGATTGTTTCACTACTAGGCAGAGGATTCCATTGTGCGTGAGCTAAAAATACTGTTGCTCCACGCTTTTCGCTATAAGGACAAGCTCCATATGTAGATATATTCCATTTTGTATCGCTATGAACTTTATAGTCCTGCCCGTGTCTTTTACTAGTCAACCCTGTTTGAGGCCATCCTTCCAGTTGTAAGAAACTATTATAGTCTCCAATAAATGGCATAGACCAGGCTGTACGACCAATTAAAAGTGACACTATAAATGGACAAATGTCAGGTGTTATGTCACCACTAATAAAATCTGGATAAACTTTTGCGCTCTTCAAGTTCCCCCCCGAAGCTGGTAATGAACCAACAACTGTTGCGTAGTGAGAGTGGTAGGTTGCCAAGGCGCTATTAGAAAGAAATGTGTCATAAAAACTAGGTATTTCTTGTCCATTAGTACGTTTATTATCTTTAGAACTATCAATGATAACAAAGTGCGCTCCTGCTGCTAGTAGTTTTAAGAAATCTTTAAGGTGTACTGGATTTCCGTGAATGGAATTTATATTTTTCTTGGAATATCCGGTTAGTTTGTATTTGACTTTATTGTTAACAACATTGACTTTTTGGAGGTCTGGTACATACATGCATAGTTTGTTACCGTTTATGTATTTACATAAATGCGTTATCAAGTTGATGTCACTTGGATGAGTTTGATTTAATAGGTTTTGGTTAATTGGGGAAGTCGGTCGTATGATACTAGGGTTTGTTGCGTCTTGAAGTGTTTTGTTCCATACGTTAAGCCAACACCCTAAAATTATTTCCTGCTCCACATTAGTAATTAACCAAGCTTCTTTTTGATCTGATGCAATTGATTTACTAATTTCATTTAGCAATTCCGAACGAACATCTGGTAAAAACAGCTTGTCAACAAAATAACCAATATCAAACCGCTTGTGATGGAAAGCTGAGGTAAGTTTTGTGTCCTCCTGTCGAGCTAATTGTTCAGAAAAAGCTGTTTGACTGAAAGATTCTCCAAATACTGAACGTTTAAATTCACTTTGTTTTACTGGAATTTTGCTGTTTTGCTCTTTTGACGAGGCTGAGTGTCTTGAGCATAAAGTAGTTTGCTCTAGTTGAGCCAAGCGGTTTTCTGAAAGTGACTGAAAGTCACTTTCATTAAATGCTGTTGCTTCCAAAAAATTCGCTTGAGATTGCTGTTTTAATTCTTCAATCTGCTTTGCCAAGCTAAATAGTTTATCGCTCATAGTTTAAGGTTTCACTTTTATTTTATTTTGAAGTTTTTTGGATAATTGATGGTGTAATGAGCCTAGATTATTTCTTTTGTTGAGGTATTGTTCAGCGCCTGATTACACCGTTTAATTAAGTTTATGTAAATAGGGTTGGGTCTATAGCTCCTGTAAGACGTTGTCCCGTAGCATTAATTGTCACTGCCCCACCTTGATTAGCTGTATTTAGTTTAGTGACAACATTCCCTAATTTACCTGTCAAATTTGCTACTGTTGTTAGATCAACCAGCATAAATCCTGTATCTCCAGGTCCAGCAGGGCTACCTATCTTGTCAACTTTTAAGCCACCCGTTGGCGACATCTCTGCTTCTTTGGCACTAAGACCGTGTTTGTGACCAAGAGGATTTGTTGACCCATATGCATCATTTTCAATACCAATTAACATTCCTCCCATTGTGTTGGCTTCTGGCTTGCGGTAGCCAAGATAAAGATGCCCGTAAGAACCATTAGGTAAAATCGGATTTCCATTAACATCTAAGTTACCTATTCCACCTACTGCCAAATTTAAAGCGTAGTGCGTCATACCAATAAACTTAAAAAGTTCTTTTTTCTCTTGGAATTGACCGCCCTGTGTAATTTTTATGTTATGGGTAGAGGAGGCTCTAGTGCCAACACCCGCTTGATCTTTAATTGCAGGACTTACAAATAGCCAGTTCAAAATGTCATCACCTGAATTTACAGGGAGTTTTACATTTACTCTACCACCGTGAGAAAGTGCAACTGCAACGTGCTGCGTCCACGCCTGATAGGGATTGTTACCATTTCGATATGTCAAACCTAGATGTAACAACGCAAAAATACGCTGTAAAATTCTCCTAACTGCTGTGTTTGTGATGAGTAGTTGTTGCTGTTGTTGTTGGGTACCCGGAATTCTGGCTTTTGCAGCTTGGCTGGGTTCATTGAGAGTGTAAATCCAAATGTCACGATCTCGGTTATAAATAGCTTGCCTTGATGCCCCTGTAGTTGCGCTTGCTGGATTATTGGCATCTATAGAACGAGCTTTCCAATACCCTGGCTTATTACTCATATCTACATTAGGCGGATTATGAACGCCCCATTGATGAGTTGCCACTTGCAAACGTGTCGGTTTAGGCAATGTTTCCCAATTGCTAAAATTATTACCATTTGCATAAGCAACCATTGCTTGATAATCCATCAAACCACGGTCAGTTAATGCTTGACTTCCAGCTAGCCCAGCTGCGGCGCCACCTGTACTTAATCTTTGTATTTCTGTGATTTCAGCTTGTGTCAAAAGTCTTGCAGGATTATTTGCAGTACCAGTATAAATATCAATCAAACCTTGTAGAGGAGGTAATGTACTAGGAGCAGCTGTTACAAACGCTCCGCTATAGGCTTTGCTTTCTGAAAGCAATCGCTCCATCTCCATTTCTGGCGAATCAGGGTCGAGAGTTTGCGTTACTTCATTTGCACTCAAAGATTCACTGCTTTCATCTTCCATTAGAATTTCTTCGTCTGGGGAGTTAAAGCTATCAGATACACCCAAAACCGCTAAATCTGCTGCCATTTCCTCTTCGTCAAAAGCTTGATATTTAACAGATTTATCTTCTTTAACATAAGCTAGAGATTCGCTATCCTGTTCGTCTAACATCCGGTCAAATTCATCAAAGCGTTGCTCTAATGAAAAAGTACCCAAATCAAAAGCAGTTGCGTGAGATACATTTCTGCCCATTTGGTCAAACACATCGTGAGGACGTGGTTGCTTGGGTGTTACTGGTGGAGGTGGTGATTGAGGTTGAGGTTTCGGCGCCGATGGTTGAGGAGTTGATGAAAATGGCGCCGATTGAGTTTGAACAGGTGTTTCTTTTGGGGGTTCGTAAACTTTTTCACCCCGTAAAATAGATGCCAAATCGGCTGTAAATGCTTCTGCATCAGAGGCACGATTTTCTATTGACGCGCGTTCAAATTCATCAAAATCATCATCGCTTAATGCTTCAACTGGTTCAGGCGCCTTGATAGGTGGACTGGGCGATTTTTGTTGATAAATAGGTTCTGGTTCGTCGTCAGCATCAAAACTATATGCTTGAGTATCATAAGATGCTTCTGCTACGTAGTTAGAGATATTATTATTATCATTATTGATATTAAAATCATACTCTTTGCTACTTGAATATTCTTCTTCTGTAGCTTTTGGTTGCAGTTCTTCTACCTCAAATGCTTCTACTTCATAGGTTGGTGGCTCATCGTCTAGATTCAAACCATAGCTTTCATGGCTGGGCAGCCAATCAAAAGATTGAGCAGTAGGGTAAGCTGATTCTTCATATTCTAAAGCAATTGCTTCATCCCAATCAAATGCCTGGGATTCGACGGGTTGCCTCTCTAGTTCCTCTTCTTCCTCAATTGAAAATTGTAAAGATGGTTGGTATGGTGCATTAACTCCCAGTACACTTTGTTCTAAAGCAAAAAGGGAATTAGATTGAGAAAGTGGGTCTTGATAGTCAAGTGTGGGTTCAGCTTCTTCGACTTCAAAAGCTTGAACATCGTAAGTTGCTATATCTTCTTCTATGTCAAAACTCTGGCTACCATAATTAGGATAATGCCAACTTTCAGCTTCTGAGTAATCTAGGTTGATAGCTTCATCCCAATCAAATGCTTGTGCTTCTATATCTTGGTTTTGATGCTCCTCTGATTCTTGCTTTGGTGCTAATAAGCTTTGCTCAAGAGTGAGGAGAGAATTAGGGTTGTAGCCATTGGAGTTAGACATAATATAGCCATCAAGAGTAAAAGTTAAAGAATTTTAGAAAGTAAAAGCAGAATTATTTTGTTGAGCGTTATTAAGCTTGATTTTCTGTTTTCTCTTCAGAGTCGGCAAAATTATTAAGTCTTGCTTCTTGTAAGCTCTGAAGCAAAGAACTATAAGACGGTTCTGTATCAGAAAAAGTAGTATCGGAAACAAAGCCAAATTCCATCGAGTCTACTTCTGGAAGCTCAATTTGCGGTAATTCTAATGTTGGTTTGGTAGATTTAGCTGTTGGTTGCTTTATAGGTTTTTCTATATCTAAGTAATTGGGCGCCAATTCATCCTCTTGTGTGTAAAGTTGGGCTATATTGCGGTTAAAACGCTGACTAGCATTGCTCGATAATACTGAAGCCAACCCTGAGTAGGATAAGTTATCCATTTTTACAAATTCATCTATATCTCTATAACTTAATGGCGCCGAATATTCTTGATTTGACTGTTCAAATTCTTCATCTATTTCATCTATATTTATACCATCTAGATTTTCTTCTATTGTTTCTAATGTGTCTCCTAACTCAGGTTCATCCTGAGTTACTTGATAAATTTGTTCATTTTGTGGCGCCTGCTTCCATCTATATAATTCTTTTTCAAGAGCTAAAAGGCGATTTTGGCTAGAATAGTTAGACATTGTTTATTCCTCGTGTTGTATTATAATTCAATAAATTTTGTTTTTGAATGCGTTATTATTAATTTTTAGTTTTTAAGTTTTGTTGCAGGCAATTCTAAATTCATAGTGACAATAGCATATGGGTCAAGAGCTATTTGTAACTGATTTTGTTGTCCTTGTAAATAATTATCATTAACCTGAATTTTTAATTCTTTTGGATTTGCCGAAATTACTTCCACTGCTTGACTATTAATAGCAGCAGCCGGAAATTCTGTGCTAGATTGGGCTATCGCTAAATTTTCTCCCTCTAATGTTAAAATAGTTTTACCTTGCGATTTGGAAAAACTTGCTTTAGAAACTGTAGGTGCTAATTGTTGGCGCCGTGACTGGTTAATTAAGTTGGCAAGTCCTTTATAATCAACTTTTTTGTCTGTAACCTTTTCAATATCGACATTTTGGTCTTCGATTGTGCGTCTTAAATCTTCGGCTGAACGAATACCCAGCTTTTTGAGTTCCTTTTTTTCTGGTTCAGGTAGGTTAATTTCTTCAAGAGAAATATCTTTGCGGGTCAGAGGTTTTCTAGCAACTTCTTGGATTTGATGGTCTCTAATTGACCCTAGTAAAAAAGTTACTTTAGATGCTCCTGTCTCACCTGGTTGAGCAGTGACAAAGCGAACTGTCTCACCATCAAATTCTGGAAAGATTTGTAAGTCGAGGGAGACATCTTTCACAGTATATGTTAATTTTCGATTCATTCCCTTGACAGAAAGCGTATCTTGAGCTTTATCTAACTCATAGATTAATGAATCAAGAAAAGTTTCTAAATTCCAAGTGCGGTTGTTACTAGTCGCCATCTTTAACTATCCGTAGTCGCATTTGATGAAAAACAGGCATGACAGTAGTTTTAACAAGTTGGGTTGGTGGTGAACCTTTGATGTTAACTTTTCCATCATTATTAACAGTCACTTTTAGCTCAATTGGCATATCGACCGTTAGCTGCTCAATAGTCATAACTAATCCTGTTTTTTCATCAACTTGCTGTTTTTGATAATTTGTTAGCTCTTCCACCAGTTGAGCAAATGGCATTAACAGACTGCGGTCATTTTTTTCTATTGGTGCAACTGCATCAAACATATTAAGTTTTGGTGGATTTGGTTTATTTTCAGGCGCCATTACGACGTGCTTCCTCTTTTGATTCAAGATTTACAGGGTAAAGTCCAACGGGTTGGTCGAAGATTACTTTCATTCCATTAAGCAAAATTGGTTCGTTGGAGAAGGAATAGGTAAGTCCAAAGGCAAAGTGAGGAAAGAGCCTATCAACCGATTGCTGTTGAGCAACTGGTGGTGTTACCAACGTTTTTATCTGCTTGTGATGCCAACTCAAGTAACCGTTTACTGGTGCAAGTCCTTCAGGGTGAAGGTATTCAGTTCCTTTAATATCGGGAAAGTATGTTGAAAGTAAATCAGAGCCTTTGCCAACTTTTCTTTCTTTGCCTTGGACTTGTTCTATTGTATAAGTGTGTGATCGCATAGCAATATATTTGGCACTGTTTGCGACCATTGAGTCGTATAAACTTTCAACGTCTTTCAATGAGAGGTTAAGCCTTTTTTGAAGAGGTGTTCCCCAAGCTGTCAAATATTCCTCTGCCAAATGTCGAACAAGTTTTCCTGGAGCAAGAAGTTCCGCATCTTGTGTACCACTTCCCCCATTAACAGCACCATTACCAACTAACGTTGCATGTCTACCTGGTAAAGGCAGAACAATTGGTTTAACTCTCATCTGTGAGGGAAAACTAGGAACGCTAGGACTAAAGCCAAAAGAGCGTTCGTCGCGCGCATAAACAGCCACATAATTATCAATATTCGCAGGAATTGATGTACGATGTGCTTGAAAATTACCAATTCCAGGAACGGGGTCAATGGCAAAAATATTAACTCGAATATTTCTTAATGCTGGGTCGTTATATATAGCATTTGCCAACATGTGACATGTGACACCACCCCTACTCCAACCAATTAGATTAACAACGTCAGGCATTTTGCCTTTCCGCATAATTTTCGCTTTCTGCATCTGTAGCTCTTGGGGCGTTACTTTTCGATTTGGGTAATCATAAGTCCGCCAGAACCAAGGTCCTAATGCTTGGGGATTATCAATGGGTACACCTTGGCTTTGGAGAATTTTGACTTCTTCTGCGGTAAGCTTGCTTCGACTCCATTCATAATTGCCTTTAATCATAGCAACGGCATGAGCTACGTTTTCTTCCCAACCTGCTCCTGTTAATGTTGCTTTTGTTTTGTTGTGGTTACCTGGTGTTACCCATTTGTCATCTTCTTGCAAATTTCCACTGCCTGGACCATCAATAATAATCCAATCTACAAATTCAGAACCTGAATGGTTACTTGCAAGTGTTGAAACAAGTTCTCCATTTGGATAATTTTTATTTTGGGTATCAAAACTGTTAGAACCAGTTCCACAAAAGAAAACAGTAAATACAAAAGGCATTGTCTTTCTCCAAAAGCGCTAAATTTTTTACATTAAAATTTTCATCATGTCCCAGAAGTTACTCCAATAAAGTGAGCAATAGTAGGCATGGGAAAATAAACGGGATGTTCTTTTAGCCCCAACACATGACCTTGAGCATTAGTATTTTCTGTACGCTTAAGTATTATTTGTTGCAGTTTCACTTCGGGATATATCCACAGTGCTACAGTGTCTCTGGGTCGTCCTTGAAATTTCACCTGGGTGCGAGCAGCATAATTAAAACGTTTTCTAAATTCTGGCGCCATTAGTGCAGATAATTCACCAGTACTAAGTCGAGGATATTGAGAAATTTGTCCTAGCAGTTCGTTCAACACATAAGGCGCCATTATTAAACCTGATTTTAACCTGCTTTTTCGACCAGCTAAATCTTCTTCTAAAACTTGCGTCACTGTTTCCATGCGCGCGTTTTCTGTACGTTTAGTTTCTAATGCGTAGTAATATTTACAATCAAAATTCATTCTCCGTACATTTTCAGTTAAATCTCCCTGCCAAACTTTGTGCCAGTAAGAACGGAATTTTTCGACGTTATTTAGTGGTATTGCTTCACCTGCATTTTCTACACGGTCAAATAAATATTCGCCTACCAATGTAAATGTTTGTATAGTACTTGTTCCCAGACGTTTAACTTGTTGTGTCTTTTTAGACCGACCTTGCCAAACTAATGACACACAAACTAAATACTCTTCATTGAGAGCTAGTTTTTTCAGATGCTCTTTACTTATTCTGGGTACTACCCTTAACGCACCAGAAGTGGCACTTTCAATTTGATAGTTTTGCTCAATTAATATTTTTAATGTTTTTGGATGTTTAATTAGCAGCTGTAATCGTGCTTTTTTTACTGGTTGGGGTGTTTCTAAACGAAGCGGGAATGCAATATCCTGGTCGTGACGATACAAAAAGCGTGAACGCCCATGCATCATTACAGGCTTAACATCGCTAAACGCTAGGGTGACGGCGCCTACTCGTTGATATATTAAGTCTGGCGTAGCAGATGCTGCCATTGCCAAGCTCAAAGCAATTAATACTGCCTCATCCTCTGCATCTTCTCCATCAATGCCTAGCATCGTACTCATTTGCCCAGATTTTGCTGCTTGAGGATTGAGTAACGACGTAAACATATTCATCAGTTGGGGGCCAAATGCCGAAAGTAAATTTGGCACTGCAGACAATAACTTAGGTGCAACGCTAGACAATATGCCACCAAGAGCAGGCAGAATTGCGCTGATAAACATTGACTCCGCGTATTCATCTGACATTGCATCTGCATAATTTGAAGATAGAGAAAGACCATAGGTATCTGCCTCATCCTCATCTTCATCTTCATCAAACGCTCGACTTGAATAATAATTTTGTACAGATAATGCTAAAGACTGCGCTCTAGCTACTCCACGTCTTTGAGCAACAGGCGCACGATTCATAATCGGCTGAGGTCGGGGTGTTGCAGTCACTCCAGGTTGCGGTACTAGTGCGTTAACTGCATTAGCGACGGTTGGGGCAACTGGTGCTGGTGCTGTTTGTCCTGGCGCCGCGACAGCACTACCGACTTGTTGAAGCAACCCGGTTAAAATACTGGTTAACTGGCTAGCATCTGGAGGTTGTCCTGTTGCGGTCGGGGTGCTTCCATCAGCAGTAGCTGTAGCTCCACCCAAAAGTTGGGGTAACACTCCCCCGATAACACCTGCTAATTGCGGCAGTATTGAACCAAGTATACCAGTAATTCCGGAGCCAGATGCTCCACCAGTCGCTGCTCCTGTAACTGCACCAAGAATAGGCGCCGCAACACTTTTGACTGCATTTAGTATTCCACCCAAAAACATCGCCTCGCTGACGGGTTGAACTTCTCGATATTGAAAGGGTAGTGTTTCGATTGGAGCTTTATCCATAGCCGTTTCCATTGCTGTTGTTAAGCTAAACGAAGTTACAGGTGTAGTTCCAATCGCGACCGTAACAATTTCTGAGATGGCTGGTCCAACCCGTTGACGGTCGCGAAAGCTAGTAATTTGGATGGCACGGTGTTTTGTATCAAATTTGTTGTTGGGAACTTCAAAAATTGTTCTTCCTAGGTTTTCAGGTGATAAGCTAAGTAGCTCTGAGGTATAAATAGGGCTTTGTAGCATTTTTAAGCCATTGACATCATGCACCTCTAAGCCACCAATTTGATATTGATAAAACCGATTTGTGCCTAAATCAATTTGAAATCGGCTTTTGGCGCCGTCACTTTCTAAAAATCGCAGAATTGCCAGTGCCATAGCTTCTGGTTATTAAGGGGTTGTTGGTGGAGGTGCGGGTG
Organism: Calothrix sp. PCC 7716; assembly: GCF_019977735.1. GTDB lineage: Bacteria > Cyanobacteriota > Cyanobacteriia > Cyanobacteriales > Nostocaceae > Dulcicalothrix. Next base: position 10,669,148 of record NZ_AP025018.1, on the reverse strand, counting down.
GTAGTTGTTGGGGGGGTGTTGTTGGTGGAACTTGAGACTGTGGTGCGGGAATTTGTCCTTGACCTAAATCAAAAATTTCTCTGAAGTTATCCAATTTGAAATAATCTGATTTAAACTGAATTTCTACAAAACCTTCCATTTGTGCTGAAAGTTCTGAACCCATCTCAGTGTTTGATGTGGCAATGCTAACTTGTGATTTTTGTCGTGAGAAACCTCCACCAAAACCAAAAAATCCGCTGTTGAAGGAAGACCCTTCGTTTCTACTTTCTTGCGCTCTATCATCGTTGACGGTATCTTCGTAGGCATCAATATTAAACTTTACATTGGCGCGGATTACACCTTTTTCGACTACCATGCGAGAAACACCCATGAGTAAGGTTTCTCGTAGTAATGTTCGCCGCTCTTTTGCCAACGCTAATCTCGCATCCAAGATTTTAGCTTGAATGGCAGCATCATTCATATTGGCTTCTTTACCCGTTGCCTGGTCGATCAAAACGGGTTTTGGTGGTTCGGCGCCTTGGGCTGGTTCATTTGCGTTTCGTCGTCCTCCTGCTCGGCGCCTGCCACCACCTGCTTTACTCATTGATAAACGATACTGATTATTACTTTCTACCAAACGTAGTAAAGCTTCTTCATCTCCAACTTGTCGGACATATTCAGCAAGTGACTTGGTAGCTTGCTTCATTAAATCCATAAATACCCGCATCTGCCGCTCGTTGGCGTCTTGGTTCGCATCGAAAACACCCACTAGTAAATCCCGTACAAAACCAGGGAAATTGACTTTATTAACGAGTTTGCCCAAGGTTTCCGCAGCATCTTGATTTGCATCCCCAATACGACGATTTATATGTCGGTTTGCGTCAATCATATCACCAGCAGCCATTTCAGTTGCTAGCCCTTGTTCTTCGGCTAAGTCGTTATAGTTGGCATCAACTAGTTCTTTGTATAAGGACATTTGTTCTTCTCTATCCATCGCGCGGAAAGATTGCGAGTGTGCAAGAAGAGAGCGGGTTTTGGCGCGAGCTTGTTCTTTTAGTTCTTGATGATTGGGCATGGTAATAACTTCCTACAAAATTAGTTCTACAAAGTTGATAAATGACGGAATTTAAACATCCCAATCATCAAAATCATCATTGCTAGACCGTTTTTTTGGTTTTGCTGCCGCTAACCGATGAGAATTTTTATGACTTCTGCCGTTGTTGCTGTTTTTATTATCATGAAACTCACTGTTATTACGAGCCGACTCCATTGATGCTTGGGAAATAATCCAAGATTCTGCGGCGCTTAAAAGCATGTCGAAATCAACTTCCCGCACTCCACCTTCAGATTCAAAGCTGGCAATCCATTGAAAAATCTTGTTTCCTTCAACTGCAATAGTTCTGAGAGGAGCGGTTGGTACTGTAGTACCTAAGTCTTCTTTTGCTACCCGCTCAATTACGCTCCAAAGAGTTTTACGTCTCCCACCGAAGTGATTAATAATATCTTCTGACCGAATAATATCAAGTGCTTCTTGCAAATGAGCATAATCTTCTGTCACTTGAACATGTGACATACCAGTCATATGCTCGGTTAAATTATATTGCAAATTTTTGGTTGCTTGATATAAAGGCGCCCGTGATACCCAAACGTCTTTACTACGTTCTGATTTGCGAATATATTCCACTACTTCTGCCATCAATTGATGCCAAAGTCCTGCAAAAGCGGTATTTGCCACCATACTAGAAAGTAATTTACCGTTGCCTCTGTTTAATACTCGTTTGTAAAGCATTGCCCTTTCTGCTGAGGTGCTTCGTTCATTGCGTAATTTATGGAAGCGGTAGAGCATACTTGCTGTTTTTCCTTCTGGAACATCAAGCATCCCACTTGCCCAACGCAGCACTAAAGCATTTGCTACGTCAAATACTCGCATTCCTTCACCAATGAAGTATATGTAGTCTAATGCTCCTGCTGCCTTAATATTTTCTGGAATTATACCTTGACGGTCTACAGCATCAAAGTTGTCTACTACAAAATTCCAAGTGACTTGACCACCTTTAATGCGTGCGGTATCAATTGGGTCATCGGCAACGGCACTCATTTTTTGAGCTTCGTTGTATGCTAGGGCAAGATATTCATCATTATTTTTAAAGTCATCATCCGATGTAAACTTTACCCCTAACTTAAGCAGGTAATCAATCATTGATTGCTTAATAGCTGGAGTAAACGAACTTTCTTCAACGGCGCCGCTTCTGGCATATAGTTCAACATAGTAGGGAACTTTCCCTTCTTTGTAGACAATATTTAAGAGCGCAACAACCGCAGAGCGAACTTGACCCGCACGGATATCAATACCTTGCTTGCGAGTGAGTTCAACAAGTCGAGGCCAGTTTTTATTAGGGTCGTTCGGTACAACTTGAACGTTTAGGTCATCGGTAACATTCGCAAGTATCCTTGCAAAGAAGTATTGCTTAGGAACATTATCAATTCGTAGCACAACAGCATTTGCTAAACCGACAATATCATCTGACTTAACAGAATCAACTGCCTGCAATAGTACAAAAGCATAAATGCTAGAACTAGATAGCAGTAACCTCGGTATATCTCCCAGTCCGTTTGTATCGAGTTTCTTGGTTAGCTGGTCAATTTTATCAATTGATAATTTTTTTGCTAGGGTATCTTTTGCGGTTGCCTCTAATGTGCTTCCTGGGTTTTCCTTTATATATTCCCCTTTATACTCCTCCCACTTAGCCGTTCTTATCCACTCTTCGGTTTCCTTCAAAGCAGATGCGGCATAGGAGTCAATACTGGTTGGCGCCCTAAAAGTCAGCGCTCTATCGACAGCATAGCTTTGAGAAACGCCATTAGAATTGTTGCTTGTTTCAGTGCTGGGTGTTGCCATAATGTAATACTTTTAATTAGGGTTTAATACAATAGGAAATAAGGTTTCAGTACTTCTTAACTAAGCAGAGCCTTTGATTTGCTTTATCTTTAGATCAAAAAACTCCTCAAAATCATCCCAATTTGTTTCGTCTGGCGGCAATTCTTTTTTCTTGCTTTTGTTTGTGCTGGTATTATCAGTATTGTTCTCAAACAATTCCCAGATATTTTTAAAGTTAGGACCTTCTAATGGAGTTGGGCTTTTGGGTACATCTAAACCACTTTCAGCAGCTTTAGCCAGCTTGTCAACCTCTTGTTTTATTTTCTCAATCTTTTCTGGAACTAATTTAAGTTCTTCTAATGGCTTGCTAATTCTACCATACGCAGCTTTTGCTTCTTCTTCTTTTTCCGAAATATTGTCTACTGAAATTTTTAATATATCTAATTCGGTAAATTTATGGCTTTCTTCCTCCTGATTTTCTACATCTTGAACTGCTGTTTCAGCGTTTTTAGCTTCATTTACAATCATTGTAAAAATTGTTTCAGCTTTTTCCAATTCTTTTTGAGCAATATCATCCTGTTTTATTGCTTGATTAGCAGCTTCATCAGATGCTTTTGCTTTTTCTGCTGAAAGTTTACTTAATGCCTCGGCAGCAGCCTCTCTAGCTTGTTTAACTAAACTTGCGACACCACTCCTTAATGTCTTAATTTGATTGTATATATTTGTTGCTTCTGCCAACTTAGTAGAGGCGCCTCTTGCAGATTCTTTGGCTTTGACTAGGGAAGCAGAAGCGTCGGCTCTATAAGCTTGTATTTGTGCTGCTTTTCGTGCCTCCAAAACAGTGGTTTGTACTTCAACTATTCGATTTAATACTGGCTCAACTTCTTTTTTAACTTCTGCAACAACACTATCTTTAGCCTTATTAACATCTCTAGTTGCTTCATTTTTCGCTACATTAATCTCTTTTATATTACTATCTTTGACAACATTGACTTCTTTAACTGCACTATCTCTTGCTCCATTAACACCTTTGATCCCGCTATCTCTAGCAATATTAATATTTTTTATTACATCGTCTTTTGTTTCATTAATTTTTTCAATGGCTTTATCTTGCCTGCCATCGACCTCTTCAAAAACTCTATTTTTAGCAGCATTAATCAATTCAATAGCACTATCTTTTACATCATTGATAGTTTTGACTGAGGTATTTTTAGCGTCATCAATACTTTTGATAGCGTTATTAATTTTTTCTAAATTTTCATTGGCGCCAGTTATCGCTTTATTTACATCACTAATCGCAGTGTTGGCATCATCTTTAGCCGTGTTGATTTGTTTAAGTATTTCTTGAAATTCGCTATCTGTTTGATTCCATATTGGCTCAAATCGTTTAATTAACGCTTCCCAAGTTTTATCACCTACCTCACCATCTACTTTAAGTCCTGCACTTCTCTGAAAGTTTTCAACTGCTGTTTTAGTGGCTCCATCAAAAGTATCAGTGATATTTCTAATGACATTAGGTTGCAAAACCTTTAAATAGGATTGTAGTATTTTTACAAGTAGACCTTTTGAGTTTAATTTCAGTGATTCCATATTTACCCTCTCAATAATTAAGTTTATAATCAAGAAGTTTTAATGCGTCGATTAGGTTTAGCTTGCCAAACCCTGCTTTTCGATGCTTAAAGCGACTATCAATTTTGTCTGCTGTATGTTGAATCAGGTGTTTTACCTGTCTATCTTGCAGACGAATACCTTTCTTTTTCAGAGCGTAAGATTTTAGTAAAGCAACTGCACCCGCTACAAAAGGAGAAGCGTGAGAAGTTCCTGTAGAGAAGGCATATTCTTTGTTTAAGTAAGTACTGTAGATATTAGTACCTGGCGCCACAAAGTCAAGCTTGCCATAAGTAGAAAACGGCGCAATATTTCCCATTTCATCAGTGGCGCCAACAGCAATAACATAAGGTAGCGACCCAGGATAGTAGAGTTGCTCAGTACCATCATTACCAGATGCTGCAATAATAGTCACTCCTTTGCGTTGGGCATAGTCTACAACCTCTTGGTGTGGCAATCCTCCACCTGCATGTTGAATACCCAAACTCATATTAATGACATCAGCACCTTTATCTATAGCCCACTTGATACCCGCATTGATGTTGTCTACCAAACCGGCGCCAACTCGTTTATTACCTCGCTGCATTGCCCCTAACACCCGCACAGGTAGGATTTTACAATTGGGCACAACTCCTTTAGGCATTGATTCACCTTGAGCCGCAATAATACCTGCCACATGAGTTCCATGTCCAACTTCATCCTCTGGTATTTCGTCGGCGCCTAAATAGTCACCCAGAAATTTTCCAGTTCCATCAATAATGTCAACGAAATCGTGTCCCGGCAGTAGTGCGTGAGCAAATTCTGGGTGATGCAGTGACACACCTGTATCCAATACCGCAACAGTTATCTCTGGTGTACCTTGAGTAAACTGATGCGCTTCAGGTAAATAAATTGCTTGGCGAGAACGCATATCAGTTGTCATACTCATTGCAGCAGATTGCATTGTTGGTAAATGTGCTTCTCCCACTGCACCAACTTGCACCGACTCGACAATCTTGCACTTCCGCATTTCCTGGATAAGGCTATCTGGCACTGTTACATCTTGCTGAAGAATAATTCGGTAAACACGATTAAGCCCACTAGCGATTTCTTCTTGGTTCCAATCTTTCCCGCTAGGCTTATACTCTTGTGTCACCCAAACTGGCAACCTATATTTAGTAAAAAACGTATCAATCTCAGGATGAAGATTTGTAACAGCTTGTGCTTTATTTTGTAACAATTGCTGCCAATGGGGTGCATTAGCAAAACAGGCATGTTCCTTTAATTTCAGCCTTATATGCGACTTCATTTGAGTAAACTAAGTCCTTGTGGAGTTGGTAAATGCTACAAGTAAATGCACATAGTTAGTTTTTGTATAATATTTTTTTTAAAAACACAAGCGATTTTTTAAATTGAAATAACTCGAAACAACTTGAAACAAACTGTCATATTTCAAACATTAGAGTACAAATACCGTAAAAAGATAATGTGTATAAATAACAACTTTTTTGGTAAGTATGGCTCTTTGTTGCTAACTAAATACACTTATACCTTTGTGCTGACTTTGATTTGCGTCTTGTGATAGTGTGTAGCAAACTACGACGAGCTTAGGCTAAGTATGTACATGTTGTCTTTATGAGAGGAATACTATTATGCCAGCAGGTCGCGCAAATCACAAAGGAACTTCAGATAAACCAAACGTTAATGCTAACGGTCAACTGAATATGAACTCAGCTGCGGATAAGTCAGTAGACCCCAAAGACGTTTTGCCTGAAGGTATAACGACAAACACAACTCGCACCCAAGAATACGTAGATTTTCCACCTGCTACTCAGCGTCCAGGTGAAGATATAGAGGAAGAGTAAAGATTTTGAGGGTAGGTGGTGCCTACCCTTGTGTTAGTTTGGGTTACTTTGTAACTGGCAGTTAATATGTATTTAAGCCAAGGCATTTATATTGTCTCTCAAACTAATAGGAGATTAGACGGTGAGTAAGTTAGGCAAAAAAAGATTAGAAGCAACTTCGGTAATTGTAACTTGTGCGCTCGGTAATGCCAGTGTTTCTGTGGCGCCCACACCTGGTGTAGAACTTCCCAAGCAGTTTCTTCTGACTGCTTCGGATGTTTTAATGTATTCCCGTATATGGAAAACTTATTTTGAAGAAGATTTATCGAGCAAAGGCATCTTAGACATATTAACAGAATTAGGTTTAGTTTGTGCAGTTGGCGCCGGAACCGGGTACATAGTTAGTAAAGCGTCAACAGCAGTATTAAAAGAAATTGTTAACTGGACTGGTCCGTTAGGTTGGGGAGTTACTGCCGCTGTAGCTGGTTCTGTCTCAGCAATGTTTGGCGCCGCATGGGCATTATACTGCGATAACACCTACCAACAAAAACATCCAGAACCTGCAGCATAGACATCCCGTAGGATAGGCATCCCGCCTGTCCTACCAACACGCTACAAAAATAACCATCACGAGCGTGCTAATTTTCAACACATAAATGTTTTAGTTATTTCTAAAGCAAGATTTCTGATTGTTACGTTTATAAAGATTGCCAACTGAGTCAATAGAAAAATTAGAACATAAAAGTTTTAGTTGTGCTTAATTAATAATCTTACGCTTCAACTTAATTAGCTAGCTATTATCTAAGATATAAAAGGCAGAAGCTTGCTGTAGAGTTTAGCTTAATTTATACCTGAAAAAAAAATCAGGTTTCTTTATTTCACTAATCTTAGGAGAAAATTATGTCAATAGAAAATGTTAACGCTTTTTATGAAAGGCTTGCAAATGATGAAGTTTTCCGTACTCAAATGCAGTCAGCGAAGAGTAAGGATGAATCTAATACAATTCTTAGTGATAATGGTTATGAGTTTACCCAAGAAGAATTTGAAGAAGTTACTGCAAATTTATTGGAGTCAACAAAAGATGACGCGAATCTTAGGGATTTAAACGAAAAAGAACTCGAAGCTGTTTTTGGTGGCGCCATAAAATTAATAAATTTCCCATTCCCTGTACTGCTATACGGCTCAATAATTGATTTTTTCACTATTGAGTGAGGAACCATAAATTAGTTTTTTCAGGACGGAAAAATAAAAAGTATATCTGTCCTGACTCAAATCATTAAATATCAGGTATTGTGATGACTTATCATCGAATTACTTATGCAGTTTGGGAAATTACTCTCAAATGCAATTTAGCTTGTCAACATTGCGGTTCGCGCGCGGGAAATACAAGAGCAAAAGAACTTTCAACCGAAGAAGCTCTTGATTTAGTTAAACAGTTAGCAGATGTCGGAATTAAAGAAGTGACTCTAATTGGAGGTGAAGCTTTTTTACGTGCTGACTGGTTGGAAATTGCAAAAGCTATTACTTCTGCTGGGATGCTTTGCGGAATGACTACAGGAGGTTTTGGCATTAACTTAGATACTGCTCATCGAATGAAAGAAGCAGGAATTAAGGTTGTTTCTGTCTCTGTTGATGGTTTGGAAGCAACTCACGACCGTCTGCGGGGTAGACAAAATTCCTGGCAATGGGCATTTAAAACGATAGGCAATCTTCAAAAAGCTGGTATTTTCGTTGGTTGCAATACACAAATTAATCGACTTTCGGCGCCAGAATTTCCTTGTATTTACGAACGTATTCGTGATGCAGGAGCGAAAGCTTGGCAAATTCAGCTTACTGTACCAATGGGTAATGCAGCAGATAACAGTGATATTTTACTTCAACCACACGAATTATTAGACGTTTATCCCATGATTGCTCGTGTTGCCCATAGAGCGAAACGAGAAGGTGTACACGTACAACCAGGAAATAATATTGGCTACTATGGTCCAGAAGAACGAATGTTACGGGGAGGTGAAGCTTTTTCTTTCTGGCAAGGATGTAGTGCTGGACTTTCTGCTTTAGGTATTGAAGCTGATGGCGCCATTAAAGGTTGTCCTTCGCTTCCTACCACACCTTATACAGGAGGTAATATTCGTGACTACGACCTTCGTACAATTATTGAAGAGACAGAAGAATTACGATTTAATTTAGGGGCTGGAACTCCGAAAGGAACTGAGCATTTGTGGGGTTTTTGCAAAACTTGTGAATTTGCTGAACTTTGTCGTGGTGGTTGTAGTTGGACGGCTCATGTCTTCTTTGATAAACGAGGTAATAATCCTTACTGCCATCACCGTGCGCTTACACAAGCTAAAAATAATATTCGAGAGCGAGTAGTTATTAAACGTCGTGCAGATGGTAAACCCTTTGATAATGGCGAGTTTAGTTTAATTGAAGAAGCTATTCAGGCGCCTTTACCCGAAAACGACCCACTCCGCTTTAGTGCTGACAAAATTCAATGGTCAGAAAGTTGGCACTCTGAACCATTAATGGCGCCTTTGGTCGGTTCCAGTAATTAAAAGCAAGCATAAGATTTATATGGATAATACTTCTACTAATTCTATTCACAATTCTCAAGCACCTCTTTTACCTCGTTTTGCTTGGAATAGCCAGCTTGCTCATTTAAAAGTTCTTTTTAAAGCGAAGAAGGCTTTAGACCAAATTGAGAAAGACGCGCTCTCTCCTAAACCCTATTAATTCGGTCTCTACGTAAATATCATTTCTCAACTCCTATCCCTCTTAATATATATTATTTTTTCAATCCAAATAATTTTTGGATTGTTTTTTATTTTCAACTTAAATTTATTTTTAATTCTAATTTAATACAACATAAATATTTTAATAATGTTTTGATTTATAAATGTAATATCTCGGTTAACGTATGTAGAGACGTTACATGTAACGTCTCTACAAGGATTTATTGAATATAAATACATATTTTATATTTTTTAATTATGGTATTAAACATTGAAATATTTAATTGGATGGCAGATAATATTAAATAGAGTAAGGCAGTTAATATTTCAAGCCTTAAACATCAACACACTTTTTAGGAGTTAACTCGCAAATGTCTAGTATTATCATATCTGACTTAAACCAAGATAGCATTATTACAGATTTATCTGAAGAACAAATTAATGCTATACAAGGTGGTATTCACCCTGCTGTTGTAGTAGTTGCAGCAATTTTTCTAATTGGTGTTGCAGTAGGACTATCGGGAGAAGATTGTAGTTGTTAGGTAATTTTAGAAATTTCATCAAGTAAACTTTTGAAATCATAGGTAGTTAAAACATGAAAACAAGCATTCAAATAATGGACATTGAGGCAACATATCTAGTTGAAATCTCTGAAGAAAAAGAACTTCAAGATATTCACGGTGGCGATTTGTTTGATGCAGCTGTTGAGGCAGTGAAATTTGTATACGAAGTCGGTAAAGACGTTGGCTGTGCCATCAGAAAACTTTGGAACTAAGTAGTACACAAGCAAGCGCTTAAATCCAAAAGTGGAGACCAAACTAATTTGGTCTTCACAATTTATAAGCTACTTGATAAATAGTTAATTTTAATCAAGGTTTACTGTAAATTCTACTTGCTCTATCTGCTGTTTCAACCATTGTGAAAACAATAATGTTATGATTTCTGAAAGTAAAATTTTATCTAGTTTTGCTTGAACAAATTCTTCAACAAAAATTAAATGTATTCCTTTAGAAGTAACTATTGGCTTTATCATTTGTGATGGTTTGGCTGCAAAAACAGCAGCAGAAATCTCTGGTTTTAAATCTTTACGATAAACTATTCCTCGGTATCCTCCTTTACGTCGTAATTCTTTATCCTGAGTATATTGATGCGCTGCATCATAAAAACTCATTTCTTCTTCTTTAATAGCATAGTATAGTTCCCAAGCAACATCTTGATCATCTAATATTATTTCATAAATTGCTGCACCAGTATAATCTAGTTGATGGTCAAAAAAGTAGGGCTTAACTTTATCTGTAAATAAATGGGCTGCTAATTTGCTAAAGAGAAGGGTATTATGCACAATTTCTTCATAATCTTCTAAAGAAAGACTATGCTTTTTCAACCAATTCCAAGTATCATCAGCACTTAATAATTTATTCATTCCTCGTATTTGATCTGCTGTTTTTTGAAGCTCTTCTACTTCTATTTTTATTCCTTCTTGATTAGCAGCACTTTCAATAATTTTACGTGTAACTATTTGCTCAATTATTTCAGGAACTTTATAATTCAACTTAATTTGATGCAAAATATCTTCGCTGGTAACAGTTATAGCTTGTAACATGGGTTGCTCCTAAATAGCTTCAATGAATTTGGATGTGAAATTTGTCGTTTTTGAACTATTATTTATGATAGGTAATATAAGTATTACAACTTTAGACCTCCTTTTTCTAATTGCTTGAATGGGTCTAGTAAAAAATCTATAATCCGGCGCCGACGTACTATGACTTCTGCTGTTGCTGTAGTACCTGGACGCAATTGTGTACATTTATTGTTACTAACAATACAGTCTTGTTTCAGGACAATTTCTAAATTATAAGCTGGTACTTTTCCATTTGGTGTATCTATATCTATAGTGGTAGGAGAAATTTCTAATAGTTCTCCTTCGATAACACCGTATTCCTGAAATGGATAAGCATCAAATTTTAATTTAACTGGTAATCCTTTCTTTAATGAACCACTTTCTGTTGTTGCCATTGTCGCTCGAAGAATTAACGGTGAACCTTCGGGTGCAATTTCTGCTACCATTGTTCCAGATTGCACTACTGAACCTGGACGTTGAATTGGTAGCTGATAAACTTTACCCGCAATAGGTGATTTTATTCGTCTTTGCTGTAGTTGGAATTGCTGGCTTTTTATTTGGCTTCGGCTTTGAGCTATTTCTGTATTTAATCCTGTCATTTCTGTTTCTAAATTTTTGAGTTGCTCTTCGCTTTTAAAAATTGCTAGCTTACCAGAGTGAGTTAAGGTTTTATAGCTTCTCTGCTGCTCTTTGACTCGTAAGTATGCTTGCTCTATTTCATCTTTGGCTTTACGAATGGTTCGCTCGTAGCTACTTTTTTGTTCGACTAGTCGTAAATTTGCTTGTTTAATATCTGATTGGGTTTTTTCGTATAGTTTTTGTCTTTCTTGGGCAATATCTTGTTTGTCAACTACGTTTATTTCGGGTACGGCGCCTACTTGTTGTAGCTGACGGTATCTTTGTACTTCTCGTTGGGCACTTGCTAAACTGCCTTGAACTAATTTGCTGGTTGTTTGAGCATCTTCAATAGATTGTTTTGCTTGATTTACTTGCGTTAATTTTTCTTCGTTTTGAATTGCATACGAATTTTTTAAGGCTGTAAAATTTTGTTGTGCTTGTTCGATTTGTGCCTGTTTTTCTAACTCTTGGGCTTGATTTTGCTGTTGCTGAGTTGCTATGGCTACAATTAACTGGTTTTTCAAAATCTTGAGTTGAGATAGTCTATTTAATTGCCCTTCTAATTTATCTTTACCTTGACGTAGTTCTGATTGTACTAACTCTGTATCTAATATTAGTACTGGTTCTCCGGCTTTAACTGTATCACCTTCTTTGATGGGAATAGCAGCAACGGTTCCAGCAACGGCACTATCTAGTTTGACTGTTTTACCTTTTGGTTCGAGTTTTCCTCTAGCTGTACCTGTTTCATCAACTTTATATAGCATTGCCCAAGGTAAAGCAATAGAAACAAAGCTGAATAAAAAATACAATAATCCTCTTGTCCAAACCTGGGGTAAGGTATCTACTAAGTCTTTAGTTACATCTGACCAATCATCAGTTAAGTTATTTGATTCAATAGTACTATCTACTACTGCTGAGTTTTCTGGTAGATAGTTTTTTACCCGTCCATTAGATGTATTTGTCATATTTTAGTTTTAGAAGTCTTATTTTTTAGGCTGCATCTAATTGTTGCTGGTTGAGATAGAAATAATGTCCGCGCGCTGCCATTAGTTCTTCGTGAGTTCCGCTTTCTATTAACAAACCTCTATCTAACACTAGTATCAAATCCGCATTTCTAACTGTAGAAAGACGGTGGGCAATAACTAATGTAGTTCGTCCTTTGAGGATAGTATTTAAATTGCGTTGAATTATTCTTTCTGACTCGGTGTCTAAATGAGATGTTGCTTCATCCATTATTAGTAATTTAGGATTACCTAACAATGCTCTAGCAATGGCAATACGCTGTCTTTGTCCACCAGATAGTAACCCCCCACCTTCACCTATTTGAGTTTCGTAACCCATAGGTAACTTTTTAATAAAATCATTGGCGCCTGCAAGTTTTGCTGCTTCAATCACTTCTTCTAAACTTGCACCTGGATGTCCTAAACTAATATTTTGTCGAATTGTGGCGCCGAATAAAAAGGTATCTTGGTCAACTACACCAACTCTCGAACGTAAAGAACGTAAAGAAACACTAGTAATATCGTGTCCATCTATCAATACTTTGCCGTCAGTTGGGGGATATAACCCTAAAACTAACTTGGAAATAGTTGTCTTTCCAGAACCACTACGTCCTACCAGTGCTACCATTTGTCCTGGTTTGACTTCAAAGCTGAGATTTTCTAAAACATTAGTATCACTTTCTGCATGATAACGAAATGTTACATTGTCGAAACGAATATGCCCTTGAATTGGTGGTAAGTTTTGTCTTGGTTGATATTGTAAATCTTCTTCAGGCGCCGTATCTAAAACATCGTTAATTCGTTCTACAGCGATTACTACTTCTTGTACTTGATTCCATAGTACAGTTAATCGTTGAAATGGTGTAATAATGTTTCCTAGCAACATATTAAATGCGACTAACTGACCGATAGTTAACTCATTGTTAATGACTTGATGGGCGCCGAACCATAGTAAACCAGTAGTTATCAACGCTTGAATCGTGTTGCTAAAAATTTGCAGTCTATTACCGATAACCTGTCCAGAAAAGTTAGTTTTTATTTCTTTATCTAACAATTCTTCCCAATGCCATCGTACTGTTTGCTCTACTGCTGTTGCTTTTACCGTTCGTACCCCAGTTAAAGCTTCAATTAAATAACTACTTTCACTAGCAACAGCATTAAATATTTCCCGTGAAATCTTTTGTAAAAAAGGCGTAGCAATCAATGCTAATAACGCAAATGGGGGTATAATTACCAATGCCAGTAAAGCCATTTTCCAACTATACCAAAACATTAATCCTACATAGATAAAAACTGTAAGTAAATCTAGTAAGATAGATAATGCTTCTCCTGATAGAAAACGTTGAATTTTACGGTTTTCTTGCAAACGAGAGATAATATCGCCTACATAACGAGACTCAAAGAAACTTAGAGGTAGTCGTAGAGTGTGACGAATAAACCCAACAATTAACGCTACATCTACTCTGTTTGCCGTATGGTCTAGCAAATATTGCCGTAACCCCATCATCGCAACGCGGAAGATGCTAAACATTAGCAACCCTAACCCAACTGCATTTAAAGTCAGTTCAGAACGCTGTACTACAACCCGATCTAAAATTAACTGAGTGAATAAAGGTGTAATTAGACCAAATATCTGAATAAAAATGGAAGCAACGAAAACCTCAAACATCACCAACGAGTGAGGTTTCATTAACTCAAAGAACTGCCAGAAAGGTGTACTCGTCTCTTTGACATCTTTTAAAAAGACTGTAGGTTGCAACAGTAACGCATAACCAGTCCAATCTTTTTTAAATTGAGAGTGGGTAAGAGTGCGTTGACCAATCGCTGGGTCTGCAACAATTACATATTTAGGCGCCACTTCATAAACAACAATATAATGTTTACCTTCCCAATGCACAATAGCTGGTAGCTTCTGCTTTGCCAACTGGTCAAGACTTGCTTTTACAGGTCGCGTACTAAAACCAATACTTTCTGCTGCGGTTGTTAACCCACGTAAAGATGCACCATTACGGTCAACGTTAGCAATATCTCGCAAGCGATTAATACTAAACCGTTTCCCCCAATAGCGAGACACCATTACCAAACAAGCGGCGCCACAATCTGATGCACTCTGCTGGGCAAAAAACGGATAGCGTCGAATAAAGCGTTGCCATAAGTGTTGAACTCGCTGACTAGGGTTAGGAAAGTAAGCTTGGCTAATTTTTTTCTGAAGCTTTGGTTCTTTCTTGAGTTCTTGCTCAAACCGAGGTGGAGGGAGATTATTAGAACTTTCTACATTTTGATTATGATTATACTTTTTTGCTTCATTCCACAAGTGTTCTTTAATTTGTGGATATTTACCCATCAATGGTAATAAAACCTCACCCGAAATTAAGCATAGTTGTACATTTACACTTGCTCTTGCATCATAACGTTTAATGTCGGCGCCTGGAAACAAAGTAAATTCTCCAAAAAAACCTCCTGGCTCTAAAGTAGTAATTAACTCATCTTCATGATTAAGTAATCGTATTTTGCCGACCAATACTATATAAATGCCTGGTTCCGCATCATTTCCTTGCCAAAACTTTCCAACTTTTGGCGTTATTAATTTTGTTTGAGATAGACAGCTTTGAAGTTCCTTTGGTGCAAGAGAACAACCTAAAATTTTGTTTAACTGTTGCTCCAAAGAAATATGTTCAAATAAATTTTGTTTCATGAACGTTAGAATTACTAAGAGATGTAGGAAAATTAATTGGTAAAAATTCAGCACTATCAGATAATGGCGCCGACTTTAAGTCATGAATCATAATTTGCGACCCACTGGCGCCATCCAAAACATGAACTTGAGTTCTTTCCGGTTTTGGGCGCGTTGACAAACCTACTTGTTTAAGTAGTCTGCTTATGTGCTGGGGTGTCACCTCAATATCAAACTCTTTCGCCAAATGCCTACTTAACCATGTAGCAGACCATTGCCGAAAAGAATAACCAAAATCACAAGGACTACTAGTGACTAATTCTTTCAAACGCTCTAAGTACTGGTCATTAATGCTTTTACGGCGCCCAATTGGACAATCTTGCCATTGATGAGCCATACCTGAACGAGCTATATGCATCCAATGACGTGCCGTTGCTGGACAACATCCCAAATTACGGCAAATAAGAGCTTGAGTTTTTCCTTCATCTGCCAGCAACATAATGTGGATACGTTGACGGTATGACTCAGTTAAATCAGTTTGCAGACTTTTTTGTAATAGCTTGCGCTGGAATGGTGTTAAAAATTTTCCATTATCTACTTGCTGATTGCCAGTATCAATTTTATCTTCGTGACGTGACATGTCTTTAAAACTAGAGCTTTTTTACAATTCTTGAAACACACCCGACATACTATATATGGGTAATTAACTTAGCACGAGTTATTTCTACAAGCTTCATTTTAAGCTCATATTAGCTTTATTCTTCTACGGCAACATTAAGCACCTTCCGGAAAATAATCGGTAATTACCCTTACATTCCCACATGCTACACATGAATTTAATAGCTTCTTCCAGAATTAACTATGTATAATCGAGTATGTAAGTAAAAAATTATACTGCTAAATATTTATTTAATATGAAACTAGTGAAGAAAAACGTCGTCCTATGGTTTGTATGATTTGAGGATGCAATTTAAACCATTGGTTAAAATGAAATACACACTCGAATATTTTGTTACACAAGGGCGCCTTTTTACGTTAGGTTATTCAAGTTGGAAATATATATATAGAGATAAGAATGCAAGTAGCCCAGAAAAGGATGGCTAAGAAAACTAACAAGCTAGCGGTTAATTTGCTGCTTGGGGGACTGCTGTTTAGAAGCTTTATTGCTTACTGGCTTTATCCTAGCTTTGATGAAGCATATTATTACATGTACAGCCTGCACCTAGACTGGAGTTACTTTGACCATCCACTTCTTGTAGCTTTTTCTACTGGTTTGGGACCCTGGTTAACTGGTAATGTATCCCAATTTACTATTCGCTTAGGCGCCTTGATTTTACATACAGGTAGTTTAGTACTATTGTATTTAACAAGTGCTAGATTATTTTCAGTTAAAGCAGCGACATTAACATTGGCAATTGCTACAGTAACACCAATATATCAGCTTGCATTTGGTACATTTGCTTTACCCGATAATCCGTTAATGTTTTTTTGGTCGGCAAGTTTATATTGTGCAGTTTGCGAGTTTTTTAAGGAAGATTTTGATTTTCCACCGAGTAAATATGTTCCTAGTTACCGTTTGACTATTCTTTCGGTTTTAGTAGGTTTAGCTTGTTTAAGTAAATATCACGGTTTTATTTTAGGATTTGGACTAGTTGGTTTTTGCTTAACAAGTCAGCAGCATCGTAGAGTTTTTAGTTCTGTTTGGACATGGTTAGGTGTTGGATTATTTTTGCTAACTATATCACCGATTTTATATTGGAATATTCAACATGACTGGGTTTCGTTTCTTTTTCAGTCAGAGCGCGCGGTGCCTAGAGCCGGCTATAATTTTCTAAATGTTTTACTAGTATGTTTAGTTGGTATTGGTTATTTATTTCCCACCATAGGGTTTCCATTGTGGCGCATTACATTAAAAACCACACTCAATCAAATTAGTCAAGTATTTTCTAAAAAGTCTATAGATGCAGATTGTAAAGAGTTCAAAGAATTTAAAGACCAAAAAAACATATTTATATTGTGGTTATCTTTACCCTTAATTTTAGGATTTAACTTAATAGGAGGATACCGTCAGATATTACCAGCTTGGTCAATGCCAGGATTTTGGGGAGCAACTTTACTACTAGGACAGCAAGCTGTAATTTGGTATAATCGTTCTAAACGTTCGGTGTGGCGATGGTTAGTAAGTACAGGAGTAGTAGTTTCAACAATTTTACTATTTCTTTTACTGCATATTACAACAGGTACATTGCAAAAACCTGGTAACTTTGCAATATTTGGAGGCTTTGTGGCGCCGCAAAATGACCCATCTTCTACAGAATTAATAGACATTCAACAAGTACGAAGCGGTTTTGCTGAGTCTGAGGTATTACGCGAAGCTTTAAAAACATCTAACTTTATATTTACCAACCGCTATTATTATGGTGGACTCATCGCAATGGCACTTCACCCCATCTCTAACATACCAATTACCTGTTTTGATATTGGTTATGATATACGCGGGTTTGCATTTTGGTCAAAACCAGATGAATGGTTAGGCAAAGACGCTTTATATATTACCACCGAAGCATTCATCACCAGAAAAGATTTAATGACAAGCTACAAATCTCACTTCAACAGCTTCAACGAAATTGCAAAAGTCCCAATTAAACGAGGTGGTGTAGTTGTAAACAATATTCACGTATATCAAGCAAAAACACTACTAAAACCCTACCCGCGCGCATATGGTATATAGTAACTTGTAGGCTATTATTATAGAATACTCTTATAGAATACTCTTATAGAATACTCTTGTGGAGCGGGCGTCCCCGCCCGCCTATATTGGGATGGGCATCCTTGCCTGTCCCACAAGAATGTTTAATGACTAGTAAGTATTAATTTGACATCACTGGGTTGATAATTGCTGCCGAATTTTTCGGCACAATATCCAATCTCAACAACTTGGTTTGGTGCTAAACTTATACCAGAATCTTCTGGTATGACAGTTACGGTTGGTGGTTGTAAGTAAAATTTACCATTCCAAATTTGATTAATTTGTACTTGACCGGGAATAAATGATAATTTCCACTTCGGTGCAAAAGTTTCGCTATTATTGGTGACTCGAAAAAGTACACATAGTCTCTTATCCCAATTTGATTCAATAATTATCTCGATGTCCAACATATTAGTTGAAGCTACTTTTGTTACCGTCGATACAGGCGCCTCAAATAAAGTTGTTGCGAGTAAATCTTGTTTCTCCTGATTAATATTTATCCAGTCGTTTTGTAATATTCCGCTCGTATGACCGTTATTAGGATTCCAAGACCAGTAAGTGTAATGAAGTTGATTTTCTTGAATATACTCAACCAACGCTTTCTGCCATAACCCTTCTACTGTATCTTTATTTACACTCTCGCCGCCAAATTCTCCAATTAGAACTGGAGCAATATTTTCAGAAGCAATATACTTAAAACCCATTTCCCAACGGTATTTGAGAAGGTCTAATATTTCTGATGTTGGTTTTTGAAACCATTCTCGCGCTAAAACTCCGGCGCCGTACTCATGTACAGAATATACCAGCTTATTCGCAATTGATAACCGAACAGGATTATTGCGAACACCTTCTAAATTACCACCCCACCAATGTTTTGAAAGTTTTTGCCCTGCAACAGAACCAGAAATTCCCTCGACTACAATTAACCAATTAGGATTTACACTGGAAATGGCATTTCCACAACGTTCTGCCGCTAGTCTCCAATCTGTCGCAATATCTCCACTACCCCAAGTTGCGGCGCCATGCGGATTATTCTTTAAGTCTGCACCAATCACATTTGCTTGGTTTTTGTACCGTTTCGCTAGTAATGTCCATGCATCAATCCAATCTTCTTCAGAAAAACCATCTCCATACCATAACTGCGGAGTGTAAAAGTCATTAAGTCGATGACAATCTAAAAGAATCATCAAACCTTGGCGCCCAGCTTCTTGAATAACAAAATCCATCACTTCCAAAGGTTTCTTATCCTTTAGAACTCGGTTTTTACCATTCTTAAAATCAATCCCCGTTACCCAATTAGAACTCAAACATTCTACAGAAAAAGGTAAACGGATAACATTATAACCTAGCTTCTTAATCTGAACCAGCATGTCTGTACAATCTCTTGTCCACAGTCCGTGCGGTGCATGATTATCTGTTTCAAACCCAGACCAATTAACTCCACGCAGTAAAATAACTTGCCCATCTGAATCCACTATCTGCGAACCATTAGTCACTAAGGGAAACTGAATTGTCATAGGTAGTACTGAGTTGCGTATGTTTCCACAATACAACTATGACCTCATTAAGTATTCCGTAATTTTGCGTGTTTTAATACAAATGTATTTTAACTAACTCAGTGAAGCTACTGAATATAATATTTAAAATTATCATAAATATACATCTTGTGGAACAGGCATCCCTGCCTGTCCCAATCTCATAGTATTAACTAAATCTCTAAAAAACACTATTTAGTTTTTCTTAGTTTGTCTTAGGGGTGGTGACATAATCAGTAAACCTCTAACAACTTCTTCAGGGGTCGCTGTGCCATTAGCTACTTTAGGCGTAATTTGCATAAGTTCTAACGCCAAATCTGTAGGTATTCCCCATTCTTCTAAGCGCCTCAGTTCTAAAATATCAACACCTTTTTCTAATCCCTCTAAGTATTCTTCCACAGTAACGCCGTAGTCTTTTATCTCCGACATAGATATAACCCTTATTTTGCTATGCTACCTAATATTTGATCAACTTTCGCGGTAAAACCTTATTTAATTTGTCTAAGAGGTGGTGACATAATCATTAAACTTCTAACAATTTCTTCAGGTGTCGCTGTACGATTAGCTACTTTGGGTATAAGAGTCATAAGTTCCAAAGCTAAATCTGTAGGAACTCCCCATTCTTCTAAGCGCCTTAATTCCAAAACATCAACACCTTTTTCTAGCCCCTCTAAATACTCTTCTACTGTAATCCCGTAATCTTCAATTTCAGGCATATATATAACCTTTGTCTCATTATTCCAAATATTCTATCGATTTTGAGGTAAATTTGAAATGGCATAAAACAAAATGTTACCAATGCAGAGCGTTCCGGTCTAAATCCCCAAACACCAGCCCAATCACTAACTTTAATATTTTCTTGTGGAATGGGCATCCCGCCCGTTCATTCAAAGGAGGTGTAAGCTTCAGATGCCCACTCCACATTCCGGGAGAATTAAATTTTTGAAAGTTCCTTATTGGGCAAAATTAATTAGTTTCAATATTAACAGTTTCAATGAACTGCTTGGTCTTGGGAATAGTAGACTTTTTAGTAGAAACTACTTTTTGACGCTGGGACTTTTCTACAATTTGTTGCCCAGTTAAATAGTTACTACTAACCAAAGTTGAATCGCCATTACCACGGTCAAAATCAAAGATATCTTTACCAATTAACACAAGGCGCCCAGATGATTTATCTATCCAGAAACGATGTTTGGTTTCACGAGCAAATCGTGAACCACTTAGTTGAGATATTGTGATAACACCTTTTTTAATCTCTATATTTGAACCTGCCCCATCTGGTCCAGCTAGTAAACCTCCACAAGACGAACATAGTAGAAGTTTATTTGCAACAGCTAGGCGCCGTAACTGCCCATTCGATTGCTTGACTAAAACTACTAATCCACGCGCACGCTCATCATTTTGTGTCCCTGCTTGGATTAATGTTAATACTGTATCTAGTTGACGGTCGTTGTTAATATCTCCATCTACCTTATCCTGAAGCTTCCAACCTGATGGTACAAAATCTTGAGCAGTTTTTCCTGACTCTGGGACTAAACTTGGATTTAGATTTGTGCTGCTATTTGCATTTGCTACCGATGTAAAAATAAAAGATATTGTAGTTGATAATACAAATCCACAAGTCAAAAAGCTTAGGTTTTTCCACTTCATAAAAAATTTAGTCCATAAATATCTACCTTAATTTATACACTAACATGCGCGCATTACAGACACCACCCATTAGTACATTTTTATGTACTTACTTAGGCGCCAACACTGATAAAGTTGACCATATTCGACTCAAACACCGAATCGTGTCACAACTATATTTTATAGTTTGCTATGCTATATACCCAATCGCACATAGCATAGCCTTGGCGCCGAATTAACTAAACGTAAATCAAAACATTGCCTTGAAAAAATCTGCACTAATTGTAGGGGATTATCGTTACTTACTCAGCCGTAAGTGGGACGCAAGTAAACCGAAAATTACCTTTGTAATGCTCAACCCAAGTACCGCAGATGCAAACCAAGATGACCCCACACTCCGTAAATGCATTAATTTTGCTCAATCTTTGGGTTATGGTTCTCTTAAAGTAGTTAACCTGTTTGCTTACCGCGCGACTAAACCTTGTGAGCTTCGTAAAGTTGCTGACCCTGTAGGCCCAAAAAATAACTACTATATTCAGTTAGCAACAAGACGTGCCTCTTTGGTTATTGTAGCATGGTAGGCTGTTGACTTTGTGGGAAATTAGCCGAAAAAACTTCATGCTATTTTTGTGTCGTCGTAACTCGGACTCAACATGCGAGGTTTTCGACCAACTCTTTCTTTACAAAGCACGCTCCGATTCTAAAAATAAAAAATCACTCCCGGTTAAAAAATCAAAAAAATCAGTGCATTAATAGTATCGGCTCAATATGTTGGGGTAAGTAGTTGTTATGTGGTGTTTTTGAATAAATTTATTATTCTTACAAATCACTTAAGCCATGCGGGCGCCTTGCGCCGCTGCGCCACATAACTCTGCTTTAAATAATAAATTATTAATTGAATTAAACGTTTGGTCTTTTTACTTGCCTTGCTGAAACTCATCTGGTCTTAAAATGAGTCAAAAACTATAGCGACCAATAGATGCTCCACAAATCCAATACAATTTAAAATATATACAATAGCCATGCTGTGTTCTAATAAAAACGCTTGTCTTGGAAACTTAGGCAGGATGGAAACCGACACCGCAAACGTTTCCGCATAACTTTGTTATCAGTAAATAGGTTTATTAAGAAATAAAGAGTTTTTCACAATTATCATAAAGCCCAAACGTGTTGGGGAAGGAGTGCCTTCCCCAAACCCCAACCCGGTACCTGTTTTTTACTGACTTGAGTGCCCTATCGGTCACTAGTCAGTAAAAAACAGGTTAGTAAAAATAAACAGGTCGTTATATACCAAATATGAACTTAAAATATAATACTAACAAAAACTATATTCACAAGAGCGCGGAGGTTATAAGCTTCAGCTTGTAACCACGCCACGGCGCCTATAATCAAGCGAATAAATATAATATTCTAAAATACGCACAGAAGTTAATACATGAAAAAGTGATTGGATTGTGGGTATTTCATCTTATTTACACTCTAAAGTTTTAAGTTTTGTAAACAGCTTTTAATACGTAAGTATTTACGATTATATATTGTCATTATAACTAGAAAATACAATTCTTCTCTTTGAAAGCATTGATTGTCCAAAAACTTTAGTTAACCAAATTTCTAGGTCAGCATATCGAACTGTTTCTAATGCTTGTTTTACCACTGAAGTAGTTAGATTCATAGTGCATAAAGAAATATTCAAAATCATTTGACCCATCTGTTTTATTGGAGATTTAGAAGAAAACTGCTTGTATTTACCAAAAATTGACTCAAGCACATCAGAAGTTCCCAAAAAAGTCTGTCCTTCAGGAATCTGACTACTTTCGCTGGTAATAAATTCAAGAATATTTTGTCTAAAATTCGAGCTTAAATTTGTATTTAACAAAACTTCGTCTAGCTCAAAAATATCTACAGATTGTTGGTTAATTCCACAAGTTTTTAACTGAGTTTCTAAGTTCCTTGTAGTTGTAACCATTTGGCTCCAAATCAAAATTTCATTTTGATAGTTATTTAACCATGCAAACTTTTCTTTCAATTTTTCGTTTAAGATATCTGGCTCAATATTTGGTGCCAATCCAATTATTATTTCAATTGGAGCATTTAAGACCATTTGTGCCCAATTAATCAAACTTTCAATATTAAAATAACGACACAGAGAACGTTGAGATGGAGGAGATAGAAATGCTAATTCTGTCTGTTGAAGTTTTCGACGGCACTGATTACACTCAACCCGAAAGGATTGATATTTATCCGACCTCTCTAACTCATATTTAATAAATAAAGCCATTGCATGAGTTACATCGTAAGTATAAACAACATCAGGATATTTTTCCTTATAAAGTCTGATTCCTCTTTCAAGGTCGCTGCCGTGGTCAGATACTATTTGTAATGGATAACCAACCTTATTACTCAATTCAGTCAATTTTTGCTCAATTAGCTCCCCTTTGGTCGAGTACATAATTTCAATCGCTAAAAGTTGAACATCAGTCAGGCGATAAACCTCGTTTTGAAGGTAAAACACTTTGTTCAAAATATTCTTGAGTAACTCCTAACACCACTAAGCATTTTTGTGTCCCTAGTTCTACTGTTAAGTCAATAATAAAAATCCAATCAGTTCGATATTCTTTTTCTCTATTCAACTCATATAAACCAATGCGACCTAGCCATTTTCTAATAATGCTAAAACTTGGTGCCTCCAGAGACGTGAATTCTTCATATAACCCGAAGATTTTTCCAACTCCTCGTAAACTACTTCCACAGTTAATTATTTCTTTCACCGCAAGTTGCACAGTTTGAACGCAGTAATGATGACCACTTGCTCTGACTGTTTCTGTTTGAGGACTTGAAATTATGTCCGATTCAAAGTTCACATCCCCTTTTTTTGCCCATCAACTGATTGGGTGGCTTTTGAACGTAATTGGTTTTCAGCCTCCATTGCACGCTTTTTCCAATTTTCCCTTGAAAGTGACAAATCTCTAACCTTTATCTCAAGCGCTCTAAGCCTTTCTTGCTTATCTAGAGCTTTTTCTTTCCAATTGTCTCTACTTAGCCTAAACAAACGCGCCAAGCGACTTACTGGACTTTTAAACTCATTCATCACAAACCAGCTCCCCAAGCCTGGGTATAAAACGACATATATCCTGTATGAAGAAATATCATCACGAGGCGCCCAAAGTCAACACCCTAGATTTGAAGGCGTTATTAATAGTTACTCAGAAAGGATAGAAAGAGGTCATCATCGTACCGAAAAGCGGCAAGTTTGGTGTGTTCCTATTTCTCAACTACCATCTTTACACAATCATTCTGATTGGGTAGGACTTAAATGTGTGGTCATGGTTGTACGTGTACGGCACTTATGGAATAAAACAACACGCGAAGTTCAGTTTTATCTAACTAGCTTAGACTGTGATGCGAATAAATTAGGGCAAGCTATTCGTTTGCATTGGGGTATTGAGAATAGTTTACATTGGAGCCTAGATGTTACATTTAATGAAGATGCTTGTCGCGTCCGTACTGGTCATGCTCCACAAAACTTATCATTACTACGACGACTTGCAATCAATGCATTAAATTTGGAGCAATCGTTCAAACGTAGTAATCGTCAAAAATCAAAACGAGCCGCTATGGACAATAACTATATGCTGACTATTCTTGCTGCCTGTTTATCTGATGATGATACTTCTAAATCCGCTTGTCAATAGCATTTGAGATGCGCTTACCCTGATGATGTTTTAAATAGTTTTCAAAGGCCCAACAGATTAAAACGAATAACGATGTTGATTAATGCCCATCCATTTATGTGCTGGGTTATTGATAATGTCGAATATGAATGCTAATATATCAATAGGTAAAAATCGATTTAAGTAAATAATTCTATTTATGCAATATTCAATCGAACAAATTCCTCCCAATTTAGACAAAATTCTTCAGGAAGCTGAACAAGGCGAAGCAGTTCAAATTACTCAGCAGGGCAAACAGATTGCTGTTATACTTTCTCATGCAGAATATGAAAAATTACTTAACAAAACACCAAACTTTTGGGAATCTATAGAAAGATTTAGAAAGGAGTATGATATAGAAGCAGCAGATATAAATCCAGATGAAGTTTTTGCTTCGGTAAGAGATAAATCATCTGGGCGTGAGGTAATATTTTAATTTTATGCGCTTTCTTTTAGATACTAATATTCTCTCAGAACCGTTACGCCCCCGCCCAAATCCAAACGTAGTCAGGATGCTACAGCAATATTCAGGCGAAATTGGTACTGCAACTGTGGTGTTTCATGAGCTTCTATTTGGCTGTTATCGTTTACCAGTAGAGTCTAAAAAGCGCCCGATTATTGAAGCATATTTATATGCAGAAGTGAAACACAAAATACCTCTCCTTCCCTATGATACCGCAGCTGCTGAGTGGTTTGCTGTGGAACGAGCAAGACTGACAACAATTGGTAAAACTCCAGCATATGCTGATGGACAAATTGGTGCAATAGCTAAAGTAAATAACCTGATTTTAGTCACAAATAACGTTGCTGATTATTCAGATTTTCAAAACCTAACAATAGAAAATTGGTTGGTAATGAATTAAGTAGAGCTTTTGGGATAATAAAAAAACAAGCACTCACTGTTTAATGCCAAGGTTGTTGTGTCCAAACACCAGCCCAGTCGCCCCAGCGTGTTTGTCCTATATAGTATAAATAGTAGTCAAAAAATCTATTTTCTGTAATGTTAATCAAGTTTTGCTGTAATACTTGAGACAGTTTTTGAGTTCTTTCTGATATTCCATCATCATAATTTTGGTTTTCAAATCCATCAAATTCTGTGGAAGTGATTAACCGAGTAAAGTTAAACAATTGTAAGCTAATATTAATTTTTCAGATTGAGAAGGTTGATCGTTATACCTGTTAATAAGATTAAGCCATCCCTTCATTTGCTCTTCCAATGTTACAACTGTTATCGCCTTTCCAGAGCCTATTTCATCAGAACGTTGTTTTACATTTGGATAGCCTCGTTGTATAAGTGATAAATGATCTGTATCTAGCACCCATATAATATCCACTTTGACTCATCCTTGCTCATCGAGTTGTTTGTAATACTCTTCCATTTTTGCGTCTAGTTTTGCGCGTTCTGCTTCTATTTCAGCTAGTACCTCATCAAAAAGTGGGTTATCCTTGTACATGCCAAATATATTCTCCCAAGGGTCTTCATTTGATGTTGATTCTACTTCCAAAGTAACTATTTTTGAATTTTTTAAACGTTCTTGCAAAATTTGCTGCAATTTCGATACTGCTTCATCTTCAGTTACACCTAGACTTTTATAGTCTGACAATCCTGGTACGACTGCACTAAATTGACCATCTTGTTCTTGATCAATTAGCACGCCGTAAGTTAGCTTAGAAGATTCAGCAGAAGAATTTTTTGAAATACTAAAACTAACCATATATTTTTGCTTGGCTTTGTATTTGTAATTATATTCTAAATATAAACCATGTGACAAATCAGATGGATATATTTAATTTTATAATTTTTGGTGCCGCGAATCAACTGACTAAACAAACCTGGTTGCTGTGCTAGTTGGTCAAAGTTACCTTGTTGGATTAATCTACCGTTTTGTAAAACATAAATTTTATCAGCGTTGCGTATTGTGCTGAGACGGTATGCTACAGGAGATGCAGGTAACATTAAGTTTTCTAAACTTTCGCACTCGTATTGCTTGGGTTCTGTTATCTAGTGCGCTGATTGCTTCGTCAAAGGCTAATATGCTCGGATGTAATACTAACGCACACGATAATTAGCCTTTATCAGGTAAGTGAATGGTCTGATGTGATGGTGGTAGGCGCCATCACAAGCCCTGAACTTCAACCACCCCAAGAACCAGCCAACTTATAGAATTCACTTAATGAAAATCTGGACGTTCCGCTAGGGACAAACACACCACCACCATTGATACTGGTGGCTTCTTCATCACTCAGTTCTTCACATTCCAGTTCTAGATCATTTAGAGTGATCTCTGTTTTTGCTGTGGGGATCAAATCTTTTTCTTTAGGGTTAAATTTCATTTCACTTTCCTCCTAATTATTTTAAGCTCAATCAACATGATTCATGCTGGTGAGACTGAACTATATTTTGTAGTTTAAACAAAACATAGTGACAAAGTGGTGACATTATTAATTTTCCTTAGTGCAGTTCCATTAGTCGCGCAAAGTCTCAGTCTTTTAGGGAAAAATGCAAATCAGAATTTTGACAACGACTCGTTGTCAAAATTTAGTAACGAGCGTAAGATTTGATAACCAATGGTTAACAAAATTAACCGCGTGGGCTGCTATTATCGGGAGAAGAGGTTATTATTTCTCAGGAAGGCACTCTTGTTGCTCGCAAGCGTTCCTATTACGGAAAAGACATATGTGTTTGTCCTATATAATATAATATAAATAATAGTCAAATAGTCTATTTTCTGTGATGGTAATCAAATTTTGCTCTAATAGTGATTAAATAATTTAATATTATATTCTCTGGCGCCGCGAGTCAACTGACTAAATAAATAAACTTCTCCTCTGTGTACTCTGTGTCTAATAAGGTAAAAATAATTAAACCTTGGGTTGTGGATTTGAATATAGAAGTAAGCAGTAATAAATATTTTATATTTAATGAATGGCGGGCAGGGATGCCCGCTCCACAAGATTAAATAATCTAACTTTACAATTTCTGGCGCCTAATTAATTGACTAAATAAGCCTGGTTGCTGTGCTAGCTGGTCAAAGTTACCTTGTTGGACTAGTTTACCGTTTTGAAGGACATATATTTTATCGGCGTTGCGTATTGTGCTGAGACGGTGTGCTACTACTATACGGGTGACGTTGAGTTTTTCTAAGCTTTCGCTGACTATTGCTTGGGTTCTGTTATCGAGTGCGCTGGTTGCTTCGTCGAATAATAATATGCGTGGACGTAATGCTAATGCGCGCGCGATAAGTAGTCTTTGTCGTTGTCCACCTGATAGGTTTGTTCCTCCTTCACTGACTACGGTGTGCATTTTCATTGGCATTGAGTTAATATCGTCAGCTAAACCTGCCATGTGTGCTGCTTCCCATGCTTCTTCCATTGATAAAACAGCGTTACTCGAAATGTTCTCAAATATAGATGCTGACATTAAGCGACTGTTTTGTAATACTACCCCTAACTGGCGCCGTACTGCATTAATATCTAAACCAGCTAGGTCTTGTCCATCTAAGTACAAACTTCCTGATTCTGGAGCATCGAACCCTAATAATAATCTAAATAATGTTGATTTACCGCTGCCACTTGGACCGACTAATGCAATAAACTCTCCTGGATCCGCTTTTATAGAGACATCATCAAGCGTTAAGGGTCCATCGTTACGGTAGCGAAATACAATGTTTTTAATGTCTATTTTTCCTGATAACCTACCTGGGTCTGCTTTTGTGGTGTCTACTTCAGGGGTTGCTTTGAGTATTGGTTGCGCGCGTTCCCATAATGGTAGTGTTTCTAATATATCGACAACGGTGGTACTTAAACTCGTGGCGCCGCTAATAAATGTTCCAAATGCAGCGTTAAATGCTAAAAAAGTACCTGTAGAGAAACTACCATTAGCTTGTGATGAAGCGAGTAAGCTGGTTGCACATCCAAACATAACAGCAGGAGTTAAGGCAGAAAGTATATTGTTGACTACTACTAAGTTATCTTCGATACTTTGCGATGCCATTGTTAATTGTAATTGATGGCGATATTGACTACCCCAGTAAGCAAATGCTCTAGCTTCTGCTCCAGCCGTGCGAAATTTTGATACACCACCAATAATTTGTACCATCATCCCAAATAGTTTACCTTGTTGGTTTAATAATGGACGGACTTTTTTAATGGTAAGAACACCAGAAATAATGGTAACTACGACGTTGACTAAAGCTACAAGTGTGGCAACGAGTGCTAGTGGAATGCTGTAGTAAAATAGTAATCCGAGGTTGAGTAGAGAGAATACACTCGAAAAAAAGCTTTTGAGTAAAGTATTGCTAAGTTTTTGACGAATTTGAGTGATTACAGAAACCCGCGCGCTTAAATCACCAATTGAGAATGCACGAAAAAACGATGGTTTGAGTTTTAATAATCTATCCCATACTGCTGCTTGGGTGGTAGTATCGGCATAAGTTTCCAACCGCATTAATGCAAAACCCTGTGTAAGTTGAAATAATGTGGCGCCTATTGTAGTTGCAACTAAGCCTAAAGCAAGCTGAAATAATAGTGATTTATCACCACCCCCACTAGGTATAGCTTGGTCAATAATAAGTGCTGTTGCTTGTGGCGTCACCATACCGAGTAAAGTAGTTGCAATACCACCAAGCAAAATTGTCAGCATCTCCTTAGAACGTCCATACAAAGCAAATTTCATCAAAGACAGAAAATTTTGCGTTTCTGGTAACGGACGATAGAAAGTGTAAGCAACAGGTGATAACGTCGCTGCAATTTTTTGATTACATGGCAACCGTTTTTGTAGAACGGGGTCAATTATTTCATAACGACTTTCAGAAACGGGTAATAAAGCAATAGGACGATTATCTTCTAATTTATATGCAACCAGCGGCCCACTGTCTTGCTTCCACCACTCACCTTGTAGTGTAATGCGACGAACGCGGATATGCGAAGCGCGCGCAATAGCGTCGAGTGGGTCGCGAACTCTTTGTAAATCTTCAGATGAAGCTGGAGGGTTGATAGTAATACCCAACACTCTGCCAACTATACCAGCAGAAAACAGCAAAGATTTTACATATAACTTCTCTGCATCTTCGGTACTTATAGGTGCAGCAGGTATGACTTTTGCTTTTTCAGGTTCAAATATACTAGCAAATTCTGATAAAGTGCTAGCTATAGCTTGATTATTTAACCTTTCGCGTTCTTTAGCGCGCGCTAGCTCAAAGAGTGTTTCTTGATGTTCGACTTGACTTATTGCTTGCAGTACAAAACTTTGTAGCTCATGTAAACCGTTGAGTAGAAATTGTGAATCTAAATATAACCCCCCTTCGTTTTCTGTTATACAAGCTGAGTCTATTTCTACTATAGACTCGCGTGCTTGTAACCATAAATTTTTCTCTAAAGGAATTCTTCCTGTATATGGAGTAATTTCTAAATTATCTAATCCTAATAAATTAGCTTGTCCTTGTAATACTTTTACCCAAATTACTTTTTCATACGGTGGTTGAAATACTTCACTGTCTCCGAATACGGCACATCCCGGCGCCTGTGATGGTGTTGGCAATTTAGATGATGTAATCGTCGATACTGACGTTCCTAGAATATTTACCCATCTTTCGATTAATTGAATTGCTGGAATTTGTTTATTTATATAAAGATTTATATTAGTATTTTGATTAATGTTACGATTAATGATATTAATATCTCGTTTAATTAAATCGCAAAACTCTGATTTAGAAATTCGTACAAGCTCACTCTCTTCTAAACTCACAGCCAAAATTTGGTGCTGTCCATCTAATGAACATGTCGCCGAAAACATTGCCTCACCAACTTTGACTGTAGACAAATAACGGCGCCGACCTTTGGGTGTACCATGTTCTACACTAATGGCAAACAATGCTAAGGCGCCGGACTTTACCAACCAAACGGCGTTAGGGTTGTCAAGTAACAACGGCTCATTGCTTTTAAAGGAATAAACTTCACCATAATCATTTATATCTATATTATGTTTATGTTCTGCCAACATTCCTATCATCTCCTTTCCAATAGTAGCGCGCGCTCAACCGCTCCTTGCTGCTTTTATGTCAGCAGAACGCACTGAACCGTTGCTGTTTACTACTATTTCTGGCGAGCAACAACATATGCATAACCCGTTTGCCTATAAAAACCTTTAATATAAGAGGGTAAGGTGGGCAGTGCCCACCATACGCAGAAACAAGGCTACAAGCATTGCAAGCTGTATCCAAATCAATTTACTGTCGCGAGCTTGAAGAAGGAATAAGTGTCGCTGATGCCGTAGCATATGATGTAGCTGCTGCTGCTGTAGAAATTATGACGGGTAGTTCTGATACTTTTTTTACTAACCTAATGGAATGGTATCGGTTAGGACATTGGACTTGCGGTTGGGATGAAGATTACCCAGAAGGTAAATTAATTGTTTACTAAAGGTTTTAGCCAATATTGCTGCTTGCGAACCGGAAGCTATAAAATTAAACAGAAGTGAGCGGGTAGAAGCATAAAACAATGACACGGATTCCATTTACAGAAGCCCAATTTCGTTTACCCGAACTGATTGAAAGTTTGCAACTCGGTGAAGAAGTGCAGATTTTTTCTGGTGACCGCACCGCCAGACTGATTTCCGAACTCCAACTACCCCGCAAGCCTCGCCAGCCCGGTAGTGCAATTGGAACCTTAATCATCGTGTCGGAAGATGAAACCCACTTGGAAGACTTTTATGACCATTCATCCAAATAATAAATTATTCCAAATTTGCTAGTAAATCTGAAATATCCTCATGTTTATTTGCTTATGGACTTCTTGGTAAAGGTTCCTGGCAAATAGAAAGATAAATGCTAACCTACGGACATGTAGAAGTTACTAGATGTCTGGAAGGTGTAAAGTTAGGCGCCATTGTAACAAGTTCTATACTGCCATCTATACTTTTAATCCAACCTTGTGCTTCTAATATAGGAGGTTGTGATAATCGTAAATTTGATACCTTAGCTGTATTTTTTTCGTCTAATGTAGCAAGAGAACTAAGCTTAGTTGTACCTGGCATTAGTTCGAGAGGACTTGGTGGTAAGCTACCACGTCCAGTAACTGTAAATTCACCTAAAGGTTTGTCACTCGGGTTTCTAGGGCAAATTTGAGCGACCCGTCTTGTTGCGTCAACTACTTCTTCGGGTAGTTCAATAATTGCTTGTGTTGCGTCTATATCTGGTTGAGCAATATTAATTTGTCCTTGTACTCCTAGTAGGGAACTTGCTGTGATGTCACTTTGCGATATTGGAAAAATAGCTGGTTTGATGCCAAATAATCCTTGAGTTCTAATATCTATATTTCCACCTCGTCCTTCAAATGCATTGGCACGAATATCACTGTCTTCTTTAGCAACAGCTACAATTGCATTTGTATTTATTCTAATATTACCTCCTTGGGCACGGTTATTCGCACTAGCATTAATTTGGCTATTGTTACGCAGCAATAATATATCTAAGTCACGTAAGTTAATTTCGGCGCCTGTTTGCTGATTCTCTAATCCTGTTTCTGCTGTTAATCTACCTCTATTAAGTCTAATAAAGTTAGCATTAATATCTAGTGTACCTGCTCTGCCTTCAGGACTACTGACGCTGACACGAGAATCTTCGGTAACGTTCAAGGTTCTTGTCGTCATTACTAAATTACCTGCATTGCCTCTATTTGTTGCTTCTACTGATAATTCACTTTGCCCTCTCAAATTTACTATGGTCGCGTTAACACCTAAATTCCCTGCTGTTCCATTGGGTTGTGTTGCACGTGCGGTAATCAAGCCATTATTATTTAGTAAAAGTGTTTGTATATTTAACGCAATATCACCACCGTTTGCTTGTGAGTCAGTCGAAGCTGTTATTTGTGCGTTATCTAAAACTTGTAATTGTGGTGTAGTGACAAATAAATTTCCAGCAGTCCCAGTACCAGTAGTGCGAGTTGATAGCTGACTACTGTTAATATTATATATAGATGTGCCAATTACCTCGACTGCTTGCGATGCATTTACTGTTAAGGCGCCACCTCTCCCTGAACTTTGCACGACTTCTGTTGATACAATTCCACCATCACGAATACTCAAACGTGGTGTGTTTATATTAAGATTACCTGCATCTCCTGAACTTTCGGCGCGCGCTGTCAATAAGCTGGGTGCAAAAATACTATTTGCTGACACTCCCACAACTTCTACAAATTCAGAGGCATTTATATTTAAATTACCTCCTTTACCACTACTATTTCTAAATGCACGACTTGATATTAAACCACTATTGCTAACGCTGATACGACGCGCGTTAATACTCATGTTACCTGCGTCACCCGAAGCAAAAGTTTCTGTTCTTAAAATACTTAAATAAGGTCTATCTGTTAATTTAGTACCAGTAACTTCCACTGTATCTGCATTAACCGTCAAATCTCCAGCACGCCCAGTACCACCTAATGCCGAAGTTGAAATTACTCCTCCATCTCGTATAGAAAGGCGATTTGTATTAATTATCACATCACCTGCGCGCCCTTCCGATTGAGTTGCCGACCCAAAACCTGGTTGTCCACCTTGAATGGCGCCAAAAACTTCAACACTATCAGTTGCATTAATAAATATATTACTACCTCGACCTTTACCAAGCATAAGACTTCGCATTGATGCACCATCACGCACTACAAACGAACGTGCTTGAATTTTGATGTCTCCCCCATCGAGTAAACCTACTGTTTGCGAGTCAATAGCTCGAAAATTACTATTAGAATTGTTTTCAAAATCAATTAAATTTTGGGCAAATAGATTAATATTTCCAGCTAGTGTATCTTTAGTGGTAACAAAGATTATACCTCCATTGCCAACGGTAATATTTTGACCTGTAATATTAATACTCCCACCTTCACCACCATCCACGCGCGATTCATTTTTGATGCTCACATCTGCTAAAACTACGTTGGTTGGGAAACTCAATTGAAAATTAGGTGTTATGTTTACACTCCCTGTACCTTGTAAACCTCCTATCTCAATACGTCCACTCGGCGCGAATACACCACCATTATCGAGAATGATATTACCACCTACAAGTAGTAATGATTTACCAGTAGGTACAGTCAACCCACCAAATCTAGTAGGTAAGTAGGGAGAAGCTTGATTGGTTATAGCTGCATTGTTAAGTTGAGTAAACAGTAATGCCGAAGGTTGGACTGTTAATAAAGGTGGGTTAGAAGGATTTGTCGTGCTGAAATTACCTTGATTACCAAATTGAATGGCATTTGCAGTTGTTGCAACAAATGACCCACTTACATGTAATGTGGCATTTTTCCCAAATAAAATCCCATTCGGATTGATTAAAAATAGATTCGCTGCACCATCTACACCCAAGATTCCTAAAATTTTTGATGCTTGTCCACCCGTTACACGAGTCAATATATTTATGACTCCAGCAGGATTTGCAAAATACACTTGCTGTCCTTCGCTGACATCAAACTGGCTAAAGCTATGGAAAAGATTACTTCCTCTGATAGTACCACCATCAATTCTGGTGTTTGTAATTTGTCTTACAACACTTGGTTCGCTTAGTGTGGCATCAGGAATAATTTCGGCATTAACTGAGGCGCCGGAGAGTACTGAAAAGCTAGAAAATACAAGTGCTTGGATATAATTATTTTTCCCAACCATTATACGTGATGATTAAATTAGAATTTTATATCATACGTATTTTTACTCAGTAGCGCTGTATTAAGTGTTAATTTATCTAACAATTCATAAGTAGTCACATTATCTTCATATCTTCTTTACAACTGATCGGCGCCAGTAAACGCGAAATTACTATTTATCCTACTTGCAGAAGCTATCTTTGACTGTAGCGATTAGGCGGCACTATCAGATGGCGTTACAATTCTTCTATAGTCAGAAATCTAGGTATTTCAATGCTAAACTTGATGTAAAATCTAAAAAGTGAGCAATAATGGTACAATTAACGATTCAAATACCTGACGAGTTAGCTGTACGCCTAGAACCTTTACAAAGTCGATTGCCAGAATTGCTTTGGCAACTTGTAGACATGAATGACGTACCAACTGTGGTTTCATCAGAAACCCAAGTTGAACTAGCTAATGTCCCTAACGTTTATCAAGAAATCCTCGATTTTTTAATTAGGCGCCCAACACCAGAAGAAATTTGTGCATTTAAAGTTTCTCCTGAAAACCAAACGCGGTTATCATTACTGTTACAAAAAAACCGTGAAGGAGTAATTTCTCCTGTAGAATTAGCAGAGTTAGATGTTTATGAGCAACTAGGACATCTAATGATTTTACTTAAAGCGCGCGCTTATAACCAAAAATAATATAAATGAGTTCTACTTACATTCCTAGTCAGTCTCCTGGCGAATAGAAAGATAAATGATTATTATTGCTATATAAAAATCTCTTTCTCTCTTCTCAGTGTCCTCTGTATCTCTGTGGTAAATAAAGTTATATGTCACTGCACAGGCGAGACGCCCGTGCTACATTAAAATTGCCTTGACGTAAAGTGTCGGGGTGCGGCATTTTATTTAAGCGCATTAATTCGGTAATAGCTGCGGTTTCGGTGTCACGCTTGCTACTAGCTGCTGCTAACACCTGATTGTCTTTTAGATAGAAAACAATAAATTCACGCTTTTCTAAATCTCCGTCAACAATTATTTCGTCCCATTCTTTGGCGTGTCCTACGTAGCGCAAAGGGAAATTAAACTGCATTGTCCAAAATACGGGGACAGTTTGAAATTTTACTGATTTACCTAACATGTTGTGTGCGGCAATTTTTCCTTGCTGTGCGGCAATTCTCCAGTGTTCAACGCGCGTATCTTTACCTGTACGCCAATCTGGGAACCGTGCGATATCTCCTGCTGCATACAAATCTTCAATACCTTCAGCAGTACATAAGAGATGTTCATTAACAGGTACGCTTTTATCTTGATTTAAATCTATACCTTCGAGAAAGTCTGTTGCTGGTTGTACACCAATTCCCACAACTACCATATCTGCAGGTATCCGCTCTTGGTTATCTAATATTACTGCTTCGACTGTATCATTACCTTCAACACGAGTTACTTTTCTGCCAGCTTTGAAAATTACACCGTTCTCTTCATGTACTTGCTTGAATATTTGTCCTATTTCTTCACCTAAGATTTTCTTAAACGGTATAGAGTCGGGTGATATCACTGTTACTTTTACACCACGCTGCGTTAAGCTCGAAGCTGCTTCCATTCCAATAAAGCTTGAACCAATTACAACTGCATGACTCGCTCTTGATGCTGCTGTTAATATACTTTCTGTGTCGGTAGCGCTACGTAAAGTAAATATATTTTTTAAATTGGCGCCTTCTACATCTAACTGACGCGGTTTACCACCAGTAGCTACAAGTAAAGCATCATAATTAAGATTTTCTCCATCTGCAAATGTTACAGTTTTAGCTTTTGCATCGACATTTACTACTTGTTTATTTAATAAAACTTCAATATTATGTTGTTGATAAAACTCAGGCGCCCTTAAAGGCAATTGCTCTTTATTAACTTTACCAGTAAAATAATCTTTACTTAACCAAGTACGGTCATAAGGTATTCGGTCTTCTTGCGTTACCATTATAACACGCCCTTGAAAACCTTCTATTCTCAAAGTTTCTGCTGCATGAGCGCCTGCTGCTCCTGCTCCTAATATTATAAATGTACGTTTATCTATTTCAGAATTATACTCAGCCATTGCTCTGGTTCTAGTTTGCGAGCATGATTGAGGTACACTAACAATAATATTTTCGCCTTCTACACGGACAGAATAACAAGGTAAAGAATCTAGCCCAGGTGGTTCTTGTTGGTCGCCTGTGTCTATTTGAAAATAAGCGTTGTGCCAAGGACAAATAATGTGATTTCTACTTAGTACACCATCTACCAATGGTGCTTAATAATGCGTACAATAGGCGCCTATTGCATAAAAGTTGTCCTTTACTCGCACTAGCAATACATCTGTTTCACCTACAGAAACTTGCCGCTTTTCTCCATCTTGCAAGTCACTTACCTTCGCGACTACTGTTTCTGTTTGCTGCATAAATTTTAAACTTCCAAAAAGTAATTAGCATTACGGCATTCCCTTTTTAGTTTAAGGGGTATTACAACGGTTGCTTCTCACTCACAAGGAAGAATTTGGATTAATTATTATGTTAGATATGCAGGTAAGTGTATTTGTGAACCGTGGTTCACATTCGTTATTTAATTCATTTTCAATCAAAGCGTAGATTGTAAATTTGATCCCCCCAACCCCCCTTAGTAAGGGGGGCTAAGAGAGGGGGTTAAAGTACCTTATTAAGGAGGCTAAGAAACTATTAAAGTCCCCCTTATTAAGGGGGATTTAGGGGGATTTTATATTAGTATTAGTGTTTGCCAAACCATTTAGAAGCAATTGCTCCTAGTGCGGCGCCTACTACAGGGTTGCTAAGAAATTTGAAGATTGCAGGTTGTTCTGCCATTACATCACGGAAGATGTCGGGGTGATTGTGGTATGTAAACGAAGCAAGTTTAGATACATCATCAGCAGTCATTCGATTGGGGTTATGAGTAGAAAGACCCAATTGCTTTTCTAGATGACGGTCGTCAAGTCCTCTTTCTTTGAGGTGCTTGAAGAACGAACGCGCTACATCGTCTCTTTCGTTTGGTTGAATCTTTTCAATTGCTTTTTTAAGTTCTGGCTCCATTTGGCTTGGAGGAACTTGGTTGTGGTCGATGCGACCAAACAACTGGCGCCGTTCTTGGTGTGTTGAACGTTGTGCAAAGTCGTCAAAGTTTTGATACTCTCTTGAAGGGTCAGAAGGAGCATCATCAAGAGATTCTGTATTTCCTTGTGCCAAATCATTCATGATTTGACGTTTGTATTGGTCGCTGCTAGACATTTGTTTCTCCCTTCATTCAAATAAAATTTCGTCAACTAGCTTCTTGTTTTGCTTGAAGTCAATCAAAATCGTTTTATGAGTTGTACGCGATTTGATTTGACTGAGTATCGTACTTAGCTGTCAAAATCAACTTTTTATCAGGTGCGTATACTAAAACCGTCAAGTCCTGATTTGGAAAGTTCTTGTGGAAACCTTGTACTAAAGATTTTGCTAAT
The DNA here is from genome assembly GCF_019977735.1 of Calothrix sp. PCC 7716. Lineage (GTDB taxonomy): Bacteria > Cyanobacteriota > Cyanobacteriia > Cyanobacteriales > Nostocaceae > Dulcicalothrix. The sequence continues at coordinate 10,631,478 of NZ_AP025018.1, read as the reverse complement.
GGTCTTACTTCTGCCGGACGAACTTGAGGTGTAATTACAACACCTAATTTGTTGTTATCACGCACAAAAGCATCAGAGACGATTCCTTTTGCTGTTGATACTACCCAGTTACCAAAGTCTTGACCTTGTGCAGTATTACCCAGTTCTAGCTGTGAGTAATTATTGCTATATGTTGCACCTGGTAGCTGTGATGTTGGCTCTTTTGCTTGTACTGAGCTACATGCACTAGTAGTTATTAGTACTAGCACTAATGCGAACGCTACTAAAATACGACGGAAATTTTGAACTATTTTCACGCTTTACCTCCTTGATATGTAAAGAGTTTTTAACTTTTTTGATTAAATGCGGTCTTCTTTGTTTACGACAGTTCTACCGTCGGTGTCTATATCCAATTCTTCACGACGAATTGTTTCAGTTGCTTCGACTGTTTCATGGTCTACAACTTTTCGGACACGAACTTCTTCTCGTACTACCGCTTCTTTACGAATGTCAGGAACTTCTTCGTAAATTTCTACATGTGCTACTTCACCTTCACGGAATGCTGTTGCATCACCAGTAACTACTCTACCTACATCTGCGGGGGTGACACGCTCAATAACTACTCGCTCTTTCTCAATTGGTACTGCTACACGTGCTGTTTCTGTTTCAACATGCTTGCCAATTGCAACTTCACCAGCTTTACGACGCTGCTTGTTAGCTACTAAGCGCTCTTCATAAAGTCTAATAGTTGTATCATCGTGTACGCTGGTATCGTATAAATCAGCGTCTTGGCTATAGTTATAAGTATTGCGGTCGTAAGTTGGGGTTGTACTTCCAACTCCACCCAGAGGCGCCGAGGCTTCGAGTGGTGTACGATATACTCCACGTACTCGTTCTTCGTAGTCGTAGTCTAATACTGTATCTTCTTTAAACTCAGGTAAATCTTCTGCTTGCTTTTTAGTTAACGCAGTATACACACGCTCTTCTATTGAATCAACTTGAGCGCGACCAAGTGGAAGTAATACTTTCTTACCAAAAATCCAAAAGCCTAAATCAACAAGTAGATAACGGAACTGTCCTTGGTCATCGACTAGGATATCACTGACTGTGCCAATTTTCTCGTCACTGCTTCGGCTATAGACACCCATTCCTTTAATGTCTTTACCTTGAATAGTGTTATGGTAGTCTGTGTCGAAATCGCTAATTTTATGGAGTGCCATTAGTTATTTTCTCTAGGGTTATTTACTAACAATATTAAATATCTAAAACCCATGAGCCATCTTTCTAGAGAATGAAACGTCCTTATCTCCAGGTATAAAACACCCTTAATATTTATTAATATTTGCTAAATTTTATGCTTATATGAGCATGTAAGGTCATGAAATTTATCAAAATCTCGTTTTCTAGATACTATTATAATAATTAACTATAAAATTGTGACTAGTTTCTAGCATTCTATATCAATTATAGATAACTCCTTATAGGACTAAAGTACTAAGAAAGAATATTAATAATTGTGACTAAGTTCTAGCATTCAATGTATGTTACACAAAATTGTATTCTAACTTTTGAGAGATAGTGTTTCATTCAATTGATTGATGATCAGTTCGCTTAAATATGAGGGGATATATTTAAATAAATTGATAATATAACTGAATATTGAAGTTACTATGAAAAAAGTAGTTCCGTTTCTTTTTAGCTGTTTTTAATTATTGGTGCTGCTGTACTGATGTAACTACTAAAATAACTGACCTACCGACTTAGCAAGTCAGGTACGCTCAAAATTAGAAGCGAATATTCTGAAGGGGTGACTTGGCTGTAGGAACTGGTGAAGATGGAACTTTTGCAAATTCTTCACAGTTTGGGAAGGTTGCCCACGCGCGCTCGCTTTCATTAAAGGTGTCTCATTTGTAGAGATGAAAGTTACCGTCGCTAGTGCTAAGACTAAGGTGGTGAATAACCAACAGTAGAAAAAAACTAGAACAAAAACTAGAACAAAGGAGTCAACTATGGAAACTCAAGAACAAGCTCAACAACAAGAATATGCTACTAAGCTTCAAAACGAAGCAACTTCTCAATTCGATAGCCAAGTGCAACGCATTACTCAACAAGTTTCTAATTTTATCGCAGAGCTACCAAGCAACGTTAATCGCTTCTATCAAGAGTACAAACTTCCTGTCCTTAGCTTTGTTGCGCTCGTAGTTGGCATTGTAGTACTCCGTGTCGGCTTGGCAGTTATAGGCGCCATCAATAGCATTCCTTTAGTAAAACCAATTTTTGAGTTAATAGGGATGGGTTACACTGGGTGGTTTGTTTACCGCTACTTACTCAATAGTTCTGCTCGTAAGGAACTGGTAGAAAATATAGACTCGACTAAAAAGGAAGTATTAGGTAGTAACTAGACTACCATTTTTGTAAGATTGGGACGGGCAGGATGCCCGTTCCACAAGAGTTTATATTGTTGTTTGTGGTTTGTGAACAAAGAGTCTGAATAGTACTGTAAACACAATAGCACTTAGTACTGTAGCCCAAGTTGCTGGTGACAGCGTTTGATTCATGGCAATTGCAACTGCTGGATTTAATATTCCTTTACTAATTAATAATCCAGCAGTTAAGGCTGCACCTATAGCTATACCACTACCAGAAGAAGGAACATTCTTTTCATAAACTGCCAAAACTGTCAGCATCAAAATACCAAAACCAACAAATTCTGCCAAGCTGTTTGCAGCAAAATAATACGGCGCCAAAACACCGACTAAGTTACCCAACGACCTTGCTAGCAATGCACCAAGAATTTGCGCCGCAATATATAATGTACCTGTACTAGCCGTAATACTTCGATTTACAAGTAGACCAATAGTGACGGCTGGGTTTAAATGGGCGCCTGAAATACTTCCAACTGCGTAAACAAATGCTGCAAGAGTTAAACCAGCTGCGTAAGGTGTACCACCCAAAAGTGCAGCTAGTGTTAGGAAAAAGGTTCCTATGAATTCAGCAAAAGCAGCTTTAACGTTTGGTTTTAATAAGGCGCCTGTGGAGTTTCTCATGTTGCTATATTTTTAATATCCAAGTGAGAAACCGGGTTTGTATGCAAAATCATCGTTTTATTACAATATGTTAATGAACAAACCCGGTTTCTAGGTTTCTAGTTGTTTTTACTATTTATATAGCTATTAAGTAATTATTATAGTTATAGAGTAACTTCAAGTTCGGCAGCTATGCCAAAATGGTCAGATGGATAAATTTGCTCGTTATCTGGCGCCGACTTGGTAAGTATCAATTCACAGTTATGAACTTGTAAACGCTGGTTAATAAATATATAGTCTAGCGTTCCGCGCCACGGTTCAATTTTACGATGTACTAATATATTCACTACACGGCGCCCGATTTTACGAGTTAAACTTCTACTCGGTTTGCTCAAAGGTGTAGGACAAGTGTATTCAGGTTCACTACCGTGATGTGCTGCATAAGCTGAAATAAAGTGTTCACGTATAAATTCTATCTCTGGTGTGTCGGGTGTTGCATTAAAATCTCCGACGGCAATTATAGGCAGTAAAGGTAACTCACTTAACCAATCTACCAGTAACTTAAACTGTTCCATTCGTGCAGGAGTAGTACCAGGTTGCCAGTAGTAATGTCCATTACAAAATATCAATGGTTGATTATTTATATTAACTTGTACATATTGAGCTAGGCGCCCTTGACTTTTTAAATCAAGCTGTTGTTGCAAAACAAACGGATAGCGACTCAGTATACCAATTCCATATTCAGGCCCATTTTTATATGGTGCTGCTTGAAAAGGAACTAAGTACATATAAGGCATATTTAGTTGCTGTGCTAACCAATCGCCTGTTTGTTCTTGAATATTAATTTCTTGTAATGCGATTAAATCTGCATTTATTACTTTAAGCTCATCAACGAGAAGTTTACTTCGCTTCTCCCAACACTCCATGTCAAACAAAATATTGATGGTAACAACTTTAACCATAAAATAATTCTACAAGGATAATTTGAATGATTTTCATATTCATTTGTTATATATAATACTTGCTGTGCGACTAAAGGTTACTACACAACGTAACAAACGAGCTTGCCGGGAAAACGTTGTTGTTGTTGTTACTAGTATTTATTTAGGTGTATATATCCGTGAGTTGACAAAATATTTGTAGTAAACATGGTGTAGAGGTATGTCCGATTGGACTTGCATTTATTTTGATGGCGCCGCAGAACCATCAAATCCGAGTCCCGCAGCTGGTGCCGCAGTTATTGACTTACCAACAGGCGAAACAATCATCGTTACTGTTGACCTCGGAGTTTAAACTTTGGGATGTAGCCGAATATAGTGGCGCCATTTGTGGTTTGAAAAAAGCTGATGAACTTGGATGCAAGCAAATTAAGCTATTTGGAGATAGCCAGTTGGTTATTATTCTGGAAGATAGCTATTTGAACATAGCATTAGTATTTCAGATTTTTATTGACTAACATCAAGGCTAAAATCGCTTTTTTCAGCCATACTTACAAAAGATATATAATAATTAGCTTCTCGACTATCTTGATACAAACGAAAAGTCTAATTTTTACATAAACTTAAGCATTTTCACTATATGCTTTTTCTTTTTAAAAAGAATAACTTGGAAGCATAAATATGATTCAACATTCCGTTATAAACTATGAGAACTCTACAAAATTATTCTGCTTATACAGAAGCAGAGCATTTAAGTTGGAATAAATTGTTTAAACAGCAAGTTGTTTCGGTTCAAGGTAAAGCATGTAAAGAATTTTTATTTGGGCTTGATTTTTTGAAACCTTTACTTCAAGATATTCCAGACTTAAATGCTTTATCAAAAAAATTTAAAGCAGAAACAGGTTGGGGAATTATAAGTATCAATGGTTTTGTAAACACTCAAGAATACTTTAAATATTTATATGAAGGGTATTTCCCAGTTAATATCTCTCTACGCCAGACTACAAATTTTAATTTTGACACAGTGCCAGATATATTTCATGACTGCTTTGGACATTTACCATTTTTAACGAATTCTCAGTATTCTAAATATATAAAACAAATAAGCAAAGAAATGCTGTCAGCCACGAAAATAGAACAGCAATATCTTACCAATATTTACTGGTATACTGTAGAGGCTGGAGTTTGTTATGAAAATAACCAACCAAGAGTGTATGGCAGTAGTCAACTATCTAGTTACAATGAAATTAATTACGTCACAAGTGGCAAACCAAAAATATATTTATTTAACATAGAAAAAATTATGCAGATGCAGATTGATGATCATACTTTTCAGCAAGAGATTTTTGCCATTCCTAATTTTGAATTTCTATCTGAGATTATTAATCAAGTAAATTGGCTGATGAATAAATCGAAGCTTATGGTAGCTTAATGTAGTTTTACATATCCTCTAAATATGCAGAAACTAGCTCGTTCATAAAGCAAAGTAGACACTTTAAGATTCTTACTATAGTTTATACGCGCTCAATGAAAAATCCAAACTCAACCGCCACTAAGCATATTGATAGTATCTTAGGGTACTTACGTTTAGACGAGTCTAAATATAAGTAGAGTAAGTCAGCGCCTTAAAATCAATGTGTGTTTATTTTTGTAAAAAAGCCTAAGACTAATTACTTACAAGTTCTTTACTTGCTTTACACTTTGTTACATAAGATTGTTTTGACGCTGACTTACGCGCGTCTTAACTTTCGGTAACTTGCTGCATTAATTTCCAAAGAAGCTCTACATGGACACTCTCAGTAGTTTCAGCCCCTATTGATATGCGTGCAATTCGTTTTCCCTTCAAAAGCGATGGTGTTAAATAAGCTTTGCCTGATTTATTTATCTTTTCTATCCAAGCTAGGTTATGGGCATTCATTTGAGTTTGATTCCAGCTTTTATCTGGAATATGTCGTACACATACCGTTTGTAAATCAACAGGAGCTACTCTCTCCCAATTTGGTGTTGCATCAATTTGAAGAGCCAACCACCTAGCATTAGCTAAATCTCGTCGGAGACGGTTTTGCAGACCTGACACTCCTTGCTCGCGAATTAAAAACCACAACTTAAGAGCGCGGAATCGGCGCCCTAATTGGATTCCCCAATCTCGAAAATTCTTGATTTGACCGTCAACTTCAGTTTGAAGATAGCTTGGGTTTGTGGACATGACTCGAATTAAATGTTGGGAGTCCCGCACATAATAAGCTGTACAATCGAAAGCTACTCCCAACCATTTGTGAGGATTAAAGAGTAATGAATCACTGGCTTCTATGCCAGCCCACATCCAACGACATTCCGGAAGAATCATGGCATTGCCAGCCATTGCTGCGTCTACATGCAACCAAAGTCCGTACTGTTGAGCGAGTTCAGCCATGCCTTGAAGCGGGTCACAAGCAGTGGTATTTGTAGTGCCGATAGCAGCAACTAATGCACAGGGTTTCTTACCAGCAGCTAAGTCAGCTTCAATAGCAAGCTGGAGGGCATCAAGGTAAAGTGCTTGTTTCTCATCTGTTTCAATCAAGCGTAAATTTTCCCTACCAAAGCCTGCAAGTAGTGCTGCTTTCTCAATCGAACTATGACTCTCCTGGGATGCATAAACGACTAGAGGCATAGTTTCGGCTTGTAACCCACCCCGATTTTGACTGTGGTTAGTGCAACGTTCTCTAGCACTTAACAAAGCCACAAGGGTAGCAGTAGAAGCCGTATCTTGCAGGGCGCCAACAAAGTTAGAAGGTAAACCTACCATTTGCCTTAACCAATCTAATACTGTCTCCTCCAACTCAGTAGCAGCAGGGCTAGTTTGCCAATTCATCCCTTGAACTCCCAAACCTGTACTGACTATATCTGCCAGCACCGAAGTTAATCCAGCATTAGAAGGAAAGTAGGCAAAAAAAGATGGATGATTCCAATGAGTAACTCCTGGCATAATTATTCGTTTTAGGTCAACTATTACTTGATTCATAGTTTCGCTATCCTTAGGTGGAGTAGAAGGAAGCATATTCCGAATGTCGCCCGGTTGTGTTTCCGACATTACTGAATAGTCTTCTAATGTTTCACGATAATCAGCAAGCCAATCGATAAGTTCATGCCCATACTTACGAAATTCATCTGTCTTCATAATTATTTTTTACTATTACTACATTTAACTAACCATTCTATGTTGTTCACATACTCGATGGCGACTATTAAATTAACAGCCTAGTAATATTGGCGCCTTTTTCAAGTAATGTGACTTTTTGATTCAGTTATGATAAAGCCAGTTAAAGCAAATGTATGCAGACGAATGGTAATTATTAGTACTTCTAGCAACTTTTTCAAGTAATATTACTTTATTCTATGGTTTAGGCTTAAAGTGTTTTGTCTTTTTAAACATAATTTACTGAACACTATTTTAGTACAAAATAATTAAAAATAATTAGCCTGTGCGTAGTGAATTATATTTATCAGTATTTTTACGGTTCAATTTATATTAGTAAATTAAATATCCGCAGTTTTTCTGAGGTTATGAACTTTGAGCAAAGTTTACTGTTGTAAATAGCAATTTATTCAATCAGGTGCTTTTATGCCTTTTAAAAACGCAAATTTTTTGTTGCCACTTTAGGATTTACTCAGCAGATGACAATTCAATCAGTTTTTGTTTTGATTGGAGTACATTAGGCACCAGTAAAACTTTAATAATACATTAATTTCAGCAGGGAAAGCAGCAAACTGTTAAAATGAAAATAAAATTGGTGCCATTTGATAAATCCAAAGTATTATTAGAAGCTCAATTCTTTTTAAAATTAGCAATTCCTTTAGCCGCCGCACAGTTATCTGAAATTGCCACTAGTTTCACTGATACGATGATGATGGGCTTACTGGGGAGTAAAACTTTAGGAGCAGGAGCATTGGGTTCTACAACCTATATCGCTCTCCTTTGGACGAGTTCAGGTATGGTTTCAGCAGTTGGTGTTCTCACCGCGATTGCTTTGGGTGCAGGTCAACTCCAACGCATCCGTAATATAGCCAATCAAGGACTTTGGTTAACTGTTCTGTTATCAATTCCCATCATGCTCCTGCTATGGAATATGGCTCCCATTTTGCTGCATTTGGGGCAAGAAGAAAGCACTGTATTCCTCACTCAGTCTTATCTACAAGCAATTGTCTGGGGTTTTCCTGCTTTAATTGGTTTTTCTGTTCTAAAAAACCTTGTGTCTGCCCTCAACCGTCCCCAAATAATCATGATAATTATGGTAAATGGGATAGTTGTTAATGTCATTGCCAACTACATCCTAATGTTTGGCAAGTTGGGTTTACCCGCCCTTGGTTTAGCAGGGATAGGTTGGGCAAGTACCCTGACGCTTTGGTCTCAATTCATAGCCGGAATGAGTTTCGTTAGCTTAGATAAAGAACTTAGAACTTATCAATTATTTAGTAATTGGTATCACTTTGATTTTCTAGCTTTTAGTGAAATTATTAAAGTTGGTTTACCCACAGCTCTTGTATTTGCTATGGAAATCAGTCTAAATACTTTTATAGCTTATCTTATGGGTTACTTAGGTACTGTTCCACTTGCCGCTCATCAAATTGCGATACAGACCGCAGGAATTGTCTTCATGGTTCCTTTGGGCATTTCCTACGCAACCACGATGCGCGTAGGACAGAAGTTGGGGGAGAACGATCCAAAAGGGGTGAGACGAGCGGGGTTCGTGGGGATAGGATTAGGGGTAATATTTGTAAATATCGTAGCTTTGATTTTCTGGATATTTCCTGACTTTATTGCAGGAATTTATTTAGATACTAAGAATCCAGATAACGTAGAAGTTGTACAACTCGCTATCACATTATTGAGTTTAACCGCCGTTTACCAGATATGCGACGGAATGCAAGTTATTGCAGGTGGAGCATTGCGGGGATTAAAAGATACTCGCATTCCCCTACTAATTAGCCTGTTTTCCTACTGGTTAATCGGGTTGGGAAGTGGTTATTTTTTGGGAATTTATTTACATTGGGGTAGCATTGGTCTATGGTTTGGCTTAGTTCTAGGACTTGCATCAGCTGCCATAAACTTAACCTGGCGTTTTTATGGCAAAACTACTGTGAAAGTTTAGAGCAATCTCTATTTAATTTAAGAGAATTAATGACATTAGATTAGCAAAAATGGACGATTTATTAAACCAGTGTATTCACCATCTCTTCCAAGAACAGGCTTTTAAAACCCCAGAAAAAATCGCTCTTGTAACGGAGAACACAAAGCTCACTTACTTGACGGTGAACTCACGAGCGAACCAGCTTGCAAGCGCATTACAAACCCTTGGAGTCGAGCTAGAAACTCCAGTAGCTATCTACTTAGAACGCTCACCAGAAGCAGTGATTGGCATTCTGGGAATATTAAAAGCAGGTGGTGCTTACGTTCCTGTAGCTCCAGACTTCCCAGAAACTAGAAAGCAATACATTATTGAAGATTCTGGGTGTAGAGTCTTGATCACACAAAAGTCACTTCTAAATACCCTTCCCCCTTTTGACGGAAAGATTCTCCTGCTGGACGAAGACTTTTTATCGAAGCAAGAAAGCCATAATCCAGATATTGCCATTACCTCGGATGCCTTGATGTATATTTTGTATACTTCTGGCAGCACTGGCACTCCCAAAGGCGTTTGTGGAACTCACAAAGCTACTGTGAATCGCTGCATTTGGATGTGGAATCAGTACCCTTTTAGCGAAAACGAGGTGTGCTGCCAAAAAACCACCCTCAACTTTGTAGACTCGGTTTGGGAGATTTTTGGGGCATTACTTAAAGGAGTAAAGGTTGTTATTCTTCCTCATTCTAAATACGTCAATCCTCAAGAAATAATTGGATTCCTTCACGAAACCGAAGTTACTCGCATTATCCTTGTGCCATCCTTGCTGATTACGCTGCTTAACACTGACTCAAATTTGGGAAAAACTCTCCCTGCCCTCAAAATTTGGACGGTAAGCGGAGAACGCTTGACGCAGAATTTGTTGCAGAAATTCAGAGCAAGCGTGCCGAAAGGAATTTTGTTAAATCTCTATGGAAGTACAGAAGTAGCAGGTGATGTTACTTGGGCGGAGTTTGCTTCTAATGTAGAAAACCTAGAATCCGACGTGCCGATTGGTAAACCCATTCCCAATGCCGAGATTCATATCTTGGATAAAAATTTGCAGCCAGTTAGCCCAGGCGAGGTAGGCGAACTGTGGATAGGTGGTGTTGTACTAGCACGTGGATACCACAAAAAGCCTCAAGAAACTAAGGTGAAATTCGTCCCCAACCCGCTTTCTGGCAAAGGTCTTCTCTTTAAAACAGGAGATTTAGTTACAAGAAATAACAATGGCGTGCTGTATTATATTGGTCGAACTGATAATCAGGTTAAAATTCGCGGATTTAGAGTAGAACTGGAGGAAATTGAAAAAGTATTGGCACAGTTCCACCCAGAAATCTCGAATGTCACTGTCATTGTTCAAGAAAACAAGGAGGCGCCGGAAACAAAGCAGCTAGTAGCATTTGTTGTTCCTTCTACAATTAATATAGATGCGATGAAGCAGTATGCCCTCTCTAAACTGCCTAATTACATGATTCCAGTGAAATTTATTGCTATAGATAAACTGCCCCTGACTCCCAGCGGTAAAGTTGATCGCCAAGCTTTATCTGGTATGATTGGGTGGAGGTTCAGAGTCATCGATTCACAAAATCTGCCTCAAACCGAAACAGAGAAATTACTAGCAAAAATTTGGCAGCAGATGTTTCTTGTTTCTCCTATTGGCAGAGACGATGATTTCTTTAACTTAGGTGGAGAATCTTTATCTGTTGTGTCTTTCCTAGAAAAACTGAAGCAGGAATTTGGAATACGCATTCCCCTTTCCGACTTTATAAATGAGCCAAAGCTCGCATCATTAGCAAAGTTTTTCGACTTTGACAAACAGATTAAGCCTTGTACAGCACTTGAATTACACTTGGACGATATTGAAATTATTCCGTTCGAGGAGCAATATTTGGAACAAACTGTGGCATTAGTCAGCGAATCCTTTACCTCAAGAGAACCCTTGGGAATCAGCTTGGGTCTTCAAAAAGAAGAGTTCAATATATTTTCATCAAAAATTTGCAGAAGCTGCCTCTCTGAGAATTTATCATTCATTGCGTTAAATCGGTCTTCCGGAAATGTGATTGGATTTTGTTTGAGTGAAGATTTTGCAAGCTCCCTAGGGGAAAAATTTGAGATACCTGAGTTTTTGAATCCAATTTTTGCGCTATTGGATTCTCTAGATCAAATGTATATCAAAAGTATAAAAGAGCTAAAAATAGGGGAGATTATTCATATTTTGATGTCAGGTACATCTGACTCTGTAGACGGTACTGCTATTCTCTTAGCTTTGGAAAAGAAAACACTTGAAGTAGCAATGAGCTTAAATTACAAGCGTGCTGTGACAACTTGTACACATTCGGTTACGGCCTATATTGCTCAAGAGTTAGAATATCAACAAAGATACGCTGTGCAGTACAAGTCTTTTGAATTTGAGAACAAGCACGTTTTTTCTAATGTTCCTGCTCCTCATAAAGAAGCTGTACTGTTTGAAAAATTGCTTGAAAAACAATCATTCCATTGATATAAAGGAAAAAAATAATGGCTAAAATTAGATTAATGCACGCTAAGTTACATCGAGTATGTGTAACAAATGCAAATGTCAATTATGTAGGCAGCGTTACCATTGACACTGACTTGATTGATAAAGTGGGAATTCTGCCTTTGCAGGAAGTAGAAATTTGGAATGTTAGCAATGGTAACCGCTTATCAACCTACGTGTTACCAGGAGAGCCTGGAAGTGGTGTCATTTGTCTTAACGGTGCAGCCGCTCATTTGTGCGAGCCTGGAGATTTTGTTATTATTGCTGCATATGAAGAACGCGATCGCGCTGAGGTATTTCGTACTGGACACGAAGCAAAAGTGATTATTGCTGATAAACACAATCGCGCTCAACATTTTTTCACCCAGACTTTATATCCTGACGAAGGCAAAATCTTATTTAATTCTGGGTCATCTAAGACACCAGTAATAAGCAATGCTTAATGTCATGTCTGGTTACGTTACTGATAATTGCATTGTAAATTATAATACAAATTATTGATTAAGACCATATGGTGCCTGTTAAAACTATATGTATTTATTGAGTTTTGGGGATTAAAATGACAGGCGCCTATATAGACATAGCTTATTAGTTGTTAGGCACCATTCGCAAAGGTAAGTCGGCTAATAATTTGGGCATCAGTGAACCTCAGTCTAAGCCGACGCCGATATTTCCCCCTACTTCCAATACTGCTGCTACGCTAGAGCGCATGTACTCATTGTTCAGCATTAGAGTAATTGAGTATAGTTTTCTTAGAGATTTTTAAGCGACGCTCCGGTAGTAGAAGTAATCTTTATTTTTATCTATAGAAAATTTAATTCAAAGCTTCAATATTTAAGCGCGCTTCCCGGTTGAGAGAGATGCGTAAAGTTGTTAGGCGCCCAAGTAAAGCTAAGTTGGTTAAAAGTTTACCCATCAGTGGGCCCCAGTCTAAGCCGACGCCGATATTTCCCCCAAATTTCTCCTCCGCTGCACAAGAAACGCCGCACGTACTCTTTCTTCGAGCATTAAATCAAGAGGATTGGAAACGTCGTAGATTTGTTCTTTTAAGTTGTCCATATTAACACAAAGCGCAGCAACACAGAATGCTGTGAAGACAAATATTAAAGTGTCCGGAAGACCAATAATTCCCTTTTCAGAGCCTGGTCGAATACTTGGTAATTGGTTAATAAAGTAAGCTAAAATTCCATTAATGACTATTGTAAAAATTGGCACTAAGTAATCTTTGATAAATGTAAGCATAGCTATTTGCAGTTATTTTTTTGTAAATTTTAAATATAGAAGGGGAGAAATCTCATTGTGCATAATGTTATTTTAAGCGTAACGGGCAACAGGGAATAGGGAACTCTTAACAGGGACAACGGCCAGGTGTGGGCTTTGATCCCACACCAACGCACTCCACTTTTATGTCCCTATTCAGCTTTAATTAGCTTCGCAAGCTATACCATCGTTATCTCTATCTAACTTGCTTGCCCCTGCGTATTAGCTTTCACATTAATGTTACTAATCTCTCGCGCGCGTAAATCTTTACAATTACCAGCTTGCTCTTTAACAACAGGCGCCTTCACTACCACACCTTGATTTTTAGCTTGAGCGCAATTTTCAGCCCGGAACTCAGTAACTAAATTGTTCGCCTGCGTATGATTCTCTTTAATGCTTTGTCTTACAGCTTGGTAAAATTGAGCCGATACGTTAACTTCTCAGTAGCTTTTTTGTTTGTTTGTGCAATTGCCATAGCGACAACCTTAGTTTTATATTCTTTCATTCACTGCACCGCAACCAATAGATGAACGAATGTTCGCTGCTAGTTTCTCGGCAGAGGGAATTTGTTTAGTTGCACTTCACTTGGGATAGGCGCCGTATGAATCTCCTTGTAGCAAACACTCTTCCTCTGCGTTCTCGGTTGTCGGGTTCGGCGACAACTTATGAATATGGGCACCTATCACTAGCCTTAAAACTTTGACCGATTGGAACATAAATGAATCTACGAAAGTTTACGTTAAAATTTTCCTAATTGTAATAAAAAAATCAAAATTTTCCTATCAAGCAAGTATCATGATCCATTTTTTAAAGAAATAGTAAATTTTCTACAAAAATATACGTAAATATCTAAAATATGATTGTATATAAATTACAGTAATATAATTAGGATAATATGAGTATTACAAGAAAAGTAATATTACTATTTGCTGTTTCCGTCTTAGTTCCTGCCCTTTCTTCTTGTCAACAAGCAGGTAAGGAGGTTGGAAAGGCAGTTGTTGGTTCAGTTGTGGGATATGCGGTCAGCGAAAGTCTTGATTGTGCGGTTAAAGGAGAATGTCCAAATGCGAAAGCTGCATCGAAAGCTGAACCGGATAAGGCTATTAAAGATTATTATCAACTTATAAATCAGCGACAGTACTCAGAAGCTTGGACATATTTAAGTAGTAGGTTTAAGAATCTAAAACCAGATAATAATTATAACAACTACAAGGAATGGTGGAATAAAGTTAATTCAGTAACAATTGATTCTATACAGTTAGTCGAAAAGGATAATCATACGGCTATTGTGGACGCATTATTAAGTTATTCAATGAAAGATGGTCGCAAAATAGATGACTCATCCAGAATTACACTAATTCTTCATTCAAATGGAAAATGGTTAATTGACGACAAAATTAAAAACTAGCTACTATCGATTTAGTTCAAAGCAACACTCTATTCGCAGCTAATTGCATTGTAAATTATAATACTAATTGGCGCCTGTTAATATCGGCGCCAATCTTAGCTTTCTGTGATTAACGTTCATAACAAGCACGTGGGCAGTATATTTAATAACTGTGTTTTCACACGGTGCCTTTGTTAAGAGAATTATTGCTTCCGTCAAATTTGGCGAAAGCAAGCTCCACGAGTTTAGAGGCGCCACTTCTATCTCGCTATTCCATTGTTAAGATAAACATGTAGTTTTATTAAGTTGTCCATTTTAACCTTCTTGTAAACGTTGGCACCAAAGTGAATAATTGGGAAAAAGCACAAAGTGTCTTCTTCCCACACTCGTTGCTAGCTAAAAATATAATGTTCTGACAAATTACCAGCAACGGATGCAACTTCTAAGTGGCGCCGTGAATAAGTGTTCGCCCCGTAGATGTACGGAATTCTAAATTAGACGAAGGTAATAATCTCTCAAACTCGGAAAAGTTTCCTTTCTGAGCAGCATGGAACAGAAGTATATTAGGGTTATTAGTCTTGGGTAAAGTCCAAGTATTGGCATTATCAACCTTAATTTTATCCAAACCCCAATTCAAATCTAGATTCATCAACATTTCAAACCGAGTAGATGCCAACTCATTACCCGCTTTATCATACAAGTACACTGTTCCGGACTTATTACTGGCGCCTCCATCCCCTGGCATCGCTATAAACCTTGGCTCTATCCAAATTTCTAGTTTAAATCGACCATCAGGACTTGGAATTGTGCGATATAAACTAGGTTTTGATAGAAAAGCAAAAATTATAATAGGAGCAATGAAAATCACAAAACTCGCAAAAAACAGCTTTATTAAGCAAGAACGTAGTCTTTCCATCGTTTCGGTTGTAATATGAGCTTCTAATTACAACTTCAAACGTCTACAGCTAAATTTATTATAACGAAAGCGAGTTGTATCAAAAATTCACTGAAAAAACATAATGTGAGGCACCTATAAGCTAGTTGTTACTTGTTAACTCTATTTCAGCTTGGCGCCAATGTTCTGCTGATTCACCATCTGGACAACCTGCTTTTTCCCAAATTTTGTAAGCTCTTAAACGAATTTGAGTGTCCGTTGGGCGGTTACTCATGAAAAATTCGCAGCAATTATTATTAAAGTTATATGGAGCTTGTGCAAAAAAATCTTGGCGCCCAAGGACTTCTGCTGTAAAACGGTAACAATCTTGTTTTAATGGGCAATCTTGTCCAGGGCACATACTGATATCATAAGGCATATGTATTTTACCAATAGCTATTTGTATAAGTTTAGACTGTCTAATTTCTGATTAACATGAGTACAATCCCTGTGTTTCGCGCGGGTGGGCAATTAATAAAAGTTCGTTTTTTGATGCTGCTGTCTCTGGCTGCTCTAATTGGAACTACTACAGCCGGAGTATATTTATTTCGGAATTTTGGGTTAGCGAAAAGTGATGGTGGAGTGTTAAGACCGCTTCCACAACGAATAGTTTTAGGCGCTGCTATTTCGAGTCTTGGTGTAGCCTTTACTGGCGGGATGTGGCTATATGGAAAATTATATGTAGCAAGCATTGACTTTGATGAGCGCGCGGAGAAAGTTTATTTAAATACGGTTGAATTTTTTGGGACTCAGCAGCATGTAATTAAATTCTCAGATATTCTTGGTGGTAACGAGCATGAAGGTAAGTTTGATTTAACTGACTTAAGCCCCTCTTCTATATCTGTGAATGCACCTTGGAAGTCAGTTCGTTTGGAGGGGTGGAAGTTTCCATTGATTATTGACCTTCAAGGTGAAATTCTAAATAAAGAACTATTTGAAAAGCTTTGAGCGGCGCCCTGAAACAATTTCAAAAGTTACAGTAAGAGCAAGCCACATTATACCAACACCAAGTAGTTGGTAAATATTAACTGCATGAAACCAACGTACAAAAGTGTAGCGATAAAAAGTATTATGACAGCGCCTGTCAAGGCGCCATCGCCAAAACCAAAGCTATTTATCAGGGGTGAGCCGAAAGTGTGGGCGCCGAGCAGGCAAAGCGTTCTAGTACACCATGTCTATAGTTGTGATTTAAGGCACCTGCTTTCAATTAAGCGCCCTGCTTATCACTCTAAACAAATATTTACTGGTGCCTGTATTTAGGTACATAGCTATAGGAGTGTATCTATATATGGGCACCTCTATTATGTTATGTAGATTGAAGACAAGCCACTGCCCCCCATATCAATGTCATCGTCGGTTAAATAAGGCGCCTACTTTGTTTGTAAAAGTACAGGATACGGTGCCTCGTATGAATTTAGGGAAAGTGGTAATCGAAAATAGGAACAAATGGGAGCAAGCGAGATACTACGTGAACGGACTTCTCTCTTGCAAAGTTGGGCGGGACGAAAGCCGACACCGCCCACTTTGCGCTCTCAGATTTATTGCTCAACCTGGTGATTTATTCAATCAACTTCTTGTTACCACCACCATTACCTCTGCGGTTGCAACTGCGCTAATGGGAATTTTGGCTAATTACCCTTTGCTGTGGCGCCTTGCTCATGGCTATTTAATAGTTAATTATGTAAATGTAACAAATAACAATTTGAGTGGCGCCGCACGTAACATCAAGATTCAGTGAATTTAGCAGGATTTAAATGACTTTGGCTTTAAAAGTCATTATAGTATTTCTACTTAATTAATGCGTCACCTATACAATATCTATAATGAATAGCAAAGTTCTGCTCCAAACTGCATTAACTCTAACTACGTTGGCTTTGGGTATCGGACTAGAAACTGCAAATGCAGCTCTACTAATCGGCAATACAAGAGGTGACAATGTAGTATTGTTCGACGAAGAAAGCGGTAACTTCTTGGGTGAGTTTATTACACCGGGCAGTGGAGGATTAAAGGCGCCAGACAGTTTACTATTTGGTTCCGATGGTAATTTTTATGTATCGAGTGGAGACACTAAGGAGAATTCTGCGATTCTTCGATACGACGGAACAACTGGAAAATTCATTGATACTTTTGCCAGTGGTGGTGGGTTGATTCGCCCTTATGGTGCAGCATTTAGTCCTGACGGTAATCTTTATGTCAGCAGTTTTTTGACAGACCAAATTTTACGCTACGACGGGAAAACAGGCGCCTTTATTGATGTGTTTGCACAGGGTAATGGTAAAACTGGGGGTTTGAATGGTCCCAATGGTTTATTATTTGGTTCTGATGGAAGTCTATACGTTACAACTCAAGGTAGCGTTGCAGTAGATGGGAAACCAGATTTTAGCTTTGGTTTACCTTCTCAGGTATTACGTTTCGATGTTGCGAGTAAAACGTCTACTGTATTTATAGACCAGCCAACACCATCACCAGACAGTTTTGGTTTTGTTAGTTTTCTAGGATTGGCGCCGGGGAACAGTGGTGATTTATTTGTTAGTGATTTTGCCAATGATATTAGACGTTACGACTCCCAAACAGGAGCTTTGATTGATACTTTATCCACTAACTACACAGGTACAGTTCCTTCGAGCAACTTCATTGGTAGCTTAACATTAGATAATAATAATATCCTTTACACTGTTGGATTTGATAATACAGCGGATAGTAGAAACCTTGGCGCCATACTCCGTTATGATGCAGTTAGTGGTAAACCATTACCGTCAGTAGGTAATAGCGGTTCGGTGTTTGTAGCAACCAACGATAAACTTTTACGCCCAATTGGAATTATTTATACCGATAGAAAAGTTGTTCCTGTACCCGAACCATCTTTAACGGTTAGTTTACTTGCTTTATTGTCTTTTTGTGCGATAAGGATATTGAACAAGAAAACTGAAAGCGTATAATTACGGCGCCTTAAACAATAAACAATCAAACCGATAGGTGCCGCTGTTTCCAGTCTTGGTGTAGTTTTACTTATAAATGTCGGTGCCGTTCCAATACTGCTCGGTTAAGGATTTTTTGCGTTGATTCCGGGCACGTAGAGACGCGATTAATCGCGTCTCTACAAGGTTTATGGTTCTATCGAATTTTCTTAACCGAGCAGTATTGGGTGCCGTTCAATACTTTTAATACAAAAATAAAAGTTTTAAGCTTTTAAGTCATTGTGAATAGTACTAAGTTTATAATCCGTTCTTTGCGGCTCTTCCGTACTTAACTTGCTAAATTAATATTATAATGCCAAGAAAGTAAAGCTCTAATCTCAAAATTGCGGAAATTCTTAAAGCCAAATCCACTTCTTTTTATTAGCTTCAATTTATTATTAATTCCTTCTACAACTGCATTGGTAGTTTTCCTATCAAAGTATCCTGCTACTTCTCCAAACCAGCGTTTAATTGTATTAACACTTTTTTGATAATAAGGCTCAGCTTTTTTTAACCAATCGAGTAACCCTAATATTCCTGTTCCTGGGTCTTCAGTCGTATCAAATAAATTACGAAATTCTTCTTTCAATGAATGCATTATTGCTAATAAAGGAGATGCTTCTCTAATTGTATCTAACTTTATTTTTTGCTTATCTGTTAGGTTCTCTTCTGCTTTTAAAATTGTATATTTGTTACCTTTTAAACTATCAAATATTTTTTCTCTCGATTCAACATTTAATTCCAACGCTGCTTTTTTTTCTGCTATTCTAGCTTGGTTCAACTCTTCGTGTATTATTTTTGTAACATGGAACCTATCCACTGTAACAACGGCGTTTGGGCAAATCTTCTCGATTAAATTTTTATAATTTCCGGTCATATCCATACTTACTTCTTCTATTTGTTCTAAAACTACTTTCCCCCACTTTATCATCACATTCTCTATATCAATTTGTTTTCTTTCTTTAACCAACCCTATTAATTTTCCTGTATCTATATCTACAAGCACGACAATAAATTTTCCTTGACCTTTAACTAAACTTATTTCATCTATTCCTAACCTTACTAAATTACTAACATTTATTGGTAAAATATTTTTAACTATATCTTCAAGCATCGAATAAACTTCTTCCTCGCTTAATCCATTATTTTTGGCTACATTACTTACATCACTATGAATAAGCTGTTTAATAATATTTTCCGCATATCGATGCGTATGCTTTCTTCTTGCTCCGACAAAATCAAGGTCTTCATTAAATGTTTTACAACATTTTTTACATTTAAATCTTCGTCTATTTATATTCAGTATTACTTCCTTATCTCCCATCGGTAAATCTTTAATTAAGTAATTTTGATTTTGGTGCAGATGGTCTGACTTTTTTCCGCACTGTGGACATACTGCACTTTTAGTCTTTTTAGTTACTGATAAAATTAAGGTGTTACCCTCTTGTAGACTGGATTCTACTACTATGTCAGGTAAATTTAACAGTTCGGTCAAAACCCTTTTCATAACTGATTTTACTGAAACAAAAGATGATTATTTTAATATTTTAGCACGTAAAGCACGGGAGAGCCGAATTTGTTGACTATAAGAAGTTAAGTGCAATCCTTCCCAAACTTGCCACAAGCGAAAAATTGTGTAAATAGTTCCAATAACAACAACAACACTTTTGACAAGCCAACGGCTAAAACTAGCTTCACAGGCTAATTGAAATATAACCACAACAATATAGCTGAGGAGGAATTGACGCGCGATAGAATTCGACCAAGAAGTTATTAACAGTATAAGTGGAACAATTACCCCAATAATCAAAGCGATTTTCACCCAAACCCGTATAAAGCGTAATTGTCCCTCGGTGTACGCCATCATCGTTTTAAGCGGTAAACTCCCGGTTTTTACCAACCAACCTATCAAGATGCTACTAAGTGTGGCGCCTGTCAGAAACGATGCAATAGTCAAAGTGTTATTGGCAATTGGAGTAGTAATGATGTTCATAAATACCTTTACAGAATGCTGTAAGGACAACAGTTTGTAATAATTTTGGCTAAACTTGATTGACTGATAAAAATATGTAGCTGCTGAAAGTCAAGCAGACACGTTCGCTCTTCACGGAATTGGGGCATGGTATTCTGACAACCTCGACAAAATCATGTCCCACACAGGGCGCCGAAATACCGAACAACTTCATTATAGTATTTATGTAACATTTGCTAACTACAGAATATATTTATGCGAATTGAACCATACGAACATAACCGACTCAATGCAATCAAAAGCCTTTCAGTCTCTGCATGGGCGCCAGTTTTTGATTCGCTTGAAAAAGCGATGGATAGTGATGTGTACCGCTTATTCTATCCTGATGGTTGGCGCGTAAGTCAGTTATCTGCTGTTGAGTCAGTTTGTACAAGTGCGGATAATCATGTTTGGGTTGCCCTCGAATCTGATTCAACTGTGGGATTTATAGCTGTAAAACTCCATTTAGAGGACAGTATGGGAGAGATTTATATGATTGCTGTTGACCCGGATTATCAGCGTCGGGGGATTGGCGCCGCTCTCACCCAATTTGCTCTCGATTGGATGAAAGAAAAAGGCATGTCCATTGCAATGGTTGAGACTGGAGGAGATTCTGGTCATGCTCCAGCACGTTGTACTTATGAAAAAATGGGTTTCGGACTGTTACCAATTGCCAGATACTTCAAGAAGCTGTAAAAGTTACGCAATTAATAAGATGTTTAATATATTACAACCATTATATCGATTCTTACCGCGCGCAGGTAGCATCCTTGCCCGCCCTGATATTTAAACGGGCAAGGATGCCCATTCCACAATACAGGATAATTAAATTTTTGAAAGTCTCTTATTGTGTAAAGATATTAGTGCTATTCTAATGTTCCACCTTCACTTTTAATCAGTTCTAGATAATACCCTTCGACTTTACTCAAATCATCATGGGTTCCTCGCTGCACAACTTTACCTCGATGTAATACTATAATCTCATCACAGTCGCGAATTGTACTCAAACGGTGAGCGACTATTAAACAGGTACAACCTCGTAGACGTAAATTTTGGTCAATAATCTTTTCGGTTTCTGTATCCAACGCACTTGTGGCTTCATCCATTAATAATATAGATGGATTATTAACTAGTGCGCGAGCTATCTCTAATCTTTGCCGCTGTCCTCCACTAAGGTTCGTGGCACCTTCTAGTAAATCTGCATTATACCCACCTGGTAAAGACTGAACAATATCGTGTACCGCAGCGTCGCGACAAGCTTGTACTAAATTACTATCAGGAATGGTACTATCCCACAAGGTTAAGTTATCGCGTACACTACCACCGAATAACATAATTTCTTGCTCAATCGTAGCAATCGAATTAGCCAAAACTTGAGGCTGTATCTTATTTTTTGGCTTACCATCTAGATAAATTTCACCTGACCAAGGTTGATATAACCCAGCAACAAGTTTAGCAATTGTAGATTTTCCAGAACCGCTGCCACCCACCAAAGCTACACGTTGCCCAGGTTTGAGTGAAAGACTAAAATTTTCAATTAAAGCAGGCGCCGTTTTGCTATAACCAAAGGTAATATTACGGAGTTCAAGATATCCTTCTAATTTAGGATTATCGAGAATAAGTGACTTTCTTTCTCCGTTACCCCTTTCCCTCTTGTCCTCTATCGCATTTCCTAAAACATCATCAAGTCGATTTAAATTACCTTCAAGTTCTTGTAAATCTCCCCCCAAACTAACCAACTGGTTAACAGGTTGCATAAACTGTTGCATCAATGCTTGAAATGCTACAAGTTGCCCAATACTGAGGGCGTCATTCATAACGCGCAAACCACCCACACATAACAGTAACATTGAAGCAATACCAGTTAAAAACGCGGGTAAAGTTCCTAACCCTTGGTTGAGACTGTCCATATCTTGCTGCACGTTGATAGATTTAGCATAATATCCAGCCCAACGGTTGAAAAAGTCAGATTCTAAACCCGAAGCTTTTAGGGTTTCCATACTTTGTAACCCTGCTATTGCTACCCCACTCACTTTGCCTTGTTCCTGCATCAACCGTACATTTGTATCGACCCTTAATGTTGACACCCACTGTAAAGCAACAAGATTCACAACAACAAATGCAACGCCTATCAGTGTTAACACGCGGTCATATTGCCACATTACAACACCGTAAAAAATCACCATCACAGCAGAAATTACGGTTGTTGCCAGCTTTCCTGAAAGTAAACTCGCGAGACGGTCGTTAAGTTGAATACGGCTACTAATTTCTCCAGCAAACCGCTGGTCATAAAAACTTACAGGTAAATGCAGCAGATGCCAAATAAACTTACTCGACATACCCATTGCGAGTTTAATCTTTAGGCGCCGTAGTAGCTGTAACTGTAATCTTGTCAATAAACCACTTATTAAAGCAGTAAACAGCATCCCGAATATTAAGGGACGTATCCATTCTTCGCGTTTATTAATTAATACTTGGTCTACAAAAAACTGTGAAAAAGTCGGCATTGCCAAACCGGGCAATACCAGAAAAAACCCAGCTAGCACACAATATAGCAATGGTACAAAACTACCCTGCACCCGTGAGTACAACGCCAAAAATAAACTTGGCTTATGACCCCCCTTCTTAAACACCTGGCTTTTTTCAAATACCAATACAACCCCGGTAAAAGCCGCGCTAAACTCTTCTATTGAAACAGCACGGCGCCCAGTTGCCGGGTCATTGAGAAAAACTTGCTTTTTACTAAAACCTTCGACAACTAAAAAGTGATTAAAATTCCAAAACACTATATAAGGACAAGCAACCTGTCTCAAAGAGTCTAAATCAATTTTGAAACCCTTCGCCTGTAAATCATAACTTTTTGCCGCATTAATAATATTAGAAGCCTTACTACCATCACGAGATATCCCACAAGCAGTACGCAACTCAGCAAGCGGCACAATTCGCCCATAATATCCCAATATCATCCCCAAAGAAGCGGCGCCACATTCTACCGCTTCCATCTGTAACAACGTAGGAGTACGGCGAATAGGCTGGTATTTTGACTTTAACTGCGGAATTTTCAACATAATCCTTACTGAACCACTATCTATAGGTATTTCTAGGCGCCTTCAACTAATGCACTTCTTTATCTTGTGGAACAGGCATCCCTGCCTGTTTTATTCTTAGTAAAAAATAATACTACCCACGTATACTATACATAGCAGTAAATACTCGTGCGCGACTCAACCACTTTGAAAAGTGTCACATTTACAAGCTTTTTCAAGAATGATATGTTGAAAACAACGAAGTAATATTAATTACTCTTCATCAACAGAGCAACTTGCTTCTAAAAAACTTTAAATATATAGTATAAAAAGTTTTATTTCGCTAGTAAAAATATTTACTAGCGTATTTACTTTTGTAACCTTATATATTTATATACTGTTATCAAATAACACATGTTATTTGAGTAATTTTCCAAATATTATTACTAGTATCAAATTGATATAAACCTTGTAGAAAAAGGATGACGATTGCACTTAGGCACCCATAACATAGCAAATATCAACCAGAGAAAACACGTACATACAACCATGCAAAAAGCTATGTTACTCGCAAAAATCTTCGCCGCAACAACTCTTGGCTTAAGTGTTCTTACTTTTGCTTCCACAGCAAATGCAGCTTCCTTAGTACCTAATAGAGAAGGTGAAATTCAAACAACAAATCTTGGTTGTCTCGATGCTACTAAGTGTATTGATACCACTGCTGCTGCTACGAATGGATTACCTTTTGGTTATACAGTAACCAGCTTAAAATATGATTTTGATAACAAAGGTCCTAAATTTGTTGAAAGCCGCTTATTTGTTGATGACCGCAGCACTAAAAACGATTACGGTTTCGGTATTATTTTTAATAAGCAAGATGCAGGCACAAACCCAAATCTAAATCAACTCTGGATTCGTCCCTCAGCAATGCTTGGTTTAACAAGCACTTTTGAAAAGGGTCAATTAGAAGTTGGTAGATTCAAGTTTGATTTTCTTGGTAAAAATATTGGTTCCGTAACCTTTGATTTGTTTGATGTCGAAGACAAAGGTACAAGCATTTTGGAAGTTAACGGTAAGGCAACTACAATTAACGCTGTTGCTGGCGCCGATAGCAACAGACAGACAATCACTATCCACGATGTTAGCTCGTTTGTAATTCAGCTTGGCAATCATGACAGCAAATTATTTCCTAAAACTGGCGATGGTGTATCAATGCGTGTAAGTGTTCCTGAACCTGGCACTGTTATCAGCTTAGGCGCCTTGGCTATTGCTGGTATAATCTCTGCACGTCAACGTAAAAAAGTAAATATTGGTTAATTATCGTAACCAATCATATATTAACTACATAAAGCTTAATTTTAAAGTGCATCAAAAGTTTTAGATTTTTCCTTCTAGTTTACACATGCGTTGAGTAGATAAAGTTACTAATGGTAAAAGTTAGTACTTGTATCTACTCAATTTCTCTGTATACGCCTATCCCGAATAATCATTCTGAAAAAAAAGTATATTTTATCGTTACGCGAGTAGAATGTTCCTTAGTGCTTTATTTGATGGCTGTGATTTAAACTGCCTTGTCATTTGCAGCTTTTCGCACAAATGACTGAGTGTTTTTCGGCTATATTTCAGTTCCCCTACCCTCACACTCTGACAATGATGAATTCAAATGCTGCGTTACCTCCTTTTATCGTCCTCGATAAAATGCTATCTACCTGGCTACTAGAAGATATTGGTAGAGGTGACCGCACTACTCAAAGTTTATTTTTAGCGGATACAGTCGAAGGACAAGCTGAGTGGATAGTTAAAGCCACAGGAGTAATTGCTGGTTTACCAATAGCAGCAAGGGTGTTTCATTTGTTGAATGAAAGAGTTAGTTTTGTACCCTTTGCGGTTGAAGGTCAATACTGTGAGCGAGGTTTAATAGTCGCGCGAATGCATGGTTCGATGGATGCTCTATTAACAGGAGAACGAGTCGCGTTAAATTTAGTCATGCGCTTAAGTGGTATCGCCACATTAACCAGACAATATGTAGAAAAAATTATCGATTTACCTGTTAGGTTAGTAGATACACGCAAAACAACCCCCGGATTACGCATTTTAGAAAAATACGCTACACAAATAGGTGGCGCCATTAATCACCGTATGGGTTTAGATGATGCCGTAATGCTCAAAGATAATCATATCGCCGCCGCAGGTGGTATCGGCGCCGCCATTAAAAAAGTGCGTTCTCAAATTCCCTATCCCCTCAACATCGAAATTGAAACCGAATCGTTAGACCAAGTAAAAGAAGCATTGCTACATGGCGCCGATATTATCATGCTCGATAACATGCCCATCGAAATGATGAAAAAAGCAGTACAAATGATACGCCAACAAGATAGTCGCGTCAAAATCGAAGCTTCCGGTAATATTACATTAGAAACAATACGCAACGTAGCAGAAACAGGAATAGATTATATATCCACCAGCGCACCAGTTACACAATCAAAATGGCTAGATTTAAGCATGAAAATGTAGACGTACCGCAACAGGTAAATGGTCAGAACCGCCACCATCGGGAACCCAAGCCTCAACAGCTTCGAGTTCTTTCGTATACCAAACAAAATCAATACGACCAATAGGAAAAAACGGACCGCGATAAGTATGACCAAAACCCCATCCAACTTCGCGAAAGCTATCTTTCATAACTTCGTGTGTACGTGCGTAGGCTTGCGATGTATCAACGTAATTACAATCGCACAGCATAATTGTAGGTAGGCGCCGTTGTTGTATTAAAGTACGTATATATGTAACCTCGTTTGCACGGCGAGTATACCATTCGTGTGCGAACTTAATAAATTCATTACTGGGATAATTCGGTGTTAAGTGTGAGACTATGACCTGTAAACTCTTATTAACACGCCCTTTGTTCACGTTAACCGTAGCAGATAACGCGCGTCGCATAGGAGGATTTGATAGTATAGTCACATTTTCAATTGGGAAGCGACTAATAATTCCAACATTGTGACCTTCCTCAACTGGACGAAATGCATAATAAGGATACTCTGACGAAAATCGTTTTATCCACACAGCATCACCATTTAGTGGCACTTCTTGTATACCAACAATATCGGGAGTATTAGCTTTTATCATTCTGCCAATCTCATCATAGTCATTATTGCTAAACAGCATATTAAAACTCATCACAGTTATTTCTGGTTGAACAGCTTTATATGCGAGACTAGGCAACTGAGGTAAAAACAACGAACCGTAAAACGCAAGAAAAACACCAAGCGGAAAACCTAGTCCTAAAAGTAGCCTCCATTGGCGCCATAATAATGCAGGCGGTAGTAACAATAACAATGGAACAAAAATATATAGTGCAACAGTATTAATAATTGCTAACCACCACAAGCTGTCAAAGAACACTAACCGTAATAAAATCCATACAGCGAACAGAATTACATATCCCCAGCTAATTCGGGACATTAAAGTTGAAAATTTCAAGTTAGGTATTTTTGGTGATGGAATCATGTCCTAAATTGATTAAACAAACTTTAGAAATGTTCCGTTTATTCCCTCTATACTGTATAGTTTTGATGAAAAAATCTAGTTTTTATAAAGGAAGTATAAAATGTCTCCAGAGCAAATTAAAAGCATTATTGCCTCGTATTATACCAACCTAGCCGCAATGAACACAGAAGGAGTACTTACAAACTTCGCTCTTGATGCAATTAGTCACGACCCGGTGGGAGAACCACCAGCAAAAGTGCATGAAGGTTTTGGAGAATTTATTGGTAGACTAAAAACAGTATTTAATAACTTAGCTACAACCACCGAATCAATATTCATCGCAGGAAACTCAGCAGCAGTAAAATGGAAAACAACTGGCGCCAGTAAAACAGGTAAAACCGTTACATTTGAAGGAATCACAATTTTTGAAATCAACGACAACGGTAAAATTCAAACAACGCGCGCATATTGGAGTCCAGCCGAAATGATAGCCCAATTACGTGGCTAAGAAATTAGGCATGTACAAAAAAAACTAGCACTGAAATGTGAACCACGGTTCACATTTTATAATACATGAGTATTAATGCGGTCTCTACAGGTTTATATTTTTATCAAGGTTTTCGTGAAATGGGACTAGACCATTTCACTAAAGTTATAGAAATAGACAATATGACAAGCATAGGTATAGCTATAATGATTGGAGAGAAGTATAAGAAAATAAAGGCAATCGGCGATAAAATTATTAAGTCAGATACGGAATATAAGGATATATATTTCATTAATATACTTTCCCAACGTCTCAAAAATAAAGGTTTCCATAAATTTTTCTTAGCTCTTTTCCGCGCTTTAATAGCGAATTCACAATTTTGTTGAATTGTTAGTGATTTATCTAAATAAATAATCGCTTCTTCATATTTTCTTAGTTTATTTAGTACTTCTCCACAAGTGTACAAAACTAAGTAAATTAGTCCATCGCTTGCTCTCACATTAGTTAGTTTATTTAATGTTGCAAAAGCATCTTCATCCTTGCCTAGTTTGCTTAAGCATATACCTTTATATAACTGAGCAAGTACTAAATGTTCGTTTGATAAACCTTGCTTGATGCTAATTGCTTGTTCCACTAATTCGAGTAGTTGTTCAAATGCTACAGATTTTGATAAAAATAGCACCGTTCCAGAATATAGATGAGCTAAAGCTGAATTGGAATCAAGTTTAATAGCTGTTTTTAATGATAAATCAGCTTGTTGATATTTCTTTAGCTCACATAACAAAATTCCTTGATAAGTCCAAAGCTTAGAATCGTTGGGTTTTATTTTCAATTCTAGTTCGTAATTTGCCAGTGCTTCATCGTGCCGACCACAACTGTAAAGTACCCAAGCAAGATTTACAAAATATATAACTTCATCTGCATTGATCTTGATTGCTCGCTGACAACACGCAATAGCCTCATTGTAATTTCCCAATTTAAGTAGCGCAACACCTCTATTACTCCATGCATCAGCAAAATCTGTATCACGCTGAATTGCTTGTTCGCAAGATGCTAATGCTTCCTCGTTCCTTCCTAGTTCAATTAATGCCCAGGCATGACTTGCCCAAGCATCTACATTATCTGGGTTCATCCCAAGTACTTGCTCAAAGACTGTAAGCGCTTCTGTTGCATAACCTAAATAAATAAGTGTTCCACCACGACTTACCCATGCTTTTTCGTAATCAGATTGAATTTCAATCGCGCGCTCGCTCGATGCTAATGCCTCATCGTAATTGCCCAATTTAATAAAAACCCAACTACACCCAGTTAAAGCCTGATAATTATTTGGATATATTTTTAATACTTTTTTAAAACCAGCCAGTGCTTTATTATATTGTCTTAAGTAGTATAAAGACCAGCTAATTCCGTTTATTGCGTCTGGATAATCTTGCTGTATGCTCAGTGCTTCTTTAAATGCGATAATTGCCTCATTATAGTTCTTCGTTTTAACTAGCGATTCTCCTTTTTGGCACCAATCAACCTCTGTAAATAGAAAACTTTTTAGTATATTTTGTAGTTCAGAAACTGACTCGTATCGCTCTACATAATGAAATTGCACCATTTTATCTAAAACATCAGCAAATTCATTACTTACCTGTGTATTCTTACGCCAAATAGGCTGTAATGTTTTTGAATCAGTGGGAATATCAACAGGATTTTCACCTATTAGCGCTCCTATTGCCAGCATACCCACAGCATAAATATCACTACAGAATTGAGCATTATTATATATTTGCTCGTAGGGCATATACCCAGGTGTACCAATCACTACACTTGATTGCCGAGAGGTTGGATTATTTTTAACTTGTTTAACACCGCCAAAATCAATCAGTACGATTTTGCCATCTTGGCGCCGCATAATGTTACCAGGCTTGATATCGCGATGGATAACGTTATTTTGGTGTACAAAATCTAGTACTTCTAAAATATCTTGCAAAAGTTTGATTACATCAGTTTCTTGCCAACACTCCCCTAATTTGATTTCCTGAGTCAAGTCATGTCCTTCTATAAACTCTTGCACCAGGTAAAATTGGTTATCTTGCTGGAAATGTGCCCAAAGAGTTGGAATTTGGTCGTGACTTCCTAGTTTTGACAATGCTTCGGCTTCTTTCTCAAACAACCGTAATGTTGTAGCATTAACAATTCCAGGTCTAAGTTGTTTAACCACACAGCGGTTATCATCTTCTTTCCAAAGGTCAAAAGCCAAATATGTATCGCCTAACCCACCACCGCCTAGTTTTTGGTCTAATTCGTAGCGACTGTTGAGAATTTTTCCACTCATAAGCGATAGTTAGTCGAGTGTTAACAGTGGTTTGACTGAAATTTAATTATACATTTTTACATCGTTAAGAAGTGTTTTTTTATGTTTTTTTATTATAAATATTGGTAAAGCGAGCAATTTGACTATAACCAACGTAGAAATGAAGGTTTTCGCAATTTATTCTCTGCTTTCTGAATATAGGATTCCTGTTTCAATTTTGAACACCCCGTAAGGTGGGCACTGCCCACCATATTCCTAGCATATCAAGGTCTTAGGTCTTTTCAAAACTGGCGCCTCAAATCTGAACCAATACTGCTCGGTTAAGAATAAAAATCCCCCCAACCCCCCTTGATAAGGGGGGCTAAAAGCCTCTATTTTCCCCCCTTACTAAGGGGGGTTAGGGGGGATTGATTCCGAAAAAATCGCTTAACCGAGCAGTATTGAAATCTGAACCATTAAACATATATTACAATAATAATTTATCTTGGAAAAATAATCTCGATTGAGAAATCTATAATTAAAAATAAGATAATTACGCTAATAATAAATAAGCTGAACGAATTATTAATAATAGTGTTCCAAAACATGATAACAATAATAACGCTTATTCCTATCCAGATAACTTTATACTTATTCAAAAATATCTTATGAGCATCTCTCAATCTTTCTGAAAATGTACTTCTACGTGAAAGAGTTTTAACATCATTAATTGCTTGAAGTGCTAGATTATAATTGGGTTCAATTGCGAGAGCTTTGTTCAAAGAATAAATTGCATCTTCATATCTTTTTAAATTATTTAGCGTTGTTCCTCGAACTGTCCAATAGTAACAATCATCATGCTTAATTTTTATCGCTTTATCGATAGATGAAAGTGCTTCTTTGTATTTCCCTAAGTTTTGTAATGTAATACATTGATGCGACCAAGCAATATGTGAGTCTTGATTGAGTTGAATCGCACGGTTTAATGATGCCTCTGATTGTTCGTATAGTAGCAATCTACATTGCACGACACCAATAGATAACCAAGCATCAAAATAATCTTCTTTCATTTTAATTGCTTGCTTGTAAGATGCAACAGCGTCTTCATATTTATGTAACCATTCTAAGGCAATACCACGATATGTCCATGCTTGATAATAATTTTTTTTAAGTTCAATAGCAGTATCATAGCATATAATCGCGCGCTGGTAATTTGCCTGTTCTAATAACACTGTGCCCCAGGAAAACCACATTTCTGGAACATTACCGCTATAGCTTACTGCTTTTTGAAAAGAAGCATTAGCAGCTTTATAATCATTTAATTTATACAGTGAGAGTCCCCGATTTTTCCAAATATACGCAGCATCTGGTTTTAATTTTAATGCTTGTTCATAGTATACAAGAGCTTCATCATAGCGGGCTAATAAGTACAACAACCATCCACGAAAATTCACACTTAAAGCATCATTTGGATCGATTTCAATCCCACGGTCAAAAGATGCAAGTGCATCTTCATGGCAACCTAAGTAGTATAGCGACCAACCACGATTGCACCAAGGATCTGAGTAATTAGCATCTAACTTTATTGCTTGTTCGCAAGACGCAAGTGCATCCTGATATCTTCCTAACTCGTTTAATGCCCAAGCACGACCTGTCCAAGCATATACGTTATCTCGATTAATTTCTATTGCCTGGTCATAAACTACAAGCGCTTCTTCATGTTTACCTAAACCACCTAACGACCAAGCACGACCTGTAACTGCTTTATCTGCATTTGGTTGAATTTCAACCGCACGCTCACAAGCCACTAACGCTTCATCATACTTCTCCAACCTATTTAGTGCCCAACCGCGACCGATTAATGCTTCATAATCATCAGGTTGGGTTTCAAGAACTCGGTCAAATAGAGCCAGTGCTTCATTCTCTTGTCTTAAACTAAACAAAGCCCAACCTTTTCCTTTGAAAGCTTCTGGGTAATTCTGTCTAGCTAAAAGCGCTTGTTCAAATGCTGCTATTGCCTCTGCATAGTGTTTTTGTTTTAATAAACATTTTCCTTGTTCGCACCATTCAGATGCTGTATCGACTAAATTATTAAGAGCAAGTGATAATTCGCATACAGATTGGTAGCGGTTAACGTGATGAAACTGCACCATTTTATTTATAATACTAGCAAACTCATCACGAACTTGTGCCTGCTGGCGCCATACGGGTTGTAAAGTGTCTGGGTCTATACTCACATCAACAGGATTTTCACCAGTCAGCGCTGCAATTGCTACCATTCCCACAGCATAAATATCACTGCACAATTGGGCATTATTATAAATTTGTTCAAAGGGCATATATCCCGGTGTTCCAACCACTACACTTGATTGTGTGGAAGCAGGGTTGTTTTTAACTTGTTTAACACCACCAAAATCAATTAGTACTATTTTACCATCTGGGCACCGCATTATATTACCAGGCTTGATATCACGATGAATAACGTGATTTTGATGTACAAAATATAGCACTTCTAAAATATCTTGTAAAAGTTTGATTACAGCAGTTTCTTGCCAACATTCTCCCAATTTGATTTCTTCCGTCAGGTCATGCCCTTCTATAAACTCTTGCACAAGGTAAAATTGGTCATCTTGCTGAAAATGTGCCAAAAGTGTTGGAATTTGAGAATGACTACCTAGTTTAGATAATGCTTCTGCTTCTTTCTCAAACAATCTTAATGTTGTAGCATTAACGATTTCGGGTTTGAGTTGTTTGACCACACAGCGATTATCACCTTCTTTCCACAAGTCAAACGCTAAATATGTATCACCTAACCCACCACCACCTAATCGACGGTCTAACTTGTAGCGGCTGTTAAGGATTTTTCCACTCATAGGTGATATACGATGTAGTATAAGCAGTATTACTAAATTTAATTATACATTTTGACATCGTTAATAAGTGTTATAAATTATAAACGTGTATAAAGCAAGCGATTTTACCTACAACCAACGCAAGAATGAAGGTTTTCGCAATTTATTCTCTGCTTTCTTACTGTTATCAATTGCCATTTCGTGGTCAGGCTTTACATTTAATGCTTGTTTGAACGAAACTAGCGCTTCGTCATATTTTTTTAAGGTCATCAAAGTAACACCACGACTGTTCCATATATCAGCGTCATTGGGTTGAATTTGAAGCGCGCGGTCATAGTAAATCATTGCATCTTCGTTCTTGCCCAACTTCTCCAGCACAATTCCAAGACTGTACCAAGCTTGATAGTAATTAGATTTAATCTTTACTGCTTGCTTGTATGATGCCACCGCATCTTCATATTTTTCCAAATTAGCAAGCGCAATACCACGACTATACCAAGTTTCAGGATTATTGGGTTGTATTTTAATAGCTTCGTTAAAACATGCTAGCGCTTCTAAATACCGTTGCAAACAATTTAATGTCCAACCACGACCAGCCCAAGCTAGTGTATTATCGGGTTGATATTGAATTGCTTGACCGAATGATGCTAAAGCAATATTATACCTTGACTGTTTATTAAGTATCGTACCTCATATCTTGCACCTGGAAATTTGGATGTCAATTCCTTGACTCAGTAGCAAGTCTCTCATCTGTTCGATATGTTGTAAAAGAAGTAACACTACTAAATGGGGAAATATAGTTTGGAATGCAATTTCTGCTGCTTCACCCCAGTCAGGTAAGTCGCCGTTGGCGCCCGATGTCGATAAATAAGCCCAATGTGCCAAAACATAAGATATCAGGGACAACACTAACCAGCGATAAACCCCTAGGAGGGTTCCTTGTCCAAAGCGATGTAATCCAAAACGGTGTTTTGCGGTTTTAAACCAACCCTCTATCTGCCATCTTCGTTTACCCCACCAAGAAATAGTGCTTGCTTTGAGGGCTTTGGTTGAAATAACAAATCGTTTCTCATACTTACCGTCATGACGCTTAAAATAATACCAGGATATATAGACAGGAAATTTTAAACCCTGAAGGTAAAGTTGCTGTCCTCGTTTGTGTAATTGGGCGACACTGCGCCCATCAACTAACTTACGGGTACAAGCTATGCCAGCAATTATGTGAAATTTTTTCTCTCGAACACCGTGTATAAATTGGATACTGCCGAAGCCTGTATCTACTAAAACCATTACCTCTTTAAAGTGCTTGGTTAATTTTTTAGGTAAAGATTTAACCATTTTTAATCCTAATCTTGCTGGGGAAGTGGCGCCTTTCCCCCTCCAAACACGGAAGCTCCAGGGTATTCGCCACCGACCAACAACTAAGTACACCACAACCAAATGCATACCTCGTTTTCCGTGGTAAACGCTGATTAAGCTTTCAAGCCCCTTAAATTTTCCGGCTTTCTCCAAAGTTGTTAGGTCAATAATAACTTGTAAAAATGGTTGGCGCCCCAACGAACGCTCAGATAAAATCTCCTTAATAATACGGTTACGGGCAGTGCGAATCACACCTCTAGTTGACCAATTATAAACGTTGAGAAATCTGCTTAAGGCGCTAGCTGACTTACTTTTACTGTGTTGAGGTAGAGGATAACCTTGTGCCTCTAAAAACATCCCAAACATCGCTTCGAGATTTTCTTGTTGGTAGGTAGAAGGCATCAATGACAGCAAAGTGTAAACTAGATTTTGGGCGTGGGCAAGAATTGAAACCATATTTCTTGCTTATTCATATAAACTTCAACGCCCTTTTTCTCATGTTTTGGCGCCACAATGCAAATTAAATTCATTATCACTTACTGCTAACAGTATATTTGTATGTATTTTTCAATTCAATGGCGCCATTATCAAATGAAAATTCAGCTTTAAAATACGTATTAATATGGTGCCTCGTAGTCAAAAATATGTTCTTTCATACTTAGGTAATAAAATTATCTTTTGGTTATAGTTTTACCATCTCTAATTGGCTTTATACGGGTTTTTACGTTAGGTGCAAGATATGAGGTACCACGACAAACCCAAGCTTGTGCATAATCGGGCTTAAGTTGAATTGCTTTATCAAATGATGCAAGCGCATCTTCGTCTCTTGCCATTTCATCAAGAACTAAACCACGACTATACCAAGCTTCTGAGCTAAGTGGTTGAATTCTAATTGCTTGGTCGTAAGATAAAACTGCATTATCGTTTTGTCCCAATTTACGCAAAATAATTCCGTGGTAATACCAGGCAGTATAAGAATTTGAATTTACATTAATCGCTTGCTGGCACGCTTGGGCTGCTTTGTGGTAGTCTTTTTCCTGTATAAACTGACTAACATTATCAAGCCAATATTCTACAGTCAACGATAAATTTATTACAGCTTCTAACGCTTCATTTGCCGCCTGATACCGCAATTCGTGATGAAATTGCACCATCTTATATAAAATCCGCGCGAGACTAGCGTTTAGTTTTGCGTAATTATGCCACAAAAATTGTCCTGTCTTGGCATCTCGTTCCAGCTTAAACAATTCTGATGGCTGTTTTCCTGTTGATGCCTGAATAGCTACCATTCCAACAGCGAAAATATCACTACACAGTTTTGCCTGATTTTTAATTTGTTCATCTGGCATGTACCCGTAAGTACCAACAACAGGTGTTGCTATCGTCGAATTTTCTTGTATTCTGACTTGCTTTACTCCACCAAAATCAATCAATACAAGTTTACCATCTTTGTCGCGCCGCATGATATTACTTGGTTTAATATCACGATGAATAACTTTGTTATGATGCACAAATACTAGAATTTTGAGAATATCTTCGATAAACTCGATAACCCTAGCTTCACTCCACGGTTGATTTGGTGATATTTCTTCACTGAGGTCATGTCCTTGAATGAATTCTTGAACCAAGTAAAAATTATCGTTTTGTTCAAAATGTGCGAGTAACTCAGGAATTTGGTCATGACTTCCTAATCTACACAGCGTTTGTGCCTCATTATTAAATAAACGTATTGTGCGAGGTTCAACTTTATCTGGCTTGAGTTGCTTGACAACGCATCGATTTTCCCCTTCCTTCCACGTATCGCGCGCGAGATAAGCATCTCCCATACCACCACCGGACAATGGTTTCAAAATTTCGTAGCGATTGTTAAGTTTTGTTCCCGGTGTGAGCATGTACATCGTTTTGTGCAAACGCTACTGACTTATTGCTTTTGATTGTGGCACATTTGCAAAAAAAAAGGCTAGCAACTGAGAACGGACAACGGACTCGCTGTTCGAGAATACATAACAACAGCTTATCAGTAGTAGTTTTTATTATCACTCCTCTACAACTGGTGCCCAAATGTGAACCGTGGTTCACATTCCAATAGATATTTTAGCCGTATGCCACTAAAGTCAATGTTAAGCTAACATTCCATTCATTTAAATGGGTTTATGATATTTAGTTTTCCGTCTATAAGTTGATTATGGTGCATATCTTCCGAATATATTATTGAGCAACCGCATATGAGTGCTGTTGCGACAATAAGACTATCCCAATAAGAGTAACCATACCTCGTATTAATCTCTAAAGCTTGCAAAACTTTTGGTGCATCTATCTCTGTAATTGTAAATAAATTAACAATATTTGTAATTATATTTACAGCATCAGGTTTTGATGTAAATTTTTTTTCTCGTTATAACGTGGAATAATTCACCTAAAACCTGAGTACTGACTTGAATTGATTTCGATTGATTTTGAATAATCTCCTCAACTTTTTGATGTTTATCGAGTGGATTTTCTGCATATAGGTAAACCCAAAGGTTTGTATCTAAAAAAATCCTATCTGTCATATATCTCGTCTCTATTAAACTTATAATCTTCAGGAAGCCGGAATGAATATCTCTTTACTTGCTCCATAAACTGCTTTAGCTTCGATTCATGAGAAGAAAAATCTTGATTAGATTCGCTTGTATCAATAATCATTACTTGTAAACTTTTTCCCTCTAGTTCTGAACTAAGCTCTTCCTTCAAAATTAATTTGCCATTATTACATATGCCTTGTAAAAGCTGTACCATACCATTTTCGTATAAGCTACTTTCTAAGTATATAACATCGTGTTAATTTTTGACTACTGCATAAACACTTTTTGGCAAGTAAAGTAGTATTTAAATTTCATTTTATGTCAAAATATGTTATACTACAAAACTATCTACAGTTTATATATCAAATCTTCTAAAAAATTGACTGTAAACGTGCGTACAAGCTTGCGTAAATGATTGCTTGTCGAAATAATTCTGCTGCACCTTCATGTGAACCACGGTTCACACAATATAGTTCTTATGTACGATATACTCTGTATTTTGTATCGCCCTATTTGCACTTCGCTCTTAAGTATTATCCTGATGTTGATGTTTCTGAAGTTCTTAAATAGAAATCTTACGACTATTTGATTATGTGGCGCCTATCTAACTAGTTAACCGTATTAAAAATCATATATAAATGAAAAATTGGTAACTAGCAAGTAAAAATCTGTAATGTGTGATATGTTACAAATCTAAACTAATACTTACTAGTTTACCAATAATTATCTAAACCACCAGAATGTTTCCATTTATTGCCGTATCACAGTTTTAGCTTATCGAAGCCTAGCTCTAATCGGCATTACCCATTGAGGGTACTTTTATACAAACTGTGATAAACGGAAATTACGCTGGTAAATTATCAGGGTCAATACCTTGAGATTTTAAATAGTCAGCTAACCGTTCTTTTTGCAAACGTTCTTGTTCGGCACGCTGACGTTCTTGTTCCGCGCGTTGACGTTCTTGTTCGGTAGCTTCTACACCCCAAGGCAACAAATTACCAGCTTCATCCCACCATCGTAACCAATACCCTGCTCGGTCTTGTTTTGTTCCTCGCCATGTTCCTAAAAACAAACCCATCGAAGCAACCCAGTTACGACCATTTTCATCTGGTTGCTTCAATTCATAGCGTCCCTGAGCCAGTTCGTGAAACTCTAGTAAACTGCCGTCAGGGTCAAAAATTGCGTAAATAGGAACCTGTAGAATTTGCTCGTAGAAAAACCACTTACCTACTGGCTGAGTTCTTTTAGAAGAATATTCTCCACCATCTGTTTTAGATAAAAATTCTATTACAATTGCAGGAACATCCCCTTCTAAGTAGGGTGTATAACTTTTACGGTCTGGTAAAACTTGCAAAACGGAAGGTACGTAAAGCCAGTCGGGTGCTTTAATAATTGGTTCGCCGTTGATATATGCACAAAGACCAAAATTCGAGGCGATTAACATGTTGGATTTGATAAAACCCAATTGTTCTAAAATTTCACTTAAAGCCGCAGCCACTTTTGGCTGACTTGTATTATCCACTGGCTCATCCTCTAACTGGAAATCATTGGGCAACGCTTCCCAAGTGATTACCATTTCTCGCTTATTTGTGGCTTCACTGACCTGGGGTACCATAGACACTGCCTTTTTTGACGTGTTCTCATTTTACAAACTCATGTACTATTTTAATTATTTTTACTAATATTCTGCTATAATACGGCTAATTGTTGTAACGCATGTATTTTATGAAGTGGCGACGAAGACGGTAAAAGAATAGAGATAGGCGCCGCAAGGATTTTGCATCAACTTGCTGGATAATTGATTGCATTCCAGCTACACATACATTCTATTTACTGAATAAGCGCAATAACTTAGAAGCGCTAGAGGTACAATACGTCTGTTGCATTGCAGAATTTTATGTACGTTGTAGAGACGTTACATGTAACGTCTCTACAACCAAACGGAATAAAATAAATTATCAAACTTACACATGAACGTTACACAAGAACAACTAAAATCAAAAGTAGAACAGGCAACGGTAGCGGCGTTCGGCGCCGACTTAGCGGGAACTGACGTAATGTTAGTATCCACAAATAATCCGAAATTTGGTGATTATCAAGCAAACTTAGCTTTACCGTTAGCCAAAAAGTTAAAACAGCAACCGCGCGCAGTAGCTCAGGCAATTGTAGATAAACTTGATGTATCAGATATTTGTGAGGCGCCAGAAATAGCAGGGCCAGGGTTTATTAACTTACGGTTAAAAACAGAATATCTCGAAGCGCAACTTAGTGCAATACAAGCAGACGAACGGTTAGGTGTACCAATATCACAACATCCCAAGCGAGAAATTGTAGACTTTTCGAGTCCCAACATTGCCAAAGAAATGCACGTTGGACACTTGCGGTCTACAATTATTGGCGATAGCATTGCTCGGATTTTAGAATTTATTGGGCATGATGTACTGCGGTTAAACCATGTTGGTGACTGGGGAACGCAGTTTGGAATGTTAATTACCTATTTACGGGAAGTGTACCCCGAAGCGTTAACAACTGCAAACGCATTAGATATTGGTGACTTAGTAGAGTTTTATAAAAAAGCCAAAGCACGGTTTGACGCAGACGAAAAATTCCAAGAAACCGCACGGCAAGAAGTTGTACGATTACAAGCAGGCGCCGAAGATACCACTCATGCATGGAAGCTATTATGCGAACAGTCACGCAAAGAATTCCAAATAATATATGACTTGCTTGATATTAACTTGACCGAACGTGGCGAATCTTTTTATAACCCTTACTTAAAGGCAGTTGTAGAAGATTTAGAAAAAGCAGGTTTATTAGAAGAATCTGACGGCGCCAAAGTAGTATTCTTAGAAGGATTTACTAATAAAGAAGGTAAACCATTACCGTTAATTGTCCAAAAAACAGACGGTGGATATAACTACGCTACTACAGATTTAGCAGCATTACGACAAAGGATACAAAACGAAGGCGCCAAACGGTTAGTATATGTCACCGACGCTGGACAAGCGAACCACTTTGCAGGAGTGTTTCAAGTAGCACGTCGGGCAGGGTGGATACCTGATGACGTAGAAATCGTACATGTGCCATTTGGCTTAGTATTAGGAGAAGACGGCAAGAAATTTAAAACCCGTTCAGGTGATACAGTGCGGTTGCGGGATTTACTAGACGAAGCAGTAACTCGGTCGCGCAATGATTTAGAAACACGGTTAAAAGAATCTGGAAACAACGAAACAGAAGAGTTTATTGCGAACACTTCCAAAGTAGTTGGTATCAGTGCTGTTAAATATGCAGACTTAAGCCAAAACCGGACAACAGACTATAAATTTAGCTTTGATAGAATGCTCTCGCTCAAAGGCAATACGGCGCCGTATATGTTGTATGCTTACGCACGGGTTAAAAGTATTGGACGCGAAGGTAATATTGATTTCAGTAAATTCGGCGCCGACGCAAAAATTCTGTTACGCGAAGAAACTGAATTTACCCTAGCCAAACACATACTACAACTAGGTGAAGTAATTAATACCGTTGAACAAGAATTATTACCCAACCGCTTGTGCGAATACTTGTATGACTTAAGCGATAAATATAACAAGTTCTACGAAAACTGTCCCGTTCTCAAATCAGAAGAACCAGTACGCACATCACGGTTAGCACTATGTGATTTAACCGCGCGTACCCTAAAACTTGGTTTATCTCTACTAGGAATCCCAGTTTTAGAACGCATGTAAAAACAAACATGTTAACTCATCTATGGAATGGGCATCTGTGGAATAGGCTTGTGGAATGGGCTTGTGGAATGGGCTTGTGGAATAGGCTTGTGGAATAGGCTTGTGGAATAGGTCTTGTGGAATAGGCTTGTGGAATAGGTCTTGTGGAATGGGCATCCTTGCCCGTTCTTAATTTGGGGTCTATAATTTATGAAATAAGTTTCTTCGTAGTACACCTTTATGACCGTGACAAATCCAGTCCTCGAAAAACCTACTACACCTAGTAGCACTTACGTTTTGCTATACGATGTTAGCTGGGAACAGTTAGAGCAACTTGATGTCACTCTTGCAGGAACAGGTGCCCGATTAACTTATTTGGATGGTGTTCTAGAAATTATGTCCCCACTTTCTGATGATCATGAAGATGCGAAAAGCACTCTTAGTTTATTGCTAGAAGCATACTTTCGAGAAAAAAGAATACGTTTTTAAAAGCGGGGAAGTGCGACGCTTGGTAGAGAAGAAAAGAAGGGTCGTCGAGAGCCAGATGAGTCATATAACATAGAAACAAAGAAACCCATTCCTGATCTAATTTTAGAAGTAACAGTTACAAGTGGTGGTATCAATAAGTTAGAAATATACAAGCGTTTAGGTGTACCAGAAGTTTGGTATTGGGAAGATGGACTAATCTCAGTTCATTCGCTACAAGCAGGTATGTATCAAAAAGTTACAAAAAGTGTTTTGCTACCAGATTTGGATTTAGAACTAATAGCTCGCCATTCACGTATGGCTGACCAATACGACGCTGTATCTGAGTACAGCCAGATTATTGCTATATAACATTTACTCTATATCAATTTAAAACAACATTCTCCTCTGAATGTTACAAATTATAGGTGAAAACGTTACATTTAATGTCTCTACACTTTGTGATAAATAACTTACCCGTTACATCCGTCAGCCTAATAAGCGCTTAAGTTGTTTATACACTTCATCATCGTTACGCTTTCCGACTAAAATTATTTCAACCAAATCAGCATCAGTATCAAATCGGTAAACAATGCGATACTCACCTGAGTCTACACGATAATATCCTGTGTAACCAGTTAGTTCTTTATAATCAGCAGGTAGAGGGTCAACATTTAATGACATAACTTTTTTAGCTATCTGGGCAGCGATTTTAGGCTGTAAACCTTTAATAAACTCAAGAATTATCTCTAAACCATCAAGTTTTGCCATACTATAGACTATCATTATCAAGCGCAGCCAATCGCTTGAGTTCTGCCATAAACTTTTCTGTACCAACCATTTTAGAATTAGAGAGTGCTGCTTGGGCTTGTTGTCCTAAAATTAAATCTTCAAGTAGAGCAAGTTTATCCATGAGTTTTTCGTAATTTTCAACTGACATAATAACATAGCTTTTTTGCGATTCCTCAGTCAGCAAAACAGGTTCAACATCAGCTTGATTTAATACTTCGCTGTTGGTTTGTTGAATTTCTTTAAGAAAAAAGCTCCGCATTTTTACAATCCCATAAACTTTTAAATGTATTGTACTATATTCACGCAGCGATTGAGCGCCATCAGTCCATCTCGTATTTAGCGTTTTATTTTTAATAAGGTTTTCTGGAATAAAAAGTAGTGAGAACCGAATAATTTACATATCACACCATAAGGAATTAATGCATTCAGTATAATTACGAATTTGTAATATTACAGTTTGTAACGAGTCAGGCGCCTTGCCCTATAAGAGTATGTGACTATACTGCTTCAATGCTTTTGTACATGCTTTTCTTAGTCTTGCATTCACTTGGGCACCTGTTGGTAATGCTGCTATTATTTCTTAAGCACCAATCTAATGCTTACTAAAAATTTCAATCATAGAGCATAGGGACTATGAACAATACACAAACTCCTAATGAAGATAATGACGATTTGCTACCAGAATATAACTTTGAATACAAAAAAGCTCGTCCAAACCATTTTGTTACTTATAAACCCTGTGAGTATAGGGTTTATAAGTCTAAATTAAAATTTTTAACTTTGATTGATAATTTGAGTGTACAAATAATTTTCTAATTCCGAGTCAA
Organism: Calothrix sp. PCC 7716; assembly: GCF_019977735.1. GTDB lineage: Bacteria > Cyanobacteriota > Cyanobacteriia > Cyanobacteriales > Nostocaceae > Dulcicalothrix. The sequence goes on along the minus strand of NZ_AP025018.1, from coordinate 10,589,478 downwards.
CTTCCAAAGCAAAACGAAGCTCTCAGTTGGCGCCAATTTAATTATTACCTCTAACACTGGAAAGCTTATACAGGTTGAGAACGATAATATTTCTGTTATTTCTGACCTTGGCGCCCTTGGTTTTGGTATACCATCTGGAGTAGCTGCTTGGAATGATGGTTACGTTGTGACAACAAACGCAGGTAACTTACTGCGCGTTACAACAAATATTTATTAAATTTTATTATTTAAAATAAATTATCCGTTACATCCTAGAGTCATCCGTTGCTAATTCACATCTCCTAGGTAAACTTTGTTATATATTTGATTGATTAATAAATCTTTTAATGGACTGGGATATATACGGTATTTATGTAGCTCTGCAATGGGCAACCACTCGACTTTTTCTTGCCCTTCATCGGGTAGTGTCCCATTTCCTAAAATATAATCATCGGCAATACTACAGGCAAATATAAAATCGATAGAGTGAACAAGTTTACACCATTCAACATCGGTACAGTCTTCTAAGTGGTTTTTACCGATAAACTCACGCACGAATACCAAGTTGTTAACTTTGACTGCGGCGCCTATTTCTTCCAAACACTCACGCAGCAAAGCTTGTTCTAAAGTTTCACCGTGCTTTTGCCCTCCGCCAGGTAATAAATACCACACACCATTAGCATCACGTTTGGTGATTACCAGTAAATGATTATCACGGATAATGAGCGCTTTGGCAGCATTTCTTATCGGTCTAATAGGGTCTGGCATTTTCTATACCACTCGAAAGTAACCATATTTGTGGTCAGATTTATAAGATACACGTAATTTCATAATTTTTGTAGTCAATCTAGCTATAGTTAGATGTATTTATCGATTATATAGAGTTTAATATACTGCTGTTGTTTTTTGAGATATTGATTTGTGGATGCAATATTAGAGCGCACGCACCAACTCAAGCAAGATTTAATCGATTTTGTCATGGATGCTGAAGGTACACTAGCGCAAGCATTGGAAAGCTATGCAGCAATTCAAGCGCGTCGCGGTTCTGGTGATACTGTTCAACGCGATATGATTATCGATGGCTTTATTACCGAAGGTAAAGTTGGCGATAAGGCGCCGCTCGATATATTTTTGCAAGATAATAAATTACCACAAGCCGATATTGACTTACTTCAAAACTGGCGCCGCAGTTTCATTGGTTTATTTACAGTATCTGAAGTACTACCCGATGGTTTTGAGTTGACGAACTGGTTAACAGAAAAACGGTATATTGTAAAGCCAGATAATCAGCGGATGTTACAAGACTTATCAAGATGTTCAGTTGGAGAAATTTTATTAACTCGCATATCCCCTGTTACAGACACATACTGGAGTTTTTCGGGACCTTGTTCGGTAATGGGTAAATTAGGTAGACCCAAGTTAGCTGTCGCTATTGGTAAGTTTAAAGATAATCATCGTAATCATCTATATAGTGATGCACCCGACTTACTCGAAGAAGCTTGGCTATCTGTAGAAAAGTATCACCAACAGTTTGTTGACTTTTTTGGTAGTGATGAAGTCACAATGCCGGGATACCAACTTAGTAAGAAAATGACCGAGTTTCAAGAAATTTTGACACAGAAGCAATTAGAACAAGCAGGTGTTGATACTTCTAAGTCACTTACAGAGATGGCAGAATCTGCGGGTGTAGATGAAGACGAAATTAAAGCTGCTGCAACAGAATTAGGCGCCACTGAGAGTGTAGTATCACAATTATTCGATGCTAAAAATACTACAGGTAAAATGGTGGCGCCAAAAGTTGAATTACCACCAGACCTTAAAAAAGCAGAACAACTAACAGCAATATCACATCCGCGTTGGGGACAAATGCTTTTACCAACTTATGCCAAAATGAAATCTATATTAACAGCAGACGACTGGCAAAGCATTGAAGGCGCCGAGAAACTAGTACGCTTTTACCTTGAAGACAAAACTATCAACGCTTTTATTTGGCGCCGTTTAGCAAAAGAATATCCAGCACAACTAGAAAAAATCCTACAAACAATATTAGGGCGCCCAGACTTCAACCTACAAAGCGACCTCGACCCACTCCTAGAAAGCAACCACAAACTCCTAGAACCCGAACTCCCAGAAATTGCCAGCGTACCTTTACATCTACACAACCTCTTCCAAGAAGCTGTTACAGAAGTCAGTAAATCCAAAACCAAAAGCAAAAAACCCGCAGCCAAAAAAGGCTTCTCAGCATAATTAGATTTGTGGAACAGGCATCCTGCCTGTAACCACATATATTCATATTTACCTAAAATTAAAATCAATTTAACTTCAAAAATTTGCGGAGGACGCAATGTCCTATAGTAATTTTAAAGACTTAGATAGCCTAATAACCTTGAGAATTACAACGATTGAATCAGTCCAAATGATGGGCGCCACCCCCGAATCGCCAGGTATAAAATCTATCTCACGCCAGATGTAATTTAATTAATAACTCGTGTATAAGTTGTCCGAAACCGACCATATACAGATTGAAGCTCAAATTATCAAACAAAATTAAATTAACCAGGTGTATATATGGCATTAGACCGAATCGTGTTTATCACAGACACCATTATCAAGCAAGAACCCATCCAAGCAAGCCAACTACCAAGTAACAGACAGCAAAACATCCCTGCGGGTACCACATTCGTAATACAATCATACAGCTTACCCCCAGGCAACAACGACCACTATAAAATTACCCTGCAAAACCTTCAATTCAAAGGATTCAGTAACTGGTTCGCATTTGCAGACCACGTACAAATCATTCAAGAACCAATAGTACAAGCCACCACTGTAGAAGCTGTAGTTAACAGACAAACCGAGAAAAACGTTGCTAGAATTGCAGTAGACCGCAACACACTCGGAACTCAACAAGGTTTCCTCAAGCTAGTTTTCAACGTTGATACATTTATTAAACGTCAACCAATAGACTCAAATGTTTTAAACGACCAATCTAAACAGTTAATACCTGCTGGTACAGAGTTAGTACTATCTACCAGCTTACCTGACAACACCAATACAGTCAGACTACCAATTCAAGACAGTCACGTTAGATTTAATCTTGATGATATAGAAATCAAAGGATTCTCACGAGATTGGTACGCATTTATCAAACACGTAGGTATTCAACGAGTAGGATAACCCGTCTTGTAGCACAGGTGTCTCGCCTGTGCAGTGATATTATTATATTTACCACAGAGGCACAGAGAACACAGAGAGAAGAAAAAATAAACCACAAAGGACACAAAGAACACAAAGAAAGAGTCTACAACTTACATATCGTCGCTTTTCCAAATTTGTCTATCAAGATTCAACTCTTCAACAAGTCCCAACATTAGCTGTATTGCTTCAAAGTATTCACGCAATGGTGCAAAGCTCAACATACTTCTGTACAAATTTGCCTCAAACAACCCATCTGGGTATTCAATTGCAAAATATATCATATCGTCCACAAACGATGCATAAATATTTTTATTTGCTTTCTCCCTAAAACCAACTAACTTTTCCATCAGGTTTGTAGACAATATATAACGCGCGTCTACTTGGTCTTCACTATACACTGTGAAATACTTGGCAAATTCTGAGTCTTCAAGTTTAATCAGTTGCTTATCACCATGATTAATAGAATGAACGTTGACTTTTAGGGTGTTAGGTTGAATGACAGTTATAGATTTTGCAAATTTATTAAACTTTGCGCGGAACAATAAGCCTTTAAAAATGTTATAATTAAAAACCTGATTTTTTAAAATCTCAACCTCAAAACGTTGATAATCAATGTTTTTACCTTGTGCAATTCGCTTCAACACATATGGAAAACCTTTGATAAGTCTTAGTAAAAGCAGTAAAGTAGTTGGTATAAAAAATAGCACTACGTTTAATAAGGCTATAATCTCCTCTAATGAGGTAACGTTTTTTGACGAAGCGTAAGAAATATCTTTAGTTATATCAAATATTTCTGTCCACCGATGGTTTAATCCTGATTGAATATCAACTTGTGTAATATTTATAATAATATTATTTACGTAGCCAGATATATGGTTATATTGTTTAATACTGTTAGGTTTAAATAGTCCATCAAACATTTGACTGTGTTGTATATAGCTTAGAGTTCCATCAATATCTGTATCAAAAGGCTTAGTTGATAAGTTTAAAGTTTGATGACTATTAATAAATTCAAATATTTTTTTATTAACCTGTCTTTCTAAATTACTGCTAAAGCTTTCAAATGAAGCGTTATAGAAAAGTGACCAAATTATAAATAATCCTAGAAATAAAATTAAATAAATTAGTAAGAAGAATAATCTAGTTGGCAAAAATGTAGATAAAGATATAGAAAAATTACCTATATAGAAAGATATATAAGATTCCGAATCCGAGACATTTATAAAAAATATCTGATTTAGAAAATTTACGAAAAATAAAAATGTTAAGCTTGAAATGATTACAGCTACAAGTACCTGCTTTCTCTCTCTTTCAGCTTTATGTAAATCCTGCAATATATTTTTCTTGCAAAAATCTTTAAATTCGCTTAATGTGTTTTGACTATTCATTAGTACTCCAAATTTTTCTATCAAGATTTAAGTCTTCGACTATTCCTAGCATCAATTGTATGGCTTCAAAATATTCACGCAATGGACCAAAGCTCAACATACTTTTATATAAATTGGGTTCAAATAAACCATTTGGATATTCAACTGCAATATAAATCATGTTTTCTAAAAATGATACATAAACGTTTTTACCTACCTTCTTTTTAAAATTAACTAATTTTTCCATCAAGTTTGTAGATAATATGTAACGTGCTTCTACTTGGTCTTCACTATATACTGTGAAATATTGCGAAAACTCTGGGTCTTCAAGTTTAATTAATTCTTTATTACCATGACTGATTGAGTTTATATCAGTTTTTAAGCCTTTTGGTTGTATGATTGTTGTAACTTTCGTATATTTGTTAAACTTGGCGCCAAAAAATAAGCCTTTAAATATATTTTTATGATAAGATTGATTATTTATAATCTCTATTTTAAAACGTTTATAATCAATGTTTTTACCCTGAAATACTTGAGTTAACACGTATGGAACACCTTTGATTAGCCTTATAATTAACATTACAAGAGTTGGAATACACAATAGTACTACGTTACCAATTAACATTAACCCATTTAAAGAAACAAAATTTTCCGGCGCCGTAGCAGATAAATCTATATCTAGCATTCGAGTCCAATAATGGTCAAAACCTGATTGTGCCTCAATCTGTGTAATGTTTATACTAATGTCATTCGCATAACCATGAATATAACTATCTTGCTTTATATTATTAGGTTTAAAAACTCCATCTAGTATTTGACTATGCTGTAGATTCTGTAAAGTTTTATTGATATCTTGTTCAAAGAAAAGATTTGATGTATTTGAATTTTCCTGAGAGCTAATAAATTGATGTATTTTACCCCCAATCTTATTATCAAAGCCATAACTAAAAGTTTCAAACAACGAGTTATACAAAAGCGACCATCCAGAAAATAAAACTAGTATCATTATTACATATATAAATAATATAGATAATCGAATAATAAGGTTTGCATACCAAGATATAGGCAGTGTTATACTGAATAAGCCAAAATCTATAAACTCAAAAACTTCATCTGTTGTAGTGTGTGATGTAGAAATTAGTTTGATAAATAGTGGAGTTGGCAAATAAATCGAAACTATTAATATTACGCTTGATACTATTAAAGTGACTAATGCTTGTCTTCTTCCTTTTTCAAACATTCGTAAATCTAACAGTAACTCTTGTTTACAAAAATTTTTAAATGAATGTAAATTTTTTGATGTAAAGTTAATACCAGTATGCTTAAAAGGCACCGAATCAGCTTGCTGAGTTATCTCTTGACTTAAAGATGGTTGCTTACGCTCACTTACCAACGAAATAAGAGGTAATGGTTTATTATTATTAAATAAATCTGTAAATAAAAGTTCTCTTGCCCATCTACGAGTCGGTTTATGCTGGCAAGTTAGTAATTGTTGGCATAAATCAATAGCATTATCTAACTGTTGATTAGCCTGGTATACTTTGAGTAACCATTTACTAGCTTGTAAATACTCACTTCTAGATGGAGAAGCACTTTGGTGATATTCTTCAAATATTTGAATTGCTTTTGTATAATCTTTGCTGACTATTGCATCGTACCCTTTTTGAAAAAGTTGTGAAGCTTCTACAGGAGTTATTAAACTTTGCCCATTCACAACCAATACGTTTTCTGAAATTATATCTATTGATGATGTTGATAGGTAATGATTTGCAAGTCGCTGAGTTAAATAATGTTTGCTGTCACAAAGCTGTTGCGAAAGTTCTACAGCTTTTTCACGTTGATTATCATTGTGATAAGCTTCTACTAATAATACTTGTGCGTACAAATACTCTTTGCTGTCTGGACTGACACTTTTACAAAATGGTTCTAGTAGATTAATTGCTAAAGTATTATTACCATAGAATACAGATTTATCAATTGCCTTTAACCATCCTACAACTTCCTCAGATGTATAAAGCGATTGTTGCGTAATGTTAACTGTACTTACTTCGTTTGATTCTGGTATTACTGCTTGTGGAGATAAGGAAGTAAGAACTTTTTTTGCCCATTCACGAACTTGTGGATACTCACTTGTTATTAGTTTTTTACAATGTACGATTGCTTGCGGTTTATTATTTGCATAAGTATAAGCTTTGATTAAGTTTGCTTGTGCTTGAATATATTCGCGGAAACTGCCTATTGAGTTAAGCTCATACTCTTGACAATATTCTTGTAATAATTTAATAGCTTCTAAAAAGTTGCCTCTTTCGATTGCATTTAACCCTGTTTCTAATAGGTTATTCATTATTTATTTAAATTTATTGATTAAATAAACTACCAACGTTGACATTTTGCCGTTCTTGAGCGTTGGCTTGAAAATGCTGCTTCGGTTTATACTTCATAGATGAGGCGAATATATTACTTGGAAACATTTCTATAGCACTGTTATATTCGGTTACTGCTGAGTTATAAAATCGACGCGCGGCTGAAATTTGTTCTTCGACTTCGTTTAACGATAATTGTAGTCGTGTAAAGTGTTCGTTCGCTTTTAATTGTGGATATGCTTCGACTGCTACAATGATGTTGCCTATGGCGCCTGAAAGTTTGCTTTCAAGTTTTAATCGAGTTTCGTTATTTAGTTTCTCAGACATTAGCTGATTTCTCAGTCTGGCAATTTCTGTCAAGGTTTGCTGCTCGAATTTCATGTACTGCTGAGTTACTGCTACTAAGTTGGGTATTAAGTCCCACCTTTTCTGTAGCGATACGTCTACGCTTGAAAATGCATTGTCAACCTGATTTTTTTTGTAAATTAAGCTGTTGTATATTTTTATTCCAGCTATACTTATGCCTATAATTATTGATAAGTTTATGAATAGTATTATTGCAAAGCTTGCCATTTGTAGTTAAAAGTTTTTAATATACAGCATAAAATTATACATATATCTTATACAGGATACTTTGCAGTAGAAACAGTGATTGTTCTTAACTTTGGCAGAGTTGTGAAGGATTAATCTAAGTAAAATCTATGAATATAAATATGATTTAAATGTAAAAAATAGTGATTATACTAGAACTTGATTAACAAATGTCTGAATATCTCTTGTGGGGTGGGCATCCTTGCCCGCCCTAAAATCTAATATTATGACGGGCAGGGATGCCCGTTCCACAAGAACAAAAACAAGAACAAAAACAAGAACAAGAACAAGAACAAGAAGATTATTGGTTTATAGGGTCTGGTTGGATGCTGGGAACTGGTGGTTTTGTACCATCAAGGGTTTGAATGGTTAAAACTTGGGGTGGTGTTGCGTCGGGTGGATAGAGAAAGTTTACTTCTACTAGGCGCCTTTGTCCTGGTCTTATTGGTAGTGCTAGTAATGACTCGCCTGGTTGTCCGCGTCTTTGTACTAAATGTATATAGCTACTTTGGGCTTTTCCTAGGTCGTCACGGTATGTTACTCTCACTGTTCCTCTAAAAAATGTGGGACGCGCGGGTGTGGCAAAGAAGCGTAGTCCTTTTTTACTAAGTTGGTCTTCTTTTAGTGGTGTTTGAATTGATAGACTGACCGTTTGGACGTTTTTTGTGTTGTTATATAACGGTAATCTTAAGTTATATTGCACGCCGTAGTTACCATGAGCAACATATGCTGTATCTGGATAGCGAACTAGCATGGGTGCGCTTTGAATTTGATTTGTACCCAAGGTGCCACCATGAAGCGTGCTGATGCCGTAGGAGAATGCTTGTCCTGGTTGTGGAATTGTTAAGAATCTTGTTTTGGGAGTGTCGGTAAGTAGCGCACGCCAATATGAACCTCTTGCGACTCCTGCAACTCGTCCATATTTTCTAGGACCTGGTTGTGAAAGAGGGGTAGGTGGTATGTCTCTGGGTGTGGAGAGTGTACCGTTATCTAATATATTACGCCATTCTTCAATTGTCGGCGCCCGTTCGGTTCCATCAGTATTTGTACGTGCGGGAGTTGCTAAAGAAGCTATATATAGGGCGCCGTTACTTCGCAACCTTGCATAAGTAGAACGTCCATTTAATGGTGGTGTTAATCCTTGCACTGGGATTGGTGCATTTTGCAACATTTGATACTCACCTGGAGCAATGACAATTTGTTTAGGAAAATTATCTTGTCTTAATCCTCGTAAAACATCGCTCATTACTCGACTACCTGGCCCTGCAAAAACATTATTTTCTGTGTTTAAAGCGAAGGATGGTAACTCTATAAATGGTGCATCTGGTTGACTTAAATAACTTGCACCTTGAAGCACACTGACTGTTACTGGTTTTTTGCCAGGATTATATAAGATGATGCCAACGTAAAGTGAGCGTAGATTATCAGGTGTTGGCGCCCCAAAAACGTGGTGGGCAAAAACATCAAACCTACCGCTAAAAGGAAAGTTTAAATGCGCTTCGGGATTTTTTTTGCCTGCATTTGGAAAAGTTGAGAGCAGAATTCCTTCCGAAACTACTTTCTCTGGACTATTGCTGTTAAATACAGGCACACTATCCAACCTACCAGGAAGCGGTCTTATTTCCTGGGGAATGACAATTTCTTCGGGGGGAGGTGGGGTAGGAGTTGTTTGAGCAATAGGAGAGATTAGTAAGATTGGCAACATATACTTAGATATTTTTCTTTTTCAAGACGCTGTTATCTAGAGGAAAGTGCCAGTCTGTCTATAACTAATAAGAAGTCGTCCACAACAACCCGTATATTACTCTCTGTCAAAACTGGTACGTGTATAAATATGCAAGAGCTTTTGAAAGAACTTGAGTGCAGGTAATCTAAAACCGAATAATAAAGTCCTTCGCATACAAACTTACCGCAGTCGTGGCTAATCTCTGTCGCTTGGCATGGCGCCACCAATTCTTCTAAATTGACTGAGGTATGTAATGTACTCTCTTGATAATCTTCTGGTAACATGCTCATACTACAATTAGTGAAAGCGGGTGTACTACGAGCATTTGATTCCACGCTTAAGCGGCTACGACTTTCTGCCATGCCACAGCAAATTATATACTCAGGTAGGGTTTCGCGGATTTTGGCTATTACTTGGTCAGTGGCTCCTTTAACATCTACAGGTAGTTTTCGTACTAGCGTTGAAGCATGGGGTAGGGCGCCAAGTCTAGTTACTTCCTCTAATAAATCATCACTAGAATTTGATTTGTGATGTGGAAGCCAAATGTCAAAAGAAGTTAATAATAATCTTTTCATCGTAAAGAATATTAATTACAATATAAAAAGACTCCATAATAATAGTTTTATCGGGAGCTTTCGTCTATGGCAGTGATTGCAGTCGTAGATTACGACATGGGAAATTTACACTCGGTCTGTAAAGGACTGGAAAAAGCCGGGGCAACTCCTAAAATTACAGCGACTCCCAAAGTTATCGAACAAGCGGATGCAGTTGTTTTACCTGGTGTTGGCGCCTTCGACCCCGCCGTTCAACACATAAGAGCGCGCGGTTTAGAAGCACCCATAAGAGCTTTCGTTGCTTCAGGTAAACCTTTCCTTGGCATCTGCCTAGGACTGCAAATTCTTTTTGAATCTTCTGAGGAAGGAACTCAACCAGGACTCGGAATTATTAAAGGAAAAGTTAAGCGGTTTCGACCGGAAGCTGACATTACAATTCCTCATATGGGTTGGAACCAACTCCAAATTGCTCAACCAAAAAGTGTAATGTGGGAACATTTACCCCCACAACCTTGGGTTTATTTTGTTCACTCATATTATGTAGACCCAACTGACCCAAGTATACGCGCGGCAACTATTACACATGGTTCACAAACTATTACCGCTGCTATTGCGCGCGACAACTTAATGGCAGTACAGTTCCATCCAGAAAAATCCTCTAATATTGGACTACAAATCCTCTCTAACTTCGTCTCACAAGTTTGGACACGAGTTGCCGCATAAGTTCGATTTTGGTATTTGGGTTCTATATATTTAGATGAGTTGTTTATGTTTTGCCTTGTGTATTACACTAAACCCAATCTAATATCCAATATCTAAAATTAATAATGAGCCTGAGAATACACGGGAATCGACTGTTAAAAACTTTACCAGGGCTAGATACCCGTCCTACGAGTGCGCGGGTAAGAGAAGCACTATTCAATATTTGGCAGGGTGAAATATTAGAAAAAAGCTGGCTTGACATATGTACAGGTAGCGGTTCGATGGGAGCAGAAGCTCTATGTCGAGGCGCCAGTTTTGTAGTAGGTATAGAACAATCAAGTCGTGCGTGTGCAGTAATTAGTCAAAATTGGCAGCAAGTAGCATCACAAGAGCAAACGTTTCAAATCTTGCGAGGAGATGTACTGCAAAAACTACCAAAATTAGCTCCACAGCAATTTGATCGCATCTACTTCGACCCACCTTATGCAGCTAACTTATATAGAGCAGTATTAGAAATAATTGCCAAACATCACCTTTTACATCCCGAAGGTGAAATAGCCATCGAACACAGTCCCCAAGGATGGGAACCACTACAAATACCAACCTTAGAAATTTGTCGCGAAAAAGTCTACGGAAACAGCGCACTCACATTCTATAAGATAAGTGAAGAGTGCTGAGTGCTGAGTGCTGAGTTTTGAGTGCTGAGTGCTGAGTGCTGAGTGCTGAGTTTTGAGTGCTGAGTGCTGAGTTTTGAGTGCTGAGTGCTGAGTGCTGAGTTTTAATTCCTAACTCCTAACTCCTAACTCCTAACTCTTAACTTTACTCAGCACTCAGCACTTTCAACTCAGCACTTTTAATTGATTCCTAACTGGTCGCCACGCTTGTATTGAACATACGCCTTGTAGAACAGACCAGCGAGAGTAACGGGAATCAAGCCAAGGACAATACCACACAATAAAGGTTCAATCACTTTTAATCTCCTTGTAGAAATTATTAAACTTTTGTATCTGTTTTGTGATTCTACCAAATTTCGTAGCTTTCGGCTCTACATCTAGCTTACGGCTAAAATTTGGCGAGAAAAATATCCGCTTGTGCTTGCAGACACTGCTAAGAACTTTTAAGCTATGTGTATGAAATGAAAAAAACTTTGTAAACCTCTCATTTAACAGTAAACCTTTTGGATAACCACATTACCACACCCTCAATTCTCGTACAGCGCGCGATGTTAATCATGCTGTCGGTTGTACTTGCTTTTATTTTGGGCATGTTTGCCGTGCGTGTGGTGCAAGCTTCCGACCCATACGTTAAAACAGTGCTATCTCTCAACGGCGACTCTGTTCAAGGACATGCTATCTTTCAAATTAACTGTGCTGGATGTCATGGTTTAGAAGCTGCCGGTAGAGTTGGACCAAGCTTGCAAGGTGTTTCCAAACATAAATCTCGCTACGGACTAATTCACCAAGTTATCAGCGGTGACACTCCCCCCATGCCCAAATTTCAACCCAGCACCCAAGAAATGGCTGATCTATTAAGTTACTTAGAAACCCTGTAACAATCTTGGTAACGGATACAACGGATGTAACGGATAAGTTGTTTAATAAACTAATTCAAACGGTTTACCTGGTTTTTGAGGTTGCCAACCTTGGGAAATTGCTCTTTCTATCGCGCACTTAACATCAGCAGGATAAACAGGAACAATAACCTGCGTCCAAAAACTGCTCGGATGTCCTTGTGGCATTACGACCACCAAATTGGCGCCCCTGTTTTCTGCATGTTCAACAGCTACCGTCAAATGTACCCCAGGATAATCACCTTGAGCATGAGTTGGTTTCTTACGAACTCGCCAACGATAACTCTCACCATCTACAACTATTAATCTAGAACCTTTCTTTGGAATTGCCATATCACCTTGTAGTATCTTGTCTTATATTACTACATTGTAGGTTGGGTGTCCGATTGGAACCCAACATTTTAATTTCGTTTTCTACCACAGAGGCACAGAGTACACAGAGAAATAATTATTAAGATATTTAAACGGTGCCTATTAAAAATAGTATAGCTGGACTATTTAAATTTAGAACAGGGATATTCAGTAGATGGTGTTGAAATTGAACGCGCGTTTGAGCCAGCAAGATTACGTGAATGGTTAAAGCGTAATAATATTTCTGAGGATGAAGGATTCGATGAAGTTACATTTGAAACTTCTATCAGTGACTATGTACATTTTTTAAGTTGGTTAGCGAAAAATGCTCATTGTCATAATTTGTCTGAAATTGAAGATTACTATGATGATGATGAATTAGAAGCATACAAAAAATATAGGACTTATGCATGAACCGCGAAAAACTAACAGTCCCAAGCGAACGTAGTGAAGAATCTTAAAGATGCTTCTCTACGTTCAGCATGACAGGATAAAATTTTTGCGTAAGTTCTCTCTCTGTGTTTTTTGAGTCTCTGTGGTAAAAAATATTAAATGCACTTCGTAAGGTGGGCAATGCCCACCATACAACTCCCAACTCCCAACTCCTAACTCCCAACTCCTAACTCCTAACTCCTAACTCCTAACTCCTAACTCCTAACTCCTAACTGATACAATTCCTTGACCCATTGCCATTCTTGGGTTAAACCTTCACGCAAGGAAACTTGTGGTTGCCATCCTAGAAGTTGTTTTGCTTTGGTAATATCGGCGCCTGTATGTCGTGCGTCACCCATTGCTCTTTCTATATGTTGACGTTTAATAGGTTGTCCTACTATTTCTTCCATTATATTAAGTACATCTGATAGTACTGCACGACTACCGCCACCAATATTAATGATATGTCCAATAGCGTCTGGCGCCGTTGCTGCTGCTAAGTTTGCTGTTACTGCATCACTTATATATGTAAAGTCCCGTGTTTGTTCTCCATCTCCATATACTGGAATTGCTTCGTTTTCGATAACAGCTTTGAAGAATTTATGAAATGCCATGTCTGGACGCTGACGTGGCCCGTAAACTGTAAAGTAACGCAGAGCTACAAATGGTACGCCAAAGTTTTTATAGTACAGTCCGCATAATCTCTCTGCTGCTAGTTTAGTAATGCCATAAGGTGATACTGGCGCCGGACAAATACCTTCGTGTGTGGGTAATGTTTCCGCATCTCCATAAATGCTCGATGTTGATGCGAATACTAAGCGTTTAAGATGCTTTGCGTCTTTGGCTGCTTCTAATAAGATTTGTGTAGCGCTAATATTACGTTCTGTATACGAACGAAACCCTTTACCCCACGACGCGCGTACACCTGCTTGTGCTGCTTGGTGATAAACCACGTCAACGTCTGATAAAAGCGTTTGCCAGTCTACAAACTGAACATCATCTTCAATTAACTCAAAATTTGGGTTGTTGTGTAAATGGGCGATATTTTTACGTTTGAGCGCTGGGTCATAGTAACTGTTGAACTCGTCTATACCAATTACTTGCTGCCCTTGTTTTAATAAAGTTTCGACCAAGTGCGAGCCTATAAAACCTGCGGCGCCTGTTACTATACTTTTATTCATGTTCATTGTTTTTATATCACGTTCGTACAATATTTAAAGACCAATATTTAAAGCGTAATCTTTATACCAATATAACCGCTACTAAGAAAGCGATGTTTTTTGTCTTCTCCTAGGTTGTTTGATTTTGTTTCAAAAGTCCTCAGTATAAACTTTGAATTTTAGGATTATTTAAGAATTTTTTATAAATGTGACAGCCTAGAGAAACTACATATCAATTGGTGTAATATTAAAAATTGTCACAAAGTCTGCTTAATGGTGGCGCCATATTGAGGGAAAAGGGTGAAAGTTTTAGTTGTTGGTAATGGTGGGCGCGAACATGCCCTGGCTTGGAAACTTCTACAATCGAAGCAAATTGAGCGTGTTTTCTGTGCCCCAGGAAATGGTGGAACTGCCAGTATGGAACGCTGTGAAAACGTTCCTGTAAAGGTTGATGATTTTGAAGGGATTAACCAAATAGCCCACTCTGAAGGTGTTTCATTAGTAGTTATTGGTCCCGAAGTTCCTTTAGCTAAGGGTCTTACAGACTTTTTACAAGCCAAAGGTTTAAAAGTATTTGGCCCAAGTCGTGCTGGTGCCCAAATTGAGGCAAGTAAAGCATGGGCAAAAGCATTGATGCAAGAAGCACATATACCTACTGCGGCTTCTGCGGTATTTACTGATGTGAAAGCAGCGAAATCGTATGTCAAATCTAAAGGGGCGCCTATCGTTGTTAAAGCTGATGGGTTAGCAGCAGGCAAGGGTGTGATAGTCGCTCAAACTGTTGAAGAAGCTACTGCGGGACTTGATGCAATTTTTGGCGGGCAGTTTGGAAGCGCTGGCAATTTTGCTGTTATTGAAGAATTTTTAATTGGACAAGAAGTTTCTATTTTAGCGCTAACTGATGGTGAGACTATTTGTCCTTTATTACCCGCACAAGACCATAAACGTATTGGTGAAGGTGATACTGGTGAAAATACGGGTGGTATGGGCGCCTATGCTCCTGCTCCTATTGCCACCGATGCTTTAATGGCTAGAGTTCAAACTGAAGTACTAGAACGTACAATTGCAGCTTTAAAAGCCAAGGGTATTGACTATCGAGGTGTTTTATATGCTGGATTAATGGTTTCAGAAGATGGAAATTTTAAAGTCTTAGAATTTAACTGCCGTTTTGGCGACCCCGAAACACAAGTCATTTTACCTTTACTCGAAACACCTTTAGAAGAACTTCTTTTAGCCTGCGTAGAAAGGCGCCTAGCACAAATGCTTCCCATAGTATGGAACACTGGTGCATGTGCCACTGTTGTCGCTGCTAGTGGCGGTTATCCTGGTGATTACACCAAAGGTAAAATTATCACAGGATTTAATGATGCTGTTTCAACTGGCGCCACTGTATTTCACGCCGGAACAACGTTACAATCATCAACACAAGCTTCAGAAGTATGTACTGATGGTGGTAGAGTCTTGAACGTCACTGGTGTGGGAGAAGACTTTAAACAAGCACTCAACCAAGCGTATGCAGGAATTGCCAAAATTAACTTTGACGGCATGTACTATCGAAGAGACATTGGATATAGAGTTAAAAGTGCTGAGTGCTGAGTATTAAGTTCTGAGTGGAAAGTGTTGAGTGCTGAGTTTTATCTCCTAACTCCTCACTCAGCACTCAGCACTCAGAACTCAACACTCTTTTGATTCGCAATTTATGTAAATAACTGTTAATTTTTTAGTTGTTGCAGTTTGTTTATAAAAAACTACTAACAACTTAAATTTAAAATGCTCGCTGTTTTTACTTATATCCGAGAAGCGATTGCCTCCTGGTGGTCGCAGTTTACACTCCAAACTAAGCTCTTGGCTGCCGCCACCCTAGTGGTATCTTTAGTTATGAGTGGTTTGACGTTTTGGGCAGTCAATACTATTCAACAAGACGCGCGCTTGAATGATACTCGTTTTGGTCGCGACTTAGGATTATTGCTTGCTGCTAACGTGGCGCCTTTAATTGCCGATAATAATTTAACTGAGGTTGCCCAACTATCTCAAAGGTTTTATAGCAGTACATCTAGCATTCGATACATACTCTATGCAGATGATACTGGAAAAATCTTTTTTGGCATTCCCTTTTGGGAACCAGAAGTTGAGAACTCACTCACAATTCAACGACGAATACAACTACCTGACGACTACGCAACTGATGCTGAGAAACCAATGGTACGTCAGCACCAATCACCTGATGGCGAAGTTACTGATGTATTTGTACCATTAACAATCAATGGTAAGTACCTTGGTGTCATGGCAGTTGGTATAAACCCCAACCAAACAGCAGTTATTTCCACTAACTTTACTCGTGATGTCACTATTGCCGTATTTATCACGATTTGGGTAATGGTAATTTTGGCTGGTGTTGTTAATGCTTTAACTATTACTAAACCTATTAAAGAACTTTTAGCAGGTGTCAAGCAAATTGCTGCTGGTAATTTTCAACAGCGAATCGATTTGCCTCTTGGTGGAGAACTTGGAGAATTAATCTTCAGTTTTAACGATATGGCAGAACGTTTGGAACGTTACGAAGAACAAAACATCGAAGAACTCACTGCTGAAAAAGCCAAACTTGAAACCCTCGTCTCTACTATTGCTGACGGCGCCGTGTTGATTGACAATAATATGCAGGTAATTCTTGCCAACCCAAACGCACGTCGTATTTTTGGTTGGGACGATATTAAGGTTGAAGGTAGTAACGTATTGCATCAGCTACCAACTGGAGTACAAATGGAAATTACACGTCCTTTGTACGAAATGGCAGCAGGAGAACGTGAAAGTGCTGAGTTTCGTATTCCACTCGGTCAACCCACAAAACGTACCATTCGTATTTTATTGACAACAGTTCTTAATCTTCAACGCGAAAGTATCAAAGGTATTGCCATAACCGTTCAAGATATTACACGCGAAGTTGAGCTAAACGAAGCCAAAAGTCAATTTATTAGTAACGTCTCCCACGAATTACGAACACCATTATTTAATATCAAAACATACATCGAAACACTGCATGACTACGGTGAAGATTTAGAAGTAGAACAGCGAAAAGAGTTCTTATCAACAGTAAATCACGAAACAGACCGTCTAACTCGATTAGTTAACGATGTATTAGATTTATCAAAATTAGAATCGGGACGCATTTACAATTTAGATGGAGTAGATTTAAGTCAAGCAATCGAACAAACGCTACGTACTTATCAACTTAACGCTAAAGACAAAGGAATCGAAATATTTCAAGAAGTTGAACCCAACATACCTTTAGTCGTCGGTAACTACGATTTATTACTGCAAGTCTTTGGTAACTTAATTGGTAACGCACTCAAATTTTCCACTCCTGGTGGTCAAATTGCTTTCCGTGCGTATCAACTCGATGCAAAAAAAGTGCGAATAGAAATATCCGACACAGGAATTGGAATTGCACCAGAAGACCAAGAAGCGATATTCGACCGTTTCTTTCGCGTCGAAAACCGAGTACATACCCTTGAAGGTACAGGTTTAGGACTTTCCATTGTCCGTAACATCATCGACAAACACCACAGTCGAGTCAACCTAGTTAGCGAAGTTGGTACAGGCACCACCTTTTGGTTTGACTTATCAATTGTAGAACAACAGGCGCCGCACCATGTTGTAGAGACGTGACATGTCACGTCTCCAAAATGAGCAAAATGTGAAGAAATGTAAATGTGAACCACGGTTCACATTGCTTGCAAGTCAGTATTAAGTAAAAGCCGCTATCATTAAACAAACAACAAACAAACCTACAAATAGCAACAGCGTTTGATTTCGTCGTACCCAACTCTGTAAATCATTAGAACTAGGTTTACGATACTGCTGTTGCTTCTGCGCTTGATACTCCTCAAAATTTTGATATAAAGTACACTCTTTCGCTGTAGGACGCTGCGGATAATTACAGCTATCATCCACATGGTAAGTACAAGTGTCACACAAATACTCACCTTTTCCCGCACGGTGCAACGGAATACCAGGATGTCCAAACGCTTTTAACTCAGTGCGACAAAAAGGACAAGTGACAGCTTGTGAGTCAACTTGCTGATTACAACGGGGACAAAATATACTAGCCACTTTAAAAATATTATTAATATAGATGTTTACCTAATTTTAGCTAACCTCTCAGCTCACCGCATCTCGTTTGACCTACTAAATAGATGAGGCGCCTATACAACGGGACTTCCAAATAAAGAAATATCCAAAACTTTCTTGTGGGGTGGGCATCCTTGCCCGCCCTCATGTTTGGAACGGGCAAGGATGCCCATTCCACAATATGGAGAATTAATTTTTTGTAAGTCCCTAACAGCTTAAAAAGAGGAGAAAATTAAGATGTTAGATTTTAATCGAATACAGGACAAAGTAAATAACGACGCAGCAGAAGTAAGAGTTAAAGTTAAGCTCACTAACTTGCAACATCATTTCATCTACATGGGAAGTATCAAAGCGAAATAAATCAAGAAAATCAAGAAGAAAGTAATAAAGAAAGACCAATATTTATAACTAAAGGATATTCTCGTGACCACAGACCAGATTTAAAACAATGTGTTTTAGATTTAATCACGAGTAGTGATGGAGATATACCATTATTAATGAGAGCAGGAGATGGGAATGAAGCAGATAAAGCAGTATTTGGGAAAATTTTAACAGAGTTTAAAAAACAAATAGTTTTTGACAGTATTATGGTTTGTGACAGCGCATTATATAGTCAAGAGAATCTCCAATTAATTGAGCATTTAAAATGGATAAGTCGAGTACCACTGACGATTAAGAAAGCACAAGAATTAGTTCAGTCTGTAAATACAGAGGATATGAAAGAGGTAGAGGAGATAGAAGAGATAGAAGAGATAGATACAGAAAAAAAGGGAAAAAAAACATATCAAAATTTAGACGGATACAAGTGGAAAGAAGAAATAGTGAATTATGGTGGTATTAAACAAATTTGGCTAATAGTAGAAAGTCAAAAAAGAAGAAATAGCGATTTAGAAAAGCTAGATAAAAAGATAAAAAAAGAAAAAGGTAAAGTTGAAAAGTTGCTCAAAGATTTGAAAAAAGAGGATTTTGAAACTCCAGAGCAAGCGCGGTATAAATTAAAAGGGGTTAACAAACATTTGAAATTATTTGAAATTAAAGAAGTTAAACTGACTGAAAGTAAATCAAAAGATAATAAAACTATTTATAAAATGGAGGGTGTAGGTCATGAAAAATTAAAAGAGATAGAAATACGAAGAAGAGAAGCCGGGAGATTTATTTTAGCAACTAATATAGTTAATGACGACGAAAAATTAAAACCAGAAGAGATTATTACAACATATAAAAATCAACAGTCTTGTGAGCGAGGATTTAGATTTCTAAAAGACCCTTTATTTTTTGCTGATAGTTTTTTCGTTGAAAACCCTGAAAGAATCGAAACAATGCTATTTTTAATGTCTTTATGTTTACTAGTCTATAATCTTGGTCAAAGGGAACTAAGAAATAGCTTAAAAAGAATCAAAATCGGAATCAAGAACCAATTAGGAAAGCTAACCTTATCTCCTACATTAAGATGGGTATTTCAATGTTTTCAAGGAGTTCACATTTTTATTTTAGATGGTATTAATCAAATTTTTAATTTAACACCAGAACGCCATTTTATTTTGAGTTGTTTACCATCATCTTGTCAAAAATACTATTTGCTTTCTTAAGTTAAACAAGATTTTGAATGCAAATAAAATTTATCAACATTCAAAGGAACAGTAATTGCTCCTCAAATTTTAGTGCTTGTATAATTTATTTTATGGGTCAAATCTTTTATCTTTTATTATTTATTTTTAAAAATATATTCGTTTAGCACTCTATTTCTTTATTATCCTAATTTTTTACTTTTTCCTTGTTTGTAATCTTTTTGTACTTCAACTTGAAGTGCGGAATGTGGGCTTAAGCCAAGTGATTTACATGTATATGAAACAACAGCACTAGTCGATACTAGCTCAGTGCGCGCTGTCATTCCAATGGAGGTAGCACAAAAATTGGGTTTACGAATTCGTAGTGAGCAAGTAGCAAAGTGTACAGATGACAGACAAGAAACTTCGGAAGAACCATTAGTTGGAGGAGATGAAATATTAATAGGTCGAATTGCCTTAGAAACTTTAGGTTTTGTTGTTGATATTGAAAATCATCGTTTGATTCCAAATCCTAAACATCCTGATGGTCCCGTTTTTCGCATATGATACTACAACAGGCGCCCATCCCAATACTACAACCTGGCTAATTCAACAACTGCACGCACTAATTCATCAAAAGCAACAGGTTTTAGTATGTGATATTTATAACCTGCATTAAGAATTCTGTCATTATCTATATCCGTACCGTAAGCTGTAAGCGCAATCGCTGGAACTGATATATTTTGATACTGTGGCAACGCGCGAATTTGACGCATCAGTTCATAACCATCCATTGTTGGCATTCCAATATCGCTTATTATTACATCTGGCTGATTCAATCTAATTGCTTCCAGTGCATCAGTACCAGAGTTAAAAGCTGTTACTCTGGCGCCATATTGTTCTAATACAAATGTTATCAGTTCTAAATTATCAACTTCATCATCAACTACTAACACGTTTACTTCAGCTAACGATGTAAAATCTTCTTCTAATTCTTGTTTTACTTGTGGCGCCATAACTGCTACAACAGGAAAACAACAAGTGAAAGTTGCTCCAAGTCCTTCACCTAAACTTTCTGCCATAATTGTGCCACCGTGCAACTCAACTAAATGACGCGAAATTGCTAAACCTAACCCTAACCCACCAAATTTTCTAGTAGTACTGCTATCGGCTTGACGGAAAGACTCAAATATGTGTGGTAAAAACTCCCGTGTAATACCTTTTCCAGTATCACTAACCTTTAATTGAACCTGCGTATCAATTTGTTCAAGGCTAATTGAAACTTTTCCACCTGTAGGTGTAAACTTAACGGCATTAGCAAGTAAATTGATTGCGATTTGCTGTAAACGGTTGGCATCACCCAATACTTTACCGACATCATAATTAATTTCGATATTTAGCTGAATCGATTTTGCTTCTGCTGCTAACCTAACTGTTTCTAATGCTGCTTGAATAACATAACCCAAATCTACAGTTTCTAATTCTAATTCCAGCTTACCTCGTAGTATTCGCGATACATCTAGTAAATCATCAATTAGTTGCACCTGTAATTTGGCATTACGTTCAATTGTTTCTATTGCTAAATCTTTACTCTTTTCATCTAAAGTCCGAGTTCTTAGCAATTTTGACCATCCCAATATTGGATTTAGCGGTGTACGCAACTCGTGCGATAAAATAGCTAAAAACTCATCTTTGACTCGGTTTGCCGCTTCTGCTGATTCTTGCGCTAATTTTCGTTCTACTGCTTCCGCTAACGCACGGTCACGCATTGTTCTATATTCTTGGACACGATATGTTAAATCTGTTACGTCTTGTATTGACATCAACGCATAATAACTATCTTCTTCTATACCAGGTAGCGATGTTACAGTGGTATGTTGAATGCGATTATTTCCTTGTTTACTTGGCGCCGGAATTACGTAATTATGTAGTTGTGAAGAAAAAATTGCTGGTGGACCACCCTTAAATATATCTTCTAGCCGATTTGCATACTGTGGTTGACTTAAATGCGGAAATCTCTCAATTAGCGAAGTACTTAAAATCGACTCACGCGGAATTTTCGTCCATTCTTCTAAAAAGTTATTCCAATAAATCACTGTGTAATCAAATTTTAAAATACACAAACCCAACGGTATAAGGTCAAAATGACTAAATTTCTCCTGCGCTTGAGCGATTATTTCTAGCATTATTTAGGTATTATATCTGTGCTAAGAAGGTTGAAATTCTAACTGTTGGTCAATAACTTTAATCAGCGTACCAAACGACTCCATTTCAAAAATTAGAACGATTTCTCCTATAATTTCTAACGTTTTAATTGCAAAGCGCGTTTGTGCCAGTAAAAAAACTGTTTCTTCCTTTATATATTCCAAAGATAATATATGCTTTATTGAATCTTCCATGTAAATGGGTATCGCATAGTTGAGGTGTTGATTTAATACGTTACTAATTGACCCCATGATTCCATTAATTACAATATTGCCTACTTCGCTAAGTGTACCAATTTTTACTGAGTCTAAATCCGGACTACCTATTTCTTCTCCTGTAAGTAAGCTAACTAATGTTGCTGCACTCTCTGTTGGAAAAACTAAGTTTGCTTTTCCCGAAAACGAACCTGTAAAATTTAATTTTACCGCCGCTAACGAATCTCCTTCAAATCTTTTTTCTAGTTCTGCTTGTATTTGACTCAAATTTAATACGCTAACAACCGGAATTTCTAAAATAATCTGAGAATCTAACATTTGGTTGAGCATACTAGCAGCTCGACCCACACCAATATTTATTAATTCTTGTAAAGCATCTAAGTGAGCATCCGTTAACTCATGTATCATAATTAAGCTCCTTGATGCTTACAAGCTTCGCGTACAGCCTTTAACACTTCATTCTCTTTTACTGGCTTATTAATAAACCCTGCGGCGCCTAATTTCATACCACGGTCACGTGAAGCATCTTGAATGTCAGCAGAAATAATAATAGTCGGAACCTCAAACTTTTCTGCCCGCAACATCTCAAGAAATCCAAATCCATCAATATCTGGCATTAATATATCAGTCAACACACAATCTAGAGTATGCGCGCGTACCATCTCTAAACCTTCCCGACCGTTACTCGCTTCGAGTATTTCATAGCCATCTGCTTGGAGGATTTTACGAAGCATTCTACGAGCAAAGGCTGCATCGTCAACAATCAGGATTGATGCCATTGTTCAAATTTTGCCTTGAAATTATACAATTAACTATTTTACACATGCATAACAATAAACTATATTTTATCATCTATTCAATAGTTTGCTAATTGTCAAGTAATTTTGATACATTTTTTGTCATAAAAACCTCTCATCAATAATTAAAAAATCAACTTCTACCTAAAGACATAATTTATATCTACTTGAAGACAGAATTTGAAAGTATACTAGTTTGACTATTTTCATCGTAGAATATTTCATTACCTAGACTAAATATTAAATTGCATGGAGTATATCGACAGCGATGACATCAAAGCCTTTTTGGCAGAAAGCTATGAAAATATTAATCAAATAGAAAATGATATTGTAGATTTAGAAAAAGCATCGGTGTCAGTAGATTCATTGTCTCGGATTTACCGATGTTTACATACATTGAAGGGTAATTGCGGTTTTCTGGCATTTCATAAGTTAGAAAGACTTGCTCATGCTGGTGAAAGTTTACTCAACCAACTGCGTACAGGTAATTTAACCATAAATACCGAAATTGCCACTGCTCTACTTCAAACAATTGACAGTATTCGTAAAATCTTTACTTCTATCGAAGCTAATAATAACGAAGGTAGCGAATATTACTCAAATTTGATTCAAAAAATTAATTCACTACAGTCTACTACTTCTATCAAAGCTACTCCCCTTCTCGAAAACCCAACTTCTCAAGTTGCTCCCACTTCCAGCACCTCAGAAACTATCCGAGTTGATGTTGATGTACTCGATAAAATCATGAATTTAGTAGGTGAGTTAATACTATCGCGTAACCAAGTGTTGCAATTCGCAAATCATGTAGATGATATTGCTTTTACTAAAATCAGCCAAAACTTAAATGTAATTTCATCAGAGTTGCAATTTATAGTTATGAAAACTCGGTTGCAACCAATAAATATAATATTACAAAAACTACCGCGTGCTGTTCGCGATATCGAAGTTGCTTCACACAAAAGGGTACATCTCGATATCATTGGCGCCGAAACCGAACTTGACCGTAGTATAATCGAGTTCATCAAAGACCCAATCATGCATATAGTTCGTAACTGTATCGACCACGGAATTGAAACACCAGAAGTACGCACATCACTTGGCAAACCAATCGAAGGAAAGTTGTATGTGCTAGCGTTTCACGAAGGTGGTACAGTCAATATTGAAATTGGCGATGATGGTAAAGGTATTGAACCAGAGCTTGTATTGGCAAAAGCATTAGAGCTAGGTTTAATTAATTCTTCACAAGCGCAAACTAAGAGCGAAGCTGAAATTATAAATTTAATTTTTCTACCCGGTTTATCTACATCATCTCAAGTTACCAACCTTTCTGGTAGAGGAGTTGGAATGGATGTAGTCAAAACAAATATCGACCGGGTAAACGGTTCAATACAAGTTTATAGTCAACCAGGACAAGGTACAGTATTTAAAATCAGGATTCCTTTAACTCTAGCAATTATTAGTGCGTTAATAATTACTGCCAATGACCAATATTTTACTATTCCCCAAACTAATGTTCAAGAACTCGTCAGGCTAGAGGGTGATGCAATAAGCGAACGTCTTGATATACTATATGATATTCCTGTATTGTGTTTGCGTGGAAATATCTTACCTTTGGTCTACTTAAACAAAGTTCTCGGATTTGATGAAGATGTACCATTATCTGTACTAAAAAATATAGAAATAGAAACTATAGAAATAGAAACTATATATATAGTAGTTATCAATATAGATGAATATCACTTTGGTTTAGTTGTAGACTCAATCGAAGACACTGAGGATATTGTAGTTAAACCTTTAGGAAAACAACTTAAAGATGTTTCTATATTTACAGGCGCCACAATTCTTGGCGATGGTAAAATTGCTTTAATCATAGATACAATTGCACTGGCTATACAAGCGGGTGTCACACCTCAAACTCAAAAACGTTTCAATACTACAGTTATAGATGATAATAAAGAGCGCGTTTCAGTACTCTTGTTTGAAGGGGTTGAAAACGCGCGTATGGGTATTTTTCTTACGCTTGCCAACCGTCTGGAAGAATTCGACAGCAAAGACATTAAAATCGTAGGCAACCAAAAGGTCATACAATATAACAATGAAATTATATCTTTAATTGATTTAAACGAAGTCTTTTTAGGCGCCTCAAAAATATTACCAGATTCTATAATTCAAGTTGTAGTTATCACTTTCAATCATCAGAACTACGGCTTAATAGTTAATTCTATCATTGATATTGTCGAAGAACCGTTAAAAATTCAAGGCGCTTCTACCCGTCCTGGCGTGAAAATTCTTGCTACTATTCAAAATGAAATTACCGAAATTCTCGATATCGAAAAAATTATTGCTCTTGCGAACCCTTATTTAATCAAATAATATGAATCAACAATTTTGTACTTTTTTTATAAATAAAATCTATTTTGGCATTGATGTTTTACAAGTACAAGAAGTAATTAGATTTACACAAATAACACCTGTACCACTGGCACCACCCGATATTTTAGGTTTAATCAACTTACGTGGTAAAATAGTCACTATCATCGATATAAAATTTCGATTACAAATGAATCAAAACATAAAAAATTATGAAAATAATTACAATATTATTTTGAATAATAAATTAGAACTCGTCAGCTTGATAGTAGATGAGATTGGAGACGTAGTTGAAGTTGCAGAAAATGAATTTGAACCTCCTCCTGCAACTTTAAAAGGTGAAATTAGCTCACTACTGCAAGGTGCCTACAAATTACAAGACAAATTTTTATTAATTCTAAACGTCGATAAAGTTTTAGCCCAAAATATTGAATGAAAATTATAGAAAACTATGAGTCAACTACAACCAATTTTAACAGCATTAACCGCATTGAAGCAAGGAGATTTTGCTCATCGTTTACCAGTTGAAGAAAACGAACTAAGCGAAGTACATCAAGCTTTCAACGAATTAGCGACTGTTAACGAAAATTTTGCATTTCAAACCATCAAAATGATGCACGAAGTCGGTACAGAAGGAAAGTTAGACTCGCAAATCATAATTAATAATGCAACTGGGTGTTGGAAAGAAATAATCGACAGTATTAATTACATGTCTTCTCAATTGACCGCCCAATTTCGTAATATTGCTCAAGTAATGCTTATAGTATCGCAAGGCGATTTATCTCAAACAATTGACATTGAGAATGTGGGTGAATTTCAATCACTGACAAGCAGCGTAAATACAATGATAACCAACCTGCGTACTTCAATTAAAGAAATTACTGAAGTTGCAACTACTGTAGCTTCATCTTCTGAAGAATTTAGTGTTGTTAGTCAAGAAATGACGAAAAACGCAACTCAAACTGCCGAGCAAGCAACGAGTGCTTCAGCTTCTGCCGACCAAGTTAGTCAAAATGCAATTATAGTAGCTACCGCAGTCGAAGAAATGAACGCTTCAATTAGAGAAATTGCCAAAAATGCTGCTGAAGGTACCCAAGTAGCCACAAGTGCCGTAACAACTGCTGATGATACTAATACCATAATTACCAAACTTGGTAATAGTAGTATAGAAATAGGCAAAGTCATTAAAGTAATTACTTCAATAGCCCAGCAAACAAATTTATTGGCTTTGAATGCCACCATCGAAGCTGCACGCGCGGGAGATGCAGGTCGAGGGTTTGCCGTTGTTGCGGGTGAAGTCAAAGAATTAGCGCGCGCAACTGCCAAAGCAACTGACGATATTAGTCAGCGTATCGAAACGATTCAAACCGATACAAAAAGTGCTGTAGACGCAATTGCTGAAATTAGCACTGTTATCAATCAAATTAATGATATTCAAAATACTATAGCCAGTGCTGTCGAAGAGCAAACAGCCACTACTAACGAAATTGCCCGCAACGTCACAGAATCTGCTAAAGGCGCCACCGACATTGCCAAAAATATTTCTGTCGTAGCCATAAATGCTCAAAACACCACTACAGGTGCCGCGAATACATCTCAAGCTGCCAACGAACTATCGCGCATGGCAGTAGATTTACATAAAATAGTTAGTAAATTTAAATACTAATAAAACCTCATGTACTTGTAGTAGATGATGCCGTCATCGTTCGGAATCGGGTTTCCAAGATATTATCCACCGTACCAGAAATTGAAGCTGTCTCTGTAGCGGCAAGTGGTAAAATAGCCCTTTTGAAAATCTCTCAAGTCAATCCAGATATCATTATTTTGGATGTGGAAATGCCAGAAATGGATGGTTTAGAAACACTCGTTGAAATTCGACGACAGTATCCAAAACTACCTGTAATCATGTTTAGTGGCTTGACTGTATTAGGAGCCGCAACCACATTAGATGCTTTAATGTTAGGAGCAAACGATTATGCTACCAAACCAAGTAACCTCACAACCATAGAAGCAGCAAACCAACACATTCTCACAGAACTAGTACCCAAAATAAAAGCATTGAGTGCTGAGTATAAAGTGCTGAGTGCTGAGTATAAAGTGCTAGATAATAAGGCGCCTAATACCCAACACTCATCACTCACTACTCAGCACTCATCACTCAGCACTCAGCACTCATCACTCATCACTCAGCACTCATCACTCATCACTCATTCCATTGATATTGTCGCAATTGGTGTTTCTACAGGGGGACCTAATGCTTTAGCAGAAATTTTACCCAAACTGCCTGCTGATTTTCCTGCCGCAATTTTGATAGTTCAACACATGCCACCAATGTTTACTAAGCTAATGGCAGAACGTTTGGCGTCAAAATGTCAAATTCCTGTAGCTGAAGCTATTTGTGGCACAACTGTAAAACCAGGACATGTTTGGATTGCACCTGGTGATTATCATTTGCTTGTTGAGCGCGATAACAATACTGTAAAACTCGTAACCAATCAAGCACCACCAGAAAATTATTGTCGTCCTGCTGTTGACGTTTTATTTCGTTCGGTTGCAAAAGTTTACGGAAACAAATCTTTAGGTGTTGTATTGACGGGTATGGGAAAGGACGGATTACAAGGTGCTGAACATATTCGCGCTTGTGGTGGTCATATTTTCGTACAAGACCAAGCTTCTAGTGTCGTTTGGGGGATGCCAGGATTTGTCGCAAATGCTGGATTGGCAGAATCTATTTTGCCTATCAACCAAATGGCTGGTGCTATTTTACGTTTAGTAGCTGATAATTAATAAAACATTATTATAAACTTTTGTTAACTTGTATCAAATTTATCGTGAATATATGTTTAAAGTCTGTGGTCATCAAACAATGAGCTTGAGCAACCTAGATTTTGACTACCTACGTCATTTAGTTCGCCAACACTCTGCTGTTGCTCTTGATGCGGGTAAAGAATATTTAGTTGAATTACATTTGTCAAACTACGTTCGGCAGATTGGCTTTGATACAATAGCAAATTTTATTGAACATCTTAAGGTTTCAAAATTTGGAGACCTTCATATAGCAGCAATCGAACACTTAGTCAATTACGAAACAACTTTTTTTCGAGATATTTATCCCTTTGAAGCTCTTAAAAATTATATTTTGCCGGAGATAATTCAAAGGCGCCAGTCTTGTCAATTAGAAAAAATCAAGATTTGGAGTGCAGCATGTTCGACGGGACAAGAAGTCTACAGTATTGCCATGCTGATTCGCGAGCATTTCCCTATGTTGAATGAAGCAAACCTACAAATTTTTGCTAGCGATTTTTCTAATAAAGCACTAACACGCGCACGTAATGGTATGTACAGTCCGTTGGAAGTTAGACGAGGATTACCTGCTAACTTACGAAAAAAGTACTTTCACTCTTGCAGTAACGAATGGCAAATTGACCACGAACTTTCTAACATAATTAATTTTCATCAAATAAATTTAATTAAACCTTGGTCTACCTTACCCTTCCAGCAAGTGGATATTTTATTCATTCGCAACGTTTTAATTTATTTCGACATCAATATCAAAAAAGATATACTGTATAAAATAAAACAAGTACTTCATCCAGAAGGATATTTGTTCCTTGGTGGAGGTGAAACCACTTTGAACCTAGACAACGATTTTGAAAGGGTTCAGCTGGGACAAGCAATCACCTACAGGTTGAAATCTTGAGAAACCTGGTTTCTGAATCGAAATTGTGAATGAAAATCAGAGTAAGGTGGGCACTGCCCACCCTACTGGAATTAATCAATTAGTTATAGTTAATCTCAGTAAGATGCATTACACTTAATAAGGGCTAATATCATAATAAAAAGTTTCGCAGTGTGATATTTTAGGCTAACTGAAATATTTTACTGTGGTAGCTATATATATATAAACACGCTCAAGTTATCAAATTCGCTTGTGCAATCCAAAAAACCAGAGAAAATAGATTTTAATAACGAGTACCCGTGTCCTTGTCGTCGTCGGGGACAGTTAACTGCAATTACGCTGACAGAAGCTTTTGGCTGCGACCGTTGTCAGCGGATTTTCGTCGTCGAAGATAGCGGTTATGTTTTAGAAGAACTTTCAACCACGTATCCTTATAAAAAGGCTTGGCGTTGGTCGGGTAACGCTTGGAGCGTTGTTCATCCTAAAATGGGAGAAAGTTACTTACCTGTAGCGCTAGGCATTATTTTTGTGCTAGTGGTTATATGGCTACCATTGGCATTACGTTTGGCAAACACATCAAGTTGGGTTGCCTGGGCAATGCTAGCGGTACTATTAGCGCTTTTACCTGCACTAATGTTGTGGTTGACCCATAGACCGTAATCCCAGATGAGTGTTGATGCTTTTGATGACGTACCTGAAGTAATGCGTATTGCGATGCGCGCTTATAATGCTTCTTTACGTTTAGGTATAACAAAGGGAATAGACCGCAGTCGCGCTGTGCTGGCAATGGCACGAGCGCTGAATAATGCATTTGATGATATTTTGGAGGCTAACACCCTTGACTTAGAAGCCAGTCGAGAAATGGCGGTACCTGAGTTAATTTTAGATTGGCTAAAATTAACTCCAGAACGTTTGGAAGCAGCAGTTGATATTTTGCAGCGTTTAGGAGAGTTACCCGACCCTTTGCGACGTGTCAGAACTGCTGACTATCAGCTTGATGATTCTCAGACTTATTCGCATTTAATGCCATTGGGTGTAATCGCTTTTATTTATGAGGCATTTCCAGAATTAGGTGCCATTGCTGCTGCGATGTGTATTAAAACAGGTAATAGCATTATTCTTAAAGGCAGTACCGAATCGAGTCATTCCAATGCTGCAATAGTCGATGTCCTGCAAAATGCCATCTTAGATAAAGGTTTACCAGTTGGAAGCATTGAGCTAATAACCAGTGAACACGGCGCCTCGTTACGTGATTTAATAACCCAAGACAAATATTTAAATTTGGTAATACCTTATGGACGTCCAAGTTTCGTGCAGCAAGTCGTGCGTACTTCAACGGCGCCTGTACTAAAATCAGCAATGGGTAACTGCTATGCATATTGGTCACTCAACAGCAGCTTAGAAATGCTGAGGGGAATAATTGTAGATAGTCACTCTAGCGAACCAGACCCAGTTAACGCTATAGAAAAAGTACTAGTACACCGTCAAACTTTACCATCATCACTAACAACTCTATTCAACAGCTTGAAAGAAAAAGGTTTTGATATTAAAGGTGATGAAGAACTAACGGCAGCTTTTGGACAACTACAACTTGCTAGTGACAACGAATGGGGTAATCCATATTTAAACAAAACTGTTGCATTCAAACTCGTTGATAGCTTAGAAATAGCCATCAACTGGATAAATCAATACAGTAGTGGACATGCTGACTGCATTGTGACAGAATCTTATCAAGAAAGTCGGCAATTTGCACTTGGTGTAAATAGTGCTTCCACATACGTCAACGCATCCCCACGTTTTTCGCGCAACACATCTCGTAGTGACGCTGTATTCTTAGGAATGTCAAATCAAAAAGGACACCGACGCGGAATCATTAACCTCGAAAGTCTAACAACAGTTAAACACATCGTTCAAGGCAACGGAAGATTTTAGTTAAAATTTAAGGGCGGGCAAAAATGCCCACCCTACAAGAAGGAGGTAATTTACTCCTGTGTAGAAGCTTTTAGCTTGTGCGAAGTATAATAAACCTTGTTACCTTTATCAGGTACAAAATGACACTCAGCCGCAGAACGCCAAAGTGACTTCCAAATTGGTTCGTTTGACTCGAAGAAGTAATCACCCATTATTGGTTTAATAGCCGCAGTAGCCTTCTTCAAATTGTAATGCGGCATATTTAAGAAGATATGGTGTGCGACGTGAGTCCCAATATCGTGATGAATGTTGTTGATAAAACCATAATCACGGTCAATTGAAGAAATGGCGCCTTTCAAAAAAGTCCACTCATCACCACGATACCAAGGAATAGTAGGTTCAGTGTGGTGTAAAAATGTGACCAAATCCAACCAAATTACAAATACTAAATAAGGCCCCAAATAATACTTAACAAACCATATGAAGCCAAATTGGTAAGTTAAGAATCCTAATAAACCTACCATAGCACTCCAACAAACAGTGCTAGTAATAACATCCCACTTTTCACTTGGCTTGAATAAGGAACTACTGGGAAGGAAATGCGAACCTGTTTTACCAGGAGAGCGCATAAACAAGTAAATTGGGTACGCTAGCAAAAATATATAGTGTCGTCCAAGCTTAGTGATAAAACCAGACTCGTTATATTCTGACTCACTCGAAGGATACCAGCTTTCATCATTTTCAAGACTACCCGTATTTTTGTGGTGAGTGCGATGGCTAATTCGCCAACCGTGATACGGTACCAAAATTGGTGTATGGCAAATATGACCCATTAAATCATTCAGCCACTTATACTTAGAAAAAGATTGGTGTCCGCAGTCATGTCCGACAACAAATAGTGCCCAGAACATTGTCCCTTGCATTACCCAAAATATTGGGAAAAATAGCCAAGAGTCAAAATGGTAAGCTACTGCATAAAGTAGTCCTATAACTGCAATGTCACGAAAGAAATAATACATCGATTTCACAACACTAGGTTGAAAGCATTCTGCTGGAATTGCTGCTTTCAAATCTCCAAGAGTGAAAGGGAGAGTTGTTTCTACTGGCGACTTTAAGCCTTGTTGATTGCTGGAAGAAATTATTGTATCTGTCACTTGATTTTGCTGTTCGTAAAATTCAAACGTGAAAAGAAAGCAAATTGCAATCGTTCACACTTTTGATAAATATAATTAGCCTTTAGTATTATTAGCACTATATTGGTCAAATGACAAATACCATTTCCTATAAGTCATCTGAATTATTTACATCAAAGTATGCTTATTATAAATTTCTGGTAAAGCTGTATATAAACATAGCCGTATCACACACTTATTAGGCGCCGAATAAACTATAATAACTCAATTATTCAAATATTTCTTTTTGCACATATAGTTAAGCAGTAGGTTGGGTGGAGCGATAGCAGAACCCAACCTACGAAGCAACTACGAAGCAACCAAATCAAGATTACTTTCGGCGCCGGAACCTAAAGTTTTTAGTAAACTATAATTTGCTGCTAGTGCTTGTGCCAAAGTTGGATAAACATTATATTGTACATCAAACTCAGCGCAAACCTCAGCTAAGATAGGAGCTATTTTTGGGTAATGAATATGGCAAATATGAGGAAGTAAATGATGGATGACTTGATAATTAAGACCCCCAACGTACCAATTAATAAAAGCGTTCTCAGGTGCAAAATCTACAGTTGTTTTCACTTGTGATATTGCCCATTCATCATCAACTTGGTTTGATTGAGGTGATGGTTCAATAAATTGCGCTGGTTCTAAAACATGAGCTAGCGAAAACACATTACCTATCATTAAACCATACGTCATGTAAGTAATACAAAATCCAACAATTGTCTCAATAAAACTATATCCTAACCAAATAGGAAGTCCAATAAACAGCCACAACCAAACCACTTTACCTGTTAAAAGTATAAGTATTTGCTTAGTATTTATAGGAATTATGTGATTATGATACTTACGCTTGAATAAAATTATCTCAACATCACTAAAAGACCAATAGAAAGGAAGAAACATGTATATAAAATTGATATATATGTGCTGGAACTTGTGGTACCACTTCCTTTCTAAGTGAGGAGTCATCCGCACTAACCCATCTCCATAAATATCAACATCATGACCTAAAATATTAGTATACGTATGATGAAGAAAATTGTGCCTAAATTTCCATAGATAACTCGAAATTCCAATTACATCATAAATCAAACCAATTAAATAATTAACAGATTTATGATTTGAGTAACCACCGTGATTTGCATCATGACCCACACTAAAACCAACACCAGCAATTCCTAACCCAAGTACAATACATGCAATTAATTTAATCAACAGTATTGATGGACTAAAAAGAATAAAAGTCCAAGTACCAATTACCCATCCTAAAATAACTACCGTCTTCCAATACATTGCAAGGTTATCACGTTTCGCTATTTGTTTCGATTCAAAATAATCATCAACTTTTTCGTTAAGTCTTTTTCTAAAACCAATATTTTTAGCATAAGTTACTCTTGTTTGCGTTGCTATCATCATCTACTAGCCACTAATTGGTCAATCAAGCTATTTGCTAGATATCTTGACATTATCTACGTAGAAATGCAAGGTTGGGTGGAGCGTATAGCAAAACCCAACCTACAAAGTTATGGAGTAACTAAATCAAGAGTACTATTGGCGCCGGAACCCAAAGCTTTCAATAAACCGTAATTTGCTGCTAATGCTTCGGTAAAAGTTGGGTAAACATAATACTGCACGTCAAACTCAGCGCAAACCTCCGCTAAAATGGGAGCGATTTTAGGATAATGTATGTGACATACTTGAGGAAATAAATGATGAACAACTTGGTAATTCAAACCACCTAAATACCAATTTAAGAAAGCATTCTTTGGTGCAAAATCAACAGTTGTCTTAACTTGTGAAACAGCCCATTCATCATCAACACAATTAGACTGTGGGTCAGGTTCAACAAATTCTGCTGGTTCCAAGACGTGAGCAAGCATAAATACATTGCATATCAACAAACCATAAGTCATGTAAGCAATGCTAAATCCAATAAATGCCTGAATCGGAGTATATCCTGCAGCTATTGGAATTATAAAGAAAATTCCTAACCAAACAACCTTACCTACGAGTAAAGTAAATATTTCTTTAAAATTGACAGGTACTACATGGTCATGATACTTACGCTTAAACAAAATTATGTGTACATCAGCTAAAGACCAGTAGAACGGAATAATCGCATAAATAAATGATACAAATAAATGCTGAAACCTTTGATAAGGCTTATGCTCCATAACAGGAGTCATTCGTACCAATCCGTCACCATGTATTTCTACGTCGTGACCTAAAATATTAGTAAAAGTATGATGAAGATAATTATGGCGATATCTCCATAAATAGCTGGAAAGACCTATTACATCATAAATCAAACCAATAAATCTATTAACAGATTTTTTACTTGAGTAACCACCGTGGTTGGCATCATGTCCAACACTAAAACCTATACCAGCAATTCCTGCTCCTAATACAATACATCCAATTATTTTTACCCAAATAACTGCTGGTCCAAACAATGTAAAAGTCCAAGCACCAATTACCCAGCCTAAAATCACTGCTGTCTTAAAATACATTGCAGCATTATCGCGCTTTGAAATATTATTCGATTCAAAATACTCATCAACTCGCTGATTGAGTCTTTTTCTAAAACCAAGATTCTTAGTATAAGTTACTCGTGTTTGTGGTTGCGTTTGTGCTTGTGTTTGTGTCTGTGTTTGTGTTTGTGTCTGGGTTTGTGCTTGTGTCATGTATTTTTTGTTAGTTTATATTTTTCTTGTGGGGTGGGCATCCTTGCCCGCCCTGGATAAAGAACGGGCAAGGATGCCCATTCCACAATATTCCACAATATTCCACAATATTCCACAAGAATGACTAGGGTATATTTGCTCAGAAGATATTGTCTATTTACCAGCTTCGTACTGCTTAAAAGTTAGATAACCATTATCTTCTTTGTATAGCTGACACTCATCAGTCAACCGCTTCATTAAAGACCATGAGAAACGACATTCATCATGGAGATACGTATTCCAATTTTCTTTAATGCTGCGGTAGGCCTTCCGCAAATTATAAGAAGGAATTGCTGTTGAAATATGGTGTGGTACGTGAACGTTAATGTCGTGACACAAAAACTCTACCCAGGCTGGATAATCACAATGAATAGTACCCGCTAACTGAGCAATTGCTTCGTTCCACTTCCAGCGATTTTCAAATGGTACATCCGGCGCCGTATGGTGAACGTAAGTAAAAGTACTCATCCAGAAATGATAAACTAACCAAGGCACTAGCCAAAATTTCACAAATCCCCAAATTCCAGTTGTAAAAATCAACGCTGGAAAAGCTATTGCCGCAAATATTGTTACAACTGCAACTGATAATTTAACTTTAGGACGGTCTTTCTCTAGAAAATTCTCGGCGTTAAAATGTATCAACGCCCAATGACCTATAGAACCGACCCACCACAATTTGTTTGTTAAAAACGTTTTCAGAATTAGGCGCCATGTTGGACTACTGCTTTCAAACATCTCTGGTCTAATTGGATGCCAAGCATTATCAAAATCAAGCTTATTAGTATGTTTATGGTGATAATTGTGACCAACACGCCAAGCATGAAATGGGTAAATTAACGGTAAAAATGCTATGTGCCCTACTAAATCATTAACCCAGCGACGGTTTGAGAATGAGCGGTGTCCACAATCATGCCCAATTACAAAAAAGCCTGTGAGTGCAGTTCCTGTAAAAATCCATGCAAGTGGTAAAAGATACCAAGGAGAAACTACCAAACTTGCATATCCCAAAGCCACCATTAGCACATTTATAATCACCCCCGTCCATGCTTTGCGACTATCCTTTTGGAAACACTCGCGCGGGATGGATTTGATAATATGCTTTAGCTTTAGGCTATCTTGACCAAAACTATCAGGGACGATAGTCTGAGTGCTTTTGCGAGACTCTTCGCTCTTAACTATTGATACTGTCATGAATACTAAATTATGAAAAACTCCCCACAATCAAGAGTTATGAGTTATGAGTAATGAGTGCTGAGTGCTGAGTGCTGAGTTATGACTTTTAACTCCTAACTTCTAACTCCTAACTCCTGACTTTTAACTCCTAACTTGTAACATCTTGAGTAAAGTTTTGTTAAGGTCGCGATTTGGATTATATCAATAAAATCGCAATTTTCGCGACATTTTAAACCCCCGTTGATAAAGCGGGGGATAGATTGCAAGCAGATTATTTTATGCTGCGGAACCTGACTGCTTTTTCGGCGCCAGTTTAATGTTTGTTGCTAAACCAAGCATTTGTAAAACTTGAATAACTATCCAAGTAAAATCAATTTCCCACCATTCCAAACCGTGACGAGCAGAGTACTGGTACGCATGATGGTTATTGTGCCAACCTTCACCATAAGTTAGTAAAGCAACCCACCAACAGTTGGTGGAATGGTCGCCAGAATCATATGTTTTGTAACCAAACTTATGAGTAGCGCTATTAACAAACCAAGTAAAGTGCCATACAAGTACAAGGCGAACAAAAATACCCCATACAACAAATGACCACCCACCGATAGCTAGTAAAGTTAAGCCCAGAGCGACCTGAAGCAAAATCATATTTTTTTGCAAAAACTGGTAAACTGGGTCTTCGCCTATATCTTTTGTGAAGCGAGGTACATCAGCAAAGGCAGGAGACCTATAAAACATCCAGCCGATATGACTCCACCAAAAACCTTTGTTAGAGTCATGCGGGTCTTTTTCTTGGTCAGAGTGTAAATGGTGGATGCGGTGTAAACCAGCCCAATCAATGGGTCCACCCTGACATGAAAGGGTGCCACAAAAAGCGAGAAAATATTCAAGCCACTTGGGCGTTTGAAAACTGCGGTGGGTAATTAAACGGTGAAATCCAAGGGTAATGCCAAGGCAACCCGTTAGCC
Organism: Calothrix sp. PCC 7716; assembly: GCF_019977735.1. Classification (GTDB taxonomy): domain Bacteria; phylum Cyanobacteriota; class Cyanobacteriia; order Cyanobacteriales; family Nostocaceae; genus Dulcicalothrix. The sequence continues at coordinate 10,552,594 of NZ_AP025018.1, read as the reverse complement.
AATAAAGGAACACAAATACGCCGACTGCTTGCCAGCTAAAGTTACTCGGAAGTAGAGCGAACAAGGCACCAACGTGCAAGCTAGAGAAAAATAAAATGTGGACCCAATTAAGTCCGGATTTGGTTGATGTAGCAATTGTCATGCAGTATCCTAAATGGGATTTAAAAGCGCGAAAACAAAGTAATTTGTTGTTCAGGTTCAGCGTACCTATATTGAGCATAGCTTTTATCTGCCATGCGCTAGAAATCCACAAAGTAGTAAATTTATTGTGAATGAGGGACTAATGAACAGCTTGGAGCAGCTGCGGGACGCAGAACAGGCACTGTTACAGATTTTTTCTGGAATTGACGCAACAGTCAAGCAAAATCTGACTAGAGTGCTAAATTCTTTTCGCGATTATAGTGTTGGGTCGCACCATTTCGCAGGTGTCACAGGATACGGACACGATGATATTGGGCGCGAAACTTTAGATAAAGTCTTTGCTACAGTCATGGGTGCCGAAAAAGCTGCAGTGCGGGTACAGTTTGTTTCGGGAACTCATGCTATCGCTTGCGCCTTATTTGGTGTGCTTCGTCCTGGTGATGAAATGCTAGCCGTAGCAGGCGCCCCTTATGACACTTTAGAAGAAGTCATTGGTTTACGGGGTAGCTCTCAAGGCTCCCTTATAGAGTTTGGCATAACTTATCGTCAATTGGATCTAACATCTGAAGGGACGATTGATTGGTCTGCTTTGAGCCAAGGTATAAAACAAAACACTCGCCTTGTTCTTATCCAGCGTTCCTGCGGTTATTCTTGGCGCCCAAGTTTATCAGTTGAAGAAATCGGGAAAATAGTTACTATCGTCAAACAACAAAACCCCAACACAGTTTGTTTTGTTGACAACTGCTATGGCGAATTTATCGAAACACAAGAACCAACGCACGTTGGCGCTGACTTAATGGCAGGCTCTTTAATTAAAAACCCAGGTGGTACCATAGTCACCGCTGGGGGTTATGTAGTAGGACGTGCCGACTTAGTAGAAATGGCAGCATGTCGTCTCACAGCACCAGGTATTGGCAGTGAAGGAGGCGCCACCTTTGACCAGCTAAGATTGCTGTTTCAAGGATTATTCTTGGCGCCGCAAATGGTGGGAGAAGCAATGAAAGGTACTCACCTTACTGGTTACGTATTTGACAGACTAGGCTATCCTGTCAACCCAGCCCCAATGGCGCCGCGTCGCGACGTAATTCAAGCAATTAAACTAGGTTCAGCCAAAAAACTAATCGCCTTTTGTAAAGCCATCCAGCAAAACTCACCCATCGGTTCCTACCTCGACCCCATCCCCGACCAAATGCCTGGTTACGAGAGTCAAGTAGTCATGGCAGGAGGAACATTCATCGAAGGTAGCACCCTAGAATTCTCCGCCGACGGACCACTACGCGAACCCTACATAGTATATTGCCAAGGCGGCACACACTGGACACACATCTCCATCGCCCTAGAAGCAGCCATCGAAGCCGTCGGCCCATCGCATTTGTAGGTTGGGTGGAGCGCAAATGCGGAACCCAACTACTGGTTCGTGTCATTAATTCTGGGGTGTAGGATAAGCGTACAATTGTATGGTGGGCAATGCCCACCTTACTACCAACAACCCAAAACTTTTGACACGAACCACTACCTGTAATCTTCTATGTTGGGTTCCGTTCCTCCACCCAACCTACAATAATAAAACCTCAGTAAAGTTAAAGTAGTAAAACAATTGCTCTATTACTTTAGCCTGACCATAATTAACGAAGTATCAAATATTATTTAATGTTTTAAGTAAACGATAAATTTGTATTAGTTATAGATATTTAGAAAACAGAATAATGTAAAAAATATTACATACAAACAGTACGGACGCGATTTATTGCGTCTGTATAACAAAGAAAAACTGTTACAATAGTTACACTTTATTTGTTTCTTATCATACTTTAGTCTTAGTGGTATTTATGGCGAAGGTGAGAGGTAATTAGCGCTACAAAATGAAAATGTAATTAGTGTTAAGGGAATAAATTTTACAGCTTCTATAAAGCACCACTAATTTCATGCAAAGTATTTCAATTGAGCTACCTCGCATTGACTCCGAGGGAAAAAACCGATATTTACAAGAGAATACCGCGCCCAGTGACAACTACGACATTGCCGAAAAGCAGTTTGTGCAGTTACTGGCTGTTGAAAATTTAGACAAGCAGTTAAATATAAACCCTGACATTGCGAAAGAATTCGAGTTCGCTTTAGCTACAGCGTTAACAGCCGCATATGATGGCGCCCAAGACTATCAAGCACATCGCTTCCTTCAGCGAATTCTTTACAGAATAAATCGTTTGTATCTTTTTTGGTACGATGATTTACAAAATTACGAAAACGAACGCTCTTTGTACTTGCAGCAAGTTCGCAATAGCATAGAGACAGCTTGGCAAAAATGGGAGTTAGCACAAATAGATGTTGAGTCATTACAAAAAGTTGATGTCAAGCAAGCATTAATTGACCGCGTAGCTTATGATTTAAATCCAGAAATTTCTGAAGGAAGTCGTTACATTCGTGAGGAAATGAGCGTTGAAGGATATAAACATTTACTTGCTATAGGCTCATTTGATGGATTAGTCGAAGGTAGTCGTTTATCACGCATTCTTGGCGGCACAGCAAACCCCATTCAATGTACATTAGTGAAAGTATTGCTTGAAGAATACGGTAATGGTCGCTTCAACCGTAAACACTCAACATTTTTTGCGGCTATGCTTAATGAATTTGATTTGAATACCGAGCCAGAAGCTTACTTCGACTTGGTTCCTTGGGAAGTTTTAGCATGTGCAAATCATAATTTTTTAACTACAGAACGCAAACGTTATTACCTTCGTTATTCAGGCGCCTTAACGTACTTCGAGGTAGCAGGTCCCAGCGCATATCGTAATTATTTAACCGCAGCACAAAGACTTAATTTGTCAGATGCAGCAATGGGTTACTGGGAACTCCACATTCGTGAAGACGAACGTCACGGTCAATGGATGCTCGACGATGTGGCATTACCCCTAGCAGAACTTTATCCCAACAACGCATGGGAACTACTACTTGGATATGACCAAGAAAAATTAATGGGCGACCGCGCTGCTTTATCAGTCGTCAAATCAATCCGCCAAGCTGAAACCCTTTAGTAAGGTGGGCAGTGCCCACCCTACGTTTCCACATTTCTAACTTCTAACTCCCAACCCCTAACATCATGAAAGATATTTTTTACTGCCCAGAAGAATCTAACTTTTACTCCAACTGTTTAGAGAACTTCGTTTTAAGAAACCGTCAAAACTTTAAATATATAGTTGAATTTGGTTCAGGTGATGGTAGTCCTGTAATTTGCTCTTTACTACGGAATAAATTTGCAGGTTTAATACATGGATTTGAGTTAAATACCGATGCATGGAAAGCAGCGAATTTAACTATTGACGAATATAGCCTAACCGACAAATATATAATAGATAACTCTAGCCTGTTTGAATCAAATCAAAGTCAATCTGAATGTCTCGTCTCTAACCCTCCTTATCTACCCGCACCAGACGAAGACATCTATATGCCATTACTTTTTGGTGGAACCGACGGCGCCGCCATTACAAACAAGCTGCTAACATTAGGATACGAAAACGTTTTAGTACTAGTATCTAGCTATTCTAATCCCATCAGCACCATAGAACAAGCAAAAGCCAACGGTTACTCAGTTAACAAATTTACTGTATTACCTATCGAATTTGGCTACTACAGTTCAGAACCAAAAGTCAAAAACCACATTGAAGAAATGCGTAGCAAAAAAACAGCATTTTATTCAGGTGACTACTACTTCCTAGCTGGAGTTTTATTTACCAAACAAGAAGAATCAAACGTAGACCTTTCCAAAGAGCTATCCCAAGTACTAACAGGTATATAATTGTCTTGTACACAATTGTCATTCTGAGCGTAGCGTAGAATCTTATTAATCTTCAAACTTACAAAGATGTTTCACTACGTTCAACATGACAGATGTATGTTCAACATGACAGATGTATGTTCAACACGACAAGAGGCTTGACTAGTATTACAAATAGCACAAACATATTGTATTTTGGTTGACTTATGCGTTATATTCCGATTTGCAGACGCAATAAGTGAAATCAGATTGGACACATACTTTACAGCATCGCATCTTACACTTCAACTAAATTCATATTACACCCGAACATACGGCGCCATGTACCTGGGTGACAGCTTGAATTTAATTCAATCAATACAAAATGACAGTATAAATTTAATTTTAACTTCACCTCCTTTTCCATTAACACGTAAGAAAGAATATGGAAATGAAAGTGCGGAAAAATACATAGAATGGTTCTTACCCTTTGCCCACGAATTTAAGCGCGTTTTAGCTGAAAACGGCTCTTTTGTATTAGATTTAGGCGGCGCCTATCTTCCAGGAAACCCAATACGCAGTATTTATCAATACGAACTATTAGTAAAACTGTGTAGAGAAGTCGGGTTCTATTTAGCACAAGAATTCTTTCATTACAACCCAGCACGCTTGCCAACACCAGCCGAGTGGGTCAATGTCCGGCGCATTCGCGTTAAAGACTCAGTAAATGTTGTCTGGTGGCTCTCAAAAACCCCCAACCCACGAGCAGATAATCGTAAAGTTCTCAAACCATACAGCGAGAGTATGAAAAACTTACTCAAAAATGGGTACAAAGCCAAACTACGTCCCAGTGGTCATGATATTTCAACCAAATTTCAAAAAGATAATGAAGGCGCCATTCCACCGAATTTACTCGAATTTGCCAACACCGAATCTAACACTCCATATTTAAAACGCTGTAAACAAGCCGATATTAAACCACACCCGGCACGCTACCCGTCAGGATTCGCAGAATTTTTTATCAAATTCCTCACCTCGGAAGGCGACATCGTGCTAGACCCCTTTGCAGGCTCCAACACTACAGGCTTTGTCGCCGAAACACTACGGCGCCAATGGCTTAGTTTTGAACTGAATGAAGACTATGTAAAAGGCAGCCAGTATCGTTTCGATGATTAATTTAAAATTTTAATAGAATATTTATACTAATTTTTATGATTTTTTCGGAATTTATAAGGTAAGATAGATGTACTATCAATTTATAGATAAATAGCCTTTTTCCAAGCTAGTCAGGTTGCCGACAACATTTATATGCGTCGGTAATCTCACTCGTAGCTATAAATATTCAATCAAGCACATCCCTTGTCAAAGGGACTCATATACCTATGGTAACAACAATCAGGGTCGCAGCACCCTCAATTCGTGTATCCAAAATTGCCTATAAGTCTCCTTTTATACATCCGTTAGCACGATTTGTGACAGAGGAAGCTATCGCGATGATGTTCAACATTCAAATTGAGGAAATAAAGCGAATTGACTGTTATTGCTACGTAGCTTACGTTCATGGTGCTAATCTCAGTAGATTTATCAGTTACGCCGATTTTCCTCCCCCACCTGTTGCTGGGGCAAACTTTTCTCAGGTTTTTTGGCGTTGGCGCCGTCGTTGGAAAAAGCGTTGGAACAGTAAATATGCCCCAGATTGGTGGCAAAATTATTACATCGATCAAATACAGCAAAGTAATAGCTCTGAGTATTTGCTTGAGTGGTGGAAGATGTTAATCTTGATAAAGTCCGCATTATCCGCTGAAGCTTGGCTAAAAATCACACAAACAATTCAAGCTAACAAGGCTTTTTTAAAGAGTTTGTGAAAAGTATCACATGCAGCTGGCTTTACATTTGGAGGCGGTGTAAATAAAAATAATAAATTAGTATTCAAAGAAATTTCCTGAAATCAGTCGCTATAGGCTGAGATTAGGGAATATATTCATTATTTAAGAGGGGAGATAAAGCGATGAAGGATGTATATCTGTTAGCAGCGGGAGTGTTGACAGGATTGGCAGTGCCCACATCAGCTTTACCTCAGTTGTCAATTGCCCAACAAGATGCACCATTACCTATAGACATCAACGTTGGTTCGCAGTCGCAGCAGTCCCACGCCACCCAAAACCAATTACCACCACTTGCAACTCCCGAAAATTCCGCACCTGAATTTAGTAACCCAGTTAGTAACCCAAGTAATTCAGTGGCGCCTAGTAGAATTACGCAGCCCAGCGCCACTAGACCATTATCTGGAAGTCAACTATATTACCAACGATTAGCAGCCTTAAGGCTTGGCACAATTTATACTCGACTAGCATCAGTAAGATCAACCCAGCAGCCCGATGGTAGAAAAAGTCAGCTATCTTACGAAGACTGGAAAGGACTACTAGCCTTAGAAGCGCGCGCAATGTCAGATGGTCAAGGAGATAATCGTCTTAGCGTATTAGTCGGAGACTCCTTAAGCATGTGGTTCCCTAAAGACAAACTACCTTCAGGGAAACTATGGTTAAATCAAGGAATTTCTGGAGACACCTCAGCAGGCGTATTAAAAAGAATATCAGCCTTCTCCAAAACAAGACCCGACGTAATTTACCTCATGGCAGGAATAAACGACCTGCGTCGAGGCGCCACAGACGAAACAATATTACGTAATCATCGCCGCATCATTCGCCGTCTGCGCGAAGAACATCCGATGACACAAATCATCGTTCAATCAATCTTACCAACACGCCTACCAACAATACCCAACACCCGCATCCGTAATATCAACCAAAAACTCTCAACTATCGCCAAACAAGAAGGCGCCAACTACCTAAACATTCACCACTGGTTCACCGACTTTCAAGGCAACCTCCGTCAAGAACTAACAACCGACGGCTTACACCTCAGTCTCAACGGTTATGAAGTCTGGCAAGCAGCCATCCAACAAATCGAAACCAAAAACGCCCTAACAAAAGCAAAACGCCTCAAAAAAGTATAATCCCCTCTTGTGGAACAGGCATCCCTGCCTGTTCCTTCAAGTCATTCTTTTTACCACAGAGTCACACAAACCACAGAGAGAAGAGTATAAGAGATTTAAGACTGGCGCCAATAGTTAGGTAGCTTTTGCCGTCAGAATGCCTATGCAGTAATATATAAACAATTTAAATAAAAACAAATAGACAAGTATGAATAAGTTAAAAGCCTGTAGCCTTAGTATTTTAGCATCAACATTCATATTATCTCAACCCAGTACAGCATCAGTCCTCACGCCACCCCCATTAGAAACGCAAGTCAAAGAAGTATCAGGCTGGTTTACAGGTTTATTTAATAACTTTCAGCAAGTCACAAATAATCCCAATATTCCGCTCATTACCATGTCAAATTGTAAAGTCCGGTTATCAGATGCATTACCCAATCAAGACACAGAGACTATCTTTTTAGAACAAAAAAGCTCGGCTTTTCAACGTACCAGTTTTTACTCATTTAACAAAGGAAATTCCGCAGTAAACCTTGACGTTCGCCCCTTCATTAACCCAAGTATTGTGAATGGGTTATGCGATAAACCCGAATTAGAAAGAGTAGTAACTAGCAATAACATATCGACTGCTGCATGTAATCTTTTACTATTATGGGAACCGCAACGCTATGTTGGTAACAATGCACCTAACGGTTGCCCTACAAGCACAGGAGGTAAAGTAGTTTCCAAAGTAACTATATTTGATAATGGTGTTAATTCTCTAGACCAAATATTTAATGCACAAGGTAATTTATTAGTCGCCACACCAATAGAATATCGAAAAGTCAGTATACCTGAATCTTCTATTCCTTGGGGAATTTTAACAATAGGAATAGGTCTTACCGTCAGAAAAATTAAAGATAAACGCAAGAAGAAACTTTTAAAACTGCAACTTATCACGCTGCACCGTACCAAAATAAGCCGTTTCGTCATAACTCGTAAACGCATTGAACTGACTACCCAAAGCGCTAAACAAGCGCCCAAATTGCACCGGACGTGCAGTAGTAGCCTTAAACAGTAAATGTTCAAGCTGGTGAGAAATCCCATTTTCACCCGCTTTCTCATTCCGAGAACCAACCTCATACCACACCTGCGCGCTAACTACAGGCGCCGTATGAACTTCCTTAGTAAGTACAGTTAAACCATTCGCCAGTACCGTTTTGCGTACCCCCTGAGTCAGAGAATCCGCAGGAACCGCAAAAGCGAAATTTGATGGCAACAATACACCACTCAAAAGAAAACTAATAAAAAGACCTATTAATATAGACCGCCGAAACTTGAAAAATATACGCATACAAACTAAATTTATGACCTAAACATCAAGAAACACAGATGTACGGGCGGGTTAACCCATATCCCGGATTAAAAATCAAAAATCTCGTAAACCCGCCCCCTATTGCCATTTAAACAACACCAAAGCGTAAAGAATCGCACATAAAAATAAATTTAAGATTTCTTTAATCCAGCCTAACAACTCGGCATGAACTACCTGTGACGATTATTTAAATTTTTTAATGATTCACCTGCTTATCCGTTACATCCGTTCTATCCGTTGCCAACTTCTTCCTCGAAGCCAAAAACTTCAAAAACTCCGTCAAACGCTTAACTCCACTCAGCGTTACCAAAGTTAAAAAAGCTGCGAGCAAAGCCATTTGCCATAAACCGCAACCTATCGCAGCTCCTAAACCTGCCGAAAGCCATATCGATGCTGCCGTCGTCAGTCCCCGCACTCTTAGCGATTTTGATTCTCTGGGTGATTCATGTAATATTAATCCGGCGCCTATAAATCCTACACCAGTTGATACACCTTGAATTGTCCTACTTAGCGCATTGGCTGCATTCTCAATATCACTACCAGCTTGTAAAGGAATCATTACAAACAGTGCAGACCCCATGCTTACCAACATAAAAGTTCGCATTCCTGCTGCTCTACCACCTTTTTGTCGATTCAAACCAATAATGCATCCAACAAAAAGGGCTAAAACTAGTCTTGTTCCTATTTCCACCCAATCATCAGAACTAACAAACATCGCACTCATTATTCCCTCTTAATCTTAAGTTAACCAATATATAATCTTTTCACCTGTAATACATACCTAGCAAGAATGAGAGTAGACTCTAAAAGCTTGTCTTTAGGCTGAATTCAGCTGACTTGACAGATTTTATTTTTATACTACAATTATATTACATAGTGAAATTTATCAAGTGTGGGTGGTGGTAAAAAATAATATGAGTATTTTAAAAGTTGAAGTTGTAAAAATTAGTGAAATTAAGCATCATCCCAATGCTGATAGATTAGATATTGCTCTCTTTGAAGGAATGGCATATCAAGTTATTACAGCCAAAGGTAACTTTAAAGTAGGCGATTTAGCATATTACTTTCCTATCGATAGCGTTATTCCAGAGCAGTATTTAGATGAATTTGGAATTCGCAGCTATTACTCAAAAAAACTACGTGCGGCAAAACTGCGAGGAATTTTTTCTGAAGGTTTATTGATAAGAGTTGGCGCCAATTTTACAGGTCAAATTGGTGACGACTATACCGAGCATTTTGGTGTGACTAAATATGAATATCCTATTCCACGTGGAATGAGTGGAGAAATGGAAAATCATATTGGACAATATAAATTTCCAAGTCCTGAAAACATCAAACGCTATAAAGATGTATTCGTTGACGGAGAAGAAGTCGTAGTTACCGAAAAAGTACACGGCACAAACTTCACTGTTTTAGTCGATGATGAGGGAGTGGTTAAAATTGGCAGTCACAACTACTTTTGGAAAAATAGCGAAGCCAATAAAAATCTAGTTTATATTCGTGCATACCATGAAAACCCAGCTTTACAACAATTACCAGTAAACACCCAAGTCTTTGGAGAAATATATGGTGTACAAGACATTAAATATAGTTTAAGCAACGGTAAAATTGCGATTGTCTTATTTGCAGTACGTCGTGGTAGTGAATTCCTGAACTACGATGAATTTGTCGAATTTTGTAACTCACACTCCCTTCCTACAGTACCTCTGCTTTACCAAGGCGCCTATAGTTGGGAAACAGTATCACAATTCAACAATAAAGACAGCGTTCTTTGTCCAAGTTGTATGATGGAAGGAGTAATAATTCAACCAGTACAAGAAAGAACACATCCAGAAATTGGACGAGTAGTAATCAAATTAATTAGTGATAGATATCTGCTCCGTAAAGATGGTACTGAGTTACATTAATGTAGAGACGTGATATATCACGTCTCTTTCTATATCTATAATTGTTATAACAATGCAAACTATTCTTTTTCTATGCACGGGTAATTACTACCGTAGTCGCTTTGCAGAACACTTGTTCAACTACCTCGCGCGTAAACATAAACTCAACTGGCAAGCTGACTCACGCGGTTTGGCACTAGAACGTGGTGTCAATAACGTTGGCGCCATTTCTCACTATGCCAAAACAGCACTAGCGCAAAAAGGAATTATACTACTTGATGAAGAACGCTTTCCCCAAAGTGCCCTGCTAGAAGATTTCCAGTCATTTACCAAAGTCATCGCTATCGATGAAGAAGAACACCGTCCACTCATGACCGAACGCTTTCCACAGTGGGTTGATAATATAGAGTATTGGTTAGTCCACGATATCGATAAAACTGGTGTAGATGAAGCTTTAGGACAAATCGAAGCTAACGTTATTAATTTGATTGACAAATTAGAGAAAAAATCCCAAGGCTAATGTGTTGCATTAGAACTTTCAAATTAAAAATACTCCAAATCTTCTGATAATTATCAAGAAGGTGGAGTTATTTTTACATCTTTTGTTAATATTATTATGAACTCTTAACACTGCTTAATAAAAATTTATGTTATTAAAAAAATAAGCATCTACCTTTTGATAGATATTATCTGAATTTGCATTATCTAAAGGTAGAGGTGATAATAGCCGTTTTAAATAGATAATATAAAAAATATTTTGGGTTGCAACTTAAACGTATTTACGTACTTTATCTAAATAAAATTTCTGTTCTAAAACTTAGGCATTAGAAATATATTGAGCTTATTGACCAACAATGACGACCTTACAAAGCGCTAGCGACACAGATAGTCTTGACCTTAAACAGCTATTAAGAACTCTTGCAGAAGTCAAGAAAGGCAACTTTAGTTCACGAATGCCTCTTGACCACACTGGAGTTGCCGGAAAAATTGCTGACACTCTCAATGACATTATTGAGATGAACGAACGTATGGCAATGGAGTTAGAGCGTGTCAGTACTGTTGTTGGTAAAGAAGGTAAAATTTCTGAGCGCGCGTCTATTGGCAATGTTAGAGGCGCCTGGAAAAGTTCGATTGATTCAGTGAATGCTTTAATTAGCGACTTAGTACAACCAACAGCAGAAACGACACGTGTAATTAGAGCAGTTGCAAACGGTGATTTATCACAAACCGTCCCTACAGAAATTGATGGTAAACCACTACAAGGAGAATTTCTGCAAACAGCTACCATTGTAAATACAATGGTAACACAACTTAATTCTTTTTCTTCAGAGGTAACACGGGTTGCGCGCGAAGTTGGAACAGAAGGTAAGTTAGGTGTACAAGCAGAAGTTCCTGGTGTAGCAGGAACATGGAAAAATTTAACTGATAACGTAAATTTAATGTCCGGCAATCTCACAGCACAGCTACGCAACATTGCGGATGTGACAACTGCCGTCGCAAATGGTGATTTATCGAAGAAAATTACTGTTGATGTCAAAGGGGAGATTTTAGAGTTAAAAAATACCATTAATACTATGGTTGACCAGCTTAACTCCTTTGCTAGTGAGGTAACGAAGGTTGCCCGTGATGTGGGAACCGAAGGTAAATTGGGCGTACAAGCAGATGTTAAAGGTGTTGCGGGTACGTGGAAAGACTTGACAGATAGTGTAAATTCGATGGCAGGTAGCTTGACATCTCAAGTACGAAATATCGCTGAGGTAACAACTGCCGTCGCTAATGGTGATTTGTCGAAGAAAATTACTGTTGATGTCAAAGGTGAAATTTTAGAGTTAAAAAACACCATCAATACGATGGTTGACCAGCTTAATTCATTTGCTAGTGAGGTAACTCGCGTTGCGCGCGAGGTGGGCAGCGAAGGTAAATTAGGAGTACAGGCAGAAGTTCGGGGTGTAGCAGGTACTTGGAAAGATTTAACTGAGTCAGTTAATTTCATGGCTAGCAGTTTAACCGCGCAAGTGCGAAATATTGCTCTTGTGACAACTGCGGTTGCAAATGGCGACTTATCAAAGAAAATTACTGTAGATGTTAAAGGGGAAATTTTAGAGTTAAAAAACACCATTAATACAATGGTTGACCAGCTTAATTCCTTCGTTTCGGAAGTAACCCGCGTCGCGCGCGAAGTTGGAACCGAAGGTCAGCTAGGTGTACAAGCCGAAGTCAAAGGTGTTGCGGGTACGTGGAAAGACCTTACCGACAGTGTAAACTCTATGGCAGGTAGTTTAACGGCACAAGTACGCAACATCGCTGAAGTCACAACAGCTATTGCGAAAGGTGACCTTTCTAAAAAAATCACCGTAGATGTAAAAGGTGAAATTTTACAACTGAAAAATACCATTAATATCATGGTTGACCAGTTGAACTCGTTTGCTAGTGAGGTAACAAGAGTCGCGCGTGAAGTTGGCGCCGAAGGAAAACTTGGAGGTCAAGCACAGGTTCCCGGTGTTGCGGGTACGTGGAAAGACTTAACCGACAGTGTAAACTTCATGGCAGGAAGTTTAACTGACCAAGTACGGAACATTGCTCTTGTGACAACAGCAGTCGCAACTGGGGATTTATCAAAGAAAATCACTGTTGATGTAAAAGGTGAAATTTTGGAGTTAAAAAATACCATCAATACGATGGTTGACCAACTTAACTCGTTTGCTAGTGAGGTGACGAGAGTCGCGCGTGAGGTAGGTAGCGAAGGTAAGCTAGGAGTACAAGCAGAAGTAAAAGGTGTGGCTGGCACTTGGAAAGATTTAACCGACAGCGTAAACTTCATGGCAGGAAGTTTAACTGACCAAGTGCGAAACATTGCCGATGTGACAACAGCAGTCGCAACTGGTGATTTGTCGAAGAAAATTACCGTTGATGTCAAAGGTGAAATTTTAGAGTTGAAAAACACCATCAATACGATGGTTGACCAACTTAACTCGTTTGCCTCCGAAGTAACCCGTGTCGCACGTGAAGTTGGAACAGAAGGCAAACTTGGAGTACAAGCATATGTCCGTGGGGTTGACGGTACTTGGAAAGATTTGACGGATAACGTTAACTCAATGGCTGGTAATTTGACAGGACAAGTACGTAATATTGCTGAGGTAGCAGCGGCTATTGCTGGTGGTGATTTGTCAAGGAAAATTACCGTTGATGTTAAAGGAGAGATGCTGCACTTAAAAAATACCATTAACACAATGGTTGACCAGCTGAACTCGTTTGCTTCAGAAGTAACTCGTGTCGCGCGTGAAGTCGGAACTGAGGGTAAATTAGGTGGTCAAGCTCAAGTTATTGGTGTAGCTGGAATTTGGAAAGATTTGACGGATAACGTTAACTCAATGGCTGGTAATTTGACGGCACAAGTGCGAGGTATTGCCAAAATTGTAACGGCAGTAGCAAATGGGAACTTAAAACGTAAACTTATATTAGATGCTCAAGGCGAAATCGAAACCCTAGCGGAAACAATTAATGAAATGATTGATACGTTAGCTACCTTTGCCGACCAAGTTACAACTGTTGCGCGCGAAGTTGGAATAGAAGGGAAATTAGGTGGACAAGCAAAAGTTCCCGGTGCATCAGGTATTTGGCGTGACTTAACAGATAACGTCAATGAATTAGCGGCAAATTTAACAAATCAAGTCCGTGCAATTGCTGAAGTAGCAACGGCTGTTACTAAAGGTGATTTAACTCAATCAATTGCCGTAGAAGCACAAGGAGAAGTTGCCGCACTCAAAGATAATATTAACCAGATGATTGCTAATTTACGGGGTACAACTCGTAAAAATACTGAGCAAGACTGGCTTAAAACTAACTTGGCTAAATTTACCCGTATGTTGCAGGGACAGCGCGATTTAGAAACTGTTTCTAAGTTGATATTATCTGAACTGGCGCCGCTTGTTACTGCTCAACAAGGATTGTTTTATCTAATGGAAGCAGCGGAAAATCACCCGCACTTTTTGAAGTTAATCAGCAGCTATGCTTACCGTGAACGCAAAAATCTGTCAAATCGTTTCTTTTTAGGTGAAGGTTTAGTAGGTCAATGTGCTTTAGAAAAAGAGAGAATTTTATTAACTCAGATACCCAACGACTATATAAAAATTAGTTCAGGCTTGGGCGAAGCTACACCTTTAAATGTCGTTGTTTTACCAGTATTATTTGAAGGACAAGTTACAGCCGTTATTGAACTAGCATCCTTCCACCGCTTTAGCGAAATTCATCTAACTTTCTTAGACCAACTTACCGAAAGTATCGCTATCGTACTGAACACAATTTCTGCGAGTATGCGAACAGAAGAACTGCTCAAACAGTCGCAGTCCCTAGCAGAAGAATTGCAAACTCAACAAAAAGAACTAACTGAAACTAACAAACGTCTCGAACAACAAGCACAATCACTCAAAGCATCTGAAGAATTATTGAAACGTCAACAAGAGCAATTACAGCAAACAAACGAAGAATTAGAAGAAAAAGCCGAATTGCTCGCAGTACAGAACCGAGAAGTAGAGCGCAAAAATAACGAAATAGAACAAGCCCGTCAAGCTTTAGAAGAAAAAGCCGAACAATTGGCAATGACTTCCAAATATAAATCGCAGTTCCTCGCGAACATGTCTCACGAACTAAGAACTCCACTAAACAGTTTACTAATATTATCAGGGCTACTATCTGAGAACAGCGAAGCTAACCTAACAGGAAAACAAGTAGAATATAGCCGTACTATACACTCTGCGGGAAATGACTTACTAGCATTGATAAACGACATTCTTGACTTAGCCAAAATTGAATCGGGTACGATGTCAGTAGAAATTCATGAAACATTGTTTCGAGATTTACAACAGCATATTGAAATAACCTTCCGCCAAATAGCAGTTGACCGCAAACTAGACTTCCGTATTAATTTTGGCTCAAATTTGCCTCGTGCTATTTTTACTGATGCAAAACGACTACAGCAAATACTCAAAAATCTCTTATCAAATGCTTTTAAATTTACTGAGCGAGGTAGTGTCAGTTTAAATGTATCATTAGCTACTTCTGGCTGGAGTTCAAATAAAGAAATTTTGAACCGTAGTGACTGCGTGATTGCATTTGCTGTCACCGATACTGGTATAGGAATTGCACCTGATAAACAGCAGATAATCTTTGAAGCATTTCAACAGGTAGATGGTACTACTAGCCGTAAATACGATGGTACAGGTTTAGGATTATCGATTAGTCGGGAAATTGCTCATTTACTAGGAGGTGAAATTCGCTTAGTTAGCGAGTTACGTAAGGGTAGTACATTTACTCTTTATTTACCCCAGTCTTATTCCAATCAATCTTTTACTCCAGGTAACAGCGAGGGCAATCAAACAACTAATGTTATAAATACGATAACAGTTGCGGCTACACAAGTAACCGAGCCAACAGTAATTAATGAAACACAATTATTAAGTGAGCAAGCAATTGAAGATGACCGAGAAAATATTCAACCCGGAGAACATTTACTATTAATAATCGAAGATGATCTTAACTTTGCCCGCGTTTTACTGGATATAGCACGACAGCAAGATTTTAAAGTTATAGTAGCAACACGCGGCGATGTTGGTTTAGCAATGGCACGCTCGTATAAACCTACAGCGATTATGCTTGATCTTCGTCTACCTGTTATGGATGGTTGGACAGTTCTTGACAGTCTCAAACATGACCCTAACACTCGTCATATTCCCGTTCATATAATGAGTATAGATGAAGGGCAGCAACGAAGTTTACAACAAGGAGCAATAGCTTACCTGCAAAAACCTATTGATCGTGATTCTCTATTAAATGCTTTCAGTCGAATTCGAGAATTTGTTGAACGTCAAGTCAAAAATTTGCTCATTGTCGAGGACGATGCTACCCAACGCCAAAGTCTTGTAGAACTTATTAGCAATAGCGATGTAGGTACGGAGGCAGTTGGTACAGGTAGAGACGCATTGTCAGCTTTACAAAATAGTCACTTTGACTGTTTAGTCTTAGACCTAGGACTACCAGACATGAGCGGCTTCGAGCTTATAGAGCAAATTAAACAGCAAGCTAACTTAACCTACCTACCAATTATTATCTACACAGGAAAAGAATTAACGACCCAAGAAGAAGGCGAACTACGCCGTATTAGTGATTCTATCATCATCAAAGACGTGCGTTCACCCGAACGTTTATTAGATGAAACAGCTTTATTTTTACATCGAGTTCAAGAAAATTTATCGGCGCCTCAACGCCAAATGCTTGAACAGTTACAACAAAAAGACCAAATACTAACAGGTAAAAAAATCTTAATCATAGACGATGATGTGCGAAATATATTTGCCCTTACTAGCTTATTAGAGCGTTATCAAATGCAAACTGTTTATGCAGAAAACGGCAAAGACGGTATTTCCATGCTTCAAAAAATTCACGATATTGAACTTGTTCTTATAGACATTATGATGCCAGGGATGGACGGCTATGAAACAATGCAATATATACGTACTATAGACAAATTCAAAGCTTTACCAATAATTGCTTTAACCGCAAAAGCAATGAAAGGCGACCGAGAAAAATGCATCAACGCAGGCGCCTCAGATTATATTACTAAACCCGTTGATACTCAACAGTTACTATCACTGCTGAGAGTTTGGCTCTATAAATGAGTTGTGAGTGCTGAGTGCTGAGTACTGAGTACTGAGTGCTGAGTGCGAAGAAAAAATTAACTCTTAACTCCTAACTCCTAACTCCCAACTCCTAACTCCCAACTCCTAACCTCCCAACTCCCAACTCAGCACTCAGCACTCAGCACTCATCACTGTTTTATGTTTCCATTACGTCCAAATGAGCTAGAAGACATTGAAGTTCAACTATTGCTAGAAGGTTTATATCTTTATTACGGTTTTGATTTTCGTAATTATGCAATGGCTTCCTTAAAGCGTCGTATTTGGAATGTAATTCGAGCAGAAAATTTAACCACAGTTTCTAGTCTTCAAGATAGACTTTTACACGATAAAAATTGTTTAGAGCGTTTTTTATTAAATTTGACGGTAAACGTCACTGCTATGTTCCGTGACCCTAGCTTTTATATTGCATTTAGAAAAAAAGCTATTCCCCTATTACGTACCTATCCATTTATTCGCATTTGGCACGCTGGTTGTTCTACTGGAGAAGAAGTATATTCAATGGCAATAATGCTACTCGAAGAAGGACTATACCACCGCTGCCGCATCTACGCTACTGATATGAACGAGGTTGTTGTACACAAGGCAAAAGTCGGTATTTATCCCCTGCGCTTAATGCAAGAGTATACCCAACTTTATCAACAAGCAGGAGGTCAACAAGCTTTCTCCCAATATTACACCGCAGCTTATGATGGCGCCATGTTCTCGCCTTCCTTGAAAGAAAATATTGTATTTTCCGCACATAACTTAGTCACAGATTCGTCTTTCAATGAATTTAATGTAATTTTGTGCCGCAATGTTTTAATTTACTTTAACAAAAAGCTACAAGACAAGGTTCACGAACTATTATATAACAGCCTAAGAAGATTTGGTATTTTGGCATTAGGAAGGCATGAATCATTGTTTGGCACAATTCATCAATCAGATTATGAAGCATTAGATGCTCAAGAACGACTTTTTCGGAGGGTGACGTTATGAAATATGAATTAGCAGTGATTGGCACATCACTAGGAGGTTTACAATCACTCTCAATAATTTTATCGGGTTTTCCAAAAAGTTTGCCTATAGCTATAGCAATAGTTCAACATCGTCACATATCTTCAGCCAGTGAATTAGTTAATGCTTTACAACAATATAGTTTATTGCCAATTATAGAGGCAGAAGATAAACTAAATATTGTTGCTGGAAATATTTATCTTGCCCCTGCAAATTATCATTTACTTGTCGAATTGGGTCATTTTGCCTTGTCAACCGAGGCGCCTGTTTGTTATGCTAGACCTTCAATTGATGTACTATTTGAAACAGCAGCTGACGCTTACCTCGAACAAGTCATTGGTGTAATTTTAACTGGTGCAAATCATGATGGCGCCAGAGGACTAGCTAAAATTGAAGCTTATGGTGGTTTTACAATAGTTCAAGAACCAAGTACCGCAATTTGTTCAACTATGCCAAAAGCAGCAATAACCGCAGTTCCAAAAGCAAAAATTTTACCTTTAACAGAAATTGCTCCTTTTCTAATCAATCTTTGTAGCAATGCCCACCTTACTTATTAAAAATTATCATTACCACCTACTCATACCACAATTTATGTATTATAATGTAATACATAGAGATTTGTAGCATATAATATTTGCTTCAAGTCTAAGACAAGTCAATATTCCTGTAAACATCGCTTAAAAAAAGCTATCCTTGAAAAAATTTGTATAAAATGTGGTCTACTTTTAGCTATAAGGTTTAATCGCTAAATAGTTATGTAAACTTGTATCCCCAATTTAGCTCCATCAGTGTTATAAAACTGAAGTATGGATTTTGATTATTTTAGAGGCAATGACGGCTCTGCCGAAAATAGAAATCGTCACAACCTGCTAGCTAGTGGTTGGAGACCGTTTAACCGTGATTTTAACGTTAAGTATTTTTGGGAAGTGCTTTGGAACGATACACAGGAGTTAACTCAAAGGAGCGTTAATTTAGCAAGCTTTTACGCTGATGCTTTAGGACGACGAGATTACAGTTGGTGGGCAAACATCTTAAACGTAGCTTCCGATTATACCCGTGCGGAGTTTGAGAAGTATTGGAATTTTATTACCCCCCAACCTTTAACACCCGACCATCGTTACAAAGATGTTTTAAGTACCGAAACTCCCATCATCCAGTTTGTTAGTCGCAATAGTATCCCTATCGATTACGTTTTGAATCGTTTGCAAGAAATAACAGTTTTGCGAAGCTTAGAAATTCTTGGTCGTCCCGATATTATCACACAATACTACTCAGAGCGCGATTTTTATTTTCCACCAGAGAAATTTATTAGCTGGGAACGTCTTGATGTTCTCAACACCGTTTACGCTTACTGGTCAGAGTATGACGT
This sequence comes from Calothrix sp. PCC 7716, assembly GCF_019977735.1. Classification (GTDB taxonomy): domain Bacteria; phylum Cyanobacteriota; class Cyanobacteriia; order Cyanobacteriales; family Nostocaceae; genus Dulcicalothrix. Next base: position 10,533,410 of record NZ_AP025018.1, on the reverse strand, counting down.
TTGGTTACAAATTGACCCATACGACCGTGGACGGCGCCATTATTCTTTGATGGCCAGAACTTTGGCGCCTTTAATCAACAAAGCGACGTATGACTTAGCGGTAATGCTAAGTGGATACCAAAGTCGTGTAGGCAAAGTCCAAAGTCAATATCCAATTCGTACCTTTCCTTCAGGTATTCAAAATTTCACTGATACCGTACAACAAACTGTTTTAAACCAAAATCAGCTAGCGGTTCTAGTGCATGGAGAACCAGGAACAGGAAAAACAGCATGGACACAAGCTGTTGCCAAAGAAATATTAGTACCACTTGGTTATGTAATATTTATTTTAGACCACGATGCCATTACAAACTTCGTTCCACCCACGTACTTAGAACGCATTTGTATAATTATTAATGAAGCCGATAACTTAGCGCAAAATCGTGCATCAGAAGTTGCTCAGTATAATAACAAAACCGAACATATTCTTAGCTTACTCGACGGAACACTCTATCAAAGTGTTATCGATGAAGGTGGTATTCAAATTCAGCAAAAATTAGTCATTTTATTGACATGCAATACAACAGAGCGTCTAGACCCTGCTATGTTGCGTAAAGGTCGCGTAGATTTAATGTGTGAATTTATACAAAAATATGTTTAGGAACGGCTGGAGACAGCCATTCCACAACTATGCAATTAAACCTATAATTTGCCTTTGTTAACAAAATTAAATAGTGAATGTACCCTGGAAAAAGCCCTATTAAAACTGAAGATTGGGCATTTAATTCACAAAGCAAACAGCTTTGCGTTTTTTTTGCACCCTGATGAGTCAAATCTCCATCCTATTAACAGCATAACACCAATTAGCACATCACGAGTCACTAAATTGTTAAACCATAACAATTAGCTTGGTTTTATATTAAATAAATCTGTAATTGATTTATAAAATAAATTTATAAAGATTGTATCAAAACTGGCGCTCCCAATCTTCACGCCAACGTTCTACGACAACTTTTGTTTGTGTAAAAAATTCAACTGCGTGATTACCTTGTCCGTGTAAATCACCAAAAAAACTTTCTTTCCAACCACTAAATGGGAAGAAAGCCATCGGCGCCGCAACACCAATATTGATACCAATATTACCAGCCTCTGCACAAGAGCGAAATTTGCGTGCGGCGCCTCCGCTAGTAGTAAATAAACAAGCCATGTTTCCGTATTGACCACTATTCACGAACGATATAGCTTCATCTATTGTATTAAGATGAATTAAGCTCAATACTGGCCCAAAGATTTCAGTCTTCGCAATCTCCGAATTTGGATCAACGTCTTGTAAAATCGTCGGACGCACAAAGTAGCCGTTTTCATAACCGCTAACTTGTGGTTGGCGTCCATCAACTAGTAATTTTGCACCATCTGAGGCGCCTTTCTGAATTAAAGCTTCAATACGCTGTTGACTCTCAACAGAAATAACAGGTCCCATTTCCACACCCTGTTCCAAACCATTACCAACAACTCGCTTCATCGCTGTTTCAGTAATAGCTTCGGTAAATGTTTGCTTCGCAGAACCCACAGTCACAGCTAAAGAAGCAGCTAAACATCTTTGTCCTGCACAACCAAAAGCACTATCAGCAGCAATGCGAGTAGTCATGGTCATATCAGCATCAGGCAAAATAATAATTGGATTTTTTGCTCCACCTTGACACTGTACTCGTTTTCCATTTGCGGCGCCACGACTATATATATATTTCGCCACAGGTGTAGAACCAACAAAACTAATTGCCCGAATGCTCTTGTTATCAAGAATAGCGTCTACAGCTTCTTTAGCGCCATTAACTAAATTAATAACCCCTTTGGGCAAACCTGTTTTTTCAAGTAACTGAAATATTTTTTGCATCGTCAACGGCACTTTTTCTGAAGGTTTGACGATATAGGTATTACCGCAAGCGATAGCATAAGGTAAAAACCAAAACGGAATCATCCCCGGAAAATTAAACGGACAAATAACCGCGCACACACCAAGCGGTTGCCGTATCATCATTTCATCAATACCGCGTGCAATATCTTCGCTATTAACACCCTGCATCATTATTGGAATACCGCAAGCAACTTCCACATTCTCAACCGCACGTTGCATTTCTCCTTTTGCCTCTGCCAGCGTTTTACCACACTCAGTTGTTATAGTAGAAGCCAAATCATCAAAATTTTCTAATAATAAAGTTCTTAATTTAAATAAATACTGCACTCTCTCAGTAGCTGGTACACGGCGCCATGTTTTAAATGATTCTGATGCTGCGGTTACTGCCTCATTCACTTCAGAAGCAGTAGATAAAGGTACTTTCGCAATAACTTCACTCGTTGCTGGGTTAAAAACTTCTAAGTGGTTAGTAGCTTTAGATGCAACCCATTCCCCATTAATATAATTAGGTATACTATCTTTAATCATTCTCTTCTCTTTGTGTTCTTTGTGACGAGCGTGGTTTTATCATTTTATCCAAAACAAATCCAATCATCCTCAACAAAAGCAATACTACCACCAGGAAAAGGGTCAGTTTGAGAACGTCTTGGCGCCGTTATTAACCCAATTAATTTTTCTATATGTTCAAAATTAGGAGACTGAGGAAGAATTTCGAGTAATATTTGACGCATTACCCTTCGTTGTAAAGCAAGTGGCGCCTTCTGTAAAATACGACGATTTAATTTAATTGGGTATTGACTTTCTATTGCTTGCTCTCGTAACTCTCGTGCTGCTTGTTCCAAATACTCAACATCAGCTTGTAATAATTCAGCAGTTTGGGCAAGATTTGACGTGACTTGAGAATTAAAATTTTGATGTAAATACGGTAATAGCTCTTTACGAATACGGTTACGAGCGTATTTTAAATCATCATTAGTAGAATCTTCCCAAATCTTTAAATCAAAATCTTGACAAAATTGACCCGTCTCTTCACGAGTAACTTCAAGCAATGGACGCACTAATTGTACATTATCAGCTAATTGGCGCCGCCATGTTAAAGCTTGTAAACCATCGGCGCCTGTACCGCGCATCAAATTATAAAGTAGAGTTTCGGCTCTGTCGCTAGCTGTGTGTCCTGTAATAACACAGACGTAGTTATGTTGAAGTGCTACTTGAGTTAAAACTTGATAACGCCATTCTCGCGCTGCTGCCTCTGTATTTACAGGTTTATCAGCAGTTTCGAGGTAAAAAGGTACTGAGTAACTGTTTACTAACTCTTCCACATGCTGCGCGTTAGCCGTTGAATCTTGGCGCCAACAGTGGTTACAATGAACAACACCTAGGCGCCATTCCCATTTTGATTGTAAATCTAATAAAAGCTTTAATAAACATAACGAATCTTGACCCCCAGATACTGCTATAAGTAAACCTTGTCGAGGTGCAAGTAAATTACGCACACGAATAGTTCGATGTATTGCTGCATGTAAAGAAGTCCACACCATTAGTTATTTTGAATTACTGTGTATACATTTACTTTATTCTAAATTCCTGACTTTAAAAAAGTCAGGAATTTAATTTTTTTACCACAGAGACGCAGAGTACACAGAGGAGGAGAGGATGAAGAGAGGTTTATTACTTATCATTTATGAACTTCTGCATCTTGTTGCTCTTTAGCAAAATCTTCTAACGGTGATTCATTTTCATCAGGTCTAAATTCCAACGATAATCTGACTTTTCCACGTCTCCAACTGTTAGCACGAAAGCGTAATACTTCACACTCAATACCTTTATCAAATAATGAAGACTCTGCTGTTTCTAACCCAACTAGCTCTTTGATTGCTTCTAACAGTTGAATCACTTTGAAGGTATCTGATACATCTAAGCTATCTAGATTTTCTGTATTTATAGATACAACTTCATAGTGATGTAATCGATGAAATTCATTATCCATAGACATCTATAACATTTACTTTAAATATATCTATTATTTATATAAAAATCACAAGTTAACATAAACTTCAAAAAGTAAGGTGGGCACTGCCCACCCTACAAATATTAAAAGAACCATCCGTAAGAATGTAAACCTTTACCCAGCAAATTTACACCTAAATAACAAATCCACACAACCACAAAGCCGCTAGCTGCTAAAATAGCAGGGCGCCGACCTTGCCAACCCCGTGTAATTCTCGAATGTAAGTAAGCAGTAAATACCAACCAAGTAATTAAAGCCCAAGTTTCTTTAGGGTCCCAACTCCAATAAGAACCCCAAGCTTCGTTTGCCCAAACGGCGCCTGCAATAATACCAATTGTTAGTAAAGGAAAACCTAAACCAATGACACGGTAGCTAATATTATCTAATGTTTCTGCAAGACTTAAACGCTGTGGTGATAAAGTTGATGCTGTTACTGCTTGAGTATCAGCCGCAACAATATTTAAAACTGCTGAAGAACCATTTCCATTATTATTACTGCCTTTGTAACGCGCATAGCCATTGTTATCAGCAACACTACTAACATCTGGTTCCGTTACAAGCTCACCAGCTTTATGCAAACGATAACCATTACTACGATATCCGCCGCCACCAAATGAACTACCTTGAAGTTGAATATCTTGTCCTTTTGTAACAACAAGAAATGCAATTGCCAACAGCGAACCAACCATTAGCGCTGAATAACTTAGCATCATTACACTAACATGCATCATTAACCAGTTAGATTTGAGTGCAGGTACCAAAGGTTCAGCTTTCTGCATCTCAGACGGTAAAGTTAATGTTGCAAAAGCTGTAATACCCATAGCTACAGGCGCCGTTGCTACTCCAACCAAACGACTACGGCTAGTATTTTCAGCGATAAGATGTACCGTAGTAATACCCCACGCCAAAAAAAACAGCGACTCGTATAAATTACTAAGAGGGAAATAACCCGCTTCAATCCATCGCGCTCCTAACAACGTTGCCATGCATAAATTCGCTATCGCCATCCCCGCAGTCCCCAGTGCAGGTAAAAAGGGTATGTTCCCAAACGCGGCGCCGCTCCAATATACCAGCATCGTAATAAACAAAACTGCAAAAGAAGCATTGTCCAGCCAGTTCTGGAGGACAACCAGATTGACAAAATTCATAAAACGTGTTCTCCAGTCAATTCCTGAACAGTTTATTCTATTATTTAAATCCTAACTTTTTCTGACGATTTGTTAAATGTATTGGGTCTTTGGTTTACGGTTTTACAGTCGGACTAGGCAACGGCGCCGGCTTTGCACCTTTTTTAAGCGAGATAAATATATCGTAACGATTGCTGCGGTTATCACTGACTGCACTCGTTACTCCAATCGAACGTGTAGCGTTTAAAAATATTTGCTGGTTAGGAAACAAAGGAGGCAACGGAAAGTTTTTAGAGGTGCGTTCCACATCTAAGAAAAATTGACCGTTAATTGGATTCAGTTCTGATGGAACTGCTTTTTGAAAAGCTTGAGTGCGTGCGAGCGAGTTATTCGATTGATTCGTAGTCAAAATTTTCTCAGCAATCGGCGCCCCTAATGCTATAAAAGCAACATCATCATCCATCCATCCATGACTGGCAGTTAAAGTACCAAATGGTCCAATCCAATTAATAATCGGCTTACCCAATGCTCGTTTCTCTTCTATTCTAAACTGGTACTGACTACGCATAGCCTCATCAAGCTGTTTAAGAGCAGCATCAGCGCGTTGACGATTGTTAGTTCTTACCATAAATACTAACGCTGCGCGGAAAGCTTCTTCTTGACCATCTTTAGAAGTAGGAATCACCGATACCGAAAACTCGCCATTCATCCAACTCAAAAAATCGCGCTCTAAATCCATATTAACCCAAGATTTAAAGCCATTCCGTAATTGCTCGGGCGGCATGGGTGATAAAGGATTATTTTGCGATGTTGAACTATAATCTGCCCAAGCACGCGCTAAATTCCCACCTGAAAACATCATCAGCGTTTCAGCAGGGACACGATTTTGCATTTCCACCGCACTGTTATCTACTCTTAACACTCGTGAACTATTAGGGTTTAACCAAGAAACACCTTTAAGCCTAACTCCCTCACTCTCTAAAGTAATTGTTCCTGCAAGACCTTGATTATTTTGCAATTGCGATAACACTTGAGCTGGAAACTGACGATTTGGAGCTGCGCTAGCAATTTTCGCACTCGTTGGTACATTTATATAAAACTGACCAAAAGGCTGGTAGCTAGAAATTTTAGAAATATTATTCGCATACCCAGGAACTGTAGAAAGCGATGTTTTTGCTTGGTAAGCATCAATTGCTTTCTCCATTGCCTTTGAATCATCAGTAATAACCACATATTTATTTTCAATAACCGAGACAGCAAAATCCTCACTTGTGTTATTAGAATTAATATCAATTTCTTTTATTGGTATACCTTTATACGGGCGTTCTTTTAAACTGGCGCCTTTTTTAGCTTGAAGTTGAGTTAGAGCAGTTTTAGCATTTTGAGCATTTTTAATTGGTAACACCAAAACTAACTGTTGACTATTAGCAGTTCTAATATTTTCAGCCACAGGTTTAGCAGGTGGTTTAGAGCTATCAACGTTATTCAGAACCGCTAAAGTTACTTCTTCTCCTACCCAAGGTTGGATATCTTTTTGAAAATCGTAACCATTATTACTAAGAAAACGGTCGCGTAACTGAACTATATTTTTATCGATTTCTGCTTGTACCTCGCTAGTTCCAAACTGACGTAACTGCTCCCACTGTCTAACATCAGTTGTTAACGAAACAGCGAACAATGCGTCTTGAGGAATAATAGTAGCTCCTGGTGGTAAATCTCTAGATAATGGTTTTCCTTGTGTTAACAACCAGTATCCAGCAATACCACCACCAATCAGTAATCCAGCAGAAGATAACGTCAGTATCAAAGACGGTTTCTTTTTTTTCATCGAGACAGACACACTTACCCGTGCCATTGGAACCTACACCTCATCAATATTGCTTAAATTAGTCAGAAGCCGGGTTTCTACGGAAAATTGCCATTTTTATTACAACATATCAACAAGAAACCCGGTTTCTTGGATTTTGCAGAATTCAACCCATTAGAAGCGTTTAATATCAAAATTCTGCTTGAAACTGTAAATTTTAATCATGTGAACAGTAAAGCACCTACTCGTTTACACAGTAATACTGCTTAACTTATAACACTTTCATAATCTACATTGATGTATTATCTACTACCTATTAAAAACCATAACGCCGTAGAGACGCGATGTTCCTCGCGTCTCTACATCAACGGGTATAAAAAATATAATATTAAACCAATCAAAGCTTTGGAGAGCCGAGATATTTTGCCAAATAAGGAGAAAAAACTTCGTAAATTAAAGTCAGAGGTTGCCCATGATGCCAAAACAAGTAATGGCGCCCCCAGAAAGGTCCAGGCATATCAAAACCTGACTCTAATGCTTGAGAGTGGCCAAGGTAAATTCCTTGAACATCGCGATAAAGTTCTGTACGTAAGCGTGCGAGACTTGCCCAAATTGGTAACGAACGATTTTGTAAATACTCATCCACATGCGAAGCTTCCCACCATGAAGTTGCATATGCCAAACGTTGCCCACTAGCTGTGCGTAACCAAACTTGGCGCCGTAGTCGCGGTCCCGGTACAGCTTGAATTAAATCAGGCGCCCCATCCAAATCCATGCCAATTAACGACATATCAATGACATCAACCTCTGTAGGTTCGCCAGTTAACAATTGTAAATGCCTTGTCGGAGAACCATCACCCAAAAGCAACAATTGCCAAGCAGGCGCCAACTGATTATGAGGCAAACCCTTTTGAATTGCTTCGTCAGTACCTGCCCAACTAGGAGATAACCTATGCCAAGCATTGGGAACTATTAAATTATTAGTTGGTGTAAATATAGCAGTCATTCTTTACAAAACTTTATCTATATATATAAAAGCACAAAAACCCAAAAAATGTAGAGACGCGATGTATCGCGTCTCTACAATGTAAAAATTATTGAAAAATATTTTAATGCGGATGGCGAGACTCGAACTCGCAAGCCAAAGGCACACGCCCCTCAAACGTGCGCGTATACCAATTCCGCCACATCCGCTCAACTTATTCAACTAAATAGAGAATATAACACATAAATCTAGTTATGGCGATAGGGGAGTGAAAAAAAATTTAACATGAGTGAAACTAACTTGCGCTACAGCAAGGTTTTAAAATGCTGCTAACGTAGTGAAGCAGTTCGTAATACTTAATTTTTTATTGTGGACAGCATAAAGCTCAAATGCTGTCATAATCTAGAATTAACCCTTGGGTCGCTGGTATGAAAAAGCGTGTAGGTCTATTTATTCAATCTTGTTGAAGCTAAAAGATGAAGTTTGACAAAATATTAATTGCTAATCGAGGAGAAATAGCATTGCGCGTTCTCCGGGCTTGTGAGGAGATGGGGATTGCGACGATTGCTGTTCATTCTACGGTTGACCGCAATGCGCTGCATGTTCAACTTGCAGATGAAGCGGTTTGTATCGGGGAACCTGCTAGTGCTAAAAGTTATTTGAATATACCTAATATTATTGCGGCAGCTTTGACTAGGGGAGCCACTGCTATTCATCCTGGTTATGGTTTTCTTTCAGAAAACGCACGCTTTGCTGAAATTTGTGCTGACCATAAAATTGCATTTATTGGTCCATCACCAGAATCAATTCGGTTGATGGGGGATAAGTCAACGGCGAAAGAAACGATGCAGCGTGCTTCTGTGCCAACAGTTCCAGGCAGTGACGGGTTAGTAGAATCAGAAAGTGAGGGATTAGCGATTGCACGAAAAATTGGCTATCCCGTTATGATTAAAGCTACCGCCGGAGGTGGTGGACGTGGTATGCGATTGGTACATTCAGAAAGCGAATTTGTCAAACTATTTTTAGCAGCACAAGGAGAAGCAGGCGCCGCATTTGGTAACTCTGGTGTTTATATTGAAAAATTTGTCGAACGTCCCCGCCACATCGAGTTTCAAATCTTAGCAGATAATTACGGTAATGTAGTACATTTATTTGAGCGTGACTGTTCGATTCAACGTCGTAATCAAAAGTTATTAGAAGAAGCTCCAAGTCCTGCTTTAGACCCCGAACTACGCGAAAAAATGGGACTAGCTGCAATCAAAGCTGCTCAATTTATTAATTACAGCGGCGCCGGAACCATTGAATTTTTGCTTGACCGTTCGGGACAATTTTACTTCATGGAAATGAACACCCGTATTCAAGTCGAACACCCTGTAACAGAAATGATTACTGGTGTTGATTTAGTGGTAGAGCAAATACGTATAGCTCAAGGAGAAAGACTAAAATTTACACAAGACCAAATATTACTTCGAGGTCACTCAATAGAGTGCCGTATAAACGCTGAAGACCCAGACCACGATTTTCGTCCGGCGCCAGGTCGTATTAGTGGCTACCTTCCACCAGGTGGGCCAGGTGTAAGAATAGACTCTCACGTTTATACCGACTACCAAATACCACCTTACTACGATTCCCTAATTGGTAAATTAATCGTATGGGGTCCCGACCGTCCAACAGCCATAACCCGAATGAAGCGCGCGCTGCGTGAATGCGCTATCACCGGACTGCCCACAACAATAGGATTCCATCAAAAAATTATGGAAACTCCTCAATTCCTCAAAGGTGAGGTATACACCAACTTTGTCCAAGAAATGAACGAAAACAAAGTATAAAGTGCTGAGTGCTGAGTGCTGAGTGACAAAAAACTCAGCACTCAGCACTCAGCACTCTCTAACTCATCATCGTCAACAACCCTTGCTGTCCAAGTAAAATCTCGCGTATTAAGCTAACGATACCCACCCAAATAATTGGGGTAATATCCACCCCACCAATAGGTGGAACAATTTTGCGCGTTGGAATCAAGAAAATTTCAGTTGGCAGCGCTACTAGATTAAATGGAAAGCGCTTTAAATCTACTTGTGGGTACCACGTCAGGACTATACGGAAAATAAACAGAAAAATCATTAGTCCTAACAACGGACTAAGTATCAAAGTTGTAATATCTACAGGTGTCATAGGTTGTATACTGAATAACCTTAAGCTTTGTTAAGACTTCTTTCATCTTAGCGCGAAGGTGAAATGGGCAAAACTCGTACAGTTAATTTCTTTTACTCCTTTTCAAGTACGCTATACACTATTAGAATTGTTAGTAAGTATGTAATAAAAGGTTGGTTTAAAGTTATGACACCTTCTTTAGCAAATTTTCTTTGGAGTCTACTTGCGGGTACATTGATTGTCGTGGTTCCTGCAACCGTGGGATTGATATTTGTCAGCCAAAAAGATAAAATCCAGCGCGGCTAGAATTTTGAGAGTCAGCGTGACTCTTAAAATTGTCTAAAGTCTTGACAGATTCTACTTTCCCCTAATTTTGGAAAAAATCTTCTAAAATTAGGGGAAAGTCCTGTATCTAATCATGATGCCTCTTGTACATATATTGTTAATGTGACTTGTTACAGTAGAGTTTTTAATATTAAGCCGCTAACATAGATTTTGAGTAATGGTAAAAGATAATGCTAATTTTTGAGCTGACAAGCGCCAGTGTTCTGGCTCAAGTAAATGTAGGCGCCACCCCAGCTACTTTTTTAGGGATTTTCCTGGCTGTGGCTGGGGCAGCTCTCTATTTCATTCGTAACGTTAAACCAGAATTAGCGCGCGACCACGATATATTTTTTGCGGCAGTTGGTTTGCTTTGCGGGTTTATATTAATATTTCAAGGTTGGCGCCTTGACCCGATTTTGCAATTTGGTCAATTAATGCTTGTAGGGTCAACAGTGTTTTTTGCTTATGAGAGTATTCGTTTGCGAAGTATTGCAACCGAACAAGCAAAGCGCAATACACCAATTGTTGACGAAGACCGTCCTGTTAGTAAAAACTACGGAAGTTATCGTAGAACTTCTAAAGCCGAACGGGTAGACATGGACTTAGAGCCACTTCCTTATTATGAGGACGACGAATATCAAGAACGTCCTCGAATTCGTGGTAGTAATTCCGAACGGCGCCCTAGAAGCGGTTACGATGATTATCAAGATTCGGACGTAGATTCTTCACGTCGAACATCGCGTCGCAGTAGTAACGATAGAAATGATTTAACTACCGATAAACCCGCTCGGAAGAGAACATCTCGTACAGAAGGTCGTACTTCCCCAAGGTTTGATGACGACGATTGGAATTCTTCAAGCTCTTCAAGGGGGGGCAATAACGAAGATTGGGATAGCCCAGCTAGCGAAGAACGTAGAACTTCACGTCGTGGCAGCAGTTCCGAACGCCCAGAAACTCGTTCCAACGATGATGTTGCACCAACGAGACCTAGACGCAGAAGACCTTCTTCAGAAGGAGCGCGTTCAGATAATTTCGATATAGATGAATCAATACCAACTGCTGATTATACACCGCTTGAGCAACCAAAAGAAAGACCAGAGCGACCAAATAAGTTTGATGATGACGATTTGCCAATGAGCTAGTAATATTACACTGACCTGTTTTAATTTAAATAGGTGAGCGTGAACCCGATGGAAAATAGTGAAGGTGAACTTATATTTTGCACCTAAATGGCTCCAAAATAAAATCTATTGGAGTCTACTTTTTAGTTTAGTTGTTACTTCTTGCAGTTCTGACAATATTCCTATAGGTCCGACATCGCTCAACAGTCGTTTTACCGAAGAACAACCAGCGTTGAGCGGTAACGGACGTTTTTTAGCGTTTATTTCAAACCGTAACGGTGCCCATCAACTACTAGTATACGATTTGCAACAGCAAGAATTCTTTCGTATCCCACGTTTAACCCGACCCGATACAATTATTGAGAGTCCGAGTTTAAGCTACACAGGACGTTATGTCGCTTATATTACAAGCGACCAAGGTAGACCCGTTATTGGACTATACGACCGTGCTGCCCAACAGTCGCAGATTCTAACCCCAATTTATCGCGGCTGGGTGCGTAATCCTAACATTAGTCCAGATGGACGATATGTAGTATTTGAAACTAGCGCACGTGGTCAATGGGATATTGAAGTACTCGACCGAGGTCCAAATATTGAACTAGATATTCCAAATGGGGCGCCAATCAATCCACCCTAATATTTAGTATGGCTAGTATGGCTACATAAAAGCATGACAAATAAATCTATTTTTATACCCTTATTGTTAAGCTTAGGCTTTTTAGGTGGATGTGGTGGATATCCACGTATATTAAGCTATCCTTTTGACCCAGGTGGCAGAGGTCTAAATAGTTTTGCTTCAGAATTAAATCCTCAAATATCAGGTAGATACATTGTTTTCACTAGCGACCGTAGAGGCAGTCAAGATGTATACATGTTTGATACAGCTACACGCTTCTTAATCGATTTACCAGGCTTAAATTCATTTGACACAATTACCTCACATCCCAGCGTTACAGAAAGCGGTCGCTACATCGTATTTGCCGCAAGTCGTCAAGGAAGGTCAGGTATATTTATTTACGATAGAGAAACGCGACAATCACGCAATTTAACGACAAATTTGCAGGCAGAAGTTCGCAATCCTACTATTAGCGCAGATGGTAGTAGAATTGCTTTCGAGACAACAGTAAACGGTCAATGGGACATATTAGTGTACGACCGAGCATCAGGACAACCCCTAAACATCCCCCAAGACCCAAGATAAAACAGTGCTGAGTGCTGAGTGCTGAGTGCTGAGTAATTATTTATAACTCCTAACTCCTAACTCCTAACTCCTAGCTCCTGACTCCTAGCTCCTGACTCCTAGCTCCTGACTCCTGACCCTAACTCCTGACCCTAACTCCTAACTCCTGACCCTAACTCCTGACCCTAACTCCTAACTTTCTTCTTCTTTTTTTACTGCCTCAATTAAAGAGCGAACTTGTTGTGTTCCTTCAGATGGCTCAAATTTGAGGGGAAATTTTCCACGCTTGAGCATTCGTAATCCTAGAGGAGCAATACTCAATAAACCATTGAGGTCTTGAAATTGATTCCCAACTACTTGTAACCCAAATTTACGCTCATCAATCCAACCACCATTTTTGACTAAATCAATTAAAACTTTACGGTGACGAATTGAGCGACCATCGCTTTTTTGTTTCCGCTCTAGAATTTCTTGTTTAATTTTAGTGATTTGATCTAAAGGAGCAACATCCATTGGACAAACTGAGTTGCAATTATAACAACGAGTACACCCCCAAACACCTTTACTATCGCATGTTAAATTTTCTAACCTATTTTCTGTGTCGTTGTCGCGTGAGTCTGCTACCATTCGATATGCTTTTGCCAGCGCATGAGGCCCTACAAAATTTTGATTCACCTCGCGCGCATTACATTCTGAATAACAGGCGCCACACATAATACAATTACCAGTTTGGTCAAGAAGTGCGCGCTCAGATGGTGTTTGTAAAAATTCACGTTCTGGTACTTGTCGTCCAGCAGTACTAACATATGGTGCCACAGCTTCAAGATTGTCCCAAAAAGGGTTCATATCAACTATTAAATCTTTAATAACAGGCATATTACCCAGAGGCGCCACTGTTAAAACTGGTTTGCCTTCGTAAGTATTTGTTGTAGCTGTATTTTCATATGATGATTTTAAGAACTCAATCTCGCTGCCAACATTTTCTTTACAAGCCAAAGCCGAACGTCCGTTGATTCTAAGAGCACAACTACCGCAAATAGTGTTACGGCAATTCTTACGGAATGCGAGAGTTCCATCTTGCTCCCACTTAATTTTATTAAGGCAGTCGAGGATTGTATTTCCCGGTTCGGTTTCCACCAAATAATCCTGCACGGAAGGCTTGGAGTTCGGTTTTTGTCGAATAATTTTAAAGATAACTTCCATATACACAAATCCTATATATCGTAATTTAACTCGGTTAATATCTATTACGCGCCGCAGTGGCTATTATTCTCACTCAACATCATCAATCCCTGCTATGAAGTACTGAAGAACCGCAAATGTCTTGATTACAGCACACTTAAGATGAAAGGCGCAGCGCCTCCAATGGGTTTGAACATCTTCCAAGTATAACCATTAAATCTAAATCCATATGCTTAGAATCTGATTCAATTATATAAAACTAACCCGAACTACCCGTGGCTCACGTAACCCTCCAATATGTAAATATGTTCAAACACGTATTTGAGGCGAACATCAACACCCTACCGTAAGGTTGTAGTTGTTGGATATATAGAATTGTTAAATTGTCTTGCCTCCAAGTCAATATCTCATCCAATACCCAAGAATTTAGCCTTCGCTGATTCTCATGTTGCCGAAATATGTAAGGCATCAGATGGTGAATTTTGATTTCTTGAGTAGCCAATACTCACCCTAAAGGTAGAAATTTATATATAAAGTGTATCGTAAATTTAATTCTAAATTAAATAAATATTTTGCTATTATTAGTCCATGCTAGTATTTAATATAAAATAACAGAGTGACAAATCGAGTGTAAATCGCCCTGACAGTGCGAATATTACCGCTTTGTTTATTCGTAATTGTAAAGACGTGAAAATATCGTCTTTACATGTACGAGAAAAAGGTGTATAACCTCAATACCCTCGATATATACTATGCACTGTTCGGTCTTGAAGTGAGTTAATGAATGCGCGCATTCTAAGACTTGTTTCTCGATTTGGGTAAGTGCAGTCGTTAAAAGCCTGTCCATGTGCAAGTCTATAACATAGCTGTTATAGAACATGAGCAGGTATCGAATCAATAAGAGCCAAATTTTCCTGAATGTAATTCTGGAACTAAGCGCTCCCCTCCTCACAATCTTTCAGCCATCGATTTTACCTTTGTTGGCTTGAAGTCAAATTGCCACATCAATGCCAGTCGTAGAAAAGAATTCTCTGACCGATGGCGAATGATGGTTACAAATGCCGTAGTATTACCGCGTTTCAAACCTGCTGATATTTTTGAACTCTCTTTGTGTAAGGAAAACCTTCACCTACGAAAGTCTCAAAGTTCTTCATAAGCAGGAATCTGCCGTAACCTTTGGATATGAGCCGCCGTGCTTTCTTGAAATTGGCTCAATATGTGGTATTTCATTACCCAGTTAAAACGTTTGGAGACCTTTATAGGATAATTTGAATCGAATGAGTGAAACAGCTACCGCGCCATTAACCGGAAAAGCCCTGCTTGCTAAAGTCAAAGAGCTTTCAACTTTACCAAGACGAGAAAGAGCTAAACAATGTGGTTATTACACTACTACTAAAGGTGGTCAAGTACGAGTTAACTTGACTGACTTTTACGACGCTTTGCTATCGGCTCGAGGAATTCCTTTGAGTCCAGAATCTCCCAAAGATGGTCGTGGTCGTGAACCTACGTACCGTGTTAGTGTCCATCAAAACGGTCAAATTGTTATTGGTGCAACATATACCAAAGCAATGGGTTTAGAGCCTGGTGATGAGTTTGAAATTAAGCTTGGATACAAACATATTCATCTGATTCAAGTTGACGGCGATAAAAAGAGTTCCCAGTTAGAGGACTCAGATATCGACGACGAAGATGAAGATGAAGATGAAGATGACGAAGAGTAAATTTTCAGCAATAGAGTTAATCAACTAGTTTTAACCACAGGCTTACAAACTGTATCGTGTTATAAACGGCACTCTATTGCCGAAATTTTTGCGCTTCTGAAATTTAGCCGATTGATACATTCCCGACACATTACTACGCACGTTGGGTATGAGTGCGAAAAATTAAATGTTACTTTTAGCAGCTAGAGTCATATCTGGCTGCTTTGATTTTTGCTCTCACTTAATCTCAAATATTCTTTCTAAAAATAAAAATACACAAAATTAATTATAAATAATCACATTGCATCTAACTTCAGATTAACACTCTAATATCAAGTTAATACATGTAGGTTGGGTGCAACCCAACCCCAAAAACTACCAATTTTTTAACTAACTAACTACCGCTAAAAGGAGTTAAACGTTTAATAGCACGACCAGCAACATCTCTATAACGTAGTTGTCCACAAAGAATTTTGCCCATCAATTGTGGACCACTAGGACGTTTAACACCTAAGTTATAGCCAACGTGAGGCAAACGGTAAAAAAGGCTTGCTATTTTTGATGCCCATGCCATATCGGCGCCCCATTCAGAATTCATAATATTAGAGTAATTTTCTAGTGCGTTGATATCACCACTAAGAGCATCATCAATAGCATCACTAGCTTTTAGTCCGCTAAAAATGGACGGACGAATACCTTCAGCAGTCATTGGGTCAACAACACAAGCAGCTTCACCAGCTAAAACAGCATTAGTCGTGTGAAGAGTTTGTTCACCGTTCCATAAACACAGAGCATGACCATACTGTTTACACGTACTAATATTTAAATTAAAGCTCTTGCCGTATTCGTCAACGATTTTTTTAAAGTTTTGTGCTTGCCCACCAATAAAAGTACCGACACCAATCGAATAACCATCAGCTTTCGGAAAATTCCACGCATACCCGTTTTTTACAATGCCAAATTCTAGGTCTATGACATTTTTTCTTTCAACAATAGCAGGCGCCTCAGCTTCTAAAGCACCAGCTAGACGACGTAACCTATCTTTAAAACCAAGCCATTTTGCCATTGGCCCAAAGGCGCCATCAGCAGCGATAATATAGCGACCCTGGAAACATCCATTTTTAGTATTAACTTCCCAGTAATCACTTTTAAATTCAATACCCGTTACTTCAGTGTTATCGCGCAGTTCGGTGCCTAGCTTTTGAGCCTGCTGAATAATAAAATGGTCGAATACATCACGGCGAACCAACCATACTGGCTCTGGTGTTTGTAGTTCAACCTCAACAACATCGTCCATTTTCCAAGTAAAGCGAATAGTATCAGCTTTAACCGAAATCGCTGGACTAAAATCAAAGTCAAACCATTCAGCAATCTGAGGAGATACTCCACCACCACAAGGTTTATACCGTGGTAAAGATTCTTTTTCTATAACTAATACCGAACGTCCCCGCTTGCTTAAATGATACGCAGCAGTTCCACCCGCAGGTCCGGCGCCAACGATTATACAGTCATACATAAAATGTTATACCTACCTACCTGAATAAAGCCTTATCAATAAGAAAGCAAAGCTTAAAAAGGGGTAAGAGGACAAAAGCAAAGGAACAAACACCCTTCACCCTTCTCCTTTTACCCCGTCCAACAGTCCAAAGTATTAACGACTAACCGAGTTAGACCTAGACAGTAGTAATGTCTTTTTCTTTCTCTGCCAGTAAATCGTTAATTTTAGCAGTATATTTGTCTGTTAGTTTTTGCAGTTTGTCTTGTAAGTCGCGAGATTCATCCTCAGATATTTCTGATGCCTTTTCCTGCTTGCGAATCGACTCAATGCCATCACGACGAATGTTACGAATTGCAACGCGCCCTTCTTCAGCATATTTAGCTGCAATTTTGACAAATTCTTTCCGCCGTTCGGTCGTTAATTGCGGAATATTTAGGCGAATTACAGAACCATCGTTACTAGGCGTTAAACCCACATCCGACAGTGAAATTGCCTTTTCGATGAGAGTTAGTGTGTTTCTATCGTAAGGCTGAATTAAAATAGTTGTCGCATCTGGAGTACTAATGTTCGCAAGCGATTTCAAAGATGTAGGCGTACCGTAATACTCAACAGAAATTCTGTCGAGTAAACTTGAATTCGCGCGCCCAGTGCGAATAGTATTGAAAGACCGTAGCGTAGATTCAACGGTCTTTTGCATGGTACTCTCAGCGTCAGCTAACTTCACAAGAACCTCCCACAAGCGTTCCAATCGATTCTCCCACAACTGCGCGGTAAATATTACCACTGGTGGTTAGATCAAAGACGAGAATCGGAATATTATTCTCCTTACATAAGGCTATCGCGGTACTGTCCATTACTCGCAAATCTTTTGCCAAAACGTGAGAATAAGTCAAAGTCTTATAGCGTTTGGCGTTACTTACTTTCATCGGGTCAGCATCATAAATACCATCAACTTTTGTAGCCTTAAAAATGACTTCTGCCTCAATTTCAGCCGCGCGTAGTGCCGCAGCAGTGTCGGTGGTAAAAAATGGGTTTCCAGAACCGGCGCCAAAAATAACCACCCGTCCTTTTTCAAGATGACGGATGGCACGACGGCGTATATAAGGTTCTGCTAATTCTTGCATAGCAATAGCCGTTAAAACTCTTGTCTGTACTCCTATACGTTCGAGGGAGTCTTGGAGTGTCATGGCGTTCATTACCGTGGCAATCATGCCAATGTAGTCAGCGGTCGCTCTGTCCATTCCTGCCGACGCGGCTTTGACACCTCTAAATATATTGCCCCCCCCTACGACAATAGCGAGTTGAACACCTGTGGCTACTACCTCTGCTACTTCTTGTCCTATGTTCTTGACCACTTCGGGGTCAATTCCATAACCCATGTTGCCCATTAGGGCTTCACCGCTCAGTTTAAGTAAAACCCGTCGGTAATGTGTACCCATGAAGTTTCGTTTTATTTCAAAGAAAAAAAGTTGTAATTTCCTCCAATTTAAGATAGCAGTATGACGACAATATGTCTCTACTTGTGACAAATTTTAGTGGCGCCAAGTAATTTTTGTGCCGATTGGCTCAGTTTCTGTAATATCTATATTATTGTTGCCGAACAGTGACGCTATAGCACTTCTAAGATATTGTACCTGCACTGCTTCCGGGTTTTCCGGATTGTCGTCTATTTGCCCACGATATCGTACTCTTCCTTCAGAATCTATTAAAAAACACATTGGCGTAGTCATGGCGCCAAAACTGCGAGTTACATCTTGCGTTGAGTCCCATAGGTAGGGAAAGTTAAGTTCATGCTTCTGGGCAAAACCTTTCATCCGGTCAAAACTTTCTACTAAGTCTTGGTTAGCAGCGCTGCCATTTACGCCAATTAGCGTAAACCCAAAGCTTGAAAACTCTTGTTGAATTTGTTTCAACCGTTCCAGGTAATGTCCAACATAAGGGCAGTAGTTGCACATCAAAACGACGCCAACTGCGTAGAACTTTTCGAGATAACGACTGAGATGATGAACCTGCCCGTCGATACCTGGCAGTTCAAAATCTGGTGCGTAGCTTCCTATCGGAGTATCAGTTGTTAAGCGCGTTTTCATTTTCCCCTGGCTTCAAGGAACTAGGAACAAAAATTTGGTTTAATGAACATGTCATGCGACCGCATCGAACCGCTTTTTGGTGTAAATGCTTGATATTCGACCATTCTATAAACCTATCTACGCCACCGACCGCCGCGAAACTACTGAAATTATGCTTTCTTGGATTTATTCTTATTTTGTGAAAATAAAGTCTTAAAATATTGTTAACTTATGCCACGGTGCTTGTGAGCGATCAGGGAGGAGATGCTCTACTTTGAGATTTATCACTCTCACCGTTGGCACACCCCAACCATCAAAAACACATACTATCTCCGGAATAATCTATGTCAATCGGCTATGTTGCGCTCGTTCTCCACGCACACCTGCCCTTCGTTCGTCACCCAGAAAGCGACTACGTGCTAGAAGAAGAATGGCTGTATGAAGCAATTACAGAAACATACGTGCCTTTATTAAAAGTATTTGAAGGGTTAAAGCGGGACGGGATTGACTTTAAAATTACGATGAGCATGACACCACCCTTAGTGTCAATGTTACGTGACCCTTTATTACAAGAACGTTACGATGCCCATTTAGCGCAGCTAGAAGAGCTTATCGAGTTAGAAATCGAGCATAACGCCCACAACGGTCATATCAAATATCTCGGAGAACATTACGCCAAAGAATTTGGTGAAACACGTCTTATTTGGGAGCGTCATCAAGGAGACTTAGTAACCGCGTTCAAAGAATTTCAAGACTCAGGCAACCTCGAAATTATTACTTGCGGCGCCACTCACGGCTATTTACCACTAATGAAAATGTACCCGCAAGCAGTGTGGGCACAGCTTCAAGTCGCATGTGAACACTACGAAGAAACATTTGGACAACCACCAAGAGGAATTTGGTTGCCAGAATGTGCGTACTACGAAGGTTTAGAGCGAATGCTCGCCGACGTTGGCTTACGCTACTTCTTAATCGACGGACACG
This sequence comes from Calothrix sp. PCC 7716, assembly GCF_019977735.1. Lineage (GTDB taxonomy): Bacteria > Cyanobacteriota > Cyanobacteriia > Cyanobacteriales > Nostocaceae > Dulcicalothrix. The sequence continues at coordinate 10,513,380 of NZ_AP025018.1, read as the reverse complement.
GCATTTTATACGCACGTCCACGTCCTAGATATGGTACTTATGCACCAATATTTACCGAAACAGGGGTAGCAGCATTCGGTCGTGACCACGAATCATCGCAACAAGTTTGGTCTTCTGAAGTAGGTTATCCCGGCGCCGCAGAATACCGTGAATTTTATAAAGACCTAGGATGGGAAGCGGAATATGAGTACATCAAGCCATATATAATGCCCAACGGTCAGCGTAAAAATACTGGAATTAAATATCATAAAATTACAGGACGTGGATTAGGGCTATCGGATAAAGCTTTATATGACCCTTACTGGGCAAGAGAAAAAGCCGCAGAACACGCCGCCAACTTCATGTATAACCGCGAACGGCAAACAGAGCATTTACACGGAATAATGGGGCGCCCACCAATAATAGTTTCGCCCTATGATGCCGAATTATTTGGTCACTGGTGGTACGAAGGTCCCTGGTTTATAGATTACCTATTTCGTAAATCATGGTACGACCAACAAACCTATAAAATGACACACCTCGCCGACTACTTACGCGCCGAACCGTCACAACAAGTTTGTCGTCCCTCACAATCTAGTTGGGGTTACAAAGGCTTTCACGAATATTGGTTAAACGAAACCAATGCGTGGATTTACCCCCATCTCCATAAAACAGCCGAACGCATGATAGAAATATCAACAATAGAGCCAGAAGACGAACTTCAATGGCGCGCACTTAACCAAGCCGCACGCGAATTACTCTTAGCACAATCATCCGACTGGGCATTTATCATGCGAACCGGAACAATGGTACCATACGCAGTACGAAGAACACGTTCTCACGTCATGCGCTTCAACAAACTATACGAAGACATAAAAATCGGCAAAATAGACAGCGGCTGGCTAGAAAAAGTTGAACTAATGGACAACATCTTCCCCAACATCAACTACCGCACCTACCGCCCCCTCTAACCCCTCTTGTAGCACAGGCATCCTGCCTGTGCAGTAATGTATTTTTTACCAATTTGTCTCGTATAGTTTGTAATATTAAGCTACTGCAAAATCTGTATATTCTCTCATTTTTGGCTCATGGAATGCTAGTACAATATTTTCTTTTGGTACACCTTGACGAATTAAATCGTTTGCAATACCTTCCTCCGTCAAATCTTCTTCTATCCAAAATTTACCTAGCGATTGGACAATTCTATATATTCAGACAAGATATTTTTAATGATTTTTGGGTACTCGGTTAATTTATCCATTGTGTAATCTTTAGCTATACTAAATCAAAACTAAATTATCGCGATGTACAACAGTTTCGGCGCCCTCATATCCTAAAATCTCTCTAATCTCTCTAGAATGGCGCCCGCGAATCTTCTGCAATTCATTACTACTATAATTCACTAATCCCCGCGCGATTTCATTCCCATCCCCATCAAATATCCCTACTGCATCTTGAGTATCAAATTCACCTTTTACTTCCGTAATACCCGCAGCAAGCAAAGATTTTCCGGCGCCAGAAATTGCCATTGCCGCACCATTATCTAAATACAGCTTACCCAATGGAACTAAACCATAAGCTATCCAACGTTTGCGCGCTCCTGTAGGTTCAGGTTGTGGTTCAAACTGAGTACCAATAGACTCACCATTAATAATTTTGCTTATATTATGAGGGTATTGTCCTTGTGTTATTACTGTCCGTACTCCTGCTGCTGTAGCAATGCGAGCCGCAGAAATTTTTGTTACCATTCCCCCCGTTCCCCACTGTGAACCTTGACCACCTGTTTGAACTTGCATAGCCGTCAGCTCTTTTATACTGTTTACCAAACTAATTGGTTTCGCATCAGGCACAGAGCGAGGGTCTGCGGAATATAATTTATCCACATCTGTAAGTAAAAATAACCAATCAGCTTCTACTAAACTGGCAACAAGCGCAGAAAGAGTATCATTGTCCCCAAACTTTAATTCTTCAACAGCAACAGTATCATTCTCATTCACAATCGGAATAACGCCAAGTTCGAGTAACTCCCGAAACGTATTGTAAACATTTAAATATCTACTACGCTGCACCAAATCACTACGAGTTAAAAGTACTTGAGCAATAGGTTGTTGCAACGTCGTAAACAAATCATCATAAACCCTCATCAGGCGCCCTTGTCCAACAGCAGCAACAGCTTGTTTCAGAGCAATACTTTTTGGACGTTCGGTTAAACCTAAACGCGCACTTCCGACTCCTACGGCGCCACTAGATACGAGAATAACTCTATGTCCTTTCGAGCGCAGTTGTGAAAGCACTTCAGCTAATGTGGCAATAGTAGATAGCGCTAATAATCCTGTTTCAGGTTGAGTAAGACTAGAAGTTCCAATTTTAATAACCAGAGTCTGAGGCATCTTATATATCTATATATCGTTGAGGCGGTTTAACCAATATCCTAAAACAGCACGCAACACCTCGTATACCCGCCTTGACATCCAAAATACTAAAGCGCTAGTTCCTCTATTATGAGGACTAGCGCTTTAAAGGTTTTAAAGTTATTTACTATGGCTAGGGTATATATTTCGTTTACCCCATCTTATTAATTTTTATAATCCCTTATATTTGTATGTAACTAAACTTTTTTAATTATTTCTTTAGATTTAATTATTTTAAAATTTATTACGCTTTGTAAATCTTTTTTCCTTTGGACTAATTGTAGCCCCTAAAATTTCAGATGCCCACACTTCAAAGTTACGGACAGGGTGAGAGCGCAATGCCGCACCAGGATGCATCATTGGTTCCACAAGAATTGTAAACATTCCCAAACGATTACCTACCAAGACATCAGTAAACAACCTGTCACCAACCATACCAACTTGGTTAACAGGCAAATTCATTTCAGCGAGTGCTGCACGAACTTTACGACGCGACGGTTTCGCGGCGCCATGATAATAAGGTAAATCTACCGCACGGGCAATACTGCTAATTCGATTTTCGCTGATATTATTACTGACAAGCCAAAGCGATGCGACTTGACGTACTTGTGCCACCCACTCTTTGAGTTCAGGTGAAGCTACAGCAGCTTTAAATGGTACTAATGTTTTATCAACATCAAGCACCAGCCCTTTAAGGTTATACCGTTGAATAATATCAGGCGTAAGGCTCAATATCGAAGAAGAGAGAATTAAATCAGGTTGTAGTAATTCGTTCCAAGTCATTAGTTCAAATTTAGTAATGTAGAGACGTGACATGTCACGTCTTTGTCTTTTAAAAATTGAAAATTATCTTTTCTGTCTTTCTCTACGAATTCTAGCAACTGCAGCTTCGTGTTCTTGTATAGTACGACTAAAAACATGCGTACCATCATATCGAGCCACAAAAAATAAATAATCGGTTATTTCTGGGTCAAGAACAGCTTTTAAGGCAGGCAAACCAGGCGCCGCAATTGGAGTAGGTGGTAAACCAGGCGTAGCATAAGTATTATACGGTGATGGTTGTCTGACTTGTGCAAATGTTAAAGGTCTATCAGGAGTTTGAGTAATTCCAAAAGCATATTCAACAGTGGGATCACTTTCTAGTTTTATCCCTTTTTGCAAGCGAGATACAAATACACCCGCAATACGGCGCCTTTCTTCTGCCACAACTGCCTCTTTTTCCACGATACTAGCAAGTGTCACCCATTCTTTAAGTGTAAACTTTGTTTTACCTTTCTCTTTTTGGTATACAGGTAAAGCAGTTTGCTCAAAACGTTCAAGCATTTGCTCGACAACATCTTGAGGTGTAATTTTCTCCGCTGGAACTTGGTAAGTATCCGGAAAAAGAAAACCTTCCAAAATCGGAATATCAGCAGGAAGCCAAGAAAATTTTTTCCTATCAACAATGCTAGCGGCCTTTATAAAATCTTCAGCAGAAAACCAACCCTTTTCTTGAAAGTATCTTGCCATTTGTCTCAAAGACCAACCTTCAGGGATAGTAAAACTAGTTTGCACAACTTTACCATCTCGAATTTTTTCAGCTATTACATTCATTGGCTGATTAGCTGATAATTCATAAGTACCAGCCTGAAAATCACCTTTTGGGTCTTGCCAATTTTTATATCTTGCCAATAAACTCCAGGCATATTTCGACCGAATTAAACCTGCTTGTTCTAACTTGGCGCCAATTTGTTGAGTTGCTGTACCAGAGGGAATTTGAAGCCGCACTGGTTTTGCAGCAGTAGACACAGGTGAAATAGCCCAACTCCACCAAAGCCAACTAGCACTTCCAAAAATACCTAAGAATAAAGGCAGCAGTCCAATAATGAATAACCGCTGCCAACCTTTGTTTTGATAAGTCATTATTCACAGTTGATATTTGACCAAAAGAAACCCGTTTCTACTCAAGGGCGCCTTTCTTGAGTATTTTACTCAACTTCGTTAAACAACTGTTCTTCCAAAAGCGGTTGAACTTTACGAAATTCTTCAGGAGATAATAGCTCAGGTTGACCAGATTTTGTTAATCGTGCGAAAAACAAAAGCGGGTCAAGGGGAGTGTATATTGCGTATTCTTGCTCATCTTGGTAAAAGGTCGCAAGCAATTGTAATTGCTCAGGTTCTAAATCCGCGTCTTCGTCTTCAATTTCGAGAGTAAAAAGTTCGGAATCTTCAACAGGCGGTAATTCACCTGCTACAGTTAGGGCATAAGCTGTATTTTTGAGCGCTAAATTGTGTTCTGACAACACAGCTTGAGCGTTGGCAAATAACTCATCAATTGCGGCATCATCTTCTACTAGAATTGCTTCTTCTTCCTCATCGTCACCTTGCCAAGCAAAGATTTCTACGGGGGCATCTACAGGAAGAAGTAAAACATATTCTTGCCCTTCCACCGAAAGTGAATGCTCGACATAACATTCAAGCGTGCGTCCTTGCTCATCCGTCAAGGTGATGGAACCAGCTTGAGCTTTATCATTGTCTTCAGGAAATTGTGAGGAATACATAGCCGATATATGCAAATATATTAACTACCAGCAACTGCAAAAACTGCTTAATTATTTCTTAAACAGGTAATGTAAATTAAATTGAGTCGAACTGGCTACCAAACTTCAGGATATCATGCATTTGGAATTGGTCGTGTTTCAAAATTCCTTCTTGCATCAAGCCATTGTTGCAAAATTAATGCTGCCGCTTTTCGGTCGATTAAACCTTTATTACGAGATGGAGAACGATTTTCAGCTAAAATCATTTGTTCAGCTTGAAACGACGTTAAACGCTCATCAACATATTCCACTGGCAGGTTTAATACTTTGCTAACACGTTTGGCAAATTTCTGAACGTGTTTTGCTTGAAACCCTAGAGTTCCATCCATGTTATATGGTAAACCCACAACTAATACATTTATTTCGCGCTCAATAACTAATTGGCGTAATTGCTCGATATCCTTCGAGAAAGCAGTGCGCTCAATAGTAGTGATGCCAGTTGCGATAAGTCCTGTTTTGTCGCAACCAGCAACACCAATTCGCTTGCTTCCTACATCTAATGCTAAAGCGAGAACGTATTTAGATTGAGATGAGGAAGACACTAAAGAAACTTCATTGTCTTCCTTTAACTGCTGATTAACCACGCAACTGCTCCTGGTCGGCATCGCCTTCAAAATCATTCGATGCTTCTACGCTACCGTGATTATAGGAAAATGCAACCGAATCTTTAACAGTATTATTTTTGACAATCCTGTCCGGAACTGACGGTTTACCTTGTTGAGTCCAAGACATTCCACCAGGTATTGGTTTACGTGCAGGTTGTAAACCTTGTAATACTTCAGGCAGTTGAATACCTTCGAGCGAAACAAACTTCGATTCGCGCACTTTATGCCACACTGACCGGGACATAATTAATGTATGCTCAGTTCGGCTTGCTCCAATTCGCTCTAGATATTCCTCTCCTTCTGGTAAATAATCGGCTGAAGCTATACGTAAAGCTTGCTTAGGAAAATCTTGAGCTATGCGTGCTAACTGAGAAAGTAGCTCTGGATATAGCCAAGTATAAGCAGGATGTACCGTTAGTGTTGCAACGTGTGGTGAATTTCCTTTTCTGTCTACAGTTATTTGAAAGTAACCTATCGCTGCTTTGCGAGAAGGTTCAAAAACATACCCACTAACAACTTCGCTTTTATTGAGCCACTGTTTCAAAGCATCCGTCAACCCTTCAAATAAACCTGTTTTAAAGTCACAAGTTTGACGGTCAAATACTTGTCGCACCAAAGGTGGCATTGATGCTGTATCTAATTGATACAACAATTGGGCATCAGCATTACTGACAGGAAGTAAATTTGGCAAGTCTGGTTCTGCCAAAGCCAAGCTTGATAATAATTCTGGTTTTAATTCCCAATACGTAATTTCCGCAAGACGTTGGAATCCGTTGCGACGGTAAAGTGCTAATGCGTCTGCGTCGTTTACATTAACTTCTAGTATCCAGGTACGCGCTTCCAATATTGACTCGAAACAATGACGTAAAAGCTGTGAGCCAATGCTTAATCTATCATTACCACGTTCTAGCAGTACACGGTCTACGCGCCAAGTACTTCGTGTCCGGTTAAATGGTGACACTTGAACCATGCCTAATAATGTTCGTCCAGTCTCTATAACGTAAGCACACAGACGGTATCTTAAAGGGTTAGGAAACCAACTTAAACATTTCAGCAACCCATACCAACGACGTAACCATTGTACTTGCTTGGCGCCGTCACTTTCTCCCTGTGGTGTTAGGGCAGAGAATGACTCGTGAGTCAAGCGTTCAATACCGTCCAAGTCACGATACTGTACTGGTCGGATAACAACACTTAGATTTTGGGGTAATAAAGAAGTCATTTTCATTCGAGCCGCTACACAGCCATAGGTAATGGTGTTGAGAATCTATATCTATTGACATCAATTTTAACGGCTTTTGACGTTTTGGCGCCAAATCATAAGAGGTATTTATTTAAAGCTAAACGCCAAAAAGCAAACCCAGCTAGAATAAATTTACCCTAAAGAAACTAGGTCTGCTTTAAATATATTTTAAGTTTTGTTAAAAATTGTATAAGCCTTGCTATGCTTGACGAGAAATTTGCTTCTCAAAATTAGCTTGTGTTTGATGCAGCAAAAGCTCTCGACTGTCATCTAAGCTTTGCTTAAGAGTAGGAACCAGATTACGAGCTTGTAGTGTCATATGAAACTGTAAATGAGCAACATATTCGCTGAACTCCTCATTTACCGCGTCTTTGCCCCTTCTGAAATTTGATTCCGTTGCCACTGTGTTCTCCTTGATTAATTAATCGTGCCGAATATTGATTAACATTTGCCAAACTTATCATATTGTTTCATTTCAACATCGGCTTCGCAATGAACTGTTACGAAAAGAGTGTAAAGTGCTGAGTACTGAGTGCTGAGTGCTGAGTTACCATTTTATACTCAGCACTCAGCACTTTCAACTCAGCACTTTTAAGCTATGGCTTCAGCTTTTTCAGCTTTCACAACTGGTACATAAGGCTTTTCGGCGCCTTGTGCTAAGTACTCAGCTAGTTGTGCCTCAATTTGGTCGCGAACAATTTGACGGTATTCTAGGAAATGTTCGTTGTGCGCGCAAGTTGCTAAATAATGGTCGAACACTTTTGGATTATGCTTCAAAATGCTAAATAAGTGATGCCAGAACTTCCAGCGAGTTTCTCGCTTAATTCCCTGGCGCCAAATTATAGTTAAGAAAGCTTTAACTACAATCAATTCTGGCATTTTCGCAGGCGCCGTCCAACTTGGCCCACCCATCATCATGAAACAGCGATAAGTTCTGTCTAAATATGCTACTGGGTCATATAAAGCACAAAACGCTTCAACATATTCACGGGCTATTTCTTCTAATGGACGAGTGGCAATAAAGTTCATTAATGTAGTTTGATTAATGTTTCCGTCTGCGTTTTCTCGCAGGCGCCCTTCTCTACTTAAACGATGCCATAAAGCAGTATTAGGTAACGCTTGTAACATTGCAAAAGTTGTCGAAGGAATGGCAGCTTGTTCAGCAAACCTAACAATACGTGAACCGGCACCACTTTTTTCACCATCGAACCCAATAATAAACCCAGCCATTGGGCGCAAACCAGTTCTTATAATGGTTTCAACTGCATCCGTTAAAGAACTACGGGTATTTTGAAACTTCTTGGTCATCTGCAAACTGTCTTCGTCAGGTGTTTCAATACCCAAAAATACAGCTTTGAACCCAGACTCAACCATCAATTCCATCAATTCTTCGTCTTGAGCAAGGTCAATAGAAGCTTCTGTATCAAAACTAAAAGGATATTGATGTTCAGCCATCCAGGTTTTTAACTCTTTAAGCAACAACTTTACATTCCGCTTGTTGCCAATAAAGTTATCATCTACCATGAAAACGCTACGGCGCCAACCCAACTCATAAAGACGGTCAAGCTCTGCAAGTAACTGTTCTGGAGTTTTAGTCCGGGGTTTACGACCGTAGAGAACAATAATGTCGCAAAACTCGCACTGAAACGGACAACCACGCGAAAACTGAACTGACATTGAGTCGTAAGCATCAAACTCTAACAAGTCAAAGCGAGGTACAGGGGTACTAGTTACATCAGGTTTTTCGTTTGCTCTAAAAATTCCTGACTTTTCACCTTTATTTACAGCTTCGACAAACATCGGTAGAGTAATCTCACCTTCGTCTAAAATCAGGAAGTCGGTGCCAACATTTTGGACTTCGTGCGGAACTGAGGTAGGATAAGGACCACCAACAGCAACTAACTTACCACGTTGCTTTGCTTCTTTAATTTGGTCAAGTAAATCTTGCTTCTGAACAATCATCGCAGACAGGATTACCATATCTGCCCACTCCCACTCTGCCTCAGTAACAGCACGTATATTACGGTCAACTAATTTAAACTCCCATTCTTGGGGTAATATTGCAGCGACAGTTACTAAACCCAACGGAGGCAGTAGAACTTTGCGGTTAACTAAATCTAAGATTTTTTCGTATGACCAAAATGTTTTAGGAAACACCGGATAGACAAGCAATACACGCATAAATTTCTACTCCTACCGCATCATTTTTATAAATCAATGTAAACTCACTTAATATATAGATGAGTTTTATGTAAATATGTTTCAGAAACCGGGTTTATTTATCGATATCCACTTAGAAATCAAAATTTTGGGACATAAACCCGGTTTCTCTGTACCTTAGCATTATTACTTATTTTTTTTTGCTACTCTGTTATACCTTACGTGCAAACTCTACCTTTTGACACCGCTAAGTCTTAAAACATCGCTCATCGTTTCACAGTAGTTGCTTAAACCAAAGCTTTTCGGACTCACAGCATTTTTGTACGTAAAATGACGATATTTCATACAAAATCTGTCCCATGCTGCCATTTGAATACGGAACAGTACAATAATTACATTCGCTAAACCGAATGAAAGCGGGATACGGAACAAGATTTTTTTACCTAGGTAAGCACAAACTTGTTCTATAACTTGGTTTGCGGTAATTCGAGTTTGTCCTAAAACTAACGACCGCTCTTGACCTGCACTAGGAGGATTATTGACAAGATGTTTAACAACAGTGGCAATATCCTGACCGTGGATGAAGTGAAAGCTACCATCTGCCTTTAAAAATCGGATGATATCTATATATTTGGCTACTTCAGGAAGACCTGTTGTAATGTGCGAGTAAGGTTTGTTAGCATCTCCACCAAAAACAAACGTGGGAAAAACAGTTGTAACTTTCGGTGCAATCTTCAACTGTGACTTTTTCATTAAACAGTCGTACTTGGAACGAACATAGTCAGTTCCTATCTCACCTGCTTCCTTAAGTGGTTCCCCATCATTACCTAAAACACTCGCAGTCGAAAAGTATATAACTTGTTCGCAGCGTTCTGGGTCTAACATATTCATTAGCTCCAGCGTTTTCGTGACATTCACATCAAACGTAATATCACCACCCCAAGCTGTTGCCGTCAAAACAGCCACATCAATAGTTTTTAATAAATCAGCAAACTTCTCTATCTCCTGCATATCACCTTGCAGCACAGTGATATTACTACGAACATTAGTATTAATTTTTAATTTATCTGGATTTCTTACGAGTAAAAATAATTCGTGTTCAGTCTCTTGAATTAACTGCTCACTAATATAATGACCCACACACCCACTGGCGCCTGTAACTAAAATACGCTTAGACATAAGATTTTAATAAAAATCCGGATTAAATTTAGGTAAAAATAATATCGCAGAGAATCAGCCACTGCAAGTGTTTCACCACACACGACATGACATTATAGATTTAAAACCCACCTGTAAGTTCCCCAAACTCTGCATAAGTTAAGTCTAACTCGATTTAGTGCTGATTCAGAGGCGCCTCCAAGCAAGCGCATAAGAATGTGAACCGTGGTTCACAAAATATTTTTGATGGATCAAAAATTATGCCATTTAATGTTTTATGCAAACGTTATTTAGGTGTAATGGCAATAAGCTTTGCTGACTTTCTTGTGCGTGCCAGCGTTTTGGTTGATTTTGGGCAAGACTTGAATCACTTTGTGATACTTCGACGAATTAAAATCTTAATACAATTGTCATTAGTCACGTAGCGAAGAATCTTTAAAGCTTACTAACTTATAGAGATGCTTCACTACGTTCAGCATGACATAATATATAGCAATTTATACTGCTGTTAAACTTAACTGCTTTGCGGTTTCAAAGAAGAATCTTACATTGTCTTCGGGTGTTTCGGGTAAAACACCGTGACCGAGGTTGAGAATATGACCCCAGTTACCTGCTTTACGAACTGTATCGTAAATACGTTCACGAATAAATTCTTTGGAACCAAATAAAACACCTGGGTCTAAATTACCCTGTACTTTCATGGTTTTACCAAGACGTTGACGCGCGTCTGCCATGTCAACTGTCCAGTCTACTGATATTATATCGGCGCCTGATGTTGACATGCGTTCCAATACACCAGCACTACCTGTTACCAAGAGAATTAATGGTGTGTCGGGATGTGTTTGTTTAACGCGCTCGAAAACCATTTTTTGGTAGGGTTGTGCAAACACTTCGTAGTCTTGAGGACTAAGTTGTCCTGCCCATGAATCAAACATTTGCACTACTTGGGCGCCGCAGTCAATTTGATAGCGAACATAAGTAGCGATAGAATCAGCAAGTTTTTCCAACAGTTGATGTAAAATCGTAGGGTCAGAAAACGCCATGTTTTTGATGACCGAGTAGGTTTTGGAACCTTTACCTTCTACAGCATAAGCCGCCAAAGTCCACGGGGCGCCGACGAATCCGAGTACAGTAGACTGCGTACCAACTTCAGAGCGTAAAGCCTGTAAAATCGTTTTGATGAAAGGTAACGATTCTTCAGGGTTTAAAGCGTGTAAATTATCTACTTGTTGCTGTGAACGAATTGGTGCATGAATAATTGGACCCTTTCCTTCGGCAATATCCATATCGATACCTAAACCAGGAAGTGGGGTAACAATATCAGAAAAGAGAATTACACCATCGGGTTGAAATGCTTTCCAGGGTTGCAAAGAAACTTCGATAGCAACTTCGGGAATTTCCGACCGTTCGCGGAACGAGGGATACTTCTCTCTCAAATCGCGATAAGCTTTCATATATCGTCCAGCTTGTCGCATCATCCAAACAGGAGGACGATCTACAACTTCACCACGAGCAGCCCTTAACAAATGAGGCGTATTTGCGGAAATACCCATTAACACTTCATCCTATATCGCTTTTTTATTTCATCATTTAGCTTACCATTGTAGGCTGACAAAAGTATAACCAGAAAAGAGAAAACAGCCAAAACAAAGACTTTTTCTTCATACCACAAATATTGACTTTCAAGCAATATTGTTACTTTCTGATTGTAAATTTTTGTAAATTACATATCTTCGATACCCATACCACCTATAAAAGAAACTTTTTGGTTTTTACGGAATTTTGGCTGGGATTGCTTCTGATATATATTAGTAAACATGGTGATACAGCTTAAATACAAAGCTAATTTCTTAGTGAGCTAGCGGCGCCTAATTTCGCTAACAAAGCTACAAAAGAAAGTTCAAGTACTATAAAATAAATAAAATGTATAAATAAGTCAGTATTATTTTTTATCGTTATCATAAAGTACTTTCTTACTAAATTCAAACAACCTACCTCTGGACTTAAAATCTGTATGCGCTAAAGAGTGATCTTATCCAATCCAAAGTATAATTTTTTTGATTTATTAACGAAAATGTTTAGTATAAAATATTACAAAATGTATAAGTAGATTGTAGCCGTATAGAATATTGCGGGTAATCTGCGTCTAAAGATAGTGTTCGACTTATGCCAAAAGTGCCATATTCGTAGAAAATAACCTATCATATTGGCGTATATCCATAAGTTTAAAATGTCGTCAAAATCCCAAGTTAACGTCCTACTAGTGGATGACCACACAGAAAATTTACTGGCGCTTGAGGGCATACTAGGAGGTCTAGGTCAAAATTTAGTGCGAGCAACTTCAGGCGCCCAAGCGTTAAAGTGCTTACTAAATCAGGATTTTGCCGTGATTTTGCTAGATGTACAAATGCCTGATATGGATGGTTTTGAAACTGCTGCTTTAATACGTCAACGTAAACGTTCGCTTTATACACCAATCATTTTTTTAACTGCATTTAGCACGAGCGATAATATGGTTGAGCGGGGTTACTCGTTAGGTGCAGTAGATTATTTATTCAAGCCTCTTCAGCCAGAAATATTAAAATCAAAAGTGGTCGCGTTTATTGATTTGTATCAAAAAACTGCTGAAATCGAGCGACAAGCGGCAGAACTAGCGGCAATAAATGCAGAACTCAAAAAAAGTGAAGAAAAATTTCGTGGTTTAAGCGCTTGTTCTCCTGTAGGTATTTTTCTTACTGATATAAACGGTTTTTACACTTACACAAATCCATGTTGTCAAAAAATATATGGGTTCGCAGAAGAAGCTTGTATGATTGGCGAAGGGTGGGTACAAGCCATTCACCCAGATGATCGCGAACGAGTAATTAAAGATTGGTATAAATTATCACGTGCTGGTGAAGAATATCACGACGAGTTTAGAATTATTACCAGTAGTGAAATTGAGCGTTGGATTTATGTTCATAGTTCGCCAATGCGCTCAGATAAGGGTAATCTTATGGGTCATGTTGGTACGGTTGAAGACATTACCGCACGTAAACAAGCTGAAGCTGAACATATCGAATTGATTAAAGCACAAGCAGCACGTGCTGAAGCAGAAAATGCAAATCGTTTGAAAGACGAGTTTCTGGCAGTATTATCGCATGAACTTCGTACACCCTTAAACTCTATACTCGGATGGGCAAAACTGCTTCAGCGTCAGAAATTTGATGAGAAAAATGTTGCACGGGGTTTAGAGATTGTGGAGCGTAATGCTCTTTTACAAACCCAGCTAATTAACGATATTTTAGATGTATCGCGAATTATGCGGGGTAAGCTAAAGCTCAATTTAATGAGTGTCAACTTAGAGTCTTTAGTGTTGCAAACAGTAAATGCTGTACGTGTCGAAGCTGAAGCTAAAAAGTTGCACCTCGACTGTGTAATTGAACCTCTTCCACAAGCACTAGCAACACAATCACACACTGATATTCAGGGAGCATCTTATATAGTTACAGGTGATATTAATCGGTTACAGCAAGTAGTCGGTAATTTGCTTGGTAACGCCCTGAAGTTTACACCACCCAATGGTAATATTCAAGTCAAGCTGTACCTCGATAACGAGAATGATTCTATAGCTTCGGCGCCTACTGCTTTAATTGAAGTTCGTGATACAGGTATTGGTATTAGTGCTGATTTTCTTCCGCACGTTTTTGATAGATTTCGTCAAGCTGATGGTAGTACAACGAGAAGCCATAATGGGTTAGGTTTAGGATTAGCAATAGTGCGGCATTTGGTAGAAATGCACGGTGGTAGTGTTAGTGTTGCGAGTCTTGGTGTAAACCAAGGAGCAACGTTTACTGTTAAATTACCTCTACGAACCTATGGACAAGGGGTGCAACAAGCACAAGATTCTCCACTTCTCAAAGAAGTTGAAAACTTAAAACGTTAAATATTTAGTGCATAATTTAGAAACCTTACTATTGCTAAATCTTGTGATGTGTTTGTATCTGTGTTCGGCGCCTGATAAAATTGACCTGTTACCCAATTTTGATTATCTTCTGGATTTATATACTTTTGATTTTTTACATCATAGTATTTCCAGTAAGCTTCGTCTTTAAGCTTGTTATAATCACTTTGAGTAAATAATTCATTACATTTAGTAAAACTTAACCAATTACTTAAAGTATTTTCCATCTTGGCAATTCTACCATCACGAAAGTGAAAATGTATATAATCTTGATGAGTTTCATAATCTGTAATAAGCTTTGTAATTGCACATTCACTTTGACTTTGAATAATGCGATAAAGAAAAGTAAAAAATTTACCTTGTAATTCTGTATCTTCACATGATGCTAAAACTCTCCATTCATAAGTCGGAGTTGAAATATTTTGTAAAAACGGGGTGATATTTATCGAAGTATAACGAGGATTTCTGACTATAATTGAAGCTTGACGTAAAACTTCGTAAGTTGTTTTTCCTGATATGCCCAATATTTTTTTGTAGTTGTATTCATGCTGTACAGGTGCTATACCATACGCGACACCAAGTACAAATTCGTAGATTGCCGCATCTTGGTCATCCAATAAATCAGGGTCTTGAATCACACCCTGTTTAACCATATTAATTTTTTTCTGGATATATTCTAATTTACTCAAACGTTTTTTATAGCGTCCTATATGTTCATCGACTTGATTACCAAATGGCATTGCATAAATATTACTTTTTCTTGTAGGTGGCAGAATTTGCTCTAAAATTTGAGAGACTGCAGCAGATACAGAAGTAATATTAGCAAGGTGATTAATTATTTCTTCAGTGGTTTTGTATTGATTTTTTATACCTATATGTAAATGTACTCCTGATGTTGTAGAAAAGTGGACTCCATTTTTTTTCAACGTTGAGACTACAAATTCATATATATTAATTATTTCTTCTATCGACTCGCATACAGGAAAACCAATTTCTTGACCACTATAAATTTTAAATCGAAATCGAGTATCTCGATTTTGTTTATAAAGATTTTCGTAATAATCTATGTTCTCTTGATTAGTACCATGCACTGACCCGTCAATTCCCACCTTTAATACATTATCACCTGGCGCCTCTACTAAATTTAAAGCTTCGAGACGATTAAAAATAGCTAAAACAGTTTGCTCAATTTGATTATAATTATAATTTTTACTTGTGTCATATACTTGTAAAACTTGATTTTGTTTTTGTTTTAATTTGATATAATCCCAAGTACTTTTAATATTTTGAAAAAAGTTATATAATTTGGATTCTTGATTATAATACTGCAAATTAGTATTAATTTTATCATGTTTGTACGCAGTTTTAAGCATAGCTTGCTTGTGCTTTTCAAAATCAACGCGATTTAGCTTTGCCTGATATTTTGGGTTTCCAGGATATTGAATATTTCCATAATAATTAATTAATCCAACCGTCACTATCATTTGAATTAATCTATTAAAATGTGGCTGACGTGTAATAATGGTGCCATTTATCTTACTCAAATCATAAATTGCCTTTAACTTTTTAATAACCTCTGGTGCCAAACGGTACATCGGGAAGTCTGTTAACGGTAAAAACTCCAACTCGGCGCCGGAAGTCACCAAATTTAAGAGTTGAGTATCTGGAACTAATTCAATAGATACAGTATCGCTATTACCGAGGCTGATGACCATAAAATAAATTGTAAATATATATCTTGCTGAATATATATTGAACGAAAATTTAAAGTCAAATAATCAGAATACATTTGCTATAAAACTTTCATATTTAATTATTCATTGAAAACGTTGCTTTACATAGCTCCTAGCTTACTCAATAAATCCAGATTTTAATTTAGACATATGTTACGATATGTTAAAATTGCAAATGCATGAATATAAACCGTCGTCAGTTTTTAACTACCTCTGGAATTACAGCTTTATCCACGATTTTATCGGCGCCAAAAGTCAGAGGAATACCACCACAAACTATAATTAAACCGCCGCGCTTACGAATTGGTGATACTGTTGGGTTAGTGGCGCCAGCGAGTATTGTTGAACAAAGTGATGTTGAGACTGCACAACAGACTTTGATGAAATTGGGGCTAAAAGTTAAACTCGGAAAGTATGTATTAAAACAGTACGGGTACTTAGCAGGACAAGATAGCGAACGAGCGTTCGATATTAACGCAATGTTTACAGATTCCGCAGTTCAGGCAATAATTGGGATGCGTGGAGGTTGGGGTTGTAATCGGATATTACCGCTACTCGACTATACTCGTATTCGCAACAATCCTAAAATTATTCTTGGCTACAGCGACATTACATCATTATTATTAGCGATTGGCGCCCGTAGTCGCATTATTACTTTTCACGGCCCAGTTGCGACATCAACTTGGAACGACTTTACACTTTCTTACCTCAAACCTGTTTTATTTGATGGTGCGACAGTGACAATGCAAAACCCAACAACCTCTTCAGGCAATATTCAAGTTATCACACCAGGTAAAGCAAAAGGTAAACTGGTTGGTGGAAACCTATCAGTACTATGTGCAATGGTCGGTTCTATATACCTTCCCTCATGGAACCGTCGCATTTTATTTTTAGAAGACATTGGTGAAGATGTTTACCGTGTTGACCGAATGCTAACACAATTAAAGAACGCAGGAATTCTCAACCAAATATCTGGACTGATTTTTGGACAATGTACCAATTGTAAGCCAGGAGAGGCGCCGACATTTGCTTTAATTGAAGTACTTAAAGAGCATATTCAACCACAGGGTATTCCAGCTTGGTACGGTTCAATGATAGGTCATATTAAAGATAAATTTACGATACCTCTTGGCGCCGAAGTAGAAATAGATGCCAGTTTGGGAGTAATCAAAATGTTAGAACCAGCAGTACAATAATTATCTTATAATAACTTATCTTATAGAACTTTATCTTGTGGAACGGGCATCCCTGCCCGTCTCCCACTATTCCCTATTCCTAAAATCAATCAAAGATTGTAAATAAGCATCAGGCATTCCAACATCATAAAACTTACCTTGCACAACATAACCCGTCATACCCGCACGCTGTCTTAATGTATCCAAGCAAGTAGTAAGCTGAAATTCTCCTTTCATCCGAACATTATTATTAATGTCGTCTTCTAAACAATCAAAAATAGTCGGTGTTAAAGCATATAATCCAAATATACTTAAAAACTCATCTTCTCCCAAACCATCTACACGCAAGTTTTTACGCGCGTATTCAATTGCTGGTTTTTCAGAAACTTGTGATATCGATAAAATCGAGTTTTGCTCTTTCCAAGTACCTGTTACACATCCAACTTTATGTAAAAGGTCTGAATTAACGGTAGTTAAACCAATAACGCTGTGGTTAACTTTTTCGTATATATCTAAAACTTGTTTTGCACAAGATTTTTTTTCTTTCGATGAATATATATGGTCGCCAAGCATTAATAAAAATGGTTCATTGTCTACCCATTCTTTCGCGCAATATACAGCATGACCATAACCTTCTTGCTTATCTTGGGTAATGACCTTAATTCGGTCGCCAATATCAACTAAACGTTTACTAAGCTTTTGATTTTCTGGCGTTAGCTTTTCAAATAATGCTGCACTTGGTGGTCTTTTAAATAACTTCTTAAAAACGGATTTATCATCAGGTTGAACGATAATAGCAATTTCCTCAATTCCGGCACTAAGCGCTTCTTCAATAATTAAGAAAATTACAGGTTTGGCGCTACCATCTTTATCTATGACTGGAAAAAGTTCTTTCTTAACTACTTTAGTGGTTGGAAATAACCTAGTTCCAAAACCTGCTGCGGGAATAACTGCTTTTGTGATTTTATTTGCTGGCATAAATCGTTAGTTTCAAACACTGCATTTGGGGAAAGTCACGTTCTATGATGTCGATAACCTGCTGCTGACTCTCCTCGTTTTCAACAATAAATTGCGCTGTTCCGTCTCCCTGCGAACCAACTCCTTTACCACCCAATATATAACGCTGAATTGGCTGATAATCTAGTAAGTTATGTAACACAGGCGCCGTTAACTGTTCTGGACAACCGGGGATCAGATGGGCGTCAAATTCAGCTTGAGCAGTTCGCATCAAATTACCAAGTTGTTTTGCATCACCTGCTTGTAGAGCATCAATTGCCGCTTGGGTAATTTTATAGCTAACCGTACTAAGATATTTTTGAACATTGCTTTGAACCGAATTTTTAGCAAAAGGATAACACTCATTGAGTTTAGCCAAAATTTCTTGAGTATTTTTGCCTGCATTCAAATCAACAAGCACAAGATACAGATTTTTCGGCGCCTTTAACTCAATTATTTCCGCGCGCTCGTTATCGAATACCATTGCGATGGGACGATTTCCATATGCACACCCTTGGTCCATACGTCCGCATTGCGAAGGCGTGGTAATTTCCCCTAAATAAGCAAACTCCATTTCACCGCGCAACGTCAACTTTAAGTTATACACCTGATTAAACGCTCTCGCCACCAAAACGCAAATCGCCGCACTCGACGATAAACCCTTCTGAACTGGTAAATCTGTCAGATAATTGTCAATTTCCAATCCACCCACCTGAAAGTACGACAAAAATTGATAAGCAACTCCTGCCGCATAGCTAAAAAAACCTCCTTTTTGCGCTTCATGCAATAAAGCCTGTTTTTCCATCGGTAAAGCCAATATCTCGCTACCTTCAACAGAAGAACGCACAATCAACTTATTCGGATGCGCTTCAGCTTCTGCATACAGTCCTTGATTTGTGCCAACTAACAATGTATAACCTACTCCCAACTCAGGATTATAACGGCGATAACCCCCCGCCCAATCACTATGCTCACCAAACAAACACAGGCGCCCAGGTACAAACAACTTCATATAGACAAATTTAAATAAATATAAACCGCACTATTACATCCATGTAGTATAAGTAGTATGCAAAACTTATCCCATACAATCATTCAAACATATGCAGAATCGTTATCAAAGCTCATTCTCACAAGACACTACCCTTATTTCCAAACTATTCAACCTACTAGAAATTGTATTTCCAGGCGCCGAACTTACTACGCTAGCAGAACAAGCAAGAAAACTAGGCGCCGCATGGGAAGATGCATCAACCCCATTTGCACGCTTCGATAATGACGGTAGTCTAATAGCCCACGTTGGAGTATTAGAAATTCCAATGTGCCTAATGGGAGAAAACGTAATAGTTGGTGGAGTTCACGCAGTATCTACTCATCCCGATTATCGTAGACGTGGTTACTATCGTGAAATTATGAATGAGGTATTAGATTATTGCGATAAACGCTACGAAACCTTAGTACTAACAACTTCCAACCCAGAATATTACCAACCATTTGGATTTCGTTTTGTCCAAGAACACAGTTTTACAACCAGTATCAACTCAGAAGGTAGTGTAAACGGAACACGTTTGCTTGATATTAATAATATTGATGACGCGAGACTACTACACCGACTATTAGAAACGCGGGCGCCTGTATCTAACATTGTAGGTATAGTTAATGAAAAGCCTTTATTTCTGGTCAACGAAGCGACAAGGCCTATGTATTACTTTCCAGACTTAGACACAATTGCCTGTATGTCCATTCAAAACAATGAACTTAAATTATATGACTTAGTGGCGCCGAACATATTCCCTCTACAAGAACTTGTACAAAGAATACCTCAACCAATTCAATCTTGCTCTATTTACTTTAGTCCAGATTATCTTGACACAGAAGCCCAAGCATCACCAGAAATGTTAGACGGAGATTCACACTTAATGGTTCGCGGCACATTTACCCCCGAACTCCAAAAATTCATGATTCCACGCTCCGCGCGTTGCTAAGTAAGTAGAAATGCTATACAAATTCAAGTTTATTATGTAATTCATTTGAACTTAAATTTAAATTAAGTTGAAAGATTATTTGGTTTTATAATTTCCAATTCAAATCTAAAAACTTACTTTTGCCCTGTAGTCGCGCCTGAGTTCTGCAAAAGTGAAATTTATCGACATTTTAGGTATATTTACTTCCGGATGCGAAAAAATTATGATACTACGTTCAGCATTTAGCTAGATATTAACCGCAAGATAGATACAATACCCCTATATTTTCTGCTACTACATAGGATTTGTGCTTTGTAAGACAAAGCTATACACGTAATTGTTCAATGTACACTGTGAGTTTTTGACTAGTGCCAGATGAAAAAGTGTCACTCACCTCACTCCGCAACTAATTACACAGGGGATATTCTAAGTTAGTGCAAGGAGTGATACCACTTCACCATATGTTTGCCACAGGTTATTTTCGCTTCCACCCTTTACACTCTGGGGTAGGGCGAAACCTCAAATGTTGCAGCAAACTAGTGAATTGGTATTAAGTTATACGGGGAAGCGCTAGGAGTCGTCAAAATCCAAGCGCTTTTTTTGCGCGTACACAAAACACAGTTTATACAAGGTGCCGAGCGAAAATGTAATATTTCGTTCAGATTTTACTTTGCCATGTTTGTGACAAACAGGTATTGTTTCTCACACCTGAGTGGCGCAAACGCAACATATACGTTGTAACCTTCATAAAGTGCAAATGTCAGCTGCAACATGTTAAAAATTTTTTATAGTACTAGTGAATTAAACTTACTTAAGCAAACAGTTTATTTATTTTTGTGAATAATTGTAAAATATTTTATATGGGTAATAATGCCCGATTTAAATATACTTGTATGATTAATTACCTATGTCATCACTAAGTACAAAAACATCTGATTGGAAAATTAAGCTGTTATATGACGGTGAATGTCCCTTATGTGTACGCGAAGTCAACTTTTTAAAGAAGCGAGATGCTGGTAGAGGGTTAGTTGCTTTTGTAGATATTGCGGATGAAAACTATAACCCTTCAGCAAACGGTGGGGTTGACTTTGAAACTGCAATGGGTCGTATTCACGCAGTATTGCCTGATGGAACACTAGTCAAAAATGTTGAAGTGTTTCGCCGTATTTACGAAACTTTGGGGATGGGATGGGTTTATGCTGTAACGAAGTTGCCCGTTATCGGCGCCATAGCTGATTTTATATATGGTATTTGGGCAGACTGGCGCCTTGCTTTAACAGGAAGACCAAATTTGGCAACAGTTGTGCGAGAGCGTCAACAACGTATGGAGTGTAGTCAAGGTCGTTGTCAGATTGAATAATTTAATCTACCAAACCATCTTGTGGAAAACATTATCTTGTGGAAAACATTATCTTGTGGAAAACATTATCTTGTGGAATGGGCATCCTTGCCCGTTCCTACATAATAAACAGGCAGGGATGCCTGTTCCACAAGAAATATTAGTGCCAAGATAAATCTAGAAAGTTTGCTAGTTTTAGAACAATTCTGGCGCCAACATTTCCATCCCACTCAGCATCACCAACTTCGCACAAGTCAAAGCCAATAATTTTTCTACCACTGTTTACTAGTTCTCTAAATAAACAATAAGCTTGTTCTAGTTCTAAACCACCTGGTACTGGAGTACCTGTTTTTGAACAAAGTTTTGGGTCTAAACCGTCAACATCGAAGCTAATATGAACGTGTTGGGGTAGATTATTAACGATTTCTCGGCATAAATCTATCCAGGTGGCGCCAGAATATTGTCTTTGCTTGATTAGTGAGTCGTAGTAGGCGACTATGCGATTGTTTGAGTTGTTAATGAAATCAACTTCTTCATGACAAATATCGCGTAAAGCTACTTGAACTAACTTAGAGATTTGCGGAATTTTCATGGCGTTAAACATAATTGATGCATGAGAATATTTAAATCCTTCATATGCGTCACGTAAATCGGCATGTGCATCAATATGTAAAATTCCAAAATCAGGATACTTTGCTGCTAATGCTTGGAAGTAACCTAATGGAACACTGTGGTCACCGCCAATAACACCAACTCGCTTACCTTTATTGAGTGCTTCTTGACAGTTTTGAAATAACCATTGATTGACATTGGCGCCTGCTTCGTTTATTTCTGTAACTACAGATGTTAAATCTGGTGTTTCTGTGAGTGACTTACCTTGTTCTAATCTGTCAATAATAGATGCAGCGCGCGTGCGGTAATATTCGTTTTTTTGTAATATATCCTGGGCAATCTTCTGCATAAAAATTCCCTGCTTCCATCCATCAGGATTATCAAAATCAAACAAATCTAACTGTGGTGATGCTTCTAAAACTCGTTGCGGCCCGTTTGCTGTGCCGGCGCCGTAAGATACAGTTACCTCCCACGGAACCCCAAAAACAATCAAATTCGCCGACTCATAATCAAATGGTAAACCAAAAAGATTCCCATTCGCTTGACCTACTCCACTAGGGTTGTAGTCTTGGAGATTACCCATAATAACACGCTTCCGACATTCTGAACTAAACCATTACCATGTTAAAGGCCAAGCGCGGAATCTGAGATATAAATTCCTGAATCGCAATAAGAAACATTATTTATATTAGATAAAATTCAAAAATAGTAATCCAAAAATTATTGGTACGGACTCATACTTATAATGGTACGGTGATGGTACGAAAAATGTGTCCGTACCATTTTTTTACGGTTTTGTACCAAATTTTAAGGTACGAGCCATAAAATTGTACCAACAAATGAGGAAAATTGTACCATTCTGAGTATGGTATAGAGAGAAAATTTAAAACAAAATTCTTTGAAAGGCTGATTATACCGTTGATTTTTGGTACCGTACCACGGTACGAAATTCAGTACCAAAGACTGCTTGAAATTCAAAATAATGTCTTTCCCGTACCGTCTAGCACACTGATTTTGGTACAAAACAAGCCTAATTTGTGGTACGAAACCTCTAATTTTATGGTACGAACAAGAGTTTTAGTTAGTTTCAATAAGATATTTGGTGATATTATTAAACTTTACTCTTGGCGAAATGAAGCAATTGCTCGACGAATGGGGGAATGGCTCTATTCCTAAAAGCGAACAAATACGAATCATTGAGCGTAAACTCGAAGAAGTTGCGACTAAGATGCAACAACTTCATCAAGTGGAAAATTATCTAATAAATAAGTTAGGCAAATTAAAAGATGATTCTGAAAAATAGATGTTGCTACTGCGTAGGTAATACTAAAAGTATATCTTACCAACGTATACAGCATGTAAACTACTTAAGAAAATAGAATAGGGTTGAAAAAACATATAACTGGCACTTAGTCAGTCATTTAGTATTATGACTACAAATGAAAATAAAATGCTTGCAAAATTTATGTGTAATGCATTTGGCAGTAATCAAAATGCTCGTGTAATAAATTATTTGAATGCTGATGAATCTCTTAGTATTCCGATACTTAGTTGTCCAAACCTGAAACCCCGCTCAGAGACGTGATTAATCACGTCTCTACATACGTTAACTCACATCCTGCATCAGTCCGAGAAACCGGGCTTCTTGAGAAAGATTTTGCTAGAAACCCCTATTTATTCATAAAGAAGCCCGGTTTCTTAGAAGTTAACCGAGCAGTATTGAGAAATGCTTTGTTCTTCAGCATGACGAGAGATGCTTCGTACCTCAGCATGACAAGGGATGCTTTGTTTTTTAGCATGATGTAGTTGGCGCCTCACAAATTTTTGTGTTACAATGTGTAGTAAGGCAGTAATACAAAGCGATGCTATGGTTTGGGTTCTGTATGCTCAACTGGTGCGCTCTTCAGATTTAATTGTGCGTATGCCGCATTATTGTGACTGTCTTATCGTGTGATTAGCTCAGTGGCAGAGCATCCGAAGAATCGGCTGGACAAAGGTTCGAGTCCTTTATCATACCCCAAAAAGTTAGCTCATTAGGTAGAGCGGTCGGCGTTTAACCGATTGGTAGTAGGTTCGATTCCTACACTTTTACCAACCCTGTCCGGGTCAAAAGACACTACTTTGAGGAAGTAGCTCCAACAAAAATGGAAAAAGGGAGAAATCCCGAAACGGTTCGATTCCGTTATTTTACAAACTCTGTGGTGCAGGTGCGCGTTTTTGCTTTTCATTCGTGGTAAGCGTTAATGCAACAGAAAAGGCGCCTGTGCGTTTACATTTTCTCTACTTGAGTATGTCCTTCATTTGTAACATCTAAGTTCTTTACAGAACTTGGAATTAGCAAATTGAACGATATATGTGAGCGTTGTTTGCTGAATTGCCGAAAGGTAGTTTAGTGACAACAATCTTAATCCAGTAGATAAATATGTATTTGCCCGCATCTTAACTGTAGACACTTGCACTTGCGGAGTTTATAATAATTCCATATACTACATATAATACAAACATTAAAAGCTTATCTCAGTTGTATGGTGGGCAGTGCCCACCTTACGTTCTGGGTAAAAATACCCAAATTATCTATCAATATCACTATGTGGAAAACTTTTTATATCAAACCTAACGAACTGGGAATTTTGTATCACCGCAGCGATTTTAAGAAAATTTTGCAGCCTGGTACTTATACTTATTTTGGTAGCCACTGGCAAGTTAAAGCATATGACCTGAATGTGCCAGAAGCTAAGATTGAAAACTTAGAATTGTTGCTGCGAAACCACGGTTCTGAGTTGGAAGATTATTTATTAATTGTGCGAACTGCATTTAACCAAACTGCTTTGGTTCGTTTGGGTCAAAACTGGTTGAGCGTTGCACCAAATCAACTACGCGCGTTTTGGCGTGGTTTTATTGAAGTGGAAGCACATGTCTTTAATTTAGAGGAAAGCTTAGAGTTACCATCTGAGTTTGTTCAACAAACGCGCAGTCTGGTTTTGGGTGGAATTAAAAAGTTCCAAATTTCTGAGTCTGAGATTGGTTTGCTGTATGTGCAAAATAACTTTGTTCGACCTTTAGAACCAGGCGAGTACGCATTTTGGACTTTTGATAGAGATGTAGCTGTTCGTACTCTTAGCCGAATTATCCCAAATCCAGATTTTCCCCTTGAAGATGTTTTGATTCAAAGACATCTTGAATTTGTTGCTGCTTATTGTGAGGTAGTGCAATTACTGAGTACTCAAGTTGCTATTGTACGATATCAAGGTAAAGCTATTTCTATACTGGCGCCATCTAGTCGCAAGCTGTTTTGGCAAGGTGTGGAAGTCGAAGTTATTGATATTAGCACAGATGCGAAGTTACCACCTCGTTTAGTTGCTGAGTTAAACTCTGGTTTACCTGAAGTAACTTATCTTGCTTGCAAGAGTTTGCATTTATGCGAGGTTAAGGCACAGCATATTGGTCTACTGTATATTAACCAAGAGTTCAAGAACGAACTTCAACCGGGTGTCCACGCTTGGTGGATATTTGGACGGTCTTTTTTAACTGAAGTTTTTGACTTGCGTCAACAAGCAATGGAAGTATCGGGTCAAGATATTCTTTCTAAAGATAAAGTGCCTTTGCGGTTAAACTTGACGGCTGGTTATCGTATTGTAGAACCATTACGAGCAAAAAATGCTTTGTCAGATATAAGTAATTTCTTGTACAAAGAATTACAATTTGCTTTACGCGGGGCTGTTGGTGAAAAGACTCTTGATGCTTTGCTCGAAGATAAAGGCGCCGTTGACACGAGTATTTCTGAGTACATTCGCACTAAGACAGCAGACTATGGAATTGAAGTTGCTTCTGTAGGTGTTAAGGATATTATTTTACCAGGTGAGATTAAGACTATTTTGAGTAAGGTAGTCGAAGCTGAAAAAGCTGCTCAAGCTAATGTGGTTAGGCGCCGTGAAGAAACTGCCGCAACTCGTAGTATGCTAAATACCGCGAAAGTTATGGAAGATAACCCCGTTGCTTTGCGGTTGAAGGAACTCGAAGTGTTAGAACGAATTGCCGATAAAATTGAGAAAATTCAAGTAAACGGTAGCTTAGACAGCATTTTAACCGAGTTAATTAGCATTAATAGACAATAAAGTTTTGGGAGTTTGTATGGTGGGCAATGCCCACCTTACTGCACAGTTCGTATGCCTGTGCTACGAGTAACGTGGAGTGTTAGTTTGTTTCTCCAAGTAAGATGAATGAAGTTTTTAGTTGTTTGATTACTTGCGTTGTGACTTCGCTGACTGCTAATCCTCCAGCAGTACGGTAGCGCACGGAACGCAAAATTACTATATCGGTATTTAATGCTTCTTGAGTAATTATTCTGGCTATATCATTACCTTTTACTGTTTTAATAGTATTGTTTATTTTTGATTGATTCTTTGAAGCTATATCTAATATTTTTGATTCAAATACTTCTACTTGAATTTGTGTGGTTTTCGGGTTACGAATGTGCAATAAGATTATTTCTGCTTGATTCCCTTCAGCTAGTATTTGAGCAAACCTAATGGCGCCTGTTGTTTGAGATGTTAAATCTCCGACGGGTACGAGAATTTTTTTGAACTCTGTTGGACTTTTTAAAAGACGAGTTACAGCAACTGGGCAGTGAGAAGACCAAAAGATACTATCAATTATATTACCAAATACTTTTGCTTTTAAACCGATGTTTTGTGACCAACCTAATATTAACAGGTTTGCGTCTTGCTCTCGACTAACACGACTTATACCTAAAGCTATATCATCATCTATCCGAATTGCTGGCGCCACTTCTATATCAAATTCTTTGCTTATATCTGTGGCTAAATCCAATCTTTCTCTAGCTTGCACAAGTTCGGTTTTCAATTGGGGATTATCCATTTGGATATGTCCTTTTGTTATTGCTAATGGCACCAGTCTTCCTGACTCGTAACGAGCTAAAATTGCCGCCATTTCTAGTAAATAACGTTGGGTTTGCGGGTTGTAAATGGGAACTACTACAGTGAATGTTTGATGAATTATATCTACGACATCATCGCGGTAGTTACTCCACCAAGTTGAGAGAGGTTCAGAAGCTAAATCTGCTTGGGGAATAGTTAGAGAAGCAGCAGACCTCGCTGTTATTACTGGGCCAAGAATAGCTGTGATTAGCATTAGAACTATAACACTATTTAAAACACCGCTATTAATTAGTCTTTCATTGTTGGCATTTACAGTTTCATAGGCAACTAATGCCGCAGCGAGTGTGGCAGCTACTTGTGGCAAAGATAATGACCACATTGTTAACAGTTCTACATTGTTATAACGGTAAAAAACTTTAGCTAGATATGCGGCAATAAATTTACTACCAATCAAACCTATCACTATTGCTGCTGTTAAACCTATTGAGCTTAAAGTCTTGATGAATGCTGGTATATCAATTAATAATCCCATGTCTATGAAAAAACAAGGGATAAATAATGCACTGCCAATAAACTCTATTTTTTCTTTAACTGGGCTGCGTCCTAAAACATCGTTTACCGCTAAACCCGCTAAAAAGGCGCCAACTATTTTTTCTACACCAATAACTTGGGCACCTGCCGATGCTAAAAACAATGCTAATAAAATAAATAAAAATTGGTTACTTTGCTCATCGCCTGTCCGTTTAAAAAACTCTTTTCCTGCCCAATCAAAACCGAATAAAACAATTACTGAATAAATAGCTAATCCACCCAGTAAAGTAATTAAACTCAGAGGTGTAAATTCTCCACCATGAATTCCTACACATACTGCTAGTACTAATAAGGCACCTGTATCTGTAAAAATTGTGGCGCCGATAGTAACTGTTACAGCTTCATTTGCTACCACTCCTAAGCGACTGACGATTGGATACGCTAAAAGGGTATGTGAAGCAAGTAGAGAGCCAATTAAAACAGAGCTATTCCAGCTAAAATTAAATATTCTACCAACTACAATACCCGCAATCATTGGAACTATAAATGTTAAAAATCCAAATCCTATTGAACGGTTTTTTGTTTTACGAAATTGTTCTAAGTCTATTTCTAACCCTGCCACAAACATTAAATATATTTTGCCAATTTCAGATAATAGTTTAATGCTTTCTGACTCAGGATTGAGAAGTTTTAATCCGCTATCACCCAAAATTACACCTGCTATAAGCAAACCTACTAGTCCAGGCAGCTTGAGCCGCTCGAAGAGTGGTGGAATTGTAAATATTACTATTAAAAGAATGGTAAATGCAATGATTGGGCTATTTATAAGCACTTTTAGTATCCTTTTTATTAGTTTTTGACGAGTAAAATAAACAATTGCTAGTAGGATAAGGGTTATCTTCTGTTTACAGTTCTACCTTTAGACGGGATTTTAATTCTTTAATATTATCATTAATTAATGTTGTGTATAAATTATTGATGTTGTGGTAATAATAATGTTCAGTAGCAGAGCCAAGTAGTTAAGTTACCCAATTGCTGGATACGTATGAATTTTTATGTGGTTTCGCTCAAATAGGCAAGACTGGCAACGGATGTAACGGATGTAACGGATGTAACGGATAAGTGCTTGGTAACAACTGCAACAAAAATTAGAATTGAACGTCTAAGCCTCTAGAAACCGGGTTTCTTTGTTGAGAGATTGTAATAAAAACGATGATTCTGCGTAGAAACCCGGTTTCTTTACCTTATTAGATGCACAATAATTATTAAATTATGTTGAAGTTATTAAGTAATAATAAAGACTTTAGATATTGGTTAGTAAAATCAAAACTAGTAGGAGCCAGCTTTTTTGTATGTATTATTTTAGGTGCAATTTTATCGCAACCTGCAAGTGCTTGTAGACCTGCACCAGGAAGCACGCCTGCAACTTTGGCGGCAAGGGTGGATAATACTCCTTATGTTTTTGATGGTACTGTGATTCGAGTGAATGAAGATAAAGTGACAGTTCGAGTCAAGCGCTATTTTAAAGGTAAAGGTTCAAGAATTGTTACCTTAACGGGGTTTAATAGAACTTCTTGCGATAATTTTATTACCACTACTGGCGCCCGCTATTTATTTTTTGCTAAACCCGCAGAAAAAAGGATTTTGACTGCGGTTTATGATGGCGCCTTTGGTTCGGTGCGTGAGTGGTCTGATGATACTGAGAGTGAGTTGAGGCAGTTGGGTTTACTAGGTAAAAGAAAATAAACGTAAATTGTAGAGACGTGACATGTCACGTCTCTACGTGGATATAATTTTTTGCTGAATATAACCAGGTAGCGCAAACGCTGCTTGATGAATATCTGGGTTGTAGTAGCGTAGGTTATGTTTTTTTGTAAATTGCGCTGAAGAGTCACGGTCAAAGTTGTTAACTGGGTGTTGTCCTTGTTTAGAGCAATATGTCAAACTCCACATTCCTGTAGGGTACATGGGTATAAATACTAAGTACGGATGTACAAAGTCGGCGCCGAAAACTTCTTTAAGGCATTTATTTAAGTCTACGAATGCGTCGGGATGGAATAGTGGTGACTCGCTCTGTATTGTTACTACTCCACCTGGACGCAAGCAACGGTATACGTCTTCGTAAAATGATTTGCTGAAAAGTCCTTCTGATGGACCGACTGGGTCGGAGGAGTCGATAATGACTAAATCATAAGATGCATCGGCGGCATCTTTGACGAATTTAATGCCATCGTCGATGAGCAAATTCAATTTGGGATGTTCTAGGGCTGATGATATTGTGGGTAAAAATTGCTTGCTTGCGCGTACTACAACTTCGTCAATTTCTACCATTGTTACTTTTTCGATACCTGGGTGACGCATGAGTTCCCGAATTGTACCACCATCTCCGGCACCGATTACTAATACATCTTTGATACTGGAATTAGCAAACATTGGTACATGAACAATCATCTCATGATAGTTTGCTTCATCTGATTCGGTACACATAACCATGCGGTCAATAGTCAGCATTTTCCCTCGGTCGTATGTATCAAATACTTCTACTAATTGAAATGGCGATTGCTCTTTAAAAAGACATTCTCCTTTGACGCGAATTGACAGCGCGCTTTTGCTATTATGGTCAATTACCCATTCTTCCGGGTTAAATTGAGAAGTGTCAGGTGTAGTCATTGTAGTAGTTATTTTAAAGGGGTGCCTTATCAAACAAATCAAATGCCAGTGGAAAGTATACATGACTTTGGCACCCAGAGTTTCTAAATTTAAAGACCTATTTTTTGTTAATATTTAAAATTCGAGAGAATAAGAACACGGATTTTAGATATGAGTAAGGGCACGCTGTTTGATAAAGTTTGGGAATTGCACACTGTAGGCACGTTGCCATCAGGGCAAACACAGCTATTTATAGGACTTCACCTTATTCACGAAGTTACTAGTCCCCAAGCTTTTGCGATGCTACGCGAACGGGGTTTGAAGGTTTTATTTCCAGAACGGACTGTGGCAACGGTTGACCATATTGTTCCTACTGACAACCAAGCACGTCCATTTGTTGATACTCTTGCTGAAGAGATGATGCAGGCTTTGGAGCATAACGCGCAAAATAATAATATCACTTTTTATAATATTGGTTCGGGTAATCAGGGAATAGTTCACGTTATTGCACCTGAACAAGGTTTGACTCAACCGGGTATGACTATTGCTTGTGGTGATAGCCATACTTCCACACATGGCGCCTTTGGTGCTATTGCTTTTGGTATTGGAACTAGCCAAGTTCGTGATGTTCTGGCTTCGCAAACGTTGGCTTTGGCAAAACTCAAAGTTCGTAAAATCGAAGTTAACGGCGCCTTAAAGCCAGGTGTATACGCTAAAGATATTATTTTGCATGTTATTCGCACTCTTGGTGTTAAGGGTGGGGTTGGTTATGCATACGAATTTGCTGGAACTACCTTTGAAGCGATGAACATGGAAGAACGAATGACCGTTTGTAACATGGCTATTGAAGGTGGCGCCCGTTGTGGTTATGTTAATCCTGATAAAATAACTTACGATTATCTCAAAGGACGCGACTTTGCTCCTAAAGCTCTTGACTGGGATAAAGCTGTTGCATGGTGGGACTCGATAAAAAGTGATAGTAACGCTGAATATGATGATGTAGTTGTTTTTCAAGCCGAAGATATTCCTCCTACTGTTACTTGGGGAATTACACCTGGTCAAGGTATTGGAGTTGACCAACAAGTACCAACTCCCGAACAGTTGAGCGAAGATGACCGTGTAATTGCCCAAGAAGCATATAAATATATGGATTTGGCGCCAGGTCAACCGATTCAAGGCACTAAAATCGATGTATGCTTCATTGGTAGCTGTACGAACGGACGTATAAGCGACCTACGCGAAGCTGCAAAAATTGCTCAAGGGCGCCAAGTTGCTTCTGGTATAAAAGCCTTTGTTGTTCCAGGTTCTGAACGAGTCAAAAAACAAGCAGAAGAAGAAGGACTCGATAAAATATTTGTGGAAGCTGGCTTTGAATGGCGTGAAGCTGGATGTTCGATGTGTCTAGCGATGAACCCTGATAAATTAGAAGGACGACAAATAAGTGCTTCTTCTTCTAACCGTAACTTTAAAGGGCGCCAGGGTTCTGCAAGCGGTCGTACTTTATTAATGAGTCCCGCAATGGTCGCTGCTGCTGCTGTTAAAGGTGAAGTCTTTGATGTACGCGAGCTAGTCAATTAAGAAGGAAAATCAGAGGCAAAACAATGGCTCGTTTTCTCATCGGAACTGTACCTGCTGTTGGACATGTTAATCCTGCTTTGCCTATTGCTCGCAAGCTGGTAGAACGAGGTCATGAAGTATGGTGGTACACAGGGAAATTATTTCAACCCAAAATAGAAGCAACTGGCGCCTGCTATGTTCCCATGAATAAAGGGCTGGATGCCTCTGATTTTGAGAACCTTCCAAAATCTTTGTGGGAACAACGGGAAAAACTTAAAGGGTTTGCACAGTTTAAATACGACATTAAAACCTTTATGATTGACCCGACTGTTTCCCAAATGCAAGACTATGTAGATATTTTACGCTCATTTCCAGCAGATGTACTTTTGTCCGATTCCTTCTTCTTAGCAGGTGGTTGGGTCAGCGAACAACAGAGTTTACCTTATGCAGAATTTAGTACTAGTGTTTTAGCAGTTGGTAGCCGCGATACAGCCCCTTTTGGATTAGGTTTTACGCCTAATGCTTCAAAATTAGGACACTTGCGGAACGATGTTTTAAACTGGATACTTCAGAGGGTATTGTTAAGAGATGTAATTAATCATACGAATGATATCCGTGCTAGCGTTGGCTTGCTACCTCATAACAAGATTTTTTTTGACAAGATATCACCTTTTTTGTATTTACAGGGAACAGTTCCATCATTTGAATATCCTCGCAGTGATTTGCCACCCCAAGTTCATTTTGTTGGACCATTTTTATCTAGCTCTCCGACTGATTTTATACCGCCTGCTTGGTGGGATGATTTAAAAGCTGGTAAACCAGTAATTCATGTTACCCAAGGTACGGTATCCGCTAACCCCAATGACTTAATTGTGCCCACATTACAAGCGCTGGCACATGAAGATGTGTTAGTAATTGCGACAACAGGGGGTTATCCAATCGAAAACATTAAACTTCAAGAATATCCTACAAATGCCAGAATCGAACCTTTTATTCCACATTTTCATTTGTTGCCACATGTTGATATTATGATCACGAATGGTGGATACAACGCTGTACAGATGGCTTTAGCTAATGGTGTGTCATTAGTAGTAGCAGGCAAAACTGAGGATAAGCCAGAAGTCGGCGCCCGCGTTGAGTGGTCTGGGGTAGGAATTAACTTAAAAACAAAAACTCCTGCACCTGCCAAAATTAAAGATGCCGTTAAAAAGATTCTATCGTCATATCACTATCGACAAAAAGCAAAATCAATCGGTGATGAAATTTCGCATTATGATGCACCAACAAACGCTGCTACGTTACTAGAACAACTAGCAGAAACCAAGCAACCCGTTTTAAGAAGCCCAAAAAGCTCGTATTAATCACTTCAGTGATTAAAATATTCCATTTAATCCAAGGTCAAATTATGGTCAGCGAAGTAAAATCAGTATCCGGTCGCGGTATTCCTCTAGTAGGTAATGACATCGACACCGACCGCATTATTCCCGCGCGCTTTCTACGTTGTGTTACTTTCGATGGGTTAGGCGCCCATGCTTTTGAAGATGACCGCATTGCCCTTAAAGGTACACATGCCTTTGACCAACCGCAATATCAAGGCGCCAATATTTTAGTAGTAAATAGAAACTTTGGTTGTGGGTCATCGCGTGAACACGCACCCCAAGCTCTTGCTAAATGGGGTATTACAGCAGTAGTAGGTGAAAGCTTCGCTGAAATATTTTTCGGTAATTGCGTAGCTATGGGAGTACCTTGTGTTACAGCTTCGGGTGAAACAGTAAAGGAACTGCAAAACTTAATCACCGCAAATCCACAGGCGCCATTAACACTAAACTTAGAAACAATGCAAGTCCAATGTGGTGACTTTATAGGCGCCGTCTTGATAAGTGAAGGAGCAAGAAACATGTTTGTCTCAGGTTCATGGGACGCATGTGGACAACTAGTAGCACAAGCAGAACAAGTTAAAGCCACTGCCGCAAAATTACCTTACATAAGCTGGGCAGCATAATAGGGTGCGTGATGCTTACAGCAAATGATCAACAAACATTACAATTGTTAAAGTAGCGTCACGCACCATATCGCTTAGTCATACTTGTATCAATTGATTAAAATATGGAGATAAGCTTCGGCGACAGTAAACTACAAAAAATATGCGAGCAAGAAGACCTAGCACAAAGAAAATTGGGAATTCCGCGAATATGTTAAAAGGAGATCGTGCTGGTGAATTCGCTATAGACCTACAGGGTGGTAAACGTCTAGATTTAAAGCGGCAAATGACCCTATCCCTTTGACGGAGGATGAAAGTGTTGATTGGTTAAGAGTTACTGCTGTTTGTATTATTTATATAGGAGATTATCATGATTGAAGCCAACCGTCCCTTTACTCCAGATTGGGTATCTGCCCCTGGTGATACTATTGCTGACTTATTGGAAGAACGCAATTGGACACAAGCACAGTTAGCAGAACAATTGGGTTACGCAACCGAACATATCAGCCTACTTATGGATGGTAAAGTACCTATAAACGAAGAAATAGCTTTAAAGCTAGAGCTAGTATTGGGGAGTACAGCCGCATTTTGGCTAAATCGTGAAGCCCAGTATCGTTTGGGACTTGCTAGGATACAACAAAAGTAGTTTCAGGAGAAAACCGCCTAGTAATTGCTTTCTTAAACTCTCTTATACAAATTAAAAGCGCAAATGGTAAGTTTACAGGCGCCATCTTAAGTCAAGGAGCAAGAAACATGTTCGTTTCCGGTTCTGGGGTGCATGTGGAGATAAGCGTATGATTTGTGATGCTTACAATAATCATTAGTAAAGCCTATACTTAAAGTGGCATCACGCACTATTTTTTTTTTAGTAAAAATTTACAATTGCATAAAGGCATATTGGTTGCCCCTATTAAACAGTAGGAAATCATTTAATTGACCTCGGACAAGCTATTTCCAGTTCAATCATAATAATTTAAGGGTAACAAAATGTCTTGTGACGCACTTAAGGTAACTTATAGCATACAACCAGATTTGCTGGCAGAGGCGGCTAATATTGTGGCTTTAGCTTTCCCGGAAACTCGGTTCAAGTTATTGTATAGACAAGCTAGCTGTTCTGAAGCAGCTTTTATTTTTCCAAAAAATCAGTATGACTTGTTAGCTCCAAAAATTGGCAGCAATAATTTGTCTATAACTTTTAAAAAAGAAATACATGTTGGCAAAAACGCCAATTTCAGTGTATATTTTTTTCCAAAGATTAAAACTTTAACTTTATCGGGTTATTACTCTGAAGGTATGGCTCATTTAATTTATAAACCGTTTAATAATTATAATTGGTTAAATGGCAAAGGGTATACAATCACTACTCCTGATTATGTTGGAGAGAAGTTTGAGTTACTAGCGCCTAAGTTTTATACATTTTTTGAAGAATTTTTTATAGACTAAATACCGAAGATTTGAATAAGTATACACAACTGCCGTAGGTGGCGTAATTTTATTAGCTGTTTTCTTTTATAATAAATATATTAATACCTATATATTATGAATAATTATACAGCGTCATATTTACGTCAAGTGGCAACTGAATTTTTGGAACAGGATGCTCAACAGCGTTTATGTATACTTAAGCAGCATGGAATTGTGCGCTACACGTTTTTATTACAAATGCGTTTAAATGAAGCAAATGTAAGTTGTGTAGCGCGATATTTAGAAAATCCTAGAGGATTAAAGTTTCCTAATTTGGTAGGAGCAGATTTGTCTGGGTTAATTTTAGATGGTGTAAACTTAATTCGCGGTAATTTATCTGGCGCCAATTTAAGCAATACTAGTTTTGTAAAAGCTGACTTGATATTTGTTAATTTTACTGGCGCCGATTTACGCAATGCTAATTTATCTGGCGCCACGCTTAACGAAACAATATGGAAAGATACGCTTGTTTCAGGATGCCAACTTGATAGTACTATTGGTTTGACACAGATACAACGTCAAAATTTACTTTCGGTGGGCGCCAGATTGTAAGTTGTACTCAGTATTTATACGACTAACATGCGATGGTACCAAGCTTGATATTTACATCACAACAGCATTAGTGCGTTAAAAAACTAGCAATTACCACACCCCTAGATAATTTAAATATGGGTCAAAATAGAGGAAGATAATTCTTCTGTTAATAAGATTGTTTCAAATATGAGTAGTAGCAGCAACTTCCGCGAAGCCATTAACCAGGCTAAAAATCAAGCCCTGGTTGGTCCAAACGTAATTGCTAACGCCCTTCCTTTTGTGGGTGGGGGTCTTGTGTTGACTGCTGTCGGCACATATGGTGGTTTGTTTGTGCGCGCGAATAACCCAGGAATCTTTTTTCCTACGTTTATTGCGGCGTTTGTCTTAGAACTGATACTTTTCTTTGTTGCCCAGAACGTTGCAGAGAAAGGGAATAATAAAGTCGCATTACCTTTATTGGCAACATATAGTCTGTTATCTGGCTATACACTTTCGGGTATTGTGGCAGTTGCCTTGGGTACCACAGGTGTAGGCATTGCAGGAATTGGGTTTGCAGCCCTTGGTTGTGGAGTCACCTTTATTGGCGCCCGTCAAGTTGGTTCTAACCTTTCTGAGTCGGATGGGATGGCGCTAAGTAAAACAATTGGCTTAGGGTTAATTGCTTTACTTGTGGTAATGCTAGTCCAAGTAGTTTTCCGGATGTTTGGTGTATACACACCAGGTTGGCTAGAAATTGGTATTTCAGGTATCGGAGTATTTTTGTTTGTAGGAGCAGCAGTTGTTGACTTCTATATATTACCGCGCGCTTATCGTGATAACCAGTATTTAAGCGCTGCTTTATCAATGTACCTAACCTACATCAATTTGTTTATTTTCATTTTGCGGTTACTAATTGCAATAAATAGCCGTGATTAATCTCTACCTGGATATTAATAAGGTGTTCTAGATTGATGAGATAAAATATTCAATTTTGTCCAGATTAGCTCAACCATACAGCGAATACAAATTCTAGATGCACCCTGATTAACCTTTGCCTCAGCCCGTAATGGGTTGAGGTTTTTATTATTTTTATGTAAATATAAAAAATCAATAAATCAAATAAATTTTAAAGCAATTTAAATTTAGTTACAAACAATTTTTAATATATAAAATTTAAGCATCATTTTCAAAATCACGGAAATAACGCTTAAATGAACCGAAGGTAAATTTCGCATTAACTCATATCTTGCGCTTACATTTTTTATGTAGTATTAATTACTTAATCTGTAACTATGCTCATACCCGCCTAAGACTAGAAGTTCCTAGGCTAATACTGAAAGTCCATTTGATGGACTGAATAAATAGGCATATTAAACACATACTTTTTGAAAATTAAGAATTTATTTGTATAAGTAAAAGATGTGAATAAATGTATTGGTTTAAATTATTTCTAAAGTATCAAGTTAAGTAATCCTGGCTAACTTTAAAGTTGTTAGCTGGGATTATGCAAAAGAATTTCTGGGATGATAATTTTTGGGTCTTGATGCTTTGCTATAGCACTAACATGAACAACAGGTTGATAGTTGACTCTTAAACATTCTTGCCATGTGTCTACCCACTTGGCTTGTGTAATGTAACCATGACTAAAGTACGATGGAGGCGCCATTGCTAATAGAACTTTTTTAAGTAGACAATTAAGCGGTGAGGTTATTTTTAATACATGTTAAAAGCTGTTGATAGAACTTTTTGAGTAATAACACCCATACGCTCTAATTATGTTAGCAGCGCATATGTATTACTAAAGTCGTTCATTTGTAATTATAGGTTCTGTATGCATAAAGCCGAATATATACATACTCTGTACTTTTGGAAATATGTTGCTGGGTATACTTATGGCTACTTATTTTCTCTAACTCATGCAGTTGCTTTTTGATAAAACTCTTTCATCTCAGCGAACCAAGCCTGTCGCGAATCGTCCCAAGTGTAGAACATATGCCCTCCTTGATAATGGCGTAATATCAGGTTTGGACAAACTTCTGCATCAAGCTTCATTAAATTGGCGAGATGATTTGAAGCAAAATACGGCGTGACTAAATCAAATAAGCCGTGAGTGACATACACCTGCATGAATGGGTTGAGCGTCATTCCCACGCGCAAATCATCGATCGCACCAATAAAGCCCTGCTTCAATTCTCCTTTAGCATCAAATTTCCAGGCTTTGAACGTTTCTAAGTTCAACAGACGATATGTCAGGTCAGTTTCGACTCCCAATGTTTCACGCAATTGACTATTAATTGCACCTGTAAACAATCGATCGAGTCCATCGAGCGTTGGATCAATGCCTTCGTAAGTAATACGATTGGGAAATGGGTCAATCGCTGTGATCGACGCATCGTATAGTCCAACAATCCGCTGTCGATCTCGCAATAGTTCCCGTGAGAACACTTCAATCCCAATCCGTCCAGCCTGTCGTTCAATTAGCGATTTTGGTAAACCGATTAATCCTGCCATCTCCTGGTAGACGGCTTCTCGCTCTTCCTCTAAAACCGTATCGCCCATTGCCAAAAAAGGAATCAGCGTTTTGCAGGCAAATTTCTCGGCAGCCGCAGTATGAGAGTGTAGATTTCCTGGTTCTCCCCTCCATTGCGCCTGTCCGTGATGTGCAGCAGCGGCAGCAAAAGAAGGGAGCACCGTTGCCCAAGCAGTCAGATTGTAATCACTTCCACCCAACAAGCTAAATTCTAAAGCTGGAGAAATTAGGATTGCACCCGAAAGCCCAACCCCAAATTCCTGCTGAAGTTTTCGTGCCAAACGTGCCACGCGAAATCCACCGTAGCTTTCTCCTGCAATAAAGATCGGTGAAAGCCAGCGATTGTGCTTCGACAGAAAGCGCTGAATGAATTCTCCTAACGCATTCAAATCTCGATCTACTTCCCAGAAATCAGCTTCTTGAGGTTTCTCCTTCTCTTTGTCCTGTGTATCTTTGTCCTGTGAGATACCTCGACTGAAACCCGTTCCGATCGGATCAATGAACACTAAATCTGTGAAGCTTAACCAACTCTCTAAATTATCGACGAGTTTGACAGGCGGTTTTGGCAGTTTGCCATTGGTATCAAAATAAATGCGCTTTGGACCTAACGCGCCCATATGTAAGTATGCAGAAGCGGCTCCAGGTCCACCATTAAATACAAAAGTCAATGGTTTCAGCGTACCGATTTTATTTTCTGCGAGATATGCCACGTGAAACAGTTGCGCTAGAGGCTTTTCTTGATCAAACAACAATTGCCATTCTGCCAAAGCCGTGTAGCGAACCTCGGAACCGTCAGAGAGTTGCAGTGTATGTTCGGTTTGGCTGGATTTGCGGGGGGGCGGGTTTGAGGTGTCAGACATGGCACTGTTGTCGCGCGGTAAAATAGTGTATTCTAAAAACTCTTCGTACAAACGTCTTGCCCAATACTCACCATTTTGACCGTATCTTTCTGCATTTTCTCCAGAGCTTGGGCTATCATTATTTTCATCTGGAATGCATATTAAATAATTGTCATCCCAAGTTTCGGCAAAAGAATAGTCATCGGATTGTTCAGGCGAAGAATCATCAGGGTTTTCTAGAAATTTTGCAAAGCTATTATTAATAGAAACGACTCTTTGAGTATTAGTATATGGAAGGACACAATTAATGCCGAGTTCAGAAAGTAATGTAACTACTGTGTCAGTTTCTATATTTGGTTGCCCTTTCAAATTTTCTAATGCTTTATAAGTGTTAAAATTTTCAGCAAGTTGATTTATGTCATTAGCTGTAATATTTGATTGGCGTGCGATATTTGCTAAAGCTTCTAACTTATCAGGCGGAGCTTGTAAAACATCAAAAATATTATTTCTAACTTCATCATCTCCCAAAGCTTGTAAAACTAGTTCAGCCCTACGGTCAAAGAAATAAGTAAATAATTGTTTAAACTTTGATTCAGCTATTGAATTAGACCAATGCAGCAGTTGTTGTACAACTTGCCTAAAGTTGTTATCTTGCTTATCACCTTTATAATCGCGGATAGCATAATCGATTTCATCTGCGATATCTTCAAGCGTAACAATTTCTTTTTCGTCAATTATTTGTTGTGCTTTTGTAAATAAGTCATTTTTTAAAAGAAGGAAATCATTCCAATCCTCTAACCTGAGATAGCGCGCGATTTCTTTAAGCTCTTCTGGTATACCCCCATCTCTTTTTAAAGATTTTCTTAATTTAAAATATTCGTTTTGAGTGGGTAGTATTGCGTATTTATCAAATAATGTATCATCAATGGTATTGACAAAGTACACAAAATTATTGAGCCAACTCGTTGTTTGCTCTTTAGTCTTAGATAGAGAGCTTGCAAGAGTAGTTAATTTGTTCACTTGTGCTACTTCTTCAACAAGAGCAATAATAATCCATTTATTACATTCCTTCCAGTCAAACTCATCTAAATTATCTAATTCTACTTTGTCTGGAATTACTTGTTTATATATATCGCGCGCAAATTGCCAAATTTTTAAACGATTTTCTTCTCTACTGCCAAATTTAAAGTAGCTAATTAAGCTATAAATAGCTCGTTTGAAGCTTTCACTTTGGTTGCTATCTTTATCTCTAATAATTTCATTGATTTCCTTGCAGCAGTCAATAACACGATACTGTTCTAAGCTTTTGTCAAAATTTAAGATATTCGTATGTAAAAGTTTACTTCTGCAAGGAACGCTTAATGTTTCCAAAATATCTTTTAACTGTTCAGGTACGTTTCTATCAAAAAGTAATTCTGCTTTTTTACGAAAAACTCCTTGTTGGTTAGGGAAGATAGCTATTTCACTATAAAGTGATTGTTTTTTATTAGCTTTAAGAAAGTTAATAAAACTGCTTAACCAATTAATACTTTCTAACTCTGTAGTTTTTCGTAAATTTGTGTGTAATTTAATAACATCTCGGTACTGGGCAATATCT
The DNA here is from genome assembly GCF_019977735.1 of Calothrix sp. PCC 7716. GTDB lineage: Bacteria > Cyanobacteriota > Cyanobacteriia > Cyanobacteriales > Nostocaceae > Dulcicalothrix. The sequence continues at coordinate 10,472,924 of NZ_AP025018.1, read as the reverse complement.
TGAATTAAAGTATTTAATAGCCATTCGTCACAAATATCCCAAAGGGAAGGAGTCCAATCAAATAATTGCTTGATTTCAGGTACATTATTATCTAAAGCTTTGGCAAACTGCCAAATTTGGATTCTCTTTTCTAAGATATCAGGTTTAATAGCTTTTTTGTTGCTTTCGCTGTTGGGAAGGTAACTAGCTAGTAGGTAAGCTGCATCTCTTAAATTCGGATGTACTTTTTCTGCGAAAATGGCGCCGATACGTTCGGATATATTACGTGTGCTGTAACTTCTTTCGAGTTTACAATTTATATTTAAGTGTAATAGCTCCTGCTTCCAATCTTCGCCAAGTATAAGAAGAACTTCTTTTAACCCATCAGGAATATTTTCATCTAATCGCAATTGAGTTTTTAACTGGAATACTCCGTACTGGTTTGGTAAGATAGCATACTTGTTATCCAAAAGTTCAAGTTGTTTAGATTCAATAATAAAGCTGATAACCCTGTTTAACCAAGTTAGAGTATTAGTATCACTTAAACCAAGTCGAGCAGATAAATTTTTTAAAGTTTTTTGTTCGCTAATCTCAGCGAGCAACTTTTGTAAATTATATCGCAGTTCTTTTGGATAACGATTATCAAGCCCAATAACTTCGCTCCATTCTTTTACATCTTGTTTTTGAGGTAACTTTGAAGAATGAAGGAATGCTGCTATTTCCCAAAATTCTAAAAGGTTTTTGTTGCTGCATTCAGGAACTAAAGCATCTTTCAACTTAATCTTGGTATTCTCATTGGTACATACAAGCTTACTTTCAAGTACTTTGGCTCTAATAGAACTTTGAATATGCGATTCATACCATTCGGAATCAATATTTTTTGGTAATCCTGCCAATGCCAAGAAGTGAGGGTTTAACCAATTTTGTGCTGCGTAATCTAATAAAATACCGTAAAGTGATATTGTTTCTTCAAAAATTGCTCTGTTTTTTTTACCACCAGTCTCATTTCTATCGTCAAGCAATATACTGTCTCTAGGTTCAGTTGGCTCTAATAATGGACTATTAATTACTAGCGGATACTGGAATTTACTTTCAGAGCCAATTAAAGGGAAATCACAAAATAGAAGTGGTGCAAAGGAATTAAGCTTAACAACAGAATATTGATTGCTGATATCCTCTAGCTGAATGGCGATACTTATCTCACCTTCTTCATCAGCTAAGTTTATGATTTTTGAGCAATTAGCAATAATTACTTTTTCTATTTGGTCTCCAACGCGCTTTTCTATATGGGATATTGTTATTTCTTCTAATTTTTTGCGATTTTGTATACAGTAAGAAGTCTCTATTGATTTTGTTTCATCTTTAACAATTACAGATTCTAGTTCAGGGATAAAAACAAGGGTATATATAATTGCATTATGTAAATCTTCAATTCCTTTTTGAGCAACTTTAAATCCTTCTTTATTAAGCTGGTAACGAAATGATGTATCACAAGTTTGGTATAGCTGATAATCGGAAGCTAAAGTAGGACAGATGTTTTCGTCGTCTAGATGGCGCCGAATATCAGAAGCTTTTTTAACTGCTTCTATCATTTCCTCAATTGTTGCAGCACTTCTATCTAAATTTAAATTAAATCGTTTATAAATTTTACATTTTGGGTCTTCAAATATACTATTTAACTGAACTACTTTGGATAGTAAGTGAGTGGTCATAAAACCTGTACCAAACTTACCAGTAGTTCTGACCTTATTACTATCGCTTTGATTTTCTGTAGGTTTATTACTATTTCTATCTTTCGTTGAAACTTGTTCAATTAAATATGTAATATTTTTCATCAAGAACGGCTTACCGTTGTGCTTGAACTCAAGATAGTCTTTATTCAAAATAATTTCTACTTTAACCTGATTATGAGCAACATCTTTAGCGTTTTGTAAAAGCTCCCAAATCCAACGCCGGGGTGATGATTCGCTACTATATAACCTACGAATACCGTCAAATAGTTTAGTTGCCGTTTGCTGTCGATGAGCATTTTCTAACTCATCACGATACTCTTGTTCGTAAGTCATAGCATTTTACCCTGTTTATGCTAAAAGTACTGGTAATTATTTTCGCTATGCTTAGTATTCCCAGAAATATGTAGAAACTAAACCTGGGCAGAGCAAATTTATCGAAATTAATGTCATTAATGTCGATAATGTCGATGATGAGAAACGGCGCCTGTAATTGCCAAACAATAGAGCATTAGTATTATTGATTTCATGGCACCAGTTTTTATGCTCGCAACAGCCGATAGTTATTTAACCAAAACATCTAACCAGGGTTAGGTGGACTTAAACGATGGCGCCTTCAATATAAGAGTATTCAAGCTTTTTTGGGTTGAGGCAGCCTGGAAGGCTGCTTCACAAGATTGTTGCTGTTAGACTTTACAGGTTAGGTCGCCGGCTTTTTGGGAGAAGCGCGCGTTTTCGCGGTAGTCTACTGGACAGTCGATTACTGCGGGTACGTTTTGTGCCAGTGCTTCTTTGAGGACGGGTATGAAGTCGGTAGCGGATGTGACTCTGTAGCCTTTTAATCCCATGCTTTCGGCAAATTTAACGAAGTCGGGGTTGCCGAAGTGGACGAAGGATGAGCGACCTTTGCCGAAGTGGTTTTCTTGTTTCCATTCAATTAAACCGTAACCTCCGTCGTTGAAGATTAAGGTGACGAATGGTGTACCTACTCGTAGTGCTGTTTCTAGTTCTTGGCAGTTCATCATGAAACCACCGTCTCCTGTGGCTGCGATGACTTTACGGTTGGGATGTACTAGTTTGGCTGCTACGGCGCCTGGTATGGCTATACCCATTGCTGCGAAGCCGTTGGATATTATACAGGTGTTGGGACTGTGGGCATGATAGTGACGGGCTATCCACATTTTATGGGCGCCTACGTCTGATATTACGATGTCTTCTGGCCCCATTACTTGCCGCATGTCATAGATTAATTTTTGCGGTTTTATTGGGAAACCGTCATCGTTCGCATATTGTTCGTAGTCTTCGCGGATGTTGTCGCGTAGGGTGAGGGAGTAGGGTTTTGGTTTGCCGTGTCTGTCGGCAACTTTTAATATTTCGTTTAATGAGTCTGATATGTCACCGACTACTTCAACTGTTGGTATGTAACTGCTGTCTATTTCTGCTGAGTTGGCGCCGATATGTATAATAGGAATTTTGCCGTCGGGGTTCCATTTTTTCGGTGAAAATTCGATGAGGTCGTAACCTATACAAATTACTAGGTCGGTGTTATCGAAACCGCAGCTAACAAAATCTCGTTGCTGTAACCCAACTGCCCATAATGCTAAAGGGTGAGTGTAAGGAATTACACCTTTACCCATAAATGTATTGGCTGTAGGAATATTTAGTTGAGTGGCAAATTGAGTTACTGCATCACTCGCTAACGCGCGAATTGCTCCGTTTCCTACTAAAATAATTGGGTTGACTGCTTGAGATATGGCAGCTGCGGCAGCACGGATACTAGCAAAAGATGCAAAGGTTCTGTCAGGTTTGTCGATGCGTAAAGGTTGACCTTCTACTGGCATCGCGGCAATGTTTTCTGGTAAGTCTATATGAACTGCACCAGGTTTTTCGCTTTGCGATTTTTTGAAGGCTTTACGCACTAGTTCGGGTGTAATGCTTGGTCGAACTATTTGTTTACTCCATTTTGTGACTGGAGCGAACATTGCTACTAAGTCTAAGTACTGGTGCGATTCTATGTGCATTCTGTCAGTACCAACCTGTCCGGTTATTGCTACTAACGGCGCCCCATCTAAGTTTGCATCGGCAACACCTGTCATTAAGTTAGTTGCACCAGGTCCAAGTGTAGAAAGACACACGCCAGCTTTGCCGGTTAGGCGCCCGTATACGTCAGCCATGAACGCTGCACCTTGTTCATGACGGGTAGTAATGAATTGAATCGAAGAATTTTTAAGTGCTTCGAGTACGTGTAAATTTTCTTCTCCAGGAAGACCGAATACGTACTCTACGCCTTCGTTTTCCAAACATTTTACTAATAATTCTGCTGTATTCATAATGTGTTGCCCCTGTTACCTAATTATTTGACCCACACTGTTTTAACATTTACAAACTCATGTATCCCCTGGATACTTAGTTCGCGACCGTAACCAGAACGTTTAATGCCCCCGAAAGGTAAACGGGGGTCTGATTTTACCATGCCGTTGATAAATACTGAACCTGCTTCGATTTCGTTGATGAAGCGTTTTTGCTCGCTTTCATCGTTACTCCAAGCACTGGCGCCTAAGCCAAAGGGTATATCATTGGCAAGTTCAATAGCTGCGTCGATATCTTTGACTCGAAACAACATTGCCACTGGTCCGAAGAATTCTTCTTTAGCAATGGGGTTGTCTTTAGAAATTTTTAAGATTGTTGGTGGATAAAAGTTACCAGGACGGTCATCGATAGGATTACCACCTGTTAATACTTTTGCTCCGTTGTTGACGGCAGCTTTTACTTGCGAGTCTATATCTTGAAGGATATTGGGTGTCGCGAGTGGGCCGATGTCGGTGTCGGTTGACATGGGGTCGCCAATTTTTAAAGCTTGGAATTTTTGTAGGAGTAATTTTTCAAATTTATCTGCTATTGTTTCGGTGACTATAAATCGTTTGGCTGCGATGCATGATTGTCCGTTGTTTAACATGCGCGCGCTTGTGGCTGTTGTTGCTGCTAGCTCTAGGTCTGCACTCTCCATTACTATAAATGGGTCGCTTCCACCTAGTTCTAATACGACTTTTTTAATTTCTTTGCCTGCTGCTGCTGCTAGTGAGGCGCCTGCTGGCTCGCTACCTGTTAGGGTTGCGGCTTTTACGCGGTCGTCGGTTATAATGTCAGCGACTTTTTTAGCGCCGATGAGGAAAGTTTGAAATACACCTGCCTCAAAGCCTGCTTTTTGAAAAATTTCTTCGATAGCTATGGCACACTGAGGTACGTTTGAAGCATGTTTTAATATACCAACATTACCTGCCATTAAAGCTGGCGCCGCAAAGCGAAAGACTTGCCAGAAGGGGAAATTCCACGGCATTACAGCAAGAATAATACCTAACGGTTGGTAGCGAATAAAACTAGCGCTTGCATCTGTTTCGACACTGTTATCAGCTAGAAATTGCGGTGCCGTTTCGGCATAATAACGACACACAAGAGCGCATTTTTCGACTTCAGCAATAGCACTTTTGTAAGTTTTGCCCATTTCTAAAGTCATCAAAGCTGCAAATTTAGCTTTGTCTTGTTCTAAAATCTCTGCTACTTTGCTCAGTAAATGCGAGCGCGTCTCGAAACTTGTGTGACGATATTTCAAAAATACCTGCTGTGCCAAATCTATTTTGGCGCCTATTTCAGTATCATTGAGCGGCTCGAAAGTCCTGATTAGTTCCCCGGTAGCGGGATTTATGGTGGCTATTGCCATGACAAATACCTCCCGTTAAATACACCTATAGATAACATTTATTTTTGACTTAACCATTATGGTAAAGAGCAAAAATTGATTATGTATAACACTATTATAATTTTAGTGTCTGCCTATAGAAACCGATTTTTCTATTAGATTGCAATAAAAATGACAATTTTGCTTAAAAACCGGGTTTATTGCAATTATTTTAGATTTAAAATTTACAATGTTAATTAGTATATATATTTAAAAGAGTCATTTATATTTTTTTTGATTCAGTATTTGTACTGATGCAATTAATGTAATTATAAATTAATGCATCCTTGTTTGATATACTTTTACTAGGCGGTCAATACCTTTAAAGCGGTACTCACCCATTTCGTAAAATGAAGAATTGGCATTAAGAAGTTGGTAAGTTGCTTCACTGATGACGCATTCACCTGGTGGACATACACTTTCTAAACGTGATGCTAAATTAATTGTTGCTCCTAATGCAGTGTATTCTACCCGTTGTGAACTGCCAACATCACCAACAACGGCTTTACCACTGTTAATTGCTATTCGTAATTGTAAAGGTTCTTGCCAGAAGTTATTGGCATTTAGATTCTCTAACCTAATTAACATTCCTTGTGCAGCAGCAACCGCACGTTCTGCATGGTCGGGCTGTAGTTCGGGGGCGCCGAAAAAAGCCATGATACAATCACCGATATATTTATCTAAAGTGCCACCGTAGGCAAAAACCTCTTGAAGCATTTCTTCAAATAAATTATTGAGCATTTCGGCAATTTGCGTTGGTGTCATTCGTTCGGAAATAGCTGTAAATCCAACGATATCGGCGAATAAAATGCTAATTTCGCTTTCTTTGGGTGGTAAACGTCCATCGGGTAAAGCACCAACCTCGATTAATTGCTGAACAACTGCTGGTGAATGATATCGTTCTAAACGCTGACGTATTATTTCTTCGCTTTTAAGTTTTTCTGCTAACAACCAACGTTGAACGCTCGATGCTACAATATTTGCTAGCGCTGAGAAAAAACTTAACTCTTGCTCTCCTTCTGCTTCCCAATGGTATGAAGAAAGATGCGCGTCTGCATATAAAACGCCAACTACTTTATTTTCATCCCACAGAGGTACAGCCATTGCGCTGCGAATATCGTTCATTAATATACTGTGTTCGCTTGCAAATCTTTCGTCGTTTTGTGCGTCGGCAATTTGAATCGCTATTTTTTCTTCAAATACTTTTTGGCAAATACTGCGACTTACCCAACTGCCATCTGCTGAAAGTTTTTTTTCTTTAGCAGAAATTCGTACTGCTGCACTTATTAATTCTAGCTTGCCACAGCCTTTTACATCGATTAATAGCGCTAAACGGTCTATACTGTCTAAGTAGCGAAATACAACTTCCTGCACTTGTGCAAAAATTTCTTCTATTGACGTAGCAGCAGAGAGATTTTTCGCGATGTTTACTAAATCCTTAAGACGCGCAATTGTTTTATCTTTGTTACTATCGCTACCTGAGTTTCCTTGTGCTTCTATCCAGCTTTCTCGCAACTGCTTGACGTTTCGCAAGATAGTTCGCTGTTCTCCTGCTTCTGGGAACCCTGATGCCTGAAGACGAAAATCATTATTTTTGAGAATCACAAGCAGGCTGATGTTTCCCAACCATATTACATCGCCATGATGGAATTGTTGTGGCGCCGTAATCATTTTATCATTAACGTGTGTCCCGTTTTTGCTACCCAAATCCTCAACTGTCCATGTGTCATCAGGTGCTTTTACTAAACGAGCATGATAGCGAGAAATTCCGCCAAACGGTAAATATAAGTCGCATTCCGGTAGACGACCAATTGTAAACACATCTTGATGCACTTCTACCGTTTTTTCAGTGTTTCCCTCTTTGAGTCGTAGCTTCAGGTCGGTCATGGGTGACGAAAACTCCATCCAGGGCAAAGTTGTGCTAGCATCTTAACTCAGCAGCCTGTTGGCTTGGTAATTGATTAGTCATTTTGAGCTTACACTCCTTGATATTAGTAATATAAAGCACATAATATTTTCGCAATCTAATTCCAGAAATGCAAGGTTAAAAGTACTAGATAGCTTACACAAAAATTTAATCTGAGTAATTTCAACTAGAGTATAGCTTATTGGCGTAGGTCAAGCGAGTAGTGTAAGTCAGGCGAGATACTTAATTTATTGTTATTTTTTATACAAATAAAAATATAATAAGTATTTTTGCATATTCTTTACAACGGCTTTATTCTATCTTGACCTTTTTTTAGTCAATATTATATAGACAAAATATTTTAGCGACTAGATATTAATAGATAATGAAACGAAACAAAGCATCTTCCGTCTTACTAATTTGGGGTTTTCCAGCAGATTTATTGTTGGTGTTTGTTGGTATTGCAGCAGTTTTAATTGCAACATTATACCCGTTTAATTTTTCAGTACCAGATAATTTTTCGCTTGGCGCCATTTTTGAGCGATTTGACAACACGAGTTTTTTTAATGACCAAGTAAATAATATTTTACTGTTTATGCCGCTTGGTTTCGGTGTTGCAAGTATTTTAATTAGAAAAAATGTTTCGCCATTAATTCAAGTACTTGCTGTGATTGCCACTGGCGCCTGTTTATCTTTTACGGTAGAATTTTTACAATCGTTTTTACCTTCACGAGACCCTACTCCTGCTGATATTTTTAATAACACGCTGGGTAGTTTTGTTGGGTTGCTTAGTCTTTATATATTAGACACACGTCAATTTCGTTCTACGCTTGATTATATCCAAAATAGCCGCGTCAGTAATTCTCGTGCAGGTATTGTAGGATTTTTGACTGGATATATTATTTTGGCGTTTTTTGTTGGTATTTCGTGGGAAAACAATATTAGTTTAAGCCAATGGAACACAAATTTTCCTTTGGTGATTGGTAATGAACGAACTGGTGATAGACCTTGGCAAGGAAGTGTATCGCAAATAGCTATTGCTGATAAAGCTTTTTCTGATAGCGAAATTAAAAAAGTTTTCTCTAACCCTAATTATTTAGCTAGTACAAATGATGCACTATTAGCAAAATATAAATTTGATGGGAAAGATAACTATCGCGATATTACTGGGAAACAACCTGATTTATTATGGCAAGGACAAGTATCTAACGGTTCAAGCAGCAATCAAAAAGGTATATCTGTTGATTCGAGTCGCTGGTTAAAGACAGAAAAAGCAGTTAAATTAATTAATCAAAGAATTAGTGAAACTTCAGAATTTACAATTATTACTACTGTCGCGTCTGCTAATGTTTTGCAGAAAGGGCCTGCACGGATAATTTCTGTTTCTGGTGACCCGATGCATCGAAATTTTACTATTGGTCAAGATAATACTAATTTATCGCTGCGTTTGCGAACTCCTATAACTGGACAAAATGGTTCGGAGATTAACTTGTCGGTGCCTAATGTGTTCTCTGATACTACTCCACGTCGTATAATTATTAGTTATGCGAAGGGTAAAATTCAGGTAAATGTCGATAAACCAGAAAATGTTTATTTGTTTAACTTGTTAGAACTGTATCCTAATAATCTAAAAGTTTTTGCGTATGCAATTACTTTTATTCCGTTAGGATTGTATTTAACAGTATTGATTATCATGGTTAAGCGCAAAGCGTTTAATTTGATTCTACTTATTTCTGGCGCCGTTTTACCTTCTTTGATAATTGAAAGTATTTTAATTCATGCTAGTGATAAGAGTTTTAGCTTGGTGAATTTAATGCTGGGAGTATTTTTTACTGCTTGTACAGCGTTGGTGTTTAAAGCACGAACTTTGATATTGAGTAATTAATTAGTTGGGTTGGGGTTGCACCCAACCTTCGTTATTCCTCACCGCTGAACTGAGTGGGTATTTCTAGGGGTATTTGACCTAGAAATCCTTTGCGATAGTCTGTGAGTAGCTGACGTGCGGTGCGTTCGACATCTCCTTTGTAACGATGTTCTGCTAGAGCATGAAGATAACCTTCACCTGTATGCTCTGTTGGGTCTAGCTTATAACGCTCGTTTAATGGTTGTTTTGGTAATAGTTCTGGCGCCACTGCTTCTAAATAACTAATTATATCAAGAAAAGCGGCGGCGACTAACTGATTATCATACGATGCATCACCGATATCATCGCAAATCGCTAATTTGACGGCAGCATCTTGATTTTGTAGTTTTAAAGGAATTACTCCGGGTGCATCGAGTAATTCTAATTCATCAGAAATTCTTACCCAACGTAGCGAACGTGTTACACCAGGACGTGCGGCACTTTCAACTACGCGCTTTCCTAGTATACGGTTAATTAATGCCGATTTTCCAACATTAGGGAAACCAATTACAACCGCACGGACGGGACGTGGTAGCATTCCTCTGCTTTTGCGACGCTCATTTAATTGCACACCCTCAGCTTGAGCGGCTTTGAGTACTGCTGGTACACCTTGCCCATGTTGAGCATTGGTATAGTAAGGGACTTCACCTTGTCGCTTAAACCATTTTATCCAGGCTTGCTTCGTTTGCGGTAAAATCATGTCGAAGCGGTTGATTACTAAAACGCGGGATTTGTTTCCTATCCATTCTTGTAATTGTGGGTGATGGGTAGATACTGGGATACGCGCATCACGCACTTCTAGTACCACGTCAACAAGCTTTAGCTGCTCTTTTAGTTGCTTTTCTGCTTTGGCTATGTGACCTGGGTACCACTGGATAGTATTTAATTTGTAGTTTTGTGTTATTCCCATTGATTTAAGTTAGGAGTTAGGAGTTAGGAGTTAGGAGTTAGGAGTTAGGAGTTAGGAGTTTAGCTAGATTTATAATACTACTTTGTGATGTATTTGATTGCGGTTGCGGTTTGTTCTGGTTTGCCTTCTAAGGGGAATACTAAAATACTCTGAATTTTGGTGTTGTCAGCTAGTTGTTTGAGGCGATTTAATTGTTTATCTAGAATTGCGACTCCTGCGTAATTCTCTGCGTATTCTAATTCTTGGTTGAAGTTGGCATCGTTATATGCTTGAATAAAGGCTCTATCTACACACTTCTGGAATTTCTACATCTAATACATAGTGGTCAATTCCTGCATAGGTTCTATCGACTCCAGGTACAATCCACTTTTTAGAAATTGGTAAGTCAAATATTGGGCTGTTTTTATCTATTTTAATGCCTTTCTCGAAATAGGCGTGAACTTGCATTCCTTGTTTGTGCGCTTCATCTATTAACCAATCTAACCATTGCTCTTGAAACTGATTGGGGCAACTTTTATAACCAAGAATTTGCTGTGTCACTTCACTATTATACATTGTACAACCATTACCCCATACTCCATGAATAATGGTGTTAATTCCTTGGGCGCGATAATTACGAACTCGTTGACGAATTGTTTGCTCGTCTGCATTATTCGTTATTTGATATCTACTTAAATAAATTCCTCTAATTACTTTTTTATCCCAAGCTGTTTGAGGTAATGCTTGTGGAGTGCTTGTTGGTGTATTGTTTGAAACAATCGGCGCCTTTGGTAGGGGGGTAGTAACTATATCATTCACTATAGGCGCATGAAGCAAAGTCGGAGCAGTTATTTGCTGGTTATTAGGTAGGAATTTGCTGATATTAAAATTGCCTAAATGAATAAACCACCAATAACCACCGCCAAGGGCAGCTATAATTACCGAGATTGGAATACTCCCCCATCCACACCCACTTTCTTTTTTGCGCGACATATTTATAAAAGAGAGCAATATATAGTTACTACAACCTGGCTCTCTCGTATTCTGCAATAGTACTAGTAGAAATATTCGGGTCTGCTGACCAAGGGTTTTTATAGAATCTAAATTTTTGTTTAAGAACTAACCAGAAGAATGGCGCCGCATCGAGCAAATATCTCTTCCAGAGTCGAGTTGGTTCAGTGGAAAGTCTATATAACCACTCTAGACCAACTTGGCTCATCCATTTTGGCGCCCGTGTTATTGTTCCTGCTTCAAAATTGATGGTGGCGCCGATTGCTAAGAAAATTTTGATGTTTTTTAATTTATGTCTATACTTAGAAATCCACATTTCTTGCTTAGGGGCGCCTACTCCAATTGCTAAAACTGTTGCTCCTGAGTCATTAATTAACTCTATTATATTTTGACATTCTTTTTCGTTTTTCTCAAACCCCATTGGTGGAGAATAAGTTGCAATAACGATATTACGCCCTATCTTGGAATTGATATTACGCTGGGCAGTATACCCGACTTCTCCAATTCCTCCTAACAAAAATATTTTGATATCTTCGTCATCTTTATAATAATTATAGAAAGCTGGCAATAAATCTGAGCCAGATATCTTTTCTTGAATGGGTATACCTAACAACTTAGATGTAAACATAAGTATTTTACTATCGCAAACTATGTAATCTGCTTCTTGATAAGCATCATAAAAATTTAAATTTCTTTGTAGCTGAATTATATGGTTTACATTAGGAGTAAATACAATACCACCAAATTTTAGTTTTTTGAGTAATTGATACATTGTGATGTTATCAATAGTCAAATTAAATAGTTTAACTCGATTCATTGTCTTATTATATAATTAAGTAGTTATTTGAGAAAACAAGAGATAGAGAGCAATTTTAGTTCTAAACTTTATGCATTGCTTGTGGGTAGGCATTTTGCCTACCCATATTTACTAAGTTTTTACCAAAATGTTTTGGTCTAAAATGTCTAAAATAGTACTATCAATGTCAATATCAAATTTACGTGCGAAATAATATTGATTTTGTTTCATTAAAGTATAATCATCCTTGGTTAGAGTTGCTGGACTACCATAAGTAGTTTTAGAGAAATTTATATAATGTTTAGATTCATTCGATAAATTGAACAGTTTACTGTTGACTAGTACAGTCTGAAGAAAAGATTCTTCAGGGTTGATTACATATTTATAATGCTCAAGAATATCGGGATGCTTTTGAGTAAAGTCATGTATATATTCAAGGCATTTTTTAGACAGAATAGAAAAATAAGAGCCTCCATAACAAATAAATTCGTCATTAAAGGGAGATTTAACTTTGTTTCCTATCATTAGCAAACCATAAATAAAATGAATTCGCAAAATTGCCTGAAAGTAATTAATTACTTTTAATGATTTTAAGAAGACTTTTAACCAATTACGGAAATTGGTTGAATTTACTTGATACTTGTATAAATATCTATCATAGCCTTGCTTAATAGTCCATAAAGTTTCTTTGGAGAACGCTTTAAAATACTCAAGATAAGCGTCGTAACTAGTTGTAGATAACAAAATTTCTAGCTCTGAAATAGGTTGAGTTGGATAATCTTGTCCTGTTAGATTAATAAACCAATCAAAATCTAGATTATTACTAAATACCCAATTAATAGTTGATAAATATTCTCGAAGTATCGAAAAATCTCCTCTACGTGTTGTGACGTTAAATAAATAAATATCTGAATATTGTTCCAATCTGGATATATCTAGAGTGCAATAAGCCGAATTATGACTCAATATAATTATTGAGTTTGAGCTTGAGCTTTTTATATTACGAATAAGTCGATATATTTGCTCCGGATTTTTATAAGTTTGAATCAGGAAACATATTTTCATACTCTGATGGTTTTTTGACTGATAAAAAATTAATAGGGAAACAAGACAAAGAATACAAAAAAACCCGGTTTCTGGCTAAGGTCAAGTGGATAATTGTGGTTTACGGAAAGTGGCTTTTATAGGGTTTATGAACCAGAGTAGATAAGCTGCAACACCAGTTATTACAGTTTTACCTGGTTCTTCTAATAAAATATGCCAATGATTGATTAGAACAAGGTTGAACAGCTTTGCAGCAGTTATTCCGTCACCCAAGCTCACCAAACGACGCGCTGTATAACGCATATGATAAGCTTTTGCAGCTTTTTCACAGTGTGCGATGATATCTGGAGCATAGGAACGAGTTTTTTCTATTACCGTTTCTAACGCCTCTAATTGTTTCAAAGCATTCGCAGATAGTCCTCCTGAAGTTATTCTGTACAAAGTCAGTACTTCTGGAATTCCTTCGTGGCGCCAGTGAGTCAGAATAGAGATTCGTAGCCAACATTCGATATCTTCAGCACGACGCAAAGCTTCATCAAAGTAGTAATCTTCGGTGGCGCCGTACAGATTATCTTGAAATTTAATTGCTTCAAAGACTTCACGTTTTATAACTGCTGCTGAACCATTACCGACAGGATTACGACATAGTACATATGAGGGTGTGATGTCGTGAAGTTTGCGAGGTTTTTGATAAAGTCCTGTTAAATTGCCCTGTTCGTTAATAAATGCAGAATAACAAAAGCTAATTCCTACAGTTGGTGAATTGTCAAGATGTTTGACGTGTTTTTCTAGTTTGTCTGGAGTCCAGATGTCATCCGCATCTACAAAAGCTATATAGTCACCTTGAGCATGGCGAATGCCCGTATTTCTAGCTCCTGGTAGTCCTCTATTGGCTTGATGAATAATTTTGATTCTTGAATCTTTGAACTGTCGGCAAATTTCTATGCTGCCATCAATAGAGCCATCATCGATAATAATAATTTCAAAGTTTTGATAGGTTTGTGACAGAACAGAATTAACTGTTGCGGCAACATACTTTTCGGCGTTATATACAGGGATAATTACGGAAACTTGTTTCATACAATTAACTAAATCATTTCAGGGAAAATTCATATGTCAAGAAAACTTTTAAGAAACCCGCTTTCTACGCATTCATTGTCGCAGACAAATCGTCTTGCATTTTGCGTCTTTGGATAAAGCCTTTTGCTTTTAAAATCAAATGTTCGACTTGAAAGTACAAAGATTTTGGCATTAACCAAAGTAAGTAAGACATTACCAATGTCAAACTTGTTGTTAGCGGTTCTGTTAATAGCAGGCGCCAGTTAAATTTTAAAGCTTGATTAATCACTTTTACAGCAATAGAACCAGCTTGTCTACGTACAGCTTCGCGCGCTAAATCTCGCAATCGATAAGCCATAGCTTGATGTTTCCATTTATCTATTAGTTCTGGTGCATATGAGCGTGTCTTTTCATCTATTTTTTCCCAATAATCTATGGCTTTTAGTAAATCCCCCGAACGGCTTTCAGGATTAACTCTGTATAAAGTTAATACTTCAGGAATACCTTCAAACTTCCAAATGGTTTGAATAGCTATACGCAGCCAACACTCAATATCTTCTAACACAGTAAATTTAGTGTCAAAGTAACAATACTTTTCTGTATTAGAGTCTTCTTTAAAAGCTATGGCCTCAAAAACTTCTCGTCTAAACACTCCAGATGAACCATTTCCAAGTGGGTTAGTGTAGAGTAAATCAGATACTTCAATCTCTTTCAACTTAGGCATTTGATATATATTTAAAGATTGCCCAAGTTCATTTATCAGAGCAGAACGACTAAAGCTTATTCCAACGTTAGGAGAATTATCTAAATGTTCTACATGTTTTTCTAGCTTTTCAGGTATCCAAATATCATCTGCATCTATAAAAGCAAAATAATCACCTTGAGCATGACGAATACCTGTATCTCTTGCTGCTGAAACTCCTTGGTTTTTCTGTCTAATTATTTTAATTCTAGGGTCTGTGAATTGTTGACAAGCCTGTATGCTTTGGTCAGGAGAACCATCGTCAATTATTAGAATTTCAATATTTTTATAGGTTTGCAATAATACCGATTCAACTGTTAGTGCAACATACTTTTCAGCATTATATACGGGAATAATTACGGAAACTTTTTTCATGATTAATTAACATCTGTTTTGAGTTACAATAAATATCTTCAAACTTAATAAAAAGAAAAGCTAAGATTTAATAAGATTTGTTTTTTGGGCTGGCATTGCACGTGAATTAGTAATAAAATTTAGTATTCTTCCTGCAACTTCAGGTGTAAGAAAATGCATTGCAATTAACTTAACTACCAGAATAAGAGCGTATTTTTTGAGGATAACTTTTGGATATAAATGAGCCGCTTTTAGCAGGTGATAACGAGATTGTGTAACTCCTTTGAAACCTGGAACGCGAGTTAAATATAGTTGACTCCAGTATAAGTGACAATTTGCAATACTTTTTGATCTGATTTTTGATAAAGATTCAATTCCTTGCGGAGCATTTTGAATAGCTCTGTTTATAACGGTGAGTACAGATTTTTCAAATGCTTCGATATTAGTTGAAGCAGAACCTGAAGATAAACGGTAAAAAACTTGATACTCAGGTACAGCAACAAATGACCATTTGCTCGCTAATCGTAGACACCAATCCCAATCTTCATAATGACTCAAGCTTGTATCAAAAAGACCAACAGAATCGATAGCTGCTTTGCGAACTAAAATATTAGAAGATATACCTATAATAAAATTACCAGCAAGTAATTTAGTATAAACATTTCCTTCATAATATATAGGGTCACATTTGTGAACTTGTTCGCCGTTTTCACTCATAATATAAGTCAAGCTATAAGCTAACCCGGCTTCAGGATGTTTTTCTAGGGCTGAATATTGAAGCTCTAATTTATTTTGTGTCCATAAGTCATCGCCATCTAAAAAAGCGATATATTTTCCTTTTGCTACTGATATTCCACGATTACGCGCTGTAGAAACACCACTATTTTCATAAGTAAAAACTTTGACTCTTTCATCTTCAATACTATTTAAAATTTTTAAAGTATTGTCTGTAGAGCCATCATTGATAACTACAATTTCATAATCAAAAAAGCTTTGTTTTTGAATTGATTTTATAGTTTCTAATATTGTTGTTTGATTATTATAGGTTGGAATAACTACAGATATAGTCGGCATACATACACTCCAGTAGAAAAAATATGAAACTTGGTCGGGGAAAGCAAAATTTAAGTAAATTAAGAATTAGATTTTATTGCATATCTAGCACCCCAAATAGTAAAGATTGGCATTGCAACAAAATGAGAAACGAGAACAGCTACTGCAACTGGGACAATTCCCCACTTAACAGCGATTAATATCGATAGTGCAAAAATTGTGGTAAAAATAACACTCCATTTGACATTTATATCTGTTCTATCTATAGCTTGTAACAGCGTTGAAGTTGCTATTGCAAAGGGACGTGGTAAAGCGGAAAGACAAATTAAGACTAGAACTGGAATACCTACTACCCATTTTTGTCCAAAAATTATTGGCACATAGAATGGCGCCAGACTAGATTGTACAATTACTAAAGGTAAAAAAACCGCTGCAATAGTTTTTAAACCATCGAAATATCGTTTTTTGAGGTCTTGTAAATTACCGCGCGCAGCACAAAGATGAGGTAGTAAAGCAATAATAAATGAATTTATGACACTTAGACTAATTCCTAACCCAGCATTAAAGGCAAAATAGTAAATTCCTAAAGCGTTAATTCCTAAAAATCTTCCTACAATTAGGTAATCTAGATTGTTTCGGAGATTATCTAATAACTGTACAGTTAATATATTTCTACAAAATACGAATATTTCTTTCCAACGATAAAGTGTAAAAATACGTTTTGGGCGCCAAGAGCTATATTTGTAAGCAAAAAATAGCCATATAAAAGGAGAAGAGATAACAGAGGGTAATACAATTGCCCACAAACCCATACCTGATGCTGCTAAACATAGCGTTATTAAATTATTAATGGCTGAATCAGTAGTTTGAGTTAACGCCATTAAATTCATTCGATTTTCTCGTTCAATCAATGCCCATTGAATAACAAAGTTGGGGACGATTAAATGATAAAAAGCAACAACACATATTGGCAAAATAATTTCATTCGATTTATAGAACAAAGCTAGAGGAAAAGCTGCCGCACATTGAAGAATAAAAATAAGAATACAAAATATCCAATTGAGGCAATAAGATGTGTTGATTAAATCATCTAAATCTTTTTCATTAGCTTGAATAAGTTTACTTGCAATTCCAAATTTAAGTGATAAAACAACCGCGAATTCTCTAACAGTGAATATTATTGCTGCTAGTCCATAATCATGTGGAGATAATAAACGTGCAATAACTACTGTAGTCACTAAACGAAAAACTCGATTAAGAAACTCTCCTCCAGCTAAAAAGCTAAGATTACGGACAAATTCGTTAGAAAACCTTTTTTTAATTTTATTAATTAACATTGGCAAATTCACCTGTATTTATTATTTTATTCGACTTTAGTTATATACAATGCGAACTTTGCCTTGACTTGCAAGATTCCAAATATCTAACTTATTAAGAGTAGAGTGCATTGAGATTGTAATTGTTACATAAAGCAACCAGTGAATTGTACCTATCATAAAGCGACTTTCGGACAAATTCATTAGTACTAAACAAGTTAGATATAGTAACGGAACAAGACCTTCTGCACCTTGAACCCGGCGTACCCAAATTAATGCTTTTAAGCTAATACTAAGTAAACTAATTACTAAAGCAATTAATCCAATTAAACCTAAACTAAGATAAAGGTCAAGAAAACCATTGTGAGCATGAATTGGCTCAAATCCTCCTCCTATTTCTCTCCAAACATCTGCCGTTTCTCCTTCCCATTTACCTAACCAAAACGTTTCATAGCCATAACCCAGCCAAGGACGCTCTTGAATTTTGTTGAAAACTACGGGCCAAATCTCTGTACGACCAGTAAAAGTTATATCTCTACCTAAGCTTGTTAGAATAGATTCTGCATTGTTTACCAATAGTAAAGAAGTAACCCCACTAATTAAAATGGTGATAATCAAAAATGGTAATGCTTTTGTATGATTCCAACGCAAAGCCTTAATAAAAGGAGTCAGAATCATTACTATTAATATAACGACTAGAGCAGTTTGTGATTTTGAGCCTAAAATTACCGCTGTTGATATGATAAAGCCAGCCCACATTAATTGACGGAATTTAGCATTACTTGTTGCATTTAAAAAGAAAGTTACTGCACTCAAACTTGTAATGTTTCCCAGGTCATTTTTATGGACGAAAACGCCTCGCCAAGCACCTGTATGTATTACGTCTTCTATGTTGGCGACAAAACCTCTGCCCATAACTCCATAACTTGGTAAAAGTATAGCGAATAATAAACTTAAGAATGAAATGGCGCCAAACATCCAAGTAAACATTTGTAATTGTTCATGAAGACTATAACATGTAGCTAAATACACTCCAAATACAGTAACCCGTACTAAGGGCATAATTTTTTCTAATGTAAGCATTGGTGTGTCAGACCAGAATGGTGAGACTAAAGCAATTCCCAATAAAACCCACAATAGTTTTTCCCTAGTAATAATATTTACAACTCTTTTCCATCTAGCGAGAATGAGTACTAAACTAATTACTAAACAAGTATTAGGGAGTACCAACTTAATTGGATATAAAATGTGGGTTTCTGAGATGAATGGGTCAATGGCGCCTGTATAAAAAAAGAGCGAAAGGACTGCAAAAATTTTTTCAATTAGTCTTTGATATTTGTACATAAGCTCTCGATGAAAAAAAACTGACTTAAACTACGATAAACCAACAGGTTTTTTAGGATTATTTGCATTTTCAGGGGTTTTAGCATTAGCAATTTTTCTACTATTTATAGGACTATCAGGAGCATGATAATTTGTTCTGAAATGAAAATAACTATCAGATTCATTATTTAAAATGACACCGTTAATTACCAAACCGAGAACATTCTGACCTGATTGTTCTAATAAACCTTTAGTATTGATAGCACTGTTAGAATCAATAACTCCAGGTCGAGATACCATTAAAATTCCATCAGTTATCTTGCCTAAAATTAAAGCATCAGCAGCCATTAATATTGGTGGTGCGTCAAAAACTATATAATCATAATTCCTCGATTCATTGTTGATAAGTGTAGCCATTGCTTGAGATTTCAATAACGTTACTGGATTGGGCGGTATAACACCAGATGTCAGAAGATGTAAATTTGGCATAATTTCTTTGGTCGCCATTGATGTATCGCACCGACCAACAATTACATTGCTTAAACCCAGTTCGTTCGTTTGTTCCCATATCTCATGCTGAGAGGGATGACGCATATCTGCATCTATAAGCAGAACTCTTTTCTTCAATTCGGCAAATACAGTAGCCAAATTAGCTGCAACAGTAGACTTACCCTCTTGAGGAATTGAACTAGAAATTACAATCACTTTTGGCTTTTGGTCTGAGTCAATAAACTCCAGGTTAGCTTGCAGCATCCTATAAACTTCACTAATAGGTGAATGAGGAGCGTCTATAACAGGTATTAAGGCGTGCAATTTTTCTAAACCTTGATAATGCACAGCTTTTTTCTTTTCAAAAGCTGGAATTGCTGCCAACAATGGGTATGAGAAAATATTTTGAATTTGTTTAACACTTTTTAAAGAAAAATCTCTTTTCTCTAAAATTAGTACAGTTGCTATAAAAAGTACTACGCTAATAGCACTACTTCCTATTAATAAAGAAACCAATTTCTTATCCAAAGATGGACGCATGGGTTGCGATGCTGCTTCAACAATTCTGGCATTGATTATGTTTTGATTTTCTGCTGCTTCTATTTCTTTAAGTTTTTTCAAGAGAGTTTCGTAAGTTGCTTGTGCAGCTTCTAACCTTCGTTGTATTTCTCGCTCTTCTTCTTTTAATTTTGGTAAGCTATTTATTCTCTGTTGGTATTTAAACAAATTATCTTCTAAAGAGCTTATTAGATTTGATAAACCATTTTGCTCGACTTGCAAATTGATTAACTGCTTCATCAAACCTAATTCTAGTTCTCCAGCACGTAAATCGCTTTCAGGTATTAATTGATTACCACCAATCTCTTGAACAATTCTTTCTTGTAATTGACTTCTCAAGGTTATTAGTTGATTATTGAGGTCAATAATTTGCGGATTTTCGTCTTGCAAGCGAGTTCTTCCAGCTTTTAACTCATCTTCAGTTTTTTGAATTGATGCCAATGTTGCTTGAACTGAAGAAGACTGGCTAAGTTTTGCTACAATTATAGCTCTTTGGGAATCCATGCCCAATTTATTAATCAAATCTTTATTTTGGGCATTAACATCAGAAAACTTGGCTTTTGCTTCTGAAATCGCTGTTTTAAGCTTTTCAACAGTTTCTAATGATAGTTTTGCTTCTTCGTCGATGTCTACAAGCTTATTTTTTTCCTTAAACTTTCGCAACGCTTGTTCAGCTTTACCAACAGTCTCTTGAGTTGCAGGTAATTGTTTAGCGATAAAATTTCTAGCTGCTAATGCTTCTAAACGGTTAACTAATCTGTTATTTTCTATATAGGATTTCATTATTTGATTAACTACTAAGGCAGCTTTCGCTGGATCAGTATTTGTGTAAGATATTTGTAGAATATCTGTACCTCTAATTTCTTCTACCTTAAGATTATTTTTTAGGGTTGCTTCTGATATTTTTTGGTTTCCCTTTTCATCTGACATTACTGAATTAACTACTTTATTTAAAACTGGTTGAGAAAGTATAATTTCAGCCTCTGTTTTTAACGGATTACCTTGTAGCGTTAAAGGAGTTAGTTGTGTTTTTGCCTCTTTTAACAAACCTGTTAAAGAAGCTGATTCATCTGGTTTAACAAGAATTTTACCTTCTGCTATGTAATTAGGTTTGGACATTAGCATTATACCTGCAACGCTAAGAGCTAAAAATCCACCTGCAACGCCAGTTGCAGCTAACCATTGACGCTTCAAAATAAACCAGTATTGCTGAAAATCTATATTTAAATCTTCAGAATTTTTGATTTCTACAGTTATTGGTTGTTCAGTACGATTCATATGACAAAATGGAATCAAATGCTTGACAAAAATTTTATATGACTGGAAATTTTAAGTTCATCAATGTAAATAAACACTATGAACTTTTAAACACCACAAAGACCCTATTCCTCAAATGTGGTCTAGAATTTCTGCATAGTTATTGAAGAATACTACTTTTATTATTCTTCTATGTGCATTTGTTAAGTCAGGCACCACTAAAAATCGCTCCTTAGTCATAATTTCTTACTTGTCTTTAACAGACTGAATAAGAGCAAACTTCTTACGACGTTGAACTTAACTGCAAAGCATAGATTCGTCATATTCTATTTTTGGAAACACGATACGATGCAATAAAACTTCATGTAAGTATTAACTGTTGAGTAGAAAGTGTCTTTGGCTACATAAGCTTCCAGTAGCTACACTTGCTAATCATAAGCAGTTGAAAAGAACTTACTACAGTCTTTCCTGATAGATAGAACACATTTGAGCTTTAATCAGTGTATAACTTATTCACAGTAAGTCAACCATCTTTGACATGTTCTTGCCAAAAACTTTATATTTTTTACAATTGATTTGTAAATTCTTTACATTTATAACTCAGTACTTGGCACAGTTTAACGCGAAAGGTAAAGCGGCAAAGGGAAGGTAAAATTTTAATTATCACTCAATAACCTTTTTTCCAAGGTTCCTAGGATTCAACATATAAATTATAAAAAATAAATTTTTCGTGATGTAAGTATAAAAAGTAACTATATAATACGTGTGCCTGCGGCTACTAATGATTTTGCTTTAGTACGAAACAAGTATAATTTAAAACTTCTAATACAGGAGCCGGGTTTCTAGATTTTGTACGTTTTATAATTAATAGGCTACTACTCCATGTGATTATGTATGATAAAGTACAATTGCGCTCTTGTCTACTGCAAACGCGCATGGCACTACCAGTAATTGAATGGCGCCAGAAAAGCGATGATATTTGTAGTCACCTCACTAATTCGCAATTACTAACGAACGCCAAAACCATTCTTGCGTATTTTAGCTTTCGTACTGAACCTGATTTAAGTTCTTTATTTTATGACTCTAACTACCGTTGGGGATTTCCTCGCTGTGTTGGTAAAACTATGTCTTGGCATGTTTGGAAACCTGGAGATTCTACAAACACAGGCGCCTATGGTATTACCGAACCAAACAGCGATGCCTCTATAATTGAACCAAACGAAGTTGACTTGATTTTAGTACCGTGTGTTGCTTGCGACCATAGAGGATACCGTTTAGGCTACGGTGGTGGTTATTATGACCGAATGCTAAGTAAAACAGAGTGGCAATCTATACCAACTATTGGGATAGTGTTTGAATTTGCTTACTTGCCACAATTGCCTATTGAAAGTTGGGATAAACCATTACAAAATATTTGTACAGAAAACAAGTTAGTGCTGAGTGCTGAGTGATGAGTGCTGAGTGCTGAGTGTTAAGTAGAAAATATAAAATGTAAAGTGCTAATAAAAAACCCTAGAATAAAAACTTTATTGATGTATGGAGTGCTGACTTCCACTGCACTCGTAACACTCTTTCCATTACTATGGCTGGTTGGCACTGCTTTTAAATCGCAAACAGAGAATATATTTCAATCTCCACCACAATTATTGCCCGCCCAACCTACTTTTGATAACTTTGTCACTGTTTGGCAAACTAACCCTTTTGGGCAATACCTGTTGAATAGTACTATCGTGGCGGTGTTGACTGTTTGCTTGAATTTAATTTTTTGTGCTTTAGCTGCTTACCCATTAGCCAGATTATCTTTTCCAGGACGCGACTGGATATTTACTGCCATAGTCACGACAATTATGATTCCTTTTCAAATTGTCATGATTCCACTATATATATTGACGGTGCAAATTGGGCTACGGAATACCTACTTGGGAATGATTTTCCCAAGTTTGGCTTCCGCGTTTGGTATATTTCTTTTGAGACAAGCTTTTTTGGGTGTTCCTAAAGAACTTGAAGAAGCAGCGCGGATGGACGGATGTTCAGAATTGGGACTGTGGTGGAATATTATGTTGCCAGCAATCCGTCCGGCACTTGTTACCCTGGCTATTTTTGTATTTATTGGAGCTTGGAGTGATTTTCTGTGGCCCCTCATCGTTATTCAAGATGAGAGTTTATATACATTACCGCTTGGGGTGGCAAAATTAGCAGGAACGTTTTCACTCGATTGGCGTTTGGTAGCTGCCGGTTCTGTAATTTCGATTGCCCCTGTGATGATATTATTTCTATTTCTACAACGATATATTGTACCCACTGATGCTGGCAGCGGAGTTAAAGGGTAAGTTAATATGCCCCTGAAGCTTTTATCACAACCCAAACGGTTTTGATAATTAACTTCAAATCGTACATTGCTGTCCATTTCTGTTGATAGTCAATGTCCATTTGAACGATTTGCTCAAAATCTTTAATGCTAGAACGTCCGTTTGCTTGCCACTCTCCGGTCATTCCGGGTTTGACTTGCAAGCGTACATAATGATGACCTTGGTAATTTTTTACTTCATCAACTGTAGGTGGACGGGTACCGACTAAACTCATTTCTCCTTTTAAAACATTCCAAAATTGTGGAAGTTCATCTAAACTCGAACGTCTTAGTAACCGACCAATGGGAGTAATACGAGGGTCATTGGCACACTTGAATATGTGTCCCTGAGCCTCATTTTTAACTAAATGCTTGAGTTTCTCGGCATTTACGACCATCGAACGAAACTTCCATATTTGAAAAGTTTGCCCATGTAGACCACAACGAGTTTGCTTGTAAAATACTGGCCCTCGGTCGTAGGAAAAGTTTGCTATTGCAATCGGTATTGCTAAAAAAGCTGTTATTATCAGCCCAACGATGGCGCCGATAATATCAATTAGTCTTTTTGTTCTACTTAGCACAGAAGGGTGTATTGGCTGTTGTAAATACTGACTTAAGTACTGATTATTCGGTACTGACTCGCGAGTATAGGGACTCGTATCGGGAATATATGCAGACACAGTTTTCAATTCGGTTCTTACGTAGGTTTTGTCGTACTTCACCATCATAGTCAAGTGAATTTACTACTCAACACCTAAAATCCGAAATTTTATCTAATCTTTGGATAAAGCAACAGAAAAGTAAACTTTCAGTATTTATATTTGTAAAGTTTGTATGAAGAAAGATAACGATATATGTAAATTACATAGAGAGAAAATAAGCAAAGGGAAAGATTAAATTAATATTCCTTTCCCCTTTCTGCTTTACAAAGGTACACCAACCGCAAAGTTAACGGTGTAAGGTTCTTCTAGTGATTGTTGAGTACTAGCTTTTACTGCATCAAGTAAACGACGCAAGGTGTTTATTTGCTGGATATTAGGACGATATGTCAGACTACCTTGTTTTTCAAATAACTCGGCTTCTTTCGTTGCTTTGTAATCAAAATTTTCTAACGAAGCTTGAGTTAACCACATTGACTCGGTGTTGCCAGGTACCAAACCTGCGGGTAGTTCACCTTCTAAAAATGCCAATAGTCTTTGTTGGCAGTTACGAGTGTTAATACCGCGTTCCTCAAACAGTGCAATGACTTCGCCAAATGTTAAAGCATGTTCTGGTAAAACGCGCAATAATTCTGTAAACAAGAAATAATCTGTATATTGCTGTCTTGACACTTCTAAAACTTGGGGATGAAGTGGTAGTAAGCTTAAGCCATAAGCTACACGACTACATGTGGGGGCGCCATTTTCGCCAAGATACAAATCTTGAATTATTCTGGCATTTGGAAGTTTTTGGCGTAACCACCTACTAACGGCGCCAAGTGTTGCAACTCCACCTGTTAAAATCGCTTGGTTAATAGCTTCGGTAGGAATACCACGTGCTACCAATAAACGATTTAGTTCACGGTTGAGACGACGGACAAACGGCACAAACACTTGTCCCTCTAAATCGCGCCGTTGCAAAACCCAGCGCTGGTCAGCTAATTCAAATGAGAATGATTCTTGATGCTGCAAAATTAGTTTCATTGCAGTTGCCGCATCTAAAAGTGCTTGCCCAAGACGTGAACTTTCAAGTCGCTGTAACAAGCGAATGCGCTCCATAATATCTGGTTCACCTGGTCGCGGTAACGTTAGCTCTTCCCATTTCAAACTAGATAGTCGTGTTGCTTCTAATCCTTGTATGTTTGGTTGCCAGTGTAAAGGATTACTTGCTATTGGCTCAGAAGAAGGCTTTTCGGATACTGGTTGGCGCCATTTTGGTGGTAGCAATAACTGACATAAAATGTCTATTTCGATACCTTTACCACCGTATGCAAAACTATGAAGCATGAAGTCATTGTGAGACAACTCTAATAGATTTTCGGGTAACTCAACCAGTCCCATTTCGGTAGCACTGGCACCGATATTCATAATTAAGGTGTTACCTTGTAGTGATTGTTCACTGCTTTTGGCACTGCGAAAACCATTTCGAGTATTTAGTTTAACTTCTTCACCGTTGGCGCCGTCAAGTTCGCTGAGTAAACTAGCAACTGCTTCTTCAACAAAAAATACTTGCTGAGGATGAACAATTAATTTTGAAAGCAGCAAAGCTTCACGAATATTAAAACGATATTGCTCTGACCAATTTGACGGACACGAGCAAACAACACCAGATATATTATCGATAATACGACGGAAGCTTTCTTGGTTAATACCCATAGCAGTTGCCGTTAACCCCAAAGTCGTGCTATTACGGTCAGATTTGAGAGTTAACAGTAACTTTGAAAGTGAGCGTACCATCCATACTAAAGGTACCGTCGCAACTTCATTTAATTGCAGTACAGGTTCCCATCTATGTGAAGTTTTTGCTGCCGACTGGTCTAGAGGCAAATCTTGGTCTTCATTTGATTGAATTTGCTTTTCGCTTCTATAAGGTAAAGCTATTTGTAAATAAGGCTTAAGTTCGGCAGAAAACAGATTTTGCGTGCTTTGTGTGCTATCTTGGCTACCAATTGGTAAACCAGCACTTGCAGGTAAGTAAACTTCTGCGGGTAATCGAAACGAACGTTTGGCGCCGTTTGTATTAATATCATCTGTTGACCAGTAAAGGGGATAGACTTCTGCTGTTAAACGATTTAATAAAGCAGCAGAAATTCCAGTTGTTCCTAAATCTATGCCCAAATACCACGCTGAGTCTACTGTATCAGGTATGTCTTCATAGTTATCAATAGATGTAGTTGCAAGTTTTTCTTCGGGTTTTTCTTCGGGTTTTTCTTCGTTTTGTTGAGGAGAAGGATTTATATATTGCTCACCATCAAACTTTTTTAAATCTTGGTCTAATCGCTGTATCTGCTCTTCATCAAGCAAAATATTGGGCATTGCCGCATCAACTTGAGCCGATGCTTCAGAAAGCAATGCTTCTTTTGGCAAAGTTGTAATAACATTATTTGTCTGATTTATGTGATTTTCGGGTATATCAATACCAATTAAAGTAGATGCATCTTCAAAAACTAAATCTGTTAATGAGGTAATTGTATCAGCAGCAGTTAGTTCATAATGTGTCGAAGCTTGGTCAATGCGAACAAATGTTTCCCATGCATTTGATGTTTGCCTTGCAATGCTTGTTTCTTGTGGAGCTTGAAAGTCTTGTAAATCTAGTAGTCCCGCATCTGCGCTATCAAGCCAAGGGTCTGGTACAAATGTTGTTTCTGTCTCTGGCGCCGATGATGTTTCTACTATTTCTACTGTTTCTACTGTTTCTGGTAACTCAGCGGGTACTGATGGTGTAATAAATGTAGTAGATGTAATATGGATGGTTTCTTCAGAAGTTGGTGGTTGTAAGGCACTTTCTATAGAAATGCTAGAAATAATTTTTTCGTCTTGGCTTGGAGGAGAAGTTAGAGAATCTAAATTAGCAGCAACATCAACTGTATCAAATATATCAACTGTGTCTGGAGTGACTTCTGGCTCAGTTGGAGTTAAAGGCGCCTCTAAATTTACTGGCGATGGGATAACACTGATGGGGTTTGAAAGAGGTAAGCTAACTTGCTGATACGATGTTGGTGTATCCGAGGCGCCGAATAAGCTCGCATAAAGTAAGTCAACTTCATCAACAGTCGATTGAGTATTGGTTTTAGTTATTTGTAATGATTGAATGTTTGAGTTTGCACTAAAACTATTTACATTCGGATTTAATTCCAAAAGCAAAGCATCTAAATCGGGAGTAACGTTAGCATCATCGACTAAAGTAGTGTCAATATCTGGTAGCGAAACCGTGTTTTGAGCTTCTTGTTGCGTTTGGTGTTGCAATGACTGTGACTTGTTAGCAAGCTCTGACAGAAACATGTTTACAGACTGCAATTGCTGCATTAAATTGTCAATCCAATTTTTGAGCAGTTGCTCACCTTGCACACCCTCGTTTTGCATACTCACGAGTGCTTCTGTTAAAGACGAGCGGTAATTATTTAAATCACGTTGCAAAGTCTCAAACGAAAGATTTACATTGCCATCGAACTCAACTATTTTTTGGTCTAACTCATTATAAGACCGCGAAATACGTTCTAATAGTTCGGCTGATTGCGCTTCGATAACAGAAGGCGCCTCACTTTTAAGTAATGGTGGGGCAGTTGCTAATCTATCGTACATTTGCTCCGGTGTTGAGAGCGGTTGTACAGGAGCAGGTAGTTGTGGTGCGGTAGTTGAGACTCTGTTTGCTAACACCTGTAAAAATTCGGCAATCATTTGCTCTTGGTTTGCCATTTGGTTAGCCAAGGAGTAATTATGCATTCGTTGCTGTTCAAGCTGGCGAATTTCTTCAACCAAATTTTTTCGCTCTTGCTGCATGGTTTGAATTTCAACGCGCAACGGCTCAATTAACGTTCTTAAGTCGTTTATTTGAGAGGAAGGAGAATTGAGTTGTTGAGATTGAGACTCATTATTGGGTAAGTCATCGCTGCCAATATACTTAGCTAGTAAGGGAGATAATAACGCTGCCTGTGAGGACTGTGGTTCGGTTTCGATTGAAGCTAAAAAGTCACGCACTCGCTCTAATACCTGTCTGGGTTCTTGTCCTTGGTTAGCGAGAACTCTAACCAAGCGCTTACCTTTATTGTTGGCGAGCAAGTTATCAATATCTGCAATTAGCGTTTGAATTTCGATTGAGCGGGAAGTCACAGTGATTTACCTAAGCTAGAACTGGGCGAGGGTTTGCTAATCGCTACTAGGGTACAGCATTATTTACAAAATTTCCGCTCTTATCGCCAAAATTATAGAAACCGGGTTTCTTATGCTACGGGTATCATTAGTGTAATGCGTGTAAGTAGTTTGGTGATTATATTTGCAATATGTTGTTTGCTGAAAAGGCATTACACTAGACTAAGAGCTAATTAGAGTCAGAGCTTTATTTTTTTATACCCGTAGATAAAATTTGTATCGGAAAAGCAACTCGATTTCAGTTCTTTGTTATAAACTTTCGCTTTATCTTTGAAAGCAGTTATGCTTTGATAGCGTAGGGTTAAGTTTAACTTTTTAGGTTTATTAACGCTTGTTGCTGCAATATTTAAAAATATTCTAATGGAAGACCGATATAGCTTAATCAGCCCAGCCAATCCTACGATAGTCACGTCGTCACCCTTTTTTCAAGGGTTACCACAAACTGCTATCGATTTGGCACTTACACATCTTGTTACCCGTACCCATCCGGCAAATCAGGTTATTTTACTCGAAAATGACTGGGGGGGTTCAGTATATTTTATTGCTCAGGGTTGGGTCAAAATTCGGACTTACAATCTTGAAGGTAAGGAAGTTACACTGAATATTTTAGGAAAAGGTGAATTATTTGGTGAAATGGCGGCACTTGATGAAGTTCCCCGTTCAACCGATGTAATTACTTTAACGGGTACTATTATAGGTAGTATGCCTTCTCAAGATTTTGTTAAGTTACTTCAAACTGAACCAATGGCAGGAGTGCGGTTGTCTCAACTAATGGCACGAAGATTACGACAAGTAAATCGGCGCCTGCGGTTGCGTGAATCAGATAGTCAGTCTAGAGTAGCAGATACATTAATATTTCTAGCTGAGGGGCAGGGAATTAAAGGAGATTTTGGTATGGAAATACCCATTTTACCGCATCGGGAGTTAAGCAGTTTGAGTGGATTAGCGCGCGAAACTGTAACAAGAGTTTTAAATAGGTTAGAAAAGAAAGGACTAATCAAGCGTGACCAAGATTCAATATGCATTCCTGATTTGTCAGCATTAGAAAGGATGATTGTTTAAACTGAGCGCAAAAAATCATGGTTCCAGAGAAAGAATGGGCTGAAAAAAAAGAAGTATTAACATCTCCAGAGATAAAAGTTGATGCACCACTACGAATGGTAGAAACTGCCTTTTTAGCCAGTACAGGCAGTTTAATTTGGTTTATTAGCTTTTATTTTCCGGCGTTTGCCCCTGTTTTGCGGATATTTTTTCCGGTTCCAATTGCGTTAGTTTACCTGCGTCGAGGCAAACGTGCAGCTTGGATGGCAGCTGTTGTATCTGGGTTGTTGTTATCGGTACTAATGGGACCAATTCGCAGCTTACAGTTTGTAATGCCGTTCGCGTTGATGGGAGTATTACTAGGTGTCGCATGGAATCGCCGTGTTCCTTGGATTGTTTCGATTAGTCTAGGAGCGCTGCTAGGGACGATTGGTGTATTTTTTAGAATTTGGTTTATATCTATATTAACCGATGAAGATTTATGGATTTATATAATTAATCAAGTCACTAGTATAATTGACTGGATTTTTCTAAGACTCGGTATTCTATCGACTCCCAGCCCGTTTTATATTCAAATCGGCGCCCTTATATTTGTTCTATTGAATAATTTTCTATATTTATTTTTAGTTCACATTGGAGCATGGCTATTATTAGACCGTCTTGGTAATCCTATACCTCGTCCTCCGCATTGGGTACAAGTTTTACTAGATTATGATTAATATCTATACTCAGATTCAATCCGGAAAAGCCTGGGTAAGTAAGCATTGCGGGTTGCCAATATTTGTTTGCGTATTAGGATTTACTGAGACTGCTTTGATACCAGGTATATCCGCCGCTGGTCTAACTCCAGAAGACCGTATGTACACCGCTTGCGCTGATGCAGAATTTTTATATCACGGTGCCTCACATAACCCTGAGTATCCTTTACCACCACTGACCGCAGGAGCATCACCTGTAGTTATTTCGCGTGCCGTTGTCGAAGAACTAAAGTTACCTATTTATATTTTTAATGCTGGATTAATTCAGGCGCCGCCTTTAAGTATTAGTGCAATTGATTTAAAAGGTACACATGCTCTATGTGTAAGTAGTGGTAATGCAATAAAATTATCTGTAGTGCGTCACTTATTCGAGCAAGGATTAGAGTGGGGAGAGAAGCTAGGACGTGAAGCTTCTTTAGGTAAAAATTATTATAATCAAAGATATTTAATTTTGAGCGAGTGCGTTGTTGGTGGAACGACGACAGCTTTGGCGATTTTAACAGCTTTGGGAATTAACGCTGCGGGAAAAGTTAATAGTAGTCATCCTATTTGTAATCACACGCAAAAATTAGCGGTAGTGCAAACAGGACTAGAGAGAATGGGTAAAATTTCTGATGAGCCATTAGAATTAGTTGCATCGGTTGGAGACCCAATGCAAATAGTAGTAGCTGGAATGGCAATAGCTGCAAGTCGTTTTTGTGGGGTAATGCTTGCCGGAGGTACTCAAATGCTGGCAGTGTATGCTTTATCCCGTGCATGTGCGAATTTTTATTCATTAGAGTGGCAACCAGACCAAATTGTAGTAGGTACTACTCGTTGGGTTGCATCTGATACTTCTGGCGCCACAATTGAATTAGCTTCTTTAATTGGCGATGTTCCGCTAATTGCTACCCAACTTAATCTTACTAACTCTCGTTACGAACAATTGCGTGTATACGAGCAAGGCTTTGTTAAAGAAGGTGTAGGTGCTGGTGCAGCTTGCATTGCTGCGTATTTATACCAAAACTGGCAACAAGAGCAGCTACTAATGGCAATAGAAAAACAAATTGATAAATTGAAACAAAATTAATGTAAAAACCGGGTTTCTTCCAAGAAACCCGGTTTATTAATAATTGATTCGTTTGAGTAGTAGTTGCTCTTCTAAAGCGGCAATGCGATTGTATGCTGCGGTTAGTTGTGCAGTTAACCGTTGAATTTGAATTTCGGGTGTTAAATGCCGATCTCCCCCTTGAAAATTAATGTCCGTAAAAATTCCATCAGTTAAAACGTCTTTATGCTCTAGTTCTGAATTAGAGAGTGTATATCCTTTTAACTGGTAGCTACCAGCTTCGCCTAACTCGTGCAAACTGTCTCTAACGGTGATTTTCTCTGTATTACACGTCGATAAAGCTTGAGAGACTTTATGCTCAAGTTGCTGAATAACCTGGTAGAGGGCATCGACCTTATGGCTTAAAGTCAAGACCTGTTTCTGCAATGGCTCCATTTAATACCCTCAGCGGTATGTTTACTCTATATTATTCAATTTCAAGTCAATGTTAACTATACTTATGAATTATTTAATTATTACTACTTTTCGATTGAATACTATACAGAATTTAATTAAATAAAAATACTTCTAAAGATTTAATAAAGTGCCTACTCAGCTAGATGTTTAGTTAAGTAAAGCCATAAAAACAAGAAATAACGATAAAAAAGAAGACATCTAACCTTTATTTGCTGTTTTCAACATAAAAATCCTAAAATAACCCGATATTATAGGTTAGCTTCCAATACTACTCGGTTAAAATATTTTCTGAAATTATATCCCCCCAACCCCCCTCTTAATAAGGGGGGCTTTAAGCCGCTTTTTTCCCCCCTTATTAAGGGGGGTTAGGGGGGATCGATTCTAAAACCTACGCAATATTGAGTTGGCTTCCGTTCCTTCACCCAATACTTACAGTATTAATGCTTTGGTACAAAATCTTACATTCGATAAATTACTTACATCTTTTTAAGTATTATTACTATACACTTTAAAACTTTCAAATTAAATAAAGGTGTTACTAATCAGAAAATTTTGGGCATCCTAAGTAGGAATATAAAGCTACAAAATATACAATGTTATCACTTAATAAACGAATAAATTATTATCTTTTAGCGACTTGTATATGCTTATCGTAGCTAGGATTGCAATCTCAAGCAAACGGGCAAATAAGTACAGAACCAGTTAATAAGAATGAAA
Organism: Calothrix sp. PCC 7716; assembly: GCF_019977735.1. GTDB lineage: Bacteria > Cyanobacteriota > Cyanobacteriia > Cyanobacteriales > Nostocaceae > Dulcicalothrix. The sequence continues at coordinate 10,440,565 of NZ_AP025018.1, read as the reverse complement.
TTACATAAGTACCTGACTTGGTGCCGTAAATTTATTGTGATGAGACTTTAGGCGCCTGCCTAATCGTTAAAAAGAGGTTAAGATTTAAGTCTTAGCTTGCATAGCGCGTTCTCACCAGAGAGCGCGCCTTTTGTATTGGTATAATTTAATAAATTGTCTTGTGGAACAGGCATCCTTGCCTGTTGTAATTTCAGGGGCGGGCAGGGATGCCCGCTCCACAAGAGTTTTTTAAGACTTTTACAAAACATCGGAACGTTGGGATTTGAACCCAAGACCTCCACTACCCCAAAGTGGCGCGCTACCAAGCTGCGCTACGCCCCGAAAAATACAAATTTAACTTTGTAATCTTTAACTTAGCTATAATAACACAACTCTGAAGAAAAATAGCATCTTTAATTAAAAAACCTTGAGCGTGCTTGCTGCTTGGAGTAAACCTGGTACGGCATCGACCTCCCATTTCCCTTCGCAAGCGCGTTCATTATTAATAATGAAGCGTAAGCTATAGGAGTGATGGTAGCCTTCTGCTTCCATCCAGATTAAATCGCTTTCGGCTTCTATGGCTATTTTTTCAGAGTCCATTAACTCAGGCGCCAGTTGTTTCATTGTGTCAGCAAGCTGTGCTGATAACCGACAAAAATCATCTAACTCAGCTTGCGTTAACTCAACAGACCAATCCGAGGTACCAACTAATCCTTTAAATTTTGGTGCCGAAGCGTTCCAACCAATACGCCAACCAACACCACTTTTAATGACACGTTCCATTTTAGCTTTTGCCTGTGAAGGCGTTTGCTAAAGCTTCTACTAAAGCAGCACGCTGACTACGAGTAAGTTTTTTTACGGCAGCCCTATCACCATCAAATGGGTTTGTTGTTAAATTATCTTTTCCTGGATAGCTGTAATCGTACATAATTTCGTTGGCACCTAGGTAATCTGCCAAAGTTAACTTCCAATCTAAACGAAAGTTAGGCGCCCGTCCCTTTGTGTAGATGTGGTAGCGAATTATGCGACCGACTAAAGTATTATCAGTAGCAACCTTACCGCCCTCTTTAGCTTTGTAAGTATTTTCTTTGGGTAAATCTGGTAATTGTTGGTAAATTTTTTGCCAAACATCACCGATAACAACACGCTGCTGTGCCACTGCTGGCTGGGTGCCGAATAAGCTTATATTAGACAAAATTGGTGGACTAACTTCGGCACTGCAAAGCACGGCAACCAAAACTGTTACAAATAAAGCGAAATATAGAATTCGGCGCGCTGGGTATAAAAAATAAATAATTGGCAGAATAGGATTTTTTTCCATTGTTGGAATTTAGTTGTTTAGTACATAGTATTTGATCCCCCCAACCCCCCTTAATAAGGGGGGGAAAAGAGGGGGATTAGAATTAACTTCTAGACTTCACCAATGATTTCCGGTTGAGTTAGCTCATCTGACATTTCGATAATTGCGCGCAATACAGGTTTCATGAGCGTATCATCGGCATTGTCAAAATCTTCGTAACGGCGCCGTTTTGCACGGTTAGCAACTTGAACCGTAATGCGATAACGATTTGAGGCTGCATGTATCAAATCTTCAGCACGGTGCATAATCTGAGACTGAGTTGTCTCGAACTTTGAACGCTTGAGCATAATCACTGGTTCAGTAGAACAACTTTTAGTTTAGCACTCGTGATTCATTACTCCGGGTAGAGGATATACATACAGTTGGGAATTTATAAGTAGCTTGTAATATCACCCAATTTGAAGCAACTTATGGCAAACCTTTTAGAGACTGCAAAGAGTGCAGGTAATTTTAAGACTTTAATCAAAGTAGCTGAAGCTGCTGGGTTACTAGATACTATTGAACATGCAGATTCTTTGACCGTATTTGCACCTACTGACGATGCGTTTAATAAGTTGCCACAATCAACTTTAGATGAACTTCTTCAAGATATTCCTAAATTAAAGAGAATTGTCGCGTATCATGCTGTGTTTGGAGATGTACGCTCTGATGATCTAGCTCAAATTGATGAGGCACCGACTGTAGAAGGTTCTATATTAGCAATTGAATCTTCTGACGGTAAGGTGAAAGTTAATAATGCCAATGTACTAAAAACTGATATTCTTGCTGATAACGGCGTAATTCACGTTATTGATGAAGTGTTAGTTCCTACGATGGTAACAGTCGAATAACCATGCAGGGGGAGAATTATTAAGAAAGGTAGTTAGTTTGGTTTTGATGTGTGTGGAAGGAGGGGCGGGCAGGGATGCCCGCTCCACAAGAGTTTTATTTTTATTCAGATATGATATTGCTAAATTTATTGATTTAACCAAACTTCCAAGTCAGCTAAGGTAGAGAAATCTAATAATGCCTCTGCCAATGCTTCTAATTGTTCTGTAGATAGTAAACGAACTCTTTCAACTAGCGATGCATCAACCTCACCAAAACGTCGATTAAGTAGACGTAGAACTAAACGTTGTTCTCCTTCGGCTCTTCCTTCGGCTCTTCCTTCGGCTCTTCCCTCTTGCTTTGCTAACTCACGGTCTTGTTGATATAGTGGCGCCAGTCTCATAATTAACTCCGTTTCTGCGTCTTCTGTTTTATTTAATTCTAAATTTTGCTTGAAGTTGTACAAACATTCTAGCGTGGCTTGCTTAAAAGGGTTGTCATCTGCTAGTGCGATAAATTCATCGATGGCATTGGTTTGCACTGTGTCTCGACCCAACATTCTTAACCAAAGTGTATCAGGTGTTTCAAGCAACTGGTGGATGACAACTATTCCTGTTCTGAAAGCTTCGGGTGGGAAATATATCCCTGGCGCCCAGCTTGTATCTGGGTCTGCTTTAAACTTAGATAGTATTTCATCTGATACCGTTGGCATCAAAACCCATAGTTTCGGTATCGCTGTTTCTTCAAGAACTGTTTTTTTGGGCTTGGCTTTTGTTTTGCGTGTTGTTTTTTTTGGCTTTGCTTTTCTTTTGAGTGCATTTTTTACTTCCAACACCTTGATTATACAATCACAAATGTCGTCTTCTGGCGCCGGATTGCGAAACGGCTCAAATATTGCAGGGAACTGGGCGAACTTCCCAAGTAAACCTAGCACTTTAAGCTTAGGGTTTTGTAAGACTTTGGGAGTGAATAAGATATCTATTTGCTTTACTTCTGTGGCAACGCGCTTTGGTGCTTTGACTGCACCATAAGGTTCTAGCAATGCTTCAATGAAGTCTTTACTAAATTCATCGTGTATAAATCTAGTCATTCGGTTTTGCTGCTTATTAGACTGTTTTGACTGAATAAATACAAAAATATCATTTTATTCAGTATTCTTGTATTAAATAATGTAAGCTTTTCTGTGTATATAAAATTACTACTATTCTCATTCTATAAAACGCTGTATTTTCTCAAAAGCACTTATTTTAAGAGTTGGACGTAATATATATTTATGATAATGATTATAACGACGTTAAAATTGTAGAGACGCGATTAATCGCGTCTCTACAACGTGTGTATTTATATAATAACTGGGCAACTTTTCGGTTATACCTACTAACCAGTAATTCCCTAAATTAATTGTCCCATAGGCTCAGGTTCGGCTGCCGGAAGTCTACTCACATGTGACCACTTAGAAAAACAGGCAGTTGTGGTTGAAGAGGCGCCGTTAAACATTTCGATGCTCGGCTGAGGGTTTTATTTAAACCGTAAAAGTTATCATTAGACTTATAAACTTTCAGCTATGACTTTTATTTAATATTTATTATTTGCAGTTGTGCGCGTATGTATGTACAAGTAGGCTTCGCTCACCAAAACCCGAATGTGGTGAAACGAAGCCTACCCTACATGTATTTCAAAAATCTACAGTTTTTCCTATAGAACACAAATTATTACTAAAATAAATCCAAACATTTTTTAACAATTCCTCCTATCCCTGGCATTTTTATCTGTTTAACAATATTCTCTAATCCGTTCTTATTATCAAGCTGATTAAGCATACCTTGTAATTTTTGTATTCCGTTACGCAACTGTTGTTCATTCGCTTGGAGCTGTTCACGAAATTTTTTTATCTTATATGTATCCATTTTCTTAACCATATCATGTACCAACTCTCGGTGGTCTCTTAATTCTTTGAAATTTTTGTCTTGAATACCTAATGTCACTTTCAATTTCTCTACTCGTGGATTAAGTTCACTAAAATACTCACGAATCATTTTTTCAAGGTCTGCATCACAATTTTTAGCCCCTTTAAAAACTTCTCCAATGTTATCTTTATTAACATTTGAGATTTTTTGTTTTGAACTTTGATTTTGATTGTTAGTCATTTTAATTCACCTTAAAAATGTAAATGTTTACTTGAGTTCTTTTATCTGTTTTGAAACATTATTAAGTTTATCAAGAGTTGATTTTCCCTCAATAAAAGCTTGAAATACAGCTTGAAGATTACCCAATGTTCTACTTGCTTCACTAAGCTCTTCTGCTGTACTGTACATTGTTTGTAAATTCTTTCGCATTGCTATCCATTCAGTTTGTTCTTGCTCAGACAATTTTTCCTGTCGCACTAGTGGTGCCATAAGAATACGTTTTTGTTCTATTTCACGAATTGTTTGAGCTCTTTGTTCCATTTGCTCCCCAATCAGTTGCAACATTTCTTTTTGGATTACTATTTCACTCATAATTATATCTTTGCGCTGCTCTAATTCCGAGCGTAATGCACCAGTAATGTTTGATGAAACAGGACTATTGATGTCCGGAAAAAGTCCAGCCTTTTTAGAGTTGCTTGTCTCTGTTTTTTTTTCAGTACTTGTAGCGTTATTTCGCTCTAAGACCCCTAAGAGTTCTTTTCCAGTTCTTGTGAGATTATTGGCAGTTGTAATAAGCTGTCCTGGCAAGTTTGCAGATGCATCAGAGGCTGCAAGTTTATTAAGTTGTCGAAAATAATCGCCTAATAATTTGTTATGCTCACGTAAACCCCTAATGGCTTCTAAATACTCTGCGTCAGACTGAGAAGATTTTATTAATCTATTTTTTATTTCAGATCTATCCTCGTCATCTGAAACATCATAGTTACCCATTTTATCCAGAAGCTCCCTAGAGCTTGATTCAAGATGTATGTCAATAGTAGCTACAAGTAACTTGTCAACTGCATTTGTATATTGATTTCCTGCATCTGCAAGTTTTTTATACTCACTACTTCCGCGACATCCTGTTGTTAATGTTACAATTAATACAAAGACAAACACGCTTTGCCGAAACGGTTTCTTCATCATTCTAAAAATTTGAAAATTGGTAGTTGCTTAACATGAGTGTTAAAATGCACCGAAAATCTGACTGTAGTTGCACTCATTTACTACAGATACAAGCTAGGAAATCATTGCCGAGCTTTGTAATACTTTATTCTGATCTAGAATTGTTGTATAATTTGTGAAACATGCCTGACCGTAGAAACTTCTCTATCCAGTCTCTAGAGTCTCGATTTGAGCGCTTGCACGCACTCTTCGCTTTGCATGAATGACTTAGGAAATACTATATGGTAAGAGTATAAAACTTGTCAACCTGATTCTTAAAATCATTCTAATGAATTATACAAATTCTCTGAACATGTTTATAAAGAGTTCAACACCACGCATTCTGCACCATGATTGTTGTGCGGGCGTGTAAAAGAAACCTGGTTTCTGGAATTGGTATAATTGGTGTTGTAGCAACTATGTGGCAGAATCTATGTTTGTTTATTTTGTTACTTAGAGTGGCTTGTGAATTTAGAAGAAATCGACCAACTCCTTGCTGACTGGAAATTTAAACTCGACGTTGTAGGTCAAAATCTAATTGATTTACACGGACTCGATGCATACCAACGACTTTGTGGTATTTCGGGTTTTCCCAGAGTGAAGTTGATGGGGGTGACGCTAGCGCGCGTTAATCCTGTGCTACATGTGATGAATGAGTTATTCCAGAATTTTGATTTGCTGGTGCAGACTATTGATAAAGCTGTACAGTTGCGAGGTTCGATACCAAGATTTTTGGCATCGCTACAGAAAGTTCAAGAAATTGAAGATTTATTAACTAAACCTTCGATTCATTTATCGATTGAGACAATACCTTTGGCACAACGGGGATTACTTTCTGCTTCCCAAGCTATTAATGCTATAACTCCGCAAGAGTTATTAAAGTTAATGACCAGCGCATTTCAAGCTGCGAAAGATGTGGTTTTAGCTGTTGATGAGGTGTGGTCACGTCTAGAACCTAGTTTGATAAATATCGAAATAGAAACTCGGCAGTTACAATATTTGGCTGAGTCTTTAAATATTGATTGTTTGGAGGAAATAGTTGATGTTGCTCAAAAGCTTAAGCAACAGCGCGCTTTGGTTGAGTCTGACCCGCTGGGGGTGAATGAAGAATTTTTGAAGTCTATTCAACCTCAAATAATGAAGCTGAAGTCAATGCTGGATGTGGCAAGGCAACAGCGAGAGTCTGTACGCTTGGGTTTGATAACAGCGCGTAACCATTTATCTAATTTACAAAAAATCCATTATCAAGCTAAAGTTGCTTATGATGAGAGCAAAAGTAAGGTAGCTGACCATTCTAAATTACAAAACCCGCTTACTGATGAGGAAGTACAAGCTTTAGAAGCATGGTTAGATAGGTTAGAAATAAAATTTAATGATGGTTTATTCAATCCTGTACGGGTTGGTCTGGAAAACTGGACTACTAAGGTGAAGGAATATATAGCTAAAGAAAAAAATACTTTTGCAGCTAATCAGGTGCCATTAGATTTCCGTAGTGAGTTACGCGGTAGACTTGATGCATTAGTTGCTAAAGCACTCGCGCGCGGTTGTGTCGAGGATACTGTGCTACAAGAACTCGCGCAACAAGCTAAAAAAATATTATATACTCGCCCAACTCCTCTACATGAAGCAGCGGAGTTGGTAACAAAATATGAAAAAAGATTGAATAGTTATCCGAATTTGCGATAAGTCGTGTTGTAGTAGAGAGAAACTCTCTTAAACCCTCTTTCCTTTGCTTTCCTAGGGTTGAAACCCCTAGGCTACTGTGGTTCCTTTTTCTTAAAAAGCATAAATTTAGCGTTTTGATAAAGAAACTATATATATGGTTAAACTAACTTTAATTTTGGGCAACCTAAATATAAGGAAAATTTAACCATGCTCGTACACAAAGGACATAAAGGTAAGAGGTTTAATTGAGCGTGTTATTACTACCTAAATCATCAAAGGAGAGTCCGCATGGACGGTGAAAACTGCAAGCGCAGTGGGTGTAGTGGTAAGATTGAAGATGGCTATTGCGATGTATGCGGACACGCTGTGATTAAAAGCGTACTCGCATCTAATATACAAACTTCATTACACAACCAGCCCACTAAGGTTAGTGGTAACATCACTACTGGTACAGGTTCCTCACCTCTTAATAGTCGCTCGCGCGGTTCAAGACGTACTGGAGGAACATCAAGAGGAAGTAGTCGAAAACAATTAGGCGCCGGGTTAATATCTATACCCGAACTACCTTCGACTGACCCTGAAAAGCTGATAATGGCTGAAGCGAAAGTGCCTGAAAACAAACGCTTTTGCTCAAATTGTAATAATCCTTTAAAAAGAGAAAAAGGTTTTTGTCCTCAGTGCGGTCAGAAGTATTCTTTTGTTCCTTCCTTAACTCGTGGTGATGTTGTTTCGGGACAGTATGAAGTTAAAGGCGCCATTGCATATGGTGGTTTAGGATGGATTTATCTTGGTTTTGATATAACTCTTTCGCGTTATGTAGTTTTGAAAGGATTACTAAATACAGAAGATGCTTCAAGTGCTGCGGTTGCTGTAGCTGAGAGGCAATTTTTAGCTTCTGTAAAACACGGTAATATCGTCGGAATTTATAACTTTGTCAATCACGGCGCCGAAGGCTTCATTATTATGGAGTATGTCGGTGGTAAAACGCTTAAGGATATTCGCAAAGAACGGGGGCCTTTACCAGTTGCCGAAGCTATTGCTTATATTCATAGAATATTAAGTGCTTTTGCTTATTTACATTCACTGGGTTTAGTTTATTGTGACTTTAAACCTGATAATGTCATGCTTGAAGGCAGTGATGTTAAATTGATTGATATGGGTGGGGTACGACGCATTGATGACCCCAATGGCGATATTTACGGTACAGTTGGTTACAGCGCACCCGAAGCAGGTTCTGGACCCACACCCGTATCAGATTTATATACTATTGGTAGAACCTTGGCTGTTTTACTTACTAACATTCGCTCTTTTAGTAAAGAACATTTATATAAATTACCAACTCCACAAGAAGAACCTTTATTTGCCGAACAAGAATCTTTGTACAGGTTTTTACTCAAATCTACTGCGGAAAACCCTGATGAAAGGTTTCAATCTGCTGATGAAATGGCAGAGCAGCTTTTAGGAGTACTAAGAGAAATAGTAGCAAAACAAACTGGTACACCACGTCCAAGTACCAGTACGATGTTTGGTGGTGATATGTTGGCTTTAATGGATGGTAATAGTTTCGGCGCCATTAAACCAAATTATCATCAATTACCAATGCCATTACTCGACACAACAGACCCTAGCTGTAATGGTATATTAGCAGCAGGCGCCGTGAGTGTAATCAACTTGCAAATTACTAATTTAAGACAAGTTGTTCAACAGTATCCTAACTCTCGCGAAGCATTATTAAGATTGGCTAATAGTTTAATTGAAGCTAGTAACTATGAAGAAGCCGAACAATACTTAAAACAAGTTGAAGAAAAAGACGCTTGGGACTGGCGAGTACTATGGTACCGAGGACGCAGTTTGATGGCACAAGGTAAATATCAAGAAGCACAAAAGATATTTGACCAAGTTTATTTTGATTTACCAGGAGAACTAGCACCTAAGTTAGCACTAGGTTTAGCAGCAGAAGCAGCAGGAAATTTCAAGTTAGCAATGCAAATGTATGACTTAGTATCACTTCAAGACCCTAGTTATACAGCAGCAGCATTTGGTTTATCACGGTGTTTACGTGTACTAGGAAAACGTAGTGACGCAGTAGCAGCATTACAACGTATACCCCACACCTCAAATTTACATACACGCTCGCGCGTTGAAATTGCCAATACATTAATAGATAACTCAAATGGGGCGCCAGTAGCCAAAGAACTCCAAGAAGCCGCAAAAGTAGTTGAGACACTAACTCTAGACGGTATTGAACTTTATCGGTTAGCCAAACAAGTCTTGGAAACAGCTTTAAACTTAGTCACTTCTAAACAACTTCCTCCCACAGATAACATTTCTATTTTAGGACAACCATTAAAAGAAGTTCATTTACGAACAGGACTAGAAAAAGCACTTCGTAATATGGCACATCTTTCAACAGGAGACGAAAAAATTCAGCTAGTTGACGAAGCAAACCGTGTCCGTCCCAAAACCTGGGTATAAAAGAGTGCTGAGTAGAAAGTGCTGAGTGCTGAGTAAAGTTATGAATGTAAAATTGTAACTTTTAACTTCTAACTCCGTTCTTTAATACTCAGTACTCAGCACTCAGCACTCAGCACTCATGACTCATTACTCCTAACTTATTAAAATGAATTTACAATGTTCTCAATGTGGGGCAACCCTACAAATAGATGATAACTTTTGTGAAGAATGTGGCGCCCAAGTAACAGTTCCAACATTCTCACCACAAATGCATAAAGATGACAGCTTAGATTGGAATATAGATAGTAGAGACCAATGTGAAAAATGTGGTGCTGATGCAACAGAAATCGATGAGGAGGGGTTTTGTACCCAGTGTGGGTTTCGACGTGAACCACGTAAACTTGACCATTTTGAAGTGATGATATCACCGAAACTAGCTGCTTGTTGCGACCGAGGACTAAGACATCATCATAATCAAGATTTTGTCGCATGTGCCGAAGTTGATGACGGTAAAGCTTATGTAATGGTTGTTTGTGATGGTGTTTCTAGCGCACAACTTGCAGAGTTAGCGTCTAAAGCTGTAGCAGAAACAACTTGCCGTGCTTTGGTTGAAGGAGTAAATGATGAACTCGCAAAGGGGGTAAATAATCAAAGAGACATAATACGCGAATCTATAGAAATTGCTAAACAAGCAGTATGTACCATTCCTTATACTAAAACTAATTTACACAATGACCCTCCATCAACAACTATAGTGGCAGCAGTTGTTATGAATGGTGTAGCTAGAATTGTATCAATGGGTGATAGTCGCGCTTATTGGATATCTCCTAGTGGTTCACTGCTACTAACAGAAGATGACTCGTGGTTTAACGAAGTTGTTAAGTTAGGAAAAATGAGTGAAATTGAAGCACGTAAATCACCATATGCTCATGCTATTACTAGTTGGATAGGCGCCGATGCTGAAAACAACCATCCATCACCTTTCGAGTTTAATATTCCTGGTACTGGATATCTATTATTATGCAGCGATGGATTATGGAATTATGTTCCCGAACCTTCACAAATGGAAATACTCGTCAAGCAATATTTACATTTGGATACTGGAACGATGGCACGTAGTTTAGTTGAGTACGCGCGTGCGTGTGGTGGACACGACAATATTACTGTGGCTGTACTCTCTTTATAATTGAGAATTGTCATGCTGAGGCACGAAGCATCTAATAAATCACCAATATTGTATGTCGAAAGATTCTACAGATTTATTATAAGTATAATTCTTATGAATATGATAAAGGCAATAAATTTACTCAAGATTCTTACCGCAAGTTGTTTGAAATACTTTAAAAGAGAAATGATATATGGCTGATAGAGGAATTCTGGAAATTGATGGGACTGAATAAGCTCGCTTTTGTTCATAAAAGGATAGTAAAGCAAGAAAAATTTTTTCACTTTACTCTATCAAGAAAATAGACTTTTTAGTTGGGTTACGCTGCCGCTATACCCAACCTACAACGACTAACATTAATTATCTATTATGAGTACTCAATTTAAGGCTGAAGTTTTTCAAAATCAGTTCCTCGCGCAAAATGCTAAGGAAGTTCACGCTATTATGACTGTTGCTGCTTTTGGTGATGGTGTTTCGAGTAATCAAGGTGTTAGTAAGTTATTTGGTGTGATTTGTGATACTTCTGGCTCGATGGGGGGTGAGAAGATTCGCGCGGCAAAAGCGGCGATGATTAGAATTGTGGAGTTGCTGCCAGAGGATGCTTCGTTTTTTATTGTAACAGGCGCCAGCATTGCTAGTTTAATTTTTCCGGTTTCTCAAGCGACACCTGATAATAAACATCGTGCGATAGGAGAGATAAAAAAGATAGGCGCTAGTGGTGGTACAGTTATTTCGCGTTGGTTGGCTGAAGCTCGTAAGCAGTTTGATAAAATGCCGAATGGTTTACGTCAAGCGCTTTTACTTACCGATGGTCAAAATGATGACTCGGATGAGATTGCATTAGAAAATGTGCTGAGTACTTGCGAAGAGATGTTTCAATGTGATTGTCGAGGTGTTGGGACTGATTGGCGTGTTAAACAGTTACAGCAAATATCAGGGAAATTACTTGGTACGACAGATATTATCGCAAAGCCAGAAATGATAGAAGCTGATTTTCAAACGATTTTAGCAACAGCTATGAATAAGAATATCAGCGATGTGTCACTACGTTTGTGGACACCGAGTGGCGCCCAAGTTTTGTATTGTAAGCAAGTTAGTCCTGATATTGTAGATTTAACAACGCGCGCCAAACTTGTTAAACCACAAGTTAATGATTATCCTACAGGCGCCTGGGGTAAAAGTGAATCGCGCGATTATCATTTTTGTATTCAAGTCAACCCTGGTAATGTTGGTGATGAAATGCTTGCTGGTCGGGCAAGTTTAATGTACACCGTTGATGGTGTTGAAACCAAAGTTGCCGAAGCGCGGATTATTGCTGTTTGGACGGATGATGATGCTAAGTCTACTAAAATTGACCGAACGGTTGCTCACTATACAGGACAAGCTGAACTTGCTGATTCAATTCAACAAGGATTAGAAGCACGGGATAGAGGAGATTACGAAGTTGCTACAGCGAAGTTAGGTAAAGCAGTTAAACTTGCCCACGAGTCAGGAAACGAAGCTACTGCTAAATTACTCAAAAAAGTCGTTGATATTGAAGATGCAGCAACTGGAACAGTCAAAATTAAGCGTCAAGTCGCCAAAGAAGACAGTATGACACTTGAAACTCGTTCCACCAAAACAACCCGCATTCCCAAATCATAATTATGTCTAATTATAAATGTCCAAAGGGTCACATTTCTACAGAACCTGATTATTGTTCGGAGTGCGGCGCCAAAATTCAGGGTAGTATTGAGCAGGTAATTACAGTAAATCCACCTGATAATTTACCTAAGCTGACAAAAAATGCAATAACTTGTCCTGCGTGTACTGCTCCACATGACCCCAATAGCGGTCACTTCTGCGAAATTTGCGGGTACAACTTTAACACAGGAGTACATGGAGAAATACCAATAAAAAGTGCTGAGTATAAAGTGCTGAGTGCTGAGTACCCACTTCCAACTCAGCACTTAGCACTCAGCACTCAGCACTCCCTAGAAATTACTATTACTGTTGACCCTGCGTTACGAAATGCTGAAAGTCCAGAAGCTCCTAATCAGCCACCAATTATTTTACGACTTGATAAGGACAGTAACTTAATTGGGCGCCTAAGTGTTGCGCGTGGTATTAATCCAGAGATAGCACTCAATTTTGACACTGCTGTTTCGCATCGTCATGCGCTAATTAATCGTCAAAGCGATGGAACTTTTACTTTGCGCGACATTGATTCGTCAAATGGAACTGTACTTAACACTTTGGAATTAACGCCAATGGTTGATGCTGTTCTTAAAGATGGTGATGAGTTTACTTTAGGACATTGGACTCGAATCAAGGTTAGATTTGTGTAACCTATTACCTACAATACATATGAATTACAATACTGCTGTTTTGCGTTCTAAATATATTTCGTTACTGAAGAAAAGGAATTTTAATACTCCGCAAATTTTAAAAGCTGCTCTTTATCTGACTTGGGGCGCCAGTTTTCTGCTAGCTTTAACTACTATTTCTGGCGCCCAAACTCAAAGGCAAGCAATTCAAAGTGTTGGTAAAGATTCAATACCCAGTATTATTACTGCACAACGCATTAAAGATACTTTAGTAGGTATGGATGCTTATGTTGCAAATGAATTACTTCTTAAACCTACAGATTATGTTGGGGCACCTCAAGAATATGATAAGTTTCGACGTAGTGCTATTGATGGCTATGAAGAACGTCGCAAAGCGTTTTCAGAACGACTTATTATAGCTGCGAAAAATATTACTTATGGTGAAGCTGAAACCAAACCTATTGAAACTTTGCAGTTAAGTTTAGGTGATTATATTGCAAAAGTTCAAAGCGCGCGCGATTTTCATAAACGTGGTGATGTAAATGGAGCTTTGTTCGCTTACCGTGAAGCATCACAAATTATAGATAATATATTAATGCCCGCTGTTGATAAACTCGATAAAGTTAATTTACAGCAACTAGATATAATTTATAGTCAACAGGGTTTTAAAACAACTGCTTCGCTATTTATAATTTTAATTTCAGGTACAACTTTATTAGCACTTTTAGCTGTTACACAGGTGTTTTTATATCTACGGATGCGGCGGATTTTAAATCCCTTTTTGTTAGGTGCAACAGCAATGACATTACTATTCCTTGGATACACTACACAATCTCTAATTTCAGCATCTAATAATTTAAAGGTTGCAAAAGAAGATGCTTTTAATTCGCTTTATGCATTACGTCAAGCACGCGCACTTGCTTATGGCGCCAATGCAGATGAAAGCCGTTATTTATTAGATAAAGAGAACGCACTCAAGCACGAACAAGCCTTTTTTGATAAAGTCAATCAAATTATGAAATTACCTGTTGGCAAAACTTGGAATGATGTCAAAGCAACATTAATTGCTGGCAAAAAAGTTGAAGGTATAACAGGGTTATTTGCGACTGAGATTAATAATATTACTTTTACTGGCGAGCGCGAAGCAGTAATAAAAGCAATTTCAACGTTTGGTGACTATTTAGATATTGACAAGCAAATTCGGCAGTTAGAACAAAGTGGAAAACATCTTGAAGCAGTCAAGTTAAATGTAGGTAAAGATAAAGGGCAATCAAACTTTGCATTTGACGAATTTAAAAAAGCTCACCTTAAAGCCCAAGAAATTAATAATAAAGTTCTTGATAAATATATTGACCAAGGTTTTCAAAATATCCAAGGTTTTGAAGCTATTACTGTTATTGCTACTTTAACTATTTCTACTCTAACGCTATTTGGACTACGTAAACGTCTTTTAGAATATCGGTAGTCTTAATATTGAAAATTAAGAGCAATTATCAAGCAAGTTGGTTTAACGGTAGATGAATTTATTGATTTACTGTGAATGCTACTTCTATTGTGGGGTGCCTGCTCTATATCTGGAACGGGCAAGGATGCCCATTCCACAAAGTCCTATATATATTCCACAAAGTCTTAGATATATTCCACAAAGTCTTAGATATATTTCACAAAGTCTTAGATATATTCCACAAAGTCTTAGATATATTTCACAAAGTCTTAGATATATTTCACAAAGTCTTAGATATATTTAAGTGATTTTACCATAATCTAGTTTGATGATTCGGTCGGCGCCACCAAAATATTTATCATCATGGGTAATGGCAATTACTGTTTTACCTTTGTCTCTTAATGAAGGTAATAACTCTTTATAAAATACGTCTTTAAATGTGGGGTCTTGGTCTGCTGCCCATTCGTCGAATAGATAAATTGGTCGGTCTTCTAAATATGCTGTGAGTAATGCTAGTCGCTTACGTTGTCCTTGAGATAATGATGTTGTGGAAAGTTTACCGTTTTCTATATTTACTTTGTGGTCGAGTTTTAATAATTTTAAATATTCTTGCGCTTGTTTATCTAGTTCGTTTAAGTTCGTACTTTCTAACCCTAATAGTTCGTCGAATAGGTAAAAGTCTGCAAATACAACTGAAAAGTGCTGACGATACCATTCACGGTTTTGGTCTGTTATTAATTCACCATCTAAGCGTATTTCTCCACTTTCGGGAGCATATAACCCTGTGATGATTTTTAAAAGTGATGATTTGCCACTTCCGTTTCCACCGACTATAAATATTAGTTCTTGTGGGTGTAATACCAAGTCTATTGGACCAAGCACAAAGTTACTGTCTTCGTTATCTGTATGGTATGTGTGAATTACTTGGCTCAGTTCTAAACGGCGCCATAATGTAATATCAGTAGGAACCGTTGCAATTTCAGCACGGTTTGATAATGATAATCCTAGGGATTCAATTTTTTGTAGTGCAATATTTGCGCTTACGATTTGAGGCAGCTTACTAACGATATTATCCATCGGTAGCATTAGGTATGTGAAGGTGAGTATATAGCCAGTAAGCGTTTGTGGGTTAAGGGTGAGAAATTTAGGAAGTGTAAATAATACAAACCCAATAGCGAAGAAAAATATTAGTCTTCCCCAACTATTTGTCATTGCAAATAATGTGAGACCACGGGTGTTGTGACGTTTGAATGCATTTGCTGCTGTTTGTAATTGCCTTTCGGTAAAACTTTGGCGCCGTTGATAATGTAGTTTAAGCTCTTTTATTCCATCCGTAATTGTACGTAAATGTTTAAACAAAATATCTTCGTCTTCACGAGCTAAAGCTAGATATTTCTTACCTTGGTGTATTAACCACTGACAGCTACCAATCGCTACTACAGCTAATATAACTACCATCACGATTACAAGCCACGATAACCAAGTAATATATATAAGACAACCTAAAACCATCGCCAAATCGATACATAAAAATGGAATTATGTAAACTGCCTTTGCGACAGCTTGAATATCTTCGGTAAGGGTCGCTAATATTCGCGCGTTTCCTAAACGTTCGAGATGGTTTAATTCAGAGTTGAGAATTTGAGTGCTTAAACGCATTCGGAGTTGAAAGACCGCGTTTTGCGAAAGTTTAATTAGCATTACCTGTGAAATTACACTGGTAATTAGCGAAATTATTGCTAAACCAACAAAAACCCAAGCTATCAGGGTAAGTGATGAACCAGGAGTGCGAGTACTTGCGTTGCTAATTAATGCAATAAGACTAGCACTACTACCACCGCTAAGAAATCCGGTAAATATTGCTATCGCTACCATTCCCCACGCGGAACGTAGTAAAAAGAGAATAAGATTCATTTCAATTTAAAAAAGGGGAAGAGGGAAAAAGGAAAATAAATGCCCAATAAACCCGGTTTTTGTAACTTTTGCTTGCGATTATGTTCGTAGCGAAGAAGTTCCATTCTAAACTGGTACTGTGAATTAAGATAGAGCAGCTTTACTATTTTAACGGCTGTGCGGGAATTGATTAATAATCTAGTTTAGGTAAGTAGTTTATGACTGTAAATCTAAAATCTTTTGAGAACCCGATTACAGTAACAACTCAAAATACTTCCACTAAAGAGCGCAAGAGTTATACTCCAACTAACCACCGTCGCATTCTCTGTGTTTTTCCAAAGTATAGCCGTTCGTTCGGTACTTTTCATCATGCTTATCCATTAATGGGAAAGGTACGCGCGTTTATGCCTCCACAAGGTATATTAGTTGTCGCTTCATATTTACCCAAGCAATGGGAAGTTCGGTTTGTTGATGAAAATGTTAAACCTGCAACACGTAAAGATTATAGATGGGCAGACGTTGTAATTGTTAGTGGGATGCATATTCAACGCGCGCAAATCAATCAAATTAATGAACTTGCACATCGCGAAGGTAAAATTACTGTTGTTGGTGGTCCATCAGTTTCGGGGTGTCCTGAGTATTATCCTGATTTTGATATTTTGAGTTTGGGTGAATTGGGTGATGCAACCGACCGCTTGATTGAATATCTTGATAATCATAACAGGCGCCCATCGCAGCAACTACGCTTTGAAACAAAAGAACGTTTACCTTTAACTGAGTTTCCTACTCCAGCGTATCATTTACTCAACCTCGACCAATATTTTATTGCCAATATTCAATTTTCTAGTGGTTGCCCGTATCATTGTGAGTTTTGCGATATACCAGAACTCTACGGAAATAATCCACGCATGAAAACTCCCGAACAGGTTATAAATGAGCTTGATACCATGCTCAAATATGGCAACATTGGAGCGGTATATTTTGTCGATGATAATTTTGTTGGTAATCGTCGAGCAGCGATGGAATTATTGCCGCATTTAATTGAGTGGCAAAAACGCAACGGGTATCCTATTCAGTTTGCTTGTGAAGCGACATTGAATTTGGCACAAAGTCCGAAGTTACTTGAAATGATGCGCCAAGCATATTTTTGTACTATATTCTGTGGGATTGAAACTCCTGAAACTAATGCACTGCAAGCGATTTCCAAAACGCAAAACTTGAGTATACCAATTCTTGAAGGCGTAAAAATTCTTAATAGTTACGGTATGGAGGTTGTTTCGGGTATTATTATGGGACTCGATACAGATACAGAAGACACATGCGCGCGTATTCTTGAATTTATCGAGTTGTCTAACATTCCATTATTAACGATAAATCTACTTCATGCTTTACCGCGTACACCATTATGGCGCCGACTCGAACAAGAAGGAAGGCTTATATTTGACGAAACCCGTGATTCTAACGTAGAGTTTTTGATGCCATACGAACAAGTTACCCAAATGTGGCGCCAGTGTGTAACAACTGCCTACGAACCAGAATTTCTTTACCAGCGATTTGCCTACAACATAGAAAATACTTACCCTAATCGTATCAAAGTACCCAACAGTCCCGCACGGGTTTCACGAGCCAACATCATCAAAGGCTTAACCTACCTAACTAATATCTTAGTAAAAGTAGGTATACTTGGAAACTACCGTAACACCTTTTGGAAAATGGCACGCAAAGCTTTTTCTAAGGGTGATATTGAAAGTTTAATTCACGTTGGTTTAGTTGGACATCACCTGATTAAGTTTGCCCTGGAATGCGACAAAGGAGAAGAAACAGCCTCCTTCTACTCCCAAAAACTGCCCCGCTAGTAATAAGCGCTTCAGCGCTTCCACAAAACCTCATGACAACCAAAACTTGGGACGCCCAAATCCGCCAACTGGCTAGTGCCTCCCCTCACCAACACAAACATCACAGGTATAACTTCATCACTCCTACTAGCCATCGATATCAAATTCGCAAATCTTGGCGCCTTTATATTCGCACTATCTAACTTTTTAGACCATACCGATAGAGAACTAGCACGAATAAGTGGTAAAACCAGCAAGTGGGGACATAATTATGATCATGCAATTTATGCATCTTTTTGCTTTTTTGACAATCGGTATCTTAAGCTTTACTTGTAGCGTGTAAAGAATATGATTACCTTCCTAGAAATTTTTTGCTTAATTATTTGTTTCGGCTCAGTTTGTTTTTATTTAGCTTGTGCTATTTATACTCTTCTGTTTTTCACTAATAAAGATTGCAAGAGCGAAAATAACATAGAGCCTGTTTCCATCTTAGTTTCAGTAAAGGGTATAGACGAAAAATCGTGGGATAATTGGTTTTCTCTTTGCAATCAAAATTACCCAGATTATGAAGTTTTATTTGGAGTAACAGATAAGGATGACCCAGCTATTGTTATCCTCGAAAAGCTGGTTAAAATTTTCCCCGACCGCGTAAAATACTACTCAGATTTGGTTCCGCTCGGCGTAAATCTTAAAGATAGTAATTTAAGCTATCTTTTAGAAAAATCTCAGCATGAAATTTTAATTTTTGCTGATGGTGATATAAAGGTTAGCCCAGAGTATATTCGTTTTTTGACTGCTCCACTCAAAAATCACCAAGTAGGTGCTGTTACTTGTGCTTATATTCTACGGTCTCCCAATTCCTTAATTGCTGCGCTTGCATCTTTCGGTCGCTGTTTTGATTTTCTTCCTAGCGTTTTAATTGCTCGCGCTATTGATTTTGGTTTGCGTTTTGCGATTGGCGTTACTATTGCTACTAGTAAATCTACTTTATTAGAGAGTGGTAGCTTACACACAAGTAGGATTGGCTCTGATTACAATCTTGGTAAAAGGATTGCTTTAGCCGGTTATCAAATTTACCTATCTCCCTACGTATTAGATTGGAATCCTGGTAGCGAAGGTATAGGTCAACTTTATGCACGGGAGTTACGTTGGGCCAGAACTATTCGTTACAATCGCGGTTCCATATACTACGGCATGATTTTTTGCTATGGTACGGTTTTTTGCCTACCGCTATTAATTTTGTCTGGGTTCACTTCGTGGGCAGTCGCAATTTGTTTAACTGTAATATTGGTACGCTACGCTCAGGTACTGGTAAGTATTTTTTGTATGAAATCTCCAAAACTCTTACTTTGGCTTTGGGCTTTACCACTGCGAGATTTACTGAGTTTAGTTATTTGGGTAATAGGTTGTTTTGGAAAGCGTATTTACTGGAGTGGGAGATTCCTTTCAGTTGAGGGTGATGGTTTGATTTCCCCGTGGGAATGAGCTATTTGTGCCAGCACGCGACTTATGTTATTACAATAAGACACCATGTTTGAATTGTTTATTTGAGTCCTTGCAACGAAATTAAGGTACATTAAAATGTTGTGTTACACAAACTTGAGGCGCCGCAGAAACCTCTGTTTGAAGTTGGATGGAAACATGTAAAATAATGGGAACAGTGAATACACAAGCGTTAGGATATTGTTGTCTATTAGTAAATGTAGGCAAAATCAACTTATGCACTTTTTATCCCTATAGTTTTATGAGTGAAGATTTAACGCAGCGGTGGTTAACAGAAATTCAAGCGCTGAAGCAACAGCTGGCAGATGCAATAACGCGCTGTGATGAAGCGTGGGAAAGTGCTGAAAAATGGCGCAAACTCTATAACACCGAAGCTGAACAGCGTCGTACTGATGCTCAACTGTTACAGCAAGAAATAGCATCTTTAAAGGCAGAACTAAGAAAAATGCGGGGTATTGACGAAACGATACTCCCCGACGCGGATGTAAATACAGCTATACATGCTGAAATTAGTCAAATTGGCGAAACGAAAGAATTACAAGCCAAACTCATTGAAGCGATGAAAGAACGTGCGAGTCTGTTGCTTGCTTTAAAAACCGAGCAGGAAAGTCACGCTCAAACTCGTAATAGTCTTACTACAGCTCTCGGTGATGCCATTGATAGCTTGGCGCGAATACGCTCTGAAGCCAAATAATGCATAATACCATAATGACACCATCGTAAAACCAAATTCATAAAAATTTTATGTTAGTTTGGCGCCGTTACTGGGAAACCTCTAAGTATAAGCACTCTTACTTATTTGGAGAGAGTTATTAGTTTTTCCCTATACGGAGATAATTTTCTATGCCAACTAAAAAGAAAATATCTAAAGTAGTCCTTTTTAAAAGAATTAGAGCATTGGCTATTTTAGCAACAGTATCAGTATTTGGATTCAATGCCTGTAACTCTGAGGCACCCGAAGCAAAACTTGTGGTGCGTAACGACTCAGAAAAGACCATCAATTTTATGAAAGTACAAGTAGCTGGTAAAGATTTTGAGCAGCGAGATATATTACCAGGTACAGAAAGAATCTGGCAATTTAAGCCAAATCGTGAAGACTCTTTTTTGGTTAACGGTCAGTTTAGCACCGATGTTCCACTTCAAACCGCTTCTGTAGGACATACAAACACTACAGATACTAGAGAACATCATCTCACTGTTAAAGAAAATGGCAAAGTCTCTTATAGTAGCCCTAAGTAGTGATGAGTGGAAAGTGCTGAGTGCTGAGTGCTGAGTATAGTTAGGAGTTAGGAGTTAGGAGTTAGGGAAGGTATAAATTGTCATTCTGAGCGTAGCGAAGAATCTTTAAGATTTCGATAAGTTATAGAGATACTTCACTACGTTCAGCATGACAAGACTCCCTCTAACTCCTAACTCCTAACTCCTAACTCCTAACTTTTTTACATTCCCATTGCTTCTGCGACTGCTTTAACTTCGGGAAGGATGCCTTGTTTAAATTGGCTGTTACTGTGTTTAATTGCGGTGTCGGGGTCTTTTAGACCGTTTCCTGTTAGTACACAAACTACTGTGGCGCCAGTTGGAATTTGGTCTTTGACTTTTAACATTCCTGCCACTGATGCTGCACTCGCTGGTTCACAGAAAATTCCTTCCTCAGATGCTAATAGTCGGTAAGCATCAAGAATTTCGGTGTCGGTGACTGAATTAAATTCTCCTGTAGAAGCAGATTTCGCTGCTACTGCTTTTTCCCAACTCGCAGGATTACCTATACGAATTGCTGTTGCTATTGTTTCTGGATGCGGGAAAGGGTGACCTGTAACTAATGGTGCGGCGCCTGCTGCTTGGAATCCCATCATACGCGGTAGGCGCCCACATTTTCCGGCTTGATGATATTCACAAAATCCCATCCAATACGCAGTAATGTTTCCTGCGTTACCTACGGGGATACATAACCAGTCCGGTGCATCTCCCAAAACATCCACTACTTCAAAGGCACCTGTCTTTTGTCCTTCTAGACGATAGGGGTTTACCGAATTCACTAATGTGACTGGGTAAGTTTCTGCCATCTCACGGACAATTTCTAAGGCACGGTCAAAGTTACCTTTAATAGCTAATACTTCTGCACCATATAATAGTGCTTGCGCTAATTTACCAAGAGCAACATAACCATCGGGAATCAACACAAAAGGACGCATTCCACCACGTCGCGCGTAAGCTGCTGCTGCGGCTGAAGTGTTGCCTGTACTCGCACAAATCACCGCTTTTGCCCCAGCTTCTTTGGCTTTGGAAATTGCCATCGTCATTCCTCGGTCTTTAAAACTCCCTGTTGGGTTAAGACCGTCGTATTTTACAAACACACGCACCTGCTTTCCAATGCGTTGAGCTATCGATGGTACAGGAATTAAAGGTGTGTTCCCCTCGTACAGTGTTACTACTGGAGTTTTTTCACTGACAGGCAAATACTCACGATAGGTTTCGATAAGTCCCAGCCAGGGTTGGCAATTTGATTTAACAGCAGACAAGCTTAAAGTCACGGTATATATGATTCAACAGGAACAAAAATACGTTTACCCAACTATTTAATATACAGGTGTTCGCGGCGCCTGAACGCACCATCTCACACTAATTTTGTAAAATTACCTAAATATTCTACCGTTCGGAGGATACCTAGTTTTAGTTTGTTTGACATACTGAAGAATGACTTTAATAAGCAATAATACTTATATTACTATGTTATGGAGTGATTTTTATCAAAACTTTAAGAAAAAGTAACAAAAATAACCAATTCTTAAGGAACTAGATGAATACATTTGTAGTCAAATACACTGAAAAGTAAATCATTAGAACTATTTATACCAAGTATATAATATTTTAATGATTTTAAATATGACACTATTATAATATCTCTAATGGTGTGAGTTGAGGATTCAATACTCGTATGTCTATATCAACAGTTTCAGAACGCAGTTCCGTAAGTCAGTTGGCTTCTAACTTAAACAAAACGTTTTACCAAGTAGACCAACAAGTCAAATTTATGCATTTGCAAGCTGAAGTGGAGTGCTTGCTACAAGAGTTGCAGAATTTGAACACACAAAGATTAACGACAATTAAGCCAGAATAATATCAGGCTTATTCGTTGTAATGACGTAATTTAAGTTGACTACTCGAAGCGTTGATTTTTTTGTGACCAGCGCTTCAATGTGTAGCCATCGGACTCACTAATCAGCAAAGAAGGCAAATTAGTTTGACTTAAATTTGCTATAGCTATCAGTGATTTCTGGGAATTTTGACCTAAGTCTGTATAAATTATACTGTTATTGTCCGATAAAATTAACGTCCTAGGGCGAGAATTTAGATTTTTTTTATTTTGTGTTTGCTTGGCAACAGGCGCCAGTGATGTGATTGCCTCGTTTGATGCTGTCAGTACAATCTCTGGCTTGCCGTTGCCAGTTATATCGAGTTCTTGTACAGGCCAGTGTCCTAGCTTTTGCTGAATAGTTTGGACATTGGGAAGATTTCCTTTGACGCTATTTGTAGCTTGTAACGCGCGCCATACTCCTTTCAAAACAGCATTGCCGCGTTGCGAGTCTATACTTTGCAATTGCCCCAAGGTGGTTGGTGATGGTTGTATCCATTCGAGTGCTGATGTTGTTGTCGCTAGTGCTTGAGGTTGATTCTTTTCGCCAGATGTTGAGATATGCACAGAGTTATTTGGTAAAACTAGTAAACGCAACGTTCCGTTTGTTAACTGAACAGCTTTGATTGTTGCAGTTGTAGATTGTTGTTCAGAGTTTGTATGCCATACTGCGATTTGCAGTGTTGCGTCGTTGTCTAAGCCTAGAATTGAACGTAGATATTTTTGTTTTTCTGGCGCCGTTTTGGGTAGGTTTAAGGTAGTGAACGGTGCTTTTAGCCAGTTTTTACCATCATGAAACGTTGACACTTTGACTTGATACCATTTTTGATTATTAGATGGGTTGTTAGTACTATTGTCACTATTGTCGGCGCCGATTTGTAACCAATCGTTGAAATTGACCTGTTTGCTTTCAATACTTTGTGCCGAACCGATGATTTTGCTCGTGTGTGTCGTGGTTGGCAAAGACTGGGCAGTAACTTCACCTTTGAGATGTTTTAGTAAAACTTGAATTTCAGGCAAATTAACTGGTTTACCCTTGAATTGTTCCTTTAACCATGAATAAGCGCGTGCGTCTCCATATTGTGATGCTAAAATTAATGCTCCCCAAGCTTGCACTTCTTTTTGGCTGGGGTTAACTTGTAAAGCAGCTTCAATACGACTCCATAACCGTCCACTGTCAGCTTTGAGTGACTGACTAATTTCTAACGAGTTTTGTTTATGTGTAGTTTTGAATGCTTCTAACGCTTTACCCCAACGTCCATCGATTAAATTAGCAATGACTTGTTGACTGGGACTTGCCCAAGTTGTATCTGCCTGATTTTTACTAATTTGAGAGTGTAAACGAATAACATCGATTTGAGCTAGTGCGTTGCTTGAAATATTCTTTTTCTGCTTTTTAATAAATTTTAGTGAATTATATGCGGGAGTCCATAGACCACTGCGTGCCATTGAAATGGCTTTTTCAAATGATGAATCTTTTAAAGCTGCTGGTTTAAGCGTAATTTCGTTGAGTTCAACAGGGTTGAGGAAAGTTTTTACAGATTTGACTTGATAGACTTGTAACTGTGGTTCTAAGCCAACAGTTTGATTTATAACTAGTTCTTTATTACTATTACCCGTGACTTGTTGCCATTGTGGAAGTGTACCTGTTGGACTTGTCCAAGATATGAGCTGCTGTATATGGTAACGAGCAGGATTGAAATAAAGTATATGACCGTAGTTGATATTGTAAGTACCTTCGCTGCGCTGTCCAAGTAAATAGTACCAAGTGCCAGAACCTTTTGAGGCGCCTTCTAAGCGTTTAATTTCGGTTACAGGTAAAGAAATGCTGCTTCCTTGATTTTCGTTAGTGGCATTAACAAGTGGTGCAATTACAAACGACTCTTCTGGACCTGCGATAGCAATTTGAGTTGTAAGCTGGTAATGTTTTTCTGGTTCCGTTTTAAACTCTAAGTCCAATGCTTGTTGATAAACTCGCAGTTCGACAATTTCTTTACAATCAGATTGGCAATTTGAACGCTGTTTGTAAATAGGTAATAAGAATGAGTTTTCATTAAAAATTATTTCACCTTTTTGTAACCCAAGTTTATTTACATCCGCTTCAATTTGTGCTAACGTTTGCGCTTCACTTTTAGCAACTTTAATTTGCGCCCACTGTGGTAAAAGTTTATTTATCCAGCCAAGTTGTTGCGGTTGAAAAATAAATAAAAAGCTAATCCACGCAAACCCTATAACCAAACTTGTAAGCAACAGCAAAATTATCAGAGCTATCAATGATGTTAGGCGCCTTGTTTTGTTAGATTTTTGGCTTGTGTTTTTGACGACACGCTTAACAAGACGCGCGTTTGAATTTTTGGGTAGAGGTTTTTTTATCGGCTTTCGTGGTGTAGCCATATTAACTATTGGTCTTACGTACTGCACTTTTCTTTTATACTCGCTTTTATAAGAAATCGCTAATTACTGATAAATTTCCGTAAA
This sequence comes from Calothrix sp. PCC 7716, assembly GCF_019977735.1. Taxonomy (GTDB): domain Bacteria; phylum Cyanobacteriota; class Cyanobacteriia; order Cyanobacteriales; family Nostocaceae; genus Dulcicalothrix. Next base: position 10,415,433 of record NZ_AP025018.1, on the reverse strand, counting down.
TTCTCGCATGTCATATTTAAAACTTATTGAATAAACTCGTCCGTTGAGTGTGAGTGTAAGTGTGAGTAAAAACGGATGCGCTTAAAGGATAAAGTTTGTATCGTTACCGGGATGCTAGTTGGGGGAGTTATTGGGCTACCTAGCAAAGCATTATCAGGCGAGTTGTCTCGCATAGAAAGTGGTGCTGTTTCTTCTTTTTCTGTCGCATCCGTTCCTTTCTCAATGAACGGCGATGAAGACGGAATGTCACAGGTGACATCTGTGTCACAGCTTAAAGATGTACAACCTACTGACTGGGCATTCCAAGCGTTACAATCGTTGGTTGAACGCTATGGATGTATAGCAGGGTATCCTGATGGAACCTTCAAAGGAAATCGTGCCCTGACTCGGTATGAGTTTGCTGCTGGGTTGAATGCTTGTTTAGACCGTGTTAATCAAGTTATTGGTGTTGCGGTTGATGAATCTTTTAAAAAAGAAGATTTAGCGCGTTTAAGTAAATTACAAGAAGAATTTGCTACTGAATTAGCAACTTTACGCGGTCGAGTTGATAATTTGGAAGCGCGTACTGCTGAAATTGAGGCTAATAGATTTTCGACGACAACAAAATTATCGGGTCTTAGCGTTATTGGTATTCAAGGTCGTACTCGTAACCGTGGTGACATTGCACCGCGCGACGGTAGACGAGATACACAAGACCAAGGTACAAATACAAATGTAATAAATTTCAATCAACTTTATTTAACAACTCAGTTTGACCCAAAAAGCTATTTAGTAACAGGTCTTTTAGCTGCTAATGGTGGTACAAGTCCAGCGTTAACTAACAATGTAATATTAGGCTATGAATTTTCAACAGGCAACAGTTTAGTACTTAGCGATTTGCATTATCACCGACTTTTGAGCGACAACTTCGCCATTATGGTTGGTACAAGTAACGTTAACATGGCAAGTGCATTTCGCGGACCAAACCGTGCAGAAAGTGGCGCCACTGGCCCGCTTTCGTATTTCGCTCAACGCAACCCAATATTAAATATGGGATTTGCGTATCAAGGTGGAATTGCATTTGACTGGCAATTTGCCAAGCGCGCGAGTTTGCAGGGTATTTATATGAGTGCTACTCCTGGAAACCCAACCAAACGTAATGGTTTATTCGATGGAAATACAACAGCAGCAGCGCAGCTATTAGTAACACCAGTCGATAGTTTAGACCTAAGTGTGTATTACGCAAATAATTATTCTTCGAGTGGTTGTTTACAAACGTTTGTCGGTGATGATTGTTTAACAGGTGTCAACCCTACTACTCAAAAACGCGAACCTATTAAAACAAACGCAGTTGGCGCCACTCTTAACTGGCAATTATCACCTAAATTTACTTTAGGCGCCTGGGGTGGTTATACAAACTCCAATATTCCCGGTCGGTCAGGAAACGTAGAAACAACCAACTGGATGGTATATATGAACTTTCCAGACTTATTCCGCAAAGGCAACCTTGGGGGAATTTACGTAGGACAACCACCAAAAATAACTAATAGTGACTTACCAGTAGGAAATAACGTACCAGATATTATTAACGGTGGTACAGGTCGCTCAGGTGGTCAACCAGGAACAACAACTCAAATAGAAGCCTTCTATCGCTTCCAAGTTACAGACAACATCAGTATTACACCAGGCATAATTCACATTATTCAACCAGGACACACACCCGATAGTGACTCAGTAACAATGGGAGTATTGCGAAGTAGTTTCATGTTCTAAGCTCTATACTTCATAAATTTTTTATATAAACAGCAAGAAATTAGCTAAAAACCTCAATAATTAGCACATGTTAAACTGCGAAAAATAAATAAAAAAATCAGTGGTACTTCGCTTTTAAAATAATCTCAGCAAGATTAAATTCAGATTAGTTAATAATAAACTTTTCTGAAAATCTATGCATCGACAAACTCGTTACCTACTAGCTTTAGGTATAGCGGCTAGTACCACTATGGCTGTAAACCCCTGTCACGCACAGACAGTAACCGATAATGTAGATAATAATGATGAAACACTACTGGCGCCACAACCAGCATCAAATCAAAATATAAATAACTCAACTGACAAATCACTTACACCTTCAGACGCAGTTAGTCAAACATCTGCTCAAAGCATTCCTAAACCTAACATAAATCCTCGTATTCCCATACCAAGTAGAATATTTCCTGCGTTGTTGCAGCAATAACATCTAAAATTTGACATCTCCAAACTAAATATATTGCACTTCCCCGTTTCTCCTTTGCATTAAATCTTATATCTTGTGGAATATCTTGTGGGATGGGCATCCAATATCTTGTGGGATGGGCATCCTTGCCCGTCCAAATATAGGGCGGGTTTAGATATGTTGTTATAATGTATCTAGTTTGTTGTATAACCCGCCCCTACGATTTCTTCGTACTGCTTACCTGCACTTTCCCAGGTAAATTCTTTTTCTACATACTCTCTTGCATTATGCGATAATTCCGCGCGTAATTGCGGATTATCAAAAATTTGACTAATTGCTTTTATATATTCATCTGGTTGATTTGCCCGTATTGCTCGCAGTGGTACATTTGGTAATTCACAAGCTAACCCTTCTAAACCGCGATTACTACCTACAACTGGTGTACCAGCTGCCATAGCTTCTAAAGTTTTGTTTTTAATTCCAAACCCGGTTCGCATTGTCACTACACAAACAGTAGCTTGATGTAAATACTCTGCCATTGAAGGAACTCGACCCGTAACATTCACACCTGGTTTATTTTTAAGCTCAAGCACTTCTTTTGTCGGACGAGAACCGACAATATCAAAAGTTGTACCTGGGTAAAGTTTTTGAATTTCTGGTAAAACTTCGTTACAAAAAAAGCATACTGCGTCAATATTGGCTAAATTATCCATTGCCCCAACAAATACTATACGGCGCCCACCAGGGTCAGAAGTACGATAAGGGAACGACACCAAATCTACACCATTGGGAATTACAGGAATTTTAGCGTTTGGTTTAAATTTGAGAAGTTGAATTTTATCTTCTTCGGTTGTCACAACAATATCTGAAAACTTTTTACAGTACTCTTGTTCGTAGCGGCGTAGTAAGGGTAAATTTAATCTATCGCGAAGTTTATTTTCAGAAATTCCGGTTTCAAGTTGATTCAAACAGCTACCGTACACGGAACTGTGGACATTGACTACAGTTTTGACTTTTTGTTGAAAATGCGGTCTGATATAAATCTCATTAACGCTGTGTTCACAGGTAATAACGTCACATTTACCTGCTTCAACAAAATCATCAATCCAGCTTTGCATCTGGGGTGAATATCTATTTAGTACACTAGGTGGAGTTGAGCGCGCGATAAAAGTGCCAAACCTCTTAACTTTTCCTAGCGCACCATCATTACCAGTGTGTGGACGGTCAAAAACAACTAAATTATCAACATGCTCTCTCAAATTAAAAATATCCATATCACTAACATCAGCTTCGCGTTGCGTCACCATCGTTACGGTATGGCGCCGACTTAGGTAATCTAATAAATTAAAGGTTCGTACCTGCGTACCCCCACGGGTAGCAGGATAAGGAAAAGTTGAAGATAACATTAGTATGTTCATTTTAAGTGATTATACTGATAAAAAATGTAAACTATATAAATATAGGATTAACTACGATTAAAGATAACGTCATCGTTAATATCCCTGATATTTAGATATATAAATCAAGTAGCTATTTTAATGTATAAAATTTATACAGCTACCTCACTGATATTAAATATAGCGTTTGAAGAATATAAAGGCGCCACTGTTATATTGATAAAACTTTAGGGAAGTATATAAATATATTAAAATAGAGAAAAATGTCTAAAATAACCATTACGATTCCCACGTACAACCGCGCTAATATACTACCTTTCGCCATCGAAAGCGTACTTCAACAAACCTACCAAAACTTTGAACTATTTATCTGTGACGACGGTTCTAGCGATGACACCCCCAACTTGATGTCACAATACACTGACAACCGCATCAAATACATTCGCCACCAGCAAAACGTTGGAAAAAGTAACAACATGCGTGCGGGTTTTGAAGCAGCAACTGGGGAATACTTCATAAAATTTGATGATGACGATAGACTCACGCCCAAATTTTTAGAACACACAGCCACAATTTTAAACAACTACCCATCAGTAGATTTCGTTGGTACCGACCACTGGATAATAGATATTAACAACCAACGCGACGAAGTGCAAACCAAATATAACTCTCGCATTTGGGGAAGAGACACCTTACCAGAAGGAATAGTAGAAAACCTGCTTGAAGTCGTATTCGTTCGTCAAAGCTTTCAAATTGGCGCCACATTATTTAGACGCAAAGTCTTAACAGAAGTAGGTTTCATGCAACCCAACTGGCAGAACTGCGAAGACAACGACTTGTTTGTAAGGTTGGCATCATCAGGAAAACAAGGGTATTATCTACCCGAATTACTAATGGAATATCGCTGCCACGCTGAACAGCAAAGTAAAGACCGTGCGATTCGCTACCTATCAGATAAAATACAGTACTTAGAAAATTATAAATTTGAGTCAGATAAATTAGAAAAAATCCGTCAAGGGCGCCTGACCGAAACACAGTTATTATTAGGGCTAAGATTAATAGAAAAAGGTGAGACGCAGCAAGGAAGAGAATTAGTACTAGCTGGTAAAGCACATTCGCTTTCTAAAGCGTTAACAGGTTTAGGATTGTCGCTGCTACCCGTTGGAATTCGACCAATGGCGTTTGATGCAGTCCGAAAAGTTAACTCACACTGACTTAAATACTTTATATTCTACGGTTTATTCAGTATAATTTCTGATGTGTATAAGTTTCAAAGACGATTAAAAATGATTAAGTAACTAATAACATTTTGTCGATAAGTGTATTAAATAGCATTAATTGTTAAGAGGTTTTAATATAATGAAGATTGGAATTTACACACTAGCAAATGACGCTGTTTACGACCAATTAGTCGCATTACTAAATAGTATAGAAGTTAATATTGGCGATATTCCTGTTTGTATTATTCCCTACAATGAACAATTAGATTTAGTAAAACAGGAAGTTAATTCTAGAGTTAATGTCACCATTTTTGATAATAGCGAATCTATTCAGCGTTGGGAAGAATTCGCAAATGAGGTATGGGCTGTTCATCCCGGCGCCAAAGCTTCTAAACTATCACGAAATTGGTGGTCTTCTGGTCATCTACAAAGGAAAATGTGTGCTTTTGATGGAGACTTTGATGCATTTGTATTTTGTGATGCCGATAGTTTGGTAATGAAGTCTTTTGATGGTATTTTTGAAAAATTGAATACATATAGTTTTGTATTCGATGACTGGATACATAGCAAAAACCGTATAAAGGTACCATTGAATGTTCCATTCCTTGAGCAAGCTAATTTATTTACAGAACAACAGATACGTCCTCGACTTCACTGCTCTGATTTTTTTGGTTCAAAGCGAGGTTTATTTACAGCAGCAGATTTGACGAAATATAAAAAGCTTTTAATTGAACAGAGAGAAGTAGAATGGCTAACTGCTTGGTGGGATGACGCTCATTTATTTAATTATTTGACCTTTAAATCAAATTTGCCACTTTTTAACTATACTCTTAGTGAAAATGGAGAAGATAGAACTGGAAATTGTGCCATTGCAGACCTATTCGTCAATATAAACAATGTCCTTTATAATGAGCAAGGTTTAAAACCAATCCACCGACTTCACTATATGAACTACCCAACAATCGATTTTACTCGTTTGTGTTCTGGTGAAAATGTAGATATACGCTACAAAGAAGAGTTTTTGCATTACCGCTTTTTGAAACACCCTGAAAGTAGACCGCAAAACTTTTATTCTCCTAGCTTCAGCGAAAAATTTTCTAGATTATATAAAAAAGCCACAAAGAAAGTCAAAATGCTAGTTTCATAACGTTTTTATCTCTACTGGTGTAATATTCTTTTTTCTACGTTAATCACATTTTAGACAGGGGTTAGGTTTATAATGCTCGTTACAGAAAAAAGTCCGATTGTAATTGTTGGCTGTGCAGACGATAATTATTCAATGCCACTAGCCACAACTATGTCCTCTGTAATTGCTAATGTTAGTAGTCAACGTCAGGTAATTATATGTATAATTGCAGATAAAATCACACAAGCAAATAAAAATAAGATTCTTAAATCTTTAAGTAAACCTAACGTTATTATTGAGTGGCTTGTACCAGATGAGGCAAAACTTGCTCATGCCATAATTTCCAGACATATAACAATTGCTTCATATTATAGAATTTTAATTCCTGAGTTACTACCTGAAAAGTATCAAAAAGCAATTTATTTAGATAGTGATGTAATAGTAAAAGCCAACATAGAGAAATTGTGGGATACAGAAATTGCAGATAATTATGTATTAGCAGTGCGAGATATGGATATAGAGGCAACTTATGTGTCTTCTCCTAAAGGTTTACAAAACTATCAGCAACTTGGAATAGCTCCAGATTGTAAATATTTCAATGGAGGAGTTTTAGTTATTAATGTTGAGAAATGGCGCCGTGATAATTTTTCACAAGAAATAATTAACTATATAACTAATAATCAACAATATATTCGCTGGCATGACCAAGATGCAATGAATGCAGTAATTGCAGGAAAATGGAGTGAGCTTGACCCAAGATGGAATAGCCAAGCTGTTATACATAGTTATTCATCATGGAAAGAAACTTCTTTGACCGAAGAAATGTATAATAACGTAATTAACGATTCTTATATTGTTCATTTTTCATCATCTGCGAAACCTTGGAAACTAGGCTGTAAACACCCAAACAGAATGTTATTTTTCCAATACATCGATTTAACTGCATGGGCAGGATGGCGAATCACTTTTAGTAGAAAAATTTGGCTAAAAGTTAAAGATATGATGAAAAAGAAAGGAATATCATTCAGCCAAGCGTAAAAATATACGACTTACGCTAATAAACCGGGCTTTACAATTTATCTAGTACTGCTATTAATGCTACTCGGTTCAGACATTTTCTTCAAATACGATCCCCCCTAACCCCCCTTAATAAGGGGGGAATAAGAGTATTTCTTAGCCCCCCTTATTAAGGGGGGTTGGGGGGATTAAAGCTAAGATTAAATATTAAATATAACTTTCCAAACATCCTCTTACAATGAAATAAATAATTTTGGATAAACACAGAAAAACTCTTCTAAAGCCTTAGCCTGCTTTTTACTTATGTTTCTCTTCCCGTGTATAATTTCACTAACAACATCTTTAGAACCAATAATATCAACAAGGTCACATTCCTTTAAACCTTGCACTTCCATCAAATATTCTAAAATTTCGTGCGGAGACGATTCTCCCATTGGGTAATGTTTACTCTCGTACTCTTCAACCAAGTTAACTAAAAATGTAGTACAATCGTCTGCTCAGGAGAACGATTCTGACAATGCATTAATTTTTGAGCAGAAGCAAGCGCAAAATTATATTCTTCCTCAGAAGTAAATATTTTTAGCTGAAATTCGGCTAAAAGTTGACCGTAAACGGTTTTATTAAGAGTAAATGACATTGGGAACAAGCAACACTAATTATACTTCCTTAAATTAGTGCAAGTGAAGTTAAGCGTGACTGTATAAATCTAGGAAGTTTCTAGTTTGCCAGGGAGTTAATAGTCCATAGGCACTAATTATTGCTGAAATAAAAATATGTGTAATTTTTTACTATCTAAGCTAAGTGTTGTTGAGTTCAGCCAAAATTAAGATTATCGATGGATATTAATGAATTAAATTTTCTTCTTCAGTTACTGGGATGTAACGATTATCGTTCTAGCTACGATGCCATTGAATTTAAGTCTTTGAAGGCTAAAGATAAGACTTGTCTTTCTTTAGGTAAGCAAAGACTTATAGATTATACCCGTGAAATTGCTAAGGTCAAGATTTTATCTCATGGTCAAGATTTGCTCAAGCTTGACTTTAAAGAAGTGTCGATAACACAAGAAGAACGTCAGGTATTGGAAAAGATTAGTAAGGCTTCTGAACAAATTAGTCTTAGTAAAATTACTTTGCCAGAAGCTAGTAAACGGGATGAGATAATAAAAGTTTTGATTGACAAGGGTTTGATTGAGCCTGAAGAGAAAATTAAAAAGACAAATGCTGAAGTTTGGCTGACTGAACGCGGTATTGAGTATTTGCGAGATGATTATGTTGCTGAAGGCGCCGGGAATATCAGCTTAGACTTGCTTGGTAATTACCTGCGCTTCATGCGGAAAACTCTATGCGGTCATTCACAACAGCTATCTACACCGATAGATAACGTAGAGCCATCGGTTGAAAAAGATACTAATATTAACGATGAAGAAATTTTACAAATTATCCGGAATTTAGACAGGGAGCTTGGTAGTGACAATTATTTACCAATCTTCCACTTACGGAAAAAGTTACAACTACCACTAACGCGCGATGAATTGGACAAAGCACTTTACCGTCTGCAAGCAAGCGACCAGATAGAGTTAAGTACTTTACTTGACCCCACAGATTATAAGCCCGAAGAAGTTGAAGCTGGAATTATTCAGAATATCGGTGGTTCGCTCTTTTTTATTACTGTTTATTGAGCTACACAGCTAAACGCTCTTACATTAATTTCACTGTACAATTGAACTATGGTATCTATCAACGACATCATTATGAGCGAGGTTAACCCTTTTGACCTCGTAAACACAAAAGTTGGCAATTTTTGGAATGATAATCAAGATTATACTTCTGTAGTCGAGTCAATTCATCAAGAAGTAATTAATGATATAGAAAGTTATTTAGACCTTGTTTCTAAAGATAATCGCAGTCGTACACTTTTACTTGTAGGTGATTCAGGTTCGGGTAAAAGCTATCTTTTAGGAAGACTGAAAAAAACTTTTAACTCAAAGGCTTTTTTTGCCTACATTGGACTTTGGGCAGATAATGATTATATCTGGCGCCATATTTTAAGGTATAGTGTTGATAGCTTATTGCAAATACCCGAAGGTAAGGAAGAGTCTCAATTAATTTTATGGCTCAAAAGTTTATCAGCATTTACAAAATGCTCCACGAAGAACAATTTTGCCGATGGCATTTGGCAATCATTATTAAATGACCGTCAAAAATTTATCAAGCATCTTAAAAACGAATATAAATTAGCAAGTATTTATAATCCTGAGATGTTTTTTGGGGTATTATATGACTTGACTAATCCAGAATTATATGACTTAGCTAGTGAATGGTTGAGAGGTGATGACTTAAGCGAAGAGTCAATGCAAGCTCTCAAAGTAAAATTTTGTATTGATACGGAAGATGCAGCTAAAAATATTTTGGCTAACTTTGGCAAAATATCAACACAGACACAACCTATAGTTCTCTGTTTTGACCAAGTTGAGAGTACAGCATACTTTGGCGCCAATCCTCAACCACTATTTAACATTAATACAACTATTCATAATGACAATCTTAAAAACTTCTTAATTATTATTAGCGTAGTAAAAGAGCCTTGGATGCGTGCTAAACAGCTTATTATTCAATCAGACAAAGCTAGAGTAGAAAAAGATATTCAGCTTAGACCCATTAACTTAAACCAAGCAGAAGCACTTTGGGCTTACCGATTACAACCATTACATCAAGTAGCTAACCCTCAGCATAATACACCCATCTTCCCACTCACTACAAAACTATTACAAGATGAGTTTCCTGGTGGGAAAGCTCTTCCAAGAAATATAATTATTTTAGGAAGACAGCAATATCAAGAATATAAAGAAATACTTATCGAAGCTGGAAAAAGTGGTAATAAAGACCAAGCTGAATTTGCATTAATTTGGCTGAAAGAAATTAAAAAAACTCAGGGAAGAATTAATCAAATAAGCTATGTAGCTGCACATGACTTAATAAGCATGTTAAAATTATCATTAGAAGCTTTAGAGTTGCTATCTGTGAAAACTAAGTTTATTAATGGTAAATACGATAGCTCTTCTTTAAGCTATCAACATTATAAAGTTGGTAAAATAGGAATAATTTGGACAGAAGATGCTAACATGGTAACATTTTTCAACGTGATGAATGCTGCTCAGAAAGTCATTCAGCAAAATCTTTGTCAAAAATTATATTTGATTAGAATGGCTAGTGTTGGAGATGCAAAGCTGAAAGGTAATCAAATCTATCAACAAATTTTCAAAGGTACTAGAAACTTTCACATCAAACCTGATTTAGCATCGGTTCAGATTCTTGCAACTTATCAGAGCTTAGTTAATTCTTGTATAAGTCAAGAATTAGTTATTGGTGGTAAGACTATTCAAGTAGCAGAGTTACAAGACTTAATGCGTAAGTCTAAGATTCTAGAAAATTGTAGCGTTTTACAAGACTTAGGTCTTATTGCTAAAGATAATTCTACAGGAATTCAGGCTAAAGATTTACAATCAATTAAAGACTTTTTGCTAAATCTTATTACAACTCAACAATTTCTTGGAATTTCAACTTTACTATCACAAGCTCAAAATCATTATCCTGACGTTAGTGACAGCGACATTCAGGGATTAATTGATTCTTTGCGAGATGAAGATAGAGTTAAAGTTATGGATACTAATAAAAATATGGATAAGTTAATTTGCTTAGTCGCTAAATAATTTACATAGTTATCAGGAATCATGCAATATTTAACAGGAAGCATCGAAATCATCACGAAAATTAACGAACTTACTTCGGCTAAAATATTATGGGTAGATACAGAAATAGCTGACTGGTATACTGAAAAACCTAGGCTTTCTATAATACAAGTGTTAACAAAAGCTAGTGATGCAGTAAACGAGTCAGTGTATATTTTTGATGTTTTGGATAAACATGATTTGATTTCCTACTTTATTAATCAAATCATGATTAATCCTCAAATCGAAAAAGTATTTCATAATGCTAGCTTTGATTTAAAGTATCTTGGTAGTATTGATGCACAAAACATTACTTGTACATTAAAAAAAGCTAGAAGAATAAGTAAGGAAGTTTTACAAGTTTCTAATTTACAGTTAAAAACCTTAGCCACAGAGCTATGTAACTTCTCAGATGTAGATAAAGAAGAACAAGGAAGTGACTGGGGAAGGCGCCCACTTACTCAAAAGCAGCTAAAATATGCCGCTATGGATACTGTCTATTTAGCTGCTGTTCATCAACATTTACTAGGATTCTCTAAAGCTAATGTACTAACTTCCATTCTCGAAGTGGCGCCAAGTTCTGTACAGTTAGCCGAAAAACCCAAGTCTTTAACGCCGAACAAATTACGATTAGCATTTGAATGTCCGCGTTTACTCTATTTAAACCATCATTTTGGAGGTAGTACATTATTTTTACAGACGGAAGACGTTGTTGATATTAGTCAATTCCATAACTTAGTAGACGAATTGATTAATTTATTACTTAATAAATCTGAGTTTATAGAATTATTTAAACCATCTGCATCAGAATTAGTTGTAGAGCAAATAGCTTATAACATACAACAGCTTTATTACAATAGAATATTCTACGCTTATTTACAAAAGGCGACAAGTAAAGATTCAAACCTAGCTCAACCACTACTTAAAGTTTGGGAAGGTTTGAAAGAATTAATTATACGCTTTGCAGAACTACTAATAATTAACCGAAACTATTGTAGTGCTGAAAACGTAATTAGCGAAACTTTCATGGTTGAAGACCGTAAACTTGAACATTATTTTAACTTGCCTGATAACTCACAGCTAAGAGTTTTAGGAAGATACGATTACTTAGTTTTTAATTTTGATCTTAACCGTTTATGCTTAATTGAGCTTAAAGCTTATCAACCCGTAGACTTATCAGCGCAGCTAGCACAAGTCGCTACTTACAGCTATATGCTTTCGCAAAATAAAAAGGCGCCTGTTGATTCGGTAGTTTACTGTATTTTGCCATTTAAAGAATATTATTATTCTTGGGAACAGCTAGAACATATAGCCAACGAGCTAATTCCCCGTAAATTAGAACAAATACAGCAATGGTTGACTTGGAGGGCGCCGGCGCCAAACCCACCCCCAGCTACTATCCAGCCACACTTATGTCAAATTTGCCCACAACAACAAAAATGCCAAAGCTACTTTGAAAGTAGTAGCTAAGTAATCTATCGGCTTTCATTTTTTTTAATTGCTGTAATAAGCTCCTGTCTTTTCATTCGGGCACGTCCTTTTATATTTTGCTCGGAAGCTATTACTTTAAGTTCCATTACTGTCATAGATTCGTAATCTTTTTGTTTTACTACACTAGAACTACGATACGATGAAGACTCTGATATTTTATTTACAACGTCTTCAATTAATTCTTTAGCAATTACTTCTTTAATAATTGTAGTGACTTTAGTAATTAACGTATCCTCCGATAGCTCTTTTTGACTGTCAACCGTCTTAAACTCTTTAACAGATGCGGTAACTAACTCAATTTTTTTATTCAGTATTGTTATTTGTTGCAAGACTCTATCTAATAGCTCTAATACTGATTTAAGCTGTCCTTTTTCGTCAGATTCAAGTTCTAATTCGTTAGGAGTAGGGTTTGAATTCCCCATCAACTGCTGCATTTCTTGTTTTGTGATAGTAACTTCCTCATCAGTCATATCAAAAACCCAAACCCACAGCTTTTCGATATTTACTTCTTTGGCAATAAACAACCAGTCAGCACCATATACTACTTCATAATCTTCTTCTTCAGAATATGCTTCGGTACGACGTACAATTAGCGGAATTAAATTAGTACCTTGATTTGCAAAACTCAACTTTAAATATTCACTCCTTTCAAAGGGAATATCTAATATTTCAGATGGAGGTAAAGCTATCTGAAATGTATAAACTTGACCATGATTTACTGGTTTTATCCGTAAATAATTGACAATTTTGTTACGTCTTTCATTCTCGTTCATTTACTTACTCCGTTTTTTATCTACAGTAGAAATTAAGTACTTTCCTAACTCTATATAACAGTTAAAAGCATCTTGTGCAGCCTCTTTCTCTTTACTACTTAAACTCTTATCAAATTCAGCATAACAAAGAGGATAAGCTTTATCCGTATCTGATGCATTAGCAACAATAGTTAAACGTGGAATCCATGTATGGCGCGGAAATAATTCTAAATCTTTACCTTCACCTTTTTTAGCAATAATTTCTAAAATTTTTTGAGTCATTGCAGTAATATTTTTACTTGCTGATCTATCGTACATACTTACTGCTATACCTAAAATATGTAAAGAGTCATCTCTAGATTCATCTACTGCAATAGCTCTATTAATTACATATTCTAATGCACGAACTGGGTAAGGAGTTAATTGCGTAGGAATAAATACAGCAGAAGATGCCATTAAGGAAATAGTGTTAGCTTTACCAAATGATGGTGGTGGGTCAATTAATACATAGTCATACTTTTCATTATATTTCCTCAGCTTCTTTGATAATACCCTGTCTACATCTGGTGTCATAATTAATGCTGCTTCCATATCGCTTAAACGAATATGAGATGGAACTATATCCAGTTCAACATCATCCCACTGTTTATGAATAACTACATCTTCTAATTTGGTTCTGGGGTCTAAAAGTAAATCAGTTATATCTTTCTTGCCTTGATCTTCAATATCCTCTAACGGATCAATTCCTAATCCTGTCGTTAAATTAGCTTGAGCGTCAACATCAATTAAAAGTACACGTTTTCCCAGCTTACTTAATGCTGCTGCAAGGTTAATAGTTGTTGTAGTTTTACCTACACCACCTTTATTATTAAATATAGTAATAATCATACTTTTATCCTTTTCTTTTTCTATAGTTAATGGACTATTTTTTTCAGAGCTATAACTTTCACTAACGTTAGCAATGTTTTTCTCATCTTTAAATAGTTTTGAAATTTGTTCTAAGAATTTAGAACGAAAATTTTGTTCGTTCTGGTATATTGTTTTGTAAATAGTTAAACAAGTGGGCTTGGACAATAATTTATTTAATGATTCAAAATTATCAATAAACTCTTTTTGAGAATAATTTAATATTTCTTTTGGCTTAAGTTCATAATTATAAATTATACGGAATTCGTATCCGTTTGTTAATAATCCAATGAAAGCGACTGTCTTTCTCATATAGTCATTGATTTGCCATATGTTTTGAGCAAGATTTTTGCTAGGAGCTTTTACTTCAATGACTAAATAGGGTGCATATGGAATCTCTGAGGTAGGTGGGAGTACCAGAAAATCAAGTTTAGATTTACCAACCGCTGCTTGTGGTTCCCAATCTTTCGGACTGTAACCCAGCATTTGCAATAGTGGAACTATAACTTTTTTTTCGACATCTGATTCACTACTTTCGGGTGAGATATTACTAAAAATGCTCTGTAAATTGGAAGTATAGTCAGCAGACATATAAGTATAGGATTCTTTGTATTATTTTAACTAATACTTAATCAGTGTATACATGAATTAATAGTGATCAACAGTAAAATCACCAGATCGTTATCATTTATCTTGATGCGATAGTCATAAGCTTGTTTCGACTTCGCTTTCGTTACCGCAAAGCTCTAGCTTAAAAGTGAATTTTTATAGTCCTCCTGTAAGTGTTTTTGTTTTCAACACGGTGATACCTCACTTATTGTTACACTGTATCAGGAAATATTAGTAATAAGAATTACTTATTGTTATGTATGGATAATTACAATATTAACTAATATGTTGGGTTTTCCTACCATAAGCGGATATCCTACCCTACGGGAAAACTTCGTTTACGGATAACGGAATACTAAGTGAACACAAAGCCTCCACCCAACCTACTATCCTCTTTTATCTGTTCAAATTTACTAATAAGAGCAATCTTTGAAACTGACTCAATTATTATTCTTAGATGGCAAAACAAAATTCCGCAGCGTACTCGCTAGGTAAAGGCAGCTTCAACTCGTGCGTCCATATCATCAAGAATAATTAAGGTAGCATTAAGGTGGAAGGCAAGCGAAATAGCTTCTTGCTCACCTGCACCAAGTTTATTGGGAAGATCAGGCAGAAGTGTAGTAACAGGTTGAATGTCAAGCCAGGTTGGGGCTTGCGTAATCCAGTTTTGAACTTGGGTATAAGAGCCTTCTGCAAGTAGTTCTGTGCGAACAGCGTTTGGAATAAGAATATTATTGAAAAGTTGAGGCAGTATTTCTACGTGATTAATCAAAATTAGGTAGCACAGAGGCGAGGTATCACAAACAACGGTCATAATTGGGCAAGGGCTTGGTCTATTGATTGCAGGTCTTGGTCGAGGTCTGTTTCGGTGTAAGGTAGGTAGGCTTCATGGGCTTTAAGGAAGGCATCGGTTGCTAGTCGTCCGGGAAGGTTGAGAATACGCTGTACTTCGGCAGTAGAAAGTTGACGACTGCGGTAAGCATCAACGACGAGGGATTCAAACGCGCGTCTCGATAGTTGCTCAGGGTTATCAGCGAGTTGGTAAACGATATTGTCAGGAATGGTAAGAGTAATTTGCATCTTTTTGGTAAATATTTTTAATAATTGGATTATAAATAAGCTTACTATATCAAAAATCCATAAACTCATCCGGCAGGATTGCTTTCTGTTCCCTCTGCTTGTAGTTTCGCATCTAGCTCACGTCGATCAGCTTCAATAAATGCCAGCATGTCATTAAACTGAGGGTCATCTTGGAATATTCCAGCCAGTTTTAGCAGAGGATGTTCAGTATCAATATTAATTTCAATAATTTCAGACCCTTGTAAATGGTCAAACAAAACTTTTTGTATATTGTCTAGCGCTTCCTGACGGTTAACTCCTTGTGCTTTACACTCTGGCAAGCCCAAAACAGTTGCTAAAAACCCTTCTCCCTGTTTATCTTCTAGCACGATAGAAACCTTAGTCATATCCGGCTTTCCAGCTACTCCTATTTACCCTTCTATTTTACATTAGTGATTATATATATTATGTTGGGTTCCAACAAGCCTCTACCAAACCTACTATTCCCCTTTTATCCGTTCAAATTTATTAGGAGAAACAAGATGGCTAAGAAACTTAGAAACCATGACGAGGTGCTGTTGGAACAGCTACAAAACGCGGAAATGGCAAAGGCATACTTAGAGGTTGTCTTTGAAGAATACAAGCAGGATGGGGAGTTGGCGTTTTTTCTGGAAGCGCTGCGGAATGTGGTGGAGGCACAATTTGGTTTGGGATGACCTACTTTGCGGAAAAAATGGGTTTGAATCGTTAAAACCTTTATGGGGCTTTGTCTTCAGAGGGGAACCCTGAACTGCGAACTATCAGTCTTGTTCTTCATAATCTTGGCTATCGCTTGAGCATACAACCGATTCGCGCTGTGTCAAGTCATTAATGTTTTGCTCAAATGCTTATGTAGTAAAGTTTCTAATAAAGTTTGTGATTTACTAAATATAGATTAATTACCAAAAATGATACTAACCATCTTGTGGGATGGGCATCCTTGCCCGTCCTATATAAACAGGCGCCAATTTTAACCTCATCTTACTCTTCTCTCTGTGTACTCTGTTTCTCTGTGGTAATTATCTTTACCTTAATATGAATAATGTCGAACATTTGTTTGCTTATTTGAATGTTTAAGGCGGGCAAGGATGCCCGCTCCACAAGAGATATTACTCTACACAGTAAATTTAGGTATGTACCCAATAATGTTATGGAATTGGTGATGCGGTACCATATATCCTGCCAAAAGGCATGAGTACCATAATTTACGTTTCTAAATCTCTAATTGCCTTTTCAATCTCTATCAAAAGTGAATCTAAATCTTGAGTGATTACTTGCCAGACAATATTTAAATCAATATCAAAATACGCATGAATAACACGATTTCTCATGCCTACAATCTGTCGCCAAGGTATTTTTGAATACTTGGCTTGACAATTTTCAGAAACACGATTACCTGCTTCACCAATTATTTCAAGTAATCTTACTAGAGCCAAAGATAGCATCCTATCAGTGTCTAAATCACTTCGAGTACGATTTTTTGTAAAAGATAACGCTTCTTGTGCCGCATCTTGAATATGTTTTAGCCGAGTTAAATCATCAACTTTACTCATAAATAACCATCGCTTCCATTAAAACTTCAGAGCGAAAATAACAGCTTAAATCTGCTACAGTTCTTAAATCTACCTTGCGATTTATTATATTTGATAACTCATCTTCCATTGTAACAATAGCTAAACCTGGAGTTTTTCCTGGTTGAAATTCTACTAAAACATCCACATCACTTTCTTTAGTAAAATCATCTCTTAGTACAGAACCAAATAAAGAAAGCTTTTGGATTGAGTAACGTTGACAAAATTGTCTGATTTTTTCGTAAGATAAATGAATTGGAAGAGTTTTTTGTTTCATGGTTACAATCTTAATAATTTTATTTCCATGATAACTTGAGTTTAACTCAGTAATTGTGTGTCACTAATTCCTATAATACCATTTGGAAGAATAAATTATGGTTCTTCATTACTTTTTATGCTGAAGGAGTATAAAAAAAAGCTTCAAACCTTTACTAGGGAAGGATAACAGCCGTTAGTCTTAACGTTCGAGCCTTCGCGTGAAATTTTAGACTCTAATTGCTTGGAAGCCTTGATTTTAAAGGAAAGCTCTGAATTTTATTTTTAAGTTCAGCATAACACCTACGGAAGAGCCTAAATTATAATTTAGACTTCCTGGATTTGGCAAATTACCTGTATTTCTTCTCTACTTTCTACTCGAAAGTCCCTATTCTCCGTTCTCTTGTAGTTTTTTGAGGTGAGGGAAGCTCTATCTGCAAAGAGTGCAAGCAACATTATAATGAAACTAATTATCTTGTGGGATGGGCTTTAAGAGTGCCCCGTCCCATCCAATATTTAGGCACCAATTTTAACTGATATCTTGCACGTCTAAGTACAAACCACAATATAAACAACATATAGTATTGAAAATAACAATCATTTATAGTCCTCTTTCAGAGGACTTGCACTGTTAGCATAAGGGTTTTCAACCCTATGCGGGTAAGAACGAAGCCAATAATCTACAAATACAGAGGTTATGATTATTACAGCTATCTAAGCTGGTGCAAGATATAAGTTAACCTCTTCTTACTCTTCTCTCTATGTACTCTGTGTCTAATAAGGTAATTATATTTACATATTAATGTCTAGTAGTTTGCTTATTTGATAGTTAGGGCGGGCAAGGATGCCCGCTCCACAAGAAAGAGATGTCACCTTACAAAATCTCTTTTTGTTTGCTCTGTTAGTTATTCTTCGCTGGTATAATTTTGACTGCTTGAAATTGTGAGGGGTGTGGGGAGGTAGCTTACATAAAGCTTATATATATGTTGGGTTCCGCAAAGCCTCCACCCAACCTACAATGTGAATGCGTTATTGGAAGGGTTGACTAATGGGATATGTAATTGCGACTGCGAATATGAAGGGTGGTGTGGGTAAAACGACACTTACTGTTAATATGGCTACTTGTTTGGCGAAAAATCACGGTAAACGGGTGTTAGTTATTGATTTGGATACGCAAATTAGCGCTACTCTAAGTTTGATGTCTCCTGTTGAGTTTGCTAATCGTCGTAAACAGGGCAAAACGTTTCGATATTTAATTGACCAAATTATGACCCCTAGTGAGGCGCCGAGCCATACAATTCATGATGTAATTCAAAAGCAGGTTTGTAATGTACAGGGTCTAGATATGATACCGGGTGACATTGACTTGTACGACGAGTTTGTGGTGTCAGAACTTTTGCACCAGCAAGCGGTTACTTTGGGTGAGAAGGATTTTGAGACTATTTGGAACCGTTTTGAGCGGGTTTTGCTAAGTAAAATATTGGAACCAGTACGCGATGAGTACGATTTTATTATTTGTGATTGCGCTCCCGGTTATACTTTACTAACACGTAGCGCGCTGGCAACGAGTAATTTCTATATATTGCCAGCAAAACCTGAGCCTTTATCTATAGTTGGAATTCAACTTTTAGAAAGACGCATTGCCCAGCTAAAAGATAGTCACGAGCAGGAAGCTAAGATTGATATTCAAATGCTGGGGATTGTATTTACCATGTACAGCGGTAATTTGCTCAGTGGTAGGTATTATAAGCAAGTAATGAACCGTGTATATCAAGACTTTGGCGATAGCAAGGTGTTTAAAAGCCAGGTACCGATGGATATGAACGTCGCAAAAGCTGTTGATAGTTTTATGCCTGTGGTTTTAAATAATCCTCAGTCTCCTGGTTCTAAATCTTTTGTGCAGTTAACACAGGAGTTATTAATGAAATTGTGATATTTAATTGGTTTTGACTGGTGCCAGTCAAAACCACCTCTAAAATAGGCTAACCTTAAAAAAGTTCCACCAGAACGTTTTTTACATGTAACGGAGACTTTGAAATGAAATGGTCATTTGAAGAAGCTCAAGATAAGTTATCTCTTATAATCGATGCAACGAATCAAGAACCTCAATTAATTTACACTCAGGAGCAATTAGTCGCGGCAATAGTAGACCCACAACTTTTTCAAGAATTTTTAAATTGGCAACAGCAGTATACTGCAAAACCTACTTTAACAAAAGCTTTTGCCGAACTTAGACAGTTGTGTACCGAAGAAGATTATAGTTTAGAGATACCGACACGTAGCGACCGTGACAACCCCTTTGTTTAAGAGTGTAGAATGACTTTTCTTTGCGATACAAACATTATTAGTGAGCTATCTCGTCCTACCCCTAATCAAGGAGTCATAGCATGGAGTGATACTGTTACATCAATTCACTTAAGTGTTATCACTTTGGAAGAAATTTATTATGGTTTAGCTGCTAAACCTAGTCCTCGAATCCAAAAATGGTTTGAAAAATTTCTTGCAACTTACTGCCAAATTCTTCCTGTTAATTCTGAAATTGCCAAGCGTGCAGGTGAGTTGAGGGGTGTGTTAAGAACTCAAGGTAAACAGCGTTCTCAAGCGGATATTATAATAGCAGCAACGGCTGAGATACACAATCTTACTCTTGTTACTAGGAATACTAAAGATTTTGAGGGTTGCAGCATATCTATATTGAATCCATTTACTTGAAATTGTTTACTTTTGTGTTCCTAGATCCAGATTCTCAACAACTCCTGCTCCCGTTATAAATCTTATTATAAAGTCTAAAGCTCCCCTTATTAAGGGTGAAAAACAGGGCTTAAAGCCCCCCTTAATAAGGGGGGTTGGGGGGATTATTCACGTAATCCTTGCTCACGTAAAACCATATCACACCACGCTGCGTTGTCGGCTTTGAGAGGAGGTACTGGTTCCAGATTATAATCGATTCTTAAATTATATCTGGCACGATTATATATACTGTTTAATAAAGATTGTATATCTAAAATTGGTTCTATATCTTCTGATTGTAAAGGTAGTTGAAATGAGGGTATTGGCTGTTGGACAGAAAAAGTATATAGTTTTGCTTTGGGACGAGTATCGCTTCTGCTGACAATGATGTAATAATCGTTTATCGCTACTTCTCCTAGTATCGACATTGGTTTGCCACTTCTTAATAAATCAATTTCTACCAAGTGAGAAAGGCTAGCTAACACTTTTTTACGTTTATTTTCGTAGGCTTTTCTGCCTTCTCCAGCTTTTTTATTTTTCGGAGATATAATTTCAATTGTTGTGACTACAAAACCAGTTGCTATTTCTCGTATTTCTAAATAACTTTCTGTAACGTTTTCTGGCATTGGCATCATTATTGTTATACCTTCTGATGTAGAAAGCTGTGTTGTAGATGAATGTTGCGGCGCCACTTGTTTAGAAAAAACAGAATCTGAGTCATCGCTTAAATAAGTACGTTGTTCAATGACAACGTTATATTGTAATGGGATATTCTCCTCGATTGCGTCTGCTATCGCTGTAATTAATCTATAATGTAACTCTGACCAAAATATAGGATTCTCTAAGTAAGGGTTCATTCCTGGGAATGGATTATTCATTTTTGACCTTTCCGAAAAAAGCTGTTTTTCAATTTATCTTACTAACTTTGCTTCTTTTGATGGCGCCGAATTATTTCGTTTGGCGGAAGATACGCGCGTGTGATGAGCCATATATTGAGCCTACGGATATATAATATTAGGCTGTGTACTATGATGTTATTTATACAAAATTGGCAGTCTTTGGCTTGCGCTGCTATGGTTGTAGGGTCTGTGGTTATGGGTTTGCAGGCAGCTATTTATCAAAATAGGTCTGGTGTTAAATATTCTTTCGTTTGTTTTATGATTGCTGTTTCTGCGGCTTTATTGCAAACGGGGTCATAATATAGATTTTGTAGGTCAGGCAAGATACCTACCCTACCTCACCGGAATGCACCAGGTCTAGAAACCGGGCTTCTGTACGAAATATTAACGTTTTATAGCAAAATTTTTGCCAAGAAGCCCGGTTTCTTTAAGCTTGTTGAGAATGCTGCATTCCGGTGAGCTACGAAGCAAAAATTTTTTGTTTTCTAGCGCACGCGGTTGGATACCATAGTACATTAATATTGAAGTAGAGACGTTACATGTAACGTCTTTACGTTTGTTCTGTGTAACGTCTTTACGTTTGTTCTGTGTAACGTCTTTACCCTATCGATGTTTTTTGATAGGCAAGATAAAGGCCTTCTAAAAAAGTATCTGGGCTAATTCCATCAGGTAAGTTATTTAATTCAATAATTGACTGTACTTGTTGAGTAAGCTCAATAGCAAGTGCTGCTTTTGCGTCTTTAGACATTATATGGCGCCGCACTAAATATTCCCGAATAACTGCAAAATCATCAGGAAGCATTGGTGATAAATTAGTAGTTTCTAAAATTTTTTCACAAGCTGAATTAGAAGACTCTGACAGTGTTAATTTTTGTTTTTCAGAAATAGCTATAGAAGAAGTTTGAATTACGATTGTACCTGCGACGAAATCACCTAAACGCTTTTCTTTACGATTAAACATAATTAGCAAGGCGCCAATAAAAGAAATTTCATCAAAAGGTCGCAGTAGGGCACGTAAAGTTGTTTGCTGAAGTCCGACAGGCCTACCATCATCGCGAACGACGCGGATTTTTGCTAAACGCTTACCTGGTGTTTGTCCTTGCCATAAAGTTTCAAAAAATACAAAATATCCAGCGTAAACTGCAAACAAAATGAAGAATGCTATCGCAACTACCCAGTTATCAGCTTGCTCACCAAATATTTGTTTTCCAAAAGTTTGTATTTGATAAGAAACTGTGAGCCAAATAGTGAAAATTAACGCTATTATTAAAGCTAAAACATGATAATCAATTAGTAAAGCAAAAGTTCGACTACCAATACCAGCTAAAGTAAATTCAAGCTCAACGCTCTCTGGCGTAACAAATTTAACTCGATTAAAAATATGCATAATTTTTTTAACATAACTTTTTTAAATATTACGGTCGCGCAACTTTAAGCCAAAACCTTCACGACGACTTCGTAAATCACAGTAAAGTACGGCTTTAATTGTTTGCCACAATGGTACTACTAATGCAATACTAATTAAAGTTAGAAGTATATTTACTATTGCAGCTAACAACCTATAGTTACTATTTACTCTTGCTAAAGGTTGTAAGGAAATTTGAATAATAATATTTAACACACTTAAAGGTACTTGAAGCGGAAAAGTTAATAAAGAAGTTATAATAATAATTGCAACAATTCTCCATAAATTTCCCCTTGTCAAATTCCAGCTTCGCTTAATAGTTGATGCCCCATCAGTAGAATTTTCAATTGCTAAAGGCACTTCCACAAGAATAAAACGTGCTTGCACTAAAAGAAACACGCTAAAAATTAGACCTATATAAACAAGTACCAAGGTAAATGATACTAACGCTACTACAGGGTTAAAAGCATCGTTTGCGGCGCCTCCAGGTATAAAAATTCCTAATATAACTCCCGTTATTAGTGCCAGAATAAATAATAATATAATTACTCCAATTGTGATACCAATAATAAGTAAAAACATTAATAAACCCATGAGCAAAAATTGCCATAACCGCGCTCTTAAAAAACGACCCGCTTCTGATGGAGTTTCTGGTTGTTCAACTAGTTCGCTATATGCCAACCGAGATATCAATGCTAAAGTGGCACCGCATCTTGCCCAACCGTAAACGGGCACAAGTATCCAGGCATAAGCAATAAATGCTAGTTTTAAATAAGATTTGAAATGTACACCATACAGCCTAAGTCCAGCAGTAACTACGTTACCAATACTCAAAGGTTGAATGGGTTGCGAAGAACCTTGGTTAAAAGACATGGTGCTATTACAATAATCAAGCTACTGCTTCAAGCTATCTTAAGCTAAGGTAGCCTGAGTACGAGTATAAATTCATGAATATTCAACGTTGGATAGCGCGACGTGAACCAAACTGGCAGCGTCTCGACACTTTATTAAAAAAAATAGAAAAATCTGGACTTAAATCACTGCGTTCAAGTGAAATTCGCGAAGTCGCTATTCTTTACCGTACCGTTGCCGCTGATTTAGCGCGCGCTCGTACCCAGCAAGTCAGTAATACGCTGATACAAAGCCTACAATCAATGACAACGCGGGCTTATAACCAAGTTTATCAAGGTTCGCGTCGGCAAGAATGGCAGGGTCTCACCGATTTTTTTCTATGGGGATTTCCTGCGGTGGTGCAGCAAACTATAGTTTATATAGCTTTGGCGACTGCTTTATTTATATTGGGGTGCTTGATTGCTTGGTGGTATGCTTGGCAAGACCCAAGTTTCATGTCGCTAATTGTACCCGAACATTTAATTAAAACAGTTAGAGACGAGCGTAAACTTTGGATGGGTTCAATATTAGGTGTTGAACCACTAGCATCAAGCGGTATCATGATTAACAATATTATGGTGTCGTTTAAAGCTGTTGCTGGTGGAATTACGGCAGGCGCCTTTACTTTCTATATTCTGCTATTTAATGGTTTACTAATAGGCGCCGTTGCAACGCTTGTTGGACAAAATAATTTGGCATACCCATTTTGGGCATTTGTCTTTCCTCATGGGTCATTAGAGTTACCAGCGATATTTTTTGCAGGGGGTGCTGGGTTTTTAATCGCACGGGCAATTCTGTTTCCAGGGAAATATCGGCGCCTAGATGCTCTTAAGTATTATGGAACTCTAGCTTCGCAGTTAGTGTTTGGAATTATACCCATGCTTGTAATCGCTGGCATTATCGAGGGTTTCTTTTCCCCTAACCCAAGTGTGCCTGAACCATTAAAATACCTCGTTGGGACGGGGCTGTTTATGAGTTTAGTTGTATATTGTAGTAGGCGTGGCAACGGTATCACTCCGTAACGGATGTATTTGTATGTTTGGCTTGAATAAGAAAAGTATTCGCTTGATTTTGGTTAATTTGTTTGCTGTGGTTGTGATTAGTAGTGCATTGATGGGGTGTACTACGGGCAGTAACGTGCCTCCATCTCAAGCAGAAAAACCAGTGGAATCTTTACCTAATCAAAGTGAGAGTCAGGATGATAGTCAAAATAAGAAGTTACCGTCCGCTGTAGCGAGTGCGGTTTTGAAAGATGCTTCTAAACGTACAGGTAAGTCTACTTCCGAGTTAAAAATTACTACATCGGAAGCACGTACTTGGAATGATGGTTGTTTGGGTTTAGCTGAACCAGGAGTTCTTTGTACTCAAGCATTAGTACCAGGTTGGCAAGTACAAGTAACCGACAACTCCAAAATATGGACATATCACACTAACAAGTCAGGTAGCATAGTTCGACTTAACACAGCAGCCAAGTATGACGGTGCATCGGCTAATGATTTTACCACCTTCACCTATAGCTGATGACCCTACCCCAACACATATTACAAACTCCAATTCTAATGATTGTGAGGAAGGAGAGATATGTATTTTATGAAGTATAACGCTGATGACATTATTGTAAATAAACGGGCTGAATCCAAACAAACATCAGATGGAAAATTGCATAGAATCTGGGATATTGTTCTCAAAAAAATAATTCCTGAAACAAATAATCTAGAAGATATTTCTAGAGAACTGTCCCACGATAATTTTAATGTTCATATCAGAGTCACAGCAGGGAAGCATCTTACTGTCTCTGTAACAAATGAGAAAAGTTACTGGGACGATGAATTCCTTTTTTCTACATACAGAATGTTTGAGGATATTGAGCGCTTGTTAGGAACTATTGATACTATTCAAGGACAAAAAAATGAAGATAGATGGAGTCCTTACAAAAAAAATAGAATATCTGAAAACCAATCCTGACATCTTGCACCTGGTCTAGAAACCGGGTTTCTTGCGACAAACTGCACTAAAAAAGCTTAATCTTTCGTACAGAAACCCGGTTTCTTTTGCCTTATTGTGAATGGTGCAAGATATAAGCTACCAGATATAGCGAGGATTTGTATATCCATTAAGATTTTTCAGTGTGTACGACTTCGTATAATGACATTTGGAATTCGTTCTTTGCTAGTGCGCGCATTTGTTTTAATGGTTCAGCCATTGGTGGGTTTGCGTTCATGTTGGCGTATCTCACATCTTGCACCTGGTCTAGAAACCGGGCTTCTATACGATAAATTAGGGTTTTTAGCAAAATTTTTCGCAAGAAGCCCGGTTTCTTTTTGCTTGTTGAGAATGGTGCAAGATATAAGGTATTCTTCTTGGGATGTCCATAAGCCTTAGTTTATCGCACGGGCGCCATCTAGTGACCGATGGAAGTGAGTGGTTGGCATTGCGGGTAAACCTGAAATTTGTCGAATTGCTTCTGCGGTTGCTTCTAAAAATTGAGGTTGGTCGTCAGGATTTTTTAGTTTAAATATACCAAAGTTAATAAATTGACCAATACCCGCCTTAATTTGCATTTTACTATCGGCTGGTTCACTCATAAAAATTTCGTATAAGTGGGAATCTGGCGCCAAAAAGCCTGTAATTTGTGTAGCTAGAGCAATTTCTTTGTTACTTATATATGTGTCGTAGTCAGCGAAATTTCGTGTTTTTTAGATGAGTAACGGTGTAATATGTGAACAACTAATTCAGAGGCGCTATTTGCTGGTTGATAATGATGTTCTACTTTGATAATATCTGAAATTTTACCTTGGTTCATGCACTTTCAATTTAACCTTTTGTTAGGTATTATCATTATATTATATAATGTAAGTAATTCCGTATTATGAACATTGAACCACTCAGCGATATTAAGATAATTGATTCATGGTGCAAAAATGCTTCACCCTGGACAAATGCAGTGCGTTCTGGAGAAATTGAGAGTCGCAAACTAATTACTAATCAAGCAATAATCGATGCGGTAATAAGTTATTCTCCGAAGTCTGTACTTGACTTGGGGTGTGGGGAAGGTTGGTTGACTCGTGAACTTGCAACTCAAGGAATTAATGTAGTTGGAGTGGATGTAGTTCCAGAACTAATTGAGAAAGCTCAACAAGCTGGAGGAGATTTTCTTAATGTATCTTATGAGGAAATACAACAAGGTAAACTAAGTATTTCTGTTGACGTTGTAGTATGTAATTTTGCACTGTTTGGAAAAGAATCAGTGGAAGGATTATTCAAAACGATTACAAAATTACTAAATCCTAAAGGTTTATTTATTGTTCAAACGCTTCATCCTTTAGTTGCTTGTGGTGATTTTCCATACCTTGATGGCTGGAGAGAAGGTTCTTGGGCAGGATTTAATGACGATTTTACCGACCCGGCGCCGTGGTATTTTAGAACCTTAGAGAGTTGGGTAAAATTATTTAATAGTAGTGGGTTACGGTTAATTGAAGTGCGTGAACCTCTCCATCCAAAAACACAAAAGCCTGCTTCAATAATTTTTATAAGCTGTAACATACAGCAGATTTCGTGTTAATGCGGTACATGTAGAGACCTTACATGTACAGTCTTTACAAGGTTTTGGGCATCATTTATGTACCTAATAAACATGCAGCACGCTGTAATAGCGTCTATGTTCATTGCGTCGCTGTGATATTTATAACTATTAAATTAATTGCTGTAATTCATCTAAACTTTGCGCGCTTTTAATCGCGTTTCTTATTGTTTTGAGTTTATCTAAGTCAGCAATTTGAGAAACAGGTTCCATCAACTCTAAACCTTGGACGCCGAATTTTAAATCAAGTCCCAATTCTATCGCCGAAATTATTCCTCGTTGCTCACCTCTTTCCTCGCATTCTCTGCCAAATTGTTGATACCAAGGAGACTCTTGTAGTATTGCCATATCCCATCCCATTATACTTTGAACTATTGCGCTGTCTAATACAAATGTAGCAAAGAAACCCAAAACAGTTTCGAGTTCACTCAATTTTTCATCCGCACGCATGACTCGCAATGCTTGTTGGATTGTTTCTTCGTTGTCTCCATTCTTGAGAATAGGCGCAAATGGAATCAGAGAAGGAACTTTTTGGAAAGCTAACTGCACGTCAACTTCCCATAAATTAATAACTCGGTGCAACCTACGTTAGAAGTTATAGACTTTTTGGTACAAAATGTGTATTCTAATGAAAGGAGGTGATGAAGATGGGGCGCCCAAAGGAGTTTGACCGCGAAGAAGTGTTACAGAAAGCTCTCTATACTTTCTGGGAAAAGGGCTATGATGCAACTACTCTCCCAGATTTATTGGAAAGTATGGGCATTAATCGTTCGAGCTTTTACAATTCTTTTGGGGATAAGCAGACGCTTTTTCGTGAGGTGATGAGTCTTTATTACCAGCAAACAGGGATGAAAAGACTTGCAATATTGCAAAAAGCGAAGTCAGCAAAACAAGGATTATGGGATTACTTCAATCACAATATTGATGTGGCTGTTGCTGCATATAATCCTGGTGGCTGTTTACTGACTAATACCGCAACTACTATTAAAACGATTGATGAACAAGTTTCATGCTTAATCGTTCAAGGTGTTGACCGTTTAGAGCAAACAGTTTTTAATCTTCTTGACAAAGCTCAACAGTCAGGGGAGCTTGCCCCTAATAAAGACATCAAAGCCATAGCGCGACTAATTATAGCTGTATCCTACGGTTTAAATATAGCCGCACGTGTTCATCCTGACCGAGAGATGCTGTTTGATATGGTCAAAGCTGCCATGTCAACCCTTGATTAATTGATATTTTTTATTTCAACAATTTTGAACCAAACAGTGCAAAACTTACTATGAAAAAGATTGTTTTTATTTCCGGCGCCACCAAAGGTATTGGGTATAAAGTTGCACAACAACTAGCATCGCATAATTTTACTGTTTTAATTGGTGCGCGGAACATACAGCAGGGGGACGCAGCAGTAGAAAAACTACGCTCAGATGGCGCCGATGCTCATTTTATTCCAATAGATGTGAATGATGAGTCGTCAGTAAAATCTGCTGCTGAAGCTATTACTAAACAACTTGGAAAAGTTGATGTACTTATAAATAATGCTGGAGTTAACTATGAGTTTCAATTGGGCACTCGTCCATCAATGTTGAGTGTAGATATACTCAAAGATACCTTTGGAGCAAACTTTTTTGGAGCATTTGCAATCATTCATAATTTTATACCACTACTTAAACAAGCAGGTGCCGCACGTATTATAAACGTTTCATCCACACTTGGCTCACTAACTAGCTTGAGTAATCCAGAACATTTTTTCTATGGAGTTAATAGCCTTGCTTACAACTCTTCTAAAACAGCATGGTTCTTCAGTAGTTGTTATGCTAAACTAACAATTAAAGTGCCAAGCTAATAAGCATCGAACTCGGAAATTTTCAAAATTTCTAAACCCATAAGCGGAGCGCTTAATTAATTTAATTTTATTATTGATACCTTCAACGGCGCCGCTAGTAGTGCCATTATCAAAATAAGCAATAATTTCATCAAACCAACGAATAAAAGTGTTATTGCTATTTGGGAAATATGTTTTAGCTTTTGAAAGCCACATACCTAATTTAAATACTGCTGGATACCAATGATTAGTTTTATTAAAAATTATTCTAAGTTTTTCCTTTAATTCATGCATCATTTTTAAAGTAGGAGATACAGCTTTAACTTGAATTAATTTTTTGATTTGTTCTTCATTTAAGTCCTTTTCATTTTTGAGTAAAGCATATTTACTATTTTTCAAACCTTCTAATATTTTTTCGTACTCATCTTTCTTTTCAGATGTTTCTGCTAATTTAATTAATTCCTCTATTTTGTACTTTTCTCTCTTCCTCTGTGTGTCTAATTCTTTATTTACTTGCACCATTACGTGAAATCTATCGGCGACGACTTGAACATTAGGCATTAATTCTATCACTAAATTTTTGTACCCTTGCCATAAATCTATACTCACTTCTTTAATTTGCTCTAAGACCTCAACTCCCCAACCGATAAGAACTTCCTCGATTACTCCTTGTGTACGCGCGTTCAAAATAGCGATTGGTTTAGATGTATCTAAATCTATTAGCACTGCACAGTAATTACCCTTTCCTTTTCTTAAAGCTATTTCATCAATTCCAAGCCTTTTTAAATTTTTAGGTTTTGTTAAATTTAGTTTTTCAGATGCATCTTTTAACATTCTTTCTATCTCTTCTGTTGTAACTATACCTTTTGATGCTACGCTATGTATGTCGTTTTCTAAAACTTCTTGTATTATTTGATTTGCAAGCCGATTTGTATAAGTTCTTTTCTTTCTTGCAAAGTCAAATTCTTCACTAAAGGGTTTTTTACAAATTCTGCATTTAAATTGGCGCCGATTTATTTCTAGAAAAACCAGTTTCTCACCAAAAGATAAATCTTTAATAATATGACGATGATTTTGATGTAGTTTATGGCTTTCCGTACCACAAGACGGACATACACTGTACAGCTTTATTGGTTCTGTTCGTAGAATTATTCCAATTTCGTTATAAATACTGTGCGATATAACTTTTACTTCGTCTATATCCAGAATTTGTGATAATATTTTTATATCTTTTTTATTGACCATGACTGTAAATGTACCCAAAAATACGATAAGCGTATATATAGTCAATAATAAATAAGACTTACAAGTCAATGCCATCAAGCTTTTTTGTAACATTTTTTAAAATAAGTTAATAATTATTTACATCTATATTTAACAATTTAGCATAACAACTACTGAAGAACCAACAGCATTAAATGCTTTAACAGTATCTTTAGCAAAAGATTTAGCTGATGATAATATTACTGTCAACTCAATTTGCCCAGGTTGGGTTAAGACGGATATGGGAACTTCGGCGGCGCCGCGAACTGTGGAGCAAGGAGCAACTATTATAGTCAAAATGGCTACTATGAACAACTCCCCAACAGGTAAATTCCTAGATGATAATGGAGAAATCCCCTGGTAAATTGTGGAACAGCCTTCCTAGACTGTGTATTAAAATATATTTTTTTACCACAGAGACACAGAGGGCACAGAGTAAGAATAATGAACCACAAAGACACAAAGGTCACAAAGAAAGAGGGAGAGTTGGCGCCAATTTAAAATTTCTCTGTACAGACGTGTAAACCGGAGGTTTTCCCGCAGGGATTAATCACGTCTCTACTCTGTGTTCTCTGCGTCTCTGTGGTAAAAACTTCTAAAACTCAAACATCTCCAGTGAAATTACACCTTCAGCCACCTTAGTAACACTACCTGTCATAGTCACCATAAAATCATCAGTAATCTGTATAAAAATTTGCCCACCCTGCATATGAACAGTTATTGATGAATCGCACAAATCCAACTTATAAGCAACTGCTGCTGCCGCACTGCTACTACTTCCAGACGCTAAAGTATATCCCGCTCCCCTTTCCCAAATTTCAATTTGGATATTTTCACGGTCAATAACTTTCATAAATTGAACATTCGTGCGATTCTGAAAATTTGGGTGAACTTCTAATAAAGAACCGTATTTATAAGCAATATCCGGCGCCACTTCAGGCAGTAAAATAACACAATGAGGATTACCAATAGTAGCAGCACAGAAAGTAAAGGTTTGATCTAAAACTGTTATACTTTCTTGAATAACTTCTCTGGGTTCTCCTGTCACGGGAATTTTTTCGCTGTTAAAGCTGACATGTCCCATCTCGACTTGAACACTTTTACCAGAGTCAGCAACGCACGCTTTAACTTTTCCGCCAAGTGTATCAATACTAAATTCTTCTCTCACAAGCTGCTTATCCCACAAGTAACGAGAGAATATCCTCAAACCATTACCACTTTTTTCTGCTTCACTGCCATCAGGGTTAAAAATGCGTAGTCCAAAGTCCGAATTTTGGGATGGCAAGGGACCAAGTAGAATTCCATCGGAACCAACACCGAAGTTACGATGACAAATTCGCTCAATATTTTCTTTGGTTAATTCAATCTCCACATCTTCAGGAGCAATAACCAAATAATCGTTGCCTAGTGCGTGATACTTGGAATATTTCACTTGACTATCAAATTTACTACAAATTTACTATAATTGCTTTTTATATCTCTTGATAAATATACTCTACTCAGGAGCTACTTATGACTGATGTAATTCCCTATGTTTCAAAATTATTCATCTATCCAATTTAATCTTTGGATGGAGTTGGCGTTAAGAGTATAAATGTTCTTAAAAGCGGCGCCTTAAAGCGAGATAGAGAGTTTGCCATTGTCGATAAATCAGGTAACTTTGTCAATGGTAAGCGTAATAATCGAATCCATACCATACGCTCTGAATTTAATCTTGAAACTAACATTGTTTCGTTAGGGGTACAAGGCACAGACCAAACAAACATATTTCATATTGACAAAGAACGTAAAGCACTTGAATCTTGGCTAAGTGAATATTTTGATTCTCCAGTAGAATTAAAGCAAAACCTCGATACAGGATTTCCAGATGATACAGTGTCTCCTGGCCCAACCATAATTAGCACAGCAACACTTGAAACTATTGCCTCATGGTATCCGTTTAAATAATCGAACAAAGTAATACTGGCTAATACCAACATACTCAGCAATATCTTCTAAAGATATATCTTCAGATAGATGAGATTGTATGTAATCTATAGATTGTTGCAATTGATGATTAGGCAAACCACCAGAGTAATCAGGAATCTCCTGTTTTTTCGATGAGTAGCGATGTAATATGTGAACAGCTAGTGCGTTCATCATTGACTCAGCATAAAGACGATTGCATAACCCATTTATTTCTAGCTCTGATTTAAGTGTTAAACCTATATGTTGAATTAAAGGGTCGTGAAGTTTAAGCTGCGGTGTAATTTGACACTCTAAATCTGTAAATTGGTATATTACTGAACTGAAAAACTTTGATTCAAGACGAAGTAGCAAAAATTCCGCGTGACTATCCCAAGATAATTTACGACGCAGGTAAGGAGGCGAAATCATTATATCTCCTTCTACTAAACAATCACTGCTACGGCGCCCGTCTATTTTTCGTTGTAATTTTATTGGTTGTCCAAGATGAATGCTCAGTAAGTAGCTTGGAAGACAACACTCAGAGGCGCCGTTTGCTGGTTGATAATGATGTTCTACTCTAAGAATATCTGGGATAATATCCTGATTGTGTAAAATGGGCGAGCGTGGGGGCGTCTGCATAGCAATATATTTGTTCTCATCGTTTTGATTAAAATTTTGGCTCATGCACTTTTAGCTAAACTGCTTACGCTTAACTTTAGCAAAAAACGCTTTTACCATCATTATAAACGCGCGCTTTCACTTTCCCACCAAGTGTATTAATGCTAAACTCTTCTCTAACAAGTTTTCTATCCCACAAATAGCAAGAAAATATTCTCAATCCATTACCGCTTTTTTCTGCTTCACTGCCATCAGGATTAAAAATGCGTAGTGCAAAATCTGAATCTTGAGACGGTAGAGGGCCAAATAAAATTCCATCGGAACCAATACCAAAGTTACGATGACAAATTCGCTCAATATTCTTTGCAGTTAATTCAATCTTCAAATCTTCAGGAGCAATAACTAAATAATCGTTTCCTAGTGCATGATACTTGGAATATTTCATTCGACTAAGCAATAAATTACAAAATATAGTGTAATCTGAAAGCTTGACGAAGAACAAGTTCATCACCCCTTACATTATGATTTTACGTAATTCCAGGTTACGTAGAGACGCGATTTAATCGCGTCTATGTTCATTGCGTCGCTGTAAGATTCAAAACTATTAAATTAATTGCCGTAATTCATCTAAACTTTGCGCGTTTTTAATCGCGTTTTTAATTGTTTTGAGTTTTTCTAAATCAGCAATTTGAGAAACTGGTTGCATTAACTCTAAACCTTCGGCGCCGAATTTTAAATCAAGTCCCAATTCTATCGCCGAAATTATTCCTCGTTGCTCACCTATTACCTTCCCTCTTTCCTCACCTCGTTGCTCGCCTCTTTCCTCGCATTCTTTGCCAAATTGTTGATACCAAGGAGACTCTTGTAGTATTGCCATATTCCATCCCATTATACTTTGAACTATTGCGCTGTCTAATACAAATGTAGCAAAGAAACCCAAAACAGTTTCGAGTTCACTCAATTTTTCATCCGCACGCATGACTCGTAATGCTTGTTGGATTGTTTCTTCGTTGTCTCCATTCTTGAGAATAGGCGCAAATGGAATCAGAGAAGAAACTTTTTGGAAAGCTAACTGTACGTCAACTTCCCATAGATTAATAACTCGGTAGTCTTGACGCGCGACTAAACCCATAAACTTTGATTTGAATCTGGTAGGGATGGGGGTATCGCTGTCTTTAATAAAATTGATTAGAACTGGGTAGACTGGCAAGTCGTACTTTTCCTCTGCCAAACCTGTATATGCACGCACTCGTTTAGGCATCTTAGTTTTGTAACGCAGCTGCAACTCATTCAGAATCAAAAAATCACCGTGATTCGGACTGCTAGCTTTAATGAGAATGTCACTATCACGGCTTACAAATTGGAACTCTGAGTTGACTATTTCTTGAACTGTTATATTGGAACTACCAGTAATCCACTGTGCCCATTGAAGTGGTTCAATACCAATAATGCGCTTGGAGCTGATATCGGCTGATTGTGCCATAAGTGGTTAGACTTACCTGTATAAAAATAGACGACGAATCAAATAAGATTGATTTGTGAATAGTATAATGCTCTTATTTGAGTATAAGTTAATTATTTAAACAAAAATAATGATAACTTTTGTATAATCATTATCGTTTAAATAAAAATGTATTATTCTCTTTGTCTGTAAGGATTTGATTAATATGCGATTATTTATATTATCAAAATCATGTATTTTTATATACATTAAAATATTTGATTACACTTACATGCTCAAAGATGCACACTCGGAGCAGCGCCTATTCCGCTTTTATGAATAAAGTTATCATCAAAATACAAATATTCATGGGCACAGCCATAATTGCACCTAATAGCGCGTATCGCTGTGAAAATAGCAAAATACCAATAACTAATTGTGAGACAGCTATGGTAATTGCGAATAAAGCTAATTTATACGGCGCCAGTTCAGCTTCTAAGTTACATAGGCCGTATTAACAAAATATAAAAGTCTTTGATTGGCATACTTTGAAGTTTGTCATTAATACAAGGCAGATGGTAAAAAGGCGCCTGCTGGCTCGTTATACAGACCAAGACTCATCAAAGTTTCGGGTTGAATGATACGCAGTCCGTGTTTCAAACACCAACGCAACAACTCGGCGTTACGCATTGGAACATAAAAGCCTGACCCAGCTAACTCCTTTGCCGCTCCTATAAGTGCTTTTAGGTCTTCATTATTCTCACCAACTGCGTGACCGAAGAAGCCTATTTCGGTAGCGTAGCCCGATACACGCCCATCATACTCGACAAGCGTCGCGGTACCTCGCTCGACAGCCCCCTTTAATTCCCCCGCTCGGTCATGACCGTGAATGCTGTAGCAGATTTGATTACATGCAGCAAGGTCAGCTTCAACCACTGAACGAACAATACGATTAGGTATTGTTAAGCCGAGCGGTTGCCCTTGAAGGTTTGCCAGTGGCTCGCGTACATTGAAGCCAAGTTTTGTATACAGTCCAAGGGAACAGCTGTTATATGCAGCTTGAACGAGCCTTACACCAGCGTAACGTTTTTCCCGTGCCCGTTGTAAAACATGTTCCATCAGGCGCCGACCAACTGACCTATTTTGTGCGGTTGGGTCTACCGTAGTCGGACCGATTCCGGCGATAGTGTCCCCTTCCCACAAAAAGTTGCTACCGATAACTTGTCCATCAGATGTTTCAGCTACAACAGAATAAATTGCTGGGTCAGCTAAAAGCTCGGTCAACATATCCGCTCCAAACTCCGCAGAAGGAAAGTCTGGTGTAAAGCCACGTTGTACTGCAATGGTACGGAAAGCTTCATACAAAATGGCGCCAGGAGTGCATCGTCTGGTCGTCCCGCGCGCAGCGTCACCGAAAACGTTTGTTCAGATATTTCGCTCATCGAAAGACACAAAAATAAATAAAGTGAGAAATTCTCACTTTTCTAAAATACGAGAATTTCTCACGTTTGTCTAGTGGTAGTTTTCAAGAAGGTAAAATGTAATTATGTACAGGAAAACTCTCTTAAATTGGAGGGGTGCTACTTTTATTTATATTCTCGAAGTGACAAATGCCTGAACCTTTACGCCGTTTACCTCAGCAAGCTCGCAGTCGTCTGCGATTTAATCAAATTTTGGATGCAGCTGCGTTGGTTTTTGAGGAAGTTGGCTATGAGATGGCAAGTACGGAGTTAATAGCTGTACAAGCAAACACTTCTATTGGCTCTTTATACCGTTTTTTCCCTGATAAGTCAGCAATCTTACACGCTTTGGGAGATAGGTATTATGAAGAGCTAAAAGCTTTATTTGATAATATATTTCACCCAAAAAATATAGATAAACCGTTAGCTGATATTTTGAGTGAAGCTGTAGATTTATGTGATAATTTTTACTCTAATAATCTTGCTGCCAGGATTATTTTTTTGCAGTCGCAAGCTTTTCCTCAATTGCAAACAATGAATCGACGTTTAGATAATGAAGTTGCTGTAATATTTGATACATTTTTAGCATTACGTCAACCAAATGTAGAAGCAGAACAGCGGCGCCTGATGGCATTAATGGTAGTAGAAATAGCAAGTGCTTTACAATTATTTTACTGGAATCAAGATGAACAATTAAGGCAAAAAATTGTGATGGAAACTAAATTGGTATTAATTAGATATTTAGAACCAATCTTTTAAAGAGATATACATCTAAGTAGGTATTTCCACAAAAGTGAAATAATGCTATATATTGCATTATCCACGGTTATTTTTGATACAGTATATAATAACAATAAAATTATTGTAATATTGCTATATTCCAATTTATAATATTCTGATGCTATCTTAACTATGATAAGTTAGTGCATTTACAGTTTAAGTGGAAAATATTCTCATTGTTATTGAACAAATAGCTAATGATTACGGAGTATTTGAATGTGTTCAATGTGCAGATGCAATTCAAAACTTCTTAATAAGTCAAGGGATATCTGGAAAACGAATCAAACTGGATGTAGGTTTTCGGGATCTGCCGTGGTCAATTATTTATGATTTAAAGCGACAAGAGCAAATCGCTACGAATGGTATTCATGAAGGTATTGTAGTTCAGGTGGATGAGCAAGAGATTGTGTTTGATAATATTGAACACGCTGGAATTGACAAGGCAGAATGGCTTTGTAATTTAAGTTCTCCTACAATTGAGTTGGAGCGTGGTACATTTGAGATAACACAGGAAGAATTTTAAGGAAAAACAACAATGCACGACCTATATACCCTTATATACAAAATCAAAAAAGCTCCTTCTATGTACTTGGGTAGAGCATCAGTTATATGTCTTCAGGCTTTTCTGTCTGGATATAATATAGCACAGTATGAACGTAGTACTGACTTATGCCCTCATGAAAAAGACTTCCAAGAATTTCCAGAATGGGTTCGGAAAAAGTTTAACATCCAAACTAGCCAATCTTGGGCAAATATTTTACTTTTCTATGCAGAAGACGAGCAAAAAGCCTTAGATTTATTTTTCAAGGTATTTGAAGAATTCCGCAATCGGCACAATTCATCATAAAAGGAATTTTAGAACAGATCTTTGTAGATGTTGATGTACAGAGAATAGGGATAGGAACAGCTTTACTCAACAAAGCAAAAACAATTTGCCCACTTGGTTTATCATTAACGACGCTTCAACAAAATGTGCAAGCGCACAAGTTTTATGAAAAACATGGTTTTGTTGCTGGGAAATTAGGAGTAAATCCAGTTAATGGTCAAGCTAGTATTGAGTATAAATGGATATCGAATAAATAAGTTATGAATAATATTGAACTCATTCAAATCCCATTGCTACACCAAAGCCAAAAATAAAAGCAATTGGACTTTCTCTTCTTAAATTGCCTTCTTCCATTTCCACAAATTCCGCGCGCGTTAAAACTTTTACATCGTTAGGAAGATGCGCTTTCATCGCTGTTGCTACCTGAATTGGATTATACCCTGGTTGCAAGTAAATTAAACCAACGTTTACGCTGCTAGCTTTTTGACGAGGAAATAATCTTAAGAAATTTTCCTCGCTAGAAAGTAATATACCATCTGCTGCAAACGAGGCGCCAAATTTAAATAATCCACTAATAGTAATAGTCTTTCTATCTACCTCGGTAGTAACTTCTTTACCTGCATCGACACTTTCAAATACTTTTTGATATTCACCTCTTGCACCTCTATCAAACAAAAAGTTATTAGGTAATTGAATTTTATCCAGTTGAACATTTGCTGCTGGTATATCTAAAGCAGGTACTTCTGGATTAAAACCAATTGCTTGTATTGTAGCTTTTTTACGAGTTTGAGGATTTCTCCATGTTACATTCCCAATGTACATTAGTTCAGCAGCTTTTACACCAGGTATATCAGATGCATCAAATAACCTTCGACGTGAAAAAGTTGATAAATTCTGTGTATTCTTAGCTTGCGAACTAACTAAAACAATATCTGCTAATATTGAGCGGTTCAAACGAGTATTGCTATCAAAAAGCGCACTTTGGAAACCTAACTGCATAAACATAAGAATATCAGCAAATGCAATTCCAGAAACGGCAACTAGCAAACGACTTTTATGACGGTTTAATTGTAACCATCCTAACGGTGTACGTCTTTGTAATTCTTGAATAAATCCAGTCATAATAATTTATTTTATAAAATAAAGAAACCTGGTTTCTACATACAATCATCGTTTTAATTACAAGTTATCGGCAAAGAAACCAGGTTTTTATAATTCAATTGCTGCTTTAACTTGTAAGTTTGTAAACTTAGCTGCTTGCTGAGTCGATTTCTCATCTAGCTGTATATGAACCTCAACCACTCTGGAATCAATATTTTCGCTGGGGTTTGAGTTAATAATGTTCTGACGCTGAACTTGCCAACCAATCCAACTAACTTTTCCTTGCAATTCGTTATCTAGAGAGTTACTGCTAACACGAACATTTTGTCCTAACTTAACCTTCCTAATATTGGTTTGATATACCTCAGCAACTACTCTCATTTGATTAACTTGCCCAAGTTCAACAACTCCGTTGTCAGAAACCTTTTCACCCGCACGCGAATTTATTTTGAAAATCACTCCATCTTGCGGCGCCTTGATATTGGCACGAAAACGCATCTGACCCGGCGCCGTGGTATTTTAGAACTTTACAGAGTTGGGTCAAGCTGTTTCATGACAATGGCTTGCGATTAGTTGAAATGCGTGAACCCATACATCCAAAAACAAAAAAGCCTGCTTCAGTAATATTTGTTGCTAAATAAACACTGAAGTTTAGCTGGTATTGGATTACGCGCTTCGTTTACCCAACCTACATTATTTAATATGCTGTGGGCAGTGCCCACCCTACTGTGTCTTGTTAGTTGAGTAGGTCTTGAAAGCGCTTGTCTTGACGTAATGCGGTGAAGTCGGTGTCAGATTTGGCTAGTGTTTTGTATTTGGCGGGTTGTAGCTTGATTGCTGCTTGCAGGTTTTTAATGGCTTCTTCGTGTTTGTTTTGCAAGGCATAGGCACATGCTTTGTTGTAGTAAGTTAAATGTTTTTTCGGATTGATGGCTATTGCTTTGTCGTAAGAGGCAATTGCTTCGGTATAACGGTTTAGCTTTGCTAGAGCTATACCTCGGTTTATCCAAGCTTCTTCTTTGTCTGGTTCTATTGCAATTGATTTGTCATAAGAGGCAAGTGCTTCAGTATAGCGTTTTAGCCCGCTGAGGACGTTTCCTCGGTTGAACCAAGCTGTACTGAGCCGTGGATTGATTTTGACTGCATTATCATAAGATGTGATTGCATCTTCATTTCTTTGTAAAACGGTTAATGCGTTACCACGATTTATCCAAGCTTCTGCTTTGTTCGGTCTAATTTTTAGTACTTTGTCATAGGTTTCTATAGCATTTTTGTATGAATGCGCGTCTAATAAACTGTTAGCTTGACGAAACAAACCATCTACTTGCTGAGTTGTCTGAGCTTCGGTTAGTAATTGCGCTACGTTCGATTCCTGCACCGCTTGATTTGTATATTCGTAAGCTGGCGCCACATTACTACAGCCAAACGTCAATAGTGCTATTAAGCTTAAGGCAGCAAAACTTCCCGAATCAGTCATTTTGTACCTACATATATCGTACATCCGCATGTTAAAACTTCTGTTCCTATTAAAAAAGTAAGTTGCATTACTGTTTCATTACACTTTATTTATTCTTTTTATTTCTCATGAAATTATTATGGATATAACTGTTTTCTTGCTTGACTTTAAATCAATTACACACACTCTTTGCAAGTACTTCATATTTTGATGAGATATCAACTATTTACCCTGGCAAAAGCTAACAAAAAATGTCGCTTCTTTTTATGCAATTATTTCTTTACTGTAAAATCATATTACCTTTTGTCCCTCTTAAAGAAAAATTTATAAAAATATACAAATTAATGTAAAATTTTTAACACTTCCGGCTTTAAATGTGGTATGCCGTTTGACACCGGGTTTCTCTACCATGTACCAGAAAATGATTAATGCTTCTTACCGTTACACACCGTGCAGCAGATACCATAGGATAAATATCGTTTAAGGAGTCGATACGGCACCCATACTAAGCATGACAATTGATAACAATTCCAACTCATCCCATTCACCTGAGCAAGTATCTGAAGACAAATTGCAACTGGACGACTTTAACGGCGCCAGCGAAAATGGTCTTACCCCAGAAGGACTTGTTACACAGCAAGCTTTAGCTGTAATTAATTCTCTACAATCTCAACAAAGTACAAATGCTCTCAAACAATCGCACTCTAATGTAGAAATACGCTCAAATAAGCTTGTAGTAGTCCAAAGGCGGGCATTTTTATTATCTCTTGTGGCTGTAGGCTTGATTTTTATTGGTTTTGCCTCAAATATTTGGATTATTGGCGCCATTGGAACCGTTGCTACTTTAGCTTTATCGCTCGCAATACTTTTTCCGTGGTTACGAGAAGTCTTTGCGGAATGGTTTTCACCTCAAGAACGTGCTGTTCTATTTGGTATTTTAGTATTAACTATAGGTATAATAGGCGCCATTAAATTTACAGGCGTGGGTGATGATATTTTACGTTGGGGAAAAACTGTTAACTGGGATGCTTCAGGAGCATTAGGAGAATGGTTTGGCGCCTTGGGACAAATTTCTATCGCTATAATTGCTGTTTACGTCGCTTGGCGCCAGTATGTTATTTCTAAAGACTTGACTATTCAACAAAATTTGCTCACAGTTCAACAAAATATTATTACTCAGCAGCAAACTATTGACTCCTACTTTCAAGGTATTTCCGATTTAGTACTCAACGAAGAAGGACTGCTCGAAGATTGGCCCCAAGAACGCGCAATTGCCGAAGGACGCACTGCTGCTATTCTTAGTAGCGTTGATGGTAGTGGCAAAGCTAAAATACTTCGCTTTTTATCTCGTTCAAGATTATTAACTCCACTTAAACGCGACCGTACTCTCGGACGTCCAATACTCGATGGTAGTGGAGGATATGCTGAAGACCGTACTTTTGGACAGCGTGTTATAGACCTTGGTGTAACATTAGCAGGCGCCGACCTTTCTAGTACAGATTTGCGATGGACAGACCTCTCTGAGGCTAACCTTGTACGTGCTAACCTTAGTGGTTGTGATTTAGTCAAAGCAAACTTATCGCGTGCTATTTTATACGAAGCTAGCTTAAGAAATTCTGACTTAAAAACAACACGTTTGTTCTACGGTTCTCACGAAACCGCATCACCCCGCAGTCGAGTTAACCCTCCCAATTTCCAAACTGGTGAATATACTGGTGCGGTTGTTCAAGATGCTGATTTTACTAATGTTCAGCGCATGTCTGAACAAGTACGCTATTACTGCTGTGCTTGGGGTGGCGAAAAAACTCGCGGCACAATTCCTGGTGGTTGCGAAGGTATCCCTAATAAATTAGAAAAATAATTAGAAAAATAATTCTCATTCTCTTTCTTGCTTATGTCCGCATCAGAATTTGAAACTAATAGTCTAGGTTGGCAGTTTTATCTGTTTCAAAAGCGAGTAGGAGAATCTATTGAGTATTTTCTTTCTCGCTTTGACCCTCCTACACCTGATAAGTCTCAAGGTTTAAGATTTAGCCAATGGTTTTTAAACTTGCTTAATTTCTTATTTTGGGTAGCAGTTAGTTTTTTTGCTTTGTGGCTAATGTGGCGCCTTTGGAAAGAATTTAACCCGTATTTATACGCTTGGTTAAACGAAGCACAATCGAATGATATTCGTAGTCAAAAAAACGAGCAGCCAATATCCGCAGCAGCTTTGTTGTCGCAGTCGCAAGAATTTTATAGGCAGGGTAAGTATCGTGATGCTTGTAAATGTTTATACTTGGCGCTTTTACAATTTTTACACGAAAAAAATACATTGCCTCATAAAAAAAGCCGTACCGATGGCGAGTATTTACAAATATTGCGATTATCTAATTCTTCTATGCAGCCATACGAAACCCTGATTACAACGCACGAACAAATATGTTTTGATGAAATGGAAGCAGCGCAAGTCAACTATGAACAATGTCGAGAAGCATATAAAGAAATTACACAAGAATAAACTAAATAATAAACTAAACAATAAACTAAATATATGAAACGTCCAAATCGTCTAACTATATTTTCTCTAATTATTCTTGGAGTTTTAATTTTGATAACTTTGTTTGCTGCTCCGAGTGGTGGCAAACTTAATAATGGTTCTACTTATAATCGGGCGCCTGAAGGTTACGGCGCCTGGTATAGTTATATGCAGCGTCGAGGCAAAATCGAACGTTGGCAGCGACCTGCTATAGATATTAAATCTAGTATTAAATCTAAAACAGACCTTATAACTCTTTTGCAAGTAAATCCTCCTGAATTTAGCGTTGCTTCAGAATATGAACTACAAAGTTGGATAGAAAAAGGCAATAATCTCATTGTCTTAGATTACACCGGAAAAGCAACAGGAGCAGAATTTAGCACAATTCATAAATCAAGTGCAGGTAATGTAAAAATAGATACTACTAAACGGTATCAGAATTCGTTACCAAAATCGGAAACAGAAATATTATTAGGCGATGATAGAGGCGCCATTGTTTGGCAAACAAGATATGGTAAAGGTAAGGTTATATATTCTGTGACTCCTGAACTGGCAGCTAATGCATATCAAAACGAACCTGGAAATTTTGAGTTTTTAGCGCAGCTAGCTAGTGATAATAATAAAAGGAAAATATATATAGATGAGTATATACACGGCTATAAAGATAAAGATATTAAAGAAGCTAAAGGTGAAGGAAATATTCAAACTTACTTTATCCAAAAACCTATTTTTACAGCTTTTATTCAAGCTGGTATTTTGCTGCTAGTACTAATATTTGCACAAAATCGTCGTTTTGGTAAAATAGCTACTTTACAATCACCAACAGTAGATAACAGTCAAGCTTACATTCAAGCACTTGCCGCAGTTTTACAAAAAGCTGACTCTACCGACTTTGTTGTAGAGATGGTTGGTAAGGAAGAAATAAATCAACTGACACTTAATCTGGGTTTAGGTAAGAAAAATCTTATTGATATTACAGCACCTGACTCTGAGGAGTTATTAAGTGTATGGCAAAATAAGTTTGGTGCTGGGTCAGATGATGTAGAATCTGCCTTGCGTGTACAATCTCAACAAGGACAACGGCGCCTGAGTGAAAAAGATTTGATAGCTTGGTTAAGAAAATGGGGCAATATACGTAAATTAACTTTATAACAGACGCGATAACAGACGCGACATGTCGCGTCTCTACATTAATAACTTTATTTTGCATGAATCAAATGAATCCTGTTCTAATCCGTTTAAAAGACGCACTTAATCAAGTTGTTGTTGGTCAGCCTACGTTAATTGAGCAAACTTTGATAGGTTTGTTATCAGGGGGACATATTATTTTAGAAGGTGTCCCAGGAACTGGTAAAACTTTACTAGTTAAAGTATTGGCTCAATTAATTAAGGCAGAGTTTCGTCGTATTCAGTTAACACCCGATGTTTTGCCTGGTGATATTACTGGTACGAATATATTTGATTTGAATACTCGTAGCTTCTCGCTCAAAAAGGGGCCTGTATTTACAGAGGTATTGCTTGCAGACGAAATTAACCGTACTCCTCCTAAAACTCAATCTGCACTTTTGGAAGCTATGGAAGAGATGCAGGTGACGCTTGATGGTGAGACTCTACCACTTCCTGATTTGTTTTGGGTGATTGCTACGCAAAACCCACTCGAATTTGAAGGAACTTATCCTTTACCGGAAGCGCAGTTAGATAGATTTTTATTTAAGCTGGTTGTAGATTATCCTGAACTTGCCGCCGAAAAGCAAATGCTATTAAATCGTAAAGCTGGGTTTGCTGCACGTCGTTTGGATATCGCTAAGTTAGAACCTGTTACTACTGTTGCTCAAATATTAGAAGTGCGTCAATCTGTAAAACTGGTCAAGGTTTCTGAAGCTATTATTGATTATATCTTAGCTTTAGTCGGCGCCTCGCGTCAGCATCCTGATTTAAATTTAGGCGCCTCACCACGTGCTGCGGGTTTATGGTTACAAACATCGCAAGCATCAGCGTATTTTGCTGGCAGAGATTTTGTTACCCCAGATGATATAAAAGTTGCCGCACTTCCATTATTACGCCACAGACTTATTTTAAAACCCGAAGCTATGCTTGATGGTTTACAAATAGATGGTGTAATAGCCTCAATACTAAACAAAATCCCAGTCCCAAGATAATTACACCTTGTCATGCTAAGGAACGAAGCATCTTGAAACCCACCCACTGTCATGCTGAGGAACGAAGCATCTTAAAAGCGTGGATATAAACGAGATTCTTCGCTGCGCTCAGAATGACAAATTATTCTAACTCCTAACTCTTATCTATGATTCCAACAAAAAGAGTTTACTTGCTTTTGACTTTGGGGATTATACTTGCCCCTGCTGTTGCGAGTTTTACTAAAGTCTCGACTGGCATAGCGGTTATTTTACTCTATGATGCAGTAATCTTAACTTTAATGATTATTGATAGTTTACGTGTGCGTCGTTCTCGTGTTGATGTTACGCGCGAGTTACCTCCACGTTTATCAATAGGACGTGATAATCCTCTTAAGTTAGAAGTAAAATCTAATACTAGTACTATAGTTAAAATTTGCGATTATTATCCAAATACTGTTAATCTTAATCAGTCTTTGCTTCGTATTAAAGTAGAGAAAAATACTACTAGTGAAGTAACTTATACAGCGTTTCCGACTAAAAGGGGAGAATTTGATTGGGGAAATCTTCAAATACGTCAACTTGGCGCCTGGGGTTTAGCATGGGATAATTGGAAAGTTCCGCAAAGTTTGAAAGTTAAGGTTTATCCTGATTTAATTGGGTTAAGAAGTCTTTCAATACGTTTGACGT
Source organism: Calothrix sp. PCC 7716 (assembly GCF_019977735.1). Classification (GTDB taxonomy): domain Bacteria; phylum Cyanobacteriota; class Cyanobacteriia; order Cyanobacteriales; family Nostocaceae; genus Dulcicalothrix. The sequence goes on along the minus strand of NZ_AP025018.1, from coordinate 10,370,508 downwards.
TACAATCTTCTGGGTCAATGCGGCAATTTCGACAGTTAGGTATTGGTACGGAGTTTTCGGAGTTACGAAATTACCGTAGTGGTGATGATTTGCGGTTAGTTGATTGGAAGGCAACTGCAAGACGTGTTGGCGCCAGTGGTAATACATCACCGCTTGTGAGAGTTTTAGAACCAGAACAAGAACAAACGCTGTTAATTTTGCTTGATAGAGGTCGGTTGATGACGGCGCAAGTTCAGGGTTTACAAAGGTTTGACTGGGGTTTAAATGCAACTTTATCGTTGGCGTTGGCTGGGTTAAATCGTGGTGATAAAGTTGGAGTGGGTGTATTTGACCGCCAAATTCACACTTGGATTCCTCCTGAACGTGGACAACATCAACTTAGTCATCTTATCGACCGTTTAACTCCTATTCAACCAGTACTTTTAGAATCCGATTATGTTGGTGCAGTCACTCATGTCGTCCAAAAACAAACTCGACGCTGTTTAATTGTTGTTATTACCGATATTATTGATACCACTGCTTCCGCTGAATTATTAAGTGCCTTATCACGACTGACACCCCGCTATCTATCATTTTGCGTGGCTTTGCGTGACCCTCAAGTTGATATTATTGCTCGTACTTTTACTGAAGATGTTCAAGGCGCCTATACCCGCGCTGTTGCTTTAGATTTGATGGCACAACGTCAAGTTGCATTTGCCAAGCTCAAAGGTCGTGGTGTATTGGTGTTAGACGCACCAGCAAATCAAATTAGTGATGAGTTAGTCGAAAGATATTTACAACTCAAAGCTCGTAATCAACTATAAATATTAGATAAATTTGAAGTCATATCGAGTATGATTTATTGGTGAAGATAAATCTTTAGATATGAGTAATCTTGTTATAGGTACATTTGCTAGTTTAGGTGCGGGACTTGCGACATTTATCGGCGCTTTGCCCATATTATTGCCTATTAATTTGACACAGCGGGTGCAAGGAATAATGCTGGGTTTTGGTGGGGGAGTGATGTTAGCGGCAACATCGTTTTCTTTAGTGCTGCCAGGAACAGAAGCGGCGATGAGTCTTGGTTACTCTAAGGCTTATGCAGCGTTAATAATGGTTGTAGGAATATTGTTTGGAGGTTTGTTTTTGCAGTTAGCGCATAAACTGCTGCCTCACGAGCATTTTATTAAAGGGAAAGAAAGTGGAGGAGAGAGTTTAAAGCGTATTTGGTTGTTTATTGCTGCAATTACGATTCATAATTTCCCTGAAGGGTTAGCTGTGGGAGTAAATTTTGGTAATAATAATATAAAAGATGGTTTACCTGTGGCGATGGGTATTGGTTTACAGAATATTCCCGAAGGTTTAGTAGTGGCGTTATCGTTAGTTACGGAGGGATATTCTAGAGGCTATGCGTTATGGATTTCGTTATTAACAGGTTTGGTTGAACCTATTGGTGGTTTAGTTGGCGCCTCGGTAGTCAGTATAGCTAACTTTGTTTTACCTTGGGCAATGGCATTTGCTGCGGGCGCCATGTTATTTGTAATTAGCGACGAAATTATACCCGAGTCTCATCGTAAAGGTTTAGAGAAAGAAGGAACGATTGGTGTAATGGTAGGTTTTGTTGTAATGATGTTTTTAGATATTGCGCTTGGATAATGGAATTAATTAGATATATGAACAACTAATTCTCTAACGTGGTTGTGCTGACGGTGTTCCCAAATATAAATTCCTTGCCATGTCCCTAATACTAGTTGTCCTCGGTTAATGGGGATATGTTCTGAGGTATGAGTGATTGCAGTGCGAATATGTGCTGGCATATCGTCGGGACCTTCAGCATCATGGATATATTTTGCTGATTCAGGTACTAACTTAGCCATAAAGTTCGCTAAATCTTTTAATACATCGGGGTCAGCATTTTCTTGGATAATTAAGCTTGCTGAGGTGTGGCGTAAGAATAGGGTGCAAAGCCCTGTATCTACTTTTGATTCGGCTACTATCTCGGCAATATTTGATGTAATATTACGTAGCGATTTTGCATTGGTAGATATTCTGAGTAATTTTTGATAGTGAGACATTGTTTAAGAGTGGATAATTTTTTATATATTATAATATTGATATGTGTTGGGACGGGCAAGGATGCCCATCCCACAAGATTTTATTCCACAAGATTTTATCTTACAATATTTTGTCCCACAATATTTTATCCCACAATATTTTATCCCACAAGAGTTTATCTTACAAGATTTTTATTCTGCAAGATGTTTATCTTATGGGTAAGTTGGATGCATTTTGTTGTAAGATTTTGAGTTCACCAAAAATTGGTTTGTTTGCTAAATATTTTAATCCGGCATAGGCTAATAGGTTTTGCCAGTCTTGCTGGAAGGTTGTATTTTGTGGTTCGGCAATACGAAGTAAAGCTAACTCGCTCAATGCTGTGTACCATATACCATTTTGAGCATATGCTGCAATTTTTGCTCGTGGTGTGGTGGCAGCTTTTAACTGTTGTTCTAATTTTACATCCGGCGCCACTCTTTTGAGTGTACCGCTAACAAAGCTGGGTATGGATGATTTGGATGTAGTATTATTTTGGCAATAAAGCTTGAAGTACCATGTGTAAGTTTTATTAATTTCTAAGGGTTTTGCTGTCTTTAATTGCAAGCTAAAAATACCAGGTTGAGTGGGTACAGGAAACGAAGTTCGCATAACGTCGTTTTTTTCTTCATCTTGCAACGAAAATTCACCTGCTGATACTTGATTTGATTTAAAAGGTATGTAAAACCATAGAGTCGGATTTTCTTCTATTACCAACCCTGAACGTTCATTTGGTATTAAAGCTTCTAATGGCATTTCTACAGATGGACAGTCACCACGACTACCAGTCCCCCTTCTGCCACTAGGTCTACCTTGGCTTGAACCATCTGGCTCATTTGTATTAAAATATACTTGTGTACTGTTAGAATTTTCGACTTGATTGACTTGTGCTATTGCCGGCATAAAATATGACACAACAATCAAATTCAATAAGCTAATAATGACGTTTTTACAGCTTTTTAGACAAAAGCTTTTCAGTATTTGTTGCACAGGCATAGTATTAAGATTATACTTTGTATTTTGCATTTGTCTAAGTAAAGAAATACATCTAGTTATATACTTTTATCTGTATTAAGACATTATTTTATGCATAATTACTTAGCAAGAAACCGAGTTTCATGAAGAAACCCGGTTTCTATAAACTTTCAAACTCGTAGTGCTTGCTAACAAAACCAGCATTGATGGTACTAAGGGTATCCAAATACCTAATATAAATATGTAAAGACAAACACCATAAAGCACTCCGCAGCTAATTACTGCCGTCAAAATTAGGCGCCGTGTTGATTGTATAGTTAAAGCTATTGCTGCTCCTACTATTGCCCAAGACCATATCCAAATATATTCGCTCCATTTTGGCAGCACATTCAATAAAGGACGATTATTTAACACTGCACTCAAAATTTGACTAATCATATGTGCTTGTACAACTACACCTGCAATTTGAGAGTGAGGCCATTTTCCTTTTGTGTAAGGTGTAGACCAACGCAGGTCATTAAAGCTGTCGGCAGTTGTACCAATAAGAATTATACGATTTTTTACTAAATCTGACGTTAACTTGTTATCTAATACATCTTGGACAGTGAATGTTCTAATATATGGATTGGCAGCACGCCAGTTCAATAGTACTTGGTGTCCTTCACTATTTATATCATGATAGGCGCCACTGTTTGATTGTAAGTTATTAAAGACTGTATTACCGATAACTAAATTTTTGTCTGGAGTTAGCTTGGAACCAATATTTTCACTCGCTAGATAACGGGTCGCAACTCGGAAACTAAAAGATTTATCTGTTTTACATTTAGCGTTTTTAGCAGTTGGAGGCGCCATTGCCAGCAGGTGACGACGTAAAATAGTGTCGGGGTCAGGGACTACATCAGTAAAACCAACACTTGTTTGTAAAGTCTCTGGTGGTGGTGGAACTCCTGGGTCTGCATTATCTTCACCTCCTTTACAAACAGCAATAAAGTTATCACTTCGCATGACTGCTGCTAAGTTTTGGAAATTAGCTTCTACAGGGTTCTCTCGATAAAGGTCTAAACCTATTACACGAGGTTTAAATTGCTGTATTTTTTCCATAACAGTAGCAAGAGTTCTGTTAGATAAAGACAACCCTCGTCTTTCTTGGGGATTTTGAGCTTGAACATCTGCTTCAGTCACCGTTATAACTATAATTCGATTATCAGGTTTTTCAGCAGGACGACTACGCATAATTTTGTCGAAAGCTGAAAGTTCCCATGACTCCATAATTCCGGTACTGCGTGCAACTACTACTACACTACTTACTAGTAAACTAACTTGAAGTAATGCTGTAAATAAAAACTTTCTTGGTAAATTAGGTTTATGTACAAAAAATTTGCTTCTCCAAATCAATGGTGCTGCTGCTGGGTTTTGACATATTACAGGTAACCAACTCGCACAGGGATATTCATCTTCTAATCCTTGTAACCTTGCTTGTGCTTCTCGCACCGACATATACAAAGACTTACCAGTTGCAAATGCTTCGATAAAATTCTTTAAAAACGCTTGGGCAATAATATCTGGAACTGGTTCACGCATTACTATAATTTGCGGAATATGTAGCGATGCTAAATCACGTGCTAGTCCAAGACCATCACACGAATTAAATATAGTTAGACTTAAACCATTAGATAATGCCGCTCGTAAACCGTTTTTTAGTTGCGAAATCGTTAAAGTATCTGTCTTGTTTATTTGAATTGTACCCGTTTCGCCATCCGATTGACTAGAGCTATGTCCTGCAAAAAATACTATATCCCATCCTTGCTTATCCCAGAGCCAGTAATCTAACTCTCGACGTTTGGGTTCCACTAAAAATACTGTTTGTGCATTTGTAAGCTCTAAAATTGCTCGGTCTTTTTCTACGTCAATTCCTTCACTGTTTCCCAAAATTGCTAAAATCCGCATTGGACGAGTTGGATTTTTTGCACTTGGTTCAAGATATTCAAATTGTGAAGTACTCAGACAAGCTACTGCATTGACGTAATCTTCAAAAAAATCCCACAAATGCCAGGGTATTTTTCGAGCTTCTTCGTCTTCTGTCTCAAATATAAATTTTATCTCATCACTCGGCGCCAGTTTCGTGCGTAACTTTTGATTGACGTGTATAAATGATAAAGATTTAAACCATAAATTAATATGATACTGCAACTCTTCACATAAGCTACTGAATTCCATTAACGAAACATTTGTAATATCTTCTTCTTCAACCTCTACGTCAAAATCATTGGTCAGAATGTCATCATTTCTTAACTTTCGCCAACTTCTATCGTGATAAAGCGCTTCGTTGAGTAAACAATAAATTAGCTGCCAACGTCTATATGACTCAGAAATTTCTGGTGCAGCAGGCAAACTCCCCACCATTTGTGTTGGTGCGTTTGTATTTTCCCATAGTTGAATTGTAACAGTCGAAAAACCCTGTCTGAAATTACCCTTACCCAAATTTAATACTACTAACTTATTCATGGCGACTTGCCAATGAGTGCATCAAGCATGAAATCCTCTTTTATAATGACATCTTGCAACACCAATTGAATACTAAAATATTTTCCTAAAGGAAATTTAAATCTTTTTAATTGAATGTAATTGTCATGGTTTCTAGAAACAACTTCTTGAACAACAGCACCTGAAGGCAATAATAAGGAAAGTTTTATACTTGCAGGTAAGTAATATTCCCCACTTGTAGGATATAATTGCACGCGAATATTTACTTTGTCATCTATCTCAGGTGATAGCCCAATTAATAGTACAACAGCCTTATTACCTAATTGCATTCCTAAATCGATTAACTTGGCGCCTTGAGTACGATAAGTTAAAGCAGCATCTTGCCTAAATTGAGCAGCTAAAGTTCTTTGCTGTAGATTTAACAAAGCATCTATATGTTGCCAACCAGTTTCAAAAATGTCTTCTAACCATAGACTTAAATTAGTTAAGTTAGTACATTTAGGCTGAATAGTATTACTGAGTTTATTGACTCTATGTTTGTATAATTCTTGCCTCAGTGTATTGGATGCAATCAAAGCACTCCACTCGTCAAAATTTCCATACAAACGGGGAGAGTGGATATTTGACTGACTTAGTATATTCAGTAATTGTGTGAAGAGTGCATTTGAGGTTGCTAATAAAGGTTTGAAGTGTAATTGTTGTTGACAGTACTCACGTGCAACCCACATCACATTTAAGTCTTCGATAAGAGACTCTCTTTCTAGACAGTATGTTCTAGTCATTTGGTTGAACGTTGCATACTTGGTAAGTTGCTCGTGGGTTGTATATCCCCATACTCGTAACCATGATTGTTCTAGATTTAACTGTACATGCAAATAATATTCTCCGGCCCAATCGGGAATATTAACCCATTCTGCTGGAACTTCAAATTCCAATGGATTACTTTTGTCGCTAGGTATCAATACTAATTTAGTATTGTCTACAGTAATCGCACATCCGTTGACTACTTCCCAGTACGTTGCCAAGTCATCCAAACTGGTAATTTTAATGACGTTATTAAATTCTGGGTCATCTCTTAACCAATTAGAAAAGGTATTTATAGATAGATAATTTAAAAATGCTCGCCATCGTGCAGCATCAGTAGAATAATGCTGTGAATAAATCTGTTTCCAGGCATCTTCTTGTGCTTGGTTTGATAACTCTAACCACAATTGATTAGGGTAAATGGTTTGTAACTCACTCAAGTTGTAGCTCATATTATTTTGCTGTATGGTTGCATGTAGTACGATAAGTATTTCTATTTATTAGCCAGTTATCAATAAAAATAGCTAGTTTGTTTTTGGCGCCATCTAAAGCATTGATGCCCAGTTGCGTGCTTGTTTCTAGCTCTTTTTGAAAAGCATTTACTAATTTTTGTTTAATTTTATTATCATTCTCAATATTATTAAAAGATATGTTATCGGCAATCTTGATTCGAGCAACTCTATCTAAAGTATTGAAAAACTCTTGCTGAGTATATACCTGTAGACAATCGTTCATAGCGTCTTTAATCGCTTCTATATTTTTGTCATCATATACCTTAACCTCTCTTAAGTTCTTCTGCCACTGGTAAATTAGACCATCTAATAAAATTTTTGTATATTTTCCTAAATGGCGGGCAACTTGATACTGTTTTTGTATTCCTGTATATTTATTAGTAATGGCGCCTGCGATTTCAGTTTGAGTCAAACCTAAACCATGCCAAAGCTTAAGCATTAGTTGTCCTTGTTCAGGTAACGCCAAAAATAATTCTTTAATCAAAGATTGTGTTTCTTGCCATTCTTCGTTTTGAATTAAATTTTCTAAAAGACTTGAATTACAATCAGTAATATTGATTTGCTCATCAAGAGGCGAAAACTGTTTGGTACGATAATTGCGTGCAGCTTGAATACAAGTTAAAAGAATATTTTTCACTTGTGCAACAGATTGGCTTGTTAAATCAAACTCTTGGCAGCGCTGATTATAACAAGACGTAATTTGCTCAATTTGCAAACTTTCTTCAGAACCAAGCGCGCGATTATCTGGCTTATACAGATAAATTTCATCAAAACATTGCCAAGCCAAATAATAAGAATTGATATTGCTGTGATTAATACCTCTTGCCAATAAAGCTTCTTTCAGTTCCTTCGCCGTTAAATCCTTAAGCAAACCATAATCAGTAAACTTATCTCTTTTCGCCTCAATATCTTGAGTATAGATTAAATTACCAGTAAAACGTAAAATAGCTATTTTTGCATAAGCATTCAAATTCGCTTGAGGATGTTCAATATCAAAAGTTTTAAATAACTTTTCTGGTGGGTTAACAGCCAAATTAGCTATTTGAAACAACTCCGGGAGTGGATACTTGTGCCGAATAAAACTAAACCGTTGGAAACTCTTATGTGCCGCCCACAAACAAGCTTCTTGCAAATAAGATGATAAATGCCCCCTGGCTTTAACAAAACAATCTGGAGACAAAGACACCTGCTGCACAGCTTGATTTACCTTAATAATTTTAAGAAAATAGTGTGCCCAGTACTCTGACTTAACCTCCGATTCACTTTGCATCAATCTTTTCATATTGCGTTCCAACTGTGAATCAGTCTGCCATACTAGATTTAGGCGTTTATTAACCCCCTCGAACATCAAAAACGTCGAAAATTTTTGTATAGTGTCGTCACGTTTCTTCACATTTAAACCTCCATGCACCATTTTCTATAATATCCGTGTATTGAACACCATTCTGCCCTCAACCTACTTATGGGCGCCATAATTAATCGAATATGCAACGCCGCTCAAAATTTGCGTAAAAACTTAGATTATAGGCTTTTGACAAGAAACCGGGCTTCTTACCAAAGATTTTGCGTTTCTTTTTTCGTAAAGTTTTGTAAAGAATTTCAATTTTGCATAAAACCCCCTAGCTTGTGCAGAAAAGTAATGGTGGGTAAAGCCTTTGGGTGGCGCCTGCGTATATTAAGTACAAACACTGATATATAGCTATAGATGATGACTATGATGACCTTTGATGAAACCCAGACTCCATCCAGCGAGACTCCTTCTCAGCTACAACAGTTAGCGATACAAGCTCAAAACACTCTTGCAGGAAGTCCACAAAGACATCGTGCATTAACTCTGTTAATTCAAGAACTGTGGAGACAGCCAACGTTTGGAATTTTGAGAAAAAGCCTTAAAACAAAATATGGCAATTTATCGAATGGTCTTTTTGATGACTTATTCAATGATGCGCTTCAGGAAACGTTTATTGCAATTAGCCAATATATTGACAGATATGACCCCAAGCACCCATTGCTGCCATTGATTTGTACAATTATTCGCAATAAATATAGTAATCTTTACAAAAAGCATTGCAAATACGGCGTTACACGTATTCCTAAGCTCACAGGCAATCATAATTCAAAACAAGGTCAGGTGATATCTTTAGATGGATTAGATGAGTTTGTGCAAGATAATATCATGAGCAAACACTTCTCAAATTCTTCCGGTAAGTCAATATCTAACTGTGATGTATTAAGGGAGTTATTAATTGATGACCCAGACAATAAGTTCAAAGTATCCGTTAGAGATAAGCCTGATATCACTTTTCAGTATATAGCCATATACTTATACGTCAAAGGAAGAAACATGCAACAGCTAGCTTCAGAGTTAGACATTTCTTACCAAACTCTTAATAGCTTTTTTAAAAGGAACTTAGAGAAACTAGAACCATATTTCCGAGAAAAACTACAGCATTAAATTATATACAGTACATAATAACTATTAAGGAGCAATGATGAATACTACAAATACTGCTGACGCTTTAACTTTTACAGTACCGCTTTCTTTTGAAGCGCACTCTATAGCTCAAATATATAGCAAACAGCAAAATCGTGCCGATAGAGCCAAGCAAGTATACTTAAATACTTTAGCGATATACGCAGTTGAGCATTATTTTAAATGTATGGGTTTTGCAACTAACTGGGAAGGTAGTGATAGTCGCAACCCAATAGTACATAAGTTTTTAGATATTGCCGATTTAAACGTTAGAGGTATAGGTAAATTTGAATGTCGTCCAATATTACCAGGCGCCGACACATTAGAAGTACCATGTTCAGCATGGGATGAGCGCGTTGGTTATGTAGCAGTACAATTGACTCAATCATTAAAACAAGCAACACTAATAGGTTTTACACCGCAAATAGCAGACAACGAAGGGAGTATACCATTAAATCAACTGCGCGCGTTTGATGAATTTCCAGAATACTTAAATCACCTAAAAATTAAAAGCAACACACTCACATCATCCACATCACCACAAATTGTAAATTTAGAAGAATGGCTAAATAATATTATTGAAACTAGCTGGCAAACAGTAGAAGAATTTTTTAGCACTCAAACATATAACATGGCTTTTAGACATCGTGGTATTACTTCAGAGCAGATAAACCCTAACGATACTAGCAGCCTCAAACAATTTATTAGCACTTTATACGAAAATCAGCGCGGCAACACAACACAAAAAACTTACCCTGCTCACTTAGAACCATTATCAGCATTAACTCAACTTATCAAGTCAACTCAAGACGACGAAACTCGCTGGAAAGCAGTTGAACTTTTATGGAAAATAAACCCCAAACATCCATCTGCCGCAATTAGACAAATTACAGATTTAGGAATGCGTTTGGCAGGATATTCAGTTGCTCTCATGGTAGCTATATTACCAAAACTTGACGGTAAAAGAGGCATTCTGTTACGAGTTTACCCAATGGATAATCAAACGTTTCTACCCCAAAACCTCAAATTAGCCGGATTCGATGAAAACGGTAAAACACTACTCGAAGTTAAAGCACGCAGCCAAGACAATTATATTCAATTTAGATTCAATGCTGACCCAAAAGACAAATTTAGTGTTCAAGTATCCCTAGGTGAAGCCAGCATCACAGAATATTTCAGTGCCTAACATCCTCTAACAAATATTGCAATACATTATGTAACACATTTTGTAATACATCTTGTGGAGCGGGCATCCTTGCCCGCCCCCAACCTACAATTTCTCTTCAATGAAGTTGCAGGAAGACTTTTGGCATTGTACTTTTACTAGTACTCCTACACGGTTGCCACTGCTAACTGGTTTTCTACTGCCTTTTTCTTGTTGAGTGTCAAATTGAACTTTTGCAACGGCGCCTTCTGCTGTAAAATTATCTAGGTTGTTGAGTATACTGTCTTTAAGTAGTTGACGAGTGGGTTTTTCTGTAATTGTGCTTAAACCTTGACTAATTACTTGTACTGCATCGTAGGATGTTACCGTAACCCAGTTGATTTTTGCACCACCCCAAAGTTGATCAGATTCTTTCTCGAATTCAGATAAATTGGCAGGTGATTCACTTCTGTGCCAAGGTACTGCTGTTATTAACTTAGTTTGTTCTGCTCTGGAGCCAAAAGTTTGATTTAGTGTGGCTGGACTATATAATGTACTGGCGCCTAGTAATATTAAATTATTATTTGGGATGTTAGAAACTTCTTTAACTACTTCTAACCCTTTATTTAAAACTTCTTCTATACCAGAAGGAGCTAGTAATAGTACGTTAGCATTATTTTTTCTAGCTCCATTAATAATTTGTTTGGTGCTATCTGTTTTTAAGTCGTATATAGGTATATTTTGTTGATTCGCAATTTTGATAAATTTGTCTTTTATTGATTCGCTATAAGATTCTCCTCTATCATATGCTATTACTGGTTTGATTGATTTTGATGGAATTTTTGTGAGTATATACTGATATAAATTTGTGACTGCAACAGTATCACTTGTAACTGTGCGAAGAATAGGATATGATGAATTGCTTAATTCGGTAGATGTACTTGTAGGGGAAATAACAAGAAGATTATTCATATATCCCAAATTTACAGCAGCTTTTGTTAGTTCACTTCTGTAATGCCCAATAACTGCAATAATATCATTCTGATTATTGTCATTTGCTATTTTACTTGCGACTTGTGTTGTTGTTGAATGGTCGTTACCGTCGTCTACTATTTCTACTTGTAACTGTCTGTTATTAATGCCTTGAGTACATGTTGGATTTTGATCGCTTTGGATAGGTTGTACAATTTTGTCTACGCTACCACAGTTAATTTTACTTTGAGCATGAGCAATACCACGTAAAATTTCTTCCGCAACGTTTGGGTTTTTAGTGATGGGGACACTAACTGCAATGTGCAAGTTATCTTGTTTTGTGTTTGCTGCAATAGCGTTATTTAAGTAAATTAAACTTTCGGGGTCATTGGGAATTTGCTTTAATGACTTTCTAAATGCACTAATAGCTGAGTTCCATTCTTGTTTTTGAAAAGCATTTGTTCCTGTTTCTTTGTTTGCGTTTCTTTTTAGTAATATTTTCTCTCCTTTACTAAAAAGGTTATCAAGGCTTTGACTCTGAGTCTGTTGTACTGATGTTTTACTAAGTCCTGCAATAGGTGGTATTGATGATGTAATTATTTGTTTGATTATGATAGCTGCTAAGGCGCCTGCTAATACTAAGCTTATAAGTGTTGCAACTTTGTGTGAATGCCAAAGTCTACTTACACCACGTTTAATTTTAATATGGATAGGTTGGCGCCAGTATAATGACCTTTCGGCAGGGTTTTGACAAATTACAGGTAGCCAAGATGCATAAGGGTATATATTTTCTATATCTTCTAATTTTTCCTGAGCTTGTCGTACCGAATAGTGAAACTTTTCTCCTTGCGAAAATAAGCGCAAAAATTCTTGTAAAAATTCCTTTGCAACTTCATCTGGTACTGGTTCACGCATGACTATTACCTGCGGAATACCAAGCTCAGTAAGTTTGTTCGCTAACCCTAACCCATCACACGAGTTAAAAATTGCTAGTTTTAAACCGTTCTCTTTCGCTTTGATGAAAGCATTTCTTAAATCTTTTAATGCTGGACTATCTATATTATTAAGCTGAATGACTCCATCGTTGCCAGTACTCGAAGTGCTGCTATGTCCAGCAAAGCATAAAATATCCCATGAACCAGTACGTAATTTCTCGCATAGTTCTTTTCTACTCGGTTGTTTTAGCTGTTCTACCTTTGAACCAGGTAAATTTTTGAGTATTTTTCCATCTGTACCAACATCAATTCCGTCATCATTACCTAAAACTGCTAAAATTTTAACTGGTGTTTGTAGTGGTTTCGATGCTGGATTATATTTGGCGCCTAACGATAACCAAGCTCTTTTACGATTTTGAAACAATTTCCATAAATGCCAAGGAAGCTTTTTTAATAGTTCATTGTCAGTTTGAAAAATAATTCGTGCTGACTCATCCTTGCCTACTTCTTCTTCGACATATACACGTAGCTGTCCTATGGATGGATGCTCAAACCATTTAATTAATCTGTCTTCAAGCGTTTTACCTGCCACTCGACATTGGTCTGGAGTCGATACATTGGTTGTTTGGTCTGGGTCTACGTCAAAACCTCTCACAGAACTAATAACTCGTCGTACCGCATCTAAATTATTATAATTTCGCTGAAATTCATTATACAGACGAGGAATATCTGGCGCCGCTGGAAAATGCCCGACTTCTTCTTTATAAACACCCCCACTCTCTTCTCTGATTCGCAGGGTAACTGGAAAACCTTCCTCAAAATTACCACTGGCGATGGTAAATATAACTACCTTGCTCATTTATGTTTAGTTAATTATTATACTATATTTATCTTATTTGTACTAATATACCATTAAATCGTAGAGACGCGACATGTCGCGTCTGTACAAATTGCGTCTGTACAAATTGCGTCTGTACAAATTGCGTCTTTACAAATCGCCAGATGTTAATTCCATGATTTTATCGAAGTGAAAATTATCAACAAGTTCCCGTAGTGCCAAAGTTAAGCTGGCATATTTTGCTGGAATTTGTTGCAAAAGTTGTAAAATTCGTTCATCGCTACATTCGCAAGCAGCGATATAAATTGCTTTTCGCCATTGAAGTGGCATTACCTCCAAGTCAAGCATAGTTAGTTTAACTATTGGCGCCGCATTGAGGGTTGTATTATGGCTTTGCTCGACATACACGACTCCTAAATGTTTGGCTAGTTTGTCAAAAACTTCCTCAGCTTGAAATGGTTTGCTTTGGAAGTCGTCGCATCCTGCCGAAAATACTGCTGCTTTTTCTTCTTCGAGAGCGATTGCAGTTAATGCAATAATTTTGGTATCCTGTCCTTGAGTTGAAGCTTTGATTTGTCGTGTTGCCTGGTAGCCATCTATTAAAGGCATTCGCATGTCCATAAAGATTAAATGCGGTTTCCACTGGCGCCAAAGTTGTAAACCATGTTGCCCATTTTTAGCTTCTTTGACCACAAAACCTAACGGTTTTAATAGCTGTGTTAGTAAGTGACGATGTTCCCATGAGTCTTCGACTATTAATATCTTGTAAGTTTGCTGCCCTGGCGCCAGTCTCTTTTTTTCACTATATGTAATCTTATTAGCTTTGACTTCATTTTGTACTTTAATCGGTAAGAAGAAGGAGAATACACTGCCTTGATTAATAACGCTTTTAACTTTAATTTCACCGCCCATCAACTGCACAAAACTACGGCAAACGCATAAACCTAACCCCGTTCCTTGCTGAATTTTTCCATTAGAAGATTGCATGAAAGCTTCAAATAAATTATCTATCTCTTCGGCAGCAATACCCACACCTGTATCACTCACATCAAAGCTTAATTTACCATTTTCATATATTACATGTAAATGTACAGTACATTTTGATGTAAATTTAATAGCATTACTGAGTAAGTTGAGTAATACTTGCCGTAGTTTTCTTTCATCAGCAGTAATACATTGAGGTACACTTCGCGCGCGTGTAAAAATAAGAGTTAAATGTTTGGCAACAGCAAGTTGAGTCATACTCTCTTTTAACTCATTTAGCACACTATATAAATCAAAAACAGTTTCGTTGAGCTTAACTTTACCTGCTTCAATTTTAGACATTTCTAAAACATCGTTAATTAAACCAAGTAAATGCTGTCCATTACGGTTGATGATATCAAGATATTTATTTTGCGTTTTTGTACAAGTATCGCGCTGCAAAACTTGAGCAAAACCGATAATGCTATTAAGGGGAGTTCTCAACTCATGACTCATGCGAGCAAGAAATTCGCTTTTCGCACGGTTGGCAGTTTCTGCATTTAATAAAGCTTGCTGTAACTTAGCTTCTGCTTTTTTACGGTCGCTAATATCTGTTAGTGAACCAACAACTCGCACTGCTCGACCAGTTTTATCCCACAAAGCTTGTCCACGCGATAATACCCATTTATACTCATCATTTTTGCAGCGCATCCGGTATTCAGCAACATAATACGGTATTTGATGGTTTAAATGAGCCTCAAATTGCTGCATCATCACTTCAACATCTTCAGGATGAACTAATTTCGTCCATTCTTCAAACGAACTCAGTTCTTTGTCCTCGTACCCTAACATTTCCCAACAGCGATGTGATATGAGACTTTTGTTTGTTTTTAAGTCGTAGTCCCATATTCCATCATTATTACCACGCAATGCTAACTGCCAACGCTCTTCACTCTCACGTAAAGCTGCTTGTGATATTTTATGTTCGGTTACATCTGTTGCTGTTCCTAAAATTTCTTTAATTTTACCATCAGCAGTGCGAGAAAATACTGTATCGCGACTCAACAACCAACGCCATTCACCATTTTTATGCTTTATACGATATTCAAATTCAACAACTTCACCATCCCTAGCATTTGCCAAATATTGACAATGGTCGGCAAATTTAATTAAATCATCCGAATGCATCAACCTTGGAAAAAAGCTATTACCCATCGCTTGAACTTGGTAGGGTCGATATCCTAAAAATGTAAATATCTTGTTATTAACATATATATTGCGTGCATCAACTAAATCATAAACGTATAAAACGCTCGGATTTGCTTGAATTATTGCCTCTAAAAAACGTTGATTGTCAGCAAGTGCCATTTCTGTTTGCTTACTCAATCCAATATCTTTAATAACGCCGATTATATATTGCGGCTCTTCATTAATATCGCGCACTAGCGATATATCTATTCTTGCCCATTTTACCTGATTACTTCTAGCAAGTAAACAAATTTCAAATGAAACGCTTTTTGTTACGCATCGCAAAAGTTTATCTAAAGATACTTCATATATATTTAAGTATTCCGGTAATATAATCTGCTGTAAGCTTTTTTCTAATAATTCTGACTCGTCAAACCCCAAAATGTTGCAAAAATGCTGATTGACTTGCAGTAACTTTCCTGACAATGCAATTTGCGTAATTCCTACAGATGCCTGCTCGACAATTGAACGATATCTATTCTCACTTTCACGTAATTGTATTTCAACTTGTTTGCGCTTATCGATTTCGTTTTGCAATTGTTTATTTAATTGTTTTACTTCTAATGTTTTTGCATCAGCAAAATCCTGTAAAGATTCAAAAGTTTGCCAAATCTCAACTGGATTGATTGCTTCTAATATTCGAGTTTGAGTTATAATCCCTAACTTTTCTGTATTATCCCATACAACCAGGCGCCGTAATCGATGAGTTTGCATCAAATAATGTGCCGTCCACATCGAATCATCTGGTTTAATGTGAAACAGCGGTTGACTCATGACTTGGTTGGTAGGAATATTCGCTAAATCTAAACCCAAATTACAAAACTGTACAATATCACGTTCAGTAATAATACCAATAGGTAATTTTAAAGTCTCATCTTGTGACGTTTCTATTATTACCACGCAGCTAACACGTCTAGATGCCATTACTTGAGTCAAATGTAACAACGAACAATTCGGGGAAGCACTGATAACTTCGGTTGACATTACCTCAGATACCTGTCTGTGTTTCAACAAGTCAGCAGGTTTCAGAGTATCGCGAATACTCTCATATGTAATCATTCCCACTATGTCATAATTCGCTGACACTATCGGCAAATGACGAATACGATTTTGACGGAGCAACCCAATTACCGTAAAAATATCTTTAACTTCATCTTCTTTAACCGTTAAAAGTTCAGATGTCATAATCTCTGACACATAGGTATCATTGAAAACAACCCCTCTTGCCGCTGCTTTTACAATATCTCGCTCGGTAATAATACCCGTTAAATTAGAATTATTATTAAAATTTTGCGTTAAAGCATAACTACATCGTTGCTGACTCATTAAAGCGACAGCATCTATTAGTAACATATCCGCTGATATAATCAACGGATGACGGTTGATTGCCAAATTAATATCAGGACTAGACATCAGGGCTTGATACAACTTTATTTATTAATCTTATCTACCAATAAAGAAACAGGTTTTTTTAGATTAAAACTGATGCACAATGTAATAAATGTATCTTAACCTATATAAAATAAACCGGGTTTCTACGCATTCATTGTCGCAGACAAATAGTCGTTTTGATTGCAATGCAATATTTCGGTGAAGAAACCCGGTTTCTAAGATTTTAGTGAAAACCGATATATAAATGGGATGGCATTACTATGAGCAAAAGTTGAGATATGTGTCAAAATATTAAATAAAGTAACAATATAAACAGATATAGTAACCGAGGGTAGCAAAAATGATTTTTGGATTTGGTAAGAAAAATGCCATGCCTAAGCCAGAGGAAGCATTGCCAGGACGCACTCAGCAGATGCCTGTACCAGCTACTCACTTTGTAAATGGTAATTCTTTAAAACCGCCGTTTCCTGAAGGAATGGAAACAGCGATGTTTGGGATGGGTTGTTTTTGGGGCGCCGAGCGCAAGTTTTGGCAGTTGAAAGGAGTGTATAGTACAAGCGTAGGATATGCTGCTGGTTATACCCCAAACCCTACATATAAAGAAGTATGTTCAGGAATGACGGGTCATAACGAGGTGGTATTCGTTGTATATGACCCAAAAGAGATAAGTTACAGCGAATTACTCAAAACATTTTGGGAAAGTCACAACCCAACGCAAGGGATGCGTCAAGGTAATGACACTGGTACTCAATATCGTTCGGGAATATACACATACTCCCCTGAACAGAAAAAACTTGCCGAAGAATCACGCTCTGCTTATCAACAAGCATTAACCAAAGCTGGTTACGGTGAAATTACCACCGAAATTTTAGAGGCGCCAGAATATTACTATGCTGAAGACTATCACCAACAGTATCTAGCTAAGAACCCTGGTGGATATTGCGGATTAGGTGGAACAAATGTTTCATGTCCTGTAGGTGTAGCACAAGCTTAACTTGTATGGTGGGCATTGCCCACCTTACTATGCTACTGCTATAGGAATCATTTTCATTCCTTGTGGAGTAGCGACAGTCAAACCACGACGTGCTGGTATGACTGGACGTTTATTTTGAAGTGAAAGTTTATATTTAGATAAAACTGTCGCTAAAACAATTTTCATTTCATGCATTGCGAACGCTGAACCAATACAGCGACGACTACCACCACCAAAGGGTATAAATTCGTAGGCAGAATACTGTCTGTTCAAAAACCGTTCAGGTTTAAATTTATTTGGTTCTGGATAAGTTTCTTCGCGGTGATGCGCCATATATATACCAGGTACAACAAGAGTCCCTTCAGGTAATTTATAACCCATGATTTCAATAGGTGTTTTAACTTTTCGGAAAACACCAGATAATACAATTGGATAAATTCGTAAAGATTCTTGGCATACTGCTGTTAAATAAGGCAGTTTACTAATTGCGATTGTGTCTAAAATATTATTTAAATTACTTAGTTCGTTTAATAACTTATCGCGCGTTTCGGGCTGTATATCAAGCCAATAAAACGCCCAAGTTAACGCTGATGCAGTCGTTTCATGTCCAGCGAGCATAAGTGTCATTAGTTGGTCGCGCAACTCAATATCAGACATAGGTTGACCGTCGTCGTATCGTGCCGACATCATTAAGCTTAAAATATCTTGTCGATTTTCGTATTTATTAGCTTTGCGCTCTCTTATTAAAGCATAAATTAACTCATCAATTTTTTGAATTTCGCGCGTCATCCAACCCCACGGACTAAAGGCACCAAAATCTTTTTGTAGAAACCCGAAGAACAACGAACTCGACATTAAAGGGGAACCCATAAAATCGAGAAGCGAACTGAGTCTTCGTTGTATTTCTGTTAGTACATTTCCTTCATCTATACCAAATACAACTCTCAAAATTACTCGTAAAGAAATTTCCTGCATCGACGAACGAATATTAAAAGGTTTATTAACTTGCCAAGACTCCATTACAGAAAGTGTAATTTCACGAATTGCATCGCCATACGCGCGCATTCTATCACCATGAAAAGGAGGTGTTAAAAGTTGACGTTGTTCCAAGTGACGCTCACCATCCAAAAGTAGTAAAGAATTGGCGCCGACTAAAAACTTCAAAAATCGATTGCCTCTACCAGCTTCAAAATAACTTGCATCAGCGGTATAAATTTGTTGTAAAGCTTGGGGATGACTAAAGTAAACTATGTGATTTCCGCTTTTATTACGTAGAGTTAAAGTATCACCATATGCTTTTGCATAGTCTTCCATGTACTTAACAGGCTGAAAAACTAACTTCATCATACGTAGCAACGGTGCCGTAGAAGGGCCATCAGGCAAATTATATGTAGCGACCATAATTACAACTCAAGATTCACGCACTCTTTAATCATATCGTGGGCGCCTAAAAACCGGGTTTCTATGCAAAATCTTCGTTTTGATTACGATATCGAAAAAGAAACCCGGTTTCTTGTATATTTAATGTTAGTCAGCACAGAAGTGAGTATGGACGTGCCGAAAATCATCGCGGTTGTAAATGGTAAAGGCGGAGTTGGTAAAACTACTACCGCAATTAATCTGGCGGCAACTTTTTCTCGTAACCATACAGTGCTTCTTGTGGATGCTGATATTCAGGGTTCAGCAAGTTGGTGGTTTGGACGCAGCCAGAAAGGAATGGGGTTTGACCTATCCCAAGACACAAATTCAAAACTTTTAGGTCATTTACGTTCTATTAAAGGTTACGATTTAGTAATAGTAGATACACCTCCAGCGCTACAGTCAGAAGCTTTGGCGGCAGTTGTGGATGTTGCCGATTATTTGGTTTTACCCACACCTCCGGCGCCAATGGACTTAGCTGTTCTTGTTGATACAGTAAAAACAGCAGTGACTCCTGCGCGAAAGCCATATAGAGTCTTGCTTACCAAAGTAGATACACGAAGTTTAGGAGAAGCACTGGAAGCACAAAACACTTTATTGCAATTAGGTATACCCGCTTGTAATGCGTTTGTTCGTATTTATAAAGCTCATGAACGTGCTGCACTCGAAGGTGTAGCAATTACAGAATGGCGGGGAAAAAATGGACGCGAGGCAGAATCAGACTACCGTCGCGTCGCCGAAGAAATACAGCGCGACTGGAGAAAATAATGGCTAGAAAAAGACTTGCTGACTTAGTACAAGAAGAAGCAAATAAAGATACTGCTGATAGTACAAAGGCATCTGTAATAGATGTGACTGCTACACCCGTAGAAGAATTATCAGAACAGGAAAGTGTAAACGAAGAAAATAATACAGAAGGAACTCATTTAAGTAAAGCCGACTTGGAAGTAACAATTCAAGAATTGAATGAATTAATAGCGCAAGTTCATCAAAGCGAGGCTAATCTAAAAAACCAAGTTGAGCAGCTACAATCTGCTTTATCCGAACAAAAAGAATTGTCTAAGCGTTCCGAAAAAGCTTTAGCCGAACAAAAAACTTCATCTGAGCGTTCCGAAAAAGAGCTTAAAGAAGCCAAAAAAACTGCATTGCAGCTAGCAGAAGCAAATTCACAGCTATCAGCAGAAATTGAAGAACTCAAGCAAACTGTAGCTTTATTAGAGCAACAAAGGCAACCTCAACAACAGCGTCCTCAAGCTAAAGAGAAACCACCTGCTATCACAAAGGCGCCAATATCTTACAGAAAATCATATGGAACACTCGAAAGGTTACAAGTTCAACCATCAGTAGAACAAACACATTCCTCTGATACTTCATCACCGATGTGGTTACTTGATTAGTAGAAAGTGCTGAGTGCTGAGTGCTGAGTATTGAGTGCTGAGTGCTGATTTTTTGTGCTGAAGTATCTGTTCTCAATTTATAATTAACACTGTATTTTATATTATAGACGTGAGGTTTTTTAACCAAAGCGCCTATTTATGCTGTTTCAGGCAAGTAATTAAACTTCTGTTCTCTGTAATCAAATTCAAACAAGTTACTTTGAACGAACCCACTAATTACTCAAAACTCAGCACTCAGCACTTTCCACTCAATAGCTATAGCTCTCATGTACAATTTTTTACCAATTGCCTACTTTGAAGATAATTTTATACCTTTTTCGGATGCAAAAATATCTATAGCCACCCACGCACTACATTATGGAACAGGAGCATTAGGAGGACTACGTGGAATTCCTGACCCGCAAGATTCTACACGAATATTGCTATTTAGACTCGACCGTCATTGTCAAAGATTGAGTACCAGCGCAAAATTTCTCCATTACGACATATCAGCCGAAAAAATTGAAGAAACTATTATTGAATTTATTAAGAAAAATCAACCATCAACATCATTTTATATCCGTCCTTTTGTATATACTGCTGATTTGGGAATAGCTCCACGACTGCATAGTATTAAAAAAGACTTTTTTGTTTATGGTTTAGAACTAGGTGAATATTCATCACCCACAGGCGTTACATGTCGAATTAGTTCATGGTATCGTCAAACAGACGTAAGTTTTCCATTACGTGGAAAAATTAGCGCAGCCTATATTACTTCATCGCTGGCAAAAACCGAAGCTGTAGAATCTGGGTTTGATGAAGCAATTTTGATGAATTCCCAAGGCAAAGTTAGCGAAGCTTCGGGAATGAATATTTTTATTGTGAGAAATGGGCAAATATTTACACCTGGATTCGAGCAAGATATATTAGAGGGAATCACCCGTGATAGCGTTATGAAATTAGCTGGCGATTTAGGATTTAAGGTCATTGAAAGACCCATTGATAAATCGGAGCTATTTATTGCTGATGAAGTCTTTTTGTGTGGTACTGCTGCTAAAGTTTTGCCTGTTCTCCAAATAGAAAACTTCAAGTTACCTGAAAGTAGACCGATAACAGAAAAATTGCGCGATAAATTTACGGCAATTACCGAAAATCGTGACCCTAAATATCAAGATTGGGTATTTCCTGTTTCTCTATAACTTGTAAGGTGGGCAGTGCCCACCATACATTAAAATTCTAATAAATGTTGTGCGACTATTTGCGGTTGTTCTAAATGTGGAACATGTCCAGAATCTTGAATCCAAATTAGTTTACTATTGGGAATCGCGCGCTTAAATCTTTGAGCATCTTTCGTACCTAATATTTTATCGTCATCACCCCACAATATAAGTGTAGGCTGTTGAATTTCTGATAGCTTTGTAAATCTAAACGCACCATAGCCACCACTCTTTGTAAAAGCGATTAATGCAGTGTTCCAATTAGGCATTTCTAAGTGTAGGGTTGCACAAAGTTGAGCATCTATTGTTGCTAACTCTTTATTTTTGTAAGCTGCACGAGAAATACTTTGGCGGACTTTTGGACTACGTAAGAAATTAGCCGCGAGTGTATCTAAAGGTGGGAACATAAATTTTACCAGTGGTGAATTACCCACTAAACCCGCGCTATCTATTAATACTAATTTTTCAACTGCTTCTGGATAAGTCAACGTGAAATCAAGTGCTGCGGCGCCACCCATTGAGGCGCCGACTAAAATTACTGGTTTATTAATTAAACTTTTCCAAAAGTGGTATAAATGGGTTTTTATCGCTACCTGGCTAAATTTAACACCCGATAGTCTGTCAGTAAATCCGAACCCTAGTAAATCAACAGCCCAAGTTTCGTTCTTTTCGCTGAGAATAGGTAAAAGGCGCCGAAACTCTAGTGCCGAACTATCAAACCCGTGAATCAATAAAAAAGGAGTGCCTCCACTACCTTGATGTACGTAGGCAGTAGTGATTGGTTGATTACTCAGGGGAGTGATAACTTCTGCTTGTTCGATTTTTTGCGCTATAGCAATTGAAGCTGACTCAACTAACTGCTCAACTGTAGCGGGTAAAAACTTTGGAAATGGAAATTGCTCTACACCAAAAGAAGACATTTACGGTAAAAGCACATAAAAATTAACTATTGATTTATTTTACCACTACTCAACGTATAATTGTTTCACTTTCATTTTTGTGTAGTGGAGCGGGTAATGCCACAGGCGGTTGGAGCAATTGAAACACTTGGTTTTCCTGCTGTACTAGCGGCAGCAGACGCTATGGTAAAATCTGCTGAAGTGACTATTGTTTATTATGGTATAGCAGAAAGTGGGCGCCTAATAGTTGTGGTGCGTGGACAAGTCGCAGAAGTTCAGCGCGCCGTAGAGTCTGGTATAGAAGCAGGCAATCAAACTTTTGGAGGTGAAGTTATAACTTACTTTGTAATTCCAAACCCTCCAGAAAATATAGAAACCGTTTTGCCAATTCATTTTACCAGTAAATCTGAACCTTTCAGAATCTTTTAGAGTAGTGAGTGCTGAGTAGTGAGTGCTGAGTGCTGAGTAATAACTATGCTTGTCTTAAATATAAAGACTTTGAACTTTGCTTATTAGTACTTTCTACTCAGCACTCAGCACTCAGCACTTTCCACTCATTACTCAGCACTCAGCACTTAACACTGTACAATAAATTCCTAACGCTAAATAATTTTATTGATATAGGAGATTATCAATGCCACTACAGGCAGTTGGCGCACTAGAAACCAAGGGGTTTCCTGCTGTTCTTGCAGCAGCAGATGCAATGGTAAAGGCTGGACGAGTCACACTTGTTGGTTACATACGAGTTGGTAGCGCACGCTTTACAGTTAATATTCGTGGAGATGTGTCAGAAGTTAAAACAGCTATGGCTGCTGGTATTGAAGCGGCAGAAAGTTGTCATGGTGGAACTTTAGAGTCATGGGTAATTATTCCACGTCCTCATGAAAACGTCGAAGCTGTTCTGCCTATTGCCTACACTGACCAGGTAGAGGAGTATCGACTGTCTGTAGAGAATCCAATAATACGTAGAAGTTAAAAGGCAGCCAAGCTTCCGTACTTATTACGAGCGTAACAGTTTGCACACAAAGTACCCTTATGGGTACTTTTAAATTCCAACCTTTTTTTTAAGAATTATTGAAGTAAGCCATAAACAATCCCAAAAATGAACAAATCATAAACTTATACACTGAGGAAAGCTAAATCTTTGTTAATTAAACTAAGATTGGGTTACAGAAGAGTTATATAGTATAAAAGCTATCTCTAATTTTTTATCTACGCAGGTCAAAAGAGCGTGAAACATAAAGCGCTTTAATTTCGTCGTGCTATTGATGGCTTTTAAAATCCTAGAAACCGGGTTTCTTTATCGACATCTGGTAATAAAAAGCGATTTTGGCGTAAAAACTCGGTTTCTTAATATATCAACAAAACCATGTTTACAAAACTTAATATAACTACAAACCGTCAAAATATCTGGGATAAATCGAACTATACACTTCCGTGAAGGAGAAAAAAATCTAAAAATCTCTAAATCATTGCATAAATTACATAAGTCCGAACGTAATTAAAATGTGTAGTGGTAAATCTAGTAATGTATATTATCTCTGGTTGGGTGCAGCTGCCAGTTAAAAGACTCTAAGTGGGATAACAGGGGGTTGTGATGCAAACTTTAAGACAGGGTTTTGAGGAGTGCAATCTCGCAATGGAAACAATTGCGGAAAAACTGGCTTCATACTGGCACTCACGCTTGGCTGCTGAGTGTTCAGAACAAAGCGTAGCAAATAAAGAAAGTATTGTTAATTGGTTGCTTGGAAGTGATAAAACACGCTATGAAGAACTAAGTCTCAAAGATTTAGATATTGCCAAGCAAGCAATGGAGTATCGCTTCAAAATTTTACAACAGCGCTACTTAGGTAAAGGTAGAGACGTTGCTTATCGTAACTTGATTACTCGCTTGGGTGGACTAGTTACTTTACGCAATAAAATTCAAACTTGGGTTTCGTTAAGTCGCGACCGTCAACGCTCAGTAGTTGACGTGTTACAGGAAGTTATTCAAGAATTGCTGCAAAGCGATAGTTATATGCTTTCTCAGATGGCTTTTATTTCGCAGTCTACGTCAGACCCAAGGTTAAAAAACGCGCTGTTATTTGCCAGCGTTGAAGAATATTGCCTACGTCCAATACGCAATCAACCGCTGCTTGTATATAGATTTGTTAACTATTTACGACGTACTTCGCGTGGTGGTTTAACGCAGGTTCCGACGAGCGATTTGGTAAAATTAGTTTCAGAAGAAGTTTTAACCGACGACAGCGACAACCGAATCAACTTAGTAGACAACCAGGCAATTGCCGACTACCAAGAAGCACAAGATTTAGAAGAACAGCAAACCCTGCGAACTGATGTTAAGCAGGAATTTGAAAACTACCTAAAAGAAAATCTTGGGGAAGATGCTGTACAGTGGTTGCGGATGTACTTACAAGGCAAGTCACAAGATGCCATTGCCAAGAAATTAAATAAACCAATCAAAGAAATTTATCGACTGCGAGAAAAAATCAGCTATCATGCTATCCGCGTTTTTGCGCTCAAAAATAAACCTGAACTAGTCGATACTTGGTTAGGAACTTCCCTTATTGAGCATAATTTTGGCTTAACTCCTGTACAGTGGGAGCAATTGTTAGAAAAACTAACTCCAACCCAAAGACAAATTCTAGAGTTACGTAAAGCTGGGGAATCTATCGAAGCTATTGCACCAAAATTAAAACTAAAAGCGCACCAAGCAATGGGTGAATGGACAAAAGTTTACTTAGCTGCACAAGCGTTGCGAACAGAAGACTAGACGCAATATTAGTAAATTAATACTATAATAAAAGAATCAAACATGCAGGCGCCCTCTCGAAGTGGCGCCTATTTTAATTTAAGTAAAATTCAGTCGGCGCCTGTTAACTACACCCAAAGTTATGGGAAGAATAGAAAGGTAGGATATATTACCGCACGGGAACTATGCTGTCGGAAGAGGACAAACCAATTGACACCGAGACAATGACAAAGCAAGTGTCACCCGACACAGAGCTTGAATGGAACCAAGAGTCAGTCAGAACAGAGATATTTCAACTTATTGAGAGTTTCTTATCTTTTGAAGCTTGCCTCTACCATCAAATATTGCCCCTACGATTTGAGGACAAGAGCTTAATCTTGGGAATGGTTAACTCAAGGGACGATGTAGCTCTCGATTACGTAAATCGTATTTTGTCATATGTAAATTGTACGATGGTGATTCGGTCAATGGACGCTGAAACTCATCGCTCAATACTTTCGGCATATTTAAATTACAAAAATACTTCCCAATCCGTTAACAAACGAATTTCCTTACCTGAAGTATTTTCACAACAACAACCACACACCACTTCAGAGAACCCGCAGCAAAATGTAACATATATAGATGATATATATACAGATAATCATACTAGTACAAATACATCAGATAGCAATATAATTCATACAGAAACTAAAGCTGCGGCAACCAAAAACGCAGAGGAAACAGCGATAGAGTCTACACCAATTACGAAAATACCATTTTTATCAGTTCCTTTACCCGACGAGTTTACCCCTGTGGAGTTGTTAGCATCACTACCACCCAAGAAATTTTTAGAAGAGTTGTTAGGCAGAGTAATTGTTGGGGGAATTGGAAGGCTTTATTTTGAACGACTACCTTACGAGGGTAAAATCCTTTGGAGTGAAAACGGTGTGTTACAGTCAGTGCTAGAAAAATTACCTCTTTCAGTATTCCAAGGCGCCTTAAACGAACTGAAGCGATTCGCAAATATACGTGTAACTACTTTATCGGAGCCAAAGCAAATAGAAAAAGAGTATATGTATCACAACCAGCGTATACTACTGCGGTTGCGAGTCATGCCAGGAATGTATGGAGAGGAAGCAACGCTACAAGTATTGAAAGGAGCAGCCTTAAAATTTTATCAGCAGCAACAACTATCTCGTCTTAGTCGTGACGCATTAGGAATTTCTCAACAACTCAGTTTCAAGTTACATGAGATGCAAGATAGATTATTACAGAGTCGTAACACTAGTGGCGAGCAACTAGAGGCGTTAACAGTATTGAATCGTTTATTAGGCAACTTAGATAGTCAAATCAGAAACTTAACGATTTCGGAAAATAAAGCAACAGAGCATAAAGAATAAAAATAAAAATTCCGTAAAACTTCCGATTTGACAAATTGTGATTTGTGTTCTAATAGATACAAGACCAATACTAGTTAAAAGTTGTGGTCAATATTCAAATATATTTAACTTATTAATAAAGTCAGTTAATTTTTATAGTTTAATAAATTAGCAGCTTTTTAATTATCCTCCACCTATTTATTATCGTTTTTGCACGTTCATGCTGACAGCAATTTTTAGTGAAACTTTTCCCCTATTAAGTACAGCTAGTCCTCAAACAATAGAGTGGATGTTGAATGTTGCTACCGAACATGAATATCCGACCGGACGTGCTGTATTAATGGAAGATTCCTGGGGAAATGCAGTATATTTTGTAATTTCGGGTTGGGTAAAAGTTCGACGTACTGCTGGTGAAGATTATCGCGCACTGGCAATTTTGGGTAGAGGTGACTTTTTTGGAGAAATGGCAATTCTTGATGAGTCTCCTCGTTCTACAGATGTAATTGCTTTAACCCCAGTAAAATTGCTAAGTATTTCTAGAAACTGTTTTATTCAAATTTTATTTAAAGACCCACAACTACATCATCGCATGTTGCAGATGATGGTACGGCGCCTACGTCATGTTAACATGCGGTTGCAAATGCGACAGGCGCCTCCTGCTGTTAAACTTGCCTACACCTTAATTTCTCTGGGTGAAAATTATGGACAAGAATCAGAAAACGGCAGAGAAATATTTAATGTTTCTTGCCAAGACTTTGCTGATGTGACAGAAATAGGTGTTGATGAAGCTGAAAAAATTATGGAAAAACTACATGAAAAAGGTTGGATAAATATTGATGCCAATAAACAAGTAATCAACTTAGTTAATTTAAATCAATTGATGAATTTAGCTAGAAAAGTATAATATTCTTGAATCATTGGTAAAATATCAACCTGTAGAGACGTGATTAAGAGACGTGATTAAGAGACGTGATTAATCTCTTCGAGAAATACGAGCGGATAACACGTCTCTACATTTACGCTAAACTAAATTATCTAGCCCCAAAGCAATTGTTACTCACTACTCAACAATGACAGAACTTATCACACCTCACGCAGGCGCCAGCAGTAAAGATAACAGTAAAAAAATTTCCTCTAGTATAATTCATTATTATGTGGCAATGCCGCAACCGCAAACTCACTTATATGAAGTTAGTTTGCTACTTCAAAATTGCCCATCACCTATTCTTGATTTAAAATTCCCTGTTTGGACACCAGGTTCTTACTTAGTACGAGAGTACTCTAAAAATTTACAAGATTTTGCTGCGTATTGTGATGATAAGCCTTTGCAGGTGTGCAAAGTTAGTAAAAATCATTGGCAAATTAATACGACAGATATTACCAATGTTTCATTAGTTACTATAAAATACCGTATTTTTGCGGCGGAGTTGTCGGTAAGAACTAACCATTTAGACTCTACACACGGTTACTTCAACGGCGCCGCATTATTTTTTAGAATACCAAATTACGATAAGCTCCCAATAGATATTACAATCGAGGCGCCTTCAAAGCAATGGCGTGTAACTACAGCACTACCGCCTGTACGAGGAAAAGCTAATACTTTTCGTGCAGCTGATTTTGATACGTTAGTTGATAGTCCTTTTGAAATAGGTACCCACGAAGTATATAACTTTGAGGTATTGGGTAAACCCCATGAACTCGCAATTTGGGGAAAAGGTAATTATCAAGTTGAACGAATGATTACTGATATTATGCGTATCATCAAAGTCGAAGCCGAGATGTTTGGCGGGTTACCTTATTCTAAATACATATTTTTGTTACATTTGTTTACTCAAGCTTATGGTGGCTTAGAACATAAAGACTCATGTTCGCTAATATATCAAAGGTTTGGATTTAGAGATAAAGATAAGTATGAGCGGTTTTTGCAGCTTGTAGCTCACGAATTTTTTCATTTATGGAACGTAAAGCGAATTCGTCCTAAAGGTCTTGAAGTATTTAACTACGATGGAGAAAATTATACCCCTTCACTTTGGTTTTGTGAGGGAACGACAAGTTATTATGACTTGCTAATTCCTTTACGAGCAGGAATTTATGACGCAACATCGTACTTATCACACTTAAGCCAAGAAATTACTAGGTATCAAAATACTCCCGGAAGAAAAGTTCAACCGTTATCTGAATCAAGTTTTGATGCGTGGATTAAATTATACCGTCCCGACGCAAACAGCGGTAATTCACAAATTTCTTATTACCTTAAAGGTGAAATGGTGTCGCTGTTACTCGATTTAATGATTCGTGCAGGTCATCGTAATAAAAAGTCATTTGATAATGTTCTTGTCAAAATGTGGGAGCAATTTGGTAAAGATGAAATAGGCTTTACTCCTGAACAGCTACAATCTGTTATCGAGTCGGTAGCAGGAAAAGATTTGTCTGATTTCTTTGAACGTTATATTGACGGGTTAGAAGATTTACCTTTTAATAGCTTTCTTGAACCATTTGGTTTGCAATTAGTCGGCGATAATAATGAAGAACCTTACTTAGGTGTGCGAGTTAGTACCGAAAATGGTAAAGAAATAATTAAATTTGTTGAAGCTGGTTCACCTGCACAAATTGCTGGAATTGATGCTGGTGATGAACTACTAGCAATAGATGGTATTAAAGTCGGCGCCAACGGTTTAGCTGAACGTATCAAAGATTACCAGCCTAATGACTATATACAAGTAACTGTTTTCCATCAAGACCAGTTAAACACACATACCGTTACTCTCACTTCTCCAATTCCAACTAAGTATCAATTAAAACTAATACATAAATTAAACTCAAGTCAAAAAGATAACTTGATTGCTTGGTTGGGCGCCTCTGCTAAAAAAATGTGGTAATCTTGGCAACGGATATAACGGATGATTTATTTGTTATGTCCGAGTATTATTTGGGGCACCTTGATCAAAAATCCTAACCTTGTATGGTGCCTAGCTGTTGTAATAATCCCATCCAATTCACCGCATTACTTCTCTCTACGAGCTTAGGGGCTTCCAAAAATTTAATTCTTCATATTGTGGAGCAGGCATCCTTGCCTGCCTACATCTAAAGCAGGCATTGTGTAACTTGTCGTACCATATTGTTGCACATCCTTCATAAATTGAGGTTGTATTCCTCATTGTAGATGCTAGAAGAGTAGTGGTCTGTGTCATTATTTTGGGTTGTTGTAAGGTGGGCAGTGCCCACCCTACCATCGGCGCCTACACCCCAAAACTTATGACATGAACCAGTAGATTCCCGCTTGCTATTTAGTAATAAAATACCTTCAAGTAAATATTTATTGGTGAATGCCTAGGACAATTTTTCTTTTCTCTGTGTTCTCTGTGTCTCTGTGGTAAATAAAAGTACATGACTGCACAGGCTTTTTGGCCTGTGCTACAACTTATCAAAATTAGTAGTAGATTCGCTCAAATGCGCCAAAAAAAGCTAGTGTGGTATTAGAAAGTTGTAATTGTATAGGGATTTCGCGTTGCGACCTTTAAGAATTATTGTAATTGGGGGAGGCGCCGCTGGTTTTTTTGGCGCCATTGCTGCTGCTAGGGCAAATTCTTTAGCAGAAATTATTTTATTGGAAGCGGGTGGACAACTGTTATCGAAGGTTCGTGTGTCGGGTGGTGGGAGATGTAACGTTACCCACGCTTGTTTTGACCCAAAAGTGCTGACACAAAACTATCCTAGAGGAAGTAAAGCTTTAATTGGCGCCTTTACCAAGTTTCAAGCTCAAGATACTGTAACTTGGTTTAATAAACATGGTGTTCAACTTAAAACTGAACCTGATGGACGAATGTTTCCGACTACCGATAATTCGGAGACTATTGTTGATTGTTTGATGGAAACTGCTAAGTATGTAGGTATCAGAATTTGCACAGGTACACCCGTTGTGTCGGTAAATAAGTTAAGTAAAGGGTTTGAGGTGGTTCTCAAGTCGGGTGATACATTGGAAGCTGACCGTTTGTTAGTGGCGACTGGTAGTAATCCGGTAGGTTATAAAATTGCTCAGTCCTTTGGACATAGTATCGAATCACCTGTTCCTTCACTATTCACTTTTAATGTTCGCGATGAAAGTTTACGAGAATTGGCAGGTGTAAGCGTTAACCCTGTTAAGTTACGCTTGACTGTTCCTGGAAATAACCAGTTAGAACAAACCGGAGCATTGTTAATTACGCATTGGGGAGTTAGTGGTCCTGCTGTACTCAAACTTTCGGCATGGGGCGCCCGTGTATTACACTCTAGTAAATATCAGGCAAATTTGTCTGTTAATTGGTTGCCGCAATTTACTCAAGAAGAATTACGACAAAAATTATTGGCAGTCAAAGACGAAGTACCAAGACGCGCAATTTTATTACATCGTGGTGTAGATATACCTCACCGTTTATGGCAATATATGGCAATACGTGCAGGAGTTGAGAGTGCGGAAACTCGCTGGGCAGAACTTTCTAAAAAACAACTCAATTTACTCATTCAAGAACTTACTCAAGGACAATTTCCTGTAAACGGTAAAGGTGTATTTAAAGATGAGTTTGTTACTTGTGGTGGTGTTCAGCTTAAAGAAGTCAACTTTAAAACAATGGAAAGTAAGCTAGTTCCTGGATTACACTTTGCTGGAGAAGTACTCGATATCGATGGTGTAACTGGTGGTTTTAACTTTCAAAGTGCTTGGACTACTGGATATTTAGCCGGTTCGGCAATAGCTAACGAAAATTAACCTTTGTTTACCCAAACTAGCAGTCAATACCTTTTTCCTTTGACTGCTGGATAACCATTTTCTCTAAAATGATTCCAACTTTGTCTATAGCTTGATTCGTATTGCATTGAAACTTGGTGAGTTGCCCAATATCTTGTTTTTGCTGCTTTAACTCCTCAACGACAAGTCCAAAATTCTTTTGCTGCTGTAAAGCTATAGACATTAAAGCTTCAACCTTAAATCTCAAATCCGCAACAGTCGCTTGTAGGGATTCGTTCCGGTTTTGCAATATCTCTACTGATG
This sequence comes from Calothrix sp. PCC 7716, assembly GCF_019977735.1. Classification (GTDB taxonomy): domain Bacteria; phylum Cyanobacteriota; class Cyanobacteriia; order Cyanobacteriales; family Nostocaceae; genus Dulcicalothrix. The sequence continues at coordinate 10,338,675 of NZ_AP025018.1, read as the reverse complement.
TTCGTAAATCAGCATTGACATCGACTTGTCTATCGAGTCCAGCTTCTGTCCAGTCCAAACGTTCGTTAGTTGTGTCGGTCATTGTAATTGTAGTATCTCTTAGACTGCCTAATTCTCTACCTATCTTTTACTTATGCTACTACATACAATAAAATTCCTGAATCAATTTTATCCATTCTTTTAAATTATTACTCACTGCACTATTCCAACTGCTGCTCACTCAAAATAATTCGTCAGGTTTTCAATAAATTCTGTAATGACAATATTATTACACGCTGACCTAAGTATTTTTAGTGAAGGATTGGCGCCTACTAGTTCGTGTCAAAAGTTTTGCGGTGTTGTAAGGTGGGCACTGCCCACCCTACGACAGGCGCCAACATACCAAAATTAATGACACAGACTACTACTTATTGGCAACAGGTTTTTTAGTAAATTTATTTACAAACATCTTAAGCTTTCTTGCATTTGGTGGTTTAAGAAAAAACCTAGCAGGTAATGCAAATAGTTCATTCGCAACCCACGCAATATAAGCTTGAAGTTGCTCTTGATGATAGTTATATAAACAAGTATTAGTCTGCTGGCTAATTAACCAAGATTCATATATCAACTTGGCACGTGTCCAAGTCGTTGATGAACTCATTCCTTGAAGCGAATATGCAGCAAGTGAGGTGTTAATGCAGTGAAACTTAAAGTTCAATAAGTACAACCGTAGTATAAAATCATAATCGGCAGCTATTGCATAACGTGTATTATATAACCCTGCTAATTCATATGCTGATTTCTTGATAAAGCACGAGGGATGATTTAATGTAAATCGAATTGGTAATTTATCTAAATTTCCTGGAAAGAACCTTGCGATGTACTCACCTTGATAATAATTATCAATTGACGAGTAAAAAACGTCCACATCAGGATTTGCGACAAATTCTTGCTCAATTATTTGGACGGCGCCATAATTGTACCAATCATCGGAGTTGATAATGCCAATGATATCACCACTCGCAATATTTATACCTTTATTCATTGCATCGTAGGCGCCTTTATCTGGTTCAGAGATAAATTTATCTATATAATCAGAATACTTTTTGATGATTTTACAAGTCTTATCGGTCGAACCACCATCTATCACAATATACTCGACATCAAAATCGTGTGGCTGAGATATTACGCTTAAGATAGTTTTTTCAATAGTTTTTTCAGAATTGTAGGTTGGTGTAATAATAGATATCTTCATATGTATTGTGTTGCTGAATGTTTATAATATAGTAATAATGTATTTTTGTTTCTAGAATATACTATCATTTATATAGCGCTTATTTTACATATATTTCACCCTATATTCCGTAATACTTCAGCCATCTTTACAAAATCTTTAATCTTTTTCTATAAAAAACCAATAAGATTGCTGCTACATAGATTATTTTGAGCAAATAAAATATAGAATAAATATAAATAATTTAAGAACGTTTTGTATTTCCCTGTGCAGAATAGGGTTAGAGGGATTTATTTAAATTTAACTAAACAATGTCGTGTTTATTATAAACATAATTATGAAAAGGCTAAATAATTAAGTTGCGAGCATCTAACTGATGCAATAATAAGTATTGATATAAATAGGTATAATTAGTATTCTATCTATGTACTGATGACATTTTAACAGTCAATATTATAATTGAATTCCATCTATATTGAAATTTGGAGGTTTATTAACGTAAATAAAAGTTTAATAATATACGTTGGGTTTACCCAACCTACAAAAATTAAAAAGGGGTTTATTTGTGGCTATTAATAATGTTGAAAAAGAACGAGTGTATACAGTTGATATCAGGCAATTATTCAAAATTATACTCCGGCGCCGCATTTTAATTCTGGGTGTAGCAAGTGCAGTTATGTCAACAGCAGGTATTTTGGCGTTTCTTGCAAAACCTAATTATCAAAGCTCGATGCAACTACTTGTCAGTCCAAATTTGGATACCACAAAATCATCTAATAACCCAACTGATGCAAATAGCGACTTTACAGACTCAAATGTGGAGGTAGTAGACTATACCGCACAGTTCCAGTTAATGCTGAGTAATCACTTAATAGAAAAAGCAGTTATAATACTACGTCCTGATTATCCTGATATTAAAATTGAAGACATAAAAGGTAAAAAATCACCTCTCACCGTTGCTCGTGTAGAGTCAGGGACTGGAATAAACCGTACCCCTAGTCAAGTATTTGAAATCAAATATAAAAATGACGACCCCATCAAAACACAACGGGTACTACAAACGTTAGTTAAAGTATACCAAAATTATAATATTGAACAGCAGAAACAGCGATTAGCTAAAGATATGGCTTTTATTAACGAACGTTTACCGAAGGTAAAAAGTAGTGTTGTAACTGCCGAGAACAATTTAGAAGCTTTCCGTAAAAAACATAATATACTTGACCCAGAAGCGCAATCAAAAATTCTTTTAGAAAATCTGGCAGATACTCAGAAGCAGTTACAAACTACACGCGCACAGTTACAAGATGTGCAAGCTAGATATGCAGCATTGCAAGATAAACTAGCAGCATCACCGAGTAGTGCTATGATTTCGTCGCGCTTAATCCAATCTACAAGGTATCAAACATTACTTCATGAAATTCAAAAAACCGAGCTAGGTTTAGCACGAGAGCGAATTCGCTACACAGATGACTCTCCAGTAGTACAGAAACTAGTCCAACAGCGAGAAAATCAATTAGCATTGCTCAAACAAGAAGTTACCCGTGCGTTAACTTTCCAAACAGGGAAAAAAGCTTCGCAACTAAAAAATTCAGAAATTGACGCAGTAATAAGTCAAGCTTTAAAGCAATCTGCTGCTAATGAGTCATTATTAGCTGAAGGGCAAATGGCAGAAGTTGATATTAAGTTAGCAGAAGAAGTCATAGAGGTGCGAACAACTGCACTTGGTTTAGAAGCGAACGAAAAAAGTTTATCAAACTCCGAAAAGCGTTTACAAGCTGAATTAGCCAAATATCCTGGTTTGATAGCAGAATACAATCGTTTGCTACCTGAAGTTCAAACTAACCGTAAAACCCTTGAACAATTAATGCAAACGCAGCAGTCGCTAAGTTTAAAACTTGCTCAGGGTGGTTTTGAGTGGCAAACATTAGAGGCGCCGGAACGTGGAATATATACTGGTAGTGGTCGCTCATTAATACTGGGTTACGGTGCTATTGCGGCGCCGATAATTGGTATTGTTGTAGCACTAATCTTAGAAATGCTCAACGACTCAATTCACACATCATATGAACTGCGACGAATTAGTAATTTACGCTTATTGGGAGTAGTCCCTAAATTAGGTAAGGATTATAAAATCAAGCGAACACTGTTGGAAGACAGTACTGAAGTACTGATTACGAGAATGGGGGGTTTGTCGGTAGCTTCTTTGCCATCGCATGAGAACCTGGATATGGCATATCAAAATATCAATATTCTTAACTCACCTTTACCATATAAATCATTGATGGTAACGTCAGCTAACTTCGGTGAGGGAAAGTCAACAGTAACATTAGGACTTGCCGTAAGTTCTGCACGAACACACCATCGCGTATTAATTATTGACGCAAACCTACGCGAACCGAGTTTACATAAATACCTCGACCTACAAAATGAATGGGGACTATCACTTTTACTAGTTGATGAAGCACACTCAACATTTAAAAACTACATTCAACCAATCCATCCATCAATAGATGTACTAACCGCAGGTCCCCCAGAACTCGAAGATACAGTCAAATTACTAAGTTCACGACGCATGAAAGAACTGCTAAACGAATTTGAGCAAAATTACGACCTAATATTAGTAGACGCTCCACCAATACTTAATACAGTAGACGCGCGAATTTTAGCAACGCTATGTAACGCCATAGTAATAATTGCCCGTCTTGGTCAAATAACTCGTGCTGAACTTACGCAAACTAAAGAAATTCTAGAAAACCTCAACTTAATCGGCATTATAGCCAATCAAGCCACAAACAGTTGATTTATTTAATTGCATGATGCTTGATTCTTAGGAATTTGAACAGTGGTAGGAGCCTTTGCGATTAATTCTATCTCACCATCAACATTTTTAATCCATGCTTGTGATTCAATTAATTCTTGATTGTTAATGGTCGATATTTGCTTTTCTGTCACCGACTGAGTGCGTCTACTATTTTTATTAGGGAAAATACGCAAATCTTGCCATAGTACTTGACCTTGAATTATAGTGGTGGGATTTTCAGGTAAGCCTTGGCGCCCAACAATAGTAAAACTGTTGGTCTTATCACCTCTACAACCATCAACTATTTGCTGTGAGGAATCATTAAATGTAGATTCCGGTATCCATAATCCTTGTTGAGAAAAATCTGCATCAGAGATATTAATTTGCACAATTCCATTAAATTTTACACCAGCTTCCGAAGATGCCGTGATGTCACTTTCTTGTGTCAATGAGGGGCGAAATTTTGTCCCAAAGATAGCTTTAGCATTAACTACAACTCGACCAGCAAAACTTTGTTGAGCGTTTGCAGTAATATCGCTATTTTGTCGAGGTACGCCGATGAGAAAATTAGTATCGATGAAAATGTTACCTCCTATTCCATCGCCTCGTGCATTCGTAGTAATTTTACTACCTCGAAGCATTTGAATTTTTTCAGATTGAAGATTAATATTTCCTTTATCTCCTAAAGTTTCTGTGGTGATAATACTTTTATTATCAAGCACAATAACTTTAGATTGTACATTTATATTTCCAGATGTTCCTTGTCCTGGCGAAACATTTGGGTTAATGCTAGAAAAATTACTAGCATTAATAGTTGCTCCATCTCTAATAATTAGCTTATCTACAGCAATATTGATATCACCTCCCGCTCCAGTTCCCATGAGGTTACTTGCAAATAATCCACTACGACCTTTTTCTGTAGTTCCAATTAGCCGAATCTCAGTAGCTCGAACGTTTAACTCCCCCCCATTTCCAGCACCAAAGGTGCCAGTTGCTATTTGACCACCATTCGCAACTTCTAAATTTCCTGTCTCAATGGTCAATTTCCCTCCATCACTACTGCCGTCTAACCCCTCAGTAGTTTCTATCAGGCTGGGATTGAATTGATTAAAACCAGTTACATTTATTTCTGAAGCTCGGATAGTTAACTCACCAGTTTTTCCAAAACCACTATTCCCGACTATTATTAATCCACCATCATTGACTTGCAATTTTCCAGTTTCTAGAATTAATCTGCCTGCATTACCTGTACCTCCAGGCAGAACACTAGCAAATAAACCGCTCGAATTTCCAGGACTAGAGCCACTGACATCAACTTCTGAAGCTTTTACAATTACATTTCCAGCATTTCCCGAAGCCCCCAGTCCAAAGCTACTGGTAACTATTTGGGCGCCATTACTAATCAATAAACGTCCAGTTTCGATGTTAATGTTCCCTCCATTTCCTGAAACTCCTGGGGCAACTGGCGCAAACAAACCACTTGTTCCCAAAGGAGTGGCGCCAATAAGTTCGACATTTTCAGCTTTAACTGTTAAAGTGCCTGCATTTCCTGAGCCAAATGTGCCACTTGATATTTGAGTTCCATCAGCAACTAATAGGCGCCTGGTTTCAATCGTTAAATTGCCTCCATTTCCCGTAGCACCCGGAGCAACATCAGTAAATACACCGCCATAAAAAGGATTATATGAAGCCTGTCCAATAACCTCTACTGATTCAGAACCTTTGACGGTTATAATTCCTGCGGCGCCGTCATTAAAATTATTTGCAAGCATTGCCGAACCGTCAATCAGGCTAATACGCTGACCTTGAATGTGAATTGCACCACCATTACTACTGGTATCAATCGAAGCAGCTTGCGATAGTTTAATATCTTTAAAATTATTTATATTTTCATAGCTAAATGCCCATCCTGGATTGGTGCTTGTCAGCTTAACCGTTCCCTCTTGATTAACACTACCAACCTCTACTCGTCCTCCTGTTGCCGTGAGATTTCCTCCCTCTAGCAAAACATTACCACCAACTAGCGCTAAAGTTTGACCAGGCGCCACCCCGAGTCCCACAGGGCGATTTTGTTTGTTAATTGCAAAAGTCTCAAAATCAATACTAAGATTGTTCCCCACTCCTTGCACAACGATATCCCCTGCACTGTTGCCAAATTGTAAGCCAATAGGAACACTAACTTGTAGTAAAGGGGGAGCTTGAAGATTTGTGGCACTAAAAAAATTACCCGAAGCAAACTGAATACTGTTGGCTGTAGTAGCGATAAAAGAACCACCAATATTAAGAGAAGCATTAGAACCAAAAATAATGCCTTGGGGATTGAGAAGAAATAAATTAGCAGTACCGTTATTCCGAATTAAACCATTAATCTGAGAGGCTGATAAACCAGTTACCCGACTAAAAATGTTCTCAACTTGAAGAGGGTTATTGAAATAAGCTTCTGTTCCTGTGGGAATGGAAAATTTCTCAAAGCTGTGAAAGAGTAGCTTATTCTCAATGATTGTACCACCTGTTATCTCGTTGACGCTCCCGTTCGTTTGGATGATGGAATTGCTAGGTAGAGTCGTATCGGGTATGATTTCGGCTTTGGCGAAAGAACCTAAATGATAACCAGAGATGAGGACAAACACTAGGAATTTATTCATGAAAATAAAGTAATTATTATTATTCTCATTATAAGTATTACCACTTAATTTAATGAATTAATATTGTTTGACTGTTTTGGGCGTGACAGCTTTTTTCGAGAAACCAAACCCAGCCCAACAAGCCCGAACAAGCCAATAAATGACGACGGTTCTGGTGTTTTTGCCGCTTTACCCTGAGTATCTAATGTTTGCAAGCTATAATTTTGCCAGAAACCTTCTTGGCGCCAACAACCAGGAAGGCCAAGGGTACAAGTTACGGGACCCCACTCATAAATTTGGCTTTGGTCAATCATCGTTGCTACGTCTTGGTCGCGATTTTGACTAAGAAGTTGAGCAGCTTCGATGGGGTTTGCATCAAGCCAAGCTACTGTTTTACCTATTCGCTGTGCTAGCCGCTCTTTAGCTTGACCATGTAAAGTCGTATAATTAATATTACCTTGTCCCAAATCCCAACCAATAGCATCCATTGCGCGTCTGTCAATAGTTGTGATACTTCGTCTCTGACCTACATTCAGTAATGGATCCATAATGCCTAGTACATTACTTTCCTGTTTCCAGTGACTTGCTTGTTCACCATCACCACCTAAGCTAGTATTTTCTCCTGTCGCGAAATAAGCCAAAGAAGTTTGACCACCATCAACAGAGAAATAAGGATTACCACCGATGGATAGGTCGAGCCAATGTTCAGAAAGTCCTCCAGCTGCAATACTCTGTTGTGAATAACGGAACATATCCAGTGGGGTGACATTGTTTAAAGTACCTGTTAAGCTGGAATAAAAATCATCTATATTATTCTGGTTATATTGCGTCTTTTGGCTTAACCATCCTGGTCTATCAATTCCACTCACAAAGCCAAGAATATGACCAACTTCGTGAACTCCAACGCTCAAGAAATCCAATTTGTTATTGGGAACGGTGTTATTCAGAAAATCGTAATTCCAACTCACAGGTAAGCTTGATAAGTTACTCATGAGTATATAACCATCAAGAGCATTGTTATTGCCATTCAACATTCCTAGTGCCTTTGCGTTGGCACGAGTCATATTCAGTTCTTCGTTATTATCGACTTTAAAGCCATCGATATAAGCAGTAAACTTGTCTACTTCATCTTGTAAGTTGTTGAAAACACTATTGTCGTCAGCAGATTTTCTATCTGCTTGTAAATTATTCCGCCAGTTAGTATATGTTTGATTTGCTTCTATTCCAGGAAGCGCACCACCAATAACATTTGTTGGTAAGTCGTTTGTCATCTCGACGTAGATATTAACACTTGCATTATCCGATAAATGTGATGACCAGATTCCACCAGCCATTTCAAAACCGACCATTTGCTCTAGTGTTGTTCCTTGTGCATAATTAAAGTTGAAGGTAAGAGCATTAGCTGAGGCACTACTTGCGATAACTCCTGTAAAAGCAAGAATAATTTTTAAACACAAACTATTAATATTGAAACTAATACTTTTCATTTTATTACCTGTATAAAACTATAATTTTTATGCTGGAATATTCATAATATAATTTAATTTTGTTTAAAAATTATTTAATTTAGAAGAATCTTATTTGAATTAATTACTAATCTTTATTCGATAATTAGATATTAACGTATAATTGTTTAAGTGAAAATACTTACTTAAGCTGTTTTTTTCATACTATTTTATGATTGATGTCCAAATAAATTTTGGAGGTATCTACAATTCGACCTAAAGATATATATGTAGCTTCAAATATTAAAATACGATAAATTAAAGTTATTAACTCCCTCCCCAAAAAAAATCATCTAAACCCGAACAATATGCTTGGACGGTTGATGATGGCATTGCTTTTAGCCATCATACTTTGGAGTGGTTTATTTGCCCAAACCGCCTCATCACAGCTTATCGAATCTCGCTTAAATAACCTACAAGCAGATTTTAACCGCTTGGAGTCTCGTTTAGCTAACCTTGAAGCCCAAACAAATCGTACACTCCCATCACCAGGACGTACTTCACCAACCTTACCAGCACCCGCGCGTCGAACAACAACGCAGTTGCAGCGTGACCAAATGTTTGACAGATTAGCAACTTTAGTAGTCGAACTCAAACAGCAGGTAAATACGTTAGAGCAACGAGTCAAAAAGCTAGAAGCACGTTGATGCTATGTAGCAACTACCCGACAGTATTGAAAATCAAACTTTATACTTGATATAGAGTTAATTTTAACAGGAGACCAAAAAATGGCTCCCAATCCTTCGATAATGCGGGCTGTTGAACAATTAGGGTACCGTGTCACCGTTGGTGATGTGGCAACCCAAGTTGGTTTAAACGTTGGACAAGCCAATCAAGGTTTGTTAGCTCTTGCATCCGATGCTGGAGGTCACTTACAAGTTGCTGATACTGGTGATATTGTATTTTTATTTCCTAAAAACTTCCGTGATATCCTACGCGACAAGTATTTTAAGCTTAAGTTGCAGGAATGGTGGAATAAAATTTGGGGTATTTTATTTTACATAATTAGAATTTCTTTCGGTATTTTTCTGGTTGCTTCGATTGCTTTAATAACTATTGCTATATTTTTGATAATTACTGCCATGTCTAACCGCGATGGGGGTGGTGATAGTGGTGGTGATTGGGGTTCTAGTGGAGGAAGTTTCTTTTACTTCCCTGATTTTTGGTGGTTTCTCAGTCCTAATTACGATAGTCATTATCGGGAACGGCGCCGTGAGAAGCGCGAGCTAAATTTCTTCGAGGCTGTTTTCTCGTTCTTGTTTGGTGATGGTAATCCAAATGCGAATTTAGAGGAACGTCGCTGGCAAGAAATTGCTACAGTTATAAGTGAAAATCGCGGCGCCGTTGTGGCAGAGCAAATATCACCATATCTAGATAATATCGGCGAAAAGTACCAGCAAGAATACGAAGATTACATGCTGCCAACGTTGACACGGTTCAACGGTCAACCTCAAGTTAGTCCCTCTGGAGAAATTGTTTATTACTTTCCTGAGTTACAAGTAAGTGCAGTTAAAAAACGGCGCCATGCTATAGCATCTTACCTTGAAGAGTTGAAATGGAAGTTTAGCGCCGCAACTTCTGGACAAATTATGCTGAGTGCTGGTTTGGGTATTGCGAACTTTGTAGGCGCCTTAATTCTTGGTAGTTTACTACGTGGTGGTGTAGTTGGCGCCAAGTTAGGTGGACTTGTCGGATTTGTTCAAGGTATTTACTGGCTGCTTTTAGCTTACGGTACCGGATTTTTAGTGATACCGCTAATCCGATACTTTTGGATTCAGTGGCGTAATACTAAAATTACTGAGAGAAACTCTGAACGAATTTCTCGCGCCAAATTGCTATCTAGCATTAGCCAAGAGTTACAAAATAAAATCAACTTTGCTCAACAGTTTGCTGCCAACAAGTTTATCGGTAACGAAAATCTAGCTTATTCCACAGAAACTGATTTACTCGACCAAGAAGTTAAACGTTTGGAAGAGTAAAAAGTGCTGAGTGCTGAGTGCTGAGGAGCAGAGTTAGGAGTTAGGAGTTACTACTTTACATGATTAATTAATAATCTTGTGGGTAATAATCTTGTGGGGTGGGCATCCTTGCCCGCCTTCTTTAAATTAACGGGCAGGATGCCCGTTCCACAAGAATATATTGGAGATTTTTTTATTTGGAAGTCCCTAAGTAAGAATCAGGAGTTAGGAATTACTACTTTGCACTCACAACTCACAACTCAGCACTCAGCACTCAGCACTCAGCACTCAGCACTCAGCACTCAGCACTCAGCACTATTTCCTATCTTGCTCTAATAGGTGAGAGTGCTACACCTCGGAAGTAATAAGCTAATATTTGTAGGTGATTTGCGCGTTGTAATGCTAAATTGTAGGCGCCCCATTGACTTAAGCCTACACCGTGCCCGAAACCTCGACCCTGAAGTAAAAAGTTACCACCAGGTGCATTAGCAACAGTAAACCGGGTACTTCTGAGTTTGAGTGCTGTCCGTACATCTTCACCACGCAATACTTTTGTACCCTTTTCACCGACAATACGTAACGACCTAACGCTACCAAAGGACGATACTGTTTCTATTGCCATTTGCTTGGCTTTACCAATTTCAGGAAAACGTTGACCAATTTCTGCTGCTGTAAAAGTTCGTTGCCAACTGCACTCAGGAATATTTTGGTCAAAGTCTGGTACTGCCCGCAGGTAAGGTTCTTTTCTGCCCCAAACATCTTCGACATTCTCGGTATGTCCACCCGAACAAGCATGAAATACTGACTCAATTATTCGGTTGTTGTAAGTTAACACTTGACCCGCTGTTTTATCGACTGCATCTAGCGTACTAGGAGATTCACTTACTATTCCTTTGTATATTTGCCACTTGTCTGGAGTGTCCCCTAAATCAAAAATGGGGTCATTGCGATTTTGTTCGCGTCTGTAAATAGCATAAGTCCGTGCGGCAATAGCTTGCGCTTTAAGTGCTTCTTGGGGCCAACGTGCGTCCATTTCACCACCAATAACGCTGTAAAGATACTCTTCTAAATCAATCCAATTAACTGCTGTTAAACCTTGACCTGTTGGAACTACTAAAGTTCTGCCTCTATACCACTTGTCACCAATAAAAACATACCCTTTTGCAGTTGGCTCAATCCAAAACAAACCTGAACGCCATTTATCTAATGCAACTCCACCTCCAGGTACAGGTTGAGCAAAATATGCGCTGTTTGCTGGTAATTGTCCTAGCGTCCGACCACTACCATCCTTCACAACCGCAGTAGTAGAACTACCGACTCTGACTTGGTTAACGTTCTGCTCAATTGCGATACGCAAAATTACTGATGCTTGAGCAGGAGCGGCCATTGCCATCGATAACAAAATGCCAAACCACCAGTGACAAGCTCTAAACTGGGACAATAATGAAGCAAATTTGACTTGGATTCTCATGTTTATATAATAATATTTTCCTACGCCTCTATATATATATATTCTTTATTACATGTGTAGAGACGTTACATGTAACGTCTCTACAAAAAAATGTTATTCAGGCTGAATAGGATTATCCTTTGGGTTTACTAGTCTCAACAACTTCTGCTTGATTTGCGAGTCGTAAACTTCCCATTTCATTCTGGCATAAGCGGAGTTTTCGTTCCCTCCCGACAAAAAGCCCATTGGAATTTCAAATCCACCTGCACTGGTACGTCCACCACCAAAAAATCTACCGCTACTGTCTTGCCCAAATGCTTCTTTTATGAATTCGTCGGGGTCTAAAGTCAGTTTGCTTGTTCGTAACGAACCAATAACTACTTCGAGTTCTTCGTCTTCGTCGTGAACTATACCATACACTACAGCAGTATGAACATTCTCTTCTGTCACCAGAAAATCTGCTGCTTGCGGAATTGCGTCACGGTCGTCATAACGTAAATACCCAACTCCAGCTATCGAAAAGTTGTTTTGAACGATTCGATTTTTTAATGACCGCTCAATTACATCCATCACCCGTTTCGAGCGATTCGCTTGTAATACAGCGTTTAAAAGTTGAGCATCGTAAAACCTACTCAAATATGCTGCTGCCATAAAATCTTCCTCCTGCGCTTGCATTAACCGATTGGTATCAGAACGCAAGCCGTGCATTAAGGCAGTAGCACATTTAACATGTTGACTGACGCTATTGTCAAGGGTTAGTAACCCTGTTTGTAAGTACTGAGTAAAAATTGTTGCGGTTGCTCGTACCGAAGGACGTATATCTGTAAACTCTGACTTAAGTTCTCCTTGCAAACTGTGATGGTCGATAACTGCTACAAGCGGCAATTTGGCTTGGACAACTGCCGATAATAACTGCGAGGTGGTTCCTTGGTTATCGATTAATACAAAGCCATGATAAAGTGATAAATCTTTTGTTTTTAGCGTTGGTGGAGTCCAACGTTGTGCTGGTAGACCCGTTAGCTTGACTAATGCGATGTTTTCTTGGTGACTTAACGTGCCCCCGTAAATTATTTCACACTTGATATCGTATTGCTGGGCTATTAACTGGTAAGTCCAAGCTGATGACAACGCATCTGGGTCAGGAAAATCTTGCAATACTATTAAATGACGCTCATGTCGGCGCCCCATTAACGTTTGCTGTAGTTCTTCTGATTTCTGGTACGCTAGATAGTTATTGCGCTGCTGTCCGACAAAAGCACTTTCAGTGTTTGCTCCATTAGTCGGTTGCCTTACCAGGGGTTCAATGTCTAGGTCTGTCTCTTCAGAATGTGAATCGTTTGTCAAGGTGAGACTCTCAAGCTGAGAAAGGGAAGAGTTTAGTTGCATATAAAATTTGTTTTTGATTTGGTGAGGCTCCTTATCTCTGTTAATAAAATAATTACCACCAGTGACATCGTCAGTCACTATGTATCGCCACACACTTATAATTTTCGCAAAAATTTTTAAGCTTGGCACCATCTATTATGCCAGTCTTATACATCACTGCGCTTGAGTTAAATATACATTTAGACTGACCTTTTTATGCAATATCGCTCGACAGCACTATATCTATCGCACCAAACCTAAGCACGATAACCCTTTAATATATATTTTAGGCAATAAGTCAATTACAAGAGTGAACTAGGCGCCTCCAGAAGACGCGCCAAATATCGCCAAACTAAAAATATTTCAACACAGGAGTTGCCTACGACGATTTTCTCTGCTAAACTCTAAAAGTTCGTCGCTCAACTCGCATTCTGTGCGAACGTTATCGATTGCTCTCCACTACTTTACATTTCTTAACAAAGTGTTGTAGTATTAGAGACCGATTACATATTTTTGCCATTCCTTATGCGTTCCTGTTTTAAGGTGTTTGCTTACCTCAAAATAAAGACTGCTGTAAGGTCTTCTTGGTGTATGCCGTAAAGGCATATTAGCTTCTTGTGGTGTACGACTGCCTTTTCTAACATTGCAGCGAACACACGCCGTTACAATGTTTTCCCAACTGTCTCCACCACCACGGGAGCGCGGAATAACGTGGTCTAACGTCAATTCATCTCCGGAATAACCGCAGTATTGACAGCAGTGACCATCGCGATGTAATAAGTTCCGACGAGTAAGGGGAATTTCTTTGTAAGGTACGCGGACATAGTGCCTCAACCGAATGACGGTAGGCAGTGGGAAGTCAGCGTAAAGAAATTTACCATTATGCTCAACCTGTTCCGCTTTACCCTTGATAAGCAAGATAGCAGCGCGGCGCCAGCTTGTAATGTTAAGCGGTTCGTAAGAGGCGTTTAATACTAAGACCTTCCCCATTGATCAAAGCTCAAGGTATTAGTTTTACATATATTAACACAAATATAACCCAGTTCGCCAGAGTAGCACAATTTATACATACAACAAGTGACTTTAAAAGCTGGGAAAGACTGAGATAGATTTAAAGATTAAGATATTTTAGATACAACTCCAGCCCCATAGTGTTGATTGGCTTTAGCTTCAACATTCGCAGTCACGCGACTTGTTACGCAATTATCCATAAAAACATTATGTAATTTTTATTACATGTATTGTCGTAAAAATATTTTTATATAGATTGAGGATTTGTCACAGATTGTTACAGTTATATACCCCTTTGCTCTTGCCCGAATTTGGTTTTGAGGGTTAAACTTCCAAATTATTCGGAGTTGCTGGGAGTGATTTGTATATTCAAGTAATATTCATTCACTTTGGGTGACGTGATTGTGTGGTGTGTAGGAGTTATATGGATATGTTGAGTAATGAGCAGTTTCTGGGTATTGCTCATCAGGAAAGAGATACTTATTCTTGGATGCAGCAACGTGCTTGGGTGGAAATTGATTTAGGCGCCGTGGAGCATAATGTTAAGCAGTTAAAGAAGTTGCTGGTACCACAGACACAGTTAATGGCGGTCGTTAAAGCTGATGCTTATGGTCATGGAGCGGTTACTATAGCTAAAGTCGCGTTATCATCTGGCGCCAGTTGGTTAGGAGTTGCCACAGTTCCAGAAGGTATTCAACTGCGCGAAGCTGGAATTACTGCACCGATTTTACTATTAGGCGCCGCACAAACCTTTGAACAAATACACGCTATTGCGAATTGGCAACTTCAGCCAACGTTGTGTAGTCCCAGACAAGCTTTAGTTTTTTCTAATACGTTGGAAGCGATTAATTATAATTCTTCATTACCTGTACATATCAAGCTAGATACAGGAATGTCGCGTTTAGGAACTAATTGGCAAGAATCTGGGGAATTCGTTAAGTTGGTAACTCGCTTACCTCGCTTACGTATCGCGAGTATTTATTCGCATTTAGCAACTGCTGACAGTCCAGACTCTACCATTATGAACCTTCAGCATGAACGGTTTGAAGCTGCAATTGCCCAAATTAAAGCTAGTGGTATCACAATACCCAGTTTGCACTTTGCCAATAGTGCCGCAACACTCGTTAGTAAGAAACTACATTACGATATGGTGCGAGTTGGGTTAGCTATTTATGGACATTACCCAGCAGAGCATTTGCATAATGTAAATCTTAAACCTGTTCTACAAGTCAAAGCCCGCGTTACCCAAGTCAAAACAATTGAAGCTGGAACTGGTGTAAGCTATGGCTATAAATATGTAGCTTCTCGCAATATGCGTATTGCCGTGGTTGGCATTGGTTACGCTGACGGTATTCCCCGTAATTTGTCCAATAAGATGCAGGTGATAATTAGAGGACAGCGCGTTCCTCAAATAGGCGCCATTACGATGGACCAAATTATGCTTGATATCAGCAGCATCCCAGATATTCAAGAAAACGAAATCGTTACCATATTGGGTAAAGACCAAAACGAACAAATTACTGCCGACGACTGGGCAAACGAGCTAAACACCATATCTTGGGAAATTCTCTGCTCCTTCAAACACCGTTTGCCTCGTGTTGCCATCCGGTAATATTTCTTAATTTTGGGAAATTTGTAATTTAGTATTCCCATTTCATTTTTATTGTGTTATTATTTATAACTGATGCGGATGTGGCGGAATTGGCAGACGCGCTAGATTTAGGTTCTAGTATCGTAAGGTGTGAAGGTTCAAGTCCTTTCATCCGCATAAAGTTAAAAAACATTAAAACCTGGCAACATTGACTGCCAGGTTTTATTGTGTAAACAACAAGAAACCGGGTTTCTAGGCTAAATTGTAATTTTGATTACAGATTGTAATAAGAAACTCGGTTTCTAAGATTTTATTACACCTGACTAAAAAAAATAACAAGTAGCAAAGTTTATACAAATACAGAAAATATTGTCTGAAAAAACACAAACAGATGTTAAGTCAAGTCTAGACGATTGATTATAATTTTGATATGAGCATTATTTTCTTAATTGATACTTCATGCTTGTTAACTTGAACAATAACTTAACCTGAGCAACGAAGTATTTTAAGATTGTATAAAATAAAACTTTATATTGATTTAAATTCCATAGTCTTTAATTTTACTGAATAAAAATCTCTAGAAAATAAATATACAAAGGTAAATATGACTCAGTGCTGTAAAAATAAAAACATAGATAGTAAAAGTGCTTATGATTGATAAAAAGGAAGCAAGTGTTTGCATTGTTAGATAATGATGCTTTATACTTAAGTGCTAACACTGAAAAAGTAGCTCTAATCATTGCGACTTGATACAGTGTTATCGCGAAAACATCTAACTAAAGTTTACATAGAGGAGAGTGACTTCATTTAGTCTTTACAGATTTTTTAGCAACTGTGTTCAAATGTTTGGTAGGCTCAGTATAGATAACTAGATAATTCACTCAAGCTAATAAATAATTGTTATGCTGAGTCGGGTGAGAAGGTTACTGGTAGAGAGTTCTACCACTTTTCCCCAATAAGGATATTTGTAGTTTAATATACAAACAGTCCAAATTTACTGAAGTAGTGGGTGCGATGATTAAAAATTTCGATTATACCTATCAAATGAAGTTTAGGTAGCAGATACAATGAGTACAACTCCTCTCGATAGTTATAGGGTATTTCAGAAGCTACACCCACTATCGTTGCTAGCGCAGTTAACTAGTCGCCGTGCAACTGGCTGTTTGAAAGTATTGACTGGTGCGATTTCTTGGTCGCTTTATCTTGAGGAGGGTAAACTTACCTATGCCTCATACTCAAATCAACTGTTTGATTGGCTTGATGGACACTTAGAGCGTTTGGCTCGACAAATACCTACTTTGAATCGCTCGACTCGAATGCAGATGCGATTATTATTCGAGCCGAAACACATTAATCAATCGATTGCACAAGCTGACTATCAAGCTATTTGTTGGTTAGTTAATCGTGATTACATGACGAGAGAGCAAGCATCTGTATTGATTGAGGAATTAGCGCTCGAAGTATTAGAGTCGTTTCTAACGTTGAAAGAGGGTAGTTACGAGTTTAGTCGCGAAACAGCTTTAGATGACCTTCCTAAGTTTTGTCATCTAGATTTAAGAACTTTGGTTGAACAATGTCAAAGACAATTACGAAGTCGCTACAGCTATTCTGCCCCTGATGTAATTACCCATATAGAGGAGCAAAAACAGGCGCCACGATATGATGATGAGTCAAAAAACGAAGATAGCCAGCAAGTATCTAGCAGCATTCATACTACAGATACTTATGACAGGAATGACAATAATATAAATGTAGAAACTAACACTATAGGAGGTAATAACCAGTATTCAACCAAGCAACTTCGTAAAAAAGTGTACACAGTTGCTTGTATCGATGACAGTCTAACTGTTTTAAGCTCGATTAAGCGGTTTTTGGATGAAAGTACTTTTGCGGTGGTGATGATAAATGACCCAGTAAAAGCTTTAATGCAAATTCTTCGCAGTAAGCCCGATTTAATCTTGCTGGATGTGGAAATGCCGAATTTAGACGGGTATGAGTTGTGTTCGCTTTTGCGAAGACATTCATCATTTAAGGATATACCAATAGTAATGGTTACAGGTCGAACGGGCTTTATTGACCGCGCCAAAGCCAAGATGGTACGTTCTAGTGGTTATTTGACAAAGCCATTTACTCAATCGGAGTTATTGAAAATGGTTTTCAAACACATCACTTAGATTTAATTTTTAAGCTTTAGCTATTTGGGATTAATTCCCAAATATAAATTAAATTTATCAAATTTGTTTATACAATTCGATTATTATTTGAGGGAATTTAATATGACTCTTACAATGTTAAGCACAATTTTAATAGTCGAAGATTCTCCTAGTGAATTAGAGTTAATGAGTCACTATCTCAAAGAAAGTGGCTACGAAGTTATTCAAGCAACTGGCGCCAAAGAAGCTTTGGAAAAAGTCTCGACTCTAAAGCCTGATGTGATAGTAACCGATGTAGTAATGCCTGGAATGAGCGGCTTTGAACTGTGCCGCGCGCTCAAGCGAAATCCTAACACAGAAAACGTACCAATTGTTGTTTGCAGTTCTAAAAACCAAGAGATTGACCGTTTGTGGGCAATGCGACAAGGTGCAGATGCTTATTTGACTAAACCTTACACGCGCGACGAACTGCTGCTAGCTATAAAATCACTTGCAATGTAATTAATATATGAACAATCCGAAACTTCCACTCTCGACAACAGAAAACTTAACTAGCTTAGGAGACGGCTATCTCAAGTTTCACATTAACCAGCAAACTACTGCGGTTATTTCGATGCTTCATACTCAAGAAGCTATTGTAGTGCCTGTTGAGTCAGTAACTTCGATGCCGGGAATGCGAGAGTGTATTTTGGGGTTGATGAATTGGCGTAGTCGCATAGTTTGGGTAGTTGATTTACCAAGAATACTCAATTTAGAGTCTATAGAAACTCGATTGCGTCAGTACAGCGTAATTATTATACGAGTTGATTCGCTATTATTAGGCTTAGTTGTTGATGACATTATTGGCACTGTCAAATTTCTTCCTGATGAAATCCATTCGCCAATTGGACAAGTTGCATCAAGCTTAGTTCCATATTTACGCGGTTGCGTTATACAACAGCAAGAAACGCTATTAGTGTTAGATGCTCACGCAATTGTACATTCTTCTGCGTTAAAAACAGATTAATTTAATTAATAGCGATGTTGTCGTGGGGGAGAAAGGAGAAGCCTTTACTCCCTTTCCCTCACTTTTAGAAACCAGGTTTCTGTAATAAAATAACTATTTGTCTGCGACAATGAATGTGTTGAAACCTGGTTTCTTCGTTTTCGTAAAATGTGCATCTATTGTAATGAACGGCTAGTTTGTAAAATGATTTGTTTCCAAGATTCGGTGTTCTCGATAATTTATTTGAGGGAAATTATTTATGTTTAATAAAACTGAGCCTGCAAAGAGCAGCGATACTAAAAATAAATCGTTAATGCCTACAGAATCTAATAGAGGCATAGATAATAATAAAATCATATTGTATTCTCAGGAATCTAATTTTTCTAATCATAATATTAAGAACTCTGTGACAGGAAAATTTAGACAGCTAAGTTTGCGAACCAAGGCAACAATTATTGCAATTGCAATTGGAACTCTTCCTGTTTTAGGATTTGGAATTTTATCTTACTTGATTGCTAGTAAATCAATTGAGAATAAATTTGCTCAGTCGCAGCAGTCAGAAACTGAAGGTTTAGCCGATAAAGTTAGCCGCTTTATGGTTGAACGTTATTCTAATGTTCAAGTATTGGCAAACTTACCAATTTTTGCAAATCGAAGAATTCGCGAATCAGTTTCTACTCAAGAAAAACAAGTCGTTCTAGATAAAATTGCTGAGACGAGTAAAGTTTATGACAGCATTGCCGTTGTAGATTTGGAAGGCAACGTCATTGTACAATCTAAAGGCAGTGTAATACCATCAAATCTTGGCGATAGAGATTACATCAAAGCCGTTAAACGAGACGACCGCCCTTACATCAGCCAGCCTCAATTATCTCCATCATCAAACAAACTCAGTATTTATACTTTATCTCCTGTCAAGGATAATGCAAGTA
This sequence comes from Calothrix sp. PCC 7716, assembly GCF_019977735.1. GTDB lineage: Bacteria > Cyanobacteriota > Cyanobacteriia > Cyanobacteriales > Nostocaceae > Dulcicalothrix. Next base: position 10,319,088 of record NZ_AP025018.1, on the reverse strand, counting down.
ATGAAACGGTTGCAATTTTAAAAGCAAGAATGCCTGTCGAATCATTAGAGAATGTAATTCAAAACTATGGGGGGACAGGTAGAAGATATAGTATTGCTGACGCGAATGGAAAAGTTTTTGTCGCAAGTAAAAAAGACCAAGTTGGTAAAAATATCAATACTCAGAAATTGGGTGGAGACGAAGTTGTTAGCTCTGCTTCTACAACAGCTATTCAAGGTTTACCCGATTTAAAATGGAAAGCAGTATTGGCAACCAACAAAGCAACAGCATTTGATGCACAGCGTCAGTTATTATTAACTACTGTTATTGGTACTGGGTTAACTGCATTGCTTGTAGCAATTCTTGCTTACTTACTCGCAAAACGTGCAACGGAACCAATCTTAAATGCAACAGCTGCAGTTGCCAGGTTAGGAGAAGGGGAACTAGATACACGCTTGGAAGTTGAGCGTGGTGATGAATTAGGTGTTTTAGGCGCCAATATTAATCAAATGGCAGAGCAAATGCAAGCTCTGTTGAAAAAACAAGAGTTGGATGCTGAACGGGCAACGCTTTTGGCTGAAATTACATTACGAATGCGGCAAACACTTATATACGATGAAATTACAAAAACCGCAGTTCGAGAAATTCGTCAAGCATTATTAGTTGACCGAGTGGTTTTTTACCAGTTCGACTTACAAACTCTAGAAGGAGAAATTATTTCTGAGTCTGTTGTAGCAGGTTACCCAAAAATGATGGGTGTAGAAATTGATGACCCCTGTTTCCGCGAGAGACATGCAGAAACTTATAAAGATGGACGAGTTCGGGTTATTAATAACATCTACGACGACCCAGGTTTGAAAAATGCGGCTTGCTACATTAAAATGCTTGAGAAATTCGCAGTCAAAGCTAATTTAATTGCACCCGTAATCAAGCAAGGTAAATTGATTGGGTTGCTTATCGCTCACCACTGTGACAGTCCTCGTCAATGGCAAGCATCAGAAGTTGAATTGTTTAAGCAACTTGGTATTCAAATTGGCTACGCTCTTGAACAAGCTCAACTTCTAGAAACCGTCGAAAAAGGTAAAATGGTTGCCGAACAAAGCACTGAAGACGAACGCCATCAAAAAGAAGCCTTACAAATGCAACTTCTAGAACTACTTAGCGAAGTTGAAGGCGCCGCTAGTGGTGATTTAACTGTACGCGCGGATGTTACTGCTGGAGAAATTGGCACCGTCGCCGACTTCTTTAACTCGATTGTTGAGAGTTTGCGTGAGATTGTTACCCAAGTTCAACAAACAGCAATAAAAGTTAACGATTCGATTAACGTTAATTCTGGTGCCATAAATGAACTTGCTGACGAAGCACTCGAACAAGCAGCCGAAATAAATCGTACTCTCAGCGCAGTTGATAGCATGACAAGAGACATGCAAGCAGTCGCCCAAAACGCTCAAAAAGCCGCGCATGTGACTAACACAGCACGAAATACAGCTACAAAGAGTGGTATGGCGATGGATATGACAGTGCAAAATATCTTGAGCTTACGCGAAACAGTCGGAGAAACAGCGAAAAAAGTTAAGCGTTTGGGTGAGTCAACGCAGCAAATTTCGCGAGTTGTGGCACTTATTAACCAAATTTCAATGCAAACGAACTTACTCGCTATCAATGCTGGTATCGAAGCAGCTCGCGCTGGAGAAGAAGGTCAAGGATTTATTGTTGTAGCTGAAGAGGTGGGAGAACTAGCAGCACGTTCAGCAGCAGCAACAAAAGAAATTGAGCAAATTGTCGAAAATATTCAGCGCGAAACCAGTGAGGTTGTACAGGCAATGGAACTGGGAACCACACAAGTTGTAGAAGGAACTCATATTGTAGAAGATGCTAAATCAAGCTTGAATCAAATTTTAGAGGTATCACGTCAAATCGATGCTTTGGTACAATCTATATCAAATGCTACGGCATCGCAATTAGAGACTTCCAGCACGGTTAGCGAACTGATGAAGCAAATTGCTGCATCTTCCCAACGTACTAGTAGTTCCTCACGCCAAGTTTCCCAGTCATTACAGCAAACAGTGGCAATATCTGAGCAACTACAATCAACCGTCGGAACCTTCAAAGTCAATTAGTTAATGGTTAATAGTGGGCATCCGCTTGTAACAGGTGCTTTGGGTTAGTCTTTAAATAAGGCACAAATGTAGCCAGAGATTATGTGTGGTAGCAAAAATTAATAGTTTGTAGTTGATAGTTCTTGCATCCCTGTTAGTATTAGCTATTAACTAGTTTAGGAGATATGTTACTCACTATAACCTTTTACACAAATAACCCAAAGCTAGCTAATGGTTTTAATCTAAAGCTAGGCTAAATTAATTAGCCAATACCAGTTACTTATTATCCGAAAAAAAAATAAACAGATAACAAAAAAACCAATAACTAATGACTAAGGGCTAGTAATCATGTCACAGGATAAAGAGCATGAAATCCAGATGCAGTTTCTGGAAGAAGCGACGGATTATCTGAATACGCTCGAAGGAGTTCTTCTTGAAATCGACAGCAACCGAATTGATATTGATAAAATCAATGCGGCACTAAGAGCTGCCCACTCAATTAAAGGTGGAGCAGGAATGATGGGGTTTCGTGTGTTAAGCGATTTAGCACACCGAATAGAAGATTCGTTTAAAGTTTTAAAAACAAAACGAAATTCTGTTTCGGTTGATACCGAGCTTCAAAGTTTGTTGCTAACAGGTGTTGATTGGCTGCGTCAAATCGTCGATTTACATTCACAGGGCGCCACTTTAGACTCAGAATGGCTAGCAACTTTTTGTAACCCTGTTTTCGATGAGTTGCACGAGCGTTTAGGTGACCCAAGCGAAGAAGATGCTTCTACTATCCTGTCATCAGAAGATGGGCAAGATATAATTCCCCTATTATTTCAGACTGAGGTGGAAGGTTGTTTAGAGCGTCTTGAGTCGATGTTGGCAGACAACCAACCCGAAAGCTTATTAGAAGAAGTCAGCATTATGGCTGCTGAGTTGGGTGGGTTAGGGGAGATGTTACAACTCGAATCTTTTAGCCGTTTATGCGAGTCAGTGGCACATCATTTAGAATACGCCGACCCTGCCCATATTTCTACTATTGCCCGTGCTGCACTTTTATCATGGCGCCGTTCGCAAGCGCTAGTTTTAACTAATCAACTCGATAGTTTACCCGTAGAACTTGATTTAGAAGAAGTTACTCCTGCTAGCACTGATATAGTTACAGCTATAAATGATACTGAGCATGTCGAGTCAACTCTAGAAGAAATTTCTATAGAAATTCCAGACCGCATCGGCGCCGCAGAAACAGCAGTTAGTAAAATAGAGTCAAATTGGCTAAACGACGAAATTTTACATACTGATTTTGAAGCATTAGAAGCAGCATTTGCAATTGAAAGTGCAGCAGCAGAATTTGAGGAAGTGCAATTAATCGAAACCGCAGATGCATCTAGCATTATAGGTGACGAATATCAAGATTACCAGCTACAAAACCTCGGTGAGAGTACAGAGCGTAAAGTTGAGCAACCCGAAAAAGCTAGAGAACGTGACCAAGAAAACACAGTGCGTGTTCCTAGTAAGCAGCTTGAACAAATCAACGATTTGTTTGGGGAACTAGTTATTCAAAGAAATGGTTTAAATTTACAACTCGAACGTTTACGTAAATTAGTTCGTAACCTTAACCAACGAGTTCAAGTACTAGAGCGTGAAAACCAGTACTTACGTGCAGCATACGATAAAATTTCCACAAGAGCATCTGAGTACTTTAATACATCACCAACAGTAATATCCGAAGTTCCTTCTTACTTTGTTGCCAGCCAAGAACTCGAAGAAAGTTTGGAATTTGCAGATGGTACAGAGGTGCAAAGTATTGAACATCGCTTTGATGCTTTGGAAATGGATCGTTACAACGAGCTTAATCTATTATCGCAAGAGGTAATGGAAACCATAGTTCAGGTGCAAGAAGTAACAACTGACTTACAGTTAAGTCTTGATGATACAGATAATATTTCTCGTAAACTCAATAAAACTTCTAAACAACTCCAACGTAAACTAACTCAAGTGCGAATGCGTCCACTTTCGGACGTATTAGACCGTTTTCCGCGTGCGTTGCGGGACTTGTGTATTGAATATGGCAAAAACGTTCAATTAAAAATAGAAGGTGGAAATACTTTAATCGAGCGTAGCATACTAGAAGCGTTGAACGACCCCTTAATGCACTTAGTTAGAAACGCTTTCGACCACGGTATTGAAGACCCCGCTTCGAGGGTAGCAGCTGGAAAATCTGAGCAGGGAACAATCGAAATTAAAGCTACACACCAAGGCAACCGTACTATTATTACAATACGTGATGATGGTCGTGGCATTCCACTCGCTAAAATTCGCAACCGTGCTTTAGCGATGGGGTTAGATGAAGCATTACTTACTGCTGCCACAGAAGAAGAGTTACTATCATTAATTTTTGAACCTGGTTTTAGTACTTCCGAGCAAGTTACCGCTCTTTCGGGTCGCGGTGTTGGCATGGATGTAGTTAGAAATAACCTAAAGCAAGTTCGAGGCGATGTTAAAGTTAATACAAGTTTGGGTGAGGGAACTACTTTTAGTCTCTCTGTTCCATTTACCCTTTCCGTCGCGCGAGTGCTGCTTGTAGAAAGTAACCGCATGTTATTAGCATTCCCTACCGATGTAGTAGAAGAAATTTTCTTGTCACAAGAAGACTTAGTATATCCAATGGGAAATGGAGAAGTTCTTAACTGGCAGGGTAATATGCTGCCATTAGTGCGTCTGGGTAGATATTTAGAGTTTAACTGTCCTCGCTTTGATAACCCTAACTTAGAAACGGCGCCTGCAATTAATGCCGAGTCAGTATTAATTATTCGGGGTAACAACCAACCTGTAGCTGTACAGCTAGACAAAACGTGGGGAGAACAAGAAGTTGCGATACGTTTAGTAGAAGGAAATATTCCATTACCTCCAGGTTTCAACAACTGTACAATTTTAGGTGATGGAAGAGTAGTACCTTTAGTCAACGCAAGTGAGCTATTATATGCCATTGCAGCGAGTGAGCGTACACCTCGGAACCAACAGTTACCATCTGCACGGTTAAAAACTCCTTTCTTGAACTCAGTTGAAGAAAAACCCGCACCACCAAAAAACCAAAAAGGTACAATTTTAATTGTTGATGACTCAATAAACGTGCGTCGTTTCCTTGCCTTAACTCTTGAAAAAGCCGGATACAAAGTAGAACAAGCAAAAGACGGGCAAGATGCAATTGAAAAACTTCAAACAGGTTTAAGAGTTCAAGCTGTAATTTGCGACATTGAAATGCCACGTGTTGACGGTTATGGGTTCCTAGGACGTGTAAAAGCCAATACTGATTTTAAAGGTATACCTGTAGCCATGTTGACATCGCGAAGTAGCGATAAACACCGTCAACTTGCAATTCAATTAGGCGCCCGTGCTTACTTTTCAAAACCATACAACGAGCAAGAGTTACTAAGAACTTTGGAAGAAATTATTTTTCCAATGGCGGGTGCAACTAAATAATTAATAACATCCCAAATTGTGTAGAGACGCGATATATCGCGTCTCTACATTTTTGTTTGTATGGGTTATCATCAATACATCATTTTTGTGGTAATTACGGTAAATTAGTAGTCAACATTAGAAACCCGGTTTCTTCGCGTAATTAATACTATTATAATATGTACAAAACAGAACAATCATTAAATAAAAAAAGGTCACCCATTTTAGAATATTTCTATAACTTACCAATTAGCCGTAAGCAAATGATAGCGTTAATCGCTTGCGAAATGGTATCTATCCTAGGTATAGGAATGGGCGCCACGCTAATTATTACTCAAGGCTTACGAAGTCAAGTACTCGAGCAAGCAAAATCAGAAATTGCTGTTACCGATATCAACTATAATATCAAAGTTAATCAAATGGGGCTTGGGTTTCGTGGACAGTCAGATAACCAGGCATTAATTAGTGCGACTAAATTTCATAATTCCGGTAGATTACTAAATCTAAGTTCTCAGTCGGAAGTAAAGCAAATTTTAAGAAATGAAGTCAAAGCTAGACAAATTGAATACGCAACCTTGGTAGGTAAAGATTTAAAGATTATTGCAAATGCCAATACTGACCGAACAGGTGAAGAATTTAATCCAGATAATTTAGTTAGCGAAGTTTTAAATAATTCTAAACAGATTAAAGCATCTCGTGTTGTGAGTTGGTCTGAACTAAATAAAGAAGCACCACCCTTACCAACGGGGTTTAGTAATCAAGACGCTCTCATTCGTTACACAGTCACACCCGTAAAAGACCCAGTGAATCAAACTGTCATTGGTGCTTTAGTATCAGGAGATATTGTCAACGGTAAAAGTGTAATTGCTAAACAAACTCTACAAGCAACTAGAGGTGGTTATAGTGCAGTTTATTTTCAAAAACAAAATGGAGACTTTACTTTAGCTAGTTCGCTTCATCAAGGAGAGTCTCAAGATATTAACCAAGCTTTATCGAATGTTGAACTGCCTATTGAGAGCAAGTCATTACTTACTGCTGCTGCAAAATCTCCTAATGGTCAAGTTATAACTGGAAGAATGAATATAGGCGCCCAAAGTTATACAATGGCTTTTAAAGCGATTCCTAGTAAAATTATTGAAAATACAGACGATCAGCAAGCTATTTACGATAATTCAACAGCTATTTTAGTTAGAGGAACACCAGAGTCATCACTGAATAACTTGCTAATGCAAAGTTTATTCCAGCAATTGCTAACAGTATTTATTGCTTTAATACTAGTTGGCGCCTGTATAATAATATTACGACGCTCAATAGTGAAGCCAGTTGATAACCTTAAAACTGCTGCTCAAAAATTTGCAGATAGTGTAACTACTGGAAATCATAAAGATATTGAAACATCGCGAGCGCAAATTTTCGCAAAAGATGAAATTGGCGAATTAGCAGTCAGCTTCAACACAATGGCTGACAAAATTTATACACAAATTCAACAAAGAGAAAACGAAGCACATTTAGCGTTACAACTTAACGCTATTACAGCAGTAATACGCGAATCACTCGACAGTGAGAAAATTCTAAAAGTCGCTGTAATAAATACACGTAAAGCAATGCAAGTTGCAAGAACGCTGTTTTATAGTTTAAATGAATGGCAAAGTCGAGTGGTTGCAGAGTCAGTTGACCAGAAATCCAACACACTTTTAGGAATAAGTATAAAAAATCCTTATGATATTAAGGAGAATATAGAAGATTTACCAATTGGTAGCATTAAGACCGTTAATAATGTAGATATTGTTTCCAATACACCGCGTTTGAGCCAAACTTGTATCAAGCACTTACAACAATTTAATGTCCAAGCATACTTATTGGCGCCAGTATTTGTAAATAAAGAGCTATATGGTTTATTCATAGCACACCAATGTGAAGATGCACACCCGTGGCAAGACAGCGAAATAAATCTATTTAAACAAGTTGCGGTTCAAATTGGTTATGCGTTAGAACAATCTCAACTACTACAACAAGTTCAACAAGGACGAATAATAGCAGAAACAGTTTCTGTTGAAGAACGACGACAAAAAGAAAATCTTCAGATGCAGCTTATGGAGCTTCTCCAAGATGTTGAAGGTGCAGTGAGTGGAGATTTAACAGTGCGTGCTGATGTTAGCGAAGGTGAAATCGGAACTGTCGCTGACTTTTTTAACTCCATCGTCGAAAGTTTACGTGATATTGTCACGAAAGTAAAAGCAACAGCAACCCAAGTCAATGAGGCAATAGGTTCCAACTCAGGAGAAATTCGACAGCTTGCAGAAGAAGCACTCGAACAAACAGCAGAAATTAATATCACACTTGAAACAGTTGATAGCATGACTTTAGAAATGCAAAATGTCGCTGTTTCAGCGCGTCAAGCATCAACAGTAGCTTCATTAGCAGCGCAAAACGCAGAAGAAAGCGAAAAAGCAATTGACCGTACAGTTCAAAAAATAATGCACTTACGAGAAACAGTAGGTGAGACAGCTAAAAAAGTGAAGCTTTTAGGAGAATCAACGCAGCAAATCTCGCGTGTAGTATCATTAATCAATCAAATTGCCGTCCAAACAAATCTTTTAGCCATTAATGCGGGTATTGAAGCAGCACGTGCAGGTGAAGAAGGACAAGGTTTTGCGGTGGTAGCAGAAGAAGTCAGTGAACTTGCTGCACGTTCATCGTCTGCGACAAAAGAAATAGAGAACATTTTAGAAAACGTTCAAAGAGAAGCAACCGAACTAGTGCAGGTTATCGAATTAGAAACAACTCAAGTAGTAGAGGGTACGCGAGTAGTAGAAGACGCAAAATACAGTCTTGCTCAGATTTTGGAAGTATCGCGTCAAGTAAACTTACTAGTAAACTCAATCTCTAATGCTACAGATTCGCAATTACAAACATCACAAATAGTAAGTACACTAGTCAAACAAATCGCCTTAACATCGCAGCGTACAACGGCATCATCGCAAAAAGTATCACACTCATTACAACAAACAGTAGCAATTTCGCAACAACTACAGAAAACAGTAGGCGCTTTTAAAATTAGTTAAGAGTGCTGAGTGCTGAGTTCTGAGTTCTGAGTGCTGAGTTCTGAGTGCTGAGTGCTGAGTGCTGAGTGCTAAGTTTTTATTTCTAACTCCTAACTCCTAACTCCTAACTCCTAACTATACTCAGCACTCAGCACTTTCAACTCAGCACTTTTAAGCTTCGACTTTGACACCACGCCAGAAAGCTACATATCCTTCTATTTGTTTGGCTTTATCTTTTGCACTGGGGTAGTACCAGGCAGCATCTTTGTTAACTTGGCCGTCAACTTCAATGCTGTAATAGCTCGCAACACCTTTCCATGAGCAAGTTGTGTGAGTATCGCTGTCTTTAAAATATTCTTTGTTAATTGCGTCAGCAGGAAAATAATGGTTGTTTTCGACGACTACAGTTTTGTCGCTTTCCGCAAGAACGGCGCCGTTCCAAGTTGCTTTTGCCATGAGTAGTTTTGGTTATACTGAGAATTTACACTTATTTTACTTTATATATCTTTACATCACATTAGCCTTGTTTCATGGAACTGGTAATATCCATCACTCTTAACTCTTGTAAATGTATTTATTACTACCAAAAACAGATATAATTTAAGATTTTTTATCGAAGGTTAACAATTTACCCATAAAGACGTGTTATTGTTTGGGGAATGTGAGTTGAAAAATCATCCTAAGGTATGATGCCAAATTCTTTTAAGTTGTCCCTAAACCTGGAAGCAGAATTTTTTTTCCAGCAAGGACTGCGCCGTAACAAGACTGAAAAGTTTGAAGCAGCTATAGCAAGTTTTGACAAAGCGCTGCGATGCAAGCCAGAATATCCCGAAGCCTTATTCCAAAAGGGCTTTGCATTAGGGTCTTTAGGTAAACACGAACTAGCTATTGTTTGTTTTGATCAAATGTTAACTTTCAAAAGCGATGATTGCTGGGTTTGGCATAACCGAGCGATAGCTCTTGGTAAGTTAGAACGTTATAACGAAGCACTCAATAGTTTTGAGCGTGCAATCGAGTTTAATCCAAACGGAACAACCGCGTGGCACAATCGTGGTTTGACGTTATGTGATTTAGGGAAGTATGAGAAAGCTGTTCTCAGCTTTGACCGCGCTATCAAGTTACAGCCAGATGCTTATTGGGCATGGTATAACCGAGGAAATGCGCTTAAACAACTCGAACGTTACGAAGAAGCGCTAAATAGCTATGACCGTGCTATTGAGTTCAGTCCTAAAAACTTGTTGGCTTGGTACTATCGAGGTGTAAATTTGATTGAATGGGGATGCCATGAAAAAGCTATTCTTAGCTTTGACCGTGCGTTAACAATTCAGCCTCAATATTATAAGGCTTGGTTACACAAAGGCTTTGCTTGGGAACAGTTGAAAAACTACGAAAATGCGATTGCATCTTACAACCAAGCTTTGGAACTGGCGCCTAGTGATGACGCTGTATGGTACAACAGAGGTCGTTGCTACATGGTACTAAAAAATATCGACCGTGCGGTAGAAAACTTCCGTCAAGCGATAAGCATTCATCCACGTAAATATTTACAAATTATCCAAACAGACGCTCAATTTGACTCATTACGTCACGATGAACGCTTTCAAGCTCTACTCAAGTGCTAGCCATAAATGCTAGACGGTATTATAAGCGCGTTTGTTATTACGCATAAAGTGGGTGTGAGTCAAATCAAAATTATTTATAATTGCGCGTATTTAATACCGATTAGCCATATACAATTAGTCAACAATTAAATATAACTTTGACCACCTTTGTTGTAGGATGCTAGCTAGGGTATGTAAACCCCAAATTTCACAGCGATAGTGCCCAACAGCAATTACAGACATTTGAGTCTCAATAGCTGCCTGTGCAGCTGGTTGTCTAAGTTGTCCTGTTATGTAAACATTAACACCGTGTGATGCGGCTTCTCGTACCAGCAAATCTGTCATGGCGCCAACCACCGCAACTTTTTTGACTTCGCTTTCACTTGCCGCCCTTATTTGCTCGTACTCATTAAATACTTCTTTTACACAATTTAATATATCAGTAAACGTTTGATTAGGCGCCTGTCCAATCATTCCAATTGGTCTATTTTGCTTTTCTCCAAATACTTCTAAATTAGACAAGCTTAATACATCAGCCAAGCGAGTATTAAATCCTAGTGTTAAAGATTCATCAAACGGCAAATGATAAGAAATTACTCCTATATCAGGTGGGAGTTGTTCGACATCAAGCTTCCAAGGTCGATGTAAAAATAATGCATCAATATGTTGGCTTTTTACCCAGTTATATAAACCATCCCAAGGTTCTAGTGCCAAACCCAAACGTTTGATGGAGCGTGTGGAGGGTAGGTATATACCACCTTGTTCTTCTTCGTTGTAGCGCTCAACCTGGAAGAATGTGTTGAGAAATTTAGTAATTGTGTCTAATTGCATGTTAATCCCCCCAACCCCCCCCCTTGATAAGGGGGGCTTAAAATCTTTGTTTTTCCCCCTAATTAAGTAAGTTAAAAAATTACTCTTTTCCCCCCTTATTAAGGGGGGCTAGGGGGGATTTAAAATCTGTATTATTTTACAGATGATAGAATTTCCAAAAATGTATCTAAAGGTTGAAAATATAGAATTCAATTTTTATTCTTTTTGCAATTAATCGCTAATAAATATTTTAAGCAATGTATATAAGATTGTGACAGTTTATAGACTGGCTGACTTACAATGTTATAGAGCTTTAGTACTATACTTAACATTACCAGTTCATTAGAGGTGTACACAAATATTATGTCAAGTAGTTACACTGGTATTGAATGGACAGATAAAACCTGGAATCCCACAACAGGCTGCAATAAGGTAAGTCCAGGTTGCCTTCACTGTTATGCAGAAGTTTTGACCAAGCGTTTTTCCAAAACCTTTCCTAATGGTTTCGAGTTAACCTTACATCCTGAAAGATTAGAGCAACCATTACGGTGGCGTACACCAAGCCGGATTTTTGTCAATTCGATGAGTGATTTATTTCACGATGATGTGCCATTCTCCTATCTACAAGAAATTTTTCGCATTATGCAGCAAACTCCTTGGCATATCTATCAAATTTTAACCAAGCGTGACAAACGTTTAGTTGAACTGGCGCCTAAACTTCAATGGGCTGAAAATATCTGGATGGGAGTCTCTGTAGAAAACCAAGCGTACACTCATAGAATTGATGCGTTGCGACAAGTGCCTTCAAGAGTGCGTTTTCTTTCTTGTGAACCACTTTTAGGTTCTTTACAACTAAATTTGGAAGGTATCGATTGGGTAATAGTTGGTGGTGAGTCAGGTTTTAACCATCGTTCTATAGACCCTCAATGGGTTAGAGATATTTTACGACAAACCCAAGAGCAAGAAGTTGCTTTCTTTTTCAAACAATGGGGAGGCAACCACCCAAAGGCAGGTGGAAATTTGCTGGACGAGCGTGTTTGGGAGCAAATGCCTCAAGCATGGGAAATTCATAAGCTTAACTGGCAAAAAAATAACTTGAAGCAGGCAAAAAGTGAGTTAAAACAGAATTATTTAATATCTATTTAAACTATATAAAGATTTAAATCAAATGTAAGAAAGCAAATCAGTAACTTACAAATAAAAAATATTTAAAATTCTCTTGTGGAGCGGGCATCCCTGCCCGCCCTTAGATATAGAACTGCCCACTCTTATGTCTGGAACGGGCAAGGATGCCCATTCCACAATTGGATCCTACAATTGGATTCTACAATTGCAGTTTAGAATATAAAGGTCAAAATCTAGGGATGCATAAAAAGCGATGACACCTAAAGTAGCGCCATACGGGTCTTGGAAATCACCTATTACTACTGATTTGATTACGGGGGCAACTATTGGACTAGGGCAAATAACACTTGATGGTGAGGATATTTACTGGACTGAGTTACGACCGACTGAGAAGGGACGCAATGTGATTGTAAAACAGGCGCCCAATGGTACGATTCACGATGTTACTCCAGATGGTTTTAATGTGCGTACTCGTGTTCATGAGTATGGTGGAGGCGCCTATTTTGTCGCAAACGGAACAGTATATTTTTCCAATTTTGCCGACCAGCGTTTATATTATCAAAGTGGTGAAAATGCTGTTGCTTTAACTCCTGATGTTGCCATGCGTTATGGTGATGGTATATTAGATGCCCAGAAAAACAGAATTATTTGCGTATGTGAAGACCATACCGCAGGTGAGCATGAGCCTGTTAATAAGCTTGTAGCTATTAATTTAGATAATGGGAATACACAAACTTTAGTATCTGGTAATGATTTTTATACATCGCCTCGTCTTAGTCCTAATGGTTCACAGTTGGCTTGGTTAACTTGGAATCACCCTAAAATGCCTTGGGATAGTGCTGAGTTATGGGTTGGAGATGTACAAAGTGATGGTTCGATAGGTAATGCGAAAAAAATTGCAGGTGGCGCCAATGAATCTGTATGTCAGCCAGAATGGTCGGCTTCGGGAAGGTTATACTTTATTTTAGATAGAACTGGTTGGTGGAATATTTACCGTACTACAGATGATAGTATTGAAAACTTAACCCCTATATCCGCAGAATTTGGTAAGCCACAATGGATTTTAGGTACTTGTACATATGGTATTGAGTCTAATAATCGAATTATTTGTAGTTATACCGAGCAGGGAACTTGGAAGTTAGCTAGTCTTGATATCACTTCACGTCAACTAGAAACTTTTGATTTGCCTTATACAGAAATTAGCTCGTTACAAGTGGCGCCTGGTAAGGTAGTGTTTAACGGAGGTGCCCCAACTCAACCTACAGAACTTGTTGTATTAGATTTAGCTACTCTTCAACGCACTGTTCTACGACGTGCCAGCGAAGTTAATGTTGAGAGTGGTTATCTTTCACAAGTAAAAGGAATTGAATTTCCTACAACTAACGGAAAAACTGCGTTTGCAATATTTTACCCACCGCAAAACCAAGATTACACGGCGCCTGAAGGTGAAAAACCACCATTATTAGTAAAAAGTCATGGTGGGCCAACCGCAGCAACTTCCACAAGTTTAAGTTTAAGTATTCAATATTGGACTAGTCGGGGAATAGCAGTTCTCGATGTAAATTATGGTGGTAGTACAGGATATGGTCGCGAATATCGTCAGCGTTTAGAAGGTACTTGGGGTATTGTTGATGTTGATGATTGTGCAAATGGTGCGAAATATCTAGTTGACCAAGGGTTAGTAGATGGAAACCGTTTGGCTATTGCTGGTGGAAGTGCTGGTGGGTATACTACTTTATGCGCGTTGACTTTTCGCGATACTTTCAAAGCAGGCGCCAGTTATTATGGTGTAAGCGACTTAGAAGCATTAGCCAGAGATACACATAAATTTGAGTCACGCTATTTAGACGGTTTGATAGGCGCCTATCCAGAAAGAAAAGACCTATATATTGAGCGTTCTCCCGTCCACTTTACAGAAAAACTTGCCTGTCCTGTAATTTTCTTCCAAGGTTTAGAAGATAAAATTGTACCTCCTAACCAAGCCGAAATTATGGTAGAAGCATTACAGCAAAAAGGTTTACCCGTTGCATACGTCGCTTTTCCCGGAGAGCAACACGGGTTTCGCAGTGCAGAAAACATTAAAACCGCGCTAGAAGGAGAAATCTATTTTTACTCCCGCGTCTTTAAATTTGAACTAGCAGAAAATGTACAAACAGTCAAAATAGACAATTTGTAATCTCTTGTAATCTCTTGTATTTTCTTGTATTTTCTTGTATTTTCTTGTAATCTCTTGTAATCTCTTGTGGAACAGGCATCCCTGCCTGTTTAATATATTAAAATTTAAATCTTGTTCAAACGACAGGGAAATATAGAACGCGCGCTTCATCATCAGGGCGTTCTAATATATCAAAGGCGCCGTTTATAGCTTCTTATACTTTGGCGGATAATGCTTCAAACATATCTGTATCTATTATATTGACATTAGCTTTGAACTTGTTAAAATTTGGGAAGTGTTCTGACAATAAATTCACATGCTTTGATTTTTTATCACCTGACGAGAAGAAAATAAGTATTAATCGGAGACTACTAAAATGTTTAGAGCAATTGCTTCGGAAGCGCTTGGTTTGAGTGACATCGGCTCCATAATTCAGCCCCAAGATTTTAATAAGGTTGATGCTGATGATTATTTGTTTCACGAAGATGGTGAAAAGATATTTTTCCTAATTAAGTCAAAGAAAGACGAGTACTGTTTTACCAACTTTGCATTAATTCACGTAGACGGTGTTACTGCTGCTTCCTCAAAGCGGTCTATCAAAAGATACGAATATGCATCGGAGATAATTTCAGGCGTAATATTAGAAACAGCCGGAAACATAGATATGGATATCGAATTGAAGTTTAATATTGGAGCAAACTCATTTATTGTAAATGTGCGAAAAGACTTTATCGAACAATTGAAGGATATCTATAAAACCTTGATTAGTATTAGTAAGCGTCAGTATACCGATAATATTTGTAGAAATAATGCACTAAAAACGCTAGATGCCATCGCATCTATGTACAAAATTAGTAATGTAGCCTCTGGGGAAGCGATAACAACTCAATTCAATGATATTCTTACAAACCTCAATTCTATCATGTTGGTAAATTATACAAAACGTGACTTTAGTGATGTTTTTAGCAAATATATTCGCTCTTAGGAAACGTTGCTACGGTATACACAAGTTATCAAATCACTCTATAGTTCTTGCAAAATATCCAAGTATGAACGGCACCCGAATCTAAAACAAAACCGAGTATTTCACTTTATAACCCGCCGCCGTTGCGATTGCTTCTTTGTCGTATGTGAGTTTAAAAGTGCGCCTTTAAAAAATGTAACAAATTAAGCAGGCGCCTTCTAACTTTCCAAAAATTCTTCTTTATATTCTTTTAGTGTTTCTCGCACTTCTACTTCTATATTTGGGCTAATACGATTGCTTTCAACAAGATATTTAAAAAACTTCTTGAATGAAGCTATATAAGATTTGGTATTGCTTTCTGAAGCCCAAAGCGCTTTTCTAGGATACCAATCAGTTAAGAATGACGAGACATCGTTTTCTTCAGCTTCGTCAA
This sequence comes from Calothrix sp. PCC 7716, assembly GCF_019977735.1. GTDB lineage: Bacteria > Cyanobacteriota > Cyanobacteriia > Cyanobacteriales > Nostocaceae > Dulcicalothrix. The sequence goes on along the minus strand of NZ_AP025018.1, from coordinate 10,303,428 downwards.
GCTTACGTACTTGTTCATAGTAATATAGGTATTCAGCAAAGAATTCAATATTACTACTGTGCTGTTTGATAGTTTTAAGAGAAAGATTAGACTTTTGTAACCAGGATTTAAAACCATCTAGTAAAATTTTATTATAGTTTTCTATTTCTACTATTTTTTTATCTTTTTCATCCATTTTAATATAATAGTACAAGAATATGTAATGCTTTTTGTTATTTTACTTAATTATGGCGCCTCATACTCTCTTCCCAAAACTTAATTTGTAATTGATAATTTATAGCACAGGCTAAAAAGCCTGTGCAGTCATAGATATATTCTTTACCACAGGAAGGATGTATCAAGTAGCTGTAGAAGTTGGCGCCTCACTTACTTCAATACTTTTCTGTCCTAACTTGGGTTCAGTACCCGCTAATATACGTTGTATATTACTACGATGGCGAATAATTACATACAGTCCACCAGCCACACCAAACAATATATAAGCTAGCGGTTGATGGAATAAGACCATTAATATAGATACTGCAACGGCGCCACTAATCGAACTAAGTGAGACAATACGCGATATTGCCACAACAATAGCGAAAACACCAAACGTTGCCAAACCAACTTGCCAATTCATCGCTAACAAGATACCCAAACTTGTGGCAACAGATTTACCTCCAGTGAAACCCAGAAATATAGATTTACTGTGACCAAGCACAGCGCACATTCCTGCGAGCGTCACCATCCAAGCTTCCCACCCAGATACATTTGGGGGAATTAAATTATGAATATTGGCAAATTCAAAAAACCAATGCACTAGTAATATTGATACAACTCCCTTCAAACAATCCACTAACAAAACAAAAGCCCCAGGTCCCTTACCCAAAGCTCTTAGCACATTAGTGGCACCAGTCGAACCAGAACCAACCTCTCGAATATCAATACCCTTTAAAATTTTTACTGCTGTATAACCCGTAGGTATTGAACCTAATAGATAAGTAACAAACAGAACAGTTACACACAAACTTAACCAAATAGCCATAATCAAAAGTTAAAAGTGCTGAGTATTGAGTGCTGAGTACTGAGTGCTGAGTATTGAGTGCTGAGGAGCCATCGCCGTGGGCGGCTGCGCCGACTTGAGGCGAATGGCGTTGCTGAGTAGGGGGTGCGAATTAACTCAGTACTCAGCACTTTCTACTCATCACTATTTAAAAGTCGTCATCGTTATTATTTCGCATCATGCGTGGGTCAGGAGCAAACGCCAACCATAAAGGAAATTGTAGCAATCCAAGGCTTATTTGGTCTTCCGAGTCGTCGATGATAATAAAGGGCATTTGATTCGCCTTTACGAGTCTATCTGCTCTTTGAGCCACAACATCGGCTGTCTCAAATATTACTACCCCTCCATCGCGCCCAAAATCTGGGCGCCCAATGCCCAAACAATCTTGTAAACCGCGTCGCCATTCCCCTAGCCTTTCTGGGGTGCTTGTTAATACTATTGTGCGAACTCGCTCGCCATAAAGCTGGTGCAATATAGATATTGCTGCGGATGAGATTAGTATGTTTTGTAACCTACTGCCCATTGTCCGAATGGCACCGCGTCCACCCTGAGTAAAAAACCAGTTTGAGACGCGCTCGGCATGAATAGGTTCAAATGTACGGCGAAGTTGCCAAGGTGGGCCGTAGTAGTCGGGTTTTGTACGGTATTGGTCAATTAGGCGCCGAATTTGCTTGCCAGTGTCTTGAAACTGTTGCGGAGCAAATTGGATAAAACCTGAATTTTCGGAATTTCCTGAAGGTTCGCGATATTTTGTCTGACGTACTGGTTCGTCTTCGATTTCGACTTTTTCTTTTCTAGCTTTGTTTACGAGCGGAAGTTGTTCGGCTGCTGCCGCTAAATCTTGCAAGCTGCCTGTAAGATAATCTTTAAACCCTTGAACTCGAATTGCTAAATCTTGTGAGGCGCCTGCAAAAGTGGTTCGCATTTCGTTACGAATACGCTCTTGACGACGTTCGAGTTGTTCAATTGAAAGTTGTAGGGCACTTTTTTTGCTTTCAAGTTGCGTTAAAGCTTCTTGCACAATTTTTCCCATTGCTATTTGGGTATCGCTTACTTGTGCTTGTAAGTCGGCTATTTGTCGCTTTAAAGCAGCTTCGGTTTGCTTTAATTCATTTATTCTTTGGGTAATTTGTGTCTGCTCATCTGGTTTTGGTGGAGCGTCTAATTGTGCCAAAATTTCAGCAACAGCTTCTTCTTCGCTTTGCGGTTTTAATTCTTCGGACTGCAAATCGTGTTGTTCCATAGAGCTACGAGTCCCGGTTTGCCCAAGATATTCAACTTTTGCTTCTGGGTTTTGAGATTCTTCTCCGGTCATATATAGTAACGGTTAATGGTTAATGAATAATCGCATATATTATCAAATACTGGGAAGGATAAAATTTGCATTCTTTGGCGTTAAATCTTAGGGCAACGTTGCTCTAAACAAGCTTTTAGGGTATTAGGGTCAAAGATAATAGGTAGAAAGTGAATGCTTTTAACTTCTTTAAAATAAAACAATATTGGGACTGGATACCAGAATATACGCCAGTTGAGCCATTCTTGGTAAGGAAACCGTCGAAGTAGCTTTTCGCCACGGTAAACATCTAAATCTGTAGCTGTGAACTGTAAGCGTATTGTTACTGCTTGCACCATTAGAAACAAGCCTAGTATTGCACAAATGCCTCCAATAATTGGTTGTACAAATAAAAGTGGGACTGCTGCAATTACCAAAACCAGAGGAATATTGTAACTCGGTTTCAGTTCAACAGTTGACAGTCTATCTGTTGTTGTCGATGTCATAAGCTTTTAAATCCTGTATTTATTAATAGATATTTTATATTTTACAGGCAAATGATTTCTTGAACCCTCGTAGAGACGCGATGTTTCACGCGCCTCTACAATATGACCATGTTCTAGGCTCCCTGCTGGAAAGCGCTGCCTTGTCCTTGGAACATTACCGCTGATAAGAAAAAGTTGAAGACAAAAATTAACAACAGTGCAGTTACAACCGCTGTTGTCGTCGATTGTCCCACACCTTTGGCACCTCCTGTTGTCGTTAGTCCCCAGTTACAGCCAATTATGGCAATCAAAGCACCAAAAAAACCGGCTTTAATTAAAGAACTAACAATGTCCCATATCGAAAGAAAGCTACGGGCAGAGTCTAAAAATACTGTGTCAGCTAAGTTGTATACATTAGTCGCGATTATTAAACCCCCAAGCATCCCTGTCACTAGCGATAGTAACGTCAGAATGGGAACCATTACCAAACAAGCAATGGTACGAGGAATTACAAGATAATCGATTGGGTCAGTTTTTAAAATTAATAGCGCATCAATTTGTTCTGTGACACGCATAGTCCCAATTTCTGCAGCAAATGCCGAACCAACTCGTCCAGCTACAATAACTGCGGTTAATACAGGTGTTAACTCTCGCGTCAGAGCTATAGCCAGTACTCCACCAACTATATTACCGGCGCCAAAGTTAATAAATTCCCGTGCGACTTGAATTGTAAATACTGCACCTACAAACACAGCAGTCACTAGGGCAATAAACAGCGAGTCGGGTCCTACTGCTGCCATTTGTTCAAGCGTGTTACGTCGGTGAATTTTTCCCCTCAACAAATGAACTATCACCTGTCCAGCAAGGAAAACCGCCGATAGTAACCGTTGACCCCACGCTCCTAAACCTGATTTAGATATACTTTCGCTCAATGTTTAAATGTACGGGCGTATGCTTAACTTACTGCCGTCATCTTAGCGAATTTAAACATATTTTTTTTGTAGCCTTCGCTTTACGGGCAATTACAAGCTTTTTATTAACTTAGGTTAAAGCTACTCTCATAAAGATAAATTTCTTAATATTGTCTTGTGACATTAAGCAAGAGGGTACAGACCCTCATCATCCTTTGTATATAAAGCTTCTGCTTGGTTTATACCAGGCTCAGAAAACGCCATATTCTAAAAAAAAGTATGTAGGTATTTTAATGAAAACTTAAGATTTTTAAATTATTGCCTAATTCCGGGTAATCCAAATTATTGTAGTAAATGACAGGCGCTTGTACTTGACTGCTTTGTATGTAATCCACGGAGCCTATAGTCGTGACTATTTTAATTAACTTTCTCCGCTCGCTACTGCTGACTGTTGTTTTTGGTTTTACGGCGCCTATGCTATTCGTTGGCGCCTTACTTGCGAGTTTTATGCTGATTGGGTATGTACCCGGTCTACAAACCATAGCTAGCGCATTCGCAAATCTGATTTTGCAGTTTCTGGCGACCTTTGGTAGTGGCGCCCCAATACGCGGACTAATTACCATCGCTTTAACTTGCAGCTTTGTTGCTGCATTATTTGATACTTATGTTCATTATCGCTACCAAATATTAAGACTTGATTCTTAATGAGTAAGGAGATACTTAAAAATGGCAAGTAACAAATAATACTATTTAGTGTATAACATTTTTGAAGTGGCGCGTGATAAATAGCGCTCAGATAATGCTTTTCGACTTAATTTTAATATAAAAATATGGGGTAATGCGGCGAGTAGCATCATGACCCCACACTCGTATTACACGCAAAAAATCAAAAGTCAATTAAGATTGTATTGTTAGTAGTTAATCACTATGGCTAGTAACGTTATTTATAATTAAGGTGTTTTGACTGCTCATGGTTTGGCCTTTTAAGCCTAGATTTAGCAAACAAATTGCTCGAATAGAAATTAATGGTGCTATTGCTGGCGCCACACGTAAACAGGTGTTGGAAGCTCTTAAAACTGTAGAAGAGAGAAAATTTCCAGCACTTCTACTTCGCATTGATAGTCCTGGTGGAACTGTTGGAGACTCACAAGAAATTTACAGCGCATTAAAACGACTAGGCGAAAAAATCAAAATTGTTGCAAGTTTTGGTAATATTTCTGCTTCCGGCGGTGTATATATTGGCATGGGAGCGCACCATATCATGGCAAACCCTGGCACTATCACTGGCAGCATTGGTGTAATACTGCGTGGTAATAACTTAGAAAGGTTGCTTGAAAAAGTTGGAGTTTCTTTCAAAGTTATCAAATCAGGTCCCTACAAGGATATTTTGTCGTTCGACCGTCAACTAACTCAACCTGAAGAACACATCCTGCAAGAACTTATAGATACTAGCTACAGCCAGTTCGTTCAAACGGTCGCTTCATCACGAAATCTTTCTATTGAAACTGTGAGAAGCTTTGCTGATGGTCGTATCTTTACAGGACAGCAAGCTGTGGAGTTGGGGGTAGTAGACCGTTTGGGTACCGAAGAAGACGCACGCCAATGGACTTGCGAACTCGTTGGACTCGACCAAGAAAAAACTCCATGCTTCACTTTAGAAGAACGTAAGCCTTTATTAAACCGGATTTTATCGCGCGAGCAAGCTCAAAGTAGTTTGTTATTTAACAGTTTACTCTCGAACAGGTTGCTGTCAACAGGCGCCGAATGGTTGGAATTTGAAATCTCTACCAGTGGCTTGCCTCTATGGCTATATCGTCCTTAATTACTACTTGTTTTTCCAATAAGACAGAAAGATTGTGCAATTATTGTGCGATTACAGATTTGTACGATTCCTATTTCTGAGGAATAATAGCAAGTGGTAACTTCAGATAACGGAGGATGTTTTCGTGGAGGGATGGCGGATGCGAGCAATACGTGGTGCAACGACGGTACCTTCTAATACGGTGGAAGCAATGCGCGAAGCTGTTACAGAGTTGATAGACGAACTTGAAGGACGTAATCAATTACATCCTACAGATATAATTAGCGTTACTTTCTCCGTAACACGTGATTTAGACGCAATATTTCCTGCTGCAATTGCCAGAACTCGTCCTTATTGGGACTCTGTACCAATGCTTGATGTGCAGCAAATGTTTGTTGAAGGTAGTTTGGAGCGTTGCATCCGTTTTTTAATCCACGTTTATGTCAATGCGTCAACCCCTATCCATCACATTTATCTTCGAGAAGCGGCAAACTTAAGACCCGATTGGAGTTTACCCCAGTCGTTACAGGCATCACATTCAGTCATGAAATCAAAAGTCTAGAATGCGTATGTAGACCGTGGGAATACTTAAGAAAATATGAAGTTTGACGGTGGAGACAACGGCATTGCACAATTTGGTGGGATTTCAGGTAGAGTATTCAGCGACCGTGGTACAGGTGTTAGGGTGCGGTGCGAAGACTTCCTGAATATTCTTTCTCGAAATCCTGAACCTTTAGTTATTGTGACAGCAGAAGGTTTCTTTACAAAACTTTATAAATATGCCACTGCGTATAAAGGTTTTGTTTTTTTTACTGAATCACTCGATAAGCTTGAACTCAGCAGCAATATTGAGGTGATTCAGGCTACCAGTATCTCATCAGAAATATAAATTGTAGGTTGGGTCAAGCAAAAAGACCCAACATATGCCTACTAATGGTGAAATCGAATTCCTAGGAAAATATCGTATAAAAATCCTAGAAAGTCTTTTTTGGTGAGTAATCCTAATGATTGAGGTGAACCTTTTTCATCAAGTTTGGGCTTCATTAAATAGTACGTTGGTTGATATTTATACCAAGGTACTGATGGCCAAAGGTGATGAACGAGATGATAGTTTTGTCCCAAAATTAAAATGTTGAGTATAGGATTAGCATAAACACGCGCATTTTTCCAGCGACCTCGCTCGTTAAATGGGCGATGAGGTAGATAATCGAAGAATAAACCTAATGTTACGCCTACAACAGCTGATGGGATGAACCAAAAATTTAGGATGTAGCCCAAGAAATGATGTTGAACTGAAATATATACTATTACGGCGACAAACAGGCGGCTTAAGAACCATTCTAGTAGTTCATTATTACGCCACAGGCGCCGTTTAAAGAAAAATATTTCGTGATAAAGAAAGCGCACAGCAATTAACCACAAAGGTCCACCAGTCGAAACATAGTGGTCTGGGTCATTGTCTGGGTCATTAACGTTACTATGATGTTGTAAATGAACTCGTGTAAATACAGGGAAGGCAAAAACTAACATCAGCGCGCTGCAATGACCGAGTACGGCATTAATAATTCGGTTGCTGTGGGCAGACTGATGACACGCATCATGAATTACCGTGCCTGAAATATGAAGGGCAAGGACATTTAGACTAAAGCATACCCAGTGTTGCCATTCCCAAACCCAGTAACCAAAGCCAGATATAATGACAATTTCCACTGCTCCTAAAAAAAGTAACAGGGTTGGATTAAAACCACCAGGAGGCGCTAGTAAATCCTTCGGCGGGATTGTCAGTTGCTTTGGTGCCTCCGACGTTAGCATTGTAAACTCCTTAACCTTAAAACAATCAAATTGAAATATGGGACACAAAATTACAAACAATAAAGTTTTGTGTACCAAGATTAATTTATCTCATGATACATCAGCACCTCAATAAACGATATGATGCCAATCGAGTCAAAATATCGGCACTAACAGACACGTTGTGCAGTTCGATTTTACGATGATTCCCAGAAGCCTCTTTTCTATTACCCTCTATGCAATTTAAAGACTCAATGCGCCGGACTAAAATTGTCGCCACAATTGGTCCTGCTACTAGCAGCCCAGAAATGCTCAAAGCTATTATCGAAGCAGGCGCCACCACGCTAAGACTAAATTTTTCTCATGGTTCTCATGCGGATCATCAGCGTAACATACGTTTGATTCGGCAAACGGCATTTGAGTTAAATCAGCCGGTTGCTATATTACAGGATTTACAAGGTCCGAAAATCCGCTTGGGTAAATTTGAGAATGGGTCGATAGTTTTAGGGAAAGGTGACCGCTTTACATTGACGAACCGTCCTGTAGTTGGAACTCAAACAAGTAGCTGCGTCACGTATGATTATCTCGCCGACGAAGTTCCCACAGGCGCCCGAATTATGCTTGATGATGGACGTGTAGAAATGGTCGTTGAAGAGGTTGAGCGAGAAAAAGGCGATTTGCACTGCCGTGTTACTGTTGGAGGTACGCTATCTAATAATAAGGGCGTAAACTTTCCGGGTGTGTACTTATCGATTAAAGCGATGACCGATAAAGACCGCGAAGATTTAATGTTCGGTCTTGACCAGGGAGTTGATTGGGTCGCATTATCATTCGTTCGTAACCCTCAAGATATTATTGAGATTAAAGAATTAATTGGAAGCACTGGTAAACAAGTACCAGTAGTTGCCAAAATCGAAAAACACGAAGCTATTGAACAAATGGAAGCAGTTCTAGCTTTGTGTGATGGCGTAATGGTGGCACGTGGTGACTTAGGGGTTGAATTACCTGCTGAAGATGTGCCAGTGTTACAAAAACGTCTGATTGCCACTGCTAACCGTTTGGGTATTCCAATTATTACGGCTACTCAAATGCTCGATAGCATGGTAAATAACCCTCGTCCTACACGCGCTGAAGTCTCAGACGTGGCAAATGCCATCTTAGACGGTACTGATGCCGTTATGCTTTCAAATGAGACGGCTGTGGGTAAATTTCCAGTCGAGGCAGTAGCAACTATGGCACGCATTGCCGAACGCATGGAGCTTGAAGCAGCAGAAAACCCCAATGCTTTAAAAGTAAGAGATGCACGTCGTTCGATACCTAACGCAATTAGCCAAGCAGTTGGACAAATTGCCGAACAGTTAGGTGCTAGTGCGATTATGTCACTTACTCAAACTGGAGCAACAGCGCGTAACGTTTCTAAGTTCCGTCCCCAAACTCCAATTTTAGCCATTACTCCCCATGTTAACGTCGCGCGTCAATTACAAATGGTTTGGGGTGTCAAACCATTACTTGTACTCGAATTACCTTCTACTGGTCAAACTTTTCAAGCGGCATTAAATGTAGCATTAGAAAATAAGTTAGTATCTGAAGGCGATTTAGTTGTAATGACCGCAGGAACGCTACAGGGTGTTTCTGGGTCTACTGATTTAATTAAAGTAGAAGTTGTTACATCGGTAGTTGGACATGGCATTGGGTTAGGAGGGCAAGGTTCAGTTAGTGGACGTGCGCGTGTTGCCCATAGCGGTATGGATGTTGGTAATTTTAATCATGGTGATATTTTAGTTGCATCGCGCACTAGCGCTGATTTTGTTGATGCTATTCGCAAAGCAGCAGGTATTATTACTGAAGAAGAAAGTTTAACAAGTCATGCGGCTGTTATTGGTTCACGTTTAGGAGTACCTGTAATTGTCGGTGTTAAAGACGCAACGCAAGTTATTCGCGACGGCTTAATTTTAACAATGGACATGCAGCGCGGCTTAGTTTATTCAGGCGCCGTCAACGGAACAGTAGTAACAACCTAATAATTTTCACGTCTTGTAGCACAGGCCTTCTTCGCCTGTGCAGTAATATATTTTTTTTACCACAGAGACACAGAGTCCACAGAGTAAAAATTAACTGAACATCGCTTCTAGACAGTACTCAATATGTATAAAAAATTAGTTAAATATACAAATTTATCTTGTAAAATAGCGCCTTTTTTGCGATAAATACTTAATTTATTAAGCAACAAAGTAGCAATATTAACATTTAACTTATAGCATTTCTTAGTCAAGTTAGGTACAAGTCAAATTAGTAAAGTTATTGTGGAGCGGGCATCCTTGCCCGCCTTTGTGTACTAGTAATAAGTAAAAGCTAAATTGTTAAAAATAACCTATCCGTTACATCCCTTCGGGTTCGCCAATGAGAGCGGCACGGAGACCGACACCCTTCGGGTTCGCCAGTTTGGCGGGACGGAAGCCGACACCGCCAACTGGACTCACCGCCAAGTGGTCTCACCGTTCATCATCCGTTGCCAATATTCTTACACGAGCTTGCAAAACAGTTTGTTTCAGCTGATTTAATTCGAGCAAGTCTTTGTACAAACGTAAATGTTCAGCACTAATACGTTCCCAACTATAATATGTTTTCACATGGTTTTGAGCATTTAGTGCTAATTTACTAAGTTCTCGATAATTCTGAATAGCCCATTCAAGCTTATTAGCACAAGCATCGATACTACCATCACGGAAAAGAATTCCTCTATTTGTACCAATTAATTGTTTATGAGGTGCAATATCACTTGCAACAACAGGAATACCCTCACGCATTGCTTCCAACATGGCTAGCGGTAATCCTTCCACATTAGAAGGCAAAACAAATAATCCCGCACCCCGAATAATCTCAGCTTTACGCGCTCCCCATAATTCTCCAGTCATAAGAATATTAGAATTCGCTGAAACTGTTTTGAGAAGCGAAGCAGTAAATTCTTTTGTATCACTAATTCCACCAACTAATACAAGTTTCCATCCAGGAGACTTCAGTTGCAGAAAAGCCTTAACTAACAAGTCTGGACACTTCTCTGGTACGAGTCTGCCCAGAAACACTATGTAACGTCCCTTGCATAATCCTAATGCCTTGCCATAGCTAAAGTTCAAGTCAGAATTTGAATAACTAGCAGGGGCGCCAGGAATGTAAATAGTATTGCGGTTATAAGTCTGAGAGAAATGCTGCTTGAGTGCTTCAGATACAACTATTATTCGGTCAGCGAATTTAACTGCTGCTTTTTCACCATAAAGAATAATATTGCTAGATAAATTTCCCCACTTACTTCGTTGCCAATCTAAACCATGACAGGTAACAACTATCTTAGCTTTTGATACAACCTTTGACAGTGCAGTGAATAACGAAGGACCACTTGCATGAAAATGAATGATATCGTAACGCTTGCCAGATGCGGCAATGACTCCTAAAGCCGATGTGATAAGAGCATCGGCACCTTTTATATTTAATCCAGGTAGGTTCTTTACTTGCACACCCCGAAAATCATACGGTTGCCTACCTTGAAAATCTGTATATGAATTACGGGCAAATAAATCTACTGAATGTCCTTGTTTAATAATGCGAGGGTATAATTCTGCACAATAATGCTCTATTCCACCCTGCTTTGGTGGTAGTCCCTTTGCGCCAATAACTGCTATTCTCATTCGGTTTCTGCGATTTTATCAACGCCCACGCTTAAATCAATTAATAATTATTTTTATTAGAATAAAATACTTGCTTAACAGACTTATAGACATGTAACATTTATAACTGATGTAAATGTGACTGTGCAATATAATTGGAATAAATCATACATAATTTTATGAGTATAAGCAAAAGCAATATGCTTAAAATTCTTATACAGCAAGCAACTTGATTATTGCTAGCTTTTCTCTAGTAAATAAATATAACAATATGTAAGCTGAGTTTTTATGCAAAAGACAGGTTCTTTATATAAATCTATTCAGTACTTCCACGGTTGCTAACCCTGTTTTTTCCCAGCTAAATTGCTTGGCTCTGAACAAACCTAGTTGAGAAAGTTTATCGCGTAACTGCCCATCATCAATTATTTGTTGCATTGCTGCCGTTATTTCTTGTACATTGTATGGATTAATTAAAATTGCAGCATCGGAAGTAACTTCTGGTAGTGATGATAAATTAGAGGTAATGACAGGTGTACCACATGCCATTGCTTCAAGAACAGGAAACCCGAACCCTTCCCATAAGCTCGGAAATACAAATGCAAGCGCGTTGCTAATTATTTTCGGTAGTTCATTATAATTTACGTAGTCTAAAATTTTTACTTGGTCTGTAATTCCTAACTCGGCTATTTGTATTCTTAAATTGGGTGTGAAGCGTTTATCGGTTGGTCCAGCTAACCATAACTCGTAATCTTGATTATTTGGTAAAGCCGCAAACGCTGTTACTAACCGATTGATATTTTTATATTTATCATGTCTCCCTAAATAAAGAAAGTAAGGCTTGCGATTAGTATCTTTCTCTAACTTTTCTGAAATTGGTCGAAAATGATTACTATCATATGCTAATAGTACAGGCGTAATTTTGCTTGCTGGAATTTTGTAAAATTCAGTAATATCTTTAGCTGTAGAATGGGAGTTACAAATGATATGTTGCGCTTGAGTCAGAATTTGCGGTACGTAGTAGCGTGCGTAGTTAGTCAAAGGAGAGCGCCAATTTGGGAACCGCAATGGAATTAAATCGTGAACTTGAATTATATAATGACAGTTTGTAAATAGCGGCGCCTCTGGTAAAGGAGAAAATAAAAGTTTTGCAGCTAGTTTTTGATAGATCTGCGGTAGCTGTAACTGTGTCCAAATCAATCGCCGTAAGTGCCCTTTAGAGCCTTGAGCGGGTGTAAGATTATTGGGAATCGGCTCACATTGGAACTCTGGATAGTCCTGAACTGTTAAAAGTGTAGGTGTCAAAGGTTTTAAATGCGGAAATAAATTTAGAGCATAATTACTTATGCCTGTGGGCTGAGAAAACACCATTGATAAATTAACTAATAGTTCGTTCATTTAATTAATTTGTTTTTTCAAATATTTTAGTAAAGTATTCTCTTGAACATTAAGTTGGGAATGGTCACGCCAATATGTGAATACAGCCTGAATTTTACCAATCGCAATTTTTGGTTTTATGACAATAAAAATTATAGCAAAACTAATTAGTCTAATTAATCGTAATGTGAAAACAAGAGTATTCGTATATCGCTGTAATGTGATAAGATAACTGTAAGTACTGTAAAAAATCTTTTTTCTCGTATAACGATTCGTAATGGAAGAAGGTTGATGAATTACAGAGAATATTTTTGTCACAGCAACTTTATAACCTTTTTGGCTATAGCGTTTGCAGAAGTCAAAATCTTCGTAGTACAGAAAATATTCAGAGTCAAATAAAGGACATTCAGAAAAATTACGAAACTGAATTATTAAACTACAACCCGAAACCCAATCACATTCAACATAATCAGCATCACAATTAGTTATCAAATCAATACTCTTTAGACTTCCAGTTTTTTTCAAAAAACGACCCCCGGCAAACCACACTTCATTACAAGGAGTGTGAATAATTGTTCCTAGTATAGAAATTTCTGGGTACAAAGTAAAAAATGCCTTAATATCAAACTTTGATTTTTCAGCAAAATACGCATCAGGATTAATAATCCATACTAGTGCATTAGTATCCTGAGTATAAATCCATTTTAGACCTAAGTTACATGCACTACCAAAACCAATATTGCATCCAGCATCAATTATCAATATATTCTGACAAGCCAGATTTTCTATACTCTTGTCATCAGGAGAGTTATTGATAATAAGTAGTTTGTAATTTAAATCTACGGCGCCAGGTAATGAATTAATTAGTTGAGTAATAAGTACACTAGAATAGTAATTAACAGTTATAAAATATATCACGTTAAACACATTTTGAGTAACAATTTTTACCAAAAATAACGAAACCTCGAATTTATTAGAGTTGAGTTTTATCGATTGTAACTCGCCTCGTTATTTGAGAAGCAAAATAGATTTTTATCACATTTCTGTTAAAGTTTGGCGCCAATGTGGCAGGTGCCAAAATATCGCATAAGCGATATTCTGCACAAGCTAGGACTTATTGTTGAGCGGTGAGTAGCACCAAACACGGATATTGGGAGGTTGTGATTGGTATCACCGCGCTCACTCTTTGATGCTGATAATTTAAGGTTTAGGCTTCACAGCCGTTAGCACCAATAAGCAAAGTTGATTGAGCCGTTAATGCAGTTGCAATAGTTAAAGCTGCACATTATGACATTTTTTGCGCTCAAGTGTATTAAATATCAACAAAAATTAAACCTGTAACATTTCTTTACAATTCGGTGTAAGCACCAGCACGTAAGCATAAAATTAATTCATAAGACATTCTTATACAATGTTTTTTGTTTTTCTACTGAAAAGATTATTTTTTTTGTAATATTTCGCAATATTTTTCTCATAAATATGCCTAGTTTTATGAGAATTTGAGATTTTGGGAACTATTTTTGTTTCTCTATCTAAAGGTAGAGGAGCCAGAATCTATAAGCACTAAAGATTTCACGGTTACGTAATTGTGTTAAATAAGCTTTACATAACTATGTGTATTTATTTTGATATAATCTCTACGTGTGTTCCCATCTTGTGGTTTTTGAATATTCAGTTATGATGCTATTCATCATGGCTGGATGCCGTATTGGCATAGGGAATACCAAGTGCAAACCTTATCCAGTAAATCTGGAAACATACCTATGCCCGTAAGTTTATTTGATGCAAATTATTATAGTAGTGTTAATTCAAACCAACGTGGTTTGAGTGATGCAGATGCACTATCCAATTTTCAGACAACTGGCTTAAGTCAGGGGTTAGCTTTTTCACCCATCGTCGATTTATCTTATTACCGTTCTAGTAACAGTGATTTAGCTGGTTTAACGAATCAACAGCTTTTTGATAATTTATCAAATACAGGAATTGCAGAGGGTCGAAAATTTTCGCAAGTTTTCGACCTTAAATTTTATAAGGATAATAACCCTGATTTAGCAAGCTTTGATAACGAGCAGCTATTTAATCATTATATTTCTACAGGTTTACGTGAAGGTCGCAGTGCCAGCCCTTACATTACTTATGATGGCGTATCTGATAGATTCAAGTCTGCAACTTCGGTTTATCCTAGCTCGACTCCGATTATTTTGCGGGATGCGGTTGGAGACAATGACCAGAGCGACATGTACAAGTTACAGGTAGACTCACCAAGTACAAATTTAAATCTTGTGCTAAATGGATTGAGTGCGAACGCTAGTCTTGAGCTACTCGACCGCAAGGGCAATCTTCTAAGTAGTTCTACTAATGCTGAAAATATTAGTGAATTGATTAGCTACGATAACCTGAATAGCGGTATCTACTACGTTCGAGTATATCAGTCAGTCGGCGGTCAAAACACTAACTATAACTTGAGTGTGTCAACTAAACTGCTATCCAATGAAGCTAGTGTTTCTAATTCACAACCTATCATACCTGTCGCTGAAACTCCTGCGGCGCCTCCGATTAGCAATAGTTTTCTAGATGAAGTCTTGAGACTGGTAAATATAGAGCGTGCAAATGCTAACACTGGGTTACAACCGCTTGTATTGAACGACAAATTGAATCAAGTCGCTTACAGCCATAGTCAAGACATGGCGTTGAGTGATTACTTCAGTCATACCGGAGCAAATGGTTCTAGTCCTCAAGACCGGGCATATCAAGCGGGTTATCAGTACTCGCGCTTCGGTGAAAACATAGCTGCTGGCTACGTTACACCAGAAGAAGTTGTTGCTGCTTGGATGACTAGTCAAGGTCATCGTGCCAATATACTGAATCCTAATTATAAGGAAATGGGAGTTGGCTATTACTATTTAGAAAGCGATACAGGCAATATTAACTATAACTATTACTGGACACAGGACTTTGGCACCTTAGCATCATAAGGGGGAACAAGGAAAGGGGTTTTTAGACTCTTTCCTTTTTTGCCTTATTCATTTATATGTGTAGGTATCATTGACTCTAACAGCTTAGACATCCAGGGTAGTACCACAAAAAGGGCGCCTAAAACAACCAAAAATAAGGAAATACCCACAAGTTGTTCGCTTTTGACTTCAAGAACACCTTTTAATATCACTTCTCGTAGAGATGAAACAATAGAAATTTCTACTGCGGCGCCTACAGAAATGCGATGTTCTTGCAAATAATCAGCCAGCAAGCGAAACAACTCTACTAAAATTAAAATAAATAAAATATCTGATGTGACTTGTCGAACTTCAAGAGGTTGAAAAAAGTGGATAAATAAGTCAACAAGTCGCAACACCATTACACAGAATAGACTTATACATAGCGAAATAATAATAATATCTTGAAATACTTCCAAATTGCGTACAATTTGTCCGCGTTGGAACAAGTCGGTTAATTTTCCTTTGAGGTTTGGCAGCATGGTACCTCAAGCAACAGAGTTGATTTTCAACTTCATCATAAATAATTCATAAAATGCAAAAAGTTAGCGTTACACAGAAACCTGGTTTCTATATTATGTGGGAACCATTGAGTGTTTAATTGGAATTTCGCTTATTCACCATGTCACGTTAAAATAAACACATAAATAATTAAATACAGCAATATCGCTATGACTATCGCCAAAGAACTAGAAATACCCCAGGATACTATTCAAGAGATAGAAGAAAATGTTATTCTTCCTCCAAGTAATTTATATAGTTATGAGCCACCTTTAGAAACCGAACTGCATCTAGAGGAAATAATTCTCCTGCTTAAATGTCTCAAATGGTTATGGCGAGATGAACCGATTTCTATGCAGCTGGAAACTTAACAATTTATTACAGTTCAAATAAACTTAAAACCAAAGATTTTAGAGGATCAGATTTTTTTGTCGTATTAGATACAGAACGTAAAACTCGCAAAAGTTGGACGGTTTGGGAAGAAAACGGCAAACACCCGAATTTGATACTAGAAATACTATCGCCATCAACAGCGAATACAGATAAAGATTTCAAGAAAAAACTTTACCAAAATACTTTCCGTACACCAGATTATTTTTGGTTCGACCCAGAAAGTCTAGAATTTGCGGGTTTCCATTTGGTAGACGGGAAATATGAAGCTTTGCAACCAAATGCTCAAGGACATTTATGGAGTTAGCAGTTAGGGTTGTATTTGGGAGTTTATCAGGGACTAGTGCGATTTTTTACAGCAGATGGGCAGCTAGTTCCAACACCAGAAGAAAGTGCCGAGCAAGCAGCTCAACGCGCTGAACAACAAACTCAACGAGCCGAACGGTTGGCTGCTAAACTGCGCGAATTAAATATTGACCCAGATACAATTTAACGGGAAGGCGCCAAAGTAACCAAAATTTGGCGCCGTTGAAAAATGTGAACCACGGTTCACATTTTTAATAATCATTCCCATTTTCAGTAATTTAAGGCTTAATTTGGTGAAATTTCATGACAGATCTGCTTATTAGTGCTATTTCTAAGATAGTCTCTTACTTGTAAACAACCTTTCTTTAGCTATATATTTACCATTTTTGCTAAAGCTAACACCATATACACCACCTGTGTTTTCATCAATGACTTTTATAAGGCGCCCGTCTTGAGTTCTTTTTTTCCATAGTTGAGTTAATGCAAATTCCAATAAAGGTAAATCACCTGCTTGACTACCAACGGCACCTAAAATTCGCTCACTTAGTCCAGACTCTAGAGTGACACCAAGCAGCTTGTAACTCTTGATTATTCATTTGGCTTAATTTTAAATCATTATGCTGTAAGGCATCAGCTAAAGGTCGATAAGAAAGAGCTTGGTCTAAAAAATCTGCCCGGTTCACATTTATGATAATGATTATCTTTTAATAAATGTCATTCACCACATATTGATTCAAAATACTTGATTCAAAATACTAAGGGCACGATATCGGTCGTGCCCTTACCAATATTGGTTGATATGCGCGCTGTTATTTTCGCTTGGGGGCAGTAGAACGTCGTACTTCGCGGTTTTCTTGTTCAAAGCGACGACGGTCACGCCAGTCAGCTAAAGTTAAATAGCCAACACCACCTGTAACTGCAACAAGCAGTACTATGGCTGTTATTGTTAGAACGTTGAGAAATTGACTTTCCACAGTCCTCCTACAATCCGTTGCGACCCCAGACTACCATTGCAATAGACCAAGTAAAAACAACTAGCAGTGAAACCCAACCTAATGTCAAGATAGCCATAGTGATTCTTTTAAATTTATCTACAACACAATTTTAACATTTATCATGTTTTACAATACTTTGCATAGCTTATAAATATTAACGGTTGGAACGGGCAAGGATGCCCATTCCACTCTTAGGATGCCCCACTCTTAGGATGCCCATTCCACAATACAGTAGGATTTAATTTGCGGCTGGGTATTAGGTTGTTAATAACTCAGCAGGTAGACGCTTGAATGCTAGACGCTCGTTTTCGATATCAACGAAAATTGTGTCTCCGTCGTTGAACTCACCGCGTAGAATAGCTTTAGCGATTTGTGTTTCTAGCTCGCGTTGAATTGCACGCTTTAATGGACGGGCGCCAAATACGGGGTCATATCCGACTTCTGCCAAAAAGTCAAGCGCAACATCAGAGAGCTTGAGCGACATTTTGCGGTCTGCCAAGCGGTCGCGTAATCTTTCAACTTGCAATTGTACAATTTTGCGTAGTTCGCTCTTGTGCAGTGCGTGGAAAATTATTTGTTCGTCAACACGGTTTAAAAACTCTGGACGGAATGAGCTACGCATTGCTTCCATGACTCGATGACGCATTTCGTCGTAACGATTATCATCACCTGCAACATCGAGGATATACTGCGAACCAATGTTACTGGTCATTATAATGATGGCATTTTTGAAATCTACCGTATGACCTTGAGCATCGGTTACACGACCATCGTCGAGTATTTGCAAGAAGATATTAAATACGTCTGGGTGTGCTTTTTCGATTTCGTCGAATAATACTACCGCATATGGACGGCGCCGAATTGCTTCGCTTAATTGTCCACCTTCATCGTAACCAACATATCCTGGAGGGGCGCCAATTAATCGAGAAACTGCGTGTTTCTCCATATATTCGGACATATCAATGCGTACTAGCGCTTCTTCGGTGTCGAACATGTACGCTGCTAAAGCTTTTGCTAACTCGGTTTTACCTACACCTGTTGGGCCAAGGAAAATAAAGCTAGCAATTGGACGGTTGGGGTCAGAAAGTCCGGCACGCGAACGTTGTATTGCGTCAGCTACTGCGGTGACAGCTTCGTGTTGCCCAACAACACGATTATGCAATTCGTCTTCGAGATGCAATAGCTTTTCTTTCTCAGATTCAACTAACTTGCTGATGGGTATACCTGTCCACTTAGAAATTACTTCGGCAATATCCGCTTCGGTAACTTCTTCACGCAACAACGACTTACCGCTACGTTGCGCTTGTGCTAGTTGAGCTTCAGTTTCTTCTAAACGACGATGCAAGTCGGTTAACTTACCATATTTTAATTCAGCCGCGCGATTAAGGTCGTAATTACGCTCTGCTTGCTGAACTTCTAAATTTACCCTGTCGATTTCTTCTTTTACCGACTGAATTTTGGTAATAACGTCTTTTTCTGACTGCCATTGTGCATTAAGAGTACTTTGTTCCTCTTTTAAATCAGCAAGTTC
The DNA here is from genome assembly GCF_019977735.1 of Calothrix sp. PCC 7716. GTDB lineage: Bacteria > Cyanobacteriota > Cyanobacteriia > Cyanobacteriales > Nostocaceae > Dulcicalothrix. The sequence continues at coordinate 10,284,373 of NZ_AP025018.1, read as the reverse complement.
TTTCTCTAAACGTTCGAGACGCTCGCGCGAAGCTAAATCGCTTTCTTTTTGCAATGAGAGTTTTTCCATCTCTAACTGCAATATTTTACGGTCGATTTCGTCGAGTTCTTCAGGTTTTGAGGTAATCTCCATTTTCAACCGTGCGGCAGCTTCGTCTACCAAGTCAATTGCTTTGTCGGGTAGAAAACGGTCGGAGATATATCTATTAGATAATGTTGCTGCTGCTACTAGTGAGCTATCAGAAATACGTACCCCGTGGTGTACTTCATAGCGTTCCTTCAATCCTCGCAAAATAGAGATAGTATCTTGAACACTAGGTTGGTCTACGTACACTTGTTGGAAGCGACGTTCTAATGCAGCATCTTTCTCTATATATTTACGATATTCATCCAAAGTTGTGGCGCCGATACAGCGTAATTCACCACGCGCTAACATTGGTTTGAGCAAGTTGCCCGCATCCATAGCACCTTGAGTGGCGCCTGCACCAACAACAGTATGAATTTCATCAATAAATAGAACAATATTACCTTTAGAATCGGTAACTTCTTTTAATACAGCTTTGAGACGTTCTTCAAACTCACCTCGATACTTAGCACCCGCAATTAAGGCGCCCATATCTAAAGCTATTAATTGACGGTCTTTGAGCGACTGCGGAACATCACCTGCTACAATACGCTGTGCAAGTCCTTCTGCAATAGCAGTTTTACCTACACCTGGTTCCCCAATTAATACAGGATTATTCTTAGTACGACGTGAGAGAATTTGTATAGTGCGGCGAATCTCATCATCACGTCCAATCACTGGGTCAAGCTTACCATCACGCGCAGCTTCGGTAAGGTCACGCCCATATTTTTCCAGCGATTGATATTTACCTTCTGGGTTTTGGTCGGTCACTTTTTGGCTTCCTCGAACTTGTTTAATAGTATTCTTTAGTTTGGCTTCATCCAAGCCGAATTCTTTAAATAAACCTTTGCCAAAGCGGTCATCCTTGGCATAAGCAAGTAATAAATGTTCAATAGAAATAAATTCGTCCTGGAGTTCTTTACGAAAACCATCAGCACGGTCAAGCAGCGTATCTAAGCTTCGCCCCAAGTATACAGAACTACTACTACCAGATACTTTAGGTTGACGCAGAACAAACTGCTCAGTTTTATCACGCAGCTTTGAAACGTCAACACCGAGTTTAGTAAATATACTGCCAGCAAGTCCATCTTGCTCTAACAGCGCTTTCATCAGGTGTTCGCTTTCGATTTGCTGCTGCTGGTTTTGCTTCGCTATATCAGGAGTGTGGGCTATAGCTTCCCATGCTTTCTCGGTAAATTGGTTAGGGTTAGTTGGTTGCATAGGCTTATAATGTGGGGGAGAGACCGAGTTATAAGGAAATCTAAGATTTTTTTTCTACTACCGTCATTGTAAATATAAGTGTGCAACTAACTGGTTCGGTGTTCGCCCCTCAAATGGTAGAGTTACACCCCATCTTACCTATGTGGAACGGGCATCCTTGCCCGTTTTAAATTTGGACATATATGATAATTAAGGACAGTATTTTCAGCTTAAAGCACAATGGAAGACACAAACAGCATTTGGATTGTGACAGATGATACCCCTCAAATATCACTTCCTGACGGTACAAAAGGCGGAAATATCAGAGGTGGAGGCTGGGGAGAGGAAACAAGAATCCCTGATACCAAAAGTTCAGAAAATTCTGTGCAAGTCGATGCTGAAAAAATTGGAACAAGAAATGAGCCGTTTTTTATTGGTACTAGATAAAGTTTTTACCGGTGCCGAACAACAAACACAAGTAAAATCTGTTGTTTTTTATACTTATTTTTAAAGCCAGGTTTGTTGTAGCAATAAGTTCCAGTAATCGAATTAAATATGGAACTGCACTTTTCAAAAGCTTAATCTCCATATCGAGGCGCCTTTTTTTCAGCTTCGGTTATCAATGTCTTTAAAAAATTAATAGTTCAATATACTGGCTATTGTTTCAATAAGCTTGATGTTGTTGTCTACTCAACTGTTTGAGATGAAGTCATTATTTGACTAAAAGTCTCTTGTGTATTCGGTTGGAGTTGAGCTAAAGCAGTTAAGCGTTGTTCTTTAGATAGAGTAGCAATATTCTATATATAGAATATAAGCAAGATTTTTTGGTTGTCAACAAAATATAGATTTATGTTACGTTATGTAAATTTATTTAGGTTGTTGGAAATTTTGCATAAAACATCGCTGCTTGCTTCGTAAACAACTTGGTAGTTGTGGGGGATATTACCTGAAACTACCTTGAAGAGGCTCGTTAGGAACGGAGGTTTCGATGTGTGAATTAGCTGAACAAATGCGGCAGTTGGCGTTGAAAGCGCAAAATAACCCCTCCAATAGTGTTGCTAGACGCAAAGCACTAAATAGTTTGGTTAAATTAATTCAAGGTTCTGGGTTGTTGAGTAGGCAACAAAGTTGGTCGCAGTTGCCAAATTTCGAGGAGATATATCAAGAGGCAGTTAATGATGCTTTAGTAAAGTTTTGTAAAGATATAGATAAATATAGTCCTCAATATCCTGTGATGGCATGGGTAAATCATATATTTAGGTGGTGTTTTTTAGATGCGGTGAGTAGATATCGCGAACGTACACAAATATGTTCTTTTGATGAGGAAGCAGCAGAAGAGAGGTTATTTAAAGATTTACTCGAAGGTGAGGGGCAAAGTAAAGAAGATATTAATTTATTTCGAGATTTTATTGAAAGTGACCCAGAAGGTATTTTGCGGGACTTACATATTAGAAGAGATAGAAATACCAATTTACAAAGAATATTGATATTCCTTTGTGAGGGAAGAGAGTGGAGAGATATATCTATAAAATCTGGTCATCCTATTCCTACACTTTCAAGTTTTTATCAAAGAAGCATAAAAAAGCGTAATGTCGTTGAGTATTGTCGTAAATATTTACAGTAAATCGTATTCAGTAAGTAAATCAGCACAAGCAGGTAACTCATTATGAACATAAATAATCAACAAGATAGTTTTAAAGTATTTTTATCCTATTCAGCACATGATATTGCTAAAAAGCAGAGTCAAGGGATATGTAGTACTGAAGCAACAAAAAAAGTATATCTCAACTCTTTAGCTACCTACGCAGTAGATTATTATCTTAATTGTATGAGCTTTGAAACTGTTAAGGATAGAGATAGTAGTCAAAATCCTTGGATGCAAACTTTCATTAATACGGCAGATGTTGAAGTTAAGAATATTGGTAAGATTGAATGTTTTCCTGTCTCTCAAAATACTAAATATTGTCAAATTCCACAGGAAGTTGCTTCTGACCGTATAGCATATATATTCGTGCAAATAAATCCGTCTTTAGACGAAGCACATATTATTGGATTTACACCTAATGTTAATGTTCAATCGGCGCCCACTATTGCATTAAATCAATTACAATCAGTAGATAACTTACTAGAATATTTAACCCAGAAAGAACAAGCTGCGATTGTAAACATTAGTCAATGGATGCAAGAACTGATTACAGAAGGTTGGCAAAATCTGGAAAATATATTAAATCCACAGCAGCTAGCTTTCGTCAGGAGTCGTCAATTTAGCATTACGCAAGCAAGAAAGATTGATTTGGGTTTACAACTAGATAGTACACCAATTGCATTAGTTGCACGAGTTGCCTCAGAAAATGAAGACACAATTAACATGACAATTCAAGCTTGTCCTTTAGAAAGTACCTATTTACCTCAAGGATTAGAGTTAATTGTCAATGACGAAAATGGAGTAAGCCTTTTAAATGCAACTTCTAGAGAACATGATAACTGGGTCGAAGTTACACTTAGTGCCCAAGTTGGTGAAAAATTTAGTGTTGATATTTGTTTAGGAGAATCAAAAGTCACACAAGAATTTATCGTGTAATAAGTATGTAAGGTGGGCATTGCCCACCATACTATAGAGGAAAATACCAGTATGATATTGCGTTACTTATGAAAAAACTAGTTATTCTCAAATTTGACGGCGCCTTAAAATCGGGTTATCGATTGAATTTAACAATTAGTAACGCTGGTGAAACACCAAACTTAATTATCAGCGCAAAATCACCATCAGCACTCGCTGTTATTGAACATTCTCAATTTTGGTGTGATACTTATCGCAGCTTCTTGTTTTTACATTAAATGATAATACCATAAAATTATGGGGTATTCAAAATAATTCTGAAATTAAAACTTTAAATAAATATACACATATAGTGAATAGCGTCAGCTTTAGTCCAGATAGCAAAATGCTTGCTTCAGCGTCAAGTGACAATACTGTGAAAATTTGGAATATTAATACGGGCAAAGAAATTTACACTTTAAAAGGACACACTTCTCACGTTTGGAATATTAGCTTTAGTCCAGACGGTAAAACTCTCGCTTCTACATCTCGTGACCGAACATTGAAATTATGGAATATCAACACTGGTAAAGAAATTAAAACTCTTAAAGGACATACAAATTTAGTTTATGGCGCCAGTTTTAGCCCAGATGGTAGAACTCTTGTATCTGTATCTGGTGACAATACTATCAAACTCTGGCACATTAATACTGGTTCTGAAATTAAAACTCTCAAAGGTCATAAAGGTGCAGTTATAGGTGCCCGCTTTAGTACAAATGGTCAAACTCTTTTTTCTGTATCAAAAGATAATACCGTAATTTCGTGGAATCTAGATTTAGATGATTTATTAGAACGGGGATGTAGCTTAGTAAAGTGTAGCTTAGGTGAAACCCAACATTAAAAAAGAATTTACCAGTTGCATAAAAACACTCAACTAACAGCGTATTTATAAGTGAAGGTCGTAAATGACACCGTTACATATATCAGTGTCTCCTACAGCCTAAATATTTATCGTGTTTATGCAACATAAATTTTCGCTTGCAAAGGTGTTATCTCTTCATCTTTACAAGATGTTTTGCATGTTTTCACAACTTTAAATAATTTATCAGTATGAACTTGAAAGCAACATTATTCGGCGCCCTTTTTGTTGGCACCACTATCTCTGCTGTCATTGTAACGGCGCCTACACGTGCAAATATCAGTACTACAAATTTGATTGAAACTTCAAATTCGCAAAAGGTTTGGCAAATCTTTACTTCTGGAAAATGCCCAACTACTCGTGAACCGCGTAGACGAAGAAATATATCGAGAGCAAGAAATGATTCCTGCCCAAAAATTTCACGATAGCTTTACCGAAATATTGTCCAATATGTACCAAAAAATCTTCATCTAGTATTACGTCTAGTAAATTAGGCTTGCTTGAGAAGACGTTTAACCAGGTTATCTTTTACCATCATTTGGCGTAACACTTCCATCAAAAACTCTTGAGCTTCTTGCTGCGAGAGTGTTTGAACCTGGTCTTTCAGCGTTTGCAAGCGAAATTGTTGCTCTAAGGTCAATTCATTGGGGAAGTTCATTTATTCACTCCTAGTAAATGACTGAATCGCTGGACTATAGTAGCAATGTACTTACTACTATGATTTTTGTTATTTTACCTTAGTTTAACATCTACGAGGTAGTTTTGTCTACTTTGTCAAGCGATAATTAATTAAGGCAAAGAAAGTTTACAATTGAGCGACGATGTAACAGGTCAGTAAGAAACAGGCGCCGCTTGCAGCAATCAACACTTTAGCAGGTGGGGTAATCAACCAAGGATAGGAGTTGAAAGCTGATTGTAAACAGCTGTAATGTTAAGTAATAAGGTTAAGAACAAACAAAAGTTAACACATCAGTCTCAAGAATTAGACAATAGGAGTCAAAAGTTAGATGGATGCATTAGAGTTTTTCCGGTCAAGTGCGGGCAAGTGGAAATCTTCGCGGGTAACACACCACCTTGCGTTTAAGCGTTCCGAGACAGGAGAATCTGAAATTTTGGTGGAAACGTTGGAAGCTGACGACCCTGAAATTATTGAGTTGTGCAAAATGCACGATATTGACCCCAATTTATCAATTGGTGGTTCGCGTGTGCGCTGGTTAGGCACAATGGCATGGGATAGAGAAGGGGAAGAAAACCACGAGGGTAAAACAGTATTTGCAATTGTGCCAGATGCTGATAATCCTCGCAAGGGTAGATTGCTACGCGAGCGTGGTTATGCAGAAATTATGCCTGTGGTCGGTCAGTTCCATATGGATGAAGAAGACGGTTTGGTATTAACTACAGATTATGAGACTATGAGTTCCATAGAACGGTTCTGGTTCTCAGGTGGTAATATGCGGATGCGTACTAGCACTGTAAAACGTTTTGGTGGTTTTAGTACTGCTTCGTATTGCGTTGAAAGTCGTATTGATGCTGAGGGTGAAACATCTACATCAGATAATAATACGGCGCCACAATTTGCTTCAGTATTAGGTTGGTAAAGCGTAAAGGGGAAAGTTTTTTATTTTCCCCTTCTGATTGACATAATGATTAATTCTCGTTTAAGTGATACTTACATTCGTGGTTTTGAGTACCTGCAAATGGTGCGGGGTTTTGCCCTGGAGTCACGAATGGTAGATGTAATGGAAAACTTGCGCGATAGTACTATAATTTGTAATTGGATTGGTCAAAATATCGACTCAGTTAATGCTCAATTAAGTACTTATTTACAAGCTTGTCACGAATGTTTTTATCTTGAAGAGCGTCGTAATATTCAAATTTTTGGAGTTCCTTTGGCGCAGTCTTTGGGTATAGATGGAATGTGTAATATTTGGATGGCGCCCATTACTATTTTAATTGATGTTGGTCGAATGGCGCCAGAAGATTGGTTGGGTATAGTGGCACATGAATATGCTCATGCACATGTAGCAAGTGTCGGGCACAATCAGGAATTTGCGAACGTTTTATTTCATTTGTGTTTAGGGTTAGGGTTTCCTTTACCTACATGGGAAACGGAAACTATGGAGAAAAACTTACGAAGTTGGCCTTACTGTCGGTCGATGACTGACCCGTTAGCATTTTGGCGTGGTGATATTGTTATTGATTAACAGCAAATAGTAATTATGTTGGTGTTAAGTGAATAATGAGCGCTACATGGAGAATGTTTTACATGTCACTTCCATTATTGACTTATTCACCCTCTTCACAAAATCAGCGTGTTTCTGGGTATGAAATTCCTGGTGATGAGCAGCCAAGAATTTTTACAACCGATAACTTACTGACTGCATCTGATATGGATACGTTGATATTAGCAGCGTATCGGCAGATATTTAACGAGCAGCAAATGCTTGCTTATAACCGTCAAACGTTTTTAGAATCACAACTTAAAGCTGGTCAAATTACTGTCAGAGATTTTATACGGGGACTTGCGATATCTGATACTTTTAAAAGACGTAATTACGATAGCAACAGTAATTATCGTTTCGTGCAAATGTGTATTCAGCGCATTCTGGGACGGGAAGTTTACAATGAACGCGAAAAATTAGCATGGTCTACTGTGCTAGCAACCAAAGGTCTTAAAGGTTTTATCGATGATTTGCTATCGAGTCAAGAATATTTAACCAACTTCGGTTATAATATGGTGCCATTTCAACGGCGCCGGATTTTACCGCATCATAGTAGTGGTGAACTTCCATTCGCGCGTATGGCTCGTTATGATAAGCATTATCGAGAAACGCAACCGAGCGGTCATATTTACCGATTCTACGATACGGTTAAGCCGTTTAATTTGGCGACTTTCTTGCGAGAAGCAGATTTTAGAGCTTTAGGTGGTGTTGTGGCAATTTTCGTAGCGGTTATTGTGCTTACGTTGCTGATTGGGTATGGATTAGACCCTGTGCGGTAACGTAATAAGCACTTTAGTGCTTAAAAAGAAAGCACTGAAGTGCTTATTACGAATGCAGCACCCACCCACGAATGCAGCACCCACCCACGAATGCAGCACCCACCCACGAATGCAGCCCACCCACGAATGCAGCACCCACCCACGAATGCAGCACCCACCCACGAATGCAGCACCCACCCACGAATGCAGCACCCACCCACGAATGAACCTCTTCCCCGTGAAGTTTCGTTAATTTTTATATTAATTATGAGATTAAGCTACACTTACTCCTTTAAGATATTTTTTGAACTTGTTAATTTTAGTTAACCTCACGGAGTGTAGTTGTGGCATTACCTCTACTAGATTACGCACCAAAGAGCCAAAACCAACGTGTTGAAGGCTACGAGGTAGGAAATGACGATAAGCCAAGAGTTTTCTCTACGGATAACTTATTGTCTTCGAGCGACATGGATAATCTGATTGAGGCTGCGTACCGTCAGATGTATTTCCACGCATTTGCCGCTGACCGCGAAAGATACCTCGAATCTCAACTCCGCAACGGACAAATTACCGTGCGCGACTTTATTCGTGGATTAGTACTTTCAGATAGATACAGAAGAAGCTTCTACGACCTCAACAGCAATTACCGCTTTGTTGAACAAACTGTACAACGTGTACTTGGACGCGATGTATATAGCGAGCGTGAAAAAATCGCTTGGTCAATTGTAGTTGCAACCAAAGGTATTCGCGGTTTTGTTGACCAACTGCTCGATAGCGAAGAATATTTAGATAACTTTGGCTATTCAACAGTTCCTTACCAACGTCGTCGTAACTTACCTGGACGGGCACAAGGTGAACTACCTTTTAACATCAAGTCCCCACGTTACGAAGACTACACCCGCGCTAAACTTGGTTTCCCTCAAATTATCTGGCAAACCGAAGTTCGTCGTTATGTACCTCAAGAGAAGAAGGCAAAAGCTGGAGACCCAGCAAACTTCTTAGCTATGGCACAAAGCTACGGTCAAATTGGCAACAACCCACAACGCTTGTCACCTTTCAATGTTGACATTAACAAAGATGTTCCTTATCGTCAAAAAGCTGGCGTAAGATAACATACGCGCGTTAAATAACATTTAATATCTCACAATTGGTCATTAGTCATTAGTCAAGAATCAAGAGTTAAGAGTTGTACTTCAACTTTCAGCTTTCGGTTTAGGGCTTGAGACTAATGACCTTGGTTTTTTTTAAATCTCTCTTGTGGAACGGGCATCCCTGCCCGTCTTTAAAGGTCTTTAACCAAACCAGACACCCATCTAAGTCTAAAGGTATAAACCAACTAATCAACAGAAGACTAATATTTTTAGCAACCAAAAAGAATTTTTAAGGTTGGTTCAAATGCGCGCGACAGTCTACCATGCTCCAGGCGATGTTCGAGTAGAAAATGTTCCCGACCCAGTATTATTTTTTGGCTTTTTCAGCTTTCCAGGTTCCCCCGTAGACGTAAAATGGGTTATCTTGGCTAATCTGTTGCCAGCAATTAAGACATACGAAAACCCAGTCTCCTTCTTCTTCATATTTGACACGGTACAAAACAGGCGCCGATTGATTACATATGTGGCAAGGTTTTACGCGCGCTCTTACAGCCATACTTTAATAAGTAGTATTACCAATAATACTATCATAATTAATAAAATGAATAATATGCAGTTATAAAATTTGATTTTTGTTTCTAACTGCTGAAGTTTGATAATTAAGTCATTTACTTTTGGTTGCTGCTTTTGAATAAATGTAGCTAAATAGTCATGAACGAGTTGATAACGGTCTTCAGGGTTGGTAGGTATTAATACTACAATACCTGCTGTCACGAAAATTTGTAAGATTAAATCTAATTGCTTATCATTTATTAAAGTTGGTTTCCAATTAGTATCTGTAATTCTTAAGATAAAATCTTGTTTCAACTCTGTACGAGTTTTAGCAGGTCGAATTCCTTTTTCGTCAGTCAGTAAGTATAATAGTATTTCTGCTATCTTTTGATTTTCATCTCCGCAATCTTTAACTACTTCTTGTAAGTAGCGTTTAATCAGTTCTTGTTTTGTTCCAATCTGTTTATATTGTGCTGATGTTGTAATATTTTCGCTTTCTAACTGCGCGCAAACAATTTGTAATTCAATCGGACGCACTTCACCAAATTTAATTGATAAGTCATGTATTAAACGCTTAATTAAATCTTGTTCTAGATAGTGTTTTGAACGTTTGCTTAAACGCGCGATTAATGTTTCTGCATCGTTGATTGAAAAATTACCTAGTTCATATAAAACGTTTTTACTAAGTAAGTCATGGTTAATAATATTCATGCTAGGAATTTGGATACATTCGAGCAAGTAATGTAAATATTCTTTGCGTAACGACAATATAACTTTGACACCTAGTATATTTAAACATGCTCCTAAAAATGCAAAAAAATCACGGCGCCGTTGATAGGTGTTATATTTAAATAAAAATTCCTCAAATTGGTCAAAAATTAGTATAATTTTAAAATTATATGTACAAGATTCTTGTAGAGTTTGCAAAATCTCATCTGATGTGAATTTATTGTTTTCTTGTGTTGCTGGTAGGACTGAAAATAATGCTTTGTTTAATTCGTTAATCCAGTTATCATAATATCGCACAAATACAGGTATAATATTATTACGAGTATTTATGTTTGTTTGTTTAATGGCGGGAATTAAACCAGCTTGTACGAGCGAGGTTTTTCCAACACCAGAGTATCCATGAATAACGATTAATTTGTGGTCTGGACGCATTAGACGTTCGAGTAAGTGTTTAACATCTTGCTCGCGTCCAGATGCAGTAATTTCCGGCGCCAGTGTTTCTTCGATTGAGCTATCATTTACTCTATCTATAATTTGAGTTAAGCTTGACTGAGGTTTTCGCTGCGGTTGAATTTTTCCGGCGCCGATAAATGCTCTAAACCCATATTGCTGCTCGGTAGAACGTATTTCTAGTTTGACTCGAAAAGCTTCAAGATAAAGGTTTTGTTTTAAATATACAGTTCTTAATAACTGTAAAATTTGAATAAACTGTTGAGGATTATCTTTATGACCAAGAAAACGCGCTTTTTGTAAATAATTTACTGCACGCGGTGTTCTACCTAATTTAAGTTCTGTCTGAGCTAATAATAGTAAATATAGTCCTTGATGCTGTTGTGCAGTTGGGTCTTTAATAATATAGTGTAACGCTTGATATGCGTGTTGCTTGGCTTGACTCCAAAGTCGTTTACTCAAAGCTGCTTCTGCTAAAAAACCATAAGCACGTGCGACTCGTGTTGAATTACCATATAATTTCTGTAAATTTAAGGCTCTTAGTGCTAAATGTTGCAACTCGTCCCATGCTTCTAACTGTCGTAGTGTTTCACCTAATGGGTTAATATATTTAGCTACTAAGTTTGGATAGTTTGCTTCGGTAAATATATTAATACATTTTTCAAAAAAGTATCTTGCCTGCGCTAGGTATTCTCGTGAAACTGTTTTTTGTTCAGCTTTTTGGTAGTAACATAATCCAATATGAAAAAGTAGTACTCCTGCACGCATTTGAAATAGTTCTTCTTGATTCCAAAAAATAAAACTACGCTGAAAATAATCTAAAGCTGTATCTATGTGATTTTTTAAATAAGCTTCTTGTCCACGTACAAAATCTACGCCTGCTTGTATTATAGGTTCTACTGGGTATTTTATCAGTTTTAAATCGTAATAGTATCTAATAATTTCTCGGCGCCGGATATATCCTATTTGCCAACCGATAGAATATGTGTCAGAGAAGAGTGCAAATTCAAAAATTGCGTCAGTATCGCATTTTAGTTGTTTGATAAGTTCCGAGGTGGTAATGGTAAACTCTATAGTGGTTGCCCAGCTTTCAAAATCACTCGATAACCGCATCATTTTGGCTAATATTTCATCGTTCACCCATAATACTATGGGGAAATTAAAGTTTTTACGGAATTCTTCGCGAATTAAGTTTGTTGTGGTTAGTAGCTTGTCTATGTTTAAGTGTGTTTCTAAACCCCATACCATGACTGCATCTGGTTGTTTGGGTTGAAGTGCTTCTATTTTTTGGTATAAGCTCGTTTCTGTTTTTTTTATGTTGAGTATGGGTATTTTAGTATCTGTTAGTTTTTGCAGGTGTTTGTATAGAACTGAGCGTAATAGTATGTAGTTACAGTGTGCTAATATTAATCGGAATTCTCCTTGTGATGCTGAGAGTGTCCATGCTAGTTCTTCTAAAGATGGAGAGATTTTTTCGTTTTGAATAGGCATTATTTTTTTACCACAGAGACGCAGAGTACACAGAGAAAAGAGAGTGAGGGAGGTTAGTGTTTTAATTCTTCTGATTCTATTAATATTGGGTTTACGTCGAACCAAGATTCACCGTGGTAGTTGCGGTATTCAAATACTAAGCGGCTATGAATGAGTTTTTGATAGTCCCTGTCTCCCCCCACTTTTTTTCGTATGCGTACTTGTCGTAGAAGTTCCCATTCTTCTTCACATATTTGCATGGTCATTTCGTTTCGACGCGAACGAATTAATGCTTCTAGTGTTTGCTTTTGTAAGGGAAGTTTTCTTTGGCGTTGAATCCAGTTATTTAGTAATCTGAGTAAGTCGCGTACATGACCACCGCTAATTTGGCATAAACGGTCTAAGCTTTCGGGTGTGTCAAAAATTAGGGTTATTTTGCTTAAACGTTCGTTTGCGTCTAAATTAGGGAAAGCCCGTGCTAGTACCATGTGACGCATTAGTTGTATTCCTGCTTCGTCATAACTACCGTCTTTATGATGGACTGGTACCATTGGTAAGACTCTTGGTTCTTCAGGAAAACGCTGTGTTAGGTTATTGTAGTCGTTAGAAAATTTTAAGGCTAAGGGCATTGTGTAGACTACATGGCAATGTAGTTTTGTTAGATATTCGCTTTGGTCTATGAATAAATACTCTTGTTGCGGGCGCCCCCAAGGTTTCGCACGACTGTCGATACGGTCAAGGTTATCGACAATAACAACAAGTCCATTTTTACCGCGTTGTTTGAGTTTTTTAATCGCGGGTTCTAACAACTCTGTATTTATCGCTTCTAATAACTTACCTTTTTGAGGCGCCAAATATTGGTTGAGTCGTTCGCGTAACATCGCATCACCTTTAGTTCTAGTTGTAATTTCACCAATACCGACTGAGAGCGAAAACTTATCTCCATCTAAATTAAAGCCAACATCACCAATAGGAAGCTTTGCTTTTATCCCAATAATCTCTGAATTCAAAACTTTCCAGGCACCGATTAGTAATTCTTTGAGTTTACCAGGTTCGCTTAATTTAATATCAATCAAACTTTGACTAACGTGACGAGCGACAGCTAGTAGAAAATCACCAATATCAACATCTGCCATTTCTAAATCTTGACTAGACTCAAAGTAAACTACATAAAAATTTTCTTTTTCTAACTCTAATTTTAGCTGTAATAATTCAGTAGATTTACCGCAACCAATATGACCTGTGAACAATTGACAAGTCGGCTCATATGGAGAAAAAAAACTAATATTATCTCTCAACTCTTCAATAATCTTTCCACCTCTGACCGAAGAAAAATCGATATATAACTTTTGGTCTTCAACATTATCAAAAACTATCGTTTTACTAGGATTTGTCGCCTGATAAAAGGCACGTAAATCTATCATATCTTTATTCCTTTTTTCTTTCTAATTCGTAAAAATAATTCCGTAAATTTACTGTTTACATTTATAAAAAAGCAATAATACTTACATAACTAATTGATAAACCGAGCTTAATATAATCGTATATTTTTTATCAATAAAGTGTGTAGTCTATAAAAATACATTTAAAAAAATAGTTTTTATCTCTGTAGAGACACAGAGAAAGAGTTAGACTAACATGTTAAGTATATATATCTACTACATAGTAATGAAAAACATTACCTTAGAACAAAACCACAATACAACTAACTACAGGCGCCTCAAAGCCATTACAGTAGTAATCTCAGTTTGGAGTATTATCAGCTTGATGCACTTAATACCCATTACACGCTGGTTCATGTTGGTATTAACACTTATCTTGACTTGGCAAGCAGTAAGAATGCTCATAGCCAAACCAAAGACTTTGATTAATTCAAACGAAGCTTATTTACCTACCGTAACAATTCTAGTTCCAGCCAAAAATGAAAGTATAGTATTACCTAATATAGTTGAAAGCTTATTTCATTTAGATTATCCAGCTTCAAACTTAGACATTTGGATTATTAATGACGCTAGTACAGATAATACTCGTCAACGTTTAGAAAAATTACAATCACAATTTTCTGCATTACAAGTTTATCATCGTGAAACTTCAGGTGGAGGTAAATCAGGCGCCTTAAATGCAGTATTCGGCGCCACAAAAGGAGAAATTATTCTTGTTTGCGATGCAGATGCACAATTTCCCACTAACTTTTTACAACAAACACTTCCAATATTTCAAGACAACACAATTGGTGCAATACAAGTAAGAAAAACAATTGCTAATCGTTATATTAATTTCTTAACTCGTTGTCAGCAGATGGAAATGATTTGTGATGCTTGGTTACAAACTCATCGCATTGCAGCTTCTGGTATGGCTGAACTTAGAGGAAGTGGAATGTTTGTAAGACGCCAGCTTCTAGAAAAATGTAACGGTTGGAATGAAAACACCGTTACCGATGATTTAGATTTGGCATTTAGATTATATATTGCAGGAGCAGAGATTGAGTTTGTTACGGCGCCTGCTATTAAAGAACAAGGAGTAACAACTTTAGAACAACTATGGCATCAACGCTATCGTTGGTCACTAGGAGGTTATCAGCGTTATTTAGATTATTTACCGCAAATGCTAAATTTGGGTTGGAAAAAAGAAATAGATTTACTTTTATTTTTATTACTACAGTTTATTTTACCAATAGGATTAATTCCAGATTTACTCTGGACAGTTTTTTATACTCATAATGCCGTACTGCTTCCCCTTCAAACCCTCCTAGGCATAATTCTCACCATTGGCTTTATAGCAGGACTATACCAGTTTCAAAACTTACGGGGATGGTCATTATTATGGTCAACGCTTCAAGGCTCTTTTTACATGCTACATTGGATACCAATTATGATTGTTACCACATTGAGCTTATGTATAAAGCCACAACAGCTAAACTGGGTAAAAACTGAGCATTATGGAAATTAACTTTAACTCCATACTTCTTCCTTTGTGTCCTTTGTGGTTAACCTTTCTTACCTCTGTGTTCTCTGCGTCTCTGTGGTAAAAATAATACATGACTGCACAGGCTTCTAGCCTGTGCTACAAGCCAGTTATGATTGTGACCACTGCACACCTATATATAGAGTTATAACAGTTAAACTGGGTAAAAACTGAGCATTATGGAAATTAATTATGCTAGACCTATTAATAAAGAACGGTTTAGTTTTTGACGGGTTAGGAACGGCGCCAGTGCGTCGAGATATTGGCATTCAAAATGGGCAAATTGTCAATATCGCTCCATCGCTATCTATAGATGCACACGAAATCGTTGATGCAACAGACTTATGGGTAACACCTGGTTTTATTGATATTCATACGCACTATGATTTAGAAGTAGAGATAGCACCCGGTTTAAGCGAGTCAGTTCGTCATGGAGTAACGAGTGTAGTTATTGGAAATTGTAGCTTGTCAGTGGCAATAGGGGCGCCGCAAATACTAGCAGATATTTTTCAGCGAGTCGAAACGCTCTCACACAGACTAATTGAGAAATGGTTACAAAAATCTGTTTCGTGGCAAACTCCCAAAGAATATTTACAACACTTACAGCAGTTACCGTTAGGCCCAAACGTAGCAGCAATGTTTGGACATAGTGCATTACGCGCGCATGTCATGGGTTTAGAACGTAGTTTAACTGCTCAACCCAACGCAAAAGAACTACAAATAATGGAGGATATCGCGGCAAAAGCATTATTATCAGGATTTATTGGTATCTCTATAGATATGTTCCCTTGGCATTTAATGAGTGGAGAATGGAGTGGTTGCACTATTCCTTCGCAACACGCGCAATATAAAGAATATGCAATGCTAGCAAATTTATGTCGGCAACACGATAAAGTTTTTCAGGTAACACCAAACCTACAGCGACTAGCTTCATTTTGGGAAATTTTTCGGATGAGTATAGGAAAGCGACCTTTGCGCTTAACGGTGCTAAGTGCATTAGATGCTGTTCACGACCGTAAACTCTGGAGAGTATTTGCTCCTATTTTATTTTTTTGGAACCGAATAATGAGAGGTAATGTCAGGTTTCAAACTCTAACAGAACCCTTTACAATTTATTCCAACGGCCCAGTTACACCATTATTTGAAGAATTTCCCTGTGGTGTAAAGCTGAATGGTTGTAACTCTAGAGAAGAACGTCAAAAACTATGGACATCACCTGGTTTTATATCTCAATTTCGTACTGACTGGTGTAATAAATGGCGCCGTTCATTTCATCGTCAGTTAGAAAACATGGAAATAGTGCGCTGTCCTAATGAAACATGGCAAGGTTTAAGCTTTGCAGAAGTCGCACGTAAAAGACAGCAAGACCCCTTAGACTTTTTTATCGAAGCATTACAATTATATGATACAGATATACGATGGGTAGCAACAGGCGCCAACGACCGACTTGAACCCAGAAAAGCCATGATGTCGCACCCGCATATATTACCAGGTTTTACCGATGCAGGGGCACATGTGCGGAACTTAGGATATTATGATGGCGCCTTATCTTTACTCAAACAAGCAGTAGTCACCAAATTTATGAAACCCGAAATAGCAATTTCTCGCGTAACAGGAGAACCTGCCCAATGGTTTCGGTTAGATACAGGAGTAATAAAAATAGGCTCCAAAGCCGATATAGTTATTATCAACCCTAATGCACTTAATCAACCCATCAGTCCCCAAATAGAAGTTTTCGACCCAGTACTCGACGGAGAACCAAGAATGGTAAAACGAGGTTCAGAAGAAATAATTCAAGCCGTATATATAAGCGGTGTAAAAGTCATTGACCAAGGAAAAGTAAATAAACGCTTAGGTCAACAACAACTCGGAAAAGTCCTATCCACAAAATCGTAGGTTGGGTGGAGCGACAGCGTAACCCAACATAAATCTTACTAATACAATGAAAAATCTCAGAAACCGTATTAACAATAATATCACAGACCATCCATTTACAGACTACTGGGACATATTTGTTCTCAAACACCAACACCCTGTAAACATTGCCCTTCACATCTTAGGAATATTTATATTTTACAGCTTACTTCTCGGCGCCGCTTACTTCCACAATATTTGGTTACTCTGTGCCTTACCTTTAACACAGCTAGTAGGTTTAACAGGACACTTATTATTTGAACGTAGCCATATTGACATACAAGATGCAGTATTTTCATGGCGTGCATCTCGTTGTTTAGGAAAAATGCTGTGGAGAGTTATAATAGGTAAATATAAAGAGGATATTCAACAAAGATTAAATCTTTTATACGATTATTTAAGTATTTACCACAGAGACGCAGAGTACACAGAGAGGTTCTTACAATGAAACCAGAATTTGGCGCCATGACTAAAGCAAAGTTAAGAGCTTACGTCATTACTCACCCTAAACATAAAGAAACATTTCATATTTTTGTTGACCGCTTTACATCTGAAGCTTCCTCACAAATCTATGATATTCCAAAATCCGCCGCTGAACTAGAGGAAGTCGAAACTTTGATTAAGCAAAAGTTAAAATAAGCGAAAACTGCTTCCAATGGGTAGCAATTATTCGCTTATTCGATTACTGTGATGAGTTAATGTATAACGTTTTTAACGGTCAACAGACCCCATCACAACATCAATACTTCCCAAGATTACGAAAATATCAGCTACTTTTTGTCCTCGGATTAATTGGGGCAAAGCTTGTAAATTATTAAAGTCAGCAGGACGAATTTTCCAACGCCAAGGAAAAGGATTATCATCACCAATTACATAAATGCCTAACTCTCCCCTTCCTGACTCTACCCTTACATAATGCTCACCCTTGGGTATTTTAAAAGTCGGTGCCACTTTTTTCGCAATATATTGGTAATCATAATCATTCCATTCTGATTTGGTGCCTGCTGCAATACGTTTAGCTTCTAAATTTTCGTATGCACCACCAGGCAATTTTTGTAGCGCTTGGTTAATAATCTTTAGAGACTCACGCATTTCGCCAATACGTACCATATAACGTGCCAGACAATCTCCGCTAAGGGAGCATTGCACTTCCCAATCAAAATCATCGTAACATTCGTAATGGTCAACTTTCCGTAAATCCCATTTTACGCCCGAAGCTCTTAACATTGGCCCCGATATACCCCAATTTATGGCTTCTTCGCGTGCAAGAATTCCAATTCCTTCTACACGGCGCCGAAATATCGGATTATTAGTAATCAGTTTTTCGTATTCATCAATTTTAGGTAAAAAGTAATCACAAAAATCTTGGCACTTATCTACCCAACCATAAGGTACATCAGCAGCAACTCCGCCAATACGAAAATAATTATTATTGACCATGCGATAACCTGTAGCTGCTTCAAACAAGTCTAAAATTAACTCACGCTCGCGCAACGTGTAAAATACAGGAGTGGTGGCGCCGATATCTCCAATAAATGGCCCCAACCACAACAAATGGTTTACAATTCGCGTTAACTCCAGCATAATTACACGAATATAACTCGCACGTTTGGGTATAGGAATATTTGCGAGTTTCTCTACTGCGTTGACTGTTACCGCTTCGTTAAACATTCCACCATAATAATCCCAGCGACTAACGTAGGGAACATACATTATATTAGTGCGGTTCTCGGCTATCTTTTCCATTCCTCGGTGCAAGTAACCGATAACTGGTTCGCAGTCGATAACATCTTCCCCATCTAGAGTCACAATAATCCGAAAACACCCATGCATCGAAGGATGGTGTGGACCAAAGTTAATTACCATTGGTTCGGTTTTCGTCTCAATCCTTGCCATAACTAAATCTCCGCGCTTTCCTCCTTTCAATATGGAAAAGAACGCGGGTTATAGTCTTGCAGAATACTCCAATTTTTAACAGATTCCAGTTATTTGTTTAGTTATTTTGTTAAAAATTTTCTTGGTGTTACGCCCAGCAAGCGTTTAAAATGGAAGTTTAAGTGACTTTGATTTGCGAAACCAACAGTTTGAGCAATCTGAGCGATACTTAATTTTCCTTCATAGAGGAATTCTTTTGCTCGTTCAACACGGCGCCGAATTACATATTGATGTGGTGTCATTCCTAATGATTGTTTGAACATCTGCGAAAAGTAATGCTGACTCATTTGTACTAATTGCGCCAATTCTTCTAAACCTAAATCTTGGTCAAGATGTTCATTGATATATTCTGTAACTTGTTGCAACTTATATCTTGATAAACCGTTGGGGTATTCATGTAATGTTGGCTTGCGAGTTGAATAATGTTCAATCAAATGTACAGACAAAGCGCTTACCATTGTTTCTGCATATAATCTGCTACCTACTGGATTAGTTACTAAGATATTTTTGAGCGCCATGCCAATTTGATAAACTAAAGGTTCAGGAGTAGAAAAACAAGGTAATAGTTCTACTTCTTCAGGTGTAGCACCTTCGTTAATAGCACGTGCGAAAATATGTGGTTCTATTCCTAATAAGATAAATTCCCCTTCACCTTCTACTACTGCTTGATGTCCTATATTAGCTGGTGTAATTACAATATCACCTCCAGCTACCGCATCAAGTTGGCGCCGTCCATCCATTTGACGTTCAGCGTAAATAACTCGATTGCCATGTGTAAAAATACCAATTGAATGCCAACGTGGAGTAGATACTTCAGGAAATTCTAACGCAGGTTGACGCATGTACCCAAGTGAAACCCCATTCCAATTAGCTTGGAAACTTGTAAGAATAGGTGGACGTGGGTAAAACTCAAGTACCTTCTCTTCTTCCGTAACAATTATAGGGTTTTCAGACATTGGCTTAATCTTCTATATGTTTTTATTACATAGTTATACTCTATCTCAAATGTAAAAACGGTGTAGTTATATGAAAATTTAGGCTTTTTAACAGGCGCCGATTTATCAACTTTATTTAAATATATATATATAATAGAAACAAATAAACTCGCATGGGGTGAAAAATGGCAACCCAACTTAGTGAACCAAAATCTTTGGCTCCAATGGTAATATCCTGGGAACCCTTGCCCGATGATTTTAGGTTAGAGGAAAAACCAGTAGAAAATATCAACCATCCATTATTGGCTGGGGTTTTGCGCGAAATATTAGAAATAGCTGGGTATATACTACCAACAATGTTGATAGCATCAAATTTTGGTCTTTGTGTAACCTTGAATAACCAACCTATAATTAAAGCTCCCGACTGGGTTTTTGTAAATCGCGTAAATGAGGTTTTAAGGGAGCGCAAAAGTTATACACCAAATTTAGAGGGTGATATTCCTGGTGTTGTTATGGAATTTGTCTCAAATAGCGAGGGTGAAGAATATTCATCAAAACAAACATATCCACCAGGCAAATGGTTCTTTTATGAACAAATAATAAAAATTCCTATTTACATAATTTTTTACCCTGACGGCGGATTGTTAGAATTTTATAAACTTGAAAATGGACACTATCAGTTAAAACTACCCGACGCTCAGGGGCGCCATTGGATTGACTCGATGGGTTTATTTTTGGACACTTGGCAAGGAACAAAAGAATCTAGAACTGGTTACTGGTTACGTTGGTGGGACGAAGCTGGAAATTTACTACCGTGGGCAGTTGAAAAAGTTGAAGTAGAACGTCAACGTGCCGAACAGGAACGTCAGGAAAAAGAAAGATTAATTGCTTATTTGCAGTCTCAAGGTATTGACCCTAATAATTTACCTCCAATAGGTAGCAATTAATAGTTAATTTATGACTATGGCGAGTTAAGGCAAAAAAACCCGGTTTCTAAGATTCAACTTCTATATATAATGTTATGGTGACGTACAAAAGCGATTTAGGCAATATAAATTGGGATGAAATGAAAGCGACTCTCAAGGAAGATGCTTTTGATAATGGCAGAAGTCCACAACAACTTAAAGATTCTTTTGAAAATAGCTATGCAACTTGTATCGCTTATATTGATAATTGTATAGTTGGAACTGCGCGCGTATTGTCGGATGGTATTTGTAATGCCTATATTGTAGATGTTTGGACATTCACCCCTTATCGGCGCCAAGGTATTGCCAGTAACATGATATCATTATTGCTAGAAAAGTTACCTGGTCAACATGTTTGTTTATTGACTGAAAATGCAGTAGATTTTTATGAAAAGTTAGGTTTTACCGAAGGTGATACTTGTATGGAAAAAGTAATTGGGAAATGGTTAATAAATCATTCGTAACATTGTGTGTTGTAGAGACGTGATATATCACGTCTTTACATAAATATGTAATTTTTATTTTATTTCTACAGTTAGTTCGTAGGTAGCATTACCGCGAGTTCCTCCGACTATAATTTGATAATCTCCATTTGCTGGAAGTTTTCCGCTCCAAGTTGTTGCTTCTTGCTTGATAGTTTTACCATCTGGTGCGGTGACATCGAATACAGCATTATTTTCTAGAGATGTAATTTTTAGATTCATTTGCTGTCCTTGTTTGGCGCCAAGTAAGTAAGTATCGCGCTCACCTCTAATTACTGATTGTTTTATTGTTGTTGAGTTGGCGCCACTAGCAAAGTTGACTCGTACAGGTTTTCTTGTTGCTGTTGCTTCTTTATCAGAGGTAGCCGTTGTACAATTGGCTTTAGTAAAGGTTTCTCTACCTGTATTTAATTTCGACTCGGTAATTGTCCACGTTTCTTGAGTATTTTGAGTATCTTCTTCTATTTGTGTAACAATGCCAAGCTTTGCTTTATCAGCAGCTAATTCTCCTATTAAGGTTTGGTTATAAGAAGTATAATAACTTGCAGCAGCATTTTGGATCGTTGCTTGCACAGTACCACTAATATTATTGGTTGCACCAATATTTATTTCTGCTTTTGCATCAAGCGTTTTTGTTTTGGCTACATAGCAATATTTACCAGGCGCCAATTGTTTACCAGCTTTATCAGGTGAGGTTGTTGGGGATGTCTGGGATACAGGTGTCACTGTATCTGGTGGAGCGGATGCTACTGGACTAGATGTTACAGTAGGGGATACGCTTACAGAGTTAGAATTGGTTTCCCCACAACCTGTTAAATATAAAAGACTAATTACAATAGCACCAGGTAAAAGTCGCTTGTTAATCATGATTTGTAGCATTTCCGCTCTTATTGATTCTTAAACTTAAAAACAAGCCGATTATCGTTGATTTCGGAAAAAAACTGTAATATTTAATATTTTTTTCATATTTATCTAATTTCAATATGATTTAATTCAGAATCTAGCCATGTTCTAAATATTCGGTTTACAATTTCTTGATAAATTTCTGATGTTAGTTCTGCGGAGATTTTTTCTTCGATTAGAAAAATATAACTTGCTTGCTCAATGCGTATAGGGCCTACTAATTCTCCAACTTTGCTGTTAAATAAAATAGTTGCTACATCTGGTTGTAAGTTCCAACGGTATAGTTTACCCTCAAAACCGCAGTCTCGGCGCCTGCGCTCATCACTGTTATATAAATGAGCGGCTTCATAAAAGCTCATTTCGCTTTCTTCAATTTGATAAAAAATTTCTTGTGCGAGTTGCTCGTAAGGAACAACTATTTGATAAAGTATAATTTGTTCAAAATCAAGTTTATTCTCTGCAAAAAAAACTTCAGCATCTTTAGCAAATAACTCTTGAGATAATTTACTTGCTAGCAAATTATCTCTAATGCCTGCTTCCCAGTCCTCAGAAGTTATTAAATTATCTGTTAACCATGCAATTGTATCGCTAGCTTTCACTAACTTTTTAGCATATCTTTGTCTATCCGCTTCGGTTTGAATTTCTTCGGATGTTAGTGTTATTCCTCGCGATTGAGCAACTTGTTCAATGATTTGCTTTTCTAATACTTTTTGACATACATCTTTTAATTGCGTGTCTTTTCTTAGTGAAGCAATAATTTCCTCCGGTTGAATTATTTTACCTTTTAGGCTAATCATAAGGTAGTTCACCTCACATAAAATAAAAACTAATTAGAATTATGAGATGACAAACTAAAAAAAGAATCCTCTTCTAGAAGATTTTCCGGGCCTTAGAAAAAACGGATTAAACCGACTTCGAGATGACCGACTTGGTGAGTAATTAATCACTAAAAAAATGGGCATGGATATATTCATGGTTGTAACCGTATTACCTATTGAATGACCACCTAAAGTATTTACAGCAGATGATGCAGCAGGATAAATACTAAGTGATTGCATAATAGTTGACCAATCAAAACCACCTTTTATATCAGATGCTTCGGTGATTTGCTCCATATGCTCAAGGTCAGAGATAATCATAAATTGCTCCTTTACTGTGTATAAAGAAACCTGGTTTCTAGGTTTATAAAGAAACCAGATTTCTAATTATTGTTTAATTCCAACCTACTAAAGTTAATCCACCAGTGATTTTACTTAAATCCATACTTTCAGAACCTGTAGTAGTACCATTTGGCCCCGAAGCTGAGTAGGTTTTAATTCCTCTCACGTGTTCTGCATATACTGAACCACTGGCGCCAAGTGCTGTAAGATTAGGTAGAACTAAAGCACCACCTTCGAGATTATTTGCTTCATCTACAGCTTCGAGATAATTTAAATCGTTGATCAACATAACTTGCTCCTGTGAAAAATACTAGTTTTTATGATTTGTATTGGTAGTGCAATCCTGGTTAACTTTTTATTCTCTAGAAATTCCAACCTACAAATGTTGCTCCTCCTGTAAATCTGCTCATATTAATGCTTTCTGAACCTGTAACAGTTCCACCTGCTCCAGAACTAGAAACTGTTTTGATACCAGCCATATGAGTTTTATCAAATGAGCCACTAAATCCAACAGCATCAAAAGGAGATACACCACCTTCGATTTGAACTGATTCATTATAAATTTCAACGTAACTTAAATCTTGAATTAACATATCTTTCTCCTTGTTAAAAACTTTGATTTGTTTGTTTTCAACTCTCTCTTGAGTTGATATTTATAATGTAGCTCTTTTATTTTTAATGTGTACCATTTATTACAGAATATGATGCCATTGTGGCATGTTATTTCTTCTCTTATCAGCAGCCTTGCTCGCATAAAAAAGGCGCCCTCAGATGACGAGGCGCCTCTTGTAGCATAGGAATTCAACAGTAGGGTGGGCAATGCCCACCTTACAATGCTTCAACATTATCTAAATTTCAAAAATGGAAAAGCAAAACAATTCCATTTCTTTGCCTCTGCATTCTCATAGATACAACCCTTGCCACCTCTAGAAGCTAATGCTTGATTATCAATAGGTTCCAAATAAGTCAAATCGTTAATTTTATCCAGACAAGAAGAAATATCTTGGTTTTGTACAGTAGAATAATCAATTACTTCTTGATTATTAATCTTACTCGCCATAGAAGATTGTTGACGATTTTCTTTTAAAAGACGGCTGTAAGTGCGGTAAGGTATGTAATGCAAAGGATTATAACCTGCAAAGCGTAAAATTAATACACAAGCCCAAGAATATCTACCAGATGAAATAGCTTCTACAACTTGACTGAATTGTTCAGGTTTCATAGTTCTGTCAAGGTGTTTTTGATTAGCAGTTAAATTTTGTGCCATTATTATAAATCTCCTATATCTTATAAACTCAAGCTATCTTTTTGCATTTGTCGAATTGGGTCGAGTAAAACATCTACAATTCGACGCTGACGAGTAATAATTTCGGCAGTTGCAGTTTGACCTGGTTTAAATTTTATAATTTGCTTATTAGCAGTCACATAATTACGTTCAAGCTCTATTTCAACGCGGTAGACAGCACCTAAGCGTTCATCAACTCTGGCGCCAGGAGATATTGATTTCACCTTACCTGTAATAATTCCGTAGTCTTGATAAGGATAAGCGTCAAATTTGACTTGTGCAGTTTCCCCAACTTTGACAAAGCCAGCTTCACGGTTAGGTAACACTGCTTGTAGAACTAACGGTGCCGACTGTGGTGCAATTTCAGCAAGTGTTTGCCCAGCTTGGATAGTCTCACCACTGTTACGAATATTCAGCGATAATACAACTCCATCAACAGGTGCAGTTAGATAAAGTTGCTTCAATTCAGCTTTCGCTTTCTCTATAAGTTTTGCCGCTTGCTGAATTTTGGCTTTGATTTGCGTTTTTTCAACTTCTAACTGCTGAATTTTCTGTTGCGCTTGAATTTTTACTGTACTTGCTTCGGCGCCTTTTTGCATCAACTCAGCTTGAAGTCGTTTGATTTCAGTTTGCGTCTGTTCAATTTCGCTTTGGTTCTGAGTAATACTACGTACTATTTGTGCTTCAGATTGTTTGGCTTCAAACAAACGCTCGCGCGTCATAGGTGTTTCTTCAAGCTGATTTTTAGTAATTGCAAGCTGACGTGTACGCAACTCTTGTTCGGCATTAAATACCATATCACGGGAAATGGCGCCTTCTTTAAGTAAAGGTTTAAGACGTTCAACACGTTCTCGATATGCATTTACTTCTTCTTGTCTTTGCTTCAAAAGTTCTTTTGACTTTGCCAGTAAAGGCTCAATAGCAGAACGTCTGTTAACCGTATCTGTATACTGATTTTGTAATTGATTAAGCAGTTGATAACTTGCCACTAACCTAACCTTTGCTGCGGTAACAGCACTGGTCTGCGCTTGTTGTTCAGCTTGGGCTATTTGCGCGCGCGTTTGTAGTTCCAACTGTGTTTTATCAATTAAAGATTCAGTTTGAAGTAATTCTGTATGTAAAGCTATACTTTCTTGCTCTAAACGTTCAATTTCTTTAAATGCAATTTGATTATCAATCTCAGCCACAACTTGTCCAGCGTTGACTGGTGTACCTTCTTGAACATATAGCTTTGTAATTTTACCTGCAACAACTGGATTAACTTTATAGACTTCACCCTGCGGCACCAACAAACCACTAGCTTTGCCCACCTCGTCAATATGTCCTAAATTTGCCCAGGCGCCAAACGCAGCGCAAAAAACGATTCCACCCAAAACAACACGACCTGGTAACGACGCTGGTGGATTATCCAGAACTGTTTGTAATGATGCAGACCAATTAGATGGACTCTTATCAACAGGCGCCAATGGCATCATATCCATTGAATTAGCAATTGCGACCGAAGCAGTAGAACCGCCATAAAGCATATTTAATTCATCATCGCCAGCTTCGTCACCAATCGACGATGAAGTTTCATCCTTTAAAGAAAGTGAAGACATAGAAATGTTCATATAAAAACTCAAAATTTTAAACGATTTTTACAACAAAGAGAAACCGGGTTTCTATGCTAAATCATCATTTTTATTACAATATGTCAACGAAGAAACCCGGTTTCTATCCCTTGCCAAGTCTTCTTATATACATATTATTCCTGATTCATTTAGTAATGTACGCAGTTGATGCCAAATTGGCAGATATTTCAGTCATATATCAAGTTGTTGCTGTGCCAGGTGATAGTAAAGACCACCTTGCTGCATTAATTCCTCATGAGTGCCGTGTTCAACAATAACGCCTTTGTCTAGAACAATAATACACGAAGCGTTTCGTACAGTTGACAAACGATGAGCAATAATAAAAGTAGTGCGTTGTTTACTAATACGGCGTAAGTTCTCTTGAAAGCGTCTTTCTGATTCAGTATCTAGAGAACTAGTAGCTTCATCGAGAATTAGAATACGTGGGTTAGCAAGAAGCGCGCGAGCAATGGCTATTCTTTGTCGTTGTCCACCTGACAATGCAGAACCACGTTCACCAACTTTGGTATTGTACCCAAGGGGTAAACTTTGAATAAATGCTTGTGCTTCAGCTAAATTGGCAACTTCTACTACTTGTGCTAAAGGATATTCCGGTCGATACAACGTGATGTTATCTAAGATTGTACCGGAGAATAAAAAACACTCTTGCGGTACGACTCCTAACTGGCGCCGTAAAGATTGCGGTGAAACATGGCGGATATCGTGCCCATCGATTAACACTCGACCACTGGTAGGATGATATAAATCTTGAAGTAAATTAATTAAAGTACTCTTTCCTGAACCACTGCGTCCAACAATTGCTATCGTTTCACCTGGATGTACTTCAAAGGAAATATTTTGCAATATATTTCGTTGTTCATCTGAGTGGTAGCGAAAACAGACATTTTCAAACTTAACTTCACCCTTTAACTTCGGCAAAACTAACAGTGGTTTATCTACACTCTCTTCTGGTTGTGCTGCAAACACATCATCAAGACGTTCCACCGACACCATTACTTCTTGCAATTCA
Source organism: Calothrix sp. PCC 7716 (assembly GCF_019977735.1). Lineage (GTDB taxonomy): Bacteria > Cyanobacteriota > Cyanobacteriia > Cyanobacteriales > Nostocaceae > Dulcicalothrix. The sequence goes on along the minus strand of NZ_AP025018.1, from coordinate 10,257,137 downwards.
TCCCAAAGACTAACCAATGATAAAACTGGGTTGATAACATTACCAATTAGCATGTTGAACGCAACAAATTGACCGATACTCAATTGGTCTTGAATTACTAGGGTTGCTCCATACCATAGTAAAGCAGTACTGCCCAAAGTATTAATTAGTCCACCAATGACTTGTAAGTTATTAGCGAGCTTTTGCCCATGAAATTGAGCATTGAACATACTTGTCAAATGGTCTTCCCACAACCATCGCAAATCTCGTTCTGCTGCTGCTGTCTTCAAAGTTGCCACTCCAGTCAGCATTTCTACTAGTGATGAATTCTGTTTTGCAGATTCAGTGAATACATTTCGTGAAACTTTTCGCAGCATTGGACTTGCCAGCACTGTTAATAAAATAATAGGTGGTAGTATGCCAAGTACTAATAAAGTTAGGCGCCAGTTGTAATAAACCATCAACCCCACATAAACAAATGCCATCAGCGCATCTAAACCAGTTGTGACAGCTTGACGGGTGAGAAACATTTGGATTTTTTGGTTTTCTTGCACGCGCGTCACAATATCGCCAACATGACGGTCGGCAAAAAACTCTAGAGGTAGATTGAGTGCATGACTGATAAAAGCACTAATTAACGTCAAATCTACACGGTTTGAGAAATAATCTAATAAGTACTGACGAACGCCAAGCAACCCCACTCGCCAAACACCAAACAGTAGCACTCCTATGGCAAATACATGTAAAGTCATCAAGCTTTTGTGTACTACCACCTGGTCAAGAATAATTTGCGTAAACAGGGGTGTAACTAAACCTAAGACTTGCAGCAAAATTGATGCCAGAATAATGGGAGCAAGCATTGAACTAAAAGGTAAGAAGGCGCCCCATATTCTTCCTAAAGAAGGTTTAGTGCTAGGTATTGTTTGTAAAAGACTTGTTGGATTCAAAAGTAACGCATACCCAGTCCAACCTGCTTGAAATTCCTTAATTGTTAACCATCGCTTGCTTACTGCTGGGTCAGCAATTAGAATCTTATTTCCCTTAACACGGTATACAACTATATAATGGTCGCCTTGCCAATGAGCAATCCAAGGATTCATTTGTTCTATCAAGCGATTTAAGCTAGCACGAACAGGTCTAGCTTGAAAACCAATATTTTCTGCTGCAACTGCTAAATTTTTGAGTGAGGCGCCAGAACGAGTTACTCTTGCCAAGTTCCGCAACATATTAATACTAAAATGTTTACCCCAGTACTGCGACACCATCGCCAAGCACGCAACACCACAATCCATTGCGCTCTGCTGCTGAACAAATGGATAGCGCCAATTCAAACCACGTTTGCGACCTTTGGTTGGTTGAGGAAAGGGAATTACTTTAGATTCAGATGTGGGAGTAGGAATTAACAAAGAAGATTTAGATTCTTGTAAGTTAGTAATTTTCGCTTTAACGACTTGCTTTTTGGCATTGTCACTCTCTGTTAATAATGGCGCCACTAACTGGACTGCTTCCCAATGCTCTTGTGGTACTTTATATACAAGCAAATCGGTTTTAGCAACCCAATCAACAGGTATTTCATCTGGATAACCCCAACTGGTGCCGACTTGAGGAGCTTTTGATAAAGGATTTTGACTTTCAACTTCTCCCATTTGCAGCCAAAAGCAACCAGTTTCTTTCTGCGTGGCTTTATGTAATAGTTCGCCAGCTTGAAAGCGTGTTTCTACTAGATATGGAATAATTTGTTTGAGATGATAGCTAGATACAGCACGCAATTTTGTTAAAGTTTTAAAGAAAATTAGTGCTTTTTGCTCTTTAACTAAATTGCGTAAGTAGATTTGTAAATTAGGTATTTTATCTAACCATGCTTCCAACTTTGCTGAACTAATAAACGCAATTATTACCGTTGCCGCACCAACAGCACGATAAGGCAAAGGGTTATTATCAAATAATTCATTGGCGCCAAAGAAATCACCTGCTTCGAGTAAAGATACAGAAACCTCACGCTGCAAACTTGTATTAAAACTAACTAATCGCACTCGTCCTTGGCAAATAATATAAAAACCCTTGCCATTATCGTAACTGTTCAGGGGGCGCTGAGATAACTCGACATTCTTTGTATAATTAGCAATTTCATCCCCCAAATGCAACTGAATAGCCTCAAATTCTTTGCTGAATTCAGAAACTAAACTGTTATTGTCAGGAAACAAATTTAAAAGAATATCATCAAGCAGTTTATGAATACCATCAAACTTAGGAGATAAAGAATCTCCAGTAGACCCAATTATTTGTTTCATATTCACTCTTGTGGAGCGGGCATCCTTGCCCGCCCTTATATTTATACTGATATTTATCACAGGCAGGGATGCCTGTTCCACAAGAACAGCCAACAAAACAACTTATATTTAAACAAAATACAATTCAGCCAAAAAATTTTGTTTATTACGTAGATGCACAAACAGTAAAACACTTAACATTAATCACAATGTGATTTTACTCTCTATGTTTATATTTACACTTAGAGTTTAGCTAGATACGGCAAAAATAAAAAATGTTTACAAAACTAAATACTTAGTATTAAAATTTTCATTTATTCAGTCCAGTATTTACCTCGAAGCAGCTTGAAGTTGTTTCTCAATTGCATCACAGGCTATACTAACTCCATTTTCTGCTTTAATAATATCTGCTAGTTCTACTGCCTTAGCTGCATAATTTGGATTATTCAATAACTCGCGTAGCTTTTTAGCTACTTGTGGCGCCGAATATTGGTTACGATTAATAGTCCGCGATGTTCCTAACCGTTCAACTCGTTCTGCGTTATCTGGTTGGTCATGACTATAGAGAACAACTAATGCAAATCTCCAAGCGAACCTATCGTAGTTAAAACAATTCAACTCACTACTCTACCTCGTTAGTATCAATAGCAATCTTTTTATGTACATGCTTTTTATTTAGTACTTGTGTATACTTGCCGTTCATTTAAATTGCATCATAATTAGAGTATTATTGTAATTATCTTATCATGTTTATACAAAAAGTAAATAACTACAAACAGAGAATTTTCTCAAACTTATATAATGCAGTTTATGAAAATTATAAAGGTTTAACCAAAAATCCTAAATGGCTATTAATGCGTAAAGTTTCACGATTTCAAGCTGGTCGAACAATTAGATATTTTTTGACTAGTCAAAGAAAATTATCTCAATTAACTATAGATGAAAGTAATTCATATTTTACAAATGTTAGTGTTAATGAAGTTGTAAATCAATTGAAAGAAGACGGAATTGTTCTAGGCATCAATTTACCTCAGCGCGTAGTTAAAGAAATAGTTGAATTTGCAGAATCTACTCTATGCTATGCCAATCGAAAGCCAGAATTAGGATTTTATTATCATCAAAAAGAGCAAGCACAAACTCAAGCTAAAAAACAGTTTATAGTAGGCAGTTATTTTAATACAGCTTCGCTTTGCCCTGCTATTAATAAACTTCAAAATGATACTAAATTATTAGCAATAGCAGCTCAATATTTAGAGCGAGAACCAGTACATCAAGGTTCACTACTTTGGTGGAGTTTTCCTGGAGAGAGGACATATCAACAACTTAGTTCTAATGGTCAACTTTTTCACTACGACCTCGATGATTATCGTTTTATCAAATTTTTCTTTTATTTAACTGATGTAGATAAAGAAAGTGGTCCTCATATTTGTGTTCGTGGTAGTCATAAGCAAAAAAAGCTTTCACATTTAATACTGCGTAAACGAGAAACTGACGAAGATATAATCAAGTATTATGGTGAAGAATCTCTAATCACTATTTACGGTCAAGCTGGTTTTGGATTTGTAGAAGATGGACTTTGTTTTCATAAAGGAATTGCTCCTACCTATAAAAACCGCTTAATCTTACAAATCGAATTTGCTACAACTGATTATGGAATGCAGCATGATATTAGAGACCCTTCATTATTAAAATGTATTTAGCCTCTACCCAGGCGCCGTTACATGACAACCGATTATAATTTTAATCTAAAGTGTACCTGACGACATTGACATATCAATTTTTTTTGAAATGATGGAGGTATAGATTATTTCAGTTGTGAGGGAGCTTGGTAAAGTCTTTTTTAAAAGAAGTCTCTAAAAGCAGGCGCCTGCTTGCTGCTGAGTTATTTGGTACTTTTATTTTGATATTTGCTGGAACTGGCGCCATAGTTGTAAATTCCATAAGTCAAGGTGTAATTACGCATGTTGGAGTTAGCTTTGTTTTTGGTGCAGTTGTATCAGCGTTGATTTATTCGCTAGGACATATAAGTGGCGCCCATTTTAATCCAGCTGTAACGTTAGCGTTTTGGACGAGTGGTTTTTTTCCAAGACGATACGTATTGCCGTACATATTAGCGCAGTTGGTAGGGGCAATAATGGCTTCGGGGTTGTTATTAATAAGCTTTGGGAAAGTTGAGAATTTGGGAGCAACGCTGCCGTTAAATGGAAATTGGTTACAGTCTTTTGTACTGGAAACAGTTTTGACGTTTATTTTAATGTTTGTAATTTTTGGCGCCGCACTTGATAAACGCGCGCATTCAAATCTTGCTGGATTGGCAATCGGGTTAACAGTTGGTGTCGAAGCAACTTGTATGGGTCCAATTACAGGTGCAAGCATGAATCCTGCGCGTTCGTTTAGTCCGGCACTGATGGCAGGTATTTGGCAGCACCAATGGTTATATTGGGTGGCGCCAATTTTAGGGGCACAAATTGCTGTAATTGTATACAGAATCCTTTCAAATCAGTTTCGTGATGCTAAATAATTATTGAGCATCTCGTCTAAATTTATACTAGGATAATTATGAAAAGAGTTATGTTTGTTTGCAAGAAAAATTCTCGCCGTTCCCAGATGGCAGAAGGATTTGCTCGTGTATTAGGTGAAGGTAAAATTACAGCTTCTAGTTCTGGTTTGGAAGCAAGTCATGTAGACCCAATTGCCGTAAAAGTTATGGCGGAAATTGGTATTGATATTAGCAACCAAACATCGAAAGCACTGAGTGAATTTAACTCGCAAGATTATGATGCTGTAATTTCTCTATGCGGTTGTGGAGTTAACTTACCAGAAGAATGGGTACTAAGAGAAGTATTTCAAGATTGGCAACTCGAAGACCCAGAAGAACAAGACATTGAAAAATTCCGCATTGTTCGTGACCAGGTAAAAGAACGAGTTGAGCAGTTATTAGCAACAAGCATTTTCGGAATTTAACCGAGACACTCCAAAAGTTGTTGAATCTTCTAGAACTGTGTAAACTTCCCAATCGGCACCATCAGGGTCTTTGAGCCAAACTTTATCCTGTAAAGCGTAACAGCAAGTAGTTTTATTCTCTGGTGTAATCTCTAGATTAGCTTCTTGAAGTCGATTGCTTGCTTCCATCACTTTCTCTGATGATTCAACTTCAACTCCCAAATGATTTATACTACCTGCTGCTGAAGAGTTTTCAATTAGCACTAACTTCAAAGGTGGTTCAACAATCGCAAAGTTCGCGTAACCAGGGCGCCGTTTCGCTGGTTCAGTTCCAAAAAGCTTGCTGTAAAAGTCAACGGCAGCATCGATATTACTTACATTCAGAGCTAATTGAACACGTGACATAGTTACTAATCCTATTTAATATAGATGTTGGTCTATATCGACCAACATCTATATTTTGCAATACATATCGATATATGTCAATATAGAAGTATGAAATTGTCTAACTCGCGTCCCTGTTGTTCTGGATTATTTAGTGGTAAGCTTACGCAAAGTGAAGCTGTAGATTTGGCTGCTATTTTTCGGGTATTAGGCGAGCCAGTGCGTTTACAGATGTTAAGTTTAATTGCTGTACAACCAAATCAAGAGGTTTGTGCATGTGAGTTGGTAGAACCACTAGGACTTTCGCAACCAACAATTAGTCATCACCTCAAAGTGATGTATGAAGCAGGTTTACTAGATAAGCAAAGGCGTGGAACTTGGATTTATTACAGAATTATCACAGAGAAGTTAATAATGCTTAAAGAAGCAATTTAATAAGCGGCGTATTTCAACAATTGGTTGTATTAGTTGTTAATATAGAAGAAGTATACCCTGTTAGAAAAAACACCTACATATAAGTACAGCAACAAAATGCCAACTCAAGAAGCTATCGTTCCGAAAAATATCGCTGCTGGTTTTCATGCTCTTTCTGACCCTTTACGGATTGGCACTTTAGAACTATTACGGAAACGAGAGCAGTGTGTTTGTGATTTGTGTGAAGTGTTAGGTGTCACTCAGTCAAAGTTATCGTTTCATCTCAAAATTCTTAAAGAAGCTGGTTTTGTTAACGCGCGGCAAGAAGGACGTTGGATTTACTACAGTCTGAATAGTTCTCAATTTGAAGTTTTACAACATTATTTAAAAGATTTTAGTAAAATTAGTAAAATTACTCCTGCTTCACCCTGTTCTGATAAAAGTTAATAGTAGGGTGGGCACTGCCCACCGTACAAATTACTGTCCACCGTACAAATTAGTTTAATATTAAAAAGGTTTAATGCACCTGGGGTCAAGCAGTGTAGCTTTTTCGGGTTCGCGCGGGAACCAAGCTGCGGTTCGCTTACAAAGTTCTACCAACATTAACATTACAGGTACTTCGATTAAAACCCCTACTACTGTTGCTAGTGCGGCGCCAGAATTTAAGCCAAATAACATTACAGCCGTGGCAATTGCAACTTCAAAATGATTACTAGCTCCAATTAATGCTGCTGGCGCCGCATCTTCGTATGGTATGTTGAGCTTTAACGCTGCTACATATCCAATCAAGAAAATAAAATTAGTTTGAATAAATAGTGGAACTGCAATTAGTAAAATATGTAAAGGATTATTAACTATTAATTCTCCTTTGAAAGCAAATAGTAGAACTAAAGTAATTAATAGTGCAGTAATCGCAATTGGACTAAGATACTTCAAAAAACGTCTTTCAAACCATTCTCTACCTTTATGCTTTAAAATCCAGTAACGGCTATACATCCCTGCTATTAATGGCAAACCAACATAAATTAAGACCGACAAAACAATCGTTTCCCAAGGTACAGCTAAATCATTTGCTGCCAGCAACCATCTTCCTAAAGGAGCATATAGAAACAGCATTGCTAAAGAATTAACTGCTACCATTACTAAAGTATGTCCCTGATTACCATAGCAAAGGTATCCCCACATTAACACCATTGCCGTACAAGGTGCAATTCCTAATAAAATAGTACCTGCTATATAAGAATTAAAAATTGGTACTTGACTACCGCGAATTATTTCTGTCCCCACTATCAAAGGACGAAATAACCATCCTAAAAAGAACTGAGCAAACACCACCATTGTAAATGGCTTAATCAACCAATTCACTACTAACGTTAAAACTACCGCTTTCGGCGCCCGAATAGCATTAGCTGCCTGAGTAAAATCAATTTTGACCATGATGGGGTACATCATGAAGAATAAACATATCGCGATAGGTATAGATACTTGATACACACTCATCGCATCAAGCGCTACCGCAACTCCCGGAAATAATCTCCCAAGTACTATTCCCGCTACGATACATAAAAATACCCAAACAGTCAGGTATTTTTCAAAAAAGCTTAAATTGCTACCTGCTTGCACCCTAACTGACCTTACTTGCGGATTGTTTGCACTCATAAACTCCACTCCGTGACACAAATCATTTAATTAGACTATTTCAAAAAAAATTGATGCATAAGTCTCATGATAATCTCATCTTGGTAAAAGCATCAAAAAAAATTGATAAGTTTTGTTTTTTGTATCGCACGCACGTTTCATACATCAATTTTATTTGAAATGATGGGCACATACCTTTGATGTAACTAACCCACAGGAGTGTGGTCAATGAACGTAGTTGTGAAAAAGTTGGCTCTCGTGGTCGGGATGTTGGTACTGGCTAGCTGTACTAACACATCTAATACACCTTCTCAAGTTCAGTCATCACCTACCGGGCAAAGTGTCACAGATAAAGAAATCGTTCCTACAATTAAAATAGATGGTTCTAGTACCGTATTTCCTATCACAGAAGCAATTGCAAAACAATATCAAGCGAACCCAAACGTTAAAGCCCAAGTATCGGTAAACATTTCGGGTACTAGTGGTGGGTTTGAGAAATTCTGTGCTGGAGAAACTGATATCAGCAATGCTTCTCGACCTATTTCCAAGAAAGAAATAGAAGTCTGTAAACAAAATAATATTCAGTATATAGAGATTCCGGTAGCTTTTGACGCTCTTACTGTAGTTGTAAACCCTCAAAACGACTGGGCAAAAGATATTACTGTTGCCGAGTTGAAAAAAATGTGGGAACCAGCAGCTGAAGGTAAAATTACTCGTTGGTCTCAAGTACGTGCATCTTGGCCCGATAAACCCCTTACTTTATTTGGTGCTGGTGAAAAATCTGGTACATTCGACTACTTCACTGAAGCGACTGTTGGTGAAGCTAAAGCCAGTCGTAAAGACTATACAGGAAGTGAAGATGATGAAGTCTTAGTAAATGGAATCATTCAAGACCCTAATGCATTGGGTTACTTTGGCTATGCATACTACAAAGAACACAAAAATAAATTAAAAACTTTAGGAGTAGATAACGGAAACGGAGCAGTCGAACCATCACCAGAAACTGTACATAAGAATAAATACAAACCACTGTCTCGACCCTTATTTATATATGTAAATCCATATTCGTCTGAAAAACACTATGTTTACGAATTCGTTAACTTTTATCTGCAAAAAGCATCTTCTGTTACAGATTCTGTAGGTTATGTGTCTTTACCTGACGAAATCTATAGAATTGGTGTTGTTCACTTAAATAAAGGCAAAGTAGGAACCGTATTTGGTGGAGAGTCACAGTTTGATTTGACAATAGGACAGTTACTACAGAAGCAGAAGCAATTTTAGGTTCATTTAACTCCATACCTTTTACTATTTGACTCCTGAAGGCGCCTTCTATTTACGGTCGGCGCCAGATGGTTTATTATTTCTATTTAATTCGCGACTTTTGCTACTTGACAATTACCTGAATCACAATTGAAGTAATAAAGGCATTATGACTCATTTATTAATAATTGGTGGTAGCGACGCTGGTATTAGTGCGGGTTTACGAGCAAAAGAATTAGATTCTATAGTTGATGTGACTCTAATTGTTGCTGATAACTTCCCTAACTACAGTATTTGTGGTATTCCTTTTTACTTGAGTGGAGAAGTTACTGACTGGCGCCATCTTGCTCATCGAACAGCAGAAGAAATCACTTCCACAGGAATAAATTTATTACTCAATCATACTGCTACGATGGTAGACGCAATTAACAAAAGTGTTAAAGTCGTAAATCAACAAGGGCAAGAACAATGGTTGAACTACGATAAATTAGTAATTGGTACAGGCGCCGTTTCCGTTCAACCCCGTATCAAAGGGTTAGACAACAAGGGTGTGTTTCTGTTGCATTCGATGGGTGATACTTTTGCCGTTCATGAATATATGACGACTCATCAACCAAAGCACGCGGTAATTGTTGGGGGTGGATATATTGGTTTAGAAATGGCGGATGCTTTGACTCATCAAAATATAAATGTGACGCTGGTAGAACATTCACCAACAGTGATGAAAACTGTTGACTCTAGTTTAGGACTGATGATTGCCGAAAAACTTCAACAACATGGAATAGAAGTAATTAATAGTACGGAAATTAATACAGTTGAACAACAAGGAACCCAATTAGTAGTTACTGGTTCTGATGGTTTTAATAAGACTACTGATATGGTTCTGATAGCAGTTGGAGTTAAGCCATTAACAGACTTAGCTGTGTCGGCAGGATTGAAAACTGGTATACGTGGCGCCATTCAAGTTAATAGAAAAATGGAAACCAATGTCCCCGATATTTATGCTGCGGGAGATTGTACTGAAACTTGGCATCGTTTACTTAATGAGTATGTTTACTTACCTTTGGGCACAACAGCACACAAACAAGGTCGCATTGCTGGTGAGAATGCAATTGGTGGAAATGTAGAATTTGCTGGAACGCTCGGTACTCAAGTTATAAAAATATTTGATTTAGCTGTAGCTCGTACAGGGTTACGTGATTTTGAAGTTAATGACGCACGATTAAATGCTGTGACAGTTGAATTTGAAACCTGGGATCACAAAGTTTATTATCCAGGTGCGAAGAAATTACAGATTCGTGTTACCGGAGATTCTAAAACAGGCAAATTATTAGGCGCCCAAATTGCCGGACATTATCAAGGAGAAGTTGCCAAGCGTATCGACATTTTTGCTTGTGCTTTGTTTCACGGAATGAAAGTAGAAGATATGAGCGAGCTTGACTTGAGTTACACACCTCCTTTGAGCAGTCCTTGGGACCCTGTGCAAATGAGCGCTCAAGCTTGGGTTAAGCAAGTACTAAATGCTTAATTGATCTGCCAACGAAAGTAAAAAGCTCGTTTGAGCTTGTTCTAAATGAACTGAAGGGTTAGCATTCTGAATTTTCTGCATTGCATCGTTGTAAGACAAACCGTTGAAAATTAGGTAAGAAGCTAGCATTGTACCTGTGCGATGTACTCCACCGGTACAATGAACTGCTACAGCATGACCTAGGGAATTTTGAATGTTAACAAATTGTTGTAATTCCTGAACCTGTTCTCGACTTGGTGAGCTACCTACATCAATGGGTAGCCAAAGATGAGGGATATCGAACTGCTTGTATAAATCTAAGTTTGCCGGGTAATTCATGACTGAAACAATTGCACTAATTCCCGCAGCTTTCAGTTCGCTTAGTTCTTCTAGGGTTGGTTTACGAACACCTGCTAATGTGTTTGAGATTACCCACCATAAATTTTCTGCAATTGGCTGAGTTGTTGGCTGTTGCATTGAGTTTAACCTTTGTTGTTGTTTGGTGCGTGACGCTATTGAATAGGAATAAAACCTGCTCTTTTGATTATTTGTTGTCCTTGAGTAGATAAGGTGAAGTCTATAAATTGTTTTGTTGCTGGATTGGTTTTTTGTGGTACTGCTAGGTAGACTACTCGGCTAATTGGATAAGATGCGTTTTGAATAGCGGTTTGATCTGTGGGGGATATTCCATCGATAGGAACGATGCGAACGGTTTTTTGGTTTTCAATTTGGGTTACGGTACTGTAACTTATGCCATCTTTCCCTAACGCGCGCAATATTGGTGTGGTTTCATCTCGTTCAAGCGTTTTAAAGTTTGCCCCATCTGGAGCAAACGCTTCTCCTAAAAGAACTACATCTTGAAAAAAGGTGTGAGTACCGCTATCGCGAGAACGGTTAATGACTTTAATTGGTGCGTTGGGTCCCCCCACTTCTGACCAGTTTGTAATTTTTCCTTGGAATATTCCTTTTAATTGCGCCATTGTCAATCCCCCTTGGTAGGGATTGTTGATACCTATTGTTACAGCTAAAGCGTCTTTTGCAATTGGAATTCCCACAATACCTGCTTGAATTTCTTCTGGTTTCAGGCGCCGGGAAGAAGCAGCCATCAAAACTTTACCATCAATTAGATTTTTGATCCCCGCATTAGTTCCATTCGGCTTACCATCGGGTACACCATAAGTTGTAGACAAAGATGGATTAAGTAATGAAAAAGCTATTTGTAACTGTTTAATCGCGGCGACCATTGTTACGCTACCATCAATAGTCAACACACTGGGGCTTGGCAAACTGGTGTCTAAGCTTGACGTTCCAATAATTTGATTTGTAGAATTTTGAACTTGACGATTTTGATTATCGTCAGTCTTCTCTATGCTCTGATTAGATAAATTACCTTGGAAGTACCATATACCACCTGCTGCTAGCCCGCCAGTGATAAGCAGAGCTAAGACCAACGTTAAGGTTTCTTTGTTGCTTGCTTTTGACATATATTAGGTATTGTAAATGGGTAAAACCCTTTAATTAATCACCTTCGCCTGCCTTCCATGCTATGTCTTTACTTGGTTGAGGGTTAGGTAATTTCAACGATACTACTCCGGCAGCTAAAATAAATACCATTGATGTCCATAAACACCCCACCAATCCAAAAGCTTGAAAAATGACTCCTGATAATACTGTACCAGCTAATCTTCCGGCTGAGTTAGCCATGTAATAAAAGCCTACATTCAACGCGACTTTATCATCATCGGTAAATGCTAATACTAAGTAAGAATGAACTGCGGAGTTGAAGGCAAATACTAAACCAAATAAAAGTAGTCCAGCAATAATTACGGTGTTAGGCTCAATACCTGCTTGTAAACCAATGGCAATAAGCGCTGGTACTGCGGTTAAGGTAAAAGTCCAAAATTGAATAGTTGATGCACTAGGAGGACGACCGGAACCAAAACGTTTTAGCAAGGTTGGGGCAGATGATTGCACAATACCATAAGCAATTACCCAAATAGCTAAGAAACCTCCGACTTGGTAAAATGTCCACCCCAGTACACTACGTAAAAATACTGGCAAACCAACTACAAACCAAACATCCCTGGAACCAAACAGAAAGAATCTCGCAGCTGAAAGAATATTGATTTCCTGGCTTTTAGAAAAGAGTTGGGAAAATTTGACTTTTTTCTTGATTTTTCCCATTCCTTTCGGAAGCATTAAACCTGTAAACATTATTACAAATAGCCCTGCTGCCATTATCCATAGAGCATTCACGAAGCCAAATACAGACAGCAGCACACTACCAACAAAAAAACCAATACCTTTAAGAGCGTTTTTAGAACCAGTAAGTATTGCTACCCATTTAAACAGTGCAGATTGAGCATCTTGGGGTACAACTAAGCGTATGGCACTTTTTGTACTCATTTTAGTCAGGTCTTTGGCTATTCCAGAAAATGCCTGTGCAACCATCACAAATAGTACCGCTACCCATTCAGGCCAACCACGATTTAACCCAGACAACATTACTAAAGAGAATATTTGTAGCCCTATTCCAGAGTAAAGCGTTAATTTTAGTCCGAATTGTGAACCAATCCACCCACCTAAAAAGTTGGTGACAATACCAAAAATTTCGTAAAACAGAAACAGCGAGGCAATTTGAATTGGGCTGTAACCTATCTGGTTAAAATAAAGTAACACCAACATTCGCAAGGCACCATCAGTTATTGTGAAGCCCCAATATGTAAGCGTTACTAAGATATAGTTTCTTAAATTAGTGTTTGTCATGAGTGCTGAGTGATGAAGTGATGAGTGATGAGTGCTGAGTGCTGAGTGTTAAAGAGTAAGAGCTACTTTGCGTGCGAGTTCAACCATGCGATTTGCATAGCCCCATTCGTTGTCATACCAAGCTAAAATTTTGACTTGAGTTTGGTCTACTACCATCGTGGAAAGCGCATCAATTATCGATGAGCGAGGGTCATCTTTATAATCGATTGAAACTAGTGGTAGTTCTTCATAACCGAGAATACCCTTAAGTTCACCATTCGCGGCGCCTTTAAGTAAACTGTTAACTTCTTCTTTTGTAGTGGGTCTTGCCACTTCAAATACACAATCTGTTAATGATGCATTAAGCAAAGGTACACGCACAGCAAGTCCGTTGAGCTTACCGTTAAGTTCGGGATATATCAAACCAATTGCTGTTGCTGAACCTGTTGTAGTTGGAATCAACGACATATTTGTAGCTCTAGCTCGTCGCAAATCTTTATGGGGTGCATCTACTATAGTTTGGGTATTGGTATGGTCATGCACTGTAGTAATTAACCCGTGCTTAATGCCTATACCTTCATGAATTACCTTGACTACAGGCGCCAAACAATTTGTAGTACAAGATGCCGCCGTCAATAAATGATGTTTCTCTGGTTCGTAAAGATAGTCATTTACCCCCATGACTATATTTAAAGCTTCTTCCTTCACTGGCGCCGCAACAATCACTTTCTTAGCTCCTCTCGCAAAATAAGGCGCCAAAGTATCAGGTGTTCGGAACTTGCCAGAAGACTCTACAACAATATCTACTCCCAAACTTGCCCAGTCTACATCACCTGGCTTACTAAACTCACTAAAAGTCAATGCCTTACCATCTATAAGAATTTTATCTTCTTTGGCTACAACTTCTTGTCCCCAGCGTCCATGAACTGAGTCAAATTTCAACAAGTGAGCGGCTGTCTCAGCTCCACCTTTAATTTCATTAATATGCACAAACTCAATATCCGACCAACCCCAAGCTGCTCGCAATACCAAGCGCCCAATTCTTCCAAATCCATTAATTCCAACTCTTACCGCCATGAATTCTCCCAAATAATTAACTATTGGTTAACAAACAGTTAATGAATAATTAAAACGCTGCAACTTTTTTTGAACGTGAAAATAAAGCAAGAACAATTACTTAGTATACATACTAATCAACTTTTTTTGATGCATTATTGCCCATTATTTCAAAAAAAATTGATAAGTTTTGTATCCACTTATATATTAAAGTAGCAAAATATACATTTTTTAGTCGATAGCGACTAAGCATCAATTTTTTTTGATAAGTTTTATGTTTTTTTGCTATTATCCATAATTATGCATCAAGTTTATTTGAAATAATGTGTGTATACTTTTGGTACTACTCTCTAGGAGTGAAGTAAATGAACGTCGTCGTGAAGAATTTGACTTTGATTGCGGGAATATTGGCATTGGCGAGTTGTACCTCTACGTCTGACCAGTCTGCTCAGACAGGAACGGCGCCAAATTTAACTCAAGTAAGTAATTCTGATACTCTTACCACAATAAAAATAGATGGTTCAAGTACGGTATATCCGATAACAGCAGCGATTGGTAAAGAATATGCTGCGAATCAAAACAATAAAGTGCAAGTTCAGGTTAACTTTTCTGGTACGGGTGGTGGGTTTAAGAAATTTTGTGCAGGAGAAATAGATATCAGCAATGCTTCTCGACCGATAACTACCGAAGAGATGGAAGCTTGTAGAAAAAATAATGTTGCGTATATTGAGATTCCTGTTGCTTTTGATGCTCTTTCGGTAGTTGTTCATCCTCAGAATACCTGGGCAAAAGATATTACTGTAGATGAATTGAAGAAGTTATGGGAACCTGGCGCCCAAGGTAAAATTACCAAGTGGTCACAAATCCGTGCGTCTTGGCCCGACCGACCCATCAAACTGTTTGGTGCTGGTAAAGACTCTGGTACCTTTGACTACTTCACTGAAGCAACAGTCGGAAAAGCTAGAGCTAGTCGTACTGATTATACAGCTAGCGAAGATGACGATGTGATTGCAAACGGTGTCAGTAAAGACCAGGATGCTTTAGGTTATTTTGGATATGCGTATTATCAAGAACATAAAGATAAGTTAAGACTTGTAGCTGTAGATAACGGTAAAGGTGCTGTATTACCTGAAACGAAAACAGTAGAGAACAATACATATCAGCCTTTATCTAGACCTTTATTTATTTACATTAATCCTGAGTACACTAAAAATAAAGGGCAAGCGTACCAATTTGTTAACTATTACTTACAAAAGGCGCCTTCGGTTGTAAGTTCTTTAGGTTATGTGCCATTACCAGATGAAGCATATCGTATCGGTTATGTTCAACTGAATACTGGCAAAATAGGAACAGTATATGCGGGTAAACCTCAATTAGATTTGACTATTGCAGAAGTATTGCGTAAGCAGAAACAATTTTGAGTCATAATTAGTACTTCGGCGCGTGATGCCATAAGTATTATTGATAGGTTACAATTTTTACGTGGCATCACACACCGTACAAGTATTTTATTATTTTTAAGTATTTTAATGATGACAACGTTTAACCACAAACCAAGAATTTTATTTTTGTATGGCTCATTACGCGAACGTTCTTATAGTCGTCTTTTAGCAGAAGAAGCAGCAAGAATTATTGAAGAATACGGCGCCGAAGTTCGATTTTTCGACCCAAGAGAATTACCAATTCATAGAAGTGTCCCCGATACGCATCCTAAAGTGCAAGAATTGCTCGAACTAAGTATGTGGTCAGAAGGGCAAGTGTGGTCATCACCAGAATTGCACGGTAACGTTTCGGGAATTCTGAAAAATCAAATTGATTGGATTCCCCTTAATATCGGTTCAATTCGTCCAACTCAAGGTAAAACTTTAGCAGTAATGCAAGTCAGCGGTGGTTCTCAGTCATTCAACGCAGTAAACACATTGCGAATTCTTGGACGCTGGATGCGGATGTTTACAATTCCCAACCAGTCTTCGGTACCTAAAGCATACGAACAATTTAACGAAGACGGCACAATGAAAGACTCACCATTACGCGACCGAGTTATTGATGTTATGGAAGAACTATATAAGTTTACCGTACTTTTACGCGATAAAGTCGATTATCTCACCGACCGCCACAGCGAACGCAAAGAAAAAGCAGCCAAACAATAATTAGCAATGATAATAGTATAAAACATCATAAAACAAAATTTTATTGTGGAATGGGCATCCTTGCCCGTTTCAATTGTTATTCTGATTCAAACTCAACGTTATCGTAGATATCTGCGACAGTAATTTCAAATTTGACAGAAGTTAACGAAATCGTTGCATTCTCCTCGTCGTATTCTGAAAATATCCATTTATTATTATCAGTTTTAGAATATTGCTCAACATGTATTGTATACTGGTCGATTAAAAGATACTCTTGAAAGCTTTCGATTGTCCGATAAGCAGTAAATTTTTCATCTTTATCGTTACTTTTTGTATATTTTGATAATACTTCAGCAATGATTAGTGGATTAATAACTGTATCTCTACGCCCTTCTTGAAGCTCTAGAGGCTTTCTAACTACCATTACGTCAGGATAAGTATGAATTTTCTTTTTAGGTATCCATAATCTTTGGTCTGTCATAAAGACACGGTGATGACGCTTCAAAGTCGAGTTCATAGCGCCGCTTAGATTAAGAGCAATCTGGTTATGATTTGGTGTCCCGCCTGTCATCGTAATTATTTTACCATTAATGTATTCATGGCGCTCTTGAGAATTAACTTCGAGTTCTAAGTATTCTTCGGGTGAAAAGTATCTTTGTTCTTGTACGACCGTCATAAAATTATAGTCCTTACGGTTACAAATTATTATTTTATATTACTCTATGTATTATGATATTACACAAACATATAAGTAAGTTTGTATTTACTAATACTCAACCCATAAAGCGACTCTAACCATCGTATTTGTATTGATGAACACAATTAATTGTTACATTGAATCATTCTTTCGATAGATGATAGTAAATTCAATAATATTGCATGTTGTAGTAATAACTATGAGTTGACCATTTTTTGTAGCGAGAAAATATTGCTAAATTTTAAGTGGGTTAACCGTGACAAATAGCTTATTTATGTTAATAGGCATAAGTTAGGCAATTAAATCGAAAAGAACAGAGCGTCTCATCATTGATACCGATAAGTTAAACGCTTCATTGATGTAAGACCCTCAACTGTAATTAGGCGTGAATTTATGACATTAGTGACGCAACCTGTTGTCAAAACTTTAGGTGACTATGCTTACCAGGCGATTCAAAAGCACTTCAACAAAAATTTGAAATGGGAAAAGACATTAAAGAACGATGAACACCCAGAAGCGTTACATCAAATGCGTGTAGGAATAAGGCGCCTACGCACTATAGTCAGTCAGTTTGGATTCGTCGTTGATTTACCGTCTTTTGTTACAGAACGTAATATTGGTAAAATAGCACGGCGCCTAGGTAAAGTCCGAGATTTAGACTTACTCAAAGAATCTCTAGAAAAGAGTTTTCAGCCCCATTTACCATCTCAAGAACTTAAGCATTTAGAAAAGGCCAGAGATATAATTGACTTTCAGCGCTCGCAAGAATTCCTATTGGTACAAGAAACTCTCAAAGACGCGCGTTACAAATTCTTGAAAAGTTCGCTCTCTTATTGGTTAGAAGAACCAAAATACCAAGAATCAGCGTTACTTCCAATCAATTTAGCGCTGCCAGATTTACTATTACCAGAGGTAAGTAACTTTCTTTTACATCCCGGTTGGCAATTTGGAATGTCGCGAGTCCCTAATAATAGAGTTATGACTTCGACTACTTTATTAAGAAGTTATCTGAGAGGAATGACTAAATTACAGATTGAGCAAAGTTTAGATTCTAACTATGAAGTTCTCCACAGTTTACGCAAACAAGCTAAACGTCTGCACTCTCAAATGGAATTATTTACCGAATTTTACGGCTCAAATTACACAGAGCATCTTACCGAAGTTAAGAATGTCCAAAATATATTAGGAGAAATTCACAACAGCGATGTTTTGGAAGACTGGTTAATACATGTGTTTGGTAAAGACTTTACAGAGAATTTGCCAACTCTGACAAATTTGCTGGTCGATAAACGTCATCAATTATGGCAACAGTGGGTACTGACACGAAAACACCATACACAGTTAGACAAAAGAAATCAAATGTATTTAGCAATATTACACCAGTTGTAATAATGGGCGGGCAAGGATGCCTGCTCCACAAGAGTAATAATTAACTATTTGTTACATTTGTTGCCTACTTTCACCAACTATAATCCCCCGTCCTGTCAAAGCTACATATACCAAGTTTGGTGTACGCATATCACCCTCTATATAAGTAATTCCAGGAAACTGTAAAACATCAGGGTCACTAATACGACTCCAAGACTTGCCCATATCTTCAGATTTGTATATTGTGTCTAAGGAAGCATTACCAACACGACCAAATATGTAAATATACGGAACTTTATTAGATTTACCTTTACCGAAAGTCACAAATTCACAGGTTTTGACTGACGCCACTTTACTAAAAGACTTTCCACCATCAGTAGAATGATACAACGAATTACCATTTGCATCTTCAGGGTTACGCGCGAAACTCATCCATACATCACCCTGTTGTGTTGGGTTACTTATAATAGCAGGACGAATTAACCAACCAGGTAAATTATTTGCTTTGCTCTTACTCCAACTGGCGCCACCATCATTACTATAATAAAACCCACTAACATCATAATAATAGAACGTTTTGCCTTGAGGGTCTTTTCTATCTGCTGCCAAAATATATGAACTCAACCACGGACTAATGCTGTTCGACCAAGACTTGGGTAAAGCTTGGTAATGTAAATGGTCGTTATTCTTATCGTCAAACGGCTTAGGTGGGGGATTATAATCTAGATTACGCGCAAGGCGCCAAGTTTTACCACCATCGTTAGTATAATGCGTCCAAGTTCCCCAAGTCGGCGCCCATACCATATTTTTTGGGTTCGTTGGGGACATAGCTATTTGTCCACCTATTGCATAAACTTTCTCTTTTCCTGACTTATCACTTTTCCAAAGCTCTTCTGTAGGGATAGACTCGAATGCTCTCCAAGTTTTACCGTTATCACTAGTTACACCATGTATTCCCCAAAACCCTTGCCATTGATGAAAACCTACAAATGCTGCATGGTCAGGATTATTATACGAAAAATCCATTCCTGTGGCGCCTGCGACGTGAGGAAAAGGAACAGGATATACTTTCCAATCAGGGTTTGCCCATTTATAACTAGGATTGATAGCTATATTTTGGGGACTAATACTTTTTGTAGGTACTTCATAACGACTTACATGCCGGAACCCTATTTTATCTTGTGTCGCGCTTAATAAATCTGCACCTCCTTGTGCTTTTGGTTTGGGTGGTACTCGCACCATATTTAAGTCTAATTCTTCCAAATTATTCATCAACCATTGATAAACAGGAGTTTTTACCGTTACATCATCACTGCTCGCAACTCCCCAACCGTTTGTCCACCACACTTTTTTTGCATTGCTGGGGTCAAATGTTATTGATGCGGCGCCTGTTGAAGCGTAAGATTGATAATACCCTGGTGCAGTAGGATTAATTTTATATGACGGATTGTTTGCATCATAGGCGCCCATATACATTGTTTGTTTATTCCAACTTTGTCCACCATTGGTGGACATATAAACAAACTTGTCGGCAACTGCCATTATTGTGTTAGGTTGATTTGGGTGTACTGTAATAGCTGAATATACTCTTGCTTCTCCATCTGGTGTGATAGATGTCCAATTACCGTTACTATACTTACGGATACTTCCCGATGTATTTTGGCCGTTGTTACCACCCCAAGTCCCAAACGCTACATATAATGTTCCATCACTAGCAACTACTGCACGTACTGGATTTTTGGCACCTTCATTACTAATATTTTGCCACGATTTACCACCATCAGCACTGCGCCAAACTCCACTACCATGAACACCTACATATACATTTTTGGCTTTATCGAATACAACAAATGTAAAACCAGGTATATCTTTATTATCTTTACCGTCTTTTTGATATTCTGGTAAACTACTAGCTTCTGGCAACCCTGTAACCTTCTTCCATTCTGCATTCCCGTCTTTTCTCCACAAACCATTGCGTCGTGAAGCAAAGTAAATCAATTCTGGTTTGTTTGGGTCAACTGCTATTCTCTCACCTGTATCTGAACGGTAGGCATTATTTGGCCCGACGAAAATATCATGTTTTCCTAAACCTGTTGGTTGCCATGTAACACCTCTATTGTTAGATACTAATATTTCACCCGAATATTTATATTTGAGTTTATCTTTTTCTGTGAAAGTTGAATTATATCGATTTACAGCAGCATAAACACGATTTGTCAATCCATCAACAGCAATACTTTCTACTCCAATTCCACCACCAGCGAAATTAGTGTCAAACATGTCCATTAAAGGAAACCATGTTTTATTTTTACGGTCGAAGCGATAGGCGCCACCTACATCTGTACGAACGTATACATCATAAGGCGAAGTTTTACTAATTACCAGACCTGTAACATAACCCATTCCTTGAATATTAACATTGCGCCAAGTAAATAGATTATTGCTCTGTACTGAAGAAGGTTTGCGTATTGCTGGAGGCGCCTTTGCACGTACTAAAATAGGTGCTTGAGTTGTTGCATTTTGTACATTCTCTACAATAGGCGCTTGTGTACAGGCATGTAAATTTAATAGTACCAGCACGCTTGCCGTTAGTCGTAATAAGAATGATCTTAGGCGCCGTTTCATGCACTTTCCTAATGTAAATAAATGTTAATGTATTTACGTGATTCAATACCTACAATAATAAATGTATACACCAAAAATTTATTATGACGATTTTAACTTCAATAACTACTCTGGAAAAATTTATCAAACTTCCTTATGCCAAAGAATCGACAATTTTTTAGTAAAATTGTACCATATAATTTACCAAGCATGTTAAGCGAGACGGATATTTTGCCAGTATTACCAGGTATAAATCTTGCAGTGTGTGTTGAAGATGTATTTACTTGGTTAAAATTAAAAAGGGTTTGATTATCGCTAATTAGACCAGAATTAAATAATAAAATTTCATATCTGTGGTTATTAAATAAAATGTAATTAATATAACAATTAACTATGAGAATTATCGTAGTTGAAGATGATGATTTAATTGTAGGAAGGTTGGTCAAGATTTTGAATGACCAGCATTATACTGTTGATTTTGCAACAGATGGTGAAGCTGCTTGGGAACTAATGGACTGTTTTAGCTATGATTTGATATTGCTCGATGTCATGTTACCCAAGCTTGATGGAATTAGTCTTTGTCGAAGATTACGCTCTACTGGTAATAAAACCCCAATTCTTTTATTAACTGCCCAAGACAATAGTACTACTAAAGTTATGGGTTTGGATGCAGGCGCCGATGATTATTTAGCCAAACCTTTTGATTTTCAAGAATTATTAGCTCGTATTCGTGCTTTACTGCGTCGAGGTGGTTCTACCTTACCTCCAATGCTTGTATGGCAGAACTTACAACTTGACCCCAGCACTTGCCAAGTAATGAGCGATGGTCAACTTTTACACTTAACACCCAAGGAATATAGTCTACTTGAGCTTTTTCTCCGTAATACACAGCGAGTATTTAGCTGTGGAATGTTGATTCAGCATTTATGGTCATTTGAAGAACCTCCTTCTGATGATACCGTGCGGTCACATATTAAGGGATTACGTCAAAAACTTAAAGCTGCGGGAGTCAAGAGTGATGTAATAGAGACAGTGTACGGTATTGGCTATCGTCTTAAAACCGTTGAGAAGGAAGAACTCACGAAAGTGAGAACACGGAAACACAAAGAAGTCGAAAAGGAAAAAAACTTAAAATTAGCAACTCAAACCCCTTCATATGCAGAGCAAAGTCAAATTAGCACTGGTGTCTCCCAAGTATGGGAGCAGGTAGCAGAAACTCTTAGTCAGCGTATTACTGTAATTGAAGAAGCATTGAGTACTTTATTACAGAATAAATTACTGGGTGACGAAGTGCTATCAAAAGTAAAGCAAGAAGCTCACAAACTGGTTGGTTCTCTAGGAATGTTTGGTTCCGATAAAGGTTCTTATGTTGCTAGTAAAATCGAATCTTTATTTGTAAATGGGAAAACACTGGATAGTTCACAAATAATTCACTTTTCTGAATTAGTTGGTACCTTGCGTGACTGTCTGCAAAGCATGAATGGTGAAGAAATTCCAGAAATACTTTCAAATGAAACTTTAAATAAAAGTCCTTTACTACTGATTGTCGATGAAGACATAGAATTTACAAGTAGTTTAATTACTATAGCTTCTAGCTGGGGTATCAAGGTACAAGTTACTCCCGACGTAATTACTGCTAAAAAGCTAATTGTAGATTTATGTCCTGATATTGTATTGCTTGACCTTTCTTGTGGTGATACCGCAGAAGAAGCTCTTGGGTTACTAGTGGAATTAACCAGTCGCACTCCTCCCTTATCAGTTATTGTAACTACCGCGCAAGATAGTTTGATTGACCGCGTTAAAATTGCGCGTCTCGGTGGACGTGGAGTTTTGCAAAAACCTGTGTCAGTAACTCAAGTACTAGAAGCTGTTACCCAAGTACTAAAGAATACTCCTTCAAGAGAAGCAAAGGTAATGGTTGTCGATGATGACCCACAAATATTAACTGCTCTGCAAACTTTGCTTACACCTTGGGGTTTAAAAGTTTATACCCTCGATAATCCTTCTCGTTTTTGGGATGTGATAACAACTGTAAATCCCGATTTATTAATTTTAGATGTGGAAATGCCTGTAATTACTGGTATTGAATTATGCCAAGTTGTTCGCAGTGACACACGTTATAGTGCAATTCCAATTTTATTCTTAACGGCACACAATAATACTAAAACAAGGCAGGAGGTATTTGCAGCAGGCGCCGATGATTATATAATAAAGCCAATTGTGAAAGTAGAATTAGTAACACGTATTCTCAATCGTTTAGAGAGAACTCGCTTACTAAAGAGTTTAGCAGAAACGGATGTTTTAACTGGTATTGCTAATCGCCCTAAGTCTATTCAAGAATTGAATCGGTGTATAGAGTGGAGTCAAAATTATAATCAACAGTTTTGTTTTGCGATTGTAGAGGTAGATAAATTTAAGCAAATTAATCAGCAATATGGTTATGCTGTGGGAGATGCTGTTTTATCTCGCTTAGGTCGAATTTTAAGGTTAAATTTTCATTACGAGGATGTAGTTGGTCGTTGGGGCGGTACTGAATTTATTATTGGAATGTGTGGTATGACTAAAGTTGAGGGTACTAGGCGCCTGTCTGAAGTCATTAAAAATCTTGCCACATCATGTAGAGACGTGACATGTAACGTCTCCTGTAACAAACAATTTTGTGTTAATTTTAACGTTGGCATTGTCCAGTATCCTGAAGATGGCGCCGATATAGATACTTTATACCGAGTCGCTAATGAAGCTCTCGAACAGTCGAAAGCAGTAGCACAAAATCGATTGTTAAATAATTAGAAACCCGGTTTCTTCAGAAACCGGGTTTCTTGGACTTGTGAAGGAGGTAATATGTCAGAATTTTTACATAACTTTTTTACAACAGGTTACTTTATTCCCCACGGACATTGTTATTTATGGAAACCTGGATTGGTATCACTGCATGTCATTTCTGATGCACTGATTGGTTTAGCATATTATTCCATACCTATAACCTTATTTTATTTTGTTAAAAAGCGTGACGATTTACCTTTTAACTGGGTTTTTCTACTATTCGCAGCTTTTATCGTTGCTTGTGGAACTACCCATTTCATCGAAATTTGGACGCTTTGGCATCCAATTTACTGGTTATCAGGGACAATCAAAGCAATTACAGCGTTGATTTCAGCGTATACAGCAATAATTATGGTATGTTTAATACCTCAAGCGTTAGTGTTGCCGAGTCCTGCACAATTAAAAGCAGCAAATCAAGAGTTGCAACAGCAAATTATTGAGCGTCAAAAAGTAGAAGAAGCTTTACGTCGAACGCACGACGAATTAGAAATTCGAGTTAGAGAACGAACCTCAGATTTAGCGACGGCAAATCAAGCATTGCAAGCACAAATTGACGAACGTCAACGAGCAGAGTTAGCACTACAAGAAATTACAACACTACAAAAGGCAATATTAGATAGCGCAAACTACACAATTATTTCCACAACTGTAGACGGTACGATTCGGACTTTTAATGCTGCTGCAGAAAAATGCTTGGGATATACTGCTGCTGAGGTAATTGGCAAAACTACTCCTGCAATTATTCACAACTCTTCAGAAATTTTACAGCGCTCCCAAGAATTATCACAGGAATTATCTACTACAATTGAACCAGGTTTTGAGGTTTTTGTTGCTAAGGCACGTCGTGGCTATGTAGACGAGCGTGAATGGTCTTACATTCGTAAAGACGGTTCTCATTTTCCTGTGTTGTTGTCAGTAACTGCTTTACGTGATAGTGAAAATAATATTACAGGCTTTCTTGGTATTGGTAGTGATATCAGCGCGCGTAAACATGCAGAATCAGCGCTTTTAGAAAATGAGCAACTGTTACGCACTGTGTTAAAAATATTACCTGTGGGTGTTTGGATTGTTGATAAAACTGGGCAAATCTTGCAAGTAAACCCCGCAGGAGAGCAAATATGGGCAGGCGCCAGGTATGTTGGTATAGAGCAGTATTGTGAGTATAAAAGTTGGTGGGAATCAACAGGTAAACGGATAGAACTAGAAGAATGGGCACTTTACAGAGCAGTTATATATGGAGAAACTTCAATTGATGAAGTAATTAAAATTCAATGTTTCGATGGCAATTATAAAACCGTACTTAATTCAGCTTTGCCAATTTTGGATGCTGAAAATAACATACATGGCGCCATTGCCGTTAATCAAGATATCACTAATATTAAACAGACAGAAGAGGAATTACGGCGCCAAAATTTGCGGTCGCGACTATTTGCAGAAGTAACGCTTAAAATTCGCACTTCTTTACAAATTGAAGAAATTCTTCAAACTACCGTTACTGAGGTGCAAAGAATTCTTCAAGCAGACCGGGTATTAATTTTTAAATTAAATCTAGATGGTTCAGGGAGAGTTGTTCAAGAGTCGGTAGTTTCAGGTTGGCCAGTCACCCTTGGTCAGGATATTTTTGACCCTTGCTTTGAACGGGTATATCTAGAGAAATATCGCCAAGGAGAAATTACCGCCGTCACCGATGTTGATAATGGTAGTATTTTACCTTGTTACGTCGAATTTCTCAAGCAATTTAGTGTTAAAGCAAACTTAGTAGTACCCATTTTTGTTAGGGAAAACCTTTGGGGCTTATTAATTGCTCACCAATGCTCGGCGCCGCGTTATTGGGCTGAGTTTGAGCTAACATTATTAAAGCATTTAGCAGACCAAATAGGCATTGCTTTGTCTCAAGCTCAACTATTAGAACAAGAAATTGTACAGCGTCAAGAATTAATTCGTTCTCAAGAAGAACTACGCACGATGAGTGCTGCTCTCGAAAGTGCAGTAGAAGGTATTTCTCAGTTAGATACTTCTGCTCGATATATAAAAGTTAATCCAGCCTATGCCAGTATGCTTGGTTATCAACCAGAAGAATTAATAGGTATGGAATGGCAGCGAACCATCCATCCTGATGACCGAGAAAGAATCATTGCTGCTTACCAGTATATGTTAACTAACGGGAAAGTCGAAATTGAGGTCAAGGGTGTGCGGAAAGATAACTCGGTTTTTGACAAGCAGGTAATGATGCTCACAGCTTACAACCCGCAACAGGAATTTATTGGGCACTACTGTTTTATGAAGGATATTAGCGACCGTCGAGAAGTTGAACGTCTCAAAGATGAATTTGTCTCGGTCGTTAGTCACGAGTTACGAACCCCATTAACTTCAATATCAGGCGCCTTGGATTTGTTAGCAAGTGGTATTTTACAAACTCAACCCGAAGAGCAAAAGCGGATGTTAAATATTGCCGCGAATAATACAGATAGACTAGTACGTTTAATCAACGATATCCTTGATATTGAGCGCATAGAGTCTGGTAAAATTCAAATGACCAAACAAATTTGTAATACTGCCGACTTAATGACGCAATCAGCAGAAGTTGTAGAAGAAATGGCTCTTCAAGAGTCGGTGGTGTTATCTGTTTCTCCCCTCAAAGCGAATATTTGGGCAGATAGTGACCGTATTATTCAAGTTTTTACAAATTTACTTAGCAACGCTATTAAATTTTCTCCCAAAGGCGCCACAGTTTATTTAAATGCAGAAATTAAAGATTCGCAACTAAATACTTTATCTCCCCACATTCTTTTCAAAGTGCAAGACCAAGGAAGAGGTATACCTGCTGATAAACTCGAATCGATATTTGAACGCTTTCAGCAAGTCGATGCTTCTGACTCACGTCAAAAAGGAGGAACAGGATTAGGTTTAGCTATTTGTCGTAGTATTTTACAACATCACGGTGGGCAAATTTGGGCAACTAGTACATTAGGTGTTGGTAGTACTTTCTTTTTTACCCTACCACTGCTGCCAGAAGCTCATTGTGATGTAAATATAGAAGAAGAAGGCGCCCCATTAATATTACAGTGTGACGATGACAGCGACATTCGGGCAGTCGTTCAAACCATGCTACAACGACAAGGCTATCGCGTGTTATCAGCTGCATCAGGATTAGAAGCTGTAGAAATGGCAATTCAACAACATCCTGCCGTAATACTTCTTAACTTAATGATGCCCGGTATGGATGGATGGGAAACTTTAGCACTACTCAAACAGCGGACAGATACGCAAAATATCCCAATTATAATTCTTAGTGGTTTACTTCCTAACCAAAGTTTACCCCCTGGCGTCAGCGATTGGATTGTAAAGCCACCGAATTTTAGATTATTGTGCCAAGCATTAGAAAAAGCGCTAGCTAAAAATAATCAAAGTATCAAAGTTTTGATTATAGAAGACGACCAAGATTTAGCACAGGTGCTAATTGCCATGTTCAACCGTCACGGAATTGAAACTTATCATGCACCTACAGGAAGAGAAGCACTTCAAGTCAGTCAGCACATAATTCCTGATTTACTAGTGCTTGACCTAGGATTACCAGAATACGATGGTTTTGCTGTAGTCGATTGGTTACGACAACATAATAGTTTATGCCGTGTGCCTTTAGTTGTGTATACAGCCCAAGACTTAAACGAAAGCGAGCGGCAACGATTAAAATTAGGACAAACTATATACCTTACCAAAGGACGCATTTCTCCACAAGAATTTGAGCAGCGAGTAATTATTTTGCTCAACCGTATGATTCGAGGTAATGAAGAAAATTAGGAGTTAGGAGTTAGGAGTTAGAAGAAATGAAACGTATTTTAATTATTGATGACGAGTTTGATATTCGAGCAGTTGCTGAACTTGCTCTCAAAGCAGTAGGTGGTTGGCAAGTTTCGACAGCTGCTTCTGGAAGTGAAGGTTTAGAAAAGGCTAGTGCAGAACAACCCGATGTTATTTTACTAGATGTTATGATGCCTGATATGGATGGCATTGCTACCTTTAATGCATTGCAAGCGAATCCTGCAACTCAGTCTATACCAGTAATTTTATTAACAGCTAAGGTACAGGCCGCAGACCAACGACGATTTGCTGAACTTGGAGTACGAGCAGTTATCACCAAACCCTTCAAGGCTATGAAGCTGCCTAACCAGATTTCATCTGTCCTAGGATAGATGAAATGTTAAGTTATGTAAATTTATTTGTATCTCCACAACTTCTGCATATTTGAGCTATAACGTCATAAGCAAGTAAGAGTTAGCTAGGCGCCAGTATTGATGTAGATAAATATACAAAATAAATTTAGGTAGTGAAATTATGTATACGACAAATGATTCAGAGTTATTTAATTTCAGTCTTACAAAAACGATTAATGCCTTAAAAACGCAAAACAAAACGCGGGTTGAAAGTTGTGAAAAGGCATTTATAGCACTATTGGGAAGTAATTATACAGTAAATGTTTTTACAGCCGCAATACTTGAATTATCTGAAATTGATATACCGACTTTTCATTGGACTATAGAAAATTTTTCACACTTAAAAGCTTGTGATTATTTACTAGAAGCAGTGACTGGGTTAACAATTCAAAAATTATTAAAAGCAGGATTTATTCCCGGTAAAGATTTTAGTGCATCTCAAGGACAACTATTAGTAAGTGAAGACGTAAAAAACGTATTGATGGACAGCAAATCCAATACAGAACGTCTTCTAATTGAAAAATTATTGCTCCCAGCTTGAAAAAGCAACAAATCACCTATTCTAAACACCCTACCTATTACCCAAATGAATCTTCTCGCAAATCCAATCCTACAGATAATTCTACTACCAATTCGTCAATGGCTGGAATCAATCAAAGTCAACAACTACAAAAAAGCACATACACTCTGCCAACTTATACCTGCCAGTTGTCCGTTTGAACGAAATATTACACTTTTCAAACGTACTATTCTTCATATCCCCCCTCTTTGTAAACTAAATCCTTTCTACGAACAATTAGTTGAACTTCGCTTTAAAGCCTTAACTTATCTCGCAGAGTCTGGTGAGGATGTAACGATTTATTGCTAAGTTTCTTAAATATTTATTTTTTCCTACCGGATTAATATTCCGGTATGGATTATTGTTTTACAATTTAAAAAACGCCAAAAACAAATTATTTAGTAGTATATATGAACTTTACTAATAATAATCATATCATAAAAATGAATCAAGAACAATCGCTAAGGTCAGAAATGCCTTATGAATTACAAAATATTATTTTTCCTAGTACGCACGAAGAAACTGTTGCTACACCCGAAGACAAAAGCGATATCAGCATCTTCAATAATATAAATCGTGGTCGTGTTGCGATTTTTCTCGATGGTTCAAACCTCTTTTATGCAGCATTACAACTTGGTATTGAAGTCGATTACACTAAACTACTTTCTCTATTAATTGAAAAATCACAGTTATTACGTGCATTCTTTTATACAGGAGTAGACCGTACCAATGAAAAGCAACAGGGTTTTTTATTGTGGATGCGTCGAAATGGCTACCGTGTAATTACCAAAGATTTAATCCAACTTGCAGATGGCTCTAAAAAAGCTAACCTAGATGTAGAAATTGCAGTTGACATGATAACTTTAGCTGGACACTACGATACAGCTGTTTTAGTTAGTGGTGACGGAGACCTAGCTTATGCAGCAAATGCCATCAGTTTTCAAGGTGTCCGAGTCGAGGTTGTAAGTTTACGTTCCATGACTAGCGATAGCTTAATTAACGTTGCCGACCGCTACATAGACCTTGACTCTATCAAGCACCATATCCAAAAAGCGCCTTTCACCTCACCCTAATTAACTTTTATCCTGCACTCTGCTGCGTCACTTGGCGCCTACTCCTAAGCCCATTTGACAACTGTATGTTTACTCGCTACAATAAACTCATAATCATTACGAGTTCGCTTAATTAAGAATTAAGCGATATTAAGTAAGGACTGAAGTTTTTAAAAATGTTTAGTGAGTGACGGTAGATTATGGTGAAGATAGTAGGCATTGCAGGCAGCCTTAGAAAAGACTCTTACTCGCAGCTAGCTTTAGAAGTAGCTGTACAGAGACTCCAAGCGCTCGGCGCCGAGGTAGAAATATTAGACTTAAGACAGATGCAGTTGCCATTTTGTAATGGTGGAGACGATTATTCAGAATATCCTGATGTTGAGAAATTACAAAATGCCGTCAAAAATGCTGATGGGCTGGTTTTAGCGACACCAGAATATCACGGTAGCGTTAGCGGAGTCTTAAAAAATGCACTTGATTTAATGAGCTTTGACCAGTTGTCTGGTAAAGTAACAGGATTAATTAGCGTTTTAGGTGGACAGCCCAACAGTAACGCACTTAACGACTTGCGGGTAATTATGCGTTGGGTACACGCATGGGTCATACCAGAGCAAATAGGTATTGGGCAAGTTTGGAAAGCTTTTAGCCCAGAAGGTAAACTTGTAGACGAAAAACTTTCTCAAAGATTTGACCAATTTGCTCAAAGTTTAGTTGACAACACTCGTAAACTACGAGGAGTAAATTAGCCAGTTAAATAGCAGGAGTGCGATTTTTAACTAAATGCCAGCTAAAAATCGCATTTGTATAAATGGTGCGTCTTACCCATAGCTTAATAAAACATTCTGCGTTTAGTACAAAACACCTATCCAAGAGCTACTAAAAATATTTGATTTTTCCGTAACAATCAAAACCTTTGGTGTATTGATAACAAGTTGTTTTAATAAAGCGCGGCAAAACTAATTTATAAATGGCGCCGTTTTCAAAGCTAGTTTAAGATTTCCACATTATTGCACTTCAATAGGGGATGTGTACTGCACATCTTCTTTTTTATTGAAAAATAAAATTAAAAACTTAGTTAGATTTTAGTGATAGTAAGATCTGTTTTTACTACTTTTTATTCCAGAAAACCGAATAAAACATAAGATAGTGGATTTGGTGCCACTCAGCATTCCGCATGTATCAATGCTGGAAATAAGCAAAAATAATACACGTGAACTCATGAGTTAACTGGGTAAGAGGTAGATAAAAATATAGATGCTAAATTTGTTCTAATTGACAGCAGTTAATTCTGTCAAAACCAAATTTTTGAATAAAGGTGTACTTAAGTAACGTTCACCATAGCTAGGCTGTACCATCACAATTAAACGCCCTGCATTTTCTTTACGCTTGCCTACATTAATTGCAGCGTATAAAGCAGCCCCAGTTGATATGCCAGAAAGAATTCCTTCTTCAGATGCTAATCTTCGTGCATAATTAATTGCATCCTCGTCATGAACTCGAACTATTTCATCGATTAATTCTAATCGCAAAACCGGAGGTATAAATCCGGCGCCTATTCCTTGTATTTTATGAACTCCTGGTCTTCCTCCTGTAATTACCGAACTGTTGCTAGGTTCAACAGCTATTGCTTTAAATTCTGGTTTTAACTGCTTAATAGCTTCAGCAACACCAGTAATTGTTCCACCCGTCCCAACCCCAGCAATTAAAATATCCACTTGACCATCGGTATCTTCCCAAATTTCTTTTGCTGTTGTTTCTTTATGAATTTGAGGGTTTGCTGGGTTACTAAACTGCTGTAACATATATGCATTTGGAGTACTTGCAACTATTTGCTCCGCACGAGTAATTGACCCTTGCATACCCTTTATTCCAGGTGTCAACTCGACTTCGGCGCCATAACCTTTAAGTATTAATTGCCGCTCAATACTCATAGTATCTGGCATTGTCAATATTAAACGATAACCCCTAGCTGCTGCGACCATTGCTAAAGCTATACCTGTATTTCCCGAAGTTGGTTCCACTAAGATAGTTTTACCGGGTTGAATTAATCCAGCTTCTTCAGCAGCAGCTACCATTTTAGTACTAATTCTGTCCTTTACCGATGCTGAAGGATTCATTCCTTCGAGCTTTACCAAAATTTTAGCCAAACATCCTTCTGATTGAGGAATACGGTTAAGTTGGACTATTGGAGTCCTACCAATGGTTTCTGTGATGTCGCGAGCAATTCGCATAGGGTTTTACTTCACTTTTTGGTACGAGCAGTACCTTACTATATTACTTTACCTTTATCGATAATGAGTAGTTTAAATTAATTTTAAAGAAAATATATACTTATGATTATATTTATTTTTATCTATAAAAACAAAATTCCATTCAACGCTAAATAAACAGGCGCCTACAAAGTAGAAGTGATAAAATTTAAATCTTACTAGAAAAGCAAAATATTATCTCAGTAAAAATGCGTAGTAAATAAGTACTGCTTAACAAGCTACCAAAACATCAGGTTTATGTAACCCCTCAAAACAAGCTTTGCAATCAAGAATCGCATCACCTGCTTCTATAATACTGTAAATCAATCCATATACCGTATTATACTATTAAAATTAGATTATGACACATACTGCTATTCAAAACAAGTAGTTGTTAAAAAAAAAACACCCAAAAGTTTATCGATTAATAGTACATTTGCTTAATTATATTATCTAATGCTTATATATCAAGCTTTTCTATAATTTGGAAAAAGGCTAGTTTTAGAATCTATCTATTAAAGGTAACAATAAACACTATTTATGTACCAGTGCATAGATTAATTTTTGGTTAAATTATTTTTAATCTAACCTTAACTATACACTAGAAACCTGGTTTCTGTGGTTTCTTTTGTCGAGAATTTAAATTGCAGCATTACATACTTTCATATGTTAAAAACTGGTATCTAATTTAACTAAGTTTTTCTAAAATTAGTTGTAAAATACTGTAGGTGTATCAATTTAACGTATTTTGATACTTGATTGCTGAACTCCCAATGATATTTTTTGTTGGGGGAAATTACATAGATAATATTAGCTAGTTGTCATAGTAATGTCTAATCATAAATCGCTAGTTATTGCAGTTATTGGTGGTGGTTTCAGTGGGGTGATGGTAGCAGTACACTTACTGTTAAATGCTACTCGTCCACTTGTAATTAAATTAATAGATAGTCAAGAAGTGATAGGACAAGGAGTGGCATATGGAACAGATAAAAAATGCCATTTGTTGAATGTTCCTGCTAGTAACATGAGTGCTTTTGCCGACAACTCTGAGCATTTTTTACACTGGCTACACAATCAAGGATTTTCTGAGATTGATGCTACGACTTTTGTACCTCGCCAAATATATGGTCAATACATTCAAGCTGTTTTAAATGAAGCGCTCTTGAATGCTCCTGCTTGGGTAAAGTTAGAACGTTATCGAGCTGAAGTAATTTCTCTGAATGTGGGAAATAATGTAAATATTAGTACTAAAAGTGGCGAGATTATTGAGTGTGACCGCGCGGTTTTAGCATTAGGTAATTTTAAAAGTGGAAATCCACCTGTAAATGACTCCACTTTTTATGAGAGCAAACGTTACGTTCAATGGGTATGGTCTAAAAATTGGTTAGAGAAATTACCTGTTGATGAGTCAGTACTTTTAATTGGTTCTGGTTTAACGGGTTTAGATGTAGTTTTGTCGCTGCATCAACAAGGACACAAGGGCAAAATTCATATTGTTTCCCGTCGAGGTTTACAACCTCAAGTTCATAAAGCTACATCTCCTTACCATTCTTTTTTGAAAGCAGAATCTCCGCAAACCATCCGTGCTTTAGTTCGTGATGTGCGTACTGAAGTTAAATTAGCTGCTTCACGTTCGATTGACTGGCGCCCGGTCATTGATGCTCTTCGCTCAGAAACTCAAGCACTCTGGCAAAATCTATCCCTAAAGGAAAAGCGGCGTTTTTTAAGACACGTGAGAATTTATTGGGATGTTCACCGTCACCGAGTGGCGCCAACTGTAGCACAAGTTTTGACTGAACTGACTCAAAATCGGCAGATTATTTCTTATGCTGCAAGAATTCAGGCTTATCAAGAAGATGCTGATGGTGTAAATGTTGTGATTCGTAAGCGAGGTAGTGGCGAAGAAACTTTACGAGTCGGACTTGTAGTTAACTGTACAGGCCCACAATCTAACTATCGTCGAATAGAACATCCTTTGGTTCAGCAACTACTCGAGTCGGGATTAATTCGTCCACATGAGGTGAATTTAGGCTTGGATGTTGCTGCAAATGGCGCCGTTATAGATGCAGCAGGAAATATATCAGAGCAACTGTATACTCTTGGCCCACCTGAGATTGGTCAAAAATGGGAAACGATAGCAGTACCCGAACTGAGAAAACAAGCACAAGAGCTTGCAGAAGAATTATTAAAATAACAATAGGAGACAGTAAGATGTTATTTCGTCAGCTTTTTGATAAAGAAACAAGCACATATACTTATTTAATCGCTGATGAAGTAACAAAAAGTGCTGTGCTAGTTGACCCGGTTTTAGAACAAGTTGAACGCGACTTACAAGTATTGCAAGAATTAGGGTTGACACTTCGCTATAGTCTCGAAACACATATCCATGCAGACCATATTACTGGCGCCAATAAATTACAAGAAGCAACAGGATGCTTAAAAATTTTGCCAGAACATGCGAATTATAACTGTGCTGACCGTAAAATTACAGACGGGGAAATATTACAATTGGGTGGTGTAGAAATAAAAGCTATAGCAACCCCAGGACACACAGATAGTCATGTAGCTTATTTAATAAATAAAGTTTCAGTGTTAACAGGAGACGCTTTATTAATTCGCGGTTGTGGCAGAACTGACTTTCAAAGTGGAGATGCTGGTACTTTGTATGACTCTGTTACCCAAAGGTTATTTACTTTAGATGATAATACTTTAGTTTACCCTGGACATGATTACAAAGGGTTTACTGTATCTACTATTGGTGAAGAAAAATTATTTAACGCGCGGTTCAAGGGACGTAACCGTAATAGTTTTATTGAATTGATGAATAATTTAAATTTGCCTTATCCTCAAAAAATGACGGTCGCAGTACCAGCAAATCAAACTTGTGGTCATATTTCGTAGGGTGGCTTAAGCCACCGTACAAACCCACCATACAAATTACTTTAATTTAAAGCCAAGGTGATTTAACGCTTCACGTAGCTTATCGCGTCCTGACAAAGATTGTGGAGTTGCAATTCGCTTGACTGAATGTTCTGACCAATCACCAGGAACATTCATTTGTTGCTGCGTATAAAAATCTTTCATTACTTGATTGTAACGCGCGATTGCTTCGTCTTGTTCTGCTAGTTTATATGTTTCACGATGCAAAATTGCTGATTGTGGTAATCTGGGTTTGGCCGCTGTTGCAATATCTGGTTCTGGATATCCTACGCATAAGCCAAATACGGCAAACACAGATGGAGGTAATTGTAATACGTCGGCGACTTCAAGAGGTTTGTTACGCATGGCGCCGATATAAACAGTACCCAAACCTAATGACTCAGCAGCTATTACGGCATTTTGTGCTGCCAAAGCTGCATCAATCGTTGCCATTATAAACATTTCCAAATAATCTAAACCGTCGTAAGATATACCGCGACTTTCGGCGATGTGAGCAAGACGTGCTAAATCAGCTAGCCATACTAAGAATAGTGGACATTGGCGAATATGTGCTTGGTTTCCTGCAAGAGTAGCTAGTTCTTCTTTACGCTCTTGATTTTCTACCGCTACCACGCTCCACGTTTGAAGATTTGAGGAAGTTGCGGCAGATTGGGCGGACGCAACAAGTAATTCTAATGTTCTAGATGGTAAGGGCTTAGTTTGATACTTGCGTACTGAGCGATGAGATAGTAAAGTATCTAGTGTATTGTTCCACTCAACATCTACATTGAATGGAATTTCTCCATAACGCGCGTGTATTAATTCAGCAGGATAAGACATAAGACTAAACTTACTTGTATGATTTACCAATTTATAATAAACTGAAAATTATCTTAACTACGGTTATTCTAGCGATTTACTGTAGTATAATATTAATAAAGTTTTTTGTGAGTACATCGACTCAACCAGGAGGCATAAAAATATGGCTAATATAAAAATCTATAGTGCAGTAGTTTGTCCTTATGCTCATCGCTCACGTTTGGTATTGTTAGAGAAGGGCGTGGAATTTGATTTAATCGAGATTGACTTGCAGAACAAGCCACCGGGATTTACTGATATTTCTCCTTACGGAAAAGTGCCTGCGATTACACATGATGGTAATCGTGTTTGGGAATCTGCAATTATAAATGAATATTTAGATGAAGTATTTCCTAACCCGCCATTATTACCAAGTAATCCGATTGATAAAGCGTTAGCAAGAATTTGGATTGATTTTGCTAATACTAGATTAGTTCCAGCTTTTTCGGATGTTTTGCGTTCCCCAGACCCTCAAAAACAATCAGAAGCTACAGACTCATTATATAAGCACTTGGAATTTATTGAGAATGAGGCTTTAGGAAAATCAGGTGATGGTGCTTATTGGTTTGGTGAGAATATCAGTCTAGTTGACCTAAGTTTTTATCCTTGGTTTGAGAGATTACCTGCACTTGAGCATCATCGCGGTTTTTCTTTACCATCAAAACTAACTCGTCTTCACAGATGGAAAGATACGGTAAGTCAACGGGAGTCTGTAAAGAAAATCGCAAATCCCAAAGAGTTTTACATTGAACGATACGGGCGATTTGCAACTGCTGCTCCTATTTCGGTCAATTAATACCAAACGCTAATTCTATCCTTCTGTAGGATAATTACAATATATTTATCGAGTTACTGTATTATTATGTCAAACACAAAAAAAGTTAGCGATAATTTGAGTGTAGCTGGGCAAGTGACAAAAGAAGAGTTACAACAGTTAGCGTCCGAAGGATTTAAATCGGTTCTGAATTTGCGCGATAGTAATGAAGAGGGCTTTTTTAGTGACGAACAGCAGCAAGCGGAAAAATTAGGATTAGAATATGCGAATGTCCCACTGCAACCAAAACAAGCTGACGAAGAATTGACGAAACAAGCAATTGAGCAAGTCGAGAATTTACCTAAACCTATTTTAATTCATTGTGGAGGAGGCGCCAGGGCTGGTGGAATCGCTTTGATTGCTGCTGCAATTGAAGAAGGGTTGAGTTATGAGGAAATAACGCAAAAAGCTAAGGAGGTTGGTATCAGTTTAGACCAGCCACATTTAAAGCAATTCTTGCTCGATAAGCAGAATGAAAAACAAAATTCGTAATTGTCACGGTGAACCCCCAATTGTCATGCTGAACGCAGTGAAGCATCTCTTAAATCTCAAAATATTTAAGATTCTTCGCTACGCTCAGAATGACAGTTTATTACCTTAATTATATTACTTAAATTACATGGAAAAATCCTTGCCAAATCGTTTAGGCGAACTTGCTGGACTCTTTTTAAAACTGGGTATCATCGGTTTTGGTGGACCAGTTGCTCATATTGCAATGATTGAAGATGAAGTTGTCAAACGGCGCCGATGGTTAACGCGGGAGCATTTTCTAGATTTGTTAGGTGCTACAAATTTGATACCTGGACCTAATTCTACAGAAATGGCGATTCATGTAGGATATGTTTATGCGGGATGGTTAGGGCTTGTTGTATCGGGTGTAAGTTTTATTTTACCTGCGGTATTAATTACAGGTGTATTAGCTTGGCTTTATGTTAACTATGGTAGTTTACCACAAGTGGCGCCTCTGCTTTATGGTATTAAACCAGCAGTTTTTGCAGTTGTTGTTAATGCACTTTGGGGTTTAGCCAAAAAAGCAGTAAAAACTCGCAAGCTTCTAGTAATTGCGTTTGCTGTTGTTGTACTAATATTGCTATTAAAGCTGAATGAAGTTATTGCCCTGTTAATTGGGGGAATTGTGGGTATGATTTGGTTGCGTACTGGTAAGGGTGGTGATGCACCTGGAGAAAAAGCCAATTTACTGATTTCTGCTTTAAGTACAGGTGCAGCTTTTAAAAGTACTGCGGTAATGGCAGCTACAGCGTATACTCCTGCAAATTTTTCGTTGTGGCAATTAGGTTTGTTTTTTCTCAAAGTTGGTAGCGTTTTATTTGGTGGTGGATTTGTATTAATTGCGTTTTTGCAAGGTGAGTTAGTTCAGGAGTATGGTTGGTTAACGCAACAGCAGTTACTCGATGCAATAGCAATTGGTCAATTTACTCCAGGCCCTATACTTTCTACTGCTACCTTTATTGGATATATTATCGCAGGAATTCCAGGCGCCGTTGTTTCGACTTTGGGAATTTTTATTCCGTCTTTCTTATTTACTGCACTTCTAAACCCTTTAGTTCCTTTATTACGTTCGTCTAAGTGGACGAGTGCATTTCTTGATGCTGTAAATGTTGGTGCTGTAGCGCTAATGTTTGTTGTCACACTCCAGTTAGGAATAGCAACTTTCAAATTATCCCAAGCTCCGTTTATAGATTTTTTAGCTGTTGCAATTGCGATTAGTTCTACTGTATTAGCAATTCGCTATAAAATTAATGCTGCTTGGTTGGTTTTGGGGGGTGCTTTAATTGGATGGGGTGCTAAAATTTTAATTTGATACGAATAATCAAATCTATGATTAATCGGAAGTGGCGCCAACTGTTTTTAGGCATAATTGTAAGCGTGATGATAATTGCCTGTAGTATTAATTATAATACGAAAGGCATTTCCAATTTCAAGGTTGCTACAGACCCAACTTTTCTTCCTTTTAGCTATCAAACTGCTAATGGGAAATTGGAAGGTTTTGATATTGATATAATTAATGCAGTTTCTCAAGCTGCTGGATTGACGCTTGAGTTGGAAAGCATAACTTTTGATGGTATGATTGCTGCATTGGTTGTAAACAGAGTAGATGCTGCAATTAACGGTATTACAATTACTCGTGAAAGACTTCAAACAATTTCTTTTTCACGACCTTATATGAAAGCTGGATTAGCTATTGCAGTTCGAGAAGATAACCAAGATATTAAAGATTTTAACAACCTTGCAGGTAAAATAATTGGTGTGCAAATAGGTACTACAGGAGCTAATTATGCAAAAACGATACCTAATGTCGAAATTCGGAATTATAATACAGGTTACGAATTTTTTCAAGATTTGATTAATGGTAATGTTGATGCTGTAATTTGTGATGGCTTCGCAACTTTATATGCTATAAAAACAGGTAATCTTAGTCGCGTTAAAGTTGTTGGTGAATTGCTAACTCAAGAATACTATGGTATTGCAGTGCCGAAAAATTCTTCACATCTAGATTCAATCAATAAAGCCATAGCTACCATAATAGAAAACGGCACATACAAACAAATTTACCAGAAATGGTTCAACACTGAACCTCCAAAATTACCTGACTCAGTACCTTCGTTATCATAATTAGGATAGATATTTTATGAGCAAAATACGCGCTGTAGTTGTTGACCCAAATGTAACAGGACGTTTGGTATTACGCGAAGTTGAGGCGCCAATACCTGAAAAGAATGAAGTGTTGGTAAGAGTGGCAGCAATTTCATTGAATCGGGGTGAAGTCAGACGCGCAAGTACTGCGGATGCTGGTTGGCGCCCTGGATGGGATTTTGCGGGCACTATTGAACAAAGTGCTGCCGATGGTTCGAGTCCAAAAGAAGGTTATCGCGTTGTTGGTTTATTACGTTCTGGTGCCTGGTCAGAGTTAGTATCTGTACCTAGTAACTCGATAGCGGTATTACCAACTGATGTGTCTTTTGCACAAGCTGCTACTTTACCCGTAGCTGGTTTAACTGCATATCATGCTTTACTCAAAGGTGGTTCTATTTTAGGGCGCCAAGTTTTAATAACAGGTGCATCAGGGGGTGTCGGTAATTTTGCAATTCAACTAGCAAAACTTAGCGGAGCTAATGTAACAGCACATATTCGCCGTGCTGAACATGAATCTTTAGTTAAAGAAGCAGGAGCAGATTTTGTAATAATTAGTGAAGACTTGGCGCCTGCGATTGAATACTCTCCATATCATTTAATTCTAGAGTCTGTTGGTGGAAATACTTTAGGAACTGCTCTGAATTTAGTTGCTCCTGACGGTGTGATAGTGAGCTTTGGAACTTCATCTGGTTCCAGGGGAAACGCATCTTAATAGTCACAATCTAAGCTAAATAAGCGTTTCAAACAATAAAAAAGAGTAATTTGCTCTTGTTATTGTCAAATAAAAAAATGTGATATAAATTTCAATAATAATTTTCAAAAATGCAAGTGTTTCCACTAAAACTCGCAGCCCAAAAAGTCGTAAGTGCAAATACACTTACGTATTTTATGTATAATAAAAATTTTTATAAAACTTAAGATAAAATTAGATAGTCAACACATTCAATAAATATTTATCATCCCAGCCAGCTTTTTTTCGCTTATTGCTTACTCCTGTATTCAAAGACTTTTCCTGGGTTAAAAGGCTATGGGCAATATGTCTTAAAACGGCAAAGTTAGCCGGAGCATTATCTTTACGAATTCTAGAATCGTCTTCATGGAACTGAACATCCAATACCCAATGTAAGCAATTTTCTATTTGCCAATGACTACGTATTGAATTGCCAAAAAATTCTGCATTACGGTTTACACTTAAAATATAGTAACGACTTTCTAATTTTATTTTACCATTTGCAATCCTCAAAGTATCAACTTTGCCAATACTATTTAAATTAGCCCATTCGTTTTTTGGGTCTACTAGATGCCCAACATTATTTAGTACACTGTAATATCTAGTGACTGTACGCCCGTGGCTTTCATCAACTAAACGATATTCGGTATGTTTATATCCTTTGTATTTAGAAATAACTGCATTTCTAAATATAGCTTCTACTTCATTATACAAGTTTTTTTGATTCTTTTTAAGAGCAATAATATAATCAGCTTCTTGCTCTACAATTTGTTTAACAATGGTTTTTTGGCAACCGATTGCGTCGATAGAAACAATACAGCCTTTCAAAGATAATAGCTTAATCAATTCAGGAATTGCTGTTATTTCATTTGATTTATCATTAACTTTTAATTGGCCTAAAACTAATCGCGCATTTGTAGCCCATGCGCTAATCATATGAATAGCAGCTTTATCCTTACTTTTATCATATGAATGACGTAGTGCTTTACCATCAACTGCAACAATTTCTCCCTCAGTTAAATTACTAATTGACTGAATCCAATTTATAAAACTGCTTTGAAATTGTTCTGGGTTTATACGTGCAAATACACGAGAGAAAGTATCATGTGAAGGTATACCATTAGATAACTTTAGAATTTTTTTTAGCCATTTTTGTTTTGATTTTCCATATTCTTGAATATCAACCCATGTATCTGCACCACAGATTACAGCACAAATTGCGATGGTGATAATATCATTTAAATCATGTAATTTTGTCCGTTCAATTCTTGGATCTTCAATTAAGTCAAAGTGGTCTGCGATAGTAATTTTTGGTTTTAGCTTCATCTGTAAATTTTAATTTTCAGTGTTTTGTTAAAATTTAAAATACCATCACTAGGTGTAAATTGCACAAATAATTACCAATTTTGAGATAAACTCACTAATTGACACTTCTGTCAACCAAAAATATACTAGTCAAAAAATATATGTATTGTGATAAATAAGACAATAGTAAAAATAATACATTTTGAAGATAGCTTACATACAAAAGCATTGAATTACTAAAATGATTTACTTTGATAGCCCAAATAAACTCAAATCATTTTTAATACATTAATATCGAATTTTGTCAATATCCCTTAACATTTTTTAGATGCGTTTCCCCTGGTTAGATTGGTAATCGCTTTGGTGATACCGAGGGTAATCATCAGAGTAATTCTTAGTAGAGAACGCTTCTAATACTAACATACTCTTCGCTAAAAAAAGAAATTTATTGCAGAAATAGCATATTTACGTAATAAAGCTTCTGGTCAATCTCCGTCAGATGAACCAATCAAGGTGAAATTAGAAAGCATGGCGATTTTTATAAGAACGGCTGTTCTCAGCCGTTCCACAAGAGTTTATTTTTAGGCTGAGATGGAGTTTTAAGGTGAATTAAATTAAGGCGCCAACTAATTCTACCTTTTTGACTTTAGTAAATTTATTTGTTGGACGTGGTAGACCGAGATTTTCTCGTAAGGTTTTTCCTTCGTACTCGGTGCGGAATAGTCCTCGACGTTGTAGTTCTGGAATTACTAAGTCTACAAATTCGTTTAACCCATCTGGTAAATAAGGTGGCATGATATTGTACCCATCGGCGCCACTATTAATAAACCACTCTTCTAATTTATCGGCAATCTGTTCGGGTGTTCCGATAATGGTACGATGTCCACGGGCGCCTGCTATGCGTAAATAGAGTTGCCGAATAGTTAATTTTTCTCTGTGGGCAAGGTCGGTTAGTAACTGTAAGCGACTTTTATGAAGGTTAGTTTCTGGTAAGTCTGGTAATGGTTCGTCTAATGGATACTTAGATAAATCAATACCACCTACTAAACCAGAAAGTAAAGCTAAACCAACGCTTGGATGAATTAATTCCTGTAGTTGCTCGTATTTTTCTAATGCTTCTTGCTCGGTGCTACCAATTACTGGAAACACCCCTGGCATTATTTTGACATCATTAGGGTTGCGTCCATATTTTGCGACTCTTTGCTTTACATCGATATAAAATGCTTGAGCTTCTGCCAAAGTTTGCTGTGCGGTGAATATTACCTCTGCTGTTTGCGCGGCTAAATTTTTACCATCAAGAGATGAACCTGCTTGGATAATAACGGGATAACCTTGGGGTGGACGCGCGACGTTGAGGGGACCTTTGACTGAAAAATGCTCACCTTTATGGTTGGGAACGTGCAATTTGTCTGAGTCGAAGTAAACTCCAGACTCTTTATCTCGCACAAAAGCATCATCTTCCCAACTATCCCATAGCGATGTCACGACATCTACAAATTCTTTGGCACGCTCATAACGCAGCATATGCTCCATGTGCTTATCACGAGAAAAGTTTTTTGCTTCAGCTTCGGTTGCTGAGGTTACAAGATTCCAACCCGCGCGACCACTACTCAAATGGTCTAATGAAGCGAACTTACGCGCGAGGTGATAAGGTTCGTTATAAGTGGTTGATGCTGTAGCCGCTAAACCAATATGCTCTGTAACCACAGATAAAGCAGACAATAAAGTCAAAGGTTCAAAGTGGATAATCTGACCCGAACGTGTTAAATCTTCAGTACCTTTACCCCAACCCCATACAGCTACATTATCTGCTAGGAAAACCATGTCAAATTTTCCCCGCTCTGCTGTCTGTGCAATATTTTGGTAATGCAGGAAATTTATACCTCCATTCGCTTGGGCATTTGGATGGCGCCATGCTGCTACGTGATGTCCGTTACCTGGTAAAAATGCACCTAGTTTTAGTTGCTTCTGACTCATTGTGTTTCTGGGGTTAAAGAGTGATATAAGTGCAGTTGACGTGCGGGCGCCAATACACCGTTTCAATATCATACTACTGTAAGTCGATAGCTTTATAGTATTTTATTTCAACATTTATATACATTCGCCTTAATTTCAAAGCGCACTTAGAATATCGTGGAGCGTTTATTACTCAAGTATTTGCAATGATTTTGAATAACTTAGTTTGGGTAGCTTTTTGGGCATTGTTTTTCACGCGCTTTCCCATACTACGCGGTTGGAATATAAAAGATGTTATTACACTTTGGGCAATGACATCAGCAGGATTTGGAATTGCTCATGCTATTTGTGGTAACGCTTTGCAATTACTCCCTTCCCGCTGGAAAACAACCAATAATGTAAGATAGATGACTACAAAAAAATACAAATATATACCTAGTAATAATCTATATGAAGATTCAACTTGGCTATAGGCGCCTCTTCAAAAATAGCTAAAATTAGCGGACTTATTAAGAATAATATCCAGTAAAGGCTTAGGTTGGATACCAAATACGGAAAGAGGATATTTAACAATATAAATATTTAACTATATAACTAAATAAATTTTAGTACAAAAACATTAAATAATATCATGTCCGCTAGCATAACCGTAATAAAAACGATGTCTCGACGTTACATATAACGTAAGAACATTATGGGTAATCAACCGGACATGATATAACACGTTTAATTAAAACAATTAAAAAAAACGGTCAGTACGAGGGTATGGCGCAAGCTATAGCCGAGGAACGGGCGCCGCTATAAAAATAAAATTATATTTCTATTTATGCGTGGATGCGCTACTTTTTAGGAGCAATAAAATTAATTGTTAACTATATCTAAACCATGTTTTGTCTAGTTTACTATTGAACTAAATTACAAATATGATTAAGGATATTTTGAATTTGATGTGGTGTTTGAAGCTGATTATATTGAAAATAATTTTCGAGTTTTTCTTGAATTTGTTGTATGTTAGCACCAAGAGGTAGATGATGTAAAAACTTAAGTCGTAAAAGGTGAATCAAGTATTCAACTAAATTAAAATTTGGTGAGTAAGGGGGAGTATAAATGAATTCTACAATAATTTTATCTTGAATATTTAAATTAGTTAAATGAGCTTGTAATTGAAGCTGCATTTTGATTTTATGTGTAGAATTATTATCTAAAATTATACTTAGCTTTTCATATTCATTTTGAACACAATCGCTCGCAAGCGATGCGAAATATTCGGAAACATCTTCAGTTTTTGATTTAAATTTTAATTGAAAGTATTCTTCTCCTGTTAATGCGTCTGCACAAAGCATCCCATTCAATTTATTTCTTCGTCCTTTTTCATTACTTGGTACTTGAGGGCGAGTATTTCTTTCTGCCCAACCATAAAAAATACTTGGACGTTCGTAAACTGCAAATTCGTCAAAAAAGACTATTTTCTCTTTTTATTCTTTATCTTCAAGTTTTTTTTTAAATTAGATACAAAAATATTTTGCTGGTCTTTATCTGCATTCGCATAATCTCTATGGGCTTTTTGATGCGACAGATTTAATTCATCTAAAATTTCATATATTCTACTAATTTTTAGTTCGACTCCCATTTGTTCACGCAAGATTTCAGCAATAATTTTACCTGTCCAAAGATTTCTATCTATGCCATAGTTAATTGGTGTTGATGTTAAAATTATTGTTTTTAA
This sequence comes from Calothrix sp. PCC 7716, assembly GCF_019977735.1. Taxonomy (GTDB): domain Bacteria; phylum Cyanobacteriota; class Cyanobacteriia; order Cyanobacteriales; family Nostocaceae; genus Dulcicalothrix. The sequence goes on along the minus strand of NZ_AP025018.1, from coordinate 10,212,283 downwards.
TTCTTGTTTTTGTTGTTGACTTAATTTTTCATTCACTTGATGTTCTATTGGCTTCACTAACTCATTCAATCCACCATTTAAAAATTTATCTATCCATCTGGATAATGTTTTATACGTGCAATCTAATATCTTTGTTACTTCCGCTCTGCTTTGACCGGAGTATAAGTATTTAATTGCTAACAATCTTTTTCTAATATATTCTTGCTGATGCTTATAATAGAATTTCTGCCATAAATCTAAATCTAAATTAGTTATTTCAAGCCTAAATGTTCGATTCACCATACACCCTCCTACTTATCCTAATTAATCGATATTATCATAAGATAATTGCTATTTTATGATTTATGTTATCCCCATACCTCAAATAACCGCCTCTCTTAGGCGAATGTGATGGTTATAAATATTACTTACTCAAATTCAAAAGTACTTAGTAGAAGCCTTTTTTCTTTCATATCAAGGCTTTAATTCCCCTTTAGCTCTAAAAATAAGCGAACGCCCAGTTTTTTACAGGCGCCATGAGCGTCGGCGCGTTATTAAATCGCGCCCTCCGCTTTAATTAATGTGTTTTTAGTATATTAGTATTATGGAATTGCGATTGGTAATATAATTAAATTATTTAAAAATGATAGTTTAATATTTGTAAATAAAGTTGATGTTTATTAGTACTGACCACGGCGCCACTCTACTTTGTAAACTGATAAGTTATTTTTGCCAGCCTGCACTAGAGTCTTGTTTAGTGATTTTAAGTTGATAAATTATTTGTTTATATAGTTAAATATTTCGCTCTTCATATTTAGTGTTCAAGGCGAGCAAATATTTATTGAATATTATTCTTAACAAGCCTCTAATCTTAGCTATCTTTGAAGAGGCGCCTATAGTCAAGTTGAATACTCGTATAGATTTTTACTAAATATCCAATTGTATTTTTTTGTAGTAATCTATCTTACATAGTTGGTCGTTTTCCAGCGGGAAGGGAGTAACAAGTTTAATTGTACGGGGACAACTAGATGTATGGATGCTTTATCCGCGCGCGCTTCTACCACATTTATTATTAGGACAAATGAACGCAACATCTTGGGGAGATATGTTATTTGGCTATGGAGTTTATATATTTTTCGTCAAACCAGATGTATTACATTTTGCCCTATTTGCTGGATTAACTTTTTCAGCAGCTCTTGTATTCGTTGGTTTTAGCGTCATTACTGGCAGTCTAAGTTTTTTCCTTGGAAATTCTGAAGGATTAGCATCACAGTGGCGAAATGCCATGATTACTTTTAGTACCTACCCGGCAACTTTATTTGATGGATGGGTAAAGTTACTTTTGTATACTTTGATTCCTGCTGGATTTGTAAGTTATTTGCCAATAGAAGCTTTGCGAAGCTTATCATGGCTGCATACTTTGGGCGCCGTTACTGGAGCAGGCGCCGTCATGTGTATAAGTACTAGTGTATTTTATTACGGGTTGCGTCGCTATACTTCGGGCAACTTAATGGAAATGCGTGGATGATTAATTTTGGACTGTTGTAGCATAGGCGTCTCGCCTGTGCAGTAAAAATACACCGTGTCAATATCATACTACTGTAAGCCAATTGCTTTTTAGACTTTTTATACTATGAACGGGTTAAAACTAAACTTTTAAATAAAATCAAAATCTATCAGATGCTTCGTTCCTCAGCATGACATAAGTTCAGATTTTACCCGTTTGCAGTATATATCTGTAAAGCCCACACTATGACATGTTTGTCAATATACTAGAGTTTAGTATACTACGGTAGATTGACTGATTTTTAGCATTTTTATCTATAGCTGCAATTACTGCCAATAACAGATATTGAGATATACTAAGTATACTAAATTTATGATTATCTAACTTTAAGCTTTTCTAATAAAGCCTCTGAAAGTGAGATACAAGCGTACTTAAGCTATCTAAAGGAAGATAGGGATGCATCGTACTAATCAAGAAAATACAAAAGCAGGCAAACAACTGTTCGGTTTTTTGCAGATACCACCTGCTGTTAAATCTTTAAACGTTTGTTGTTTCGTAATGGGTGAGAGCTTTTCGTTCTTTGGGTCTTGGATGACTCAAATCGCTCTGATATGGTTGGTGTATCAGTTGACTAATTCTGCTGTATTAGTTGGTGTAGCTGGATTCACTAGTCAAGCAATGGGTTTGGTTATTACACCTTTGGTGGGAGTCTTACTCGACCGTTGGAATTTACGGTATGTTCTGCTAAGTACTCAGTTAGTATCTATGGTACTATCTGCTACTTTGACTTTTCTGACTCTTAATGGTTACATTACTTTCACATGGATTATTGTGATTGGAATGCTTCAGGGAATAGTAAAAGCTTTTGATTTACCCGCGCGTTTGGTTACAATTCCCAGACTTGTGGATAACAAGACAGATACCTATAGTGCAATTTCCATTCATTGGTTCATGGTTAATTCAGCTAAGTTTATTAGTCCGATGATTGGAGGTATATTGCTTGCTAAAAGTGGAGCAGGTTCGTGTTTTCTGGTAGATAGCATTAGTTATTTACCTTTTATTTCTGCTATTTTAACTGTAAAAATTCAGTCTATTCCTAATAATTCTGTTGCAAAAAAAGCTCAAGTTTGGAATAATTTAAAGGAAGGTTTTGTTTATGCATATAATTTTGTACCAATCAAATGTGTTTTGATTTTACAAATTACCATTTGTTTTATGGCAATGACTTATGTAAATTTAATGCCAATTTTTGCCAATAATATATTAAATGGTAATGCTGAAACTATGGGTTTTCTGATGACTGCTTCAGCATTTGGTTCAATAATTTCGGGTCTTTACTTAGTCTTTCGTAATAAAGCTAAGGGGTTAGAAAAAATTATTGCAAGCTCTACGACTATTCTCGGTTTAAGTTTAATACTTTTTTCTCGCTCAACTGATTTACAAACTGCTATTGTGTTAATTTTCATTGTTGGGATGACTAATACTCTCACCCTTGCCGCAATTGGTAACTTTGTACAATTAATTATTGCTGATGAAAATAAGCGAGGTCGAGTCACAAGTATATTTACAACTTGTTTTTTAGGAATATTACCTTTCGGCAATTTATTTTTTGGTGGACTGGCAGATAAAGTTGGAGTTAACAATGCTTTACTTTTTGGTGGCGCTTGTTGCCTTATAGGTGCTACTTATTTTTATAAGAAGTTACCTGAGATAAAAAAATTGTACACACTATATACCTAGAGACGGGTTTATAGTAATCTATGTCATTAATATTTCATGCCGAAAGTTTTTTCACCACAGAGGCGCAGAGGGCACAGAGAAGAGAGGAAGAGAGATTTAAGATTGGCGCCTAACTTTAACTCTCTTAACTGTGTGTCATCAGTCATCCATGCTTGGAGAAATTACTCACAAGTGACTGATACTGATGGTTCTTCGATTTCTGAAATACCTACTAAGGTAACGGGTGGACGGTTTGGAAATTCAACAACAAGTTTTAACTCACCTCCCATTGCAGTAATGTATCTCCGCAGAGTCGAAAGCATCAAATCAGTACGTTGTTCAAGTCGAGAAACATTTCCTTGGTCAACCTGAAGAAATTCTGCCATCTGTTCCTGAGTCAACTTAAGTGCCTGTCTCAATTGTTGTCGTGTCATTTCCTCTGCGATCAGAAGATTAGCTTCTTCTTCAACCTCTTTGCGATCTTCAGGCGATAATTCTTCTAGTTTTTCCTTTAAAGTTTTACCCATAAGTTACTCTCACTTTTCTTCCTCTTCTTCTGTTTTTAATTGGGCTAAGTGCGCGTCAAACCTATCATCAGCCATTTTAATAAGTTGCTTATAAAAACGACTTTCACTACTCCCTGACTTATCTCCTGCTACCAGTAGTATTGCACACCGTCTTGGGTCGAACGCAAACGCTACACGCCATACACCATCCCCCGCATTAAACCTTAATTCTTTCATGTTGCTATGCCGTGAACCGTTAAGTGTGTCAACATGAGGGCGTCCTAGCTCGGAACCAAAAGCTTCCAGCAGACTGATACGAGCCAACATTCGGTTTCGCACCTGGTTCGGTAGAGCATTAAATTCCGGCTCAAAGTCCTCATGAAATTCAACAACCCAATTCATTAATTATGCACTCAAATACATATGCTTTCAAGAGTATATTAAAACTTGCCAAGGCGTAAATAGCAGTTCGCAACAGCTAGTTCGATGTAGCTTTGGGAGGAAACTCCAAGAACTGAGGGGCGTGTCCGCCGATGTGATCCCACATTGCCTTGGAGCCAACGAAAATGTGCATCTCGATCTGAACACCTGGATCTCCATCGACGCTTCCGAGGGTCACTCCATGCACCTTGCCGTCGGCTGTACCACACAGCGTGGTTCCACAAATTCGACAGAAGCACAAACCCCATCCAGGCATCGTCTCATAGAAGGTGAGATTCTCATCACCACTGAGCCAGGAGAATGAACCTGGCGCAACTTCAGCGTAAGCAGAACCAGCACCGCTAAATGCCTTTCTACAACGAGAGCAGTGGCAGCTGCGCCCTGCCCTAAGCGGTGAATCAATCTGATACCGAATCCGTCCGCAGAAACAACCGCCAGTCAAAGCCATAATCTCTCCCATTGTTGTTTTACTTGATATAATATTTATTTTTTTAATAATTATATAAAGTAAAAGTTAAAATGAATACAAGATGTTTTTGATTTTCCTATAAGTATTATGGGTAGTTATACTAGTTTTGTACCATTTGCGTAGATAAAATAATTATCTGTCACTTTAACATCAGGCTGAAAACCAGCTTGTGTAAGCTTATTGTAAAGTTGTTCGGACTGATAAAAAACTTTGACAATTTGGTATTCTTGACCATCATTCAATTTTCTACTTATGTATACATTTCCATCATCTTTAAGAGTATGATTATTAGCAGTAGATGTTGGCTCAAAACGAGAGTCAATAATAAATACTTTTCCACCAACACGCACTGATTTATATACTTTTTGTAAAAAGACATCGATTAATTCTGGTGGTACGTGGGATAACCAAAATGAAAAAAATACTAAATCATATTCAGCATTGGGTTCCCATGCAAATAAATCAACTTGGCGATACTCGACTTTCGGTGAATTCAATTTGTAACGATTAATTTCAATTACTTCTTGGGAAGCATCAATTGCAGTAATTTTATCGCCAATAGTTAAGAGTTCCTGTGTCCAGATTCCTGTTCCTGATGCTAATTCTAAAATACTATTGAATTTTCCAAGTTGATGTAATGCACTTTTTAAAACATCAGCTTCATTAAACCAACGCGCGTTAAACTCCTCTCCACGGTCATAACGTCCTTGTCTATAAAACCATTCATCGTACTCACCAGCGCGCGCACGGTAATATTCGATTTGTTGTTTAATAATATTATCTACCATTGTCTACTTTCTCCTTAAAATAAACATTATTATAATTGCTTAACTGCTGCAATTAATGCTCTATCTAAATGCAAAAATAAACAGCTTGCATGAAAACCAGCATCTCTTAACCAGTGTAAATGTTCTTCAATGGTTGCGGGATAATCTGATTTTTGCGGTAATCTTTGCAAATAATATTCTCCACTCCATCCACTTCTGACATTTGCTTGTTCCTCCAAGCGTTCCCAAAGAGTTATGTATAAGCTGGATAAGTATGCTGTATCTATAGCAACGCGGTCAGAGATAAGAAATATTCCATTATTTTCTAAGATATCATAAATATATATAGCAGTCCTAAATCATTTGTAAAATCCACACGTTGTAGAGACGCGATTAATCGCGTCTCTACGTGGGTATAATTTTTCACAACTCATATAGGATTGCTATATTAAATGCTTATGGTTCATTAATATTACTTTCTGCTAGTTCGACTCTATTTCCTCCTGGGTCGCGAATAAAAAATCTGTTCCATCCTGGTATAGGGTTTTGGTCTGGAATTATTTCTACTCCGTGTGCTTCAAGGCGCCTCTTCAAAGTATTCAAATCACGAACTCGAAAACAAATATGCCGTCTTGATGTCTCATTATTTGTGACTTTCTCTATACTGATGTGTAACTGAATGTTTCCTAACAAATACCAGGCGCCACCGTTAGCTTTGAGATTTTCTGGTTTGCTGATTTCTGTTAACCCTAAAATATTACTATAGAAAAATAATATTGCATCTTCTACATCAGGAGACGATGTAATTTGAATGTGGTCTATTGCTTCAATCAACATTTTTATCTATACTCCTGTAACTACTTTTCCCATACTGATATTTCCATCAGTTAGATAACCAAGTTTTTGATAAAATTCCACTACTTCGGCATTGTTAGCGCGTACTTGGAGATTGATTTTTAGACATCCCATTGCTGTAAGTGCCTTTTCGGCATGTTGTACTAGCTTTGTTCCAATACCACGGCGCCGATACTGAGGGTTAACGGCAACTGTATATAACCAACCACGATGACCGTCATATCCTGCCATAATGGTGCCAGCAATTACAGAATCAATCTCCGCAACAAAAAATAATTCAGGTTGTCTGGCAAGTTTTTGATTTATGACTAATACTGGATTATTATGCGGTTGTTTATCAGAAAACACTTGTTTCCAAAGTGCAATAACTGATTCTGTATCGGATTCTTGGAAAAGTCTAATATTCATTACTAATTGAGGTGATAATCCAAAAACTGATATGCTCTCAAACGCATCTCCTCAGAAAATACATGCTTACCAGGATATATTTGTCGTTCAAGTGTACCATAATAAACGCTCCCGCAGCGTATTCAAAAATGGTTTCAATATTTTGACTATATTTATCATCATCGGCGCCAAGGATAAGCAAGTTACATGGCTCTACTAATCGTACAACATCTTCAACGTCACCGAAAGCTAGAAAATTGGGAACTACATAATCAAACTGTATTTTAATATTCTGGGCTAACATTTGTTTAAAAGTGGTAGAGCCGCAGTTACTAACCGAGGCTTTAATTCTTTTATCGAATGCTGGCGCGAATAGTGCGGTTCTACCACCGTATGAATGTCCAATAAAACCAATTCTTGTAGAGTCCACTTCTGGAAGGCTTTCAAGCAAATCAATACCAACACTGATATCAAATAACACCTTTGCAAGTAGAGTTTGCCCTCTCAATAACCTTGTGTGAAGTTGATAAGCATGATGTAGCACAGGGTCATTTAGACATGCTCTCTTCAAAACATATGGCATCAGGCGCCAAACTTATGTAATACACAACGTATACAACGTTTGCAACATAAGGCATTGATTGTTGTTAACACTTTATACAACGATATTTAAGCTTTTGGACTTTGGTAGCAATTTGGTCGGTCTTAAGAAACTGTGATATCGCGAAAAGTTCCAATAATTGGGTCTAATGAGACTTTACAAGTTCCTGTGGCGCCATTGCGATTTTTAGCAACGTTAATCTCCATTACTCCTTTATCTTGTGTATCTGGATTGTAATACTCATCTCGATAAAGAAGTAATCCAATATCCATATCTTGTTCTATATCACCTGAGTCTTTTATATCCGCCATCGTTGGGCGTTTATTTGTTTGGCTTTCTACACCTCTATTAATTTGAGCTAAAGCTATAAATGGAACGTCAAATTCTTTAGCAATGTCTTTAAATGCGCCGGAGAATTTGCCAACTGCTTGCGCTCTATTACTTACTGCTCTATCACCAAGTTTTTGAATATAATCCATAACGACTAAGCCTAAATTACCTCGCTCTGACTTAATTCTTCGCAGTACAGAACATATACGTCCGGGATTTTGATAAAGTGCAGGTGTATCATCGATGACAATAGGTAATCTGAGCAAAGTACACAAAGCTTGTTTTAAGCTATCTATCTCGTCCTGATATATTTGGTTACGAATTAGCCTGCTAGAATCAATACCTGAATGTATGGCTAAAAATCTTTTGGTTAATTGTGAAGAGGACATTTCAGCAGAGAAGAAAACAACAGGTAACTGTTGCTGTATGGCAATATAATTTGCAAAATAACAACCCAACCAAGTTTTACCCATTGATGCTCTTGCAGCAATTACAATTAAATCTTGTTTATTTAATCCTCCAATTAATCCATCTAAGTCTTTTAATCCAGTCGGATAACCTGGAGTATATCCTTGTTTTAACTCTTGAAATACTTCACGAAGGCAATCACTTATTAATTGTGGTTTAAATTTATCTTGTTTGTTTGAAGTTAAATTAAAAATTTTACTTTCGGACTGCTCTAAAACTTCTTGAATTTTAAATGTGACATCATAACCTAATTCGACAATTTCATAACCGACACTAATTAACTGCCGACGTTGATATTGCTCCACAACTAAGTTTGCTATATGGTCTATATTTACGGCTGATACTGTACTCTCAACTAATTTACTTAGCTGATTTCTGCCGCCAACTTTAGTTAATAATTTGTGGTCAGACAGCCAAGAAGTAACTGTTAATAAATCAGTTGGTAATGAATGATTATATAATTCTAACATTGCTTTATAAATTTGTTGGTGAGCAGAAAAATAAAAGGCTTCTGGGATTAAAATATCAGCAATTCTGCCAATAGCATTGGGGTCTAGTAAACAACCACCAAGTATGCTTTCCTCTGCTTCAAGATTTTGTGGAGGTATCTTATTAGTCATCTGATTTATCGCCAAATATAGTACTAATATTCGTAAGTTCTTCTAGAGATACAAATTCTCTACCTACTTGAGTAGATGATGAAAATATTTCAGATTGTTTTGGTACTTTTGCAGGCTCTGAGGTTTGTTGTGATTTATCAGGTTTCTTCCAACGACCTTTTATTGCACGCGCTAACCACCCACCAGGATTTTCAATATCTATTCGTTCTTGTTCATATTTATAATATTCAATAGCTGCTAAAATCTCTGATTCTGTAGCAGCTTTAATCAGATTAGTTAAGTTACTGTTTAGTTCTATTCCTATTTGATTCAGTTCACCTAATATACGCTCACTTATAACCACTGATTTTTTATTTAGAGGAATAACTTTACTTTCACTTACTTGTTGATTGGCTGATTTTAAACGATTTTCTAAGGTTTCTATTATATCTCTTTGACGTTCAACTTGCTCTTGCAAGGAATGTACTCTATAAACTTGCCCTGCTAATGCTTCATTTTTTCGCTTAATCTCGCTCATATCCGCTTCTAATTCATGTATACGTTTTTTCAAACGCTCAACTATTTGAGAGTGGGTTTTAGCAGTAACAGGGGGTTGTACTGTCGTGCTTGATGACATTGATGATTGTTGGTTACGTAATTGAGCTATATGTGCTTTTAATTCCGGGTATTTATACAAATATGGAACACTAACGTTCGCTTCTTTGGCAATAGTTTGAAAGTTAATTTTTGCACCGTTTTTTTGCAAACGCTCGATTGCTGTATAAACTTTTTGTAAAGTCTCTTGTTTTCTTATTAATTGTGTTTCAGTTAAGGTTTTTATCCTGGCTGCTCTTATTGATTCCTTGTTCATAGTCACCTCCTGTTAAAATAGCAATAATTTTATCTAATTGGTCGGCTTGCCGTCCATATTGTTCAACTAATACATCATGCCCGTTCAGCCTAGCTCTTGATTCTTTTGCTCTTAATTGATCACGATTTGTAATATACAAGGTTAATTTTTCAGGTATTGGAACAAAACAGGGACACGTATAACAAGCACGAAACTTATTGCAATCTTCATTCAATGGTAAACCACAATAACCATAAATTGGAGTGTTGATATGGTCGGCTGGTAAACTTAATTCATGAGCGCGAGGATTCTCCCAAAAAGTTTTAGGCATTGATTCATAATGTAAAGGCTTACCATCAGTGTTAACTAGAACTTTTTGAATATGTCCTGCTTCTTTCTCAATTAACTCGCAACTGACTTTTGTATAGTGAAGGCTTGTTGTTGCTAACTGTTTATGTCCTGCCCATGTGCTAACAACAGCAAGGTCATGCCCCTGCTCAAAAAGTTGGGTTAAACGAGTTGGTCGTACTAAACTAGGACTAAATGTTGCTAGTTCACCATTATCATCTCGAATATTTTCTGTTATAATTAAACAACAAATAGCTCGTTTGAGTGGGTTATTGTTTGAAGATATTACTTTTTTTACAGGTTGAATTTTCGGATGATTTATGTCATTTTTTGATATGCCTTGATAATGACAGAATAAATATGGCCAATCATTACCCCAAAGTTCTTCAATATATTCCACCTGCTCTTGAATTACCTTTGCAATAATTCTTGTTACAGGTACTTCATGTTTATCTTTGGTTTTATTTCTGTGCCAAATAATTTTCCAATGACCGCCATCTTGAATTAAACAATCTTTTTTTAAAAAGGCTAACTCCTCGGGTCTTACTGCTGTGAAAAATGCTACTACCCACATTCTTGCAATTGGCTCAGGTAATTTCTTTAAATTACTTTCTATTTGTAATCTAACAGTGTCAGAAATTGGGTCCGGATTCTTTATTTTCTTTTTTGGATAATCTTCATTTCTGACTATATCTTGACTGATTTTAAACCAATTATGCAAATTTCCTGTTGTAAAAAAATCTTTTAATGCGCCTAAGTTTCTACGTATTTCTCCATTGCTTCTAGTACAGTTATAAACAAAGTCTCGAATTATATCACGACTGATTTGCTCGATTGTTAAAACACACCGTCTAAATAAATATTCAGAAAATTTGAAAAGAACATAGAATTTTCTATTGATTGTATCATGAGAGCTTTCTCTTTGACACTGCTGATAAATATATTTTTTTACAAACAATTTTAACCAATCAACTTTAATTAAATCAAAATTTATAATTGTGACTTTTGTGCGTTCGTTGTACAAAAGATTAATTGCTCTTAAATCCCATTGAGCATCATTAAAATTGAAAGGTTTTATGTTAGGTTTTGTGTTAGTATATTTACTTAAATTGGCAGATGTTAAGCCATTCGACTCTACTGCCGTGGCTAAACAAGTTTTACATTGAAAAAATTTTTTACCAGAATGACTGTCTTTGCCACTAAGTCTAACATTTCGATCATGGCAATTAGGATTAGGACAAGCAAACTCACCAACTTTATAGTCTGTACGCCAATTTATTTTTGATTGAACTGTATTAATATCTATTTTTACATTGCAAGAATTGTTGACATATTTTTTACAGTTTTTACATTGAAATCTCCGTTTATAGTTAGTAGTGCCTTGTAATACTAAGCTTTTTTGGCCACAATTAGGACATGTAAATTCACGATGATAATCGGTCTTCCAGTTAATATTAATCATTACTAGTTTCCAACAATTGTATTAGAGTTATTAAACGTTTGTAATCGGATTCCAACCCTTGCTGTTGTCTAATCATTCCTAATTTTTTTGCAATTTCTAATTCGGACTCTACTCGCTTTAAGTCTTGCTTAAGAAAAGGTAAATCATCAATGGAAATATGTAGATGCTGACAGTGTAGGCAAGCATTTACAATTTCACAAGGATTCTTTAAAATCGGACGATGACATTCTCCATATATAGTTGTAATCGAGTGCATTTTACGACGCATCAATTCAGTCACTGGATTATCAGGTTTGTAAGTAGCTACTATATGACCTGAAATATCAATATATTTTTTCTCCCGCATTAACTCTTCATATTCTGCTTCTAACACTTGTTTTAGCAAATGTTTATAATAATTTTGCATGTCAAGAGAACGGTGTCTAAGATATTTTTGAATTATTAAATCCCTAATACCATTATTCGTCATTATAGTTGCGACTGTTTTACGAAATTGATGAGATTTAAATTTCCAAGGCTCTGTTTTTCCTTTCGCACAAATATTACAATCACCTGATAATCTGTTCAACCATTTATTAAAACTTTCTCCAGACATCACTTTTGGTTTCGGATAAAAATCTGATATCCCATGACCACCATTACTGCAAAATAATTTATCGTAAATAGCACCAAGATTCTCTTTTATGTAGTTTTGCTGTTCTCTTATAACACTGACTAATTCTGGACAAATAGGTAATTCGTCCTCTATATCATACTTTTCAGTAGTCAATCGTAAACACCATTGTTTACCTCTTCTTCGCAAGCAATCAAAAGGTAAGTTAAGTAGCTCCCCTATTCTCATACCTGTCGTTCTAATTAGTAAAACCATTCGTTGTATAGGTTCTGGTAATTTATTAAGGTTTTGGTCTAATTGATTCCAAACATCTTCAGGAATATAGTCTACTTCGTCATTATTGGGGCGAAAACGTATTAAACGACCTTGAAACCAGAAAGTATTAACTTCAAGCCACCCCTCACCACGACATATGTTAAAGAAATTACTAAGCGCGATGTAATAACCCGTAATTGTATTCTTTTTCAGCTTTTGAAAAAGCAAATATTCATTAAACGAATCAAATAATTGCTCATTAATTTCTTCAATGTTATTGATAGAATACTGCTTCATAAATCTGGAAAATTGCCTAAATTTCTGTATCTCATTCTGAATTGTTCCAAGAGATATTTTACGTAATGCTCTTAATAAAACATAAAGTTTTACTAAAAATTTGAACCAATCTTGAGATAACTCATTAAAGTTCAATGTCAAACATCTGTTATGCTCTCTTATTTTCAGCCCCAAATCCTTTGTTGACCATATATCTTGTTTTAGTAAAGGATTCTCAAAAATCTGTTTACTTTCTGGACTTGGCAGTATGCTATGAAAGTTATCTAGAAAATCTATTTGATTCATTCTATCCTCTCTTCTCTTTCTATTACTGAGATTAATTTATCTTCTTCAATCACATGATTATAAATATCTAAAGTTGTTTGAATTGATGCATGTCCTAATAAGTACTTCACTCTATCTGCTGAATAGCCCGCTTTAATTAAACGAGTTGCATATGTATGACGAAAAAGATGTGGGTACACTTTTATTCCTGTCTTTTTTGTTAACCTGCTAAACATTGTATTCAACACTTTGGGGTTCATTGGCGCTCCTATCTCACCTTCCCAAATATTTACAAATACGTAATCTGATATAATATCAGGGTATTCATAAATTAGATAATCATTGTACATTTTTAGCAATTCTAATGGCACAGGGATAGGTCTTGAATTACCCTTTGCTCTTGCTAAATTGGGGTTGTTTAGCCTTTTAACTACTTGAACTATATTATTGCCTCTATCCCCCACATCCGAATGGCACAACCCTAATAGTTCTCCTTTTCTCATTCCTGTGCTATTAAGCATTAGAATGATAAGTTTATCTCTTAATCTGTTGCAAGCATTCACTAATATTTCAATTTCTTTATCGCTTAAACAACCTGGAAACTTTTTTGGTTCTCTCAGTTTAACTAACATCTCCCTTCTGGGCTTGGATTTTCCAATACCTGTTAGTAAACCTTTACGAACTGCTCCTTTACATGCTGAAATAGCGATAAATTCTACTGGGTCAATATTTTTACAAGCTACATGGTATTCATAAAAAGTCGTTACAGCAGTAATTGTCAAATTAATACTACGCTCTGACCTTTTTGCTTGAACTAGTTGCATTGAAATAATATCGCCAGTCTCTCCAACTCTTAACCAGTAAACAAAATCTTGTAAATCAGAAAGCTCTATTGAACGCCAATCTAAGTTCTTGCTTAATAAAAATTCCCACCAAGCTTTTAGTCCATAGGCGTAAGTCTCCACCGTGTTCGGAGATTTTAAACTACACAGGTAAGTTAAGTATCGCTGAATCGGTTCTATGACTTGGTAATCAGAGTCAAGCATTACCCAAACTGTCGCGCCTGTATAAGGGTCAATACCCTTCTGAAGTACTAACCGCATTTTACGTCGTATAAAATTTTTATTTGTATAAGCTTATAATTTAACGGTATATAAAAAATCGATTGCTGTTGTTGTTGTTTAACAAATCTTTACTGTATTGCTTTACCAAAGTTACATATCCCCGTTCCGCTAACTATGAGTGCATATGCTTGGTCTGGTGAACCCGCAAGTCCGACAACTTCGCTTTTGCCGAGGCGCCAGTTAGCTGCGTGTTGATGGAAGCAATAAACAGCAGGAAGCAGTGCATGTTTTACTTTTGGAATGCAAAGAAATGCACTAATAGTTTCTCCCTCTTCGGCAGAATAGCTAATTTTATTACGAACAAATGTTCCGCAATCTACCTCCTCAATTACATTGAACATCAGAGAAGCTTTTGTAGGCATGGCGCCGAGTAAGGAAAGAAAATCATCTTTATTCATTCAATAACCCTTTTAATATTTTATATTATTGTATTTAGAATGATTTCATTGTTCCTCTAATGTATTGATAATTTCACTTAGTTCAGTTAGACTATTAATTCGTTGTAAATCTAGAGAATAGTTTTTAAAATCGTCATGAAGACGGTTAAGCCAAACTCCTACTAAGCCAACGTTTCTTGCGGCAATTGCATCTAGTTCTAAATTGTCTCCATGTAAATGCCAAATTCCCAAATAAAGAGAATTTGGCAGTCATAAATTGTTATTTATGCACTATCAGTTATTTCTCTGAGTCATGATTTATTTTGTGACCTTGAATTTCTGCAATTTTTTTTCTCAGCATTTGCTCTGCTTCTGATAAATCAGCTAACTTTTTGAGAGTTTCTTCCTTTTGTTGCAATATTTTATTTAGATATTTTTGGAAACAACTACCATCTATTACCGATTGAATCCTAGCATTGTATTCCTCATCTGTCATGATTCTACCAGCCATTGCAGAGCTTTCTAGTTCATGCAATTGTTCAACCCACGCATCAACCTCTTGTTTTGTGTAATTATGATTAGCTGAATAAGTCATTGTTAATTTTCCTTATATATTTGATATCTTGACAAAAATAATCTCGCTTCAGAACTCAAAGCAATATTTACAATTATTTTAGAAAATATCAATACAGTCAAAATTATTAATGACGGATTGGAAAATCAGAAAATACTCCAACAAGACTTGCAAAATATTTTGATAATTTAGAAGTTTTAGGCAACAGGCGCCCAAAAAAGTTACCTCCACCTTCTTCATCAACCAAGTCAGTGCGCCACCAATTTAAACGCTTAGGTTCACAGGCGCCTTCACCTCAAAATCTTTAAGATGCTACCCTACCCTTCGGGATATCCCCGGATAACGGGAAACTCCGTTTACGTTCACGACTCATGACATGATAGTAAGGTGGGCAATGCCCACCATACAAGGGTCAGGCGGGACGCCTAACCTACGGTTGATTAAAAGAATTTAATGGCTGAATTCGACTCTGCGATATTCTGAAGGTGGGTTGGGCACTTTTTCATGGGCACAGGGAAGAGGAGATTGAGCTAAGATTACAATCATTCTCTCTGTACCAGTATTAATAATTTCATGTCCCACATCTTTGGGAATATGAACGCAGTCTCCAGACTTAACGGCGCCGATTTCATCACCAATAATTACATCTCCTGTTCCTTGCACGAAATAACAGATTTCATCACTTTGGGAGTGCTTATGCAACGGGTTTGACTGCCCTGGCTCAATGCAGTAAATATTAAAGTGCATTGAATCAGTTAAGAAAATCCGGCGCCGAACAAAAAAGCGAGGGTTGAATTGAGCTATTTCTTCTAGAGTTTTAAGGTCTCCATTGCTGAATTTTTTGGGGTCTTGTAAAAGAGTTGTATCAGCTTGTAAGGGAATCAATCCAGTTTCGTTGGTAATTTCACTTGACATTTGTTTTTCTCCGTTAAGTGTAAGTTCGATATGTGAGCTTAAAAAACTATTTCACCTGATTTTGCTGACGCGCTTGCAGGTATGCATACAAAGAGTCGTAAATAAAGAATGCTTTTTGCAAGGTTTCATCATCGTTATTTGTCACCAGGGGAAAGCCGTGACTAATTGCTCTGAGTCCGCTTGCTTCTGGTCTTTGTTCAATGGCGCCTGGAATATCAGCAGCATGAACAATCTCAAGTAGTTCCTTTAATACAGAATCATTTAATTTATAGTCTCGAATAACTTGTTCAAAGGAAGTAATACCATCATGGTTATACTTGGCGCCGGGAGCATCAAAACCAATAGCATTATGGGACTGCTCGACTTGAGTAACTTCTACAGGCTCTACAAAAAGAAACTTTGCTTGTTTATCAACAAATCGTTGAATTAACCAAGGTGTTGCAACTCTATTTACCCGAATGTGTTTGCGCGTTACCCATTTCATTTAAAGTCTTCCTTTTTAATTTACAAATTAATAACCAGCTTGGGTGTCATAGCGTTTGATTTTGCCAAATTTGACTAGGGCGTGTCCTGCTGAAGCATCAACACTTGGCTTTTCCTCTGCAACTAACCACTTCTCAAACTTTTCTTCACTTTCCCACATTGTGATAATCAACCATTCCCCCTGATTATCAGTAGGTTTGAGAATTCGCTCCATCAAAATGCCGTATCGTTGTCTTAATTCCCTATTTGACTCTATCCAATCAAAAAAAGCTTGTTCATTGTTTTAGGAATTTCAACACTACGAACGCAAACCAGCGGTTTTGGCGCCTGTACAGTCATTCAAACCTCCGATTTTTATGTTTCTGTTGCAATCAAAGCGAAAAGTATACTACTCGCCAAAAGCAATCCTCCAACAACTGTAAAGCCAATTTGATAAGACGTGTGCATCAGTAAAAATCCCAAGAAAACAGGGCCACTTGCCTGCCCCACGTCCATAATTGCGCTCATAATCCCCAATGCAGTACCACGACTATCTACAGGAGCTAAATCTGCTACAAAAGCTGATGTTGCAGCTGAGGAGATAGCAATTCCTAATACAAATACGGCTGAGATTAACAGTAGTAAAACTACTGATTTGACTTGGCACAAAAACCACATTGCAACGCTGGTAAGCAGAAGACCTACGACAATCTGCCGCTTGGGTCCATAACGGTCACTCATCCGACCCATGAGAAGACGTGCTAGTACCTTAATTCCAACCTGACTGGCAAAAATTAATCCAACAGTAGCTTTATCAATTCCAATACTCAAGGCATATAGTGGCAGAAAAGTTTCAACGGCACCAAATGCCAGAAACTGAGCAGCTTCTACCAAACTCGTAATTAGAATCATGCGATGAGACAAAACTGTCCTAATCGCAGGTAAAGTTGAGTTAATCTGCCTGATTTTTCGATTGCGCTTTGTTTTGGTTTGAGGCAGTAGTTTTATCCCGACCAAAGTCAGGATGCCCACAATGGCACATACGACATAAACAGATTGCCATGTACTTACGGTTAGAAATAAACCGCCAACTACGGGCGCCAATGCACGTCCTGCCAGTGTAAACGAGGAATACCAACCTAAGCGTTCTCCCTTATGGGTAGGCGCCAAGTCAGTCACATAAGCCATTGCTACTGGACTAAGAATCGCTGTTGCCAATCCATGATATCCACGTACTAACCCCAGTTGCCAGGGATTGAAGACTAATAAATAAGCTAGAGGTGCGCTGCAAAACACTACTCCTGCAAACATTAGCAAAGGCTTTCTGCCCCAGTAATCACTAAGTAGTCCTGCTGGAAAACTAGCTAAGATGCCACTTAGTGTCGAGGTTGCGGCGATTGCCCCAATGGTAGCTGGGTTGGCGCCTAATTGTTGAGCCAGGATAGGCAACACTGGGTTTTTGGCGATTGTCGAACTAAAAATTGCCAATCCCCCAATTGAACATAGAAGCAAAAATGCAGAATGATTAGACATCGCCAACCCAAAAAGGAGAGCGTAGCTGATTTGATTTAATATTACTGTAATAGATGTTTCTTTATAAAGCAACTACTGTTACAAAATAGTTTTTAAGATATTTGTACTAATTCCCGAACTCACGCTGCTGCTTGGCGAACACAGCATATAAGCCCTCAAACAGGTTGATACCGCAGGTTTCTAGTTCAGTGTCACTCATATTTGCAATAAACCAGCCTTGTAAGAGAGCATCTACTCCTGCGGTTTCAGGACGCGCGTATTGTCCGTCTCGCAGGTCAATCTCGTGTACAATTTCTCCGATAGCCTGTATTGCAGGTTTATTCAAGCTAAACGCAGCTGCCATCACCTCAAAGGTGCAAAGATTACCACAATGTCCAAATTGAGCATCTTTCATTTCAAAGGAAACTTCATCAGGGGCAGCCTCATGAGAATATCGAATTTCGGCATTTGAATTAATAAATCGACGAATTAGCCAAATGCAGGCTAGGCGGTCTATATAAGGTCTAGGTCTTGTTACCCATCGCTTATTTTGGTATTCAGTAATTGCCGTGTGTTGTATATTTACAGTATAAATACTTAAAGAGAGTGCTTGAGATAAACGGTTCAATGTAGTTATTAAGCGTTGTCCATCAATACAATCAAAAAAGTCCACGCGAGCAATTTCGCTATGCTGTTTCCGTAGTTTTTCTAAAGTTTCCAGAAAACTGCTGCGTTCCATATTGGCGTCGGAACTTATAGACTTTTCAAGCTCTATTGCTTGGGCTTCAATCTCTTGATATTCTTCGCTGCGCGCAGTACGGAATAGCTCTATAATTTCCGAATCCGCTAATCCCTCAAATCGTTCGACCCGCATTATTAAAGCTTCACCCTTTGTTTGTTGCACCTCCTGCGCTAGCCATTGGAACGACTCAATACACTCATCACGAGCAGGTAGAATATGTATACCACTTTTCATTGAAATTGCTCCTATTCTTCGCAGTCGGCGCCATAACGCCACACGAGGACTGGAAGACGATTTAGAAGGGAGCGAGTAGGAGAAAACTATCCAACTCAATATCTATACCTCAATTAAATCTCTAATCTAACAATTGTTTCAATCACAAGCAACATCTGTTTCATGATTAATTTAATCTACAATACCACTGTATATAGATAGAGTTTAAGCACTTTATGCAATTAGGGCTTGATTCTATAATTAGCCTGTGATATCGTTCTGTTGTTGCCTTAATCCCGGTACATGTATCGATTTACTGTATTTTAGCGATTTATATAAACCTAGCCAAAAAAATTCAGTGTCTCAATTACCAGTTTTACACAACTCGCTACTGTTCGGCGCCGATTTAGGAATTTTGATGTTGGCAACTCTATCGTTTTTGGGAATCAAAAGTATTCACACTCTGAATGCTTTTAAAACGTTTCTAGGAGGTTGTATTAATGGTGTCGCTATTATTCCTTTTGTGTTAGCTGGAGTAATTGCTTGGCCTCAAGCGATTTTAATGGCAGTGGGTGGTTCGCTTGGTGGTTTTTTGATTGCTCATTACGCGCGGAGACTTGATGCCATATATATTCGTAGATTTGTTATATTTGTTGCTGTTTCCATGACTGCTTACTTTTTTATTCATGGATAGGGGTGCTTTTAGTTTGAGAGAATGTCTGAAAAGTTATAATATGAATGTTTAATCCCCCCTAACCCCCCTTAATAAGGGGGGAAAAGAGGTATTTAAGCCCCCCTTAGTAAGGGGTTGGGGGGATTTTCCAATGCTATAATTTAATTTTATACTTTTCAAACAACCTTTAATGAAGCCTCGAACAATCTATACATTTGTTTAAAAGTTCCTCTGCCGTTGATACTGATTCTACATCAATACACGTATATCCAAGACGGTCAATTTCTTCTCTCATACGTTTATTGTAGAATAGGGTAAGATGCAAAAACTTTTGAATTAAATGTTTTTCATTCTCACAAACATTACAAAAATTACTATCATGCTTGATTCGGTTTTGAAGGAGTTGGTCTGAAGCGGTAAGCCAAATTGCTTTAACACCTTTTTTGCTAACTAAATTTGTTACAAATGCTGGCCATAACGCAGACCCTTCAAGTATAAGGCATTCTCTAGATTTTCCAAAGGCATGAGAATGAACAATAGTCTCTACTTGTGGTATCACATTTTGACTATAGTGCGATAATACATCTAAAAAAAGAGCTTCGACAGACAACTCTCTATAATGTTTTACTACGTGTTCTGGAATAGCCTTTCCATACGCACTTACCCAAGGGCGCCCAGGATGTCGAGCAAGTTTGTCTGTGGAACGATAATTCCAACCAAGATGTTGTGCCAAAGCTTGAGCAAGGGTTGATTTTCCTGTATGAGAGGCGCCACCAATTAAAATCACTCTTGTTTCATCGATGAATTTATTCATTTTTATTTTTAATTTATATAGAGGGAGAAAATGTAGCATTTAACGCCGTTGCAATTTGTGTAAACACTTTACTGACAGTAGAATTAGGTTCAGCGCGCGTTAAAGGTTCTCCTGCATCTCCACCAGCACAAACGTGCGGGTCAATAGGAACTTGTCCTAGTAATGGCGCCTGAAGTTCTTCTGCTAACTTTTGACCGCCACCACTACCAAAAATGTAGGTTTGCTCACCATCATTATTGATGAAATAACTCATGTTTTCGATAATACCAAGTACTGGAACTCCAACTTGGCGAAACATATGAATACTACGACGCACATCGGAGACAGCGACTTGTTGAGGGGTTGTAACTAATATGACTCCGCATATTGGGCTTTCTTGAACGATAGTAATTTGAGCATCACCTGTACCAGGAGGAAGGTCTATTAGTAAATAATCTAGTTCTCCCCAGTCTACATCATTGAGAAATTGGGTAATAATTTTATGTAAAACAGGACCACGCCATGCTAGGGGATGGTCAGGGGAAGCTAATAAACCTACAGACATTACTTTTATACCGTGGGCTAATAAAGGTAAAAATCTTTGACCGTTGGGTGTGTTAATAACTTCAACTTCAGATTTGCCTAGTCCAAGCATTTGGGGGACGTTAGGACCATAAACATCAGCATCTAGTAAACCAACTTTGGCGCCTGCTATTTGTAATGCAGCTGCTAGATTTACAGAAGTTGTAGATTTACCTACGCCGCCTTTACCGCTGGAAATTGCTATAGTTGTTCTTACACCTGGAATTGTGCAAAGTTGAATGTAAGTTTTTTTGCACCAGGAAAGTGGTGATAATACAGTTTGAATTTCTGTTTCTAATTGGTGTTGGTGGGAGCCTATGTAGAGACGTAGGTAAATATAGTCATCTACTATACGTAAATTTCGCACCATTCCTAAACTCACGATGTCGTTTTTTAGGGTGGGTTCCATGACTTGTTTGAGAAGTTGGATAACTTCTTGTTGATGGTCTGCGGTAAGAGGGTCGGGAGATGAAGTTGCGTTGTTCATGAAAAAATATCTTTATGAAATGAACCGCAAAGGCGCAAAGGACGCAAAGGAAGAAAAGAGAAGAGAAAAAGTATTATTTTGGCGCCTGAATTTTTTTAATTGCTCTTTCTACGTAAATACAAACTTCTCTATCAGGGTCGTCTAATATTTGCTGGAGAGCATTAAGAGCATCGGGGCTGTTAAAATGACTAAGTGCAATTGCTGCTTCTTTTCTCACATCTGAATATTCCGAAGCCAAAGCTTCTATTACGTTGGGTAAATATTTAATGTTTGGTATTTTATGGAATACCTGTAGAGCAAATTTTTGCACTTGCCAATGTTCATCTTTGAGGGCAATAGCAACAGATGGAAGTGCTTTTGGGTCAGCGTGAATTGCCAGAGATTTGGCGGCATTTCGGCGTACTTGCCAATCGATATCATTAATTAAAGCTTTACTAAGTAAGTCTACGACTTTTTCATCTGCTAAATGCCCTAAAGTCAAAGTTGCTGCACGACGTACATTGTCATCAGAATCAGCCATTAGTTGCAAAGCTGGTGGACATATTTTAACTTGATTAAGATAACTTAAAGTTGTGACTGCTGCTTCTCGAAGTTGTGGATGATTGGAATTAAAAAAGCTTAGTACGGCAGGTAACGATTGAGCATCATGAATTTTTCGTAGTATAATTAAAATGTTAAGCTGTAAATTTACATCCTCCTGCTGCAAAGCGTCCAATAATAAAAGTAAATGTTCGTTAGATATCAATTCACCTAAAGCTGATAATGCTTCGCTGCGAATTTCTGCATCTGTGGAAGTAAGGCATTTTAACAAAGCAGGAACAGCAACAGGATTGGCAATTTCCCACAGCGCGCTTACCGCAATTTTTTTTACGGCTGCATTTTCGTCATCTAAAGCAATTATTAAACCATCAATTGCTTCTTCTTCACCCAAATGTTGTAAGGTTTTGACGGCAACCAACCGCTCGTTTACATCGATTGATTGCAGCATTTCCAGCCATTGTTTTAATTCCGAATCTGTATTTATAGACATAATATAAATTATTTTGTAATGCGGTAAAGAGACTTTAGTAAAATGGGCACAGAAAAAAGGTGAAGTTGGACTTAAAGAATATCACCAGCAAAAAAATATGGTCAGTATTGATGGTTTAGCAACTCCATTAAGTAAATCAATTTTACTACCGCAATAAAAATGGTATTTGTACAGTAATTGCGTTTGTTGGACATTCCTTTTCGCAAGGTAGACAAAACCAACATTCGTCATACTTCATATAAGCTTTACCTGTTTCTGGATTTTTCGCCAATACATCCAGTGGACAAACTTCAATACAAGCTGTACACTTTTCTAAACATTTTGATTCGTCTACAATTACAGGAACATCTATTCTTTGTGTTATTAAAGCCATAATTTTTTATCCTTTTTAATTTGTATGTGAGGCATAGCTGTAGAACCTAAACCCCCAGCCCCCTTCCCTACAAGGGAAGGGGGAGTATAATTGCTCCCCTCTCCTTGTAGGAGAGGGGTTGGGGGAGAGGTTTCTAAGCCTGTGAAAAGTCAGGTCTTGCATAATTGTTTTACTTTCTCTGTCACCCAGTCTACCCTGTCTTTACCCCAAAATCTTTCTCCTTCAACTACCCAAGTTGGTACACCAGGACAACCAAAATTTTCGTATTCTTCTAAAGCTTCTAGGGCTGTTTGTTTAGCTGCTTCTCCATATGCTAATTTAAGAATTTGCTGTGCATTTAGTCCTACCTCATTTAAAATTTTGATGATGGCTGACTCTTCGTTTATATCCAAAAGTTCAATATATGACGCACGGAAAAATGCAGCATCAAGAAGATGTTCTTTCCCGGTTCCACAAGCAGCATAGTACACTCTAGCGGGAAGTTCTTCTCGACCTAAGCTCATTTTACCCCAACGCTTTACCCAGTTAGCAAATTCTTCAGGTTCTTTAAGTCGAATTTCAATACCGTACTTGTCAGCCCATCGAAGACAGTCTTCCCCATGATAAGCTGAGAGGGTAGCGCTTTCACTTCGTCCTTGTAGGTCAGCAACTTTAATACCTCTTTCTTTGGGAATATAAATTGGGCGCCTTTGAATGTCAACTGGTAAACCTTGTAATGATTTTTCAGCAAGGGTAATGCCTATGTAGGAATTGGCGGAGTGATATATTGAGTATGAGTAAATTTTGATTTGGTTGGCTTTACTAATCATTCTTATTGCCAGCAAGTGGTTAAATCAATGTTTTATGAAAAGCTTTCTGCTCTTTAATATTAATGTAGCCAATCTTTTCATAAAACAAGTGCGCTTCTTTACGTCTAATACTTGAACGTACTGAAACACCTTCACATCCAACTTCATAAGCCCACTTTTCAATTTGCTGCATTAAAAGCTTTCCAATTCCATTGTTTCGATAATTTTCATCTACTACTAAACCATGTAACAGTGCTAGGGTTGGCATAAGTATTATTTCATATATGTGTGCTTGCGCCCAACCTATGACATAATCATTTGCTAAAGTTGCAACGTAGAATATGTAAGAATCATTGTTTAGGATTCTATCTAAGCGTTGCTTTATTTCTTCTAGTGTTACAGAATATCCAAGTTGTTGGGAAAGAGTTGCTATTCTTTCTGCATCTTGAATTTCTGCTTGTCTGATTTTTATTTTGTTGGCTATTGTCATGATTATTTAAATGTTTTTAGTTTGTAAGGTGGGCACTGCCCACCTTACTTTTAATTTATCTTGTTGTTACGTTATTTTAGTATGGTGGGCACTGCCCACCCTACTTTTAATTTATCTTGTTGTTACGTTATAAATTTCTTTTACTAAATCTACTTCTATGACATAGGGTTCTACGGGGCGTTTAAAGAGTACCATTTCTCCTTCGCTTTTCTTTAAGTTTACGTGACAAAACCATTCTTGATTATTTTTTTGTGGATAATCTAAATGATAATGATATAATCCCCAACGACTTTCTCGACGATATAAAGACGCGCGTGCGGCCATTTCTGCACAGTCGCGAATAAAATGCACTTCCATACAGCGCATTAATTCATGAGCATCGCGGGCGCCCATCTGTTTTAATGTTTCGTGATAGCGAATAAAATGATTTAGCCCTATTTCCATTTTGTAACCTGATTTCGGCGGTTGTAAATAATCATTTACTAAGCGTCGTAATTTATACTCTATCTGAGTATGAGGGATACCATGAGGTTGATTCAATGGTTCGTAAATTCTAGCTTTCTCTGCTTCTAAAAATTCTGTATCAGGTTCTAAATGTTCTAAGTGCTGGATGTAATCAACTGCATTTATTCCCGCTAAACGACCGAATACAAAGGCGCCAATCATATAATTATGAGGCACGCTTGCCATGTCTCCGGCTGCATATAATCCTGGTACTGTTGTTTCTGCTTTCTCATTCACCCAGACTCCAGATGCACTATGTCCACTACATAACCCAATCTCGGAAATGTTCATTTCTATACCGTGAGTGCGATAGTCTTCACCTCTACCCTCGTGAAAACGTCCTCGGCTTGGTCGCTCATTTGACCATAAAATAGATTCAATTTCGGAGATTGTATCTTCATCTAAGTGGGTCATTTTTAATTGAATTGGTCCCTTGCCAGAGTTTAACTCTTTCCAAATCTCTAGCATCATTTGACCACTCCAATAATCACAATTAATAAAGCGGTATCCTTCAGCGTTTGCAGTATAGGCGCCAAAAGGACCTGCTACATACGCACAGGCGGGACCGTTGTAATCTTTAATTAGTGGGTTGATTTGAAATGATTCAATATTGGTAAGCTCGGCGCCTGCATGATACGCCATTGAGTAACCATCCCCCGCATTAGTCGGATTTTCATAAGTACCGTAAAGATACCCAGATGCTGGTAGTCCTAATCTTCCGCAGGCGCCTGTACAGAGAATTACCGCTTTGGCTTGGATAACAACAAAATCTCCACCTCGCACATCAAAACCTACTGCTCCAATTGCTCTACCATCTTTTACTATTACCCGTGTCGCCATGACTCGGTTAGTTACTCGTACTTTATGACGTTTTACTTGTCGAGTAAGAATAGTTTTTAAATCTTTTCCTTCTGGCATTGGCAATACATATTTACCGACACGATGCACTTGCTTGACATCATAATTTCCTTGAGTATCTTTTTGGAATTTAACGCCCCAACTTTCTAATTCTTGAATTGTTTCGTAACCTAAAAGAGCGGTTTGATAAACTGCTTTTTGATGTAAAATCCCATCGTTGGCAATAGTAACTTCGCGAACGTACTGTTCTGGAGTGGAATGTCCGGGAATGACTGCTGTGTTGACTCCATCCATTCCCATTGCAATGGCACCGCTACGACGAATGTTTGCTTTTTCTAAAATTAAGACTTCACCTTCAGGGTTGGCTTGCTTGGCTTTTATACCTGCCATTGTCCCCGCTGTTCCACCACCAATGACTAGGACATCTGTTTTTATATGTTGAGTATTCATGTGTTATCACCCTGTTGTTTGATTTTGAGTTGTTGGGGAGCAGTGAGGGGGCAGGTTTACTGGATGGTAGGTACTGTTGTATGGATGTCTGTTAACCCGCCCTTACGGATGTTTCTATTAGCTTACACTCACGTTTTGCTTTTGCTTGATTACGGTTTTTTCTAACTGTTTTATACGTTCTATTTGTTCAAGGTTCCATTCATCGTCGGAGTAAGGCGTTGCAAACCAAGCATCTAATATTTCTTTGGCGACTGCTTCTGTTGTAGCGCGCAGACTCAGCACTAGAACATTTGCATGGTTCCAAATTCTGGCGCCCTTCGCAGTTTCGGCATCGTGACATAAAGCCGCGCGTATCCCAGAAACTTTATTAGCGGCAATAGAGGCGCCTGTACCAGTCCAGCAAAAAACAATACCCTCATCCGCTTTATTGTTTGCGACGGCAAGAGCAGCTTTACTACAACTAAGAGGCCAATCTACTTCAGATTCATTTTCCAGTAAAGAACCAAAGGCCAGGACTTGGTGCCCCCTAGCTTTCAGTTCCTCTATCACTTTGTCTGTAAGATGCGTGCGCTCGTCACTGCCAATAGCTATCTTCATACATCTATATAGTATCTATGTTGCAATTTTAAGAAAGGTGCCTGCCTAAGAATAATCTATAGCCTGTAACAACAAGCTATAGATGGCAACATACTACTGTATATTTATCAAGATAATGTAATTTTAAACAAAATTTATAACTTTAACCCCATAAATTCAAAAGCGCAATCATGTATAAATTAGTTTAGCGCTTTGATATAGCTTGTAGAATATACGAGAGTTTTATCAAAATATATTCAATGTTATTATTAATGCATGTAACTTTAGTTGCCAGTAAGTCTAGTTAAAGCTTTTTACGAACTTTCACTTGATTCTTAAAAAAATATATGATAATCTTTCTAGGTATATAAAATACGGTAAATAGATAGAGATAACGTAGTTTAAAATTGTGCTTAAGTTTAGACGTGATGTGTAAAGTCAGCTAACATTAGGTACATAAATATTACTGCTTGCAACTTTCAATCAAAATTGGCGAGTGAAATGCCAATCATGTTGGGAGCAGGTCAATGCTTGTCGCTTAGATTCCCCTTAGAAAGGTGGAAGAAGTTTGTATTCAACCACATTAAACATTAGATAATTGGTGGTATGTCATGGTAGCAATATCTAGGAAAAGCCACGCTAGAAATTTTTTAGCTTACTTAGTGATTGGAGTAGTTGCTCTATCCACAACTTTAGCTGGTTGTAATGCTCCGAATACACCAGAGAAAAATGCTGTTGCCTCTCAAGGCATTAAGGCTAAGGCGGTGAGAGTAGGCTATTTTTCAGCCTCAGATATAACGAGGTCAAGAGGAGTTTTAGAAAAACGTTTGAATCCATTAGGTATTAAGTTAGAGTGGTCGAAATTTACGGCTGGACCACAACTTTTAGAGGCAGTAAATGTGGGAAGTTTGGATGTTGGCATGGTAGGTGAAACTCCTCCCATCTTTGCCCAAGCTGCTGGTATTCCTTTTGTTTTCATAGCTAGTACAAGACCAGGAACTGGTGAAGGGACGGCAATTGTAGTACCAAAAGACTCCCAGATTAAAACTGCAGCTGACCTTAAGGGTCGAAATATCGCATTTCAAAGAGGTACAGCTAGTCAGTACTTTGTTGTTAAAGCTTTGCAGGAAGTTGGACTCAAGCTTAGTGATGTCAAACATTTAAATCTTATCGCATCAGAAACTCGTGCAGCGCTATTAAATAGTAGTGTTGATGCTGCCGTGGTTAGCGACCCCCAGCTTGCTGAGTTTCAAAGAACGCTAGGAGTTCGTGTTGTCCGCAACGCTAAAGGGCTTTCCACTCAAGGAGGCTACTGGATTGCTCAACGTGATTTTGTTAAAGACAATCCTGAACTAATCAAAACTATTCTTGAAGAAGTCAACAATGCTGGTAAATGGGCTGACGCAAATCCTAGAGAAGTTGCCGAAATTATTGCACGTGATGTTAAGCTTGACCTTGATACTTTAGAAAAAATAGTGAGACGGCGCCGTGCTACCTTAAGACCTATTACGAATGAAATTCTTGCAGGGCAACAGGAAATAGCGGACTTATTTTATGAGCAGAAAATCATTAATAAGCCAATAAAGGTTAAAGAGAAGGCTCTTTCTCCTGAAGAGTACACTGCCATTACTCCAGCAAATATCAAGTCTTCAGAAATTTCTAGCAAGTAACTTTAAAGAATAAAAGTAGAGGCGCCCAGAGAGGCGTGCTTTTATCGGGTTACTGCAAGGTACAAATTTTGGAAGGACCTCCAATGATGGAAGCGATGGCATCTGGGAACGTTGATATTGGTAATGTTGGTAACTTACCTCCAATTTTCGCACAAGCTGGTGGTAATCAGATAGTTTATGTTGCAGCTACAGCTTCCAATGCAGGCGCCCAAGCAATTGTAGTACCTTCATATTCTCCAATCAAGACTCTTGCCGATTTAAAAGGTAAAAAACTTGCAATTCAGAAAGGAACAGCACTTCAATACTTAGCACTAAAAGCTCTCGAAAGTGCAAAATTAACATTAAATGATATTAAACCTGTTTATCTTAACATTCCCGATAGCATAACTGCTTTTGAAGGAGGTCAGGTTGATGCTATACCCATTAGTGACCCATATTATGCTCAAAAAGAGAAAACAGGACAAATTCGCATTTTAGTGAAAGGTTCTGATGTGGCGCCACAAAGAGCATATTATATAGCTACCCAGAATTTTGCCCAAAAACACCCAGAATTAGTCAAGATAATTTTGGAAGAGCAACGCAAGGTAGAAGATTGGGCAAAAAGTAATAAGAATGAAGTTGCCCAACTATTGGCAAAGCAAACTGAATATGATACTTCAGTATGGGAATATGCTCTAGGGAAGCGCTCGTTCTTTGGCGTATTTGATATTACCGACGAATTCGTTCGTGAACAGCAACAGGTAGTTGATTTGTTTTATAAGCAAAAATTAATACCAAAAGAAATTCAAATTAAAGATGCCATTTGGAAACCATAATGGTAAGGTGGGCAGTGCCCACCCTACTTCGTTTTATCATTTTAGTAAGGTGGGCAGTGCCCGCCCTACTTTGTTTTATCATTTTAATTTTTCCACTAATTTAGGGATATCATCAGGAGAATAAGCAATCAAGTCGGCGCCATGAAGCTCTAATTCCTGCTCAGTTCCATAACCATAAGTTACTCCTATAGAGTAAACACCATTAGCTTTGGCGCCGATAATATCATGGTAACGGTCTCCGACCATAACCGTAGAAGTAGGTGACAAATTTTCCATTAGTAAAATATGTTGAATTAAGTCACCTTTATTACTATGAGTACCATCAAGTTCACTACCGTATATACCATCAAACAGCGATAATAAACCAAAATGCTCAATAATGCGTTTGGCATATACATGAGGTTTTGAAGTAGCAACAAAAGTTTTATAATTGTGACGAATAATTTTTAACGTTTCTGTAATTTGGGGATAAAGAAAATTTTCAAATAATCCAATTGTGGAAAAACGACTGCGGTAAAGCGAAAGTGCTTTATTTAATATTGTTTCATCAGAAGTGTTCAGCAACTGTGCAAAACAACCTTTCAATGGCGGACCAATACACCAGTCCAGTAAATAATCATCATCAAGTGAATAACCCATTTCAGTTAAAGCATACTGAATACTACGAGTAATGCCTATTTTCGGGTCTGTGAGTGTACCGTCGAGGTCAAATAAAATTACAAAGTTGGACATTTTCGTAGTAAAATACTAATTCTACACTATTTAATAGGATAATTACAACTCTATTGAAAAGTGATGGCTCGTAATATTCATGTCTTGAATTAAATAAAACCTATGCGCTCTAAACCGATGCACAGCGGAATCAAGACTTAAGTGTTTACAGTTATGGATTTTTGCATATTTTATTAGCCACTGAAATAATTGTTCACCATAACTTTTTGACCGCTTTAACTCATCAACCACTAAATCATCAACATATAAAAACTTTCCGAAACCTAAATTTGTAGAAATACGAAACCCAGCTACTGCAACAGCTTGTCCCTCCACTTCTAAGAAAGCAAGCTGATATCCCTCTTTCATTTGATACCTAACTTGCTCTACAAAATTAACTTCTTCAAGATGGGGACGCAACTGGTACATAACAGAAAAACACCCCAAGATTTGAGAATCAGATTCTGCCAATTGTATTAATACCATTAGTACTCCTATAAATATTATTTATACTTGTATTAGTCTTTATGCGTGCCATAATTAAAAGCAGGCGCCCAAACTAAGTTTATTATTTTTTGTACTCAAGCTTAAAAAACGCTCTGCAATATCACCAAGAAAGCAGAACGTTTTTATTAATAAATATATTTACATGTTTGAGCTTATGCCCCAAAACCGGGTAAAAGCCGATAACTTTCGCTTTTCATAATAATTGAGAATCCTAACCAGATTAGTACTAATGGGAAGACTTTGCGACCATAGCGAGCTAAAAGCGGCGCCATTAAAGGATTATGAGTCATGCGATAAGAAAGGAAACACCAAACTCCGACTGTGAGGTAGCAGATTGCAACAATTACTCCTAAACTGTGAATAGTGCTAGTAGCGAACAAAGGTACATAAATTCCAATGTTGTTTCCTCCGTTGGCAATGGTTACAGCAGAAACACGGTAAGTTTGACGGTCGCGTAGAGTTGACAACAACGATTTTTTTGGAGGTCGAGGTTCGTCAGGAGTCATGTCAAGCGATACATCTTGAACTACTTCCTCCAAATCCCGACTTATTAGACTACTGATACCAATGATAATTGGCAGAATACCAAGCCATCCAATCCATATTTCTGGAATGATTAAACCCCCGAAGAAACCGGGTAGACTAGCAATAACTAATGCAGTAAACCCAAGAAATTCACCAACAACAACATGTTTAGGACGGAAGTGGCGATTGACTTTGCCAAAAAACGCTGTCAAGTACACATTGTCGTCAAAAGTGGTTGCAAACGCAGCAGAAACCGCAACAAGTAAAGTACTAAATAACCAATCCATAATTGCCTCTTACAATAATTTAATCGTTTTTTCCAGTTCTTTATTGCTTATCGACGTGATGCCAGTTTCAGGTTTGATTTAACGTTTTAGTCAGCAGTAGCTAAACAATCCTATTAGTTTTTCTTAACTACGTATTAATTTAAGTTTATTAGTCATTTGTATCTGACCTAACATCAGGTATTTGATGACTTAAATATTAGTAGCTGCATTCTGACAACTGCAAATATTATTTTTTTTAAAAACGATAAATAAAAGTGATTAATAACTGCAAATAATAATCCCAACTTGCCTGCTTCGGTCGGGATTTGCGGCTTATGGGGCGCCTTAAATATTGCGATATGTGTGTTGGGTTTCGTTGCTTCAACGCCACTCTCCTCAACGCGGGAAACCCGCGCACGGAGGTGGTTCCCCAACCTACAAATACTCTTGTTTAGCTTCTGTTATCAAGCAGAAACCGATGAGTGAAGCGGTAATTACAAGCAAACCACGATTTTCAAGAGTATGACTTTCAACTAGGATAAAAATACCCAAGCCGATGAGAACAAAAGGTACAAAGTAACTACCGTAGCGTGTTAAAACTGTGCCAAGTGCGGGGATTTTCGTTAACCGATACGCTACATAACACCAAACTGCTACCAAGGAAAAGAAGATAGTTAAGATAACTCCTAACTCATCGGGTGTACTGTTTGCAAATAGTGGAACATAAATGCTGAGATTATCACCACCATTTGCTATGGTAACAGCAGCAACACTGTAAGCTTGCGGAGAGAACAAGCTAGCTAACAAAGGATTTTGAAATTCGCTTTGGCTTGGGGGTTCCGAGTCATCTGTTTCTGGATTGAAGAAACGATTAATGCCAATAATAATAGGAACGGTGCCTAAAAGTCCAATCCAAGATTGTGGAAATAATCTACCACCAAAGAAACTAGGTAGACTGGCAAGCACAAGCGCTGTAAAACCTAAATATTGTCCGATAACGATATGCTGAGTGCGGAAGGAAGCATTTACCTGCGAGAAAAACAACAGCAAGACAACAATATCATCTAAATTAGTGGCAGTGAAGGCTGCAAACCCAGTAGAGATTGCACTAATAAAGTCATTCATCGTGGTTCCATTTTAATTTTTATTCGATTGCTCTGATTCTTTTTCTTTAAGAAGTACGTCGGTTAATTCTGACCGAGATTCTACTCTTACTTGGTCAGGATTTTTTTGTGCAGCTTTGACGATTTCGTCTAATTCTAATTGAAATAGTCTAGTACCGTTATCACCACCTGCCGATATCCAAGGCATTCTACCATCCCATCTAGCTATTGCTTGTCGTTGTAGTATTGCGGGTGTTAGTGACTTGACTATCAAACTATGCGCTTCAGCTTCTCCTTTCGCTAAATTAACCGTTGCTTGTGCTTGTTTCTCAGCTTTCAGAGCTAGAAATCCCGTGCGTTTAGCTTCTTGTTCAGCAATTTGCTTTGCTTCGACAGCATGGTTAAATTGGTCTGAGAAGTGAATATTTACAAGAGAAATATCATCAATTTCGATATCGTAGGTTGCCAACCGAGACGTTAAAACATTATCAACCTCGCTTTTAACCTCTCCGCGTGCGGTAATAATTTCTTCAGCGGTATATTTTGCCATTACAGCTTTTAGCACTTCTTTAACCGCTGGATTGATAATACGGTTAACAATTGCGTCATGATTACCAACGCGCTGAAAAATTAGATTTGCCTTTTCTGGGATTATATGCCAGTTAAGTGCTACATCTGTATGTATATTTTGCAGGTCTTTTGATGATGCTTCGGTGGAAATTTCTTGACTTTGTACCCGTACACTTAGCTTTTCAACAGTATGCATAATTGGAATTACAGGATGAATTCCTTCTGCTAACACTTCGGGTTGCACCTCACCAAACTTCATCAAAACGCCTCTTTCTCCAGCACCGACAATTGAGAAAAAGCTACAGATAATAGTCAATGCTAAAAGCAATAAAACAATTCTAACAATTGCTTGAATATCTTTGTTTGGTTTCGATGGTGGTGCTACGGTAGCTCTGCTGTTGGTGTTAGTGCTAATGTCAATTAGTGATTCTATGTTCATATATTTATATTTCACTTATTAGTTCAATGCATTATTACTCTTGTGGAATGGGAGATTATTACTTTTGTGGAATGGGCATCCTTGCCCGTCTTAAATCTAGGGGCGGGCAGGGATGCCCGCTCCACAAGAAAATTTTGTAAATTACCCTTCTTGTTCATAATTTTGTAGTACACCATCTCCGTTGACAGATACAACTCGTTTAGAAAATCCCCACACGAAGAGAGTAGCAATTAATGTTAGCATCATCCATTGAGGTGGTACGTGGTCGGGTACGATGGCTTTAAACATTAATCGTACACCTACGCTGAACACAGTCAAATAAGCTGCATCAAGCAAATAAGTAAACTCCGATAACCAACGAACAAATAAACCAGCCATAAATCGCAAAGTGATAATACCAATAATGCAGCCAGTTAAAACTAACCATGTTTGACTTGAAACTGCTACTGCTGCTGTGACACTATCTATAGAGAATGCTAAGTCTGTGAAAGCTATTAATAAAATTAATTGTCCGAAAGCGCAACTTTTATCTTTTGATGACTCAGTAATTTCTTGCCCCGACTCGGCTTCTGGGTAAAAATAATTCCAGAAATGCTTACCTGATAACCATAGTAAATAAAGGGCGCCTCCCAACTCAAATTGCCAGAACTTAATTACCCATGTAGCGGTAAAAAGTAAGGTAATCCGCAATATAAAAGCAATAATTAATCCCCAATTTAAAGCGCGTTGTTGTTGAGTTGGGTCTTTAATATCTTGAACCAAAGCAGCTAACGCAACTGCATTATCAGCGGAAAGAACAGTTTCTAATACTACTAAGACTATTAAAAGACCAAATGTTTTAAAGGTAAATACAGTATCTAAATTTATGTGCCCACTTAAATGCTCTATCATTTTAATACTCCTCATGATTGTAAGTTATAAACCAATTATAAATTTGGTTTATTTGCGCTATTAACAGCTTTTAATTTAAGTATTCGTAAATGTCATGAATTCAAGTCGTTATCTAGGTATGTTTTAACAATAAGTAATTTTTGTGGCAAAATCAAACACTATTATTTTTTTAGATGATAAATAAAATGTATTAAACAATAGTTTGAAAAACCTATATAAATTAGATTCCTGTCTTCTTGAAGAAAACAGGAATCTAAATCTGCTATTTCAGGCGCCCTATACCCTCAGCACTCAGCACTCAACACTCAGCACTCGATACTCTAACCATTATCGCCACCAGAGAAAGTGTTGGGAATGCGAGAATTAATGAATGCTTGTGATACGTTGGGGATAAACCAACCCTTTTCGTCAGATTTGACAATTTTCGCGTCGGGAAGATTTAACTCTAGTTCAGAAGTTTTTGGATTTTTCTTAACTAAGATTTGTGTACCATCCATGATTTTGACTGCGGCAGCACCAGTCTTATCTAGGGAAGCAACCTTAACATTGCTAGGAAGATAAACACCTTGACAGTCCCATTGGTCAGGTGTGGTTTGACCGTTTCCTAAGAAGTAAAGTTGATTTTTGTTGCCACTCTCTTCAGATTCTTCACTACCAGTTCCGTAAATTGCCAGGTTGGCGCCACTCTCGTTGCGGCACTGTCCCCATGCAGTTCCTGATTTTATTGCCTGTTTTTGATACTCTAATTCATCAATTCGCTGTTGTACGGAATCTGGAATTGCACCTTGTACATTTTCTTTTAACTCTTTGAGGGTCTTTGTCACTGCAATGTAATCAGGGTTTTGGCGGTAATTTGGGTCTGCCCAAGATGGTTGAGCGATGACTAAATTAACCAACATTACTGCAACAACAAGAGCCACTTTCAAAAATTTCATGGTTTTTATCCTTTGAGAAATACAATTGTTCATTTGAAGTTGTTCAAACTTCACAAAGCCCTACCACCCACCCCTGCTAGATTAATTTATTGGCGTAATCTTAATATTCCTTCGCCTCTTACCCTTTGAATTACACAGGATTAAATTCAAAATGTATGCAATTACAGCAAATATAGCTGCCTCTAAAAACATAATCACGACGAGTGCTACCAAAATTCCAATTCCTGCATTTGACGAGGTATTGACGAGTTGTTCTGTCATTGTCTTAGTACTGCCTCTTAGCAAGCGGTGACGAAACTATAAATTAATCCTGATAACGCAAGAGATGTCATTGTTATGTACGTCAAATCTCTTTGTTTCACAAACGTTAATAGTGAGAGTATAACTCTGACAATCGGAATAGCGATTAATAGTAAGAGTCCAAGTATGATAATGCTGTTGTAACTACCTACTAAAACTCCACTAATCATTAACTTAGGAGCATTTAATACAGATGGTTGACCTTCAAAAAATCGGTAGTCTACAGGCTGCATACCAGATTGAGCTAAGTATAAAACTCCACCTATTAACACTGTCGAGCAGGCAGCAATAACGCCGAATCTGAGTAAGTTACTTATCAAATTTTCTAATTGCTGTTCGTCATGATTTGAATAAACGTTTTTATCAAGACCCTGGTTATCAAAATTAGATAAATGCATTTTATAATCCTCCTGTCAAGCTGTTGTAGACCATCTTTAATGCCATTGCGGCAAGTACAAAACTAAAAACTATTCTTAAAGTTTGAGTTTTTGCTCCGACTAAAACTTTCGCTCCCAATAAGGCGCCAGGTAATACACCTAGCATCACAGGCATTGTTATACCTGGTTCAATATATCCCCATGCAAGGTAAACACCTGCACTAGCTGCTGCGGTTACACCAATCATAAAATTACTGGTGCTTGTGGAAACTTTGAATGGGATACCCATTGCTTGATCCATTGCCAAAACTTTAAACGCACCTGAACCAATACCTAGTAAACCAGAAAGTAATCCTGCTATAGTCATGATGCCAAACCCAGCAGGCACTGCATGAACTTGATATGCTGTAATTCCTTCCTCAGTTGGATATGTTCCATTGAGTTTGAGACTAACTGCTAACTCCGAAGGCGCCTCTTCCTCGGTTTGTTCAGGTTTCGGTTTTCCTGATATATAAGCTGAATAAAGTAGTACTATCGCAAGTACAATAGTGAGAATTTTTACAGAGATAAAAGAAGCTATTGTTGCTCCAATTAATGCTCCCCCTATCGTTGCGACTTCTAGAAACATTCCTAAGCGCAGATTAGTATAGCCTTTCTTTATATATGTTGATGCTGCAGCGCAAGAAGTCGCGATTACAGATACTAAGGAGGCGCCAATTGCGTATCGAATATCAACACCAAACACCGAAGTTAACAAGGGGACAATAACCACTCCACCCCCTAACCCAGTCAACGCACCTAAAAAGCCTGCGCCAAATGACCCAATAAAAATCAACAAAGAAAACTCTAGGATGTTCACAATTCATCACCCTTTAGATTGCACAACAATAAAATAAGTATGCTTATGATTAATGACTTTAATTAAAGCCAAGACTGAGAGATGAATGGGAGACGCAATTGGCATGTCCTCTTGTCTTCGCCTCTGTCTGCAAGCATAGTTTTAGATTAAGCCCCCAGTCATCTAAAATCAAATATTATTTTTTTTTCAAAGCATAAGCAAAGGTTATTTTCTTTACTCACCTACTAAAAAGCTAAAATTTCCGACATTTGTATTTATCGTTACTAAGTATATTTCACTCTCATTACCTGTTGCTAGTCCAATTAATTGCGCTCTCTGCTGCCTCAACCACGCTGGTGCCAGCTTGAATGTTTGCTATATTTTTAACATCGACTACATACATGATGCTAACCCCTGACTAAATATTTAAGGAAAGACTCCAACCTACGGTTCGTTCAATTATTTATATTTATCGATTTAAAAACATATTGTGCTTGACTTTTTTATTTCTGGGCGGTAAGTTTGTACTGAAGATGGTGAGTATAAATATGGATGAAAATGTAAAATCCGATTAAAGCAAAAATTGTAAAATGTAATGTAAAG
This sequence comes from Calothrix sp. PCC 7716, assembly GCF_019977735.1. Lineage (GTDB taxonomy): Bacteria > Cyanobacteriota > Cyanobacteriia > Cyanobacteriales > Nostocaceae > Dulcicalothrix. The sequence continues at coordinate 10,175,493 of NZ_AP025018.1, read as the reverse complement.
ACGTGATTAATCACGTCTCTACAGCATTAACCAATTACGCATTCAAAACTTGATCAATCATTTCTCTAAACCTAGGAATAGCTTCTTGTACAAAGCTGTTTAATTGTTCAGTGGGTATTGAAAATAAACCATTAGACATGGTTGAACTTAAACAGAAAATACCAACAATCAAAGCTAGTAATCTTCCGAAACAGCCAGGATTAATTTCAAGAAAAAAAAGTTTTGCTTGCCCGATAATCGCGATTGCCAAGCAGACCAGACCTGATATCAACAAGTTATTCACAGCTTTACTCTTCAAAGATTCAAATAATTCATTAACCCCATCATAGCGAATTATGAAAGTAGAAAACAACAATCTTCCAGAAATCGAAAAACAAAAGTTTAACTTTGATAACGGGATAAAATTTATCAGTAAGTTATTAGCTAATAACTGGCACCAGTTATTACTGCTAGCAATAGGAGTTTATATTCCTTTACAAATCTTTGGAATCATGGCTACCAAGCTATGGCAATATGAAGCTGGTTTTCCTTTCGATGTGCCAATTTTGCTCGCAGTTCATGAAACAGTAAATTCACAGCTTGACGTTTTTGCTGTCACCTTAGCTAAAATTGGCTCTCCAAAGACTTTAATACCAGTTTTGCTTGTAATAAATCTAGTACTGGTTTTTAGCAAGAGATGGCGCCTGTCTGCTTATTTATTAGCGGCAGGTTTCGGAAGCGCAACAATTAATCATGCTGCAAAAGTGTTTTTTCATCGCGTGCGTCCTCACCTTTGGGAGCCAATAGTTCACGAAGGGAGTTTTGCATTTCCTAGCGGTCATGCAATGGCAAGTTTTACATTTGCAGCAATTTTAATTGTTTTAGCTTGGCATACCCGCTGGCGTGTACTCGCTTTTATATTTGGCGCCGCTTTTGTGCCAGGAGTTGCTTGGACACGGTTATATTTAGCAGTTCATTTTCCTAGCGATATTATAGCAGGATGGTTGATTGCGCTTGCTTGGGTTGTAGGTGTTTACGCCATAATTCGACCGTACAAAAATCAGACGAATTTAACAGAAGAAGAGGTTAAAGTTTCAGAGGCAAACGCATAACTTTATCAACCGAAACGAGAATAATAAATATCTTCGGAAAAATGTAGAGACGTGATTAAACCCTTGTCTCTACACAATTTACTTTTGAGAATTAGATTCTGCCAATTATATTATTCTTTATGCGTGCCATAATTAAAAACAGGCGCCTTTTTCCCAACAGCCAAAATATGAGCGCTTACACCTAATATAGAAGGTTCATTTTCTACCCAACGAATAGATTCTAACAGTCTAGAGCGGCACCTTGGATTGCTCCAATGCTCCTCAAAGTTTTGTAATAACCAACCTGCTCCTTCGATAGCTAAAATATTTTCAGTATAGAAACCTGCGTCTTCTACCTCTGACTTTAATTCTTCTGGTTGATGTAGAAATGCTGTGGTAAAGTAAGCAGGATGGTTTTTCGGGTTGCGATGTTGTCCATCAATTAAATCCTGTTGTACAATCTTTACAAAATCTGGGTCATCAAGATACCCGCTAAATAACCCATCTAAAGTTGAGGCAAAGCGAGAAATTCCAGCAGCAAAAATCAAACCTTCGCTTTTTAAAACACGATGAGCTTCACGTAATGCAGTTACACGGTCACTACGTTCTATTAAATGATATAACGGGCCAAGTAAAAGAACAGCATCAGCACTATTAGACACTTGATTTAATTGACGAGCATCCCCAACTATGATATTCACAAGTTGAGCAGATTGAGATTTAGAAGCAACGCGCGCTTGTTCTATATGTAAAGGAACTGCATCAATTAAATGAACTTCATATCCCTGTTCTGCAAGCCAGAAAGCATAAACTCCTGAACCTCCACCAACATCATAAATGACTGCGGGTGGAGGAGGTAAATAGCGACTAAGAAGTTCTTTAGTACGTTCAAACTCTAAGCGACTTGTACCTTTTAATAATCGTTGAGCTTCTTCACCAGCTTCATAATGTTTTACAGCTTCATTTGACAATAGGTTTTGTGATTTAGATAAATCAGACATAATAATGTACTATTAAGTTCAAGTATATAGTATGTATAAGTTGGCGCCTGTAAACCTATTATTCCATTAATCAAAAATATTATTTTTTATAATACGGTAAATCTATCAAAATAGTGTAATATAGTTAAAAGCTACGATTGCTCATCCAAAATGTTTTAAGCGAGTAGATGAATTGGACGAGAGCTTTCTAGAGTCTTACGAACCAAGTGGAGAAGTAAATATGAGTTACAATCACATTGACGTCAAACCAACATCAGGTTTCACCGGCGCCGAAATTAGTGGTGTAGATATTTCCCGTCCTTTGAGTGATGATGTAGTTAAAGAAATCCGTCAAGCATTATTGAAATGGAAAGTCGTATTCTTTCGGAATCAAAATCTTGACCATGCTGCACAGATTGCATTCACAGGTTATTTTGGTGATGTTACATACGCGCATCCACACGAAGATGAGCCAATCGAAGGTTTCTCAGAAATTCTCACGATTGACCGTAGTCGCTTTGAGAAACGTAATGGTTTGCGACGTTCCAGCTATGAGAGTCGTTGGCATACTGATGTAACAGCAGCTGTCAACCCACCTGCGGGATCAATATTACGCGCGGTTGATGTTCCTAGTATCGGTGGCGATACAACGTGGACTAATTTAGTTGCAGCTTATGAAGGTTTGTCTGCACCACTGCGCGCGCTAGCAGATGGATTGAAAGCTGAACATCGCTTTAATGCGGGTTTGCAGTTTCCTAGTAATAGTAAACTTGCACAACGCATTGCTATCAATCCACTAGTTTCAATTCATCCGGTGGTACGTGTCCATCCAGAAACAGGTGAACGTGCGTTGTTTGTCAATCCTGGCTTCACCGCGCGTATTCTTGATGTTTCACCACAAGAAAGCGACTCGCTACTTGAGTTGTTCTTCAACCAAATTACTAAACCTGCTTACACCACCCGCTTCCACTGGAACAATGGTGATGTCGCATTCTGGGATAATCGTGCTACCGCGCATTTGGCGCCTCAAGATTTAGACCATATAGATGTAGAGCGTGTTCTCTATCGCACTACCATCACAGGTGACATTCCAGTTGGTCCCGATGGTTTCCGGTCACAATCTATTGAAGGTGAAGCATTCGGAGTTGAAGTACCAAATGCTTTAAAGGATAAACTACAAAAGGTGGAAGCAGAACCAGCACTTGCGTAGGCTAGTATACTAAGAGCGATTTATAGGCAATAAAATTAATTACTGCTCGGATAAGTTTTGGCTTTTCTAACCGAGCAGTATTTTTGTTTAATTTTACGGTAAACTGATAAAGTAACAGTAGCATCGCCTATATTCTATGACTTGCCAAGGAAAGTCATAGATTATTTCTTAAGCTGGCGCCTTTCTTCAGGTAGTACAAGAATGACAGAACATACCACCGCAATTACCAGTTTTCACGCTCATGTCTATTACAATTACAAGAATCGTGATACTGCTGCCCGTATTCGCGAGAAATTAGGCGCCAACTTTGAGGTACAGTTGGGAAGGTGGCGTGATGGACCCGTTGGACCACATCCACAATCTATGTATCAAGTTGCATTTTCACTGAATCAGTTTGATCAGGTTGTTCCCTGGTTAATGCTTCATCGCGAGGGTTTGGATGTTCTAGTCCATCCAAATACAGGTGATGCTGTTGCTGACCATACATCATATTCTTTGTGGTTGGGAGATAAGTTGCAGCTTAATACAGAGGTATTAAAAGCAAGCTGAACTTAAACGTGGTTATCATAATCATAATGTTATAACGCTGCAAATCATGAACAAATACTTAATTCAGCGTCTATTGACTTCTATCCCAACCCTAATAGCAATAAGTATCGTAATTTTCACTATCTTGGCATTAGCTCCTGGTGACCCAATGGGGGAATTTGCGCTTAATCCCTCTATTACAGCCGAAGTGCGAGAGAATATTAGAAGGTCTTTAGGTTTAGACCAACCAATTTATATTCGCTATGTCAAATGGGTTACAGCTTTTGTGAGTGGAGATATGGGTTATTCTTTCACTAGTCGCAGTCCTGTTAGCAGTTTAATTTTTCAACGTTTACCAACTACGCTGTGGGTAGTGGGTTCAGCTTACTTTCTAGGCGCCATATTAGCAGTTCCTTTAGGGGTGCTTTCTGCGCTCAAACGCAATTCTGCTTTTGATACAATTTTGACAACTTTGGTTTTTTTCTAGAGCGGTAAAACTTGCTAGACGTAGGCTGTAAGCATAATAAACTCGTTGGATATTTTCTATGGCGCCTGCGTAATTAAGCCATTAATTTTACCTCTCAAGTTAGTTTTGCCGTTCTAGTTTTTTTTGGTTTTTCTCTACCAACTTTTTTTACAGGGTTAGTATTTATTATTATTTTTAGTGTTCAATTAAATTGGCTGCCTTTTATTTATAATAGTACTTTGCAAGTGACAGATTGGGGAAGTTTTGTTGAGCAAATCAAACAATCAATTATGCCGATATCGGTTTTAGGACTTTGGCAAACAGCGTTGTTGATGCGCTTTGTTCGGTCAGAGATTTTAGAAAACATTCATAAAGATTATGTACGTACTGCTTATGCGAAGGGTTTACCAAATTTTATAGTTATTCAGCGTCACGTTTTGCGAAATGCTTTAATCCCTGTAGTTACATTAGTTGCTTTAGATATTCCTAGTGTTTTTACTGGAGCTTTAGTAACAGAGAAAGTTTTTCGCGTTCCTGGCATTGGTGCTTTATTAATTGACTCTATCCAACAAAGTGATACACCTGTTGTTATGTCTATTACCTTTATATACGCAATTTTGATAGTGGTTTTTAATTTGGTCGCTGATATTTTGTACAGTTTGCTAGACCCGCGCGTTACTTATACAAAATAATTATTCCCTAGATACTTTATGCTCAAACGTTTACAAAAACAAATTGACAAAAAACTCCAATTACCACCTGTTGTCACTAATTCTATTCCTGCACAAGTAAGTCTTGAACATAAAACTTGGCGCCGATTTTTTCGTAATCGTCAAGCTGTTTTGGGTATGGTGATGCTAGCAATTATTGTTTTATGCGTGATTTTTGTACCATTTTTCTACACTACTCCCATCAATAAAATTGACTTTGCTGCTTCAACTCTCCCTCCAAGTTGGGCACATCCTTTTGGTACTAATGACCTAGAACAAGATATTTTAGCCCGAATCTTATATGGTGGAAGAATATCAATAGCAATTGGTATTTTTTCAACACTGGTTACTATCTGTTTGGGTACATTAATTGGGGCAATATCTGGATTTTACGGTGGTTGGATAGATATTATTTTGATGCGTTTCACCGATTTATGTTTGGCTTTACCGCGACTGCCATTATTGCTATTAATAATATTTTTGTTTCGTGATTCTCTGAAAGCAATTGCTGGCGCCGAGTTAGGTATATTTGTTTTAATAGTTTTATTAATTGGTGGATTGAACTGGATGTCTGTAGGGAGACTAGTTAGAGCAGGGTTTTTGACGGTGCGGGAATTGGAATTCGTGACAGCTGCACGCGCGCTAGGTGCTTCACCTCGACGTTTAATTTGGGTTCATATTTTTCCAAATGTGATTAGTCCAGTACTTGTTGCTGGAACTCTTTCTGTAAGTACGGCAATTCTCACCGAATCTACCCTTAGCTTTTTGGGTTTGGGTTTTCCTCCAGATGTACCAACGTGGGGACGAATGCTTTATGATGCACAGAATTTTTTGCAATTTGCTCCATATATGGTTATTTTTCCTGGTACGGCAATATTTCTCACTGTGTTAAGTATTAATTATATTGGGGATGGATTAAGAGATGCTTTAGACCCTAGGTTGTTATGATTGATAAAATGCTTTAACTTGTGTCATTAATTTTGGTGGGTTGGTTTCAACGGATACATCGGATGTAACGGATGATTTATTTGTTACAAACAAAGCACAATAATTTAAAATCCCCTATCCGTTACCAATTATGTTACTTTATGATTCAAGGTTTTCAAGTCGTCGTAAAATGGAACGTATTTCATTAACCACCACTACAAAATTTTCCTGATGCTGATTAGCTGTATTTATTAATGAGCTAACACTGCTACGCAAATCGGCATTTACTGCCACTTGATTGCTTGATACCGAGTCAATGCTGCTACGCAATTCCGCATTTGCTGCCGCTTCACTGTTTGCTAGCGATTCAATACTGTTTGCTAGCGAGTCAATGCTGCCACGCAATTCCGCATTTGTTGCCGCTTCACTGTTTGCTAATGAGTCAATGCTGCCACGCAATTCCGCATTCACTGTCACTTGATTGTTTAGCGCTTGCGTAACTTGGTCTAACGTCGCTTCAATTCGGTCAAGTCTGTCGGGTTGAGATTGGCTCATTTTTATCTCCTGATCTTATTAAGATCAATTATAACATGCATATCCGAAACCGGATATATATGTTTTCTAATTATTCTATGTGACGAAAGCTGTTTTTCCAAAGCTAGCTTGTTTATATACATTTATAATATCAACAGCATTTTGTTTCTCTCGCCCACTACAGGCGCCAACGCGAAAGAACTAGGGAGATAAGAGCTAATAACAATTTCTTTCTAAGTATGTTCACGTATTACTACTCTAGCTAATAATATTGTTAATTATTCTATTTACGGATATGAAAAACTGACTTCTGACAAAACATGAGAAGCTAACGGTCGTATAGCATTTGTGCCATAATTAGCGATTTTTAAGTACGGTTAATTTAGTCAATATCATATTATGGTAGGATATTACTACTAAATCTTGGTCGATTTACAGTTGTATGCAAAGAATTAAAAGCACTCTAGCATAAGTCGAATTATTAAATTTTTGAAATAAAGGGTGAAGCTATCTATGTGTCAACCACGGTATGGAATTTGGATTCCTGTTGGCGGTAATTATGGAGCTATGAACCATCCGCAATCTCCGCGCGATGCTAGTTTTGAACGAGCAAAGGTACTGATTCAGCTGGCCGAAGAATGTGGATTCACTACAACTCTTATTGCCCAACACATTGCCAATCCTAGAAATCCGGATTTTGATCAGCTTGAAACATGGACAACTGCCTCTGCTTTAGCGGCGGTGACTAATCAAATCGAAATAATTGCGGCTATTAAACCACTACTGTTCCATCCTGTAGTTTTAGCTAAAATGGCACTTGGAATTGATGCAATTAGCAATGGTCGCTTTGCTATCAACTTGGTAAGTGCTTGGTTTAAGCCTGAAATGGAAAAATCGGGTATTCCTTTTCTTCCGCATGATGAACGTTATCGCTATTCTACAGAGTGGTTACAGGTAGTAAAAGCCTTATGGAGTGGAGAAGTGGTTAATTTTCAAGGAGATTATTTTCAAATCAGTGACTTGAAATTACTTCCCCGTCCATTGCTAGTTTATGTACATACACTGCTGGTACATCTGATACCTGCCAAAGAATATTTCCATACTTGATGTAGCTCGATGGAACCGTTGTCATCATCTCAAGCATAAAGGTGCCAACTAAGTTATTGCCGACTGCAACAGCGTAAACCTCTTGCTCCGTAGCATCGTGAAGCATTTGCTCAAGCGGATAATTTGGCGGCATCCAATGACTCAGGCCTAAGCGGTCTTTCATATCAAGACCGCAAGCCACCAAGATTTGGTGAATGGATGGAACCTCAGCTATGCTGATACGTTGAAGACAAAGTTGTTTGCTATTGCTAACCATGAGCAGTTCCTATAAAGACACATTTTGCCTTACATCAAAGTGGCTGCCCAGGCGTTCGGCATAAGATTTCCACATGCTCCCTAGTAGTTTTTTCTACTTAAATCGCCAGTCACATGAGGAGGTTGATGGTTTTAGCTAATCTTTTAGCCATCAACAATATACAAAATAAATTAAGTATATATCTTGTTCGCAGCGAATGGAGCGAAGCTATATCTATTTCTGCTTCCAATCTTTGATATTCCAAGTTTGGGTATCCCACGGAGTTGCTTCTACACCAGTTAATCTATTACTGATACCATTTACAGTAGCGCGCGCAACCAAGGGAATAACAATTACATCTTTTATTAACAAGTCATTCATCTGAATAAATAACTGGCGCCGTTTTTCTGGATTTAACTCTGTGGCAGACTGTTTCCAAAGCTTGTCATATTCGGGATTGCAATAACGTGAAGAATTTGGTTTAGACCAATTATTTTTCTTCTGAGGAATTTCCTCACAAGTCCAATTCTTCATATAAGCACCAGGGTCTGGATTACTATTACCAGTAGAAAACATTTGTATATCCGCTTGGAAGCGCGCAACTGTGTCTGGGTTTGCGGGGTCGTTGGCAAAATATATACTCGAATCAATATTTTTTAAATCGACTTTTACACCTAAAGACGTTAATTGTTGTTTGACGATTTCCTGAATTTTTTGCCGCAGTGGGTTAACCGAAGTCTGGAATAAAACATTCATTTCTACACCATTTTTATCTCGAATACCATTCCCGTTAGTATCTTTCCATCCAGCTTCATCTAATAAAGCAGCAGCTTTTTTCAAATTGAATTCATATGTGGTATTAGGTGAATTATAAGTATCAGGTAGTACTAAAATATTTGCAGTCGGACGACCAGCTACACCATATAACTGTTCGACGATAGTATCTCGGTCAACAGCATAATTAAAAGCCTGACGTACTTTCTTGTCGCTAAAAAAGGGATGGGGAAATTGTAAACTAGAGCGTTCACCATCTTTTGTTTGTTTATTTGGGTCGGTTTGATTTATTACAATCCGTTCTACAAACGCTCCAGCATTAGCATCTATTTTACCTTTACCAGCGGCTTCTAGTTGTTTAAGAATTGGCGCCTCCACAAGCAAATTCCAAGCATAATCTGCATCTCCAGTTTGCAGCACCGCTCTTGCTGCTGAAGTAGCATCCCCACCACCTTTAAGTTCTACGCGCTTAAATGCGGGTTCATTAGCTTCCCGAAAAAAAGGATTAGTTTCATAAATAATAATATCACCAGGTTTGAATTGCACCACCCGATAAGCTCCTGTACCCACAGGCAGAAGATTTGCTGGTGCTTCCCTAGCATTGGCGCCGTTATATTTCTCAAAAATGTGGCGAGGTAGAATTACCCCGTTTTGACCAACAAAAGGCAGTGACCATGCAGGATTTTTATCCTTAAAATTTATTTTAACCGTGTAATCATTGATAGCTTCTACATTTTTAACTGCTTCATAATTTGCTGCCGTACTGGCGCCTACAGTTGGATTTGAAATAAATTTATAAGTAAATACTACATCAGCCGCTGTAAAAGGTTTACCATCAGACCATTTAACACCCTGTTTTAATTTCCAAGTAACTGATTTACCATCTTTTGCCAATCCTCCATTCTCAATAGTCGGAATTTCTGCTGCTAAGAACGGAATTAATTTTACATCTTTATCAAAACTGGCTAGCGGTTCATAGGTAACTCGACTAGCTTCTAAGTCTTTGACACCTCCAGATAAATGAGAATTGAGAATAGTTGGCACCTGCCAGTAGAGCAGTCGAAGAGTGTTGTTACTATTACTACTTGATGCTTGCTGAGTAGTTGAAGAATTAGGCTTTGAGCCAGAACAAGCTGTTAGTAAAAATACACAAGTTAAGGATAGACCAAAAATCTTACCCTTAATAAATTTACTGTGGAGAATCATTATGATAGAAAAATAGAACAATCTAACATCTAATCACATTATTATATTCTAATACCGATTTAATATGAAGCTGCAACTAATTAAATCCCCCCCAGCCCCCCTTATTAAGGGGGGAGTAAGAATAATATGCATCCTTCATATAAAAGTAATATAAGATTAAATTTATCTAAATTTATAATTATAATAAACGCGGAAAAAGAGGTATTTAAGCCCCTCTTATTAAGGGGGGTTGGGGGGATTTTCCAAGTTTATACTTTCTAAACAACCACTGGACGCCCATTCCACAATAAAATTTGCGATTATTTAGGATAGAAAACGAATGTTCGTAATTCTATGCTCTCGCGCGGTGCAGCATTTGATGGACTCGTTGGGTCGTCAAACCCAGTATGAGCGGCAAACCTGGCTATTCCATCCTCCACAGAATCAAAGCACTTGATTAACAATGCCTCGTTTTGTTGCATTTGCGGAAAATAAAACCATCTATGCGTTGTATTATATGTGACTGCGTATGTCTCACCAGTTCGATGGCGGTAAACAAGGTCGCCTGCTACGAGGTCTGTCGGAGCTATGCTGCGTGCGTCGCATACTGTCAATGGTGACTCTTGAACTGTTGCTATCGGGCGCCAAACGTTAATTATCGCGAACCTTTGTTGCAGTAGTTCATCAATATTTTCTATTCCTCTTGCCGCTAACTCTAGTCGGGCGCGCGTGTAACCAGATTTTGCCGTAAAGTCATTATGTACCCGCTTGGCTGGTTCTTTAATCCAAGTTTCACCCTGCTGCAAACGTCGAGCATTACGGAGAGTGTGGTCAAAAATCACTACCTGGTTGGCGCCTGTAATCTCTTTCAACAGTTGCTCGGCTTCAGGATAATAAACACGCCCTATTTCTTCTTCATCGTAGAAATCACGCACACTACTATTATGTGCGACGAATGCAAAACCCTCCCGGTCTAAAGAGAAGTTTTTTGCTATTGGTCGAGCATCCCTAATTGCTATCTTCTTGATCTCGTGCTTGCCATTTTGCCTAGGAATACCTGCTGGCGGTTCGTAAGTGTAGTTGACAGGCTTTTCTACCATTGGTATCAAGTAGCTAAGTTCTGCTTCAACCGCTGGAAGTGTCTCGAAAGCTGGACTGTCTAGGATTTGAGCATTCAGACTCATAGATGACATCCTGTGAAACAATATTATGATACGGCTTATTGGTCGATTTACCGTATTTTAACTTTATTATACAGTCTTTTTTTAAAAAATTATGCTTAACTAATTATTAGGTTATCTAAGAAAAATCGTAGCATAGGCGTCTCGCCTGTGCGCTCTTGTCAGGCAAGATGCCTAACCTACAAGTATCAACTTCAGGTAAAAAGATGGTAAAAGATATAACACGGCGCCAATTTATCGCAACAGCAGTTCTGACGACGGGTTTTACTCTTGCAGTACAACCTATTTCAGCAAGCGTGATTAAAACTGATACTCAAGGTTTAGTCGCAGGTGAGGTAAAAATTCCTGTTCAAGATGGGGAAATACCTGCTTACAGAGCGCAACCTGAGACGGGTGAAAATTTTCCAGTTATCTTGGTAATTCAGGAGATTTTTGGCGTACATGAACATATTCAGGATATTACCCGGCGCCTTGCGAAGCTAGGGTATTTAGCGATAGCACCCGAATTATTTATACGTCAAGGTGATGTTTCAAAGTTGAGTAATATTGATGAAATTCGTCCAATTGTTGCGAAAGTACCCGATGCTCAAGTGTTATCAGACCTTGATGCTACAGTTGATTGGGCTGTGAAGTCATCCAAGGGTGATGGTAATAGAGTAGGGATTACAGGTTTTTGTTGGGGTGGTCGAATTACTTGGTTATATGCGGCACACAATCCTAAGTTGAAAGCAGGTGTGGCATGGTATGGGCGCCTGGTGGGTGATGCTACCGAACTTCAACCCAAGCACCCCATAGATGTTGTTTCTAAACTTACAGTTCCAGTGCTTGGATTATATGGTGGTCAAGATACAGGTATTCCTTTGAACACAGTAGAACGAGTACAGGAACAACTCAAGTCTAGTAGTAGTAAGTCCGAAATAATAGTTTATCCCGAAGCACCTCACGCCTTTTTTGCTGACTATCGTCCCTCTTACCGTGAAAAAGAAGCTCGTGATGGTTGGCAGCGTCTCCAAAATTGGTTTAAGCAACAAGGTGTTTAAGTTTTAATAAGTTTAAAATACTCATCAGGGAGGCATTATTAATTGAATAGTTGGTTGAAGAAGTACATTTATTTGCATCTACCTGCATTTAAATCGCGTAACTTTCGACTTTTTTTTAGCGGACAAATATTGTCATTGTCAGGTACTTTCATGACCCAGGTGACTATCTCCTGGTTAATTTATGACCTGACTAATTCTGCTTGGCTATTAGGTTTAAATGGGTTTCTGCAATTTTTGCCCACGTTAATTCTCACTCCGTTTTCTGGGGTTTTGTGCGACCGTTGGAGTCGGCGAAATTTGTTAATGCTGGTGCAAATTTTAGGGATTATTGTCTCATTTACCTTAACTACGCTTACCTTTTTAGGATTTGTCGATTTTCGGTTACTGATGATTGTTGCAATTCTAGGTGGATTTTTGAAGGGATTAGATATGCCTGTTCGGTCGGCAATAGTCATTGAAACAGTAGATGACCGTGCTGATTTAAGTAACGCAATCGCCCTTTATTCTGCAATACTAAGTAGTTCGATGTTAATTGGACCTGCTATTGGTGGTATGTTGCTTGCTACGGTCGGCGCCAAATATTGCTTTTTATACGACAGTTTGAGCTACGTTATAGCCCTACTAACATTAGCTGCAATGAGACTGGCGCCAACTCCAAAATCAAATTTATCTTATAATGACACCTGGCAAAAATTGCAACAAGGATTCAGCTATGTTTACAGCATATTTCCTATTCGCGTTATCTTGTTGGTGTTAGCATTAAACGGTTTGACTGGAATGTCATACGTGGCGCTTCTGCCAATTTTTGCAGCAGATATTCTTAAAGGCGATGGCGGTACAATGGGTTTGTTGACGGCAGCCAGTTCGGTAGGTTCGCTTCTGGCTTGCGTTTATCTTAGTTTACGCCGACAAGTCTTAGGTTTAGAACGGTTGATAGCATTATCCTTAGTCATAATTGGTATTGGGCTAATCGCATTCGGGCTATCTAGAGAATTATGGCTTTCTGTGCTGATTCTAGTGGTGATAGGTGGTGGCGGAATACTGCAACTTACTGGGGGTAATACAATTATTCAAACTCTGGTTGAGGATGATAAACGAGGTCGGGTTATGAGTTTATATACTTTGGCTGTCATCGGCACGCAACCCTTGGGTAACTTGTTAGCTGGTAGTATAGCGCAGTATATAGGCGCCGCTAATACAATAATTGCATGTGGTATTATTTGCTTTGCAGAATCTGTCTGGTTTGGTGGGCAATTACCACTTTTAACTAGTTGTATTCGTCTAAAAATTAACTCGACTAAGAATTTATCCAAATTAACTGCATCATAAGGCATTAATTAAAATACAGCATATTTAGCGTTAATGAGGTATTTATATGATGTGCAAAACCTTGTAGAGACGTTACATGTAACGTCTCTACATTTTCCGCATAAAATTTATTTAATTTTATACATTTAACAAAGGCGAAACATTTCCCCATTGACCGGTAAAAACAAATTCCTTTAAAGGTTTGCGGACGCGCGGAGCTAATTCTCGCTCCCGCAACCCATCAGGAAGACTCTGCGGGTCGCCTTGATAACCAACTGTTAGCGCTGTCACAGCTTCATAATCTTCTGGAATTTGGTATAACTCTCTGGCGCCGATCTGCAATTAATAATTCTGTACTGATTGCCGTCAATCCTTTAGTAAGGGCAGCTTAACACATTTTTAACCCAGAAGCTTGACCAACTGATGAGCCAATGACGCGAATATCTAATCCAAAGTCCCGTAGCGTTGCGAGTTTCTCTGCTTGTGTACCAGAAACATAAATGCGGGTAAGGTTAGGTTGACGTGGTGGGGGCCAATAATTGAAGCATCAATAAATTGCCCTCCAACCGTGCAACTTTTAAGTTAATTTCCAGATTGGAAAAGACTATACAAGATTGAAGGACGCACGTTAATATATTTAACCACTAAAATACCCAACCAAACGTTCCACACAATCATTGTAAAACTAGTTGCGATAGCGGCGCCGGAAATCCCAAATAAAGGAATTAGAATTGCGTTCAAAATTATGTTAAGTAAAGCGCAAAAAGCAACTACTGGTAAAGACTTTTTTTGATGACCCGTCATAATCATCAAAATAGCAACTGAACCACATAAGGCATTTATCATTTGCCCCATCACCAAAATTTTCAGCGACCAACTTCCCTCAATAAAATCTGCTCCAAAAAGACTTAGAATTGGCTGGGTGAAAAGTAATAAAAACAAGGCAATAACTAAAGTTGGAAAGAAAATCCAATTTGTGACGCGAGAAACTGTTTTTTGTAACCCCTCAATATCCCCTTGGGCATAAAGAGTTGTAAATACAGGTGCAACCACCATATTCACTATCTGTAACACAAAACTTGTCCATGCTGCTGTTTTGACTGCAGCATTATAAATACCAGCTGCTTCTGGTCCAATAAAAGAACCAATCATCACAGTATCTATTTGACTCAAAATCGCAAAAGATGCTTGCTGAATTAATAAAATTAGGGATATTCCTAACCATTCACGGTAGGCATAAACTGGAGTAGTAGTTTCAAATTCTTTATTTAACTTTTGCCACAATAACCCTAACTGGCATACTACCACTACCAAAAACATAAGTGTTGCTACACCAATCATTGATAAACTGGTAAGGGAATTATTGATATGTAACATCACGAATCCACCGCAAAGCACCAAAATAGGAAAAATAATTTGCGATGGAATAAAGGCAGTAAGAATACTTTCCATTGCCCGCGCGGTTTCTTGCTGAAATCTTACCAAAGTTTGTAACAACACTAATCCCATACCGAATAATAATGGTGTTGCATAAACAAAGCTATGGTAATGATTCATAACTAAAATGGCGCCTGTAGCTAAAATAATTAACAGTACACTACTCAAAAGCGCTAGCAACCAACTACCACGGACTAAACCATGCAGTTTTCCCCATTCTTGCTTAACCTTATATTCTGGGAGTAAACGTAAAACTGTCATCGGTAAACCCAGTTCAGCAGGAATAGCTAGTAGTAATGACCAAGACATGACATATTCATAAATGCCGTACTCAGTTTTGCCCATCCATTGAGCTAAAAACACTTGAACTAAATATATTAGAACTAAACCAGTAGCTTGAATCATTAAAGCAACAGCCGTGTCTTTAGCGAGTTCAGCAAACTGGAAAGTACTTGATGTCCCTGATGTTTGAGAAATTGAGGAATTAGTCATGATTTAGCTAAATTGAAATTATACGAAAGCTTGTTGTAAACGAATAGTAATACTGGCAGTATAAGCATTGGAACTAGAGTAATGTAAAAAGCATTATGAATACTAAACTTTTTTGATAAGAATCCAATTATTGATACTCCTAAAGTCATACCAATTTGCCCAAAAATTACAATCAATCCAGTCATGGCGCCGTGACAATATTTTGGCAAAAGACTGAGCATACTTGAACAGATAGTTGGATAAATAGAACCAAAAAATAATCCGACTGAAGCTAACATAAAAGCTAATAACAGCGCGTACTGTTTTTGAGAAGCAGCCATCAAAACAATAAGCGTTAAAACAAATCCAGAAGCCAAGTTAATTATCTGAATTGACAGCCATGATAAATTCTTTTGTAAATACCCTACTGAAAAGCGACTTAGAGCCATTCCTCCAGAGAAGATGCTTAAGAATAAAACAGATTGCGCTTCTGATAACTGAAATACTTGTGTGTTAAATGTAGGCAACCAGGTCTTGTAACCTAGTTCAAGCATTCCACAAAGTACATTACAAATTAAAAATACCCATACTAAGGGGTAATATAGTAGTGTAAATGTTTGTGATAATTTAGGTTGTGTTGATTCCTGATTAACAACTTCACTTTCATTGATATTAGTCTTGAGTAAGAATAAACCAGCTATTCCTGTCATGACCGCAATAATCAAATACGCATTCTGCCAATAATACCATTGAATCATGAATGAGAATAATAACGGGCCTAATAATCCTCCGATAATATACACTCCCTCTATCGCGTTCATTAAATTAGTATGCTCTTTGCGCTCATTAGTAATAAAACCAATCGTAGAATAAACTGATAGTTTAATTAATGTAATGACATAGACCTCCCAAAATAAATAGTAAAACTACAGCCCAAAAGTCTTTAGATATAGCAATTATTAGACTAGCTATAGTTACACCTAGTAAGCCAAGCAACATTAATTTTTTATACCCGAACTTGAGAATATAAGCACTCCCTAAAGAAGGAATTATAGTGAAGACGCTTTTTATAGTCGTTAGCTTTCCAGCAATTTCCGAATCAAAACCGTAATTAACAACAAGTTGAAGAATAACAATATTCAAGCCGCTGGTGAAAACTGCAAGGGCAAAAAAATTTAAATTTAATACTGCCTTAACCTTACTGATAGACATTATCTCAGCACCCTGATTCTGTTTATTTGCTCAACATCTATTAGCTTTTGATATTTGACAGCACATATTTTTAATCAAAGCTTAGTACAGGAGTAATTAAATACATAGTACTAATTATTGGTCGATTTTTAGTATTTAGCATTAATTATGGCATCGTGTTCTGTAAATAACAAGCTTTTTACAAAAAAATTCATGTGTATAATTGTTAAATCCATGTATTGTAGAGACGCGATATATCGCGTCTCTACGCGGGTATATTTTTTGACTGCACAGGCAAGATGCCTATGCTACGAGTGTGGAAGAATATTTAGCAATACTTAATGTTTGATAATCTAATAATTAGAGTATCATAGATTTGTGATTTGCAGTACATGATTTTATGCGTATGCATGTATTACATGACAAGCATATGCTTTTGACCTAGTTTACAGATAGCTCCTCATCGTTCCTTGTAACAACAATAAAGAGGAAGAAAAGAAAAAGCAGATGAGCAAGACACGTAAGTTTCGTTTAGGTGCATTTATTCAAGCTACCGGACATCATGTGGTAGCTTGGCGCCATCCTGATTCACAAGCAGATGCTTGTCTCAATTTCGAGCATTATAAAGAAATAACCCAAACTGCCGAACGTGGGTTGTTCGATGCAGTGTTTCTAGCGGATAGTCCTGGTGTGTGGAGTATAAGTTCCGAAAATCAGGGTCGGAATGGTAAAATCGCCCATTTCGAGCCAATTACACTTTTTTCTGCATTGTCTTCTGTCACTAAAGACATTGGCTTTATTGCCACTGCTTCAACGACTTACGAAGAACCTTATACCCTTGCACGCAAGTTTGCCTCGCTGGACTATTTAAGTAAAGGTCGGGCAGGGTGGAATGTAGTTACTACAGGTAATGAGAATGCTGCTGGTAATTTTGGTTACGATAAGCACCCCGACCACAGTCTGCGTTATGAACGTGCTGAAGAGTTTGTAGAGGTAGTTAAAGGGTTGTGGGATAGTTGGGAAGATGATGCCTTTATCCGTGACAGAGAATCTGGTATTTATTTTGACCCAGAAAAACTGCATATACTCAACCATAAGGGCAAACATTTTTCTATAAGAGGTCCTTTGAATGTTGGTCGTCCACCTCAAGGTTATCCTGTAATTGTACAAGCTGGCGCCTCTGAAGCTGGACGAGATTTGGCGGCACGTACTGCTGAGGTTATTTTCACTGCGAATCAAACTTTAGCTGATGCACAGGAATTTTATGCTGACCTAAAAGGTAGATTGGCAAAATATGGACGCTCTCCAGATGACCTCAAAATCATGCCAGGAGCTTTCCCTGTGATTGGACGTACTGAGGAAGAAGCTCAAGAAAAGTATGAATTTTTGCAATCTTTAATTCCTGCTGATGTTGCTTGGGGTATACTAGATAGGTATTACAAACATCTCGATTTGTCACAATATTCGTTAGACGATTTGGCGCCTGAATTGCCAAACGAAACTAACAATAATAAGAGTCGTCTTAAACTAGTTCAAGATTTAACGGCTCGTGGCAATTTGACACTGCGCCAATTGTATCTGGCTCTAGCTACCGCACGAGGTCATCGTACTATAATTGGTACACCTGAAAGTATTGCTGACCAATTAGAAGAATGGTTTAATAACGGCGCCGCAGATGGTTTTAATATCATGCCGCCTATTTTACCGACAGGATTAGATGAGTTTGTGAATTTAGTTGTTCCCATACTCCAAAAACGCGGACTTTTCCGTACCGAATATGAAGGTAGTACGTTACGAGAAAATTTGGGACTACATCGTCCAAACAATCGCTTTACTGCTCAACAAACCGATGAAAGATTGGTGTTAGCAGGCTAATATTTTCCACAAATTAATGCTAAGGAAAAAACCATGACTGAATATAGCCGTTTGAAAACTTCCCGCTCTGCTGCTATCAAAGCAACTCTCGATTATCCAGTAATAGACACTGATGTTCACACCAATGATTTTACACCTGCTTTAGAGGACTATATTGCTAATTACGGTGGTGCAAAGCTTGTAGACGATTTACGCAAGGCAGAATCTTCTCGTCTTAACTCCAAAACCGATGGTAAAGACTGGTATCAACAAACTCCAGAAGAGCGTCAGTATAACCGCACAGTTCGCTCCCCTTGGTGGGCAAGAGTCACCCGCAATACACTAGATTTAGCCACTTACACCTTGCCCGAATTATTCTATGAGCGTCAAGCAGAGCAAGGGTCAGATTATTCTGTACTGTTTCCTAACAATGTCTTGGCGCCAACAGGAGTAAAAAAACAAGAAAACCGTCAAGCATTACAACGCGCCATAAATCATTATCATGCTGACTTGTACCGTCCATATAGCGCGCGTTTAACACCAGTAGCTGGAATTCAGATGCATACTCCCCAAGAAGCGATTGAAGAGTTAGAGTTTGCAGTAAATACACTAGGCTTAAAAGTCATTAATATTCCTGGTGGAATAAAAAGACCGATTAAGGCGATTGCAGATAAGTACCCAGCAGATGAATTTCCTGAAATCGGTAAGTATGCATACTACATGGACTTCTACGGTATAGATAGCGAATACGACTATGATCCCTTCTGGGCTAAAGTCGTTGAGCTAGGTGTACCCATTACTACCCACTACGGCAGCCAAGGTTGGACTGGACGCTCTTCCATCAGTAACTATATGAATAACCACATCGGTCACTTTGCCGATGGGTCACAAGCATTTGCCAAAGCGCTATTTTTCGGAGGGGTTACAAAGCGTTTTCCACAGTTGCGTGTAGCTATGCTCGAAGGTGGTGCAGATTGGGGCGCCCATGTATACATTCATTTGGTAGACCGCTTCTCCAAACGCAGTCTCAAGGGACTACAAAACTATAACCCTGACCTAACAAATGCGGATGAACTATTCGAGCTATTTGAGCGTTACGGTCAAGAAATTACCAAAGGGTATTCCCTCAGCAAAGAAGAATTGACAAAGAGCGTATTAGGTTCTTCCTTCGATCGTCATAGCCGTCAGCCAGTAGGTAGCGAACTAGAAGATTTTGGGGCAGCAGGCATTGAAACAATTGAAGACATTCGCGACCGTTGGGTTGATAATTTCTTCTTTGGCTCTGAGTCAGATGACCGCACCATCGCAGCAGCATTTAACGACAAAGCCAATCCTCTAGGAGTGAAAATAAACGCTATTTATTCTTCAGATGTTGGTCACTGGGATGTACCCGACCTCACCGCACCTTTAGCAGAAAGCTGGGATTTGGTGAAAGAAGGTGTAATATCTGAAGCTGACTTTAAGTCTTATGTCTTTGCTAATCCATACAAATTCTACACCGAAGCTAACCCTAATTTCTTTAAGGGTACAGCAATTGAATCCAAGGTAAGCAACATTGAATCTCTACAGGTGGATAAGAGTTTAGTAGTAGCTTAAAATTAACTATCTGAAAATAGAATGGGCATTTTCTTGTGGAATAGGCATCCTTGCCTGTTCCATATCAAGGGGCAGGCAAGGATGCCTGCTCCACAAGTCCATAAGTCTAGGAAATCTAAATGACAACAACGACTGACCCTGATTTTCGCGCCCGTGAAGCGCTGCGTCTACTTGGTGCTGACCCTGAAAACTGGGTTTTCGAACGCCCAGAAATCGATCATAATGTCACAATAGTAGGTGGCAGTGGTACTGGTAGTACTTTTGAATTTGCACTACGACGTGCTGGCATTGGTCGCGTAACAATAATTGATGCAGCCCAAGATGAAAACAATGCTGGAGTGTGGCTAACGCGCGCACGGATGAATAAGTTACGCACACCAAAAAATCTGCCCGGACATGAACTAGGTATTCCAGAACTCTCCTTTCAAGCTTGGTATGAAGCACGGCACGGCGCCGAAGCTTATGCAGCAATTGACCGCATTCCTCGATTACTTTGGGCTGAGTATCTAAGCTGGTATCGAAAGATTCTTAGTATTCAAGTTCGTTATCAAACAAAGTTAGTACGAATTGAGCCAGCCGAAAGTTTCTTTCGTCTACATTTAGAAGTAAATGGGGCACCGCAAGTAGAAACCACGCGCAAGATTATTTTTGCTAACGGTGTGGCTGGTACTGGAGGTGCAAATGTACCTTCTGTACTTATTGACCTACCACGCAATTTATATGCACACACCTCCGAGTCAATTGATTTTACAGCATTACAGGGCAAAACAGTAGCAGTGTTGGGGGCTGCGGCTTCAGCTTTTGATGCGGCAGGGGTAGCGCTCGAATCTGGAGCAAAGGCTGTACACTTGTTTGCTCGGCGCCCAGCTATTGCATCGCTGCCAGTAATTCGCGCACGGGGGTATCCAGGCGCCTATTATAATTATCCAGAACTACCCGATGCAGCCCGTTGGTTCCAAGCATGGCGCTTTAATAAAGTTGGCTCTACACCTCCACCAGATGCTATTGAGCGGGTAGTTGCTTTCTCTAATTTCCATCTACATTTATCTGCACCTTGGAAAGCAGCGCATGAGCGGGATGGTCGCGTTGTTGCCCAAGTAAATGATGATGTTTTCGAGTTTGATTTTGTTATAGCTGGTACTGGTTACTTTGTAGACCCAACAAAGCGACCCGAACTAGCTGACTTTGCCCATAACATAGCACTTTGGCGCGACCGCTACGAGCCACCAATAGACCAACGCGACGAGAAACTAGCATCGCATCCTTATCTTGGTGGCGCACATGAGTTCCTAGAGAAAGTACCTGGTAGTGCGCCTTATTTAAAAGATATCCATGTCTTCAATCCTGCTGGCTTTGTTAGTTTTGGGTTGCCTATAGGTGATGTACTTAGTATTCGGCGCGACGTGCCAGCGATAGTTGGGCGCATCAGTCACGACTTATTTTTTGGAGACTGGGCACATCACGAGGCGCGTATTACAAGCGATAATATCGCACCAGACTTTGAAGAGTTATTATATGCAGCCGCAGTTTGGAAACAGCCAGCCGTAGCATAGGCATTCGGTGCCTGTGCAGTGCAGTTGATTATTTTTACCACAGACAGTAGAGACGCGATTAATCGCGTCTCTACGGAGGAACGAACCCAAAGGCACAAAGGACACAAAGAAAGGATTGTTAAGTTTAAAACCTCTTACCTCTGTTATCTCTGCGCCTCTGTGGTAATAATATTTACCCACAAACTTTAGGAGTAAAAACTATGCCTACCGAACAACGTCACAATACCAATGGCTTGCCTTATCTTTTTTCACCTTCAAGCGATGCCAATAACTCGGCGCCTCTTGTGCTATTTCTACACGGAGCGCGCGACCGTGGGAATGATTTAAATGTGTTATTAAAATGGGGTTTACCTCGTTTTGTAGATACATCAGATTCTTTACCTTATTTCTTTGCAGCTCCCCAACTTCCTCTTGAACAAACTTGGGTGGAGCGAGAGTCAGATGTAATTGCTTTGCTTGATGAACTCATTGCCTCCCAACCTATTGACCCTGACCGTGTAATCTTATCTGGATTTAGTTTAGGTACTGCTGGAGCTTGGCATGTTGCTGCTTCTCATCCCGGTCGCTTTGCTGGTTTAGTAGCAGTGTCAGGTCGGGCACCTAAAACATTAGAAGAAACACAACTAGCTGCACTCAAGGAAATTCCCATCCAAATATTCCAAGGCGGAAAAGACGAAAAACTCCCAATTGAGAGTACTGAGTATATTATTAATACCTTGCGCGGATTGGGTGGAACAATAGATTTTACCCTACTGCCTGATGGTGATCATTTTATTGCCGACGAGGTATATGGCAACCCGAAATTGCAACAATGGCTGGTTTCACAGAGCCGTCGTAACACTGCCCTAGTCTAATACATTAATGACGGATAGTACGCTCGAATGGATTATTTGTTTTCCACGTTAATTCTACAAAAGACACTTTAATTCGGGCAGAACGTCATCCACCTATACGCGAAATTGAGCCAAATTACTTTCTAGAACATGATGGACAAACTATGCATTTTTTCTCTAAAGAATATTTGCTCTTATTGTTATCTGACTGGAAACATATAGAGCTAAAACATTACGAGATATTGGATGAGCAAACAGGCAAGCCATTTAAACGAGTTTGGTGGGGTAAGGCAATACAGCCTGACTAATCAACAATGGCAATCTTTACTGAAGAAACCCAGTCTCTAAATTCTGCTCTTTTCAATCAACAACAACCAGAGATCACCATGACGTTACCAACAACTAAGCTTGGTCAAACTGGATTAACTGTTTCTCGTCTTTCCCTTGGCACTATGACCTTCGGGTTACAAACAGATGAAGAAACTTCTAGGCAGATTCTTGACACTGCTGCCGATGCTGGAATCAACTTTTTGGATACAGCCGACGTTTATCCGCTTGGTGGTGGGCTTGCTACTGCTGGCGCCACTGAAGAAATTATTGGGCGCTGGCTCAAAGGCAAACGCGAACATTTTATACTGGCTACTAAGTGTGTAGGCAAGGTAGGTTCGGCGCCTTGGGATCAAGGTGCTTCGCGTAAACATATTCTAGATGCCATCGATGCTTCGTTGAAAAGGTTGGGAACTGATTATGTTGACCTGTACCAATTGCATTCTGATGATGCCTCAACTCCTCTCGATGAAACTTTAGAAGCACTAGATACAATTGTTCGTGCTGGTAAAGTACGTTATATTGGGGTTTCCAACTTCTTAGCTTACCGACTTGCGCGTGCGTTAGGTCGTGCTGATGTACGTAATTTGACAAGGTTTGTTTCTATCCAGCCTCGTTATAATCTTCTATTCCGCGAAATTGAACGAGAACTGTTGCCTCTAGCAAAAGAAGAAGGACTAGGTGTAATTCCTTACAATCCTTTGGCAGGAGGATTACTTACAGGCAAACATAATCGCGCTCAAGGTCCCACTACAGGAACTCGTTTTACTTTAGGCGCCGCTGCTGAACGTTATCAAGAACGTTATTGGCATGAACGTGAATTCAACACAGTTGAGGAATTACGCACAGTTGCAGATGCTAACGGTTGGTCACTTACTACCTTAGCATTGGCTTGGGTATTGGCTAATCCAATTATTACTGCTCCGATTATTGGTGCCAGTCGTCCAGAACAATTAGTTGATACTTTGAAGGCGGTAGAAGTAAAACTTGATGATAATTTGAAACAAAAACTTGATGATATTACTGCTGAATATCGTAAGGGTGATTCTACACGTTAGCAATGATAAATCCAGCCATACATACTGAAAACAATAATTTTCGTTCTCAACGGTTTCAACGGTCTGCTTCTGCACCAGCCTTACCCACAACACCTTTCCGGTTTATTTTATATTTCGTGAATTATTACCGTGGGTGGTATGCGTTAATAATTATCTTGGAGGCAATACACGCAACCTGCGGGATCATGTTGCCTTATGCAGTTGGTGAGATTATCCGAAGTGTAACGAGATCAACGGGCAATACCAGACCTATCCTTGATGCGATGAGTCAACCTCTCATGCTCTTTACTGCATTAAGTGTAGGAGAGGTGATATTCGGGCGGTCGTCCGGATTTTTGCAAACTGTTCGCCATCCAATTCACCGACAGCACATTGTCCGCTGTTTATATGCCTACTTGCAGCAGCATTCTCACCGCTACCTCAGCAGTAGTTTTGCAGGCGCCTTAGCACACCGCATCAGCGAAACTTCTCTGGGTGTAACTCAGACGATGCAAATGCTGATTAGTGAATTAATGCCGGTGATTATAGTACATATTGTTTCTACGGTGTTACTATATCGTGCGTATCCTCCACTGGCTGCATTCGTTGGCGGGTGGGCAGTTTTCTTTATAACTATTTCCTTCTGGCTGGCTACTCGCTGCCGAATTTACGCACGCAAAGCTGCCACTAAGAGAAGTGAAACTACAGGCATGATTGTAGATTCTGTTACCAATCTTACCAGTAGCCGACTATTCGCACGTCTAGGTTTTGAACGGCGCTATTTGAATGAGCAATTAAAGCGCGAACTTGTAGAGGTGAGAAAGTCCAACTGGTATTCAGAGCGTATCCGTTGGTTTCAGTTTATCTCTGCCGCAATATTAAAAATCGGCACTTTGTATTATTCGCTCTCGCTTTGGAGTCAGGGAAAGATTGCCGCTGCTGATTTTGTAGTGGCAACTAGTTTGTCGCTGTTAATTATTAGTGAAGCGCGCAATTTAAGCAAAAGGTTTTTAGAAATCTTTGAACATATAGGCAACATCAGTCATGGGGTTTCCACCATTATTCAACCCCACGAAATTATCGACCGCGATAATGCTATTGCCCACCCTATTACTCAAGGACGCATTGAATTTCGGAGAGTCAGTTTTAGCTACTCAAACGAGAAGCAAGTATTTAAAAATCTCTTCGTCACTATTCAACCCGGTCAGCGTGTTGGACTAGTGGGATTTTCTGGGTCTGGAAAATCTACCTTTGTCAATTTAATTTTGCGGCTATTTGACCCACAATCTGGTCAAATTCTCATTGATAAAGTTGATATTCGAGATATGACTCAAGAAGCTCTGCACTCCCAAATTAGCTTAATTCCCCAAGACCCGTCTTTATTTCATCGAACATTATTAGAAAATGTTCGTTACGGTCGATTAGAAGCAAGCGATGAGGAAGTAATTGAGGCAGCGCGCAAAGCTTACGCTCACGATTTTATTGCCCAGATAAAAGAGGGTTATGATTCCTTGGTAGGTGAGCGGGGTGTTAAACTTTCGGGAGGACAAAGACAGCGCATTGCAATCGCTAGAGTAATCCTGAAAGATGCACCAATTCTTATTTTAGATGAAGCTACTTCTAGCCTCGATTCAATTACCGAACGCGCGATTCAAGAAACCCTTGATTCAGCAATGCAAGGAAAAACGGTTATCGTAGTAGCTCATCGCTTATCTACTATTGCCCACTTAGACCGTATTTTAGTATTTGACAAAGGTCGCATTGTTGAAGATGGAACCCATGACGAATTACTAGCAAAACGCGGCGCCTACTATAAGCTATGGAAAATGCAGGCAGGCGGATTTTTACCTACTTCATGAGGATAAAAAATTGTTATTAGAAATATTAGAAAATCTTGTGAAAGCAGTTGACATACCAGAGGATTTAAAGTAGTATTTTAGAGGATTGATACACCGTACCAGGGTGCGTGCATGTCAATAATTACCTATGTAAAAGGTCTACCCACTTTAGAATCGGAAATAAATCCCCTAGGATTTACCGAATTTGAAATGTTTCTTAATGCATTATCTCCAATCTTTAAGCAAGCTGTGTGTGAAACAGTAGACGCAATTTTAGCATCTAAGAACTTTGACAAACAGAAAAGTAAATTTAATACTCACTTGCAGAAAAAGTATGGTTTAAGTAAAAGACATGCAACTGGAGTTATAACGCTTGCACAAGGGAAAGCAGACTCTGCAAGAGAGTGTAGGATTAATCACATTAAACAATTAGAAGGGAAATTAAAATCTGCTTTCCTTTGGATTAAAAATGCAGAAAAAAGACTCAGCGACAGCCAAAAGTTTTATGCACGAAAAAATTGGCAGAAGTCAAAATCTGGGTGTAAAGTTCCTTTATCTTGCGATTTAATCACGAGGAGAAGCAACTGGCACGCACTCAAGTTTCAAATTCATAATAAGAAGCGTTATGTGTATCAACTTGAGAAGAAGATATTCTATCTAAAAACGGTGCCAATACGAGTCAAAGTTTCAAGTAACGAGATATTTATCGTTGGTTCAAAGGATGAGACTTTTGGTAATTCTGTTTGCCAGTACGACGGCTTAAAGCTTAATTTTAGAGTACCATATTCCCTAGAACAAAAGTTTGGTAAGTACGTTGAAACTCAAATAGGCAGTTTTGATAGAAATATAAATCGACTACCAGAGGTAGGAGCTAAAACTTGGCACTTTTTTAGAAAAAATAATCGTTGGGTTGTAGCAGTACAGTTTACACCAAAACCAGTGTCCAAGGTAAGTAAACCAATTGAGTATGGCGCCATTGGGATAGATATTAATCCAACCTCTATAGGTTGGGCTTACGTTGATACCTGTGGGAATCTGAGAGATTGTGGTACTATTCCCTTAATTTCTGGATTGGGTAAAAATGTTAATCAAGAGCAAATAGTCAATGCTTGCTTGAAACTGGCAAACCTCGCTACCAAATACGCAGCGAGCGTTGTCTGCGAGGAATTAGATTTTAGTAAGAAAAAGGAATCATTACGGGAAAAAGGTAGAAAGTACGCTCGAATGCTGTCAAGTTTTGCGTACAGTAAATTGTATCAATTACTCAGGGCAAACGCATCTTAAATTAGCAGTGGGCAAGGAATAGCGGTCAAACAGCGGCGCCTCGTAATTCAAATACAACTATTATTCATTATCAACTATTTAACTATATCAAAATTTAATTAAATCATCATTAAATAATAACTTATGTTAATACTCATATACTATCAATGAATCAACAAACAAATAAAGGCGAAGGCTATGGCGGAGCCATAGCCCAGCCACGGGCGCCTGTAATAAATTTGCCCTTATAAATAATATATTTAACAAGAAGTAATCGCTCTTATATTCTATGTGCTTGCTATTTATAATTTAAAAATTAACTCCGAAGTTTAAGATAACTTGCTGTTGATTTTTAAAAGTCATCGGTCACACATAGTTAGAGATTTACTAACATTTATAACGAGTTCGATATTTGGCAGATGATTATAAATTTAGCCCCAAAATATCAGCCAAGTATTCGTTATTCATGGATGCCAAAAACTGTTTATTTTTCGTCCCAAATTTTCGACTTTTATCTTTACCTAAAAGATTAACTGCTATTCGACGTAAGACTGCAAAATTTTGTGGTGCATTATCTTTACGAATGCGACAATCATCTTCGTTGAATCCAACATCTAATATCCAGTGTAATGAATTTTCAACACTCCAATGGCTGCGAACTGCATTCCCAAATTTTTTTGCGTTTCGATTTAAACTACTGATATAATAGCGCGTTTCAACTGTTGTTTCTCCATTTACAATTCTCACTGATTCAACCATACCTATACTTTGGAAATTTTCCCATTCTTTACTATCTGCAATGCGATTAGAAATGTCTGTAAGCATAAGATAATTACGTATTTCTTCACGCCCATGTCCTAATTCACGAGTGCTGTAACTGCTTGATTTGAATCCTCTACATCTTACGGAAATAGCTTCCTTAAATAGCTGCTCTACATTTTGATATAAGTTTCCTTGATTAGATTTAAGTGCAATTACATAATCTCCTTCTTGTTTCGTTATAGTCTTAACTATTTCTTTCTGACAACCAATTGCATCAATCGTAACAATACAGCCAGAAATATCTAATACCTTTATTAGTTCTGGAATTGCTGTTATTTCATTGGATTTATTATCTACCTTTAGCTGTCCCATAACTAATCGATTGCTTACTGCCCAAGCGCTAACCATATTAATCGCGTGCTGAGACGATTTTTTATTATATGAGCGTCTTAATTTTTTCCCATCAATAGCAATCACTTCACCATTAGTTATTTGTGCAATTGATTTTATCCACTCTAAAAAACATTCTTGAAAAGAAGCGGGATTAATTTTTGCAAAAACCCTTGCAAAAGTATCATGAGAAGGAATACCATTCGATAACTCTAAAAACTTTTCCAGCCATTCTTTTTTTTCTTGCCCATACGTTTCTATAGCTATCCATGTTTCGGCTCCACAAATAACCGCACAAATTGCAATTGTAATTATATCTATCAGCTTGTGTCTCTTAGTACGTTCAACTCTTGGGTCTTTTACATTTTCAAAAAAGTCAGCAATTGTACGTTTTTGTTTTGGTTCCATCATTAAATCAGTCATAGCCGCACCTGAGAAATCTTTTTAAAGATTATCATCACATGCCCACATTATTTTCGGCGCCCGTGGCTGGGGTATAGCGAAGCCATACCCTTCGCCTTTATTTGTTTGTTGATTTTTTTATAGCAGTGATGTATTAATACATGTAATCGTTTAATAACAAATTAGTTAAATAGTGATATCGTTAAATGGTTGATAATAAATAATAGCTGGATTTGAATTACGAGGCGCCACTGTTTGACCGCTATTCCTTACCCACTGGCAATTTAAGATGCGTTTGCCCTGATCAATTACTTGAATCAATACTTTCTAACCGAGGAATTAGTTTATATAAAAAAAATCCTGCTTATACTTCAATTATTGGATTAGTAAAATATTCCCGAATGTATGGTTTAAGTAGTGATATTGCAGCAGCTTTAGTAATAGCTAGAAGGGGAATGAATCTGTCTGAAAGATTACCCGCATCCGTGTCCGCTTATCTTGGAGTGAATCCGAGAAAACACGTATGGAGCGGTTGGTTAAAATTTAATAAAATCACAAAGACTGCTGCCATAATCAAGTTACGGCACGATTATTTCAGCATACCTAACTGGGGAATGGTGATTAAGGATGTTGTCGAGCAAGTAGGTGTAAAAGCTGAACGTCGGGCAACATCCAAGTCTACAAAGTAGCGTTTCCATTTCAGTCTTTGTAAGTTATACCGTGGACTTGGATTCAAGGAACTAGATTTTCCTAGATTTTTAGAAGCGGCAGCATGGGCAGCTGCATCTCAAGGTGTCAAAGTAATCATTGTTGATAAAGGTTTTCTAGGTACAAGCGGCGCCGCTGCTGCCAGTGGTAATGGTATCATGGCGCCTTCTCCAGAGAATTGGAACAAAGTTTCATCAGAGCGTTACCGTTTAGGAAAAAACCTTGCTAACTCACGTTGGATCGAGCGTGTTATCGAAAAAACTTGGCTTAGTTTGCCCTTAGTGGAAAATTGGGGTTATCGTTTCCCCAAAGAAAACGGGGAATCTGTGCGGCAGAGTTATTATGGTCCAGAATATATGCGGGTACTTCGCAAAAACCTGCTGCGCGTTGGTGTACAAATTCTCGACCAAAGTCCTGCTTTAGAGCTTTTACTCGCTAACGATGGGTCAGTCGCAGGAGCAAGAGGTGTACAGCGCCAAAATCATCGTACATACGTTGTTCGTGCTAGTGCAGTAGTTCTGGCAAATGGCGGTTGTGCATTCTTAAGTAAAGCACTAGGTTGTAATACAAATACAGGTGATGGACTGTTAATGGCAGTTGAAGCAGGCGCCGAACTTTCCAGCATGGAAGCATCAAATCACTATGCTATCTCCACCGCTTTCAATGCTACAGTCACACGAGGAGTTCCCTTTGGCTGGGCAAGTTACACCGATGAAGCAGGTAATGACCTTGGTGGTTACATCAATGGTCGTCGTGACCCATCGTTTCTCCCCAATGCTCTACTAAAGGGCGCCGTTTATGCCCGTTTAGATCGAGCTACACCTGAAGTTAAAGCTGTAATTGAAAAATCCCATTTCATTGCTTTTCTACCTTACAAAAAAGCAGGTATTGACCCTTATGCAGAACGAGTGCCTGTAACATTAATATTAGAAGGAACAGTTCGCGGTACAGGTGGAATTCGGATTATCAACGATAGTTGTGGTACAAAAGTTCCGGGACTCTACGCTGCTGGAGATGCTGCGTCACGCGAGTTTTTATCTGGTTTAGCTTCTCCCTGCGCTACTATTAGAGTTGGAAGCTATAATTTTGAGAGCTACCGAACCTCCTTACAACGTCCAAATTCCAAGTGAATAGTAAAGCTATGCAAGCAAAATCAAAAGAGCAACTCGATAAAGTTGACGCCGAAGTCATCCTGAAACGTTTGCCTGAACGAATTCAAGCTGCTTTAATTGCGCGCGCTTCTGAAATTGAGTATCCTATTGAAGCGGTAATTGAAATGGCAATTGCCAGCTTCCTTGATACAGAGGCATTGGGCTTTGCTGATTGTAAGCCAGGACGCGGACAATAAAATTTTTATACCTCACGGATAAAATAAACCAGTATAGTCAAATAGAGCGCGCAAGTAGTTACTTACTATTCACGCTTCAAACCGTCTCATGGCAACATTAGCTTAGATACTGTATTTGATGAAGCTCAAGATAGGTATAGTTTAATGCAAGTAGGTTGGGATAGAGGGAAAAGAATCAGAGGTAATTTCCGGGAAATCGACAATTTTAAATTGTATAGCAATAATGTTAGCTCAATTTACTGCTAAACTTCGTAACCGGGAAGTCGCAGATATTTAATTGTCAGAAAATTAGATTACGTTTATAACTATTCGTTCTATATTGTAATTCCCACTCGTTCAGGTAAGATGACTTCAAGTTTTCTTATGGGGTGGGCACCTTGTGTTTGAAACGGGCAGGATGCCCATTCCACAAGATGCCCATTTAACTAGCATAAGTACTTTTAAGTACAAGTAAACTAAAATCACTTATAGAAAAAAGTTTGAATAATATACTTTATTCCGAGCGACTTACCGTATAATGCTTTTAAAGTACAAATAAATCGTAAATCTAACTTGTGCATTTGGAGAATTTTGCATGGCAGCTATAACTCTAGGTGTCTCAACTGTTAAGCCTTTGGGTGATCGTGTTTTTGTTAAGGTCAATCCATCTGAAGATAAAACTGCTGGAGGTATACTTTTGCCAGATGTTGCTAAAGAGAAGCCTCAAGTGGGTGAAATCGTTGCAGTTGGCCTTGGTAAGCGTAATGATGATGGTTCTCGTGCTGAACCAGATATAAAAGTGGGAGATCAAGTTCTGTACTCAAAGTATTCGGGTACTGATGTGAAGCTTGGTACAGATGACTATGTGCTGTTGTCAGAAAAAGATATTCTGGCAATTGTCTCTTGATACGCTGCTTTTCAGATTTTTGTCTTAATTCAATATCACAACTTCAATACCCAACATCGAACATTATGGCTAAACGCATTATTTACAACGAAAATGCTCGTCGCGCGCTAGAAAAAGGCATTGATATTTTGGCTGAGGCAGTGGCAGTCACTCTTGGTCCAAAGGGACGTAACGTTGTTTTAGAGAAGAAGTTCGGCGCCCCTCAAATAGTAAATGACGGTGTAACTATTGCCAAAGAAATTGAGCTAGATGATCACGTCGAAAACACAGGTGTCTCGCTTATTCGACAAGCGGCTTCCAAAACAAATGATGCTGCTGGTGATGGTACTACAACTGCAACCGTCTTGGCTCAAGCTATTGTCAAAGAAGGATTGCGGAACGTGGCGGCTGGAGCTAATGCAATCGAACTCAAGCGGGGAATTGATAAAGCCACTGGGTTCTTGGTAAATAAAATCAAAGAACACGCGCGTCCAGTAGAAGACTCTAGGTCTATTGCTCAAGTTGCTGCTATCTCTGCTGGTAACGATGAAGCGGTAGGCGCCTTAATTGCTGAGGCATTAGAAAAGGTCGGTCGCGAGGGTGTAATTTCTCTTGAAGAAGGTAAGTCTGTCACTACTGAATTGGAAGTTACCGAAGGGTTGAACTTTGACAAGGGGTATATTTCTCCTTATTTTGCAACAGATGCCGAGCGGTTAGAAGCTGTACTCGATGAGCCTTTCTTGCTAATTACCGATAAAAAAATCGCCTTGGTGCAAGATTTAGTACCTGTGCTAGAACAAGTTGCCCGCGCGGGTCGTCCTCTACTAATTCTGGCAGAAGACATTGAAAAAGAAGCATTAGCAACGCTGGTAGTAAACAGATTACGGGGTGTATTGAATGTAGCCGCAGTTAAGGCGCCAGGATTTGGAGACCGTCGCAAAGCTATTTTAGAAGACATTGCAATTCTGACTGGAGGGCAGTTAATAACAGAAGATGCAGGTCTTAAACTAGATGCAACTAAGCTAGAGCAACTAGGTAAAGCACGGCGCGTCACAATCACCAAAGATGATACTACTCTTGTAGCTGATGGTAATGAAGCAGCAGTAAAAGCACGGGTAGAACAAATCAAAAAACAAATCCAAGATACCGAATCTTCTTATGATAAAGAGAAGTTGCAAGAACGTTTGGCAAAATTGTCAGGTGGAGTTGCAGTTGTTAAGGTAGGCGCCGCTACCGAAACAGAACTCAAAGACCGTAAGCTACGTCTAGAAGATGCAATCAACGCGACCAAAGCCGCTGTGGAAGAAGGCATTGTTCCTGGTGGCGGTACAACGTTAGCGCATTTATCTCCTGACTTAGAAGACTGGGCAAAATCTACCTTGACAGGTGAAGAACTTACAGGAGCGTTAATTGTATCCCGCGCGTTAAGTGCGCCATTAAAAAGGATTGCAGAGAACGCAGGTCAAAATGGTGCAGTGATTGCAGAACGAGTTAAAGAGAAAGATTTTAATGTTGGTTACGATGCTACTACGAATGAATTTGTTGACTTGTTTGAGGCAGGAATTGTTGACCCAGCAAAAGTAACTCGTTCGGCATTGCAGAATGCTGCATCTATTGCGGGTATGGTTTTAACCACCGAAGCCATTGTAGTTGATAAGCCAGAGCAAAAAGAACAGGCTACAGCTGCTCCTGGTGGTGGCGGTGGCTTTGGTGGCGGAGATTTCGATTATTAATTTCTGCCCCATTACTTATAACATACAACACAGGTGTTATCCTGTGTTGTATTCTATATCAGAGGATGTTTGAAAAGTTAGAGAAAGTATTAAATTGTCATTCTGAGCGTAGCGAAGAATCTGGGGTGTGAATATATACATTAGATGCTTCACTACGTTCAGCATGACATATTACGACACTTAAAAAAAATCCTCTAATAATTTGCTCTTATTGGATTTATTAAATTGAACTCATTAAACTGGGCTATATTAAGTTCTAAGTATTTGGTGAAAGATAAATGGCTATCACTACGCGCGGATACCTGTCAAATGCCTGATGGGAAAATAGTTGAGCCTTTTTATGTTATAGAATATTCTACATGGGTACATGTTGTCGCTTTAACTAATAATCAAGAAGTTGTACTAGTCGAGCAATATCGCCACGGTATTCAAAAAACTGTTTTAGAATTACCAGGTGGTTGTATGGAAGTAGAAGATATTTCTCCACTCTTAGCAGCAAAGCGTGAGTTATTGGAAGAAACAGGATACACTAGCAACACTTTTATTGAGACAGGAGTAATATCACCTAATCCGTCAAGTCATAACAATTTTATTCATTGTTTTTTAGCAACAGATGTAAAACTTGTAGCTGATTTAAAGTTAGATGATACAGAACAAATCAATGTACTTGTGCTACCTTTAAATAAGGTAATCGAATCTATTGATAATGGTATATTTTTACAAGCATTACATATTAGTTCATTGTTCTTAGCTCTAAAAAAGCTTGGTAAATTACAGTTAGATTAAGCGATAAATGTAATTTACTTGTAATAATAAAATTCAGAAAATTCTTATAATGTTGCAAAACTTAATTACTGTGAATAGCTTACTCCTTTTCGGCGCCGCATTTATTGCGGGTGGATTAAATGCCGTAGCAGGAGGTGGGAGTTTCATTACGTTTCCAGCGCTAATATTTACAGGTATGCAACCAATAGCAGCTAATGCAACAAATAATACTGCAATTTGGGTTGCAGCGTTAGCTAGTGCAGGAGCATATCGTAGTGATTTGAAAATTCAGCGACGAGAACTATTATTATTATGTGGTATTAGTGTAGTGGGTGGAATCATTGGTTCTATTGCCTTATTATACACTTCACCAGATGTATTTAAAAAGCTAATACCTTATTTGTTACTGTTAGCAACGTTGATATTTACTTTTAGTGAACCCCTCAAAAATTGGTTTCAACTTCAAAAACAGAAATCACCTTCTAAATCTCCACCTATTTTTAGATTAGTACTTGCTCAATTGGCTATTTCTATCTATGGTGGTTTTTTCGGTGCCGGCTTAGGAATTTTGATGCTAGCAACTCTAACATTTATTGGTATAAAAAGTATTCATACGATGAATGCTTTTAAAACATTTTTAGGAAGTTGTATTAATGGTGTTGCAATTATTCCTTTTGTTATCGCAGGTGTTATTGCTTGGCCTCAAACTATTTTAATGGCAGTAGGTGGTTCGCTAGGAGGTTTTTTGTGTGCTAATTACGCGCGTAGACTTGACCCTCTTCTAATTAGGAGATTTGTTATATTTGTTGCAGTGAGCATGACTCTCTACTTTTTTATTCATGGCTAGGAAAACTTTTAGACCGTTACAAATAAAACCTAGCTATTAGACATCTCCGAAAAAGATTTAGAGAACCATTATTTTCGCACAGACCTAACCCCCCTGCCCCCCTTCCCTACGAGGGAATGGGGGTTTTAAGCCTCTCTCCGCTTCGGGGAGAGGTTTGGAGAGGGGTTTTTTTCCTTTTGCGGAGATGCCTATTTAATATCAAATATCCGTTATATCCATTCATTATCTGTTACTAATATTTCTACCCTCTAAAATTAATGACATCAACTATTAGTGGTCTGTGTCATTAAATTGAAGAATCTAATCAGCATAACCAATGGCGCCACATAATACACAAGTTCAATCTAAAACTTATGTTCTATATCGAATTTTATTTTTTATTAAAATAAAAGCTGTCTTTGACCTTTGAGTTTTACAATCAATAGGGAAAAATGCATTTATCATTGTAAAATATCTATGTCTACTATCAGAGAAGAAATGCCATTACTTGTTCGCCATGAAGGCGAGTGGGAAGGCAATTATAAAATTATCGATAATAATGGAAATCTCCTTGACGAGCATCGCGTAAATATCAGCGTGCAATTTCCTGAGAATAGTCCCTATGCTTGTCAGCTAGTATATAAATATCAATGGGATAATGGTAAGTTTGAGGAACATTATTTTCCAGCCACGTACCGAGATCAAAAGATTTGGTTTGACACTGAACGTCTGCAAGGTTATGCATGGGAAGCAGATGATTCTATTGTTTTGATCTGGTTTACTTACAAGAGTTCCCCAGATATATCTATGTATGAAATCATTCAACTTAGCCCCTGTGGAAATTATCGCTATCGTACCATGCATTTATTAAAAAACCATCAAGTGTTTAAACTAACTTTGATGCAAGAACAGCGAGTAAATTAACGTGCGCTCGTTTCGTGATTAAGACTAGTAATAATTATGAGGTAAATAAAACATGAAAGTAGCAATTATAACAGGAGGCACTCGCGGTATCGGTTTAGGAATCGCGCGTAGACTTGCTAGTAACGGTTTTAATCTGATTTTAGGTTATAATTCAAACCACAAAGCTGCATCAGAGGTAAAAACAGAATTAGAAAAGTTTAATGTCAAAATCGTAACTGTTACTGGTGATATTAAAAAGCTAGAAACAGTGGATGCACTTTTTCAGATAGTGGAAGAAGTTTTTGATGGTAATCTAACAGCTTTTGTAAGCTCGGCAGGATATGCTATTACAGCGTCACTTCCTAAAAACTTTACTTTTGAGCAATATGAAGAAGCTCAGGAACTTTATCCAAAAAGCTTTCTAAGGTGTATGGAAAAAGCATTAAATTATATGGCTGATAATCAAGGTAGAGTAGTCGTTATCTCGTCTCAAGCTGTTCATGACCCAGCTAAAGTATATGCAATGTCTGCACCTGCAAAAGCATCAATGGAAGTACTTGCTAAACACTATGCTGTTTCCGTGGCGCCAAGGGGAATTACTGTTAATATTGTTGCTCCTGGATATATTAAAACAGAAGCATGGAATGGATATCTAAATGCAGTTCCTTATTTGGAAAAAATGCCGCCAAACGCAACTCCGATGGGAAGATGGGGTGAGGTTGATGATGTTGCTCCTTTAGTAGCTTTTTTGTGTTCTCAAGAAAGCGGTTTTATCACGGGTCAACATATTTATGTTGATGGTGGTGTAGGGCTGTCTTTATTTTGGAATATTCATAAAATGAGTGAAAATCTATAACAAAATCTATCATGGCACAAACATAAAATATATTAAAAGTAGCTCAACAAGGATTCGACAATTTAATGCATGGTTTTGCAACCAGTGATTGGGTGCCACTTTTAAATCTACTTACAGATGACTTTACTTTTTGGTTCCCTATTGGTGCATATCATGGTTTAAATGTTGGGAAAGACAGAGCAAAAGAATTTTTTTTAATATGTTACAGAAGTATTTGGTCAAACCGTCAAATTAACTTCTCTTGAAAGAGTTACCAGCAGTGAAACAACTGTTATTTTTGAGTTTCGTGATGAAGGAATTATGCTGGGACAACCTTACAAAAACCGTATCGCTATTTCCTTTGATGTGCGTAACGATAAGATATGCGTTTATCGGGAATATTTAGGTAGTGATGGAAAATCAAATTAAGTGTTTTTGATAAGTTTGTAGGATAGGCGTCCTCGCCTGTCTCTTCTTGTGTTGAACGGGCAAGGATGCCCATTCCACAAGAAGAAGATATTACAAAATGTTTTATACAGTGGTAGTAGCTGTATATTTATCCGGCGCCCCAGAAAATACAAATAGCTGTTGATTTTGAGGTAAAGGTAGTCCTTCTCCGAGATAGCGATGAATTCCTACTCCCATGTCTCCTGTTAGGGTGAGTCGGAAATTTACTTCTTCAAATTCGGCTTCACGGAAGACTTTGCGAACAGTTTCTGAATGAGCGATACCATCTGCGTGACCGCGCGTCCAAATTGCAAACGAGCCTTTTTTAGCAAGTTTCGGAAGGTTTCCAATTAAGCGCTTAAGTTCTGCTTCTGATGCTAAGTTACCAAATATACCACAAACAATTATAATATCTGCTGGTACGGCGCCTATATAACTAGAAGAGTTAGTAGCATCGCCATTTACAAATTCAAGCTGTTGTGACAAACCTGCTGATTCAATTTTATCTCGTCCTTGTTGGGCAAGTTCTGGATTTAATTCAACGAGGCGCCCGTGTACATCAGATTTACGAGGATGACTAGCTAAAGTTCCTAATAAATCTCGTCCATCACCTGCACAAGCACTAACTACTCGAATTTTTCCTGGTGGAGATGCATCGATAGCACTCCGAATATATTCGCGAACTATTTGTAGTCGTTGCTGTAATCTTACGTCGATATTGTAGAGGTCATGCCATTCATACCAATTGCTGGGCATAATTTGTGATTCCTTTTTGTAGTAATAAACAAAGTACTATTTTTGACTGATTGATGGGGGAGTAATTGCAGCGTATTGTTCTGGTGTAAGCGTTGCTTCTTGAATATTTACGGATTGGGGAATTACACCATTTTTGTAGAAGTAATCTGCAACTTTCTGCTGTTCTTTGATTAAATCTGGGGTAATAGGTCTTAACCCTAAAGTACGGCGCCTAATAACCGTTTCCATGATATCGAGCGGTAGTTTCTGAAATGGTACAATTAGCTGTGCAGCGTCTTTGGGATTTGCTTCTGCCCAACGTTGAATTTTATCTATTTCTTCAATCACTACTCGTAGTAATTCTGGATTATCTATTGCAAACTGCTTGGCGCCTATATAATATCCACCTGGTGAGTCTAGTCCTTGAGCAGTTTTGATGACTCTAATTTTATTTTCTTTTTCTGCTAGAGCTAGGTATGGGTCGTTAGTTACCCACACAGGAATTTTTCCTTGTAGAAATGCAGCGTTAGATTCTACGGTGGGTAAACTCACTTTTTGAATGTCGTCTTTGTTTAAACCTACATCTTCTAAGGCTCTAAGCAGAAAATAGTGAGATGCAGAAGCTTTTTGAAAGAAGATTCTTTGACCTTTTATGTCTTTTACGCTTTTAATAGGAGAATTTGGTGGAACACCGATGGCACTGCCTCTACCACTATTTTCATCACGTCGCGTACCAACAACGTATACTATTCTGGCACCTGCTGCTTGTGCGAAAATAGGGGGAGTTTCACCAACAGAACCCAAATCAATTTTACCAACATTCATCGCTTCCATTAGCTGGGGTCCTTGGGCAAATTGTGCCCACTCGACTTTTACACCCAGAGGTTCTAAACGTTTTTCTAGAACTTTTGTAATTCTAACTAAATCACCTGCTTGCTGATACCCCATCCGCAGTACCTTAGTTTTGATACCGCTCGTTTGAGCATTTGATACATTTGCATTAGCAGAAGATGAAGTTTCTGATTTTTGGGTTGTAGGAGCGCAACTAATTAACGTCAATGAAGTTGTTAAAGTTAATAGTCCTGGTGCCAAAAATAGTGTAAAGCGACGAAATATTGCGAAATTATCAGAATTTAGTGTAGGGAACATGTGTTTAAATAGTATAGTTTTTGCATCAATTTATTTCCTAGCGACCAAAGCTGTAACTGGTAACATCTCACTAAACTGTCCAGATGGTTCCACTGCTAATAAAGAAGCTTTTAAATCTACCTCAAATTTTTCGCGGTTGTTGCCGAAGAAAGATGGTAAAGCAAATGCGGTTGAATAAAGGTAGCCTAAATATGAATCAATCGTCCAAGATTGCTCAAATTTCACTTCGTAGGACGTAATATTGGAAAAAGAAGAATTTGCTAAAACAGTTTCGTGAGGTATTTCTAAAGCTTTCCACTCTCCTTCTCCACCTTTGCCTGTGCGGCGCCTATCACCTAACCAGCGTCTAACAACGGCAATAGCAGTTTGTTTCCAAGGGTGTTGGCTCTCCCAAGTATTCTCGTTTGTTTTAATAATAACAATACCGCCATCATTATTTAGTAAAGAATCAAGTTTGGATAATACAAGCTCTCGCTGCATCCAATGAAACGAACGTCCCATTGTTACTAATTTAAACTCACCCAAATCATCAGAAATAGACTCTGCACGGTCATAAATCCAACGAATATTAGTGGCGCCAGCATTTACAGCTTGCTCTTGCGCTTCAGTGAGCATATCTGCATCTGGGTCAAGCGCTACCACTTCGGCAAAGCGGTTATGAAAAGGAATAGCCACTAGTCCGGCGCCACAGCCTAGGTCGAGTAATCTTTCTGTACCATCAAGGTTAAAGATATCAGCTAATAAATCAAATAAGGCTTGAGGATATTTTGCTCGGTAACGCGCGTAGTACCAAGCGGCGCCTTGAAATAAAGTTGGGTCGTAATTAGAAATAGTTGTAACCATTTGAAACTCCTATATTGTAATTGATCCCCCCTAGCCCCCCTTAATAAGGGGGGGACAAGAGGGTTTATAGCCCCCCGAATTCGCGGGGGGTTGGGGGATCAATACGGGTTATTTTATCGACCAACACTCATCAAATATTCTTCAGCTTCTTTCTCAACCACCGTACCTTTAAAGAAATCACGATTAAGACTTGTATACAATTCCAATGGATGAATTGATAAGAAGTAGCGTAAATCTTCTTCGCTAATAATCTCTCGTTCTACCATATTGTAAGCATTAGCGGTAACGCTTGTAATATCAGGCACATCCCAATGACCAGCATCAGAACCCAAGAAAGCTTTTACGCGGTCGCCAAAAGGCAATGCCGCGCGGTTAAAAGCTTGAGATACACGAGTATCATCTGATTCTGTACCAAAGTAGAAATGATTTAAGAAGCGGTCGCGCACATCCTCTGGTTTCTCAATACCAGCATCAGCAAATTCATCTAGCTCTCCTGGGTCTTCAGGTGCAAAATGTTTACTGTGGAATCCTAAACCATCACCAAGTTGATCTAAGCGACCATGTACTAGTTCACCATCATAACGAATATAAAGCTCTTTGAGTTCTTCTTTATCTACAATGGCAGGATTGTTATGAGTTAATAAATGCTCTTTGTTGCGGGTTTCCCAATGCCAAATTATATCAGCATACAAACTGGCGCCCCAAGCAGAACCACCTTCCATAAAGGCAAATTTTAAATTGGGGAAGCGTCGAGTCACACCACCAAAGAACAAAGATTTGCACAGCGCTTCTGCTGCAAAGGCAAAGTGGTTAATATGATTGTACTGAGCATTCGTAACTGAGCGTTGAGTTGTCCAACCTTGACTTGATGCGTGGGTGGTAGGAACTACTTTGAGTTCTACGCACTTCGCCCAGAATGGGTCATAATCATATTCGCTGTCTAAGCCAAAGTTATCAATCCAAACTACCTCGTTTGCTACTTCTTTACCATACTTTTCAAAAGCAGGAATTGGGCGCCGAACATAACCTGGTATCTGAATTGCTTTTAATCCTAGTACATTTACTGCATATTCCAATTCTTCTATTGCTTCAGTAGGAGTATGCATTGGAATTGCCGCAATTGGTGTTAAACGGTCAGCATAAGGACGGAATATATCAGCA
Source organism: Calothrix sp. PCC 7716 (assembly GCF_019977735.1). Classification (GTDB taxonomy): domain Bacteria; phylum Cyanobacteriota; class Cyanobacteriia; order Cyanobacteriales; family Nostocaceae; genus Dulcicalothrix. The sequence goes on along the minus strand of NZ_AP025018.1, from coordinate 10,134,966 downwards.
TGGTAGATATTTAGCGCGCGACATACTGCCCGTCGCATTTCTTCATTACCAATGTTGGGCGCCATTGTTGCCAAGTTTGGATACACGACGGCAAAATCTGTACCTGCTTCTTGAAGTCTTTCATGAAGTAACTTGGGCAAACTAATAGTAGCTAAATTCAAAGTGTTTTTTGTTGGGCGCCCCCACCAGTTAGGACGGTTGCTACGATACGCAAAACGTTCTTCCCATGTTTGTTTGTACCATTTAAAACGTGAGGCGCCTGGTAAATGTTCTTTGAAGCGTTCGACTATTGCGCTTCCTGCTACTTGCTCTAAATAATCTAATACTGCTGGTTCAAATTCTTGGGTGTGTACATCAGTATCAATAATGGGATAACCTAGTTGTTCACGAATTTGAGCAGATTTGCTTTTTTGGATTGGACGTTCTAATGCAATGGTCATTGTTGTTTACCTTGAATATTGTGGAACAATCTTGTGGAACAGGCATCCTTGCCTGTTTATGCATGTTTATATAAGGGGCGGGCAGGGATGCCCGCTCCACAAGAGTATTTTCTAATTTTTATTATTAGTGAAATATTCCTCGGCTGCTTTTTCTACTGATGTACCTTTGAAGAAGTCACGGTTGAGACTGGTGTATAACTCCATTGGATGAATAGATAAGAAGTAGCGCAGGTCTTCCTCGCTTAAAATGCCACGTTCAACAAAAGAGTAGGAATTTGCGGTGACGGCGGTAATATCTGGAACATCCCAATGACCTGAGTCTGAACCTAAGAATGCTTTTACGCGGTCGCCATAAGGGTTTGCTTTGCGGTTAAATGCATGAGCAACACGGGTATCATCTGATTCTGTGCCAAAGTAGAAATGATTTAAAAAGCGCGCGCGCACGTCTTCTGGAGTTTTAACTCCTGCCAGGGCAAATTCATCTTGTTCACCTGGGTCTGAAGGAGATAACAAGTTGGCATGGAATCCTAAACCACTTCCTAACTGGTCTAAGCGACCGTTGACTTGTTCACCACCATATCGAACATAGTATTCTAAAAGTTCTTCACGATTAATTTTGCTAGGGTCGTTATGTTCTAACATATGGTCTTCATTGCGTGTATACCAGTGCCATACTAGATCAGCATACAAACTGGCGCCCCATGCAGAACCACCTTCTAAGAAAGCAAATTTTAATGTGGGAAAACGATGAGTAACTCCACCGAAAAATAGTGATTTGCACAATGCTTCACCAGCAGAGGCAAAGTGACCAATATGATTATATTGATAGTTGGAAATTGAGCGGCGATTTATCCAACCCATACCACTGGAGTGAGTGGTAGGTACAACTTTGAGTTCTACACATTTTGCCCAGAAGGGGTCATAGTCGTATTTACTATCTAAACCAAATGTATCAATCCAAATTGCTTCGTTCGCGACTTCCTCACCATACTTCTCGAAAGCAGGAATTGGGCGCCGGATATGACCGGGTATTTGAATTGCTTTTAGTCCTAGTACTTTGACTGCATATTCCAATTCTTCTATGGCTTCAGTAGGAGTATGCATTGGAATAGAAGCAATTGGTGTTAAGCGGTCAGCATAAGGACGGAAAATTTCAGCATGGTATGTATTAGCCGCACGACATACAGCACGTCGCATATCTGGATGACCGATATGCGGCGCCATTGTTGCTAAGTTGGGGTACACAACAGCAAAGTCTGTACCTGCTTCTTGGAGTCTTTCATGGAGTAACTTAGGTAAGCTAATAGTTGCTAAATTTAAAGCATCGTTAGTAGGACGAGTCCAGAAAGGAGGACGTGTTGTTCTATAAGCTCGTCGTTCTTCCCAAGTCTGACTAAACCATTTTGAACGCGATGAACCTGGTAAGTGTTCTTGAAACTTTTCTACAATTGCGGCGCCTGCGACTTGCTCTAGATAGTCTAAAAATGCTGGGGGAAATTCTTGGGTATGTACATCAGTATCAATGATGGGATATCCAAGTTGTTCACGAATTTCTGCTGAACGTGTTTTTTTCTTAGGACGTTCTAGTGCAATAGTCATGATAATCTTCCTGCTTAACTAAAAAATTACACGCTAATTAATTCCTTGCTCACAGATGTTTGCTCTGGTTTTACCCATATTGTGTCTAAACCACCGCTAATTAAACGGTGTTGTTGGTTAGGGTCAAGAAGAGGAAAATCTTCGCGTTTGTGCATTCCTCTGGTTTCTTGACGCTGTATACCACTGCTGTACATCCAACGAGCAGTTGCTAACATTGCCGCAGCTTCACGCGCGCGCACAATTTGATTATCTGTGGTTATTTTACTGTTACGAATCTCTTGCCAAAGCTTATTTAGTCTTTCTAGAGATTCATTTAAACCTGTTGCTGTGCGGAATAAGTTGCGGTCATAAGGGAAAACTTCTGCTTGGGTTGCGGTAATTATTTCTTCTGGGAATAAAGTTTGATTTCCTGTATAGGATAATCCAACTTTTCCAACTCCTTGTACTGGACGTTGCGATGTATCTCCTAAACTAAGTGCATAGGCAGCAGCTGATTGACCTGACCAATAACCGGAAGACATTGCCCAGGCTGCATTGTGGCTACCTCCACCTGTAAATCCTCCACAGATTAATTCTCTAGTTGCAGCATCTCCAGCAGCATATAAACCAGGAACGGAGCTGGCGCAAGTATAATCTGTAATCCGAATTCCACCCGTACCGCGTACTGTTCCTTCCAAACGTAGTGTAACAGGGAATCTTTGTGTAAATGGGTCTATTCCCGCGCGGTCAAACACAACAAAGAAATTTGGTTGAGACGCGCGCATCCATACTTTCGTTTCTTCATCCACACCTTGGTCAAGACGCGCGTATACTGGTTGCGTTAGTAAAGTTTTGGCAATTACAGAGCGACCACGTTTAGAACCGGCGCCTTCAATTACCGTACCATCTTCGTATGTAAAAGATGCCCAATCGTAAAAACGAGTTTTGGTGACAGAAGACCAGGCAGGAGAAATAGCATAAGCATTAGAAAATTCCATACCAGAAAAATCGGCGCCTACTTCTGCTGCCATCAGCAACCCATCGCCTGTTAATACATTACAACCTAGGGCTTTACTCAAAAAAGCACAACCACCTGTTGCAATTACTACAGACCCAGAGCGGACTTGCCAACGTGAGTTAGATTGACGGTTAATACCTGCTGCTCCAGCAACAACCCCTTCTAAATCTACTAGCAATTCTAAAGCGGGACTGTTATCTAAAATTTTGACACCCGCTTTTTTAATCTTTTGTCGCATGAAGCGCATGTAGTCTGGTCCTTGCAAAGAGCGATAAACTACTTGCCCATTGTGGTCTGTATGAAAGTTATAGTTCCAATTTATTAGAGATTGAATATTATCATAGGTTCTATCTAGTACGCGCGTCATCCAGTTACGGTCAGCAAGAAATCCTCCCATTGCTTCACGACTAGCCATTGCAGTTTCCCGTTGTTCTGGGTCAGGAGGCACATACCAAACACCATTTCCCGAAGCTGCTGCGGCGCCACTTGTGCCACAGTAACCTTTGTCTACTAAAATTACTTTTGCTCCACTAGTAGCTGCACTTAATGCTGCCCAAGTTCCTGCTGGCCCACCACCAATAATTAAGACATCGGCAGTTAATTTTAGGTCTATTGATTGGTTATTCATTTAATTAGATGAAGTTTTAGGTAAATTTCTATTGCTTAATAATGGGAAATAATATGCGGACATTTCTTTAGAGGCGCCAGGTGTTCTTCCTTTGCCCCAACCGATATCTTCTCGATAGCTGCCAAGTAAACCATTTTTGATTAAAGTTTGTTCGTCTACTTCGACTAGTTCATCAGTTTGGGGAGCTACATATAATGCATCTACTGGACAATATAATTCGCACATGAAACAAGTTTGGCAATCACTTTTACGTGCGATTTTAGGCGCCTTTCCTGGTACTTTATCGAAAACATTTGTAGGGCAGGCGGTGACGCAAAGATTACATTCTATACAGCGAGATTCACTTACTAATTCAATCACAGTGTCACTAACTCCTTATTTCTAAAGTGCTGCTCAGGTTTTACCCAAACTGTATCTAAGCCACCACTAAGTAGCTTATATTGCTGATTTGGGTCAAGTTCTTGGTAATCTTGGCGTTCATGCATACCACGGCTTTCTGTACGTATTAGTGCAGAATTATACATCCATCGAGATGTTGCAACCATCGCCGCCGCTTCCCGTGCTTGCAATGCTTGGTCTTCACTTGCGGCGCCACTATATTTAACAGAATGCCACAAATTATCTAAGCGTTTGAGAGAATCTTTTAAATTATGTTCTGTGCGGAATAAATTACGGTCATAAGGCAAAACTTCAGCTTGAACGGCGCCGATAACTTCTTGGGGAGCAAAATTACTATCCGACCAAATTCCTGCTTTGCCAACTCCTTGAACTTCTCGTTCATTTACTTTATTTCCAAGTGATAAAGCATATTTCGCCGCATCTAAACCTGCCCAATATCCAGAAGACATTGCCCAAGCTGCATTTATACTACCACCTCCACTGCTGGCGCCTGCTACAAATTCTCGTGTTGCTGCATCTCCAACTGCATAAAGTCCAGGGACTGAAGTCGCGCAGGAGTTATCTATAATATGAATTCCACCAGTACCTCGAACGGTTCCTTCTAAACGTAATGTTACAGGAAAGCGTTGGGTAAATGGGTCAATACCAGTGCGTTCAAAAGGCAAGAAGAAATTGTGTTGGATAGTTCGCATCCATGTTCTTACTTCTTCGGGAGTTTTGTGCAAGCTGCAATATACAGGTTGAGTTAATAGTACTTTGGCGATAGTAGAGCGTTTCCCGAAAGTCGCGTTTTCAATTTCAGTTCCATCTTCATAGGTAAATGTTGCCCAACGATAATAGGCGCCTTTTGTCACAGATGACCATGCCGGAGTTAGTCCGTAGATATTAGAAAATTCCATACCCGACATTGCAACCCCAGCTTCTGCTGCCATTAAATAACCATCCCCAGTTAGGACGTTACAACCTAAAGCTTTGCTCAAAAAAGCACAACCACCAGTAGCAATAATTACAGATGCTGCTTTTACTCGCCATCTTCCACCATTTTGGCGCCTAATTCCACAAGCTCCAGCAACTGCACCTTCTAAGTCTACTAATAATTCTAAAGCTGGACAATGGTCGAGAATTTGCACACCAGCTTTTTTAATTTGCTTACGCATCAGACGCATATACTCGGCGCCTTGATGGAGTGAAGGATAATAAGGTTGACCTTGCTGGTCTAATGAAAAAGGATAACCCCAATTTCCTAACTGATACAAATTTGTATGAGTTTGCTCCAAAACTCTTTCCATCCAAGAAAGTTCTGATAAAAACCCTCCTACCCTTTGCCGCTTGGCTATTTCTTGCGCGCGTTGTTCTCCTGAAGGTTCAAACCATACAGTAGTACCAGCCGCAGCCGTTGAACCACTGGCGCCGCAGTAGCCTTTATCTACCAAAACTACTTTAGCTCCAGAAGAAGCCGCACTTAAAGCTGCCCATGCTCCTGCTGGACCACCACCAATAACTAGAATATCCGCTTGTAAATCTAAGTCAGAAGCATTATTAGATTGTTGTTCTAAAATTAATTGATTTATGCCCACAAGCCTCACCCCTTAGCTAAAAAGCTTAATATTTTGATATCTAATATCTACGCTGGCTATGTAAAATACTGTTTATCGACCAATTTTATGGTGATTTACATAGTAGTATTGCACAACCCTTGGTGAAAGTTCAAGCCCTTTGTAACTAAAGTATATGATTATCTAAGTTTATGAAATACTAATTGTTTGATAATCTAAATATATTGATACTTTGCTACCCGCGCTTGTCTTAAGATTTAAGTATATTTATTTACCACAGAGACACAGAGGGCACAGAGATAAGAGAGTATAGTGAAAACGGGTGAGAAATGTCATTCTGAGTTGAGCGAAGCGTAAACGTAAACGTAAACGTAAACGTAAACGAAGTTTTCCCGCAGGGTAGTTTTCCCGCAGGGTAGTTTTCCCGAAGGGTAGAATCTCTAAGATGCTGTTAGTATTTATTTTAATTACTGGGGCTGTTTTACTGGTGGTTATAATTTTATCTTCTTTTTTACTGGGGTTTGTTTACTATATCCCCCAGTAAAATGCTATTAAATGTAAATATTAATACCTATTTGTTTAATTATTTACGTGTTATTCGCAAAAAAACCGCTATTTTACCAGAGTTGACATGTATAGATAGTTTGTTTTTGTACAGCTTTAGTACATAGAAGGTGACTTTAGAGCGCGTTAACTAGCAACGGATATAACGGATGTAACGGATAGGTAATTAAGAATCTTTCCAATACTGCGTAGGTTTTGAGAATCTGTAGGTTGGGTGGAGGCGCCTCGATACCCAACATTTACCTGATTTTGTTGGGTTTTGTCTTCGGCACACTAGCTGAACGTTCCTCAACCCAAACTATGTCTGAACGTACTTTTAAAAATTAGAAAACCTGTATATAATTTTTTACTCAACAGCGTAAGCAGTAAATTGACGTTTGAAAGGAAAATAAAAACCGTTGAATAAAAGGAAGTTGAAAAAATCTTTATAACACAGGGCGTTGTTGATTATAAACTAGGTATAATTCTTGGTATAGCTATGTTTATCGGTGGAATTGTTGGAGGAAATATTAGCCTGAGCTTGAGTAATTCATGGCTACAACGTATTTATTTGACTGTTGTAGGTATTCTCGCATTTACAACGCTTCGCAAATCTCTACAAACGAATAATTCTAATCATTAAGTAAAAATAATGGTTCTTCGTCTACGCCAAACTGAAGAAGTTGATCTTGATTATATTCTAAGTGCTGAAAACAATGAGGAAAACCGTCAGTACATAATTACCTGGTCACGCGAAAAACATTTACAAGCAATTAATACTCCTGATAGTCTTCATCTAATTGTGCAAAAGGAAACAAAAGTTGGCTATGTTATTTTAGCTGGTCTGACTAATGTAGATAATGCGATTGAATTACGTAGAATCGTTATTACAGAAAAAGGCAAGGGTTATGGAAAAGCAACAATAGAAATGATTAAGGAGTTAGCATTCAATAATTATAAGGCGCATCGGTTGTGGTTAGATGTAAAATTGCAAAATCTTCGCGCGCAATCAATTTACAAGACGGCTGGTTTTGTCGTTGAAGGAATACTCCGCGAATGCTTAAAAACAGGAAATAAATATGATTCCCTAATAATTATGTCTCTTTTGCAGCAAGAGTATAATAATAATTAAGTGCCTTTCTTATAGATTTTCGATAACTTGGTTTTACTGAAGAGGAAATATGGGAGCATTGGTAGAAATGATTGAGCGCGAATGAATTTTAGTTGCTGTTGTCACGGCATAGCGATAAATGTCTAATGATGGCTTTTAATATGAGATGAAAATATCGAATTTAAATGTTGTACTCGCGGCATTATTTCTTCATAAAATCGTTTCATTTCTGAGGCAAAGGGTTGGAATTGCAGCATAAATGTATCGATGCCTATTTCAACAAACTCAGCAATTTTTACTGCTACTGTGTCATAATTTCCCACTAGTCCTGCTGCTGTACCTCCATTACTTCCTACACCTGGGTAATTTGCCATGTTTTTGAACATTACTACTTCTTTTTCAATACCTTTTATTAGCTCGGTTCTATCATCTTGTTTGGTCAGTTCAAAAAGATATTTATATTCTGTTTGTGCTTCGGTGTCTGTTGGTCGAGTAATTACAAAAGCTGACATTGCAAACCGTAAAGGTTTTAATTTTAGACGTTGACGTTTATTAATATCTGTAATTGTTTCTTTTATAACTTCTAAAGGGCGCCCATTTAAGAAAAATACATCTGCTGATTCTACAGCGAGATTTTTGGCTGCTTCGGATTCTCCCCCTAAATATACGCGCGGATGAGGTTGTGCGACTGGACGCGGGCGTAAACACAAATCGGTAATATTAAAATATGAGCCGACGTGATTAATTTTTTCTCCACTCCATAACGCTTTAACTACTTCTATCCATTCTTGAGAATAACGGTAGCGTTCATCATGAGGAAGAAAAGGTATGCCGGATTTTTGCAATTCTGGCATGAACCATGCACTAACCAGGTTTATTGAAAACCTTCCTTTGCTAATGGCATCAATGTTTAATGCCATTTTTGCTAAGACTACTGGATGAAATAGCAAAGGTTTTACTGCGGCAATAATTTCGATTGAGTTTGTAGCTTCTGCTAAAGCTGCTGCGGTACTCCATGTTTCTAGCTGGTCTAATTCTTGATTCCTAGGGTTAATTATATGTTCTGCAATGAGACTTGTTGTAAATCCGTATTCTTCTGCTAATTGAATCAAATACTTTGCTCTGTCGTAACTAGCATTACGGGGTTCATTTGGATGATTCATGGCGCCGCAATTACCATAAACTGGAATCCAAATTCCATATCTCGGCTCGAACATAATTTTACACCCTAGTTAATTATCTAATAACCTATCTGTTTATCTACCACATTATGTAACGGCTGACTAGTTTTATAACGATTTAAATTATCAAGAAACAATGATACAATCCGGTCATAAAGTTGTGGTGTCAGAGCGGAGTTATGTGGTGTGACAAATACATTAGGTAATGACCAAAAAGCACTTTCTGGGGGTAGAGGTTCCGTAACAAATGTATCTAGTCCGGCGCCTGCTATCCAGTTTTCGCGTAGTGCGGTAAGTAGTGCTTCTTCATCGACAATGGCGCCGCGAGCTATATTAATAAAGTAGGCACTCGGACGTAGTGACCGCAGTACCGAAGCGTTAATTAAACCTTTGGTTTCTGGTGTTAGGGGAGTGGCAACTACTAAATAATCAACCTCTGGAAGAAGAGATTGCCATGAGTCGGCGCCTACTATTTTATCAAAATTAGGTAACGATTCAGGATTACGACGACTACCCCAAACATTCATACCAAAAGCTTTCGCGCGGGAGGCAATTTCTTTACCAATGTTTCCTGTACCAAGAATTAATACATTTTTGTTATATAACTCTTGTAACTCAAACCATTTGTACCAATAGCGGTCTGCTTGGAGACTTTGCAACTTTTGGACATTCTTGGCATGGTAAAGCATGAAGTTCAGCACAAATTCTGCAATAGGTATAGCGTGAACTCCTGAACCGTTAGTCAAAGTTATATCACGTTCTAAAAATGTAGGTGTAAGAATATGATTCACACCTGCACTTGGTGTATGTTGCCAGCGAATCTTCGGTGCTGCTGCTAGTACTTTATGAAGTGTCGTATTTTTTAATTTAAATCCATTGAAGTAGACTTCAGCATCACTAATATCACCATCAAATTCACCTTCAGGGCTTACGCGAATAGATGTAATATCTTGCGGCAAAAGTGGCTCGACTTTATCAGCGAGTTCCGTTGGTAGAATTATTTTTAACACAGTCAATACCTCACTGTTGTACCAGAATCCAATTTTTTACATCAAAATGTCTCTACCCAAGGACGTAATTCAATTTCCCATGTCCAAGCACTGCGAGGTTGGCGCCATATATTCAGATAAGTTTGAGCAATTGCATCTGGGTCAAGATAGCTATCTGGTTTGTCAGGTGATTCTTGTCGAGTTTCGGAGCGAATGGCGCCATCAATAATAAAATGTGCTACATGGATATTTTTTGGCGCCAGTTCACGGGCAATACTTTGTGCTAGACCTCGCAGTGCAAATTTACCCATTGCAAATGGCGCCGACTGTGGATAACCTTTAACGCTTGCGGAAGCACCTGTAAAGAAAATGGCTCCTGAACCTAATTCTAATTGTCGTTTAGCTGCGGCTTGAGCAACTAAAAAGCCTCCATATGCTGTAATTTCCAGTGTTTTTGCAACATCCGCAGCGTCAAGTTCGATAAATGCTCCTCGAACGCGCCAACTTGGATTATAAATTACAACTTTTGGCGCCCCTAATTTTTGTTCAACATCATTAAATAATTGGTTTACTTCGTCGGGTTTTGAAGCGTCTGCTGCAAAACTGCCGCCTCCAATTTCAGCCGATAATTTACTAAGTTTATCAGGTTGTCGTGAAGCCAAAGCAACAGTAAAACCTTCTTTAGCAAAGACACGCGCTAAGGATGCACTCAAACCACTTCCGGCGCCGACAATTAAAGCAGTAGCTGACATAATTTATGAGTTATTTGTGACAAAATCGTGCAATTCTTGGTTAAAACGTTTACTATCTTCCCAAAATGGAGCATGACCGACATCAGGATAAATAGAAAGCTGGGCATGAGGAATTAATTCAGCATGTTCCTTAGCTGCTTCGAGTAAAACAATTTCATCGAGTTGACCGTGAGTAATTAATACAGGTGCTTTGAAGGTAGGTAGTAAATCGTTATTACTTAGAGAACGTGATAGTAAACCTGACCTTACATACGGCGGCACAATCGTATTATATCCTAATGTGTAATAAAATTCTGATGGTGGCAACTCTTTATAAGTTATTAGTCGTACCAGTTTTTGTAGTGCTTTTGAACTCTCGCTTGCATCATTAGAGAAAAAGCCAGGGACAAGAGCAACAAAGTCTTTTCCTAAAAGTGGAACTAGTTCATCACCTAATTTAGTTAAGGCGCCAACAAAGTGAATTCCTCCCAGTTGTGCATCACCATAAACTCGTACATAATCACTAATTATTGCACCACCATAAGACCAACCACTCAATATAGGGCGCTCCAAACCTAAAGTGGTAATTACTGCTTGAATATCCGAAGCCCACAAATTTGAATCACCGTATGCATTGTGGGGTTTTTCTGATAACCCATGACCACGTAAATCTAAGGCAACTAAACGAAATTTGTTACTTAGCTCAGAGTTAAATTGCTGGCGCCAAGTCAATCTACTTTGAGAAAAACCGTGGATAAATAGAATTGGTCTACCGTTAGGGTTCCCAGTTTCTTCAACATAAAGCTTAACGGCGCCACCACCAATAATTTCTTGCGCTGCCATAGATTCTCCACTGACTATGTAGTTGCATTAATTCTTACAACGCTTCTTATTTATTAAGGATTTTTATTATTATACGGTAAGTTAACATATAAAGTGTATTATCAAAGAAAATCATCACTATGTACAACTTTTAGGTAAATCATGCCTGTAAGTAAAGTGTTCGTTTACGCTGAGTATCAAGTGTCAATTCCATTCAGCGAAATTGATTGGGTTCCAATTAATCATGACATGAAAAAATTTTCTGGTTTAAAATCTAAAACATGGTTAAGCGCTATCAATACGAATCAAGTGGGAGGCTTTTATGAGTTTGATTCTGTAGAGAATGCCCAAAATTATATTGAAAATTTATTGATTCCATTTGCAAAACAAATCAATGGTAATCTGACTGTGAAGCTTTTTGACGGTGATGTTACGGAGAAAGCAAGTATTGGTATGAATTCTCCTTTTTATTCAGCAGATTCTCTTTGATCCCCCAACCCCCCTTAATAAGGGGGGCTAAGAATTTGTTTGTTTTTATCTACTAGAATAAAAACTTTAAATAACTCTTGTTCCCCCTTACTAAGGGGTTAGGGGGGATCAAAAATCACATTGGAGTAACAAATGTCACTATTAGAAAAACCCCCACTTGACCCTTATCCACTAAGTCCCTACGTTGCCTGGGCAGGAAATCGTAATCGCGACGCAATTTTAGAAGTGTTTAAACAAAAGTTTCCCCAAGAAGGTAACGTTCTAGAATTAGCTACAGGAAGTGGAATGCACATCCATTACTTTGCACCTCACTTTCAAAGCTTGAATTTTCAACCCTCGGATTTCGACCAAGACGTATTTGAAAACATCCAAAGTTTGATACAACAGACAAATGCCAAAAATGTCTAACCTCCAATCAATCTCGATTTAACTCAACCGTCAACCTGGTTATCACTGAATAATAAAAAATTTGATGTAATATTTTGTATCAACCTTTTTCAGGTGGCGCCTATTTCCATTGCTGATGGAGTTGCTAATTGTGCAGCACAGCATTTGAGCAAGCAGGGTTCTTTATACATTTATGGGCCGTTTAAAGTCAATGGAAAGAATACAACTTCATCCAATGAGGAATTTGACAAAACTCTACTTTCTTCTGGAGTACCAGAATGGGGATTAAAAGATGTTACAGATATAAATAATGCTGCCTATAAATATAATCTTGATCTAAAAGAAAAAATTGATATGCCAGCAAATAATTTTATTCTTGTCTATGAATTTAGGTAAAGGTATTCAAGTTATGTACGAACAATAATATTCATAATACATGACTTTCTATAATCAATCTAGCTTTGATATCAGGTGCGAGTGGGGAAAAAAAGGAGTTGAGCAATTAGCTCCGATTAGTGATGTCATTATTATTGTTGACATTCTTTCATTTTCGACTTGCATTGAAATTGCTAATAGTCGGAAAGCTATTGTTTTCCCCTGCGATTGGAACAATGAATCGGCATCTATATTTGCTAAATCTGTGAACGCCCAATTAGCGACTAAAAGGGGAGGTAGTGGTTATTCACTTTCTCCCGCATCCTTAAGTCAAATACCTGAGAACACTCGACTGGTACTTCCTTCACCAAATGGTTCCTCTCTTAGTTTGGGAACAGGAGAGACTCCAACTTTGGCTGGTTGTTTGAGAAATTGTCGAGCTGTCGCTAATTCTGCAACCAAATATGGGCGCCGTATCGCCGTTATTCCAGCAGGTGAAAAATGGGAAGATGGTAGTCTCCGCCCCTCGTTTGAGGATTTGATTGGAGCAGGCGCCATCATCAGTTATCTACAAGGAAGCTTATCACCAGACGCACAAATTGCACTTGCAGCTTATCGCTATGCTCAACCTAATTTAAAATCTCTTCTCAAGCAATGTGGCTCTGGAATAGAACTTCTTGAAAAAGGATTTGAGCAAGATGTTGATTTAGCAGCAGAATTAGATGTGAGTGATTGTATTCCTACATTAATAGATAGAGCATATAGCAGTCCTATATAAGTTGTAAAAATTATATTCGCGTAGAGATTGAATTTACCTGTTGAATCTGCACTCCTTCTAGTTTAGTAGGTCAAAAATACGGCGCCTATGAAGTAGACTACAGCGACAACTTTAGTTACACAAACCGAATAGATAACAGCGTCAGCACAAACCAAGGAATTTGTATAGGTTTTACCAATGGTTCACGCATAGTTTTCCGTTTATCAGGAACAGGAACACAAGGCGCCACAATAAGAGTTTACCTAGAAAGTTACGAAGCAGACAAAGCCAAGTCTCTACATAGGGCTTGCTGAATATAACTATAACCTTTACCATGCAAGGGTTTCAAGCATTTTGATTCCAAGTAGGTACAAGCTTAGGGCGCCTAAAGGCTCAAAATCCGTGCATTTGGGTGGAAAAATTAGGGCTGCATTTGTAAGCCAATCTCCGAAACAAGCATTTTTGTACTGCGAGCGCGTCCAAATTCGTTTTGTGGAGTTTTTCAGCAACCCCTACATATATTTTCAACAGTTCAACCTCACAAAAGTAAATATTTGTTATGGACATGTATAAATTGATTCATTTGAACTAGAAAAAATTGTTGTCAAAGCATATCATTTAGAATCTGATATCTACCAGGCAAGGACAGCAAGAAGTAAGAGATGTTTGACATTGTAGAGATTAAAGCACCTAATGATCAAAAGATTGACTGCGCTAAAAGAGGTTCTGTTTTAGTCCCTATTAAGAAGGTTTTTATTTTCGGAATGGGTAAAGTCGAATTTAGCGAACGAGAGGAATTAGAGAATCTTAAGCTAGAAAGGAAACTTAATCAAAGCGCGTTTAGTAAAGATGAGGTTAAAGTCAAAAGATTAAAGTTCTTAAAGGAAGGACCTGAATATAACTATAAACGTTCTCAGGGAAATCTCAATGCCCTTCTGAGTGTTGGTATAATAGATTCAGTTGAGAATGGTAACAAAATAATATCCCACTTGCTAGATGTAGGAGCTAAAATAACAAATGAAACACTTATTCGCTATTCCAGCCGACTGGATGCCCCCGCTGGTGTTCTAAAGGTTGTAAGTACGTGGAAAATACTAGAGGACGGTAGTATATATCTAACAACTCTTCACTTTGAAGGCTAACCCCAATTTTTTTAGTTATACAAAAAAGGTTTAAGTATGAAATTTGATGAATTAGACTTATTTATGTTGATGGATGCTTCAGATATAGAATATAGTAACATATCAGAGGATATGTTAGTAAAACTTGCTTTATGCGATGAATTATATATTGCCAATTATGCGTTGGCAGAACTATCTGCGCGCGATAGCAACCAAGCTTCTGTTGTGGCTTGGCAAATTTTGTCTACTTTAAAAGGTGATTATTACTTACAAGCCGCCGCATTAAGTGTACTATTTGATACAGACAAAGGAAAAGTTTTAGATTATATAAACAAGCAAGTACAGCACTTTGATTTATTTATGTTAAATGAGGTTATGCAACTAATGGTAGAAAAATTTTCCGACTTTGCAACTCAAAATACTTCTAAAATAGTTAGTATTATATTCAATAAATTAAAAAAATTAGACGATAAACAAGGATTGATAGATAAAGAGGTCAAAGACAATTTTTTCTCACTTTATAGCATTGCTAAAATGACAGTAGCAGATGTATGACAGGACTAACTAAAATAATAAAAATTTTAGGTGAGTTAGGTGATAATAAAGCTGTGCCAGGTATCATTAATGCTTTAGAGGGTGAAGACTTTGATAATTTATTGTATTCTACAAAATTTCATGCAGCGAAATCTCTAGGACAGCTAAAAGATAAGAGAGGAAGTGATTTTCTTCTTAAAATACTCCAAGATAGTGAAAGTCATCTTAAAACAATAACGGTTTGGGCATTGGGTGAGGTTGGAGATATGAAAGCAATAGAGCCACTTTCACAACTTCTAGAAGATGAAGATAATAGTGTCCGTGAAGCTGTGAAAGAAGCATTATTAAAATTGAAAAATATTGATGCTAAATAAAAAGTATTAATCTCCTTTAAACAACATCTCTTATCCTCAATTATAAATACTAATCCTTCAGATGAATGGATTTTTGTGAGCAACCAACTGAATACACATAAGTTTGAGTCATTGGTTCGATTAGTTGCAGAACATTGCAATATTAAAACTGCTGAATGGGATTAAAGTAAAATCAGGTCTTCTCCATTCAATGAAATCACGGGCAGCATTTTTGATAATCTGAGAATGTAAGCTTTTCTTCCTTTTTCAGCAAACCCTAGACAGAGTATACAAATATGAATATTTCGATACGTAAGGTTCAGCAACATGAATTGCCAGCACTTCTGAAGCTTTACAAACATTTGAACCCAATAGATGATCCTCTACCTCATATCTTGCACCTGGAAATTTGGATGTCAATTCCTTGACTCAGTAGCAAGTCTCTCATCTGTTCGATATGTTGTAAAAGAAGTAACACTACTAAATGGGGAAATATAGTTTGGAATGCAATTTCTGCTGCTTCACCCCAGTCAGGTAAGTCGCCGTTGGCGCCCGATGTCGATAAATAAGCCCAATGTGCCAAAACATAAGATATCAGGGACAACACTAACCAGCGATAAACCCCTAGGAGGGTTCCTTGTCCAAAGCGATGTAATCCAAAACGGTGTTTTGCGGTTTTAAACCAACCCTCTATCTGCCATCTTCGTTTACCCCACCAAGAAATAGTGCTTGCTTTGAGGGCTTTGGTTGAAATAACAAATCGTTTCTCATACTTACCGTCATGACGCTTAAAATAATACCAGGATATATAGACAGGAAATTTTAAACCCTGAAGGTAAAGTTGCTGTCCTCGTTTGTGTAATTGGGCGACACTGCGCCCATCAACTAACTTACGGGTACAAGCTATGCCAGCAATTATGTGAAATTTTTTCTCTCGAACACCGTGTATAAATTGGATACTGCCGAAGCCTGTATCTACTAAAACCATTACCTCTTTAAAGTGCTTGGTTAATTTTTTAGGTAAAGATTTAACCATTTTTAATCCTAATCTTGCTGGGGAAGTGGCGCCTTTCCCCCTCCAAACACGGAAGCTCCAGGGTATTCGCCACCGACCAACAACTAAGTACACCACAACCAAATGCATACCTCGTTTTCCGTGGTAAACGCTGATTAAGCTTTCAAGCCCCTTAAATTTTCCGGCTTTCTCCAAAGTTGTTAGGTCAATAATAACTTGTAAAAATGGTTGGCGCCCCAACGAACGCTCAGATAAAATCTCCTTAATAATACGGTTACGGGCAGTGCGAATCACACCTCTAGTTGACCAATTATAAACGTTGAGAAATCTGCTTAAGGCGCTAGCTGACTTACTTTTACTGTGTTGAGGTAGAGGATAACCTTGTGCCTCTAAAAACATCCCAAACATCGCTTCGAGATTTTCTTGTTGGTAGGTAGAAGGCATCAATGACAGCAAAGTGTAAACTAGATTTTGGGCGTGGGCAAGAATTGAAACCATATTTCTTGCTTATTCATATAAACTTCAACGCCCTTTTTCTCATGTTTTGGCGCCACAATGCAAATTAAATTCATTATCACTTACTGCTAACAGTATATTTGTATGTATTTTTCAATTCAATGGCGCCATTATCAAATGAAAATTCAGCTTTAAAATACGTATTAATATGGTGCCTCGTAGTCAAAAATATGTTCTTTCATACTTAGGTAATAAAATTATCTTTTGGTTATAGTTTTACCATCTCTAATTGGCTTTATACGGGTTTTTACGTTAGGTGCAAGATATGAGGTAGGAAGTATTCGTTGTCTTTGCTCAGACGAAGAAGTAACAGTAATGGCTAATTCAACATCTTTTTCTGAAATCACTTGTTCTATAGCACCGAGCAGTTGTTCAGGGGCTATACAGTAATTTTGTACGTCAAAATTTATCAACGGCATTCGCACCATCTCTTGATTAATATCTTTTTTGTTGTAAAATAATATTAAACTTCTATATGTTCTCGTTACCAATACGAGAACAAAGCTACTTTACGAATAATGACAACAAAACAAGATGACATCATAAACAG
Organism: Calothrix sp. PCC 7716; assembly: GCF_019977735.1. Classification (GTDB taxonomy): domain Bacteria; phylum Cyanobacteriota; class Cyanobacteriia; order Cyanobacteriales; family Nostocaceae; genus Dulcicalothrix. The sequence goes on along the minus strand of NZ_AP025018.1, from coordinate 10,117,873 downwards.
GGCTGAACTCTTGCAACAAGGGATTGCGACTTTACAGTTGCAAATCCAACAAATCAAAGCTAGTGGGGAAGTGGCGCCACCTGGTTGTTGCGTTCTTCGTTACCAAGCGCGCGGTCAAAGAGGTACTTACTGGTACTATAAATTACATGCAACTGAACCTATTTTTCCGGCGACTCAACCCGAAAAACTAACTAAATATAAGCATTTAGGCAAAGCTGGTACTCCGGCTCATATCAACGCTGTAATCTCTGTGGCAAGGAGAATTCAAATCGATTACTTGCAATCGTGTATTGACTCTCTCAGGCAAAACTGGGTGGACTTATATGAAAGTCTCAAAGAGAAAAAATAAATATAATTAAAGAAATTATGTTCTCGTTATTAAAACGCGAACAGATTTTCCCTTGTTTTACCCACTTTTTTCCTTAACCGAGCAGTATTGGGATCACTCCAAACTTCAATAAATTTAATTTATTGATTTAACAACAAAGAACATTTGCTGTTATCAAGCAAGATATCGCACAATAGAGTTGTAGGGATAAGGAGATTTTATGTTTAATCACTTTATTAACACCCGATATGAACAAGGCTTAAGGCATCGCGATGCTGGAATATTACCACAAATGCAAGACTCTGTTTATATGGAAGGTTATTTGAAAGGTAGACCTGAAGGCTTAGACGGTATCTTACAGTATTTTGATTCGGTTGAGGCGTACATGAAATGGAAGTTTAAGTCAGGTACTTCAAAAACGTGATATTTAGATGATTATTCTAATTGAATTTTTAGAAGCGGGATCAGGCGCCCACGAATGCTCGATTGAATATACTGAACTAATTGGGCACCATGTTTTAAGTAAAACGCTTCTGCATTTGGGTCGCTTAAAATAATCATCTGCCGAAAACCAAGAGAGACAGCAGTACTACGCGCGTGTTTTAAAAGCTTACTACCGAAACCTTGCCGAAAATGTATCGGTTCGATAAATAAATGCTTCAACTCTACTGTTTGTTCATGTGGCAACAAGTTATAGTAGCCAATAATTTCATCATACAGTTCCAGAACATGCGTATTTAACGCTGCGATAGCATCTGGTTGTAGCGTGAGTTCTTGTACAAAAACACTCATTTGTTCCAAGTTGTAACCCCAGTAAAGTTTGGAACGAATACCTAGTTGAGTAATTTTAGATGCTTCAGTTGAGTATGCTTTACGGATTTGTATCATTATATTAATGTTTTAATATTCATCGTTAGGACTGTATTCTGAAACATCTGGTTGTAAATGCGGTTGAGCAGCAATAAATGCAGGATGATTCATACATACTTCATTGATTTGACGAATGATTGGATATGAAGATAAAGAACATTGAAACCTTTCAGCATTGTAAACTTGAGGCGCCAAGAATGCATCTGCAATTGTTGGTTCATCTCCATGACAGAAGCTACCCCGAAATTTACTGTTACTCAAAATTTCTTCTAAAGCTTTTAAACCTTCGTCTACCCAGTGACGATACCAACTCATTTTTTGTGAGAAGCTAAAACCCATTGTTGAAGTAAAAAACTTACGTACTCTCATCACGCTCAAAGGATGAATATCACAAGCTATTAACAGTGCTATTTGACGAACATAAGCTTTTGCTAAAACATCACTGGGTAAAAGCGTTGGTTGAGGATAACGTTCTTCTAGATACTCAATAATAGCTAAAGATTGAGTAATAATAGCATCACCATCAACCAGAGTTGGGACCATTTTTTGAGGATTAATTCGGCTGTACTCTATCGTAAACTCTAGGTCATTTTTTCGTAATTTAGCAACACTCTTATAAAGATAGGGAATCTTTTTTAGCTCTAGTGCAATCCTAACTCGGTAGGATGCTGTTGAACGATAATAGCTATAAAGTTCTAACACAAATTAAACCTGATAATTTTACTGTTGTGCAATTATTATCCAGTATGTTCCATCCGGCACCACTAGTCCAAAGGAAAGTTCGCCAAATTCGTTATTTAAAATTGGAGTAACGTTGGTTCCACTGCTACGACTGCAAAGTTCATGAAAAGCAGCGATATTATCAACTTGATAAGTAAACAAAGATAATCCTAATGAACCCGGTTTAGCATATTCACGTTTGTCTGGTTTAGGATACAGCGGACTATATACTTGTAAAACTCCTGCAACTGCTTTCGGTGGACAAAACGCTGATACATAAAATTCTTGTCCCTCTTCTAATATTAGAGTTTGACGAGTTGAAGGATTTTGATAGCCAGAACGTTTACCATTAAATTCCATTGGCACAAGTCCGAAAACTTCTGCATAGAAAAGACTCAAACTGTGGTTAGCGATAACTAAACTTGAATGAGTTCCTTCGCTTACTGCTAAAGGAGAACTTGCTTCTACCGTACCATAACCTGGACGATTATAGTTATATCGTTGAAAAAATGCTTGTCGTGTTTCTGTACCAATTACAAACATTTCCCGCACTCCTACAAAGCGTTCATACAAACTCTTTCCCACATTCCCAACACCTTCTATCGCGCGTACAGGTTCAGTAATTATCCAGTTACCTTCGTTAGATTTATCATCAGCAAAAGCATCAGCAACCGTATAAATATCTTTTGTTAGTGAAGCAAACCAACGACTACCAATAACTAATGGTTTTGTGGCGCCTAAACCTTCATTCAATGGTTCTGACCATAGCATCAGTCGTATCAGTCCATGCTGTGATGAATTACCATTTTGCAGTCTAAAAGATGTCAAATTTGATGCATACCCATAAAGTAACTCTGCTTGTCTCGCTTCTAATTGTGCCTGACTTACGACTCGATACCCCAACTCAGCTCAATACTTGAGACTAGTTTCTACATCGCGCGACCCGATGCAATTCTCAAAAATTCCACTAATCATAAAATAATCCAAATAAGCGCGAATTTTTGTAACGCTTAATGCGTGCTACTATATCTTGACCGATTTACAGTAGTAGAGACGCGATTAATCGCGTCTCTACATTAATATCGATATATCGCGTCTCTACGTTGGTATTGATATATCGCGTACTTATTTATTTCCTTGCCAAACAGCTTCCTTGACGTTAATTTGTTTAGGAATAAGTTTAATTCTGTAGAATGTATCAGCAATTTCTTGCTGTCTCTGAATTACTTCTTCAGTAAGTGGAAGTACGTCATACTCGCGTCGCTTCTCTGCTGTCTCTAGTACGGCAGCATCTATACCTAGTACAGCTGAGAGTAACTTTGCGACTTCAGATGAATTATTTTTTGCCCAGTCACTCACTTTTTTAACTTCACCTAAAACAGTTTTCAATCCTTCTGGGTTCTTTTCGGCGAAAGCTTTTGCAGCAAGAAAATATCCACGGTTCGGCGCCAGTCCTGTTGCATCTATTAATAAGCGTGGCGCCAAAGCTTTTTCTGCTGCTGCAAGAAATGGGTCCCAAATAGCCCAAGCATCAACGTTCCCACCTTCAAACGCAACACGCGCGTCGGCAGGTGTTAAAAAAGCGGGTTGAATATCGCTGTATTGCAGTCCTGCTTTTTCCAAAGCTTTAACTACTAAGTAGTTAGTATTTGAACCTTTCGCAAAAGCGACTTTTTTACCCTTAAGGTCAGCAACTTTCAAAATATTTGAATTTTTTGGAACTATAATACCTTCAGCTTTTGCACCCCAAGGGTCATAAGCAACGTAAACAAACGGATTATCACCTGCTTGAGCAAATATTGGTGGCGCCTCTCCTGTATAGCCAAAGTCAATGCTACCTGCGTTTACAGCTTCTAACATTGGTGGTCCAGCAGGAAACTCACTCCATGTTACAGTGGCGCCACTTGCCGCAAAAGCTTTCTCTAAATCTCCTTTTGCTTTTAATGCATAAAGCACAGTTGCCGCTTTTTGATACCCAATTCTAATTACAACACCGCTCTGTGCTGTCGTTGGATTTGACGCAGGCGCCTCTTGTGCTGCTTTATCACCACCAGAACAAGCCGTCAAAGCAAATGCCACAGTGAATCCCACCGCAAACATTGCAATAAATACACGAGCTCTTTGCTGTTGGAATTCTTGAAATAAACCCACTAAATTACCTAGCACTCGTACTGCAAATAATTTTATCAACATAAACACTAAGCCTTTAAGGGTAAATACGTATGCAGAAAGATTAATCATACGGTAAATCGATTGCCTTACCGTTGTTTAGATAGATAGAAATATCACACAAAGAAGGTTGAAAAACAAGCGTTGCCTGATGCTAAAAAACAGACACTTGACTTCGTAATCCATATCACAATAATATTTAGATAATCTAATTATTAGGGTTGCGAATAAAGTGATTAGGCTTACAGAAAAAATCGAGCATAGGAGGGCGCCGTCAAGTACCGTCTTAGAAACAGAGGGGTTAAGGCGCCGCTTTGACAAGTTCGTAGCTGTGGACTCGTTGGATATATCGGTAAAACAGGGTGAAGTGTTTGGTTTACTTGGTCCAAACGGAGCAGGTAAAAGTACTGTCATCAAAATGCTAACTACCTTGCTACCACCAAGTGGAGGAAGGGCATACTTAGCAGGGTATGACATAGCGCGTCAACCTGAAAACGTTAGAAAGTCTATTGGTTATGTACCACAAGCGCTGTCTGCGGATGGCAGTTTAACGGGTTATGAAAATCTGTTAATTTTTGCCAAGCTGTATAACATTGCGTCTAAGCGTCGGCAACGATGTATTCAAGATGTTTTAGCTTTTATGAATTTGCAAGATGTACAGCACCGTTTAGTACGTACTTATTCAGGGGGGATGATTCGTAAATTAGAAATTGCTCAATCTATATTACATCAACCGCAAGTTTTATTTCTCGATGAGCCAACTGTGGGACTCGACCCAATAGCGCGCGCGACAGTTTGGCAGCTTGTACAACAATTGCGTGAAGAATTTGGCACAACTATATTCTTAACTACGCATTTTTTAGAAGAAGCGGATAATTTATGTGACCAAGTTGTAATTATGAACCGGGGTCAAGTAGTTGTAACTGGGGCGCCGAGTGATTTAAAAGCTTCTTTAGAAAAAGACAACGCCACCTTGGATGATGTCTTTATTCATTACACCGGGGATCAACTAGCATCTGGAGTCAGTTATCGTGAAACGGCAAGAAATAGACGCACCGCTGAAAGGTTGGGTTAATAATAGTATCAAAGCAATAACTGAGTTAATTAACAAAACCCTGATTATTGCTGAGTTAGAAGTGCGTAAACTTCGACATGACCCGACAGATTTAGTAGTAAGAAGCATTCAACCTGCATTATGGCTACTTATCTTTGGACAAGTTTTTACCAGAACGCGCGCTATTCCTACAGGAAATTTACCTTACTTAGACTTCATGGCGCCGGGAATTTTAGCTCAAAGCGTTCTATTCGTGGCAATATTCACAGGAGGAATGGCGCTAATTTGGGAACGAGACTTAGGAATAGTGCATAAATTACTATCTAGTCCCACTCCCCGTATGGCAATGGTTTTAGGTAAATCTATAGCTTGTGGTGTGCGATGCTTGTCTCAGGTATTTATAATTTACGGGCTATCTTTCTTATTAGGTGTCAAACTTAATCTCAACCCAATAGCTTTTCTCAAAGTACTGGCTATAGTACTATTAGGGGCAGGTTGCTTTTGTACATTCTCATTAATTATTGGTTGCGTAGTCAGAACGCGCGAGCGGATGACGGGAATAGGGCAGTTAATCACCATGCCACTATTTTTTGCTAGTAACGCGATTTATCCAATCTCCTTAATGCCACAGTGGTTAAAATGGATATCTCACCTAAACCCTTTAACCTATGAGGTTGATGCTTTGCGTGGCGCCATGCTTGTTAATAGTGCTAGTCTTTACAGCTATGCTTGGGACTTTGCAATTCTCCTGCTAACATTAATAAGCTTAACATACATTTGTGGGCGGCTTTATCCAAGAGTCGCAATGTAACAAGGAGAAAAACAAGCTCATGAGTTCGGATAAACCAGAAGAAAAATGTGCTGCCTCGGTTATGGACACTATTCCATTACTAATGCGGTTTATCCGAGCCGATATGCGTGAAAACAGCGCAGCGTCTCTATCTATACCACAACTGCGAACACTCGCATTTCTCAAACGCAACCCAGGCGCCTCATTATCAGAACTTGCAGAGCATCTAGGTGTAACATGCGCTACAGCATCAACAACAATCGAACGATTAGTACAGCGTGACTTCGTACAACGTGCCGACCATCCCCAAGAACGGCGCCGAGTAGTTCTAAACATAACAGACCAAGGTAAACAACACTTTGAACAAACTCAGTCACAAACACGCGCGCACATTAAAGACATACTACAAGATTTAACGAAAGAAGAAATAACACAAATAGAACAAGGATTAACCTTACTAAAAGATGTCTTCTCCAAATCAGAAGTTAAAAAGGCACCTTAAAACAAAATTTATACTTTTGTCATGCTGAGGAACGAAGCATCTCTCTTGTGATTGCTCTACTAAAAGCTGCAAAAATATCCTGTTTTTAATTAGTAATTTCTGGTCGGTCAATGTCGATAAACCCCACATCATCGGCGCCCATCTCCAAACATAAATCTCGCAGCAAAGTTGCATCTAATGTAGTAGTTTGCGGCAAAACATCGACCTTAGCAACTTTTTTATAAAAACTTTTGACTGTTGGATGTTCATCGAATTTAGGCATTTTTCTTACCAATTTATATTCTTAGTTTGTGTACATTAGACAAATTTCATCAAAAACATGTATATACATGTTTTGTCAAAAAATTAACTATTGTTGGATAGATGAGTCGTTTCTGCGAAGATAGAAAGCAATTCTCGCGCTTGTTTGGCGCCGAATACTATCCTTTATGACTGAACATAAAGTCAATGAAAAAATCAGATGCCTGTCACTTTTGCTAGCTATTTTTACGATGTAGTAGCACCACAGCATCTAAGTTGGTAGTTTTTACGCCATGTCGTCTCGTGCGTCAGTTTAAGGGATATGTACAATTACTCGTTTTTGGAGATTTTGTTTTTTCACCCAAGCAATAAATTTATGCATTCGTGGTTCACTTTTCAACGCCTCAACTGCTAGACACAAGTACAGCTTGGGCTAGGACAAAGGGAGTGAGAACTGCTATAGTAGTAAGATACCAAGTAATTTATCAGCTTTTATAGGCTTTCCTTGTGGCTTCCATAACAATAAACATTTCGGATCAACAATTTGAGAAGATGCAAGAGTTAGCACGGGAACTCGGCATTTCTCCGGAGGAGTTTTTACGCATTAGCATAAGCGAATGGCTGAATCATCCGCAAGCTGATTATACGAGCGCTGCAGGCTATGTACTGCAAAAAAATACTGACTTATATAAGCGTTTAGCATGATTCGGTATTTATCACTGCTAGAAGTCCTTTCACTGCATCGCCAAATTATTAATCAATCTGGAGGAGCATCGGGAGTACGAGACTTAGGAGCGTTGGAGTCAGCCATCGCACAACCTCGAATGACATTTGGTGGTGAAGATTTATATCCTACGGTAGTCGAAAAAGCTGCGGCTTTAGGATTCTCATTAGTTATGAATCATCCTTTTGTTGATGGCAACAAGCGTATTGGACTAGCACAAGTTACACCCATGATTTTGCTAACTTTAATAGCAGGTCAGGTTGCAGATAGCTTTCGTCGTAAACCGATATGGTTAATTTCTGTAGGGGTACTTGCTTTATGTTCGTTTGGTTTAGCCGTAATTTCTTATACCCATACACAAAACGCCATAATTTTAATTTACGCGATTTTAATTTTGACAGGGATTGCCAGAGCGTTTCTCAAACCAGCAAGTGACGCTTTATTATTTCAGTTAATACCCGTAACAGCCTTTACAAATGCCGCAACTTGGAATAGTAGCAGCTTTCAACTTGCTTCAGTAGTCGGGCCAGCTTTAGGAGGAATGGCAATTGCAGTTATGAAAGGCGCCACAGGTGTATATATCATGGCAGCGATAGCAGGATTGCTATGTTTTCTATCAACAGCAATGATTAAAGAGCCAGCATTCACCCGTTCCAAAGAACGAATATCTTTCAAAGCACTCGCATCAGGTGCCAAATTCGTTTGGGACAACCAATTAATATTAGCAGCAATATCTCTAGATATGTTCGCCGTATTATTAGGAGGTGCAGTAGCATTACTTCCTATATTTGCTAAAGATATTTTGCACGTCGGACCATTTGAACTAGGATGTTTACAAGCAGCATCATCGATAGGCGCCTTGATTATGGCGGTAACACTAGCACACTTACCACCATTACGTAAAGCAGGCCCAGCATTATTATGGTCAGTAGTTGGCTTTGGAGTAGTCACAATTATATTTGGATTATCGCGTTCATACTGGTTATCATTACTAATGCTTTTATTAAGTGGCGCCTTAGATGCTATCAGCGTCGTAATTCGTCACACCCTAGTCCAAATTCGTACACCTGACAACTTACGTGGTAGAGTAGCAGCAATTAACAGCGTATTTATTAGCGCATCGAATGAATTAGGAAGTTTTGAGTCAGGTTTAGCAGCCGCATTTTTAGGACCAGTAGTATCTGTAGTCGCTGGAGGTGTAGGAACAATATTAGTAGTAATTGCAGTAGCAACAATTTGGCCTCAAATACGGAACTTAGGCGCCTTAGAAGAATATAAGTAGGGTAGAATGGGCATCCTTGCCCATTCCACAAGATAGTAGTCTAGCTTCTATGCAATGCTACTGCTTTAATTGTATACTACTTAAAGTTTATCGACTTAGAGTATATTAATATGGTTTTCACAAGTTCTGATAATGTACAGCGTCCGAATGTGGTATTCATTCTGGCTGATGATTTGGGATGGGGGGATTTGAGTATTGATGGACAGCAGAATTATCAAACGCCACATTTAGATAAGTTGGCTTCTGAAGGAGTGCGTTTTAGTCAAGCTTATTCGTCGTCTCCGGTTTGTACACCAACGCGCGTTAGTTTTTTTACAGGTCGTTATCCGGGCAGGTTGCCAATTGGTAATCAAGAACCTTTACTCGGCGCCCAACAAGCAGGTGATAGTGTAGGATTACCTCCTGAACACCCTACTGTTGCGTCGTTGTTGAAGGCTAATGGTTATGATACTGCTCTGATTGGTAAATGGCACTGTGGTTATTTACCTAAGTACAGTCCTTTGCAGAGTGGGTTCAATGAATTCTTTGGTAATTTTAGCGGCGCCATTGATTATTTTCGTCACGTAGATACTTCAGGAGAACCAGACCTTTGGGAAGCAGAGGTTCCAGTGCAGTATATAGGTTACATTACAGATTTGTTTACTGACCATGCAATTGAATTTATCAAAAGACAACGCAATCAGCCTTTTTACCTGAGTTTACACCACACGGCGCCGCACTGGCCTTGGGAAGGACCTGATGATATAGAACTTAGTAATGCATTAATTGGTAAAGATGGTCTACAAAGTTGGATTAATACGGGAACGGCAGAATCTTATGCTGCTGTAGTTAGAAGTTTAGATAAAGGTGTTGGGAAATTATTGCAAGCGCTTGATGAAGCGGGTATTGCAGATAATACTATAGTTATTTTTGCTAGTGATAATGGTGGTGAAAAGTTCTCGAATTTAGGTGAGTTTCAAGGTAAAAAAGGCTACGTATATGAAGGAGGTATTCGAGTTCCTACTTATATACGTTTTCCAGGTGTAATAGCACCTAACCAAGTTAACGACCAAGTAATCATCACCCACGATATTACTGCAACAATTTTAGCTGCAACAGATACCTTACCTGACCCGAATTATCCTCTTGATGGTGAAAATTTACTTCCTATTATTAAAGGAGAAGCACCAATTCATCCTAGAACCCTATTTTGGCGCTATAAAGGTATTGATACACCAGTTTTACCACCAAAAGTGTTACAAGGCGCCGTTCGTAGTGGAGAATGGAAGTATGTAAAAACTGGGGATAAGGAATTTCTTTTCAATTTAGCAACAGATAGTAAAGAAGAAATTGATCTGCAATTTGAGTATGTAAGCATATTTGAGCAACTACGTGCGGAGTATCAAAAATGGGAATCTGAATTAGAACCATATTCTACTTGATTATCATGGATTTTGTAGAGACGCGATAAATCGCGTCTCTACATTTAATTTTTTATGATTTATTCTGAGAAATTAAATTCAGAAACTCTTGACGATTTTTTTCTTCTTGAAATACACCCAGCATTGCGCTAGTAACAGTCCAAGAACCAGGTTTTTGCACTCCCCGCATCACCATACACATGTGAGTAGCTTCTATGACAACGGCTACACCTTCAGGTTCTAAAATTGTGTGGACAGCTTCGGCAATTTGTGTTGTCAATCTTTCTTGAACCTGTAAACGTCGTGAATACATTTCAACGATACGAGCTAGCTTACTCAGTCCTACAATAAAACTTGGCTGTTTATACTCATAGGTTTAATCCTCGCACTAATTACGATTTGCAGTTGCAAAAGCTGGTGTACCGAGAATCTTCGAGAATCGCTCGATATAATAGCTAGTAGGATTTTCTACTGCTTTTATTGACTCTCTTTCACGCAAGACATTCCACCATTCCTGCAAGCGAGGTGTTTCAGATGGTAAAGCAAAGTTACGAAAGCGTTGCAATAATGGTAGGCGTTCAAACCAAGGATAAAAGCTAATATCAACTAAACTCAGCTTATTCCCTAAAAAGTATTGTCCACCACTAGAAAGCTTACCTAATATTTCTTGCTCTATATATAGTAGAGATTCTGTAAACTCTTTTCGTCCCTGTTCTTGTTCAGTCGTATCTTTACCCCTTAGTAGTTTATTAAATCCAGGGACTAAACGAGTGTTCGCGTAGTCAATCAAAATACGAGCAACAGCTTTCGCTGCTGGGTCACGAGGTAATAAAGGAGGTTCTGGAAACACCTCATCTAGATACTCATTGATAATGGCTGATTCATAAATTTCAACATCCCCATGCTTGATAGCGGGAACCTTGCCATATCGTGAAACTTGTGTGAACTCAGCAGGTTTATTCTGCAAATCTATTTCAATTGGAGTAAATTCAATACCTTTTTCGAGCAGAACAACACGGGTGCGTTGAGAAAAAGTAGAACCTTTTGCAAAGTAAAGTTGTACTGTACTCATGAAATTTTTTCCCCGAAAGTACTGTGAATGAAAACTTGTCAGCATACCAGTCAAACAGGTATACTACTATTTATCGGTCGGTTTACCGTATTTATTATATCATTACATATCGTTTTGTGAAATACAATTCTATCTCAATAAAATTTTGTATATCTAACTGTTAGCTTATCTAATAAATTGTAAAGTTATTTGGCAACCGACAATAAACTTGTAGTACAGGCAAACGTCGTAGGGACGTTACATGTAACGTCTCTACATTATAGGTAATCAACCGGACATGATATGAACATCCGTTACATCCGTTGTATAGGTTGCAAATTATTACCAAGCTCTATCGTATTGTAGAGGCCAGAGTTTTTCGTGTCCTAGTTGTTTAGCTGCTGAATTTGCCCAGTAAGGGTTTCGGAGTAATTCTCTTCCTAGCAATACTATATCTGCTTTACCTGTACAAATAATTTCATCTGCTTGTTCGGGCAATGTAATTAAACCAACGGCGCCTGTGGCAATATCTGCTTCACGTCGAATACGTTCGGCAAATTCTGTTTGATAACCAGGTTTTAATGGAATGTTAACACCTGGAATAATTCCGCCTGATGAGCTGTCAATTACATCTACTCCCAGAGATTTTAATTTTTGACTCAAAGCTATACTTTGTTCAATATCCCAACCGTTTTCTACCCAGTCAGTTGCAGAAATTCTTACCCAAAGTAAGTATTTATCTGACAAAATTCTGCGTACTCGCTCTACAATCTTTACTAATAAACGAATACGATTTTCAAAGCTTCCACCATATTCGTCTTCGCGTTGGTTAACAAGTGGTGAGAGAAATTGATGTAGTAAATATCCGTGTGCTGCATGAATTTCAATTACTTTAAATCCAGCTTGTGCAGAACGTTTAGCAGCTTGAACAAAAGCATTTATGATTTCTTGAATACCTTCAATAGTTAAAGCTTCAGGTGTTGGATGTTCTGAACTAAATGGAATGGCACTACTAGAAATTACTGGGCGCCACCCTTCTTGAGACTCATCTACTGGTTTTCCTCCACGACTAGGTTTTGCTGTACTAGCTTTTCGGCCTGCATGAGCAAGTTGCATACCTGCAACTGCTCCATATTTATCTATACTATGAACAATCTTTTCCAAATATTCGATGTGTTTATCAGACCATATTCCCAAGTCTTGAGGACTAATACGTCCCTTGGGTTCAATAGCAGCAGCTTCTGTAAAAACTAAACCTGCACCACCAACCGCGCGGGAAGCTAAATGAATTAAATGCCATTCGTTGGCATATCCATTTGTACTAGAATATTGGCACATTGGTGAAACTGCTATACGGTTGCGGAACGTAACTTCACGAATTTTGATTGGTTCAAAAAGATGTGCCATTAATTTTATTCCTGATTTTTATTTTTATTTTTGTAATATTAGTATCCTGCTTGCTTATTTACTACATTTTGTAACGGTAATCTAACTTGGAAACGTGTGAGATTATCGATAAATAATTTTACTGAACGTTGGTTTAGTTTTGGCGAATGTGCCGTGCAATGTGGTGTTAAAAATACATTATCAAGCGACCATAATGGACTATCTGCTGGTAATGGTTCTATAGTAGTCGTGTCTAATGCGGCGCCTGCGAACCATCTTTCTCTAAGAGCTTTTACGAGTGCATTTTCGTCAATAATTGCACCTCGCGCAATATTAATTAAATACGCATTAGGACTTAATAAGCGCAGTGCAGCTTCATCAATTAAACCTTTAGTTTCTGGTGTTAAAGGTGTTGCAATTACTACATAATCAGCTTTTGGTAAAAGATGGCGCCACTCCGAAGCACCTACTACTAAATCAAAGTTAGCTGCGGGTTGGGGATGGCGCCGACTACCTAAAACTTTTATACCGAAAGCTTTAGCGCGCGCAGCAATTTCTTGTCCAATACCACCGGCGCCAATAATTAATAAAGTCGTATCAGTCAATTCTTCAATATTAAAACCTCGTTTCCATTGACGTTGAATTTGTAAAGCGTGTAACTCTGGTAAATGCTTGGCGTGAGAAAGCATATAAGCAATAACAAATTCGGCAATAGGAATTGCATGAAGTCCCGCACCATTAGTAAGAATGATATCGCGCTCCAAATAAATATCCAAATATTTCGTTAAGATATGCTCCACTCCAGCGCTAGTCGTGTGATGCCAACGCAATGTAGGAACTTGTGAGAATATATTATCAAGGATATGATTTTTAAGAAAAGGCCAACTTAAATAAAGAACTTCGGCGCCACTAACATCACTGTCAAAGTCACCATCTCTATTTACCTGCACAACTTTAACATTAGATGATAAATGTACTCCAATATCAGCAGCTATATCAATTGATAAGATAAGTTTCACCTAAATTTCTCCATATACTGACTGTTTAAAAGTGTCATTCTATGTCATGCTGAACGTAGTGAAGCATCTGGTGTATACACTGAGATATTAGATTCTTCATTATGCTCAGAATGACATCCTCTAACGTTGAGTTAATCCCGCAACTAAACTGGCGCCTTCGCGACGCATGACTCGCTCTAACACTCTTTCTCTAATTTCTACAAATATTGGATTTGCTCTGTCTCTTGGACGTGGAAGATTTACCTCTTCGTCTAGAACAATTTGTCCTGCTTCAATTAACACCACTCTATCAGCAAGTACTACAGCTTCTTCTACATCATGAGTTACTAGAAGTGCTGTAAATTCTTGTTCCTGCCATAAAGTTTCAATTAAGTGGTGCATTTCAATTCGAGTCAAAGCATCCAAGGCGCCCAAAGGTTCATCTAACAGTAATAAGCGTGGTGAGCTTACCAATGCTCTTGCTAACGCTACCCGTTGACGTTGCCCTCCTGAGAGTATAACTGGCCAATCGTTAGCTCGCTCTTCAAGTCCTACTTGCTTTAATGCCCACTTTACTAACTTCTGCCGATTTTCACCCTTTAATCCCAAACCAACATTATCAAAAACACGCTTCCATTCCAACAAGCGCGAATCTTGAAACATTACTCTTACAGAATCACTTAACCGATGCAAGGGTTCTCCATCTAGTAATACTCCACCATCGGTAGGTGCTTCTAAACCAGCAATCAAACGTAATAATGTACTTTTACCACAACCACTACGCCCAACTATTGCAATAAACTCTCCTGGTTGTGCTTCTAAATTTAGTGAATGTAAAACCGTTTTACTTCCATAAGCCTTTTGTAAGTCCCAAACTTTTAAATGTGTACCTTTCGCTGGCGCCATACTATAAACTCCTTAATTGTCTTGCTTAATTTACACACGATTGTAGTTGGGATTCCACGCTAAAAATTTCGCTTCCAATGTTCTAGCGGCAACATCCGCAATTTTGCCCAGTAAGGCATATAAAATTAAACTTAATACTACGATATCTGTTTGCATAAACTCGCGCGCGTTCATTGCCATGTAACCAATACCAGAGTCTGCGGCAATTGTTTCTGCAACAATTAGTGTTAACCACATAATACCTAAAGCAAAACGCAAACCGACCAATATTGAAGACAACGCACCAGGAATAATAATTTCGGTCAGTAGTTCTCTAGAACTTAATCCATAAACTTGACCCATTTCGATTAATTTCTGGTCTACATTGCGAATTCCGTAAAAGGTATTGATATACATCGGGAAGAAAACACCCAAAGAAGTCAAAAACAATCTAGCGACATCCCCAATACCAAACCATAAAATCACCAGTGGAATTAATGCCAAGTTTGGAATATTACGAATCATTTGCACCGACGTATCAAATAGTGTTTCCGCAACTGGAAAAATACCATTGATAAAACCCAATGTTAAACCAATGCTTCCACCTATAAGTAAACCAGAAATTGCTCGTGCGGCGCTAATTCCTATATGCCGGAATAATTCCCCAGATAGCGTTAAATTTATCGCCGTCGTAACTACACTAGTCGGTGCTGGTAAGATACGAGTCGAAAGAAAACCAGATTCTACCAGAAGTTGCCAGGTGATTAACAACAGCACAGGTACAGCCCAAGGCAGCAACTGTTTAGCCACTTTATTTTTGAAAAATTTATTACTCATGAGGTAATGGGTGCTTCTCCTTAAGGGTCACTATAGCTATAAACTACTAAAACTTGATAAAGTTATCGTATATTATAGCTATGATTTTACACGAAATTCCGTAAATGAATAAGTCAAATTGGTACAAGTACGCCTAGAAAGTAAAGGTAGTACGGACGGCACCTACCCAGATAGGAGAGTTAGCGCTGTTACCTTCTGGGTTGAAAATTACGAACAAGTTAGGCGTAACGCTAACGTTGTTATTTACTTTATAGGTATAAAAAGTTTCTAGATGCAGAGAAGTATCAGAGTCTTGTCGAAGCGGCGCTCCAACTCTAGGACGATAGGTGCTGCTGGTAACTTTGGGAGGAATACCAATAACAAACCCGCCTAGATTACCTTTTCTGCCGAGGTCAGGGAAAGCCAAGGTAAGGGCGCCGTTAATAATAGTTGCGCTGTTATTTGGTCCACTGACTTGGGATGCATTTGTATAACCAAACCAACCACCTAAGTGAAAAGTACTAGCAGCTTTCCAATTAAACTGCAGTCCGAAGTTATCAGACGCAGTGGCATTCTGTTCAAAAGGACGGAAAGCATTGACTGTACCTGTACCACCAGTCAAATTGAAATTAGTTAAAGGGTCAACTCTACCAGTTGTAGAGTCAATAGTCGGATTCGCAAAATATTTGTGGTTGTAAGTCAGAGCAACATCAAGCTTGGGTGATGGTGTAATAGTTAACTGAGCAATTGCATTGTAGTTATTCTTAAAAACTCCAACGCTAGGTTTATTCGCTTGAGTATCATCTGTGATATAACCCGCGTTGAATTGGAGTTTGTCATTGAATTTATACGCAAAAGCGGCGCCAGCACCATCAAACCCAGGTCGGTAGATAGTCGGGTTGAACGTTGAAAATCTTGATACGGCACCACTAACACCACCAACCAAAGGATTCAAAGTAGGAAGAAAAGCGGCTGGTTGAAGCTGTCTGGCGCCAACCCAAACTGTACCTTGTTTACCGACGGGGAAACGGTAGATTAACTGGTTCAGAAACAAACTACCGTCAGAAAAACGAGCGCTTGGTGAGTAGTCAATATTAAAACGTGTCTGTTGAGTTCCCGTACTACCCGCTAAAACAGGAACGTTCACAGCCGACAAACTAGTTGTCAGTTGATCTTTACCAGTGAAGCTGGTTTGCAAGTTGAGCAAAGCTTGGTAAGAAAAAGTTGTATTCGTATCATCAGTTTTACCATTCGCGCGCTCACCAAATGTATCTGCAAGTAGAAATGTTGCTCGTCCTGTTAGTTTGGTTGTTGTAGAAAATTGATTGCCTTCAAGCTTTGTTACACGCGCGTCTAACTTATCAACTCGACCTCGCAGTGTCGTTAATTCTTCAGCAAAATCTTCTTGCAGTTTTTGCAGCGTTGCGACATCCGTTTTTGTTGCCGCATCTTCAGTGGCAGTAAAAACGACTTCATTAATCTTATCGAGCGCTGCATTCAAGCCTGCGGCGAACTCATACCGAGTCAAAGAACGATTTCCTTGGAATGTACCATCTGGTAATCCTGTAATTACGCCGTAGCGCTCTACCAAAGACTGTAATGCTTGAAATGCCCAATCTGTAGGCTTCACATCCGAAAGTTGGGAAACTGATGTGACTTGTCCAATCGAATTAGTTTGTGAAGTTAGTTGAGAAACTGAAACTTCTGTTATAGAATTTAAAGGTGATTTAGGTTGAGGATTTGGTATCGACTCAGCACTTGCTACAGTAGATACAGCTAAGATTGCATTAAAAAGGGATGGAATTAAGACTAGATAGTTCCAAGAAAGCTTAGACATTAAATTGTTCCTCACATGAGTTAATGTTTTTAGATGGATATAGATGGACGGGCAAGGATGCCCATTCCACAAGATGGTTGTGCCCATTCCACTCTTAAGATGGAGAATGAATTTTTTGGAAGTGTTTAATATACGGGGAAATCAAAATCCTATTGCACGCACCACGCAACAAATATATAGATGAATAGGTGAAAGCTCTACTGTTCCGCCCAATTCAATACAGAAGTTTAATCAAATTTTACAGCACCGTTCGCAGGTGCCACCCTCACTTAACTTCATTAAAAGCTACTTAAAGCCTACCGATTTACTGTATTTTAGGCTTGTTATAATTGATAGTTACATACCTGATTTTCAAACACAAGTATCAATCTGCTACATTTATTTTTTTGTTTTAACATCTATAACTAGATAGATGTTAGTCCTCTTGCAACGGATGGATTGTTGGTTGCAAACAATCCATCCGTTCATCATCCGTTGCCAAAAATTTTTTTAACCAGACACTTGCTTTTTGAGACGAGTTGTGCAAAACTTAATCTTAATAAAATACGGTTAATCAATCAAGTTAAAGTAGATTAGAAAGGGTAAAATGGTAGCTGAGTTTTAGTTTAGATGGCAGGGCGCAGTGTATATAACTGGTAGCCTGTCTAACCCATATTTTATCGATGGAGAAGTGGTTCTTGATGACGACGACACTAACGACCGATTTTGATATCAACCTAGATACTGATGTACTTGTAATCGGAGGTGGCGCCGCTGGTACTTGGGCAGCTTGGAGTGCTGCATCACAAGGCGCCTCGGTTATTCTCGTCGATAAAGGGTATTGCGGAACAACTGGATGTGCTGCAGCATCGGGGAATGGTGTTTGGTATGTGCCACCAGAACCAGCAGCACGTTTAGAAGCAATGACGAGTAGGGAATCTTTGGGTGGGTTTTTATCAGACCGTCGTTGGATGAGCCGTGTACTAGATAGAACTTATACAAATGTTAATTTGTTAGCAGATTGGGGTTATCCTTTTCCTGTTGATAAAAATGGCGAACCTGTACGGATAAGTTTACAGGGAGCAGATTATATGCGTTTGATGCGGAGGCACATTAAACGTGCAGGAGTGAGAGTTTTAGACCACAGCCCAGCTTTAGAATTGCTGGTAGATGATGAAGGTGCTGTGGGTGGTGCTAGAGGAGTTAATCGTCAGACAAACGGTAAATGGATAGTACGGTCGCATAGTACCATCATTGCCACTGGCGGTTGTGCTTTTTTGAGCAAAGCGTTAGGCTGCAACGTTCTAACCGGGGATGGATACCTAATGGCAGCGGAAGCAGGTGCCGAAATGTCAGGAATGGAATTTTCTAATGCTTACGGCATCTCTCCTGCTTTTTCCTCTGTAACAAAAACGCTATTTTACAACTGGGCTACCTTTACTTATGCAGACGGTACAATAATACCTGGAGCAGGTTCTCAAAAAGGGCGTTCAGTAATCGCGAAAACATTATTAAATCAACCTGTTTACGCAATATTAGACAAAGCTACAGAACAAATGCAATCTAGTATGCGTTTGTCACAACCAAATTTTTTCTTACCTTTTGACCGCACAGGAATTAATCCATTTACTCAACGTTTTGAAATCACACTTCGTTTAGAAGGAACAGTGCGAGGTACAGGTGGTATTAGGATAATTGATGATAATTGTGCGACTTCCATATCTGGACTTTATGCTGCTGGTGATGCTGCAACGCGCGAGCTAATTTGCGGCGCCTTTACAGGAGGTGGCAGTCATAACGCAGCTTGGGCAATTTCATCAGGTTATTGGTCGGGTGAAGCAGCCGCCGAACATGCTTTAAGATTAAGTTATGGAACAAATCGGCGCCGATTAAAACCTACAGGGCAAGCTGCATTACAGCCAACAAGCAAACGTTCATCAATATATACAGCTGAAGAATTTATCAAAGCAGTACAAGCAGAAGTATTTCCCTACGACAAAAATTACTTTCGTTCAGAAGCAAACTTATCTAAATCAATAGGAGTACTACAGGGTTTATGGACAGAAATATCAACTAGTCGAGTCGAACAAAAACAACTAGTACGCTGGCGTGAAATTGCAGCAATGGTTGCCACAGCAAGATGGATGTATGCCAGCGCTTGCTTCCGAAAAGAAACGCGCGGAATGCACAAACACCTTGACTATCCAAAACAAGACCCAGACCAGCAGCACTATTTAGTTAGCGGTGGTTTAGATCAAGTTTGGGTCAGAACACAACAACTACTGCATAATCCACAATTTCCAAATCTCAAACCCAAAAATCTCAAATCTAGTAAGGGCGGGTTAACCCATAACCTAAAACAGTATAACCATCCAGTAAACCCGCCCTTGTCCTCACTACCGCCTCAACCCTCCAAAACTAAACAGGAGTAGCAAAGTGATAGAACTAATAAGCGAATCACGCTGTATAAAATGTAATATATGCGTCAGCGTTTGCCCAACAAATGTATTCGATGCAGTAACTGAAAGTTTGCCAATTATCGCGCGACAAAGCGACTGTCAAACTTGTTTCATGTGCGAATTATACTGCCCAGCCAACGCCTTATACGTGGCACCACAAGTCGAGCCACTTTCAACAGTTCAAGAAAAAGAACTAGAAGAAGCAGGTTTACTAGGCAGTTATCGTAACAGCGTTGGTTGGGGAAATAAACAAACATCCGTAGCAAGTCGAGATGAAACTGATAAAGTTCTCAAACAATTAAAAAAGTAATTAGGCAGTCCACTGCCTATCAATTCCTAATTGCTCGGCAGTGCCTACCCTAAGACAATTGTTCTCCTCTCTAGCAAACGGATAGCAGTTTTGAAGTCATCCTCTACAAGATTGCTATCTATTACTTAAAATCAAGGATGCTCCCGTTATGGTGCTAGATATTACAAAACCTAGAGATTATATTGATATAGCTGTTTCTTTAACAAAAGAGTTAGAGCAATCCGCCGTAGAAAGAGATAACAAAGGTGGGGCGCCATCTGAAGAAATTAATAAATTGCGTGAAAGTGGTTTACTTCCTTTAGTAATTCCTAAACAATATGGAGGAATTGGAGCAACTTGGAGTGATGCATTAAAAATTGTTCAAGAACTATCTAAATCTGATGGTTCAATTGGTCAATTATATGGTAATCATTTGAATTTAACCGCTTTGGCTCATGTTTCGGGAACGAGTGAGCAAAAAGAAAGATATTATCGAGAAACAGCTAAGAATAATTGGTTTTGGGCAAATGCAATTAATACAAGAGATACTAGATTAAAAATTACTCCAGATGGAGAGAACTTTCGTGTACAGGGAGTGAAAAGTTTTGGGACTGGTATCAACGTTGCTGACTTACGAGTATTTTCTGCTTTGCCCGAAGGCGGCGAATTGCCTTATATTTTTGTAATACCAAGAGACAGAGAAGGGTTAACCTCAAATCAAGATTGGGATAACATTGGACAACGGCGTACAGACAGCAACAGTTTTACATTCAACAACGTTTTGGTGTACTCAAATGAGATATTGGGGTATCCCGCACCTCCAGATAATGCGTTTTCGACGTTTCTCGGCATTATCGCCCAACTTACAAAAACCTATGTATACTTGGGAATTACTCAAGGCGCCTTTTTTGCGGCTCGTGAATATACAAAAACAAATACTAGACCGTGGATTACATCTGGGGTTGAAAGCGCTACGCAAGACCCATACATATTACACGATTATGGAGATTTTTGGATTCAAATCCAGGCAGCAAATGGTCTTGCAGAGCAAGCTGCTCAAAAAGTTCAAATAGCGTGGGAAAAGGAAACATCACTATCACACGAAGAACGAGGAGAAGTAGCAATTGCAGTATTTGCAGCCAAAGCATTAGCAACGCGCGTAGGACTAGACATAACAAATCGCATCTTTGAAGTCACAGGAACACGTGCGACAGCAACTAAATATGGGTTTGACCGTTACTGGCGAGATTTACGTACCTTTACTCTTCATGACCCAGTAAATTATAAACTACGGGCAGTAGGTGACTGGGTACTCAATAATCAACTCCCCTTAGTCACCCAATATTCGTAGGGTGCGTAACGCACCGACCTAATAATAATTAAAGGACATCTACTCGTTAATTGGTAGTGTGGGTTTTTCATTTCCCACTCTACTTTTTCTTAAAACAAATAATAAAATTCTCAATTTTCATGCTGTTTGAATAGAACTAAGATTATAACCTGCGTGGCTAATGACAAACTTTATTTTTGTTCATATAAGGATACTTACAGAAGCAACAATCATATACTTTTTACAGTTTCCGGTTGATAGTAGCAAGGAGTGGGTTAGAGTACATGTATAAGGTTAAAATGTAGGTTGGGTGGAGGCTTTGTGTAACCCAACTTACAGAGGTTAAATATTTACTTTATAAATCAACTCTTACTCCCACTTCTATTTCTAAAACTCAACAGCAAATTATATTAAATTAAATCTATATAGAACTAAATATTTTAGCCCTTTATTTGTTCCCTTTGTTAAGGTGGTTAACTCCACCTTATTTTTCATATTTATAAAAGTAAATTTCATATTATTCGTTTAATAAATTAAAATACCTATGTAAAGATGGTGCTTACTAGTAAATCAAACTACTTGATTAAATCAGTGAATAGTCTATTATATTAAAAGACAGGTAAAGCGCGCTCACAGATAGAAAGTTAATTTGACAAAAGCTGTCGTATAAGCATTATTTGCTAAAAATATTTCTGCAATCAAAACACCCACAAGAAGCAATAAATAAAACTATGCAAGACTGGAAAAACCTTGGTAACAACCGAACAACTCGCCGTTCAGTATTATTCCTTCTCGGCGCCTGTATGGCATTTTCAACATCACTAGTAGGTTGTGGAACACAAACTTCACAACCTGACCAAGCAGCTTCACCTACTAGTACAGAAGCAGCAAGTCAAACAACAACAGGTGGTAGAACAATACGCATAGTTCGTTCAAAACAACTTACCGCTCTTGCTTCTTTAGAAAAAAGAGGTAATTTAGAAAAAAGATTAGAACCTCTAGGCTATAAAGTACAATGGCTTGAGTTTGCAGCAGGACCACAACAACTAGAAGCTATTAACGCAGGTGGACTAGATATTGCCTCCACAGCAGAATCACCACCAGTATTTGCACAAGCAGCAGGCTCATCTTTCGTTTACTTAGCTGCTAATTCCTCTGATGGTAGGTCTATTTCATTATTAGTTCCCGCTAACTCCCCTGTAAAAAGCGTCAAAGATTTAAAAGGTAAAAAAGTAGCTTTCCAAAAAGCATCGATAGGTCATTACCTACTTGTCAGAGCATTAGAAAAAGAAGGACTAAAACTTAGTGACGTCGAGTCAGTTTTTCTACCACCTCCAGATGCCAACGTTGCATTTAGCCAAAATAGAGTTGACGCTTGGTTTATTTGGGAACCGTTTGTCACCAGAAACGTACAGAAAAACGTTGGGCGTGTTTTAATCGACGGTGGTAATGGTTTGCGTGATACTAACGGCTTCTTTTCAACATCGCGCGCTTTCTATGACAATAATCAAGAAGCTATCAAAATCTTCCTTGACGAATTCCAAAAAGAGCAAAATTGGGCAAAGAATAACCCTAAAGAATTAGCGGAACTGCTTGCTCCTGTAACTCAACTTGACGTACCAACCTTAGTAGCTATGCACGATAAGTACGATTTTACTTTAGTTCCAATCACAGAGCAAATCATTACCAAACAACAAGAAGTAGCAGATAAATGGTACAGCTTAGGACAAATCCCTAAAAAAGTAGATGTCAGAGAACAATTTTTAAAACCAGAAGATTACGCCAAAATTACTCCACAAGAAGTCCTAGCCAAAAAATAAATATTTCGTACAAAATTAGGGAAAAATCATGTCTACAGCAACCGCAATAGAATTTAAAATTACTCCTCTCAATGCACCACTAGGTGCCGTTGTTACCGGACTAGATGCAGGTCAAGCAGTGGCGCCAGAAAAAATTTTGCAACTAAAACAAGCTTTGCGCGATTACCACATCTTGATATTTAAAGAACAAAAGCTGACTGATCAACAGTTTTTGAATTTTGCCTTTTACTTTGGCTCACTATTTGTCCCATCAGATGAAACTCCAGTATTAGCATCTCAACCAGGAGTAACTCCAGTAATAATTCCCGTCTCAAACGTTGATGGAGGATATACAGGAACAGGCGAACTGACCTTTCATTCAGACCATAAATGGACGCCTTATCCTTCGAGTGGTTCATTACTTTACGCCTTAGAAATACCTTCTGTAGGTGGCAATACTTACTGGTTAAATACCAATTTAGCCTATGAAACTTTAGACGAAACCACCAAAAACGAGATAGCAAATTTACAATTAATTACCTACAACCCGTTTTTACACGACCGCAACGAACCGAGAAAACCTTACCGCTTAGATAACACTATACCCCTAATTAGTCCTGTTTTCCCTCATCCTTTAGTTAGAACACATCCAGAAAGCGGCAAAAAGCATTTATATTTGGATGCTGCAACTGAAGTTGAAATTGTTGGCTTAGAACCACAAGAAGGCGCCGCACTAATTGAACGATTACGTAAACATTTAAATCAGCCACAATTCTATTATCAACATAAATGGTCAGTGGGTGATATTGTTTACTGGGATAACCAAGCTACTCTACATTATCGCGAAGCATTTGACCCTTCCGAACGAAGAGTCTTACACAGAGTTAGCCTTGCAGGTAGTCGTCCTTTTTAGTAAGTATGTTAAATGTCATGCTGAACGTAGTGAAGCATCTCTATTTGCAGCGGATTTTTAGATTCTTCGCTACGTTCAGAATGACAATTTTTTCTTAAAAATATTGCTAATGATTTGGTGAAGATAAACATCAATATAAGACCAAAGTGTTTGTCGAATCATTAAAGCAATTAACAGAGTTCCCAACCACATTAAATAGAACACAGCATCAATAGTAGAAAATTGGTGTTAAAAATTGTTAATTAAATACATTTATCATGGTGTCTCTGCCGATAAAAATGAAATTGAATCGGTGTTCTAGTTCACGGGAAGCAAACGCAAGTCTGAAACCAACCTAAACTAGCTTTCATAAAAACCATGAAAATTCCATTCTTACCGCAGCGTCGCACAGCCTTAAAGCGCATTGTTCAATATGCAGTAGTGGGATTATTTGCCCTATCAACTCCTTTGACAGGCGCCTTGGTACAAACGACTCAAGCGCAGACAAAGCCCAGATTTAAGTCTAAAGTTATTAACTTGGCTTATCAAACATCTGGAGATGTAGTTAAAATCAGAAAAACTGTAGAGCCACGTTTTAAAGCATTAGGCGTAACTGTAAACTGGATTGGACCATTTCCAGCAGGACCGCAATTAATAGAATCAATGAATGCCAATAGAGTAGATATTGGTACAGTTGGAGAAACACCGCCA
This sequence comes from Calothrix sp. PCC 7716, assembly GCF_019977735.1. Taxonomy (GTDB): domain Bacteria; phylum Cyanobacteriota; class Cyanobacteriia; order Cyanobacteriales; family Nostocaceae; genus Dulcicalothrix. The sequence goes on along the minus strand of NZ_AP025018.1, from coordinate 10,093,362 downwards.
ATATTTTCCCAAGCCGCAGGCTTAAAAGAAATTATCTATATTGCTGGACGTAGACCTAGTAAAGGTGCAAACCAAGGTATTATCGTTAGAGCCAACTCTCCAATTAAAAAATTATCAGATATTAAAGGCAAGAAAGTTGCCTTTCAAAGAGGTTCTAATGCACACTATTTATTAGCAAGAGCATTGAGAGAGGTAGGCTTAAAAATTAGTGACGTTCAAGTAGTTGGTTTAACCCCATCCGAAGCGCGCGACGCCTTCATTCAAAACAAAGTTGAGGTTTGGGTAGGTGGCGACCCATTTTTAGCACTTGTAGAAAAAAGCATTCCTATTCGCAATCTGAGAAATGCAGCGGGCATTAACACCTTGGGTGGATTTTACATTGCTAGACGTGAATTTGTTGCCGAAAATCCAGAATTAGTGCGAGTATTTTTAGAAGAAGCAGACAAAGCTGGAGAATGGTCTGATAAAAACCCAGGTGAAGTTGCTAGAGCTTTTGCACCCGAACTAAAAATTGACGCATTAGTTTTAGAAACAGTCGCGCGTCGAGCCGTCCGTCGCTTAAGACCCCTAACACCTTCTATCATTGCCGAACAACAGCGTGTTGCAGACTTCTATTTCCAAGAAAAAATCATCCCTCGTAAGGTAGATATCAGAGACGCCGTACCTTCCCCTCAACTACTAAGAGCCATCACACCTAAACGTCTAGGTCAACTATAACTAGCAAAACCCCATCTTGTAGGAAGTTTCTTGTAGGAAGTTTCTTGTAGGAAGTTTCTTGTAGGAAGTTTCTTGTGGGATGCTCTTGTGGGATGCTCTTGTGGGATGCTCTTGTGGAACGGGCATCCTTGCCCGTCCCATAATAATCTTTTAATACGATTTACCGATAAACATACCGTATAATTAAATCAGTTAAAATATAGGGTTTATGCAACTACTTTGGTTTATTCCCACACATGGTGACGGACGCTACCTTGGTACAGCAATAGGTGGACGCGCGGCAAATTTTGATTACTGGCGCCAGATAGCGCAAGCTGTAGACCAATTAGGGTTTGCAGGCGCCTTATTACCAACAGGACGTTCATGTGAAGACGCTTGGGTTTTGGCGTCAACATTGGTAACACATACAAAAAAGATGCGCTTCTTAGTGGCAATACGTCCAGGGTTAATGTCACCTGGAGTAGCAGCAAGAATGGCAGCAACATTTGACAGAGTTTCTAACGGCAGATTACTAATTAATGTAGTTACAGGAGGCGACCCTGTAGAATTAGCAGGTGATGGAGTACATCTAGATCACGATGACCGCTATAAGCAAACAGATGAATTTTTAACAGTATGGCGCCGGATAGCAGCAGGAGAGGTAACAAACTTTCAAGGTGATTATTTAAACATAGATGGTGGCAAGATATTATTCCCTCCAGTGCAAAAACCTTATCCACCGTTGTGGTTCGGTGGGTCTTCACCTATCGCCCAAGAAATAGCAGCAAAGCATGTAGATGTATATTTAACATGGGGTGAACCACCCGACCAAGTAGCTGCTAAGATTGCTTCGGTGCGCCGACTCGCTGAAGCTACTGGTAGAACGTTGCGTTTTGGTATTCGCTTGCATGTAATAGTCAGAGAAACAGAAAGTCAAGCTTGGGATGCAGCCAACGATTTGATTCGTTATGTAGATGAAGAAGCAATTAGCAAAGCTCAACAAGCATATGCACGTATGGACTCAGTTGGGCAAAGTCGAATGAAAGATTTACATAACGGTAGTAAAGAATCTTTGGAAATTAGCCCGAATTTGTGGGCAGGTATTGGGTTGGTACGTGGTGGCGCCGGAACAGCATTAGTTGGCGCCCCGGATACTGTGCGGAAAAGAATATTGGAATATGCAGACTTGGGAATTGATAGCTTTATCTTCTCAGGTTATCCGCATTTAGAGGAAGCGTATAGAGTTGCTGAGTTGCTTTTCCCGCTTTTACCTTTGGAAAACCTCCCAGAAATTGAACAACAACAAGTATTAAGTCCGTTTGGTGAAGTCGTTGGGAATAGAGAGTTTCCGAAACAGCAAGTAACTGTGGATTAAAATTATCTTGTGGGGTGGGCATCCTTGCCCGCCCCTTTGGATGAGAGGCATTAATGAGAAGCACTAAAGTGCTTATTACGGTTAGGCTTTCGCATAGTTGGGGTTCCATTGTAACCAATGTTTCTCTAATCTCCGCGCGATAATATCTGCCAACTTCCCGAACAACGCATACAATAAGATACTCAAAACAACAACATCAGTTTGCATAAATTCTCGCGCGTTCATTGCCATGTAACCAATACCAGAGTCAGCAGCTATGGTTTCTGCAACTATCAATGTTAACCACATAATACCTAGTGAAAAGCGAACTCCTACCAAGATGGAAGACATTGCTCCTGGTAGGATAACTCGCCAAAATAAACCCCACGCGCTTAAACCGTAAATTCTTCCCATTTCTATTAGTCCCGCATCTACACTGCGGATTCCATGAAATGTATTTAAATATATAGGAAACATTACACCTAATGATACAAGAAATAATCTTGCTTCATCTCCTATTCCAAACCATAATATTACCAGCGGTATCAATGCTAAATTCGGAATATTACGTAACATCTGTATTGATGTATCTAAAAGTTTTTCTGCTATCGGAGAAATACCATTAATTAAACCTAAACAAAATCCAATTAATCCCCCAAGCACAAACCCAGATATCGCGCGCGTTGCACTAATTGTAATATTTCTAAACAATTCACCCGTTTGAGCTAACTTGATTGCAGCACTTAATACTCCTAAAGGCGAAGGTAGTATTCGAGTGGGAATTAAACCAATAGAAGAAAAGAACTGCCAAAACACTAGAATTGATACAGGTACAACCCAAGGGATAATTGCTTGAATAGAGCGATTATTTAGAAAATCAGATTGAGAAAACCTTGGTTTCTTACCCTTTGGTCTTAAGGTTTCACTTGCAGAATATATTTTCATATAAATCCAAAATTTTAATGTAGACTATTATGCACTTATTCGATTTGTAAATTGTGTCTGTAAAGAATCTTCTGGTTTAGCCATCACTCGATGTAAAATATTCTCTACAGTTTGAGCAAGTACTACATCACCTCGAACGCGCGGACGCGGAATATTAATTTCTACATCCAAACCAATTTGACCGTTTTCTACCAAAATTACTCGGTCTGCTAGTACTACAGCTTCTTCAACATCATGGGTTATTAATAGCGCTGTAAATCCTTGTTCTTTCCACAAATTTTCTAATAATTGCTGCATTTCAATTCTGGTTAGTGCGTCCAATGCTCCCAACGGCTCATCCAAAAGCAACAGTGAAGGTCTACTTGCTAACGCTCTTGCTAACGCTACCCTTTGTCGTTGTCCACCAGATAATACAGAAGGCCACTCGTCAGCTCTATCTTCTAAACCGACTGCACGTAATACCTGCAACGCCATTTGTTTAGAATAAACCTTTGAGTTGGCGCCAACTAAACCTAATTCAACATTCGATAATACTCTTTCCCACGGTAATAGTCGCGGGTCTTGAAACATCATCCGAACTGCCGGATTAATTTTTTGATGCGACACTTTTCCATTCAACGCCACATTACCTGTAGTCGGTGCCTCTAGTCCTGCAATCAAACGTAACATTGTGCTTTTACCACAACCACTACGACCGACAATAGCTACAAACTCACCTTCATCAATGTCTACCTCAACTCCTCTCAAGACCGTCTTGGCACCGAAAGATTTTGTCAAAGAATGAAGTTGTAACCGCATTCCACGTGCTTCAGTCGTCATTACCTTAACCTCTTAATTTTCTAAGATTTTACTTATTCACTTACTGACTCCGATATCCGTATCTTGAAATTAAAATACGGTTAATCAGTATAGATACCGTATTTTATTTAAGTTTGACATAATTATGTGGAAAATACAAGCATCATTATTATGTTGTTGGTGTAAATGCTGCGTACTGCTCTGGCGCCAGTGTTGCTTCTTTGATATTGACTTGCTTGGGTAGCAATTTTAACTCGTAAAATTTATCAGCAACTTGTTGTTGAACTTGAATTAAATTATTATCTATAGGCACAACACCAAATTGTTTTCTTTGCGTAGCTTTTTTCATGGTGTCTAAATCTATACCTAGTACATGTGAAAGAGTTTCTGCAACAGCATCTCGGTTTTGATTTGACCAATCTTCTAAAGCTTTGATTTCTTCTAATATTGCTTTGATTGTTGGTTTATTATTGGTCGCGAAATTTCGGGAAGCTAGATAGTATCCCCCCTGTTTATTAAGTCCTTCACCTGTTGCTAACACACGAGCATTAACTGATTTCTCAGCAGCAGCAAAGAAGGGATCCCAAATTGCCCATGCATCAATGCTACCTTTGACTAAAGCCGCGCGCGCGTCTGCTGGTGGCAAAAACACAGGTTGAACATCAGTATATTTCAATCCTGCTTTTTCAAGAAGTTGCACGAGCAAGTAATGAGCGCTAGAAGCTTTTTGTAAAGCTATTTTTTTACCTTTGAGGTCAGCAATGGTTTTTACTTGTGAGTCTTGCGGTATAAGAATAGCTTGACTTGCAGGACTAGGTGCAATTCCTGCTATATATGTTAATGCTGCTCCTGCTGCTTGAGCGAAAATTGGTGGTGTTTCTCCTGTGTGTCCAAAGTCAATGCTGCCTACGTTCAATGCTTCTAAAAGCTGTGGCCCAGCAGGAAACTCTATCCACTGTACTTTTACTCCTTCTGGTTGAAGACGCTTTTCTAATACTCCTTTGCTTTTTAGTAAAATCAATGATTTTTGATAACCAAATCTTACTACTGATGCTTTGGTCTGATTTGAATTATTAGCAGACACAGTATTTGTATTACTTGCGTTGTTAGCCGTGCAAGCAGCAAATAACAGGCTAAGACATAAACCAGTAACAAAGGCGCCAAGAAATGGAATAGTTAATAACCTCCATCCCCGTAACCGCGCTGTTACTCTTTGAAAAAGTTGGTTAATCATTTTTGTTTGCCCCCTATTAAAAATATAATACTGTAAATTTATCGATTTACAGTATTATATCGATAAAAAATTGGCTTAAAATCTAAAAGTAGTACGTAACCAACCAATCACAGCATCAGGATTGCTTTCATCAGAGTTGGGAGCAGTTATCCAAATGAAACCTGGTGTAATGGCAATACTATCGGTGAGTTGGTACTGATACCATCCCTCAACGTGAAGCGAGGTATCTTTATCTGCTTGTCCTCGACCTGCTCCCAAATCTACATTTCTACTAAGTGAAGTTAGTTTTGGCGCCATACCAACAAAAAGGCCTCCTAAACTACCTTCTTTACCCAAGTCAGGGAATGATAGTCCAACACCCCAGTTCCAAACATCAGCATCACCGTGTTCCAAAAAACGGTGTGAAGAATAACCGACAAAACCATTGACTGCAAACTTTGGACTCAACTTATAAAAAGCTCCAATCCCATAAAGATTTCCTACTGTTCCTTTATCAACAATCCCATTTGCGGCATTTTGAAGGTTAGTTGAGATAGTGCTGTTTGCCAAATTACTACCAGCAGCAGGGCCAAAGTTAGTTCCACCTTGACCTAGAGTTCCTGGTGGACTGTATGTGTTGGCATAACTTAAAGCAAATCGAAAATCCCGACTAGGGGAAAAGTATGTTAGCTGTCCAAAGGCAACATATCTACCTGTAAACAAGCCATTATTAGGTGTGGGATTATCACCATTAGGGGCACTATAAGATACTCCCAATTCAAACTGCTTATTGAATTTATGCAGTATGGCAATTCCGGGACCAGTATCTCCATAGTTATACACCATATTCCGACGTGAGAATCGTGAAATCCCGTTTGCAGCAGACCCTTCAAAAAATGGGTTAGTTGGTCCAGATAATCCAATCTCTAAAGCGCCATCCGACTGAGCAAAAACATTAAATTGGGTATTATCACTAAGTGGGAACCGATAACGAATACCACCGAGAGCAAGTTGATTGGCGCCAAAAGCTGGACTAGCATTATCGGCAGTTCTCCCGTCAAAAGTTCCAAAAATCCCACCAGTCGGATTACTTGAACTAAGAGGATTGGAAAAATTGCCTCTAGGATTAGGAACACCACCCAAAGTTGTAATATTTCCACCTGAGAGTGTTAAACGTAGTTGGTCTTTACCACTGAAACTACTACTTAATACTAGACGAACCCGGTCTGCAAATGTAATAGTGCGCGGTGCTGGTTGCTTAGTAATAACGTTATTACCTGCAAAAACTCCTCCAACCACAAACTGAACTTCACCCGTAAGTTTCGTTGTTGCTGAAAACTGGCTCGCTTTAACTTCTGCAACCTTTTGTTCAAGATTATCTATTCTTCCTCTTAATTGAGCGAGTTCTGGTTGAAACTCTTGATTTAGTCTTTGTATAGTGTCTAAATCTTGCTTTGTCACCAAGTTGCTTGTTGATGACGCAATTAATTTTGTAGCTTGCTCTAAACAAGAATTTAACCCTGCTGCAAATTCATAGCGTGTTAAAGCACGATTACCACGATAAGTACGATTAGGGTATCCAGCAATACACCCATATCGCTCTACCAAAGACTGGAGTGCTTGAAAAGCCCAATCTGTAGGTGCCACATCCGAAAATTGTGATACAGATGTCACAGGAGTCTCATCTATAGTAGACGTATCAGATGGATTTTGAGCAGTTTCTTCTGTAGGCGCCTGTGCTGTACCACTCTCAATCTTGTTAAAGTCGAGAACAGAATTTTCATCCAATGATGTAAGCGCTTCTGTCTCCTCTTGCTTCTCCTCTTGGATATCAGCAAAAGCACTCGTTGCTGATAAAAAAGGTAAAACCAAAACACTGCATACTATTGATAAATTCCAAAAAGCTTTTTTCATAACTTCACCAACACACCACTCTTTATAGGACAAACTTTTGAATCAACGAACGAACGCTCCTGTTACCATCCGGACTCCCGCAATGGCATCTTGCACAAAAAAACTCTAAAACCCCACAAAGCACCCTGAACAGTTAATCTACTGTAAATCGGTCAACTTAGTGTAATTAATAACTAAATAGCACGATCTCACAAAAAATTACAAGAGTAAGTGCTTTTCGTTACAAAAGCATAAAAAAGTCACCCTCAGAGTAAATCTAAGGGTGACTCCTTTATTTAGGCGAAATTAACAATTTGACGGGAAAATTTGGAAAATTCTAGCGTCTGGTATAAATTTGGTCGAAGATGGCACCATCAGCGAAGAATCTCTTCTGAACGTTTTCCCAACCACCAAAGTCAGCTACTGTTTTGAGGGTTGCAACTCTAGGAAATTGTTTTTGATACTCTCTGGCTACAGTCGCGTTTACTGGACGGAAGCCAACTGAGGCAAATTCACGTTGCGCTTGAGGAGTATAAAGGAACTTGGCAAAGGCTTCTGCAACTTTACGAGTTCCACGCTTGTCTACAACCTTGTCTACAACTGCAACAGGTGCATCGATAGAAATGTTGACTTGAGGCACTATGTAAGAAGGTGATGTTTTTCCTTGTTTGCCAGCTAAGATGACTTCGTTTTCGTAGTTCAGTAGTACATCACCTTGATTCTTTTTGTAGAACGCATCGCTTGCTTCACGCGCGTCTTTTGGTAATACTGGAACGTTACGATAAACCTGAGTTACATATTCCCTTGCAGCAGCTAGATTACCACCAGTATTGATTACAGAACCCCATAGTCCTAAGAAGTTCCAACGAGCAACGCCTGATGTTTTTGGATTTGCAGTAATAACTTTGACATCTCTTCTCGTCAAATCTTTCCAACCTTGAATTCTTTTTGGATTACCTTCACGAGTTTCAAAGGCTATTACTGAACGAGTAACTATCCCATTATTTGGAAGTTCTCTTTCCCAACCTGGTTGAATTAAACCAGATTGTTGAATTCTATTGACATCTAAACCCAATGCTAAATTGATGACATCAGCTTGTAATCCATCAATGATGGCACGAGTTTGTGTACCAGAACCACCGTAACTAGTCTTGATTTCTACATCTTGACCAGTTTGTTTTTTCCATTGGGCTTTAAAATCAGGAATGATTTTGTCGTAAGCGGCTTTGGTGACTGCATAAGATACTAAAGTAATTTCAACCCTGCCACCCCTTTGAGCAATTAGTTGATTCTTCTGAGCAACTGGTGCATTACCCGAGCCAACTGTGCTTGCAGCAAAAACTGGAATCGCCAAGCTTATACCCAAGCCTGCTGCTGCAAATAAGGCAAAAGTTTTATTGGAACGTTGTAGCAAGGCGCCAAATATACCTGGTGTATGCTGTGGCATAGTTATGTCTTCTCCTAAATAAAACTACGATTTATTTATCAAATAACCGTAGTTTGTTTGTTAAATTATAGAATCCCATACCGCTTAATTCTTCTCAAGCATTGCAGTACACAAAACACTAAGAACTAAGAGAACTCCACGAAAAAAATGCCTAATGTCATTCTGAACGCAGTGTAATGCGGAGCATTTGCCGCAGGCTAGAATCTTGCGAAGATGCTTCTACCTGGGCATGACACCACAGGATAGTTCATTTTTTGGCTTACTCTAATGAGATGCTTTTCTGGAATTACCAGTTTTGCTTTCAAGTACTTCTTTCAAGACAAGGGTAACAAGTGCTAATAGTGCCAAAATTACGGCTGCTGAGAATGCTGCTTCTGTTTGATATTGTTTGTAAGCGTCTTCGATAAATAAAGGCAAACTTTGAGTTTCGGAAGCGATGTTTCCAGATACTACTGATACGGCGCCAAATTCACCCATTGCTCTAGCGTTGGTTAAAAGTACACCATAGAGTAAACCCCAACGAATATTGGGTAGAGTAACACGCCAAAATATCTGGAAACCATTGGCGCCAAGTGTTGCTGCTGCTTCTTCTTGATCTTTGCCTAATTCATCTAGTATAGGAATTACTTCGCGCGCGACGAAAGGTATACTAACAAATGCGGTTGCAAGTATCATCCCTGGTAAAGCAAAGATAATTTTAACGTCGTTTTCTATTAACCAGGCGCCGAACCAACCGTTGCGCCCGTATAATAATACAATCATTAAGCCGGCGACTACTGGTGAGATTGAGAAAGGCAGGTCAATTACACTTAAAATAAACGCACGACCTGGGAAATTTTTGCGTGTTAGTGCCCATGCAGCAGATAGACCAAACGCTGTATTTACAGGTACAGCTATTAAGGCAAGTATTAGTGTTAATCGGGCTGCAAAAAGGAAGTTAGGTTCGCTCAAGTTTGATATAAACGGCCCGATACCTTTATGAAAAGCTTGGACGAAAACATTTATGGTTGGAATATATATGACTAAAGATAAGTAAGTCAGTGCAACTACAATCAAAACAATCTCAACGAGACTTTTTTTCTTTGTACCAAGATTTTCACTATTAGCCATATCTTCTTCCCCAAGCTTGCAGTAAGTTAATTGTCAGCAGTAATATTAGAGAAATCAGCAGCATCACAACACCAATTACAGTGGCGCCAGAATAGTCATACTGCTCCAAGCGTTGAAAAATTAGTACGGGTGCTATTAAATCCTCGAACGGTGTATTGGAGGAAATAATTACAGTAGACCCAAACTCCCCTACCGCACGTGAAAAACCTAATGCCACACCAGTTAAAATTGATGGCAATAATGGTGGTAGAATTACTCGAACGAAAGTCTGAAACTGACTGGCGCCTAAACTCCAAGCAGCTTCTTCAATATCCTTTTCTAGTTCCAAAAGTACAGGTTGCACTGTTCGCACCACAAAAGATAGCGATATAAAAGTCATTGCAATACCTACACCAACACGAGTGAAGGATATCTTAATTCCAAAGGGAGTAAATAACTGACCAATCCAACCGTTCTCACTATAAACTGTTGCTAACGTTAAACCCGCTACAGCTGTCGGCAAAGCAAAGGGTAAATCTACAGAAGCATCAATTAACTTTTTAAACGGAAAATCATATCTAACAAGCACCCAGGCAAGCAGAGTCCCAAAAACTCCATTAATTAAAGCCGTAACTAAAGATGTAGTGAAAGTCACATCATATGCAGACAGTGCCATTGGACTAGTAGCAATTCTCCAAAACTCTGCTGGAGGTTCACCGCTAGATTTTAGAAACATGGCAATTATTGGTATTATCAGCATTATTGTCAAATATATGACACTAATCCGCCAAGCCCAAGAATTACCAATTAATACGTTGAAAAATTGTTTCCAAGCAGGTGTATCTGTCTGCAAACCTTTTTTAGAAGACAAAACTGCCATAGCTTACACAAATTCCCTTTATTTTTTGTTTGAATTTAGTCGAAGATAACTCTGTATCCCACAGACTTTAAGTTCTATATGCGTATATCACAGATTACAGAGTACTTACTTAATTTTCAAGAGCGAAACTACACAATATTGATAGATTATTTGTAGTTAGGTATTCTAGATAACCATGTAACAAGTAAAGACGTTACATGTAACGTTTCTACTAGGCGTCACGTAAGCCAAGTAAACTTTGTGTTACAATAATTTGACGTTTATGCCGTGTAAGTTTTCCTTCTGCTTCTAATTGCATGAGCAAGCGCGTAATTGTGACTCTTGTAGTATTTAAAACTTCTGCAATATCTTGGTGAGTGAGGTGAATATCAATCAACTTCCCCTTTTCGACATCACGACCAAACTTATCGCTCAACCATATCAAAAATTGACACATCCTTATATGAACACCTTTGTAGTTAATTATGCTTAGTAGCTCCTCTGTTTGCTGAATATGAGAAAACAAGAGGTTTATATGTTTATACCAAAATTGCGGTGGAATAATAGTTACTTCTGTTGGAGTTAAACAGTCTAATTGGTAGGGTGTAATTTTAGATAATGCAAAACCAACCACATCTCCAACACCCCAATAACCTAAAGTTATAAATGTTCCATCTTCGCTCCAGGTGGCACTACGAACGACACCACTTTCAATTTTCCATAGCACATCATTGCGTTCAGGAATAATGTCTCGACGGTCGAATATCCGTAGCAGTAATTTTTCATTATTAGATGAATTTTCTAAGTTACTTGGCTTTTGAGCATCATTACTTGTTTTATTCATTGTTGCAGCGGTTATTGGTATTACAAATTTAGTTGATATTGATTATATTGACGAGTCGGTATAAGAACTCCAAACAAATAAACTTTATATGCTTGTTCTCAATTATGTACGCGTAATATTACTCAAAGTTGATGCACAATTGTTAAAACAATTCTTATATCGCACTCACACTTGGGAAGCTCTATTTTTAGGAGTTGCAGCTTCTGACTCTACCTGTGTAATTAGTTTGCAGTTATGATAATACCACCAATATACTAAAAGTCGGTAGATTTACTGTAAGTACAATAAACTTTACATAATTTTTTTAAAGAAAGAGCATATTGTAACAAAATCTACAAAATACCGACCAACTTTTAGGTGATTATGAGAGTATAGTAAGTTGTTAGCTGTCAATTTTTACAAAGGAGTCTACGGTTAATGGGGATTACAGTCGAAGGCGTAAATAAACAGTTTGGTAGTTTTCTTGCTCTTGACGATATTAACTTGGAAGTAAAGACAGGTTCGCTAGTTGCGCTGTTGGGTCCTTCAGGTTCAGGAAAGTCTACCTTACTACGCGCGATAGCGGGATTAGAACCACCAGACACGGGTCGAATTTATATTGCTGGGCAAGATGCTACTCACCAAACTGTGCAACAGCGCAATATCGGTTTTATGTTCCAACACTATGCTTTATTCAAGCATTTAACAGTGAAAGAGAACATTGCGTTTGGGTTAGATATTCGCAAAGTCAATAAGCAACAAGCTACAAGACGAGCCGAAGAGTTATTAGAACTAGTGCAGTTAAAAGGGTTGGGAAACCGCTATCCATCCCAGCTATCTGGAGGTCAAAGACAACGGGTTGCGTTAGCGCGCGCGATGGCAGTTCAACCAAAAGTGTTATTACTTGACGAACCTTTTGGTGCTTTGGATGCAAAAGTGCGGAAAGACCTACGAAACTGGTTACGTAATTTAATTGAGCAAGTTCAAATTACGACGGTGTTTGTTACCCATGACCAAGAAGAAGCAATGGAAGTTTCGGATGAAATTGTCGTCATGAACAAAGGAAAAATTGAACAAGTAGGTTCACCTGCTCATGTATACGATAATCCAGAAACTGCTTTTGTTATGAGTTTTATTGGTCCCGTAAACGTTGTACCGAGAAATTCACAATTTGTTCGTAACTTTGAATTGGGTAATGCGGCGCCAGATGTATTTGTACGACCACACGATGTTGTGATAGAAGCAAGTAGAATAGAAGGTAGTGTACCAGCTCAAATAAGTCGTTTAATTCACTTAGGCTGGGAAATTCTAGTCGAGTTAACATTTGATGACGGGCATACAATCACAGCTAACCTAACTCGCGAGCAGTATGATAAATTAAATTTAAAACCGCAGCAAAAAGTATTTGTTAAGCCCAAAGATGCAAAATATTTTTCATTAAAGTATGCAGCATAGGTTACAATATTAATATATATTAGGGTGTTTTCACTATTATGTGAAATGGCTAGCTACTTAGCTTTATAATCACACTTCACACAGTCTATAAATTTCGGGTTAAAATTTTCGTAGAGACGTAATTAATCTCTAGGGTAAATCCTCCGGATTACACGTCTCTACATTATTATTGTTTGTTGAGTCGCGAAAGAAATTAAGAGAACTCCATAAAATATATGTCATACTTACATGTAATACGGTAGAACAAGCTCTTGCTTCGATAGAATCTGGTAAATTCGGTTTAGCATTCGCTTCTGGATTAGCTGCTACCACTACCGTACTTAGTTTACTTAAAAATGGCGACCATATTGTCGCAGTGGATGATTTATATGGTGGTACATATAGATTACTTGAAAAAGTAGTCAGGAATTGGGGTGTGACGACTACCTATGTAGATATCAATGTAGAAGACGTTAACTCTAGTTTTCAAAACGCAATTCAACCCAACACTAAATTAATTTGGATTGAAACACCCACAAATCCATTATTAAAAATTGTTGATATTGCATCTCTGGCTACTATCGCACGTCAAAATCAACTAATTTTAGTAGTTGATAATACATTTGTTAGTCCTTACTTTCAAAGACCTCTAGAATTAGGCGCCGATATTGTAGTTCACAGTACTACAAAATATCTAGGAGGACATAGTGATATTATCGGTGGTGCAGTTATCACCTCAAATGAAGAAATATATAGTCAACTTAAATTTTATCAAAACGCAATCGGCGCCGTTCCTAGCCCCTTTGATAGTTATTTAGTACTGCGAGGAATTAAAACATTAGCAGTACGAATGCGCGAACACGAAACTAATGCTCTACACCTGGCGAATTTTTTACAAAACCATCCTAAAGTTGAACGCATTTACTACCCAGGTTTACCAAACCACCCACAGCATCAACTAGCCAAAACTCAAATGTCAGGTTTTGGTGGCATGATTAGCTTAGAACTCAAAGGTGGATTTGCAGCAGTTGAAAAATTTGTCTCTCGCATTAAACTATTCTTACTCGCAGAAAGTTTAGGTGGCGTCGAATCGTTACTATGCTATCCCGTTAAAATGACTCATGGCGCAATTCCAGAAGCAGAACGTTTGAAGCGAGGAATTAAAGATAATTTGGTACGTTTATCTGTTGGTATCGAACATAAACTTGATTTACAAACAGATTTAGAAAATGCCCTTAATTAGTGCTAAGTAGAGACGATAGAATTCTCAATTTACCTTTGATGATAGCAGTTGTGTTAACCCTACTGTGGCGAGATGTAGCAGGGGTTACAAAACTGACACGGATGTTAGGGAGAAAAGGCTTTCTGTGGTGTAGACCTACGGTTTGAGCGTCAGAGTCAAATAGACCCAAGCTTAAAAAAACTCCCAGAAACCGAGTATATAAATAAAAATTAGTAGCAGATAGTCACGCTTAAACTATCCACTACCAAGACAGCAGAAATAGGAGAATACTTTAATTATCGGAATTTAGGAAATTTCAAGACCGAGGAAAACATTGCGCTATTGAGCTTTGAAGCAACAATTAACTCAAGGCATTGATTACATAATCAATGTACGAATTAGCTTCTACAGCTGGGTCACCCGTCAGACCATGATTTGCCTTAATGTGTTTCAGAGCTTCAATATACCAACTTGGAGACAATTCAAAAGATTTGTTGATTTCAGCTAAACCAGCAATCAGATAATCATCAATTGGACCCGTACCACCTGCAACTAATGCATATGTAATAATTCGCAAGTAGTAGCCAATATCACGCACACATTTTTGCTTACCACGAGCGTCTGACGCATAGTTTGGACCTTGCAACTGAGTAGTGTAAGGGTACTTCTGGTACACAGCATTTGCAGCAGCTTCAGCAAGACTCTGCGCTCTACCAGACAAAGTTTTCACCGCTTCAAGTGAAGCAGTAGCTTGTCGAAAACGTCCGAAAGCGACTTGAAATTCAGTGCTGCTCAAAAAGCGCCCTTGTGAATCTGCTGTAGCAATTGCTTCTGTTAAAGGTGTTTTGGACATGATTTATAATCTCCCTGATTGGTTTGTGTATTAAGAAAAGAAAGTTTTATTTGATTCATGCTACTGCTGATGCCGCACGATCAAAATAACTAGCGACTTCCGAAAGCAAAGCACTGCAATCACCGCGAGTAATTCCATTTGGGTCTCCAGCAATCGCAAGTGAAGCTTCTTTGAGCTTTTGAATCCCAACAGCTACTGAAGCTCCTGGAGTTCCTAACGCTAAATAGGTTTCGCGTAACCCGTTTAAAGCACGGTCATCTAACACACTGGCATCACCTGCAAATATTGCGTAAGTCACATAGCGCAAAATGATTTCTAAATCTCGCAAGCAAGCAGCTGCACGACGACTAGTATAAGCATTACCACCTGGAGCTATCAGTTGAGGTTGTTCTTCAAACAAAGAGCGTGCAGCATTCGCAACAATTGCCGAAGCGTTGCTCGATATGCGATTGACAACATCCACACGCTTATTTCCTTCCCTAACAAGATTTAGTAGAGCATCTAACTGCGAATTGCTAAGATACTCTCCACGTGTATCTGCTTGAGCAACAACCTTGGTGAATGCATCTAATACCATTGCTTTAATCTCCTTGCTTGTACTTTGTTTATAACTATGTTGATAAATACGTTAACTACATCAAGTTACCGTAGTTTATAGAATTTAGTATGCCATTAGCACTGTGCAAACACAATAGTTTTTTTGATTAACTTTTGTTAAGGAATTTATTCGTAAATGGCTGAAAGCTATGAATAAGAATAGTTAGGCACTATATACCCTTTAATTTTCTAAACTTTTCTACTTGCGTTTTGGAGAAACTCGTGACAAAGTAAATAAAAGTAAAATACGTAAACTTTATCGATTAACAGTACTTTATCTTGTCCAAGAGCATTGTATTTGGTCAGGGGCGAATCAGAGCAGTGTGATGTTGAAGGTTTTTGGGCGCCCCGACAGCTTCCAAGTATCATCATTACATTTAAGGAGAATCATCAATGGTTAGCCAATACAGAACTATCGAATTGTCTTTGGCAGAACAAGCGAACTGGTTGAATGAAGGGGTATCAGGGTGCAGTGTAAGTTCATCACTGGATATGTTATCTTCTTCAGGACGGTTAGCACATGGTGTACCAGAAAGTCTTGGTGGGTTAGATGGAACATTATTTAGTGCAGTTGAAGAAATCGCTACTGTTTCAGAACAATGTTTAACAAGCGGATTTGTATTTTGGTGCCAGCGGACATTTATTGAATACCTAATATTAAGTTCTAATCGCTGGTTAAATTTGCAAATACTACCCAAAATTCTACGGGCAGAATGCTCTGGCGCCATAGTAATTGAAGATGTTGTTTCTGCGGTGCCAGTTAATGCATCGCTAGAAAAAGATACAGTAACTTTGGAGGGTTTCTTGCCGTGGGTGTCCAACGTGCAACCGAAAAACTTTTTTGTAGTAGTGAAAGCAAAAACGGATGATGGAAAAACATTAATAGTCGCTGTGCCGTCTAAAGCAAAAGGAATACAACGAGGAGATGATTTACAGCTATTAGGGTTGCAAGCATCTTGGACAAGTACACTACGTTTAAATAAAGTGAATTTGTCTCGTCAATGGATTATCAGTGAAGATGCTGATTTATTCCTATCACAAATTCGCCCTAAATTAATACTCATGCAATGTGCGTTAGGACTAGGAATAACACGACGGTCACTACAAGAAACTTTGCACTCGACAGACGGAGACAATGAAGAAGCGTTAGTTAACCGTCTCAGATATAACTTTTTTACTCTAACTCAGTTAGAAGCTCAAATTTGGAAACTAGGCAGTTTGCAAAACTTCAACTCATCAAAACGCGAGATATTAGAACTGCGGGTAGCTTTAACTAGACTTGCATTAGACTCAGTTTGGTTAGAATTAGAAGCCAAAGGTACAAATGCTTACTTAAAGCCCAGCGGAACTGCACGGAGACTGCGAGAAGTTGCGTTTTTACCTGTAATGGCACCAACTCTTTTACAACTAGAACTAGAACTTCAAAAAACAGCTAATATTACACCTGGGTTAGGCGCCAGTGTATTTAAGCCAATGTAAAAGTTTTAGATTTTGAGTTTAACAGCAGGCGCTCACAGTATAAAAAATGGAGAGTCGAGGAGGTTGGTTTAAAAATCAATCTCTAATTTTTCCAACCAAATGTACAGATTTTGAGTCGTAAGGCGCCTATACGCACCGTTGAAATACCAATTTAAATTTGTTGCCCAAATACTGGGCGTAATTTGGCGCCGATGAAACTTCCGAGTAAAGCAAAAATAATCCAAATCCAACCGTGTAAACTTGTAGAAGCTATACCACCGAAGAAGGCGTTAACATTACAACCAAAGGCATTTAGGGCGCCGTAACCCATTAATAGACCACCTAAAAGCGTTGATGCGATGATACTGGGAGTTATTTGAGTTTTGGGAATTAGTCTACCTGCAAGCGCTGCTGCCAAAAATGCTCCTAAAATAATCCCAATGTTCATTGCTGAAGTGATATCAGCAAACACGCTTTGTGATAAAGCTGTTTGCTGTGCTTTGCCAGCCCAAAATGAAGTATTTGAAGGGTTCCAGCCAAAAATAGTGGCTATTTTCGCACTCCACAAAGCAAAACCCCAAGTAATTCGCCAGGGTTGACCAGAAATTATTAAAGTTAAAAAATTTAAAATTGCTAGAGCAATGGCGCCAAATATAAGTGAAGTAGGTATTTCTATTTGCTTGCGTGCTTTTTTGCTCCATGCCCAAAGTAAACCAGCAAGCACTATAAATATAGTTAGCTGTAAAAAGACGGCACCTGTCCAACCTAAACTTTGCCCAAGTACAACAGGCGGAATAGATGGTAAATTAGACCAAAGGTGACGATTTAAGCTTGCCCAAAATGAGCCAATGCAAAAGGCTATTACTGTAAAAACCATTGACAAGCTACCACTGCCAACTGTGTAAAGCGTGCCGCAACCACAGCCTCCGGCTATTTGCATCCCAATACCAAATAAAAAAGCACCAATAGCTCCTTGAACTCCTACAGGTGCTATAGACCCTTTAACTTCTTGACCAAAAGCTGTTCCAGAAGCAAGTATAGGAGCAAACAAAACTGTAGCAACTGCCAGCATTAGCAACTGAGCATAAATTCCACCTGCATCCCGTTTAAATAAAAACTTGCGGTAAGCAGAAGTAAAACCAAAACTCGAATAATATAAAGTTATTCCTAATAATCCACCGATTAAAAATAATACGCTTTGGCGCCAACCATACTGACTCAAAGCAATTGTTCCAACAGTAAATATTAAAAGAGCAATAAAAACAATCGACTTTTGCGCGCGTTTGGGAGGTTCCTGTAAATACTGATGTTTTAATGAAAGATTGCGATTAATATTACTGCTCATAAAAGTAAATTTTAGAGTTTTAAATTATTGTAGGTTGGGTTTTCCTTCGGATAACTCCGTTAACGTTCTTCAACCCAACCTACGAATTGTTTACGAATTGCCCTTACCGCCTCCACTATTTTTTGGTGGAGTTGGTTCGCTCGTGGTGCAACTAATTAAGGTTTGATTTGCGTTACTTAGTAACTGTGTATCTTTGTAAACAACGCTAACAAGCAATAATGCTAGCGTCAAAACTCCTAGTTTCATATAAATATTACTCCTTTTAGGCGTTAACTTACCTGCCCAGAACCTGTAGCTACAGGCAAATCTGGGTAGGAACTGTATTCAGTCCAAGAACCTTCGTATATTCTCACTCTAGGATACCCTAGCAAATGTTTTAAGACAATGTATTGTAATGTAGCTTCTCTTCCTGTGCTGCAACTAATGATGATGTCGCTAGATGGGCTAACTTTTTTGTCTGCCAGAATTTGTTTGATTTCTTCTAATGACTTCAATTTGTGGGGATTCTCTGCTTGTGCTTGTGTAAATGTCACCCAAGGAATGTTTATTGCACCCGGTATATGTCCGTTGCGAATAAACACATCTTCTTCTCCCCGGAATAGTTTCTCTGGTCTTGGGTCAATTATTGATACCCCTGGTTTACCAATTTTCTTTTTGACTTCATCAAGACTTATGCGAACAGATGGATTCTCTCGGACTACAAATTTTCCTGGTTTATATTTGGGAAATTCTCTAGTTACAGGTTGTGTTGCTTTATAGTCTTTATATCCTCCGTCTAGTACTGCAATATCACGCAGTCCAGAACGTTCTAATAAATAAGCAACCATCGTGGCGCCTAGAATATCTCTACCATCTGAATAGACCAAAACACGACTGTTGTTGTTAACTCCAGAGTTGGTAAAGATTTCTCCCAGCTTTTGACTATTCCAGTACTGTACTGGTAAACCTTCTCGTGGCCCGCGAAAAACACTATCTGCAATGTTCACAGAATTTGGAAGGTGTCCAGAGATATAGTCCAACGGTACATTTCGCACGTCTAATATTCTTAAATTCGAGTCTTTAGAATTTTGAGCAACCCAAGCAGGGGAAACGAACTTAATGCTAGCTTTCTGACCAACTGAAAACGCAGGTAATGCTAAAAACGGAATGACTACAAGGCAAGCGATAACGGTTGCTAAAGCTGCAAAGAACTTTGGCTTTTTTAGATTTTGGAATAACTTTAGTTTCAATTTCATCATGAATGCTCCAACCGAAGATAATAAGAATGAAATCCATTGCTGGCTTGTGCTATCAGCAATTAAAGGAACATGTATCTAGCAAGCAGAAACCAAAACGGCAATTATACGGTAAGTCAGTCGGTTTAAAGTATTACTTAATTACTAGCATTCCATATAAAGTAGCTAAGTATTACGATTAATGTATTGGAATTTTCTATTTTATCTATAAGTTTTACTGATGCTTGCATCAGGCGGCACTGCCCACCTTACAAAACATCAAGCTACTTAGATTACAGTTACAATACTAGCATGAATCTACTAAATATCGGTAAATTTATGCTAGATTATATAAATAATACAGGGTTCTTCAAAAAAAACGCATATTGGTAACAAATTCTACAAATTACCGAGCGATTTGTAGGTGAATATGAGAATATAAGTAGGTTGTAAGTAGTTAATTTTTACCAAGGAGTCTACAGAAATGGGGATTACAGTCGAAGGCGTAAACAAACGGTTTGGCAGTTTTCTTGCTCTTGATGATATTAATCTGGAAGTGAAGACTGGTTCGCTAGTTGCTTTGTTAGGCCCTTCCGGTTCAGGAAAGTCTACCTTACTGCGCGCTATTGCAGGGTTGGAACCACCTGACGAAGGTCGAATTTATATCGCAGGTCAAGATGCAACCCATCAAACAGTACAACAGCGCAATATCGGTTTTATGTTCCAGCACTATGCTTTGTTTAAGCATTTGACTGTGAAAGAAAATATTGCGTTTGGGTTAGATATTCGCAAAGTCAGCAAACAGCAAGCTACCAGACGTGCAGATGAATTGTTAGAACTTGTACAGCTACCAGGGTTAGGAAACCGCTATCCATCACAACTGTCTGGAGGTCAAAGACAGCGAGTTGCTTTAGCACGCGCGATGGCAGTGCAACCAAAAGTGTTATTACTTGATGAACCTTTTGGTGCATTAGATGCGAAAGTGCGGAAAGACCTGCGAAACTGGTTGCGTAATTTAATTGAGCAGGTTCAAATAACAACGGTGTTTGTTACCCACGACCAAGAAGAAGCTATGGAAGTTTCGGATGAAATTGTCGTAATGAACAGAGGTAGAATTGAGCAGTCTGGTTCACCAGAGTACGTTTACGATAATCCTGCAACATCTTTTGTAATGAGTTTTATTGGCCCTGTGAATGTTTTACCCAATAATTCGCAGTTAGTTAGAAATTTTAGATTTGAGAAGAATCCTCAAGATGTATTTGTACGACCTCATGATATTATGATAGAAACACGTAAAATTGAAGGTAGTGTGCCTGCTAAAATCAGCCGCTTAATTCATTTGGGCTGGGAAATTATTGCAGAATTGACATTTGAAGATGGACATACTGTAACAGCAACAATTACACGTGAAGAATATGATAAGTTGGATTTAGAGGCACAGCAAAAAGTATTTGTTCTGCCTAAAAGTGCAAAAGCGTTCCCACTTCAATATTCTGCTTAATTTCAGCGTAAAGTTTAAGTTTTTAGTTTAAGTTTTTATATGGGTGCATCTGCAACCGGGTTACAGTTCATTTGGAGTATCCCTACTTCTACACCATTGATACTTTTTTAGGGATGCTCCTATTTTTAATAATTTAGTACGTTTATCTGTTGGTATCGAACATAAACTCGACTTGCAAGCAGATTTAGAAAAAGCCTTAATTTAGTGCTGAGTAGAAAGTGCTGAGTGCTGAGTATTTACTTCTAACGTTTACTCAGCACTCAGAACTCAACACTCATTACTCCTCAAACGATTCTTCCATTTGTGTGGGACGAAATAATTGTAATTAGATAGCCATCGGGACTACTGATAATAAACTGACTGTGGACTTGATTTTTTTCAATTGGAGAAGGAAACAGACCATTACTAATGCAAGCGTTCCTAGTCGCGACAATATTATCTACCATCAAATCGAACGGCGCCTTTGTGCCAGCAGTCATTATATATCTTTTTGCTTGCTTCAATATCAGGTGAGTTCCACCTCGTAGTTCTAATATGGCGATATCTTCTGATTGATGAATATACCGCAAACCTAACCTGATGAAAAAGTCGGTAGCCTTTGAAACATCGCTTACTAGTAGTTGAATATGACCAATTGCTACAGTTGGACGCTTGTCTAGCTTACTAGGTGTAATAGCTTCTTGTAACTGCATAATTTTTGTATCTTTGATTGTGAGGAGTAATATGGGGAATCACGTCCTGCATTTACTCAGATGGTAGATACAGAACGTGAGGTCAGAAGGGAGACTTTTTTGAAATAGCAGTAGTTAGACTCAAGGTAAGGATTAAGTAAGTCACTTTTTAGCTTGTAATTTCATTTTATAATACGATAATTAGATAGGCAAACCGTATTTTTATGTGTTTTTAAGTTTAAAACTTGCCATCTTAAGCACTTAATTCAATAGTACAAAATTTCTATTTTTGAAACTCTACTTGCTGAAATTTTGTGCTTAAGATAAGCTAGAGTAGTTTTTCAAGTTTTGCCGTTTTCAGGTTCATACTCAGAGTAGCTAAGTAACAATTTTTATTATTCCAAATCCGCATATATCTAAATTACGGTAGATAAACTGTAGTTTATGGCTAGTCAAAGAAACTGTCTTAATCCAAGTGCATTTGAACGTATGCAATATATGCGTACTCTGTCTACGTATAGACCGGAATGGGTTCATCATCAAGACACTTCTTATTACTTTGGGTAAAATTTTGGCGGATCAATCAGAGGTGTACTTTATATGAAAACTAATGTTAAATACAACTTAGAAGTTTTGAAAGAAGAAGCACGTCAACTTGTGCAAAAAGGAAAAGTTCAGCGTAACGAGCCAATTTATACATTGTGTAAATTTATTCCTGGTCGTGATTGGGTTTGCATAGAACTTGAGTTAGAAGAAAATGATTTTCTCCTCCGCGATAAAATTATTGATCTACTTGGTAACGAAGAATGGGATAATGATAGCTAAGTTTATATCCCCGACGAGAGCAGAAGTTGTCGGGGATATCGGTTTTTAAGAATGTTTGGTTACTTCTAATCGCGTCTTAAGTACAGAATCTGGGTTAAGACTTATCGAATCAATGCCTTCATTTATTAAGAATCGCGCGAATTCAGGATAATCGCTAGGCGCCTGTCCACAAATACCAATCTTACGTCCGTGTTGTTTAACGGTGTGTATAGCATTTGCAATCATTCGTTTCACCGCTTCGTTACGTTCGTCAAATAAATGCGCTACTAACTCAGAATCTCTATCGAGTCCCAAAGTTAATTGTGTTAAATCATTAGAACCAATCGAGAAACCATCAAATATTTCGCTAAATTCCCCAGCTAATAGTACATTACTTGGTAACTCACACATCACGTAAACTTGTAAATCGTTTTCTCCTCGCACTAATCCATGAAGAGCCATTTCAGCAAGTACACGCCGTCCTTCTTCTGGGGTTCGGCAAAATGGTACCATTAAAATTACGTTTGTTAAACCCATTTCGTCGCGTACTTTCTTCATTGCTTGACATTCAAGTGCAAATCCTTCGCGATAACGTTCGTCATAATAGCGCGATGCTCCACGCCAACCAATCATTGGGTTTTCTTCTTTGGGTTCAAATTGCTTTCCTCCCAAGAGATTGGCATACTCATTACTCTTAAAATCGCTTAAGCGGACAATTACGGGTTTGGGATAAAACGCCGCTGCTATTGTGCTAATACCACCAGCTAATTTTTCAATAAAAAATTGCGTTTTATCTTCATATTGAGAAGTTAGTGCGGCAATTTTATCGACTACAAATTTATCATCTAATTTATCAAAATTTACCAATGCCAAAGGATGTACTTTAATTTGATTGGCAATAATAAATTCCATCCGTGCTAACCCTACACCATCATTTGGTATTGCACTAAAAGTAAATGCTTCTTCGGGATTTCCCACATTCATCATGATTTTTGTTTGGGTAATAGGAAGTTTTTCTAAGGCTATTTCTGTGACTTCATAAGGTATTAAGCCTTGATAAACTCTACCTGTTTCACCATTTGCACAACTTACGGTTATCTCTTGCCCAGATTGAATTACTTTTGTCGCATTACCACAACCAACTATTGCTGGAATTCCCATCTCTCGTGCTATTATTGCGGCGTGACATACTCTCCCACCTGTGTTTGTGACAATTGCACTTGCACGCTTCATAATGGGTTCCCAATCTGGGTCAGTACGATTTGTTACCAATACTTCACCCTCTTGGAATTGATTAATTTGACGTATGTCTAAAATAATTCGCGCTTTACCTTGTCCAATCATTTCGCCAACTGCACGACCAGTTACTAGTTCCGAACCTTTTTCTAATAATTTATAAGTACGTAAAATATTCTGTGATTTTTGTGACTGTACTGTTTCTGGGCGCGCTTGAACAATAAATAACTCGCGGGTAATTCCATCTTTTGCCCATTCAATATCCATTGGGGTGTAAATACCGCGAACTTTTGAGTAATGTTCTTCAATTAAACAAGCCCAATGTCCTAGTTGGAGAATTTCATCATTAGTCAAAGCAAATGCCACTCGGTCACATTGGGATACTGGTATATTTTTAGTCAGCTTAGAACCACTTAAATCATAAACCATCTTAATTTCTTTGGTTCCTAATTGCTTCTTGATTATTGGGCGATATCCTTGTTTAAGTGTAGGTTTGAAGACTAAATACTCGTCGGGGTTAACGGCGCCTTGAACAACGTTTTCACCCAAGCCGTAAGCTGCTGTGATTAATGCTGCATCTTTGAAACCCGTCTCAGTATCGATAGAGAACATTACACCTGATGCCGCTAGGTCTGAACGCACCATTTTTTGAACACCTACCGAAAGTGCAACATTAAAATGGTCAAAACCCTTAATTTGGCGATAAGAAATTGCCCGGTTGGTAAATATTGATGCAAAGCACTTATGACACGCTTCAAGTACTGCTTTGGTACCGTGAACATTAAGGTAAGTTTCTTGCTGCCCTGCAAAACTCGCATCGGGTAAATCTTCCGCAGTAGCACTCGAACGTACTGCGACATCGGTATCCGAGCCATATTTCTCGCATAATTGTTGATATGCTTCGGTTATTGCATTTTCTAATTCTTTTGGAAATGGAGTAGAGAGCATTAATGCACGCGCTTGTTTACCCCTTTGGCACAGATTATTAACATCTTTAACATCTAAATCGGCAAAAATGTCTCGTAATTTTTTCTCTAAACCAGCATTTTCTATGAAGTAACGATAAGCATAAGCAGTAGTTGCAAAACCAGTAGGAACTTTCACACCTTTCTGTGTTAGTTGCTGAATCATCTCTCCCAATGATGCATTCTTACCTCCAACAATAGAGACATCTGCAATACTAACAGTTTCAAACGGTAGAACCATTGCATGTAGCGGATTTTGGTTTACTGCTTGTGGATTTACTGATGTTGATACCATGAGACAATATCCTTTTTAAAGTGATGAGAACTGGGAACTTAAAAAAGCTACGTTTATTGAGAATGCTCTTGAATTAGACTGTACATTGTTATTTGTACTTAAATAAGTTGAGGAACTTGTGAGGAAGTTGATAACTGTGATAACTTTTGCTGGTTATTTTCCTACATAAATACCTAACGCGCGTGCTGTTTCGACTAAATAACTATTCGCGCTTACAAGCAAGGGACTTTGAGCAAGAACATTAGAAAGAGGTATAGCTTCAACTTTTCCATTGTGCCATCCAACCATCTTACCTGTATCGCCTTGTGCAATTAAATCTACAGCAGCTTTACCAAAAGCAGTTGCAACTAAACGGTCTAACGCTGAAGGAATTCCCCCTCGCTGGATGTGTCCTAACACTGAAACACGAATGTCGATTTGTTTTTGGCTGCAACAACTAATTTCATCAGCAATGTACTGACCAATACCACATCGTGTTTTTTCACATTCGGGGTAGCATTCGGAATCACTAGCAACTGAGGCGCCTTCTGCTACAACAATAATCGCAAATTTACGTCCCCAATTTTCGCGTAATTCATGTAAATGCAAGCAAATATCTTTAATTGAATAGGGAATTTCGGGAATTAAAATTACATCCGCACCTCCTGCAATTCCTGCATGTAAGGCTAAATGCCCTGCACTACGCCCCATAACTTCGACAATCATTACTCTATCATGGCTGGCTGCGGTGAAAGTCAAACGATTTAAGGCATCAACAATCGTATTCACAGATGTATCAAAACCAACAACATACTCAGTAAGTGCAACATCGTTATCAATCGTTTTGGGGATAGCGATAAATTGCCAATTGCCAGCAGTTCGCAGTTGGTTAAGAATTGCTAAACTTCCGTCCCCACCAATGCCAATTAATGCATCAAGTTCTAATGCTCGATAGCTAGCAAGAATTTCATCAATATGATTAAGAGTATCGCCTTTATTAATACTGCCCAAAATTGTTCCACCCATATTCAATAATGGGTCAACACCGCGCAAATCTAAACCATGAACACGCAAAGGAATCGCTTTTTGCTCTAGCAAACCCTTAGTAGCGTATGGAATACCTAATACCTCCCAACCATAAGTGAGAGTAGCATGGCTAACAACTGCCCGAATCACAGCATTTAGACCAGGACAGTCCCCCCCACTAGTTAAAATACCAATACGTTTTTGCATTTTCATGTGGCTGAATCTCAAAATGGAATTGCCAGGTCGTACTGTAAAAAATTGATAAATTTTACCATTGTACTAGTTTCCATTGTTACTACGGTCTATCAAGACCTTATTGTTAGACTATGTTAAAAATTTGAGGAACTTGTGAAGGCGCCGTACTTATACCAACAAAAGCAAGGTTTTTGGAACTCTTCGGCACAGGTAGTGGTCTGTCAGCGTAAGCACGCGGCATGAACATGCTTGTAATGTAAGGCATTCTGCATGGGATGCAGTTTACAGACTCGAAAATCTCCATATCAAAATTAAGATGACCTGTCAGTAGCTGTTGGTTTAAAGCCTGAAATTTTACCTTTTTCCATTTGTAACAATCGAATTGAATTATTTTAACTCAATGCAATGGTAAAATATTTTTGCCAGCTAAATACTTGTATATCTCTGTAGCTTTGAATTTAGATAAATCTTTAGCAATTGCTTGTATATTTAAATTACTAGGCAGTAAAGAAATCATAAATTCTCTTAAAATGCCTAAAGTTTGCGCTTCTGCAACTAGCACTAACTGACGAATAGCTTGAGACTCTGTAAAATGCAGAATTTTATCTACTACCGTTCGTGCAAATCTACGCTCATACTCACGGAGATGATTTTCGCGACCATCATCATATGCATGTGCCTTACTTCCTAATCCTTGATTTCGACCCGTTTTAGTAGTTGTCCAAAGTTCTTTTCCTGCTAATTCCCCAACCAAATTTAACAACCCTTCATGTTCAACAAGGTGACATTTTGAGTTATCTAGTAAATCATCAATCGCCTCAAGTGTTAAAAATCTTGCTCTAGAGGCATCGATTGCAACAACTAAATATTTGTTCATTGATTTGCTCCTTGATATTTTTTTGGAGATAAAACTAACCAACATCAATGGAACTTATTTATGACATATTTCTTACCTCTCCTTGATACTAACCTGACGCTTTACAAACAAATGGGTTATAAAAGTAGAGTAACCGCTCAATAATCTAGAGTAGATTACTGAGTATCAAGTCTCACATTACACAAAATATTTGGAGAACAAGTAGTCCACCCTAACTTATTAAGCGGATAAAAAATTAGTTCATATGCAAGCAAACATTTTATTCCTGCATATTAATATAGTAAGAAACAAAGTTGAGGAATTTGTGAAGATAGGGAGAACCAATGTGAACTATTCCAAAGCTAATTCCAGTTGCAACTGCTGACACTGACAAAAATAAGGATGAAAATATATGCGTGCCATGATTTTGGATGCACCAAACCAAAGACTAAGACTTGCGGATGTGCCCTCACCTGTTCCCAATTCCCATCAAGTTCTGATTCAGGTACATACCTGTGGTATTTGCCGTACAGATTTACACATCGTTGACGGAGAACTAACAAACTCCAAATTACCGCTAATTCCAGGTCATCAGATTGTCGGTACGGTTGTCAAAACTGGGGAGCAAGTAACAAATTTTCGCGTTGGGGAACGAGTTGGTGTTCCTTGGCTTGTTTGGGGAGAGCGCATACTTAGGTCGGTAGCAAATTTAACAAGGCAAGACGGGGAAGAATTTTTAGCACTGGCGCCGCACATTCCTATTCATACCGAAGTCGAAGCATTTCCCCTCACCGCAGCCAACGAAGCTTTAGATGCTTTACGTAGCAGTAAGATTAAGGGCACCGCAGTATTGATTATTTCTGAGTAAGTTATTGCTATTTTTGGTCTAGATCGCTTCTTTATGAATCTTATCTTTTTAGCAATTCAAACCAGAAAAAGCATATAACACCAGCCACTAAACAAATAATTAAATCAATCTGATGTATAAATTAAAAACGGAATAAATGTTGTAAGAATGGAACATATAAAACCAAGCACAAAAATAGTAAGCCACCAAAAGCTATACGAGCGGAAACCCAAGATAATATGCCTCCATTATATTTACGAATAATAGGATTACCAGGCGCCCCCGAAGTAGCTCATCCCATGCAACTTAAGATTACGACAAATACAGGTAAAATTTTTATCGCTGCCGATATTTTTCCAGAGGAAGCTCCGGCGCCAACTGTTGGTCAATATAACCTTCAAGATTTAGCTGCCGACATGCTCACTTCGGAGGTGTTACTTGGTATTCCTTTAGCTGGTAGTCGCTATATAAACTTGGAGATTCCCCAATTTGTTGTTAGGGAATGGCAAAACGTTGTAAATCAGACCAAGAGTTCCAATCTTCATATTTAGCTTGAAGGAAAAGCTTTGCCCTGACAAAATCACGATTTCTTCTCTACCTGGCATTCTTCACAACTTCCTCAAATTATTTGTGTATAAACAGAATTGTGAGGTATTGAAGATTTAGCTAATGCTAATTTCAGAGAATAGCAGGGAACTTACCTCAATACCTTTCTATTTAGGCGTGTGTATTAAGACTCAGAGGTTTTAGGTATGTTTAATAAAATTTTAGTTGCAGTCGATACTCATGATACTTGCCAGCCAGTTGTGGATAAAGCTTTATCGCTAGCACAGTTGACTGCTTCAAATTTGATGTTGGTCAACGTAATATCACCCTTTGATGAAAAGTATCCCCCAATATATGTTTATCCTAATACTGCTATTCCAACTTTATACGGAGAAGTTGTGAAGGAATACATTCAGGAATCGGAAAACATTAAACAAGATAAAATTAAGTTTTTAAGGCAACTTTGTCAGCAAGCAATAGACTTGGGTATAGATGCAGAATTTAGAATTTTATTTGGCGACCCAAGTCTAGTCATTTGTGAAATAGCTCAGACTTGGAATGCTGATTTAATTATTATCGGTCGTCGCGGTCGAACTGGATTAAGCGAGTTGTTTTTGGGTAGTGTTAGTAATTATGTTTTGCACCATGCTCTTTGCTCTGTTCTAACAGTACAACAATCAGTTAAAGCCAATAGTCAAGAATTGCAACAAGTACAAACTGCTAATTCTCTGCAAGTGTAACAAATGGTGAAAATAATACTTACCATGTGGGAGCATACTTAGCAGATGGATTATACTAAGAACGGTTTAGAAATGTCATTCTGAGCGTAGCGTAATGCGGAGCATTTGCCGCAGGCTAGAATCTCTAAGATGCTTCACTGCACTGCGTTTCGTTCAGCATGACAAAGTTTATATTTAACCCGTTTGCAGTATACACGAAAGCACCGTTACATCTGCAATTCGGGTTGCAAATGCCATCGGTTATTAGTTATGAACCGTTTTCTACTTTGAGATTAGCTGATAAATGTGAGGATATTGTGAGTGCTTCTGGAGCTACTCTTGGCAATTCCCGAGCCAGTGCGAGCAAAAAATATACATAGCCCATCTCGCTCACAGTCCTCACAAAATCCTCAACTTATTCCTCTATAAGTAAAAATATAAGGGAATTAAAACCCGTGGGTAAATACCAATGAGTTGAGGAGCATTTATATGTTAAAAGCAGCAGATATCATGACAAATGATGTTGCCACAATACGCAGTTCGGCAACAGTGAGTGAAGCTGTAAAATTGATGAGAGCGCGCGATTGGAGAGCGTTAATCGTAGAACGCCGTCATCCTCAAGATGCATATGGAATTATCACTAATTCAGATATTATTAGTAAGGTAATTGCCTATGGTAAAAACCCTTCTAAAGTACGGGTATATGAAATTATGACAAAGCCATGTATTACTGTCAATCCTGATTTAGGAGTAGAATATGTAGCCCGCTTATTTGCAGATAATCATTTGTTGCAAGCACCTGTTATTCAAGGAGAATTAATCGGTATAATTTCGGCTTCTGATATTATTTGCAAAAGCGAGTTCGTAGAGCTACCCCGGACAGTTGTACTTGAACAAGAACTACAAGAAGCAATAAAAAAATCTCGTGAAGTTTGTGCAAACACTTCTCCACGCTCAGAGGAATGTGCTGCGGCTTGGGATGTGGTTGATGAGCTTCAAGCTGAAATTGCCCATCAAGAAGCAAAACAACTTCAGAAAACAGCATTTGAAGAATTTTGTGAGGAGTTTCCAGAAGCTTATAGAGAAAGACAGTTTGATGATTGGTGTAGTGGTTGATACTTTAAATTACTAAACTGGAGGTAGGTATGATTATTAAAACTCGCAATCCACCAATTAAAGTCAGGTTTCCATTATGGAAATATTTGAATCAATGCTTATTTCATAAGAGTAGTATTATCAATCCAATTAAATTTTGGCATCAATGAGGAATATATTATGCCTACCAATACAAATCGCACAACTATTCTTGAAACTATCAAACAAGTACCGCAAAAAATTGTGAGTTATATTTCAGGCGCCGTTGTTAGAATTTTTAGTCCGCGAGATGATAATTATCCAGAAACAGGTGTTCAACCTTTTGAAGGTGAACCAAGTCATAAGAGGAACTAAAGCAAGTATGCAGCAATGATAACTATTAGTAATATGAGGGATAGCTCGAAAAACACAAATACGTAGCTTCGGTTGAAGAACGCCCTTCGGGATAACTCGAAGGGACGTTCCTCTACACCAACCGACTTAATTAAAATATTACGTTGGTGCTGGTATTTCTGCTGGTGTGGCGCATGTCGTATTTACATAACCCATTTCATCTTCACAACTTCCTCAAATTAATGTCCTAATTTAAAAGTAGAACCGTAAGGTTCGCTCTTATTGAGAATGCTGCATTCCGGTGAGCTACGAGGAGTAAACTAGTAGCGTCACGCACCAACCTATCAAAAAATATTATTTTTTATTTTGCAGTATTTTTAATTGATTGCGAAAATCAGATACTAAAGGATTATTCGGGTCTATTTTTACAGCTTCTTGATATGCCCACATTGCTCCCGTATTTTCACCTAAACGTGTGAGAACAGTCGCCAAACCCATGTATCCTTTAAAATGGCGCCGATTTAATTGTACAGTTCTTCGATAAGCTTCTTTTGCTTTCGCATAATCTCCTAAATTAGCGTTGATATATCCTAAAGCGTACTGGTAATCGGCATTATTAGGGGCAAGCTGAACCGCGCGTTGAAAAGCTGTTCGAGCAGCAGGCAAGTTACTCTGTTTAACATATAGTATACCTATTCCAGAATGAATTGAAGCATTTTTTGGCTGTATAGTTAGCGCACGCTGATAATTGTCTATGGCGCCATTATAATCACCAATATCAAGCAATCTACGTCCTTCATCAAGCAACTGTTTTAACTCAGCATTGTTATTATTGCTACGTTCTGAGGCAACCTGTGCATTTGATGGTATAACTATTGTGGTAATATTTCCAATCAAGACAAAACTTACAACTATCGCCAATTTTGTCATTTTTAGGGATGTGGAATTCAAGGATACCTCCAAGTCAGTTTGTATAAGGAAAAGTACATATTCATTGACATAGTAGTTACTAAAATGCCCAGCGTCAAGAGATATGTCTAACAGAATAAAAAATGCAAAATGGAATACAGTAGATTTAACTGCATTCCTATTAAACTTAATCCTAAATTTTAACCAGGCGCCATAATTGAATTTGATAACATAAATGTTTTTCAAAAATGGACTTGGCTTGTAACCCTTCAATAATTGGTTTTTGCAGCCAGCGTTTAAATGCCCAGTTAAAAACCCCGTATAATGGAGGTACCGCAATATTTAAAACGTTTCCAATGTATCTACCAGTCGATAACCCAAAAGTCCGAAAGTTGTCAACACACAAATCAATAGTTGGAGTAATTTTGCTAGAAATATCCTCAGTTTTAATTAGCTCAAATCCAGCTTGCTCTAACGCAGTATTAAGCTCTGTAACCACATGACAATTAGAAAAGATACCTTCATTATACTTATCGTCAACACGTAACATATCCGCAAGTAACAAATAACCATCAGAGCTAAGTAAACGTGATGCACACTGAGCAATATCCGAAGCCGCTATGTACTGACTACTTTCGCTAAGAAGAATGAGACTGTAAGAATTTGTTGTCTTAAAATCTTCAAATTTGGTTAAATGGAATGGTGCTTTACAGTTTGTTTGTTTTAAAAACATTTCCTCCTGAAGTTCATCTGGCGCCAGTCCTTCTACCGTAAAACCACGTTCCAGTAAATAACTAGCATTACCTCCTATTCCACAACCGACATCAAGAATAGAATTTACTCCCTCTGGAATAAAACTTAAAAGTTTATTTGAATAAGCTTCTTGAGCAATACGCAGCTGACTAATAGTCAGTTCCTGATTCGCTACTGGTGGTGATTCCCAATACCCGTAATGTAGGAATGGAGAATTTGTTAGTTCTAAATAATATTGAATCGCTGCATTTTGGTAGCGAGTCGCTGGAGAAATGTTTTTTACGTTGGATTTTTGCATGAGTAATTATAGTAATGTTGACTAAAAAGTTCGATGAGACGGTTTAAATTCCTGAATTGACTAAGATATCTACCTCTAATTCATTACCACATTTCAACACCAAAATTATTTATTTTTGCGGATTATAATCATTAACTACTTTAATAATAGGTGTAATGAAGTTAATTTTCAACAGTAACTTGGCTAGAGACAGCTATATATAAACCGATAAGGAGTATTATAAAACCTACCCAATTTGAAAAGCTTAACCTTTCCCAAAATATTACCCAAGCAAAAAGGCTACTAATAATTGGCTCTAACAAATGAACCAAGGAAACAACAACCGAGGAAAACTTATTAAGACTATACGTCAATAACCCTTGACCAACAATTTGGCAAACCAAAGCAAGGCTAATCACCCAAGCCCACCCTGAGAGTGTAGAAGGAAAAATTTTATCTCCACTCAATAAAACTAACGGTAACATCACTATAGCAGAAATTCCACATATCCATAATTGTATCGTCACCGAATCGAATTTGGTTCGCAGCTTTTCGACAGTTAGCAAATAAGCAGCAGCAAAAATCGCACTTAAAATTGCGACTGAACTTCCAACTAAATTGCTGGTAGCAGTAGAGAGTTCCTCGATTTCGATGCCAATCGCTCCGGCAAAAGCGATAATCATTCCAATGACAAATTGGCGGTTGAAGCCTTGATTAAATAGTAACCACGCTCCTAAGCTAGTAAATATCGGCGCCAAATTATGTAGTACAGTAGAAATAGCAACACTAGTTTGAGTCAGTGACCAAGCGATGCAAACTAGATTTAAGGCAAACGAGATTCCGGAAGTTGACAATATTAACAAATTTTGATAAGTGTAAGGCTGCCGTTGTATTGGTTCCCTTTCTCTAAATTGTATTATCACCTTGGCAAACTGCCATAGGGCAAAGAATATAGTAGCTAGCCAAAAGCGATTAAATACAGTCGCATCGGGACTAAGTTCGTTTTCGCTCCATTTAATAAAGATAGAACCGAATGATAGAGCAACTATACCGATAAATAACAAGGCAGGGGAAGCCATAGCTGATATTTTAGCCAATTGTCGCCCAATAAAATTCAGTTGATTTTCCATCTTATAGTTAGTTCTCCAAAGGAGAACATTAATAAAAATAATAAAATTTGAATAACACTTCAATAATATACACTTATCTCGTTTTCTAGCTACTACCAAAATAGAATTTTACTCCTTTCTGATATCGTAATACATTTTTACCACCTCGATAAACTCGACTTGGGAATGTTTGCCGATAAGTTAATAATGCACTCTTGTTCGGCGTCAAAACTACTTAATTTGGTAATTTAAGTTGCTGTGTATCAGAATTAATCAATATTTCTTTTGACTAATATAAGATTTTTATATCTGTAATGTTTATAGTTCTTTTCAAGAATGATTTATTAGTTAAAGTTAGTTGTTTATAATTGCTTGATGAACAGTAAAATTGTGCTTTAATCGAAGATATATTAAAGTATAAACTTTGTAATACTGCCTAGTGGTATTATACCAATTCAAAATGCTAAAACCTATTCTCTTGTCTTATCAAATTACTTCTTGGAATTAGAATAAGGCACCTTAACGATTACGTAATTTTTCGCAAGCATAATGTAACAAATTGTTACAAACGAAAGTTGTAAGTTGGCTGATTATGAAGAAATAAGCTTTTGTGTGTCTGTTTTTTCACAAACCTTCAATTATACTTGTGAATGGCTTTAAATAATTTTAATAATTATAAATATTTTTATATTTTAACCATAAGAATTTTATATACATTCATATTTAGATGCAGCTTCCGCGCGTTTTATTCTTTATCGGCACCAATATCTTGCTTTGAATGCCTAACATAATTTATTCTCAATATTAGATGTGTGTCAATTGTTCCATTGTCAAAATAATATCTTTGTCTAGAAGATAATTACGACTAACCTTACCCAACAGGCAATTCCCGTGTTAGAAGCATTTGTATTCGCCACAGTGTTATGCGGATTTTTCGGCATAATTCTGAAAAAAAACCTGGTGATGAAAATCATCTCTATGGATGTAATGAGTACAGGGGTTATTGCCTATTATGTGCTAATTGCATCGCGAGAGGGCTTATTCACGCCAATTGTTTCTTCATCCATCAAAAATGGTGC
This sequence comes from Calothrix sp. PCC 7716, assembly GCF_019977735.1. Lineage (GTDB taxonomy): Bacteria > Cyanobacteriota > Cyanobacteriia > Cyanobacteriales > Nostocaceae > Dulcicalothrix. The sequence goes on along the minus strand of NZ_AP025018.1, from coordinate 10,058,927 downwards.
TTATTCCGACCCAGTTCCCCAAGCAATTATTTTAACTGCGATTGTAATCGGTTTCTCGATTCAGGCGTTAATGCTTGTTGGTGTCATGAAGTTGGCACGTGATAATCCGACATTAGAAACCAATGAGGTTGAGAAGAATAATACACCATGACCACCATTACAATCGCATGGATTGCACTACCGTTTTTTCTGGGGTTCGTCATTTATTTATTCCCCAAGCTTGACAAATTTCTCGCACTATGCGGCGCCGTTATTTCTGGTGCTTATGCGTTAAAGCTATTTGTCGAAAATTCCCCTATTAAACTACAGCTCGTAGACCATTTCGGTGTCATATTACTAGTCGATCAGTTGACTGGCTACTTTATATTAATCAATGCGCTGGTAACGACTGCCGTTTTACTCTACTGTTGGCGTACCGATAAATCGACTTTCTTTTACGCACAAACCATCATTTTGCATGGTAGCGTCAATGCCGCCTTTGCTTGTTCTGATTTTATCAGTTTATATGTGGCGTTAGAAGTCAGCGGTATTGCCGCGTTCCTTCTAATTGCTTATCCCCGCACCGACCGTTCGCTTTGGGTTGGTTTAAGCTATTTGTTTGTTAGCAACACGGCTATGTTGTTTTATCTTGTAGGCGCCGCGTTGGTTTACAAAGCAAATCATTCGTTTGATTTTGTTGGGTTGCGTGGGGCGCCTCCAGAAGCATTAGCCCTGATATTTCTGGGATTACTGATAAAAGGAGGGGTTTTTGTATCGGGATTGTGGCTACCTTTAACCCACTCAGAATCAGAGACTCCTGTTTCAGCGTTGCTATCGGGAGTTGTCGTTAAAACTGGTATACTTCCACTGCTACGTTGCGCTTTGGTTGTAGAGGAAATCGAGCCAATTGTCAGAATATTTGGAATTGCGGCAACTCTTTTAGGAGTAATCTACGCCATTTTTGAAAAAGATACTAAGCGTATGCTAGCGCTGAGTACCATTTCGCAGTTAGGCTGGATTCTCGCTGCACCAGTAGTAGGTGGCTTTTACGCACTTGCACATGGAATAGTTAAAGCGGCGCTTTTTCTATCAGCAGGCGCCTTGCCAACCCGTGATCTCAAGCTACTGCAACAAAAACCAATTAATACTGGGGTATGGATTGCACTAGTTATTACCAGCTTATCAATTTCGGGTACTCCCTTGTTGGTTGGCTTCGGGGCAAAGATGTTAACCATGAAAAATTTATTGCCTTGGCAATCAATCATCATGAATATTGCCGCAGTCGGAACGGCAATTGCTTATTCCAGATTTATATTTCTGCCCCATAACCGACAAGAGGAGGTACGCTCCAACTTTTTGCTACCAGTAACCTTTCTGATTGGCGCCCTTGTTGCTACAAATCTTTTTTATTACGAGGCATATACCGTTGCGAATATCGTAAAAGCGCTGGCAATAGTAGGTATTGGCTGTTTGGCGTATGTATTAATTTTCAAACGGTCGTTTGTGAAACTGCCGCGTATGCTTGAGCGATTTGAGCATCTTGTCGGTTTTATGAGCTTAACTTTGATTCTGCTGTTTTGGATGAGATTTGCCGCATGATTGGACATTTTATACTACGACTGCTAATTTGGTTTTTGCTGACTGCCAACTTTACAGTCGCGAATACTATAATTGGTGTTTGCATCGCTGTTTTATTACCACGTACCAACGCGGCAAGGGAAACATTAAAAGATTGGTTACAAGTGCTGTGGAAAATTATAATGGCGATTCCACAAGCATATATCGAAGCGTTTGAATTGCTCGTTCGCCCTCATAAATATGAAGAAGTAGTTATGGAGCGGGTTTCATCTAAACGTTCACCAAGAATGGTATTCCTCGATGTCTTTTTGATTACCTTTACGCCAAAAACCATTGTTTTGAAATATCACGAAGAGGGTTGGTACGAAGTCCACCAAATTCGACGGAGGAGAAGTTCATGAATTTGAACATAGTATTAATTGCAATGATTTTGGCGTTACTTATACCATTTTATGAAGCTTGGAGAGACGATGATATCTGGCAGAAAATGCTGGCATTAGCAAGTATTTCTAGCAAAACGGCAATTATAGTATTAGTCGTTTCTGTCTTACGTGATGATTGGATGATTGGTGTCGTTGCCGCAATTATTTTAAGTGTGGGTAATGCTGGGTTTATGCTGCTAGCAAATGTAATCAAGAGAATGGGTGATGTATGATAAATATCTTAAGTTATACATGTATAACTGTAGGAATTGTCTTCTGGTTTTGGGGAACTTCTTACTTATTGGGTAATCGCTCGGTATTATACAAGCTGCACAGTCTTTCGGTTGCAGATACTTTAGGGTCAATTGCTATTCTCGTAGGACTATTGTTAAAAAGACCCAATGAATGGCCACTACTTATCCTTGGCATTATCTGTTTGGCAATTTGGAACACCATGTTAGGGTACGTACTAGCATACTGCTCCACTACACCTAGTGAGGTAAGCAATGACTGATATTTATATATATTTCATCATTGCTTTGTTACCTTTGTCAGCTTGTATGTTAGTGCTTCAAGCAAATCCTTATAATGCATTGGTAATTCGTGGCATTTTAGGAGCGATTGCGGCAATGGTGTATGGAATTTTAGGCGCCGCAGATGTTGCGTTGACCGAAGCATTAATGGGCACCATGCTTGCCATTACTTTGTATGCTGTGGCAGTACGTTCATCAATGGTAATGCGTTTAGGTGTGCTAAAAGAGACAACAGAAACAGATAAAAATACCTCTGAACTGGAAAACCTTATAGCTAACATCCGAACAATTTTTAACAAACGCCATATGCGTTTGGAGTTAGTAACATACACTAATACAAAAGCATTACATCGCGCGTTAATGGAAAAAGAAGTACATGCGACCTGTGTCCACTCACAATTAAATAATGAAGAATCAATACAAACCTTAATCAGACTGCAACGCATCTACGACATCATGCAAGCCGAACTTTCATCACCAGGGACAACCCTGACTTATGTAAGTGCGTCATATTTGGGGGAACAGCAATGAAATGGATTTACGTATTAGCAGGGATAGCATTATATATTAAAATGCTTGTCATCGCCAATCCGGCGCCAGACTATCCTGTATCTATTGTCGATGTAGTGGTCAAAGATAGCGGTGTATCTAATGCGGTTTCGGGAATCATTTTCAGAAATCGTTTATATGACACCATTTTCGAGGTGGTAGTATTTACCATCGCCATATTAGGCGCCAACTTTTTACTAGCAACAGAAAAGCCTTCTACTGAAGTCCATCATTTCACAGATAAACCGTCTGTAATACTAGCACGTTTAGGAGCAACTATTGCAGCATTAGTAGGTATCGAACTAGCAATTCGAGGACACCTCAGTCCTGGTGGTGGTTTTGCAGCAGGTGTAGCAGGTGGAACCGCTATTGGTCTCGTAGCTATTACTGCACCACCAGAATGGATGCAGGCAATTTATAAACGATGGCACGCTGCCATATTAGAAAAACTTTCAGTACTCGTTTTCATTGTACTGTCAGTCGTGACTTTAGCAGGCGCCGAACTACCACACGGAGAACTAGGAGCGCTATTCAGTGGTGGAATTCTCCCTATCCTCAACATCCTAGTAGCAGCAAAAGTAGCACTAGGTTCATGGGCAGTAATCCTAGTCTTCATCCGCTACCGAGGACTACTGTAGGTTCGGTGAAGGCTTTGCGGAACCCAACATCTTAATTATATTGGGATTATATTGGGTTCCGCTCAACGATTTTCGTTAAAAATTTTTAATACGAGTGTTCCAAACGACAATAATGAAGGAAAATGAGTTGTGGCTTCCAACACACACCACATTTACTACGAAGAATGAACGACACCTACAACTTCAACTTCAATCCTTCACGAGCCATGACAGCCTTAAAACAGCGTCAACACGATGACATCAAATACTACAACGCGCGTAACGAACTCTTCAAATTATCACTGATGGCAGACTACGACCAGCTAGTTTGTCTTCCAGGACTTACCGCAATTGACAAACACTGGTATCAAATAGAAACAGCTAGAAAAGTATTACGACAACTAGGAGGACGTGCATTACTTGCTGACGAGGTAGGATTAGGTAAAACTATTGAAGCAGGGTTAATAGTGAGTGAATACTTAGCGAGAGGAATGATTCAATCAATATTGATACTAACACCTGCTTCTCTGGTTTCTCAATGGCAATTAGAACTAGCTTCTAAGTTTGGTATTTCTTCCATCACTACCGATGATGATAGTAGACAACAAAACCCTGAAGAATTTTGGGCAGCTAACCAAAAAATTGTAGCATCTCTCAATACCGCAAAATCTGCAAAACATTACCCTTTGGTAACATCACGTAGTTGGGATTTAGTTGTAGTTGATGAAGCACATCATTTGAAAAACCGCAATACCCTAAACTGGAAAGTTGTTAATGCTTTAAATAAAAGATTTATTCTCATGTTGACCGCAACACCAGTACAAAACTCTTTGGTGGAACTATTTAATTTACTAACTTTATTAAAACCAGGTTTACTTAAAACTGAAGCGGACTTTAAGCGAGAATACGTTTCCAGCAAAAATGGCAGAATACCCAAAAATCAGGAAAAGTTGCGGAGTCTCATGCGTGAAGTCATGATACGTAACACTCGTTCTTTAGTCGATGTCCAGTTACCTAAAAGATTTGCTACAACTATTACTGTTACCCCTAGCGACACTGAAAAGAAACTTTACCAAGATTTGAGTAACTTTTTACGTGTACATTCCGAGGACCTTGATAAATTATCTCGTACAAATTTACTTATGCGCGCAGGTTCTAGTATAAATGCGCTATCAGAATCTTTGAAAAATCTTTCTAAGAAGTTAGATAATGAAGAATTAAAGACTTTAATTCGACGTGCAGGGCAAATTAAGCAAGTTGAAAAAGCTAAAAGTTTAGTTGAACTATTAAAAAAATCATCACAGAAAACTATAGTCTTTACTACACATAGACCAACTTCAGCGTATTTGGCACAAATCTTTACAGAAGCAGGTATTGAGTTTGCCGAGTTTTTGGGAGATATGACATTAAAACAAAAGGATGCAGCAATTGAAGCGTTTCGGGATACTGTTAATGTTTTATTGGCATCAGAAACAGGAGGAGAAGGACGCAATATTCAATTTGCCAATTGTATTGTTAATTATGATTTACCCTGGAACCCAATGAAAATTGAACAACGTATCGGTAGAATTCACCGCATTGGGCAAACTCAGGATGTATTTATTTTTAACTTTTGTCAGAAAGATAGTATTGAAGAATATATATTGAGAATATTGCATGATAAAATTAATATGTTTGAACTGGTGGTTGGTGAAATTGAGACTATTTTAGGCAACGTTGATGATGATTTCGATTTTGGTGAGATAATCATGGATATTTGGTTAAAAAATCAGTCGCTTCCTGAGTTAAATACTGCTTTTGAAAATTTAGCTGATAATTTGCTTAAGGCTAAAGATAAATATAAAGAGACGCAAGAGTTGGATGAGCAAATTTTTGGTGAAGATTTTGAAGCTTAGTTGATTGAACCGCAAAGGACGCAAAGGACGCAAAGAAGGAAAAGATAATGATTATTATATCTGACCCGATTATTAATACTCTGGAGAAAGTTGTTTCTGTTTGCGATGGGTTATCTGAAGTTGTAAATGAAAAAACTATTCAGGTTGTTTTGCCAGAACAGGTTGCAAGCTCTTTAGGTGTTGATGAGGAAACTGTATTTAGTACGCTTATTGATACTCCTAACAGCCAATTTGTTAGTTATCATTCTGAGCTTTTAAATAAGTTTTTGGATATTCTTGCTGGTGTTGGTAGTGTTACTGCTTTGGAAGTCAAATATGAAAGCTATTTGAAAGCTTCTGGGTTTGAAAAATTAGTTACTCAAAAGATTGTACCACTCAATGGCTTAATGCGTTACGTCGGTGCCGAACCAAAAACAACTCGTTATATATTTTGTAATGTAGCATATGTTGCTGAAGCCGATGAAAAAAGAATCGGAATGGTTTCGTTTATTATAAATGAATTTACCGGAGTGGCGCCTGTCGATATCGGTGATGCGTTATTATGGGAATCTGATTTAATTCCAGTCGATGATAGTTTACTTCCAGAAACCACTTCCGAATCTGAATTATCTAATATAATTGAAACAAAATCAGCAGAGTTAATTAAAACTGATTTGGAAAAATGGTCAGCCAAATTAAATCGAGCTAGAGAAAGAGACGAAGATAGATTAAAAAATTATTACGGTACCATTAGCTCAGAAATTACCACCAAGATAAAAAATAAAAATCTAGAAGGTGAAGATAAAGATAAAGAATTAGCACGCATCGAAGCAACTAATCGTGAGCTAGAAAGAAAGCTTGAAGATATTAAAGAACGCTACACACTCAAAGTCTCTGCTGAACTATATAGTGCTATTGTATTACACCTCCCAACAGTACATATCACCTGCACTCTCCAAAAAAAGAAAGCAAAAAGAGATATAACCTTAGTTTGGAACCCATTTACTAAAATATTGGAACCTTTACGCTGTGAGGTAACAGGAGAACCAATATACAAATTTTACCTCGACGAGAAAGATGCAAAAATAATAAGCGCCAAACATTGGGAATCTTATTAATGAATTTTATTGCTATGTAGTAGATATTATAAAATAATTTTTACCAAATTAATTGGTAATTTAGTAAAAAGTTGGTAATATACTAGCAAGCGTTAATTTTACGGCAATGATGAACAGAAGACGAATTTTTGCTTTCATTGGTGCAGCGGTTGTGAGTATGTTACTGGCGATAGGGGCTTCGTTGTTAATTCCCTCAATATCAACTTTGGTGGCGCAATCGAACACTACTTTGTTGGTATCGACGGCTGCCAGCTTAAAGGACGCGATGGAGGAAATAAAGACTAACTACCAACAAAGTCAGTCAGGAGTTAGAATTAATTTTAATTTTGGCGCCTCTGGTGCTTTGCTGCAACAAATTCAGCAAGGCGCCCCAGTTGATATATTTATCTCTGCTGCGAAAAAGCAGGTAGATACTTTGGAGCAAGCAGGAAAGTTGGTTCCAGGTACTCGCGGCATTTTAGCAAAGAACCGTTTAGTATTGATTGTCCCTAGAAATAGCACTGGTGTGACAAGTTTCTTTGACCTTAGCAAAGACAATATTAGAAAAATTGCGATTGGTGAACCTAGGAGCGTACCAGCAGGACAATATGCTGAACAAGTTCTGCAAAAGTTAAAGATTTATGACAAACTGAAATCCAAGTTCGTTTACGCTAATAATGTACGCCAAGTTTTAGCTGCCGTAGAATCTGGTAATGCTGATGCGGGTTTGGTTTATCGAACTGATGCGGCAATTTCTAACAAAGTTAAAACAGTCGTTGCAGCTTCAGAGACATATCATTCACCTATTGTGTATCCAATGGCAGTGTTGAAACAGAGTAAAAATGTGAAAGCGGCAACAGAGTTTGTACAGTATTTATCTAGTGAGCAGGCTAAAGGCGTTTTCAATAAATACGGATTTATCCTGCCTTAGTAATATTTAAAATAACTATGCCTCAAGATTTAACTCCCTTTTGGTTATCAGTAAAAACTTCTTTCCTAGCAACATTTATTACCTTCTTTGCGGGTATTGCTGCTGCCTATTGGATGCTAGGATATCGCGGTAAAGCCAAATCGTTGATTGAGGGAATATTTGTTTCTCCGTTGATTTTACCTCCTACTGTTGTTGGTTTTTTGCTGTTGATGTTTTTCGGTAAATATGGAATAGCGGGGCAATTTCTAGATAAATTTGGTGGGTTTAGTGTTGTTTTTAACTGGTACGGCGCCGCAATTGCTGCAACTGTAGTTTCGTTTCCATTAATGTATCGTACAGCATTAGGAGCTTTTGAACAAATCGACGAAAATCTTTTATTGGTAGCAAAAACACTTGGCGCCAAACAATCAACAATATTTTGGCGCATTATATTACCTCTATCGTTACCAGGAGTTTTAGCAGGAACAACATTAGCTTTTGCTCGTGGGTTAGGAGAGTTTGGCGCCACATTAATGCTAGCAGGTAATATTCCAGGTCAAACTCAAACAATGCCATTAGCGATTTATTTTGCCGTAGAAGGGGGAGCAAATAACGAGGCTTGGTTTTGGTCGCTGGTAATAATGTGTACATCATTATCAGGAATTATTGGAGCAAATGTTTGGCAAGAAGTACGTAAGAAAAAAGTAAGACTTAAAAAACAAGAAAAATTTACTCAAAACCAAATAAATTATACAGACGTGATAAATTGTAGAGACGCGATTCATCGCGTCTCTACGAATTCTTGTCTTATTGTTGATATTTATAAACAACTTGCTGATTTTGAATTACAAGTATCATTCAATGCAGACAACCAACCTTTAGGGTTATTGGGGGGTTCAGGTGCCGGAAAAAGTATGATTTTACGTTGTTTGGCAGGAGTAGAAACACCAACAAAAGGTAAAATTATTTTGAATGGGAAAGTTCTATTTGACTCTGAACGTAAAATTAATATACCTTCACGCGAGCGCAAGATAGGTTTTGTAGTTCAAAATTACGCTCTGTTTCCTCATATGACAGTAGCAGAAAATATTGCCTTTGGTGTACAAAAAAAAATTTCTAGTAAAGCAATTAAACAACAAGTAGAAACTCACTTAATAGCTCTACAATTATCAGGACTAGGTAATAGATATCCCCATCAACTTTCTGGAGGACAGCAACAAAGAGTCGCATTAGCAAGAGCATTAGCTTCGCAACCAGAAGCGCTGCTATTAGATGAACCATTTTCAGCGTTGGACACTTATTTACGAAGCCAACTCGAACAAGAAATGATTGCAAAACTTGCTGATTACGGTGGTGTATCTTTATTTGTAACCCATAATATGGAAGAAGCTTATAGAGTTTGCTCAAACTTATTGGTATTAGAGCAAGGCAAAGCTATACAATATGGTTCTAAACATGAAATTTTTGAAAGACCACAAACTGTCACCGTTGCTAAAATTACAGGTTGTAAAAACTTTTCCACAGCAGTTGTTAAACAGTTAGAACAAGTAGAAGCTATTGATTGGGGTTGTACATTGCGAGTAATCGAACCAATCCCTTATAATTCTTCTAACATTGCCATTCGCGCGCATCAAATTACTTTCACCAACGATTCAAATCAAGAAAATACATTTCCATGTTGGTTAGCAAATAGCATCGAAACCCCGCACCGAATGACATTATTTTTAAAATTACACAATCCTCCTAAAAGCAAAAGCGATTATCATTTGCAAGCAGAGATATTTAAAGAAAAATGGGTGACACTTAAAGACCGACCCTTGCCTTGGTATGTACGTTTAGATTCGCTACGATTGATTTTAATGGAGTAAAACGCAGTAACTTACATTCAACTTATTATATACCAACTAAGTAAGTAATGGAAGTGGTTCACATTTATCTAAATAGCAGTACAAAAAGACTATATTCACTAAGTATAAAATCTCCTCACAATTTCCTCAAATTAATCACTTATAACCGAGATATAGCTTAACGCCAAGCGGGAGAAATTGTGAGGTAGCAACTATGAAACGGCGCCGTATAAGCCATTGGAATAGCTTAATTTTGTGGGAACGTTGGGTGCTAGCAACATCGATTGCTTCTTTAATGAATTTAGCGATAGTAGCTGTAGTAGGTATTGTAATCAGTCGTGTTGGTTACATTCAGGGTACTTTTACTTTACTTGGCGCCTTAGAGGGAATAATTTTAGGGTCTGCCCAATGGCTTGTTCTTCGTCGTTATATTCAACATTCTGCTCAATGGATTGTAGCTACATTAATTGGCTCTTTGTTGGCTTGGTTTACTGGGCTAACTATTAGTACTTTGATGGCACTTGCTTATGCTGGCACCTCGAATATAACAGTATTTATCCAAGGATTAGTCTTGGTTGGTGCTGGTTTAGGGGTAGTGCTGGGATTTTGCCAATGGCTCGTACTAAGGACTCAAATTCGTTTTTCAATTTGCTGGGTAGGTGTAAATGCTCTTGCTTGGGCTTTGGGTTTAGTAATAGCATTTGTTGGCGCCGGGATGGTAAGGGATAGTTTAAGTGTTCAAACTACTCTTATCACCGCTGCGACTGGAGCAACAATGGGCGCCGTGATTGGTGGAATAACAGGTATTGCTTTAGTTTGGTTGTTAAAACTACAAAAAGCACAGATTTAACTAAAATTTCAAATTCCTCACAAGTTCCTCAAATTATTTTTTTAATCTCAAAAAATCTCTAGAAAAGCGCAGCAGGCGTTTGGCTAGTAGGTAAATTATAAAGCTACACTGAGGGCTATATCAATGCCATCTATTAATTTATTAGCCGTTTTTAACCCATCGAATTATTGGCGAAGCGGTTTTATTACCCTTCCTTGGCAACCCATTTATCAACAATTTCAAATTCCACCAGAAGAACTAGTATTAAGTGACTTACGTGACCTTTCACACGCACCAATAAAAGCCCAAGTTGACCAAGTTGACCCAGAGGACTTGGAGCGTGATACTTTAATTTTCTCTCTATCAAAGCCGATTCCGCCAGGTTCAGAAGATGATATGTTTGTTTCGGGCTTTATTAAACTAGACCGAGGAAAGCCAATGCCTCAAAATCTGGGTGAGCCTTTTGTGGAAGTGGTTTATGGAGCAGACGGACGCGAACGTGGAGTTAGATTGTCAAACAGTCGTTTGATTGTCTGGTTTAATTTAATACCTGCGCCTGAAGATAATGAGCGGAATTGGTTTTCTGGTTCAGCAACGAGTATTCAGCTAGACCACCAAGAAATTTTAGACCCTTTCCCTGCGGCAAGAGGTGAATGGTTAGGTCAAGACCCAGAGAAACGGTGTATGCAGGTGGCTGCACTTCAATTACCAGGTGTTTCTGATCCAAAATTACCTTACTATCAAGTTCATTTGTACAACCATTCGTATAGTTTAGTATCGCAATCGAGCGGTTGTGTACGAGCTAGTATTACTATTGCCTCGGAGCCTTTCGATTATATGGGTGCAGACCCAGTTACAGGCCATAATCGGCATTTAATATGCAAACTATACCGAGTAATTAGTTTATACGCAGGCGCCGACTATCTAATTGAAGAATTATTTGTCAAAGGAAAACCAAAGGCAGAAGAAGATCGAATTATAGATAGTCCAGAAGTTGTTTATCTCAACTTTGGGCTGCACTATTTTGCTCACATGAATATGGGACATACACAAGATATACAGCAAGTATTTCCTGTACCTGATTGGTTTGCATTAGGTTCTACTGAACCACCTTACCCTGCTTATGGTTTAACTACTAATTTGCATATCGAGTCTTTGGTACACCCTTATGAGAGAAACGCTAGCAATTTCTCATGCCAGTTGTTACCTGCTAAGTTTGCAAAATGCCTGCATTTGTTTATGCGAAATCAACCAAACGAATTTGATACACGAGTCGGACATTTTTGGTACGAAATGATTTATAGTCCACTTCGGGCTGAAATTTATCAGGATACTGAGCTTAAATACAAAATTCAAAATCAAGTTTTTGCTACTGTGTAATTAGTATTTTGGGAATATTCCCGCTTTCAGTAGATTTGGTATGGTGGGCAGTGCCCACCATACTTAATATAAAAGTAGCTTTTTATACTGTAAAGTTTGATAGCTATAATTCTGCCCTTGCTTTAACTTTCCTCACAAGTTCCTCAAAATATTTGCCTATAACTTAAAGTAAGAGCAAATGTGTGCAACGCGCGCTTCTTACTTTTGTTCTTGCTTATCGCGGTTGTCATGCAGATGCAGCAGCTTTTAATTTTTAATTTTTTACTTAGTGAGAAGCTATGAAGTCGATACAAATGGCAAGTGACCGCGCTTATGATATTTTTCGAGAAGAACATCATCCCCTCGATGTTATCTTTGCTCCCAAAACTATCGCTGTTATTGGTGCAAGCGAGAGAGAAAATAGTGTTGGGCGTACTGTCCTTTGGAATCTAATTAGCAACTCCTTTGGCGGTACAGTGTTTCCAGTTAATCCTAAACATCACAGTATTCTCGGTATCAAAACTTACCCAAATATTGGCACCGTTCCAGAAGCTATAGATTTAGCAATTATTGCGACACCATCTGTAACTGTTCCATCTGTAATTGCTGAGTGTGTTGATGCAGGTGTTAAGGGGGCAATTATTCTTTCGGCAGGTTTTAAGGAAACGGGTATACAAGGCGCCTTTTTAGAACAGCAGGTGTTAGAACAGGTGCGTCGAAGCAAAATGCGGTTGATTGGTCCTAACTGCTTGGGTATTATTAACACCCATACTGGTCTAAATGCTACCTTTGCCAGTAGTATGGCATTACCTGGTAAAGTTGGATTCATTAGCCAAAGTGGCGCCTTGTGTACGGCAATATTGGACTGGAGTTTTCGTGAAAATGTTGGGTTTAGCTCGTTTATTTCAATTGGCTCTATGCTTGATGTTGGTTGGGGCGATTTAATTTATTACTTAAGTGAAGACCCACATACAGAAAGTATTTTGATTTACATGGAATCGATTGGTGATGCCCGCTCATTTCTTTCTGCCGCGCGGGAAGTTGCCTTGACCAAGCCAATAATTTTAATCAAAGCTGGACGTACAGAAGCCGCAGCAAAAGCCGCAACCTCCCATACAGGAGCGTTAGTGGGAAGTGACGCAGTATTCGATGCTGCATTGCGGCGATGTGGAGTATTGCGTGTTAATAGCATCTCCGACTTATTCGACATGGCAGAAGTATTAGCAAAACAACCTCGTCCCAAGGGTTCAAAATTGACAATTATTACCAATGCTGGAGGCCCAGGAGTATTAGCAACTGATGCACTGATAACGAATGGTGGAGAGTTGGCAGAATTATCAAAGCAAACTGATGATGCACTTCACCAAATATTGCCTACTCATGGCAACCACAATAATCCTATAGATTTGCTGGGAGATGCAGACCCAAATCGTTACATTCAAGCAGTTGAAATTGCAGCTAAAGACCCAAATAGTGACGGGTTACTAGTCATTCTTACACCTCAAGCAATGACCAACCCAACCCAAACCGCACGTCTATTAAAACCTTATGCCAAAATTGGTAAGCCTATACTAGCAAGTTGGATGGGTGATGCTGATGTACAAGCGGGAGCAGAAATTCTCAATCAAGCTTCGATTCCGACATTTCCATTTCCCGATACGGCAGCACGTGTATTTAACTATATGTGGCGTTATAGTTATAACTTACGGTCTTTGTACGAAACTCCCATACTAATTGGTTGTGCAGATACGGATATGTCTGTATGTAGCCGTGTCGTAGCAGAAACGATTATTCAAAAAGCAAGGCAAGCTGGGAGAACTTTACTTACAGAAGTGGAGTCAAAACAAGTTCTTGCTGCTTATGATATTCCCACAGTTGAAACATATATTGCAACAACTCAACAGCAAGCAGTTCAATTAGCTGAGAAAATAGGTTATCCTGTTGTTCTCAAGATATTTTCTGAAACTATTACCCATAAAACGGATGTGGGTGGGGTACATTTGAATTTGCAAAATGCAGAAGCTGTACAAGATGCGTATTACCAAATTCAAGAAATCAATACTCAAAACTTCTTAGGTGTTACCGTCCAACCAATGGTAGACCTAAAAAACAGTTATGAATTAATTCTCGGTAGCAGTATCGACTCACAATTTGGCCCAGTATTACTATTTGGTTGTGGTGGGCAATTAGTTGAAGTATTTCAAGATACTGCGTTAGCACTTCCCCCACTCAATACTACTTTGGCACGGTTATTGATGGAGCAAACCCATATATATAAAGCTTTCAAAGGTGTTCGCGGTCGAAAACCCATCAACATAGAAGCTTTAGAACAAATTTTAGTTAGGTTCAGTCAACTTGTGGTCGAGCAACAGTGGATTAAAGAAATTGATATTAACCCTCTTTTAGCAAAATCAGAAATAAATTCAACCAAAAAAGAAGCAAATCAAAACTTCCTAGTTGCTCTTGATGCTCGTATTGTTCTTCACGATTTAAATAAAAGCGAAACCCAATTACCAAAACTAGCAATTCGTCCCTACCCTACACAATATGTTTCACCCTGGACAATGAAAAACGGTATGTCCGTGACAATTCGTCCTATTCGTCCTGAAGATGAGGCGTTAATGATTCAATTTCACAAAACTTTATCCGAAGAAAGCGTTTATTTTCGGTACTTTCATTTGATTAAACTGACTCAGCGCATTGCCCACGAACGTCTCACACGGATTTGTTTTATTGATTATGACCGAGAAATGGTACTTGTCGCTGACTATAAAAATCCAAAAACTCAACAACACGAAATTTTAGCAGTCGGGCGCCTGAGTAAAATACACGGCAGCAATACAGCAGAGTTTGCCATGTTAGTTAACGACCGCTTTCAATGCCAAGGACTAGGAACAGAATTACTCAAGCGACTGCTGCAAATTGGACGTGATGAAAATTTAACTGGAATTGGCGCCTCTATTCTGCTTGAGAATAGAGGGATGCAAAGAATTTGTGAAAAACTTGGCTTTCTCAAATATAACAGTGATGATAATTCTGTAGTCAAAGTCGAAATTAATTTGTAGAAAGCCAACTTTCGCTTATATTTGAAAATACTGAGAACATAATAACTAGGTGATAGCTAAATATCAACATTTATCTGTTCAATTTGTCTTGCAGCTTTCTCCCATAATTTTGCCAAAGTCTCATCTTCCCAATTATTTCTGAGATTTTCTGCCTTTTTATGGCATATCCGCTCTAGTAACTCTAAAATGGCGCTTAATGTAAACTTATCAACTAATGCTTCTAAAGCATCCATTGCTTCTTTTTTCATAACAAATACCGCGTTTTGAGGATGTGCTGCAATTACTTAAACTTAATTAAGTAGCCATACTTATTTACAATATTAGACAGGGGCTGTTTGTATTTGTTGGAGTTCTTCTGTATTAAGTTTTATTGGTTGTTGTACTGTTAGAACAGAACAAGGAGCATGATGCAATACGTAATTACTAACGCTACCCAATAGTAACTCACTCAACCCAGTATGACCACGACGACCGAGAATAATTAAATCAGCGTTCCAATTACGAGCTAATTCGCAAATCATTCGACTAGGGTCGCCAAGGTGCTGTGTAAATTCTGCATTGACACCCATATCTCTTGCTTGTTGACAACGTTGACTTAAAAAATTAATTCCGTCTTGTTTAAGTTTTTCCCATTCTCCCATATATTCTTTCATAGCTTCTTCATGCAAATTTAGGGCAATGAAATTACCGTTAATATAAGCAGGGTAAGGATATTGTTCGTCGAAGGGTGATATGACGTTGAACAACATTAGATGAGCATCTGCTAATTTTGCAAGCGATACAGCTTTTTCAAAAACGGGCTGGCAAATATCAGAGTTATCAATTGCAACTAAAATCTTGTGAAACATATTTAAAACCTCTGAGTGTTAATACCTCACAATTCTGTTTATACGCAAATAATTTGAGGAACTTGTGAGGATTGCCAGAGTAAAAAAGGAAAACGGTGTTGTTGTTTTTGAAGTTTTATTACGCACTTTACTCATCCTCACGAGTTCCTCAACTTCTTTTTGTATATATAGAAATCCGGTTTGATTTTTGAAAAAATCTAAGTATGTGTAAGGTGGGCAATGCCCACCAAAACCATGATAAGGTGGGCATTGCCCACATAAGCGTACATTTCAAAACTCAAATAGTAGTCCTATATAAAAGCATTTGTGCATCGCTCATAAACTGCTTGATTAACTTGATTGAAACAACTTCTCGATTTTCTTCAATTCTAATAAAGCTTGTTTATGGTTGGTAATATCACGTGTAATCAAGACTGCGACTATGCTTTTATCAGGTTGCTGCATAGGTACAGCGTGAGTTTGCAGCCATCGATGGTTTCCTTTACAAGTAATTATCTCAAATTCTAAAGTTCCAGAACCGCCTGCAAATACTTTTTGATTTAGTCTTTCAAATGCATCGCGATATTCCAGGGTGATTAAAGAGTAAATATTGCGGCCAATTACATCATCTGCTTTTTCTGCTTCAATCATCGTAAATCCTGCTGGATTCATTTCTAGTAAAGTCCCATCGGCAGCAAGTACTTTTACGCATTCTGGTTCCGCATCAAATATAGTACGCCAGTATGAACAAGAATTGCGGTCTACAGAAGATTGGCTTTGTGCTACACGTCGCAATAATTTATTACGTTCCAAACGGTTCAGAATGCAAGCGATAAGTTCAGGGCCTACAATTGGCTTGCTCACAAAATCATCGGCGCCTACGGTAAATATTTGATTTATAATATCAGAACCAGTATGAGCCGTTAAAAAAACAATTGGCAAATCACCCCAATAAGGGTCATTACGAACTACTTGACAAAGCTCAATACCGTTTATCTCTGGCATTTCTACATCCAAGATAAGTAAATGTGGCTTCGTTGCTTCTAATACTTCCCAAAAGTTTTTGGGATTATCCAAAGTATGTACTTTTAATCCCCAAGGTGACAGTAAAACTTGTAAAAGTTCTAAAATTTTTGGGTCATCATCGACGGCTAAAATATTAGTCTCAAAATTTTCATCTTGCTTTAATACTTGTGCTACAACTTCCAAGACTTTGGTTGGCGTAGTCGGTTTCTGCAAAAAAGTATTTCCACCCTTACGAGCGGCTTGTAAACGACTAGCAAAATCGGTCTTCTCTGTAAAAATTACAGCAGGTACAGGTGGTTTACGTTGTTTAAGGTCTGTCAGTAAGCTACTAACATCCTCCCAACTTCCGCAAACAGTAGGGTCAAGCAAAACAATACTTAGATGTGTACTATAAAGTTTAGCACGGGCTGTATTAATATCGTTTGCACCAATAACTTGTAAACCTTTATTTATTGCTTGATTTCGCAGTTCCGCAACTACTGATTCATTATCAAGAACTAACACTGATGGAAGTTCGTTTTGTACTTTTTCCCCTAAATGTAGCGTGAGTGGCGAAAACTGCCCAATTTCTTGTACTAAATCTTGTACTAATTTATCGATTTTTGCTGTATCGTTTGTATCTAAATCATTTTCAAATTGTAAGAGTTTCTCAATTTTACGGGCAATTTGAGAACCTTTATTCAAACCAAGACTTCCTAGAAAGCTAGCAAAAGTATGCGCCACATTTTGTGCGGATGAACGTAAATTTGAATTTAAATTGTTAGCCTTCAAAGCATCAGCAGCTTCTACTAAAATATTGACTTGTTCAACAACATTAGAGCTATATTTATGCCATAATAGAGCAATTGTTGAAATAGTTTTTTGTTTAAAAGAAGTAGTTTCAACTTGAGAGGTAGATTTTTCAGTTTTTTGGTGTTGTGATATTTTTAATCGATAACCAATTCCATAAACGGTTTCCACTAAATCGCTAGATGCCCCTGCTGCTTTTAATTTTTGTCGTAACCCTTTAATATGAGTACGAACAGCTTCTTCGCCTGGAGCTTCTTCATAAGACCATAAATGCTCTAAAATCATTCCGCAACTAAATATCCGCTTGCTATTTCGCATTAACAGTTCTAAAAGCGCATATTCTTTTGGGGTTAAATTTAAGATTTCATCACCATAAGTAACTTGACATGTAGCCGGGTCAAGTTTTAATTCTCCAGCTGTCAATACAGGCTGTGAAGACACTTTACCACGACGTAAAAGAGCATGTACTCTCGCTATCAACTCTTCTTGGTCGAAAGGTTTAACAAGATAATCATCCGCACCTGCATTTAAACCGACTGCCTTTTCGTGACTACTATCGCGTCCTGTTAATAATAAGATTGGGGTTTGTAAACCTAAGTCACGAATTTGACGGCAAAGGCTAATACCATCTAACTTTGGTATTATAACATCAAGTAGTATTAAATCATATTCGTAAGTTTGAATTAAATCTTTAGCAGCTTCACCATCTGCTGCTGTCTCAACTGCATAGTTTTGATTGCTAAGAATGAGCTTTAGCACTTCACAAACAAGCAGGTCATCCTCGATAACTAAAATTTTCATTATCTAAATTTTTAGCGATGGTAACTACACTTTTATAGTTGAGAATCGTAAAAATAAACTATATCGTTTCTAGATACAGTGAGCCAGCGGGATGCAAGCTTTGTTTGTATAGCTCTGAGCTTTTGGTTTCAGGGGAATGTATTTTGCATAAAATTATTATGTATTTCCATATTGATAATACAAAGTAGCCTGCTACATAGTTCAATTTACTTCATATATCTTAACACTTCTTCAAAATTTTTCACAAATTCCTCAAATTTAAAATTTAACCTGAACCTGAAACTACCTGACAACCACTCCCCAAGGGCTGAGTGATACTGAAGCTGATTGACGTATTAAATAATACAAATACAATGAACTACCACCAAGTCAAACACGTCTTTTATTGCGCTTTGTTTTTTATTAAAATATTTAACTCCATCACAATCCTCACAACTTCCTCAAATTTTTTTCTTAAACTTAATAGTAGAGTCCAAACAAGGCTCTACTATCAAAAACTAGAAGCGTATTGGAGGAATATAAATATGTCTTTAATACACTGGGAACCATTGAAAGAGTTGAATGCATTACGTCAAAACGTAAATCGCTTGTTTGATGAAATTATGCATCCAGAACAAATGCATAAAGTCTTCCCTAGACTCGATGGTCTCAATTGGAATCCGGCTATTGAGCTTAAAGAATTAGATCAAGAGATTATCCTTAAAGTACAAGTACCGGGAATAGATGCTAAAGATTTAGACATTCAAGTCAGTGAAAATGCTGTTGCAGTTGCAGGTGAATATCAAGAGGAAAAAACTAGCGAGAACAAAGGATTTTATCGCTCTGAATTTAGTTACGGACAATTTCAACGCATTATTCCGTTACCAGTAAATGTTAAACACGAGGAAGTAAAAGCAGAGGTAAAAGATGGTGTGGTGACTTTAACTTTACCAAAAGCTCAAACATCTCAACGTAATGTTGTCAAAGTTGATTTGACAATGCAAGAAAAAGCACGGGGAGCAATGACGCAAGAACGTTTGCATGAAAAACATGTTCAAGATACAATGCGGGAACGTGCAAGTGAAGAATTAGACAAAAGTACTGCTGATTACGTTGCTCAATAAGCAAGAACTGCAACGGCAGAACCAAGGCTTCACGAAGAAAATTTAACGTCAAAAGGTAGCTCACCGGAATGCAGCATTCGCTGCGGAGCTTAAAGAAACCGGGCAACAGTCACAAAGATTTTGCTATAAAACGTTGATTTTTCGTACAGAAGCCCGGTTTCTGGGCAGGCGTGCATTCCAGTGAGGTAGGGTGGCTTAAGCTATCCTACCTTTTGACCGTAGAAAATCTCGAATCCAACTGTTCAACTAAACAAGGACGGGAGCAAAAATCCTAGAAACCTGGAATATGAGTCGATAGTTTGTAATAAAAACGACGATTTGTCTGCGACAATGAATGCATAGAAACCAGGTTTCTGTGCGTAAGTTCTGTAAACAACTAACCTGCTCATCAGTAACTTGAGAGAAGTCTTGATAGATGTTGAGCAAATTATAAGCAAAATTGCTGTTATTAGAATAATTCATAAACAGGCGGACAGTACGAACTAATGGAGTGGTAAAAATAAGGACTTCAATGCTTTTAATACTTCATAGTGCTTCCCAGTGCTTCCCAGTGCTTCCTAGTATATACTAGTAAAAGTGTTTGTAGCACAGAAACAAAATTAGATACGCACATCCTATTACTCCTAGGTATTTTGCTCTAACCATCACGGATATAAGGCGAAATTTGAGCGCTTTATTTTTGACTTTCATAGCTCAAATTATCAAAACAATCCAAAAATACCTTATGACAATTACTAGCGAACCAAATTTGATTCGGCACGGATTATACGTAAAACAAATACGCCCTCTACTGCCAGACGAAGCATTTCTAAAAGATTCAAATAAACTAACTATCTTACTCATCAATATTGCAATATTGATTCTAGGTTGGGGTATAGCATCTTATTTAAACCAATGGCCTCTATACTTACTATGGTTATATCTACCATTATCCCTAATAATGGGCAACAGCATAATAGTATTACTATTTAGTTCCCATGAACTACTGCATAACAGCGTCATCAAAAACCCTCGCTTAATTTATGCGTTTGGTTTTTTAGGAATGACAATGCTAGGAATGCCACCAACATTTTGGCTAGCAGTACACAACCGCGAACATCATAACAAAACCAATTCATTAGGAGACCCCGACCGAAACTATTTATCAAGCCAACCACACACTTGGGGAAAATGGATTCAAGATAAATTTGTTCCCTCAGCAGAAGTAAATCCATTTGGATTGATGTTAGGTATGACATCAGCATGGGCAGTACACAACTTTCGGAATTTAACTTCCGTATTATTATTTAATAGCAAATCTGTCAATTACGTTCCTGCTGCCTTTACAGTAGGCGCCAAAGAACGCCGCATAATAGCCATAGAATGGTTAGGAATTATAGCAATTCATGGAAGTATCTTAGCATACTTAAAATTTGACTTGTTAAAAATAGTCTTGGCTTATATTATACCAATCGCCATTGGTTATGCCGGAGCAATGTTTTACATTTATACAAATCACATGATTTGTGAAATGACAGATGTCAACGACCCTTTAGTTAACAGTCTTTCTTTGAGAATGCCAAAAATCTTTGATTTGCTGCATCTCAATTTTTCCTACCATACCGAGCATCACATATTCCCAAGCATGAATTCCAACTACTATCCCTTAGTGCAACAATTACTCATTCAACACTACCCAGAGAAATATAATCTCATCGATGTAAAAGAAGCTTGGTCATTGTTAATGCAAACTCCCAGACACTATCAAAATAATAATCATTTTACTGATTGGTCTGGTAAAAAATCAGTTCCTTGTCCGTTGATAGATAATTAATGGCAACGGATGCAGCGGATGTAACTCATCTGTTACATTTGTTAATGTAGTTACCAATATCAAATCAAATAAACTTCCTTGTAGTAGGACAGGCAAGACGCCTATCCTACGGGATTAAAAAGTATTTGTATAGATTACGAAGTGGGGTGAAGTAAAGTGAAGCATCTTGAAGAATGCTCGTTACATAGCTAATGACAGTTTATATTCCTGCACAAGTGGAATACTGGTTTAGGAAACTATAGAAGTATATTGAAAATAACAAAACCAAAGCAACGAATTGTATGCTCATACTACATATCAGCATCAATATTTGCTTTTTATAAACGGCAATAGCTATGGATTTACGAAGATTTTTTGAGATGGTTAATTCTAGTAAAAATATTGCAGTGAGATTTGGAATAGCTGCACTAACTGTAACTTTATATTGTCAAGCACAAATAAGTTATTCTCAAACAATTTTCAGTCAAAGCAAAAGTTTAATTGCAAACAATCAAATTATGGCAACAGAACCAAGAACTTTAACTGGTCATAGCAATGTCGTCAATGCTGTCTCCTTACGTCCCGACAGCAAAATTATTGCTTCTGCAAGTCACGATAACAGCATTAAACTTTGGGATGCAAGCACGAATAAGTTAATCAAAACTCTGACTGGGCATAATGGCGGCGCCAATATTATATCTTGGAGTCCAGACGGTAAAACTATTGCTTCTAGCGGTTTAGACGACACTATCAAACTTTGGGATGCATCTACAGGTAACTTAATCAAAACCTTAGCAAAACATAATAGTATTCGCAGTTTAACTTGGAGTCCAGACGGTAAAACTATTGCTTCTAGCGGTTTAGATAACAACGTCAATATCTGGGATGCAACTACAGGTAAATTAATTAAAACTTTAAATCATAGCTATGCAGTTGTTGGTGTAGCTTGGAGTCCCGACGGCAAAAATATTGCTGCTGCTAGCTTGGACAGTACTGCTATTTGGGATGTCACCACAGGTAAACGACTTAAAACTCTTTATGGACATATGAGTTATCTGAGCAGTGTCGCTTGGAGTGGCGATGGTAAAATGATTGCTTCTGCCAGCGATGACCAAAGCATCAAACTTTGGAATGCAACTACAGGTGAACTAATCAAAAACCTTTATGGACACGGTTATGGCACCACAACTATAGCGTGGAGTAAAGATAGTAAAACTCTGGCTTCTGCGGGTGTGGATAATACAATCAAACTTTGGGATGCTACGGGTAAACGTATAAAAACCCTAGCTGGACATAAAAGTCCTATTATGAGTGTAGCTTGGAGACAGGATGGTAAAACTCTCGTTTCTGCAAGCCAAGACAAAACTATTAAACTTTGGGATTTAAATAATTTAGTCAAAGATGAAGAGGTAACGGAAAAAATAGCTTTAAATGGGCATAACGGTTTTGTTAATGATACTGCTTGGAGTTATGACGGTAAAATTCTTGCTTCTACAAGTGATGACAAAACTATTAAACTTTGGGATGGAAACACAGGTAAGTTAATTAAAACTCTGAGTGGACATAAATATGGCGCCGATAATGTTGCATGGAGTGCTGATAATAAAACCCTTGCTTCTAGTAGTGGAAGCGAAGTTATTATTTGGGATACAACCACGGGTAAATTAATTAAAACTTTTACAAGTAAAGCGGGCAATGGTTTGACTTGGAGCGCAGACGGTAAAACTCTTGCAGTTGCAGGTAATGACGGCGCCATAACACTTTGGGATGGAACCGCAGGTAAATTAATTAAAACCTTAGCAGGGCATAGTAATTCTTACATCAGTAGTATAGCTTGGAGCGTAGACGGTCAAATACTAGCTTCTGCGGCTAATGATAATACCATCAAACTCTGGGATAAAACCACGGGTAATTTAATCAAAACCTTGACAGGACATACCAATGTAGGAGTTAATGACGTACCAGATGGTACTTTTACTAACGGAATGGCTTGGAGTTATGACGGTAAAACCCTTGCTTCTGCCAGTGGCGATAAAACCATTAAACTTTGGGATATATCCACAGGTAAATTAATCAAAACCTTGGCTGGACATAGCAGTACAGTTATTGATATAGTTTGGAATAATAATGGCAATATTACTTCTGTAAGTCAAGACAAAACTATTAAACTTTGGGACGTATCCACAGGTAAATCACTCAAAACTGCTGGCATTAATATACCTATGTCTTGGAATGTAGCTTGGAGTCGCGATGGTAAAAAGCTCGCTTCTGGAAAAGGATTCCAAACCATTAAAATCTGGGACATCGATTTTGATATTTGATGTATATGTTATGGTTCGCAACGCAAAATTATGCAATTAAACCAATCTAGAATTTAAACCACATACTAAGGCGCCAAATTTAACCGGAAGGCGCCTCAAACCTTTACATCTTAATTCAATTGCAATATAGTATTCATTGTTAAGTTGTAAAAAATTAAATATAAGTAACAACAAAATAAAACTATGAAAAACTTGCAGAAATCTAGGATTATTTTTTTCTCACTCATGACATTCCTTGGTTTAGGAAGTCATGTTCTTGCACAATCTTCATCACCAAAAATTCCAGAAGCTCCAATACTTCCAGATACGTCGGAATCGCCTAGGTCGCTTCTTGAATATAAAAATCCTGAGTCTTGCAGTCATGATGATGCTCAATGCGTAGCTGATTTCATAAAAAGACTAGAAAGTCCAAACCATTTAATGCGTCGCGGTACCGCTTGGCAATTGGGTTTGATGAAACAAAAAGCAACAAAAGCAGTCCCAGCTTTAATCAAAATGCTTCAAAATGACCCAGGTAAATGGGAGCGTATCCATGCAGCTATAGCTTTAAGAAGTATAAATATACCAATAAGTAAAATTTTATTTGCTCTGCGGGTTGCACTTAATGATTCTGATAAAGACGTCGCTAATACTGCTGCTACATACATCGGAGAAATTGCTGCCAATCTCCACAAAGAAACTAATATTACCCCGCTATCTTTATCTGAACCTTTATTTGAGTCTTTATCTGAGTCTGAAAGAAAAATTGTGATATCAGAATTAAAGGCTAGCTTAAGAGTTCTACAAAATCCACGTAGAAAATTTGCTACAGAGCCAATAAATAGAGTGACAGCATCTCTCTCGCTTATATCTAAGGCGCCTAAAATTAAATCATAAGGAATTGTTTTCTACAACCAAGCCAATTTCTTGTCCATAAGATAGTTCAAGCGTATGACCATCTGGGTCTTGCAAAAAAGCCCAATAACCAATTGGGTACCCAGAATCTTTTGGTTCTTGAAATAATAAACCTTCTTGTCGTGCTTTATCACATAAAGAATCCATATATTCGCGACTTTTGCAACCAACCCCAAGATGAGCAAGCGGAGAAAGAACGGGATGTACTGAATCTTTTTGAATCAAAACAATTACAAAAGGACGAGTATTGTCAGAAAGCCAAGCAACAGCAACACCTGTTTCTACATCAATACGTTGATGAATAACTTGCATTTGAGCATAGGTAGAATAAAACTTAACACTTCGTTCCAGGTTTGATACAGGGAGTGCTATATGAGTAAGTCCAATATCAATCATTACGGTAATGCCTCCAGATAATATATGATAAAATCGCAAACAAACCTGGTTTCTATGCATAATCATTATTTTTATTACATGCTATCAGCGAAGAAACCAGATTTATGTCTATAAATGCTATTATAAAAATTAAAATTTATGACTTATCTGATAAGTTGGAAATCTTATTATTTGCCAAGCATAAAATTAAAATAAGAAATGATACGGCGCCCCAAATAAGTTGATTTAAAGGTGTAATGGCGTTTACTGATTGTAACAAAATTGAAATCAAGGCGCCAGCTGCACCAATTCCACCAAAGTATAAACCCGTTCCCAAACCTGCTCTATCACTAGCGACCATTCCTAAAATTAAAGGAATTTGGCTTTCAAAAACTAATCCAAAACCAAATCCAGCAAATAAAATTAGTCCTATCGCTAACATACTGCCCAACTGAAATAAAAGTAAGGCTAGGCAGATTACAATAATTAACATTCCTAGTTTCATTGCTAACTTGGCGCCTAACTTAGTAGTCAATGTTGCAGCGGGCACTACAGTCAAAGCAGAAACCAGTAATATACCTGATATAATCCAATTAGCTTGAATACCAGATAAGTGTTGAATAATCTTAGAAAAAGTTCTCAGCAGTAAATTTATTTCTATCCCGACCCCTAAACCAATTGCAAAAATTATACTAATAGTTTTAAGTGATATAAAAGATTTGCTAGCTTCAATATTTGTAAATAAAACATCTCTATCAGTCGAAGTATATAAAATAGTGGCGCCAATAGTTAAAGAAATGGCGCCTAAAATAAAAGTAATAGAACCACCAATACTATTCAGAAAACCAGTCATAATTGGCGATAAGGCGCCAACTAATCCAAATACAACGGTCAGTAGCATATTTGCCTGGGGTAAAGCAGCTAAAGGTTCAGCTTGTCTGAGTAAAGCAACCACTGGCCCCCGAAATACAATCATTGACATTACCCACAAAGTCATTAACACAGGAACAAAAGGACGAATGACAACAGGTATTTGCCATTGCAACAATATTGCAACCGCAACAAAAATTAACCCTGCTAACGTCACACCTGTAGTAATAACTGGTAAATGACTGCCAAAGCGTCGTTGAATTTGGTCAGAAACACTTCCAACGAAAGGTTCAAGCACTGCACCTAAAAACCCCTGAATAATTCCTAACCATGCAGCAAGTTTGACAAACCCCAATTCTTGGAGAATCTTGGGTTGATAAAGACTATAAGCCATCCAACTAAACATTACTGCCGCTAATATCGCCGATAATCCTACAACTTGGCGCCATAATATAGATGATTGAGAAACTCTGAACTGCATATTGGTTAGGTTTTATTTTTACAAATTACACTTTCAATACCCAAGCATTACGAGTTTCCACGCTGACAAAAGCCGCTGGCACAATCTCTATACCAACTCCCAACGCCCTAAAAGTGGCACGAATTGCCGCAGCATGTGCAGACTCAGTAGAGCCAATACTGGCGCCAACTGTAACTAACTTAGGAGTTTTGAGTTTAGCAGCTTCCAAAGTATAGGCAATTGCCGCATCAACTTCTAAAGCCAGAGCCAACTTAGCAATATTCACATCACTGTCAATATTACCTTCACCCTTTTTGATATAAGACGAAACATCATAGCTAGACTCTGCTTTAACAGGATTACCACCCAAACTACTAACAGCAGCAGCTAAAGCATCACGATGTTTTTTATGATCAGCTTGGTTACGCAACGCAAGAGCCAAAACTGCTTTACCAACATCAGTATTAGTCAACTTTCCTGCCGCAAAACTATAAGCCCAAATAGCTTGATGCTCATAGTAAAGCGCATTATTCAAAATTTTCAAATCATTCCGTTTCGCGCTCGTTGCGCTCGTTGTAAGCGCTTCAGCGCTTTTACCAATTAGCGGCAAACCTAAAGCTGTAGCGGCGCCTGCAATTACCCCACTCACCACAACTCCACGACGCGACAATTTTTGTAACCCGTTTGAATAGTTCATCATATGTAAAGACAAAAAATACTTTAAATTCGATAGATTTAGTTTGTCTTAACCCAATATTCACTATCCAGTTCAATTTCTGTTCAATAACTACTCACTCAAGTCGGCGCCCCTAAACAGTTACTCCACTCTTCATAAAAAACCCCCAGCTAACAAGTAACTGGGGGACTAGAGGTTAATCAGGGTGCATCTATATATTTGTATTCGTCAAGCAATTAACTGTATCAGGATAAATCTGTTTATAGAATTGAGAAGGTTAAAATTGAGAAGGCGCCTTACAAAAAAACCCCAACCGTTAAAACGATTGAGGTCGAATTGAATCAGGGTGCATCTACCATCTAAGTATCCCTGCCCGCTTGGGACATATCAGGATAATTTAGGTAATTGAATTAATATTACCAGCATCTGTCTACAGATAGATAAAAATTTTGCACAAAGTCAAAATTGCTTAGGGAGAATTGATAGAACGCATAAACCGTTGTAGTTGCCGACTCTCTAATTCAAGAACCCGACGAGCAAAATCGCTATCGCTATCTAGTAAATCATCGAATGTATGTACTGGAATTGCCAAAATACGAGTTTTTGGGCTGCTGGCAATAATTGTATTCCTAGATTGGCTATGCGCTAATACATCTAGTTCGTCTAACGTTTCTCCAGGATGCAGACTCTCAACCCGAATTTCATTATTTGCAAGTTGGTAACGAATTTCTGCATCACCACTCAGTAACAATAGTAATTCTCGACAAGTATCACCTGCTTCAGTAATTACTTGATTTTGTGTATAGGTTTTAACATCAGCCCGTTCTGCAAGAGAAACTAATGTTTCAGGATGCATTCGGTGGAAGAAATCGCTATTGAACAGGTAAACTACCTTTTCTAAAGTTGGGAATGAATCTAAAGAGGGATAGGGAGTGTGTTGAGATATAAGTAATTCAGCAGTTTCTTTCAGTACTTTTGAGCTATCGCTACTAAATTGGGAGGCAATGGTTTTTCCTCGTTCGGGTTCGAGTTGAGCAATGATATAAAGACATGCTGCTTGGAGCGATGGATTTTGATCACCCACTAATGCCTCTAAATGTTGTAACACCTCTGATGGGGAAGACTCGATAGAACAAGTGTTCGACTCACTGCTGGGTTGGGTTAAATATCTCAATATTTCTGGGTGTAGACGTTGTTTCCAAGGTTCTGCTTCGAGCAATTCAACCAAAACGAATGATGACATTTGTCCTAAAGATAAACCTAACTTGAGCGCTAGGGCACTATTTTGTTGTGTTGCAAGAATTTCTAAAATTGAGCGAATAATCAGTTCTTCTTTGTGATAAATACTCTCCCTTATTAGAGTTAATACTGCCTGATGTTGGCGAATAATTGGCTGATTCAATACACGATAACAGGTAATCAAACTTGGTAATTGTGCCAATAGGAACTCAGCACGTCGTTTATCTCCTGCTTCTGGAGAAAAACCGCTTAATATCCACTCTTGTTCTTGAGATGTAATAAAGTACTGTTGTCTTAAGGCGCCTATTTCACTAGAATTTTGTTGTAGAAGTTGGTCGAAATTTTCGTTGCTAGATTGTTGTTGTAATAACATCAAGCGTTCTAAAGATTTGCGATATCCATTCAAACGAATTTGATTTTCTAAAGTACGTTGACGGTCTGGGTCGAGCAATTCAGGATTTTCAACTCCTAATTCTTCTAGAACTTTTCGGTGTTCATCATCGGTAATTCCTAATTCCAAGCGCATTTGCTGTAGTACCTCTAAACTACTAGAATAGTTAACATATCCTTCTTCTAGAGCTTCTTGTACAACTCCTTTATAAGCTTTGTGGCGATTTTCCTTTGTGAATTCAGCATTTTCCCTGTACTTGAATGCAAGTATCAGGCAATCGCAAAGGACTCCAAGGGTGATTTGGCGCCGTCAATACTGAAGTCCAAGGGTCGTAAAATAACGAAACAATCACCAAAAGCCATGCGACTGTTAGTACCCAGCGCGAAAAATGCATTTGCCGTTCAGAAAATTGTGGTAGCATATTTGAGTTTTTCTCAGTAGCTATTTTCATCAATGTAGTTATTATCATCCCAAGAGGTTGTCAAAAACTAAATATTGCGATTTGTAACGAATGCATAAATGCTTGCCAGTATTAGAAGAGATAAATACAAGTAGTGCTAGACATTTAAAATGTTTTCAACACAGCATATTGAACGTGCGGTGCCGCGCAAAGTGATATACTTATTTCGCAGTTAAAAACTTTGATAGGCGCCCGCTCTTTAACCCACTATATAATCTCTGCTTCTTTTTGCTGCGAGGAACTAATATGAAAAAGATATTAATTTTGGGAATGCTTGCAATAGTCGGATGTCAAACAACTCAACAGTCTAGTCAAATACCTACTAGTACAGAAACTAAAGTAACAACAACTACGTCTCAAGTTATAGAAACTGTGGCGCCAACCCCAACAATAGTAACCACGCTACCACCTCTTCCTATACCCACACCAACCATAATACAAACATTACCACCATTACCACCACTGACAACTCAAAAAACACCCTTTACAATAGCACCAAACATAGACAAGCCAATTCCTTCAAGCGAACAACTAGCAGCAAACATACGTTCGTCCATTGGTTGCGGTGTAGTTAATGAAGAATATAGAATTAAAGTTGCTGCAATGGCACTTGCTCTTGCAAACCCAAAAGCCACAGAGCAACTCACTGAACCCCAATTTTACCAAGCTGTTAAACAAAATATTATTAAGAATCAAGCGAAAACAAATAATTTAGTCGCAGAATTCCGTGCTTCTAATTGCGGCACCCAATCCAAGAACATAGATATTAACATACAAAAACCACAAAAACCACAAAAGGCGCCGACTCCAACAGATAAGGTCATTTTAGAACAATCAGGCAGTTGTCAAGATTTAAACGCGCGTGGCATCAGTAATATTAACGTGCGAATCAACCCTTGGGCAAAAACCTTAGACCAAGACAAAGACGGAATTGCCTGCGAATCAAACTAATTATAGCCACTTACCACAAATTATTGAAAATGGTTATCAGTATATAGGACAAAAACTGATAGCCGATATAAGTATGTCAAATATATAAGATACATAAATCTACACACTTTTTGTAAAAATCTGTTACAGTTCTTAATAGAGGCTAACAAACCTTTACATTACTTCTAGAGAATATACTTAATCATGCCAGATACTACAACCACAAAAACCACAAACATCAACACACCAGTTCAAGACCGCAACGCTTGGGTCTGGGGTTTCACACCACAATCAGAAATTTGGAACGGTCGCTTTGCCCAGATTGGTTTTTTAGCAGCAGTTTTAATTGAATTATTCTCCGGTAAAGGCTTTTTACACTTCTGGGGAATTCTCTAAACTTTTACAAGTTTTAATTTAAACCTGATAGGGACATTACCTGTTCCTGTCAGGTTTTTTAATTGTTTATCATACTAAGACACAAAACATCTCTCAATATGGTTCTATCGTGTCACTTCGCGTTACATCCAATGGTAAGCACAATATATTTGGTACTGAAGTACCTATTGCGATGGGGTTCCGCATTGTTGCGACTACGTTCCAACCCTGACTAGAAAATATTTTTGCCGTTTCTAAACCAATACCACTTTATGACCTGTTATCAATACTGTTTAATTTTTACTAGACATAGTTTATACATAAATACTTAGATAGTCTACTATACTGCATATTTTCAAAATAGCAACCATATAAATAAGTGCAACGAGTTAAAGCACAAAGCGATGAAAAGGACTATAATAATATTCTTGATTTTTACAGGAACTCTTATATTCTGCAATAGTCAAAACAACTATTATATATCTCACTTAAACAGTACAAACTTACAGTCTAACAGAACGGCGCCGCCAACAACCGGAATTCCAGAAAAAAGAGAACCTGGCATTATAGAATCCAACTTCGAGATATATTAATACTTATTTAATCAGGGTTACAAAATTTACCAATTAAAATTATGAATAAACAAGTACAAAAAACCAGGTTTTCCGGAAACCTGGTTTTTTAAATGAAGTCTACATTTGAAGTACCCAAAGAAACCTCAACTTTGAAACCCGATTTCTCGGAAATATGAAAACGGAAGCATCTAAATATGTTAAGCAACTCGTCATCATATTCGCACGATTATTTGTTAGCTGACTTAAAACAGCGTCGCATTATTGAAAAAATTGCCAAGAAGTACGTACATGGGACTTCGGTCAGTTGGGAGGATGCGGTGCAAACTGGTTATATAAAGATTTTAGAAGCTTATTCAGCAGGTAGGTTTCGTCATGGGGATGCAGAAGACTTTTCTCGTTGGGCGACAGTCGTAGCACGATACGAGATAATAGACTTTGTACGCAAAGAGGGGAGCAAACAGTGTCAAAGTCTAAACTCCCTTGTCCCAGGAACCGACATATCTATATTAGATAACATTTCTGACGATTTTAACTCTTTTGATGCAGTCGAACGTGCGGACTTTACATTACAAGTCACCAAAGCAGTAAAAAATCTAGACCAGCGTTATCCCGAACGGGGATACTTAAAACTTTGGCAAGGACTAGTAAAAGGAACCAAGCAAACCCAACTTGCTTCATATCTTCAAGTCACCCAACCCGAAATTTCCCGAAGACGCAAAGAGTTAGCGTTACGTGTCGTCATTGAGTTAGGATTAGCGCAACCTGATTCTACCAAACACAAAAATCAAAAACAACTCAACCATTCACAACGGCGCCGCACCAAAAACATATGGTAAAAATACTCAGTATATAAAAACGCGGTTAAACGTTATCTTTATAGCGCAAGTTTTTAAACTAATTGATTATGATACAACCATTACCTGGTGAAATTTGGGAACTCAATACCATCTCAATTCCTTCGTGCCATCATCAGGCGCCAAGATATGTCATGATTATTACAGAAGCAGAAGAAGTAGTATTACCAACTGTTTCTGTAATGCTACTTTCAGAAGAAACAAATTTTCTGAGTGAAGTTGATATATTAATTCCCAGTTACATTTCTGGGCTACAAAAAGACTTACTTGCCGAAACTTGGTTAGTATTTCCCATGTTCGTATGCGATTTACGTCACCCCACAGGCGCCCGCTTATCATACCAAATATATGAAACACTATTAAATATAGGAGACTCACACCATTACTTAACAGAACTCCCATGCTCACATCATATCCAAAGCTTAGGACTTAAACAAAGTAGTCAAACACTTGTTAATAACGATATCCTCAAAGCATTTCATACAAGTGAACAAAGTAAAATCAATAAATTCAAGGCGCCAGCACTATGTAATAATCAACACAGTATAATGCAAATGGCAGAACAGGTATTAAATCAAGCAGTGCAAACCGAGCAAGACTTGATAGATATCACACGTCATAACATTATCGAATTTATCCCAAACACCTTGACACCAATTACTCTCAGTCACTGGTTACAAAATATACATTCACCCGAATGGCAAATTCCAACTCAAACACAAAAATTAGCAGTTGCAACCCGCAGTGTTAATCATCGTGAGTACACAATATCGACAATTGATGAGATATCCACATTAATAAAACAATTATCGCTTTTAAAAGATGAATCTCAAAAGCGTAGCATTGCAAAAAGACTGAGTGAAATTGGCCAAGATAATCAAAACGCGAAGCAAGCACTAATAAAGTTATTACAAACGACTCAAGACGACGAAACGTTGTGGACAGCAGTCGAGAGTTTATGGCAAATAGACCCAGGAAACTCAGCAGTGGCAGTACGAAGAGTCAAATTAATCGACTTAGGAATTCAGCTAGCAGGAGAAGGAATAGCTCTAGCTATCGCATTAATCCCAAAAATCAATAATAGATTTGGCATATTATTACAAGTTTACCCGACAGGGAGAGAAATTTATTTACCACCACAATTAAAGTTAGCGTTACTCGACACAACAGGTAAAGTGCTAAAAAAAGTAACAGCACAACTAGCAGATTTATTTATACAAATTAAATTTAGCGGAGAACTTGGTGAAGCTTTCATCGTTAAAATTTGTATAGGAGAAGCCGAAACTACCGAACATTTTATCATTTAACATCTTGCCTGATTGGTATAGTAATGACAAATTCTGCTCCATTTCCGGGTGTCGAGTAACACTCTAATTTCCCCTTATGTAATTCCGTAATAATTTGATAGCTTATAGATAACCCCAACCCAGTCCCTTTACCAACATCTTTGGTAGTAAAAAATGGATTAAATAATTGTGATTGCACTGTTTCACTTATCCCAACACCATTATCAGCAATGCGAACCACTACCCACCCAGTTTTCGTTGCACACCCTGCACTCTTCGTAATAAGCACTTCAGTGCTTATCCTAATCATTGGCATTAATAAATGTCCAGCATCTTCCAAAGCATCAATAGCATTCACCAGAATATTCATAAACACCTGATTTAATTGACCCGGGTAACATTCCAACTTAGGCAAATCACCATATTCTAAAATAACTTTAACACCTTGATGAAACCGTGCAGAAGGTTTAAGACGGTTATTCAATATCAATAAAGTACTATCAATTCCAGGATGAATATCAACGACTTTGAACTCAGCTTCATCGAGTCGAGAAAATGTCCGTAACGATTTAACAATTTGTTGAATTCGCTCCACTCCCATATTCATAGAATCAAATATATTTTGCGAATCTTTTATTATATAATCAAGTTCAATTTTTTTGATTTGCTTTTGAATCGCAATTACAGGTGTCGGATAATAATGTCTATATAAATTTAATAAATTCAATATTTCTTGAAAATAATTACTCACATGCTCTAAATTACCATAAATAAAGTTCACAGGGTTATTTATTTCGTGTGCAACTCCAGCAACCAATACTCCTAACGCTGACATTTTTTCCGACTCAATAAGTTTAACCTGTAATGATTTGAGGTTTTTAAGCGCTGTTTCTAATTCAACAGTACGTTTTTCTAGAACAACTTGCGACTCTTCAAATTCTCGAATAACACTTTTGAGCAGTGATTCTTTGAGTTCGCTAGCTTTCTCTAAGTTTATACGGTCAGCTTTAGAGCGTTCTAATTTTTTTTGTAAAATCCGAACGCTTTTTTCTAATTGTTTAATTTTGCTCTCCAGTTCCAAGTTTTCTATATCCATATTCTCTACTGAGTCCCCAAAAGTAGAGTTATAAAAGTTTCTTGGTGGAAATAAGTCGCTCCTTGTGGTTCTAACGGTGCAAATTCTCCATAAGTATAAAACCCACAAATAGGCGCCTCATACGGAAGTGCATTTTTAATCAATTGATACTCCTCTTTTGCTCTAGTACCTAAAAGCCAACGACGACAACAGCAAGAGAATATGAGTACAGCATCTAACTTATTACCAGGATAGTTTTGTAAAGCAGTTTTAAATGAATTCAAAGAAGCGGCAATTATTTCGTCTCGACTGCTATCGGTAACTCGAACGCTTGCTTGTTCGGGTATATTTGCCAAAAAATTAATGCTACCATCATCATTACAACTATTAGGCACTCGCATATAATAATATTCATTATCACGAAGATAAACAGCGAGTGGATTTTCGGCAGTTGGTAAACGATTGCCTAAGTAACCCTGATAAAATTCAACAGCAGTCATACCCTCCACTTCATAAAGTATATTTCCCTTAGCTTTCGTTATCATGCTTTTGCGTCCGAGTGGGCGCCATCCACAAGAAATTGCATGAGAAAATATAACATTGCCACCAAAAGTCAAAATTGGTAACGAATCTGTTAAAACCTGATTTCCAAAAAACTGATAAGTAGTTTTAAAACGATATTGGTCTCCTGCGGTTCCACCAATAACCGGAACTGGTGACGAAAAAGCTAACTCTAAACCCTTGAGTAGCAGTTCTCCATCTGTAGTGGCGCCACCTTCAGTATAACTAGCAGGTAGAGCAATACATAATTTAATTGGGGTGGAAAACTTTTCAGATGCTTGTTGTACAGCTTGTTTTGCAGCAGCGATTGGGTTACAACTCGCAGAAGTTCCGACACCTGCATGAATTTCCACAGTATCAGAACAAAAAAGTAACAGTACTAAAGAATCTTGTTGAAACCCCATTTTAGATGACATTTCACCATCTGTAGTGCAACCAATCAACTCAAGTCCAGGAAACACACGTGATATTTCCTCAAGAATAACAGCATGTTCAAAATCTATAGCTGCAAATAGTATACCCGCATTAGGCGCCATGTCCATTAAATCTTTTTGACACTGCTGTAAAACTTCTTCAACAGCACACAGAGAATCTGGGTCTTCACTATGACCGATAAGAACTTTTAGCATTTTACCCCCCGTAATTATATCTGCTCATTTTTACATATCGCTAATTTCAGGTTGCCCATGATACAAACATAAGTAACAAGAACGAGCAAATTAATTTACCCACAGGGAGTATTGTTTAACGCGCGCAAAATCGTTAAGCTACAATTGTGAAGTTTTGATGAAGCGAAGGAATGGAGAATTCTATAGAGTTTGCATATCAAGACCTTCGTGGTCGTTCGTTTCATGGCGCCAATTTAAGGGGTGCCAACTTTAGTTATTGTGACATACGCGGCGCCGACTTTAGCGAAACTACACTTATTGGCGCCAATTTTAGTCACGCGAAAGCAGGGTTGGGAAATTACCAAAATCTGCTTTTACTCGGAGTAGCTTTGATTTTATCGGGAATCTGCGGATTTGCGGCAGCGTTTTCGGGAGTTATTGCCACAGATTTTATTTACTTTGCTGTTCAGGAAGGATTAAAGTATACTTTCGTTGCGGGTGGTATTGCCTTAGTAACGCTTTTCGTTTTTTGTGTGTTGATTAATTATCAAGCACTCGAAGTTGCACTGGGTGCTTCAGCTGTAGTTGGTGCTGTAGCAATAGCTGTTTCTGCAATTAGTGCTATTGATGGAGTAGTAGCTGGTTCGGTAGCTGGGGTTTTGGTTGCTGTAAATGTGGCTTTTGGTTTGGTGATGGCTGTTTCGTTTACAATGACGATAATACTAACCCGTACTTTGGGTATAATTATAGCGATATTTGCTGTAATAGTAGGTGGAATTGGGGGAGTAGCGTTAGGTGCTTTGATTACCAATAATGATAATGCATTTGTCAGCGCCATTAGTGTGGGAATATGTACAGCGTCCACTGGGACATTTTTAGGTAGTTATTTAGCAAGACAAGTTTTTAAGAACGAAGAGAAGTTTTTGTTCTTTCGTACCATAGCTGTAAATTTAGCTTCGATTCGTGGTACGAGTTTTATAAATGCCAATTTGACCGATAGCAACTTTCAGCAAAGCGTTCTCAAACACTGCGACTTTAGTAATGCGACTTTAACGCATACAAACTTTCATCTTGCCCAAAAGCTTGATTGTGCGAGAGTTGGCAATACAATTTTGGCAAATCCGAAAGTGCGGGAATTATTGGTCAAAAAGCGTGGTGTTAAACAATCATACATTGGATGCAACATCAAAGGTGGCAATTTAGCAGGCGCCGATTTAAGTGAAGTGAACTTTACGGAAGCAGATATAAGTGAAGCAACGTTTGTAGATGCGATTTTAGAACGTGCGAACTTTACCAAAGCACAAGCGATAAATACCAACTTTCAACACGCAAGACTCACAGCAGCATGTTTAGAAGCTTGGAATATAGATAGCACCACACAGTTAGAAGAAGTAATATGTGATTATGTATTTTTATTAAATAACCAAAATGAACGTCGTCCCAGTAGTGGAGTATTCGCACCCGGAGAATTTACTAAATTATTTCAGGTATTTATTAATACAGTTGATTTAATATTTCAAAACGGCTTAGATTTACAAGCATTATATAGTGCATTGGTAGATGTAAAGGCAGCAAATCAAGATACTCAGTTAGCGATAAGGAGTATAGAGAATAAAGGGGACGGAGTAGTAGTAGTTAAAGTTGAAGTAACCGAAGAAGCGAATAAAACAAAGATTCACAGTGACTTTACGCAAAGTTACCAGGTAGCATTGCAAGCAATCGAAGCGAAATATCAAGCACAATTACAAAGTAAAGATGAACAAATCGAATTATACCGTCAACACCAAGCCGATTTAAAGAACTTGATGCAAATGATAGTGGCGCCTGCATCAAAGTCAGAAATACGAGGTAAACTAGTAGTACTCAAAATTGGAGACACTGATGAGTTAAGTGGGAGTATTCCTGTAACGCTGCAAATTTCAAATGAAGGTGAAACACCCAGTGTTGAATGTACAGCCAAACTACCAACGGCGCCGCAGTTAGAGATATTATATAGTCAATGGCAATCAGCTTACCATCGTACCTTACTTTCAAGCGCGCGGTTAGAAATACCTGAGATGCAAACAACAAATATTAGTCGTAACGACTATTTACAAGAATGCGAAGCATCAGCAAAACGTTTTAAACAATATTTAAATCATTGGTTGAATAACTCAGAGTCATTCCGAGTTATTAAAGAAAAACTGCTCGAACAATTAAACCCATCAGAAACAATACGTGTTATTCTGCAAACCGAAAACCGCACTTTACTAAAATTACCTTTTCAACAGTGGACTTTCTTTGATACGTACCGAAATGCGGAGTTAGCAATATATACTGCTGCGTATAATAAAATCGAGGTGCCGTCCATTACTCATAATCGTGTTAAAATCTTAGCAATACTAGGAGACAGCACAGGAATAGATGTTAACCAAGATAGAAAAATACTAGAACAATTACTGAATAGCGAAGTAACATTTTTAGTCGAACCGTTACGAAAACAAGTTAACGATGAGTTATGGCAACAACCGTGGGATATTTTGTTTTTTGCAGGACACAGTTATACAAAACAAGAAATAGGTCAAATTAACATCAATAAAAACGAAACTCTAAGCATAGCTCAACTAAAAAACGCACTACAAAAAGCTATTCAACAAGGATTGAAATTAGCAATATTCAATTCTTGTGACGGATTAGGATTAGCATTAAACCTAGTAGAACTAAATATACCTCAAATGATAGTAATGCGCGAACCAGTACCCGATAAAGTCGCGCAAGAATTTTTGAAGAACTTCCTTACAGAGTTTTCCAACGGTAAAACCCTATATATATCAGTAAGAGAAGCGAGAGAAAAACTACAGGGACTAGAAAACGAATATCCCACCACCACATGGTTACCCGTCATTTTCCAAAACCCCTCCCAAATTCCACCTCTCTGGAACACTGATTAATATGTCATACTGAGCAACGTTAACTTTAAAAAATACGTAAGTATGGCGCCATACTTACGAATAAAAAGCACAAGTATTTTATTTAACGCACTTGCAATATTTAAAGATCACCCAATGTAAAATAACTTACTCTAAGGCGCCTTATATATAATAAAAAATCGAAACGAAGTGTATTACTATAGAGAAAGGTGCCTATTTATCATAGAATTGGCTTTATATTAAGTTGTCAAAGTTATGTGGTGGTGCAAGTAGTGCTTCTTGGTTCTTCTAGTATATAGAAAATCGACGCCTGGGATGTTACAAAAACTTTACCTTTATAGTATTTTGAAAAATAGCAAGTATGATGGTTGTTTTAAGGTACCAATTTTAACAAATAAGTTTGTTATATTTATAACAAGTGGCTAACTTTAACTTATGAAACTAGAATATGCTTGTATTATTAACCAACGTTGTATTTTGATGGTGCGTGCGGAGGCAGAAGCTGTTGCACATGCTCCAGATTTAGGTGAGGAAATATACACTGCTTGGGTAGAAACAATGGATGTTGCAAACCCTAACGATGTTAATTTGCACGATTGGATTGATGTATTAACTGTTAAATATCAAGCAAGTGAAGTTAGTGTGCGTGCGTTGTTTGAGGCAATTAGATTAATTATTATCCGGTACGATGAGCTTATTAATATTTAATTTAATTTAATAGGTCAACTGGTTAACTGTCTCTTAATCAGTAACCAAGCGCGTTATAGTAAAAATTAACTCGTCTGGGTCAACGGGTTTGGCTAAGTGTTTTTGAAATCCTGCCATTATTACTTGTCGTTCGTTGACTTCTCCAGCAAAGGCAGTTAATGCTATCGCTAAAACTTCTCGATGCTGAGGTGGTAATTTGGTTCTGATTTGCTCGATAAACATATAACCATCCATTTCTGGCATCCCGATGTCGCTGATAATTAAATGGGGTTGAATTTGTTGGAGAGTTTGCAGTGCTTCAATTGCGCTTGGTATGGCAATTACCTCTGCACCCGCTTGTTCAATAACAAAGGCAACAAAATCGAGCGAATCTGGTTCATCATCAACGACAATAATTTTTAATCCAGCCAATGGTTCGGAGTCGTTAGGGTAGGGTAAAGGGTCATCAAAATTAACTACGGGTTCTGTTACCTGCTTAATTAGGGGCAAGTTGACAGTAAAAGTGGCGCCAAATCCTTCTCCTGCACTTTCTGCTGTCACCATACCACCGTGAAGTTCGACGAGTTGACGCACAATTGCTAATCCTAATCCTAATCCGCCAAATTGGCGTGTTATGGCGCCATCTTCTTGACGGAAATGCTCGAATACATGAGGTAAAAAGTCTGGACTAATACCTTTTCCATTATCGATAACTTGAATTTGAGCGCTTGTTTGTATTTGTGTTAATTGAACTTCAACTCGTCCCCCTTCTTTTGTAAATTTAACCGCGTTGGATAGAAGATTCCAGATGATTTGCTGTAAACGACCTATATCACCTAATATTTGTCCTACATTTGGTTCAAAAATGGTTTGAATGTAAATACTTTTAGCCTCTGCGGCTAATTGTACTGTTTCAAGAGCAGCATTAATTACTGGTGCCAGGGTAACAGGTACAACATTCAACGTAAGTTTGCCACGCAGAATTCGAGAAACATCAAGTAAATCTTCGATTAATTGCGATTGTAATTTGGCGTTGCGCTCAATAGCTTTCAATGCATCAGTAGTTTTAGTTGCATTCAACTTACCAGTTTGTAGTAGTTTCGACCAGCCCAATATGGGGTTAAGTGGTGTTCTCAGTTCGTGAGACAATACTGCCAAAAATTCATCTTTAATACGGTTCGCGCGCTCAGATTCTTCTCGTGCCGCTTGTTCTTGTTGTAAAATACGTTCACGGTCGCGCTCAAGTTGAACACGTGCGGTAATGTCATTCGATATGCCAATTAACCCTATTACTTCTCCAGCCTCATTACGATAAGGCGCCTTCGTGCCCAAAAATGTACGTATTCCATCTGGAGATTCTTCAACCACTTCGGTTTGCCCAGATTCCATAATACGTCTGTCATTTTCTGTAACCATTGCTCCCAATTCGCGCGATGGGTATAAATCGCAATCACGTAACCCCATAACCTCTTTCTCAGATTTACCCAAAACCTCAAGTGTAGCTGGATTTGCGTAAATAATTCGCCCTTGTCGGTCTTTAACAAAAATTGGTGTAGGCAGCGACTCGTTAATTACACTTAAAATAGCATTTTTTTGTCGCAGTTCTTCTTCAATGCATTTGCGGTCTGTAATATCGATGGAGATACCAACCAACCGCTCAGGTTGTCCATCGGGGTTATAAAATATTTGACTACGAGAATCAAACCATCTTACACCTTGTACGGGATGGTTTATGCGGAACTCAAAGGTAAGCGAGGTTTGTTGCTGCTCTAATGCTTGACGAATAGTTCTATCTACGAACTCTCTATCTTCCTCTACAATACTTGCCAACCAATTTTCATAAGTTGAGGGTGTCGCTGCGTCAAGTCCATACAGCGTGTAATACTCTGGAGACCAATAAACGCTATTAGTTGCCACATCCCAATCCCAGGTTCCAGCGTTGGCAACAAGTTGGGCAATCCGGAATCGTTCTTCATTCTTGCACGAAAACTCTTGAGTCCGTTTATGAGGCGCCTCGAACTCGGCTTTTATTGATTGTATCTCAATAGCAGCAATTAGAGAAAACGTTGTAACTACAGCATAAGGAATCGATGTATTCGGTTGGAATAAAGGGTGTGAATTTATATTCAGCCATACTAAGTTCCCACTTGG
This sequence comes from Calothrix sp. PCC 7716, assembly GCF_019977735.1. Lineage (GTDB taxonomy): Bacteria > Cyanobacteriota > Cyanobacteriia > Cyanobacteriales > Nostocaceae > Dulcicalothrix. The sequence goes on along the minus strand of NZ_AP025018.1, from coordinate 10,018,233 downwards.
CTGATAAAGACCCATCACTATATTTAAGCAAGGTTGCCCCGTTCGTAATGACACCATTGCTGGATGCAACTCACCAAGAAAAGGAGAACCATCTTCATGCACAGCTTGCCAAGGACAGTTTACAGAAGTCCACTTACGTATCTGTTCAGCCGTCAACCCTAATATTTCCTCAGCGCGAGTATTACACGCTCTTAACGTGCCATCTGCCAAGTGTAAAACCATTCCAATATCTGTTTCGACCCGAAGCGAACAGCGTGCGGAGCCTAAATCAGAAGTTATTGAAACAGCAGGGTCATCTTTCAAACCGGAATCAGCTTTACCTTGATTGTGCATTAGTTTCTAGCAACAAGACATGTATCGTAACCAAGTGAACACAATAGCGTGCAAAATCGTTATTATACCACACTATCGTCCCCCTGTTTACAAATGACTTTATATGTAAATTTTGATACTATGAAAGGCGCATTTATATATGTTTATATCCAAGCACCATCAATATTTGTTACTATAAAATCAGAGTTAAACATAATTTTATCGGCTTCAAATAACATAGGACTTACGCACAGAAACCTGGTTTCTACCAAAAATCGTCGTTTTTACGACAAATTATCGACTCATATTCCAGGTTTCTAGGATTTTTGCGTAAGTCCTGGTCAATTACAAGCAGACCTTGATATAATGACAGGCGCCTCAGCCAACAAATAAATCTCACCCTTATCAACCACGACTGTTTGCGCTTCTGTAACTTCTTGCCTTCGAGTTAAATTAACCGTATTTGATGTTTGAGAAGATAGCAATTCAAAAGGTTCAAATATCGCAGTTTGCTGTATAATAAAATCATCAGGACTCGATGGTAAACCACCTCTTCCAATCGTTACAAATTGATTATTATTTGATTTACTACAACTAGCAGAAATTTGTTGAGTTCGATCAACAACAGTTTCTGGTAATTCAACAAGTCCAGAACTAGGGTCTGTATCAATACTATTTATATCAACTATGCCATTAAAAGAGGCGCCAGCTTCAGAAGTAGCAGTAATATCGCTTTGCCCAGTTTGTGAAGTGCGAAACTGAGTACCAAATATACCTTGAGCATTAATAGTAACTCTGCCACCTCTACTGTCTTGAGAATTAGCAGTAATATCACTATTTTCAAAAGCAGCCAAAGTATTAGTATCGATATTAATATTACCACCATTACCACTACCACCAGCGCTTGTAGTGATATAACTACCATGTCGCATTTGTAAATCTTTTAGCTGCAAATTAATATTACCACCTTGCCCCGATGCTGTATCAGCAATAAAACTACCAATGCGAGATAATAACACTGAGTCAGCATTTACTTCTATTGTACCACCACCTCCAAAACCTTGGTTTCTAACCACAACATTCCCTGAATTGCTGATTTTTAAAGAACCTGTATTGATGGTAATATCACCTGAAGTAGCAGTGGGTGTATCAAATAATCCTAATAACTGCCCAACTAATGCATTTGGTTTCTCAACAGCAGAACTGATACTGCTATTATAATTTGAGACAATACCCGTTATTTCTACAGATTCAGATGCATTAATCATAATATTACCTGCATCCCCTGAGTTAAAGCTGTTTGTAGTTACTTGTCCTCCAGAGCGAATTGATAAAATACGAGAATTTAAAGTTAAATTACCCGCTTTGCCAGTACCAAAATTTGGTGCAGATATAGAAGAAGGTACAGTAATTGAATTACTATCACTGATATTAATAACATCAGCATTTACTGTAATATTACCACCCATTCCTGCGTTGAAGTTAGTACTTGATATAGTTCCAGCATTAAATATATACAAATCATGAGTATAAATGTTTACATTCCCTGCTTTTCCAACACTATTTGTAGTAGTACTTATAGTAGTTGTAACACTTGGATTAACAGCTACAAATCCGCTCAGTTTAACAAATTCTGTAGCATTGATATTTATATTACCGCTTTGAACTGGGCTAAAAGTTCGATTAATAATAGAGGCGCCATTATCTAAGATTAACTGTTTGGTAGTGACGTTAATATCTCCACTTTGACCTAAACCAAAATTCTGATAGTAGATACTACTGCGAGTAAAACCATTCAAACGACTATTTCCATCTAATTTTAAACTATTAGCAGCATTAACATTAATACTACCATTAGGTAAAAATCCTAAGTTTTGGGAAAACAACATCGAACCATCGGTTATATTTATATTACGTGCCTGAACTTGAATAGAACCAGAACTCATACCGCTAACATCTGCAAGTCCTTGCTGTTTAATTTCAATATCTTGTAAACTAGATATTGCCGTGTAATCTAACTGTAACTTAGGCGACCAGTTAAGTTTTACCTCTCCACTTTCAACACTAGTTAAATTAATGCTGCCACCAGGAGCAACCAGAACTCCACCATCGAGTAAAATATTTCCACCAACTAACGCTAAAGTTTGTTCTGGTTTAACTCTCAACTCCGACATATTAGGATATTGTATAACTGGAGCGAGTGCTGATGTTATAAATAAATTGTGCCCACTACCCTCCACCGTAATGGCGCCAGGGTTTGTTAAGTTTAACCCAACGGGTGTGCTAATAGTTAATAATGGTGCATTACTATTTTTAGTACTAAATTCTGTACCATCAGCAAACTTAACGCTATTTGCAGTCGTACCAACAAACGAACCACCAATATTTAATCTAGCATTGGCGCCGAACACAATACCCGAAGGATTAATTATAAATAAATTGGCGCCACCATTCGCTTGGATAACACCATCAATATTAGAAACATTAGTACCAGTAACACGAGTGAGAATATTCTGTATATCAACACCATTATTAAACAAAGCGGCGCCGCCGGTAGGCACAGAAAACTGACTAAAACTATGAAATAAATTACTACCTCTAACCGTCCCGGACTCAATAGTACAAATACTGCATCCAGGAGTAACACTAGAATTTACAGGTAAAGTACCATCAGGAACAATCTGTGCGCTAGCACTATTCGCAACTAACAACCAAAAAAAACTAACAGCAAATAGCTTAAACTCCCCACGTAAACGTACCATATAAATATAATCTCAATCCTATAACTACACATAGGATGCCCATAAAATCCATAACACTAACAAAAAATCAATCCCTGCAATCTGTGCAATCCGTTAAATTTGTGATTTCAAACAATAAAAATGTGCCCTGTTACGGGCACAGTAGTACTAATGTTGCTTACAGTATAGCAGGTTATTTTAACTGCGGGTGATTTTTTTAAAATTAATATCTAACAGGTACACTCAAATTGAGAGATTGACCGGGGACTTGACTGGTAGTAGGTTGTAAACTCGGAGTTGTCAAAGTTCCGTTTCCTTTCTCATTAGTAGGAGTTAAAGTACTAGCATTCGGGTTGATTACTGTATTAAAAGTACCTGGTGTTACTGCGGATGTTTGGGGTAAAAGAGTGCTGTTGGGCAAAGGTTGGGTATTGAATGTTTGTTGAGTAGTGGTACTGGCGCCGTTTACGTTACTGTAAGAAGTGGTTGGTTGAACAGAGTTGATGGTGCTGGGGTTAGTGTAAGTAGGTATTTGAGTTGGATTGGCGCCGTTAAAGTTATTGTAAGAAGTAGAAGGTTGAGTAGTGATTGGTTGTACGAACTGTGTTGGTGGAAGAGAATTATTTATAGCTTGAGGTGCAGTATTAAAATTATTATTACTTGGTTGAGTAGTAAGCTGACTACGGCTAATGATTTGATTAAAAGGAGTTTGAGTTGGTAAAGGTGTTAGAGATGATGGATTGAGTGCAGCTTCTAAAGAACCACTAGCAACTAATCTTTGCGTCGAGTTAGTAGTGTTGAAACCTTGACTCAAATTTGAATCTAGTTGATTTGATTGAGTTTGACTGGAAGAATTAGCAGTATTTAACCCAGTAGAACGATTATTCCTATCACCTAAAGCATTGCCAAACTGCAATAAATTCTGAGCTTGGGTCAAAAAAGGATTATCGTATTTGAATGAAGGTGCAGGCGCCGTTGAAACTGCTGGATTAGAATTTGACTTAATAGCATTAGAAGCATTTTGATTTTTAAGTGCTTCCTGCAAAGGATTTTGATTACCCTTCTTGGGTTGAGAAATGGGTTCAGCAATATCTAAAGCAGATTCCTCTGTTTGCTCAGAATCATACGCCAAAATAGGTAAATTATCAATATCAGCCGCAATAGCACGGTCTTCAGCGGTAAGCGTCGAATTCGCTTGTGGTTGGGTAGCTACAGGTTTAGACTGTCTACTAGTTAACATATCCGGACGCATCCAGAACTCCCTAATAGTCAACCCAATAACAGATAAAAACAGAGCAGTTCCCCAAAAGCCAGGACGGGCTAAATTCCACAATCTAGCTTTAAGGTAGCGAACAGACGGAGAAGAAAGACGGCGATTTGACATGATATAAAAGCAAAAGCTTTCCTTAATAGATATAGAAAACCTAAATTTTATCCTAGCCTCTCCACTGTTATTTAGTCATCTGCCAAAAAGATATATATCCAAAACTTCACGTTCTACGTAAATATTCGGCGCCTACCCATATTGTTTGCGTTATTACGAAATGCCATTATCGAATGTCAGTGTAGGCAAGCGAATATCACTACTTTTGTTCGTGTTATTACAAGTTTTCAAAAAAAGACTCTGGAAAAAGGTACTTCCAGAGTCAAATAGTGGATCATCTACCAAAAAACGTAAGCGAAGGCGCTAATTTTTTGCTATAGTTATTTTACTCTATAAAGTACAAATTTTCTAAATTTTGTTGAAATAAATATTGTTATAGCGTTACGAACCTCACGGACGCTATTAACAAGCCTCGAAACAATTTTTTTAGAAAGTTAACCAAGAACAATCGCCAAATACTGATACAATCAATTATTTGCACTCACAGCATCGTCATTGGAGTTCTGGTAGATGATTACAGGGGTTGCCAATGAGTATATTGACTCAGGTGGATTAAATTACCCGAATGAACAGACGTTTGCAAGTCCTCGTTAGGACGGTTAGAGTGCCATCCTGAGATGGGTGGAGGAAATCGTACAATGAACCGCGATTGTGCGTGGATTTAGGAGTTCCAGATTTTCCTAGGTTTTTTGAAGCGGAGCTAAAGTCTAAGGTAGACCGTTTGTGGACAACATGAATGGAATAACGGCATTAGTAACCCGCTGTCGGTAATTGAGCAAATTTCTTACTTGCTATTTATCAAGCGCTTGGATGATTTGGAACTGGTAAAGGAGAAGAAAGCGCAGCGGTTAAGTAGACCTGTGGAAAATCCAATTTTTGGGGACGATAATAAACACGCGCGTTGGTCATACTTCAAAAACATCACAGATGCAGAAGAAATGATGCGGGTAGTTCGGGATGAAGCATTTCCTTTTATTAAAAACCTGGGGGGAGAAGCTGTAAAATCAGCATACGCGCGTCACATGAAGGATGCGATGTTTTTAATTGCCAATCCTGGGTTACTTATCAATGTAGTAAATCAAATCGATTCTATCCCAATGGAGGATAGGGATACAAAGGGCGATTTGTATGAATATATGTTGTCTAAGTTAACCACGGCAGGAACTAATGGACAATTTAGAACACCACGCCACATTATTAAGATGATAGTAGAATTGATGGCGCCTAATGCCAGAGAAGTTCTATGTGACCCTGCCTGTGGAACTGCAGGATTCTTAGTATCAGTGGCTGAGTATTTACAGGAACTAAAAGACAGCGATGGTAATTATATTTTAAACGCACCTGGCAACCGCGAACACTTTAATAAAGAAATGTTTCACGGGTTTGATTTTGATGCCACTATGCTGCGAATTGGTAGCATGAACTTAATGCTGCACGGTATCGAAGACCCAAAAATAGAAGCGCGCGATTCTCTTTCTCAGTTGTAGCGCGCTTCGGGCATCAAACTTCGACAATCTCCGCGCCCCGAACCCTTTACTCCTAGAATATGCATTTAAAAGATTAATCAGGTGGGTGTTCATTCATTATGACAAGGACTCGACGCATATTAACCACACCCTCACGGTTGGTTTGGAATAGGGTAACGGTTGCCCGTCCTGTTGGTGTAATACCTAGCATTTGCGTTGTATCTTCGTTCCAAACAAAATGCTGGTTCCATTCCATTAATCTTGGATTAAAAAGAGGCACAAGCTGTCCTGTGGCTGGGTCTAAAGCTTCAGTTTTATTGTACTTGTAATTGTTGCAAGTTTGGCATGATAAAGCAAGATTGTCTTCGATAGTTTGACCACCTTTACTAACAGGTTGAATGTGGTCTATAACTAGTGGGTCTATGGCATACTTCGCTTGACTACGGCAATATTCGCACAAACCACGCGCGCGCTCAAATACCAGTTGCTTTAGTGCTACAGGAACGTATTCACTCGACATATGTAACAGGTTGAATACCTAATGAAACCATAAGCTCTGATAAAGAACATGCGCGAAGTTGAGCAAGGTTAGCAAGAGCTTCAAGACGTTGGGCGCCGAATTGCTCTATATTATTACTAAGTTGAATTAGAGTGTTATATTCAGCGTCTGTAAGAGTTTCAGCTTCTTTCTTCGCGCGAAGCGTTTGGTACTGGGTACGCAGTTCTGGGTCAATACCTTGGTTAATTTTTTGGAGCAGTTGAGCTTCTTTTAACGGGAGGACGTTTGCTTTACGGTGGGCACGCAGGATAGCAACCTGCTGGAGCAAGCGCTCCAAATCTGCTTCGTCTAATTGATTAGCTGCCTTTAGGAGTTCGTCAAGACTCATTATGGGCATCCTTTGGATAGATATTGGGAATTTCTTTATTATAAGACATCATCAAAACTAACGCTAAACGGTAAGGTATTAAAACCTAAATTTTCTAAAGCTATTATTGAGTTTTCAACGTCTGTATTGTTAATTGTTCCCTGATTAACGCGCATATGAAAATAAATTATAAGCACCTTTATATTGCTCATTCTTATAATCAATCCAACGATGTTGATTCGCTAGTGCATCATGTAATGCCAATGCCACTTCCGTATATGGGTCTCCCTTACATGTATCAATCATCGAGCGTATTATTCTCAATAAGCTATCAGCAAAAATAGCAGAATGAGGCTTTCCTGCATGTCTTGATAGTTCTTCTAAATCTGACAAAAAAGATTCGGTAATTTGTACTGCACTTTCTTCTAAAACTTTTTGTTCGTTATTCATAAAAACCTTCTTTTTCAAGAGTTAAGTACATTATAACTAAAACATTATCAAAGCATCATTGTAATAAGATTGAGAATACAAGCGGGAAGTTTATCAAGATGCTTTTTTATTGGGCTATAACATTTTTAATCATGGCGCCTATTCCCATATACGATTTTGGGGTGGCGCCTATCAATAACGATATAACGCATATTGCACTTCGGAGTAATAAGGTTATGACTGGAACAAAACCAACCCGCACTGTCCCTCTAGGAAGAATATTCCCAGAAATACAGTGGACGGAGGAACAAAAAGAGCAACGCCAAGCTATAAGAGAAGCTTTATATCAGCGCACGCTACCTATTTTTGAAAGACTCAAACCAGAATTAATTAAAACTCATTACAACTGGTATATAACAATTGAACCCGACAGCGGCGAATATTTTATTAATCAAGACCGAATAAAAGGCGCCTATTTAGCACGCGAGAAATATCCTAACCACAGGTTCCATACTTTCCGTATTAATGAAACAGGTGCGTGTGGAACAATATAATAAACGTTCTAATATATAGATATTGTAAGACGTAAGCGTAAAACATTATGACTGGAACAAAACCAACCCGTACCGCGCGTAGAGGACGCATATTCCCAGAAATTCAGTGGACATCAGAACAACTTGCCGAATGGGACGCTGAACACAAGGAATTTAGGGAACGTTGTCAACCAATATTTGATAAAGTTAAATCGGAATTAATTGAGACTCATTACAATTGGTTTGTTGCGGTCGAGCCTGATAGTGGGGAGTATTTCGTTGATAAAGATTCATCAACAGCTTCACGCCAATGCCGCGAAAAGCATCCAGGTAAGATACCTCATGTCTTCCGAATTAACGAAACTGGTGTGTGTGGCACAATATGACAATATCTGGGTTTTTTGGTGATGAGGGTGCCTTGTTTTTCGAGCTGGCGCTTATTGATGATGAAGGAGTAGAGATGCAAATGGACGGGATGCTTGACACTGGCTTCTCGTACTGGTTAGCTGTTAATAACCAAGATGCTATTGCCCTTAACTGGGTGCGTTTAGAACGACAAACACTTTTAACTGCACGCGGTAATTTTGACTTTGATATTTATGCAGGTAAAATCATGTTTGACGGTGAAGAACATGATATACCTGTTCATGTAGGTAGAGGTTTACCAGAAATTTTGCTTGGGCGGCAGTGGCTAGAAACTAAGCCATTATTCGTGAACAAACCACAGCGTATATTAACTCTGGGGTAATTTCGAGGCGCCTGCTTATGATATCGTGGCGCCTTTATATTGCATGGTGTGTTAGGGTGTGTGGCGCCACTCCGAAGTTCGCTTCGTTAAAAACAACTCGGTAGCCACGCACCGACTACTCAATGGTGCTACGGGCGCACATAATTTTTCATTTTATTGAAGATTGTAACGGCTTTGACACACCCTACCCAACATATCAACATTAATAACACAGACCAATAGTGTGCGCGGTGCCTTTATATTGCATAGTACGTGAAAGCTTCCTTGCTCTCGTTCGCCTTTATCATAAGAGATATAAGAAATGTAGCTTAGGAATGATGGGATTAGCATGGGCAGTATTTGGGAACTAGATTTTTACTCACGGCCGATTTTGGATGAGAATCAGAAGAAAGTATGGGAAGTGTTGATTTGTGAGAGTCCTACAACGATTAGCGCCAATCCCGAATCTTTGTTTCGTTTCGCGAAATATTGCCCTAGCACTGAAGTAAACTCAGGGTGGTTACGAACGGCAATTAATGAAGCGGTCGAAAAAGCGCCAAGTCCACCCGTTCGCATTCGCTTCTTCCGGCGCCAAATGAATAATATGATAACCAAAGCTTGTACTGATGCGGGAATTGCCGTACAACCAAGTCGGCGTATCTTAGTATTATATAAATGGCTTGAACAACGAATGGAAGAAGTGTATCCAAATGAACCTGGATACCAAGGAGGTACTAATCCATCGGTACGTCTAGATGCTCCTGTACCGCAGCGTTTACCCGATGCATTAGAAAGTGAAAAGTGGGGATTTGTAACATTAAATGCGAGTGATTTTGCGGAAATGTCCGAATGGGATATTGGTTTTGGAGAAGCATTTCCTTTATCTATGATGGGTATTGAAAATTCTACCAAAATTCCAGGTATCTTATTATTTTCAGGACGAGCATTACCATTAGCAGCTTGGATGTCAGGCTTAGAATTAGCTTCTTTAAGATTTGACCCTAGTTTGAACGGAAGATTAGTACTAGAAACAGGCGCCACCGAAAGTTGGGTATTAGCAAGCACTCGTACACCACAAATGCAAAGCGAAGCTTCTTCATTTGAAGCAGCCAAACAAAAAGCTTCGGGAGTGCATTTTATTGGCATTCAGTCAAGTCCAGAATCAGAATCTTTTGCAGGATTTTGGCTTTTGCAAGATGTCGTTCTACCGTAAAGTGATCTAGGAGTTGAAAGTGCTGAGTGCTGAGTGCTGAGTAAAGTTAGGAGTTAGGGGGAACGGAATGGCTTTTCCTCTTTAACACTCAGCACTCAGCACTCATTACTCAGCACTCATTACTCAGCACTCATTATGCCTTATCAATTTCCACCTTTACCTCTTCCTGAAGAACTCTTAGAACTTGCCATCAAGTCAGGAGCAAATAAAGCTGAGGTGTATCAATCACGGTCTTTATCTCAACCAGTATTTTTTGAGGCAAATCGACTCAAACAAATCGAAACAAGCTCTTCAGAAGGCACTGTATTACGGTTATGGCACAATGGTTGTCCAGGACTAACTGTCGCATACGGTTCGGTTGACCCCAAAGCAATGGTAGAACGCGCGCTTGCTTCATCACGACTTAATTCATCCGAACTTATAGAGTTAGCACAAGTTAACGAACCAGTTTTTGGAGATGTTGGTTCATCTGTACCTTTATCTGTACTAGTTGATTGGGGAAAAGAAGCTATTGCGATTATCCGTGATGCTTATCCAGAGGTTTTGTGTAATGGTGATTGGGAATGCGACTCAGAAACGACACGTATTGTAAACACTGAAGGTTTAGATTGTTGCTATACCGACACTACACTCTCTTGTTACTTATCGGGTGAGTGGGTACGAGGTGAAGATTTTTTGAGTGTTTCTGATGGTGAAACAAATCGCGATAGTTTACACCCAGAAAAAATAGCGCAGCAAATTATTCAAAGATTAGACTGGGCAAAAGAAAATGTGACGTTACCAAGTGGACGGGTACCAATTTTGTTTACATCGAAAGCAGCGGATATGTTATGGGGTACCGTACAAGCAGCACTCAACGGTAAACGTGTATTAGAAAAAGCTTCACCGTGGGCTTCGCGAATTGGTCAACCTGTAATGGATGCTCAATTTACTATATATCAAGACCCTGTAGCTGGCCCTTATAGTTGTCCATTCGATGATGAGGGTACACCAACACAAAAAAGAGTATTTATTGAAAATGGTGTTTTACAGAATTTTTATAGCGACCGTGCCACTGGACGCAATTTAGGTATAAATAGTACAGGTAATGCCTTTCGTCCAACTTTGAGCAGTTATCCAACTCCAGGTTTATTTAACTTTTTAATTCAACCTGGAACTGTGCCGTTACAAAAATTGATAACTCAGTTAGACTCTGGCTTAATTGTAGACCAAATGCTTGGAGGCGCCAGTGGAATATCTGGTGATTTTTCTGTCAACGTTGATTTAGGATACTACGTCAAAAATGGTGAAGTTACGGGTCGAATCAAAGATACGATGGTTGCAGGTAATGTTTACACAGCCCTAAAACAACTCATAGCTTTAGGTAATGATGCTGATTGGAATGGTTCATGTTATACCCCTTCTTTGATTGTAGAAGGATTATCAGTTACAACAAAAGCTAACAACGGCTCGTAGGCTATCATTTACACATTACTTAATCTCAGGGTTTTCCCCTTTTAACCAACAAACTCTATGGCTTCTCCGGTTCTTCCTCAACGGTTTCGCAATTTATTGCAACCGAGAAGAGGTTTAGCGATAGCCGAAGCTTCGCTGATTGGATTAGTTGCTGCTCTATCTGCGGTACTGTTGAAATTAGGTTCGGGTGCTTTAGGTACATGGCGAGTTCACACATCGCACTTGTTACCACCTTGGATAGCACTTCCAGTAGTCGGCGTCCTTTTTGGATTTATGGCAGGTTTCCTTGTCGAGCGATTGGCGCCTGAAGCATCAGGGAGTGGAATTCCCCAAGTTAAAGCATCACTCGCGAATGTACCAATTAAACTATCATTACGAGTAGCTTGTGTAAAGTTAGTTAGCGCCCTGCTTGCTATCGGTTCTGGCTTAACACTAGGGCGCCAAGGTCCAACAGTACAAGTTGGTGCCGGACTTGCAGCAGCACTAAGTCGCTTAGTTCCAACTTCACCCGACCATCGGCGCCAAATGATAGCAGCAGGTGCAGGTGCAGGACTAGCAGCAGCATTCAACGCCCCAATTGCGGGAGTTTTATTTATAGTAGAAGAATTACTTCAAGATTTGTCAGGAATCACACTCGGAACCGCTATCATCGCTTCATTTATCGGCGGAGTTGTTTCAAGATTATTAGGTGGTGGTACTTTACAACTTGACCTCCAAGCTACTTACAACGCCAATCCCAATCTAAGTACTTTCGCTCTTATCGATATCCCTTTTTACCTAATTCTAGGTATTATCGCAGGTGTTTTCGCGGCATTTTTTAATCGAGGTTTAGTACATAGTATTAAAGTATACCGTAGATTGCATATTAGTTTACCTTTACGTGTAGCATTAGCAGGATTATTTTCTGGAATTGTCATAGCAATACTGCCAGAGTCATTTCGTGATAACACAGGTTTACGGGAATTTATAATTGGAGCAAATGAACCAAACATACCCGATGCACCATTAGCCTTGCTAGTATTTGCAGCACAGTTTCTTTTAACTTTAGTCGCATTTGGTTCTGGCGCCCCAGGAGGATTATTTGCACCAAGTTTGATATTAGGTTCATGTTTGGGGCATCTAATTGGGGCATGTCAATATTATTTACTAGGAGAAAGTTCAATTACCACGTTTGCTTTGGCAGGGATGGGGGCATTTTTTAGCGGTGTTTCTAAAGTTCCTATAACAGCCATCGTCATCGTGTTTGAAATGACGACCAATTTTACTTTAGTATTACCCTTAATGATTTGTGCTGTCACATCATATCTTGTTGCCGAGAAATTAGTGCCTGGGTCACTATACGATAAGCTTTTAAAATTAAACGGTATAGATATAGAACAAGCAAAGGCGCCTGAAGGATTATTAACAAGATTAACAGCAAGAGAAGTAATGCAAAGTCGGGTTGAATCGCTAGATGCGGATATAACGATAGAAGAAGCAATTCAAGCTTTTTCGCGGTCACACCATCGAGGATTTCCAGTCGTTGAAGAATCAAAGTTAGTAGGAATTGTAACGCAATCAGATTTACTAAAAGTGCGTGAATTGAGTTTATCGCACGAGCAAGCATTACGAGAAATAATGACACCGCAACCAGTATCGGTAACACCCAAAAATACTTTAAGTAATGTACTATATTTACTAGACCGCTATCAAATTAGTAGATTACCAGTAGTAGAAGGGCGCCGACTAATTGGAATAATCACGCGCGCGGATATAATTCGTGCAGAAGCAGACCATCTCAACTGTAAAAACCCTCAAACAGGCCCAACACCTGAACCATCTTACGTTGTATATCAAACACGTTCCCCAAGTGTAGGAAGAGGAAGATTATTACTTCCAATCGCAAATCCAGAAACTGCTGTAACATTAATTAAAATGGCAATAGCGATTGCACGCGACCGACACTATGAAATAGAGTGTGTACAAACCGTAATCGTTCCTCGTTATAGTTCACCATCAGAAAGCGAAGTACGTACAACAAAAAGTAGACGTTTGTTACGTCAAGTCGAAGCACTAGGCAAAAAATCAAAAATTCCCATTCATACGCAAATTCGTGTAGCGCACGACATTTCTCAATCTATCTTAGAAACAGTAAACGAACGTCATATAGACATTGTTTTAATGGGATGGAAAGGTAGCACCTCCACACCCGGACGTATATTTGGCAACGTAGTAGACGCAGTAATTAGACAAGCGAGTTGTGAAGTAGTGCTTGTCAAACTTGGGGTAAGCAAAGAATATAAACCAAAAAGTTTAAAATCCAAACTTATCTCAGCTTCCATACGAGAATATGTAAAAACAGGTAAACCGCCAGAATTTTCTTCAAATACCGTAATATTACCAACACCTCATACACCCGAACTTAAATTCAACAATTGGTTAGTACCAATGGCAGGAGGACCAAACGCATGGTTAGCGATAAAATTATTACCAGCACTAGTAACATTAGGTGAAAACTCAAAAATTCGTTTAACCAGAGTTTTTAATACAAGCGAAGACAAACCAGACATGAAAGTACTAGAAGAAGCAATACGTCAACTAATCCGTAACCGAAAACTTCAAAGTACCGTCATAGCAGAACCCATAAAATCAGACTCAGTTAGCGAAGGAGTAATTAACCTAGCAAACAAAGAACACTACGACGTAGTAATAATAGGCGCCTCACGCGAAGGACTATTACAACAGGCAATAAACGGAAACATACCCGAAGCGATAGCATCCGGTGTTGAAAGTACAGTCATTCTAGTACGAGGCGCCGTAAATAGATAATTACTCTTGTGGAATGAGCAACCTTGCCCGTTCCATTTAAAAAGCACAATTGTAACAGAAGCACATCTACGCTCGTCGCATAAATAAAACCAGCCACTGTAAAGAGAGTATATTCCAATATACGGCGCCGTCCTATAAAGACTGGCGCCATTTCCGTTCTAAATAAAGAGTAATTTATCGAATGCGAATAGACCGTATAAGTACGCTTATAACCTCACCTAGGTTCTCACTTGGTAAAATTGGACTCCAATCTTTTTATCATTTGTATTCAATTAAAGTCGCTTGTTGATTGCGCCATTGATTCCAACAATACTTCAACTGTCCTATCGCTTGGGGAAATTTTGATAAAACACACCAAAATGCATACAATCACGCATCTTCGTGTATATCACCCTGAGTAATGCGATATTTATATATACGCAAAAATAACAAACAATAAGCCACAAGCAACAACAAACTTAAACCCGATGTTTCCCATAGCATTAATAATGCTCCTGATGGAATGAGAATTCCCCAAAACCAATTACTCCGAGCTTGACGAACACAAAATCTTTCATTATGAGAACCATGCATTACCACACCTTCTTGAAATGCCCATCCTGAACGCATTGAGCGCTTCCACCATTGGCTAAACTTAAACATCGCAGCATCATGTACTGCCATATCAACATCAATACGCCAAATTTTCCACCCTAATTGGCGTAAACGGAAGTACATTTCTGGCTCTTCACCGGCGATCAGCGATTCATTATAACCATTAACCGCATTCAGCGCACTAACTCGCATCATTGCAATACCAACACAAGCATTAACTTCCCCCAATGGAGTATTCCATTCCATTTGAGCAAGACGATTATATATAGATAACTCAGGTTGCCGTTCTTGCAAATTACCACTAACAATTGCGATTTCAATATTATTGCTCAAGAAAAGACGCGCTGGCTCTATCCATCCACAGAGCATTTCGCAATCACCATCAATGAACTGCACGTACTCAACGAATGGAAAATGCTCACATATATAGTTAAACCCAGTGTTATATCCTCGTGCCATCGTAAATGGACGTGACATATCCAATTCTACAACATTCACACCCAAAGATATTGCCATATTCACACTACCATCAGTAGAACCCGAATCAACATAAACTATTGGTGTCCCTGGTGGAAGGTTCTCAATAAGCGATTTCAAACAGCGCACTAGCCGCTGCCCCTCATTTCTTCCAATTGCAACTGCACCTATACTCATGATTATAAAATATGCTTATATAATACTAAGACAATCTTAAATTATTTCGGTAATTATTTAGGGCGTTGAACGCTCGTAAGAAGAAAGAAGGAAGAAGTTTTGTTTTGAGATGGAGAGAAGTTGCTTTTGGATACTCCCTACGCTGATTAATTTAACCATCTCCGTGCAATTAATTCCGAAACGGGTAGTATATTGATGTTAAAAAGAATACTTGTCAACCACCATAAAATACCACTGTGCTAACCCAACCTGAATCCTTGCTCCCGTAACACTTTATCAACCAATTGCACCCAGACCATTAGACTTGGTAGGGGTTGATGTAACAATAACAGGAATCGTATCACCAGGTTCTCGGCGCCGGACTCGTCTTGACTTACAGTTAAAATGTACGAACCTAGACCTACTTGATAATGAACGCATAGGTAATAACGTAAACTACGACCAAAACTATGATAAAAAGTCCACTACGTTACCCAGGTGGCAAATCAAAAGCCATTGACCAAATAGCCCAATATATACCAGATAGTTTTTCTGAGTATAGGGAACCCTTCATAGGTGGTGGTTCTGTTTTTATATACCTAAAACAAAAGTTACCTCACCTCAAATTTTGGATTAACGATTTAAACCGCGAACTCTTCCTATTCTGGAAGTTTTCTCAATCTCACCTCCCTACTCTTATAGAAGAAATACATCGCATCAAAAATAAATATACAAACGGCAAACAACTATTT
This sequence comes from Calothrix sp. PCC 7716, assembly GCF_019977735.1. Classification (GTDB taxonomy): domain Bacteria; phylum Cyanobacteriota; class Cyanobacteriia; order Cyanobacteriales; family Nostocaceae; genus Dulcicalothrix. The sequence continues at coordinate 10,002,320 of NZ_AP025018.1, read as the reverse complement.
GAAGAATTAACCAAAGTAAACATTACTAAATTATCTGATTTTGACAGAGCAGTGCGCTTTTTTATTCTCAACAGAATTACCTTCTCTGGAACCGTCGAATCTGGAGGATATTCTGAGCAAGCTTTTCACAAAAGGTTTACAGAATCATCTATTTTACGTTTAGAAAAATTAGAAAGTATCTTAACAGCAGATGTAAAAATTACAAACTTAGATTATAGCGAACTATTACTTGCAGAAGGTCAAAACGTATTTTTATTTTTAGACCCACCTTATTTTACAGCTACTAAATCCAAACTATATGGTAAAGAAGGAGATTTGCACATCTCATTCGAGCATCAAAGATTTGCAACACTCGTACAAAACTGTCTCCAACGCTGGCTAATAACTTACGACGACTCACCCTATATCAGAGAAAACTTTAAATCTTTTTACATGAATGAATGGGAATTGCAATATGGAATGAACAACTACAAACAAAGCGGCGCCAAAAAAGGTAAAGAACTATTTATAACCAACTACGAAATTAAACCCAACTCTAAGAGGATGTTTGAAAAGTCGAACTAGGTATAAATTGTCATTCTGAGTGGAGCGCAGCGGAACGAAGAATCTAGGGTTTGAGCCTGTATACTGAGATGCTTCGTTCCTCAGCATGACATCAAAAGACACTTTTCAAACAACCTCTAACTCGAACAGGCATTTTAACGCGCATTCCCATAATAAACGATAGAGAGACCGTACATGTACAGTCTCTCTTATATATTCCCATCTTTATGTAACCACGTTCAAATTAACGAACGCGAGTACCAGAAGTACCAACAGTACCTCGGTCATCATAAGCAACAGTTTCTACGTTTTTCTTACTTCTACGACCTAGCAAACCAAATAAACCAAGTAAACCCATTAATCCCCAGTCACCATCAGAAAAATTATTATCAGTTGCGCGGTCAGCATCATTCACAACTGTTCGTTCAGTAGTAGTAGTTGTTGTATTGGTATTACTAGTTTGAGCAGAAGCGCGCATAGTAGCAGGTACAGTTACCAAACTAGCTACTAACAAACTAGTTCCCAAGAATTTAGATACATTAGAGCGTTTCACGTTCAAATTCCTCAAAATTAATATTTATCGCCATCCATACACACAAGATTATTCAATTTTAACTGGCGCCAAATCACCCATCAGTCAGAGATGTTTCTACGCTTTAAGTTACATTTAACTTATTAGCTTCACAAAAAAATCATCATCAATACCTTTACCGTGCGCTTTAATTAATAATGCGACGAATTCTTTAAAAATATGCACAAACCTTTAACTAGACGTACTTTTCTCAGTCTCTGCTCAGGGATAGCTTTGTCGGTGTCTTGTTCACAAAAAACTCAAGCTGGACAAACTCTCAGAGTGCAGCAAAACAAACGTTTTTTAGTTCAAAAAAATGGTAGGCCCTTCTTCTACCTTGGAGATACAGCTTGGGAACTATTCCATCGAGCAAATCGTGAAGAGGCACTTATATATTTACAAGACCGTGCCCGCAAAGGATTTACCGTCATTCAAGCTGTTGTTTTAGCAGAACTTGATGGACTTAGGCAACCCAACGCTTACGGCAACCTGCCGCTAAAAGATAATGACCCCACTAAACCCAACGAAGCTTACTTTCAGCATGTTGATTATGTTGTAAATCAAGCCGAAAAACTAGGGCTTTACATAGGAATGTTACCAACATGGGGAGATAAATGGAAAAAGCTATGGGGTGTTGGACCAGAAATATTTACACCTACAAATGCTGAAGCTTTTGGCGCCTATCTTGGCAAACGTTATAGAAACAAGCCTATTATATGGATTCTAGGCGGAGACCGTAGCCCTGAGAACGATAATCACTTAGCTATAATTCGGTCTATGGCAAAAGGGTTAAAACAGGGAGATACAGGAAATCATCTAATGACCTACCATCCACAGGGTGGCTCAAATTCAGCAACCTGGTTCCATAACGATGATTGGCTTGACTTTAACATGTTCCAATCGGGTCACATGGCTATTAATATACCCAATTATAAAGTTACATCTCAAAACTATCTTTTAAGTCCGTCAAAACCCACACTTGACGGAGAACCATGTTATGAAGACCATCCAATTAATTGGAAACCAGAAAATGGTTGGTTCAATGATTTTGATGTTAGGCAAGCTGCCTATTGGTCAATGCTAGCAGGCACCTGTGGTCACACTTACGGAAACCATAACATTTGGCAGATGTGGCAACCAGGAAGGGAACCAATATCAAAAGCTAGAACACCTTGGCAAAAAGCATTAGCACAACCAGGGGCAACCCAAATGGGTTATTTAAAAAAATTATTTGAATCTCGACCTTATACAAAACTCGTACCAGACCAATCAATTATTATAAACGGTACAGAAGATATAAGAGCAGCAGGCGCCTCAGATGGAAGCTTTGCATTTATTTACACACCAACAGGAAACCCTATTACAGTTAAACTATCAAAAATCACAGGCAATCGAATCAAAGCTCAGTGGTACAATCCACGTCAAGGAAAAGGAACAAAAGTAGAAGAATTTTCCTTGACAGAAACCAGAAAATTCACACCACCAACCAAAGGACGAGGCAACGATTGGATACTAGTATTAGACAACGCAGCAAGTAAATTTACAGCGCTGTAAAACTTGAGGTTAGTTGAGAAATATGAAATTAGCTATTTTTTGAGCGCAAAGTTATTGGTTGGTAATAATTAGAAGTATAACCCTGTAAAACTTTTGTACCTGACTGAGTTAATCTTAGAGTTAAAGCAATTCTTACTTTACCGCTATTATTGCGTAAAGAACAATGTATAAGCTCATCAGTAAATAATATAAATTCACCTGGTTGTAACAGTACAGGAATTGCCTTTTGTGTAACTTCTTCAGGAATTTCAAAAAACTTATTACCACTGAAAGGGTCAGTAATTTTTATAGAGCAATTTTGAAGATATTTGTTGGGAATATATTCAAAACCATTATATTCATTAATTTCTGTTAAAGCTATATAAGCATAAATATTTTTAGATTGATTTTTAATCAAGTAAGGGTATAAATCTTGATGCCAATAAGGAATTATTTTCTGAGCAGGATAATTAGCCCAAATTTCAGACCTCCATAGCAGAAAATTTTCTCCTAAATGTGTTGTTAATTCTTCTAGTAATTTTTCATCTTGACATAATTGCATAATTATAGGCGAATCTAAGTGCCTTTCCATATTAAAATTTCTAAAAAAGTATTGTGATAACGTCATCATAATTGAGCCAAAATCTTTTTTAATAATCGCTCTGATTAAGTGATTTAACAACAATTTAATAGAGTAGTTTGGCAAAACATTGTCAAGTATTTCGTCTTTAATTACAGCCATCTCTTGTCGAGTTAAACTAAGCTTATATGGTCCCCATATTCCATCGCTACCATCGTAACTAATTGAGTGTTTATTTATTGGTTCATTACAACCTGTCCACAATAAGCTACGCTCCCACAATTTTTGCGATAATTCTTTATTCTGCACATTTAAAGGTAAAGTAATTTCTTGAGCATTACTGTCTAAAAATTGCCCAGTGATACTGTAGTATTTTGGTGAAGTAGCACAAAAAAGAGTACTATATGCACCATTTTCTGGAGAAATACCGATACCTAAATATTTACTTAGTCGATGCCAAATAGTAATATTAGATTGTACAAATCCTGGATGAACTGCATTTACAGTCACTTGAGAGTTAGCTAATTTTTGAGAAAGCTCTTGTGTTAATAACAATAAACAAAATTTAGAAACAGAATATAATTCTAGAAAATTAAAATGTGTTTTTTTAACTAATAAATTCCAACTAATATCATTTGGTCGTAATCCTAAATCTGAAGCGACGATGACAATGCGACCAGGAGCAGATTTTTGCATAATATCTAACAACAAATGTATAAGCAAAAAATGCCCTAGATAATTAGTTCCCCAAATTAGTTCAAAACCTTCTTTTGTGGTACCTCGGCAATTAAATATACCTGCATTAAGTACTAATATATGTAATGGTAATTTTTTGGCGATAAAAATGTTAACACAATTGCGAACAGAATCTAAAGAAGCCAGGTCAAGGGAAAGAAATTCAACATTTGAATTTCCAGTAGTTTGACGAATATATTCTACAGCTTTAGAACCTTTAATTGCAGAACGACCAGCAATAAGTACATGATTATCTAATTTAGCTAAACCAACAGCAGTCATTAGACCAACACCAGAACTACCACCTGTAACTAGACAAACTTGCATAATCTATCATTAATCCTTAAAATTATTAAATTAGATTTTAAATGTTTCAATATTCGAGTACTATTTGATTATTTAATTACTCTCTAAGAGTACCCAAATTATTTCAAAATCTAACAGTACGGTTAAAACTAGTAAAAAATGCTACATTGAAAACTGTGCATTTTCCCATCTTAATTTTAGCAGGATAGTGCAAAGCAGTGTTTTTACGGTTACTCCGCAATTATACACAAATCACTAAATATATAATTCCTCGCTTTGCCAATCCAATATCTTCTATTATTTGGATGATTTAGCGTGTAAAACTACTTTTCAATTAGATTAATAAATTCCTTTAAAACTTTACCGTAACGCCTCCCAGCGACATATGTAAAATCATTATGGCTGGCGCCTTCTACCCACAAACTCAGCTTTGGTGATGGCGCCTCCTCAAAAAGCTGTTGACTATGCCAAAAAGGAATCACATTATCCTCTTTACCATGCATAATTAGTACAGGTGCTTTAATATCATCGATTTTGTCAATATTGGAAAACCTGTCAAACGGTAAAATTGGAAAAGGAACTTTAACACGGAAAGCTGAAGTAAAAGTACTTTCTAAAATTAAACCAGCTACTTGCTTTCTTGCGGCTAAATCTACAGCAGAACCACCACCAACCGAACGCCCGTATACAATGATATTTTGTGGCGCCACTTTTAAAACTTGAGTTAAATAGTTATAAGCAGTATCTATATCTTTGTAGGCATTCAGTTCTGAGGGGGTTCCTTGACTCGTGCCATAACCACGATAGTCATAGGCAAATACATTAAAACCTAATGCATTTAAATTCTCTAGTACTTGCCTAATATCTCCCAAATCTTCAGCGTTGCCGTGAGCATAGAGTATAGTGTACTTTGCGGCAGGATTAATTAAATGCAGTGCTGAAAGCTCAATACCATCTGGACTTTTAAGCTTAATAATCTCTTTTGTGTCTTGATAACTAGATGGCTGAGGTAAGAAAATCATACTGTCAGCCCGAAAATAGACGAAAACAGCAAAAAGTAAATATATAAGAGCAGCAGACCTTACTAGCCTTTTCCAACTAAATTCCCCAACCAAGAGCTTTCGCCAACTAACTGGTCGCATCCCCTCCCCCTAACTCCTAACTCCTAACTCCTAACTTTTTACGTTTGCTGTGCTAGAAAAGCAGCTGTGACAGAAATAATTTCAGCAATTTCTGCGGGTTCGAGCAAGCGAATTTTCGCTAAAACCTCTTGCTTTATTTTCTCGTTCGAGGGTTTTGACGAGCGCTTTTTTACTTGAGTCATCATCCTACCTGCCACACCTTGACGATATACCGATAAAGTTATTTCACCATCTAGATACTTTTGCAGCGTTTGAGAAGTTCCGCCACTCAAGCGGGCTAACTTCTCAAAGTTCCTAGACTCCGGTTCGGGAACAGTCTTCCCCTTTACCCAGCGGTACACCGTTGTAAACTCTACGCCAATAAACTCAGCTATTCCAGTTTGAGTCCAGCCATCTTGCAACAGCTGTTCCATCAACTGAACTAGTCGATTTTGGCGCGCTTGTATGAGTGATGGTACAGATGTGGCAGTCACAATTTTTACCTTGGTAACTTCAATAACAGGCAAATTTAATGTAAAGCCGACCATACCCCCGCTTGAGTAGCAGTTGAGGTAAAGCGCTCACGTTCTTAGATTTATAAGGTTTGTATACCCTATTTAAAAGTATAACTCCTGTATTTACAAGGGTTTGAGCAAAATTTAAACGAAACTACAAACTTAAAAGGCTAATTACCCATATTCTTTGAACGGAAAATCAATACAAAACGTAAAAAGTTTGCATAAAGCACATAACTTGTGCAATATTATTTATTGCATGTGCAATATAATCGGGATATGTATAGAGCATTGACAAAGCGGTGACAGTAAGTGCTGGCGCCGTGGATAGTTCATGGATAAATAAACAATAACGCAGTCGTTAACCCAGAGATAAAGGATATCGATGGAACATCTAGACTTTACTGCTTCCTGTGCAACTTTTCAACTATCTAGTGGCGGTGAGCAAGAATTAGCAGTTGCTTCAACTCCGAATAGTAATGTCAACCAAATAAATACCAACAACCCAGAAGCGCTTTCAGAAGCTGAAGTTCTAGAGCTAGAAAGTTTAGAATCAACAGTTCAGCGAGGTTTACGGGCATTTTGGGAAATAGGACAAGCGTTGCGTATACTGCGTGATAAGCGACTGTATAGGCAATGTTACGACACCTTCGAGGAGTATTGCATCAACCGTTGGGAAATGTCCCGACGTTCCGCTTACTACCTGATAGATGCTGCTGCGGTTTATGAAAATGTGAACCACGGTTCACAAATTCTTCCCGCAAACGAACGTCAAGCGCGTCCATTAACTGCATTAACTCCATCCGAACAACAAAAAGTTTGGCAACAAGCGGTTTCTACGGCGCCGAACGGTAAAATCACAGCAACCCACATCATTCAAGTAGTAAAAGCATACCAAAAACAAAACGACAACTCTGAATCGAATAGGAGTAAAGGCAGAAAGAAGCTAAAACCACGAACAGAGCATAAATCAAACACACCTCAAAGTGTAGACGCAGCAATATCAGATGCAGGACATACACAGCCAAAATCATCATGTACACCAAGTACACCAATACGAAGCTGTTGGAACTGTTTGAATTGTAGTCCGGAATTACTAGAAGAAAAAGAAAACTTCTATTGTTACCAGTTAGGTAAATTAAACTTTCTGGAAAAAGATGGCGAAACCCGCGCGCATGAATGTGAGTACTGGACTTACCGTAACAGTGAACAAGAGTTAAGACTCTCCCGAATACCTTTACTCGAAACAGTCGCATTAACCTTACACATTCCAGCGTACTTGCAGCGAGAAATGCAAGACATAGCTAAATCATCAGGACTTAACTTAACAGAGTGGGCAACCAGAATATTAACAGAAGCAGTTGCTAGCAGTAACGGCGCCGATGAATTGACAATCAACGGAGAAACATTTGAAATTCTTAGAGAACCAGCAACTCTTTGAAGAAAGTCCCTCGGAAGTCAACCGAGGTTATTTTATTTTTTACAACTAATCCTCACCATCAAAATATTAAACATAAAGGCACCTTATACCGATTTAATATGAAGCTGCAAATAATTAAATCCCCCCAACCCCCCTTAATAAAGGGGGGCTAAGAATAATAATGTGCATCTTCACATAAAAATGGTATTAAATATATCGTTATACCGTAGGTTGGGTGGAGGCGCCTTGCCTATGGTGTATTTGAGCAAGGACTTAGGACAGTTATTTGTAGGCGCCAGTTTAGCAAAAATTACCCTCTTTTACTGAAAGATGGACGAGACGAAGCAAGTGCAGCACTAACAAAAATCGAAACAGCAATAATGTAATACCAGAGATTCTTCAGTTTGCTTACACTCCAACCAGGCTTTATCATATCCCCACCGCTAGAACCGTGATACCAGTGGTCAGGAAAGAAAAAATCTATATAGGATATTCCCCAAACACAATAATATATCTTGTTAACTACAAACTGTTCCCACAGCACACATGAAAGAATCATGCAGCAAGAAAAGATGAATAAAAATTTGAGCAAAGAACGCATTATCAGTTAAGTATTACTAAATAACTATTGACTCATGTTTATTTAACCTATCTCGGTAGATGGTGCGTGAAAGCAGTTTAATTTTCGTTACATTGATTGTAATAGCTTTCACGCACCCTACAAATGTGAACCACGGTTCACAAATTAACGACTCCAGACACTACCACCAAAATTTTCTCCACCAGAGATTTTTTGAATACGACCACCTGAAATTCTCAGGGTCATTTCGCCATACCCTCTTATACTACCTTTAGGAACATCAGCCCAACTACCAATTATTCTGCTACCTGTTATCGTACCTTGAAATACATTCGACCAAGTTTGTCCACCATCACTACTTTGACCATACCACCATATTTGATTTCCTACTTGGCGAATAAAATAAACACCACCGTCGTTACAATTCCAGGCGCCAGTCATGTTACTAGCCTGTGCAATAATCATTCCTGGGTTAGCAACTTTTGTGGAAATGTTAGAATTTTGTTGCACAGTGGGCTGGGATGTTACTTTTGCATGTGTAGCTGCGTTACTTATTAACGTCAATGCGATTGCTGAACCGAGAATAGCTAGCTTTTTCATAGTAATTATCACTTAATTTAAGTTGACAGAGTTGTAAGTTTTTTAACGTCACATTGCTCTCTAAACCTAGATATGTCTGGTGAAACTCGTTTATGCAGTAAAGTTGAAAAATATGAATAAAAATTTTTAGGCTAGTCTGTGTATACCTTTATGACTAACAATACCAAACTAAAGTACTAAATAATACAACTGAAAACGTTTATACGTAAAATGTGAACCGTGGTTCACTTCGGGGCACTATACCCTAGATTTCCTTGCACAAGCGCCTGACTTTATATGCTGGTACAATAGCATAGCAATACGTTTTAGCTTTGTAGTACATATAAATGAATAAATGTGAACCGTGGTTCACTTCGGGGTGCCTCCAATATCAGGACGGGCAAGGATGCCCATCCCACAAGATATTAATTTATTTTTTAGAAGCTTTCACGCATCTTACATTTTCATGTCTAAGACGCGCGTAAGAAATGCCCATTTATCTGCTGCTTCTTCGATAATTTTTGTTGTTGGTTTACCTGCACCATGTCCGGCTTTTGTTTCTATTCTAATTAAAACAGGCGCCGAACCCTTATGGGCTGCTTGTAATGCTGCGGCAAATTTGAAGCTATGTGCTGGTACAACTCTATCATCGTGGTCTGCTGTGGTTATTAAGGTTGCTGGGTATGCTGTTCCTGCTTTGAGGTTGTGCAGTGGCGAATATGCATATAATGTCTTGAAATCTTCTGGATTATCTGGTGAACCATATTCGGCTGTCCATGCCCAACCAATTGTAAATTTATGGAAGCGCAACATATCCATTACACCAACGGCAGGTAGTGCGGCGCCAAATAAGTCAGGACGCTGTGTCATACAGGCGCCTACCAAAAGTCCACCGTTACTGCCACCACCAATTGCTAGTTTAGCGGATTTTGTATATTTATTAGTTATCAACCATTCTGCCGCTGCAATAAAGTCATCAAATACGTTTTGCTTATTCTGCTTCATTCCAGCTTTATGCCAGTCTTCGCCATACTCACCACCTCCACGTAAGCTTGGCGTAGCGTATACTCCACCCATTTCCATCCAAACTAAGTTACTGACAGAAAAACTTGGTGTTAGCGAGACATTAAACCCACCATATCCATATAAATATGTTGGATTATTCCCATCAAGCTTAATACCCTTTTTGTGGGTAATAAACATTGGAACTCTAGTACCATCTTGACTCGTATAGAAAACTTGTTTAACTTCGTAATCATCAGGTTTAAAATCTACTTGGGGTTGTCTAAATACTTTACTTTTACCCGTTACCATATCGTAACGGTAGATAGTACCAGGCGCCGTAAAGCTAGTAAAGCTATAAAATGTTTCGGTATCTGTACGTTTACCTCTGAAACCTCCAACCGACCCAATACCCGGTAATTCAACATCACGAACAAATTTACCGTTAATATCAAAAATTTTGATTTGACTACGTGCGTCTTTAAGATAGTCAGCAACGAATAAATTATTAACTATATTAACGCTTTCGAGTGTTTCGGGTGCTTGAGCTATGACTTCGCGCCAATTTGCCCTTTCTGGTTCTTTTGTATTAATAGCAATTACTCGTCCGCGCGGCGCCTCTAAATCGGTGCGAACATATAATACACTACCATCACTATCAACTAAGCTAAAGTCTGACTCAAATTTATTAATCAACTCAACTACATCAGCATTCGGTTGCGTCAAATCTTTATAAAATAACAAATTACGAGAATCAGTTCCCAACCATACTGAGATAACTAAATAACGTCCATCCTCCGTAACGCTACCACTAAAACCCCATTCTTTTTGGTCGCGACGCTCGTAAATTAAAGTATCCTCAGATTGTGGCGTACCTAATCTGTGATAGTATAACTTCTGATAATAATTAACATCCTCAAGCTTGGTTTTCTGATTCGGCTCATCGTAGCGACTGTAGAAAAAGCCTTTATTATCATTTGTCCATGAGGCACCGGAGAACTTAATCCATTTGAGATTATCCTTTAAATCTTTCCCTGTTTCAATATCGCGAACCTTCCATTCTTGCCAGTCAGAACCCGAAGTAGAAAGGCCGTAAGCTAAGAATTTGCCATTATCACTAATTGATAAACCAGAAAGTGCTACAGTTCCATCAGCAGAAAGCTTATTCGGGTCAAGTAATACATTTGCTTCGCTATCAAGGCTTTTTTGAGTATAGAGAACACTCTGGTTTTGCAGTCCGTCGTTCTTGAAGTAAAAATATCTACTACCTTCCTTAAAAGGAATGCCATATTTTTCGTAATCCCATAATTTAGTGAGACGCTGCTTAAGTTTATCTCTATATGGTATTTGATTTAAATAGCCAAAAGTCAATTTATTTTGAGCTTCAACCCAAGCAGCAGTCTCTTTTGAGTCAGGGTCTTCCAACCAGCGATATGGGTCAGCAACGTGAGTACCATGATAATTATCAACTTGGTTTACTTTACGGCTAACTGGATAAGTCAAACTTTGATTACTTGACATAGGTCGGCGCCTAAATGGTACTTTTACATAGTATCGACCCAACTCCGATAATGTATTACCCTGTAGGAAGGCATCAGGACTATGGAATAAATTATGTCTAAATAAATACTCAGTACTATTCCAAAATGCGTTATCTACATTAGTAGTACGAGCAACTGCAATATTAGGTGCAAGTAAACACTTACAAACAATAATCGTTGTTAAAAAAGAAATAATAAACCTTTGCAACCGTGTTATTAACTTATTCATTTTTCAGCAAAACAGCACAACTATAGGCTAAGAGCCTAAAATTATAGCAATTTTGTTACATTTGTCCAGTTCAAGAGGAAATTTTAGACGTAGGGTAAGTGACGCTATCAAAAAATTTCAACGTAGTTACAACACTTATAGTTAATAGCACTTAGAAACCTCGAACTATTGCCGGAGCGTAAAATTACACTATTATTTCTCTTCACAGTCAAATTCTTGTTTTAAATCGAGTACATGTAGAGACGCGACATGTCGCGTCTTTACAAGGGTTTGGGCATTTATTTATATACCTCACATAACAGGAATTTGCTGTATATTGTTAGATTTGAAAGCTTGCAGCAGTCGCTACTCGCTTTCATGTTTATATAATATGAATCTCCCTTGAGCTAACACATCACAATAAAGCTTGAATTGTAGCAATACTTTTTATGGAGAAGGCGCCTAATACTAAAGTTGGAGTAGCGATGCGCGATTCGTGAATGCGCGCATTCAGAAGCGGTAAATAAATTGCTAGCCGACAGTTTGGTTTTTACGACGACGCGACACTAATATTGAACCGGATACTAAACTTAAAGCAACTATAGTACCTGGCTCTGGAACCGAAGTAACAGGTGGTTTGGCGCCTTTGGTATAATAAACACTAATGTGAGATACATCTTTGCTATTCTTGCCATTGAAATTGAATGCAACTTGTTCAAAAGGGGAAATCCAGTTTCCAGAAGTTACGCCATCAGTAACCTTATAGCCAACAAGATTTGTTCCTTGTCCAGACTTAAAGACCAGCATGATATTGTCCCAAGAGTTTTGAATAACATTGGATATATTCCAAGTTCCTGACTGTCCTGAACCTATGCCACCATAACCAGAATTTTCACCAATTTTGCCACCAAATTCCCAATTAGTTAAACCAAAAAATCCAGCTTGGTTAACTGTAGAAGGATTTGTATTTAAAAAGTCTTGACTATAATCATTACTAATTTGGCAATCAGATGTACCTGTTACATTATCTGCAATATTAAATTGGCTGTTGGTACATGAGCGGAAGCTAGCGGCATGAGCGGGTGCAGAATTACCAATAACAGTAGCTCCAATTCCAGTGATAATGAGACAAGCAATTGCAGTAGCTTTCATATTAAGTGTGTGTTTTTATTGTTCGTTTTCTCGATAAATCTAAGTTACTCATTCTCGTTAAAAATGGCTAGATATTTTCACGTAATTAATCAAAACTTTATTAGTTATATTCATTGTGTAAAGCCGAAATAATCCAAAATAGATACGCTCTAATTTATAAGTGTTTCTACTAATTAAAATTAAAAAGTTTTGATAATTTTAAGATAATTTTATATAGTTTTTGAATAATGATATTTATTTAAGTAATTTTACAGAGATTTAATTATATGTAGCACTTCAGGTTTGGTGCCAAGAAAGCAGTTTGTAGCAATTCGATGAAAAATTTATCATGGGGACAGATGAACGGCGCCGACTCCTATATATAAGGATGGTCAAAGTGTCCCTTTCCACCCGTTAAAATGACAGTTGAGGAATATCTAACCGGGTTCCGGACAGATAAGACTTGCGTTACCAACTTGAAGACGGAGTGCTAGTAGAAATCCCTCTCGGTACTGGTAATCACGAAGCTATTATCATTTTTGTATTGTTTCAATTTATTCTTGAAAAGCAGCGTATGGGATTGAGATAATACTGTAGTTAGCGTATACTTGATTCTCTATCTGATAGAAATGTTACCTGTTGGTTCCGAAGCATTCCTTGAGACTTCAATACCTCAAATATGCGGCGCCGTGACTTGGTGTCGTAAGAGAGAACCATGCCAAAACACTTAGATGTACCGTCAGCTTTTATACTTTTACCTGCAATTACTTGAAAATATCCAGAGTTAGACGATTTTTTATCAATTAAGCGGACATATCCTCCATCCATACCCACTACCAAAGGCAAATCAGGTTTGGGTAGGCTCTCCCAATCGCAATTTACATTGACCAGAGATATACGGGTTTTCTGAGAATAAAAGGAAAACTTATGATTTAAATTTGAAATTAGTTAGCAGATCTATGTAGAGCGAGCGCAAATTTGTGCGAATTTTAAGATAATCTTAACTTATAGCTTGCACCTAGGGCAAAAACCGGGTTTCTTGCCGATCATACCGATTGGAAAGCTTTATTTATCGTTCACCAAACCCGGTTTTTTAGATCTTGTTGAGAATAGTGCTATCCGGTCATTTAAGCACATATCTGTCATCCTGACCCCTAATATCTGATCGAGGAGGAATTACAAAGTGGATTTATTGTCCGATTTCTTGATGCGCTTCGTGGCGCAGTTGCAGTCCCCGACACTCGGCTTTCTGCCCCCGACCGTTGGCTTCGCGGTGTCAGTGATCTAAAAACCATAGAAGAATCCCTATGCATACAAAAACTTTTTTCTTGATCACTCAGTAAGTATTACTACCCAGAGTGGCGTACAGTTAAGAATATCCAAATGATTTAACTATTACGATTTAGTTTTTCAAAGCTTGAAGTCACTCGGCAATCATTCTCGGCAGTCTGTTGTTGAGACTTCTTTGAGTGCGAGATCGCAGATGTTAGATTCCATTCTCTAGCCGACTTTTATCTATAACCCATCCTTTCTATGAAATGGGTCGCATCTAGTTCTTTTGACCTACCGTTCATTTACCTCAGTTATGGCAATCACCAATCTCATCAGGTTTAATAACCTCGGGGGCGCTATCTTCGGCGGTGTAACGACTGCTGTTATCTCATTACCTTGGCTCTGACCTTTGGGTGTGGGGGCCAGAAGCGGACTCTATGGCGCAGTTTATGGCGGCTTTTTTGCCGCCCTGTTTGGCGGTATCCTAACTTTGATCTCTGAACCGACCGGGGCAATAACCGTAAGCCCTGTCTATAGGTTCTCGTGCAACACCTGGTTGAGAGGTGAAGCGCCTCACTCTAACTTTCTTTAACTCTTTAGAGTTTACTTAGTTCATTTATTGCACTACTCCTCGTCAGAGGAGACACAAGGAGGTATTCGTGGATTTTTGGTCCCTTTTTTTAATGGACTTCGTTAAACAGTTGCAGTCTCCAACACTCAGCTTTCTGATTGGTGGTATGGTCATTGCCGCTCTCGGTAGCCAACTGCAAATTCCAGAGTCGATTTGTAAGATCATCATCTTCATGCTGCTCACCAAAATCGGTCTGACCGGTGGTATTGCGATCCGTAATTCCAACCTGATGGAGATGGTGTTACCTGCAGCGTTTGCAGCAGCATTAGGAATTCTTATCGTATTCATTGCGCGCTATACGTTAGCCAAGCTGCCGAAGGTCAAAACCGTGGATGCGATTGCGACCGGGGGGTTGTTTGGTGCCGTGAGTGGCTCTACCATGGCCGCCGCCCTGACACTACTTGAAGAACAAAATATCCAATACGAGGCATGGGCTGGCGCACTCTATCCCTTCATGGATATCCCAGCACTCGTAACTGCGATTGTGGTGGCCAATATTTATCTCAACAAGAAGAAGCTCCGGGCAGAAGACCAGTATCTCAGCAAGCAGGAGTATCTCAGCAAGCAGCCCGTTGCAGCAAGCGATTACCGCGATCAGCAAGATTATCCCAGCAGCCGGCAAGAGTACCTTAGCAAGCAGCAGGGGGCTGCGGATAATCGGGTCAAGATATGGCCGATCGTGCAGGAAAGCCTCCAAGGTCCTGCCCTATCGGCAATGTTGCTCGGCATTGCTCTTGGCCTGTTCGCCCGTCCAGAAAGTGTCTATAAAAGCTTCTACGATCCCCTCTTCCGCGGTCTGCTTTCGATTTTGATGCTGGTCATGGGTATGGAGGCTTGGTCAAGGATTGGCGAACTACGCAAGGTGGCCCAGTGGTACGTCGTTTATAGCGTGGTGGCACCGCTGGTGCATGGGTTCATCGCCTTCGGTCTCGGTATGATTGCCCACTACGCTACAGGATTCAGCATGGGCGGTGTCGTGGTTCTGGCCGTCATCGCCGCCTCTAGTTCAGACATCTCAGGCCCACCCACGTTGCGAGCCGGTATCCCGTCGGCCAATCCCTCCGCGTACATCGGTGCCTCCACAGCCATCGGTACGCCCATTGCGATCGGCTTGGCAATACCACTCTTCGTCGGGCTTGCCCAGGCTCTTGGCGGCGGCTAATCCCAGACGGGTGGCAGTCTGTCGGCGCTACCTTGGTTTGGCAGACCAAGTAGATCAACATACAAGATCATTAATTATACGGTAAGGAGGTAACCAACATGGCCAAGCCAGCCAAAAAGCTTGTCATCGTCACAGAAAAGATTCTGCTGAAAAAAATCGCCAATATCATCGATGAATCTGGGGCAACTGGTTATACGGTGGTGGAGACTGGCGGTAAAGGCAGTCGCAACGTGCGCTCGTCGGGACAACCCAGCGTTTCTGACACCCAGGCGAATATAAAGTTCGAGGTGCTCACCGAAAATCGGGATATGGCCGAGAATATTGCAGATCAGGTCGGAGTGAAGTTTTTCAACGACTATGCGGGCATTGCCTATATCTGTGACGCGGAGGTACTGTACGGGCACAGTTTCTGTGGGCCAGACGGCTGTTGAATCGAGACGACGTAGACACAAAAAGCCGGGTCATGACCCCGGCTTTTTGGTGGCCGTTGAGTATTTAAATTTGTACGGCGCCGACTTTTAACTTAATAAATATACTATTGCATTTCTAAGACGGATGCTATCAATGTAACTAACTGTAGAGGTTCTACAGGTTTGGCAATATGTCGATTAAAACCTGCTGCTAATACTTGCTGTTTATTAATATCAGCAGCAAACGCAGTTAGTGCAATTGCAGGAATTTGACCTCCTTGTTCTTCGGGCATAGTTCTAATTTGACGAATTAAACTATAACCATCCATTAAAGGCATTCCTAAATCACTTAGTAATATATTTGGCAATATGTCGGAAAATTTTGCTAGAGCATCATGAGCGGATATTGCAACTGTTACTATTGCCCCATATTGTTGCAGTAAAAAAGCTAAAAATTCGCGCGTGTCAGCTTCATCATCGACAATCAAAATTTTTATACCTTCTAAATTAGGTATTGTTTGAGAGTTTGAGTTTGAAGCAATAAAATCAGGAGATGAGATTAGTGGTAAATTCACAGTAAAGGTTGCTCCTTGTCCTTCTCCTGCACTTTCTGCTGTCACAGTACCACCATGTAATTCTACCAAATGGTGAACTATTGCTAATCCTAAACCCAAGCCACCAAAATTTCTAGTTGTGCTGCTATCTGCTTGACGGAATTGTTCAAATACATATGGTAAAAATTCTGGGTTTATTCCTTTCCCTGTGTCGCGTACTTGAATTTGAGCATAAGAAATAGATTGAGAATTGCAAACCGACAAGTAAACTTCGACTTGTCCTCCATTTGGTGTAAATTTAACTGCATTGGTAAGTAAATTTCCAACAATTTGCTGTAAGCGATTGGTATCACCTTTAACTTGAACAATGCTGTTGTTTTCAAAAGAAAGGATTTTAATTGATTTGGCTTCTGCTGTTAATCGCACTGTTTCAATTGCTGCATCGATGACAAAGCTTAAATCAACGACTGCTTCATGTAAAGTTAGCTTTCCTCGTAAAATACGTGAAACATCTAATAAGTCATCAATTAGTTGAATTTGTAATTTAACGTTACGCTCTATAGTATCTAATGCTTTAGTTACAGTTACCTCATCAAACTTGCGCGACTTTAATAGCTTTGTCCACCCTAAAATTGGGTTAAGAGGGGAACGTAATTCGTGAGAAAGAACTGCAAGAAATTGGTCTTTAATCTGGTTAGCTGATTCAGCTTCATTCTGTGCAGCTTGTGCCCTTTCTAAAAGTTTTGTACGTTCAACTTCGAGTCGAACGCGCGGGGTAATATCCAGTACTAAAGATAACACCGAAATTAGTTTGCCAGTTTCCGAAACTAAAGTTGAATTATACCACTCACAGTACACTACCGAACCATCTTTTCTATAATTACGGTTGCTTATAATATTACGTTGCTCAATACCATATCGTAATTTATTTCGCACCGACATCACTGCTTCTAAATCATCAGGAAATACAAACTGCCAATCATTAACAAAATCATTACCAGTCACTTCCGATGCTTGGAAGCCAAAAATTCGTTCTGCTTCAGAAGACCTGTAGAAGCGTACCACGAATTTAGACAAAAAGTACTTACAGACCTTTTTAAGCAAGTTTATTAATGTATGAAACGGGCAAGGATGCCCGTTCCACAAGATTTACACAAGGTAATTTAACTATTTGGGCTTACTAGTTTCTCTCCTTTCAACATCCTTGAAGCAGCTTCTAGCAATGCTTCTTCTAAATAAGGTTTAGTAAAGTAACCAGAAGCGCCCAAATTTATTGCCATTTGTTTATGTTTATCGGCGCCTCTCGATGTCAGCATAGCAATAGGTAACTGGCTCAAGCTCGGTTCTTTAGATATACGAGATAATAATTCCAGTCCGTCGCAGCGTGGCATTTCTATGTCACAGAATACTATGTCACACGGTAAACCTGAGCGTAATTTCTCCCACGCTTCTTGACCATCGCGCGCTTGTTCTACTCTATACCCGGCTTTATTAAACGATAACGATAATAATTCCCTTACTGTTATCGAATCATCTACTATTAATACAGTTGGGTCTATAGGAGCGCCATTTGACTCTGTACCATTACCTGCTGCTTCAAAGAATGGTACAGGACTTGCGAGCGCTGTGCGTCCAGTGAATATATCAATTATTTCCAATACATCCGCTATCGGCATTATTCTACCATCACCCAACACTGTGGCGCCTGCTACTCCTATTGGTTTCGGCGCCGGACCCTCGAACTGTTTAATTACTATTTCTTGTTCGCTGAGTACCGCGTCTACTTGCAACCCTATTAATGTTGATGCCGAACGTATCACTACCACAGATACCATATCATCATCGCGCGTTCCCCCATATACACTTCCCCGACTTAATTGTCTATTTAATGTTAATAGTTCTTTCAACGGTTTAAATGGTAATTTACTATCACGCCACAATATATATAGTGTACCATCGGCATTTTTATGAATGCTTTTAGTAGATATATCTAATGTGTCTTCCACACCATCCATAGGAAATGCAATTCGCGCTTTATCCCATACACAACACAATGCTTTACATATACTTAGCGTTAACGGTAATCGTATCGTAAAGTTTGTTCCTTTACCCAGTGTAGAATCTGTTGTTATTGTACCTCTAATTTCACTAATACTAGTTCGTACAACATCCATCCCCACTCCACGACCTGCTAAGTCATCCGCTTGGTCTTTTGTACTAAAATTAGGTTGGAACAACAATTCATACACTTCCATCTTAGATATAGTTTGCGCTTGTTCTGGTGTTATTAACCCGACTTTTATCGCTTTAAGTTTCACATAGTCAGCATTAATACCCGCACCATCATCCGATACAGATATTACAGTTTGGTTTCCTTGATGGAACGCGCGCACTGTTATTATCCCTACAGGTTGTTTACCTTTACTCGTTCTTTCGTCTGGTGTTTCAATACCATGAGCTATGGCATTATTGAGCATATGTATCAACGGGTCAGTTAAATGCTCTAAAATCATTTTATCTATCAGCGTATCTTGACCCTCTATTACTAACTCAACTTGCTTCCCACACTTTATCGCATTATCTCGCACACCCCGTTTTACCCGGTCGGTTACAATCGAAAAAGGAACCATCCGCGCTTTCGTTAAACCTTCTTGTAACTGCGTTGTTACCTGCCTAAATTGCCTTGCAACTCTCTCTGTTTCTTCGGTAACAAAATCAATATCACTCGCAGACTCTCTCACCCTAACTATCAACTCAATCATTTCTTGAGATAATGTATGGAACGGTGTAAACCTATCCATTTCTAACTCAGAAAATCCTCTATCACTATCCTTATTACTTACTGGTGTACTAAAACCTCCATTATTACTATGTTTTCGTGTTGCTAACAAAGATGCTTCGAGTAACGAACGTTCGTACAATTCCTGCATTCTGGCGCCAACGTCACTTAAATGGTGTATTTGTATAAGTAAATTATCCAATGACTGTCTTAAACGCTCCTGGTCTTGTTCGAGGGTGTTACGGTTAACCACCAACTCCCCTACCAAGTTACTCATATCATCAAGATGTTTTACCGACACCTTCATTAACTGTTCAAACCGTGCTGTACTGCGTCTAGTAGTATTGCTTCTTTTAGAAACAGCATTGAGTGACTGCGATGTTCCACCAATACTGTCACTCGATGATAGCATTTTTTCTAAGTCGCCAAATTCCGAGACAGCATCTATATTATTATTGTTCGATGAAACACGCTCCGGAACTTCTATATTTAAAGGCGCCTTTCCTTCACTATTACCACTATCATGAACTAATAAAGCTTCGAGTGCGGCAAATTCGTCATCATCAATTAAATCAGAATTAAATTCTAATGAATGCGGTTCGAGTAAGTTATCAGATATTTCTGAGTTGCTAACATTATTTCCTTGATGAGAAAACTCAATATTCAACTCAGTATCATCTAAAATTTCATTGAACCCAATATCAAGACTTTGAACAATTGTTTCAGAAGCAACTTGCGGTTCTACTTCAAATGTATCAAAGTTCCAAATCTCAGAAACTTCCGGAATAATACTTGGTGTTTCGGTCGTCGAATCTATAAATTCTGGCTCAATAGGAGAAAAATGTAATTGTTGTAATTCCTCAACATCATCATTATTATAATCAGAAACAGCGGCAATTTGCGATGGTGTTAACTCTTCAAATAAATCATTAACATTATCAAACGAGAGTGACAAATTATCATCCGAATTTTCAATCGCTGTATAACCATCAAAAATATCATCACTAGCAGTTGCTGCAAACAAACTTGACTCTAATATAGATGCTACCGACTCGGAACTAACCGACGACTCCTCCAAGTTCCAAAACGATGCAAAATCATCCGAACTTGGCGACTCTGGTACACTTGGACTATTCGGGGCGCCTGTAATATCATCTTCAACATCATCAAGAGAACTACCAAACAACTGAACAACCGTTAACTCATCATGACCCCTATTAGGACTAGGGTAAAAATTAGTACCAGAATCAATAACTAACAAATCATCAAGTTCACTATCCGAAGCATCAACATCATAACCAGCATCGTTATTGTTTTCAATACCACTCAATACCTCAATTTCTGGAAGCTGTTCAACCGAAGTTATATCATCTACATATGAAGCATCATCCTTAAATAACTCATCGAGTTCGGTAAGTTCAGCAATACCTACAATAGGCCCTTGATGGTCTTCATACGCACTCGTACCATTTAAAGCACGGTTATCATTAATATTCTCGGCAACTTTATCATCCTTGGAGAAAACATCTTCTATTTCTTCTATATCCTCAGATAATTCAAATAAAGACTCGATAGTATCTGATGATAAAGTAACTTCTATTTCAGTAATATCAGTAATATCAGTAATATCAATTTCAAAGTCCAATTGTTCGGTTATATCAAACAAAGAGTTAATATCATCCGAGTTGATATCATCGAAATCGATATCGTGTAAAAAAGGACTATGGTCAGATATTTGATTTAAATCAGTTATTTCAACTATAGATTCACTTTTGCCCGTTTCTTCTTCTACTTTACTATCAAAAAAGTCGCTGCTGAGTGAGAGTAAAGAAATATCTGGTATATTCTGGAGTGCTTCTAACTGTGGACTAATGGTAATGTCAGCATCTCTCCCCCTTATTGCCAATTCAAGAGCAGTTTTAATTTCTGTAATAATAATCTTTGCTAGAGTCAAATAACTATTATCTGGGTTAGTCACTGCAGTTGCAGCACCTCTACACAAATGACACCAGTTAGTCAAGTTTAAATCTTGTCCAATAATTACCAAATATTGTAAACAAGCTTCTAAACCCTTACGAGACGAGTCAGTTGCATCTTGTTTAAATAATTGCAACATGTCCCGAAGTTTTTGTAATACCCCGCTTTGGAATTGTTGCCAATCTTTTTCGGTACTGACGGGTGTTATTGTTGGGGAGCAGTCCTGGGAGACGTGTTCCGGGGAGACGTGTTCCGGGGAGACGGGTGAAGGGGAGACGTAATGAATTACGTCATTACTATGGGGTTCCAGGGTGCTGACTTTAATGGTGGTACCATTTTGTGTACCCAAGAGTGACTCTAAATGTTCATTCAACCATCCAAAGACGGGTTCTGCTTCACTCATCAAGTTAGCTGCTGCTTCTTCAGAAAGTCCAAACGGGCCGCTTAAATGTTCGAGTAAAGCTTTGAGAGTATCAGAAACACCAAGAAATAAAGACTCTAACTTTTGGTCAACAATAATTGGATTTTCTTTTAAAACCTTAAAGCAATCTTCTAAACGGTGTGCAGTTCGCTGAATACTATTTAAAGATAACATTGCGGCGCCACCTTTTATAGAATGAGCAGCCCGAAACACCTCGTTAATCATTTCCTGGTCGTTTAAAGTTTCCTGTAAATTCAGCAAACCTTGCTCAATCGTATTTAAATGGTCTCTCGCCTCTTCTATAAAATAGCCTAATATACGTTGTTGTTGTTCAGGTAACATAAATTTTTTAAATAGTGATGAGTGCTGAGTATATAAATAGTTAAAAGTGCTGAGTGAGTCGTGCTGAGTAAGTAAGAAGTGAAGAGTAAGAAGTAAGAAGTAAGGAGTTTTGAGTTTTAAGTTGCTGCCGTGAGGAATAATAAATTAAAAATTATAACTTTTTAACTTTCTTCTCCTCTTCCTACTCAGCACTCAGCACTCAGCACTTTTTACTCTTAGAGCGCACGAGCGCACTTTCCACTCTTATCTCGACTCAGCTGTTTCTACACGGAATCTTTCGACCGAGGCAATTAAGTCGCGCGATACTCCAACTAGATGCTGTAATGCACCAGAAACTCGTTGTGCTTCTTGGGATGTTTCTTGAGCAGTTAACTCTACCGACTGCATAACGAAAGCAACTGCACGCGATGTTTCGGTTTGGTCTACGGTGTCAGCGGTGATGGAACGCACTAATATATCGATACGGTTGGCAACTTGGATAATGTTGTCGAGCGAGCGTTTTGCTTCTTCGGCAAGTTTTGTTCCCGTAATTACCTGCTGTGTTCCTTCTTCCATTGCTGTCATTACAGAAGATGTTTCACTTTGAATTTGCATCACAATTTGTTCTATCTCTTTGAGAGATTTCGCTGACTTATCTGCTAATTGCCTAACTTCGTCTGCGACAATTGCAAATCCCCGTCCTGCTTCTCCTGCTCGTGCTGCTTCTATACTCGCATTCAATGCCAGCAAGTTTGTCCGCGAAGCAATTTGAGATATTAATGCCACAATTTTAGAAATTTCTTGCGAAGATTCTGCCAACCTCTTAACTTTGCGCGTGGTTTCTGCTACTGTTTCTCGAATTTCTAAAATACCCGCTACGGTGTTTTCTACAGCTTCTCCACCTTTAAGCGCAATAGAACTAGCATCGCGCGCAACAGTCTCAGCTTCGCGTGCAGCTTCTGCTACCCGTTGTATAGAATCTGTCATTACTTGTACAGAGTTGAGTGTGACAGCGAGTTCTTCAGCTTGTCGTAATGCGTCTGTAGAAAGTGCGCGTGCAAACGTTTCCGAATTAGTGGCGCCTTTTGTAACTTCTTTGGCGGCAACTTTTACCTGTTGAACAATGTCGCGTAAGTTTTGAATCGTTAAATTGAAAGCATCGGCGACGGCGCCAAGTACGTCAGCGGTTACTTCAGCTTGTACAGTTAAATCTCCCCGTGCGGCGCCTTCCACATCATCAAGTAAGCGAATTACCTGCCGCTGTAAGTTTTCTTTGGCTTCTTCTTGTTCTTGTGCCTTGCGTGTCGCTTCGTTGGTCGTGGTAAAAATTACACGAGTCATCTCATTAAAACCCGCAGCCAACTGTCCAAATTCATCTTCAGAATATACAGTTGCTTGCACTCCCAAATTACCTTGACGTACACTATCAAACTGACTTTGTAAGTCAGACGTAGTACGACGAATTTGTTTAAACGTGAGACTCCCCATTACACCAGTTGTAGCAAAAGAAACAACTCCCGCAGCTAATGCCATTGCCCAACCAGTTCGACTAATGGCGCCACGTTCAGTTCCATTTTGTGATAAGTTAGCAGCACCAAAGCTGACGGTGGCAACAACAATGGCACTTACTACACCTACTGTTGCTGCTATAAACCATTGTTTGCTATCGAGCGGAGCATTTTCTAATGGCGCCAGTATACCTTGTTCTATACTTACTTCAGGAGACAAACGGCGTTGAGCATCAGATTGAGTAAATATAGGTACAGCATCTTGAGAGGAAGTAATACTAAACAACTCCGAGTCACGTGTTGCTTCTGGTTTATTTAATTTAGGGGAAGTAATTGTGCTTTGTGTGTTCGATTTTATCGGGGTATTAAAAGACCCAGAATGATTTGATTGAGAACTACCAAAAGTATCTGAGTGGCTCATTTCAAACCCTGGAATGTTACCAAGGTCATCGAATGCATCAAAATCTTCTAAAAACTCTATATTATTAGAATTTTTGTTCCCACTATTGTTTGAACTAGAACGAGTTGATTCGGAATAGGGGGCACTGTTATTATCAGATGCTTTGTCAATATCGGAGGCGCCGCTATCTGACCCAAATGCTGATTCAAACGCTTCAAAATCAAAGCTATCATCCATATCAAAGCTGTTAGCATTCGATGTCGGATTATTCGCAAACACTTTTTCATCAAGGGTAGCATCGATACTAAACGTCGAAAAATCACCCCGACTTTGTTGTGTTTCTGTAGTTAAATTTGCACTACTTTCGGTATCAGTCGCTTCTATTATACGAGAAAACGTTGTAAAATTTAATGTATCTGTTTTAATTTCTGGGTCGGGAGTCGCATTATTATCATTAATATAAAGAGTTACATCATCATTATTATTTACACCATTTAAATTAGAGTTATTATTATAAACTGATTTTGACTCTATTACCTCGTCGGGTATATCAAATGGTTCGGAGCTATTAGTAGTATTTACATTATTACCATCACCAGTATCTAAGTTATTACTTGGTGGGATATCTGATAGCCAAAACGCAGGTAATTCTAGTTCGCTTTTATCAGTAGAAGCGTTGTTAGGAGTTGCCGAATCTGAGTAATTAGCAAATGGGTCATTATTGCCCAAAGTATCGCTGACTTTGTAACTAAATACGGTGCTGTCGGTGGGATAGTCAAAGGGATTGTTTGATGGTGGGTTGTTGTCAATACTGGAATCACTGTTTAAATCACTGTTTAAATCACTGTTTAAATCACTGTTTAAATCACTGAAGTGATTATTACTGAGGGCGCTCAGGTCAAAACCGCTTTTAGATATGTCCATGTCACCAAATGGAGATGCGGATTCGCTGGAGTCTGGATAATTAGCCACTGCATCAAACTCGCTAGCATCAACCAAATCAGAGAAATTAGCCTCGGAGTCTATGGAGTACACGTCTACAGGATTATCTGACTCTTTAAAGTTGGTGTCGGTATTAGAAAATTGTTGGTAGTGACTAATATTTTCTAAACCAGTTTTAGCAAAAGCGGTAATTTCTGGGTCACTAGTAATTTCTAAAACTTTTTCGTACTCAATGAAAGCAATGTCATATTTTTGCAACACGTAATATACATGTCCCCGTAGTAAATGTGTATTCGGGTCATGCGGCGCCATAGTCACTACAGTGTCAACCAAGGTGGCAGCATGGTGATAATTTTGTTGAGCATAGGCATAAAGTGCCTGTTGATAAATAGAAGAGTAATCATCAATACTAGTAGTCATTTTGGTTCCTCCGTCTAATCTTATTAACCTGCCCACCGCGCAGAACGCAAAATAGCAGTTTGGTCTAGCAATTGTAAGCTAGAATTATTTTCGGTATTGGAATACCACTCACCTCGTAAAAAAGGCGCCGCGATATCAGGAATATTGGTTGGAGCGACTAGATGCTGCACCAAAAGCCAATCCATACCACCAATAGAATCAACAGCTAAACCAACAATTGTTTCTTGTTCTTCGATAGCAATTACTGGAATTTCTGCGCGGTCGGTATTTAACGGAGTAGCATCACCCAAAAACTGTCCCAAATCAGCCACCCAAATAACACGACCTCGTAAATTTAGAGTACCCAAAAGTAAAGGAGAAGCATTAGGAATAGGGGTAATTCTATCGGGACTAAGTTCAATAACCTCGCGAATACCAGTAGCGAGTAAAGCAAACTCTTGGTGCGAAGGAATAAAGAACCTTAAATATAACTCACCTTCGGGACTAGAAACTTCTAACTCTCGACCCAACTGGTAATCTGAGTCTCCAACTAAAAAATCGGGTTTTAGCGTCATATGTGACTCATCCTCGCAACAATTGTTTAACAGTACCCACTAACTCAGTCGGTTGAAAAGGTTTAGCAATATACGCATCGGCGCCTTGTTTCATACCCCAGTACCTATCAAACTCCTCCCCCTTACTAGAACACATTACAACAGGAACATTTTGAGTTTTTGGGTCAGACTTGAGGCGCCGACACACCTCGTAACCATTCATTCTGGGCATAACAATATCCAAAACCACCAAATCGGGAGGTTCGCTTAAAATAGCCTCAAGCGCCTCCACCCCATCTGCAGCATGGGTAACTGTCATCCCGCTCGCCTTCAGAAGGTCAGTAATCATCTCCCTCTGCGCGATACTATCTTCTACAATCAGAACTGTACTCATATACCCCATTACTACCTCTAAGTATGTAGATGTCCCTACAAATATTGGAACATTCCCTGCCCCGCTTGATTTATGTATAAATTTATTCTATTCCTTGACAAATTTTATAAACGATAGGTTTTTGTTTGTTCTGTGATATTATCTTTTACCCTATATTGAGTGTAATCAACAAGTCCTGTATTTTTATGGTTCCCGAAAGCAGAGCTATTCAGGCACTGTTTGACTATCGTTACTAAATCAGCATTGTTAAAAGGTTTACTTAAGAACCCTGTAGCTCCTGCCATTTTGGCTTTAGCAAGAAGATAAAAATTCTTTTGGTCAGTCAGCATAATAATTGGTAAGTGTCGAAATGCTTGACACGAACGTAACATTGCACAAATCTCATAGCCATTTAATTCTGGCATCGTTAGCTCAGATAGAATTAAATTAGGCTTTAGGGTAAAGATACCAGTGAGCGCTTGTATGGGATTTGAGAAAACGCTAGCATTAAAACCTTCTGACATAAAAATAGACTCTACCGAGCTACGTGTACTTGTTTCTGAGTCGATGAAAACAATAGTTTTTTTTGTGCTTATTTGATTCTCCTCTGTAGTTGGTTCATTTTCTGCTAAATCTATTGTATTCGTATATACAAGATGTACCCACCCTTGTAGCACATAAGGATATAAAGCCTTAGCGACAGTCAATATATCGCGATTGAGGTAGCGTGCGAGTTGACGAAGCGAAGTTTTTCCATCAGCCCACTGTTTGAGTTTGTTCGCAGTAGCCATCGGCACAGAAGACTGTAGTCGAACGACAGATGCGAGCATTGGCAGTTGGTCAGGAGATTGGATATAGGGGTAAAGCTGTTTCCAGTCTTGTACTTGCCTGATGGTTTGTGATGTAAGTGGTGCAGTCTTCCAGGTGCTTAATACAGGAGCAAGCGGGGAAGTTACCTCAAAAAGAAAATTTCCACGCGTTAAATTCAGTAAGTCAAAGATTGTTTCGCGTATAAGACCTTGAATAATGGTACGAGCTTGAGTTGTATTAATAATATTTTGTCCGAGCAACGCCCATAAGTAACTATATTCTGGCAACGAATACGATTCACTAAAAGCTAGTTGATCTTGTCGTCGTCGTACCTGGACATCAAATATATTGTTTGTGAACTTATCAATAGGGGGTTTGACTCGATAATGTCGTAAATAATCATCAAGTCTTGATAGGTTTTGCACTCCATTGCTAGCATATGCAATTTGACCACTAAGAAAAAACATGAACCAAGATTCAGTTGGGTTGGGTTCCAACGAGGATACAAACAGTACCCCGGTTCGCTGTCCTAGCTCAATCAATTGCAGGATACTGCGAATATCAATTTCATCTAAATTTCCCTGCATCTAGCTCCAAGGCACTTAAAGGCACTCCTGTATATACTTGTTTTTATTGTGCCCATTTATGCAGCCATATTTAAAGGTGAGATCAAAATTGTGAATACTTGTTTTAACTTATTGATTTCATATTTTAATGCCAGTGATAACACGGTAGTCATTTTAGACAAAATGGGTACACAATATGATGACGCGATTACAGTATATGTCCATAGTAAAATTTGACATGTCGCGAATATAAATAGTTTTGCCTGCCTTGTCTAGCTATTATCGGGTTGGATATGGTAGGTTGCATGATTATTTAACGTATAACTATTAACAACTAACGACACTCTAAGAAGTGCATCAAAAGGATTAAAGGTGTGCTGTATTTAGCAGAAGTACAAAAACAAAAAGGCGGTTTACTCGGTGGTGGGAGCAAAGCAGAACTAAAGCTCCTAGCTTGTCAGCGCAACGACCAAAGTTGGAGCGCAGTATCTGAAGAAGTAATCTCTGCCGAGGATGCTAGTAAATTAAATGATGGCGCCCTTGTCATGGTGGAATTAAGTCCAACTCGACAAGTTCAACGTATTCAAGAAGCTGGGCGCCCTTTGGCCACAATTTTGCAGAATTATTCTCGACAGGTAGAAAAATTCAAAGCCAAGGAGGAAGAAATAAATCAGTGGAAGGAGTCGTTAACTTTCCAAGCGCAGGAACTTTCACGACGAGAGCTTGAGATGGAAGATAGGATGGCACAACTTCAGCAGATTGAGGAGGAGTGCCAAAATTTAGACTCCGAAAAACAAGAGGTTGACAACTCTCGTGCTGAAATTGAAACCTTAAAACAAGAAATTGAGAAAAGAAGTCAAGAGTTAGAAGGTGCCTGGAAGCATTTACGTGGTGAACAAGGGCGTCTAGAGGAATTAAGTGCAAATTTACAACAGGGAACAGTAATAGATTCAGAGCAAGCTGGAGTTTTTTATGGGTTGCTCGAAGGTATGCAAGCGAGTGTTGTTTCGACTGATGCTATTCAAGAGAGTTTAAATTACGCTTTTGAAGTGGTAAATACTCAACAGGAGTTGTTGAACACACACTGGCAAAAGTTCGATCAACAAAAAGCTTCGGTAGAACAGCAGCAACTTGAGATTGAAAATTTATCACAAGAACTTGATGCGACTCAAAATGAGTGTCAGCAAGTCAAAGCTGTTTTAGACCAGCAGACAAACGAGTTAAAAGCAAACACTGCCGTGCTTGATTCAAAGCAAGAGTATGTGCGTATTCTCAAAGAACAGTTACGTTCCCAAGAAGACTTATATCAGCAAGTTTGCAGTTTAGCGGCGCCTGGTGATGCAAATTTGAGCGAATCAGTTGATGTTGAAGCTTTAGAGTCGATGTCTTTAGAGGAGTTAGAAAAAACAGTACAAGATTTACAAGACAAGTTAAATATCGACTCAAGTTTTGTTCACGACCAAGAACAAGAGCTTAATTATAAAGAAGATGCGATTAAAGAAATTCAGCAAAAAATAAGTATTGCTGACGTTAGCGAGTTAGCTACCCTTGAAGAAGAACTAAACGATGAAAAAGACCTTTATCAGATGTTAAACGAAACACTGGTTGGTCAACGTCGAAGTTTGGTACAACGTCAAGGAGAACTGCGGCAACATCAAACGGTTTTAATGCGGCGCCAAGGTAAGAATAGCAACGAGCAAGGTAGCCAAATCGATTTAAAACCGATATTGGTGCAAATTGAGTTTCAACAGAAACAGCAATTTGCAATCTTGCAGGATGTTGAGCGTCAAATTGAACAAATAAATGCTGGCATTGAATTATCGCAAGACACTATAGAAAATCAAACATCAGAGTATGAAGAAAAACATCAAGATTTAAAAGTTAAGGAAGATAATTTATTAATGCTAAAAGACGCTCTTGCAGAATCAAGAGCAAAAGTAAGCTTATATGAAGAAACACTTCAACCAACTCAAGAAGGTTTAGACGAGTTGCGACAAAAATTGCAAACTCTGAGTGACACCCTTGCTCAAATACAACAAAGCGGTAATTCTCAACTCGATATAGTTAGTCAGATGCAACAAGCACTGCAAAACTTAACTGCACAACCCCAGTTAGCAGCTTAGAGTAATATCTAAACACAGCCATGCTAATAAACAAATACACAAGCGTTGGGAGACATGATCCCGGCGCCTTGTGGCGTTTATATTCTAAAAATTATCTGGCACCTACATATTATGTAACGTAGGGTGCGTTCAGGGCATGAATAAACCAGAAGCAAAACAAGTAACCATGTACCGTCACGCACCATCACTTAATTGTTTTATAGCCATATTAGCCGCATACCGAACATCTTCATTTTCATCAAAAATAAGTTGAGATAATGGTTGTATCGCCTTTTTATCCTTAAGAAGAGCAAGCGAAAGAGCAGCTGAATATCGAGTTTGCCAAAAGTCATCTTGTAAAACTGTAATTAAAGGGTCTATCGCTTGAGCATCGCCAATGTATCCTAAAATCTTAGCTATACGCTCCTTAATACTTACTTCTTCCAATGAAATCGGATACTCTTCCAAGCTCTGTAGTATCTTAATTAGCAGTGCTACTGCACTTGGTGGCTTAAACTTGATTAGATCATCCTCAAGAAAAGCTAGAGACTCGTCAGTTAATGACCCATCGTGAAATTGCGATTCGAGTTCTGCTACTGCAAGATTTTTAACTCCAAAATTATATTTCCAATAAATTTTATCTATCGTTTCTTTTACAAATTTTGGGTCCGGATCAGTTTGATAATTTTGACAGGCGTTAGCATACATTCTATAAGTGGTTTCATATACATAGTAAGCTCCTGCCTCATAACAATCTGCTATTGTTAACATCATATTAGTCAAACTTATATATCTAGCCAGAATTTCACAGCCTCCGCCCTTATAGTTAATAAAATACACATAGCTGTTTTCTTTATATTTATCAATAATTGTATAACCTGCATCACACGTTACATTTCCAAAAAAAATAGGAAGTGTGTAACGATTATTAACTGGAAAAAAATACTGATTATCGTATATATAATGATGTCGATATTGATAATGTTGAGACAAATACTCATTGACTACTAAATTCAAGGGTTTAAAACTCCAGGAGTCAAAAAATAAGCCAAATTCCCAATATTCATCTCCTTGACTTGTACCGTTTTTCCATTGATACAATTCGTAAACTTCATGCGGTAATTTAAATGGTAGTCCTTCAGTAATTATTTCTATCTCGTTTTTAGAAAGTCCTGGTTGTAAAAATGAGACATCGTATGGTCTGTATTCTTCTAGCCACTTTAGGATTCGCTCTAAGGCTTTTGTTAGAAGTGACATAATCTACGTGTGTCAAGAAGGAGGATTTGGATCAGGCGCCTTTTTAGTAATTGTATTAAATAATTTTGGTTATAGGTAAAAAGTTCTGCAAGGAAGGGCGCCAAAAACAAAAAGCCTCCCTTACAAGTAAGAGAAGGCTTTTGTTTTGTAATATTGCCCTGGCACCGAGCAATTGTTGCAGGAGACAACTCTCCAACTATCGTAGCCGCTGCGGCGTTTCACAACTGAGTTCGGGATGGTATCAGAGTGGTTCCACCACGCAATTAGCACCAGGAAAAACTTTTTGAGTAATGAGTGCGCTCGTTCTGAGTGCTGAGTAAAACAAATTAATTACGAGCGCACTCAGCACTTTCCACTCAGCACTGCTTAAACCCTGAAGACTGCACAGTGACGCGCTTTGAATTGATTTTGGTCAAGCCCTCGGTCTGTTAGTACTTCTCGGCTTCGCATGTTACCACGCTTCCACCTAAAGCCTATTAACACGTGTTCTACGTGTGACCTTACTCACTTATAGTGATGAGAACACTCATCTTGAGGTGGGCTTCCCACTTAGATGCTTTCAGCGGTTATCCGCTCCGAACATGGCTACCCAGCGTTTACTCCTGGCGGAATAACTGGCACACCAGCGGTTCGTCCTTCCCGGTCCTCTCGTACTAAGGAAGGCTCCTCTCAATGTTCTTACGCCTGCACCGGATATGGACCGAACTGTCTCACGACGTTCTGAACCCAGCTCACGTACCGCTTTAATGGGCGAACAGCCCAACCCTTGGGACGTACTTCCGCCCCAGGTTGCGATGAGCCGACATCGAGGTGCCAAACCTCCCCGTCGATGTGGACTCTTGGGGGAGATCAGCCTGTTATCCCTAGAGTAACTTTTATCCGTTGAGCGACGGCCATTCCACTCTGCGCCGTCGGATCACTAAGGCCTACTTTCGTACCTGTTCTACTTGTTGGTATCACAGTCAAGCTCTCTTATTGCCTTTACACTCGACGCACGATTTCCAACCGTGCTGAGAGAACCATTGCGCGCCTCCGTTACCTTTTAGGAGGCGACCGCCCCAGTCAAACTGCCCACCTGAAAATGTTCCAATTCCGGATTACGGATATTGGTTAGAATTCTAGCTTCGCCAGAGTGGTATCTCACCGTTAGCTCCAC
Organism: Calothrix sp. PCC 7716; assembly: GCF_019977735.1. GTDB lineage: Bacteria > Cyanobacteriota > Cyanobacteriia > Cyanobacteriales > Nostocaceae > Dulcicalothrix. The sequence continues at coordinate 9,970,361 of NZ_AP025018.1, read as the reverse complement.
ATTCCCCACAAGGAATGTCTCTACGCTTCCCACCTATCCTGCGCAAGCCAAGCCCGAACACAATTCCAGGCTACAGTAAAGCTTCATAGGGTCTTTCTGTCCAGGTGCAGGCAGTCCGTATCTTCACAGACAATCCTATTTCGCCGAGTCTCTCTCCGAGACACCGTCCAGATCGTTACGCCTTTCGTGCGGGTCGGAACTTACCCGACAAGGAATTTCGCTACCTTAGGACCGTTATAGTTACGGCCGCCGTTCACCGGGGCTTCGGTCGTCAGCTTTAAAGTTTCCCCCTGACCAACTTCCTTAACCTTCCGGCACTGGGCAGGCGTCAGCCCCTATACTTCCGATTACTCGTTTGCAGAGACCTGTGTTTTTGGTAAACAGTCGCCTGGACCTATTCACTGCGACCCAGTTTTCACTGGGCACCCCTTCTTCCGAAGTTACGGGGCTATTTTGCCGAGTTCCTTAGAGAGAGTTATCTCGCGCCCCTTGGTATTCTCTACCTCCCCACCTGTGTCGGTTTCGAGTACGGGTATAACTGCTTCAACACATTAATTGCTTTTCTTGACACCAATCACAACTAAACGGAGAACGTATTCCCCTCCCAATCCAATCAGGGCATAGTTGCTTCAACGGTGCGTCCCAAATAATGCTCCACAATTCTAGTTGAGGAATATTAACCTCATGTCCATCGACTACGACTTTCGTCCTCGCCTTAGGTCCCGACTTACCCAGAGTGGACGAACCTGCCTCTGGAACCCTTGGGGTTTCGGGGTATTGGATTCTCACCAATATTTGCGCTACTCAAGCCGACATTCTCACTTCTATTCAATCCACAGCTGCTCGCCGCTACTGCTTCGCATCAAATAGAACGCTCCCCTACCACTTTTTCAAGTCCACAGCTTCGGTACAATGTTTAGTCCCGTTCATTTTCGGCGCGCAAGCGCTTGACCAGTGAGCTATTACGCACTCATTCTAGGGTGGCTGCTTCTAGGCAAACCTCCTGGTTGTCTTTGCACTTGCACCTCCTTTCCCACTTAACATTGATTTGGGGACCTTAGCTGGTGGTCTGGGCTGTTTCCCTCTTGACGATGAAGCTTATCCCTCACCGTCTTACTAGTGATAGTACACTTTGGTATTCTGAGTTTGTCTCGATTTGGTACCGGTCTCCCAGCCCGCACCGAAACAGTGCTTTACCCCCAAAGCTTAATATTCACCGCTGCGCCTAAACACATTTCGGGGAGAACCAGCTAGCTCCTGGCTCGATTGGCATTTCACCCCTAACCACACCTCATCCGCTAATTTTTCAACATTAGTCGGTTCGGACCTTCACTTGGTGTTACCCAAGCTTCATCCTGGACATGGTTAGATCGCCAGGGTTCGGGTCTATACATACTGATAATCGCCCTATTCAGACTCGCTTTCGCTTTGGCTTCGTAACTACTACTTAACCTACCAGCACATATAACTCGCCGGCTCATTCTTCAACAGGCACGCGGTCATCCGTTTAATCGGACTCCCACTGCTTGTAAGCTGACGGTTTCATGTTCTATTTCACTCCCCTCAACGGGGTTCTTTTCACCTTTCCCTCGCGGTACTTGTTCGCTATCGCTCACGCAGACGTATTTAGCCTTACCACGTGGTCGTGGCTGATTCACATGGAATTTCACGTGCTCCATGCTACTCGGGATTCAGCTAGTATCGTTAAATTTTCGACTACAAGACTTTTACTTTCTTTGGTGCATCGATTAAATGCTTCGTCTAATCGCTCGATTCCATGTCGCTGTCCCACTACCCCAAAATACATGTATTTTGGTTTAGGCTCTTCCCCCTTCGCTCACCACTACTAAGGGAATCTCGTTTGATTTCTTTTCCTCCAGCTACTAAGATGTTTCAATTCGCTGGGTTGGCTCTCACTTGTCTATGTGTTCAACAAGTAGTATATAGGGTTGCCCCATTCGGAAATCTCCGGCTCAATGTTTGCTTCCAACTCCCCGGAGCATATCGTCGGTAACCACGTCCTTCTTCGCCGCTGCGTGCCTAGGTATCCACCGTCAGCCCTTATTCGCTTGACCAATTTAATCAATTTAAAGGATTGTTTGTAATTCAATACCCGTGTGCTTCTCGTAATAATTACTGAGCGTAATTAAACTCAACACGGTTACTGCCTACAATTTGCGTCACTATGCAGTTTTCAAGGTTCTTACTGGAAATACATCCAGCAGGCTTAGTTATCTTAATAACTCTAGTTGCTGACTGTATATATACTTACTTTTCATTTTTAATTAATCCGAATCGGATAATAGTTTGAAGCCAAAGTCAATTCTCTCTCGACCTAGGTGATGACCTTCTTGTTGGTTTTTAAGCACTGAAGTGCTTATTACAAGCAAGTTGGGTAGGTCTCCCTAAAAAGGAGGTGATCCAGCCACACCTTCCGGTACGGCTACCTTGTTACGACTTCACCCCAGTCACCAGCCCTACCTTCGGAGTCTCCCCCAGCGAACTGTTAGGATAACTACTTCGGGCGTGACCAGCTTCCATGGTGTGACGGGCGGTGTGTACAAGGCCCGGGAACGAATTCACTGCAGTATGCTGACCTGCAATTACTAGCGATTCCGACTTCATGAAGGCGAGTTGCAGCCTTCAATCTGAACTGAGCTACGATTTCTGAGATTTGCATGTTATTGCTAACTAGCTGCCCTTTGTTCGTAGCATTGTAGTACGTGTGTAGCCCAGGACGTAAGGGGCATGCTGACTTGACGTCATCCCCACCTTCCTCCGGTTTGTCACCGGCAGTCTCTCTAGAGTGCCCAACTTAATGATGGCAACTAAAAACGAGGGTTGCGCTCGTTGCGGGACTTAACCCAACATCTCACGACACGAGCTGACGACAGCCATGCACCACCTGTGTTCGCGCTCCCGAAGGCACTCTCTAGTTTCCCAAAGATTCGCGACATGTCAAGTCCTGGTAAGGTTCTTCGCGTTGCATCGAATTAAACCACATACTCCACCGCTTGTGCGGGCCCCCGTCAATTCCTTTGAGTTTCACACTTGCGTGCGTACTCCCCAGGCGGGATACTTAACGCGTTAGCTACGACAATGCCCGGGTCGATACGGGCAACGCCTAGTATCCATCGTTTACGGCTAGGACTACTGGGGTATCTAATCCCATTCGCTCCCCTAGCTTTCGTCCCTCAGTGTCAGTATTGTCCTAGCAGAGCGCTTTCGCCACCGGTGTTCTTCCCAATCTCTACGCATTTCACCGCTACACTGGGAATTCCCTCTACCCCTAACATACTCTAGTCTAATAGTTTCCACTGCCTGTATGTAGTTGAGCTACACGCTTTAACAGCAGACTTTCTAAACCACCTGCGGACGCTTTACGCCCAATCATTCCGGATAACGCTTGCATCCTCTGTATTACCGCGGCTGCTGGCACAGAGTTAGCCGATGCTTATTCCTCAAGTACCGTCATCATCTTCCTTGAGAAAAGAGGTTTACGACCCAAAAGCCTTCGTCCCTCACGCGGTATTGCTCCGTCAGGCTTTCGCCCATTGCGGAAAATTCCCCACTGCTGCCTCCCGTAGGAGTCTGGACCGTGTCTCAGTTCCAGTGTGGCTGATCGTCCTCTCAGACCAGCTACAGATCGATGCCTAGGTAGTCTCTTACACCACCTACTAGCTAATCTGACGCGAGCTCAACTTCAGGCAATTAATCTTTCACCATAAGGCATATCCGGTATTAGCAGTCATTTCTAACTGTTGTCCCCGACCTGAAGACAGATTCTCACGCGTTACTCACCCGTCCGCCACTATCACCGAAGTGACCGTTCGACTTGCATGTGTTAAGCATACCGCCAGCGTTCATCCTGAGCCAGGATCAAACTCTCCGTTTTGGTTGGATTTAATGCTCAGAAAAGCGATGAATCGCTTATTACTAGGCACTTGTTTGTTTAGCTTCCTTGTGAAAATTCTTTTCAGAACCCTCATCTTGTTTTGCCGAAGCAAAACTCATTTAATGCATTGCTTTGACGAGGATTGACTTGTTACTTGGCTTTCAAACTATTATTTTTTCTCGGTTCGGTTGTTTGCAGCTTCTTTCTCGCTGCCGACCTATTTAAGATAACGAGTCCACCAGAGAATGTCAAGCCTTTTTGGAAAAATTTTTCAAAATATTTTTAGTGCCTACTCAAACAGCCAGAAACCCTATCAAATATATTGTTTCACTAATTGATGGTGCGTGGCGCCACTAAATTGTTGTTTCTTGTTGAGATTGTTGGTGGCGCCACGCACTCTACAATCTACCTGTAAAGATTCTTTCGGCAGGTCCTGTCATATAAACTCGTTGGTCGATGTTTGACCATTCTACTTCTAATAGTCCTCCAGGAAGTTCGACGGTGGCTATACGGTCGCATTTTCCTGTTAGTACGCCTGCTACTAATGATGCACAGGCGCCTGTTCCGCAAGCTAGTGTTATTCCAGCACCACGTTCCCAAACGCGCATTTTTACGTAGTCTCGACGCACTATTTGGATAAATTCTGTGTTGGTACGCTGTGGAAAGGCTGGATGATGTTCAAATTTGGAACCAATCTCTTCAAGATTTATTGCTGCAACATCTTCAACGAAGGTGATACAGTGCGGGTTGCCCATGCTAACACAGGTAACTTCCCAAGTTTTACGATTGACTTCAATTGGATGTTCGACAACTTTTTGGTCGGGAGGACATAGCGTAGTAGGAATTTCTCCAGCAAGTAAGCGAGGTTCTCCCATATCTACTTTAACTTGCCCGTCAGGCATTAGTTGAGGAGTAATTGTGCCTGCTAGCGTATGAATAAGATATTTGTCGCTTTGGCGTGATGTGCCTTCTAAATCAGCTAGAAATGCTGCCATACAACGAATACCATTACCACACATTTCTGGTTCTGAACCATCGGAGTTAAATATTCGCATTGTGTAGTCAGTACCATTTTGACCCGGCATGGCAAAAATTACACCATCGGCACCTATGCCAAAATGACGGTCGCAAAATTTAATCGCTTGAGATGGAGTAATTGCTGGAGTTAAGGTTGAGCGATTATCAACCAAAATAAAGTCGTTACCTAAACCGTGATACTTAGTAAATTCTATTGCCATTTACCCTCTAGATGAATTATCAAGGATGAAAGTTTATTATTTTATCTTTACTCAAAATGCTTACAGAATTCGATACCTCTTTACCAAGTGTTCGTCAAGTCCAAAACTTGATTAAAGAAACTTCGCAAGTTGAAGTTAAGCTTTCAACAGGTGATGTTATCAGTGGCAAAATATTATGGCAAGATTTACAGTGCATGTTAGTTCAAGATAGCAGCGGTCAGAAAGTGACTATTTGGAAGCAGGCTATTGCTTACATAAAGCCTTTAGGTTAAAGGTAAAAGACCGAATACACTCGGTCTTCACATTTTTTCTATTCTCGCAGGTTATCTAATGGTAGCTATGGGTATTGTTACATTCGACGGCGCCAGTAATTGTTCAAGTTGCTGTAGCGCTGTTAAATTGCCACATAGTAATAGTTGGTCACGCGATTGTAACTCTGTGTGTACGTCGGGAATACGAATAAATCTACCATCCCGACGCATTGCTTGCACTTGCACCCCAAAAGTTGTTTGAAATTCTATTTTTTCAAGTGTTTTCCCAATTAATTTGCATTCGCTACTGACAAATATCCACTGACACGCACTACTTTGATTAGGAATTGTTGCTTGTCCTCTAGCAAATTCGTCCAATGCTGCAAATTCGCTATCTTGACCAACTAGTAATAATTTATCGCCTTCCTCTAATTTGGTTTTACCGTCAGGATAATCGATTTCCTTACCGTTTGCACGTTCGATAGCCATTAAACTAACTCCCGTTAGGTAACGCATATCTGCTTGTTCAAGCGTCATCCCTATTAAAGGTGAACCAGAAGGAAGAGGATACCAGCGACGATTTAAGTCTTGTGTTGCTTCCCTTACACCACGTCTTGACTCTGACTCGGTTTCCTCTGGACGCAAATCTAAATAATGACGATCGCGAATTTCTTTCATTTCGCGCTGAATAACTATTGGTGATAATCCCACATCAGTTAATAAATGTGTCGCCATTTGTAAACTAGCTTCAAATTCGGGCTGTACTACCTCACGGGCGCCTAATTGATAAAATACCTCAATATTTTTGTTATTATTCGCACGCAAAACTATATCAAGTTCTGGCGATAATTCTAATGCCCGCTTTAGAGATAATCTACTACTCATTGGGTCAGGAAGCGCAACTGCCATTCCTCTGGCAGCATTTACTCCTGCTGTTTCTAACACATGTAGGCTAGCACAATTGCCGTATACATACGGTAATTTTGCTTCACGTAACTGCTGAATTCGGCTTTCTGACTGGTCTATTACGACTAATGGCAAATCGTGCATCTGTAACAATTTAACCAGGTTTTTACCAACCCGCCCATAACCACAAACAACTATATGGTCTTTGTAGGGTAAATCTTCCGAAACTTCTATGGGACCCACTTCACCACTAATATATGGTTTCAACCAAGGTATTGACTCTATCCAGTCAAACACAATTGGTATTAACCGCAATAAAAATGGTGTAATAATCAGCGTAACTGCTGTTGTGCCTAAAATCAGTGAATAAATGCGACGCGATACCAAACCTAAAGCTTGACCCTTACTGGCAAGTACAAACGAAAATTCCCCTATTTGCGCTAGCCCAACACCTGCTATAATTGCCGTCTTCAATGGATAGCGGAATAATTTAACGATTGGTGTGACGATGAAAAACTTGCCTACTAATACCAAAGCAACCAATCCCAATATTAATTCCAGGTTGTTCCATAGAAATAAGGGGTCAATTAACATCCCAATAGAAACAAAAAACAAGCTTGCGAAAATATCCCGCAAGGGTTCCACGTATGTTAACGTTTGGTCAGCATATTCAACTTCTGATATCATCAACCCTGCAACAAAGGCGCCCATTTCAATCGAAAGTCCCAAATATTCGGTTAATAGAGCAATTCCTAAACACAGCGCCACCACACCCAATAAAAATAATTCCTTGCTCTCAGTACGCGCAAGTAACCTTAATAATGATGGTATTACGAACTTTCCCACAGCAACGGCGCCTGCTGTAAACAACCCAATTTTAACGAGCGCCATTAATACCGCTACCCCTATTAATTCGGGTGGTTTATCGAGAGCAGGTAACACTGCTAACATTAAACCTAGCGCTAAATCTTGTACAACCAATATACCCAACAGAACTTGTCCGTGAGGTGTTTCTGTCTCATTACGCTCCATTAAGCATTTGAGAACAACCGCAGTTGAAGATAAAGAAAGTATAGACCCTAAAAATACTCCCTTCGCTGGCAAGGTTCCCCAAAAACCTGAAAATCCACACACCAAAACCGTAACTGCTATTGTTAGAATTATCTGGGCGGCACCTCCCCCAAGTGCGATACCTTGAACCTTCTTAAGTTCTGCCAGCGAAAACTCTACTCCCAACGCAAATAACAGAAACGCCACACCGAACTGTGCCAATGTTTCGACTTGAATTAATTCTTTTATTAGCCCCAGTCCAGTGGGACCTACGACCATCCCGCCAATAAGGTACCCCAGCAATACAGGTTGTCGCAACAGTGCAGCAAATAAACCACCACACGCAGCAACAGCGAGAACTGAAACCAAATCAATTATTAATCTGAAATCTTCTTGCACAGTTTTTAACGAATTATTAAGACTATTAGTCTCAGCATACAAACTTTTATATCTCTATGGTATAGCCGAAGCTAAAATTTATACTATTTATGTTAATAAACGTGCAGGAAAGCAAGGTTAAATGAGCTTTTGTACTATAAAAAGTATTAATTTACAGTTACAAAGGTAGCTATATCACATAAAACTTTCCAAGTTTGATTTCCGATAACACCATCAATAGTTAAACGGCGGTTACGCTGTACATTTTTAATGGCAGTTTCTGTACCTGCACCAAAGTCACCATCGATGGCGCCACCATATAATCCATTATCCTTCAGGACTTCTTGTACCATTGCTACTAGTTCATGTTTGGCGCCGCGACGCAGTACTGGTTTATTTACAGGTGCTTTAGCATATAGTGACTTCCAAAGCATTTCGTCAACAATACCTGTTTGCTTGAGAAAAAATTGGTACTGTGCTGTCTCTACTGCATGTTCGGTTTCAGAGCCAAAAATACCATTAACTGGAAAACGGTCTGGTCCTGGAAGTCTTGGCATTAACAACCGCTGTAACTCTTCTACTTTGGCGCCTTCTGAACCAAGTTGTAGTATAGGATATGAGTTAGTGTGTACTGGCATAGTATTTTTACCTCTGTGGACTACTAATTACTACACCACTATTTTTTGAGTCCTTTCCGGAAGTTTACAAGATTAACCCATTGGGAATATGATGCCTTCTAATTTAATGTTTTATTGGTTGATTATATTGGCATTTAGTGCCACAATGTTGGCTGAGGCTGTTTTGTATTGGATAGTTTTAAAGTTACATTGGACAGATAGTTTGTTTATATCTTTAGTCGCTAATACTTGTCTCTATAGTAAAAAATATTACCAAATTAATTTTTAAATATATGATACATTAAACATTCAACCATACGGTCAGTTTCCATTGGAAAAATTTCCTTTCCGTGGAGTATTTCTTGAGTCATCATGAAATGCACCATTGAGCCAATCATCATTCGTACTGTCGCTTCAGCATCGGGTATATTTAATTCTGGGTGTTTATTTAGATATTCACAAATAATTTTAAGTGGCGGTGTCATAATATCGTGAATCCACGCTTTGGCTAATTCAGGAAAACGTCCAGATTCTCCTATTAATATCCGAACGAAGGCTTGATGCTCTTTATCGTTTATCATTCGATGTAGTGCGGTTGTAATTAAATGTCGCAATACCACTTCAGGCTCTCCTTCAAGTGGGAGATTATCAAATAAATCTTCAAATTTTTTGTGAGCGGATTGTTGAATTAAAGCTTTAAATAATCTTTCTTTATCGTGAAAATGGCTATATACTGTTGCTTTAGACACCCCCGCACGTGCTGCAACTCTATCCATACTTGTACCTGCATACCCATGTGCAAGAAACTCTTGCATGGCACCTGTTAATATTTTCTCTATTTTTTCTAAAGTCGTCTCGCGCTCAATTTCTCTCGCTTTTATACGTGCCATTACTAATACGTTCCGTTTAATATATTAACCAACACATCATCACTTCAAAAATTAGCTATACATTTACCCACAATCAATTATTGAATTGTGTTAGTGCATTTTTGGTTTTGACTATAACTATCAGAAAATTACATTTTGTAAAAAAATAACAATGGTTAAAAGTGTATTCAGATGTAAGTACAACACAAGACTCATTAGTAAATCTTATACTTAACACGGTTAAATAGTAATTAAATGACCGTATTCTAAGTAACAACGGGTATTTAAATTAACAGTAGTTATTTACGTTTAACATAAAATAATTACCGCTACCGGAAAAATACAAAAGATAAACTACCGTTTTATTCGTTAGCATGAACTATTTTTATATACCGAAGTAAAGCCAGGAAATATAAGAACTTCTGATTTATTCATCTGAACTAGTCGGTTTAGTTTAGCTATATTATAAGACTAAACGGTTTAGTATATACAACCACAGGGCGGTTCTATGGTGCAAAACCACAAGCTCGAATCACCTCAACCCAGGCGCCCATTAATTATTAAGTTAATTATTGGTGCCTTAATTGCTGGAGGTATTGGAATTTTTATAACTAATCGGGTTCGGGAAGCGTCGGCTCCAAAACCTGTTGCAGTGGCGGCTCCCCAGGTAACTACGGTTACAGCGTTAGGAAGGCTTGAGCCTCAAGGTGAGGTTATAAAGTTAACGGCGCCAACATCCAATCAAGGTACCAGGGTTGAGCAATTATTAGTCAAAGAGGGAGATGTCGTTCGAGCAGGACAGGCAATAGCGGTGATGGAAAACCGCGACCGTCTATTAGCATCGATGCGAGAGGCAGAAAAAAAAGTTGCTGTCGCCAGGGCACAATTAGGACAGGTAAGAGCAGGCGCCAAACAAGGAGAATTAACGGCGCGAAGTGCAGAAATTAATCGCTTACAAGCAGAATTAACAGGAGATATAAGAACACAACAAGCAACAATTGCCCGACTTGAAGCCCAATTAAAAGGAGACTCAGCAACACAACAAGCCGCAATAGACCGTTTAGAAGCAGAATTAACTGGACAAAGGCAAGCTCTAAAAGCAACAGTCGCACGCATCGCAGCAGAAAGACGTAATGCTACTGCTGATGTGCAACGCTATGAAAGTTTATATAAAGAAGGTGTTATATCTAGTCAAGAAGTAGATAGACGTAGGTTAAGTGCTGAAACGTCAACTCAACAGTTATTAGAAAGTCAAGCAACTTTAAGTCGTACAATTGCGACATTAGAACAACAAATAAAAGAAGCAGTAGCAAATCGCGATAAAACTATAGCTACACAGCAACAACAAATTAACGAAGCGAAAGCTACTCGCGACAAAACTATAGCCAGTACACAACAACAAATTAATGAAGCCAGGGGAACTTTGGCACAAACTGCGGAAATACGTCCAACCGATGTTACTGCTGCTCAAGCTGAAATTGAAAGTGCAGTGGCAACCGTTGAACGTATTCGTGCTGAACTTGCTTTGGCTTATATTCGGGCGCCTAAAAACGGCAGAATTTTAAAGATAAATACCCGTGCGGGTGAAACCGTAGGAAACGAGGGAGTAGTGGACTTTGGCGAAACGAATCAAATGTACGCAGTTGCTGAAGTTTATCAAAGTGACATTAGTAAAATACGCAAAGGACAAAAAGTTCAAGTTACTAGCGACTCGTTACCCCAAAAGTTAGAAGGAACTGTTGACAGGATAGGATATCAAGTTCAACGTCAAAACATAGTTAACGCTGACCCATCCAGCAATATTGACTCTCGCATTATTGAAGTCCATGTCAAACTTGATGATATGTCGAGCTTACAAGCAGCTAGATTTACAAATTTGCAAGTGCAAACAGTAATTCAATTGTAATAAAAATTTTTAATGATTTAGAATTTAACATGTTTCAAGAATTACAGCGTCGCACTCCACTGGGTTGGTTACAACTAACTCACGAAAAAGGTAGGTTTTTAGTAGCATTGGCAGGTATTGCTTTTGCTGATGTATTAATGTTTATGCAGCTTGGGTTTCAGTCGGCGTTATTTGATAGTAATACTCGGTTACACCGTAGTATGCAAGCTGATATTTTTTTGATTAGTCCCCAAGCACGTAATTTGGCTAATATGTCCTCGTTTACTCGCAGGCGCCTTTTTCAAGCGATGGATATACCTGGGGTAAAATCAGCAGACCCGATGTATGTTAATTTTTTAGATTGGAAAAATCCTCAGACGGGTAAAAAAGCTACGGTACTTGTGGCAGGTTTTCAGCCAAATAAGTCAGCTTTTGATTTACCCGAAGTTATAAGCCAACTTAGCAAAATTAAGTTACCTGACACTGTTTTGTTTGACCGTGCAGGACGTGGTGACTATGCTGAAATGATATCAACAGTTGACACTGGTAAATCTGTTAGTGCAGAAATTGATAGACGTACAGTTAAAGTTAGTGGACTGTTCAAAGTTGGCGCCTCATTTATTGCCGATACAACTTTGATGACCAGCGACCAAAATTTCTTGAGATTATTTCCTCGCCGTGATGCAGGCAGTGTCAGTTTGGGGTTATTACAGTTACAGCCAAATACAGACCCAGTATTAATTGCCAATCAATTACGTTCTTACTTAGGTAATGATGTTCGAGTTTTAACAAAAGAAGAGTTTATTACGTTTGAAAGAGAATATTGGCAAACAAACACTGCCATAGGTTTCATATTTAGCCTTGGGGTGGGAATGGGATTTTTGGTCGGTGTGATTATTGTTTATCAAGTGCTTTCTACTGACGTTAATGCTCATATGAAAGAGTATGCGACTTTTAAAGCAATGGGATATCGAAATTCGTATTTATTAAGTGTAGTATTTGAAGAAGCTATAATTTTAGCTGTACTAGGGTTTTTACCAGGTGTAACTGTATCATTTGGACTATATGCAATGACTCGTAATGCAACAAACTTACCAGTCATAATGACGGTTTCACGTGCAATTCAGGTGCAAGTTATGACAATTATTATGTGTATGATTTCTGGCGCCATTGCTACACGTAAAGTCCAATCTGCTGACCCAGCCGATATGTTTTAAAGAAGGTAAAGGGGAAATATGGAAAATTTGATGGAAATGGAATCTGTTATCTCGGTTCAAAATCTTGACCATTTTTTTGGGTCGGGTCAACTGCGTAAGCAGGTCTTATATGACATTAGCCTAGAAATTAGACGGGGCGATATTATTATTATGACGGGTCCCTCTGGCTCGGGCAAAACTACACTACTAACTTTAGTTGGTGGTTTACGTTCGGCACAGTCGGGTAGTTTACGTGTTCTAGGAAACGAATTAGTTGGTGCCAGTGCAGGACAACTTACACAAGCGCGTCGTAAGCACGGTTATATTTTTCAGGCACATAATTTACATGGAAGTTTAACGGCATTACAAAACGTGCGGATGGGTTTAGAGGTTCATAAAGGTATTTCACCCAGAGAAATGAATCAACGTGCAGCTTTGATGTTAGAGCAAGTTGGTTTAGGACACCGTGCCAATTATTTTCCAGATGATTTATCGGGAGGACAAAAACAACGAGTCGCTATTGCGAGGGCACTTGTGGGTCATCCAAAAATTGTTCTAGCAGATGAACCGACTGCTGCACTTGATAGTAAATCTGGTCGGGATGTTGTTAATTTAATGCAAACCCTTGCCAAAGAACAAGGATGTACGATTTTGCTTGTAACCCACGACAACCGCATTTTAGATATTGCCGACCGAATTGTTCACATGGAAGATGGAAAACTGGCGCGAAACGAGGAATTAGCACCACTCAGCTAAAACATGGTTGTATTTGAAGTCTAATTTGAATAAAGACGTATATTCGTAAATATTCGTAAAAATTAAAACTTTTAAAAACCTTGCTTTTGTACAGAATTTATACATAATATTATGGACGGTTTAAATTACTAACTAATTTGACCGTGTACAAACATCTGCTTTTTGTGGGAAACACTGTACCCGATGATTCGGTCTTTAGTACCGCAAAGGCAATATTGTGTTGTGTAAATCTATGACTACGACAAACCGTATTAGTAACTTAAGTAATCAGTTTAATGCTTCCATAGCTGGATTCAAAAAAGTGTTCCCTGTTGCCAGCGTGACGTTGGCAGTAGCAATGCCAATAGTTTTGTCTTCACCTGTTAAAGCCTTACAAGTACAAATGACTCCACAGTCTCCGCGATTAGGGGATACGATTTCGGTAATTGTGAGCTTGGATAATCCAGCCAATGGTGGCAATGTAACTGTTAGTAGTGGTCAAGAGACTTATACGGCATATGAAATTGCTCCAAATAAATATCGAGCATTTATTCCTACTACCCCCTTGGAAAAGCCAGGTGGACGCACAGTAAAAGTAAGTGGTGGTGGAGAAACTAAAAATTTAAAACTCCAAGTCGGTGCCCGTAAATTTCCAGTACAGCGGATTAATTTACCACCTGGTAAAGCTGGAGTTAAAGCAACCGAACTAGAACTTCGACGTGCGCGTGAATTCCGTGAAGTGCGTACTCCTGAAAAGTTTTGGAAAGGTAGTTTTAAGCGACCTAACCAAGGACGGATGAGTACACAATACGGTGTTAGACGCTACTATAATGGAGTGTTTGCGAATGATTATTATCATCGCGGGCTAGATTATGCAGGCGCCTCTGGTTCTGCGGTTGTAGCACCAGCAGCGGGACGTGTTGTATTAGTAGGAACTGTAGCACAAGGCTTTAAAGTTCACGGTAATGTGATTGGTGTTGACCACGGGCAAGGGGTAGCAAGTATTTTTATGCACCTCAAACAAATTTCAGTCAAAGAAGGCGATTTTGTACAGCCCGGGCAAAAAATAGGTACAGTTGGTTCCACAGGCGCCTCGACAGGTCCCCATTTACACTGGGGTTTGTATGTTAATGGCAAAAGTGTTGACCCAATGCCTTGGCTAAATGGCACTGCTGAAAAGTAAGTTATAAATGAAGTGACAAAGTAAATTATGAAGTAAAAATGTACACAGATGCATATTTGCTACATAATTTACATGTAGACTGTTTACAATTGACTTTTAGTAAGCAATTATAGATTCGATTGATACCGTCCCTACCTAAACTTGGGTGGCTAAAAAAAAGATGAGTAGTATGAGTATAGGAAAAATTGTAGAACAAGCTCTCCAAGATGGTTATTTGACACCTGCTATGGAAGCTGAAGTTGGGCGAATCTGCGACCATGCGTCAGAATTGTCAATTGAAGAGTACATGGCGTTAGACCGCTTAATGGGGTCACTATTAACAGGTGAGGTAGTGGCGGTACCTCGCAAACAGTTTATCAACGTCATGGAAGATTTGGTATTGACTGAAGCAGTTGCCCGCGTCGCCGAAATTGAAGCAACAAGCGAAGGGTCTTTAGATGTTGGTGACATTGCAGCTTACGCACTCAACCGTCTTCCACCGCTTTATGCGACTACCGAAGAAGGCGCCAGTTGGCAACGTGCGCGTGCTAAAACTGAACTGCAAGAGTTAATTAGCCAACAAGTTAGTGAAGCAATAGCGCGTAACCTCGACAGACCTAACGATGATAAAACTGTGTTGACTCCTAAGAACACAGGTAATGAGGTATTGCGTCAAGTTAGCACCTTGCTTCAAGCTTATGCTCCTGCGTTTGAGCAAAAAGCGCAGTCTTAATGGCGAACTTCAACGACTGTTCCAATTTTAACTTGGTCGTAAAGCATCCGAACATCGGGGTTACGCATTCTGAGACAACCGTGAGATACTGGGTTTCCTACTAATGTCTCGTCTGGTGTTCCATGAAACCCTATTTCCCCATCTTTATTTGATAAAAAGCCAATCCATCTATCTCCTAGAGGACTATCTTCACCTGGAGAAAACACTTTGCCAGTAATTGGATGGCGCCAAATAGGGTCATGTTGTTTATGCATGACTTTAAATATACCTGTCGGAGTTTCCCAACCTTTTTTACCAATACCTGTGGGATAACTAGCAATAACCTCGCCTTTTTGATACACATAAACTCTTCGATTACTTAAATCTACAACCAAGCGCAGCTCTGAGTTCAATGCTTGTTGAGATTTTTGCCCGGTCAATTTGACATCGAGAGATGTAGCTATTGCTGCATCTCCTGCTGTTGCTCTTATTTGACCTTGTTTGAGAAAGCTTGTAAATCTTTCTACCAGTGAAGCTTCACTTTTAAGTGGCGCCTCGGAACGAGTTGCCACTGGCATCATCGCACGATTTGAGCTAGAAATATGCCAGCGTACTGCGAGCGTTAGTAAGGCAGTACTAAAGCAAAGTAGCATGACTATGCGCGCTATAGATTCATTTTTGACCATCGAAGAAGCTCACTTTCAAACTACATACACATTAAATACAATAAGCGACGCTTATTTATCAAGACTAACTATCTATCTAGATTTGTTGTATCCGAATTTAGTGCCCAACATAAAAAATTTATAATATTTTTTTGATTTCCTTACGAATATGGTAAAGGGAAAGGGCACACTAGAATTGTGAGGGTAGACCGTAAGCGCCGCGTTAACTGGTTCTGGATTATTTAAGTTTCAACAAGTTAAGACAAGTTAAAACATTTGCTAAGAACATAAACTCCCAGGAACTCAGTTAGCGTAGCAGACAATCATACTTTGGTGTGGGTGGGAGAAAAATTATGTTTAAAAAATTATTGCTAGCGATTACAATTACATTTTCGCTGAACCTGTGTTTAGAGACTCGACAACAAGAGCGTACTAATACAGATACAAGTTTTCAGCAGAAAGCGCAAGTAGAGCAAACTAGTACAATTTTGGTATCTGTGCCACAAAATAAAAAGTAAGAAACCGGGCTTCTATATGAAGAATTAAATTTTTTAGTAAAATCTTTACAAGAAGCCCGGTTTCTCTTCGAGATGTAAAGTATATGTAGACCATCCTAATAAAAGGTGCCTTCCTGAAGGAATGACGTTACAACTGCTGCATCGAAGTAAGTATCATTTCTGTATGCACTCAATAGCACTTACATGTAAGAAACCTTTTACATATAAAGCTAGATAGCCAAAGAGTTATCTTTTACATTAAATCAAATTGGCACAATTTAGATACATCGGTGTTACAGTCTAAAATCCGTCACTACCCCCAGGAACAACTGAGTAATTAGGATGTCTAATAGATAGGGATGTTAAAAAGCCAGTACGATCTATGAGTCAATCGATTACTGTGTCCTGGTCGCAAATCGATACCAGGCTTCCGGAACAAAAGGAAGTGCAAGCTGACAAACTCTCAAACCACGATTTGATATTACGCTGTCAAGAAGGACTGCGGCCTGAACGTGCTGCCTTTGCGGAACTAATGCGTCGTTATCAATCTCAGGTAGAGAGAGTTTTATACCACCTAGCTCCTGACTGGGCAGATAGAGCTGATTTGGCTCAAGAAGTCTGGATAAGAGTGTTTCGCAATATCAGCAAACTGCAAGAACCCGCTAAATTCCGGGGTTGGTTGAGCCGAATTGCCACGAACTTGTTTTATGACGAGTTACGGAAGCGCAAACGGGTTGTTAGTCCACTGTCGCTTGATGCTCCCCGCTCGGTAGAAGACGGCGAAATGGATTGGGAAATTGCTGGTGATACACCAGGTCCGGAAGAAGAATTAACCACTCGTGAATTTTACGAACAATTACGTGACGCAATCGCTGATCTGCCCGAAGTATTCCGGACTACAATAGTCCTTAGAGAAATCGAAGGCATGGCTTACGAAGAAATTGCTGAGATTACAGGTGTATCTTTAGGTACAGTAAAATCTCGCATTGCGCGCGCTCGTACAAGGCTGCAATCACAATTGCAAAGCTATCTTGATGCATAAGTAGTAATGGTTAACCATTATTACTTGAGAGCAGGATTGTATAATAAATTAAAAAAAGTTAGAGATTAATCGAGTGCTTCTGCCGAAAGAAATAGCCAGAATTTCTCACCTTTGTCCGATTTATTTACCCGTGTTTGAATTGGTAATGGTGTTAATATGAATACTAATTCGCAATTTAATGACCGTTCTCACTCGCAGGAAAATCAAAACCTGTTAGAAGGGGATGTAAAGCATACCAATGATTTTACGGGTGCTATGGATATGGTGAAGCGTGACCGCTTCGAGTTATTAAGTGCATACCTCGATGGTGAGGTAACAGCAACAGAACGCAAACAAGTGGAAGAGTGGCTGGTAAACGACCAGTCAGTCAAAACACTTTATACTCGACTGTTAAAATTACGGCAATCTTTGCGAACTCTACCAATCCCAGAGTCGCAACAGCCAGTTGAAGAAACAGTTGAGCAGGTTTTAGGTAAACTAAAGCGTCGGCGTCTAAAATTAGCAGGAATGTTTGGGGGAGCTGCAATTGCAGCTTGTGCTTTCGGCGCCTTATCAGGGATATTCTCTGGCGATTCAAGAGTTATTCAATTTGCATCGCAGCCCGCATCACAACCTATTGCCACCAAACTCAATGCTTCACCTAAAACATTGATGGTTGCCCTTAACCAGCCAATATTTCCAATTCCTAAAACAGAAGTGGCACCAAATCCAGTTGAAAGGCAGCGGCAAACACCCAACGCTGAAAACGGATTATATTAAAAGCTGATTAATTAATTAAAGCTGATAATTAAAGCCTATACTAGGAAAATTTACTGTCTGAAAGCACTCCATAAACCATCATCCTGTAAAGTTCCGCCCAACTGGTGAACAAGCTCTTCTTCCATAAGATAAGCCCAAACTTCGCCGATGCGTTGCGGACGTCCAGGAGTAGTATTTGTGTGGTCTTGACTGAATATATTAATGTATCGACGATTATAGAGATTTTCTGAACTTTGTCTAGAGGGGTGATAGTCCTCAAGCTCATCAAGTTCAGCCAAAATATCTGAATCAGCAAAAGAAAGCATATAACCCCAAACAGGACTATTCCCCAGCGTCATTGCCGGATATCCCTGTGGAAGGGTATAAAGCTTACCCATTGTAAAAGCGGGCAGGGAATCAATAACCCTGTCCGCACAATATTTTGTGTAATTTTCTTCACCCGGTTTGAGAGTTCCATAAACAAACACCTTAATCACAATTAACCCTCACAAACAATTAGTAGATTGTAGGTTGGGTTCCGGCTTTGTGTAACCCAAGCAAAATAACAAATACGGTAAATATTTTTACAACAGAGACACAGAGTACGCAGAAAAAGAGAGATTGGTGCGTATTCTCTAGAATAATATTATGTAATTTCGCGGTTAACATAAATAATTATCTATGATAATTTTTGTAGAAGTGTGATAAATCCTAAAATTTTAATAGCTATATACCATCCTCATAAGATAGCAGAAAATGAAAATTGCCTTCGCTACAACAGATAAAGTCAATATAAACTCCGACTTTGGGAGTGCCGAAAAATTTGATATCTACGAAATATCAAAATCTGGGTATCATTTTGTAGATACTATTTGCGTAGAAAAGCAACCTGAAACAGCCCAATATAGTTATAAAAATAAAGATAATATATTGAGGGTAAATAAAGGTGAGAGCGATACTGATATAGCAACTGTAATTAATGCACTTAATAACTGTACAATAGTTTATACCACTTCAATCGGCGCCGTGCCCGCAGCGAAACTAATAAAAAACGGTATCACGCCAATGACACCAGAATTAGACCAAGAAAAAATTACTGGCATTTTAGATAGATTATTAATAGCAGTAAAAGGAAATCCGGCGCCTTGGTTGCGTAAAGTTTTACAAAGAGAAAATCAACGTATTGAAGAATAACAACGTTACACATCACGCTGTAGAGACGTTACATGTAACGTCTCTACAGCGTTCCATCATCAATAATAACTAAAATATTATGTCACAATAACAAAGCAGAAACTAAGATTAATAAGATTAACGCATTAGGAGTATTAGCAGTGGAGTCTCGATACAACCCAGCAGACATTGAGGAAAAATGGCAAAACACATGGACTGAACTTGGCTTAGACAAGACTGTCACCGATAGCGACAAGCCAAAATTTTATGCGCTGTCTATGTTCCCGTATCCTTCGGGAAGCTTGCACATGGGTCATGTCCGCAACTACACCATAACTGACGCTATCGCGCGCCTCAAGAGAATGCAAGGGTATCGGGTTCTACATCCGATGGGTTGGGATGCTTTTGGTTTACCTGCGGAAAATGCTGCTATTGACAGGGGTGTTCCTCCAGCAAAGTGGACTTATCAAAATATTGAACAAATGCGGCAACAGTTAAAGCGTCTCGGTTATTCAATTGACTGGGACTGTGAAGTTGCTACCTGTTCGCCCGATTATTACAGATGGACACAATGGATTTTCTTACAGTTTTTTGAAGCAGGTTTAGCTTATCAAAGAGAAGCTGCGGTAAATTGGGACCCCGTAGACCAAACTGTAATAGCAAACGAACAAGTTATTGATGGACGTTCGTGGCGTAGCGGCGCCATTGTTGAGCGAAAATTATTACGGCAGTGGTTTTTGAAGATTACTGATTATGCCGAGCAGTTATTAAACGACCTCGATAAGTTGCCAGGATGGCCCGAACGTGTCAAATTAATGCAGGCTAACTGGATAGGCAAATCTACAGGCGCCTATTTAGAGTTTCCCATAGTTGGCAGCGATGAAAAAATAGCTGTATATACAACACGTCCTGATACAGTTTACGGTGTTAGCTATGTAGTGTTGGCACCAGAACATCCATTAACAGAGAAAGTTACTACTTTAGAACAAAAATCAGCAGTCGAAGCTTTTGTACAGGAAGTTAGCAACCAAAGCGAAATGGAACGTACTGCTGAAGATAAACCTAAACGCGGTATATCTACAGGTGGTAAGGCAATAAATCCATTTACAGGTGAAGAAATTCCTATTTGGATTGCTGATTATGTACTGTATGAATATGGTACAGGCGCCGTAATGGGTGTACCTGCACATGATGTACGCGATTTTAAATTTGCTAAAGACCAAAATTTGGGAATTAAAGTTGTAATTGTAGCGGAAAACACAGGCAGGATGCCTGTTCCACAAGAGGGTGAGTTGAAGGCTGCTTATACTGAAGCTGGTGTGTTGGTAAACTCACAGCAATTTGATGGTATGGCTTCGGGTGATGCTAAGAAAGCTATAGTTGAGTATGCAGAAAAACAAGGTTATGGTAAAGCGCGTATTCAATATCGTTTACGTGACTGGTTAATTTCGCGTCAGCGTTACTGGGGTGCCCCTATACCTATTATTCACTGTCCTAATTGTGGCGCCGTTGGGGTTCCTGAAGAAGATTTGCCTGTACAGTTACCTGATAATGTTGAGTTAACAGGTCGTGGTGGTTCGCCATTGGCTTCTTTGGAAAGTTGGAAAAATGTACCTTGTCCAAGTTGTGGTACACCAGCACAACGAGAAACCGATACGATGGATACTTTTATTGATTCATCGTGGTACTTCTTACGGTTTACCGATGCCAAAAACGAGAACAAAATATTTGAAGCCAGTAGAGTCAACGATTTTATGCCCGTTGACCAATATGTAGGTGGTATCGAACATGCGATTTTACATTTGTTGTACTCGCGGTTCTTTACTAAAGTATTGCGCGATAGAGGTTTATTGAATTTTGACGAACCTTTCCAACGGTTGTTAACCCAAGGAATGGTACAAGGTTTAACTTATATGAACCCTAATAAATCAGATAAAGATAAGTGGGTTCCTACGAGTTTAGTTAATGCAGAAGACCCCCGCGACCCTAAAACAGGCGAACCTTTACAGCTTGTTTACGCTACCATGTCCAAATCTAAAGGTAACGGTGTGGCACCAGAAGATGTCATTGCCAAATATGGTATTGATACCGCGCGCATGTTTATATTGTTCAAAGCACCACCAGAAAAAGATTTAGAATGGGACGAAGCGGATGTTGAAGGACAATTTCGTTTCTTAAATAGGGTATGGCGCCTGGTTACAGAGTATATTGCTGCTGGTAAAGTCAAAAAACAAGTCAATAAAAACGAATTAACCAAATCAGAGAAAGATTTAAGACGGGCAATTCATATTGCCATTAAGGAAATTACAGAGGATATCGAAGGTGGATATCAATTTAATACCGCAATTTCTGAGTTAATGAAGTTGAGTAATGCGCTTGCAGATAGTGATTGTAAAAATTCGCCTGTATTTGCTGAAGGTATAAATACTTTGATTGTGTTATTGGCGCCGTTTGCTCCTCACATTGCTGACGAGTTATGGCATCAATTAGGCAATAAAGAATCAGTACATACTCACGCATGGTTGAAATTTGAGTTAGATGCGTTAACTGTAGATGAAATTACCTTAGTAATTCAAATCAACGGCAAAAAACGCGGAGACTTACAGGCGCCTGCTACTTTAGATAAAGCTGGTTTAGAACAATTCGCGCGTGACTCTGAAGTAGCACAGCGTCATCTCGAAGGCAAAGAGATAAAAAAGGTTATTGTAGTACCCGGAAAATTAGTCAACTTTGTAGTTGGTTAAAAAAACTCTTGTAGAATGGGCACTGTTTCTTGTGGAATGGGCATCCTTGCCCGTTCCAAATATAAGGCGGGCAAGGATGCCCACCCCACAAAATGAATTGTAAATACATTATGAAAATTTATGATGTTGTAATAGTAGGCGCCGGACCAGTTGGATTAGCAACGGCTATTGGTTTACGTCAACGCGGAATTGAAAATATTCTAATTATCGACCAAACTCGCGCGTTTAGAAAAGTTGGTCAGGTAGTAGACCTTTTACCAAATGGTTTAAAAGCCATCAAATATATTAGTACTAACGCTTACGAAGCAGTTAAAAACGCAGCCATACCACAAAATCAACCTCAGAAACCATCACCTGTATGGCTTTATAAAGATTTACAAGGAAAAAACGTATATTCAACCCATTTAAGTTTTGATGACTGGTTTGAAAAATATGGAGAAGGACGTGTATCTGTAAGTTGGTATAATTTACAAACTACCTTGAGGGAGTTACTACCCGAAAACATAGTAAAAATTAATAATCGCTGCGTAAATATTCAGGAAGAATTAGAAAATAACTGTGTACTAATAGATTGCGTATCTGATGCAAGTATAAATAATAACCTATATGCGTATTGGGAAGAAGAGAAAGATGTAGAGGCGCCATCTCAACAATTTGAAACAAAATCTTTTCGAGCGAAACTAGTAGTTGCAGCAGATGGAATCAATTCTACAGTTCGTAAAGCAATTTACCAAGACACTTCACATTCTGCCTTTGCACAACCTGAATATTCCAAATATGCTGCTATATTCTGTCGTGACATTGAAATACCATTACAACTACAAGCACAACTAGAAGAAAAATATTTTAGTGAAGCATCAATTTTAACAATAGGTAATCACGCAGTACATAATACTTCAACAGAAAACCCAAGGTTAATGTTATTTCGTAGAGGTAGTATTGGATATATATTACACACAGCCTTGCCCTTAGAAGCAATACAAAATGCATCTGAAAACGCATTAATAGAAATAGCTTTCCAAGAATTAGAAAAAGCAAGCTTTCCAGAAGAACTCAAACAACTAATGCGTTTATCTTCTCCTGCTAACATGCAACAACGTCCTTACTATATTCACCGTGCAATGCCTCATTCCAACGCAGCAGAACTAACATGGAGTTTAGGACGCACTGTATTAGTAGGTGATGCAGCACATGGAATGCCTCCTTTCATGGCACAAGGCGCCAACCAAGGGTTTGAAGACGCACTCTTCATTACAACCCAAATTTACAAAATTGCTCAAAATAATAATTGGGATAATATGCAAGCAATAACTGAGAGCTTTGAAATATACGAAAAATATAGGCGCCCGTTCATGGAATATATTCAACATGCGACATTGACGCGCTTCCCTGTAGCATCAGACGAGTTATCAGAGGAATATGGGCAAAAAGTATATTGTCGCAATTTAGATTCGGCTGTTGGGGTAATGGTATAAATGGAATTGAGAATCTCCATGTTAATAGCAGAATTCCATTAAGAGATTCCCAAAAATTAAATTAACAAATTTCTGTTGAAATGGTTTTCCGCAGTTTATATTTTTTAAACCGCGCGCAATTACAAAATTCAGAGTTACAACTTATACCTTGGTTGGTGGAACATCATCGGTCAATGGGTCTTATTAAAGCTGTTCGCAGGCGACACAGGACTAATGCCCAAAGGCCGCTACGTATCATGCACCAAAATTATAAACAGGTGTTTTTATTGGACGAAAAGATTCTTCTGGATTTAACATCATAAAGTGCAAGAGTTTTACTATATTGAAGTTTGAGACACCTTGATTCCAAGGTGTCTTTACGACTGTGATTTACATTAACTGGGTAGTAATGAATTTTATAACTAAAAATCATCTGATGTAATGTAAATCAAAGTCTTTAAGATGGTAGATGCATTAAAATGAGTTTACATTGTTAAAAAACTTAAAGATTAAGCTTTTTCTTGTTCTTTAATATGAAACCTAAGCTTATCTAACAACGACTATATATAGGCGTAAACATAGAAACTACCTAATTGATTTTTATAGTGTTTAGCCATAACTATATAAAGCTATTCCATAATTTTATTAATAATTTAATATTTGTACGTAAAATCCACATTTAAATAATGATTATCAAAATTATGTCAATATATTTATTGCTTGTAACAGCTTGTCTAGGTTTGGATTAGAAATTAAAGTTATTTTTTACCGAGATTTAACGGTCATAATCATGCTGAAGGTGTGGCACTTGGCACCCATCACTCAAGAACACGTGCTATTATTGTGATGCCTGTAACTTCTTGCTCTACTAATACGTCATCCCAATTATTTGCCATTGCTAGTTCTGCTTTTAGTCAAGCTATCTTTTCTTTGCTACCATGTAAAAAATTTGCAACAATAAATATATAATTTAGCTTAAAACTTTGATGTATGGTGCAAACCCCCGCTAAAGCATTAACACTAGCAGAATTCTTACAATTACCCGAAACTAAACCCGCTAGTGAGTACGTAAATGGTCAAGTCATCCAAAAACCTATGCCAAGAGGAAAACACAGTAAATTACAGGGTCGCTTTGTTACAGTAGTTAATGATATTGGCGAAAAACAAAAAATTGCTTTAGCTCTCCCAGAGCTACGGTGTACTTTTGGTGGACGCTCTATTGTACCCGATGTTGCAGTATTTACTTGGAACCGTATTCCTTTGGATGAAGAGGGAGATATTGCGAATGTTTTTTCTGCTCATCCAGATTGGACAATTGAAATTCTTTCACCAGATCAAAGCCAAACAAAAGTTATAAATAATATATTGCACTGTCTCAAAGCTGGTTGTCAGATGGGATGGTTAGTTGACCCGGATGAAAAATCAGTTATTGCTTATCCTCAGTCTCAACAGCCTATTTTTTTACAAGAACCAGATTTACTACTGCCCACTCCTGATTTTATTACAGATTTAAGGCTGAGTGTTGGAGAATTATTTAGCTGGCTGAAACCAGGTAATATTTAAGGTACATAAGTGTCGTAGAATAATGATTTATCCTTAAGAAAGCATTTACCTGCCTCACACCCATGCTTTGCGACTATCTGGTACAAATTCTGACTGCCCGTGTGTATGATGTAGCTCAAGAAACACCCCTTGATTACGCTTCTAATCTCTCTGTGCGTCTTAATAATAAGCTACTGCTTAAACGTGAAGATATGCAGTCAGTATTTTCTTTTAAGTTGCGTGGCGCCTATAACAAGATGGTGAACCTACCACCAGATATGTTAGCACAAGGTGTAATCGCAGCATCGGCAGGAAATCATGCTCAAGGTGTGGCACTCGGTGCCCGTCATTTAGGAACACGGGCTATTATTGTGATGCCAGTAACTACCCCGCAAGTAAAAGTTAATGCTGTGAAAGCGCGCGGTGGTGAAGTCGTTTTGCATGGTGATACTTATGATGACGCTTATACTTATGCACGGCAATTAGAGGCAGAAAAAGGCTTAACATTTATTCATCCTTTTGATGACCCAGATGTGATAGCAGGACAGGGTACGATTGGGATGGAGATTTTACGACAATATCAGCAACCTATACACGCGATATTTGTGGCAATTGGTGGAGGTGGGTTAATATCGGGAGTTGCTGCTTATATAAAACGGTTGCGTCCAGAAATTAAGATTATTGGAGTGGAACCTGTCGATGCAGATGCGATGAACCAATCATTAAAAGCAGGAAAGCGGGTACGGTTATCGCAAGTGGGGTTATTTGCTGATGGTGTCGCTGTACGGGAAGTTGGGGAAGAAACATTCCGGTTGTGTCAGGAATATGTAGACGACATTATATTAGTCAATACTGACGATACTTGTGCGGCTATTAAAGATGTATTTGAAGATACACGCTCGATTGTGGAACCTGCGGGTGCTTTAGCAATAGCAGGTGCCAAAGCATATGTAGAACGGGAGCAAATTGAAGGTCAAACTTTAATTGCTATTGCTTGTGGCGCCAATATGAACTTCGACCGTCTCCGTTTTGTTGCGGAACGTGCAGAATATGGAGAACAACGCGAGGCAATATTCGCAGTGACTATTCCTGAACAAGCAGGAAGTTTACATAAATTCTGCGAATGCATTGGTAGACGCAATTTAACAGAGTTTAATTACCGTATCGCTGATGAGAAAATTGCCCATATTTTTGTGGGGATGCAAATTCAAAAGCGCGCAGATAGAGCCAAAATGGTAGAAACTTTTGAAAATTGCGGTTTCCCTACGTTAGATCTAACCGATGATGAATTTACAAAACTCCATTTGCGGCACATGGTTGGAGGACGTTCACCATTAGCACACAACGAACTATTATATAGGTTTGAATTTCCTGAACGCCCTGGCGCCTTAATGAAATTCGTCAGTTCAATGAGTCCGAATTGGAATATTAGCGTTTTTCACTACCGTAATAATGGGTCTGATTATGGCAAAATTGTCGTAGGTATACAAGTTCCACCCCAGGAAATGCAAGAGTGGCAAGCCTTTTTAGATACTCTCGGTTATTCATACTGTGATGAAAATAATAATCCCGCCTACAAATTATTTTTAGCGTAGGTTGGGTGGAGGCTTTGCGGAACCCAACGTTATCATTGCAAATTTTAACCCGCCTATGGTTAAAAGCCATAGGCTAGTAGCAGAAGTCCATTTTAATGGACTGGAGTTTATATAGGTTTGTAGCGGTAACATAGGCGCCTTAAATGTGCAGTCATTTCCAATATTTCTTTTACCACAGATACAACAGAGAAAAGACTCTAATTACAGTATCTAATTATTTTTTGTTTAAAGATTTGCAACTATTAAATCAGAATATTAAGTCAGTTTGAATGAACATCTTAATTTTGGTATTCCGCTCTGCTGCAATCTACTTTTAATAATCTCTACAACCTCTAGATAAGAAGAGGTTTTATCTGGAGGACCAAATGGAATATCTGTTTTCCATTTTCCATTTAATGTAATGGTTAGCATCGCAGGCGCCAATTGCTTTCGATAAGAGATATAATATTTGTCTAAATACCCCTCGTTTTCATTAAGTTGGACTTTTGCGAAATCTGATAGGTAAGGTTTTAGCAGTAACCAAAATACACGGTCTACTGTTGCAACCAGATATGCTTCTTCATAAGGAAAACCAACTAAATCTTTAGATTGAGATTTAGCACCTTTGCTACCAATAATTTTACTATTGCGATAACCTGGTTCACGTAAGTCGTTATAAATAAAAGATTTTACATATATAGTCATTCTCTTATAATAATTGCTATCAATAAAATTTTCATTTTTAGGTATTTGCTCTAAATACTTGTTTACTTGATAACAATTCAAATTAATACCACGCTCGCTTAATAGTGCTTTTAAGTATTCTTTCTTAACCAGAATATTATTTAATCTTAATGATAATTCAGGATTTACAAGTTGATTAGCTTGACTTTTTTCTAATTTCTTACTCACTATTGTAGATATTTGTAATTTGCCAATATCTATACTCTCGTTAAATAGTACTTTAATAAGGTCTTGCTTGTACGGACTTAAGCGCTCTAATACTGTATTACAAAATTTATAATATGGAGAATCTTTGCTATCATCGTACTTATACAATCCAAATATTCTGACAAAACATTTATTTATTATATTATTTAGAGATGTTTCGTCAACAGCTCTAATTTCAACTCCAGCAAGTTTAACGTTATTGTAATCTTTGATATATTCTAATACTTCTGAATGAGCTTGATATATTTCTATAGCAAATCCATTAACTAACAGTCTTTTTAGTAAGAAAATGCCTGTTGATATTTCATAACCCTTATCTCCTTTACAAGTCCAGTTATCTGAAAAATTAATACGTTTTTTAAAAATATTTCTGGTAAAGCGCAGAGAGTGCATTGAATCATTAAAAATTGTATTTAATTCTTGTAAATTTATACATATGTGTATTACAATTGTAGATATTACCGTTTTCTCAACTCTCCAATCATCTCCCCAATTTTGTGAATCTTTAATAAACTTAGGGTCTAGGTTTCTGGGAGGCTCTACACCTAAAATAAAACAATATGGTGCAATAGTATGTAATGTTTCCCGCAGTAAGGTTTCTGTTGGACGTATTTTTTTGGCTTTGATTTTTGTCTTATTAAGTAGTGGACTGTACTGCTCGATACGTTGTTGCTCTAGGGTATCAAGTTGTGATTCAGCTACTAATTCATAATATATAGTAAACAGCTTTTTCTTTTGATTTTGCAATTGATGTAATCTATGATGGCTCTTACCAGCCCAACGCTCACATAAGTTTTTTGCTTTTCCTACGTACCAAACTATAAATTTTTCATCTATAACATAGTATACCGCCGACTTTTGGGGAAGTAACTGCCTACTTTTTAAGACTACACTGGGTAATTGCAGGATATGCTCGTCTGCATTCATATTTATATTTGATGCTTGGTTATATACTCGCTTAAATGTAGTATTCCCAATTTCGTGCAGTACTTTAACTTTCAAGCAAAAAATGCCAAAAATTTTCTTGTGGGGTGAGCGCTAATGCAAATGTCCTAAGTTTAAAACGGGCAGGGATGCCCATTCCACAAGAGATTCTATTTTTAAATGCTGCGTCTGGGGTATTTCTAAATTTTTATCAAGGTTTTTACGAAAAATAGGGAACACTAGTGGTTGCTAATGTGTCATGTGTGCCGTTATAAATAATAGAGGTGTTTTTACTAGGCATCTATCTATCGAATGATATCTATCTAATTCCTGTGATGATTTTTATGATTCTCAGGCGCCATGTTCCCGAAAATGTAGTTCAATATACAAAGTTTGAGTAACCAATGACAGTAAATCAAAATGAAAAGCGCCTTCTTATGTTTGTTACTTGCTGCGCGATGGCAGGGCTAGTAGTGGGGGGGGTATCAGGTTTTACTAATAAACCTAGCTGTAATGATAATATTCAATGTTTGACGGAAGATACGCTATATAGAACTGTTAAAGGAATGACGACAGGGTTGGGTGGGGGAGTAGGCGCCGCGTTTGCTATTCACGTTGGTATGGGTTACAAAGACTGAAAAGCTTATTTTATTATGTGGTGGGCAGTGCCCACCTTACTAATTATTAATTTATCTCAAAGGATGCAATAGTTTTATTCTCAATTTGGTCTGTTTATTGAAAAATATATAAGTTCTTTAAAACATTGTAGGTTGGATTGTTGGCTTTTCCTGCGGAACACTACATGAACGCAAAGCCTGCACCCAACCTACAATATAAGGATTAGTCTATATATTGCACGACATCTTGTGTCTCAAATCTAATTTTGGGTCTTTCTGCACTTTTATCTTCAGCGGAACGATACCCTGCGGGACATACGACAACTGCAGCGTACCCTTGTTCTGGTAGTCCTAGTACTTCATCGTATTTAGAGGGTACAAATCCTTCCATTGGGCAGGTGTCGATACCTAATACTGCTGCGGTGGTCATGAATTGCCCCAGCGCAATATAAACTTGTCGGGTTGACCATTCATTTAAGTCTAAAGGATATGGGGGTTTTTCCATGAAGCCTTTGACTACTCCAGCAAATTTTGCCAAGTTTTCTACAGGTACTTGCTGAACTTCTGCCATCCGAGCGACGTAACGGTCTACATATGCTGCATCAATATCTTTTTTAATTGCGAATACTACTAGATGTGATGCGTCTACTACTTGCGCTTGTCCCCATGAATGTGGTAAAAGAAAAGCGCGAATTTCTGGGTTATTAATTACAAAAAATTTCCAAGGCTGTAGTCCAAACGATGACGGCGCCAGTACCATACTTTGCTCTAGTACTTTCCACACATCAGTGGGAATTTTTTTGTCTGCATCGAATTTTTTGGTAGCGTAACGCCATTTCAGTTGCTCTAACACCGTTTCAGGCGCCGATACTGTGGTAATCATACACAATAATCAAGATAGTTCCTTACTAACTATAACGTTACGTATCCAATATTTTAATAGGAAATGTGACTTCAAAGGTTGAGCCTTTGTTTATTTCAGATGTAACTGCTATTTTTCCTTGCAGCAGTTCTACTAGCCTTGTTACAATCGCTAGCCCTAATCCGGTACTGTTGGGAGGGTAAGATTTATCTTCGCGGTTAACACGGTAATATGGTTCAAATATTTTTGTTTGGTCTTCTTTACTTATTCCTATTCCAGTGTCAATTATTGCTAATCTCCATTTTTCACTGTCTAACTGTTCACAGTTAATTTTTATACTTCCTGATTCAGTGTAGCGAATTGCGTTGCTTACGAGATTGGTAATTATTTGTTGTAATTGTAATGAGTCTGTAATAACTTCGATTGGTGCCTTACAATCTACTGTTATTGTCAGATTTTTAGTACGCGCGAGAGGTTCCATCATTTCGTGAACGTTTTTAATAACTTCGCACACATTTGTGGGTGCAGTTTTTACTTTCAGTTTTCCAGCATCAAACCGCGAAATCTCTAATACGTTGTTGATAAGGCGAAGTAGTTGCCTTCCATTGTTTAATATATGCTCAATATGCGCTAAATTATTATACTTTTCTCTAACTTCGGGTGGTTGTTGTTGTACACGCAAAAATAAATCTGAATACCCAATTATAGAAGTTAAGGGATTTTTTAGCTCGTGTGCTAAAAATGAAACGTTGTCTTGATTTGCACGTACTAAACGATTCAATTCTTCGTTATTTAATTTAAGTTGACTTTGCAACTGTTGTAATTCGTGTAACCGTTCGCTTACATAACTCTTGAAACATTGAGCTACCGCTTCATCTATTACTGCATCAATTATTCGTATTGCGCGAATTGCTTTTAAAGTGTTTATACTTACTAAATCTTTTTCTAAAGTATCAAAAATTACTATTTTCAATAAATGATATTCCCTTGCAATTTCTGATGGGTCATATCCTTGTCTTGCTCTAAGAACACCATGTTGTAAACTAGCTTTAACAATTGTTTGAATATCATCGTCGTGAGACTCCACTAGTACATGTGACATCGCCTTGAGTACGTCAGGGAGATGGTCAATTATAGCGCTCGAACGCAATTTGTCAGCAGTAGTAATCTGTCTGTCCTTACGGACTTCTGCCACCCATTCATTTGTAATTGCGTCGGTCTTTTCTAGCAACAGCTCACTAACATTCATTATTGGTTCTTAAAATTGAGAATAATATTATTTTTATTGCAATTATTTTAGCTGTGTAACTGTCATTAGCAATAAATAAAAAATATTTTATCTATCTTAAGGAGTAATTACAACAGTGTTTAACCAAATTAATGTGAATTAAGAGCTATGTAGCGATAAATATGCTACTTCCAAAGGTAGATAGGTATACAGTAGTATTGATGTTAGAATTTACATTTAGAGTAAGTCAGCCTAATTCGACAACATAAATTATACGAGTTAAGACTAAGTATACAAAATAATTGTCGGAACGGAGGAACCAATTTTGGGGCGTATCTTTTTAAAGTGCTGAGTAGAAAGTGCTGAGTGCTGAGTTATGGTTCACTCAGCACTCAGCACTCGGAACTTTTAACTTTAAAAAGAGGAGTATCTCTCAACTCTAGCCCGTCAGCTAACTTCGTAGGCATTGAGAGGAAACTGAAAAGATAGCACTATATTAATTTTAGTGATGCAATCTTAATCAGATATCCTCGGCTGGTACTGCTCGGATTTTTTGTACCTACTAAAATCTGTTGAGGTTGCTCTGTGATATTTCAATTAAATTTAGCAGCAATTGCGGCAGTTGCTGGGCAAGCGGTATGGCGCCGTTCTAAACCCTTTATTTTACGCGATAGCTTTCTGCTGCCATGTTTAGGCTTTTTGGGGGTAATTTTGTTATGGTGGCTAATTGCAATTTTAAACCCTCAATTGATGCCAACTCCAGCAGAGGCACTAGTTGCGAATCTTGACTATATAATGAATCCGTTTTTTGAACGGGGTCCTGGTAACTTAGGGATTGGTTGGTTACTAATAGCTAGTTTGCGTCGGGTGTTAATCGGATTTGGACTAGGCGCCTTAGTTGCGATCCCCGTCGGGTTTCTAGTTGGTATGTCAAAGCAAGCGATGATGGCACTTAATCCTGTCATTCAAATTTTTAAACCTGTATCACCTCTAGCTTGGTTACCCATTTCTCTAGCTATTTTTAATCTTGCAGACCCATCAGCGATTTTCGTAATTTTTATTACTTCGCTTTGGCCTACTATCATTAATACAGCTTTGGGAGTATCGAGTGTTCCCAAAGATTATATAGATGTCGCACGGGTTATAGAAATGCCGCGTTGGCGCCAAATTATCAAAATTATCTTACCTGCAAGTCTGCCTTACATTTTTACGGGTTTACGAATCAGCTTGGGGATCGCTTGGCTTGTAATTGTGGCAGTAGAAATGTTAACAGGTGGTGTTGGGATTGGGTTTTTTGTCTGGGATGAATGGAGTCGTCTGAACTTAAACTCTGTTTTTCTGGCAGTGTTTGTAATAGGTTTGACTGGACTATTACTTGATTACGCTGTTGGCAAACTCCAAGAATTTGTTACCCATCGTAAATAGGTACTGTCTACAATGAGTAATACAAATAATAATTGGACGCGGCGTCATTTTATCCAAGGTATAGGGGCGACCGCAGCTACTACTATGCTGTCTTCGTGCGCTGTCAACGCAAACCGGGCGCCACGCGGTTTATCAAAGCAAGCATTAGAAATTGAACAGGTTGTTAATCCCAAAACTCTAGAAAAACCCAATTTGACTATTGGTTATGTACCAGTAAACGATTGTGCGCCATTTGCCATAGCATGGGAAAAAGGATTTTTTCGTAAGTATGGATTGAATGTAACCCTTAGTCGTGAAGCTAGTTGGGGAACATCGCGCGATGGAATTATTTTTGGACGTTTAGATGCTTCTCCTGTGGTGTGCGGCGCTGTAACAAACGCTCGTACAGGTGCAGAAGGCGCTCGTCATGCTCCATTATGTGCAGCGATGACAATTCACCGTCACGGTAATGCTTTAACTATGAATAAAGCAATGTGGCAAGCCGGGTTACGACCGTGGAAAGAATATAAGGGTGATTTGGAAGCTTTTGGACGTGATTTTCGTAATTACTTTGGTAAATTACCTTCAGAAAAGCGTGTTTGGGCGGTTGTACTGAGTTCAGCTATATACGAATATTTTGTTCGTTACTTAGCTGCGGCTGCGGGAGTGGCGCCAGATGAAGAGTTTAGGATTATAATTGTCCCTCCACCGCAAATGGTGGTAAATATGCGAATTGGAGCAATGCAGGGTTACATGGTGGCAGAACCTTGGAACACGCGCGCCATTACTGGTAACGAAGGTATTGGTTTTACCTTTGCCCAAGGACGCGAAATATGGCATGGACACCCAGATAGGTTACTTGCTGTAATGGAGTCGTTTATTAAAGAAAATCCCAAAACTTATCGGTCGTTGGTTAAAGCGATGATTGAAGCTTGTCGATACTGTGGCAACCCCAAAAACCATGAAGAAGTCGCGAAAATTATCTCTGACCGCTCATTTACAGGCGCCAAACCCAAGCTAACTCGTCCAGGAATCGTAGGAGAATACAATTATGGTGGTTTTGACGGGAATAAACGCATAGTATCATCACCGGAAACAACAATATTTTTTGATTTACCAGCTTCTTTAGCGCATATTCCTAACGACCATTCAACATTTATGTGGCAGTCTGAAAGTTTATGGTTAATGACACAGGCTACAAGATGGGGACAAAATAAAGGATTTCCCAAAGATGCTGAACTGCTAGCGCGCAAAGCATGGCGAACAGACTTGTATCGTGAAATTACAGCAGAAATGGGTATTGAATCACCAAAAGAAGATTACAAAATCGAGCTTGCTGATAATTTTATTGACAAAAAACCATTTGACCCCAGCGACCCTATAGGATATCTCAAAAGTTTTGAAATTCGCGCCAACCGTCCTCAGTCCTTCTTCATGTCCTAATTAGTACACTATCTTCGTATATAGGTATACAATGAAATCTACCATTTACCCAACAAGTGACCAGGAGTCAAATTTGAATAGCCCTGCATTTTTGGAAGTAATCAATTTACGTAAGTCTTATCGTAAACAAGACAACAATGAATTTGTGGTGCTAGATAACGTTAATCTTACAATTGGCGAAAATGAATATATTTCTGTAATTGGGCATTCGGGATGTGGTAAATCTACACTTCTTAAAATCGTGGCAGGTTTAGAAAAAGCTACTACTGGACGAGTGCTACTTGATGGCAAAGAAATTCGTAAACCTGGTGCCGAAAGAATGATGGTGTTTCAGCAATACTCATTATTACCTTGGTTAACTGTGCGGGAAAATATTCGTTTAGCAATAGATGAGGTATTAAAAAATGCCAATCGTGCTGAGAAAATCAGTATTGTTAACGAGCATTTGGCAATGGTAAATTTGACTGCTGCTGCCGATAAATACCCTGATGAATTATCGGGAGGAATGAAACAGCGTGTAGGTATAGCGCGCGCATTGGCAATCCGTCCTAAAATGTTGTTAATGGACGAGCCATTTGGCGCCTTAGATGCATTAACGCGCGGTAAATTACAGCGTCAAGTGTTAGATATTTGGGAAAATAACAAACAAGCGGTAATGATGATTACTCACGATGTCGATGAAGCTATCTACATGTCTGACCGCATTGTTCTAATGACTAATGGACCTAGTGCTAATATCGGTGAAATTTTAGATGTACCCTTCTCTCATCCAAGAAATCTAGCCGAAATGCGAAACTCAAAAGAGTATTATGAACTTCGTAACTATGCTCTTAATTTTCTTGAACAAAACTTTACCGCAGATGATTAGTTCAAGTTTTAGATGTCATAAAAATTAAAAAAATGCAAAAAGTGCAAAACAACTACCTATTCAAGGTGGTTTTTTTTAACTAATATGAGACCATCTTATCAGAGATTCTCATAAATTTGATAGTTAATTAGGGGTATTCGATGGAAAATTGGCAAGCATTAGTCAGCATTATCACATTTTTGTGCGTTATTTTTTTAATCATGACTGAGTGGGTACACTTGACAATTGCAACTTTATTAGGTGCATTATTGCTTGTTTTTACCAATGTCATGACTTTAAAAGACGCTGTTGGTTACATTGGTAACAGTCACGGTACTTTGGCATTATTTTTTGGTGTAATGGTTCTAGTTCGAGCATTTGAACCAACTAAAATTTTTGAGTATTTAGCTACACAACTAGTAATTTTAGCCAAAGGTGAAGGTAAACGGTTGCTTTTAGGTATTGTGTTAATTACAACCCCAATTTGCGCTGTTTTACCTAATGCGACTACAGTTATGTTACTGGCACCATTAATTCCCCCGATGGCGGAAGAAGTGGGGGTAAATTTTGTACCACTACTTTTATTACTAGTATTTGTTGCAAATAGTGCAGGATTATTAACAATTGTTGGCGACCCAGCTACATATATTGTTGGTGATGCCATAAATCTAAGTTTTACCGATTACTTATATCGCTTAAGTTTCGGTGGAGCAATTGCTATTTTGACGGTTACTGCCACCTTACCATTTTTATTTCGTAAAATTTGGAATACAAAACTTGATACTTTACAAGAGCTACCGCACCCAAAAATTAATCATCCACGTGTTTTAGCATTAGGAGGGTTAATAGTAGCTCTAGTTTTACTATTTTTTGTCATAGGTGAAAATTTACCTGTACCAGTTTCACCTGCTGCTGTTGCTCTTTTAGGCGCCGGATTAGCAATGCTGCTTGCACACAATAGTAAAATTGATTCGGTAAACAATATTCTTCGTGATGTTGACTGGAGTACACTCATATTTTTTATGAGTATATTTGTTTTAATCGGAGGTTTAGAAAAGACAGGAGTAATTAATAACTTATCTGGAGTATTTGCGGCAGTATTGGGGAAAAATATTGCTTTAGGTTCAATATTTTTAATATTTTTTGTGGGATTAGTATCGAGTGTTGTACCTAATATTCCATTAGTAGTAGCAATGGTGCCCCTACTTAAACAGTATGTAGTTAATATAGGAATGGCACCTGCCGAAATTCTTCAATCTGGTTTTAATGGACAATTTCCTCCAGAAGTACTGCCTTTGTTCTATGCAATGATGTTTGGCGCCACGTTAGGAGGTAATGGTACATTGGTAGGAGCATCATCAAATATAGTTGCAGCGGGTGTATCTGAACAACATGGGCGCCGTATTTCATTCAAAACCTTCTTAAAGTACGGCATACCAGTAATGGTGCTACAACTGATAACTTCAGCAATATACGTATTTTTCCGTTTCTTGCGTGTATAGTATTAAGTGGCACAGGCAGGATGCCTGTGCTACAAAGATTTAATAGATAAAACCCGATAGCCTGCACCTTGAGACAAACATTGACCATTAATATCAATAGGACAAGCACTACTTCCTTGAGAAGGACGAGTACCTTCAACATACACAGCTTTTATTTCAACCTGTCGATTATGAAATGACTGCAACTGTGTACGAGAAACTTGCTCAGATGGTCGTAATATCATTTTACTACCTGAGCGAGATTCAGTAATTAGAAAAAATTCTTCACCCAAATAAGCTTCTTGTGACATAACCGGGGGAATTTCTTTATAAATTAGTTTTCCACGTAAAGAATACACTTTTGATTGTCTCCACAACCCTAAACGTTTATTCTTAGCAGTGGCCTCAGCAATTAAATATTGACTTCTGCTTTCAAAACAATTATTTAAAGTTCTTTGCTCAACAGTAGCCGCGCCTTCTTCTACCATGCGAAGATTTATAGACTTATTATCTACAAACACCTCACCAAGTATACTACTATTTTGTACTGGTTCTATAACTTTAACAACTACGGGAGTATTTGGCACCAGTATATTTCTTAAGCTTTCTTCTGCTTGCTTACGCTGTACAGTTGTTTCAGGTACAGTAATACATGCAAGTTTTACAGTGACTGGTTTACCTGTATTATCTTGAAGCTGAATAGTTCTGCCATCAACGAAACCAATAATATGACCTAGTATTAAAATGAGTTGTTGAAAAAATTCCATATGTAAACAGGTGTATAAATTATTTGGTTTTATTATTCCCTGAATACAGGATGGACAAACATTTAGGTAGAGACGCGATTAATCCCTGCCGGAAAACCTCCGGTTTACACGTCTCTACTATACACATTTTTTACTGAGATATTTTATGTACGGACAAAACCTGCTGAGAGCAAATAGATTTTGCTGATGTTTATTGTACTTGTGAATCTGGGGAAGCAGCTTTTGGTAACACCGAGCGCGCTTCATCGTCTGTTACCAAAGGTACACCAAGTTTTTTTCTGGCTGTTTCCTCAGCAATTTTTTTATCTTGTTCATTACTGAATTGGCTTTCATCAAGCAAATGCTGTTCATGTGCAGCTTGGTCTCGACTTGGTGCGGCGCCGTTTTTCCATCTGTATCTAATGTCCATAACCTCAAAAACAGATAAACTGCTTTTCACTATTTATTGCTAAATAATAAAGCTAAAACACTAACTCGGCACTCATTCCACGGGTTGAAGTATCTCTATTTTTGTACGCTAACATAACAAAGTAGCGACTGGTCTGCTTGGGGAAGACAACCTTGCGAAGAAATTTATGAAAGCAAAAAAAACGCGGCGCAATTTCTTAATTACCAGTATGGCTGTTGCTGGTAGTATTGTGGGAGCAGATACCTTGCAATTCCATACTTCCGACGCTGCTAAAACACCAGTTTCTATGCCCGAAAGAGTGCTGGGACGCACTGGGGTAAAAGTTCCGTTGTTGGGATTGGGAGGTGCAAGTACAAAAACACCACTCGATAAACAGGACAGAGAAAGTGATGCTTTAGCAATAATTGAAAGAGCGCTTGAACTTGGCATTCGTTATTTTGATACTGCTGCTAGCTACGGAACAAATGAAATTTATCTGGGAAAAGTGCTGCCACCTTACCGTTCAAAGGTTTTTTTAACCAGTAAGACTTATGAAAAAGACAGAGATGGTATGTGGCGAGAATTAGAGCGTTCTCTAAAGCGTCTTAATACAGATTATCTAGATTTGTGGCAGTTGCATAGTGTTGCTTCGCCTGAACATGTCGAAAAAATCTTTAGTGCAAATGGCGGAATTAAAGCTCTAGAAGAAGCTAAAGAGCAGAAGTTAGTTCGATTTGTTGGTATTACCGGACATCATGAACCAGAGGTAATAGTTGAAGCAATGCGTCGCTATCCTTTTCACACAACGCTTATTCCCATAAACGCAGCAGATAAACATCATGCGCGCCCGTTCTTATCCTCGGTTTTACCATTAGCTAGGCAAAAAAATGTAGGTGTAATAGCTATGAAAGTGCCTGCTTACGGAAAATTATTCCAATCTGGTGGTTTAACAGGAATACAGCAAGCAATGGGTTATACCCTATCTCAGCCTGGTGTCCATTGTTGTGTAATTTCTGCAGATAATGTAGATCAATTAGAAGAAAACGTTAAAGTAGCTCGTGCTTTCGAGCAACTCAGCAATAAACAACTAGCAGCTATTGAAGAACGCACAGCCAAAATTTGGCAGGATAGCACATTCTACCGTGCTTGGAGTTGATACCCCGTATGGTGGGCACTGCCCACCTTACAGCTATAAAAAGCCTGACATATACAGCAGTAATGCTACTATTCTTAAAGTTACAGTTTAATAGTAACCGGAGAGCTATTTGTGCCGTTCCACACACTGTATCCGCAATTCTCTCACAATATTGATTCTGTTATTTCACACCAAAGGGCGCCGCTGCTACATAATATTTATTAATTTACAATTGAGGTAATTCCAGTGGGTAGCTGTTGGGTTCCGTTCCTCCAGCCAACCTACGCCTATGTAAATTCGGTTATTTCACACTTTTATAGGCGCCCATACAATATATACTTATAACTAAAATCCGGTAGGATAGTGTAGTGTAGCGGATAGCTATACTTATATATTAATGTGAGGCTACGTCTGCTCCACACATTGCACTATGTCCATGACGACAACTTCTAATTTCCTTAGTCACCTCAACCCCAGTCAACGCCGTGCCGTCGAACACTACTGCGGGCCTTTGCTTGTTGTGGCAGGTGCCGGTTCTGGCAAAACGCGCGCTCTGACTTATCGTATTGCTAATTTAATTCTCGAACACAATGTTGACCCTGAGAATATTTTAGCGGTTACTTTTACCAATAAAGCCGCGCGGGAAATGAAAGAACGTATCCAGAAACTCTTCGCTGACCACATGGCGATGCAGGAGTATGGAGAAAAGTATGATTTGTTACCTGAGTACGACCAGGTGAAGTTACGTTCGCGCGTTTATAAAAATGTTATTAAAGATATGTGGTGCGGTACGTTCCACAGTTTGTTTTCGCGTATTCTCAGGATGGATATAGATAAATACCAGGATGAGAATGGTCGCAAATGGAATAAAAATTTCTCTATATTCGATGATTCTGATGTCAACGCAATAATAAAGGAAATTGTTACCAAGCAACTCGACCTTGATGATAAAAAGTTTGAACCCCGTTCAGTACGGTATGCTATTAGTAATGCCAAGAACCAAGGTTTATCACCCAAAGAGT
The DNA here is from genome assembly GCF_019977735.1 of Calothrix sp. PCC 7716. Classification (GTDB taxonomy): domain Bacteria; phylum Cyanobacteriota; class Cyanobacteriia; order Cyanobacteriales; family Nostocaceae; genus Dulcicalothrix. The sequence continues at coordinate 9,930,969 of NZ_AP025018.1, read as the reverse complement.
TTGAGCGTGAACAGCCTAATTATCGTGGTCGGATAATTTCTCAAGTTTATAGTTGCTATCAAGATAGGTTAGCGGAAAATAATGCGCTTGACTTTGACGACTTAATTTTGATACCAACAAGATTATTTCAACAAAATAAACAAATTTTAAATTACTGGCATAGCAAATTTCATCATATTTTAGTGGATGAGTATCAAGACACTAATAGAACACAGTATGATTTAATTCGCTTGCTATCTACTAATGGTGAAACTGATAAAAATAATTGGAATTGGAATGACCGTTCGACCTTCGTGGTCGGTGATGCAGACCAATCAATTTACTCATTTCGCATGGCTGACTTTACCATTTTAATGGGTTTTCAGGGCGATTTTGGTGATGGTTTAGATGATGACGATACCAGTACGATGGTAAAGTTAGAAGAAAACTATCGCTCGTGCGAGAATATTTTAGAAGCTGCAAATTCTTTAATTGAAAATAACACTGAGCGTATTGATAAAGTTCTTAAACCAACTCGTTCTGCTGGTGAGAAAATTTATTTATTTAAAGCTGACGATGAAGTTGTAGAAGCTGATTTTGTTATTAACCAAATACGTAGGCTTGAACGTGAAAACCCTGATATAGATTGGGGGAGTTTTTCTATACTGTATCGTACCAACGCTCAGTCACGTCCCTTTGAGGATTTATTAGTAAAATATCAAATTCCCTATACGGTTGTCGGTGGGTTTAGATTCTACGACCGTAAGGAAATAAAAGATATTTTGGCTTACCTCAAAGCTGTTGTGAATCCTGCTGATAGTGTTAATATAATGCGCGTTATTAATACTCCTAGACGAGGTATTGGAAAATCAACACTTGATATATTATCGCGCGCTGCCCAAGAGTTAGGCACTACTTTATGGGAAGTACTAAGCGATGAAACGTCTGTTAATACCTTAGCTGGACGCGCGGCAAAATCTGTCAATGGGTTTGCCGATATTATTAAAAAGTGGCAACAACAAATTGACACGCTTCCAGTTGCGGAACTTGTGCAGGGTATAATCGAAGATTCTGGTTACGTCCAAGATTTACATACATCGGGAACTGACGAAGCCCAAGATAGAATCGAAAACATCCAAGCGCTTTATAATGGTGTATTAGAGTTTCAAGAAGAAAACGAAGATAGTGGCACTCTACAAGGTTACTTGGAAAAAACTTCTCTTAGTTCCGATTTAGATAATTTGAAAGAAGGTGAAGCCGCAGTATCTTTGATGACATTACATGCATCAAAAGGGTTAGAATTTCCAATTGTTTTCTTAGTGGGTTTAGAGCAAGGATTATTCCCTAACTACCGTTCGATGCAAGACCCCGCTTCTTTAGAAGAAGAACGGCGCCTGTGTTATGTTGGTATTACCCGCGCACAAGAAAGGTTATTTATTAGCCACGCGCGCGAACGTAGATTATATGGTAGCAGAGAACCAGCTATTCGTTCTCAATTTCTCGATGAACTACCTACAGAATTAATCGCAACACAACAAGGTGGGCGCCAAGCTAATGTTAGAACTAGTACAAGTAATATTAGAACTGACCGAAGTGGCGCCAGTACAGGAGGTACAGTAACAAAATGGGAAGTTGGCGATAGAGTACTGCATAAAACCTTTGGAGAGGGTGAAATTACACACGTATTCGACCCGAATAATAAAACCTCTGTAGCAGTTAAGTTTCCCAGCTTAGGTACAAAAATCATCGACCCCAGAGTCGCGCAGTTGCAAAAAATCGGTTAATGTTGTATTGGTAGGTTGGGTGAAGGCTTTGCGTAACCCAACTTACAATTTATGTTCGGGTAATTTCTGCTCTTGTTTTAATTCTTTTTTGTCTGAACGGTCTAAAACCAATTTGGTCAAAAACATAGCTACCAGTCCAAACAAAATTCCTGCGATAATACTAGTTGCAAAAGAAAAACCGAGAATTGAGCCATTTTGAATCAGTGTAGCGTCTTTATCCTCACTTTGAATCTTTAATATATTTTTGGCAAAGTAAGGTGAAACTTGGTATGTGCTAGCTAAAATACCTCCAGCACTAGAACCAACAGCAGTAGCAAAACCTACTGATTGAATAGTGTTTTCAAGTTTACGGTCACGTTTTTTCTGTTGCTGTTCTCTTTTACGGTCTCGTTCTTTTTCTTGCTCGTCTCTTTTGCGAAGTAAATCTTGTGCTTCACGGTCACGTTCTCTTTGCTCTTCTTCTCTCTTGCGAAGTAAATCTCGTGTTTCACGGTCATATTCTATTTGCTTTATTCGTAAAAAACCACTAATTGCATCGGTGACTTTTTGAAATGAGTCTTGTCCCGGAGAAAAATATTCAATATGAATTTGAATTTGTTGTTGCCAATGTTCGCAACGTGTATAAAAATTTTGCCACAATATAGGAGTATGATTATCTAAAGCAGAAATTTCGTTTACACAGGTTTGGTAATTAATAATATCAGTTTTAATTGCTGTATGTTGAGCTTGTAATGCTCGAAATTTTTGTGAATATCTAAGACTACTAGGTAAGCTTTTTTCTAAGAGTTTCTTCAATTTATTCAGCTTAATTTTTGTATTTTTCTCGCTTATTATTTTGGGTAGACAGTCAATCTTTCTTTCAAGGTCATTATACAGATGCCTTAATTCTGGATAAAGCTGTTTAGCTTGTTTATTAAGATATTTTAATCGATGGTAAAAATATAATAAATTAAGTAAATGCTCGCTTGTCTCAGCAAATTTATATAAACTGGAATTTTGGCTGTTATTTAGAGATATTAATATCTGAATTTCTACTGTTGAGTTCGTCAGTTCATCAACATGTTTTACTTTAAACTCAAAGATAAGACTATCAAATAGCTTATCAAAAATTGAGTCATAATTACTGTTGACTAATTCAGATGTAAACTGTGTACCAGATAGTAATTCTTTGACACAATTTTCAGCTAGCTTTTGGCAATAATTATCATCCTCTTCAACTTCTGCATAAATCCAGATAGTTTGTCCTAGAGAAGCTTTTAAATTTAGCAGTGAACCTTCAGGATTAAAACACTTTATATGCGAAAGATTAATTTCGGTTTGTTCTGGAAGTTCTGCTGACAGAGTTAAGTCAATCTGACTAACGTTGTTCAAAAAAAACGGCGCCAATTTTCCCTGTATTCGGAAACCGATTTCTGTAGAAATATTTCCTAAATCTAATATCTCTTGATTTGTAGTCAATAATCTTGTAACTTTTTTATTTTGTTTATCGTGCGATAGTAAATTCGATTTCAAATCTTTCAAACCTTGAAAAGGGAAGGAAGTGTTTCCTAAATTTACTAAGCTGTCCCATAAACTTAACGCGTTCGCATTAATACTTTCACTAGAATTTCGATATAAATCATAAGCGTAAACTGTCAAGTAAAAATTTTTCATAATACAATTTAAGTTTAAGATTTTTTTTCTGATGAATTAGGTTTGTTATCGGTAAGCTCGTGGACTGCAATTACAAGTAGTTCTCTGGCTTGCGATTTAGGTTTTTTATTAGAATCGTAACCTTTGCCACCAGCAGGCATTTCTATTGGTTGTTCTAAATCTATAGGGTTATTTTTAGAATCTACTTTAGCATTCAGATGTTCTCGATAAGCTTGTAAAAATTCATTTCTTGATTCTACTTTTAACCAAGCTTCGATTTTTTCTACTATATCTTCATCTTCTTCGGGTAAATCAACAAGCAATTCCTTTAATTCATCTTGATAATCTTTTGTTGATACATTGCATTGAGTTTTAATAACATCAATAAAACTTAAAATTGCACTTTCATACACAGACATTGGTGATTCTCCTTTTCCTATTAAACGAAATGGCGCCCAATAATATGGCGATTCAAAAGGTCTTGCATTTGCACCCGTTTGATTTTTAATATCATTAAACTCTTTATTGAGTGTTATTTTCCAAGTATCGCTAATTAGTAGCGATTGTTGCAGCCACTTTTGGAAATCAGTAACTGTACTTTTATATAACCATAGTTGTGCTTTATTCAAAGCTACTGCTATTTGATTTTCTGTTTTTAACAATTCATAAAATCTAATAATTAATAATGCGGTTGCCGAGGTACTTACAGTCCATAGACTACTTATAACATTTGAACTACGAGCCAACAAAAAACCATAAGATAAACTAATATACTCATCGCCAATATCAAGACGACTTGTTAACCCTGTTTCGCAAGCTGCAAGAGTAACTAAACTACCCCATTTTAATTGAAAATTTATACTAATTATATCTGCTAAAGTCAGGTTATCATCGGCTAACTGTAACCGTGATTTTAATGGGCTAGTTGGCTCAAATTTACCATGACAAAAAAACAGAATAAAATCTGCTTTTTTTAGTTTATCATGAACTTGTAAAGTTTGTGTTTTTCTATTTAAGTAAATAATTGCTGACTTTTTAGCTTTATCATTTTTGAGAATATAAACATCTTTAAATTGTTTTTTAATTGCTCCAATAGCTCCTAAATCTTGCTCATATAAGTCGCTAGTGGGAGTTTGAATAGCAAACAGACTATGAAATTGAGCATTTAACCTTTGTTTTACCAGTTGATAAAGCTGACAACTAGGAATATAAAATACTCCTCCAGTAAAATATTCCATCAAAGTTTGATTCTCTTGTTGTTGAGATAACACTTTTAACGGTAAAGCGTGAAGAGGAAGCAAATGTAAATATTGATGAGGAATTAAAATTAATGTTTTGCAGTTATTAGGAATTTGTTCAATAATTTCATCCAAATGTAAGCAATGAGACAATTGATTCAAATAAGTAAGAAGTTCATTTTGCCAATGTTCTTTTTGTTGCTCGTATGCTGAAAAATAAAATTTGGCTACACTATTTAAAGTATTTAAGTCAGGTTGAGTAAAAGACAAAACTGTGGGTTCAGGTTTCGTTGAAGTAATAATAAAAACTATAAATCTTTGTTGAGTAATGTAAAACTCAACAATTGCACAGTCGCTATCTTGAAAACGTGAGTGAAATTTCCTAAATTCAAAATTATCGTTAAATCCAATTATTTGATTTTGCAATTCATCGCGTCTATAACGTAAGTTTTTTAATTTTATTTCGTCTGTATCTTTAAAATAATTAGTTTGTTGTATCGTATATTGAAGCTTTGTAATTTCCTCGTTAATTTTTTGTATTTCTCGAAGTTGCTCTTGAGAAAACAAATTTTCAACATCGCGATTAACAAGAAGTTCAAAAAGACTACGGGTTTTACTACCTTCAACGTATTCAATAGCTTCGATGTATTTTTCTAAGTCGATACATACTTCTACCATACATCTATAAAGTTTATTCCAATTCTCTGCAAATTTTTGCTTAATATCGTCACTAGAAATAATTTCATCGCGCAATAGTTCAACAGTTTCAATTGCGTGTTTAAAATTTTCGTAACTTTCTAACATATTTTCAGCATCGTAATAATCACGAGCTAAGTAAAAAGATACATCTGCAAACTCGTTAGGAAAACGACGCTTTGTAAGTACTGCTAAAGATTTTTTATGACAAGATATTGCTGCATTAAGATTTGCTAATACATCACCACAATTTGCAAATTTGTTATTACGAGCAAGTTTCCTATAAGCATTTCCCAAACTCTTATTAACTTGTGCCCATTCGTAAGGATGATTCTCGTATGTATAAACTTTTAATGCATTCAAATAGCAATTTATCGCTTTTATAAAATTATTTACTTTTCCTATTGTATATTCTTTATCTCTATAAGCATCACCTAAAGAATGTTGTACTCTTGCCCATTCGGTTGGATTATTTTCAAAAGTACGTATTTGTAATGATTTATAATAATATTCAATCGCAATTGAAAAATTATCTACCTTATTTTTACTAAAGTTGTAAAAATAAATTATACCTATGCTATAATATGCTTTACCTAAAGCGTGCTGAATTCTTGCCCATTTTTCAGAGTACTGGTCACACAAGCATATATTTAATGCCTGTTCATAAAATTTAATTGCTTTTCTTAAATTTTCTTCTTTATCTCCACAGATACGTTTTCTATAGCAAATACCTAGACTAATATAAATTTCAGCTTTATCTTCAGGTAAATACTCTGAAATATCAAGCGTCAAAGCTTCTGTATAACATCTAATCGCTTTTTCTAAATGATTTGAGATATCACCATAAATACTATTTCGATGAGCATAACCTAAAGAGTTTTGAATTTTTGACAAGATGAAAGAACATTCTTCGATGTTATATAATTCTTCATATTGTATTAGTGCTTCATTCAAATATCTAATTGCTTTTTCTAAGTTTTTAGCTCTATTTCCTAAAATACGACGAGAGTAAGCATACCCAAGATTAGCTTTTATCTTTGCCGATTTTTGTGATTCATATGTATTTTGAAAAATAGGTAAGATAATTTCATAACCTGCGATTGCAACTTCCAATTGATAGCTGTCTTTATTACTTTGATATACTTGTAAAGCACGATTACAACGGTTTTCAATTGTTAATCCAATTCTGCAAGAAAGTTGCCAATTACTTTTTGCTAAATCAAGGGTAACTTTTCCCCAACTTCGTAAAGCTTTAGCAGATAATTTATTTAATTTTTCGTTAAATGTTTGAGATTGCGGTTGTGTTTCTAACATTTTATCATCGTAAGCTTGTAGCACTTGAGTTAAAGAAGCTAAGTACTCTTCTGATGATTTATTTTGAAAAGTTTTAATAAATCCAGACAACATTGCAGCAAAGCTTTCTAACCAAAAAGCATCGTTTTGCTTTCCTTGAGCTTTGAGCTTCACTACGGTATTTTTCATTACCGCTATCAAATCTTTATTTAGCAAATTTTGATATGTAGTTAAAATCTCTTGTTCCTTGCCACTCGGACACTTTAATAATTTATTAACGAGTTCCTGATAGGCTTGAAACTGAGCTTTATTCATCAAAAAATGCTCCAAATTAACTTGTGTAACTAATATAATAGCTTACACAATATTAAATACTAAGTATAGGTTTATACTTTGAATTTAAAATATAATTTAATATAATTGCTTGTATTCCGCAAAACTTCTTGCATGATAATAAAGACTGCATTGTCTTACCACGAAAATAGCCCTCGTTTAAAATATAATACAATAACCAAGATACAAAACATATTAGAATTGTTGTATGGTACGCACACCATCATCTAAAGCTTGGACATTAGAAGAGTTTCTGAAACTACCAGAAACCAAACCAGCTACTGAGTACATTGATGGAAAAATTATTCAAAAGCCAATGGCACAAGGAAAACATAGTGCTATTCAGGGTGAATGTGCTAGTGCTATTAATGCTGTAGTTAAGGCGCCACATATTGCAAGAGCATTCCTTGAACTACGTTGTACATTTAGTGGTCGTTCAATTGTACCTGATATATCTGTTTTTACCTGGGAGCGCATACCCCGCGATGCAAATGGAAAAATTGCAAATGTATTCCTTGATGCCCCAGATTGGACTATTGAAATATTATCCCCCGAACAAAGTCAAACAAAAGTAACAAAAAATATTCTACACTGCCTAAAATATGGTAAACAGATGGGTTGGCTGATTGATCCAGACGAGCAAACAGTGTTTGTTTACATAGGCGAAACAGTACAACTATTCGATGAACCTCAACAACAATTACCCGTACCAGCTTTTGCAAGTGAATTTAAATTAACAGTAGCAGATTTATTTGGCTGGTTGCTAGAGTAAGCTATTGATGGTATTTAGCTTCTGATAATATTTGCTCTTATCTTATATATATGTCATCTACCTTAAAACTACTAACCGACCCTTTCTTACAACTTCCAACTCCAACAGGAATACATGTTGTTTGGTTTACAGAGTTTGCTGGTTCACAACATACAGTATATTACGGCGCCAATCTTAATCTAAGCACAGGCGCCACCACAACCAAACTCACTCGTACCCGCGAAGACCAAGACTCACAAGTTGCTTTCCCGACATACCAACAACCCGTTTCCCGCGATATTTGGCGCCACGAAGCCAAAATTACTAATTTAACTCCCGGTGTACGAGTAAACTATCGCGTTATAAGTACCAATAACGGCACCAGTGTAACCAGCGATATATTTACCTTGGCGCCTCTCCCAGTTCCTAATACTCCCCTCAAAATTCTGCTTACATCCGACCATCAAATCAAGCCAATGGTCGCAGCAAATTTACAAAAAGTTACAGAAACAATTGGAAAAGTTGATGCAGTTTGGTTTGCAGGTGATTTAGTTAACATTCCTGACCGTGCGAGCGAATGGTTTGATGATAGTAGAGGTAATGCGTTTTTCCCTTGTTTACAAGGACGCGGTAATTATGTAATGGACTGGGATGGAACGAGAATAGCTTATACGGGTGGACAAATTATACAACATGCTCCCATGTTTACCTGTATTGGAAATCATGAATTCATGGGACGGTTTGCACGTGAAGGCAGTTTGAACAAAGAATTTGACGATACTATTCCTCGTGATATCGCACGTAAGTTATATGGAAAAGAATATTTAAAAGATAATTCCTTCAACACCGATACATACGAAGAAATTTTTACTTTACCCCAAAGTGAGACAGGAGGCAAAACTTATTACGCTACTACCTTTGGTGATATACGCTTAGTAGTACTGTATGCTACAAATATGTGGCGGTTTGTATCAACCGAAGATGGACGTAAAGGTAAGTATGGAGAACCAAAAGATGATTTAGAAAACCCAGAAAATTGGGGTTATGGGCAAATTATTTATGAACCGATAGCAAAAGGAAGTACACAGTATAAATGGTTGGAAGCAGAATTAAACAGTTTGGAATTTCAACAAGCTAAATATAAAGTAGTAATGCTGCACCATCCACCCCATACACTCGGTGATAATATTGTTCCTGCTTACACTGACCCAGTACAAATTATCGAACACGATGACGACGGTAATATTAAAGATGTGCGATATGAATATCCCAAAAACGCAGATTATTTAATGCGTGATGTAATACCGTTACTTGAAGGAGCAAAAGTGCAACTTGTATTTTTTGGACATTCGCATTTGTGGAACCGTTTTACTAGTGCGTCGGGAATGCATTTTATTGAAACTTCTAATGTCGGTAATTCTTATGGCGCCGCTTTTGGCAACCGTAAGCGTGGTAATGTGCCTACTATGGGTAGCAACGATTATATTGAAATGGGAGACCCTAACGGTTTAGAACCTGTTATACCTACATTGGCGCCGATGTTAAATGAAGAAGGTGCCAAAATACCTTATATTTCAAGTAATGAAGTTACTGTGTTTAGTATTTTTGATACTGAAACATCTACAATAAGCAGTTACCGATTTGATACCCGTAAGCCAGAAAGCGAAGTCATTAAGTTTGATGAGTTTAAATTAATTTAATTTCTCTTGTGGGGTAGGCATCCCGAACTGCCCTATATTAACAAGATTTATGTTGGGTTGCGCTGTTGCTCCACCCAACCTAAAATTATTGCTCATAACAAATTTACTCAAAGATTTGTGCGTATACGCCTGGTGATATGCTTTGAACCTCTACTAAAATTTTATCAATAAGAGTTTCTAAGACTTTTAAGCGATTTGTAGGAAGCTCAAGAATCGCAATTGTTCTTCCAGTTAAGTTTTGCTGATATTTTATGTTTTTATCTGATGTAATAAAAATATCATACGAGCCTTCTATCCTCGCCATCAGTTCACCATTTTTGACACCTGCCCATCCTTGCTCCTGAACGGTTGTTACATCGTAAGCTGACAAGTAACGCTTTAAAGCTTTTGGCAAATTTTCATCTAGAATAATTTTCATTTTAAGTATATTCACGAGCTAGTTTTAGAAAATTAACTGCATCTGCGCGATTCACTGATGGAAAATTTTCTAAGAACTCATCTAGCGAAAATCCATCGTCCAAATATTCTAAAAGCGATTGAGCAGGAACTCTTGTATTTTTAAATACTAGTGTGCCGCCCATGACTTCAGGGTCAGAGCTTACAGGGCTTTGCAATAGTGTAATCATAATATTGTTTGCCGTGATTTTTTATATAGTATATCTTGTATAATAAACAATTTATCACTATATAGCTAATTATTAAATTAGTGAATCAGCAACTATTATTATGTAGTCTGCGACTATTGACTTATAAAGTGTGAATATTGACTATTAGCAGTTAGCTATTCAGGTTTACTAAGGCTTGCTACTCACTTATTTAAGTATAAACTCCTGACTGTTGAATATATAGAATAATGATTAATCGTGCATTAGATGATTGGTACCAATATATTAATAAACGTCCAGCCCTTGCTGTGGCTTATTCTGTGTTGTGGGTGGTCTTGGTTTGTGGATTGGCGTTTTTTTGGCATTTGGGTAGTATCGGTTTGATTGATGAAACTGAACCTTTGTTTGCTGAGGCTTCACGGCAAATGATAGTGCGTAATGATTGGATAACGCCTTTTTTTAATGATGAAACACGGTTTGATAAGCCTGCTTTGGTTTACTGGTTTCAAGCTATTGGATATTTAATTATAGGTGTAAATGAATGGGCTGTGCGTATTCCTAGCGCTGTTGCGGCGATGGCAACGATAGGTTTATCTTTTTATACTTTACAATGGTATTTTTTAAAGCGAGATGCGTTAGAAGGTGTTACATTGCCGACTCGTCGCTGGTTTATTCCTTCTTTAGCAGCAGCAATGATGGCTTTTAATGCGTCGATGCTCGTTTGGGGTAGAACGGGTGTTTCTGATATGCTGCTTACTGGTTGTATAGCTTCGTCTTTACTTTGCTTTTTTCTTGGTTATGCGAAACAGCAGGAAGGAGAAGCAAGTAGTGGTTGGTATTTTGCTTTTTATGTTTTGGTTGCAGGCGCCATTTTAACTAAGGGGCCTATTGGTATAGTGTTACCAGGTTTAGTGATTGCGGCTTTTTTATTTTATCTTGGTAATTTTTTTGAGGTGCTGCGAGAAATACGTCTTATTCCGGGTTTGTTAATTATTTTTGGGTTATCGGCGCCTTGGTATATGCTTGTAACTTGGCGCAATAATGATTATATAGATTCATTTTTTGGCTATCATAACGTTGAACGCTTTACTGATGTTGTAAATGGACATCAGGCGCCTTGGTTTTTCTATTTTATTGTAGTGTTGCTTGGTTTTGCGCCATATTCCGTTTATTTACCGAGTGCGATGCTTAATTTAAAGTTTTGGCAACGAGAAAATTGGCGCCATAAACCCAGAGTTGAACAACTTAGCTTATTCGCGTTCATGTGGTTTTTGTGCGTATTTGGCTTTTTTACTATTGCTGTTACAAAACTTCCTAGCTACGTTTTACCTTTAATGCCTGCTTGCGCTATACTTGTGGGGATATTATGGGCTGATGTTCTAACCAAGTCCCCGACTCCTGGGTTTCGCTTCAGTGCTTGGGTTAATATAATTTTTGTCTCCGCTTGTTCTGCTGCCTTGTTCTATGTTCCTAAACTACTTGGTTATGACCCTGCTGCACCAAATATTGCTCAAACTATACAACAATCAAATATTACGGTTGTCAGTGGTATAATTTGGCTTGTTTGTGCAATAGTGTTAGCGTTTTTAGTGTTGAGAAAATACTGGGTAACTTTAATAGGTACTAATTTAATTGCATTCGCTTTATTTTTAGTGTTTGCTTTAACACCAGCATTATTTATTCTAGATGGTGAACGACAGCTACCTTTACGTAAATTATCTGCTGTTGCTGTCCAAAACATTCAACCCCAAGAAGAACTTATTATGGTTGGCTTCAAAAAACCTACCGTAGCTTTTTACACTCAACGCCATGTTAATTACATTAGGACGAATCAAGCTGCGAGCCAGTATATACTAAATAAAACTGCAAAAAATAATTATTCGTCGGTATTAGTTTTAACACAACCGAAAAAATTTTTAGAAATGGGGTTACAACCAACTGATTATAAGGTTTTGGGTGATAGCGGCGCCTATCGGTTAGCACGAGTCGCAAAGAAACCTGGTTTCTAGGTTTCTAAGATTTTAAAATTTGATGAATTTCATGGAGTAAATCTTCCATCGAAATAGAACGAGGTAAGGTTTTAGCGGTTGACTTTGGTGACGTGTGAGTTGATACTATCGAGATTAAATTTTCTTGCTTCTCGTTAGTGTTTACACGTCGGTCAAGTATTAACATTGGTGGTAAATTAAAAGGTAATTTCTCTAAGGTCTTGAGTGTAGAAATTACTTGCTTTTCTGGCGCCGATTCTTCTAAACAAACCACCAGTAAGTCAATACTACGATGGCGAATTTGCTGTAATAATTCAGACCATGAACGACAAGGTGCTGTTTTAAAGCCACCTGTTTGTAAATACTGAATTAATGCCTGCATCCATTCAGAAGCACGTGCTATATTAGTGTTATCACTTAGATTTCCTAAATGTTTTTCGATGCGATGATTACGTAAATGTGTATTGCGCGCTTCGGGTAAATCTGGCAATATGGCAAAATCGACTACTAATATACTAGGTGGGCAAGATATTCCAGCGGCTATTTGTAATACCGAAAGTAGCGTGTTGACATTAAGAGTATTATTTTCGTCGTTACTCAAGGGAGTTAAACACGGAAACACTGAAAGTCCCGAAATTTGAGAAGCAACTTGAGCGGCTTCAACGTTACATGTTACCAGTGGTAAAGTTGCTAAACGAGGGTGTTGACTTATAGTGTCGAGATATTTTTTAGCTGTTTCCATCGGAGCATCTAGGAGCATAACATCGAATTGCCAAACCCTTGCTAGCAACTCCGCTTGTTCGAGGTCGTCAACTTCGATAACACGATGGTCAGGCAGTGAAGGTTGGTTAGTAACGATATCAGGATTTACAAGTCGCAAAATTCGTAGTGGAACGTTCGCAGGAATTACCTCTATATTTTCTCCGGTTTGTTTTTTGACTCCGGGTGAAACTGATAAACTGTCTAATAATGGCGCCAGCATTTGATGCTGTACGGGTAAACGTAAAAATCCATCCGCACGATTTGCAAAAGCTTGTTCTTTCTCGGCAGCTGTCGCAGTTACAATTACAGGAATGTGACGTGTTGCATCTTCTGATTTGAGTAATGTTAGTACATCCCAACCTGATAATAGTGGTAGCAGTGGGTTGAGAAATATTGCTTTGGGTTGTAACCTACGTGCTTTTTCGACTGCTTCACATCCAGAACGAGCAATAGCGACACGATACCCCATTCCAGTTAAATGTTCTGTTAACTCCTCTATATATCTACCTACTGCTTCAACTAATAATATTAATCTTTGTGAGGAATCATGGCGCCCTCTAACATTACCTGTTGTCTCAAAATTATTTTTTGTAGACGGTACTGCATCAAAAAATGATTGACGTTTTAAGTTGATATCTTGCTGATAGCTGTATATTTTATCTTGCAATTTTTCTGTGGCAAGCTCTTTACGCCCATGAGGGTCGAGCGAGTTTTCTGTAAAACCTGCTTTTGGAGGACTCGGAGGAAGCAAAAGCGTAAACTGACTACCTTTACCTTCTCGTGATAAAAAGCTAACATCACCTCCATGAAGTCTCGCTAAAGCCCGAGTTAATACAAGTCCTAACCCCGTACCCTCATACTGACGGGTTAATGGATTCTCTAACTGTTGAAATTTCTGAAAAATTAAATGTTGTTGGTGTTCAGGTATACCAATTCCTGTGTCCCAAACAGTGAAGGCAACCCAACCTTCCCAATAGTTAACACGCAAACCAATTTTGCCCCCACCTTCGGTAAATTTAAAAGCGTTAGAGAGCAAGTGTACAAGCATTTGCCGCAACCGCTGTTCATCAGCAATAATTTCGTCTAAACCTGGTTCTATAAATAAATTAAATTCGTGGTTTTTTTCTGATTGTACTTTGCTCGACGATGCGTGAATCGTTTTGCTTTCTGCTAAAGCTAAGTCACATACTGTTTGAATTTTGACAGAGCCTAATAATAACTCCATTTGCCCGGTTTCCATTCGGGTCAAATCAAGAATATCATTAACCACACTCATTAAATGGCGCCCGCTTTGATGAATAAGTCCAGCGTAACGTGCTTGCCGTTCGTTTAATTCACCTAATTGTTGGTCAATTAAAAGTCGAGATAACCCAAGAACTGCGGTTAAAGGAGTTTTGAGTTCATGACTAATACACGCTAAAAACTCGTCTTTCAAACGGTTCATTTGAATTAAATCAGCGTTTTTTGCCGCTAATTCTTTACTCAACTGCTGCTGTTCGGTAACATCAGTTGCTAGCACTAACCATAATCCACCACCATAACTAACAATTGAATTTAATTGATGCCCATCAAGTAATGAAACAAAATGCCTGGAACGAACTTCATAAGTTGAAGCGTTTGAGAACTGGATATCTTGAGAGGTGTTTACATAACTTTGTCTAATACTATTTGCGACAATTTCGGTTTCCGTTGAAACTGATTCCTCCAATACCTTAATTTCAGGACTATCAAGGGGAATTTTTGCGAACTGCCACACCCGTTCTTGACCACTTTGCACCTCAACAACACAAGTACAAGTTCCTAGTTGACTATCAAGGACACAACGATTATTTTTGACTTTGCTACGTCTTTTACTTGAAGTTGATTGTGTGTTACGACTCGTATTACGTGGTTTTATACCATCTGACAATATTGTCTCGACTTCTTGCCGTACTCCATCTGGGTCTTTTAATACTCCTAACTGCTGCCACCATGCTGGGTTTTGCGCCACAATATCACCAGCACTCGTTTGCAACATTAAAGGCCAAGGTAAACGTTCGAGCAGTTGTACTAACGATTGATATTTTTGAGATTCTTCTCTTGCTTTTAAGGAACTATTTAACGCTAGACTTGATGGTTGTGATGGTTTGGGAGCAGGATTTTTCTTGCTTGCGCGTGCTGACGATTGCTTTTTCGTTTTATTACTACTATTAGAACTATTATTGACTATTAACTTGTTCAAATGCTTAAGCAATCGAGTCGTGTCAACTAATCCCACATACTTTCCATAAGAATCTATTACAACTATAGATGTATCACTGTCGCCTGGTAAATATAAAACTTGACTAAATTCTTGAATTGTCGCTTCTATAGATACTATTCGTATCGATTTAATAGTATGATTGAATGTGAGAATTTGGTGCTGCAAATTTTGGACAGACTGTCCTTGTGTGACGGCTAGCACTTGCGGCAACAAACTTGCTAAATATAAAATTCCGGTAGGCGCCCCAAGTTCTGAGACAACAACTAGCCGTTCGGAATTTTCAGATTCAAAGATGGACAATACATCCGCTAGAGTTGTGGATTGCCAGCAGATAGGAACGGTTATAATAAACTCATCAAGCGGATATTCTAGCATTGGCATTTTTTTGCTCTCGTCATTCTGGTTCCGCAAGCTAAAACTGTAACAAATAGCACCCTCGGCGCCCTTGAAATGCCAACGGTGTGAAAAACTACGCTTAAAGGCTTGTCGAAAATTTAAACTTAAAGAGATTTAGGTTAAGTTATACAAGTCAAACATGTGCGCGTAAAACAGGTTTACGATAGCACGGTTATTAAGATTTGAGACAAGGCGCCGTTGTAAATAAAACGGATAAGTTTGCTCAAACAATGGCACATAAGTCGTGCAAGCGTCTTGTAATATAGTGTTACAAAAATTACTTGGCGTGCAGGAACTCCTGATAATAACTGCTATGACAATTATGGCTTGAAAATAGCGATAACAACCTTTAGGAATTATAATGATTTAGAATGAGACATTTTTTAATATGAGTTTAAGTATCTTATCAACTTGTTAAATTGCGAAGCAATGTTACAAATTATTTACGATGCGAATGATACTAAAGTCGTGCTTGTGAGTGGAAATTAACTATTATCAACAGAATAATTTGATTTTTGTCAACACAGTAACTAATCAGGGAGGCGCCGTTTATAAACACGTTCATTAGATGTAGCGATATGTATCTGCCCGTAGGTAGATATTACCCTAAAAAAACAGCATGGTAGGAGAATCGATAACGAACGTCAAGCACTTGTCACAAATGACGATAGGCGAGCAGCGAGCAGTGCTAGAGCAATTAAAATCACAGTATCGAGTGATTCTCATTAATTACTTTACCCAAGAGGAAACACTGCAAGACTTAATAGACAAATTTATTAACGCGCTGTTTTGTGCTAATATTCCTGTGCCGCAAATTATAGAAATGCATATGGAACTTATAGATGAGTTTTCCAAACAGTTAAAATTAGAAGGGCGAAGCGATGAAGCACTGCTTGATTACCGCTTGACGCTCATCGATATTCTTGCTCATTTGTGCGAAGCGTATCGAGGTTCGCTACCCAAGTAAGCAATACTCATATGAATAAAGTAAGAAAAACTTACGTACTGAAGCTATATGTAGCGGGTAATACACCTAACTCAGTACGAGCATTGAAAACGCTTAAAAACATATTAGAGCAAGAGTTTCAGGGTGTATACGCTTTGAAAGTCATAGACGTGATGAAAAATCCGCAGTTGGCAGAAGAAGACAAAATATTAGCGACACCGACTTTATCGAAAATTTTGCCACCACCAGTTCGTAAAATTATAGGAGATTTGTCAGACCGTGAACGAGTATTGATAGGGTTAGATTTGCTGTATGAAGAACTAAGAGAAGAAGATTTATTTGAAGAATAGAACATTAGAGATAAAAATATACTACATCGACTTGAGTTTATAGAAAAAGTGGCATAAAAATGAGTGATAACGACCTGCCAGGGCAAAAAAACACACCTAGAATTGGTGGTGTAGATAAAATTCGCACGATGATAGAGGGGTTCGACGACATTAGTCATGGGGGATTGCCCATTGGTAGAACTACCCTTTTCAGCGGTACATCTGGAACTGGCAAGACATTATTCTCTCTCCAGTTTCTATTCAACGGGATTCATTTTTTTAATGAACCTGGTGTCTTTGTCACTTTTGAGGAGTCACCGAGCGACATTATCAAAAATGCTTATATATTTGGTTGGGATTTACAACGTCTAATTGAAGAGGGAAAGTTGTTTATACTCGACGCATCTCCGGACCCTGAAGGGCAAGACATTGTAGGCAATTTTGACTTGAGTGCGCTAATTGAGCGATTGCAGTACGCAATTAGGAAGTATAAGGCGCGACGAGTATCTATCGATTCAATTACGGCAGTTTTTCAGCAGTATGAAGCGATTGGAGTTGTTCGTCGAGAAATTTTTCGTTTAGTAGCACGTTTAAAGTTGCTCAACGTGACAACAATTATTACTACAGAGCGTGGTGAGGAATACGGCCCGGTTGCGTCTTTTGGAGTTGAAGAGTTTGTTTCTGATAACGTGGTAATTGTGCGTAACGTATTAGAAGGGGAACGTCGGCGCCGGACAATAGAAATTCTTAAACTGCGTGGAACTACGCATATGAAAGGAGAATACCCTTTTACAATTACTAACGACGGTGTTAATATCTTTCCTCTGGGAGCAATGCGCTTGACACAGCGTTCTTCAAACGTGCGTGTTTCTTCTGGTGTCAAAACTCTAGATGATATGTGTGGCGGTGGTTTCTTCAAAGATTCAATTATTTTAGCAACAGGCGCCACTGGTACAGGAAAAACATTACTAGTGAGCCAATTTATACAAGAAGCTTGTAACAATGGTGAACGAGCAATATTATTTGCTTATGAAGAATCGCGGGCGCAGTTATCAAGAAACGCTTCCTCATGGGGTATTGACTTTGAAGATTTAGAGCGGCAAGAATTATTAAAAATTATTTGTACTTACCCCGAATCTACGGGTTTGGAAGACCATTTACAAATAATAAAATCCGAAATTGCAGAATTTAAACCAGCGCGAATTGCTATCGACTCATTATCAGCTTTAGCGCGAGGAGTGACAAATAACACTTTCCGACAATTTGTAATCGGTGTAACAGGTTATGCAAAACAAGAAGAAATTACAGGTTTCTTCACAAATACAACCGACCAGTTTATGGGGTCGCACTCGATTACCGATTCACACATATCAACAATCACCGACACAATCTTAATGTTGCAGTACGTCGAAATTCGGGGCGAAATGGCACGCGCAATTAATGTATTCAAAATGCGCGGGTCTTGGCACGATAAAGGTATTCGTGAATACAACATTACTGCTGATGGACCCGATATTAAAGACTCTTTCCGCAATTATGAGCGAATCGTTAGCGGTTCCCCTTCTAGGGTTGTTTCGGATGAAAAGGCAGAATTATCTCGTATCGTTAGAGGCTTTCAAACAAAAGAAAGCCCTGATACTTAAGCTAGTATCGTGTTATATTTCTATGCGTGGGAAACGGTTTAAGCCGATGTCATTTTTTGTGTGAGGGACGCGGTGAACGGAAAGCAACTATTTTATAGCTTCTTGCCCGGAGTAACGGTAGCAGTCTTAGCTTCTCATTCAAGCTATGCCAACACTGCAAAAATAGGTGAACCTATATTGGTTGCCTCTGGGATTAACATTTTCAATTCTATTCCTGTATTCAAATCCAACATTTTGCACCCGCAAATGGTATTTGACAATACATTCGTTACAAAAACTATTAATTTACAGACGCCATTTCAATTTAATGAAATACGTGCCGTAAATAACCCTAGCAGCATAATATCAAGCAAGTTGATTGGCTCAACTGACATTCCTTGGCTTGAAGCGACTAGCAAAAAGTTAATAGCTAAATCAGCTACAGAAAATGATGCGAATCTTCTATTGACATTAGTGAAATTTTATGGTGAAGAACCAAAAGAATTAACCTTAAACAAGTTAGATACATTAAATCTAAACATTGAGGATTTGGTTCGTCATAAGGACATTACTAGTGAAATTATGACGGTAGCACAAGCACCGTCAAAAAAATTAGGCGCCAAGGCACTAATAGAGACACCAAAACAAGTACAAAATCAGATTGCCCAAAACAGGCAACAAAATGTGCCACCACCAAGACCAACAACAAGCCCAACCCCAGTAGCACCACCAATAACACCATCAAGTGGGACAAGAGAAATTCCTAGCTACTTGAATGCAAACCCAAATCCGTTGCAATTTCCAACAAGACCCGAAGAAGTTCGGCTAGAAGGAACGCAACGAATAACATTAAATCAAGCATTAGAAGCTGCACGTCGCAATAACAAGCAGTTACAAGTGGCACTACTTCAAGTAGAACGTAGTCAAGCTGCTGTTAGAGAAGCGCAAGCTGCATTACTTCCAACATTAGGCTTGAATGCGAATATAACTCGTCAGCGTTCTGCACAAAGTAGATTAGGTTCGGAAGCGCAAATTCGGGAAAACCCAGCTTTTGCTGACCAAATTGAAGGTGCCCAAGAAAGTACAGGTTTTTCGGGTAATGCTCAATTTAATTATGACCTTTACACATCGGGAAGGCGCCAAGCTATCATCCGACAAGCAGAAGAACAGCTAAGGTCAGATGAGTTCAACCTGGAAGTTCAATCAGAAACAATTCGTCTTAATGTTACAAATCAATATTACGATTTGCAACAAGCAGACGAAAGTGTACGAATTAACCAGTCGGCAGTAGTAAACGCACAAGCATCTTTACGTGACGCGCTTGCACTCGAACGGGCTGGAGTCGGGACTCGTTTTGATGTACTGCAATTCCAAGTAGACCTAGCCAACTCACAACAACAGCTAACAATTGCCATTTCGCAGCAGCAAATTGCACAGCGACAGTTAGCGGCAACACTAAGCGTACCGCAATCAGTCAATTTGAGTGCTGCTGACCCTGTAGCAATTGCTGGTTTATGGAATCAAACACTCGAAGCAAGCATTATACAAGCATTGCAAAATCGACCGGAACTACAACAGCAACTAGCTCAACGTAATATTGGCGAACAGCAGAGACGGCAAGCACTATCGGCACTTGGTCCACAAATTAGTTTAGTTGCTCAATACAACTTGCTCGACCAGTTTCAAGACCAGATATCTGTTGTTGATGGTTATTCTGTGGGAGTGCAAGCTAGTATTCCCTTGTATGAAGGAGGTGCCGCACGCGCTCGTGCATCACAAGCGAGCAAAGCAATTAGTATTGCAGAAACGCAATTTGCCGAACAGCGAAACCAAATTAGGTTCCAAGTTGAACAGGCTTTTTCGCAGTTGGCATCGAACCTACAAAACGTCCAAACTGCGAATATTGCCCTCGAACAGGCAACCGAAGCACTGCGACTAGCACGTCTACGTTTCCAAGCGGGAGTTGGGACGCAAACCGACGTAATTAATGCTCAAAATCGACTAACACAATCTGAAGGTAATAGAGTCACAGCGATTTTGGGTTACAACCGTGCTTTAGCAACTATACAGCGTGCTGTTACCGCTAGAGGTACGCGCTAACGAAACAGAAATGGTTGTTCCCGAATTGTAGAGACGTTACATGTAACGTCTCTACATTTATAATTTGATGTAAAAATAGGCAGAAAATTTTACAATAAACGAAAAAGCTCTTACCATTGCTGAATGGTAGCTACTTTGCTGATCAAAAACCGCATGACAACAGTTACATTAAAAGAAATAGCTCAATTTCGCTCGCAACTTTCAGAAGACCCTCTTGCGTTAAAAGCACTCGACGCGATTGAAGACTGTGAGGGAGATTTAGAAGATGCTGCAATGACATTGGCAATTCGTGTTGGACAACAACCTGAGCGTGCTAACTCAGAATGGTTAGATGCATTAGCTAGAAAATGGCGTGCTGTGATTTGCCTTTCTGAATTTCGTAGCAACTTACAAGATGGTTCTATTCAAGAGATGATGCAACATATTAGAACTATGCCCACATTCCCTAGCATTTTAGCGGCGCCTGTTCTAATGTACGTTATGAAGCAAGGCATCGATAATTTTTGTGAACCATTTGATTTATTAAAGTGAAGTCATATCGATTATATTTTATTTGGTATTCATTTGATGTTTCTCAGGCTGCTACGCTATTAAATGAGAGCAAATCTGATTAAACAACGAATTTTATAATCAATGAATTACCTAGTTGCTGTATTAGCCGACCGTATTCAAGCCGAAGCTGCTTACCTAGAATTAGAAAAAGAGGGTATAAATAGTACTATCCTAGGTAGGGGTTACAAAACTGCTGATGAGTTTGGCTTAATTGACCCTAAAGAGCAAGCGGTGAAGCAAACAAAGTTTATGGCAATATGGTTGATACCATTCGGTTTTTTTGCTGGTGCTACATTTAACTTAGTTACTGGTTTAGATACTTTTGCCTGGGCTGGTAGAATTGGTAATCAACTGATCGGAGGACTTCTGGGTGCTGCTAGTGGCGCCTTGGGTAGTATCTTTGTAGGGGGAGGAGTCGGGATGGTTATAGGTAGTGGTGATGCATTACCATATCGTAATCGTCTTGATGCTGGAAAATACCTAGTTGTAGTTCAAGGTCAAGAAAGTCAAACCCGCGAAGCAACTAGGATATTACGTCGGTTTGACCCGGAGAATCTTCAGGGTTATGCTGATACATCAACTGTTTAATAATTTTAGATGGAACAAATTTTATACATCGATACACAGCGTCTTGAGCTACTACCTTGTTCATTGGAAGTAGCTCAAGCTACTCTAGCAAAAGACAAACCTTTGCTAGAAAAACTTTTAACTGCTTTTATACCAGACGATTGGTACAACACAGAAGTTCAAGCTTTCTTACCGAAGTATATAGAGCTACTAAAATCTGACCCTTCACAGTTAGGGTATGGAGTATGGTTAATAATTCGTACCGATGATTCTACGTTGGTTGGAGATTTAGGGTTTGGAGGAAAGTCAGACGACGAGACGTTAGAAATAGGTTACGAAATTTTAACTGCTTATCGTAATGAAGGTTACGCAACTGAAGCAGTGGAAGCGCTTATAGACTTTGCGTTTACCCAACTAGCAGCAAAGAAAATTATTGCACATACTCCTATCGATAATGCTGCTTCAATTCGGGTATTAGAAAAATTAGGAATGCAGAATGTAGAAAAAATGAAAGGGACAGATACACCTGGGTTAGAGGTATATAAGTGGGAGTTGACGTTAGAATCAAGAAATAGCCAGTAGAAGTATCATTGAAATATCATTATTTATCCACATGCTGCCACGAGAAGAACTTTTGAAGGGTGTTGAAAATAGAGATGAAGTTGCCCGCGTCATCGACCAAGCGGAAAAAGCCATTAAAACTTGGGAAGTTGTGATGACAGATTTTCTTTCACCTCCAGAGTTGGCAGAAGTTCAAAGGTCTTTTAGTCGTCTTACAGAAATTCATTTAGTTGCCTGGGGTGGATATCCACAAGCAGAACGTCAGCGACTTGCCATAGCACGTTCGGAACTTCCCTTAGACGAGTCGCAAGTAGAACTCGTTGCGCTTGATGTTGCAGGTAATTTTTTATTTGATACTGCAACACACAGAGATTTTCTCGGCGCCATGTTAGGTTGTGGTATAGTGCGTGACAAAACAGGTGATGTGATTGTTTTAGGAGAACGAGGCGCCCAAGTAATTGTAGTGCCTGAATTAGGAGACTATTTAGAAACACACCTTAAACAAGTACGTTCAGTACCCGTTAACACTCGACGTATAGAATTAAGTGAATTAAAAGTCCGTGAACCCAAGAAAAAAGAACTTACCACCGTCGAAGCATCACTGCGACTCGATGCAGTTGCATCCGCAGGGTTTGGAATGTCACGCAGCAAAATGGTTGAATTTATTGATTCAGGTGACGTTCGCGTAAATTGGAAAGACACCATTAGTCCTTCTTTCCAACTTAAAACAGGTGATTTAATTTCTATACGTGGCAAAGGGCGCCTAGAAATAGGTGAAATTGCGGTAACAAAAAAAGACAGGTACCGCGTACAGTTAACAAGATACGTGTGATGAGTTGTGAGTGCTGAGTGCTGAGTGCTGAGTGCTGAGTGCTGAGTAATATGTTCAAACTCAACACTCAGCACTCCGCACTTTGCATTTTTAGACGGTAACTACGCAGTGTTCGGATACGTCACCAAAGGAATGAACGTAGTAGACAAAATAAAACAAGGAGATAAAATTCAAACGGCAACAGTAGTCAAAGGAATAGAAAATTTGAAAAAGGCGCCGTAATTTGAATAACCAAATGTAGAGATGGTAAATTAATAAAATCCAAATAAAATCCAGACACTAAGCTTTAAACTGCTTCTCTAACACACTCACTAAAGTTCGACGCGGTACAAGTCGTGATAGTTTTGGTATCAAATGACTAGTTAAACCACCACTAACAACCACCGATTCACCTCTTTCTAAACCTTGGAGAGTATCTCGAACAACAGTTTCAACTTTAGTTATTTGAGTATTTTTTGCCGCAATGGTAGGTGGAAATTTTGCCGCAGTGAAAAAGTTTGTGTCTATTGGACCAGGACAAACACACAGAACACGTACACCAAGCGTGCGATTTTCTGCCCATAGCGACTCGCTAAAGCTTAGTACAAATGCCTTACTAGCTGCATATACTGACATATAAGGTATCGGTTGGAACGCTGCAATTGATGCGATATTTATAATATCACCACTGCGTCGCTGCCGCATTAAGGGTAAATATTTATGTGTTAAATCAACAAGTGCCAACACATTTAATTGAATCATTTGGATTTGCCGCTGACTATCGCGCTCGGCAAAGTCTCCATAGTCTCCAAAACCAGCGTTATTAATTAGTGTATCAATTGTAATTCCTTGGTTCCTTGTATAATCAAAGACATGTTCCGTCGAACCAGCTTCCGATAGGTCTTTGACGATAACATCAATTTCAATATCATGTTTAGCTTGCAACTCTGATGCTAACTGATGAAGCTTCTCTTCAGAGCGCGCGACAAGTACTAAATTGTTGTTACGAGCAGCGAGTTCCTCGGCAAAAGCTTTACCAATCCCGCCAGAAGCACCAGTAATTAAAGCTGTTGTCATTATAGTTAATATAAGATTTTGTAATTTCCTTTACAAATTTTAGCAATATTTATTGTGTTTTGTAACCATCCGCAGTTATATATCCGACTTTTAACGTCATGTGCAAAAAGGCTTGGTAAAATCTAACCCAAGAATCCCAAGCATTTGAGACGTGATACTACTAAGGGAAGTTGCTAATCATGTAGCAGTCTGTGCAGAAATTGTAAAAATACCAAAAGTAACTGTGGCTTGGGTCATCAAAATATGTGTAAAATAAGGCATTATATCTTCAGCCATCAATAAATTTTAATTTTACGTTAGGCTGTAAATTACAGATTAATAAAAATATAACTCCTTAATGCCATTAGGTATGAATACAAGTACAATAGACATTCAATCTTATTTGCGTGACCGAGAAATTATTCACTCTGATCCAGAGATTATGAGTGGAGTTCCGGTATTCGTTGGGACACGAGTTCCATTACAAACATTTTTTGACTACCTCGAAGGTGAAGCGGGCTTATCTGAGTTTTTAGAAGATTTCTCGCACTTAAAGAGTCAGGCTTTACTCACTTTAGAGGTGATTTAAGACTATTAGCAGTTGTACCTACAAAAGAAGCTTTTACATCTAACTTGGCGCCAGTTCCAAAAACAACACCATTAGGATTCATCAAAAATAGATTTGCATTACCTAATACACTTAAAACACCATTGAGATTAGACGCATTAGTTCCTGTTACCCGTGTGAAAATATTAGTAACATTTGTCGGATTAGTAAAATAAATACCGCGTCCACTGTTAATGTTGAATTCACTGAAGCTATGAAATAAATTGTTACCACGTTGTTGTCCAGCGTCAATTCTATCGCTCAAAACATTATTAATTTGAATATTCTGTATCACCTGGCTTCCCATCGTGTTATCGGGTACAACTTGCGCCGTTACAGCCAGAGGAGTCATTATCAAACAAGACTTGTACCAGTAACTATTCATAGAATATAAATTCCAACTCTTGAATTTATGATTCCCATTTTTATTCTCAAAATCAACAATTTAATTTTTTTATACTTCTCTTATTTTCTTATTTCCACGGGAACACTAAGGAGAGGTATATGAAAACAGGTATTAAATATGACGAAATTAAACAAGCGTGCTTTTGAGATATTAAGGGATGAAGTCGAGCGTTGTGCCACATCGGACGCAATTGGAAAAACTGAGAAGCTTATTGTAATGAAGCGCTTAGAAAAACTGCGTCAAGAAAAAGGTATCATTACCATAGATGAGTTGCGTGATAATGTTTCAGATACATATCCACAATTCAATGAAAAAGTACTCAAACAAGCGATAAAAGCAAATCGTCCACCGGGTATATTAACAAAAGCTACATTTTTTCTCATGTTTATTGGTAGTTGTGCAGGTGTTGTGTGGCTAGTAAATTTACCTAACCCAATGATTCGTAAATCAATTGCCAAAACGGCGCCGATTTTACTTATACCAACTTACATGGAAATGGACTTCAATTATCGTGGCGCCGTTGATTCACTTGGTCAAGCCGAACAATTACTAGATAACGCAACTAGTGCTGCTGACATCGAACGAGGTGGAGAAAAAGCTCTACAAGCAAAGAAACATTTAGATAATTTGCCAGTCTGGTCATTAAACCATTACCCAGAAGCATACTGTAATTATTTTGGCTGCGCTTGGAGATTCTCATTCGATGAATTTGAAACCGCACGTCAAAAAGTTGCCAGGTTACAAGCCGTTGCGTTTCAAAATAAAAATGCCCTTACACCGTTAGAAGAGGCAGAACAACTACTTTTAACAGCAAAATCAGAGTATAAAAAAGCTACAAGTATCAAACAAAAAGAACAAGCTATTGAAGCTTGGCAAAGCGCAATAAATTTATTCGAGCAAATACCAGCAAAAACATTGGCAGCAGAAAATGCCCAAGCGAAACTCAAAGCTTACAAACAAGAACTAGAAGACGCTCAAACAGCTACACTTATTACTGCTGCACAAGAATTTGACATCGAAGCTCAAAAAATTCAACCTAAACAACCGCAAACAGCATCAGAATTATGGCAACAAGCAATTAACAGACTCAACGAAATTCCCAAAGAAAACCCTCGTTTTCTCGAAGCACAACAACTACTAGCATCAGTGCAAGTTAAATACCGAACAATAGACAACTCAGGTAGCAACAATTATATAGAAGCAGCAAAACAATATGCTATCGAAGCAGCTTCTTCATCGCAAAACCCACCACACCCCGCAGAAAAATGGGAACAGATAGCAGAACAATGGAATAACGCCATTCAGCAACTCAAAAATATAGACGTAAAAGAAGCAGGTTACGTCGAAGCACAAAAACTAATTGCCCAATATCAAACAAACTTAGGAACTATCCAAACCAGACAACGCTATGAAAGTGAAGCAAAACAAATACTCGAAGCAGCAAACCGAGATATAAAAAGGTTAATTGTATCGGCGCCGTCTGATACTCAGCAATTAAAAGCCGAAATTCATGATATCATCAACCAACTAAGAACAATCAAACCCGGCACAACTTCTTACCCTGAAGCACAACAACTTTTAGCTCAGGCACAGAAAAAACTGCGTTAGCTTCATTAATACAGGTTTGATCCCCCGTACATAAAAGACTTTAAACAAGTCTTGTGGGATAAGTCTTGTGGGATAAGTCTTGTGGGATAAGTCTTGTGGGATAAGTCTTGTGGGATAAGTCTTGTGGGATGGGCATCCTGCCCGTCCTTATATTATTATTTAAAGCGCATGTACATAACGGTCGCGTCCTTGTCTTTTTGCTTCATAAAGCGCTTTATCTGCGGTAGCAATTAAGTTTGCTGAAGAAGTGTCGCTAGTTGGGACTATGGTAGCTATTCCCAAGCTGATGGTAATAAATTGACCAATTTCTGAACAAGCATGAGGCAGTTTGGCTTGATGAATTGCTTGCTGAATTGCCTCTGCTATAACTATTGATTCTTCAACATTAGTTGATGGCATAATTACGGCAAACTCTTCTCCACCATAACGAGCGACCAAATGTGTCTGGCATTTTACCACAGAAGCTAATGCTTTAGCAACTAGTTGCAAACATTCGTCGCCAGATTGATGACCATAAAAATCGTTGTATTTTTTGAAATAATCGACATCACATATAATTAATGATAACGGTTGCTGCTCAACTTCTAAACGATTCCATTCTTGCAATAAATACTCGTCAAAACAGTAGCGATTAGCTATTTGAGTTAGCTTATCGATTCTAGAAAGACGGTGTAGTTCTTGATTTGCTTTAACTAGTTCTGATTGAGTTGCTTTGAGGATTTCAAGTGTTTGGCTTAATTCTTTAGTTCGCTCTTGAACTTTTTCTTCTAAGTTACGGTTATATTTAGCTAATTCTTCTGTAGCTTCTTGCAAAGCCATATTTTTAAAGGCAAGCTCTGCTTCTGCTTGCTTACGCTGTGTTATATCTTGAAAAGCTGCGATTG
Source organism: Calothrix sp. PCC 7716 (assembly GCF_019977735.1). GTDB lineage: Bacteria > Cyanobacteriota > Cyanobacteriia > Cyanobacteriales > Nostocaceae > Dulcicalothrix. The sequence continues at coordinate 9,903,521 of NZ_AP025018.1, read as the reverse complement.
CATAAATTATATTACCTTTATTGTCAAAAATAGGTGTCGCTGAAACCTCTAAAGGAGTAACCTTATCTGGCAAATGTAGTTCAACATCATCAATAGCGCTACTTTCACCACTCAAAGCTTTGAAAATAGGCGACTGTTCATCAGGATAGTACTTTTCTGTTCCCCGCATATAAGCTTGGTAAATCTCTGATAATTGAGAATTGGTATCGGCAATAATTGCTTTACCTAAAATTTTTTGTGCAGCTTGATTTGCATAATATGGTTGTCCTTGGGAATCAATTGTAAATATACCTATTGGTACAGCTTCAAGAAACTGTGTTAACCTTTTCTCACTTTCTCGTAATGCTTCTTCTGCCTGCTGACGCTCGCATATTTCTAACTGACAATTTTGGTAAAGTTGAGCATTTTTAATTGAAATTGCTGCTTGAGATGATAAAATTTTTAATATTTCTAATCTCTGTGATGTGAAGGCGCCCACAGCAAGATTATTTTCTAGGTAAAGTACACCAAAAAGTGACCCCTGATAAATAATCGGCGTACATAACACAGATTTGGGTTGATTTTGAATAATGTATGCGTCTTTAGTAAATATTCCCTCGCAAGACGCATCTGCTAAAATTACATCTTCTTTGGTTCTAACTACATAATTAATTAAAGAATTTGGCAACTGTTCACTAGTTTCAGCTAGTACTGATTGGTATAATACGACTTCGGAGGTATCTATAGTACCTTTTGCTTCGATAAATAGCTGTTCTTGCTGTTTTAAAATTAGAAACCCAGTTTGAGCGCCTGCATTTTCAATTACTATAGTCATTAATTTCTTTAGTAACCGCTCTAAAATAATTTCGCTGGCAATAGCTTGAGAAGCTTTGATAATTGTTGTCAAATCTAAAACTTCAGAATTGGTGGTATTTTTGGCTGATTTTGAAAAGTTAATTATATGTGAATATTTAGATTCTAAATCTTTGACTTTGGCAATAGCTCCCCAACATATATAACCATAGTGTGCTTTAGTCATATAAGTTCGAGCAATTTCTTGGCGCCCTAAAGCTAAATAAAATTTAGCCGCCAATTCATAAGCTAGTGCTTCTTCTTGAATATAGCCATTTTTATGGGCGCCAGCTATCGCAAGGTCATAGTACTCCATAGCTGCAAGCGTTTGTCCCAATACTTTAGCCTTTTCAGCTTCCACCAAATCATATTTATGCTGATAATTCATGGGAGCATGTTCAGCCCAGCATTTCATATTTTTTTGATTTTCATCTACTTGACTCAAGTATTTTTCTATTTTTTCTACTTGTTTTTTTTGGGATTTTAATAATTTATTAGAATACTCAGCGAGCAGTGCTAAAGAATAAAACCAGTTATGCAGCGTAAAGACAATTTCACTTGTAACAAATTTACCATAATTTAATGCAATTTTGGCATATTTTAGAGAACTTTTATATTCGTCAAAAAGATAGCAAAGAAATGATTTGTAAAAGTAAACATTAAATAACAAAATTACATTATTAATTGATAATAAATATGGTAAAGCTTCTTCTTCATTCAGAATCTTACCAATTAATTTAGTTGTAACCGCAGATATTCCAATTAAATTAGCTACTGCTTGGGCACATATTTTAGTTAAATATAGTGGATGTTGCTGCTCTAACTTGCTAATAAAATTAGTATAAATTACCTGATTTTGAGCAACTAATTCTAAATTGTTTCCTAAAAAAAATAGATGAGAACAATAAAAATTTGCAGCATGACACGCAAACTCAATATCTCCCGTTTCTAATCCACTTTCAATTGCTTCATGCAAAGGATTTGTAGTTACCCTAATATGCTCTTTTTTAGGAAAAATATTAATATAATTTGTTACGAATGCTTTCGACTTAAACCCTTTTGCATTTAATTTATCTAATATTTTTAAAGATAGTTGACCGAGTTGATAGGCAAGATTAATATCTAGAACAGAACAAATTGTAAAAACGCCATAATTTGCGTAAGCGGAAATAGATGGAGGTGAATTGCCATACTGTCTAGAAAGTTCAATCATCGTATACAGTATTGGTAAAGCTATTGCACTTTCCCTAAAACAAGCAGGAGCAAAAATAAGAATCATAACCTCCATTGCTACTAACTTGTATGAATCGTTCATAATCGGTTGACTAGCCAACTGTTCAACGTCAATATTTTTTGGTGGTGATTCTACCAAGGTAATACCCAGCATTTGCAAAACATTCTGTCCAATATCTAAAACAGTGTCAATTTGATTTTGCGCTAGGTAAATTTTAATTTTTATCTGGTAAAATTTGATACTATCTAGGACGTAATGAACTTGTGTTAATGCTAGTTCGCATAAATGCAGCGCTCTTGTTAAATTAGCCTTGAGATATTCTGCTTCAGATATTTCTATATATAAGTTTAAAGTCAAACTATATTGATTTTGCCAACTATCGAGATGAAGTATTTGTAAACCTATATTTAAGTAATTAACAGCAGCTTCGTATGCTATAGCAGCTTTAGCTTTTTGACCAGCAATGAGGTTTAATTGAGCTAACTCATTCTTTTCAATTTGCGTCTCTATTAATTCATGACCGAAATTTAATTGGTTGACTAAGGTAAAAATGTTATTTTTTTGTTCTTCCTGTGTAGTATTTTTTAGTAATAGTTTACCAATTTTTAAATGAGTATTTTTTCTTGATAATTCTGGAATTAAAGAGTAAGCTGATTGTTGTACTCTATCGTGTAAAAACTTATATTCAATTTTGGTATCGCTAACTTTGAAAACGTCGAATTCTGTTTCTTCAAACACAATAGGAATTTTGTAATTTGAAGATAAAGGTAAAATTAAACCAGCTTGCAAGGCACTCCACAACTGAGTAGCCGTTAATATTTCTGATGTCTCATTGACAGTTGCTAATATGTCTAAACTAAATTGATTGCCAATACAAGCTGCCAATTGCAAAACTTTCTGTGTATCTGGTGGCAATTTGCGAAGATTTCGAGCAATCAGTTCGACAATATTATAGTCAGTGATGCCAACTGCTTGAATTTGCTGAATGTCCCATTGCCAGCTATCTGTATCTATCTGGTAAACTAGTAGATGTTCGCTATATAAGCTTTTGAGTAACTGAGTTAAGAAAAAGGGATTGCCTTGAGTTTTATTAAAAACTAACTCTGCTAATAGTTTAACTCGCGCTTCTGTGATAGTTTCATTGAGAGTCTCTGCTACTAGTTGTTCGACATGAGTAAGTAACAGGGGTTCTACGGTGATATTATGAATTGCAGTATCTGCTTGACGTAACTTTCCTAAAGTTTGTATTAATGGGTGGGTCGGGTTGACTTCGTTATCCCGATAGGCACCAATGAGAAATAGATATCGACTACTATCATCTGCAATTAAAAGCCGAATTAATTTTAAAGAAGCAGAATCTGCCCACTGTAAATCATCTAAAAAAATGACTAATGGATGTTCTGGCTGGCAAAAAACATTTACAAATTGTTGAAAAACGCGGTTAAATCGATTTTCTGATTCAACGGCACCTAGTTTGGGAACATCTGCCTGCAAGCCAATAATTAACTCAACTTCCGGGATCACATCAATAAGAACTTGACCGTTGTCACCAAAAGCCTTTAATAGTTTGTTTTTCCAAACAGTAATTTGCTGCTCATTCTCTGTTAGTAGCTGACGAATTAATTCTTGGAAAGCTTGAATTAAAGCAGCATAGGGAATATCTCGCTTAAACTGATCAAATTTACCTGTAATGAAATATCCTCGTGCGGCAACAATGGGTTTATGAACTTCATTAACAATTGAAGTTTTGCCAATACCTGAATAACCTGTAACTAGCATCATCTCTGTTGCTCCCTGCCTAACCCGGATGAAAGCATCCATCAGCATAGCAACTTCTCGTTCTCTGCCATAAAGCTTTTGCGGTATTGAAAGCTGACTGCCACGATCGCGCTGACCAAGAATAAAATCTTTAATTTCTCCGATGCTTTCAAGTTGTAGTAAACATGTTTCTAAATCGAATTTCAATCCAGCCGCACTTTGATATCGTTCCTCAGCATTTTTAGCTAACAGTTTCATTACAATGTCTGAAATTAGTTGAGGAATTTCAACAAGCTGGCAAGGTGGGACTGGTTGTTTGGCAATATGACAGTGAACCAGTTCTAAAGGGTCATCGCTTGTAAATGGTAACATCCCTGCTAATATTTCATATAGAGTCACTCCCAAAGAGTAAAAATCGGTACGATAGTCAATTGAGCGATTCATCCTCCCTGTTTGTTCAGGCGCCATGTATGCTAAAGTGCCTTCTAACAAGTTAGGATTGCTTATAGTTTGGTTTTCTAAATCTAGACGTGATGAAAAACCAAAATTAGCTAATTTTACCTGTCCTGTTTCAACATTAATAATGATATTACTAGGCTGAATATCTTTATGAATAATTTTGACTTGTTCTAAATCTATTAATATAGATGCTAGCGCAATTGCAATAAACAAACATTCGGAAATACTTAATTGCTGAGATTTGAGAATTTGACTCAAATACTGACCGCCAAAATCTTCTAAGATTAGCGCAAAACCATTCTCATATTTTTCTAGACTGTAAGGTTTAACAACTCCTTCAATGGTCAAATCTTTGAGAACTTTATATTCATGTCGCAAACGAGTAATTTCTTCTAATGTCGGATACTCAGATTTAAGCAATTTTATGACTACTGGTTTTTGTCCCTGCTCAAGATTGCTTCGATAAACAACTGTTTCTATACCCTCATGAATTTTTTCAATAATCTCGTATTTTAAAATAGCGACCATAACTTACACATTTAATGTCACTTTTAATACATAAACTTACGTATTACTCCTGAAAAGGAGGGTTGGGGGATCAAAAAAGCTTAGAAAGCCTGATATTTCGTTCTTGTGGGGTGAGAAAAACGCACCTCTGGCTTTCACCGGAATGCATTATCCCTCACGCTTTATATCTATCACACAGTGGCTAGATTTCCAAACTTAGTTAAAATGAGGGTAAATTTCTTGCTCGAATAAATTTTTAATATCTGGATGTTTTTGAGATGCTTCGCGTACTGACTCCTTGTAATCTTCGCGCACGTCGATGCAATAACTTGCTTGGCGATTCCCAATGGTTGGTAACCAAGCAGTATGCAAGGTAAAACCAAAATCCAGCGAAGGATGGAATAGTTTGCATTTAGGACCTTTGGATAGATAATTAGCATCAAAGAGCCAGAATTCATTTTTGTTTTCATGCCATACTGTGCAAACTATATAACCATCTGTCGGTTTTTCACCATCACGGCGAGGGATAAACTGGGGTGAAGATGTGATGTGTCCAGGAGGGAATTTATAACGATCAAGAATCTCTAACGCTTCTGTCGGTGAGGCATGAAGTCGAAACAAATAGGCGGGTATTCCCTTGTTTGCCAAATTCAACACCTTTGACAGAGGAACTTGCCGATACTTATAATCTTTGTACATATCGACAATAAACTTTGTCATTAGGTCTTTCCACAGCCCAAAGGAACTCCAGTAAATGTCCTCTAAGCGTTCTAAAGGTTGTCCTGTCTTGGGATTCCGTTCTGGATAAGCAAATAGTTCCACACCCCAGGTACATTCTGCATCAGAAATAACGTGTGAGGAGAGGATATCTCCGGTTTCTCCATTAACTACATAACGTCCTACACGTCCAATATCTGTCGGATTATTTTCCATACCATACACATATGACGGCACAGGATTTTGGGGGTTGTAAGCCGAAACATCATACTGCCTAACCCATTCAGCTACATTCATTCCACAAATATGGGCTGCATTAAGGGTAATATTGCCCTGCGGGTTATCATAGTCCACCAAAAAATGTGCTGTTTCCAATGGTAATACAACTTTTTTGACTAAGACTTCAACCTCCTGGTCATCATATGCTGGAAATTGTCCTGCTTTCAGGTCAGCACGACGCACAATATAGATGGCAGAGTCTGGTGAAACAGTCCCCTCTAACAAATTTCTAAGTTGGGTTTCAAATTTTTTATTTTCTGGAAAAGGATTATTAAGTACTTGTTCCAATCCCGTTGAAAAAGCTGTATCCATCAGCACAACATAATCTCGCGTGATGCCAATCTGATGCATACTTTGGTTAATAGGCAAAGGTACACCATTGGGTAAAACTAGCTTCCATCGTTCTAAGGCGCCACCATCCCAAGATATCAGATAAACAAAGTCCTCAATCTTTAAGTTAGTAAGCTTTTCTAAAAATTTGACATAAATTTGTAATAAACTTTGGCAAGATTGAGAAAATAAATCAAAAATATCTTTAAGGAAATTAATTCTCAGAAATGAGCCAAGCGCAGTTAAAAACTCATCTATTTCTTGGGGAATTTGCTCAAGGTCATATATAAAAGGAATTGCATCTATAAAATTAGCTAATGACCTGCCATAATTAACAGTGAACATTTTCTGTGTATGAGGGTCAAAAGCAGGATGAGCCGCACTCAAAAAAGTTGGGAAAGGAGTATTGTAACCATTCAATTCAGATTGCCATTCTTGATTGGTGCCAATAGGAGTCACAACCTCTAGAGTTTGAGTATCAATCTCATAGGGACGACCCGCATCATATGTAACCAGTAACCGTTCCTGTGAGTCCTGGGAAAACTTCATCGGTAGAAAAGCTGTATTTAGCTGGTTACGAACACCCAAAGACAAAGAAAATCTGGTAATCCCATGATTACGAAAACGATACTTATCATACTTTGAGCCATCACGAGTTGCCTTATCAGCATAGTAATCAGGTGGTTTGGCAATGCGTGTTGTTAGTTTTACTTCGTCTTGGCAATCAAAATCTAGTCGATAAATCATGCCGTCTCCACACAACAGCGAATCACCATTTACAAAGGGAAGTCCTCCAGAGTCAACTGTTCCAACGGGAGTTACCATAAAAACATGCCCGTACAAATCAGAAGGAAGATTGCCGCAAATTTTCATTTGGATATCTGTAAGTTCGCATCGACTAGCGGTCATGATTGACTCTGGAACTTTAGGACAGGAATTGATATCTTTATTTTTATAATCAATGTAACGTTTTTGAGACATCATAATTTATTAATATTTTTTGTTAAACAATCACTGCTCGTAGATTGATTTGTTTGTTTTTCTACTCTAACTTCACTCTTCTAATATCTTCATGAGTGTATCTACTGACAAACTTATCCTTATATTTTTATTATCTATATTTTGTTTTAGGCAGTTTCTTTAAAAATAGCTATAATTTATAAATTTTTCTTAAAGTGGGCAACATTTCGACTTGAAATACGTGTTTATACTGAAATATCCGTTATTATAATCATTAAGATTGATTATCAATACCAAAAAATGCAAATTAAACACGACGTATTTAAGAACCCCGACTTTAAGCAGTTTTCTCACCAACAAGTACAAGCTTTAACAATGGCTTTTTTAGGGAAAGAAGCTATTAAAAGCAAGAATAAAGTCAAACAGCACAGACTAAAGTTATTATTACTACGTGCCTACGTTATCTACAAGCGGCGCCATCAACTTGAGCCAGAAAAGTTATATAATTATAAATGCGATTTTCAATTTAGACTCCAAGAATATTTACAGTTAGTAAATTATGATTATAAACTAATTCCTAACTATTTATTTATATTTTTAAAAGAACTTTACTACACAGATATAGACGTTGCTAGCTTGAATAATATATATTATCAAAATAATAGACAGGTAGTTATAAACACAGAAGCCTTAGAGGTGCCGATTAAAGTTGATACCAACAAAGTATCATTTAACTATCATTTAACTTGGGCAAAGTTATGTTTGGCTGTATGTACTAATCATCCGTTAGTAGTTAATCTTAAAAAAAGATTTGGCTGTATAAGTCTTATTCCTATTAAAATTCAAAACGAACATATTAGAATCCGGAACATTTGTATTCATTATCACGATTTATGCCACCTTGAAGTAGCGCAGCTAAAGCGTATTCAAATGGGTAAGTATATGGTGAGCGGTATTCATGGAATTAAGGCTGGTGTTTTTCATGAGTTGTTAAATAAACAAGAATATGACGGTTTTTTAGACGAAGCTCGCATTGCAATTCATGAGTGGTTAACTCGAACTACGATTTTTAGTAGCATTAAGTTAATTTGTTGGATGATATTACTTGTTTTATATGGGATTAATCCGATTGCGGTTATTATTCGACATATTCAAAGTGTAAAAGAGAAACAACAGGAGTTATGTAGTTTTTTACTTGTTTAAACCGCTTTTTGTGCTACTACGAGCGGTATATATTGGGTGAGAGTGTGTATATACTCAGTACTTCATGTCCGACGTTTTGGTGTATTGTAGCACAGGCATCTTGCCTGTGCAGTGTATGTAATTATATTTACCATAAAATTCAAAAAATCACGGTTAGTAAAAGTAATTTTTATTACAATTTTACTATATAGTAGTTGCCTTTGAAGGAAAGGTACTGTATCTTATATAACTGCTATACAAAATAAAAGCTCGGTTTCTCTAGCCATATTCAAACATGACCACAAACACTCCAAATCAAGGTAAAAAATATGTCACCTAAAAAACAAATAACAGATGAAATCAAAGAAATTGCAGAGGCAGAAATCAAGGAGAAACAGAAACCTGTTGATTATGACACTATAGAATACCCTATCGAAATTATCATTCAGAAATATCACGATGGAAAAGATAAAGATGAAAACGAATTATTTATACCTGATTACCAGCGAGAAATGCGCTGGAATGAAGAAATGCAATCAAAGTTGATTGAATCTGTAATTTTAGGTTTACCAATACCTTATATATTTGTTGCTGATGTTACAGATGAATCACGTTTAGAAATTATAGATGGTACACAACGTATTCGTACTTTAGATAATTTTATTAATAATCAATATTTCTGCTTGTTTTGTTAAAGAGGACTTATTTTCTGGTAATATTGATGGTAAACTGATTAGAGATATAGCAAGTGAATATGGTTTTTCATATCAAACAAATCCAAGAAAAACAGGAGATGGTAAAGATTTATTAACAATTAAGTCCAATAGAAATGATTTAGCTCATGGTATTAAGTCTTTTGCCGAAGTCGGTAGAGAAAAAAGCGCAGATGAGCTTTTAAAAATAAAGACAAAAGTCATAAATTATTTAAGGCAAATATTAGTCAATCTTGAAACTTATTTAGATAACAAAGAATATCTACATATATCTGACGAAAAATAATTTATTAAGTAAGGATAAACTTATATTTTGCATCTCTAAGTAAAAACTACAGAATATATAGTATAGAGTAATAAAAATAACAAAACTGTTTAGTCCTCTTGAAGAGGACTTGTGCTATTAGCATATGGGTTTACAACTAGGGTGTTGACTTTAATGGTTTTTGGGCAATTTTTACTCATGCATAATACGTGTTTTATAGCAAAGCGCTCTAAACGCTTATAAAACAAGGATTCTAGAGCTTTTAGTTTAAACATAAAAACTGTATGAACTTTTGGGCACCCGTTTTCCACAAAGTCAACAGCCTAGTTTACAACCCTATGCGGGTAAGAATGCATCTGAGTATCATTAATACATAGAAAACCCTTGGTGCAAGATATAAATAAATTAAGCATATCAGAGATTCTTCGCTTCGCTCAGAATGACAGTTTTATTTTTTACATAAATGGTATTAAGTGTTTAAAACATGTTTAGTGCTTATTACGAGCGGTAGATATTGAGTAAGGGTGTGTGCGTCTACTCCTAGTTCGGTGCGCTCTTCGGCGCCTATTATTCCTGCTTGAGCGTGCCACCATGCTGCTGTGGCTACGGTTTGCTCAATGGGTGTTGATTTATTTATTCCTTGTGCTAGTAATCCTGCTAGTAGTCCTGTTAATACGTCACCGCTACCACCACGTGCTAGTGCGGGGGTACTGTCGGGGTTTATCCAGATGTTGCCTTGTGGGTTGGCGATGGCTGTACGGGCGCCTTTTAATAAGATGATGGCGCCACTTTGTTTTGCGGCTGTTTGGACTGCTTCTATTCTATTGTTTTGTGCGTCGGGTATGTCGGGGAATAAGCGTTTGAATTCTCCGGTGTGGGGTGTTAGTACTGTAGGCGCCTTTCTTTTTTGTAGTGTTTTTACTGCTCCCATTGTTGCTAATATGTTTAAACCATCGGCATCTATTACTAATGGGTCAGTACTTTCTAGGACTTGCTCGACTATTGGCGCCGCTTCGGTGGTGATACCAGGGCCAATGGCGATGGTGCTAAATGAGTCTAAGCGTGTGTTGACTGGTAGTTTTAATTGAGCTATGGCGCCTGTTTGTGTTTCGGGACACCCGATAATTAATGCTTCGGGTAGTTGGGCTACTAATAATGGCTTTAAATATTCTGGCACTGCTATTGATAACATTCCGACACCACTGGCACGGGCGCCTAACCCTGTTAATATTGCTCCCCCTGCGTACCTTTGTGAGCCACAAATTAATAGTAAATGTCCTTCTTTATACTTGTGGGTGACGGCGGGGCGTGGTAAAGGTATTGCTGAGAGGGCTGTATGTTTAGTTATGCGATGAATTTTAGTATCAGATAGTACGGCTTCTATGTCCGCGCGCGGGATGTCGAAGTCTATTAGTTCGGAAGTTCCTATGTATTCTAATGCTCGGTCTTGTAATAATCCTAGTTTCCATAATCCTAGACACAGTGTGTGTGTGGCGCGTATTGCTGTTCCTAGTACTTCGCCGGTGTCTGTGTGTAGTCCAGATGGGATGTCTATACTAATGGTTGGTTTTGACCATTCGTTTATGGTGTTAATGGCTGATGCGATGGGTTCTGTTAGGTTACGGTCTAAGCCAAAACCAAATAGACCATCTATTAAGTAATCAGAGTTTTGTAGGGTGTTGATGGAGTTAGAGATGTTTATTCCTAAGCTTTGGACGTATTGTTGATGCTGTGAGGTTAGTTCTTTGAGCTTTTCAAATGGGCTGTATATAATTATTTTATGACCTTGTAGGAATAGTTCGCGCGCGACTACGAGGGCATCTCCTCCGTTATGACCGGGACCGACTAGGATGCCTATTTGATTATGTTTGTTTTTTATGATTTGGTTAATTTTATGGGTGATGAGTCCTGCGACTTTTTCCATTAATGCTGCTACTGGCATTCCTGCTGCGAATATGCGCGCTTCGATTTCGCGCATTTGTGCTGCTGTTACGATTGTTTGGGATATGTATTGTTGTCTTTGCATGGGAAAGGGGGCGGGTTTTGGAGATAATAATATTAGTTTTAGGTTATGGGTTAACCCGCCCCTACATTATCGCCCGTAATAAACTCTTGCGTTTCCTAATCCGGCATTTTTTAATACTGCGTTCCATTGTTCTGCTTGACCACGTTGGGTAAATGGTCCTACTGCTATATGGGCACCACGCGGTTGGTTACGACGCTGAACTCCAATATTATTTGCATATTGTCCTAAGCTGCGCCACACTGTTTGTTCGATTTGAGTAAAGTCTTCGGGACGAGTGGGAATGGCAACGTAATAGTAGCTGGAGTTATTTTGGTTAACGTCATTTGGATAGTTGCCTATACTACCACCTATACCACCTTCATCGGGTGTAATTGCTATTTCTTGCCAATTTACTGCGTTGAATAATCTAACGTTATAAAAGTTTATACCAGTGGCTAATAGCTGTTGTATTCTTAGTACTGCATTCTGCTGTCGGGTAAAAACTCCTGCTTGTATTACCGAACGTCCGTTAATATTACGGATGTAAGCTGATGGTTCTACTTGTTTTACTTGTTGTAACAATTGTCCACTATACCCATTTGTGTCAACTACAACCGAATAACGTTCGTATGTTTGATTGTATTGCGGCATGGGCGCCTGTTGGTACTGAGGATTTTGCGGTGGGGCTTGAAATTCAAAAACTTGCCCAGTTCCGTTGTTGACAAGAGGTACAGTATAAGGGTCTTGGTTAATTGGCAGTGGTGGCAACGGCTGATTTTGAGGCATTGGTAACTGTGTTAATAATAAGTTACTTGGATGTTCTGCTTTTACTGGTATGGATAATAGCAGCCCAGACAAGACCATTAGTTGTAAAATTAATGCTGGCTGAAATTGACGTAGCAATGCACTTAACATAAGCTTTTGATTGTTGGTTGGTATCTGTTGTAGCAAATATATTTCTGATTGGCTTAGTTTTTGCCTTTCTCTTGCCATTAGTGTTAATTTAGAAATGGTAGCCATAGCTAATTTACGGAAAATGAAAAAAGTCGTCGTTGGTCTTTCTGGCGGCGTTGACAGTTCGACTGCCGCCGCACTTTTACACAATCAGGGCTATGATGTGATTGGTCTTACCCTTTGGCTGATGAAGGGGAAAGGTCAATGTTGCTCTGAGGGAATGCTTGACGCGGCAAAAATATGTGAACAGCTAGGGGTTCCCCATCACGTTGTGGATATTCGTGATGTTTTTCAAACGTATATTGTTGATTACTTGGTGACTGGTTACAGTGCGGGTATTACTCCGTTACCTTGTTCGCAGTGCAACAAAAGTGTGAAGTTTGGCCCGATGCTTCATTATGCAAAAGAAAATTTAGACTGCGATAAAATATCTACTGGGCATTATGCGCGCATCAATTTTAACCCAGATACTGGGCGCCACGAACTTCTACGCGCGTTAGATAGAAACAAAGACCAAACATATTTTCTTTACGACCTAGAGCAAGATATTCTCGCATCGGTTATTTTCCCACTGGGTGAACTACAAAAAACCGATACTCGTCGTATCGCAGCAGAACACGAACTTGAAACTGCCGATAAACCAGAAAGTCAAGATTTATGCTTAGTCGAAAGCAACGGTTCAATGCGTGCATTCCTAGATAAATATCTGGCGCCAAAAGAAGGAGATATAGTAGACATTGACGGTAAAGTACTCGGCAAACACGATGGTACACACCATTACACCATCGGACAACGTAAAGGTTTAGGTATCGCTGCTGCCGAACCACTATATGTTATTTCTATAGACGCAATTAATAACCGCGTAGTTGTTGGTGATAGAACCAAAGGTACAAAACCAGAATGTGCAGTACACCGGGTTAACTGGGTATCAATTGCTGAACCATCTACCCCTATTCGTGCAGAAGTACAAGTTAGATACCGCTCGGCGCCTATACCTGTTACAGTAATACCATTAGAAGGAGCGCGCGCGAAAATTGTCTTCGACGAACCTCAATTTAGTATTACACCAGGACAAGCAGCAGTCTGGTACAACGGAGAAAAAGTTCTAGGTGGTGGAATAATCGAACAATTCCCATCCTAAATTAAAAATTTGATCCGTACTTTGTGCCCTTCGTGCCTTTGTGGTTTATCCTTTTTATGGAACCACAAAGACACAAAGAACACAAAGAAAGAAAAGAAAAGAAAAGAAAAGAAAGAAACTTTATAAATAATCCAGAGGCGCTTCACTTATGTTAATTTCGTGTAATGAAAAAGACTCGGTTTACGATGAAGTATGTGCTTTAGCTGAAGAAATGAATATATTTCAAGATGAGTTACTCGTCATTGCAATTGAAAAGTATATACAGCGTCGTAAAAATCAAAAGTTATTACATAGTATTAATAATGCATATGCAGATGGTTTAGATGCTTCAGAAGAAGTTATGCTAGACCAAATGCGCCGTCATCAACAGCAATTGTTTGAGCAGGAATATTTACAATAACTTATAGGCGCCTTTCTAGACTTTCCATTTAAGCTACTTCTAATGGTTTCTTAGATAAAGCGATTGGTTCAGGAAGTGCTTTTCCTTGCTCTTGGTACCACTCAATTAGCGACTCGATTACTTCTTGCCCATGTTTTGCTGCTTCTTCATAGGTTTCACCATGCGTGTGATATTGCTGCCAAGGAAATTCTGGTAAATGTACCAGATAGCAGCTATCTTCATCAGACCACTGGATAACCATACTGTATGGATAGTTCATTCTTCCTCCGTATCTGTTTCTTCAGCCTTTTGTACTTCTTCTAATTTAGCCAAAATTCGCTCTATTTGTTTTTCTAGGTATTTTTTTGCATCGTCCCCATCTTTCCCTGGAATCGTTATTGGGTCTTCTGGTACAAGTGGATGAGTCCAAAATGTGTGACTACCTTTCCCTGGACGGAAAGAAAATCCTGCTTTTTGTAATTTAGCTTTCAACTCCCTGATTTTTTTGGGCATTTTGTCTTTACGCTAGCTCTAAACTCTTATAACGGTGGTAAGGTGGGCAGTGCCCACCATACGATTTATAATGCCGCCATATTCAATATTTACTTATTATGATTGACAACTTATACTATCGGCACCTACATAATCTTGATTTTTGACTTGCTGTAATAATGGCAGATACCCTTTCATAACACCCGTAACACTTGATCTAATTCATTTCCAGCTTTATTTTTCCCAAAATTAATTAATTTATAACGTTATGACTAAAACTATCTCTCCACCATCCCCAGTTACACCAGTAACATCAAAACCTAAAAAGGGAAAATCACTACCCAGTGGGTTTGTTATTCGTTTTGGTAAGTTTGTTTGGTCAACAATGTGGCATATAATGATGTCACAACTGGCGCCACGTAGTAAATCTGGTGCATATGTTCGACCAGAAAGCCAGTTTCGAGATACAGTAAGTAATGACGGCAAGTATAAACCCGAAGCTGGGCGATATAAATTATACGTTGGTTTAGGATGTCCTTGGGCACATCGTACAATAGTCACGCGCGCAATTAAAGGATTAGAGTCAGCTATATCAGTATCAATTGTTTCACCTAATGGAGATACAGGAGCTTGGGTTTTTAATGAAGAAGAAGAAGGTTGTCAAACTGTACCAGAATTATATAACTTGGCACAACCTGGTTACAAAGGACGTAGTACTGTGCCAATTTTATGGGATACCCAAACAAAAACGATAGTAAATAACGAGAGTGCAGAAATTATCGTTATATTAAACTCGCAGTTTAACGAGTTTGCCGTAAATTCAGAGCTTAATTTATATCCTGTTGAGTTGCGTGCGAGTATAGATGCTTGGAATGATAAAATTTATCATGCTGTAAATAATGGTGTATATCGTTGTGGGTTTGCTCAAACACAAGAAGCATACGAACAAGCTTGTAACGAATTATTTACAACTCTAGATCAAATTGATGCAGCGTTAGAAAAAACTCGTTATCTATGTGGAGATACTGTAACGCTTACTGATATCCGCTTATTTACAACTTTATTTCGATTTGATGCAGTCTACTACGGTTTATTTAAGTGTAATCGGCGCCGCATTCAAGATTATCAGAATTTAGGCGCCTATTTACGAGACTTGTATCAAATTCCGGGAGTTGCTGAGACTTGCGATGTGGAAAGTGTTAAGCGCGATTATTATGGTAACTTGTTTCCACTTAACCCAGGTGGAATAATTCCCTCTGGGCCAGATATTACAAGTTTATTGGAACCACATAACCGAGGATAATCTAGAAAATGTGAACCACGGTTCACATTTAGATTAACTTGGCGCCTGCTCTCTTCTCTCTGTGTACTCTGTGTCTCTGTGGTAAATATATATACTATTTAGATTAATATTATTTAATGAGACGGGCAAGGATGCCCGTTCCACAAGAGGATTATATAGTTCCACAAGAGAAGAATGTGTTATTTTTCAAAGGGGAGTTGTGGGGATGTTTTGGGGTAGATGGCTATTTCGGTATCGGGGTCAAAGAAGTGTAGTTTTTCTGGTGTTAATGATAACCAAATTTGTTCGCCCATTTTAACGGTGCGTTCGGGTGGTATTCTGACTTGTAATGATGGTTCAGAAAAAGATTGTCGTTGGAACCCTGGTATTATGAGTTGGGTTGATAGGTAAGTGTCATTACCTAAGTTTTCAACTAAATCAACTTGTACAGGTAAGTTTCTTGTTGCGGGTACACCTACAATTAAATGTTCGGGTCGTATTCCTAATATTACTGTTTTGCCGTCGTATTTTTGTAGCGTGGCGCCCCAAATTTCTGGTAAGGTCATACGGAAGTCACCGTTTGTAATAATTTGGGGTGCTTGAAACTTGACGGGAATAAAGTTCATTGGTGGTGAACCAATAAATTCTGCGACGAAACGATTTGCTGGACGGTTGTAAAGTTCTAAGGGAGGCGCCACTTGTTGGAGTTGACCTTGGTTTAAAATGGCTATTCTGTCCCCCATTGTCATTGCTTCGGTTTGGTCGTGAGTAACGTAAATTGTGGTTGTTCCAAGTTGACGCTGTAATTTGACGATTTGTGCGCGCGTTTCTGCACGTAGTTTTGCGTCTAAGTTTGATAGAGGTTCATCCATTAGGAATACCTGCGGGTTACGTGCTATTGCTCGTCCTAACGCAACACGCTGTCTTTGTCCCCCTGATAACTGTTTGGGTAGTCGTTTTAGTAATGCTTCGATTTGCAGTAATTGTGCTACGTTTTTTACCTGTTTGTCAATCGATTTTTCTTTCTCAGATAAATACCTCAGTCCTTTGGGTAATTTTCTTGTGGCACTGACAAGTAAATTTTCGATAAAGCTTCCGTTAGTCTGCTCATGACCCAAATTATCCAATGAACGGCGCCGTAATCCAAAAGCGATATTATCGTAAACTGTCATATGTGGGTAAAGCGCATAACTTTGAAACACCATCGCGATGTCACGCTCTTTAGGGGGAAGGTCGTTAACAAGTTTGTCACCCACCGAAATATTCCCACCAGTCATAGTCTCAAGACCAGCTATCAACCGTAACAGCGTACTCTTGCCACAACCCGAAGGTCCCACCAACACCATAAACTCACCGTCTGCGACCGTTAAGTTTATCCGTCGTAAAATACTTACACCTTCCGAACGTGCAGCATCACCACTATCTATATTATTGTCCTTGACTTGTGCAGGCGCCTCCCCTTTACGGTGGGGGAAACTTTTGTAAACGTTTTCTAAAATAACTTGTGCCACAGCTTATAGTAATTGTCAAATAATAATTCAGCGCTCATCATACACGTAACAGCCCTATGAAGAAAAGTTTAAAAATAGCTTTATAATTATTTACTCTTTATCCTCGCTAATCGCTTGCCTTTTTGGTACAATTTTACTAAGATATTTACAACCGCGAATGTTGTTTGACTTTTATGCTAAAACAGTACGAGTATGCCAAGCATAGCAAATATGGAGTTGATTAAGAATTATTACAAATAAATTTAACAAAAATACTAACAAAGAGGGAAAAACATGAACAACTTTATCTTAATGGCAGAAATTATCAGTGAACCTCAACTGCGTCACACACAAGATGGTTTAGAAATATCAGAGATGATGGTGCAGTTTCCGGCGTCGAGACAAGATGATCCACCATCGATGTTGCGTGTAGTATCTTGGAGAGATTTAGCCAAAGAAGTTCACCAAAATTACCACCAAGGTGACCGCGTGCTTTTAGAAGGACGTTTGGGAATGAATACCATTGACCGTCCAGAGGGATTTAAGGAAAAACGCGCAGAGTTAACATTACAAAAGATACATTCACTTGATGGTTCGGCGCCTATGAGTTCAGCTCCAGCAGTGGAAAGAACACCTGTTGCCACCAATACTAAAACTAATAGCGCTCCAACAAATCGTCCACCAGCTACAAACAATTCTGCCTATGATGAGGCGCCTGCGAGAAAACCAGCAAAAACAAGAAGCAACGTAGGTGTAATGCCAGAGAACGCGAACGAATATGCAACGCAACCAGCCAAAAATTATGAACCAAGTACCTACCCAGCACAACAAGAAGTAGATGAAGACGATGAAATTCCATTCTAACTCTTGCTTATAATAATTTTAATTGGAGACGCAATGTATCGGAAACGTTATATATTGCGTCTTTATATTATTCTTAAAGTTTATTCGCACTTAAACTAATTGTAGATGTAGTGATTTAAGGCTTGTCACAAGTTTGTCACAGATAGCACCCTATACTCAAAAAACAGTCAACGTATAGTGAGTCTATGCTTCTATGAACTGATTCATCAAAGTTAACCCCTGTTTGCGGTAGAAACGTTATGATATAGCGTTTCTACTTACCTAACTCAAAAAATACTGTTTGCAAGTATTACTACCGTTACATTTGCTTGTAGTAAAAGCTTAAATTGATTACTTGACTTTTGTAAGTTCAAATTTACAAAGCTTTGATGAGAGATATAAGCAAATTTTGGGAATAATAAAAATGAGAGAGATAAATTCCTGCACAACCAGCGCGAATTTAACTCGACTACATCATGACTAAGTTGATTTATAAAGATAACAATAACACATAGTTAACAATAATTATGAGTTAAATGTTAGCTTAATATTTTTTGGTTAGTTGCCAAAAAACTTAGTTCTGATTCAACCCTCTATTTTATATATCAATCCTTACTAGAAAAATCCGGATACTAATTACCGAAAAAACCTGAGTTTATTGGTAATTCCACATAAATATTTTCAAGTTTGGCTAGTTGTACAACATCAGCCTCAATTTTGCATTGCATTTTTTCATTACTTATAGGCTGTTCTGAACATGAAACCACGTAAAAATCAGCATTTTCATAAACTTTTAGCAGCTACTCTCGCAGTAAGTAGTAGCTTAGGAATGATAACACATGTACTTGCTCAAGTAGCTTCAGGTACAGATATAAAAAACACCGCAACTGCAACTTTTACTGATGGTACAACAACTTATAGCGCGACTTCTAACGAAGTTGTTATTAAAGTAGCAGAAGTTGCTGGTGTTACTGTCACAGCACAAACACCCAGTGCGACTACTCCTAATTCAAGCGATACTCTTTTTGTTGATTTCGTAATTACCAACACAGGTAACGACCCAACACAATTCTTTATCCCTGGTGTTGCAACTCTTTCCAATACAACTAAGTTTAGCCAAAACGGAGAAATTGAGATTTTTGCAGTCAATGGTAATAAATTGGAAACACTAGTCAAGGTTCCTAATACAGGTGGTAACACGGGTGCATTGCTAGGTGCGGTACAAGGTTCAATTGCACCTAACCCAGGTACTGGAACTACAGGTACAGTTACAATTCGCGTACCAATCAAAGTATTAACAAACGCGATTGCTGGAGATACTTTAACTGTTTCTTTGGGTAATACCAGCACAGCGAATGCTCAAAACCAAGACCGTACAGGTAATGAAAACAATACGCTAGATATTTACACCGTAGACAATGCCGACGGTGTAGGTGGTGAAACGAACGCGACGGCGCCAATTAACGGAGTTCGCGAAGCAATGGCGACTAGCAGTTCAATTACCGTCAACGCCCGCCAGCAAGCGTTTGCTGCTATCTTAAAGGCTGTATCTTCTTACAGCAATAATAGTACGCCTAACGTCTTAACTGACGACGTTCTTACTTACGCATTAGCCTTAAAAGTCGAAAATCCAACACCACCAACAGGATTAGTCACATCAGACCTTCATGGTACGGAAATTACTGTAAATGATACTGTGACACAAAATCGGGTATTGGTGTCAGATGTTATTCCCACAGGAATGCAGCTAAGTAATATAACAAATCCAGCCGGACCTACAGGTTGGACTCCAGTTTATACGACTGATGACCCGCAAGCAAAAGAAGCTCATAAAGCAAAATGGTATACAGCCAAACCTACTGTTGGTACGATTACGCGGGTTGGTTTTATTTACGATGCCTCAACAACAGCAATACCAAAAGGTACTACAGTTCCTGGCTTTACTATTACTTTAAATCCACAATCAGGCTTCGCTGGCGGTCAGATTGCAAATATTGCTCAAGTCTTTGGTCAATCGCAACCCGGAGCAGTAGTACCAGGTACAGCAACTCAACTAGTTTACGATGAATCTGGTGACCAAACATCTAACAACAATTTAAACGGTACTAACCCAGACCCAAATACAGCAGGTGGCGCCACAACTCAAAACGGTGGTATTAGCGATGGCGTACCCAATCCTAGTGCTGATGGTACTGACCCTGGTAAAGGTAATGACCCAACCGCAAATAACACTAACCAAGGTCAAGATACAGGTGCAAATGTGGGGACAAAACCAGGTGGTGGTGAAGTCACTGTATTTACAATCGCTGCTACTCCACTCAACGGTCCCAACGGTCAACCAGGAGCTACTGGACCGACTGGTAATAATGACGACTTTACAAATAAATCAATAGTTGTACTTGCGGGTACTTCACCCTCTGTAAGCATTGACCCAGATGCCATCACATTCGACAACACTGTACAAAACACAAGCGGCAGTCAACAAGTCATTTCTTTATTACCAACTACACCTGACACTGCAACTGACTTAATTGACAATGCAAAGGTGACAATTACGGCAGGTGGTCAAACGGCTGTATATACTTATACTTCTGCTGGTGGATTTGTTTTTGTTCCGGCTGGAAGTACTGGTACGACAGCGACTAGCCCCGTGAAGGTGACGGTTACGGCTTCTGGTACAGCAAATTACAGCGTGACAGTCGATTTACCAAGTTCACCACAATTAAAAGGATACCCAGTACCAATTACTGCATTTGTAGATACTGCTAACGATGGTTCACCAACAGGCGACCCCAGTAATATCACCATAGACAGACTGTATACAAACTATCTGAGTCTACTTAAAGAAGCGCGAATTTTAGAAGCTAATGGAACAACTGAAGTAGTTGGTTTCACAACCCAACAAAGCGCTTTAGTTGGTATTGCTACACCCGGTCGCATTATTGAATACCGCATTACCTACAGAAATATTTCGACTACAGGTGGTACTGGCAGCGTAAGTTTACCTGCTAATAACTTGGTGATTACAGAAAATGGTACTGCAAATGGGAATACTTGGTTTAGCACAACTATTGATTCCAAATATCCATCACCAGCAATTGGTTCCGCAGTTGGTACTAGTATTACTGTAACCACAGGCGCCAATGGTGCTATTACGGATATTAACGAATATAAAGATACAGTTTCTACTGTTACTCCAGGTGGTACAGGCACCTTTACTTTCCAACGCAAGATTAAGTAATCAAATTGGGAACAATAAGTGAAGAACAAGTAAAGAACCTCTCCCCTAATCCCTCTTCTAGTAGGAGAGCGCAGTTAGGAGGGGAATGAGAGGAAAGCAGTTTTTTTTAGAATTCAATTAAAAGAGGAAATTATTAATGATGAAAAAACGTTTATTTGCTGCTGGCTTTGCTGTTGTTGGTGCTGTGTTAGCTGTAATTCCTGTTGGAGATAAACCTGCTATTGCTCAATTAATTGATGCAGGTTCGACGCTAGCGCAAAATGTATTACAACAGCCCAAGGTAAATTTAAATTTGGTGGCTGATGTACAACAGCGCCAAAAAAGTGCCCAAGATAAAGAGACTATTAGCTGGAAAGCTCTTGACTCTAAAACAGTTGTTAAACCTGGAGATGTAGTTCGTTTTACACTCACGGGAAAGAATGAAGGTACTCGTGCTGCGAAAAATATGGCTTTTACCCAAGCAATTTCACGAGGTTTAACGTATCAATTAAACTCAGCTATACCTGTTAAAGGCGCCAATGTTACCTATAGCATTGACCAAGGTCAGACTTTTGTTGCTAATCCGACTGTGAAAGTGACTTTAGCTAACGGTAAAGTCGAAGAACGTCCTGCTCCTGCTGAAGCTTATACACACGTCCGTTGGAATTTTAGTCAAGAATTAGAGCCATCGGCTTCTGTTCAAACTGGATATTTAACAAAGGTACGCTAAGGTGAGCAACTAGATACCTGGTTTCTTAAAGAAACCAGGTATCTAACCACCAAAATAGGCTTTTATCAGGTTATCTTCCATGTCAATAATAAATCGATGTCGTTTACTTTCGGCAGCTTTTATAATCACATATATAGTTGCAACTCCTGCGAGAGCAGGTGTCATTCAAAATACTGCTACATATAAATTTAAAACCCCAACCGGAGAAGAAATTTCTGCGGAAACTAATCAACTTAAGCAAGAACTAATTGACCCATTTGGACGAATTCGCGGATGCGGTGGTGAGATTTTACCAGATTATGCTGGGTTTAGTGTTGGATTGTATGAAGCAGGCGCCAATGATACGTTAAATGGTTTAGTATCATTAACGAGAACTGGACTAGGAACTAATTTTACAGGTTTGCGACCGAATATTCAAAACGCTAATCCTTATTTTTTGGCAAACGAAGAACCGAAAGGAGCTTTCAATTATTTGCTTAATCGCAATAACGGACAGCTTGATATTGGTAGACGCTATATATTAGTAGTAAATCCACCACCAGGAGCAAGAGGTTTTAGCCAGCGCCAAATTAGGATTATCATTACCGCACGTGATGATGTTGCTAAAACTGTTTCTTATACGGCAACTGCACTCGATGGGAAAGGTATCAGTCAAGATGGCGACCCAGCATCTTTTAGTACAACTGTTGCAATTCAAGATGGTACAACAACAGGTTTAGTACTTTCGGCTATTAGTTTGCTTGACCGTCCTATCTGTGTTGGTGTTACTCAACCAATTCAAATTGTTAAAACCGGAGATAGAGCGGCTGCGGAACCAGGTGATACGGTAATTTATCGCCTTTTAGTACGAAATTTAAATAATGTACCAAGCAGACAAGTCTCAGTTACAGATGTGTTGCCCACCGGATTTAGGTTTGTGGCAAATTCCGCACGTGCTGAGTTAAATGGTCAGTCTATAACAGTCGATACTAATAATCAGGGTTCTAATCTTACTTTTAATTTAAATCAAACTATTCCACCCGAAGGTTCTATTAATCTTGTTTATGCAGTAAAAATTACCCCCGATGCTGTACGTGGTTCGGGTGAAAATTTAGCCAGTGTTACAGCACGGCGCCAAGATAATAATGCTGAGTTAAAAGATGGGCCATCTCGCTATCGTTTGCGAATTCGGAATGGTATTATTACTGACTGCGGTACGCTGATTGGTCGCGTGTTTTATGATAAAAACTTTGACGGTGAGCAGCAAACTGGAGAGCCAGGTATACCTAATGCTGTAGTTATTCTTGATGATGGCAACCGTATTACTACTGATGTTAAAGGGTTATTCTCGGTGGCGAATGTAATTTCTGGTAGTCGTACTGGGGTACTGGATTTGACGAGTGTGCCTGGGTATGATGTCGCGCGCAATCGCAAGTTTAAGGAGCGCAGGAGCCAATCTCGCTTGGTGCGTTTGGAACCAGGTGGTTTGGCACGGATGAATTTTGGTGTGACTCCTGTTGAGAAAATAGGTGATAAGTCAAGCAAGGAGGTGCAACCATGAGTTTCAGATGTGTAAAACCTTTTTTCTGGTTTTTGGTGCAGTTGGCTTGTGTTGGGTTAATTACTGGTGTTGCACGTGCTGAAGGTATTGCACAGGTTGAGAGTAGTCAGAATGTTTTTGATTTAACCACAAAGGACACTAAGAACACAAAGGAAGAAAAGAAAGAAGCAACTCCCAACTCCTCACTCAGCACTCAGCACTCAGCACTCAGCACTCCTCTAACTATTCTCGAACCGGCGCCTCAAGCTGTTTTGGATGTGCCTGCAACGGCGGTCACTTTACAGTTTCCTAAAGGTGCAACTGTAGAATTACGAGTTAATTATGTATTAGTTGATTCTAAGTTGATTGGTCGAACTGAAACGAATAGTAAGACCAATAATGTTACCCAAACTTGGTATGGGGTATCTTTGCAGGAAGGTGAAAATACCATCAGTGCTAAAACTTTGGTTAATGGCGTTGAAAGTGGGTCTGCATCTGTGAAGGTAACTGTTAGGGGTACGGCACAAAGTATTACTTTAAGAACTTTGGAAACTCGCATTCCTGCTAATGGACGTTCGGTTGCAACTGTTGAAGGACAATTAGTTGATGCTAATGGAAATCGTTCTAATAGAGATGCTATTGTTACTTTGAGTGCGACCGCAGGTGAGTTTGTTGGTGAAGATGCCAGTGAAGAACAGCCAGGTTTCCAGGTTAAAGCTACTCAAGGACAGTTTAGAGCTTCTTTACGCTCGACTTTACAAGCGCAAACTGTCCGTATTCAAGCAAAGTTGGGTGAAGTTGATGCTTTTACTCAATTAGTTTTGGAGACAGATTTACGTTCTTCGTTGGTAACAGGAACTATTGATTTACGTTTTGGAAAACGCGGAACTGATTTTTATGGCAGTTTCCGTGATTTTTTACCACCAGATAAAGATTATGATTATCAGTTTGATGGACGTGCTTCTGTGTTTGCTACTGGTGATGTTGGTGGATGGTTATTCACGGGTGCATATAACAGTAGTCGCAATTTGAATGAAACTTGTGACAGTACTACTCGTTTATTCCGAGATTTGCAATTCTGCGAAAAAGCTTATCCTGTTTATGGTGATAGTTCTACTTCTGAGATACTAACTCCTTCTAGTGATAGCGTTTATGCAAAATTAGAGCGAACTTCACCCAGTGGTTTGGGTGGTGTGGATTCGTTCCTTTGGGGTGATTATAAAACTGAAGAGTTTTCAAATCGTTCCCAAGAGTTTACAGCTACTAGTCGCACACTCCACGGTTTCAAAGCCAATTATAATTTTGGCAATCTTCAAGCAACGGCTATTTACGGAAATAATTTACAAGGTTTCCAACGTGATACAATTCCTCCTGATGGTACAAGTGGTTTTTACTTCCTTTCTCGTCGTGTGTTGGTTGAGGGTAGTGAAAATGTGTTTATTGAGTTGGAAGAATTGAACCGTCCTGGTACTGTATTAGCACGGAAACAGTTAAATCGTGGCGCCGATTACGAAATTGATTATGACAGAGGTACTTTACTTTTCCGTCAACCTTTACTAAGAACAGATGTAGATGAATCTGGACAGGTATTAGTACGACGAATTGTTATCACCTACCAATATGAAAGTCAAGGAGGAGATTCTAGTAATCTTTACGCGGCTCGACTTAAGTATCATCTTAACCGCAGTGCAGGACTAGAAAGTTGGATTGGTGGTAGTTATTTATATCAAAATCAAGGTGTTCGCGACTTTGAACTTTACGGTGCAGATGCGCTAATTTCTCTAAATTCAACAACAAACTTGATTGCTGAGTATGCTCATTCCCGTAATAACTCGGATATTGTCGGTGAAGTTGATGGTTCTGCTTACCGTTTTGAAGCGAACTCGGAAATTTTAGGAGGTTTATTAGGACGTGCTTATTATCGTAAAGCTGATACAGGTTTTGCGAATGATTCTACCATTAGCTTTGTACCAGGACAAACTCGTTACGGCGCCCAACTAAGTGGAAATGTTTCAGATAGCACTCGTTTTCGTGTACAATATGACCACGAAGATAACGAAGGTACAGCACCTCGTCCAATAGATACTTTACAAGATTTATTTAGACCTCTGAATACTCCCATACCTGGCGCCAAAGTAGATAACTCTTTGACAACAATATCAGCAGGAATTCAGCAGCAATTAGGTAAAGCATCGCTAGATGTAGACTTGCTTCACCGAGATAGAACAGATAGACTAATTCCAGAAGCAAGCGGAACATCACAACAACTACGTTCTCGTTTTAGTCTTCCCATTACTGATAAACTGACATTTCTTGCCCAAAATGAATTAACGTTATCTGATGAAACTGATGCAGTTTATCCAGACCGTACATTATTGGGTTTAAACTGGGCAGTTGTTCCAGGTATTAATCTCCGATTAGGACAACAATTTTATACTCGTGGGCAATTTTCTGGGCAGTCTATCACGACTTTTGATGTAAATGGAGAATATAAAATTGGTTCTGACACAAGTTTAACTGGTCGTTACGGTATTCTTGGTGGCGCCAATGGCATGACTGTACAAGGAGCAATAGGTTTAAATCAACGCTGGGTTATTTCTCCTGGATTAAAGCTAGATTTAGCATACGAGCATGTATTTGGTAACTTTCAGGGAATAACAGGTGCAGGTGTTCAATTTGCACAACCTTTTGCTGTCGGGCAAAGTGGAGCATCCCTCGGATTTTTGGGTGGCGATAGCTACAGTGCCGGATTAGAATATAACGATGGCAAAAACTTCCAAGCAACTGCCCGTTACCAACACCGTAGTTCTTCTGGTGGTAATAACACCGTAATTTCCGCAGGTGCAACCGGGAAAATATCACCCGCATTAACGGCATTAGTTAGGTATCAACAAGCAGGTTCATCGAACTTAAAACTTTCGGGAATTGCTGATACTGCTAATTTAAGACTTGGTTTAGCCTTCCGTGAACCTGATAACGATAAATTCAATGCTCTACTACGTTACGAATACCGACAAAATCCTTCAACCATTCCCGAAACAATTTTATTGGGAAGTGGGACGGGTGCGACAGACCATACCTTTGCAGCAGAGGCAATATATGCACCAAACTGGCAATGGGAATTCTACGGAAAGTATGCACTGCGTAACAGTACTTCGTATTTAGCTAACGATTTGGTGGGCACTAACACAGTAAATCTTGCACAATTACGCGCGACTTACAGGTTAGGTTACAGCACTGACCTAGTTGGTGAAGCACGCTGGATAAATCAAGGTAACTTCTCAGAAACTGGATTTGTCGCTGAATTAGGCTATTACCTATCGCCAAATTTACGACTTGCAGGAGGTTATGTATTTGGTCGAGTCGATGACCGTGATTTTTCTGGTAGTACATCAACTGGACGTTCAGCAGGTGGGCCATATGTTGGTTTAACGCTGAAGTTGAACGAACTATTCGATGGCTTTGGATTACAAAAACCCTTACCTAAACCCCAAAAAGTTAACACCCAAACTACCACATCCGTTCCCAATAACCCATTAATGTCCCGGTTGTCCGAGGTGCTAAAACATGAAAAGTCTAACTAACTTAACTATGCGTCGCCAAAAGCGACTACTCCGGATAATTGGTACAACAATTGCCACAGCAACCCTATTCACATCACAATCATTGTGGTTATTAAACAAACCAGCGTTCGCCGATAAAGTTGATAGTAGTGGCGCCCCAATCTGCGCTATACCAGGTAAAGATGGTAATATCACAGCAACTACTCAGCTTAATACTTACTACATAGGAGCTGGTAGTAATGTTGCGTCAGGTTCAACCAGTGTTAGTGTTGGTGCTGGAACTGGAACATCTGGAATTCAGAAAGGTGACTTACTACTAATTATCCAAATGCAGGGTGCAGAAATTGATTCCACAAATACCGATTCCTATGGTGATGGGAGCGCTACTAACAACCCGAATCAAGGAGTAACAAACTATCCTACAGGTGGTGTAGTTAACGGAAACTTAACCACAAACTTTACTGCTGGAAACTTTGAGTATGCAGTTGCCGCTAGCGATGTTGGTTTAAGCGGTGGTACAATTACTCTGACTTCTCCGCTTGTGAATAGCTACGGTAATAGTGATTTTGGCGCCCAAGGACAAAAACGGTATCAAGTAATTCGAGTTCCCCAGTACAATAATTTGAATGTCACTGGTACAATTACTGCTGCACCTTGGAATGGTCAAACAGGCGGTATAGTTGCTGTCGATGTTGCCGGACAACTAACTTTTAGTGGCGGACAAATTGACGTTAATGGTCTAGGCTTTCGAGCTGGTGCTGGTCGCAAGTTAACAGGGGTTAGTGGCAGAAATCAAACAGATGTGGTAACACTTTCAAGCCTTAATGCCAACGGTTCCAAAGGAGAAGGAACCGCAGGTACACCAAGGTATTTATATGATCCAACTTTAACCCAACCTCTAGATACAGGAGTAGAAGGTTATCCGAATGGTAGTTACGGTCGTGGTGCGCCAGGAAATGCTGGCGGTGGTGGTACAGATGGAAGACCTAGTAATAACGATCAAAACGCTGGTGGTGGTGGTGGTAGTAATGGCGGTCTAGGTGGTAAAGGTGGTCGAACTTGGAGTTCTGCATTGCCTTACGGTGGAGATGGTGGTGCTCCTTTCCCTGCTTCTGCTCGTCGCTTGGCCTTAGGTGGAGGTGGAGGTGCTGGTGTTACTAATGATGGTACTCCACCACCTGACAAAAGTGGTAATGGTTACGCCAGTAGCGGTGCCCCTGGAGGTGGTATTGTGATGGTACGTGCAGGTACAATTGCAGGTACGGGTATGATTAACGCTAACGGTGCGACTCCAACTATGGTTCCTGCCAATGATGGTAGTGGTGGTGGTGGTGCAGGTGGTAGCGTTTTAGTAATTTCCCAAAATAGTACTATACCTGGTGGTATTACCATTAACGCTTCGGGTGGTAAAGGTGGTACTAATACAGGTGGCGGTTCTCCTCACGGGCCTGGTGGTGGTGGTGGTGGTGGTGCAGTATACATTAGCCCTAACACTGCAACAATTAACTTGAGTGGTGGTCAACCTGGAACTACAAATAACAATGCTACTGAGTTTGGTGGTGCAACAGCAGGTTCTGGTGTAATTGGACCAGTAGCTACAACACCCACAGATGCTAGCACTAGTATCTCTGGCACAGGTTGTTTAATTCAGGCAGCAAAAACCACTTCAACCCCTCGTCCAATGGCGGCGCCAGGTACAGCAACTTATACTATTACAGTTTCTAATCCTAGTGGAAGTAATCGTCCAGAAGCTCGTGAAGTAGTAATTACTGATGATTCTCTACCTACGGGATTTACGCATACAGCCGTACCGATTACACCTGTTTATACGGGAGGCGCCAGTGGACCTACTACTGTCACTAGTACTGGAACAACATCTAGACCTGAGTGGAAAGACTTTACGATTCCTCCAGGAGGCAGTGTTTCTATTACCTTTAATGCGGATATTGCCAATGGTACTGCACCTGGAAAGTACAACAACAGTGTTGTGGCTAGTGCTAAATATGTTAACCCAAGCGCTGGGGTTACAACTGTACCCAATACTGCTGTTACAGTATCTACCACTTACGATGGTACTGTTACCACTAATACAGGAGAAGACGTTACCATTGTTCCATCAAGTACTTTAACTGCTGACAAAACTGTGCTTTTAGCGGTAGACAGCGATAAATCTGGTGGTACAACTTCTCTACAAAATCAAGTCCCAACTCCAGGGGATATTCTTGAATACACGGTTGTCGTCAAAAATACTAGTACTACAACGCAAAGAGATAACGTCGTCCTCAAAGATACAATTCCTCTAAATACAACTTATGTCCCTGGCACATTAGAAATTTCTGCTGGCGCCAATAACGGAGCCAAAAGCGACACATCAGCAAACGACCAAGCAGAATTTACAGGTTCCCAAGTAGTATTTAGATTAGGAACAGGAGCAAGTAGTACTACAGGTGGGACTTTAAGTACTACAGCAGCAGACAGCACCAGTACGGTTAAATTCCGTGTCAAAGTAAATGACCCATTACCAAATGGTGTAACAACAGTATCCAACCAAGCAGTTATATCTAGTAATGGTGTTGGGGATGTTAACAGTAATGACCCAGGTACACTCACACCTTTAGACCCTACAGTGACAAAAATTGCTCCTCGTCTGCGCTTAGTGAAACGAGTGACAGGTATTAAAAAGTTTGGAAGTGCAACAGTAACACCTATTGGTGGTTACAACGATTTAGCCACAGATGTTAATGATGATAGTACTGTTGGCTGGACTCCCGCCGCAAATACTTACTTGTTAGGAGCCATTACGGGTGATCAAATTCCTGTAAATCCTGGGGTACCTGCTCCTAAAGATGAAGTCGAATATACAATTTACTTCCTCGTTGATGGTGGAATTCCTGCACAAAGTCTTAGCTTCTGCGACTTTGTACCTGCAAACCAGACCTATGTTTCTGGCACAATGCAACTAAATTTGAATGGAGGGGCAACAAGTTCAATCGCAGACAATCCACCTTCAGCAGGTGCATCTGGATTTTATACCGTAAGTTTTCCCGCAGCATGTTCAGGTACAAATAATAATCGCGGTGCCGCTTATTTCCAAGTTGGAAACTCCAATTCTGGTTCTTATGGCTTCATTCGCTTCCGCGCGACAGTTGATTAATTTTTGCTCGCATTTTAAACTAAACTTATACCTTTGACTTGTTAAAATCAAAGGTATTTTTTATAATAAATTAATTATATTGTGGGGTAGCTATGTTTATTTTTACTATAAAAAGAACGGGCAAAGATGCCCACCCCACAAGAAAAATTTGGATATTTTAGGAATAGGCGCCTATTGTTAGGTCATGCAAGCAAAAATAATAAAAACTTGTTGGAATAATAAACGCTCACGTAACTATGATATAATTTATAATCAGTTGGTAATAATATTATGACACTTCAAAGGTTAGAATCAGAATTACTTGCCTTAACACCAAATGAAAAAGCCCAGGCAATTCAAATGCTAGCTCAAAGTTTGGGCAATCTTTGGCGCGGAATTGAAAAAACTCCAGGTGTATGTGGTGGAGATGCGTGTATTACAGGAACCCGTATTCCTTTTGGGTACTAGTTAATGCTCGTAATTTAGGCATTAGCGAAGCTCAACTTTTGCTCATACTATCCAACTTTATCTGCAACTGACTTAACCAACGCTTGGGTTTATGCCTCCGTTTACCCAGAAGAAATAGCAATAGCTATTACGGAGAATGAAGAAGACTAATGGCTATTTTGTACGCGGACGAACAATTTCCCTACGAGGTTGTAGAGCATTAACGCGATTTTGGGCATGATGTTCTTACTGTTCAAGAAGCTGGTAAAGCTAATTTGAAAATACCTGATAATGAAGTTTTCTTGTTTGCAAGTAATAACGAGCGAGTAGTTTTAACTTTAAACCGTAAGGACTTTAAACGTTTGCATCGCTGGCAGCCGACTCATGCTGGTATTACTATTTGCACTGATGATGCAAACCGAAACGCTTTAGCACAACGAATTCATGCAGCTATTTTGGTGTCAGAACCATTGGTTGGTAAGCTGATTAGCGTAGTGCGTTCTGTAAGACGAATAATATAGCTATTTTATACTAATTGCGTTGCTACCTACACTACCTTTGAGGCGCCGCATCACAGGTTGATGTAAGCCAGAATATAAAAATTATTTGAATAATCAACGCGCACGTGATATGATATAACATGTAAATAAGGCGCTATAGCCAAGTGGTAAGGCAGAGGTCTGCAAAACCTCCATCCCCCGGTTCAAATCCGGGTGGCGCCTCTTTTAACAAATTAATGTCACAATTAACAAATTGTTGCCAAAGCGCAAAGTTGGCGGTGTCGGCTTCCGTCCCGCCAAACTTTGCAAGACAGCGAGCGTATTACAAGGTTTGAGCGCTCGCTATTATTTTAGCATTGCCATTCCTTCATAAGGAGCGCAGGACTAAAATGCATCAATGCATCTTGCCAGATTGTGACAAATCATGCCAAATTAAGGCAGAAGTAGACACGATTTTAGGCACGATTTGGCGCACTTTAAGGAAGAGCTACAGAAATTGAACGCACGTTTGAAGTCCGCGAAACTAAAAGTCGCGGTGTTCGAGCGTGACAACCACCTGTGGCTGCGTGCGACTTTACCGCCAAAACCAGGCAGTGGAAAGCAACAGCCATCACAAGAGCGCGTGAGCCTTGGTGCTAAAGCAACGGCAGCGGGTTTACGTCATGCTGAACAAAAAGCCAAACAGATGTCCGTCGAAATCGACTCAGGTAAATTCGACTGGTCAAACTGGGTAGAGGTAAAGGCGCCATCAGTTGAAACCAAGACTATTGGTAAGTGGATTGAGGAATATCACGAATATCGATTACTTGTGTCAAAAGTGGCGCCTTCCACTTGGAAATCTGACTACGTATTAATTTCTAAAAAACTACCTTCTGATAAGAAGCTTTCAATTGAGACGCTAATTGAAACTATCAAAACAACCCCGCCTGACACGCGCGTTCGCAAGCGACTGACTGAATATTGCGGCAGGCTTGCTGAGTTTGCAAAATTACCCAATGAAAAAATTAAAGAAATTAGAAAACTAGCTGGTAACTATTCAGCAAAATCTGTAAACCCGCGCGCTTTGCCCAGCGATGCGGAGATTGTAAAGTTTATTAACAGCATTAAAAATCCTGCTTGGCAATGGCTTATTGCTACTATTGCTACCTTTGGCTTACGTTCACACGAAGCATTTCATTTAGAAATTATCGCTTCCAAAAATGAAGTACTAAAAGGCAAAACTGGAGCGCGCGTTATTCGTCCCTTATATCCTGAGTGGATGGAAGCGTGGAAGCTTTCGGAAATAAAATTGCCAAACATAAATACTGAGCTTGATAACGGTAAATTATCAAGTAAAGTTTCTGGTTGGTTCGCAGATAACAAGGCGCCATTTAGAGCTTTAGATTTACGCCACTGTTACGCACGTAGATGCTTTGAGTTTAATTTGGCGCCTGACCGTGCAGCGAAAATGATGGGGCATTCACTTCAAGTTCATCTCACCACTTATCGCGCATGGCTTGGAGAAGAACCTTACGATAAAGCTTATAAAATTGCTATCGAGGCGCCGAACCGTCCACTACCACCTAGCGTTGATGGGTAGGTGTTGCACGTAATTGCCTGATTGCCTCTAAATTAATTTTTATAATGCGCTTCTTACTATATTTAGAGCCATCATTAATCCAGTGCAGTCCTTCAATAAGCTCGCCTGAATCAATGCGCCTAATTATATTGCGCGGACTGTAGCCACGTCCTAAAGCCACGTAAGCATCTTTAAGAGTTACGCAATTTTCTTCTTTAATAGCTGATTTTAATAGTTTGGTTTTAGGCATATCACAATTTTATCTTATATGTTCTGGTTATCTTTAATAAAATCAGCCCACTGAATCCCACTAAGGTAAGCAACGGCGCCTGCCAATATGCCGTTGACTATAAACCAGTAGTTATTTTTTAGATGTTTAAAATCCACTCTTAAAGTAAACAATTCGCGCATTTGCTGAGTGTTGTAATTATCTAAGTAAGAATCCAGCCAAGCGTAAAACCCTTTATCAAATAGTTTTTCTATAAAAAGGTTAGCTGTTTTGGTTTGCAAAAAATCGATAACTTCATCAACAATTTGCAAGTGCAAATCTAGCTCCAAAGAAACAAGCCATGCTTTAGAATCTTCAAAATTATCATCTAGTCTCAGTGCTTTATCTGGATTTTCTAGGGCAGCCTCGCATAAAGTTTTAGCAAAATCCTTAAACTCAGCTAAGTTATTTTTATTAAGAAAGCGCTTCATAAAATCACGACGCATATCTTTCTCAATATCCTCAAAATACTTATCTGGGGTAAACTGATTTGATTTTTTATAAATACTTAGCAAACTTACGCCGTTATCAATGTTGTTTTCAAATAACTTACCAAAGCTATTTTGAAAAACTTTAAGCCGCTGATTCCTAGATTTTGTTTTACACCGCGCGATAAAACTACTGTTTATCTTCGCGCTTCTCAATTCGCAGTTTTGGCTCGCGATACCTGGGAAATGCGCGAATGCTGGTGATACGGACGATGCTTTTACAAGGACAATTTGCTTCGACTTCGGCGCCATGCGAGCATGTTCTTCGCGATGCTTCCCTGCTACAAGAAACACAGCTTCGCCACAAAACGGGCAACGCAACAGCAAGCGCGCGTAATCTTTGTAATCCGCCTTCTCCGCGTCAACCAGCATTCCACCATAAAGCAAACTAGATGCGTATTTCATGGTCAGCTAAAAGGGAATATCGTCTTCATAAACATTCTCTAGTTTTTTAGCATACGCTGCATAATCTTTATCCATCAGCACACGCAAACGCTCAAATTTGGGATAATCAGCAGCACGGACATAGGCATGGCGCCGTCCAATAAAACTGTAATACGCCTCCTTCCATTCTTGGAAAGTGCAGAATTTAGCTGCGTAGTAAAGAAGGAAATCGCAGTTATTGAGATACTGGAAGCCGTACTCAGGTTTCTGCCACTCGTAATCAGTATCGGCGCCTGTACCCAAATAAATTGGCGGTAGATGCGCGAGTATAAAGATTTTGTACAGGCGCCATGCTTCAGTCATGTGAAGGCAATACTGGGCATTTACGCACCAGCCTTCAGGCTCAAAGTCTGGGCATTCGTTTAAGCCAAGCGGGCAAATTTCTTTAGTCATAACTAAAAGTCGTCACTCCCATCTATTTGCTGACCATACCACTGTTACGTGAAAGGCAGATAGCCCCGAAGTCAAAGCATTAATTCCAAAAAGAATTAATGCTTTGACGGTATTTATATCGGGGTGGAATGCCGAGAATCCAGTTTTAACTGGATTCGCTATTTTAGCAATTTAACTTGAGTGATGCGGGTCATTAATATAGTTCATTATTACTGCACTTGATACCTTTCCGGTTGTGTCATAAAAATAGGCATGTGTCCAGAGGCTTGGGAGTCGTAACAAGTGTGGATATTCGCGTCTTAGGTAACAACTTGACCTACCCTTAAAAGCCTTAACCATTTGATTTATTGCCACATCTGGAGGATGCTCAACAAGCAAATGAACGTGGTCGGGTGCTATCTCCATCGCTTTAATTATCCACCCATTCTCGTTCGCAACTTCTGTTAATATCTCAGCAAGCCTTATCTTAACGCCTTCTGTTAGTACTTTCTTTCTACGTTTCGGTATCCAAACTAAATGTACGGTTGCGCTACCAACTGAGTGATTATTGTGTCTATAATTTCTGTCCATATATTTTATCAAA
The DNA here is from genome assembly GCF_019977735.1 of Calothrix sp. PCC 7716. Taxonomy (GTDB): domain Bacteria; phylum Cyanobacteriota; class Cyanobacteriia; order Cyanobacteriales; family Nostocaceae; genus Dulcicalothrix. Next base: position 9,868,854 of record NZ_AP025018.1, on the reverse strand, counting down.
CTTGTTGACAAACTGATTCTATCTACTCTATTGTAGTTGATAGATAAAACAAGTCAACACTAAGGAGGTGATTAGATATGGCTAAGAAGACGAGAACACCGTCATTTGTCACTGAGTTTGAGTTATTGGTTACAAGTCTTGCAGAGAAGGAACTAGATGCAAGATTTCAAACTGGCAGGCAGTTATATAATGCAGTGCTTGGTGAAGCAATGGCGAGGGTGCAAAATGTACGCAATTCTGAGCCATATCAAGAAGCCAAAAAAATCAAGGTCAAAACTGAGGATGATAAAAAGCGGAAGAATGAGTTATTTTCTCAAGCTAGAAAACAAGCACGCTTTTCTGATTTTGAACTGCAAGACTTTGCTACTTTAACTGCCAAGAGTTCTAAGTGGATGTGGGAGAAACTAGATAGCCACACAATCCAAAAGATAGGAACACGCGCATTCAAAGCTGTTGAGAAAGTATTGTACGGTAAGGCTAGAAAAGTTAGGTTTAAGTTGTTTAGCTCTTTTCATTCGATAGAGGGTAAAACCAACACACAAAGCATTAAATTTTTTGGTGGTACTGATTGCTGTATCAAATGGGGTAAAGATTTAACTTTGCCTATCCGTTTTCCTGATAAATGGAACGAAGTACTTGAATATGGGTATCGTTCACCAATTAAGTATTGCCGCATTTTGTGGCGAGAAATAAATGGTAAGCGTCGTTGGTATGTACAGCTTATTAACGAAGGTGTACCCTACAAAGAAACTCCAGCGTATAAACTGCACAACAAAGTTAATTCCAATACTGGATTAGTCGGTATTGATTTAAATGTTAGTAATGTAGCTGTAGTTGGTGACAACAAAGCTGGTTTATTCCCATTTGCAGAGAACGTACCAACTTTTGAGCAAGAAATTAAGACTTTGCAGCGTAAAATGGAGCGGTCGCGTCGTGCAAATAATCCAGAAAACTACGAACCAAATTTTGAGAAAAAAGTTGGACGTAGCAATAGACGTAAAAAAGGTAAAGTAAAAAAGGGTTCTCGCCGTTGGAAACAAAGTAATGCGTATAGAAAATATGCAAGTAAAAAGCGAGAACTAGAGCGCCGTAAAGCCGCTTATTCTAAGTCTCAAAATAGAGGTTTAGCTAATAAAGTAGTACGCGAATTTGGCGTAAATATTAAAGCTGAGAATGTCTCAGTACGTGGTTGGCAGAAAAGATATGGTAAAGCAATATCTGCCAAATCACCCAGTTTTTTCCAATCTGAATTAGCACGCAAGGCTGAAAGTGCTGGTGGGCAATTCACAACATTTTCTACTCGAAAAACCGCGTTATCTCAAACACATCTTGATGGTACTCGTATCAAAAAATCTCTATCAGAAAGAGTACATAAAGATGTCTCAGGTTTTGAGATGCACCGCGATTTATTCTCCGCATATTTGAGTAGACATGTCAATGATAACGATGAACTCAACGTGTCTCAAGCTCATAGAGATTGGGAAAGGACGGAGCCGTTCTTAACACAGGCGTGGAGTGAGTTTAAAATGGCGAGTGCAAAGACTAGTTCTAAGCCCGGTGGTGTCATTTCCCCCGTAGAGCCAAACTGTGTAAAGACTGAACAGCCTAACCAGATAGCTTGTAAAAAGGGCGAAAAGTTAGGTAAAAGTGGGGTTAGCAATAGCCCTGCGGTTCAGCCCGAATCCCCGTCTCTTTAGAGCGGGGAGTCGGCTCAATTAGGGATAAACTGGACGAAGTTTGTTTGCACTGATGGAATTGAGGTGAAGGCGCTGTGGTATTGCCCAGTTCAGATAGCTGCTTTTAATCATGAACTGGAGGCAGCTTAAGATGCGTATCTTTTTGATTGCTACGCTCCTCGCCCTTCACCTCCCAGCAAGAGCGATTACGTTCAAACCACCGGGTGAAATTGCGCCGAAAACTACATCTGGTGGCGCCTCTAGATAATTAACCAAATTTAAATAAGACTCATGAACATTCAAAAAGGTCAAAAAGTTTACTACAAAGTCCGTCCACCTTACTACAGACTTTCTTCTGAAGAAGGTTACTGGGTAGCGGCAATTGTGCAGAAAGTGAATCGTAAAACGTTGGATATAACTTATAAAGACCGTATGGACGGAGGTGATGAGTTAACTCCTAATTACGAAGCCACATTGAAAAAAGTAAGACTTGCGTCTATAACGACAGTTTGTCCAACGTCTTACGACGTTCAAGTAAAAGACTATTACCCAGAAGTTAGTTAATTTACCGCGCTCGTTTAAGCGGGCGCCTCAACCAAAACAAAAAAGGATTAACATGCAGTATTACTTGGTAGCATTCAAAGAAAAATTATCTAAGCTTGATGTGGAAGTTGAAGTTTTCTTTGACCTTGAAAACCGCTCGTGGGTTTTAGATAAAAGCAAAGCATTTAACTTTGGCAGTGAAGGCGCCGCGCAAAATTTTGCTGATATTCTGGCTACCACGACTAGTGACAATGAAATCAGGATGTATGTTCACAAGTGTAGTTCAAATACTAGGTAGTCTCAAGTAAATTTAGAGACGCTCGTTTATGCGGGCGCCAAACATCATTACAAAGGAGCAAACAAAAGTGACAATTAAAGAAGCAAGGCAATTATTGAATCAAGCTTCTGAGAGTCTTAAGAAAATTCAAAAAGAGCTAGAGATTGAATTTTCTGAAGAACTGGCGCCAGATACAACCAAAGAAAAGTTTACTGAGCAATTAGAGCGCGCGCTGGTCTGCATCGAAAACTGCGATTACGACTTAACTCAAAAAGAAGATTTTGAATTAGAACAAGAGAGCAAAAACAATGACACCACAACTTAATGCCGCTCTTGCAAAAGCGAAGAAGGGCTTCCCTCAAATATTGGCTAATCGCCGAGTCAAGATACCAACTAAATCAGGTAGAGAGATTTCTTTTACTTATGCCGAATTAGAGGAAATAGCAGAATCGATAACCCCTATGTTAAGTGAAAATGGGTTGTGCTTGTCTTCTCAGATGCGTTATTTGGAGAACGGGAAATTTTGCCTTGTTACCACTCTTCGCCATGAATCGGGCGAGTTTTTAGAGTCTTTCTTCCCCCTACCTGAGTCAGTCGGCGACGCTAAAGATTTGGGAAGTCAAATTAGCTATGGGCGCCGATACAATGTTCTGTGCTTGTTAGAAATTAGCATCATTGAGCCAAATGGGCAGCAATGGCAAGAAACAAAGCGCGTAATCGCTAATGAAATAAGACAAGAAATAAACGGGGCGCCATCACCGACCAAAGCCAAAAAAGAAAATGGGGGATTGCTTGAAGCCATTTCAGAAGATAGCCCAAAGCAGCAAACACGACTACAAGCAACAGGCGCCAGTATCCAAGTCCCTGGTAACGGGTTTAATGCGCGCATCGCCGCTACCCGCACAGTGCTTGGCATTGATAGAGAAGTAATTATTAAATGGCTGAAAGGTGTAAACCCTGCATTTAATGAACCAAGTCAGTTAAATAAATCACAATGTGACATCTTGGTTAAGTCTCTTTGCCTCACTTGGGCTAACTCAAGGTATAAAAACTCGTACCACGCTAATAACTCGTATGAGAAGCGCGTACTCGGCGCCATTAACGAAGGAAAAACCGAGGTTGAGGCGATTAAAGAGTGGATGCAATATGCTGATTCATTAGTACAAGAAAAAGTGGAGGCGCCTGTATCATGAATCTTGTAAGGATGTTTACTAAGAAGTGGATTAACAAACAGGAGTGCTTAATCATTGGATACTGGGGTGATAAAGAAAATGTAGATTTAATGGAGTGTCTTGATGTTTATGTTGAAGCGCTCCTAGAAAAATCGTCTACAGAGGATGCAATGTATGATGCTTTCTCTGAGTATGCTGATGACATTGATATTACTCACACTGAAGATGAAAATTTTTCTTATTCTCAAATGCGCGCGCGGTTTGATAGCTGCAAAAACCTGTTAGTCTTTTTTAAAGGTGAATGCGTGGAGTTATGTGACATACAAAATTAGCCTTCATCTCAAGGCTTTGCACGAAGATATAAAAAATGATAAGCTCCGCAACCATTTTTTACATCTTCTCAAGAGTTTTTCCTGCGGATAACTTCGTTAACGGCATATTCCTTATAAGTGGTGTAAATCATGAAAATCATTACGCTTCATCAACCTTGGGCGACGCTTATCGCGCTCGGTTATAAACAATACGAGACACGGAGTTGGTCAACCCAATATAGAGGCGCCTTAGCTATCCACGCGGCACAAAAACCTATCGTAGAAAATGATTTATTAGCGCGCGTTGCCTATGACAGCGTAGGACATCTCGAATACTCGTACTTAAAATCACTCAACTACGAGTATGGAAAGATTGTTTGTGTTTGTGAAATAACTGATTGCTTGGCGATGACCGAGCAGCATCATCCAGGGCGCCTTGACCCAACAATAGACATTAGACCAATCTCCGTACTTGAAAAAGCGGTTGGAGGTTGGCAGTCCGGGCGTTATGCTTGGGAATTGAAAAATGTTCAAGTGCTTGACGTGCCAGTTGTTTACAAAGGCGCCCAAGGACTAAGGAGTGTTGATGGCGCCACTGCTTCATTCTTGGAAGGTTTCATTTTTGGAAGAAGCATGTCTTCATAGATACTTACTTGAGTGTTAAAACGTCAGTATTTGTAAATAAATGCTGGCGTTTTAACACGTTACAAGCTAAACACCTTCGGATTTATATGGTGGATTGATTAGGCAGGCGCCTGCTCACCTCCGAACAGCGCGCGTTAATCTAACAATTTTTCTTTCAATATATGTAGTGCGTGTCTTATCGCGGACTGTCACGCGCGTTATTTGAGCTTCAATAATTTCCTGCTTATCTTGCTGCACAGGAGTTATTTCGGCAAATGATTCAGCAGCCAAATCAAGTGACTTTATGAATATTGCTGTGAGCGTGCAGGCGCCGCCAACCGACAGCAAGGTTATATTAATATCTCGTAATTTTGGTTGAGCTAGAGTAGAAATGGCGCCAATTGTTAGAAGTGTGGCGCCAAAACAGAGCATCTTATTTATCACTTGCTTTTCCTGATTATTTGAGTTTGATTTGAAAGATTAAATTTTGAGCCAAATTCTATGCTCGCCATAAATAAATAAAATATCCCAAATCCTACCCATATAAACTTTAGATATTTAGATACTTGATTTTTCTTATAGCCTTTATATTTCTTACGAGTTAAGCGCTTAAATAATAAATACATTGAATTGATTATTTTAATAATAAATTTGATAACTTTAACTATTAGTTTTGCAATGGCTAAAACTTGCTTTGCAAAATGACTAACACCGCGCGCAACATCGTTAATGCAATGGTTAGCACGCTTGTATTTGATGTACACCTTGCCAAATGGATAATTTAAATTGAGGATACACTCTTCCTCTTTAAGTTTGTAACTCTCGGTTTGATTAGAGGTAGCCTGCTCTTGTTCTGATGCGATTATATCAGGCTTCCAAGATTCAACACCAACAGAAACACGCGCATACGAAGGATAAAAAATTTCTTCTTCGTTGACAAAAATTACATCAATCCCGCTTTGTATGCACAGCTTTTTGGCTACCGATGCCTTTCTGTATTCCTCCGGGTCTGTCGGCGCCATGCCTATTACTGTTATATTCCTGAGCTTGCCTTCAACATTACTTTTAATCAATTTTTGGTATGACTCAGCTTGCCCGCGCGCTTGAAAAATGTCCTCTCTGGTTAGCCAGCGTTTAACCTCAATCAAGTCGCCAGGATAATCTGGCTTGTCGGGGAGGTCGGCTACAATGTCCGCACGTCCACAATTTTCGCCACACCAAACTTCTGTTTCAGTTTTGTAGCCAAGTTGTTTAAGGCGCCTGTCAATATAATCTTGCAAGTGCTTTTCTTGCCAATTTGGGGGGAACTTGGCTTTCGCGACAAAATCATTTACATTCATTTTGCTTTATCCCCAAATCTTCTAATATCTTGTGAATGCGCTGCCGCAAAGTATAGCCGCTAGCAGGGTCTTGTGCTTCACTGCTTCTACCAACTTTCACACCATAAGCCATATTAATTAAGTCGTTTATGCGCGTTATGTTTGGCTGTCCTGTTGCCGCTTTATGCCATTTGCAGTACCACTCTACAATCGTGTACTCAATTGGTAAAATTTGACCTTTACCTGACGGCAATCTGTCAGGAGGAATGAAGCTTAACATCTGCTCTTTTTTCTGTTCAAGCGATATTTGATTATTGACTTCGCTGTAATCATAGTTAAGGTGTTCAGGTTGATGTATTGCGTAGTCGGTGTTAAGCGCGCGCACTACGTCTTCTTCATAAATTGGTGGCTTTGCTCCCATAAATGGCTGAGGTAAAGGCAGCATTGAAATTTCGTAACCTTCGCTGGATACGTTTATACTGGGAGGCTCTGCGAGTTTGAATTCCCATGCTGCAGCGTCAAATAAATTTTTAATTTTTTTGCGCGTGACTCCTTCAAATGGTTCGACTACGACGACAAAATATTTTTCTTTCCAGTAACGAGCCACACCATTTAATCCCAGGTTTCGGCGCCAGTAAAATTCAATCAGCCTATTGGCATGAGCAGATTCAGGGGTAGTATCTTTGAAAAATTGAGGTGAGCGTAATTCTTCAAGGTCTCTTTCTTTGGCAGCAAGTCTTTGTTTAAGTTCGTCGATTACGTTTTTTAACCGCGACATTTCTTGAATGTGCGGTTGCATTTTGGCTCTAAGCTGTGCCTCTAGTTTATTTTCAACTTCTTCATCAACAGCGGCATTCATTTCTTCTTGGCATTCTTGTTGCCACAATACGCGCAACTCCTCTTTCTCTTTTAACCACGCTGCTTTCGATTGGTCGATTAATGCTTGCTCGCGTTTGGCATGTGCATCAAAAAGCGCGCGGTCTTTCTCTAGTTCGGCGCCTGTCTGTATTCGCCACAGTTCAAAGTCATGCTTCTCTTTCTGATAGTTAGCTTTGTCTAAAGCTTGCTGCTTATTGAATCGTTCGCGCTCGTTGTTAATTTCAGAAATAATTGATTCGCGTAGCTTACCTGCTTCAATGCGCGCTTCTGCTGTTATGCGGTCATACTCAATTTGAGTATTTCTTAATTGTTCTTTCAATGAAGATTTTTCCTGATTTAACTTTAATAAATCAGCTTCAAAATTAGCTATTTTTATTTGTAGCTCTGATTCTTTTGACAGAAACTCTTCGCGCTTATCAACTTCTAATTTATCCGCCTTAGCGCGCGCTTTGCTAATAATATCTTCGGCTTGTTTCTCAGCTTTAGAGATAATGGCATTTCCTGATTCAGCTAACTCTGATTCTTTTGCTTGCAGTTTTTGCTTTTCCGAGCGCACCTTGCTATTAGCATCTGACAAAATGCGCTCTGCTTCCGCTTCCGCTGCTTTTAGCCTATTTTCTATATCACGCTTCGCATTGGTCTCATCAACGGCTAGTTTAACTCTAGACTGATTTTCTAGTTCATTAATTCTATTGGTTTCACTAGCTTTAAGTTCTACTAACTCTCTCTCAAGTAATTGCTTTTTGGTTTCTAGCTCTGATTCTTTTATCTCCAGTTCTTGCTGCTTCTCTAATGCCTTGCTATTAGCATCTGATAAAATGCGCTGCGCTTCTTTCTCTGCTGCCTGTAATTTGCTTTCTATATCGCGCGCGCTGTTGGTTTCGTCAACAGCCAATTTAATCTTAACTTGACTTTCTAGCTCATTAATCCTGCTGGTTTCACTTTCTATTCTTTGCTTTAATTGCACTTCTTGCTCATTGGCAGCATTAATTTTGTTGTTTGCTTCTTTGGTTAATTGCTCTAATTCGCCTTGCTCCTTTACAGCAAATCTCCAATCTCTAGATATTGAGTAAGCGGTTACTGACCCAAAAAATATAGATATAAAAATTTTATGCCTCCAATTTATTGAAGGCGCCGCTAGCAAACATACACCAATAATCGATAATATAAGCGATTTCATAAATACTAGTAATCGGCGCATGGGAGGACACGCCGATTTATAAACTAATGCTGAATTGAGGTTATTGTTGCTAAAGTCAGTAAGATTGCGATAGTGGCAATAACGGCGCCGATTACAGGATTGATGCTGTACAGAGCCGCTACTCCAGCAATTATCAAGTACAGAGTGAAGGTACTTAAGGCGAATAGCTTGGCGCCGATAACCAAGCTTTTATGCAGTTTCCGCAGTGACATCAAACACTTCCTCATTACCTCTTGGAAATCCACCAGAAGCATCAGAAGTATCAGCTTTTGCCTTAAATCTAGCTTCCTTGCTTACTAGATGGCGCCGCTCGTGACCTCTAATGCTCTTATTCCGCTGAAATTTAAATTCAGAATGCTCTGCTTTGTCCCAAGCATCTTTATTCTCGCTAACAGCAGTGGAGTAATTCGCCATTGCTGTCGAGTTTTTGACTTCTTGGGTTTTAACTTTAATTGCAGTTTCAACCATTTTGCCTTTAGCCAGTTGGACATTTAGCCCATTGGTCACGCGGTTAATAGTATAGAGTTGCTTTGCTGCATCCGTGTCTGACATTTGCAAGTCTGTGCGTGCTATTAAAGACTCAGCGCTCACTATCGAGTCGATGTTACCAAGCGAAACATCTCTGTAAATTGAACTTCCAATAGCAGGACTACCTGCCGCTAGAAAACCTTCGCTGCCCTCTGATTTTTCTGCGGCAGGCACCGCTTTTTCGGTTCGGACAAACCGAGGCGCCTCGGAACTACCCCAGGTGGAGCTAGAGTCGTTTGATTCCGCAACGGGTGGTGAAACTGGAGTCTCTGATTGATTACCTAAAAATTGAGCCATATTTAAGTTGTCCTTGCTATTGATTTGATTCGTGTCACCCACCCACGCGCAACCCACTGACACTTTGCGCTTCACTGAGAACGGAATTATTGATTATTTTGTTATGAGTTCCTGACTTGTTGTCTGTTGCTGACTTTTGGCGCCAGCAATTACAAGCGCGCTTCCTAATAAACTCGCTATTAGTGAAAGCGCTATACACAGTTCGGTTATGCCACGACCTCTTGAGGAGGTACAAAGTTTTCTGCTTTCTCCTTGTGATATTTGATGTTTTGCTGTTTTATGCGCTTGCGAATCTCTGAGAAAAAAAATTCTTTATTTTGATTCAAGTCTGGATTTTCCTGAGAATTAAACATTCTTAGGATTTGAGCAGACGCTTTTTCTCTGGCGCCTTGAACAGCTGGACTTTCCAATACTTCGGCGCTTTTAATAACTTCAGGTAGAAACTCGTAATAAGCAGTCCAAAATTCTTCTCCGTCTAACTTGAGTTTTTCTTTTAGTTGGTTAGCAAGCGCTAAATAATGCTCTTTGCTTGAATCAACCAAATCTAAACCGCCATAGCCTTGAGTTAATGAAATCGCATCCGCAACTGGAACTCCTTGCTTTGTCAATACATAGACGGACTCAACAAAAGCTGCGTCCTGGTCGCTAACTTCTTGAGATTGATAATCCTTGCCAGACTCCTTCAATATATTGCTTATTTCAGCAACACTACTGGCGCCTAACTTTTCTCGTAATTCCTTTTTATTCATACTTTGCAATACCCTCTTTTCTCAACTTTTGTATAATTTCCAACTTGTCTAAGCCATCACGGCGCCAGTCTCTAACAACCTCTAAGCAGTGTCTCTGGAAGTCGTTATAAGTCTTGGCATAGCGCGAATAACCAAATTCGGGGACTTCGCAAATCAAAATCTCTCTATCGCGCTTAAATGTCGCAAGAGATACTTTTAGATGCTGTATTAGTTCAGGTGTCCACCAGATTTTTACATGGTTGTTGGTTGTTAAATTAACGTAGCTCACGTCAATTACTGCCTTTGTCACGAGCTATTTATTTGAATTTCATGAACTAACGTGCGAGCTGCTTAAAAAGTAAATTAAGTTAGCTCATGTAAATATTAAAAGACCCCAAGCGTGACTCGGAATGTCTTTTGTAGTCGAATTTGTACCCTAGGCACAAAGATATATTTCTGCTTTCCCGTTTTGTTGCCAGTTACTATCAAGCAATTTGCAAAGTATCCTTACAGACTCAGGTACGTTGCGGTAGGAGCGCGCTTTTTTGTCTGCCTTATACGCCTTAATCGTTTCCTCGCTTTTGCCCAATGCAGCTGCTAGCTGAGAGTTGGTCAGGCGCCACTTAACTTGTAATTCTGATGGATGCATACTAAATACATCCTTCAAAAATGATTTTAAATGTCATGATTATGTTGGTCTCCTTCAGGACTATCTGTTGGATGCCAAGCTCCCAGTGTTGTCCCACTGGGAGCCTAGATGTGCATATTATGATAATATGCATCAAAGCGTATTATACAGTTTTTAATGCAAATTGATATAGATAAACTAATCGAAGCTCTTGTGAATGCAGGAGTATTAAACGAAATTCAATCCAAACGGCTGTCAACGACCGAGTTACCTGCACAGCTTTACTTAAGATTGGTTATCGCTAGCATGGCAACCAAAAAAAGTATTACAAATTGTGCTTCCACTGCTTTGGAAACTTACACCATGAAAAATGAAGAGAAGCACATGACAGAAATCAAGCTTCAGGCAGCAGCAGCAGAAATGCCAGTAGAGGAATATTTGGCTGCGGAAATTGCACGACGCCTTAAGCGAGGAAGCGAACAAAATGAGTGATTATACTTCCAAAAAAGTAACCAGAAAGAGCGTAATTGAAAAAGCTTTTATAATCCTCGATATTGTTTGCCAAAATCCGGGAATTGGCACAAACGAGGTGCGAAGAATTGCTGGCTTTAGTTGCGACGAGTACCTTCGTGAGATGGAAGAAGTAGGTATCTTGTATAAGGAAATCGAAAATTTTACAGATGGCGCCATGTGTAACCATTACTACAGCCATAAATTTGCAGCCAAGTCTTAATTTGCTTTACCGCAAATCATAGACAGGTGCCTCTTTCATGCTCAAACCTTTATATACCAAGAGATTAGAGTCTTTTAATGCAAATCTATTTTCTTGCCTTCTGATAAGAAGGTTGCCTCAAACTTCAGCCTAAATTTCTCATTTTTCTCGTTTCGGCTTTTCCTTTGTGTAAGTTTCCGCCGCTCTGAGAATCGCTTCATTCTTATTTTTCAGCACAGTTATATCTTGAATGCTGACTTCGTTTCCGAAATATCTTTTATATAAATAAACTTTTTCGTGCGGATTCCACAAAATTTGATGGATATAGCCTTCGTCCATTACATTAATTAATTCCTCCCACACTTGGTTATTCATTTGAACCCATGTATCCAGATAATCTAAACTCGGCGCCGACTGGCGTAACAAATACTGTCGTATACTCAACATCGCCGTAATCGCTATAAAATTTGACCTCCCATTGGCTATCATCATCGTTCCAACTGGCGCCAGCTAAATCAAAATCGGGCAATTCTAGCTCTTCCATTTTTGATACAGCCAATTCAACAATTTCACTTAACCTATAAAGCTCTAATTTATTTAACATTGATAATAAAAATCGCTGCAATATGACAGCGATAGCTAGAATGCATCTGCATTTCCCATGAGCTTTTAGATGTTATCACAAGCCGTTTATACGCTCGTGCTAGTATACAACAAATTTTTCTGTTCAACTGGTTGTGTAACTTTCTTTACAATCCATCCGGTTCGGTGCCCGACTTTACCAAGTGAGGGAAAACGTTTTTCCTCACTTGGTTTTATTGTAACTAGACAATTCACGTTCAAACAATTTGTGTAAGATTAGATAAGTAGGATAACCGCGTGCAGTGATTACAGACGAAGAGTTGTTTAGACTGGCAAACGAATACTCTAGCGCTGACACTGAGATATCGGCGCTGATTTGTTTATTAAAAGATTTAAGAAATTTTCAACGGCGCCTTGAGCTAATCGAGGCGGATTTTTCTTTAATAGTAATGGCTCAATATTTTGAAGTTGAAGTAAGCGCGCGGTTAAAGCGCGCTCTAAAAAATCGCTAAACTGCCGTTAAAAATAATTTAGCTTCTGCAATCCGGCGCCGTTTCAGCCCTTCTTCAACGCGCGAACCGGGATTGCGATACTTGACAAAAGTCTCTTCAGCAATGCTCCAATTTTTGGTTTGAAGCATCTTGGTGATTGAATTGAAGCCAGATGCGCCAAAGAATCCTTGCCCTAAATTATAAGCAAAACTTAGTAAGGCACCTTGCTGGTTAACATTCAACTCATCCCACACAGGTATCTTCTTTAACTGTGACAAGTAATTGCGCGTTAGCTGAAACTCTAACAAATCATCAGCTTCTTGCTGGGTTATTTTGTCCCCAAGTTTCCAATTACTGCCATTACGTTTTTTGGTACTGCCCCAGCCAATTGTGTAAGGAGCGGCGCCTGTCAATGGGTCGGGATATGCACTCAAATAGCAACCTTCAAATTCTTTAATTAGCTCTACGCCTGGTGCTGGTAACATTCAAGCCTCCAGTTTTGAGCCATCAAGCACTGATGTCCAAAAAACGTAGTTTTTATTTTGGCGGTAACGAACGTCGCTTTTAACAATAGACATGAAGTCTCTATGACCTTGACGAGTTCTGCCGACCAAGCAACCAGCACTGGCGCCATCTACCAATGCCATATCATATCCCCAGTGTTGATCAACGCCGATACCAACTTGAACAACAACTGGGTCGCCCGTCCTGAAGCCATCTTTGTTTCTATCGCGATGTCCGCGTAGCTGTCCAACGCGCAAGCCATTATCGAGTAACTCGCCAGCTTCCCAAAGTTGAATTAAAGCTTCATGCCCCTTGTGGTCTCCAACGACCCAAGCTTTATATTGACCGAATGCAATCCTAAAGGCGCCTTGTGGGTTAAGTGGCGCCGCTGTATACTTCCAGCCCGGTTCAGTTGTAGCAACCCAACTGCCAAGTAATCTCGGTTTGTCGTTGTTGATGTCATAAACCAGACGAACATCGTTCCACTGGTTCATGCGGTCAGCGTTAACTTTGCCGTCGAGGTCGGCGCCTTCGACGTAAACAATATTTGTTTCGCCTTCGGTAAAAACTTTGTGACCAAGCTTTAATTGAGTCTTTATAATTCTGTCTAAAAAGCTGTTTCCAAGCTGCATACGCTTTGATGTCGATGCGTAAACTACAGGCTCAGAATTCCTCTTGTCATGTCACCTTCTTATCCGAAGGTAATTTATTTGGGTGAACAGCTTTGCGCTTTAAAGTAAGCAAATTATGGTGCGTTGACTCTTCCCAGCTAGAAGCACTGGGATTCGTTAAGATTTGTACTTTGCAGAGGCTCGTTACTCCGAACGTGCCAAAGCCGAATCTTAACTGGGGCAGTCAATAACCCCCTACTGACTCTGCTAAGTTCAAGACCTAGCTTTGCCGCTACTTTCTTAATTATGTTCGCTGCACCGTTGCAATCTGCATTGACAAATTGACCGTTTGCAGTTCTGAATCTACGTATTGTTCGCTTGCCTGAAGACTGCCACCCTTCGGGTTTTTCACCAAATGTAGGTAGCGCATCATTATCTAAAAACGAACTTTGAGACGTGTAACTTTCTTCGGTTGCCACAAATTGAATACCATACTGCTCACACAGTTGAGCAATGCGGTCTTTTAATTTACCAGTTGGTATTTGTACAAATCGCTGATTCCCAACTTTTCCCATGTCAGCACCATTCTTCTGTCCTTTGTTCCACCCAAAAACGATAGTACCAATATTGTTTTGAATGCAGTGATTGATGACAATACGAGCCGCTTTATTAACTGCATCTCTCATCTGACGATTACGTTTTTCGGTGATTAGGGCTAGCCGCTCGTTCCAAAAACCTTGTGGTTTGCCCTCTTTCAATTTGGCAACTTGCTTGTTGTACCACTGGTTCATTGATTTAAGATGTTTACCGTCAATGATAAAACTAGTTCCAGCATTGGAAACACAAGTCAACCAATTGCTAACACCGTGGTCAATACCTAACACATTAGATTTATCCAATGTTATAGACACCTCTTTCTGCTCATAAACAAACTCAGCATAAAAGCATCGATTACGTGGCAGTATCCGCACTTCCTTAATATCTTTAAAGTCGAGATTAGTTGGCATCGGAAGATAAAAAGCATCTAACCCAAACCAGGTTTTAACAAGGCGCCCAAGCGGGAATCTAATCATTCCGTTGTCTAATTTAATTGCTTGTTTTGGATAAGTTGCTACAACCAAGCCAGACTTGCGGTATCCAGGCAGTTTTGGCCTTTGATCAACATTGCCCTTCCTAGCTTCTCGTAGCAAACCTTTAAACGACTTAAATGAGTTAGCGACCGAGCTTAAACATTCATGTCCCACCTGAGAATACAGCGCTTGATAGTGCGGGTTATTTTTCATAACCTTTTGTAGGTCAAATTTGCTCGTTGAGCCGACTCCCCGCTCTAAAGAGACGGGGATTCGGGCTGAACCGCAGGGCTATTGCTAACCCCACTTTTACCTAACTTTTCGCCCTTTTTACAAGCTATCTGGTTAGGCTGTTCAGTCTTTACACAGTTTGGCTCTACGGGGGAAATGACACCACCGGGCTTAGAACTAGTCTTTGCACTCGCCATTTTAAACTCACTCCACGCCTGTGTTAAGAACGGCTCCGTCCTTTCCCAATCTCTATGAGCTTGAGACACGTTGAGTTCATCGTTATCATTGACATGTCTACTCAAATATGCGGAGAATAAATCGCGGTGCATCTCAAAACCTGAGACATCTTTATGTACTCTTTCTGATAGAGATTTTTTGATACGAGTACCATCAAGATGTGTTTGAGATAACGCGGTTTTTCGAGTAGAAAATGTTGTGAATTGCCCACCAGCACTTTCAGCCTTGCGTGCTAATTCAGATTGGAAAAAACTGGGTGATTTGGCAGATATTGCTTTACCATATCTTTTCTGCCAACCACGTACTGAGACATTCTCAGCTTTAATATTTACGCCAAATTCGCGTACTACTTTATTAGCTAAACCTCTATTTTGAGACTTAGAATAAGCGGCTTTACGGCGCTCTAGTTCTCGCTTTTTACTTGCATATTTTCTATACGCATTACTTTGTTTCCAACGGCGAGAACCCTTTTTTACTTTACCTTTTTTACGTCTATTGCTACGTCCAACTTTTTTCTCAAAATTTGGTTCGTAGTTTTCTGGATTATTTGCACGACGCGACCGCTCCATTTTACGCTGCAAAGTCTTAATTTCTTGCTCAAAAGTTGGTACGTTCTCTGCAAATGGGAATAAACCAGCTTTGTTGTCACCAACTACAGCTACATTACTAACATTTAAATCAATACCGACTAATCCAGTATTGGAATTAACTTTGTTGTGCAGTTTATACGCTGGAGTTTCTTTGTAGGGTACACCTTCGTTAATAAGCTGTACATACCAACGACGCTTACCATTTATTTCTCGCCACAAAATGCGGCAATACTTAATTGGTGAACGATACCCATATTCAAGTACTTCGTTCCATTTATCAGGAAAACGGATAGGCAAAGTTAAATCTTTACCCCATTTGATACAGCAATCAGTACCACCAAAAAATTTAATGCTTTGTGTGTTGGTTTTACCCTCTATCGAATGAAAAGAGCTAAACAACTTAAACCTAACTTTTCTAGCCTTACCGTACAATACTTTCTCAACAGCTTTGAATGCGCGTGTTCCTATCTTTTGGATTGTGTGGCTATCTAGTTTCTCCCACATCCACTTAGAACTCTTGGCAGTTAAAGTAGCAAAGTCTTGCAGTTCAAAATCAGAAAAGCGTGCTTGTTTTCTAGCTTGAGAAAATAACTCATTCTTCCGCTTTTTATCATCCTCAGTTTTGACCTTGATTTTTTTGGCTTCTTGATATGGCTCAGAATTGCGTACATTTTGCACCCTCGCCATTGCTTCACCAAGCACTGCATTATATAACTGCCTGCCAGTTTGAAATCTTGCATCTAGTTCCTTCTCTGCAAGACTTGTAACCAATAACTCAAACTCAGTGACAAATGACGGTGTTCTCGTCTTCTTAGCCATATCTAATCACCTCCTTAGTGTTGACTTGTTTTATCTATCAACTACAATAGAGTAGATAGAATCAGTTTGTCAACAAGTTTGATAAAATATATGGACAGAAATTATAGACACAATAATCACTCAGTTGGTAGCGCAACCGTACATTTAGTTTGGATACCGAAACGTAGAAAGAAAGTACTAACAGAAGGCGTTAAGATAAGGCTTGCTGAGATATTAACAGAAGTTGCGAACGAGAATGGGTGGATAATTAAAGCGATGGAGATAGCACCCGACCACGTTCATTTGCTTGTTGAGCATCCTCCAGATGTGGCAATAAATCAAATGGTTAAGGCTTTTAAGGGTAGGTCAAGTTGTTACCTAAGACGCGAATATCCACACTTGTTACGACTCCCAAGCCTCTGGACACATGCCTATTTTTATGACACAACCGGAAAGGTATCAAGTGCAGTAATAATGAACTATATTAATGACCCGCATCACTCAAGTTAAATTGCTAAAATAGCGAATCCAGTTAAAACTGGATTCTCGGCATTCCACCCCGATATAAATACCGTCAAAGCATTAATTCTTTTTGGAATTAATGCTTTGACTTCGGGGCTATCTGCCTTTCACGTAACAGTGGTATGGAGAAGTCAATAACAATGGTTAGTGAAAATGGGGAAGAAAAAATGTATGTACTTGCCGACGCAGTACGAACTGTTGCCTGGAGTAAAGAATTAGGATTAAAGCTAACAGCTATAAAAAATAGTCGCGGACTTTCTTTTATAAAAATCCAAAAAGCCACAGAAGCATTAGGGGATAAGAGTAGCGACGCTTTTTTGGTGCGATTAGCTGCTGGAGAATACGCAGAAGTTTCCCTTAAAAAGTTAAGTGTTATATGCCAAGTCTTAGGCATTGAGGTGCATGAGTTCGTTCCTGTACTTTCTCAAAAAACTTTTCCATCCCCTATTGACTCCACTAACAGTAGTTAGTAAAATAGGTATATTGAAAGCGGTCGCAGCCTCGCAAGCAATACAACCGCCTTCAGCCACCTCTTTAAAGGAAGCCATATTTATCATGACACAAACAATTATTGACAATCAAGCGGCGCCAAAAGCTTCGCTAAACGCATCCTCAGTTACTTGCGCGTCTTGCCCCTACTTTCAATCGCACAACGACGGCACAAACAAGGGCTGGTGCGGACTCTTTGACCACTTCGCGCGCGAAACTCATCTACAAACTCAAGATTGTGTAAACACCATCCGTGATGAGCAAGCCGAAGTTGAGCAGCAAGTTGAAGAACTACCCGAACCTTACGAGATTGACTCAGAAGAACACGCTCAACATGGCGAAGTTTTCAGATTGTGGAAGGGTTGGCAGTTCGCAGGTAGCTTTTACGAAACCCGCGACGGTAAGTGGATTGCCGAGCCAATGCTGGCAACGATTAACGGCAGGTTTAGCACTAGCGAGAATGCAATTTTGATACTCATCACAATTTTTGAAAACCCAGAATTGCAACAAGTCGCATAAATTTCCCCAAAGTGAGAGCCAGTCTGCGTTCATATGAAGCATCATGCGCGCAACTGGACTCAATGCACTTCATCCTTCGCTCTTCGTTTAAAAAATTCCCCCAAACCGTCGCATGACTACTCCATACACTTCATCTGCAGCACTAAGAATATTGATAGGGGTCGCGCGCAAAATCCTCTCAGTTAATGCTGAAGTTCGGCGCCGTGACGGTCGCATTATCAACATTGTCCAAGTTACCTACATCTCTTCTATCAATGGCGGAAAGTGCAGCACATTCTTATCTAAGAAAGCTTTTGTGGTGGTCAACGTGGATTTTCGGACTAAAGGCGCCGAACAAATCGAAGTGATTGAGGTTGTGGACGACGACACATTTACTGTCTTGTCTCACAAATCAGGCAATCACTATGTAGTTCGCCCTTATCACTGGGACAAAAGGAAACGTTGCGAATGTGGAGATTGTTATTGGAGAGGTGCCAACTGCAAGCATCAAATTGCAGTAGCACAATTCCTGACCGGACAGTTGATTGCTGCTTAAATTTTCCCTTCACCTACGAGGCGTTTTTATCGGCGCCTCTTTCTTCATAAAACATGGAAGAGAACTTAAACGCTGTCTTCGTGACATACATCGCATTACATCGTGTTCGCACTGTTTATAACCTTCTTAATGAAGTTTTACCAACTTTCTACGAACACGGGTTTGTATTTGATGATTTGCTTAACGCACTCGCTAACTACATGAACGACAGCGAAGATTTAACGCTTAACGAGTGCGTACCTTTTATCGAGCGAACCATCGACCACCTAAGAGCTTTAAACAAACATTCATCTGAGGGTGTAGAAAATGTCTGATTTGTTAGTTGTAGAGAAATTTAGTTTACTGGTTATCGACTCACGGTTAATTGCTGATGAACTTGGGTTAAGTCACAGCACTTGGATGACGAACGTAGTCAAGAAGTACGAATCTAAGATAGAAGCCAACTTTGGGGTTATCCATTTTGAAAATGGAAAACCCGAAACAGGCTCAAAAGGTGGGCGCCCAGAACTTTTCGCATGGTTCACTGAAGAGCAAGCAACTTTCTTGATGACGCTATCGCGCAACACTGACCAAGTGATAGAAGCAAAAATCAAATTAGTCAAAGCTTTTACAGAAGCGAAGCGCATGTTAGCCGAAGTCGGAACTCCGGCTCCAACTTCCCAACCAATGACGCAAATTCAAATACTCGCATCCATCGCGCAACAAATGGCACTAACCGAACAGCAGTTATTGCACCAGGACGCGCGGATAGCGGCAATTGAGGCAGAACAGCAAAGGTATCTGGCGCCGCATGGACACAAATACACAGTGATGGGATTTGCTAATTTACATAAACTCAATATTTCAGCCAAGGAAGCAGCAGCAAAAGGACGCGCGGCTTCAAATATATGCAGGTCACTGGGTATTGAGATTGAAAAAATTCGTGACCCGCGCTTTGGTGAAGTTGGTTTGTATCCAGAAAACGTATTAGTTCAAGTATTTCAATAAGGAGGCGCCATGAAAAACAGAAGTAGAAAAACAATATCGTATCCTGCCAACTGGTCGGCGCCTGTTTACCAATTTGGGCAACTAACAACAAAAGGCTGCATTTTGGGCATTGAGTACTCAAACGGCAACTCGTATAAACTCGAAGGCTGGTTTTACTGGGTGGAGACAAGCTCAGACAAAGAGTTGGAAATGTTCATGGAGGACAAAATTGAATTGCTGGCGCCATCCCAAATCAAAGAACTAATCGAAGCGCGCGCGGCAGAAATCGAGATTCTCAAAGGTCAATTAAACTTTGTTGGGTAATAGCCATGAAAAATATTGAATTTCCTGACCACTGGACTCTTCCGAAATATAAGCTAGGACAGCATGTTAAGCAAGGTCAAATCGTTGGTGTTGAATATCATCCACCAGGAACAAGACGGTCTTATACGTTTGGCGAAGGCTGGCATTATTGGATACTTATACACGAACTAGAAGAAGACATTGAAAACCTTCCTGAGTCGTATATAAAACCGCTGACACCAGAAGAATTACGCTCTGTTGTCAGTGAGCAACAAGCCTTAATCGAAGCTTATCAAAAGAATATTGCAGCTCTCACAAAACAGGCTGAAGAAGATTAAGACGGGCGCCAACAACAACGTGATCTGAATAAACAAGGAGAAAATATGTACACGACTACTGAAGGCTACAAAGTAATTGCATTCCATGCCGCACGGAACAAAGAATACAGATTCACTATATTGGGCAACAGAAGATACGTAGAAAACGAGCTTAAGGATTTGGGATTTTGTATTCACGACATTACAGCAGCTACCTACACACGATTAACGCCTGAAGAGCTAGAAAGAGAAATTGAAGCAATAGAAGACAGTTGGGACAAGTATTAAGCGCTCTTTTATTAAATATCCTTCTTAGTCACCTTCTTATCCGAAGGTGTTTTTTGTTTATGTTACGCTCGTGTGACTGCAAGCTCAGAGTTCCTTTTATGCGCCCACCTTCTTATCCGAAGGTATATATTTGATATCGCGCTTCATGGCAAGTAAGTTGTGGTGCGGCAGATATTCCCGCGCGACTCTTTCAAGTAGCTTTAGCCAATCAAAACTTTCAGAGAATTCATGTTTGAGAAAGTAGCAAGCAAAACTACGTGCGATTCGACTTGGTGCAATGGCGCCACTATTTCCGGCTCCTTCCAAGCTGACATCGTAACAAGCAAGGCAAGTAGTTTTGGTTTCCACTCTCCAAACAGCGAAGCGGTGAGAAAGTGGAGGCGGTTTGTTACGGCTTCGCAAATAGATAGATTCGCCGTCGAATTTCCCAACCATTTCTCCTTCGATTTCTCGCAAAGAATCAAAGGTAATGAGCAGTTGATATTGTTTATTCTTGGCAACAATTCTGTATGTTCCTGTTGCGCTTGGTGTGTGCCTTGATAACTCGAAAATAACGCATTTATCTGAGTAGTAGCGTCTAATAATTGCTGGCGTCTTGCTGCTTTTTCGGCGCCTGAACCTTCTTGAAATCCACTTCCTAATTGACTCGAACCACGCCACATTAGTTCGACTCCCTGCTAAAAAATTTACCAATCGCCATAGCGATTGAGTCAGTGTTTAGTCCAAGTATTGAAGCAATAAGCGCAACTGAGGGTATAAAAACATGCGCCGGGACTTCTTTAGTTGATATCTTAATTTCTAACTTATTGGCGCCTGTTTCCAGCGACAAATTAACAGACTGAAGCGCAACAAGTCCCGTGAGAAATGACGCAAACAAGTAAGAATATCCCTTGCCAATAGTAGCTATTTTTTGCTGCTCTTCTTCTGCCATTGTCAGATGCCGATAGGTTCTTTTAGTAACATTTCCCCAAACTCGGCAATGAGTAATTCTTCCGCGCGCTTCAAAGAATCTTCAGGCAAACGCAATATTAAGCTAATTAATCGCTGGCGCCCAGTAGCATCAACGCTAAGTGGTATAGTTGCTGGCACTAATTCTACGGCTTTTACTAACTCCCTTTGAGCGGGAAGCGCTTGATTTACATCTCCCAGTTCTGATTTTGCAAATGGGTAAATCTTCCCATTTGGCAATTTGCACTGGTATAAGTCACCACTTTTTACCTCGACTAATTCAACTTCTTGTCCGTAATGCTCAGGAATATCAGGCGCCGTTACTTTAAATCTTTGTTTTTCTTGCTCAACATGTTTATAAGCGGCGCCACTACCACCCGCTGCTCTTAATGGATAAGTTACGCCATTGCGAACAACTTCCTTTACGTCGCTTTTTTCAATCTCGTTGGTATCTTCTAATTTCTGGCGCCAGTTTTTAATTGAAATTTCACTTACTCCACAATGACGAGCGATTTCTTTATTACTCTTCAAGTGTCCGTAAGGATGTTTCAAGGCGCCAATAATCGCGCGCTGCTTATCAGCATTAGAGCGCTTTAGAGAATGATGCTGGTTAACCGTGAACGAATGCCATTGAGCGTCTTGCTGTGTTCCTTGGCGAACTTCAGCTTTAATTTTATCTATGCCACGTCGAATAGTTGCTGCTAGTCGATGAAAGCCATCAGTCAGCCAGTAGTTGATGCCGTCAAAGTAAAGAAGAATGGCATCAAACATGGCGCCTTGAGTTAGCGCAAAAACTAAATCTTCAATATGGTTTTCGTCTAACTCAGCGCGCGGTTGAGTACCACCATCGCGACGAATATCATGAATGCTAATTTCTATATAAGATATTTCAGGCTGCATAGTAGTTTGATAAATGCGAATTTAATAAATATAAAGACTCAGCTATAGTTGCCTCTACTGTTATAGTCGAGGTTTTTAAATTATTGGCTATATCTGATATAGAGGCGCCTTGAAAATATCTTTGTGTAACGCAGTAACGCTGCTGCGAGTTGAGCCTTGCTAGTGCTTCGTAAACCATGCTCGTATCTTCTTTCTTCTCTTCTTCAAGCATTGGCTCGTAAGGCAACTCATCCCAGCTAACTTTGGCAGGTGCAGAATTCAAAGCTGCAATCTCCTTCCACTGCTCTTCTGTCATGCCAATTTTGATAGCTACTTGTAATTCATCAATCTGGCGCCCGCTTGCTACAAACTGTTTACGAAGGCGCCGGACTTGTCCATATTTTTCGATTGCATGACGCGGTACTTTTAAACTCGGTACTTTATCTCGTAAGTAGTGCTGTATCTCTCCTTCGATTTTCGGTACAGCGAACGAACTAAAAGCATTATTCAATTCTTCTTTAAAATTATTTGCTGCCTTAATTAGACCGATAGAACCAACTTGAACTAAATCTTCATAAGGTTCATTGCATTTTTTTGAATATTTATGCGCTACTAAGTGAACTAATTTTATATGTTTTTCAATAAATTTATTGCGCTTGCGTATGGCAATTCCGCGCGCTTTATTAGTCTTTAAAACGCAATCTATTTGAATATTCATATCTCACAAAATATTGTTATCCCATTCAATATTATGAGCTTTTTTTTACTTTGATATTCGAGATATTACTTAGTCAAAATTTAAAGAAACTCTAAACAATTTGTTGAAATTATTACCACATAGCCGTATTTTCACCCCAAACAGATATTTCAGGCTGTACGAAACTATACACAACTGCGTCGCCGCAATCAGGAGAGCGACCAATGCGCTTTTTGATTTCCTCCTTGCTTTCGATTTGAATATCGTTGCCCGGTGTAATCTTCCATCGAGGCGCCGTCAAATCAGCTAGCAATTCTTTATCAGGTGGTAGCGCAATATTGTCTCCGTGTTCTGGGTCAAGTGCTTCGCGTAGGCGCCAGTACCATTCCGCGCGTTTGTTCCTAAATCCAAATTTGCCGCTGCGGTCACGTTCACTCGAACCATCGCCACCTGAACAAGCATAAACACTTAAACCACGTTCGACACATCGGTCATAGGGTGAAGAGCCAATACCCGTTACGTCGATATTTCCGTAAGCTTCGCCATTTAGATTAATTGCTACCAAGTCAGCAACAGATTTACCATCGGGTGTTGATTTACCTACTTTTTTAATCAAAGTATCAATGTAATGACCATAGCGAGGCGCCAGCGTAGTTTTGTCGTTGCCTCCGCGCGCTGGGTCAACACCTAGTGTTGTTAATGGTATTGCGATACCACGCGCGTCTGTTGGTTTTTGATAAGTCCATCTTTTTTGTGCCGCTTCCACCCATTCAGTGGGTATCAATTGCCACGGGTCGTCTTCGATGCCTGCGCTGAAGTTACCGTTTAGCATTTGGCTACGCAATGGCTCAGGCAAAGATGCCAAAACCGACTTGTAATTTGTTTTTGCGTAGTAGGGATTATCGTCAATCTTCGCTGGTATGAAGGTGCGACTGCGCGGCTTAATCCACTCACCATTAATAAGCACCGGGTCATCATTGGAAACTTCAACGTCCCGTCCTTCGGGTGAATCATCATCGCTAATTACGATAAACCAGCGCAATTCTCCGGGCAAAGCTGGATTAGGATGTTTTGGGTCTAACCAAGGTGCCCAGTATTCAATTACCCATCTACCTTCGGCTGTTGTTGGTGGGTTGCCAGTCGCTACCGTTCGCGCGCGCTGGTTTTCATCTGCGGTACGGTTCCAACCTGAAAGAAACTTGTATTGAAATTTTGAGAAATGGCAAATTTCATCGAAAATCTTTAAGTCGTGCGCTCTACCTTGGAATTTCTCAACGTCTTCTTCGTACTGACAGGCGCCGAATTCAAGTATCCTTCCGTCATCAAGTGACCAAGTTTTTTCGGTTGAATTGTACTTACCGCGCTTTTTAATTATCTTTTTTGAGCGCTGTATTATTCCCTTCAACTGCGGATATTCGCGTCTAAATATTATTGAGTTCTGGTGCGCGGTCAATGCTAAACCAAGCGCTAAATCTGTTTTACCCCCGTTAGTAGGGGTCATTTAAAATTGACAAATATCCTATAAAACGCCAGCAGCTCCGCCATACAGTACCTCGTCGGCGAAACTCACGTATGCCATAGTTTGCGGGCCTGGTAATGGCGACCAGATGGGTTCAGTCTTTGGTGGCGCCTTAGCCTTTTTTGGACCCATCCACCTATCTAATTTATTTAGAGTTTTCTCTATTTTCTGCAAAGACTCTAACATTTAAATAATAGTTACCACATTTATATTGACTATGCATGTAGTTATTCCCTTGAAGCCAAGAATATTAAGTTGCATAATTGATTATCAAAGCTTGAGGTATAGTCATGATTCCATTCCATGCAGAAACTCTATTCGCTCGAACTAGCAAGCATGTTGTAGTTGAATATTTCAACGTGACTTCACGGTGCAAGGACTGAGAGACAAAGAGGAATATGACGTAGAAATGCATCCACCTTTAATCAGAGAGGACGGTGCCTTGGTTCTTAGCTTCACAGGCGACGAAGCGACAATAACGATAACTTTAAGCGAACAAGACGCGCGGCGAATCATTGAATTTTATGAACGCTGTACTAATTCGAGCAGTAAAATGAATAATTTGCGTTCTGAAGCAAGTCAGCAAAGTGCATTAGCTCGCCAAACCATGCGCGGTATTGTTGACAAACCGTAATTTCCTTACGGCGCCTGATTTGCAACATCTCTGGCATCTCCTCATCAAAATGGTGCATTGGGATTGCAAGGCGCCTGTCCGGCTGAACTACACTACCAACAATGCCATTAGAAGATAAGGGAAAATAATCCAAATAATTTCTAATAAATTGATTAAATTGCGTGTTGTTGAAATAGAAATAAAAATCTAAATGCCCATGAAGGCGCTTGTAATAACTATGCACAACTTGTTGAAATAACGCACGGTCAATATAATGTGCCTTATTATACGACCATTCATTACAAACGTGCCAAAGATGGTTATCAAAACCAAAATTATCTTCTGCCCATCGACACAAACCAAACGGGTTGCGTGTCCAGTTCATTGAAATAATTTCTTGCTCACCATCGTAGAGCGCAATTTTAAGACTCATAGCAATTAATTAATCTTCAGCAAGTCTAGCATCAAGCACTTGCTTAGTCAGGTCAATGTCCATCAAAATTTTAAGGGCGCCTGTAATCGCTTTAACTGCCTCTGGGTCTGCTGGGTCAGCGTGGCTAGTTGCGTCTTTGACAAATTTTAGTCCAGCTTGAATAGTGTCGGGAATTTCAGAAGCCCATGATTTCTCGCGCGCTTGCTTCTTAGAATTAAACAGCGCGAGTAGTTCATTGTCTTCTTTTACCCGACTTCGCCACTCTTCGATACTTCTAGTACTTACGTCCCACTTTTCTGCGGCTGCCTTATCGCCCATGAAAATTGCATCGACTAAGGCGCCTGCTGCTCTCTCGTAATTGAAACTTCGGCTCATGATTATTACCGTTATTACCGAAGGTAGAATTCCGAGATAAGTTGTGGGAAGTTGCGGGCGCCGTGCGGTCAAATGTGGATTGCTTCGTGTTTAATATAATAGATTGTCGAAAATTGGAAAAATTCCACATCAACCTTCGGATACGAAGGTAGAAACAATGAAGCTAATTGATTTAAGAATTTTGTATTTTGCGGTTGCGATACCGCTCAACATTGCAGCGCTGATTATATTCCGGAATCTAGGTCACATAATTGGGCTTGGTATTATTGCTGGCATATATTTATATCAATGGCACAGGCGCCTTGTATACCGGACTGAGTTTTTACATTTAGCCGAGCTTATACCGACGCTCGATTTTCCTAGCAAAGAAAGAGACGAAGCACACAAGCGGTTACTTGAATTAGCAAAACCTAACGTTATCCCGGTTCATGAAATAGCAGCAGCTTTTGACGAAATGAACAGACTCGAAGCCAAAATACGCGAGAATAAACAACAAGAGCTAGCTCGTGGACTTGAAGTTCTTCGTAAATACATAGAGGAGGATAATGATGACGCGATTGAACTTTGAGTACTACTTCACGCTTGCGTTGTTCATTATTTCGCTTTTCTTTATGGCGATACAAGGTAGAGCTTGGGCACTCATGGCAACCTGCCTTGGCATTTCATTTATCGGGCTTAAAATCTATCGCCATCGCTTAAGAGTTCACGAGCAACGTGCGGCGCAAATGGATTTGTGCAAGGCTATATGTTATTTGAGAGATGGTGATTATAGTCAGGTGCCTAAGATAATGGAGTTAGTTTCTTCATTTTTGCTACCAGCAGAAGATGTTGCAATGGCACTTAAGGTTTTGAATTATATTGCCGCTAAGGCGCCTGTTGAACTTTTAGATGCGTATAGACGCGCGCTTGAAAGTTCTTATGGCAAATCAGAGCGACCACTTTGTAAATACTATTGTGGTCAAAATGAATTTATAAGATGTACTGTTCATCCGGACTATAAAACCTGCGAGGGATGCAAAGATTATGCAGAGCCGTAACCATTTAGCACCTAAAGCCACACATATATTTATTCGTCCAACTAGGCATTGGATACAAGGTAAAGAATTTAATAATTGTTATATTAAATATTTCTTTTTTGATGCTATCCGCGACGAAAGCCTTTGCAGCTACAACATTATAGAAGACATTGCGGCGCCTCAAGAAGCGGCGCAAATTAGAAAGCAATACAAAGATAAAGTTACTTGGTTAAAACCTGTAATAATTGAATATAACGAGCCTAAATTATAAATATTTACTACTAGAATCATTAGGATTGCTAGATAAATAAATATTCGTAATACTAATATTTGAATGACCAAGTGTATCGCGCACTAAACTTATCGGCGCCCCTTTTAGCAGCGAGTGTGAAGCGTGGGAATGCCTAAATGCGTGAGCGCTTATTTTATCACTGGCGCCGACCTTGCCAACAGCATCTTTGATAATTTTATGCACCATCGTGCGGTCTAGATGCTTATTATTTTTGCTTCTAAATACTGCGTCATCATCACTGCAATCACCACGCAGCGTTTCTACTTCTGCCCATACCGATAAAGGTACAAGCACAGTTCTATACTTGCTGCCCTTACCAAGAATATTTACTTGAATCTCTCCATCTTCGCGCTCGCTAAAATCGCACCATTTAAGGCGACAAATTTCGCTCACCCGCATTCCTGTATAATACAAAAGTTGGAGCAATGCCTTGTCTCTTGCGTTGGTTGCACCTTTATTAATTATCTTAAATACGTCAACTTGTTTGATGCACTTACCAGAGATTGTATAATCGGCTTTTTTGATTCGCAGCGCTGCTGCAGTATTAAAGCGTACATAATTAAGCTTTGCAGCAAAGGTAAAAAGTGACTTAACAGCATTTAGCTCTAGCTTTATTGTTGAATCTTTTAACCCGCTTTCGTTTAAATAAGAAGCGTAAGCTTGTAAATCTTCAAGAGTAATTACTTGTAGGGGTTTATTAACAAACCGACTAAACTTGTCAATCGCGCGCTGATAAATATCAATCGTTCGACTCGCGCGACCATGTAACCACATTGCAATCAACTTATCATCAGATGATACTTGAGTTATTTGACTCATATTCGTTGAGGCGCCTTCTGGCAAGTTCACAATATTTTTCTTCTTTCTCAATAGCTATAAAGTTACGATTATTCTTTAAACAAGCCAGCGCTGTTGTTCCTGAGCCTGAAAATGGGTCTAGTACTAAGTCATCTTTGTTGGTATAACTCAAAACTAACCAGCTAACTAAATCTATAGGTTTAGTCGTAGGATGTCCTATTTTTTGGACGGTTGGATAACGTAAAACGGTTCGCGGATATCTATCACAACGCTCATCAAATATAGTGATGGACTTAGACTTGTTGTAGTGTTGTGAACGCTTGCCTGTACGTTTTTCAGTATATTTTGTACCAGGAGTTTTTTGCGGATTATAAGTGGCGCCTTTCCATTTATCGCTGAAAACTAAAATATTTTCATGCGCGCGGAGTGGTCGTTTCTTGGCATCAAGAAACCCGGAAGCGATTGTCTTTTCCCAGATAAGTTCATAGCGGAACCACGTGCGGTTTGAAACAATCAAGTCAGTGGCGAAAGGTTGAGCAGCGAACATTATCACCAAACTTGTTGGTTGTTTCATTACGCGCTTCGCTTGCTCCCAAAACGCAGTCCAGTCAATAACCTTATCCCACTTTAATTCAGTTGTTCCATAAGGCGGGTCTGTGATGATTGCATCTACAGATTTATCTGGTATTTGTTGCATTAAGGTGAGCGCGTTACCATTTACAATTTGATTAATCAATGTTTTTTGAGTCAATAATTTTTAATATTCTTCCTATGCAAAGCCATAATTTAATCTTGTTATCTGTTCGGTCAAGCATTCAAGTAGCCACTTGGTATTTTTTTTGGCTCATTTTCTACTATGCAACTGCGGTAAAAGAAGATATCAAATTAATCGAGATTATTGAGAAAATTAGAAGCGCAAAAACTTTAAAGCAGCAAAGCGCGCACCAAGCAAGCTTTACCAAGAACTTTAAGCGACTTATTGAAAGATATGGTATTGAATACGCGCGCAAAACTTACCTAAACGCGCTTGGCATTTATTTACTTGAGCAGCCAGACAACTCATATTTTCGGTTTCTGTACGCGCGCATAGAGCCAAGAGCAGGCTTTTACTTCCGCTATGGTGGTGATGCTTACTATTGGCATGACGAGAACCAAATCATGGCAGAAACGGCGCCTTTGTATATCCCTTTAAATAGAGATTTCATTCAGGTCAGCTTTGAGAACTGTTGGCACAAGCGCGAATATTGGAATGAAAGAGGCTTTTATGCATCTGAATCCATTGCCTACAGATGTTTGTTC
The DNA here is from genome assembly GCF_019977735.1 of Calothrix sp. PCC 7716. Lineage (GTDB taxonomy): Bacteria > Cyanobacteriota > Cyanobacteriia > Cyanobacteriales > Nostocaceae > Dulcicalothrix. The sequence continues at coordinate 9,840,037 of NZ_AP025018.1, read as the reverse complement.
AGCGACTTTATCAATGAACCAGTAGAAGTATTGGGAATCGAGGTAAAAAGAGAAGACTTGGAAGAATACGGCTTTGCCAAGGCTGAAGATTTAATTTTGATACGAGATGGGCAGTGGGAAGATGGAGAGAGATTTTTCTTCTGGCGCGTGTCTCGCAAAGAAAGAGAATTTGGGTTTTGGCAAGCTTATAAGTGGTGGGCAGGGTGCGAAAGTTGGTATGAAGAAAAGCACCCAGAGTGGTTTGATGTTAACGACGAATTCCATGAAGCGACTGAGCGAATTCACAAAGAAATTCTTAGCAATGGTCACAGGTTGCAGCTTAAGCGCAATGCGGCAGTTGTTGAGTCTTTTGTCTTGCGTCCAAGAAGTGGAACCTGCCCAGAAGCTCAAAGCGCTTAATTTTCGTGTCTTCAACACAAGTGTCGTTGTGTTTACAAATTAATACTTTTGTTGAATAGTAGCTCTGTCAATGGTTTGGGCATTTGTCCAAGCCATTAGCAAAAAATGAACAAAATCCCTCTTGACCTTTAGTCTTGATTAAGTATATACTAAATCAAGTAAGGAGGTTATATGAATATAGATTCTCGCATCCCAAATACGTTGGAAGAAGCTAAAGCACTCACTAATTTACGCTTCTTTGAATGGGACGAAGAGTGTATGGCAATAGTCCAAAAACTCTTAGAAAATCCTCAGCTAATTGAAAAGCCAGGTAAACTGGCAAGCGTTGACAGAACATCAAGCATTTACAAAGATCTGTCTGAGCTAGCAGAAAACAAATTAGATGATACAAACCTGTATACAGCCATTCCTCAAGTCGCAGCAATTATTTTAGGAGTTTAACCGTGTACACAATTTTTAAAGACAACGGCGAATTTTGCGCCACTGATGATAATCAAAACGTTTACGAAATGGACTTCCAAGACGATTTAGACGAAGGAATTTTTCAGCGACTAAATGAGGGCTATGGAGAAATTGCTAAAAGCAAATTTTCGTATTCGTCAAGCATCTTCACAAATGCATCGTTGTTCCCAGAATTACAAAGTCGCGGACTGGTAGCACTGCACAGAAAAAGAAATGTCTAAATCTAAGCATGGAGGCGCCCGTCAAGGCGCCGGACGAAAATCCAAAAACAAACAAAAGGTACTGGTATCTATGTCAGCAGAAGCAAAAGAAGCAATGAAAATACTAGGTCAAGGCAACGTAAGCGAAGGTGTAGAAATAGGCGCCCGCATCTTTGCTGAAATGAGTGCTGACAAATTTTTCGCACGGATGCCAGTTTCGGAGCAGTGCAAGCTGCTTCTTGAAATGGCGTTGGAAAATCCAGACTCATTAAAGTCAGAAGAATGTCAGCGTCGTATTGCTGATGTTCTTGAAAAAATTGAATCTTTGGGTATCGAAACCGCGTATGAAGACGCGGTAATCAAAGAAATTATCGAGCCAAAAAGTGGATGTTATATCGTGTAGTCAATGGTGGAGTGAATATGAAATTGCAAGAACTCAAAGAAGCTATCTTTAGTAGCGGCAATGTGGTTAGCAATCCTGACCAAGAATTAGATTTCGTTCATGAGGTGCAGGCTGAAGGAGAATTTGTTTTGTCCGAAAAGTTGACACAAGGTGAAATCTCTTACTCGGAAAGCCAATCTTTGATGACAAAACTTATTGCAGACTATGGATATAAATATCCAGTCAAAATAAGTTAGCGCACGTTAATTTAACAAAAATAGAAAAGGCGCCCACACCAGGTGCCTTTTCCATGACAGGAAAAATGATGTCATGGAAGAACTATTAACTATTGACTTTAAAAGCATAGTCCGGCGCCTGCTCAGAAACCAGCCACACTTAGCAGCATGGACGGACGTATGCGAAATATATATAGATAAATTTGATAATCATTTCTCAACATGCTTAATAATTGACTGTCAATTTGAAGCGCTAGCAAGTTTTTTTATACAAAATGTCAATGCACTGCTTGGGCCGATAGCAGACACAAGTCCCATCCCTGTAAGAATTATTCATGAAGATAGCTTGATTGCTGCGTACTTACCTTTGTTAGAATTGTCACCAAATGAAGGAGTAACAGGACTAATTATGGTGACAACGACATTGCAGCAAGCGCAAACCAATAATCAACAAGCAATTGCAGAATCAATAGGACTAAATCAAATACCTACTTCAATGCAAGATTTAGTCATTGAGCAGGTTGCTTCGCTTGGACTACCAGTTACACTCGACAACAAAGGTGGTTACAAGCTACCGCAAACGACTTTCAATATTGCTTGGCAAGAGATAGGTAACGCAGTATGGCGCCAAGAATTCGGCGCCATAGCTGAACCAGCCCCAATAACAGACAATGGAGCTAAGGCAGCCGCCAAGCCAACTGCACCAACAAAACCCGCAGAGAAACGCGCAACTCAAAAATCTGAAACACCGCGCGCGTTATTGATGCGCGAAAAGCTCAAGCCCGAAGAGGATATTAATTTAGGTCGTAATGGGGTAAAACTTACCCTAGATAATTTCCTAGCTAAAGTTTCAACCAAGCATTACGACCGTGACCAGATACTGGATTTCATGATTAACCAAACCGAACACGGGCTTAAGCTACTCGAAAAGTTGTACGAAGCTTACGCCAAACGTGACGGCATTTACAAAGTGCGCCCTCAAGAATGGGCGAAAACCAAAGCCAAAATTATTGATGAATGCCGAAAACTTTTGAACCCCCCAGCCCAAGAACAGGTGCTTGAAACCGAGGCACAACAAGAGGCTGAAACCACTACAGAATAAGGGAAAGATGGGGGAATGCACCCATCTGACATTTCCTCCTTTCCTTCTTACCTTTGCAAGGCTTACCTCAATAGCCTTGAAGAAATGCAGCTCGTTTATAACACTTTCAACAACCTTAAAGGCTGCATTAGAAAATACTTACCTAAAGAGCTTAAAGAGCCACAAATCGCTTATCAAGAAAGGCTTAAGCGCACTCGCTTCGACAATCGCTTTAAGCCCGCTATTGCTGGATTATCTGGCTTACTGAGCGAATTTACTATTAATAATGATGTGGCGCCATCAATACTTGCTGCCCAAAATAATATTGATGGTCAAGGCAATAGTTTGCACGCCTTCTTTTCAGAAGCTGATAGCCTAGCGCTGCGTGATGGCTGGTGCGGCATCTACGTTGAATATCCACCACAGAGCGAAGAAATTGAATCTCAAGCTGATTTTATTGCTAGCAAAAGGCGCCCGTACTTCGTCTTAATCGATCGTCGTGACATATTAAACTGGCGCCATACATGGATAGGTGATATACAATTTCTTACGCAAGTCACCATCAGAGAGCGAAGAATTGTGTCTGATGGTGACTTTGGAGAAGTAGAAAAAATTTACTATCGTGTACTGGCGCCGGGTTACTACCAAGTTTTTGAAATCCTTGAAGACAAAAATCAAAAGCACCAATTAATACTCATTGAAGAGGGAGTAACGAGTCTAAATTTTATTCCGCTGGTTTATTACTCGGTCAACAAATCGGCTTTGTTTTCGGCTGAACCACCGCTTCTTAACCTTGCCGAATTAAATATTGAACACTTCCAAAAGCGCTCAGAGCTTAACGAAGTAATGAGAAAAATAAATATGCCTGTACCAGTCCGTAAGGGACTGATAAGGACTGCGGAGGACATAAAAAAGGCGCCTCCAATAATGATTGGTCCCAATTCGGGCGTGGACATACCAGCAGATGGAGAATTTTACTTTGCCGAACCAACAGGCAACGCAATAGCAGCATCAGAAATAAGAATTGATAAACTAGAAGCCGCTATGGATAGGCTTTCTCTGGCATTTTTAACCGGGGGAGAAAACAACCGAACCGCAACAGAAGTGTTACTTGACTCTGCACAAACCACAGCTAGTTTAAAGCAGATGGCTGAACGCAAAGAAAGTAACGTGCAACAAGCTTTTGAATTTTGGGCTGCCTACACTGGCGAGAAAAATGGAGGGACCATCACCCAAGACAAAAACCTGCTGCAAATGCCGTTGTCACCAGAGGCAACACAGCGGGTTATTGACCTTGCTCAAACTGGTTTTATTAGCCACGAAGCGCTTCTGTTTATTCTCAGATTGGGCAAAATTTTACCGCGCGATTTTGATATAAAACGCGAGCTGCAGCTAACCGGAAATATAGAAGCAAATCAAACTCCAGAATCCCAAAACCAATGAACCAGGAAAAATTAAACGAACTTTTGCACGCTTGGCAATTGAGACTAGGTTTGCGTGATTGGGATATCAGCGCAAAGCTTTGTCACGCATATGAAATGAGCAATTGTTGGGGTGAAATATCTTGGAATTTGCACGAGAAAATTGCTGATATAAAAGTTCGCTACCCCGGTGAGTCTCCAAGCCACGCGATGCGTCCGTATGACTTGGAAGCAACCTTAATACATGAACTTTTACATATACACTTTGCGCCATTTGACGAAGTAAACAATCTTGCAGAAGAACAAGCTATCAACGCTCTTAGCAAAGCACTAGTAAACCTAGGGCGCATTTATGTCGAAAACTAAGCCCTTAACTGATACAGAAATATTTTTACTAGCAACGATTTCCGAATCAGACATTGAGAAAGCTATAAAAACCTCACACCCAACACTGGCGCCATTCTTAAAAGCACAGCCCAGAAAATAATACAAATACTACACAAGATTATATAGGCTAAAGTTTTGCCCATATAATACGCAACTACATATAATACATGCTGGAATTTGACGCACGCTCACACCGATACCGCAACGCCGAAACAGGTCGGTTCGTTCGTTACGCTGAAGTTTTAAAGTTAGCTGACGAAGAGGTTAATCGCTTGGAGGTTCGACTTTCTGGTCACGCGCGCTTGTTAAATTCCGGAAAAATTGGAGTTGCTGAATTTCAGACACGCATGGCAGAGTCGCTCAAAGAAAGCCATCTCAGAATGGCAATGCTTGGTGCCGGTGGTAAAAAAGCTATGAACCCAACCCAATACGGGCATGTAGGACAACAACTACGCAAACAATACGAATATTTATATAACTTTGGCAAAACACTGGAAGGGCAAACCTTGACGGAAGCGCAAATATTGAGACGCGCTAAAAGCTATGCCAAAAGCGCGAATATTGCATTTAGACAGGCAGAAATGACAGCGCGCGGTCAAGTTGGCTTCTACGGCAAGCGTTTATTAGACCCACAGGCAAGGCATTGTAACGAGTGCATTAGCTATCAAGTTTTGACCTGGACGCTTGTCTCTCAAATCACCCCACTTGGTGTTAATTGCTCGTGTGGTGGTAAGTGTAGGTGCCGAATGATGTTTAGGAAGATATAACCTTCTGATAAGAAGGTGAGCGAATATAATAAGTAGTCCTAAAACCGTTGGCGCTATTTATGCGTTACTGGCGCCGTTTTTACAACAAGGAATTATCTTAGTACGTAACATACTCCTCTTAGTACTAACTATTGGTAGGAAACTTGGTAAAAACTCCTATCAATTTTTTTATGCCTTTTAGCCTTGAGCAGCGCTACAAAATTCTCACTTATTTAAATACAGCACTGCTTCGCTCCACTGAACAGCGCGCGAACCATCAAGACTGGTGCGGCGATTTATATCACTTTAGTGCAAAGCTCAACCCTACTGAATATCAAGCTAATCGTCCGCGACCGTTACTTTTTGAAGAATCCGATATATGGAGGTGCCTTGATAATCTCGAAGCTAAATCAGAGTTTTTAGTTAATCAAGTTTTAGAAGTTTGTAAAGACCTTGAAGCGGTTGAAACAAACTTAAAAAACGAGCGAATGAGCGCAAATGGCGCCTTAAAAAAAGCTGATGTTTTGGAGTGGGACACCGCGAACAGAACCAGCGGAATGGAAGCTTTGCGCGATGAATTAATAGAAAAAATTAGATATTTTTTAGAGCTTCCGCCAACTCCGCAATCTAACAACTGGAGTACAAGCTTATTCAGGAGTTAAGTAGGAAAAGGGCGCGAAAGCAATGCGCCTGTAAGCTTCTTTAAGATTTGTAACACAGCTTGTTGAACATGTCTACAAATCGGGAATCCTGGCATTGCAGTTACTATAAGAATTTTTAGATAATTTTATGAGCAATGGCTCTTTTACTGATTATTGCGAAGCGCAACTTTTAAATCATTTATTCGGTGGGATGCCTTACAACTTCCCAACAGTACTTTACTTTGGCTACATGGTTGGCGTACCCGGTGAAACTGGACCAGGCGCCGAACCAAACTTCGGTAGTTACGAGCGCGTTCAGGTAAACAACAATACCGTTAATTTCCCAATAACCACAACCCAAAGCAAGACCAATGCAACAGAAATTACTTTTGAAGAAGCAACTGCAAATCATGGTCTCGTACAAGCTCTTGGTATCTGGGACTCTCCTGTTGCTGGTAACTTGCTGGCTTATTTTCCTCTTGCGAATCCTATTAATATATCTGCCAGCGACGCAATGAAAATTCCTGCCGCAAGCTTAACTTTTGGCTTTCAAGCAGGTGGTTTATCAAATTACGTCAAAAATGCTTTTTTAAACGCTCTGTTTGGTGGCGTTCCTTTTAATTTAATTCCAATTATTTATGTGGGATATTCAACCACGGCGCCTACAGATGCCGCACCAGGAACCGAGCCAGCAGTAGGAGGTTACTCGCGCGTTCAAGTTGCAAACAGCGCGCAAATGTTTCCAGCAAGTTCTACTGGTGTCAAATTAAATGCATTAGACATCAATTTTCCTGAAGCTACGGCAAGTCAAGGAACCGCAACACATATTCAATTCTTTGATTCGTTAAGCGGTGGTAATTATTTGGGCAGGTATCCACTGGCGCCAGTACAAGCTATCAGCCAGTTCACAATCCCTGTGCTAGGTGCAAACGCAATTCAGATCACCTTAGACTAATTAACCTTCGGATAAGAAGGTTGCCCTTTACTATTAATTCATACCTTCTGATAAGAAGGTGGTCATAAAATGCCAGTTCAATATTTAACAGGAAGTCCCCTCGCAACAACCACTCAAGCACAAGTTGGGCAATTAAGGCTAGTTAAAAACATCGCACGTCCGGGTAAGTTTGAAACCAAGTCAGTAATGGCGGTTGGCAAAATTGTGCGGGTGCGTAGCTTTAAGCCTCAACCATGCCTGGTTACTTCAACCATCGCAGGCTCAATGCGTAGGAAATTGATTTTTCCAATTGGCGTGATGGCGACTACTTCCAGAGGTTCAGTTAAGTTTTTCTTGGCTGTTTCTCCTGTGGCGCCTCCAGATGTCCAAATGTTCCGCGCGTCTGTTTACAGCTTGTTGTCAGGCAAAAATCCTCCAGCTTGGCGTGGTAGCCGCATCAGCAAAGGCGATTTAGTTGCAATTTCCTTCAAGATTCAGGGTCAAAAATTGGAAGGATTGTTTGCTGAATTTACAGCAACTCGCAAAGATGACCCATCGGTACCAATTATTAAACAAGGTAGTGCGATTCATCTAACGGCGCCTGTCGTTGATGAAAAAACCAAAGTTGAAACCATAATGGGTAGTTTCGCACTCGAACCTGCTGACACCGAAAACTTCCCGAATAGAGAAGTTGAGTTAAGTTATAAGCTTCGACTTTTAGATGGTATCGGTCGAGTTTATACAGTTGAATGTGGTTCTTTTACAGTCAAAAATTGCTAAAACTTATGAATAATAATCGCGTAACACAAGAACAAATTGATAAGCTGCTCAATGAGTCCGAAATTGAAAAAGCAGTCTTTTGGGAAAAAGAGTTGAATGTCAGCTATAAACTTAAGTGCGGATTTACAATAACAGGACGCGCGGCTTGTGTTGACCCTGCTAATTATGATGAAGCTATTGGTGAGAAATACGCGCGTGAAGATGCTGCAAGCCAACTCTGGAAGCTTGAGGGTTATCGGTTACAATGGCGCCTGTACATGGAAAGTTTAATCTAATGGCAAAGCTTCCAGAATTTGTAACCGTTTATAAAAAAGATGGTTTAGACCTATACTTTCAAATTAATCATCGTCATCCTAAATGGTTTAAGCTCTGTTTTGAAACCTGGTTTGTAAACGCAAAACAATGCTGGCGCCATCCATTTTTCTGGGCTATAGTCACGCCAAGATATTTGTACAGGCTATTATGGCTAGCAATCAAAAATTAACTCCGGAGCAAGAAAGCAAAATTAAAGCTTTTGCGAAAACCGTAGAAACCATGAGCGAAGAGAGAGTAAAAGAAACTTTAATTTCTCAATTTACGGCAATGGTTTACATGGACGCGCATTACAAACCTAAATTAGCCGAAGTATGGCGCATCAAAACGGAGCAATTTTGATGACATCACCATTCGCGCAATTCAAAAATGCGGAGTTATTATTCAAAGTACCAGACGGGACTTACACGACTAACTCCGCTGGCAACCGGATATCAGGCACCAAAATTCTAAAAATTGAAGCGCTTCTCAAGCAAAGCAAAGACAAAGGCGATTTGGCTAAATACGCTAAGGACATAGAAGCATTTGCAGGCGCCGATAGTTACGCCTTCTTATTAGAAGGTTACTTAGTGGCGCCTACGATTTACCCAACAGAGCTTGAGTTTCTAACAGAAGCTGATGCAACGGTCACACTTTTAGCGGGACTGCCTAAACAAGGAAGATTCAAGCTCTTGCCCGTGGTTGATTCGCCTTACCTGATAGCTACAGAAATAAATTTAACTACTCCCATCAAAGGTATTTTTAGAGTTAACTAATGGCTATAAAAATTAATGCTGCTCAGTTAAACAATGCTGTTAACAACGCTTTCGATGCTGCTATTGAAGAGTTAAGCGACGCTTACGACGAAGCAATGGAGAGCGAAATTTGGGACTGGGATAGAACAACTGTGAGACGCAATGGTGATGTTGTTTCTTCTCCGCGCGATTTAATTGATACAGAAGAATTGATTAATTCAAAAGTTGTGCTTCGCAAGGGCAACAAAGCTAGATTTGAATGGGAGGCGCCGCACGCTGCTATTGTTCATGATGGTGCCACACGTAAAGACGGTTCAGAGATGCCCGCGCGACCCTGGACTAAATGGGCACAGGAAAATTGCGACCCATCATTAACAATGCAGCGGAAGATAAACAAAAATCTTAATCAGCGCTAACTCAACCTTGCACATTCATCAATATGATTTGTGGGGATGCTTTAAAAATATTTTCAAATTGAGTAATAAAAGTCTCAACATCTTTCAGTTTTAAAGCTTCTATTTCGATAGAGCTGTAGCTGCTTGTAAGTCCTAAAACAAACCCAACGAAATACTCACCGTGAACAGACGAAAAAATATAATCTAGGTCTTCCAATTGGCTAGAAGAAGATAATTTACTTTCCAATGCGTGCTGCTTTAATTTTTCAAACCCTGAATCTAACCTATTCCCTGCGTCTCCTCCAAATTCGTCGGAATCTTCAAGAATATAATCAGGGATTTCTCTAAAAGGTAAGCCAACTATCAAAGCAGCCTGATTACTAACGCCCATATTTCTACCTTATAAAATCATGCTTGACCATCTTATTTTAAAAAACACGATATTGGCGAAAATAGAAGGCGCCTTGGGTGAATACAAATTTATCGACGGCGCCACTGATAAAGCCATCTGCATCCTCCCTGACCCTGACCGAGGCTTTAATTATCCTGAAGAAGGTACGAAAATAACAGGTTTGGAGTGCGTGATTAAAAAACCTCTGCCTGATGTGGCACCTCTTCTTGGTGGTGGAATTCAAAAAACTTATTTATGGGAAATTCACCTCAAGCAGTGGGATGCCAATAAATCCCTATTAGCTACTTTTGAAGCGCTTGTTGATGAGCTATCCCAAAATTATTTAATTGACCACGCTAGCTACATGCCAGCATCAGATAAATTAATGACGATTGAGCAATGCAAGGTATTTATAAAAGATTTCATTAACCAAGCCTAACTTTTTACAGTATTTCTATTCCGCCTTCAGGTTTATCCATTTTCCAGGTTGTCAACGAACCGTCGCTATGTCGAAAACACAAATGCAAGTCTCTCGTTTCTGGATGAAGCGCGCATACAGTAACTTCTCTTCCCACTATTTCATGTATGGCAACATCTAACAAAGTCTGATTTCCGTGAAAGCGAGTTATCGTTACTTTATTGTCTTTACTTATTGCTTCTACTACCAAGCAATACTCGGTATCTCCTTCACTAGTTAAAAAACTTCCAGTTATTACATCACCTGCTTTCATATTAAATCTTAATAAATAATTTTAAATCCTTTGCTCTCTAGTATTTTACCAACGTCACTGCAAGCTGTTAAAACATCAAGTATCTGAGAATCACTAAAGCTTGTAAGCGGTGTGTGAAACCTCCAATCCATCGTACCTAATATTATCAAAGTGCGCGTTTCTGTGACTGGATGAACGGCGCCGACCATTACCCATTGACCGTTACTGTTAATTGGTATGTACTTCATCGATTACCTCGGTAACGACATCTTCATGAAAATAATCATCGTGGTGATACTTCAAGCAAACACCACACCAGCACAGTACTCTTTCTTCCAAGAATCCATCAAGTTCGCAGTGTGGACAAACGCCAACGCGACCAGCTTTTACACATTCATCGTGAAGCAAATCAAAATTTATCTTATTTAGCATCTTCTCTCCTGACAGCCATAGTCTCAAATTCACTCAATCTGCCTCTATTTTTCAAGTAAGATTCTTTGGGAAACGGCATCGTTGATAAAGTCCTGGTCATCATGCCTTCATAAGAACTCAAGCACACAATCACCATTAAATCAGGAACGTAGTTATCCAACAACCTATTCCAATCTTCGCCAAACAAGTTAGCAGATATAAGTATCCGAATTGTTGCTGCATTCAACCAAGCAATGTGACATTCGTCTGGTGTTGGTATCCACGGGCAATCATGAGTACTAGAAAGCGCTTTCATGAAACTGCCGTCCCAATCACAAATCAAGGCGCCTTTGCCTTCTTCTAAATAACGACTGTAAGCAAACGCTGTGAAAAGCTCCCAGTTTTTCCTGATGTACTCCATATACTCAAGTTTATTCAAATTTGAAGGCAGGTTAACAAAAATGTCCTGTTTGCGATTTTGGCGAACATCAAGCACTCCTGTCTCTTCATCAAATTGCGGAGTCCCTTTCATTTCGTTCATAAATTTCTTGCGTTTTGAATTGCCCATAGTTAATAAATAAATTTGTAATTTATTCAATAGGAATTCTAACTCTATTTGAACTCCGGAGTTAGAAATAGTGAGTAAAACTTTTGTAAGTGGTGGTGGCGATAAGGTCAAGCTTTACGTCGCTCTTTTGCCACTTGGCGACAGAACAGAGCCTCAAGATGTTGACATAGAAACAAGTGCAGCAGCCGCAATAAACGCCACAACAATCACCGTAGATACATTAACAGGAAGTATTGCGGCAGGAACTCCTTTAAGCTTTGTTGATGCGAATGATATTTTTGCTGCGTATTTAGCTAAAGACGCCAAAGCTGGCGACACACAATTAATGGTTGAGCCATTAGCAGTGGCGATACCAACAGGCGCCATTGCCGAATACGTAGCAAAACAGCGCTTACTCGGTGGTACTCAAATGAGTGTAGCTACCAACGCCGAAAGAACAGAAACAATGGTGTTTGAAGACCCACTGGGATACAGCGACGGTGTTGTGACCAAGCAAAGCTGGAATGTGCCTTGGACAGCAAATTTACTCGCTACCGACGAAGCGTATCAACGTGTTTACTATGCAAACGTTAACGCCGTAAGTGGTCGCGAGGTTTATATTTGGCAACAAGACCCACCTCCAGCAGGCTATTCAATAGGTGACGGGTTAAAAGGTGTGTCCGTGGTTACAAACTTCACAAAAGAAATGCCTAGCGATGGCATTGTGACCTTTAATTGTGAGTTTACTGGTAACGGGGCACCAACAATTACCCGCTACAAACTGTAAGGAATAGTAAGGCGGGACTTTCTGAAGGGTAATAGGCAGGAGTAATTAACCTGCTTACCTTTTAATACGAAGGTCTTGTAAACGCACAAACACAAAGCAAAAATGTTAAAACTACCCTTCAAGACAACCCCAAGAGAATTTGAAAAAGTAACCGTTGGTAATCCGGAGATTGGCGAGCTAGAATTTCCAAAATACGGTGATTTATCTCCTAATGAGCGCGCGCACTTAAAATTTTTATTAAAAGATGTGCCAGATTTAAGAGCCTCAGCGGTTAAGCTCGCACGTAAAGTTTCAAACAAAAGCGGCATTGCATTGACAGAGGTTTACAATGCACTTGTAAGCGCTGATACCGAAGTATTAGGCGAACATTTAGAAGAATTTGTAGAGTTTCAAGCTTTAATGGAAGACAACGCAAAGCAGCGCGAGCTTGCGTTAGTCACAACATTAATTCGTTACCGCCTTAACTCTAAGCCAGAAGAAGAAGTCAATTCTTGCGATTTAGCAATTAATTGTCTTCAGTCTTTACTTGCTAAGTATTATTCTTCAATCGATGCGGCTAGATTAATTAACACTCTCCGCAAAGAAATAGATAGCAAGCTTGAATTGTGGAGTATAAACGACACTGGCAACCCTGAATTATTGCCACCACAACTATTAACGGAAATCGCAGAATTCGCGCGCAATGAAGAAAACGGCTGGCAAGAAACACCTGCTGAGCAGCAAGAAGTAACTGAAGAAGAATTGGGAAAATCGAGCGAGGAGAACTTGAAGAACCAGACTGGGGAGAAATCTACTGGCGCCTTAAACGCTACTGGCCAAACGAGCGAAGATTCAGCGACCGCAACTTCGGAAACCAGCCAACCTGGTTAATATTACAAGCGCTTCATTATGGCGCCAAGCTAGCCCAAGAAGAACTACACCTTCAAGAATTGGGCATTGCTACCCTAACCGCGTGCTTTGTAAACAGCAACCGCGACCCCAAAAAATCACAACCAGCCAAACCACAGGAGTTCTTCTACTTCTGGCAGAAACCCGAAGACGAAGTGCAAATTGCTCCTGTTATTGCCGCTGCTTTCTTTGAGCTATTGGCAAGTAAACTTATACCCGGTTGGGTAGTAGCACTGGCGCCAATAGAAAAGCTACGCAAAGCCAAACCTCAAAGTAGTGTCTCTATCAAAGGGATACGCGCGCTTAGTGGTGATGGCATATTTTTACTACTTCCATCAATTCAAGATGGAGTTATTAACGCGCGCTTGGCCTTTGTTGAAGATAGTAGTTGTAGCGAAGTGCGTGATGTTGATAGTGGGGTTGTTTGTAGATTAAGGTTTAAAGAGTGTCCGGCGCCTTGCTGGATAATTGATGGCGAATGGGTTATGGTAGATGCAGCTTCCATTGGAAGTTGATTTAATGGAAACAAATTCGACATACAGGAAGGGCGCTTTTAATCAAAGGCGCCTTTTCTGATAACATTGAATGAAGAAGATGTTGAACTGCCAATTTCACATCACACAAAAAGGTGCCTTTGTAAGTGAGGCGCCTTTCTGTTTTGAATTATTACTTCAATACTTCTTCAAGCATACGTATCTCACCACTGCTTGCTACTTAATTAGTAAAGGCGCCTAGTAGGAATTCAATAGGGAAACGAACAAGACTCAATAGTAGGAAATTGGTAGGAATTTTTGTGCCACTGTCAAGCTAATGGACAAAATTTTCCTGCCATTTTCCTCCTTGATAAAGTCTATCCGAAGATAAATTGACATTCTTTACGACGTTTGAACTGAATAAGGTAGCAGCGCGCTGATTATTTATGAGTAGAAATCAACCGCTTGTGCTATCGCTTCAGTCGGTTCAACGTCAAGCTTGTCAATTAATCGTGTCGCGTAATCTTCGTGCCTTTCGATGACCACAAGTTCTGACGCACTGAATGAACTACGCAACTTCCCAACACAGCTTCGCTCTTCTTCTAGCTTTGATGCTGGCTTCCCAAACAGCGCGCGATAGAGCTTGTCTGTGCAGTTGTTGTAGATGAACTTTCGATAGTTATCTGAACGTTCAGGATGTCTTGCAGAGTAATCCCTGATTGCGTCTGTTAACAGGCGCCTGGTTCTAATACTTTGTTGTTGCTTAACCAGATAATCTTGTCTCTCTTCTTGCTCAAACTTGACTTTGAAGGCATCCGAAAAAAGTTGATGCAAAGACAGCCCTGCAAGTCCACGAACAAGCTCTATTGCTCTTGTATTTCCTTTCAAAGCTAACTCAACTAATAACTTTTCAAAATCGACTAACGGTATTGCGTTTATAGCTTTCGGATTCAGGGAAGTTTTCAATTTTGTGAACAAACAATCTTTGCCTAGCAAGGATTTAAACGCTCTTGATGCTTGCCTGCTGTCGAACTGAAATTCGCCTGTAATTTGAGGAACTCCGATGTAGTACCTTCCTTCTTCATCTCTTAATCCGTCAATTGAAAACAAACCTATTGCAACAGGCGTAATTTTCGCAGTAATATTAGCCATAGTAGTTTACCTATCTTAGGTGAAGCGTACCAGCGACAACTTAGCTACAACTAAGCGCTGGTAACGAAATTTTATCACGAACAATATCAAATTTTTGATTCAAAATTATTTCTTTAATGCTTAAATTTTAAACTTTGAATCATCGAAGCGACCTTCTTATTAGAAGGTTTCTAACAAATTTTTATTTGACATAAATCCATCACCTTCTAATCAGAAGGTGACTCACAAATAAAAAACACCTTCTAATCAGAAGGTGGTTTGGGCTAATAGATACCGAGCTTAATGTTCGGATTCTTGCTCATTAAGAGTCGCAATATTTTGTTGATAAGCTTCAATCAAAGCTTGCTGCTCTTCGATAACAGAGCGTAATTCTTTTGCTGTTAGCAGGCTTATATCTGATTCATCAATGTCTTCGGCATCACTCATGAGGTCAGCAAGCACCCAGTAACTCCAACCTTCACCATAGATATAAGACAGCTTCGTTCCTGGCGCGCGGTATTCCATGCCAATTATTTGACCTTGTTTAACGTGCTGCCCTAGTCTGTATTTAGGCGCCTGCCAGTGTTCAGGAAATTCAATATTTTTCATGACCGTTACCCAATAAAGTTTAGTTGACCTTTGAGAATCTCGATTTCAGCAGCGCGCGCTTCGATTAGTTCTTTGATTTGGGATGGCGCCAGTAGTTCAATTTCGTCTTCCATGTACATTTCTAGTTCTTTACCTTGCCCGACCAGTACCCAGTAAAACCAACCTTCATGCTTAAAGGCGTTACCGTTTGAGTACTCAATACCTAAAATTTGACCATCTGTCGTCATTTGTCCAAATTGGTACTTTGGCGCTGTCCAGTTAGCGGGATAAGAAATTGACTTTCTACTTCTGTTTTTCATGGCGCCTAACACTCCTCCATATGTTCATTGCTGAAATACTTCCGCAAACGGTCAGCTTGATTACCAGAGAAGAAACAACTACACAAATTGCCTTCGCTGTCGGTGGCAGTAAAGTAAATCCTGACACCATTAACATCTCTGCTAACCAATCCTTTGGTAGCGCTTAAGTCTACATAAGCAATGGCGCCTAGGTTTATAACTAGGTTGTCAATTTTCAACATTTGCGTTACTCCTCAAAGTTCAATTGTTTCTAAAACTGATTCAAACCAGCGCAAGTGTTGCACTGTCTTGTCTCTACCTGCCGCAGTGTCTAAGGTCATTTGGCTATGTGGTTCGCCTTTTTCTGTAGGCAAGTACGAAGGATTTTTGCCTTCTGGATTCTTGATTTGAAAGCCTTGGTCTAACAGCAGTTTGTTTACTTCGCGTGCGGTTTTACCAATCTTGCTTCCAAGTTCAGTGGCGTTAAGCAAGTTGCTCTCGACTTTGATAGTTAAGGCGCCTTTCGCTGCTTCAATCACCTCTTTGTATTGCGGATGCTGCTTGACTATGGCATTCGCCTTCACTCCAGCGACCAAGTTAGGGTCAACAAGAGTATTTTGGAAAATCAGATCAACCACGCTTGATATTTCTTGCGGTGTGGGAGTAGGGAGTAGTGGTTGAGGGGAGGGGGAAGGCGCCTGTGGTAGTTCGTATTTGCCTGTACGCCGGATGGACGGAAGAACTTCATCTTCTACCCAATCTTGAAATGGTAAAGCATTGGGAGAATTAGAACGCATAACCAGGCGATAAAAACCACCTTCAAAAACTGTTGCAACTTCTTGTTCACCACCAGGGGTAAGAATTTTTTTCTTACCCTTTTTATGTGCAGGCACTTTGCTCAAATACTTGTTATAAGATGATGGCGCCGCGTTTGGATACAAGACAGCAATTATATCAGCAGCTACCCATTCAAGGATTTCAGCAGTACCTACAAACCGAACTTCGTGGGATTTAAAATTAAAAACGGTTAAATTACTCATGATTGTTACTCCCTGTTTGTAATTTGCGTAGATGGTCGATTGCTTGTTCAATATGCGGCACACATTCACGAAGAACTAAGTCATCACTATCGTTCATGTAGTCAGCAAGCGCGTTTAGTAAGTCGTCAAAGGTGAAACCGTTGTCTTGGAAAACTGGGAAGATTTCATTTATCAACTCGCGGATAGTGCGAACGCGATGTTGTTTAATTGCTTCCGTAAAGATTAACTCAAACTTCTCTTCCATGATTAAGACGAAGAAAGAGGCGCCATATAGAACGCCTCGTTAAGGTGATGGGAAACTCGTTACTCTACTTGCAGACAAGGGTCTTCGTAGATTTTGATAATTATCATTTGGGCGTGTAACTCAGTTTCTACACGCGGGCGAAAACTGCAATTAGATGGCTGAGGAATCCAGTACCCTTCTTCATCTCTGTAAAATGTGCCGCATAGGTGAAAGCTTTTCCACAAGCGGTACATCTTGCCAAAAACAGCGTCATAAGCAGCGTCGATTTCATAGCCTGCGGGAAGCTCGTTTGTGAGAGCTATAAGCTGTTCGTCAACTTCGTCTTCAATCTCGGATTCTTCGTCACGAATCGTATTTATACAATCCTGAGTTTGTTCATGAGTAGTGCGTGCGAAGTGGTCGAACAGCTCACACCAGCCTTTGTTTGTGCCGTCGTTATGAGGCTGGAAGTAGGGACAAGAAGCGCATGTGGTAGGAAGTTCTTGCGTAACGTTTTGAGAGTTTTGCTCAGTTTTGTCAAGTAGAGCTTGAGGCTCAGTGATTAGTTGAGTCATAATGAAGTTAAGACCTTAGACTAATGGGTTGGCATAAAAGCGGTCGTTTTCTGATTGGCGTTAGAAGGGCGGCTGCTTTTATGTTGTTACTCTATACTACTAACCCGTTAGACTATTGTCAACTAGATAGACTAACGTGTTAGTATGAGGGAGTAAATATTTTTAATGGTGGATATGAAAAAATTGCGTCAAAAAGCTGGATTGAGGGCTGAGGAAGTCGCTGCTCAAATTGGTGTTGCTCATTCCAGTATCCGAAATTGGGAGCAAGGTAGAACCATTCCAAAATTGAGAGTTGATCAAGTAGCCCTTTTGTGTCGAATTTATAAATGCTCTATTGAAGACTTAGAGCAAGCAGTTAAAGAGTCCACGGCTAACTACGAGAAAGCAGTACAAGAAGCGTAAGATGATTGATGCTCGCGTAAATTTTGATGCTTTTGATAATTGCTGCGCTTATTGTTATCAAAAAGGCGTACTTATAGCTGAACACGTAATTCCAGAGTCAAAGGGTGGAGCTACAGGTGCTGTGAATTGTGTACCTGCCTGTCTAAAATGCAATCGCGCTAAGAAAAATCAGCATCCTTGGTTATGGTTTAGTCGTCAAGCAAGCTTTACAGAAGAACGCTGGCAAAAAATTCTTTTAGTTTTAGGTATTACGGATGAGTACATTAATTCTATGTTTGATGCCAGAAAGGTCGATAACACAAAAATTGCTTGCAAATTACCCCAATTGATGGAAGAAAAAGGCATAAATCAAAAACAGCTAGCGAGTGCTACAGGATTAAGTCCAACGACGATTAGCAAGCTTTACCGTAATCAACTCGATAGGTTTGACCGCAACACGATTTTAAAGCTATGCGAATTTTTTAAATGCCAAAGTATAGCCGAACTCATTGAAATAAAGGGATTTTCCAATGAGTAAGCAAATAATTAATCCCTCTGAAATCAACATTTCTTCTCTTCCTTGGCTGTCTTTGGAGGAGAAAGCGCAGTTACCTGTTGAGTCTTGTATTTATTTTGTTATCGACTCTCAAGGAGTGATCCAGTATATTGGCCGCTCGCTCAACCTCAAGAATCGATGGTCACGTCACAACAGGTATAAAGAACTACGAGCAATTGGAGGCATAAGAATAGCTTACCTGTTTATTGATTCACCTGAGTTACTTCCTCAAGTTGAGTCAGCCCTAATTTCGTGGTTTGAGCCAGCTTTAAATGTTGCGGGCAAGCGTACTTCTGTCGGACTCGGCGATATGAGAGATTTACGCGAAAAAGCGAATTTAACTATTTTGGAGGTCTCTAAGCAACTTAACTGTGCTGAGTCCAGCGTTAGAAATTGGGAAAAGGGCAGAAGCGTGCCCAAGCTTGAAGTATGGCAGGTATTTAAGCTTCGCGATTTATACAAGTGCAGCGAATCGGATTTAACCAAAGCTGTTGAAGAAACACTCGCGAAAGTCAAAAAATCATCAGAAAAATTGAGTGCATAAGCAAAGGCGCCTGCCAACTTCCACAGCGAGCAGGCGCCTTTATAAGTTGTTGATTTTTGCTCAATCACTACTTTCTACAGCGTTGAGCAATTTCAAAGGTGTATTTTATAGCCTCTTCTTTGTTTATATAACCGTCCCCATCATCGTTTTCTCTGTCGGCTATTTCTTGTGTCACGCGGTTAACACAGTCTTGGTCTAGCGTTGCTTCTTCATTGTCACGCTTCGGCACCTCCGTTTTGGTAGCCGTCACCACTTCCAGTTCTTTTGGTGGATTAAACGCGCGGTAAATGTTGCTGGCAATAGTAATCAGCACCATAAAGCCAAAGAGTCCGAGCAGAAATTGTTTTGCTTCTTTCTCGTCTTTAGCCTTCTTCTCTTCCTCTGCCTGCTTCTTCGCTTCATCATCAAAATTATTTTCGCTCATAAACAAATTTATTAAACTCATTAAGCTTATGTAACCCAAAAATTCACGCGCGCTAACAACCAACCTTCTGATACGAAGGTAATGGTGTCGTGGGTGTGTTGAGTTTATAATTCGTTTAAAGCGCACGTTTACATAAAACAGGAAGTGCATGGAACCGACAGTAGCACAGCTACGAACTTTATACCGCATGTTGGTAGGAATGAGTAACATGCTCAGGTCAATTAACTTAGTCCGTATGGACGAGAGAACGAAGCGCTTAGTGATGCTGGTTGGAGAGACAATAGAAATTGAAATACTTTCTAATGGAGAGGCGTTAATAAAATGAGTAAACCTGATTACAAAACAATGAGCGAAGTTAACTTGCGTGCGTATGTAGTGCAAAACCCTGATGACCAAGAGGCTTTCTACGCTTATGTCGATAGGGTTAATGACGATTATCCAAATCGAACACCCATGTCGCCAGAAAACGCGGTAACTGAACTTCAAAGACGAATGGCACAAGAAAATGAAGCAGGAGCAGTAAGCACCATTCCTGTTTCTATTTTCGAGCAAACCGTTTCGGAGGAAACTATTTCGGAGCGAAACACTTCCCAGTAAGCACATCTTCGATTTTTCTGACAGCCCACCTTCGTTTCCGTTGGTATTTGCCGCAACAGGAACACTAGCCACGGCGCCATTTGTGGTTAGACATGGAAGTTGGGCAAGTTTCGATTGAGTTAAATTTAGAACGCAGCAAGTTTGACCGTCAGGTATCATCGGTCGAGCGCACAACTGTTGACCCAATCACGGCGCCACTTAAGCTAGAAACCAAAGACTTTGATAGGCAGGCTAGGGGACTTGGCGATTTAATCAAGCCTTTAATAGTTCCCCTTGATGCTGACACTAAAAATTTACAGCGGCAGTTATCAGGTTTAAAACTAGATACTTTATCAGTCCAGTTAACACCAGACCTAGAAGCATTTAATCGCCAGATACAGAGCTATAAGGCGCCAGAAGTAACCGTAAAACTCAAAGCTGATACTTCAGAAATCAACAAAATAGCTGACCAAATCACTACAGAGGTTAAAGCTAAAGTAGAAGCTAAAATCAGCGTTGATAGCGGCAGCACGGGTTTTAGCCCCGCATCAATGGAAGGCGCCATTGCCAAAGGAATGAATTCCGCAATGGATGCAAACGGCAGGGATGGCAAAGCTGATTCAATGGGTCAGCAGTTCACGGATTTCATGTTGTCTCCTCTCAAAGCTGCATATAACGGATTGAAAACCGTTGCTAGCGGCGCCTTAGAAAATATTGGCAAATCTTTCAGCAATACATTTGGTAAGTCCCTAGCGCAAGGATTGGAGAAAGATTTTGGTGGCGTTTTGCAGAAAGCAGGCGCCAAAGTTGGAGAAGCTTTCGGGTTTGTAGGTAAAGAAGTAACTGGTAAAACCAAATACAAAGACTCTTTAAATAGTGACACTAAGGGCACTTTTACCGAATTACAGCAAGACTTAAAGCCAATTGTTGCCGACATTAATCAAGTAGCATCAGCATTTAAAAAAGTTGGCTTAGATGTTGGCGGTTTTGCTTCTCACATTCAAAACGCTTCTAATTCAGCGTTATCTTTAATATCAGCATTTGCTAAATTAGAAACTATTGTTACCAAGACATCGCCTCAACAAAGCAAATCTTCCGCATCCACAACAGCGACACAAGGCTTTTTAACAGGAGATATCAAAAATCTCACCACAACGCAAGCGCGCGGACAGGTCGATGGCGCCAGAAAACAGTTAGAGTCTCAGTTAAATGAATTAAAATCTTTACCTCAAACATCAGAAACTAGAGGCAAAGTAGCAGAACTAATTAATCAAATATCTGAACTTGAGCAGAAAATTGCTAATGACATAAAAAACTCGGCAATTCCTGAATCAGTACGCAGGTCACTTGGTAAATTAAAAGGCGCCGGAGGTAAGCTCAGTGAACTCAAGACAGAAGCCGAAAAAATGCGTTTGTCGATGGGTTCACCCACAGCACAACGCGATGAGTCGCAAGTTAAAGCTAGACCTAGCACGCAAAATTTAAGTTTATACAGAGTTTCTGGTAGCGGCAGTGGCAGTGTCAGCCGCGACAGCTTCATGGGTATTGAGCAAGAAGCCAAGCTCGCTCAAGCCAACTTCAAGCGCATTTTCAAGCAGGTTGCAAAGCTTTCAGGAATGCCGTCCGAACAGTCCAAAAATGCAAACTTGGGACTAAAATTTGAAGATTTGGGCGAAGGAATTAAAGGCGCCTATAATACCAAAAATAACAGTGTTAGTTTAGCGAGAGATTTACAAAGCAAGCTTGCACAAGGAATTTTAAATAAAGATGAACTAAATACTTTAATTCATGAAATCCGTCACGCTCTACAGCTAAACCTGGGCAAAACGCGCGTAACAGGTATAGCGACGGGTAAACAACAAGCAGGCGTAAAACTAAGGACTAAGGCGCCTGATAGCGTCAAAAAAGATGTAGATGCTTCGGTTGAAGAATACCGACAAACATTTAAGCAAGAATTTGGCAAAGAACCGCCTCAAAAATTATTAAATACTATCCGCAAGTTAGAGACTGATGCTTATGCCTTTGCGGAAAAAGCGATAGTACAAATATCTCAAAACCTAGCTAAAACGCTCAAACTCAATCCTGACAAACCTGTACAAGCTGTTAGACCATCGAGAGTACCAACTCCCCCACCTCCACCGCCAGAATTTGCAATTGATAGAAGGCGTAGCACATCTTCTCTACCAATTCCTCCGCCACCGCCAGACTTTACAATCAATAGAAGGCGAAACGCATCTTCTCTACCAACTCCACCGCCACCGCCACCACCAATACCACCACGACGCACGAATTCTGCTGGAGGAAATGGCGATGGGCGCCTTAGCGAGACTATTCGCCCTGAGCTAGAAATTCAAAACCTACAAAACACTACTAACCAAGCTAAGAAAAAATGGTGGGATAGCACCACGGCTTCACTTCGCCAGTTTGGTAAAAACATCAGCCAAGCATTTAATCCTAAAGTTAGCGCTTCAGAAATCAAGATTGACAATATTAAAGCTGAGATTCAAAAAAATCAGCAGTATATGGCGAAAGCCATTTCTGACCTTCAACAAAAGCTGATAGCTGAAGGTATGAATGTCACGCGCGCGAACGTTGCTAGAATGCTGCGTAGCGGTCAATATTATGACCCACAATTTAACGCTGCACAAACTCGTACTAAAGAGCTTCAATTTAATCGTGCGGATATTCAAAAAGGAAATCAACCAAGTCTCGTTGATGGCTCTACTGGGCAGAAGCGTTTAGCAGCAGCGAATGACCCAATATTTAAGCAGCTAGCAGATACCCAGCGCAAACTTGACGAAGCTGCTCGCAAAGCGCAAGCAGAAATATTAAAAGAAACAGGACAACAGTACAAGTTAACAACTGTTAAAAACCTACTCAGACAAGGCAAGTTTGAAGGCACGTCATCTGGTAACGAATATTCTAATTTACAGCGTCAAAAGCAGCAGCAAGTTGAAGAATTAAACAGGCGCCGTACTGCTGCTGTAGCTCCTCAACCAACAAAGCCGCCTGCAAGCGACGCTCAAAGATTTGAAAACATGTTCCGCAGGCTTGAGGTGATGCTGTATCGCTCACCAATGCTTCGCGGAGTGCCCGCAAAAGATAGACGCTCATTAGTATCTGAAGCAACAGGGTTTATGTTCAGCGGCGCCGCGATGATTAACCCGCTCGCTACTTTTGGAGCATTATTTGCACCATTAGCGACAGCAATAACACCATTAATTACAACTTTTGGGTTATTAGGAAACGCGCTACAACCATTAATAAATGTTGTTACAGAAACACTCAGGAAATTAGAACCAGCAGTAAAACGATTAGAGTTTGTTTCTGGTAGCAAAGAAGGTGCCCAAAAAGATATTAAATTTGTCACCGACACTTCAGATAAATTAGATACTCCTCAACTAGCTTCAATAGAAGGTTTCTCTAAATTATCAGCAGCAGCAAAGGGTACATCACTAGAAGGCGAAGGTGTAAAAGAATTATTTGAAGGGATATCAACCGCGTCTAAAGCACTTCAATTATCACAAGAAGATTTAAACCTTGTAATGTTTGGATTTTCGCAAAGTTTAAGCAAACAGCGTTTAACTGCCGAGGAGGTAAGGTTACAGATTGGTGAACGCTTGCCTGGGGCAATTTCCGTCTTCGCCAAATCTCTTAACATGACAGTTCCGGAATTTAACGAAGCTTTAGAAAGCGGTAAATTAGGAATTGAATCATTAGCTAAACTTGGTAAAGGCTTTCAACAATACTTTAAACAAGGCGCCGACGCTGCTAGCGGTGGACTACTTGCAGCATTAACGCGCGTTGACAATGCGATACTAAAATTACAAAAAGGATTAGCAGATTCTTTTGGCCCCGCGCTTGCAATGTTTAATAATGGCTTTGCTTCTTTAATAGGGTTTATTAATTCAAATTTAGAAAATATTCTTAAAGTATTTAACGTCGCGGTTATTGGAATAGCAGCACAATTCCTAGTTGGCATGACGGTTATCCTTCAGGGGTCAGGTATACCGCAAAAGGTTGCTGCATTTTTAATACCTCTAGTAGGACGCGCTGCTGCAACGATGACGCCCTTTGTACTGGGTATTGCTGCCGACTTATTAGACGACGTATTCGGCGCCAAAGCTTCTGTCATGGACAACATGATGAAAGGCTTTTATAACATGGTGCTAACTGTTATTTTGGCTGTTGATGGCGCCATTAAAAAGGTCAAAGAATTATTTAATGTTGCTGACTCCGGGATTAAAAAGTTACCTAAAATACCGACACAAGGGGAAAAGCCAGAAGGCAATAGAATGCTTGATACTTTGGGCACAACTGTTGTTGCTGGTTTAGCTGGTGGTTTGGCTGGTGGCGCCAAGGGTGGGGCAGTTGGAGCGGTTGCAGGCGCCTTATTTGGTATCACTGGTGGGATGGATGCGCTACGCAAAGTTATCCCTAGCGTGGTAATTGAGTTTGCTTCATTGATGCTGATTTTGATGCAATCAGTAGTATTAATAAAAATGTCACTTGGTGTGCAAATTGCCGCATTCGTTGGCAACTTGAAAGCAATGGCATCAGCCTTTTTAATCAGTGCCAAAAATGGTGGAGTGTTCAAATCTGGGTTGAATACTTTAAGTGCTGGATTTGACAAGGCGCAACTAAAAATGGCTGCCTTCTCTGCCGCATTTATCTTGTTTTTCGCCAAAGCTAATTTTTCTAACGAGTTAGGCAGCAGCTTTGACAAATTAGGCGACCAAATGGCATCCGCAATGCAAAAAGCAGCCGAAGCAACTCAAAAAGTTGTTGATAAACAAAAAGAACTTAAAAACAAAACTGAACTTAAATCCCAAGGTTTTGACCTCACCTTTGGGCTTGGTGAATCTTTTGGCATGGAGAACGGCTTCAGAACCGACGACATGATAAAAAGATTTAGACAAAGTTCGCTAGATGACACCGATGAAAGAGAAGCGCGCGGAGAAATCTCTAAAGAGAGAGCTGACCAACTACGTCAAGAAATTAAAGATAGCTATAGAACTTTTGCTGACAATAATTTTGACAGCAACTTATTGAAAATAGATGAACGCAGGCAGGAATTAGCAGCTATTACTGATGGAAGTGGACTATTCAATGGGACATTTAGCACTACAAAAGCTGGCGAATCATTTGAGAAAGCCAAGCAAATCGAGTCAGAAATTAAAAACTTGCAAAATCAAAGACTTACCTTAGTTGAAAAACCAGGTGCCACTAAAGACCCAGCGATATCTAAGCAGGTCGCAGCATTAGAAAAGCAAATAAAGGATAAAGAAAAAGAATTCAACGAATCTGTTAAGCCAGCACAACAACTACGCGATTCTGTATTGTCAAGCGAAAAAGTATTCCAAGAAGCTCTAAGACAAGTTAACGAAGACCCTAATCTCCCCGAAGCCAATAAACAGCAGATGCGGGATAGGTTGCAGCCTGCTATAGCTGAAGTTGACAAGCTTAAAGAAAAGCTAAAAGACCTTAGCTTGATGGATTTATCGCCACTAGGTAAACAGTTTAGTGAAGTTCAAAGCGCGATTGAAAAATCTAATATCGAGCTTGAGAATGATAAAATGTTGCGCCAAGTCGAGCTTACCAAAAATCAGCAAGTAGATTATGAAGCTTACGCAACAGGTAAAATCACCAAAGAACAACTTGATGTTAATCTCAAAACAAGTGAGAGAAAATCTTTACAAAAAGATGCTGATGTACTCTCAACAACACTAGACACGCGCAAAACGCAGGTGCGTGACTTGCTAGCAGTTCCTAACCCTAGCAAAGACCAAAAAGAGGTTATTGACAAAACTCAGAAAGAAATCCGCGACAAAGAATTAGAACTAGCTAAAACTCGCATTCAAATTGCTCAAAACGTTGCAGATGCCAAACGACAATCAGAAGAAGAAGCATTACGCGCGTTTCAAGAGGCGAATGCCAAAGTTGCTTCGACAATTCAAAGGCAGCAAACTGAACAGGTTACGGGCATAAAATCTCGCTTGATGCGTGGTAAGCTTACTCAAGAACAAGCAGATGAGAAGTTAGCAGAAGGTAGTTCAAATAGCGCGTTACAAGACATCCAAGAAGCAAAACGTCAACTTGCTGCATTTGAGTCTAAGCGAGGCACTTTTAACCCTAAAGAAGCTATCAAGCAAGAGCTTGAACTTCAAAAAAACCTTGCTGATGCTAACCTTAAATATGTTGAATCGGAGTTGTCTAGAATTGAACTTCGCAAGAAGAAAATCATCAATGACTTAGAATTTGCCAACCGCAAAGCCGAAGCGGCAATTAATCTATCCCAGACTAACCGTACAACCGCAGTTAAAGAGAAAGTATTAGACGGCGCCATCTCTCCCGAACAAGCAGCGCGCGAACAAAATACAGTTGACCAACAAGCAACTACTGAGCGCATTGGTTATATCAAAAATCAAATAAATCAAACCAAGCAATTGCGTAAAGAAGGCGTAATTGACGCAAAAACTGCTACCGAGAAGGAGCTTCAACTTAACCAAGAATTAGCACAAGCTAACCAACAGGCAATTGACCAGCAAATACAAGCACAGGAACAATTGCGCGATGCCATAGATAAAACCTTTCAACGTCGCAAAGCACAACTTGATTTAGAAAAATTAAATACTGATGTTGATTTTGAATCAAATATTTTAGGTCAAACACGTGCTAAAACTAATCGACTCGGCAATAATTCTCCTGCCGACCTACGTGGACGTGAGCTAAGTGACCGCGCGCTTGAATTAAATAATAAAGGCGCCTCATTATCTAACGAGCGCACCAGCATTGAAAAACAAGCTGCTTTAATTGACGAACAAATTAAAGGGCTTGATAAACTTAATTTATCAACTGAACAATACAACGACCGTCGTACACAGCTAGAAAATGAATATGGACAGCTTGCTTTACGGTATCTCAAAAATCAGCAAGAGCAAGAACAGGTTAAGCAAGATAAAATTCTTAATAATAGAGAAACAGAAATTAACGGCATTGAGCGCGCGCGTGCTGCTGAAGAAAATCGCCATAAACGCTTAGTCTCTCAACTCGATGAACAAAAATCTAAACTTGACCTTATTAACCAAAGTTTAGAGCTAACCAGCAAACTTAACGAATCAAGATTTAATTTAAGTAAAGCGCTATCTGATGCAACAGTGGCGCCGTTGGAAACCAGAAAATCTAACGCCGATAGAGCCTTAGAATTATCCAAGCGACTTGACGACAAAGACCTTGACCCGCGCGTTAAAGGAGAAATTCAAAACCAACTTAACTCACTTGGTTTCGGTACTAAAGAACTTGATATATTGAATCAACGCGCGCAAATTGAAGATGAGATTGCAGCCAAGAAACTAGAAGCATTAAAAATAGAACAAGCCTTCCAGCGCAAGTCTTTAGAGTTAGATTTACAACGTCAAGCCATTGCTGCTCAAATGGCAATTTATGACGCGGAAGGCGCCCAACTAGCCGCTCAGAAATCCAAGATTGAAGCAGAATCAGCACTACGCACAGCTAAAGTCAAGGGTGATGATTTAGCAATTAAATCAGCAGAAATCTCTATTGAATTAGCAGAGAAAGAAAGCGCGCTTGCTGATAAGAAACTGGAAGCAGCAACCAACGGTTTTAACGCTCAATCTGAACTTGCTAAAAATGCTATTCTCACCCAAGAAGTAACGCAGCGCACAGCAATTAGTCAGCAATTAGCAGCAGACGGCGCCCGTAAACAAGCACAGTCAATGGAGCGAATTGATACCATCGCCAGGAACAGCGCTAAAAAACCTGAATCTTCAGCGTCAGGAACAGGAGATAATGCAGCGGGAGCGACCCCAAGTGACTGGGAAAATCCTTACATCCAAAAGAAAGGTGAAGGTTTATTTGAGTACCACAGTCGCTTAAATCAAGCGCGGATGCAAGGCAAGCTGGTAGAAACCAATACTCGCACAAGCGTTGTCACGGATAGTATTCTTACCTCAAAAGGCATTGTTCCGAATAGTGGAAATAGTAGCAACTCGTCAAAACCACAGGCGCCAAAAACCACAGATGAAATTTTTAAATCAGCATTAGGTGGAACTGAGCAAAGGCTGGACACCTTAGTCACGCTCTTTACTGACCTCAAAAACTGCATTCCCGCACTTGCGATGGATAATCTTAACTTGGCGCCGTTAGAAAAGAACTTATTCAACCCGCTGGCGTTACCTACCAAACCTCAAATGCAAGATTGGCAGTCAACATCTTTAATTGATTTGGGTAATCTTGGTGCCTCCTACATGCCACCTATTGACCGTACAGCAGAAATTGCTAGCAGCGCACAAATTCAGCCAAGTAATGTTGAATCTTCACTTGTTAGCGCCGTTGATTTCGCCTTCACTCAAAAATTTGATACTTTATCAGCGGCAATAATGCAAGTCGCTAGTATGCCAAGAAATTTAACAGTACAATCGCCGCAGCCTGTTGATGATGCCGCTTCGATTTGGAATGATTTTGCTATGGCTAAAGTTGGCGCCGCTGGTTTGTAGTTACCTTCGGATAAGAAGGTGTGTTGTTATAAGGAATCAAATTTTGGGCTTAATGAGTTTAGAGAGTTCCAAAAATTTATTCATGAAAGCACCATTTACAACCGCAAACCCTTTAGACTTCAAGCTTCGACTCGTTTGGGGACACGAAACAGGACACAAATTAGTAGCAGAGTTTTCTGACTGCAGGTGGCTGCCGCGCGCGGGCGAAGCTTTAGTTTTACCAATTGACGACGCTGACGCAAATAATCGTTGTCATGATTGGCACTGGTTCAAGGTCAGAAATCTCGTTCACGACTTCGAGAATCAAACTATTTGCGCTGTTTGTAAGGCGATGGAGCCACATTTACTGCGGAACAAGAAACCAGCAACAACCTCAGTGTCGGTTAAGCCAAAAGTTGAAAAAACCTTACCTCAAGTATTCAAAGAACTTGAAAAGCGAGGCGAAGCAATAGCCGCAAGTACTCCAGCGCTTACATTTGAGACGCATTTTAACGAAACTAATTCAAAAGAGGTAGTTGATGCAGAACTGGAGACGCTAAGGAAACAGCTAGACGATATGTAAAACCCAAACAAAAGGCGCCTGTTTTCCGTGAAGAAGTTAGCAGGCGCCTTTTTAAATCCTGATCAGCACAAATTTAGATCAACCGCTTAGATTGCTATAATGCAACCAATTTCCGGACTAAGCATTAATTACCTACCTGCAAAGCTTATCCCAAAATCAACACCTAATACCTCTTCAATTTTGCGAAGCGTCTCAACAGGAAGAGTTTGTTTCTCGTCTTCGATGCGATACCAGTTCATTTGCGACATACCAGCTATCTCACAAATTGCCTTAAGTGAGCGAGGGTCAGCTTCTCTGGCTGCTTTTATTTTTGCCCCTAAACCGGGAGCTTCAATTGAAACCGTCTTTGTAACTTTCATTAAAGAATAAGCCATAGCTCGCCTTGCGATAAATTTATTTTTAGAGTTCTTTGACTCTAATATAACTCTTAACGTTTCACTTGACAACTCGTAACGTGTGACGTTAAGATTATGAAATAGAAAAAGCGCCCCAGTCTCGCAAACGTAAAGCGCTCTTTCTAGTCCCCAAAAAATAAGGAATATATCGATTATGGCTCAAACAACGTTTGATGCTCAAGTTTTAGTGCAAGAAGTTGAGCAAAATTCTCATAAAGTTACGCAAGAACTTCCCGTAACCTGTGCTTCTTGTCCCTACTTCCAAGCGCACAACGACGGCACAAACAAAGGTTGGTGTGGATTATTCGACCACTTCGCGCGCGCTACTCACGAACAAACTCAAGATTGTATAAATACGATTCGTGATGAGCAAGCTGAGACTGAAGACGAAGTTGACGAACAGCTTATAGCTCTCACAAACGAGCTTCCCGCAGGCTATGAAATCGATGCCGCTTATGATGCTGTTTTCGGCAAGCTATACCGCTTGTGGCAAAGCTTTCACTTATGCGGCACATTCTATAGAGATGAAGAAGGGTACTGGATTCCTCAGCCATCTAATTGCAGTTTTCGCCCGCGCGTGGAAACTGAGCTACATGCTCAAATGATAATTATCAAAATCTACGAAGACCCTTGTCTGCAAGTAGAGTAACGAGTTTCCCATTACCTATGAGGCGTTATATACTGGCGCCTCTTTCTTCGTCTTAATCATGGAAGAGAAGTTTGAGTTAATCTTTACGGAAGCAATTAAACAACATCGCGTTCGCACTATCCGCGAATTGATAAATGAAATCTTCCCAGTTTTCCAAGACAACGGTTTCACCTTCGACGACATACTTAACGCGCTTGCGGACTACATGAACAGCAGTGACGATTTAGCGCTTCACGAATGTGTGCCGCATATTGAGCAAGCAATTGACCAACTACGCAAATTACAAACAGGGACAAACAATCATGAGTGACTTAACGGTATTCGAGTTTGAACAAAAAGAAGTTCGCTTTGTTGGGACACCAGAGAAACTTGAATGGGTAGCCTCTGATATCTTGTATATTTTTTACCCCGAAGCAGATAAGCGCAACCACGGCAATTATTTAAAGAAAGTCCGCAACAAGTGGAAGGGTCATAAAAAAATTATGACCCCTGGCGGAGAACAAGAAGTGGCAACATTGCTTGAGCCTGGTTTGTATTACTTAATTGGACGTTCTAATAGTTCGGTTGCGGAGCCATTTCAAGACTGGTTGTACGAAGATGTTCTTCCGTCGATTCGCAAAACTGGCAAATACGAATTACCAACACAGGCGCCTTCACCCTCACCTACTCCCCAACTCCTACCACCAACACCGCAGGAAATATCGAGCGTAATTGACTTAATCTTTCAAAACACCGCAGTTGACCCGAACTTGGTAGCAGGCGCCAAAGCTAACGCCATCATCAAACAGCATCCGCAATATGCAGCGGCTATCGAGGCAGCCAAAAGCGCTCTTGTTACTCCGGTAGAAAGCAATTTACTCAACGCCACTGAAGTTGGAAATAAGATTGGTAAAACCGCGCGGGAAGTCAACAAACTCTTGCTTGACTATGGCTTTCAAATCAAGAACCCAGAAGGCAAGAATCCTAGTTACTTAGCAACAGAAAAGGGTAAGCCGCATAGCCAGATGGTTTTAGAAACCGCACAAGGTAGGGATAAAACAGTCCAGCATCTACGCTGGTTCGAGTCGGTAGCTGAAGCGCTACTTGAAGAGATTGAAGCTATCAGCGATAAAAATGACAACGAAGAAGAATAAGGAGAAAAATCAATGCAAGGCTATAAAGTAACAGTATTTAACACCGCGCGCAACAAGACTTACAGCTTCAATTTCCTGAACAACAAAACCTATATAGAGAACGAGCTAAAAGACTTAGGATTCTCTGAACAGGATATAGCAGAAGCGCTGGTTGAAGAGTTATCTCCTTCTGAAGTTCAAGAATTAACGGCAGAAATGGACGCTGTTTGGGATAACTGTTAAAAGCAATAGACATATTGATACATGCCTAAAACACTCACCTTGTCAATAGATTCCTACACCGTCGCCATTGACACCTTTGCCCAAAATGGTTACGAGCGTCCGCGCGCTGACACCGGACAAACCGAATACAGCATCTGGGGCACTCCTTTGGACTCTGGCACATTTTTTGAGCCAAAGTTTATTTGGACAATTCAATGCTACTTATCTAAAGAAGATTGGATAAAACTTAATGTTATTTTCTCGCTCAGTGACAAGAGGCGCCGACTCCAACAAAATTACCGCATCACAGTACACGACTATATTGAAGAAATTATTGAAGATGGCACGAGAACGCGCGCTATTGCTCCAGGTGGCAGTGTCAATAGTGTTGGAAACAGCATTTATTATCCTGCTCGGTTTTACGCTCGTATGTTTGAACCTAAATTTACGTTGCAAGCTGGGTTAAAACCTTATTTAACAACTTTTACTCTTAAGGAACTAGATAAGTTTAATGCATAAAATAAAGGTCTTTCCGGGACTATATAACCCTTTTGTTCAAGAATATAAACATTATTATCACGTTTGTATTTTTGATGTTAAAGAAGAGATGTGGGAAGTGGGACGCAAACTATCAACCTGGGAGAAAGATAAGGGTGGGTACGGCGCCATTACTATTCCAACTTGGCGGGAAAAATTCGTTGATGGGCAGTTGATAAAGGCGCCGAAAATTGGGACGGTTTTGTTTTACAAAGATTTATTAGGCAGTGAAACTATTTCTCATGAAGCGGTACACATGGCTACAAGCTATCTGAGAATTCTCGACCAACTCAAACTCTCCAATCAAATTGACGAAAACGAAGAGAAACTAGCTTACTGCATTGGCAGCTGCACAAGACAAATAGTTGATAATTTATACAAGTTAAAAATCTTATAAAACAAAAACCCCATCAAATGCGGGGCTTTTGTTGCTTTAATAGTATAAAGGTTTCAATCCCTAATAGGGAGTAGTTAAGCAAAGTCTTGTATATTTTTCAATCCCGCTTGCAGGATTCGCGCTTTTGTTGCAACTCAACAAGCATACAATTTCTATTTTAAAAAATCAACCATTTTCATTTTGATATAAACTTGCTGCCTCAAACGTGCGCGCGGCGGTCAGGAACAAATCAAGCGTAGTTTCTACCAACACAACCTTACCATCAGGCAGATTTAAACGAATTGTTAAACTTGGCTTTCCTTTAACTGTTCCTTGTTTCAGCATCGCAATTTCTATCAAATTGCCGTTGCTAAGATGGATTACATTATCGTTGGCAAAATGCTCGATTAAATCTGGCCAACATGCATCACCCTCAGTAATTATTTTTACTCCATTCATCACCTGACCATCCAATCAACAATTGCGCTAGTGCTACCAAGAGGCATTGTACCACTAACTTTATCACCAATTTTGGCTAAACCATTAGATACGGTACGCGCGCGCACTATACTTCCAGAACTAAGTTTAATTAGCGCTTCTCCTGTTTTGCTATCGTATCCCGCGTACTCACCAGTAAATTCGCGCGATAAATCGGTTTTTTCTTGCGATTCTACCACACGAGCCGTGTAAACCGCGCGGTTGGTTAGGGTACGGCGTTCGGCAAGGCAACTGGCACCGCGCGGGCAGTTATTATCGTTACAGCGACCGAGGGGACATGGCATAGCTTAAATCTAATTCTCTAAACTCTTCAATTTCTAGCAGGTCGCGCGCTTGGGCACGTACTGACTCATTAAACCTTCTTCTAAAATCTAAATCTTGGTTCGTAATTTGGCTATCACTCCAATTGCGCCTGTATACCGAAGAATAGGTGCCTGTTAATTTTATCTTAGTTCGCGCTCGTACTAAATCTAATGCCATCAAACTGTCTTGGCACGGATAATTCTGCCATTTGATTTTTTCTAAAACTTCGCGCTTGAACAAGAAACAATTGCTC
Source organism: Calothrix sp. PCC 7716 (assembly GCF_019977735.1). Classification (GTDB taxonomy): domain Bacteria; phylum Cyanobacteriota; class Cyanobacteriia; order Cyanobacteriales; family Nostocaceae; genus Dulcicalothrix. The sequence goes on along the minus strand of NZ_AP025018.1, from coordinate 9,806,960 downwards.
TGGAACTTTCCACCGCGCGCGATAGTTTGTAGCACGGTATCAGCGTGAACGTGCGGGAAGATGGCGCCATCTCCACTCAAAATACTGAAATTGTCTATTAAAACCTCTACTTCAGGAAAGTTTTCCTGATGCTTTAATTGATTAGCCACTTTAGTAGGAAGTAGATAATCATCGGCATCTAGATATTGAATCCAGGCGCCTCGACTTAATTCAAATAACGCATTTCTACTATCGGCTTGTCCTTCTCTTAGGGCTGCTTTAATTGCTTTGATTGGATACGATTTGGATATTTCGTAGCTATTATCTGTCGAGCCGTCGTCTAGCAAGATTATTTCTTTATTATCCCATGTTTGAGCTAGCGCTGATTCTATGGCTTGCGGGAGGTGTGGCGCCGCGTTGTAGCAAGGAACAAGGATTGAAATTAAGATGCTCATGGGCTGGGCGTTGGGCAGTAACTGACGGCGTGTATTGTGCAGTTGGGAGAATTTAGCGACAAACATAGTCCAGATTCTACCTTTTCAAAAAAAGCATAACCCTGATTATCAACAAATATTCCTTCTGCGTATTTCGTTAATGATTTTGTCTTAATGTCATCAAAGCTAGTTTTAGTGTTAAGCGCCGTCTTATTAATTTGAACAAAATATATTTTGTTATTCAAAAGATTAATTATTGTTTTTACAAATTCAAATATATTGTTAATATATATATTCAAATCATTAGGGGGATAATACCCAAAATAAGCATAATTGTAACCATCGTCACAAAAAACCTCTCTTGCGTCAATACGAGTTGATTCAAGCATAAATAAATCGAGCATTCCTTGATACACTACAATAGGTTTTTCTTTCTTGTAAAAGTAAGCGTTAGAAGTCGCTCCGCCGCAACAAAATTTTAACAAATTAAATAAACATTGTCCATTTATGACTAATCTACCTTTCGTAGAAGAAAAACTTAAAAAATTTTCTAGTTTTATTTTTAAAATACTTGCATTTACAGTAAAGCTTCCAGTTAAAGCATAAAACGTGATTTGACTTACATTGTCACGTTCTTCTTTTACGCTAAAATTAACGCCTTCTATAATACATTCTGCAATGTAATATTGTTTTTCTTTATGATACGCCACTAGCGCTGTTTTTCCTATATAAGAGTTGATAAATTCTTCTAACTCTGACTGAATCATAAAGCTAAAATCTACGTCATAATAACTTCCAATACTTATGTTGTTTTTAATAAATGTAACATTTTTTGAATCAATTTTTAAATTAATATCTACATCAGATTCAAGAATCAAACTACTAAATATTTGCTTTATCTCTATCTTGCGTTTATTGTTGTAAAAATTCAATAAAAACTTAGTTGTTGATTTAGTTCGCTCACCTGCATATGTCGATTCTTGATTTTTTGTGTTGTAAACTTTCCCGGCTATATCGATTTCTTCTGCAAAAAAAGAGTCTTTTCCAAAGAATAAGATATTATTTTTTTCAATAGTGCATTCGTGTTTATGATTGAATTCGCGATTATAGTCTATATCCGTACTTACTGTAGACAGCTTATGATTTAATCTAAAAAAAGCTTCATAATAAGGAGTAAAGTTTCCGTATTTCCCTTGATATGTATAATCAACTTGATAATTAACTATCAGCGGTCTGTATTCACCTCTTGGTGCATAGTCAACCGTTTCTACAAGCTTTTGAGAATGGCTTAATTTATTAATTACAAAAGGTTTACTTAAACCATTAACAAACCAATTTATATGTGTTTGTAAAAGATTAAAATTCCTAATTGTTTTAAACCTGATACAATATTCGTTTTGCTCAGGCTCGCCAATAACCAGTTTAATATCTTGCCCATTAACACTGAAAGGATAAGAAGGATATACGTTGTTTAAAGAATACGTTTCTGTTGTTATCGTATTACAATAAGCCCCAGTTAACTGACTTTGTGTAACAGGACTAGCAAAAACAGCAAATGACTTCAACTTACTATCGCCAATATAATACGCACCAAAGTTAAGAATATACTCATATTCATTACCATCAAATACCGATACTCCTTTTTCACTACAATTTACAATTACATAACTTCCAGCACCTTTACTGTACGTGACAGACACTTTAAAATTATTGCCATAGTTATGCAAAAAAGTATTAAACAACTGTATAGGAACCGGACTAATATCAAACAATCTTTTCGGAACCTGACGATCCCCACCAAGATAAAACGCCAACACTTCCTTCGTCTTGTCATTCGGGTCAGGTTCCTTAACCGAGAACAAAACTTTGAAGGGATAATAAACTTCTTCGACAACCTCTTCTTCAACAGGAAATTCCACGCGCGGCTTCCAATCCCCAGCCCCCCTTACAAGCCGAACACCATCACCCGGCGCCACCAACCCATTAGAAACCGGATTAGCAAAACGAGCGCCATCACCAACAGAGCGAATAATGGCGCCATTATTCAAATTAAATCCTTGATACTGAGCAGCACGCGGCGCCGTATCCAGCAACTTTTGATTTTTAATCGCGCGCTGTGTTCGGCTAAATCTTTCTTTGGCTAAACGATTACGAAGTAATTCTTCTGGATTCATAAAACTAAAGCAGGTGAGGCAGTTGGCGGGTGTGGTTTCCCTCCCGTCAAACTGCCGAACCCGGAGGGAAAATTTTCCTGCTGATTGAAAACACAACTACGAGCCAGCGCCAACTCCAAAACCGGCTGCGTTGGCTATAAAGAAATTAAAACTTCTTGGCGCATTTGCTGCAAGGGTTTCGACACTATCTTCGCGCCGGAAACCAACAAGGCGCCCTTTCGCATACCTAAGAATCAAATCAGAGCCTGCTGCTGTTAAATCAAGCGCAACTCGGTTCGGGTCGCCAGGTGAAAGTTCAGAGATTTGGAACTCAGTTGCCGAAACGTAAGAAAACATGTAATAAATTTTCGTTCCATCCAACCCGGATGGCAGTGTCCCACTAGTATCAGGGGTAATCATCAATTCTTCGTCTTGTGCCAAGCCGTGAGAATCACTAACAGCAAAAATTGCGGGTTGTCCAGGTGTTATGGTAACTGGCTTGTTGCTATCAACGCGCGCTTCAGCCATCAAAACCACAGAATTATATTGAATTGCCTCTGGGTATGAGACAGTCCAGGTAACAACGGGCATTTGCCAGCGTTTGTTGCCAGCGTCGTATATTGCTTCTGTCGCGAGTGGTGCATTAAATCTGTTGTAATTGTTGGTAGTCGTTTTTTCAATTTCAGCAGCAATTACAGATGCCTTGGTACTAACATCTGTAATATTGCCGTTGCACAGCATAGCGTAAAAGTTCGCGCGGTCGGGCAGGGCGCGCGTTATCCCGCCAGAGCCTCCATTCGCGAATATGCATTCAATTTCATATTCGAGCCAAGAACGAAATTTTAGATTAGTAGGCATAAATTAAATCATCAATAAGCAAGATTTATCGAGCGTTAGTTGTTCAATGTAGAATTTATCACAAAAAATTCTTTTGTCCTTTTTTATTTGTGCCAAAGCCTCTTCGGCGGCGCCTTGGGTTGAATAGGCGCCGAATATGTACCCGCCTTCGCACTCAAATTTGCCGTAAAGTAAATATATTTTATCCATTGTCTTTAAATTTAAAAGCGCGCTGTTTAAGATGCCGCTCGACTTGGGCTTTACCTACATTGTTCAAATTATTGTATATTAAATATCCTCTATATTGGAATGGGAACCCATTAGTAATTTGGTTCAATCCCAAACGATTGTAATTTACTTTAAAATTTATATCAGGAATAGTATTATTTATTGCCGCGCTTCCTTTTGGGACAATAATGCTGGCAAAAGAATTAATCTGACTATCTAACTTTAATGCATTTGTGATAGTATTCTCTTTTTTTCTACTTATTCCACAAGCTAATTTAAAAGAATAATATTCTTCTTTGTTGGGGACGAAAGCAACAGGAGCGCCAACTCTTGTAACATCGCTAGATAGATGGCTTGCGCCTATACCTGTTGTTTGGAAATTATATAAGAAGTTTGAACCTATTGCGTTAAATGAGTTAACTGGATTCTCTCTGTCAATTGTAGGAATATAACTTTTAGAAAAAAACAAACTTTCTTGAATACTAGAAAATCCTTCTTTATTATTAGCCGTACCAAAACTTATAGAAGATAATCCGTGAGGAGCTTTTAAATAGCGACATTCATTAAAATTATTCGCTCCTGATTGATTAAACCGAACCAAGGGAATTAACCCACCTCTTGAGTATGTATTTGCCCATCTTAACTCTGAATAAGCACGAACAGCATACATTGGATTCCAATCGCCACAAGCAGGATACACAGCAAGAATACTGGCTTTTAAATTATTACTTCCATATCTGATATTCTGCGGCGCCGCAATAAACCCGCTCACAACTTTATCATTAGGCAGCCCAGGATTAGCGCTTCTTTTGATTGTGTTACTTCTTACTCTCGATATAGTTTTCATATCACCACCAATATAGGTCTAGCTTTTATCTCTCCTGTAACTAAAGGAGTTTCTTCAGAAGTAACGCTAAAGGCGCCTCCTTGATTAGTAAGAGTAATTTGGTTCCCAGACGAATCATAAAAAGCAAGCCGCGATTCGTCTATTGAGCGAACATTAACCTTGGTTTTGTTGAGGTTGTAATTATGATTTCCACTAATACTCGCAGTCAATGTTACTGTTGTACCTGTAGTTCCAAATGCGATTGCTGCACCATTTTTTTGCTGCGAAATCTGGAAAGGCGCAGACGGGAAGTTATTCGTTACTACAAATAAATCGCTATAAGTAAAACTGGCGCCTGGTAACGTTGTTCCTCCTAAAGTAATTCTTTGTAATTGATTCAAGAAATGATTATTTAAGGTAATTGTCGAAGGTGTTCCAGCAGTCACTGTAACTGCTATCCCGTTCATCGTTACGCCCGTTCCAGCGCCTGTAAACGCTAGAGGAACGCCACCAGGAACAAGAGAAACATTGTACGCAGTACTCGTTAAGGCAGCGTTTCCAACAACGTAATAGGTATGCCCAATAAACCCGCCCGTGGGTGCGGTGGCGCCACCTAAAATTACAGCTTGATTAGCGCTGTACCCATGTGCTGTCTGATGCGTAATTGTTGATGCCGTGCCAGCGGTTATAGCCACAGAAGTATTAACTATTTCTTGAGTGAAAGTTACCAAACTTCCGCCATCAATGCTGATTCTATTTCCAGCTTTCCACTGGCAATTAACATAAGGAAATGGAAATACAAAGAATATCCCTACACCTTTATTTGTGATATTTGCGATACCACCTGCATCCGTGCCAATCGTTATTATCTGGTCGCCTATATTCCCGGTGGCTGAGATTACAAAATAAGTTGTGCCTACAGCCATTGCTGTTCCGTTTAAAGATGGAAGCGTAGAGCCGATGGTGCCACGAATACGCACCTGCTGATTTTTAAGCAATCTAAAATCCACAAAAGAGTTGCGAACCCTAATTGTGTTGGCGTTTATATCTATATCTTCCGGCAAAAATCTTCCACTAATACCCTGATGAGGAATAGCTGTTCCCGATAAATTATTAAAATTAATTCTTAATTCCTCATCAAGATCGAAGGAAGCTCCACTGATATTTAATGCGTGAGTCGAATAGTTTACGGAGTTAACATTACAGCTTAAGCCCAGAGGCAAAACAGAGCTAGTAAATATCGAAACCAGGCTGCTCACATTACTAGGATATCCAGGATTCGCGCATATGAACTGTCCTGGCAAAGAATCGAAAATTACCGATGTGCTAGATACGTCTGCTTGCAATTTTACTGCAAATTTAATTCCGCTGTCTTGAGTATTCACTTCAACAAATACTCGGTTAGCTAGAGTAAAAGCTTTACCAGAAAGCACGCTTGCCCTATTCTCTCCAGCGCTATATCCTATCAAAGAAAGCAGTGATTTTTCACTTCCCGACATCATATATACAGCAACAACTAAAGCGGAAGGCGCCCCAGTCGCAACCAAATTTTTTGGGAATATCTCCAGAAGCTTCACCGTGCTAGTGGCAGGAATATTCAAACTAACAAAATCATTGTCATCAGGAAAATCGTTATCCACATCAGCAGGGACTGACGAGAAAGTCCTTAAAGTCTCGAATGGACGACTGTAGTCAATAAGTGGCATTCTCTCAATTTCTAACCCAGATACGGCGCCTAATTGTAGCATGAACTCAAAAAGATTTAGCTCAATTTCCATTTGAGAAATCAAGCCAAGCTCAACGTCAATATCCGGCACCACTTCAATCTCAATTCCAGAAATCGAACCCGCATCTACTTCAATTTCAAATTCATCGACATTGAATTTAAATTGAGAATTTGAGCCAAGCTCAACATCAATAGCCGCTGCAATTTCAATGTCAAGCCCTGAACTAGAGCCACTTTCAACGCGCGTATCAAACTCATTAACATCAAACGCGCATTGTGATATAGAACCTAACTCAATATCAACAGCAGGCGCCAACTCAACTTCAAACCCCGACACTGAACCAATATTAGCGCGCGCTTCAAAACTATCAACATCAACATCAAATCCAGAAACTGACCCCAACTGAATGCCTTCTGCTACTAAAACAAATATTCCAGAGGCACCGCCAAGCAAAACATTTACTGGAGAAGTAGACTCAAAACCCGACACACTACCAAGCTCAATGTCGCGAATATCGGCACCCGTTAATATGCCAAAACCCGACACACTACCAAACTCAATATCAAAAATATCGGCACCCGTCAGTATGCCAAAACCTGATTGGCTTTGGGATTTTATCTCAGAAGCTGTTAACTCAATTGAATATGGAAAAGCCTGTGATTCAAGTATTGATACTGAACCTAGCTCGATATCAAATACCTGCGAGTAAGGCGGAATTAAATTATCGTACTCCTCTCCTTGCGGGATATTAGCAGGCGCCGAACCACACCAAATCCCATCAAAAGCCAATGCCAAACGATTATTCACAAAAGCCATCGAAAACCCGTCAACCATAAATAAATGCGAGGCGCCGCTTATGTCTTTCCACCAACACCCAACGAGAGGCGCCGCATTAAACCACTCGTCAGATACAGCGACACTACAACTTTGACCTTTATGGCGCCCCCATAATATATGCCCTTCAATCAAACCCAACTCGCGCGCTTGAGCTTCAGACGTTAGCAACCCGCCATCTATTACTATTTCCTTTTCCCTAGGACGGAACTGGTGATTGCCAAACAAAGCAGGTAGTCGCACTTCAACTTTTACTTGCTTTTCTATTATTTCATGGGTTGGGGGGAAGCGTTCAGGCGCCGGTGGTGTGGCTTGCCCACTATTACTAACAACAGTACGCGCGCTTCTTTCAACCAAAACTAATTTACTACCGAGCGATATAACAATATTTGGATTTGATGATTCAACAGCAGCGGGGTTAACAAGTGCCAAACATTCAAAGTTAGTTTCCTTAAACTCCCATTCGTCCTTTCTTTTCTCTCTCCACTGTTGCCGCTGTCGCTTCGCTGGGTAGTGCTGCAATGGCAGGTTAGCGTAAGATTCGTTAGGTAAAATCTGTCCTACTGGTCGCGTTGTGGTGTTTGCAATTTTAGGGATTATCGTTATTTTTTTTGTCTCTGGGTCTGTTTTTTGTTCGTAGCTATAATCAATACTATTTCTTTCATCAAGCCAGAAAGTAAGCCCTCCTCCAATTTGAGAAGGCGTTAATCCAGCGGCTTCAATATAATCCCGCAATACCACTACAAACGGACGATAAATTTCTATTTCATGTCTAGAAAGGCGCCCTTCATCCGGTTCTTGGCAATTATCTTGAGCAGGTGAGCTTCCACCTATCGCTACCTGTGTTATTGTCCCACTGGTGTTAACTCCAGGCGGCTCGTAATACTTGATTTCCGTCTTTCTTGAGGAGTCCCAAAGCTGGGTATCCCCCTTCTTGCCTTTGGGGTCAATTATTCCTAATGGTTCCTCTACTTTTGTTTCTATTTCAATTGTTCTGTTAAATCGTTGAATTTTCTCAGTTGTTTTAGTCCTGCGAATTAGAGTCACGCTCAGACTATTACTTTCAGGATTCACGGCACTAACCGGACCGTATTCTTCTTCTAAAGTTACAGTTGGCTCGACTTTCTTTTTAGTCGAAAGCACGCCAGACACCTTTACTAACTCAACTGGAGATTCGGCACCACTCAATCTTTCATAGCGTGCATCATCCACACCAACTTGCAAAGATTTTATAACATTAGGCACCGTGCTTACTTTGCGAGTGCGTATCATTCCAAGATTATCTTGATAAGCGATAAAGCAATTTGCCCAGCATAACTTTCCAAACAATTGAATATAACTTTCATTACTAAGCTTGGGCAATGGCACTTTTAAAGGCGCCCCATTTAAATTTCCTGCCCACTTAGCTCCGGTGCCTGCCTTATTCAAAAGCTTGCTAGCAATATCATTTAATCCAACGCTTTGTCCTAAATCAAAACAGGCACCGTCCCCTGCTGGAGTGCGAAAATTCAATAAATTCAATATACATCCAGCTTCTATTTTTAGCTGAGATATGCCATCAAATTCGGCTTTTAAAATATACAAATAACCAATTATTGGCGCAGGTACTAGCTGGCCTGAAGAATTAGCTATATATAAATTGATGATATTACCGCGCGCCCATCTAGGGTTACTGCGGTCGTCTAAATTTTCATTAAAATCAAGCGCGCGACCTAACACCAATGATGCGTTTATTAATATTAAACCCGTGCTGTCGTAGTGGGAAAATCCCCCATCAACACTTTTTAAGGCAGGAGTACAGTCCAACCCATTAATGATTAATTGATAATTACGCGCGCTGATATTTACAGCCATAGGGGAATTCTTCACTTTGTCGTGATGACAAATAGTAAGTATATCTCATGGATGAAATTTTAGATACGCCAAAGCAGTACACCGAAGAAGAAATTCAAAAAATATTAAATACTGCTAAAGCTACGCGCAAAGAGCGAGATGAACACGCGCAAAAAGCCAAAGATTTAGAAACTAGGGTTTTGGAGCTTTCTAAAAACCTCGAACAAATCAAAGGTATCGACCCAGTAAAATTCAAAGAATATGAACAGCTTGCAGCCAGCTACGAAGAGCGCAAGCTTGAAGAGCAAAAGAATTTTGCAGAATTAAAAGAGCGCTGGACTGGTGAAAAAACAACGCTTACTCAGCAAATTCAAGAATTACAAAATCAGCTTCAGGACACTAAAATAGTTAATTCCCTAGAAAAAGCTTTTTATAGCTGCGGTGGACGCGCGGGCAAAGACGAAGATGGCTACAGCTACTTCGACTTAATACAAGAGCGTGCTAAAAATTATATCCAGCTTGATGAAAAAGGGCGCCTTGTTGTACTCGACCCGCGCGATAAAACTCCCATGCGCGATGCTAAAGGCAATGCTTACACGGTTGAAGACTTGATGCTGAAATTGCGTGGTGGTGGACCTACGGCTGCACTTTTTGAAAGCGATAAAGGCGCCGGTGGTGGTATGCAGCGCTCATCACAATACAACACTGTAGCAGCAACGCGCGAATCTTTGATGCAGATGGGCAACCGTGCGGAGAGATTGGCTAAAGCGCGCGAGTTGGGAATTAACTAACACTTACCCTTCGGGTTCGCCACTTTGACAAGAGGGAGTCCCTTCGGATTCGCGAGTCCTACGGGACAGAAGCTGACACCGCAGGCTCGCTCACCGCACCTGCAAGTGGCTCACCTTCTTATCCGAAGGCGAAGATCAAACCTTCGGATAAGAAGGTTATGGGAATTAATAAAACAACCAAATTTTAATCGCACTAATCAGCGTGATGCTGGTTCGAACTAACGGCGTGATGCCATTCGCGATGTAGTCAACTAAACATCGTAAACAATCATGGCAATGACTTTATTAGAATCAGCAAAAGTAGCTGATTCAATTGAAAACGCAACAATTATTGAAGAATACGCAGCGCAATCCGACATCCTGCGAGAACTTCCTTTTGAGAATCACGATGGCTCCGGTATTCACTACAATCGTGAAGACGAACTACCAGGCGTGGGATTCAGAGGTATAAACGAAGGCTACGAAGAATCAGTAGGCGTAGTTAACCCTCAATCTGAAGCTTTTAAAATTGCTGGTGGAGACTTGGACGTAGATAAATTCATCCTTGATACGCAAGGCGAAAGTGTTCGCACAGTTCATGAACTGCAAAAAGTGAAAGCGCTTTCCTTGATGTGGACTAGGAATTTTATCAAAGGAGACAGTCGTGTCAACCCGCGCGCATTTGATGGTTTGCAAGTTCGTCTAACAGGTTCTCAGCTTTTGGACAATGCGCCATCGGGCGGACCGCTTTCATTATTGAAACTAGATGAAGCAATCGACCAAGTTGACGGCGCCACTCATTTAATGGCGGATAAATCGGTTCGGCGCCGACTTACTCAAGCAGTACGTAACGGATTAGGCGGTCAAATTCACTTTGACAAAGATGAATTTGGCAAGCAAGTAATGTACTATAACGATTTACCAATATTGATTGCTGACTACGACAACCTGGGAAATAAGATTCTTGGTTACACAGAAGCTTCAAGTGATGGGACGAGCCTCCAATGTACTTCTATATACGTGATGTCGCTTGGCACTAAGAAGCTAGTCGGCATCCAAGGCAAGGCAGACGGCAAGTATGGTATTGCTACGCGCGATTTGGGCGAACTTGAAACTAAACCCGTAAAGAGAACCCGAGTTGAGTGGTATACCGCGCTCGCATGTTTTCACGGTCGGGCAGCCGCGCGCCTCATGGGCATAACGGACGCAGCAGCAATTGCTTAAGTAGTTAATTAATTTTCGCCACCTTCTTATCAGAAGGTATTAATAAAAAATGCCACGTTCAACAATCGCAAACCGTCGCGCGACTTATTTTGATAAGTCGCTTGAACTCCGCAACGCATCAAATCTCGCTATATCCAGCGGAACTGCAGAAACAGGAGTGCTATTTCCTGTTACCAAGCAGATGGAGTATAAAGCCGTAGTTCACACACCTGGCTACACAGGTTATGCCGCAGGTACGACAGAATGGCAAGTTGCAATTGAAGTTGCCTCTACTCTTGCTGGAATCTATGTACAAGTGGGTATTGCCCCTCTCCCCAATAAGGGCGGCGATGTGCTTATTCCCCTTGATGGTGCCTACATAGAAGATATTCTGCCAACCGCTGCTTATATCCGCGCGCGCTCTATCAAAGTGGGCAGTCCCGGAAACCTTGTATATGGAGCATTTGTATCATGCTCGTAGTTGATCCCATCCCTTTATATAAAGATGGGGAGTGGCGCCGTATCCCTGCTATTGATTCTCAAGCGTGGATAAATGCTGGTTGGAGCCTAACTGAAACCCCAGTGGTAGAACAGAACACTGAAAATGCTCCAGAAAATCCTCTTTCAAACAGCGAGTTAACACCAACGGAAGTGAAGGTAAGCGATAGCAATTTACAACCTGAATCAACGGAAACAAAGGTTGAGCAAGCTAACACACAGTTAACACCAACGGAAACCACGAAGGCAGAAGATTTAAAAACTAAGACCAGCAAAAAATAAAATGATTTATGTGCGAAGGTGGGTACATATTCGGCGCCATTCGAGTCACAAATCGCAGTTCTTAACTTGCGACCTGCGATTTGTGACTTGTTCGTTAATCAGTCTTGTTTATTGATGATTTAGCAATATTCTTACTAAGCACGATTTTAAGCACGCAAGAATATTAAATTGTTCAAAGCTTTGCATCATAAGGCTTTTATAGTTTTCGTAGAGGTCTGCAAAACCTCCATCCCCCGGTTCAAATCCGGGTGGCGCCTCTAAAGTTGTACATTAATTAATTACTTGTCACTGTTAGCAGTGATGTCAATTTTGACCAATTGATATCACTGCTAACAGATTATTTGTCACGAGTGCTTACAGTTATATTTTAATAGTTGCAGACCCCTGCCTTACCTTCTGGAGTTTAGACTATTTTTACAAGTAAAGCCGTCAAACCCTTATTCAGCAATGCTTCGACGATTTATTTACCGTTTATGATTCCAATGCCAAGATTTCGCTTCGGCTTCATTTTCTGGAACTTTACAAGTTGCTTCTAACAAAGATTCTAGCTATTTAGCGGCTTTTTCATGCTCCCGTATGTATGTACGTGTGACTCTTGACACTGATTTTTATCTAAATTAATGATATTATTTCTCATCTATCTTTTAATAAAATCTCAAACCCAAAATTTTATGACCCTTGTTTTACAAGAATCAGCAGATTGTTACCATTTATTACCTACGACCTCACTAGACAATAACAGCAATTTTAAAGCAAAAACTTATGAGCTTCAAATACATGACCCCAAGGGGATTAGTTATGGTTCTAGACGTTGGTTTCACTTACGTCCGGGTATTTCTCTTTTGGTAGAAGACTACAATCTACAAGAAAATTTAGTTGTAGAAACTTGCCAAACTCAACCTTATATTTTTTTAGAATTAAGTTTTAGTCTTTTTGGTCATAACCCTAGTGTAAATTTGGACTTTGGACAAAATAGTACGTTCGCGCACTAATATTGCGAAGAACATTTACGTTGTTTTCATTTATATTTTTCATTTTATTAGATTGACTTCCCAGTAGTTGATATGAACTAATAAAAACTTTTGCTCTAAGTTGTTAGTTATAAAAATAGCCATCAGGGTGAGTATATCAATACATAGTATTATCAGAAACGAACTACATACCAAAACAACTGATGGCTATGCAAGTAATAAACAATAATCAATTAATAGCGCAATTCCGCTCTTTTCGGCAACATTTACGTAAATTGTTTAAATCTTACAGTGATAGTATTATTGATTTAATTGATGCTTTGGCTAGTAACTCAAACGGCGCTTCTTCCCCTGTTGAGTTATCTATAAGTCCTTTATTTGAAAGGACTTATAGCTCAATCTACAAGGCAATTGAAAAATCATTTAATTTCAACGATGATAAGAAAAAGAAGAGAAAAAAGCTAAAAAATTTAACTCGACTAATTGCTGAAGTTACGCCCCAACCGGAAAAACGCTCTTTTTACTTATTTGCAACGGATACAACTCCTCACCCGCGCCCTTACTCTCCAACCTTACCTGAAAGAGGTTATATTTACCAGCCAAATACTATTGCAGGTAATAAATCCATCGGTGTTGGTCATTCTTTTTCATTCGTGTCGCTGTTACCTGAAAAAGACTCCCACCAGTCGGCGCCTTGGTCAATTCCACTGTCGGGAGAAAGAGTTCCAACTGATAAGAAAGGTATAAGTGTTGGCATTAACCAAATTAACGCATTGATGTCAGATGAATCGCTTCCGTGGCACGGTAAATTATCAGTATTAACTGCTGATAGTGCTTATAGTCAACGCTCATTCCTATTTAATTCATCCAAACACAAAAATTTGGTTGTAATTACCAGAGTTCGTAGTAATCGAATTTTTTACTCTTCACCACCTGCACAACAAGAAGAGAAGAAACGCGGGTGTCCAAAAAAATTTGCTGAACGTTTCGACCTTGCCCTTGAAGAGACTTGGCACCCGCCTGACGAGACAACACAATTCAAGAGCACTAGCAAGAAAGGTCGCCAATTCACAGTAACCCTCAAGGCTTGGCACCATATGTTGATGAGGGGAACTCAACAAGAACAAATGTATAAATGCCCATTTACTCTAGTACGGGTTCATGTTACCGATGATACTGGCTGTGCGGTTTGGAAACCGATGTGGTTGATAGTTATGGGTGAGCAACGCGGACGTATTACGCTTGCAGAAGTCTATTCTTGCTATCGGCAACGGTTTGACATAGAACATATGTTTAGATTTAAAAAGCAACGTTTACTAATGACTAATTTCCAAACGACCGACGTAAAGCGCGAAGAAAATTGGATACGTTTAGTAATGCTCGCCTACGTACAATTATGGGCTGCAAAAGAATTATCTAACTATTTACCAAGACCGTGGGAGCGCTATCAAAAGCAAAACAATGATAAAATTATTTCTCCCAGTACCGTACAACGTGACTTCCAAAGAATTATTTCGGAGGTCGGAAAACCAGGAAATTCGCCAAAACCCCGAGGAAATGCGACTGGTAGGGTGAGGGGTCAGACCCAGACTAAAAGAGTTAAGCATCCTGTTATCAAAAAAAGTCAAAAATCAAACATTTCACAGCCTAAAGCTGCGTAGTTTTTCTGCAAATATACTTGTTTTACTCAGTTAATCTCATAACTGGGATAAAAAACTGCGTCCTTTTTTAGCTCACAAACATTGTTCGCAAACTTATTATTTTGTCCAAAGTCCAAATGTTATTGGTGGGGATAATTGGGTTTTACATCCCGTCATTGCGGAATTTAGAAAAGATTTTACCCGACCATGATTCTGAATATACAGAATCAATGCGACCCTAAATAGTAATATTCTTTACTCTTAAAATTAATGATACAAACCAGTAGTAGTTCATGTCATTAGTTTTGGAAGTAAAGATTTTTACTACAGAGACGCTCTTGACACAGAGGTCAGAGTTATTAAAATAGTCAAAGCTGCTCCTAAGTAATTTTACGCTATTCTGTACCTGCCCAAGGTGGACGGCCGATACCATTATGAATGGTAACTACTGAACCATCAGCACGGTAATGAAGAATCGGATAATGATAACTAATTGTGTTTTTTCCTGTTTTTTGTTTATATTCCCGACAACTTCTGCTCTCGTCGGGAATATTGGTTTTTAAGAATGTTTGGTTACTTCTAATCGCGTCTTAAGTACAGAATCTGGGTTAGTGTATGTAACGAATTTTGGTTTACTTTTTGTGGATTTACGGATGTTGATACCATGAGACAATATCCTTTTTAAAGTGATGAGAACTGGGAACTTAAAAAAGCTACGTTTATTGAGAATACTCTTGAATTAGACCTGATATTGTTATTTATACTTAAATAAGTTGAGGAACTTGTGAGGAAGAGGTATGGCTTCAACTTTTCCTTTGTGCCATTCAACAATCTTGCCAGTATCGCCTTGTGCTAGTAAATCTACAGCAGCTTTACCAAAAGCAGTTGCAACTAAACGCTCTAACGCTGAAGGAATTCCCCCGCTGGATTACAATTATGCAGGGAGAAGATTTTTTCTGCAACACGTAGTGTTGAGAGCTTATTTAAAGAAAAACTAAGAAAAGTGTATTAACTCCTGTTAAAGATGGATAAACTCTGAAGAGGTAAGCTGTGTTGTTAAAAGCAGGGGTTATCTGTAAATGGCAAGCTTGAATAAGTCTTTACATAAGCATACTGGGTTTGGCGCCTTACCTTTGGCACCTGAGTTGCGTAAAGCTAAAGCGTTTATAGTGCGGGGACAATGGTTGGAAGCACGTTATAGTTTAAATGCTCTATCACATGATTATCCCCAAAATCTTGATGTTTTATTAAATCTCGTTAATGCTTGTTACGAAGTAAAGGATATTCCTGGTTATACGCGCGCATCTGAGATGTTATTAGCTGTACAACCTAATAATGCTGATATTGCTTATGGGTTAGCTGGCGGATATTTTTTAATGCAGCATTTCTTATTAGCATTACAAGCTTTTCGTAATGCTTTGAGTAAATTTCCAAACCATGAACGCGCTAGTGATGCTGCTGTTAAAGTAGCAGAATTAGAAAGTAAAATAGAAAAACTAGTTGCTGATATTGGTTTGGTAAAAGAAGATGGATTGGAAATAGCTATATTACATGAACGTGGACAGTTATATTTAGAACAGTGTGAGTACGTGAAAGCACGTCAAGCTGAAGAAACTGTTTTACAAGCACGTCCTAATTTTGTTTCGGCTTATAATAATCTTAGTTTGATTAGTTTTATTGAAAGTAATTTGAACGAGGCTATTAGTACTTGTCAAAAAGTTCTTGATATCCAACCTGATAATATACATGCGCTTGCGAATTTAACACGCTTTCTTTGTCTAAACGGTCAGTTTGAAAACGCTAAACTTATTGCCCAACGTCTCAAAGTTAGTAGTAGTGCTAAAGCTTGGGAATCTTGGACAAAAAAAGTTGAGGCACTCGCTTACTTAGGTGATGATGAAGGGATTTTACAAATTTACGAAGAAGTTCAATTACACGGTGACACGAAAAGCGGTAGTGGTTTATTTTACCACTTGGTTGCCGTGACTATGGCTAGGCTCTCTAGGCTTGATGAAGCACGTGACTTATGGAAAAAAGCACAAGGCTATTTGACAGGCGCCCATTTAGTACAACAAAATTTAGATGACCTTAAAAAACCGATGCAAGAGCGTCATGCACCTTGGGCTTTTAGTTTAGAACAATGGGTGACACAAAAAACTATCGACCAACTTAGACTAGTCATAGGCGCCAATGCTAAATCGTCATATGATGCACAAAAGTCAAAAGTCATACAAAAATTCTTAGCCGAACATCCTAATTTTGCCTCTTTAATACCCGCACTTCTAGACCGAGGTGACATTAGTGGGCGCGAACTAGCTTATAGTTTAGCTTTTTTAGCTAAAACCTCCGACATGCAAAACGCAATGCGTGACTTTGCACTTAGTCAGCGTGGTCCAGATGAAATGCGTTACCATGCTGCAACCAACTTATCAGCAGCGGGTTTATTACCAGAAACTATCCGCATGTGGTTACAAGGCAAGTGGCAACACA
Source organism: Calothrix sp. PCC 7716 (assembly GCF_019977735.1). GTDB lineage: Bacteria > Cyanobacteriota > Cyanobacteriia > Cyanobacteriales > Nostocaceae > Dulcicalothrix. Next base: position 9,790,255 of record NZ_AP025018.1, on the reverse strand, counting down.
TCAGTCTTCTTAGCTACGAATTCCACAATGAACCAATATTTAGGCATTCACCAGAAGTTCATGATATGCTAACACAAACGTACTGGTTGATGAAAACACCAACACCTGAAGCATTAGAACAAGCTGAAACAATCCTCAAACAAGCTTTAGAAATTACACAATCTCCCACCATACTTAATAACCTTGCACTTTGCTACGAATATCAAGGACGTAGAGAAGAAGGACAAGCACTGTTACATCAGGTTATAGAACAATTTCCAGACTATATATTATCTAAAGTCGGTATCGCGCGCGGACATATAGTCAAAGGTGAACTTGACGAAGCACTAGAAATAATCAAACCCATTATGCAGCGCAAACGCTTCCACTACGACGAGTTCTCAGCATTCAGCAATGCTTACCTAGAACTCTTAGTTGCAAAAAAACAACGCGATGGCGCCCGTGCTTGGCTAAAAATGTGGGAACGCATTGAGCCAGAACGTACAGATGTATTAAAATGGAAAGATAAATTAGAAGGGGGATTAATGCAACGCCTAGAACGTAGTAGTGACTGGTAACACTATATATATCACTATATATATATTGATGGCGCCCTCAGTGTGCGCCTAAGTATGCAATTAAATCCAAAGTACCCTCATGGGTAATTTCATTTAAGCTAATACGTGTTATCAATATTCCCCCTTAATGCCCACAAAAAAAATTACCAAAATTTTTGCATTAACACTTGACACACTCAAGAACTTTGGTTAAAACTGTTATAGAGGCAAGCGGAAAGAGGTTATTTCTCAGGTCTTCTGAGAACAGCTTCACAACGATAAAGAAAAACTTTTCTAAATCATCCGGAATGACTCGATTCAGCCCTGTATAACAAATTATTCCAAACGATAAAACAATTACATTGAATAGAGTAAAATTACTGAATTTCAATGATGTTAATTTTCTAAGGAATAAAAGTTAACTGGAAACATTTAGGGCTTTTTGTCGTCTTAAACACTTAAGTTTCTTGGTTAAATAAAATTAATCTTAAAGAACAACACACAACTAAGAGGTATATGAAAATGTTGAAGAAGTCTTTGGTATTAGGCGTATTAGCAGCAATGACAATGGTGCCAGCAGCATTTGCAAATGACCAGGTACAAGGAAACACCACTGTTACAGACATTAATGTAGGTGTCGTGGGTAATGGTAACAGAACTAGTGTTGACAATACAACAAACGTTGGTCAATACCAAACCAAGTATGAGTCACGTCGTGGTAGCAGATACAATCGTCGTAGCTGTCGTCCTAGTGGCAACCAAGTTCAAGGTAATGTTACCGATACTGCAATTTCAACAGGAGTTGTTGGAAATTACAACCGCACCCGTGTATCGAATGTGACTAATGTTAGCCAAGGTCAATCTGCGGCTTGCTATTAAGAAATAACTCCTATTAATGACTTTTACACACAACTATTAAGGTATATAACAATGTTGAAGAAATCTTTGGTTTTAGGCGTACTCGCAGCAATGACATTGGCACCAGCAGCTTTTGCAGGTCAAACACAAGGTAACAGCACCGTTACCACTATCGAAGCAGGTGTTGTAGGTAATGGCAACAGAACCAACATTAATAACAGAACTAATGTTGGCCAATCTCAAACCAAGTATGAATCTCGTCGCGTTAGACGCCATTCTTATAAGTGCCCTGGTGGAAGCCAAGTTCAAGGTAATGTTACTGACACTGCAATTAATACAGGAGTTGTTGGAAATCGCAATAACACCCGCATTAATAATGTAACCAACGTTAGACAAGCTCAGTCTGCTGCTTGTTACTAAATTTAAATTGAGACGTGATTTATCACGTCTCTACAACAAAAACATCAAACATCGAAACAACACACACATAACTAATTTAAGGAATATAACAATGTTGAAGAAATCTTTGGTTTTAGGCGTACTCGCAGCAATGACATTGGCACCAGCAGCTTTTGCAGGTCAAACACAAGGTAACACCACCGTTACCACCATCGAAGCAGGTGTTTCAGGTAATCGTAACAATACCAATATTAATAACAGAACGAATGTTGGACAATCTCAAAGCAAGTATGAGGCTCGTCGCGTAAAGCGCCACAGAAGTAAATGCGCTGGTGTCAGCCAAACTCAAGGTAATGTTACTGATACTGCAATTAACGCAGGAGTTGTTGGAAATCGTAACAACACCCGCATCAATAATGTAACCAACGTTAGACAAGCTCAGTCTGCTGCTTGTTACTAAATTTAAATTGAGACGTGCAGAGCGTAGTGTCCCGCAGGGAATTAATCACGTCTCTACAACAAACATCGAAACAAAACACACACAACTAATTTAAGGTATATAACAATGTTGAAGAAATCTTTGGTTTTAGGCTTACTCGCAGCAATGACATTGGCGCCAGCAGCTTTCGCAGGTCAAACACAAGGTAACAGCACCGTTACCACTATCGAAGCAGGTGTTGTAGGTAATGGTAACAGAACCAATATTAAAAACGGAACTAATATCAACCAATCTCAAGGCAAGTATGAGTCTCGTCGTGTGAAACGCCACACTCGTAAGTGCGCTGGTGGAAGCCAAACTCAAGGTAATGTTACTGATACTGCAATTAATGCAGGAGTTGTTGGAAATCGCAATAACACCCGCGTTCGTAACGTAACCAACGTTAGTCAAGGTCAATCTGCTGCTTGTTACTAAATTTAGATTGAGACGTGATGTATCACGTCTCTACAACAAACATCGAAACAAAACACACACAACTAATTTAAGGTATATAACAATGTTGAAGAAATCTTTGGTTTTAGGCTTACTCGCAGCAATGACATTGGCGCCAGCAGCTTTTGCAGGTCAAACACAAGGTAACAGCACCGTTACCACCATCGAAGCAGGTGTTGTAGGTAATGGTAACAGAACCAATATTAAAAACGGAACTAATATCAACCAATCTCAAGGCAAGTATGAGTCTCGTCGTGTGAAACGCCACACTCGTAAGTGCGCTGGTGGAAGCCAAACTCAAGGTAATGTTACTGATACTGCAATTAATGCAGGAGTTGTTGGAAATCGCAATAACACCCGCGTTCGTAACGTAACCAACGTTAGTCAAGGTCAGTCTGCTGCTTGTTACTAAATTTAGATTGAGACGTGATGTATCACGTCTCTACAACATCAAACATCAACACCACACACACAATTAACTTAGGTATATAACAATGTTGAAGAAATCTTTGGTTTTAGGCGTACTTGCTGCTATGACATTGGCGCCCGCAGCTTTTGCTAATGATCAAGTACAAGGTAACAGTACTTATACCAACATTAATGCAGGTAGCGTAGGTCACGGTAACAGCAGTTATATTGACAACACAACTAATGTTGGTCAATACCAAGACAAATATGAATCTCGTCGTGGCAGACATCACAGAAATAAGTGTTCTGGTGGAAGCCAAACTCAAGGTAATGTTACCGATACAGCAATTAATGCAGGAGTTGTTGGAAATTACAACCGCACCCGTGTGTCGAATGAAACCAACATTAGCCAAGTTCAATCTGCTGCTTGCTACTAAATTTATCAATATATAGGAAGGAATAGTTAAAGCAGTTATGTTTAAAAAGTCTTTAATTCTTGGTATACTTGCAGCCTTTGCAATGGCGCCTGTGGCATTTGCGGGTGAACAAGTTCAGGGTGATACCGGAAACACAAATATTAATGCTAGTAACGTTGGTAGAAACAACAAAATCCGTATTGTAAACAGAACTTACGTTATTAGGTCACAAAGAAGAGCTAAAAAGCTTTTATGTCAAACCCCTACCAATCAAACTCAAGGAGGCACCAACGACACAAACATCTCAGCAGCAAACAACGGAAATCGTAACCGTATCAAAATTATTAATACTAATGTTGTTCAGGGTCAACAATCTGCTGCCTGTTCTAATAGATAGTACACAAAAACACACAACACTCTTAGGTATACAAAAATGAAAAATTCTATCTACGCTCTTGGTTTATTAGCTGCTGTACTTATGATTCCTAATGCAGCATTCGCTGGTTCCAAGCAAGACGCAAATCAAGAACTCAATCAATCTGTATATGTTAATGGTTCTGGCAACTCAGCCCATGTTAACGGTACCCAAATTACCACGCAAAACCAACGTAAAAGAGGATATTGCAGCCATCGCTCTGGTTCTCAACGTCAATATTCCGACCAACTTATGAATCAGAACGTTGGAATTGTAGGGCGTCGTAACACAGTTAACGTTAACGGAACACAGAAAACAACCCAGCAACAAGCTAGAGCTTGCTAATAGAAACCGGGTTTCTACGCATTCATTGTCGCAGACAAATATTTATTTATATTACAAATATTGACAATAAACCCGGTTTCTTCAATGTTTCTTTAATTTATCATCACATATACGGAGAAAATCATGAAACTAAAATTAATTGCTTTAGCTACTGTAATGAGCGCGCTGCCAACACTGGTTCCCACATTTACACCAAAAGCTAGCGCTACCTGTATTAACGTTGCTGTTGATAACCAAATTGCAGTTGGTGCCAAACGAGCTAATCAAACAAGAAACACCAGTCAAAGCATCAGCAAAGATTGTTTTGGTAATACCTCTACTGCAACTGGAGCTCAAGTTTACACCGGAGGAGGTAGAGTCAATCAAAGCATCAATAGAACCCAACATCTATCTGGTGGTAAAAATCCAACAGGAGTAAGAATGCCACATATTAACATTAATGTTGGCACTCAAGTAAACGTACCTGGCCGCAAGCGCTAATTAGAAACCCGGTTTCTTATTTATATCTTGTAATAAAAACAACAATTTTGCTTAGAAACCGGGTTTCTTTAATTTAAGTAATTGTAACAAATTGTTGCCCCCTCCTGGGGGCTTTCGGCATTGTTGGATAAATTAGTAGTAGAGACCAGATATATTTCAGTCTCTACATTTAGATTTAGACATTTTATACTTTTATCTCTAATTAAAGCTTATGCGAAAAATACTTCTTTATGGTCTTCCCCTTGGCTTAATTATCAGTCTGTTCACCTTGTTCAGCAATAATTCTTATAGCCAACAAACCTCAACAGTAAAAACTAGTATTAGCTCAAAACAAACTTCGTCTCCTAAGCTACTAAAAAGCTCCGCGCCAGAAATAGACGACGACTCGTATGAAGATACAGAAGATGTTGATGATGATAACGTCAACTTTACATCTTCCAGTACTCAAATATCAGATAACACAAACATTCAGAGTGATAGCATAAATATAAGTGCAGCGAATCGTAGACAACCTCATATACTAAAAATCAACTCTGGTGGCGCCAAAATACGAGGGACAATCAAAATTAATGGGAAAATAGTCAGGCGCCTAAATGGCAAACAATCTCAGATTAATTTATCACCCTACTTAACAAGAGGACAGAAAAAAGTAGAAATATCAGGTAATTACACACCAGCGACAGCATCTGTAAAAGTAGAAATGAACAGTACTGACAACAATATCACCCAGCAAACAAGCGGAGATGGAAACATAAATTACACCTTAAATTTAAACGTAGAGTAGGGTGCGTGAAAGCTATTACAAACCACAAAATCAAAAAGCTTTCACACATCAATATCAACGTATAATTTTACACTAGTACATTTCAGGAAAAGGATTATACAATTTTAAACCTCGATACTTAGAAAATGTGAACCACGGTTCACATTTTGCTTCCAAGGCGCCCAAGACTGCTCGGTGCGCGTTCACGTAAACGTAGTTTTCCCTTCAGGTAGTGTACCGAAGGTAAAATTCGACAAAGAACAAAACCCTGTAGATACCTTATTAATTCGTAACCAAGCAGTATTGGATTAGGAACTGCATATTTCCATCTTTGCTAAAATTTTTCAATTAATATAATTCTTGAGAAAGGTTCTTTAACCCTGTAGGCTTGTTACTATTGTATAACACGCCTAGTGAATGAGGTAATAGTTTTGAAATGCCGCCCCTCAGGTAAAAATTATTTAAATTTATATACATTACAAATACTTATTAATAAACCAGCCTTTAATAATGCTTCCAATAGGGTAAAGAATAAATAAAGCTGGGGAAAAATTACCAAGATAAAAACTAGCAAAACCAATTATCCATGAAACAACACCTAAAAATAGCCAGTACATATTCAGTTGAACAGGTTCTAAATTAGGTTTATAACGATTTTTGATTAACCAAAGTTGAGCAAATCCTAATATAAACCCACCCGTAATAGCTAAACTCGGTAAGCTAAGTAAAAGAAAGATTGATCCTTGTCCTCTGGTATCAACGTTCATAACATGTAGTACAATCAAATCATGCAAAAACATGACAAAAAAGCCAGTTATGCTTGTAACAAAAAACCATCTATAAGCAAAGTTCTTATCTCCAAACTTCCAAAAAAGCGCTGCTCCTTGTAAACTTGCTAATAAAATCCAATAAATGAAGTAAACGACAATCGATGTTTGTATATTACCGTAATCAGCAGGGCGCCAATTAACTGAGCCAAATATAATTCCACTTACTATCAAGCTTATGCAAAGAGTACTAATTAACGTCCAACTAATTACAAATCTATTTTTCATCATAAGAATATTACCAAACTATATAATATATGTCAAATTTCTAAAATATTATACGCCAACCGAATGACATATCCGTTATTTAACCGAGCCAAGAAAAATCACTAAAGGCAAGCTACATTATACTACAACGCTGTTATTTGAAAATTTGGGAATTAAGAGGATTGAACCACATAATCCGGAGGATTTCCCGCAGGGTAGACACAAAAGACACAAAGAAGAAAGAAGAAAGAAGAAAGAAGAAAGGTGTTGGGGTATTTTTTTGTTTTGGCGCCAAAGGTTTTATAATTATTATGGAATTCTAGTTTCGTACTCAAACAGCGCGCGACTGTCTTCTGATAAATCTGTTGAACCTCTCAATAACATTTCGTCGTTGAGTCGATATATTAAGTTATATCTAAATGGTTCATCGACTATGAAGACTCGCGATACTGATAAGGATATATTTCTATTGACGTTAAATCCTGCTTCTGCTGCTAATCCTAATACTGATGAACTTCTGTTTGTGCTACGGTTGTTGATGACTGTGGGATATAAACGTAGTTCGCTTAATCCTATTGTTTGACCGAGTGAACTGATTATTCCTTGTAGGGGTGTTAATATTCTATTTCCTGCTGCGGATATTATTCCTAGTCCTCCGTCTTGTTGGTTAAATGCATTAACGATAGTTCCCCCTATTAAAGATACTATTTCGGCTCTATTGCGTCTTGGGTCACTTGTTAATTCTAAGTTGTCGTTTATATTACTTGCTTGTCCGTTGACACGCGCAAATACACGCACACTGCGTAATGTACCTAAACTTGTTACTGGAACTTCATTTATTTCTCCTGATATTGATGATGTGGGTAATCGAGTTGCATTCGATTCTGGTACTATTGCTAACAATCTTACATTCAGTATTGGGTCTAAACCTAGACTTGGTGTAAACGTTGCTGTTTGCTCGTATCCCCGTTCTAATACAAATTGTGTAGCAAATAAGTTTATTTGTCCCCCTGTTAAGTTGATTACTCCTTCAGGAAGTGGTTTTTCTAATGTACCATTTATTGTTAAGGCGCCTTCTGCATCAAAGCTCAAAAAATCTTGATTTGTTAAACTCGATAAAAGTGGGTTTGTTAAATTTGTTGGCAATAAGTCACTTGTAACCCGCACATTATCTTCTAATATTAATCTTAGTTCCGAAAACCCAATGGGAGGACGCTGTGTTGTTGTATTTTGGTTAGTTGGTGTTTCATTCTCTTCTGTCTCTAAAGCTTCTTGTTGTGGTTGCTGTCGTTGTTGTCCTGACCGTTGAGTTATTGATACTTCTCCTGAAGCTAGTCTTATTGTTCCACCTAATACTGGTTTGACTACACTTCCTGTAATAACCGCATCTCCACTAACTCCCCCTTCATATAGTCCTTCTAATCTCACATTCAGGTCATTTAATGATACTGTTAAAGGATTATTTACTGTTTGCTGCTCAAATATTGGTAAACTTCCTGCTGCTGTTACTCGTTCTCTATTATATAAAGCTTCTAAATTTTGCACATTTATTACATCACGGTCAAATTGCACGGCGCCTGTTACATTAGTTAAAGGCTCTGTTAATGCTACCGTTGTCAAAGTCGCATTATTCACGTTTGCTGTTCCGGTTATCGTCGGTTGACTCAATGTTCCCCCTATCGCTACATTTACCTCTCCCGTACCCGAAACCCAGCTAACTTGGTCGGTAAGTACGTTCAACAACGATAAACCATCATCTCTTACATTCGCTGTTATATTTATTTGATTACTTTCTGGAGGAGCGCCGAATGGTAAGGCAGCAGGTATACTACCTATAATATTAAGTGGTTGTGCATCGGTTACCGCTACTGTACTACCAAAATTTAAACGCGCATTATTTAAATTAAAACTCAACTGTGCGCTTTTTATCGGTTTAGAATTTAACGTCGCATTTGCCAGGGAAACATCCCCTTTCGCACTCGGATTTGTTAAACTACCACTTAGCGCTGTTAATGCGTTTATTTCACCCGTCGCATTAACTGGTAAATTACCAAACCGTTGTAATGCTGAAATTGGTAAGTTCGATACTCGGAACTGTCCCGATAACTCTCTTTGACCCAACTGTCCCGTAAATCCTAAAATTCCACCTTCAAAACCTACCTGTAAAGGTTGTAACGTTAATGTACCATTCGTAAAATCACCATTCGCCGTTACTCCCCCAATATTGTAACTCCCCCATTCCACATTTGAACCATTTACATTAAAGTTCGTATTTAACCCCGACTCTAACGAACCTGTTACATCCAACTTGGCACTAATTAAACCTTGTAGTTCCGAAAGTGCTGGTATACCCGTTACTTCTTGTTGTTGCTCAACTGTTTCCTGTTTAGCTATAACATCTGTAATTTTCTTAAATATATCCAACTGCGTTAACAAACTCACATCCTGCGGTATATACAACTCAGTTGTTGGTCTTAATACTGAAGCTCCTGCAAATTGTGGAGACTCTACACCTGTTAATAAATCTTGAAAGTTATAAATACTCAATGCTTGTAAAAGCTTTTCGATTCTGGCTTGATTTACCGTAGCTTGAACTTGAACTTGACGATTTCCTTGTGTCTCTACACTACCATTCAACGATATTAAACTATCACCGACTTGAAATTGTCCATTATTTAAACTGGCAGTTCCATTAATAAAGCTAAAGTTTCCTGTAAATGCTTCTCCCGCTATTCTACCAATTCTTGGTTGAACCACTGCTACGGCGCCACTTGCATTTCTCGTTCTAATATTCGCAACAACGTTACCTGATATATTCCCTGCTAACGGTTGGATATTTGGGATATTTGCAGGAACAAGACTTCCTAAAACAGTTACAGGAAAGTTTTCTGCACTGGCAATTAAATTATCTCCCTCTGTTCTACCCTTTGCGACACTTTCTCCACGTTGAATTATAAACGATGTCGGAAGATTATCGGCGCCTAGATTCACTGCTATTCTATCTTGTTTGTTACCAGTTAGATTCAAAGCGGCGCCCGTTCCACCAGCATAACTCACACTTCCTGTCAAAACTGGGTCGAACGCTAAGTTATTTACAGCAAAGTTCCGTAACTCCAAATTTCCATTGGCAATAGGTGTGTTTAAATTACCCGTGACATTCCCTGTAAAATCTACTCTACCAGCCAAAGCTAAATTTGGTATTGTTACTGGTGCCTTAAGTAAGTTAAAGTTACGTGCAGCAATATTCAAATTCAAATCTGTAATTTGTGGTGCTTGACTTTCGGTGTTGACTGCTATTACACCATTTGCGGTTAACCCTGTAGTTCTCGCACTCAGTCCTAAGAGTTGACCGTCCCACTGTAAGTTACCCACTACGGGTTGTTCAAGTACCGATACCCCTTGAGTTAAATTAAAATTTCCACTTCCACGAATATTTGAGAGAGCAAACGATTTTGTTGTTCCCCCTATATTAAAGCTACTATTTAACCGACCACGTAAGTTAGACGAAAACTGATTTAAGGCAATTTGCGAAACACCACCATTAACTTGCCAACGACCGTTATTCAAACTTATATTGCTTATATTGACGGCGCCGGATGCTACATTATTTATAGTGGCAAGTCCTAATGCTCGTATATTCTCTAACTGTAACGAGTCTGTTGTACCCGTTAAATTCAACGCTGTATTCAAACTCCCTGATGAAAGTTGTTTCGGTAACTGTAATTTATCAAAGCGGTTCAATTGTACACCATCCGCACGAACAGCTACATTAAAACGTTTATCTTCTACCCTACCCTGTGCTGTCACCGTTCCACCAGCGAAGCGAATACTCGCATTTTGCAACTCTATATTATTGTTATTACTTGTGGCAATGCTAATTTGTCCCGAACTCGGATAAGTTGAACTCGGCGCCTGAAATTGTGCTATTGTCCTTAAATTACCCAGCACTCCCGAAATATTCGCATTTGCACTCACATTACCTATTGTAATTGGAGCCTTCACTTTATATGCACGCGCTATTGCATCCCCAGGTATTTGCAAAGCGTTTAAATTTAAGTTGACTCGACCTTGTTGCGCTAACTGTATATTACCGTTTGCTGTAACTACTCCTCCTATTTCTGGTGCCACTTTTAAGTTTTGTAAAGCAAGTTGTAATGAAGGAGTACCCAAACGACCTGAAACATTACCATTGGCGCCGACATTACCTATATTTATAGGAAGTGCAATATTATATGCAGAAGCAACTCTGTTTCCTGGAATTCCCGAAGCTTGTATATTTAGATTGACATTACCTTGCTGTGCTAACTGTATATTACCGTTTGCTGTAACTACTCCTCCTATTTCTGGTGCCACTTTTAAGTTTTGTAAAGCAAGTTGTAATGAAGATGTTCCCAAACGACCTGAAACATTACCATTGGCGCCGACATTACCTATATTTATAGGAAGTGCAATATTATATGCAGAAGCAACTCTGTTTCCTGGAATTCCCGAAGCTTGTATATTTAGATTGACATTACCTTGCTGCGCTAACTGTATATTACCGTTTGCTGTAACTACTCCTCCTATTTCTGGTGCCACTTTTAAGTTTTGTAAAGCGAGTTGTAGTGGTTGACCGAGTTGGCCAGAAATATTCGCGTTTGCAGCAACGTTACCAATATTGAGAGGAAGTGCAACATTATATATACCCGCAACAGAATTTCCAGGAATTCCCAATGCTTGTATATTTAGGTTGACATTACCATTTTGAGCAAGTTGAATTTTTCCACTTCCTAAAATTTGTCCTCCTAGGGTTGGTGTGACTTGGAGGTTAGAAAGGGTAATAACGGGTGTACCTGAAATATCTACACGAAAGTTGCTACTGACCGAGTTTAGTTGTAAACGGTCGATAGTCGCGAGTTTTACTGTACTAATGGTTCCCGTTGCGGTGGGTTGTTTGATGTTGCCTTGAATTTTGACGTTTGCTTGGACTTGTCCGATAGCTGTAACTGGTGACTTTGCGTTGAGGGTGCTGAGAATGGTTTGAATATTTGTGGGTAGAATCAGCGCATTCAAATTGTAACCTGTTTGAGTATTGACGGTGCCTTGTACCTGGAGTGGTATTTTCCCAAAGTTCGTAGTCAGGTTATTTGTAGAAATGTTTTGACCTTGAAACTGTAAGTTACCTTGGGTGTTGGTAATTAATTGAGGAATATTATCTACTTTCGCGGCAATTTTATTTAAATCGGCGGTTCCGGTTACACTTATAGGCGCCTTCGGTGTAATATCTACTGTAAGGAAAGCATTAACGCTACCCGAAGTCGCACTTATCGGTGATTGCACTAATTTAGTTATATCAGCAACGAGTAAATCACGTGCTTGGACATTTAAGTTCGTCGAATTTATTTGTCCTGAAACTAACTGAGTTTTACCATCGATATCTACTTTACCTTGAGTATTGCTAACAGAGGCGCCGATATCATACGATAAATTTGTTATAGTAGTGGCGCCTTGCTTCTCTGGTAAAATTCTGATAACACCATTAGCTTGATTAAAAACAACAGTAGTTTTCGGTATACCAGGTTTTGGTGTGGGTACTAAGGCCAAACTGGCATTGCGTATAATCAAACTTTCTAAATTAGTCGTAATAAAACCTTTCTCTTCTTTCCCTGTCTTTATTTGTGTAGTTAACCATTGACCGTTTTTATCTTGCTCTAAATAAACACTCGGTTCGACTAAAGCAACATTTAAATTCAGAGTTCTAGTAAAAAGAACTTGTAAAGGATTAAATTGAACATCAATAGCTTTTGCTGTAACTCTATCTGAGTCCTGTGCAGTTGCGGGTATATTGAGCGAACTAAATCGGATACTATTTAAAGTTACACTATCCACCTTACCGATTTCTATCGGTCGTCCGAGCAACTCAGCTAGATTCGTTTGAACTAAGGGTACTAAATCTTGAAGGATAAAATTTCTTAACCACCAGGCGCCACCACTAATGGAAGCGACTAAAACCACAATCAAAGCAATACTACCACGTCTCAACAGTAAAAGCCATAATCGACGATTAAGTGGTTCAGAATCACGCCCTGGTGGTAATCTCATGATAAATTTAAGTAATAATTTACACTTTTAGTTCCAATTAATGATTTATTTCAAGTAGTTTCCATACATCTAAACATTATTTCACCCTATCAGATTTTTTGACTCTGTGCGAATAATTTTAATCTAAACAGGCTATACAGCTACTTGACATCTATCGTAGGGTTAAAAATGCTTATATTAAATGGCGCCATAACTGTAAAACAATAAAAGCGCATGTTATCTGGTATACTGTCGGTTAAAATTCTGACTTTATTCTAAATGAAACAAATCAGGACAAACAAATTAGACGACCAAGACAAAATAGCTCCCAACTGGTACTCATGGTTATTTACCAAGCAAATTTTTTTAATATTCGGCGCCGTTTTAATCGGTGCCTGCGGATATAATAAAATTATTCGTCAACGGTATAAAGTAAATCATCATCAATTACCCCATGCAAGATTTATAAATTCCTCTGCTGTGGAAGTCATCAAGACATTAAAGGTTTCAGCGATAAAAAGTAACCCCTTAATCAAAACAAAGAATTTTAAAATTACATACAATGTCCTAAATAACCCAAAATTAACTAAAAGTCAAAAATTAGATAAGATAGTCAATGCTGTCGTTAACTTGACCAAACAGCAAGAATTACCATTAGAACCTTTATCAGTTACATTAATTGATATCAAAACTCAAACAATCTCAGGATACCACCAACACGTTCCTAAATATCCTGCCAGTGTTGTCAAATTATTCTGGATGGTTATATTAGAGCAATATCACAACTTGTATATTGTTGATAATAATAATTATTCTCATCAAAATTTAGTAAATATGATTTTGAAATCAGATAATGATGCAGCAAGTCAGATAATAGACACAATAACCGACACAAAAACTTCTTTGAATCAATTGAGTGAGTCTAAATTAGCAACCTGGCTAAATAAAAGATATCAGGTAAACCGTTTTTTTGAACAAGCTGGATATAAAGGTATCAATATTAGTCAAAAAACGTTTCCAGTCACTGAACCAAAAATAAGCCAACCTCAAGGTACAGAACTACAATTACAGAATAGTCAAAATACTGGCAATCGCATATCAACATATCATGCGGCACGACTGATGTATGAAATTGTAACAAATCGTGCTGTTTCGGCGCCATCAAGTCAGAAAATGTTGACATTGTTGAAACGAGATTTACGCATATCCACATGGAAAAATAATCCTCCTCCCACAGAGGGATTTAATGCGATAGAGAATTTTTTGGGTGAGTCGTTGTCAGGTAAAGAAATTATATTTGCTTCCAAAGCGGGTCAAACATCAACAGGGCGCCAAGAAGTGGCTTATATAGGAAGCAAAGATGGTAGAATGCAGTATATAGTGGCAGTTTTTGGATGCTCCCGTAAATATAGTGAGAGTAACAGTATTTTTCCAGATATATCACGATTGGTATTTGAGGGGATGAGATAGTAAAAAGCGAGGAATGATACAAAATCGAGTAGAATGTGTAATCTCGATTCAAAAATCGGGATTTTCACTCATCCAACATAGCCAGTAAATGAAACGTCTACCATTTGTGTGTATTGTAATGATAGCAGCATTGTTTCAGACTGCAATTGCAACTCCTGCACGGATAATACATTTGCAACCGCAGCAAACACCTTTAACAGTCCACGTCGAAAAACAATCTTTAAATCATTTAGAGGGTTTAAAGAAATTTGTTGACGAGTACTTTGCCGAAAAAATGGATGAGGAGAAAGTTCCGGGTGTAGCAGTTGTGGTGGTTAAAGATGGAAAGATATATTTCCAACAGGGATATGGTTATGCGGATGTGGACAAGAAAATACCTGTTGTTCCAGATAAAACCTTATTTAGAGTCGCATCAATATCTAAATTATTTACTGCCACTGCGATAATGCAGCTTGTAGAGCAGGGTAAAATCAACTTGAAAAATCCTGTAAACGACTATATTAAAGACTTTCAGCTTGATAATAATTTTTCACAACCCATAACAATAGCCAATTTATTAACTCACACATCAGGCTTAGATGTCAATGATATTGGCATGTCAGCCCGAACTCAGAACTTACTACAACCACTTGGAGAGCATTTAGCAAAACGCAAACCCTTACAAATACAACCTCCAGGTATAATATCAACGTATTCTAATTATGGAATCGCATTAGTAGGTTATATTGTCGAGCGAGTTTCAAGGATACCGTTTGCTGAATATATAGACAAAAAGATTTTACAACCTTTGGGGATGCAGCATACTACCTTTTTACAGCCACCACCACCTTCATTAAAATCAGACTTAGCAATAGGTTACGAATATAAGGATAATAAATATGAAGCCCAACCTTATACATACGAACATCAAGTTCCAGCAATAGCTTTGAGTACTACAGCAACTGACATTGCCAACTTTATGATAGCCCACTTAAACCAAGGGCGCCTGTATGACACTTCCATATTACAACCAGGTACAATCAAAGAAATGCACCGTCAACATTTTACATCAGACGCGCGCATTCCAGGTATAGCGTATGCATTTCAAGAACAGTTTCGTAACAATGTCAGAATAATTCGACACGGTGGTTTAATAGAAGGGTTTGTAAGTCAATTAATTTTGATACCTCATTCGGACGTGGGAGTGTTTGTTGTCTGTAACTCCACATCCACACTTGATTCCCAGTTTATCAGAGAATTTCTCAATCGTTATTATCCCATTGAAAATAAACCAAATCTTGCTGCTGCTAAATCTTTAAAAGCATTACGTCGGTTAAACGGGAATTATTTAGATACTATTACATCTCAAACAACGATAGAAAAGTTTTTTGAACCGTATTATTTTACCGTGGAAATTAAACCAGATAATACACTTGTTTATGATTCTCGGCAATACGTTCAAGTTGCACCGATGCTATTTCTATCTTTAGAAGGCGATAAGTATATTAGTTTTAAACAACGTAAAAATGCTATTTATTTATTCGATGGCATTTTTACGCTTCGTCAAAAAAACTGGTATGAAAATCTTTCTTTTCAAATACTTTTGTACAAAATCTTTTTTTCCATCTTTATATTTGCTTGTTTATCCCAACCTGTCAAATTAGCTTTAATTTACTTCAATCGAAAACTTAAACTTTTTAATTTTATACATTTACCCAGGCTTCTCAGTTCTATTATAACAGAAAATCAATCATCATATATAATCAGCAGAACTAAATTGCTTATAATTTTGATTGCTTATGTCAACTTACTGTTTATAGTGATTGGTAGATTGATAATACCTTACAAGCAATCGGAGTTTTTTAGAATAATTTACGGAGTGAATCCAGTGTATAAAATTTTGTTGTCTATGCCAATTATATCAGGTGGAATGACTATTATATTAACCTATTACATTTTTTTAATTTGGAAGAATAAACAAGGAAGATGCATTCAAAGAATATATTATACAGTAATTACAGGCGCCGCGTTGATGTTTTTAACTTTTTTAAATTATTGGAACTTATTAGGGTTTAGATTTTAAGTGTCTCGTATAAGATATTTTTACCACAGAGACACAGAGTACACAGAGAGATTATAATGTAGAACGAGTGGATGTGAGTTTAGGATAGTTCGGAGTAATGTTAGGTGCCTGTGCAACAAGGGTTATACTACAATCTGTCAAACCTACAAGGCAACCATATGATACAGGTTATTGCGGAAGGATATGATTGAAGGGAGATTTGCAGCGTTTCCGAAATCACTTGGCAAGAACTTGAATGTATAGATAACAACTCAAACAAAGTATCTAAGAATACATTAAAAAAATTATGCCAGTATCCACAGATTTTATCCAAGAAGGTTCCACAGGTGCAGAAGTTAGCCGACTCCAAGAAAATTTGAAAAAGCTCGGTTTCTATATAGGCGCCGTAGATGGTAAATTTGGAGCAGCGACCAAAGCAGCAGTAATCAAGTTCCAAAAGAATCACGGATTAACACCCGATGGAATTGCAGGAGCCAAAACCTTGAGAGCAATTGATATTGAGCAGTATCCAATAGGTAGACCAACTTTAAAAGAAGGTTCAAGTGGAGAACAGGTAAAAATCTTACAACAGTTATTAAAATCTGAACTTCTCAGCAATGCTTATACTGGAACTCCAGACGGTGTATTTGGATCGAAAACAAAAGAAGCTGTTATCAAAGTTCAAAAAAGTGGGAATTTAACACCCGATGGTATTGTTGGACAAGCAACTTGGAAATATGTATACGCAGTTGCTAGTCATGAATGGCAATAGGTAAAGGGGGTAAACGAAAAAGGAGGAAAAGTTCTAATTTTTTCTTTCCTCCTTCTCCTTTTTCCTACCCTTTCATCTTACTTATTATGATGCTTTTTTCATGTTTATATCAAAATTAACAGGATGAGAACGCATAGCTTTTAATCTCTCTCTGTAATAATCTTCAAGATGGACTACAAACTTACCATCTATATGCTTTATTCCTAATGCATTCATTGCAGTTAAAAAATCAACATAGCTAGCATTTTGATAATCTTTATCTTCAAATGCTACTGTTTGTTCTTCTGTACACCTTAAAAAACTTGCTAGTTCTTTATGGGTGATTTTAAAAGCAATACGCGCTTTAATTAACAAGTCTGATAAATAACCAAGGTTCTCTATTCCCAGCACTACTGGTTTATCTGGGTCATGAGCAACTAATGCTTCATATTCAACAATTTCTGCAATAATTTTCGACCGTAGAGCGTCGTTAGACTCCTGCATCATCTGCCAACCATCAGGGTCTAAACGTCGATTTTCTTCATTAGCCTTAATTTTACGATTTGCCTCTTCAAATTTTAACACTAACTCCTTAGAGTAGGATATACTGTAAACGGGTTAAATATAAACTTTGTCATGCTGAACGAAACGCAGTGCAGTGAAGCATCTTAGAGATTCTAGCCTGCGGCAAATGCTCCGCATTACGCTACGCTCAGAATGACATTTCTAAACCGTTCTTAGTATAATTCAAAATCATCTTTAATCATGGTGTCCACTCCCGTAAGTCTATAGCTATAATATACTTTTTAGTATTTTTATGCCAATCGCGCGCTAATTTCTGAATAGCTTTTAATTCTTCTTCAGACATACCATCTAAATTTTTCAGAATAAAACTCATTCGTCCCTGGTTAGTAAGTTTATCGCGGTTACGGTCAAGAAAATCCCAGTAAAAATAGTTAAACGGACAAGCTTTTTCTCCTGTACGTGCTTTCGGGTCATATGCACACCCTTTACAATAATTACTCATTTTATTGACATAATTAGCTGATGATGCATATGGCTTTGAACCAACAATTCCACCATCTGCAAACAGTCCCATACCAATAACATTAGTTTGCATTACCCAATCATATGCATCAATAAATGCTGTATGAAACCAACTTTCTACCTGTTGCGGTGAAAACCCTGCTATTAAGGAAAAATTACTCAATATCATTAAACGCTGGATGTGATGTACATATCCAATACGCAGTAATTGAGATATAACTTGATGCAAGCAGTTCATCTTAGTGTCACCCGTCCAGAAAAATTCGGGTAACGCTTCTGTATGGTTAAAGTAGTTCTTTTCTGAATAATCGGCGCCTACATAATGATACAGTCCATACATATATTCGCGCCATCCCATAACTTGGCGAATAAATCCTTCTACACTATTAAGGGGCAGTTTCTGTTCAACATATGCAAGTTCTGCTGCTTGCACTACTTCTAAAGGATGCAGCAACCCTATATTAATATATGGAGATATCATCGCGTGCCACATTGTGTCTTCCCCTACTACCATTGCATCTTGATAAGGACCAAAGTTAGGAAGACGGACATTTACAAACCAGTCTAATACTTCTAAAGCCGAAGCGCGTGTAACTCCCCAATGAAATTCTTTTAACTCTCCATATGTAGGAATAGTGAGAGAATTAACAAAATCAATCACTTCTTGGGTTATTTTATCTGGTTCAAACCATCTTGCGGGTGGAGTGTTTAGTTTCCCTTTAGGAGGTTGACGGTTGTCTTTATCATAGTTCCAAGTTCCTCCAGTAGGTTTGTCACCAGACATTAATATATTAAAACGCTGGCGCCCTTCTCTATAAAAATACTCCATCAATAGGTTTTTACGTCCTCTTGCCCACTGTGCAAATTGTTCGTGTGTCCACAAATAATGATTATTGGGTATTAATGTAATAGGACATTCAATATTTTTTATCACATCAACGAAGGGTTTATCGGCAGGCGCCATTACCCGCACTTCGGTGATATTATTCTCTTCTACCCACTTTGTCAGCTGTGTGGCAAAATCATCAGCTATTTTATAGGTGACATCATACCCTGAATCGCGCAGTTCTTCGGCAAAATGACGCATTGCAGACCATACGAGTACAAGCTTCTGTTTATGATACTCGCGCGCTTTAACGTGTTGTAGTGATTCAATCATAATTATAGGTGCCTTTTGACTACCTAAAGAAGCAAGTGCTGCTTGTCTGTGATGAAGTTGATCACCTAATATCCAAATACCTATAGTCATTTTTACTTTTAGTTACAATATTTAATAATGATAAAATAAATTTGGCTATTTAATCTGAGCGTCAAAGTAGGTAACAAATGTCAAGCGCTACAATTAGCTTACTTTTAGAACCCGGTCAGAAAGTAACGCTTCAACCTGTTTCGTGGCAAAGGTTTGAAGCTATTTTAGATGAACTTGGAGAAAAGCGTTCTTCACGAATAGCTTATGCAAATGGTATTTTAGAAATTATGGCGCCGCTACCTGAACACGAACGAAATAAAGTATTAATAGCTGATTTGGTCAAAATTCTACTTAAATCCAAAAAGCTTGCATGGAAACCTTTAGGGTCAACTACCTTTAAACGTCAAAATATGACTGCTGGTATAGAACCAGATGATTGTTTTTATATTCAAAATTATAAAGCAGTTATTGGTAAAGAACGAATAGACTTGTCTATAGACCCACCACCCGACCTTGCACTGGAAACTGATGTGACCTCCAAAACCACAACGGATGCGTATAAAGCTTTGGGTGTACCTGAGCTTTGGGTTTATGACGCACCATCACTAAAAATCAATATTTTAGTAAACGATAAATATATAGAGACTTTAACTTCCCCAACTTTTCCTGATATCGACGTTGTAAAAATTATCCCACAATACATTAGCCGTGCTAAAGTTGTTGGAGTAAGTCTTGCACTATATGAATTTGAACAATTTATACATACGTAGGGTGAAATGGCACTTACTTAAGCACCCTAAATAAGCCAAACGTATTGATTTGATAGGTTTTTGCTTATTTTTTATGCTTTCATCTAAAGAATGTTTTGACCTGTTGCTGTAAATAATTTTTTTTATAAATGTTCTTCATAAATTGATTAATTTCCAGTTCTAACCATTGCTTTTCCACCTTGGTTAAAAATTTACACGCGCGCAAATATTTCTTTCCTTTATAAGAGATATCCCTACGGCGCCAGGTAAACTTTAATAAAGAATATTCAATATTAATATAATTATTTTTAACTATAATTCTTCTATGTGACATAAAGTTAATTAGATTATTTAAAGTAATTATAATTGCAAATAAGCCAAATGAATATGATAATAATAAAGACGCAACTGTTGAGAGTAGATAGAGTATCGTGAAGCAAGTCAAAGAAGAGAATATAAAATATATTGGTAGGAAACTTATAATAAATAACACTTCTATAAAAGTGCTATTTTTAATATTCTTAATATATTTCCAAAATAACCAAATAAAAATAAAAACAGAAATAATTATAGATAATCCTTCTATCCATTTAAAATGAATCAGCAATAACTCAATATAGTAGCTAATTATTGAGCAAGCACTAAGTAAGATTGGATATATCATCAACAGAAATAAGGTATAATTGTTTGAGTTTCCTGGTGGTATATCTATAATTAAGCTCAAGTCATTCTCTTTAACTTTAATAAAAGTATTTTTAGGCTTTTGAGGTTTATTATAATGTTTGCCTTGCAACATTTTTAAAGCGGTGTTTGCATCACCACAACGGTCTTTGATAGATGGTTCCAACATGTACTCTAACCAGTTGGCAAAGTTGGATGAAATATTAACATGAGAATGAAAATCGATTTTGAGATGACGTTGTGGTAACTCAGTTGGGCATTTTCGAGCTAGTAAAAATAGTAGTGTTGTTGCCAACCCATATAAGTCTGTGGAAGGTACAGCTTGCCCTCTAAATTGTTCCGGCGCCATATAACCATATGTTCCCACAACGGTGCTGCCACCTGTAACAGTATTATGATATGTATCTTGGACGGCGCCGAAGTCCACAAGATAAATTTTGCCATTATCCTCACGGATAATATTTTGTGGTTTAATATCGCGATGAATAACAGGTGGAGTAAGGGAGTGTAGATAATTTAATATTTCTAGCAGTTGTATAGCTATATCTTTTACCTCGCTTTCGCTTGGTTGCCAACCCTGAGCGATAAGTGCAGCAAGCGATGTTCCTTTTGCCAGTTTTTGAACTATGTAAAAACAAACGTTTTGCGGTGTTTCTATTTGGAAGTAGTTCAAATATTCGGGGATGGCAGGGTGATGCAGTTGGCTAAGAATTTTTGCTTCCCTTTCAAATAGCTCTACTTGTTTCCAGTCGTTAAGCTGTTGTAGGGATAATACTTTAATCGCTACTTGTTCCATTTTCTGGTCTGTGGCTAAATAAGTAATTCCTACACCACCTTCTCCTAAAACATCTATAATTTTATATGATTTCTTTTCGTTATCTTGGTCAACGATGATTAATTCTTCTATTTGATTGATATTTTTCATATTTCACTTATTTTTATTTGACTTAATGATGCTTTTTTCTTACTTCAGAATTTTTACTGTTTTGTATAGCTGTCAAACCTCTATTATCTTTGATATTCGGGTTGGCGCCGTTTTCAAGCAATAAATTTTTTATGCTTTCACCAAGTTCTGCGGAAGCAATATGTAATGGTGTTTCTCCATTTTCATTTTTAGCGTTGACATCGGCGCCATTTTGAATTAATAATTCCACTATTGGTTTATTAGAATCACTGATACGTTTATATACGGGCGTATTACCTGCTTTATCTTTAGCATTTACATTAGCGCCTTTACTAATTAGTAGTTTTGCCATTTCTATATCTTTAACTACATGCAATGGCGTTTCTCCAAAAGAATTTTTGGCATTAACATCAACACCACCGCTGATTAAAGTCTTGATTAATTTTTCATCGCCATTTTCTATTGCTTGATTTAAAGAAATGGTATTTATAAAGTTACTAAATCTAAGTTTCGTTAAAACCTCTAATCTATAAGTGCTTAGTAAATTAATACTATAGACAGCCCCAGTAATTGATGCAGTCGCAAGTAGTAACTTTAGTGTTGTTTTCGGCTTCTTAACTATTTTGTTACTTTTAATTGGATGTTTATACAGTAATGCTTCCAAAGCTTCAGTTGCTGACCCAAACCTTTGTTCCAAGTCTGGTTCCAACATCTTCTCTAACCAAGCAGTAAAGTGTTCGCTCACCTTTACGCAGCTACACACATCTATTTTTAATCCATCACTGGGTAAGTCGGCGGGTGAGCGATGCGTTAATAGATATAATAGTGTTGCTGCCAAACCGTATAAGTCAGTAGCGGGTACAGCTTGAGACCGAAACTGTTCTGGCGCCATATAGCCATACGTTCCCACCACAGTACTTCCCCGCATAAACGTGTTATGGTAAGTTTGCTGCACGGCGCCGAAGTCTACCAAAAACACCTTCCCATCATCACCACGAATAATATTTTGCGGTTTGATGTCGCGATGTACTACGGGCGGTGTTAACCCATGTAAATATTTCAAAACTTCTAATATCTGTATGGCAATATCTTTAACTTCTTGCTCAGTTGTACGCCAACTCTGCTCAACCCTGAAGGCTAAAGATTTTCCTGGCGCCACCTGTTGGGCAATATAAAAGCTACGATTATCTGGTGTATCGATATAAAAGTATTCAAGGTAACAAGGGATAGCAGGATGGTCTAACTGTGAAAGAATATTTCCTTCGCGTTCAAACAGTTCTACCACTTTCCAGTCTTTTACCCAGTGTAGCGATAGAGACTTTAAAGCAATTTTTTGATTACTCGTCAAATCTTGCACTGCGTATGTCGTACAGCTTCCACCCTGTCCTAGAATATCTATAATTTGATATTTCTCAGCAATTACATCTCCATACCTGTGTACTATTTGCATATTAGTTACAGTTATAAATTTTGATAGCAGGGTTCGAGACTCTGCCTAAAATTTATATGCTCACGTTTGTGCTGTTATTTATGCATTTTGCCAAAATCGTTTTCATGGTGAGGCTTATAATTATACGTAGGGTATATCTAATAGCATTACGCACCATAACCGTATATACATATACCAAATTCAGGAAACCAAGCATACCCACATCGCGTCTTGTCGTCAAACATCTTAGTTGCTGTTTATTTTCGCCAAATCACCCTATCATTTACCTGTAGAAGTTGTTTCTACGTTTTATGCGTTTTAAATTTAGTCGCAAATTTTACCTATCTCTCGGCTTGTGTTTACTGTCAGTACTATCCACAGTAGCCTTAAATAGCTGTTCACAGAATTTAGTTAAAGCGGATTCTACTGAACCTCCAGTATCTATTGTAGCTCAAAGCCCCAAAATCGCACAAGCTTCTGATGCCTACAGAGTGATTAATGAAGCAAGACAATATACATATACCGTTCAGGGTAATAAAATTCTTGATAATTCAACTTTACCAAAAGCGAGAGTTAATTTCGATCAAGCTGATTTACTAAGTACCCTTGTTAACACTCGCAAATACTACCAAGAACATTCAAATGCTGACCCTGATGTTTTACGTCCTGGGTTATTGGCTACACAAGGTGTAACAATCGAAGATACGCTCAAAACCCTTGACTTTATGATATCCGTTTTGCGAGAAGATATTTCAAATGGGCGCCCAACTCGCTTACAAAACCCAGATTTTATCAATCAAAATTTCCGAGTTATCAAATGGACGGCACATAACCCCAAAAAACCTGCCCAAAAACAAGTACGCTTAACTAAGTACGCTGTCTTCACACACCCAGGTTCACGTACAAAAACTTCTGCTTTCAGTATTCCTATCTACAGTCTTAAAGATGAATTTGCTTCTAATAAGTTTTATACCAAATACACAAAACAAGATGTATTGGGTGGTATATACGAACCGGGTGGCAAAGAACACGGTAAAGTTGAACCCCTTGCTTATCTAACTCGGCAAGGTTTAGAAGAAGCATTGATGGAAGGTACTATATTAATTAATTTTCCCGATGGTACTAGTGGGTATTTCAATGTAGACAGAAGTAACGAAATTCCTTTTGTTAAAGGAGTAAACCCAAGAAACCAAAAGCGCTACTGGTATTTTAGAAAGGTTGACGCTATCAAAGGTTATGGATATAAAATTGACGCGAAAATCTCAATCAAACCTGGTGTAACCTTTGCTGGCGATGTTTTAAACATTGGCTTAGGTCGTATGATTGTGCTAGATTCAGGAAGAGGCAATAATCGGCGCCTGCGAATGGCTGTTATTGCTGATACTGGTGGTGCTTTTTTACCAAGTTTATACCAACTTGATTATCTTTCCGGCATTTTTAAAACCAAAGCAGATTTTCAAGACTATATTCGTACACTCCCTGAATTTGCGAATGCGTACATTTTAGTTAAAAAATAACCAGAAACCCGGTTTCTCTACATTAAGCATTACAATCCTCAACATTACCAAAAGAAACCGGGTTTCTCACTAGCACGCAAAGACATAAATTATATATTTTATCACTCACCTATTTGTATAAATTGACCATACTTGTGATGAATCTTATTTAAATATGGGAAAGATAAGTATACGCCTTTATAGGCATCTACTAATTAGATACATATCAAAATGATAACCCGCGAAATTAAAACAACTCTCCCTGCCACAAAAGAGCTTAACCAATATGTAAACCAAGGCGCCGTGTATGAAAATGTACGTGATACGATTCATGTGATAGCTGATTTTTTGCATGATATCAACCGTCCTCACTGGTTAGCACAAGCGCTTTCTGAGTACCGCTACTCGAAACAATGGTCTGAGTTGGAGAAATATGTTGCCAAACAGCAAGATAAATATCCACAACCAACTCAGGCACCATCTGTTATTTGGTACGAACGTGGTATTTTGGTTAAAACCGAATCTGAACAGAAATTAGTGGCGCCTGCACGTATTGCTACACGGCAGGAGTTTCAATCACTTTTAGAGAAATCAGATATACGCTTGCACCAAGGAGAATATGTCTTGCTCGATGAGGGGGTATTTGAACTTGGTGACAATTTATGTCCACTATCTAGGCAGTATTATTCTAAGCCTGTAATTCACAACTCATAGAATATAAGTATATTTCCAGCTTCTTTAAGAGGTTGGAAATTTCAAAGTCGATTTCAAAAGCAAAAGTATTATAAAGATATCCAATAGTTTTTTTTACCTTATAAGACACAAAGTACACAGAGAGAGGAGAATAAGAGGTGCCTTAAATAAGTAAGTTACGAGAACACTGAGTAAATATAGTTGCTTTTATTTTTATAAACTAAGTAATTTTTCCCTCCGGAGACACTCCGTGAACGCAAAAAAACGCTTTTCTACAGGATGAACATGTATAGTCGTTGTAATTTTTATACAAGATTATCATTAAGGGGTTTAGGCATCGTTTGTTTTATAATCACGCTGAAATATTTTGATAGCGTCACGCATCCTACCTAATTTAATAATTCGTGTCCCGTGATTAGAAAAGGCGCCCTAAGTTTATCACAAAGGGCGCCCATCATAGATTTTAGATTAGCTTTTAAGCAGCAAGCTCGTCTTGATTTTCTGGCTCTTCTTGCTCTGAGACTGATATCAATTTAATGTGCTTTCTTCCAATATTGATGGTAAATTCATCTCCAGGTTTCAAGCCCAATTGTTTTGTATAAGCTGAACCTACAAGCAAATTGCCGTTAGATTGCACTGTAATTCGATAGTTTGGACTGCGGCCGACATGACCATGCTCATCCGAACGGGTATCAAATGATATCTCTTCTGCATCAAGTAAAGCATTGAGGAATTTCATCATGTTAACTCGCTCTATGCCGTTCTTGGTAACGCTATAGTAGCCGCAGGCCTTAGCTTTTTCTTCTTTACTGCTGTTCGGCATTTCTTTGACTTTGCTAACTAATGCCTCACCTTCCAAGGGCTTAATTTCTTTGACTTTTTTAGCCGATGCCTTGTTTTCTTCGGGTTTGACTTGTTTGACTTTTGTCGCTGATGGCTCGCGCTCTTCAGACTTCGTTATTTTTTTTCTCGCCATATTGATACAGTTTAGTTACGAAATTAAAGTGAAATTTTGAGGGCATTACTTTTATTGTATAGAAGATATTTCTTTTATGCCAATGATAATTCGCGCCTTCAGGTACATTTTTTTGTTGCCGCAGACTATCCTACCATAAATATATATATTACGGATAACATGAAGGCTTCGTTTACCAGATTTTTTAGTTTAGAGTAACTTACGCACTAATAAATTCAATCACGATAAGTACAAATGAACCAGATTAAAAGACATGTTGTAATATCACAATTGGCGCCTAACTGTAGAAAAAATAGAATCAATTGAAAAAAAATTAATATTACCTTACTCCTGATTGTACTCGCCACAACGCTGTATAAATTCCATTTTTTTTCTAATAGTTGCTCGTGTTTGCCTGCTTCTACTAATTGTCCTGTCTGTGTATCCAAAAATGCTAAACTGTGACGCAACGTCATGGGTATTCAATTCTCTATAAAGATAGAAAAATGCTGGTTGACACAATATATATTAGTACAATAATCCTAAGATGCGCGCGAAAGCAGGAAAACTGCGCCCTTCGTTCACTACTCATGACATAAGGGATGCGTTGAATAATTCTTTGATGGTTGTAATTAGGAGTTGTGGTTCAATAGGTTTAGATAAATGTCGTTGAAATCCTGCTTTCAGGGCTTGTTGTTGATTTATTTCTCCAGCAAATGCAGTGAGAGCAATTGTTGGTAAAAGTCTATATTGCGGCGCCAAAGTTATTAATTGCTGAATGAGTGTATAACCGTCCATATCTGGCATTCCGATATCACTTACTAATATATCTGGTTTGTTGTTGACTATAGTTGCAAGAGCTTCGGTGCCTGAACTAACGGCTGTTACTGATGCTCCATATATAGATAACATGGAGGCGATAAACTCTAGTGTATCGGTATTATCATCAACTACCAAAACTTTGATACCATCTAAATTAAGAGATGACTCGGAGGTTTTGTTATCAATGTTTGTTTGGCAAGAATTTGGTATGAGTGGTAATGTAACAGTAAAGGTTGCCCCTTGCCTTTCGCCTAAACTCTCTGCATAAACGGTTCCACCATGTAGTTCTACTAGGTGACGGACTATTGCTAATCCTAAACCTAAACCTCCAAATTTTCGGGTTATGCTGCCATCTTCTTGACGAAAATAATCAAATATATAAGGAAGAAAGTCGGGGTTAATGCCTTTACCATTATCGCTGACGATTATTTGGGCTGTATTACCAAGATGTTTAAGAGCAATGCTTACTTGTCCTCCTACGTCGGTAAATTTAACTGCGTTGGAGAGCAGGTTCCAAACTATTTGCTGTAATCGATTTGCGTCACCTGAAACTTGTCCTATATTTGCTTCAAACTTTGCATTTATTTGGATTGATTTTGCTTGTGCTGCTAGCTGTACTGTTTCCATTGCAGCTTCAATTGTCGGCGCCAAATCGACTGGATGAACACTTAGAGACAATTTGCCTTGTAAAATTCGGGAGACATCAAGTAAATCTTCGATTAGTTCCGATTGTAACTTGGCATTACGTTCAATGGCGTTTAGTCCTTGGGCGGTTTTAGAAGAGTCGAGTTTGCCTGTTTGAAGTAACTTTGACCAGCCTAAAATGGGGTTTAAAGGTGAACGCAATTCATGCGATAATACCGCTAGAAATTCATCTTTAATTCGGTTGGCTTGTTGCAGTTGCTGTGCTTGTTGTTGAATTTGTTCATGAGCTTGCCGTTGCTCGGTTTTGTCCTGCAAAATTTTCACAAAACCCTGCACATTTCCAGCTTCTGAAAGTAATGGCATCATTAAACCGCTTGCCCAAAAGCGACTGCCATTAGAGCGTATATGCCAACGTTCGTTTTCTGCGCGTCCCTCTGTCAAGGCTAGTTCCATTTCTTGCTCGGCTTTATTAATGTCGTTGTCTTCTGGTGTAAAAATCAACCGACCGCTACAACCAATAGCAAGAGCCTCTGTATAACCCAAAAGCCTTTCGGCACCGGAATTCCAACTAGAAATTATGCCGTTAAGGTCAAGGGTAAAAATTGCGTATTCTTTGGCACTTTCAACCATGAGCCGAAAGCGAGATTCGCTTTGGCGCAAGGCTTCTTCTGCCTGTTTACTATCAGTAATATTGCGGAAGAAAATTGTAATTCCGTCTTTTGCTGGGTAGCTGTTAACTTCATACCAGCGATTATGGTCTGGGTAAAACGCTGTGAGTGACTCAGCCACACGGTTACCCATGACGCGACGGTGAAGCTGCCCGAATTCAGTATCCGCAAGTCCAGGAAACCATTCCCAGAAATTTTTACCAAGCAAGGCACCTGCATTACAGTCAAGCAAATGTTCTGCTGCCTGATTTACATATGTAAATTTCCAGTTATAATCGAGCGCTAAGAAGCCATCTTTTATACTCTCCAGAATATTTCGGCTTTGCTTCTCGCTTTCGATTAAAGCTATTTCCGCAATTTTGCGCTCAGTAATGTCAACGGCAACCGCGTAAACTACCTGTTCTTTGGGATACGACTGTGCGTTCCAAAGCAACCAATGCTGGGAGCCATCTTTGTGACGATAACGGTTTTCAAATGCAAATGATTTATTACCCAACAAAACACGCTCTATTTCCGTTTCGGTTCTAGCTATATCATCTGGATGTAAGAAATCAGTCCAAGGACGTGATGTCATTTCGTCCACAGTCCAGCCAAGCATTCGTTCAAAGGTTGGACTGGCCCATTTAAAGTAACCGTCTATACCAACTACTACTTGCAAATCTGAACCTACGGCAAGAAAACGCTCCCGTTCCTGTTCAATTTTTTTACGCGCGGTAGTATTTGTAAATAAGATGCCTAATTTGTGGCTTTGCGGTTCGCCAAGGGGAAAAGCGTTGATATCAAACCAACGATTCATTACATTCGATTGATTTTCAAACCGAACGGGTTTGCCAGTTTTCACAACTCTACCATAAATTTCAAACCAGAAGGCTTCGATATTGGGCACGAGAGAGCGTATGGTTTTACCTGCCGCTTCCCTAAGTCCCGTAAGCGCTTCAAATACTGGGTTCACTACAAGAAACCGATAATCAATTGGTTTATCGTTGTCGTCAAACAACACTTCGCAAATACAAAAGCCTTGGTCAATAGACTCGAACAACGTGCGATATTTTTCTTCAGATTCACGCAATGCTGTTTCAACGCGCGTGCGTTCCAATTTTTGAAAGATGCGGTTCGCTAATTCCTGCATCAATTTAATTTCGTCATCGCGCCAATTATATGGATGTGAATGAAACACTGTAAACGAAAATTTCCATTCCCCGTCTCGAATTAACGGGATATTAAGTTCCGCACCAATGTTAAGCTTATAGAAGCGTTGTGCGTCAACAACACGTACATCAGTGTTAACATTTCTTACAACAATAGGTTTTCCGGTTTGGACAGCGATTAAAAACTCGTCGGTAACAAACTCTGAAATGCGATAGGTGCCAACCAAACTAGGTATATTATCTTGATGCCAATTATATTCAATTAACGCTTCATCTGTCGCCAAATTAATTTTGGTAAAGACACAACTTGAAGTATTTCTATAACTCCAAAGCTTTTCGCCGACCAATTGCACAATTTTATCTACATCATCTATATCCACCAAGTCTTGACTAATTTCATCAAGAAATTTGGCGTTGAGTTCTGCACATTTACGCTCGGTAATATCTCGAATATGCTGCAATGCTCGTATTACAGATGGTACTAACCGTTTTATACGTTGTTTTAGTACATAATCGGTGGCGCCATTTTTCAGTGCTACAATCTCTAACTCCTCATCCAAACTGCTAGAAACAAAAATAAATGGAACATCAGGACTAATTTCACAGGCAATTTCCAGAGCAGAAAGTCCATTAATATCAGGCACTGCAAAATCAGCTAAAACTAAGTCAAATAAATTATTATTGAGTGCATCAACGAAATCTGAGCGGGTTTCCACTCTCAATAATTCACAATCAATGGCACCCTGACGCAAGGTAGCTTTAATTATATCGGCATCCTGAAGATTGTTGTCAAGCAAGAGAAACCGAAGTGACTTCATATTAACATATCGAAGGGGGTAAAATCTCATCGACTTAGTATAACAGCACCATCAATAGCTGCTAATTATAGCATTAGTACTAACTTAAATCAACTCTACCCAAAGAAATACAAGAACTTAAAATCCTGAAAAGAAGCGCTATTTTACAGGATGAACATCTATAACAATCATACTCTTTATACATATTAATACGCAACTACGAGCTTTGTGTAGACAAAACGGCGCCTGAAGTATTAATAATAAAAAAATATGTACTATAAGTTTAGACAATATTATGGGAAATTTAAAATGAGGCGCCGAAACAGTTTGTACTCTATCGTAGCAAGTCTTGCAATTGTAGCAATAACTACAGTAATCATGTTAAGTATTTTAGGAAGTACTGCTTCTGTAAGCTATGCAAGCACAATTACTCAGCCAACGTTAAAAACTCAAATACCGAATATAACCGTGTATCGTAGTCCTGAGTGTACCTGTTGCGGTGGGTGGATAAAGCATTTAAAAACAGAGGGTTTCTCTGTCCAAGATTTTCTTACATCTGATATTGAGGCAGTAAAACAGAAGTTGCAAGTTCCCGATAACTTAACATCCTGCCATACAGCAATGATAGATGGGTATGTTATTGAAGGACATGTTCCGGCAAATGATATCAAACGTTTGCTTGAGAAAAAATCAAATATTTCTGGCTTATCTGTTCCTAATATGCCTGTAGGTACTCCTGGAATGGAGATGGGTGATAAAAAAGATCCATTTAGCGTTCTTTCTTTCGATAACAAAAACAGAATTGCAGTATTTAATCAATATCTCTCTTCTTAACCGAAATAGCTTATTCTTGCCTAAACCGGGTTTATAGAATAGAAAACTAATACTTTTGAAGGAATATAAGCAATTTGTTATTAACTAATATTGAAAATTGCTCCCTTCAAACGATTACCAGGACAATAAACATGGAACAGCGACAATTTGGTACTACTCAGCGTCAGGTTGCTATAATTGGTCAAGGAACCTGGAAAATCGATAATGATAACCGTAACTCTGCACTTGCCGCTCTAAGTCAGGGTTTAGACCTTGGCATGACTCATATTGATACCGCAGAAATGTATGGTAAAGCTGAGGAAATAGTTGCCGAAGCAATTAGTGGGCGCCGTGATGAGGTATTCTTGGTTTCCAAAGTGCTTCCTAGCAATGCATCTCGACGTGGAACTATTGCAGCTTGTGAAAAATCACTTGCTCGTCTTAAAACTGACTGTTTGGACTGTTATTTATTACACTGGCGTGGACAACATCGCTTAGAAGATACAATTGCAGCATTTGAACAGCTTAAGCAAGAGGGAAAAATTCTTTCTTGGGGTGTTAGTAACTTTGATGTTCCTGACCTTGAAGCCGTTTATAAAATTGTGGGCGATAATCATATTGCTTGCAACCAAGTGCTTTATCATTTAAATGAGCGAGCAATCGAACATGCCGTTATTCCCTGGTGCGAAAAACATAATGTTGCTGTAGTCGCTTATAGTCCCTTTGGTCAAGGTAACTTTCCTAGTCCCCATAG
Organism: Calothrix sp. PCC 7716; assembly: GCF_019977735.1. GTDB lineage: Bacteria > Cyanobacteriota > Cyanobacteriia > Cyanobacteriales > Nostocaceae > Dulcicalothrix. The sequence goes on along the minus strand of NZ_AP025018.1, from coordinate 9,758,558 downwards.
TGAAGGAGGTAAGGTTCTGCAAAAAATTGCAACTGCTTACAATTCTACTCCTTACCAAGTTGCACTTCGGTTTTTGGTACGCTCCAAATCGCTTTTTGCAATACCTAAAGCAGGCAATTCCAAACATGCCACCGATAATGCAGGAGCAGGCAAACTTCATTTAAGCGACACCGAACTTGCTCAAATCAACAATGCATTTCCAATTGGCCCTCGTCCTCGTGCGCTTCCAATGCTCTAATTATAATTATTTTTCGCAACCAATACCATTTTTATCACGGTCAAACCCATGAGTATCTGGTGGTAACACTTTGAAATTGCGCTCCAAAACGTCCCTAGATACACCATTAATCGATTCTGAGAATGGGCAAGGATGCTAATTCACACAAAATAAAAAAAGGCACCCTTGTAAAAAGGCGCCTACATGCAAGCAATAAAATTAATTAACAAGCCAAATGTTCTTGAGCGGCAGCAACTAAAGTATCAGTCCAATATTGTGTCAGTTCAGCATCTTCAGCTTCGACCATTACACGAATTAAAGGTTCAGTACCCGATGGACGAACTAACACTCTACCGCTATTACCCATTGCAGTCTCTGCTTTTGCAATAGTATCCATTAATGGTTGACATTCCTGCCAACTCATGCGTTTATTACGGTCTTCGACACGCACATTCTTTAATATTTGTGGATAAGTAGTAAAGCTTTTATTTACAAGTTCGCTAAAAGTTTCTCCTGACTCACGAACTAAAGCGGCAATATGTAACGCAGTTAGTAAACCATCACCAGTAATACCATAATGGCGGCAAAGGATATGTCCTGATTGTTCGCCACCTAGCATTCCACCAGTTTTTAACATTTCTGCTTGTACATATTGGTCACCTACAGCAGTGCGAGTTAAAACACCACCTAGTTTATTCCATGCACGCTCAAATCCTAAATTTGCCATGACGGTAGAAACTATTAGCTTTTCGGGGAGTTGTTGAGATGAAACTAAACTACTACCCCATAGATATAATATATAGTCACCATCAACAATACGTCCGGTGTTATCTACAGCTAAAACTCTATCTGCATCACCATCGAACCCAAAACCCATATCTGCGCCGTTTTCGACGACAACTTGCTGTAATAATTCTAAATGGGTAGAACCGCAGTTAACGTTGATTTTATCACCGTCAGCTTTATTATGCATACAAATTACTTCGGCACCCATAGACTTGAAAATCGAGGCACCTAAACCAACTGCGGCGCCCCAAGCTAAGTCTAATACTATTTTCATTCCCGTAAAGGGAGTATTTCGTAAAGGTTTTATTAAAGATTCGGCATATTCTGATACCATCTCTTTCCGTGTATAGTGACGACCACATTTTGCATGTCCAACAACAGCCACTGAATTACCCCTTAGTCCAGCTTCAATTTCTGCTTGCAACTCTTTTGATAATTTTCCACCCAAGGCGCCAAATACTTTTATACCATTATCCTCTGGTGGATTATGGCTGGCAGAAATCATCACACCACCAATTGCCGAGCTAATACTTGTTAAATAGGCTACACATGGAGTTGGACATAAACCCAAGTACCAAACCTCAACACCAGCTGCGGTTAAACCAGCACTTAAAGCCATTGCTAGCATATCGCTGGAGTTGCGAGAGTCTTGACCTAATATAACTGGGCCTGGGTTAATGGCATGACTACGCAGTACAATACCAGTCCAGAAACCAACTTGTAACGCTAAGGGCGCCGTTAATAAATCTCCAACTCTTCCGCGAATACCATCAGTTCCAAATAAAGGAGTTGTTGGTATAGCAGCATTTAGCCCTAAATTGCTCATGCTTGAGGAAGATATTGCACTTTTATCAGCTTGAGGCTTCGTTAAAAAAGAGACCATAATTTAAACGCTCCACACACTCACATTGGAGGATAGCACTTTACACTTTATTCAACAATTCCCTATGAATACTTTTCCTTCAGGATATGTTTATTTTTTGTTTATCACTAATGTAAGCGAGTCTGACTCATGTGTCAGTAAATTTACTTATGTTTTTAGTAAATTTACTGTAAAGAAAGCGAGAAAGAACAAAAAGCAAAAAATATATGAAGCAAAATGTACAATGCCCCTCCCTACTTCCTGCTTTCGTGTCAAAAATTACAATTTGTTGCGATATGCTTCATTTTAAGAGAATTTCTCATCAAACTATTTTAATGTAGCTGAAGCGCGGTTTTTAATTTCAAAGTTGAGAAAATAAGCATGAGTAGTAACTTATCATCCAAATTACGTGTAGGTACAAAAAAAGCCCATACGATGGCGGAAAACGTTGGTTTTGTCAAGTGCTTTTTAAAAGGTGTGGTGGAAAAGAACTCTTACCGGAAGCTAGTAGGCAACTTCTACTTCATCTACTCAGCAATGGAAGAGGAGATGGATAAACACAAAAATCACCCCATCGTTTCTAAAATCAATTTTCCCCAACTTTATCGCAAGCACACACTAGAGCAAGATTTAGCATACTACTACGGTGCCAACTGGCGTGACCAAGTGAAGTTGTCACCCGCAGGAAGTGCATATGTACAACGCATTCGTGAAATATCAAACTCAGAACCAGAATTATTAATTTCTCACTCTTACACTCGTTACCTTGGTGACTTGTCGGGGGGACAAATTTTAAAGGGTATTGCTCAAACTGCAATGAACCTCACAGATGGCAACGGAACAGCGTTCTATGAATTTGCCGATATCACCGATGAAAAAGCTTTCAAAGCTAAGTACCGTGCAGCTTTAGACGAAATGCCACTAGAGTCAGCGACTTGTGACAAAATCGTTCAAGAAGCAAACGATGCTTTTGGCGTCAACATGAAAATGTTCCAAGAGTTAGAAGGTAATTTAATTAAAGCTATTGGAATAATGGTTTTCAACTCCCTAACTCGGCGCCGTTCTCGCGGAAGCACAGAACTTGCTACTGCTGAATAATTAAAATATATCTACTTAAATAACCAAATAGGGGTATTTTCCTTGGGGTTAGCCGTTATGAAGGCGCCTAATTTCAAGGAAAGTACCCCCAAATTTTTATTGACCCTCTGACGAAGATGTTGTTTGTTCACCAACGCGACTGTGTAGAATATCTAGCGAATCATTGTCGGCAAGTTCAATGATTGCTTCTATATATTGTCGCACTTGCTCGGCAACATCAGGTTGCCAATGACCTAATTTAACGCTTAATTTTTCTATCAAGGCATCCATAGGGCTTTGACCACGTTTTGGTTCGTTACAAGGATAGCATTTTGAAAGAAACTAGAGTTACTTAGTAAGCGCCTGTCTTATTGAACACAACACCAACAGTTTTAAACAAAATTCTTAAATCGAGCCATATTGACCAGTTTTCAATGTAAGTTATGTCTAACTTGACCCCATCTTCAAAATTTTCGATGTCCGAACGTCCGGAAACTTGCCATAAACCAGTGATGCCAGGGAGAACTTCTTGACGAATGAAGTGTGTAGTTTTGAAACGTTCGACATCGCGTAAAGGGAGAGGACGAGGACCAACAAGACTCATTTCGCCAAGTACTATGTTAAATAATTGAGGTAATTCATCAAGACTGTAGCGACGTAGAAATTTACCAACGTTTGTAATGCGGGGGTCATCTTTGAGTTTGAAGAGTACACCGTCTTTAATTTCGTTTTTGGCTTCTAGCGCAGCTTGCAGTTTTTCAGCATCTGTCACCATTGTGCGGAACTTCCAAATTTTAAACTTTTTACCGTGAAGTCCCACTCGGTCTTGTTGAAATAATATTGGCCCTGGTGAGTCGAGTTTGATTAAAATGGCGATGCTTACATATAATGGAGAGAAGGCAATTAATAAAATTGTTGAACATACTAAGTCAAAGATTCTTTTTATCCAAAAATCACTACCTGCAATAATTGGCGCCGAAATTGTTAAGCAAGGTAATTCACCCAGCATCCATACTTTTGATTTTGGATGATATAGTTCGTGTGTTGATGGTAAAATACGAATTGTGATGCCTGCGTTGTAAAAGTGCCAGCATATATGTAAACGGTTTTTGATAGAATTCCAAGAGATAAAGACTTCGGAGATACCCAACTGACGTAACTTATTCAGCGTTTGCTCACGGTTTGCTAAGTCAAGGCAACTTGAATCGTTTACACCTTGAATGATGTAACAATTTTCTTGCTTGAGTAAATTAATTTGCTTTTTTTGCTCGTTCGCATCTGTAATTAAATAAATTGCATGACGCACGGCGCCTTGTTTACGTAGAATGTTAGTACTGGCATCGAATAAGTAACGTGCAGTGCAAATTAAAATTATAGATAGCAACCAAGGAAGTAAAAAGCTTGAATGTGGTATATCTATTTTTGGAGCATAAAGGCAAGTAATTAGCAGAAGCAATAAAAAAGATATTGATGTACCTTTAATAATGCGAATATAGTTACGACGATTTACACCTGCTTTGTATAAATCTGACGAAATAAAAATGGTGAGTAAAAGACTGAGATTTAGTAATGGTAATGATTGAGTTGAATCAAACGTTCCTAAATTCCAAGCAGATGCTAATGATAAAGTATCTAATGTTAGTAATGAAATAACTCGTAGTAAGCGAACTGTGATACCACGTTGTATTTGAGTTCCTTTTGATGACCTTAAATCGGGTTTAAAAGCAGAAAGTGATAATGATTCTGATACCATAATTTTACACCTTTGATGATTTAGATAGTTGACGTAGCACACGGTAAAAAAAGAGTGGATTACCAACTACGTAGCGTTCCCATAGACGTTGAGGTTCTGTAAAAAATCGTGTTATACCAATTTAATATGAAGTCGCATATAATAGTGTTGTAACCTGCATCTACCTTAAGTACTTATGAGCCGCCCATTTAAAATAGAGATAACAGAGAGTGAAGAGGAGTTAAAGAAACGGCTACAAACAGCTAGACTCGCAGACCAAAAAGAGAAACTTCAAATGCTATGGTGGCTTGAAAGTGGTCAAATAAGCGAGCAACAGGAAATAGGAGAACGTCTTGGTAGAGATACCTCAACCATAACAAGATGGCTACAAAAATATCGTTCGGGCGGATTAGCTAGTTTGTTGGAAATAAAAAAGGCGCCAGGTGCGACCCCCAAAATGAATGAAGAAATAATCGCAGCGCTAAAGCGGGAACTAGAAACAGGGGAAGGTTTTACTAGTTATGGCGCCATCGTTGAGTGGTTAGAAAAAGAACATGGACTTAATATGGAGTATGGAACAGTTTATGCATGGGTAAGATATCGATTTGGAGCAAAACTTAAAGCTCCACGCCCTAAAAGTCACAAGCAAGACGAAGAAGTAGTACAAGGCTTTAAAAAAAACTTGGTACGGTGCTGTTGAGCCTGGAAACCCTTCTAGCACAAGGCAGATGCATTCGTTATTTTTGTCAAGATGAAACCAGACTTGGTTTGAAAACACAGACAGGTAAAGTTATTACCGCTCCTGGAATAAAACCGACTGTACCTGTTGCATGGGGACGAGACAATTTTTGGATATATGGCGCCATCGAACCCTTAACGGGAGAACATTATTTATACGAGTCTCCTAAACTCAATGGTGAATACTTTCAAGAGTTCTTGGATTGGCTATCTCACGAATTAGGCTCCGATTATGCAATTTTACAGATTGACCAGGCGCCTGCCCATACAAGTTCTGCAATTCGTTGGCCTGAAAATATTATCCCTCTGCTCCAACCGCCACATTCCCCTGAACTTAATCCAATTGAAAGACTTTGGGAATTACTTAAAAAACCACTTAAAAATAAACTGTTTTCTTCGTTGCAAGATTTACGTAATTGCATCCAAGAGTTGTTTGACCAACTTACACTTGAACAGGTTATGTCTGTCTCCTCTTACAACTTTATTTTAGAAGCGCTTTTCTATGCAGCTTCATATTAAATTGGTATTAACCATTCAAGTCCTCTGTTAGTCATCCAACGTGGACCGCGATAAACGGCACCTGTGTAAAAATCAAGACAGGCACCTAGTGGTAAAAAGACTTTTGCGTTAATACGGGCTGAATTATTAAGAATCCAGCGTTCTTGTACGGGCATACCGAAGCCTACATATAATACATCGGGCTGAAATTGATTAATTCGCTTGATAACTAATTCATTTTCTACACCTGACTTGTCGAAGTAGCCATGATGCGAGTCAATTTTTAGATTAGGTGCAATAAGTCGAAGCTTTTCAACGGCTTGTTCTGCTACACCTGGTTTACCTGCAAGTAAGAACAAAGAAACATTTGCTTTTTCGCATGAAGAAGCAAGGTTTTCGATGTAGTCAGGACAAGTCATGCGGTTAGATGAGTTTAGACAATGACCACACATTTTGGCGCCGAGTAATACACCAAAACCATCACAAAAGACAACATCAGATTTGTTAATAAAGTTTTTATACCAGGGTAGTTCATAGGCAAAGTTTATTGCTCTAACGTTGACGTTACCTACTATTGTTTTTTTGTTTTGTTGCGCTGAGGTAACTATATAGTTGATGAGTTCATTGACTTTGAGTTTATGGAATTTTATTCCAAGTAATGAAAGTTCTTCAAATTTGTGCATGTTAAGTTTCTTTCGTAATTTAGAGTTTAATCCCCCCAACCCCCAACCCCCTTAATAAGGGGGGCTAAGATTTTTTTTAAGTCCCCCTTATTAAGGAGAATTTAGGGGGATTTTTTCTTTAATTAACGTAATAAATACCTCTACCATTGGTGCCAATAAAAACTAAACCAAATTTTTGTCTACTTGCTTCCATAACATTTGGGTCGTTTCCGATAGGTTTTTTACTATCACCAATTCTTTTCCATGTTTTTCCTTGGTCTACAGAACGAAAGATGCCATTTTTTAATTTAGAAATTTTACCGTATAAGTACAATGTTGGAATTTTACTGTTGTTTTTTGCTTTACCAACACTAAATAGATGGGCGCCTTTTACTGATTTTATGGGTAAAAAGGTTTTGCCTGAGTCGGTGGAATGATAAAGTCCTTGGTTATCTAAACTTAACCATAATTCACCTTTAACGAGTGGGACTGTTTTTAATGAGTGCCAGTCAGCGTGGGGTATGGATGTGGATGCGATATTAAATGAGGCGCCACCATTATCGCTGCGGTAAAGTTTACTGTTACTATAGTAATAAAAGGTGTTACCGCTTACTTTGTCTGCTGCTAATGGTTGACTCCAATTCCAAGGGGCATTAAATCCATTAGGTAGTCCTGATACTTTCTGCCAAGTGGCACCATTATTTGTAGTTCGCAGTGGTTGACCGTTACTGACTGTAATAATAAATAAGTTCGGGTCGGTTGCTGACATGGCGACACGTGTAGGCATAATTTTTTCTGGAAATGAAGCAAACTGTCTCCATGTCTTACCCCCATCATCAGAAGTGGCGCCTCCATAGGTATTATTAAAACGATTACCTCCAACGCGCACCATTCGTTTTGGGTTAGTTTCGCAGTAAGCTATGCTATAGGTGTCTTGAAACAGATTATGACGTTTATCTTGACTACCAAGCATTCTTGATGGGTAAACATCTAGTTGTTCATGATAAAATCCTTCCACATCGCTTAATGCACTTATTAATGGCGCCCCGACTGGAGGTGAAACTAAACCAAAAGTTACTACTTCTTCGTGTCCTTTTTGATAATTATTCCAAACAACTTGATTGGTGTTGATATTATCTGTACGCCAAATACCATACCAGTCGGTCATCCAGACTCGGTTTTTAACGTGTGTGTCAAATTCAATCGCTGCAACCGAAGGGTTAGACAACATGTAATCTGACCACCAAGGAACACTACTTATTGTTTTACGGTTTTGAAGTTTCCAAGTGGCGCCTTTATTACGTGAATGATAAATTTGTAAGGCTTTTTCTGTAAGCGTAGTTACAATTATTTCGTTAGAGTTGGATGGGTTTATTGTTAAGGCATTAAATGCAGTTTGATTATTTGCGGGTGTAATATTACTCCATTTACCATTAGAGTATTTACTAACGCCAGAACTATGTGTGACATAAAGTGTATTACCTCTAATTGCTAAACGATTAGCTTGGGCTGGACTATTAAGAAGCTTTTGCCAAGTAATGCCCAAATCATTAGATTGGTAAATTCCATCATCATATACTACCGCATAAACTTGATTACGAACACTTGGATTAAATGTAATTACTGTAATACCAAGATTATCTTTGAGCTTACCAGGAAATGATTTGACTTGACTCCAAGTTTTACCACTATTATGTGATATCCACAAGCCATTTTTACGTGAACCGAATAAAAGTAGTTGAGAATTAAAAGGATTAATTGCAAGTCGTTCGCCAGTCCAGCGTTGAGGTTCGTTACCACCCATCTTTAAATCTAAATTTAATTTCTGCCAAGTCTTGCCTTGATTAGTTGATTTAAAAATAGTTCCTTTATGCTGCCACCAGTCACTCGCATATTTACCAACAGCAATATAAACAGTATTAGGGTTTTGCGGGTCAAGTGCAATAGCTTCTCCTCCGTAATAATTTACCCGTTCTAAAGGAAAATGATCTGTTAAAGGAATCCAACTTTGATTCGTAGAATTCCAACGATAAAATCCACCGACATCTGTTTTTATATAAACTAAATCGCGTTGTTTTGAATGTAAGTAAATACCCGTCACATAACCACCTCCTCCTATAGCAACATTACCTGTTCCTAATACTAAATTTATTGAATTACTTTGAGTGTTGAATAATACAATCAAAATAATTACTGCTGTAATAGGTAAAAATTTACGAAGTAACCGCATTTTGTTCCTGGTTAATTCTAGTTTTTTGATTTGCTCCTGTGATGGATAAAGCTAGCTTTTGAATTTGTGAGTATATTGGTTTTGGTAGAATACACAAGAAATAAGCTGCGGCGCCTGTAATGCAAGTTCGTCGTGGTTCTTCGAGTAAAATTTGCCAGTAGGTAGTTAGGGCACGATGTAGTAGATTCATACTTGTCCAACCTGCTTGGAGAGTGACTGCTCGACGTGCTAAATACCTAAGTCTATATGCAATTGCTGGTTTTTCCCACTCTTCCATTTCTGTTGGTGCATAAGAGCGGACTTTCTCGATTAGTTTATACCAAGACTCCATCATTTTAGTGATATCTGCTGATAATCCTTTGGGGTGAATTCTATAGAGTGTCAGGTCTTCTGCAATACCTTCTATTTGCCATTGTGTCTGAATAGATATCCGTAACCAGCACTCTACGTCTTCTGACTCACGAAAGTTGTCATCAAAATAAAAGTCTTCTGTTGTGCCGTAGAGGTTACTTTGAAATTTTATATCATCAAACACTCGGCGCCTAAATACTCCTGCTGAACCGTTACCGATAGGAGAGCGACACCAAAAGTCTAACGGTGTGATATCGCTTAACTTTGACATTTGATAAATACCCAAAGGATTATCGTTCTCGTCAATAAATTGTGAACGACTGAAGCTTACTCCTATATGAGGGTTAAAAGTTAAATGGGTGATGTGTCTTTCTAATTTATGAGGGCGCCATAAGTCATCTGCATCAATAAATGCTAGGTACTCACCTTGGGCGTTGCGTATACCAGTATTTCTGGCACCTGCTAAACCACGATTTTTTTGGCTGATAATTTTAATACGTGCGTCGTTAAATTGTTTACATATTTCAATGCTGTTATCACGGGTTTCATCGTCAATAATCAGTATTTCTATGTTGCGGTATGTTTGATTTATTACTGATTCAAGCGTTTTGGCAATGAATTTTTCGGCGCCGTATACAGGAATAATAACTGAGACTTTAGGATTGTAATTCATCTTTGATAATAAAGAGTTTTTTACCACAGAGGCACAGAGAGCGCAGAGAGAGGAGGTGTTTGATAAGTTGAGGTGTGAGGAGTTTCATTAATAGCCATTTGAAGAAGTAGAACCTTGTAACTGGTTCAAGAAGGTATTTTGGGTTGAGAGTAATTGATTTCCAAAGTTTTTTACCAACTATGTCTATATCATTGGTGTTCTTGACGTGTGCGAAGTATGCTGCTGTTAGGTAATGATATAAAGCTGCCAAACTTTGTTTTTTTAAGTGCTGCAAATGTGAAGGGACTAATTGGTAGATTACATCTAATGTTATTAATAGGTTTTTTTCCATGACGGCAACTTTTGATGTTGCACTAGTAGATGATTTACGGTAAAAGACTTGTTGTTTGGGAACGACGGCAAATTTATATTTTGCTGCTAGTCGAATATAAAATTCCCAGTCTTCACCATATTCTAAGTTGACGTTGAATCCTGAAACTGTTTCTATGGCTTGTTTGCGTATTAAGGGAGTTGAGCCATTTGCTAAGAAATTTACTATTAGTAATTCTTGATACACATCCCCTTCTAAATATAAACGGGCGCCTGGGTAGCTTTTTCTCCCGCTTTCATCTATTTCATCCGTCCAACTGTAAACTACTGCTACATCTGGGTTTGCAATCATTTTAGCCAGTTGAAGCTCTAGTTTATCGTTTGTCCATAAGTCATCAGCGTCTAGTAATGCAATAAATTCGCTTTGCGCTGCTTTTATTCCTTTGTTACGCGCGGCAGATACTCTTTCGTTTTGCGATGAAATTATTTTTAGTCGTGAATCGTTAATAGTTTGAAGTAGAGTTTGCGTGTTATCGGTTGAACCATCATTGACCACTATTATTTCAATGTCTTGTATGGTTTGTTTTTGAACCGAATTTATGGTTTCTATGATTGTTTTTTGTGCGTTGTAGGCAGGAATAATTACTGAAATTTGAGGCATATTTTTAATGTTACAAGGTATAAAGAAACTGGGTTTCTATGCAAAATTTTCATTTTTATTACAAGTTATCGAACAGAAACCCGGTTTCTAGTTTGTGCGATTAATAATTTAATGATTAGTTTTTGTGTTTTTAGAGTTAATAAAGTTTTTGGATAAAGATTTATTGATTTCCATAGGTTTTTTGTTGCTGTAACGGCGCCTTTATTTTTGGCACGAGTTAAACAGAGGTGTGTCAAAAATTGATATATATATGACTGTCCTTGTTTTTTGAGGTGTTGGTATTCAGAAGGCGCCTCTGTGAATGCTTTTTCGAGGACTAGTAATTGGTATTTTTCCATTACGTCTATTTTGCTAGACATGGCGCCACTCGATAAGCGGTAGATAATTTGAGGTTTTGGGACTACTACAAATTCCCAAGAACGTGCAACTCTTAACCAGTAGTCCCAGTCTTCGCACGATTTTAATGTACTGTCAAATTCACCTACTGCATCGATTACTTGTCGAGTTAGCAGTACATTAGAACCGCTTGCAATGAAGTTACAGACAAGTAAGTTAGAAAAGACATTTCCTTGGTAACTTGCTTGAACTCCAGGATAAAAGTTTTTGCCTTCGTTATCCATGCAGATAGTCCAACTATACGCGACTCCTGCGTTGGGATGACTTTTTAGTGCAGCTACTTGTAACTCTAATTTATCTGGCGCCCATAAGTCATCTGCATCAATAAATGATATATATGGACTAGTAGCGTGAGCTATTCCACGGTTTCGCGCAGTTGGTAATCCAGAGTTTTCGTAGTTCAAGATTTTTAAGCGTTTATCTTGAATAGTCATTAAACGGTCTAGGGTGCTATCGGTAGAACCATCATTTATGACAATTATTTCTATATCAAATAGAGTTTGGTTTTGAATTGAGACGATTGTTTCAATAATTGTTGATTCACAATTATATGCAGGCACGATGACTGATACTATCGGCATATTAATTTGTCGAGTAAGTCTAAAATTTTAGTATCTTGATGAATATCAAACTTGCGGGCAAAATGAATTTCTTTGTTTAATAGCGAATCGTAATCTTGAATTGTGAGTATGCGTGGGTGTCCATACTTACTGCCCTTAAAATCAATATAACGATGATTAGTATTTGATATCCGGAATAAATCACTGTTTACTAAAATTGTTTGAATCAATGATTCTTCTGCTTGACTCGCTTGTTGATAATGTTGAATTAAATACTTGTTCGTACTAAACACTTCATACAAATACATCACACATTTCTTTGATAAAGTCACAAAGTATGAGCCACCATAACAAATGTATTTCTGGTGAAACGGTGTATGTTTGAGTTCTTTACCAATAGCGAGAGCGTAAGAGGTTTCAATTTTAACTTTGAATGGTGATGCATTGACTAAATTTTTAATTGGCTTAATTAATATTTTTTGCCAATTAGTCAATTCTTGAGATGCACGCCAATAGTGATAGAAGTAACGCTGGCGCCCAAGTCCTATCTGCCAAGGGTTTTGTAGTGAAAGTGCGTCGAAATATTCAGCGAAAGCATCGTAACTCGTGTTTTGTAGAAATTTTTCAATTTTGAATAGCGGTTGAGTTGGATAGTCTTGACCTGAAAGATTGATTAACCAGTCAAAGTCAATATTATGTTTGATTAAAAATTCTATACAGTCAAAGTAGCCTTGAGTTAATGAAAAGTCTCCTAATTGGGTTGCAATGTTAGTTATTTGAATGTTGCTGAATTCTGAAAATTGTTCCTGAGTGAGTTTGAATTTTGTAGGGCTATGAATTATGTAAATGTATGATTGGGGACTAGAAGTTTTGATGACTTTGACTAGTCTATATATTTGTTGGATGTTTTTATGAGTTTGGATGAGGTAACAAATTTTCATGGTTAAATTTTTAACTTAATTAAATCTTTTCCATAAACAGCTAACATGGTCAAAATAGTTCGACGTGGTTCTCGAAATATAATTTGCCAATTAGACATTAAACCGCGTGTCATAAAATCAACACTAACTTTAGAAGGGAGACGTAAACGTAAAGCTCTACGGGCTAAATAGCGTAAATGAATACTACGCGCATACCAATAATGTTTATTAATTAAATCTGGTGCATATGAGTTTGCCTTAGCAGCTAATATTTCCCATCCTTCTTCCATATGATATAAATTTGAAGATAAACCTGATGTGGTTGTGCGGTATGCCATTAAAATTTTGTTGAAACCTTCTATTTTCCATTTGTTACTCGTAATGACTCGTAGTAAAAAATCTAAATCTTCTGCATAATTCATACTCGTGTCAAAATTCCCAATACTTTCAAATACTTCTCGCTTCACCACAAGATTAGACACTGTAATTGTGGGATTTTCATATAAAAAGTGTTGAGGTTTTAATTTAGTCAAGCGTGCTGTAGCAATTCCTGCTAACTTACCTTTGGTGTTTAACAATGTCACTCTTGCAAAACTTACACCAAGATTTTTATCTCGCTTAAAGCTTTCAATATGACTGTTAAGCTTTTCTGGAAACCATGTGTCATCAGCGTCTATAAAGGCAATATATTCTGACTTGGATAAACTAATTCCTCGGTTACGAGTAGCAGATACACCTTGATTAGTTTGTGATATCAGCTTGACTCGACTATCTCGCTTGATATAAGAACGCACTATTTGAGGAGTGTTATCTATAGACCCATCATCAATTACTAGTAGTTCAAAATTTTTAAATGTCTGAGCTAAAACAGATTCAATACTTTCGCGTAAATACTCTGATGAGTTATAAGCGGGCATTACAACAGTTACCGTTGGAATCATACACGCTCCTTAGCTAATACGTATCTAGTCGCCCAAATCGAAAATATCGGCATGGCGCCTGCATGAGTCATTAATACTGCGGTTGCTACACCAATACTTCCCCACTGCATACCAATGAGTAAGCTAATTGCAAATACCAGAGTAAAAGTCATACTCCAACAGAGATTTATCCAACCTTTATCAACTGCTTGGAGTAACATTGCAGCAGCAGCCGCGAACGGACGTGGTATTGCCGAAAGACAAATAATTACTAATATAGGTATTGCCGCTACCCATTTGGAACTAAAAACAATTGGTACATAAAACGGCGCCAAACTCGACTGTAGCAATACCAGTGGTACAATTACCAGTGCAATTGTTCTAAGACTGCCAAAGTATCTATTTTTGAATTGCACAGAATCTTGTCTTGCCGCGCAGAGATGCGGGAACAAAGGCCAAACCATTGCATTAATAACATTTAGACTAATTCCTAAACCAGCGTTAAAAGCAAAGAAATATAACCCTAACGCTTCAACCCCCAAAAAACGTCCAATTAAAAAGTAATCTAAGTTGGCTCTAACTTTATCGAGTATCTCTGAACCAAGAATATCTTTACCATACTTAACAATTTCTTGCCAACGATGCAAAGAATACTCTCCACTTGGGCGCCAGGGTTGGTACTTATAATTAACTACAATCCAAATAGGAGTCGTTAAAACTGCGGGTAGTACAAGTGACCACATTCCAAAACCAAATAAAGCAAATGAGATCGCGGCAATATTCGCGGTTATTGACTGTAGAGCATTACATATAGCTGTCACCTTGAGTTTATTTTCTCTATTATTAAAAGCATTTTGAGTAGAAAAAATGGGAATCATTAAATAAATTAGAGCAACTGTACATATTGGTAAAATCAGTTTTTGCTCGTTGTAAAAGAATGCAATTGGATATGCTGCAATACATTGAAGTGTAAATAATGCAGAGCAAATAATCCAATTTAACCAATATGCTGTATTTGCTAAAGTTTCAACATCTTTTTCATCAGCATGAATAATTTTGTTTCCAATTCCAGAATTAAGCGTGAATACATTAGTAACCCACATTCCGCACTTCAATTTGAAGTACAAAAGATTACAACCAAGGAAAAAGCAAAAATTCATGATGACGAAGAAATAGAGTGCTGAACGAATATACTTTTAAAAATAAATAATCAAATGTAAAAGATTTGGCTCATAAAATAGATTTTATAAGCATTAAAAATTTGAGGAGCAATTACTGTTCCTTTGAATGTTGATAAATTTTTATTCACTTTCAAAACCTTGTTAAACTTAAGAAAGCAAATAATATTTTTGGCAAGATGATGGTAGACAACTCAAAATAAACTGACGTTCTGTTGTTAAATTAACAATTTGATTAACACTATTTAAAGTTAAAAGATGAATTCCTTGAAAACATTGAAATACCCATCTTAATGTCGGAGATAAAGTTAGCTTTCCTAATTGATTCTTGATTCCGATTTTAATTCTTTTTAAGCTATTTCTCAGTTCCCTTTGACCAAGGTTATAGACCAGCAAACATAAAGACATTAAAAATAGCATCGTCTCGATTCTTTCAGGATTTTCAACAAAAAAACTATCGGCAAAAAATAGAGGGTCTTTTAGAAATCTAAATCCTCTCTCGCAAGACTGTTGATTTTTATAAGTTGTAATAATTTCTGATGGTTTTAATTTTTCGCCGTCCTCAACTAGATTAGTAGCTAAAATAAATCTTCCAGCTTCTTTTTTCCGTATTTCTATCTCTGTTAATTTTTCCTGACCCACTCCTTCAATTTTATAAATAGTTTTATTATCTTTTGACTTACTTTCAATAAGTTTAACTTCTTTAATTTCAAAGAATTTCAACTTTTTGTTGACCCCTTTTAATTTATACCGCGCTTGCTCTGGAGTTTCAAAATCTTCTTTTTTCAACTCTTTCAGCAACTTTTCAACTTTAACTTTTTCTTTTTTTATCTTTTTCTCTAGCTTTTCTAAATCGCTATTTTTTCTTTTTTGACTTTCTACTATTAGCCAAATTTGCTGAACAGCACCATAATTAACTATTTCTTCTTTCCATTTGTAGCCTTCTAAATCTCGATATATCTTTTCTCTTTTCTCCCTTTCTTCTGTATCCATCTCTTCTATATCTTCTATTTTCTTTATCTCTTCCATCTCCTCCGTATTTACAGACTGAACTAATTCTTGCGCTTTTTTTATCGTCATCGGTACTCTGCTAATCCATTTTAAATGCTCAATCAACTTAAGGTTTTCTTGCGTATACAATGCACTGTCACAAACCATGATACTGTCAAAAACTATTTGTTTTTTAAACTCTGCTAAAATTTTACCAAATACCGCTTTATCTGCTTCATTACCATCTCCTGCTCTCATTAATAATGGTATATCTCCATCACTACTCGTTATCAAATCTAAAACACATTGTTTTAAATCTGGTCTGTGGTCACGAGAATATCCTTTGGTTATAAATATTGGTCTTTCTTTAGTAATTTCTTCTTGCTCTTCTTGATTAATTTCGCTTTTATACTCTCCATGCAAATGAAATGATGTTGCATCTAAATGTGAATACTTTGTATCTATTTTAAATTTTTTAATTACTGATAAGACAATTTCTATAAACAGATTATTCAATCCGTATTTATATAAATTATCCATGACTCTTCCAATTTTATCGTCGTTAAGATAATCGCTTTCTACATCTTCGCCCAATAATATCTCAATTGCTTTATCATCAAAAAACTGCTCGAATAAATATAAAGGTCTTGATACAAACCCTAATCCATTGATTAAAATAGCTTTAACCATTATTCCCGCTGCAATCTTCTCACGAGAGTCTATTCCTAATTTGGAATTAATTGTTTCAACTATTCCTATTTCATCAATTAGCCCAGCTACGATTCCTAGATGGTCAATATTCTTAATTTTTGCTTCTGATGTTGGAGACATTTTTTACCTCTAAAATATTTTTGAGTTTTTTTAATTGTCTCACGAGTGCTACCGCGCGGTTGGTCGGCACACTAAAATAATGTACGTTCTGGTGGGAGCAAAAAGTTTAAAATCAAGTACTGATAAGCGCGAGCAACCTAATAATTACTTCGTAATATAGATTTATTTTGCTCCGGTCTGCTTATTCATATTTTGCCTATCAAATTTAATGTCAAAACAGTAACTGCGTATAAGCAAATTTAAAATTAATACGTAGTAAAATAAAATACTCAATAAGTTTGGGCAATATAGATTTAATTTTCAACTTATCCGGCTCTCCCTATCTAGTTTTTGTAAAAATACCGCGCACTTATTGGTGGTTGAGTGCATCTAATTTTGATTCTTTCATATGCACACGTTATACTTCAAACGAGTAGAATGTGAACTTGTTTTATGAGTTGTGAACGTTAACGTAGTTTTCTTTGATGGTAGCATATTAAAAATTTGGAAATTTATTTAAAGTAAAATTTTGATTTTTTATGTAGACAATATCACTAAAAATGTTATAACGACAGGCAAAATTTTTATAAATAATTATCATGAATTATCATGAATTATCATTAATATTTTTAGGCCTAGTACAACATGATAATTCATCTATTTTTAGATTTTAATAAATTATGATATAAAAGTTCACTCATCGCTTTAATAAGCCTGTTTTTTATAATTGTTTAACCTGTTTTTGAATTGACTGGCTGAACGACAGTGAAGCCAAGTCATTCAAAAATAGGTACCCGGAGGGGGTTTGGGGGACGGGCGGCAGCCCTCCCCCATCACGCTGCGCTGTTATGAATAATTCTGATATATGTACTTTTTTGCGCTTTTTTACATTTTTTACACATTCCTTTTATAGTCAAAATTAAATTATAATATTATGATTCATTTACTTTATTACAGGCGCCGTATCGTCGTTGTAGCTCACAGCTACAACTTCCGCTAAAATTCAAAACTTTTTTAGTATTATTGGTTTAGATTTTAGTAAGATTTTAAAAAATATTTGTTATGAGTTTTAAGGAAAATCTTGTTTTGTTTACAGTATTTGTATTTGAGATTGTAACTAACTATCGATGGCTATTTACAGTTAGATGTACAAACGTGCTTCTCCGGAAGAGCATTTCTACCAAAGCGTTTAGGCTCCTTATCAGAAAATTGAAATTAAGTTAAGCAATTTTTGGCGCCATTCAAAGAATCATATGTCAATTTTTAAGTAATAATACTTCAACTATAGTTAAAATAATTACTGAATTAATTAAGAGCCATTTTTAATTATTGGTATACTTGTACACTCTTCATTTTGTTTTTACGACTTTTCCCGTTAGACACAAGATATTAATTTACTTAGGAAATACAAGGTATTTTTAGTGACGCACTTACTCTAAGTAAATATGTAGTATTTTATGCTATATTTTGAAGTGCGGAATATGGGTTAGTAATATCCTGAGTAGTTAAAACTATAGCAGCTAACCCATAATCTTGAGGGCTAAGAGTACGTGCTAATACTACTGTAGTACCTAAACGAAACACACGATTTACTAATTCGGCGCCACCAAGCCAGCCAATGTTACGAATAAACTGATTTGATAATTGATATGATATTTTATTGAAAATTTTCTGTCGTACTTTAGATATTAGCATTATTTAAATTATTGAAAAAATCAAATAAATAACTTGGTTTTTCTTGTAATCCCATACCAATTAATATTAATCCTGGAAAACAAAGATAACCTAATATATCAACTTGTTCCCCAAAAGAAAATATTAATAAAATTAGTAAAACACTCAAACTAACTTTAGCGACTTTACTTGTATAAGACTTTAAAGCCAAATCAAAAAAACTAATTACAAACGGTAGCATAAAAGCTAAAAATCCGATAGCACCTTTTGCAAATAATAATCCTGCCCAAGTATGATGTGAACCTATTGGTAAATTTGCAACGACTTTGGGACCTGGGTCTTGTGTACCGTGACCCCATATTTTCGCTTCTTTCCAACGGTCTAAGGCAATTCTTACGAGTGCAGAACGAACTCTCGAAGAACTAGCTCGTGATGAACTAAATTCTTCAGATGTATTTTTAAATAGTTCTAACAAGTTTGTGCTAAATATACCTGATAAAAAACAAACTAAACCACTAATCACCTGTATTTTCGGTTTAAATAAGTTTCGTAATAACCAAGTTAATACCAAAACAATTGGCAACGCTACAAACGCAGAACGTGAAACTGATACAATACTCATGGCAACGGCACCAATTATTCCAATATACCGCCAAAATCTATTTTTCTCTTCTAATGCCAAAAAAAAGTAGATATTGCCAATTAACCCCAAAGCAGGACACCAAGGTGCAAACAGAAATAAACGTAGACTTTGAGTATCATAATCAATTGCATAAAAACCCACTTGGTAAAATATTGGTCCATTCTGAATAAATCTTTCAACCGGAGAAGAGTAAAGAATATCTGGTAAATTCAACTGATAAGCAATAAACGTAATGGGTATAGCAACTAAGCTTTGCAAACACAATATACACACAGCACGATAAATTAACTGTGGTCTAATATTTAAACACCCACTTAAAACAAACAGTGCAAACACAGCAGAAGTAGTCAACCAACCTAGTGTTCCTCGAAGTTGAGCGTTTGCACCAAGTTTAAAGTCATCAATACCCATATATGTAGCAAATAAAATCACCACCATACATATGCACCACATCCACAGGCGCCAAGATACACATATAGACTTACTTCTTCTAATCACTAAGAAAAATAAAACCCAAGCAAGTAACGCAGTAGCAGGAAATAACAGACCCAAAGCATAGATAACATAGGTAAACAGTATAAAATACCAAATTAAAGATTCTTCAATGTTCAGAGGTTTCATAAATTTTTGTCTTTTTACCGTTCAAAATATTATCTGTAAGTAAATAATCTGTTTTTGGTACTTTGTTCTGTAAAAGTCTAGCTAAACCACTGCTTAGTAATATTGAACCAAATCCGGCGCCGAGTAATATCAAATTCCGATTTGCTCCAGTTCCAGATTCAGGTAAACTTGGATGGGACAATAATTGAATTTGCGGATAAGCAGAAGACACACTAGATTTTGCCATGTCTAAGCGGGCAATAGTAGATGAGAACACAGCTTCAGCAATCTGTACATCACGTTTCAAATCTTCTAACTTAGACTGACGCTGCGATAAAACTTTTAATCTGTACTCTAATTGACCTATTTGCTGATTAAGTCCTAGAATTTGCGCTCTCAGTCCTTGCTTCTCAACATCGGTTGTGACTAATTTCTCTGATAATGCTGCACGCTTTGGTCCCGAAGACTCATTATCACTAAAATTGAATTGCTCTATAGCTGTAATATCGAATGGACGTTTTAGTAGTATTTTGGCTCTATTCGTCAAAGCTAACTCAGCTTGTTGCACCTCAGCATTCTGATTAATTACCGATGGATGACTAGGTAAAAACTTAGCTTCTAAAATTACAGACTTTGATTTCGCATCATTGTAACTAAGTAAATACTTTTGAAACAGTTGGTCAGCTTGTAAAACGAATGCATCACCTGCTTGCTCTGAAGATAAATTCAAATCTTGCCGAAGCTTAAGTACACGCGCACTAGATTGTTTTTCTTGAGCTATTAATTCTGCTCGTTGCTTCCGCAATGTTTCAATATTAATAGCCAAGTTACTCAGTTGCTCGTTAGCACTCAGACCAGAAGTCACTCTATACTCAGAAAGCTTTTGCTGTGCAGCTTTGAGCTTTTGACGTGAATTTTCTATTCCAATTTGTAACCGAGCATTCTGTTGAGCAATATCATCACTCCTCAGCTTGTTAATTTGTAGTGTTAATGTATTATAAAAAGCTTGAGATTTCTTTTGCGCTTCAGCAGGTGTTTTACCCTGAAACTCAAACCTCATTAGTGTTGTGTTATCAATAATCTTAATTTTAGGCGCCCCAAAAGTTGTAGTATTCATATTGGCACTTTTAGCTGCTAAATTCAAAACCTGCTCACTCGTAGCAATCGCTTTATAATTTTCTCTGGGGTCATAAGTAATGCCAGCATAAGCAGAAGCATCTTGTGAAGTAGCTTGTCCAATTTCAGGAATATTTATATTAGAACTAGACGCTGTACCTAAAACATTAATAGTCCAATCACTAGTATATTTAGGCTTTGCGCGACTCATATATAATAAAGCTGCACTCCAAAGCACTGCATTACTAATTACAAGCGTCAACAACAAAGATTTCCAACGATTCATAACCATCAGTATTATTTTACTACTGCTGAAATTTCATAACCATAGTCTTTTTTCTGCGTGCGATACCACTGACTTTTTTGGCATTGTTCGCACCAAAATTCTTCCAACCAACTCTCATCTGAATTGATTACACTCAGTGGATATTTTTGACTAACGCTATCTAAGTAACATTTATGTGTTGGACAAAATATTGCCCTCCGTTTAGAGCGCTTTCGGTTTCTTTCACACCTTTTTTGCAATTCTAAATACTCCTTTATATGAGAAATTTATAACAAAAATTTAATATTTAATTTTACTTAGATAGCTGTAAAAAACCGATAGATACCATTCGGAATTCCCTGATATGTACATTAATAACAAACATCAAGTAATCGTGTTGCCATTTTGGCAACTTTATGAACTTGGCTTCATATTAAAGCACGAAAGTCAATAAAATCATTACATTCACATCTTAATATCTACGTATTAATATTTAATTCAAACCTTTTCAATAAACATATATTTTTATCATCAACACGAAAACAAAGTACTTCTAGCCTGCGAAGGCAGGCTTTGTTCGTATAGCCTCACCCTTCAAGGGTGTCGGGCAATGAAATCATTATATTGATATTGATTATAATTATGAATGAGTCAATATCGAGGCGCCGAATGCCAAAAATACGTCATTACCCATCCGGATAAATTGCCTATAATTAGGTACGTTCCGTAATTGTGGAAAACTAACCGTGACCATTACACCCATTAACCCCAATCAAGTTATGCAGCGTCCTGATGCACAAGGACGCTTTGGACGTTTCGGTGGTAAATATGTACCCGAAACGTTAATGCCAGCTTTATTTGAATTAGAAGCTGCGTATCAACAATATCGTAATGAACCAGGTTTTCAAGTTGAGTTACAGCAACTATTGCGCGACTATGTAGGACGTGCAACTCCTTTATATTTTGCTGAACGTTTGAGTGAGTATTATGCACGCTCAGGTGTAACACCACAAATTTACTTAAAACGTGAAGATTTAAATCATACAGGCGCTCATAAAATTAATAATGCGTTAGGTCAAGTGCTACTAGCTAAACGCATGGGTAAAAAGCGGATTATTGCTGAAACAGGCGCCGGACAACATGGAGTAGCAACTGCAACAGTATGTGCGCGTTTTGGATTGGAATGCATCATATATATGGGTGTTCACGATATGGAACGCCAATCATTAAATGTATTTAGAATGAAATTAATGGGCGCCGAAGTACGTCCAGTCGAAGCAGGTACAGGTACACTTAAAGATGCCACTTCCGAAGCAATTCGTGACTGGGTAACAAACGTCGAAACAACTCACTATATTCTGGGTTCAGTAGCAGGTCCTCACCCATATCCAATGATGGTTCGTGACTTTCATGCTGTTATCGGACAAGAAACACGCGCACAAGCAATGGAAAAATGGGGTGGTTTACCCGATATTTTAATTGCCTGCGTAGGTGGTGGTTCTAATGCGATGGGTTTATTCCACGAATTTATCGATGAACAAAGCATTAGAATTATTGGTGTTGAAGCAGCAGGGTTTGGAGTTGATACCGACAAACATGCAGCAACTTTAACCAAAGGTAGAATTGGTGTACTGCATGGGTCGATGAGCTACTTGTTGCAAGACGAAGAAGGACAGGTAATTGAACCTCACTCAGTCAGTGCAGGTTTAGATTATCCTGGTGTTGGTCCCGAACACAGTTTTCTCAAAGATATGGGACGCGCAGAATATTATAGCGTTACCGATGCCGAAGCATTAGATGCATTCCAACGTTTATCACGTTTAGAAGGAATTATTCCAGCGTTAGAAACATCTCATGCTATCGCTTACCTAGAAAAACTTTGCGGGCAACTTACAGGAAGTCCTCGCATTGTAATTAACTGTTCAGGACGTGGTGACAAAGATGTACAATCTGCCATCAAATATTTAAACATGTAATTCCACAACATGTAGAGACGCGAGGAACATCGCGTCTCTACAACATTAATTTGCAAAACCGAAAATTTGAATAACACCGTGCTAAAAAAGAAGGAATAATTAACGACACTATAAAATAACTCAATAAAAAATTTATATGTATAATTTCAGCTTGCATTATTCCGAGTAAAGATTGTATCGCCAGTATTATAAATAACAATACACATAGCGAAATAAACGCTAAATCAAAACGCAATAAATATTTACACGTTAGTTTGGCGCCAGAAAAATTTCCCCAAGTTAAAGCATATCTACAACCAATAGCTCTGGCGAAAAGATATATCCCTATGAAAATAACAGACAAAACTAAAAATATAAAAAATATAAATGCTGCTAAAATAATATTATCTACAGCTAAAATCACCTTAAAATATATATCGCTCATAGAATAATTAAATATTACTTTTGAAAGAAATTCAATAGTAGAATATATAATTTTACCAATAATAAAGTAGACTACAGAACCAGCGATACTTCCCCAAACAGCTTCCCAATAACCACCAATTTTAGATGCGTGCTTAGACATAAGATAACTATTAATTTAATCAAAATCTGGATGTTATCTTACCATCAGTATTTTGAAAATATTGTTTCGGTGTTAACTTCTACTGAGATTCTTCACTACGTTCAGAATGACATTTAAGTTAATTGACGTTGAAAGATAATCATTTCATTACCAACTACTGGGTTACGAGCAACGAGTTTATCTTGAGAGTCAAATATTTCTAAATGGGTAAAATCTAATTCTTGCGAACGTTGGAACATTTCTGCTGCTAGTTTATCTTGTTGCGATTTTTTGAGTGTGTACCAATCGTCACTTATTGTGACAATTAAACTACTACTACGAAAATTTGCTTTGATTGATTTTACTATTCCTGAAAAGGTATTATTACTGACTTGTGAAACTTTATTTTCGATTGCTGCTATAAGTGTTTGTTCGGGTGTTAATGGTATAAATTCCGGTGTCGGTGTCGGCACTGGTTCTGGAGTCTCTTCTGCTTCTTGTGTTTGTTCTATTTTTGGTTGAGGTGTTTCTTCAACTTGTGGTTCAGGCACCGTTTCAACAACAGGTGGTAAAGGTGTTTGTTCGACTAATGGAGTTGGTGTAGGTTCGGGTGTTACGGTGACAGGTGGTGTTTCTGGTGGAACCGTTGTAATTTGAGGTGCTGGTTTACTATTAAAAGATGAAGTCGTCCATACAACAATTACAGCGACAAAAGCAATTATCCCAGTTAAAGCAGCAATAATACCCTCCCCCACTCTTGATGATGGGTCTTCAAGTTTTACTACCGTCGTTTCTAAGACTCCGATAGTTCCTCGCAAAAATTGGATAATTTTTACCTTCCAAAATGGTAGTCGTCTCTGGTAACGTTGTTGACGACCTCTTGGGTTTGGTGGTTGGGGGGTTGGGTTATCTTGGGACATGGAACTTTTACTTCAGGGTGCAAATCAACATTGCTGCAACCCTTGCCCTAATTTAGCACTGTTCTGCAATTCAATTTCGCTCTTCCACGTACATTTATAATCAACTATTATGAAGCTCAAACGGCGTAAATTTCTATTTCTCGGCACGGTTGGTACTATCTCCGCTGGTTTTGCAGGTTGTGCTACAGCAATAAAAGTGCGGAATAATAACTCAGTTCAAGTTACCAAACCTGTTGTATCTGATGACAAAGTATTGTATCAATTTGTTTCAGTGGCAGATACAGGTACAGGTGACAATGGACAATATGCGGTAGCAAAAGCCATGACTAACTACCATTCTCAAAATCCTTACGATTTAGTTGTGTTAGCAGGGGATAATATCTATACAAATGGCGAAATCGAAAAAATCAACGCAGTATTCGAGCGTCCTTATGCGGAACTACTGAAAAAAGGCGTTAAATTCCAAGCCGCTTTAGGTAATCATGATATTAGAACTGCCAATGGTGACTTACAGTTAAAATATGCTGCATTTAACTACGGAGGACGCTATTATACCTATAATCGTGGCCCAGTACAATTTTTTGTGCTTGATACCAATGGTAATGCTGACTTTAAAACTCAACTAACTTGGTTAGATACAGAACTAAGTAAATCAAAGGCGCCTTGGAAGATAGTATATGGACATCATCCTATTTATGCATCGGGAGTATATGGAAGCAACCCAGAATTTATCAAAGCATTCACACCCATCTTTACCAAGCATAACGTCCAACTCTATATTAACGGACACGAACATCATTACGAACGCACCATCGCCATTAATGGTACTACATATTTAATTTGTGGAGGAGGCGCCGGAACTCGTCCCGTAGGAAAAAACGAATGGACAGCTTATTCAGCAGAAAAACTTAGCTTTGCCGCATATAAAGTATACGCAGACAAAATCGAAATATCAGTTATAGGAACCGACAATCAAATCTTCGATAAAGGCATTATCCCAATTAAAACAGCATAACAAATGTGTTTGAGGGTTTTGGTTAATTAAAGTTTACTATAACTATATACCAATTATCCCTCAAAACATATGCCATACAGCGAATTTACAACAATAACAAAAGCAGAAGAAGCTTTCGGTTTAACCACCGTTGAAGGAAGGAGATTTATTCCCGATATCGAACTAATCAAACCTTCCCAACAACTTGTAGAGTATTTAGAAGAAGTGTTACCAATTGCCATCGCAACTGGTAGCGAAAAAGTTCGCTCAGAATTAATTATTTCTCCTATACTAATAGAAGTATGGAAAATCTTAGAGAAACAAATTGGAATTTTTTCTGGAGAAGAGTTTGATGTTGATAGTTCAGTAGGGCTAAACGGGATATGTGATTTTTTACTGAGTCGCTCACCTAAACTAATAGAAATTGATGCTCCAGCAGTTGTAATTGTAGAGGCAAAAAAATCAGATTTAAGGTCTGGAATTGGACAGTGTGTAGCAGAAATGGTTGCTGCCCAACGATTTAATAAAATGAAAAATAAATCTGTAAATACTATTTATGGAAGTGTTACTAGTGGTACTCAATGGCGATTTATGAAGCTCGAAGAAAACACAGTAACCTTTGATTTATCAGAATATCCCATTCCTCCCATAGATTTTATTCTTTCTGCTTTAATTTGGATGATTCGCAATGCTTGACAAAAACCCAGAAACCTGGTTTCTTGGTTTCTCAAGTAATATGTCAAAATGCAAACAAGTTGAAAAAATACTTAAAATTTTGTAATATACAGCGTTAGTCCAGTCGGAATACCGGGTTTTATGGCATGATGCTTTAAGTAGACATTATGGCTTCATAAGTACAGGGAATCTCTCATGGCTCTCCGTTTAGGCGATACAGTACCAAACTTCACTCAAGCATCAACCCACGGTGAAATCAACTTTTACGACTGGGCAGGTGATAGCTGGGTAATTTTATTCTCGCATCCAGCCGATTTTACACCAGTTTGCACCACAGAACTAGGAACCGTCGCAAAGCTCAAACCCGAATTCGATAAGCGTAACGTTAAAGCAATTGCCCTTAGTGTAGACGACGTTGACTCACACAACGGTTGGGTAGGTGATATTGAAGAAACTCAAAGCACATCACTCAACTACCCTATTTTGGCTGACCCTGACCGTAAAGTCTCAGAACTTTACGATATGATTCACCCAAATGCCGCAGCTACAGTAACGGTACGTTCTGTATTTGTAATCGATCCAGAAAAAAAATTACGTCTATCATTTACTTATCCTCCTAGTACAGGACGTAACTTTGACGAAATTTTGCGTGTAATAGACTCATTACAACTTACCGACAATTACAGTGTAGCAACACCAGCTGACTGGAAAGACGGTGAAGATTGTGTAATAGTCCCCTCCCTTAAAGACCCCGAAGTTCTCAAAGAAAAATTCCCCAAAGGTTATCAAGAAATTAAACCTTACCTGCGTATGACACCCCAACCCAACAAGTAATTATATTTTCCATAACATAAGTTGGCGCCATTAATTCAATGAAGGCGCCTTTTTCTATATAAACCTAGTTTCTTTACGTCCCTTGCTTCCCTAAAAGATATTCCCACACTCTCCGTGACTCTTCTTGCCAAGCTTGACGGTCTTGCTCTGCCTGTTGACGATCAATAGCAGCTTGTTGTCTATCCTCAGCAGCTTGTTCTGATAATTCTCTAAATCTAAGATATGTTTGTTCGCTTAGGTTACGATAATTCTCATTCGACTCTTTAATATTTTCGACCAACACATCAATAGTATCGTTATGCTCGTTCATTCTCACAGTTAAAGTATCAATAGCGTTGCTTTGCTGATTCATCCTTTCTGTCAAGGTGTCGATAGCGTTGCTTTGCTGATTCATCCTCACAGTTAAAGTATCAATAGCGTTGGTCATCCTTTCTGTCAAGGTATTAATAGCGCTATTCTGCGCTACTACCATCTCACCTACGTTTGCAAATAAGGTTTCAAGACGGTTCAATCTGGTTTCGACTGAATCTTGTTGGTTAGCTGCCATTCTCTTTTTTTCCTTACTAATAACATGATACCGCGTACTTTAAAGGCGCCTCCCCAAATACGCTAGTTAAAATCAAAATAATATAACTGTATTCCCATATATAGTTACTTGTGACAGATATTATACTGACACGTACAATGCTTGAAAAAAGAGAGATTTATGCCTATAAATTTGGAATAGGAGCGCAAAATCGTCGTTTTCATTGTAGGATGCCGAACAAGAAACGAGGTTTCTACGAGATTTTGCATAAAAACCCAGCTTAATTAGAGTAAATCATAGTAATATTCTTGGTCTATAAGAAAGTTATTAACATACTCATAAAGGAGTTGTTGGATAAATGTTGAATCGAAAATGGTATTTATTATTTGCTATTTTAGCGGTAATGCTTTCAATGTCTGCTTGCAGCAGGCGCCTGCGAGGTGGTACTACTGTAAGTCGGCTAGATACAATTAAAAGTCGGGGTAAACTTGTTTGCGGTGTTAGTGGACAGTTACCTGGGTTTAGTTTTGTAAAGGCAAACGGGGAATATGCAGGGTTGGATGTAGATGTGTGTCGTGCTATTGCTGCTGCCATATTCGATGACCCGAAAAAAGTTGAATACCGTAATTTAAACGCGAAGGAACGTTTTACTGCTGTACAAACAGGTGAGGTTGATATATTAAGTCGTAACACCACCTGGACTTTTAGTCGAGATACTTCTACTGGTATGGAGTTTGCACCTGTGATATTTTACGACGGTCAAGGCATTATGGTTAGGAAAAATAGTAATATTAAAAACTTGGAAGACCTCAAAGGTAAATCTGTTTGTACGCAAACTGGAACTACCAACGAGCAAAATTTAGCCGACCAAATGCGACAAAGAGGTATTAGTTATAAACCTATTGTGTTTGAAGATGTTAATACTGTTTTTACTACTTATGAGCAAGGTCGGTGTGAAGCTATTACTTCTGACCGTTCGCAGTTGGTTTCTCGACGCACTACTTTATCTAAACCGAATGAACATACAGTTTTAGATTTATTGATATCTAAAGAACCTTTGGCACCTGCTGTTAAAAATGGTGATACTAAATGGTTTGATGTGGTAAAATGGACTATCAATAGTTTGATTAATGCCGAAGAATTGGGTGTTAATTCTCAAAATGTTAATCAGTTAACAAATAGTAGTAATCCAGAAATTAAGCGCTTATTAGGTACAGAAGGTGATTTAGGAAAAGCCGCCGGACTTTCTAATGATTTTGTAAAACGTATTATTATACATGTGGGTAATTATAGCGAAGTTTATGACCGCAATTTAGGTAAAAATTCGGAGTTGAAGTTGGAAAGAGGTAAAAATAAGCTTTGGAACCAAGGTGGAATTCTCTTTGCTCCACCTTTCCGGTAATTTTTTATCACACATTGAACATTTATTATGACTCATTTTTGGCGTAATCGAAAATTTCTAAGCATTGCCGCTCAATTAATTTCTGTTTTTACCGTTGCCATTGTCGTATTTATCTTATGGGATAACCTGACGTATAATTTAGAACTATTGGGAATTGGCTTTGGGTTTGATTTTTTACAATCGCAAGCTTCTTTTGATATTGGTGAAACTCTTATCCCTTACAACCCTACTGACTCTTATTATAGTGCGTTACTAGTTGGACTACTAAATTCACTACGAGTTTCTATTATTGGAATCATTTTAGCAACAATTGTAGGCGCCGTTGTTGGAATCGCACGGTTATCGACTAATTGGTTAGTACGTAATTTAGCTTTGGTTTATGTAGAAGTATTACGGAACACACCGTTACTTTTACAATTGTTCTTTTGGTATTTTGCCGTTTTTATCAGTTTGCCAAAACTTGAAAATCAAATTTCTTTCTTTGGCTTAATCAATCTTAATAACAAAGGTACACAATTACCTTTTGGTCTCGAAATTTCTTCAGAACTATCTGCATTAATTCTCGGATTAACATTATATGCGGGTGCATTTATTGCAGAAATTATTCGAGGAGGTATTCAGTCGGTTGCTAGAGGACAATGGGAAGCTGCACGTGCTTTGGGTTTAAAACCAGGGTTAATAATGCGGTTAGTAATTCTTCCTCAAGCTTTACGGGTAATTATTCCACCTTTAACTAGTCAATACCTAAATATAGCCAAAAACTCTAGTTTAGCTATTGCAGTTGGGTATCCTGATATCTACTTCGTTGCTTCTACCACTTTTAATCAAACTGGTAAAGCAGTAGAAGTCATGTTGTTAATTATGATAACTTATTTAACTATAAGTTTGACTATCTCCTTAACAATGAACACATTAAACCGTTCCTTTCAACTTAAGGAAAGATAAGCAAGTGAATCAAAATGAAATCATCAAATGGTTGCGGAAAAATTTATTTGACACCTGGTACAATAGTATTTTAACTATTGTTTGTGTATTTTTGCTTGTTTGGGGTGCCAAATCTATTTTTACCTGGATATTGTTTATCGCACAATGGAAAGTTATTGCTGTCAACCTACAGCTATTTCTAGTCGGTCGTTATCCAGAGCAAATGTATTGGCGACTCTGGGTATCAATATTTATTATTTTGGGTTTAACGAGTGTAACTATAGGGAGTTTGGTTAAGAAAATACCAAATAGGTGGCTACCATTAGCATGGGCAATATCTTTTTCTGTGATTCTATGGTTAATTGGTGGTGGTTTGGGACTACAAGCAGCAGACAGTAATTTATGGAACGGTTTACTGCTAACTTTGGTAATGGCTGTAACTAGTATAGTTATTTCGTTTCCTTTGGGTGTACTTTTGGCTTTAGGGCGCCAGAGTAAGTTGTTTGTGGTAAGAAATTTTTGTATCCTATATATTGAGATAGTGCGGGGATTGCCGTTAATTGGAATTTTGTTTATCGCTCAGGTGATGTTACCTTTGGTTCTACCCGATGATATTACTTTGGATAGGGTGTTGCGGGGTATTGCAGGTTTGACTTTATTTAGTGCTGCTTATTTGGCAGAGAATGTTCGAGGTGGTCTTCAGTCTATACCTCGTGGACAGTTTGAAGCTGGTAAGGCTATTGGGTTAAATAGTATCTATATTATGTTACTAATTATTTTACCTCAAGCTTTACGGGCGGTTATTCCTGCATTGGTAGGTCAGTTTATTGGTTTGTTTAAAGATACTTCGCTGTTATCTATTGTTGGATTGTTGGAGTTGACGGGTATTTCTCGGTCTATTTTAGCTCAACCGGAGTTTTTGAATAGGTATGCTGAGGTTTATTTGTTTGTTGGATTGCTTTATTGGGTGTTTTGTTACTCGATGTCTCTGGTTTCTCAACGTTTGGAAAAAGTTTAATTTTTAAAACGAACCGCAAAGAACGCAAAGAACGCAAAGGAAGGAAGGAAGGAAGATGGATAGACAAGTTGTTATTGTTGCTGAGAATGTTCAAAAGTGGTATGGGAAGTTTCAGGTTTTACGGGGTGTGAGTTTGACGGTACACCGGGGGGAGGTTGTTGTGATTATGGGTCCGTCTGGTTCTGGAAAGTCTACGTTTATTCGTACTTTTAATGCTTTGGAAGAGTATCAGCAGGGACGTATTGAAATTGATGGTATTGTTTTGAGTGATGATTTGCGGAATATTGATGCTGTTCGTAGAGAAGTGGGGATGGTGTTTCAGCAGTTTAATTTGTTTCCACATCTAACTGTACTCGATAATATTACACTGGCGCCGATATGGGTAAGAAAATGGTCGAAAGCGAAAGCGAATGAAGTTGCTATGCAGTTGCTTGAAAGAGTTGGAATATTAGAACAAGCACAAAAATATCCTGGACAACTATCGGGTGGACAACAACAACGGGTTGCTATCGCAAGAGCTTTAGCTATGCAACCCAAAGTTATGTTATTTGATGAACCAACCTCAGCACTCGACCCCGAAATGGTGCGTGAAGTTTTAGAGACAATGAAAAAATTAGCTGCGGATGGTATGACAATGGTCGTCGTCACCCATGAAGTCGGGTTTGCGCGTGAAGTCGCCGACCGAGTAATATTTATGGATACTGGTGTAATAGTCGAAGAAGCAACCCCTACTAATTTTTTCCAAAACCCCACCCAAGAACGCACCCGCAAATTCCTATCACAAATACTGTAAAGTACCACTTGTCATGCTGAGGTACGAAGCATCTCTCCAACTGTAAAGTGCTACTTGTCATGCTGAGGTACGAAGCATCTCTCCAACTGTAAAGTGCTACTTGTCATGCTGAGGTACGAAGCAGCAGCATCTTTCAAAGTTAATTTTGCACTTTGTCGAACATCATTATCTCCCTTTTTTTGATTGTAGCAATCGGCTTAATGTGTTCAGTACGTTTATAAAAGAGAAATTATCAAAATCTTTTAAGATGCTTCGTTCTTCAGCATGACACAAGAAGATGCTTCGTTCCTCAGCATGACACAAGAAGATGTTTTACTTTGGTCGTT
Source organism: Calothrix sp. PCC 7716 (assembly GCF_019977735.1). GTDB lineage: Bacteria > Cyanobacteriota > Cyanobacteriia > Cyanobacteriales > Nostocaceae > Dulcicalothrix. The sequence goes on along the minus strand of NZ_AP025018.1, from coordinate 9,726,758 downwards.
CTCGTTTGATTTTACCGCGTGTTCCTGGTTTTTTTGTACCTGATTTGGCGCCAACTCGGTTTGTACGTTGACTAAATTCTTTAGGTTGCATTTTACGTTTATCTGGAGTTTTTTCAGGTTTAGTTTCTGGGTTAGAACTAAAACCGGTAATTGTTTCTCTAGGCAATTTAATCGCGATTAGTGTTTCAATATCTGCCAATAGCTTAGATTCTTCGGGACATACCAACGATACAGCTTCACCTGAAGCACCTGCACGACCTGTACGACCAATACGGTGAACGTAATCGGATGGGACGTTGGGTAAATCGAAGTTGACGACATGGGGCAATTCATTAATATCAAGACCCCTTGCGGCAATATCTGTTGCTACTAACACCTGTAAACTACCGTTTTTAAACTTTGTTAAAGCAAAGGTACGAGCTGACTGACTTTTATTACCGTGAATTGCTAACGCTTGAATACGGTCTTGTCCTAGCTGTTCAACCAAACGGTCGGCGCCATGCTTAGTGCGCGTAAATACTAGTACTTGATACCATTTGTCTTGTTTAATCAAGTGAGATAGTAATTGGCGCTTCTTATTACCATCAACTTGGTATACTTTTTGTGTCACCGTACCAGCGGTAACATTACGACGTGCCACTTCAATCATTGTCGGATGATTAAGTAAACTTGCAGCAAGTCCTTTTATTTCGTCAGAAAACGTTGCAAAAAAGAGTAAATTCTGCCGTTTTCTAGGTAAAAGCTTCAAAATACGACGTATATCGCGAATAAAGCCCATATCTAACATTCGGTCGGCTTCATCTAATATTAAAAACTCAATATTTGATAGATTAATTGTACCCTGCTGCACATGGTCTAAAAGGCGCCCAGGTGTGGCAACCACAATATCGACACCATTCCTCAAGCGTCGTTTTTGCTGATTGATGTTGACACCACCAAACATTGCCATCGACCTCAAATTTAGATATTTACCATATTGATAAACACTTTCTTGTACTTGTGCAGCGAGTTCGCGCGTTGGTGTCAAAATTAATGCTCGAATTGGTGGGTATCCTTCGCTTTGACTGTTTTTATGGCTATTTTCAGATAATAGCTGTAATAAAGGTAGAGTAAAACTCGCGGTTTTTCCAGTACCAGTTTGGGCACCCGCTAATAAATCATTCCCCTTCATTACAGCAGGAATTGCCTGCATTTGAATCGGTGTAGGTTGCGTATATCCTAGCTCAGTCACAGCACGGATAATTTCATTCGACAAACCAAGTGTTGAAAAAGACATAGTACTCACGTTGTATAACATCGACCCATGCGCCTTCGGTTGGCGCCAGTATGCCAAGACGTTATCGCGAGTGTCGCAGCCATTAATAATACCACATAACAACCCAAAAAACCCGACAACATCAAAAAACGTAGGGTGCGTGGCGCCACAAAAAACTCTCAACATAATTACAATACCTCTAGCGTCACGCACCACTCTTTATTATGACTATACTCCTGCTGAACATGTTAGCAAATATACTTGTTAATACTGTTCCCATTCAAAGTTTCCTATTCTCAGGACAGTCTCAGTAGCTAACCCACCCTTTTTAAGCTTTCTTCATCATTTTTATAAAGCTGAGAAAAACTACGTCAAGTATAAAAAATTTATTTAATTTAAGACCCACAACACTAACTTTCCTTATTTTTAGAGGTTTCTATCTTAAATCTATTTATTAATTCTGTATAAATAAACCCTCTATATATTGTTGGATGACTTGATTTTTAAGTTTGTGTAAAAAAATTGTGAAATAGCTTCAAATTACTATTTCAGCAAAATTACGCTTCTTTTATTTAACAGAAATAGTAAAGTTGGATACATAACAGAATCCGGGCTTCCGAAGTTATGGCAGATAACAATCTTTCAATTTTTAATTCAACATTACCAACTACAGCAACAGAAATCATTACCGATTACGACACATCAACAACTACGGCATCTCTTTTGCCCAGTTATATAAATGTCACTATCACTAATGGTGGACAACTGAATGGCGTTTATGACGCTTGGTGTGTTAATAGTACTATTGCGATTCGTAAAGGTACTTATAATCAAGCTAATGTATATTCTAGCTATGGAACCGTACCTGCTGGTATCCTTTATACAGGTTCGCAAACAACCAACTCCTCTGCTGAACAATACCTAGATAAACTCAAGCAAATCAATTGGCTAATAAATAACGTTACAGAAGCAGCCAATGTAGTTGACAAAAAATACCGCTACAACAACGTTGACTACACTTGGGGCGATGTACAATTAGCCATTTGGAAACTGCTAGGAGAAACATCTGTATTAGATAGCGTAGACTACAACTCATTAGAAGTTTACAGTCAACAGAGAGCAGATGCGTTAGTGAGTTTTGCTGTAGCCAATGGCTCTAACTTCGTACCAGTAGCAGGACAAGATTTTGGAGTAATTGTTAAAGGCGCCAACTTGCAACCAATCTTGATGGAAGTCAAGACAGCAGGTCTTGGAGATTTTGTTTGGCATGACTTAAATGCCAATGGGGTTCAAGAGGCTAACGAAGCAGGAATAGATGGTGTAACAGTTACGTTACTAGATGCTAAGGGTAATGTTGTCGGCGCCACTACTACTGGAGATAACCCCTACACAACACAAGTTGAGAAGGGTTGGTATCAGTTTGGGCCACTACTGCCAAGTACCTATCAGGTGAAATTTAGCTTACCAGCAGGCTTTAATACAGTTAGTCCATACCTGCAAGGCAACACATCTTTAGATTCTAATGCTAACACCAACAATAATTTAACCTCTGCACCTATTACCTTAGTTGGTGGAGAAGTTAACAGAACTATTGATGCTGGGTTCTATAAAACAGCATCTTTGGGAGACTTCGTATTTAATGACGCCAATAACAACGGTATTCAAGATGCAACAGAAGCAGGAGTTGCAGGCGTAACAGTACAATTAATAAACCCCGTTGATGGTAGTGTTATCGGTACAACCACCACAGATGCGAATGGTGGTTACAGCTTTAGCGGCCTAAAACCCGGAGACTACCAAGTTAAATTTACATCGCCAGCAGGCTATATCTTCAGCGAAGCCAATATCGGAGATGATGCCAAAGACAGCGATGCTAATTCCACAACCGGTTTAACTCAAACAGTTACCCTAACATCAGGAGAATTTAACGGCACAATAGATGCTGGATTAGTACGATTAGCGAGTTTAGGGAACTTCGTCTTTGAAGACAAAAATGCCAATGGTATCCAAGAAGCTTCTGAAACGGGTATCGCCAATGCTACAGTCAACCTGTTAGATACAGCAGGTAATGTCATTGCCACCACAACCACTGACGCAAATGGACTCTACTCGTTCAGCAACTTGCAACCAGGAGATTACAAAGTTGAATTTGTACAACCTGATGGCTTTAATGGCGTAAGTGTTGCTAATATTGGCGCCAATGATGAGATTGACAGTGATGGATTAATCACCGATGTAGTTAATCTTTCTCCAGGAGAGAATGATACCACAGTCGATTCTGGATTTTACAAAACAGCATCCTTGGGAGACAAAGTATTTAATGACACCAACAATAACGGTATCCAAGACGCAACAGAAACAGGAATTGCAGGCGTAAAAGTACAATTAATTAATCCCGTCAATGGTATTGTCATCGCTACAACTAGCACAGATGTAAATGGTGGTTACACCTTTAACAACTTAAAACCTGGCGATTATCAAGTTAAGTTTACATCTCCAGCAGGCTATATCTTCAGCGAAGCCAACGTTGGAGATGACACTAAAGATAGTGATGCTAACTCCACAACAGGTTTAACCCAAACAATCACTTTAACATCAGGAGAATTTAACGGTACATTAGATGCTGGGTTAGTACAATTAGCTAGCCTGGGTAACTTTGTCTTTGAAGACAAAAATGCTAATGGTATCCAAGAAGCAGGTGAAGCAGGTATTGCAAATGCCACTGTCAAACTGTTAGATGCAGCAGGTAGTATTATTGCTACAACTACCACAGATGCAAATGGTCTTTATTCCTTCAGTAACTTGCAACCAGGAGATTACAAAGTTCAATTTGTACAACCTGATGGCTTTAATGGCGTAAGTGTTGCTAATATTGGCGCCAATGATGAGATTGACAGTGATGGATTAATCACCGATGTAGTTAATCTTTCTCCAGGAGAGAATGATACCACGGTCGATTCCGGGTTCTACAAAACAGCATCCTTGGGAGACAAAGTATTTAATGATGCCAACAATAACGGTATCCAAGATGCAGCAGAAACAGGAGTAAATGGCGTAACAGTACAATTAATCAACCCCGTTGATGGTAGTGTCATCGGTACAACCACTACAGATGTAAATGGTGGTTACACCTTTAACAACTTAAAACCTGGCGATTATCAAGTTAAGTTTACATCGCCAACAGGCTATATCTTCAGCGAAGCCAACGTTGGAGATGACACTAAAGATAGTGATGCTAACTCCACAACAGGTTTAACCGAAACAGTCACTTTAACATCAGGAGAATTTAACGGTACATTAGATGCTGGGTTAGTACAATTAGCTAGCCTGGGTAACTTTGTCTTTGAAGATAAAAATGCTAATGGTATCCAAGAAGCAGGTGAAGCAGGTATTGCAAATGCCACTGTCAAACTGTTAGATGCAGCAGGTAGTGTTATTGCTACAACTACCACAGACGCAAATGGTCTTTATTCCTTCAGTAACTTGCAACCAGGAGATTACAAAGTCCAATTTGTACAACCTGATGGATTTAACGGTGTAAGTGTTGCCAATGTTGACGCCAATGACGAGATTGACAGTGATGGATTAATCACCGATGTAGTTAACCTCTCTCCAGGGGAAAATGATACTACAGTCGATTCAGGGTTCTACAAAACAGCATCCTTGGGAGACAAAGTATTTAATGATGCCAATAACAATGGTATTCAGGATGCAGCAGAAACAGGAGTTGCGGGAGTAACAGTACAATTAATCAACCCTGTTGATGGTAATGTCATCGGTACAACCACTACAGATGCAAATGGCGCCTACAATTTCAACGGTTTAACTCCCGGCGATTATCAAGTTAAGTTTACATCTCCAACAGGCTATGTCTTTAGCCAAGCCAATATCGGAGATGATGCCAAAGATAGTGATGCTAACTCCACAACTGGTTTAACCGAAACAGTCACCTTAACATCAGGAGAATTTAACGGTACATTAGATGCTGGGTTAGTACAATTAGCTAGCTTAGGAGATAAAGTTTGGTTAGATAACAACGCTAACGGTATCCAAGATGCGGGTGAAGCAGGAGTAGGTGGTGTAACTGTTACCCTGACTAGTGGTGGAGCAGATGGCATTATTAACGGGGTTGGCGATACTACTGTCACCGCAACTACTAATGCTAATGGCAATTACAGTTTCACTGGACTAACACCAAGTCAACAATATCAAGTCGGTTTCTCTAATCTGCCTACTGGATATGAATTTACTAAGTCTGATGTAGGTGCTAATGATGCCGTAGATTCTGATGTTAACCCTAGCACTGGTAAAACTCAGATTGTGACTTTGGCGCCTGGTGAAAACAACCTGACTTTAGATGCAGGTATTTATCAAAATGCTGGCGATTTGTCAATTACCAAAACTAATGGTTTGACAACAGTTACCCCCGGACAGCAGATTACTTATACCATTGTGGCTAAAAATAATGGTCTAATCACTGCTACTAATGCCTTAGTAAGCGATATCATGCCAACGAATCTTACTAATGTAACTTGGAGTAGTGTAGCTAGTGATGGTGCAACGGAAAATGAAACCAGTGGAACGGGCAGCATTAACGATTACGTGACTTTAGCCGGTGGTAGCAGCATTACCTATACAGTGAATGCAACTGTAGCCGCCAACGCAATTTCTTCCTCCTATACTACCCCCACTACTATTAGCTTGACCGGTGGCAGTTCGAGCGATGGTGCTGTGGGCAACATTCGCACCTTCTCTGCTAATGGTGTTTCTGTTAAAGCGAGTGCTTTTAGTAGCGACAGTGCCGGAACTTGGAATGCCGCCAAACTAGGTCTTTATGGCAGTTGGGGTTTAGGTGTAATTGACTACACCGAAAATAGTGCAAGCCATCGCGTTGATAATTCTGGTCTTAATAACTACGTTTTGCTAGAATTCTCTGAGTCAGTGGTTATTGACAAAGCTGCATTGGCTTACGTTGCTGGTGCGGATAGTGATATCTCTGTCTGGGTTGGTAATTTCAACAATCCTTTCAGCAATCACATCATCTTAAATAATTCAGTTCTTAATAGCTTCAGCTTTACTGAAGTTAACAACGGTGGTAGTACCGACCGCACGGCGGATATCAATGCAGGTAATATTGCAGGTAACGCTGTGGTAATTGCTGCTAAAATAGGCGACACAAATGATAGCTTTAAGCTCAAGTCTCTTGATATTCTTAAAGCAACAACTCAAACTAGTGGTCTCAGTAACACTGCTACAATAACGGGTTCAACTGGTTTTACTGACACTAACACCAGTAACAACAGCGCTACCGATACTGATACTGTTGTAGCTGTTTCCACCGTGAAAGTAGGTGATCGTGTTTGGTACGACGCTGATGGAGATGGTGTTCAAGATACTGGCGAATCTGGAGTTTCTGGTGTAGCTGTTAAGTTGTTTAACTCTTCAGGCGCCCAAATTGGCACGACTACCACCGATGCTAATGGTCTTTACCAATTTAGCGTTAATGCCAACAGCAGCTATAGCATTCAATTCGCTCAACCCACTGGCTTCGATGGATTTACTACCGCCAATGTAGGTATTGATGCTGCTGATAGTGATGTTATTAATAGCAACGGTACAACAGCTCAATTCTCTGTTGGTACAACCGATAACCTGACGATTGATGCAGGATTAATTAAAAATATCGGTGACTTGTCTATTACCAAATCTAACGGTTTGACAAGTGTTGCCCCCGGACAAAAGATTACCTACACTATTGTCGCTACAAATAATGGTTTGATGACTGCTACCAATGCCTTGGTTAGCGATATCATGCCGACAAATCTCACCGATGTTACTTGGACTAGCGTTGCTACCGAAGGCGCCAAAGATAATCAAGCCAGTGGTACAGGCAGCATTAACGATTACGTGACCTTAGCAGGTGGTAGTAGTATTACTTATACTGTAAACGGTACCGTATCTAGTAACCCCGTTTCTACAGGTGCTAAGACCACATTTGACTTCGGTGGCAATTCTAGCAATGCCCTTGATGGACCCGATGGAAATACTCGGACGTTTACAAAAGATGGTGTTACTGTTACGGCTCGTGCCTTTAGCCGCGTTGATGGAACAAATGGAGCTTGGGGTAATGCTTACCTGGGTAGCTATTCTGGTGGTGGTTTAGGTGTCACCGACAGCGCTGAAGGCGACGGAAGGGCTACTCATCGCGTTGATAACGTTGGTGGACGAGATAACTACGTTTTATTCCAATTCTCCGAATCGGTTGTTTTAGACCGCGCTTATTTGCAATATGTTATCAATGACAGCGATATCTCTGTATGGATTGGTAACTCTACTACCCCCGTCACGACTTTAAACGACTCAATTCTTAATAGCTTTGGGTTCAACGAAGTTAACGAAACCACTCTCACAACTGATCGTTGGGCAGATGTAAATGCAGGCAATTATGTGGGTAACACCATCGTTATTGCAGCATCTGCGGTAGACGCAACTCCCGAAGATCAATTCAAGATTCGCTATTTGGATGTTCTTAAACCTACTCCTGCTTCTTTAGCCAATACTGCCACAATCACAGGCCCTACTGGTTTTACTGACACCAACACCAGCAACAACAGCGCTACCGATACAGACACTATTCTAGCTGCTCCCACTCTCCCATCTGCCCCTGGTGTACGTACTCCCGGATTCTGGCAAAATTCTGAATGGCAGAAGTTCTGGGATGGTATTCAAGGCAACGAACCATCACAAAAAACAGAGTCCAATTTCGCTGATAGTGACCTGCTGTTTGCGCCTTACACTAATTCTGCACAACCTGGAAAAGTTCTCGACCCAGTAACTGGACAATATGAAACAGGTTTACTAGTCGGTGACTTTAACCGCAATGGTAGAAGTGATGCAGGTGAAGATACTCTCTTCTATTCTCGCGCTCAAGCACTCCAAATGGTTGATGCTTCCCAACACCCCAACGGAGATAAGCGTTATGACCTTGGTCGCTCTTTGATTGCTGGTTGGCTGAATTATCTGGCTGGTAACCCTATTGACACCGCTAGCACAACTGATAAAGATGCTCGATACTACATCAAAGAAGGCATCAATTGGTTGCAAGCTGTAACTCCAGACGAAAATGGCGATAAGAAAGGTGATGGCGCCTTAAACAATATGATTGGTAGCAATGTTAACAGCGCGCGCGTTGATAACCTCTGGAGTCTAGGAATTTCTAGTGCTTCTAGCTTGCCAAGTCCTTACAACTCTAACACCAACGTTCTCTATGGATTAGATGCTGGTAGTGTAATTAATGACAATTTAGATAAATACAATAACGGTTTGGGTCTTGCTGATAATGTTTACCACGGATAAACGCATAATTCCGCATAACCCCCACACCATAGCCTAAAATCCTAATTCCCTCGTTATCTTTCTAAATGGTTAATACCAGATTTAGAAGTTATCGAGGGATTTTTGTACTTCTCAAATATTTTTGTTATACTCGATAAACTAACATCTTTAGCTGTCATTAATAAGACTATAAAATATTTTTATTACGAGTAATTACTGAGATAAAAATTATGATTCTCAAGGAACTAGGTACAAATTATCCTCAAAATAAGTGTATTCATCAGTTGTTTGAGGAACAGGTAGAGAAAACACCTGATGCAATTGCGGTGGTGTTTGAAAATCAACAACTTACTTATCAAGAACTCAACAACAAAGCGAATCTATTAGCACACTATTTACAATCATTAGGAGTAGAATCAGAAGTTTTAGTAGGTATTTGTGTAGAACGTTCTCTAGAATTGATTGTAGGTATATTAGGAATTCTCAAAGCAGGTGGAGCTTATGTGCCTTTAGATATTACCTATCCTAAAGAGCGTTTAGCTTTCATGCTATCAGATTCTCAAGTTTCAATATTGTTAACACAACAGCATTTAATTGGAAAACTTCCCAAACACCAAACTAAGATAGTTTGTTTAGATACTGATTGGGAATATATAGTCAAAACACCAAGCCAAGCGACAAAAATAGCAGTTAAGCCGTCGAACCTTGCTTATATTATTTACACTTCTGGTTCGACAGGTCAACCTAAAGGTGTTCTTATTCCCCATTCTAACGTCGTTCGTTTATTTGCAGCCACGCAACCTTGGTTTAAATTTAACCATAATGATGTTTGGAGTTTGTTCCATTCTTATGCATTTGACTTTTCTGTGTGGGAAATTTGGGGCGCCCTTTTTTATGGTGGTCGTCTTGTTATTATTAGTTATTATGTGAGCCGTTCTCCTGAATTATTTTATAATTTATTATCTCAAGAAAGAATTACAGTTTTAAATCAAACACCTTCTGCTTTTCAACAACTGATACAATTAGAATCTTTGGATAGTAAGCATTTAAACTTACGCTTTATTATTTTTGGTGGAGAAGCATTAAATATCCAAAGCTTAAAACCTTGGTTTGATAGACATGGAGATAAGTTTCCTCAATTAGTTAATATGTATGGTATTACCGAGACTACCGTTCATGTTACCTATCGTCCTATTAATATAGCCGATTTAAATTCTTCATCAAAAGTAATTGGTCGTGCAATTCCAGATTTACAAATTTATATATTAAATGAGCATCTGCAACCTGTACCTGTTGGTACTACTGGTGAAATTTATGTTGAAGGCGCCGGTTTAGCGCGTGGTTATTTGAACCGACCCGAATTAACTGCTGAAAGGTTTATTTTTCATGCTTTTAATAACGAACCAGAAACACGTCTTTATAAAACAGGTGACTTAGCTCGTAATTTACCTAATGGTGATATTGAGTATTTAGGAAGAATTGACAATCAAGTCAAAATTCGCGGCTTTAGAATCGAATTAGGAGAAATCGAAACTTTATTAAATCAACATCCAGATATAAAGTCAGCTAAAGTTATTGTTAGAGAAGACATTCCTGGGGATAAAAGATTAATTGCCTATATTATACCCAACTTGGCAAAACAATCAGAAATATCATATCAAGTACGCGATTATCTAAAACAGCAGCTACCTGATTATATGATTCCTGCTGTTTTTGTTGTGTTAGAGTCTTTCCCTTTGACTAATAATGGTAAAATTGACTATCGCGCGCTTCCTGCTCCCAATTTTACATCTGTTCAAAGTAATTATGTTGCTCCTGGCACTCCTACAGAAAAAATTCTCGCTGATATTTGGAGTCAGGTTTTAAAGGTAGATAGTATTGGAATTAATGATAATTTTTTTGAGGTGGGTGGACATTCATTACTCGCTACACAAGTTATATCCCGCATTCGACAAACATTTAACCAAGAAATACCAATACATTTATTTTTTGAATTTTCTACTATTGCTCAGTTTTCTCAGCATCTTGAGATTACAGATATAACTAATAAAAATTTATTAGTACCAGTAATAGAGGCAAGACAACAGCTAGAAAAATTACCTCTATCTTTTGCTCAACAGCGTCTCTGGTTTTTAGACCAGTTACAACCTAACAGCACTGCTTATAATCTTGTTTACAGTTATAAAATTCAAGGTTTACTTGATATTGGCGCCTTAGAAACAAGCATTGCTAATATTATAGAGCGTCACGAGTTATTACGCACAAATTTTATTAATATTGACGGGCAAGCAATACAGGTTATTAATGATTGGAATAAGAATTTTAATTTATCTGTAATTAATTTACAATCACTACCCGATGATGAACGAGAAATAAAAGCTTTAAAAATAATTCAACAAGAAGCAGAAAGACCTTTTAATTTAGCAAAAGATGTTTTATTTCGCGTTCAACTGGTGCAACTGAGTGCTGAAACATATATATTAATATTGAATATTCATCACATCATTTTTGATGGTTGGTCTTTTGGGGTGTTGTTTACAGAATTGAGCTTAAATTATACAGCTTATTGTCAAGGTTTAACTTCTCCCTTAACAAAACTTGATATTCAATATGCAGATTTTACCTTATGGCAAAGAAAGTGGTTGACTGGTAGCATTTTAGAATTACAAGTTAATTACTGGAAACAGCAGCTAAGTGGAATACCGATATTAGAATTACCTACAGACCGTCCTCGTCCTAGAGTTCAAACCTACAAAGGAGCTACAAAATCTTTCGTTTTATCATTAGATTTAACTGCAAAGCTTGCATCTTTTGCTCAAAAAGAAGGTGTGACCTTGTTCATGACTTTACTAACTGCGTTTAAAGTATTACTTTGTCGTTACAGTGGACAAGAAGATGTAATTGTAGGAACTCCTATTGCGGGACGTAACCGCAGAGAAATTGAAGGATTAATGGGATTTTTCGTTAATACTTTAGCATTGCGGACTGATTTAAGCGAAAATCCCAGTTTTAGAGAATTACTACTGCGAGTTCGACGGATATCTTTAGAAGCATATACCCATCAAGATGTACCATTTGAGCAACTAGTTGAATTGCAACCAGAACGCAATCTTAGTCATACCCCTATATTTCAGGTGATGTTTGCTTTACAAAATGCACCAATCGAAGAATTACAATTACCAAATTTGAGTGTAAAGATTTTAGAACCATTAGTCAAAACTGCAAAATTTGACGTTACTTTGTCAATGGAAGAACGAAATGGACAGTTAATAGGGGAGTGGGAATATAATACAGATTTATTTGATGATTCTACAATAGAGCGAATGCTCAAAAATTTCCAAGTTTTATTGACTGGGATATTAGCTAATTCTGAGCAAAATATTTGGGAACTACCTTTACTAACCGAAGAAGAACAGCACCAATTATTAGTTACTTGGAATCAGCATGAGGTAGATTTTAATCATAAATATATTCACCAGTTGTTTGAAGAGCAGGTAGAAAGAACACCCGATGCGGTTGCTGTGGTGTTTGAAAACGAAGAAATAACTTATCAAGAACTCAACAAAAAAGCAAATCAAGTTGCAAATTATCTGCGAAAGTTGGGAATTGGCACCAATAAATTAGTAGGATTGTGTTTAGAACCATCTTTAGCAAGAATTATTGCGTTGTTAGGAATTTTCAAAGCTGGAGGTGTTTATTTACCATTAGACCCGGTTTATCCTCAAGAACGTCTCAAATTTATAATTGAGGATTCAGAAGTTTCTATTCTTTTAACTCAAAAATCTTTAGCTGATAAGGTACTAATCGATGCGCTGCATGTTGTAAATTTAGATACAGATTGGTTAGATATTGCAACAGAACCTACAAATAATTTACCAAGTTGCATAACTGACAACAATCTTGCTTATATTATCTATACCTCTGGTTCAACAGGAACACCAAAAGGGGTTTTAATATCACATCAAGCGATAACTCATCACTCTCAGAATGTTATACAACACTATCAACTCAATTCGAGCGACCGCATTTTACAATTTGCCTCACTCAGTTTCGATGTCTCGTTGGAACAAATTTTACCAACTCTAGTAGTAGGCGCCACTCTTATCGTAGTTGATGCGAAATTATTAACTCCCTCAGAATTTTACCATAAATTGATTGATTATGGTTTGACTGTTGTTGATGTTCCCCCTGCTTACTTAACTCAATGGTTGCAGTTTTTAAATGAAAAGACTTTTTACACTCCCATTCATAAACTTAGATTAGTCATTTGCGGTGGTGAAGCACTACCACCAGAAACTCTAAAAGCTTGGTACAAATGTTCGATGACAGGAGTACGCTTAATTAATGCTTATGGACCGACTGAAGCAACCATAACATCTGTTACTTTTACGGTACCTGAAGATATTACACCAATAGAATCTTATACTAATATTCCGATTGGGCACCCTTTACCAAACCGCAAAGTATATATTCTCGATTCTCATAAAAATCTTGTTCCTATCGGTGCTGTTGGAGAGTTATATATTGGAGGAGGTTTAGCACTAGGTTATTTAAATCGACCCGAATTAACTGCTGAAAGCTTTATTTTTCATTCTTTTAATAACGAACCAGAAGCACGTCTTTATAAAACAGGTGACTTAGCTCGTTATTTAGCTAATGGTGATATTGAATATTTAGGAAGAATTGATAATCAAGTCAAAATTCGCGGTTTTAGAATCGAATTAGGAGAAATCGAAAATTTATTAAACCAACATCCAGATATAAAGTCAGCTAAAGTTATTACTAAAGAATATATCCCTGGTGATCAAAGGTTAGTTGCCTATATTATTTCTGACTCTGATAAAGTGCATAAATTACGTGACTACTTAAAACAAAAGCTACCTAATTATATGGTTCCTTCTGCTTTTGTAGCTTTAGAGTCTTTTCCTTTGACTCCTAACGGTAAAATAGATTATCATGCTCTTACTACTCCCTATTTTTCTGCTTCTCAAAGTAACTATGTTGCTCCAATAACTCACACACAAAAAATTATTGTTAATATTTGGCGCCAGATTTTAAAAGTAGAAACTATTGGCATTCATGATAACTTCTTTGAATTAGGTGGACATTCACTGCTTGCAACTCTTCTTATCTCCAGTATCAGACAAACCTTTAACCAAGAAATACCATTACGCTTACTCTTTGAATATCCTACTATTTCTCAACTTTCTCATGCTATTAACACTAGTATACAAGCTAACAATTCTTTATTATTACCACCAATTGAACCCAGACAGCAACATAAAAATTTACCACTTTCTTTTGCTCAACAACGTCTTTGGTTTTTTGCACAATTAGAACCCAACAGCACTGCCTATAATATGCCGCTCAAGCTACGGCTTCAGGGTATACTCAATATTACTGCTTTAGAAAGAAGTATAGCTGAAATTATACAGCGTCATGAAATTCTGCGAACTAATTTTATTTTCAAAAACGGACAAGCAACTCAGGTAATTACTAAAAATATTGATTTCAAATTACCTATCATTGATTTACAATCTTTGCCTGATAAACAACGAGAAATAGAAGCTGAAAACATAGTTAAACAAGAATCAGAAAAACCTGTTAATCTAGCAGAAGATTTTTTATTCCGCGTTCATCTGTTACAATTTAGTGCAGAAAAATATCTACTTGTATTTAATATTCATCACATTATTTTTGATGGTTGGTCTGATGATATATTGCAACGGGAACTGACGGCACTTTATCAAGCTTTTTCTACAGGAAATTCTTTACAATTGCCAGAACTTTCTATTCAATATGCTGATTTTGCTTTGTATCAGCACCACTGGTTCACAGATGAATTTTTAGAGTCTCAAATTGTTTACTGGAAACAGCAATTAGGTGGCGCCTTACCTGTGTTAGAATTACCTACAGACTTTCCCCGTCCACAAGTGCAAACGTACCAAGGTGCTTCTCATACTCTGTCGTTATCTTCAGAACTAACTGCAAGTCTCAAATTTCTCTGCCAAAAAGAAGGGGTGACTTTATTTATGACTCTATTGGCAGCATTTAAAATATTACTTTCTCGCTACAGCGGACAAGAAGATATAATTGTGGGAACTCCCATTGCGGGACGCAACCGTACAGAAATTGAGAATTTAATTGGGTTTTTTGTCAACACTTTGGCTTTGCGGAGCGATTTGAGTGGAAATCCGACTTTCACAGAATTACTAAATCGCGTTCGACAGGTTACTTTAGATGCTTATGCTCACCAAGATTTACCTTTTCAAAACCTTGTAGAACAACTCAAACTTGCAAAAAATGTCAGCTATAACCCAGTATTTCAAGTCTGGTTTAACATGATTAACTTGGCTCAAGATTCTTTCAAACTCAATGATTTAACAGTCGAACCGATTTCTATTCTTGAAACAACTTCTAAGTTTGATTTGAGTCTTTACGCAAGAGAAGAAAATAAGCAAATTCATCTACGATTTGTTTATAACACACTCCTCTTCAATTCAGATACAATTGAATGGATGGGAACACATTTTCAGAAATTACTAGAAGTAATTTGTACTCATCCAGACAAAAACATCGCTAGTTTCTCTATTTTAACTGAAACAAAGCGTTATGAGTTATCACATCGGCGCCAAATTAGTCCAAATAATTCATTTACACAATTTTTAAAAGAAGAGATAGAACAATCTATACCATCACGATTTGAACAGCAAGTAAAAAAATATCCTCATCATATTGCTGTTAAAACTCAAAATTATCAATGGACTTATAAAGAATTAAATACTCAAGCGAATCAAATAGCTCAAGCACTTCTTTCTGCAAATAACAAACAAGAGGGCAAGATAGCTCTGTTATTAGACCACGATGCACCAATGATAGCTGCAATTTTGGGAGTACTCAAAGCAGGAAAAACGTATATTCCTCTTGACCCTAAATATCCCCAAGATAGGGTTTTATATATTCTCGAAGATTCTTTTGCTCAAGTAGTATTAACTAATGACAAAAATTTACCTTATACTCAAGAATTAGTTCAAAATAAATTGCCCATTATTAGTATTGATAATATTAATACTAATGATTCGTTTGTAGAAATTAGCCAAGAAATATCACCAGATACGCTTGCCTATATTCTTTATACTTCTGGTTCGACGGGGAAACCCAAAGGAGTTATCCAAAATCACCGCAATGTCCTACATTTCATTAGAAACTATACTAATAATCTTCATATTTCACCAAATGACAAGTTAAGTTTATTTGCATCTTATAGTTTTGATGCGGCAATTATTGATATTTTTTCGGCTCTTTTAAATGGTGCTACTCTTTATCCTTTTGACATCAAAGCAGAAGGTTTAGCTTATTTACTAGATTGGTTAGAAGTAAACAAAATTACTATCTATCATTCTACTCCTACTGTTTATAGACATTTTATTGAAACATTAAATTCCAAAGAATCAATCGTCAATAAACAGCTTGAGTATGTACGTTTAGTGGTATTAGGAGGAGAACAAGTTGTTAAAAACGATGTTAAATTATATCAAAAGTATTTTGCTAATGAATGTATTTTTGTAAATGGTTTAGGCTCTACAGAATCTTCTTTCAATCTGCAATATCTAATTGATAAAAACACCAAAATTACTCAAAATTATGTTCCTGCGGGTTATGCTTTTGAAGACACAGAAATTATTTTGCTTAATCATGAAGGTAAGCAAACTGATGTTTATGGAGAAATTGCGATTAGAAGCGCTCATATTGCCCTTGGATATTGGCAAAAACCAGAATTAACAAAAGCAGTATTTTTAGAAGACCCGCAAGGTGAAAATAAGAGAATTTATCGCACTGGAGACTTGGGACGTTTGCGACCTAATGGCGCCATAGAATGTTTAGGTAGGAAAGATTTTCAAGTTAAAATTCGTGGTTTTCGTATTGAACTAGGAGAAATTGAAGCTGTATTAAATCAACATCCTCAAATCAAAGAAACTGTTGTCATTGCTAGAGAAGATATTATTGCTGAGAAGCGATTAGTAGCTTATATTGTTTCTGCACAAAATCAGAATATTACCAATGAAATAAAACATTACTTAGAGCAAAAGTTACCTGATTATATGCTTCCTGCGGCTATTGTTGTACTTGATGTTCTGCCTTTAACACCTAATGGTAAAATTAATCGTCTAGCGCTTCCTGCTCCTGATTTTAGCAAGTTGAAATCGGCAGTATATACGGCGCCATCTGATAAATTAGAATTACAACTTACCAAAATTTGGGAAAACGTGTTAGATGTTCGTCCGCTTGGATTAAATGATAACTTTTTTGATATGGGAGGACATTCACTGCTAGCTATAAGACTAGTTACCCAAATTAATAATGCATTAGGTAAAAATATTACCCCGAATACTTTCTTCCAAGCTCCAACAATTAAACAACTTGCTGATATACTTCGCCAAAAAGAATTTTATACTTCAAGTTCTTCATTAGTTCCAATTCAACCTCATGGTTCAAAAAGACCTTTTTTCTATATACACACCATTTACGGAAGTTTGATATACAGCCTAAATTTATTGTCTAAACTCGATGCAGACCAACCAGTTTATGGGTTACAAGCAAAAGGTCTAGATGGTATGGAATCTCCCCATACTTGTATCGAGGATATGGCATCTCATTATATTAAAGAACTAAAAACTATTCAGCCACATGGCCCATATTTTTTGGGTGGATGGTGTGCAGGAGGTGTAATAGCTTATGAAATGGCGCAACAACTTTATGCTCAAGGAGAGACAGTTGAATTACTAACTATTTTTGATGCTTATCCTCCGAAAATGATACCAGAAGCAAATAAAGCTGTAAATTCTGTTCCCATTCAAATAAAGTCGTCTCGTATTCATCAATCTATATTGAAGTTAAAAGATATAATTAAGCGCAATCGTAGCTTTTTTAGTACTTTGACACCTCAACAGCAGATAAAATCGATTTGGCAAAAGATTAATCACCGAATTCGAGAAAGAATTAAAGAAAATATCTATCAATTTTATGTAAGAATGAATCTGACTTTACCTCGTGCATTTCTCAACTTAGCAGTGAGAGATGCCATCGCTCAAGCTTACAAAAATTATTATCCCACAGTTTATCCAGGCAAAGTAATCTTTTTTAGAGCTATCGAGCAAACTAAAGAACATACTCATTATTTGGAAAGGTGGGAAGAATTAGCTGCTGGTGGTTTAGAAATTCATGATATTCCTGGTCATCATGATACTATTATGTCTGAACCTCATGTACAGGTTTTAGCTGAAAAATTAAAAGCTTGTATTAAAATGTTAGATTGAGGTAAAAATACCTTGACCAGGCGCCAGTTACCTCACCGGAATGCACGCCTGCCTAGGCTTATTGAGAATGCTGCAAGATGTAAGTTACGTTCTGAGTGCTTGCCATAAAGTTATATATAATCATAACCTGGTGCGTGACGCTACAAGTTTTATAATTACGCTGAAATCTTTTCTACATGCCACCTTTTTTAAGGACTTAGAGTAAATTCAGGACAACTACCTTCAGGGGCAATTTGGCGGTTATGAAATATACTTTCTGGCATTAAACATAAACTACCATCAAAGTATTTACATCTTGCACAGCAATTACCAGCAGTTATCATTGGTTGTTTCTTCGGTATTTGTTTCTTTGTTATTGGTAGTAACATTAAACTGTCTCGATGCCATTTAGCTCGAATAATACCTACTTGTGATAAAGTTTGCCAACGAGGGTCTGTATCTACTACTTCTTGAGGAATACGAATCCAGGCGCCGTCATGTTCTGCTACAATTTCTAATTCCACCTCTTTGGGATGTTCTATTTCTACTTGTCGTTTTTGACTCAAAAAGTCTGGAAACACTCCATACTCTATAGTCTGTCCACAAGATGGAATATGCACAACATGATTTTTTTGTAAATCGGTTCGTGCTAAATCATAAAGACTATCGGGCATTCCGTGTATTAAAATTAAATGACGCGGCGCCACTTTGGCAATAACTTGTCCTATACCAATACGGTCGGTATGAGCAGATAAATTAAATTTACGAATCTCCGCTTTTACTATATAATCAACTCCATCCATCGTTACAACTTCACCCGACTTCATACTTTGTAATAATCGTCCCGGTGATTCTTCGTCGGTATACCCACTCATAAAAATAGCCGCATCATCTCTTTCTAACAAAGATTTGGCATAATAAACTGAGGCGCCACCAGTCAGCATTCCAGAAGAGGCAATAATTACACTAGGTTGAACCATTGCAAATGGACGTTCCTTAGTATCAGTAACAAAAATCACCTTTTTTCCATCGCAAAACGGTGGAATACGGCAATTTGCAGCAAAGTTACTAACTGCTTCGGGTAACAAATCTAAATTATCATTGAATACATCAGTAATCTTTCTCACCAACCCATCTACAAAAATGGGAATATTACTATTTGCGAATAAAGCGCTGGTTTTGAGTAGTAAAATAATTTCTTGGGCACGTCCGAGAGCAAAAGCGGGAATTAATACATTACCACCTTTGGCAACTACATTCCAAACTGCCTGCACTAACTCGGTTTCTTGCTGTTTGCGACTTGGGTGAATTGCGGCGCCATAAGTTGCTTCTGTGATTAAAATATCAGCAGTGGGTAAATCAGCTAATTTTAGTCCCACCGTAGTTCGACTATTGGCAATATTATAGTCTCCTGTATATACTAAACTACGATTGCCATACTTTAAATAAATACAAGCGGCGCCTACAATATGTCCAGCATTGATAAACTTGACGGTTAAACCTGGCAACGGTTCAAACTCTACACCAATAGGTTGAGTTTCTAGGTGTAAAAGCGTTTGGTACAAATCTTGCTCTTCAAATAACGGTTCAAAGTCTTCATTCTTTAAAGTCACCTTCAAACAATCTTCCAACATCACCCGTGCAATCGACCGAGTACCCGGAGTGCAAATCATCGGTGTTGCTTTGAACATACGATGTAACACAGGTAAGGCGCCTATATGGTCAGAGTGCGCGTGTGTGATTAATATAAGATTAGGGTTTTTCAGCAACTCAAACGCTGGTAACGGATTATTCCCTTTCGGTCGAGTCCCCGCATCCAGCACTATTTCGTACTTTCCTATTTCTACTTTAAAACACGAGGCACCTATCGAACGTGCGGCGCCTAAAGGTGTAACTCTTAATATATCCTCTTCGTTTTCCTCTTCGTTTTCCTCTTCGTCTTCATCATCAAAATCATCATCTATATCTATATCACTATCATCACCCAATGCTGGTTGCTGATAAGACCCCAACTCATAAATAAGTAAAGAAGTAGACCCAACAGTACCCTGAACTCGATACCTTTTTTCTTGTACCGTACCTTCCCACTCTAAAACCCCTGTGTACACATTAAATTCAGAAATTTTTATTCCTGGGATTTTCTCTAATATCAACGGTTCCAACTTTTCACGCCATTTTTGTTCTAATGCTTTTGGCGTACCAACTGTAGTAGCTGTAGTAACTATAGCAGGAATTGCCACAGGTTCCACAACAGCCTCTGGTAACGGTACCGATATTGGTTGATTTTGGTAATCAGAATCAAATTTAGTTGCTGTAGTTACATATAACTTTCCAGAAAGAAATTCAAAGTCCAATCGATAAATGCTACTGACGTGTAAAATTTGTGCAGTAGTAAAAGTAACTTTGCAGCTATTTGATACCTTAACTAAAATAGTGCCACGTTTAGCCACTTGTGTGACTCTGCCAACACAATAAGATTGTTGTGCTGTCTCTACTTGAGAAACAATTGAAACACTCACTACGGTACCATTCGAGTCGGTAGCAGGAATACATATCCAAATACCTGCACCAGATAACTCGCAATTGCCCTTTATTTTAAGGACTTCACCAGTTATTGTGGTCAAACATTGGTTTTCAATGCTTCCTTCTAAACAGCAAAATATTTCTGTTGTTAAGTTTTGTTGAGAATCTGCCATAAAAATTCTAAAAAGTAATATACTCTAACCACTAAAAACTTCTAACTTAGAAAAAAGAAACCTGACATCAATAGCGAAGTCTGGTTTCTTTCTTTTTATTCACCTAATATACTATGGCTCGTCGATTTTATGTAATTCAACTTGGTTCTTACTGGAGTTTATCAAAACAAGAATATTTAAAATTACTACAACAAGGCGCCGTATCCAACCTTGTTGATATAGATTTAAATACATATCAAGCGCGCATAGTCAAAAAGCCACCACTACAATCAAAACCCATCGACTTATCAGATTTTGAAATTGAACACTTTCAAATGGAACTTGAACACTTCATGAAAACAGGTGAGCAAACAGGGTTTGACGCAAAAGAATACGTCAATATCTTCTTTGAATAGCTAATAAGCTTTGAAACGCAAATTTTTTTACTATTTTTCTAAGTAATTATACTTAATTTAGATTTTGGCACCAAGTCTGTGTGATATAGAGTGCCTATATTACAGTGAAATTTCTTCTTATTGAAGAAATTTCGCTATTTAATGCGTAATTTTACCCAAGATCGCTCTAATTCTAAGTATTACAATAATATATGTATTGTGTCTTCTATCACTTTTTATTAATTGACTATGAAATACGATAAATTGTACGCATTTAAATTGTCGTTATTGTTTAATTTAAGTAACATTCGTTTGAAAGTGTAAAATAATACGAATAAATTTAAGTTTATACTAAGTACTTACTCTTACTCTTATACTTGCAAGTTTTGTGACCAAAGAATATTCATGCTTGTACATTTAATTTCTTTTTTAAAACAATCTCCGAACCTATTACCCGCTATCTTATCTCAAGAGTTTTTTCTCAGAAAGACTAAGGCTGATACGTTACAGACATTGTTTCCACTCTACCGCATTGTAGGATTCGCAATCTGCACAATTACCCTTGCTTCAACCACGGGTTGTATTAAAGAACAAGCGAGTAAATCATCTAAGTCTGACTCAACTACCACGTTATCTAATTCCACAGAATCTTTTGCTTTAAGCATTAGTGTACAACCAACTCAAAATAAAGCCGAGCAAGAACAGATGATTGCGCCTCTAGATGCCCACCTAGAGAAAGTCTTAGGACAGAGGGTCGATTTTTTAATTGCCAAAGACTACAAAGATAGTGTGGATATGCTGGTGGATGGACGAGCCAATGCCGCCTACGTCGGGGTTGTATCATACTTTGAAGCCTTGGAGCGAGGGGTACAAGTCAAACCCCTTGTGGCTTCAATAGACCAATATACTGTTCGCCCCTGGTATCGTTCCTGCATAATTGTAGCGGCAAACAGCCCAATCAAAACCTTGGCAGACTTGAAGGGTAAACGTGTGGCTTTTGTTAACCGCTCCTCGACATCGGGCTATATTATGCCCTTGGCAGCACTCAGACAATTGGGAATTGACCCAGAACGAGATTTTGCTCAGGTGCTTTTTGGTGGCACCCATAAGCAAACTCAGGCATTACTTGGAAAGAATGGAGTTGATGCCATCGCTACTAATCTTGCTTCCTATAATAAGTGGAAGCAACAGGGCAAGCTCACTTCTCAAGATTCTACACTGCTGTGGCAGTCCGCACCAGTTCCCCATGCTTCTGTGTTGGTTTCTCAAAATTTACCTTCCTCCCTTATTGAAAAACTGAAGGAAGCTTTTCTCACTACTCCCCCAGGAATTCAAGACTTAATGGGCGCCGAGACTGCCGGATACACCCTGGTAGAAACTGAGGACTATGAATCCTTTGGGCAATTACGACATCAACTTAATTTGGTAAAACAGGAGAGTGCCCAATGAAAATCTCTATCAAGTTTGTGGCAATTGCGGCATCATTGGTAGGGGCAATCGCTTTGCTTTTTGGCGGTACTACTCTATGGCGCAATCACATCGAATCTATCACTTTAGAAAAATACAATCAGGCTAAACGAAGGATTGAATTAGCTACCCTGACGCAAAACCAACTCCATTTGGAAATTTTAGAATTGAAAGACCACATTTTGTTTCGGGATTTGGATTTAGAAAAGGAAGACGAAGCTGATGCCGATCTTGATGTGTTACTCGATGAGTTAAAATCTCTAGGATATACTCCAGATATTAAATACATCTATCAGAGGTCTGAAATTTTTGAACGACTCGAAGAAAATTTAATTGAGTCGATTAGCCAGGAAGGCGTTAAGGAGTCGCCAGCAACAATAGCAGAACTTCAGCAAGACTTCCGGGCTATTAATGGGTTTGGGCGCGATATTAACTTTTTTCTAGATAAAGTAGAGCAGCAGGCTTTGCAGCAGGCCAAGCAAGCCACACAAGAGCTAGAACAGGTACGGATAATCGCCATCAGCATTTCCTACGCCACCATTGCTCTTTTAATTGTGATGGTATTAGGGGTGTTTTGGCTGGTGTTGCGCCCTATGATTCAATCCCTCAAAGAACTTCAGAAAGGAGCTACAGAAGTTGGGGTAGGTAACTTAGCCTATCGTCTCAACATCCGCACTAACGACGAAATTGAGCAGGTGTCTCAGTCATTTAACCAGATGGCAGACAATTTGAATCAAGCCCAAACCGTTCTGGAACAAAAACTTGCGGAACTTCAGGTTGCCAAAGAAGCTGCTGAGGTCGCTAACCGAACCAAAAGCGAGTTTCTCGCCAACATGAACCACGAACTCCGCACTCCCCTGAATGGCATCTTGGGCTATGCTCAAATTTTGCAACGCGACCCTGCTACCACCGAAAAACAGCAAAAGGGACTGGGCGTTATTCATCAGTGCGGCTCCCATTTGCTGACACTAATCAACGATATTTTGGATTTGTCTAAACTGGAAGTTCAAAAGATGGAACTTTATTCTCAGGACTTCCATTTAAACAATTTTCTTACTACCACTGTAGAAATCTGCCGTATCAAAGCCGAACAAAAGGGTGTCGAATTTTATTACGAATTGGGTGAGAATTTGCCCATTGCCGTTTGTGCCGATGATAAACGCTTGCGGCAGGTATTGCTCAATCTTCTAAGTAATGCTATAAAGTTTACTGACTTTGGCAGTGTGAGATTTACAGTTGATGCCTTAGAAAATAATAAGGAACGGGAAAATATCTTATCCACACGCCTTCGTTTTCAAATTCAAGATACGGGAATTGGTATTCCTGCCGAAAAACAAGAAGCCATTTTTTTACCCTTTGAGCAAGCAGGTAAGCGAGATCGTAACAGCGAAGGAACTGGGTTGGGGCTAGCTATTAGTCAACAAATTGTTCAAATGATGGGTAGTTCGATTCAGGTTAAAAGTATATTAGGGCAGGGTAGCACCTTTTGGTTTGAAGTTGAGTTACCCAGCGCTGCTGATTGGCTTGCCCAATCTACGACTACTCACCAAAAAGTCATAGGTTATCAGGGGGAACGGCAGAAAATTTTGGTGATTGATGATCGTGTCGAAAACCGTGCTGTGGTAATGGGAATGCTTGCTCCACTTGGTTTTAAATTAGCAGAAGCTGAGGATGGACTTCAGGGACTCGACAAAGCTATTGAGATGCGTCCCGATTTGATTATTACTGATGTAATAATGTCTCAAATGACTGGGCTGGAAATGACTCGGCGCCTGCGCCAATTGTCAGATTTTGTCAAAACTCCAATTATTGCATCCTCCGCTAGTTTATCTCAGGTAGAGATGCAAGAAGCACTAGACGCTGGTTGCAATGCTTTTTTTCCTAAACCAATTGAGTTTACCGGATTGCTGAGTGAGCTGCAAAAATACTTAGAGTTGCAGTGGACTTATGAAACTACACCCGAAGCCACTCCAACCAGCACTATCGTTTCTGATGAAGCAGCTTTTTTGGTGCCACCAACTGAAGAATTAACAATTCTCTACCAAGCCGCTCAGGACGGGTTTATGGCAGATATTCAGCAGGAAGCTAATCGCTTAAAACAATTTAATCCCCAGTATACGCCCTTTGCCAACAAAATATTAGAGTTGAGTCAGAAATTTGACGACGAAGCGATTCTTAATTTGCTGAAACCATATACTTAATAACGATTATTTTTTAGGAGAATACACATGTCTACCGCTCAGTCAACTTCAACTGGAACAATTCTAGTTGTGGATGATAATCCCACCAATATTCAAGTATTATTTGACCTATTAAGTGAAATTGGTTACCGGGTTGCAATTGCCAAAAGTGGTGATGCTGCTCTGCAACGTCTTCAATCTTTCCATCCTGATATTATTTTGTTAGATGTGATGATGCCAGGAATAGACGGGTTTGAAACTTGTCAACGGCTCAAAGCTGACTCTGCAACCAACGACATTCCCGTAATTTTCATGACGGCACTTTCTGACACGCTGGATAAGGTCAAAGGCTTGAGCTTAGGCGCCGTGGATTATATTACCAAACCCATCCAGCATGAAGAAGCATTAGCGCGGATTCGAGTCCATTTGCAACTCAACAGTACCCAAAAAGCACTAGAAAAACGTACCTATGAACTATCTCAGACATTAGATAATCTCAAACAAACCCAAGCGCATCTAATACAAAGCGAAAAAATGTCCTCTCTCGGTCAACTAGTGGCGGGTGTGGCACATGAAATTAACAATCCTGTTAATTTTATCAACGGAAATCTTCCTCCCGCCGAAGAACACATTCACGATATAATGACTTTTATTAAGTTATACCGAGAGTGTCACCCTCAGCCCCATCCTAAAATTAAAGCATGGATGGAAGAGGTAGACATAGAATATTTAGAAGAAGACTTGCCTAAACTAATCGATTCGATGAAATTAGGCTGCGAGCGTATTTATCAAATCGTCCTTTCTCTAAGAAACTTCTCCCGCTTAGATGAATCAGAATCTAAACTTGTGGACATTCATGAAGGACTTGAAAGCACTCTACTAATTTTGCAACATCGCCTTAAAAACAAATCAAACCAACCTAGCATTCAAATCGTGCGAGATTATGAACAGCTTCCCCTTGTAGAATGTTATCCTAGTCAAATCAATCAGGTATTCATGAATATTCTTAGCAACGCCATTGATGCCTTGGAAGAACACTATTTACAATATAATCCTAAAGAAATCTCATTAAATCCCAGTATTATCACCCTACGAACTCACCAATTATCTAATCACACTATTGCTATTCACATTGCAGACAATGGTTTTGGTATTCAGGAAAATATTCGCTCCAAACTCTTTGACCCCTTCTTCACGACAAAACCAATCGGTAAAGGAACTGGATTAGGGCTTTCCATTAGCTATAAAATTGTTACAGAAAAACATGGTGGCAAACTTTACTGCCAGTCAGTATTAGGACAAGGTACTGAGTTTATTATTGAAATTCCGGTTCGACTATTGCATTTAAACTCAAAATAATCACTTATTTAAGTAGATTTAATATTGAATAATTTCTTCCTGAAATCCATGAGTTTCGTCTAAACACCAGCTTCTCATATCTCTAGCTTTTCCCTCATAAACAGAGACAATAATATACGAATATGAATGCCAAGCATATTTACGGTCAAACTCAGAAGGAACAGCTAAATTATCAACGTGTGAGTGAAATATGCCAATAATATTTAACGACTCTTCTCGTGCTTGCTTTTGCGCTACCATTAAATCTCTAGGTGCAATTGTATACCTTTTGTTACGACTCTCTTCTTGATGTCTAAATGTATCCGGTTGTTCTTCCGTCTTCCAAACATTCTTTGTTGTAATAACTTTGACACATTCCTTATTACTATTTGAAGCTATACCAAGTAAAATACCACAGCACTCTTCAGGATAGGCGCCTTCTGCATGGTTGTAAATAATTTGTAAATGTGAGGAAGTAAATTGTATCATGTGAAGTTTATTAAAAAATATTACAGTCTAAAATTTATTATTAAATTTTGTAATTAACTCATCTATCGCTTCTCTCACCTCCACAGCTTTACTTACCAAACGGTCATAATCTTCAATAGGTAACATTTGTAACTCGTAACTGAGTAAAAGAAAGTATTGAACTTCTGTAGCATTATCGCTTGCTAATTCCAAATAATTAATCTTTTCTTCATAATCTTCCCTATCATATCCCTGAGCAATTTTAATTGGAATCGCAGAACAAGCTAAACGTATTTGCTGCGTCAAACCCAAAATTTCCACTTCTGGAAACTCTTGTGTAGCTCGATAAACAGCAACTGTTAACTCATGGGCTTTTTCCCATTCTTTAATTTCTCTAAAGTCGGTCATGTGGTTTATAAAATATTTGTCTATTCGTAGAATTGTCTCAAAATCATAACAAATATTTACGCTTTTTTCCACACTCAAAGTATTGGACAAGAATCTAAATAAATAATTAAATCTTTTTTGACAAAAAAGGACTAATTAAAATTTAATTTAATTTTTTATTAATATTTAAACTTTTATCGCATTTAAATGTCTAAACATCTATACATACAGGCGCTGAATCTGGTATATTTGCCGTAGAAATACTGAAAACTTATGATTGTGACAGTAGCAGCATTTAAAGGGGGAGTAGGGAAGTCAACGACAGCACTGCACTTAGCAACGTATTTACAAACACAAGCTGATACGTTGTTAATAGACGGTGATTTAAATCGTTGTTCATTAGATTGGTCAAATCGTGGTAGTTTACCTTTTAAAGTCGCAGACGAAGAACAAGGAGTAAATTTAGCAGGACTTTACGAGCATATAGTTATAGACACTCCAGCACGTCCATCACTGGGTGATTTAAAAACATTAGCGCGTGGGTGTGATTTACTTGTTATTCCAACAGCTCCAGATGCAATGTCTATGGCAGCGACTTTACAAATGTTTGGCGCCTTAAAAGGAGTTAGAGCGAAGTATCGTGTGTTACTAACATTAGTTCCACCGCATCCAAATAAAGCAGGACAAGAAGCGCGTATAACGTTGGAAAGTATTGGAGTGCCATTATTTAGAACGAGTATAAGGCGCCTTTTGGTATTTCAAGATGCAGCATTAGAGGGGGTGCCAGTAAACGCAGTCAAAGACCCAAAAGCGAAAATTGCGTGGAGAAGCTATGTAGAAGTAGGGAAAGAAATTTGCAACGGATAGAACGGATGTAACGGATAGGAATACTATAAATAACTATATGAGTGAAAAAAAGAAGGGTAGTCGTTTTGATGATTTGATTGATGCAGCGCGTAGTCGTAAGCAACGCGATGAGTTACCATCGATTGTAGAAGAAGACAAATTAGGCATAAAGAGTAAGAGTACAGACCCTAACTATATTCGTACAACTATTTATTTACCAAAACAGTTACATCGAAGAATGAAGGCAGCAGCATTATCTCAAGACCGACAAATGAGTGATGTTATCGCTGAATTAGTCGAACAATGGCTTTTGAAGAGTTAAGAGTTAAGAGTTAAGAGTGCTGAGTTCTGAGTTCTGAGTTCTGAGTTGTTATTTATATAATTTTATTCGTCACCCCGTCAGTTCTTTACTCTCAATTATCTCAGCACTCAGCACTTTCCACTCAGCACTCTCTACCAGCACTTTCCACTCAGCACTCTTAAAAAATGACTTCTTCTCCTTTTTCTGTGAAGCGGACGTTTTTAATTTTCCATTTACTGTTGCTGGTTAAAGTTCTACTGACGCTACCAAATATAGCTGAGTTTTCACAACTTGAAAGTGAACTTAATGACCGTTTTGAGTTGGGTGCTACTCGTAAGTCTACTGTAGCTGTACCATTTTGAACGCTGACACGATACCCAGATAAGCTAAAGTCTCCGTTATTATGTCCTTCTAATGCTCTACCTACTGCTCCTGCAACAGGTTCATCTGCAGGAACACTTGTTTTTTTCGGCACGAAATCTTGGCACTGTGAATCAATAGTATATACGGTAACGTCTACTGTTTTACCAGCAGGCGCCTCGGTTTCTGTGGGGATAGCGTTATAAGTAAGTGTTTTAGAATTTGGTGTTTCGGTTAACTTGGTTTTTTCGCGTAATTTTGCTGCACTTGGTGAGGGAGATGGGGAAAGATTTGTTGTAACGGAAGGCGCCTCACTAGTTGGTGTTACAGTAACGGTAGGCGTTTCAGTCGGTGTTACTGCGCTTTGGTCGGGTGTGGGTGATGCTGCGACACTAGGTGTAGTAGTCACGGGTGCTTCACTTGTTTTTTCATTTGGGTTTGATGCACAGCTACTAAGACTAGCTGCTACTGTCACAATAAATAAAGGAACAATCAGTTTTTTTACAACTTTCATAATTTGCACGCTCTCCTGCTGCCTTGGGAGTTAACATTTAACTTCAGTGTGGAGGATAAAGTTTCCGTATAATTTTGCAGTCAATGGGGAAAATAAGAAAGGGGGGAGACAAAATATTTTAACTATTTTCAATTCCCGTACTAGCACCGATACTCCGTATAACCTTATCTTACATGCGCGGTATACTTATGTGTGTTTGCCTTATATCATTCAATCAAATAATATAAACCCCATAGTTTGAGTTTATGAGTAAAGCTTATGTCTAATTATAATAGTACATACGAACCTAATCAAGCTGAGTGGGATAATGTACCTATAGATAAATATCCAGCAGCGAAATGGAAGCAATGGAAAGTTGGTCTATCAGATGAGTCGGTTAAATTAGAACGTGAGTATTTACGCATGAAACACTCGGTTCAAGTTGCTAACTCCGCATTATTGCTAGAAAAAATAAAAGTTAAGCTAAAATTAACCAGTTATAAATCTATTGGATTACAGGGTACTTTTCCTTGTAAACCGGGAGATGTTGGTAAAAAGGGATGTCCGAATAAACAGTATACTATTTCTTTGGGATTCACAGCAAATGATGTTGGTTTAAAGCTTGCTGTGGCAAAAGCGCGCGAACTAGATTTATTGCTAGTTACCAAACAATTTAAATGGACTGCTGAGTTACTGGGTAAACAAGCGCAGAAAATACTTCCAGATACAGAAAAAGCACCAAAGCTAATTTCTGAATTAATTAAAGAATATGAAAAAGTGTTTTGGAAGACTCATGAAAGAAACCGTCAAGGAGTACGTACCTGGGAAAGTCATTATTTGCGACACTTAAATAAATTACCCCAAAATGAACCTTTAACCCTAGAAGCCATAGAAACAGCTTTAGAAAAAACTAAACCCAACACGAACTCACGCTTTTACTTATCCTGGCAATTAAAAAAATTCTCCGAGTTTTGCGGTATCGATGCTGCAAAAAATATTACCGCTTATGCTACTCCAAGTCCGGCGCCAACAATTAGAAGAATTCCTACAGACGAGGAAATCATTGAAGGATTTAATATAATTGGGGCGCCACTTTCTCAGTATGCTAGTAAGGAAAATATTACATATCCTGACCAATGGCAGTGGGCATATGGAATGTTAGCAACATACGGACTAAGACCACACGAACTATTTGCAGTAGACTTAAAAGCATTTACCAACCCCGAAAATACCTTCCACCTCATTAAACTTAACCCAGCATTAACCCAAGGAACCAAAACCGGAGAACGTAACTGTGGAGTCCCCCCCCTATACCCACACTGGATAGAACTATTCGACTTAAAAAATATCAAGGCGCCTACACTTGGTGGTACTCTAGAAAATCAAACGGCAAAACTCCACACCCGTTTTAGAACAGTCAAACTAGACTTTCGTCCCTACGACCTACGTCACGCATACGCAATACGAGGACACCGTTTAAGAGTACCCATCAAAACAATGTCCGACTACATGGGACACACAGTCAACGAACACACAAAAACCTACCAACGTTGGATGAGCGAAGATGCCAACCTAGAAATATATAAAGAAGTAGTCATCCACCGAGTAGGTACCAGTAAAGAAGCCATGAAAGAACGCATTCAAGAACTAGAAGCCGAAAACATCGCTTTAAAAGCCGAAAATCAAACCTTAAAATCAATCTTAATCAAACACCAATTAGAATTCTTAACATAACTCTCTTGTGGAGCGGGCATCCCTGCCTGTCCCAAAACCATACCAAAAATTATTTTTAAGTGCTAAATCACATTGAGTTTTAAACATTTAAGCATCTAAATGTCTAAATGAGATGTAGCACCACATACCTCACCCTATATTGAAAAGAAAAATCTTAGTTGTGGCGCCCAGTATCTTAGCATCTTGCAGCATTCGCTGCGGAGAATTACGTGACCGTATTGAGGCAAAAAGGCGCCGACTATAACAACGATATTGTTGTAGAGACGTGACATGTCACGTCTCTACAGGTTTTTGAACATTCAAATATCTAAACATCTGAATGTTTTATCCACTAACACTATTAGCCATTCGAGACGGGAGAAACGCAGGATAGCATTCATCTCGACGCTGATTTAATATTTCAATTCGTTGCTCTATTGACTCCAAGCGACTTTGAAAATTTTTGAGAACTCTAATAGCTTGTGGGTCTTGAAAACTGTTTGTGCCAAAGTTTGTAAACGCTTTGGGGTCACGCTTGGTACCTACTAACGATATAAACTGAACTTGAGTAAGAGCTGGCTTGACTCCTGGTAAAAAACTAGTAAGACTATCTTCATTGGCAAATTTTCCTTTCGTTGTAGGAACGGGTTGATATAACGCTCCTGGCATATTGGGAATAAAAGCCATATATTGATATTGAATCCAAGCAATAGCTGAGTGTTGAGGACCAGCAGTGAAAATCATTTGTGTCAAAATGTCTATTAACTGGTTGCGGTTTCTTAAATTAGCTGGTAGTGATACTATGCCAAAACCACCTTCACTCACTGGTTTCCGTAAAACTTGTAGCCAATTTTGTAATTCAAAATCTTCGCGAATATTTCTATTAGATTTATAGTAGATACCAATATATTTACTTACATAGTCTTCTAAAGCATCCCAAATAAGTAACCCATCATCTCGATAAGGAAACTCTGGCAAAGTATAATAATTGTCAACACCTCGTCTGCGTAAATCAGTAGGAAAGGCAAAGTTTCCGAAATTATTAAAATATTCAGATACACCTTTGGAACTTAATTCTAGGGAACTTTCTAAAGTACCTGGTAAAATAACATCTACTGCTCCCCCTGGATTAATTAGCACTTGGTCGGCAAGACTATTAATTGCCATTGTAAATTCAAAGTGGGGCTTTAAAAGTACATTTACAGGATGCTTTGCTGCTAACTCGCGCGCTGTAGCTAGAGCGATTGGTTCCATTACCAGATGAGTTTGTCCCAAATGACGATATAGTTGATTCACATAAAAATCAGCCGCTTGAGCAATTAACTTTGCTAATGTCCAGTCTACACCATCTAAAGGTGTGCAAAGTAAACTTGAGCCTGGCGCCTGTCCTAGTTGAATTGCGATAGGAACTAATTTAAAGTCATTACGAGTTCTTTCAGCATAATATAGTGAAATAGGCGCACACAGAAATTGCTTGTCCTTAGCTTTTATATTATCAAGTACAGCATAATTAGTGACAAATAAGGCACCTTCTCGGATAGCACTATTTAGACTTTTTGGTCTTACACCGCTTCTTCTGGTGAGGACAGTTTGAAAAATTTCATCTGTGATACTCAGTTTAGACCGAAGATTGTAATTAAGAGCTAGAACATTCTTTAGCTCCATTGGGTTACAACCAGAAAGTCGCTGTCGTGCAAATACCTCATCATCGCGGAAGGTTTTAGCAATATCAGGTAATGGTAACACTGGAAACAAGGCGCCGTAATCATCCAAACGTTGGAAAGGTTTAGGACTTTGTAGAAAAGCTTGTTGGTTTGCTCCTATTCTTTCAGATAAAATTGCGCGGTTCTGATTATATCCCTCAGAAAAAGCTTCTTGAGGTGGTAAAGCTTTGACACGAGCAGAATTTGGTAATCTTAGTCCTAATTGATATTCCTCACGAGTTTTTGCTAACTGAGCTAGACGTTCTTGCTGAACTGCTTTTGTGTCATTTTGAGGTAAGCTAGGAATACTGCCATTATTCGGTGCCTTAAATTCTGAAGTTTTATTTCCATTAGGTAATAAAGTCTCTAAACCAGGATTGCAAACACTTGGATTACTTGGTGGCTTAGGTATTGTAGACTTATTATCACCTTTCACTAAAGTTTCTAAACCAGGAGTTAAAGCAAAAGCCATTAGCCCCATCATAGTGCGGCGCGATAACATATACTGCTCTATTAATTCTTGTCGTCGTTGTTTTGAATTTTGTGTTTTCATTAAATTTTCCCTTAATGGCGCCTATTGTATTCATCTATTTATCAGCCAATCCGGATAAATTTATGTGTGGCGCCGATTTATAATATTGCTGCAATATATTTTTATAATTATTATAAAGAACGTGAAACCACTCTAATTGCACATTGACTATGCCATTTCTTGACTCAAACCAGAGTTATACTTTTAGCCGATACTTTGAGCTTGGCTTTGAAGCAAGTGAGTTAGCTCAAGAGCTTGGTTATACTTTGACTCGAAAAAATTTGATTTTGCTTCAATATCATTCAGAATTAGACCGTTTGCAAGAATTACGCGACCGTATTGAAGAAGTATTACCATTTGTACTCTTAACTAATGAGTCAGCAAGACGAGAAATTTTGATTGCGCGCGTAGTTACAAAATTAATTCATTACACACAAGAAGAATTACGGATAAAAGATGTTTTAAAAGTTTCTAATTGGCTTCAAGGTAATCTCAATTACTTGCTGCGATTAAATTCTGTGAATCAATTATTAGTCATTGAAGCAAAATATGAAGACCTTACGTGCGGTTTTACTCAACTAGTCGCTGAACTTGCTGCACTTGACCAATGGGAATTATTATCTCTTAAATGTTTAAACATCTAGATGTTTGTATTGTTAAATGATCTATATAGCAAATCTTCGGTATGCGAGTAAGGTACAGAAGTGATGTCCAAATCTTTGTAGATTCTGTTCATTTATGGTCTCTACATCTACCGTATATACGCAAAATCTGCTGTATTATCTAGTGGATGGTTTTATGTGAAAATGTGAACCACGGTTCACATCTTAATTGCTTGTAAAAAATAGACGGCGCCTTGAAACTATTATGTAACACGAATGCCTTGTATCATTATATAATTACAATACTCTAGAAATCATATTTTTATTTGTACATCTGCGTATTTTTATCTAGTCGAGTAGACTAATTATTACCTGATTTTTAGTTAAAAATTACTTATTAATACTGAAATACTAAATAACAAAATTATAGCTGATATAATTATTTGCAGTTTTCTATCTTTGGTGTTATTAAGAACCTATATACTATAAATTACATAAAAACCACTTGGAGATAATTGAATGGCTAATGCGGGATAACCAACCATTGAAGAGCGTTTAAGTCGTTTAGAAGCTGTATTTGCTAATGTTGGCGATATTTTACTCTCACACGACATTCTTCTTACAAGATTAAGTCAGAAAAACACTGAATATGATAATGCTATCGCTTCTGCCAATGTTAGTATAGACCGACTAGCAGAAAGAGCTAATCAACATGACAATAATATTGAGGTTATGGTTGCCAATATCGTGCAATTGACTGAGAACGCTAACAGGCTTGATAATTCTTTTGATATTTTAACTATTAATGTGAATCGTTTTGTTGAAACTTCATCAGCCGAAGCTGCACAAGATAGGCAACAAGCTGCTATTGACCGTCAAGAACTACGAAACCGCGTTGACCAAATTATAAATTATTTGCGTGACCGTAATGGTGGGAGCAATCCACCATCATAAATTTGTGTATTTTTTTACATTAAATATTAGACAACCCGTATATTTTACAAAAATGTGAACCACGGTTCACATTTTTCTTTTACTACAGAAACGTAAAGTATATGGAGGTAATTATCGATAAGTACGTCTACGTACTTATTTCTGCCTCCTACTCCTCTTGTCTGTAAGCTGTGTTATACGCAATTTTGTACTATCGCGTACAATTATTGAATTAATTATCAAATATAAATTAGGACTTACGCAACTGGCATATTCAAAGCGTAGGGTGTGTGACACTTATCAAGAATTAGGACATAAAGATAAGACTTGTAGCGTCACGCACCGACGAGGTTTTGTAACAATATCGTAAGTCCTGGAAATTAGTTAGAATGTAATTCATCGTAATATCAAACCTTTCAACTTAATTCGGCGTACACACGATAACAAATTCGTTCTCATCGATTTTGGTGCCGTGAAGCAAACTACTAATCAAAACTTTCATTCTGAACTCTCTAATACTACCATAGCTATTAGAACACCTGGTTATCTCCCTCCAGAACAAATGGCACGAAATCCAAAATTTAACAGCAATATTTATGCACTAGGTATTTTATGTGTTGAAGCTCTTACTGGAATACCCTCTTTTCAAATAACGTATAACCTTGATAACAATAAAACTAGCTGGCATAATCAGGTACAAGTTAGCCAAAACTTAAAATAAAATGATTTGTTATAATTTTCGTGAAAGGTATCAATCTGTCACAGAGGTTTTAAAAGATTTAGACAGTTCAAATATTATCACTCCATTTTTTCTAATTATAAAAACTGGAAATTTATTGCCCCCATTATGCTAACCATACTTCTTCTATGAATTGCATTTGTCAAATTCATTCCTAAACCATTAAATCATAAACTACCAACTTCGCCGCCAACACAATTTAATTAACTTAACTTTTGATGGGTGGTAAAATAAACCAACCGTAAACAACGTAAAAATATGAAAGAACCAATATCCTAAAAAGGCGCCGTTAAAATATAACTACTGCCATCAACGCCAATTTAGTTTAAACTTATATACGCCCATCTTATCTTATAAATCAAGTCGCTTTTTTATGTTATCTATAGCATATGACACACTTATAGTCAAGAGTAAATGTATAAAATATACCAAAAAAGACGAGAAATTAAGTAAGAAATAAGTAAGAAATGTAATTAAGTTTAGAGGTTAAAAGTATTGATATGAAAGGGAAAGGAGAAGTAAGGACGCGCAGGTCTCTTGCCCAGCACTGGCTCAAAAGTGAAAGTGCTTTGGAGAGTATAGTACGTGCGGCAAGGTGTACCAAGGAAGACAGGGTTTTGGAGATAGGTCCCGGAACAGGGGTTTTGACACGCAGAATTTTACCTCTAGTACAGGCTTTGATTTCTGTAGAAATTGATAGGGATTTGTGTAAGATGTTAGTAAAGGAGTTTGGACAAAGAGAGAATTTTTTACTGTTGCAAGGTGATTTTTTGGAGTTGGATGTAGAATCACAGCTTGGTAATTTTGAAAAGTTTCAGAATCAGAATAAGGTAGTAGCCAATATTCCTTATAATATTACTGGACCGATTATTGAGAAGTTATTAGGGACAATTGCTAGTCCGAATATTAGACCATATGAGTCGATAGTGTTATTGATACAGAAAGAAGTAGCTGAAAGAATTGTTGCAAAACCTGGTTCAAGAGTTTTCGGTGCCTTAACTGTAAGAGTACAATATTTAGCAGAGTGCGAATATATTTGTACAGTTCCAGCTAAAGCTTTTCATCCGGCGCCGAAAGTTGATTCAGCAGTGGTAAGATTAATACCACGTGAATTAAAGAAGCAAGCAGATGACCCAAAGTTTTTAGAGACAATAGTAAAATTAGGATTTAGTGCAAAACGAAAAATGCTACGGAATAATTTACAAAGCATTATTGAGCGAGATGAATTAACTACAATTTTAGAAGAATTACAGATAAATCCCCAAGCGCGCGGAGAAGATATTAGTGTTGAACAATGGGTAGAGTTGAGTAAAAAGTTAAAAGAGAAAGCAAAACAAAATGATGGTTCAGAGAATAAATTCGACAACTTAGACAAAATTGATATCATGGATGAAGATGAGGATTAAAAATTTCAGGCTTTATACTGCAAACGGGTTAAATATAAACTTTGTCATGCTGAACGAAACGCAGTGCAGTGAAGCATCTTAGAGATTCTTCGCTACGCTCAGAATGACATTTCTAAACCGTTCTTAGTATACTAGTTACTGGTGTTTGAATATAAATACCCCTAGCTACACTTCAAAATACTTTTTTGTAATAACACAAATAATACATGAGTAACTTCTTCGTATTCGGCGCCTCAAAGTTAATACAGATTATAAACGTTTGAGTACAAATAGCAGTCAGTAATCCAATATTATCAAAAAGCTAATCCTAGACAACCCCAACAGCAGTTTATTTTTGTAATAACATAAACCATTTCGTTGACAGAGGGGGGATACAAGAGCATCTGAAATATCTAAAAAAGCTTTCATTTTATACTTACGCAAACTATATGGAAATTGGTATAGTATGTTATTAAAATGTGAACCCTGGTTCACATTTACATTTCTTAAACTTGTCCAACATGTTATTTAAGTTTAACGTTTGGTATCCAAGCGCTCTTAACTCTCAGCACCGTTCTTAAATTTATTTGAACGAAAAAATTTTATTATATGTAGCGGCGCCACTTTTTGAGGCGCGGAAAGAGTATATTGTCATGCACTGGCGCCAAATACAAGTAATAATAGATATTCGTGAGGTTGATCGAGCTAAGATAGTCGCGCAAATAGCTTCAGATGCTAACATCAAGCATTTAGTTTACAACGGGAGCAGGTGGCACCGAGCGAAACACCGGAATTAGTCGTATTGAGCAAAATATCAAGTTGAGCAAATTTTCAAACAAGCTGGTTTAGCAACAATGATGTTAAGAGCTTGTTTATTTATGGAAGAATTTTGGAAAAAGTACACACGACCATCTATAGTAGTTATTTGTAGAAATGATTTAAGAGTACTATACGATGGTATAATTGTCAGGAATAAAAGTAAAATACTCAGCTAGTTCTTCAAGAAAATTATAAGCAGCATTAGAAAAACTAGGAGGGTCAGAAAATTCTTCTTTTGGTAATGACATACCTGCTAGAGCAATAACAGAATGGTAAAATTCTCCGTCTTTCATAGAGCTAATTGTTTTTGCTAGTAATTCCGGTGAAGGTAGTACGAAGGTATATTCTTCATCAATTTCTTCATAACTAAAACCAAGCGTCTCCGCAATAGCATCTAAATCTTCATAACAGCAATCTTCTTGAGGCTTTTCAATCCAATCTGTCAAAATCTCTAATTTTTGCAAATTGGATAAACGGTTGAAGTTCTTTTTGATATTTTCAATTAATGTCTTTACTTTTTCGGTTGGGTCTACATCTTCCGAGTCAGGGTCATCTAGTTTACTAGGTTGCCATTCTTCTACAAAATAGAAGAGTCTTTCTATTCTGGAAGGAAACGTCCCTTGACCCAAGCATCGTCTAATACCTTTGCGAATTGTAGCATTTGGTAGCTCACTTCG
Source organism: Calothrix sp. PCC 7716 (assembly GCF_019977735.1). Taxonomy (GTDB): domain Bacteria; phylum Cyanobacteriota; class Cyanobacteriia; order Cyanobacteriales; family Nostocaceae; genus Dulcicalothrix. The sequence continues at coordinate 9,688,859 of NZ_AP025018.1, read as the reverse complement.
GATACCACCTTTGATTAATCGCGTGGTTTCAACACCTAGAATGTAGCTACATTTCAGTAACGCTTTCCGACCCATTAGGTCAAAAACACTATGGTCAATGTGATATTTGTTTTTTCTTGCCATATAAATAGTATCCTAAAAGTTTTATTTGGTAAAATTATAATTGTAGATTATATATAAAAAATATAAAAATGGCGTATAGTGATTTTACCCTTCCCAAAGTGCGAAAAGATTTTAGTTTAACACTTGATGAGACCTGTAATTTATTTGCTGATGTTAACCCAGTACCACCATCAGAAATATTAAGCACTATTTTGAGCTACTATATTCCTTTAGCAACCTCAATTGGCACAGAAAAAGCGCGCTCAGAGTTTTTAATTGCGCCAATTTTAGCAGATGTAAGAAAATCATTAAATAATCAAATTTCCTTATTTTCTGGGAATGAATTTAATGTAGATGCAACAAAAGGTTTGCAAGGTTTTTGTGATTATATCTTCAGTATGTCAAAAGAACAGTTATTTATTTCGGCGCCTGTAATGTTTATTTTTGAGGCGAAAAAAGAAGATATTAATAGCGGTCTTGGTCAATGTGCAGCAGCAATGATTGCAGCACAATTATTTAATCAAACTCAAGGTGAAGAGAAAGAGCAAATTTATGGCTCTGTTACGACTGGAACGAATTGGAGGTTTTTATTGATAGAAGGAACGACTCTTTACATCGATTCCGTGGAATACTACATTAAAGAAGTCGATAAAATTTTAGGTATTTTATTACAAGCTTGTACACCAATAGAAAATACCCTACAACTTAATTAAGTAAATCATCGACAGATATAGAAAAACCAAGTAGAACCTTTTGTGTACTAACAGTCTCACCAGATGAGAAAATTAACCGAGAGTTTTTAGTAACAATAATAATCCAACAGTTTTCAGGATAAACTAGCCAAACCTCCTCATCACCAGACTGTAAATATTCAGAACTTTTTGTAATAACGTCTTCAGCATAATCTGTTGGAGAGACAATTTCAGCGCTGAGAGGAAAACTTTGAGGAAGGACTTTTTGATTACCGTGTTGAGAAACCAAAGCAGGAGTTAGATAAGCAACATCAGGATGCCGACCTTGTATATTGGTAAGGCAAGGGACATCCGTATAAATTTCTCCTCCAAGTCCAGAATTATCTTTGTAATTACCCCACTGACGAGCTAGGTTAGATTGAATTTGACCATGTTAAGCGTTATGCCGTTTTTTTCTACTAATTCCCCATTAACCCACTCTGTATGTTCAAGAGGGTTTTGCATCCAGTCTTCTAAGGAAAAATTTTTTAAGCTTTCTGAGATGACAGTGGAGTATAGCATTGACTTGTCCCAACAGTGCGCTCTTAAAATATAACAAAATAAAAATGATTATTGTACTAGCATAAACATTTTAGCTTAATAGGAGGGGTATAACAGACTCTAAAAGTATCTCAGAATTCATTCATTTCGTAATAACGCAAACAAAATTAGTATGGTGTGGTAATCGCAAATGCTGATTTTACACTGGCTAATGTCTTACATAGACTCTGCGTTCTCTGCCTCTCTGTGGTAAAAACTTAAAATTTATATCTTAAGATAGATGTCAAGTGCTACTATATATGTATAAGCAATGTTATAGTACTTGAGGCAATTTTAAACACTTATATAAAAAATTAGAAGAAAAATGCACTTACCTATCTTAGAATTACCTCATGAACCAGTGGCTTTAGGCTCTGTATTCTACGTAGAACGTCCCCCTGTTGAACAACTGGTTTACCAAGAAATAACTAAGCCAGGATGTATTATCAGAATTAAAGCACCCAGAAAAATGGGTAAATCATCGCTATTACTGCGGATAATTGATTTTGCTAAACACCAGAAGTATCGTACCATATATTTAGATTTTCAGCTAGCCGACAGAGAGGTTTTTAAGTCTTTAGATAAGTTTTTGCGATGGTTTTGTGCTAATATTGCTTATCAATTAAAAATAAAAGAAAATTTAGAAGAATACTGGGATGAAGAACTTGGTTATAAGGTAAATTGTAGCATTTATTTTCAATATTATTTGTTGTCGTACATTGAAAGTCCTTTAGTCATAGCTTTAAATGAAGTAAATCGGTTATTTGAATATCCTGAAATTGCCCAAGATTTTCTAGGATTGTTACGTGCTTGGCATGAATTAAGCAAACATGAAGAGATTTGGCGCCAACTACGGCTAGTAATATGTCATTCAACAGAAGTTTATATAAATTTAAACATTAATCAATCTCCTTTTAATATTGGTTTAAATATAGAGTTACCAGAGTTTACAACTAAGCAAATTCAGAGTTTAGTACGGCTTCATCAACTGGATTATCAGCTAGAGATACCGCAAATACTATCTATACAAAAAATGTTGGGAGGTCATCCTTATTTAGTGCGGCTTGCTTTGTATGAATTAGCTATAAATTCTAAAATTACTTTAGAAGAGTTATTACAATCATCTTCTACAATTACAGGTATTTATAGCGCTCATTTGCGGAGTTTGTTTGTGACATTACAAAATGACCCGGCTTTAGGGATGGCACTAAAACAGGTAGTTAATAATTCAGATGGTGTGGAAATAAACCATATTCTTGCTTACAAGTTAGAAAGCATGGGATTGGTAAAAATAACTGGTAGTTTATGCAAAGTTTCCTGTGAGTTATATCGTCGGTATTTTGCATCACAAAATATGGAGGAATTAAATTTACAAGATAAGCTAGTACAGTTAAATAAAGAAAATATAGAGTTGAAACAACTAGCACTGACAGATGCACTGACTCAAGTAGCTAACAGACGGTATTTTGACATACGTCTAGAACAAATTTGGCACGAGTTAGCTTCAGAAATGGCGCCTCTATCACTGATTTTATGTGAAATAGATTATTTAAAAGCATATGGTGATACAAATGGCAAACAAGCGGAAAATAGTTGTTTACAAAAAATTGCTAGAGTTTTAGAAACAAAGGTAGAATGTTCTGTTTCGTACTCTTACTCAAAATTAGTCGCTCGTTACGATTATCAACAATTTGCCATACTATTACCTCAAATTAATAGCTCAATGACTTCAAAATTATCTGAAAAAATTCGCAATGAAGTGATAAACTTAGGAATCTTACATAATGTTGCCTATTATGGTTTTCCGGCTAGGGTTGTGACTGTTAGTTTAGGTATAGCTTGTGCAATTCCTAATGCTCAAGCACCCACAAGCATTTTAGTTGATGCTGCTGTTGAAGCGTTGAATAAATCAAAAAGAAATAACAGAAATTGTACTTATGTTAGTTGCACTTTAAATCATTAAGTTTCTTGTGACTTTTTACCATGACAAATGACAAATACCAAGTCGGGGGTAGTCTTAGCAAAGATGCACCCACTTACGTCAAGCGAGAAGCAGATGAAGAACTTTATACTGCCTTAAAAGCTGGAGAATTTTGTTATGTTCTCAATGCGCGTCAAATGGGTAAATCGTCTCTTTTAGTCTATGCAAAAAATAGATTGCAACAAGAAGGATATTGCTGTAGCATTCTAGATATGACCAGTATAGGTAGCGAAAATATTACTCCTTTACAGTGGTACAAAGGCATTATTACACAATTATGGCGCGGATTTAACTTATCTGAGAAATTAAATTTAAAAACTTGGTGGAAAGACGAAGAACATCTCTCACTTTTACAACGGCTAACTTATTTTATTGAAGATGTGCTGTTAGTACAATTACCTCAAAAACAGGTAGTGATATTTATAGATGAAATTGATAGTATTCTCAGTTTAGATTTTTCTGTAGATGATTTATTTGCATTAATTCGCTTCTGCTATAATAATAGAGCTATAAATCCAGCATACAATCGCCTCACTTTTAGTATTTTTGGTGTCGCGACACCAAGCGATTTAATTTCTGATAAAAAACGCACTCCTTTTAATATTGGAAAGGCAATAGAACTGGCAGGATTTAAGTTAGAGTCAGTACAACCATTAGTTAAAGAATTAGAATGTAAAATAAGTAATCCACAACCAGTGATGGCAGAAATATTAGCTTGGGCAGGTGGGCAACCGTTTCTAACGCAAAAGTTATGCAAGTTGATAGTCAATAGTAACCTACGGGAGAGGTCGCAAGTAGCGCTATTAGTAAAAAAGCAAGTTATTCAGAATTGGGAATCTGTAGATAAACCTGAACATTTAACAACAATACGAGACCGTATCTTGCATAATGAAGCGCGTGCAGGGAGATTGCTAGGAATTTATCAGCAAATTTTGTTGAACCTTGAAGTAGAAGGTTGTCCACCCGTATTAGCTAATGATAGTCTTGAACAAACTCAATTAATTCTCTCTGGTTTAATCGAAAAACAACAGGGATTACTAAAAATAAGAAACCGAATTTATCAAGAAGTATTTAATATTACATGGGTAGAGAAACAACTTGGATTACTGCGTCCTTATTCCCAAACCTTTGATGCTTGGGTAGCAACTAAACAACAAGATAATTCGCGTTTGTTACGGGGACAAGCTCTAATTGATGCTCAAAGTTGGGCACGGGGAAAAAGTTTAAGCGATTTAGATTATCAATTTTTAGCTAAAAGTGAAGAACTAGATAGGCAACAAGCTCAACAAGCTTTGGCAGCAAAATGGTACGACTTGGGACAAGGTAAAACTGCTACGTACTTTTGCTGGACACAAAGCAATAATTATGAGTGCAAAATTCAGCCCTGATGGTAAAACTCTTGCCTCTTTAGGTTGGGAAGGACAGGTAAAACTTTGGCGCCCAAATAATGAGTTACTCAAATCCCTCAATGGGCACAAATCTATCATTTTTGGACTTGCGTTTAGTCCCTCAACCCGCCTTAGTAAGAAAAGAATTATCGCTTCCGCCAGTGCAGATAGAACAGTTAAACTATGGAAAACAGATGATGAAGGCAAAGTCCTATCCCTACGTACTCTCAAGCACGATAGTATTGTTTTGGGAGTTGCTATCAGCCCCAATGATAAACTTTTAGCTACAGCAAGTGGGGATGGAAGCATCAAACTTTGGACATTACAAGGACAATTGCTAGCAACGCTTAAAGGACATCAAGGAGCAGCAAGAAAAGTCAGTTTTAGTCCTGATAGCAAGTTGCTAGCTTCTGGGAGTGCTGATGGTACCGTAGGATTGTGGAACGTGGAAGGGAAAAACCCTGTTCTGCTTTCAAAGTTGCGGGGACATCAAGGGGGAGTCTGGGTTGTTAGTTTCAGTCCAGACGGTCAAATTATTGCTTCCTCTAGTGGAGACACTACAGTTAAACTATGGAAAAAGAACGGTGAATTAATTACAACGTTAAAAGGACATAAATCAATAGTTAGGTCAGTAGCTTTTAGCCCAGACAATCAAATAATAGCAAGCGGCAGCGATGACAAAACCGTAAAACTTTGGCGCCTTGACGGGAAGTTATTAACAACACTGACAGGTCATAACGATGCAGTTATATCAGTAGCTTTCAGTCCAGACGGACAACTGCTTGCTTCCAGTAGTGCCGATGGGGTAATTAAACTATGGAAACAACAAACAGGTAAAGCACCTCTATTGCTAAATACCCTAAAAGGCGATAGTGGAAGCCTTTGGGAGATAGCTTTTAGTCCCGATAGTAAGATACTCGCCTCTGTTGGAGAAAATAGCCAAGTAATTTTGTGGAATGTCCAACAAGTAAAGTCCATCAACAATATTATCTCCTACGGTTGCGATTGGATACGTGACTATTTACGCACAAATGGAGATTTACAAGAAACCGATAGACATTTATGTGACGATTTTAATTAGGACTTAGATTTGCAACCCTCACCCCTAACCCCTCTCCCAAGCTTGGGAGAGGGGAACAAGAAAAGATATAAACTGTAATTTTTAGAGTAGCGAAAATTTCGGTAAAACTTAAACTTAAGTTAAATGTGAACCGTGGTTCACATTTGCAAAATTAATTAAATAAATCATCTACAGGTATAGAAAAACCAAGTAAAACCTTTTGTGTGCGAACAGTCTCACCAGACGAGAAAATTAACCGAGAGTCTTTAGTAACAATAATAATCCAGCGATTTTCAGGATGAACTAGCCAAACCTCCTCACCACCAGACTGTAAATATTCAGAGCTTTTTGCAATAACTTCTTCAGCAACCCCTAATTACAGATTTCCCACAAATTTAAGCATTTAAAAATTTAAACATCTAGACATTTAAATAGAAAGGCGCCCAATACCTTCACCAGCTTTTTGTGCCAGACTACGACAAGCATCTAGAATTAAGACAACATTATCGGCGCCGCAGCGACGCAAGCATTCAGTTACAAAGTTAATAGCAATAGCCGTTTCTTCAATATCTTCTGGATTTCCATCGCAAGGCATGAGATAATCACGGTTATTGTGGCGTATCCCGTGACCACTGAAGAAAAACCAAAAGTTATCACCAGAACCCATAAAAGGTGTTTCAAATAATTCTCGCAAGATTCGCCGCAAATTGGCACGGTTGGGACGTGTAGACTTTCCTGCTATATCTGGGGAGTCATCGGAGAAAAAGAAAACCCTTTCAAAACTGGCTTCATTGACAAGAAAGTTATGCATTAAATGTGCATCCCGCTTGGCATAGTTTAGCGGTTGTAGGTAATCGTATTTATTAATGCCAATCGTAATTGCCCAGTTTTTTGCCATTGATTCAACTAAAATACTAAATTAACTATCGGGTTTTCTTCTAAATGTAAGTTTAATGCCACCCTTACCTCCAGCTTTGGCACCACTGCCAAGTAACTTAACTTGACCTTCGCCATTAATTTCTACAGATAATTCAATCTCTTCAAGCTGTATTCCGGATTTTCCGTTCCTTTTTGCTTGTGTTTCCTGTTCAGCACGAGTAAAAACTTTATCCAGCACCGATACGAAACGGCTCATTTCCTGCTCTAACTTCTCAGCATCCACCTGCACAGCATTATCAACACCTTTCGTATCAGGAATTTTTGTCTCATCTCCCCAACTACCACCTCTAGTATTTCCACTCTTTTTCCCATCAGGAGGCAATATCTGAGGGGTATCATCAGTCACAATCCAAATGCTGTTTACGTCTTCCATTATTCCTCCAGTAGTAAATACTGTCCCTAATTATTACATAATTGAAAGATTGGCAACGGATATTGGAACGGATATAACGATGAATAATTTGTTACGATTAAAGACTAGTTATATAAAATCAACTATCCGTTGTATCCGTTGCAAAGGTATATTAAAACTGGTGAATTACTAAATTATATGCAAGGTTTAAGTTTAATAGCCCCAGCCAAGATAAACTTATATTTAGAAATTATCGGCGCCCGTGATGATGGATACCACGAGTTAGCGATGGTAATGCAAAGTATTGACTTAGCAGACCAAGTTGATATTACAGCAAATGGTAGCGAGAATATTCGTGTACAGTGTGATAATTTGGAAGTGCCCGCAGATAAGACAAATCTTGCTTACCGTGCAGCGGAGTTAATGGCAAAAGAGTTTCCCGAACAGTTTGCGAAACTAGGGGGAGTTGATATAAAAATTAACAAGCGTATACCTGTAGCTGCTGGGTTAGCAGGTGGTTCGACAAATGCAGCAGCGGTATTGGTAGGAATCGATTTATTATGGAAGTTAGGACTTACTAAAGTAGAGTTGGAAGAATTAGGCGCCAGTTTAGGTTCAGATATACCCTTTTGTGTAGCAGGTGGAACAGCGATAGCAACAGGACGAGGAGAACAGCTTTCTGAAATTTTAGGTTTAGACAATATATATATAGTATTGGGTAAACATCGTAGTCTTAGTGTATCTACTCCTTGGGCATATAAAACTTATCGTGCCACATACGGTGATACATATCTCCAAGATAAACATAGCTTAACAACACGCGCTTCTTCTGTACACTCGGCGCCGATGATAAAAGCCATAGTACACAAAGACGCTAGAGAAATATCGCTTTCTTTACACAACGACCTAGAAAAAGTTGTATTACCAGAGTATCCCAAAGTCTTAGAGTTACGTGAAGCAATGAAAAGTGCGGGTGCATTAGGAGCAATGATGTCTGGTTCGGGACCCAGCGTCTTTGCAATTTGCGAATCTTTAGAACATGCAGAAAATGTTAAACAACAAGTTCGCTTATCAATACCTGACGAAGATTTAGAATTGTTTACAACGCAAACTATTTCCCAAGGTATTCATTTAAAGTCATCTATATAGATCACAAAACTTACATATCCATATATCTATGGTTATATAGCCATAGCAATAGAAGGTGACATATGAGTGAAGAAAAGACAGTCAAAAAACCAGAAACACCAGTAAAGGAAACTATAACACCATTAAAGTGTACAATAGGTGCCTTCTTAGCTGGTGCAATGTCATACGGTTCATATAATCTAACAAGTGCCATAGCAACAACCTTTGCCAACAAACCCATACACACAACCAACCAAATCGTAGCAAACATCTCCTCAGTAGTCCGCTCCCTAGTAGTAGGAGTTGTATCTCTAGGAATATGGGTCTTTGGAATAGTCGCAATAGGTCTATTAGCACTAGGGATACAGCTACTAGTACAAAATTCCAAAAAACAATCCCCGAACACCTAACCTCCCAGAAATCGGTTTCTTTACTACTTCAACAGAAAAAAGAAACCAGGTTTCTCAACAACGCAAAATCATAAATAACCATACACGGCACCATTTAAAACAAACATTCCTATACACTCTGTATTATATCTAACTTCAAATTTAAATATTTTAATTAATTTTTCTAGATTCATAGTATAAATAAAAAAAATGCCATATGAATGGCGCTGGGAAATAATATGATGGTGCGTGACAGCAGTTAGGGACTTCCATATAAAATCTCCAAAATTTTTTAGTGGAGCAGGCATCCTTGCCTGCTCTAAACGTAGGCGGGCAAGGATGCCCGCTCCACAACATGAAGAATTTATTTTTTGAAAGTCCCTTAAGTTATTGTTTATGTTTTGGTTTGTAATGCTGTCACGCACCCTACTATGCTTTTTTGTCGTAATGTGAGGCTTCGGCAAATCCAGCGGTATCAGCTTCTTTCACAAATCCGTGGTAAGCTTCCATACCATGTTCGCTGATATCCAAACCTTCAATTTCCTCAGCAGCAGTAACGCGAATACCCAAAGTAGATTTGAGTGCAATCCAAAATATTGTACTTAGAAGTACTGTCATTCCACCAACAGAGGCAATACCTATAAGTTGGGGAATAAGCGATGAAAGTCCACCCCCAAAAAATAAACCGTGAGGTCCAGCAGGTTTACCAGCAAGGTCAACCATCCAAGGATAACCACCAGGTCCAACTGAAAATAATCCGACTGCTAAAGTACCCCAAATACCACATACTAAATGTACGGAAGTGGCGCCAACAGGGTCATCGATACCTAAACGGTCGAAGAAAGTAACAGAAAAGACCACGATTATACCAGCAATTAAACCAATGACAATGGAACTAGCAATACTAACGTAAGCACAAGCAGCTGTAACTCCTACTAAACCTGCTAGAACACCATTAATAATCATCGATAGGTCAGGTTTTTTCAGGTATAACCATGCAGTAACAGTTGCCGCAATTCCACCAACTGCACCTGCCATGTTAGTTGTCAAAGCGATGTGAGTAATTGCTTTAGGGTCAGCAGCCATTACGGAACCTGGGTTAAAACCAAACCAACCTAACCAAAGAATTAAACAACCAAGGGTAGCAATACTCATATTATGACCGGGTATCGCGACCGCTTGTTTTCCTTGATATTTACCAATACGGGGTCCCAAGAAAGCCGCACCCATCAAAGCTGCCCATCCACCAACTGAGTGAACAACGGTGGAACCTGCAAAGTCAAAAAAGCCTATGTCAGCTAACCAACCAGCACCCCAAATCCAATGTCCGGTAATTGGGTAAGCTATACCAACGAGTAAAAGACTAAAAATTAAGAAGTCAACAAATTTAATCCTTTCAGCAACGGCGCCAGAAACAATAGTGGCAGCAGTCCCAGCAAAGACTAATTGAAACAAAAATTTTGCTTCAAGAGGTACACCAGTCCAATTTAGAGAACCAAAAACTCCTTTGTAGGCATCACCTACGGCAGGACTATTATCGGTGCCATTCAAAAAGAAGCCACTCAAACCGATAAAATCGTTACCATCACCAAACATTAACCCAAAACCAATCGCCCAAAATGCAATTGTCGCTAATGCAAACACAATTAAATTCTTGGCAAGGACGTTAACAGCATTCTTCTGACGACAGAATCCGGTTTCTAACATACAAAATCCGGCATTCATAAAGAAGACTAGAAACGCTGCAATTGCAACCCATAATGTATCTAATGCAACCTTTAAATCGCCAGTAGTTGGGCCAGCAGGTGTTTGTGCGACTGCGGCATAACTCCATGCCAAGACAATTATTGAGGCTAAGGGAATAGTAGCCTGCCAGCTTGGAGATAAGCGTTTAATTGTGCTAAATAACCGCCATGCAATTGAATTATACTTAGAAGAATTCGGAGACGAGGTTACATGCCACCGATTTCTTCTTGTCCTTTTTTTCGTTGGCTTGGGTTTTAACATTTCTTCAAAAATACCTGACTACAACAGAACCGTAAAATGAAAATCAAACTCGACAGTCAAATGTATCGAGTTTTCAAATGCTAGGATTGCAATAACTTTTATCTCAATGCCAGCATTGAAAAGCGTCAAGATTGAAATCCGATCTAGAATTTTCACACAATGCGAAAATCACATTCATCGAAAATCAAAACCAGTCTCACCCTGTTTTACAAAGTAAATGTAGAACAGTTTAAGTTTTTCTTAAGACTTTATTATGAGGCTATTTGGCAAACAGTCAAGACTTCTTGATAAAGTCTTTAAAAATTTAATAAATATTCAGAATACTTAAAACATATTTTTTAATTACAAGAGAGTTTAATTGCGAATTGTTAAATTTTAACAAAATCGAACTAACATATGCTTATACGTAATTTCTATTCCCAAATTCATCCTGTAATTATCATTACTGTGAATGATTTGACACAATAATTTACGTACACACATTATTTAGTTACAAATTGTTAAGAGTTTTACATAACTCTAACTAGTTAATATATTGTGTATTTTTAGACCTCAATAATTCTGTAACAGTTAATACTGTTTTTTGTAATTACGAGCTTTAGCACAATTTGTCAGCCTCGCAGTAATGCTTGTATTTGTTGCTGTGTCAGGGTTTCTTAACTTAGTGAAGACCCAAAAATAAATTTATTAAATTTTTTAAAATAGCTACATAGCAGATAAAAACATAGGGTGTGTGGCGCCATTATAAATCTGAACACAACAATAAAATTGATGGCATCACGCACTATAGCTTGTGACTAGTGATACTTCTGGCAATTTGCCAGGGTCAGTACCTTGAGATTGTAAACAGGCAGCTAATCGTTTTTTGCTTACATTCCAACTCAACTTTTTCAACTAGTTCCTAAAAATAAGCCCATTTAAGCTATCCAATGACACCCATTCTCATCTGGCATTTGTAGATTATAACGTCTATTTTCAATAGATGTTTAGGTATTTAAACATTTAAACATTTAAACATTTGTAGAGACGTTACATCTCTACAATGGTTATTATGGTAAATGTCCTAGCTTGGTTACGATATGTTGATTAACTTTGAAATAACCTGGGTCGATATGTGTAAAATGAGTGTCTAAATAATTATGCGATTTTGGTAATGCATGAAAAGGAATAGATGGATATAAATGATGTTCTGCGTGGAATGACATGTTCCACATTAAAAATTGTGTTGGTATAAGTGTTCGTGTAGTGCGGGTGTTTGTGAGAAGGTTGGCATCGCGCGTGCAACCTGTGTGTTCTGCCAGTAAAATAAAGCGTAAGATTGGTTGACCGACCATTAAGGGTAGTAACCAGTATATAAAAAACCAAGGCTGACCATAAAACAGTGAGATACCAAGAGCTACTATATATATAGTCAATTGTAAACGAGTGGAACGAATAACTTCGGCGCCTGCTGACTCTGGGATAAACGGGTAATCTTCAATCTTCCCCTGTGCGATACGAAAATGTCCTTGTATTTTACCTTTCCACCAAAGAAAACCGCTCAATATCACTAAGTATTCTCTAAAATTACTTGGTGTTCGGTCAGTTAGCTCTGGGTCTTTACCTGGAACTCGTGTATATAGATGATGCCATTTATGGTAGTAACGAAAAAACGTGCTGTTATAGAACGAAAGCACTCCAGTAAACCAAGCTACTATTTTATTGAGGTTTAGTGAAGCAAAAGCAGTGCGATGAACAGCTTCATGCATTGGTGCAAACATCGAAGCTATACTAAACCCGTAGATGAAAAGTGCTGGTATTGCTACAAATAGATTATGGTTTGTAGTCCATAGATACCCACTGCATCCCATAATGGTAAGATGGAGAGACAATTGTACTAAACCAAAAATATTAGAACGCGCGTTGAGTTCGTTTAATTGGTGTTTAGTTAGAATTCGATGTGGGTTCTGTACTTGGGTTGCTTTGTTAGGTAGAGTAATCACATTATCGGACATAAGTTCAGTTGGCGCCTCCATTGAAAAATCCTTTTCCTTATAAGTATTTTAATCGGCGCCGCTTATCTATTGTCGCAAAAAGGCGGCAGGAATTAGTAATCACAGTTAATAATAAAAAAAATATTAGACATAATAACTTATTGTTATATCTAAATTTGTTTTAAATAGTGATTTTTTTGTTAAGGTTAATGAGTAAGTAAAAACACTGCTGGAATTATCAATCCAAAATTTTTACTCTTCGTGACGAATAAAGTTGATTTATATATAGGCTGGGAGTCCAGTTGATTAAGTCGATTGTTAACTGAATTTTAAATTTTTGGAGTAGCAGATTATGATTAAGAGTGAACAAGAATTGGCAATTGCAAAACAGCAAGTAGAAATTATTGCATCAGAAAATAAGAGCTTGATGCAAAAGCTTCAAGCAGAAATAGCAGAATATGAAGCATTAGTTGCTCATAACCCAGAAAATCCTATTCTTTTAGAAGTAGAAAGTGCAGAACAAATTTCTGATTTGCCAATTAAAGCGAGTATAGCTTTTAAAATTACCTCTCAAGAATTGGCGAAAATTTGCTCAGATGAAACAGAATCTCAAAATAATCTCGATTATGCATCTGAGTTTTTGAAAGTTATGAAGATTTTAGGTGTGCAGTTAATTGATGATTTATTTTTTGTGGCTCAAATGAGCAATGAGTTAAAAGAAAAGCTGCAATTTTTACGGATGGGAGAAGCTTTGCACAGCGTTATCCAAGAAGCTGCTTAAAAAGAAAATTATAAATTGGGGACGCGATTAATCGGAGACTTGATGAATCGCGTCTCAAAGCGGGGTTTAGCTACGCTACACTACGTGAACACGTTTCGCAATTGCCTTAACTGAGCAGTATTGACAGCAAACCTAACTATTCAGCCAATATTGTTGGTAGTCTTGAATATATTGACGCATGGTTAATGGTGGACGGTTAAGTAATTGCTCTGTTTCTGGTGTAATTTGACTTGCTAATCCTAAACGTGTTGTTGTATATATTACTGCCATTATCAAAACAAAGTTTATTGGCAATCCTTTAGAGCGCATTGTAAAAATAAAAGTTATTAGCGAAGGATTTGTGTATTTAATTGGTTTATTTAAAACTTCGGTAAATATATCGGCTACTTGATAATATGTTAAAGCTTCGCTACCCGTAAGGGTATATACTTTATTAATATGTTCGTTTTCTAGCAGTGTACGTATTGCGACTGCGGCAATATCACGTATATCAATAAAGCTTGTTTTACCATTCCCTGCTGGTATAAATAATTCACCACGGGTTTTAATATCTTTTAAGTGTACAGTGTTGAGGTTCTGCATAAAAAAACCTGCACGTAAAAATGTAGCACCTATTTCCAGTTGATTGATGTAGCGCTCGATTTTGGAATGCGGTACAATTCGATTACGGTCGGCGCCGACTATAGAAAGAAATACAATTTGCTCAATACCAGCTTGTTTTGCTGCTTCTAGTGCTGGAGCGATTTCGCGAATATTGGCAAGTGCAGGTGGACGTACCAAGAAAAGTTTGTTTGTTTGACGAAAAGCATTTATAAATGTGTTTGGGTTTGTAAAGTCAAATTCAACGTAACTAATTTTACTTGAATCACCTAATATTTTTTTAGCTTGTTCAGGGTTCCTGACTGCTGCGTAAATCTGACAGTTTTGGTCAGTTAATAAGCGAACTACTTCTTTACCGACATTTCCAGTGGCGCCTGTTACAAGTATATTTAACATTGAGACTCACTATGCTGCTATCTGCAGGTTGTAATGACTATTGTAAATGATGCTGCAATTGTTGCCGAACTGACTGAGTTATATATGAAATATGAGGATGCCCTATGCAATAATAACTTAGAAGTGATGGATGAATTGTTTTGGCAGGCGCCTGAAGTAGTACGATTTGGGTTAGCAGAGAATTTATATGGGAGTGATGAAATTCGTGCATTTCGTGCATCGCGACCCACACACAACATTAAACGAGAAATTTATAATTTAAAAGTTGTGACATTTGATAGTAACTTTGCAAGCGTAACATTAGAATTTCGTCGTGTAATGGATGGAGTAGAACGTCAAGGAAGGCAAAGTCAAATGTGGTATAAATTTGACTTTGGCTGGAAAGTTTTTTCGGCACACGTTTCACTTCTACCTATCTAATAAATAGGGACACGTTAATAAAATTAAAATTGTGATGTTTTGCGTATGGAAGTACGTTCGGCAAGATAGGTAAATACAATAATGCCGCATACGTCAGCGATAAGGTCTACAATATCTGCGCTGCGATGCGGTGTAAATTTTTGAATAATTTCGTCTAGTATACAGAAAAAGAATACTATAAACGGCGCCAGGGGTAAGGCGGTACCAAGTATATGAAGCTGTCGTTTGTTTAGGGCAAGATGACTCAGATAAGCAGCAATTCCTAGTAAAAAAAAGTGCAAAATGGTATTGTAGTAAGGAAACTTTGCTATTTCTGTTGGTATCACCCTCAAGTACGCTGATATAGAGATAGCCAATAAAATACCTAAGTAGAACCAAAAGGCAATAATCCAAAAACGATGTGACTTCATAAATTTATTTCAAAGTTATTTATTTATTCTTCACTTGTAATAAAGATTTTTATGCGAATTTTGGCGCCTGTTTAGTAAAGATTAGATAAATTTATTTGAAAGATTTTTTACGCGCTTTATTTCCTTCGGGACACTACGTGAACACGTAACTTCTGTGTAAATAAATACCCAAATCCAAGTTGTTCCATTATCAAGATAAATTCTTCATCTGTTCGTAATAAAGCTTTGGCTGTCTGGGAAATGTTCCAATTATTTTCGTCAAGTTTGCCCAGATAGTAGACTCGATTTATTTGTTGTTGGGAAAGACGATATGTATGTAAATATTCTACCTCTCCATTATCACGTAATATAACTTCACCAATATGATTTTCGTTATTTAAATCTAAAGGTGAATTGACATTTGTTATAAATCGTTGTAATTCAAAATGACCTGCTGTATATACTGTTTTTGATTTTACTGAACGTCCAATTAATCCAGTTGACATTGCTCCTTGATGAAATGTTGCCCAGTCGGAACGCATTTTAACAACAGCACTTCTCAAATCGGCTAAGTTATGAACTTTCTTATCATCAATAGATAAGCTCATCTCATAAGTTTTATCATATAATGATGCATATTGATATATTAACTCGCCGTAAAAATCTTCGAGCAAGGTATAGTGTAAACAAAGATAGTCTTCAGGTGTGGAAACAACAAACGCTGATGCTAATGCGTCAGCAACATATATTAGTACTCCTACTTGGTTTGGATGAATTTCAAAAACACGCAGTGCTTCTTCTAACCCAACTATCGCACGTCCTGAGTATGAATATTCGCTACGGCAACCCAACCCATAAGTAAGTGCATACCTCGAATATTCTTCCCATGCAATTTTGGGACCATTGAAATATAACGATAGAAAACCTTCCATTGCGAGGTGTAATGGTAGAAACCGTAATGAATTTTTGGTTTCACGTTTTGCCATACGTTGCATTACCTGTACATTACGTCCACTTTTTACACTTTTACCATCTTTTTTAAAAATACTGGCGCCTATATTTGCCACAGCACTACCATCATCATTCCAAGACATGACCATTCCATGAGGTACATAAGACATATATTGCATATTATCTTCGAGTGAAACAATGCTGTATTTAGCATCGTAGCTACGACGTTGTAATCGTAAATCTCCACGAATTTTACGACGAATAAGGGGCACAATACGAATACTGCCACAAATTTGAGAAGGAGCAACTTCAAGTCCTTTTAATAACATAGTTAATTATGAGTATTTGATGTAAATTCTTGTGTTCTTTGGGCTAAATATGCTTCTAAGTGAGATAATGTATTAGAACCTTGGGCAAATTTAGCAAAGCCTAACATTGTAGGCATATCTTCAGCATCGCGTAATCCAACTGTAGGTATATAAGGACTGAGGGTACGTAATGAGTAATCTTCGGTACTAAATACTGGGTTACAGTGAATTATTGAAGTTTTATGACAACGGTCAAGTTTTTGATACACACGCAATACTTCAGCGGCGCCGTTGGGTGGGTCGTTGTCGCAACCGTCTGATATGATAATGATGGTTTCGGCGCCAGACCCAAGTGCTGCGAGTAATGGTGTAGCTAAGTCGGTTTGTCCATATGGATATACAAGTAATGGGTGTTTTGGTGTAACTGTCCAAAACGCATGATAACTTTGTGATGCTGCTCTAAGTAGATAATGTGCAGCAAGTACCACACCCAAAGGACGGCGCCGTTTTTCAGATGAACCAGAGCTAGAATAACTACAGTCCAAAACTGCTGCAACTCGTCCTAACTGCATTGGTGCTTTTTTCAAAGCGTGACTTGCAGCAGCTTCCATCGCTTGGTTAAATTTATCAAAATCTTTGGTACGTGCTTCAAGTGGAAGTGACAAAATATATAAAGCTAACTTGGTCAACGGTAAACGCTCCCAATTTACATTTATATCAACTTCACTACGCGATGCGGCGCCTTGATAGCGAAGTTTTTCTGCTGCGGTCATTTTCGGTTGAATGCGTTTGAGAAAAACTTCACGTTTAATATTATGTTTGGCAGCAAAACCTTCGGCAATGGTAAAAGGTAACTCGTATACTGCCTCAGTACTATAATGCGCTTTGCGGAATTGTTCAAATAATTTTGTACTAAAAGCCTTTTGTTCGTGAAAATTAAACAAAAACTTAGGAAGCTCACCAGATAGCTTTAAATGAGCATGTGATATAGCAGCTTTAACTTTAGTACGATACTTGATAGCATCAAAATTTATATCTCGACGCATAGCTATATAATCGCGCGCAATAGCTCTAGCGCGACGATTATTTACTCGTAATCGTTGTAACTCTTGTAATATGCCCCAACCACGCTGAGGTGGTAGCTGATTAAGGGCAGATGTAATTAAGGCAGATTCTTCAGTACGATAGTGAGGTAGCGTATCACGTCCAGTCGCTAAAAGCTTGACAATAATTTGCGCTTGATTAAAGTGATTAATGCCAGCAGCTAAAGTGCGAGCATAAAGTAAACGATAATTACCTAATATATAATCATGTAAAAAATTAATAGACACCTTTTGCCCTTCTGCATCATCATAAAATTCACGCTGACCACTACAAGAAAAGCAAGTATTGATAAACATTACTAAATCTTCCTGCGCTACTTGCTGTGCGCGAGATTCTAGATATAACATAATATATTGAGGTCAAATATAAATAATTAAAAGGGAAAGCAGTTCGGGGAATGTCGGTACGACTTTGTGAGACAGTTTAATAGACTGGTACGGAAGTCATGCCATAGTCCCGCGAACCACCTTCGTAAATATAAAGTACCCAAATTGTCTTCCCCGAAGCTAATTTTGATAAAAATGGTTATAAAGCTTGCAAATACTAGGTTTCCGCAGTTAAGGGAAGCTTGATCTCCTGGGGGACTCTCCCAACTTGTTAGCAAAGTATTTAATAATGATTATATTTATTTTAAAATAGCAATCCTAAATCACTCGCCCTTTGCGGTTCGTTACATAAGCATCATTTTTTACAAATCAATTAGGAACGACAACACTTGTAAATTCTTAGCAGAAAACCAGTAAGTGTAGGGTGCGTGAAAGCTTGAAAAATCATTACCAAGACGCAAAATTCAGTGTTTTCACGCACCTCCTGAAAAATTCTCACTATCCTGCTTCTAAATTAGCTTGTTCAACTAACCAAGGGTCAACAGGTAGTCCGTCTTTTCGCTGGAACTCAATTTCTACTACCATCACAGACTTAGAACCAGGAGGCGCCGGCTTTTGTTTAAAAGTAATGTCATAATCATTTGGTTCATGTCCATGTTCTTTCAACCAGTCATGTACTTTTGTGGTGGCAAAGAATGATTGCCCTTGCTCGAACATGCGGGTAATCTGTAGTTGTAACGAGAATGGATTTAAACGTCCCATGCTTTTCTACCTAGTGTAAATTCCAGCCATTATTCTTATGTTATCTCTGAGGCTAGATATAGATGGATTATTAATTATTATTTAGCGAATTGTGAATTTACTTGTTCAACTAGCTAAGGGGCAAATGTAGAGACGTTATGTGTAACGTCTCTGCAAGGGAAGCACTAAAGTGCTTATTACGATGGTGTTTTGTGTGTGTTAGGTGAGAGTGGGTGATTCTTCGGGGATGATTTCTAGGACTAGTTTTTGGTTTTGACGTAAGATGGTAATAAAGGTGCGGGCGCCCACTCGTTCGTGAGTTAGAAATTTATGTAGTTCGTCAACGCTTGCTATGGGTTGGCTGTTAAATCCTACTATTACATCTCCTTCTCGAAGTCCTGCTTTTTGTGCTGGGCTTTTGGTTTCGGTTGATATGATTAATATGCCTCGTTCTTTGTTAAGTTCATGGTATAAAACGAGGCGCCTTGGTAGTTCTACGTTTTGTCCTCCTATACCTATGTAACCACGTCTAACTTTCCCGTCTTTGAGTAGTGCTGGAATGATTAGTTTTGCTGTGTTTATTGGTACGGCAAAGCATAGTCCTTGGGCAGATAATATTACCGCTGTGTTTATTCCTATTACTTCTCCGTGGGATGTCACAAGTGGTCCACCTGAGTTACCTGGGTTTAGTGCTGCATCGGTTTGTATCATGTTGTCTATTAACCGACCTGAACGACTTCTGAATGAACGTCCGGTTGCACTAATTACACCACTGGTAACTGTGGCTTGAAATCCGTAGGGATTACCAATTGCGATTGCGAGTTGACCAACTTGGAGGGTTTCGGAGTCACCTAAACGTGCCGAAATTAAATTTGGTGCATTAATTCTGATAACCGCTAGGTCTGTGTCTGGGTCATCTCCTATTAATTGGGCGTCTATTTTACGACCATCTGATAGTGTAACCTCGATTTTGGTGGCGCCGTTAACAACGTGAGAGTTGGTAAGAATATATCCATCTGGTGTGAAGATAAACCCAGAACCGTTACCCTGTAATTCTTGAGTTTGTGGAGAATTTCGGTTACGTCCAGTTACTTGCCGTTGCACGTCGATGTTGACAACTGCGGGACTTACCTTTTGTACGACGCTAATTACTGCCTGCGAATATGCATCAAGTAGCTGCTCCGAGGCTTTTGACATACTTTGCCCAACTCCACTGTCGCGCGCGAAATAATCATTTGACACTTGTTGCAGATTTCCTTTCATGTCTGCCTCTCCTATCGTGGCACAGTGATTGATTGAGTTTTTGTGTACTTGAGGCTTTTTCAATTATCGATAATGTATCGAGAATATCAAAGACGTGGTGAACATAAATACTATCGCATGTGTTCAATTAATTGAGGGGGGTTATTACGTCAATGTATATACAACGAACCGAACCTAAGTGAGATGCGTTTTCACTTTAAAATTATTTCTAATGGTACAAGACTTTATATGTTTAATAATGGAGTATTAATTTATTATGGATATTACTAAAAAACTAGAAACTCTTAATCGTATCCGCAAATTCAGCCGACTGATGGATACTGCTTTTGGCATTCCCGGTACTAAGTTTCGCTTTGGTTTAGACCCCATTATTGGTTTAGTTCCTGGGCTGGGTGATTTGATAAGTACTGTTGTGTCGGCTTATATTATATATTTAGCTATGCGGTTTAATCTTCCTCAAGATATGTTGGGTAAGATGATTTTTAATGTTGGTTTGGAATCTGTTGTTGGTAGTGTTCCTTTTATAGGTGATATATTTGATGCTTTTTATAAGTCTAATATTCGGAATTTAGAAATTTTAGAGCAGCATTTAAATCAAGTTGACCCACAGTTAGAAAAAGTTGAGTTTAAGGGATTTCAAAGAGTAGTGTAACTAGAATTACTCTTGTGGAGCGGGCATCCCTGCCCGCCCTTAATATAGAACTAGATGAAGAACGGGCAAGGATGCCCATTCCACAAGATAGCCATTCCACAAGATAGCCATTCTACAAGATAGCCATTTCACAAGATGTACAATTAATCTTTCCACAAATTTATGCCACCTAGTAAACCATTGAGGTTGGAAATTACTTTGGTGTTTTCTGGTAGTTTAATTTTAACTAGTTTAGCTTCTCCACCACCTATATATAGATAATCATAGTTAAATAAATGTTCTAGTGAGGCTATTGCTTTTGCTAGTCTTTCGTTCCATTTTGCTTCCCCGACTTTTTCTAGCGCTGCTCTTCCAAGTTGTTCTTCATAGCTTTCTCCTTTTCGGAAGCGATGATGTCCCATTTCCAGGTTGGGTACTAATTTACCATCTAAAAATAATGCTGACCCAAATCCGGTTCCTAGGGTAATTACTAATTCTACTCCTTTACCCGCGATGGCACCTAATCCCTGCATGTCAGCGTCGTTTATAACTCGCGCGGGTTTTTGAAATTGCTTTGATAATGCAGTTCCTAAATTATATCCTACCCAGTCAGGATGTAAGTTAACGGCTGTTTCTATTACTCCAGCACGCACTACACCCGGAAACCCCGCAGAAATTCTATCAAACTCTCCAACTGATGTTACTAATTGGGCTATTGTATTCATTACAGCTTCTGGTGTTGGAGGTTGTGGAGTATCTAAACGTATACGTTCGGTTAATGGGTTGCCAGTTTCATCTAAGACCATTACTTTTATACCGCTTCCACCAATATCTATAGATAAAGTGCGAGTAGATGCATTTGTGTCAGTCATTGAAATTTGTTCTCCTTCTGTACTATGTTATTAAATTTGACAAACCCAAGTAAAATTTGAGTTAAGGATTATATATATATATACCCCTATGCATAGTTTTATCCCTCCTAAGCGTTTTTTCCCGTATTTAACCTGGACAGATATCGAGTCAATGCCCAATAAAGAAAATGTGGTAATCATTCAACCTGTAGGAGCTATAGAACAACATGGCCCACATCTACCATTAATTGTGGATGCTGCAATTGGCATGGGAGTATTAGGAAAAGCGCTCGAAAAACTTGATAAGAGCGTTCCTGCTTATGCAATGCCATCCCTTTACTACGGTAAATCAAATGAGCATTGGCATTTTCCTGGAACTATTACTTTAAGTACAGAAACGCTCTCTGCTACACTCATGGAAGTCGGAGATAGCTTATACCGCGCAGGATTTAGAAAATTAGTACTAATGAATTCGCATGGTGGACAACCACAAGTGATGCAAATGGTCGCACGAGATTTACACGTCAAATATAGTGATTTTATTGTATTTCCATTATTTACATGGCGTGTGCCACATATTTCTAAAGAACTAGTAACACCCAAAGAAGCACAGCTAGGAATGCACGCAGGAGATTTAGAGACGAGTATAATTTTGGCACTTTTACCCGAACAAGTAAAAATGGAGCGTGCAGTTACGGAATATCCACCCGAACAACCGGAAGGTAGTTTGCTTTCACCAGAAGGTAAATTACCTTTTGCATGGACAACGCGCGACCTAAGTAAAAGTGGTGTAATAGGAGATGCGACAACAGCTACCAAAGAAAAAGGTATAAAAATTCTCGAATCTGTATCTGATGGTTGGGTGACAGCACTCAAAGATATTTATAGCTTTCGTCAACCTCAAATCAACTAACTGGCA
Source organism: Calothrix sp. PCC 7716 (assembly GCF_019977735.1). Lineage (GTDB taxonomy): Bacteria > Cyanobacteriota > Cyanobacteriia > Cyanobacteriales > Nostocaceae > Dulcicalothrix. The sequence continues at coordinate 9,666,589 of NZ_AP025018.1, read as the reverse complement.
ACGGATAAAACGGATGTAACGGATGAGTTATTTAAAATTACCTATCCGTTACATCCGCTCATCATCCGTTGCCAAATATACGCTTTAAAAATGTAATAACTTCAAACCAAGCAAGTGTTGATTGCTCCGAATCATACCTATACCCATCATCGCGCATAAACGTATGTTCGGCATCATACAACAAAACTTTATGCTGTATACTCGCATTAGAAAGTGACTTCAAAATTATTTGGCGGTCATTTTCAGGAATATGTGGGTCTTGCGTACCGAAAACTACCAACATCTCACCTTTAATTTCATTACACCGCTCAATACTATCTGCTACAGTCGCACCCAACTTTCCACTCGGAATGCCTGTAGGATAACAACATACAGTTGCTTTAACTTCACTTTGAAAAGCCGCTCTAAAAGCAAGGTGTCCTCCTATACAAAAACCAAAGGCGCCTATTTTCTCAGAATTTACAGAAGCATCATTTTTAAGAAATTCCAAAACAGCCTTACAGTCAGCATCATATTCAGCAATAGCAGTGCGACGCGCATCATCATTTCCTCGCATTCTGCCAATATCATCGGGTTCAATAACTTGACCAACAGGTTCAACACGATGGAAAATTTCCGGCGCCGCTACAACATACCCAAACCCTGCTAAATAATTGACTGCCCGTAACATGGCGCCGCCTAATTGATAAATATCACTATAAAAAATAATACCAGGGTAACGACCTGGTGGTTTCGGAGTTGCCACATAAACACGCATCAAACTATCGTCAACTCGTAACTCAACATTGCGCTTAGTTATTTGCATTATTCTTCTCCACGTAGGTTGGGTACTAACCCAACCCAATATCTCAACTAAATTCTATCCCGCATTACCATTACCGTTTGTTCGTATCTGGCTTTCGAGATATAACCATATACGGTCTATGTTTTGTTGATTGGCCTTTAAAGCTTGCTGATGTAAGCGCGCAATATCCGCAAGTTCAGCCAGACTGCGCTCTAACCTCCCTATCGTCTGAGAATTGAAACGTGTTTCTCTACGGTTCGCGTTCTGGATTGTACGTATCAAATCAATTTCATCTCCTAATAGCTCTAACCGCTCATCCATTTGCTCTAATCTGACGTTGATATTTTCTGGTTGCGCGTTAGTCATGATTTTATCCTTATATAACGTGAAAAGTTGTTAGTTTACGCTACATTTCTTGGCTGGACACCTTAATGCAAGCTTTAACATAATTTAAATACTACGCCAACATGAATCGTTTGTAAAGCAATGAATAGTTAAATTTGATTGAATTATGATTTTAATTTTCAGGAACCAGGTTTCTAGATATTTTTTTGTATTTTTGATATTTTGAAGTCATTGGCTTTTTTTATGTTAGCAGCAAAGTAGTAATTTTGAATTATATATAGTTATGTATATTGAAGATATTCTCGAAAAGGCAACTGACCCTTGCACTCATCCAGATGAGCTTTATCAAATTTATGATGAGCATAAGGTTCGCGGTTATAAGCGTCAGATATTAGAAGCAATTGGTAGTAATCCGAATACTTCTACCGAATTACTCGAATATTTATTTGCCAAAGAGCCGAATATGGCTGATATTGTGTTTGATAACCCTGTTATGCCTTTGCTCATACTTGAAGACCCTTTACTTGTAACTAATTGGTTTATAAAATTTCATAGTTCAATTTTTAGGTATAATAAATTACTATCACTAGAGTTACAAAACATTGCTGTTAGAACCGAGCGTATAGAAATTTTTTTACATCTTGTTGAATCGAAAACTACGGCGCCATCTATTATCGAATATATTGCGAAACATATAAATATAGAAAAATATATCATTGGAAATTACGAAATTGCGAATCTAATTTTTAAACATCCGAATACACCGGAAAGTATCAAGAATTTACAGGTTAAGAAACCGCCCTTGGCTACTGTGTTGTAGTTAAGGGCGCATGAAGTGATGGGAAACTTTTGATAAAAACCAGAAACCGGGCTTCTTAAAAGAATATTTTGGGTTCTAATTGTAATTTTTCTAGAAGCCCGGTTTCTTAGTCAGCGCCTGCTCCTAGGTAGAAGCCCATTTTTTCTACATAAGCGCTAATTTTATTCGCTCCTAGCTGAACAGGACAAGCTAAAGGTGAAGCAACAGCGACTACAGCGTGCCTACTGGCGCCAGCTATTAACTCCTCAGCATGACTTGAGTCGATAGCACGACGGATAATATTGCTGTTGCAAATCGTTTGTTTGTCATACTGGTGTGTACAGTTGTAAATCAGTTCAAATTTAGTCATGATAGATAGACAACCTTTTCAAACGTGGAAAGGGTAGCCTCGCGACTGCATTGCTTGGCTGGACACCTTAATGCAGTCGTCTGGCTACATCTTCTATAATAATCGGAAACGACTCATTAATGAATTTTTAGTGAAAATCATTTGAGTCAATATTGATGTAAAAAATATTACTGATTTGACTTTTTCCTTATAAGGTTGAATAGTAACAAAAGTACCTTAAAATTTACATCGATGAATCAGCGACGGGAAGACCGTTTAGAACGGCTACAAATTCCTGCTTTGGGGGAATATTACGATGATTTACTAGATATAGACGCTGAACTCAGCAACCGCACCAAGGTTCAGCAAGCGCAAAGTCTAATATCTGAAAGGCTTCAAGACCGATTATTAGGTATTAAAGACAGGATTCAATACCTCGCTGATAAAAGGGGTATTACCTTTAATCAAATGTGGGGCGAAATTCTTGCCAAACGAGGTAAAGTCACTGCTTTTACTGAAGGTAGTATTCAGTATAAACCTGGAGATGAAGGATAAATAGCCTTTTTTTTAGCACATCTGAACCAATATTACATTATGTTACGAAAAATTAGATTTACAATACAATTGTAACATCCCCTTAATATTGATTTGGATTTTATCCCCCCCAACGGGCAAGGGGGGATTATCTTTTGCTCGACAAATTAATCTATAATCGTAACACTCCAACATTCACGCACTACCTCAAGTGAGCATGAAAAATATGTCAAACATGCATGACAATTTAATCAATAATATTCATATTGAAAGCTCTGATGTATTATTAACGCCTGATGAGTTAAAAGCCAAAGTACCTTTAACAGAATCAGCAGAACAAAATATTTTAAAATTTAGACAAGAAATCAAGAATATCTTAGACTTTCAAGATAGAAGAAAATTTGTAGTAGTCGGGCCATGTTCAATTCATGATACAAAAGCTGCTCTTGAATATTCAGAGAAATTAAAGGTTTTGGCAGAAAAGGTACAAGATAAGCTTTTATTGATTATGCGAGTTTACTTTGAAAAACCTCGCACGACAGTTGGATGGAAAGGTTTAATTAATGACCCTGATATGGATGATTCTTTCCATTTAGAAAAAGGGTTATTAATAGCGCGTAGTTTGCTAATTCACATTGCGGAATTAGGATTGCCGTCGGGTACAGAAGCTCTTGACCCGATTGTACCTCAATATATCAGCGAACTTGTGGCATGGTCTGCAATTGGCGCCCGCACTACCGAGTCACAAACGCACCGAGAGTTAGCGAGTGGACTTTCGATGCCAGTTGGTTTTAAAAATGGTACAGATGGGAATATTATGGTAGCTTTAAATGCAATGCAAGCAGCTAAAAGTCCGCATAATTTCTTAGGAATAAATCAGCAAGGACAAGTCAGCGTATTTAAAACGAAAGGAAATACCCACGGACATATTATTCTACGAGGTGGCAACGGTCAACCTAACTACGATGCGGCAAATATTGCGCGTGTAGAAACAAAGCTAAAAGAAGCTAAAGTCTCACCAGCTATTGTCATAGACTGTAGTCACGGGAATTCAAACAAAGATTATAAATTACAAGGTGCTGTCTTTGAAAATGTGATTCAACAGATTGTAGATGGGAATAACTCAATAGTGGGGATGATGCTAGAGTCACATTTATCTGAGGGTAATCAACCAATACCTAGTAACCTAGAAGACTTGAAATACGGTGTTTCTGTGACAGACCAGTGTATAAATTGGCAGGAAACAGAAGAGATTATTTTAGGTGCCTACGAAAAGCTATAGTACCGATTCCAATTTGTCACATGTTTGATTCAATAGTAAAGGTGTTTAATTTACCTTTACAATGAATCAACGCCGAGAAGAGCGCTTACAAATCCCAGCTTTGGGAGAATTTTTTGATGACCTGCTAGATATTGATGCGGAACTAAGCAACCGTACCAGAGTCCAGCAAGCACAAAGCTTACTATCCGAAAAACTCAATGAACGAATACCAGATATTGAACAAAGGATAAAATACCTTGCTGAAAAAAGAGGTATCACCCCTGACCAACTGCGGGGTGAAATGCTTGCTAAACGCGGCAAGACAACTGCCTTTACAGCAGGCGTTGAGGAGTAGTATGTAGCAGTAAGGTGGGCACTGCCCACCTTACAATTGAGCTAAATATTCGTACATTTTCCAACGCGCGTTAACTTCAGCTTGTGCTTCATTTAGTAAGCGTTTAGCTAGTTCGGGTTTAGATTTAGTCAACATTTTGAAGCGGTTTTCTTGGTACATTGATTGTTCTACAGGTTGTTTGGGTTTTTGCATGTCTAACAATAAAGGCTTTTTACCTTGTTTTAGTAAGTCGGGGTTGTAGCGGTATAATAACCACCGTCCACTATCAACAAGGCTTTTTTGGTGGCTCATTGCTGTTGTCATGTTGATACCGTGGGCAATGCAGTGACTGTAAGCAATTATTAATGATGGGCCATCATATGCTTCTGCTTCAATAAAAGCCCTAAGTGTATGCTCATCACGGGCGCCTATTGCAACGCTAGCGACATATATATTACCGTAGGTCATCGCAATTAAACCGAGGTCTTTTTTTGCCGCAGGTTTACCACTAGCTGCAAATTTAGCAACGGCGCCTTTTGGTGTTGATTTAGATGATTGCCCACCTGTATTAGAATATACTTCTGTATCCATTACTAGGACATTTACATTACGACCACTAGCGAGTATGTGGTCAAGTCCACCAAAGTCTATATCATACGCCCATCCATCACCACCTACTATCCAAACACTTTTACGAACGAGATAATCAGCAAGGGATTTTAGATGATTGGCATTTTCAAGCTTTTGCTTTAATAATTCTACTCGTTGACGTTGTTCGTATATATCAGCTTCGGTGTTTTGCGAAGCGTTTAATATTGATTTTACTAGCTCTTTGTCTCCTGTTTCTGCCCATTTTTTTAATAGCTCTGCTGCATATTCTGCGTGTTTATCTAAAGCAAGACGAAAACCAAAGCCAAATTCCGCGTTATCTTCAAATAAGTTATTCGACCAAGCAGGACCTCTACCTTCAGCATTTTTTGTCCAAGGAGTTGTCGGTAAGTTTCCTCCATATATAGATGAACATCCTGTAGCATTGGCTATCATTGCTCTATCGCCAAATAGTTGTGTTAGTAGCTTTAAGTAGGGAGTTTCACCACATCCTCCACAGGCGCCAGAAAATTCAAATAATGGTTCTTGGAATTGTTGCTGACGAATTTGGTTTAATTTGAGTTTAGTACGGTCGGGTAGTGGTAAGTTTAAAAAGAAATCCCAATTTTCAGATTCTTGTGTACGCAAAGGTAGCTGTGGTTCCATGTTTATGGCTTTGCGTTCGAGTTGTGTTTTGTCTCTAGCTGGACATACTTCAACACAGATACCACATCCTGTACAATCTGATGGCGCCACTTGAATGGTAAATTTATCACCAGCAAAGTCTTTGTCTTTGGCATTAGTTGACTTGAAAGTTGCAGGCGCCTTAACTAACTCACTTGGGTCATAAGCTTTACTACGTATTGCCGCATGAGGACAAACTATAACGCATTTACTGCATTGGATGCACAAATTTGTATCCCATACTGGTATATTTTCTGCTACGTCACGTTTTTCCCATTTTGCTGTCCCTGTGGGGAAGGTGCCATCTGCGGGTAATGCACTCACAGGTAAATTATCGCCTTCCCAAATCATCATTTTACCAAGTACATCGCGAACAAACTCTGGCGCACTCACTAGATTTTCGATTTTTGATTTTTGATTAAAGATTAAATTGGGGATATTTACTTTTTGAAGATTATTTAAGGTGTTATCAACTGCATCTAAATTTTTGCGAACAACATCGGCACCTTTTTTACCGTAAGTTTTTTCTATAGCTTGTTTAATTTTGGCGATAGCTTCGTTTTGGGGTAACACACCCGCTAAAGCAAAGAAGCAAACCTGCATAATAGTGTTGATGCGTCCACCCATACCGCTATTACGGGCAACTTTATTTGCATCAATGACATACAGTTTAAGTTGCTTATCGATAATTTGCTGTTGAACTGATGTTGGAATGTGTTCCCATACAGAATTACTATCGTAAGGACTGTTAACTAAAAAAGTGGCGCCATTATTAGCATCTTTGAGAATATTCACACGCTCTAGAAATACCCATTGATGACACCCGATAAAATTAGCTTTATCTATAAGATACGTTGAACGAATAGGTGTACTACCAAAGCGTAAGTGGGATACTGTCATTGAACCAGATTTTTTCGAGTCATAGACAAAGTAACCCTGAGCATAATTATCTGTTTCTTCGCCAATAATTTTGATAGAATTTTTATTGGCGCCGACAGTACCATCTGACCCAAGTCCGTAGAACATCGCACGAACTACTTTATCTGACTCGGTAGAAAAGTTTGTATTTAAAGGCAACGAAGTATAACTAACATCATCATTAATACCTAAAGTGAAATGGTTTTTTGGCTGTTCGCTCGTTAAGTTATCAAAAACAGCTTTTACCATTGTGGGTGTGAATTCTTTTGAAGATAATCCATAACGACCACCAATTATTTTAGGAGTGCTGAGTGCTGAGTGCTGAGTGCTGAGTGACCAAGCTTCGTGAATAGCGGTGACTACATCTAAATAAAGTGGCTCTCCAGCACTTCCGGGTTCTTTGGTACGGTCAAGAACAGCTATAGATTTTACAGTACTGGGTAATACATCTACAAATTTTTGTACGTCGAAGGGACGATATAACCGCACTTTTATAACACCAACTTTTTCACCGCGCGTATTTAAATAATCTACTGTTTCGTGTACTGTTTCACATCCCGACCCCATAATAACGATAACTGAAGTAGCATCACTGGCGCCGTGATATTCATATATTTTGTAATATCGGGCTGTACGCTTGCCAAAATCATCCATTACTTGCTGAACAATATCTGGACAAGCTTGATAATAAAGATTGGCGCCTTCTCTAGATTGAAAATATACATCTGGGTTTTGGGCTGTACCACGTAACACAGGACGGTCGGGAGTTAAAGCGCGCGCACGGTGTGCCAAAATTAAATCTTCATCTATTAAAGCTTTTAAATGTTCATCTTGTAATAATTCTACTTTCTGCACTTCATGAGAAGTACGGAAACCATCAAAGAAATGCATAAAACTAACTCGTGCTTTGAGAGTAGCAGCTTGAGCTATTAAAGCAAAATCATGTGCTTCTTGTACTGAAGCAGAACATAGCATCACAAACCCAGTTGCCCGCGCTGCCATTACATCACTATGGTCGCCAAATATTGATAATGCATGAGTAGCAAGCGCGCGTGCAGCAACGTGAACAACAATACTTGTTAGTTCACCAGCAATTTTATATAAGTTGGGAATCATTAACAACAACCCTTGTGATGAGGTGAAAGTTGTTGTTAGTGAACCAGCTTGCAAGGCGCCATGTGCAGCAGCTACGGCACCTCCTTCACTTTGCATTTCAATAACACTAGGAACAGTACCCCATAAATTTGTAAGGTTGTCAGCAGACCAAGCATCTGCCCATTCTCCAATTGCCGAAGAAGGTGTTATTGGATAAATAGCAATTACTTCGTTCAAACGGTAAGCTACACGAGCAACCGCTTCGTTTCCATCTATAGTAGCAAATTTTTTACCCATGACATGCGCTCAAGCAACAGCAAATACTTAACATTGTTAGTTTTTAAGTATCAATTTTCTGTTACTCTCAGACAAACGTTACACCTATAAATGTAATACTATGACACAGGCAGGTAGCACAGGCATCTTGCCTGTGCAAGTGCCTTAGATAAAAAGAAATACTACTAGTAGAGTAGATTAATTTTGTATAATATTACTATTGATAGAGATATAATTAATTATAAGATTTTATTATTGTTTGTTACATTGAGAATTATATTTTGGTGCGTGGTAGTTAAGGTCTAATAACTACGTTTGGATTTTTTCATAGTACCACGCACTCTACGTTATTATTAAATTATCTTAAATTATGTTAAATAGATTATTTTTTAAGTCGTCATTATCGCTGTCGGTAGCTTTGATGACTGTTGGCGCCAATTTTGTACCAGCTGTACGCCCTGCGTTTGGCGCCGAGCGGATAAATATTTCTTATGGGATTTTGCAAAGGTCTATTCCAATTAAGTCTTTGGAGTTGTTTGCTAGGACTGGTGAAATAGATGAAGATTTTGCTGCTTATGCTCGGTATGTTGATAAAAAGGAGCTAGAACAGTTAAGACGACTTTTAGTTACTCCTATTTCTCTTGGTGCTATTGAGGTTTCACAGTTTTTATATACGGCTATTGGTCAGACTTTGTTAGAACGTTTGGGGGATGTTATTCAGTTGGAGTCTGGGCTAAATGGTTTTTATGCTATTCGTTCTGCTTTGATTGTTTCGGCGGCGCAAAAACAAGGGCAAGGGTTTACTTTGCTTGATGTTTTTCGGAATTATTCTTCTAATGCTATTTCGATTAATTTATCTCGTACTCAGGAGATTGCCGAATCTGTTCAGATTTTAATTAATCAGACTCAAAATGCGGTTGCTTTGATTAATCAAGAGTCGAGGGAAGAGGCGGGAAGCACTGAAGTGCTTACAACGGGGGTTACGACGGGGGTTACGACGGGGGTTACTACGGGGGTTACTACGAGGCGTTTTCGAGTGCAGAAGATTACTTTTAATTTTAATGATGTGTCTCGTAACCGGGTAATTAATACTGATGTTTATGTGCCTGTAACGTCTGGTCGGCGCCCTGTTGTTGTTATTTCTCATGGACTCGGGTCTGACCGCACGAGTTTTGCGTATTTGGCTCAATATTTAGCTCGGTCGGGTTTTGTTGTTGTGGTTCCTGAGCATCCTGGTAGTAATGCTGCACAGTTACAAGCTTTGTTATCTGGTAGAGCAGATACTGTGACTGACCCTAGAGAGTTTGTTGAGCGTCCTTTGGATATTAAGTTTGTACTTGATGAAGTAACTATGTTACAAGATTCTAATACTATTTTGCGCGGGCGCCTCAATTTAGAGCAGGTTGGTGTGGTTGGACAGTCGTTTGGTGGTTACACTGCTTTGGCTTTAGCTGGCGCCAAAATCAATTTTGAGCAGTTAAATAAAGATTGCCCTGCTTTGAGGAGTTCTTTAAATGTTTCACAGTTGCTTCAGTGTTTAGCAGTACGTTTACCAAAGACTGAGTATAATTTATCTGATTCAAGGGTCAAGGCTGTAATTGCTATTAACCCTGTAGGTAGCAGTATATTAGGACAAACTGGATTAAGGCAAATTAATATACCTATAATGATTGTTGCTGGTAGTGCTGACACTGTTACTCCTGCACTTCCTGAACAAATTCAACCTTTTACTTGGCTGACTACTCCCAATAAATATTTAGCGTTGATTAATGGTGGAACTCACTTTTCTACTATCGCTGAATCTCCTAATAATACTCTCCCTATTCCACAAGAAGCTGTCGGCGCCAGTCCGGAAGTTTCACGTTCCTATATCGAATCTTTAAGTTTTCCCTTCTTTCAAACTTATGTTGCTCAACAACCAAGTTATATAAATTACCTGAATGCAAGCTACGCAAAAGCTATTAGTCAAGCACAGTTGCCTCTCAGTTTGGTGCGAAATATCACTCCCAACAAGTTGCAACAAGCACTAAATAGTTCTCCTTTATCTTCTAATCCACAATAAGCGTTGCACAAAAATATATCAACATAAGGTGTGTGATTTATAAATTTTTATGTGAAGTTTATGTTAAGCAAATTTATATATAATTAAAAGTTATAAAAGTAAGTTAAAAAATACTTACGCATTTTTTTCGTGATTTGCTGTGGTTCGTTCGTATAAAGATTTTAGCCCAGCTAATTACGGAGATATTTACCCAGCATGTCTAAATTTCGTATTTTTACATTCTTAGTATTTACACTAACTATCACGCAAATTATAGTGATATTTTTTGTGCATTCTTTAAAACAAGAAAAATTAAGTGATACTCAGAAACATTCACCTGAATTAATTAGTCAAAGTAAATTTAAACCACCAGGTTCGAGTAAACCTAAAGGTTCTTCCGGTGCCGGCTCTCGTCGTATGAGTAGCTAATATAGGATTAGAGAGTACTATTTTTGAGTATTTTATCTATAAAGAGTTGATTTTCTTGACTTTCAGACTGTTTCAAATATTCAATTGCAATTTGCCCAGCTACAGGTTGTTCTTGAGTAAATTTAATTAGCTGCTGTACTATTTGAGCTAATTGAATTTTATCTGAATATTTGGTAATAATTATTATCTGCGTAATTACGCCAGTTAGTAAAGCAATTATTGCAGGTATAATTGGAATCCACCATCCTAGTATAAAGGCAATGTAGGTACTGAATGTTAGTATCATAATACAGAATACAATTGATACTACCAAATATTTCAATGGCTTAAAATACCAACTAATAAGTGTTCCCATTCCAGACCACAGTAAAATCCAAAACCATTCAATTTGATGCAACCATACTTTTAATAGTGGGCGCCCGTCGAGTGCTGCACTTAAAATTGAACTAGCAATATTAGCGTGAATAACAACTCCAGGCATTCGAGCAGGGTTATCGAAACTACTATTACTATAAGGAGTATGATATAAGTCGTTTACACTCTCTGCTGTTGCGCCAATTAAAACTATGCGATTGCGTATTAAATCAGCAGGTATCTGATTTTTTAGTACATCTTGAATGGAAATAACTTGAAACTGTTTCTGGGTACCATGAAAGTTAAGCAAAATCTGATATCCTCCTGCATCTGCTCTGACATATCCTCCATCATTCGAGTGAAAGGGGGTAAGAAGTGCTTTCCCTATTTTGATTTGGTGATTTGGTAAATTTGAAGCGTAAATATTACGGGTTTTTAAATAGCGTAATGCTAATTCTAAACCCAAGTTTAAAGTTGTTCCATTATTTTCTTCAATCGACAGTAACGCACGACGGACTTTTCCATCTCCGTCTAGCACTTGGTCGGCAAGACCTATTTGTTTGAGTTCAGCTAAAACCGGTGGAGGGGCAATTCTATCTGCAATTGCCTTCTTCACACCTATTAAATTTGGTGTTGCTCTGTATATTTGTATTAGTTTATCGGCGCCGGGTTCTACTGGTAAGTCTCGATATAAGTCTAATCCTATAGCTTCTGGATTGTAGCTTTTTAAAATTTGCAATACTTGTGCAAGGGTAGCATCTGACATTGGATACTGACCAAATTGCCGAATGTGTAATTCATCAATAGCAACAATTACAGTTCTAGGGTCAACTGTTGCAACTGGACGCGCTTGAAATAATCTATCTAAGCTCGTCAACTCTATTCCTTCTAATACTCCACTAAAACGTAAAATAATTACTGCTATGGCAACAACAAAGGTAATCGAAATAATATGAATTCTAGCTAATCGTAGTTTTTGTATATTCTTTTTGGCAGTTTTACGTGCATTTGCTAAAATATGCTGGGCAAGTCTGTTCGTTTCAAGGGCAAATTGCGCTTTTTCTTGTTCAATATATCTGGCTTGCTTTTCTGCTAATAAATCTTTTTCTATTTCTCGCTTCGCTGCTTCTTGACTTGCCGTTAAAAAGCGATAGTCTTGGTCACTAAGTCTTTTACTGTATGACCATGCAAGTGCTTGTTCTAAAGTTTCTCCACGCAGTAAATACTCACTTCCTTTTTGCCCTGAAGCTATCCATGCTTGAAATTTTTGCGCGTAAGGACGCAATTTCTCCATTTGTTGGGAAGCCCATTGTAAGTCAAAAACTGCTTCATAAATCAAATTTTTGACTTTTAACTTGCCTTGTGAGTTAATTACTAATCCTGATAGTAGTAACTCTATTTGCTCTCGACTATCATCAACTAAAACTTTTTCTCCCAGAAGAATTCGCTGATACACCTCTAAATGGCGCCCTGCAATATTTTCATTTCTCAAAATTCGGTCTGAAATTGTTCGTAAATGCTGCGGTTCATCTTGAAATTCCCATTTATTGATGATATAATTTATGACGATATCTTTTACTATTATTTCTACTGATTGACCAGTATTTATTTTTTGAGTTAAATCAAATAATAATTGACAAAGTTTATGAGTCAAAAAAGGTTGCCCATTTGTCCATATCAAAATTTGACGCATTATTTCAGAAACATTACATCCTGGAATATGTAGTCCATCAGCTAATGGCTGAATATTATCTACAGTAAAACCATCTAATTGTATTGATTTACCAATATTGAAAGGTGTACGTTGCTTATCTTGAACTAAGTCTGATGGTTTGGCAACTCCAAAAATAGCAAACGTTAAACGATTATATTCTGGATTGACAGCACGCTGATTATAACAGAAACGAATAAATGTAAAAAAATCATCTACTGAAAAATCAAGTGTTAAAACATTATCAATTTCGTCTATAAAAATAATAATTTGCTCGTTTTTAAATTCAACTAAAAGTATTTGTGAAATGAAAAGACTTAATTTTTGAAGTAAAGATATTTCTTCTTGTTCTTGCCACCAAGCTTTTAAATTAATTTTATTAAATAAATTAAATCCTGATACTAAATCTGTAACTAGTCCTTTATACCATTGTAATGGGGTTATATTTTCGCTGCCTATATTCGTCAAGTCAACTACAGCACATTTATAATTCTCTTGTTGTAAACGGTGACTCGTTTTCACTAAAAGTGACGATTTTCCCATTTGTCGAGAGTTAAGGACATAGCAAAATTCACCCTTCTTTAATGCTTGATAAAGTTCACCATCACACGCACGCTCCACATAACTAAGAGCGTTACTTCCTAAACTGCCTCCAACTTGATATCTGTAACGGGTCATACTAAACGTTTACTTCCCTTAATTAATAGTGACTATTCTGAATAACTTCATCTAAACTAACGACAATTACGTAAAATTTATAAAGAATTATTGCCGTTTTTGAAATATTTACCAAACAAAACTTACTTTTATAACTAATATAACTAATTTGTTTATGGTGAATTATTAAGAAATATGTTTGTTTTTCTTTGTATGGCGCCTTCCGTTGATGTGGTAAATTATATATTTGTTTTGGAATAAAAATAAATTCTATAAATTTTAGTGAAAATGTGGTCAATCAATATTTATAGATTATAATTATCAGCTAGCATGAAATTATTTCGGGTTTAATTATAGAGACTATTTACTCAGATGAATCAAAACTACATTAATTTGTTTATCCCGTCTGTTGCTGATACCATGTTACCATCAAAGGTCAATCATCCTAAAAGCGATGAGCTAGTTTTTAAAAAGGTTGATGATATCAACGAAAATCAACATAAACATTTTTATCAATTTTGGCTTCTTATGTATATCAGTCAACAGTTAGATATAAGGCACCTCGAAAATATATGTTATACCGATGATTTAACACAACTTCGTAACAAACGATACTTTGACTTTTACCTCGAAAATTGCTGGGAAGACTTAGCTAACGAGAAGGCGCCACTTTCGGTTATCTTTTTAGATATCGATAATCTTAAGGTCTATAATTTGATGCGGGGAAATGAAATGGGTGATAAGTGTGTATATGAAATTGCTAATGCGATTCCTAAATGCTTAAATAAATATAGCGCTTTAGTTGCACGCTATCAAGATGATGCATTTGCGATAGTTCTTCCCAACACTACAGCGAGTAATGCAGCAGAAATAGCTGAGGTAATTCGCGAAGAAGTAAAAAATCTGAATATTCAGCACGCTGTTGCTCAACTTGGTGGACTGCGTTTTCCTATTGTCACAGTTAGTTTAGGAGTTGCAACCACAATTCCCAAGTTAGAACAATCTCCAAATGTTTTACGCGATGCAGCTTTAAATGCATTACATCGCGCAAAAAAGTTAGAAGGAAATTGTACTTGTGTTAGCAAAACTCTGAAATAATCTTATATATATAGATTATGCGCTAACTCGATTTCTTCCTAGTTTTTTGGATTGCATCATTGCTTGTTGAGCAGCAGCAATTAACGTATGTGGATACAACTCCGAATTTGGCTCGATAGTCGCTACCCCCAAACTCATAGTTAAAACTTCTGACGGTTCACGAGTTATTGATAAATCTTCAACACACGTGCGAATTTGTTCTGCAAGTGAAATTGCTCTGTCAGTACTAGTTTGAGGTAATACTACAATAAATTCTTCGCCTTTGTGACGCGCTATTAAGGTTGCTTGCTGCTTTACACAGTCGCACAATGCTATACTAATTTGTTGCAACGCCGCATTACTGGCACCTAAACCATAAGATTGATTGTATGATTTAAAATAATCAATATCACACCAAATCATCGATAACGGTAATGCTTCAGAATTCCACTGGCGCCATTCGGTTTCTAAATAGTGCTTAAAATAAGCGTATTGTGTATCAAATGCGAGTGATTCATCTGCACTATTATGCCTTCGGATATGAAATATATTCGGATTCAAACCTTCTAACTGTTGGCGAAAATATAAACGATATAATTCACAACTAGTAAAAGCCAAGTTACCATCTAAATGTATCAACCCCATACTCTCTAGCTTATACGCTGCCATTGCATCGAGAAACACACCTTCATTCGTTATCAAAACTTGTTCTAAAGAAAGTGCTAACTCTGGTTCCTGTTGCAAAACTGCTAATAAACCTCGCAAATGGTCACTATAAATACCCGCTAGGGTCGGAGCATTGTGTAGTAATTCATCTAAATTCATCTCTCCTCTATAAAGATGATAAAAAGCAAGATTAATTAAATAAGGATGTCCCCCCACCATTGACATTAACTGTTGAATTTGCTTATCCTGAATAGACTCTAGTCGATAGCGAACAGCTAATAATTTAACTTGCTCGCGAGAAAACTCAGGTAACTTAACCGCTAAACCCACATTAAACGGAGATTGATGCAACTTTAAAGGTATATATACTTCGGTTGAATGGGCAATTACTAAGCGTAATTTTTGCCAAACTTCTTGCGAACGAGCAATTTCGTGCCAATACCGCAGCATTGGTAAAAATTCTGAGGCAATACTTGAATGCTCAAAAATGCAGTTGACCTCATTTAAGACCAAAACTAATGGATGTTTAATTTTAGCAAGCAAATATTCTTGAAAATAAACTTTAGAACTCACCTTGCTGCCAATATCTTCATCCCAATAATCATCTAGTTGAGGATTAATCTGCAACTGTCTACTAATCGTACTACAAAACCAGCGTAAGAATTTATCAAGATTCGTAAATATAGCTTTGTCCGGTTCCTGAAAATCGATATAAGCTGATTCGTAACCCTCCTCTTTCACACTGCTAATTATTTGATTAATTAAAGAATTTTTGCCCATTTTTTTGGAAGCTCTAATTCTAACTACACTACCTGGTTTTCTCACTTCTGCAAAAACAAGCTCTTCAATTGGAGAACGGTGAATGTAAAAATGAGAATCACATGGTAGAGGACTACTAAGTAGTTCTATTTCAAAATTTGCTGTTATACTTGGTACTGTCTCATCAATATTAAATTTATTTGACACTTCTTCAATATTTGATAAATACTTGGGTAAAATTAAATGTATATTCTTCTTTGTTACTCTTTGCCCAAGTACATTGGAAATACTATTCCACAAATCAAAGCCAATTACTTTTAGGTAATTACTAGAATAATTCGTATTGTGTGCCATTTCTTCATAACTTTTACCTGCCCACGATTGACGCAATATTAATTGTTCAATCGGGGTAAGTTGTCGAAACAGCACTCTTTCTACTACTTCTAAAGCATTCTCGCTATCCATAACGCAAATTGCAAGATTTGTATAAACTTGGACTTATATCAACGAAAGGGAACATCTATTTATTATTTACTATATATGCTAATTTTACAACAAAATGCTTTCACAACATCTATTTAATGAGAAAGATGATACAATTATTTGTGGGAACGGCAAATTTATAGTTGTTTTCGAGAAATACTGCACCAGTACTCGGTCGGATGTATCAGCCACTCCGGTTACAGACCCAGGAGTCGGAAGACACTGCCTAATTGAGGAAAGATTATTTTTTGAATGATTGTTGAGAAATGTTACATACCTATCTATACCTAATTTATAGACAAATGTTACATTATTATAGCACTTTTAGCTGCTGTAGTGCATTTCAGTTTGGTCTAGTACAATTAACAATAGATACGCTTGTCAGCTAAAGTCCTTGCTCGGAGGACATCCTTATTTAGTTCGGATGTTCATTCATAACTTAGTAAACAATTCCAATAGTACATTTGATGAACTTTTAGAGCAAAGTCATACATATCAAAGTATTTACAATAGTTATCTTAGAGGTATATTAGCAACCGTTATCCAGCATCCAGAATTAGTATCTGCACTTAAAGATTTAATGTGTCATGGTGAAATATTCTTAAATGATATCGTTGCTTATGAATTAGAGAGTTTAGGATTAATTAAAGTTGATAGTCAGTGTACTTTTTCGTGTGAATTATATAAAAAGTATTTTGCCACTCAAAAACCGACATTATTTTGACACAATGCTCCATCAGTTATGGTTTATGCTTGTCGAGAAAGAGGTGCCAATGTCAATGATTATACTAGACATTGACCATCTCCAAATTTATAATCAAAGCTATGACCGTATAAAAGGAGATGATTGTATAAAAAAATTGCTAATTTTATCCAAGAAGTTTTATTAAATATTGAAGAATAAAATAATGAATGAAAATAATGAACCATCTGAAGCATTGATTTTGCTTTGGTTAACTCT
The DNA here is from genome assembly GCF_019977735.1 of Calothrix sp. PCC 7716. Classification (GTDB taxonomy): domain Bacteria; phylum Cyanobacteriota; class Cyanobacteriia; order Cyanobacteriales; family Nostocaceae; genus Dulcicalothrix. The sequence goes on along the minus strand of NZ_AP025018.1, from coordinate 9,649,484 downwards.
ATTTATTATTTCTGTAATTTTGATAAAAATTATTTTTTTTGCAACAGATATACCCAATGAGTTATTGCTTATAAATTAAATTTAATGAAATAAATGTAATTGAATGAATTGATAGTTATTTTTATTATCCTGATGATTAACGTTATTATCAAGGTTAGATAGTGAAATACCGAGCAGTCGGATACTTTGCTCGTTTAAGTCAACGCTTTCTAATAATTCTACAGTTTTGGTGCTAATTGTTTCTAAGTCGTTAATAGGAGCAAGTAAAGTTTTGCTGCGAGTGATTTGTCGATAGTTAGAAAATTTAATTTTTAAAGTGATGGTACGACCAGAAGCTTGGTGTTTGTCTATACGTTGTTTAAGTACTCTTGCAATTTCTTGAAGTTCTGATATAATAAAATATTTATCGCTTAAATCTTGAGCAAATGAAGTTTCGGCACCGATAGATTTACGTATACGGTTAGCTTCAACAGGGCGGTCGTCTTGTGCCCTAGCTATTTTATAATAGTATTCTCCAGCTTTACCAAAACAATCTCTTAACTCTTTTTGTGAAAGCAGCTTTAAATCGGCGCCGTTTTTAATTCCTAGTGAATGCATCTTGGCGGCAGTAACTTTACCAATACCATGAAATTTCTCAATCGGTAAAGCTTCCACAAAAGCCTCAGCATTTTCTGGTAAAATAACAGTCATACCATTTGGCTTATTCATACCCGAAGCCATTTTGGCTAAAAACTTGTTCATAGATACACCCGCAGATGCCGTTAAACCAGTCTGTTTAAAAATATCTGCCCGTATCAACTTAGCAATAGTATAAGCATATTTAATATTTTGCTTATTTTGCGTAACATCTAAATAAGCCTCATCAAGGGCAACAGGTTCAATTAAGTCAGTGTAACACGCAAAAATATCATGAATTTGCTCTGAGACTTCTCGGTACACATCAAACCGAGGACGCACAAAAATCAAACTTGGACACTTCTTTATTGCAATACGCGAAGACATTGCAGAATGAATACCAAACTTACGCGCTTCGTAACTAGCAGCAGCAACTACTCCCCGTTGAGTTGGAGAACCACCCACGACTAAAGGTAGCGAACGGTAACTTGGGTTATCCCGCTGTTCCACCGAAGCATAAAAAGCATCCATATCTATATGAATAATTTTTCTAACCATATATTGTAACGAATTGTTAAAAATACTGTGAAAATTCCGGGTGGATAACATAGAACGGAATAACGGCTAAAGAAAAGAGCCTTTGTTTCATAAATAATCAATACAGTTTACAGGGATTGCATCTACTCAACGTCGTATCTTGCTTTACATTAATTCTAAAGCAAGGCACCACTTCCGAGAGCGTTCAATTATAATATCGCTCATTTAAAAAAATTTGTCTTTTATTCTTTGAATGTAGAAAAAACTACATCAAACCGTCATATAAACAAGGAATTTTTGAGATGTCTAATCGTTCTTTAATGGCGCCATTTGAGCTTCAAGATGGTTACTCTGTTGCATTTAATGATACCGATAATTTAGAAAATCATGTTCATGAAAATAATTTTAGAGAGGAGAGTAACCAGCGCTTTGCAACTCAAAGCTTTTTGGAAGAAAAACAGCGGTTGACTGAAGCTCAAAGAGAAGAAAATTATCAAAACTGGTTATGGTATCAGATGTCAAAAATAGAAACGAGCATGGGTGACTATAATGGTTCAGTATCGGTGGAAGCAATTCAAGAACTTGCTATAATTAAGGCGCCTGTTCTAGAACAGTTATTATTAGAACGGAGTGAAGCAGTAGATAAGGCATCACAATTTGTATTAAAAGTAGCGCTAAAAACATTAGAGCAAGATGGTAGAGAAGTAATACCAGGTGTGATAACAGTAATAGTCAAGGGTTACACAATAATTTACAACTCGGTAACACATGATTTATCAATTGACAAAGTGAGTCAAGCTTACATGCATCATGAGACAGGAAAAATCGAGAGAAGTTACCGTCCAGATGGTATTTTGAAAGCACAAGGTCAAAAAATCAGCTTAAGCAGGCTATTAACAAAAGATTTGGCAAATTTTGACTACATAGAGCGCAGACAACTAACAAAAGAATGTTTACCCTTGCTGCGTGACATAGTTGAGAGATATGCAAAAGAAGATAAAGTCTCGATTGAAATTTGGGCAGGAGGCAAAAGCGAAGAAGCCAAAATTGAGAAAACGTTAGGTAAAATCTTTGTTTCCTTCAAAGCGGGTCTACAAATCATCGAATCTGGTAAGCACTTACAGGTTAGAGACTTAGAAGGTAAATTAATCGTAAAAGCATACAGAGACAAAGTAGAAAAACCAATGACACGAGCAATATGTTCAGACTTTAAAGCACGCTACGCACTCATCCAAAAAAATTAAAAACACCCAAATGTAGAGACGTGACATGTCACGTCTTTACAACAGACGACAGATGTAACAAATGAATATAAGAGGAGTTACAAAATATTAAGCAACTCCACGTAAGCAACTTCATATCCTAAAATAGGGGAGAATATGGGAAAACTCTAGGAAAAGCTCTGTTTTACGCTTCATTTACTCAATTTAGGTGTGCTAAGTTTGATTAATTAATCTATATAAGATAGATAATATAAATAAACACTAACTGTAAATGTAAGCTGATATTAGGAGTTGCGACATGAGTATGCCGCTACGTGTTTTAATTGTAGAAGACTCAGACGATGATGAGTTGATGATTGTACGTACATTACAGTCGAATGGTTATGATGTTACTTATACAAGGGTAGAAACAGCCGTAGAAATGGATGCGGCACTTGACTTAAATATATGGGATTTAGTTCTTTGTGATTATTGTCTGCCAGATTTTGATGGTTTAGAAGCTTTAAAAATAATGCAAAATAAAGGTATAGACTTACCTTTTATTATAGTTTCCGGCGCCATAAATGAGGAAATAGCAGTAAGTGCAATGAAAGCGGGAGCTTCTGATTTTGTCACAAAAAGCCGTTTAATGCGACTCGTTCCAGCAATACGACGCGAACTCAAAGAAGCGGAAAACCGACGAGCGCGATTAAAAAGCGAACTAGCGTTGCAAAAAACCCAAGAGCAACTGCGATTTGTTTTAGAAACAAACTTCATGGGAACTTGGGAATGGAATATTACCACAAATGAAATTACCTGTTCAAGCAGTTGCGAATATTTATTTGATATTACTTCGGGGACTGGGAGCAACTTAGATATATTTATAGACCGCATTCACCCTCAAGACCGTGACGCAATGTTAGAAGCACTCAAAACTGCCCAAAAATTACATCAAACTTATCAACATGAATACCGAGTTATTTGGCAGGATGGTAGTATTCACTGGATTCAGGCCATAGGCGATTTTTATCAGCCAACTGATGCAAAAGATAATTTATCATCCAAAAATTATAATAGAATGTTGGGGATAGTGATAGATGTCACCAAGCAAAAGTTAGCAGAACAAAAAATCTACGAACAAGCTGCATTATTAGACGTTGCCACAAACGCGATTTTATTACGACACTTAAATGGTATAGTTACTTATTGGAACAAAGGCGCCGAACGTCTTTATGGTTGGACAGCAGAAGAAGTTATAGGTAAAAATGCTTATAATATTTTATATGGTGATTATTTGCCACCAGAAACAGCTTTAGAAAGCGTTATTAAATATGGAGAATGGCAAGGTGAGTTAAATAAAGTTACAAAAGATGAGCAAGATATAATTGTAGATAGTCACTGGACTTTAATACGAGGCGAAGATAATCAACCTAAATATATTTTAACCGTTGATACAGATATAACAGCGAAGAAACAACTAGAATCGAGATTCATGCGTACCCAGAGACTAGAAAATATAGGAATTTTAGCAGGTGGTATAGCTCACGACTTAAATAATATTTTGACTCCAATTTTAGCGGTAGCTCAACTTTTACCTTTAACCCTTCCCAATTTGAACACGCGAAATCAAGACATGCTTCATATTTTAGAAGCAAGTGCAAAAAGAGGTGCAGATTTAGTCAAGCAAATTTTATGTTTTGCCCGTGGTAATGACGAAAAACGTTTAATATTACAAGTTAAACACTTACTATTAGATATTGAGCAAATAATTCAAGGTACATTTCCAAAATCTATCGAAATTAATAAACATATTCATGATGACTTATGGACGATAAGCGCAGATTCTACGCAGTTGCATCAAGTATTTATGAATTTAGCGATTAACGCACGTGATGCAATGCCAGAAGGAGGAACTTTAACGATTACAGCAGAAAATCAGGTCATCGATACCAATTATACTAAAATGAATATCGATGCTCATGAGGGGAATTATATTTTAATAACTTTTCAAGATACAGGTATTGGTATTCGTAAAGATATTATAGACAAAATATTTGACCCTTTTTTCACAACTAAAGAAGTAGGAAAGGGAACAGGTCTAGGTTTATCAACTGTATTTAACATTATCAAAAATCATAATGGCTTTATCGAAGTTGATAGTAGTAGTAAAGGCTCAACTTTTAAAATATTTATACCAGCAAGTACGCAAACAAACACTAAAATCAAAGAAGATACTACCATAACTAATGGAAATGGAGAGTTAATTTTATTTGTTGATGATGAAATAGCTATTTCAGAAGTTAGTAAAACCACGTTAGAAACCCATAAGTATCAAGTATTAGTGGCAAATAATGGAATTGAAGCAATTGCAATATTTGTTCAAAATAAGCTAACAATCAAAGCAGTAATTATAGATTTAATGATGCCAAGCTTAGATGGTGTCACAACTATTCGAGCATTGCAAAAAATAATGCCCAATATCAAAATTATTGCAATGAGCGGTTCAAATGATAGTGAAGAAAAAACCAAAGCTATAGAGTGCGGTGTCCAAGAGTTTGTGCCCAAACCTTTTACCGCGAATATTTTGTTAAATACATTACATCATGTGCTTAATTAAACAAGTAGGGTGGGCAGTGCCCACCTTACTTGTAGCCATGTAAAAATAATCACTTAAAGTATTTTAGATTACTTAAAATTACTTAATATCAATATATACTTGTAATAGTTAGAAACCCGGTTTCAGGTTTAATCATTTGCATCAATACTAAGCGTCCAAACAGTGGTGAGCTTGACAAGTAAAAAAGTATAAAAAGTGGGTATCTGGGCGCAGCAAATTCACTTATACATTTCTTAAACATGATTAAAAAAATATTCACACTGCTATCTCATAGAGGTAGCGGCAGGTTTCGCTCGTAATTTTTTGAATTTCAGGCGCCTTGCTTGAGTTATGATGTAGTGGCACAGGTGGAAGCATCTGTGTCACAAATATCAAATGAGTATCAATGGCTGCAAAAATACCTGTTACTGTTATTACTGGATTTCTGGGTAGTGGAAAAACTACTTTAATTCGTCACTTATTGCAAAATAACCAAGGACGTCGTATTGCTGTATTAGTAAACGAGTTTGGCGAGTTGGGTATCGATGGAGAATTACTCAAATCTTGTCAAGTTTGTCCTGAAGATGAAAATGATAATACTGGTAATATATATGAGTTAACGAACGGATGTTTATGTTGTACTGTTACTGAAGAGTTTTTGCCGACAATGCAGGAGTTGTTAAAACGGCGCTCTGAGATTGATTGTATTTTAATAGAAACTTCTGGTTTAGCGTTACCCAAACCATTAATAAAAGCATTTCGTTGGCAAGAAATAAAAGCAGGCGCCACAGTTGACGCGGTTATTACTGTGGTAGATTGTTCAGCAGTGGCAAATGGAACTTTTGCTTCTAACCCAGAATTGGTAGAAGCGCAACGTCAAGCTGATGATAGTTTAGAACATGAGACTCCGTTGCAAGAACTATTTGAAGACCAGCTCGCTTGTGCTGACTTAGTGATTTTGAACAAAACTGATTTAATAAACGAAACGGAGAAGACACAAGTTGAGAAAATAGTCAAGCAAGAATTATCTAGAAACGTTAAAATAGTTGACTCTATAAACGGCGCCCTTGACTCTTCTATATTATTAGGATGGAATGCTGCCGTTGAAGATAATTTAGATGGGCGCCCAAGTCATCATGACACAGAAGAAGACCATGACCATGATGAGGAAATTACTTCAACCCACATAATATTTAACCAAAGCTTTGACCCTAAAGTATTGCAATCTCGATTAGAATCGTTAGTGGAACAGTCAGATATATATCGCATCAAAGGCTTTGTATCGGTACCAAACAAAGCGATGCGTTTAGTAATGCAAGGAGTAGGGACAAGATTTGACCAATTTTATGACCGTCTTTGGAATGCGGAAGAAGAAAGACAAACCAAACTAGTTTTTATCGGTCGTGATTTGGATACATCTAAAATTAAGGCAGCGATAAGCGAGAATTAAAGATTATGGATGCGAAGAACGTTTTAGGTGAGAAGCTACAAATCTGTTGCACTTCCCCAATGACAGGTTTTAGAAGAGATGGAATGTGTGACACCGATGGAACGGATATGGGTGTACACGTAGTTTGTGCGCGCGTAACAGAGGAGTTTTTGAGTTACACTAAATCGCGCGGTAATGATTTAACGACACCTGCACCGCACTATAATTTTCCTGGATTAAAACCTGGTGATTGTTGGTGTTTATGTGCCTCACGTTGGAAAGAAGCTCTTAATGCTGGGGTGGCACCATCGGTTGTGTTAGCATCAACGCATGAGAAGGCTTTGGAGTATGTAGCACTAGAAGTATTACAAGAACATGCTGTAGAAAATTAATCTTGTGGGGTGGAGAGAACTTGCCAGGAGATTATTCTTCTGGCAAAGTTTGGAGCATCCTTGCCCGCCCATCCCATTAAATTACATAAACTCTATCTTTAGGTAGAAGAAAAGATTGTAAAAGTATATATTAATTTTTGTAATTACTGAGACTAAGACGTAAAAATAATTACTAAATACGGAATATTAAGACCAAAAAGAATGGTTAATTGGTGATAGATGGATGATTTTGTTTGAATAGAGCAAAAAAATCGTAAATAAAAAAGTAAAAAAGATTTTTTGTAAGCAATTACCTGTAATATTTTACTGGTAATTCACCGTGTAAAAAATTCATGAAGTTATCTGGGGGCTGAGTTGTTTATATTTAGAACAATGGGCGCCTGTAGATAGAAGAGTGCGTTTTTTGCAATATCACTCAAATTAAAATATCAGAAAACCATGAATGCAACTTGGCAACATATCAACCAAGTAATGGACTTTGGTTTTTGGATAAGCGCGCAGCAACAATTAGCACAAGCGTCGCCGAGTCTAGCAGCAAATCAAACAGTTGATTACTTACAAGGGATAGCCCAACAGGTAGTAGCGTTTTTGCCGCGATTATTAGGCGCCGTTTTGATACTGCTGGTTGGTTGGCTAATAGCTGCTGTCGCTGCTGCCATTGTGAAAGGAGTTCTTAACCGCACAAAAATAGATAACCGTATTGCGGCAAGCGTTACTGGTAGAGATGCGCCTCAAGTTGAGGGGTTTATCTCTAGTCTAGTTTTTTGGAGCATTCTGTTACTAACAGTAGTAGCTGTTCTTGACACGTTAGAGCTACGTGTAGCATCGCAACCTCTCAACAGTTTCCTCCAACAAATTGGTACTTTTCTACCTAAACTTGTTGGCGCCGCAATACTCTTGGCTATTGCTTGGGCAGTTGCAACTCTCGTCAAGCTAATAACTGTACGTGGGTTAGATGCAGCACGTATTGACGAACGTATAAATTCGCCTAGTGACGAAAGAACAGGTATAAACCAGTTATCGCTTTCAGAAACAATAGGTAATGCGCTTTACTGGTTTATATTTTTAATGTTTTTGGTTCCAGTTCTCGATACGTTGGGACTGCAACAAGCCTTAGTACCAGTACAGTCGCTAATTACTCAAATTATTTCGATTCTGCCAAATATTCTTGCCGCAACTTTAATTGCAGCAGTAGGTTGGTTTCTTGCCAATGTTGTGCGACGAATCGTTACAAATTTGTTAGCAACAACAGGTATAGACCACATGGGCAGTCGCTTTGGTTTGAGTAATGCATCTGGAGCGCAGACGCTATCTAGTATTGTCGGCACAATTGTTTATGTGTTGATTTTGATACCTGTAGCAATTTCTGCATTGACTGCATTACAAATTCAGGCTATTTCAGTACCTGCTATTGCAATGCTGCAACAGGTGCTAGGGGCAGTACCATTAATTTTCACTGCTGCAACGATTTTGATTGTCGCTTACTTCGTAGGACGCTTTGTATCTGAATTAGTTACAAGTATTCTTACTAGTATTGGATTTAACAATATCTTCAGCATTATTGGTTTACCGTCTTTAAATCGCCCTGTTACATCTGTAGGCACTACACCAAGGGCGCCTGCGAAAACACCATCGGAAATTGCGGGCATAATAGTGCTGGTGGGTATAATATTATTTGCCACCGTTGCAGCAGTAAATGTCCTAAATATTCCAGCCTTAACAGTATTAGTGACTGGAATTTTGGTAATTCTGGGAAGAATTTTAGCTGGGTTGATAATATTTGCGATTGGTTTGTTCTTTGCAAATTTAGCGTTTAGCATTATTGCGAGTACAGGTAATGCTCAAGCGCGAATTCTCGGACAAGTAGCGCGAATTTCTATTATTACCTTAGTATCGGCAATGGCTTTACAACAAATAGGTGTAGCCCCCGATATCGTCAACCTCGCATTCGGATTACTCTTAGGAGCAATAGCTATAGCTATCTCACTTGCCTTTGGTTTAGGTGGACGGGATATCGCACGCTCTCAAGTTCAAGAATGGCTCGACTCTTATAAGAGTAAAAGTTAAATAATATTAAGTTAGAGTTCAGATTTTCAATTCCGTTCCGTTGTAGAGACGTTAAGTGTAACGTCTCTACATTTAATTTAAAATTTGCATAAATATTCCTAATAAATGGTCAATTGGGCGAAGTGCTATTTCATAAATATCAATATATAGTTTTTGTTGTTCTAATTTTAGAAACTTCCACAAAATTCCAGTAGTAATACATCCATAAATAGTATCTAGTGTCTGATTATATTTTTGATTAAATATTTGTGCGGCTATCATTTCTGAAGCGCATTGTCCTAAACCGCTATTAATATCTTGATTTTTTGCTTCTACTAGTACCATTACAGGCGCCTTGATATAATACTGCTCAGGACTAGTGCTAATTAAAAAATCTGGTGAACCATTTAAACCTTTTGTAATATCAACATTAAATTCTTTTCCAGAGAATAGGGATATACTATAATCTCTTTTGCGTTTTACTTCTAGCAGTACAGGAAATATAATTAACTCACCGCGTGCTTTCTCACTATTAATAGCTGTTGCAAGCGGTACATTTTCATCCAACGTCATCATCAAAAAGTCACTTGGCTTTACTGGTTCGACATTGGTAAAAATTTCTATCCTTTCTTCTAAAGTTAAACTAAATTGTTCAACAACATCTTGTAATGAAAAAGAACTGTAAGGCATATTTTTACTTACCTTTTTCGTTTAAGTTTAATTTTGGTTTGTAATTCTTCTTTAATTCTATTTAAAATTGATTCTTCCTCTAAGTTTTCTAATATCTTACTAATTACAAATTTTGGTCCATCCGAACCCCATGTGGCACCATTTGCTAGATAAGTTTTAGTAACATGTCCAATAGCATACGTAGAAAATCCGGCTACACCCGCCTGCGTAATTGCCACAGTAGCATAGGCACCTAACGATAAACCACCTGTAGCGGGTGCTGATATTCCTAGTAAGGTTTTTAATGAACTTAAACCGAAATTTGCTAGTAGCTCACTTGCAGAAATGCCACCCATAGAGAGAGCAATTTTTTGCAGCAACTTAACGGCGCCTGCTTCGCTCATTGGAATACCATATAGTTTAGACAAGCCAATAATTAATACTATATCTATAACGGCGCCGCTTAATATATCTACTACAGTGATAGGGTTAAGAGCAATTGCGACAGCTTTTGTCATTGTCGCACGCCATATAAACGTGTTTGCAGCAGCTTCGCGAATTGCTAGTTTGCGCTGCACTAACTGTTCGTTCACAACGTCAGCATATATCATTGAGTTTAGAGCAACCAGTGCTTTACCCTCACGATGCAATATCTCTAAAATCTTTAACTTTAAATCTTCTACCCGTGCTGTTCCGGTTCGTAACTGTACCCTCCGTGTACCATCAGGATTTTGTATTAGTGCGCGTACTACTGGAGAAGCTGCTGACATGACTATTTCATCAGGGGATACTAATTCCCGTACCCTTTCATCACGAATTTTTTCATAAATTGCCATGCGGTCAGCTTCAGGATATTGGTCAATTTTATTAAAGACTAATAAAATTGGTTTACCTGCATCACGCAACTGTGATAGTGCTTCATGCTCAACTGAAGTCATGTCACCCGATATTAAAAATAAAATTAAATCGGCTTGATTTGCGATATTAGTAGCTAAGGCAGCACGTGTTTCTCCATCAACTTCATCTAACCCAGGTGTGTCAATTAATTCTACCTGCGACTGACCACCACTTTTTAACCGCACTCTCAAAGCTTTTTCGTTGGCGCCGAATGTTTCTTCTGTTATACTCCAATTTACACTTTGAGCAGAACGAGTCACACCATGTAAAGGACCCGTCTCAAAGACGTTTTGACCAACCAAAGCATTTAACAAAGACGACTTGCCACGTCCAACCATTCCAAACGCTGCTATTTGCACCACCATACGGTCAAGCTTTGACAGCATATTCTCTAAATCATTAATTTCGCTCTCTAAACCCTGCTGTTCAGTTGGTGTTAAGTCCAGCTTTGTCACCATGTTACGTAGAGCAGTTTGTGCCTGACGGTAGTTTAACTCGGTTTGTATCTCGTCAAAACTAAATATAGCTTTATCCATTTCTTCTTCCCATACCTGGGAAGTATCGTTTGTTTGGTTAGAGTCTGGAGGCGTAGTCGAAGTCATAACGATTTTAATTTCTCTGCGACAATGAATAGATTTTTATATAACTATTATTCCTAATCCTAATAATTTTTAAGGATGTATAACCGTAATTCTTACGAGCGTGTTCTTTTTGTGCTTTGTGGTTTATTCTTCTTACACCATATTCAATAGTATATTTATTTACCACAGAGACACAGAGTTCACAGAGAGAAGAGGTTAATTAATTAACTCTCTTTCTGTAATTCCCTTTGCTCTGTTGTAGTTGATTTTAAATCCAAAGCTTTAATTTAACGGAAAAACTTGCGCTTAGGTGTTAATGGTGTTAGACGATGTGCGAACATTTTTATCAAGTGGACGCTTTCGGGCTACAGATTTGACTCAAACTACTATAAAAACAATATATAATAATATGACTAAAAAATTACCGATAAAATTACTTGCATTTACAAGTAGCTTTTAAAAATACTATTGGTAAGCGTTAGGGATTTTCATGCGTAAGCGTTTAATATCCTCGATTGGTGACACACCAAACATCCGAGAATATTCGCGACTAAATTGTGAGGGACTCTCGTAACCTACTTGATAGGCAGCATTTGCCGCATTGGAGTTTTCGGCAAGCATAAGGCTCCGCGCTGATAATAATCTTAATTGTTTTTGATATTGTAGCGGACTCATGGATGTTACTTGCTTGAAATGGTGATAGAAGGATGAAGGAGACATGTTAGCTTGGTTAGCTAAGTCCTCAACGCGCATCGGCTTTGTAAAATTAGCCGTTAAGTATTGAATTGCAAAAGATATGCGCTGCATATTGCTACCAGATGTCGCAATTTGGCGGACAGCTTCAGCTTGTTCTCCTATTAAAAGACGATAGTACATTTCGCGGATAATCATTGGTGCCAAAATAGGAATATGCTGTGGTGTATCCAAAAGTTGTGTCAACCTGATGGCACAATCGATTAATGGTGCATCAATATTGCTGATAAATAAACCTCTTACAGAGTTCTCTTTTTTACTTGTAATTGGGTTAGCTTGGTCAGTAATAATGTCGCAGAGTTGACGCGGGTCTAAACTCAGCTTAAATCCTAAATATGGTTTATCTGGGGTGGCCGAGACAATAAATCCGCTCAGGGGCAAATCAACCGAGACAACAAGATATTGAGCGGCGCCGTAACGATATATCTCATCACCCAGCAACGCTTCTTTTTTGCCCTGAAGCAAGATTGCGAAAATCGGTTCATACACACCGTGAAGCGCGGTACCAGCTTGATACTCTTGCTGAAATTCAAGCTGTTTTATATCTGTTTTATGAAATCCGCTTCCTTTGCCTTTGGTGTGCCGAGCCACTAGTGCCGCCAACTTTTGACATTGCGAATCGATTACATTAAAGGAATCTACTGCGGTGTCGTTAGATATTTCACTCGCCATATAGTTTTGGGCTAATTGAATTATTTTCTTATGCTTATTGTAAACCATCCTTGTATATATAAAAAATATGAATTTAGAGGATTAGGCAATAATTCGCGAGGTCTGTGCATTTAAAACTTTGCTTTCTACTCATACTATGAAAGCATCCGAATCAAATATTACATAGTGAGCGAGCGATGCAATTTCAAGGTGAATTAAAACAAAAAGATACAATTGAAATGATTTTTGACCTGCATCTGGCACTGATTGTCAAAGATATTCAATCTTGGGTAAATTTATTTACTGAAGATGCAGTCATTGAATTTCCTTATGCTTCTACTGTGGGTACACCAGAACGATTAGAAGGGTTTGCAGCCATTTACAACTACATGAAAGATGTACCAACACAAATGCAAAATTTGATATTTACCAATGTCCGTAAATATCCAACGTCAAACCCGAATATTTTATGGGCTGAGGTTCATGGGTCAGCCACCGTTGTCGCTACAGGCCGCCATTATCAGCAAGATTATGTGATGCAACTAGAAACGAAAGATGGAAAAATTGTCCACTACCGCGAATACTGGAATCCTATCCCTGCTCTTGAGGCATGGGGTAATACGCTTTCTTTGCGTCAATCTTTCAATGCAAATTTATAAATTAGAGAACAAATAACTGAAAAAATGACTAAAAAAATGAAAATTGTAATTGCTGCTGCATCCGGCAATATTGGAAGACGCATCGCAGAAAAAATTCTTCAAAGTGGCGCCGAAACAATTCTTCTAGCAAGACATCCAGAAAAGCTGGCGCCAAAAATTATTCAAGGTGCAATTGTAAGGCCAATTAGCAGCGACGATATAACAGGATTGCTAGAGGTAACGCAAAATGCGGATGCTTTGTTTTGGCTTACTCCACCGAAACTTGATATACCATGCTTATACGACTGGTACATTCAAACAGCAATGGCTGGTGCGTCTTCGGTAAGTGAAAACCGCATCAAACGAGTCGTTAATATTTCTAGTATTGGTGCGGGTGCAGCATCTAATTTAGGTACAGTTTCATTTTGTGGGGACGTTGAATCAATTTTCAACCAAACTAATTCTAATGTGCTGCATCTACGTCCTGGCTATTTCATGGAGAATTTTCTAGATCAAATCGAGCTTATTCGGCATGAACACACTGTATGCTTTCCTTTTGCTGGCGACCATGATATTCCCTGGATTAGTACTGATGATATTGGCGATGAGGCAGCAAAATATTTACTTGACGATAGTTGGACAGGTCAGTTGACTCGTAATCTCATAGGACCAGAAAATTTAACGCTCTTTGAAACAACAGCTATTCTTTCACGAGTCTTTGATTTTCCTATTGAATATGTCCAGGTGACAATTGAATCAATACAGGGGCGCCTTGCAACAAGTGGAGCAACGCTTGATGTACAGCGGGAATTGGGGAATTTGTTCCGCGCCCTTGGCGACCCTGAAGGAATTTATGCAACAGCACAAACGGATGAAGCAGCTACACCAACAACATTTGAGCAGTTTGCAAAAAACAAATTATTACCGATTACCACAATCTGAGGAAATTTACCAATGTCAAATTTAAATGAGAAAGTCATTATTATTACCGGAGCTAGTAGTGGAATCGGTGAAGCTACCGCTAGATTGTTAGCGAAAAATGGAGCAAAAGTTATTCTTGGCGCCCGACGTACCGACCGCTTAGAAGCAATAGCTAAGGAGATTAACGCCTCTGGTGGAATAGCCGAATATCAAGCGCTTGATGTAACACAACGAAGTCAACTTGAAGCAATAGTGCAATTTGCTCAAACGAAATTTGGTCGCGTTGATGTTCTCATTAACAATGCTGGCGTTATGCCGCTATCTGCACTCGAACAACTTAAAGTTGAAGAATGGGAGCGCATGATTGATGTTAATATCAAGGGTGTTTTGTATGGTATTGCCGCAGCACTTCCCGTTATGAAGGCGCAAAAAACAGGTCAGATTATAAATATCTCCTCAATTGGTGGACATACGGTGTCTCCAACGGCTGCTGTTTATTGTGCAACTAAATTCGCGGTTGGAGCAATTTCGGAAGGATTAAGGCAAGAAGTTGGTGGTGATATTCGAGTGACGGTGATTTCTCCTGGAGTTACAGAGTCTGAGTTAGCTGATAGCATTAGTGATGAAGGCGCAAGATTAAGGATGCAGGAATATCGTAGAGTATACATTCCTGCTTCCGCAATAGCACGAACAATTTTGTTTGCAATTGAGCAACCATTAGATGTGGATATTAACGAAATTATTGTCAGACCAACTGCAAGCTTTTAGTAAGAACAAATTTAAAACTGTTGGTAAAGGTATGGAATTAGGATTAGCAATTGTTCATCAAATTGTTGTGGAAAAACACGGTGGAACTATGCTACTACTCAGATTTTTCGTGACTAGACACGCGAGATTCCCTAATCGTTTTATTGAATCAAACCGTATAGCTGGCGATTTTCTGTGATGCTAACCATACATTGGTTACAGTATACTTCGTAAACACCGAATCTTTGGTGGCGCCGCATGAACCTTTGAGTTCAACAGTCTTTTTAGCGTCTCTAAATAATTGTGCTTGATGACAGTATATAGAACCATCGGGTTTTTCAAAAGTCAGTTCGGCAATAATATTACTATTGTCTTCACTTGAATCAACTATTCTACCAGCAACTTTATAACTGAACCAGTCCCAACCGTAACGCAATATTAAGTCTCGTTCCAAAACTTGGATTTCGGGTGGTAAAACCCCCCACCCCCGATACACCTGATTCAAACATTCGATATGACCGGTGCGGGTGAGTATGGCTTTAAAAATATCTGGTTCCAAGGCGCCATAATATCTACCATCGGGTAAGTCTATTGCAGTTGGAGCAAATCGATGTCCACCAAAATGCGTAGTTTTCCACATCCGCACAGTATCGGGATATAAATTAGATACTAATTCGGAAGCGTAAAAATGAAAAGGGGCACCATATCTAGCACAACAACGGTCATGACTACCGTGGGTACATACTAAAATATCTCGCTTTACACTTGTTTCAACTTCATGCTCAGTAACATTACCGTGCAACCATTTTTTCACTAAACCAGCAACTTGCTCAATATTGGGTAAACTATATTCTTGTTTGCGATATCCACTTCCTAAACCATCCTTACGTTGATATATCAAAAGCGTTGTACGGTTCGATTTATGAGATACATTATTGGCTATCAACAAGAACTTTATTGGTAGTCGCGCACGTTTGACTTCTTCTACTAAGTTTTTTAGGTTACTTGGAACCCACTTAGAATCAAACGCTTCAGATGCCCAAGGTGGAGGACACTCTACTAATATATAAGTCTGATGATTGGCTGCGCTGCCAATGATGTCTTCTCCTAAAGAACGTGAATTATCAGAACAAAAGAAATTACTCATTTACGTGTACTACACTTTTTTATATACGGACAAAGAATTTTAAGGTTTTTTACACAGAGTTTGTTAAAAAGGCGCCTTTATTCAAATGATAAACTCGCATCTATCATCTACCAAGAGAGCGATATCAACGACGTTTAATTATGATTCTCTAACATTTTGTGACATCAAGCCATCTTTCTGAAGAAACATATTGATAACTTTTATCAACAATTTGGAAACAATATAAAGATAGAGCAATATATCTGCTCATCGTTAGTTTTATTGCTTAAGATTGATTGACAAAAAAGTATGTTTGCTCAGTAGTAGCATCACACCTAAGAAATGTACACTTTTAAGACTTATTTATGTTTTTATGCGGAATTTAAAGTCAACCTCCTGAACACTTAACTGTATTTGGCTTTTTAAGCTCATGCCTCGACTCTAACTCAAGTCAAAAAAATTTGCAAGTAGTTGCAACTATTTCTCTTTTATTTTTATAATTACAGGTGCCTATGAACAGATTAAAGGTTGATTAAATGTGATTTATGAACAAACTATAAAGTTCATAGACAAAAATCTATGTCTAAAATAAGATAAAAAACTTTCGCAATAAAATAATACGAATCGTAGAGTGCGTTACGCACCATTTATTGGCAGTAAAGTTAGGATAACAAGACTCGTAGAAAAAGATGAGCGTATTATGGGAGTTGCTTATTTTAGCTTTTATGCAGAACTCAACGATTTTTTACCACGACATAAAAGAGAAGTGAGCATCTGTCATAACTTTACAGAACGGGCATCTGTCAAAGATGTGATAGAATCCTTTGGTGTACCGCATCCGGAAGTACATAGTATAGAAGTCAATTCAAAATTTGTTGATTTTACGTATGTAGTGCAGGATGAAGACAATATAAAAGTCTATCCTATCTCACTTGGTACAACAGTCAAGCCAAGTGTATCAGTTCAACCGCAACCAGAGACTTATAACTTTGTCTTAGATATCCATTTAGGAAAACTTGCAAATTCTTTACGGTTGTTGGGGTTTGACACATTATACCGTAATGACTACGAAGATAAGGAACTTGCACGAGTTTCCAGTAGTGAGAATCGAATTTTGCTAACACGCGACAAAGGATTGTTAATGCGGAGTATAGTAGTGTACGGTTACTACGTTCGACAAACAGACCCAAACAAGCAAATAGTCGAGTTGATTCAAAGATTTAACTTATTAAAACACGTGGCGCCGTTTCGTCGATGCATTCGTTGTAACGGATTGTTAAGCCAAGTAAATAAAGAGTTGGTAATATCAGAGATACCAGAAACCGTCAAAAAGCTCAACGATGAATTCCACCGTTGTCAAAATTGCCATCAGGTTTACTGGAAAGGTTCGCACTACGACAAATTACACTCATTCATTGATGAAATATTAAATCAATCATCATCGTTTATAAATTAAACAATACAATACAAAAGTACCATGCGATAAGGCGCCATATTGGCAACGGATACAAAATATATAGCGTAAAAACAACATTTTCTTCGTAACCAATAACCTATCCGTTACATCCGTTTCTAATCCGTTGCCAATGTGGTTGTTTTAGGTAAGATGTGCGAGAATAAGAGGAAAATAGACAGTCTTCGATACATTTCTTAACAAAGAGAATTTATAGAATGTTGAAATTAAGGCAGAATTATGTATTCAGCAAAAGCAGCAGCACTCTTAATATTGGATGCTCAAAATAGAACGAAAGCTGTACCAGAGAAGTTAGAAAGTGAATTAACGTATGTAGCAGGGTGGTGCTACTGGTATAAAGGAGCAAGTCTCGTCAAAGAGTTTGCGTACTCTTGTTTAGAGTTGTTAACGAAAGAGAAATTAAACCTGATATTGAAAGAGTTAGGGTTAACGGTAGCAAAGTCATCGACAAAAGAAGATATAGTAAAAGTATTAAAAGAAGTTAAGATTACAGAGTTACGTGCGATTTTAACACAAAAAGTTATGCCAGACTTTGAATTGTCGGTAGTGACTTTTGAGAAATTGTTCCGTATATCTACAGCAAACCGTCGCAGACTGCAAGAAATAAAAGATGCTCTACCCATTCTTTACTGGGGAGAATCAAAATATGGACAGTATCCAGTTTTTAGTTTATTGAAAATATTAGAGATTTTACATGCAGATAAAACGTTATTAAAACAGTTTTATGATTATGTCGAAGAAAAGTTGACGGCAAAAGCAAAACAAATTGCACGAGAGAAAGAATTAGAGCTTTCGTTTAAAGAGAAGTTTTTGGGTAGAGTTGGGCAATATCCAGAAATAGCGAAAAATGACAATATAAAACAGTTAGTTAAACAAGAGAAATATCGAGCAGCACATAATTTATTAAATAATTTAATTCAGCAGAAAGAAAGAATTGAGCGTGAAAATGCAGTTGAACTTTCGTTTAAATACGAGTTTACAGAAAAAGCGGCAATATATCCAGATTTGATTTATGATAATAATCTTCAGCAGTTGATTAAAAAAGAATATTATAAAAGTGCGTGTAGATTATTGAATGAGTTAATTCAAAAACAAGATAAAATCAAGCGTCAAAGAGCATTAGAGCTTTCATTTCGAGACAAATTCGTCCAAAAATCGGCAGAATATCCAGATTTAGGACAAAGAAAGAATATTCAAAAGCTACTTATCGAAGAAAAATATCAAGCAGCATATAACGCATTATCTGATTTAATTAAAGAACAAGAAAAATATGCACGACTTCAACAACAATATTTAGACTTGTGTGAAGAGTTGGGAACACAAGCAGAACAATTCCAAAATTTAAATGCGTTAACAAAAGCTATTCAAGAATTACAGGTGATTCGTAAAGAATTAACGAACAGCAAGACAATGGGAGACTTAGCACAATCGTTAGATAATTTGCTGCAACAAGAAGTAGAGATTTTTAGCCAAACCGCTGACAGTCAATTTCAATATTCCAAAGAATTACAATCAGATAACAAAGCATTAAAATTTTGTCAAATGGTTTTATCAAGCAAAGGGAACTGTCCAGAGACTCAAATGCGGTGGAAAAATATTCACAACGTTCCAGACACCATTGCTAAGTACGAAGATTTAATTTTTTCTCATCCCGTACTGCTGCAAATTCAGGGTGTCTCAGAACTTACGTAAAAACCACAATAAATATATCTATTTGTTACATCTTTTTGATGTATTATAACTTAATTATTAAATTTTCCAAATTTGACCAGGACTTAGGCGCAGAAACCTGGGTTCTAGGATTTTTACGTAAGTCCTGTTGATAACCATTGGCTGTCAAATTGTAATACCCAATTCTTTTCTAACTAGCACCTACATTCGTGTTTTATACTGTATACTCAACAAAGTGAGTATATAAATAAAGTTTGATTTATAAAAGGTAAGGAAAGAATAGAATTAAGTTATGGCAATATCTCATGCGATTTTGGCGGCATTATTAGATTCAGCGTGTAGTGGTTATGATTTGTCGAAGCAGTTTGCTTCTACTGTAGGTTTTTTTTGGCACGCAACGCAGCAGCAGATTTATCGAGAATTGAGTAAGTTAGAGGAAGAGGGACATATTGTTGCAGAAGTAATTAGGCAAGAAGGGCGCCCAGATAAGAAGGTATTCTCGGTTACAGAGGCAGGAAAGGAATATCTTCGTAAATGGATATTAGAACCATCTGAAGTTAGTCCAATAAAAGATGAGTTGCTGGTAAAAGTATTCGCGGGTGAGGTGGCGCCGAAACACAAAATTATTAAAGAATTAGAAAATCACCGCGCACAGCACCAAGACAAGTTAAAAGCGTATCGAGCAATAGAAGAGAAGCATTTTGTAAACCTGCAAACTTTACCTTTGGCAGAAAAGTACCGCTATTTAACACTTCAGCAGGGAATACGCTACGAAATTGAATGGTTAAAGTGGTGCGAAGATACTATAAAATTTTTACATGAGGATAGCTCTAATTTAATTTAAATAGTAAGCTGATACTATACGTTACGCTATAGCATCTCCGCTTTCATAAATTATGACTACAACAGTACAAGCCAAAGAAGTTACTTTATTGGAGTTAGAAACAAATTATGGACTCCAGATAGTTTACGATGAGCAATTTTTTCCAGAGTGGCAGGATAATTTACCACAAATTACAGACGCGGAAAAGCAACGACTAGATCACAAACGGCGCCAGTTTTCTTTTTATCAAATTAGTCAAGCAACAGACACCAGTATATGGATTTTCTCGTTTGTTCTATTTATACAATCCAGGCAATGAGTTATACAATGTTCTCAGTATTTTAAAGCGTTTAGGTAAATGAAAAAATTACTAATTACAGGCGCCAGCGGTTTTCTAGGGTGGCATATAATTCAGGTAGGACGCGAACACTACGAAGTTTACGGTACATATAACTCGCACACGTTAGAAGTAAATGGCGCCAGTCTACTAAAAGCTAATTTATCAGACTTTGAACAACTGAAACAAATCTTTATAAATATTAAACCAGATGCAGTAATTCATACAGCAGCAATTTCGCAACCAAACTACTGTCAAAACCATCCAGAAGAGTCTCACGCAATTAATGTCACAGCATCAGCAAACATAGCAGGATTGTGCGCTGAGTATTCTATACCATGTGCATTTACATCAACTGACCTGGTATTCGATGGTAAAAATGCACCATATAAAGAAACCGATATAGTCAACCCTGTGAATTTATACGGGGAACAAAAGGTATTAGCAGAGCAAGCAATGTTAAAAGAATATCCCGAAACAGCTATATGTAGAATGCCATTAATGTTTGGCGCCGCAACACCGACAGCAAAAAGTTTCATGCAAGGGTTTATACAAACGCTGCAATCTGGAAAAGAGTTAAAATTATTTACCGATGAATTTAGAACACCAGCAAGTGGAACAACAGCTGCCAAGGGATTATTATTAATGATAGAAAAACAATATCACGGTATTATTCACCTAGGTGGGAGAGAAAGAATATCTCGCTACGACTTCGGAAAGTTAATGATTGAAGCATTTCAACTACCAGATACAAATCTAAAAGCATGTAAACAGCAAGACGTGCAAATGTCGGCACCACGTCCCGCAGATGTATCATTCGACAGTACAATAGCATTTACATTAGGATACAACCCGTTATCAATAAAAGAAGAATTGGTAGGGTGCGTAACGCCATAAAAACACGCCTCAAATAAATTTTGATGGGTTGTGATATATTAATATGTGACGACGCAAATACAAAATATGAACAAAAAGCACAAAGTTGTTCTAAGTGACGAGCAACGGATGCAGCTACTTGACTTAGTAAAGAAAGGAAAAGCTAGTGCTAGGACAATCCGTCGCGCGCATACACTACTAATGGCACATGAAGGTAGTACAGATGAAGCAATAGCCAAGACCCTATATACATCTGTAACAACAGTTGAGAGAACTCGTAAACAGTTCTGTGAAGAAAATTTAGAGCAAACACTAATCGAACGTCCACGCAGTGGAAAACCACGTAAAAACAAGGCAGGAGTTACGATATTGCCATAAAACTGGTACGTGACTAACACCTTTAATAATATATTGGCGACATCAAGCGGCATTGTTTTTAGAATGATTACTATTAATGTAATAATTCTAAGGACACTTTAGAGAATGTATAGTAAGAGACTTTAATAAAAGTATTCAGATGATTTATAATTGCTGAAAAAGAAGCTTTGGTAAAACGAAGCAATTTAAACAGTGGACAAAATAAAAAACAGATTGAAAGTTGAAAGTAATATCAATAGATACAAAGCGTAAGATGTTTAACCTCAAAAACAACGTAAAATATTTCTTTTTGTTAACTATCATTAGCGCAACTTTATTTGCCGGGGTTGCGAATGCAGGAACATTAAAAACAAAAAATTATAGTATCAAGATTAAAGCAAATTGTGAAGGACAGCCAATTTGTATTAATTATATATATGTCTTGAAAAATTTAAAAAGAGGTAAGTCAATTAATTTACCTGGCAAAGCAATATACACTCAGGGTGTTGATGAGTATACTCCAGGTCGTTTAATTCGTCATGAGTTCCGCAACAATCAATATCTTTACCGAATAACAGCAGATAACAAACTACAAGTTCTTAAAAGTGGAAAATTAATACTTCAAGAACAAGGAACGTTAAAATAAATGCTTAGTGTAGCGCATATTGCACAGGGTTTTAGGCTGTGTCACGTGCTAACCAGGCAGCGCTACAATTTGGGTCTAATTTAATAGCTCGGTCATAAGCATAAATAGCATCTTCACGGCGCCCTAATTCATTCAAACTGTGACCGCACCATAACCAAGCCATTACAAAAACAGAATCTAGTCGCAATGCTTGGTCAAATGATGAAATAGCTTCAGTATACTGTTTCATAGAATGTAATACTCGACCACGATAATAAAAAGCGTTGGGATAATCACCTTTGAGTTGAATTGAACGGTTCAAGGATACTAATGCTTCTTCGTTTCTATCTAATTCCATCAAAGCTACACCGCGATAAAACCATAGTAAATAATTATTTCCTTGTCCAAGTTCTATGGCACGGTCGGTATTTAAGACAGCATCTTCATATTTTTGCAAATAATAAAGCGAAAAAGCACGATTTTTCCAAGCATCGCCATAATCTTTACATAGTTCAATTGCACGGTCATAAGACTTAATTGCTTCATCGTCACGTTGCAAATAGTAAAGTGCCAAACCCCGAAGATTCCATACCACTGCATCATGCGGTTCTAAGCGAATTGCTTGTTCGTAAGAACTAAGTGCTTCTGAGTAACGTTTTAAGGCACCTAAAGAATAACCACGAACAGACCAAACTTTCTCATAATCAGGTTGAATAGCAATTGTACAATCACAAGCAGTAAGCGCTTCTTCATGACGTTGAAGCTCTTGCAGCACATAAGCACAACCTAACCAAGCACCAGGTAAATTAGGATTTATTTCAACAGTCGTTTCAAATGCGGTTAATGACTCTTGGTATAATTTTAACTCCATCAAAACCATACCGCATTTATACCATGCATCAACATTATCTGGTTTAATATCAATTGCGCGTCGATAAGAAGTCAATGCATCTTGAATTCTGCCTAACTCAAAAAGCGCATCTCCACGATTTTTCCAAGTTTCAGAAAATTCGGGTTGAATATGAATAGCCTGGTTATAGGACTCAATAGCACCTTCATAATCTTTAATATCCAACATCAAATTGCCGCGACAATACCATGCTTCCCAGTATTTAGAGTTACACTTAATAGCTTCCTCATAATCTAAAATAGCTTCTTCATAGCGTAGCAAACTCCACAAGGCGCCTGCGCGATAATGCCAAGCTTCATGAAAATCAGGTTTCAGAGCAATAGATTGGTCATACGAAATAATCGCAGCTTCGTTTTTACCCAAAGATCCAAGGGAAATACCGCGAATCCACCAGGTATAATAATCATCACGATAGCGTAAAAGTGATTGGTCATAAGACGAAACTGCATCACTGTAGAGTTGTGAAGCAGCCAACGCTAAACCACGATATCTCCAAGGAGCAGCACTATCTGGTTGAATTTTGATAGCTTGATTGTAAGCTAATACCGCTTCAGTAGGGCGCCCTAAGTACCTGAGCGCTTGACCACGACCAAACCAACCCATAAGGTGACTGCTATATGAAGCAATGCATTGGTCAAAACATTCCAATGCATCGTCAAACCGTTGTAAATGACCTAAAATAAAACCTATATTTATTAGAGCATCAAAGTAATCGGGTTGAATTTGTAGCGCTTTTTGATAAAACCCTATTGCCTCTTCATACTGTTGGTCATCATAAAACTTGTTACCAACCTGAAACCAATCTTCCGCAGTTACCAAAGACTTTTCGTAAATGTTTTTAGTTGTAGGCACTTGTGTGTAAGTCATATAAAATTTGTATAAATTGCGACAGATATTAATTAATCAATAAGAGTAAGGATAAATTGCCCCTACATTACTTAATACGTCTAAGCACACCCAACTTATGCAATCTAAAATAAAAGAATGTCGTGTATAGAAACTTTGTTATGACTTCTGAGTTATTAGACGAATACTTGCAATGGCAGGCAAAAACAAAAATCGAACTAGTTGATGGACAGTTGATAATTGGTAAAAACAAGTCTTTAAGTCGTTTACTGTTCAATCAAATTTTACGGGGTTGGGGAGCATTATCTGCGGTAGCTTTGGCGCCGGAACAACTTTGGTGGCAAGCACTCAGTTCAGCATTTGAGGCACCTGTAGTACCAGATTTCAACGCAATAGACGCTTCAGCTATACGTAATTGGGCATCTGGAATAAATTTTACACCTGAAGTTACTAAACTTACACGTAGAGGCCGAAAGTGCAGTAATATCCGACAAACTCTTTATATGGCATTATTTGGGTTAAGACGAACAGAAATAGGAGAATCTTTGGGTGGTGGTTTTGTTAACCGTTTAGGCGCCAATGCCTTTATACCAGATATATTATTTTATAAATCACAAAGTTTAAACCGTATATACGATTATTATTTAGATGGGCCTGCCGAGTTGATAATTGAGTTTGTCACCCCAGGTCATGAAAGTTACGATACAGAAGTTAAGCGTTCGTACTATCAAGCAGCAGGTGTCCCCGAATATTGGATTTTTGATGTAGAGCAGGAAAATATAGAGTTTCTTAGGTTAAAAGATGGAGTGTACCAACCGCAACACCTTTTAGACGGACGTTACGAAGTTTCTAGTATTCCAGGTTTAACGTTTTTACCAGCAAAACTTTGGGAAGCAGCAGACGATTTTACTTATTTATCAGAAAATGATTTATTTGAGGTAGCTAGCGATGCTTCCAAAGTTGGCAGTATGAAACCTGTCGGTGAAGGAATTGATTGGAGTAGAAGTGAATTAGGATTTGCTCCGGCATTGGAGGAACCTGTACCAATTATGTTTGAAGATTATATATACTGGTGTCCAGAGCCAAAGTTTGAATTTATGGATGGTAAACCTTATATAGGTAGCAGAGACGGAATTAAAGGACTTATTGGAATGTTTTTAATGACGTTTGGGTTAGTTGAGTCAGTTAAATTATTACATCCGCGTGAGTGGGTAGAAGCATTACTAACTCAAAGATTTTCTGTGCAAAATATCCAAGAATATAAAGCACAAGTGTGGCAATTAGTACATGAAGCTGCTGCATTACTACGTGAAAAATATGGCGCCACTAGGTTGGGCGTAATAGGAGGATTAGTTAAACCAAAACCACTGAATTTTTGGGATGAGATTACAATAGTAGCCTGGAATTTACCATTAGGACAAATGGGTAAAGCATATGTAGCAGTGTCCGAGTTCAGCGAATTATTTTACCTTCATTTAATTGATGCAGAAGATGCTACAGATATACAACTCAATGCTATCGCTTCTGAATTAGTTGAAATTTAAAAGTTTCACAGCTAGAAAGCGCCATTTTCAATAAGTTATGGGTAAATATTATGATTGCATAACTCGCGGTGCCTATTTAATAAAGTAGTATTAAACTGTTATACTTATTGACAGTACTAATTAATTACTATAATATTCTGCACATGAAATACAAGTTAATAGATTTATTTGCAGGCGCCGGCGGATTAACTACAGGGTTTCATCTGGCAGATTTTGAATCATTGTGTGCCATTGAGATTGATAAAAAAGCTTTGGCAACATATAAGCATAACTACCCAAGTGCAAAAATTGTCAATGATGATATATGTAAAGTAAATCCGAGAGAATTACGTGAATGGCTTGGTTTACAACCGGAAGAATTAACGGTAGTGATTGGTGGCCCACCTTGTCAAGGTTTTTCTAGAAATATTCCTGCGGGTTGTCGTAGTCTTGATGAGTCTCGCAATCAACTTTACAAAACTTTTTTAGAGTTTGTAGAAGAGTTTCGACCGATTTATGTAGTAATGGAAAATGTACCTGAGATATTAAATGCTTATAAAGGTGTAGTTAGGTATGAAATTACTAAGCAACTAGAGTCATTCGGTTATAAAGTTGCTTCCGCTTCATTAAATGCAGCACATTATGGAATACCCCAAACAAGAACGAGAGCTTTTTTTATTGCCAGCTTAGATAAAACACCTTGTTTTCCTAAACCTACGCATTCAGAAGAAAAATCTACGAAGCAACTTAATTTATTTGATAATAGTATTTCTTCAATTGTTACAGTCAGAGATGCAATTGGAGATTTACCACCATTAGATGCAGGACAAGAATATAGCGAAGATAATTATCCATTACAGGTAAATAGTATATATCAAGCTATGATGCGCTTTGAAAGTACAAAACTTGTAAATCATGTCGCTCGTGCTTTGAGTCCTGTTCAAATAGCAAGAGTTCGTGTTTTAAAAGAAGGGCAAGATGCAAAACATTTACCACCAGAACTGGCGCCTAAAAAACATTACAGTGGCGCCTATGGTAGATTATATTGGGATAAACCAGCGAGAACAATTACAAGATGGGTATTTCATCCAGGCTCGGGTAGATTTTTCCATCCCACACAAGATAGAACTATAACAATACGTGAAGCAGCAAGGTTACACTCATTTCCCGATAAATTTCACTTTTTAGGTACATACACAGAAATGTCATCTCAAATTGGAGAATCTGTACCTCCCCTTCTTGCTAAAGCTATAGCTACGTGTCTAATTCAAGATTCTCATTAGGTGTATTGTTATATTGTTCGCGCAAAGCAGCAATCATAGTTTCCACATACCTATCGGGTTCAAGACGAACTCGCTCAATATTTATAATTACTACATCTAGAGGAATCGTGCGCGCTCTAAAAAGCTGCTTTTGATTTTTATACCAAACTAGTTCCGCTTTACCTGCAATACTTCCTTGTAAACCTGCTCCATCTTTACCTGTAATTCTATCTACAGTCCAAGCCCAAGAAAACGCATCTGAGTTAAGTGGTTCAAGTAAATATTCGCAGTAAGCATAAATAGTACCTCTGATTGTTTTTAAAAGTATACCTTCGTAACTATTAGTTACATTCTGCGCTGACTTACTGGTAATAATTTTATCATTCCAATGTTTAATAATAGCTGCTCCTAACTCTTGTGGGGAAGAACGTTCTGTTAAATCAGGAAAACCAAGCTGAACAGCTTTTTTAATTACATCTGCTCTTTGAATAACAAAGAAAAATGTGCTACCGGGATTAATATTATTAAGTTGAAGAGATTTTAGCGACCATCCTGTCTGAGTTGCCATATCAACAGCATCGTAAAGAAGTTTGCTACGTCCTAAAGCTGGGTCAGAAAGAGAAATATCTTTTACATAATGAAAAATTGCTTCCCAAGCATAGTCCTCTATTGAACCAATAACAGGAGATGCAATTGTTGCAATAATAGCTTTCCTCAATCTCGATATTTCATTTTCCGTCAGCACTCAAAAACTCCTCCATTATTATTGTTTAATATATATTTTCAGCAAACTAACGTCTAATTAACTCAACTTGATAACAATATCCATCATCAAATTGTTATATTAATTACCTTTGTAATAATAAATACTGAAGCTTAAGCATTTTGTGCTGATTAAAACAAGTTATCATCAGCACGCCTACAGCAAATCTCAGGTATATGAGGTATACATATAATACCCAAAATCTCGCTCTTACGTTACATGCAACGTCTCTACAATGTTTTTAAGGGATTTGTATTATAAATTCGGTGCCTTTTCCAGGTGTAGAAATGCACTTCAAGCTACCATGATGTTTTTCTGTAATAATTTGGTAGCTAATTGCTAAACCCATCCCGGTACCTTTACCTACAGGTTTAGTTGTAAAAAATGGGTCAAAAATAGATTGTTGTATGTCTTCAGCAATTCTTATTCAAATAAAAAAGAATCTCATTCTCTCTTATTCTTCCACCAAAATAGAGAAATGTAACAGAATATAACTATGATTAGTATGTGCGGCACCAATGCTACAAAAGCGTGTGGGTATTTACGGGTTAGGTATAATATCTTTTAATATCCAAGAGCCATTACTTTCTTCTGGAATTAGCTTTGCTTCCCAGTTTGTGCTATAATGTATATTCCAAGGTTTGGCGATTGGATTCATTCTGTCAAGACCAAAAATATCTGCATTGGAATAGTGTTGTTTATCGTTGGCTTGGTTGAGCATGGCTGTAAAAAATTGTTCAACGGCGCCGTGTCCTTTGTTGACTCCAGGAATATCAGGAAACTGTGTATAAAAGGGAAAGTCTATTATAAAAGATTCGTCGGCAGTTCTGGCGCGGTCTTGGGCGCCGAATCCACTACCGTAAAAAGCCCAAGACCAGCGTGAATTATCACTAAAGTTAGTTTGTTTATACTGATTGCCTCCTATTTCTAAATTACCTGGGTCTAAAGCAATAATTCGGTTAATACCTCCTGTAATATCAGCAGCTATAGATGATGCAACGTAGCTACCAAAGCTGTGACCAATTAAATTAATATTTGGTGTACCGATTCCAAATTGTTTTAGAATATTAGTAGTCCAAGTGGCAGCAGCATCAATCCATGAAAGAGCAATTACAGGGTTTGGAATATTAAAATCTCCACGGTAATTTATTCCTGGAGAATAAGCTGCGCTTCTCCAGTCTAAAACCAGTACTTGGTCATCAGGAGAAAAGCCATCAACTGATGAAGCTAAATTTTTAATATCTGTTAGCTGGTCAAATATATCTCCTTTGGGTAAATTCATTTGTAAACCATGAATAACTATCCATGTACTTTTGTTTGGGTTGAAAGTCTTGGAAATACCATCAGCCCACTCAATGCTAATATCATGTGATTCTATACCCAGTAAAGTGTTACCAGTGATAATTCCTTGTAACTTGAGCCAAGGATTAAGGCTTTGTCTTTCATCATGTTTATAACAACTAGACCCATTAAGGCGTAATGGGTAATTTGTTATATTTAGGCTAGATTCGATATTAAGTAAGCTTGTATAATTTGTAAAATAATTATTTTGGTTGCCTAGCATAGCTGCACCTTCTCTATATTATGATAATTACGCAACCGGGACATAAAAACTGTAGGGTGCGTGACGCTACGAAAAAATTCACTACCTGCGATAAAACTTATAGCCTGATCGCACTTATTTATAAGCGTCACGCACCTAACATCTTTTGCGTGCGCGACCACGCAATTTTCCGCACCGATATTGAAGGGCGCCCGACAACTTGGAATGAAGGTGTACGGCAATTACTAGGCTTTGAGGAACACGAATTTATCAACCAAGAAATAACACCCATAATTTTTACCCCAGAAGACTTAGAGAAAAATGTCCCAAGCCTTGAATTGGAAGAAGCTAAAAAAACAGGGAGTGCAAACGATAACCGTTGGATGCGACACAAAGACGGCACGCGGATTTGGATTTCGGGTATGACTTATGGGGTTTATAATGAAAAGGGAGAAATTAGGGGCTATGGCAAGGTTATGCGAGATATGACCGAAGCCAAGCGAGCAGAGGAAGCGCTAGAAAAAGAACAGGCACGTTTACGTGCTGTACTCGATAATATTCCTGTCGCCGTTGTACTTGCTGAGGCGCCGTTTGGAAAAATTGTAATGGCGAACAAGCGTACAGAAGAAATTTTTCGTCATCCAGTATTTTATTCCAATGATTATAACTCCTACCATGAATGGGAAAGCTACCATGCGGACGGGCGAAGAACAGAAAGCCACGAGTATCCCCTTGCCAAAGTATTTGCTACTGGAGAGTCGTACCAAAATGAGTACCATTATCAACGTGGCGATGGAACAAGAGCATGGGTTCGTATAATGGGGGCGCCAATTAAAGACCGTGACGGCCACCTGATAGCAGCAGTAGTTGCTATTACAGATATAGATGCAGAAAAGCAAGAGCAGGAGAGGCGAGAGCAACTTCTTGAAACTGAGCGTTCAGCTCGTGCTGAGGCAGAAAGGGTTGGAAAGATGAAAGACGAATTTTTGGCGACACTCTCGCACGAACTTCGCACACCGCTTAATGCCATGCTTGGCTGGTCACAAATTATTCGTAAAGGTAACATAGATGCGGCTAGAATGCAGCAAGGATTAGACACTATCCAGCGTAACGTTCGCGCTCAGTCACAGCTTATCGAAGACCTTCTTGATATGAGCCGCATTATTTCGGGTAAAATACGGTTAAACGTGCAGCAAGTTGATATAAAAAGTGTTATAGAAGCAGCACTTGAAACAGTACGCTTGTCAGCAGAAGCCAAGGGAGTTCAATTACAAACGGTTTTTGATCAATTTATTGGTGTAATATCAGGAGACCCAGCGCGCTTACAGCAAATTATTTGGAATCTCCTTGCCAACGCGATTAAATTTACTCCTAGAAACGGGAAAGTGCAAATTGTTTTAGAACGTGTAGATTCTCGTATGGAAATAAGCGTTATTGACACAGGGTTAGGTATAAAGCCTGAATTTTTGCCACACGTGTTCGAGCGGTTTAGCCAAGCAGACGGGTCAATTACGCGAAAACATGGGGGTTTAGGACTTGGGTTATCTATTGTTAGAGGACTTACAGAACTTCACGGTGGTACAGTACGAGTAAAAAGTGATGGCGAAGGAATGGGTGCCACGTTTACAGTATCATTACCAATTGCCGCAGTAATACCGGAAGTAACAGAACAAAAGAAAGCGCATCGTGATATAGCGAATAGTAGCGAAGAGTTTGATGACTTCGAGCAATTAACACTTACTGGTATAAAAATTATCGTAGTAGATGACGAACCCGATGCTCGTGAACTGATACGATGTGTACTTGAAGATGCTTCAGCTAGCGTTATTACCGCAGGTTCCGCACACGATGCATTAAATTTAATCACACAAGAGGCGCCGGATATACTAATTAGTGACATCGGTATGCCAGACGAAGACGGGTATGAATTTATCCGCAAAATACGCTCACTACCTTCAGAAAAAGGCGGAAAAATACCTGCGGTTGCACTTACCGCTTACGCAAGAGCAGAAGACCGAAAACGCGCAATGATAGCAGGTTATCAAATGTATCTCACCAAACCCGTTGAACCATCAGAACTACTCGCAGTTATATCAAGCCTCACAAACCTCATCCAAAAAAAAACATTGTAGTACATACAACACATGTAGCACAGGCATCTTGCCTACATTATATATGATTGGACAACGGATGAAAGCCTTCGTCCCTCTCAATATATCTCTCCGAAAATACGAGAAGTTTACGACCCTACGAACATCTCAGGTTTTAACCCTCCCCAAACAATTTAGACTACTTCAACATTAGTTTTTCAAGGATCCGTTTACTATCCTCTACTTGTTTGGCGGAACGTTTCATCATAATTTATATTGCATTTGTTCTTCGTTATTGAATAACTTAGATTTTTTTGTTGTTTGTCGTTAATGATATAATCTTGAACGAGATTTTTATTCGCAAAGACATAACATCTTTACTTTTCATAAAACTCAACCTTTCTTGCAATAGCTCAAAACTAGTTTTAGCCATTACACCACTCATTATACTACAGCATGTAGCACAAAGCTGATTTTCTTTATAAATCTTCACAAAAGGTTTAAATTATGCTGATGCAAAAATTCTTAAGGAACTGTAGGTTGGGTGTCAGCGAGTGCGTGTACGTAGTATGCCGTTATCCGTAAACGGAGTTTTCCCGCAGGGTAGGCACAACCCAGCAAAACAGAAGCGAATGTTGGATTTTCCTACGAATTATCGTATTTTTAGCTTAACTTACATCTTGCAGCATGGTCAACAAGCTCAAAGAAACCGGGCTTCTCTACGACAAACTAGGAATTTGTAGCAAAATCTTGCTCAAGAAGCCCGGTTTCTCGGACTGGTGCAAGATATAAGCCTCTGACTGGCGCCCTTCGCGCACCAGTAAAATATGAAGAAGCGCACATTTTTTGAAACCCTTACTATATATAGGTTTTCGTAATGTGCAAGTTAGGAGCAGCCCCACTGGCGGCGTTCGCCACCCGTTACTTATGTAGAGAAACTTTTATAATAGAATTACCCTGGCAGCTAAAACCGGATTAAAAATAGTGTTCTTAAGCCTGCGCGCGGAGCGTGGTTCTGGGTATCAATGGTTACTATATTGGTGAAGTAGCAATGCTACTATCCCGGTCAGAAGATTGTTTTAAATAAGACCAGCCCAGGCCAGGGTATCTATTAGTATTTGGTTTAGAGTTTAAATTGACTCTAGCCTGTTTTGTCATGCCACCAAATTTTAAATTGGCGCCAATTTTCACGATTTTCGGCGTTTCTAGCTTCTACTGGTGGTGGAAAAAGTTTCTCAGAAGTTAACTCACCGGAATGCACCTTCTCAAGAAGGGTAACTGACATCTTGCACCTGGTCTAGAAACCGGGTTTCTTGCGACAAACTGCGCTAAAAAAGCTTAATCTCTCGTACAGAAACCCGGTTTCTTTTGGCTTGTTGCGAATGGTGCAAGATATAAGGTAAGGTCGTCAGTGACGAACCTACGCAAAAATATGTGTTACAAGCTCTTTTATTCTCAATAAGCTCATCTGTGAAAGATGTCTGTTAACTCACCGGAATGCACCAGTCCTAGAAACCGGGCTTCTTGACAAAAACTTTGCTATAAAACGTTGATTTTTCGTGACTGTTGCCCGGTTTCTTTAAGCTCATAGGCGAATGCTGCAAGATGTAAGTTAACCGAGCAGTATTGAATGTGAACCGTGGTTCACATTTTTGAGTACCCGAAGTACGGTAAACAGAACCAACCGAACATATTTTTAGACTGGCGCCAATAAAAAACCCGGTTTCCAAGAGTTTAATTTGTCAACGATGAGCATAAATACTTATTAATGAACCAACCTTTGATTATGCTTCCGACAGAATAAAGAAGAAGTATTGAGGGAAAAAAACTACCGAAATACATACCAGCAAAACCAATTACCCATGAAATAACACCGAGAAACAGCCATAAAATGTTTAGGGGAATTGTTTCTAAATTGGGTTTATAGCGATTTCGGATGAGCCAAAGTTGAGCCAAACCTAATATAAACCCACCCGAAAGTGCTAAAATAGGCAGACTCAATATCAGAATAAGTACTCCCTGTCCTCTCGTATCAGTTTTCATTACATTTAGTATAATAAAGTCATGTAAAAACATTACGATAAACCCAGTTAGGCTTGTTGTAAAAAACCATTTATAGGCAAATGCCTTATCTTGAAATTTCCAGAAAAGTGCTGCACCTTGTAAAATTGCTAATAAGACCCAATAAATCGAATAAATTGCAATCGACATCAGTATATTATTATAATCAGCTGGGCGCCAGCTAATCGAGGTCAGTAGAACCCCACTTACAACCAATCCCATGCAAAGAGTACTTATTAACCCCCAAACAATCACAAATCGATTTATCATGACTTTAAATTTAGCTGTGCGTACTATTGTTTATAATTAAAACTCACTAGACTATAGCAATTAAAATGGCAATTTGTCTGCGACAATGAATGCGTAAAAACCAGGTTTCTTTGTGTAAGTCTTAATAGTAATGCGCTTAAACTATAAATATGGACTGTTTACTAGGTATAATCAGAAAAACTGATAGACTAATGGCTTTGGTGAGTAAGGTTAAGTATCAATTTGACCCCAGCAGTGATAATTTAAGTACAATGGGCATAGATTCAGAAGATAGTCTATATGAAATTGTCGAATCTCCTGTAGAATTATTGGCGCCATCACTTTTTGCCAAGAAAGAACAATTAATTGCGTCCTGGAATTATGTTAGTTGTGTTGACGAACTAAATGCAGAAACTCTTTTTCATATTCTGGTAATTTTGATTGAAACGGCGCCGGACTTGTTAGAATCAGAAGTGACGCTACAACCTTTACCAGTAGAGAGTTCAAAACAAATAGTCAAGCCAACTGCTGCACATCCTAGAGCGTACAAAGGAACTAAGCAGAAGCCACCAAAACCCAAAACTTTTTCTAAAATCGATTTGAGATTGTATCTATGTGAGAAAAAACATCAAAACGAGCTACTTTTAAGATTGAGCAAATATTGGGTAGAAGCTTTGGTAAAACTTGAAAGGGTGGGGTACGAAGTTCATTCTTTATCATCAATACCAAATTCATACTTTATTCTTGACCCATATTATGCATATCACCACAATTTACACGTTGCGATAGATTCACCTGAACTACCTAGACATTTTCATCGGTATTTATTGGGTTCACTGAAAAGTTTAACTTGGAGAGAGGTAATAGATTATTTATCTATATATTGGGGTCTTGTACTAGATAGTCAGCTCAATCTGTTGTCAGTAATTAGCCGATTATTAAGTCACAGAAATGATAATACCTTAAAATGGTGTCAAATTATTGCCCAGCAACCTGATGCAAGGCGCCTTATTTTTACTACAATATTGATTGAAACTGAAATTTATAGTAAGCCAGTATTAATAGAAGATATCGAACGCTTCAACCAGATAGCAAATGAATCCAATTATGCTTACTGGCTTTATTGTTTATTTAGAGCGTTAAAAAAGGAAATTTCTGTCAATTATATATTAGCTGGTTTCAAGTTAGCTTCTAAGTTTCAGCCAGATTATCACTGTTTTGACGATTTACATGAAGATTCATGGTTTCCTGATGAAGCAATAGAGAGACTGATTAATATTGGAAATGCGATGAAGTGGGAAGAAAAAAATTATCTATATATTTGGAAAGACTGTAGAAAGCTTGAAGGGTTAATTGATATTATTTTACATATTGATTGGCAGCATTACGCTGATGATATAAAAAATGAATATCTAAATTTTTATTTGTTAGCCATTGATTTGTACGCTGACGATGTTCAGGTTAAGTTACAAAAAGCTAAATGGGAATTTATTATAGAGCAAATTGATATAATTGATACCTTACTAAGAAAAGTCAAGCCAGAATTTCAGAGTAAAGCTATAGAAGATTTAAAGCAGTATTATTGGCACTGGGATAAAATTCAAGAGCTTGATTTACATATACCTTATGCGTATGCAATGGTGCAACGTTTAGCTCAACTTCCTTTTAGCCAAGAAACTCATGCTGTTAAAGTCATTATACGTTTTATTAATTATTTAAACACCAAAGCGCGTGACTTATTCCTTAATGTACCCGATACAAGCTTCTTGCGTCTTGAACAAGCTTGTCGTTTGGACAATAACACTTGGTTAATAGCAGAAGGAATCGGAGCAATTACTAAATATCTCAGCGATTTTAGCCTACAATGCTTTATTAATTATCCTAATAAACTATTCAAAGTTGCAAAGTTATTAGGAAGTCTTAGCACTCCAATAAGTGAAAGCATTGTAAAAACTTTCAGTCAGCATTCAATTATAACTCAAGATATTACTATTTTATCTTTAAAAGATGCATACGATTTTATTAATAGTCAATGCAATACACAATTTAGCAATCCCATTCCTCGCAAAATACGAGACTATCTACAAGGAAAGCGTTCTTTAAGCGAGCAGCAAATAAATCGCGGTTTAGGAGTAATATATAAACAGATACAACTGACCCAGCTTGAAATATTAGAAAATCTGACCCTCAATATCTTAAAACGGGAGTTTGACGTTAACCCCAAACAAGAGAATATCAAACATGCACTCTCAATGCTTGGAACTATTACACGAAACAATCGTGGTTTTAGAAAATTTTTAAAAGCTTATTGGGGAAACCAGCAAGATTATATAATCAATCATTCCCTCACACAAATTTGGTTAAAACAGCATAGCAAAATTAATCTTAATCTGTGGACGAAGGGAATTGAATATACAGAACTAGTTGACTTTCGAGGCGCCGTTGAGATTAAGCTAGAAAGCGAACCGTTGGAAGTATTAAAGCTAGGTACTTATGTAGGAACTTGTTTAGGACTTGGAGGAATATGCTCAGACTCCGCAGTTGCCGTACTCCTAGATATAAATAAACAAGTTCTCTATGCTCGAGACAAAGAAGGTATAATAATCGCGCGTCAACTAGTTGCAATTTCCTCTGAAGAAGAACTAGTTTGTTTCTATATATATCCTGATGGAGTTAGCGCTAGTATCAAAAAAATATTTCGCGAATATGACATTAGATTTGCTGAAGCACTTGGTATAAAACTTTATCAAAATTCCACAGGTAGCAACTATAACGTAGAAAACATTATTTCCGAATCATGGTGGGATGATGACGCTTGGGATTTTACAGTCGATTTTTTGGCACAGTAAATTTATTAGTTACACTCAGGAAGTGATAAAGGCGCCTATCATAAATTAGCCATGATATCAACGTATATTCCAGGTTTCCAAATTTTCAAAATGGCAACTGGTATATACTACTATGTCATGGGTATAATCCGCTTCATGCAAAGCACACAACTTATGTATCTAAATTTTAAAATAGATGTATGAACATGTATAAATTTATATATCTATGAAATTAAAGTTAACTGTATTTTTGATGCTCTCGCGTTCAGACCAAGTAACGGCAGTTAAAGCTATCAGAAAAGAACGCGGTTCTGGACGCCGGAGATGAAGTCCTCAAACATTTATATTAAACACTTCTCCAACTTTAGTAGGATGCGCTCCTCAACAAAAAGCATTGCCGTAATTCCAGCTTTATTCCGATGTATCTGGGCAAGCAAAATTTATATTATGTGGACATGAAAGCAAACAGCGTACTTCGCTGCTTTTCTTTCACATCTAACAAATATACTTAACGGAGATAAAGTAATGAGTAACGAAATTAATGCAGTTGAATTATCTAATGATGAGCTTGACACTGTTGCTGGTGGTTTAGCGATTAGCTTAGGTGATATCGGTGGGTTTGCGTCGAATGCATCAAACACCTTTTCACAAAAGAATTTAACTGTAGGACAACAAACCTTTGCTGGCCCCGGTGGTAGCTACACAGGTTCTGTAACTAACCTACAAGAAATTATCAGTACTGCTGGTCAAGCAATTGCTGTTAAATAATAAAAGTTTTCAAACCCTAATCACTTCGGTATAATTTTGCACGGCGCCTATGTTAATTATAGATATAGGCGCCGTTTTTTATTACTTTTAATCTTGGCGTGTTTCTTCCCAAACTTGTTCAAGTGCTATTGCCTTTTGCTTATCAGCTTTTTCTGCTTTATTATTTCCTAACTTGCGATATACTTGGCTTCGCAATGCATAAGCATCATGTAGTTGAGGTTCGAGTTGTATTGCTTTGTTTGCATCAGCTAAGGCGCCTTTGTAATCTTTCAACTGAATACGAACATAACCACGGTTAATATAATTCCAAGCGATTTTAGGCTTAAGTTTAATAACTTGATTATAATCGGCAATGGCGCCTTGATAATCGCGTAGCTTTGTTCTAGCTTCTGCCCGTTGATAGTAAATAAAATAAGGTTGATGATTTAGCTTTAATAAATCATCGTACTCTTGTATTTCAGCTTTGATATTGCCTAGTTGAGAATTTAAAGAAGCACGGGTAAAACGATGTTGAGTATGATTCGGTTGTAATCGCACAATTTGATTGTAGTCTGCCAAGGCGCCTTTATTGTCTCGCAGTGTTTTAAATGCTTTAGCACGTTTCATGTATGCATTTATATCATTAGGATTTTTTTGTAATATTGCTGTTGCTTTTTCAATTTCATGCTTCTGCATACTGAGAAAACGTTCGCGTCGCTGCTGTGGTTTCTCGAATATAAACGGAATTTCACTTAGTAAGCTAACTGCACTTGGTGATATTGCATACAAAGAACCCGTTAATCCCCCAAGGAGACTACCGCAGTAAAGAAAAATTAAAGAAATTCGCGTTATCCATTTACCCTGTGATTCGTTATAACGTCGAATTATATCTTTAACTAGAAAATTTCTAGTGGCGACAGGTAATTTATTATACCCCAAGTCTTTAAAATAAGTATAAATATTATTAATAAGATTATCTTGATTACTGGGTTTACTCTGTTTAAGCAGTCGCTGTAATTTAGAATTGGCTTTAGCTGCACGAAAGCTCTGAGGTATACTTAAAGATGTTAAAATTACAAATATCAATAATATAGGTTGAGAAATAGACAGACATCCTAATACAATTAAACCAAATAATTTAAATAAGACATCAATATAAGCAAAGCGTGAAAACACAAGTAAATTTGCTATTTTACCACCATCAAGTGGATAAATAGGCAGTAAATTTATTGAATTTAAACCAATTAACATCCAAGCAGTGTCTTTTACCCAAAATAAATCACTAGTAATACCAGAGATAAAAGCCAAAAAGATTCCCAAAATTAATCCAGGCAAAGGTCCAGCGAGTAAAACCCAGATATTCTGAGCAAGTGTAGTATCATATTTCTGACTTGCTGTTGCAACGGCGCCTAAAAAGGGTAAAAATAACATTGAAGTATCACGATAACCGCATAAATGCATTGCAATTAGATGTCCAGCTTCGTGTAGCATTATAACTAGCACAAAAATTGCCAAGCGATGTATTTCAAACATGTGCATAAAAGATGCTACAAACAAACCAAAACTTATAAGCAGCATCCAAGCACGAAATTTACCATCCACTAGTCCCTGATTCTGAATTTCTGTACGCTTAAATCCTTCAACCTCCAGTTCGACAGGAATATCAACCCGCATTTCAGGATTAGTTTTAGCTGCTAATAAGCGTTGGTTGAGAATTTTTGTAACTTTATGTTTTCCATCAACTAATTTCTTAGCAACTTTCCATGCAACTTGTAATGTAGGATTATATTCTTTTTCTCCAACTAATCGTAGTTTGCCTGCTTTAAATAAATAATCTAAATGTTTATTGCTAAACTTTTCTAAAGCTGTGGCAAATTTATTAGGAGATAAACCAATTGCAGGTTTTGTTATATTTATTTTTTCGACAGTATGTTGATGTAACTGCCATTGTAACAGAGTTTCTGCTGTGTAAGCATCTTGAATAGTAAAGTTAGGTGTTTCACCAAATACTCCATCAGCTTTACCATTCATGGTTAATAATAAACTACCATCTTGAAAAAATGTATAAAATTCAATATCAAATAAATTAACAGCTTCAAGCGGATAACGAATTCCGACTTTTGCATACGACTTTAGCGCTTGGTTATACAACAGTATTTCTACCACTGTTGGTGGGTGAATTTGGATTATAGGTTCTACTTGTATATAGCAACACGCTTTAAAACCAAATTCCTCTAGTTCAGAAATGGCGCCTTTAAATAGTTGTTCGAGGTATACTGGTACTTGTTTACTATTAATGATATCGTATTTAGGGCGCCGAAAAACAGACTTAAAAATAAACAAAAAAGCAACTAAATAGTTGATGACAGCAAAAAGCACCAAAATAGCAATGGGGTAGAGAATATATTGCATAGCAGTGTTAAAGAGCAAACTATGCTTAGTATTCCCAGTTTTTCATGTTGAAGTTAGATTGAAATGTGCTTTTTAAGTTCTTCAGCAAATACACGTACTTTGAGAGGAATATAAGCACGGGAAGGATAGACAAGCCAAGCTGCTGTATTAAAATCTGTTGCTGTAACTTGATAATGTGGAAATAAATTTACAAGTTTATTAGTATCAACATCTTCATCAATTAGCCAGTGGGGAAGTAATGCTAAACCCATTCCCGCACGCGCGCATTGTTGAAGTGCAAGTGCGTTAGAAATAATAGTACGTCCACGAACTGAAATTTCTTTCAAATCTCCGTCTTTATCTTTAAATGTCCATCTTGTTCTAAAACCAGCCAATGGAAAAAGAAGGCAGTTATGTTGCTCAACATCACTTGGAGTTTGTGGTTGTCCCCATTGCTGTAAATAATCTGGACTAGCGCAAACCCAATAACGAGTTCGCATAAGTTGTTGAGCAATAAAAGTTGAGTCGGCTAATTGTCCAAGACGAACCGCAACATCAATTCTTTCGGCAAACAAATCTACAACAGCATCTGTAAGTAAAAGTTCTACTGTAAGTTCTGGATACATTGCTTCAAACTTAGGTAATAAAGGCACAATGCATTTAAGTCCAAACGAGACCGAAGCAGTCACGCGCAAAGTTCCCTTTGGTTGTCCAGAAATATCCTTCGCTGCAATAATTGCCTGTTGCATCTCTTCAACAAGTGGTTCAACTCTTTGAAAATAAGTAATGCCAGCTTCGGTTGGCGCCAGTTGTCGTGTAGTTCTCTGAAATAACCTTACACCAATTTCTGACTCCAAAGCCGCAATAGTTCGGGAAACAGAAGATGGGTCAATATTGCGTTCACGTGCGACAGCAGCAAAACTACCCTGTCGCATAACTTCTACAAAAATTTCCAGCACAGATATATCCATTACTGAATAATAGTCGATTCATGTAAAAAATACACGAAAGTAATTCATAAATTGCTCTTTATTGCTGCTTTTACAAGAGCTACAGTGTTGTCAGTTAGAGGAATTATTTATTATGAGTCAAGTAGCAATGTTAGGAATAGGGGCAATGGGTTCTCGGATGGTGGAAAACCTAGTCAATGCCAATCACCAGGTAGTTGTTTATAACCGTACCGAAAATAAAGTCAAACCTTTACAAAAGCTAGGAGCAGTTTATGCAGCAACACCCAGAGAAGCTGCCGAGCAAGCGGATATTATTATTAGTATGGTTACAGACAGTGATGCATCGCGTGCAATTTGGTTAGATGAGGAAACTGGCGCCATATTAGGACTTCGCAAACATGCAATTGCGATTGAGTCAAGTACTTTGACTGTTAGTTGGGTGAAAGAATTGGCGCCGTTATTATCGAGTCGTGGCGTAGCATTTCTTGATGCTCCAGTTATTGGTTCTCGTCCCCAAGCGGATGCAAGAAAACTTATATATATAGTTGGAGGTCAAGCAGAAACCTTAAAGCAAGCTGAATATATACTTTTGTCCGCAGGTGGTTCGGTAATTCATCATGTAGGAGATATTGGACAGGGAATGACGATGAAACTTGCTGCCAATGCACTATTTGGTATTCAAGTTGCAGCATTAGCAGAAGTTATAGGGATGCTAACGAAAAACGGATTAGAGTTAGAAAAAGCAATTCAATGTCTTGGTGAATTACCAGTTATGAGTTTAGCAGCAAAGAACGCGGCGAATTTAATGTTGGCAGAGAATCATGCGCCAATGTTCCCTATCGATTTAGTTGAGAAAGATTTTCGCTATGTTATGCAAAGCGCGCGGGAAGTAGATGCTCTAACCCCTGTGTCTACAGCTATTCACAATGTTTATTTGGATGCTATTAAGCTTGGGTATGGAGGTAATAATATTACAGGTGTTGCTCGGCTTTTTATTTAAAAGGTCATGTAATTAACATAAAAATATTACAGGTCAGCACGAGACTATGGCGCAAGCTATAGTCGAGGAGGTGGCGCCGTTATGACAAGAAAATTATATCTTTATTTATGCGCGGATGCGCTGCTTCTATATGAAAAGCGTTGGTGGTGACGGGGGAGCGCTCCCCACAAGGGTAGGTTTTTTTCTAGAAAACCGCTCCTAGGCAAGGTAGACAAGGGTGGAAGGTAGACAAGGTAGAAAAACCCCTCCTTGTCTACTTGTCTTCCTGTCACCCGTGTCTGGGGTTTCGGGCTGAAAAAACCTACCCTTGTCAGGGGGAGCGCTCGGGGTATTGGGCGCCTCCTTCAACTAAGGCAACACGAACAGCAGTTCTTTGCCAAAAAGCATTGACCAATCGATAACGAAGCTCAAAATTACATCAAAATGACATCGGTTACTGATGTGAGCTAGTTTAATTTTGGTTATAATCTCTTTCCAGAAATTAATTCCTCTCATAGAAAGTGAAAATTACTATCACAACATGAGAGCTACGGCAGGGGCTAAATAAATTGAAATGTCTCAATACAAACACGACCGCTTCTTCAAGTTTTACATCCAATCATTATATAAAACTAAAGGGAATACTCTACAAAATATCCAAGTCCGTAACGATGAAGACCTGGAAATAGATTTGATGTTCATGGCAGAGCGAGAAAAAGCCGGATGGCTTTCTGAAAACTTAGGTTTATTCGATTTATTAATGCAAGAACATCCCACACTAATTATCGAGCATTATAGTTCGTACTTAGAAGAAACAGATATTGATAAATCGATAACCCGCAAAAATCTGTACTGGTATAGAGAGCAAAAAGAACTAATAGAAGGCACCAAAACCCAACAAAAATCAACAAATA
The DNA here is from genome assembly GCF_019977735.1 of Calothrix sp. PCC 7716. Taxonomy (GTDB): domain Bacteria; phylum Cyanobacteriota; class Cyanobacteriia; order Cyanobacteriales; family Nostocaceae; genus Dulcicalothrix. The sequence continues at coordinate 9,607,465 of NZ_AP025018.1, read as the reverse complement.
CTCAAAGATTATCAAAAGAAGCAAAACAACAAATAGAAAATCAAAACCCATTTACTTGGATTATCACGGTAAATTGCAGTGAAAAACTCTTGAAAATGTGTTGCGCTCAAAAGGCAACTGACTTAGGAAAAGGTGTATATCGACTACCACCAATTTTGCGGATGGGAATTGTGATTATTGAGCAATTGGAAGATAGTCCACAAACGATATGGTTAAAAATGTTGGGAGGTAGAGAAACAGCGAAAAGTGCTTTTGAATTAATCAAACAGTTATCACCGGAGCGTAGGGAGAAAAATGATATAATAAACGCATGTATAAAATATTGTGTTTATCTAAAAGACATACCCACCGAGAACTTAACCCCAGAGGATAAAGACTTTATGAGAACAATGGAACAAATCGATGCTTGGTACGAAGCCGAAATGAGCAAAGCTAGGTTAGAAGGCAAAACTGAAGGCAAGATTGAAGGCAAGATTGAAGCAGCAACTAATATAATTGAATTCAAATTTGGGTCATCGGCTCTCACACCACAAATAGCTAGTCAACTCGAAGAGCTAAACAATCAGCAACTTGATGAGTTCATGGTAAGAATGTTTAATTGGCAACAACTTAGTGAGATGGAGGAATGGCTAAACTCTAGAGAATAAAGATTTTATGAGAACGATGGAACAAATAGATGCTTGGTACAAAGCCGAAATGAACAAAGCTAGGTTAGAAGGCAAGATTGAGGCTGCAAGTAATATGATTAGATTCAAATTTGCAACTTCGGCTCTCACGCCACAGATAGCTAGTCAACTCGAAAAGTTAAACTGCCAGCAACTTGATGACTTTGCGGTAGAAATGTTGAACTGGCAACAACCAAAAGAAATGGAAAAATGGCTTTTGCAGTTTGTTTAATAAATTAAAATTTATATAAATATGGGACAGGCAAGGATGCCTATCCCACAAGAGTGATTATTTCACAAGAGTGATTATTTAATTTTTGGGTTATTCGCTGTATGCTTCCATTGGGAGGCAGGAGCAGACGAAGTTTCTATCACCAAATGCTGCGTCGATGCGACTGACGCTGACCCAGAATTTATTATCGCGTGTCCACGGCGCCGGATATGCGGCTTGTTCTCTGGTATATGGATGTGTCCAGTCACCAGCAATTAAACTTTCTGCGGTGTGGGGGGCATTTTTCAAGAGGTTGTCTTGAATATCCATTTTGCCAGATTCAATTTCGGCAATTTCTTGGCGAATGGAAATTAATGCATCACAGAAACGGTCGATTTCTTCTTTTGATTCGCTTTCGGTTGGTTCTACCATGATGGTACCAGCAACGGGCCATGATACGGTGGGTGCATGGAAACCGTAGTCCATCAAGCGTTTTGCAACGTCATCAATGTCGATGTTGGCGGATTTTTTCAAAGCGCGCAAATCTAAAATACACTCGTGAGCAACATAACCGTTACTACCTTTATAAAGTACTGGGTAGTGGTTTTCTAACCGTTTGGCGATGTAGTTGGCGTTGAGAATTGCAATTTTGGTAGCTTCGGTTAAACCAGAGGCACCCATCATTACAATATACATCCAAGAAATTACTAGGATGCTAGCACTTCCCCAAGGTGCAGCAGAAACGGCGCCTATTTTAGAGTGATGAGTGCTGAGTGATGAGTGCTGAGTGGAAGAAGTATCTACAACAGCGTGTCCTGGGAGGAAGGGGACTAGATGTGAAGCAACACCGATGGGTCCCATACCGGGGCCACCACCACCATGAGGTATACAGAAGGTTTTGTGGAGGTTTAAGTGGCAAACGTCGGCGCCTATATCTCCAGGACGGCAAAGTCCGACTTGAGCGTTCATGTTGGCGCCATCCATATATACCTGTCCACCGTGAGAATGAACGATGGTACATATGTTTTTAATGGCTTCTTCAAATACACCGTGGGTAGATGGGTATGTCACCATCAACGCTGAAAGGTTATTGCTGTGCTTTTCGGCTTTTGCTTTCAGGTCGGCAACATCAATGTTACCGTCTTTATCGCAGGCAACACTTACTACTTTCATTCCACACATAACTGCACTTGCCGGGTTGGTTCCGTGTGCAGATTCTGGAATCAAACAAATATTACGATGACTTTCTTGGCGTGATTCGTGATACTGACGAATTACTAAAAGTCCCGTATATTCACCTTGTGAGCCGGCGTTTGGTTGCAGAGAGATTCCAGCAAAACCAGTAATTTCAGCTAACCACTCTTCAAGCTGTTTAAATAAAATTTGATACCCGCGCGTTTGTGATTTTGGTGCAAATGGGTGAATGTTACCAAACTCTGCCCAAGTTACAGGTATCATTTCCGCTGTCGCGTTTAGCTTCATCGTACATGAACCTAAAGGAATCATCGATGTTGTTAATGATAAATCTTTGGTTTCAAGTTTATGAATATAACGCAGTAACTCAGTTTCGGAGTGATAGCGGTTGAAGACTGGGTGGGTTAGGTAGGGAGTACGGGAGAGGGTGGGAGTGTGGGAGGGTGGGAGTGTGGGAGGGGGGGAACCTGCGAAGATTTCTAGTAAATCTATTAAATCAGCTTCGGTGGTTGTTTCGTCGAGGGAAATACCTACTGCTGTATCGTCATAGATTCTCAAGTTGATTTTTTTGGCTTCGCTTCTATTTAAAATATCTTCTAGCTTTTGGTTTCCTAATTCAACCTTTAATGTGTCAAAGACGTTTTCAGAAGCTATTTTATAACCTAATTGCTTGAGTGCTTGAGCTAGTGTTAAGGTTTTTTGATGGATATCTAGAGCAATTTGTCTTAATCCATCGGCGCCATGATACACAGCATACATCCCAGCGATAACAGCTAGTAATACTTGTGCTGTACAAATATTACTAGTAGCTTTATCACGACGGATGTGTTGTTCGCGTGTTTGTAGTGCTAAACGTAATGCTGTATTACCACGAGCATCTTTTGATACCCCGACAATTCTACCAGGTACTTGTCGCTTGTATTCTTCTTTAGTAGCAAAATATGCTGCATGTGGACCACCATAGCCAAGGGGAACTCCAAAACGTTGAGTGCTACCTACAACGATATCGGCGCCAAATTCTCCTGGAGGTGTTAGTAAACACAAGCTCATAATATCAGCAGCAACCGTAACGAGGGCGCCTTTTTCATGTGCTTGCTGACAAAAGATGCTGTAATCGTAAATTGTGCCGTCGGTGGCAGGGTATTGTAAAACGGCGCCGAATATAGCTTGCTCAAAATCAAAAGTACGATGGTCTCCAATAACGATTTCGATACCCAAGGGTCTGGCACGTGTCTGTAACACGTCGATTGTTTGGGGATGGCAATCTTGAGACACAAAGAAAGTATTAGCCTTGTTTTTGCAAATACCGTAACTCATAGTCATCGCTTCGGCAGCAGCAGTACCCTCATCGAGTAGCGAAGCATTGGCAATTTCCAAACCAGTGAGGTCGATAATCATTGTTTGGAAATTTAATAGCGCTTCGAGGCGCCCTTGAGCAATTTCAGGCTGGTAAGGAGTGTAAGCTGTATACCAACCAGGATTTTCAAGAATATTACGTAAAATAACAGGAGGAGTAATGCAATTAGAATACCCCATACCGATATACGAACGGTAAACCTGATTTTGCAAGGCTATTTCCTTCAACTGAGCCAAAGCAGCATATTCGCTTTTAGCTTCTGAAAGATTAAGCTCCCTTTTAAGTTGAATTGCCTGCGGAACACTTTTATTAATCAGTTCATCTAAGCTAGAAAGTCCCATAACTTCGAGCATATGACGAACCTGACCATCAGACGGCCCAATGTGTCGAACTTGAAAATTGTTCGATTGACTCTTTTCGCGCAGCGGTAGATTAATTGACTTAGGCTGTGGAGCGGAAATTACCACAATATGGTCTCCAGACGTGACTATTTAATATTTTGCAACATCTGTATTTGTAACGTCATGTAAAAGTTGAGATTTATTAAAATTGCTGAGTGCTGAGTGCTGAGTGCTGAGTAAATAATTACTACTCAGCACTCAGCACTTTCTACTCAGCACTGATTTATTCTCCTTCTACCTGTGCGCGATATTCGTCTGCTGTCATTGCGTCTTCAACTTCGCTTTCGTCGTTAACACGAATTTTTAACAGCCAACTTTCTCCATAGGGGTCATCGCCTATTTGCTCCGGTGCCTCAATTAAGGCATCATTACGTTCGAGGACGGTACCAGTAATGGGTGCATTTAAGTCTTCAACGGCTTTTACAGATTCAACAGTACCAAAGCTATCACCCTTAGTAACAGTTTCTCCAACGTCTGGCAGTTCCAAAAATACAATGTCCCCTAACTGGTCAACAGCAAATGCTGTAATACCAACAGTGGCAATATCTCCATCTAGCCTCACATACTCGTGAGTGTCCAGGTATCTTAAATTATCAGGGTATTCAAAGCCCATATCAAATCCTCTAAAAAGTGCTGAGTAGAAAGTGCTGAGTGCTGAGTAAAGTTAAAAGTTATGAGTTATGAATTATGAGTTATAAAACTCAATACTCAGCACTCAGCACTCAGCACTTTTTACTAATTAGTCAATCGTGATTTTGAACGATAAAAGGGACGTTTGACAACAACTGCGGGATAAGTTTTACCACGAATATCCACATTTAGTGTTTGACCGACTGAGGATAACTCGGTAGGAACATAAGCTAGAGCAATAGGATAACCAAGTGTAGGAGATAAAGTGCCACTAGTAATTTCCCCAACGATTTTACCTTCATGCAGCACTTGGTAAGCATGACGCGCGATATTACGTCCCTGCATTTGTAACCCTACCAGGCGCCGTTTTACACCTTGTGCTTTTTGTTGTTCTAATGCTGAACGCCCGATAAAGTCACCTTTTGTATCCAAATGAACTAGCCAACCTAACCCAGCTTCTAAAGGTGTAGTTGTATCATCTATATCTTGTCCATAGAGTGCCATTGCCGCTTCTAGACGTAGCGTATCACGGGCGCCAAGTCCACAAGGAACGGCGCCAGCAGCAATTAAATTTTGCCATAGGAGGGCGCCGACCTGTGCATCAAGCATAATTTCAAACCCATCTTCACCCGTGTAACCAGTTCGAGCAATAAAAGCAGGTTTTTCAAGAATATTAGCCTCAATATGCCCAAAAGCTTTTATTGGAGATAAATCTTGATTTACAAACGGTTGTAACAAAGCAACACTCTGTGGCCCTTGAAGCGCAATTAATACTTTATCAGACGAAACGTCTTGGAACTTAATTTGACTAGTATCAAGATTATTTAGTAACCACTCTTTGTCTTTAGCGCAGGTAGCAGCATTGACAATTAACACACCTTGCTGTTCACCAGTACTAGTTTTACCTTGATAGTAAAAGATAATGTCATCGATGATACCACCTTGAGGATTCAACAACACACTATATTGTGCTTGACCTGGTTGGAGACGGCTAAAATCGGAAGGCGCCAGTTTTTGTAGCTGCGAGACTAAATCTTTACCTTGGAGAGTAAACTTGCCCATATGGGATATATCAAAAATGCCTGCCTTGTTTCTGACAGCTTCATGTTCAGCAGTAATACCACTAAACTGTACAGGCATATCCCAACCCCCAAAACCAGTAAACCTAGCTTTGAGTTCTTGAGCAAAAGCATACAACGGGGTGCGCGCGAGAATTTCCAGGTTTTCTTTCGGATTAGCCACGAGTAATTTTACTTATAGTAGGTCAATATCTCTTATCCTAATGTCCTCTGTCATGCACAGGTAGAAGCATCTTTAAGTAGTACAGTTGGACGGTCAAGGATGCCCATCCCACAAGATAAACCTTCTGTGTCATGCTGAGGTACGTTAACGCAGTTTTCCCGTTATCCGCAGGATATCCCGCAGGGTAGGGTAGCATCTTAGATTGTTAATGTAATTGCTCATATAGATTTCAACCAATTTTTATAGTAAATTAGTACGGTGCAATATTTTTCGAGAAGGCGCCATTTTTTGTAGGTGTGAGATTAATACCATTAATTACAACAGTATATATATTTACCACAGAGACGCAGAGAACACAGAGAGAAGAGAGGCGCCTTTACTCACAAAAAAATTGTGCTATGCTGAAAGCCTTTAAATTTGATGGAGGAAAAAGGCTTGCCAGATAGCTTGTTTAGTGCATTACGTAAATATCCTAAAAGCAAAGAGCTTGACCCAATTGAAAACTTTATTACTGAAGGTTTTGCTTGGCTTCTAAGAAATAAAGAGAGACTTGCTCGTGAATTTATAGATTATCTGAGTTTAAAATCACCAAAGCATCTGAGTCCAAAACCGTATATATCACCTGAGTGGAGAACACAATGTACCTTCCCTGGTGGACAAATAGATATGTTGGCAGATTTTGGAGACTCTGTTTTTATATTTGAACACAAGGTATGGTCAAATCTAAGGCCTGGGCAATTAGATAAGTATCGTGAGTATGCAAGCAGAAATTTAAAGTGGTCAGAAGGATATACTTTAATTCTTATTACAGGATTAGCTAGACAGCATGAACAAAAAGCTGACTTAGCATTAACTTGGAGTGATATATATATTTTTTTGAAACATTGGTTAGAAACACAACCTGATGATACTCTAGTTCGTGATTTTATAGATATGCTGGCTGAAGAAAATTTAGGGCCAGCAGCACCAGTATCTTATGAAAGTATAGTTTCTTACCTGCCTGCTCAATCACTACAACGTAACCTAAAAAATATAAGTTTACGTGCTGCTGAAGCAGATTGGCGTTGGGTATCAGATAAAATTGGTTTTAATAAAGAGGCGCCAATTCCTTGTACACCAGTCAAATGTCAGTGGGGACGATTAGGGTTTGATATTTTAGAGGGTTGGTTTCCTGGTATATTTATTGGTACTCTTTTAGATGGTTACGACCATCGTGTGAAACTTTTAAATTCACATTTTGGTCCCGATTTTTGCATGATTCTGTGTTTTGAGAGAAATAAGTGGCACCACTTAGAAGATGAATTTTTTCATTCTGATGAATATAGTAAATTGCGCTCAAGGTTAAAACAAAATTCAGGTGCATGGGATTTTCATGACCACAGATTTGAAGTGGCAAAACCAAACTGTTGGCATCCTCTTTATTTAAGAAAATCTTTAGTTGAGGTATTACGAGGCACCATAACATTTGAAGAGCAAGTTGACAGATTTATATCGCAGGGGCACGAAGCGATTGAATTGTTGCTTGCAGGTGGTGAACTAGAAGCATTAACCAATAGACTTCACCCTATTGCCAATAATTGCTGACTTAACCGAAGATTATTTAATGTGAAATAGCTGTAAATAGTTATTAGCTCTGACACTAAAATTTTAGCAAGTTGTTCCTGGGATGGAGTAATAAAAATTTGGAAAATAGAAACAGGAAAGTGTATTAAAACTTTAAAAGATAAGCTTTATGAGGATATGAACATTGCAGGTGTAAAATGCTTAACGGAAGCAGAAAAAACTACCCTTAAAGCATTAGGTGCAGTAGAATATATTGAGACGGGCAAGGATGCCCATTCCACAAGAGATTTTTAGTTAAATCCGAAAACATCCAAAAGTATACATTTATAATAGTTTGCCAAACTAATTGTAAAAATTATGGCGCCATAAGCAGCAATTTTTAAATCTGTTGGTTGCTGTGCATGAAGTTAAGCTAACAATTCATCTACAGAAATATTAAACCCTATCAAGGCCTTCTGTGTACAAGCAGTTTGACCAGATGTAAACATTAAACCTTGATTTTCGGTGATTATCATTATCCATTTACTTTCAGGGTAAACTAACCAAACTTCTTCTCCACCAGATTCTAAATATTCCTGCGCTTTTAATAAAACTTCTTCTGCTATGTCTGTAGGTGAGACAATTTCGGCACATAAAGGAAAACTTTGAGGTAAAGTCGGAACGTTTCCATATTTAGTAACGAGGTCAGGTGTAAGATAAGCTACATCAGGAGAGCGTCCTTGTTTTTTAGTACGGCAAGGGACATCAGTATAAACTTCTCCCCCTAGTCCGCTAGACTCTTTATAATCTTGCCAGCAGCTACCAAGACGTAACTGAATTTTTCCGTGTCTTAACGTCATACCCTCTTTTTCTACAAGTTGACCATCTACCCATTCTGTTTTATCATGAGGATTGGTCATAAAATCCTCTAAAGAAAAATATTCTGGTTTGATAACGGTTATCATAGTGTACGCTTCCTTATGTAATCACATAGCCTAATTATTAACTATATTATTGAGTATCAACAAATAAAGTCTTATTTGGGAGCAATGCATAAAATTACGTTGCCAAACTGTAGAGACGTTACATGTAACGTCTCTACTATGTATGGGTGATAAATCTAACATGATATAACGAATCAACCAATCCAAATATGAACCAATGGTTCACATTTTTGAAATAGCTAACACAAAGCTTGGCGCCTCTAAATGCTTAAGTAAGCGAAATTCCACCAAACGATTGTTTTTAATTTTACATCATGTTTACTCGATTCGTTTTGTTTATTTTAGTCGCTCTCGGTGGAGCAGGTCTCGCCATCCAAATGGCTTGGAATGCACGTCTACGAGCGTCAATCGGCTCTCCGGTTCTCACCACAATCGTTTCAGTATTTGTAACTCTCCTTTCACTAACTTTACTATGGGTTAGCGGCGCCACACCTCGCGGCTCTATCCCAGCATTTAACTCTCTTCCCCAATGGGCTTGGTTTGGTGGGATATTTGCTGCTTACTATCTTGTTGCATCTTTAATCGCAATCCCGAAATTAGGCACTGCAGTAGTTTTTTCTTTAGTGATTGCTGGACAGATGGTTGCAGCACTCATCCTCGATTCGACTGGTGCGTTTGATGTCGCCCAAATTTCTCTTAACCCATATCGTATCTTAGGAACGGTGTTATTGCTAATTGGGGTAATTCTTATTCAAAAACATTAAACCAGGAGCCTGCACTAGCTGAAGCGATAAGAAAAGATGCAACCTGATGAGAAAGAATATATGTAAGAAATATATGTAAGAACGATTTCACAGAGCCACTAATTAATTAGTTCATCCAGCACGGTACTCGTAGGCACCTATATCATTACCTTGAGAACGAGTAACGCCATCTTTATCTTTGTTTGCATAGGCGCCTATTCCAAGAAAACCTGCATCAATAGCTGGTGAAGAGGCTAATAAATGAAAGTCATTTTCATTCTGATTGATGAATAGAGCATCTCCAGTAATGTTGTTATTACTTTGTAAGTTCGTCAATGTTCCCTGAGTTTGGTAAAGTTCTTTAAAGCCATTGGTGAATAAGTTATTGCTTAGGGTAACGTTGTCTGTATCACCAATAAATCCATTACGGTAGGTGCTGTTAGCGAAAATATTGTTGCGGATTGTAATATTACTCGCTTTCTTACCACCATAATTGTCTATACCAGCAATATTAAAAGCTTGAACGTTGTTTACGAAAGTATTGTGCAGAATTTCAACATCACGCACATTTGAGTTAATGGCAATTCCGCTACCACCATTAACACCTTGTTTTCCATTACCATAAACTACGTTATTGTAAACGCGGATATCATATACATCTCCTTGTCCTGGAACTTCGTCTGCAATTGCAATTGCGTCTGCGGTGTTTGCATAAACTGTATTGTTGTAGACGCTAATATTGAACATCGTGGCACGGTTGCCATCAAGGTAAATCCCCGGCCCACCGTTGTAACCTTGGGGTGTTCCAGATACTATAGCTTGAGCAGTGACAGTGTTACCGTGAACTGAGCCATTGCGAGAACCAACTTTGATGTCAATACCTTCTCTTTTTCCTTCTTTGACAGTGTTATTGGCAACTTCAAATCCATTTACACCCCAAACACTCAAAGATTCTTGAGTGCCTTGGTCATTGCTTGTTTTCCAATTCCAGTTAGCTCGCTCAATGGTGTTGTTGAGAATTTTGATGTTAGAGTTGGTAACTTCAGCTTCACCTCCATCATAGTAAGTATCAGGAAGAACGATGATTCCAGATGCACCTGTCTGGTAAGTGTAATTGTTTTGCACAATCATATTGTTGGCATCGCGCAGTGAAATTCCAGCCCAAGAAGTATTTTCAATCCGAAATCCATCAATAGTCCAATAGCCTTTACCTGCCGATTGAATTACACCTTCTCTAAAACCACCTTTACTTGAATCTGGGTCTCGCAAAGTAACGGCGCCATTAGCTTTGAGTGTAATATTACCAAGAGTAGAATTACCTGATTTACCAAGAGTAATTAACTCTGTGTAAACACCTGACTCCACTTGGATTGTGTCACCAGCTTTGATGGGAGAGTCCGATGATGTCGCATGATTAATACTTCTCCAAGGACTGTTCAAAGTACCAGAATTAGTGTCTAAACCGTTTGTTGCAACGTAGTAAGTCATTCCTGAAGAAGCAGAAGTCGCTAACGGATTCATTGCGTCAGGCGATGTTACTGAAACTCTTGTTGCTTGTGTCATAGGGTATAATCTAACTCACGTGTGTTGTTTTAAGAGGCCAGCCGCGTACAGGGATGAGAAATAGAGAGCGGACTAGCGCACTTAAAAATCAGGACTTCAGACCATAAGGGCAAGCGTATTTTTCATCTCCAACGCTCACCATACTAAGTACAAATTATTACTAATGAAAATACCTTCCATTGTTATTTTCAAGCCTGCTTATGACAGTTTGTAGATTGTAACCCTCGCTCAGTTGGCGCCAAATTTTTTGATTGAGAATATAGGTTCTGCAATTCTAATAAATTGAATAACCGAACGAACATGGCGCCACTTTTTACTTAACTATTAATAAAAAGCTTACAGGTGCCGTTTCGTTATTTGTTGGCTATAGCTTGTTCTCGTTCAAGTGGAATTTCAGCTTCAGTTGCGTTTAAGAACTGCGCGACTTGCAGTTCAATTTCTTGTTTGACAATTTGGCGATACTCGACAAAATGCTCAATTTGGGCACATACTGACAAATAACTACTTACACCTCCTGGATTGTAACGGCACATATTCCAAAGATTTGGCCAGAACTTCCATCGAGTTTTGCGAAGGACACCTTGGCGCCAACAAATAGTTAACAGGGCGCGAATTGTTACCCAATTTATCGGTTTTTTTGCTCGTTTCCCTTTATTTGGATATGTTGCCTCTCCAAGAATTCGGTAGTGGCGATAAGTACGTTCGAGAAACTTAGTAGGGTCGTATAACTGCCAAAATGCTTCCACATATTCATGCCCGATGTCTTCTAAGGGACGGGTAGGCACAAAGTTCATCAAAGTGGTTTGGTTAATATTTGCTGACTTACTACGAAGTCTTCCTTCCTTCTCTAAGCGATGCCAAAGTGCTGTGTCAGGTAATGCTTGCAGCATACTGAACAGTGCCGTGGGAATTGATGTTTGCTCCACAAATTGCACAATTCTCGCTCCTGCACCTGCTTTCTCGCCATCGAAACCAATAATGAAACCCGCCATAACTCTTAAACCAGAACGAGCAATTGCGTTTACTGCTTCACTCAACGAATCTCTGGTATTTTGGTGCTTCTGAGTTAACGTTAAACTGTCTTCATCTGGTGTCTCAATGCCCAGAAACACAGAGCCAAAATTGCATTGTACCATCAAATCCATTAATTCCTGGTCGTTTGCCAAATCTACTGAGGCTTCCGTAGCGAAGGAAAAAGGATACTGATAATTTACCATCCAAGGTTTTAATTCCTTAAGGAACAGTTTAACGTTCCGTTTATTACCAATAAAATTATCATCTACCATAAAAATACTACGTCGCCAACCTAATTCATAAAGGCGTTCGAGTTCCTTAAGCAATTGCTCCGGCACCTTCGTACGGGGTTTACGACCGTAGAGGACAATGATATCACAGAACTCACACTGAAAAGGACAACCGCGAGAAAACTGCACCGACATTTCCGCATAGGCATCAAATTCTAGCAGGTCAAATCGAGGAACTGGGGTGTGGGTTACATCTGGTCTTTCCCCATTAGCACGAAAAATTCCAGATTTCTCACCTCTTGCTAGCGCTTCTACAAATAAAGGTAAAGTAATTTCCCCTTCATCTAGAATCAAATAATCTGCCCCAACATCTGTCACTTCATGAGGTAACGCAGTTGCATAGGGGCCACCCACCGCTACAAATTTTCCTCTACGTTTAGCTTCCTTAATCTGGGCTAATAAATCATCTTTTTGCACAATCATCGCAGATAAAATTACTAAATCTGCCCAATCCCATTGTTCTTCAGTGACTTTGTTGACATTACGATCTACTAGCTTAAATTTCCATTCTTGGGGCAAAATTGCAGCCACAGTCACTAACCCCAAAGGTGGTAACATAGCTTTACGATCTAGCAAAGCTAGAGTTTTCTCAAACGACCAGAAGCTTTTGGGAAAGCAAGGATACAGAAGTAAAACGTTCATTAGAACCTCTAAATAACTGCGCTTCCCTCTTGGGACACCGCTTATATCGAAAAACCTAGGTTAAATGCAAGAACCGATACACCATATTTGGTGTCTCCTGTCAATGCCTAAATCCTACACGTTATAAATATAACAGTATCAGGACTTACGCAAAAATCCTAGAAACCTGGTTTCTGGGTCGAGAATTTGTAATAAAAACGACGATTTGTCTGCGACAATGAATGGGTAGAAACCAGGTTTCTGTGCGTAAGTTCTAAAGTATAAGGGATGAGGCGCCGAATAGTCATATGGGTAGAGTTACATGTAACGTCTCTACCATGTACGGGTAATTAATCGAACATCATTATAACTAATCAACCAACTTTAGTCATGGTTAAAATCATGACTTTTGATACTTCCTGTTAAGGGCAGAAACTTTGAAAATTGTAACATAGCGTAAACAAAGCAGCAAATGCAATTGTTATTCATCAAAATAAATTATCAATGCAAAGCAATACTCCTTTAAATCCGACCCCACGTTTACAACAAGTTTTAGATTTAATAGACAAAGTAAGTGAAGCACAAGGGTTAAGTGTTCCACAAATTGTGGACATAGAAAAATTACATTCTCTCCCAAGCGGCACTTTTGGCAGAACATGGGCAGACTTTCTTGACAAAGATAATTTAAAACCTTTTACCACAGGTTCTCGTCGTAAACAATTGCATGATGGCATTCACGTTATAACAGGTTATAGTACAAACCCTATTGGTGAAGCTGAAGTGCAAGCATTTTTATTAGGAGCTAAATTCAGAGTAGCTAACGTATTACTTGGTTTAGGACTGTTGCGAGTTATTAATAAAAATATAAATTACAAGCAGCAGTTTAGCTGGGATAAACTACAACAAGCGTACAAACGTGGTCGTAATTCTAAATTTGATCCAGATACTTGGGAACCAGAACAACTTTGGCAACTTCTAACTGCTGATGTTGTAGCTTTATTTAAAGTTTAACATTAGGTCGTAAAGGTATTTAGATTATAATCGGCATCTATTGTTTGAGTACTGCTAATAAGCTTTTCATGGCAGGACTTTTAGCAGTTAAGTTAATTTGCTTACGAGTCCTACCACTTTAGCTAATTTACTTCAAAAATTAAGGAGGGATGCTATAGTTTTAACTTATAGCATTCCAAAGCTGTTCTTCCGTCCAAGTAACCCCATTACTAAACTTGATTCTTTCTACCCCATAGCTATAAGTAGTGCTGTAAACTTGGTTTTTGAGAATAACAGAGTCAGAGATACCACCACCAAAAGAAATCTTCAAATCATTACTATTGCCCAAGCGGGTAACAATAGCATTAGTTGACGTTAAACCAGTACCAGAAAAGACAAGTTGATCAACGCTGTTATCGTTGTAACTGCTGTCATAGAGAGTATCTTGACCATCTCCACGATTAAAGAGGTAAGTATCGGCGCCTCCTCGACCATCTAAATAATCTGTACCTAAACCACCTTTAATTGTGTTGTTTAGATTTGTGCCTTCCAAAGTGTCATTAGAAGCGGCGCCTGTTTTTAGGTAAGCATTCCAAAGTTGTTCTTCCGTCCAAGTTACCCCATTGCTAAACTTGATTCTTTCCACCCCATAGCTATAAGTAGTGCTGTAAACTTGGTTTTTGAGAATAACAGAGTCAGAGATACCACCACCAAAAGAAATCTTCAAATCATTACTATTGCCTAAGCGGGTAACAATAGCATTAGTTGACGTTAAACCGGTACCAGAAAAGACAAGTTGATCAACGCTATTATCGTTGTAAATACTGTCATAGAGAGTATCTTGACCATCTCCACGATTAAAGAGGTAAGTATCGGCGCCTCCTCGACCATCTAAATAATCTGTACCTACACCACCTTTAATTGTGTTGCTAAGATTTGTGCCTTCCAAAGTGTCGTTAGAAGCGGCGCCTGTTTTGAGATAAGCATTCCAAAGTTGCTCTTCCGTCCAAGTTACCCCATTGCTAAACTTGATGCTTTCAACCCCATAGCTATAAGTAGTGCTGTAAACTTGGTTTTTGAGAATAACAGAGTCAGAGATACCACCACCAAAAGAAATCTTCAAATCATTACTAGTGCCTAAGCGAGTAATAATCGCATTAGTTGACGTTAAGCCTGTGCCAGAAAAGACAAGTTGGTCAACGCTATTATCGTTGTAACTGCTGTCGTACAGCGTATCTTGCCCGTCTCCAAGATTAAATAGGTAGGTATCGGCACCTCCTCGACCATCGAGATAATCTGTACCTACACCACCTTTAATTGTGTTGCTAAGATTTGTGCCTTCCAAAGTGTCGTTAGAAGAGGCGCCAGTTGTCAGATAAGCATTCCAAAGTTGTTCTTCCGTCCAAGTTACCCCATCACTAAAGCTGATGCTTTCAACCCCATAGTCATAGGTAGTGCTGTAAACTTGGTTTTTGAGAACAACCGAGTCAGAGATACCGCCACCAAAAGATATTTTCAAATCATTACTAGTGCCCAAGCGAGTAATAATCGCATTAGTTGATGTTAGACCTGAACCAGAAAAGACAAGTTGGTCAACGCTATTATCGTTGTAACTGCTGTCATACAGCGTATCTTGCCCGTCTCCAAGATTAAATAGGTAGGTATCGGCGCCTCCTCGA
The DNA here is from genome assembly GCF_019977735.1 of Calothrix sp. PCC 7716. Lineage (GTDB taxonomy): Bacteria > Cyanobacteriota > Cyanobacteriia > Cyanobacteriales > Nostocaceae > Dulcicalothrix. The sequence continues at coordinate 9,592,379 of NZ_AP025018.1, read as the reverse complement.
CCATCTAAATAATCTGTTCCTAAACCACCTTTAATTGTGTTGTTAAGGTTTGTGCCTTCTAAAGTGTCATTAGAAGAGGCACCAGTTGTCAGATAAGCATTCCAAAGTTGTTCTTCTGTCCAAGTTACTCCATTACTAAACTTGATACTTTCAACCCCATAGTCATAGGTAGTGCTGTAAACTTGGTTTTTGAGAACAACCGAGTCAGAGATACTGCCAAAAGATATTTTCAAATCATTACTAGTGCCTAAGCGAGTAACAATCGCATTAGTTGACGTTAAGCCTGTGCCAGAAAAGACAAGTTGGTCAACGCTATTATCGTTGTAACTGCTGTCGTACAGCGTATCTTGCCCATCTCCACGATTAAACAGATAGGTATCGGCGCCTCCTCGACCATCTAAATAATCTGTTCCTAAACCACCTTTAATTGTGTTGTTAAGGTTTGTGCCTTCCAAAGTGTCATTAGAAGAGGCGCCAGTTGTCAGATAAGCATTCCAAAGCTGTTCTTCTGTCCAAGTTACCCCATCACTAAACTTGATACTTTCAACCCCATAGTCATAGTTAGTGCTGTAAACTTGGTTTTGGAGAACAACCGAGTCAGAGATACCGCCACCAAAAGATATTTTCAAATCATTACTAGTGCCTAAGCGAGTAACAATCGCATTAGTTGATGTTAGACCAGTACCAGAAAAGACAAGTTGGTCAACGCTATTATCGTTGTAACTGCTGTCGTACAGCGTGTCTTGCCCACTCGAACGATAAAAGAGATAAGTATCGGCGCCTCCTCGACCATCAAGAAAATCGTTACCCCCAAGACCTGACAATGTATCAATTGCCGCAGTTCCAATCAAAGAATCGTTACCATTTGTACCCTTAATTATCATGCTGATTGTTCCTTAATGACTACTTTTTTTCAGTGATTTGCCTTACAATCGCAACAAAATAACTGTGTAAACATTTGTTTCACAGTAATTCCGCTTATGATTTTTAACAATGATGTTTGGGTTTTACACACAACTCCTGTAAGTTGTAAGTAAATTTTACATATAGCACCCATATAAAAAATATTATACCAATATTTATACGTATAACTACCCTTCACAGAAAATTTATATACAATTATTCAGTATAAAAAAATTTGAGAGATGCCAATACAAATTTAATTCTAATAACCTTTTAAAGTAAAAAGAACACATTAATATGATTATGCCAATATAAAATTTAGCATAATTATAAGCAAGCTTATTACAAAGCTCCTGTATAATATTTTTAATTAAAACACTTTAAAACAGAACAGCATTAATAATATGAAGTCTCAGTATAGCCTAAGTTTACGTAAGGATACCAACGCGATTTTTGAACCTATATCATTAGTTCTGATGAACTTGTCACCTTTAACATCTTCACCTAGAAAAGTATGGCAGGTTCTTAAATTACACATTAACTTATGTCATCCAAGCATAAATGACCTTTAACTGATTTACCTCATTTATCCAACAGTAAAGAGTAGAATTCCGGATAATTCCAAATCATGAATAGTTAAAATAAAGATTGTCTAAATTACTGACTATTTAAGCTTAAACATTTTAGAGTAAGCAATCTTCCTTTTCGAGGATAAAGGTGTTTTCTATACACCATTGCCCTTTAAACTCTACCTCAAGAGAGTGCGCCAGTTTCATCCCTAGTCGTATTAACAGGTTAATAGATGGTTGATTACGCGCGTCGGTTATCGCAATAACTTGATTAATTCCTTCAAAGTCAAACAAAAAATCTATCAATGCTTGAACTGCTTCTTGTGCGTATCCTTTACCTTGTGCTTTGCGGTCTAAAGTAAATCCTATCTCTACTGTTGTTGGATTTTCTAGATAAACCTGTATCCCAATATCACCTACCAGTGAATTATCTTGCTTCTCTGCAATGGCAATTTGGAACCACTCACCAGGGATACCGAATTTTAAAGTTTGCATCTCATCGATAAAAGATTTTGCTTTGCTATAGGAAAACATCGACCAACTTTGATATCGAGCAATTTCAGGGTCTTGACGGTAGGAAAGAAACTGTTCAATATCTGCATCGATAAATTTTCGCAAAATCAACCTTTCAGTTGAGTAGGGAAGGAAACTATGTGTAAAGACCATATCTTTACTGGTTTATTTATAGATGGATATGATATCATGTCCGGGAGCATAACCATAATAAAACCATTGTAGAGGCGCGATTATTCCCTACCCTTTGGCATATCCTTCCCTTCAGGAAAACTACCCTGCGGGAAAGCTTCGCTTAAGTTTACGGATAACGGGACACTACGTGAACGCGTTTCTACGTGATGTGTGAATTATGGCTAATCAGCCGGACATGATATTAAGTATTTTATAATAATAAATACAAAATTTTATTTTGCGTCGCGCACCACACCACGATAAAGAAAATCTAATTGTTGATTAAATGAGACTTGTTCACGTATTGCTAGTATTTGTGAGTGTTGGGGTGATAAATGACAAACTGGGTCGGTGGCAGTCGAGTCTTGAGTTAATAGATATGCTTGACAGCGACACCCACCCCAGTCAATTTCTTTACGCTCACAATTTTGACATAATTCTGGCATCCATGCGGCGCCACGATAGGCATTCATTGCAGGAGAGTCATACCAAATATATTCTAAAGAGTGTTCGCGTGCGTTTGCAAATGTTAAATGTGGTATTGACATTGCTGCTTGGCAAGGTAAACCATCACCGTTGGGAGCAATAATTAAAGTACGTTGTCCCCAACCTCCCATGCATGGTTTTGGATATTTATCATAGTAATCTGGTATGACGTAAAGTATTCCCATTGGAATTTTACGCCGTTGTTGAGCCGCTTTTACTACTTGCTCTGCATGTTCTAATTGTTCGCGCGTTGGTAATAAGGCAGCACGATTTTTTAGTGCCCAACCGTAATATTGAGTGTTAGCTAATTCTATACGGTCAGCTTGTAGTGTTTCTGCTAATTCAATAATTTCTTCGATTCTATCTAAATTTTGGCGATGCAGTACTACATTTAATGTTAAAGGAAAACCAAACTCTTTCACTAAACGTGCTGCTGCTATTTTTTGATGAAAGGAAGGTGTACCAGCAATATAATCAGAAGAAACCGCGCGACTATCTTGTAAACTAATTTGAATATGGTCGAGTCCTAAACCATGTAAAATGCTAGCACGTTCTTTAGTTAATAAAGTACCTGCGGTGACGAGGGTTGTATAAAGACCTAGGTTTGCTGCTGCTTCTACTAATATTTCTAAATCTTTTCGCAGTAATGGTTCTCCTCCTGTAAAACCAAGCTGTAATACACCGAGTTGTCGTGCTTGTTTAATTACACGTAACCAATCTTCTGTAGCTAGTTCGGTACGATAGTTATCACTACTCCAGTTTAGCGGATTGGAGCAGTAGGGACATTGTAAGGGGCAACGATAAGTTAGTTCAGCAACCAAGCTAAATGGACGAGGGGTCATAATATAAAAATCCTCGTTCTGTAATTTTGTTTAATAATTTTAATACATCGGGTTCAATATTGGGATGAGAGTATTTAGCGCTTAATATACCAACAATATCAGTAACAGTATGGCGCCCATCACACAATTGTAATATATCCCATGAAGTGTTATTTAATACTAAAGCTCCTTCGGGAAATAATAGGAACTTTTGCTGTCTTACATCATCCCAAAATAAACGGGTGCCTTTTACTAAACGTGGGCAATTATGATTAATCATTGAATTAAACATTTAATGGGGCGTGTTTCACCTCTTTCTATAGCTTCTAATTGACTCCATAACAAATCACATTTAAATATTAATGCTTGTACTGCACGTTCTTGCATGTCACGAGTACGACAGTTAGATATTACCAAGTTTAGAGCATAGCGTGCATCTTGAGGTGCCTGATGTAATCGTGTGCGAAAATAGTCAAAGCCTTTTGGGTCAATCCATAAATAGTGTTTTTCTAATGCTGCCAAACGTGTACGAATCGCATCGGGGCCAAATAATTCGGTTAGCGATGAAGCTACAGACTCTATCCAAGGTTTAGTTTTACAAAAATTTACATACGCATCGACGGCATAGCGAACACCTGGTAGAGTATTTTGGTTATTTAAAAGCTGTGGACGCGATAAACCAACCGCTTCACCTAATTTTAGCCAAGCTTCAATACCTCCTGTACCTTCTGTTGTTCCATCATGGTCGATAATACGACTAATCCAGTGGCATCGGACTTCATGGTCAGGACAGTTTGATAAAATAGCAGCGTCTTTAAGTGGGATATTACGTTGATAGTAAAAGCGGTTTATTACCCAGCGTTGTACTTCTTCTTTTGTAAGTTCTCCTGCGTTCATTCTTTGGTGGAATGGGTGTAGATGGTGGTAGCGATGGTGTTGTTTGCGTAGTTCTGCTTCAAATTCTGCCGCAGTCCAAGGTGTTTCGTTTGTAAGGGTGAGCATGGTGTTTTTATTTAATACGTAATACTAGGTTTAATTCCCCCCGAATTCGCGGGGGGTTAGGGGGGATTTCCTAATTTAATAGTTAATCCGTCATAACCTATTTCGATACCTGCATTCTCTACAGTTTTGCGTTCGGGTGAATTAGGTATCAGAATTGGGTTAGTATTATTAATATGAACAAAAATTTTGCGCTTTGTAGTAATATTAGCTAATTGAGATAAACTACCATCATCACCTGATAAAAGTAAGTGTCCCATTTGCTGTGCTGTACGGGTGCCAATACCTAAGCTAGGCAATTCATCGTTAGTCCAAAAAGTACCATCAATTAGTATACAATCACTGTTTTCAAATCTTTTCCGTAAATCATTATTAATACTTCCCATACCAGGAGCGTAAGTCAAAGTTGAATTTGTAATTGTATCACGAATTGTTAATCCTATTCCCCATACTTCTATTTCTGTTGATTGTATAGTTGATTGTATATACTTCGGCGCCTTAGTAGATAAAGCAAAAGCTTCAACTTCTAAATCATCGGTAAGTTTAATTATTTCTCCGGGAGTTATAGGCGCCCACTTAACACCGCAGTAATTTTGTAAAGTGGATAATATTGCATATCCACTGGTCAATGCTTGTTTGACTGTAGTGGTAGAATAAATATTAAGCGGCGCCGTTGACTCGCGTAATAAAATTAAACCTGTAGTATGGTCAATTTCTGCATCAGTAAGTAAAATACCAGCAAAAGGCAGTGAACGATTTCCAGAATGTAAATTACCAAAATATAAATCAAAACATCCTTCTGCTCGCATTGCCTCTATCTGTTGGCGTACATCAGGAGAAGCATTAATCAAAAACCAAGAACCATCTTCTTCAGATTGTACTGCAATAGAAGATTGAGTTAATGATATGGCGCCACCATCGCGAACTGTCTCACATCCATTACAGTGACAGTTCCACTGTGGATAACCACCCCCTGCTGCTGCACCCAAGATTCTAATTAGCATATATATATTATTACTTAACTCGCTGGTTCCAAACGGATTAATTGCCCATTTTGCTCATCGGTCAAAACATATAATAGTCCATCGGGTCCTTGGCGTACATCTCGAACTCGCTGACCAATATTAATTAAATTTTGACTTGTGACATTTCCTTTTGCATCTAAATTAATATGGCGAACACCTTGTCCTATTAATTCTCCCGAAAATAAATCACCTTGCCAATCTGGTACGCGCTTATTATTGTAAAATGCTAATCCAGAAGGCGCCGCAGCAGGTGTCCAATAAGTTTTAGGGTCAACCATACCCGGACGAGAACGCTCTTTGGTTATTTCTCCTCCTGAATATTCACGACTGAAAGTAACAATAGGCCAACCATAGTTTTTACCAGCTTCAACTAAGTTAAGCTCATCTCCTCCCCTAGCACCATGTTCGGTTGACCATACACGCTTCGACGCTGCATCAAATGTTAGTCCTTGGATATTACGGTGTCCATAGCTCCATACAGCTGGGTTAGCGTTGGCAGTATTTACAAAAGGATTATCTTTAGGAATTGAGCCATCGTCATTAAGTCGTAATATTTTACCTAAATGACTATTGCGGTTTTGTGCTTGTTTACGTATTAAGTCACCATTTAGTTGTACAGGTGGATTACCTCCATCACCTATAGCTAACAACATGGTATTATCAGGCAACCAAGTAATACGCGAGCCAAAGTGTTGTCCTCCTGACTTTGCTTGCGAAACTTCAAAAATAACTTTTACATCTTTTAACGACTTGCCATCAAAGACCGCGCGTGCCATACGAGTTCGGTTAGCATCGTTAGTACCGTGGGAGTAAGTAAGATATATAAAACGGTTTTCTGCAAAGCGAGGATGAACGGAAACATCCATCAACCCCCCTTGGTTAACTGCAAATACTTCTGGCACTCCTGTAATAGGAGTTGGGTCAAGTACTCCGTTGCGAACTATTCTTAGGCGCCCTGGACGTTCTGTAATTAGTTGAGAACCATCTGGTAACCAAACTATACTCCAAGGACGCTCTAACCCTTCCAATACAACTGACTGTTTTATTGATGTGGTAGAGGTGCCTGTATTTTGGGTAACTTGTGTTGTACTGGAGGAAGCTTGTGTAAATGAACACGCTGATGTTGCTATCATTGCGGTTCCCATCACAATAGATAAAGATAGTTTTACTAAAGAATGAATTTTTACTTTCATGACAATACAGAATTGATGTAATAAAACGATTTAGGAAGAAGACTGTACATGTACAGTCTCTACATTTTGTTATTGCCAATGGTTGATATAAGCTGTTACTTCCATACATAAATCAAATTCGTCAAAATCAGGTTCTTCCCAGTTTGTAGTAGGTTTGATTGGTTGACCATTTGAACGATTTTCCTTTTTTAAAATTGGTAAAACAAAATTATGATTTTGATTATCGCTGTTCTGCTGTTTCAAGTCTAAATTCATACCAAACTCCAGATAAAATGAATAAAAACAGTCACTCTAACTAGTTTGGGATATAAATATAAAAATTTTATTAAGATTAGATGAATTTTTTTTCATCTAAAATTTATTATGTAATGCCTTCTACGGTCTTTACTTGGGCATTAGCATGACAGTTTCTCAGCATGACAGTTTCTCAGCATGACACAGTGTAAAGATGATATGGCGCCGTTATGTATTTAAATTAATGAGAAGTTATGGTATTTAATATAATAGATAACTTAAAAGTAATTCTCAATAATTAATGAGTAAATCAACCTCATCTTTGGGGAGAAATTTTCTATCGTCGCTAACTTTGCCTGTTGGAGGCTTAATAAGCGCGATAACTGCTCTCCTAGTATGTTTAGTTTTTAGCGTCTCGTTTGGCGCCGCTGATATTCCGCTTCCTCAGATATTAAGTGCTTTCACTCAGTTTAATGGTTCTAGAGAACACCTGATTATTCAGACGGTGCGCTTACCACGTTCCATAATTGCCATGCTGGTAGGCGCCGCTATGGCTACTGCTGGTGCAATAATGCAAGGTATAACTCGTAACCCTCTCGCTGACCCTGGCATTTTAGGTGTTAATGCAGGTGCCGCGTTTGCTGTGGTAGTTAGTATTTTTGCGTTTGGTGCTTCAACTCCAAGCACGTATATTTGGTATGCATTTGCAGGCGCCGGAGTCACTGTTGTTAGTGTATACTTCCTCGCATCGCTGGGACGTAGTGGTGTTACCCCTCTCAATCTGACAATTGCTGGCGCCGCAGTGAGTGCGTTACTTGCTTCGTTAACTACAGGTGTTCTCATTGTCAGTCAACGTACTTTAGAAGAAATTCGCTTTTGGCTAGCTGGGTCTTTAGCTGGTATTGATGAGAGCATTATTGTTCAAATACTTCCTTACATAATTATTGGTTTAATAATCGCATTCGCTTTATCTAGACAAATTACAATTTTAAGTCTGGGGGAGGATGTGGCGAAGGGATTAGGGCAACAAACTTTATGGGTAAAAATTGCAGGTGCCGTTAGTGTTCTACTTTTAGAAGGTGCTGCGGTTGCTGCTGCTGGTTCAATAGGATTTATTGGTTTAGTTATTCCTCATATCGTGCGCTTTATAGTGGGCACCGATTATCGTTGGATTTTACCTTATAGTGCCGTTTTTGGAGCAATTTTGCTTTTGGGTTCTGATGTTCTAGCACGATTAGTAATTCGACCCCAAGAAATTCCCGTTGGTGTTATGACCGCTTTAGTTGGGGCGCCGTTCTTTGTTTATCTAGCAAAAAAGAAGGTGAAGAAGTGAAATCACTCGTTATTCGTTCTCCCAAACTTGGTATTTCTTTAAGGTTGCAACGCCAAGTTCCTGGTATATTTCTTATCTTGACAGTTATTACTCTTGTGGCAATGGTAATTAATACTTCTGTTGGAGAATACCCAACTCCACCGTTAGTCGTAATTAAAACTGTATTAGGAATAGATACGGGAAACCCTGATTATGCATTTGTAATTAATACCTTAAGGCTACCGAGAACTTTAACCGCTTGCTTAGTAGGCATAGCACTGGCAATTTCTGGAACAATTATGCAGGGTTTAACTAAAAATCCTTTAGCTGACCCTGGCATTATTGGTGTGAATGCAGGTGCCAGTCTAGCTGCTGTTAGTTTAATAGTACTGTTGCCGAGTTTACCTGTAGGAGTTTTACCTCTATCTGCCTTTGCTGGTGCGTTACTAACTTCTTTGGTAATTTATCTGTTGGCATGGGATAAAGGAACTCATCCTATTAGATTAATTTTGATTGGTGTCGGAATTGCCGCTGTCGCAGGTGCTTTTACTAGTTTGATGGTGACATTTGGAAATATATATGATGTTAGTCAAGCTTTGGTATGGTTAGCGGGTAGTGTTTATGGTCGAACTTGGGAACAGGTTTTTTCTTTACTACCTTGGCTTGTTGTGTTTGTACCTTTATCTATAGTAAAGGCGCCGCAATTGAATACTCTTAACCTAGGAGATGATATTGCTAAAGGGTTAGGTAGTCAGGTAGAATGGCAACGCAGTTTCTTACTATTAATTAGTGCAGCACTTTCAGGAGCAGCAATAGCGACTGCTGGCACAATTGGTTTTATTGGTTTAATTGCTCCCCATATTGCACGGCAGTTAGTTGGTGCAAATCATCAAGGTTTAATTCCAGTGGCAGGAGTAACAGGCGCCATGATTGTAGTAATATCTGATTTTATTGGACGTACTATTTTTGCTCCGATAGAATTACCTTGTGGTATTGTCACCGCTGTTATTGGGGCACCGTATTTTGTGTACTTATTAATCAAAAGTCGTAAATCTTTATAAAACATGTCAAACTTAATAACAGCAAATAATCTAACTCTTGGTTATGATAATGCTACCATTATCAAAAATCTTGATTTGACTATACCTCAAGGACAAATCACAGCATTAGTTGGCGCCAACGGTTGTGGCAAATCTACATTATTACGTGGATTAGCAAGATTACTTAAACCTAGTAATGGAACAGTATATTTAAATTCAGCAGATATATTTAAATTATCTACAAAAGAAGTCGCTAAACAGTTGGGAATACTCACTCAAGGACCAGTGGCACCGGAAGGTTTAACAGTTCGCGACTTAGTAGCTTGCGGACGTTTCCCGTATCAAAACTGGTTACAACAATGGACAAAAGAAGATGAACGCTTGGTAGAAGTAGCTTTAGAGACAACCGGAATAAAAGAACTTGGTGAACGTGAATTAGATACTCTATCTGGTGGACAAAGACAGCGTGCGTGGATTGCAATGGCATTAGCGCAGGACACAAGTATTTTACTATTGGATGAACCAACTACGTTTTTAGATTTGGCACACCAAATTGAAGTATTAGATTTATTGTATGATTTGAATCAAAATCAACAGCGAACAATTGTAATGGTACTGCACGATTTAAATCAAGCTTGCCGTTATGCTGATTATCTTGTTGCTGTTAAAGGAGGCACAATTTTTGCAGCAGGTAGACCAGAAGTTGTGATGACACAAGAAATGGTGTTGGAAGTATTTGGCTTAGAATGTCGGGTCGTACCCGACCCAGTTGCAAAAACACCAATGTGTGTACCAATTGGAGGAAGGGCAAGAAAGTTGGCGACGGATGTAACAAATGTGACAGATGTAACGGATAGCTAATTATAACCATCCATTACATCCGTTATCAAGTTTGCTACTTCTGAGTTTGAGTTGCAATGGCTAATTTGGCGCCTTTTACCTGACGCACTTTATCCATCACCTCAACAATTTCTCCGTGTTCAACTGTTTTATCAGCATTAATTATTACTACCGATTCCGGATTGGCGCCTACTAATGTACGCACCTTTTCAGTTAAAGCATCAATGCTGGTCGGTACTTTATTCACACTGACTTCACCCTCTGCATCGACTGTCACAGTGATTTTAGTGGGAATTTGCGATTTTTGCGAAGTCGCTGCTTGCGGTAAGTTTACTGGTAAACCTTCTTGGCGTGTTAAAAATAGCGTTGACATGATAAAAAACGTCAAAATCGCGAATATCACGTCAATCATTGGCACAATATTAATTTGTGCTGGAATATCTGCCTCATCTTGTAATCGCATAATTTCTTTCTCCTCCTTTCTCGTAACGACGACGATAAAGTAGCTCTAACTGTCCACCGTATTCTTGCATGAACGCGATTTGACGTTGATATAGTCCTCGGAAAGTATTAGAAAACATTAAGGTGAAAATTGCAACAATTAATCCTGATGCAGTAGATACCAACGCTTCACTGATACCCGATGTTACACCAGCAGTCTTTGTACCACCTACGTCACCTAGATTGAGTGAAGCAAACGATGCAATTAATCCTAATACAGTTCCTAACAAACCTAACAACGGCGCCAAAGAAATAATAGTCTCGAATATATTATTGAATCGCTTCATAATCGGAATTTCTGCTTGCGCTTCACTTTCGAGTGCCAAACGAAATTCCTCTGGGTTAGCTCCTTCTAACTCTAGTGCAGAGAGAAAAATACGAGCTATTGGTAAATCTGTATTGTTTTGCAGTTTATCCAACGCACCAACGACATTATCCAAGCGGTAAAGATTTAAGACTTCGCGCACTACTTTATTCTGACGATGGGTAATGCGATACCAAAAACGAACTCGCTCGATAATTAGCGCGATTGCAGCAACGCTGAAACCAAGCAGGGGCCACATGACAATACCACCAGCGGCAAATAACTTATCTATTCCCATATCCTCCCATATCCTTTTATAAATCTTAGATTTGCCTTTAGCTACAAGGGTTTCAAACTACCAAACACATTGTCAGCAAAATTTGAAATATGTTGCGATAATATCTCATCTTTCTGTATATCATAATGACATTAAGTTAAGATTTTTTTCAAGCTTGATTTGTATCAATTGTGTAAAGCATTGGTATACTAGTCAGAAGTGAAGGGGCGATTAATATTCAAAATGTTCTCTGGGCATCTTTTTGATTAATGTAACTAGTCGCGAAAAAGTGCTGGTTTTCTAGTTGACTTATTAATTACATAACTTTATAGTACATATAGTGAGAATAAGTAGCAATAAATTATGAGTTTCTCCAACACCGCTTTTAATCAACGTGAAAAGGAATCTAAGGCTCTAAGGGGTTTTCTCACTCTAAGTCTGATTGGTTCTTTGGGTATACATGTAGGTGTATTAGCTTCCGGTATCGGAAATTATTTAACTAGGGTGCCTGAAGTGAGTGAAGACCCAATAGAATTTGCGGTTGTTGATACTCCGTCGGAGAAACCAAAAGAAGAACCTTTGGAAAAACCAAAAGAGACTGCAAAACTAGAACAAGACACGAAAGTTCTGACAAGTTCGGCAAGTAAACCTTCAACGGAAGGAATAGTGTCTAACAATACAAAAGTGGAGCCACAAACAAAAGTAGAATCCCCCCCCATACCAAGACCCGTACCAATACCAATACCAATACCTCAAAGACAAGCAGTAGTGCCACCTCAACCAACACAAAGAATAGTTGAGGAAGCAAAGGTAGTACAACCAGAAAAAATTCAACCCAAAGTTGAACGAGCAACTACCCAAAATACAAACGCAGAAAGACCAACACAACCGCGTGAGGTTGCATCAAATAGTAATCCAGTTCGTACCAACACCAATACATCTTCGCAGTCTACAAATACTCCAAGCCAAAATAATAATTCTGATGCACTACGCGAAACGTTGCGAGGTGTAAGAGACTCACGTAGCCAAAGTGTTGCTAGCAGTGCCGAAGGTTCAGGAACACCTGGTTCAGGAGATACAGAAACCCGTGGAACTAGTGCCCCTGGTGGTACTACTGCGTTAACAGGTAGTGGTACAGGTATTACAAGTAATACTGGAAGTGGTGGAGGAAGTGGTGGTACTGGTACTACTGGTTCAAGTTTAGGCAGAACTGGAAATGGTAGTGGTGCTGGTATTGCTTTAAACCCTGGTGATGGTGGTACTGGTACTCGTAATTCAGAAGGTAATGGCAGACAACGAGTCGCAACGGCGCCTACAACTCCCAAATTACCAAGCAACAGTGGAGACGACGATAACTCACGCCGTAGCGGTGATGGTCGTGCTGCGTGTCGCGAATGTAAAGTTAAATACTCAGAGCGTGCCCGTCGCCGAGGTGCAGAAGGGCGAGTAGAAGTTTCTGTTGATACAGATAATGAGGGTAGAGTTACTAATGTAAGGTTAGCTCGTTCGAGTGGAGATAGAGACCTTGACGAAGAAACTCTAAGACAAGCGCGCGAGTGGAAGTTAAAACCTTCCGAGAGCGGTAGACAAGGAGTAAATATTGGTACAGAGTTTGCAATTTCTGGTTCACGACGTTATCGTGATGTGCAAAAACGTCGCCAAGAGCGTGAAGAGCGTTCAAGGCAGGAGCAAGTAGCATCCAGTAGTAGTAACAATGAATCAAGTACACCAAGACGCAGGCGCCGTATATTAGAAGCGAATGCGAACACGGCAACCAGCGATGTACCAACAACAACATTAACAAGGCGGCGCCGCAGCTTTGGCACCGAGTCACAGCAAGCATCTTCTAATTCGTCTGAGTCAACAAGTAATAGACTAAGCCGTCGTTTACGTCGTCAAACCGAAGTTAGTTCAACACCAGAAACTACTCCAAGACGGGTGCGACGTTCTTCTGAAGGAGACAATTCTATCGGTAGTCGCTTGCGTCGTCGTACAGAAAGTGCATCATCAACTCAGCCAACACCACGTCGGCGCCGGGAAGTTACAGCCGATGTCCGAACATCTGGTGAAACACGTTCAACTCGCAGACGGCGCCGGGAATTTAATCAATCTTCTCCTGCATCAGATTCTAGCAGTCGTTTACGCAACGCTTTACGTCGTAGTCGTGAATCTGCACCTGCCGCTGCTCCCAGCACTGGTAGTACAGAAGAATAACTTTTTATATCCCCCTGACCTCATTAATTTGAAACTCTTGTAGCACAGGCCTTCTTTGCCTGTGCGGTCATCTATTTTTTCTACCACAGAGACGCAGAGTATCTAAAAAATGCCCTCAAATCCAACTCTAAGGCAAAGATGGGGTTTTATTACTGGTGACAAGTTGAAAATGTGAACCACGGTTCACATTTTCATAAGTGCCTAATTTGAAGTGTATAAAGTAATAGCTTTGTACTGATATAAAGAAACATCCTCAGCAAATTATAATGCTAAGGACTATATAAATATTCTCTCCTGCTATATATATCTTGAAACTGTAAGAAGTTATGCAATCGGTACTAATTTCACAATTAATGCAACTAACTCAGCAGAAAAGTTTATCACTCGTGTATATTTATTTGCTCTAAGTTAAAACAAAAAGTCGATTTTTTCTCAATGTAAATACGCAAATCAATATTTTGATGTATTAATAATGACTAGATTGGTGCGTGACCCTACAAGTCTTATAATTATGCTGAGGTTTTTTGTTGGGGTCATGCAGCCTACGTTTTTATGCCATTATTTCCCGATAATATTTTACCATCTGGTGCCCAATTGCGTCCCAGCTAAATGAATTCAAGGCACATTCTTTTGCGTTAGCTCCTCGTTTTATCCTTTCTTCAGGGTTTTGCAGTGCTTGGATAATAGCTTCGATAAGAGAGTTAATTTCTGTTTTACTTACCCATCCCGATTGACTATTATATATTTCATGCCATATGTGTACTTGGTCAGATATAACTACGGGTTTACCTGCAACCATCGCTTCTGCTACTGCTATACCAAAGTTTTCGTAGTATGAGGGTAATACAAATATGTCGGATGCTTGGAGTAGTGCTGATTTGGAGGCGCCTGTGACAAACCCGGTAATGGTAGTATGTGGATGTAAGGATGAATTTTCTACTTGTGTTCTAATGAATGCTTCGTAATTGGGGTCTTGGGGATTTGTGCCAGCTAGGATAAAATGAAAGTTGAATCCTTGTGCTTCGATTGCTTCTAAAGCAGGTATTAATAAGTCTAAACCTTTTTTAGGGTCTATCCGCGACATAAATAAAATTATTGGCGCATTTTCTGGTATACGATATTTGGCACGAATATTTTCTTGACTTTGATTTTCTGAGGGTGTTACACCTAGTGGCAATATTATGTCCCGCGTTTTTACTCCAAATCGTTCTGAGACTTTTGCTTCTTGATTACTGGTAAAATGTAAAGCCGAGGCGCCTGCAATGTTAGAACGTTCTAAGAATGCTGCATATATTTTTTTGAGATATTTCTTTTTACGCAAGTCTGCTGGGTCAAGTGTACCTAGTGGACGTAATATATAAGGTAACTTGTTTTGACGACATATTGCCGCTGCTGCACTCGTAACGGGAGAAAATAATGCATGAAGATGCGCTACATCATATTCATGTGCATGTTCATTTAACCATTTTAATAATGAAAGCGAAAATTTATAACGACGAAACGGTACACAATGAAAATAAATTATTTCATACCCATCTCGCTTTATTGGTTGCTGCAATGCTACATCTAAAGGTTTTTGTCCTGTGTCACCATTACTATCTGTTGTTAGTATAGTCACTTCGGCGCCATGTTTTACCAACGCAGGCGCCAGTCCCAACACCATTTGACTTGGACCACCGTATATTAATGATATGGATGGCACAATTTGTAATATTTTCATTTTGTTAATATTTCTTTATAAAAGTCTAACTGCTGTTTCGCCAAAGCTATATTAGTATATTGTGACATAGCTTTTGCATAACCTAATTGTCCCAAATTATGCGCTAAATCCGGGTCTTCGATCAACGCAGTCAAACAATTTGCTAACGAGTTTACATTACCTTCCGGAAATATCATCCCAGCATTTCCAATCACATGAGGTATTTCTCCAGAGTCTGAACCGATTACTGGTGTTTGACATGCCATCGCCTCAATTATCACATGTCCAAATTGCTCTTTCCAACCGACTGAAGTTAAAGTTTTGAATTTATATGTTGTTTCTGATGGCAATACTAAAGTACTCATCAAATTAATATAATTACAGACTTCATGATGCGGTACACTTTCAACGATGATAATTCTATCTTCTAAATTAGCCGCACGTGCTTTCTGTAATAATTCATCTTTGAGTTCTCCTCTTCCCAATAACAAACACTTCCATTCTTTATGCTTTATTGTTTCTAAAGCACTCAATAACGTCATTATCCCTTTTTCTGGTACAAATCTACCAACAAAGCCAATAATAAACTCACCTAGTTTAAGATTTAATTTTTCAGCGAGTTGAGGTTGAAGTTTGGGGGTAAAGAGGTTTTCATCGACTCCTAATTGTGGCATAACTTTGATTTTGCCGTTATATCCACGTTGAGTGAGAATGGAGGCGCCGTCTTGGTTGCCTGATATAATACCGTGAGTATTGTCTAGGTTATATTTTTCGAGTAAAGAAGCGACTTTATTGAGTGAGTATGGTAAATTCCACCAGGTAAAGAAGACGTTTTTAGCTTTGAGTGCTAAAAGTTTGTTCAAGGTTATGAATTGAGCATACGCTAAACTTTTGGCGCCTTGCTCAACTTGAATTATATCAGGACGGAATGATTTAAGTAGCGAAATTAAATCGGCGCCGAATGTCAGTAAACCTTGATGATTTTGACTAAAGTTAGAAACGGGGACTATTCGGAAGTTTCCTTCGTCTTTGTATTGGGTTTCGATGATTTTATTTTGAACTCCACCAGGTTTCCATCGTTTAGGAACGACTACCGTTACCTCGGTGTTGTTTTCGAGTCGAGAAAGCGCGCGGAGTTTTTCGCAGTTAAGGTCTACTATATATGTATGGCTAGCAACTAATATTTTCATGGTTTTATATGTATATTTTCTCTGTGAACTCTGTGTCTCTGTGGTAAATAATTTTTTTTCACCACAGAGACACAGAGGACGCAGAGTTTAAGAAGTTAAAGAGGGGTTATCGAGACGAGTGTAAATTTGTCCATCATTCCACTTAGACTGAATGATAGTGCCTAGTGCTTTGAAGAATCCGAGGGTGTAAAAGACGAAGCGCGTTAAAATTTTAATTGGGGAACCGCTTTTATGACAAGGAGGGCGCCCAAGTACATGGCAGTCGAATAAACGCGCGTATAATCTGAGTGCCTGGTTTGGGGTAAGATTTTTTAAACCCATCAAAAAATGATTATGGTAAAAGGTGAGTTGATATTTTGGTGAACGTGTACTGATATCGTGACAACCACCCGTTTCTTCTCCGATATGAATAAGATGTGCTTCGGGGTCGTACCAAATTTTATATCCTGTTTGACGTAATCTTAAACAAAAGTCAGATTCTTCACGTACTGCACTACCACGAAATCTTTCATCAAAGTGTAAACCGTGTTTGAAAAAGATTTCACGACGAAACGACATGTTACACCCTCTTGCGGTTAATACTTGTTGGGGTTTGACGGTGTGAACTAAGTCGATATAATACCAAGCAATACCTGGATCCATTGCTTGGGGTGGTAAATAGTCAATGCTTTTATAGTTTGCGTCACCTTGAGTACGACCTATAGAAGCATCTGCCATTTTCATTCGGTCAAATACTCTTCCTGCTACGGCGCCTACTTCTGGTTTATCGATAAAGTTTTGAGCATGAGCCTTTAAAAATCCAGGTTCCACTTTCACATCATCATCGATAAATAAGATTATCTCACCAATTGAGCGTCGCACCGCATAATTTCTGGCGCCAGGTAAACTTGCCCAGTTCAAACGGAACCATTTAATTTTGCAACATTTGGTTTGTTGCTGTAAATAAGTTTCTATTTCAGGTTTATGTTGGGGGGTTTGGTCTACAACAATAATTTCGTAGTTAGGATAATCTTGGTTTAAAATATCATCGATACTGTCGCGTAAAGGTTCTTCACGCCCATAAGTCGGTATAATTACTGATATATACGGTAAATTCATTTTAATTTATAACTCCTAACTAATGTACGGGCGGGTTTATTTATATCTTGGGAAATAGCGTAAAATTTAGGTGAACCCACCCCTCCTAACTTTTTTTCTTTTTACCTTTTGTGGTCTCCACCCTTTCTAATTGTTCCTCTTTGAGCCGTTCGATTTTATCGATTTCCGGAAGTTTTAATAAAATTCCAGCGGCAAACCAGTAATATACAGCTACCGGGTCAACATCAAGAGGGTAGTAATAAGTGTTGTAACTTATAAACAATATAAACACCCACATAGTCGCAGCGTAACTGCGGAAATTACGGTTTTTTATTTTTCGATAGGTTTTGAAGCAAATAATAGTCAAAAATGTTACAAATACAATCCAGGCAATTAGCCCAATTATGCCGACTTCGTGTAATACTTTGGGATAGTATGTTTCGACTAATTTAGTTTCACCCATTGCACGTGCGGAGTTGGTAGCACGACCAAGACCACTACCAAGGGGACCATCAACGTTTTTCCAAACTTCCTCGAATTGGTTGACAATAAATTCTTGAGGAGGAGAAGCTTCCCAACGACTGGTAAAGCTTTCGGTACGTTCTGCAACAACAGTGGGGTTACTGACCATAGCGATACCGAGAATTAATACAAGTCCTCCAAACATGGGAATAAACTTTTTCAAGTTGCCGAGTTGTCCTGTGAGTAATAGACAGAGAATGAAACACACAGGGACTAAAGCTAGAGCAATGCGCTGTCCAGAAATTACAGCATTGATGAAAACCACAACTAAAGACCCTAAGCTGATACCTTTCCAAAGTATTGAGGGGTCGCTAAACCCGGTTGCGAAGGTAAAAAACGTGCTGGATATTAAAAACCATGCCCATTGCCACGGTGCCACAAAGGTTCCGGGTAAACGTATCATACCTTCAGAGGGGCTATAAATTAGGGCACCGCCGAAATAACATCGAGCATCAATAGAAGCTTTATATAAAGCGTCACCAGTAGCGTTACGAGTACCTTCGCAGACTCCAACTAACAGCAGCAGATATTGAATAATTCCTAAAATACCGCAAATGAGAATAAATATGACTTGTAAGCGTGACAGTCGTAAAAAATCTCTTTTATCGCGAATACTATAATAAATGCAGCTAATTAAAGGAACATAACCTAAAAATACTTTGAGTCCCAATAAACCCATACCAATAGGGAACTCTTTTGGAGCAGGTTTAAATGGCAAAGAAGGGGGAGGGTTGAATTGTTGGGGGAGGTTAACAAATAATAGAGTTAAAGCGCAACACCCAAGTAAGATATATAAAGGGGTTTTAATCTCTTGGGGGATGAGCAAGGGTAAACGTTCTTTTTTCAGCTTTTGCCATAACCCGATTAAAGCCGGTAAATAGAAAGCATCCTTAGCGAGTTGTAATATAGGACTATTGCCAATGTAATACGTGATAGTACCACCAAATGGCACATAAGCCATAAAAGCGATTAAAGCTGGGACAGGGTATTTGTAAGAAAGGGAAATAGAAATTACTCCTAGAACACCGGGTACAGCAACTTTAATACCACCGACCAAGAATAGAATAGCACCAAGAAACAAACCGGCACCGACAGCAGCAGAAAGAAAATTAATCAACTCTTTTTTAGCTTGAGCAGCTTTACGCTTTTGCGTCAATCTTTGCTTCAAGTCAATTTCAGAATCTTGCGACTTTGACTTCGACTTTGATTTAGACTTCGACTGAGTAGGTTTTCGTGAAATAGGAGTATCCGTCATTGTTCAATAGGCAGTAACACATAAAACCTGTTATACACCCTTTTACCTAGCAAACTCGGTATCCAATAAGAGCAAAAATACGATTTAGCAAAAAATTGGCAAGAAATCGAAAAATAAAGCTGCGGTATTGTTGTACATCGGTAATCAATTGTAAGAGATAGAAAAGCAATCAACCATCATTAATAGTTGTATTGTACTAATTGAAATTAGAGGTGTTAATAGCGAACTAGCTCTCCAACAAAAAATAGGCGCCTGTTTTCAGAAATTATTATTGCCATAAAAGAAGTATCGTCTATACAATAAAAGTAATACCGTCAAAATTTCAATTAATTTCGTAACTGAACTGTATCAATATGGCAACAAAGAAAATAACAAAGTCTCTTGAAAACAAGGCATCAGCTAAAAAAGTAAAACAAACTAAGCCCGAAGATACTGAGGCATCAGCTAAAAAAGTAAAACAAACTAAGTCCGAAGATACTGAGACATCAGCTAAAAAAGTTAAGCAAATCGAGCCTCTCGAAGGTAAGGAATTAATTAGCAAAGTCAAAGAACTGCCAAATAGCAGTAAAGAAGAAAAAGCTAAAGCGTGTGGCTACTATAGCGTTACCAAAGACGGTATAGAGCGAGTTAACATGATGAAATTCCTCAATGCCCTACTTGATGCAGAAGAGATATCATTTGATACCCGTTCGGACGAGCATGGTCATGTTGGACGCAGTGCTAGCTACCGAATTGCAGTGCAGTCTAACGGCAATTTGCTAATAGGTTCAGCTTATACGAAACAATTAGGCTTAAAACCAGGGGATGAATTCACCATTAATGTAGGTAGAAAACACATTAAATTGGTATCAATTTCAGCAGAGCAAGAAAATCAAGAAGAAATAGCCGCTTAAAAGCAAATACAAATCAACGATTTGGAGGCGCCCTTGGTAATTTACTTCGGGCGCAAATAATTATTGGTACTAGAACAAAGTTTAAAAAAATACCAGCAAGATAGTAATATTACTGAATAAATATCAGCATTAAGCAAAATCGGTAAGATATAAACCTTGGAGGGGCGCCGCACGAAACTAGAATACTAAACAAGCACATTTTTGAAAATTCTTACTATATATGGATTTTGGAATGTGTACTTTTAGGAGTAAATAGATATTATTGCATTACTACTTAACGCACTCCTATGCAAATTAATTCAACAGAGTTAATGATGTCAAACAAAAGTACTACCAAGTCCTGTTATATTTTACTAATTAGTATTCATGGGCTAATTCGAGGTAACAATCTGGAATTAGGTCGTGACGCAGATACTGGGGGACAAATAAAGTATGTTGTTGAATTAGCTAAAGCCTTGGCTATAAGGCCAAATGTAGAGCGTGTTGATTTAGTCACGCGGCGGGTCGTTGATAGTGCAGTAGACGCTGATTATAGCGCAGCAACAGAATCTTTGGGGGCGGGAGTGCAGATAGTTAGGATTGAAGCAGGTCCGGATGGCTATATTCCCAAAGAAGAATTATGGAGTCATCTTGATGGCTTTGCGGATCGTTTATTTGCTTGGTTATATGAGCAACCACGTTTGCCTGATATCATCCACACCCACTATGCTGATGCAGGATATGTAGGGGTACGTCTTTCGCATTTAACAGGCTTACCACTTGTACACACTGGGCATTCTTTAGGACGTGATAAGTATCGTAGATTGTTGGCATTGGGCATGACGATGGAGGAGATAGAGCAACGCTATCACATGCTGCAACGTATTAGTGCGGAAGAAGACACCTTGAGCAATGCAGATTTGGTGATTACCAGCACTTACAATGAAATTGAAGATCAATACGAGCTTTATGATTGTTACACACCTGAAAAAATGGTGGTTATCCCACCAGGGACTGATTTAAAGCAGTTTTATCCGCCTAGAACTGGGGGTGAAACTATCGAGTTCAAGCAAACATTAGAGAAGTTTCTGAAGCTACCTGATAAGCCGATAATTTTAGCATTATCGCGTCCTGATGAGCGAAAAAATATTGTCACCCTATTAGAAGCTTATGGTCAATCGTCACGTTTACAAGAATTAGCCAATTTGGTAATTGTTGCAGGTAATCGAGATGATATTCGAGAATTGAACGAAGGCGCCCAAAATGTTTTAACCGAATTATTGTTAGTGGTAGATTGCTACGAGCTTTATGGCTGTGTTGCTTTACCAAAACATCATAGTTCTAACGAAGTGGCGGATATTTATCGATTAGCCGCATCATCAAAAGGTGTTTTTGTCAATCCTGCTCTTACCGAGCCTTTTGGCTTAACCTTATTAGAAGCTGCGGCGAGTGGACTGCCATTGGTTGCAACAGAAAATGGTGGACCAGTGGATATTATGGGTAATTGTCATAATGGTTTATTAGTTGACCCTTTGAATTCAAACGCAATTGCCGAAGCTTTATTAACGATTCTTTCTGATTCTAAGCTTTGGGAACAATATTCTGAAAATGGTTTAAAAAATGTTGCTAAGTTTTATTCATGGGATGCTCACGCTCAAACCTACTTAAGAAAAATTCAACCCTTATTGCAGCATGAACCTTTATCAAAACCAACACCACCTCCCCGTAAAGAAGGTAGCTATCGAAAACGGATTCTTTTTACCTCCATCGATAATACTTTGTTAGGAGATGCTGAGGGATTGTCGCAATTTGTACAAGTAGTTCGCCAACATCACCGGGAGTTTTTGTTTGGTATTGCTACAGGTCGCCGCTTCGATTCAGCTCTCAAACTTTTTAGAACCCATAATATTCCGAACCCTGACATTTTAATTACCAGTTTAGGCACAGAAATTTATTACCTGCCTCAATTGACTGCCGATATTGCTTGGAATCACCATATAGATCGTGGGTGGACACCACAAGTATTACGGCGCCTTATCGATCCGTTACCTGGCTTAACACCGCAACCAAAGAGTGAGCAAAGTCGCTTTAAGGTTTCTTATTATTATGATGCGAGCATTGCACCATCATTAGAAGAGATTTTGACTTTATTGCGGCAACAAGAATTATCGGTTAATACAACACTTTCATTCGGTCAGTATCTGGACTTTGTACCCGCAAGAGCATCTAAGGGCCAAGCAGTACGGTATGTAGCAAAACAATGGGATATTCCGTTAGATAGAGTTTTGGTTAGTGGTGGGTCTGGCGGTGATGAAGATATGTTACGCGGCAATACTCTGGGTGTGGTCATTGCTAATCGTCATCGCGAAGAACTGTCGAGCTTGACTAATACTGAGCGCGTTTATTTTGCTGAAGGCGCCCATGCCTGGGGCATTTTAGAAGCGATTAAGCATTATAATTTTTTTAGTTTGTAAAGAGAATGTCACGATAATTAAGATAATACTATGTACGAACAAATTTCTCACTCACTATTAAATTCGATACTCGACGATTTAAAGCCGGAAATTCGTCGGCAAGATTTGCGGCATTTTTATACTCGTCTCGGTGCGAACTTTTACGCTATTCATTCGTTATTTTTTACACTATACGGACATCGCGATGATTTTAAAGTGCAAATGTTACGGCTAGTTGAAACAATGGCGAAAGGCTATATTGACCGCTCTCCAGAGTTAGAGCGGTTGGATATTCAACGCGAACAAGACCACAACTGGTTTTTGTCTCAAAAATGGGTAGGTATGGCTCTTTATTCCAACGGTTTTGCAGAAAACCTAGCAGATTTAGAAAACAAAATAGGCTATTTTCAAGAGCTAGGTATTAATATGGTACATATTATGCCGATTTTGAAGTGTCCAATTGGTAAAAGTGATGGGGGCTATGCTATCAGTGATTTTAGAGAAGTTGACGAAAGAGTTGGTGATTTAGAAGATATTCGTCGTATTGCTTGTGAGTTTAGAAAGCGTGATATTTTGCTGGTTCTAGACATTGTGCTTAATCATACATCTGATGAGCATGAATGGGCTAGAAAAGCAAGTATGGGAGATCGTAATTTTCAAGATTACTATTATATTTTTGAAAACAGAGAAATTCCTGATATGTTTGAGGAAAACATGCCAGAGGTTTTTCCTGAAACAGCTCCAAGTAATTTTACTTGGAATAGCGAGATGGGAAAATGGGTAATGACGGTTTTCCATAGTTATCAGTGGGATTTAAATTACAGCAATCCGAGAGTTTTTATTGAAATGCTCGACATTATTCTGTTTTGGGCAAATCAAGGTGTAGATATTCTCCGACTCGATGCTGTTGCTTTTTTATGGAAAAAAATCGGCACTTCTTGCCAGAATGAGCGCAATGCCCATCTAATTTTGCAGTTAATGAAAGATTGTTGTCAAGTGACGGCACCTGGTGTGTTATTTATCGCCGAAGCGATCGTTGCCCCTGTTGAAGTAATTAAGTATTTTGGTGAAGATGCAATCGCTGCCAAAGAATGCGAGATTGCTTATAACGCTACTTTAATGGCATTATTATGGGATGGAATCGCAACTAAAAACACTAAACTACTTTACCAAGGTATAAAAAGTTTGCCTAACAAATTAGAACGCGCGACTTGGCTAAACTATGTGCGTTGTCATGATGACATTGGTTTTGGTTTTGACGATTATGATATTCAAGTAGCTGGTTATGAGCCAAGAACACATAGAAAATTTTTAGTTGATTACTTGAGCGGTAAGTTTGATTCATCATTATCTAAGGGATTGGTATTCATGCCTAATGAAGCTACAGGAGATGCGCGTATTTGCGGTTCATTAGCTTCTTTGGTTGGATTAGAATCTGCGCTCTTAACTGCCTCGGAGCGTCTGATTGACCTTGCAATAAATAGAATTTTACTACTCCACGGCATTATTCTATCTTTTGGCGGAATCCCTTTAATGTATAATGGCGATGCAATTGCTGTACTTAATGATTACAGTTATACAGATGACCCAAGCAAAATCAATGACAATCGTTGGGTACATCGCCCTAAAATTGATTGGGAAAAAGCAGAATTACGTAAAAAACAAGGCACAGTGGAATACAGGGTATTCACTGGTATGAAAAAAATGATTGCTATCCGTAAAGAAATCTCTGCATTTGCCGATTTTAACAACCGCGAATTGCTGCACATAGGCAATGAACATTTACTATGTTATATTCGTTTTAATCATCAACGTCCATCAGAAAAAGTATTGGTCATTGCCAATTTTGATGCAAATCCCCAATACTTAGATTTAGATAAGCTTAGAAATACAGGCTTTAACAGTTATAGTAAGTTTGTTGATTTATATAGTGGTATAAAGCCTCTTCAATCTGATGGTCGCATCACTCTAGAAGGATATCAATTTTATTGGCTGACAGAGAGTTAAAATTATGTCACAGAATTTGTAAAATAAAAACTCATACCCGCCTAGAACTAAAAGTCCCTAGGCGCGAGTAGCAAAAGTCCATTTTAATGAACTGTAATATTAAGAATATGTTCTTTACATTCTTCGCTATGCTTAGAATGACAATTTATGCAATTTAGATATTACGTGACTTTGCGAGTATCTTTTTATAAAACAAAAACCCTAAGCCTAAAATACCCAATGTCCATGTACTACTATTTTCTGGCACTTTAGTTAGTGTGTTTGTTTGGGTAAGACTAAAATTGCGAATTACATTAGAACCAATTTCTCCACTACTTAAAGTTCTAAAACCTAAAATAGGCGCCTCTTCATTAGAAGCTAGCACTCCAAAGAAGCCCGAATCACCAAAACTACCTAAATTTACACTACCAAAACTTCTAGTATCTTCGATTGCAAATGTACTTTTTTTGACTTTAAAATTAAAGCTGAATCCTTTAACAGGGTTGGCAAAAGCAAACTCTTCTAAGCTTCCAGGAAATCCTAAGCCTACTTCTAAACTGCCTTGAGATACTCTGGCACCACCTAAAAATCCTGAGTCTACATATCTTAACCCACTATCAAAAATTGTATTCGGTGTTACAAAGTCTTCTTCATTGAATTGTTCTGTTACTAATGATTGGTTCTGTGTGGCATTGTTCCAACTATTGCGGTCTGTAAATAATTGATAAGCTTGAGCGTGCGGTATTACGCAAAGAGTTAACAATACGCCATTAGCTGCGATTCCTACAATTTTATGTGTATTCTTAATCATTGTTGTTAAATTATATAAATATGTAAGTATAGAGTTTTTATTATATTACCATATGAGCATAATTTGACAAAGTGGTTTGCTTTAACATCAAAAAAAACGTCAAAGTTTCGTTTATTATGAAGGTAAGGCAAGACAATCTGAAAATAAGATATACCGCTATCAGATTAGTGAGAAGAAAGAAGACAAGTTAACTGAAGCTGTAGATTATAACCGTACTAAAGAGTAGTAATAACCGAACAAAAGAGGTATTTAATAATATCTCGTTTTTTGTCTGAAAACATATGCTGACATTTTTTTGTCATATTTAATTTACACACTATAGATATACAGCACTTACACACTCTATGTCCGTAAAACCACAAACTAAATCCTGGCTTAAGGTTGTACTGGCAACGTCATTATTTATCATACCTCCAGCTTGTGCGATTCAATCTAACATAATAAATGCAGTAGAACCAACCGTTAAACAAAAAACTCAAAATCAAACTGATAGTCAAGCTTATACAGATGTACAAAACTTAGTCAATATGGGGCCGCGCGTTGCTGGTACTCCTACGAACGAAAAAGCCAGTGCTTATATAGAACAGCAATATCGCAAAGCTGGTTACAGAACTCGTATTCAAACCTTTACCTACTCTAAATTTCGGGACTTTGGCTCAAGTTTAACGGTAGATGGAAGAAACATTAAAGCCAGTGCATTTAAAGGTTCGGCGCCTGGTAAACTTTCAGCAAGACTTGTAACAGTCCCTAACTTTGGGCGTGCAAACGATTTTGCCACAGTTAACGTCAAAGGAGCAATAGCACTTGTTAAACGCGGTGAAATACGATTTTCAGAAAAAGTTACTAATGCTATAGATGCAGGCGCCATTGGTGTAGTCATAGTTAATAATAAAGCTGGCAACCTTACATATGGTACGCTGACTCAAAACTCACAAATACCTGTTTTAGGTATATCAGGTGATGAAGGCAACAAGCTTTATGCAGAGGCGCCCCCTGAACGGTCACCTATTAACCTCAACGCTAACGGTCAAAACATTGATGTTACAGGACGTAATGTCATCGCTTATCAAGAAGGTGTTACACAACCGCGCGTTATATTAGGTGGTCATTTTGACTCAGTAGAAGGCGCCCCAGGAGCAAATGATAATGCTTCGGGAACTGCGGTAGTACTTGATATTGCGCGAAAAGTTTCAAAAACACCCTTAGCTCGTCAAGCTTGGTTTATTGCTTTTGATGGAGAAGAAGACGGTTTGCATGGTTCGCGCGCATTTGTTGACGCTGCGACTCCACAGTTCCTTAGTGAACTAAAAGGGATGATGAACTTTGATATGGTTGGAGTGAACAACAAATTGCTAATTGGTGGTAGTTCAGATTTAACCAAATTAGCCCAAGTTGTCCAACCAAAAGCTGAGTTGTTCGGTGCCAGCTATGCAAACGGCGCCAGTGACCATGCTCCCTTCGCAGCCAAAGGTGTACCTATTCTGTTTTTCTATCGAGGTATGGAGCCAAACTACCATTCACCGAACGATAAAACCGTAGACCCAAAACTACTTGATGAAACTAGTCAAGCTGGTTTGGATATTTTCAAACGCTTAATAAGCAAGAAACCGGGTTTCTAAGATACTTACTTACTCACACTAGGATAATTGCAATGTCTTTTACTGCTAAAAAAAGTACAGTAGCTACTTTATCTTTATTAACCTTTGGAGCAATGGCTGCTTTTTTAGGACCACAAGTTGTTCCAGCATCAACACAAGTACCTTTCGAGTCATCTCCATCATTCGCTGCTAATGATAATAATTTTGTTGCTACGGCAGTTGAACGAACAGGCCCTGCCGTTGTACGAATTGACTCATCGCGTACCTTTCAAAATTCCGATAGCTTTAGCGGTAGGAGAGTTGCACGTGGTACAGGTTCAGGATTTATATTTAGGCGAGATGGTTTAATTCTAACAAACGCTCACGTAGTAGATGGCGCCGACCGAGTAACAGTAACCCTCACTTCGGGGCGCCGTTATTCGGGTAGAGTAGTAGGAGAAGACCGACGTATGGATGTAGCAGTTATAGAAATTCAAGCTAACAATTTACCTGTTGTAAATATGGGTAACTCCGACCGACTCAAACCAGGTGAGTGGGCAATAGCAATAGGCAACCCCCTCGGTTTAGACAACACCGTCACTGTAGGCATTATAAGCGGAACAGGTCGAAGCAGTCGTGATATAGGCGCCCGTGGTCGCAACGTCAACTTTATTCAAACAGACGCAGCTATTAACCCAGGTAACTCAGGAGGACCACTATTAAACCAACGCGGACAAGTAATAGGTATTAATACTGCTATTATTCAAGGCGCCCAAGGACTAGGTTTCGCCATCCCCATCAACCAAGCACAGCAAATAGCCAACCAATTAATATCCCAAGCATCGTAAAACCTATAAATTGTCATTAGTCGCGTAGCGTAATGCGGAGCATTTGCCGAAGGCTAGAATCTTAAATATTTTGAGACTTTAATAGATGCCACCCTGCGAGAAAAGCTCCGTTTTACATTACGGTGACTTATGACACTGTTTGTATACTTAACCAAATTCATTTACATCAAAAGCACGCCAGGTAAGACTAATTCGTGAATCAGCCCTTTTTTGTTTATTTATAGCGTGTACCCATTCATCTTGAACCGAGTTGTCCATATATAACAGTGAACCAGGCAAGAGCGTAAAATTGTGCCGTATATTTTTATTTTTCTTATTGCGGTAAGTGATGTTACGAGGGTGTCCAAGTGATACAATTGCTACACCAGTTCCTGGTTGCAAGGCGCTTGTGTCATCAGAATGATAACCCATCTTATTATTACCAGTTTCGTAATAATTCAGTAAACAATTGTTAAAATTAACCCCAAGTTGACTTAATAGTTTAGCCTGGATGGGCACAAGATGTGGATGCATCGGCACCTGAGCATAACTCATTTGTAAATAATTGTACGGGACACCAAAGGATGCTGTTTTACGCGCACTCATGCTGTCATCCCATTTAACTGTTGACAACAATGTTTGAAAAATAACCCACTGTGTATCTAAAAAATCTTCAATAATCAGAAGGTTTGGTATTTCAATTTCAGTCATTTTTATAGGTTAATTAGTTCTAGGTATGAAGTATTTGACATTTGCAAACCCAATAAAGCACGCGCTTACAATTCCGTATAATTTGAGTAATTAATCGTTATTATACCCGTAAATATTAAAAATAAGCCTATTTGAAGTTAGTTCTTTTGTATTCAAAAATTTTGCAAGCTGCACTTAACAATTTTTCAAATAAAGCAGGGTAAGCGCATCTAAAATTGTATTTAATTATACATATTATTTAACTAAAATGTGTGTCTAGGTCAATTTTGTAGTACTCAATAATTATTTAGAATAAACATATTATTAAGGCTGGAAGTACATACTATTGTTCTTACATTTCAAAAGTTTGAGCTTATTAAAATGTATAAATATTTTGCTTACTTACTCCTGTTTGACATAAAATAAGCAGGTACTTTTAACAAGCTAGACGCTTACAGTACACGCGGGTTGGAGTAAAGCATCTATTTTTATTATATCAAGGGGGAAGTCTCATGGCATTAGGTTTGAAATCAGAAAAGCCTACTACTAAAAGCTCTAATAATTTAAGTTTAGCTAGCGCTGCTGCACTAACAAAAGAAATGAAATTAATTTTTAGTGACATCAAAGACCCCGCGTAGAAAGAACTCGTTATCATTTGTTAACAGATATTTTAATTATTGGAATATTGTCGGTAATTGCGGGAGGTCAAGGATGGGAAGATATGCAGAATTATGGGTTGAGCAAGCACGATTGGTTGAAGGAATTTTTAGATTTACCTTGGGGTATCCCTGGTCATGATACCTGCACGGCGAGTATTTGAACGCATTAACCCAAAAGTATTTGAGCAATGTTTTCAAAGCTGGATAAAATCAATAGTTGAAACAGTTGGCGCACAGGTAATTCCAATTGATGGTAAGACTCTTAAAGGTTCTTACGATAGAGAACAAGAAAAATCTGCTTTACATATAGTTAGTGCGTGGTCAAGTCAACATCGTCTTGTTTTGGGGCAAGTAAAAGTAGCTGATAAATCGAATGAAATTACTGCAATTCCTGCATTACTAGAATTATTAGATATAGCTGGATGCATTATTACTATTGATGCAATGGGTACACAAACCGCAATTGCATCTCAAATTTTTAACGCCAAAGCTGACTATGTTTTAGCCCTCAAAGGAAATCATCCTACACTTCATACACAAGTTAAAGATTGGTTTGATCAACAATTACAAAACGGATTTTCAGATATTACTTATAGTTACAACCCATATTCCGCACTTCAAAATGTCGCATAAAATATTACATAACTACTTACTGGCATTAGTAAATAAACATACTAAGAATTTTTAAGTAAGCTTATATCCTGTATTTGTAACGAACTGCAAATATGCGTTGAGAATTTATCATTCAAAATTAATTCCAAATTGAACGATAGAATTTTGACATTGGCTGTGTTTTTGGAATCCAAGTTTATCGCAAATTTTTTGCATCCCAATATTTTCTATTAAGATGTCGGCGAATATTCCTTTTAAACGCTCATCACGTCCGATTTGTAGCAGTCGCTTAAGTAACTCTGTTCCTAGTCCTTGACATTGGAAGCGGTCGCTAACTAACATCGCAAATTCTGCTGTGTTGGCGCCATCAACCTTGGTTAGGCGCCCGACTGCTAAAATTTCGTGTTGTTGAGTAATTGGATTTTGATAATCAGCTACAAGTACCATTTCTCGGTCGTAATCAATAAAACAAATGCGTGTCAGACGTTCGTGAGTTATGCGCTGACTCAATTTAATTAAATGGAAGTACCGAAAATAAACGCTTTCTTCAGATAAAGTTTTGTGAAATTGAACCATTAGCGGTTCATCTTCTGGACGAATCGGACGAATTACTACGGATGTACCATTATTCATTGTCCAATTCGATACATATTGTGTTGGGTAAGGACGAATTGCGGGTTTTGGTAATTGGGTTTGGTTCTTGTTTAAGTCATGGAGGACGATACGAGCATCAAGGGCAATAAGGGAATGTTGAGTTATTCCTGGTTTTGCTAAAAGAGGATTTATATCTATTTCTTGAATCCAAGGTTGCTCTACCACTAGTTGACTAAATTGTACTAAAATTTGCTCCAAAAGTTCTATATTAATTGGTTTTCGACCGCGAACGCCTTTGAGTGCTTTATATATATGTGTTTGCTCCATCATTCTTCGCGCGAGCGTTGTATTGAGTGGAGGGAGTCCCAAGGCTGTATCTTGAAATACTTCAACTAGTTGTCCACCATAACCAAATAACAGTACTGGACCAAATTGTGGGTCAATGCTGCTACCAAGAATTAGTTCGTAGCTGTTGGTTAAATCTACCATTGGTTGGACGGTAACACCTAAGAAGTCTCTGGCGCCTGCTTGAATTTGATTATACGCCTCTTCTACAGAAGAAGCATTTTGTAGATTTAAATGTACGCCATCGATATCTGTTTTATGAGTGATAGTTTCAGAAAATATTTTGAGAACAACAGGATAACCAATTTGATTAGCTAGTTGAACTGCTTGTTGTGGGCTTGTTGCAATATATGTTTCCACAACAGGAATATTGTAAGCAGCAAGAACTTGTTTGGACTCGACTTCTGTGAGCAAAGTTCTACCATCAAGCCTTGCTTTTTGAATAATGTTTTGGGCTAAAATACGGCTACATGTATCTATATCTGTACAGAAAGAAAGTATGGGAGTTTCATATAAAGCCTGTAAGTTATAACTATAACGCCACATGTAGTTAAATATTTTTGCTGCGGTATCGGGAAACGCGAATGTGGGTATGGAAGCTTGGTTGAGAATTTCTGCTCCTGCTTGCACGTCAGTATCACCCATCCAAGAAGCCAGTACTGGTTTACCAATTTGGGCATAAGGTTTTAATTGACGCGCGGTTTGAGTTGGGTTGGTCATTGCTTGAGGTGTAAGAATAACAAGCAACCCATCGCTCGACGGGTCTTTGGCTGCAATTTCAAGTGCTTGGGTATAACGAGTTGGGTCAGCATCCCCCAACAAATCGATTGGGTTACTATGATTGCTTGCTGGTAAAATTTGGTTGAGTGCATCACAAGTTTGTTCAGATAATTCTGCTAATTTCCCACCATCGGTTATTAATGTATCAGTTGCCAATACTCCCGGTCCTCCAGCATTGGTAATGATAGTCAGTCGTGAACCCTTGGGACGAGGTTGTTTTGCTAACACCTCTGCCATATCAAATAAGTCGGAGATACTATTAACTCGTAATACTCCACATCGTCGCAATGCTGCATCGAACACTGCATCACTTCCAGTTAATGCTTCTGTATGGGAAGTTGCTGAAGAAGCTCCAGCTTCTGTTCGTCCAGCCTTAATCACAATTATCGGTTTAGTTAAAGCAACTTCCCGCGCGGCAGAAAGGAATGAGCGGGCATCACCAATCGATTCCATGTAAATCAAAATACTTTCTGTAGTCGGGTCTTCACTGAGGTAATAAATTAAATCGCCCCAGCCAACATCAAGCATTGAACCAATCGAAATAAATGAGCTAAAACCAACATTTTCGCGAAAACTCCAGTCCAAAATCGCCGTACACAAGGCGCCGCTTTGGCTAATAAATCCAACTTTACCTGGTAAAGCCATGCTGCTAGCAAATGTGGCATTTAAACCGATATGAGTATTAATGACACCCAAGCAGTTAGGTCCAATCAGGCGCATTTTACCTCGATGTACCTGTTCTAATATTTGCTGCTCTAAGCTGGCGCCAATTTTTCCCGTTTCTTTAAACCCAGCAGGAAGAATAATTGCGCCCTTAACACCTGAGTCGGCACATTCACTTATAATAGATGGAACTGTCAAAGCAGGTGTGGCAATAATTGCTAAATCTACGGCTTCTGGAATGGCGCCCACTTGAGGGTAAGTTTTAATACCAAGGACACTGTGATGTTTGGGATTGACTGGAAATACCGTACCGCCAAAGGGGTTGCTAATTAGGTTCCAAAGCACAGTATGTCCAACACTATTTTCTCTGTCGCTGGCGCCAATTACAGCAATAGTTTTAGGAGCAAAGATAGCATCAAGGGGATGATGTTCCTCTCTCAGAATATTACAAGCTTTTTCACTTGTCATTTGTATAGACCTCATACTTGCTCCTTCGGTAAAATAATTGATTAGAATTAACTGGTAGGGTGCGTCAAAGCTATTACAATCTTCAATTAAACGAGAAATTTATACACTTTATACAGATGCAAACGAACGTAAGATATTCTTGGATGGGTTGCTGCAAGCCGTCAAAAACACACCATTCTTTACCTTATTATTAACCATTAGAGCAGATTTTTTAAGTAAGGCACTCGATGATTACGAACCTTTTGGTTGTGCGTTGTTGCAAGAGTATCAATTAGAACCTGTTGTGCGGATGAGTCGAGAGGAATTGGAGCAAGCCATAATACTCCCTGCAAAAAAGTTGGGCTTTGAGTTTGAGCAAGGTTTATGCAATACCATAATTGATGATATCCAAGAAGGGGATGGGCGCCTGCCTTTGCTAGAATTTACATTGAGCCAGTTGTGGAAGCACCAGCATGCAGGAAAGTTGACGCATCAAGCCTATGATGAAATTGGCGGTATAGAAAAAGCGCTGGCAAATTATGCAGAGGCAGTTTATGGAAACTTGAGCGAGTCGGAACGTTCAAAAGCGCAACAGGTGTTTATTCAGTTGGTACAACCGGGGGAAGGTACAGAAGATACCCGCAGGTTAGCGACAAGTGAGGAAGTGGGGTTAGATAATTGGGATTTGGTGATATGCTTGGCTTCTGAGCGGTTGGTGGTGACGAACCGCAATGAGTCAACCAATGAGGAAACAGTGGAAGTCATTCATGAGGCATTGATTCGCCATTGGGGAATGTTGCGAGGATGGATGCAGGAAAACCGCAAGTTCCGCATTTGGCAACAAGGTTTGATGGTGGCGTTGCAGCAATGGGTGGATAGTAACAGAGATGATGGGGCTTTGTTGCGAGGGGCGCCTTTGGCTGTAGCAGAGGATTGGTTACAGCAAAGGAGTGGGGAAGTTAGTAAACCGCAGCGATGGTTTATTGAGAGAAGTGTGGAGTTACGGGAGAAGGAGAGGCTGGAACGTTTACAGAGAAGGCAACGCACTATTTTAGGACTTGTAGTGTTCTTGGTGATTGCCTTGATTTTTGCTGGGGTTGCTGGATTGGGATGGTGGTCAGCACAAATCAATCAAATTGATGTTATCAGTAAATCTTCAGAATCTTTATTGATTGGAAACCAAAAGTTAGAGGCTCTGCTAGAAAGTTTAAAAGCACAAAAAAAATTACAAACAACATTTCTAGTAAATCAGGATATCCAAACTAAAGTTACAATTGCTATGCTTCAAGCTGTCTATGGAGTAGAAGAATTTAACCGTGTGGAAGGACATAGTGATGGTATTATTAGTGTAAGTTTTAGTCCAGATGGAAAAATCATCGCTTCAGCCAGCCTTGACAAAACAATAAAACTTTGGAACACTAATGGTAGTTTAATAAGGACTTTTAAGGGACATAAAGATTTTGTAATAGATGTAGCTTTTAGTCCTGATGGACAGACGATTGCCTCAGCTAGTTTTGATAGAACTATTAAACTTTGGAAATTAGATGGGACTTTAATTAAAACATTTCAACACGACAGCAAAGTTTACAGAGTAAACTTTAGCCCTGATGGCAAAATACTTGCTGCTGCTCTTGATGATGGAACTTCACAATTGTGGCGTATGGATGACGGTCATTTGATTACTACACTAAAAGGGCATGGTGATACTGATGCACCAAGTATATTTTTTACTAGAGTCAGCTTTAGTCCAGATGGTAAAACTGTAGCATCTTCTAGTGCAGATAATACAGTGAAAATATGGCGTTTAGATGGAAAATTAATTTCCTCATTCAAGGGACATAATAATTGGGTTATGGATGTTACTTTTAGTCCTGACGGAAAAATTCTTGCCTCAAGTAGTACTGATGGTACTATTAAACTTTGGAATCGAAACGGCACTTTACTTGATACCCTAGAAGGACATTCTGGTGGCGTTTACAGAGTTGTTTTTAGCTCTGATGGTAAGAAAATCGCCTCAGTAAGTCATGATGGTACTATAATAGTTTGGGAAGTGTTGATTTTTCGAGCAAGTGATATTATCTCAGATGGTAGTTCAAAACTACAAGCAAGGGGGATAGCATTTAAAATCTATAAAGGTCATCAACAAGCCGTGAGCAGTGTAAGTTTCAGCCCTGATGGAAAAATTATCGCCTCAGCAAGTCTTGATAAGACTATCAGATTATGGTCGTTAAATAGTACTACTGACGCTATAGAACCTACTGAAGATATATTTTCTATTGATAACAGAAAAATAATCACGGTAAGTAAGAATGGAATTTATTATCTCTTAAATTGGAAGGGAGAGTTGGTAAAAAAACTTCAATGCCATAGTCAAGAAAAAGAACATAATTATATTCAATTGGAGTCTACAGAGTTAATTTACTGCCCACAAACTAAAGTTAATAATCTCCCTATAGATCAAGCTATCAATCTTCAATTAAACGATTATGATATAACTTTTAAAGTTTGGAGTACAGATAATAAATTACTTCATTCTTTTAAAAGTAAAAAAAATGACTATATAAAATTCAGTTATGACAACAAATTGGTTGCTTCATATTCATATGGAAATTCGACTATTAAAATTAGTAGTAGTGAAGGTAAGTTAATTAACACCTTTCAACATATTTTTAAAGATAAAATCGAGAAAAGAAGCGATAATTATTCTCCTTATATTACAAATATAAATTTTAGCTCTAATAACAAAATTATTATATCTACCGGGAATGATGGAAGTATAAACTTATGGCATCTAAAGAGCATAAAATCTCTCTCTTTAGAGGGGCATAATGGAACAGTTAATAGTGTAAGTTTCAGCCCTGATAGTGAGATTATTGCTTCATCAAGTCATGATAATACAGTAAAACTCTGGAAGCTAGATGGAACATTGATAAAAACTCTGTATCATGAAAAAGAAGTAAAGTATGTTAATTTTAGCCCTGACGGAAAAATGATAGCTTCAGCTACTGGTACTGATCGAAACCTAACTATCAAACTTTGGAGTAGAGAAGGTAACTTACTAACAACCCTAATTCCAAATGAGATATATCCAGAAAGCGTTAGCTTCAGTTATGATGGGCAAATGCTTGCTGCACATAGTGGAGGAAAAGTTATCTTGTGGGAACTTAATCCAAACAAACTAATGAAACGCAGTTGCAATTGGCTACACGACTACCTGCAAAATAACCCCAACGTCAGTCCAGAAGATAGGCGTTTGTGTGACAACATCAAGCGCTAAGAGTCAAAATATTTTACTCTTGCTTAGGCTTAATTTCAAATTCGAGTTTAGAACGATAAAAACAAACATCAAATTCTAGAAAAAAATTTGTTTGCCCAAGAATTAATGGCACGTTAATACTCCGAATCCAAGCAAATGCTAATCTAATTGAAGCAAATTCTCCTATCTCGGCTATCGCAAATAACCGCATTGCTGACTGATTGCTGAGATTTCCTGTTAATCGAAGAATAGTTTTGCTATCATCCTAAGTCGCACTAACCTGCTTTATATGCGGGCTTTCGCAGAAGCCTACCTGGATGAGTCATTCGTCCACCAGCTTGGTGGACAAATTCCTTAGCGCCATAACTATCGGCATATCTTTTGTAAGTCTAAAAACAAGACGGTTGCCGAACTCACGCTACACCCGCATTTCTCACAAGCGGCGCCATTATTATTGCTGAAAGCTTTATCTAGCTTTCATTTCAAGCGTTTTAAACACAGCACGAATTATAACAGTATGGAATAGGGTATTTTAGCTAAAACCTAAGTGTCACAAGCGTTTTGGCTAATATTTAAAATCTTTGTGAGAAATCCGGGTACAAGGGATGACACAACAAGAAGGCATTTCTACTGGCGCCAAATCTACTATTATTTCCAAATCAAAAAACATCCCAAAATTTCTTGTAGGGTAGGCACCATACAGTATCACATTATTCTTCAACAAAATCAAAAAAATATTTCACAACCTGCATAATTATACGTAAATTAATTCGTATCTCCCTATGAAGGGGTTCATACAATAGAACTTACCCTAAATATTCATAGGATATAATAACATGAAAGCATGGAAATTGGCACTGACAACTCTAGTGTTACTAACTTCAACTTGTCTTCCAAAAGCACAAGCAATTAGCTTATCAAAAACCGAAGTCAATAAATCTGAATCAACATTATTAGCATCATCGAATCAAATTGCGCTCAATGACACCTACTGGGGACCAGAGAGAGATTTTTCTATTCAGATGCCTGGTTCTGTACAAGAAAATCAATATAGGAAATTAATCTCATGGAGTGACACAAGCCAAACTGCCTACGCTATTCTCCACAGAGATATGCCAGTTCAAGCAGCTTATTTATCTGCTGACCAAATTCGTGAAGCATTACAGACTTCAATGCGAGGAGAAATGACCAGTACAGGGAAAATCGTGAGAAGCACTAATTTGGAAGTTGGTGAATACCCTGGTTTAGAGTTGCTAGTGCAACATACTGATGGAACAACAGGACAATATCGGGGATTTATAGTCAAAGGACGAATGTATTTGATGGCAGCTGTAACACAAGGAGAATTAACCACAGAAGCTGTTAATTTCTTTGATTCTTTCGGTGTTTATCCAGAACGTGTACGCTGAAAATACTTTTAATGCGGGCAATTTGCCCGCTTTTTGGCAATAAATGCCTAAATATTAAAATCACAATTGCATAAAAATACCATTGTTATCTCGTAGACATTATCAAAGATATTCAACCAACAAACAGCAACATTTACAATTATGAAAACCTCACACATTCGCAAAATTCTCTTCACCACATTAGGATTTAGCAGCAGCATCTTACTAAACCTTAATACACCAAGCTTTGCCCAAGCACTAGTTACATTACCAGAATTATCAAATATAAACTCATCAATATCTACTCCACAAACACAACAAAAAAAGACTGACTTACAGTGGGTTTATAGCGTTGCAGAAAAAGTAATTCGCGCGAATGGACTTGATGACCATCCTTGGCGTTTTGAAGTTAGCGATAAATATGATATAAATGCATACGCTGGCGAATTAAATAAAATAGTAATTTATAAAGGCTTATTAGACCAAATACACGGTGATGATGCAGCATTAGCTTTTATCATCAGTCATGAGTTAGCTCACCATACACAACGCCACGCAGCACAGCAAATTGAACTTGAGTCTAGTTTAAAAGATAGATTATTGAAAGAAGCAGACGAAGAGTTTACTAACTGGATTGTAGCAGAAAAACAAAAATCTGATAAACCAATATCAATAGCCAAAAAAGATGTCATCAAACAGCGAATTATGCTTCAGAAAAAACAAGAGTTTGATAATGCACTACAAGCATTAAGTCGTCAACAAGAATTTCAAGCTGATGAAGTTGGTTACAAATATATGAGTACAGCAGGTTACGATGTCAATGGCGGTTTACGAGTATTTAAGTTACTTTCTCGTTTACCTTCCGACTATACAGTTAATAGTAGCCATCCACCCACACCGCAAAGAATTGCTGCTTTGAATGGGATAATGAGTGAATATCCGTGGTTGACTTTATGGGTAGATGGGAACGAACGATTAAAAATTAATTCTCAACCCTTGACGTTTGATGTAATAGAAGATGAAATATCTTTGCGAATCAACTCTAGATTTGTCTCAAAATAAATAGCTTTATCCTCCTATATCAGTATATTGACTTTGTTGGTATTTTTAGAGACATTCATCAAAACCTCTCTACAATACCAACAATTAATGGGTGATTTACCAGCAGAACTTACACAACGAAGCCAAGTTTCTAGTTTTTAAGATAATTCAAACCCTATCCAAGCATTCCTAGCAAGCAAATCTAAAGAAAACATTAAATATAAACGAATATTTCTTATTTGATGAGAATCTAAATAGTATGTTACATTTCGTTATCAAACGGAGTCACTTATATAAAGACTCTGAATTTTAAAAAATAATCAATTACTAAATTAGGGTGCCATGTTTATTTGTAGCATGGCGCCCAATTGTATTTATCATTTCTATTTCAACTAACTTGCAGGCACCGTTAACTAATACTTATTTACTATAAACTGGTTGAGCAAACGAATGAAAAGTTAATATTCCAGATTAGAATAGTATTTAACCGGATAACAAGTTCGTTTTTTGCTGGCTTCCTGATAATCCCAGGATTATTAATTATATTTGCTACGTCAACTTTCCCTTTTATTACTACATTTATCTCTTCAAACTAGTACTAAAATCTGGGGACAGATTACCCCTAAATCCTTGCTACACTTCCTTCACTGACTAACAAATCCAAACGGTCGTTAATAGCATTAGGATTATTCTCAACCATCGCTAATACTTCTTTATAAAGATACCAGATTAAAGTAGACTTTTCCAATTGTTGTGAAGTTATTTTAAACCATTCTACCGAACGGCAGCTGTTGCCGTTCGGTGAACCAAGGTGAGAAGTCTTGGTCTGTTATTTGCGTAAAGTAGTATTTTGACTATATATTTATAAGAGTGCCAGCCCCCTTAACTCGTCTATACAATGCTGACAAAACAGCATAAAAGTAAATTTATATACTAAGCCAAAAAATAAAAAGTCGATTTTTTATCAATATAAATACTTAGACTGAATGTTTTTGGTTACTAAAATTACAGATGAATGTGTATAGTGACTTTTGGAGCGGCGCCGAAACTTTTATCCACCCTTTGAATTCCACATCACGCGCAAGCTGACTGCCATACGGGATAGGGCAAGCTTCGCTGCGGTGCTTGTCCATTCAAGAATAGAGAAGTGAAATTAGAAATTAGTGACTGCGGGTCTCCCAATGATTTCAAAAGAAATATGGAAATCCTTATATTCAAGATGCTTTGGTAGTATTATATGCTATAAAATACTACTTATAGACCGCGTTTAGGAGCTGTGCTGATGCAACCTGCTGAGAAACTATCGATCACCCTGCCTTCTGAGATGGCGGATTTTGTGCGCCGCAAGGTAGAATCCGGCTTGTATGGTTCAAATAGCGAAATTATCCGCGAAGCACTTCGCGGCATGATGGAACGAGACAGACGACTGGCAAAAATCGATACCGCGATAGCACGGGGGCTTGCTGATGCTGAAGCTGCACGGGTGCAAGAGCTTGACGAAGTAAGGGCTGAATTGCGTGAGCGTTTTGGTGATTCCGTATGAAGGTGGTAATCACGGCTGCCGCAAAGGCGGACTTGGCCGAAATTGGCGACTTTATCAAGATGGACAATCCAGAGAGGGCGATAACTTTTATCTCGGAATTGCTCGACCGCTGCCGTTCACTGGGAGATATGCCCCGTGCTTACCCCCTTGTACCACGTTATGAGCGGTTCGGTGTTCGCCGTCGCGTCTATGGAAATTACCTAATTTTCTACCGCATCAATGAAAACCAGATTGAAGTTCTTCACGTTCTAGATGGCGCAAGGGACTACGAAAGCCTGCTGTTTCCTGATTCGTGACGCGCGACAATTTGAGCGTAAACGCAGTTTTCCCATAGCGTAGCGAGTGACCCCTCCATGCAAAAATCAAACAATATATAGAGGTAAGCTCGCATTATCTATTTCAGCTTACCTCATAACGAACCTTTTAATCTGTGCAGTAAAAGAATGAAATTAGAAATTAGGCACAATAATCTCTCGACTTTGCCCTGCATAGTGTCGATAGATAATTTCTGGTGAATTACCTACCAGTTTCGCTACGTCTTTTACATCCATCCCATTTCTAAGCGCCAGCGTAATAAAAGTGTGCCTAGTTTGGTAAAGTTTCTTGTACTCAATACCATCTAGCTCTTTAATAACTGCTGTCCAGCCTCTTGTGTTGAGGTTACGTGTATCTATCCAAGTTCCTTCACGTGAGGGAAATACTTTTGTATCAGCACAGGCGCCACTTGGTTTAATCGCTTTCAACAATGCAGCCAACCGTTCATTGATAGGGAAAGTCCGTTTTTTCTGAGTTTTCAAACCTTTCTTACAAACTAGCCCTGACTCAGAAACGACTACTGCTTGCTCAAACTTTATAGTACGAAAGTCATTGCTTATATGCTTCCATTGCAAAGCAACAGCTTCGGACGGTCTGCAACCTGTAATAAATAGAAACTCAATGAAGGGAGCATAGTATTTGTAACGGGCGCTGTTTTGGAATCCTGTAATAATGCGGTCACGCTCTTCAATGCTAAAGGGGTTTATATCATTATCTTCCCTACTGCCTTTGCGTAACTTTATGTCGCTAGCCATATTTTCAAAGGGATTTTCCTTGATTAGCTCAGACTTAACAGCCCAATCACAACAAGCAGATAATTGTGTTAACATTCGTTTCGATGCATCAGGACTTCTGTTGGCGTTTAGCCAATTGCGGATTACTACTGCTTTATCTAATGTATTAACCGGAAGATGGATGCTAACACAGCGCGCGACTTTTTTATAATCCTTCGCCAAAGTACTTGGAGATAAACCTGGGCGCCTAAACTCGGTGTAACTTTCCCATAAATCAGCCAACGACGGCGCCACTTCTTCTACAACTGGTGTAATTAATGGTGTAACCTTGTCCACTAAATGTTCTGGCTTATACTTCGCCAAAGTCGGGTCAAAATTGCCAGATAAAATATCTAGCTCAATTAGTTGGCCCTTTGCCATAGCGACTTTGCGGTTGGCAACACTATCTATAAATCCTGTAGACAGATAGTACCGTTTGCCGCAGACGCGAAACACAAGTTGCAACCGTTCGTTCGAGCTTTTAACCTGGACGGTTCCTTTGGGCGATTTAGACTCAGAGTTTTGAGAAGTCATAAAAAACTCCTGTAAATGGGTTAATCAGGGCGCCTTGATTTACCCCCAATTTACCCCCAAAATTAGTCTAACTACGTCCAAAAACGGCCAACGTGGGATAAAATTACACCAAACTTACACCATTAGGAATGGCTGAAATGGACTTTTTTGGATACTAAAAAACCCCGGAAACTCTTGCTTCACGGGGCTTTTGTCGTTTATGCCAGGAACGAGACTTGAACTCGTGACACGAGGATTTTCAGTCTGAACAAGTTCCTTTATTTACAAGGGTTTCAGGCTACTAAAATACAGTTACACCACTTTTACACCATTTATTTTGGCGCCAAATAAAACGCTATCAAAAGCTCTATTCCTTATCTATAAAAGGTTTTGTTTTAGTCGCACCAACTCTTATTATCAAACTCAAAATTCCTAGCAAAAGTTCAAGTAAATATAAATACTATTGTATTTTTTGTACTGACAGTATTCGACTATTTTAATTGCGGACTCAATTCTATAATTAGCCCAAGATATTAGTTCTTTTAAGAGAGAGGCAACCTCGGCGCCTTAAAATCAATAATTTAGAGTACAATTGAACTTAATTTAGTAAAAACCTATTTAATCTTGAACAAACCTCAAGAACTTGTTATTACAGATTTAGCCCAAGGTTTACCTGCTATTACTCCTTCGTTTGGAGCAGCATTGGCAGAAGCTTGTGCGGTATGCTTGGAAGAACAGGGGCACAATCAAGGTGTGGAAATCACAATCGATGGAGATTTTAATGCCAAATTTAACCTATACTGGCAACCTGTTACCGAACAAATGTTACGTTGTTGGAACGATGAAGAGTTTACTACAGAGCAAGCAGAGGCGCGGTATTGCGTTCTTAGTTGTTAGGGAGCTAACAAATTTAACAGTTATTGAACGTTCCGCCAAAGGTACAGGGTTTGATTACTGGTTAGGCGCCTTAGAGCCAGATGAAGAATTACCTTTTCAAAATAGAGTTAGATTAGAGGTATCTGGTATACGTTCAGGTGATTCAAGTCGTGTTAAAGCCAGAGTTAAACAAAAAAAAGAACAAACGAAACCCTCTGATGGTCAATATCCTGCTTACGTTATAGTAGTTGAATTTAGTACACCAATATCAACATTCGCCATAAAATGAGTCAAATCAAAGAAAAACATACCACAGCGATGGATTTAGCGGAAGCCGCCTTTGTAGCAAAACTTCGAGGCGATTTGGAACAAGCTTCGTTACTTACCAAACAAGCTTTTGACTTGGAGCAAGAAGCTGCGGCATTAATTGCTCATCAATTAGATGCAGAACCAACTCGTTCAGTTTTACATCGTAGTGCTGCCACCCTCGCTATAGAATGTGGAGACTTTAAAGCGGCAGAACGCTTAATTGCAACGGCTTTATCTGGCAACCCTCCTGAAGAAATTGCCTCCGAATTGAAAGATTTGTTTATTCAAATTAATTTACGCCCTTACTTAGAACGTCTTGGTATAGATATTGATAATGAACAAATAAACGCTCTAATGTTGAAGAGTAAATAGTAGTAAATTTATAGTTTATTATCGCTGACCAAAACTATTCAGCTTTGGTGCCACGTACAAAAACCACACCTGACAATTATATTGCAAAAGCTCTCAAATTATAGAGATGCCCCTTGTTGAAAATCTCATAGGCGCCGTTAATTAAATAATGATATAAAACTAGTTACATTTGCAGAAGCATGAATTCAAAGGTGTTGGCTTTCTTCACATATAGATATTGTTGCAGAGCGCATAATTCAAGCATCAGAGCGAAGTGCGTAAAAAACATAAAAATCATCAAGTGCAAATGGGATTATACTGTGGGATGGGCGTGGGCGCCATTGAATGCCCTGTTCATACTAAGCTTCATTTCCAGTGGTCAATTGACAAAACTACTGGTATCCCGTATATTATGGATGATTCAGATAAATTTGAATGGGATAACAACAAAGCCATTACCAATTGGCAAAAACATGGCGTTAGTTTTTCTCAAGCAATCAAAGCGTTTAATGACCCTTTTGGCATAGAACGCTTTGATGAGCGTGAAGATTATGGGGAAGAACGTATCAACCTGATTGGTATGTGTGATGGGGTACTGATCAGCCATAACATATACTGAACGAGGAGAGTGTATTCGGTTAATATCAGCCAGAAAGGCGGAAAAACATGAAAGAAACGATTATTACCGCGAAAATGCACAAGGATGGGACGGTGGTTGAGGTCTTACCTGACGGTAGCGAAAGTCCCTTTCCTGTCGAGCCTATGCGTCACATGAGCGAAGAAGAAATTCATGCAGCAGCAGAAGGCGACCCTGATGCCCGTCCGATGACAGAAGCCGAGTTACGCAATGCCAGACGTGTCCCCCGTGTGAAAATCATACGCCGTGCATTGCAATTGACGCAGGAGGAATTTGCAGCGCGTTACCATATTCCGCTTGGCACATTGCGGGACTGGGAGCAAGGACGCAGTGAGCCAGACCAAACTGCAAAGGCTTACCTCAAGGTTATTGCAGCCAATCCTGAAGCTATTTACCAGGCATTGCAGTCTACTCCACATTAAGGCGCCAGTTTTTCTATTACTTTGAAAAACTTCAAGCTGGCGCAAAACTAAAAATGTGCGCCAATGGCACACAAAAATTATGTTTATTCGGTTTTCTGGAATAAATAGTAGTGAAAACCGAACAAATTAAACATTGCGTCATAGCATCTTGGTATAAAAAAGCGCGTTTCTTTCGCGGTGGCGCCATCAAGTTAAAATTTATTTATGGTTTATTTAGTTCATTAAATAAGTCCATCAATTTACGTTTACGCCCATGAGTGTATTCTAGGGAAGCACGATAATTAGACCACTCAGCTTGTTGTCCTAGTTGTAAATAACCAGCTTTAACTTTTTTTAACCACTTGATTGCGTCCTCATAGCGGTCTGCTTTGCCCTGATTCATGATTTCTTCTGCCCGTATGACAGCATTATTAATTACCCAGTCAGGACGATGGGCAAGTGCTGCCTGCATAACTCGGTGTACTGATTCTGAGCGATAGTAAGTGTCTTTTTTTACTGTTTTAATCGCATCATCTATTAGACCTTCATGAAGAAAAATATCAACTTTTGCTTCTTTAGCTAACCAATTTTCAGATTCTCGAAGTATTTCGAGTAAATCTTGTTTTACTTCTTCCCAAATCTCTCCTGCCAAGTTTTCAACTTTTGTGTAATCTCGAAACGATGGTCTTTCTTCAAATGCGATAATACTGGCATTTAATGCAATTGATGTATGACCTAACCCTTGTGCTAAATCGCTCGTCCAA
Source organism: Calothrix sp. PCC 7716 (assembly GCF_019977735.1). GTDB lineage: Bacteria > Cyanobacteriota > Cyanobacteriia > Cyanobacteriales > Nostocaceae > Dulcicalothrix. Next base: position 9,547,748 of record NZ_AP025018.1, on the reverse strand, counting down.
GCAGCGAATTCATACATATTTTTTCCAGATAGGTTTAATCCTGCTTGAGCTATTTGCAATGTTTCTGATAAATAACCTTCTTCTCGTAATATTTTGGCAAGGGCAAAAGCTGTTTCTGCTGTGTCCATATGGGTTTGAGCAGCAGACATAACTTCATCAATTCTTCCCAAAGCTGCTAACTGCGTTAAGTATTGCTGCGTCATTCCTTCAGATAACGCTAAATTTAAATACTCTGTATAGCGATTTTGACGTTCGAGATATTCTAAACGTATTAAAGCTAAATTATCTGCAAAGTCTGGTCGAGTATCTGCCCAAAGTTGTGCAGAAGTATCACCTTTCATTACTTGTTGCAGTGGTTCATAATTCCAGCCTTGACGTAATGCTTCTAAACTCATGGAAAAATCTATATCAATTTCATCCTGCCATGACTCCAGCATTATTTGCAAATCAGCTACTTCTTCTTTTGGTATCTCTGCACATAAAATTGCTTCTGTCCACGCGCGATTAAGAGGTTCCGCAATCGAATAGCAATCACCACCATAACTGGCTAATTCATCCCACTCCTGCGCGTAAGTTGATGTAATGGCTTCGAGGATAGTGATGGCATTATTCCCATCGCCATTTTCTGCAAATTCCTGTGCTTCTTCAACTACCGCTAATAATTCTTCGGTAAAAGGGTCATCTTCACTGCCATACTCTAATTCTCGCAATCCATCCCGTAAAATTCTTTTTACCTGATTACGAATAGGCGCCACATCAATTTTAGTACTACGTTTGGGTGATGGAGATTTTGTAGGGGAAGGTGGTAAATTTATTGAGCTAACAAATAGCTCTACATCATTTATAGATTGTGGGTTATTCTCTACTAATTTTTGAACCAAGCTTTGAGTTTGTAGGTGGTCGAGATTACTTAACAACTGTTGTAATGTAGGACGTTCTTCAATTGCTGCTTCTGAACGTACACAGGTTAATAATGTTGCAACGATATGTTTGCACCAGCCATCGTAATCGTAAGCACAGCTACAGCAAACAGAAGTGATTCCACCTGCATCAAAATTAATACTGACCTGATATGGTCTAATTTCGCTACCTTCAACTGCCGCTTGAATTTGGTTGCCTCGTTTTTTCAGGTCAATAGCTGCTCCCTGTCTGGAGTATTCTTCACCACGGCTATAAGATGAAGCATTGGAGTTATGGCGGATTATTGCTTCTGATATAGGTAGAATCGACATAGGCACGCAAAAGTTTTATTTTTAGTCTATGGTTAAATGATGCTTATTTCTTTGATTACTAAAAATCTTTACTTTTAATTTTCACAACGTTTACCTAAAGGTCATTCAGGGTAGCGTGCGTAAACACTTAAGAAATAATAGATATTTATACTATCATATGCATTGAATAGTACCTTTAAACTAACAAGGGTCAGGGAATAAAGGAATTCGGAGTTTTTGCAGTCTTGCTTCTACTTTGGTTAACGCCAGAATATTTATTGTTTTCCGGCGCCTGTGAATAAAACGGGTAAACTTCAGGGAAGCATGTTATTAGTTTTTATTGATAAATTTGTTCTAAAAATAGAATACAATAATATGTAATCAGTATACACTTACTGAAAAAAGTATATGAGTGCCGAACAAACAACTTTAGAAGCAAGCGCCGCTGAAATCACCAAGTCAATGTTGCCAGATTTGGAACAGCTTTCAAAATGTGCCTCTGAACCAGTCGCTGTTGTTTTCGTCGATAGCTTACTACGGAAAATGCGTTCTCTACATGATGCATACATGTATGACCCTTACACAGAAGCCGTAATGGCACTACATGATGCGCTTGCTCATCAAAATCGTTGGATTAATTACGCTATGAAGCAGTATGAAGGTGCTTACAACCTTTTTTCAGCGCTAGTTAATCAAAATACAATCACTAATGCAGATGTTGAAAACGCGATTATATCTCTAGAAAATATAGATTTTAATACATTACCTTTTGCCACTATACTTGACGATGATAACGATGAACATTCGTTATAGGTGTAACAAAATATGCCAGAGGCGCCGATTCAAGGATACTTCTTAGATACCTCGGTAATGCGGTCACTATTACTTTCGACACAAGTATATCATAAGTACTAAAAAGATGCGAACTTTAAAGGCGCCTATAGTTTCGATTCAGGGCGCCTACTCACAGTACAGACAACGAAATACGACATAAATCAATGCTGACGCAGTATCGTCCCAAGGCTTTCAGGTCTTCAAAAGTCTTTGTTAAAAACTTTTTTCTGTCTGCCTTTACAAATACTAGGAACTTAATGCTTTATTTGCAATTGTCAGAACTGTGTTAAGACTAACCCAGAATATTTCTGTTTTTCCTTCTTGCTAGACCACCCGCCATACAAAAATGTTGTAATCATCACCCGCGCTTGCTAGGGTTGTTCCATCAGGGCTAATGGCTAATGCCCAAACACAGCTTGCATGTTCCGTAAGTGTGCGGCACAATTCACCACTCTTTAAGTCCCATATTTTAATAGTTGCGTCATCGCTGCCACTAACTAATATTTCTCCGTTGGGACTGATAGCTAAAGTGCGTACCCAGTCTGAATGGTCGGTGAGAGTGTGAAGTAAGGTTTTTGATGGTATATCCCAAATTTTAATTGTGTTGTCAGCGCTGCCACTAACTAAAGTTTGTCCATCCGGGCTGATGGCAAGGGTATAAATATTACTGGAATGTGCCATTATCGTATGGTACAACCCGCCACTGGCTAAGTCCCAAATTCTGATAGTTTTGTCATTACTCGCGCTTACTAAAGTTTGCCAGGGCAAACGCATCTTAAATTAGCAGTGGGCAAGGAATAGCGGTCAAACAGCGGCGCCTCGTAATTCAAATACAACTATTATTCATTATCAACTATTTAACTATATCAAAATTTAATTAAATCATCATTAAATAATAACTTATGTTAATACTCATATACTATCAATGAATCAACAAACAAATAAAGGCGAAGGCTATGGCGGAGCCATAGCCCAGCCACGGGCGCCTGTAATAAATTTGCCCTTATAAATAATATATTTAACAAGAAGTAATCGCTCTTATATTCTATGTGCTTGCTATTTATAATTTAAAAATTAACTCCGAAGTTTAAGATAACTTGCTGTTGATTTTTAAAAGTCATCGGTCACACATAGTTAGAGATTTACTAACATTTATAACGAGTTCGATATTTGGCAGATGATTATAAATTTAGCCCCAAAATATCAGCCAAGTATTCGTTATTCATGGATGCCAAAAACTGTTTATTTTTCGTCCCAAATTTTCGACTTTTATCTTTACCTAAAAGATTAACTGCTATTCGACGTAAGACTGCAAAATTTTGTGGTGCATTATCTTTACGAATGCGACAATCATCTTCGTTGAATCCAACATCTAATATCCAGTGTAATGAATTTTCAACACTCCAATGGCTGCGAACTGCATTCCCAAATTTTTTTGCGTTTCGATTTAAACTACTGATATAATAGCGCGTTTCAACTGTTGTTTCTCCATTTACAATTCTCACTGATTCAACCATACCTATACTTTGGAAATTTTCCCATTCTTTACTATCTGCAATGCGATTAGAAATGTCTGTAAGCATAAGATAATTACGTATTTCTTCACGCCCATGTCCTAATTCACGAGTGCTGTAACTGCTTGATTTGAATCCTCTACATCTTACGGAAATAGCTTCCTTAAATAGCTGCTCTACATTTTGATATAAGTTTCCTTGATTAGATTTAAGTGCAATTACATAATCTCCTTCTTGTTTCGTTATAGTCTTAACTATTTCTTTCTGACAACCAATTGCATCAATCGTAACAATACAGCCAGAAATATCTAATACCTTTATTAGTTCTGGAATTGCTGTTATTTCATTGGATTTATTATCTACCTTTAGCTGTCCCATAACTAATCGATTGCTTACTGCCCAAGCGCTAACCATATTAATCGCGTGCTGAGACGATTTTTTATTATATGAGCGTCTTAATTTTTTCCCATCAATAGCAATCACTTCACCATTAGTTATTTGTGCAATTGATTTTATCCACTCTAAAAAACATTCTTGAAAAGAAGCGGGATTAATTTTTGCAAAAACCCTTGCAAAAGTATCATGAGAAGGAATACCATTCGATAACTCTAAAAACTTTTCCAGCCATTCTTTTTTTTCTTGCCCATACGTTTCTATAGCTATCCATGTTTCGGCTCCACAAATAACCGCACAAATTGCAATTGTAATTATATCTATCAGCTTGTGTCTCTTAGTACGTTCAACTCTTGGGTCTTTTACATTTTCAAAAAAGTCAGCAATTGTACGTTTTTGTTTTGGTTCCATCATTAAATCAGTCATAGCCGCACCTGAGAAATCTTTTTAAAGATTATCATCACATGCCCACATTATTTTCGGCGCCCGTGGCTGGGGTATAGCGAAGCCATACCCTTCGCCTTTATTTGTTTGTTGATTTTTTTATAGCAGTGATGTATTAATACATGTAATCGTTTAATAACAAATTAGTTAAATAGTGATATCGTTAAATGGTTGATAATAAATAATAGCTGGATTTGAATTACGAGGCGCCACTGTTTGACCGCTATTCCTTACCCACTGGCAATTTAAGATGCGTTTGCCCTGAAGCTGGTATCTTGCATTCAGCCCAATCTGCCGAACAACATGCAATATTAATATTCTTTTCTCCATTTTTCAATTAATATTTTGTTCCTCTTGCTTTCCGAAATCTTTAAATACTCAATTGCTATTTGAGCAGCAGTATAATTAGTTTCGCAAACTTCTATAATTAGCTCAAAAGTCTGACGTAGCTGAAGATGTTCTAAGTGATAGTGCATTATTAGCCTAGTAACAATTGCAGTTAATATTAAACAAATTATAGATGGAATAATTGGTACCCACCAACCAGCTAAAAAGACTATGTAGGAAAATATTACAAGACAAACTCCTAGCGCAAATATATAGAATGAAGATTTAGTTGAAGAGAGAAATCTCCAACTGACACTAGTACTAATTAAGGAAATAAATAAAATAAATAAAAATTTTACACCATCAGACCAGGTTTTAAGTAGTGGTCTACCGTCAAGAGTCGCTTTAAGTATCTCGCTAATCATGTAAGCTTGAAGCTCAACACCCGCTATTTGCTTTCCACCACCTATAAGTGGTGTAAATGACGCTGAATGGGGAATAGAAAAAAATTTTTGAAGGCTAGGAGCAGTATTTCCAATCAATAAAATGCGATTAGTAACTAATTTTTTTTGGAAATTATTGGCTAGTACATCTTGCATACTTATAGTGTCAAATTTAAGTTTTTTGGGAAAATTTAACAAAATTTGATATCCTCCACTATCAACTTTTACGTAACCTCCATCATTAGTATAAAGAGGACGAAATACAGCCTTACCCCATTGAATATAACTAGAGCCAATATCACTTTTTGGAGTTATCTTTTCAGCATCTAAATATAATTTTGCCAGCTTTAAACAAAAACTTTCACGTACTTCGTCTCCGAGCTTAACAGTCAATAAGGCACGTCTAACTACATCATCATTATCCAACACTATGTCAGAGAAACCTACTTTTTCAAGATACTTCAATTCTTTTGGAGGTAGAATTTTTGTACCTAATAACTTTTCAACTCCTACTAAATTCGACATCGATTTATAAGTTGCAGCCAAACGTTCATGACCTGGTTCGACTAGTAAATCTCTGTATATATTCAGACCAATAGCGCGAGGTTGATGAGCTTGTAATTTAGCTAACAAATCAGCAATAATGCCATCAGGAATAGGATAGGTTCCCATTTTTCTTATGGAATCTTCATCAATACCAACAATTGTAATTCTTTCTTCAGGAGCTTCAAGTGGTCGTAAGAAAAAAAATAAATCTAGCCCTCTCAACTCAAAATATTGTAGTAACCATAAAGAACGGAGCAAAAAGAGAATACAGGTAATGCATAAAGTAATAACTAATTTACTACGTAAAAATTTTCCTTTTTTAATCGGTTTATTTTTAGCTTTTTGTTTAGCGTTAGCTAAAATATAAATTGCTTCTTCTACTGCCTGTTTAGCTTTTATTTCAGCTTCTATAGCAATGCTAGCTTCTATTTTTTCTAAGTCTCTTGCACGTTTTTCGGCATCTAAAGCTTTTTTAACTTCTTGTTTATCTAAATTATCACTTGCAGATAAAAAGCGATAATCAGAGTCGCTTAATCTTCTTCCATCAGCCCAAATACGAGCCTGTTCTAAATCTTCCTCTTGCAATAAATGAGAACTATCCTGATACTTACTATTTTCCCAAGCTCTTAATTTATCAGCATAAAAACGTAATTTACTTAACTCACTCTCAACCCAACTTAAATCAAAAATATTCCCATAAATCTGGTTGTAAACCCTTAATTTCTTCTGCTGCTCCACCACCAAACCAGTTAAGCGCAATCGCATCTGTTCAAAACTACTATCAGCAGCAATTTCTCTCTGTTGCAATATCTGCTGATACAACCCCAGCAAAGCTACGGAAATTTGCTCATTAACTATCAGCCTATCTCGAATAGTTTTTAAATGCTCATGCTCATCCTTTACTTCCCAATTATCAATAATTTCATTTCTTACTACTCCTTCTACCCATTTTTCTTCCTTCCCTACAAGCACTTTCGACTGATTTAAATCTCGAATTAACAAATTACAAACCTTCTGCGTCAATAAAGGTTGTCCCCCCGTCCAAGCCAAAACCTCTTGCATCACAGCTTGCGGATTTTCAGCCTTATCTTCTAATCCTTTAGCTAAAGGCGCCACTTCATCTATTTTAAACCCATCAAGTTGAATTGCTCTGCCAATATTAAACGGTGTTCTTTCCTCATCTTTAATCAAATCTGAAGGTGTCGCTACACCAAACAACGCAAAAGTCAACCGCTTATACTCAATTTTAAAAGAGCGCTTTTGATAGCAGCTTCTAATTAAAGCGAAAAAGTCATCAGCAGGAAAGTCTAAGCGGAGAATACTATCAATTTCATCTAGAAAAATTACTATATTTGTGTTAATATTTGGCAATAATAGCTCATCAAAGAGTTTACCCAAACGTCGTACTGGAGAAATTTCGATAGATTTATCCCACCATATAGCCAAATCTTCTGGCTCAACAAAATTCAACTCAGTTAACAGACTATCAACAATACTTCCATACCACTGCTCAAGGGAAATATCTTGACTGCCCAACCCAGAAATATCAATCACAGCACAAGCAAAACCATCAGCTTGTAACTGTTTCATTGTCCGTACTAACAAACTTGTTTTACCCATCTGCCGGGAGTTAAAAACATAACACAGTTCTCCCGCCTTTAAGCTGTGGTAAAGCTCAGAGTCCGCTTGCCGTGTTACATAGCTGGGTGCATCTTCTTCTAAACTGCCACCAACTTTATACTCGTAGTCTCCCGTCATAATTTTGTTTATATATAGATAAAAATTACATCGATGCCTATTTTGAGTTTATTGGCAGATTATTGAGTTGGTATTGAGTTATTATTGGTTTGTAATTTACTTTACCAAATAAATACTTATCTTGTAAGCTAAATTTTGTAGTTTACTTATCACTTAGCTATGCCACGTGGAATCAGAGTAAATACAGATTGCATTACCCTTGTCAAGCAAAGGATGTTACAAAAAGGTTTTGCTCGTCAAGTTGATTTAGCTGAAAGAATAAATCGTAGCCAAACAGTAGTTAACTTTTTCCTCAATGGTAGGACAGTTGAATACCTCAACTTTTACGAACTTTGCGAGGTGTTAGGTTTTGAAGTCCAAGAGATTGCTGATTTTGAAGCGCTGGCTAGTACCTATACGGACAAAGCACAAAAAATAAATAATTCTTCCCCTCTTACTATTCCCAACTCTCCACTTCCAAATTTCGACCTCGAATATCCAGAAGGGGAAGTGCCATTAGATTCTCTTTTTTATGTAGAACGTCCGCCTATTGAGCAGCGTTGTTACGCAGAAATCAAAAAACCTGGTTCTTTAATTCGTATTAAGGCGCCGCAGCACATGGGAAAATCTTCACTTCTAGCACGGATTCTCCAACAAGCAGAAAACCAGGGGAATAAAGTAGTAACTATCGATTTTCAATTAGCAGAAGAGGAATTGTTCTGCGACTTGAATACATTTCTGCACTGGTTTTGCGATACTGTCACTGAAGCCGTAGCAGGAGATAATCGAGAATTACTAGAAAAATTGTCTCAACAACTTGATAAGCATTGGGAAACAGGACAGCGCTTTGGCTATATGAAGTCTTGTAAAAACTACTTTGAGCGCTATTTATTCCCAGAAATCAACCAACCATTAGTTTTAGGGTTAGAGAAAGTTGATAGATTATTTGAATATCCCAAAATCTACAAAGATTTTTTTGGATTACTGCGCGCGGTTCACGAAGAAGCTAAACGTCGCGATATTTGGAAGCAATTAAGATTAGCGCTTGCATATTCCACGGATGCTTATGTACCAGTTGATATCAACCAATCTCCATTTAACGTTGGTTTAGCCTTGGAATTACCAGAATTTACTCACGAGCAAGTCAAAGATTTAGCCCATCGTCATCAACTCAATTGGAGTGATGCAGAAGTACTGGAGTTAACAGGATTAGTAGGAGGACACCCTTTTTTGGTGCGTTTAGCTCTGTTTCAAATCGCCAACCGAGAGATAAGTTTAACCGACTTTTTGCAAACGGCGCCGACAGCAGCAGGAATTTATAGTAAGCATTTGCAACGGCAAGAATATATTTTGCAACAACAGCCAGAATTAGGGAAAGCAATGCAACAGATTGTTGCAAATGGTAATCCTGTAAATTTAACAACGGAAGTCAGGTTTAAATTATATAGTCTGGGATTGGTCAAGTTACGAAACGATGAAGTCACACCAAGATGTGAGCTATACCGTCAATATTTTAGTACTTCCACAAAAGCCAATCAGAAAACAATGTATCTAAATTAACTCAATATTATCCCCAGCTTGTACTCAAATAGCGACAGTGTTTGATGAAATTATCGAATTCAACAAACACCCATGTTAAATAAAACACAGAAAACTAAACTATTCGGAGTACTGGCTGCTATTTCTGCTACTTGTTTCCTTACACCTACTCCAGTTCGTGCTGACAATAGTCAATATATTTACGAAGTTAGTGAGCAGCTAATGCGAGCAGCAATTGCTTCTGGTTTAGGTGGTTATACTTTAACTCACGAACCTTCCATAGATTTACTAACTCACGGTCGTTCCAATTATATTACTATAAATCTCCGCGCGGGTACTTCATACGGCTTAGTTGGAGTCTGTGACAGTGATTGTCGAGATTTGGATATTGCACTTTACGATAGCCGTGGAAATCTTATTGCTTCCGATTTGCAAAATGATGATATTCCTTTCATCAGTATAAATCCTACCCGCAGTGGAACCTACCGAGTGAGGGTTGATATGGCTAGTTGCAATACTAATGCTTGTTACTACGGTATTGGCGTATTTGGTCAATAAAACCGAATTATTTTCGTGTAGTTTGGGTGTAGTGTTCGTGTTAACATCCAAACTACACATGATATGCGGTAAGAACAATATTTTTATCTGGACTGTATATAGATTCAACCCTTGGATATTCGTTATGAGACCACCATACCTTGATTCTTCCACCTTGCGCTGGCGCCGTTCCTACTTCATAATATTCTGCATTAATCATTCTTCCTTCAAATTCGCCTTTGCTTAAAGTTGTAGTGGTAAATGCTGGCAAACCTTGTATCGTATGTTTGTCAAGCGTCATAGCTACCCTGATAAGTTGTAAATATTTTATATCCTGGTAAAACCAGTGCAATGCCAATTGAACTGTGAATCATACCAGGATATCTGTAAGGGTTATCATCAGGTATTGCTCCACCAATTCTGATAGTAAAATATGGGCACCAACAGTATAATCCTGGTATCAACAAATCCATACTATAAGCAATTGCACGAAGCTTTTCTTGTTTATTAATTGATGCTTGTTTAGCGTTCATTTTTACACCTATATCATTATCCTGAAAATAACTCTCAAATAAATTTGATGTTATCAATGTTTGTACTACTTACGCACCCAACTGCACTTAACCAGCGCCACGAGCCAAAACCCTGTTAACATCGTTAGTTAATTCACGCACGGTTAAATTTGTTTCAAGTATTTCGGCTTGTGTTTGCTCGAATTGTGTTTGTGCTTGAAGTTGCCTCTGTGCCAATTCAGTTAATATAGCGCGAATATCGTTATTGTCTTGATTGTTTGGATTAGTCATTGTAGTTAAATTCCGACTTAGTAGTGTCCCCACCGCGCGTTTCGCCTAGTAATTCAGTGCTTGCGTTAATAAACCCTTTTTCTTTGGCTAAATGAAAAAAATGGGTTTCAATATAACGGTTAACACTGATGTTTTGTTCTCTAGCTAGTCTTTTCAGCGCTTCTACAACTATTTCGTCAAGTCGATAACCTACTGGTTTTCTTTTGCGAACCATAAAATTTATTAACGTTAGTACTCTACATTTCCTTCTAATCATACATTTGGTTAACTTGTAGTAGCCAATCATATATCTATTAAATAGCAAAAGCAATGCTAATGCAATATTTTTAAGCGATTGATGCATCGCAAAAGCATAAGTTAACCTTATAGCAAAAGCAATGCAATTGCTAGATTATTGCTTGAATAGGAAAGCAAGACAAACCACGGGAAAGCATGAGAAAACACCGAAATCTAGGTAATGCATTAGTATTACTCAGTTATGTGGGAAATTTATGAGGTTGGTTGCTACACAACTGGCGCCTATATCTGAAAATAAATTACTTAGTTATTATTACTTATCTGTAAAGCTGAAGCTGTACGATACATATGTAAAAATATTTATAGAAATTATACAGAAAATCAAGGAAAATTCGTGTATAAATAATAACGTTATTAGTTTAAATATATATGGCGTTATTTATCCTCCTGTGCAATGAAGAAAAACAGCCTGATATAAAAGAATTTATATCAGAAGCTAGAGAACAAATAATAGATGATATCGAACTCCCAGTTTGGTCGTGGAGTTGTGGAAACACTAAAGGGATTCAAGTAGGGGACAAAATTTTTATTCAAAGGACAGGCAAAAAACCCAATGGTTTTTTTGCATATGGCGTTGCAGTTGCAGCGGACGAGAATTACCAGTTAAGGCTTACCGAAGATAAATACAACGATTTTAGTGAAGCTTACATAACTGAGAGCTATGGCAGCAGTTATGTGATTTTGGTGGAAATACATTCTGTTGTTGACTATGACCACCCTTTAGAAAGAGATAAACTAAAAGCAATACCAAATTTTAGGGATGTTTCTCTTCATTTTCAGCGCGGTGGTTGTGAAATTAAGCCAGATTATCTTGCAACACTGCTTTATTCAGAATGGGAGAAGCACTCAATGGTGCTTGCAAGGAAAGGTTTCGGCGCCAGAATTATCGATGTGATTTGTGAAGTAGCTCGTGAGCTTGCCGATGAAGAGAAATATAAGGAAGCTATTGAAACTTTTGAAGGTGCATTAAGCTTTAACTCTGAATATGTTAAAGCTAAAAATGGTATAAAAAAATGTTTATCGATGCTTACGAAGCAATCTCAAGCATCTACTGCGAATAATGAAGAGGCGCCTACTAACGATACTGAGAATGTTAATGATACAGAGAGCAACGACATTGCAACTAATGAAGAGGATTTAGAGTCAGCTTTTTACGGCAGAGCAGAAAATAATCGTAAAGTTGAAGTCGCAGCAATTGACTTTGTGACAAAGCTCTATGAAACCGAAGGATGGAGTGTTGAATCAGTCGAACAAGATAAAGTTGGTTATGACTTAATTTGTAGAAAGGGTAATGAAAGACAAGATGTTGAAGTAAAGGGACGTTCAGGAAATCATTTACAGTTTGTGATTACTGCGAACGAAGTAAAACAAGCTCTTGAAAATCCAGCTTTCATCTTATATCTTGTTACTTCGGCTGTTACCAACCCTAAACCAATACGATGCACTGGTAATAAGCTATTGCAACAATTTAGTTTAGAACCTATAGCTTACAGGGCACAGTTAAAAGAGCTTTAACTATTGCTTCTTTATGTTTTTATAAGTTCAAGCAGCCGAGGCAATATCTGTGATGAATTATTACGGCGCCATACAGCAACTAATTCAGCTGTCTCGGTTTTACCTCTGTTAGTACAAGTAATTGTAGAATTGCTGGCGATTCGTTTCCCGCTTACATTTCTAATATAAGCTACTCGACTATACTAGTACTCGATTATCAGAGTATCTAATGTAAGCGGTATAATTAGATAATAAATACTACTACTCGACTAGTCGAGTAGTGTACTACTATTTAATATGTCAATCTATTAGATATGAATAAAGTAATGTTTTGCAAATTAAGACAATATATGGACGCGCAAGGGTTGAATATAGCTCAGTTATCTAGAGAGATAGGAGTTACCGAAAATGCTATACGCGGTTATGTTAAAAATACTTTTAGTCGTGTTGATTGCCAAGTAGCAATTAAAATATGTGATTATTTTCAAGTAAATGTCGGTGAAATGTTTGTAATCAAGGAAAGTATTTAACAATGACTAACGCTAACAATGGTAACAGTAACAGTCAAGAAGTCTACGCTATTCTTGCCGAGCTAGCAAGAAAACAATTACAAACAGAAAATAATTTACAACGTACTCAAGAACAAATAGATAGCACACAAATGCAAATAGACGCTACTCAACAAAAGTTAAGCGCTACTCAATATGAAGTAGAATCTCTTACAAATAATGTTAGCCGTGTATTTGGTAGAAGTACTATTTTATATGATGTACTGTTAGAAATGCGTGATAGTAAGCAGGCTATGCAAGCTAATTTTGAGCGTCATTTACAGAATTTTGAGCGCCATATAGAAAATGATGAAGAGCATAAGCGCACCGCTAACGCAGCATTAAACAGCTTAGAAGCAATCAATCTTAGATTAATTCAAATCATTACAGGTGACCAAAACTAAACTATCAACTTCTCAATTATGGCGCCTCGATGTTTTAACTATTGCTTTTTCATGTTTTTATAAGTTCAAGCAGCCGATGTAATATGATTGACGAATTATTACGGCGCCATACAGCGACTAATTCAACTGTCTTGCTTTTTCCTTATTCTTGTAGCATGAGCGCAATTGGATAAGCCCAAAATATTTTTTCAGGCGTTATATTTTGCTTAACCTCATCTATTATTGCTTTCATCATCTATAAATTTGCCCAAACTCTACCATGAAATCGCGCGTAACTATTTCAGAATTAAGCCTGCGAACAGATTCATTTGTAATTTTGTGGTCAGAATCTGAAATCCAAACCACAAGGAAAGGATTTTTTGTCCCAAACGCACCATTATGTGAGGCAGTCTCTAAACCTCTAACAATGGCTTCAAGCAAGGCATCTGAATGAAGTATTTCATATTCATCCATTGTATAATTATCCTCATCGCTTGTATGCATACTTGAAAATTCTGCATTTATTTCTTCCAAGAGCTTATTTACAGTGTCAAACTCATCGTATTCCCAGTGCAACCATTCATCTACACCGTATTTATAGTACCGATATGCTTCGTGTTCGCTACTAACCTCAATATCTGATTCACAATTGAAAGCAGCAACAATGCTGTTAATTTCGTAAGGTTCACCAGGTAAAAGAGCGTAACCGTAAAAGTCAATTCCTTGAGAATTTAGTTCGGATACATGATTGGAGATTGATTGAGCAATTGCTGATATGACTTCTGTCCGTTCTTGAGATAGCCACTTTTTAAGCATAGCATTGTTTATATTCATAATTAATGGGTATAAAAATTAACATTTTACAATAGTTTGTATTATTTTATCTTCCGCTCTTTTCATTGATGTTGCAAAGAAACAGCCATATAGAAGAGCAGTAATAAAGCTATGCACTATTTAGTATATATATACTAAGAGCCGAATAATTTAATTAATTTTACTTAGAGAAATATATTTGCGTTGCAAAAATAGTAACGATTATTCCGTAAATTCCGAAAATACTCTACACTTTTTACTCAATGAGGATTTTAGATAGGCAATAATACTAGGTGTAAATATGAAACGGCGCCATTTCGTACAGTTCGCAGGTTCGACTCTAGCAGGTTTGGGGTTGAGTCAGATGAATATCTCACACCAAGCAGCAAGTTACGGTCAAGTTTTAGCCAAAAGCACAAACCGCAAATTAGCGCTACTGATAGGAATCAATAAATATTCTTCATTCCCCTTAGATGGATGCGAGACAGATGTAGAATTACAGCGTCATCTGTTAATTCACCGTTTTGGCTTTAATCCCAAAGATATTTACACATTAATAGACGAGCAAGCAACACGGGAAGGTATTTTAGCTGCATTTGAAGAATATCTTATCAAACAAGCCAAACCAGGACATGTGGTAGTTTTCCACTTTTCTGGACATGGTTCGAGCGTTTACGACCCCGACCCTATTTATATTGATGAAGGTAAAGTGAATAAAACCCTTGTCCCTATTGATGCTGTACTTCCTGACGGGTATCCAGAAAAAGGTGGCGCCGTCAAAGATATTACAGGACATACATTATTTCTGCTCCGTTCAGCAGTAAATACAGAAAACTTTACAACCGTCCTTGATAGTTGTCACTCAGGAGGCGCCACAAGATTCCCATTTAAGATACGTGCGCGCGATGGTTTTACACCAGGCTTTGCAGAAATAAGTATTTCAGACTTAGAGAAAGAATTCCAAGACAAAATGCTTGGTAAATTAGGTCGCGAACGTTCGGATTTTATTAAAGCTTACCGCACGGATATTGGTAAAGGTGTTGCTCTAACAGCCGCTACCTCACGAGAAGTAGCAGCAGATGAACTAGTAAATGGTTTCCATGCTGGCGCCTTTACTTATCGCCTAACAAACTACCTTTGGCAAAACAATAGCACGCCAGCAAGCGCAATTCCCAAAATTACTCAAGAAATCTATGACAGGTATAGAAACGAAAATAAATTCAAACAAACACCGCAATATGAAGCAGTCAGGAGAAGCGGCTATGAAAAGCAACCTGTTTATTTTATCAGTCCAGAAACTCCCACAGCCAACGCGGTAGTTACCGAGGTGACAGGTAACGAAGCAACATTATGGCTAGGTGGAACAGATTTTAGTAAGTTGAATACAAATACAGTATTTAACGTTATCGGTGGTCAAGGAAAGGTAATATACCAATCTCGCGATGGGTTGGTTGCCAAAGCAACTATCCAAGGAAACGTCAAAAAAGACGCGCTGCTGCGGATAGTATAAAACGTATTCCGTAAAATTGCATAACTCGCTTTTATCCAGAAATAAGCTTAATTGAATAAAAAATCACATAGCAAAATTACTTAAAGAGGTAAAACTGTGTTTAAAGGGGACTACCGTAATTCTTCTGCTGTTTGGAATTTGGCTCGTTACAGCTTTGGTCTATTGGTCGCTATTTTTTTGCTGTCGGAAACTGGTTTTGCTTCGTCACAGGGACAAGTGCAACAACGCGCGCTTGTTGAGTCTAATTCTGGGGTATCTGAAGAGAGTGTTAAAAATCAAGGTAAAATTGCTGATGCTGATATGGAAGCAACGCGCGCTGCAGCCCAACAAGCAACGGAAGAAGGATTTAAACTGCGCGAGCAAGGTACAGGAAAATCTCTGAGACAGGCGATAGTAAAATTGGAACAAGCGCTGTTGCTGTGGCGAAAAGTGGATGATAAGAAATGGGAAGCTCTAACCCTCAATAGTATCGGTAAAGTGTACTCAGACTTTCGCGAGCAGCAAAAAGCACTTGGAAATTATAATCTAGCACTTCCTTTGTGGCGACAAGTAGGGTATAAAGAAGGAGAAGCAGTCACCCTTAACTTATGTCGCCTACAACGTCTACAACGTATGCAAATCAAGCCTTTAACCTTGTTGTCGTTTTCTACAACGTATCGTGTCGTTACTTAGTTAACATCTCTAAAAAAAGTATCCAACCTTCAGTACAAGTATAAATTCAAACATTCTTATTTGTCAGACTGCATAAATTAATTTTGGATGTTAGGTTTCCAACATTTTTCAATAGCATATTTTAACCATGCTGCTGGCTTATAAATCTTCTGACAAGCTTGAGCTTCTTTAAATGCTTCTATAGCATCTAAAACAATTTCTGGTGATTTAGCTGCTTTAATAACTTTAGTTAAAGTTGAACTAACTTGAATACCAAGCAAATCAAGCTGTTCTTGAATTTGCAAGTTAATAGTTGAGCGTGAGCCTCTAGATTTTGCTAATGGAATTACCTTGTTATTATCTGCTTTAGACATTGAATTTTGTTGTTGAAGCTCTGACAATTGTGTTTTTAATTTTTCATTCTCAATTCTTAGGCGTAACGCAATATCCTCGGAAAGTTGAATTTGGTATAACCTACCAGCTAGACCTTCATTTATTCGACGTAATCCATCGATTTCTGCTCTCAAGCGCTTGTTATCTTCTCTTAGGTTTTGAATAATCACCGCCTTAGAATTATCTGATGCTAATGGTGGTTGTTTAGTTGATAAGCGTTGTTTTTGCTGATTGCGTAGGCTTTCAATGCGACTTCTAATTTCTGGTTGTTTATACAAGTAAGCAGTAGATACTTTGGCAGAATGGGCAACAGATGTAAAATTAATTTCTTGTCCTTGTTTTATCATCTTTTCAAGAGCTAGCTCTACACGTGATGCTGTCACAGCTGCTTTTTGTGCAGCTGAGTGTTGTAATGCTTCAATCTTTTTGTTATTCATTATTCAACTCCAATGTTTTAATTACCTTCTCTAAGTTTTCTTTCAGCGGCATATTCTTTTTAACTTGTAAGTTCCAACCAAAATCTTGAGCTTTTTTTAAAATATTGTTAGTGCGCTCTAGAGTCGATTTTAAAATTGGTAAGAAATTTTTATTAGTTCTCCAGTGCGGACAGTTATAACAACCTTCAAAACCAGGGATATCGCAATCACCTAATACTTTTGGTCTTGCACAATATCCATGCTCTAATGCTCTGGCTTGTACATTATTTTTAAACCATTCTAATTCATCATTGCCATCAATAATAGTTGATGAAACTTCAATTGCTTGCCCCTGAAAGTTAACAACTCTAGATTCATAATATTTTTCTACCTCTTTTCTTAGTGTTTGGTCATGAATATGAGCATACACCTGAGTCATTGTTGGTGATTCGTGTCCTAAATATCTTTGGACAATATGTTGTGGAACCCCGTTATTAATGAGACGAAAACCGACTGTGTGGCGACATTGATGAGATGTAAAAACCCATAACTTACCATTAATATCTCGGATATCTTTTTCATATACTAATAACTTTAAATTTTGACAAAATGCTGCATAACTTATTGGTTTATATTTAGATTTATATCGCTCAGAAACAAATAAAAGATTACAATTAGCATCGAATGTATTTTGAACATACTCTTGTTGAGCTTGAATAATTCTAACTACTTCTAAACAAATAGGAACGGTAATATATTTTTTAAATTTAGACTGATAATACTGTAAGAGATACTCTCCTGCGCTATCGGTCATAATACAATTCAGCTTTAGATTACATAGTTCACTAATTCTCATTCCGCACTCGATGAGAATCAAAAACATTTTTTGATAAACAGGATTTTTGATGGATGATAAATTATCCATAATTTGTTGAATAACTTCCTCTGGAATATACCGAGGCTTTAAGGAGCGTTTATTTTTTGGAAAGTCGTCATTATAAATCACCTTATTACCAGTTACATTTACCCACTTCTCTCTAAAACTGACTTCTAAAAAGTCTCTTAAATCAGATATAAATTTATGGTGATTCTTATTACTTGCATAAACAGTTGTTAAATATCCTAAATAATCAACAATTACTTGACGATTTATCTCCGATGCTTTAATTGTCGGGTAGTGTAAATACAAAAATTTATTAAATATCTTCAATGATAATAACTTATGATTACAAGTCCCTAAAGCAATTAAAGGTAATTTGTATTTAATAAATTTTTTAACTGGCAGATAAAGCCAAGAAGCTTTTAAATCAGTAAAGTCGAACCAACGATACCTTGTTGCATTAGTATCTTTCTCCTCAAATCCTAACTTGTACACATCCCAAATCTCTTTCTCATATTCATCTCTATCATCATAAAAGTCTAATAAAAACTTATAAATTTGTTGAAATTTGTAAATACACTCATCTTCTCCTTTGTAGGTTTTTATTTGATTGCTACTCAATAACTTAGAACTCTGGCGCCCATAATATTTCTTTGTTGCGATTAGATAAGTTCTCAAGGATAATACCCATTCATCTAATTTCTTATCTAAAAGAGAATTAGAAAGTGAATGTTGACTGTGTAGCCACTCACATATTCTATTTATTTTAGAAGCCTTTTGATGAAGACTTTTTAAGTTCCAGTCTTGATTAACAACTTTTTGGTAACAAAAAAATTTTATTTCTACCTTTGTTCGACCAGGACATTTTTCAAAATGTAAGCAACTTCCTCGTATCTTAGAACTTCCTTTTAAAGGATTTGAGGCTGGAGACCATATATCTTTAGCCCAGTATTCAATCAATTGAGACTTCATATACTGGTATTTTGCTTCATTACCTGAAATAATATAGTCAATAAGCTGTTTATTTGTTTTCGATTCTTTCATTGTTTTTGCTTCTCTCGGTTTTGTAAATATTCTTTGTAAGCTAATTTCAAATCTTCATCTTCTAGGTGGACATAAGTGTTGATAGTCGTTTGAATATCACTATGACCTAACCTCTTCTTCACATAAGCCATGTCAACTCCTGCTCTTATTAGGTCAGATGCATGGCTATGCCTTAGTAAATGAGGATTTATCTTAGTTCCTATTTTTCTTGATAATCTTCTGAATAAACTGTTAACAGTTTTATATGTCAAAGGTTTACCCATTTTATCCTGATTATGAGCTTTGATAACTACAAACACAAAGTCGCAATCAATATCTGATGGATACTCGTCTATTAAATAAGCACAGTACCATTGCATCAGTTCCTTACTCACATGAACTGTTCGCTCTACTCCGGACTTTGCTCTAGCATGATTTACATTATCTAATCTTGGCGCCACACGAATTTCACATGCGTTACCAGTCACCATATCTTCATGCCTTAGTCCTAATGCTTCGCCTATTCTTAACCCTGTTTCATACAGCAGTTTAATTAAAAACTTATCACGTAAAGTATTACACGCTGTAATTATATTGTCAACTTGTTCAGGTGTTAAACATCCTGGGAATGTTTTTGGTTCTTTTATCTTTAATAGTCGTGTTTTAACCTCTTTTTCTTTACTAATGTGGTGTAAAAAAGGCTTATATTTTCTATTTGATTGTAACTGATAGCCGTAACTATTAACGCCTAAATTTACCCCGATACGCTCTTGAAACTCATAAAATCCACAAACTGTTGTCAGGCAATGATTGATTGTCTTCTCTGAACGCTTGGAAGAACTTACCTTAATTGATAACACGCTTGTATACGGATTTCTCAGCCAGTGAATAAAGTTTGATAGTTGTTCTAAACTTATTTCTTGCCAAGAAAGTTTTGAATCTCTCAAAAACTCCCAGAACAGTTTGAGATTGTAGGCATAAGCTTGAATCGTGTTTGGTGAGCGCCCTACGCTGTCTAAATAATGCAGGTACTTCCCAATTGCCTCTATCGGTAAACAGTCATCACCCAAAACCATCCATACTGAACGGTTAGAGTCGCATATAATACCTCTTTGAACTTTCATTCTCATCCACCCTGAGCATCTTCGTTTACGTTGTAGTATTATACTACAAGACGATTAAAAGTCAAAACAGCGTGTAATTAGCAAGCTAATTAGCTACGCTGTTGTTGTTGTTGTTATTTAAAATTTGATGAGACATAACTCAATAATATTGGTACTTTTTACTTCGACCTTGGCGACCACCAAAAAGCATTGGATAATTACAATCTGGCATTTCCTTTATGGCGACAAGTAGGTGATAAAAAAGGAGAAGCAGCTACTTTCAATAATATTGGTAAAGTCTACTCTGACCTTGGCGACAACCAAAAAGCATTCTCATATTTCAATCTAGCACTTCCCTTAAGCCGACAAGTAGGAGATAAAGCACAAGAAGCAGCTATGCTTAATAATATTGGTACTTTTTACTCCGACCTAGGCGAGCAGCAAAAAGCACTGGATTATTATATCGCAGCACTTCCCTTAAGACGACAAGTAGGGGATAAAACAGGAGAAGCAAAAACGCTTGGTAATCTCGCTTTCCTTGAGCGCAACCTAGGAAATCTAGAAGTTGCCTTAACTTATGCTACTCAGGCTACTACAATCATTGAAAATCTACGCAAAGCATACACCAATAAAGACCTACAAACAGCCTACTTCTCTACACAACAAGGTGTCTACTCATTCTACATCGACTTGCTAATGCAGTCTCACAAGCAAAACCCAACAAAAGTATGCTCCACTTTCGACATTAAAGGAACATGCGAAGCTGTCGCACTCCATATCAGCGAACGTCAGCGAGCGCGCGGTTTAAACGAACTCCTCATCGAAGCAGGTGCAGATATACGCACTGGTGTAGAACCTGAATTACTTGAACGAGAGAAATTAGTACAACAACAACTCGATGCAACACAAGCTCGTGTACTCCAACTATATAAAGGACAGCGCGACCAAACCCAGGAAGAACTATTAAAACAACTCAAACAAGAGATTGCTAATCTAAACGAACAATTCGAGAATATCAAAGCAGAAATTCGTAAAAAAAGTCCAGCTTATGCTGAACTAAAATATCCCCAGCCTCTGAGTTTAGAACAAATTCAACAACAAGTACTCGACGATGACACCTTGCTTTTACAATATTCATTAGGCGAAGAACGCAGCTATTTGTGGGTTGTTAGTAAAAACAACATCAAGAGTTACCAACTGGCTAAAGGAGCCGATATCTCAGCAGCAGCACAGGCGTATAATAACCTGGTAAATACAGAATCTGGAGGTACATCTGAGCAAATCGCAGCAGCAGGAAACAAGTTAAGCCAGATGATTCTTTCTCAAGCAGCTAATCAATTAGGAAATAAACGTTTATTAATAGTCGGTGATGGTGATTTACTAACAGTTCCCTTCGTTGCCTTACCAAACCCCAACAAACAAGACTCTCCCCTAATAGCATCCCACGAAATCGGCGCCTTACCCTCTGCTTCTAGTATCGCTATTTCTCGTCAACAACCCAATAGGCAAAAAGTGGCGCCGAAAACTGTTGCAGTTATTGCTGACCCTGTTTTTGAAGAAAACGACCCCCGTTTGCAAAAAATATTGAGAGGGAATAAACCCACAGGCAAACCCGTTGTATCTTACCGCAGAACATGCGGCGAGAATCTTGGGCGCCTTGAATATAGCGATGACGAAGCAAAATCAATTATTGGATTTGTCCGCGATGAAAACCAACATTTTCTCGCTGAAAGCGTCACTGCTAACTACGCAACCGTAACCAACCCGCAGATGTCTCAGTATCGAATAGTGCATTTCGCCACTCATGCTTGCGTTCCCGAAGGTAGACCCCAAGACTCTAGAATAGCGCTTTCCCGCTATAACGAAAAAGGCGAACCTACTTACCAAGACTTATTTCTAGGAGATATTTTTAACCTCAAATTACCCGCAGAACTTGTAGTCCTGAGCGCGTGTCAAACAGGACTAGGTAAAAACGTTGGGGGAGAAGGAATTACTGGGTTTACCAGAGGTTTTATGTATGCTGGGTCAAAACGAGTTGCGGTCAGTTTGTGGAATGTTAAAGATACTGCAACATACTTGTTGATGAAGAATTTTTATCAAAAAATGATAGAGCGCGAATTAACACCATCCGCAGCACTGCGAGAAACACAACTCGAAATGTGGAAACAAGGAAAATCTCCTTATTATTGGGCTGGGTTTACTATACAAGGGGAGTGGAGGTGATTTTTCTGTTCTTGGCTTGAAGTTGAAGAAAATTGTGGCGCCATGACCAAAGTTAGTTCTGAGATAGTCTTTTTTGAACTACAATTTGGCGTTATAATTCCCATTAATGCCTACATAACAAAGAACATAAATGTTTCCATAATCAATGGTAAATAATATACCAAAGCTTTTGTATCTTGATGATCTTTCTCAATCTAAGCCAGAACGACCTGGATGGTCACTGACTTTTGGGGCTACTTGTAAAGATGCGGCCGCAGTTTGTCTAGACGACCAAAATCATCCTTACCGTGTTAACCTTCAAATCGATGGCATACAAGACACTCAGATCGAACTGCAATGGAATCCTGTTGATGATACTGTGCGTCGTTTCAATGCAGACGAAGAAGTTGCTACTGAGTACGGAGCTTATGGAATTGCTGCACTAATTATGCCTTACCTAACAGGACTTACCGTAATTGAGCGCTCTATCAAAGGTAAAAATTTGGGGTTTGACTTTTGGTTAGGTTCTATTGATGACCCAAATACTTTGTTTCAAAGAAAAGCTCGCCTGGAAGTTTCGGGTATTCGTAAAGGTGCTAAAAGCCTATTACAATCTAGAGTTAAAATAAAACTAGAACAGATTAGTCCTTCGGATTCTTTATCCCCTGGCTACGTCTGTGTCGTTGAGTTTGGCACACCACGTACCCGTGTAGTTGAAAAATGCAAGACGTAGAAATTCTTCATCGAGAAGCAATGGAACTTGTTGACCAAGCTTTTTTAGCTCGCCAAAGGGGTGATAATACAGTCGCTTTGGAGCTAACCAAAGCTGCTTTTTCTCAAGAGCGAGCTGCCGCAGACCTAGTGGCAAACTTGTTCGACCTTGAACCAACCAGGTCGGTTCTTCATCGGAGCGCCGCAGCGCTTGCAGTAGAATGTTCAGAATTACGAGAAGCAGAAAAATTGATTGGACGCGCGCTGGCAGGAAACCCACCTGATGATATCGCAAATGAATTACGGGATTTACTCTTAGAAGAAATTTATTCTCGTAGACAGGCAATTGGACACTGAAGCATTGGTTTCGGGAGCAGGCGCCTTTACCTATCGCCTAACAAATTACCTTTGGCAAAACAATAGCATACCAATTCACAAAAATAAAACAACAAATTCAATTAGATTCTTCGATAATGCCTATATCGTCCGCACCCTAAAAGGGTGGGACTATTGATACAAAGCCCACCTTCGTGGGCTAGTTTCTTTAGCCCACGAAGGTGGGCTTCATTCAATTAGCCACACCCTTCTAGGGTGTTGGTGGGTGGCGATAGATAAGAGTTGCTTGGGCATCACCATATGTTGCTATAAATTGAAGAATTAATATAACTATCCGATATTTAAACAAGCAACTTATGTATTCATTACAGTCAAATTAACTGGGGATTAATTATGAATAGCGAACCTAATTCATTCGATACTCGTGCTTTTTCACTTTTACGTCGTGTTAAAGACCTGTCTGCCACTGAGTTCGTTTGTTTACTTGACTTTATTGCCGTAGAATTTCAACAATTCCTACGTGCGATAGAGCCAATTAACAATGAAGCGCTAGAAAAGATGCTAGACAGTGTTTTAGAAGCAATAAATATTAAAATGGGTCAAATTATTCAAGCAGAACATACTACTATTTTTCTAGTTGATTACGATAATAAACAGTTGTGGGCGAGAACAGTACAGGAAAACGCCTATAGACCAGTAGAAATTAGAATTCCTATCACCGTTGGTATTCCTGGACATGTAGCTAGTACAGGTCAATCCTTAAATATTTCTGATATTTCAACTCACCACCTGTTTAGTCCCGAACTTGAAAAACAAATGGGCTACAGAATCAAAAATATTTTGTGTATGCCTGTAATTGGCAGTAAAAATCAGATTGTTGCTGTTATGCAACTCGTAAATAAAGCAGGTAATACCCCTTTTGACCAAGAGGACGAACAACAATTTAGTAACTTTGCTGAGTCGATAGGCATTACACTGGAAAGTTGCCAGTCTTTTTATGTTGCCGCGCGCAACCAACGTGGGATTACCAATCTTACCGGAGCTACAGAAAAGCTGGGTGTTTTGCCTAGCTCGGATGCAACCTTCTTTACCGAGTGGAAAGCACCATTGCCCACCTTGACCGATGCCGAAAAAGTGAGGCTTGAACACCTCAAACAAAGGTATCTTTACTACGCCGATAGTGGAGCTATTACCAAAGGTACGGTTAACTTAATTGTACTCTCCCCCCTTCTTGAAACCCTCGGTTTCTTCGATCCACCTTACCAAGTCCGAAGTGAAAAATATATCCAGTTTGAAATAGAAGATGGCGATACCCAACTGGACGGTTTGATTGATGCCTTGGTAGTCAGAGATGCTATATGGTTAATTGTGATTGAAAGTAAACGTTATGGTTTTAGTGTCCAGCAAGCAATTGGTCAAACCCTTGCCTATATGCTTAGGGCACCAATTTCTCCCGTGTTTGCCCTAATTACTACAGGAGAAGACTATTTATTTATCAAATTAGACCGCGACTTAGCTCAGTATGCACTGTCGGATAAATTTACTCTCAGTACAGCTTCTGGTAATGAACTGTATTCTGTTGCACAAATATTGAAGCGGTTGGTCGGCACCTAATATTATATTCGGTTCAAAAATATGACTCTCAAAGAAACTCCAAATTTTTCTACACAGAGAGAAATACGGATGTCACCACTGCTTGCTCCATACAAAAACACGGCGCCTTCCTTGCATGTGTACCAAAACGCACAGTAGGGTTTGCGTAGTGAAATAATCAGGTTATTTGCTGCACAACAGGCGCCTTACCCATACCAATTTACTCTTCAATGATTACGTCAATAGTGATATTAATTTAAATCACTATTGGTATATTTCTTTTCGGTTCGTACTTGATACCTTGAGGTAGATGCCGAAAATAAAAGTAGCTTATGGGCAGACTAAATAAAAATGCTTTTCCCGAAATTACACTAACACTCGATTTTGGTGGAAGCGGAACCAAAGGAATTGTACAAGTAGCAGGCGCCAAGCCAACTGCATTTTGGATGGAACCTGCTGTGATTGAAGCTAACCGTACTTCTTTGGCTTTCCAAACTCGCAACTTGAACAATGCTTATCCAGAAAATACAGCTTGGGTAGGAGTCGGTGAAGATTATCGAGCAGTTGGGTACTTGGCAAAAAGTATATATGGCGCCACGCAAGGACTGAAACCGCGAAAATATGAACTGGCATTGTATAAGACACTTGCTGCTGTGTGGGTGATACAGCAAAAGTTTAACTTACCAAGCTCACTACAAATTTCACTAGCACTGCTGCTTCCACCTGGAGAATTTGAGGATTCGGCGTTGCTTAAACCTATGCTCAAGGATGCTTTGGCTTATTTTGACACGCCGACTGGAATTTTAAATGGCAAGTTGGTGGGTTATGAATGCTTTCCAGAAGGTGGGGGCATTTATGCTATGTACTGCAAAAATATAGGTGAGGCAATCAGGCGTAGAGTTGTTGCAATCGTGATGTTAGGTTATCGTAATGCCTCAGTACTAATATCTCGACGCGGAATTTTAAACCGGGGTAAAACTGCAAACCTGGGCATGACAAAGATGGTTGATTTAGTTATGGAGCGTACTTCAGGATTTGAAGAGGAACGGTTAATTGAAGCAATTATTGCTGCTGGTAACGAACCAAAACCAGGTCACTTTCAATATATTTGTGGCAATAACTTTCATGAGCGAGAAATTGAAAAAACTATTTCTGCTGTGTGTTCTTCAAGAAATGAGTACGCAATTGCCCTTACTGGGTGGTTGAAAGAGGTGTTACCAGCCAAAAACGAATTAGACGAGGTGATAATTTGTGGTGGTACGGCTGATTACCTGCGCCAAGAACTAGATGCACTGTTTCCAGTAACATCTGTCATGTGGCATGGTGGCGTGAAAATTCCGTTAAACCTTAATGAGCAATGGTTAGGAAGTCGTCTTGCTGATGTTTGGGCACTGTCTGTGTATCACGGTTTGAAAGTTAAAGCAGCTTGTAGAGGAGTGGGAGAGTGAGGAACAAAAATAATGAGCAAAAAGAAAGATTTCTCATGGCGCCATCAACCGCCGCTCCATTCAGATAAAGCAAAGATGTTTGCTTACATACAAAATCGAGATTTACACCCAAGCCAAGATACGACTGCGATGATAAATGCTGCTTTGACTGCTTACTACATGCCTATAGCACTATTATGCGAAGGTAATCACTCAAAGGAATATTTAGAATTGCTACTTTTAGATTCTGCAAATGCCTTCGCTAGTCAACTTAGTTATTTATGTGCAGCACTCAATGTTGATAGCAAGCGCATTGGTCGCGTGTTATGTAAGGCATTTCCTATGGGTGAAGGCGCCCAAGCATTCGATGAAAATAGTACCCAACAAGATGAGTTCAATAATTTTGAGCTTACTAGCTGGAATATGGCAGGTATTACAACAGATAGCGAAACGTTTTAATTGGAGACAAATTAAATATGGCGAGAATTCATTTAATCGACGGTGAGAAAGGAGGAGTGGGAAAATCACTGTTCGCGCGCGTCATGGTGCAGTACGCTATCGACAAAAAACTAGAACATTCTCTGGTAGATGCTGATATGACAAACCAGGATGTGAAGCGATTTTATGATTATGCCATTGATGCTGAGTTTAGCGAAGCCCTAAATAAGGGAGATAAAGCCGACATAATTTTTGAACTAGCTCGGAATAAACCAGTTATCGTAAACCTCCCTGCTAACGTATTCCCCCATGTTAAAAGCTGGATTAAAAAGGGGCGCCTGCTAGAAGTTGCAGATAAATACGGTGTAGATGTTTGTAAATGGTTTGTTTGTGATGGGGGTTTTGAATCCATCGACTTGTTTTATCAATCGATGAATTTATACAAAGACACAATGCTGCATGTGTTTGTTAGAAACTATGGAAAGACTGATGATTGGAGCTTTTTAGATGTAGATGCAACTTATAAAGGATTGAAGAACAAGTACAAAAATACACTGCAAATAATAGACTTTCCGTTACTTTACCCAGGAGATAGATACTTTATCGACTCGAAGAAGTTTAGGTTCGATGCACCTGATATTGAGCAAACGATGCCAATAATGTCGCAGCAAAGACTATCTACTTTTTTAGAAGAGTCCGAGCGCGCGATTGAAAATACTTACCTTTGGGCAAAAGACAAACAGCCTAAGAAGAAAGACGCAACAAAACTTCAAGTAGGAGTAGGAGGTGGCTAATGAATTACGATTTTCATACTTTATATTCCACTGATACCGCTTTTAACTGTGATGTAACCTCCGAAGGTAAACATGAATACATGGGGCGGTTATATATTCTTGCCGCAGAAGAGCCTACACTGTTAAATCTTGGAATTGAGAAAGAATGGTTTCTCGACCATTCTCAAGGGCAGTTCTTGGTTTGCGGTCATATAAATACTAATGGGCAATGGTCTTTATCGTCGTATAAAAGTTTAGAACCTAGTTTACGATACACAAGTCAAAGTCAAATATTTGACCGTGTATTCAGTATCGAGTATGTAACCGAAGTTCTACAGATGCGTAACGAAATAGCAACAGAATTACAAGAACCAATTTTACTTAACAGCGGCGCCAGTGACTCTGATGAATCTTCGGATGTTACAGAAACTAAATCTTCCAATAGTTTGCTAAACAACGAGATTACAAACATTGCCAATTTAGATATATTAAAGGATTTGCTACTACATATGTCTCCTGTTGAACTGCAAGAATTTGAAGAAGCTAACTCGCAACTCAACACAACAAAAGCATTTACTATTGAGGAAGCAGTAACTATTACTATGCCACAAGAATCTGTGAGTCAAGTTGAATCAATACCAACAAAGTTAGAAAAAGCTGAGGTATTAGAAATTCAAGATGCCCTAATTGAGAAAGTAATAGAGAATTACCAAAAGGAAAATACAAGCGAGCTTATCCTACCTCATGAATGTACAATAATTCTTCACGCCGAAGAAGATTATTTTGTGTTGCTCTCTTCAGGTGATGGGCATACTATTGTTAGCGCCACGATGGATGGAGAAGTACTTGACGAATTGAAGGAAGTTGACGCACGCATTGCAGCATTTATATTACAACAATTTGAGGCGCCTCAAGAATTTGAGAACCTAAAGAGGCAAGCTTTGGAGGCGCCTGTTGAGTTGAATACTCAAAACCTCACAGTTAATGAGCTTTCCTGGGATTGATTATGGTGCATACTTTACGGCAAGCCAAAAATGAAAGTTTCTTAAATCGCTTACTTGAAGGTAAAGATGCAGATTTTCAAAGGCGAGTACTGGCAATAACAGTTGAACACGGGCTTTCTACTAATGACCCATTATTTCTAGCCATGTTAGCAACAGGTCAACTTCAAGTCTTACTTGAGGACAAACCTAGCGAATTGGAAGGATTATTTGAACGGTGGTCACATGCCTTATATGACCACCTGGAAAAAACAAAGCAATCTATGGAGGAACAAAAGCGTATTTCTTTGAAGGGTTTAGAAGTAGAAATCGGCGCCTGTGTTCAAAGACTGATTAAAAAAGCTGAGTCAAAGCAGCAATCACGGTTAAGAGTAATGTTACCCGCACTTGGGTTATTAGTAGCAGCAACAGGATTTGGTGTTTTAGCGGGTTTATCAGTTCCAGTATGGTTAGCAGGTGGTTATGCTCCCCTTAAACCAAGATTACTAACCGTTGCGGAGACAGAAACATTACGCTGGGCAAATAGTTCTCAAGGCAAACTCGCGCGCAATATTGCTATTTGGAACTCTGAAAGTTTGACTAATCTTGATTGTACTAACGCTTCTGCTCAAAAATCGTTAGTTGCTAGAGAACGAGGTCAAAAGCGAATATCTGATTACTGTTTGTTAAGAGTGAAGCCCCCGTAGCTATTAGTTAAGACATAATTTAACTAAATGTGACCATTAGGATTTATTTATGAACAAGCAAAACAAATTCATGGACGTACTTACAGCGATACAAGTTACTTGCGCCTGGTTAATTTCTATTAGTTTATTTGCCTTGTCGCTATTTTTATTTATGCCGTTACCGCTCAACGCTATAGTCCTAGCGCTTGTGGCTATTGGCATTTGCCCTCTAGTTACTGTTCCTGACGAGTTAAAAATATTTGTTGCATTTATTGGCTTCATTGCTTTACTTTAAATTCCTGAAACATTGAACTTTTTTTCGGATTTGATAGTGATTATCAGTACAAGTTAGTATTAGGGAATATCGCATGGAATTTTGAGCCATGAGCAAAATCAGTGTAATTGTCATCGAAGACAACGATTTAACGCGCGTTGGGATTCGCACAACACTACAGCAAAACCAAGACATTAAATTTGCGGGGGAAGCAATCAATGCTAGAGACGGGTTAACACTCTTTAAGTCGTCGCGACCAGATATCGCAATTGTAGATATTGGTTTGCCTGACAAGAATGGTATTGAACTAACAAGAGAAATTAAATTGATTGCACAAGGGCTAAATTTTCAGACCAAGGTGCTAATTTTGACACTAAATAACGATAAGCAAGTTGTATTAGCTGCATTTGCTGCTGGTGCTGACTCTTATTGTATGAAGGATATCAAATACGATAATTTGCTCGAAGCCCTCCATGTCACATACAACGGCAACACTTGGATTGATTCAGCAGTTTCTCGAACTATATTGCAACAAAATTCAAGCTTGCTGGACAAAGGATTTTATGGCGCCAGTAAGTTTATTTCTCCAACCTCAAACAACGATGAAGATTCCGAACTAATTCACATGTACCCTCTAACCGAGAGAGAATTAGAAGTATTACGTTTGATTGCGTCCGGTTTTACCAACGCAAAAATTAGCAAAGAGCTTTACATCACAGTTGGGACGGTCAAATCTCATGTACGCAATATTCTCAATAAACTATGCGCTGACGACCGTACCCAAGCAGCAGTCAACGCTCTACGTTATGGGATAGTAACTTGAAGAACTGCTGGGTTCACAAGTTTATAGCAATAGAAATACCAGATTACATTCGGAACACACTGTCAAGCAACCTTTCATATCTCACCTAATTAGTAATTTTTATTGGTGTAGACAATGAAATCTCCTGGTTGCCATCCGTAAACAAAACAAATTTTTTCTATAACC
Organism: Calothrix sp. PCC 7716; assembly: GCF_019977735.1. Classification (GTDB taxonomy): domain Bacteria; phylum Cyanobacteriota; class Cyanobacteriia; order Cyanobacteriales; family Nostocaceae; genus Dulcicalothrix. Next base: position 9,517,501 of record NZ_AP025018.1, on the reverse strand, counting down.
TCTCTACCAGGAATGTATTCTGGCTCGTTGTAAAGTCTGTACGCAGTATTTTGCGCTAAGGCAGTTTTCTTCCAAAACTGATACCTAGTTTCACTCTTAGAATCTCGGCGGTGCTTAACGCGGTTCTTGACAGTTTTCTTTTCTAAGTATTCCATTTCCATAATTATTTAGGTGTTTGCCTGCAATATTTGGAGATAAGTCAAAAAATCTAAACAGCGTTTATATCTCCAATCGTTCTTAGTTGAGGTTAAACCAGAAGCGACAAGTAATCAAACTATTTTAAGATTATGAGCAACATAGAATTAGAAAATGTTATTCAGCAAATAAAATCAGAGATTGAGATTGACGCTCTAGGTAGAGGAAAAGCCACTATTAGAGCAACGGCTCGGTTGGCAGGAATTGATGATAAATCCCTGAGAACGGCATTTGAGGGTGCGGAACAAACACCGTCTCAATTGGCTACAAAGCTTATCAAACATGGCTTTGAGGGTGCGGAACAAGCTTTATGGGGACAGACTGGAATCCCCGACATGGCAATTGCTGTTATTCTTGAGTATTACGCGACTGATGCAGGTAGATATATCAAGGAACAAGCCAAATTGGCATACAAAGCTTTCGCGGTTTATGGTATCCGAGTTTGGATGCAAAAAATCAAGGGTTGGGAGCAAGAGAAGGCACCTCAACAAATACTCCCAACACCATCTTTAGAAGAAATTTCAACTTTACTTGATTTGACACTTGGTAAAGCTGGGTTAGAGCCAAAATTAGTGGCAGGCGCCAAACTAAACGCAATGGCTAAAAGATATCCTCATTTAAAGCAAGAAGCCGAAGAAGCAAAGTCAATGCTTGCTATTCCTGTAGAAAATAAACTGCTGGCGCCGAAACAGTTGGGTGAGATACTTACAGAGCAAACTGGTGAGGTTTGGTCGCCACAACGGGTTAATAAATTTCTGACTGAAGAGGGGTTTCAAGTGCGTAACCCAGAAGGCAATCCCGATTATCTTCCAACTGAAAAAGGTAAACCATATTCTCAAATGACGTTAAACACAGCGAAAGGACGTGATAAAACAGTGCAACACTTGAGATGGTTGGAATCAGTACTTGAAACTTTAGAAGTATAACAAATTTTACTGCAAAGAGATAAATCAGTCTAAATTACCGAACGGCAACTCTTGCCGTTCGATGAGTGTAGACTTTTTGAGCAACGTTATGAATAATCAACAAAGGTGACTCAGCACCTGTTGCACTTTTTGTGGTTGAGATTTTAATGCTTCTTGTAGCTTCGTTCGTAAAATCCCTAACTTCTGATATTTACCATCGACTTTATCTGAAATTCCCAAACGTCTTGCAGCAGTGCGAGCGCGCGTTTGCGACAACTTCTGTATCAGAAGTGCGAGTGATTCTACATCTACTTCATCTGTGATAGTTTCGGTTATGCAATCAGATGGAATATTTGGAGATAATATAGTATCGTTAATTAATTCATGCTGAAATGTGGTAACATTATTAACTTGAAGTAAACAACTATCTGTATCAGCTATACGATTCCACAGTTGTACTAAAGTTATAGATAAATCCAGCGCTATCATTGCTGTGCCTAAATTGAACAGAACAACAATAATAATTGTTAGACAGTCTTGGATGTTTTGCATTTTCTATTTCTCCAAAAATCGCGCGTGTAGCGGGTGCGCTTTATATCATAAGTGAATGCCCGTAAGGGCTTACAATCGTCCTATATAGTTGTAATTAAGCTGCGATAGACTCTTCAATCATTGCAATCAAGGCAAGGAATTCGGTTTCTGGAGATTGTTGTGCTTTAAAATATATGCGGAAAGACCCATCCGAGTAAATTTTAAGGTCTTTTTCGTCAAATGATATTTCTTGCCGATGTAACCAATGAATTACATCGCAAGAAAACTCAGCTAAAAATAAAGCAGGAAAGTAAATTCTTCCGAAGAGAGTTCCAGTTTGTGCATGAGTTAATACTTGAAATTGAGGTTGTGATATAACGATTGCCATATGATTTTACCTGACTACATGAAATGTTAACATTTGTGAAGTAGGGAATGATTATCGTGCATTCATTCCCCTGCTATTAGGCGCCATTTTTATACACGTCTATCTCGATATTTGGTAAACACTGCTATCTATTTCCAGGTAGTAAATATTTCCAATATGCTGTGCGAGGAAATATTCAAGGTCAGAGACTTGAGTTATGGTTAGTTCAGTGGGGAGAGCAAAACCATCTTTTTGAAGAGTAATTTTAGGGTAATCCCGTTTTCCACATTTCCCTGTTTTCTGCAAATGGTATTTGGCTTGGTTGATTTGTAAGTCGTAGTTGTTAACCAAATAGCAATTTAGAAACTCAGACAAACTTGAAAGCGAACTGATTTGAAGTGAATGCGCTTTTCCATCTTCTGTTCGGCACGATATAAACATACAATTTTCCTCGCTGCATTTGTTTCATAACCCTTCAAGGCGTGAGCCTGTAGAATGAAAAAAACTTATTTGAGCGGCGCCTGCTATTAATGACGGATAATTGCTTCCCTAATACTTGAGTACCTATAATGTGGTACTGGTAGCAGGATAGAATTAATTTAATCAAAAATTGATATTATGATAGTTTTATGTCAAACAAGTTAAAGCGACCTAGAGTATATGATGCTGTTCTGGGAAATCAATATAATCCTCATGCAAATGCTGTTGTTTTAGGAGGGATAGAAGGGGTCAAACAACGGTTAGCAAGTCAAGTAATTGAGGAAAAAATATCTGCTTTATCAGAAGCTTTAAATTACGATGCAGAGGGTCTAACATTAGTGATACAAGCACTTAACGACCATTGTGAACAAGTTCATTTTGCAGCTTATAACTTATTGAAGCACAGAAAAGAATCAGAAATAAAAACTGCGTTAGATAAGTATGTTAAGCAAAGCCATTATATTCGTTTTGATGGTTTATACTATAGTCGTAGCCAATCTAATAATTATTACCTTTTAAGGTTTTACCAAGATAAGATAGTCATAGATACAAATGTATTTTCTGGCAAGCAAGATTTTCTTGAAAAAACGGCAGAATGGTTTTATCCAGGTCATAACCAGTTTATTTACCAAGGAATTTACCAAATTGAGGATAATTCTTTGAAATTCTCAATAGTTAGTGGGCAATCTGCTATTGACTATCAGGGTGAGATTGACATGTATGGCTATAGCATCTTACTGACTTGCTATTGTCGCACTCGCCGCTATAATTTTATTAATGTACCAAATCTCAAATAGAAAAAATTGATTATTATTATTATATTTTGTGTCTCCTATATATACTACACATGCTTAATACCTACTAATGTCAATAAAAACGGCGCCTATCATATCTGCTTAAATACTTGAGCATTTGAGCGTTTATAATATGGCGCCGATGTTGGAACAAATAATTTAATTACGGCAAGGTTGTCACATTTTGGGACAACCTCTGGATACCGCTGACACCAACCCTTTCAGCTTATTAGTTCAAACATAGAAATTCTTCCTCACTTGCTACCTCAGATTCTGGAAGTTCGTCGCAATAGCCTAGTGGATAATCAAAAACTATCGTGTAATTCCATATATTATCATCATCAAGGCGCAATCCAGTAACTCTACCAATAGCCCACTTACTAGGTTCACAATTACTTTTCATTGCTACTCGCGAGTTGAATGTGTATTTTGGAGTTTGAGCGCAATAATGACTAAACTCTATCATGATAATGTTCATATTCCTATGTGATTGAAATACAAAAGTATGCAATTTCAATTCCGGCGTGAGCCTGAAAATCTGCTTTAAAATTACACAACTTTTAAAAAACTTTTATTCAGCCAGCTTTGATAAATTATAACGTGCTTTAAGCCACGGTGCCATTGCCAATATTACACGTGCTATTTCTCCTCCGCGAGCATTAGAATTTTGTCGCTGGCAAAATATAATAAATCAACACTAATTTTAGGAATTGGCGCCAAATAAAAAATCAACGCTTTCAGGAATTGTCCTAAAGCGTTTAATTATTATATGCTTCAATTTACTGTTGATTCACGTATTTTACAAAATTTGAAACTTTCCAGTTTAGACCGTGAACTCTATCAGCAATATTTGGTTTAGATGAACTACCGTTACATAAAAAACAGTCTTCACATTTCGTCCTGTCATCTTCTGCATTGCGGCAAAGAACTTCATTATTACTTAAAGGTGCATCAGGAGGTATAATTCTAAAAGTTCTCCAACCTTGATTTTGAGCTTGTTTTGCTTCTGAAGGGGTTTGTACTGATGCCATTAAATATTTCTTCCACCGCTTATCACACTTATACCAAAAATGAGAATAGCCTGTCCACTTACTCGATGCCAAAATGATTGGCTCCCATACATCAAAGGGCACTGCTGCTGGGTCTCCATAAGAACCAATTCTAATCGGATAGCGATAATGTTCTATGATGCTTATTTCTTTGGTGCCGAGCTTCTGGTAGGTTCCAGCTATATATTTACGGTAGATGTTATTAACGTTGCCAAGTTGAACGTAGCAACTTCCAGTTTGGCTCATTTTCATCGGGCACGACCCGCAGACCCCAGTGTCGAATCCTTGCTTTGCTGCATATGTAGGAAGAATGCGACAACAATCATAAGTTGTCCAAAATGCTCATTTAATGCTTGTCTTTACTAATGGTCAGCTTATGCTTGTCTAAAATTAAATGGTAAATTGACCTTGGTCTAAACATTTAAAAATGCATAGATGTGAGCAATTCAGAAAAGATTTTATTTGTAACCCAACTCGTGTAATATTTCAGACAATGTTGTTTGAGCCGTTTTATCTAACATGCGTCCTGGGTTATTTAAAAATTTATTAATTTTTGCGGCAGTAGGTCTCATACCTTGATTATGGAGTTGTAAAGCAGCAAAACGAACCTGCTGCCGAACTTCTTCTTGCCTTTGCAGCCCAGACTCATGTTTATAATTAGTATACTTAGCTGCAATTTCATAGCATTTTTCAGGAAAATGTTCGTATAATGCTCGGGCACCTATTCCTATTCTTTTAGCAACTTCTGTCAAGCTAGGCGGAGGATACTCATCTTGATTTACTTGAGAAAATGCATTTTCTATTTGCTGATGTTTATCTTGTTTACGGTATAAAATATAGTTGGAAGAAATTTGACGACAAATATCAGAAAAGCAGTCATATAAAATTGACTTAGATTTTAGTCCCAAGCGTTTCCGAATTTCTGTTACAGATTTTGGAGGGTACTCTTTCAAAGCTTTTAATAGTTCTTGCTTAATTTTACCTGAATCCAGAGGTTGTCTAATGGACTTTTCTTTAGTTGGGACAATTTTTGATTGTTGATAAGACGCTAACAAGGTAGCTATTATGTCATTAGATAGTGAGATAATTTGTCCATTTAATAAATCTATCAATTCAATTTTTAAACATGAGCAAATTTGCAATGCTATAGTTAATGTTGGAATTGACTTACCAGTACGCAATTTACCCAATCCTCCTGTAGATATTCCACAAATTTGAGCAAAAGCGGCTTGATTTCCTGAAGTTAATTGATTCATATAATCAATGATTGATCTGGCAATTATTTCTCTTTTAGGTGCAGAAGATAAATTCGGAGCTGTTGCAATCAACTTTCCAATATTGTTGATTACCCAAAGTTGCCATTCTATTTCATGAAGAGGTGGTTCTTGACTTTCTAACGCTAAAGGAGTTCCAAGCCATTCTCCGCACTTGGAGCAGTATCCAGGTCGAGAATTCCATTCTATAAAGTACATACTTTTTTGACAATGAGGGCAATTAGTTTGTAAAGATTGGAGATGGTGCTGACAAATAGTAACTTGCTTAAATGACCAAATTAAAGGCTCAAATAATACTTGCCCTGTCATCTGCCACTGTTGATAACAAACTGGGCACCAAGCTTTAAAAGATCGGAATAAATCTTTTGGATACAAAACTTCTGTAAAAATCAATAGTGTTAGAAATTGTAGTTGATTGCATCCGGTTAAAGTTTGGAATTGATTAACAAATTTACTTGCCATCAAACCTGTACAATTATATGCTCTACTTTCGTGTTCACTAACAACAGTTTTATATACATCTATAGCATTAGAAGCATATTCTGGTTTTAAAATTGGTATTAATTCGCGACATATTAACTGCCCAGTAGGGATACAATGTGTTTGAGCTAAACGAGCAATATAACCAGTTAAACTCTCTACATTAGATGTTGAAATACCAATAGGTTCTAAGTTGTATAGACGACTACGTTTGGGAATATTTGGCAAACTTAAATCATATATTTCTAGCGGTTCTAACTTTAAATTCATATCTTGATCTCATGATTAATTATGAGTTGAAAGTCTTTGTTGAAACTTAAATTTGAATTTTGCCGTACATTGTAACAATTAATAAGTACCTAGACAGAAATATTTACAGACGGTTTTTTGGCTGAATAAAAGTTTCGGGTCTAATTTTGCTTCCATTAATCCTGTCTTGCTACTTAAGACCTTTGAATCAGTGATTTTAATATTTGATTTATGACATTTCTGGTTTGCGACCTCCGACTTGATCACGTTTGGGATTACGTTGAAATGGTTTTATTTTGTGTTTTCGTTTTTGATTATTAAGTTCTTTAGTCTCGTTACTATTGGATTTATCATGTTTATGAGTTTTAGTCTGACTATTGTCAAAACCAAGGATGGTACGTAAGCTCTTGCTTGTATGTTTATTATCCATCAGTTTTTCTTCCCCCCAAATTGCTTCAGATGCCATTTGCTCACATTCACGAGCTGATTTAGCTGTTTCTTGAAGATGCTCAAATGTAAGAGTCGTAGCATTTTCAGAAATACATAGGTCATATGCATCTGTCAGCCAACCAATAAGAGTGCCAATATTACCAATACTGCGTTCGTAGCAAAATTCCCAGTATTTCTGCCGCAAAGGCGGAGTTTGTACAAGTGGCATTTTCAATTGAAGATGTTCCAGTACTCGCTTAAATTCATGAATATCTTCATCAAAATCTAGACTATAACGCGGAAAATGGATAATTTTAGTGCGTCGTGAAAGTTGTGGACTTAACTCTAAAAAGTTAAGTAATTGATAAGTACCAAATCCAGTCCAAGGCACTTTAGTTATATTGACTGCCGATTTCACACAGTCCATATGTGCTTGTAAGAGTTCTGTACTAGCTAGCTTACCAATATGTTGAAATTCATCAACTGCTAACGTATAAGGATGACGATTAGTTAAGGCTTTTTCCATAGAAAAACGTAAAGAATCCTCTGTTGCTTTCAACCCGACAATTAGTCTTCCCTGATGATTTCGACTAATTCCATCTGATTCGTAATCAATTTTTTGGTCAATGCTTGGTTCATCAACAGCTAATAATATAGTTTTGTAAAAATTTTTCCAGCGAAAAGTTCCTTTTCCAGGTGCAGGTGCTTCAACACAAACAATTGGAATCCAGCCGGGGTCAGCAGACATTTGTTGTATGCTTTCAAGTAATATCTTCTTTTTTAGCAGTGATAGCAAGGTTGATTTTCCAACACCTGATGGACCAATTACTAGAATTATTGACGCTCCTCCAGGTTCATGAATAGTACGAAAAACCCTGTCAAAGGCTATTTTCAATTTCTGGTGCATAATTGCAACATTCGGATTTTTAAAATAAAGCAATCTTTGCTGGGGTGGTTGCTCAAGCAGTGATGACGGAAATCCATATTCATTAGTCATTACCATTCCTCCAAAGGTTCAAAAGTTTCGTTGACGACGGAAGACGCAGCAAAAACTTCTTCAATCTGTTGTGCTTTAGTTTCTATTGTGGGTAATATCGGTTGTTTTGGATGCGACTTTTCTTCTCCTAATGCAATTACTTGTTTTAGTTCTGCATCTTTCAGGCGTTGCTGTTGTACAGCTTTTTTGGCTTGAAGCCAAGCTGGTGTAAGAAAACCCTCTTCCATTTCGATACGCTTAAAGAATGCAACTAGTTTTTTAGCTGTGACATCACCAAACTGATAATTTTGAAGTTTGTTAAGCTTTCTAAGTTCTTCTGCAGCTATCATCAATTCTCGTACTGAGTGCCCAGATAATTCCCACAAGTAGCGAGATTGACATTGAACCCACTCACCTTGTACGTAAGCGTAAGCGACTGTAATGTCAAATGGGTCATATTTTACATCTACTTTGTTTCTACGAATTAGGCTAAATGAGGGATGCCAGTAGTAGAGATAGTTGATTTTTACACCATCAACTGTTATCGTTCTTTTACCACCAAGAGTAGTTAGCGATGGCAACGCTACCAGGTTAAACTCTTCTGTGTTAATAAAAGTATGCTCCCGACTACCTGCTTTTATATGTCCAATACTGAAAGCTTCGCTGGGACTCATTCTTAAAGCTGGGTGCGGGCAAATGTCATACACAGTATAGCAATACTCACAGAAGTAAGCATACAATCTGGGGAGTGTCCATATTGCATGATTTTTCGGATTTACAGAGTTTGTAACTTGACGAACGTTTTTCATTATTTGGGTATTTCCCATTAGATTGTGCCAAAACTCCTTGTCTGCTACTCCAAAAAAAGATTCAATTACTGAGCCATAACGAGGTTTAGCTGGAGGTCTTTGCTTTTTAGTAATTCTGAAGTAAGCAAGGAGTACTTCAAAGTCTGTGCTATCAAAATCTCGTCCACCGTCTACCACAATAATTTGAGGAAGTCGGACGTATCTGGAAACGCAAATTCTCAAAACCATCATGTCAGAAAGGTAAGAAGGGGGGTCAAAGCTCATATAAACAGCCAGTATCCGGCGTGAATAAGCATCAATCATCAGCGTTGCCCAAGCCTTTCCCATATTTATATTTTCTTTTAACTCCGAACTCCCATGCTCAAGCATAATTGAACTAACGAGTTCAACATCTACTTCGGTGTGGTCGATATGGCAAATTTCCCAAGGACGATCTCCGTGAATCGGTGTTTCTTCTCGGTATAAATACCAATGAAAAGGCTCTTCTTTGTAAGCTGCTCGGCTACCCATACGCTTTAAAATCAGTTGATATTGGGACTGCTTTCTTACTGCTTGTCTATATGTTTCTTTTGATGGGGCTTTGAGTCCATTGGCAATACATTTTTGTTTAAAATTTTCGTATGCATGGCGAATTGAAGGTTGCTTAATATTTTTGTAATTTTCTTCGATGTCTGATAACATTAGTTCAAATACCTCTGTTTCAATTCCTTTCCGGCGCCATCCCTTATTCCAATGCTTAGGAATAAGTCCGATAAATCCTCTACCATAAAGTTTTTCAGCAGTTTGATAATTTTTTATCCAGCGTCTTTGTGTACGAGTGGGTAATGTACAGGCAATACCATTTAGAAATTTCTCAATATCTTTTAAGCGATTATTAGCTACTTGTAAAGCTTCTTTACTCGCCTTTTTGAGTATTTTCTCAATTTCGATGTTGATGCTTGATTCTTCGCTTGAGGGTATTCCAATTATTTTTTCTGATTTGATTAAATCTAAAAAAATATTATAAGACAGTTCTACAAAACTTCCATCATCTCCAAGTAATCCAATTGATTGCTCGCCTGGGTTAATAATTTTCCATTTTCTGCCGTCCCAGTCTATATATGTTCCAACTTTTACGGCTACAGATAAATTTCTATAAACAGGTGTTGTAGAAGCTTTTAAAAATAAATTTTTGTAAATTAATGCAGATTCATAATCTAAATAAGCTTTTACCACATTGGGTTGACCTAAAAAAGCTGACTCCATATCAACATATATTTGATTTTTGGCTATTAATATATTTAAATAATCAACACTTGCATTTTTAACTAAGTTCATTACCTCAGCTAATGTAATTCCCGGTTGAGCTACTAAAAGAGCATGGATTGCTTCAATTACTGTTGGAGGAACCGATAATTCCTCACTTTCGATAAAATAATCTGATAGCCAAACAAAGTTACGTAAAAATGTGGAGCTTATTTCAGCTTCTGAACTCACTATATAATAAAGACCAAACTGAGCGGCGTATTCATACCCAGGAGGGCTAAACCATTTACCTGATTCTGTTCGCTGCCAACGATTTGGACTTTCTTGAATTTTTTTTAGCAACTCTTTTTCTGTTTTATACTCTTCCCAACCAGCAGAGTTTTTTCTAATTGCAAAAATATCTGGCGTATGACTGTGGTAGTTTCTTCGCCCATTTTTGCTAAGGTAGTCTAAGAAAATAGGTGGTGGCTGGTCGTAATATTCAAGTACGTCTTCGTCATATTCTAGTTTATAAATGTGGGCTAATTCATTACGATGTGATTCAAATTGGATAGTTACTCCCATCTTTTGACTTGGGTAGCGACCACAAACATTCTTTTTACCCCCACCTACATGGCGTGATGGCTCTGATAAGCGAATTTGTTCTACTTGATGGCGTGCCTGCTCGTTTAAGTTAAGACAGTCACACCAAATCTTAAATTCAATGGAAGTCATCATTATTGATTCCTCCAATTTTTCAGGCTAATAATTACATATGTATGATATTGACAAAGCTTTTAATCTCGCCATTAGCCATAATGGCTACGCTTGTGTAAAATGCGTATCCACTCCAAACATGCTTAATTTTTTCAATTTCTCTATTTCTCGACTACATTAACATCTACTTCCTCACTCATATATGCTAGAGCCATCTAAAAAAATATGCTCAAAATTTTAATAAAAGTTATTCAAGCTACCAATTTCTAGTCAAGGTATAAGCAGCATAATGTTTTCTGCTTTCTAGTATTAATTTATGCCCAGCCCCTGTCTTGGCTGGCGAATCGGTTTCGTCAATTTGACAATTTATGCTTAGTAACCCGTTTTTTGGTCATTTTATTGTTGCTGCTATCTTTTTTAACCTCTAAACACTATCCTATCAACTAGCCTTTAAAGCTAAAAGTGGTCAACTATTACTTGTCATGCTTGACAACTTATCATTGTTGTCGCAAAGAAATTCTTGTTGCAAAATCCATGATTGTAATAACCTTCCAGTTCTGCGGTTTGGTGTAGGGTATACAAAACCAGTTAATACTAGAAATATTGGGGAACCATTTATTAAAGATGCCCCTTCCCAGACAAGGTAACTATTTTCTAACATATGTTGAGGGATGATTTTAAGAAGTTAAAAGGGTGAAGCGATTGAAAAACGTCGATTAACAGCAAAAAGGGTGACAAATAAAGCTTTCTCACCCGGATATTTACAAATATTGAAGTGTTAAGATGGAGAGGTATTAATACTTCAATATGCGAGTATTCAATTTTAATGAATATCCCCCAGCGCAATCTTCGTCTGGAGGATAATCAGCATAAATACAACGACAGTAGCTTAGAAATAATTAGTATCATCAACCATTTCTGACTGGTAGTTGATGTTTGTGCGTTCTGCGTATTGCTGCCTGCGCTGCCATGATATTTGATTTTGTAAGATTAGGTTGTCCAAGGTTTTACCAAATTTACGGCTAGCGTATTCAAGCAATTGTTCCAGAGAATAACGCTTTTCTTGAACTTTACCAAAATCATTAGAAAAGCGCTCTTTAAATTCATTCCAATCAAACAATTCTTTTAGGGAACGCTTGGCAACCAGTCCAGAAAGTTCACGGATAGCGTAATATACTTTTGAGTACACACGTTCGGAGTAATCAACAACGGCATACTCACCTAGAATTGAACTGTCGATTGGTTGGAAAGATGGCACAACAGATTTTTGCTTAGGCATATTTAAGACTCCATTATCTTCATTTTTATACAGGGCGTCAGCCCAATAGTGTTAGTGTTCGTACAATTGTTTGAGCTCACCACCAAGCTGAATCATCACAGTCAGTCATCAAATCTTTCTTGTCGCAGTACATTTGGTACTCATTCTCTAATTGTTCCAAATCCACATCTATTGCAAGAAGGCGCGCTTCGCACATTATTTCTTTAACATGCTCCTGCTCGCTTACACCCGCGTAGTAACTCTTAATAAACTTGTCAGCTTTACCCAAAAATTTTTCAAGACTGGTGACAAAGCTTTGTTCATAGCTAACTTGTTGAATCATAGATATTTTGACCAATTATTTCCATACTTCAACAGGCGTGAGCCGCTCCGAAATGGCGCCTTCAAGCGTGCATTATTCAAACGCAAACGAACGTTTGTTCTTGGTTGCTCAACTGGCACCTAGCCACAAGCGGCAATTTTCTGCCACAGCCAGAATATCTCACGATTTATAAGCATTGCATAGTGGAATTCTTTTGTGCCTTGTGATGATGTAAATCTTGTACCAGTTAAAGATGGTTCGTTCTCTGGAGCGCGCGTACAAATGTCATATTCAGTTTTTGTTGCTTTATACAATTGGGAGCGCGCAGTATTGACAGAACCGTAAAAACACTCTTCCTTTTCCGTATAGGAATCTCACTTACAGTTTTTTGTACTGAAATTTGTTAAAAAATTGTTTAAATAAATAAAGATTAAGGGTTTTGAAGTATTCTCTTTAATACATCGAACTGCTATACTTGCAAACAAACTTATGAAAAATAAGGAGCCTTGGCTTGCGGTCAATCTATCAAAAATTTTTCCAGGTTTAGGACAAATATATTCAGGTAATAAAATTAGAGGCTATCTAATAATCCTGATTTGTATTGCTACACAAATAATTGCTTCATATATTATAATTAGCCCGACTGGGAATGTTTTGATTGGTGTTGGATTTTTCTTAATAAGTTTCATCATTGGGATTTGGAATCTTTTCGACGCTTATAATTGTGTCAAAAAGAAGAATAATCAAGATTTTGAATACAGTCGTCAGCAGAATAAAGACCCTTGGAAAGCAATGTTTCTATCCCAACTATTTTTGGGAATTGGACATTTTTATATTGGAAAGTGGCTATTTGGGATATTTGCAGTTATTTTAATCATAATTAGCTCGCTGGCGCCTGGTTTACTTTCAGCAGTTACATCCTCGATTGTAATTGCTTGGATTGCTTATCTAGCATATGTATTTGCCCCTGTCAAAAGAGAAAACTCCAAAAACTTAGCGTTTGTTGTAGCAATTTTTATCTTAATCTCCACAATGTTTTCCGCAGCTTTACCATATATTAATAGAGAATATTTTATTGAAGCGCGCTGGATACCTTCAGGTGCAATGGAACCAACTTTACATGGTACTCCAAACTTGTGGGAAGCCGACCGAATCTTGGTAGATAAATCTATATATCGTTTTCAAGCGCCACAAAGAGGCGACATTATAGTTTTTAAACCAACTGAAGAATTACAAAAAGAAAATTTTCAAGATGCTTTTATTAAACGTATCGTTGGATTACCAGGAGAAAAAATTGAACTAAAAGACGGAAAAGTTTATATCAATAACCAACAATTACCAGAAGATAAATATCTTGCAAAGGGGCAACTAACGTTCGTAGATGTTTGTGCTTCTAGTCCACAACCAGCTTATCTAGCTAATAAAGTTACAATTCCTGATAATTCTTATTTGGCATTAGGAGATAATCGAACTCAAAGTTATGATGGTCGTTGCTGGGGTGTTGTACCTCGCGAATTTATTATTGGTAAAGCATTTAAAAGATGGTTTCCTCTCAATCGCATATCAGGTTTGTAATGTGGCGCCTATATCAATATAATTATACAGGTGACTCTTCAGCTTGCTGTTGTATGTTTCTGGTATCTTTAATGATTTTCATTGTCAACTTAAATCTTTACCGGATTCTTTCAATTTTTGTTGTTTCGCTGATTTTGACGGATTTTGCCAATACTGCTGTTCTTCAGTAGTGAGCTTATTAATGGATGCTTCCTGGTTCTTGGCAGCTTTATAAATTACTTCTTGGTTATCATTTACGATTGATAAAGTTTCTTTTTGAGCATGATATATAGCTACATACTTAGAATCAATTATCCCTGTTTGCAAAACTTCATCTTTGTTAACGGGATTTTCTTTAATAGCGGCGAAGCTGGCATTTATTAGATTTTGTTCCCAATTGGGGCGCCTGACACCAGTTACTTCTCCAGAGTGAGGGTTATGGGAACTTGCTGCTTTATTTAACTCTTGTTGATTCGTTTTATTAGCTTTCGGGTTTTGCTTCTCTGTGGCAATATTAGATTTAGCAGCCGTAGCTTGGTTGCGATGAAGTTGCATCTGTTGTTCAGCTTTAAAGATGTTTAGAAGCAGTTCATCTAGAGGAACGGCAATAAACTTTGTTCTTTTAGAGTTTTGTAACTGGTCGTATTCTAGGGAAAAGTTGAGAGTGTCGGTAATCTGAGTTGTGCTAGCTTGGTTAGAGTGCGTACTATTGAGATTACAGCAAAAGTAAAGTTCTTTCTCAGTCCCTTTCTGAGCAATGGCGATAAAACTTTCTGTGCCAAGTTTTTTGTTGATTTCTTGAGATAGCTGTTTTAAGGTTCCTAGATTATCTGGTATCAGGGTTTGTAGTAAATCGCTGTTAATTGGTACTGCTTTTAAAGATGCCTCGTCATCATGTAGAAGTCCTTGATTATTTTTTTGCTTGTACTCTTCTTTGAGAAGCGGTTTGAGAAATTCCAATAGCATTGGTTGTTTGTCTTTTGCTGGCGCCTGTTCCCTCGTCCAGATTTCAGGATATTTAATTGTTTCGGGATTTACCTTGATGTTGGCGATTGTTGCAGGCGCCGATTCGAGGGTTGCTTTAAATTGAAAACCTTGAACTTGCCTGCCATGCGCGCGTAACTTTTCGCTTAAGGTTGCAAATGATTCTGAGTCAATTACTCCCAAGGGTTTACCATCAACTAAAGCGATGGGTTTAGCAGCGTTAGAGTTTTGAGAATGGTTAATTGTTATAGTACCTTGTTCCCCTTTCCATTCTCGGTCAGCAAAAGCGTACTTTTTTAACTGCCCTACTTTCAATTGATTACCTTGGCTACTGGTGATAATAACTGAAGCGCTATGAGGCGAGGTAATTTCTGCTTCAAATGAAGTGCCGATTAGTAATTGGGCTGATTCGCTGCGAAATACTCCCAGCTTTTTACCTTCGACAACTAACCAGCGCTTCCAAAGTTCAGGGTTGGCTGGGTCAGGCGCCTTTTGGATGCTGCATTCAACTTTTTCACCAACCCAGGAGCGTCCTAAATGCTCGTTACATGGTTTGTGGGTTCCTACAACTGCAAAATCTGTGAATTGTAGCGAGTGCAATCGTTCTACTAACTCCGCTCCAAAAATAGCGAAAACTGCTGATGTTTTCCTAAAACTCCGTTCTGCATCCTCTTTACTTGCTGTTGAGACTTGCCACATTGCGGCTGCCAATGCTTCTTTATGAGATTCAGGAATACTTTGTGCTGTGGTGTCCGCAAATTCCCGTATTTGCTTGAAAGCGGCTCGAACTTGGCTTTGTGTTACACCTGATACAATTTTTGCCGTCAGTTCCTTGAATTCCTGTTTCGTAATTTCTGGATAATTTTTTGCGCTTTCTTGGGAGATATAGCCCAGGCGCTTGTATTTCTGTTTTTTATCAAGCTTAAGTTCTGGCTCACCATCAGCGTCAAAAACTCCGGCAAGTGCTATCCACTTATTTCGGGCGCCTTTGGGGGAAGAGTTATTATTTTCAACAATTAGTATATCGAGTTTTCTATTATCGAAGGCATTGGGATGTTTAAATTCTGTCAAGCCTAGTATTTCTAGTTGGTTGCCTTTTGGACTGGTTGCAATGATTCTTGGTCCCGGCGCCTGTTCGACTTCACGACCAATTTCGATTGCCCGATTTATCAATGTGTCGTAGGTTTTCTTGATTTGTATGGCGTTCTCTCTTTGAGATGAGGTAAATGTTACTTGTTTAAATAAATCTTGGAATTGCTGTGTAGAGCGCGCTTCGAGGGAATTTTCTGTAAATGCCTCGTTCGTTTTGGCTGCCATAATATCGATGGCGCCGTGACCATTGAGTTTTATCCCTCTAGTTGTGTATACATCATCAACTTTCCTCTCCTCTACCCAAGGCGCCACGTCAAAGCTTTTGATAATAGCGAGAAGAGCGTTTATAATTGCTGGGTCGGAACGGTTAGCGCTTTTTCCCCTGTCAACCTCAATTTGTAATTGTCCTCCTAGTACACCAACTAAATCGTGATAAAACTGCTTGCATTTTTCTAAAAATTTATTTACATTTTCTGATGATAGTAAAGGTAAATTCTTCTTGTCTCGAATTTGGTTATATTCATCTAGCGTCTGAGTTTCACCAACATTAATATTAAGTTTATTATTTTCTAAGCACAACTGTGATAATTGTTTAATTTGTTTTCTAATATTGTCAAGATATTGAACTGGCTTATATTGGTCAGATTCTGCAAACAACATTTTCACCGCAGCGCAAGAAATATTTTTCATCAACGACCAAGCATCTGTACTGGGAATCGATACACATTCATTTTCAAGCGCGATGCTTTTCATGCATAAATTGGCAACTAAGCCAACTTTATTTTCCATCGCGTCTAAGGCGATTTGCTCAAAAGACCCTGTATACGCCTTTTTATCGGGTTTGACGATTTCAGCATAGCGTTTATGATGCAGTTGTTTTTCTTTAATCTCTGTTGCTGTGTGGGGAAAATCACTTGCAAGCGCTATCGCCATGCGGTCGCCATCGCAATCTGATAGCGAATGCTTTAGTCCCTGTGGCGCCATCTTAATTGTGCCAATATCGTTTGGTTCGTTTGGTAGATGATGGTTAATGTAAACATCTACGGTGTTCGAGTTGGCAACAGGACTGCGATAAACAATTAATTCGGCGCCATCAGGTTTGTTTGGATAGCAAACTTCATTTGGGGCTAGGTCATGACAAGTTTGTGCCATAGCCGAATCAAATTTGATGAATCTACCCGTAGCACAATCCATATATTGCTCGCGCCAATGTTCAGCAAGCTTATCTACAATTTTGGGATGTTCTAGTAATTGGCAGTGTCCTTGTAAATCGGCTTTGAGAACGCGATAAATTATATCCTGGTCACTGGCACCAAAAGCATCGTCAATAAGTTTTTCTAAACCCTGTAAATTCAAACTGTCAAAATCAATAAAATCTTCCTGCTCAGTTTCCCTTTTTATCTGGTGTTTATGCTTATTATCCATCGACTCAATATAATCACCAGCTATCTTTCTGGGGTCGCTTGCCATTTGGGATAATTCTGAGAGGCGCCTTTCTAGTCGTGGTAGCACATCACCTTTTACCCCTTCTGGAAATAAATTCCAAAATTGGGCGCCTGTCGATGTGATTCCTTTATACGCATCTGTTTTATTCCCAATACCCATCGTCATCAAATATTCGCCGGGAACAAGAGGAGTAGGGGATGGGGAGAGTGGGGGAGTGGGGGATAAGGAGGGTGGACAATTTGAAAATTCAGTAAGCTGAGTGCTATCTTTTTTCAATTCCCCCACTCTCCCCTTCGGGTTCACCAGTTTGCCGGGACGGAAACCGACCCCGGCAACTGGTTCACCACTCCCCCGCTCCCCCACTCTTCCTTTAAGTTGTTCGGTAGAAATAATTAGGTCGTAGCCGTTTCCAACATTACTTAAATCGCGCGGAGCAAATGTACCTTTACCTATTTGCCATGCTTGATTTGTTGATTGGGAATCATTGTTTATGTCAAGTCCCGCGCGTCTTTCCTTGATGCCAAATCTAGTTTGAAAGGGAGTTTCTGGTTCGTTACCTAAACTTTGATGTAATAATACATCAATTTTCCCATCACCATCACCCACTAATTTAATTGCTTCTTCATTTGGCATTACTCCACCATTGGCGCCAGTGCTAGCATCTACTACCAACACCCTGAGATTTTGACGTTCACCGAAACTTTTACATGGAGTAAACATGTTGCTTCCATAAGCGGCGCCGAAGTGTGGTTGGTCGAACACTTTCTCTCGTAGCGCTTCATTCATAAAGTAGAAGCGGTCATCAGCAGCAAACTCAAGGCTTAAACCTTGTTTTGAAAACTTTTGTAGGTCTGCTTCTGTTGTTAAGCCTTGGTAAACGGTGCCTAATTTAAATGTGGCATTGGGAGCAAAATATTCTGCTAGACAGTGTTCAATCATTTCTGTTAAAGGTTTACCATCTACAGAGATAGTTTTTCCTGTTTTTGTGCAGAAATGTTCCAAAGTAATTGACATAATGCAAGTGCTGCAATAAAGTCACCTACAATTTTGTTTTCTGCTAGTTTTTAACTAATAGGTCTTAGGACAGAAGTTTTGCTATCGCTTTAGTGCTAAAAGGTTATTCTACCTATACTTTGGATTAAGCCGGAGGTTATATATTATGGATAACCCAAAACCACAGCGTAAGTATTCTTCGCCATATAGCTTTGATACACAGAGCGAACTGCTAACTCAGGGTATAGTTCACGCTGATGATTTAGCAGCGATAGCAGGGTTACGAATGCAACAGGAAGAAGACTTTGAAGAATCCGAGAGGTTGTTTGAGGAATGGTTGGAAGCACAGGATTTTCCTCCTGCTTTGGAGACTGAGGAAGAAGAATTTTAAGAAACGGCGCCAGTTATAGAAAGGTGTAGTTGCTGAGTAGCAGTTTACATTGTCGTGGGCGTTGTGGTCTTTATTTATTTTTGGCGCACTAAATACTCCCAACTGCACTTACCACGTTTACCAGGAATTACCTCTAATTGCTGGCGCCTATAATAAAGAACTAAACGAGTACCTTCAGCAATCCCTGGTTTATCTTTGAAGTAAACGAGATAATCGCCTGTGGGTTGGTAATAAGAATCAACAACCCCGATACAATTTGTTAAGTCTAGCCAGTTATGGCAATCGTACCCACTCACCCGAACTTTCGTACCTCTTTGAATTACAGAGAAATCAAGCTCTAGCTGGGTTATGTTGTTTTTATTCATAGCGGAAGAAGGATTGTTGGCGCCTGTATTGATTTGTGCTTAATATTCACGCTTGTTACAGCAATACTTTTTCTATCAGGTAAAGTTTGATACGAGGTAGAGGAAAATTTGTGTACGGGATTTCCTGTCGCAAAACTTCTTGGTTTGTATCCCACTCACAAATTAAGACACCAGATTTTTCTTGTACAACTAGGCGCCAAATTTGGAATTCCCGAAGTTGAGGTAAGGATAGTAGATTAGCATTTTGATGTGAAGCTATAGCATCAAGCAACCAAAAGCATTCAGCAGCTTCAGCAAGATACTTAATACCTGAAGTATATTTGATACCTAACCAATGCTTATAAATCTCATCAGAGTCACTAAACCGCTTAAGTTTGGCAGTAATTTGTTCAGCACTTTCCACGACTGTTACCTCTGTAAATATTTCACAGAAATAGAGGCGTGAGCCGTAAAATAAAACTACTGATGTATAAATATTAACAATTGATAAATTTATATATTTTAGTATTGGGATTTTGTTTACGAAAAATAGTGGTCTGTGTCATTAATTTTGGAGAGTATATTAGCAACGGATGCAACGGATGTAACGGATAATTTATTTGTTACAAACAAAGATATAATTACAGAAAATTAGCCATCCGTTACATCCGTTCATAATCCGTTGCCAATATTTCTACCACTCAAAATTAATGACACGAACTAATAGTCATTCGCTATAGCTGGTTTGGTTTATTGGATAGCAATGGCTCCACGAGTTAAAATAAAAATACTTTGTATTGTTGCAAACTAAGTATTTTATCAAGTAAAAATACTTTACACTATTTTTGCGAAAAATATTCTTCATAAATTCTCTGAGCAGCACTTAAATATTTATCTAATAAAGAACGATTGGATACATCAGGAAGTAATAACCCAACAACTCCAGCGATGTCGTTTGCTAGATGCATACCTTCTTCTTCTCCATATTTAAAGCTAATAGAACCCCACAGTTGAGCTACAGCAGTTTGCACATCTTCCCTTTCTGGCAAATACCATATCTCTCGGCTGATTTCGACACACTGTGAAGCAGTTAAAATATCTCGCTCGTCTATTTGCTGAATATATTTATCCATTTGGCATAATTTATCCTGGTTAAATTCATATCCATATATTTTGATGCATTCTATTGCCCATTGAATGCTAAACTATAGTCAGATTCTTGTAGTTTGAGCGCAATCGGATAAGCCCAAAATATTTTTTCAGGCGTTATATTTTGCTTAACATGATCTATTATTTCTTTCATCACCTATAAATATAACCAAACTCTGCTATGAAATCGCGCATAACTGGGTGAGAATTTAGTCTGTGGACAGATTCATTTATAATTTTGTGGTCAGAATCTGAAATCCAAACTACAAGGAAAGGATTTGTTGTCCAATCATATTATTGCACTCTTTTTTAGAAAAGAATACTTCTAATTTACTTTACTTAATGCCTGAAGTGCAGAAAATAACTGTTTTGGACACTTTTCACCTATTACCTTATGATAAGTTACCTGAAACAGGTATTCTCCCAAGATTTTGTAGATGTTTCCTAACTGCTTAACTGTACTTCCATGTTTTTCGGTATCGTATACATCCTCAAAAATATTCAAGGCTTTGACAAAAGAAGAAATTGCCTCCTCAAAGCGTTCCTGCTGCTTTGCTATTAAGCCTAAGTTATAATAATCATCGGCTGCACTTTCGTAATCGCAAGTAGTCTCATAAATCTGGAGTGCTTTTTGGTAATAAATTTGTGCTTCTTCAAAGCATTTTTCTAAGTGTGCTGTTTTACCTAGCTGGTGATAAGTAGCTGCTGTCTCGTAATCATCTCCAACATCTTGGTCTTTCAGGAGGTTGTTTTGGTCATGATTTTGTAATTTTTGACTTTTTTCAACTCCCTTCAACTGCAAAAAATGTATCCGTCCTGAAATTTCCCCTGCGATAATTCTTACCCCATCGCTTGTAACAGCACAGCAGATCATTGCACTTTCACCTGTAAAGCTAGCAATTACTTCTCCTGTTTGCCATTCCCAAACTTTCAAAGTTTTGTCCCAAGAAGCAGAAATGGCATATTTATTTTCGCTGGTGATTGCGACTGCACTAACCAATCCACTATGACCAGTGAGAGTACGTATTTGTTCTCCTGTTTGCCAGTCCCAGACTTTCAGGGTTTTATCACTGGAAGCAGAAATGGCATATTTATTATCACCGCTGATCGCTACTGCATTAACCGATTTACTATGACCAGTGAGGGTACGTATTTGTTCTCCTGTTTGCAAATCCCAGACTTTCAGGGTACTGTCCCAGGAAGCAGAAATGGCGTATTTGTTATAGTGACTGATGGCTACTGCACCAACCCAGTCATTATGACCAGTGAGGGTACGTATTTGTTCTCCTGTTTGCAAATCCCAGACTTTCAGGGTTTTGTCACTGGAAGCAGAAATGGCATATTTATTATCGCCGCTGATTGCAACTGCATTAACAGATTTACTATGACCAGTGAGGGCACGTATTTGTTCTCCTGTTTGCCAGTTCCAGACTATTAGGGTATGGTCATATGAAGCAGAAATGGCATATTTATTATTACTGCTGATCGCTACTGCCGAAACCGTGCTACTATGACTAGTAAGGGTACGTATTTGTTCTCCTGTCTGCCAGTTCCAGATTTTAAGGGTTCTGTCACTAGAAGCAGAGATGGCATATTTATTATCGCTAGTCAGTGCTACTGCTCTAACCTGATCAATATGATCAGCGAGGGTACGCACTAAAGCCCTACCTGGAGGAGTCAAGCTTAGTGTTTGGGGAACCAGGCAAATATTTTTGCTCTGCTGTGCTTGTTGCAGTAACTTTTGAATTTCTAAGTTTTCAAAAGACAGCAGACGCCCTAACAATTGCTCTGCTAATTGTGTTTTATCTTCATTTAAAACATGCGCTGACAATTGCAACGCTCCTTGAATTAATTTCAGCACTTCCGCTTGCTCGCTGGAAAATGAACTTTTAGAATTCAAAGCTAAGTTGTAATCCTCTATTAGCGCTTGGATTGAAGTTTCAGGATGAAAAATTTTAGCTTTTATAAAATCGAAATCAGTTAGACATTGATAATCTTCAAAGCGTTTTTCTAAGTGTACTGTCTTACCTAGAAAACATTTTTCTAAGTGTACTGTCTTACCTAGCTTACTTTTTAACTTTTGGCTTTTTTCAACCCCTTTCAACTGCAAAAAGTGTATCCGTCCAGATTCTTCTCCTGCGATAATTCTTACCCCATCGCTTGCAACAGCACAGCAGAACATTGCGCTTTCACCTGTAAAACTGGCAACTTCTTCTCCAGTTTGCCAGTCCCAGACTTTCAGGGTTTTATCCCAAGAAGCAGAAATGATATATTTATTATCGTTGGTAATAGTTACTGCATTAACCGAGTAACTATGACCTCTATGACCTTCATCCCACAAATCGTCGTCAAATGCACGCATGTGGGTGGTAGTTACTGCTTTAACCGAGTAACTATAACTAGGGAGGGTACGTATTTCTTCTCCTGTTTGTAAGTCCCAGACTTTTAGGGTTTTGTCATCGGAAGCAGAAATGGCATATTTATCATCGCTGCTGATGGCTACTGCATAAACTGTGCTACTATGACCAGCGAGGGTACGCATTTCTTCTTCTGTTTGCCAGTTCCAGACTTTAAGGGTTCTGTCACTAGAAGCAGAAATGGCATATTTATTATCGCTGCTTATAGCTACTGCCAAAACCTCGCCACTATGACCAGTGAGGGTACGTATTTCTTCTCCTGTTTGCAAGTCCCAGACTTTAAGGGTTCTGTCATGATAAACAGAAATGGCATATTTATTATCGCTGCTGATGACTATTGCATAAACTATGCTACTATGGCCAACGAGGGTACGCATTTCTTCTTCTGTTTGCCAGTCCCAAATTTTCAAGTTTTTGTCGTAGGAAGCATAAATGACATATTTATTATCGCTGCTAATGGCTACTGCCTCAACATCGCTATGAAGACTGAGGGTACGTATTTCTTCTCCTGTTTGTAAGTCCCAGACTTTTAGGGTTTTGTCATCGGAAGCAGAAATGGCATATTTATCATCGCTGCTGATGGCTACTGCATAAACTGTGCTACTATGACCAGCGAGGGTACGCATTTCTTCTTCTGTTTGCCAGTTCCAGACTTTAAGGGTTCTGTCACTAGAAGCAGAAATGGCATATTTATTATCGCTGCTTATAGCTACTGCCAAAACCTCGCCACTATGACCAGTGAGGGTACGCGTTTTTTGTCCTGTTTGCCAGTTCCAGATTTTAAGGGTTCTGTCACTAGCAGAAACGGCATATTTATTATCGCTGCTAATGGCTACTGCATTAACGATGTAACTATCATCAAATTTATCATTAATGAGTAAGTCACGCATTTTTTCTCCTGTTTGCAAGTTCCATACTATTAGTTTTTCGTCATTGGAAGCATAAATGGCATATTTACTATCGCTGCTGATGGCTACTGCATTAACGCTGTAACCATTAATATAAAAAGGCATACAAAACCAGTCAAGATGCTCATAGAGGGTACGTATTTCTTCTCCTGTTTGCAAGTCCCATACTTTTAGGGTTATGCCTGCATCATCAGCAGAAATAGCATATTCATTACCGCTGCTGATGGCTACTGCCTTAACAATACAAATATGGCGGAGGGTACGTATTTCTTCTCCTGTTTGCAAGTCCCATACTTTTAGGGTTGTGTCAGAAACAGAAATGGCATATTTATTATCGCTGCTGATGGCTACTGCCTTAATAACACTACGACTATGACCAGTGAGGGTATGTATTTTTTTTCCTGTTTGCAAGTCCCATACTCTTAGGGTATTGTTACGAGAAATAGAAATGACATATTTATTATCACCGCTGATTACAACTGCATTAACTGATTTACTATGACGACTGAGGGTACGTATTTCTTCTCCTGTTTGTAAGTCCCATACTTTTAGGGTATTGTCATCGGAAGCAGAAATGGCATATTTATCATCGCTGCTGATGGCTACTGCATTAACCGAGCGACGATGACCAGTTAGGGTACGTATTTCTTCTCCTGTTTGTAAGTCCCATACTTTTAGGGTATTGTCATCGGAAGCAGAAATGGCATATTTATCATCGCTGCTGATGGCTACTGCATTAACCGAGCGACGATGACCAGTTAGGGTACGTATTTCTTCTCCTGTTTGCAAGTCCCATACTTTTTGGGTATTGTCACGAGAAACAGAAATGGCGTATTTATTATAGCTACTGATTACTCCATTAAAGCCAGTGAGGGTACGTATTTCTTCTCCTGTTTGAAAGTCCCATACTTTTTGGGTATCGTCATGTGAAGCAGAAATGGCATATTTATTATCGCAACTGATAGCTACTTTATAAATCTTGCTACTATGAGCAGCAAGGGTACGCGTTTTTTCTCCTGTTTGCCAGTTCCAGACTTCTAATGCATAGTCACGAGAAGCAGAAATGGCATATTTATTATCGCTGCTGATGCCTACTGCTAAAACTTTGCCAGTACGAACAGTGAGAGTACGTATTTCTTCTCCTGTTTGTAAGTCCCATACTATTAGGGTTTTGTCATCGGAAGCAGAAATGGCATATTTATTATCGCTGCTGATGCCTACTGCTAAAACTTTGCCAGTACGATCAGTGAGGGTACGTATTTCTTCTCCTGTTTGCAAGTCCCACACTTTTAAGGTATCGTCATGTGAAGCAGAAATGGCATATTTATTATTGCTGCTGATGGCTACTGCATAAACTGAGTCACTATGACCAACGAGGGTACACATTTCTTTTCCTGTTTGCAAGTTCCAGACTTTTACAGTTTTGTCGTGTGAAGCAGAAATGGCATATTTATTATCGCTGCTGATGGCTACTGCATAAACTGGGCCACTATGACCAACGAGGGTACGCACTAAAGCCCCACCTGAAGGAGCCAAGCTTGGTGTTTGAGGAACCAAGCAAATATTTTTGCTCTGCTGTGCTTGTTGCAGTAGCTTTTGAATTTCTAAATTTTCAAAAGGCAGCAAACGCCCTAACAATTGCTCTGCTAATTGCGTTTTATCTTCATTTAAGATATGCGTTGACAATTGCAACGCTCCTTGAATTAATTTCAATACTTCCGCTTGCTCGCCAGAAAATGAACTCTCAGAATTCAAAGCTAAGTTGTAATCTTCTATTAACGCTTGGATTGGAATTTCAGGATGAAAAATTTTATCTTTTATGAAATCGAAATTAGTTAGCCATTGATAAAATTGCTCTAGTCGATTAACCTCAACCATGTGAGCAGGTAAATGATTTAAGGTATAGTCTCTGTCTTCAGACACCAAGCTATCTAAATGTTTCCTGATATCCTTAGTTGCTAGACCCCCGCTAAACTTATCGACAATCGTAGCTTTAATTTTATTAAGAAAAGTCATCGCCATATGCTTGTACTATATCTTTACGGTATAAAAAATCAGAGAAGCTTTGATGATAAATACTGTAGCGGTTTTCAGTATTCACAAGTGTTTCGCGTAAAAACTGCTTCCACTCATTAAGTACCGATTGCACTGTCACTGATTTTTCATCAGATAACTCAGCAAGTAAGCGACGGGATACTGGTTCGCGCAGTTCGGCTAAAAAGTATACAATTGCTACTTTGTGCATAGGTAAGGGTTCATCGAGCATTCCCATACGGCGCCAATGGTCTTCATAATATGCCATAAGACCTTGCGGTAAACTATCGATGCTTAAATTGCTGTATTTCCCATTTTCAATATCTGTCAGTACATACCGCAAATACATAAAATTATTATCACTTTTGTTACCTAACTGGACGACAAAATCCTCCACCTTAACTCCTTGCTCATCAATCCATTTTCGTAACAGCTTGGAATTTTGGGTACGAGTGCTAATGTAATTTTGGATGTCTTGCAAGCTTTCGGCTTGGTACTGCATCAAGTCGAATCGATGGGGAGGAGAGTTAAGATTTAAAGGTAAATTTATTGGTCGCTGAGTGAGGACAAAGTAAACTCCTTTAGGCAAAGTCATGGGTAGATAAAGAATATTACTGCCTTTATGGTCAGTTTGGTCAACTTCGTCGAGTGCGTCAACGGCAATAACTAGCTTTTCTCCCGATTTTAGTTTGGTGCCAGCTTCTTCGAGTAATTTACCCAAAAACTTACCATCGCGCGTTGCTTGCGGTGGTAATTCTAAGGGATAAGGTAAGTTGTAGCGAGAGATAATTTGACTTGTGACACTCTGTAAAAATTGCTCGGCGCGATTAATGCCTTGA
This sequence comes from Calothrix sp. PCC 7716, assembly GCF_019977735.1. Lineage (GTDB taxonomy): Bacteria > Cyanobacteriota > Cyanobacteriia > Cyanobacteriales > Nostocaceae > Dulcicalothrix. The sequence continues at coordinate 9,491,291 of NZ_AP025018.1, read as the reverse complement.
GAACGAATATTAAAATAAAATATGCACTGCGCGCGTTTTACATACTCAGCCAGGATAGCGCTTTTACCCACTCCTGGGTCTGCCTCAATAATAAAGTATCCCTTTGGCTGAGTATCAATAAATTCTTGTATTGCTTGAAAGACATAATGGCGCCCTGTAAAACCCTCTGTTTTCTCCTGAATTAGGGCTTGAAACTCACCACGTACTCCTACTGGTAACGATTTTTGCAACTGTTCTTTTAACTGCTTGACTTGTTGGGCAGCTTTTTTAGCTTCGGCAGCAACTAATAACCGCTCCATAGTATCGAGCGCACGAAAACTATAATCATAATCAAATACATCGTTATTGTGCTTGATTTCATTGCGGATATTACGTAGTTCTTCAACCCAGTTACGTTCGCGATTTTCAAGCTTGTTCCGTTCGTAAAAAGCTTCTCTCCATTGATTTAGCAATAATTTAATTACTGCTGCTGGGTCATTCCATTTTAGATCGGCGCCGTCAATGTAGTAGTGTTCCAAACCTCGTTGAGCTTCCTGCATCCAGTTTGAACCATACTTGTCTTCCATCTTACGACAGATAAAAGGTTTAAGCGCTGGAGGGAGAATATCTTCTAGCGCTCTATCGATTAACTGTTTATTAAATTTGCGCTCGCTCTGACTCATTCGTCTGCATCTCCCGGAAACCCAAAGCTGCCATCTCTCCTAATTATGAGCATTTTTTTTTACTTCGGTTCCCAAAAGTTAAATTTTTATACATGTATTATTTTAGTAATTTTTGTATTACAAATTATACGCTAATCTGTAGTTTTTATAGTATTACGGGTGGGCAAGGATGCCATTGGCATATTGATTTATCCTTATATAATACATATACTACAATACCACCATTGGGATAGCTCTTCGGAGCCGACGTGCTTTTAATCACGGGCGCGTTTATAACTTCGATGCCTTTTTTGTGCGTGCCTTATCATTGGTTGAGGATAGGGGATACGAGTTCTAGGTTATAAATAAACTATTTTCTACTTGTGCTAGATAAAAACGCCTAACTGCTTTACGAGGCATTTGCAGTATCTGAGTCTACTGACTGCCGCGCATGAGCATTTTTTCCTTGTTTTTTGTTATGGCGCCCCCGAAGGCTGAAAAGCTCCAAAGTTTCAGGAGCATTTACAGGGTCTGGCAAATAATCTAGTAAATCTGTTGGTGTTATCGGCTTATCCAAATCTTGTGCCAACTCATTTAAAGCATTGCATAGCGAATTTAATGCCACCCCATCAAGACGCGGCATTGTTTTGGCGTTTCTAAGAGCAGAAATAGCGTTTGGACCTACGTCTAATCTGCTGGCTAGGCTCACGCCCTTAATGTTGTACCTAGCCATAATTTCTTTCAGTCGCCACTTAATCAATGTAAAGCATACAGATTCAACTCCTTTTAATTTACTTGCAGTTGCCTGTTTAAACAAATATCGCTCTCAAGTACATCTTCTCCTATTACAGATATATAAATATTTTTTACAAAGCTAAAAATGTGTGTCTCACATGTATTAAAATTTAAACATAAATAGAAAGCGAGCGCATCCTTCTTGGCGGAACGGGCGCTCGCCTTCAATCTAGACCCAATAATATTAAGGTCAACACTATGATGACATATAAGCCGAGTATTATTTCAGTACATCAGAACTTAGAAGCTAGCAGCATAGTACCAGTAGCGCTAGCTTACAATTTTGATTACAGCCAATTTGCGCTCCCTGACCTACAAACCAAAGCAAAATCTACTCTTGGTAGCTTTTTAGGTTTTGTTCGTCAAACCTTTGACGGGTTGTTAGAAGTCGGACGAGCATTGCAAGACTTATATTTTGACTGCTTGCGTGAATGCCCTGATGGGAAGAAGGTATTTGAAGAATGGGTTAAAAGCGACGATTTTGGAAGCTCCCGCTATATAGCAACCTCAGCGATGGAAATATGGACTTGGTTTGAAAAGCTTTCTCCAAAAATACAGCGTCTTGTGCGTCAAAATGTTCAAAAGTGGAGCGTATCAGCACTTCGCCAATTAACCAAAGTTAGCACTGATTTAGTAAAAGAATTAGTACGCACAGGAAAGAAAACAGCACAACAGGTCAAGAAGAGTGGGGGAGGGGAGGTTCGTGAAAGTGGGGGAGTAATAGCGAAACAGAGCTTACAAAATGACAAGAGTCAACTTGATTCCCCCACTCCTCTTTCTCCTGGAGTAAGGGTAATAGTAACGCACGATAAAATTTGGGCTGGTCATAGAGGGATTATCATGTCCCAGCAGTCTGATTCATTTTGGGTGTTACTAGATAACACAGTAGCTCAGGGAATGGAGGTCAAAAATTTATTCAAAGAAAACCAATTACAACCAGAAACTAAACAAGTTAATAATTCCAGTGCTTCCAAAAATTTGTTCACGCTCGAACAAGTGGAAGAAAAAATAGCCCAAGCTTTGGCACAACAAGATAGAGAAAAAGCTGAGGAAGAGCAGGGGCGGTTTATAGAAATTCGGGATGCAGCACTACAAGCAGCAAAACGCGAGCTTGTCGCAGCCGAACAACATGCTCAAAAATTGGTACAAGCAAAACAAGCATTAATTGAGCAACTAGCGGCTAAAGAAGAGGAACTACAATCAGTCCGCACGCTACAAATCGAAAACCAAAAATTAGAACAACGAGTAGCTGAGTTAGAGAAAGCATTGGAAGGCGCCAATGCTAACAGCTGGGGTAACACTTTTAACGCCCAAGCAGCCAAAGTTGTTAACTCAGACCTAGAAAAAACTATTGCGCCGTTGATGGCACAAGTCGAACGCCTACAAAATGTTGTCGAGTTAAAGGATAAGGAATTAATTCAACTAAGGACAATTAGCGTCAAGCAACAGCAAGAGTTGAAGGCATTAGAACAAAACACTGCATCGGCGCCTGATTATGAAGAAGTCATCACGACATTTGGAGAAGTAGGGCAAAGTCTAGGCTGGAACGGTTGGGGGCGCCGAGGCTACCGCTCAGAAGATGGGACGTTACACACTGGTATAAATGCACTTGCCGCTTTTATTTCAGATTTAACGCACTCAGATAACCTATGTCCCGAAGTCGCGTTTTAAATGGAAAGCGAAAATCGGCGCCCATTAATAAGGGTATAACGGCGCCACGCGAGCGAGTGGTTTTAAAGCCAGCGTAAGCAACAAGAAGCGCGCTTAGTATCAAAAGATTAGTAAACAAGAAAAGCATGAAAATTAGTGATACATATTAAATGCAAGCTCCAGATAAAGCAGCAGACAAAACAATTAACCTTCCTCGTTGGTTAGCAAAATTTATCTTGTCTCAAGTACAAGGGCAACCAAACAACCAGCGAATATTTTTGGCACTTCTTCAACCAATGGCGCCATCTGAGTGGTGCCTGACATGGATTCCCATTATTCATCCAGGTGTTGAACTGCCTCACCAAGGAGAACGAAGTCCTCATGGGTACATGAAAGCATGTACTACAACTTTATCAACCTTAACAGGGTACAACGAAAGAACTATTGAAGGGTGGTTTTACGGTAAGCCATACCATTATTCGGTAGGAATTTTACTGCGATGCTTTGATTTGATATTTAAATTGCAACAATTTTTGAAATAACTCGTAAAGAAGTAAGCATTACCATAATTCTTTCTTCTTAGCTATCAGACAGTACAGGCATCCTTTCAAAGTCAGCATCCTTGACTTCCAAATGCTGCTAGACTTGCATTTATAATGATTTCATGCATTTGATTATATCTTTATAACTATGAATGTACGATTTAAGATTTTAGTATCAAAGCCACCTAGTGAAGATAATTTAGATAGTGTAAAATCCGCAGCCAAAAGTTTGACTAATAATAAAAAAAGCATAAAGATCCAAGTGGCACAAGAAGGCGAACATTATGCTTTAATAACTGATTTTACGATGAAAGATGCGGCTCAATATAAAGTAGTAGATGAAATCGATAAAGAATTTAAATTCTGGATTTGGAATTTTGGAGATTATGAAGATAGCATAATTTCATTTCCGAAATAATTTATAACTTACCAAGGGTATCTACACACCCAAATCATCAAAAATAGTACTTATGTAAACTATATATTTACTTACTTGCCATGACATGAGCAAAAGTACTACTAAGCGATGCCATAAATTTTGACTCTTCGACTGGCGCCTTGCTATTATCCCAAGTGGCAACCACACAGTAGTTTTTACCATTTTTCGCTTGCAGCCAAGTTGTCAAATTGTTTATTAAAAATTTGTGAAGGAGCATTCATCGACTCTATCAATTGTTGAAGTCACCCGTATGTAGCAAACTTCAGAACACTTTCTACACTCGCAATTGGTAAAAAGAGAAAGATTATTATACCCAAATTTTTGTATGCAGAATCAAGACTTTAGCTATGTATTGTATTCATAAAAGAAGTTGGCAAATAATTAAATATTTGTTAAAACATAAAGTGCTGCAAACCAACTATACTCGTGCTTCATTTGACTACAACGGCGCCACCCAAAGGAACTTTATTACTTGACCTCGACTTAAGACAATACCAGTCAGAGGTAATCTCTCAAACCTACCAACACTTTGAATCGGGCTTATGCTCAGTACTATTGTATGCTCCAACAGGCGCCGGGAAAACGGTTATCGCTTCACAGATAATTGCTGATTATGTTCGAGCAGGTAAGCGTGTGATGTTTATGGTGCATCGCGGTAAACTAGTGCGCCAAACTCTTGATAAATTAAGTAAGTTTTTTGGAATTGAATCTGGCGTAATTTGGGGTGATTATTATACTCCTGACTATAGTAAACCTGTTCAAATTGCAATGCTGCAAACGATTCGCAATCGCGAACTGCCGCCAGATATTGATTTAGTTATCCTCGATGAAGCACACACAGGCGCCTACTTCCAAATATGGCGCCAAATCATGGACAAGTATTCGGGTGGTATTTGGGTATTAAGTAAAACAAAATTTCTTGGTTTGTCTGCTTCTCCTTGGCGTGCGAAGAGTGACCAAGGGTACTGCCAATTTTTTCAAACAATCGTACAGGCGCCTTATCCCAAGCAGTTGATTGAGATGGGTCATTTGTGCCGCGCGCGTCAGTTTGCGTTTACTAACCTCATTGATGAATCAAAGCTCAAAGTCGTAAATGGTGAGTACACAGAAAAATCAATGGCAGACGTTTGTACTCCTGCATTGAACAGTGAGATTGTCAAACTATATTTAGATAAAGACCCAGATGTAAAGCGTAAACTAATTGCATTTTGTGCGTCAGTCAAACAAGCTGAAGATTTGGCGCGCCAATTTAGCTTGGTTGGTGTTGAAGCTGAATGTATCGTTGGTGAAACACCCGAAAACGAGCGTGAAGAAATATTTTCTAAATTTAGTAGTGGCGCCATCAAACTTATATCAAGCGTTGGGGTGCTAACGGAAGGCTTCGATGAAGCGTCTGTAACTAGTATTCTTGTATGCCGTCCAGTTAAATCAAAAGCTTTATGGGTACAAATGAACGGTCGTGGATTGCGACCTATGAATGGAAAACCTGATTGTTGGTTTCTTGACTTTTGCGGCAATCTCAAGAGATTGGGTTTACCAACACATTCACATCGACTTCTTTTATGCCCCGACCCTAAACCAATTGCACCAATATCAACTAAAACATGCCCGCAGTGTAGTTCAGAAATTGCAATCTATGAAAAAGTGTGCCCGCATTGCGGATTTATTTTCGATTCTGGAACAAAAAAAGCAAAAGCAGTAAAACGTAAATTTGAAGAAATTTTATCCCCTGAACAACAAAAACATGTACGTTTTCTTAACAATCGTGCGGTAAATGCTTTCAATAAACGCAAACCGATTGACGATTTAGGCTCATTGTTTTCTAACGAATTTGGATATGAGGCGCCATCCGATTGGTACGATGGTTTAATTTTTGGTCACGAATTGGATGCTTGGGAAGTATATGTACAACATTATTGGCGTTATCTACTTATTGTTATACCCAATCCTGGCTCAACAAGTGCAAAAAGTAAGATGCAGCAATTAATAGAACGCGAGTTTAAGTCAGCAATACAGTATGCTAAAGATAATTTTAGACGTTCTTATAGTGAATACAACGCCTCAAGAGATAATATTGAAGCGCGGATATCAGAAAGTATCAAAAAATTAATTGACTATCAGCCTTGGTGGGTAATAATTGGCTCAACACAACCACCAGATGCACATTCGATTATTTATAATTATGAATTTTGTAAGTCCAGGTACGAACTACGTTTTACTGACAAACCGCATCTTTTAGAAGCTTATATGGAATTGCTTGGTATGGCAATTGCCGAAGGTATCGAGTATCATACGCAAGACCAATCAACAATCGATAAACATATTTATACAATTAAGCATAGTATTGCAACGAGTACGTTTAAATTTGTTAGAGAATATGTTCAACGTCTAGACTTGACAATTAAACAACGAGTTTGGACATCCTTAACTCAGGAAGAAAAACAAGCATATCGTAAATGGCAAGATGAGAATCCAATTCAAACAGCCGAAAATGAACCAAATTCATCTGTGGACAATACTAACTCACATTCCACAAATATTAAGAAAGATAATAACGTTAATGCTAAATCACACTCTACAGCCATTAAAGAAAATAGTAACGTTACCACTACTGAACGCATTAGTACAAAAAGTCAGGATACAGCAGTTGCTAAAAATACTTATACACCAGTTGTAAAAGTAGCAACTCAATTAAATCTTTTTACTTTAGCTGAAGATAGCGAAACAAAAGCTGCAAATGATATCTACAATCCGTTACGACTTCAGGTTGGCGACGTAGTTGCAAGTAATAATCCCAATAACCAAGCTTACAATTGGTGCGGACAAATCGTAAAAATCCATCCAAGTGACCCCAGGTTATGTTATGTCAGCTACCCAGAACGACAAAAATTAATGAATCTTAAAAGTAATGAAACTTGGTGCAGGTTTGTGGATTTACGTCGTGTTTGATTACAAAGTTTGAAAAAAATTGAAAGGATTCCTCGAACGGCAAAAGATGCCGTTCGGTAGAATAGTCGTAAACTACTCATTATACAAACGTATTAATAATGAAGATTTATTAGTTTTGCTATAGATATCGTGCTTTAACATCATCTTAAATGTTAACAGATGATTTTCAAGTACCACAATGCGCGCGTATAGGGCAGAAATATTTAATTAAGCAGTAACCGTCAGTACGTGTACGTAATAATACATATCAAGGTATGAATGAAGCAGTACAAGAGCTATATCAGTAATTAGCTCCTGACTGCGTTATTCAACTCATCGCATCCCAGATAACTTTGGTATCGGTAAACTGCCGAAATCTTAATACTTTTCCATCACGTAATTCAAACACATGCGCTGTACCTGCACGCAGTAATTTAGTAGATTTGCGATGCTTACCCACATAGCTTCCAATAACTATAATGCTATCTCCGGCATCTAGATATTGTTCGATATCAAATGAAAAATACTCCCAATCATGATTGAAAGCTTTAAAAACACCCTCAATAACTGATGAAGCTCCTTTATAAGTGGCGCCTGAAGGAAAGCCTTCATTTTGTACCACTCAATATCAGTAGTACAAATATCTGCAAAGGCGCCGTAATCCTCTTCTTTGAAAGCTCGATACAGTTCCTGAATAACTTCTATATTTGTCATATCTCTTGTTCCTAATTCACGAATGACTAATGACGATTTTCCCAAAGTGCTTCTTTTGTTCAAGTAATTCGTAAGCTCGCTTGACTTCTGCAAAAGGTATAACTTCATCAATTACAGGCTTTAAACGATGTAACGCAATTGCTTTCATCATCGAAGAAAACATCTCTTGACTACCCACATAAATTCCTTGAAATCGCAGATGATTGAAAAATACAGATGCTGGAGTTAAACCACCTCCCCCAAATCCTGTGAGAACCCCAATCGCGCCAATATAACCACCAATACGCACGGAAGAAAGCGAGCGTGAAAGTGTCCCTTCCCCGCCAACTTCAACTACTTGGTCAACACCAACTCCATTCGTTAGGGAACGTACTTTCTCGTGCCATTCAGGATTTGTGCGATAGTTAATAGTTTCCTCAGCACCAAGCGCGCTGGCTCGTTCGAGTTTTTCGTCACTACTTGAAGTAATAATTACTCTGGCGCCGAAAAGCTTGGCAAATTGGAGCGCAAAAATAGAAACACCTCCAGTTCCGAGAGTTAAAACTGTTTGTCCAGCTCTCAAGTTACCAGTAACAAGTGAATTCCATGCTGTGACAGCAGCACAAGGAAGTGTTGCAGCTTCTTCATAAGTAAGATGTTCTGGTATTTTCACCCATGCATGTTCCGGTAATGCAACATAGTTCGCTAACATACCATCAATTCCTCCCCCATGTGCCGTATCCATCATCTTTTCAGTTGGCACTCCAGTCACCCAATCACGGAAGAATGTTCCAGCGACTCTATCACCGACTTTAAAAGCAGTGACATTTTCACCAGTTTCAACTACTTCACCAGCACCATCAGAAACAGGAATAACAGGAATTGTTTGATTGCGAATATATCCACCACGAAGAATCACTAGCTCTCGGTAATTCATAGAGTTTGCACGAATTCTTACAAGCACGTCATTTGAGCCAACAACAGGGTCTGGTAAGTCAATGAGTTTAAGTGCGTCAAGAGAATTATGTCCAATAAGTTGGTATGCTTTCATTTCTTTTACCTCAACAAGAAGCCTATTTTTTGATTAGTGCCAAGCGTCTTAATTGTTAAATAGCATTTTATTTATCTGTAAAGGAAGTATTTACTTAAAAGTGCTATACTTACCAAACGGTGAAAAATGACAGTAAAAAAGGTTTCAATGAGCCAGTCCAATATGAATGGTAATTTTTCAAAACCCAATTACTACGCTCAACCAGTGTTAGAGCGGATTGCCCAAATCGAAATTTTTGATGAAACCTGTGAGGGACACCAAGCTCTCGAACAAATTGCCAATAAATGGACAGTATTGATTATTTATGCTTTGACACAAGGTACAAAACGATACAGCGATTTAAAACGACAGATTCAAGGCGTGTCTCCTAAAATGTTGATTCAGAATCTTCGCCGTTTGGAAAAGTGTGGCTTGGTTAGTCGCAAAGTTTATCCAGTTGTTCCACCTCAAGTTGAGTATTCATTGACTCCTCTAGGTGAGACATTGGTTGAACCACTGGCAATTCTATGTGATTGGGCTTGTAAGCATATTCAAGAGGTTAAAGCAGCTTGTAAAAATAACCTATGAATTTTATGTTTAGGCAGGTTATACACAGCAAGGAGGTAAATACAGTTTGCAATATTTTTGTACTATAAGCTGAAGTGCAGTGTTTGCACTTGGGTTTTGGTTGCGGATTAAACAACTTTAAATAACGGCGCTCATAATTTATGAATATCTAAACAACTACTGGCATGATATTTGTAAAAATTACAACCAAAAAACCTATGTGTTTTCGCGGTTGGACGAAACTTTTCTGTAGCTAACTGCTAGGAATATCGATTATTGAACGTGCTTGCGGGTGATACTACCTTAATGATAGGTTTAATTTTAGGTTGATTCGCTCCCGTGGACATACGCATGGGTTGCTCCTACAAGGCGCCTGGTATTATTAAAATTTATAATTTAAGTTTACTTGTTTGATGCGATTGTTAAGGCATCATTTATGACTTTCAGCAATATTTCGGTGGTTTGATAACGAAAGTCTGAGATAGAAAGGGTTTAGCTCAATAGTTTTTAAATATGTCTACCGACCAAAATCAACCCACAGAATTCGATGCAGTGCTTGGAGGAGAAACGCCACCACCATTACAAGGTGCTGTATTGGGTGGAATTGAAGGTGTTAAGAGACGTTTGGCAAGTTCTACAGCCAAATTCAGAATAAATGCTGTAAATGAAGCCTTACAATATGGTGAAGAAGGTTTAAACTTAGTAATTGCAGCATTACAAGACGAATCATCACAAGTACGACTTTCTGCCTATTTGCTTCTGCGAGAAAGAACAGAATTACAAATTAAACAGGCAATAAAAGCATTTAAAAGCTGGAAATTACCTGAGCGCTTAGAGTGGTACTCAGACCATCATGTTAGTAAATTTTTTAATAAAGAAGTCGAGGATTTTAACCCACAAATCGGATTAACTGACTCTACAGGAATTGCTTATGCTGTTAGATGTGAAGCATGGGAAGAAAATTTAGAAATCTTCAAAGAGAGACTGGAAAGTCTGACCCAAGATGCACAAGCAAGTAAACTAGAAGCTTTGGTAATAGGCATGTGGGATGAATGTGGTGATTATGATTCTAGTTGCGTGGTTGATGCTTTAGTATCAGCTGCATATAAATTAAAAAATCTCAAAGCTATATTTATTGGTGATATAGAATTCTCCGAATGGATGATTTCTAGTATAGAGCAAAGTGATATTAGCCCTTTATTAAATGCTTATCCCCAATTAGAAGTAATACAAATACGTGGAGCTTCTGGTTTAAGGTTTAGCCAGTTGTACCATGAAAATTTAAAGGCTATCATTATTGAAAGCGGTGCGTTGGCTCGTGATACAATTGCCCAAATTTGTGGTTTACAGCTACCTGCATTGCAGCACTTGGAGTTATGGCTAGGTAGTTATCGCTACGGCGGAAATTCTACTATCGATGATTTAATGCCTATTCTAGAAGGTGATTTATTTCCAAGTTTGAGTTATTTAGGACTCCGAAATAGTCATTATTCTGATGAGATTGCTCATGCAATAGTCAATACACCTATAATTAAGTTTATTAATACACTTGACCTAGCAATGGGAACTCTTTCAGATGAAGGAGCCGAAGCTTTACTAAACTCTTCGGAAATAAATGAACTCGATATTTTAAACGTTCATGATAACTATTTATCCGATGAGATGATTCAACGCTTATCTCAGTTAAATTGTCAATTAATTAACCATAATCAAAAAGAAGAAGAGGCGGACGAAGACCCTCAATTTAGACGATACTGTTCGATTGCTGAGTAATACTGGCGCCACTTTGATACAATCCACTATAGCTATGAAATGTTTTTACTATTTTGAAGTAATCAATTAGTTATATTTGATAGTGGCGCCAATTTAGAAGTTGATAACGGCCTAAATAACTCAGATGCTAATGAGCCAGTAGTAGTGTTTGATAGTGGCACCGCAAAAGAAGTTAATAACTCAGATGTCAGTGAGCCAGTAGTGGTGTTTAACAATGGCGCCGCAAAAGAAGTTAATAACTCGGATGCGAATCAGCCAGTAGTAGTTTTTAATAGTGGCGCCGATTCAGAAGTTAATAATGACGTAAATAACTCAGACGTTAGTGAGCCAGTAGTGGTAAGCTCTCTTGGCAGCGATTCACTATTAGAAGAAGCAGTAATAATTGCGGAGTACTTGTCCGGTCTTGAAACCTGGTCAGAAGAAGTGGTGGCTATAATGCAAAATTGCCCAGACGATTTGAAATCATTATCGTGGGAACTACTTGACTCGAAGCAAAAAGCCCGGATACATGAACTGAAGCACGAATTCGAGACGAGCTGTGCAAAAGTTGAGACTCACGAAGAAATATCCAATACTACCTCAAATACAGACTCTGCTCATCATTTAAAAGTCGGAGATACAGTCGTGTGGAATAATTGTTACCCACACTTACAAAGTTGGCAGCCTTTTATAATTTGTAAAATACAGGGAGATGAAGCAAAGCTTGATTACTGTGCTAACTATGTACCTCTAGAGGAATTATCGCTTGTTGAATAGATAATGTAGAATTTCTGGTTCTTTACTAATTTGAGGCGCCACTATCCAGTATAGTATTTAAGTACTGGTAATGAACTGATTCACGAGGCGCCTTTAATCTTAAACGCAGTACACGCGCTTTCATCAAAACCAGCTTTAATACGAATCGACTATAAGCATATTGGTTTGAATTCCCGAACGGCAACTGTTGCCGTTCGGTAAAATACTCACTCGCACGGCATTTATCCAATAGTACATATATATAAATGTAACATAAAAGGTGGCGCCAAACAAAGCAAGTTGGGAAAGGAAACCTGATTGTAATGTAGTATAAATAATACAAAGCTTTTAATGTATTTGTACTGTTTATTTTCAACAATCATATCAACATGCCGGATGCTTGTCTGATTGACTTAAGATATTAATGACCTATAACACCAAAAATGTCGCTTCCATTTAAATGAATACCCAAACAAGCTCCAATTCTTCAAATATTTACTCAATTTTGAGTAAAATTCAACGCTTGCGAGTCAGCGATGGAGAAATTAAGCCCGTGTTGGATGGTTGCTCAACTACCTCACAGCTACTGATACTAATTTGGTCGCAGTTGGGGGATTTTGATAATTTAGAATACGCTTGGTGGCTGCGAAGAGAAAAAGAAAAGCTCGCTTCAAAAGGAATTACAATCCGCGCGGTTGGCATAGGCGACCGTAATTCAGGTATCAAGTTTTGTGAATATACAGGATTTCCTGCTGAATGGTTGTTTGTTGATGAAAAAGCTGAAATACATAAACTTTTGGGGCTTTATCGCGGTTTATCTGTACAATTCCCAATACTATCAACATCACAAAAAGCTTGGTTAAATTTAATGTTGATGTGTGCTGGAATTGGTAGTCCTGGAACTTTGAAGGAAGTTTTTCGAGGTTATAGAGGTGATAAAAAAGCTCCTCAGTTAATTGCGAATGAGGAATTTGTGAGAAATACACCCTTACCACCAATCAAAGGTTCGTTTTTCAAAGCTGCTGGAGGAGAAGGTTTTCAACGCCCCTTTGAATTAGCAACCTTGCGTCTACGAAATATGACCGAAGTTTTAAGTAACTGGAGTACTTATGTGCCAGATTCCTCTTACTTAACACAGCGGGGAGGCACTTTTCTATTTGATTCCCAAAGTAATTTAATTTATGAACATCGCGACTGTGGTATTCTTGGTTTTGCCGAAAATATGAGTAACCCTTTATCCTTTTTACAGTAATATATTATCCCGATATAGACGAAGAACTCTTCGGTGCCTTGGATGCAGGCGCCGCAGCAGAAAATGTGACCTACGTTCTACCCAATAGGCAACGCACGAGTTGAAGTGTTGCAAAGACAGTCTTTATTTATAATTGTCGCTGCATAAGGGTTTAAGGCATTTATTCAACAAAATCTCTAATGCAAAAGACTTGACCGAACTGAACAACTTATCTTAATATATAACAAACGTTCGATATAAATAGAGCCGAACACAATTAGTACAAAAAGCCCATATTATGGCAACTTCATCGAAATCAAAACCAAAACAAACTAAATTCCCCATGCTGCAACGGAACTTTTGTTTCCTTTGGCTGGGACAAGCATTAATTTTATGTGCTGTGCAATTTTGGGTTGTTGCTCTGACTTGGCTCGTTTTAAAAACTACCCATTCCGGCACTGTCATCGGTTCCGTATTGATGACTGCTGCAATTCCACGAGGAATTCTAACTTTAGTGGGGGGAGTCATTATTGACCGTTTCATTCCCAACCGGGTTGCAGCTAGTGGTGCTTTGGCTTTGACTCTACTCGTGGGAATTTGTACGACATTATTATTGTTCAATGGCTTACAGCTACCCCAAATATTTATCATTGCTGCCTTATTCGGCGCCAGTGATGCTTTTATTTACCCTGCATTGATGACTATCTTGCCCAGGATTGTTGATAAATCTCAACTTCAAGGAGCGAACGCGATTTTAGGAGGAGGAGAACAAATTACCAATGTCATCGGCCCTGCGGTTTCTGGAATTGTAGTCGGTAATTTTGGACTACCTATTGCTTTTGCTATCAATACTGTGCTTTTTGCTTTAGGTAGTCTATTTTTATATCTAGTTCGCCAACCAAAAAATCTAAATTTAACAAATCTAGAAGTTTCGACATCTCAACAAAGTTTCAGTAGCGAAATTATGGAAGGACTTCGATATGCTTGGCGAAATCGAATTATTCGGTTGTGTCTGATTGTTGCTGCTATGCTCAATTTTGCTCTCCTCGGTCCCTTAGTAGTGGGTGGAGCTAAATTGGTAGAGGTCAGATTTGGTGGTGATGCGATTCAATTCGGTTATTTTCTTGCCGCATATGGTGCAGGCGCCGTCTTAGGTATCATCATTGCGGGGGCTATCGGACAAATAAATAGCATTGGAATGATGCTTGTATGGTTATCCTTTGCTTTAGGTGGAGGATTAATCGCTCTAGGCTTTACCGATAAAATCACAATTGCCTATTTTATTCTCGCAGCAATGGGGTTAGGTGGGGGAATTGTTGGAGTATTTGCTGTGACTTGGTTACAGGAACAAACAGAAATGCACATGCAGGGGAGAGTAATGAGTTTAATCGCTTTTGCATCGATTGCTCTTGACCCTTTTTCTCAGGCAATTTCTGGTTTTTTAATTGATGTGAGCTTGAGTTTTCTATTTGTCGCAGCAGGAGTTTTAATGGTGTGTACTGGTTTGTTCGCACTGACAAGACCAGGTGTAAGAGTTAAATAAAAGTATTTCATTCTTGACACAAATGCAGATATGTACGACAATTATTTTATAACGAGTGTTCGATATAAAATATTTCAACCAAACCAATAGTTCAAAACAAAGGAGATTTTTACAATGAGTCAAGTAATGAATTTTAGTGATGTAAAAGCATTGGAAGCATTCATAACCATGACTACTAACGATGCCGAAGGAGTAGATAAAGCAGCTTTCGACTTGGGTGAAATGTTGACCAACAGTCGTGCTTATGAATTGGTCGTTAAGCAAATGCAAGCAGAACCCAGTATGGCAGCAATTTTGTCAGAGCGGTATGTAGGTAGCAAACATGATTTAGAAGCGTTATTGCAATATCCTCAAAATTCCTTTGGTTACATTTATGCAAATACGATGAAGGAACAGGGATTAGATTTAAATTACATACCGATGCTAAATATTGACTCTGACACGAGTTATGTCGAATATCGCTGGCGCCAAACCCATGATATTTGGCATGTAATTACAGGTTTTGATATTTCTGAAATTGGTGAAATCGGTTTGCAAGCGTTTTACTTAGCACAATTTGGCTTACCATTCTCTGGTTTGGTAGTAGCAAGTGGTTTGGTGGGAAGTATTTTGTACCAACCAGAAGAAACAGGGTTATTGTTGGATGCAATCGCGTGCGGTTGGCACATGGGTAAACAAGCAAAACCTTTAATTGCTCAAAGATGGGAAGAAATGTGGTCTAAACCGTTGTTAGAATTGCGACAAGAATTAAATGTAATTATCACTCCGTGATAGTTTATAACGTTTTGTTTTGAGAGGTGCCCATTAGAAAGCTTACTTTCTCCATATAATAGATAGTTATGCAGATAACGCACAGGAGAAAAATATGTCTAATGCCAGTGTTGTCAAAGGTAGCTGCTTATGTGGAGCGGTAAACGTCGAAGCAAAAAATATGAGTAATCATGTGGGCGCCTGTCACTGCAATATGTGTAGAAAATGGGGCGGAGGAGCATTTTTAGCCGTTGAGTGTGGCAGTGATGTTAGTTTTGAAGGCGAAGAAAATATTGGCGTTTATGAATCTTCCGAATGGGCTGAACGTGGGTTTTGTCAAAGGTGTGGTAGCCATCTATTTTACAAATTGAAACAAAATAATCAATACTTTATGCCTGCTGGACTCTTTGATAGTAGCGAAGGTCTTGTTTTTGACCATCAGGTTTTTATTGACGAAAAGCCAGAATATTATTCCTTTGCCAATGAAACCAAGAATATGACAGGAGCAGAGTTATTTGCACAGTTTGCACCGACACCTGAGAACACTTGAGTTTATATCGTAAAAATTGAAAGATGAAAATTCATGATTTTGCAAGCCAAGGAAATATTGCGGGTGTAAAACAACAATTAACTAATGGAGTTAACATAGATTGCCTTGATAAATCGTCACAAACCCCGTTAATATGTGCTATTAATAGTAATTAAAAAACAAATAAAGGCGAAGAGTATGGCATCGCCATGCCAAGCGCTACGGGCGCCTGTAAAAAATTTACCCTGGCTCGCCGCAGCAACTGAATTGTTATGCCCCCTATGTCTTTTTTCTCAAAGCTCTGCAAACAGCCTCTTCAATTGGTATAGAGGATTTTTCTTTGCTTGGACACTCAATAGGTGATGTTTTCTTGCCTTCACACTCGAAGGCTCCAACCTTATATCTTGCACCATTCAAGGGCAAGCTTAAAGAAACCGGGCATATGAACGGCGAATTAGGGGTTTATAGCAAAATATTTCTCAAGAAGCCCGGTTTCTCGGACTAGTGCAAGATGTTACTTAAGCGCTGCTGTTGCTTCAATCTCAACCAATGTTTCTTTTGAAGCGAGTGAGGAAACGCCGATTACAGTAAGAGCAGGACGCGACTCTCCCAGAAATTGCACGATAATTGGTGCGATATCCCCAATGAATTCCTCAATTTCACCACGAATATAGAAGCGAGTACTAAGCAGAGACTCTACTGAGCTTCCCGATGCATCTAGGACGGTACTTAGGTTAGCCAGCGCCTTCTTTAGTTGCCCCTCGACGGTATGGCATGAGACTTGGTAGTTTGCGTCCCAGTCAACTTGGCCAGAAATGTAAACGATAGCATCGGCGGTATCAATAACCGCTTGGGATATTCCGAACTTATTTGTATCATGAACCTGTGGCGGATTGATAAGTTGCTTTCTCATTAATGTCGTTTCTCCTATTTGTTGGTTAAAGAGTTAAGCTATAAAATGGAAAGACTAATTTTACCTGCTTACGAAGTGGTACACTGAATACTTGATACTTGATTATTGAACTCAGGCTGGAGATTTACAACATTAGTTGCTCCAATATACTCTATTCGTCGTCCTTTGAATCCAGCATTGGTGTACAGTAAACATTTTCTCCCTTTGGGAATTCTGAGTGAGGAAATTTGGTCATTAAAGCGAGCAGGAATAGTCTTACTGTTAGTGAAACATAGTTGGAATGAGGCGCCACGCAAGTCTCTGTCTTTGTAGAACTTTGCAGGGTTTGAACAGTTTTGTCCAAAAGCAGGTTGGCTAAATCCCGGTATAGATAAATAAGAAAGAGCGGAAATGGCTAAAGTAGTGCTAGTTGCAATAGCAGCGGTTACAAAATTAAATTTCATGGCTTTCATTCCTTTTTCTAACAAATATTGCTTTCACGTTTTTTCAAAAATCAAAGAATGATTCTTTGACCTTACATTTACAAGTTTACTGAGTTCTAATGCTTAAATGCTTTCAAATTCTTATGATATTTTGTTAGATTTTTATGATAAGGAGCGAACCTGTTTTGGTGTCATACCTGTAAATCGTTTAAACTGTTGTGTTAAATGACTTTGGCTAGAAAAACCTACTTGTAATGCAATGTCTGAAATTGCTAAATCTGTTTTCGACAGCAGCATTTTCGCACGTTCCACCCGTTGTTGAATCACATACTGGTGCGGAGAATTACCTGTAGTAATTTTGAACAAACTGGCAAAATAAGTGGGGCTGATATTGACGACTTCTGCAATTTGTACTAACGATAAATCTTCGTCAAGGTGAGTGTGAATATAATCGAGTGCTTGCTGCAATTGGGCGCCAGTTAAGGTTTTATTATTAGATGAAATAATTTGCGCTTTGGTAGAATAGTGTCGCAGTAAATGAATTACCAATACCTGAGTTAAAGATTCAACGTATAACTTACTCATAACTTCACCTGACTTAATATTAATAGCACTAATATTTTTATTTAGCGGGTTTTACCTCTAAATGGAAGATATAAGATATCAAATATTAGATAATTTAAGTATAAATAACTGAACTCCCCTTATGTTTCCATAAATGGAAAATTTAAGG
This sequence comes from Calothrix sp. PCC 7716, assembly GCF_019977735.1. GTDB lineage: Bacteria > Cyanobacteriota > Cyanobacteriia > Cyanobacteriales > Nostocaceae > Dulcicalothrix. The sequence goes on along the minus strand of NZ_AP025018.1, from coordinate 9,473,377 downwards.
GAGCTACGTAGTAAGGCTTTAGCCTGAGTCTTTATTTTAATACTTTTGTTCGCTGAAGCGATACTACGTACCTCTCAAATTTGTAGTTTATAAAGACTATTTAGTAATTTAGAATGACCTGTAATAGTAAAAGAATTTTGATTTTGAAGGCGCCTAATACGTCAGCCCATAATGTAGAGACTAAGCATGTTTAGTCTCTACGAGGTTTTTATTACTAACGAACTGCTCTTAGAGATGAGACTCTATTATTGAACCGTCCAATATTTCCACGAGCTTCATCTGGACCTATTTCAATAAATGCACCCGTAAAGTTTTTACCTTCGTAAAATCTCCACTTCTGACCATTATTGACTTGAATCGCTGAAGCTCTGTTGTTAAATTTACCCAAATCTGGCACGGCTTTATTTGTCTGAAATGATGCTCCTCTACCAATTTTATGATCCCACAAAATCACATCTGGTACGCCTTGTGCCAATACATTTGTTTGCTGAATGGCGCTCCCAATCAAACTAGCACCTAAAACTGCCAAAACCTTCAATTTAGTCGTTAACATTGTTTTTTCTCCTTATTTAACCTATCTATTTGAAGTGTACTGAGTTCCAATACTTGACCGCTTTCAAATTCTTACAATAATTTGTCAGCTTTTTATGATAAAAGCTTGCCTTAATTAAATTCATTTTATGTTTCCATTTTTGGAAAACCAGTTACCAAATCTGGAAATTAGTTTGCATTATAAAGAAATTTATTTTGTTACATATTGATTTAAAATATCGTTATTCCTACTAAAATATATAAGTTATGTGATATTGGAGAATTATCGCCTATGAGCCGAAACACAAATGATTCGAGTAAGCAGATATTTTTGGTTATTGATGACCATGAGGCAATATTAGAGGGTACAGTCCCAGCTTTAAAGCGTACTTATCCTTCATCAGAAATCTTGACAGCACAAGATGTACAAACTGCTCAAATGCAGCTAAGTTACCATCCAACGCTAGTTGTGATTGATTTAAGTTTACCAGCAAAACCTCATGCTATAGCAAGTCCAGAAGTGGGGATGCAGTTCCTTAAGACTATAATTGAAAGTAAGCTGGCTCCAAATATTTTAGTACTGAGTACAAATATTAAACCCCTTATACAGTTAAAGCCTATGATTAATTCATACGAGGGTGGATTTGCTGCAATGGATAAATCGCTACCAATACAGGAGATGCTTAGATTAATTGATTTGGCTTTGCGAGGTTCAATATACCTACCACCCCAGTTGCGGTCACGTTCTGAATTTGACCGCAAATGGTTAGAAGTTTTAACGCTCAAATTCCAAGAAGGTCTAACCGATAAAGCGATTGCCGAACGTATGCAACTTAGCGACCGTACCATCCGTAACTACTGGGTTCGACTACAAGATGCTTTGGGTGTTTACGATGAACCAGATAAGGAATTAAGAATTCAAATTGAAATTGCCGCACGCAAGTTAGGGTTAATTAACTAGTTATGTTGAAAATTCTGATTAGAGCAGAAATTTTGCGTAAATTTGCACTACCAGGATTAGCAGTGATAGCCTGTATTATATTCGTTCGGCTAACGGGTTCTTTGCAACTATTAGAGTGGATAGCTTTTGATAATTTTCTACAGTTACGTCCACCCGAAGCATCCGACCCAGAGGTTGTAATTGTTGGAATTAACGAAGATGATATCAGAACCGTTGGGAAATATCCTATCCCCGACCGAGATTTAGCTCAATTGTTAACAATTATCCAAAGTTATAAACCTACAGCTATCGGGTTAGACATTTTCCGAGATTTAACTTATAGTCCTGACCGAGTAAAATTGAGCAATATTCTTGAAAATAGCCCTAATTTAATTGGAATTGAAGCTGCTTTAAACACTCGTTCTTCCTTAACCCACATTCCGCACCCCTAACTGTCACAAGTTCTTAAGTACTAAAGCAATGCTGACAAAAGAGTATTTTAGAACTATAAATGGCGGCAATATTCATGTATATTTTAAAGCTTAATAAAAATAAATCCTATTTATATATAAGTACCAACTAGATGAACGGCACCCTAGTCGTGCATTTGTATGCGTGGAATGGCTAAAGAGAAATGGTGCCAACGATTGAAAAGAAATTATCAGGTACATAAAGTGCGAAAATTTTAACAGATGTCGTAACTTGTATTTTATCGTCATGTTTAATCATAGAGATGTTGAAATTCAAAGCATAGACCATTTGGGTATAATTGCAGGGATTATAGATTCAATGGGCTTGGTAGAAATTATTAATGAAATAGTTGGACAAGAATCAGGGGAAAAAGTTAGCCCAGGACACGTAGTTAAGGCGATGATATTAAATGGGTTAGGTTTTGTAAGTAGCCCTTTGTATATGTTTCCAGAGTTTTTTAAAGATAAACCTTGTGAGCATTTAATAGGAGAAGGAGTCAAAGCAGAATATTTAAATGATGATAAATTAGGTAGAGTAATGGACAAATTATTTATTAAAGGTTTAACGGAGGTATTCTTAGCTATTAGTATTAGTGTTATAAAAGAGTTTAATATTAGTTTAAAATCTTCACATTTGGATTCAACATCGATGCATTTACATGGTGAATATAGTACTAGTTTACCTTCGGGAGTTTTTAATTATTCATCAGGGATTGAAATTAAGGCATCACAAGCCATTGAAATTACCTATGGTTATTCTCGTGACCACAGACCTGATTTAAAACAATTTATTATAGAATTAATATCATCTGGAGACGGAGATATACCAATATTTTTAAAACCAGAATCTGGAAATAAATCTGATTCTTCAAGTTTTGCTCAAATATTTTTAGAATATAAGGAACATCTAAAAAAAGAAAAAGCACAAAAACAGATGTCGGACGAGGATTTATTGGTTGCAGATGGAGCTTTATTTAATGCAAAAAATATCAATTTATTATCCGAAGTAAGATGGTTGTCTAGAGTGCCAATGACTGTAGGATTAGCAAAAGAATTAGTATCGACATTATTACCAACTGATTTTATTAATAGTTCTTTAACAGGATACTATTATTGTGTAGTTAAAAGTAATTATGGTGGAGTTGAACAAAGATGGCTAGTTGTAGAGAGCGTAGAAAGAAAAAAATCTGATTTACGTCAATTAGAGAAAAGAATATCTCGGCTAAAAACTAGTTCATTAGATAAGTTGAAAAAACTGCTTAACTCAAAATTTCATTCTTATCAAGAAGCTGTTCAAGCCGTAGAGAATTTAAACAAACAGTTAAAATATCATCAACTCGATAACATCGAATACTTAGAACGGCAATTAGCAAGTAAAAAAGAGCAAACAACTTTTTATCAAGTGAATGCTTCATTCTCGGAGAATATTAATGAAATCAAAAAAGCCCATCAAAGAGCTGGACGCTTTATTCTTGCAACAAATGTTTTAGATGAAAAATCTCTTACCAATGATGATATGATTTCTGAGTATAAGGCACAGCAAAGCTGTGAAAGAGGATTTAGGTTTCTTAAAGATGCTTTATTTTTTGCAGATAGCATTTTTCTTAAATCTCCGGAAAGAATTGAAGCTATGGCTATGATAATGGGATTATGTTTACTAGTATATACTCTAGCCCAAAGACAAATAAGAAAAGCTTTGGTAGCGACTAAATCTACTATAAAAAATCAGCTTGGTAAATCTGTAAACAATCCAACCATGCGGTGGATATTTCAATGTTTTCAATCGATACATTTAGTGAAAATTGATAATCGAATATTAATATCAAACTGGAATTCAGAAAGAGAGTATATTTTGAGCCTGTTGCCAGACAATTGTCGTTATTATTATCAATGTTAATTTGACTGTATTAAAAATTTAAAAATTTATTTGTTATAGAGGCTATTAATTGAAATTAATGGTCACAAATTCTAGTTACTTATAATTGCTATTGTATAAATTAAATACAATTATTTTGTAAATAATCATAGACTTTTAGCTATTAGTTAAACCTGAATATTTATTGATATTAATTGAGAATAGAAATCTTTTCTAAAATAGGTAAATAATACGGTTATAAATATAACGAAAGTATAACTTTAATCTTTTGATGGAGAAAATAATCAGTAAAAACACTTGTGTGACAGTTAGGGGTGCGGAATGTGAGCCTTAATTGTCAAACCACCTCCAGAGTTACCACCAAATCGCATCGCAATTTCTGATGTGGTTCTTGACCCAGATGGAAAATTAAGACGCTGTTTACTTGCAAGTCGAGGGAATGAAAGTCAAATTAAATACTCTTTATCATTAAAACTTGCACAATTATACTTACAATCAAAGGGTATTGCTTTTAAACATGGCGCCCGTGCTGATTTTCCCATTTTTTTTGGTAACACTGAACTAAACCGTTTTCATTCGCATACTGGCGCCTATGTTAACGCTGCTTCAGGTGGCAATCAAATATTAATTAATTATCGTAGCAGTAAGTATCCATTTACGGTTGTATCGCTTACCGATGTTTTATTAAACCGAGTTAAACCCCAGTTGATGCAAAACCGCATAGTTCTAATTGGTATGATGACAACGAGCATTAATGATACTTTTATGACTTCAGCAACTAAAGGTACTTGGCTAAGTGATGTCGTAAATAGTACCGACCAATACCAGCTAATTTACGGTGTTGAGTATCATGCACATGCAACAAGTCAAATTATTAACAACGTTCTTCATAACAGACCATTTATTCAAACCTGGTTTTTTGCTTGGGACTACTTGTGGATTTTTACATGGGGTATACTAGGAATTGCTACTGGTTTACTTCTTCAATCTCCTTGGAAAACACTTCTAAGTTTAGCTCTAGCTAGCTTCTTGCTGATATTAATCTGCTATTCGCTAATGGTTTTATCCTGGTGGATACCTCTTGTACCAACATTATTAGCATTGTGCGGCGCCGGCTTAACAACATCATTATTCGACCAAAACTATAGAATTTTTATGGAACAGCGGATATTGACGTTGAAACGTACTTATGATGCAGTTCACAATGGTCCACTCCAAACTATAGCAGCAATGCTGAGATGTCTTGATGATAACTCGTCTAACTCTCAACTACGTATGCAGCTACAAGCTTTAAATTATGAAGTGCGGACTGTTTATGAAGTAATGAATCAAGAGCTATTATCTTGTAATAATCGCTACGTTGATACTCCAATTCCAGCCTTATTATACGAAATTTACGAAAACACATTAATGCGTAGTTTACCAGGATTCGATACAATTAAAACTTATATTCCTCCTGACTTTACCCCACTTGAAGACTGTTCTCTTTCCCCAGAACATAAAATAGGTTTGTGCCTTTTTTTAGAAGAAGCCTTGTGCAATGTCGGTAAACACGCAAAAAATCCAACTCGTTTAGATGTAGTTTGCAAGCAAGAGCAGAACTTATGTATTCTACAAATAATTGATAACGGATTTAATGACCAAAGTAACTATTCAGGGGGGCGCCGTGCTAAAAGCGGACGTGGCACAATTCAAGCTCAAGAATTATCAAGTAAGTTACGAGGCACATTCCAAAGAAAAGTACGTTTACCCCAAGGTACCATTTGCGAACTGACTTGGCGAAATATTAAACCTTGGTGGCAACGTATCTTGAAAAAATCTTGAATTGAAACATTCGTTAATAAGAAAATTTATGCAGCGTAATACTATACTATAGTTAGGTTTACTGAGACAATATAAGTTCTATAATAGGATACGCAGTAAACAAATGTAAAAATTGGGTGTTCTACACCTTTCTTAATTAGCTATGAATTTTTACAATTTTATAAAGTCTAGTAGGAAAGCGGTGGCTATGCTGCTAATAATTGTATCTTTAGAAACTTCGCTATCTACAGCAATACCTTTGACGGTTTTAGCAAACACCAAAAAACCACCTCCTGACCAGGCGCCTACAAGTGGTAGGTCATCTGGAAGTCGCGGTTGTGGAACCACTGTAGCATCAAACAGCGGTCCTGCACTTATTTTACTTAGTCCAACTGCCTCTCCAGCACAAACAGTTTTAACACGTCCGACATTTGCTTGGTTTGTACGTGATACTGCATCAGTACCGATAGAATTTCGATTATATGAGCGAGAAAATAATAGTTACAAGCTTGTTAAAGGTAATACTTTTAAAAGCACTTCTGGAATTACAGCACTAACACTTGCTTCGTCGGCGCCTTCCTTAGAGGTTGGTAAGCAGTATCGCTGGCAGGTAGTGCTAGTTTGCGACTCCAATCGTCCATCTGGTAATTTATTTGCTGAGTCAGATATCCAAGTTGCACCAATACAGCCAAGTTTAAAAAGTCAACTAGAACGTGTACGCGATAATTTGGGAAAAGCAAAGCTATACGCTCAAGAAAATCTTTTGTTTGATGCTCTAGGAATTGTTTTAAAGTATCCTGGCAATGAAACTCAATTCAAAGACTTTCGCTTATCTTTATTTAATAATATAACCGCGCATAATCCTGAACTACAGGTGATACAAAATAGTACAATTCGTTCTGTGGAGCGTTAAGTATATAAAGGAGTAAGTATATGATAAGAATTATACATTTTTCCTTTTTGTATAGTTTAGTAATATCACTTCTTGGTACTCTTTTGTACGCCAAGAGTTCATATGCTCAAATTCTCCCAGATACAACGCTTCCGAATAACTCGAATGTCAAATTAGACGGTAGTAGTAGAATTATATCAGGTGGAACAACAGCAGGCGCCAATTTATTTCATAGTTTTTCAGAGTTCTCTGTTCCGACTGGTACTGAGGCTTATTTTAACAATAGTTTAAATATTGAAAATATATTAACGCGCGTCACAGGTAAGTCAATTTCTAATATAGATGGGTTAATTCGCACCAACGGTATAGCCAACTTATTTTTAATTAATCCGAATGGAATTATATTTGGTGGTAACGCACGTTTGAATATTGGTGGTTCATTTGCTGCAACAACCGCAAGTGTCAAGTTCAGTAATGGAAGTACCTTCAGTGCAACCAATACTCAAGCATTACCTTTACTTGAAATAAATATTACACCAGGATTACAGTATGGAGTTAGTCAGCCGGGAGCAACTATAAAGAATAGTGGAAATTTGGCGCCGGGTAAAAACCTAACGTTAGTAGGTGATAAATTAGATTTAACTGGACAGTTACAAGCTTCTGGAAATTTAACGCTTTTAGCGACTGACACTGTAAAAGTCCGAGATAGTGTAACGGCACCATTTCTTGCTACTTCAGGTGGTAATTTGACCATTCAAGGCAATCAAGGTATTGATATATTAGCAGTAAATCACCCAAGTAGGGCGCCGTTTGTAAGTAATGGCAATTTAAGCTTAATTAGCGATGGTATTATCTCTGGTGATGCACGCTTTGTTAGTGGTTTGGGTTTATCACTACGAAGTATATCTGGGAGGTTAGCAAATTTTGTTAGCAAGTATGACCCAATTATTAGCGCGTCGGGTGATGTTGATATTGCAGCTAATTATACAGGGGCATCGCTATTAGTTGAAAGCAAAGGTAATATTAGGTTGCAGGGTAACGTTAATATTACTAGACCTGATACTAATTTACCTGCTGGTAAAGATACAGAAACTTTAAGCACAAGTACAGCATTAATTTTACGCTCAGGTCAGGAAAGTTTAACTTATGAAGGGGTTAATTTTGGTAATTCACCTACTTTTAGCACAGAAAATGTCCCCGAAGGAATAACATTAGGGGGAACTGTTACCTTAGAACCATTTAATGGTGTTGGAGGGATAGTTGACTTAACTACAGCATCAGGAAATGTAAGCACTCAGAAAATTTTTACGAACGGTGGCGCCATCAATATTAATAGTGCTGAGGCAATTAATGCTAATGGACAACTAGTTACTATTAATGAGGGTCAAAATGGAGGTAATGTTAATTTAATTAGTAAAAACGGAGATATTAAGGTTAACGGTAATATCAATAGCTCTACTTATGGCGCCAGCAGAGCCGGAGATATTAATATGAATGCACAATCAATATATATTAATCCTGTGGAAATTCGTGCTAGTACTTTTGCACAAGGGGATGCAGGCAATGTGAATATCAATGCTCGCAAAAATGTTAACTTTAATCAAAGTCGAGTATTAACCACTGTAAGAGAAGGGGCAACAGGCAAGGGAGGTAACATTAACATTACAGCTAAAGATGTACTTGTCAGTAATGGTTCACAATTAAATACTATTACTCTTGGGAAGAAAGATGCAGGTAACGTTAATATAAATGCCGATACAGTATCTTTTGATGGAACAAATGGACTTTTTTATAGTGGCATATCAACAGGCTCTTCAAATGAAGGTGCTAGTGGCAGCATTAATATTACAGCAAATTCGCTTTCTATTACCAATGGCGCCGCACTAAATTCTGAGGCTGAGGGGGGTAGACGAAAACCGTCAGGAGACATTAACTTAAATATCAAAGGCACAATCTTAATAGCTGGTGGTGGCGATACTCGACGAGCAAGTAGAATTACTTTAGGCTTACAGCAAGGAGTAGAAAGTAGGAGTGGAAACCTTAACCTTCAAGCTAGTTCATTAATACTAAAAGACGGCGGTTATATCACGAACAGAATTCGCGATGGGGCAGAGGGAAACGGAGGTGATATTTACATTAAAGCAAATTTAGTTGATATCTCTGGCATTATTAACCCCAGCGATAAAGTTGTTGGTGGAATATCTACTAGTAGCAGTAGCGATTTTGCTGCTGGCAATATAATTAGTGGCAATATAATTATTGATACTAACACCTTAAATCTAGAAAACTCTGGGTATCTCCTCACTTCTACATTTGGTGGTGGTAAAGCAGGTAATATTACAGTAAATGCTGCAAATGTAAAAATATCTGGTTCAAATAGTGGTTTATTTGCCAGCAGCGCAAATTCTGGTTTCGCTGGCAACTTAACTATAAATGCTAACTCAATGTTGCTAGATAATGGCGCCAAAATAACTGCTGATACGACTGGTGGTGGTGGAAATATATTTCTCAATTCACCTTTACTATTATTACGTCGAGGTAGCAATATAACTACTAATGCAAGTGGTAATAATATTACTGGCGGTAACATTAATATAAATGCCAAAAATGGCTTTATTGTTGCTGTTCCTTCAGAAAATAGCAATATTCGAGCAGATTCAGCTAACTTTCGCGGCGGAAATGTTATTATTGAGAATATCGCAGGAATCTTTGGTATTGATGCAAGCGATAATCCATCAGATAATGTAAGTGAGATTACTGCCAAAGGCGCCACTCCACAACTTAGCGGAAATATACAGATTCCTAGACCTGATGTAGACCCTAGTAAAGGTTTAGTCGAACTTCCTGTTAGTTTAGTTGATGCCTCTAACCAAATTTATAATGCTTGCACTCCCGGTAATCCTAAACATGAAAGTACTTTTATTGTAACTGGTCGCTCTGGTTTACCTGTTACTCCAAATGAACTATTACAAGATCAAAGTACTGGTTTTGATTGGATGATGTTTCCTGCCAAACTAGAATCAAATACAACCAGAATAAATAAGCCTTCCGGACTGGCAGGGGTGCCGACTATTATAGAAGCTTCAGGTTGGGTAACTGACAAAAATGGCAATATAGAATTAGTACAGGGAGACGCTAATAAAACCTTAAATTATAGACATTGCATAAATGCAGGATGAATTTAGGTTCGGGTTATTCGGTTTACCGTACCAAAAATATAATATGCGGCGCCAAACTAATTGGTGAGCTTTTATATGTATCTCAATAACACCATGAACCAGTTTGTTCAAGGTGAGGCGACAATTCTGGGGGTGACCACCGTAAAGGTAAGCCTCCGTCAACTCGATAACCTTGCTCTAAACGGAAGCGAAACAGACGCTCTGCTCCTTCATAGGTAAGAATTTCATCCCCGGCCCAAATCACTTCAGCAGTACCTGTGAGATATAGCAAGTTGCCCTGCTCAAAGTCTATGAACAACAGCCCAACAGCCCAGCCCGTGGATTTAACTCCAAATTTCCAAAGGTATTGAAGTAATAATTGCCAGAAAAATCGGGAACAGTCAAGGTATGGTCATCATCGATTCGGACAAAACCAGGTTTACCTCCCCTATGCGAGACATCGACCCCACTGGCGCCTCCTGCTGAAGCATCCTGATAGGCAGTAGCAATGAAGAAGGTGTCTGAGAAAGCGAGCATAATTTGTTCTGGTTGTGCCAATGCTGTTATCTTATGTAGTGGTTTGGGGGCTGTTAGATCAAACTCCTCTAGTACATACATCCGAGCTTGAATATATTTAGGACAATTGCCAAAGCTCTGCCCCACATGCACTTCAAAGCCATTGGCATGGGTTGCAGTTACAACACCATTTATGCGGTTGCGGCGACGAGTATGTAGTTCAATGCCTAACAAGCCGATGTCAATGCCGTCTGCAAGAGTAGTTGCTAAAGGATCACCAAATAAAGGTTTGGTAGCCACTCGTAAGGTGCGATTGTTGGGGGAGGAAAGAAAACCTGGTTCGCCTACCAAAATAGATGCCCAAGGATTGCCCGCTGCATCCACGGCTCCCGCAATTACATAAGGAAGCTGAGTAAAGAACTGACGGTGCTGTTCTGGTAGAAATTCTCGAATTACCTGTCGTCCTAACTTATCCATCTGTTCCTGTGTTCCCAATCGAGCTTGAATTGCCCTTTCACCAGCATGAAAGGGAGGTTCACTGCGAGTCCAACCTGGGGTTGCCATAATTTTTCTACTCCTAAATCATCCTGTGCTTGAGTGCTTCTATATTGTGAAAGGAGCAATCAACTCCATGCGAATGCCACCAGGAATGTTGAGCATCATATGGTGGGTAGGACTTCCACCGAGAGGCTCAGGGGGGAATTCGATTTCCACCCCTTCTGTTATTGCCAGTGTTTGGTGGAGAAAATTTAGCATTTCTAGATTTTGTACTCTCAGAGCGAAGTGATGCAGCCCAATGTTGTTTTTGCGATCAAACGGAGTCGCAGTGTTAGGGTCGGTTGCTTGCCAGAGCGTTAGCAGAGTAGTACCGTCCGAGACGAAGAAAGCCGGGTAGGATGGAGCTTCCCCCACTTGCTTAAATTCTAAAACATTAACAAAGAAATCACGGGTTGCCGTTATGTTTGGAACAGTAAGCCCAATGTGGTGGGCGCCTTGAGTCATAGCCATAAGATAATTTCCTGTATTGAAAGCAATTAATTGTAACGCCTTGACTGATCAGACATTCAAACCAGCGCTTTTAAGTCAGTATTGCTAACGCTGAAAGTGTATTCTTGCCAGCAAAAGACTAAGAGCAAAGGAAAAGGTATGAAAGCTGACATGGGATAACATCGCAGCCTCAAGCGAGTATTGCCAAAAAAGCCAACCAAAAGCAATGCCAGCAATCCCATTTAGTAATATCGCTCGGATAATCACAACCGGAGTGAGTGGAACTATCGCGGCAGTCGCGGGCAGGTGTAAAAGTCCAAATACCAGCGCTACTAGCACAATCGCACCTTGATATATTCCTTGGCTTGGTAACGTAATGCCTTGTTTTAATACCTTCCACGCTATCCAAACAAGCAGCGACATTAAGCCCCAGCGCATCAGAATTTCCTCAGTGATGCCGCCATAAAGCATTGCTGTAAGTAAACTCAGCCAATTCGGTTCTGTGTTATTAGATGCCTGTAGCGCTTCAGGTAGAGTAGGTTTCATGAACCGATCTAGCAACAGGAGAATGATTGTCACTGCTGCACCTACACCCAAGCTCCATTTCATCTCAATGACAGAATATAGAATCGAATGTGTATGAAGTACCCAGTAGTCAATCAAATGTGAGCGTAATCCAACGCGATAGGCACAGCCAATTCCGATCAGAATGCTGATTGCCAGTATAACTGTATACTGTAGTCCTTGCAGCAGCATTAAAACCCATAGTGGCGGAACTTTTGCCAGTGTTTCTGGAGACAGTTTTGCCAACTGTTGCTCAACTAATGGAACCGACGTAATCGTAAACATCGCAATTCCCGCAATGCCCAACACAAATAGAATCCCAAATTGTTTCAAAACTGCCATTGATTTAATCTCCAGAGACATTAAAATACTGGGTAGATAATGTAGCACAGAATTAATACTGAATTTATTTTTCAAATTTTGATTTGAGAATGGCGCCATCAATGATAGTATTCGTGGAGTTATCTAAATAAATTAAAAGTTCGATTATCGGTACACGTACAAAACCGTCTTACCTGAAATTTGCGCTATATGTGAGGAAGTTTGTATGGGATTCTCCTGATTCTTTATACCGAAAGTGTACTAAATTCCAATGCTCAACATATTCAGATTCTTACAACAATTTGTCAAATTCTTATGATGTTATAGTTTGAAAATAATTATTGACTTTACAACCAATTTCCTACCAAAATTAAAGGCGCCCAATAACCTGGATGTTTACGTTCATTTGAATTTTGTTGTAGCCATTGTTTTTGAGCTTTTTGGAGTGCTTTGGCACGACTCATTCCCTGACGAAGATGCTCGTAAAAGCTGCCAATTAATCTAGCTGTGGATTCATCATCAACTTGCCATAATGAAGCTACAATACTATGGGCGCCAGCTTGTAAAGAAAGACCTGCAATACCCAAAGCATCACGGTCGCTACCTACTGCTGTTTCACAAGCTGTTAGCGTTAGCAGTTCTAATGAGTTACTTTTACTCGCACGAATTAAATCATAAAGTTCGCTCATTGTCAACTTTTCGTTATATTGCTTAATCTTTGTAGTTTCCGCATCTGATTCCAGCTTACCAGTTACTAAAAAGGTATCGCGCGAATCAATACCAAATTTTCCGTGGGTTGCTAAATGAATAATTGGAAAGGTGTTTTGCGTTAACTCTTGTTTCAAACGTTCTGGAGTAAAAGCATTATCTATCAGCCCCTTACTACCTGGCAACACGCTTTTAATATTATCGAGTTCAAATTTTACATAATTTAACGGTTCAAAGTAAATTGAACCTTCAATAGCGGAGCGTTGAGTTAAACCAAACGCTAAAACTTGCAAGTTTTGTGTACTTAGTTGAGTTTGCGTTGTCAACGTCAAGCTCAATGTATTCGCAATTGCATATTTTTGTACTAAAAATTCGTTGCCGTCGTAAAGCGTTGCCATTGGAATGGTGCGAAAAATTCCATCGTGAATAAATACTAAAGTTTCAATTTTGGATTGCTGCAACTGTTGAGAGAAAGGACGAATTAGCCAGTCGTATACCTGAGATGCTTTTTGTTGATAAGCATTTGTCAAATCTGAACGGTTTTCTAAGTTGTAACGCAAATCGTTAATAACTGAAGACGCATTTGAACGAGTAACAGGCGCCCAGTATAGTTGTGAGGTAGAATTATTGTGATTACCAGGTAAAGTTAAAATAACAGCAACCCGGTTTTCTAGAATTACTGTATTAATAATAGCCGTATGAAGATTAATTCGCGTTACGGGTTTGCTAATTGTCGGTAATGTACAATCACTACCTAGATAATTTTGCAACTCTGCTACACGTAAACCATCAATTGTTTCTAAAGCAAATTCAAGATTTTTAACTTGACTGTTTTGTTTTATATCTTGCTCTAAATATAACTGCGTCAATTCACGATAAACTGGTTCAACAGTATCACGAAAATCAAATTGGACATCGCGTCCAGCAATAGCTAAATCACCACGTATTGAATTAAGTGCCTTTACCGAAGTTTCATAAGCTGCAATTGCTTCAGTATTTTTACCTTGCGATTGTAAAATTCTTCCTGCTTGCCAATCCCATAAGTAATGAGTCGGTTCTATTCCTGCGAGTAATTGCGCTTGTTGTGTTAATTTTAATGCTTTACTATAATCTTTTTTGCATTCATACACATGTCCTAACTGACCCTGTGCAAAAGCTAAAGATTGTTTATCTTTAATACGTTGAGAGAGTGTAACTGCATTTTGGAGTAATTCAACAGTTTCAGAAGGTATTTGATTAGAACAGCTATATGTAGACTCAGTATTTTTAGCTTTTATTGGTACTGTTACTAATTTGTATAAATTAGCAAGCCTTATCATAGCATACACTTTATCACGCGAATCTGGAATTGAATTTAAGTTTAAGTTTAAGTTTAAGTTTAATAAATTATATGCTTGTTGTAAAATGCTCTTTGTGTTGCTGACTGTACGACTATAATAATAAGGAACAGCTAAATTAATCATTAATCGTAGTTCATTTATGGAATTCTGCCCACGAGACAAATTAAGACCTGCTTCAAAGTAACTTATAGCTTTATTATCAAAATCGCGAGACGAGGAAGTAAACTTTTCTTCTTCTGTTTTATCTCCTGCCTGAACTGCAAATTCTAGATACATTCTAGAGCGTTTTGCAAGACTCACATAAGTATTTCCTAAACCATTTAAAGTAGAAATAATATAAGAGTTGTAATCATGTTTTTTTGCATTTGTCAACGCTTGTTCAAGATATTTAATCGACTGATTATAATCACCGATATTACGGTAAGTGTTTCCTAAACTAATAATTGCGCTAATTTCTCCTATAGAGTCAGAACTTTCACGAGCAATTGCAACAGCACTATATGACGTACATTGTTCTGAGTCACCGCATAACAAAGTAATAGCTTTACGTCGTTGTCCCAAACTATTATAAGCTTGAGCAAGTTCTGTAAACATTCTTCCCATTTCTTGACGGGCGCCTACTTTTTTATAGTACGCGACAAGTTGATTGAGAGTTGTAATCGCATTTTCTACTTGACCAACTTGCTGATATGCCCGTACTAAATATTTCCATACAGTTACCGTATCACCATCACTAAGATTATTTACAACACCTTTCCACTTAGAAATGGCGCCGAGGAAATCACCATTTTTATAATCGTCTAAGCCTTGCTCTATCAATTTTGAGTTAGATACAAGAGAAGCAGAAACACTGGCGCCCGAATTTAACACTATCAGGGTAACTTGACCGAAGTATAAACAAAGAGTCAAGCTAATAGCAAACACGTAGACTAAGCGGTTTTTCAAGTGACGCGACCTCATAATGAATATTTCCGGCGCCTTTATCATCATTACAAATCCATCTTTAGTATGAGATTAAAGTGTAATTATTTTTTACATAATGCGTTTCATCGAATTGTTAGCTGGCTTTAGCTACCAACTGCTCACTAATTCTTGAATTTTAGATTGTGCTTCGTCTAACGCTCGTTTCCGTGCCTCGTCTCCCATATCTAGACCATTAGCATGAATGAACTGAATATCGGTAACACCCATAAATTGAAAAGCACACCGGAGCGCAGGTTCCTGACAATCCCATCCTTCATAAGGAGAACCTACTCCAAATTCAGCCCCTCGTGATGTAATGAACAACACTTTTTTATTGCTCGCAAGTCCTTTGACTCGACCATCCTCCTCCGTGAATGTGCGACCCACACGAATCACTTGGTCAATGTATGCTTTGAAGTTGGACGGAATGCTGAAGTTGTACATCGGCACACTGAACACACACCGCTCGGCTGCCAAAAACTCATCCACCAAATCATCGGAAAACTTCAGCACTTCAGCCATTTCTGGATTTAGTGCTTCTGGTGGAGCAAAGCAAGCCACAATCCAATCTTCGGTGACGTGAGGAACTGGCGTTTGCTTTAGGTCGCGATAGGTAATCACATCATCAGGATGCAGGTTTTGCCACGCAGCCATAAACTCTTTGGCTAACTTGCGAGATTTAGAGCGATCGCCACGCGGACTTGAATCAACATGCAGAATGCTTGCCATAGTGCCTCAACCATAAATTTCAATTGCCATCTAAGTAAGCCAACAACTTAAGCTAACGTGTCTCCAGTGACTAACGCCACTTTATCCTGAAGTATCATTCTATTTCTCCCAAAATCTAAGTCCGGTTGTTCTCTCTTGAAATATTCAGCAAAAAATCAGAAAATTTAATCACCATAAAAATTGTCTATCAATTTAGGCAATTTATTTTTAATAACAGAAAGAGAATTATTCGGGAGACACATTCCTGATTCTAGCTCATATTGGAAAGCTAATTGTAATGATTCTCCAAAACAACGTTTACTTAAGACTTTTGATTGATTTTGATTAGCATAAATTAATGTTTTGTCTTTGGAAAATTGTTGTTTTATTTGTGTTATGATATCAAATAAGTTTTTTTGACAATGTAACTGTAAA
Organism: Calothrix sp. PCC 7716; assembly: GCF_019977735.1. GTDB lineage: Bacteria > Cyanobacteriota > Cyanobacteriia > Cyanobacteriales > Nostocaceae > Dulcicalothrix. Next base: position 9,457,165 of record NZ_AP025018.1, on the reverse strand, counting down.
CAATTGATTAGCAATTCTTTAATTAATTCCGTATTATTAGTATTAATTAGATTTTCCGGATTAGCTTCATTCCAATCTTGAATAAAACGGCTTAATAAATGTTTACTAGCTTTTTCTAATTGACGAGCAATCTGATATTGTTTTTGAAATTGTGAGTATTTATTTTTTAATACCATTGCTATTTCCGTTTGGGTTAGGTTTAAACCCAATCGAAGCTTTAACATGATTTGATTAACTTCTGAACACTTTGTAAACAATTTACAAATAAGTAGATACAGTCGGTCTTTTTCTTCTTGCTCTATTGCTGTATCTAAAGGATTAGCTCGAAAATGTAAAATATTCTCTTCTTTATCTTTTAAAGGTAAAAAACGTTTAGTTCTGTATTCACGAGCTAATTGAATGCAAGTTGTAAGTATTGACTGAATATCCTCTACCGTTGATACTTGTGTACTTAAATTTAATTGATTACATCTTTGATTGTAAAACAAAAACATTTCTTCTAGTTGGTTTTGATTGGGTTTTCTCAAACCACTACTATATGAACCATAAGTTGGTTGGTAGATTTCATCAAAGCATTGAAAAACTAAGCAATATAAGTTAAGCTGCTCTTGATTAATGCCTCCTAAAATTAAGCATTCTTTTAACTCTTTGTTACTTAAGTCTTTTAAAAGAGCATAATCAGAGAATTGACTTCTTTTTGCTTCAATGTCGTGCTGATATATTTGGTTTTGGACTAAACGAATTATTGCAGTTTTAGCATAACTTAATATATTTGTATAAGGATATTCAAAATTAAAATTTTTTAAGTTTTGCTGCCGGATTAGCAACAGTATTCGCCATCTGAAAAAACTCTTCGAAAGAGTAAGAATGTCTAAGAAATATAAATTTTTTATATAATGCTTGAGCAGCAAAAAGACATGCTTCTTGTAGATAAGCCGATAAATGTTTTTCTGCCATTGCAGACGACAATAAAACTTTCGATGTATCTTCTACTCCTTTGGCAATTGTTAAAAAATAGCGCGCCCAAGTATCTGGTTGAGCCTCTAAATTTGATTCTACCAGCATTCTCATTCTTCGCTCAAGTCTTAAGTCAGTTTGCCAAAATAAATTTTTGTTACGACTCTTATCTTGAAAGCTAAGAAAAGTTGAAAACTTTTGAATTGTATCTTCACGTTTATGCATAAACTTTCACCTTGTAATGTCTGAGGGGGAGCGTCTTGAGGCGAATAAAGCTTCATATAAAAACTGCATTATTTCTCAATACCTTGACCAAGTTATTGATTATTACACAGTTAAAGTTAATTCAATAGTACTCGGTTAAGAGTAAAATCCCCCCAACCCCCGCGAATTCGGGGAGCTAAGAGCCGCTATTTTCCCCCCCTTATTAAGCTATCCATTAGTCACATCTTTCTTAACAATCCTAAAACCCTTGTTATAAAAGCATCTTGGAGACTGAGGAGTCAAACATCCTTGACAATTTTGCTTTTATATTATCGCCAAAATAAGATTTTTATTGAGAATGAAAAACGGCGCCATAAGGGTTAGAGGGGTGTGAGTGGACACTCTCATGAATGTTGAGAAAGATCCGGGTAATGGATAGCCTTATTAAGGGGGGTCAGGGGGGATCGATTTCGGGAAAATTCGCTAACCGAGTAGTATTGAAAGGTAAAAAACCTACACACTACGTTAACGTAAACGTAAACGGGAAATTCTCGCTTTTTATGTGTGCTTTGTGGTTTTTTTTTTGATTAACTGTAGTGTTACAGTGCTAATCAAACTCAAGAGCGACCATTAATAATATTAGCACTAATATCACGCCAAGTTTTCACACCAACAAAACCGTATTCAGATTCAAGATTATGAACGACTTGAAAGTCTTGAACAGCATTTTCAGTTTTGGGACCAAAAATGCCATCAATTTCGAGTTTATATCCATAAGCGAGAACCAGAATTTCTTGTATAAATCTGACTGCTTCACTTTTCGTGTTTTTCTTCAAAGTCGGCAAATCATTTGATAAAGCAGTAGCAGCAGATTGAACTTCAGACATTGTTTTTTCTCCTTTTACAATTCTATATTTTTTAGAGGTTGGGCATTTTTGCTCGTTCCAAATGTGGTGGAATTTCTCGCAAAAAATTTGGGATATTTTTTATTGGGAAGTTCCTTATTTGTATGGTAAGAGCAAGGTTCTATCGTTCTTTGAGTATAATAAGTTTCAAGGCTCAATTTCTTTCAGATTCTTACAACGATTTATCAAATTCTTATGGTGTTTAACTAACGCTGCGTACACGCATATCGCCGTTGGATAGTGTTATTTTTGTACACTTCTAGTGTTCCAGATTGCTGGCTATCCAATGTTCCATCCCAAACCCAGTATTGATGATTACCCTTCTGAAACTTGTAAACTCGAACGCCTTCCGTTGCTTGGCTTGTTCCTCTTCCCAAACTCAATTTTCCATTGGAACTGGTTGAGCGATAAAGGAGTTCTCCTGATTGTTTAGTTTTCCAGATATTGACATTGTATCCGCCTTCACATTGCAAGTTAAGGAGCAAATTAGCTGTGGAATCTGCTGATGCAGGCAGGGCGAAATTAAGTATCATGCTGATTGCCAAAGCTGGAAGAATTGTGGAATAATTTAGGAACGCTTTCATGGTGTTCTCTCTAAATGTTTGAGTTAATATTTTTGTACTGATATGACATGTTCAATGTTCAGAATTTACTTGCCATGTAATAACAATGATTTCTGCAAAAAGTAAAACAACTAATAGCCCCGTAAAAGCTCGCAAAATGGCTTCCATTGTCCAGTTCTGACTTTGAGCATCCCAGATCATCCAAACAATCTTTATTCCAATTACCAACCAGGGTATAATTACCACTGAATTCTGTCTGCGATAGAAGTTGAGCGTCTTCTCACGCCAAAATGGGAAGGTACCGAGGATACAAACGATATAGGACGCTCCTGCATTAATTAACAAGCTTGTTTTCAGACTTGAAGGTAGGTTTGGGTACCCAAGCGCAATCGCCGTCAAACAAACTCCCAGCGCGAGATACAGGAAAGTAAACAAGGTAAATCGCTTCATTCTTTCTCCGATAAAATACCGATCAAGTGCGAACCATTTGAAGGCTTAAATTATTCCGTCGAATGGCTTTGGCTAGAAAAATCCACAGGTCTCGCCAATACGACTGACAACTTCTGCACTACGGCGCCCTTCATTTTTGTTAATTGGCGCCTTATTTAGAAGATCAACCAGACATAGTATTAGTGTTACTTGCAACTAACGCACGACTAGAGGTAAGAGGCAGATTAATAAAACCTAGTTGCGCGCGTAAAATATACTGTTTACTCAAATGCTGATTGTAGGAAGCATAAGTAGTTGCTTTGAGGGAAGAGTTAACACGACTTGAAGAAACTTGATTGCTATTCATAAAACACCCTTATTAAATGTAAATTAGTTTTTGAAGAAAAGGTTTTAGCTCGTGATTGCAGTAACGCGGATCTCAATACGCATTGTTGGAAGTCCAAGAGCTGCAACTCCTACCTCTGTCCAAATGGGGGTATGGTTGGGCATGTAATGACGAAATAGCTTGACCATCTCATCGTTAACCTCTGGGGGAAACCCGCCAACATGGTAAGAATTAATGTGGACAACATGCTCCCAACCCGCACCAGCAGTTGCCAAGGTTCGCTCTACGTTCCGAAACGCTTGAGCAATCTCGTCTGCGAGCAATTCAGGAATTTGCAGATTATCATCCCAGCCACCTTGACCGGATGTCTCCACTCGATCGCCAATTTTTACCGCTTGCGAGTAATGCAATTTATTCAGCATGTATTCGCCATAACCGGGAGTAACAAAAAACTTGGGCTGATTCATGGTGTTCCTTTGTGTAGTACATTTGACTGTGGTGAGAGCGCAACTATCATCAAGTTGCTAAAATGATTGCTATGAATCCTTTAGGGTTCACGCCAGCGGTAATCCACTGGCACCCAGGCATAACCTTGATCTGCTGCCATTATGTGTCCAACGCCGGGAAAGGGCAAATGTGCGCCTGCTATCAAAATTCGGGATGCTTCTGCTCTCACAAACTGTTTTTTGCGTTGTGCCGCAGCAGCATTGGCATCGACATCATAAGCAACTGTAATTTCTGGATTGGGAAATTGCACCGAAGCAAAGTGAACAATATCGCCCCAAAACTCGATGCTCTCGCCCTTGCTTGTCGCCACATAACAGCTATGACCAGGAGTGTGACCGGGTGTGGGATGCGCGGTGATTCCCGGTAGCAGAACTGTCTTGCCAGAAAACGATTTCACCTTGCCTGCATCTAAATAAGGTTTGACAGTTTTCGCGGCTTCGTCAAAGTACTTTTCAGCAACGTTGAATCGCTTGGCATTCGCTCGATCAAACCAGAAATCGACATCTAGCTTGCCGACATAGAGCGTGGCGCCAGGAAACACCCGTTTCCCCTGTTCGACCAGCCCCCCACTATGATCGGTATGAATATGAGTCAGAAGAATTGCATCAATTTCGTTAGGCGTGTAGCCTGCTGCCTTTAACGATGTTTGAAGCTTGCCGCCCAGTTTTGGACTAAAAAAGTTTCCGGCTCCCGTGTCCACGAGTACTTGTTGATCTCCAGTGTCGATCAAGAAAGCATTAATCGATGCCTCGACAGGATTAGTCAGAAAGTTTTTCTGAAGCAGGCGATCGGTTTCTGTTGGGTTCGTATTCGACAGCAGCGTATGTAGATCTTGGGGGAGTGTGCCGTCGCTCAGGACTGTAATTGTGAAATCACCTAACTTGAATGGATAGACACCTGGCACTTGAGCAATCGCACTTTTGCTCGGTGATACCGCTGGAAAAAGACAAGAGGTCACAATTGTTAGCACTATGGTTGCAACCACTATCATCAGTCTAGAAAACATATTAGAACCCTTTTAGCAATAAAGGACTCGATAGATAATCACCCCTGAAGAAGGCATTAAAATCTCCTATGAATGCAGAATTTGAATGGTTAGCTGACCGCTCTTGACACAGCACCCATTTAGATTTGTGCCATGCCACCATCGACAAATAGCTCGATGCCGTTTACAAAGCTGCTGTCATCGGAAGCGAGAAAGACAACAGCTTTGGCGATCTCGTCGGGCGTGCCGACTCGTCCCAATGGAATATTTTTAGCTTGGCTCTCCACAAATTCTTTCGCCTGCTCTTCACTGAATCCAAATTGATCGTAACCAGGAGTCGGAACCGTGCCAGGACTAATAGCATTCACCCGGATTTTGTGGTCTTTAAGGTCGAGTGTCCAGTTGCGGGCAAACGATCTCACGGCAGCTTTGGTGGCACCATACACACTGAAGGCCTTTGTACCAACGATAGAAGAAGTTGAGGCATTCAGGATGATGGAAGCACCCTCTGGTATCAGCGGCAGTGCCTTCTGCACAGTGAAAAGTAGACCTTTGACGTTGATGTTAAATGTTTTGTCAAAGTGTTCTTCGGTGATCGATCCGAGCGGGATGGGTTCTCCAATGCCAGCATTGGCGAAGATGACATCGAGGCGACCTTGCTCTTGCTCGATCGTGGCGTAAAGCCGATCAAGGTCTGCCAGATTTGAGACATCGCTCTGAATGCCAGTAACGTTTTTACCAATCTCGTTTACAGCAGCATCAAGTTCAGTTTGACGACGACCTGTGATAAAGACATAGGCGCCTTCAGCGACAAATCGCTTGGCTGTGGCAAGACCAATGCCACTGGTGCCTCCGGTGACAAGCGCAACTTTTCCTGAGAGTTTTTGTGACATAGTGTTTTCCTGGTTGAGTTTAGGGATGAAAATTTGCGCTACATGTGAGAAAGTTTATATAGGATTCTCCTGATTCTTTATACCGAAAGTGTACTAAATTCCAATGCTCAACTTCTTTTAGATTCTTACAACAATTTGTCAAATTCTTACGATTTAAGCGAATCAGGCTTTATGATGATTGGTATTGGTTATAGCTATAGAGCCATGCTTCAAAGTCATTTTGACTCATTTGAGATGGTTTCATCATTTTAGTGAATATGGTTTCACTATCAGGTTGATAAGCTTTATAGCTTTGAGTAGCACTGCAATCGTAAATAACTGCTGTACGAGGAATGCGGCTGTTTTCGTAAGCGTTAAGTGCTGCCTCTATATTTGGTGCGACAAAAAGACACTCCGCCAATTCGTAAGCATCTTCAAACGCCATATTGGCGCCTTGTCCTAGGGAGGGTACAACAGGATGAGCCGCATCTCCCAAGAGCGTCACTCTGCCTTGACTCCAATATTTTAAAGGCGGTCGATCGCAAATAGGGCGCTCTACAATGTCTGCTTCGGGTGTGGCTGCGATTATTGCTTCTACAGGCTCTGCCCACTCTGCAAATGTCTCTAGAACGCGCGTCTTAGCATTGGTTGCCCGTTCATAAACATAATCGTCCGCCGATAATGCACCTGCACCCCAAAAGGTAAACCCCTCACCTACATCCATCAGCATGAAATTTTTACCATCGGGTGCTGTTATAAAAGTTGTTGCGTTGGGAGACAATTGCTTGTGAAAATATTGGGTGACACCACGCCAAGACATTCGCCCTGCATAGCTAGGAAACTTATCTCCTATTAAACCCTGCCTAACAATAGAATTAATCCCATCTGCACCAATCAGCAAGTCTACCTGGACTGTTTTTCCACCTGTAAAATAAGCTTTAACACTGTTTTCCTGCTGCTCAAAGCCAACACAGCGATGCTGAAGATGAATGATTTCAGGCGGCAGTACCGATACAAGAATAGCTTGCAGCTTTGACCACTGAATGCTTAACATGGGCTGTCCATATTTCTGCATTATTTCCATTGGCTTTGACGCGATTGTCTCTCCAGTGCTGCGTTTCAAGGTCATAGTCTCGATTGGGCTGCCTGCTTTTATTAATAACTCAGCTATCCCTGGTTGAACTGCATTGAGGCTATTCAAACCGTTTGGAGTTAAGCTTAAACCTGCACCAATCGGTCGCAAAACTTTTGCTCGCTCATAGACTTGCACATTAAATCCCTTTTTTAATAGTCAATACCTTCGCCAGATTTCGGATTCATAACGTGGCATCAACGCTTCTAGAATTAAGGCTTTTTCGTATAAGAGAAATAAGCGTTATAGTTTCCATACTAGTTAAAAACTCCGTCCCGTTATTCCACACCGGGTTTTTAGATTCAAAACCCTGGTATATAAGGACTCTGAGGTCAACGTATAGCAGACAGATTCGATATTTTGTTTGACTGAAAACGTTGACGGCAAAAGTCTTTTTGCCAATCATATTTTTGGCGAAGGTATTGTAATAGTGCATTTGCGGTAGCCAAACCACCAATCCCACCTCCAATAATTGCAATGTTCATAAAGCTATTTTTCCCAGTCTTGTTTGTCAAAAGGCGCCCCAATACTGCTCGGTTAAGGATTTTTTTCGTGGTTTCGGAGATGTAGAGACGCGATTAATCGCGTCTCTACAAGGTTTGCGATTTATAAAATTTTCTTAACCGAGCAGTATTGAAAGGTGCCCAACCGTTACATAGCGGTAAATTTTACCGTTTACCTACTTAGAGAACTCCACGAAAAAAAATGCCCAATGTCATTCTGAACGCAGTTTCGCTGATTATTTATTTTTGTGAAAAAATCCTGAAAGCCCCGATATACAAGGCGCCCAAAATTTAGATACGTTTGCCCTGTGTAAAAGATTACCCCATAGCACTCTTAGAAAAATTCTAGGGTGCATCAAGCTATAAGGCGAAGCCATCAAGCTCGACACCTGCAAAAATGCGATCGCCACCAGGCTATCTCTTTGGGCAGCAACGTGCAACTTACTCATATACCAGTTGAGAAAGCGTACTTGTAAGCTGCGAATCTCTTCCACCTGGGTAATATGCAGATCGTTGTTCACAGCTATGCTCCAAGCGATGTCTACTATCTTACCTGCCTCCTTGAAGAAGCGCGCCTGCAAATTTTGGCCACCTTGAGCAAGGCAATTTTGCAAAGCGAGGGACTCAAGGGCAGCAACTGTCATGCCTTGACCGTAGACAGGGTTAAAGCTGCAAATGGCATCGCCAAAAACCAAGTAATCTTTGGGAAAACGCGCCATTTTTTCATAATGGTGGCGTTGATTATTCGGAAACTTATAGGGTAATAGTTCTGAGAGGGGTTCAGCATCTTTGATGACTTCGTAGATATCTTGAGGAGGTATGGACTTGGCAAATTCGAGGAAGCCTTTTTCGTTTCTTGGTGCGTGATCGCCAAGATAGCCACCAATAGTAACAACCCAGCGATCGCTTTCTTGAGCCAAGATTGCCCCATAGCGATAGTTGGGGAGGGAGGGTGAGATGACTGTACCTAGATCGCCTCGGAGGTGTTCTGGTCGGCGGCGATAAATGCGAGTCATATAGCCGATGTCCACATGTACCTGTTCTTCTTGAGGCTTTTCATAGCCGAGTTTCTCAAGCCAGACAGGACTTTGAGACCTCCGCCCCGTCGCATCTACCACCAAATCGGCGTTTAGTGCTGACTCAGAACTTCCATCAAATCGATGATGAATCAAGCGTACCCCAACGATACGAGTATGGTCAGGAGTCGTCAGCAACCCCAGTACATGACTATTCTCAATAACTTTTATATTCGGCAAAGACAACAGACGTTTGCGTACTTGAGCTTCAAGTAAGGGACGACTGACAAACAGTATATTCAGATTACTTGGGCTTTTTTGGTATAAATACCCTCCATTCATAAACCAACGTGTTTGTTGTAATGAATCCCCCGATAGCGCTCCCTGTGCGTTGAGTTCTTGTGTAATGCCAGGGAAAAGCTGCTCCAGCACCTCTCGACCCTTCGATAATAGTCCGTGTGCGTGGTGTCCTTGAGGTACTCCCTTGCGATTCTTGCCAGGGTTAGGGAAAGTATCGCTCTCTAGTACTATTACCTGCTGGTAATAATCTGATAATGCCCTCGCTGCTAGCAGTCCGCCCATGCTTGCCCCAATGACAATTGCTTGTTGAGCTTTCATAGTTTGTTCTCCTTAAACCAGTGCTTCTAAGTGAGCATTGCTAACGCTGAGGGATTAAAGTTCATGAGATCAGCGGTACGGTTTTGATGTATCTTTACAGCCCATTGCGGATCTTGCAGCAGCGCGCGTCCAACTGCAACCAAGTCAAAGTCACCACGCTCTAACCGACGCAACAGTTCACCAAGCGACGCAGCCTGTGATGTTTCACCACTAAAAGCTCCGATAAAATCGCCGCTGAGACCGACCGACCCTACAGTAATGGTAGGAACCCCTGTCAACTTCTTCGCCCAGCCCGCAAAGTTTAGATCCGATTTGTCGAACTCCGGCTCCCAAAAACGGCGTTGTGAGCAATGCAATATATCTGCACCTGCATCCACCAGCGGTTGTAACCACTCCTCCATCTCGGCTGGAGTATTCGCAATTCGGGCAGTGTAGTCCTGTTGTTTCCATTGCGACAGTCGAAGGATGATCGCAAAGTCAGAACCGACTGCTGCACGGACGGCTTGAATAAGCTCGGCAGCGAAACGCCCGCGCGAGGCGATCGTCACTCCCCCAAACCGATCGGTGCGACGGTTCGTGCCCTTCCAGAAAAACTGATCGATCAGATACCCGTGTGCCCCGTGAAGTTCAACAGCATCGAAACCAAGCCGCTTTGCATCCGCCGCTGCACTGGCAAAGGCAGCGATCGTATCGGCGATGTCTGCGTCAGTCATCGCTTTTCCAAACGGCTGGTCAGGACTATTTAGACCCGAAGGACTCTCAAACAGGTCAACGGGCAGATCGTCGCCGTATGAGGGTGGCACTGCGCCAACATGCCAGAGTTGCGGGATCATCGATCCTCCGGCAGCGTGGACTGCATCAATGACTTGCTTCCAGCCAGCCAGCTCCTGCTCACCGTGGAAGCGGGGAAAGTTAGCCCCGTTCAGCGATACGGGTCGTGCGATGCCTGTTCCCTCAGAGATAATTAGCCCGACTTCAGCAGCGGCACGTTTTGCATAGTAATTTGCTACGTCTTTCGTTGGATAACCATTAGGTGAAAAGCCTCGCGTCATCGGAGCCATCACAATTCGGTTCGGCAGCTTCAATCCTTTAAAGCTAAAGGGTTGGAAAAGTGTGTTAGTAGACATGCTAACCTCTTGAGAAATTCTTAGCGATCAAGGTGGCGTTACTGCTGCTTCCAGGCAAACAGCACATTTTCTAGTCGTTCACTCACGCTAAACTATGGGCTTGTCCTCTAAAACCGTTGTATCAATGTTACGTTGAAACTGCGATCGGACGCAGAGCATTGATATTTGCTGGCTCCTACACTTAGTCGCGATTGCTGGCGCGTTCGATTAGTGCATTTGAGGGCAGGCTCGGATCGAGTGCCTTACGCGCACTTTCAACGCCCACAACGGGTAAATTACCAGGATCGAGCAAGCCGAGTTGAACCAATACACTCGCCTGATCCCAGTATATGTGTTCGTGGGCTAGCTTGTTGTCACGGAACTGAACGATCGCTACCAATGCCACTTCAACCTGTTTAAGAGTCGGAGCAATGCCAGGTAGCATCCAGTCCATTCGGATGGTATGAGTGAACTTAACCAGCATTTCATCGACAAGCCGATCGGTTCCAATCGTGCGCGAGATTGGGATTAGCTCCATGTCTGGCGGTATTTGTGGAATGCCGTATTTGGAATAAAATTCGCGCAGTGCTGGTTTCCCTACTCCCCCGGTCATTACCGGAATGTCATTAACATAAGCATCCTCAACCATCGTGGCAAGAGCATCTTCAACGTTGTGAGTACCAAACTCGTGTCGCAGATGCTCTTCCCAGAGTTCTTGCAAAAACTCCTGGGCTGGTGTCAGATTGCTAGTTGCCTTTCCATTTGCTTGTTCGTCTACAGATTGCTGTTTGACCATGATTGAATTCTCCTAGTTCTATCTATTTAAAGTGTATTGAGTTCCAAGGCTCGACTTCTTTCAAATTGTTACAATGATTTGTCAGATTCTTGTGGAAATGAACCTGAAGAAGGTGTCATTCCAGTGATTCGCTTAAACTGCTGCGTCAAGTGGCTTTGACTAGAAAACCCGTTCGACAATTAGTTCACATACAAAACCGTCTTACCTGAAAATTTGCGTGCGTTTCAAGGTCATAGTCTCGATTGGGCTGCCTGCTTTTATTAATAACTCAGCTATCCCCGGTTGAACTGCATTGAGGCTATTCAAACCGTTTGGAGTTAAGCTTAGACCTGCACCAATCGGTCGCAAAACTTTTGCTCGCTCATAGACTTGCACATTAAATCCCTTCTTGAATATGGATTTTTTCCAGGAATTACTGTGCAGAATCTTTCAAAAAAGTGACAAATTCAATGAGATTGCCGTTATTGTCCTTCACAAAACAGAGCCGAACTCCAGCATCAGGGTAACTGCCCAATTCAACAAAGGTTGGCACACCGCGTCGATTCAATTCAGCCAGTAACGCATCCACGTCATCAACACGCAAACAAAAATGTCCAATGCCGCTCGTGCGTACTCCTTCACCAAGGTCTTTAGCTTCGGGCATCCCAGAGCGTGACTGAGTGCTGCCGATAATTTCGATCCGAAATCCATAGACTTGCAAATAAGCCAGTTTCAGGTCGCTTAAGACATCAACTGTCCATTCTCGCTTGATCGTGGCATCTAGCTTTTCTTGATACCACTGAAGCGTTTCCTCATAGTTCGGTACATTCAAGCAAACATGATCGATTTGCATCGAACTCAGAGGATTTGAGCCTAGAGTTGAAGATGTTTGAGTTAAAATTGTCATTTGAATCTCCTGTAATTGTGAATGTTCTTCACCATCATTGGGGCAATTTTGTTCCAACTTTTATCAAATCAGCAGCCTTTTCTCCAATCATAATTGTTGATGCATTTGTGTTTCCTGTGATCATAGTTGGCATAATCGATGCATCAACAACTCGTAACCCTTCAATCCCCCGTACCTTGAGTTGAGGATCGACAACCGCCATTTGATCAATACCCATTTTGCACGTCCCAACAGGATGCCATGCTGTACCACACGTTTGCCGAATATAATCTTCGATTGCTTTGTCACTATGCACGGAACTCCCTGGAGCAATTTCCTCGCCTCGAAACTCATTAAACGCATCAGAGTACACAATTTGACGCAAAATTTTAAGTCCTTCAACCATCAGTTGCATATCAGATTCTTTCTGAAGATAGTTGACCCGAATCAACGGTGGGTCAAAGGGGGAGGAGGAACGTAGTGTTACACTACCACGACTTTCGGGACGGGTGATGTAAAAGGGAAGGGTGAATGCCGGACCAGAACGTGCATAGGCAGGATCGACATATAAAATCGGAACAATTGTAAATTGTAAATTAGGCGCCGCATCTAAATTATTGTTGACATGCAGAAATAACCCAGCCTCTCCCCCATTACTACTTGGCGCAAGTGGTATGTCAGTAGTAGACTGGTAGGCAATAACGGCAAGCGGGTGATCTTGAAGATTTTGACCGACACCCGGCAAATCAAGAACTACAGGAATGCCTACTGCCCGCAGATGTTCAGCTGGTCCAATTCCAGAAAGCATGAGCAGTTTAGGAGAATCGAAGGCGCCAGCACTCAAAATCACTTCGGAGTTGACCCTAACAGTATACTCCGTTCCGTTTTGAACATACACTACCCCTACCGCGCGCTTTCCCTCAAAGAGTAAACGAGTCACCAATGCTCCTGTTTGAATGGTCAAGTTAGGGCGATCTTTAATTGGACGCAGAAATGCCACTGCTGTACTTTGGCGTTTGCCATCTTTTACGGTCACTTGGTAAAGTCCTGCACCTTCCTGCTGTACGCCATTAAAGTCGGGATTTTGCTCATAGCCCTGTTCTTGAGCGGCTTCCACAAAGAGTTGCGACACTTTTGCAGCTTTGAGTGGATCTGTGATGCTAAGTGGTCCATCAACCCCGTGAAATAACGATGCTCCTCGCTGCTGGTTTTCCGATTTCTTGAAGTAAGGCAAGACATCCTGATAACTCCAACCAATATTACCTAACGCTTGCCAGCTATCGTAGTCGCGCTGATTGCCTCGTATATAAATCATGCCATTAATCGAACTGCTGCCGCCCAAAACTTTACCGCGTGAAGATAAAATTTTGCGGTTATTTAAGTAAGGTTCCCCTTCAGTTAAGTATGCCCAGTCCACTTCCGAGCCTAAGAGTTTAGTAGGCCATAAGTTCGGAACTTGAAGTTCTGGCTTGGTATCAGGACTACCCGCTTCGAGCAGCAATACTTTAGTATTAGGGTCTTCTGTAAGACGGTTGGCAACAACGCAGCCTGCTGAACCGGCGCCAATCACAATATAATCAAAAGCAGCACTGTGAGAACCATGAACTAAGACAAAAATTGACATAGAATTCCTTTAGTTGCGATTTGAAAATCAAGCTCATTTGTTCTCTCTTGAAATGGATCGGTTCGCTGTGAGTTCACCATTGACGATCGAAAATTAACTCGCTGTATATCCGCCATCAATCGCGAAGGGTTGTCCAGTGATATAGCTAGCAGCATCAGAGCAAAGGAACACAACCGCCTGAGCAATTTCCTCTGCCTGACCGACGCGCCCCATTGGAACCAGAGATGCCAGATAATCAACTGTGCTACCTAATTGACTGAGTGTGCGTTCCATCATCTCGGTCTTTATGAGTCCAGCATTCACTGCATTAATCCGAATGCCCTGTTTTGCATAGTCCAACGCTGCGGATCGCGTTAGCCCCATGACTGCATGTTTACTCGCGTTGTAAGGAGAGCTTACTGGAAATCCAACCAAGCCTGCTGCTGAGGAGTTATTCACAATCACGCCAGAACCTTGAGTCAGCATGTGCTGAATTTCGTACTTCATGCACAAAAACAGTCCCCGCACGTTAATCGCCATCAGTTTGTCAAAATCCTCAATTGACTGTTCGTGCAGCGGCTTGAGGAATCCTTCGATGCCTGCACTATTGAAAGCACAGTCGAGTCGTCCGTAGGTTGCAACGGTATGAAGGACTAACGCTTTGATCTCTTCCTCATTCGAGGCATCTGAATGGACATATAAACATTCAGCGCCTGTTTCATGAATCAGTTTGGCAGTTTTTTCACCTTCTGCATCGCGTCTGCCTGAGAATACTACCTTTGCTCCAGCAGCACCGAATGCGATCGCCGTTGCTCTGCCAATTCCCGTTGTTCCTCCAGTGACTAACGCCACTTTATCCTGAAGTATCATTCTGTTTCTCCTAAAAACTGCCAATTAATCTAGCTGTGGATTCATCATCAACTTGCCATAATGAAGCGATCCAATATTATGGGCGCCTGTTTTTTATAGTACGCGACAAGTTGATGCGCGAGTTTGAATTGCATTTTCTATTTGACCAACTTGCTGATATTCCCGTACTAAATATTTCGATACAGTTACCGTATCACCATGACTAAGATTATTTACAACACCTTTCCACTTAGAAATGGCGCCTTATGAGTGAAAATCAACCAGATGTAATACTAGTGTTATTTGCAACTAACGCCAAAAAATAAAACACGCAAAATACGTAGGTTGGGGAGGCACTTGCGTGCGGGGGTTTCCCCCGTTGAGCAAAGTGCCGTTGGAGCGACAGCGGAACCCAACATATATAGTAACGAACCGCAAAGGCGCTGCATAACGCAAAATTAAGAAAGGAGAGCTTTTACATTTTCGCTCTTTAAGTTAAAATGTGCCCCTAATTGCAGCATAAGTAAGAGTAACTATAATTGGTACAATAATAGGGATAACAACAACAAGCGCAGTTTTACTAAACCTTATCTCCTGACCATCCATTTTCATCAACGCAATAACACCACCAACCCCCATCAACAGCCACATACATCCAAAGACAATAAATATTACAAATACAGAATTATCATTCATAATTATACCTACTAAAATTTATTATTTTAACGTTACTGAACAATAAGTTTGATACATTTAATGCTTTGCTGCCACTACCAGGAGCAATTCAAGTTTATTCCCTTACTCTCACCAATTGTAATAAGCTCTAACATTCGATTTCTTTCAGATTCTTACAAAGCTTTATCAGATTTTTATGGTAAAGCACGAACCTAAAAAAATTCTCCCGTACCGTAACATATCTGTCTCAGATGTCGGTGTATTTGTAGGACAGGCGAGACGCCTATCCTACAATGCTTATTCTGGGACATTTTTTTAATTGGAGTACTCTTAGAAGATTAATGTTCAGGTTTATCACTCAGCCAATTGCAGTACAATTTTGCCTCGCATTCCTCCCTTTTCTAAACGTTGATGAGCTTGAACTATGTCACTCCAAGGCAAAACTGAATCAATTACTGGTCGAATTTGGTAGCGTTCAATCAGGTTCCTCAGTGCGTCCAATTTGCCCCCATACTGAGGACTAAAAACGAAGTGAATAGTCAAATTTTTACCCCAAGCATCAAGAAGTATTTGAGGAGTTGCAGTATCGACAATTGTGACAAGTTTGCCAAACGGATGAATTACTTCTGAGCTACGTTCAATTGTATCTCCTCCAACCGTGTCTAAAACCAAATCAACACCGCGACCGTTAGTTTCTCTATAAATCACTTCAATATAATTTTCATGCTTGTAGTCGATGGGATAATCTGCACCCAGCTTCTTAACAAAGTCAAAATTTTCTGCACTGCATGTTGTAAATACATAAGCACCCATTGCTTTCGCTAGTTGAATTGCCATAGAACCGACTCCACCCGCTCCAGCATGAATTAGAACCGTCTCACCGACTTGTAAATTCCCCCTGGTTACAAGGCAATCCCAAGCAGTTCCTCCTGCCAACGGAAAACAAGCTGCCTCAACATGGGTCAAATTAATCGGCTTAACTGCAACAATGCTTTCCTCTGCAACGTGGTATTGAGCATAACTACCAAACTCTCCAAAAATCTGGGGTGAGTAGTAAACTTCATCTCCTACCTTGAAACTGGTTACTGCTTCTCCAATGGCTTCAATCACACCCGAAACATCAACTCCAATAATTGCAGGGAGACGAACTAAATCTTTGTAGTCACCCCGACGAGTTTGATAATCAACAGGATTGATCGAGGTCGCATGTACTCGTACCAAAACTTGGGTAGAAGAAGGAACTGGCTTAGGTATGTTTTGAAATTCAAATACTTCGGGTCTACCAAAAGCGGTCAGTACCGCAGCTTGCATAAACTCCATATCAGCCTCCAAAATACTACGTTAATTAGTACACCCTGTCCAGTGAGCGGCAAAATTCTATCTATCTGAAGTATATTTAGTTATAATGCTCAACTTCTTTCAGATTTTTACGAAATTTTATCAGATTCTTATGGTAAGGCGCGAACCTGCTTTGGTGTCACTCCAGTAAGTCGCTTAAATTGTTGCGTCAAATGGCTTTGGCTGGAAAAACCTACTTGTAAAGCAATGTCAGCAATCGCCAAATCCGTTTTCGACAGCAGCAATTTTGCCTGTTGAACTCGTTGTTGAATGACATACTGATGAGGAGAAGTACCTATAGCACGTTTGAATAAGCTAGCAAAATAAGTAGGGCTAATATTGACGACTTCTGCAATTTCTCCCAGTGATAAATCTCGGTCAATGTAAGCGTGAATATAGTCAATTGCCTGCTGCAACTGGGTACGATTTAAGCTTTGTTTCTCAGATGTAATAGTTTGGGTTACACTAGAATAATTTCGCAACAGATGAATGACTAAAATTTGAATTAATGATTCGACATATAATCGCCCCATGATACAATCTGAGCGCAATTCAGCTAAAAACAGCATTGCAATATTATGAAGTTGTAAATCTTGCTTATGGAAACAGTTCACGAGGTTGAATTGAAGAGGATCAATTTCGGATGCAGTAGCAATTTGTTCGATCAACTTCGGTTCTAAGCAAATGTGCAGGGCAGAGCAGATGCTAGCTTCGGGCTGACACCAGTAACTTGGTTGTCCAGCAGGAATAAGGATAGTGTCACCTTTTTGAACAATTGAATCATGCTTTACGTTATCGCGTTTTTGGATCAAAGAACTGGGACGCCCTAGAGGTAAATTGAGCCAATGATCCGATACAGCGGGAAGTTCCATTTCAAAGGATGAAGCTGAAGGAGTTTCGCAATGCTCAACCAAAATACCATTCCAGCCCAGTTGCCGACTGGATAGCATTAGAGTTTTATTCAACCGTTCGCTTAGTTCGTTTGATCTAAGGAGGCTACTTGTCACAGATTTTGTTTTCAGCATTTGACTTACCCCGATTGAATAATAGTGCCAATTTTATTAAAATTTTAAATTTGGTGTTCAAGGTGTGCGTAAACATTTAATATCTCTTATGGATGGCGCCGCAAATATAAAAGAATATTGCTATTCAAACTAGGTTGGACTATTTAGCCATAGATATCAAAATTTAAATTTGCATCTATCTAAAGAAACAAACTAATTATTAAATACTTAATTTTTGCTCTCAAAATTTAATTTTTCATCTACCTAAAGGCATAAACTAATTATTAATGCACTTTTATCTATCAGTTTGCGGCTTTAATTAAATCGGCTGCTTTTTCGCCAATCATTATGGTGGCTGCGTTTGTATCTCCCGTGATTAAAGTTGGCATAATCGAGGCATCCACAACCCGCAACCCTTCAACTCCGTGTACTCGTAGTTCGGGGTCTACGACTGCCATTCGGTCAATACCCATTTTGCAGGTGCCAACGGCATGATTGCCTGGACTGCAAATTTCTCGGATGTACACTTCAAAGGCTTCATCACTTTGAACCTGGGAACCTGGTGCAATTTCCTCACCACGAAACTCATCAAAAGCATTTTCTTCAAATAATTGGCGGATTAATTTAACTCCGGCAGTTAGAAGACGCACATCGGATTGATTTTGCAGATAGTTAAGCCGAATTACTGGTTTATCTTGAGGGTCAGGTGTTCTTTTCGCATTACCTTTGGTAGGTCGCAAACTGACACTGCCAATATTGTGAGGATGCATCAACACAACTGAACCGATGAATCCTGAACAACAGTAGTAAGAGCTAGGAACTGCTTCATGAATGGGAGAAAACATAATCTCTAAATCTGGCGCCGCGTCTAAATTCCCCTCGCTATGCAAAAACAATCCAGCTTCAGTTCCACTACTAGTTATCGCCAAGTCTATGTTCTGAGTTGACATATATGCTACAGGAACAACGATATGATCTTGCAAGTTTTTACCTACCCCAGGTAGATCAACCACGACAGAAATGCCCCTTGCTTGTAAGGATTTAGCAGCCCCAATGCCTGATTGCAGCAGCAGCTTGGGCGAATTAATCGTGCCTGCACTTAAAATTACTTCTTGGTTAACCCTGGCTTGGTGCAGTGTTCCCTCATGTAGATATTCCACCCCAACCGCGCGGGCGCCTTCAAACAACAACCGAGTTACCAATGCTCCCGTTTTGACATTCAAATTGGGGCGCTTTTTAATGGGCGAGAGAAAGGCAGTCGCAGCACTATGGCGCCGAGCATCTTTAATGTTTAACTGGAACAGCCCAACTCCTCTCTGCTTAGTAGCGTTGAAATCAGGATTATAGTCATATCCCAGTAACACACACGCCTCTACAAATCTTTGGGAGACAGTAGCAGGCGCCTCTTGGTCGGTAACGTTTAACTCGCCATCAACACCATGATATGCGTCGGCACCGCGCGAGTAATGCTCAGATTTTTTGAAGTAGGGCAAAACATCCTGATAACTCCAACCGAAGTTGCCCAATGACTGCCAGTGGTCATAATCGCGAGAATTCCCTCGCACATAGAGCATGTTATTAATCGAACTACTGCCACCCAAGACTTTGCCACCGGAATAAAACATTTTGCGATCATCTAAGTATGGTTCTGGTTCAGAAAAATAGCCCCAGTCTACCTCGGAACAGATTAATTTTAGATATTCTGCTGGAATTTGAATCTCCGGTTTTGTATCCGGATTTCCAGCTTCTAGTAACAACACAGTTGTTTGGTGGTCTTTGGTCAAACGATTAGCGACAACGCAACCAGCCGAACCTGCACCAATAACAACATAGTCATATTGAGTCATGGAATTTTCATTATGTTTACAAAATGTCCTGTGAAGAATATTACGTGGGAACTGCAAGCGGACGTAGAGATGTTGTTCGGCTTGTTTTGTTGCACCTATATTCTTCAAGTACATTATTATAATCAGAACATTTGTATCTGCTAAAAATCTCTGCAAAAATATTGGGCATTTTTCTGTATGGGGAAACCTAGCATAAAAATTAAGTGGTAAAAATTAGATTTTTTGTTTTTTACCTAGCTTTATTATGCTAGTCGCGCCCTGCCATAATAATCTTTTCTGCTAAACCAATAGGGTTAGAAAACATCACCTCATGGCCACCGGGCATTTGCACAAGCCGAAATTGCCCCAAGCGGTTTGACATTCTTGGATGCCAGCCCCACTCGCCTTGAGGAAGGGTGTTGTCTTCTGTGCAGTAAAGGTAACTTTTAGGAATGGGCAGCGAGTAAAACAACTTCAAGTCCAACTTGTCAATCCACGGTTGATACGGTTCAGACGATAATTGTGCGTAACTCGATTGAGCCAGTTGGAGGTCAGCGTCGTTGAGAAACATTTCTCGCCAAATCTCAAAAGGCATCATCATCGTATGATCGTCTGATTCAAAAGCCAGCTTGTCGAATAAGACTTGAGAGTTGGGTGGGATATTATCTGTGAGGCTCTCACCATCATTGAGGACAAAAGCATCGAAGAAAATAAGCCGTCTAATGCGCTCACTAATCGCTTCGGCAACTTTAGTAATAATTGTACCGCCAAAACTATGCCCTAATAGAACGATATCAGTTAAGTCTTTGTCAACAATGTAATCGACTATCGATTGCGTGCATTCAGCATGGTTGACGTTTTTATTCACGCCTTTACCATGCCCTTTGATTGTGGGGGCAAAAGCTTGATGTCCTTTTGCTTCAAGATGTTTGATGACCGCTTGGAAAGCAGAACCATCATGCCACGAGCCGTGAACCAAGACAAAAGTTGACATAAAATTACTCATGAGAGATGTAGTATAAAAATTGCTACTGTGAAAAATGTCTGAAGGGGTGAATCAATTCCCTTCCAGTTCCCGCACCGACGCAGAGGATGCGTGCGTTCTGAGGAAGTTCAGAAAGCACTATATAGATTAACAAATCAAGTGCCGGAGCGCAGTGGAGCTAGTGCAGGCAAGTTGCTTGTCATAATTAGCAGCACGTTCTTCGTCAAAAACAAAATTTGATGTTTGGTTTTTCATTTTGAATTGCCTTTAACCGGGAGCGGTATTGCGTGTTTATTCCCTTACTATCACCAATTGTAATAAGTCCCAATACTCGATTTCTTTCAAATTCTTACAAAGCTTTATCAGATTATTATGGTGAAGCACGAACTCGCTTTGATGTCATTCCAAACTTTAAACGAGCATCCATATAAAAACACTTACAATATACAGGTTTCAGCTGTTGTGTATTACATAATCATCGAACGGCAACAGTTGCCGTTCGGAGGAGTTGTTTATTTGTACTATTTTGTTCGTATTTTCAAAGGCGCCCAAATTCCCCCATATAATTTGGGAGATTATAGGTAGTTGTGTCCAAAATCTATTTGAATAGTCTCTTTATTATTAGTGCTGGACACGCCTAAGCATAGCGTTTTTCCCATTGGGCAAAAATTACGTCACGTTCATCTTTTGGCTCAACAAATCGATAAACTCTTTCCCTATGACCTCTACTCCCAAATCGCCCAACGTAGGATAATCCCAAACCCAACTTACCCAGTATTTTTTGAACAATCGTGATGGCGCCTAATCCCTCGGAAATGGAAACCCCCAAATAGTTCCTAATAATATACCGATGCTGTACAGCCAAAGCCTTAAACTGCTGTAATTGTGGGTCAGAACCACGAAACATCACCCCTGGAGTTAGAAAATAACTGATATTGAGATTTTCCAATAACAAAACTACAGGTAATAACTGCCCTCGGTTAAAATCCGGTTTCCAGACTGCATTCTCACCCAATTCTATTTGTGCCTTAGCTGTTGTTACATCACGTTGGGCAAGATGCTCTCGTCCCAAGGTCAAAAAGTAATGCAAGCGTAATTGAGGATACCAGCCATCCGAGTCTTTCCATACCAAGGAAGCCGTTACCTCAATACCATAAAGTTCTTTTAACACAGCTTTGCGCTCTTGCTGCCGTTCGGTAGTAGTTTTCGCGCGCTTATCTTTTAGTTTCTTTACCTCTTCGTCAGAGATATCAGATGCTGTTTCAACCGCACGGCATTCAGACGTATGTAGCTCCAAAGAAGCAGCTTTAACAGATTCAAACACTTGCTCACTTTCAAGAGGCTCAATATCTTCTACATCAATAATTGTGTAACCATCTTCTACCAAGCCCTTCAGCACAGATTCTCTATAGCAGCGCATTTGAGCATTGATAACACAAGCTCGTTTACCCCAAGTCTGTAACGATTCCGGTTGAAAATTCTCATCAATGCAACTGTAATCAGCATTATCAGCTTCGGACAATAACGCAATGTTTGCTCTTGTCGCTACATGTTGACTTGCTAAAAGTACACCTAATGAGGCGGCGCCATTTCCTACAAATCCCATGCCACTATTCCTTACCCAAATATGACGGTCAACAGTCTCTCTCAATCTTGCTAACATCTGCCGCGCGGAATTTGCTGACTGAACTCCTTGAAATATTCCCCATACAGCGTTGAAATGACCTTGAATATCGATAGACACGCCAGTTTCCAAACTGGGTGAAGCAATAACTAAATCGTATTCCCGCAGAATCGCGTTAAGATGAGCAATACAGCCATAAGCTGGATGCTCTGGGTCTGCAACCGACTCGCTATCAATTCTTAAAATCCTCAACTGTGGAAATTTACGCCGAAATCTTTCCTCTAATGCCTGAGTTCCCCATTTTGATTTGGCTTTTTGAGCAGAACAACACAGTAAATGATGTCCCCCCTTAGAAATTGCCTTATCAAGTGCTGCAACTAAATTTTTCGGATTAGTACCGTCGTAGCTATAACAATTCCCTGCTACTGGTCGATAATTGTTAAGAATTACAAATGGCTTAACCTTAATCTCTCCTGCTAAAGAAAGCACGTAGTCAGCATCACAATCGGATACATCAGCGCTTGCTAAATAAATCTTACCTTTGGGGCTACTTAAAACATTCTGAATTAGCAACTTAAGGTTTTTAAGTACAGAAACCCGATGTTTTGCGACTTCTGTTGAAGAATTGAGAAGATGCCAAAATACTTGGTCACACTCATCAATGATTACCGTATCGTTATACCAATCGCTAGGATTAAAGCGAGCTTGACTAGTATGGTGGAGAGAATCAATACAGACCCCATATCCAAGTAAATCCCCCGTGCCAGAAGAGTGTACTTTAGTTACATAATTGACTCCAAAACGCTCGCATAATGCTTCTCCTAACTGAATACGATGGGTAATGATTAACACCCGACGATTTTGTTCATGAGCTTTTGCAACTTCCGAGGTTAACCATTCGGTTTTACCCGTCCCCTTTCCGGATTTAAGGAGAATAAGCTTTTCAGACTCTGGAACTGATATTTGTCCAAGATATTTTTGCTCAAGCGCAATTGCAGGTTTATAAGTCAGAAGTGTAAAAAGTTTGACTTGCCACATCTCTAAAGTTTCGGCTTTTTCGTAAAGAGTCTCAAATTCTTCTTCTCCCTGAGCAAAAATAAAATCGTCAACTCCCTTGGATGGACCTGGTAAATCAATAACTTTAACCTCACAACCAGAGTACGCAAGTAATTTCCCCATTCTTTGGGTGGCTGTTCTTACCCGTTGAACAGTTTCTGGCTTTTCATCTCGGTCGAAGCAAATAGTAATCTGTCTATCTGGAGTCGCAAAATGTTTCAAATCTGGCACGAGAAAAATATTTCCAATTACATTACCTGCTTCATCTTTAGGAATGCGATAGCCACCGTTAACTCCAGGTATTGCAATTGCAGCATAACCAGCGGTTAGTAAGCAAGCTGCTTTCTTAACTCCTTCAACAATTACTACCGGAACATTGCGGCGCCATACCCAGTACCAAAATCCATGCGGATGTTCCCATTCACCTGGAGTAACGGCAATACTATAACGCTCTGCAACTTTCTCCCAAATCCTTTTTGGAACTTGCAGAAAAAACGCGCGCGTTGCCTCTTTATAAGGATGCTCATATTTTATAAATTTATGAATTTTTTCATAATCGCGTCTGGGTTTATCTGGCTTGAAACATCCCCACATCATTGGATTGTAGTTGTTGAGAGGGTCAATGCCATTACACCACCAACCTCCATATTCAATGTGGCGATATTTCTTTAAATCCCCATCTCGCAGGCGCCCATCGTTACGACGTGAGATACTAGAGCTATAAAGTAAATATTCGTAGGGCGTTGTTCCTGATAGCGATATAACATTAAGGGCAATGATTTCTTTATCAACTGAGCTATTTAGCCATTCAGTAAGATGTTGAAATTGCAAATTACTCTCGTCGATATTAACTGCGTTCATAAAAAACTCCAATTGTTGAACTATTTGCCATGAGCTAGAACGCAATCTACAGCTTATAAGTATTTGACGTAAAGCTCTATGGGATGAGTGTTGTTATAACTAAACTGAATGTTGCAGCGTTGTGATGCAAAGGGTAAAGAATTTAATTTGATGCAGGAGCGTTTTACACTTGTATCTAAATTTCAGCTTTCGTCAATATTACTGTATCTAGATCAGTATGGCGCCCTCCCCATGACAAAGAAGCGGCTTTCAAGAAAGAGATGCCGCATTTACAAGAGACTGATAGCCAATTAAGTCAAAAGCACAGAGAGAATTTGGTTATACTCGTCCAAATCTTGCAAGGTTTTTGAATATAGGCACTTTCTTAGCCTATACAAAGGAAATCATAAAAGCAATAGTTAATCTATAATTTTTATAGGCTAGTTGCTAGCCTAGCCTATAATTACAAACCATGAACTAGCATGGCAAGAGTCTCAATAACCGTAAAACCCCTGAATGCTAAGTTTCAGGGGTCTTACCTTCGGATTCTAAAAATTGGCGAATGCGTTCGCGTGATAGCCTGAGTTGCTCCGAGGCGCTTCTCAGGCTGCTAATTCCCCCAGGATTTTTTCTGCACGTTCCTTAAACTCCTCAAGTTCCGCAACTTTTTTCTTGATGCTGTCAATTTCTGAGCTGTTATTTGATGATATTCCCAAATAGCTATCGATAAATTCTAGTAAAATTTTACTAGCTGAAGTACCGTTTGCTTTGGCCTTTTTCAAAAAAGCTACTTTCTTTTCTTCTGGAATACGAAAGTTCATCTGGGTTTCCCCTTCTGCAAGATTTCTTGGCATACTCTGTTTCTCGCTTCTCAATCATGGCTTTTAGTCTATGCCTAATTCTACTTGTCAGCCTATTTTTTGCCTATAACATAGGATGTTCAATGTTTTTTGCCTGTACAAAACTATATACAAGTACTTGATTTTATTTCGGACTTTGCCTATACTAGGGAAATCACAAAAAGATGCGACCGCTTTGTCTGGAGAACTTGCGGTCGCAGTTAGGGGTTGATGTTCTTGTTTAAGTACGCCCCTTATAAAATACCTAACCCTATATAGAGTCAGGAATTTAATTATGACGTATGTAAGCTATACAGAGCAATCGTTTACAAGTAATAAACGGGAATCACTTCAAAGCCAGGATAATATCAGGGCTTTGGAAATTTCGTTTTACAACCACGAAGTATATGCATTAGAAAAGCTAATAGCAAAAATTATCTACGATAGTGATGAGTTTGTTACCCAAAATTGGTTAGTCATTATAAATGGTTTAGAAATCCATAGGGCTAATACTTGGGCTAAGTGTTACAACTACATTACATGGCACTACAAGCAAGAAACTTTGCCCATGCAACAGCAAGAAGTAGAAACAGGCGCCTCCAAGAGTGCGCGCGTCAAAATACCTGTATTTATTGTTGACTCCCAAAAACGAGAGTTACTGAATTTCAATTATTGTTTGCGAACGAGAATATTAGGAAAAAACCATCGAATTTATTATCGCTTTAGTACAATTATCAGTACTAAATGCAGCAGGCGCCACAGATTCAAGTTTAAATATCGCGTAAATAAACTCAACTGCCGTAACGATGCTGCTATCACTACAGACAATAAAGGAGGAATTGAAATGGTTGCAGAAATTAAATTAGGGCTTTGTAATCCACCAGAGCCAATTTATTTGTACGTCAAAAATGGAGAACTCAGTGGTGAGTCTTACCTTTGGTATAACTACGATATTAACAACGAGAAAACGATTCCGGTGCAGCAAAGAGCTTTGAGCGGGTATTTACAAAATCTGCGATTAACGAGTAAAGAGTTCAAAGGCAAGGACAATATGAAACTTGATATCGTTGTCGCAGCGGATGAACTATATGTCGTTAGAACCGGGATAGAAACGAACTTTGCAAAAACATTCCTCTTAGCAGTGTCGCAAGTTCAAGATTTTTCTAGACCTCTAATTTTAGCGGCAACGCCTGGTGAGGAGAATGTAGTTTTCTGCCGACTTTATGATGCTGCAACTAAAACCAGGATTCGGTGCGAATGGAATAAAGATGCCGATTGGGCTGGAATCATAAGCTATGTTCAATCTAAATTAGCTGGTTCATCAATAGAGGTTCCTTTACCACAACAGGAACAAGCACAAACACGTAAAGTTGTAGTTCCTCTGTCACCTGAGCTGAATCAAGATTTGCGGGTTAAGCAAATTCGTACTTTACTAAACTACCCAGTAAAGAGCGTAATCGAATGGCTGAGTTTTCAGGAAGTAGAGCGTCCAAGCGAACTTGAAGAGAGCCAAGTTGACGAATTGGTGAAAAGCATGTGTTTATCTTGGGGGCAAGATAAATTTGAGCATCCTAACCATGTGGTTAGTTCGTATCACGAACATGTTGTTGAGGCTGTTGCTTCAGGAATTCCTGAAGTTACGGCGATACAGGCTTGGATGCAGAATGTTCAACAATCTCACCAGAAGCTGTTGAACTAAAATCTGCTAATCGTTCCATTAAACGGGAAGTTTTATGAAATATTTAAAAACTTCCCTTCTTGAATTCAAAATCCAAAATAATTACAGATGATTAAATGCAAATACCAAATAAAGAATCACAACAAGCTCTAAAAATTCCGCGTTGGCTAGCGAAGTTTATATTAATCTCAACACGGGATAACCCTAAGAGTAAACAAATATTTTTTGAACTTTTGAAACCGATGACCCCATCCGAGTGGTGCATCTTATGGATACCAGTAATTTTTCCAGATGTAGAACTTCCGACTCCTGGGGAACGTAACCCAACTGGATACATGAAAGCTTGTAATGCGACTCTTACCTTATTAACTGGTTACAACCAGAGAACTATTGAGGGTTGGTTTTACGGAAAGCCATACCATTATTCGGTTGGCATATTACTACGCTGTTTTCATTTAATTTTTAAATTGCAGCAATGTTTAAAGAACTAGCGTACAGAAATTTTTCTACATAATTTCAGGCACTTAAAATATTTGAGCTTTGTGGCGCCATCATCAACGTTTTTATTATTCCAGAAAATAATGGATAATTATAAAGCCCGTGAATGCTATGTTTTAGGCTTTTTCTTCGGATGCTAAAAATTAGTGAATGCGTTCGCTCCCACAGCTTGAGTTACTTCCACGCATTTGTCAGGCAATAAATTCCCGCAGGATTTTTTCTGTACGTTCCTTGAACTCCTCCAGGAGAGCAACTCTTTTCTTGATGCTGTCAATTTCGTCGCTACTATTTAATGATATCCCTAGATAACTATCGATAAATTCCAGATTATAATACCTTCGCAAAATCTGTTATTTAACTGACATTTATTATTAGTGTCAATCCGTTATTTAAGCGACATCGATGATTGGTGCCAAATCTGTTATTTAAGCAACGCCGATTATTTGACACAAATTCGTTATTTAACCCAAGACAATCATGTGTGAATCCCCAAAATATTGTCATGTAAGAATTTTATGTGAAATTTTTTTATATTTTTTAGTTCAAAAATGGTGCCATTAAAAATTCCTGTCCCCAATTGCACTTAAACTCAATACTCGTGAATCAACTCGTGTCTTATAACCTCAACAGGCACCTGAATCACTCATTCTACCGTCACTTTATCAATTTCATTCACGGGTATTGCACTTAAACTGTCCCCAGTTTTGTTTTGAGCGCAACGACAATCTCATCTGCTAACTCGTCTATGGATTTGATTCCATCTAAAGCTAAATCGCAATTTCTCAAGACTCTTGTGTTTACTTCAAGATACATTTCGCGGGTAGCACCACCGAGATAACCTGTTAAGTACTCTTTGAGATAGAGCGCCAAGTATTCTGCATTTCTCTCACTGAGACACCATTCGATATCTCGAAGCAGCCGACGTGCTAGGGCAACTTCTAGTGGAAGGTCGATACACACTACAAAATCAATAAGCTCGTTCATTCCGGCTCTTTCTCTACCAAACGGTTCCTCCATAACAATAAAGCTAGCTGACTTAACCATTCCTTTGTTACCAGGGAGAGAAATGGCTTCCCCACGGCGTAACATCTGCAAATCTTCAAGGAGTTGCGGGGTTTTCCATTGATTAGGATCAGCTCCCTCTCTAATCCACTCAGAAAAGTTCGAGGGGTATGTAGATACGGCAGCATAATCGTCGAAATAGAGCGATACAGCATCTTCTAGCAAACTGGTTACTTTTTGAACCAGAGAAGTTTTTCCTGATCCAGAAGAACCACTGATAGCAATCACAAAACTTGGTGATTGTTTGTTAGTCATCTTAGTCATTCCTTTCACCTAATAAAAAGCTGGACAGTTTTGGCAGCCTAAGTATTTATTGTAAGGAATGTTTTCGTATATTTTTTTGACTAATCCTTATACACTCCAAATATATTATGTGTGGTGGTTAGCCCACTGATGCAAAATGTGGCTTTAATGGATTCTATTTGCCACACGGTCTCGCCCACTTTGATGGACAATTACCTGTGTTGCTTTACCTGCGTCTGATATTAAAAATGTACGTTGAGAATCAATTAGCTTTGTAAAGAACTTGGTTGAAGACTCCGGATATAACTCAACTCGCTTTTGCCCTGCCCATTGGGTAAAGATGCGATTATCCTCTGTAGTAACAATCATACCCACCCAGGTTCCAGTTCATATTGCCCAACATATGTATCATAAATCGTTGGGTCGAGTTCAATTGCTTGTCTTTGCTTAGGTAGCTCATAAGGTTGACCAAACAAAATCGCTGCTAAATCGTATCATGCACGCTCAGTAAGTCTTGTTCTTGCAATTTTAGAATTGCCGCTGCGGTAAACTGCTTGGTAATAGAACCAATGCGAAACTTTGTTTTAGGTGTATGGGGAACATTATGTTCCAGGTTTGCCATACCATAACCTGCACTCAATAAGACTTCGCCCGCGCAAGCGACTAGTATTGACCCCATAAAATAGCGATTGGATAAGCAAGCTTGGAGATAAGCATCCATTTCCCAACCAATTTCAGATGGAGTCTGCTTTGACTGATTTGTTTTTTCAACCATGATAATTTGCTGCAAGCGCAACTTAATTTCAACGCAAGATACAAAGAAGATCAAGCCTAATCCATTATTATACGGAAACTTTCTATATAAAATTAATCAACTGCACAAAAAGCACGCCATGTAAGGCTAATTCGTGATTCGGCACCATGATGGTTTATTTATAGCCTGTACCCATTCATACTGAACCGAGTTGTCCATATATAATAATGATCCTGGCAAGAGCGTAAAATTGTACCGTATATTTTTATTTTTATGATTGCGGAAAGTTCATGCATGACGGACTTTATCGATTTCTGCAAATATTTCTATTAATTCTGTGTCATCTTTCCAGGTGCCAAACAATTGATTAAGTTTCGCTAACTTTTCGTCATGAGTTAAAGGCTTTCCTGTAGCGCTAGCTCTTGGTGCCTGCAACTCAACTAAAATTTCTGTATTATCGGGAACATCGTTAATTTGTTCCAATAATTCGATAATCTGACCACGTTTTATTGCTCTAACTTTCATTTGTTACTCCTCAATAATTTTTAGGTGTTGAGCAAGTGTCTCATATCTCAAACCCATTATAAATATAACTGGCTTTATGTAAGTCTAGTGTTCTTATAATTATATGCTATTTATTCCAACACTCGTACATGCATGTATAATTTTTACATTTAGAGATGGCGTTGTAATTATTCTAATTGTACACTGCGAATTGTAATCAAGGCGCCAGTCGCGCGTCGTCGAAGTGGAAACATAAGATTTCAGACGATTATAAGCGTTCTAACGAGCGTAAATACATCGCTTCCACCTCATTCGTAATGAAAGAAAATTATTGTTGCAGCAAACAATATAAACACAAAAATGCTGTGAATAAGTCTTTGACTTTGTGTGAGCTAATTACCGAATTTTTGCGTAAATGTAGGTAATCGTCAAGTCATTGAGTGTTAAATAAAAAGTAATGCTATGCAACTGAAGAGTGAGCAGAATCCAAACTGGAATTTAGTTCAACTTCAAGTTGAGTTTGACTGTCATTTAAATTGGCTCCATGAAATATGTACAAAGACTTTACTCCCAAACTACATTAGCCAAAGAATCAGGTGTTTGCGTGACAACCATCAAAAACTGGTGTGAGTTCGCTGACATCAAATCACCAAAGCGCGGAGGTTTATTTAGCTGTCTTGATTTGGAATTATTAGCTTGTTTTTACGTTGCTAATCGGTTTTTAAGAGTCGCGCAAGTCGATTACCAACAAGAAGTCGTCAGCAGAGGAGGAATAAAATTATACGTTCGCGAAGTCCGGCGTACTGACTTGTACACATTTGTGACTGAGTTTTTAACTCCAGAGGAACAAGATAACTTTTTCGTCAAAATATTGGTTGATAAATTGAAGGAGGAACAAGCAAATGAATCTGTCAGCAGCAGTACAGCAGCTTGAAATACCCGTAACCGATTTAAAAGCTATTTGCCAAGCTTTAGATATTCCAATTACCGATAACTCAATTAGCGATGACAGTTTCCAGAAAGTTCAGGCTTTCGTTACTGCTTGCAAGGAGCGAGCGTGTTCATTTTCTGAGGGTATTCAAGAATTGCTGCGTCTTAAAACCGAAGCGCAAGCACAACAACAAACAATGGGCGCCCGATTTAATTTAGATGAATTTTTCAGGCAGCGCATTGGTGTTGACCCACAGGTAGTAAAACCTGGTAGCTATCATTATGACCTGTATCAACTGTTACTCAAGTCTCATTCAATATCCCAAGTTGGCTACACACTATTTAGAGAAGCGTTTCTACGTCAAACCCAAGATTTGATTTTAAACGGTGTCGAAGAATCAGAAATTACACATAACCAAACAGTCAATGGTTTCGGCGCCGCATTTGAGAGTATCGAGCATCAGTTCGAGCAAAATTTTTTAGGAACGTCGGTAAATTGGGGGGAGGAAGAACATCCAGTGTTGACAGCGGCACAACAAACATCGCTTCCAGGCGCCAAGAAAACGACTACATCAACGTCCCATGTGTCGAAGAAATAGTTGAGGCGGCGCCAGTTTTGGCAGCAGAAACATTACAAGTGATGGCGCCAACGATAAATCAAGTTCTCTTGAGTGACCGCCAAACAATTACAAACTATATGACAGAAGGAGGAACGGTTGCTACCACTGTTGCGATTACCACTACCACCACTATCGCCACTATTGCCCTTGCTGTTAGCTCTCCCCCAAAACCAGTATTTTTGAAGATTATAGGCACTTTCATTACTGGGACTATTTTAGGAGTAGCGTTAGCGGCATTAGTTCTTCGCCATTACAGAAAGCAAATCTTAAATAACAAGGTGTAGGAGGTTTGTCTTCTTAGTTAATTAACGGCTTAACCAAAATGCAGTTTCAAGACTCACCATCCAATTACCAAAATCATGAATATAGCTCCCATGATTTTGATGATAATTGGGTACCAGACCCGCGCGGAAAGTTTCAACAAAACCAGGCGCCTTCACCTCCGGGGCTTATCAATATTATCAAATCGGGAAGTTTAGATTCTTTACTAACCAATCCTTGGCTCGTATCAATTTTCATCGCGACGGTAATTTCAATATTGATTGCTTCGATTGCGGCAATAATTCTAGGTCAACGTTCGACAGAACTTACACCCGAACAAGAGACACAGCAAGCACTATTACAAAAATCTCAAAACTTGGAGGCAAGTGATAGCAACTTCCGAGAATATTTAACGCGCAGTGATTATAGTTCTGGGATGGTAAGCAATCCTGGTTTAGTACAAGCAGCAGTTCTAGAAGCTTCCGCACGCTACCGTAATCGAATTGTTACCAGTCAAAATAATCCTCAAAACCAAGCATATAACCAACATGAGGAGGTAATTAATTATGGCTCGGAAATTGAAGCACTCAAACGTATTAACTTGGGGGCATCTGGTAAAGAAGCAGAATTACGATATATTGACCCAAGCACCGATTCATGGGTAACAATTCCTCTCGACTCTGCGGAATTAACAGCCAGTGGCTTAGTAAAACTTAACATTATCTCTAGCAGTAGGAGGGAAACAACACAACGCTTCGACTTGATTACAATTGCCCAAAATACTCGCAAAGCTTTATCTGACATCAAAAATGCAAGAGTTGAAGCATTAAAAGTTAAAGGATTGGCGCCTGTTGCCGAGCAATTAGAAAAGACCGATTGGTTTGGAAATACAATCAATCCACAAGCAGCAGAAATATCTGATTATCAGCAATATAAACCGGAGCCAAAACCGAAACAGCGTAAATCAAAACTGTTAGACCAACCTCCAAAACCAACCAAGGAGGAACTAAATGAGTAAGTTATTTTTTGCTCCCATACCTTTACTGATAGGTGGCTGGATGTTCACAAGTAGCTTTACGACAAGCGCCATAACACAGCCAGCAACTCCATACTCTACGCAAAAGCAGTCGGTTGAAGTAGAAATGCCAGAACCAGTAAAGTCGTTTTTAAGAATTGGTGGCGCCGTTTTGGCAGTCGTAGGACCATCGAGTTTAGTTTTTTGGGAATTAGCAAGTAGAAAACGGTGCCAGTATGCCAAGCCTCAACTCCTGTTACAAGCGAGTCAAAACATTTCGCCTCAACAGTCTCAACTGGATTCGTTTGAGGTAAACACTAGGCAACCACAAGTAAAAAGTGTTGCCAGAGATACTAAGGGTGAAAGTAACCAAATTGATAGAACCTACCAACAGCCAAATAATTCTCAAGTTTCTAAACCAACTCCAAATTTTTATCAAACAGGCGCCTATGAATCTATTTTTTCAGGAAATAAAGTTGATGCAGTTAATAAAATATCGCGCGCCACCAATGAAGATAAATATGAAGACGTAAAATCCCTAGTTTACGAAAACACAGTGGGTATCGTTGGTAAGGAGAAAGGGAGTGGTAAAACATCTAAACTTGGTTATCTAATTGCCGAACATGTTAAGTTAGGTCATTTGGTATGGATGGTTAACCCCTTCGCCAAGGGTCAGCACTGGAAGGGAGTTAAGGTTTTTGGACGTGGTTACAACTTTGTTGAAGCTACAAACGCTATCCGTGAGTTTACCCGCATTGCTTTTTTTAGAATTGCTGAAGCTGGCGACGAAGCCAAAGAGTACGAGCCATTTGAAGATATCCACATTCATCTCTCGCTTGATGAAATGTCCAATTATTCGAGCGAAGTCGATAATATTGATGCTACCGTCATGCCTAAATTTTGGGAAGCAGTGGTTCAATTTGTGCGGCAATCTAATATGTCTGTATCCTTTGCTAGCCACGGTGATACCCAAGCAATGTTAGGTGGCGCCAAAGCTCTGGCTGGAAAATCAGAAACCATAAAAGATGCAATTGTCTGGTTATATGCCCAAGCGGTAACGGATAGAAACGTTGAGGGTAACAAGCGGTGTGCGGGTTGGGCATATTTGATTCGTCCAGATGGAGGAGAGCGTCAGAAACTACGAATTGATATTCCCCATTGGATGCAGGGACCACCTGCAACTCGAATTGATGGAAAAGACAAGTACAACTACATACAACTCGTACAAAAATATTGTCCTCAATTTCTTTACCTTCCAACGAATGCTCAACAACCTGTGGAAGATAATTCCCAAATAGGGGTTGATACAGAACAGTTTCGCCAAAAACTGATTGAGCAGGAAGACATTTGGGGACTTGATGGAGAAATTAACTAGTGTCATTTAAGGAGTATTTATGGTCAGAAAACAATTAAGAGGTGCCAACTTACCACAGTTACATTCAAACGATTATTTAAGTACTGATGTTATGGACGCAAATTACGAAGAAGACAACGATGATTACACTAATCGTCACAACAGGTCATCAAACTGGCATGGACGCGCGTACCGTGCTGGGCGCTATGCAAGGAATGCTTATGACTGGGGTCAAAATTACAGTCGTGGTATTACACCAGCAATGGAAAACGGCGCCAGTGCAGCTATCGGTACTTTAGGTACTGTAGCTAGTCATACTAATCCGTTTAGACCTTGGAGGTCATTTGCTTTCTGGTCGATGGGCATCGGTACTTTAATTGTGGGTGGATGGGTTGCTCAATTCTTTCTAGGTGGACTGATTGCAACTCGTAATCCAAGACAGCTTCCACAAAATGCTCCCACGGCAGTTAGATTTGGTCATGGTGTTGTTAATGCTGGTAAACCTGTTGCAGCAGGAGTATGGAATGGATTTGGTACTGTTGCGACGGGAGCGGGTGACAGTTTAGATAAAGCAGTACGGTTAAATTCAGGCGCCGACGATTGGCAACAACCAAGAGTAACTGTACAACAAGCACAACAACCAACCACTACTTTACCACTGACTAATTGGACAGGTGCCGGGGGTTATCAATCTGTAGGAAATAAGTAAAATGCTTCCATTTAGGAGGGAAGTGAGGAATAGGGAGAGATGGGAAATATTTCAGCAACTCCCTCCCTCCTCTTGGATAAAGATTCCTCCCTTGAGCTTCCTGGTTACAGGCG
This sequence comes from Calothrix sp. PCC 7716, assembly GCF_019977735.1. Taxonomy (GTDB): domain Bacteria; phylum Cyanobacteriota; class Cyanobacteriia; order Cyanobacteriales; family Nostocaceae; genus Dulcicalothrix. The sequence continues at coordinate 9,422,981 of NZ_AP025018.1, read as the reverse complement.
CCGTATTTATTGTGTTTGTTTTAGATATGGCTAGCCCTGGTTATGGGCAGTTTGCTCTAATTCCAAACTGGCGCCTTAATATTGCATCACTAACAACTGATGTACGCTCTGACTTGGAAAATTTGATACGTTCAAAGTCCTCACCCAGCAATAGCGCGCAAAAACAACTCAATAATCAAGATTGCCAAACTTTGCTAGACGCTTATAGACAAGGTGCTAAATGCCAATTCGAGCCACCGACCTATTCAAATATCTCCCCCCAGAAATCCAATACCAGGAAATTAAAGCAGTAGAAGAAGCACTTCGCCAAAATGTTATAGCTCAAGCTAGGGGACGTGTTTGCTGTTTTGGCTTGTCTTTAATTATGGCAATTGTCATTGTTCATCCTGGTGTTAATGCGTGGGTTGAGAGCAAACTTCAGTTAAACCGTTTTATTGGCATTGGTTCTATAAGTTCTACACAGGTTAAAGAAGCAGACAAAATAGCTGCTGCACTTGTTTCTTACGCGCGCGCTCATAATTGGGAAGTGAGAACTGGTGCCCGTCGTTACAACATCTTTTACGTTCAAGGAATGTTTCCCAATGGTGTTAGTAACGATAACGCTCCCAATCAATTTAATGACAGTCGCTTTTTAGTTGAAGTCAATCCAACTCCGCGTTTGATTGGCGCCTGGGATGCTTCTGTTGAACCAGGAAATCATTACACCAAGCAACCAATGAATGCGTCGGGTGCGGCGCATATACAAGTACCAGGGCAGTATAAAGCATGGCGCATTGGTATGCATAAGAACCGAGAACTTGCTTTGGTACAAGTGGCGCCTGTTGATATTTCGCGCGATAAAAACCGTAATGGTAAGGCTGATGAAGGTGATTTAAAACAGCGCGCGTTAATTGGCGCCAATCAACATAGCGCACATGACCAGCAATTAGTTGATGATGCAAGTGCAGGTTGTCCGGTAGGGCGTACATCTAAAGGTCATCAAGAATTTATGAGATTTTTACAACAAGACGCTGATTATTCTCTGAACAAAAATTTCATCTTTTCTACGGGTTTTATTACTGCCAAGAATTTGAGGTTTTGATTATGTCGAGAAATAGAGTATTAAATAATCAACATTCTGAGCTAGTTTCTGAAGCTTTAACAGGAATTTTAGCTGTTTTAAAGCAACTTTATGCCGCTGCTTATACGTTCTCAGAACATAGCGATTTTTTGGATGAGGCATTGCAAGATACAGAGCAACTGTTATTACAGTTCCCGGTCGGTTTAGAAGGACAATTTATTGCAAATGGGGTTGATTTTACTACCGCTATTAGATTGATAGCCGCGTTGGATAGATTTGATTTAACCGAAGGTGTAGAAATACTGAAGTCAATTCGCGACCCTAGAATTTGTGGAATTGCTCAGAGAATTTTTAGTCGGATGGCACAATCAAGGGGTTTGTAAATGAAAACGAAAAAATATCTTTCCCCAAGCGATTATTATTTATACATGAAGTCTGATACTTGGAGAAATAAGCACTATTGTTGGTTAAAGCAATGTAATTACCGATGCTCAATGTTTCCTTGGGTCAGAATTGGAAAATATGCATCTAAAAAGTACGGAAAATACAGTATACATCACACAGGTGTTGGTTATCGCCATTTAGGACATGAAGAGTTGTGGACAGATGTACTTCCGCTGTGCCCGCTCGCTCACTGGTTAATTCATGGTGGGCATATGAAAGCTAAAGCTCCCTGGAAACCAAACATTGTTCAACAAACACTGCACTTTTGGTGTAGTTTACCAATGCTATTAAAACAGTTAGTTTTCCTAGTGATTGGATTACTAACTGCATCTCTTGTTTCTTGGTGGATGGGTTTTGTTTTAGGTGTTTTTCTTTTGGTGCTACTGTTTACCTAATTTCCATGTATTTACAGAAGCTAGGGCGTAAGTGGGATTTTCTCAACGCCCTATTATTAGTTGGTATCGTCATCTTTATATTTAGTAAGCCTGCAATAAAAATTGGCTCTGATGGTTTAGAAAGGTTGAGTGAAATTAATGCATCTTATTCAGGTAAGCTAAATACTTTATTTGCCAATAATTCTTCAGTAGGAGTATTAGCCTTGTGCGCTGCGGAAGGTAACTGTACCATTGAAGGCAACAAAACTTCTTTATACTACGGGCATGTTGACCCTGGAAACAGAGTTGGTAACAGAGGGTGGTGTAGTGACCAAGGTAGGGGAGGAACTAACTTGCAAAATGCTGATGCTGGTTGTTTAAGAAGGACTCAAAGTCGTATTTCTGTATTAGTTCGTAAAATGCAAGCAGCTGGGTTCAATCCAGAAGAAAATGTAGAAGTGTTTTTGAATTCGATTGACCAATGGAACCAAGCGTCTCCTCGTGTGAGTAATACATTTGCACGGCGCTACGCAGATGCTATCAAACAAGGATTGAAGGGTAAAGAGGCTATCTTGTGGGCAAGAGTTGAAGCTTTTCGCAAAAATAATGGAGAGTTGGAGGCTGGTAATTCGCGAGTCGGCTTGTTCTCGATTTGTGCTAATCCAAGCAATACATACTATACAACTCGGTTGCAGCAGTACCCCATGTGGTCAGAACGTTGGCGTTGGAACTGTATTGCTCTGGATCAACGGCGCCGTTTGGAAGCTATCAATCAAGTTTTGGCGAGAAATAGCTAATGGTTTTGCTCTCAACAACACTATAAACAGCAGCAAAGGCATTTAGTCACAAAATGTAAAATTCAATACCTTGAAACTCTTAAGTTAAGTGATATCTCACCTAATAATTTCCTTTTTGGGTAGTTAAAATCCTAGTAGAATAATTTCACTAAAATGAGTTTTACTGTGTGTGTTTCATTAAGTTGCACATGTTATTTTATTTCTTGTATATTGCGACTTGAAAAGTTTGGATTATCTACTAACCTTTTCCAATTAAAGATTATGTCATTCCCTGAATTATTGGAATTACCCTGTAAACCAATCAATACTTCTATGTTATGACTATTATAACTGCAAGAAGTGCATGGCTGTTGATTAAGTTCAGAGAAAACCTCCTGTAATGTTTTCCACGCAGATTGAATCCGAATCATTTTCGTAACTAATTTACCAATATGGATAACTATAAGTAATTCATATTTATCTTGATTGCTAAGATTACACATTGTTTGCCACTCATTAGGTGTAATTCTAATCACATCGTTATAATTAGGATTAATTGTTTTGACTTCTACAAATAATTCACTGTTTAATTTTACACATCGAAAATCATAACCAGTTCCATCTGGCTGTTTAGATACTGTATAACCACACTCTTGATAAAATAACTTAGCTTTATTTTCTCCAAATTCACCCCACTCTTCTGGATTTTCTCCAATACCTTGTTTATCTCTGGAAATAATACTACTTGTTGCTTGAGCTTTTACGGAATCATTATCATTCAAATCTTGGAAAAAAGCTTTTGTATCTTGTGTGTCATGAGATGGCTCAGGAATTTCAAAACCACCTTCTCTAAAATAACTAACTATTTCATCTAAGGGGTCATCTAAAAAATCTAATAATTTTTCACTACTAATTTTTTTCTCATTTAATCCTAATGCTTTGATAAGATATTCTCCAATCTTAGCATTTTTTCGACTATTCCACCTTCCAACATAAATAATTTGATTATTGATACTATCATAAAAATTATGGATTGCTTCTTCGTAATCTATATTTTGGACAGAATAGTAAAGTTTACTCGGATTAATAACAGTAAAATTATTTAGAGCAAGAATAATTTTTTCGCTTTGTTCATTAACTATTCCTGGATTGGTAGAACCTACTAAGTAAACACTGATATAATAAACTCTATCGCGTATTAATTGTGGTAAAATTTTGCATGGGTTATTGACATCATAAAACACTTGATAACTTTGTATTTTGTTTACATTAAAAAAAGATAAAAAATATTTAAAATTTTTATAGCTATTCAAATTTTCTGGAAACTTAACCAATCGGGAATTTCGCTTGTAAGGTAAGTCAAGCGTTGAATCTATGTAAAACAATTCATTAATACAATGAAGTTGCTCATCACAAGCAAGTAGTTGACCTGTTTTACTCCATTCATTAATCAGAGCTTTATCTTCATTACCACTTCCTTGCACGACATTAGCTAACTGTTCATAGATAAGCAATAAATTTTTAGTATCTCTATCTTGTGAAAAATTAGCGTTTTTATTGTCTAATATTTTTAGGTATGCTTTAATATCTAGTTTTGTTTTAATCCTTAAAAAAGATTCAATTTTAATTGGAAATTCTATTGCAGATACAGGTAAATTACAGTTCATTAAAAGAGATTTCAAAGAATATGAGTAAACTTCTGAAGGTTTACGGCATTGTTTATCTATACAAGGAATTGATGGATATTGAGTAACTAGAAACTTGAAACAAGAATCAACTATTTGTGTCTTATGTGAACTAATCCAAATTTTAGATTTGGCATCTAAATTCATCCTATCCCAATTTTGCTTTAAATATGACCAGAATTTATAAGCAAATTCATAATTTTCAATATAATTATCAATATCGCTAATTTCAAGAAAGTCTTCCATATCGTAGTTATCAGCATAAGACACTTGAATAAATTTTAAGTATGCTTTACCTACATCACCATTAAATTCAAAAGAGTAACGTTGCGTATATTTTAAAACTCTAATTTCTTCTGCTACTTGAATTTTAAGAAAGAATTGTTTCCATGTTTCTACATTATTTTCATTAATATATAGGGGACTCACAATTTTATAAAAGTCAGTCTGAGCAAACAAACTTTCCAAATCTTGTTTAGGATGATAATCATTAGATAAATAACATTCATTAGCTGGTACAAGTTGACCGTTTTTTACTAAAATTGGTAGTTCAAATAATTTCTCAAAATCCTCCTGGCTTAAATATCGATGATAATTAAATATTTGTGTAGTAATCTTAAGCACATTATTAATATTTATTAACTCTGTTTTATTTGGCAGTAATGCAATTTTTGCCTTTACAAGTTCAATACCATTAATTCCCTTTACACCAATATTGATAAAGAACTGTTGCCACTTTTCGCGTGTTTCATTGTTATTACAGTAACTACTGCAAACAAGATTAGGTAGTTGAAATTCTTGTAAAAATTTTAATGATTCAGAAGAATTTATATAAAATTCTGATAAATTACAATCTACAACTCGTTTTAAACCATCATTAGTCAGTAACAATAAATTGCTTAGTTGATATTTAATTTCAGCATTTATTGATTGGTTGTAGAAGACACTAAATATAAATCTGGTAATTTCTATAGTGTTAATTTCGTTAATTTGATGCTTATTAATCAAAGGAATAATAAATTTGTTAAGAATTTCTAATCCATCAGGTTGAACAATCCTAAACTTCAAAAAGAATTGTTTCCATGCGGTAATATCTTTTTCTTGCTCACAGTAATTAGATATAATAAATTTGAAATCTTCCTTCTTCTCTAAATTATTAGTTATAAATTCTAAAAGGTATTTTGGCTGATAGTAATCTGATAAATAACAAATAGAAGCTACAGCAGGATAATATTTATCTGATATCCTATAAAGCAGCTTGAAGTTACTAAAACTCTTATATTCATTATCTGTCAGTTCATGGCGGTACTGAAAAATAAAACGAATATGATTAATATGATCATTAAAATTATTATCTTTAGGCTCAAATTTACCTTTTTTAATTCTTTCCCTAATAACTTCGATAGGATTGAAATATTTTACTCCTAGTGACAGTAAAGAATCACGCAACTCACGATTTTGCTGACAGTCTTTATCAAGTTTAGGATTAATAAACACAAACTGATCAAAGGTTAATAATTTTCTACATTCTGGCGATGTTTCAAAATATATAGATTGTTCAGACGTAGATGCTATTAAATTTCCATTCTCATCCCAAATAATCGGTAATTTTAATTCTTTTATTCTGGGTGCATATTTTTTATTTTTTAAATGAATAATAATTTGTATATACTCTTTTAAATCTTCATAAGAATATTGCTTAAGCAAGTTTGCAAGCTGATTAAAACCAAAGATTTCAACGCCTAAAGATTGCAATTTTTGATGATTATTTAATGATCTACTTACAAAATACTTTTGAATATTTAATATTGACTTAATCTTTTTAGCGCCAATAATTTCAGTAATACCTGTTTCGTCAATAATGACTTCACTTACCTTTAATAGGTTATCTATTTCATCTGATGGAATAAAGGCAATATCGTTGATTGCTTTATCAAATCCTTGGTTAAAGCTTTCTGCTATTTTTTCGTTATCGTTGAATTGAAAAGGTATTAAATCAGCAGTATAATTTTTGTATTGGGGACAAGAATTATATAACCAAGCTAAAAATTTAAAATAATTATAGCCTATTTGTTCAAAAATAAAACAATTCCACGCATTGTCTCGATGTAAATCTTCGCGGTCAGCTTTGGTTAAAAAATCGGCATTAACTAATAAAGGGAATTGATAATCTTTTACATTAGTAGGTAAATAACTAAATAATGTTGATTCATCACTTGATAGAGCGACTAGTTTTTCATTATCAATTTTAGCAGCAAAGCTTAGTTTTGTTTTTGTAGCTTTTCTCAATTTCGTAGGTACGTTGTGATCATTTTTAATTTTATCTTGTACATTTTGAGGAACTTCAAATACGAAATCTTGAACTAACCACTTATCTCTAAATTTACCATTGTATGATATTTTACTAAAATTGCTGTCTTTATCTAATTGCAAACTCATTTTCAAATCATGAACTAATCCTGATATATCTATTAAATTTACATGCCGTAGAAACAGCATAAATCTAGGCTCAGAAAAAACTTTTCTAATTTTTTGTTTATATTCATTTGCCTTATCTCTTCCAAGATAAAGCCCAATTGCTACAGGATATTTAAAAAAATCATTAGCTAATCTTATTTCTTGTGGTAAGTTATCTTTATCCGTCCATATTGGTTTAATCTGCCAAGGAGTTATTTCTGGATTTGGATAGAAATTTTTGTCATATCTAAACTGATAATTACCAGAGAAAAGATAAACACAATCAGCATGAGCAAAAACAGACTTAAAGCCAATACCTTTATAGCCAGTCGTAGAAGCATCGGTTGGTTTTGTACTATTAGCAATTCTACAAATTGCTTGTACTTCTTCTTTAGAAAATTTCTTGCCTGTATGAAGAATCAATAAATGTTCTTGTAGAATAACAAATTTAATTTGTACCTTACCCAATTCTCCTGGAAAGTCATCTGCATTTTGTAAAAGCTCAAAAATAAAACGTTCCGCTTTTGTATATAAATCTTCCGATAAAATGTTTAATGAACCAGCTAAATCTCTTGCATCTTCTACTGCAATTCCCTTACTATTAAATATTTCATCAATCCATTTCTTTTCAAAATTATCGATTTCCATATTTGAGGTTTTAAAATCTGGTTTAGTTGAGTATATATTATTTTCATATACTTGTTGATGATTAATTTTAGTAATCGGCTGGTTTCTATCTGTTTGAACAAGAAAAGAATTATTTTTATTTTGGCGTTGTTCTAGAGATGCTAAACAAAAGCTAAATTCATAATAAGCTCCTTCCTCTAAATCATCGCGATGAACATATATACTACTAACTCTACCTAATTGTTGCGGATATGATAAAAGTTCACCAGTATTATTCTTGACATCATTAAAAAAACCATAAGATTTTCTTTTTACCCTTGTATATTTACCTAGCAGTATTGGTTTTGATAATTCCCAATGCAGAAGAAGTTGTTGCATGAGATTATTATCATCTTGAATAAAGGGTGTTGTGTTTTGGTTGCTGGCCATAATCTATCCTATTTCGGTTAGTTAGCTAGAACTAATATACTGACAACTAATTCCCTGTTACTTGAGATTAATACTTAGCAACATTTTATACGAGTTTACTACTAAAATGCGGTATATTAAACACTGCCTGTTCCATCCACGTTTGTTAGATGCACCATAGAGGTTAATAGATTCACTGCATTTTTGTAGAAGTTGGTATAACCTTAATAAAATCAAGTATTAATATTTCTAGTAAACATCGGACAGCCGCAGTGCATCTATCTATAAGTGTTATGCCCTACCAGATTCCGAACGTCAACCATATTAGTACGGAAGACTAATTTTATTGAAATATAAGTTTTTGATATCTGGATGAAGCTTTGCCTACACTTTACTTAACGATTTACTTAACGATATTTTTTAATTCCTCTACTAATGCTTGACCCCTAACTAAATCCGCAGCATACAAAACTACTACATGCCAAGGAGGATTGGCGCCACGTAAGCGGTCACGAATAAATTTATCGCGCAGTCTGTTTCCTCCAGTATGGAATGCGGCGCCATCTATATATATTGCCAGTCGGTGAGAAGACACTGCAAAATCGGCGATAGAAATAGGCGCCTCTTGTGGTATTGGTACTTGTTTTTGAGGATGGAAGTTATACTGCTCGAATAGTCGTAAAAATTTGAGTTCGAGCGGTGAACCAACTCCTACTGCGTAAGCTTCTAACCAGGGGAGTGGGTCTTTAATATCGCCAGTTTCTAATGCTTGTTGTGTTGGTGGTGTATGGGAAAGTTGCTCTAAGGCACTCATAATTTGGGGGTAATTGAGCAATTCGTGGTATCGCTGATTTTGATACGATTTTAAGCAACGGTAACATGCTGTTTCGCAGTTGGGATGGTCTAAGTGTTCAATTGCTCTTTTTGCTACTTGATGTAATTCTGTAGCAATGCGGCGTAAGTAACCGCTACCACCTAAACTAGGGTCAATAAATGTTAAGGAAATCATGTTGTATTTTTTACCATTGTTATTGACTTGCCAAGGCGCCTCATATTCAAAGTCAATTTCGGAGCCATCAAGCATATACAAGTGCTGCATTCCTGCTTTTAATGCATAACCGAGCGATAATCCCCAAGATTGTAAGTCTTCTTCGTCTATGGAGGTGGGAACGGGGATTGTTAATCGTAATATTTCTGCTTTGCCTGCTGTTACTATTGCTAAGGGTTGCGGCGCCTTACCTTTTTGGCTGCAATTTTCTGCATGACCATAGGGGTCTTCTCCGGTTTGACGGGTTTTACGTCGTCCTGAAGTTGGTTGTATTGAATCGGGGTTTTGTAACATTTTCCTACAATCGGCGCATAACATGTATCCTTTAGCTTCATTATGTAATAAAGGAATACCTTGTTCTCTGTCTTTATCTTTCGGCGCCACCCCTTCATTTACCCAGCGTACTTCTTCATCTTGGCTCCATCGTAAACCCCAACTATTGCTTAATGTCCAACGTCCTAATACTTGCCCGTCCCATTGTGGGTAAGTTCTAACTAAGTTACGGGTAACATAACGTTCTTCTTCGTCAAGGATAGGACTTTCATCGCGTCGTGCTAAGAAACCCGCAAATTCTCCACCTGGATGTGCTTTTCCTGGTGCGTTATTCCCACATCTTGGACAAGCGGGTTTGTCAGCTTCAAAGCGTAGTTTACAGGTATTGCATATTCTATATAACCAAGTGGCGCCTTCGCTTCTTGGGTTCCAGGGTGACGCATTATCTAGTCCTATTACTTTCCAACGTTTGGTACGGGCAAATACTTGTGCTTCGGGTTGAAATTGACCGATACCAAAACGTCGGGCAACACTTACAGGGTCTTCTTCGTGTTCATCTCCTAGCAACCTTAGTGCAGCGGGTTGTGTGGGAAATTCGTAACCGGGAAGAATACCAAATTCGGCAAAGCGTCGCAATGGATACCCACTCGAACGGTCGTCTGCTTCTTTATTATTACCTTGCTTGTCTGTTTGAAGCCCTAAAATTCGGGCAACTAATTGACCTGCACGAGTTGCCGCGCGCTCTCCTTGTAGGTCTAGAGAGTAAGTATCTAAAGCAGTTCTAAGTTGTTTTACTTGTAATGCTGTGCGGTTAATTACATCCCAAATACGTTCGGGTAATTTATTTAGGTGTTGACGTAGGGCGTTTTCATCGAGTCCTGCTTCTTCTAATACAATACCTTGCCAAGCCATGTTTGCAATACTAATTGCTTTATCAGTTTGAGCTTGAACTCCAGCAATTAATGCTTCGACTTTTTCAGTATTAATATCGCCAACTGTAGTAATGTATTCTACCATTTTGCTGGCTAAACCAGGAGAGGCGGCGCCAAAAGCAATAGCATTTAAATGACGGAAAATTACGTCTCGGTTTCCTAGTGCTAAAGCTGGTGCGGGTACTTCTCCAGCTATCATTTCTCCAGGTTTATCGTAAAAATATTGGTCGTGGGGAGTATTACGAGCATACCCTAATACTAAACCGATACGAGTCCGGCGCCCTGCACGTCCTCCTCGTTGAGCATAGTTATCTGGACGTGGTGGGATGTTTCGCAAAATTACTGCATCCAAACCACCAACATCTATACCCATTTCTAGGGTTGGAGAACAAGCTAATAAGTTAATTTTTGATTGAGATGCTGTCGCTTTGAAGTCATCTTCTAATTCTACGCGCACGTCGTTAGGTACTTGGGCAGTATGTTCTCCTGCAACCAAGGGAATAAAATCTGTTGAAAGAATTCTTTTAACATGGCGATTTTCCATTACTTCCGACTGGCGCCAGCGAATTAAATTACCATGACAGTAAGGACAAGGATAATTATTTTGTCCTCCTAACATTGGGGTAGCGCATACTTCACAACGGTAACGTTGCTGTTCGGTAGATAATTGTAAATGTAGTACTTCTGCATTTACTTGTAGAAGCTGCGTTTTATCTCGAAAACCATATACATCGGCAGCTATCACAAAACTACCTTGTAAAAGCCATTCTAATAATTCAACGATGTTTTCTTCATTTGGTACAATACCACCAAACCTTAGCAATAAATGCTTGAAAATTCGTTCTAAACTTGGCCCTCTGCCACCTGAAGACGGTTTTCGCCAAGGGTTACTTGCTTGCACACCATAAGGTACGTTAGCACTATCAATGTAAGCAATGGGTAAACCAGACGAAAGTGCATAACCTTGGGGTCTTTTTAACCGTCGTTCCCACTCAGCAGCTTTGGTATAACTAGGGCAACTTGGATGTGCAGGATGATAACGTAATAATTCTCGACTAACACAACCGCGTCGTCGCATTTCATTAAGTAAACTACAGCAAATATATTCTAAGTTTTCTATTGATATACCTAGACTTCTAGCAATGTCTGTACCTTGTTGCTTTACATATTCGTCTAAACGTTGATAGTTAATTTGCACCAATCCCAAATTGATTAAAGTCGCGCGATAACCAGCGGTGACAGCTATTTCATCGAGTAAAGGAGCTTCTTCCCACGCACGGATTCGTTGCATATTTTCATCGTTTATCCATGCACTTGAGTCAGTAGGAGCATATTTATTATCTTGCTCTTTTATACCTTTGTCGCCTAGAAGTTCTACAACTCTTTGTAAAGATAACGCTCCATTTGATAATAATTCTACTACTCGGCGCCGCATTCGGTCGTAGCGGCTAGCAAAAACAATAAACCTAGCTTGGTGTGCAGCATCTTGACGACTGTCGCTAAAAATTAATAATCTTTCTTTACCGTCATATCCTGGTTGACTGCGGTTTGTTGTAGCTAAAGATTCTACCAAACCTTCGCTTAATACTTTTACTGCCGCCGAAGTTCCTAAAGCTACGGGTGTAATAACATTGCGACTACCCGCAGTGGCGCCGCAACATAGACAGCGAGTTCGAGCGGGGGCTAAAGTAACATGCCAAGGATAATCATTGGCATCGCTGCTAAAAGCGAGACTAGAAATATCAAATGAACCATTTAATATAGGTTTGCGTTTAATTTGTTGCGGTTTCTTTTGAGTACCTCGACGAACTTGAGGCGCCACATCATCAACATCTTCATCTGCTTCTCCAATTTCAATATCTATATCATCAAAGCGATTATGGTCATAAAGCATCCATTCTGTTTCATCTGGAACAGCACTGGGTTCTAACGGTGCAGCAGTCGGTTCACCAACAAAGCGTAAATAATCTGCACCACAGTTACGACAAAGGTAAAGAGGCGCCGTTACACAACCGCACTCGCAGCGTTCCTCACCCATTGGGTAAAGTTTGCCGCAAGTTGGGTTAATACAGCGGTGAAATTGCCAACCACCACGAATAAATCGATGCGCGCGCAGTTGTAAAGCTCCTGGTGTACCCTCTGGTAAAGCGGCGCCGACTAGTAAAGCGGTTCGGATTTCATTTTCAATTTCCTTATTTGAAAAATGAGAACGTTCTTTAACTTCTTCTTTAACCTTACCAACAAGTTGAGATATCGAAAGGGGAGAACGAATAAGCCAACGATTTAAATCCCACAATATGCGAGAGTGATGAGTGCTGAGTGCTGAGTGCTGAGTGTCGCTTAAAGCGTTAAGTGCGGCTTTTACAGCTTCTGGGTCTGTTACATCTAGGTCAGCAGTAATTACAGGTTGGGGAGAATATACAGCTTCTTTTGGTGTTGCAATTTCTGCTAATTCTTCGCCAATGACTCGTATACTTGATTTAGAGGCGCCGGAAATTTTATGAAAAAATTCTTGAACGGCTTCATTGCGAAGACTTATTTTTTCTTCGGGGGTGTATTCTCCCTCGGCTACACTTTTAATAGTTGCAGAAGTTGCAACGGGAATAAATTCAGGATAGCGTCTAGAATATACCTCTGTTGGAACAGTAGTACACCAATCTTGGTTAGCATTGTTTAAATGAGTTCGTAAGCGTCGTACTAACAGTGCAATATTACTTCCCAAAGTGCCACGGTAAGTATGAACTTCATCGAGTACTAAAAAGCGACAGCGATGGTTAGCGAAAATATCTTCTCTATCGGCTGGGCGTACTAAAAGGTACTCCAGCATCATATAATTAGTCAATAGAATATGCGGGGGATTTTCACGTAAAGCGTTACGTTCTTTTTGCGTAGTGCCTCGGTCGTATTTAGCAACAGTAATCGCACCATCCCATCCAGATTCTTTTAAGTAATTTTCAATACGCAGTAATTGGTCATTAGCAAGCGCATTCATTGGATAAACAAGAATTGCCGTTAGTCCAGGGCGCCTGCGAAACTGTGTTGCGTCTTCGATAGCGTTTTGAATAACAGGTAAAAGAAAAGTTTCTGTTTTACCGCTACCTGTCCCAGTTGTAACAACTAAAGGTGAAGCATTTTCTCCTAATAAATGCTTAATTGCTTCACTTTGATGTAAATAAGCAAACTCACTGCGCGAACGTTTTTCCATTACCTGCGCGAGTTTTGCATCAATAGGTAACTGGCACCATGCCTCACCAGATTTAAAAGGGCGATGTGCTTGATAAAATGGTTCTTGAGCTAAAAATAAAGGTTGGTCAATAGCTTGTTCTAAAGCAGCTTTTAATTTCGGGTCTTTTGCTCTAAACTCTGTAATTAAATAATCTCTATATTCAGTAATAACCTTATCAAGAACCTTAATTGGGTGGAGGGGAACCGTAGGATAGGCATCTTGCCTGTCCTTACTGTCCTTCGCAACCAACGATACCGTAGGATAGGCATCTTGTCTGTCCTTCACAGGTGATGGAGATACATAATATCCAGACCCCCTATCTTTAACACCTGCCTTCTTAGTAGTATTACTGTTCTGCTGATTATTTGCAGTATTGGGTTGTGGCAGGCGCCTGTTATTGATAAAATCAACAAACTGTGTAGCTAGAGCATCGCTGAAAGTCTCAACATTAATAACCCCTTCTGCGAGTTCAACAAATTCCCATGTTTCGGGAATTTTGGAGAATAGCAGTGTAAGTTGTGCAGTTGCAATATCATCTACCTCAGAACAGTCTAACTGAGCCATTTTCAAACCAAGAAAAGTGCTAGCGGCTACAATGGCATCGTCTCCCTGTTGTAATATCTGTTTGAGGTAAAGTATATTCATTACGGGTTCACTCTACTTGGGTTTACCTAGATATAATCGGCTAGCAGCGCTCTCTAAATGCTTAAGTGCTAATGCTGATATCAAAAATAACACATAAGTAAATAGTAAATTTTTATAACACAATAAACATGGATAATGCAACTAATGTGTGATTATTGTAAAAAGCAATAATTTATTTATCCATAGAATAAAACTGCATGAGTGATGCTGACAACCAGCAACGAGAAATACCAGAGGGGAAGATTTCAATTTTAGAGCGTATAGCGCAAGGGGGTAATCCTCCTCCACATGTTAGAGCAAATCCAGATAAATATTACTACGACCCTGAATCAAAACAATATCCACGTCGTCCCGAACCAATTCCAGATTTTTCTACTTTTACTGAACAGCGGGAGATACCTTGCTTCCCTAAAGGAACTCTTATTGCAACTGCATCAGGATTAGTTCCTATTGAATCACTTTCTCCACATATGACTGTACTATCGTTTGACGAAGTAGAAAAAACAGTTAGCAATAAATCGATAACAGCGCTTTTACGTAGTCAAACAGTACATTTGGTTCAAATTTTGATTGATTGTGATACGATTTACACAACCAGGCGCCATAGATTCTGGGTAGAAAACAAAAAACAATGGATTGCTGCAAAATATCTGGAACCAGGTATGTTGCTACGGACAATTACCTTTGGAGTCCGCGAGGTTAAAAATATTGATATTATTAGAGTTGTAGAGCAGGATACTTATAATCTAACGGTAGCTGACTTTCACACCTACTTTGTTGGTTTTGAAGGTTTTCTCGTTCATAATGCCTCGGAAGTGCCACAAGGTAAAATCTATATTGGTCGCGACCCCGAAGGGAACATTATTTACGTAGGAAAAACAAAACAAGACCTATTAGACCGAGAATCTCAGCATCATGATGAAGCCGTCAAAAAACCCGAAAAATATGGTTTTAAAATAAATATGAAACTTGAGGTAGTCATAGATGGACTTACAGATGACCAAATGTACTTTCATGAACGTCGCATTTATGATGAACTAGGAGGCAAAGATAAACTTAGGAACATTATTGAACCAATGGGTGATGACAAAATTAATCAATTGATTGAAAAATACTGTTGAATAATATATATATTTGAGTTATTAGTCCATCAAAATTAATTGCACTTGTTAAGAAATGGAGTAAAAACTATGGCGTGGGAAGAATTTGAGCGAAATGGAACTACAGGACTAAGTGGTGATGAGCCTGTTGATGAAATGATGCTCGCGTTGAAGCGAATATCAACTGCGTATGAAGATAGATTTTCTCGCAAGCCTACTGTTTCAGAAGTTCTTTACGCCTTAGAAACAGTTCTTACTACCCATCCTACACGATATGTGTCCGATATAGAAGGTTTGAAATTAGGCGAAATCATGATTAAACCCAATGACCACGGGGAAAAGCTTGATGATATAGATACTACTCAATATGAAGGAGTATATACTGAAGCAACAATGCCTGGATATTATGTGATATTGCAACGTAGCCCAAATGGTTATAATTTGCCCAAAACAGAAGTAATTAAAATCCCCGTGCTTGAACTGGAAAAAAATACTTTAATTTGCAAGTATGAAATTTTAAAACATGATATTACTGAAGAAATGGCGCAATTATTAATTAAACATGTTTTGTTAGATGAGTACTGTGATAATTATTATAAAGGTCAAGCCGATAAGATTGATTTCATTAATTTAAAAGTTAATAACTATCATCAGGTTGTATATACTTAGGCAAGTATAAAAAACCAAGATATGTAAAGTATATTCATTACGCTTCCTGCTTTTGCCAATACGAAGGTGATAGAGAGTTGAGAAATTGTGAAGGAGATTTTTTAGAACCAACAACAGTTAACGCGCGCATTGCACGAGTACAACCGACGTAAAAGAAACGTCGTTGCTCATTCAGTGTAGCAGCAACTTCATCTTGAGGAATACTAGCATCAATACGTGGCAGCATTCCTTCTTGTAAACCGACTACTGCTACAAAGGGAAATTCTAAACCCTTGGCAGAATGTAACGTCAACACTTTTATCTTGCGTGCGTTGAGGTTAATTTCTTTACCAGAAACAAATGCTGCTTCCCAACCACATTTTGTCAAACGACGAGCAATATCTTGCCCAACTTGGTAATTTGGACATAATACGGCGCCACCATATATAGTAAGACGGAATTGTTTTGCAGCAGCCGTGAAAAATTTGCCTATTGCTTGCACTTGCTTATCGGTGCTATCTGCTAAAAGTAGAGTTGGTAAATTTCCTTGGTAAGGAGACGATAATATTTGCAGACATTCATCATCACCTGCACCCGTTCCTTCTAATATATTGGCGCAGGCTGTGACTATTTGTTGAGTGTTACGATAATTACGTCGCAGCGTCAAAGTGCGTCCACTAACTTTTAAATCTGTATGGACTTGCTTCCAGGTAAAACCGCCTTGATATAAAGATTGAGAAGCATCTGCGGTTAGATAAACTTTTGTAAACGAAGGAACAAGTGCTAGTAAAAACCGTAAAGCAACAGGTGATAAATCTTGCGCTTCATCAATTAGAATTGCTTCGTAAGGTTTTTGTGGCAGTGTTAAAACATATTCTAAAGCTAGGCGCCGTAATTGTTGCCAAGTAATTAAACGGTTTTGTGTCAGACGCTGGCGCCAAGTTTGGTATACTGCCCAAATAGCTGCGCGCGTTTGACTGCGGAGAGCAACTCCCCTGCCTTGGCGACTTGTGGCAAGATATTCTTCTAAACTAGAAATACCCCAAGCTTCGATAACATCCAATATTTCTTCGAGCAGGTAACTTATACCTAAACGCTGCAAAGTTTGTAGTTGTACTTGACGGTCAAAAGCGTTTTTAGCAGGAATTTGTGTAGAATTTAGTGCTTTTTCTAAATAATCAAGTGTTTGTTCAGGTTTCGCGAAATTAGGTTCACCATAGCGCTGTTTGTAGTAATGGTACGTGAGAGAGTCAACGGTAAGAACGTCAACACCGCATTCTTTGGGAGACTTACCCAATAATTGAGTTAAAAGCTGTTCTGAGTAGTTAACGAGAGCATTGGTGTAAGTGGTAAATAAAATAGACTTACAACCCAAATTATAGAGTTTTTGAACTTGGTACAATGCTAAGGTTGATTTACCCGTACCGGGACCACCTTTAACCAAAGTCGGACCATTGGTTATTCCATCGCGCAACTTTTCTTGTTCAGGGTCAAGTTTTAACAAAAAAGCAGTAAGTTCTCCCTCTACATAACGCTCCAAGTCTTCGGGGTTTTGCAGTAAGTATTCTGGTTGAGTGTCAATTTCTTCCAAAGCGCGCGGAAACAGGTTATCTAAAATGCGCTCAATAAATTCGTGAGGTATTGGCAGGTTTAATAAATCATCTTCAGTACGAACTTTTTGTAAATCTTGCCAATATTCTTCAGGAATACGCCATTTCTTCAAATTTGTAGAGACAAGACATGTCGCGTTTATTATCGCGTCTATTACATTGTTTGGCGCCGTATTTGTCTCGTCTACCCACGTTTCAGTATCTTCTAATATTGGCTCACAGTCAGTAATATCAACTACCTCTGTCTCCGAGGCAGAAAACTCTAACTCATAAGTTCTCTCATTGCGTTTACGGAGACTGAGCAGCTTAACACTGTTCGTACCAACACTATAAATTAACCTATAGTCACCAATGCGAACCCGATAAACATTCTTATAGTTCTTTAGCTTCTTGGCATCCCCTTGGGCAGAAATAGGGTCTTTTTCCAGCACTTTAACTGCTTTAGGCAAGCGCTGGCTTATTTTTCTCGGTATACTCAGGATTTCATTGAGAAACGTATGAGCAAAGGATACCACCCAAGTTGATGTAGCCAAAGTAGACATTGCGAGAACCGTTATCTAAACCTGCTTTTAATATAGTAATCAAATATCAGGCTGTATTTTATGAGACATCGCCTAGTATTGCAGCATCCGTAAACATCAACAAATATTCTCCAGTGGTAGAAACCTGATTTTAAATAGATTCGATGCTATCACAGAAAATATTAACTTTTATTACATTTAGACAATGGACTTCCAAAAATTAAATTCTTCATCTTGTGGAACAGAGAGCAGCGCCGTGCGGGGGTTCCCCCCGTTGAGGCGACTCCGGAGCATCTTGCCTGTTCTGAACTGCAGACGGGCGAGGACGGATAGTTGTTTTAGTTAAGGAGAGGGCGCCTGAAAATGAGGGATAATAGTACAAAGCGCGTAAAAGAAGCTTCAACAATTAATTAATATAAGAGATAGCTATAAGTTAAAATTATTATAACCAATATAAAGAGGTGTACATTGGAGAATTCGTGGAGAAGTTAGTCTGATGGAGGAAAATGATTCAGAAACACAATTACCAGAAAAACAAAAGTTAAAAACCATAGCAAAAGCTCTTAATGCAAATGAAGATGAGATTCTTGAAGAACTGTCTCAAAATCCTGATTCTCGGAATATTATTCGTAACGAAATTTTATCTCAATTGCGGACAATGGATAAAAACTCACCGCCAGAATTTGAAGGATACATCCTTGATTCGATTTTAGAAGAGAACAGGCAGGCATTTAAAACTGTAAAATCACTCTTAGTTAAAGCTTCACCTGACGTGTTAATTTCAATTGAGAGAGGAGGTACTTTCTTAGCAGATGTAATAGCTCATAACAATGAAGAACTTGCATCAAAACGCTCTAACATAGAGAAGGGAACCGACCCCAATCCTGACTCCAAAAAGAGGTTAAGATTTAATCCACTAATTTTTAAAGATGCAATTATAACGCAAATAAACAGTGGTAAACAATCATTTGCAGTAATTGATGCTTACATGGGAGGCAGATTTGCAGGTGAACTGAAAGAACACGTAATTATACCTATATTAAAAGAATTTGGACAAGGGCAAATTAAATTTTATCTTTTTTGGTTAAGAGAAACCTTCGGTTTTGAACAGGCAGATAAAGGTAAAATGAATGTCACCCTTAGAAAAGCGAAAGGAACTATTAAAGATAATTCTCCCTACTTACAGAATATCAAAGTAGTACATCAAAACTTACGGGTTGTTTTAGGAGATGACATGAGTATAGTTTTCGATCCAAATTCTCAAAAACCATTTTACATATTTGACGCTGAAGGAAATATAATCAAAATGATTCAGCCTCTAGAGAGAGAAACCTCACGTGATACTTTAATCAAACTCCTTAATGAATAATTAGCATGTTATGAGTATTGATATAATTTTTGATATGGAAACTAGAGACCCGGATGATGTATTTGCTTTGTGCTTCCTTTGCTCTCATCCGTCGGTTGCCCTACGAGCAGTTACAATTAATCCAGGTTCTAAAGCACAAATAGGAGTTATCCGCCACATCCTGCATCGTCTCAACAAGTCTAATATTCCAGTAGGTGCGCGTAATCCAGATTCTAATAAAGATGCAGTTTCAGAATTTCATTATGAATTTATTGGAATGATTCCACCTGATAAACCAGATAATTCTGCTGATTATATTATAGCCACTACTATTAATTTGTATCCAGATGTAGTGCTACTTACAGGCGCCCCATTACATAATTTAAGATTATTGCTGAAAAATTATCCTGACATAACAATTAAACACTGGGTGGGACAAGGTGGGTTTGCAGGAGATAGCGTTGTACCATCTGAATTTCGTCTACCTAAATTTAATGGAGTCGAAACTTGCCTGACATATAATTTTAATGGAGACCCAAAAGCTGCGCTAGCTTTACTTTCTTCTACTCAGGTTCTGACAAGAGATATTGTTTCAAAAAATGTTTGTCATGGAGTAATTTATAATAAAGAGTTTCATGAGTATATGAAACCATTTAAAAATAACTCTGCTGGTCTTAATCTTATTTATAATGGTATGGAACTATATCTAAAGCATAGACAAGAAGGAAAGATGTTTCACGACCCTCTAGCAGCTTGTATTGCTGTAAACAGGAATATAGCCAAATTTCAAGAAGTAGAGATTTATCGTAAAGGTGGGGAATGGGGAGCTATAGTTGCCAACAACACCAATACATTTATTACCATCGCTATTGACCATGACCAATTTTTTCAGACATTTACACTAACATAGGCATTGTATCATTTGTATCATAGCAATACATAGTGTGATGCGCGTGTGCAAATTTTGATGATGGATAATTAATCTTTAAAATTTTATATAATATATATAACATATAGATATAACTAGGAGAACAAATATGACTTTTGTAGGTCTTTCGAGTAAAGAGTATATTGCCAAGAAAAGTATAGGTGATTTATCAGAGTCTCATAAGCAAATACTAGAAATTAAGAAATATCTCAAAAATTTATATGAAAAAAACTTAATTATTGGATTTGAGTACATGGTTATTAAAAGTGAGTCAGATATTTATGATGAAGATTTGGATATTGATGCTATCAATAAAATTAGCAAAGGACTTTTCCCATGTATTTGGATAAATATCACATACGAAACCGATTTTTTTGAGAAAAATGAACAAAAAGCTATTGAGGAAAAGTTTGCTTTAATTTCACTGTAGAGAAGTTATATAATTATTTAAAATACCAAACAATTATGAGGCAAATATGAACATAATAACTTTAGTGGAATTAATCAACAACTTACTACCCGATGAAAAAATTTTAGCAGATGTTAGTTGCGCTTTAAACTCAGAGCTAGAGAAAGGAGGTTTTAATAATTTATCTCGTGAAGAAATCCCTTCCAAAGATACGCAAACTGAAGTGCTAACAAAAAGATTTATTATGAATAATTATGAAACTGGTTTTGGCAATCATTATGTTAGTAAAGTTGCAATAGGAGGGGTTGAAAGACACCGAAATGGAGTTGTGATTCCTAAATACTTTTTTGCAACTCTGTACTACACAGAAGATTTACGCTTAATCACAGTAGACTTTGAGGATGAGTCAGAGTAATCAACAATGAGAACAATAATCAATTAAGTTTATAAAATAAATTCAATTGCCATTATACTTAATTTTTAACTAACTGCATCTGCTTTTCCGTTCCTAGAAATACTAGCACATGCTTATTCTGTGTGCCAAGTAATAAGAAGCGTTTATTTACGAACTTTACTATTTATTTTTTCTTTCGTCGCGTTTTCTTTGGTGGCGCCTCACCACTAAGTTGAAAGCTACCATCATCTGTAGAAACAGCATTTTCATTATTCTGATTAAGAATTGGTAACTCTATCACTGGTTGAGGTAAATTTTCATTTAAAGGAATATCCCAGTATGGGTTATACTTTTTAGTAAATGCTTCAATGCCGATGCTTTGTAATTCGTCAAAACAAGCGAGACACAGTTGCGGCGCCTTGGGGTAACTTTTGTGACTGAAAGTTGAGAGAATGTGAGTGTATTGTTCGCGATTGAGTCCGTAAGCATCTGCAACTACCGCATCTATAGCCGCGCGCACTTGCCAGCGTTCATCATCTGTAGCGAGAACTGGGAAGGTAAAGGAAGGTTTAGGTTCGCGCCAAGTTTCGCCTAATTGTTCTTGCCATAAAGGAAAGTAGCCGATATGGTTGCAGGTGAGGCGTAGGGCGGAGTGAGTTAAAAATATATAAGAGTTTTGGGGTCGTGTTTTAAATATAGGTATAGGTGTAGAGTTCAAGATAAACAGATTAATAGTAGCTTGTACACGTTGACGTAGTAGTATATCAAAACAGAATGAATTTGCTACAGCTAAAATAGTAAGAGCTTTCCAAGAAGCTCGTTGGAATGGATGACGTTCACAAGGTGCTTTATTACCGTACATGTAGCCAGGTGATGACAGTGTAAAGATAGCTGTTCTTTCATTTGTGGAGCTTGCTATTTCACGAAAAGATAAACGATAAAAAGGAACGCTTGCTAACCAATCATTTTTTTCTAGAACCTGATTTATATTTAAAATATATCTTGGACGTTCCTCCCATTTATCAGTGTATTGATGAAACGTTTTCCCTTCATGCAAAACTAAATAACCTCTCTCTATAAGTTGATAAGTCACTTCTGTATCTCTTGGATCTTTATCATCTGAAAGAATTTTACTTGTTGGTGTAAATCGCCAAGAATCACGAGTCATATCTAATTCACGACCAATTTTAATATCTAAATTATCGCAGATTTTGCCAAATGCCTGTCCATTGTCAAAGCAAGTTTTAACAAGATTAAATTCTTGGGTTGACTTTAATTCTAAAAAATTTAAATATTCCCCACCTGTTTTTTGGACAAATTCTAGACTATACTTTAATTTTCCTTCCTGAACTTGGTTATCAAACAGCCAATCATCATTATGTAGATAAAAAGCACACAAAAATTCTTTAGTAATTTCTCTACGGGTAGCTACAATAACAGCAAATTTGAAGCGAGAATCAATTTCAAAAAGCTTTTTTCTATTCTCAAAAGAATAACAAAACTTTAAAGACATTTCTTGTAAATAAAGCTGCCTAATTCCAGTAGCACCTTCATTAGCATAAAAAGCTGAAGGGAGAACAAAACCAAGATAACCATTAGGTTGTAATAAATAAGCACTGGACTCAGCAAAAAGACAGTATGCGTCAGCATTCCCCCGTCCTGCCCAAATATCACCGATGCGAACACTTTGCCAACTAAATTTAGTATCATGTACTCGACCTTGGGCATCAAATTCTTCTACATATGCTTCAAAAGCAGTACGGATTTCTACTTTTTCGGATAGTCGCTGCTCAATACTATCACGCTCACGTTTAGTTGGTGCATCTAAAATTGAAAAATCAATTGCTGCGTAAAACTCTTTAACGAAAGGACGAATTCTATCCCACGGTGGATTTCCTAATACTGCACTAAAGCCTTGCTTATCTTCTAAATCTCCACTTCTATAAAATACTTCTGCAAAAGCTAAATCATAAGCTAAAGCAGGTACACATATTTTATCATTCAAAACTGCCAACAACTCATCGCGCGTTGACGGCGCCTGTTCTATTCCCAAACCGCGCGCTATCATTGCCAATAATTTAGGTTTATCAGCCAAATCTTCTGGTAGCTCTCCGGTTGCTGCAACTGCTTGAATTAACCAGGAGTAATCTAAATCGCTACATCCTTCATTCCCTAACATTACGCCACCTGACCAAGCGGCTGCTACAATTTTAAAAGGCGCCAATGCTGCATCTAGTTTTTCTTTGGCTGCTTGTTTTGTTAAAATATCAGCTATATTAATTCCTATTGTTGCCTCTAAATCACGCGCATATTTCAACGCTTCGTTCATCTTTTGTTTAAATTGCTGTCGCAGGTTGATTGCAAATACATCATCTACTCTATCTTGCTTACCACCTGGATATTTTAATAAGTGTTCAAAGAATGGACCTGTTAATGAGTCTCCTAAAACTAAGCGATGGTCTAGAAATGTCAAGGGTAAACCCTCTGCGTGAGACTCTAACCATAATGATAATTTGGCTAATTCTACTGCTAAAGGATTTTTATCAACTCCGTATAAACAGTGTACTGCTACTAGGCGCCGACATAATGCAATTGCTTCGGCTTGAGAAAAACCTGTTTCTTGACCTTCCGGCGCCGCAGATGGTAAGTATTTCATTAGTTTATCATCTGGGTCGGGTAAGTCTATGACTCGTTGGCGATATATTTGGGCTTTTGCAGAGTTTGAAGATGCTAATTCATCGCATAAGCGACATGCTTCGTATAGCTTCTCACCTAAATATCGACAAGCTTCTACTAAAAAGTGCCCGCTTCCCATCGAGGGGTCTAATACTTTTAATTTTAATATTTCTCCAGGGTTCGGGTCTTCTTTGGGACTACGTTCATTGATTTGCGGTTCGAGTGTTTCTTTAACTAAAAATCGCACGAATGAATGGGGCGTATAGTATGACCCGCTTGCTTTTCTTCCTAAACCAACGCGCAAGTAAAAACGTCTCGGTGATATTTCCTCTATCCATTCTACTTTAGTTTTTTTACCTCGTTTGGATGTTTCTTCCTCTTCTTCTGTTTCTTCAATTTCTTCTATGTCTTCTTCTATTTCCTCGCTAGCTAAGTTTAAGGTGGGGTTTGCTGGACGATATTTTTCTCCCTGCGCCACTGGCACAACTACTTCTAATTTTTGGCGCCGTAAACGACACATTGGTTCAGTTGTAATACCTGGTTCTAATTCGAGTAAAGCTTCATAAACCCGTCCCAAGTCTTCTACATCTAATGGTGCATAATGTACCCGCTCTCTTCCTTTACCTTTTTGCGGTGTTGTCCATAGCAACTGGTCTAATAAATGTGCAACTGCCCTTTCTCCCCAAGTTAAACTAGATAGTACTGGTGTTGCATTCTCTCCAAATAAGGCGCCACCTAATGGTTTAACAGACATTTCTGTACAATCTATTCCAGAGACGAACATTTTAAATAACGCGCGCATCCCTGACTCTAATAAACTCCCTGTTTGCCAACCGTCATCTAATACTTTGCGCGCGTAACTTGCTAGTGCCATACTTGGTGAGAAGGTATTGCGCCATAAGCTTGTTGATGCGAAACTAAATGCTTGTGCAGGGTTGTCGCTTGTTTCTAATTTAAGAATGAACAGTAAGCGATAAACAATGATTAAACCTTCTTTCCATAAGGCTTTACCTAATTGTTCTGGCTTAATAGAAAGATATGATGCGTTAGCGTTGTGGGAATTATCTAAAATTTCTTGGATAAACCTTTCTACTGCGCGTCTTGCTTGTACTCGCAGTTCTTTGGTTACGCGCGCTTGTTGTAACCGTGCTTTTTCAACTAAGTCGGGTATTGCTTTTACACCTTCTGGACAAGCTAGCGCAAGTAAAAGCAAGAAAGAATCAGGAATTTGACTAGCGCGCTTCCATTGAGCCGACTCCCCGCTCTAAAGAGACGGGGATTCGGGCTGAACCGCAGGGCTATTGCTAACCCCACTTTTACCTAACTTTTCGCCCTTTTTACAAGCTATCTGGTTAGGCTGTTCAGTCTTTACACAGTTTGGCTCTACGGGGGAAATGACACCACCGGGCTTAGAACTAGTCTTTGCACTCGCCATTTTAAACTCACTCCACGCCTGTGTTAAGAACGGCTCCGTCCTTTCCCAATCTCTATGAGCTTGAGACACGTTGAGTTCATCGTTATCATTGACATGTCTACTCAAATATGCGGAGAATAAATCGCGGTGCATCTCAAAACCTGAGACATCTTTATGTACTCTTTCTGATAGAGATTTTTTGATACGAGTACCATCAAGATGTGTTTGAGATAACGCGGTTTTTCGAGTAGAAAATGTTGTGAATTGCCCACCAGCACTTTCAGCCTTGCGTGCTAATTCAGATTGGAAAAAACTGGGTGATTTGGCAGATATTGCTTTACCATATCTTTTCTGCCAACCACGTACTGAGACATTCTCAGCTTTAATATTTACGCCAAATTCGCGTACTACTTTATTAGCTAAACCTCTATTTTGAGACTTAGAATAAGCGGCTTTACGGCGCTCTAGTTCTCGCTTTTTACTTGCATATTTTCTATACGCATTACTTTGTTTCCAACGGCGAGAACCCTTTTTTACTTTACCTTTTTTACGTCTATTGCTACGTCCAACTTTTTTCTCAAAATTTGGTTCGTAGTTTTCTGGATTATTTGCACGACGCGACCGCTCCATTTTACGCTGCAAAGTCTTAATTTCTTGCTCAAAAGTTGGTACGTTCTCTGCAAATGGGAATAAACCAGCTTTGTTGTCACCAACTACAGCTACATTACTAACATTTAAATCAATACCGACTAATCCAGTATTGGAATTAACTTTGTTGTGCAGTTTATACGCTGGAGTTTCTTTGTAGGGTACACCTTCGTTAATAAGCTGTACATACCAACGACGCTTACCATTTATTTCTCGCCACAAAATGCGGCAATACTTAATTGGTGAACGATACCCATATTCAAGTACTTCGTTCCATTTATCAGGAAAACGGATAGGCAAAGTTAAATCTTTACCCCATTTGATACAGCAATCAGTACCACCAAAAAATTTAATGCTTTGTGTGTTGGTTTTACCCTCTATCGAATGAAAAGAGCTAAACAACTTAAACCTAACTTTTCTAGCCTTACCGTACAATACTTTCTCAACAGCTTTGAATGCGCGTGTTCCTATCTTTTGGATTGTGTGGCTATCTAGTTTCTCCCACATCCACTTAGAACTCTTGGCAGTTAAAGTAGCAAAGTCTTGCAGTTCAAAATCAGAAAAGCGTGCTTGTTTTCTAGCTTGAGAAAATAACTCATTCTTCCGCTTTTTATCATCCTCAGTTTTGACCTTGATTTTTTTGGCTTCTTGATATGGCTCAGAATTGCGTACATTTTGCACCCTCGCCATTGCTTCACCAAGCACTGCATTATATAACTGCCTGCCAGTTTGAAATCTTGCATCTAGTTCCTTCTCTGCAAGACTTGTAACCAATAACTCAAACTCAGTGACAAATGACGGTGTTCTCGTCTTCTTAGCCATATCTAATCACCTCCTTAGTGTTGACTTGTTTTATCTATCAACTACAATAGAGTAGATAGAATCAGTTTGTCAACAAGTTTGATAAAATATATGGACAGAAATTATAGACACAATAATCACTCAGTTGGTAGCGCAACCGTACATTTAGTTTGGATACCGAAACGTAGAAAGAAAGTACTAACAGAAGGCGTTAAGATAAGGCTTGCTGAGATATTAACAGAAGTTGCGAACGAGAATGGGTGGATAATTAAAGCGATGGAGATAGCACCCGACCACGTTCATTTGCTTGTTGAGCATCCTCCAGATGTGGCAATAAATCAAATGGTTAAGGCTTTTAAGGGTAGGTCAAGTTGTTACCTAAGACGCGAATATCCACACTTGTTACGACTCCCAAGCCTCTGGACACATGCCTATTTTTATGACACAACCGGAAAGGTATCAAGTGCAGTAATAATGAACTATATTAATGACCCGCATCACTCAAGTTAAATTGCTAAAATAGCGAATCCAGTTAAAACTGGATTCTCGGCATTCCACCCCGATATAAATACCGTCAAAGCATTAATTCTTTTTGGAATTAATGCTTTGACTTCGGGGCTATCTGCCTTTCACGTAACAGTGGTATGGGTCAATTGCAATGGTAACTTGTGAGTCAGGACGTGCAGGGTCAGAAATTATTAATCGTAATTCTACCCCGTTTGTTAATAATCCAAACCGTTCCCCGCTAGCAAGTAAAACCCGCTGTGCTATGCGTAAATGGCTGTAGCGATAAGCACTTCCCCTTTTCGCAGGTGCATCCAAATCAGTTTCAAAATCAACACACCACACCCGCAGTTTGTCACCCGACGCATTTACAAGCAACTCACCTCCAGATTCTAAACCCTCACGAGTGGCTACTTCCCCTGCTGATTCAATACGGTCATACCGAAGTAGCGTTAATAACGGAGTAATTATATGATTCCGTACTCGTAAGGCGCCGCCTCGTGCTACTAATTCCCTTAACTTACGACGGTACACAGTCCAAGCCTCTTGCAGTTCTTTACCTTCGCTCCCTGTATTTTTAGGGATAAGTTTGGCTTTTGTTAGTTCTTTTTCTAACTCAAAGCGAACAAAAGGCTCAGGTAACGCAGGACCAGTAAAAGTACAGTGTTGCAGGAGTTCTAAGGGCATTATATTAGAGACGAGTTAACAGATATCCTCAAGCTGAAGTGTAACTTAAAATTCGCTGTTATGTCTCGCTGGCAACGGATTAAAACGGATGTAGCGGATGGTTTGTTTGTTTTGAAGGCGCCTTCATACTTTTGGTGACTATGTAATCGATATGTTGGGTTACGCAAAGCCTCCACCCAACCTACGCTTTAGCTTCTGTCATGCTGAGGAACGAAGCATCTGGCACAAATTGCCTTAAAATCTATGAGTACACTATATTATTTTCGCGAAACCCTTTTAACGATACAATAATACTATAAAAAATTATTTAGGATGAGAGGCGTTATGAAGGCGGAGCTTCTCAAAAGACTGTTTAGAGCGATTGCTAGCTCAGACACTGAAGCGATTGATAAACTCACAAACCTGGTTATAGAGGAAGAGCGTGGCAAAGGACATACGCTCCTAGCGGATCAGCTGGAGAATATTGCCAAAAAGAGCCAAAAAGAAAAATCATCTTCAAACGGCAATTCCACATTGTCTCCTTCAAATGGCAACCATAATACATTATCTCCATCAGAGAGCCTTCAAACTTTAGGCGAGCTACCAACGAGTAAGAGACTTAATATACCCTTAGTAAGCGTCGTACCGAGAGAAAAACTACGGCACCATATGGTGTTGCCTCCAAATATTGAGAAACGTTTCCGTCGAATTGAACGTGAGTATGCAGCTAGAGACAGGTTAGCTCATCACGGTTTACGTTATCGTCAAAAAATTCTATTATATGGTTCTCCCGGTTGTGGCAAGACATTGGGGGCTGAACGTTTAGCTTGGAATACAGGCTTACCATTAATCAAAGTTAGATTTGATGCAATGGTATCATCTTTTTTAGGTGAGACAGCCAGTAATTTAAGGCTTGTGTTTGAAGAAGCATCGAAAAAGCCGTGCCTATTATTTCTTGATGAGTGTGATTCAATCGCTAAGTCAAGAGAGGATTTCCAAGAAGTAGGTGAAATTAAGCGGGTTGTTAACACATTTCTACAAATTTTAGACGAGTATGAGCCGTCATCTGGGCTTTTAGTGGCAGCAACTAATCTAAATAAAACTCTTGATATAGCCCTTTGGAGACGATTTGATGATTTGATAGAGGTTCCCAAACCAGGAGAAAAAGAGCTAGAATTTATACTTAAAGAAACACTCTCATCTCTTGAAGTAGGCGCCATAAACTGGTCTGCTATTATTAAGCAAATGGATGGATTTTCTGCTGCTCAAGTTGTAAGGGTTGCACAAGATGCTGCAAAACGAGCAATCCTCGAACGAGAAGAGTTAGTAATTCAGGAACACCTGGAAGAAGCTATTGCAGAAATTAAAGTTGGCTAAAGTTATGTTTGGTGTGTATGGAGAAATAAATGGTCGAACGTTCGGAGCGATTACCACATATTCAACTTCGTTTGACAACCGAAGGAAGCGCATCACCTCCAAGAGGAGGAGGAAAACAAAACCAAATAACACTTGCCAATGCAGGTAATCGCCAAGGACATAGTAGAAAGTTAAAGGGTTCATTAGACTCTTTAATCTCTGGCTGGAGAAATATTCAAGACGAACGGGAAGAAGAAGGAAAACCTCCATTACCAGAAAAAGCTGTACCTATTATTTTACAAGTTGACCCAGTTGTATTTGACGCTGAAGATTTAAGAACATATGGAATAGAGGTAATTGCCGAATTAGAAGATGGATATATTATTGGAGCTTCGGTTGAAGATGATGATTTTAGCGAACTTCAAAAAAAGATTGAGTTGTTTATTCAGGAAAAGCGAGGTGGTGGTACAGTTGCAGCAATATGGGAAATTATTGATGGTAGTCGGCGCCCAGAATATATATTATCACCAGAATTACTTAACTCATGGGATTCTATACAAGATGGTCAAATATATCTTGTAGATGTGGGGATAGCTTGTGTCGGTTCCAAATCACAGTTGCCTAATTGTCCAGAGCCTAAAAAAAACGAAAATAATGAAAATTACACAAAGAGAGTTAATAATTGGATAAATAAACGTGACCTAACTTATGAAGAATGGGATAACATAAAATCACAAAGGGAAGATGAATTTACAGATTTTGTAAGTTTATATAACGGAGAAATTTTAAATATCGTTGATGGAAATATACCAAAATCAGCAGAGTTATCAGATAGTTTTTCTTGTCGCGTTAGAATTTCAGGTATTGGATTGAAGGATTTACAGCGGATTGCAGGTTCATGAGGTACAGTAACAACAATTTGTAAACCAATTTTTTATATGTTTTGGATTAATTAGGTCGAGAGCCGTTGCAATAAGTATATCAACCATTTTTGATGTAGTTGGAGAAAACTGACGTAAAAAAGCTTTAAGTTGTGACCACCAAAGTTCAATTGGATTAAAATCAGGAGAATATGGTGACATATAAAGAACGCTGGCGCCGGCGGATTGAATTAAAGGTTCAATTGCAGTTACTTTATGAGATGGTACATTATCCATTACAACTACGGCACCTGGCCACAATTGGGGAAGCAAACATTGTTCAATAAATACTTCAAATGCATTTCCATCCATTGAGCCATTCATTGTCATAACAGCTAACACTTTTTTTAAACTTATCGCTCCAATAACAGTTACTTTGGCGCCGCGATAAAATGGTTTTAAATCATATACCCTTTGTCCGTGAAAGCTTCGAGCATGAGTTCGTGTTAAACCTAGTAAAACGCCCATTTCATCCAAAAAAACTAAGTTTTCTGGGTCTATAGCTTTAACTTCTTCCCAAAATTCAAGTCTTAGCTTCTGAACTCTTTCCGTGGCACCTTGGCTGCTACGTAGCGTCTTTTTTTTTGTGTCAGGTTTTGTCTTTGCAGCGCGCGACACATCGCACTAGTGCTGACCCACATATCATAAGTTTGACCCCAATATTCACAATATTCAGTCAAAGTTGCGTCTGGGTATTTTTCTACCATTTCAACTAGCTGGATTTGATAAAAGTCTAACTCGCTTTTCATGCTTCCACCTTGCTTCCGTGGTTCTACATGACCTTCGGTTTTCTTCATCTCAAGCAATTTCTGGACAAAGCTTTTGCTAACATCGAATCTAGAGGCAACCTTTCTGACTGAGGTGTTACCTTGCTCGTAAGCCTTGACTATTTTTTCTCGAAAATCGGTTGAGTAAGCCTTCATTGTATTTGTTGATGCACGCCATTCTTATTGTACCTCATTTACCTGCAATCTGCTGTAGTTTTTAACTTCCCCTACATTTTTGATATCAGTGAGCCAGATGAGTTTGCAGAAATCGTTATACGAGAAACATCAGATAATCTTGAAACACCTGTATTTAGGCTAGAATCACCTGATTTAAATGCTCCTACAGTCTGTGTTATTGATAGTGGTATTCAAGAACGGCATTCTCTTTTAAAAGCAGCAGTTGACTCAGCAAATTCAAGGTCTTGGGTGCCGGGAGAAATTGATAAAACTGCTGATTACGTTAAGAACGGTGGGCACGGTACTAGAGTTGCTGGCGCGATAATTTACCCTAAAACGATACCTCGAAGTGGCAGTGATAAAGCTATTTGTTGGATTCAAAATGCAAGAATTCTTGGTGCTGACTGCAAACTTCCTAAACAGTTATTTCCTCCTAATTTATTAGGCGAAATTGTAGAATTTTATCACAACCAAACGGGAACAAGAATTTTTAACCATTCCATAACAGGCGCCGTTCCTTGTAGAACTCAATACATGAGCGCTTGGGCATCAACTATTGATAATCTCACATGGGAAAAAGACATTCTTTTTATTGTGGCAGCAGGTAATTTACCATCAAGCGGCACAATAAGCCCTACTAGATTATCTGTTCAAGATCATCTTGCTGCAAGTCGGCAGTATCCAGATTATCTTTTAGAAGATTCTTGTAGAATTGCTAACCCAGCACAAAGTTTTCAGGCATTAACCGTTGGCTCCATTTCTTTAGCTTCTTACAATGCATTACCATATTCTTCTATATCACAGGAAGATAGACCCTCAGCCTTTTCATGCTCTGGCTTAGGAATTTGGTCTACGATTAAGCCAGAAGTTGTTGAGTATGGTGGTGATTTGGTAAAAAATGAAAGTACACCACCTGATATTACTTGTCCTAAAGAAGTTTGCCCCGAATTAGTTCGCTCAACTTTAAAGGGTGGCCCAGCAGTTGCTTTTGATATTGTTGGAACATCCTTTGCGGCGCCAAAGGTTAGCCATATTATTGCCTGCCTTGCTGCTGAGTTAAGAGATGTAAGTTGTCTTTTATACCGAGCATTAGTCGTACAATCAGCCCGATGGCCGGAATGGGTAATAACTTCTAACGCTGACAAATTACCGATTCTAAGGCAAATAGGTTATGGTATTCCAGACGTAGACCGTGCTTTAGGTAATTCTCCTAATCGCGTTACATTAATTACAAGAGAAGAACGCCATATAAAAGCAGGGCAAGCTCATGTTTATCAAGTTCAACTGCCAGAACAATTACGCTCTCCAGGTGAGGAAGTTGAGATTTTGGTAGAAGTTACTTTGTCTTACAAAGCACAACCACGTCGAACACGTAGAAATCGCAGAAAGTATCTTTCAACTTGGCTGGATTGGGATTGTAGCGGTAAGGGAGAAGACCCAGAGCGCTTTTTAGAAAGGATTTTAGAGAAGCATGATGCACCTGATGATAGTGATAAGAAAGATGGTATTTTCAGATGGACACTTGGCAAACAAAATAATCATGGAATAGTAAAGGACGTATCCAGAAGTGCTGGAACTATCCAAAAAGATTGGACTTACGTAAAGTCCTTTGAACTAACGGAAGCTTTTTGTATTGCAGTAGTGGGACATGAAGGTTGGAACAACGACCCAGATGCTACAGTTCCATATTCCCTGGCTATTAGCTTTGAAACAACCCAAGCAAATATTCCCATTTACACCTCTTTTGTAGAAGCTCAAGTTCAAGTAGAGATTCCAACACAAGTCGAAATTTAATATAATTTGAAAACTCAGTTAGGAACCAACATTAGCACACCCAAAGGTAAAACAGACGGCGCCTGTAATGCTAATTTTGACTCTAACATCGCTAGGCGTTGACGATAAATTCGTAACACTCCATCAGCTTCGCTACGTAAGCGCGCGGTTTGATTTGTATCGGTTGCGAACAGTGCTAACCTTTCTATTGGGTCAGTTACAGACATCCAATTTGATTGAGGTGTGGGTTGATTGTTTTCTGTTAGGGTATCAAATAAACTAATTTGTACCGCAGTTTCTACTTCTGTTCCTGTAATTTCTTGACTACGTTGTTGCAACCATTCGGTTTGACGCGCTTTTTCTATTTCCATTTCGCGATTATGATATCCGCTAAAGTCGGATGCTATCGATAACCAATTTTGTTGAGCTATAGTTTGCGCTTGCTCTTTTGCAGTTGGGAAGCTTTGCTCAAAGTAGTTTTTCCATACGTCTTTTGTTCGTATTGCTTTTTTTGGGTCTGCTAAAGATAACCATTCTTCTGCTTGGTCGTAAAATTGAGTTTCCCCATCTAGCGATACTTTTACTGCTAAGACTCTTTCAAATTCTGACCCGGCGCCACTGGCAACCCTACCTAAAAAGGTAAATAATAAGGTATGAGTGCTAATATTTGCACTTACTGCGCTTACACGGCTATCTTGGTTACTATCGGCGCCACCAAACGATAAATTACGTACTCTATCTAAAGCACGTCTTACCAAAGGATGCGCGCGACCTAAAAAACCAACGGGACGATTTTGCTCATCGCGCGTTGTATCTATATTAGTAGTTAACCGTAAACAACGAGTGTCGGCATCATATCCAGGTAACTCATCAAGTCCATAACTCCACACTGAAGGAAGACGCACTGTAAAAATTTCTGGATGGTTACTGACTTGAAAATCTCCACCATCGAGTAAAACTGCATCGCGAACAAAGTTAAATAAGTCAACCGCAGCAGTGCTAGCACCTTTTTCTCTCGCTTCTGTTGCTTTTGCTAACAATTGTTTTTCTGCGTTCATTCCTGCATCTCCTAACCAAGCATGTGTCCTTGCTGCTTGCTGGAAACCCTTTAACGAACGGTCAATTTCTTCTAAAAGTTCCTTTGTCGCTGCGTCGGTGCCTGTATTATCATCTTCAGTAGAATGAAAATCAACCAATAGCGGTGTATCATTCTTAAACAGTTTTTGGTCTTCTTCCATTAAACCTTGTAATAACCGCGCGGCAGAAGCATCTGAAGAAGTTGTTAACCCCAAGGTATTGGGAACAAAAGTTAACGAAGCGCGCTGACGTTCATATTTTGCAATTAATCTTAATAAAATTCGCTCTTCAAAAGTACCACGCAAAAATAAATAACGTACTACTGGGTCATACTCTTGTCCATAACGGTCAATGCGTCCATTACGCTGTTCTAAACGGTTGGGGTTAAATGGTAATTCTAAATGTATTAAGTGATGACAACGCTGCTGTAAATTTAAACCTTCTGCCGCAGTATCTGTACTAACTAACACTAAATTAGCTTCACTACGGAAACGGTCGGTAATTTCTAGCCTAACTTTATCGCTATCATTACCACTCAATGTCAGCACTGTACTAATATTAGCTGCTGCCAGTGCCTTTGCTACCGCGCGTTGAGAAGTTGTATATTCTGTGTAAACTAAAACATTGGCGTTGTTTTCACGCGCGCGAATATCTTGAATTTCTCTAATCAACTGTTGTAATTTTGGGTCTTGGTTACTTGCAGCATCAGCTAAATCAACTAAATTATCTAATGCTTCAACAAAACTAGAAATTTTAGTTAATGAACGAGACTCAGAACGTACTTCTCTTTGTAATTCTGCCAGCTTTTGGGCTAATTCTTCTGTTTCTAGGGTAAATTGTTCTTGTTCTTCTTCAAAACTTACCGTGCCAAACCGTTCTATCTTACGATAATATTCCCGCAAACTTTTTAACCGCTGACGACGACTTTCTTGAGTTTCTGAACCAGACGTTAATAGCTGCTGAAATCTTTCTGCAACTACTGAGAGCGTAGCTTTACAAGCATCTACCGTAGAAACACTACGTTTGAGCAAAGCGAGAAAAGCTAAAACATCGCTATACCGCTTCTTTTGAAAAGCTTTCCGCAATTCTGGCGCCAAAAACTCTAGTAAACCTTGTTGTAATGCTACATAATCAGGATGCTCATTACTATTGGTAACAACTGGTTTTGGTTCGACAATGCGATTTTTAAAACGGTTGGGAATATGCGACTTTAAACGACGAACAACATGATTACGATAACGTTCTCCTCTTAAATTTCCCACACCATCTACTAAAGACAAATCTAATAATTCACATAACGAAGCAAACGAACGGTCATTTCCATCATGAGGAGTTGCCGTTAACAATAATAATGAATCACAACGTCTTGCTAAAACAGATGCTAAACGGCGCCGTTGAGAGTCTTCCCTTTCTTCAATATTGCCTAAGTCCATACAATGGTGCGCTTCATCCAGCACTACCATGTCATAACTCGCGCGCTCTAATAACTCCAGAATTTTCTCTTGCTTAAGAAAATCAATCGAAGCAATACCCAAAGGAATATAATCGAACATGTTGGCGCCTAACTCAGCACTACGTCGAATTTCTTCTAACCTACCTCGGTTCACTTCATCCATCCGCAAACCAAAGCGTTCCGCCATTTCCAACTTCCACTGCTGCAACAATGGTCCTGCTGGACATACAATTAAAATACGATGCGCTACCCGTCGCGCCATTAACTCGGTAATAATTAACCCAGCTTGAATAGTTTTTCCTAAACCTACCCCATCTGCAAGCAGTAACCGCACTCGACTCATGCGAATAGCGCGTAACACAGGAACCAATTGATACGCTTCTACACGCAAACGACCTGGTTGCACAGCGAGCAAAGCATCACTTCCCAAAGCTTGTTCTAACAAAAAAGCTTGATGATAAACTAACCAATTAGCTAAAGGCGCCGCTTTATCTGGACGCAAGTCACGAATTATTGGCGCCACAGACTCAAAAGGATGGAGGATGTCAAATTCGGTGCCAAGTAATTCCCCCTCTAAACAGCGTAACCTGTAAAGAGTTTGTTGCCCTAACTGGGTGGCGCCGACCACCTCCCAACGCAAATTCCGTGCTTCAACTTCCGTACCAGCAAGCAGATTAGCCATTACCAATTATTTGCCCTTAATATTAAGAAGTATGATATACTACCTAAGCTAAATTGTGCTTCTTTAAAACTGGCGCCATCATAAATACATGAAAATATATTATGAATCGTCTTCGGCAGCGACTTCAGTCAATTGCTGCATCTCGATCATGTGCCTCTCATTAAATTTAATTCCTGCTGGTTCTCCACAAAGTTGAATACTTACTCTATATTCTGTTGAGCCACCAGCATTGTGGGGTTTAAACCTCCTGATTTGTTCAACTATGTCTTCATTAACTTCAACGGAGCCATGCTGAAATTTAGCACAACAGTTAGGGCACAAACATAAGACGTTTCCTGGTCTGTCAATCCATCTTGCTTTAGAAAAAGATACTATATAAAGTCCTTCAAAATAGGCGGAGCCATCCCTTTTTGGAAAAGTGTTATCACAAATTTGACAATTTCCTCCGTATACATTTTTGAGAAAACCTCTGACAATCTCAGTATTTTTTGATTCCCATTGATTTACGGGCACTTTTTTGAAACGCTCTACTCGAAGAGGTTCCTGCTTTTTACTATCTCTAATTTCACTTTTTACTTTGTTTTCTCTATCTTTAGGATTAGGAATAGGAGCTAATGGGAAATGACTATCAAGCAACCTTGTTTGTCCTGGTTGGTTAAATGCTTCTCTCAGAGCTGCAAGATAATCTAAATCAGTTTCTTCTTGAGTCTCATTCTTAGTATTATGAGAAGTATCTTTAACATGAAAGTTTTTAACTTTATCTTCTCTAATTATTTTTTTAATTTCTTCTATATTCTTCACATAGAAGTCTATTTCTTCGATACTAATTTTCTTTTTCAATATTTTAGATATCTGTTCCTCTATTTCTTGCAATGACTTCGCTGGTACAACTCCTAAACTTTTCGCTAAAGGTATACTTTTGATAAAATCTTCACTCAAATCATCAAGAGATAATTTATTAGGCACTTTAAATTTACCGCTTTTATCAGGCAGCCATGCTTTATCACGAACAAGGGCACCAAATTTAGAAACAATTTTGACTGAGGATTCTATATTAGTAAATGTTTTATTTGTAGATGATTGAACTTCACCTGATACATGTTGTAGATTATCTCTTAATAAAGTGTTCCATATATGTAAAGATTTACCAATTGTTGGATTTGCTAAAGCAAAGGCTAATCCATCTATTTCACAGTTTGGGTCAAATCCTTTTAATCCTCGTTTATGATTACCACGAGAATTACTAATAATAACATTGCCATCAATTCCAGGTTTTCTACAATCAACTTTTACTTTATGAAGTACTCCTAGAGTAGCAAATAGCTCATTCTCTGGTGATGTTTCATCCAGAAACCAAATTTCAGGATTATCTCTAAAATAAACCTCTAACTCAGAAGAACGAAAATATATTATTTCCCCTATTCTGTCACCAGGCTTTTTATAAGCTTTTCTGTTACTGACACAGTTAATAGTACGCAAAAAGTTTGTTTGCTTAAGTTTATGAATTAATCTTTCTTTTTTGTCTTTATTAGTATTTGAAACAGATACATATTTTAAGGCTTGTATAATTTTACTAATATTTTCCTCGTGTGCAATAACATCAGTGATTTTAATAATTCCCTGTTCATACTTTGGAATTGTTTTACTCATCACT
This sequence comes from Calothrix sp. PCC 7716, assembly GCF_019977735.1. Classification (GTDB taxonomy): domain Bacteria; phylum Cyanobacteriota; class Cyanobacteriia; order Cyanobacteriales; family Nostocaceae; genus Dulcicalothrix. The sequence continues at coordinate 9,385,500 of NZ_AP025018.1, read as the reverse complement.
TCATCGAATACATCTGGTTGAGATAACCCAAGATTTAGTAAAAACCTAAGAGCATCTTTTCCATATACCTTATTTGAAATAATAGCTTTTGCAACAATAGGAAATTCTGTCTTTTCATTTGGTAACAAAACAATATAAGCATTTGGTAAGTCTCTGTTAAATGGCGCCACGTGAGTTTTATCTTCTAACCGAATAAATGCTTTATTTCTTAATACTCCATCGCTTCTCCATAGTGCTGCTTGACTATTTAAAAAAGAATAAAACTGAGCTAGCCATTCATCTGTCTGTTGCTCAAGAAAAGATTTATTTAATTGTCGTCCGAACTCTTCTGGCTCAACAACTTGTATTTTTAAGTCATCTTTAATATATATATACACATCAGGTGTTTTACCTAAAGTAATTTCATCTGATAACCATTTATAAGTATCTCCGAATAATTGCTTTAGTTGTTTTTGCGATAACAACTGACGTAAATCTTTACTGCGAGCTAATTTTGCTTGCTGTGATGAAATATAATCACCTTTTTCAGTAGTAGGTAGTAAATTTTCTTGTTGAAATGTAGATTTTACTTCATCAAAAAGTGGGAGAAATAAAGAATTTTTATCAAAATCAGATTTACGTATTGGTAATATGTTAAGAAAACTAACTTTTAATAAACCTCGTTTACGAATTTTTGGCAAGACTTCTGCAATTAGTGTTGCTGTAAGCGCAATTAAATTTTTATTAAAATCATCATCTCTAAGAATGTTATCGCGCGCAGGTGTAGTTCGATATTGCCCTTGAATCAAAAATTTTAATTCTGTTTCAATTTCTGTGGGGAAGTATACAAATAAAGGCGAGCCAGTATTCACAGGTATAATTTGTTCTGCACCAGTAGATTGATCATGCCCAAGCAGAAAAGCGACTTCTACTTTTACATTGTCTTCTACATTAGTATTTGGCATTAACTTACTAAATATCAACCATTTCTCTGGATTTTTACCTTTTATAGAAACTTGATGACAACCAACATCTATTTGCTCAGGTTCCCGTCTATAATATCCATTTACAGTCTGACCGTTATTATTTTCTACACTCCAAGAGATTTCTTCAATATTGCGTAAAAATATGAGAATACGTGGTTTTAATGAGTTAAGGAAATTATTGATGCGGTTAAATGTCTTAGCTGGTGATTCTGAGTGATGATTAAACGGGAAAATAAATAGTGTTTCTCCTTCTGATAACTCTCTTGCTTCTATGCCAGATAACCGGATATAACGCTCAATCTGAAAGTGTTCATTTCCCGAATGTATTGTTGGAGTCGAAGTAAAGGCATAAACTGATTTAAACCCAATACCAAACTTACCAATTTGTTTATTATTATCTTTTTTAGTTCCTCGAAGTATATCTGAAATCGCACGTACATCCTTCTCTGAAAATTTTTCTCCAAAATGACTTACTTCTAAGCGGTCAGGATACAGCTTGAAGGTTACACTTTTAGGAAAATCGCTATCTGGCTCACTCTTAAGCCGTCGGGCAAGAGCATCTTCAGCGTTTTGCAGTAATTCGTATATAAAGTGAGTTCGGTCGCTATACAATTGCTCCGCAACAAAAGAACCAATGTCATCAAAGTCTTCGCCACGTCGCCGGATGTTGTCAGTTGTTATTTCTAGGTAGTTGCTGCTCATTTTCTGTATCCTGTTTTACTATTAGGATACCCACAGCAATTCGTTTACTAACAATATCAGCTTCTCGGTGGTTCTCTAATTCTCGGCGCCTAGTTTCATAATTCCTTTGCAGGCGCCGAGCTTCGGCTTCTTTCATTTTTATGATTCGCTCGTTGGTTGCCTGTCTCAGGTCATTTTCTACTTTAGTGTGGCGACTTTGATAGTAACTATCCAAAGAAGCTAGCTTGTTATTCAATAGATTATCATTACGCTCACGTAATGTAGCTAGTGCATCTAAACGTTGCTGATGCGCGGCTTCGTCTAACTGCTGAATAGCTAGCTCAATGCTTCGAGGTTCTATATCAAGAAATTCTGATGGTTGTTCAGCATTGCTTAATAAACGCCCCAGTATTCCTGCAACAGGAGGCGCCAAACAAGAGCGCTCCAAATTCCAAACCTGGGAAACTAGCTGAGTTTCAGGTCTAACTGCCACTGTTTCCCAAAGGTCACATGAAAATAAATAGCGTCCAGACGGTAAAGAATTATCGTGGATAAGAATTTGGGTAACTAATGGCTCGTCAATACTTGCCCAATATTGTGTTGCAAGACGCGCGAGTGGATGGATTGGTGTAACAAATGGGGTATCTCGATTTTCAAGGGCTGTTTGCTGGTCAAAGGTAATTGTCCAATACATTTCGCTACCTTCTAGCCAATCTACAAACATTCGAGTTGTACGGTTAAAATTATCTAATTCACGTACTTTTTCCAGTAAAGTATTTCTTCCATCTTTATTTAGTCGTAGTCGATATAGCCCAGGATGGCGGCTATCAACAGTAATTTGTCCTCCAAAACTAGGTTGTGCCAAAAATTTTGCAATCATTTGCCGCAAATCATCGGGCTTGACAAATCTACCTTGAGCGATTAAGGTATCGACCTCTTCTGTGAAACTTGTATCTAAACCTAATAAATTATTGCCCTCAGATTCAAGCCGACGTTGTTCCTCTGCTAAACGCAGCACATTATCAGCCTTCTGTTGTGCCTTTTGTTCTGCCTGTTGCTGGCTTAAATTTGGGTCAAGTGCAATGCGAGTTAAATCTTGCACCGTATTTCCCAAAACTTCTTCCAAATCGCCTATCGTGTCTTGAAAAATTCCTAAGCGCTCAAAACATCTAAAGAAAATACGCTCCTCAACCGTGTCTGGTGTGACAAAATTATATATAAGTATTTTTTCACTTTTTTGACCGTAACGGTCGATTCGCCCAATACGCTGCTCAATACGCATTGGGTTCCAAGGAATATCATAATTTACAAGTCGGTCACAAAACTCATAATCTAAACCTTCACATCCAACTTCCGAGGATAATAAAACATCGATTGCATCTGGATTTTCTCGTGAATATCGGAAACGCTCGCGTAACATCTCCCGTTCCTCATCGCACGTTTTAGAAGTTATTATTGCAATTCGTATGCCTTCTTGTTGCAATTTTTGCTCTAAATAAAATATTGTTTTAAGGAAAAATGAAAATATTAGAACCTTACCTGGTCCAGAATGAGTTGATACGGTTGTTTGAATAATTTCTAGCAATTTATCAAATTTGGGGTCTTCTTTAGGAAGTTTAGTTGCTAATTGACGAAGCCTTTCTGCCTGTTCTACTAATTCGGACGATAATTCAAGTTCTTGTTCATCAAAGTCATCATCGCTTGCAACTTGGGAGCTAAATCTACCAGTACTAATAAATGCATCTAATAATGGCACCAGTGCTGGTAAACAACTAGAGACTTGACGTTCTAACGTATCTAAAATGAAACGAACAATCTGTGCATCATGACTTTGCAAAAGCATTTGAGTACGAAATTCTAATAATGCTTCATAGAATTCTTGCTGTTTTTGTGTAAAAGGTACAAGAACTGTTTGTGGTTCTCTTATCGTGAACTTGCCAATATCTCGTCTCCGGGTACGATTCATTATGTGAGCTAAAGTATGGACTTCTTCCAAATCTCGTAAACAACTAATTCTTTCTACATCATTCAAATTTTGGCCTTTACTAAGCCTTTGACACCAATTTATAAATCTTATATCTTTATTTAATACTTTTTTCCCCCAATTCGTTTGTGCAGCTTTTTTCAATGCCTCAAGTGCTGCGTCATGCCAACTACCTCCCGGTGCCTGATGACGAATAGAGCGGATAGCTTGATTGATATAGCGGTTCGGCTCAACCATTTCGTTAAATACTGTTTCATCTAAGAATAAATCTGGACGTAACAAATTTAACAGTGTATAAAGATTTTTATTACCAAGATGTAAAGGTGTAGCAGAGAGAAAAATAACAGCATCGCTAATTTCGCATAAAAATTGAGCAACTTCATGGGAGCAACTCTCAGGATTTCTGAGATGGTGAGCCTCATCAACAATAACTAAGTCAAATTTGGGCGGAGGTTCAAGTCCTAATAAGCCAGGTTGATACTTACTACTTTTAGTTTTACCTTTTCCTAAAACATATTTTTCCATTCTGAGTAACTCCAGATGGACTATGGCACGTGAATATTGCTGCGGCCACGTACCATCTAAATATGACTCTCGCAAACAGTAACTAAGATTTTCTGCTGTCAATGGACGGAAATCCTCATCAAAACGGCGCATCTCCTTTTGCCATTTAAGTACAAGGTCTTTCTTACCGCAGACTATAAGTACTTTTTCTAACTGCTGGCGAGTTTGTAGCTCCCGTAATATTAAACCTGCCTCAATTGTTTTTCCAACACCAACCTCATCTGCAATTAAAAGACGGGGTTGTTCTGCACGGAGAAAACGCAGTAGAGGCTTAAACTGGAAAGGTATAAACTGAATTCTTGCTGCTTGTAAAGCATAAAGATTATCAATTTGTGGATTAGAGAGACGGGATGCGGTTAGTTGGGCACGAAACTTGTCAACTTCTAGCCATTGACCTGCGGTAAGAATTTCTGTAATTTTTGTGAATTTATTGGATGTGTCATCAACCGCTAGCAATTGCTCTTCGTGATATTCGCCGATCTGAGTAAGAGAATGAAAAACACGGTAGCGATGTTGCCCGCTAACAGGTGGAAGGATTTCTATAATTGGCCCTAATCTTGACGGTTCTGCTCGTAAGCATACTAGTTGCCCTACTTGAAAAACTGGCTGCATCCCTAACTACTACCTTTTTTATATAACGCGCGTCTTTGACAATCGGCTAGTTCCCATCATATCCGCAGTTATTTAAAATGTCTTGGCAATGAGTTAATAGTGCATTAATACAGCACCTATAAATGGTAGTAATTACACGCTTAACTATGGAGCATATAGCTGTAATACTTCTGGTGCGGCAGTTTTTAATAGAAATAAGTGTAAACCATTGTGTATGCTTCTGTCGGTCGTATTATAAGGCTTGGTGGAATTAAGGCAGGAACCTAACAGTGGCATCATTTGAGAGTAAAAGCTTGTGGAATAAGCTTTTCAGAGTAAAAAGCTAATCAATCTGACTACAAAATGTGAGTGTTATATGGGGTATGTAATTAGTGCTGAGGACTAGACACGAGGTTTAGTATTCGTTGGGTATACGTAAATTGCCAACAACGTATAAAAGGGCACAGCAATACTTGTTTTATTTGTTTGGATTTATTTTCCAAGGAAACGGGAGTATATTTTTGTGTCCTGATGGCGTATTTGTTCAAAGTTCGATTATTTTCATCTAAGCGAAACACAAAAACAATATCTGATTTTTGATACCACCATTATGCATAGATAGCTGGGTAATATGCAAGGTTTTCCAATAATGCCTCAGCTTTGGTTTGGTCTATGATAGCTTCACTATATTTGCTGGAACAACAGTAACGAATGCTGCTATTGATGATGGCAATACCATTCCCCATCGCGCTTTTTACTTTATAATCAAAGCCTTGCTTTATACTTCGTCGATTATTCAGTGGGATTTCCAATATTGAATCTGGGTATAATTGGAATGCCAAATCCAATGTAAGTTGTTGGTTATCACGGATTAGTTGAGTGTAATTGTAAGACATTTTATTCTTCTCCCCTTCTATGTGATTGGTATGTAATTAGTGCTGAGGACTAGACACGAGGTTTAGTATTCGTTGGGTATACGTAAATTGCCAACAACGTATAAAAGGGCACAGCAATACTTGTTTTATTTGTTTGGATTTATTTTCCAAGGAAACGGGAGTATATTTTTGTGCCCTGATGGCGTATTTGTTCAAAGTTCGATTATTTTCATCTAAGCGAAACACAAAAACAATATCTGATTCCTGATACCACCAAGCTGCATAGATAGCTGGGTAATATGCAAGGTTTTCCAATAATGCCTCAGCTTTGGTTTGGTCTATGATAGCTTCACTATATTTGCTGGAACAACAGTAACGAATGCTGCTATTGATGATGGCAATACCATTCCCCATCGCGCTTTTTACATTACCCCAAATATAACCGAGATTTTGTAGTCATAAGTGCATTCTTAAAATCGTTTTCTTGTATGCCCTTACTTTTAAGTAAAATTATTTACTTATCATTAATTAAATCTCTTTCTCTGAATTATGGTACTTTTTTTTATGGTAATGTATATCGCTATAAGAATCTTCATAGTCAAATAAGCGCCGAAGTTCTGCATTTAATTTATCTTTTTGCTCTTTAGGGTTGTTTTGCGGCACTAATGAACCATTACTTTTTAAATGATTTCTTTTTCTTCCGTTTGAGTAGCTTCGATATGTCTTATAAAATTTTTGCTTTGAAGCAACTTTTACTTGTTGAGGACATAATGCATTGTCATAGTCTATTAGCATTTGTCTATAATTAATATGAATAGTATGTGTTTTTTCATCATCCACACTGACCCAGTGATATCTTTCAGTTGAAAGCCCGTATTTATTTCTGGCTTTTTCATGCTCTTTTCTAAAATTTTCATACTGCTCATATGTACGAAAAGTAAATTGAGAAATTTGAAAAGATTGAAAACTCTTTACCTTATTTTCATAGTCACCTGGGATTAACATAGAGTACTGATAATTTGACTTATAATGTTTCTGATAGTCGGCACAACACAGTATTTCAGAATCAATATAAGGCATCGGAATTTGAACACAGTCAAGCTGACTTAAGTCCCGTGAATAATATTTTATTAATGCTTCTCGTCCGTTCCCTTGTTTAGTGTTGTGACTTCGGCGTTTGATAATTGTTTCTTCAGATAAATCAGGTGGAGTTAAAACATAATTTGCCATACCATCGATAGTAATGCTGGTATATAGACCTTTTGACTCTATTTTAAACTTATCTATAAAGTTTTCAAGCTTTGGAAAGCAATCTTTTAAATGTTGTGGAATTAATTGTTTATCTAAAATTTCAAGTAAGCAATGCTGATTATCCCTATCATCATATGTTTGACAACCTTTAATAGGAATTGGTTGATTACGGCGATTATATGCTACTATGTTAATACCACACCATTTATAATAATATGCATTCCCAATAGCTAACTGGTTCCAACCCTCTTTCAAACGGAGGCTACGTGCTTTTTCTTTTAGCTTAGGCATCTGATTAGTAGTTTTTTGCTTTTGCTCTTTCCTAAATAAATTTTTTTTAGCTTCTTTTTCTAATTGAAACGAAGGTAAACGATGGAGTAAGTGATGAAGCGAGTTAAGGGGTTGATTTTTTTTATAACGTGTGTTTTTTCCAATTATAACACTATTCAAACTCCATGAAACTCCATCAGTTATTGTTTGAAATGCTCCTAAAGCAGTTTCCATACACCAAGCCATTAATCTAATATCACTAGTTACATTATTTGCGACTATAGAATTAAAAATATTAAAATTGTTACTAGATAACACACCATAAATTGTATTAGCCATCAATTTTAAAAGATTGTTCATTGCTTCACTCTCATAATTACCTCCATCTTTTATCTTTTTATACTGCTCTCGTTTATTAATTAATTGATTTACAATAATCTCTCCCAAAGGAACCTTTGTCCATTTATCTTTATGATGAAAATTAGCTAAATTTTGTTCGGAATGTAAGCTTTCTAAAGGTACAAAATTTTCTTTTGAATAATAACCACCAATTATAACCACTCCATTTTCATATATATATTCTCTTAGTTTAGGTGTTGCGACATATTCTAACCAATCAAATGTAGAAGTAGTAAAAGGAGATAATTTAACTTCATGAGTATAAATTTTAGTAATACTTTCGTTATTATTATCTGAATAATCAGATGTTATGAATGTAACTGATGGTAAAAAGTTTTGTGATTCCGGTAATTCTCCCTCAACAGTTACATAGACTAATTCTAATTTTTCTGAGATTTTTCCACTGTTCCGTAATTTTAAATATTGTTTGAGTGTGATGTTATTTACTATCTCTAAATGTCCAAGTGGTAATTCCAAGTCTTTTAGAACTGTAGGATATGCTTGTTTAATATCTGAATAACAAATTACATCACTATTATTGCTATTACGCTCACACAAATATATAGTTCTTCCACATTGAGTTCTACCGCCAATTACTTTAGTTAATAAAAGTTTTTCGTTTAGTTCATGAGCTTTTAATTTTTGATAATTTTTATCATTTATTTCTAGTTTTGAAATAATTTCTTTTTCAAATAATTTTTGCAAGTATTTAGGAGAATTATATTGCAGTAACTCTTTAACTATTTTCTGTATTTTTTCACCTTCCGATATTGCATCGACTTGTTTAACTTTATTAAGAATAGCAGCTTCGAGTAAATTTTTTACTGTTGAACCAATAGTTAACCTGGGATTTTTAAAAAATGAATCTTGAATAGATAATTCTTGATACATTTTTTGCATAGTTTCCTTATATTTTATTAAAATATCGTAGTAGATGCATTGAGATTTCGCATAAGTTAAAAATCTTTGCCAATTGCCTTCATAAAATTCTTGTAGATTATGCATTTCATCCTGATTTATCTTGGATTTATAATTAAAGTTAACGTTAGATGCTATCTCTGATAAATCTTTATCATTACCTTGAATAGCACAAATATCTATAATTTCAACGCTAACTTTAAATTTTTGTTCTTGATTTGTCAGTGGATTAGATGCGATTAACAGGTAAGGAAGCTCAATAGCTTGGTTTATCCAAGGATTACGACCTGCATGTAAATATGAGTTAGACTCGTTAATAAATCCCTTTTTAACTTGCTCTAACATTTCATTAAGTCCAGCAGAACCAAGTTTTTTTGTACTCTTGGCCTGCTTCAAATTATGACGATTAAAAAGCTTAAATATGGTTTTTTTACCCTCAAAACAATAAATAACTATATTTATTGTAGGATAATTTGCTTTTTTTACATCGTACCAGTTTCTACCATGAAGTATTTTTAAACCAAAATTTAATTTTTCAACAAAGAATTGTAATGGTATAAAATCTAATTTAAAGTCGAATATTGTAGCTCCGGGCTTTTTATCGTTTGAATATACAAAGCTTTGCTGAGGGTCTTGCATACTAAGCAAGCGCATTTGAACTGTTAATAGTTTTGAGGGACACTCACTATCATTGAGAGGTCTACTTTTCGATACTTCTTTTGAAATAGCATGAAATTCAGCAGCGATATTTACTGGAAAATGAATAATAGTTTTTTTTGTACTTTTCAAATCATACTGACTAAAAATTTCCTTATAAGTCATCCCTTGGTTAATATTGAATATATAATCTTCCCTATCTTGTTTTTTAAAAAAGTTTTTATGATTGTTTGGTAAATTATCTATTTCTTGATTCTGCATAAAGTAAGATACTATATTATTTTATAATAAATCTACTACTAAATTAATATTATAACCTTGCAGATAGGTACAGTAAGATTACTTAAATTATATATTTATTTACATGAATTAAGCGTAAGTTACAACGGTAGATTTGCCTAAACGACACTAAAAAAGTAAGTTACATCTAAAAAATCAAAATAAACGATGCTCAAACTATAATTTTCTAAAACACTCTCTTCAGCTTTGTACTATTTTGTATCAACAGAACAAAATATCAATTATCCTTATAACACTCTAAAAATGAGGATTTGTAATATCAGAAGTAGATTATTTGAGAGGTCATTCATCACGTAAAGATTATTAATTTTTATTTGTTTTTCTGATGTTTAGCATCATTATACTCGTTTTCTAGGGTTTTGTTAGGTTAATTGAGTTTACCAAATAAAGACTGTTGGCTTAGGCGCTTAGATGTTTAATTCGGTTTTCCGAAACAAAAAGTAGCAAAAACCGAATCAATAAGATGTTGCACTATCATCCTTCCAATCAAAAGGCGCGCTCTCGACCCATGATGGCACCGATACAATACTACTCGGAAGAATTTTTCGTACTATTTTAGGATGTAAAGAGGCGCTAGCAAGAATATTTTTTATCTGTAGTTTAATTAACTAAAATCCATCGAACGGCAACTGTTGCCGTTCGGTAGAAAAAGACCTGAGCAGGGTGGATGTACATTTCATTAATCAAAAAACTGATATCTGACGGGAGCTTACGATAGATTCACTCCTGTCAAAATTGCGAGCGCGCGTAACTGATGATACGTAAAGAAACTTGCTGTAATCAGGCGCCGTTGCTTACATCCAAGAACTGATACGGTCATGACAAGTTCGCCACAACCGTTCATATAAAGGCATACAAGCTAAAACTCTGGCACAAACAATTTTTTCATAGCTCCAGCATAATGCTCGTAAATCATTTTGGCGCTTGTACCAACTAATTTGGCAACGTCCTTTGCATCAAGCATCTTAATTGTTCCATCTGGCATTGTAATGGGTGTTTCCAATGCTGCGGTAATAAAGGTGTGTCTGGTCTGATAAAGCTTGCGGTACTGCATGGTGCTATCCAATTTTTCTAAAACTCGGCGCCAACCTCTGCTTGTCAGATTATGGGCATCAATCCATCCGCCTTTCGGCGCCGGAAATACTTTCATTTCATCGGTGGCGCCTTCTGGTTTTATAGACTGCAACAGCGCTGCCAACTTGGGATTGACTGGAAATGAACGCCTCCTCTGAGTCTTCAACCCTTCCTTACAAACCAAACCATCTTCAGATATGACTACTGCTTGCTCGAACCGTACCGTCTTAAAGTCATTTGAGATGTGCTTCCATTGCAAACCAACTGCTTCGGATGGTCTACAACCTGTCATGAAAAGGAATTCAATGAAAGGAGCATAGTAATTGTAGTAACGTTCTGTCTTAAAAGTTTCGATGATTTTGTCTCGTTCTTCTAAGGTAAACGGGTCAATATCTGTGTCCTCAGATTGTCCTCTGGGTACTCTGATGTCACAAGCCATATCGGCAAAAGGATTCTCTGTAAGCAGTTTTGATTTCACCGCCCACTTACAGCAAGCAGAAAGTTCTGTGAGAATTCGCTTGGCTGAATTCGGTGGTTTATTCTTAATTAACCAATCTCGAATTGCAATTGCATCATCAACAGACTTACTTGGTAAGTGCAAATTTATACAACGCTCAACTCGCTTATAATCCTTCGCCAACGTACTTGGAGATAAGCCCCCTCGCTTCAAATCTGTATACCTCTCCCACAATTCAGATAAATTTGGCTGAACCTTTTTTGGTGGTGTAACTGGTGTAACCTTACGGGGAGCGCCTTCTGGCGTATACTTGCTCAAATCCTTGGGGTCAAACCGCTCATACAAAATATCTTTCTCAATCTCCGAAGCCTTGAGTTGGGCTAGTTTTTGATGATGTGGGGTATCCGGATAGCCCGTAGATATATAGTAACGCTTACCAGCAAAGTGGAAGCGTAGCTGAATACGACCATTTGATAAAATGACCGATACAGAACCCTTGGGAGTTCTGCCAGTTGCAGTTTTAATAGTCATGAGTTAAGATGGTGTAATCCATTATCCATTATAGACAAGGATTACACCATCTTTACACCAATTTTTAATTCAAATCGACCTAAACGTACCCAACAATTGGATTACACCTTCTTCGACTCAACCTCTAAAACCTTTGCTCCGTAAGGGAAATCTTCGATTTTAAAGGGATGCCAGGAACGAGACTTGAACTCGTGACACGAGGATTTTCAGTGTTCCTAAAACCTTATTCCCTCAGTACTTTCATCCATCTGTCAAACTGCTTACCCCAATATTACCCCAATTCCATTAATTCGACAACTTACTCCTCTGCTCACCCCTTATTTACTCCTCTGCTCACCTTTGATTACTGCGATTTTGTATTACATATGTATATGCAATATTAGTTACTAGTATTAAGACTAGATTTATACCGTCTATAGCTTAAACTTTTTAAATAAGCGACTAAATTCATAGAAATGAATAATTAAACTAGTAATATTAACAACATTATTATCTAAAATAGCCTGTTTTTACGTACATGCTACGAAATGTAGTGTTACTCCTCTACTCACCCTCATTTACTTCCTCTGCTCATCATCAATAAACAACTTAATCTTGTTGAGACGTATAGTTATACAAATCAATAGAGTTTAGTATTTTTTCTATCTAACAATCACGTAAATATACGTTTAAAAAGAGAATGCTTATTTTTTTGTTCGGATGGTGACTTCTTTCTTTATTTACAAACAAAAAGGCGCCAATCAATAAACATGAAAAGCGCCGTTGTTATCAGGGTGCATCTACCATATACGTATCCACAGTAGCGGTCGTTGCATCAGGATGAAATGCGTACCCTTGATGATATGTATTTTTTCTCAGTAATCTCAATCGCGTTATGCGCTTTTTGATACCTAAAGGACTTCATAAGTTGATTCACAATCGATATGTTATTCGGTTTTCCGGAATAAATAGTAGTGTAAACCGAACAAATTAGGTGCGCGTTCATTGACTTTTAACCCAGTTAAACCAATAAGGTGTAACTATAAGCAATTTTTTACTAATTGGGTTTTCAGATAACTCACTTTATGCCTACAAAATTACTCGCAAGGGTTTATGCTTACAAAACGAAAATATAGTCCTCTTCTTTAGAGTACAAGCCTTTCCGACGATTTATATCAGCACAACACCATACATCTGTAAGTGCGTGTAGGAAATATTTGCTCAACTTATAGTTTATAAATATAATGTTCGCTCAACTTATACTTTCAAAACCTCCATTTCTACTTTTAGGCTCTACGAGAATATAGGGTTTGAAGGAATATATTGCTCAACTTGTGCTTACATAGTTGCTCATAATATCCTTACAGTGACATAAGGGTTGGCTTCATATATTACTCTGCGTTATCAGAAGGCACTGTGGGTAGTGGGTAATTTAAATATGTTTTTAGCTTGAATTAAGGCGATTTTTACTGCTGACGCAATGCTTGCAGTTGCTCTAACTGGTGAGTTTGTTCTTCGAGACGAATAGAAAGGCGCTCACACACCAAGTCACATATAACAAAAATTACAGGGTCAGCGATTTCGTAGTAAACGCTGATTCCCTGCGGCTTGCGAGCTACCATGCCTGCTTGTGTCAATACTTTTAAGTGCTTAGAAACGTTTGCTTGTCCTAAGCCAGTCACCTCAATAATGGATGTCACATTTTTAGCTCCAGATTTGAGACTGCACAGCACTTGTAAGCGACTCACTTCTGATAAAACTTTAAAATACTCTGCAACTGTTCCCAAGGCTTGAGCAGAAACTTTTAACATATAAATTTATTAATTCCATTTTTTGACATATTCTACCATATTACTCTATGGTAATATGGTAGATAGAGTGAAGGTAAACCAATGGAAAATATTAAAAAGATTTCTTCTGACCTGACAGCTGGTGGACAGCTAACACCAGAACAATTTCAACAAGCGGCACAATCAGGGTTTAATTCTGTACTAAATTTGCGTTCTACTGACGAGCAAGGTTTTTTGACATCGGAGCAACAACTTGTCGAATCTGCTGGATTACAATATAAAAACATCCCTGTCAAACCGAACGCAATTAGTGAAGAATTAACGACTGAAGTACTCAAGCAAATAGATGATTTACCCAAACCAGCTTTGATTCACTGTGCTAGCGGAATGCGCGCGGGTGCAATGGCGTTTATGCATCTAGCAACACGACAAGGATTAACACCAGAGCAAGTATTCTCAAAAGCCGCAGAGGCAGGTTTTGACTGTAATGCTAACCCGCAGTTGAAGCAGTTTTTAGAACACTATATTTCAGCACATTCCCAAAAAAAAGTTAAGTAAAAAAAATTATGTTATTTCGTCAATTATTTGACTTGGAATCAAGTACTTACACTTATCTATTAGGAGACGAAAGCACAAAAGAAGCAATCTTAATTGATCCCGTATTGGAGCAAGTTGAGCGCGACCTGAAATTACTGCAAGAATTAGGGTTATCTCTGCGTTTTTGTTTGGAAACTCACGTTCACGCAGACCACATTACAGGTACAGCTAAACTACGCAAAGCTACAGGTTGTCTGAGTATTGTTCCGGAAAAGGCGCAAGTCGGTTGTGCAGATAAGCACATCAAACATGAAGATATTTTGCAACTTAGGAGTATCAAAATAAAAGCGATTGCTACACCTGGGCACACCGATAGCCATATGGCTTTTTATGTCAATCATGACCGAGTGTTTACAGGTGATGCTTTGTTTATTAGAGGTTGCGGACGAACTGACTTCCAAAGTGGAGATGCAGGCATTTTATTTGACTCAGTGACACAACGGTTATTTACATTACCAAATGAAACACTGGTTTATCCTGCTCATGATTATCGAGGTCATACTGTATCAACAATTGGGGAAGAAAAACGGTGGAATCCTCGATTTGCAGGACGCAAACGTAATGATTTTATTGAGTTGATGGCAAATCTCAACTTACCAGACCCGAAAAAGATGATGGAAGCTGTTCCAGCAAACGAGAGTTGTGGCAAAACTTGAATTACCTTAAAGCTTTATAAATTCACTTTAAGCTGTCTGGAGTTTTTTCAAATTGCACTACTATCTGGACACAAGGAAGAGAGCCTACTGTACCAGAAAGGTGCCCAAAATGACCTTGAACGTTTGCTTTAGTATTTTGGTCTTCTCCAAATGAAATTTCACCAGGTCCCATTTCTACTCGCACCCCGTCCATTGTTTGTACAAACCAGCATCCTGATAGTGGGATAATCCACTGTGGCTTTGGGTTTTCATGCCAGTCTCCTACCCATCCAACGGGTAAAACTGTAAAGGTAATTGTGGCGCCTTTTTGCTTTAACTTACCGACCCACTGGGGTGAAGCACCTGAAGAAAGACTTTTTTGGGTAAGGTCCACTAATAAGCTAAAAAGCATAAATAAAAATGATTCAAATATTGTTCACAATATTAGTACGTTAACAAACATTTTTGTCCAAAGTCCAAAAAGTTAAGAACTCGGAAAGAAACATTGTATATACATAAATTTAACTTATATTTACTATTTATAACTTCAAATTGTATGTTATATATAATTTAAAAATCAGTATTTAACAGTTGCGTCAAGAATATCAAGTGTGAGCTTTAATTCAAAATAACTTGTACTATAAAAGTACTGCTTGCTGATAACTAGTATCAGAATGAACAAGCAGACTGCTAATATTCAATTATAAAATTTACTAGTTATGGTTATGACGATGGTGAATATCACCATGAGAATGCGAGTGGTTATGATAACTAGTTGTTGCATGTTCATGAAAATGAGTATGAGGTTTGCCCATAGAGATTCCCTCAGAATGCTCATGTTGATGATGTTCATCATGAATGTGTTCGTGTTCATGTGACATTGGATAATGTAAGTGTTCGTGAGAATGCCCGTATGGTTGAAAGATAATTTGCACTTCGGGCTAGCAAAGCTAAACCAATCAAACTACCGTACATAAACTCTGTTTGAACAAAATGACTACCTAACCATCCAGCCAATGGATACGAAATAGCCCACCACAGATGACTCCAAGCAAAGTGGGCGCCATATACTCGTCCTTGAGCAACAGTAGGAATACGGTCAGCAATCAAAGTCTGTGTTGGTAAGTTAACACAGTTTTGTCCTGCCCCTGCCAACAACCATAAACACATTAAGATTGGTAAATTAGCGTAATTCGCTGGTAGTAATGCCAGAGTTATCAGCGCGGCGCCAAACAGTACTACAGTTGTACGAGCAAAACGTCTATTAATGGCGCCAACAGCTACAGCAGAAATAGTGGCGCCAATACCAAACGCAGCCATTACCCAGCCATACTGAACATTTCCTAGTTTTAATGTCCCCTGCACATAGCCAACAGTATTTACTAAAATTTGCGCTCCAGCAATAGAGGCGACTAATTGCATAAACAAACTATAACGGATAGATGTATCACCAAATAAACGAGTAGTACCGTTTTTGATATCACGCCAAGTTCTGCCTTTACTTAAAGATTGTTGACTTTGTTCAACTCGAAGTATATTAGGCAAAGTAAAAATCAATACTGCTGCAATTAAAAAACTCAGTGCGTCAAGAAAGAACACTTGCCTTGTACCAACAAATGCTGCAACACTTCCAGCGATACCGGGACCAAGAACACCAAGTAATTGATATGTTGCGCTTGATAATGCTATTGCTTGCGGGTAATCATTTTGTCCCGTTACCAATGGAATCGTCGCTTGATAAGTTGGTGTAAAAAAGGCATTAAAAACATTTAGAGCAAATATCAAAATATATATTTGCCATATCTGTGTCACGAACGGCAACAAACCTACAATCACCATACGGATAACGTGGGTGATGACCATGATTTGTTTACGGTCGAAACGGTCAGCAATGGCGCCTGCTAGTGGTGAAAGTAGTACAAAAGCAGTAACGCGCAACGTCAAAGCACTAGATAAGACAACCGCTGATTTCGGACCTGCTAATTCAAAAGCGAGTAAGGCTAAACCAACCCAAGTTAGAGCATCTCCGAACAAACTAGTAGTTTGAGCAGTATAAAGACGCGCGAAAATTGGGTTTCTTAAGGTGTGAAAAAGCGTAAAGCGGTTCATTGAGCCAGAGGGGATATTAATATAGATTGTTATTTAATCAAAATTTTATTATAGATGGGGTAGGGGGGGATAGTTTTTTATTGCAGATTGTGCATAGGCTCACGGCATCCTGCCTGACCTACAACCAAACTCGATTTGAGGTAACGTATCAACAAGGCTATAAGCTCTTGTTCAAATTGCTCATTCACTAAAAAATCAGGTTCTCCCAGTGCAGCGTGGATTAGGTTTTCAAGGGTATGGGCAAGAATAAAAGCTGCTAAATCAAGATTTTGAGGTTGAATTTGGTCGCATTTATCCTCAAGGTAATTGCGAATTATTGCTCTAAGGGACTTCTCGACTTCGGTAACTTTTTCAAGTTGACCAATGCGTGGTACTTGCTCAAGTAAGACTTTGTGAAGCTTTGGATTGATTGCATTAGCTTGAATACACGCTTTAACCAATTCGCGTAAAGCAATTTCAACTGGTGCATCTGACACAAGCTTCAACTTTGCTTCAATTATACAAATCATTGATTGCGCGTGGTTTTCTATTAGTGCAGCCACTATTGCTTCTTTGCTTGGAAAATACTGGTACAGCGAACCAATACTTACACCCGCACGTTCAGCAATTTTATTTGTACTAGCAGTATCGTATCCCTCTTTGATGAGAATGTGAGTAGTTGCCGTCAAGATAGCTTCAACAGTTATACGTGAACGCTCTTGCTGCGGTATTTTTCGGGCTTTTGTGCGGATACGATGCGGCATTTTTGGTGAGTTATTAATGCGAGTTGCAAATATGAGTTATCACTCACATAATAATAGACAAGGTTTAAAACTTAAAAACAGGAGGTGAAATACTATGTCAACTTTAATGGAAGCTCTGTATATACTTGACGAGTTAATCCATAAAAAATCACCAGAACTGGCAAGGCGCCTACAAGCTGGTTTAACTCGTACAAAAATTGACGAACAGATTAAAGATTTTTCTTGGACATTACCAGAAGAACTTTATGAATTTTATCAATGGCATAACGGACTCTGTAGTCAAGTCAATGCAACAGGACATTCAATCGAATCACTAAAAATTAAGGATAAATGGCAAAGTGATTTATCACAGCCTAATCAGATTAACGTGAAATATGATAATAACCTAATTGCAATTAAATTTCCTTCTCTAGAATATGCTCTAGCTGGACATCATCATTTAAAATTAGGTCAATGTCCTCTCGATTTGCTACCTATTTTTACTTGTAGTAATGGGAAAAATCAAAGTTATTGCATTGTTAATTTAGAAAGAGAAAAATTTGCTACATATTTTTTGAATGGAACAAAACTACATCCAACTAAAATCAATGAGCAATTTTTGTCAACGCAAATTAAATTTAATAGCCTTACCGATTTAATTCTATTTATCACATCTTGCTGTGAACATGCTGTGGAGTCTAGTCAAGAAGTGGATAGTACAGTTTTTGAGCTTGATAAAAACATATTTGAGCGCGCGTAGGTTTACATGAAACTTAGAAAAGTTCTAATTGCAGGCGCCGGAATTGGAGGATTGACTCTGGGTATTGCCCTGCAAAGACTTGGATTTGAAGTTGAAATTTACGAAAAAGCATCTAAGCTACTACCTGTTGGTTGGGGACTTGCACTTGCACCTAATGCTCTGCTTGCCCTTCGCCAAATCAATTTAGATAAATCTGTACTTGAAGCAGGACATAAAGTTTGTTGGGTGCAAATGAAAACTTGGCAAGGAAAGATTTTAAAGGAAGTTGCTTTGGGTGCTTTAGAGGAAAGGCTAGGTAACTCCATTATCACAATCAACCGAGGTTGCTTGCATCAAATTTTACTTGCAGTATTTAGTGAATCTAGATTACATATTGGAAACAGAGTGACCAGTTACAAACAATATGATAAACAAGTTGTGTTGACTTTAGAAAATGGTCAAGAAGTTGAGGGAGATTTACTTATCGGCGCCGATGGTATTCATTCTATAGTGCGGCGCCAGTTATTTCCTTATACACAGTTACATTACTCTGGTTACACTGCTTGGCGTGGTCTTTGTAACAGCAGTAATTTACTAAAAGATGGTACTTATCTTTCAATTTTAGGTCACGGTATGCGTTTTGGCTGCACACCCTTGGGAGATGGAACTTTATGTTGGTACGCTACGTATCTAACTCCACCAGGAAAAGCTATTGTTGATCACCGATCAGCATTACTTTTAAAGCGCTATCAAAATTGGTGTTTTCCTGTTTGCGAAATTATTGCTAGTACACCAGATTCATCAATTATACAAACCGATGTGTATGATGCAGACCCTTTGGTAACGTGGAGTGATCAGCATGTAACTCTGCTTGGAGATGCTGCTCACCCGATGACACCTGATATGAATCAAGGCGCCGCTTCTACAATTGAGGATGCAATAATTTTGGCTGACTCTCTTCAATTAAGTTCTACCTTGCAGGAGGGATTAAAGCTTTACGAGTCTTACCGAATTAAGCGAAATTCCCATATAGTCAAGCAATCGCGTCAGTCTGGGCAAATGGAACATATTAAAAATCCGCTATTATACAGTTTGCGTAATGTTGTTTATGCTTGGACTCCGGTGGAGATGCTGCTTAAACAGTTAATAATTGTTTCTAAGTTTGAAACACTACTATAGGTAATTTATAAAATATTTTACTTAGGCTTACGTAAGCTGTAATACAGTCTTTTAAATAAAGAAATAGAACTTTTATTTTTGAAAGCAGTGATATCTAAAGGTAATTGAACTGTAAAGGTGCTACCTTTGCCTAATTGACTTTCGACATTTAACTTACCTCTATGTGCAGTAACTATAGCGTTTACAATAGCTAAACCTAAGCCCGAACCACCAGTGGTGCGAGAACGGTCACTCGCAACACGGTAAAAACGGTCAAAAATGTGAGAAAGTTCATGTTGGGGAATACCAATACCTGTATCTTGGACTTTAATTACAGCATAATTATCGCTTTTATTTAAAAATACTGTTACCTCTCCCCCTCTAGGTGTGTATTGAATAGCATTAACAATTAAATTAGAAATTAAACGATAAAGCTGGTCGGTGTTACCAATAATATTTAATGGTTGATGTACTGTAATTACCGATGTCAGCGTTATTTCTGCGGCAGATGCCATTGCTTCAAATTCCTCTATTAAGTCGCAGACAATATCATTTATACAACAAATATCTCGTTGTTTAATAGGTTGTTTATCTAAACGTACTAACATTAGTAAATCAGCAACTAAAGTTGTAAGTCGCTGATTTTGACGGTGTATAGTTTGTAAAATATCGCGCGTTTCTTCTGGAGCTAATTGTGGCGATAGCAATGCTGACTCTACAGTGGCGCCTGTAGCAGCTAAAGGTGTTCGTAATTCGTGTGCAGCATCAGCTGTAAACTGTTGAATTTGCCGATAGGATTGATATATTGGCTGCATTGCTAATCCTGCTAACCACCAAGACGCAACAGCAATCATCGCCATTGCAATTGGCAACCCTAATACTAAAGTTAATTTTACACTATCAAGATAACCATTAAACTCTTCCAAACTTCGCCCAACTTGCATATAGCCCCAATCTTGATGACTTTGAGTATGCAAATTTACAGTAATTTGATGGTACTCTTTGCCCTTGCTATCTTTAATAAACTGCCAAGTTTTTTGATTAAAAACAGTGGGTAAACCCTGTGGATAAGAACCAGCTGTAGCAATCAATTTTCCGGAAGTATCAAAAAACCGCACGTAGTAGCTACTTTTGGTAACAATACCTAAGAAATGACGTTTAGAATCGAGTGGTTGTTGAATACAACTAGCTCCAATGGTACAATTATCTATGTTTGGAAATAGTTGATGTGCAATTGGTTCCAAACGTCCAGGCTGCTGTAGTTTTAATTCGAGACTATCGTGGAGTGTTCCTGCTACCGACTCAATTTCACTATCTAAAGCTACTACATGAGCATGAAACACTGCTCTGTAAAAACCGAAGGCGGATAGGCTTAAAATTAAACCCATGACAAGCGCATAGTACAGAGCTAAACGAACGCGAGTAAGCCGAAAAAGTTTATTTTGATTCATCAGTCGAATTAAGTCGATATCCCAGACCGTGCAAAGTTTCAATTGGGTTAGTGCAACCACTGTTAGTTAGCTTGCGACGCAACAAACGTATTTGTGCTGCCACCACATTACTACCTGTTTCTGCATTCACTTCCCATAGTTGATTGCGAATTTGTTCAGTAGTAACAATTTGGTTGGGATGCTTCATAAAATATTCCAGAAGTTGGAATTCTTTATTAGTTAAAGAAATTACTTGTTTTTCTCCTGATGCATTTTGATTAACAACTGCGCTGCGACTATAATCTAGACTAAGATTACCAACAGCAAGTTGTCGAGGTTGGAACTGCGGCGAACGACGCTGCAAAGCTCGTAACCTTGCCAATAGTTCTCCCATTCCAAACGGTTTTACTAGGTAATCATCGGCGCCTGCATCTAAACCAGCAATCTTATCTTCCATCCTATCTCTAGCAGTAAGCATTAAAACAGGTAGAGAATTTCCTTTCAAACGTATTTTTTTACACAATTCTAAACCAGTAAAGCCTGGAACCATCCAATCGAGAATAGCTACAGTATATTGCGCCGAGCTATTTTCTAGATATGCCCACGCTTCTGTACCGTCCATTACCCAATCAACCAAATACATATGCTGATTAAGAGTACGCTTGATAGCTGCTCCTAAATCCGGCTCATCTTCGACTAGCAATACCCGCATATCAAATTGAGTAGTTAAAGTTTCGTTTTCGGTTTGTAAAATAAGCATAGTTAGTAACTGGGTTATCCCCTAAAGATTAGCTTGACAGGGTTTGATGAAATCAGGATGAAATTTTCAGGTTTTAAAGAAAAATTGTATAATGAACTACGAAAAAGTTAAATTTTCCTTAAAAAATAATGTTTAAGGAAAACTCATTAGACTCTTTTGCCCCATTGGTGCTAGAGGAGTTATCAAAGCCAATTTTTTAACAAAGAGTCTACAGAGCTATTAATTATCATGGCAGGTAGATATGAAATCAGGATGAAATGTTGTTGATTATTTTTGCTAACGTAGAAAATACTTGATAAATAACTTTTCTAGTTCAATCCAGACAAATACCAAAGCGCTAAATCCTACAGATATGGCTAGTTCTGGCATACTTAACAAGTGAGTGTTAAAGAAGCTACGTAAGGGGGCAACGTAGATTAACATTAGTTGTAAAATAGTTGTCAATGAAACTGCGGCAAGTATGTAAGGATTTGAGAACGGATTCAACTGTAAAGTTAATTGCGTGTTAGAACGAATTGCCAGCGCATGACCCATCTGTGCTAGGCACAAAGTTGTAAACACCATTGTTTTCCATCTTTCGGGGTCGCCTGACTGTTGAGTATAGTTATAAGCCCACACCATCAGAGCAATAGTGATAATTGCAAAAATAATACCAATGCGGATAATATAAAACCCTAGCCCACGTGCGAATATACTTTCATGGGAGTTGTAGGGAGGACGACGCATCACATTAGGTTCAGGAGGTTCCATTGCCAAAGCTAAAGCTGGTAGCCCATCGGTAACAAGATTCATCCAAAGTATTTGCAGCGGTGAGAGGGGAACACCACCTAAACCAATGAGGGGAGCTGCTGCTACTGTCAAAACTTCACCGATGTTGCTACCTAAAATATATTTAATAAAGCGGCGGATATTATCGTAAACAACCCGTCCTTCTTTAACTGCGCGAACAATCGTAGCAAAATTGTCATCCAGCAGTATCATATCACTAGCTTCCTTGCTGACATCAGTACCAGTAACACCCATTGCAATGCCAATATTTGCACAGCGTAAAGCAGGGGCATCATTTACACCATCTCCAGTCATCGCTACCAATTTGCCTTGATTTTTTAATGCTTGGACAATTCGTAGTTTGTGTTCGGGAGAGACGCGCGCGTAAACACTAACTTGGTTAACTTGTTGCTCTAGTTCATCTGTAGAAAGTGTTTCCAAGTCCTGACCGCTAAGAACTAAGTCACCTGCTTTTGCAATACCTAAATCGTAAGCAACAGCTTGTGCTGTTAATTGGTGGTCTCCAGTAATCATAATTGGGCGAATGCCTGCTTGTTGACACTGAGCAACAGCTTCTTTTGCTTCTGGTCGTGGTGCGTCCAGCATTCCAACTAATCCTAACCAGACTAATTCTCGTTCGGTTGTTGTTCCGTCGTCTTTCGGTACAACATCTAAAAGTTTATAGGCAAATCCTAGCACTCGCAGTCCTTGACGTGCCATTTGGTTATTTTGTTCAAGAATATAAGCGTGTTTTTCTGGATTCAGAGCAAAAGAGCGTTTTGTGTGGGGTGCGGTTGGGAAGTTATCACTTGTCCCGTCATCTAGTATTTGAGATGTAAAAGTATCAGAAGCATCAATATAATAAGTGCAAAGTTCTAAAACTAACTCTGGCGAACCTTTTGTAAACATCAGTATTTGAGAGTCAGGCGCCAGGTGTGAAGAATCAAGCGAGAATATTTGTGTTAACTCCTCTTTCAGGCGCCTCTGGCAAATAACACTCATCCGTTTGCGCTCAGAAGAAAAAGGAAACTCGGCTATACGGTTAAACTGCAAAAGTAAATTTGTTTGTTGTATACCAGCTTTACCAGCAACAGATAATAATGCTCCCTCAGTTGGGTCTCCCAAAATTTCCCATTCTGAATGCTTTTTCTGTAATACAGCATCATTGCAAAGTACACAGGCAAGTAACAGTAGTTCAAGTTCTGGATAATTTTGTGGTTTTATCGGTGTAACGGTTTGGTTAATATTGGATTCTGGATTGTGTTCTACAGCATAACTAGTATGTAATTCAAATGTTCCAGTAGGAGAATAACCTTCTCCAGTTACCCTAACAATATAACCAGGTACGTTAATCCACTGTACAACCATCTTGTTTTGAGTAAGCGTGCCTGTTTTATCTGAGCAAATGGTAGTAACTGAGCCTAATGTCTCAACTGCTGGTAGTTTGCGAATTAATGCTTGGTGACGTACCATTCGTTGAGTACCAATTGCTAAAGTCACCGTGATTACAGCAGGTAAACCTTCCGGTACAACCGCTACAGCCATACTCAAAGAAACTTCTAACAATTGTTCAAAGTATTTAAAGCTACCTGTCTGTAAAATACCAGCGATAATTACAACAGCCACCAACCCAAGCGAACCTGCAACCAAAACATTTGCTAGCTGTGCCATTCGTTGTTGTAAAGGGGTTGGTTCCGCTTCAACAGACTGGAGTAAAGTAGCAATTTTACCCAGTTCAGTTTGCATTCCCGTAGCTGTAACAAGCACTTTTGCTCGACCTTGGACAACTTCAGTGCCTTGATACACCATATTTATACGGTCTCCCAAGGAAGCATTCTCAGGTAAATGAAGAGTAGAGTCTTTATGAACTGCCTGTGCTTCCCCTGTTAAAGCAGACTCCATCAGTTGCAAATTTTGGGCTGACAGCAAACGACCATCTGCGGCTACTTGCATTCCAGCTTCCAGAAAGATAATATCACCAGGCGCCAGTTCCTTTGCTGGCACCTCAAATATTCTATTGTCGCGCACAACTCGAACTTTAGGAGAACTAAGACGTTTAAGAGCTGCAAGGGCTTTTTCCGCGCGGCTTTCTTGTAAAAAGCCAAGTAAACCATTGAGAATTACAATAAAGGATATCGCGATTGCATCTTTAGGAAAATCGCCAGAGCGTAAATCTAAAACTGCTGAAACTACTGCTACTGCTATGAGCATCACTAGCATGATGTTCGTAAACTGTTCTATTAAGATAGATAAAGGTTTACGACTGCCAAACTCTTGTAGTTCGTTAGTTCCATATTGCTGTAATCGTTCCGACGCTTGCTCAAAAGTCAACCCAGTATCAAAGTTGCTTTCCTGCATTTTCAAAGCTTCTTCGATTTCTAGGGTGTGCCAAGGAATAACTGTATTCGATACAGAGTCAGATAATTTAGATTTCATAATGGGTGGCTAACTATCATAAAGATTTACTTCTATACTCAGATTGACAGAGTTTGATGAAATCAGGATGAAATATTAGCCCTTAAAAAAATTTTTACACTATAAAATGCTTATGATCTTAAATTTAATGATATAAATATATTTGTAAAAAAAGAATTATCAGGTTATATTTTTATTTCTCTGCTAAGAAAAAACTTCTTTTTCCCCTGACAGTTATGAAAAAATGGAGTTGCAACCCTGGTTTTATTTACATAAATAAATTTTAAACTAACGGTAGATAAATAGTAACCCAACCCCTGCAACAGCAACAAATACGCCAAGTATTGCCCGTATCGTAACAACATCACCTAAAAAGAAAGTGATTGGTATCACAAATATTGGACTTGTGGCGCCTAAAGATTTAGCAACACCAGCAGTAGTAAATTTGAGAGAAATCTGTTGCAGCCAAAAGCCTAGATAAGTGCTGAGAAATGCACACAAAGTAATTATGCCCAATAATTTACCAGAACGTAGTTCTTTTACTGGTACACCAACTGGTTTTCGTTCCAGCACCAGCCAAAGTAAGAGTATTAACGCTCCTCCTATAAGTCGCACCATCGCGCTCCATAAGGGAGTAACACTTGTATCTGTGAGCGCAGCACGAGAAAAAACGGCGCCTAGTGCATCCGTGAAGGCGGAAAGAAGGGCAAAACCGACACCTGGAATGAGTTGCTTATTTGTACCCGTCACATTTGTAGCTCGTTCACTAATTACCCAAGCCACACCTAAGACAGTTAACAATATACCTACCCAGGCTGTATAGGACAACTGTTCTTTTAAAAATATAGTAGACGTAATAGCAGCCAAAGGTGGTCCTAATGTTTTCAGCAGCAGCGTTCGACGTGCCCCTAAACGATTTAAGGCTGAGAAATAAGCAGTATCACCAATACCAATTCCCACTGCACCGCTCAGAACTAAGAGCATAAAAGGAATTAGGTTTATGCTTGGTAGTAGTTGCTGACCACTTAGTAGAATTGTGAAGATAATTAAAGCAATAGCAATTCCTCCTTTACTTAAATTCATCAATAGTGGAGGAATTTTCTTACCCAGTTTACTGTAAACTATTGAAGTCAGCGCCCATAAAAATGCTACTCCTAACGCTGCTAATTCTCCTTGAAAATTTGCTAAAAAAACCATTCAAAATCCTTAAGATTTGTTTGTATAAATATTCCAAATAAAAGTTATGGGTTAAAAGATTGAAGGTAATGCTAATAACTCATAACTTTAAATACCAACTACTTAACTAACGAAAATACTTATTTAAGCAAGCACTGGTGGTATTTGAATTTGGGCTTCCATTGTACGACGTTGAATTTTTGCAACCCAAGCGTCATCATAAACTAAATCAAGATAGCGTTCTCCTCGGTCTGGGAACAGTGTCAAGACGCGGTAGGATTGTGGGAAAGTAGGAAGAAGCTTTTGGATAGCGGCAACTACAGAACCAGATGAACCACCAGCAAAAATACCTTCTTTTGCGACTAATTCACGGCACCCTTGCATCGATTCTAAATCATTGACATAAACAACTTCATCAATTTCAGCCCTGCTCAATAGTTCCGGAACGCGACTCGAACCAATACCAGGTAAATCACGAACTCCAGGATTAGCACCAAAAATTACTGAACCGGCAGCATCAACAGCAATAACTCGTAATTTGGGAAACTTCTCACGTAAACGACGAGCTACTCCTAAAATTGTTCCTGTAGTACTAACAGCAATTACAAGACAATCAATATTACCATCCAAGTTCTCAATTATTTCACCGCCAATCCCATTGTAATGTGCTTGCCAATTCAGTTGGTTCGCATACTGATTAATCCATAAACAGTGAGGAATCACTTTACGTAATTGATGCACTCTCTGTATCCGCGTTTTCAGATATCCTCCTTGGTCATCTGGTTCTTGCACCATATCAATATTGGCGCCTAATTGTCTCAGTATTTGTAAATTGGTGGGTGATATTTTTGGGTCTACTACGCAGGTGAAGGAAAGCTTATAAATTCGTGCCATCATAGCTAATGCGATACCCAAATTACCAGATGTGCTTTCAATCAAATGAGTTTCGCTGGTAATTGTACCGTCTTGCAATCCCTTTTCCACAATAAATTTAGCGGGACGGTCTTTTACACTACCACCAGGATTCAAAAACTCTAATTTAGCAATTACATCAACACCATCTTGAGGAAATAGCCGACGCAAACGAACTAGCGGTGTTGTTCCAACACAACTTACTATCGAATCATGAATCATTTTATTACTCTCTTACTCAAAATTAAAATAGCTTAATTGTTATTTGGTTAAAATGTAGCAGCATAACCAAATTTATGTTTGTGAATAATCTTGAACGATTATCTGTACACCCATTTATTATCTTTACAACTAAATATGAAATTAGGATGAAATTTCTTGCTTTATCTTAATTAATTAGTTTTCATAATAAGACAGCAAAGATTAAATAAATTTTACTTAAGTAATTACCTTGGTTATAATTACTTCATATAGATTATAATTACCAAAATTAGTCAGTACAATTACTGCAAAAATTTAGCAATACTAGGTAACAAAAAAAAGCCTATTACTGTTTATAGGCTCGTAAAACATATTGCATTAAGTTTTGACTGTATATTTAATATTTAGCTACCATAAGTTTGAATTCGCGCTAAACCAAGTGGAATTTCTTCCGTCATTCCTACTTTTTTGATATATACCGGATAATGCCAAGTTCTTTGATAACCTGGAGTTTTAATTCCGTTCATCATGACTAAAATAGAATTACCAGCAGCTATTGGTTCTGAAAAAGTAAGCGTTGCTTCTCTCGTATTAATGTCAACCATTGCTGGAATTCGTTTACCTGATTGATTTTGAACTTCAATTCCTTGTTTAATTTTTATATCCTCTGGCAAATCAATTCTTAATTCTGAAATAGCCTCACCCTGGACATAAACATTAAATTTATGAGTAGCACCAGGAAACTGAGCATAGTTAGGAATAGCTGCACTGTTCCCTAAATGCGTAACTTTTGCATCATTTGGGCTTTTTGCAAAAGCAGGAACTGTAAATGCAACAAATAGGGTAACAGCAGTAGCATAAATTAATGTCTTCATCTATATATTCCTCGTTTTAATAAAAAAACTCAATATACTCCTGCATAACTCAACTTAAGTAAGTGTGGTGTAGTCTAGAAAAGCCAATTCATGAAAAAGGCTTGCAGGAAGTATATTGAGTGACTAATGTTACATAATGACAGGTAATTATGAAATCAAGATGAAATATCAGTGATTTTGAAAAAATTGATACATCAGTAATTATTTACTCCCTTGCGACATTTTTCTATAACATTCCTGAAGGGCTTCAAGTCTTCTTAAAGTTGCTCCGCCAGTTGGTCTTGCGGGAGGTAGGTCACAAACACCTGCGGTTGATTGTATAGTGCCTCTCGGAGTATTTTTGTAACATTGTTGTAAAACTTGAAGCCTTGTTGAAGTTGCTCCACCAGTCGGTCTTGCTGGAGGAACAGAGTTACATGCACTGTTGCTGAAACTATTTTGCTGTTGTGTGTTAGTGTTGGGAAATTCTTGTGACTGCGCGTAAACACTGCTACTAAAAGCATTACTTAGCACAGCTAGTCCGAAAGGAATTGCAAAAATTGATACACTTCGGATGATAATTGTCTTCATAATTAAAATTACAAAACCTAATGAAATGAAAAATTATTTGCTTGAGACGAAACCGAAAAGTTAGCTAGGGTAGGTTAAATTCACTACCTTATATCTTGCACCATTCACAATAAGGCAAAAGAAACCGGGTTTCTGTACGAAAGATTAAGCTTTTTTAGTGCAGTTTGTCGCAAGAAACCCGGTTTCTAGACCAGGTGCAAGATGTCAGCTACCCACCCTCAGATTACTAACTTATTTTGCAATCTAGTCACGGGAAGTTTGAACTCTAGCTAAACCTAGAGAAATATCTCCATTCATTCCGACAAACTTTGCAGATACTCGATAATGCAAAGTTTGTCCATAATCAGGACCGTCAACTCCATTCATAAAGACTGTCAGTGAGTTTCCAGAAGCTACAGGTTCTGAAAATGCTACTGTTGCTTTTCGACCATTTATTGAAACTGTCGCAGGAATTTTTTGCCCTGATTTATTTTTGACTACAATTCCTTTAACACTTACTTCTTCGGGTATATCAATTGCCAATTCTGAAACAGCTTTGCCTTGAACATGAACATCAAACTTATGAGTAGCATCTGGCACTAAGGAATCTATAGGAATAGCAGCACTTTTTCCTAGATGGGTGATGTTCGCATCATTTGGATTGCTTGCCCAAGCTGAAGGAACTGTAGATGCAAGAACTAAGGTAAAAGCTGTGGCATAAATCAATTTCTTCATCTCTATTCTCCTTGTTTAATTTAGTTAATCGATAGCCTCTATATTTATTATTGTGATAGCTGTTTATGAAATGAAAATGAAATTTTAGGTTTTAAAGTTCATTATTTCAAGCATAATTTTTGAAATTTGCTTGTAATCATCTATGGTATAATTACTGCAAAATCATCTAACTTTTCTTATTTAGGGCAAGAAAAATTAGATGATTAATTACTATTTAATAATTTGGAAAAATTAATTTACACGAAATCTTGCTGTTCCTATAGGTATATCTGTTGTACTTCCAGCAATTGTTGCTTTAATATTGTAAACAGGTCCGTTACCACGAAATAGTTGCTTTACATTCTTAATATCAATTTCTAGCTTAGTGTTAGAAGCTACTGGTTTGGCAAATGCAATTAGTATACTCTTTCCATTAGTAGTAATATTGGCGTTAATTTTTTTGCCATTTTCATTCGCTACAATAACGTCATTAGTATTATTACTCCAGGTTAAAGTATTTGGAACTTCAATATTTAATTGAGAAACACTTGGACTATTTTTAGGAATATGTATGCGAAAAGTATGTCTAACATTTGACCAGCGAGTTTGAGGGAACTGTGAATTACCAT
The DNA here is from genome assembly GCF_019977735.1 of Calothrix sp. PCC 7716. Lineage (GTDB taxonomy): Bacteria > Cyanobacteriota > Cyanobacteriia > Cyanobacteriales > Nostocaceae > Dulcicalothrix. Next base: position 9,355,825 of record NZ_AP025018.1, on the reverse strand, counting down.
CAATATGAGGAAGTGTTCCATTGTTATCTTTCGCACTTGCGTAACTTACAGGAATAAAAAGCGTAGCAGCAATGGCGCCGACAGCAGTATAAATTAATGCTTTTTTCATATTAGCTCCTTATTTAATCAACAAATATAGCAAAGTATCAGATTCCTTTTTAAGAATGAACCTGTTATCAATCAATACATCAAAATTTGGTGAAGTCAGAATTCATCACCCCTACAATAGAACTTACATAGAAGCAGGTAAAGTTTACCACTGACTTACCGTTAACTTATTTTCTTTTGTAGAGGCGTTGTTCCAAAAGGTATTCTACCTCTATTTATTAGTTTGACAGACCAGTATGAAATCAAGGTGAAATTTGTCCTACTTTTCTAGAAATTACGAAACTGAGCTTGACCTATAGGAACCTCTACATCGCTTCCAATAACTTTTGCTGATAAACTGTAGACAGTGCCTGATTCATTAATTTGCTGTTGCACTCTGTTAAGTGAGACTAAAAGCTTACTAGTGCTAGAAGTAACAGTCTCTGGAAAAGTTATAATGATTTTTCTATTATCAACAGAAATATCGATGTTAACTTTTTGACCTTTATCATCAAAAACATTAATATCATTACTTACAGCTACAGTAGGGGGAGTTTCAATTATTAGCTGCTTCAGAGGTTTACCACGTTTAGGAACACGTATTTGAAAAGTTTGTTTGACAAGCTGCCATTGAGCTGGGAATAACTGCGTGTCATTCTCAGTATTAGTGGGTTTAGTATCATTTACTTTAGCGCTGGCATAACCAGTATAGATAATGGTTATAGTACTTATAGCCAATACACTAACATTAATTAACTTTCGCATCATCTTGACTGCTATAATCAAAAGAACTCTTATTAGATCAGCAATTCATCAACGATGAATGAAGCTTCCTCTAACTAGCTTGGCATCTCACGATGAAATCAAGATGAAATTTCTGCACTCCGCACGAAAATTTTTTTATTCAAGTTCCAACAGAACAAGGGCTGATGCTATAACGCACTTGCCCTATGAAAACTCCAATTTCAGTATTTTTGTACTCAGTAATACAATACATGAGTTTTGTATATAATATATTTTACACTTACTGATGTTTAAGCAAATCGCGCGATTTGATAAACTGTTGGCGAATGTTGATAATAACGATGTAAAGTACTGGCACTACAAACAAGCTCAAGAATGTAGAAACAAACATCCCACCAAAAACCGCTGTACCTAATGACAGTCGGCTAGTAGACCCCGCTCCTGTTGCAACAAGCAGTGGATAGCTACCGATTAAAGTTGAAACCGTTGTCATGAGAATAGGACGTAATCGTGCTTGTGCAGCTTGTACCACTGCTGCCGTAATTGAAAGTCCCTGTTCTCTTAGCTGGTTGGCAAATTCTACAATCAAAATCGAATTCTTACTTGCTAATCCAATCAGCATCACTAAACCAACTTGACAGTAAACATCATTGTACAAACCTCGTAGAGATTGAGCAGACAAAGCTCCCAAGACTGCTAAGGGAACCGCAAGCATAATGATTAAAGGATCGACAAAATTATTATATTGCGCTGCTAACACCAGAAAAACAAAAAATACTCCTAAACCGAAAATAATTGGAGCAATACCGCCAGATTCCACTTCTTCTAAGGAGATACCCGACCATTCAAAACCAAAATTCGCGGGTAAAACCTCAGCCGCTAATTTTTCCATTTTCTGTATTGCTTGCCCAGAACTAAAACCAGGAGCTGCTGCTCCGTTAATTTCAATCGAGCGATAAAGGTTGTAATGGTTAATTGTTTGTGCCCCAGTTGTTGATTTTATTGTTACAACGTTACTGAGGGGTATCATGTTTCCTTGCCTTGAGCGCACATACAAGCGACCAACATCTTCTGGATTCGAGCGAAATTGTGAGTCTGCTTGAACGTAAACACGGTAAGTACGCCCAAATTCGTTGAAGTCATTTACATAGCGCGAACCAATGAATGTTTGTAGCGTGCTGAAAATTTCATTAATCGGAACTTGTAGAGCTTCTGCTTTACTTCTCTGTACTTCAACCATTAACTGGGGTGCATTAGCAGTATAGGTACTAAAGACTCCTTGCAATCCTGGGGTCTGATTCGCGCGGCTAATTAGGTCGTTTTTGGCTTTATCTAATGCATTAATATCTCGATTACTTTGATCTCCTCGATCTTGTAATTGAAATACAAAGCCGCCTACACTGCCGAGACTCTGAATAGTTGGAGGATTTACAGCTAGAACAGGCGCTTCCGGAATTCCCATTAACGGCGCCCGTACCCGGTTGAGAATTGCTGATACAGATTGCTCAGGTTTTTGTCGTTCTGACCAAGATTTGAGAGGAGTCATAATTAGTCCACGATTAGGAGTGTTTCCGCTAAAACTAACGCCACCCATTGCAAACACCCCCTCAATTTCAGGAACATTGAGCAATTCCTTTTCGGCTTTCATCACGACCGAGCGAGTGTAGTCTAACGAAACGCCATCAGGCCCCTGAATCAGGTTAACAAAATAGCCTTGGTCTTCCTCTGGTAAAAATGCTTGAGGGACGCGCATATACAACCAGCCAGTCAATACCAACAACACAGTAAATAACAATAACACAACCATTTTAAAGCGGGTGACGGCGCCGAGAATACTTTGATAGCCTCGGCGCATCCAGTCTAAAAGGTCATTTACCCTTGCAAAAAACCAGCCAAGCAAACCGCGCGGTTGTTGTCCCCGACGTAGCAACATCGCGGATACCGCAGGAGTAAATGTAATGGCGTTAAATGTGGAAATCGTAGTAGAAAATGCAATTGTTAATGCAAATTGCTTATATAGCTGTCCTGTTGTTCCTGGAAAAAAAGCAACTGGAACAAAAACAGCCATGAGAACTAGTGAGGTTGCAATTACTGCTCCAAACAGTTCGTGCATTGCTTCAGAAGCCGCTTGACGTGGAGTGATATTTTTTTCCTCAAGCAAACGAACTACGTCTTCAACAATAATAATCGCATCATCGACAACCATCCCAGTTGCCAAGGTTAAACCAAATAAAGTCAAACTATTAAGCGAAAAATCAAATACTTTGACAAATACAAAAGTACCAATTAATGAAACTGGAATTACAATTGCAGGAACAATAGTAGTGCGCCAATCTTGTAAGAAAAGGAAAATGATTCCCACAACTAGTACAATAGACTCAATTAACGTTTTGACAACTTCCCAGAAAGATGCTTCAACAAATAACGAAGAATCATAAGGAATTTCGTATGTTAATCCTGGAGGAAAATTCTTTGCTAGTTTTACCATTTCTGCCTTGACGGCTTTAGCAATTTCTAGGGCGTTACTACCAGGAATTTGAATAATTTGATAGCCTACAGAGATGTGACCATTATATCTAGCAAATGTACTGTAATTTTCCGCACCTAGTTCTGCCCGCCCTACATCTTTAAGTTTAATCAGCGTCCCGTCATTTCCAGCTTTAAGAATAATATTCTCGAATTCCTTGGGTTCTCGTAACCTTCCAATAGCTTGCAAATCGATCTGAAACTTTTGCCCTTCGGGAGCGGGTGGTTGTCCAATTGCACCAATGCCTAATTGTAAGTTTTGTTGATTAAGCGCATTCACTACATCTTGAGCCGTTAAATTACGACTAGCAAGACGATTTGGGTCAAGCCAAATTCGCATAGCATAACGACGTTCTCCAAAGGATAGAACATTCCCTACACCATTTATACGTCTGAGGGAGTCTAACACATATAAATCAGCATAGTTACTAATAAAAGTATCATCGTAGCGGTCGTCAGAACTGTATAACGCCATCGCTAAAACAATTCCGCTTGATTGTTTTGTAACCGCAACTCCTGTTTGTTGTACCACTTCTGGCAGTTTAGGTTGTGCCAACAAAACACGATTCTGTACATCAGAAGCTGCAACATTAATATCATAACCCTGCTCAAAAGTAACAGTAATTGTGCTAGTACCATCATTGCTGCTGGTCGAACTCATGTATCTCATACCTTCGACCCCATTAATTTGTCGCTCTAAAACCGATGTCACGGTTTCCTCAACAATTTGGGCACTGGCGCCGACATAGTTAGCAGTGACGCTAATTTGAACTGGGCTAATGTCTGGATACTGCTCTATAGGTAACATTGGTATACTAATTAGTCCTGACACCAAAACTATTAAGGAGCAGACGATTGCAAAAACGGGTCGCTTAATAAAAAAATCTGCGAACATAGTTAAACAGCACAAAGAAACATCAATAATTAATTACTTTTTTCTGGTTCAGGAATAATTGACGCGCCATCCCTTAAACCGAGCAAACCAGAGGTAATAATTCGTTCTCCAGGTCGCAATCCTTTAATTACTTGGTATTGGTTATTTTCAATACCGCCTAATTCAACAGGTTTTTGCCGAGCTACAAACAGAAGTTGGGCAGACTGCGATGAGCGTTCCTCAACTACAAACACAAACGCCTCTCTAGCTAAACGGGTTACAGCAGTTGTGGGAATGAGAACTCCAGGGCGCCGAGCCAAAATTATCCGCGCTCGAACAAACTGGTCGGTTCGCACTTTTTGTTGAGAATTATCCAACAGAGCTTTAACAAGTACAGATTGCGTTTGATTTGCTGTATTAGGTGCAATGAAAAATACACGACTAGTGCCAATATTACGCTTTTGACCATCTACTAGCTCAATATCGCTTCCTAACCGCAACTGAGCCACCTGTTCCACTGGAACCGAAATATTAACCTCCAATAAACCGTTTTCAGAAACGCTTATTAACTGAGTAGACGTATCAACAAAATCACCTACCTTAACAGGAATATCACCTACGATTCCTGCAAACGGTGCGGTAATTGTATAAAACTGAAGTTCCGCTGCTTGCTCCTTAATATTTGCCCTAGCTTGATTAACTAACTTTTGGTTCTTAACAATTGTAGCCTTTGCCCTAGAAACTACTGCCTGTGCCCTAGTAATCATTGCTTCTTGGGCTGCGATATCAGCATCCGTTTGAGCAAGCTTGGCTTTTGCCGTCTCTAAGCTGTTTCGTCTTTGTTCTAAAATTTGTAAACTGCTGGCGCCTTCTTTATACAGTTGGTTGAACCGCTCGTACTCGCTTTGATTAAGTCTTAAATCAGACTGTTCAGAAGCTCGACGAGCTTTTAAGGCTCCAAGTGCCGCTGTTGCATTTTTTGCATCTGCTTGGGCGCTTTTTAGTTCTGCTTGAGCAGTTTCTAAATCAGCTTGACTTGATTGATAAGCTGCAATTCGACTGTCAACAGAAGCTTGTTGCTGCTTGGCATCAACTTTCAGAATAGGAGTATCCTTTTTAACTCTCTCTCCTGCCCGAACAAATATTTGAGAAACCTGACCCTGAATTCTTGGCCGCAAAGTTACAGAGCGACGAGACTCCAGATTTGCAACAAATTCTGCACTTTCCTCTATAGTGCTAGATTGCAATGTTGTAACTTGCACTTTTGTTGCCGAGGGTTGCCCAGGTACTGTTGGGGGTGATTCTTTGCCCGGAGCCATAAACCACCAAAACCCAACACCCCCACCAAGCAGAAGCAATGCTAACATTGCCCAGAAACCTAGTGTTAATGGCGCCAACAAACGTTTACCATGTGAACGTTGAGATTCAAAAGATTCCATAACTAAACATTTAGAGCGATGTAAAATTTACACAAATTTGAAGTCAAGACTTTTTATTAAGTTGCCTTTACCCAAAAATCAGCCGTGATAATTTCGCCATTGCGATTAAACTGTCCCCAAAGCTTGTATGGGTAGTCATTTTGATCGCCAACCCCAAAGTAAGCAACTTTCTTGCCGCTAAAGTCTATATTGTCTAGCTCGTCAAAGAAATTATCCCAGTCGTCTTGCAATTCACCCACATTCGGTGGTAGGACAACCTATAATAATATAGTTGTAGTCGTAAAAATCGCTTGATTCTACTTTAGAAATATCGTAGATATCAACAACACTGTCGCCACCAAACTCTTTCTGAATAAGTTCGGCTCCTGTTTGAGTATTCCCTGTTTGAGTTCCGTAAAACAAGCCAATCTTAGCCATCTTTCCTCCTTGCTGAGTAGCGTGATAAAGGGAGAGTTAGGTGTATGATTTAATAACTTAACCTCGTTTCAAACTACCTTAAATGCTCCACCTAACTGGAGAGTCAAGAGGGACACAAAATTTTTTTAAAAGGCTAAGGATGCCAGTCTTACCTCTTGCAGGCTGTGTTGAAAGTTATCATTTAATTTCAGGCAGATAAATCAATATAAATAAAGGCTTCTAGCCCTAACATATTAGTAGAGCTAAAAGCCTAAAAACAGTATCTCTGAGAATCTAGTCAGATGTTTTCAACTTTGAGTTTATTATATCAAAATGAAATCATGATGAAATTTTTATAGTTCATTTTGTTTTTAATAAAAACAGCTTGATAGTAATAAACATATAAAAGATATGTTTACACCTATAAAGCTGTGGTTTTGGCGAAACATGAGGAATTCGTTTCTATAATTTATTTTAGTAAATCAAAATGAAATTAAGATGAAATGCTAGCACAACTATTGCACATCAACCCAGAAGTCAGCAGTAATAATCTTGCCATTACGATTAAACTGTCCCCACATCTTATATTTACCTGGTTGCGGAAAACTAGTAATAAAATGAATCTCACCTGGGGGAGTATCTTTCATCGCATGAGCATGGATATAGTCTGCTTCGGTTAGCGGTGATGATTGTTTGAGGATGACTAAGTGTCCTCTTTCACCTAAGTAATTTTGTAAATCTTTTGGTGGTTGGTTGCTAGCTGCATCTGATAAGTTAAAAATCAAATGTACTTCTTGTCCAGCTTTTATTGTTGGTTGAGATAATTTTAGATTAGCTTTTGTATTACCGAAAGTTTTAGTAGTTGCTAAATCAATTTTTGGTGTATTAGAATTTGTACCCGGAACTTGAACTTTTAAAGTTGACACTTGTTCGGCTTTACCAGCTACTTTGTAATCACTGAATAGTGTATAATCTCCAGGCTGTGGAAAATCGGCTTGAACTTCAAAGCGTCCGTTTCCTTTATATGTAGGATGGATATGATTAAAAGATTGAAGGTCGTCACTAACGACTATCAAATGCATTAATTTTTCTTGGAATTTATCGAAATTGGCAATTGGTTTACCTTCTTTGTCTTTTACATCAATCGCTAGAGCGATAGGCGCCTTATTAGTGACTTTAGCCGGGACAGTCAATGTAGCTACAGCATTTGCAGGCTCTAATTTAGAATTCTCTGAATGACCACCATGACCACCATGAGGATTTTCCTCTGCCCCAGGAGTTTTGGAATCACCCATGTTGTAACCAGAATGAGGATTAGCATCCGCAACAGTCGTAGCACTACTACTTGGTGTCTGGCTACTGTTTACTTCGCTTGCACAACCAGCAGTAACAACAAGAGTTGAAGTGATAGCAAGTGCAGTCAAAATACGCTTCATTTTTTCTCCAGTTAGCAAATTAGATTCTCAAAAACAAACCACAACAAGCATATTCCAAAAGTTAGAAAGGTGCCCTCCATGACAACCAAATAGCACGCAAGCAGCAAATAATTATATTAGTGGTTATGTACTGGTAAGTCATGATGGCAAAAATAAGTTGAACTTTGGGCTTTAAACAGGGAAGGCTATACTCAGTTTCTCAGGCAAAAATGAAATCAGGATGAAATTTCTAGTTTGTTTTGGCTTTTGACACAAATTACGGCAATCTGTTCTTGAAGCTGAAATCATTAGCTGGCTTACTTTACGTAAGTTTTTAGAAAATTTCGGCAAAAAATTTTCTCAAACCCCTTGACTCTCCAGTAGACAGGAGAATTCAAAATAAGATTAGTTATTGAGAGGGTAATCGACATGACACTTGAACTCAAAGTTCCAAATATGGCTTGTTCTGCTTGCGGCGCCACTATTACAGAGGCAATAAAAGCTATTGACCCAACTGCGGCAGTTCAAACTGACCCAAAAACAAAGTTAGTTAATGTTGAAACTCAAGCATCCGAAGTGGCAATTAAACAAGCGATTACAACTGCTGGTTACTCGGTTGCGTGATAGCTGTGCTATATGAGGGCGGGCGATCTAAAGCCCACCCCACAATATTTTGAGTGGAGGAAAATATGGAGAACACGACTTTAAAGCTACGCGGTATGAGTTGTGCTTCTTGCGCGCGAAGCATAGAAGAAGCAATTAGGGAAGTAAACGGTGTCAACGAGTGTATTGTTAATTTTGGCGCCGAACTGGCAACTGTAGAATATGACCCAAGAAAAACTGATGTCACAGCTATCCAACAAGCTGTGGATGAAGCTGGTTATTCTGCATACCCATTGCAAGAACAAAATTCAGCTGCACAACAGGACGAAGCCGAAAAACGTAGACAATCAAGAGAAACTAATGAACTAACTCGCAAAGTAGTTGTTGCAAGTATCCTGAGTGGGATAATTGTTATTGGTTCTATTCCAATGATGACGGGATTACATGTACCTTTCATTCCTATGTGGTTACATGACCCTTGGCTACAACTAGTGCTAACAATTCCCATTCAATTTTGGTGCGGCTTATCTTTCTATAGTAATGCGTGGAAAGCTTTTAAACGCCATGCAGCGACTATGGATACTCTTGTTGCATTAGGCACAAGTACGGCATTTATTTATTCGCTATTTCCTACCTTTTTCCCTAACTTTTTTATCTCTCAAGGTTTACGACCTGATGTATATTATGAAGCAGCGGCAGTTATTATTGCTTTGATTTTAGTTGGAAAGCTTCTAGAAAGTCGCGCGAAAAAACAAACTGGAGAAGCGATTCGTAAACTCATTGGTTTACAAGCCAAAACCGCACGTTTAATTCGTAACGGTCAAGAAATAGATATTCCAATTGAAGAGGTGCAAATTGGAGATGTCATCTTGGTTCGTCCTGGTGAGAAAATTCCTGTTGATGGTGAAGTTATTGATGGCACATCGACAATTGACGAATCTATGGTGACAGGGGAAAGTGTACCTATTAAGAAACAGCCTGGTGATGAGGTGATTGGCGCCACTATTAACAAAACTGGTAGCTTTAAGTTTAAAGCAACACGAGTAGGAAAAGATACCGTGTTGGCACAAATTGTCCAGCTTGTGCAGCAAGCTCAAGGTAGTAGGGCGCCCATACAAAGATTAGCAGACTCTGTAACAGGATGGTTTGTACCTGCGGTAATTGCAATTGCACTGCTTACTTTCATGATTTGGTTTAATATCATGGGTAATCTGACTTTAGCTTTGATTACCACAGTCGGAGTTCTAATTATCGCTTGTCCTTGTGCATTGGGTTTAGCGACTCCAACATCAGTAATGGTAGGAACGGGTAAAGGCGCAGAAAATGGTATTTTGATTAAAGGCGCCGAAAGTTTAGAGCTAGCACACAAAATTAAAACAATAGTTCTAGATAAAACAGGAACTATTACCCAAGGTAGACCCACAGTTACAGATTTTGTCACCACTGATGGAACCGCAAACGGTAATGAAATTAAATTATTACAATTAGCAGCATCATTAGAACGCAACTCAGAACACCCACTTGCAGAAGCAGTTGTAAGATATGCTCAAACTCAAGAAGTAGGGTTGGTTTCGGTGGAAAATTTTGAAGCAATTGCAGGTAGTGGTGTACAAGGTGTAGTTGATAACCACCTAATACAGATTGGTACGCAACGCTGGATGTCTGAGTTAAATGTGAAAACTCAAGCTTTAGAAAATGAAAAAGAACGCTTAGAGTATCTCGGTAAAACCGCTATTTATATCGCGATAGATGGTAAACTTCAAGGACTAATGGGTATTTCTGATGCAGTTAAACCTACATCTACCCAAGCTGTAAAAGCATTGCAAAAATTGGGTTTGGAAGTAGTAATGCTTACAGGAGACAATCGCCGTACCGCAGAAACTATTGCCCGTGAAGTAGGTATAAAGCGTGTTTTGGCAGAAGTTCGACCCGACCAAAAAGCTGACACTGTAAAAAAATTACAACGTGAAGGAAAAATTGTGGCAATGGTGGGTGATGGTATCAATGATGCACCAGCACTAGCTCAAGCTGATGTGGGTATAGCTATTGGAACCGGAACAGATGTCGCAATTGCAGCTAGTGACATTACGCTTATCTCTGGTGATTTACAAGGTGTAGTAACAGCAATTCAACTTAGCAATGCAACAATTCGCAACATTCGCCAGAATTTATTCTTTGCCTTCATTTACAACGTAGCAGGAATTCCGATTGCTGCTGGTATTCTCTTCCCTATTTTTGGCTGGTTGCTCAATCCAATTATTGCAGGCGCCGCAATGGCGTTCAGTTCAGTATCAGTATTAACAAATGCATTGCGTCTACGTAACTTTCGACCCAAAGTAATTGCATAAAAAGGGGGCAAATATGTTAGATAGAAAGACAATTATTGGCAGTATAGCAACTTTTGGATTATTGTTTGGTGTTGTTACCCAAAGAGCGGTAGCACAACAAATGCCTCACGAAACCCATAATTCTGCGACATCACAGACGAGTGAGCCAGCCACACGTGCGGCTTTGCCGCCGAGTGGACTGGCGAACCCGAAGGGTGAATTTCAACGTATTGAACAACCACTATGGGTGAAAGCAGCAGTTACAGCTTCTGGTTTAGGGTTAATTGGTTTAGAAATATGGTGGTTTTTGTTGAGTAAGCCAAAGTCACGGAATGCAGAAGCTCATGATGGCATTCAAGAAGTTACAATTACCGTAGATGGAGGTTACGAGCCAAGTCGAGTGGTAGTTGATGCAGGTAAACCAGTACGCTTAAACTTCCTACGTCGTGACAAAAGTAGCTGCTTGGAACAAGTTGTATTTCCCGATTTTCACATTGCTCAAGATTTAGATTTGAATCAAGTCACCCCAATTGAGTTTACACCTCAAAAACCAGGCCAATACACTTTTGCTTGCGGCATGAATATGTTTCGCGGTGTCGTGGAAGTTAGGTAGTGCGATGATAGGGGTTTCCCCTACTCGCTCTCTTGACTCTCCAGTTGACTGGAGAGTTTAAAATAAAGATTAGGTAATGATTCCAGAGGTATGTTTTATGTTACTCCAAGAAAAAACAAAACAAATAGGCGCCGTTGCTAAGGAAACGAATGTACCAATTAAAACTATCCGTTATTACGAAGAGCTAGGGTTACTCAAAGCGTCGGGTAGAACTGAGGGTGGGTTTAGATTGTTCGACTCTGATGTTTATGAACGCTTACACTTTATTAAGCGCGCGCAAAGTCTTGGATTAAGTTTGTTAGAAATTAAAGAGCTTTTAGAAGTTTATGACCAAGGTGATTTGCCTTGCAACCATATAAAAGAAAAATTGCAAGATAAAGTAGCAGTAATTGAGAAGCAAATTCAAGAACTCCTGATTTTTAAGCAGGAGTTACAAGGTCTTCTTTCAGGATGGGAAATGGTGACTAATAATATTGAAACAACAATATGCCCGATTATTCAAAAGCATTAATTCAACGTAGTAAGACCAATATGTGTACTAAGCCGTCTTCGCTATTTTTTACCGTATATAGTTTATACAATGCGTTTCTTGTGATAAGCAAAATTTATCAATTTATCTCTTGACTCTCTAGCTGACTTGAGAGTTTAGTATGGACATCAGTCAGCCAAAAATAGCTGACAGAAAACAAGGTAGAGAGTAAAAAACATATGACTACACACATGAAAAGTTTATTTGTTGGCACCTTAGCAAGTTTTGCGCTTCTGACATTAGTTGCTAGTCCCAGTCGAGCAGAGAGTCGTGCTACCAATGCGAATACAACTACAAGCTCTAAAACTGAACAGCAGATTAGCCAAACACCACCTTCCCCAAATAAACAACAATCAGAAGACAAAGGATGCCCTTGTTGTAAAAAAATGATGGGTAATACGCAGCAGATGGACAACAAAATGCATCAAATGATGAACAATCAACAAAGCCCTTCCAGATAGATTTCTAGAAGACTAGCGGCAAGGATGACTTAAAATATCCTTGTCGCTATAATGTATAATTGGTAACAAAACCGCAATATTGCTGTAATTAAATTAAGAATTACCTATCGTCAACAACCCGCCACTATACCCCGTAGGGGTATAGTGGGGGCTTATAAAGAGCTTTTACGGAAGTTTTTGCAAGTCTAGTTGACCAGTTTAAGCCTTAAGTGGCTACGTTCTTAACGTCAAGACACCCACGGTTGCGTGCTAGACCGTCCAGTATATCTGGGTATCCATCCGGCAATGTCGTTAGTCATTAAAAATCCGTACAAGGGTTAAGGAAGTGTGGCTAGCCTAACAAGCGTTTAGAACATTAACGAAGCAAACATTACCTCATTCATGAGAGGGACTTATGTCCAAAGTTTTCTTAATTGACACAAACTTTAAACCGTTAAACCCAATACACCCAGCCCAAGCAAGACAACTATTACGAAACAAAAAAGCAGCAATTTTTAGACGTTTGGTAGTTTTAATATCTCAACAAAAGATGGTTTAGTTCAAGGAATCAAACACAGTTATTGCATACACATTTACAAAAAGGACGGTTACTCGTATGCATTTTAAGAGATTGAAAATTACTCAACTGCCCCTTTCATTGTTTTCCCGTTAGGGAAAATTCATTCAATGGGCGTCTTGTAATTTTCCTCCCTTTCCTCCCCCACTAACCCCTTCGGGGTATAGTCGGGGTCTTCAGGGAGGTATCTGATGAATAATCCTAACTCTAAAGACCACACTATGAAGTGGATGGGAATCGCAATGGTAGCTTGTTGTGCCATCCCTATTATTGTATCTCTTTCTATTGGTGGAGGTTTTGGTTTTTTGTTAAGTCGTTCTAACCAGAAACCTTCTAGCGATAGGTTAAGCGCTTCAACAAATCAAAAAGCACCACAATCCCAGTCTCAGCCCACAGTTACAAAAGTATCTTTGGAGCCTGCTGTTAATTGGCAAACAAACAACCACGTTCATGGTTTGGCAGTAAATCGAGATAATCCTAAAGTAATTTATATTGCTACTCACAATGGACTGTTGCAACGTTCCGAAATTGGTGATTGGTATTGGATGGGGAAAGAACGAGCCGACTACATGGGTTTCACTGCCGACCCTACAAACAGCAATCGCTTTTATGCTAGCGGACACCCTCATACTGGAGGTAATTTAGGATTTATCAAAAGTGAGAATCAAGGGCAGGATTGGCAACAAATTTCGATGCCAGGGGTAGATTTTCATGCTTTAGCGATATCTCCTAGTAACCCGCAAGTTTTTTATGGATTTCCTGTTTCTGGAACCCAAGCACTACTGCACATTTCTAAAGATGGTGGCAAAACTTGGAATCAACTTGGCAGTCAGGGGTTAGGTGGTACTCCTTTTGAGCTTGCAGTAGACCCACGGAACCCTGACCATGTTTTTGCTACTACTCGCGCGGGTATGTATGAAAGTAGTAATGGAGGTAATGATTGGACGTTAATACCAAACACTCAAGAAGCCCCCATAGTTAGTTTAGCTTTGCTTAAAGACGGTGATACTACTGTTATGTATGGATACCGTTTTCTCAAGTCGGCGCCTGGTCTTTATCGCAGTAATGATGGTGGAAAAACTTGGAATAAGCTTTGGACTGAAACTAGTGGAGTGATTGTGAAACTAGCTTCTTCTCCTAATAGTCCACAGATACTTTATGCAGTTAATGACAAGAATGCTGTATTTCAATCGCTGGATAGGGGTCAAAACTGGAAACAAATAAGCTAAATATTTCTACATGTTAGTTTTAGTAATTTAGTACCAAAATTTTTCATCCTTCCTTTCGATAGCCCAACATCTGGCGGTGACTTAAATAAAGTACCAACGGTGGCAAAATAATCCACTGAAATACAGCTAGCCAACTCATACCAAGAACAGGTACAGCTAATACCGGAACTCCATAGGTTTTAGTGACATTTACTCGGTATGTTTCAATTACTAAGGTGATGATTAAACCTACACTAGTAAAAAGTAAAGTAAATTTCAAGGTTGGATTAATCATCCAACGACGAGAACGAGCTAGCATACTTACAATCCAAGCACTAATAAGAGTAATAACGCCATCACCGAATGAACAGTGAGTTAAGTCTTTAATTTTGTCTAATAAAGTTGGCTTACCATAGAATTCGTAATAAGGCGCCTGCCAAACTTCATAAACAAAATTTATGAGAAAAGCAAAAAGGAATAAGTTCACTTCCGGTGTAGCTAAAACCCAAATTATCCAAGACTTGATTGGCTTGTTTTTCATTATTATTTTTTCCAATTACAACGTTTTATTAAAAAAGTAGTTCAAAATTGGAAAGTAGAACTATCGACCAGTAGGTTAATTTTTCTGAATGATTGGGCAAATTTTGTCCTCTGGCTTGTCTGGTAAATTTTTCCAACCAGAAAGTAATTCTCCTAACTCATTGCGTAGAGTTAACAGTTCGTCAATTTTATTATCAATTTCTAACAGCTTGTTTTCTAACTTTTCTTTAATATCACTACATGGAGGCTTTCCGTTGTCATAAACATTAAGAATATCTCTAATTTCCTCTAAACTAAGACCAAGATTTTGTGCCCGTTTAATAAAAGCTAAACGGGTAAGAACATCTTCTGAAAACTGCCGATATCCTCCCTCTGTACGTCCATAAGATTTGAGGAGACCTAAACTCTCATAATAGCGAATAGTTCCAATCGGAACTCCGCTTAAAACTGTGACTTGACCAATTAACATACATTTTTTTGATTGTGACTCAACATTTACACATCTATATATTATAATTAATACCAAAATTTTCTGTATACTATTGTCGCAGATATTTATAATTTTGATAAGAGCAAAGTATACAAAGCTTAATGCTGTGTAGCAGTTCGTTCAGGAATTGTAAAAAATTGCAAGCAGGTAGAGACGCGCTTACGTTTACGTGAAAGCGTCTCTACGAATGCACGATTTTCACTTAGGCTATCACACCCTGGACTCCATACCTCTAACTTTTCACGATATGTGTAAACGTCAGATACTTTGACCCACCCCAGCAGCTATAAGTTGCTCTCGATTAGGTTTGCCAGTCAGAACTAGTTTTCCATTAACGATGATCGCTGGAACTGCATTTACTCCATACTGTTTGGCTTTTTCCTGTTCTTGCCGCAGCTTATAAATCGATACTTCACAATGAGAGCAAGCCAATTCTTGCACCATTTGCACTGTTTCATCACAGAGAGGGCAGTCAGCCGTAAAAATTTCTATTTGACGTTTTGTCATAATGTCCACCTAAAATTTTTCTTACTCATTTATTTTTAACCCTCTAGTGGGCTATAGAGTCAACCCCTTTCTAGTTTCTAAATTTTTTTCTTGGACTGGCGCCTAATTGTAATTAAGATGACAGCTCAGTTTGTAGGTATTGCAATCAAATCTGGAAATAAATCTTTATACATATTTACTTAACTATACAGTGAACTATAAAAGGATATGCTTGTTGTTAAAAATGACATCAAACATGAGTAAATGCACGTAGTTAAAATAAGCCAAAATCTTTGTCTTGTAAGGATTGAGTTATGCCGGAACTGTGTTAAATCAAGCGAATTTGATATTCTGGATAAAATGCAATAGGTGGACAATAAAATTCATCAAATTATGAACAGTCAACAAAACTTTGAAAATAGACTTCAAGAAAGCTAGCGTCAAGAGACGACTTAAAAGATTTTTGTAGCTATAATGTATAATTGGTTATTAAAAAAATAGCAATATTACTGTAAACAAATTAAGAAACACTCAGCAGGTTCAATTGCCAAGTAGGTGTAAGTGAGACTTAGTTAAAGTAGTAATAAAATTTAACTAAGTGCAATGAACCTGATTGAGCTATTTTAATTCTGACAGGTCAAGATGAAATCAATATGAAATATGAAGCAGTATAAGAAATTTATGCTTGCGCTTAGAACTACAAAAACTTAATTAAATGTTATGCACCTAAAACGACTCAAGTACTATTGAAAAACTACTGTTATTTATGTTTACACATGCAAACTATGTAGCATTTCTAATTTATTTGTGTTCACGAACTGCGCGCCACTCAAATCAAGATTATAGAGACGCGACATATCGCGTCTCTAGATTTGCACCTGAGTGAGATGCTCCCTAAACAACAGCTAATTGCACTCTAAAACGAAAAGTTAGTACGGAGTGTACCTACATATATAGTGTCATTGTTGTTGTTATGTTCGGGATTGAAGATTACTAATAAACCTGGAGTAACAGAAATATTCTTATTTACTTGCATACGGTACAAAGCTTCCAGGTGGTAAGAAGTGTCGTTATCTTCGCGTCTAATAGTTCTTGTGGCAGAAGTGAAAGCATCGTTACTGCTGACTTTAGGTGGTTGACCAAAGATAAAGCCAAGCAAGTTACCTTCTTTCACAAAGTCTTTGATGCTAAGGGTTGCAGCCCAATAATTGATTGATGCATTATCTCCTTTATTTACTCCTGCACCATTTACCAATGCTTCAGCATCGGCATAACCGTACCAGCCACCAATGGTCAAGCTTGAGCTAGGTATAAAATTTGCTTGTATGCCATAGTGGTTGGCAGTAGTGGCAACACCATTAAAAGGATTACCCGCGTAGATACTCCCAGTACCTTCAAACATGTTGATACCAGACAAACTATTTTGATAGTTACGAGCATAAGTCAAACCAACATTTAATGCTTTACTAGGTTGGAAAACTAGTTGACCAAGAGCAGTGTAGGCACCATTTGTCAGACCTGCACCTAAACCAGGATTATTTGCTGTACGAGCTACATAAGATGCTGATGCAGAGAAAGGAGAACCTTTCGGATTTATATTTATAGTTGCGCCTGCACCACCAAAGCCTGTGCGGTAAATCGGGCTAAAACGACCATAACGAGATAAAGCGCCCTTATTATCACTAGCTAAGTCTGGGTTGAAGTTGTTGATATTGTCGTATATATTACCACCTGCTGCATCTACTTTGACTCGTATTGAATCACTGAGGTCAAAAGAGTAGTTGACTTTATCAACACCCATGTTATTATCTTGATTCCCATCGAAACCAAAGCGGGTCATGTTAGTACCTGTTACATTTGTGTCATAGGGAGTTACATTTCGGGCTTGCAAACGTATTTGCAACAAGTCTTTAGCATCAAAGCTCGTATTCAAGATTAAACGAACTCTGTCAGTGAAAATAGTGTTGGAATCTAATTCTCTAGCGGTATTTGGGTTGGCGCCAGAAGGCACCGCCCTTTTATCACCACCAAAAACATTAGATATGTTAAAGATGATTTCTCCATTCAGCTTTGTTGTAGTGGAAAATTGATTGGCTTCTAGTTCAGCAGTACGAGCTTCAAGAACATCTACGCGACCCCGTACAGTTGCTAGTTCATTAGAGAATTCTTCTTGCAACCGTCGCATGATTGCTAAGTCTTCCTTAGTAAGCAAATTACCAGTAGCTGTGGCAATCAGTTCGTTGACTCGCTCTAAGCAAGCATTTAAACCAGCGGCAAATTCATAACGGGTCATAGCACGGTTTCCCCGAAAAGTTCCATTCGGATAACCAGCAATACAACCATAACGCTCAACAAGCGACTGCAAGGACTGAAAAGCCCAGTCTGTAGGTTGCACGTCAGAAAACTGGGAAACAGATGTGACTTGGGCAGTGTCACCACTGTATTGTTGGATTTGGTTTAAAGAAGAGCTACCGGAAGTCGAGTCTACTTGAGCTAGGGCATCAATTTGATTTGCTTCAGACTTTACTGGATTCTCAGCAGCTATGGTTGATACTGAAAAAGCAAGGCTACCTACTAGAACAACAGGACCAAACAGTAGACATTTCCACAATAACTTAGCTTGGGACATGATTTTTATTCCTCACACAAAGTAATATTTGTTACAGCGGGTTTCCCCTATAAATAAGATTCTCATAGTCGGATGAAATCAAGATGAAATTTAACTCAATTTTTTTAAATAGGGGCAACTACTCAAACAAGCACCTGCTCGGCGCCTGCACCGCACTCTGAGAGCAGTTACAAACCCAGATTACTTGTGGCAAAAGCTACGCAGATGTTTCTGCATGGATATTAACTTCTTCAGCAGGCGTGTGTCTTAGGATATCTTCTGCACGAGTTATTTCTTCAGGACTGCCATGAATCACTAGTAAGTATTTACCATTATTGAGTTTTTGTTCGTACTTTAGAATTTGCTGCTCAGAAATTCCCCAACCTACCAAAGTACCTAGTAAACTTCCGACTGTTGTGCCAGCAACAACTCCTTCTACTCCACCAAGTAAGGCAGTGCTGGCCAACTGTCCGATAATCAACATTGGTCCCATACCAGGCATCCAAATAAAAGCTGCACCAGCAAAAAATCCAAATAGCCAACCAAACCAAACCCCAGCAGTGGCGCCGAGCAATGTTGTATCATTAACAGCATCTTTGTGACGATGAATTTCCTTTTCAATCTCTTGGTTTTGTGTAATTAGAGAAACCTGATTGGTTGCAAAACCACTTTCTTGTAATTTGGACATCGCTTTCTCTGCTTTTAAAATATCTTCATAAACAGCTATCGCATTGTTTGAAAACATAATTTTAACCATCCCGTTTATTACTCTCGCTAGAAGTCATACCAGAAAAAGTACTTGGATTTGAAGTTAACCGACCATCTTCCATATTGACAATGCGATCAGCTATATCCAAAATGCGATTATCATGAGTCACAACTAAAATAGGACATTTTTGTTCTCGTGCTAGTTGCTGCATCAAATCAACTACATCTCGCCCTGATTTACTGTCTAAAGCTGCGGTCGGTTCATCAGCTAAAACTAATTTAGGATGACTCACTAAAGCGCGCGCAATAGCTACTTTTTGTTTTTGTCCTCCAGATAAATTCTCTGGATAGTAATTAACCCGATGTTCCAATCCTACAGCTTTGAGCATGGCTTCTGCTTTAACACGGTATTCATCAACTGGAACATCTGAATGCAGTTCAAGAGATGTTTGTATGTTTTGCGAAGCTGTCAAGAACTTTAGTAAATTATGTGCTTGAAAAATATAGCCAATATCACGTCTAATCTCAACAAGCTTATTTTTGCTAGCTTCATGTAATTCATGACCAAATACTTTGAGACTACCCTCTTGGATAGAGCGTAAAGCACCAATTAAGGTTAGTAAGGTTGTTTTACCTGAGCCTGAAGGACCCATCATAATGACAATCTCTCCAGCATAAATTTCTAAATTAATATCAGATAAAACTTGTTTTTTTAATTCACCTTGACCAAAGTAATGATTTAGATGGCTGACTGTAACAATAGCTGTTTTGCTCATAATAAAAATGTGTTTCTAAACAAAAGGTTCTCTTGAAAATTTTATCAATATTAATTAAAAAATGTCTGCTGGGTCAGCAGCTTGTAATTTACGAACAGCAATTATACCAGAGATAAAGCACATTAAAATTGTCAAAATTAATACTATTAAACTTCTTGAAATATTCATGCCCATCGGTAAGCTGGTAGCTTTCCTTGTTAAGTCATATAGTCCAAGTGTAATTGCGAATCCAGGAATGTAACCTAAAAATCCCAAAATCAAAGCTTCTTGAAATACCATTCTTAATAAATATATATCTTTGTAGCCCATTGCTTTTAAAGTAGCATATTCAGCTAAATGATCAGAAACATTTGTATAAAGAACTTGATACACAATTACACTTCCTACAATAAATCCCATGATAGTTCCTAGTGTAAAAACAAAGCCTATAGCTGTATTTTTCTGCCAGTAGTTTCTCTCAAATTCTACAAATTCGTCATGAGTTAGTACCTGCACATCTTTTAATAAGCTAACTTCTAGCGCTTGAGTAATTTTTTTTATATTTGTATTCGGCTTAAGTTTGACTAAGCCAATATTAATTTCTCCTGCCTCACGGTTTTTGAAAACACGTAAAAAGTTTACTTCACTTGTGATTAGCAGCGCATCGGCACCAAAAGATGAACCAATCGTAAATAAACCAATTACTTTAATTTTGCGACCATTAATTTCGGGGGTAATTACTTTACCTTGAGAAACGGCAGTTATAAATGTTTTAAATTCCGGTCGAGAAACTCTGTCAAGAATACCAACATCATCAAGTTTTAGCTGATTTAAATATTGATTAACCTCTGGGATATGCAAAGTTATTTTAGCTGGGTCAATCCCTAATACTAAAATTGCTCGGTCACGTTTGCTTGCAGAATCTTTCCAAATTCCCCGACCAACATATACCGAACTTACAGATTCTACACCATTGAAACTCAAAGCTTGGTACAAACGTCGCCTAGAAAATGTATTGATATTATTTAACGAAAGAGAGCGAGGATTAATCAGCACTATGTCCGCATTTAAACTTCGATGTATGGGAGTTGCGCTTTCAAATAGTGCCGATTGAAATCCCATCTGCATAAACATAAGAATAACTGCAAAAGCAATTCCTGCAAGAGCAACAAAAAGTCTGGTCTTTTCTCTGCTAAGTTGTAACCAAGCTAGAAAGAGTTTGCGGTTCATGGCTGAATCTCCACAGTAACTTGCATATTTGTTAAGGCTGCAACTTGTTGACTAGATACTTGGTCAAGCGCAATTTTTACTTCTACAACCCTAACATCTGTCGCAGCGGCGGGGTCAGTACTCAGAACATCTTTTTTAGCTACTTCCCAACCAATCTGGTCTACTTTACCCTGTAATTTTTCTGGAAATGCATCACTAGTAATTGTGGCAGTTTGTCCCAGACGTACTTTACTTATATCAGTTTCATAAACCTCTGCCACAGCATACATTTGGTCAGTTTGACCAAGTTTTAAAATGCCATCTCCCTGATTACTCACCGCTTCACCTGAGCGAGTATGGATTTTTAAAATTCGGCCATCTTTTGGTGCTTTTACATAAGCAACTTCTAAATCAGCTTTTGCTTTGACTACAGCAGCAGTCGCCTTATCTACCTCTGCTTGTGCCGCTTGCACATCTGTGGGGCGGACTTCAGCAATACTGTTAAGGTTAGCCTTGGCTTCATTTATTTGTTGGGGAAGAGTTGCTTTAGTTTTATTTAGAGTTTCTTGAGCCTCTTTTATTTGTTGTTCAAGAGTTTCTCTGATTTTATTGAGAGCAGCTTTTGCTTCATTTACCTGGTCGCGAACTGTATCGACAGCTAAACGTTTACTATCTAAGTTAGATGCTGAAATTGCACCGCTTCTGTATAGTTGTTCGTAGCGTTGATACTCAGTTTGAGCATTACTTAATTGAGATTCTAAGCGAGATATTGTTTCTTGTTGAGTAGCAATATCTCCACGTAATTGAGCTTTTAAACGATCTACCGTTGCTTGTTGAGTAGCGACTTCTCCGCGCAGTTGAGCTTCTAAACGAGATACTGTTGCTTCTTGTGCGTTAATTTCCCCTGCTTTGGCTCCAGCTTTTACCTGCGCCAAGCGCGCTTGAGCTACTTTAACTTGTTCAGATGCCTCTTTCAAAGCAGCTAAACGTCGGTCTCGAATATCAAGAACTGCCAATACTTGACCTGTCTTGACTTTATCTCCCTGCTTTACTAGTATTTGTAAAATTCGCGTCCCTTCCAAAGAACTGGTTGTTGCTGCATGAACGGCTTCTCCTTTAGGTTCTAAACGTCCTATAGCTGTTACAGTCCTAGCGATGGAAACAGTTGGTGAAGGTGTAGGAGTAGAAGTTAAAGGTAGAAAGCGATACCTTGAAATGATATAGATTGATCCAATAATAGTGGTAATTCCAGCAGAAATAACTAATACTGTTATCCATCGTTTTGTCTGTTTAAGTTGCTTTGTTTTTGAAGGTATATCCATGACTACAATGTCCTATATAGATGGTTTTGATAAATCCGTTCGAGCGTTTTTATTGTTGATTTTAATGCTTTGAAGGATTGTACTGTTGAAAATCAATCCAACAATTGATTGCCTTGTTTTTCATTTGTTTATAAAAATCTGATTTTCTCAGTTTTTTACCTAGCCATTGCCTCTAGTCGGCGGATGCGTTCCTCAGTTGAAGGATGAGTAGAAAAAAGATTGTTTATACCATTTCTGGCGCCGCTAAAGGGACTAACTTGAAATAGGTGTGCAGTGGCAGGAGTGGCATTATCCATTGGAATTTTGCGTGCGCCTGCTTCAAGTTTACGTAGAGCATTAGCTAGTGCCAGAGGATTACCGGAAACTTTAGCTCCACCAGCATCAGCTTCAAATTCACGTGAGCGCGAAATTGCCATCTGGATTAGCATGGCTGCAAATGGAGCAGTAATTAATAATAGAAGTGCTACAAAAGGATTGCCATTGCGACTATCACTGCGTCCCAGAGGGAGCCAGTAAGCAAACTGAGCCAAATAAGTAATTGCCCCAGCAATAGTGGCGGCGATAGTACTTGTGAGGATATCGTAATGCTTTACGTGTGCTAATTCGTGGCCAAGAACACCTGCAATTTCCTCCCAATCGAGTATCTCTAAAATGCCTGTTGTGATGGCAACTGCCGCGTGTTTGGGATTACGCCCTGTTGCAAATGCATTAGGCTGGTCTGAGGGAATCACATAAACTCGTGGCATTGGAAGTTTCGCACGTTGAGTTAGTTGGGCAACAACTTCCCACAACTGGGGTGCATCGTCTTGTTTAATTTCCTGGGCATTGTAAAGTTTGAGAACCATTTTGTCAGAAAACCAGTAGCTAAAAAAGTTCATTCCTAGTGCCAGAATGAAAGCAATTGTCATTCCCGATTGTCCGCCAATTAACTGTCCAGCCAGTACAAATAAAACAATCAGCAGCGCCATTAAAAAAGTTGTACGTAGAATATTCATAATATGCTTTACAAATTTTTACTAGTAAATAGTTATGTTTAAACTGAAAAGAGTATGATGGTTCATATTTTTCTACAATTTTAGTGGGATAAATGTCCTAAAACCATATTAATTAAGGCAGGTGAATGGCAGAATAGTAAACAAGCTGTAAACATCAATACAATGTTAATTGTGCTTTTAAACAACTTGTAAATGTTTATACCTTCTCCTTTAATTTCAGAATTTACTTGGATTTGTGCCATTTTTGTACAGATGCTTTGAATTTTTGATAATTTTAAAAATTGATTAAGCATGGAAATAATATAATGTAGGTAAAATCAGCTTAATATTTAACTTTTTGGTAAAATATTTGTTTAGCTTTATCCGCTACTATAATATAGATGATCACAATAATTCCTAATAATAATAAAAAATTTGATTTTAATGCTTGGAAATCAAAGGGTTTAGCCAAAGATGTAAAAGGCAGAATTATAGTGATGCCTATAATTAGTAATGTTGCAATTAATAAATACTTACCTGGTTGACTTTTGAAAAAAGGCTTACGAGTGCGAATTACTAACACAATCAGAGAAGCAGAAATTACAGATTCCATAAACCAACCCGTTCTAAATTGATTGGGTGTAGCGTGCAGAGTGAATAGTAATGTACCAAAGGTAAGATAGTCAAAAGCTGAACTAATTAAGCCAAAGACGAGCATGAAATTACGAATAAACTTAATGTCCCAACGGCGAGGTTTGCTAATCATATCCGGGTCTACGCTATCAGTAGCAATTGTCATTTCTGGAAAATCTGTTAGTAAATTGGTGAGCAAAATTTGCTTTGGTAACAGTGGCAGGAATGGTAGAAATAGAGAGGCGCCTGCCATGCTAAACATATTACCAAAATTAGCGCTGGTTGCCATAAAGACGTACTTGAGCGTGTTAGCAAAGGTTAGGCGCCCTTCTTGTACTCCTTGCACCAATACATCCAAGTTTTTTTCTAGCAGTACAATATCAGCCGTCTCTTTAGCCACATCCACCGCACTATTTACCGAAATTCCAACATCAGCTACATGCAGGGCTGAAGCATCGTTGATTCCATCCCCCAAGTAGCCAACCACATTACCAGCTTTTTTAAGTGCCAAAATGATGCGTTCTTTCTGGTTTGGCTCAACTTCAGCAAAAACATTAACATCGTTGACCTGTTTTATAAGTGCTTCATCACTAACTTGATGTAGGTCTGAGCCAGTGAGTATTTTAAGATTGACAAATCCCATTTGTTGACCAATGCTAGCAGCAACTCGCTGGTTGTCACCTGTAATCATCTTTAGGGAAACGCCCAAATAATCAAGATTGCTAATGGTGTTAATAATGCCAGCTTTAGGGGGATCAGTAAGAAGCAGAAAGCCTAAAAAAGTCATTTCAGTTTCTTGGTCTTTGCTGATGCGGGAAATAGAACCAATATCCCGGATAGCAATTCCCAAAGTACGAAAACCTTGTTTACCAAAATCCTCATAGCGTTGCTGAATTGATTCTTGCACTGTATTTATATCAGCAATCGCTCCATCTGCCATTTTTGCTACTGAACATACATCTAATACATTTTTTAGCGCGCCTTTAGTAACCAGCAGATGCTCCTTATCTTTGACAACCAAGATACTCAATCGCTTGCGAATAAAGTCATAGGGACTTTCATCTAATTTTTGATAACCTGACAATTCAAACTGCTGGTGGTTACGGATAGCTTCATCGATTGGATTTACATAGCCAGTTTCGTAAAATGCATTGAGGTAAGCATAGAAAAGTACAGCTTCATTTTTATTGCCGTCAATATCGAGTGCAGTGTGAATGCGAACAACACCTTCAGTTAAAGTACCAGTTTTATCAGAACACAGCACATTCATGCTGCCAAAGTTTTCAATTGAGGCAAGGCGTTTGACAATTACCTTGTGCCCAGCCATACGTTTAGCACCGTGAGCCAAGTTAACACTTATAATTGCTGGCAGCAATTGCGGCGTTAGCCCAACTGCTAAAGCCAAGGCAAAGAGAAAAGCATCTAAAACTGGGCGTGCTAAGTATACATTGATGGCAAAAATAGCAATTACCAGTATCAATGTGACTTCCAAAAGGAAATAGCCAAATAGCTTAATGCCGCGTTCAAAGTCGGTCTCTGGCTGTCTGAGTTGCAATCGCTCAGAGACTTTACCAAATTCCGTATGCTTACCCGTGCATATTACTACAGCTTCACCTGTACCGCTAACTACATGAGTACCCATAAACAGAACATTAGTTCGCCTGCTTAGAGGTGTTTCGGGTGGCAAAACGCCAGCCATTTTTACAACTGGGTAAGTCTCCCCTGTTAAGGCTGCTTCATCAATAAACAGGTCTTTAGATTTTAAAACTATACAGTCACCCGGAATGGTTCCTCCTGCGGTAAGGACAATGACATCTCCAGGAACAATTTCTTCTGTTGAAACAGTTAGGGTATTGTTATTTCGCAGCACCATTACTTTTGCTTGGACAATAGCTAGCAACTTTGCTACCGCATCAACAGCTCCCCGTTCTTGCCAAAACCCCAGTAGTCCGCTAACAAAGACAATGACCAGGATAATCAAACCATCCGTATGATCGTGAACGAAAAAAGATAACCCAGCAGCAAATATCAATATTAGAATAACCGGACTCCGGAATTGAGCTAATAGAAGCGTCAAAATATTTAACTTTTGCTTGGGTTTGAGGAGATTAAAACCATAATGAGCTAGTTGTTGCTTTGCTTCTTCATCAGTTAATCCTTGCGCTCTAGTTTGCAGTTCCTGAAGCAGTTGGCTAGTAGGGATACTCCAAAATGGAATTGAGGGCTGGTTCATAGGACTTGGTTGTGAGAGACGAAAGAGGGAAAAATTACAAATTTTAATATGTATAAATACACTCACGTTTAGTCGAAACATGTTCTAGTATGGCCACTTCCAATTACTAATCTCTGGCATATCTTCTCCATGCTTAGTGATATAGTGCTTGTGATCAATGAGTTTATTACGAATAATTTCTTTCACATGGGCGCCGATATACTTAAGTCGTGAAACCCGATCAATTACATCCTGTGCCAAATGGAAGCGGTCGAGGTCGTTAAGCACGACCATATCAAAAGGTGTGGTAGTAGTTCCTTCTTCCTTATATCCTCGAACATGAAGGTTATGGTGGTTAGTACGATGATAGGTCAAACGATGAATTAACCAAGGGTAGCCATGATAGGCAAAAACAATTGGCTTGTCAGGCGTGAAAATTGAGTCAAAGTCTTTATCAGACAAGCCATGAGGATGTTCGCTCTTGGGTTGTAACGTCATCAAATCCACTACGTTGACCACACGAATTTTCAAATCGGGAAAATGTTGTCGCAAAAAATCAACAGCAGCGAGGGTTTCTAGAGTTGGTACATCACCAGCACAAGCCATTACAACATCGGGTTCAGTTGCGTGATCGTTACTTGCCCAATTCCAAATACCAAGTCCAGCAGTACAATGCTTGATAGCACTGTCTATGTCCAGCCACTGCAATTCGGGTTGTTTCCCAGCAATAATGAGGTTGATATAGTGGCGACTGTGCAGACAGTGATTGGTTACTGAGAGCAATGTGTTAGCGTCTGGAGGCAAGTACACCCGGATGATATCAGCCTTTTTGTTGACTACATGGTCGATAAAGCCTGGGTCTTGGTGGGAAAAGCCATTGTGGTCTTGTCGCCAAACGTGGGAAGTTAGCAGGTAGTTGAGGGAAGCTATTGGTCGGCGCCAAGCAATGTGACGAGTAGTTTTCAACCACTTGGCGTGCTGGTTAAACATTGAGTCGATAATATGTATAAATGCCTCGTAGCAAGAGAATAAACCGTGGCGGCCTGTCAAAAGATATCCTTCTAGCCAGCCTTGGCACATATTTTCGCTAAGAACCTCCATCACCCGGCCATCCGGAGAAATATGGTCGTCTATTGGGAGAATTTCGGCAGTGGAAACCCGATTTGTTACCTCAAACAAAGCATTGAGGCGATTGGAGTTGGTTTCGTCTGGACCCATTACTCGAAAATTTCTACTCTTTTTATTAAGCTTGACAACATCGCGCAAGAAGTATCCCATTACACGGGTTGATTCTGCGTAAACGGTGCCGGGTTTAACCACTTCAACGGCGTAATTTCTAAAATCAGGCATTTTTAGCTCTTTAAGTAACAAGCCGCCATTGGTGTGGGGGTTTGCACCAATACGTAAATCGCCATTAGGCGCAAGTTCTTGAAGTTCCGTAATTAGTGTTCCATTTTCATCGAAGAGTTCTTCGGGCTTGTAGCTCTTCATCCACTCTTCTAGCAATTTTAAATGTTCAGGGTTGCTTGCCATCTCTGATAAAGGAACCTGATGAGAACGAAAAGTATCCTCAACCTGCACATTATCTACAATTTTTGGTCCCGTCCAGCCCTTGGGTGTTTGCAGAATTAGCATAGGCCACTGCGGACGCTGAGAAAAACCATTAGTGCGGGCATCTTTCTGAATAGCTTTAATTTCGGCAATAATAGTGTCGAGGGCGCCTGCCATTAGCTGATGCATGATTTCGGGGTCAGAACCCTCGACAAAATAAGGTTTATAGCCGTAGCCAAGAAATAAATACTCCAGTTCCTCTTTACTCAACCGTGCCAGTATCGTTGGTCCGGCAATTTTGTAACCATTTAAATGTAAAATTGGGAGAACAGCACCGTCATGTACTGGGTTAAGAAACTTGTTGGAGTGCCAACTGGTAGCGAGGGAAGCAGTTTCTGCTTCACCATCACCAACCACACAGCAAACCAGCAAATCGGGGTTGTCGAAAGCAGCACCATAGGCGTGAAGAAGTGAGTAACCAAGTTCGCCTCCCTCGTGGATTGAGCCAGGAGTTTCTGGGGCGACATGGCTGGGAATACCACCAGGAAAAGAGAATTGTTTGAATAGCTGCTTCATTCCTTCTTCATCCTGAGAGATATTTGGGTAATATTCACTGTAAGTTCCCTCTAGGTAGTTATTGGCAACTAAACCTGGACCACCATGACCAGGACCTGCAACATATATAACGTTAAGGTCATGTAATTTTATCAAGCGGTTGAAATGAACATAGATAAAGTTAAGACCTGGAGTAGTACCCCAATGCCCAAGCAACCTGGGCTTGATATGCTCAAGTTTCAGAGGTTCACGAAGCAGGGGATTACTAAGTAAATAGATTTGTCCAACCGAAAGATAATTAGCTGCACGCCAGTAAGCGTTTATTTTATGTAGTTCGTCTGCGGTAAGAGGCTTGGATTTAGTCAAAATGGTTGTTGTCATATCAAACTCCTATTTGATTTTTGGATAAAAAGCTTTGTACTGTATCAGTGGTGTTTACTACGATTTTTGCTTTGCTATAAATAGGTTGTAAACTGTAATTAATAGTGTGAAAAATACAGCCGTTCCTAAAAAGAAAGACATCAAAGTTAACAAAAAGTTCATTATGTGAAAGGTTTGAGACTTTGTAGTTATGTCAATCTGGAACATATAGCTGACTAATGCCATAATATTTTGGGATATCAGAATGATAAACAAAATATGAACAGTAAAAATTACTCCAATTATCATTGGTGATGCAATTACCAATAATAAAGTCTTCAAATTAATTGCAAGCTGTCTGTAAGATTGAGGGTTCTGTTGTAGTTTTGGATATAAATTCATGCTTGTAATTATGCTAATTTTTCAACCATTAAACTTAACTTAACCGTACTCGTCGCAGCAGCATCGCATTAATGGATACAACCACCGTCGAAACACTCATAAACACTGCTGCTAAAGCTGGAGGGAGCAAGATGCCTAAAGGATAAGCAACGCCTGCCGCTAAAGGAATACCAATAACGTTATAGCCAGTAGCCCAGAAAAGGTTTTGGAGCATTTTGCCGTAGGTGGCTTTTGATAGTTTTAGAGCGTAGGCAGCATCTAAAGGATTGCTCTTAATTAGCACTAAATCAGCAGACTCAATTGCTACATTAGTGCCGGCGCCAATCGCAAGTCCCAAATCTGACTCAAATAATGCGGGTGCATCGTTTACACCGTCACCAACAAACGCTGTGGGCTGCAAAGTTTTTAATTTACGGATGATGGCAGCTTTATCTTGGGGTAAAACGCGCGCGTAGTAGCGGTTAATACCCAAATCATCAGCAACAGTTTTTGCAACTGCTTCAGCGTCTCCAGTAATCATAATTACTTCAACCTGCATTTCCTGAAACCGCTGTACTGTAGCATGTGCCTGTTCTCGTACTTGGTCTGCCAACCCAAACAAAGCAACTAGTTGTTCACTATTTAAAAGAGCGATCGCACTTTCACCACGAGACTCTATTTTTTCTAAATCAGCTTGCAGTCTGTTGGGAAATAACAAATTCAACTCTTGCACCCATTCCGGTCGCCCAACGCGATACGGTTTACCGTTAACAACTCCTTCAACTCCCTTACCTGCTACTGCCTGGAAATCTCTTGCTTTTGGTATAGACACCAGACGGTTATCCGCTTCTCGCACCACTGCTTGAGCCAAAGGATGTTCTGACAAAGATTCTAGAGCCGCAGCAATAGAGAGCGCTTCTAACTCATCTATACCTTCAGTATAAATTCGCTGTACGCCAAATTGACCTTCGGTCAAAGTTCCGGTTTTGTCAAAGGCAATAGCTTTGATTTTCCGCGCGCGTTCAAAGGCTTCTCGTCGTCGCACTAAAATGCCGTGCTTTGCAGACAATGCAGTAGCATTGACTATTACCAGAGGTATAGCTAAACCCAGAGCGTGGGGACAAGCTATTACCAAAACTGTTACAGCTCGTTCGAGTGCAAATACTAGCCCTTTGCCTACTCCTAACCAGATGGCAAATGTTAGTGTTCCTACACCAATAGCAACTAAAGTCAGCCAATAAGCAATTTGGTCAGCTAGCGCTTGAAAACGGCTGCGAGAAGATTGGGCTTCTTCCACTAAGCGCATAATCTGGCTAAGTGTCGTTTGCTCACCTGTGCGGGTTACTTTTACAGTTAAAGCACCTTCAGCATTAACAGCCCCTGCTACCACCTCATCTCCAACTTGCTTTGTTACTGGACGAGATTCCCCCGTCAGAAACGCTTCGTTAACGCTAGAAATTCCTTCTTCCACCTCCCCATCTATGGGAACCTGCTCTCCTGGACGGATAAGAATCAAGTCATTTTCCTGTAAATCAGCAACAGCTACATCTTCTATACGTTCCCGTACAAAGCGATGAGCAACGTCGGGTACTAAATTTGCCAGGTGTTCTAAAGCACGACTAGCTCCCTGTACAGATGCCATCTCAATCCAATGGCCTAGCAGCATCACATCTACCAGAGTCACTAGCTCCCAGTAAAAAGGCTCACCTTTTAACCCTAAAGAAACTGCCAAACTGTAAACAAAAGCTACAGTGATTGCCAAAGCAATCAGTGTCATCATCCCAATCTTATTTTGAAGTTCGTACCAAGCTCCTTTAAGGAACACCCAACCACCATAAAAATAAATAATTATGCCTAGGATTGGACTCACCCACCCAGCGCCTAAAAATTGTATAGCCTCATAGTTAAACCAGTTTTGAAAAGAAGGAGCAAAGTAAAGAACAGGTATTGTCAATATCAAACAGATAAAAAAGCGGCGCTTAAATATCTCTGGATTATGTCCTGCGTGTTTATCATGTTTCCCATGTTCGCGATGAGATTGGGAATTAGTTTGTAAATTTTGTGAATGGTTTTGATGATTTCCCTGGTGGGAATGTTGATGCTGCATAGCTAAAAATTCCCTGATTGTTAAGTTTGAACCCCGTTTGAACTTAGCTTTTAGTTTATCCCTTTACCTAGATGCCAAAATTTTAAACACAAAAATTAGCATCAGGAGGCATACAGCCACTGCTAAAAAGAATATAAAATAAATCATAATTAAACCCTTATGTTTGACTAGTTTGAAAAGTTACTTTTTTTAAAGCTAATTGCACAGTTAGTACCGAACAAGGAGCATTATGAAGTACGTAATTACTGACACTGCCGAGAAATAGTTCATCTAAGCTTGAATGACCCCGGCGCCCAATTACAATTAAGTCAGCTTCCCAATCAAGGGCGACTTCACAAATAGTTTGACCAGGACTACCGATTTTTTGAGTAAATTCTACGTTTATTCCAGCAACTTTTGCTTCAGCAGCCTTCGCTTTTAGCATTTCTAAAGCTTTTTTAGAAAATCTATCCCACATTTGCTGGCAGTGTTCTGTTGCCGTGGTATCTGTCTCTGAATAGTAGTAAGTGTTTAAAAGACCAGAGGTATCCGGGCAACCCGACTCATCTGGAGACAGAACATGTAAAATCATAAGGCTAGCAGCGTTAGATTTTGCTTGGAGAAGTGCTTCTTCAAAAACTCGTTTACTAAATTTGGAACAATCTATTGCAACTAAAATCTTTTTGAACATATTAAACACCTGAGTTTCTTTAAAATGTTAAAACTGACCTAATTATTAACATTTGCACATTTAATTACTAAAATAAATTATTTTAATTCTTGTAATGTCTAACTTTCGATTTTTTTTGTGTTTGAAACCACATCCAAGCACCAGTAATAATTAAAGTTAATAAACCTGCTGCATTTATAAACGGATAGATATCCTCCAAATTAATCCACCCAAAATTCCCTTCATGAATTTTAATCAACCACCGAAAACGCTCATCTTTGAATACAATCTCTGAAACTGCATAAGCTGTCCCCGTAGTCAAACTTAACAACAAAGGTAAAGCCATTAAAGGAGCGAGAATACGATGGAGTTGACGAAGAGAAAATTTAAAATTTGCCATGCAGAGTTTTCCTCCCAATATAAATTTTACTTAAATTTCTCCTTCCTCTCTTCCCTAAGAGTATAAGAAGAGAGGAAAGATTTGCGGTAATTGATGGAAATTAAATTGCGCTAGTAACCTCTTCCTGAGCTTTAAATTTTGTTAAAGCTGCCTGTAATTTTGCTTCATCTTCTTTCGATAACGAAGTTCGCAAAACTTTACCCTCAAATTGGCTTAATTCATCCAAAACCTTATCAGGAGTTGATTTTTTCACCAGGATAAATAAAGCAGATGTTCCTGGTTCAATAGTATTGCCGAGTTCTCTAATAAAGTTATCATCAATACCAATATCTGTAAACGCTCCCGAAATTGCACCAGCAGCGGCGCCAAAAATTGCAAGGAAAGGATGTAAAAATAACATACCAAGAAGAAGCCCCCAAAAACCCCCAGTTAATGCACCAGATGTCACAAGTTCTTGGGTTTGTTTAATTTTGACTTTGCCTTCTCTTTTTCTGACAACTATTGCAGCATCTTCTAAGTCAATAAGATGCTCTCGTTCCATTTTTCTAAGTTCAATTAAAACCTCATCTGCTTTAAACTCATCTTTGAAGCCGATAGCAATCAAGTCACTCATATTTGACTCCTACGTAAAATACTTTAACAGAATTGAGCTATTAGTTTTGAAATGTGCTAGACAAAGCTTGTATACACAAACCCCTTAAAATAACAAGGTGTTTTTTGTGTATTAACTTTTTATTTTGGTATCATACTATTGTAAAATCTGGCGATTAAACCAACATATAAACCAGTTCCTACAGACCAAAATAAAAGACCGACAATGAAGCTTCCCCAACTAACTACTCGGACTAGATTAGTTATATCAGCATGAAGTATATAACTGAAGAAGTCCATTGTAATTTTGGGTGCTAAAGCAATAAATATTACACAAATAGTGTAAACTAAACCACTAATTAAACCTGTTGCAATAGCAAGTGAGTTCGTTTTTAACTTGGCAAATGAATTTCTGTATGAATGATTGTTTTCTCTATTCCGTATATGTGATTCCATGATAACCCTCCAATGAGTTCAATGATTAAAATCTTTAAATCAACCGCCTTGTGCCTCGGATTTAACTGTTTTTAGTAAAATTAGGCAGCAAGTATTTTTTCCCAACAGCAATATAAACAAAACCCATGTAAAGCTCTGTAATATCTACGTTTCTGAGATAATTAACAATTGAATTCCAAGGATGGCGGCTAGCCATTTCTATTCTGCCACCAAATGGTCGAACAAACAGAAAATTTAACAAAGGCGCCAGTGGAGCAAGCAAGTTGAATGGAATTCTCAAATCGAGTAAGACCAGACGCTTTCCATAAGATAAAGCTTTACAACTATTCAAAATTACTTTGTCGAATTCAGGAACTAAAGTTAAAGCAAATGTTGAAATTACTCCATCTACAGATGTTGGAAATTCATACTCGGCAACATCACTTTGTACTAATTCAACATTTGACCAACCTGCTTCTTTAACTCTTTTATTAGCCTGCTCCAGCATTGCATCTGTAAAATCAACTCCAATAATTTTTCCCTGCGCTCCTACTGCTTGTTGCAGTATTGAAAAATTTAAACCTGTACCGCAACACAGGTCAATAACTGTATCTCCTGGTTGCAAATCAAGTGCTTCTATTGCTTGTTTACGATATTGTCCAGAGCCAAATATAATATCGTATAAACTAGCAACCAAGTTATAATTATTTGCCCAATAACGGTAAATATTGGCGATGTCTTCTTTCTCAGATAGATTCATATGCTTGCTTACATTTCAGAGTGGTCTCGATAGTGGTTCCTATTTTTTTTACCCCAAGGAACAAATGCGGGTGTATTCTCGGCGTAGCGTCGGTACTCATCACCAAATTCTGCAAGTGCATCGCGTTCTTCTCCTCGTGCTAATCGCGTGTACATAAACACTAGTACTGGAAACATTAGCAATGTTAGGATTGTGGGCCATTGCAGCAAAAAACCGAACATAATGATGATAAATGCCAAATACTGGGGATGCCTAATTGTTGCGTAAGGACCGGAAGTGGCTAATGTATGACTTCGTTGTGCTTTATACAACACCTCCCAAGCAGAACTAAGGTAAATTAGTCCGCCGAAAATAAATACATTGCTCAAAAGATGAATTGGGTTTAAATGGGGGTCTCCTTTCCAACCTATTAGCGTCCACCAAAGATGTCCAGCATCATGGGAGAAAATATTCAACTGCGGATAACGAGTTTGCAGCCAACCAGAGAGTAAGTAAAGGGTTAATGGAAAACCGTACATCTCTGTAAACAAAGCTACAATAAAGGCAGAAAAAGCACCAAATGAACGCCAATCACGGGGACTTTTTGGCTTAGTAAAGCTAAAGGCAAAAATTATGAATATTAGTGAATTGACAATTACTAAAGACCATAAACCGTAAGCTGGTATATCTTTCATAACTGAATTTCCTCTCTTCAAAACATGTGATTAACTTGGTGTAAAACAACTTTTTATTGGTTATTACCACTGCCTCCTCCATGTCCTCCGTGTGCGCCATGCATAAATAAATGCATTACTATACAAAGTCCTAAAATTAGAAACAAAGGTGGAAGACCAAGTATATGCGCCCAGTGTTCTGTAATCAGAAAGAAAGCAATAATAGCTAGAAATACAAACAAGGCTATTTTAGCGGCGGAGATTTTTGTGCTGGGTTGATGATTGTGTTGCTGAGTCATAATAAATTATTTGTCAGTTGTTTACTTGTTGGTAATCTAGAAACGAATAATTATTGATTAATTCGGTGATTAGCTGGCGGTAACATCAACGGTATTATGCTTGGTGTTGCTTTCTTTTTCATAAATCCTAATAAAACCGAATGGTCAATTAAGAGAAAGGCAAGTGGTAAGACGTAAAGCAATATAGAAAAGATAGATGAGTTCAAGACTGCTACTAGCAAAAAAGCTGTGACAGTGAAGATGATAAATACTACTTGTTTCGATAATTGATTCAATTTTATTGTGTACATATTAACCTCCTATTTTTTGCTAATACTCCATAATTAAGTGTTGGATAATTTAAAGCCTTTCAAAAGCGAAGAATTGACGATTACTGACAGAGAACTCAATGCCATTGCAGCTGCGGCAATTATTGGGTTCAAGTAGCCAAGCGCTGCAATCGGAAGTCCTATCGTGTTGTAAATAAAAGCCCAGAAGAGATTTTGTTTAATTTTGAGCATTGTTGCACGAGAAAGACGAATTGCTGCCACAACATCACGCACGTCGTTTTTCACCAAAATAATGCCTCCTGTCTCTTTGGCAACATCGGCGCCGGAACCAATGGCAATTCCAATATCTGCTATTGCCAGTGCTGGAGCATCATTTACTCCATCACCTACCATTGCCACAGCTTCACCTCGCTGTTGAATTTCTTGCACCACATGGGCTTTATCACTGGGTAAAACTTCGGCAATTACTCTATCAATTCCCACTTGACGAGCTATTGCTTCGGCGGTGCGTTGATTATCTCCTGTAAGCAAAACTACCTTGACTTTCTCTTTGCGTAGGGAAGTAATTGCTTCTTTCGCTTCGGGTTTCAAAGTATCTGCAACTGCAACAATTCCAACTAAAATACCGTTACAACCAACCAGCATAGCTGTTTTGCCATCTAATTCTAACTGAGTTAGTATGCGTTCAAATTCTGGAATAATACTATAGCCTTGTTGCTGAAACAAACGCCGATTTCCTAGCCAAATCCGATCGCCATTAACTTGTCCGTGAATACCATGTCCGGGAATTGCCTCAAAATTATTAACTTTGGGAATTTCTAGTCTCTGGTGTTTAGCTGCTCGTACAATTGCTTCGCCAAGAGGATGTTCTGAACCTACTTCTACAGCAGCTGCTAGGCGAAGGACTTCATCTTCTGGGCGCTCAGTTAGAGGAATAACATCCGTGACGCTTGGTTCTCCCCGCGTTAAAGTTCCAGTTTTGTCAAAAATAACTGTAGAAAGCTTTTGCGCCCGCTCTAAAACTTCACCACCTCGTATCAAAATACCATTTTCGGCGCCTTTTCCCACACCAACCATCAAAGCTGCTGGAGTTGCAACACCTAAAGCGCAGGGACAAGAAATAATGAGTACAGCAATAAATGCTAGTAGGGCTTGAGGAAAATTACCTGCTAGCCACCAACCAATAAAAGCAAGTACAGCAATTAAAACTACTACAGGGACAAAATAACCAGTTACTTTATCCGCAAGTCGTTGTACTTGAGCGCTACTACCTTGAGCATCTTCAACAAACTTAATTATTTGTGCTAGTGCAGTTTCCGAACCCACACGAGTAGCTCGGAAGCGAAACAGTCCTGTTCGGTTCAAAGTACCGCCAATTACTTCTGCTCCTGGTATTTTTTCCACAGGTATTGATTCACCAGTCAACATTGACTCATCTACAGAAGAAGAACCATCTAACACAACCCCATCTGTAGGAATTTTCTCTCCCGGACGTACTACCACAGTTTCATTAACCATCACCATATCTGCCGGAATTTCTACCTCTATTCCATCCCGCACGACTTTAGCAGTGGCTGGTTTAAGGTCTAAAAGCTTACGGACAGCAGCAGAAGAATTCTTCTTAATAATTTCTTCCATGTATTTGCCTAGCAAAACAAAGGCAATAATAATGGCAGAAACTTCAAAGTAAACGCTACGCTCCTCTACTTTCACAGGTAAAATGCTAGGGAAAAATACTACTACTACGCTGTAAAGATAAGCAACAGTAGTTCCCAAAGCAATCAGGAAATCCATGTTAATACTGCGGGTGCGGATGGCGTTCCACGAACCCACATAAAATGACCATCCACCAATAAACTGTACTGGTGTAGTCAAGATAAACAGCCATACTCCCCAGGTAAACCAGGGAAGTGCAGGAATAGGAACCCAGGTTACAAGAGTTACACCTGCTGCTAAACCGATAAACGCAGCCGCGCGCATGATTGCTAAAACCAGCACCCCTGTTAGTGCCAGAGTCACACGCTTCCGCATTGATTTGAGTTCTTTTTCTGGGTCTAAAAAAGTGTTGAGACAAGTTTGACTGCAAAAGTAGTAATTTCGTCCACCTCGTTCTGTATGTAGTGATGTTGCTTTTGGCACTACCATCCCACAGATAGGGTCTTTTGCTATCTCCCCTGGATTTGGTGCTGTCGAATGACTGTGATGATGCTGCTCTTGGGTTGTAGCCATATTTCTATTAGCTCCCATCTCAATATTTTAAGTTTGGTCGGTGCCTTTCCTTTCTAAATACAATATTTTTGTACTTAGAATTAGCATTTTTTTCTTAATATGATTGTTTAAACTTCCTAACTAATACGTATTATAAACTTTTTATTTCTGAAAATTCCAATGATTATATTTATTTAATTAATACACATTTTCTTTATTCAATAAGGGTTTTAGAATTTTCGTTTTAATCAAAGACAGCAGCAAATTTATACTATTATTGACTACTGCTGATACTTTTAAAGTATCAATCTTATTTACTTAAGTCATAAGTTATGCAGTTTAGGAATTTTATTAATTAAAGATATCCCTGAATCTAAATATTGTTCTCATTACAATACCTTCGCCAAAATAAAGAGGGCCTTCTGTAGTAGAGTTATGTTGACTAGACTACAACTCAAACACGCCAGAAAGCCCATGCCAAATATATTAGCACTATTGGAATCCTTACAGCGACACACAACAAGAACAACTTTAAGACGGTGGAGCCGAATTATACCAGCAATACTAGCGATGAGTGGAAGAATAACCATGCTGGGGATATCACGATGGTGTGGAAAAGGGGGAAGTTATCGAACAATACAACGTTTTTTTGCTTCATCACTACCTTGGGCAGTACTATTTTGGGTATTTTTTAAAGAACATATATTTCGTAGCAAAGAAACATATATATTAGCAGGGGATGAAGTAGTAGTTAGCAAAGCTGGGGAAAAAAGCTATGGGATTGATAGATTTTTCTCATCCTTATATGAAAAACCCATACTTGGATTATCTTTTTTTACATTATCGCTTGTAAGTATTGAACAGAGAAAAG
Source organism: Calothrix sp. PCC 7716 (assembly GCF_019977735.1). Lineage (GTDB taxonomy): Bacteria > Cyanobacteriota > Cyanobacteriia > Cyanobacteriales > Nostocaceae > Dulcicalothrix. The sequence goes on along the minus strand of NZ_AP025018.1, from coordinate 9,318,021 downwards.
CATTTCCTATCAGCGTAGAGCAAATCATAAAACCAAAAGAAGATAAAGTTAAAAAAATAATAGAAAAGCCTAAAGCATCTAAAAATGAGTTAAGTAAAGAAACTGTAAAAAAGAAAGGCGGGCGCCCAAAAGGTAGTAAAACAAAGGATAAAAAAGAAGTAAATTTAACACCAGACTTTCTACGTATTCGTCATATGGTTCAGGATTTACTGAAAAAAATCAGTAACTTTTTACCATTGACATACTTAGTACTAGATGGTTATTTTGGAAATAATAAAGCTGTAGTAATGGCTCGGCAGGTAGGTTTACACCTAATTTGTAAAATGCGTCATGACTCAGCTTTATACATACCTTATGAAAATCCAGACCCGACACGCAAGTCTCGTCGTAAGTATGGTGAAAAAATTAACTACTCTTTTATACCAGAGCGTTTTCTCAAAGAAACTAACATTGAAGATGACATTCGTACAGATATTTACCAAGCAAAACTTCTACACAAGGAGTATTGTCAGGCATTAAATGTCGTTATCATAGTACGAACAAATATTAAAACCTTAACACGAACTCATGCAGTGTTATTTTCAACGGACTTAGAATTAAGTCATGAAAAGCTAATTGATTATTATAGTCTCAGATTTCAAATTGAGTTCAATTACCGAGACGCTAAACAATTTTGGGGGCTAGAAGATTTTATGAATGTTGGGAAAACAGCAGTTACAAACGCTGCTAATCTTGCGTTTTTTATGGTTAATATTTCACAGGTTTTGCTTGTTCATTTTCGTAAATTTAACCCTGAATTTAGTGTTACAGACCTGAAGGCACTGTTCCGAGGTTACAAATATGTTGAGGAAACTATAAAACTCCTTCCCGAAAAACCAGACCCAGTTTTAATGGCAAATATTTTCCACAGAGTTACCAATTTAGGGCGTATCCACCCAGCTAGTGCTAGCTCTAGCAGTTCTTAAATCTGGCGAAGGTATTGCATTAGAAATATGATTCGCTAATTCCTTAATAATCTGAATAAAGGCTGGGAGCATAGGAGATGGGTTATTTTGTTGCCATGCAACAGCTAACTCCAAAGAAGCACTAGGAGAACGCAGGCGCCGATAAACTAATCCCAACTTCTGCAAGTGCCTTACGGAAGCAGGTAACAGAGCAATGCCAAGCCCAGCAGTAACAAAACCTAGTATGTTTTGTACTTCCGAAGTTTCTTGAGTCAGCTTTGGAGTAAAACCCGCTTGATGACAAACCGAAATTACACGGTCATATAGTCCGCACTTATAATGTCTCGGACAAATAATGAAGGTTTCATCTTTGAGGTCAGCCAAATCAATCTCAAGCTGGTTAGATAGGCAATGATTCTGGGGTAAAGCCACGATTAATGGCTCGCGCAATATAGTTTCAACCGTCAAACCGCGAGAATTTGAAAGCGGCGGCACTACAAAACCAATTTCAATGTGAGCATGATGTAGAGCCTGAACTTGCTCGCCTGTAGTCATCTCATGTATGGTAATATTCACTTTGGGATACCTATATCGAAAAGCTTTTACAGACAAAGGCACAATATCATAAGCTGATGATCCCTCAAATCCCACAACCAAGCGACCGACTTCACCTCGACTAGCAAGCCTAGCCATAGCAACACCTTCTTTAACAAGAGCTAATACTCGACGAGCTTCTAGCAGATAGACTTGACCTGCTTGTGTTAAGTTCATTCGGCGCGTAGTTCTATGAAAGAGTTCTACACCCAACTCTTCTTCCAACTGCTGAATTTGCCGAGTTAATGGCGGTTGAGCAATATTGAGTCGTGCTGCTGCTCGTCTAAAGTTTAGCTCTTCCGCCACAACTATAAAGTAGTGCAAGTGCCGAAGCTCAATGTTCATTTAAGTTAACTTTGTTCGGGGGTTGACTTATACCAAACTTGATACAATTGCTGCATCTGGTTAATTTCATCCGTTTGCGTTTTAATAATCGACTGAGCTAACTTGCGAAGTTCGGGTTTTTGACCTTTATTTGTTACCATCTGCGACATCATCAAAGCCATTCGATGATGGGGAATCATTTGACGAATGAATTCTTTATCAAAATCAGAGGCATTCTTCAAAGCTTCTAAATCCACCTTCATATTCATCATGTTCTGGTGCATAGATGCATCCATCATTTCTGGTTTCATGCCTTGATGCATTTGCATCATTGTTCCCTGATTCATCGCAACAACAGGCACATTTTTACCGTACCATGCTTTGTACCAAGTTCGCATTTGTTGAATTTCGCGGTTTTGATCTCTTTTAATCGTTTCCGCTAATTTTTTAATTTCAGGACGTTTAGAGCGAGCTAAAGCCAAATCCGCCATCTGCACTGCTTGTTCATGATGTGGAACCATCATTTCGATAAAATGCTGGTCAACTTGGGTCATCATTCCTCGTTGTTGAGGAGTCGTTGTTTGGTTGGATGGATGATGTCTATTATGTTGTGTATTTGGTTGTGTATTTGGAGACTGAGCTTTAGTGCTACTAGTAATTAATAATCCTGCAATAGCACTGCTAGTTAATAAACCGACTAAACTGTAAATCAAAGTATTACTTTTCATTGTTTTACCTCTCCTTTTACATCTATTTATGAAAAGAGCAGCAGCTTATATAATCAACCATTTCTAAATTTGTTTGAGAATTTTAGAACGCAAACTTTTGGGTGGTGAAGTCTCTGTCAGAAAAAGAGTCAGTATTGCCAATGTCTTTTTTAGCCTGTTTACTTCAAGCACTAACTCTGGGTTGAACTTCAAAGTTTGGTTAACTTTGGTTGTTTCCTCTTGAGTTAAATCACCTAAAACATAGCCTGCTAATAGTATTTCTAACTCCTCTGTTAGCTCATTGCTAGGTATGTTCATTTGTATTACCTCGAATTAACAACGTATCTTTATTAATAAGCTAACCTCTCCAGTTAGATGGAGAGTATAGTAGTAGCAACAAAAGTTTACTTTAAGGGTTTGAGGTGTCTCCTAAATAAAAATCTACTACCTTGAGTTTTTCATTCAGAGATGAAATCAAGATGAAATATATTTTTTTGTTAATATTTCTTTAAATAACTAATTATTGCTTAATAAAGAAGCTATCTTATACGTAACTAAGGTGATATCCCCTAGCAAATATATCCTATATTACTTACGTAGCATGGGTTACAGAAAAGTGCCTTTATAGTCCAGATGTACCCTTTCAGAGATGCCTCACCACACATTCGAGTCGCATAGCAGAAATAATTCCAGTGGCAATCAAATAAGCCGTTATAAAAAGGATAAACCAGCGATACATTCTGCGTAAAATATCTTAAGCGATATAGTATAAATTAAAACAACATAGTTAGGACAATAACTTGGTTCATGTTGAAAATCAAATTTCTTATAAAAAATCAGTGAGGTAGATAGAGTAGCTTATTTTTAAAGCTACTCTATAAATACTGCTTAATTCTTTTGAGAGCAGTTTATCTAATTATTGACAGGTAATTTGTTTAATTTCGCTGTTTAACTTAGGTAAGTTGTTATCTGAACCAAACCGAGTGAAATCGCTTCTTTCATTCCTTCATTTTTAGCAGATACTTGATAATGCAAAAATTGATTAGAATCGTAACTCGCAGCGTTAACTCCTTTCATAGAAACCGATAGCGAGTTACCAGGAGCTACAGGTTCAGAAAAAGTTACTGTAGCTATTTTTCCATCAATTGAAACTGTCGCAGGAATTTTTTGACCTGATTTGTTTTTAACCTCAATTCCTCTCTTAACTTTGACTCCTTCTGGCAAATTAATAGCTAACTCAGATACAGCTTTTCCTTGAACGTGTACTTCAAATTTATGAGTAGCATCTGAAACAGCAGAATCGTTAGGAAATGCAGCACTATTACCAAGATGAGTGACCTTAGCATCATTAGGGTTTTTTGCCAAAGCTGTAGGAACTGAAGATGCAATAACTAAGGTAAATGCAACTGCATAAATCAACTTTTTCATGGTCATGTCCTCTTTCATTTAGTGGATTAATTGTCTCTATATTTATAAGTATGAATGTTAATTATGAAAAGCAGATGAAATTTGCCATCAGAACCTATAACTAAAAACATTTTATTTATTACAATAAATTGATATTATTAATGCTTTACTATTTACTCCAATTCAAATATAAAAAACTCATTATCTTTACATTTATAGAGATAATGAGTTTGAATTTATTAATGTATAAAAGATAAAGAATAAACAACTAGAGCTAGTAAATATGGTCAAACTTTTGAACTTAAACAGTTGAGAATTGAAAACAACCCAATACTTAATATTTCTGAATAATCGGACAAATTTTATCTTTTGGTTTATCTTGTAAATTTTTCCAACCAGAAAGCAATTCTCCCAACTCATTACGTAAAATTAACAGTTCGTCAATTTTATTGTCAATTTCTAATAGCTTATTGTCTAGTTTCTCTTTAATCTGGCTACATGGAGGCTTTCCATTGTCATAAACATTAAGAATATCTCCAATTTCTTCCAGACTCAAACCTAGATTTTGTGCCCGTTTAATAAAAGCTAAACGGGTCAGCACATCTTCTGAAAACTGTCGATATCCTCCCTCTGTGCGTCCGTAAGATTTGAGGAGACCTAAACTCTCATAATAGCGAATAGTCGCGATAGGGACTCCACTTAAAGCTGTTACTTGACCAATTAACAGATGTTTTTTCTCGTGATTCAACATTTACACACCTACATTTAAGGATTTCCCAGATTACTAACAGCCCTTTGCAAACCAGCCAAAGCACGATTGTAATCCAATATAGCCCTAACCCGATTTCCCTCAGCCCGAGTAAGCTCAGTTTCAGAAGCGATAACATCAGTCTGAGTACCTACACCTGCTTGAAATCTTAACCTTGCTAAAGTTAAAGCTTCTTGAGCTTGATTTAAAGCAACAGTAGCGGTCTGAACATTACTTAAATTCGATTGCAAATTACTGTAAGATTGTTCAACTTGATAACGAATCTGGTTACGTTGGCTAGTAAAACGAGTTTCGGCAATATTAATATTAGCTTTCGATTGAGCAGATCTTGCTCTAGCGGCGCCTCCATCAAATAAATTCCAGTTTGCTCTAACTCCAAGCGAGTAACCATCGGTAATGCCTACGCGATCATTAAATACGTCCAACAAATTGTAACTAGCAACCAAACTAACTTGTGGTCGAACCTCAGCGAGTGCCAAGCGTCGTTGCTGCTCGTTGATGTTACGTTGTACCAATTGCTGTTGTAGTTCAGGACGATTTTGAAACGCCAGCACAATACTATCTTCAAGTGTCTGATTCCATAAACCAGCTATTTTCACTGAATCTGCGGCACTGATATTTGTAGATTGTGGTAAACTCAACGTGACTGCCAGCAGTCTTGCGGCTACTAGCTGCTGACTAACACTATTAGTCAAGTCTTGTTGAGCATTTGCTAAATTTACCTGAAAACGCAGAACATCAAATCTAGTACCAACTCCCGCACTTTCTAATGCTTGAGCATCTTTTAAACTACGTTGCGCGTTTTCAACGGCAGCACGGTTAATTCTAACTTGTTCATCGGCTTGTTGTAAATCGTAGTATTGAGTGGCAACTTGTAAGCCAATTTCTGCTGACAGACGTTGCACATCTAATTCATCAAAACGTAATTGTTCCTCTGCTGCTCGAATGCGGGCTGACCTTGAACCAGAAGTATAAATGTTGTAACTTAACTGCGCGGCACCAGAAAAAGTTGTACTTGCCGCTTCTTGACTTGTCGGTATTCCACCTCGAGAGCGTAATTCAGCAGAAAGTTGATCGCTTGCAGATTGTCCACGGGATACATCTGTGCTTAAACCAAAGTTCGGGTATAAAGCTGCTTGTGCTTCGCGTAATGCCGCGCGACTACGTTCCAAAGTTAATATTCCTACTTGCAAGTCTCGATTATTACAGCGTGCTAGTTCTAAAGCCTGTTCTAAGGTAATAGGCTGAGTTACGAGAATTTTAACTTCCTCTGATTTGGTAGGAAACTGTAGAAGATTTGGGTTAGGATTGAGGTTGTCAAGTGAAGTAGGAGTGGGAGATTTTTGTGCTTGATTTTTTTGAGACTGAGTTAAAGAAAATACTGTTTGGGCGAAACTAGCAGAAATATGCCCAAAGGTAAATACAGAGATAATAGTTACTACAAATAAGTTACGGTAATTGAACATAAACTAATACTTGTTTCAGAAAATAACACCACACAGAATAAATTGCTATACTTGAAAAAGCAAGACTAGCAGATAAACATAAAAAAGATAAATTAATATTTTGACTTGTAAAAACTAGTCAAAATTGCGGTAGTAAAAACAAATATTGTACTCACATAAACCAATGTCATTTCCATAGTGGATTTATGGTTACAAACTTTGTTAACTGCACGCAAGATGCATTTTTAGCGAACGAACCTTCACTAATTAGTTTGACATACCACTATGAAATCAAGATGAAATTTTGATTGAGAACAGAATTATTTTTATATGTACTACTCGCATTCCTATACGTGTAATGTTTTGGTGTAAAGCCTGTACTATTTACAAGGCACAATTTTCAATAATGATTAATTCAGGTTGCGGTAAGTTACTACTGTTTGCTATATTTTTTCGATACGTCCCAAAAAAGTAGGTCGAGGACGGGTAATATGAACCTCCCATAATGCTTTAACGTTTGCTAAAATTTCCCGCCTTAAATAAGGAATCATTCCCCATAGTCCATAAATTTCGATATCTGGAGTTCCTAAACCTACGGTATCTAAACCAAATTGGCGACAGGTGTAGATTGCACGAGGTAAATGATAATTTTGGGTGACAACAACAGCTTTATGTAGCCCAAAAATCTGATGAGCGCGATAACAGCTCTCATAGGTGCTAAAACCAGCGTAATCTAAAACAATATCTGTTATTGGTACACCCAAATTATGAGCGTACTGCTGCATCGACTTAACCTCATTATAGGAAACTCTACTGTTATCTCCTGTCATCAGTAACTTTTTAACTCGTCCAAACTGGTAAAGTTTAACTCCAGCTTCTACACGCTCTGCAAGCATCCGTGTCGGTTCACCATTAGCCAAAATTCCTGCACCGAATACCATTGCTAACCGTTCTTGTGGAACTTCTTCTGGTTTGATATAGCGGGCGCCATTAGTCATCAAACTAATATAGGCGGTTGCCGTCAATGGTATCACCAATAAACTAATTAGTAAACCTAGCAATACCAAACGCAACCAACGGAACAACCTGAAATACTTTCTCTCAATTTTTTGTTTAAAGAATATCATTGTAGATATTGGCTAAGTTAATCGAATTGACAAAGCAGCAAACTAACCCAGTTGTTTTCATCAGTCCAAACTTTCTGTGTTACTAAACCACGCGCGCTTAATTGCTGTTTGATTGTTGCAAGATCAAACTTACGTGAAATCTCGGTCATAATAGTTTCGTCTCTAGCAAAATTAACACTCAAAGTGAGGGCACTTAATTTTACGAATCGCCCACATCTCGTATTTTGTAGTCTACTGGATCATGTAGAGTAAAAGTACGTAGATCACGCCAGTAACGGTCAAAGCCGTACTTTGTAGCTACTCTAGATGGATAGTAGCTTGGGATATAGCAATATTTGTTCCGTGGGCACTGTACATAATGTCTCACACCAAAATGAAATCAAGATGAAATCCTGGCATGAGAAGGTTTTTATTCTTTTAGCTTCCTCCTTGAGCGAACAGCACTAAGTCAGTATCTTATATACCTTATTTATAAGTTTTTCATATCAAGATGAAATCAGGATGAAATTTAGGCAAATCTTAGATAAAAATAATTTGATACCTGTTTATCATAATTTATGTGATTTCCTATTTTCTGCTCTCTGTTAAAAGTTTGCTCTTAAGTATACTTTCGTGTCGCATCCCAATAACTAAAATTAGATTCAATTTCACTCCAGCCAATTTCTAAAATACCTGGTTTAGGTAACGAAGCATCTATTCCCCACGGACTAAACAAAGTAAATCTCTGAGTAGAAGAATTATAATTGACTAAAATATAAGCATGTGCTGCAATAATATTCGGTGCAACACCAGTTGATTTTGATGCCAAACTAATCGATTCACCTGAGCTTATCGCTTTTATAATTGAATTCAGGTTTAAAACATTACTCATTGAGACTTGATTACCTGTGATCTGTGACAATGCGTCACTAACGTAACCACCTTTTCCAATACCAGAATAAGAATTGGTGTTATCTTGGTAAATCCACCCAGATTCATTAAGTTGTGCGTATGCTTTTTCAGCTAGTGCAACCCACAGTTCATTACCTGAATTATTGTAGCTAGTACCTTTACTCGCGTAAACAAAGTTACCAGCATAATCTGTAGGTAAATATTTATCTACGCTAACGTAGTCTGCAATCTGATTGCGGAAGAAACGAACGGTGTAAGTATTATCACCGTTGTCGATAAACATCTTCTCAATTGTGGTAGGAGAATTAAATGCTGTTGCAGCTAGTCCAGCAAGAAAGTAACAGTCGTTAATCTGACCTTGTTTAATGTCTTTGTAGCTAACACCATTCTGAAATAAAGAACCGCTTGCTTTTTTATATGTATATGAAGTGTTTGGGTAGTCGCGTCCTAGAAACCATTTATTGACCAGGTTTTCTATCTGGGCACTGCTACTACCAGCACTCAAATTACCTAATGAATTACCTTGGTATCTTTGATTTGCTGGATCACCGTTGACAACTTTGTTAGTTAATACTCGCACGTATTCTGGTATTCCCAGCAATGAAGCGTTACTAACCAAGTTTTTCAAGTCCTTAAATTCAGTTGCGTCTACCACACCTTCATCAGAAGATGCGCGCAATATCTTGATCACATCGTTACGGTCTATAACTGAGTCGCTAAAAGATGACTTTACTACTTCGCGCAGTTGTACATCCTGAATTACCATGTCTAACCAGGCGCCAGCATTTTGAGGTGACGATTGTGCATTTGGAAGAAAGGTGCCAACACTTTGAGGTGATTGTGAAATCGAGTTAACACTATACTTTAAAGTGTAATCACTAATCGCATTGCGAAATCGATAAACCTTTATATAATAATTACCTGCTTCTAAAGTTGTACTGATCAACTCATCTCGGTTACGACGGTTGAAAGAACCAGCAACTTCTTGACCATTACTGTCTAGTACCTGTAGATTAAGATTTGCATACAAGTCATTGAGTGCAAGATTCAAACTACTACGACTACTAAAATTAAAACTGTAATAATCTTCTGTATTTCCCCACTGAATTGAACCTGTTAATAGCTGTGTATTCTGATTAATACTTAAGTCTTTATCAATACTTACATTTTGTCCAGATAAATTAATCGGCATAACTACCCTTGCATATTCAAATCAACCAAATTCAGACAAAGCGTCTTTAGCACCCCTGTAAATACAAGGGCTAACTAATGAATTAGCTACTAGAAAAATCTTTGTAAATCCTTGAATATCTATATTGCTGCTTCCAACTCTTAAACAGCCACGGTAAATTTACGTAATTAGGATTATTACTTAAAAAAGTATTTAATCTTATGTGGTATAAAAATTTAGTTTTTTATAAAAAAATAAATATTATTGACAAAAAATCCCACCCTTTTTAAGGGCGGGTTGACAGTAAGGAAAATGTATCTAAAAAAGTTTTTGCATGTTAATACATATATTATATAAAATGAATCTAATTATTTTTTATAAATTATTTTTTTATGGCAATAAGGTAGTTGGCGAAATAATGAAGTTTAATACAAAATTTAATTTTTGTAATATACTTCTTTATTATACCAACTACATTAAAAATAGTATTAACTAACCGAATTACTGATTAAAGTTAAATCGCCCGTTTACTGTTTCACTGCCAACAGCCGCAGTAATTTTTACTTGGTATTGACCTGCTGCACCAGCATCCAACTTAGTCGTGTAATGCTTGCCGCTAGCATCATAAGTAAGGGGAACTGTCTTTTGCTTTCCATCAGGTGATTGAATATCAGCCGTTACTTTTGCATTTGGTACTGCTTCGTGTTTATCACCTGTTTGCAAGTAAAAATCTAAGTGTGTTGCATTACCTTCTTTTTCAGGCACCATTTCTAAGTGATACTTTCCAGACTCAACAACTTGACCGCCTTTGCCGCTATGAGAATGGTCGGTATGTCCATCGCTATTTGCAGCAGTTTCAGTTTTACTTGCGGTTTCAGTTTTGCCTGCGGTTTCTGTTGTACCACCATTTGTATTGCTGCTGCTAGGCTCTGATGCTTGGTTGCTACAGGCGCCTAATAACAGCAATCCTGCACTAGCCAAAACTACAAAGCTTAATTTGAGTGATCTCATGAATTTACTCCTCATTAGTTAATTAGATAAAATTACGGTAATTTCATGCAAAGGGCATGAGTATCTATATATCCCAGGTTGACCTCTGGGGAGACTTGCTAAATTAAAAATCATATAACTGAACCTTGGGTTGCATCCATATCTTGAATATTTTCTTTTTTTTCTTCAGGAGCTAAAAATCTACCAAATAGTGAATATAAAGCTGGTAGAACTAATAGTGTTAATGCAGTAGAAGTAAATAATCCCCCTAACACTACTACAGCTAAAGGTTGCAAAATTTCTTTACCTGCACCCGAACCAATTACAAGAGGAACCATACCTAGTGCTGATGCGAGTGCTGTTAATAAAATTGCTACTAAGCGTTCCATTGAACCTTCAACAATTACCTCTCTAAGGGGTATTCCTTCAGCCAAACGATTGTTGTAATTATCTACCAGTAATAATCCATTACGGGTTGCGACTCCAAACAAGGTAATAAAACCAACCATTGAGGCAACAGAAATTATACCACCACCAATAGCAACAGAAATTACACCACCAATTAACGCTAGTGGTAAGTTAATCATAATCATCAGTGTGGCAGGAATTGAGTGGACGGCGAAGTAAATTAAAACTGCGATCACCGCAAAAGCGCCAGCCCCTGAAATGAGCAAGGTTTGGGTTGCTTGCTCTTGTGCCTGAAACTGTCCGCCAAATTGAACGTAGTATCCTCCCGGAAGTTGGATTTGCTTAACACGGTCGCGCACGTCTTTAATTACAGAACCTAAATCTCGTCCAGAAACGTTTGCAGCAACTACAATTAATCGGGAAACGTTTTCACGGTTAATAGTCGAAGGACCACTACCATAATCAACTTTAGCAACTTGGGAAAGCGGTATTTTTTGCCCATTCGGGGTGTCGATCAACAAATTACCAAGTACATCTAAATTATGACGATAACGTTCTTGTAGCCAAACAACCATATTAAAAGTTTGTTGTTTATCTAAGATTTGTGAAACAACTTTTCCATTCAAACCTGTCTCAATTGTATCTGCCAATTCTCCAATACTTAAACCGTAACGTGCGGCTGCATCGCGGTCAAACTGAATTTGCACTTGCTTTACAGGGACTTGCGGTTCGAGTTGTAAATCCACAATTCCAGAGATACCACTCATAGCCGTTTGTACTTGTTTACCTATAGTACGGAGTTGTTCTAGTTCGGGACCATATATTTTGACAGCTATAGCACTCCTTACACCCGATAAAATTTCATCCATACGGTGGGAAATAAAACCACCGATATTAGTTGCTACACCTGGAAGCTTTTCATATTCTTTTCGCAAAACTTCAATTGTTTTTTCTCGGTTTTTTGCTCCTTCTTCACTAATTTGCACATCCATTTCTCCAAAGTTGACCCCCGCTACATCGGGATCACCTTGAGCAAAGCCAGATCGAAACTGAATAGTATCAAAAAGCTTGTTATTTTTTAGTGCATCCATCGCCGTTAAAGCAGACTGATTTGTCGCATCCAAAGATTCCCCAGGTAGAAGAATTATCGCATTTACTAGCTGTCTATCTTGAAACTCTGGTAAAAATACTTTTCCTAAACCGGGTAAAATTATCATCGCAGCGACAAATCCCGCTACGGCTACCCCTAAAACTATTTTAGGACGGCGAATTGCGAATTTCAAAGCTGGACGATACACTTGATGTGCTTTACGTTCCACCCAAGTTTCTGCGCTCGGTAGGCGCCGATTAGCAAGTAGCAAAGCGCACAATGCCGGAGTTAATGTTAATGCAACCAAAGTAGAAGCCAAAATTGACAGCAAATAAGCAATCCCCATTGGTGTAAAAATGCGACCTTCTACCCCTGTTAGTGCAAAAATTGGCGCAAAAACAATAGCAATAATTACTGTAGAAAATAGCACGCTGACACGTACTTCAACTGAACCATCAAAAACTACTTGCAAAGGTCTTTTCGGGTGAGGAGAGATTTGGTTTTCTCGCAGGCGCCGATACACGTTCTCCATATCCACAATTGCGTCATCCACCACAGAACCAATTGCTACCACCAGCCCACCTAAAGTCATGGTGTTGATACCTAGACCAGTCCAATTAAGAATAATCATTCCTAAAAGTAATGACACGGGTAAAGCACTAAGGCTAATAACTACCGTCCGCCAGTTCATCAGGAATAGAATCAGGATAACGGAAACAATAATCGTACCGTCGCGCAGCGCTTCCTCAACGTTTTTCACCGAACCTTCAATAAATAAATTTTGGTCAAAGGTTTTGGCGAACACTACATCTTTTGGCAATCCTGGTTTAATTTCCGCCATTGCTTCTTCCACGGCTCTTACAACCGTTGGAGTATCCGCCGCAGGTTGCTTAGTAACAGTTAAGATTACCGCGCGCTTACCTTTAAATAGCCCATCGCCTCGCCGTAGTGCTGGTCCAATTTGTACGTCTGCTACTTGTTCTAATAATACGGGTGTGCCTTTTGTCGCTTTAATAACCGAACGCTTAAGCTTATCAATTGAATCAATCCGCCCGACTCCCCTTACCAGCATTTCCTGGTCAGGAGTAATTAAAAATCCTCCAGGAACGTTTTTGTTGGCTTCTTGCGCGGCTAGAGTTACATCTACTAAAGAAACGTTATATTGTTTAAGTTTATCTGGGTCAACTAGTACTTGATATTGAATTTCATCGCCACCATAAATAAATACGTTACTAACTCCAGGTACAGCAAGCAGACGGTTTTTGATATCCCAATTAACGATACGCCATACTTCCATCATTGAGGTTGTATCTGAAGTAAAAGCATATTTTACCGTCCACCCTAACGGTGAGTTAACGGGAAGAATTTCCGGTTGGTCAACCCCCTGTGGTAGTAAACTTTGCGCGCGTTGCAAACGTTCTTGTACGAGTTGGCGCGCACGGTAAATATCTGTATCCCAGCCAAAAACAGCTTTAATCGAAGCAATACCTACCGCTGAAGCCGACCGTAAAGATACTAGTCCTGGTGTCCCGTTTATTGAACTCTCAATTGGTCGGGTGACCAAAGATTCAATTTCCTCCGGCGCCAAACCCGAAGCTTCAACTTGAATTTCGACCTGTGGAGGAGCGAACGCAGGAAAAACATCAAGGGGCATTTGCGTAATAACACGAAATCCCCACAAGCTGATTAGTATCGAGGCTAGAACTATCAGCCACCGTTGAGCTATCGACCATTTGACAATAGTATTAAGCATTATTTTTTCAACTCTAGCTAGATAGTAGCTTGGTATATAGCAATATGTGTTCCGTGTGTACTGTATATAATGTCCCAGACAAAAATGAAATCAAGATGAAATTTATAGAGTTTCTGTGGCTAGACAAAAAAGCTTAAGGAAAATTTTAGATTTGAGATAGATATAGTACAACATAGTCTGAATTTAGAAGTAGGATTGTAGCTCTCCTCTTCTCCTAACATCTAGGGTTGCACAATGAAAGGAGCCACCAAAAGGAACAAAGTCCATAAATGAGCAGGGTATTGGCTCAAAACCCCAATTTTTTAGTGATTTAATCATGGATTCTTGCGTTTTGTCCATAATGACCCGTTTTTCATCGAGCATCAGCATATTCAAGCTAATCCATTTGCTGCACATTGCTCCTGTAATTCCAGAAACTGGATCAGGTTGGGGGGCTACTAATACATCCCAGGATTTAAGAATGCTCGGTAGTCTTTCAACGTCTATATATTCTGGATTGACTAACACTTTACCAGGCGCCAAAGGTAAAAATGTCGAATTTATGTGCATAGGAGTAGGACATTTACTCTCAATTTCGTGAATTGTATATGTTTCCCCTAAATGCCTTCGCAGCCATTTAATTCCCGAAGCATTCGTCACATTACTTTTCGTGACGAATAAATCTTTGCCGCAACGAACAAAATCAGCAGCATCAAAGACAGGTTCAAATTCGTTGATTACGTAGCGAATTGGTTGATCTTTTTGTGCAGGTTGAAAATTATAATCATAAAGTTCGTTGAGCAACTGCGGCTTTGGTGCAGCAGTCCACTTCGCACCAAAAGCAAAGTATTCTTTGAAAAGTGAGCGGTAGGCAAACATTTCAAAGTAACGTGAGCGCCAAGGCATTGGTGTCTCTATAATCTCATTTCCAATCACAAGAAACCCATCTCTTGGACAAGCGCTACAAAAGCCTTTTGATTTTCAATACGGTGTTTTATATTGAACAGAAAAATTCATTAAATCTGGTTGTCTAACTACAACACCTTCAGATTTAAGAATATGAATAAACTCATCTAAAGCTTTTTGCGCGCGTTTGACAAGAAAGCGAGGATAACGTTGTCCTGCAAACGGACGGTACAATCTAGCTGTGGAGCGAGGAAGGTTATGAGTGACTACAACATGATATGGAGGAATGTTAGCTCCGTCTAAGCGACCTACAATAACTTCTTCAAGTGGATCCCATTCATTGTAAGAGTTGACAGGGCAAATGTTATTTTCACTATCGATAGATGCTTGCATAAATTCGGTCATAGCTTCATAAATTGTAATTTAGAGGAAAAAGGTTGAAGGTTAAAGACAAAATCTTGACTTGAGAAGGCTTTTAGTCTTTTAACTTCCCCCTTTTCCCTTTGAGAGAACAGCACTAAGCAGGTATCTTATATACCTTATTTATCAGTTTTTCATATTCATATGAAATCAAGATGAAATTTGAGCATATTTTTGGATAGAATAATTTAGTACTTATATATTAGAGTTATTCTGCAATTTTTCTGACTCGAATATTTGAATATAAGTTAATCTTTAAATTCTACCTGCGGCTATTAAAGCTAGATATAAATGGTTTTTCAAAAATCAAATAAAACCAATAAGCAAAAACTAAGGATGCTAGTATACCTATTGAATAAGATGTTGCTGCAAACATAAACGGATTCAGATTTAAACCAAAAAGCAAGTAACGCATTATTGTGATAACTGGTCCGTGAGTTAAATACAGACTGTAAGAGAATGCTCCAAGCGTGGTAGCCCAAGGATGTTCTAATATGCTCAGAACATGAGGTAGCTTTTTGCCTTCAACTACAAACTGAGTACAGTAAATAAATAGACAAGCTGAGACTAAACCAAAAACACTTTGACCAATCCATATTGGTAGTCCTAGTTTCTTCCATTCGGTGACAAAAGCGACAGGAGTTAAAATGACTGCTAGACTACCCCAAGGTAAAGAATTTCTTAGAGAAATTAATTTAGGTTTTTGAGAGAATCCAATTTCTGCTGCTGCCATCCCTAAAGTGAATAAGCCAATAAACCAAGAGCTTGATGCCATTGAAAAGTCATGCAGTGTATAAAATGGTAATATTCCTACAATAAAAGCGGCAAATACTACCGACAACAACCCAAAGCGGCGCCATATAGGTAGCAAAAAGAGTGGAAATAAAAAGTATAGCTGCCACTCTGTCGCCACACTCCACATCGGTGGATTAATGGTTAAATATGTACTACTGCTGAAATTGTGAATGAGCAATAGATGAGTTAACACATCAATAAAATTAAAGTATGGGAAAAATGGCCCCTCTCCCGCAACTTTATCCCATTTAAAACTGGTGAACTCCTCTAGCAATAAAATTATAAATGCAAGTAGCAGACATCCAATCAAAGCCGCGTAGTAAGGTGGTAATATTCGACGCACGCGGCGTTTAATATATTTAAGTAAGCCACCTGATATTGAACTATTTTGTGACCTTACAACTGGCAACATTAACACGTAACCAGAAAGCACAAGAAAGATAACAACACTAAATGCACCATATCTCAGTGTCTTTTCAAAAAGTAACCAAAATACAGGTAATGCTTCTGTTGTAGATGGTTCAATATGTACAGCAACAACATACAAAGCAGCAATTCCTCGTAAGCCATCTAAGTAATGAAGATGCAAGCGTTGAGGAGGAGATTTCTCTAAATTCATTTTAATAAAAATGCATAAATGATTAACGTTTTATAGTAGTGACCCTTCCATCTAACACTAATGCTTTGTAGACCTAAGTAATTAGTTCGTTAAATAATTGCGTACCTTATATTTATATTTTCTCAAAGTAGCTATTGCTTGTTTTTCGAGTTGACGTACTCGTTCTCTAGAAAGACCCATACGTTGGCCAACTTGTGCTAGCGTAAGGCTATATCCACCTGTTAAAGCAAAGCGTAACGTCAAGACTTCCTTTTGTTGTGGAGTCAGTTTTTGTAATAGATTGTGAAGATTTTGGTGAAGTAATTCTTGCTCGGTATAATGCTCAGGAGATACTCCGTTGTCTTCCAACATATCCTGTAATTGAGTATCTTGTTCTTGTCCAACCCGTTTGTCTAGCGAGATAGGTTGACGAGAAAACTGTAAACACTCTCGAATTAGGCTGGGTTCCAAACTGAGCGCCTGGGCAATATCAGTAACGGTAGGCATGTGACCCAGCTTTTGAGATAGTTCTCGTTGAATCCGCTTAATTTTATTTAACTTCTCAGAAACATGGATGGGTACGCGGATAGTACGTGACTGCTGCGCTATTGCCCGTGTAATTCCCTGACGAATCCACCAATAAGCGTAAGTTGAAAATTTGTATCCTAAGCTAGGGTCAAACTTTTCAACTCCCCGTTCTAGCCCTAATGTACCTTCTTGAATTAAATCCAACAGTTCTAAATTACGTTTTTGATATTTCTTCGCAATTGATACTACGAGCCGAAGATTGGCTGAAATCATTTTTTGCTTGGCAATTTGTCCATCATTTATCTGTTCTAGCAGTTTTTCTTCACTTAAAT
Organism: Calothrix sp. PCC 7716; assembly: GCF_019977735.1. Classification (GTDB taxonomy): domain Bacteria; phylum Cyanobacteriota; class Cyanobacteriia; order Cyanobacteriales; family Nostocaceae; genus Dulcicalothrix. The sequence continues at coordinate 9,300,843 of NZ_AP025018.1, read as the reverse complement.
TTATGCTTTCAGCCCATTCTTTTAGTGTAGGTTCGTGCTGTAATTTTTTAGAAAGTTCTTCTTTTTGAGCAAATGCTGCCATCATAAGTTGAACTTGTTTGGCAAGACAGATTTCTTGTTCATGGCTCAATAAAGGTATGCGTCCAATTTCATGAAGATAGGCACGCACCATATCATTAGTAGTTAAAGGTTCATTTCTCATTTGCATGACTCCCAAGGAAACTTCTTTGGATAATTTTGTATCAGTTTTAATAGTTTACATTGCTAGAAGTTGTAAACTATTAAATAAGCTTATTCCCTATACTTATTTAGTATTGCATCTAAATATGAAATCACGATGAAATTTATTATTGATAGATTAAGGGGTTTCCACTAATTAAATTAAATATATTGTAGGGTGGGCATCCTTGTCTGCCCTAGTAAATATGAAAATAAATATGGGACAGGCAAGTACACCTATCCCAAAAGAAGATTTTGGAGATTGTTTTTTAATGTAATTACATATGCATTAAGAACTGCTCCTCTTTAACTTCGTCTACTTTCTTAGGAAACAAATGTTTACCAAACTTTGCATATAAAGCAGGTAAAACTACTAAAGTAATAGCTGTAGAAGTAAATAAACCACCAAAAACAACAATAGAAAGTGGTTGTAAAAGTTCTTGCCCTGGACCACCTTGTAGTACCATCGGCGCCAAACCCAAAGCGGAAGTTAAAGCCGTCATCAAAATCGCATTTAATCTTTCCATCGACCCTTTTACAATAATATCTTTCAACGCCATTCCTTCAGCATATTTACTGTTGTAATTATCTACCAATAATAAACCATTGCGAGTTGCTACCCCAAACAAAGAAACAAATCCCACTAAAGACGCAACCGAAAGAACTCCTCCAGTTAACGCTACTGCAATTACACCTCCTACCAAACCAATTGGTAAGTTAATCATAATCATGATAGTAGAAGGGATTGATTTAACTGACATGTACATCAGTACAGTGATAGCAACAAACGCGATGATACTGAAAACAAGAATATTTTGCGTAGCGCGTTCTTCTGCTTCAAATTGTCCTGCATATTGAATAAAATACCCTGCCGGAATTTTAACATTGCTCTTTACTTTAGCTTCAATATCATTAACAATCGAGCGTAAGTCTCGACCTTTTGCATTTGCTGCTACTACAATTAAGCGAGAAACATTTTCACGATTGATTGTATTCGGTCCAGTACCGTTATCAATCCTTGCAACATTCCCTAAAGGAATTTTTTGCCCATTGGGAGTATCAATTAATAAATTGCGAATCGTTTCTAAATTTTGCCGTGCGTCTGGTTTCAACCATACTAAAAGGTCAAAAGATTGTTGATTTTCTAGGACTTGAGAAACAACTTGCCCGTTGAGTGCAGTTTCAATGATGCTAGAAAGGTCTCCGACTGTGTGACCGTAGCGACTAGCAGCATCCCTATCAAATTTGATTTGAATTTGCGGTACTGGAATTTGAGGTTCGAGCAGTAAGTCAACAACCCCATTCACAGTCTTCATTTGTGCTTCTACTTGTTCCCCAATTTTACGAAGTTCTGCTAAATCAGAACCAAAAATTTTTACAGCTATAGCACTGCGAACCCCAGATAATACTTCATCCATTCGGTGAGAAATAAATCCGCCAACGTTGGGTGCCGCTCCCGGTATCTTACCAAACTCAGTACGCAGTTTTTCTAGTGTTTTTTCTCGATTGTTCATCCCCTCCTGACTTAATTCAATATCAACGTGGGCAATGTTAACACCCGCTGCATCTGCATCTCCCGCCGCACGTCCCGAACGTGTTTGAATAAATCTAAATCTACGGTCGTTTTTCAACGCTTCCTCCACCACATAGCCAGCTTTTGTGGTTGCTTCGAGAGAGACACCAGGATATAAACTTAAGGTATTTACCATTGTTTGCTCTTGGAACTCTGGTAAAAAAGCTCTACCAAAAGAAGGAATAATTGCGATGGAAGCTACAGTTAAAGCTAATGCAATACCAATAATTAAGAATGAACTTCGGAAAGAAAAGTTTAAACAAGAAACATAAATTCCCTTACATAATCTTGCAAGCCAAGGTTCTCGCTTTGTTACCTTGACATTAGGCAACAATATTGCACATAAAGCAGGAGAAACTAACAGCGATTCTAAACTGGAAATTACAACTACAACTAAGTAAGAAATACCCATCGGTGTAAAAATTCGCCCTTCCACACCTGGTAAGGTAAAAATTGGAGAGAAAACAATAATCCCAATAATCGTGGCGCCTATTAATGATTCTCGTACTTCTTCAGAACCTTCAAAAATAATTTCTAAAGGCGGTAATGGGTCAGAGGCTGTTTTATTTTCTCGTAATCTTCTATATGTATTTTCACCATAAACAATCGCATCATCAATAGCAGTACCAATTGCTACAGCCAAACCACCCAATGTCATGGTATTCAGCCCAATTCCCAACCAAGACAGCGCTAGTAAACCAAACAGCAATGTTAAGAAAAAATCTAATAAACATACTGTAAGAGTACGCCAATTCATCAAAAAGGGAATGAGAATTACTGCTGCAATAATACTACCTTGAATTAATGATGAACGAACGTTATCAACGGAGGACTCGATATAACTATCTTGGCGAAACGTCGTAGTCACTTTTATTTCTTTTGGTAAGCCAGCCTTAATTTCTTTCATTGCTGCTTCTATCGAGCGGGAAACAGTGGGAGTATCGGCAAGCGGCTGTTTATTGACCATTAAAATAATTGCTGGTTTACCGTTAAAACTACCATCACCACGTTTAATGGCACCTCCAATTTGCACATCGGCGACATCTTGGAGTCTAACAGGTACACCATTTCGTGAAGTGATAGTAGATTTTTTTAAATCTTCAATCGATTCAATTCGCCCAATGCCACGAATTAATCTTTCTGTATCTGGCGTAATTAAATAACCACCAGGCGCGTTAACATTTGCCGCTTTGGTGGCATTAGTAACCTGCTCTAAAGTAACATTAAAAGCTGCTAATTTTGCGGGGTCAACTAATACTTGATATTGTCGAGTCTCTCCACCAAAAACTAATACTTGACTCACACCTGGAACAGCTAAAAGGCGATTTGTGACTTGCCAATCCACAATTCGCCGTACTTCCATTAAATCAATTTTTGATTGAGGGTTATTCTCGCCTTCGACAGTAAAAGCGTATTGGACAACTAAACCAACGGGTGAAGTCGTGGGAGAAATTTGCGGCGTTTCTACTCCAGGTGGTAATTTACTTGTAGCTTGTTGTAGTCTTTCAGTAACTAGTTGACGCGCTTGATAAATTTCTGTCCCCCAATTAAATATTACCCTAACCGCAGAAATTCCTGCTGCACTTGAAGAACGAACTGCAGTTACTCCAGGTGTTCCATTAATTGCGCTTTCTATCGGTAAAGTAACTAAAGATTCTACTTCCTCCGGCGCCAGTCCCGGTGCTTCAGTTTGAATTTCAACTTGTGGCGGTGCAAAGGGTGGTAACACATCTAACGGCATCTGGGGTATGACGTAGAATGTCCACAATGAAACAATAACTGTAGCCAAAACAACGAGCCACCGTCGGTCAATCACCCACCTTACAATGTTACTAAGCATTTTAGATTTTTAATTATAAATTTGTGATGCGCGAATTTTTGATGATTAAATTTTATTGTCTCGTTTATCGGAGACGGTAACAGAATGTGATATGGTTGGTTGCTTATGGTTATCAATAAATGGTTCAGCTTCATAAGTAAAACCATCGTATTCAGGATGACCAACTGGTGAAGAAACACGCATCCGGCGACTCGACCAAAAACTACCTGCAAAAAAAGCCGCACCAACTACTCCTACTCCTCCAACTCCTAACAGCCATAAAGGTACTGGTGTATTTGTTTTTGTTTGAGTTGTTTCTGTGTGGGCGCCTTCTGAGTTCTTTTCCTCAGATGCTGGCTTAGTTCCACCCCGTAAAGATTGTGCGTAGAGTTGCGGCGCCCGCTGCGTAACGACTACATCGCCGTCAAACAAACCACTTTTAATTTCCACCATATCGCCAGAAGTTTGACCCAAATTGACTTCTGTTGCTTGGAAGGCATTTCCGTTTTGTACGTAGACTAACTTTTTCCCATTCGCATCAACTACTGATGCTGTAGGTATCGCAATAACAGGCGCCGATGTTTTGTCTGTTAAAACCTCTAGTTCGGCAAACATTCCTGGTTTTAACTGCCCATTAGAGTTTTCAATTTCTGCTTGTACTGGAAAAACTCGTGTTTCTCCCTGTACCGATGTACCAACACGCGAGATTCTTCCAGAAAAGGTACGGTCAGGCATACTAGAAACTTTTAGGCTGACTCTTTGACCGACTCTTACTTTATCTAAATCCTTTTCATAAATATTAGCTGTAGCGAACACTCTGCTATCATTGGTGATAGTCATTAATCTGCCACCTGCATCGTTAAAAGTTTGACCAAGAGTAACTTCGCGGTCAGCAACTCTGCCAGAGATAGGAGCAGTAACCGTCACCAAACCCTTAGAGTTAGGAGCGTTACCGATTTGTTGTAGTCGAGTATTATAAGTAGCGTTACTGAGACGCAAACGTTCTTGTGCTACCTGAACTGCTGATTCTGCGCGTTTCATTTGTGCCTCAGCTGCGATCACATCACGTCTGCTACTTGCCGTAGTTAATTTAGCGCGCGCTTCTGCTAACTGAGTTTGAGATTCTAAAGCATTACGACGAGGCAACGCGCCTGCATTGGCTAACTGATTATCTTTATTATATTTTTCAGTAGCGAATGATACCTGGCTTTGTGCTTGGGCAACTTCAGCGTTAGCTATTTGTACGTACCGTTGATAATTTTGTTGAGCTAGTCTTAAATCTGCTTGTGCTTGTTGCAATGAAGCTGTTGCATCTGCACGCTTTTCTTGAGACTCAACACGCAATGTGACTAAATCAGGACTTGTTACCACAGCTACGGGTTGACCTTTTGTAACAGTGGCACCAGGTTCCACCAATAACTCAACCACTTTGGCGCCTGTTATTGGGGTAGTAACTTCTACTTTTTGGTTAGGTAATGTTTCAATTTGTCCAGTAGTTTTTATACCTACAGCTAGAGGTTGACGCTTGGCTGTTTCAGTCTTGATACCAAGTCTGTTAGCAGTTTGGGTATCAACTTGTACTAAGCTAGGTGTTGCTGTTGTATCACTTCCGCTTTTAAATTCGTCTCCATGTCCACCATGAGCTAAAACCACTGTCGGACTTGCCAGTAACAACAAGCTTAGGAGCGTGCCAGAAAGACAATGAATTGCTTTTTGCGGTTGGTTGGATAGTCCCATCATTAAAAGTGTCCTTTAGTTAATATGCTGCTGGTTTACACTATGAAGTGTTGCCAAGCTTGAAGGAAATGCACTTCCCTACTTTACAGTTTTACAGATGGATATGAAATAAGGATGAAATTTAGAGGTACTGCCGCCTGAAAGTGCAATACTGCTAAATTTCTCGTTTCTCAACAGTTATTGGTGCAGGAGACATACTAACCTGTTCATGATTATTCAAATAAATCTCCGCTTCGGTTTCAAATTCGACAGGTTCAGAGTCAGCACCGACTACTGCCAAACTGGAACGCTTACGACGATTTAACAAGAAATTTCCACCCACAATGCCTAAAACAGTTATTAGTGACCCTGCTGCTGTTGTCATTAATAATAACGGTATGGGCAAAGCGCTAGTTTTTGTATCTGTCGCTTCTGTATGAGAGGTGCCTTCCTCGGTTTTTCCTTCCTTGGCACCCCCACCTCGCAAAGACTGTGCATAAAGCTGTGGCGCGCGCTGGGTAACAATCATATCACCGTCGAACAAACCACTTTTTATCTCAACCATATCGCTACTAGTTTGCCCCAAAGTCACTTCTGTAGCTTGGAAGGCATTTCCATTTTGGACATAAACTGTTTTTTTACCATTAACATCAACAATAGCAGAAGTTGGAATTGCGAGAATATCTGTAGATGTTTTGTCTGTAAGTACTTCCAAGGAAGCAAACATTCCCGGTTTGAGTTGCCCACTTGTATTATTTATTTCTGCTTGTACAGGTACAACTCGTGTTTCTCCCTCAACCACCGAACCAATGCGAGTAATCTTGCCTTCAAAAGTATTATTGGGGAGCGAAGCAACTTTTACTCTTACCTGTTGACCATTTTTTACTTTGTCTAAATCTTTTTCATAGATATTCGCCGTTGCAAAAACTTGATTATCATTAATAATCGTCATCAATCTGCCGCCAGCATCTTGTAGCGATTGACCAATATTAACTTCACGGTCTGCAACTGTACCGTCTATGGGAGATGTTATCGTTATCAATCCTTTCGCATTGGCAGTGGTTCCCAATTGTTGTAATCTGGTATTATAAGTAGTATTGCTAAGTTTTATACGAGATTGTGCTACTTGTAAATCTGACTGAGCGCGTTTAAGTTGTGCTTGTGCTTCTAAAACATCCCGGCGAGCAATAGCTCTTTTTAGTTGAGTTTGTGCTTCTGCTACGCGCGATTGAGAATCACGTAATTCTCGCAATGGCAAGTCCACTTCAGCTCTTTTAACTTCAGATTCAGCTTGAACAACTTCAGGACGGCTTTTTGCTCTAGCTAACTCGGCTTTAGCCCTTTCCAATTTTGCCTGCGACTCTAGCATCTGCCGTCTTGGTAAGGCGCCTTTTTCTACTAGTTCTTTATCTCGGTCGTATTGCTCTTGGGCAACTGCGACTTCTGTATTAGCTTGTGCTACATTTGCATCTGCTATTTGCTGCTGACGTTTGAGGTTTTCTTGGGCAACTTTGAGAACCCCACGCTGGTTTACCAAAGCCAATTCACGATTATATTGTGCTTGAACAGCCGCTAGTTGGCTGCGCGTTTGCTCAATTTCGGCATTAGATAGAGTTTGCTGACGGTCTAAATTTTCTTTGGCGAGGTTTAAATCGGCTTGTGCTTTTTGCAATTGCGCTTGTGCATCCGCTTGTTTTTCTTGAGAACCAACCCGTAACTCTACCAACTCAGGCGAAGAAACTACCGCTACAGGCTGACCTTTTTTGACTTTACTACCTGGTTTAACTAATAGTTCAACTACTTTACTTGTTAGCGGTGCAGTCACCTCAACTTTTTGGTCAGGCAAAGTCTCTATTTGCCCTGTAGTTTTAATACCTATATTTAGCCGTTGCTTTTTCGCTGGCTCAACTTTAATACCCAGACGATTAGCAGTGTCAGCATCAACTTGAATTGCTCCTGTAGTTTGAGCTTCACCCCCGCTTTTAAATTCGTCACCATGTCCGCCATGTGCTAGTACTGCTGTAGGAGATACAAGCAATGACATACTTAGGAGGGTGCCAGAAATATAACGAATTAGTGTAGCTTGTTGGAAACGATAGGATTTAAGCATATTAGTCAAAATTTTAGTTAAAGAAAGAAATTGTAGTAATGTTTAGCACTCAAAACGCGCTTACTATCTAGTGTCTTTTTAAGCACCTAATTGTCAGTATGGCATTACGAGATGAAATTAGGATGAAATTGAGGGTTAATGTTTATAGATTCTGAATCGAATAGTCAAAATCTAAGAACGTTAACCCTCATCACTAAAATTGTGATAAATAGCCTAAATGCACAGAAGTGAGAAGGAGCGTCTTTACTTTTTATACCAAGCTTGGCGCCACTGTTTCATTTGGTTAATTTCTGCTTGCTGTGAGGAAATAATATCCTGAGCTAGTTTCTTGATTTCTGGACGCTTCGACTTGCTTGCAGCATCTTTCGCCATTGTCACAGCACTTTCATGGTGAGGAATCATCGCATTAATAAAGCGTAAGTCAAACTCGTTATCCGCAGCGCCCAAGTCCATGTTCATCATCATCATTTGCATTTGTTCAGATGTCATGTCCACAGTTTTTTTCTGCTGGGTATCATAAGCTACTGGTTTACTACCAGATGAAGGATACCAAGCTTGGCGCCATTGCTTCAATTCGGCAATTTCTTTATCCTGAGCCTTGATAATTTCGTTTGCTAGCTTTTTAATTTCTGGACGCTTTGATTTTTCCAGTGCTTGTTTCGCCATCAACACGGCGCCCTCATGGTGCGGGATCATCGCGTCGATAAACCGTAAATCATAATTTGCATCGGCTGGACCTAAATCCATTGCCATGTTATGGTTCATCCCGCCATGATTCATACCATCATGATTCATGCCACCTTGAGCCACCTGCTTGTCGGAGGTTTCGGTTGCGGGGGAACTTTCTGATTGAACCTGGTTTTGGGATGCAGTTGTGGAACAAGCAGCTAAGGCGCCACTCGCGAGAGTTGCCATAGCCATCAAACTAAACGCGAAGAATTTATTTTTTACGTTAGATTGCATAAGTTCTGATTTATGAATTCCTAATTAGATTTTAAAATCTCCAGTTGGCTGGAGAGTCAACCCTATGGGCGATTAGTTTGGGTTACGTGGTAGCTTTGATTACGTGTGGTAGTTTGCATGACAAGCTAATAATCGTAATACTGCTCTTATTACCTAGTGTTACAGGTAAAGATGAAATCAGGATGAAATTAGAAGCTACCTTGGGTAGAACAGTATTATTGCTATTACGTTCTTATCGTTTTGTTTTTTCTACTTGACTACTTCGACTGATAGGGATAGTGTTGTTGGCGCCACGTATTTCAAAAATTTGTCTTTCAAGTTAAAGGAAGGTTGGTATGGCAAAACGGTGGTTGAAGAGTGCAGGTATAATATGTATCCCTGTAGCGGTTGTATTAGGTAGCTTTGGTATTGGTCACGTTTTAATGAGAGATACTGACAAACATCAAATACAAAGCAAATATGCGGCAGTACTGAGTGCCCAAGCAATTGCAAAGAAGCCAAGTTCAACGTTGGATGTTAAGAGTGTTGCCCCAAAACCGATTATTTTCTCCGTACTCCAAAAGTTTCAGGGTATAGTTACTAGTCAAATACAACCGCCAGTAAAAGATAAAGTTATCGCCCTGACTTTTGATGATGGTCCTGCACCCAAGTACACGCAGCAAATATTAGAAATCTTAAAACAGCAAAATATCAAGGCAACGTTTTTCTGTGTTGGGGAGATGGTGCATTATTTTCCCCAACTAGCCAAGCAAGAAGTCGCAGAAGGTCATGTTCTTGGCAACCATACTTGGCATCATTGGTTGCAAAAAATGAACTCAGAAGTGGCAAAGAATGAAATTGAATCAACGGCAACAGCTATTTTTGAAGCAACAGGAGTAAAAACATCTTTATTTCGTCCACCTTACGGCGCCCTTAATAATGGTGTAGCTGATTACGCGAAAAAGAATAATTATGCAATTTTGATGTGGTCAGATGATTCTGAAGATTATCGGCGCCCGTCAGTATCTAAGTTGGTCAATAATGTACTTCGGGAGGCTAAACCAGGGGGTATGGTGCTGATGCATGATGGTGGTGGAAATCGCGCGCAGACAGTTGCAGCTTTACCAAAAATTATCGATGCTCTCAAAAAACGCGGCTATAAGTTTGTGACAGTGCCTCAATTATTAATGCAACAACAAACAGCACCTTTAACGACTGCACTTGATAAATTGAAAAAAGGTGCATAGATTTAAAGTCAAAAGGTTAGGTAACGTTAATTATCATCATTAAGCCACCACCCCCCTGTACTTCAACGTTGTCATTTGTTGTATGGTGGGGAATATGACAGTGAAGCAGCCATTTTCCTTTCTCACGCGCCGTCCAGATTACATCGTAGCGTTCACCTGGCGCCACATTGATGGTGTCTTTTTCAATTTGGGCAGCAGCAGGTACTGCATTACCGTCAGTCTCAATTATCTTAAATGGCCCACCGTGGATATGCATCGGATGTATAAAGCCATTGTTCGAGCCAATGAAGCGAAAGCGTATCTTCTCGCCGACTTTCGCGTTAATTGTTTCGGTAGAGGGATAAGCTTTACCGTTAATTGTAAATAAGTTTGGTAGTAGCCCTTCCATCGGCATTGCTGGGAAAGTGTAGCCTTGTTTGAAAGTCCACTCCTGAAGTTGGACTACAACATCCTTATTATAGGTAGGGATATTAGTTTTATCCTTCGGGTCGATAATTAACGCGCCATACATTCCCAGAGTCTGCTGGCGATCTACGTCTTTATGCGAGTGATAAAAATATGTACCCCGCTGCTTTGCCGTGAACTCGTAGTTATAACTTGCACCAGGTTCAATAGGTTTTTGGGTAACATCGGCTGGACCATCCATTTTGTTTGGTAAAATCATGCCGTGCCAATGTACAGTAGTGGCATCAGGTAAATTGTTCTTAACCACGATGCGAACCCGATCTCCCTCAGTGATGCGAATACGCGGCCCTGGTATTTGACGGTTAAAGGCATAAGCAGCTACTTGTTTATCTGGTAAAATATTCCATTTGATCAAAGAGGCTTCGAGGTTGAAGACTTTCACACCGTTCTCTATTTTGGGTGTTAGCACTTGATCACCCACTGCTTGGGATGGAGCAGTATAGGTAATTTTTGTGAGGTCTACAGCCGCCATATCTTCCATTGCTTCCTGGCTCATATCTGAGGTCATAATCATACCGGGTGGCATAACTAAGCCGTTCATTTGAGTAACACTACTCATGGGCGCCGACGGTAACGATGAAACTGGTACAGGAGCTTTAGTTTCACCCATATTCATTCCAGGCATTGAGGTATTGTCCTTGCTCCTAGACATTGAATTGTTGTTGCCCATACTCATCCCAGGCATTGACCCATTGCCCATATTTTTGGCGCCCATCGTGAAGTCACCGTATATTGCCGCAATTATCACACCAGCAGCTAGTACCAGTAGTGTTAAAAGTGTTACAGCCAGAAGTTGCGCTCGCGTGGCTTTGGGTTTCATGTTCATGCCCTCGTGAGGTTTAGTGCCGTGGGCATTCATATTATTATTCTTATGGGGTTTCATACTTAAATTCCTTTCATATTTCGCATATCAAAATCTACATCTTGAAGCCACATATTGACTGGAAAAGCGACTACCATAGCCACTAAACTAAACGCGAAGAATTTATTTTTGAGATTAGATTGCATAAGTTTTGACTTATGATTTCCTGGTTGTATTTTAAAATCTCTAGCTAGGTGGAGAGTCAAGCCTATGAGCGATGAGCGTTTGGGTTACACGGTAGCTTTGACTGCATGTGGTAGTTTGGATGACAAACTAACAATAGTACTACTACGCCTATTACTTAGTTTTACAGGCAAAGATGAAACCAGGATGAAATTAGAAGCAATAAAAAAGTTTTTAACCGTCTGTTGCATATCAAGATGAAATTAAGATGAAATTTTTGTATGTCGTTAGCAGTAAGTTTTTATCACTCCATTGGAGAGATGTAGACGCATTCACAACCTTTTATGTTGAATGCTCAGAAGCTGCCTGTGGAATTTTTACAGCAATAATGTAATTTGCTTAGGTAAATCAATTTTTGCTCCACAACGTTTTGCTTACTGTGAGCTTAATTACGCCAAATTAGAACTGAGAGGATAAATCAATGTCAAACAGCGATACCACAAGACAGAGTTTGAGCCTAAACCCTACTTGGTCAAACTCTCAATCTATCTTTAATGAACTTAACTATAATACAAGGTCATCACTTCCAAGTTTTACACTGACTCCGAATCAACCCTCCGCACGCTTTGATGTGCGTTTTCTGCAAGAAACGATAGGACACCACATGATGGCTGTAGATATGGCTAGGTTAAGTGTGGAGAAAGCAATTAATCCGGACTTGCGCGACCTAAGCCAAAATATTATTACCACTCAAAACCAGGAAATTGAAACGATGCAGTCCTGGCTAAAAGACTGGTATGGCTTAAGTTATGAACCTGAAATGTCGCCAGGTGATCAGCGAATGCTAGATCGAATGGCAAATTTGAACGGCGCCGATTTTGAAATCCATTTTATGCAGGAAATGACAAACCATCACAAGTCAATGCTGAGTGATGCTGTTCCTTGTGTAAGTCGTGCTGGACATACTGAGTTATCTGATTTATGCCAAAATATTGCTGAAGCCCAAAGTAGTGAAATTGACCAGATGCAAACATGGTTGAGCGAGCGATACGGCATAACAAGCGATAACAATATGATGGGTATGGCAATTCCTGGCGCTACAAATTATACAAATAGTTACAATAATACTGATGGACAAATTAGCAACGGTGGTTTTGAAAACGGCGATTTTACTGGATGGTCAACAACAGGAAAGGCTATGCTTGAAACCTCCGACTTTGGTAGTGAACCATCCGAAGGAAAGTATTATGCTGCATTATCAACCCAATTCGATACGGTTCCTGGCTACGATATTGAATCATTTTTAAACTTACCATATGGAAGTTTGAAATCTTTAGGAAAGGGAAATATTGATGAAGGTTCTGCAATGAAGACATCATTTACAGCTAAAGCAGGAGATGTTTTAAGTTTTGATTGGAATTTTATGACTGACGAACAGGACTCAACTCTTGTTGGTGAGAATAAAGACTTTGGCTTTATAACTCTTAATTCTTTACCATACACTGTGGCTGATACTTCTTCATCATTTAAAACATCTCTAACACCTTTTTCAGATGAAACAGGTTTTAAAAGTTTATCTATCGAAATACCTGTCACTGGTACTTATACTTTAGGTTTAGGAGTGGTAAATGTAGGAGACCCCATTTATGATTCAGCCTTTGCAATTGATAATGTGAAATTTACGCCAGTCTATGACCGAAATGAGATGTCACAAACAACATCTAATACTTTTAGTATGAGTTAAATATCAACGCTAGTTGTATCAACTATCAATGAGCATCCCAAATCTTCTTCACGCTTAGAATAACAAAGATTATTTTTGTTAGTTGGGATGCTATTAAATACAGTAGTTTTAAGCTTACATAAATCAAAAACATTTGATATTTGACTTCATTTTGATTATATACAATTAAAACAAACAAGTTCTGTAAAAAAGTTAAAAAGGAGTAAAAAATGGCTAAAATTGCTTTATTTTTTGGTACTCAAACAGGCAATACTCAAACAGAAGCTGAAATAATTCAGAAAGAGTTTGGTGGAGAAGATGTAGTATCTTTGTATGATATTTCTAAAGCTGAATCAAGTGATTTTGACGAATATAGTTATATAATTATAGGCTGTCCTACATGGAATATAGGTGAATTACAAAGCGATTGGGAAGATTTTTACGACGAGCTAGATAATGTAAACTTTAGTGGTAAAAAAGTTGCTTATTTTGGAGCAGGTGACCAAGTAGGTTATCCTGATAGTTTCCAAGATGCAATGGGAATTTTAGAAGAAAGAATCTCGGAACTGGGTGGTGAGACGGTTGGCTATTGGCCTACAGATGGTTATGAGTTTAATGAGTCTAAAGGTGTTCGCGACGGTAAATTTGTCGGTTTAGCACTTGACGAAGATAACCAATCTGATTTAACGGATAAAAGAATTAAATCCTGGGTTAGCCAGATCAAGTCAGAGTTTGGTTTATAAAGTAATATTTTATTCTTTGTAATTGCTTACCTATAAATCTACCAGTCAGGATAACTTAATAAATCAGGAAGATTCATTTATGAAGCACGACCATCGTCATCATGAGCAAAACCAACCTGACGCAGGATACGTTGGGCATTATGAACACGAAAAACAACTTGAAAAAAATCTTCCTGACCCTGACCCGCACGGCAACCAGGGTGGTCACGGTAAACACAAGAGTCATGACCAACACAGGGGTCACGATAAACATGCTGGACACAGCCCAGATATTTTCAAACGACGCTTCTTTATTTGTTTGGCACTAACGCTGCCTGTTCTTTATTTTTCGCCGATGTTTCAGCATTGGTTTAATTATCAAGCTGCCCAGTTTCCCGGTGTAAATTGGATTACTCCCATTCTCTCAACTATTATTTATTTCTATGGTGGTTGGGTTTTTTTGCGAGGAGCTTGGTATGAATTGAGCAGTAAAATCGGCATGATGACTCTGGTTGCTCTAGCAATTACCGTAGCGTATATTTACAGTGTGGCAGTGTCTTTTGGATTATCAGGAGATTCCTTTTATTGGGAACTGGCAACCTTAGTTGATATCATGCTGCTTGGTCACTGGATTGAAATGGCTTCTGTTCAGGGAGCCAGTCGGGCTTTAGAGCATCTGGCAAATTTAGTGCCTTCTGTCGCTCATAAACAAGTAAATGGGCGTGTGGAAGATGTGCCTGTCAGCGCATTAACCGAGGGAGATCAAATTTTGATCCGTCCTGGGGAACAAGTTCCTATCGATGGTGAAGTTGTAGACGGTAGCTCTAGTGTCAACGAAGCCTTTTTAACTGGAGAGTCGCGCCCAGTAGTTAAAAAAACTAATGATGAAGTTGTCGCTGGGGGGGTTAACGGAGAAGGCGCCTTAACAATTAAAGTTACTCGCACTGGAGATAAAACAACTTTAAGCCAGATTATGCGCTTAGTTGAGGAAGCGCAGGCATCCAAAAGTCAATATCAAACACTTGCTGATCAACTTGCTTACTGGCTTACCCTGATTGCAATTGGGGTTGCTACGCTAACGTTTATTGTTTGGCTATCTGTTGGAACAGGGGGTTTGACGTTTGCCATTAATCGCGCGGTTACAGTATTAGTAATTGCCTGTCCTCATGCGTTGGGTTTAGCAATTCCCTTGGTACTTGTCAACGCAACCGCAATGGCTGCTAAAAATGGTATTTTGGTGCGAAATCGAGAAGCGTTTGAACGCGCGCGAGGTATTCAAACAATTGCCTTTGATAAAACGGGAACATTGACAGAAGGACAGTTTGGAGTGCAGCGGATTTATGCCCTAGGTATTGATGAGCTACAAGCTTTAATAATTGCTGCCTCTTTAGAATCTTTGTCAGAACATCCTCTTGGGCAATCGATTGTTACTGAAGCAAACAACCGCAATATCCATCTTAACAAAGGTGATGACTTTAAAGCTGTACCAGGTCAGGGAGTTGAAGGCATAGTAAACGGTCAGCACTATCGAGTCGGAAGACCAGAGTGGGTTGAACAGTTAAAATTACAATTTCCTCCAACGTTGCAAAAAGGACTGCAAGAAAGTGAATCTCGTGGTGAAAGCGCGATAGTACTGATGGACAATCAGCAAGTACTCGCTGTCTTTGGGTTAGCGGATCGAGTGCGCGCATCCGCACGAGAAGCAATTGAAAAATTACAAGAAATGAACGTGCAGGTAGTGATGATTACAGGCGACGCCGAAGCGGTTGCACAAACCGTTGCTGAGGATTTAAAGATCAAGCGCTACTATGCTCGTGTTTTGCCACAAGATAAAGCTTCGTTGATTCGTCGGCTTAAAGCTGAAAAACCGACCGCCTTTGTAGGTGATGGAATCAATGATGCACCTGCTTTAACCGAGGCAGATTTAGGACTTGCTATCGGCGCCGGAACTAATGTTGCAATCGAGTCGGCTGATTTAGTTTTAGTTAAAAGCGACCCGCTTGATGCAACTTATGCTCTTAAACTTGCAAAAGCTACGTACAACAAAATGACTCAGAACTTGTTTTGGGCAACTGGGTATAACATTATTGGAGTTCCTTTAGCGGCAGGAGTTGCGGCTCCATTCGGCATTCTATTATCGCCAGCAGTGGGTGCAATACTTATGAGTGTTTCAACGGTCGTTGTTTCAATTAATGCAATGTTGTTACGTCGCATTCGTTTAAGTGATTAAACTGAGACTTTATCCTCACATCGTTACAAGTCTGTTCGGTATTTTTTGAATGTCATTCATTCTTAAGAGTAAAAAACTCTTCCGCTGCCGAAGGATGAATACCAATTGTTGTATCAAAATCTTTCTTGGTAGCACCCTTCCGAATAGCAAGTGCAAGACATTCAATAATCTCGGCAGCGTATTCACCCACCATATGGGCGCCTAGCACTAGGTTTGAGTTGCCATCTACTACCAATTTAATTAAAGTTTTATGCTCTGGTTGAGCTATGCTATCGAAAAGGGGTTGGAAACTTGAGCGATAACAGCGTACAGATTCCCCATATTTATCTCTTGCTTCAGCTTCAGTTAAACCAACAGTAGCGGCTTCGGGTTGCGAAGAAAGTGCTAAAGGGATGCACTCAAGATTTACAGTTCGAGGCTGATTGGCAAATACGGTATTAGCAAAGGCACGACCAGAAGCAATGGCGACTGGCGTCCAATGGGGTCGGTTGGTACAATCTCCAACTGCAAAAATATTTTTTTGGGAAGTGCAGCTATATTCATCTACTGCAATTGCTCCTTGTCTTACTTCCACACCTGCTTTTCCCAAATCAAGACCATTTAAATTGGGAAGACGATTTGTTACATTAAGAATAGTGTTCACGGTTATGGTGTCTTGGTTATGTCCTGATAAGCTCAAGCAAAAATCATCTTTTACTTGTTCAATTTTTTCGATATTAGCATTGCATAAAACTGGAATTCCATTTTTGACCATACTTTCTTGGACTCTAGTCCGAATATCTTGATCACGACCAGGTAAAATATTGTCGTCTCGCACAATTAAAGTCACTTTTGAAATTAAAGCATTCATGCTTCCGGCAAACTTTACAGCTATCTGGTCGCTACCAATAATTGCTAAATGCTCAGGTTGCTGCTTTAACTCAAACATCTCACGTGATGTAATGGCATATTCTATTCCCGGTATGTTTGGCTTGACAGCTTCGGCACCTACTGCTATCAAAATTTTGTCAGATGTAATTTTACGACCTCCAACATCTAAAGTGTGAGCATCTAAAAATTTAGTTTGTCCATAAATTAATTCAACTCCTGCTTCATTAAGGTGCTGAATATGTAATTGGCTTAAATGGTCAATTGCTTTGTCTTTAGCTGCCATAAATTGTTGCCAATTGATGCGACGTCGAACTTTGCCCCAGCCATATTCGTCAGCATCTTCAAAAACGTGAGAAAAACTAGCAGCATAGGCCATCAGCTTTTCAGGGATACAACCATGAATCACACAGGTGCCACCTACCTTATCTCGTTCTGCAATTGCCACCTTGGCACCATGAGTAGCTGCAAGTCTAGCAGCAGAAACGCCTCCAGGTCCGGCGCCAATTACAAATAAGTCGTAATCAAAGGTCATAATATTTCATCACCCTGTTTCTAATAATATCAGGGTTACTCATATATAAATATTTTCACATGAAAATGAAATCAAAATGAAATATCTAAAATATTACCTATTAAATAAACAATGCATATAAAAATGAAATTAGTATGAAATTTATGTCCATAATTAGTAGTAATTTTTAACTATGTCATTAGGTAGACGTAACAGCTTTTAGAGTTTCTTAAGGTGTTATCAAAGCAGCAGAAATGCTGGCTGATTTAAAACTTACTATTTTAGGAGTCGCATCATGACTACAACTAAAAGTCACCAGTCTCAACTTGAAACTTGCATTCAAAATTGCCTTGATTGTTTACGTGATTGTGAAATGTGTGCCGATGCCTGCTTGAGTAGCGACATGGTACAAATGATGGCTCAATGTATTAAATTATGTCGAGATTGCGCCGATACTTGTGGCTTGTGCGCGCGTTTCATGTCTCGCAATTCGGCACTCCACGCTCAAATGTGTAGCGTCTGCGCTGAAGCTTGCGAACGTTGTGCGGCTGAATGTGAAAAACATAACAGCGACCATTGTAAACGCTGCGCCCAATCTTGCCGTCGTTGTGCTGATTCCTGCCGTCAGATGGCTACGGCAATGGCATCATAAATGATTAATACTCACTAATTAAGTACATATTAACTACTAATTATTAGTTAATATGTACTTTAAAGATAACTACTCATACCAATTTTCAATGAAATTGAGCCGAATGAAGCGATAATAATGAAGTTATAATTAGTCAATAAATTAACTAATTTGATAGTAAGTTAGTAGATAATTTCTCCAAAATACAAAAATTATTTATAACTCCTAAACTTAATAGAAGATGTAAGGGATAAGTTAGTTATCTAATAGTAATTAATTTAATTCCCATTAACGCGAAATCTTGCCATACCTATTGGCATATCTACACTACTATTAACAGATTTCGCAAATAAACGGTAAATAGGACCGTTGCCGCGAAGAGGCTGCCTGACATTTTTGATATCAATTTCTAACTTGCTGTTAGGAGGAACTAGTTCGTTAAATGCTAGTATTATAGTCTTTTCATTTAGAGAAATATTTGCATTTACCTTTTGCCCATTATTCTGAGTAATGGTAATATCATTAACCTTGTTACTCCAATTAACAGTTTCTGGCACTGTGATACTAATGTGAGATATACTTTGACTATTTTTAGGAATATGTACCCTTAAGGTATGTCTGACATTGCCCCACTTTGTTTGGGGGAAGTGATAATTACCATCAACATGAGGAAGCGTACCGTTATCACCATCAGCACTAGCAGGTTTAGAGGTAATTATAAGCGTAGTGGAGATAGCAAATACAACAGTGGCAGAAATCAATGATTTTTTCATATTAATTTTTAGGGAGTTTACAGATGACAATCTATATCAATTCGCTACAATATTCACTTTTGCATTTGTGAACCTTTAATTAGCAAGTTTGACAGATAACGATGAAATTAGGATGAAATTTTGGCTAGTTCACAAAAATTAAAATCACTTATCCATGCTGCAATATGTATAGGTAAAAATGCGCTTAACCTAAATAAAATAAACCCAATAGTATTTTGTGTGTTTGAAGTAATTAAGTCAAAGCTTAAACTGAGTTTTCCGATGCAAAAGGACATGAATAGCTTGAATCTCCAGTTTCGACTTGAATGGTTGGATGTTCGATGCCAAAATTATCGTGAAGTTCTTTGACTACTCGTGATAAAAAAGCATCGCCTGGATACCCGCTAGGCATTACAAGGTGAACGGTAAGGGCTGTTTCTGTGGTACTCATAGCCCAAATGTGTAAGTCGTGAACATTGCTTACACCTGTAAGTTCAGCTAAATAGGTACGTACAGCTAATGGCTCAATGCTTACTGGCACTGCGTCCGTAATCAAATTTAAAGATTCTTGTAGCAGTTGCCAAGTGCCAGCAACAATTACAACAGTAACAATTAAGCTTACTGCTGGGTCAAACCACAACCAACCAGTAGTAATAATGGCAATACCCGCCAATACAACTCCTAGAGATACTACAGCATCAGCAACTAAATGCAGAAAGGCGCCTCTAATATTCAAATCACTATTTCGTCCAGAAAAGAACATTAAAGCGCTAAGTGTATTAATAGCGATACCAATTGCTGCAACTACTATAATTGTGGCGCCAGTAACGGGAGTAGGAACTAGAAACCTTTGAACAGCTTCCCAACCAATACCACCGGATACGACAAGAAGAAATACCGCGTTTAATAATGCTGCTAAAATTGAGGAGCGACGCAACCCGTAAGTGCGTCGCGGTGTTGGACGACGACGCACTAAAATACTGGCACCCCAAGCTAACAGCAAACCCAGGACATCACTCAAATTATGACCCGCATCTGCAAGAAGGGCGAGAGAATTTGCAATAACTCCGTAAACTGCTTCAATGATTACAAACCCTGTGTTGAGAGCGACACTAACAACAAAGGCGCGATTGTAATTTGTGGAACCGTGGTTATGTCCGTGGTGATGTCCGTGGTTATGCGAATCAGCCATAAAAGTTAAGGAGCAACTGTAAACCGACCGTTTACTTTTTCACCACCAGCATCTACATTTATTCTGACTTGATATTGACCAGCGGCACTTCCTGGTAGTAAAGCAAAATAATGTTTACCGTCAGGCTTATATTTTAAGTCTATTGTTTTTTGAGTGCCATCAGGTAACTGTACATCAGCACTTACTTTGGCATTGGTTACAGATTCATGTTTTTCTCCTTTTTCAAGGAAGAAATCCATGTGAATGCCATCTGATTCTTTTTTAGTTGCTAATTCTAAATGGTATTGCCCTGACTCAACGACTTGACCACCATGAGAATGTTCTTTTCCTTCTTTGTGGTCGTGAGAATGGTCATCACTACCATCATGCTTATGTTCTTTGGAAGAATCACCTGGTTTTGCAGCCTCGGTTGTTGCTGCTTGTGTTGTATTCGCAGCAGCTACTGGTGAAGCGGCGCTAGTTTTCTCAGTGGAAGCGCTTTCCTGACCACCACTGCAAGCACCTAGTAACAGTAATCCGGTACTAACCAGGATTACACCAATATATTTTAGCGATAGCACTCGTTTACTCCTCACTTGCAAACTGTATTTTCTAGGATGACAGACTCAGATGAAATTCGGATGAAATTTTTAAAGCATTACTAAAAAAATTACCGACTCATCAGTTTAATTAGAAACTATTGGTCTTTTCAACTTCTTGACTTTCTCTAACTACAGTAAAAACAATACTGATTACGCTTATATTAATAACGCGAAAAACAACTGGGACAAATATTAAGGTAAAAACTGTAGACAGCGAAGTGCCACGTTATCCTAAAAGTAGCTAATAACTAATTTTCCTGCTGTGAATTATCTTTTTTCTCACCCAGGTACGTACCCGATAAACTAGGCTGTTTATGATTATCAACATACACTTCAGTCTCATAACCGAAACTGTCAATATCCCCTTGAACATTTGCCAAACCAGAGCTACGGTGCCTTGCAGACCAAAAATTACCAGCAGCAAAGGCGCCCATAGCAATAACAATTCCTCCACCTGTTGCTAACAACCATAGTGGTACTGGAAAATTATTACCTTTAACCTGTGTCTCTTCACCGTGGTTATGTCCTTCTTCAGCATGGTTATCACCCTCTTTCTTACTTCCACCCCGCAATGACTGTGCATAAAGTTGGGTAGCGCGCTGAGTAACAACTAAATCTCCCGCAAATAAACCTGTTTTGACTTCGACTAAATCGCTACTAGTTTGACCCAGTTCCACATCCATAGCCTGAAAAGCATTGCCGTTTTGTACGTAGACTAATTTTTTACCATTAGCATCAACGACTGCGGAATTAGGAATTACCATTGTAGGTGTTGATTGCTGTCCAGTTAAAACTTCGAGTTCAGCAAACATACCGGGTTTAAGCTGTCCACCTGAGTTTTCAACTTCTGCTTGTACAGGTATAACTCGCGTTTCTCCCTGAACTAACGTACCTATTCGAGTAATTCTACCTGTAAAATTACGGTTAGGTAGAGAAGCAGGTTTGACATTAATCCGTTGACCGACTTTTACCTGATTTAAGTCTTTCTCGTAAATATTCGCTGTAGCAAACACTCGACTATTATTAACAATAGTCATAAGTTTACCACCTGCATCGTTGAATGTTTGACCAATGGTTACTTCCCGGTCGGCGATTGTGCCTGTCAGCGGCGCCGTTATTGTTACTAATCCTTTTGAATTGGGACGATTTCCTAATTGCTGTAGTCTAGTGTTATAAGTATCTCCACTGAGACGTAAACGTTCTTGTGCAACTTGAACGGCTGATTGTGCGCGTTTCATTTGAGCTTCAGCTTCGATAACATCACGTCTGCTATTAGCTGATGTAAGTTTGGCTTTTGCTTCTGCTAATTGGGTTTGAGATTCCAAAGCGTTACGACGTGGAAGGGCGCCAGCAGATGCCAACTGTGTATCTTTGTTATATTTTTCAGTAGCAAATGCAACTTGACTTTGCGCTTGTGCAATTTCAGCACTCGCTATCTGTAAATATCTTTGATAATTTTGTTGCGCTAACTTGAAATCGGTTTGTGCTTGTTGTAAAGAAGCTATTGCATCCGCACGTTTTTCTTGGGAGGTAACGCGCAAATCAATTAAATCTGGACTGGTAACAACAGCGACTGGCTGACCTTTTGTTACAGTGGCGCCTGGTTCTACAAGCAACTCTACCACTTTCGCCCCTGTAATTGGGGTAGTTACTTCGACTCTTTGACTAGGTAAAGTTTCAATAGTTCCAGTAGTTTTTATACCCAAAGCCAATGGTTGCCGTTTTACTGGTTCGACCTTAATACCCAATCGTTGGGCTGTTTCTGCATCAACATTAACTGGACTATTTGCATCACTTCCACCCTGAAACGAACTGGCGCCACTGTGGTCGTGTCCCGCACCTGCTAACGCCGTTGTTGGAACTGTAAGCAGCAGTAAACTAAGGATTGCAGAAGAAACGCGATTGAGTGATGCAGTTTGATTTTGAGAACGTTTAGGCTGTTGCATCGTCCAGAGATTCCTTTTTGAGAGAGCGGAATTTGATGGTACAGCGATTAAAAAATTTAACCACTTACTTTACAGTTTGTCACGCTCCGATGAAATTAGGATGAAATTTAAAGTAATTCTTTGGCAATAAAACGATAGCGAGAGCCTTGTAGAGTTTCAATTGGGTTACTACAACCACAATTAATTAATTTTTGCCGCAGCGCGCGTACCTGAGTTGCCACTACACAACTACAACTCTCCGAGTTCATCTTCTGTAACTGGGCACGAATTTCATCGCCAGTAATAATTTGGTTCGGATAGCTCATCAAATATTCCAGTACGTAAAATTCTTTGTTCGTTAGAGGAATCTCTTGTCTTTCAAAAGCACAGTCATGACTAATAACTGTATTGTTATTGTAATTAAGAGTTAAATTACTAACGGTTTTTTGCGGCTGTTGAAATAAACCATAACGTCGCTGCAATGCTTGTAAGCGTGCTACTAGTTCTGTCATAGTACAGGACTTGAACAAATAATCATCGGCGCCTACATCCAAACCTATGATTTTATCTTCTATCCTATCTTTAGTGGTTAGCATTAAGACGGGCAAAGGATTATTAGTATCTCGCAACCGCTTGCACAATTCCAAACCTGTGACACCAGGTAGCATCCAATCGAAAATAGCTAGTGTGTATTGATTCTGATGATTTTCTAGAAGTGTCCAAGCTTCGGCTCCATTAGTAACCCAATTCACTAAATAATTATGCTGCTTTAATGCACGCCTAATGGCGGCGCCGAAATCGAGGTCATCTTCTACTAGTAGTATTTTTATATCAAATTGTTCTTTTTGCGTTGATTGGTTTGGGTGTTGTGAAATAAGCATAATTTATTAATTAAGAAGGTTATCCCTTAATACTATGTTTACAAAATTTAATGAAATTTAGATGAAATTTGTGCATTTGAAAAAATTAATAGCTCAATTTGCCTGCTAGTAGAAGTTACATGTAGTAACCTCTTGCAAGAGGAGATTAGGCTATTGACTGATTATTGCATATAATTCTCAAATAAAATTTTAATTTAGTATCTTTTAATGCTTGAATAATATCTGAGTAATAAGAGCGATATTTCTTGCAAAATCTATATAGCCAAGCATTACACCAATTCTTCTTCTGTACCAGAAGCAGGTAATCGTACAATAAAAGTACTACCCTTACCCAGTTGACTTTGGACTTCAATACTTCCTTTGTGTACTTCAACAATAGCCTTAGCTATAGCCAATCCTAACCCGGAACCTCCATTGCTACGGGAACGGGCGGTATCAATACGATAAAATCTGTCAAAAATTCGTACTTGTTCCTCTGGTGCAATGCCAATACCTGTGTCTTTAACTTCAATTACTGCATCATTTGTACTATGTTTGAGGGTTATATGCACGTAACCCCCAGCTGGGGTATACTTAATCGCATTTGCAATCAAGTTGGAAAATAATCGTAAAATTTGATCTTCATCTGCAAGCACATATAAAGGTTGTGAATGTTCTAACGATGAGCTTATTTCTAAATCAGCATTGCTTGCTAATGCTGAAAACTCTTCCATCAAATCAATAATTAAATCGTTAAGACAACAAGGTTGTCTGTCTGTAGCTTGGGTTTTTTGATCAAATCGTGACAACAGTAATAAATCTTGCACTAGACAAGCAAGTCGATTGTTTTGGCGCCTGATTGATATAAAGGTATCGCGTGCCTCTTGTTCGGATAAATGTTCTAAATCAAGTATAGTTTCAACAGTAGCATTTATTGCAGCTAAAGGAGTGCGTAGTTCATGGGAAGCATCAGAGGTAAACTGTTGCATCTGTTTATATGACCTGTCAATTGGTCGCATCGCTAACCCAGCTAACCACCAACTCGAAGCACCAACTAAAAATATTGAAGTTGGCAACCCAAAAGCCAAGGTTAGCTTTAACGCAACAAGACGATTATCTAATTCTTTCAAGCTGCGTCCAACTTGTATATATCCCCATGTTTGGTTATCCTGAGTGTGTAGTTCCAAGGACTTTTGGCTATAGCGGTTGCCTTGTGAATCTTTAAGTGTTTGCCATACATCTATTCGTATAGTTGATGGCAGTTCGTTTAGTTTTAGCCCAGCTACAGCAATCACTTTCAAAGAAGTATTAACAAAGCGAATATAATACTCCTTATCCTTATATACTGCACTAAATATACCATGACGATTGTGAGCTAGTTGACTATGGCTAGGAATTTGTTGATTAGGACAACCTGAGTCAGCTAAACAAAGATTGGGTAAAACTAACTGAAAAACAGGTTCAATACGACCGGGCTGTTTTAAATTTGGCTCAATTACACTATGTAATGTGCCAGCGACAGATTCTAATTCTAGGTCAATTGATAATAAGTAAGCACGAATCATTACTTGGTAAACAATAAGACCACATAACCCCAAAATTAGAGCCATTACCATTGCGTACCAGGCAGCTAGGCGCCAGCGAGTTTTATTGAAAAGCTTAATTTGCATTGCTAGGATTAAAACGGTAGCCCATACTTGGAATAGTTTCGATTAGCCCCTCGCAGTTGTACTCGGATAATTTACGTCGTAGCAGTCGAACTTGTGCAGCTACAACGTTACTAACCCGTTCGGCGCTAAGGCTATAAATATGATTCAATATTTGGTCGCGTGTGACTATAGTGTTAGGACGTTTCATGAAATATTCTAGAAGGTGGAATTCTTTCTTTGTTAAATTAATTTTTGCCTTATCACCATTTAAATTTTGATAGTAAAGTGTATAATTAGCATAGTCCAAAATTAAATTGCCAACCTGTAACTCTTGCGCTTGGAAATTAGGGGAACGTCTTTGTAAAGCCCGTAGCCTTGCAAGTAATTCCGCCATTCCAAACGGTTTTGTTAAATAATCATCGGCGCCTGCATCTAAGCCAGTCACCTTATCAGTCATACTATCTTTCGCCGTCAGCATCAAAACAGGTAAAGAATTACTACGAAGTCGCAAGCGTTTACATAGTTCGATACCAGACATTCCAGGTAGCAACCAATCGAATATTGCCACTGTATACTCAGTCCACTTAGCATCCAGGCAACACCAAGCTTCGTTGCCATCTTGAATCCAATCAACGATATACTTTTCCTGATGCAATTTTCGTACTATCGATGCACCTAAGTCCGGCTCGTCTTCAACTAGTAATATTTTCATACCCCATTATGTATTCTTTCTACTAGCATGGCAGAGCTGGATGAAATCAGGATGAAATTTTTATGCTTCCACGGCAATAGCTTAATTTTTATATCTAATGAGTTTGATTCTCATTTAGCAGCAATGTTTGTGAGTTTGTAGGCGCCTAAACTAAATTAGTCTTTCAAATTGATTATAAGTAATAATTATCAAACGTATAAATATTTTTGATGCATTAATCACGTATCACCTCTAAAATTTCACCCGAATTTCATCCGAGGCTGTCAAAGTAGATATTAATAAATAAGCTTTAACTTGGCACAGCTTAATTTTACGAATGCACTTACACTGCCGTTTGTAACTTCAAAAGCTGGATTATTGGTGTACTATAGTGAGACTTAACGATGAAAAAAGAATTATTTTTGACCTTGGCACTTGCAGCAACAACTGTATCATTTGTTCCTGTGAATCATGCCAATGCCAACGAAAATGGCGCATCACCTTATATCAGCGGAAATCATAATTTTCCTCCTAACCGCTGGCATATAGTTAGGCACACATTCGAGATAAAAAATCCTAAAAATAGCAAGCAAATATCCCAAGTAATTATCCAAGTTCCTGAAGTTGTCAATTGGAGCAATAATCCAAAGGATGTAGTTGTAGCAGAAAAAAATGGCAAAAAAGTTAATACGAATGTGACTATCAAAGACAAAACTATATCACTTGCTTTTGCTGAACCTATAGCCCCTGACTCACATTTAGAAATAGATATTAATAAAGTTAAAAGAGTTACACAAGGAAATGGTCCAGTATATCGGCTATTTGCTAAATTCGATGGTAGTGATGTTGCAACTCCTATCGGTGTAGCGAGATTTCGATTCAAATAATTTCAATGTGTAAATGCTGCCTAAATCTACTTTGGTTTAAAAGTAAGGGGCAGCATTAGTACTTATAAGATAATTCTTATAAAATTAATAAGCTAAATTTCCACTACCCGTTATTTGACGCAAAGAATTTATACAATAAGGGCAATCGCAGCCAAATAGCTTAATTGCAGCATCACTTTCTTCATCGGTAAAATTTAGTGCTACCACATTTACATCAGATTGCCCAGTTGTAAGAGTCTGCGACCTTACTGGAGGAGCGCCTGCAACTCTCTCTGAATCACGGATACATATAAAATTATGATGACCGTGAGGGTTAGTTATGCAAGTTCTGTTATCTTGCGTGTGAATTAATCGTTGCTGCGCTGCGTGAGCAGGGTTGACAATTGCCAAAGTTGACATTAAAGAAGTAAAAATTGTCGAACTAGATAGCAGTGTGAGAATGAGTTTCTTGTTCATTATATTCCTTAAAAAAACAAGCCTGACAGTTTAGGGTATTCGATTACCTCACCCAGGTCAAGCCAATAGTTAACAGAATATTCGCTCTGACATTTATTACATCAGAAAAGTTTCTATATTTCCTGACATTTTGATAAAAATAGGGTGAGCAATCACTCACTTACTCACCCAACACTCAATATACTAAAATTCACCTTTTCTTTACTGCTGAACTCGTTGGAGCAAAACCTGTGTTTGCTGATATGCTTGGACATTTCCCTGTTGTTGAAATAAACCTGCTGCTTTTTGTAAATCTGTAACCGCGCTGCTCTTATTTCCTAAAGCATATTGTGCAAGTCCTCGGTTCCCGTAAGCATCAGCGAGTTTAGGATTAATATTCAATGCTAAGTTAAATTGGGATATTGCTTGGTTATGGTTCCCTTCTCTGTAACTGAGAAGTCCTAAATTGTAGTAACCATCGACGTACTTAGGGTCAACTTTAATTGACTGCTCAAAATCTTTTTTTGCTGTATTGATTTGACCGAGTTCCGCATTAATCATTCCCCGACCATTATAAGCGTCCGCATGTCTGGGGTTTAGCTTTAATGATTGATTATAGTCAACTAATGCAGCTTGAAAGTCTTTTAATTGTGCCTTTGCCAGTCCTCGTAAGCAGTAAGCTTCTGCATTTCTTGGGTTTAATTGTACTACTCTATCAAAATCTGCCACTGCGCCATCAAAGTTACCTTGAGCTAGCTTTTGCAAGCCTTGATTATAATATTGTCGTAAATTTCCTTGTTCTGTTCGAGATACAGGCGCCTGTGCATGAACGGTTGCACTCACTCCAGGTAATACAGTCGTTATTCCTAGTAAGGTGAGCGATATGAGCATTTTCATGTTTGTACCTCCAAGGGTAACTTTCGCTTTACCACCATTTTAATCAATTAAGTTTGTGACAACTATCCGAAAATCGTTTGCACTAACAGGTAAATATGAAATTAGGATGAAATTGATCCCCTTAGTACAAAGGGCGATTGAGTTATATCGGTAACTTTTTCATTTTCTTTTCAGAATTTATCTCTATGATATATTTCTTACACATGCTAATCTAGCTTAATCGGTTCTAGTGGGGATCAGCTACTAGAGGTAACGGGGAAAGTCCGGTTTAAATCCGGCGCTGTCCCGCAACTGTGTTCAAGGATTTCCTTGTTAGTCAGAATACCCGCCGATTACTAAAGTTACTCATCTACGAGGTATAGGTGAAAATCCAATGTCAAATATTTATCAGTACTACTTGTATTATTGATAGAAAGCAAGTGGTGTGTGGCTTTAAGAAATTACTCCATCTGTTGCAAAATTCCTGAGCGTGCTTGATATTTAGGCTAAAATTACAAGCGTTTTGAAACATGAGGATATATCATTGAGGTAGCAAAATGTTAAGTAATATTTCGATATCTAAACGAAAATCACGCTTATTTAGTTTGGGTTTAATGACATTTTTAAGCTTCTATCTAATTGTTGGCAGTGATGCAAAAGCTCACGCTATGCACATTATGGAAGGCTTTTTACCTGTAGGTTGGGCAATTTTCTGGTATATAGTCGCATTACCATTTTTTATTTTGGGTTTACGCAGTCTTACGCGCGTTACTAAAGAAAAACCTGAGTTAAAGCTGTTAATTGCATTAGCTGGGGCTTTTACTTTTGTACTATCAGCATTAAAATTACCTTCTGTAACAGGAAGTAGCTCCCATCCCACAGGTACAGGTTTGGGAGCAGTGTTATTTGGTCCTTTGGCAATGTCAGTCCTTGGTACTTTGGTATTAGTGTTCCAAGCTTTGCTTTTAGCTCATGGTGGTTTAACAACGCTAGGAGCGAATGCATTTTCAATGGCAATTGTTGGACCAATCGTTGCTTTTTGGATTTATCGCAGCTTGGCGCCAACTGGTAATCAAAAGTTAGCGATATTCCTTGCATCTGCTGTAGCTGATTTAATTACATATATCGTTACTTCCATACAGTTAGCTCTAGCATTCCCCGCTGCAACAGGCGGGTTTATGGCTTCGTTTATCAAATTTGCAGGGATTTTTGCAGTGACGCAGATTCCTTTAGCGATTAGTGAGGGATTATTAACTGTTTTAGTATGGAATTGGCTTTCAAGCTATGGGCGCCAAGAGTTGCAAATGCTGAATTTGATTAAAGCAGATTAGATAATATATAAATCAATAAGCTGATAAAAGGAGCGAATAACACATGGCAAATAAAAAATCTCATAGTTGGCTGTTAGTATTAGGAGTAATTGTATTAGCAGTTGCACCACTATTATTTGTGAAAGGTGAGTTTGCCGGTGCTGATGGTCAAGCAGAAAAAGCAATCACAGAATTACATCCGCAATATAAACCTTGGTTCAATTCATTAGTTGAATTACCAAGTGGAGAAGTTGAAAGTTTGCTGTTTGCTGTACAAGCTGGATTAGGTGCTGGTGTGATTGGCTATGTGATTGGGCTTTACAAAGGACGTAGCGAACAGCGACAAAAATAAAATGAAAATTCAGATAGACCAGCTCGCATACACTAATCGTTTGCGGTGGTTGCCTCCAGAACATAAACTTACATTTGCAACCACGCTTTTTTTAATTACTTTTTTTTCTCATCCAACTGTACAAATATTAATTGCAGTATGGATGAGTATTTGGATAGTGATTTATGCAGGCATTTCTGCTAAAGTTTATTTAAAACTACTATATGTTGCGCTATTCTTTTGGTTGACTAGTTTATTCGCTTTAGTTTTTAATATAGTTGCTAGTGACAGCGTAGCTAATATACAAAACGATGCACTAGCTGGTTTAACTATTGGCTTTTTTCATATATATATTAGCTTCAACGGAATCTTACAAGGCTTAAGCATTTTAACGCGCGCATTAGCTTCGCTTTCCTGCTTGTATTTTGTAATGCTAACTATTCCTTTTTCTGAGTTATTAGAAGTTTTACGTCGCATTGGTTTACCAGAACTGCTATGCGAAATTTTATTATTAATGTATCGTTTCATTTTTGTTTTATTGAATACAGCTAGTCAGTTATGGACAGCTCAACAAGCGCGTTTTGGTTATCGTACTTTTAATACCTCAATAAAAAGTTTAGGACTATTGGTTGGTCAATTATTTAAGCGGACTCTAGAGAATTATCGCCAAGTATCTCTAAGTCTTGAATCGCGAGGTTTCAACGGGCAATTTCGTGTTTGGCATCCTTACCGATATAGACCATCAAAACGGTATGCGATAGAAGCAATTATTGGTTCTACAATATTACTAGGGCTAGAACTATTAAATCATGCAAGAATTTATACTAGAGTTTGAGCAGGTCGATTACAATTATCCCAATACCAAGAATAAAGCATTAAATGGATTAACCTTAAAAATACCAACAGGTAAAAAATGTGCTTTAATTGGCCAAAATGGTTGTGGAAAGACTACTTTCTTCCTATTAAGCAATGGACTTTGCCAACCTAATAGTGGGCAAATACTATGGAAACAAAGACCTATAGATTATAACCGCAAATCATTGATACAGCTACGTCAAAAAGTAGGGTTGATATTTCAAGACCCAGAGCAACAATTAGTTGCTTCTACGGTGGAGGAAGATATTTCTTATGGTTTGTGTAACTTAGGTTTACTAGAAACCGAGATCAAAGCACGAGTCGAACAAGCTTTAGTCGAATTTGGATTAACAGAACTTGCCCAAAGACCAGTACATCACATGAGTTTGGGACAGAAAAAGCGAGTTTCTATTGCGGATGTCATGGTTTTACAGCCTGAATTACTTTTACTTGATGAACCAACAGCTTATTTGGATAAGCTGCATACTCATAACTTAATGACAACTCTCAAAAAGATTCATTCGTCTGGAACAACAATACTTATGGCATCCCATGACCTTGATTTAGTTTACCGTTGGGCAGATTGGGTTTTTGTGATGGCTGATGGAAGACTTTTGTTGGAAGGAAAGCCAGCGGAGATTTTTAACCAACGGGAAATAATTGAAGAGTTACGTTTGGAAATACCTTTAATACATGAAATTGTGTCTACTCTTGAATTAATTGATGAAAAAGCAGTTTTACAAAAGTTAAAACAACAAATATCTAATCAGTTTCGGTTCTAGTGGGAAACAGCCGCTAGAGGTAACGGGGAAAGTTTGGTGTAAATCCGACGCTGTCCCGCAACCCAATACTGCAATGTGCGAGCCAATACTACGTGAAGTACGATGGTTTATTGCCTTGGTCACAATGCCCTGAGCCTCTGAAAAAGGGAATTTTAGCAAAAATTCCACCAATAAATAAGTGGGAAAAATTGAATATAACTTGTTGTTAATATTTGACTAGACAATATTTCCCCTTAAACAAGATCACCCCTGAAATAAATAATTAAGATGTTTAAAAATAATATGCTAATGCAACAAGGTAATTTTAATCACTTGAGCTTATTTTTTTATTAATTTTGTCTTATTTAGTAGAGCATTGCCTTTAACCCACCTTACAACTCACCTAGAACCTGTAGAAGACCCTGTTTCCTGGCAAGACCAGGAGTTAGAACGTTCGATTAATCAGGAAATACAGTAGCAACTTTAGTTATCCTAAAAACCTATCAGAAATTAGGCTTGTGAGTCTCCTAAATCCTCTGCCAAAACACTGTAAAGATTAAAAATAGTGCTACCCGCTAAACTATAATAAATTTTTCTTCCTTCACGACGATATTTAACTAAACGCATTACTTTAAATAGACGCAGTTGATGACAAACCGCAGATTCGCTCATATGAGTCAATGCAGCCAAATCGCAAACGCATAACTCCTGTGAAGCTAGTGCAGAGACTAATCGTAAGCGATTTGGGTCTGCCAGCACTGCAAAAATTTCTGCCATCTCCTTTGCTTTATCTAAGGGCAAAAGCTTTGGCATTGATGCACGTACACTATCGAGATGGACTAGATGTTCATCACAGCCTAGCTGTTCAAGGGAGGCGCCGTCGTCTTGATACTTGTCTACGTTTTTCTTAGAAACAGCTTTTTTCACCACTTATCTTGATTCTAAAGAATGATTATCACTCTATATTATACAGTCTTTTATAAATAAATGTAATAATTGAATAACTGTTCAACTTTTGTGATAAAGTTTTGGTAAGTAAATGTCAAAATTTCTCAAAAGCTTATGAGTCAAACACCTTCCCTTAAATCCCAACAATTTCGAGTCACTGGCATGGACTGTGGAAGCTGCGCGAAAACGATAGAAGTCGGTTTACAGCAATTGGATGGAGTCGCATCCGCTTCTGTGAGCTTCGCTACAGAAAAAGTCAAGGTTTCCTATGACTCTGCTAAAGTCAGCCAAGAAGCTATTTATAGCTGGATTAGAGGTTTAGGTTTTACGGTTGAGCAGAGTAGTACAGTTGATAAAGACGTACATTCTAATGTTCATGACGACAAGCATGAACACGCTCATAGTAATGCTTGCTGCGACCATGAACATCATGAACCAAATCATAAGCACGTTAATAGTGAAGCTTGCGACCATGACCACGAGCATAATCAAATCAAAGTGTCTGGGGTAAAAACTTTTAGTGCTTTGATTCATGGAATGGACTGCGGAAGTTGTGCAAAAACTGTAGAAGCTGGTTTGCAGCAACTTGCGGGTGTTTTGGATGTATCGGTTAGCTTTGCCACTGAACGATTACAATTATCTTATCAACCGAGTTTAATTCAGGAAGAAACGATTTGCGAACGGATTAAGCATTTAGGTTACACGGTTGAGCAATCTGTTGATATTAATTCTCATCATCATAGCCATCACTCACACAACCATTCTCACAAAAGTTCCAAACCTACACAACAAACGGCAACAAACTGGCAATTCTTTCTTCATAACCGCCGTGCGCAAAGTGTAATTTTGGCGGGAGTGGGATTAGTTTTAGGTTTGATTGCTCAACAACTAGCATTACCAATTTGGATAGCACGCGCGTTTTATGGCATTGGAATTATTGTTGCTGGTTATCCTGTAGTACGTGCGGGTTTGTTTGAATTACGTTTACGCCGTGCCGACATGAATTTACTGATGAGTATTTCAGTTATCGGCGCCATTATTCTCGGAGACTGGTTTGAAGCAGCTTTGGTAGTTTTTCTATTTTCCTTGGGTAGCACACTACAACTTTTCAGTATTGGTCGTACCCGCAACGCAATTCGTGCTTTGATGGACTTAACGCCAGCAACAGCGACTGTCAAACGTAATGGTAGAGAAGAAACAGTCAATATCGAAAGCGTTCAAATTAACGAAATTATTACAATTCGACCGGGACAGCGAATAGCATTAGATGGGTTGGTTGTTTCTGGTTTTAGTGCCGTTGACCAATCGCCAATTACTGGAGAGTCAGTTCCTGAAGATAAAGAGATTGGTGATACAGTCTATGCGGGGACAATGAACCAAACTGGATTTTTAGAAGTCAAAGTTACTCATACAGCAAGCGATACTACAGTCGCCAAGATTATTCATTTAGTCGAAGAAGCACAAGAAAGTCGCGCGCCTTCCCAACAATGGGTAGATAAATTTGCAGCAATTTATACACCAATTGTGATTATAATAGCGCTTGTAATTGCTTTTATTCCACCCTTAGCATTTGCTCAACCTTCGGATGTTTGGGTATACCGCGCGTTAGTAATGTTAGTTATTGCTTGCCCGTGTTCACTGGTAATTTCCACACCAGTTTCTATTGTAAGTGCAATCGGCGCCGCAACGAAGCAAGGTGTTTTATTTAAAGGTGGTCAAGCACTAGAAACAGCCGGACGGTTAGACACTCTTGCATTTGATAAAACTGGCACAATTACGCGCGGATTGCCAATTGTCCAAGGGATTTATAACAGTGATAAAATTAGTGTAGAGATGGTACTACTTATTGCTGCATCGTTAGAAGTGCAATCTGAACATCCTTTGGCAAAAGCAATAGTTACAGAAGCAAAAAATAGAGGGATGGATTTAGCGACACCTGATAACTTTAAGTCATTTACCGGACAAGGAATTTGGGCAAGCTTAGGAGAACGAATTTATGTAGTTGGCAATCGTCGTCTGTTCACTGAAGTTGGTATTCCAATTTCAAGTGAAGCCGAATCTATGTTAATTAAAATTGAAGCCCTTGGGCAAACTCCTGTATTAGTAGGGAATGATAAGGAATTTTTAGGCGCCATTGCATTGGCTGATGGATTAAGATTAGAAGCTACTGTTGCGCTACGACAACTTAAACGGCTTGGGTTAAAACAATTGGTAATGCTAACGGGAGACAGAAATGCAGTGGCTCAACAAATTGCTCAATCAGTAGGAATTAATGAGTATTGTGCGGAACTCCTACCGCAAGATAAATTAAATGAAATCCAACAGTTACGAAGTACCGGAGTTGTTGGGATGGTTGGTGATGGGATAAATGACGCTCCTGCGTTAGCTGCTGCTGATATTAGTTTTGCGCTGGGTACTATTGATATCGCGTTAGAAACTGCTGATGTAGTGCTTGCGGGAAGTGACTTAAGAAAGCTTCCTTACGCAGTTGATTTGAGCCGTCGTACATTATCTGTAATTCAACAAAACGTTGTGTTTTCGCTTGTTACCAAAGGATTATTTTTATTGTTGGGTACTTTTGGTTTTGTTGGGTTAGCAGTTGCAGTCTTGGCAGATACTGGAAGCTCTTTACTAGTTACAGCAAATGGAATGCGACTGTTTAAGGTTAAGGATAATAAGTTAAACGCTTAGATCATTCGGCGCCAGTCATGAATAGTGTCAGCATCAATTCTAATTCTGATACTAATGTTAATAATTGTGATGTTGTTCTGTGTTAGTACAAAAATATAATTGTTTATTGAGTAGCTGCGGTTGGATTCGCTTGAGTCAAAAATAAGTTACCAGCAGCATCATTTGGGTAAACACAAGATATTTGTGGTGAATTTTCTAACTTTCCTGTAAAAGCAAAAGTATTTAAACGATTTTTACATTCGTTTACTTGTCCAGATGAAATCAAATTTCTTTGCTGTAAAACTGTCCAGTCACTACGGGAGCAATACACATCCTCGTTGCATACGCGGTTGCGTAACGTCAACTTTAAATGGAATAATCCCAAATACAACAGCGGCGCCCTTAGTATAGAAATGGTTAGTGGCTACTATACGGATTTGTATAGTCCGTCGAATATAATTTACAATGTGTTTACAACGATTGAAGAGTTTCTAGAGACACTTGGTGTTGCTGTTTTTATCTATGCTCTGTTAATATATATCAGTTCTTAGATGAAAGGAATGAATATTAATATAAAGATTAGTCACAATAGTTAAAAAGCGTTTATAATTCAGGTCAGGTATTTCGCATGAGAAGTTTGATATTGCAGGCTCAGTCTCCACTATTTAAAGCTGGAGTCTGAGCCTATCATTATAGTTAATATTTAAGCAATTGTTACAGAAGTGGTATTTTTTACAGTTGCAAGTAAGTCACTACCGACATGAATTAAAGTGTCGTTGCCACTTAAGCTAACAGAAAGTAAATCTGTTGCTTTGAGAGTACTACCACGTGCAAGCTGGTCATTTGTTGAATATCCATAAATGGTTACAGAATCGGCGCCTGCATCTAAGATAAATTTATCGGCGCCACTACCTGCGTATACAGTATCATTACCAGTACCTGCTGCAATAATATTCTTACCTTCACCAGCATAGATTAAATCATTTCCTGCACCAGTGCGAATTTCATCGTTGCCGGCGCCTGTATAAACAATATTGTTACCACTACCAGCAGCAGTAATATAGTTATTACCTTCGCCAGCGTAAATTAAATTGTTTCCTGCACCTGCATATATTTGGTCGTCACCAGCACCAGTATAAATTGTATCATCGCCAGCACCGGAGAAGATATTGTTAATTCCTTCGCCTGCATAAATAAGGTCTTTACCTGTACCTGAATAAATAAGGTCATTACCTACACCAGCGTATACTTTATTATCACCTTGGTTAGCAAAGATATAGTTATTACCTTCTCCAGCGTAGAAAGTATCATTATCTGCTCCACCATAGAAGATGTCATCTTTGCTGTCACCATAATAGGTTTGAGAACCTTTTAGTGCTGGTTTATCAGCAGAACCAGTAACCGCAGCATACATTGTTTTGTAAATTTGCGACTGGTCTACAAGACCTGGGTTTCCAGGAACTTGATAACCATAGCTTTCGTAACCAGCACCAATATAATTTGTCAAAACATCGGCGCCTGCACCTTGATAATAAACTGGTACGGGACGGTTAGAATGGTTTCCCCAACCGTATTTCACATTTGGATCTGAACCCCAGTAATGACCAACTTCTTCCGGTGTGTCCAAATCAGTCAACGCTTGACCCCCAAGCGATTGTACCAAACCAGGGAAATCTGGGTTGAGTGTTAGATAATGGTCGTGGTCAGCAGTAACAATTAGCAGGTTTTCTTCCCAACCACCATTATTCTCAATCCAGTTAATCGTGGAAGTGACAGTTTTATCAAAATCCAACATAGTACCTATTAAGTTATCCATGTTGTTGTCGTGTGCTGACCAGT
Organism: Calothrix sp. PCC 7716; assembly: GCF_019977735.1. Classification (GTDB taxonomy): domain Bacteria; phylum Cyanobacteriota; class Cyanobacteriia; order Cyanobacteriales; family Nostocaceae; genus Dulcicalothrix. The sequence goes on along the minus strand of NZ_AP025018.1, from coordinate 9,264,518 downwards.
CAATGTCACCAGCTTCGACCATTAACCAAAAACCATCTTTGTCTTTACTTAATACATTTAATGCTGCATCTGTCAACTCTTTGAGTGTAGGGTTCTCGTTACGTTCTCTGGCAATAAAAGAAGCATCTGTTTCTCCCGGAAGTAAAGGACGTTTTGTATCAACTTTCTCCCCTTTGGTTGAAAACACGCTGAACATATCGAGTCCAGTCGTGCTGTAATCTCCATTCGCTGAACTTACAGGTAAATTACCATTTTGCCCGCGCGCACCATATAAACCTAATAAACGTTCACCTTTATTCGGGTCAAGATTGTTTGCAGTCTCAGCTAACGTTGTAGCAGCATTGGCGCCTCTTTCCAAAAAAGTGTAATCGTAAATATTACTATTTGGGTTTTTGCTAAGTTCGTTGTAAGTCTCTTCAGTAATAAAATCCTCAGTGCGAGGTGGTTCTACACCTTCGGGTAATGGGTCTTTTGTATTCGATAAAGGATGTCCACCACCTAGCAATACGGTAGGCTGATAAACTCTTAACTCTTGCTGAAGAATGTTATCTATATTTGGATATTCACCGTCGTACTTACTTCTACGGTTCACAGCTGCCGCTGCGGCGCCAGGGGTAGCATGGTCTATAGGCACTGATGTCACCAAACCTGTTGACTTACCTGCCAGGTTTGCACTTACCAAGATTGTTTCTAAAGGTTGTTCATAAATATCAACACCGATAGCGTTGTTATAGCTTTTAACTCCGGTATATAAAGTCGTTGCAGTATTCGCAGAATCTGGATAACTGTACTTGATGTATTCTTTATCTGTTCCGGGAGTCCAAGGAGTGGCGCCACCACGCACAGGGTCATAACCAACCAAGTTACCGACTACACCATCAGCAACTAAAGCACCTCCAGCAGCAGTAGCCCCAGGATTAAAAGTAGGATTAAATTCAAAACCTGGACGAACGCCACTACCTCCTGTTACGGGGTCTGAGCCATCTAACGCAGAATTATTAGTGCTGTAAACTCCTTTACTGTCAGCTATTGTTGTACCGTATGTTGTAGCGAGTGTATAGCCTGACAAATCTTGATAGCTAAGTCCTTTACCTTCGCCTGCTGTGTAATAATCACTTAAGTTAGTACCTTGCTTACCAGCTTGAATTTGTTTATAAATTGCAGCAGCACGAGCCATTTCCCAGCCCATGCCATCACCAATCATGATAATGACATTCTTTGTCATAAAAATTTATTTCCTTTCTTATTGCGGTGATATCAGTTCATTTACACTATTGCCACCGTGATATATAGATAAAACTCTATACTCAGTATTTCTAAGTGTTTCACCTATAGGTTAAGAAAAGAGTGCATTTTTTATTAAAAAGATGTTAAGTAATAAGATTTGAAAGTGTTTTAAACTCTCTTTTTCAAATTTAGTTATGAATAAGTACTAGCCTATCGTACTATTAAGTATATTAGTTTCAGTTAGATTTGTCTGCTTATGCTTCCAAACTGGATAAATTTTGGGTTTGGTTACAATTGGCTACGAAATCTATTAATACCAATTGCTAAAAAAACAAAAAGAAAGCCTATTAATGCGAGGGCGTGTATCCAAAGTACATCTAAACCAACTCCTTTGAGTAAAATTCCTCTTACAATCGTAATGTAATGCCGCAGAGGATTAAACAGAGACAAAAATTGCAAAAAAGACGGCATCGCTTCAACAGGAGCGATCGCTCCGGAAGTTTGGATTGTGGGTAAATTGATGAAAAAAGACATCAGTACCACTTGCTCTTGAGAACGGGAAATAGTTGCTAATAAAATGCCTAAACTAATTCCCACCAACAAATATATGTTTGACAATGCAAAAAACAGCCAAAAGTTACCACGGAATGGTACGTCAAATACCACCTTTGCTAGAGTAAGTGCTATAAGAATATCTCCACTCAATAAACAACTTAGTGGTAACATTTTTGATACCAAAATTTCCCAGTTAGCAGCTGGTGTCATCAGTAATTGTTCTAGAGTTCCTACGTCTTTCTCACGCACAACTATGACCGCTGAAACTAGTGTTGCAATTAGCGTTAATACTAAACCCATGATTCCGGGCAAAAAAAACCAACTACTAGTCAGCCCATGATTGTAGAGAAATACGAATTTAGGTAATACAGTCGGACTTACGTTAGTTGGAACTAAACGATTGTTGTAGGTTTGAACTATCTGATTTATATAGTTATTTGCAATACCTGCTGTATTTGCATTCACTCCATCAATAAATACTTGTATGGTTGCCGACTTTCTTATTAACTGACGTGAAAAGTCTGGTGGAATAATTACACCTACATCCAATTTACCTTCTTCTACTTGGCGACTTAACTTCTTTTCATTAGTCAGCGTTGACTCTAAAATAAAAACATTATTTGAAGTCATTGCTGTTAATAATTCTCGGCTTTCCTCAACTTGAGCATAATCAACAACACCCAATTTCAAGTTTTTTACGTCTGGATTGAGTGCAAAACCATAAAGTAGTAACTGTAAAGTAGGCGGAATGATTAACATAATAATCAACTGTTTATTACGTCGTAATTGATTAAGTTCTTTAGTCACTAGTGTCCAAAATAAATTATCGAATAATCTCAACATAAATTTCATACTTTTTAATTTTGTAACTGCATTTTTTTGATGACACGATGTGAGGCTTTAAATAAGATAAAACCAAAGATAGCTAAAATTAGTAAATCAAACCAAACACCATTCCAACCAATACCTCGCACAAAAACATCACGAGTAATATTAATGTAGTAACGAGTTGGAACTATGTTAGGTATAAGTGAAATTGGAAATGGAATATTGTTGAGTGGATAAATACAACCAGACAATAATATAGACGTAACAAAACCAATTAAGCTAACACCTTGAACAGCTGAATTTTGATTACTGCTTCGTACTCCTATTAACAAACCAAATAAAACACTATTGATGAGAAAAAGCACAGTGCCAAGTATTAATATTATAGGACTACCTATTAAGCCAACTTCAAAAATTTTTGAAGCGACAACTATAACTACAAAAGCTTCACTAATGGCAATTAGTAAGTAAGCTAGTCCTTTACCAAGTAAAAATTCTGTCGCACTTATACTGGAAGCGTAGACTTGCAAAATCGTACCTCTCTCTTTTTCCCGCACCATTGCAATTGCTGTCAATAAAGAAGGAAAAATCCAAAGCACTACACCATAAACCCCTGGCACAAAATATAGTGTTTCTAAACGACTGGGATTAAACCACAGGCGAATCTGTGCTTTAATGCTATTTGTTGATTGAGCAAGTTGTTGGTCTTTTATAAAAAAATTTGTGACGTTTTGAATATTATTTTTAATCAAACGAGCATTATTCACATCAGTAGCATCAATTAATACTTGTATCTCTCCAGCGCTACTAGCTTTGATAGATCGACTGAATTGTGGAGGTATAATAACTGCGACCTTTGCAACACCACGGTCAATCATATGGGACGGATTTTCACCTGACCATTGTATAGGTATAAATTGATTGGTAGCATATAAACGTTCAATATAGCTGCTACTTAAGCTTGTACGGTCAAAATCTTGAACAATCAAGGGAATATTATCACTTTGCAATCGTAGGGCAAATCCGTAGATAAATAAGGATATCATAGGTAACAAAAACGCTAACGCCAATGTCAAGCGATCACGATGGAATTGGGCTAGTTCTTTTTTACACTGAGTAAAAATCCTTTGTATAGCGATCATGATAATGTTAATAATATTTCTTAAGTAAATGTTTTAATAAAATTAGCAATTCCCAAATACTTAGTTTTGCGCTCGTTGGACTATCCCAATAAATGCATCTTCTAGAGAAAAACAAATTGGACGCAGGGAGTGAATGCTTAGGTTGGCTTGCTCAAGCAGTTCACGTAACATGGGAATTTCTTGTTCTGGATGGTTGAGAACAATATGCAAACTAGTGGCAAAAATAGAGACACGCCAAGGCTCTAAATATTTTTTGAGCAAGTTTGAGGCAGCTTGATTGTGGTCTACGATTAATTCTATCAGCTGTCCTGGTTGAGAAGATTTAATGTAACTGGGTGAGCCTTCGGCAGCTGTTTCCCCCGCTACCATGAAACTCATGCGGTTACATTGTTCGGCTTCTTCTAAATAATGGGTCGTAACTAAAATAGCTGTACCATTACGGGCAAAGTCATTTATTAACTTCCAAAACTGACGACGAGCAAGGGGATCGACTCCTGATGTTGGCTCGTCTAAAAACAAAATATCTGGCTCATGTAAAACGGAAGCACCAAAAGCCACTCTCTGTTTCCAACCACCTGGTAATTGTCCAGTAATCATCATTTCTTGTCCTTCTAACCCACAAGTGGCAATTACCCATTCAATTTTTTCCCGTCTCAATTTCCGAGGTACACCGTAAACGCCACTATAAAACTCTAAGTTTTCTAAAATTGTTAAATCGTCATAAAGAGTGAATTTCTGGCTCATATAACCTATACGGCGCCGTAATTCTGGACTACGCAAGTTACCTGTTTCACCTTTGAGGGAAATTTCTCCACCAGTGGCGCCAAGCAAACCACAAAGCATTTTAATTGTAGTGGTTTTTCCCGCTCCGTTAGCACCTAGCAACCCAAAAATTTCACCGTATTGCACCTTGATGTTAACGTTCTTGACTGCTTGAAAACTACCAAATGACCGACTAAGATTGTGAGCGTAAATGGCAATAGGTGAGGAAGTAGTTGACTCTTCGCTCAAAATCTCGACATTGGAGTTGATTGTACCTCTTATTCCTTTGCGATAGCGGGGGAATAAAAAAGATTGTGGCGCCTTACCCTGCTGGCGTAAACGAGCCACAAAAACATTTTCTAGCGTGGGTTCGGCAGGAGTAATACTAGAAAATGTTAGCTGATGCTTTTGCAGTAATTGTCGCACTTGAGTTTCACCTTCTGCCAAATCTGGAACCAAAACATCAAGACGATCGCCAAATGTTTGCACATCAGATATATTTATAGATTCATTCTGCAATAATACTTGTTCAGCTAGTTCTAAGTTCGGTGTGTGGACTTCAAGGCGATATAAACCTAGACTAGCGCGCAAAGAATTAGGAGTACCAATTTCTTGAATTTGCCCATTATACATAAACGCTACTCGATGACAACGCTCTGCTTCATCTAAATAAGGCGTGGCTACAACAATTGTTATTCCCTCAACTGACAGTTCCGCTAGTACGTCCCAAAATTCCCGTCGCGACACTGGATCGACGCCTGTTGTCGGTTCATCGAGTAGGAGAATTTGGGGTTGGGAAACTAAAGCACAGCAAAGTGCTAATTTTTGTTTCATACCACCAGAAAGCTGTCCCGCCAAGCGATTGCTAAATTGCTCAAGGTTCATTAAACTCAAGTATTTATGGCGCCGTTCTTGGAATAAATCCTCTGGTATTGTTCGCAACCCCGCAGCATAGCGTAAATTCTCATCAATACTCAAATCCTGAAATAATGAAAACTGTTGTGTCAGATACCCTGTTGTCAAGCGAGCATCTCTTGGAGGTAAACCAAATATCTGCACTTCTCCAGTGGTGGCTTCCATCACCCCGCTTAAAATATGAAAGGTGGTGGTTTTACCTGCACCATCTGGTCCAATTAATCCAAACATTTCACCTTTATTTACAGTGAAATCTATACCCCGTACAGCTGGCAAGTTACCATAGTGCTTATGTAAACCATGTACGAAAACTGCTGCTGTTGAAGAACTAAAGTTATAAGATTGAGTTGTGGCTTGGAGAATCATTTTTCTGACTCCTTAGCCTTCAAAAAAATTTCTGCATCTGCGGGCATCCCAATCTTAGCACAGGGCAAATCAGTTCCAGTGTATGGTTGGTTAGGGTTAAAGCACCCAGTTGGGTTTTGGACACTAATGCGAATACCAACAACTTGTTTGACTCTATCCTTTTGAAAATAAATATTCTCTGGTGTAAACGAGGCTTGTGGATCAATCGCAATTACTTTGCCTTTAAGAGGATGTTGAGGAGCAGAATCCAAAAAGATCTTGGTTTCCTGTCCGACACGCACTTTGCCAATATCTCCTTCAGGAATAAAACCTCTAAGATATACTGTACTAGGATTAACCAATTTGAGAATTTTACTTTGATTGGTTACTATCGCACCTGCTTCCACATTCCGGGCTGTGACTACTCCATCGATGGGACTGATAACATTTAAATCTTTCTTTTCATCTTGAATTTGGGTAGAAATTTGCTGTTTGAATGCTTGAGCCTCTTTAACTTTAGCTTGAGCAGCTTTAAGTTGCGCTTGAGCAGCATTTAATTGAGCATCGTTCTGCTTCTGCTTTCTTTGCAGTGCTTCAATTTGAGCATTACGGATACTGGGGTTCAAAGCAGAAGTTTTTGCTTGGGTTAAGCTTCCTTTGGTGGCGTTTAATTGTTCAGCTGCAGCATTGACTGTGGCTTTGCGTGCTTCGAGAGTGGCTATGGTTGTGTCTAGGGTAGTTTGTGCTTGGTCAAATTGTTGCTGATTGATGGCTCCTTCATTTACTAGCTTTGCATAACGATCGCGATTTGTTTTCGCTAGTTTTAATTCTGCTTCGGCTAATTTGATTTGTGCTTGGGCTTGTACCAGTTGGGCCTTAGCTACGGCTACTTGAGAGCGTGCTTGAGCAATTTCACCTTGGGCATTGCCTTGCGATTGCTGAAAATTGATTTGTGCCTCTTGAATTTGGCTTACGACTTGCTCAATTTGCGCTTTGGCTCGCTCTATTTCTGCTTTAGCCTGCTGTTCCTGAGATTGAGCAGTAGCTATTTGTGCTTCTGCGGAACGCAGTTGTCCTTGTAAAAGTTGGTCGTTACTATTGTCAAGTTGAACTAACTTCTGCCCTTTTTTCACTGCTTCTCCTTCGCGAACAGTAATTAACTCTATTCTCCCAGAACGTTTCACCCCAATTTCAGTTTCGTAGCCATCGATTCGCCCACTCAATTGGAGAGTATTAGCTGCTATTCGAGGCTGATTTTGCCATACAATATAATAACCAACGCCTCCAAGCACTGCTAAGATTGCTAATAACAACTTAATTGGCTTTTTGCGATTCTGCTTTTTAGCGAGTAGGGCTGGAGCTTTTGTTTGATTGTCGATAAATTTCCGGTTAATAGAACGAGTCATTTTGGTGGCTTGGGAAAAAGTTTTTAAAAAGGTGGACAAGCAGGATAATCGGGTGCATAAGATAGTTATATACTTAAGTAAAATTATCGCTCCTTAGAGCCATTTAACCAAATAGTTTTTCCACTCGCTGACGAACTGCTAGCAAACTAGCTGGTATATCATTGTTAAGGAAATGTTCAAATATTGGCGTTGGAATAATCGGTTTGGGCAAAACTGAGAAGTCATAAATCAGTTCGGTTTCAGCTTGCGTCTCTGATGACTGACGGGGCGATAGGCGCCAGTAGCCAGAAAATTCCTTTAAGTCTCCCTCAACAAGTTGATAATGAACGAAGTTCGGAAAATTTTCTTCGATGTCAACAACTGAACGAGCAGATATTTTTATGCCTACTAAGCTTTTAGTGCGAACTTGTTCCAGACGAATGCCTCCTGTGGGATGATCTAAACGTCGGCTACCAATCATGTTGGGAATGAACTCAACGAAAGCTTCATAGTTGGTTATTACTTGCCAGACTTGCTCTAATGTGTAAGGAATTTCGGTTTTAGCAAAGACGCGCCGCTTCCGTCCCTCTAGCTTATCAATTTTTATGTCCACGTCTGATTTTTGATTGAGACTTTGTATTTTGATCATTTTCAAGTTTTGCCAAAAAAATAGAATATCTTACCTCTAGCCGAGACAAATTCTCTAACCTAATTTTTCTTGGCAAGTTCTCCCGAACTTATTGATAAGTTAGTATCTCTCACCAAATACTTTTTAACCTCACAAATTACGTTTTCCGCATCTTGAGGAAGTCCCATTAATAACTCCGAGGCGCGGCAACTTAACCACTTACGCCCGATAATAAATAAACCAGGTTCAGGGGTTATGCCGTATTCTTCTACAAAACCCGCTTCGTTAATGCAGTGGGGTAATTTTAGCCAGTTAGTGTTATCACTGTAACCAGTTGCCCAAATAACTACATCAGCTTCGCATGTCTCACCGTGTTCAAAAAACACAGTGTGTTCTGAGCAGTTTTGTGCCCTTCCCACAATACGAACCCCCATTTTTTTGAGTTTTCGATTGTTAAAGTCTCCACACGGTACTGGATTACGTTTCTGAAGAAATTTGGCTACCACGCTGTACTTATCAGCAAACAAAACCCCTATCTTGTTAAGCCACCAAAACAAATCTTTGCCCAATATAACTCCTGGAGGCAACCCACGAGTTGCACCAGTTGCCAATGTAACCTTGCATACACTGGCAAGTCTACCACTGATCTGGCGACCTGTTGCACCATCACCTACTACTACTACTCTGCTCCCATCTGGGACTAGCTTTAAACTTTTTAGAGTGCCATCAAACTGTAGCACGTCGTCTGATAGATGAGAGCTTATCGATGGAATGTGAGGAACTTGGTTTGAGCCTGTTGCATTAATAAGCGATTTAGCTGTTAGTTGCTCACCATCTTTTAGAGTAACAATAAACTGCTCCTGCTGTTTTGTAACACTTAAAACTTCACAATTTTCGCGAACAAAGAGTTTAAAAGTATCAGCAAATACCTCTAAATATTCCCCCATCTCATTTACTGTTGGGAAGCTATCAGCATCACCAGGAAATGGTAGCCCAGGCAACCCGCAAAATTGCCGAGACGTGAACAATCTCATTCCATCCCATCGATTTTTCCAGACCTGCCCAACTTTATCCCGTTCCAGCACAATGTAGGGAATGTTTTTTTCTTTGAGCAGTTTTGCAGCATATAAACCACTCTGCCCAGCCCCGATAACTACACAATCGTAATGTTTCATCAGTTTTTCTCCTCCAGTTCAGTAGCCTCTATAAAGTTCTGCTGTAAATAATCAACCAAAGAGTTAATGGTTGGGTAATTAAACGCCAACGCGGGATCGACAGTTACCTGGAGGTAATCTTCGATAATACTAGTCATCTCCACATGAGAGGCGGAATCAAGACCCAAGCCTGAAAATGAATTATCAAGATGTTCTTTAGGTGAAAAATCGGGTATTTTTGCGGATATATACTCAACCAATTTCTCAATAAGCGCGCTTCTGGTTTTATCTCTAAACTCAGTCTTCATCGCTATTTCTTCCATTTTTTCCCTCTTTATTAAACGAAATTGATCAAATCTCTACATGCGGTTCGCTTTATCTTGCCGCTACTTGTTTTGGGGATAGTTCCTGGTTTGACTAATATGAGCTTATCAAAAACTATATTGTGACTAGCCATGACCGCCTCTTGCAAATCGTTTATCAGCTTATGGTGATCGCATTCAGCAAAATGCTTTCTCTGTATTTCAACTATTAATGCTAGTTTTGATTCACCATTTTCATCAATAGTAAAAACAGAGGCGCCATTGTTCCCTGCGGCATAATAATAATCATTACAGGTACACTCAATATCATACGGATAAAGATTTCGTCCCCGTATAATTAGCATTTCCTTAATACGTCCTGTTATAAAGAGCATTCCTTTATGAATAAACCCCATATCTCCAGTCCGTAAATAGTATTTACCATCAGGACATTTTAACTGTGCATGGAAACACTCCTCTGTTTTTTCTATATTCTTCCAATATCCCTGAGCCACTGACGGACCTGAGACCCAAACTTCACCAATTTCTCCTTCCTCACATACCTCAGTAGTATCGGGATTAACTATGCGTACCCTGAGACGAGAGCTTATTAAACCGCAGTTAACAGCAATTTTCCCCTTATCAGCTTCTATTACTTTACCACTTTCAAACGCTTCTTTATCTAAGCTTAACGTCTGTGCGCCAGTAAGTCGAGGACCACCAGAAACAAACAATGTAGACTCAGCAAGACCATAACATGGGGAGAAAGCCTTCGGATCAAAACCATACTGACGAAATTTATCCGAAAATGAATTCATAGTGTCAATATCGATTGGTTCTGAACCATTTAACGCCACCTGCCAGCAACTCAGATCTAAGTGTGAGAGATCTACACTGTCTTTGATGCACTTTACGCAATGCTTATAACCGAAATTAGGAGATGCAGAACTATGAAGACGATATTGAGAAATTAGTTCGAGCCACCGAAGGGGACGCTGCACAAAATTCATTGGTGGCATAAACACGTAGGTTCCACCAAGAAACAATGGTTGTAACATTTGACCAATTAGCCCCATATCATGGAACTGTGGCAACCAACCCCCACCAACTAATCCTTCTTGATAATTATAGGCTTCTTGAATGGCTTTCTGATTTTCTACAAGATTATCATGACTTACCATTACACCTTTGGGTAAACTAGTTGAACCGGACGTATACTGAATGAGAGCTAGTTTATCAGGACTAATTACGGGTAATGCAATATCTGGCGATTCTGATTGATGCTCATCTATCCAAGTCCAACTTCGTCCATATAATTTTGGTATTTCGTGCAATTGCTGCTCTAACTGAGTTCTTACAGCAGCAGTTGTAAGGATCGCTTCTACCCCGGCATCATCTAGAATTGCCACAATGCGTTCCATTTGTTGAGCATTGCGAGACACGTTTAGAGGAACCGCAATAACTCCAGAAGCAAGACATGCCAGAAAATTCACAACAAAATCAAGACCATTGGGAAACAAAAGTGCAATGGGTTGATCCATATACCCGTGATGAAGAAGAAATCGAGACCGTTGTAATACAAGCTTGTTCAATTCTCCATAAGTCAGCTTCTTTGCAGTTTCAACACCATGAGTTTGAAAGACACATGCTAAAGCATCACCTTTCTGCCTAGAATGGCTGAGAATGGCATCAAAAAACAGTTTATAACTTCCAATATAACTCATCGTCCAAAAAGCCTTCCGTCATTACGCAACATAACTAATTTTCAACAGCATATCAACACAGCACTCCAGGGAGTGGACAAATTTTTGTATATCTTCTAGCGTGGTGAAACGACCAAAGCTCACACGAATAGAACCTTGAATATCCGTCTCACTTACCCTCATAGCTTCTAACACGTGAGAAAGCTTTTTCGTTTTGTTATTACTACATGCCGAACCAATGGAAATAATTATGCCATGTTTTTTTTCCATTAAAGCTGCTAATGCTTCAGCTCTAATTCCGGGAATGACTATATTTAGTGTATTGGAAATACTGTTTTCATAATCAGTCAATCCGTTAAATATTGCACCAGTGTGAGATTTATCTAAAAGTGTCATTAGATATGTTTTACACTCCCAACAATGGATATCCCATCGGTCAATATTAATATAAGCTTCCTCAGCTGCCTTTGACAAACCAGCAATAGCAACCAGGTTTTCAGTTCCAGAACGCATTGCCATCTCCTGACCGCCGCCATGAATAAGTGGGAAAACGCCCTCGGTATCTCGTATATACAATCCACCTATACCTTTCGGTCCGTAAAATTTGTGTCCCGAAAACGATAAGTAGTCTATGCCAATTTTCTCAACATCTATTTTACGTTTACCAACCACTTGCACAGCATCAACATGAAACTTGATATTTCTTTCACGCATTATTTGAGCAACGGTCTCCACTCAGGGCAAACGCATCTAAAATCAAACCAAAGGGGCAGGGAAGCAGGGGAGGCAGGGAGGCAGGGGAGGAAAAAGAGATTGGTAATTTATTTAACTGAATTATACAATTTAAAAAAAATGTAATTTTTTGTTGTCAAGAACATCTCATAAAAAAGCAACTACAGAAATAGCTGCTAATAAACCTTTACCAATTTAACGATTAATCAACCAGGGTGATGGGTTGTTAATCATGCTAACCAAACCAGATAAAACTTGGTTATAACGAACGTAAAGTTCTCTTCCACTCTCGGAGTTTATATAACCGCATTGAATCGCAAAATCTACCCAAGTCTGAGTTTCTGCAGCTTCGGCTTCACAGTCATTTAATTTTGCAACAAAAGCTGCTTCATAACGTCGTTTTCTCCAAGCTTCTGCTAAATTTGCACAAACCGAACGTGAAGAACGACGAACTTGGTCAGTTAAAGCAAATCTTTCTTCAATCGGAAACTTTTTAGATAAATTAAAGATTTCCATTGCTGCCGAAAAAGCAATTTTATAAATTCCTAAATCTTTATGGTCTTTTATTGCTTCTCTAGTCATTTTATTTCTAAGCGAGATTATTTTGAATAAATTTCATTATAAATTCTAATTGAATACGATTGCTTCTCGTTTTCAAAAATTTACATTGTGACACATATAACAGAAACTATATTGGTAGTAACTGTAATACATGAGTCAAGTATTTTTCATCAATTGCAGCTAAAAATTGTTTATTTTTAATTCCAATTTTCTGACTCTTTTCTTGTCCTAAAAGATTAACGGCTATGCGACGAAGAACTGCAAAGTTATGAGGTGCATTATCTTTTCTGATTCGGCAGTCGTCTTCACCCAAAGCAACATCCAGTACCCAATGCAAAGAATTTTCTACACTCCAATGACTACGTACAGAGATAGCTAACTTTTCAGCATTATTGTTTAAGCTACAAATGTAATACCGAGTTTTTACAGTCGTTTTACCATTAACTATTCGTACAGATTCAACCATCCCTATACTCTTAAAATTAGCCCATTCATGATTTGGGTCAAGCTGTTTAACTACATCCGATAGCATTAAATAATTACGTATCTCCTCTCTTCCATGATTTTTCTCATGTGTATAATAGCTAGTATGATTATATCCATCAAATTTTTTTGCAATTGCATCTTGAAATAATCCCTCTACATTTTTATATAAATTTTTCTGATTCTTTTTTAATGTAATGACGTAATCACCTTGTTGATTAGTAATTAATTCAACAATTTTTTTTTGACAACCTATCGCATCAATTGTCACGATACAACCAGCAACATCTAGAATTTTAATCAGTTGTGGAATTGCTTTGATTTCATTTGATTTTTTTTCTGTTTTTAGTTGTCCTAGAACTAACCGATTTTTCACTGCCCAAGCATTCACCATATGTATAGCTGCTTTTTCTTGCCCTTTCTCATACGAACCTCTTAAAGTTTTTCCATCAATCGCAACAATATCCTCATTAATTTTATTGACCGATTGAATCCAACTTAAAAAACATTCTTGAAAATTCTCTGGGTCTAATCGAGAAAAAAATCTTGCAAATGTATCATGTGACGGTATACCGTTTGGTAATTCTAAAAACTGTTGTAACCAAGAAAGTTTTGCTTTTCCATAAGTTTCTATTGCTACCCATCCTGAAGCTCCACATATAACACCACAAATAGCAATAGTAATGATATCAATGAGTTTATGTCGCTTTGTTCTATCTACTCTTGGGTCTAATAGATTAGCAAAATGGTCAGCAATCGTTACTTTCGGTTTTATTTTCATTTGATTGAGTTCAAAATACACCCTTTATAGCAAAGTAGCACAACCGGAGTTTATCTCCTGATTTCAATCAAGTACTTAAAATAAATCTTAAATCTATATGTATTTGAGCTTTGTCAATTGTTACAAGCAAAAGTACTATTAAATTCAGATGAATATTTTACTAGAACTACCATATATTGCTTCCTTCTTCCCTGCTTCCCCTGCTTCCCCTGCTTCCCCTGCTTCCCCTGCCACCCTTGCCCAATTTTAGATGCGTTTGCCCTGGGTCTCCACTGGCTGAAGCACACCAGTTTCGTTATTGGCATACATCATTGATACTAATTGGGTATTGCACTGTATGGCGCCTACAATGTCCTCGACGGCGACAACACCATTAGCTTGGGGCAAAACGAAAGTTACTTCAAATCCAAACTTTTCGGCATAATGCTTCACAGTATTTAGAACTGAGGGATGCTCAATAGCAGTAGTAACAATATGCCCAGGCGCCTTAATGTGTTGAAGCAAAGTACTCTTAATAGCCCAGTTATTTGCTTCTGACCCACCAGATGTAAAAAATACCTTCTGCGCCTCTGTTCCTAATAGCCGAGCCACAATTTCTCTGGAACTGTTTAACAGATATCTATTAGCGGCTGAGTATTTATTAATACTAGAAGGATTAGCAAATAGGTTTATAGCTGACTTCATTGCCTCCGCCACAGCATCTGAAACTGGAGTAGTAGCATTATAGTCAAAATAACCTGAAATCATCTCATTTTGCATTGTCTCAATCTTCTTTGACAAAATTTATTTTCAGCTTATTGTGAAGTTCGTGCAGAATATCAAGGCAATGATACTGCGAAGGTTCCAAATCTCCAAGCATTTTATCAAGTTTACTTCTGTCACAATTTACTATAGTTTCAACTACATTGCCGTTAATCAAAGAACAGAAAATATTAGCAGTAGCAACAGAAGTAGCACAGCCCCAAGCCCTAAATACTCCCCTTACGATCTTTTCACCTTCCATTTCAATCTGAATTTTAATTCGGTCTCCACAAACAGAATTACCTACTTCAAATTCGAGATGCGGATTTTCTATTTCTCCACTATGTTCTGGTTCTGAAAAATTCGTAATAATGATGTCATTGTACATACTTAACACTTTGTAAGGAATGATGTTGTTATCTTTGATAAGTTGCGTAACTACTTATCAAGTTGTTTTACTTAGTTCCTAAACAGAGGTAGATGACCCCTCTCTACTTTAAGAAACTATAGGACATGCACCATCGGCACTAACTTTTTTACCTTCAAGGTCATCCAAACGTTTATCAAGATTTACAGCACAGCATCCAAATTCAGTCGATTCAGGCAAGCGCATTATATATTGTAATCGTTGACCACTTCGACCAAAGTCACTTTCCTTGTGAACAAGCCGAACCAAGTCCTCAGTTAGTATAAATCCTGGAGTAGAGATAGACAGAGGGTCTAAGATTGCCAATTGTCCTGTTTCACCTTCTTCAACTTCCTTATTTAATTGCTTGGGGTTTCGTACCGAGAAATGAATAAACGGAGAAACATGCTTCACTCCATACTCATCATCGATTGCTACAACGTTCGATTCCACAAGTGCATACATATCTCGTATTTGGCTCTTCTCAACACCGAGATACTCTATACATTCATTATCAAAATCCACTCTAGAAATCATTTGACCACTAAAGCGCTTCCATCCTCCAAGTGTTATTATGTAGCTATTTTTACCAAGCTTGATTTTTTGATTAGTAGCCTTGAGAAAGCTGATAAAACGATGAATGATAAAAGGTGGGCCAATGATGTGACGGTCAAATTTATTAGCCCATTCATCTAACTGGGTTAACGCATCCTCTGGTACAAAGCGTTCATTCTTAACCATAAAGCGATGAGTATCTAGTAAACCTGCAAGCATATTAAGAGCTTTAATCATACCCATTTCTGGGATGTCTTCTGTGGAAGGACATAAATATAAGCCAGCTCCCTTGGAAATCTTGAAAAATTCGCGATACATGGCATAGATACCTAAAACCCCGTAATCTACCGTATTTGAGCAACGACGGGCGACACTTGGAATACCAGAAGTACCAGTGCTACGCATCTCTAGTTCAATCGCTTTTAAACTGACTGACAATAATTTGTGACTATCAGCAGACTTGAAAAAGCTTATAGGAATCAGAGGGATATTTATCAGATCGTTAGGTGATTCAATGGCATTGGGTGTAATTCCTTTCTCATCGCAAGAAGCCCTGAAAAAGCTATTGTTAGCGTAGTGGAAAGCGAACGAATCCTTAATTAGAGCTGTTTTAAATGCAAGTAGTTCTGACTCAGGCATCGCATACAGTTCACTAACAGAAGACAAGGCTACTTTAACTGGGTCTAACCCGCCTTCTTTTAAGGCAAAGTGTAGATTACTTAGCATTACATATCTCCTAATCTTGTGGTTTTTTCTTTTATTTTTCCATGTCCATAATCATAGAAAAATATTGAGAAGCTAAAAAGGGAACCCTTCTAATAGAGTAATTCCATCAATAATTTCGATTTCCTAAAAGTACTTCAGAGTTTTGTCCCTGCTTTTATGCAAGATATCTATTGTCATAACATTTCTTTACAAGACTCAATTTTTGTGATGTTACATTTATATCTATCTTCATCAAAACTTAGCTTTAACTTCATCAAAACTTTACCCTCAAATGTATTCTAACCCAAAAGCGTAGTGCTATAGTACGCTTTTCTCTTGTGTCCAAGTTTTTTGCTGAAATGTCGATGTGACAAGACATCTAAAAAACTTTGCGATTTAACATTTTCATTTGAACAGCATAGGTTCTGTTTCATATCCAGCATCTGTTGTAACAGTAAATCAACATCAGTTTGAAGCTGGCAAAACTTTAACTGCTGCTCCGATGAATACGATGTTTGTTTTGGCTCCATACATTATTTTGACTCTATAAAAATGAAATGACAAGAATAAAACAAAGTTTTTTTGGACTAAAAACAGCAAAAACTATTGTAAGCGCTCAAGATTCTGGCATAAATTACTCAGTGACAAGTTTCAAATGACGTAAAATGCTTCCCTAACTGATAGTCAGTCCTAATTTATGGAAAGGATACAAACTATCATAGATATTCTTATTGAATTATTACAATATTTCTCAATGGTATTTCGGAAAAATAAAGAATAATTTTTGATGGACTTCTTTGTTCGGTAATCCAAACAAACTAACTAGCTAGGGTATAAGCCTTGAACTGTGGCGCCTATTCCTGCTTGTTCGCTAATTCTCACATTATTGCTACCATCCATCGTTTTGTATAGCAAGTGTACCACCATAACAGCCGATTAGATAGCTTTGTTAAGCTATGGCGGTATCTATAGTGAGATTTGGGTCAAGATTGCAATGGTCATCTGTTAGTTTTGAAACTGATGTAGTTAAGTAAATTCCTAACTTCATTAAGTTATCTCCTTGTTTACCGGGAAATTTTCAAGATAGTTAGTTGATAGAGATGAACCTCTCTCCTATCGCTTCTTACGATTGCTTTTTCGGTTTATGCACTATTGAATTGCTTTCATATTTTGTTGCAACTCGAAATATTTATACAATAATTAAATGTAAAGTCCTCAAACGAATATAGAGAAACAGTTCTTAATACTTTAATTATGATAGACCGTGAAAAAGTCTGCTTCTTACCATCCTAGTACTAAAAAACCATAAGAGATTCCATCTTTCATATAAATAATCAGATCAGCAATATCAAGAATATGATTGTCGTGAGTAACCATTAAGACAGTACAACCCTTTTCCTTGGCTAAAAGCTGCATAAGTTTTAGTACTCGACATAATTTACTATCTGAAGTGGTAGTGAGTTCATCAGCTAAAATCGATTCAGGATGACTTACTCCATTAAAGATTAAATCATGACTATAGAATAGCAGCGCCAATAATCTGCTATAGCACTTTAAAAACTAGTGGATATATTTTATTTCATAAAAATTACTCTCTTTTTGTCAGCTTGAGTCCTCTCTCGTTATTCCTTTACTGCTTTTTTGAGTAATTTCTGTGTAAAAATGCAGTGCATTCCTAAAAGCTCTCCATATTTGTACTATAAGACAATCTGTAGTTTCATATTAACTTATACGACTGACTCAAGGAAATTATGCAGTACTTTACAAAGTTTTACACAAGATTTCGCAAATGAATAATGGTCAACTCGCAGTACTGCTCGGTTAACGTATGTAGAGATGTCATTCATCACGTCTCTACAGGGGTTTAGCTACGCTACACTACGTGAACACGTTTTGCAATTGGCTTAACTGAGCAGTATTGAGTCAACTTGGCATAGGTTAAAGCATTGAAATACCTAGATAGCTTCAAAACTAGCTCAAGCTTTTCCCTATTGTAAAAATTAAAATTATGGAAAAGCGCTTTGCGCTTATATGAGCCAATACTACTTTGTCAAGGATTTTTCGTGCTACTTCGTTTATCGAATTTTCTTAACTGAGAAGTATTGTTTGCTATACGAACTATTTTGCTAATTCCGGACAATCATTGATAATCTCTCAAATTAAATATTTAACTATATTTGCATAAAACGATATATTAGAGTTTTATATACGTAAACGTGGTCATGATATTATCACCAAGCTGAAGCAAAAAATACTTCTTTTAGTCAAATGACCCATTTGTACTCTAGTCAGTATATGTAATTATTTATATACGTAGTTAGTCCCAAAAGAGTGCTGGGGCTTTTCATCAATGTCCGCACGCCAACATTTTGTACATGTTTGAACTATTGCTCAATTTGATGAGCGTAAATTTGTTTTGCTAGTAAAAACTCTACTAATCCATCTAGTCCACTTTGGTTGTAAGCACTTGCGTACCCTTTGATTTTGCTATTTCGGCAAAAATCTCGAAGTTTACGGATGCCCAACGCTTTTAGATTTTGGCGCCCAGTATCAACGCCACTTCCAATTTGGTCATTTTCAGCGTTTAGAGAAACATTATCTTTCTCGATTAAAGCTTGGACAGTATTACTGGTAAACTTTTCATCTACGGCAGGTAAATTGTCTTCAACTCTAACATCGATTAAGAATATCTCACACATTAGCCAAAAAATGACTACAAACAGAACAACCGGAAACAAGATATCGTTGATAGCTTGAACAGAAGTAGAAGTTTCAAACGCAGAACAATCAAATAAGTTAAACATGGTAGTTCCTCCGAATTATTAATGGGTGTCTTTCTAGAATTCACCCAGTAGCGGGGGAAATACCCCCGTACTGAATGAACTATTTACAAACCACTAACAAGACAGAAGGAATATTGGCGCTACTAACCCGGCGTTGCAGATAGACCAAATTGCATTCTGATTTGAGGTTGTTTTAAAGGGAGGTGTAAGTTTTGAGAAATTGTTACGTCTGATACTTCAACCATAGTATTTTTAGTTTGTTGGCGCCTCTAGAAAGCCTGATTCACTTGACAAGCTTAGTTTTATTTGCTTTCAGCCAGACAATAAAAGTAGCTAAATTGTAATTATGCTTTAACTCTACAGGCACAATTGATTCGTAAGGATATAACGGGATACCATCGAAACGAAAACGATAAGTACGATTAATATGATTATTAAAATGTGGACAATAATTAGTCCGAACATTAATAGTATCGTTTTCAATGTCAATAGTAGCAATACCCTTCAACTGTTTAGCAAAATTCAGGAGCTTAGTAGAGTAATCAAACTCAATTATAGCCCTGACAGCAAAATATTGAACATAAGAAAGCAACTGGGCATGTGTACCCAATTCTAAAAGTCGATCTGAATCATCAAGAAGAATTCCTGCCCATGAGAAGTGAAACCTACGTAAAGTGTGATTATCCCAAAGAGTTAAAGTGCCATCATCATCTTTGAGCAACAATGCCTTATTTGGCTTAATATCTTGATTTAATTTGTCGATAGTTTCTTGACGCTCATATGGGAAATAAACCCGAGTACCATCAGATTGCCAATCAGGACAAGCACAACTAGAATCCCAGCCAAAGGGGTGAATTCCACATAAAATTTTGTTAGCACCGTGTAGATTACGACATCCAACACATGTTTCTAGATTAATCCCAGAAAATTCTCCACAAGACTTTACTCGCAGTATAGAATTATGAAAGCTAACAAACTCGCAAACTGCCTCCCAAGGATTAGGATTTTGGGATGAAAAAGCTTTTCCTACTAGCTTATCCTCATCGTAATCAAGGTCAAAAATTTCCATTAAGGTATCGACGTGATGGTATAACGTATCGTAAATCACAACTTTTTGATGTGTTTCATCCTCCATTCTGACAACAATCAACTTGCTATTGAGGTTACGACAACCTTCAATTTTCATTATCTGATAAAGATAAATTAAACCAGTATTATCGTCACAACAAATACTATTACTCGACTTGAATACCACAGAATTAGTATCAGAATTTAAAGATTCCTCCAACTGCACCTTGTCAACCGCATTTGCAGCACCAGCAGCAGCTATTACCGCAGCAGCAAAGCCAACGGCGCCGCCAACAGTAGTTCTCATGCCAAGATTAATTGCTTGTACAGCATTTTCTTCTGGAACAATTTTGACTCCGACTTTAGCAAGACAAAGAAAACCAGAACCACCGAAAATTGCTACCGCACCCAAGCCAATCGCGGACAGAGAAATAACTCCTACTGACATATTAATCGCTTCAAATGCTTGACCACAAATTTTTCTGAACATAGTCTATCCCTCTTTAAATACAGGTTTACAAGAACAAAAATTACTCTTGCCCCGGCATCTTTTTAATTGGGATTTGGAGAGAAACAATTAACCTACACCTTACTCTCTTAAATCTTCCAGAACTAGATAATTATTCTGTACTAGTTAATTTTCAGTATCGGTAAACTGCTTAATCTCCAATTGTGATAGTAAGAATCGAAACTTACTTTATTGTCTAAAACAATAATCCACCAATTGGAATATCACTTAATACTAAGTTTCATCATTATCATTGGATTCTGAATCTAAAGAGGCTATAAAACCGTATACTATATCACGTACTCGTTTATATTGTCTCCCATTCGCTCGTGATAATTTAAATACCTCTTGAATAATTTGATGCAGTTCGTAGTCCCTACTATGTAGAGAAATAATTTGGGATTTAGTAAAATCATCAAGATAAATACTGTCCTCTTTTGCTTCTTGAGAATTCATTAAGGATTGAGTGATAGCTTTATTTAACCGATTACGTAATTGTTCATTACTGGCGCCACTATTACTACTATTTTGAATATTAAAGCTAGAAACATCTAACCCAGAATTCCAACAAGGCATATCAGTATGGGCAGTCATGCAGGTGTCGAGTAATACTTGAAAGTCAGCTTTGGCGCCTAAGTATAAACCTTGGAGACGCATAACGCCTTTAGGAGATTTGTAAAGCATGTCTCCACCTCCCAATAAGCTAGCTGCACGGTCATCATCTGGATTACCTAAAATAATGCCGCTATCTTCAGGACGAGACACCATAAAAGCAATCTTACCCGAACAGTTCGACCGAATCAGGGGTTTGATTACATCCTTATCGGGGCGTTGGGTAAACAGGAAAATATTTATTCCTGCTGCACCCGCTTTTGCAAGCAGTTTCATTAAAGCCATTTCCATAGGGTCTTTATAAGTGGTATCCGAAAGCAAGTCAAAACATTCGTCAGTGACAGAAACGATTCGAGGTATGGGGCAGCTAGAAAACATTTGGTTGTATTCGTTAATGTTTTCAACTCCTACCCGCTTAAATTCTTGGTAGCGGAGTTCCTGTTCTGCCACCAGGTAATTGAAAATTTGCAGCGTGAAGAAGGCATCTTCTGCAACAGGCGCCAGCAAATGGGGAAGTCCGTTAAAGCAAGTAAGCGAAACTAACTTTACATCGCTGAGGGCAAGTTTAACTAAACTTGGGGGATAGCGCAGCGCTAAGTATAAAACCATAGCCTTTTCGTATTGACTTTTACCACCACCTGTCATTCCACCACCTAACGTGTGGTAAACATTAGAGTCGCATAGGGAAATTTCAATATACTTACCGTCAACATCCACCCCACCAGGAATGACTATCCGGCTAATATCAATCTCACTTGTCAGGTCAACATAGTCAGAAAAACAAGCTACCTGCCTGTCAAGTCTGGGAATATCAAATACAACTGCCCCTGGTACAACAGATATCATAGGTGGATTTTCTAAACCCAGTTCTTCACCTAACTGCTGTACTAGGTCATTACCCAAGCCTTGAACTTTTTTAAAACTAACCCCCTTTCCTAACTTAATCTTGACTCGCTTAAAGGTTGGGCCAGTCTTGGTATTAACATAGCTACAGGTAATACCAAAGTCGTTTAAGGTTTCAACTAAAATATCTCCAACCTTATTTTCAAAATCTGTTTTAATTATACTAACATCCTCATTAGAATTATCTGATGCTATTAAAGAATTTTTAGTTACGTCCTGTAATGGTAATGATGGGACTTCGCCTGTTTTCTTAGCAACTAACTCTACCGTTTTATAAACTAACTGCTTCAAATAAAGATTTTTAGTTAAATCAGCCACTTTCATTAACTCTTTATAAGATTTAAGCGATTGATAAAGCTTATACAAATCCAGTATAAAAGCATCTCGCTCATGCTTGCTAATATACCTATTAATTAAAATATATTCCAAAGCTAATTTAGAAAAAGCCAAATCTTCTAGACTTAATTCTGACTGACAAATCTCAATTATCTGATTTTCAGTAGTACCACTAACAACTGCTTGGTAAATCATCTCAAACAGATAGTTATGGTCATAGGTTTTGATAGGGCGAATAATTTTACTACCAAAGTCTGACTCTTGAAGAATATTTAAAACATATAACTGCTGGTTAAATTCTAATAAACTTTCAGCCTCTGTCAAAATCTCTTGATTTGATAAACCCGCCCCTTTAAGACATGTAATTGCTTGATAAATATCTTCATTGGAGTAGTTTGTTTGCATATTAACGACCTCCATAAACCAATAATTGCCGCTGATAGTAACTTCTCAGTTGTGCTAAGGTTTTCGCATTTTGATTGTAATTGTTATAAGGAATACTCGCCCAAACTCTTCCTACTTTTTGAAGAGCAGCATCAAAATTACCTGTTTCAACGTCAGCTATAGCTTGATTACGGCGAATATACTCTACTGCCATTTTGTCTTGAGAAGCGGGAGAAAAATTAGTCAAGTTTAGTTTTGGCTGGAGGTCATACCAAGATTTGTCTAACATCTGGTAAGCACCAGCAGCAGTAGAACAAACGCGCTTTCCATTAATTGGCGCACACTGTTTAATTAATGGATGAGTGGAAAAATCATTAAAAGTCCCATTAAAAACTAACTTACGATAGCTATCATTACCCGAAGTACCAGTTTCAGCCCAACGAATTGTTGCCAAAAAAGCCTGCATTCTTTGCGAGTAAGAAGAATTAACAGCAGAAGTATTGTTATAGCTCTTGATTCCTAAACCAAAAGTTTGTGAGTTTAGCATGTAAATTCCTAAGCATAAAACTGAAGCCACCGAAACGTTACTAGGCTGCAAGCAAGATACAAGACGTGAGTTTCTTCCCCTTAGTAACCCCACTAAGGAGCCAGCAATAAAACCAAATTTCCAACTGTCAAGTGACTTTGACTCTTCGCGCGTCTGACACACAGTATCGGTGCCACTGTAAGCTGACCGACATGGAACTGAAGATGCACCATAAGAAAAAGCAATAGAACTAGCAGCACCAATTAGACCAAAAATAAAAATTCTTAACAGCATAATTATCGTTTTGCTAAATACTGCTGCAAATAAGGGCGTGGGTTAACTGGTTTGTCGTTAATCCTCACCTCAAAGTGCAAATGTGGCCCGGTTGAAAATCCTGTACTTCCCACTAATGCAATCAATTGTCCTGGCGCCACAGAAGCACCTTCGTTTACATAAAGCTTGCTTGCATGTCCATATAAAGTAGAAAGATTATCATTATGCTCAATAATTACAGCATTACCATACCCACCTTTCTCACCTAAAAACTCAACTTTACCACCTGCTACCGCATAAATAGGTGTGCCGAATTGGGCGCCAAAGTCTATTCCTGTATGTAATTTCCTCTCGACTGTAATTGGATGCTGGCGCCAACCAAACTCAGAAGTAACAGGTGTACCTTTAAGAGTGGGGAAAACAAACTCAACAGTAGAAGCTTTGTTTGATGTGTTACCTGCAACCAGTGTTTGTACTAAATTTTGAAGAGCTACTATTGGCTGTTGCGATTGTACCCAATTAGAAATATCAGGAATAGTGATTGCTGAAATTAGGACAAACGATGCAATTACATAACCTAATTCACTCTTTTCTACTTGTTTACGAGCATTTTTCCTAGTACCACCATCAGTAGTGATGACAATTCGCATGTTTTAAATATCACTAACATCCAAGATTGTTGTAGCCAAGACAAAATTCTGATCCCGACGGTAGCGAGGGTCTGACATCACAAGTTTCATAAATTTATTCAGGTGTGCATTTTGAGATTGGGCAGCAAGACAAGCATAAGAAGCTTTGTTTACGTACTGTTGGTCACTACCTGAATGTTGGTTTAACCCAATCATTCCCGACTGCACAGGTTGCTTACTTACATCACCAAGCCGAATAGCATCACGGCGAAACTTTACAGGCGCCACTTGCACCAAACCCAACTCTACACGCCCAAACATCCCATAATGAGTACCAACTCGCCAAGCCGAATATTGTCCTGGTTCAATAAAAGCGGCGCCTTGATTATTAGTCGGATTCTTAATGGCAGGCAATCCTGGTTTAGTCGTAGCTGCCCAATTGCCTACAATAGTGGGTTGACCATTGCGAAACATCAGAACAAGTCGGCGGTCTGACCATTCGTTGATACGATTGCCGTTCGAGTTACCGTATTGGTCGGCACCGCGCAGATAGATAATATTTACCTCATCGAGATTAGTCGATAATTGATAACCCTTACGCTGCATTGCTTTAACAATTCGATTAGCCAGATTATCATTTCTGTATCTACCAGTACTAACCAAGTTTTGTACATATTGGATTGGGGGTAGCGAATTTACAAAACTAGACAGTGGAGGAATTACTATTGTTGCAACTAAAAAAGCTGTTGCAATCGCATAACCCCAGTTGTTTTCAGGTGCGTCAACTTCATGGTGGCTATTGATTAGTTTAGGAGAGGGAACTATTAGGTCTTCTTCCTTACCTCCTTTATCAATTTCAAAAACTACCCGCATTTAATTTTCTCCAGTTGATTTACAACCGACTAATTGAGTATTCAGTATCTGTTCAAAATCATTCTTCGCTTCTCGACACTTTGCCTCTTGAGTTATTGAATTACTAGGTTTACTCTCAGTTGTAGCAGTGGAAGACACAGCAGTAGAATTAAGAGCAGGTAATTTAACCCTTTGTGCCATTGTTACAAAATTACGCAAGTCATAAAATTGTAAATACCCTGGTTGCAAAATATCCAGAACCCACACGAGAAAAACTACCCAAAAAGTAATCTTCACTAACATAGCTATTCCAATTGCTTAAACACAGGTGAAAACTGGGGTATTTCCTTTGGCACTACTTCGATTTTTTTACCATTAGCGTATCCAGGTCCTGTGTAGCTTCCATTCAGAAGAAAGTTTAGTGCAAGATAAATTAGCCATAATCCTACAGCGCCTACTCCAATCGGAGATTTTATACAATCACCCAAGAAGTAAGCAGGATACCATACGAATCGCCAAGGATTCTGTGGATGTAACCTATGAGCTTTCCAAGTTTCGACGTAAGGAATTTCGATGCGTGGAACTACTGCTTTGTACGGTGCAGGTGCAGTAATATGCCTGACTTCAACTGGTTGTGTATCAATTACAGTTGGATAATTTGATTGCTGATTAGTTGTTGTCCCACTTTGTTGCTGTACTTGCTGTAGCATATTTTGCAAGCGATTAGCAGGAACAATAGCGCCTGCTTCAGCATAATCAACATCAAATCCACGACGATTTTTATTCATATATAATACTTCCTTAATTTACGCAGAATGGTTATCTTTCGATTCGTCGTCCCAGTAGTCCTCATCCTGAAGCTGGTTGAAAAATTCTTCTCTTGAAAGTTCTTCGGGTTTATTTGACTGCTGTGACGAAGATGGAAATGAAGAAACAGCGCGCGGAGCAAACTGGACTATATTATGAGGATTATTTACTCTAATATTAGGATTTGTTGGGACATTGTTCTGTGTACTTCCACTTTGCTGTTGCTTATGGTTAGGTGAATTTTCCTCAGCTAATTCATCTGAATCTAAAGATTTGTTGTAATCAGCAAGTCCCCAACTCAAAAAGCAAGCAAATGTTGCAGCAAACATCACAGCGCTTGTCCATTGCACACCAGACGATGGTGATTCCATCATTTCAACGGTAGGACGAGAGGAACCAGACATTACAGTACGCACTGGTGTACGACGCACCGCTGCTACGACATTAACTGTAGCCAAAACTATACAAACTATCGCAGCAGCAAATTTAGCGTACATAAGACCACCCCCTAGAACTTGGGTTGTTTTTTATCTGTGTAAACAGGTTTGACTGTTTCCTTCATTCCTTGTAAATACTGGCGCCGTTCTTCAGAAAGTTGTTTTATCTTGGCTCTAATATCTCCCAGTTGCGCCATCTGTTTTACTGGGTCAGAGTACCCGCGCGCTCGTAATAACTGAGCTTGAGCCAAAGAATATGGCTCACTTGCGCTACGAATTTGAACCAGCATCTGGTTTAAATCAACTGACGGTTGTGATTCCAAATTTTGTGCATAGTCAATAGCCTCTAACTTACCTAACAAGAAAACAGCAGCGGCGCCTGTTGGTATTTTCTCCTCGACTTTTGTACCATCGGTTCGACGATAGCCCCAGTAAAATGTGTTATTACCAGATGCAGCTTCTAACAAAACATCCAAGGCGTTAAATTTAACTATCTCTAAAGCTGGCATATAGTGTAGACGGTAAAATCCTGAATTTTCGTCACTTTGCATCTTGGATATCTCGCTACGCAATTGCTGCGACCATAACGCTGCTGAATTCTGGCGCCATCCTGTAAGTGTTGGTACACCTTCAACTGAGGAATAGTTGGAAAGATTATCTATGTTGTAATCAGTTCGAGATAGCTTCTCAAGATATACTTCCCTAACTTGCTTGACTTGCCCTTTAGCTTGCTGTACTTCAGATGGCTGGTTGTTTGGAAGCTGCTGGCGCCAACCTACCATTAAAGCAACCGAACCAATTACACATAGGGCACCAATAGTAGAACAAGCAGTCCACAAGCCAACACTTACTTTCTTCTTTTTACGATTGAACAGCTTGGTTCGTACAGAAGAAGGAGTAAACATATTAACTTCCCTCTAAGTATTATCTATAACCAAATGTAGTTGTGGGCGTTTGTTTAACTCGCGTGCAATTGCAATACTGGCGCCACCAACTACTATCCCGGTTAGCAGTAACAATGGATGGAGGGCAAGAGTGGCGCCAACTCCGATTAAATTACCCACCATTCCAGAAACTCCTAAATTCATTAACAACCCACCTGCTGTATTAATCAAAAAATCAAATGCCGCGCTCATTTTCACTCCGGATCCAAATTAATAAAAGTGCTAGAACCAACCCAACTAATTCACCGATACTAATACCAATTAAAATTGGTTCTATTGATGAAATTTCCTGTTTATATTGAGTTGGAGGGATTGCTATCCAAGTTCCAACTACTGTACCAGCAATAACTGAAAGACAATTTATACCAACTGCTAGAGTAGATGTTTTTCTCAAAGAAAGTAAACTCTCATCGCGCAGTTGATAGCAAACCGGAAGCATTTGCTCGATTATTTCTTCTGAGATTGCCCGGTTTTCGGCTGCGACAACTTCAACTGTTTCTGAGAATGTGTCGATGAACTGACTAGCAGCGGATGACTCCCTTCCCCCCAGTTTACCTTCGCAAAAAAATCGTTATCGATTCGAGATTGAATTCGCTCCTGGGCACAGTTGTAATCGTTGTTATCTGTATTGCTACTGCCGTTAAAAACAAATTCTTCCAAGGCAAGGGTAGAAGTTTCTAACACCACTTTATGACGTAATTGTCCTAGCTGAACACCTCTATCAGCATCGTGATAAAGCATTCCCACAAAACTATCAGGCGCCGCTATTTCTGGGTCAATGCCAAAACGTTGCTTAATATATTCACGCTTGTCAAATTTATGGGTGCCTGTTTCTGCTTCCACCTTGCGGTCACGCATCTCAACCAAATGGCGAGCAGCTTCCTCTAAAGAAATACCTTCGCGCTGGGCAACCTCTTTTAATTGAACTAGCTGTTTTTCAACAGTTTCATCAACTGTATCGTTCGGTTTTAAAGGCAAACCTAATAAATTACAAGTCGCGCGTACTAGCTCAGGCGACACTTGCAACTGTTGTGCTAGCTGATTTATATGCTTCATTGCGCTCAATCCTCTTAATTACTGCTTGGACAATAAAGTTCTTTCGTTCTTCATCAGAAATATGTTTAGTCAAAAAGTCATAAAGACCAATGCCGTTGACTTTTTGCATAAAGGCATCCAACCCACCCGCAGGAATCACCTGCTGTAAAAACTCCTCACAAGTTAGGCGCCGAATTTTGATAGCAACATAAAAAGTATCAGCTATCTCAACAGTCGAAGCATCAAAATATCCCCCACGTTTTCTTGGTTTGACTATTCCTGCAAAAGGATACCATCGCTGCAAAGCTGCAATCGATATATCATACCTCTGGGCAAGAGTTTTCTGGGTGTACATAACATCGTCACATACCATCTCAATTCCAACTCGCGTAAAATCATCAATCAAATTAATAGCAACCTAAAGATTCACGTAAGGATTTGTAAATTATTTTTTAATTCACGTTATCTATAGGTTTAGCTTGGCTTTAACTCAACTTCAGTTAAGTTAATTATTAGTTTTAGTTCACAATTGCCAGATTACCTACTAATCACTACGGATGCAAGTAAAACTCAACATATGGATAAAATAGTTTTCTGTGAAATCAATATAAGTAATAATGCTTATTTTATAAAACGAGTAATATGTATCAATTATTAACAATTTACATTTTTGTGAGATTTCTCACTTGAAACTCTAATAAAGTTAAGACACGCAAGCCAATAGAAAGTAATCGAATCAAAGCAGTAATATGGTCTTCACATTGCAAGTAGATTAATGTTAACGACAACGGCAAGTCTTTAATTATGGCAAATCCGCGTTCTAAAAAAATCCATAGATAGCAGGGGTTACAAGAAAATATACTTGTTCTATGTTTTATGCTTGCGGCAAACACGATCGTCGAAGCTTGGCATCTTCCATCTCACGTACAAATAACGAATAAATAAAGATAACCTTTTGAAAAAATATTGAAGATAAGACATTATTTTTAGTCACATTTAGAGGGATAAAACCTGCAAGATAATCTACAAAAGCTTGATTATTTGTTGTGAATAGATACTTTATGGGTTTTTATAATGTAGTATTTTTAAAGCAATATTTATTTACAATATGTCTCTTACTGCTGGTATTTTGGCGAACGCACAATTTAGCGGGTGCTAAATTTTCTTCAGCTATAAACAGTTGTATTTTTTACCAAGAACTTATTGGGTTATATCTTTAATAGATTTATTTAATACATTATAATTAAAAACTATATAGTTTATAGTTCCGCTAAATGCACGATACGGTAAAGATTTGATTGGAAGATATAAAAAGAATTAGGTGCTTTTTCGTAGTAATAGCTAGGATACTGTGAAGGTGGTGATAAATTATATCAAGCATGGGTAAAATATTTTTTACCAGATTTCGCAACAAAAGCGAATCAGGAATCATGATTATTTTTTTGTTGTATTTTTGCGAGTACATTTTCTAGATTTTTGCGAACAGGAACTGTAGAGGGATGATTTTCTCCGAGTGTACGCTCAGTAATTAGCAATGCTTGCTGATATAAAGGTTCAGCTTCGCTATAATGTCCTTGCAAGTTATAAAGATTAGCCAAATTGTTTAAACTCATAGAAAAGTAGGGATTTTCTTCCCCTAATACCTGTTTGAACAGTAACAATACTTTTTGATATAAAGGTTCAGCTTCGCTGTAACGCCCTTGCGAGTTATAAAGATTAGCCAAATTGTTTAAAATTATAGCCAAGCCAGGATGTTCTTCTCCTAATAATCGTTTCGTCAATTCCAACACTTGTTTTAATAAAGATTCAGCATCGCTGTAACGTCCTTGCGATTTGTAGAGATTAGCCAAATTGTTTAAACTTATAGCAAAGTCGAGATGTTCTTCTCCTAATAATCGTTTTGTCAATTCCAACACTTGTTTTAATAAAGGTTCAGCATCGCTGTAACGTCCTTGCGATTTGTAGAGATTAGCCAAATTGTTTAAACTTTGAGCAAAGTCGGGATGTTCTTCTCCTAATACCCGTTTTGTCAATGCCAAAGCTTGTTTTAACAAAGGTTCAGCATCGCTGTAACGTCTTTGCAAGCCGTAGAGTGAAGCCAAACTGTTTAAAATTATAGTAAAGCCGGGATTTTCTTCTCCTGATAATCGTTTTGTCAATGCCAAAGCTTGTTTTAATAAAGGTTCAGCATCACTGTAATATCCCTGCGAGTTATAAAGATTAGCCAAATTGTTTAAACTTTGAGCAAAGTCGGGATGTTCTTCTCCTAACAACCGTTTTCTCAATTCCAACGCTTGTTTAAATAAAGGTTCAGCATCAGTGTAATTTTCTTGCAAGTAGTAGAGGTGAGCCAAATTGTTTAAACTTACAGCAAAGTCGAGATTTTCTTCTCCCAACACTCTTTTTATCAATGACAAAGCTTGCTGATAAAAAAGTTCAGCATCTTTGTAGCGTTTTTGTGAGGAATATAGTAGAGCCAAATTACTTAAACTTATAGCAACCGAGGGATGTTCTTTTCCTAACACCTGTTTTTTTAATTCTAAAGCTTGTTTAAATAAAGGTTCTGCATCACTGTAACGTCCTTGTGAATTGTAAAGTATAGCCAAATTATTTAAATTTCTAGCAAAATCTGCATGTTCTTCTCCTAATACCCGTTTGTATAACCCCAATGCTTGTTTAAGTAAAGGTTCAGCTTCGCTGTAACGTCCTTGCGAGTTATAGAGTAAGGCTAAAGAGTTCAAACTTGCAGCAAAGGCAGGATGTTCTTCTCCTAAACGTCCTTTAATTTTTTCTAAACAACGATTATACGAAGCTTCTGCAAGCGCGTATAAACCTTGTCCATCATAAAATTTTGCAACCCCAAGAAATATCGGTGTTAAATCTTCATCTGCTACAACATCGTTTAAGCTTTTTGCAACTTCCTCTAAGTGAGGTATGCCTAGGCTAATAGAAAAGATAAAATCACGGGTAGGTCTATCAGGAATTTGTTGAGCTAGTTCTACAAATGGCTGAACAAAAATACTTTTAATTTTAGTAGCTTCTGTTTCTAAGTTAAGCTTGTTTTGTAAAAAATCGCGAATTAAAGGATGAATTTTATAGTATCCGTGTGGTTCTTCTAATCTCTGAATAAAATGTAATTTATAAAGGTGCTTTTTCGCTGGTTGTAAGTCTTGCTTATCCCAACCTAAATGTTGTACATAATTTTCATTAATTGACTTCAGCCATTCCCACGTAAAAGGAGCGGGTGCAAATAAACTTATATATTGAGCAATATATTGTGTTTTAGCGTTTAATTCTTCCCAACTTAATTCAAACGCAGCTTTTACCCCTCGTTGTGCCGTGCTTAAAGTTGATTGTTGACCTAGCAAAGCTTCATCTGAAATACGTGTATTTTCCAGCCGTTCACATATCTCAGCCAAAGATAAATCGGGGTCTTCTTGTAAATATCTACCAACCAATTCTATACCCAAGGGTAAATACCCTAACCAAGAGCATAAATTTTTTGCTGTCGCTAATTCTTTTTGAACTCGTTTGTTTCCTATAATGGCTTGCAAAAATTTCAATGCTTCCTCAGATGACAGCACATCCAGAGCAACTTCTTCGATATTCGCATCTATATTTCGCAACCGAGTTGTCATCAACAAACGAAAACGGTTATTTCTTGGTAAATATTCAGTAAAATTTTCTAACTTAGTTACATCATCAAATACTATCAATACAAGACCTGCGGGAGGCTGCCAGTTTTGCCAACACCAGTCTACTTGCTGCTTGGGTGTTAGCTGTTTCCCTGAGAAATTTTGTTGTGGTACTTCTAATTCTAGATAATTTTGAGCAAACTCAATAATAGACGCTGCGATACTAGACTCACGGACGTTAAACCAGCAGATTCCTCCGGGATAGTCGTTTTCATGCTCTCTAGCATATTTTACTGCTAGCTCAGTTTTGCCCACACCACCCATTCCTGCAACAGCAGAAATCGCAACGGTGTTATTTTGTCCGTGTAACTTTTCGTGGATTTTTGTTAGTTCTGCACTTCGTCCGACGAAATGACAAATACCTGTGTGGGGAATATATTTGACGGCAGTTGCAGATTTATGAGTGGGATGAAAGATAAAGGTATTATCTTTGATTTTGTTATTTCCACCTTTTATGTTTATCCCTTGGAAATTTTCATTAGTCATTTTTTAATATATTTTGATAAATAAAATATAATAATTTACTCACGTATCCGCAAAGTAAAGTATAATGGGGCGTAAGTGAATTACACCCCGAAAGAACTTTATTTACCAAAACTAAGGGTATTATTTTGAACGGTATTTGTTCCACCTTTAATATTTATTCCTTGCCAATTTTCATTCACAATCGCAGGACTTTGGGTTTTTACCGTCTGCGCTAATTTATTAAAAGCCGTTTCCAATTCTGTCTTTTTACTAGCCATCGCTTGTACCTCTTCACCCAGTGCTTCCAAAGCTTGTTTTAACTCCGGTTCCTGCAAAGCGGTATTTTCCACCATCCGCACTAATACCGCTTCGCCAATATTTTCCCGTTCTCCTGGAGGTAATGTCAATTGTTCGGCTGTATCTGGCGATTTTTCCATGAGTTTATCAAAAGCCGCATCATAAGCTTTGCCAATTCCCCAATCAATCAATTTGTTTCCACAAAACAGTAGTAGAGCAATCGTACCAGTCAATAAAGGTTCCATTGGTTACTTTTTCCATGTAATCTCATAGTAATATTACTGGTTCGCACAATGGAATTCCGAAAATAATCTCAGTCAACCAAAAGATTTTTTATAAGCTTTGCTACATAAATATTTCATTGTGTGAACTATTGCGTTGTCGAATGGGATAAACAATTTTGGTCAAAAAATTACTACGGGCAAAAATTAACATTTTTTATGCAGGTAAAGCCAGGTTATTGGGATATCCCCCCAGATGCAGAAGCAAAACATAACCTTGGAATTACTAGAACCTGGTGCAATAATTGGAGTCAGCGGAATACTCAGTTCTGTGTCTTGCCCAACTGCGATCGCCTCGAAGGAATCAAGTTATCTTACTATCAAAGTAAGCGATTTCCTCAAACTGCTATCAGAATAACAGCGTTGGGGTAAAACCTGTGATAACTTATTACATTTATTTAATAAAGCAATAAAATAAGTCAAGTGAGATTGGAGACTTCTATTAGGGACTTCCAAATAAAAAAATACCCAAAAATTTCTTGTGGGGTGGGCATCCTTTCCCGCCTAGATAAAGAACGGGCAAGGATGCCCATTCCACAATGGAGAATTAAATTTTTGGAAGTCCCTTAAGGAGGAGCTTGATGAGTTGTGCAACCGGGAGAAAATTACAATAGAAAGGCTGTTTGATTATATTACCACATCCTTTGTTATGGTTCAGGCTAGGCTGTTTACTTTGTGTATAAGCCCCAAAAAAAGTTCATGCAGTTTTTGTGTCTCGTGGCGCTCTCTTAACTTTTCTTCATTAATAGTAAATTTTTCTAAATTTTTTCTGCCTGCACCTGACACAATAATTATTGATCCATTATTGGTCTCTCTTGCCAATAAATCTTCTTTTTGAATAAAAGCTTGAGATAAAATATCAATTTTAATTAATTTCTCATATATTCTCTGATGACATAGAACACATATTAAATATCTAAAATAATTTATCACTTCTCTAGCTCTAAACTGCGCCAATTCCTGAGCTTTTTTAAAATCTCTTAGAGGCTTAGATTCTAGCTTGCAAATGATTTCAATTTCTATTTCTCTAAGGGTAGATTGGTAGACAGTATTATAAATTACAGTATTTTGAATATCGTCGTCATTAGAATAAATACAGTTAAAAAAATTCTTAAGCTCCGGAATTGATTTATCAGTAAAGAACCATTTCTGCGAGTTTATTTCTATTTGATGAGACCGAAAGAAATCAATTTTTCTACAATCTTCTACCGTCCGAGGCACAAAATAATTTTTAGGATTAACTAAAATGTTCCAACTGTAAGCAAGTTGCTTTTCGGATTTATTATCTTTAAAAATAAAACTCATTTAATTGAAACCTTTTAACAGTATTAATACTTGATTGTCGCTCATAATTAGGAACGATTCTCGAATAGCAGCGTACTACATCTTGAAGTGCGGAGTATGGGTTTAAAGAAAGGCTTTTAAATCCAACAAATTTAGCTTAATTTTAGTATCAACTAGCTGATTGCCTACAGGTACTCGACTACCTGTAATCCATGCTTGATTTGGCTGAAATTGATAAATACGGCGAGGTGAATCGCCTTGATAATCTTTTAAGGTTCTATTAAATTGTTTGCCCGCGCGCTGCTGCATTAGCTCAAAAATTTGTTCAAAACTGTCTGGATGTAGCTCAGATGCTGTTCCAGAGAAATATACACCTCCACATGTCCCCTCTGATACTGAAGAGTCGTAAATAGCAATTGCTACCCTACCGCAGTTGCTATAGATATTTTGTGAGTGCTGCGATATTACTGCGGAAGACCAGTAAATATTTAAATCATTATCATATACAAAAAATACAGGCGATGCCCAAGGAAATCCTTCTTGAGAGCAAGTCGATAATGTACAATAAAGAATGCTGAAAATAATTTTACAGGCATCCTTAAGTACTTCAGGTTTATTAGAATCAAAAGTATTTAACCAAGCATTATCGACTGATGGTAGTGTACCCAAGACTATATCTGTCATATACAATTTAATTAGATTTAATTTACAATCGGAAAATCATTGTCGAACTACAACTTGTGGCGGCGCCGCTATTTGCTCAACATCTATATTTTGTGAGACATAATACGAAACGCCATAATCATCACGAATTGACCGATAACGATTAGTGAACTTACGCCAATCCAAACCATCTTTAGATACTCCACGAAAAGAAAACTCTAAAATAGAGTGTTGGTTATTAGGCTCTAATGCTAATTGAGCTTCTCTTTCAAAAGCTTCTAAATCAGGTAGATACCAGTAATCTTTACGTTTTCGCTGTACACCCTCCTGTAAATCAGAACCTTTAATAAGAGCAGCACTCGACTCAGACAAAGCCACTTGCCGTTCGTCAGTACAACGCACTAACCCATACTTACGCTCTGGATACTCACAAAACTCAAACAAAACTCTTAAAATTGGTAACGACAGCTTTATCTCACCAATTTGTACGCCAGGAACTATTATCAAGGGCATTACATTATTAACCTGCATGGTAGATAACCCTTTGAATCTCAGATTTGAATTTATGGGAATTTGATAATGGCGAGAAGAATCTTCCCAAAAAATATTAATCTGCTCAAACTGCCATTTCTTTGTGAAATCATAAACATTAGCAAAAAATTTACGTAGGAAAGTAGCAGACTTTTGGGTACGAGTTAGTATCTTGACGACTTTATTATCAAAAAATATCTGAGTATCCTCTGTAATAGGTAGCTCTTTCTTAAAGATACAAGCTTCATGTTCTTTAACTACAGAGTAAGCATTATTAAGAATATTTTCAAATTTCACTGATGCATCACCTTCCCATTTGAACTACCATTACCAAATTGTTTTTCTCTTAAATTCAAAAGCTCGGTTGCGTCATAAATACTTCCATCATCTTTAGTTAAAACAGAAGGTAAAGCATATATATCATCATCTTCAGGGCTATTCCCTTCTAAAATTGATAGTATATTTTCTACGGATATATGAGCAGCATTCGCTAAATTTTCTACTGTATAAAATCTTTTTTCTATTTCTTTTTGAATTAATAATGCTATCGTAATTTCCATCTGGGAATCTTCTATCAAACGATTATGAAGTGTATCATTAATTTTGTTAATAAGCTGATGAAGCTCGCTGGAACTAAATAGAGGAAGTAACTTATAAATTTCATCAAGAATAACGAAACCATCCACAAGGATGATTTGTTCTAAAAAACCTTGTAACTGGTCATTAGTTAGTAGTTTTACATCTATTTGATTCCTACCATATCTCTCTAGCACCTCAGATAAAGAAATATCCTCGCTTTGAGAACGTTCAAGAGCGAGTTCTTTTCCTGTTGGAGTAATACGTATGCTTAACCGCTCTGACTTCGGCTCGTTCCATATATCTCCAACTCCTTTTTGAGACTTATATCCTTTTTTTCCCATTTTTATACTTTATCAAGTAACAACAGCAGGCATCACGCCAGACATCAAATAATTATTAAGTTTTTTATCAGTACCTAAATACTAAAATACCTTCAAAGCTTTCTACGCCAAGATTTTCATCATGTTTGAGTTATGTACGCCAGGTATTGACAAGGTATGACGTACAACCTAGAATAATTTTGAAAACTGTAAAGCCTTAAACATTTAGTACTGAAATATTAAATCGACACTTTTGAACATGCAGGGAGATAAACATGATGACCCCAAATTAAATAAAACAAATGTATTATTAGAAAAGCATAATTACTTGAGGGTGGCAAATGAAGACTTTAATCAGCTACTTACCATTAGAAGGCGTAAAACCAAGAAATTTCCTGCGACATCTACTAATAGGTAGAGATTGCACTGAAATTGAGTACTTTGAAGCAGAGACAGTCAGTTGTTATCGCACTCAAGCTATCAAGGTTCTTTCTCGTGTACTATGCGTAAACCCAACAACAGTTCGCAACCACTGGGGCAAGACATTAAATTTTGAGTTGATGCCATCTAATTACCAATTAGTACTTGGGTATATTGAAACTGCGGGTATTAATCAAAAATATGCAAGCCTAATTATCAAGGATAAGTACGCTCCTTCAAGACTGACTCCAAAAGAGTTTTTAGATTATGCTCTCGGATTAGACAAGTTAACGACTGAAGAAATCAAGCTGCGCTTGTCCAATAATAGTTTTTTCCCTGAGTGCGCTCGTATATTATCTCAAGTATCAGGATTTGGATATAGAACTGTAATGAATTGGGGATGTGACATTCGATTTCATAAAATGCCACAGGAATATGAATATGTCTTGTACTATGCCTCAGAAGCTATAAAGGTTAGGCAAACGTTTAATACCAAAAACATGGTCGTTGCTGCATAAACGCAACCCTTACAAAAATCCAACATGGACAATAGCCAAATTAGGGTTTACAAACCAATTTCTATCCAGTACCAAAATCTTAGTTTTAAGTATCAATAGATACGTTATTAGCACAGTTAAGTAATAACAGGGAGTCTATATCATGTCAAAGGCGCCATTTGTACCAACTTTTAACTATTCTCAATTTGAGAGTCAAGATTTAGCGTATAAAGCGAACGAAACTCTCAATGAGTTCAAAAGCTTTGTTCGTCAAACGTTTGACGGCATTATCGAGATTGGAAGAAAATTGCAAGAAATCCAAGACTCTTGTCTTGTGTCATGCAAAAACGGTAAGAAGGTTTTCAAGCAATGGCTTGATAGCAAGCAATTTTTTGGCGCCAGTACTTATATCGCGAAAGCAGCCATACAGCTTTACAACTGGTTTAAAGATTTAGACCCAAGATTACAGCGATTAATTCGTGAGAACGTTCAAAATTGGAAGGTTTCAGCATTACGTCATTTAAAGTACTTAACCGATGATTTACTTGAAGTTGTAGTTACTTCAGGTAAGAAGACTGCCGCACAGGTTAAACAACTGTCGGGCAAAGTTTATCAAAATACGGTGCCAGTTCATATTACCTCTTCTCAAAATCAAGATAGCGTCCAAATATCGAACACTTCAGAGGAATTGGTGCCTACTATTTTAGAAGGGGAGACAAGAGGAAAGAGAGAAGGGGAGAATACTTTTGCTACCTCCCACCCACTCTCCCATTCCCCCACTCAATTGAAGGCGCCTGGAGTGCGGATAGTGGTAAAGAATGAAAATACAGGGTGGAACGGTTATTGTGGGATAATCACGGATGTTGCCAACAATGACGAATTTTGGGTTTTATTAGACCATACAATTGCTCAAGGAATGCAGGTAAAGCATTTACTAAAATCTAATCAATTACAAGTGGAAGGAATAAAAATCTTTACTCCCAAAGCTTCTGAAACTAATACGCTGACCGAGAAAGAGATTGAACAGATTAGGGCAGAAGCGATTAGGCAGTACAAGAGTGAAAAAGCAGAAGAAGAACAAGGACGATTTGTCGAAATACGTAACGCCGCCCTGGAAGCTGCGAAAAAAGAAATCATTGCCGCAGAAAAACATGCACAAAACATGACACAAAAATATCATGCGCTAATTGAGCAGTTAGAAGCGAAGGAAAAAGAAATCGCGCGTTTACACTCCTTGCACTTTGAAAATCAACAGTTACAGCAACGAGTGACAGAACTTGAAAATGCTCTTGTGAAAGCTTCGCAAAACAACTGGGATAACACTTTTAATGCTCAAGCTACAAAAGCTTTAAACTCTGAACTTGAGAAAAAATTGCCACAGTTGATGTCTAAAGTTAAACTTCTAGAGAATTCAATTAAAGAAAAAGATGCTCAATTAGCTCAAATGAAGCAGCAAGTATCACCATTTGATAATGATTCTGTTATTTTATCATTTGGAGAAATTGGCGAACAGTTAGGTTGGGATGGTTGGCGCCGTTCTGGATATCGCGACAGCAACGGTACGTTACATAAAGGCATAAGTGCTATTAGTGCATTTGTTTCAGATTTAACGCGCTCGTTTCAGCAGGAAACAGCATTTTAACGAATGAAATTGGAAGAAATTCCGAAGTTACCCATACTTGAGTTATGCGAACACAATGGTTGTGTCTTCTGGTTATGGTTTACCAATAACCATTTAATTGAAGCCGCAGAATGCATTAAGCATTGGGAATTTGAGTTTCATACTATCCTGACTTGGGAGAAGATTAGTAAAAACGGCGCCACTCGTATTGGTACAGGACATTGGCTGAGAAATGCTAAAGAACATTGTATTTTGGCAACAAAGGGAAAAATACGTTATTGTTAACTAAACTCTTCCTCGTTGTCGCTCTTGCTCTCTATCGCTTCTCTGATTAATCTGAAGTTTCATGCGATTGTATAAATTAACTTGAGGATCCGAATGGCTAATGGAAGCGACTAAGGCATAACGTTGCATTTCGATTTCATCTGGATTAGCCCATTTACGGTTACAACTTACAATTAGGGTCATAGGCCCGTCATTATATTTTGTTGCTCTAGGCGTTATTTCAACTTGCCCCCTTTGTACTGTTCCTTTTTTCCGAACAGTGGAACCTGGAGACAATTTGACAACAATACCAGCGCCATATTTTTCTGTTAACTTTTTTTTTGTATTTTCTGTAGGCTCATCAGCGGAACTTGTCTTGCTAGCAGCTTCATAGGCATTCATAAGAGTTTGCCGATCAATCCCTTTAAAGAGGTCGAATTCCATTGTGACTCCCAGATATGAGTCTCCGCGAGTTGGGCGAGTTGGCGGGTCAAATGCCAAGCAAATTGACAATATACGAGTGCCTTTTGTTTTGATAAAATCAGGCGGCAACTGGGGAATTTCATAAATATGAAAATAGCCTACTTTGATCAAAATATTGTCTTCTGATAGAACGACATAGTTCTCAGCTGAATACATGGCACGTTGCAAATTAGGCTGCCCATAGCCATATATAGCTAACTGCTTTTTAATTTGTTCACTTTGAGACTTTTTGTCTTTACATTGAAATTCGGGTGGAATTTCCTTGGGAAGAAGGGCAGAGTTAACAATAAGTGCCCGAACTAAATTAGAACTAGCTTGTGGGTATTTTGTAACAAGTTGAGCAGCAAGATTAGCAATACAAGGTGCAGCAAAGCTCGTACCACTACAGATGTGAAATAAAGAACTGTTGAAATCTTTGGATAAAGTTATAACAGAAACACCAGCTACACTATCGGGCAATATATTAACTTTTGGTAAATCTATACCTTTTCGATAAGTAAGGTCTAACACAAAATCTCCACCAAAGTCCACAACGTCAGGTTTAACCATTCCATCTACACCAAAGCCAGTTCTGGTAAATGGAGAAGGGTATCCTGATAAATTTGCAATTGCCTGACGACGGACATCAGAAGGTTCTGTAATACTACCACGACCAAATGATAAAGAACCTACGGTCAATGCAATTGCTGAAGTTGCTGGGTCAATAATTCGAGCGCTCTTGTTTAGAAGATAATTCGGGTAGTCAGTTCGTAGTTGCTCATTAGACTGTGCTTCTTCATAGAAAGCATTACCTGCTGAAATTACAAACAAAATGTTTTTGTGTTGGTATTGATAGGCAATTTCATCTATCTTTGCTGCTAATCGAAACTGCTTTAAACCAGTTCGGTAAATTTGATCAGCGTTACCTAGCGAGATATTAATGACTTTACAATTGGGATACTGTTCAACAAAAGCACGAATAGCTTGATCTAGCTGAGTCTCTACGAGAATATCTTCATCATATTTGCCATTTTCGTCTGTTACACGAGCAGAAAATAACCAAGCTGTTGGATCGAACGAACCTTGTTTAATACAGTTCTCAATATTTCCATAGATAGCAAGGCCAGCGACACTTGTACCATGTCCCACTACATCGTCAGGACCACCTTCTATAATTTTCCGTTTTGCATCTGGGAATACTTCAGCCTCACCCAGTACCGGAGCAATCAAAGGGTGACCACGTAGTACGCCAGAGTCGATAACAAGGATGCCACAATTATCTTCAGGTGGAGGAACAACTTCGGGAAAACTAGAAATGGGCAGGTTGTAGTCCCCAGTCCTCTCAAATCCAGGTTGGGGAGGACGATCAATTTCCTTGACGATTTTCTCTAGCAGCAATAGTTCTAAAACTTCATAAGTGACTTTAATCCGAGCAATACATAGATACTCACCTATGTAGCTATCACTCATTCTCATAGGCGTAGCATCACTGGTCAAGCTTTCTAGGACATCGGCAATATCATCTAGATACTTTCGCATTTCTTTGCGATCACCTGTATGCCAAAGTTCCAAATCTAAAGCTGCAATTTCATCTGGTTGTACAGGCTTTAATTCTAACAAACGACCAATGCGATCTTCAGGTTCGAGGGGAACTAGCTCATCAATTGCCCCGAAATATTCATATTTGGGTCCATCTTTAATTTGGCTGTAACTCTCTAACCGCTTTTTGAATTCAGCTAATTCTTTGTCACATGAAAAAACAACAATGGCTTTATTAGGTTCACGTGCTAAGACGTTTAGTCCTATCTGAGTTACCAAATCGTCCGGAAAAGATTGTTTTTTAGCAACTTTGATCTTAAAAATCAATTTTGGATCAAGACGGAAAGGGCTTGTCTTTTGCTTAACAGGATCAACTAGGGTAGAAATTTGATCTAATAACTGCTTGCCATGTTCATTGACATTAGTACGTTTTGTACCCCCAAAACCACCAGTAACTCGCCGAGGTAATTCAATATTTATTATTCTCGGTAATTTTAGGTGTTCAAAGTGACTACCCATTTTGATTCAACGTAAGTAATTATCTTGAGTTTGCTATTATACTTTGTCTCTCTAAAAAACGCCCTATTGCTACCTCTAAATCATCAGAAGTCAAGGTGCGTTCACCCCGTAGAATCACGGCTTTAATTGCATCAGAGCATATACGCTCTATTTCTGCCCCAGTAGCATTCTCAAGCCGAGCAGCGAAGGTAGACAAATCAATACTAGTATAACGCATAGCAGATAAGTAACGATTCAAAATAGCTGTCCGCAGTTCAAGGGATGGGCTATCAAAGAAAATAACTTCATCAAATCGTCGCCAAACGGCACTGTCCAGTAGTTTCTCATGATTGGTGGCCGCGACAAATATACTTTGATTGGTTGCATTATCGATGAGTTGTAACAAGCTATTCACTAACCTTTTGACTTCACCATGTTCATTTAAATTATCTCGATCACGGGCGATGGCATCAAACTCATCGAACAAAACAAGCCATTCACCCTTTTCAATATAAGTAAATATTTTTTGAAGATTTGCTGCTGTTTGGCCCAGGTAAGAAGAAAATACTGCCGTTAAGTTTACGTAAACAAGCGGCAGACCTAGTGCGCTGGAGAGAACTTTCGCAGTTTGGGTTTTACCACAGCCAGGTGGGCCGCAGAACAGTAATTTGTTTTTGGGCTTGAGATTATAGGCTGCGAGTATATCTTGCTTACGGTTTTCGAGGACAATTTCTTGCAGGTTATCAAAAATTTTTTCGCTGAGGACAATGTGATCCCAGGTAAGATCAAACTGTTTTACCTCAAGCAAAGCAAGTCCAGTATCCTTGTCTTTAGGCGGTTCAGGAAACTGGCTCCAAGGGGTAGGGTTAGCAGCTAGAGGTTTTGCGTATCCATTTCCGTTTTGAAGCAGTTTTTCCAAATCCCTCGCTAGCAATATATGATTTTTATTTCTTTCCTCTTCAATCAGTTCTTTGGCGGCAGCTAAAAACTCCTCTCTCTCATTGCGAGAGAAGCTTTTGAAGAGTTTTCTGAGAATTTCGCCACGTGCCATATTCTAGAGCAGGAATTGGATTATTTATTTACGTACCCTGATTATATTTTAGTACTTTATTACTACAATAAAGGTGAAAAGCCAAAAAATTATCTATCTTAGCACTGAAATCTTACACCTGAGATTAACCATTTCCCAAATTTTCTTTCTGAGTTAACAAAACGTAGGAACTAGCTTATAAGTATTTACGCAAAAACGTTCACGCAAAGAGTGAGAAAATGATGATTTGGCTCAAACCCCTACCATTAATAGGTTTTAGTTTATTTCATTCGTGAAAGCAGATACAGAATGAATTTCGCATAACTTTTAGTACATAACTACTAACAAAAGATGAGCATTTTGCAACTTACTGCATCACTAGAACAAGTAAGTAGTAATAAGCACATCAAGAAGTCAGCAATTCGATATTTTTCAAAACACTTCGCGGAACAAGTGATGATACAGCCATAGTTCTGTCTACCACCCTTGATTTTTGGACGTAGATTTTGGCAGAAATAGTAAACTGATTTTTCGGCTTACGCCGTTGAACGGTATGAAAGCCAATTGGTGAAACATTTATGATTCAGCGAATAAGCGTTGAGCAAACTTTCGTTACTAGTCTTGAGAAATTTATGGGTAAAGCTGACAAATTTATCAAGATTTACTATGCAGGCGCCAGTGATAAAGAGCATATTCAAAAAATAATGTGCGAGGTCAAAGCGCTTGCGTTGGATGTGGATTTAGAACAACTAGAGCTTGAATATCAATTGTACTGCGATAAAAAAGACTTGATGGCTGATTGCGATGAAAAAGCTTGGTGGTGACCAAACTGTGTAGAAGTTTCAGGCTCACGCCTTTTTGGCAAATGAAGAATTAGGAATCTTAAATATGGCGAAGCAAAAATCTACTATTCCATCCTTAGAGCCAATTGATAGTTCGATTTTGGGTGAGTACGGTATTGTTGATTATTCAGAGCGCGTGTACTCAAAAGTGTACTATGCAATTCGCGAACTGTCTGGGCTGATTGCAAAGCGTTCACTGAAAGAGGCATTTGATTGGAATGACTTTAAAGAGCGCTTTTCCTATGATTTTGGCAACGTTCAAGAAAAGCGCTACTCTCTGCAACAGCTACTTGAATATGCAAGCCGCAAGTTCGGTAAAACTCTTGAGGATTTAATTGTGCAGAACCAGCTTTCTTGGAAGCGCAGACAAGAGTACGTCGAACGAATGAATATTCGCTCTCATTCAGAAAATACTCTCTAACACGAACTTTTCTAGATTCTGCCTTTAGTAAGACTTATCAATACATATGTTTTAAAGGGTGATAAAGCTTGATTTATCACCCTTTTCGTAATCGAAGCGCACGTTTCAATAACCACTTCACGCTTTTCTACTCAATCAACATCTCAGTACTGTAGCACCATATGTTAGAAAATAGTTACATCGTTTGGGAAGGAGCATCTTTGCTTGATAGTTCTCCCATATTTCTTGTGCTTACTGGCTTTGTCTCCCCCAGTTCTAATCGAAAGACGGGAAGATTTATGCTACAATCATGGATATTGCAACAAAAATTCGTTCCTACATTTGCAGCAAAGGAAGGACTCGAATCTGGCGTATGCGGAAATTGCCCCTTGAAAATGAGCAACATAGGTAGTTGCTATGTAAATTTGCTTTATGTAATACAAAATATTAACTTATATAACAACAACAACAATCCAAAAAATCTTCATTGTAGAATAAGACTATACACAGCAGTACGCATGTGGGTGCAGTCCCCTTAGAACGGCGCAATGTCACATATTCAGTACAGCCTTCTACTTCTATCTACAATTATTGAGTTATTCTGGGCGCCATAAAATCTTTTTTGAAGAAGTAGACTAAAAGTTATTATTCTGATGTAGCGCAATACTGCGTTCTAAATATGAAGATTGTTTTTGAAATTTTAGGGTAGCTATTTTCTTGTGGCTTAAAAGCTCAAGCCATTGTTACATATTAAATTCAGGTTTTTCTCTGAATCAAAACAATCAAATCATCTATGGACACACTCAAATTAATTTTAGATTTGCTTCATACTTCCGAAGCAAACGAATTCACTCAGTCCGAATTGTAAAGCACACATATTCAAATTTAACAACAAGTAATGAAATTATCTCTTCAGAGAGGGTTA
Organism: Calothrix sp. PCC 7716; assembly: GCF_019977735.1. GTDB lineage: Bacteria > Cyanobacteriota > Cyanobacteriia > Cyanobacteriales > Nostocaceae > Dulcicalothrix. The sequence continues at coordinate 9,219,898 of NZ_AP025018.1, read as the reverse complement.
GACCCCAATACAGGAGAAACAATCTGGCTAATTTTAGACGAAGATTATCAGCTAGTAGAACCAATTCAAAGGTATTTAACTTATCTCAGTACAAGCAAGTCCCCTAACACAGTTGAAAGTTATGGATATGACTTAAAGGCTTGGTGGGAATTTCTGAGTTTAAAACATCTAGATTGGCGAGTAGTCGAACTTTCTGATTTGGAAAATTTTGCTTATTGGTTACGAGTTGGGGATACATCAAAAGTTGTTTATATGGAGCCAGTAAAAGCGAAAAGAACGGAAAAAACTATCAACAGAGCAATCACAACTGTCAGTGGTTTTTATGAGTATCATACTGCTAACAAAACTGTAGATTTTAAGCAATTTGAAAGATTTTTCATGCCTGTAGGAATTAGTCGAACTCGCTTCTTGCAAGGTATTTCCAAATCCAAACCCACAAGAAAGAAGTTAGTCAAGCTCAAAGAATCGAAAAAATTTCCTGGATGTCTGACTAATGAACAAGTAGAAACATTAGTAAACGCATGTCATCGACTACGAGATAAGCTAATAATTTTAATGCTATATGGCACTGGAATAAGAAAAGGAGAACTACTAGGACTTCGGCATGAGGACATAGGAGATTGTGGAGATAATACAATTAGAATTGTGAGGCGAATTAACCCTTATAGTGTTAGAGTAAAGGGTCAAGAACGAGTTATTCCTGTAAATCCAGAACTATTACAAATGTATAACAATTATTTAATTTATGAATATCCAGAGGTAGAATCCAATTATGTGTTTATAAACATTTGGTCAGGAGAAATTGGACAGCCAATACATCCAAAAGTAATTAATACAATCTTTAGTAGGTTGTCTAAAAAGACAAATATTAAGGTTCACCCGCACTTATTTCGTCATACATATGCTACTCGTCTTTTAAAAGCAGGATATTCGCCGGATAGGGTCAAGCATTTATTGGGACATACATCAATAAAAACAACATTAGATATTTATTCTCATGTTGTACATGAAAACGATTTACGGGAAGTTGTAAAACAGGAAGAATATGAGTAATTTAAATCCATTAGAAGAATTCCAGCATTTATTTGAAAATGCAGAAATGCAAAAGCTTTTAGACAATCCACTGCTGAAGAAAGATATTTGGAATATCAAAGATGATTTAGGAATGGAAATTAATGAACATTATAGTAGCTATCGTTTGAATTTTGAACCATTATCTCAAGATTGGTTAAAACTACTAACAAAGCTCTTTTGCTTAAAAAAAACGAAATATCTTAAAAGTAGTAGTATTGCCTCTCAATTAAGTTGTATCAAAAAATTTTCTAACTTTCTTGAAACTAAAAGTGTTTTGAATTCTAGTCAAATAGATAATCAGTTGTTTGATGAATTTGGTTACTACTTACGCTCTCAAAAACTATCAGAAACTCAGTACTACAGGTCTCTTATTAGTTTTTTTGAAACTTGCCGTTTGGAAGGATGGCTCAATATTAATACTTATTGGTTTAAAGGTAAGCTAAAACAAAGGAAAGTAAACAACCATGAAATTAATTACATCCCTGAAGAAGTATGGAATCAGCTACAAGAAAATATTTATCTTCTACCTATTCAGTTACAAAGAATGGTATTAATTATTAGAGCCACTGGTTTAAGAATTGGAGAACTACTCAATTTACCTTTAGATTGTTTGAGACAGAGAGATAAACAATGGCGACTAAGGGTAAAAAGTGAGAAATATGACATAGAGGATGAGTTACCAATTAATGTAAGTGAATTAGTCACAATTATCAAAGAGCAACAAAATTATATTAGACAGTTATTTGGTGATAGTTATGATAAATTATTTTGTACTAGCAGTATTTGTCGAAGCCAAATTCTTGAAAATGGGCAGTGGGAATTTAGAAAGCCGACTCCAAAAGTCATGTTACAATTAACTTTTAACAAGTGGTTAAATTCCCTTGCTAAAAAAGCTAATATTTGCGATTCTGATGGTAAATTATGGCATTTTAAATCTCACCAATTCCGTAAAACAGTCGCAACTACAATGATTAATGCCGGGGTTCGGTCTTTAATTATTCAAAAGTACTTAAGACACCGTACTCCTGATATGCTTTCTCACTACGCGCACATCGACACGCAATCAATAGAAAGTGAGATTAAGGAATTAATGAAAGAAAAAACATATGTTGACATCACAGGCTCAGTAGCACATACTCACAGACCTAAAAACCTCGAAACAGAATTACTTCGCCGTAAGATGTACCAAGTAACTACACAGTATGGGGAGTGTCATCGCCCAATACTAAAAGCTCCTTGCTCAACAGTTAATGCTTGTTGGAGGTGTAAAGAATGGCGAGTATCAAGTGATGACTTAGCTTATTTAAAGGAGGATTTAAATCGAGTAGAGTCGGAACTAAATCTTGCTCAAAATTTAGGCATGAAACGGCAGCAGCAGGGATTAGAGGATGATTTAAATAATCTAAAGAATTGTATTCAAGGGCTGGAGGTTATTAATGATTAAGATTAATTGGAAACAAGACTACAAGCAAGAATTTATATGCCCAAAATGTGAGCAGAATCAAGTTAAGTTTTTGACTACTTTCCAAAAAAATAAAGTTCGTTTTAAATGTGATAATTGTGGAAGGTTAATCTTAGAATCTTGCAACATCAAGTCGAATAAAAAAATCAGCATTGACTCCTATGGAAATACCTGGCTTAGAGGTCAAAAAATGGATAACTTTGTTTGCCCTAATTGTCAGGATAAAAATATTATTTTCATTGGTTTCCAAAAAGGTAAGAAGTGGCTTCAATGCAAAACCTGTAAAAAGTTAACTTATGATTCAATTGATATTACGCCAGCAACGCTAAGTCGATATAGTCATCAAGAACCGATTGTAAAGTCATTTATTTTTGAGGATGACATATGGGACATAAGAGCTATTAATTCATCATCTGATCAGCGAAGACATTTACATATTATCTACTTTAATAATATTAAGTCAGAGTGGTTTAAGCTTCTAGTAAAGCAATATATTTATCATTTGTGTAAGCTCAATGCGATGCCAGGAACTATTAACCGCAATATGTGTAGTTTCCGCTCCTTATCTTGTTACTTGGTCAAAAAGAATATTACTGATATTAATCAAATAAATCGCAGTACTATGCTTGATTTCTTTAGTCATCAATCAAGTTCACAAACAGTCGCGGATAGAGTGACTTGTTTGAAAGACTTTTTTTATGTAGGAACAATTCAGAAATGGTTTGATATTAATCAAGACATCATCAGATATGATGATTATCCAAAATCTAAGCCAAAAAATCCTGACCCAATGTCTGATGCAGTGCGCTCACAAATTGAGAATAATTTACATAAATTACCTGACTTTATTGCTCGAATGTGGATTATTTCATTTTTTACAGCAATGCGCCCATGTGAACTGGCATTTCTAAAAAAAGATTGTTTGATACAAGAAGGTGCTAATTGGAAGATTGTTTGGGAGCGTCAAAAAAGAAAAGACCAGCATGAAGTTCCAATTACAAGAACTGTTGCTGAGGTTATACAACAACAGCAGGATTACATTAATAAATTATGGGGTTTGGATTGGGATTATTTATTCTGTCATTATCATGATATCTCAAAAAAATACCCAAATCAGCCAAATATAAAGCCAGTTAAAAAAGTTATTCCTGGTCCGCATTCCCCACTTGAGAGGTGTATTCGTTGTCTGATTAAGTCAGAGAATATTCGGGATGAAAATGATAAATTAGCAACATTTACCCCTTCTTTGGTAAGACCGACTCGATTAACTCAGCTCTTTGAACAAGGACACGATCTTGCCGTTGTTAGTGCTTGGGCTGGACATAAACATTTAGCAACCACTAGTCTTCATTATACGAAAGTTAGTTGTACCTTGATAGAGCAAGAAGCGGGACATATTCAGAAAGCTTTATTTAATGCTTCAGGAAAACCTCTGTACTATGAATCAATGCCCAAGTCCTTTTGGGAGAATCCATTAGCTCACCAACTAGAACTTTCTGGTGACCACATTAATACTCCTATTTATGGTTTTTGTGGATTGCCACTTAATGAGCGTTGTGATAAGTTCCGTGCTTGTTATACATGTTCTTGTTTTGTAGCCCAGGAAGAAAAGTTACCTCAATACATGAAAATACGTTCGGAACTCAGAGAAAAAGAAGGTCGAGCATTAAGCAATGGAAATGATGTGTTAGTTGAACAGTTTGGAAGGCAAGCTGACCAGTTAGACAAAATTATAAATGGCTTGGAGAGTGCAACATGAGCAAAGATGATATTAAACAAACTAGGATTAATAATCTTAAAGAAGCACAAGCTTCTCGCAAGGAAGATTCTCTTAATCGAGTAAATCAAGCTCTCAAACATTTGGCTCATAGAAAAGAAAAAATTAACTTCTATACAGTCGCAAAGCAAGCCAAAGTTAGTGTTGCTTATTTGTATAAATATCCGGAAATTAAGCAAAGAATAGCAGAAATACGTAATACACAATCGTCAATGCCTCGTGAAGAGTTAAAATCAACTTCAGAGGTGTCTCAAACAAAGATTGTAGCTCGCATTAAAGAACGTATCCACCAATTAGAATCAGAAAATAAAGAGCTAAAACGTAAAAATGAGGTTTTGGCAGGTCAAGTTTATCGTGTTCATCAATTACAAGAACAAATTGAACGTCAAAACTCTACTATCCAGGATTTGGAGAAGCAGTTAAATGAATGTAAAACATTTAATACTAAATCAAAAGTTACACCGATAAAGAAAAAACGTTATCATAATAACAAAGTGACTGATGAGCAAATTAAATCCGAGTTAACAGCTTTAAACATTCAAATTAATTCGACTTTATCGAAGCTGATTGAATGTACTACAAAAGAGATAGTATTAAATGCTATTGATTGTTTAAAAGGAGCATTGGCTACTACAAAAGTAAAAAATCCTGCTGGATTTCTTGCAGAAGCAATTAAGAATGCTTGGAACAAAAATCAAAATAATTCAGATATACTAGAGCCAGAAATATTTCATCAATGGTTTTCAATAGCTCAGTCTCAAGGATTAGTAGTAGCATCAAGGTTGATTGAAGGAATACTGTATGTCTGTACTCCAGAAGGAGAATTGATTTCTTTTGATGAGATGATTACCAAATATCCTTTATGAGAATTGGGGTGTATGATTATTGTTTGTTACAGATAAAATATTGTTGTGTAAACCATAAACAATAAATCAGCTACTGATTTTACAGCTTTTGTTGTTGTTGTGTATTACATAATCTCTTACCAGTAAATAATATCTATCGTAAGTATGCAGCAGGTACTTACCCAAAATTTGGCACCAACGAGATAGCAATTTTAGAGCGATACCGTTACCCAATTAGAATTGGTTCGTATGGAGACCCAACAGCAGTACCGTTTGAAGTCTGGAAACCAATAATCTTAGCATCAAATAAGTGGACAGGCTACACACACCAGTGGTCTAACGCTAGAACTGACCCCCGATGGAAGAAATATTTAATGGCATCAGTTCAAAGCTCACAAGAAGCGCGCGTAGCCCAAAATCAAGGTTGGAGAACTTTCAGAATTATCGCCCCAGAGGCGCCCTTAGATGAAAACGAGATTCTCTGTCGCCACACCGAAGATGATAGAGTCAGATGTGACGAGTGCAGGCTCTGCGACGGTAGTTCATCAAAACCAAACATAGCCGACCGAATTCACGGTTTAAACTGGAAAGTCTCCAATTTTATAAAGTATGTAAATCAACAGTAGTGTGAGTGTTTCAGCTTTCTAAGACGCTTGTGGAAAATTTTCCATAAGCGTCTTGATAAGTTGCTATAAATGACAATGTTCAAATACATGTTGTCGAAAAGCGGCACCGTAAGACTGGCTAAACATCTTCTCAATACAGATGTATTTGTTAAACATAGTTTTAACATAATGAAGTAATAGCCTAAGCATTATAAATATTTATTAAAACACTAAGAAGAAAGCAAATTAAATCAAACTATAGCGTAGGTTTAAATGCTATAATAAATATATGAAATTACACGATTTTCATCAATCTAACTCGCAACCATAATACTACTTATATGCTGGGTTTATGAAGCTCTCACAATTTAGTAAAATTACCCATAGCGTCTTGAAATTACGGACATTACAAAGATAAACAAATTCAAACTGGTGAAAGCATGTATCGTTGTAACTATACCCACAACTTTTCTGGGTATGGAAGCATAAGCTAGTATTTAAGAGTCTGAAACCCTTATTGTTACGTTAGTTGATTATCATCAATTCCTAACATTGCCAGTATAACTTGTCCTAAAGTGCAAAATGGAAGCATAAAGCTATACGTGAGTGACAAAATTTTGCATCCTTTAAACCTAATAAAAACGTTGAGTCAACACTAGTGATAGTTTATACATCCTTGCTCCGTTTGAGTTTTGGGCTTTGAAGCATAATTTGTCCGATAGCGAATTGGAAGCATAAGCACGGAAAAACGGCAATATTATGGTCCCAGTGACAATCGTGTATATGAACATGTAAGCGTCTGTTTCAATATAATTTGTACTTTGACTTTGCTGCATTTTTACTTTGACTTTGCCACATAAGGTGTTGCAAAGCTTCAAACAGCGTGGTGTATGTCTGTGTCAAAAAAACCTATTTTACTTTGACTTTGCCGCGATTGGATTTTTGAACTTTGAGATTGCCGTGATTTAAGATTGCCGTATTTATCGACAATAACACCTGAGATAAGTATGAACGGAAAATTTCGGCTATTTCGGCTTCAACACGAGCTATCTAGTTAACCAAAGTAAAGCATGAAATAGGATATAAGTAGTATTCTGTAAAGTTTGATGAGCTTTAGTTTTTAATTGCAACACGACATATCGACCTTTTATACCATAACTTTGCCGTTAACTTTTTTTACCATCAGCTTGCCGTTTTGGCAAAGTCAAATTACAAATCACATTCAATTTGTGCTGAAAATCAAAGATATTTTCAGGCTTACGCCGGAATTGAAAGTGAATACTGTTGTATTTCAATTACACAAAAATATGAACAATATTACCATCAGATTCTCTGATTACCGCGCTCAATCTCCGAAATATACATTTAACTCGCGCGTTGCAATGCGAAGTAATTGTGACCCAAGTAAATGGGCTATCGGTCGAGTTACTGGATTACGTCTTGATGACAATAATATTTGGAATTATACCATAGTCTTGGATTACCCGCTTGGTTATTGTGATGAGTTAACAGAATCAGAGTTAGCTCCAGAGAGTGAATTCGCTTGTGTTTCTTAAGCTATTTATATAAGTACCTAAAACAAAAAGCTACTAGTTTTACAATTACTAGTAGCTTTTTTTGGCTTACGCCTTTTTGGTAGCGGAAACCATGTTTAAAGGGTTAAGCCATGAAAAGCGCGGAAGAAATAATTGCAGAACTAAAACGATTTAGTGGTTCGTGTGTTTTACATAAGCATTGGTTAAATATCCGATATACCGAAGGTATCAAGCATTTAGCTGAAACTGCACAAAGTTTTTGGCTTATTGATGCTATCGCTTCACATCAAACTAAAGAATTGTTATCGAATCCTTACTTGGCAGAACTTCAAATATGGCGCCTGATAGTTCAAGAAAAATCTGGTGTCTTGATTTGTGAGTGGGATATTGACAAAGAAGTATTAAGACAAGAAATTCCTTACACTGACTTTCCATTGCCTAGCATTAAACTTTATCTCGCTCAGAAAGTGTTGATGTTACCAAGTGAATATTAATACAGGCATAAACAAAAACTACTGAACTCGGTAATAGAACCATGAATAGTAATAGCTTTATTCAGCTATCGCTCAACTTTTTTGTAATTAAGAGTGGTACTAAAGTTCGCATAAATGGATACGACTGCCACCAATTGCTCGATTTAACAAACTGTATTGGGGTAGTTTATATGTATAGCCAATCAACAGGTGATTACCTCATCTATTTTCCAAAGAAAAAAGGAATTGTGCCTGATACAAAGTTAATACTAAGGTATCGGCGCCAACAATTAGAAATTATTCAGGAGCGTAAAAAATAGGCAGTAGGCAGTCGGCAATCGGCAGTCGTAACGGAAGTACAGTCAGTAGTTAATAAGAAAAATTGATTGACTCAAACAATCTTTTTCCACCCCACTGCCGACTGCCGACTGCCCACTCACGCCCTTATAGGCTCACGCCTCAAGAAGCAATGGAAATACGATAACGGGGATTAATTATGTTTATATCCTGTAGAACACAATCTGGAACGCTATATTCACATGAAATAAGCTCAATAGAACGTCTGATTGAGTTTTTAAATTTTTATCAAGCTCTGGACTACGAGTTACAAATCAATCAAAATCAGTATTATTTACTGCAAACAGGAAGATGCGGGAAAAAAGAGTTTCCAAAAATTGTATTGCAAAAAAGCGGTTATGCTCTGACTACTGAACTGACTTTAACTCAAATATCTGACGTTGAATACTTTCTAAAGCAACATCCTGCGAACACTTACCAATTAGAAATTGATACTGGAGTTTACCAATTGTCAAAACATTTGCCTTAACTACATGGCGCCTGTAACACACGAGTCTTAAATACTGAGTATCCACTATTAAAAACGCTCAGTATTTTAATCCTTTTTCTTTCTTGTCCTTATTTACAACGGTAATACAATATGGCACTCGTTTTAACACACCCACAATTTCGTGTAATAGTTCACGCACGAACTGGAGCTATTAGCGCGCGTATTTACTTTCCCGCACTATTTCTAGCTGAGTTTTATAGTCAAGCTATAGAATGGTTGCAACGTCAGGAAATAGTCTTCAATGAAAAAGATTTAAAAATTTACTCAGATGGCTCATTCCGTATATATTTCAGAACGCGATTTTCTCCAGAAACAGAATATCTCGTGTTAATTGCAATGCTTGAAGAACAAGGGGGAAGAAGCTTAAATTAAGTGTTTGGAGGATAATTGCAAACCCTTACGGGTCAATATTTATGAAACAAAGCGCACTCGCTACACGCGCTATTTATATGGAGAGACAGAAAATGCAAAGCATTCAATATTTCTTAACAATGACCATTGTAGTACTTTGTGCTACTATCATGATTACAATAGCGTTAGATTTCTCTATAGGACTGACGCAGTTGTGGAATAACGTCGCGAAGAACAAAGTAGAAGTGCAACAAGTATATCCACAGCTTGAAAATGTAAGTAGGCAACAGCTTCTATTAACTGCCACAGATGTAAAGACTGTATCTATACCAGCAGCAGATTTTGCGGTGCCACTAATAGCACACCATGCAGACATAGAATCGCTTGAACTTTTGATACAAAAGCTACCACAGTCCCGTGTTCGTACTGCTGCACGACGTTTAGGAATTAAAGATAAGGTTGATGGAAGCTACCAAAAGGTAGGAATATTGCGCGAGCAATTAAGCACAAAGTTAAAATCGCAGCCATCCGAAGTTGAAAGGGTACTTGATCAAGTGACACTGAAAACTTCAACCAGCAAGCAAGAAGAATTTTGTTAAGTTTATCCTCGTTAGTTCATATGTACAGACAAGAGGTTATCACCTTTGGTGGTAGCCTCTGGATACTTTCAACTGACTACTTGCAGTAAAAAAAGAAGTTACAATAAAACCAAACCTCTCCAACAACTATTTCTAATCTGGAAACAAACTCCTAGTCATGACTGGAGAATTAAAATGACGGCAGCAACACCCACAATACCGAAAAAGGAATCACCTCATATATTTGAAGGATTAACCTGGCAAGAGTTTAAAGCAGTTGAGCAATTGCTCGACCGTCCAGGGTATCGGCTTTCTTTTTTAGACGGAGTTTTGGAGATTCGACGAATGCCGGGTGAACCACATGAGACAGTAAAGGAAAGAATCGGTGCCTTGCTAGAACTATACCTTTTGATGGCAGGGTTTGACTTTACCCCAACTGGTTCCGTGACCTTAGAAAGTGAAGTAGCTGGCGTTAAGCGGGAAGCAGATAAATCTTATAAACTTGCCCCTGGTCGCGCGCGTCCTGATTTGGCCATTGAGGTAGTGTTTAGCAGTGGTGGTATAAACAAATTAGAAGCATATAAGCGATTAAAGATTCCAGAAGTATGGTTTTGGGAAGATGGAGTTTTAGATGTTTATCACCTGCGTTTAGAGGGAAATACGGCAGAATACCAAAAAATTTCCAACAGTGAGGAAGTTAAAGGAATTGATCTAGATTTGTTGTTACGTTGTGTAAATATGGTAAATCATGTTGATGCTATCAAAACATTTCAAAAAGCACTTGCAGGCGGCGCATGAAAATGTGAACCACGGTTCACATTTTTAAAAAACAAAGCTGTGGCAAGGATTCTAAGACTTAATTTTGTAGAATCTCATCGCAAAGCTGTTACAATCAAATTATTTCAAATAGAAAAAAAATTTGAGAGCGCTACGACAGCAAAAGTAAATTTATATACTATAGCTAAAGATAAAAAATCGATTTTTCCTCAATATAAATACCGAAATAGAATGTTCAAGGTAATTAAAATTACATTTAAATGTCTGTAACGACTTTTAAGATGGCACCGAAACTAGTGGTCAATGTCATAAAATTTGGAGAGTGGATACCATGAAAGAAACATTGGGGAGGTGCCTTGAGACTCTACTCAAGGTAAAATCGAGCAGATGCGATTTCCTGCTATCATGCCCGACTCTATTCAACAAGAAGCCCGTCAAATCCTAAATGCTCTCGCTTTTACTAGTTTTGATCAATGCCACCCTCTCAGTCGTGAGTTTTTAAATATCCCCCCGACAGTAGGCTTATACGCCTGAGCGGCATTTATCCGAAGGATTACTTTATATCGGCAAAGCTAAAAACCTACGAGACAGGCTACGTGGAGGACACAAGGCTTTCCTTTGGGGATCGTTAGACCGTTACGACCCAGAAGATGTACGGATTACTTTTGTTACTATTAACCAGTGGCAAAAACCAGGGCTATTATATGAATTAGAGACCCTTATACTCCAAGCTAGCAATCCACCTTACAACGTTAAAATCCCCAGATAATTATGGCTCAAACCCTCACAACTCAACACCTTTCCTCTGAAGCGATTAATCAGCTTGTTGACCACTTGCCTGATTATATAAAAGCTGCACTCTTAAAAAAATCCGCTGAACTTGAATGCTCACTTGAAGCTACCATCGAAATGGCAATATCTAGTTTTCTGGATGAGGAAGCCTTTAGCTTTGAGGATTGTCTACTTTCTCAACGTCTTAAAAATGAAGATGAATAGCAATACTGGTCTGTTTAAAATGATATCCCCCAACAGAGCGTGCAGTGCTGGTGGCTAAAAACTCTGATAAATGAAAACTTAAGTAATGTATGTCTACTTTTCCCAAAATAAACCAATGCGACCAATATTTAGATAAGGAGTTTATCAAAACTCTAAAAAAAATACTAACAGGAAAAACTCTCTTAGCGGAAACAAAAGAGCAGGCAATTGAATTAATTAAAAATCATCCTCAAACAGGATATATTTACTCTATAATTTGTTTGCCAAATAGTAGAATGTATGTAGGACAAACAAAAAATTTTGAACAAAGAATGAAAACTTATATCAAAGAACTTGGTGATAGCCACAAAATCAGAAATATGAGAGAAACATGGGAAAATTCAGAAGAATACTTGAGAAGTTGTGCTGGTCGTGGGAAATCAATTTTGTTCCAAAGTGACTGGATATTTTCGGGTATAGAAGCTTTTGTTGTAAAAGTTGTAGAACAAGTCAATGAAGACTTACTACTGGATAGAGTAAAATACTGGCAAAATGAACTAAATGCAGTCTATAGTGAGCAAAAAATTTATCGTATACCTTATCCTTATACACCAGAGGAAGCTTATCAACAAATAATGTCTAATTTAACAGCTTATAATCATGTCGATAAGCCTTACCATAGTCAAGATGACATACCTATGAATAATTTTGCAGTATAAAATTATCAAAAACTTGACGCTGCTAATGTAAAGGCTTTAAAGCTATACATCACGTTCAATTTCAGTTTTTGTGGCTGTAACAGTCTTTTCAACTGAGGGTAAATTATACCTGTCAAACTTTCCAGTTTCGGGAATGTATGCTGCAACTGCTTTTCCTTGGTTTACAGCGTAGCCAATAATATTGATAGTTTCTTGACTGCGAATCCCAAGAGCAATGTCGTCCGGTTGTGTCAAATTTGCGATGGCGCCTTTTGGCGATGCAACATCAAAGTATTCTATATTGATATCTTTGCGTGTGGCGCCTAATTCCTGAATCATCTTGACAGCAGGTGAGGGGTTATCTAACTGGTGTGGGGAAATATCAACGAAGTGGATAGTGTTGTAACCTCGCTCGATAGCTCTATTAACCGCGCGCTGCAACATATTGCACATCATTTGGTCAGTTTTAGCTTGTAAGTGATTATCAACTGGTGCCTCAAAAAATACTACAGTGGCAACAAGAGGCTGATTATTATTTTCTTGAATATCCGGAAGCTTGAAGCTGCTTGGGTCAATGACAATATCCGCATAACTGGCGGGTGCGTTGTTTACAACACCAGTGATGGTTAGCCCTTGTATTTTTTTGCCTTCTTTAGCTAGCTGAGATAGTAGAAAGTTTGTTGATTGTTTGTTTAGCACTCCTAAAGCTTGATTTCCCAATAATGCTATAACAACAGGTGCCTTAGCTGTATCAGGTTGTTGTACATTAAAAGTAATATTAGCCTGCTCCCCTTTCCAGTCACGACCAGCAAAAGTGTATTTATTCGTGTTATCGATTTGTAATTTGTTGTCAGGATTTTTGAGACTGGTGACGATAAGACTGTTACTGGGGGAAGAAGTGATGGTTGCCAGTGCTTCACATCCTGCAATAAGCTGAGGAGAGCGCGCGTCTATAGTTCCGAGTTTTTTACCTTCTACAGTTACCCAACGTGCGGTTTTAGTTGGGTCACGGGGATTTGCACCATCCTCAAATTTAACGGCAACTTGTTCTCCTCTAAAATTTATACCAGCACATTCATTAAACTGGGCGCCGATAACTCTCATATTGGTAAACTGTAATTGCTGGAGTTGACCTACTACTTCGTCAGGAAAAACAGCGAATGCAACACCTGCTCTTTTGAATCCTTGGTAATTTTTACTTTCCTCGGTATGGCTGATATCATGTATTGCTGCTGCTAACTGTAACTTTTCAGGTTCAGGAGTACTGTTTCTTACTGATTCAATATATTCTGTAGCTTGCTGTTTTAAAGCGTCTATCATTCCATCACTGATGCCAAAGTGGAATTCCACCTTTGCTTGATTTATTGACATCCCAGGTTTTAGGTCATGTTCCTTCATAGATTTCATACTAATAGTGCCAATTGGTTTCAACACGTCCAAACCTTCAAGAGTTTTATACTGAATACAGGCAGATAGGGGATGTGCTAATTTTGCTGTCACCTCTCTGGATTGAATTTTGACACTAAGCTCTGAAGTCTTCCAAAATTCTGGGTTTTTAGCTGTATCAAATTTGATTAAGTTTGTAATTTCTAATTTTTTTCCACTTGTTGGTGACGTAATTACAATGTAAGGGCCAAATTCTACTTTTCTTGTTTCTTCGAGTTCGATACGTTGTTTGACCAGTGAGTTATACTGATTTTTAACAGATAGAGCTTGTTCTTTTACTTGAGATGTAGGCTCGACTCTGGTGTAAAGTTTTCTAAATTGTTCAATCGGTCTAGCTGTAATTTGGTTTTGCTCGAATATTTGATTTGTTTGTTGAATGATTAAATCAATCGGACTGTAACCGTTACTTTTCATGCCTCGATTTGTAAAAGCCTCTGGATTCTTTTTATCAGCCAGCCATAAAATCTCTTTGTAGGCAGTTATCGCTTGGCAGTATCGTAAAATAGAGTCATTGGGACGTAATGCGCTTTTGGGTCCGTCGGTAGCAACTTGTAACTCATTACCAAGTTCAGCTACACAATCTTTTAATAAGTTTTTGAATAAATTTAATTTTTGTTCAGCTTGAGCAGGATTGAGATTTGTATCTTTTAAATTAATTTGCTGAATTTGCTGTAGCATCTTATCAGGAATTTTTAATTTACCTTGCTGTTGTCTTTGCAAAACTTTACTTAAATGTATTGATGCTTGTTTGAGATAATCTAATTTATGAGTTTGTGGCATTGCACAAATTTCACATTGTAACGCAATATTTTTTTGAATCTCATTAGAAATAATTCCTATTTTATTCTCCATCGCAGAAACAGCAATTTCATCAAATGTACCTTGATAAGGTACTTTAACTTTTTTAACAATGTTAGGGTAACGATTTTCAGGTAAATTTCTTTCTTTTACTTCGCTTGCTAAATGGGGGAAAGTTTTACTGGGAGCAAAAGCCAGTAAATCGCCATCAAAGTCGCACTGCATATTATCCATAGCTGTTTCAGGGTGAATGTAAACACATCCATCTAACATTTCTGGTAAATGTTTATTTTTTAAAGTAATAACACCGTTTGAATTAATCAATGGCGAGCGAGTGACTATAATTTCTTCACCATCGTTTATTGTAGGTATACATATTTCGTTACACTTCAAGTCTAAATTTGGTTGAGCTAGACCTGATGTAAATTTAATTGAACGTCCAGTTGCTATTTCAACCCATTCTTTACGAGCGAATTCCCGAAGTTCAGAAATTATTTTAGGATGCTCAATCAGTTGACAATAAGCGAATAAATCGGCTTTTAATAGCGAATACAGTAATAAATCTTTTTGTTCGTGAGTAAAATTTTCTCCTTCTTGGCTTTCATCGATTTCTCCACCCGAATCTAAATTATCAAATATAGAAAAGTTATCTTCTATATTTTCTTGAAAGCTAGATTTTAACTCTAGACTGTTCTCTAAAAATGCTTTTCGACGCTCGTAAGTATCAATATATCGCTGTGCAAGGCGCCTCAAGTCTTTTTGGTCGTGAGCAAGTTGTTCTGCTTGCTGCTTGATTATAGGTAAAATTTCTTTTCTTACACTTTTTGGGTAATTGACCAAAATCTGGGTTCCTAAACTATGCTCCCGATATAAAGCCAGTGCTTTCACACCTAAACCAATCGAAAGCATATACTCCCCTGGTTGGATTGCGTCTTCTCCCTTTCTACCCTTGAACGAAGAAGTTGCCAAGACCATATCATAGCCAGTTTTGGTGCGTAAGGTTCCATCAAAGGTGTTACCACCCATCCGAAAAAATGACTCACCAAATTTATCTAGCTTCGCAGGCGCCAGTGTACCTTTGGCAATTCGCATTACTGGACTTTCTTCTTGGGGTCGAATACCAAGCCGAAATTGAAATGCGCGCGTTTCAATATTGTTTAGCGCAGCAAAATCTTTGTCGATTAAACCTTTACAATCGCCAACCAGCTTTTTTGCATCACTGTTGGCAATGACACCACCATTTTCTCCTGTTGCATCATCAACAACTAAAATTCTGACATTCCTTATGGTGTGAAAGGTTCGGCAAGGTGTGAAAGGTAAAGGATAAGCTGCACCATCCGAAGGATTTGGGTATAAAGAATCACGAATAGTTGAGTCGCTTGCAAAAAACATTCTTTTTCCCGCTGAGAATTGCAAGGTCATTTTGTTATGCTCTTGCAAGTCATGCGGTACTGTGGCTTCGGGATAAGCAGTGCCAATGCTAAATTCAACACCAGGAAATAAGTATTCAGCAAGCGTATTCTCTAGTTTTTCTTGTATTTGGGTATCTTGCTTCGTCTTTGTGTCAAAGTGATTGAGTTTTAAAACCATAGTTCTAACACCCGTGCGTGACAATTTATTACAAACAAATAAGTTTTATTCAGTTAATAAATCGCAATTACAATAGAAGTTGGCAGGTACAGGTAAAAAATATGGCTGATAAACCAGTTAGCGAACCAAAAACAACTAGATACCAGGTGGTCGTATCGATGACCCCGGATGAACTTCTTAGTGAGGGATACGCGAACTTCGATGATTTTTATGACCCTGAAGAAGAAAAGGAGAAAGAAGCTATAGCCGAAGAAATAAGGAAAGCAGCACAAATTCCTTGGCGAGACGATGGTGAACAGTTTTAGCTCAATATTTTGCTTCTTGAAGGGTTTAGGCAGTCTAACTGGCGCCTTGCTCTCTTCCTATTTCTCACTCACTAGTCTGCAAATTTTCGCTGTTCTGGTGGAAGAACCCACACAAAACAGTATCCTGACTTTGCTTTGCGTCCGAATTGCGACATAACTACACCTAATCTTTGAGCATCCTTAACACACTCGCCATTGTCTAAGTAACCTCGGTTCCAGTTGATTAAATTCCTGGCAAATTTTCCTTCATTGGACTTTGCCCATTTCATCGCGTCTAATTCGTCCCACGTTAAAAGCGTTGACTGTACTTTTGTATACCCTCCACCAATTATTCCAGAAATCCAGGGAGGCATTAAAACACCCGTGATAAAGCCGACACCCAAGGTAAAGAAAAATAGAATAGCGGCAGGAAAGACCGAATTTATTAGGTTTCTTCCTTCACGTAGTAAAGCTTCATGAATCAAAGCATTTGCCGCACGGTTAATAGCTACTTTCTGCCGCTCCACTGCTACTTGTTCCACCAATTCCAAATTACGAGCTAAGTCTTTATTCCAATTTTTAAAGAGTAATTTTAAGGTATCAGGCGCCTCTTCAAGCATCGCTTCCAAATGACCAGTAGCAATTAACACTAAAAACAAAGGGTCATCTTGGGATAATCCACTTTTAGAAGCAAAGTCCAACACGCGACGCTGAAATCGTTCGGTTTTCCCTTTCAAAGCTTCGGCAAGTAAATCTTCAGGAGTTTTATTCTCCTCTACATTAGATGGTGTAGGTTGAGAGTCTTGTAATTGGTTCATTTGATTAACCCTGTGAGAGTAAATGCTGCATATGCTTCTTTAAGGAAATTTTTCACGCGCTGCTTCGATATGACTTTAAAATCAGGGTGTAGTGTGGCGCCAGAAAAAGTAACTCCCAAACGGTCAACCATGTTGCGCTCCCAAAATGGGAATTTAGGAAAGTTCATAATTGTAAATTGATGCACTCTTTGCGCTTCTATAAACTCTGGCATTTTATCTATATAGTTCCAGTCATCGCATAACCCCATATTCTTTACAAATACGTGAGTTACATCACCCCCTAAATCATTCAACGACTGAAGAAAGAAATTCACAGAATCTATTCCACCAGTACACACAAACCATTTAATAAAAGTAATTGAATGCTCTTTACCTAGTTGAGTTAGGCTGTTGCGCGTTATCCAGTTAGTAACGTTTGTGTAAACTTGAGCGGGTAAATTAACAATTACCGACTTTTCAAGCGCTAAATCAAATATTTCGTCAGCCTCCTTAGCTTGCTTTTCATCATCGCTAAAAAATGCTGACTTAACACCATCATATAGTTTAGCGATGTCCTGATTACTTGTATCCGCATCTACAATTGCAACGTCTAAATCAGCATTGATACAATATTCAATTAAAGTTTTACTAACGAACGATTTTCCGGCGCCTCCTTTCTCGCCATCAACAATGTGAATAATTGTTGAATGAGTGAGATTTTCTTCCAAGCTATCAAACGGTATGGTGCCATTTCCTAATTCTGGGAATTCGTCCGAGGTATTATCATTCTCATGATTTTCTATATTATTTTCAGGCTCTCCATCAAGTTCCTGTTCCCAATCTTCAATTTCTATGTGAAGATTTTTACCTGCTGTTTCTGCTTGAGAGTTATTTAAATTTGTGTCTGAGTGCATTGTTGTTGAGTTATTCAAGTAAGTGCCAAAAAAATTGTCAGCATTTTTCCTGGGTCTGCCTCGTTTCCTCTTAGATTGTTGGAAATCCATAAATATTACCTACCAACTGCTAAACGAATCAGTATCATAATTAAATTGTCCTACTTGCTCTTTCTGCTCCTCAATACTGGGGTAATTTTGTGTTGAATTAGTTTCTGATTGACCATTATTAAATGCTTCTATTAATTCTTTTTGATTGGATGAAAGCATATAGTTAGGTAGCTCTAATCCAACTGCTGCATAAATTTGGTTAAGTTGGATTAGCAAACTACAGCAAGCTTCTATCGCTATCCGTTCTTTAGTTGCTTTATCCAAATCTGGTGATTGGGCAACAGCTAAGGGTAGCCAAAATGCTCTCAATGCCAATAGAATCATGTTTGTGGTACTCATTACATTACTTGTAGATATGTAATCGAGCATCAGAATATCTATTTTGTTACGCGGTTGATACCGCCAGCGAAAATGACTACGACTTTTCTTGAACACTATTTATTACCTCCATTTGACGTGAAAGGCGGCGTTTGACAATTTCGTCAAAATATAAGAAGGCGCCGTAGACATCAGCCAAACGACTACCAAGCAAGTTGTTATCGATTGATGTGGGAATGGCTATTCCAGAGAATATACATGGTGTCGTTTTGTAACAGGTATTTAACTCTTTTTTCAAATAGTCAGCAGTACCACCACAAAAAAGAATTTCTTCAACATCAAGTGGGATTACCTGAGAAAGCCAGCTTATCAAAGCAGTTGCATACTCATGCCGAGCAAACTTAATTGCTTGCACAAGTCTCATTAACTCAGTAGAGCGTCCCTGAGTAGTTGTGGAACGCAGCAAACGCATTAAAGGACGTGTATCAATATCACTTCCAGAAATTGCAACTGCCCCGGTTAAACGTTCTACAGCTTGCCCCGCAGTTGCAGCAACTACTTTTTCTAGCATTCGCACCATACCTAAATCTGAGGTTTTACCATCTCTAGATACAACACCGCGATGAGCAATTAGTACTGATGCATTGCGGAAACCAATCATTGCTACCACACAAACTTTTTGTTTGATTGTTTCCCCAACTCGCTTTTGGTGCGATAGATATATACCAGCTCCTTCTGGCAAGCAATTAAAAATTACACACTCAACTTGCATTTTGCCACACGGTACAAGGTAGTTAGATAAGCTTGCACAAACCAATTGTTCAAACATCGCTTTGTTCTCAAACTCTCCAGGTGGAAGTAAGACACAAAGGGCAACTCTGAACTTACGTGGGAGATTGAGTTTTTCTTTAATCACCCAAATAGCTGCTAGTGTTTTGTGAACCGCGCGCTCATATTTCAGTTCAACAAGTCCAGCATTCGCATGATACTTATTCTGTGCCAGATATCCAACAGAAGATGCCTGATTATTAACAAACACCCACGCGCGGTTCTCTGGGTCAGTTGTTCCCATCAGGTTTTGCTCATAAGTTTTTATCGACTCCAGCGTTACCGAAACAACCTCCGGTTCCATAAATAATGAATATGCTTCAGAACTTTCATAACGCGAATAAATTCCTTTTGTACCGCTTCCTCCAAAGTCGAGAGCAATAATAACGAGAGGGGATGAGTCAGAATTATTTGTTTTTAAAGTATTTGTACTCATGAAAAATCCAAAAATTAACGAGAATTTGGAGGCATTTGGAGCCTACTTATAAGTAAAACTAATGGGATTTGTATTTTTCTCTGGTAAAAGCTGGCTCCATTTGACTCCAGTTATAGTTTTGCTTCTAAAATGCTTGCTGTCTGGGTTTGAGAGTTTTTTCGGTTAGCTTGTGGGGCAGATTTTTGCATTTTTGGTAAATAGCTTGGTTTTAATTTAGGAATTTTGAATTTATTTTTGAATCGGATTTTCCAGGCTCCGTTAATTAAGAAAGTGAAACTCACTACACTTTTTTAAATCAATATTTCCTGAAAAATAATTCGGGTTTTACGAATTATAAACAAACTTGCCTCTAAATCCACTCCTTGTTAAATCCCTCTGGCGTAGAGGTAGTAAAGCATTAGCATAACTTATCAAAGCTTGAAATAATAAATCGCTCATACGCGCGCAGCATCCTATTTAATTTCTTTCTTACTTTGTGTTAGCAACTCCAGTCTAATTACTTCAATATTGCGCTGGGTAGATTTTGTACTTCGGTCTAAACGAGTTAAAATCAATGGTATAAAATAATAGATGCCAATATTTTGAGCTTACGTATCACTAAAAATACCCAATCGTTTTGGTCATTGCTTAAACGCGCCTGTAGCTCTCATCGTTAAAACATTGGCTACGTATAATTACGTTTAGAAAAAGTTATATATCAAAATAGTTACTAACAATACATGCTAAATATATCTAATTTTCAGCACATCTACACAAACTTTATGCTTTAAAATTGACTTGATTAGCTTGATAAAATACGTAACTATTAATTTGCATTTAGTAAACTATTTAAATTGCTTATATACCTAAATAAATGATAATGCGATACAAATATAAGGAACAGGCTGTTAATTTTCTGAAAAAATAGAGGCAATTATGGAATTATGCCCTTTGCAATTTGTCGTATCCAAAAAATAAAATCTTGGGGACAACTAACTGCCCACGAAGGACACATCAACAGAACGCGAGAAACTCCTAACGCAAATCCAGAAGTGGAAAATATTCAAATCGTTGGGAATTTAGACGAACTTGATTTGTGTACTTTAGTTAAAAACAAAATCGGTTCGCAGAAAATTCGCTCTAATGCAGTTCTGGCAATAGAAATGTTGCTTAGTGCTAGTGCAGATTATTTTCGTCCCCAGGCGCCACTTGAAGGTGGAGTTTATGATAAACGGCGCCTAGATAATTTTGTTGATGCTGTTAGTAGATGGTTAGATTCTTCTTGGGGAGACAGAGTTGTTCGAGCAGAGCTTCATCTCGATGAAATTACACCCCACATTCATGCTTATCTCGTACCGTTAGATGAGCAAGGAAAACTTAGATGTAAAGCTTTGTTTGGAACTCATAATCAAATGTATCAGTTGCAAGACAGTTTTGCAGCAGCAGTTGCACACCTGGGAATTGAGCGCGGGATTAAAGGAAGTTTAGCTACTCATACTCAAGTTAGAAAATATTATGCAGCAGTTAATCAGGATTCTCAGATTCTCAATTTGGAACATTGCCTCCCCCAACCGGAAGCGCAAGAAACAAGCAAGTCTTACCGACAGAGAGTTATTGAGATTTTGAACCCACAGTTAGAGATAATTAATCACCAGCTAAACGAACGGTCGCTTATTCTGCAACAAAAAGCCGAATTGAAGCAAACCGCATCTAAAAGTGAACAGTTACGTCAACAGCTAGAAAGAGAATTACATCTATTGCAAGCAACCAACGGTCAGCAAGATTTATCATTGCCGCTTGTTGCTCACGAATTGGGGGCAAATAATTATAAACAAGATGATAATGCACTGTCTTTGGTAATGCGGGTTAATGAATGTCAGTTTGATGATGCTGTAGTTTGGTTACGTGACCGCTTTGGCGAAAACGGGATGTTACACGCAGTTGCTAATCATGCTTTAACAATTGCACAGCATACTTCCTCGGTTGTGTTTGTGGCGCCTTTCTCGTCACCTAACCAATGGAATGAAGTCCAGCGTTACCTAACACAACAACGCGCGCTTCCCCCACAATTATTGCAAACACTTCACAAACGCTCTTTGGTTTATGCCTCTGTTACAGGAGGCACCGTATTTTTAGCGCGAAATCTCTTGAATGAGCCAACAGGAGCATATTTACACACACCTGGTGATAATACTTTTAATTTGTATCCGTCGAGCAGACGTTCATGCGGTTGGTTTCACCTGAGTATAGGTGGAAAATTCAACGAACCTACAAAAGGCGCCATGCTAGTATCCTCACCAATAGAAGCATTATCTTTAGCAGTTTTGAATGCTCCTCACAAACACAAAACTCTATACTTAGTTATTGATAGTCAATACTCTCAGCTACCTAGAGAATTTCTTGAAAACGTGCCGAATGTGGTTGTGGCAACTATAAATGAAACCGCAATCACAATATGCCAAGCTTTACCAAATGCAACACGCTTAGAACCACAAATAACTTGGAATCAACAATTGCAACAACAAGGAGGTAAAAACCATGCCGTTCTGGAACCGCAGAGAAATGTTTCTCACATCCCTGATTATTAGCAGTAGTCCTTTCGCTTACATATTCGGAATGTTTTTGTTCGGAGCGTTGGGAGGAATTTTTCTTTTGTTGGCGCCACCCAAAAAGCCACCTGAAATACCAAAACCAGAACAATTAAAAACAGCGATAGATAATGCTAAGTGGGGTTATCAAGTTATGGAAGCAGATATGTTGGGAATAAAGGATAGGTACTCAGAACGTCATAAAGCTAATTGCAAGAAGGCTTTACCCTACTTCAAGAGAGCAATTTCTCTTGATTCAAACCTAGGCTTGGCGTACCAAGGACAGGGTATGAGTTTGATTTGTCAAAACAGCAAAATTTCTGGTCGTAAATCACTAAAATATGCCAAAAGTCTATATTTACAGCAGGGAAAGAATAGAGATGCTTCAGAAATCGATTTAATTCTTAAATTAAACAAGTAACCAATTTTTTTTAATTAACGCTTGTGGAAAATTTTCCATAAGCATGTTTTAAACTTTTTGATGTTTTAAAAAATTTAAGCTAGTATGAACTTATCTAAGCTTTAGTTTAAGATAGATTAAAGCTTGTTGTTTCTAACATGTTTTATCCTCTTTTGATGAATTGGAATAGTGCAATCAATCTGCATTCTTATTCATGGGTAGCTCTACACTAACATGTGTTGTGTTGTATCAGGGTGCAAAACATAGATTCCCTAAACTTAAAACATAACCAGACATTATTGTCTGGTTTTTTGTCATATGCCCTCGAAATCACATGATAATCAGATGTTTTTTATTGACGCTTGTGGAAAATTTTCCATCAGCGAAATAATTTTATGCACAAGACAATATAAACAAATTTTAACTATGAGTACAGCATTTTATAATCGATTATTTTTTTTAATGATACGGATATAAATAAAAGTGGAAAAACAATTATAAATTTGTTAAAAAGTGAAGAGGGTGTTCTTCTACTACAGTTTGTAGTTAATAAGAATTGTGAAGTCAGGAATGTGCTAAGTATGAAATTAGAAAGCTTAAATCCACCAACCATAACAATTAATCCTGATTTGAATTTGAGGAAATATCAAGAGGATGCTATCAAGCAAGTATACAGCAGCTTCACTGATGGTTTAAAATCTGTGCTATTGTACGCTCCAACAGGCGCCGGAAAAACTGTCTTAGCTGCGAAAATTATTGCTGACTATGTTCAAGCAGGCAAACGAGTATTATTTTTGGTACATCGTGGTAAGTTGGTACGTCAAACATTGGATAAATTAAATAAATTTTTTGGTATTGATGCAGGGGTAATTTGGCGCGACTACGGAGAGCCAGATTATGAAAAGCCAGTTCAAATTGCGATGTTACAGACCATACGCAATAGAGAATTACCACCTGACATAGACTTGGTGATTCTGGATGAAGCTCACACCGGAAGCTACTACAATATCTGGCGCCAAATTATGGACTATTACTCAGGTGGTATCTGGGTGTTGAGTAAAACACAATTTTTAGGATTATCTGCTTCTCCGTGGCGCAGCAAGCCTGACCAAGGTTACTGCCAATTTTTTCAGACCGTTGTAAAGGCGCCTTATCCAAAAGAATTAATCGAGATGGGTCATTTATGCCGCGCGCGTCAGTTCGGATATAAAGGACTAATAGACGAGTCAAAGTTGCGAGTTGTGGATGGAGAGTTCACAGAAGCATCAATGCGGAGTGTTTGCACACCAGAACTTAACCGCGAGATACTACGAAGATATTTAGAGCGTGACCCTTCTTTAAAACGTCAAATCATCGCTTTCTGTGCTAGTGTCGAACAAGCGCAAAATTTAGCCAAACAGTTTAATGCTATCGGCGCCAAAGCTGAATGTATTGTTGCTGACACTAAAGAAACAACGCGCGAAAAAATATTTGATAATTACCAAAAAGGTAAAGTCAAATTAATTACTAGCGTCTCAGTAGTATGTGAGGGTTTTGATGAGCCTCGAGTAACCTCAGTGCTTATATGTCGTCCGGTAAAATCAAAAGCTTTGTGGGTGCAAATGAATGGTAGAGGGTTACGAGCATTTGAGGGAAAAGAAGATTGCTGGTTTTTAGACTTTTGTGGCAATCTCAAACGATTGGGACTTCCAACTGATTCGCATCCAATCGATTTATGTCCTGACCCTAAACCATTAGAACCAATTCAAACAAAAACTTGTCCACAATGCTCCTCAGAAATCGCTATTTTCGAGAAAATTTGTCCCCATTGCAATTTTATTTTTGACTCAGCTAAAAAAGTAAGCGCCGTTCGTCGTAAGTTTGAAGAAATATTATCACCAGAACAGCGTCAACATGTACGTTTCATGAGAACACGTGCGGTGAATGCTTACAATAAATGTAAGCCATTACATAATCTGGATGAGATTTTCAATAATGCATTTAACTACTATCCTCCTGATGATTGGTATGATGGGCTAATTTTTGGTGACGATTTTGCAACTTGGGAAATTAATGTACAGCATTATTGGCGATACCTGATTGCTACTCAAGATTTACATCAAAGTAGCGAGGAAGTAAAACAATGGATACAAAAATCTATAAAACGCGAATTTAAATCAAAAATAGAGTATGCGCGTTCTAATTTTGTAAGAAACTATGCAAATGATATTGTCAGTCTGGATAAAGCATCTGAAATCGCTGATGCGAGAATTCAAGACTTAATATCTTACAAACCTTGGTGGGCAATACTTAGACTGGAACGGGCGCCTGACAAGGATTATTTAGATTTTGCGTATAAAGAAAATAGATTCAAATACGAATGTATGTATGGTGATAAGCCGAAAATATTGCAAGTACACATGGAATTGCTCGGTACAGCAATTCAAGAAGGAATTGATTATTATTCACAGGATGCCCAAGTCATCAGAAAACATGCGCTAACCATAAGTCGAGCAATCAATAATGAAAGATTTAGCTTCATTGAGAGTTATATAAAACGCTTAAATAATAGCGAGCGACAAAGAATTTGGAATCAATTAACCAATACTCAAAAATTGGCATATCGTCATTGGCAGAAAAATCATCAAAATATCAGTTCACCTGTTGTACCGACTGAAATACCAAAATTGTTGGATACTAAGACGCAGTTCAGTTCTGATAACTCACACCCTCTTACAAATTCAACGGCGCCGTCTGTTAAGACTAATAGTAACCAAAAAACACACCATGAAAAACCGATTCTCAACTTTCAACAGCATCTAGCCACTCAATCAAATAAAAAAACCTGTTTACCAGGTCGTTATAAAGTTGGGGACATAGTAATATACATTGGAAAAAATTCCATTAGCCGTGAGCAATATACAGGTCTATTAACAGTTCACAGCTTTGAATACGGTAAAGTCTGTATATTAACTCCTTCAGGTCGTATCTCAACTTGGCTTGACTACCATGAAATATCAAAAATTTAACAGTGAGTGGTTCATGTAGTTATAAAGCAGATGCGATTCTTTACTTATCCTAACAACGCTTGTGGAAAATTTTCCATAAGCGTCTTTTAGCTTTTAAATTTGAAACATATATATAAATAATACCTTATATAAACGAAGTTAAAGCGAATCATTTCAGCCAACATAAACACACACAATATTATCGATGTTATGTATAGACTCCAATTTAGGGATGTCAAATTTAAAAATTCAGTATAGTAAGTTATTTTGATAACTCAACACTTAGTTAACGGTGTTATATGCAACTTTCACAGGCAAAGCAGAATTAGCGAAACTCAATCATAGCAGGAACAAGCACGGCTATGAAGTTAAATTAAAGCTTGATTTATACTTGTGTTATATGCATCTTTTAACCAGCTAATAACAAGTTACTTAACTGACAAAAGAGTATAAAAAATATATTATTGGTGATAACTTTACGTGTATTTTACTAGATATAGTTTGAATTTATGTAAACAATGTATCCAAATATTGAAAATCACAATTAATTTTGGACAATCAAAAATTATTTTACTTGCAAATCTTTGGATGTTTGAAAATTTTTAAGTTAGTATAAAGCTATGTAAGCTTTAGTTGAAGTTAAATTAAAGCTTGTGTTGTTCACACCTCGTATCCATCACTAATAAATGAGGTGGGTTCAATACGTCTACTTTATTATTCAGGGTGCGCTCCACACGTGAAATTGCTTATCGGGGTGCAAAAGCATAACCAGACCAGACATTATTGTCTGGTTTTTTGTCACAGGCTCTCATCGGTACACAAGGAACATAATTCTTTAGGAAACAACCATTTGTTAAATAGAGGAAGTTTACGCACGTATGAATCGAGCAAGGAACACAAAACCAAAGAATAAACAAAAGTGTGAGGCACTAAAAGTTTCATCACTTCCAAAGGTCACTAATACTTATTGGCATTGGAAACACCATTCTTGGGCAGCTTTCCAATTGCCCAATGGAGTTAAGGTTATGAGTATTAGAAAGATGGCATTATTAGTTGATCAGCCTAAAGAGAAAGTGCGGGAATTTGTAAAATCTAATCACCTAGAGACAATGACTGTAGCAGTTCCAAATAGTTCACCCACTCAAGTCTATCCTCTTACAGTAGGCGCCGCTTATTTACACAAATTATTAAACGATGGTCATATACCTAAGAATCCACCTGTAAACCGTCAAGAATGGGTAGAAATTGTTTCAGCCCTAGCGAATCCTGCAAAAGGAAAAGCAGTGACTCTAAATCCTTGTTATTTCACTGGTGGATACCGAGTAGTAATAGCCAAGTCATATCTGATTCAATTAGAAGACAAAATCAAACTTGAAGTATTAGTCGATGAGACTGGAGAATTTCGTATTGAACATAGTGAAGGTATGAAGTGTATTAAATCCACCCCTGATTGGTTAATTCAAGATTCAAAGCAGAAAGCAAAAACCTTCTCTAAATTGGGTTTATCACAAGACAATGTAGAATGCAGAGTAGTGACTCCAACAGGAGTAAAAAGTATGTACGCGCTAACCCTACAAGAATGGTTAACCATATGGGCACACTTTGCAGGTACTAAAAATCAACAGGCAACTAAGGTTTTGAAAGCTTTTGCATGGGAAAATATTCAGACTCGAATTGCTGCTAATTGCCCTTAGAACTGATTGAAGTTAAATTATGGCGTTCTTGATAAATAAAGAACATTTGTTTCACTAAGACGCTTGTGGAAAATTTTCCACAAGCGATAAAGCTCCAAGCAATCTCCCCGTACTAATTACTACTTGCACTTTAAAGATTGACAAAGTTAACAGCACTAGCATAAGCTAACAGTGTTAGCTTTTAGGAATTTAGATCGAGCCAACATGAGTCGTCCCAAAGGACAAGGCTTAACACCAACAATGGTTGTGGAAGCTGCAATTGCTTGTCTTGAAGCCGAGGGTGAATCAGCCTTGGGTGTAAACAGAGTTGCAAGAGCTTTGGGAATTAAACCGCCATCAATCTACAAGCACATTGATGGTAATGCCGCTCTGCGTCATTCTGTAGCATTGAAACTTTGGCGCCGATTTCTAGTAGATTGTCATCAGCAAACTGACAATCTCAATGATTCAGATGCCATAATTCGAGCAATTGCTCGTACAATGCGTCACTTTGCTCAAAGTCATCCTGTTTTATATACAGTAATGACACGAACTCAATTGTCGCTCTCTGACCCAGAGTTTGCACCAATTGCTCAAGAAATATTGAGTTTTTACAACAAAGCACTGGCGCCCTGTGAATTCGAGGAAGCGGAACTAATTGATGCAATTCGGATGATTCATGCTGGTTTGTTGGGATTTATTGAGGCTGAAAAAGCAGGCTTATTTACACTGCCACGCTCGCTAGATTTAAGTTTCGAGCGGATGTTGGATGCGCTAATTGAAGCACTGCAATCAAAAGCATTTAAACCTTAAAAATATGACTCAACGAACTAAAGTTTGCGCGCAGTAGGAAATTTTCGCCTTCATAATCACCATGAATGAACTTGTATTTTTACCTGCCTACCATCTAGCTCAAGGAATTCGCGACCGCACTTTTTCTAGTGTCGAAGTTCTGGATACACATCTTGCACACATCGCCCTTCATAACCCAAAATTGAATGCGATTGTTACCCTTCAGGAAACACAAGCAAAGCAACAAGCTTTTTCTGCTGATGAGGCATTAGCCAGAGGTGAGTCCTGGGGTGTACTACATGGTGTTCCATTCACCTGTAAAGACCTTTATGCTACGGCTGGTATTCGCACCACTTGTGGTTATGAGCCGTTAGCCAATTACATTCCCCCAAACGATGCAACTGTAGTGGCACGGGTTAAAGCAGCAGGCGCCATTCTCTTGGGTAAAACCAATCTACCCAAACTTTCTCAAGGATTTCAAACCGATAGCAAACTACTTGGTCAAGCTAATAATCCTTGGAATATCAACTATACACCTGGCGGTAGTACCGGAGGTGGAGCAGCAGCTGTTGCCGCAGGATTATCACCCTTGGAACTTGGTACTGATGGCGGAGGTTCCATACGAATTCCACCCCATTTTTGTGGCATTTTTGGCTTAAAACCCACAGAAAATAGAGTCCCACTATCGGGAGCGCTATGGGAAATTTTGGGAACATTGGGCTGGCGCCATCAGGCAACACCAGGTATTTTGGCACGGTCAGTTTCAGATTTAAAGTTAGGATTAAGCTTAATTGAAGGGGGAGATGATCAAGACTGGCAAGTTCCTCCTGCTCCACAAGAGACAGTTGTACCGCGTCCCCTATCCCAGTGTCGCATTGCTTGGACAGATAGATTTGGCGCCGTATCTGTAACAGCAGAAACACGTTCGTTGATACAGCAATTTGTCTCAAAGTTACAAGAAACTGGATGTCATACAGAGTATTGCCAGCCAGCTAATTTTAATTTTGAGCAAGCAGTAGAAACATTTGGCGAAATCGCGGGAGCAGAATCGCTAGTTGCTTCCTCAGTAATTGAGCAACTTGGCTACCAAATGATGTCACCGTTGGTTTTACTCACAAACCGACGTGGACTGTTGCGGGGATTTCTCAAGAACACAGGCTTAAGTTTAAAAAAATATGCACAAGCTTTAGAACGGCGTGATAGCTTTATTGCGGCTATGCAATCGTTTTTGAATCAATGGGATGCATGGATTTGTCCTGTTACACCTGGCGCCGCTTTCACTCACCGCTCGGTTGGCAATGGTTTTGGCGCCTCCTTGCCAGTAGATAATCAAAACTTACCATATTGGACTTGGGCTACAACTTACACGACTGTAACAAGTCTTACCACTCATCCAGTAGTGACAATTCCTATAGGAAAAACTGTGCTAGGTTTACCTATAGGAATACAACTCGTTGGTCAACGATGGCGGGATATGCAGTTGCTAACAATAGCTGAACAAATTGCCGAAATATATGGCGACTGGGAGGCACCACCTGGCTTTTGAGTTGTTGGTAAAATGAACATATAAAACTATATATACATTTAAAATGTCTAAGTTAAGAAGGATTCAAAAATGAGTACAACCGCAGTTATTGCTGAGTTTATAATAATTGGCTTACTAGCAATTGCTACAATATCATTTGCAATTTTTGCTTGTCTAAATATTAGCAACTTTGAGTTTTTATTTAAACTTAAAGATTTTTTAAGTTTCATAACCATAACATTCATAATAATTTCTTATTTTTTAGGAGTTTTGATAAATCAGTTACTCTTTGTGAATTATCGTTTTTTGATTAAGCTACTTAAACGATTTTTAAAAATTTTTAGATTTGCCAGAAGAGTTAGAAAAATAGATGAGATCATAAAAAACATTGATAACTGGTTAAATAATGATGAAACAATTAAGCAGAGTGAAATATTATTTTTTATTCTTGAAAACAGTTCTCTTCAAGTTGTAGAAAGAATAAAATATATGATGAGTTTATCAAGATTGTTTAAAGGAGTCTCAGCTATTCTACCTTTACTTGGAATAACTTTAGCCATATGGCTAATTAAAGTCTTTCATAATTGGAGAGTCGGTTTTTTGGCAATATTTATATGCTTTACAATATCTTTACTATCATTACTTGCAACTATTCATCAAGATAAAGAGTATCGAAGAGAAAAGGAGACTGCAAAGAAAATTATTGAGCAAAAAATCTATCAAAGTAAAAATAATCCTTAGATAAATGAAGTATTAGAAATGACCGACTCACAACATCAAGAACTTGCAGAAGTATTACATGATGTTAAGGGGAAAGTAGCTGTTTCTGGCTATAAATGTGACTTAATCGAAAAGCTCTACGGTGACTGGAAAGTAATACCCGGATTTCTCACAAAGATTTCAACGATTAGCCAAAACACTTGTAACACTTAGGTTTGAGCTAAAATACCCTATCCACACTGTTATAATTCGTGCAGTGTTTAAAACGCTTGAAATGAAAGCTAGTTAAAACTTTCGGTAATAGTGATGGCGCCGCTTGTGAGAAATGTGGGATACAGTAGAAGCAAAGTCAACAAAAAATTATTCATCAGGAAACGTAGAATCAATTAGCTTCTTCAAACTATTAATGTATCTATCACTAATGCCCCAATGATTAAGCTTTTCTCTAAAAGATAACCAATATGTTTTCACAGAGATATCAATATTTATAGATTTTTTAAATAAAGTTTCAAATGTCCTAACGCAACTATGTGAATCAGATATTTGACTATTTTGTAAGAATGCGTCTAAAATTTCTTTCCACTGTGTAGATGTTATAAAATCTACTGTTTCATGTAATAAATTCGCATTTGATGCTGCATTTGCAAAAGAGGAAGACAATTTAAAAAGATTTATAATTTTTGAAATATTGTCTTTAAGTAGTGGCTTCAACAATGTGTTAAATAACTCGTCATTATTGTATTTATATTTGATATAGATTAAATTATCAAATGTTTCTTTTTCAAATAACTGAACGACATATTCATCAAGTAAACTAGTTATCTTTATCATTTTTTTACGAGATAATAAGCGTGTATAATTTTGACGAACTTCAATTAATTCTTCTAAAGAACTATTATCAAGCACAAATTTTAAACGTTCTTCTAATGCATTATGTAATAGCTTTTCTTCCTGTCTAATCTGCCAAAATCCGTCTAATATGCTTTCTAAAGATACTTCTTTTATCTTTTCAACTAGATAAGGCTCAATTTTCGTATTTAATGAATCGCTATTTTCTGATCTCATCGAAATTAGTTCATCAAAAGTAGCTTCTGGAATAGCATTTTCCAATAAAGGTTCTATTGTTTCGTTGATTAAGTTATATTGTGATTTATCTTGACAGGACTTCTTGATAGAGATTAGTTGCTCTAAAGGGAGTTGAAGCTTTGATTTTACAGATTCTCTTAAAAATCCTATACGATTAGCCATTAATAACAAGTCTAGAGCATCG
Source organism: Calothrix sp. PCC 7716 (assembly GCF_019977735.1). Classification (GTDB taxonomy): domain Bacteria; phylum Cyanobacteriota; class Cyanobacteriia; order Cyanobacteriales; family Nostocaceae; genus Dulcicalothrix. The sequence goes on along the minus strand of NZ_AP025018.1, from coordinate 9,188,466 downwards.
TTCGATACAGCACTATACCATGTCTTTTCAAAGATTTTAAGCTTATCAATAAAAGCTATACCTTTAATTTGGCATGGCTCAGTAAGGGAATCCCAAGTTTTGATTTTACCAAGATAGATAATTACCTTATTCCAGTTTTCATCAACAACTTTACTTAAAATAATGTCAGATAATTTCTCATTTAATATTTCTCTTGTTTTTTCAGGATATATGTTTGATATCGCCTGAATTGCAGAGAATTGACGCGCTCTTTCATCTTCAGGAAGATTATCTGTTAATAAGCTGATTGTTAATCCGATAATAACATCTTTGATTAAAGATAAACGAGCGCGAGCTAACGGGCTTTTTTGAAAATATTTTATTGCCAATTCTGAATCTGTTGGGAAATACTCAGATTTAATATCCTGAAAAATTCTGTCGCGAGCAGCACGACCTTGAACTGGTGGTCTTTCTAAAAGGTGTGTAACAGCACTTCTTAAATGATAGCGTGCTAATTCAGCTGTAGCCTCAAATGGTTCTTCTAAAGATGTCATAGAAGGATGAGCGCATCTGCTTCTATCTTCAAATAATCTTTCAATATCTGACATCTCAACAATTGAAATAAGTTCAAATGGTTTGAGTGATTTTTTTGGAATATCTGACTCGAACTGCCAAAGCTCTTTTACTTTTTTTTCTAAACTAAGTTTCTCAAATTGCTCTAATAAATGTGATGCTTCTTTATCTTCTAGAAGCTTTAATTCTCGCAGTTTATGAAGAAAATCAAATACAACTGCATTCCAAGTTGCGACAATACAAGAACGATATGCTCCAGCTTTATAACAAGCAACTGCCTCTTTAATAAATTGTCTGGCTTGCTTGTCTCTACAACGTGCTATTAATTCGTCCAAATCAATGAAAGCTTCGTACATAGATAATAGTTAAATATACATAATTATATGTATATTAGCGTACATACAAGTCTAATACGTTATAAGCTTATAGCGACTTAACAAAAATAGCTACGGTATCCATTGTGAATTCTATTATACTCTAACTTCAAGAATAAACTAACCAGACGTTGAAACGGCAGAACAATGGTGATCGGTTTGAGGGGAATCTGTCGCAGTTTGCCAGAAGCCCTACCCCTTGAAGTTCTGCTTCCAGATATAAGCGAAGCTCAGGACTCTAGTAGTTGTTTCAATATCTAATGACCCGTGTCATTAATTATGAGGAGTTGAAAAAACGAACCGCAAAGTACGCAAAGGAGTGCAAAGGAAAAACAAGAAGTAAGAACACACCAAAACTTTTGACACAGACCACTAATTATTCACTTCGCCCCAAAAAGATGTTAGGACAGGCGCGAACTCAGAGACATCTAAACTTGAAGCAGGTTGACAAATATATTTAGCTCTATTCTCGATTGCTAAAATTCTATCAGTATCGCGCGTGTATAACGGCACCATCATCTCTCGTTGTTCCAACAGTTCCAATAACCCGATTTTCATTTCCCGTCCTTGATGAAATAACGCGCGTGCTGCTTTTTCTACCATTCGTGCAAGTTCTGCTCCTGTGCAATTAAGTGTTTTATTTAGAATTATCCGCCATTCTTTTTCTGTTAAGGGGTCATTGTTACGGTAATGCTCATCAAACCGAGCTAAATGCATCATTAATATTTCTTTACGCTCTATGGCTTGAGGAAATCCTACGTAAAATATCTCATCAAATCTTCCTACCCTGGTTAACTCTGGTGGAAGCGCATCAAGTCGGTTAAGGGTTGCTACTACAAAAGTTGCGCTTGTTTTCTCCTGCAACCAAGTTAGTAGCGTTCCCAAAATTTGCCGTGAGTTAGTATCTTCACCTGACTCACTTGATGCAGCAAATAATTTATCAAATTCGTCAAAGTAAAGGACAATGGGAGCGCAAGCTTCCACACGTTCGAGTAGTCTTTTTAGATAAGTGGCGCCACCTACCAAAACTGTTGCTGTATCTACACTGACAAGAGGAAAGCCTAAATTTTTAGCGCTGACGTGTGCTGCTAAAGTCTTCCCTGTTCCTGGTGGTCCCACTAACAAGCAACCTTTGGGTAATGGAATATTGGCGCCTCGTGTGTCGGGTAAAAAGTCTTGCTTCACTTGAGCAATAAACTTTTTGAGCAAATCCAAACCACCAAAATCGGGTACACTTGGCTTGGCAACGAAATTTAAGTTGAACGAACGAAAGCGGTCTATTTTGTAAGATAACAAATGTTTAGTGATGGAATCAGTGTTTAATTCCCCAGACGAACGAACTGCTATAGCTAACCCTAAAGTAATTTCCTTGTGTGTCAACCCAGAAGCAGCATTGACAAAATTAGAAATATTAAGATTGTCAAACAATTCGCCCATCAACTTTTGTAAAGACTGCGTGATTAAGTTATTTATCTCTCCTGTTGATGGTAGGGGAGTCGAAAGGGTTGGAATCAAATTACTTAAAGATTGTGGTAGTTCGATATCTTCAGTTGATAGGATTACTAAATACTTTAATGGAATAGTATTTATCAAATCCTCATGAAGATTAATTAACTGCGAAACAATTTTAGTTGAACTGCAATTGCATTTTTCCTTAAAACCGCTGCTAATCAAAGATGGTAGATTTTCAAGAATATAAATTCCTTCCGATTCGTTGTTTAGTAAATAGTCAAAAGCTGTTAAAACACTTTCATTTTTGGGCTGTAAACCGCTCTCGAATTCGGAAAACACTATTTTATCTTCCAAATCGCATTCTACCTGGTTAAAATATCCCCAACCCTCATTCCATAGATAAACAGGAAGATTTCTGCTAATTCCACATTTATGATAAATATGTGCCAGTACTGTCATACGTTCCTGCACTGGAGCATTTACACACACAATTGGCATACCAGAGTCTATCAACAAGTTCAAATCAGATAATTTCATATTCTTGTAAAATGTAGGTAGGGTGCGTGAAAGTCATTACAATCATCAACAAAACGAAAAATTAAAATGCTTTCACGCACCATCAACAATCAAAGTAACGCTCATATAAAAGCACTTTTACGCACCATAAAAAAGCGTCAATCTATCTTTCCAATCCGCTATTTGCAGCTTTTTGTGATTGAGCAGTACTTGCATCCTGTTGCTTACGAGTAGGTTGCAACTTAGGTAAAATTTGCTCAAAATAAATTAAATCTCGCTCGCTCATATTAGTTCTAAGCTGTCCTCCAGATTTTTCTAACAAAGTGCCACGTCCATCTTTGGCATCGATGCTGACTTTTCCATCTGGACTAGCTTGCCACTTATAAGAGAACACACCGTCTATTTCTACTTCTCTTTTTTGCGTAACAGCGTACTGCACAAGAGCATTTGTAACTTTCTCAACGCGCGCAAAATACTCAGCTTCTTGCTTACCAACAGGAGCAAACGATGCAGGAATGGGTTCATTTCGTTCTAAAGAGTGTTGCAAAGCGTTAATATTTTTAAGATGTACGCTTTCCAAATCACCTTTTTCAACCTTTACACCCAAGGGAGTAGAACGAAACTCCATTATTGAGGCGCCTGTAGTTAACTCTTTAACCTCATACTCTGAACCGTTACGAGAAATTTGATAGTCACCAGCTTGGTAATGATTTACTCCTGGTTGTGCTTGCAGATGAAATAAATCTCTAAGAGTTGTAGCAATTGTACGTTTTTCGGAATTGTCTTTAAACTCTTGTACACCCATTCTCATTGCAGAACCAATACTACTCAATACAGTTGTCATATTCTCAATGCCTTGCTGCCACCATGAAGTATTTAATGGTTGCCGTAATCTTCTTTCAACCAACTCGTGATATAAACCACGTTCTTGCTGCAATGCTTTGATTTCTGCTTGTAACTGTTGAACAGATGTACTGAGTAAAGTTTTTAATGGACTGTCTTCTAGCGCTTGCAGTGATTGCATTATTCGCGTTGAGCCAGGAGTAATTATTTGCCCAGTCTTATTTGTCTGAGGCAAATTATTAGTATCGCGCGCTCCTTGATATTCTTTTATTTGAGCAACTTCTTGCTGTAGTAAAGTATTAACGATTACCTTACCGTTTTCATCAGATTGTAAAACAACTTGCCCATCGAACTCAACCCTTTTATTTGTTGCTCCTTCCACAACCTCCCCTACTTTCGTTGCGCGTAATTGTTGAAGTTGGGCAATGACTTCAGGGTTAAGAAGTTGCCCAGAAAAAGATGATACCTCATCACGAAATTGATTCCCATCTCGTCCGTAAATTAGCCTGTCATTATCAAATATTTGCAAGCCTTGTTTTTCGTTATTCTTCTCTTTGGCATCGAGTATGGTTCGTAATAATGCTTCAATGACTTGTTCGTAATGCTGTTGAAGTGCATTTGCATCGCTGGAGTCAACTATAAATATATCAGGCATTATAATAAACCTCCTAGTGCTGATGTTAATATTTGAAGACGATTGATAATTAGGTCAGAGCCAATGTAAAAAACAGCTAATTCCTCATCAATTAACCAAGCGGTAAACGCACTCTCTTCTTGAACAGTTCGAGTACACTCATAGGAGAACCAACCATAAACTTTACCTGCTAACAAGCCATATTGGTCAAATACTTCGATTATTTTTGGTAAAAAATCACTCTCTAAAGGTGGTTTATCGATGGTTTCAAGAACCATTTTCTGCCACTCAGGATAAAGTGATAAAACAGAAGAAATCTCTTCATTAGAATTAAGTTGCAAAAGTTGCACGTTATTGACTCCTTAAAAATACTTAAAAAACATGTGCTAATTCTTCTGGAGATGGCAGATGATTTGATTGAGATGGTGCAGGAAACAATTTTTCTGCTAACTCACGACGCTCCATAAATTGCTGCGAACGTTCAGAGTCACTAATTTGAGAAGAATTTTGTTGAATTAATTTCTGACGCACAAAATCCCACTTATCCTGTGACCAATTCATTTCAGCAATATCAGCAGTAGGAACTTTGACTTTTTGCAGCAGAGGAACATAGGCTTCACCACCACGAGTGTAAGCTGGGTTAATAATTACTGCTTTACCAGTACCCATCTTGGCAAACTGCGCTGGTTCCAACAGATGCCGTTTTTGATGATGTTCGTTGGTGCTATGAGAACCACCCCCTTTCCCAGTACTGCGTGACTTAGAGCTAAACTTAATTTCCATTTCTCCCAAATAGTCGCTAAACAACTTTGCTGACTCTGGGTCTTGGGGGTTAAAAATGAACTTGGTTGCAGTACCTCCCAAAATTGCACGTGCGAACTCTTTGCCATATACTTTTTCAAGCTGGGCGATGTTTTGATATCCTAAAATGCCTACAAAACCATCCTCTCTATTTTCATTCAGCCAATTTACCAACGCAGGTAAGTAAAGAGTTGGTAATTCATCTAACGCCACCACCAAAGGGTCAATACGTGGTGTTGTGCGCGATACGTTGCGTGTAACAATCATATGTAAAATAGCAGCCAGCAGTGGGCCAACAATATCTCGGTTATTTCTATCCAACCCAAACACTATTAACTGTTTGCCGTCCAAGTCCAACGGTAGTGTTGTTTTACCGCAGAAGGCGCCAACATAATCGCGTTTTAGAAAACGTTGAAACATTCTTTGCGCTGTACCAATAATAGATGCAGCCGTTTTTTCTGAGTCCTTGACGCTGATTAATTGAGAAAGCGGTCGCGAAGTCCATACTTTCAGCTTTTCAATAGAGGCAGTTTCCAAGCGTGCAGGTAAATTTGGTAAAGATAAAATCGCCTGTGCCATCATCAAATCGCAGTATTTTTCTTCCCCAGTTAGAGTTTTAATTGCCTTTGTCACAAGTAAAATACCTTCAACCAAAGAATCTCCCGCTTCTTCAAAGAATTTATCGCTACTTGCGTTACCTCCCCGGTCAAAGTTACGCGAAATTACCTGTGTAAGTTGTCCTGCTGCAATAGCATCTTCCTCATCTGCTAATAAATCCAAAGGATTGCAAGTCTCACTTAAAGGAAAACCTGGTGCAAATACGCGCACTGTATAACCGCGTTTCATGGCATAAGCTACAGCCCGTTTAGTTTGAGCCGGAAATTTAAAATCATAAAGACACATAGGAAACCCTTGGTCAAAAGCGCTACGGATTAAAGGGTCTATCACTGAAAAAGTTTTACCTGAACCAGCGGCGCCGATAACAGCTACACCTCTTTGAGCATCTGGAACATATAAAGTTTGATTTGATGAAATAAACTTATTCAAATTGCTCCAAAAAGTTGTTTGCGTTTGAAGTAAACCTAAACGGCGCCATTCAGCGTTTAAACGAGTACGCATTTGTGAAGGAGTACCAACATATAGTGCAACAGAGTTACGGGTAGGTTTAGCAATCTGCCTATTCGCTTTAATAGAAGCGCGCGCTTTCTCACGGTTTCTACCCCAATAACTCGTAGCCACTTTTCCTTTATAATTACCTCCTGATAAAAACTTAAAAACACCAATAGCAACAAAACAACCCAGTAATACTAATCCAGATTGCGATTTCATCAAATCCGCTAATCTTTCTATTTGTAACGTTGGCACCGTATTTGCTACAACTTGTTGCTCCGAGTATGTACTCACTTTCCTTTCTCCGGCTTCAAATTAGTATCTATTGCTGTTAAAGACTCGTTAAAGCGCGCGTATTCATGACCTTGATAGCAATATAAAGTGCGAGAAAGCATGTTTTCATTCGCTGTACTTTGTGTAATTACTAAGCAAGGAAACTTTTGATTAACAGTTTCAGAAACTTGAAACAAATTTACAAGCGGTGGTAAATAAGGATTTGCGATTACTTGTAGAATCAACTCACCGGACTCGGTATACATCGAATAAATACAACCCTTTGCTCCACAGAGTTTTGGTGAATGATAGTCAAACAAATATAATTTACTCGCACCGTTTGATGAAATTTGCATTACTTTGACTGATTTCTGCTCTATTCCACGAACTGCATCTACAGACAATACTTTTTTGAGCAGTGAAGTCGGTGTGTTAGAGAGCGCATTTTCCCAAGTAGGAGTAGGGTTATGGAAAGTAAAATTTAACTTGAATAAAAGTATCAAGATAACAATTTTAGCAATTCCTATTAATACAAGTACTTGATACTTAGCAAATTTTAAACCAAAAGGTCGTTTTAATATTGGTTGCATAAACGCTCTGCCTCTTAATCAGTACAACCCATTGTTTGTAATGATTTAGAATACTGACTAGCAACATTACTGCCATATTCTCGAATGGATGATTTTCCGCTAACATCGCTAATCGAAGCATCAACAGGAATATTGGCGCCAGCAAAATACATTTGACCCGTGCGCTCAATTAAGCGTTCTCCGGTAAAAGCTTGGACAGTAGTTGGGTCAATCTGCTTTTGAGCGCTATCAAGTAATTGATTAACATCAGATGCAATTAAAGTCTGTTGTTCAGAGGGTGGAAAATATTGCGTCATTTCCTCACCTGTAATTTTATCTCCTTTATCCAACTTAGCAAGAAATTCTGTTCCACCTGATTTACTTGTAATAATTCTCCGCACATCAGGACGATATGACATTAACTGCATGGCGCCTAATGGACGACCACAATTACCCGAAGAGTCACACAAATAATTACCTACCGAGTTATAGTTGCTTTCTGTCCCCGATATTGCAGCACTTAAAGCATCAATATTTGTACCTGATGAATGTTGTTTAGAACAATTACCTTTAACTGCTGGCAACAAATTCGATACGCTGCTACTTGAAAGAAAGGGAGATTGATTAAATGTAAAACCGCTACTCTTTAACCCTGTGGGAGTAGAAGTAGAATTGTCGGCGCCTCCATTAATTGAACCCAGAAAAATCGGGTCTTTTTCTTTGTAAGTTATAAACGGAACAGGGCCAATAAAATACGGTGTACACCCTAAATCAACAAAACTATTCCGCATACAAGCCCGGAAGAATAAAGCTTGAGACATCATTCCATCAACTTCTGATACATCCCAAACAGCAACTTTAAATGCATCACCAAACAGATTTCTACCCGTGGGTTCTTTTCCACCATTTACCGAACCAAGAATTCCCTCTCCACCCTTAACTAATTGATACTTTCCACTTACCCAAGCTTTTCCAGAAACTGTCTCAGAACCAGATAGCTCCACATGGGCACAATCTTTATCACACTGCACTGCAAACCCTTCTTGTTCGCTTCCAGAAATAGTCCGGTTACGCAATTGTTCATCAGTACCAAAAGCTATATCAACAATACCAACTTCTGTACCAACTAAGTTGATAGGATTGGGGAATTGGGAGAAAGGTACATTATTTAATCCTGGTATTTCCTCAATATAAGCTCCTTGCCACTTGTCAAATGCACCAATTGGAGTTGCCGATAATTCAGGAATAGAGTCCACATTATAAGATGTTAAATCTAGTTGAGTAAAATCTAATTTACCTAAATGTGGAGATTGCTGTAACAAGTTACCGATTGTTTGATTTGCATCAAATGAATTAGATAAATCTTGAGAAAGTACATCATAAATTGGTTTGACTTGAGCAATGGAAACTGCTTTTAAATCAGGAATTGCTTGAACTAAGCTTGCCAAAGTTTGCTTTTTCATAATACCAAAACTTTTCAAGGTCACTTTATCCAAATTTAAGTTAGCAATTTGAGAAATGTCATTAAGTGAAAACTTTTGTAGTTCAAAAGAATCTTGAAAATCACCTAACATCGTGAATGAATCTGGAGTTTGCCCAGCATTCCAGTTACGAGAAGGGTCATATCCTAACTTTTGAGTCACATCTGTAGGTGCTTGAAAAGACCCTGATTCGCTGATGGCTGGCATTCTGGAAAAAGTTATTTGATTCCAATCTGGTATACGACTATTCTGCCAAGCAATTGTAGGAACTTGAGTTGGAATTGATGGAGAGCTAGATATACTTTGCGCTTGGGATATGAGTATTATTGCACAAAATATTAGTATTGATAAGCTGACTTTAGATGCTAGGCGAAAAGGATGGTTTAATATTTTCATTTTTTTATCTGATGATTAGGAAGATATTAATGTAACGAACCGCAAAGTACGCAAAGTACGCAAAGGAAGAAAAAGAAAGGAAGGGTTTATTTTAATTATTTATTACACGCTGTTTTAAATTATTAAATTGGCTATTTTGACCTAGCTGCATTAATCGATTAACTAACTGTAAAGAAATTCCACTTTGCTGGGCAGCGTTTTCTATTGACTCTCCTGCTTTAACATTGACCAAAAAGTTTTCAATACGGCGCCATAAGCGAGAATCGCGTGAAATTAAACGTTGTCGTTGGGCAATTTCAAACCCTCTGCTCATAAACAGCAATGTATTAGTGGCACCAGGAAATATTATAATCTCTGGTTCTTGGGGTGTTGGTATCACCTCGATTGTGTGATATTTGGGCGTTGAATCACCCATTGAGACTCGAAATACATATACCTGGCGCGACTTGCTACCCTTAGCGACTACCGTCAACAAGCTGCTATTGGTTTTGGGTAACTGCGTTACTTTTAAAGGGTTAATCCGTCGTAAATGTAATACTGTTGCACCTGGTGTTTCACATTGGCGCCCTAACCCAGATAAGCAACCATCGACATCAAGTGAAGCAATAGCAGGATTATCCAACCATACTTTTTCTACTATCTCACCGCTTTTGATAAAAGAGATGTTAACTCCATAGCCTGGTGATAATTCAATTTCTGGTATCTCGTTGCTACTATTTCCAGTCGCTACATCTTGTGATATCTGACGTACTCCTTTTGAATTGACTGTTTGGGCTGACGCTAAGAAAGGGCTTGCAAACGCCATTACAAAAGTTGAAGCGATAACCACTATAGTTTGTACACAAGCTTTCATGATTAAAACTCGAAGGACTTATTAATAAAGACTTGAACATTAGTACCAGCTTTGACATACCAAACTTCTTCTTGCTGTTGAATGGATGCCCTAGCGCGTTGATTTCGTTCTAACATTTGTTGAGTTAATGGTTCAAAGCCACCTTCTAAAACTGCTCCCAAAATATTGGTACGACCTCGCCGATTAGAAGAGAAAGTAGTTGTACCCCCAAAACCGCTATTCGTAGAGATTTGTTCTTCTTTTGGTTGGTTAAGAACTTTACCTACTTTTGCTAAAGAACCAACAACAAATGTTTCTGCGTCGCGCGATGCTATTTCTCCTCCTTTGTCTCCCCACTTCGATGCCATTAGTGGTTGACCAGATTTACCACGAATACTTATTGCTCCTGCTGGAAGGACATATTCTTTACCCTCAATTACAACTTGTGTTGCTTGTAGTTGTACAAATCCAGATTTCTGGATGTTGTCTACCTGAGCAATTATTTGAGAACCTTTTGGCAGGGTAATGAAACCGTCCTCAGTGGTTAATGGTTCGGTAAGCTCAACAATAAACTTTTCTCCCTGAGTTGATTTTTTATCAGTGTTATTGTTTGAATTTTTACCCCAAATTAAGGGAGTAGTTAACTTTCCTGATGCACTGGCGCCTACTGTTAATTGTTCTACGGGGGCGCCATTAATTATTGCAGTTTCTTCTCCATGAAGTGGTTCGAGAGAATTAATAGTTTCAACAGTTTGACTCGATACCGTTAAAACAGGGGTAGCACGAGGAATTGTAATTTGTGTTGGTTCTCTGTTAACTGCGGTATCTACTACAGTATTACTTGGCTCTTGGGTGTTGGATGTATCAGATGCAGGCAAAGAGTTAGAAGCAATTTCGGTGTTACCATAACTTCCTAAGCGGTTAATTGCTGTCCATTCTTCCATTGGGTCAGTTGCTTGCTTGATAGCAGTCGGCGCCGACACAGTATTTTTAGGAGCAACTGTTGGAACTTTACTTACTACTGGATTTACTACTGGTTGAAATCCTCGGTTTGAGGCAACAATAGGAGGATAGTATCTACTAGCTTGGTAACTTGGACGAGGAGCATTATAAATTTGGGGTGGGCGTACTTGTTGTGTTGAAGCTATTGGTTTTGCGGCAGGTTTTATTACTTTTCTTTCTCGAATAGGAGTTTTAGGATTTTTAGAACGCTCCACTGACTTAATTTTTTGTGCCTGACTTCCCAAAGCCAATTCTGCTTTTAGTTTTCCTGTTTCTGCTTCTTGTTGATTTATATCTGGAGCTATTTCTAGCTTTGGTTTTGAATTGTCTTTAGTTGCTATTTTAGGCGCCTCCCTAAGCCTGCCAGACATAATTGTATTTAGAAATGTTGCTCCAGCACCAAATACAACCAGCATTACTAAACCTACGGCACCGAATTTCGCAAACGGATTGGTAGCAAAAGTCGGCTGTGTTTTACCTAATTGTGGGTCATCAAATAGTTCTGACTGAGCGATAACATTATTTTCTACTTCTTGAGTTGGGCTTTCTACGGCTGAATCATCAGAGGATTTTGAACTGTTAAAATTAACCTCTTCTTCACTCAGCCCTAACAATCGAGCAAAACTTTCTGTATCCCAGTTTGAGTTAGAAGTTTCGGATGGTTCTTGTTGTGCCTGAGTTACTTCTATTAAATTATTATCATGTTCTTTTGACTGCATTATAAATTCTCCTGCGGTAAATCTCGGATGGCATAAATTTCTAACCCGCTCGAACGAACTTGATAAACTATCGCTGCTATTCCATCAACTTTATTAGGAGATTCAGGCGCCTCTACTGCTCGTACAAAAATTTCTTTATTAAAAGGAATCACTTCTCCTAGATTACTACCTTGGTCAAATACGGTCAAGTTAGCAATCATTTTTACTTTCCATTTACCATCAGCTATTTTAACAGGTGATTGTATCGAAAGCGGAATTAAAACTACTTGTGTTTTCCCTCTGAACACTCCAGGTGGAGTAATTTCAGCAAGCATTTTTAAAAACTCTTTACGAAAATCCTCAGATAAAGTGTAAGATGCTTGCCAAGCTCCAGAGGCAACTTTACCTCGTGCATTAGTTAACGAACGAATGTCTATACCTGGGTCAGGTTTTGGTAATCGTGCATCTTCATTTGTACTTGGTGGTAATGTTCCCGACCAATTCATCATTAACGACATCGTATCAGCAACAAACCGCAATACTACTTGAGGGGTACGTTCAAGACTACCGATAGGTGCTACTGTAACTGATTTACCTGTTTCTAATTGTACTAAGCTTGGAGGCGCCTTCTTACTTAATTGAGAATACGAACCGTACAGTAGTAAAAGTATCAAAAATGTAATAATATTTAGTCCAAAAGTCCCAACAGCAAATAACGCTAAAGTATCGCCAGTAGAAAACCTTTTTGATGTGCGATTTAAAAACCTCAGCCGTTTACTTTCCTGAGTACCTGAATCTAATTTTTTATCTACAACATTCATAACAAATCCTAATATTGAGTTATTTAAAATTTATTAACCATCCTAGTAACTATTGTGGAAAGTCCAAAACTTGCAATACTAGAAAAACTATTAAAAATTGCCAATCCCCCACCTGCTGCTAAAACTACAGATAAAATCGGAGCAAGAATGCCAATGGCAAAAGCAAAAATCATTGGGTCGTTATTAGCAGAATTCAACACCATCGTGGCGATTAAACCAGAAATTATATTAAAACAGAGCTTTATCATTCCTACCGAGAAGAAACCTGTTAACCACGCAAAAATGGCTTTTTGACCCACAGGAAGTAATGAACCTCCCACAGCAAGCGGTCCGAGTAAAGCAGTCAGTAGCATACAAACTTCAACTATCCACTGGAAAGCAATAGCCAGCGCTAACAACCAGCCACGTACAGCTAACTGAAAAATGTTGGTATTAAAAAAATCACTAATACCCTTAAGCCAGTCTGGACGATTATCATTATCAAGCTGAGATTCAATTTCTTGAGCTTGTTGTGAGGCATTTTGCAAGCATTCATTTTGTTGGGTAGGGTCAGCAATTGCATTACACTGAACAATTAATGATTGAATCGCATCTCCTCTCCCTGTTTTGAGCATTACTTGCTGGTAAGCTTCTTGCAACTGGACAGATGCTGATGTTGAAGCTAATAGAGTTTGGTTTGTCTGATTAATTATTCCCCTCAACCCTTGAGTAACATCAGCTAATGGTTTACCGTTATTTGCAAGTAGGACTATCACCACAATTATCCAGATTATTTCTGTAAACCCTTTAGAACTATCACCGTCTACCATCTCCCGTGTCCATTGGACGATAAAAATTAGTAAAGTGCCAACAGCAAAGAATGTTCCAAGGTTGGCAATGGCGCCATACAATCCACCCCCCAACACATCACTCCACATCTTGTCCATAGCTTGTGCCACAGCTTCACTCGCAGCTAAACCATCTTGTGTAATTGTGGAAGCTGCTTGACCAGGGTTAGGGGGTTGAGCTTGAGCAAATAAGAAAGGTAGTAGTTTTAGATGGAGAGAGAACAACATATATAGTCCTCCTCCTCTCTTTCTCTCTTCCTCCCTTCCTTAGCGTCCTTAGCGGTTCGTTTCATAAATCCAAATTTTTACTTTAGAACTCCCAACTACTTACTGCCCTCAAAACAAACGTGCTTGTGCTGCTGTACGTAAATTACTAAAACCTTGACCAACACTTTCCTTCTGACGAGCTTGATTTTGACCATCCAAAGAGCGGGAAATATTAGTCAAATTAAGATTTGCCAAATCTTGAGATTGCTGAGATTTTAAACCATCAGTTCGCATCGCTCCTAAAATAGCTGCTGTTTGAGCGTTTTGTTGAGCAATACGCTTCATAACATTTTGCGTAACCACTTCCTCATTCGCAGCATCCGCATCTGCTTCAACTTGTTCAATCGAAGTTTGGGTTTTTTCGAGTTTTTGTTTAGTAATTAGCTGACCAGCTTTACTCAAAGTTGTGTTACTATCCGCGCGAGTAATTTGACGGTCTACTTCGTTAGTTGCTCGTTCAACACCATTAACAGATGTATCTGAAGTTGCCACAACATCCTCAATCTTTTCTCTAGCTTCCGTAGAATCTGGTAATCCTAACGTGCCTATTGTATCATTAATAGTCGCTTGCAAATCTTCATTTAAAGATTGACTTAATGATTCTAGTTTCTGAGAAAGAATTGAGGATACATATTGATTTAAAGAAGTTAGCTGCTGTTGCCATTGGTCAAAAAGTTGAGCTAATGGATTATTTTGAAGGATTGGTATTTCTAATGCATAAGCACTTGTTAATCCAATAGTAGATATTACTACAGCGCCAAAAACACCATACGTGATTTGTTGAATTTTCTTCATAATTCTCCCTACATCGACCCAACTAATCGTTTTGAAAACTCTGTCAAAGCCACAAATTTATCAGGGTACTGTGCCAAAGCAAGCGTTCGTTGCTCTTGTTCTTGAGGGTTATTAGCTACTGCTGCTAACAAATTAAATGCTGGATAATAACGGCAGAAAGTATAAATACCGTTATCATCCAAAAGCCATTGTGAGTAAACACCCTCCTTTTTTGGAAAAAAGCTTTCTGTTGCATTCCGAGAAATAATTTCTTGCGGATACTTTAAAATGTTTACAAAACTGTCAATTGCAGTCGGTTGAATACGTCCAATCAGCCGAGTAGTTAAGTTTTGGAAAATCTTCGCCCCTGATGAAGATTGAGCAATTGTATCTGGGTCTTGGGCGGATAAAATTACTCTTATTCCTGCTTTTGCTCCGTTGGCGCATAATCTTCCTACAAGTGCGGCAATCGAATCGTATTCAAATAAAATTGGGCTTTCATCAATAAAGAAGATGCTGGCAGGTGCGGCTAAAGCTCTGCGTAGTGCGGCACTATAAGCGCTTAAGCTTAAAATTGCGGCGTCTTCATCATTAGATAAGTTACGTAGAGCAAAGATTAATAAGCGTGCGTCACTCCGGAAAGTAGAAGGTTGTGCCAAAGCTTGACCAACCCGTGATGAGAGCCAAAATCTTAACCGTAATCGGATAGTTTCTAAAGCAGCTTTGGTATCACCTGTTAGCGAATCAAGCCGTAAGCGTTCATGGGAGCAAAAACTTAAAAAGTCATGCAAAGTAGGCATTGTAGCCCATTCATCCGAACCAAAGCGATTGACGTATGCCGCAGCGTAACGGTCTCTAATTAAGTCGTCACTGAAAAAAGCTTTGAGCGCGAGTGCTAAAATCGAACGCACTGTATCGGTAATAACCTGTGATTGGGCGCCGCTATAACCACGACGAGTACCAGTTACCATTGCCAGTATTGCTGTAGCAAGAAAATCTTTGTAATCTTCAAACCTTTCTTGCTGGAGTTTTGGAGGAAGCAAACGTAAATCAGGTAACTCAAACAAATTACTTGACTCTTTACCAATATCAAAGTAAGCTCCATCCTCACCCATAAACCGAGTGTAATCAGTAAAGGTACTTGTTCCATCAGGTTTTGGGTAATCCATTGCTACCACTGGCATACCATGAGCTAGTGCTTGCGTTAGAATACCTGATGCCAGAACACTTTTACCCGCGCGCGTGGTTGCGAATAATCCTAAATTCTTGTGCTGAGTATACAAATTGATAAATACAGGTGTTCCTCCTTCTGATGCAATTAATTCCAAGCCCCTGTCATCATTAGATTTTGTTCGCACCAATGGCATTAGTCCAGGCGCCTCGCTACTGAGATAAACTAACCGTCGATTAAACGGTGCAGTCATCAAGCGTTCCCAAGTTATAGGAAAAGTTTGTAGCCAAATGCGCCAAGGATATTCTGTTTCTCTGACAACCCATGCTGGACGCAGGAAGCATGATTGCAAGTAACGACAAGCTTCATCTAACTGTTCGCGACTTTGACGATATACCAAAAACACAACTGCAATATGAATAGGAACGGCGCCTTCATAAAGTTCTTCCTGTGCAGCAATAGATTTTTTGATGTTAAGCAATGATTTAACATCAACCGAGTTTTTCTCTTGTGCCAAAGTTGCAGAAGTGTTTGCTTGTTTAGTAAGACGCTGCATATTAGTTTTGACTATCGTCTCGTTTGCTCGCATTAGTTGACAATAAATTGAAGTGTCGTAGACTCGTTCTCGTGATAAAACAGACCACAAATAACGCATTTGCCGCTCTTTGTCCATCCACCCACTAGGTTTATCTACCCATGTCAACGCTCCTATATATTTAGAACCAATATGCACCCAGCGTCTATCAGCAACGGGAATTGATAGCTCAGATTCCATTAATAAAGATGCGGGGGCAACATCTGAATAAATTTCCTCTCGCAACCCGTCTTCATCTAGAATCAAAAGTTGAGGAATGGGGCGAGGAGTTGTACCATTAAACCGCAGCCAAACTTCTTCCCAAAGTTCCAACGCGCTTAATGGGCGAATATCCAAACCCATTTTATTGGACAGTAGTTGTTCCCAAAGTTGAAATCCATCTGTAAAAGATGCCTGTAATAAGCGTTCGATGCCAATAAATTGTAATTCGCTAATTTCTCCTGTAAATGACTTCCATCCTCGTTCGAGTTTAGAGAGTAGCTTTTCGATAACATCAGAAGTTCCAGCACTATCAGGTTCAATTGTGTAAGTGCAATACAACCGCAGCATTTTTGGTTTGCGAACCCCAAGCTGAGTTAATTGCTGAATTCGACGACGCTCACCCATTAGTAAATATTGCAATTCTTTGTTAGGCGCCGTTTGTGTTAATTCCTTTAGCTGCTGTTGCCTTACCGTATCGTCAGTAAACGAACCTAAATGAATCGTCAAGCGCTCACCTTGTGGTAAATCTTTCAACCCAGATTCGATAGCATCAAAAACAGGGTCAATTTGTTCGGTGCGTAGCGTTGAGTGAACCCCCATACACTCAAAACCAAAGTGAATCAAAAAGTTGTCGGTTCCTTTTCTTAAAACGTAGGCGCCTATTGAGCGACCCTGAAGATTGATTTGCAACATAGTAACTAGCGCTAATGTATCTTCTACAGGTGTTAAGCTAACTTTACTTTCCCCATTATCAACAATACGCTTACCGACTTTTGATTTCACCATCAACCCCTGCTCCTGCGTTTAACTCTACGGGACTTTTTGGTACTAATGGTTTTTGACTCCATAATTGGCTGATATAAACAACGTACTCTTGTCCAATTAGGTGTCGCTACAAACTTTGACAAAATTCTCCAAGCACCATTAGCAGTCAGTATCCACCAAGTAGAAATTCCCCAAGCAGCGCAAGCCATAGTCCAAACCCAGTTGAGTTTTAGTAATCCATGACACAAGTAATAAGAAAAAGCGCAAATTATAGCCCAAGGAATTAATTGGTCGGCAGGAAATGGACCAATGTTAGGTTGCTTTCCTAAAGTCGCATTAACAACACGCTGTTTTGATTTATTTGACTCCATATTTAACCTCCTCCACCAGCACCACCGCCACCAGCACCACCTCCACCAGCGGCGCCACCACCGCCTCCACCAATAATCAAATTTGCCAGAATATCGCCCATAGTTACTGCAATTAAGATAATCATCGGTGTACGAGCTAAATTTGTCCAATCCTCATCTTGGCGAGCTGCTTGAATAACTCTTACCAAAGAAATTCCTAAGTAAAGTATGAACAATCCCCGCAGTACGTTGAATGATAAAACAATAGCTTCATCCGCACCTGTAAATTGTCCTGTCATCCAAGTTTCTGCACTTTGGAAGAACTGTGCTTGTGCAGGAGTGGCAAGGGCATCAAAAAACAAAGCCGTTCCAATCAAAATCAATGAAGTACTTGTAATCTTATAGCGATTGTTAAACGTTACCAGGTAATTCAAGCATCGATTGAACTTACGGCGCCAAATTATTGCAACTCCACCAACAGCAAACATGGTTAACTGTACAATGCCAGCAAAGCTCTGATTAATGCTTATATCCAGTATCATCACTCCACTTGCTATCACGGATAAAGGACAAATTGGATATTTTAGAAGATTAAGTTTCGGAAATTCCGAATTTTTGTTGTTTGCATTTGATTCCATAGTCACAGAAACAACTGAGTGTTATCTATCCTTTTACCTCATTATCAGATGAATAAAAATAAGACATTTGGCTGATATTGATGAAATTTTTCTCCAGCCAAATTAAATTTGTTGATACGTAACTTATATTACTTTAAACCTTAGTTATATTAAGTAATAATATTGTTAACATTATAATGCAAAGTATAAAATGAATGTTTAAAAATACGTATAATAGCTGAAAATAAGTAAATTTATTATCATTTGATATCTGCGTAGCATACGTAAAATACTACTTGTTAACAAGTAACTCAAATAACTAAATATATTTCTTTCGTTATCGTTAATCAGTAACTGCTGAAACACTGATACGGCAAGGATAATAACTGTTTATTTCTTTTAGTTACTATAGTTACTAATTTTAAAGATAAATAATAAATAAAATATCATGCAATTTTTCCTGATTTATGTATAGAGATTATTCTCTGAAATGATGTTTATGCCAATTTGATTGACTCTTATTATTTTTCTATAAGCACAGGTATAGAGAACAAGAATAAATTTCCTAAACTAGTATAGATAAATTGGTCTAATTTTAGAAAAATCAATATGTCCAAATGCTAAAAGCCGCTAAAATAGCGGCTTTTAGGCTAATATTATAAACAGAGATGAATTTATATATGCAATAATTTTTAAGTTTATTATTGTGAAAAAATTATTGATTCGGCTATTTTCTGAGTATTAGTTATGTTAATAACCGTTCTACAGGAATCTTTATCTCAGGAAAAGAAACAGGACTAACCTCTCCTTCTAAAAGCGTTATTTCATCCATATAATCATTGTTAACTGGGTTACGAAAGACTTTGAGAAGCCGATTCTTTAAATCTACAATCCAATATTCCAAAATACCTGCCATAGCATAAGCCTTTTTTTTAGCATCTAAGTCTTTGCTTAAGCTGGTGTTTGAATATTCAATAATCAAAAAGACGTTTTCAGGGTATGGGTGACGGGTTCGATAAAGCGTTCTTAGTGGTTGGACAATCGCCAGGTCAGGTTCTGGCTCCGAACCAGTTGCAGGTATTGTAATTGGCTTTGCATCACGCACAATTGCTCTCTCTCCAAGCAAAGGACGCAGATAATCACCTGCATCCGTACTTAACTGGGCATGTTCAGGACCTTCTGGTGGCATCTCAACAATTTCTCCGTTTAATAGTTCGACGTTACGGCCTTTTAAGAGACCGACTTGAATCATGAGGTGATAATCATCAAGCGTCCATTTGGCAGTAGTTACTGTCATATATTGCCAGCCTTTTAAAGTTTAGGAGATTTTACTATTATTTTACGCCCTGAACTTTATTTTGACGAAAAGGTGTTTTTGTTCCTAAAACACTATTTCGTTGAATCAAGGCGGAAACTGTGGTAACAATCTTGTTCAAAATTCTTGAAATGACTGTTTTATAAACATTTCAGCAGTTACCAGGTTTAGTCCTAGGACGCTTGAATGTTATGGGAGTTACTATGCTTCTTCAGCTTCAATATTTGATTCGTGAAGCATTTCAAAGCTATGCACTCGGTCTAAAAGCAACCCAATCGGTATTTCCACACAACTGCGAGTTACCATTTCTGGAGGACAAGGAAGCATGGGAGTTCCATCAGTATCAAGTCTAAAATTGACTTTCAGGCGCCCATACATAATTGACGAGTCTTTGTCACAGTGGAACTTCTGCTTGCTACAGGTCTTACCTCCTGCTTTTTCAATTTGTTGGCGAATCATTTTTTGACTATAAGGTAAGTCGTTTTTAAAGTAACGCGACATCAACGACCAAACTCCATGTAGGTAAACCGCGAGTGATTTATAGTTACAATTTTCCGAGTTACCATCTTCGGTAATTAGGCGGCAATTCCACTCACCAATTTCTGTTTGTGACCGTAATATCAAAAGTCTATCGATAAAATCATCAAGCGAAGCTTTTTTTGATTCATCTTCGTTAGCATCACCACATAATAACGAAAGGTATTTCCAAACTTCTGTTTTGGATACGGCGCCACTTAGTTCAGCCAATCGAAAAGCATAGTACCCAACAAGCGCTAAACTTGATGCTAACCTCGCATGAGCTGCTGGTAACTTTGCTATTAGTTGGGATTCTAAATTTTTAACTTCTTCTTGGGGATAGCCGAATTTAATTAACTCAGGTAAAACAGACGAACAAACGCGAGAAACTGAGCGTAGTTCGCTAAAAGCAATAACGTTAGGAGTTTCTTCAAAAACTAAGCGAACCAACCGAGACAGAACTATTGGGTCATCATCCCCAATCGAATAATTAGAAGCGACCATCAGGGGACTATGAGGGTCTTGATTATTTTCTCTGACAAAGCGTGACCCGGCGCCATAATGTGTTTTCACTTGCTGACAAATCCAAGCAATTTGAGCTTTATCGGGGTCATCAAGAAACTGCGTCAATCCACCCATAAGCTTAAATCGTTCGTGATAAGCACTTTCAGAGGTTTTATGGAGTGCTGCTCGATGGTCTAAACCCAGTAATGAAAGTGCTGTATTTGCTGCGATTGTTTTTCCTGTTCCAGCATCACCATAAAGCCCTAAAACCGGGAAGAAACCTTCCTCTTCTTGGATTTCATCGTAAAACAGACCAGCAACATTAAAAGCCATTGTGAAAAATGCCGGCATAAATCCAGATTCTCCAAAGAAGCTCCGCATTGCAGCAACCAAACGTTTCAAAACATCTTCTTGTAAGTCTTGATTTATTTTAGGGAGGGGAATTTTTTCTTTGGCAATCAGAGCATGGTTGAAAACCCAGCCTGATTCTGACTCTGTAATAAAACGTCCTTGGGCAGATATTTGACAATCAGGAAATACCCAAGTCCCGTCAGACTGGCGACCAATACGTTCAGATAGTTTATACACTTTGCCTCCACGCGCGCGATAAGCAGCTATTTCTTTGTGCAAGTATTTATGAAGTTCTTCTTGCTTAAGCTTATTGACCAAGTAAACCTTTCCAGTAGAACGCGCCAGACAATTAATAAAATCTGTAACCTTGTGTAATGCTTCTGCTGGGACTACTACTCGGTCTTGCTCTGACACTGGGTCATAACTACGCTTGCAAAGTAAAATTAATCCACCAAAGGTATTATTCGTTCCTATCAGTTCTCGCTCAACGATAAAGCTGAAGCCAGCTTTGGGAATCCATTCCCATTCCAAACTATCTTCCAAATCTTTCAACATTTTTTTCCAATACCCTAACTCTGACCGATGAGGATGCTGTACAGGCGCCACCCAATCTTGTGTGTCGAACCGTGCATCGTCATTTAGTAAACAATAGCGTATCTCAATAGGCCAAAGCTTCATCCATTCATCAACCGAAATATAAGTTATTTGAGATTGATTTCCTTGAATAATCAAGTCATCAATATCTGGCTTGTCTTTAGTAAATTGACCCCACCAAGCAATTCTTGGCTTACATTCCCATTCTTGAAGTAACTTAATTGTTTCATAGTAACGATGCATAATGTGCTGATTTGTCAGCATCCCAGCATCAACATACAAGTCAATAATCACATCTGTAAGCTCAATATTTCTTTCAGAAGCAAATTTTTCCAAGTAACGCTTGAGTAACTTTGGGCTACAGTCCCAAATTGCTCCCGGCGCCCCAATTATTATTTGTTGTAGAAAACAAGCTACTGACCAAGCCTTTAAAACTCCCTCAGCAAAACCAACAGACTCTAATTGAACTTTTTGAGGACGACAGAAACAAATAGGCATTTCCCCATTATTTAAGCGTGGGCCATTTCCATCAACTGGTTCTGAAGAACCCCACTTATACTTACCAGTCTCTTTATTATCTGCCAGTAATTGAAATGCAATAATTTGTTCCAATTCGTTGTGCATTGGTAAGAAAATACCTTTGGCGCCCCATAAATAAAACAAAGCATCTCGCTTAACTACGCCTGGTAAGCCAGCACTAACGTTGGATACTTGGATGGACTGCCATGAGCGGAAACCTATATAGTCAATAAACTCACTTAACCCACGCGCTTGTTTTAGATGATTGCGGTGAGTCTCTTGCAGTTGTAACTGATTTAATACCTGTCTATATTGCTTGTCCCGTTCTAGCTCACTTAAAACTTCCTGTTTTGACGCTTGTGGAAAATTTTCCATAAGCGTGTGAGTGCTTTTTGGCTTTGGTTTATTGTAACTCATATTATTGTTATGGTTCCATTCTGGAAAATTTGATGGATAAGCTTTTTGTACCGCCATAGCCCAAGATGCAGGTAAATTAGTTAAAAGAGACATCTCCCTAGCCGATGCCTTTTTTCCTCGACTTTGAATAGATGTAGCTGCTTTCAATAATTCATCTACAACCCTTGGCTCAATAAACTCTTGCCCCATGCCACCTGATAACTCTCGGATGTACACGTAACCGGAAGGCGCCTCTTCTGGTTTTGAGTGATAGCAGAAGAGACTACCATCAAAATTTTTTTTACAACCTTTTGTTTTTTGGCAAATAAGACAGGGGCATTTTTTCGATGAATAATTACCTTTCTTACTCATAAATACCTGCTTAGTGACTGCCCATACTTGTTTTAGACAACTTAACTGCTTTTAAAAGATGATGACAAACCCAGTCAGCTAAAGCCATTGATTCGGCTCGTGCGGCATCCTCAATTAAAGCTTGTAAATGTGATGGAAGTGAAATATTGAAATATTCGGGATTAGGTATTGAGTTATTCTCGGACTTGGTTGCTAATCGGTAACTCCACTTTGAGCAATCGGCGCCTCTTGAAGAAGCATCTTGTTTTAAAAAATTTAATAAACCAAACTTATAGCAGTAATAAGTGTGATTATTTTCCGTTTGCTCTCGACTGCAAAATTCACAATTCCAGCAACTGCGTTCTTGAGTATCTATATTCTTCTTGGGTAAAGACCCTTTCAGGAGCCGATTCGCAGCATCTACACTTTGTTCGTTTAAACATGAGCGTAAATCAAAAGCGGACTTGCTATCTCCAGATTGAATTAGCTTATCAATTGTTGTAACAATATTTCTCGCTTTAGCATAATTACGACCGCTGCCTAAACCAACAAGTTGTGCTACCTTGTCACGAGTTAGACCTTTAGACGCATGTGGTAAATTTTCCACAAGCGTTTTATCTATATTTCTTCCTAATTTTTGATTAGTAGAAGAAGCTGCAAATTGTTGTCGCTGCTTGGCTTTTGCTTTCTCTATTTGTTCCCAAGCAATAGCTTCACGCACTTTCTGCTCATTGGTTTTATTACGATCCGCGTTTTCGAGTAGTAGTGCTTCCAATTCGGCTTCTTCATTTGGAAACTGCCTAACTTCAACATCAATACGACTCCAGCCCAATGATAGTGCTGCTTTCCAGTAAGGATACCCGCTGACAATGGTATTGTTTTGGTTAACCAGCAACGGTCTAGGATATTGAAAGTTACGAATCAAGTTAACTAAATCAGACAAATCTACCTCTTCTCCGTAAATCAACAGGTAATTTGGATGCGGCTTAAGCAACGCTGGGTCTATTGATTGGAATGTAGAACTTGGTTGAGAAGTAACGCTCATAAAAACATAGTGGTGTAAATAATTTGCTTTAAACGCGGACGGATACCATCTGGATTAGATTAAAATCAAGATAGTTCATTAACCAATGGCTACGACGGTAAGTGCCCTTCGATTGCTTGCCTGCATGTGGAAGGGTAGGTGTGGTAAGAGCGACAATCCTTAATACATAAGGATTTAAGCTTTTACTGCTACTGCACTTTAGTCAGCACTGACTGATTGTTTGGTCATTATCGTCCAGATAGTTAGTCACTATTCTAAATAATTTACATCATTCGGTACACTCGAATTAAAGTTATTACACTTATTTCCACCAAAAAAGTATAATTTTTTAATATGACTACTAAAGCAGAACGATTAGCCCAATTAATCAAGGAATTACGAGGCACAACATCCCAACGTCGATTTTCTCAGCACTTGGGTGTGAGTAAGTCTTGTGTCAACTTTTGGGAGTCTGGCTTGGCTTTCCCTGATACTGGAAATCTTGAGAAGTTGGCTGCGTTTAAAGGCTGGACGCTTGCCCAATTACAAACTTACCTAGTGCAAGGTGAGTTACCATCATCCGAACCTTTACAACAAATTTTGAGTACATTACGTTCCCTTCCTACAGAAGCAGTTGCCATTGTTGCCTCTGCTGCGGTGGAAACATTGGTTAGCCGTAGCAAGTCCCCGACTATGGCGCCATATAATAATGTTCTAGTTTCGGTAGATAACGAGTGCTGATTAGTGTGTGCAAGGAGATTATTTGTTTTTGAACTTTTGAAGATTGAACCAATTTGTCAGTACAATTGCATTAGTAGCGATTTCGTTACAAGCGTTCGATATTTACTTGTTAGGTTTCCCCCTTGTGCTCTGCTTGCTTTATACCCGCTCTTCGTGTACTTTCCACCATTTGCTGTATCGGTCATTTTACAGAACTCCACATCAGAATGATTTTTTCACTGTTACGCGCGAGATTAAGGTAAATATCTATTACGCTTCACTCGTAACTTCTTTTTAAAAACAGTCTAGGCGACCCCCAATGTTTTTAGTTTAGCTTTATCGGCTAATTAATTAACCGTACATTGAATTAAGTTTAAAACAAATTTGTTAGAAGTTGGAAAATTTTTGTTCTCTAACTTTAGATATCATTCAACTAAATATCTGTGTATTAAGATAGAATTTATACATATTATTCACAGTTAATTTATATGTAATTACGCAAAGGTTAATATCAATGTTCAGGAGAAAAACGTTTGTTGTGTTGACTTGTAGCAGGCGCCTAAATTACAGCATCAGTACACTCCACAAGGGCGGCAGCAGTTAGAGCGCTATTTATCTGTACTAACACTGCAAATTTTACTTCAATTAATATACAAGCATTCTCCAGTCTGTAGATGTTTAAAATGCGACATAAGTATTTTGTTACAAAAATTTACATAATCAAGTTTTTAAATGTAATATTTCGCCTTCAACCCATGAAATAAGCTGTTGTAGGCAGTTTTAATACACAAGCAAATCTAAAGATATAACAACTATAACTCCGTGTACGGATATTGGCTAAATTATAAAATACACACTTTTAGCGAGTTGTTCTTCTAAACTTTTCTTACAATGACTACCTGTAATAACTCCCAATCGCATCAAGCTTATTCTCAACTTACGTAGAAAAAAATGAAGAAGTGTACTAGATAATACAGCTTGATTTTAAGCGTAAATTATTCTGCCAGATAAAAATTGTTAAATGAGATATAACTAGATATAAATAATGCATAGTCTCAAGAATTATCTAAGAACTGCTGCTTTCCTTTGTACGATAAAGTTGAAATATTTATTGCCCGAAATATCAACAATATTTGATTTAACGACAGTATTCGTAAAATATGTATCGTCTTCTAAAGGTAAATTATTCTAACCAGCAAGCTATTTATTGAAGCATTACTATTGCACACCTTGGGTGCATATCGGCTTTTTCATTTATTAATCTTCTTTGCAGTCAGCATTAGCATTGCTACAAGGAAGACTACTAGCTCCCCAGTTCCCCACTTACTACCTACTCATACTTTTAAAAAACTCAAGGAGTTCAAACTATGTCTCAGTTTGTTAACAAGCAAATTGCCTCAAATAAACTAAATCTTAGCTACTCAACACTCAAAAAGTATCGTTCTGATGGGACATGGGTTGAAGGTACGCACTGGATAAAAATTAATTGCCGTTGCATTCGTTATAACTTAGAACTTCTTCTAGACTGGTTAAAAAATCGTTACAATCCGATTGCTCATAGTCAGGCAATTGATTTATATCATGCCAGCATAAGAAGAAAGTGCAGGCGCCGGAACGCTTCAAATACTCTCTAAGCACACTTCAATACAAGGTTTTCAAGCAAGGCGCAAATATATGTATAGGAGGATTTTTGATTATGGAACAGACAGAAATAGCATTAATTGTTGAGCAAATAGAATCGGAGATTGACGTAGATACTACTGGGAGAGGAAAGGCTAGTATTCGCGCTACGGGAAGACTAGCAGGAGTAAGTGATATGGCATTAAGAAAGGCATTTAATAGTGCGAACCATTCACCATCAGAATTAGTCAAAAAGCTTATACAACAAGGCTTTGAGTGTGCGAACCTGAATCATTGGTCAACTGAGGGTATTCCAGATATTGCTATCGCAGTAATCCTTGAATACTATGCACTGGATGCGGGGAAGAACTGTACTGAGCAAGCAAAATTAGCATACAAAGCTTTCGCTACGATTGGTATCCGAACCTGGATACAGCGCATTAAAGGTTGGGATACGGCGCCACAATCACAATCACAACCACCACTTCCAACACCGTCGTTGGAAGAAATATCAACATTACTTGATTTGACACTTGGAAAAGCCGGACTTGAGCCAAAATTAGTAGCTGGCGCCAAGCTAAATGCGATGAGCAAGAGATATCCCCACTTGCGTGAAGAAGCAGAGGAGGCAAAATCAATGCTGTTTGTTTCAGTAGAACAAAAATTGTTGGCGCCAAAACAATTAGGCGAGATACTTACTGAACGTACTAGCGAAGCATGGTCATCACAGCGAGTTAATAAATTGTTGATTGAGCAAGGTTTTCAAATACGTAATGCAGACGGTAATCCTGATTACCAACCTACTGAAAAAGGTCAGCTATATTCACAAATGACATTGAATACGGCTAAAGGGCGCGATAAAACGGTGCAACATTTGAGGTGGCTTGAGTCGGTGCTTGAAATGTTGGAAACGGCGCCATAATTTTTCGATATTACTCTATTGACAACACACTTATTTAATGTAACCTCGGCACCTCGAATTAGTCGTTCGAGGTTTTCTTCTTGAGTAAAAGCATTATAAAACGACATATTCTCCAACTAAAGTATCACCATAAATAGATGGATAAATAATCAATAGCAATTCAAACTTTATTCCGATGTTTTTGAATAACCAGAATTCATATTATTTACACATAACAACGAAGCGACACAGCTTCCAACAAGCACAACGATTATATTAACGGAGATAAAATTATGAGTAACGAAACCAACAGCAATGCAATTGAACTATCTATCGATGAACTTGATACTGTTGCAGGTGGTTTGGCGATTAGCATAGGTGATGTCGGTGGTTTTACATCAGATGCAGGTAACACTTTTTCACAGAAGAATTTGGCTGTAGGTCAACAAACCTTCGCTAGTCCTGGTGGTAGCTACACCGCTTCTGTAACAAACTTCCAAGATATCTTTAGCAAGGCTGGTCAATCCATCGCTGCTAAATAGTATTAGATGTAGTCAGGTGAAAGTCCCCGCAAGTGGTGCTGTTCCGCTATTTAATTTGGTTCAATAACTATATAACTATTAAACGCGAACAACGCAAAGCTATGGTTTAAAAGCTTGTTGTTCGCGTTTAATTTTACTGCTCCACACTGATTAATTTACCACTAAACGGTTACCGTCCCTTATATTTATGCTAATACCTTTGTTATTGTAAAGCCTTATGCAGTTGGCATGTTTTGAGGTGCCGATATAGATTATCGATTGGTTTTTCGTCGTTATGTAATACAATAAAAATATTATTAAATAACAAAAACAACAACAGCAAACGATTTCGTTATTTCAAGACAAGTAAATACAAGTTTAATATTTCATGGCAGAAACAGATTTCGAGCGCTTTTAAGGTAGTAAATGAGTAAGACCAACACTTGCTACTTATTGTTCAAAGGCTTGAATGTCATTGTATAAAACATTAACAACATAAAATTACTTGCGCTGTATAGGTTTTAGCCGTTGTGTATTACATAATTACCGAACGGCAAGAGTTGCCGTTCGAGTATCTTGCTTAAATACTTTTGCCCTTGTTACATAAACAACATAGGCTTTAACGCTGTACTTATGTAAGCGAGATAACTATGAGAGTATCCAGTACAAGTCCTCACTTTTGCACTAATAAAAGATAAAATAAATGTATTTTTTTAGACTGTCTTTTAAAAATACTTAAGTTTATACTGTTAAAAATAAGACAGGAGCATAAGCCCAAGTTTTATCCAAAACTTAATATCTTACATATGTCAAAACTGTCTTCTGATTGGAATAATGAGGCTTATGTATCCTTACATCTAGTCCAA
Source organism: Calothrix sp. PCC 7716 (assembly GCF_019977735.1). Taxonomy (GTDB): domain Bacteria; phylum Cyanobacteriota; class Cyanobacteriia; order Cyanobacteriales; family Nostocaceae; genus Dulcicalothrix. The sequence goes on along the minus strand of NZ_AP025018.1, from coordinate 9,160,347 downwards.
GAGATGCTACGGGTGGCAGGTTTATCTCCCCGAAGTGGTTATTCTCATTGGATTCCAGAATTCAGGATAGAAAGTTTGCGTAGAGTTGCTAAAAAATGGCGAGTGGACTTTTGTATTGAGGACTTGAGTAGACATATTAACTTCTTGGTAGAAGTTAAGAGCGCAGCCAACCCTATAGATGATGCTGCTCGTTTTCAACTCCGTAAATACCTTGAACATTCAAATAAAAGGTTTGGGTTACTCATAGATCCTTTTACAGCTGAAATGTATGAGTATACAAACTATTCCTTTAATAAACTTGCCGAACATCGTGTAGAAGATGTCAGTAAAGTAAAGCCAGTTGCTAATTTTTTATGGAATTTCTTGGAATCAATTAAAATGCGTACAATTTCAATTCACACCTCCAAAGGAGGCGTTGGTAAAACCACTTTAGTCATCAATATTGCTTATGAACTGGCTCGGATGGGAAATAGAGTTTTAGTCATTGATTTAGATGAGCAAGCAAACGCTAGCTTATTACTGGGAGTTAACAAAGCTGAAGAAATTGATAATGCTTCCAGCTTAGAAGAAATTGAACAAATTTTAGACTCATTCGCAGGAAGAAAAGAGCTAGTAGATTTTTTAAAAGCTGATAAGCACCAATTTCGTTATCAGGACTATATTTACCACAGTAAATTTAATAACTTTATGACATTGTATGATAAAGGTCATATAGATGTACTTCCAAGCAGTTACAGAACTAAAGATACTGGACTAGGAGATAAACCATTTCGTGACAGATTACTGAATCAAGGTCTTCAATCTTCAAATATGGCAAAAGATTATGATTATATAATAATTGACACTCCTCCTAGCTATACAGATATTACCTGGAATGGGGTTAGCGCTGCTCAGTATATGATAATCCCGTCACAGATGGAATATCTTTCAGCTTACGGTATAAACAACCCCATTAAGCAGGTAAAAGAAGTAGAGCAAAATACAGATGGGAAGAGAGGAAAAATAATCGGTATAGTTCCTATGATGGCAAACAATACCAATCTATATAAAACAATTAAACAACTGATACAAATTCGGTTCAAGCATATTCCTATTCTTCAAGAAATAAAGGATTCAACATACGTTGGAGAGTCCTTAAAATGTCGTAACCCAATGACTGAGTATGCACAACGTACTGGAAAAGGGCAAGATATAGCTTATCAATTTCAGGCTCTAACTCAACAAATAATAGAAAATATCAACACTATAGAAAAAACTGAGAGTAACTAAAAATGGCTACAATAGAAAAAGGAATTTCTAATAGACCTTATCTCCTCTACCTTAATCAAATAGAGGTTACACAGGAATACTCTGGTACTAATAAGTCAAGCATAGAGAAACTTTCTAGTACAATAAGTAAACAAATAAAATCTAATTTATCCTTGCCTTTGGTTTGCCTCACAGACAAAGAAGATAAATATCATTTGTTAACAGGACTTCCTATTTATGAGGCAGCCAAGATAGGCAATCTTGAACAAATATGGGTATTTCTTATTGTTGTCAAACAATCTGAAGCAGAACAATTTGTTGAACAAGCTCTCTTGCAATCAAAGCTTAACGAAAGAGTTATCGAGCCTGAAGACGTTGCTAATTTCTTAAATTTTATTAACAAGAGTAAAAAATCAAATTTGATATTAATTCCAGGAGTCAAAGATGCCTACGCAAGACTAATTTTCAATAAACGTCCTTATGCATCCCAGGAAGACATGCAACAAAAGTTAGGGGCTAAAAGATGTTTAAATTGGTTGCGAGCATATAAGCAAGCAAAAGTTTAAAATAAAAGTTTTCCTAGTGGTTGCTACACCGCTTCTGTAACAAACCTCCAAGTATCTTTAGCAAGGCTGGTCAATCCATCGCCAGTGGTGCTGTTCTACTATTTAATTCGGCTCAATAAATATATAATTATTAAACGTAAACAATGCAAATCTATGGTTTGAAAGCTTGTTGTTTGCGTTTAATTTTACTGCTTGACGCTGATTAATTTATCACTAAACGGTTACTGTCCCATGAATATTAATATACTTGTTCTTGTAAACTTTATGTACTCAGCATGTTTTGAGGCGCCACTATAGATTCTTGATTGGTTTGTCTACCGAACGGCAAGAGTTGCCGTTCGAGAATCAATTATAATACTTATGTTCTATATTTCGATAAATCTAAAGAAAACATTAAGCACGAGTATTTATATACAATTTGATGAGAATCTAATTATTAAGTTACATTTCTTTATAAAACGGAGTTAAATTTATAAAGACTCTGAACTTTAAAAAATAGCTAATTAATGAGTGGGGTGCCATACTTATCCTTTGCGTGGCACCTCAAATTTATATCGCCTTTTAGGTCAAGCAGTAGTGAGTGGGCAATCGTCAATTGTCAGTGGAGTTGCTAACAATGCGCCACGCAAGCAAATTTATATGCCTAGTGCCAAAATTGCGCTACGCTACAATAAAAGGCTTTACGCCAAGACGGCTTATATTTCAGGGTTGCCGGAACATTTTATATGCAAAATTATTATTTGAAGTTTTTTCTTAAAGGCAAAGAAAATCCTTTTATTTACCAAGTCAGTAAACAAACAGCTAAAAGGATTGAGGAATGCCTTTTAAATCGTAACTATATAACAGATGGCGGATTTGTTGAAATCGAACACTCATCTAAGAATCAGAACATTTATATTAAAATTTCTCAAGTACAAATGTGTCAGGTTTTATGGGATTATGGTGTTGTAGAAAGCAACAACGAAGAAGAGGCAGAGTTTTATTCCTTAGCTTTAGTTTTGAATGGCATAGAAGAGATATTCTACTACAGTGAGGTAGAGGCGGATGACTTGCAAGAAATTATTGATAGCGTAATGAGTATAAATAATTACAGTCCAGAAGAGTTTTTCATTCGAGTCGTCGATGATGATGGTGAAGTGAATCTTGTTAAAGCGTCGGATATAGTATTAATGGAATTTCTTGTTAATCATACAGTTGATGAAGACTTAAGCTTTGAACAGAATTAATTAAATAATACATAAGTTCTACAGTCTTAGCAAGTTTGTAATTCATACACTTACATCATCTTAATTCGCTTGTTTGTCAGTGTGCCTACAACTTTTTACTATTGAAAAATTGCTAGCAAGCTCAGTATACTACTCTGGCTTATTTATACTAAAGGCAAAAATAAAACTTCCATTCTCTCTCAATATAAACACTTAAATAAAGCTAAATATGTTAAAAATGATACGCATATGACAGTTACTAAATTCTAGCAAAGTCGCAAAAGCTCTTACAGATATATCTTCAATGATAGAGGCGCCGCACTACAGATTGGTATGGCACCTCTACTATATATATCAGCAGAAGATGCGAATGGCACTTATTTGATTAGATGGTGCGTGAAAGCACTGTATTTTGCGTGCTTGTTGATTGATAGTAATAGCTTTCACACACCCTACCCAATTTATTGGCGCCTCAAAATTCGTGAAATAGTGCCATTCCAGCTTACACGCAGTTGAAGATTTTGACTAAAAATCTGGCACGATAATGTCTTTACTTTGTCCCGCATAGTGTCGATAAATAATTTCTGGTGAATTACCAACCAACTTCGCCACGTCTTTAACATCCATCTTATTGTCAAGCGCCAAGGTAATAAACGTGTGCCGAGTCTGATATAGTTTGCGATATTCAATCTCCGAGAGCGTTGATAGAACTGTTTTCCAAGCTCGTTGAGCCAGGTTGTGAACATCAATCCATTTACCTTCGGGTGAAGGAAACACCTTCGCTTCACTCGTCATATTGCTTGGCTTGATGGATTTTAAGAACTTAGCCAGACGCGCGTTAATCGGAAAGATTCGTCTCTTCTGAGTTTTCAAGCCTTGTTTGCAGGTCAATCCGGATTCAGAAATCACTACTGCTTGTTCAAAGCGGATTGAGCTAAAGTCCTTAGCTACGTGTTTCCACTGTAAAGCAACAGCTTCGGATGGTCTGCAACCTGTATAGAACAGAAATTCAATTAGTGCAGCATAGTGCTTATAGTGGCGGTTGCTTTGAAATGCTGCGATAATCTGGTCACGTTCTTCTTGGCTAAAAGGATTAATATCCCCGTCTTCTTTGTTTCCCTTGGAAACCTTAATGTCAGTTGCCATATTTTCAAATGGGTTTTTCTTGATTAGTTGAGATTTCACTGCCCAATCACAGCAAGCACTTAATTGCGTTAAGATTCGTTTTGCTGAATAACTCGTTTTATTTTCGACCAACCAATCCCGAATTATAACGGCGCCGTCTAATGTTTTAATTGGTAACTTTCGGTCGATACAACGAAAAATATTCGTAAAATCCTTCGCTATCGTACTTGGTGACAAACTAGAGCGCTTAAAGTTTGTGTACTTTTCCCATAAATCGAGTAAAGAAGGTCCAGTTTCAATCATTGGTTTATTCTTGGGGGTAAAAGTGGGAGTAACGGTCGAGAGAACGGATTCTGGCTTGTACTTAGCTAAAGTTGGGTCAAAATGACCAGAAAGAATATCTAATTCAATCTGCCTAGCTTTCATTTCTGCCAACTTACGGTTTGCTGGAATATCAATAAAACCTGTCGAGAGATAGTGACGTTTTCCCCCGTAGCTAAAAACGAGTTGCAAACGTTCATTCGAGTTTTTAATTTGGACGGTTCCCTTAGAAGCTTTACCTTGAGATATTTGTGCTTTCATTCTTTGACTCCTGTTTTATGAAAGGCAGTCGGCAGTCGGCAGTCGGCAATGGGAAAAGAGGAATGTTTGGCAGAAGTTTTGCACTCGAACACGTATACTACTGCGACTGCCCATTGCCCACTGCCCTTGGTTGAGGCGCCCTGAAAAAGCGTTTATAGCTTTACCCCAAATTTACCCCAATTTTTTGGCCAACTATGGCCAAAAAAGTCCAACGTGCCATTTTTCCGTAGGCTGTTTACACCACCGAAAATGGCTGAAATGAGGTTTTTGAAAAAAAACAAAACCCCCGCAAGCCTTGACTTACGGGGGTTCTGAGGTTTATGCCAGGAACGAGACTTGAACTCGTGACACGAGGATTTTCAGTCCTCTGCTCTACCAACTGAGCTATCCCGGCTTGTTGCTTTTTATTGGGGCAACGATTAATAAATTTAGCAAAGATATTTAGATAATGCAATAGGGTTTTGAAAATATTTTGAGAAATATTTGAAAAAGTATTTAGGTGGGCTTGATTTTTAGCTTGAAGGCGCCAAATACAAGGATAAATACGATAAACTGGACGAGAACGATACTTGGTCCAGAGGCTAGTTTGAATAGTGCTGAGGCAAGAATACCAACTATGCTGGTTGTTGAGCCGATAATTACGGACATTATTAAGAAACGACTAAAGTGATGGGTCATGACTTTTGCGGTAGAAGCGGGAATGACTAAAAAGGCATTTACTAATAAAACACCAACGGCTTTTATCGCTATAGCGACTGCTAGTGATAATAATACGACGAATGTATAACGATATAGTTGGACGGGTATTCCTTGAACTTGGGCAACTGCTGGGTTTAGAGTTAATAATATTTGCTGACTCAGGGTTGATAATAAAAAAACGGCGCCTCCCAGCAGTAGAATCAAGGTTAGTACCAAATCAGTGTTATCTATCGCAAGGATATCCCCGAATAATACGCTCATTAAATTACCGCGATATCCCTGTATAAAGCTGGTTAGAATTAATCCAATTGCTAAGGCACCACTAAGCACTATACTAAGAATGCTATCGCTGGCAATGTCTGTTTTATCTATGAAATAAAGAACGACTATGCCAAATACCAAAGTAAAGGGCAGTAACATCCAAGTTGGGTTTATTTGTAAAAGCACACCCAACGCAACTCCAACTAATGCAGCATGTCCTACTGCATGACTAAAAAAGGATAAAGAACGCAAAGTTACGAAACAACCTAATAACCCTCCAACTATTCCCATCAAAACGGCGCCTACTATTGCCCGTTGCATAAATGGTAACTGGAGTAAACTTACTAAATTATCTACTGCTGTAATTCCTAAATACATTGGCAACGGATGATTAACGGATGTAACGGATGATTATTTAAGTAAAGCATGTTTTCGACAGCGCTTGTGCTAAACTAATCACCTATCCGTTACATCCGTTACCTACATTTTACCGTTTTGCATTACTTGTTGCAGATGGTGCCGAATTTCTTGTACTTGTTCAATATCAGCTTGACGTAGTTTTTGGAATAGTTCTACGCAAGGTTGAGAGTTTGCTTGCTGTGCATCTTGAATATAGGTTTCGTATGCTTTGACTGCCTCTGCTTTATTTTGGAGTACAGTAATAAAATCGTACTCTAAATCGTTCAACGCGCGAGTTTGATTTCCATTGGTTGCTTGAGTCATGAGATTACCCTCTTAATTTCAATACACTCCTTTTTTAACTTTGTGCAATATTTGATTCATCTTTCTATATGTAGAGACATAAAATAATCCTTTGGGTAATGAGTAATTATAAAACCTTGATATGTTAATTCCAAGCACATTATTTGGTTTGTATTGAGTACTGAGTGTTAACTCTTAACTTCCTATTTTACTCAGTACTCATCACTTTCAACTCAGCACTCTTAAAATCTACATGTTTGTGCTTGTCGTAACATTTGTTGAGATGCGTTTGCCCATTGAGCATTTCCTTGGGCCTTAAATAAATTAAAGGCGTATTGAAAGACTTGGGCTGCTTGGTTACAATCACGTTGTTGCATGAAGACTAAGCCAGCGCCATAATAAGCGTTGGGATAGTTGGTATTTGTTTCTGCTGACCTTCTAAATGATTCTAGAGCTTCTTTGTATTTTCTCTGATTGTATAATATTGAGCCGATGTTGTAGTGTGCTTCTGTGTAATTTGGGTTGATTCTTGTGGCTCTGCGGAATGCGTCTCTGGCTTTATTTAATTCTCCTTGTTCCATGTAGGATACACCTAAATAATATGCTGGTTCTGGTGCGTTTTTGCTGTATTCCATTGCTTTTTTGAATGATTTAATGGCATTTTCCCAGTCGCGCTGCTGTTTTCTCAGTAAGCCGAGGTTATAATGCGCCATCCCTAGTTTTGGGTCTATTTCTATCGCACGCTGTAAATAATCTCCTGCTTGTTGCCAGTTCGCTCCCTCTAGTAAGGCGCCTCCTAAGTTAGCATATGCTAGTGCAAATTTGGGGTCTGCTTGGGTGGCACGATAAAATGCATCTGCCGCAGGTTGTAATTGTCCTGCTTGGCGTAATGCTAATCCTAAATTATAGTGTGCTGGCGCCATATTGGGGTCGAGTTCGGTCGCTTTTTGGAAGTAAGCTATTGACTCTGGCGCCCTGCCTGCCTGAATTAACTGTAACCCTTGATTTAAAAAGTCGGCGGCTGTTCCTCCTACATATCCTTGAGCAATATGTAAAGTTTTGTTATAAGATCGTGATGTCGAGGCGCCGCTTGGTGTTGAGGCAGAAAGTAAAACCGAGAAAGCTAGTATAACGCCGATTAATCTCATTAAACGATACTTTAGTAAGCTCTTGACCTTTTTCTTTTTTTGTAATCGCATAGTTAATTTAAATATCCCGAAGTAAATTTTGTTATCAACGACTGAGAATAAATTAGTAAGGAAGCATCATATATACAAATCTTTAACTTTATAAATTTTTCTTAGTATAGTTTAAATTTTCTTGAAATAAATATTACAACAAAATACCAATTGCAGCTAAATTGACAATTTGGTAGTAGAGTCAAATTAAAGGAAGGATAAATTCGCAATTAACCTTTCTTAATCTCTTCATAAACCATGAACGCGGCAGTGTTGCTGACCGCAAGGAGGTTGTATGACCGAAAAAGTCAAATCGGGTTCGCGGAACGTTGCAATCGTCGGTCCATACTTGAGTGGAAAAACTACTCTACTAGAAAGTCTGCTATTTGTCACGGGGGCAATAACGCGAAAAGGCTGTGTTAAAGACGGTTCAACCGTTGGAGACCATGCTCCAGAAGCTAGAGAACGCAAAATGAGCGTTGAAGTCGGCACCGCATGTACAGAATATAATGATGTGCGGTTTACTTTTATCGACTGTCCCGGTAGCGTCGAATTTTGCCAAGAGACATACAACGCTTTAATGGGAGTAGATGCAGCGATTGTAGTTTGTGAACCTATTAACGATAGAGTTCAAACGCTTGCTCCTTTATTTAAGTTCCTTGACGACCAAGAAATTCCTCATCTTGTGTTTGTCAACAAAATGGACAGAGCAAACATCCACGTATTGGATACTTTACACGCTCTCAAAGCCGTTTCCTCTCGTCCACTCGTAGCACACCAATATCCAATTCTACGAGGTGAAGAACTTACAGGATTTATTGATTTAGTTACCGAACAAGCTTATCAATATCATAGCGGCGCCCCTGCCGACCCAATTCCGTTTCCTGAACATCTTAAAGAAGAAGAACACATCGCAAGAGCAGAAATGCTCGAAGCACTCGCTAATTTTGATGACCACTTACTCGAAGAACTATTAGAAGACATTGAACCTCCACAAGAGGAAATTCTCAAAGACTTAAAACTTGAATTAGGCGCCGACTTAGTAGTACCAGTGTTCTTTGGTGTAGCAGAACAAGACTACGGTGTTAGACCCTTACTCGAAGCATTATATAGAGAAGCACCCGAACCCGAAGTTACAGCAACTAGACGCGGTATTAAAAAAGGAAATGATACCCCTATCGCGCAAGTATTAAAAACTTTCTACACTCCACAAGGCGGCAAACTATCACTCGTGCGAGTCTGGCAAGGTAAAATCAAAGATGGCACGATTCTAAATAATGTGCGCGCGGGTGGAATATATCGTCTTTGTGGACAGCAACAAAATTCTATAATGTGCGCGGAAGCTGGAGAAATTGTTGCACTAAGTCGCATGGAAGGTATTAAAACTGGAGATATTCTGACAACAGACTCAAATGAGGAGATATTAGCGAAAGCTAAAGTAGTTGAACCAGTGTATGCACTCGCAATAATTCCTGAAAAACGCAACGATGAAGTTAAATTAAGCGGCGCCATCACCAAACTACTCGAAGAAGACCCATCATTAATGTGGGAACAACACGGTGACACACACGAAGTCATCTTGTGGGGACAAGGAGAAATTCATCTTCAAGTTGCATTAGATAGACTCCGTCGCAAATATAACTTACCGATGACAACGCGCTTACCGCAAGTACCTTACAAAGAAACCATCAAGAAACAAACCAATGCGGTACATGGTCGCTACAAACATCAAAGCGGTGGACACGGACAATTTGGTGATGTCTTCTTAGATATAAAACCTCTAACGCGCGGTGAAGGTTTCGCATTCAAAGAAACTATTGTTGGTGGTGTAGTGCCCAAACAATATATTCCTGGTGTAGAAATGGGAGTGCGTGAATTTCTTACTCACGGGCCTTTAGGTTTCCCCGTTGTAGACGTAGCAGTTACATTAACAAATGGTTCATACCACAACGTCGATAGTTCCGAACAAGCGTTTAAACAAGCCGCGCGCTTGGCAATGCAAACCGGAATGCCACAATGTGAGCCAGCACTGTTAGAACCAATACTTCGCGTCCAAGTATCTACACCGAACCAATTTACAGCAAGAGTACTGCAAATAGTTAGCGGTAGACGTGGACAGATATTAGGATACGAAGGTATTGAAGATTGGCAAGGTTGGGATTGTATAGTTGCATACTTACCCCAAGCAGAAATGCAAAGCTTCATAATTGAACTGCGTTCACAAACTTTAGGTGTTGGTTCATTCCATTGGGACTTTGACCACCTCCAAGAAGTACCAGAAAAACTAACAGAACGTATTCTTGCCAACGGTGGGCACAAATAGTTTTAGATTACGTCTAAAATATTTTGCACCTGATTAGTATATTGAGGGCGCCATTATTTAAATGGGCGCCCTTTATTAATTTTGGCAATGGATGTTTAAGCGAGTAACTTTGTGGCGTCACGCACCATAATCGTCAGTAATGGTAAAATTTACACAGAAGTCCAGAGCATCACGCCTATTTGTAGTATATGACACTACACGATCAATCTGGTTTTTATACTCTTTTTTTCTAGAGCGGTAAAACTTGCTAGAGTAGCATACTCTCAAGACTAGCCAAGTATTCCAAGGGGTTTCGCCGAAATTGAAGCTGAGATATTCTCGTCTCATGATGTTTTTTCAAATCATTACGTAGATCAGATAAGTCAGAAAAAGAAACTTGTGATAAATCCTCTGCTGTAAAAGAGCGAAACTTAGTGGCAACAGCAGAAGCTAATTGAACTGACCCACGAATGACGAGTGATGAGGGTGCAACTTTACGACCTGTACAACGACGCTGATGATGTCGTAAAACTCCAAAAGTTTGTTCTAAATCATTGTTTGTTCTAGGTAAATCCTCAATTTCATAACAATGAAAAAGTCCAGACCAATAACTTATTGTGATTTTGATAAAATGCACTATGCCTTGTTCTAAGGTACCTAATAAGTGCTTTCTACCCGACATATCTTGAAGTAAATCTTCATAGCTTTGTTTAACTTCAGTTGCAGATAAATTATCTTCATTATCAAGAATATTTGCGGCTTTATGAACTAACTCATAGGCTGATTTAATTGGAGTAAATAATGCCGAGGTTGATTCGAGACCCTTAGAAATAATCTGTTTAAGCTTGACTAATGGCTTTGGTAAAGTTTTTTTTTCTCCACTTTTGTGAGACTTTGTTCTATTAATGTCAGACGTTCTTGTAGTTTTAAACCAGATGCATCTAACGGCGGGCGCCCGTCGCTTGTTAGTGACGCACGCACCGCCGAGCAATATTTACTTACAATCGCGGCAACTCTTTTCTCATCACCCGATATGCTATTTTCTATTTTTCGTATACCTCGAACATGCTTTTTTAATTGCTTCTTCGCATGTCTATCCGCCTCGTAGATTATTTTACTAGCTTCTTTTAAATAATGAAAATGGCATAAACCATGAGCGATTCCTGGCAATGCCACTTCTACAGCTTTACGAATTGACTGTTGACCATCACTTACAACTCCATCGATTGGTACATTTAATGTATTACTTACTTCCAGCAATAATGCAGCCAAATCTTCTGTTTTTGAAGATAGTAATGTTTTTGCAAGTAATATTTCTCCTGATAAACAGTCGCGAATTACCCATAATACTTCGTGTCCAACAGTAGGCTGCATCCCGTCTATTGCTAATATTAATCTTCCTTGCTCTTTTATTACTGCTTTTAGCCTTGAAATGTCTCTTAACCATAATGAAAGTAATTCATCATACCGCGCTAGCAGGTGAGTTACACTACGCTCGCTGATGCACACACCTTTGGATTTAAGGTGAATATGAATTTGTGGAACACTTCTATGATCTTGGTAACGTAATGCTCCTACTAAAGCAATCACATCTAAGCCAAATTCATGATGTGGTAGTATCCATGAACCTTCTTGCTCTGGCCGATACGCGATTCGATACCTATCACAAGACATATTTTGGCAACGATAAATTTTTAGTCTCAGTTGTACTACTCCTTCTAGGGTTCTTACATGCCGAAGATTGTTATATTCATTCCACATCCTTGAGCCACACTCTGGGCAGTGCTTTTGTACGCATTCGAGTACTTTTTCTGATGTCGCTTCTGGTTTGAGGTCTTTTCTTGCCATTGATGCACCCCTGTTTTATCTGTAATCCTTACACTACCAGATTTTGAGTCTTATCTAGCAAATTTTACCGCTCTAGTTTTTTTTAACCAAGTGTTGAGAGAGTCAGGATTTAAGGTTGTATCCGATATTGTTCGTTAGTGCTTGGTTTGCAACAGATATAACGGATGTAACGGATGTAACGGATGATTTATTTGTTACAAACAAGATTTTCAAACTTTCGGCGTCTCCTTTAAACGAATCAACTATCTCTTCGGGTTCGCCACTTTGGCGAAGAGAACTTGCGTGCGGGGTTCCCCCCGCCCTTGCAAACTTCAGGGCGAAACACGTGGTGGGGGACACTACTAAGTCGGAATTTAACTACAATGACGCTCCTCAAACAATCAAAACAACAATGATATTAATGGCACCTTTATTGGATGAAGCATAAACAAATACAGGCGCCTTAGTTACAGTTAGTTAACTGTTACTTTTCCCATTCTTGTTTTTTAGACCAAAACCTAATCCTATAGCAATACATATACCAGAAATGCTAGCAGGTTCGGGGATAGTTTGAGGAATATGGTATAGTTTAAGATTGTCAACTAACAAGGCGGAGTTAACTGTATCATCACCAACATCAGCTACGCCAAATCCTAAAGTATAAGTTCCAGCTACTTGGAAGTTATAAGTGTATTTTTGGTATTCAGTTTGATTAGACAAGCGTGAAAAAGAGAAAACTGTTGGCGAGAAGGTATTTGCAAGCTCTGTTACATTAGTCAGACTAAAAAAGGCAAAATCATTATAATCGCTATTTTGAAAGTCATCACTGAGAAAATTCCAATCAAAGCTGAAACTATCTCCAGCATTAACAGTAATAGTTTGTTTGATGGCAGAACCTTCAACTGCACCTAAACTAGTTAAACTTCCTTTATATAATTCCAAAAAGCTTTCTAGTTGATTTGCACTGGCGCCAGTATCTAAACTAAGTGTTTCTAATACTGCTTGATAATTTCCATTTGTCGGAGCTACACCAAATCCTGAATCTTCTACTGTTGCTTGACCAATATTTGTCCAACCGCTGAAATCCCCGGTTTCAAAGCTGCTATTTGTTAAATTCAAAGCATGAACTGTTTCTGTTGTCGCGATTACCAAACTGCCAGCAATAGCTAAAGCCAATGTTGATAATTTCAGCATTAAATTTATATTCCTTTGTAGTGGTAAATTTCTTTTTGGCTGTAAGTCAATTAATTAAACTTTCAGCACTCATCAAAAATTTTTAAAAATGTAGGTAAAGGTTTCTGTCTAAATTAAATTACACATATTTTCCTTTACCTGATACATTTATAATCCACTCTCAATCGAGTTGTATAAACTTTTGCCTAAGCTTGGACAAAGAAATTGTTAGATTCCACATTAGTTAGTGTTGTGAATGTAGCAAATAATCCACCACTACCTAGACCAGCCGCTGTACCATCTTGGTTGTATAGTAAGTTTCCTGTTGTTGAGTTATAAACTATTTTGGCGCCACTGCCTCCTGCTATAGAGACTTCGTTAGCAAGATTGGTTTGGATAGTTGCAAATTCATTCACAGCTAGGCTGGTATTAACTGCACTGCTTAAAGCTGTGAACGAAGCTTTACTGAGGACGATTTTATCTGCTGCTTTATTAAAGTCAGTAATTGTATCGACTCCAAAAGCGTTGGTGTTAAATGCGGCGCCACTTCCAAACAAGAATTGATCTGCATCGGCGCCACCAGTAAGAATATCATTACCTGCACCACCAACTAAGATGTCACTTCCTGCACCACCAAGCAGAATATCATTTCCTCCTAAACCTTTAAGGGTGTTGTTACCACTATTTCCTGTGATGGTATTATCTAAATCATTACCTGTGCCAGAAATATTACTGGCGCCAGTTAATACTAAATCTTCAATGTTGTTAGTTAAGGTATAGTTAGCAGCCGACTTCACGGTGTCTTTTCCTTCAGAAGGCGCCTCTACAACAACATCGCGACTACTATCAACAATGTAGATATCATCTCCTAAACCACCAACTAAACGGTCGTTGCCTGCACCACCATCAATAACATCGTTGCGATTAGTACCATTGATGGTTTCACTGTTGCTAGTTCCATTAATGACATTGAGGACAGTTAAGTTAATACTAGCTGGATTGAGAGCGTAAACTTCACCGTCAAAGCCATTCCAATTAAAGCTAACGATACCATCAAAGTTTGGATTAGGAGTGAAAGTCAGATTATTTAAGTTCGCAAGGGTGACTTCTTGGTTAAGGACAACATTAGTTCCATTTAGTTGCAGAACCCCGTTGTTGGGTAAAGAGAGAATTTGAATTTTGTTTAAGCTATTACCATCAGCATCGTTAAACGCGGTTGTAAAGTCAGTTTGGCTGAAGTTGATAACAGTGTTTTCGTTTCCACTCTTACTAATATTAGTTAAGGTTGGCGCCTTATTTATGAGTTGGTTGCCGAAGTTGATATCATTAGCAATTTGTCCAGCAGTGAGGGTAACTGTATGATTCAATTTGGTTGAGCCACTTGGTAAGTAAAGCGGGTCATCGCTGGAGTTAGCGTTGGGGTTGGAATTACCAGAAGTGGTAGTTTGACTGTTGAGTTTGAGAATTCCCTCTGCCAACGCTAGCATATTTACCCGTGGGAAATTTAATCCGGTGTTATTAACGTTGTCGTTTTCGTTGTCACCGTCATTAATTAGGACACTGGTATTGTCTAACAAAGTGCGGAATTCAGTTAGAGTCAGTTGGCGCCCAAGTTTTTCGGTAGCAATTTGTTGTGCGAGTACGGCGATTCCGGATATAAAGGGAACTGCTTGGCTAGTACCACCCATCGTTTGAGTACCACCTGTTGCGTTGGCGCCTGTAATAAAGATACCTGGAGCTAAGACATCTAACAGGGTAGCGTGACGCTGGGAGAAGCTGGCGATGCGGTCACTATCTGTTGTGTTGTCAGTGGCACCACCACCAAAGGTTTTATTTGCACTAAAGTTGTCTGCCCAAACGGCGCCTACTGCAATTGTATTCGGGTCTGCGGCTGGATATGCGAGTCCTGGGTTGCTATTAAATTGATAGAAACTGTTACCTGCTGCAGCGGCAACGATGATATTTTTAGATGCGATTGCTGCTAGTTCATCACCGATACCGTAGCGAGAGTTGCCCGTACTCCAGTTTTGACCATCACCTACAGAAAGGTTAACGGATGCAATGTTATATTTATCTGCATTTTGGTTTACCCATTGTAGTGCAGCTTCTAAGTCAGAGAAGGAACCGGAACCACTGTCTTTAAAGACTTTTAAGATAATAATGTTGGCGCCAGGAGCAATAGAAGCGGCGATACTGGCGATGTGGGAACCGTGACCACTTTTATCACTAGCGTTATTATCTTTGTCAGCAAAGTCGTATTGGTAAATAATGCGGTCAGCAATACCATCACCGTTATTATCGGCGCCGAATAAGGGATGGTCTAGGTCAGCACCAGTATCAATAATAACGGTTGCATAACCTTGCCCTTTAATATTGGTAAACCGGGTATCTGCTACGAAGCCATCGAGGTTAATTAAGTTAGTAGCTGTAGTCGCTTGGGTGTTGCTGGTGGTACTCAAAGGCGCGCTGGGGGTAAAGATTTCCGCAGTGGATGCGGTGGTGGTAACGTTGATGACGGGGTAGGTTTGTTTCCAACCATCTTGAACTACTTGAGCAACGTTATAAGTACCAGGGCGAAGGTCATTAAAGGTGTAATTACCTTGGGAGTCAGTGAGGGTTGAGGTTTCACCTGCATCTAGTTGGCTGTTATTGTTGGTGTCAAGGTAAACTGTCCAACCTGTAAGCAGAGATTCACCGCTATCTTTTATACTATTACCATTAACATCGTTCCAAACAACTCCACGAATTTCTACATCGTTATCTTGAATGGCAATGTTGATATTAGGCAGGGTTAAGCTGTTGTAGTTACCGTCGTTGCTGCTGATGCTGTGAGTAATTGTACTAATGTGGTCGCCTTCTGGAGTAGTATCATTAACTGCGGTAATGGTGATAGTTTGGGGAACGTTCCAGTTAGTAGCTGTGAAGGTAAGGGTTGTCTTATCACTGGTTATTTGATTTCCTGGCGCCAGGGTAATAGTAACATCAGATGTAGGTTGGGTTCTGAGAAAGAGAGTATAGGTATCAGAGTTACCAGCTTCTGTGACCGTTGTACTACCGTTAGTTTGGGTGAAGGTGACACCAGGGGTTACGGGTGCAGAAATTGTGAAGGAAGCTGTTCTGGCAATATCACCGTTATTTCCTGCGTTGTCTTGGATGGTGGTTGCGTCAACCCGTAGTTGATAGTTACCAGGAGTGTTAGTAAGGTTGTCTAACCCGTTGATGCGGTAGGTGGTATCGGACAGGTATTCTATGGTAACGGTATTGGGTAAAGTAACCGTTTCACCGTTACGAGTCAGGGTAATATCACTTCTGTCGAAGGTACTAAGATTGATTTGTTCGGAGAATTTTACATCAACATAATTAACAGGGTTAAGCGTTGGGGTTTCCGGTAGGTTGAGAAATTGAGTAATAGCGGGTTTAGTAATATCAGCAAACAGGTTGAGAGGTGTGGTAGTTGTGTTTCCAGCAGCATCTACAACTTGAATTTCTAATTCCCTGGCGCCTGCACCGGATAACTGTACACTAGCATTAAAGCTGGTTCCGCTCACAGATGCTTGTGCTAGAGATTGATTGAGGTTTTTATCACGGATATATACTTTTAATCCAGTTTCGCTGAGAGAACCTCTAATATCAATTGAGGTGCTATTAACGCGAATTTGACCAGATTCATTTACAACCCCATTTGTAATTTGAACATTTGTCGCTGCGTTCGGAGCAATTGTATAGCAATCCTAAATGAGTCGTGAAAAAAGCGAAATGTTTTGGATGGTTAATCTTACTTACTAACAAAACTTAAGCTCGTGACCCCCAAGGGGGGTCACGGCGCCATAAAAGTTAAACAAATAAGTATCTAAGAAACTTTAAATATAGCAATCCGCGCATCCGAAGTGAAAAATTACAGTTGTTGGTATACTGAAGTTTAGCAGTGCTAACAGGGTGTTAGATAGTACATATGGATGAGTTAATACAGTTTATTCAATCGAACCCAGACCCTAGAGAATTAAAACGAGCGTTAGCTGTACAGATGGTAATACAAAACTATAACTATTCAATGATTAGAAATATTTTAGGAGTGTCTGTGGGTTTTATAAACAAATGGAAATATATATTTGCGGAACAAGGAGTTGCAGGACTAAAACTAAAATATAAAGGGTCTAAAAGTTATCTTGATTCAATACAAAGGCAAATAGTAATAAATTGGCTTAAACAAAAAAATTATTGGCATTTAGAAGAATTAAAAGAGTATTTGGATGATAATTTTAGTGTAGTCTTTGAGTCAAATCAAAGTTATTACGACTTATTTAAACAGGCCAATATTAGTTGGAAGAAAACACAGAAAAAGAATCCTCGTAAAGATGAAGAATTAGTAGCAAAAAAAAACTAGAAATAACAGCTTGGCTTCAAAAACACCAAAGCCAGATAGTATCAGGAGAGCTAGTAGTATTTTTTGAAGATGAATGTCATCTGTTATGGGGAGATATTTGTGGTTACATTTGGGGAAATAAAAAAGAAAGAATTCAAATTCCAATATTAAACGAAAAGGAGAAACAAACTTACTTCGGCGCCTTGAACTATTATACACAAGAGTTTATAATTAAACCTAGTGAAAAGGGTAATTCAAAAAATGCTATTGCTTTTGTAGAATATTTAATTTCTCAGTATCCTAAAAGTCGTATTGCTTTAATTTGGGACGGGGCTAGTTATCACCGTTCATTAGAATTTAAAGATTATTTAGATAAGATTAATAAAGACTTAAATGAAGATGAATGGAAAGTTACTTGTATTCGGTTTGCTCCAAATGACCCAACGCAAAACCCTGTAGAAGACATTTGGCTCCACGCTAAAAATTTTGTGAGAAAATTTTATCATTTATGTAAATCTTTTCCTCATGTTAAAAGTTTGTTTGAATTCGTCACTCACCATCAGATATTTGATTTCCCAAAAATGTTTATGTATGACCCGATTTTTGATAACTATTCAGGTTTGAACACGGTTTGACGCTCCTGATATACACGCATTCATTAATAAAAGTTTTGTCCGCGCGCATAAAGAGTGTGTGGCTTATGGTGGTAATTGTTGCTCCAATTAAACTGAAATTTGAGAGTTTCATTAACTTTAGAAGCCCGTAACTATTGCTGTATAATGAATCTAGACTATATTTATAGTTTATTTTAAAACTGTTTACCAAAACTTCAAATTCTCTTGTCTAAAGCTACTGCGTGTAATTTTTACCGGCAGCAGGTGCCGTTATGCGTAAACAGAGTGATATTTTTTAAAGTAAGTCTACATTTAAAGTTTCTTACATACTTTTTTTTTAATTTTTGTGGCGCCGTCACCCCCGAAGGGGGTGACGAGCTTAAGTTTTATTAGTAAATAAGATTAAATATCCAAAACGTTTTGTTTTTTCACAAATGATTTAGGATTGCTATATCTAAAGTCCAATTCTCAGTCAGGGAGTTAGTAACAACATTTCCGTTAGCATCTTTAATTCCACTACCAACTACAGCCAAACTGTAAGTTCCATCAGTAGATTGTAAGCCAGTTAAACCATTGAGGCGATAAGTTGTGTCATTTAACTGAGTTAGGTTGGCACTACTTGTAATTAAATTTGTCGTGCCATCACGGGTAAGAATGATGTCACTCAGGTCAAACGTTGTGGAATCAATGAGTTTAGAGAAAGCAATATCCAGACTAGAAACTTTCGTATTTCTAGGACTTGTAACATCGGTAATTGATTGTAACTTGGGAGCATTTGTATTTAACGTCCAAGTAAACCCTTTGGCGCCAACTCCTGTATTACCATCTGTATCAATCACACCCCTAGCATTAACTAAAAATGTGTATTCACCATCAACATTAGTTAAATCACCCAGGTTACTAATTTGATATGTCGTTGAATTAATTGGAGTGATAGTAACAGTGTTCTTAATTAAATCGCCACCACCATCGCGGTTAAGGAACAAATCGTTAAAATCGAAGCTGCTGGGGTTAATTGCTTCGGTAAAGGTAACGGTAATGGGGTTATTAATGGAGGTGTTTAAACGGGTAGAAGTGAAACCAACGATACCAGCAACAGCAGGACGGTCGCCAGTAAATAACCAAGATTCGTTAACAACTCCTGTTCCAGAAAGTCCTTCAAAATCTTGTACTCCAGCCGCATTAACACTAAGTTGATATTGTCCCACATTGCCTGTAACACCTAGCAAGTTGCCAATGCGGTAAGTGTTACTATTTACCTGCGAAATACTCAGATTATTAGTATTTACCGCAACACCATCTAGAGTTAAGCCAATATCACTGTTATCAAAAGTGCTTGCTTTGATAGGTTCTGTAAAGACAACATCAATTGCATTAATAGGAGTGTTGCGAGGATTTGGATCAACGTCAACAATTTCCCGGACTTTTGGCGGTGTTTGGTCGCCTGTAGTGTATGTAATAGTGTAGGTTTGGGCGCCTGCGGTGATATTGTTATCAATTAAATGTAAGATATTTTCGTAAGTTGGGCGCCCAGTCTCAGGGAAAGTGCGGTCAGTAGTCCACACATTATCTAAAACAACTTCTGTACCATCAGCACGAACAACGCGCTTAACTTGAAATTGCCCGTTACCAGGGTCTAATAAACGTAGGTAACTCCATCCTGCCTCTACATTGGCACTAACTTGAACCGTTAAATCTTCAAAAGTTGCGGCGCCGTCTATGGTAGCGTTGGTGACAGCTTTAACAGGCGCCGTTCCACCACTGCTAAAGTAAAGAGTATCAGGGGTAAAGTTTGCGTCGAATTGGTCATTAACTAGAAAATCTGAAAGGTCATCGGGGTTTGCATGGTCAACCTTAACTTTACGGATAAGTTCGTGGATTTTAACTTCTTTAATTAGAGAAAGCTCAGGGTTGCCAAGACCGTTAACATGTTCAAAGGTAGCGTCGTAGTCAATAAATTTGCCTTGTAAACTTGACTTAAGCAACCAGTCAGCAACAGCGGTTTCTCCAGCTTTGATATCTCCAAAGTTCACAGAAAGCGATGGGGTAACAGCTTCATTGTTGACTTGACTGCCAATAATTTGGAAATCAATCAATAACCCTTTTTCATTCTCGATAATTTTGGGTTGAGCAGAAGTAATTTTGAGATTTTTTGCATCACCTTTACCTTCGTTACGGACTAAAACACCAAGGGAGTATGGAACTGATGGTTCAACGGTGTCAGTAAAGGGGTCATCTCCATAAACATCTCGTTGCTGGAAGTAGTCGAGATATAATTCTGCTTGTGGATAAACGGTGATAGGAGTAGAGAGTAAAGGTACGGTGATAAGTTGACCGTTTTCTGTATAGGAGAGGGTACCACCAATGCTATATTGAGTAGGAACTTCAAGTGCAGCAAGGTTAGTAGGGATAAATGTCCATTCGGCGCCGCCAATACCTTCATCTTGAGGGGTGTTTGGGTCGTCTCCCCTCAGAATACCTGTACCATCAACAGCAGTAATGTTTTTGAGGATGGGGTTGGTAATGCCGAACAGGTTGTTAACGACGTTGCCTTGTGCGTCTTTAACTTGCAGGGTGACAGAAAGGTTTTCGAGGTTAGTAATGTTGCCGTTGTCAATTTCCAATTCGCCAAGGAACGCAGAACGAGTCATTACTGCTTCTTGGTCAATGCTGATTTTAACAGTCGCGCAAACACTAGATTGTTTTTGATATTGCTTAATAAAATCTTGAGCTTTTTGATACAGGACATCTTCAAGAGATTGAAGCAATTGTTCTGCATTTAATATAGACAATGGCTGTCCTATCGCTGATGTTAACAAGCCCGATGGGCTGGGACTTTCCGAACATTCTTCCGAATCCTCTAAATCTTTTTGTGTAATTAATTTACCATCTAAAAAGTCATAGCCAATTTCTGTTTCTGGTGTATTTTGATTGTCAAAAGCACTAAATGTCTTGCCAAATAAATTGACAAACCCGCTGACATAAGCATCTGCTTTAAAGCAAGAATAAAACCCTTCACCTGTCGAATATCCGAACACATAAGAAATCCCACCAAATAATCCTGCCTGTGCTTCTGCTTTTGTATTAACAACTGTTTCTATTTCCTGATCAGTTTCAAATACAATCGCTCTAACATCAACTTCTCCTTTCGCACCAGCTTGAAATTCAATTCCAATTTCGCCTTTAATTTCTATTTCTGGTTCACCGAAATTACAGCCCGATTTAGCTGAAGCACTAAT
Organism: Calothrix sp. PCC 7716; assembly: GCF_019977735.1. Classification (GTDB taxonomy): domain Bacteria; phylum Cyanobacteriota; class Cyanobacteriia; order Cyanobacteriales; family Nostocaceae; genus Dulcicalothrix. The sequence continues at coordinate 9,139,263 of NZ_AP025018.1, read as the reverse complement.
TGAGATCGAAGGTGTTCCAGTAATACCAAGTGAAACCTCTCCATCAACATCAATTTCTTTAATCAGTCCACCAAGTCCATTTAAAGGAGCGTCAAACTCAATATCTAGTTGATCAAAGTCCACTGAAAAGTTTGGACCAAATTCAACTTCTGCTGATATCTTAGCTTCTGCGGAAAATTCTACACCAATTCCTAAAGGCGTATCACAACAAAGTTTTGCTCCAGCTTCAGCAGTAACATCAAGCTCAACTTCTGCTCTACCCTTTAAGAATCCGTTAACTATGTCCGCAGCTTTATCTATGTAGGGTTCAAAATATTCAGAAGCATCTATGCTAAATCCAAGATCGGGACAGTCGTCATCTTTTTTACAAGGATTAGTAGAGTAAATAATTGGTGTTAATGAACCAACACCAACACCACCACCAAAACCGAATAAACCTCCGAATAAGCTACCACAATTTCCCTCTACATTATTAAAGCCAATATTTGTGGATTTATGGACATCGTTACCACCACAAGGGTAAAACCAATCAAGAAGTCCAGAAATAGAACAAGGAACAGATGGTGTAGCAAGAGTTGACAATTCTCCTGTACTATTAGGCAAAGTTTTAAAATCTGCAATTCGAGTGATTCTAACTGGGATAGTTAATGAACTCTTTGCTCCTAATGTTCCAATATCTTCAATCAGTGCCTCAATTTTGTAAAAAGGATGTTCGCCAAAATTTAGCCTGACATCATTAGCTGCAATTAATCCTTGATTAGTTAAAGTCATATCAACTTGCATGACTTGACCCACAACTTGCAAATCAACTAAATCAATTAATGGTGGGTCAATAACAACTGTTGGAATTGGAACATCTGTTTCAAAAACACTTTCAACACTTATGTTGTATTTATCTTCAATCTCTGTTGGTGTAACATTCCAGATATATTTAACCGTCTGACGCGATAGAAAAGCATTAATATTTTCTATCTCACCTGCATCAAGCTGGATAGTCTGACGGAAAGTATCGTGATTATCTGATGTAATTTCTAGCTTGTAAAAGCCTTCATTTATATTCGACAGGTTAATCATTCCTGTCTCATCTGTTACCGTATTTGCAATTACTGCATTTGTAAAGTAATCTCGCAGGGTAACTGTTGCATTTGCTAATTTGGGCGAACCTTCGGCAAAATAGAACAATTCATCAACTGTGTTAATCTTGATTTCACCAACTGCATTACTCACTGCACGGAAGTTAAAGGGAAGCGATAAATCGCCATCATTTCCAGCAGCATCTAAGACAATATTACCTGTATATTCTGTTAATGCTAAATTCGCTTCTGGAGCTAGTAATAATGTTACTTTTGTTGACTCACCCGGCGCCAAAGCATTAATTTTAGCAGGTGATGCTAGCTTCAACCAAGGTGCATTAGGCAACAATACATCGATATTTTCTGCAACTGCACCACCTTCATTTTTTACCTCAAACTCGACCAAAGTTTGATTTCCGCGTAACATTCCACTGCTGACAAGGTTTGTAGAAGCTACTAAGCGTGGGACAATTCTTTCTAAATTAACGCTAACTGGTAAGCTTGCTGTTACTCCTTCTGCACTCGTGAGCTTAATATTGAAAGTGTCTTGGGTAATTTCAGAATTATTAGGCGCCGTTATTGTATAGCTAATAGTATTACTACCTGAACCTGCTAATGTTGAAGGTGTATTAACTTGAATATTCCAATCACTCGGCGCCCCTTCTACAGTATAGGTAAGTCCATTCAAGTCAACATCTGTCAGGTTTTCTAAATTCACCTGTGCGGTAAATGCGTTATTTGCAATTACTTTATGAGCAGCGTTATTATTACCAAAACGCATTCCTAACAGTTTAAAGCTGTCTTCTGCTGCTGTATCTTCACTGGGGTTATTAGGGAAATAAGCATTAACTTGGTATTGCCCAGCTTCTCCCGCTAAAGGTTTAAATGTGCTAGTAAAATTGCCATTAGCATCTGTGAATGCTGATAATTCTCGCACGAAACCATTATTTTTTACAGCAATGGTGACAAATTCAAAAGGAACGGGTGAATTATCGCCATTACTTAATGCTTGTCCTCGAAGAGTTACAGATTGTCCTGCTATACCAATTTCTGTATTTGTGGAGACTATTGCGCGGTAAGCAGCAGCAACGGAAATTGGCAGAATGGTTGTATTATTACTATCACCAATACTTCCCCCTTCGTTAACTGTATTTGTCGCATCGGTTTGAGCAATTAAATAATATTGTCCTGTAGTTCTGGGGACAAAGAAAGGAACGTTTCTTTCATAAAATTGCCCGACCGGGAAGTTACCTTTAAATTGAAATTCACTTAACTCATATCTTGCACCTAACGTGTAAACCCGTACAAAGCGAATTAGAGAGGGTAAAACTATAACTACAATATTAATTCTTTTTTACGTATATAAATTACATATTTTTAACTAGCCTACATCGAATTAATACGGAATTTAGTTCTAAAATTTTAATTTGATAATGGCGCCGTTGATGGGCGAAAATTACATACAAATATACTGTTAGGAGTGAGTGATAATGAATTTAATTTGCATTGTGGCGCCAAAACATGAGAAAAAGGGCGTTGAAATATATCTAAAGTTCAGCAAGAACATATGGTTTCAATTCTTAGGCGCGGGACAAAATCTAGTTTACACTTTGCTGTCATTGATGCCTTCTACTTACCAACAAGAAAATCTTGAAGCTATGTTTGGGATGTTCTTAGAAGCACAAGGCTATCCCCTACCTCAACACAGTAAAAGTAAGTCACCCAGTGCATTAAGTCGATTTCTCAATATATACAATTGGTCAACTAGAGGTGTAATTCGCACTGCCCGCGACCGTATTATCAAGGAGATTTTGTCTGAGCGATCGTTGGGGCGCCAACCATTTTTACAAGTTATTATTGACCTCACAACTTTGGAGAAATGTGGAAAATTTAAGGCACTTGAAAGCTTAATCAGCGTTTACCACGGAAAACGAGGTTTGCATTTGGTTGTGGTGTATCTGGTTGTTGGTCGCTGGCGAATACCCTGGAATTTTCGCGTTTGGCGAGGAAAAGGCGCCACCTCCCCAGCAAGGCTGGGGCTAAAAATGGTTAAATCTTTACCAAAAAAATTAACCAAGCACTTCAAGGAGGTAATGGTTTTAGTAGATACAGGCTTTGGTAGTATTCAATTTATACATGGTGTTCGAGAGAAAAAATATCACATAATTGCTGGTATAGCTTGTACTCGTAAGCTAATCGATGGACGCAGTGTTGCTCAATTACACAAACGAGGACAGCAACTTTACCTTCAGGGTTTGAAGTTTCCCGTCTATATATCTTGGTATTATTTTAAACGTCATGACGGCAAGTATGAAAAGCGATTTGTTATTTCTACTAAAGCCCTTAAAGCCAGCACCATTTCTTGGTGGGGTAAACGAAGGTGGCAAATAGAAGGTTGGTTTAAAACCGCAAAACACCGTTTTGGGTTGCACCGCTTTGGACAAGGAACCCTTTTAGGGGTTTATCGTTGGCTTGTACTGTCCTTTATTTCTTATATTTTGGCACACTGGGCTTATTTATCTTATTCAGGCGCCAACTCAGACCTACCTGACTGGGGTGAAGCAGCAGAAATTGCATTCCAAACTATATTTCCCCATTTGTTAGTGTTACTTCTTTTACAAGATATTGAGCGGCTTAGGGAACTGGCACTTAGTCAAGGAATTGACATCCAAATTTCCAGGTGCAAGATATGAGGTATTGTTATAGTCACTGGCAGCAGTTGCAGTTCCGTCAGTTAAATTAATAGTGGCGCCAACAACCCCTGTTAATCTGCCAGTACGAGTAACAGTAACAGCAGTAACAGCTTCTCCATTCTCCCGGATACTAAAGTTAGCAGCACTAAAGTCAAGGGCAACATCATCATCAAGAATTTTAACGCTAGCACTGCCTTGATTACCAATAGTGGCGCCGCCAGTCGGATTTGTCAGGTTAATAGTAAAGCTTTCATCTCCCTCAACTTTGACATCATTACGAATGCGAATGGCATTAGTTCCCCCTAAAGAAGCTAACTCAACGGGAATAACTTTACTTGTTTCTCCATCAGCTAAGGTGACAACAAAGGCAACATTATGAAAGTCGTTATTAACCGAACTTGCTCCACAAGCACAACCTGTAGCTGTACCATCAGTAAAGGTAATCGTTGCACTTACTGCTCCTGTTGCCCTTCCCGTGCGGGTAACAATGATATTAGTAACGGCAGTACCATCTTCACGAACTGTATAGTTACCTGTACTAAAGTTTAGTTGAGTATCATCATCAACAATCGCTACAAATGCTGTACTCTGATTGCCAATTGTCGCACCACCTGTGGGTGAGGTGAGAGTCAGGTTTATTGTCTCCGTTCCTTCAACTAAAGTATCGTTGGTGATGGGAATACTAATAGTTTTCGGTGCCGTGTCCCCACTGGCAAAGGTGACGGTAATCGGATTACTGTTATAGTCCGATGGCGCCGTTGCTGTACCATTACTTAAAGAAATTGTGGCGCCGACTTCCCCATCACTTCCACCTGTACGAGTAACGGTAACTGTAGTAATTGGTGTGCCATCTTCATTAACGCTGTAAGTAGGATTACTGAAAGCTAAAATCCCTTGCTGAGGCGTATCGTTATTGAGAATGGTTAGAGTAGCTGTATTTTGAGTGCCAATAGTTGCACCATTAGTAGGGTTACTCAGCGCTAAGTTGATAGTTTCATTGCTTTCAAATACTGTGTCATCAACGATAGGAATAGTGACAGTTTTGGATGTTTCTCCATCAGCAAAGCTTACAGTTATAGGATTGCTGTTGTAGTCGGTAGGCGCCGTTGCAGTACCATTACTAGGTGTTAAAGTCGCACTAACTTCCCCATCGCTTCCACCCGCGCGGGTTATAGTAACAGCAACAACGCTCGTACCGTCTTCGTTAACGCTATATGTAGAGCGACTAAAAGCTAAAGTACCTGGAACAGCAGAGTCATTATCAATGATGGTGAAGACAGCAGTACTTTGCGTTCCCAAAGTCACACCACTACTAGGATTTGTAAGAGCAAGGTTAATAGTTTCGTTTGCTTCAAACCTGGTGTCATCAACTATGGGAATAGTAACTATTTTGCTGGTTTCGCCATCGGCAAAAGTAACACGGATAGAAGAATTATTGTAATCAGCAGGCGCCGTTGCCGTACCATTGGTAAGTGCCAAGGTAACGCTAACTTCACCCGTGCTGCTTCCCGCGCGGGTGAGAGTGACTTGTGCTGTACCATTTTCGCTAACACTATAAGTTCCATTGCCAAAAGCAACTTCATTAATGGGGGCAACATACTCAAAAGCACTAGAATTGAGGTTTAATCCAGTAACATTTTGAAAAACGGCAATTAACTCATCCGGTTCGCTACCAGCTTTGTCAATATAAAGATTAGTATTGCTACCGGAAACTTCTAGACGGTAGTTATTAGCAGAACCCTGTAACTGAACCTTATCTTCGCTGGGGTTAAAGTCAGTCAGGGTAGCATAGTCGTTATTACCGATACTGGAAACATTGCGGTCATCGTAATAAATATAAGCACTATTGCCTAAGATAAAGCGGTCGCTTCCCGTCCCTCCACTTAAGCTGTCTCTTTCGCCAGTACCAGAGTTATTGTTATTAGCATCAACTCCATCCAAACTATCGTTGCCAGCTTCGCCATAAAGGTTATCATTACCAGCTTCTCCAAAAATTGCATCATTCCCAGCGCCACCAAACAAACCAATCTGCTCAAAATCTCCAGGGTATGACTCAAAACCACTGTCATCTCCTGCTCCACCGCGAATTATATCATCGCCGTCACCACCTTCGATTTTGTCACGTCCTGCACCAGTTTGGATTGTATCGTTTCCGGCGCCACTGCGTACCCAAGTATTACCTGTAGTTTGTGCAGTCGTTATAGTATCGTTACCACTGCCTGTTTGTATATTAAAACTTTCAATATTTTGGAAACTGCCACCATTGGAAACTGTACCGTCAGTGGCATTGGTAAAGTTAATTGAGATATTAGTAGTATTTGCAGATAAATCTAGAAACAAACCATCATTACCTTCTCCACCGTCTACTTGGTCTATTCCTGCACCTGGGTCAAGATAATCATTTCCATCTCCACCATTTAAACTATCATTGCCAGCTTCACCATAAAGGTTATCATTACCAGCTTCGCCAAAAATTGCATCATTGCCAGCACCACCAAACAAACCAATCTGTTCAAAATCTCCAGGGTATGACTCAAAACCACTCTCATCTCCTGCTCCACCGCGAATTATATCATCGCCGTCACCACCTTCGATTTTGTCACGTCCGGCGCCTGTTTGGATTGTATCGTTTCCGGCGCCACTGCGTACCCAAGTATTACCTGTACTTAGTGCAGTTGTTATAGTATCGTTACCACTGCCTGTTTGTATATTAAAACTTTCAATGCTTTGGAAACTGGCGCCATTGGATACTGTACCGTCAGTAGCATTGGTAAAGTTAATTGAGATATTAGTAGTACTCGCAGATAAATCCAGGAATAATCCATCATTACCTGCTCCCCCATTTACTTGGTCTATTCCTGTACCTGGGTCGAGGAAATCATCTCCATCTCCACCATTTAAACTATCGTTGCCAGCTTCACCATAAAGGTTATCATTACCAGCTTCGCCAAAAATTGCATCATTGCCAGCGCCACCAAACAAACCAATCTGCTCAAAATCTCCAGGGTATGACTCAAAACCACTCTCATCTCCTGCTCCACCGCGAATTATATCATCACCGTCGCCACCTTCGATTTTGTCACGTCCTGCACCTGTTTGGATTGTATCGTTTCCGCCGCCAGCACGTACCCAAGTGTTACCTGTACTTAGTGCAGTTGTTATAGTATCGTTGCCACTACCTGTGAGTATGTTAAAACTTTCAATATTTTGGAAACTGGCGCCATTCGACACCGTACCACTAGTGGCATTAGTAAAATTAATTGAGATATTAGTTGTACTTGCAGATAAATCTAGAAATAACCCATCATTACCTGCTCCCCCATTTACTTGGTCTATTCCTGTACCTGGGTCAAGGAAATCATTTCCATCTCCACCATTTAAACTATCATTGCCAGCTTCACCATAAAGGTTATCATTACCAGCTTCGCCAAAAATTGCATCATTGCCAGCGCCACCAAACAAACCAATCTGCTCAAAATCTCCAGGGTATGACTCAAAACCACTCTCATCTCCTGCTCCACCGCGAATTATATCATCACCGTCGCCACCTTCGATTTTGTCACGTCCTGCACCTGTTTGGATTGTATCGTTTCCGCCGCCAGCACGTACCCAAGTGTTACCTGTACTTAGTGCAGTTGTTATAGTATCGTTGCCACTACCTGTGAGTATGTTAAAACTTTCAATATTTTGGAAACTGGCGCCATTGGATATTGTTGCATCTGTGGCATTAGTAAAGTTAATTGAGATATTAGTAGTACTCGCAGATAAATCTAGGAATAATCCATCATTACCCGCTCCCCCATCTATTTGGTCTATTCCTGTACCTGGAGCGAGATAATCATCTCCATTTTCACCATTTAAGCTGTCATTGCCAGTTCCACCAAGAAGGGTATCATTTCCATCATCCCCAAATAGTGTGTCATTGCCTGCTAACCCACTAAGAATATCATTACCGCCTAAGCCCTGAATCAAATCATCTTCGGCTGTTCCCGTAATATTATCATTCCCTGTGGTTCCAGTAAAATCTTGTTTTTCAATCTCAATATTCTGCCCATCCAGCCTAATTACAGTTTTGTCCTCTTCTGCTCTTAAATACTGCAACTGCTCACTCGAAAGGCTTTCTCCTCGTACTAATGCTGAGAAAATCGCACCTTCATCCCCAGCACTATCACTGTGATTAAAAATACTATCAACTCGATGCCCAATTTCTTCTAACAATAACTCCGCAATACTCTCAATATTCCCCTGATTCGCCTGCAAATACTCCCGCGAAAGATATATGCGGTTAGTTGCTGCTTCGTAAGCACCATTGGCGCCATTAATATCTGCTGCATTGCGAATTTCTATCACAGGGACAATACTATAATCCCTGGCTAACCATGCTGCCTTTAAAGAGTCAACTTCAATTCCTTCCCCAAAAGCTACTACTATTTTTTGAACAAAATCCGGTTTACTGGCAAAAGCTTGTAATCCTTGTTGCACCAATACCAGAGCTTGTTCTAAACAATTTAAAACTGTAGATTCAATAATTAAGGAAGACTCTACAAGTAGATGATTGCAAAGGATGTAAGTATTTTTCATCTTATTAATTGATGTTTGTAAATGGAATTAGGAGGTAAAAAGATTATTAAAGAAAGTACAGATATTGGTCACTTCGTAACTCAGAATTAAAAGTCACAAAAGCTCTGGGTTTAATTACTACTATTTAATACTCTGCCAACTACCAATCTGTAGGCATAATCCCCGCATATTTCAAAAAATCTGAATTTATAACTGTGGTATTAAGATTTTTATCAATGTTAATTTTCAAATCTTTACTCATCATATACCTACTATTTTTTCACAGTATAAAATCTGCCTGACTGACATATACATATATTCCCGAAAGGCAATACAGCATCTAAAATGTAATACTCAGTTCAGACAAGTATTTAGTGATAATAACTACTCAGTATCAGGTTTAAAGTATTTGCTGGGATGTCACAAATTTAGCAAATACACTCAGTAAATGTCTATATGATAATGAGTATCCTTTGAAAACTTCATAATTTGATTAAATAAAACTATAAATTTTGAAGGAATAATAAAATCAATAGCATTTCGGGATAAGCGGGATTGTTGTTGTCTACCAGTAGAATTGTATAGCTATAATCCTGCTAAATGACTTTTGCCGAAGTTGCTTTTTCTCTCCGACATCCTACGTATTACAACATTTTGCTCAAGGACTGTACTGATTCGGCATCTAAGTACATACATGTAACTATAAGGTTAGGCGCCGTTTACACCAGAAAGTATCGAACAATTATTTACTACTTCCACCATATTACAAAGTAAAAGCATTACTTTTAGTCAAAGTCAACCTCAAATTTGGGAAATTTTATATGAGCAACAAAATTACACAGTCACATTTTACCCAAATATATATGATGAAAAACCATCACTACGATTAATGAATTTTGGTGAGCCTTTATTTGAAAAATTTTTAAGTGCAGCTTGCAAAATTTTTGAATACAAAAGAACTAACTTCAAATAGGTTTATTTTTAATATTTACGACCTACTGAATTATCAGCTATATGTACACTACCCGCTTCTAATGTACCAGCAAACGCGGCACCGACATTTCCAACGGCGATAATTACAGCCAAAAACGCAACTAATAAAAACTGACTTACTCGTTGAACGAATTTCATGCTAATGTCTCCAGTGTTATTCAAGGTGACACTATATTGATTCATGTTATCATTTATTCAAGATAAATTACTTAAACATCACAATAATCATTCTCAAAACAGGATTAATAGGTTTTATGCTTTTAATACAACGGTTGTAGCAATTTCACTGTGGTTGTAATTTGAGAATATGCTGACTTTTCATACATATACGGATATTTTTTAGTCGCTTTAGCTTTGGAGTGTTTTTTCTGTAAGTAATAGTTGATATATCTTTTATGGTATTTTTGTTCTATAATATGAGAAGTAGAACAGTAAGGTCATATATGGAAATAGCATTTACTGGAACAAGAAGCACTAATTCTAAGCAAGCTTTGATTGTTAAGGATAAGTTACAGGAGATTGCCCAAATAGATGCAACTTGGCATGTTGGTGATGCGATGGGGGTTGATGCACTGGTTAGAATTGAAGCTCGGCGCCTAGCTAAAGAGTTAAATATATATGTGTGCCAAGGAAAGGAGCGTTATGAATTCGCGAAACGTTCTAAATCAATGATTGATGCAATTGCGGGTACTTATAACAAGTTGTATGCGTTTGTGAATAAGTCTTGTCCTGCTGGATGTAAGCCATGTAGAAATCCTAATGGGCAAGGTTCTGGTACTTGGTTGACTGTTGCTTACGCTTATTATCTTGGTGTGCCTGTAGAGTTAATTTTTTTAGAGGATGGGTTGGTGGCGCCTGACTGGTTAGATGTGCCTGCACCAGTAAGCAAATATCAGCAGTTATCTCTTTGGTAAATTGGTTTAGTATGATTTATAATTTTTGACATGGTAAGTTTGATGTTACAACTTCAAACTTAAGAATTCTAATGTGTTATTTGTAACTTAATTCGTTTAATTTAAGTATTTGTATTGAGAAAAAAGCGCATTTTTATTTTGGCGTTTTGTATAAATTGTATTTAATCCCCCCTAGCCCCCCTTAATAAGGGGGGAATAAGATTAAATTTAAAGCCCCCCTTAATAAGGTAAGGGGGTTAGGGGGATTAAATTATACTACTTGAATTGTATCTAGCTTTGCCCATTTTAAGGTTGCTAGTAGGTCATCACCTGCGGTTATTAAGGTGTCTTCTCCGCTGATGCTGGTTGATAGTATGCTGCTGGCGCCCAATGTACTGCCACGACTAATACTATCATCGGCGCCGAAGCCGTATATAGTTAATGAACCTTCGCCGCTTTCGAGGAAGAATTTGTTAAGTCCACTGCCTACATATGCTGTGTCGTTACCGATGCCTGCGTAGATTGTGTTGTTTCCTTCGGCTGCGTAAATGGTATCGTTTCCGGCACCTGTGTTGAAGAAGTCGTTACCTGCACCTGCATATATTAAGTCATCGCCGGAACCTGTGATAATGGTGTTGTTACCTTCGGCAGCGTAAATGGTGTTTTTACCATTTCCAGTTGCGATGTAATCATTTCCTGCGCCTGCATATATTAAATTGTCACCATTACCTGTACGCACCAAGTTGTCACCTTCAGCAGCATACACAGTGTTATTACCGCCCAAAGCGCTGATAATATCACTACCCGCGCCGCTGTAGATAACACTGTTGCCACGTCCGGTAGCAATGCGGTTAAAACCTTCACCTGCGTATATTTGTTGGTTGCCATCGTCGGTACTAATTACATCGTCCCCAGCTCCAGTGTATACGATGCTATTGCCAACTCCAACATACACACGATTATTTCCTTCACCAGCAAAGAAGGTATCTTCACCACCTTTACCTATAAATACATCTCCCGCATCTGTGCCGTATAATTTATCATCTCCCTCTGTACCATTTATTGCACTTGGGTCTCCTAATTGCCCAAATAACGTTTGGTACATTTGCTTGTAGATTTCTGTGTTATCAAGGGTGCTTGGTAATTTATCAGCATTCATCCCGTAGGTTTTACTAACTAAACTACCTGGAAAGTCGGGTGTTCCTACCCAACCAACTCCAAAGTTACCCATTGGCCCATCTAAAGAAGGTTGAGCGTTGAATGCAGTCCAAGGCGCCGTTCTTCCGTTTTGTCCATCGAGTGGATTTTGTAATGCTGCGCCTGTTGTTGGGTTTACTGGTAGTGTTGGTGCTGTGGTTAATGGTGTATCAGGATATCCAGGTGAGAACGGTGTGGGTTGATATACTTGTAAACCACCTGCTTCACTATCAGCAGCAGTGATTAATAATGTGTTGGGGTCTTGGTTGCGAATGAAGTCCATTGCTACACCAATTGCTGCATCTGCTCTTAGTGCTGCGTCTATGGTTCCGCGCGCGTTATTGGAGTTGGCAAAGTTATCGGTTCCTTCTTCTTCTAATACAACGAAGAAACCATCGGGGTCACTCGATATTGACTTTAAGGCGCCAGAGAGCATATCTGCAACAGTTGGAGGATTTAAATTTCCTGGTTGTCCGTAGGTTCCAAGTCCTCGTGCTGCGTTCGCTTCTTCGCTACGCGCGTTATAGGTGTCTTCCCAAGCAAACACACCTAATATTTTCTCACCTGCTTGAACTGTATTAAGTTCATCTTTGCTATAAACAACTCGATAACCGCGTTTTTCAGCTTCTAAAATTAAGTTTAAACCGTCGGTTCTAGCTCCAGTTTGGTTTAATGAACCGCCAAATTTACCTGCTACCCCTGTAGGTAACATCCAGCGTTCTCCACCTGCCATTATCACTTGGGCGCCAGATTCGAGAATTATTTGACGAACAATTTCAGTATTATTGCTGCGGGTATCAACTTCTGCGGCAAATGCTCCTGAACCAGGTTCATTCATTGTACCCGAATTAATTATCGCAACAGCTTTACCTGAATCGCGCGCTTCTTCGAGAATTGTAGAACCAACTTTTCCAGAAAATGGTGTTACCCGACTACCATCTTCATTCAAACCATAAGAGTTTTGGAATACCTTAACACCGTTGGCATGAACTACACCGCTACCATCTGAACTACCTGTTAATTGGTCGGTTAGGTGTCCTAAATATACACCCGTGTCACTCATCATATCCCAGTTGAGGCGCCCATCTGGCCCTACACTTTCAAAACGTGCGGCGCCAAACATTGAAGGACTATGGCCATCTGGGTGGATAAATATAACATTACCAGTTTTCTCTGTGGCAGCAGGCACCCTTTCTGGTTGCGCTACTGGACGGTCGGGTAAATCTGTTTCAAACAGTGTTTCGTACATCAAACGGTATACATCAGTATTATCTACTGTAGCATTCCATTTGTCAGCATTTAACCCGTGTGCTTTAGCAACAATTGAACCAGCAAAATCTGGAGTTCCAACCCAACCTACACCAAAATTAAATTGATTACCGCTCGCATCTGGCGCCGAAGTAAAAGGTAGAGTTCCACGTCCAGTGGTTCCATCTAAAGGGTTTGCAAATGCAGCAGGTAGTCCACTTACGTTTGTTGGATTAGCATTTACAGTTCCAACATTAGTATTTGCAGCTAACGGGTCACGAATTTGTAAACCACCACCATCACTGTCCGCAGCAGTAACAATTAGAGTATTTTTATACTTTTCTGAAAACTCTAATGCTACACCAATTGCACCATCTGCACGGCGTAAAGCTTCTAGAGTTCCAGGCGCATTATTAATGTTACTAAAGTTATCAGTACCTTCTTCTTCGAGTACTGTAAATGAACCGTTCTTAAAGTTTGGGTGTACCTCCATTAGTTTTTGAGATACAGCTAGCATTTCACCAACAGTAGGCGCCGTTTCTACATAAAAAGGAGTATTCGACGCTGCTAGAGCTTCTTCGGAACGGTCGTTAAAGGTATGAATAGCTGCAAATACACCTAATACTTTTTGAGGTGGGTTAGGAGTATTGAGCAGTGCATTTAATTCATCACGAGTATATACAACTGTGTAACCCAGACTCTTTGCCAAGTCTATCAAGTTAGTAGCTGGACGATTCTGAATTGCAGCATCACCAGTACTGAACTGAGTATCAATAGCTGCTGTAACGTGGCGCCCAGTAGTACCAACTGGTAGCATATGCAATTCACCACCACCCATAATGAAATTCACACCCGACTCAATTGCTTGACGAGTGATTTCAGCAAGATTATTGCGTGGTGCAGAACGTCCAGAAGTTGCAGGTGGTGCCACTTTAGCAACGAAGGCGCCAGTTCCAGGTTCAGCAATAAAGCCAGAGTTAATTAAAGCAGTCACCTTATTTGAGGCAACTGCTTCTTGCATTATGGTTTGCTGTTTACCAGAGAGAGCAGTAGTAGGAGTTTGATTATCTTCTTCTAATCCGAAAGACTCAGCATGAACTTTGGTACCTGTTGCATGAGTAACGGCGCCACCATTAGATGTACCAGTCAACTGGTCTTCCATATGCCCCAAGTAAACACGCGCTTCGTCCATCTTATCCCAGTTCAAGCGACCATCCGGACCCTTATCAACAAAGCGCGCGAGTGCATAGTGCGCTGGACTAGTACCATCGGGGTGGATAAAAATTACGTGATTATTTGCCATATTCTTTCTACTGGTAAGTAAATAAATTAGCCACAACCGTCAAAACCGCTCATAACCACGAAAATGCTTTCGTAAGACTTTGTTACGAAGGCGTTATATAAATCAAATTGACACACGAAAGTTAAAGATATACGCAGACAAAATTAAGCAAAAGTTAAGATTTGCATATGTATACGTAAACAAATGATGAAAAAATTTTTATAATATTGATTTATGGCTTAATGGCACTGTATCTATACTTTGTAAAAAAAACTAATTGATAATATGTCTTAACCCACTGCATACTCTGTAAACTGATATATCTTTAGAATTTATATTCAAAAGAATTATCAAAAAAATAGATAAGAAAGACAAACCACAAAGGCACAAAGGGCACGAAGGAAGAGGTATGATGAAATTTTATCGTTAAATTTAAATGAGTTTACTAACAAAAGTTAAAAAGCAATTTAAGCGTTCAATCATTCAGAGTGTCTCTATTGAAACATTATTAAAAGATGATTTAAGTAAATATAATGTAGTGTTACCAGAGACGATTGCCACGGAAGAAGCACCAAAAATGGTTTTTGCTTCAGAAGCAACATCTTTACAAGGAGTATCTCATTCTACTCCCCTTGCTTACACTATTGTTTTAGAAGATGTTTTTTACTGTCCTTTGTATTCAGTTATTCTCACCAAAGATAGAAAAATTATCTGCGAATCGTTTAATATTACTAAACCAGTAGAAGATTTCAAGCTTGATTGTTTATTCACTTCCAAGGTTGAAGATATTTCTGGGTATTCTGTTATTTGGCATCACATCAAACCACGAATAATTACTATCATACGCTTATCGATAATCTACCCCGTTTTTATCTCACTTCCTTACACGACATCATTCAAGATAATCATAATCACGTCAAGTTAATACATTCACGTAAAATTTTTGACATGGAAAGTTTTTACTTATCGCAATTTCTCTTACCCAATATACAAATTTGCCAAGTACCAGATTCTACATATATAAACCAACCTTTGCTATTTCGTCTCGAAAAGCTGATTTTATCAAAATTTTTAAATCATAATTTTAGCGGTTTTATTCCAAATTCATACCGCAATCAGATTTTTACTCGGTTTTTACCTCAACGACCCCGCATCAAAAACAAGCGCATCTTCATTTCTCGACGACAAGCTTATAACCAACGTCATATTATCAACGAAGCTGAGGTGATTCAAACTCTTGCTATATATGGGTTTGAAGTTTATACTCTCGAAAAAATGTCTATAAACGAACAAATTGAGCTTTTCTACGATGCTGATGCTGTTATTGCTACTCACGGCGCCGGGTTAACTAATATATTATTCTGTGAACATGTTAAAGTGCTAGAGCTTTTCCCTTACCCTTTCATCATTCCTTACTTTTACTATCTTGCTAAATCTATGGGTCATAGGTACCAATATTTGTGCGGGAATGGTGAGTATGATGCGACGCAAGGTTGGAATAGTAATTTTGTCGTTGATATTCTACAGTTACAAAATATTTTGGAGTCGTTTATGGCGCCAAAAATTGGCGAGCATACTCTATAGCTTCGTCATAGGTGGAAACCTTACCCTCAATTTGCGCGATGGCAATTTCAGTCAACATTTTTCCTATCAGTGGCGAAGCTGGTATATTTAGTGCTATAATCAGTTTCTTCCCATTTAACAAAGAAATGGGATGAGCCACCGGATCATCAGGGTTGAGGTAGCGGGCGATAATTGGTGCAATGCCCTCTACCGAATTATCACATGCCATTGCCATAATGCATGTTGCGGGCAATACGTTTTCCGCTTCTTTATACAACTCGTATTGTTCGCGCAATGGCATGTGTGATGTGTTTAACTTTGGGTACAGTCTTAATACAGTTATTACAGCTTTAATTTCAGCACGACTATAGCTAAGTTCGGTCAATTCACGTTCGGCTTGTTCTAAATTTGGACTTACTAGACATGCGAGTTTGGCAATACCTAGCCATGTTGTCTTTATAGTATCACGAATACACGTATTTAGCTCAAATTCTAGCTGGCGCCATTTCTGTGATAGTTCTAAGTAAGCCGCATCGACTTTTTGTAACCGTGAATATTTTTCTGGAGTTATATTTTGAAAGAATGGCGCCAATAATTTGTCTTGTATAGCTTTTATTATCCAGGGAGTTCCTTGAGAATTTAGAAGCATGTAGCTCAGTTCGGTACGCACTCTCTCTGTTGCAACTTGGGTTAGTAGTGGCGCCAAAGTCCGAATGGTATTTTGAGTGTGGGTTTCTATATCAAAACCAAGTTGTGCAGCTTGACGATATCCACGCATTAACCGTAAAGGGTCATCTTCGAGGTTATGTTGCGAAACCATTCTTAAAATCCCCGCTTGTATATCAGCATAACCAAAAAGGGGGTCGATTATCTCTTGAGTGTGAGGATTAAACGCGATAGCATTTATCGTAAAATCACGTCGATGCAAATCTATTTCTAAGCTTTCTCCTTCCTGCTGGGCAATATCTACCGTCGCATTGGCAAATACCACCCGTGCTATTTGTCTTTGTGGGTCGAGCAAAACAAACCCTGCTTTGTAATGTGCTGCAAGTTTCTGGGCAACACCAACCGCATTTTCTGGTAATATAAAATCTAAATCCAAATACTCGCGCTTTCTACCTAATATCGCATCCCGAACGGCGCCTCCCACTAAATAAATAGGTTGCGGTAATAAATCTAAATCAAAAGGATAATTTTCTGGAGATAAAGAAGGTAAAGGCAAATTATACATTTTTGTCAAAGAAACCGGGTTTCTACCCAAAGTTATCATGTTTATTACAATCTTGATAAAGAAACCCGGTTTCTCAAATTTTAAGCTAGATTAGCAATACAAGGTTATGGAGTTGATTCTGTTATGTGTGTTTGTATCAACTGCCACTATGTAGACCGCTGTTTTACCTACCACGCAGTAGAAGGACAGCACGAACAACCTCATTTGACCGAAACACCTGATTTCGAGCCAAATGAACCATCAATAAATGTTAACATCCGCCCGCGCGGAGATATTATTGAGATGGAATGGGACGTAGTTGGCTGTCTCAGTTTCAAAGAAGAAAAAGGTAAATGGTCGAAACTGCGTCCAGGTGAGTTAGTCCCGACTTGACGCAACAAAACTTAATATTCTCATGTTGAAATGCAATTACCTCAAAAAGGGTATGGTGCGTTATGCTGTCGCGCATCGCACCATTTTATCCATTTTTATTGTTAAAAACCCCTTTCATCTGAAATTAACTCAATACCAAAATTATCTATTAAGTAACGAAGGTCAACATCTCTCGCTTGTTTTATCTATATCATAAATTAGCAATGAGTTATATATAAATATATAAATTAATGTGCGCCGTAGAGAAACAGCGCACAATAAGTTATTGTATTTGTAGCGAATGACTCAGCTAACAATGTTCTACCCATTTTCGTCCAGCATGTTCTGCTGCTTGGGCAGAATTATATACTTTGCGTTTTCCGTAAACGCTTCCTTCTGGACTAATCACACGGAATTGCCACAAATGCGTACCTGTGTAGAATACCATTAACACGAACTGGTTGATGCTTGTAACCTGTTGAATTATTGTTCTAGTCATGCTGTGTATTTATTAGCACATTTCCACACTCTTATAACTTTGAATATACCTATTTTGTCAACATTATTATAACAAGTTTTATTACAAACGGCACCTACTGTTACTCAATATAAGTATGTACTTATATTACACAATTAGTCTACCTTAACTGATTTTGCCTTAAAATGCCATCTAACCAAGTAGCTTGTTCTGGTAGAAATGGTGGTACTGGCTCAATTCTATAATCGATTACTAAATCATAATTGCCTCTATCATATAGTTGAGCGACAAGTGTTTGTATATCGAGTAGTGGTTCTGTGTCGTTTTCACGTAAAGGTAAGAAAAAAAGAAGGAATTGGGTTAAGTAGGTTGAATGCGTATAAATCAGCTTTAGGTCACCTCGACGCGCGACTGACTAAAATTTCATAATCGCTTTCCACTAAATTTGTATAACTAGCCAACACCTGTAGGTGAAGTCATCACACCTCTATATAATAAATAAGTACTAAATTTATATTTAGTTTATCCCGATTAAATTATTATAGGCGCCTACAAACAATCTCTCTCGCGTTCGTCAAAATCTTCAATCCAGTTTTCGTCTTGTTTCTCTGTTTCTAATTTTTTCTTTCGCTGGAGTTTTAAGCCTATATATTCTGGGAATTGTTTAGTAATAAAATATACAATATTTTTTAGCATCAACTTAAATACCCTTGGAAGTGTAAGTGGCAGAGAATATTACGTCATTATACTGATAATGACTTATATTTGAGTATTTTAGTTTGCTCATTGTATGTATGTATGCTTGACGTTATTTCTGTTGTAACTCATTCAAGCCATTTTGACTGTAGTCTAAGATAGTGTTAAATGGGGTAATTGTTATTTCGCGAGTTAAGAGTTGGGTGTAGGATAAGTGGATATTTATATAACTATCTGGTTTATAAGGCATTCTTTCTGCCCATTCGATTGCTACAATTCCTGGTGTAACTTCTATACCTTCCCAGTAAGTTTCTAGGTTTAGTGCTGAAACTTCGTTTGGTTCTAAACGATATAAGTCTAAGTGGTAAAGTGGTATACGCGCTTCGGTATATTCGTTGATTAATGTGAAGGTTGGACTAACGATGGGGTCTGTGATACCTAAACCTTCTCCTATTCCTTTTACTAAGGTGGTTTTACCTGCTCCTAGGTCTCCGAATAGTAAGATGACGGTTGAAGCTGGTAAGGTGCTACCTAGTTTTACTCCTATTTGGTGTGTAAGTTCTGCGTTGTCTAGGGTAAGTTTTGTCATTGCTTTAGTGCGTGACGCTAGTAGATCATCGTTTCTGTTGATAATTGTAATGGCATCACGCACCCCACTTAAATCTTGGCGCCACTGTACCATTTGATGAGTACTTTTGCGAGTTTTTGCGAGTCGTGACGAACGTACCCTTTTTCGTCTTCGTGCATTATATTCGCTAAGACGATACGGCGCCCAAGTTTGGTTACGTCTTCTCGGTCTAAGAAGACGGGGTGTGAGTTTCCTTGAGCGTAACGTACTAATGCTCGTGGTGATGGTGATTTTTTATGAACGAGTACTGCGTTGAATAATGGTCTTCCACATGCTTTGTCTATTGCTTTAATGTGTTCGGAGACTGAGTAACCTTGAGTTTCACCCGGTTGTGTCATTATGTTACACACGTAAATACGTGGTACGTCTGCTGCTGCAATTGCATCTGCTATTTGTGGTACCAGTAAATTAGGAATAACACTGGTATAAAGGCTGCCTGGACCCATGATTATATAATCGGCTTCTTTTATAGCTTTTATTGCTGCTGGTAATGCTTTAGGGTCTATGGGTGTACAGCCAAAGTCTGTAATTCTACCTTTAGCATCAGTGATTTTTGATTCTCCCACAATTCGGCGCCCGTCAGATAGTTCTGCCCAAAGACGAATATCACTGAGCGTTGCGGGTAAAACTTGTCCACGAATAGCCAAGACTTTGGAACTCGCAGCAACCGCACGCTCTAAGTCTCCTGTAATATCACTTAAAGCGGTTAAGAATAAGTTACCAAAACTATGACCGCTTAAACCATCACCACTACTAAAACGATATTCAAATAATTCTGTTAACAGTTTTTCTTCATCTGCTAACGCGGTTAAACATTTACGGATATCTCCTGGTGGTAACATGCCAAATTCTTCGCGTAGTCTACCAGAAGAGCCACCATCATCACCAACTGTCACAATTGCGGTAATATTAGCACTGTAAGTTTTGAGACCACTTAATAAAGTTGACAGTCCTGTACCGCCACCAATAACTACTATTTTGGGACCCCGATATAATCGACGATGCGCTAATAAAACATCTACTAGTTCCTCTTCGGCGCCAGGTCGAATAACTTGAGTAATAGAGCTAACAGTGCGGGTTTGACCCCAAAGCAGTAGTAACAGTCCCAGCAATAAAACAATAGGACCACTAATATAGTAGGGTACGATATCTGTGATTTTTCCTAAGAAATTTCTAAGTAATTCGATGGCCCAGAAAATTGGTGTGAGTCGAATCGAAATAGCCAACCCTAAAACTCCAAGCACCACACCACTGATGCTGATAAGTAACCAACGCTTAACCGAAAGTCCTGGAGATAGCCACTTGAACCACTGGTTAACCCGGTAGGAAGTACGCCGTCTTGACTGAGGAAGCAGAGTGTTGAGGGCTTGTTTTATAAAACCAATTGACATACAAGCATGAAGAACGCGGTGATCTAAAATAATGATTAACAGAAAATGTACACTACATGCATTCAAAACTGAGTGCAATATTATTACATTTATAGTTCTATTTATCTAAAAAACATCTAATTAAAGTTGCTAGCATTGCTATACGAGCGTTGTTTATGGTATTCGTAAATAAAAGTACATGGAAAAGCGCATTTTAGGATTAGACCCTGGTCTTGCCATTTTAGGTTTTGGCGCCATTACTTATACAGCAAGCAATAATCTAGTTCAGGATACATCAGTAAAAATGCTTGACTTTGGCGTAATTCGCACAGAAGCAGGAACAGAAATGGGAACGCGCTTGTGTACTCTGTTTGATGATTTGCATGTCCTGATTGAAGAAATTAAACCAGATTTAGTTGCAATAGAACAATTGTTTTTCTATCGCATGGGAAATACCATCTTAGTCG
This sequence comes from Calothrix sp. PCC 7716, assembly GCF_019977735.1. Classification (GTDB taxonomy): domain Bacteria; phylum Cyanobacteriota; class Cyanobacteriia; order Cyanobacteriales; family Nostocaceae; genus Dulcicalothrix. The sequence continues at coordinate 9,118,540 of NZ_AP025018.1, read as the reverse complement.
CCCAAGCACGCGGCGTCATTATGCTGGTACTAGCACAGCATAAACTACCATACGTCGAATTTGCACCAAAACAAGTCAAGCACGCTTTAACAGGGTATGGAAATGCAGAAAAATATGAAGTTCAAGAAGCTGTAGCGAACGAATTAAATTTGGATGCTATTCCAAAACCCGACGATGCCGCAGACGCACTAGCTATCGCACTAACCGCATTATATCAAATTTAAATCTTTAATTTTCCTTAAATTTCATTATGTTGTATCCACCATCTTACGACCCCTTTGACAGGCGCCCACTTTTAAAGTTACCCAATAATGAGCGCGTAGCTGTTTGGGTAGTAATGAATGTAGAACATTTTACTTTTGGTAAACTTGGTACTGCTATTCAGCCACATTTAAATAGTCAACCAGAAATTGCTAACTACGGATGGCGAGATTATGGTAATAGAGTAGGAATATGGCGCCTGTTTGAGTTGTTCGCTGAATTATCCATACCAGTAACAGCAGCAGTCAACGGTGAAATTTGCACCCTGTACCCAGAAATTATAACGGCAATAAACACATATGGCTGGGAAGTCATGGCTCATGGTATTAATAATTCCACAGGTCATAGCGGTATGGATAAACAAACAGAGACACAAATTATTGAGAAAACCTTAAGTTTGTTAAAGCAAGCAACAGGAAAATTACCCAAGGGATGGTTAACACCAGGGTTTTCCATCACAGAATCAACATTTGAATTATTGCACAACGCCGGAATAGTATATACTGCTGACTGGGTTAACGACGACCAACCGTATTGGTACCCGCTTCAAGATGGTCGAATGCTAGCGATACCCTATACCATTGAAGCTAATGATATCACACTGTGTTTAAGTAGCAGATTTTCGGGTGCCGAATTTGCACAAGCAATACAAGACCAGTTTGACCAACTTTGGCTAGATGGCGAAAATAACCCACGCATCATGGCAATAGGTTTACATCCCTTCATAGTCGGTCAACCATTACGGATGAAATACCTAAAACAGTGTTTATCATATATTAAAAGCAAGCCAGATACCTGGATAACTACAGGTGAAGCAATATACGAACATTTATCATGACTATATCACAAACTAAAACCCTCACGATTCCCGTTATCGATGCGACTCAAGAAAATATCAAACCGTATGGATATTTACTTGGTGACGATGTGAGTAAACCTGGTCTCGGAATACCTTTTTACCAAGAAAGAGTTATTGAAGGTGAAAATATTGATTTTAGCTATCGTGGTACTGCTACATTTAGAACCGCTAAAATTATGCCAGGTTATCCTAATATTATCTGGTTAGAACGTCATATGCATATGACCCAGATGTTTATTGCGTTGGGACAATCACCCTTTATTATGGTCATGGCGCCTCCTAATCATGATAATGATAATCAAAGTGTACCAAATTTAAATGAAGTTAAAGCGTTACGGTTTCCACCAGGACACGGATTATTATTACATTTGGGTACATGGCATGATTTCCCCATAGCTTGCGAAACACCCGCAGTTATCTTAACGGCAAACTCCGACGAGGTAGTTACAGCATTAAGCGAGATGAAGGAACCAGGAGAAATGAATCAAGGTGATGTGTATAAAATTTCGTTGCCTAAAAGGTTGGGTTATGAAATTCAACTTAATATAGCTTAAACAAATTTGTGCGCCATTGGCGCACAAAAATAATAGATTAATTTCTGCGAACGACTACCGGGGTTCCGACTTTTGCCCAGTTGAATACTTGCTGTGCTTTTTTTGGTGGTAGGTTGACGCAACCGTGACTAACGGGGGTGCCAAAGTTATTATGCCAGTAGGCGCCGTGAATTGCATAGTTGCCGTCGTAGTACATTGTATAAGGTACATCAGGAATATCATAGTCGGCACCGCGCATTCTGGCTAATGGTAGTTTAGTTTGAACAGCATAAACTCCTGTAAGTGTAGGAGTAGATTTTTTACCGCTTGAAACGGTAACTTGGTATATAATCTTATTTCCTTGCCAAGCAGTTAATTTTTGCTGTTTAAGATTTATTTCTATCCAACGTTCTTGTGACTGCTTTAACTCGTTGATTTTTTGAGTTATTCGCTCTGACTTTGATACTGTCGGTGTTGGTGTCGGCGCCGATATAGCTTGTTGAGGTAGTATATTAAATGTAGCCAAAATAGAAATAAGCGTCAGTAATATTAATTTAGATACAGACTTTCTACGGTCGTTGACTATCATATCGCCACGCCCTTTATAATAAAGTTTTGTAATTAGATAAACAATTCGATAAATTTCGTAACTTTTATTTAAGTAGACGATTAATACCCTGTGCTTCTATTAACTAACTTCACGACCTTGTGGCAAAATTCCGTAATTTAATAAAATCTTTGTGAGTATATTTTTAAAATATTCTTTCTGACCTTAGATAGATTTAACGTGGTGTAATGTAGAGACGTTACATGTAACGTCTCTACTACGACAGCAATATTACACAGAAACCTCCCAGAAATTGTCACGAAGTTTAGGTAATTTGATAATTTGGTCGCGCTCGGCGCCTTTCATACGCCAAATTTCATTCTCTCCTGTACTAAAATCACGATAGAGAAAGTCTAAGTTACCGTCGTTGTCGAAGTCGGTAATTTGCTCTATTCTCATGTTGGCGCCATTTGTTGGTAGTATGGCTTTGGTTGTAATTTTAATTTCGTTCGCAGTGTTATCTAAGTACCAAACGCTGTTTTCACCTGTTAGGTAGTTACTTGCTACGATATCAAGTTTACCGTCGTCGTTAAAATCTCCTGCTCCTTGTATATGAATATTCGCATCTGCTGATGCCTCAAGGATAATTTGTTTTTGTACGGTTGTATCACCCATTACCCATACTGTACTGGCGCCTGTTCTTTGATTACGCCATATAATATCAGCTTTACCATCACCGCTTAAATCGGCAACTAGTTCTACATTTAGTTCTACATTTAAAGGTGTAGATGTAATTTTTGGTAATGAGATACTTCTGGAAATGGTTGGCCCGTTCATTTGCCAAATCATACTTTCACTAGTTTTGGCGTTATACCACATAATATCTGTATTACGGTCGCCGTTAAAGTCTTGGACTCCTTTTATTATCCAGTTGGTGTCAGTTAATGTTAACAATGGCAGTACTTGCAGACGTTGTGTACCATCCATCATCCATATTTCGTTTTCACCTGTTTTATAGTTGCGGTACAGAAAATCTAGTTTCCCTTCGGTTGTAAAGTCCGCAACTCCTTCTAATACCCAGTTCTTATCCTGTTGTCGGTCAATAATTACACCTTTATCAATTGTAAAGTTGTTCATAAACCATATCAGGTTTTCACCTGTTCGATAGTTACGCAGTACTATATCGCTATAACCATCATTATTGAAATCGGTGGTATTTTTGGCTTCATCGTTGATTATTGTTGCTGTCGCTTTATTCGCGGTTGTTGATATTGTACCGTTGGTTGGGTCTTTCAGTTCTACGAAGAATGTTTCGTTCGTTTCCAATATCTCATCATTATTTATGGGAATACTAATGGTTTTACTAATTTCACCTGGTGCAAATACTACCGCAACACTGGCGCCTGGTGTATAGTCTTTATCTGCTGTTGTGGCGGTACCATCTGTTACAATGTAGTCTACGGTTACTTGTTCGTCACTGGCATTTGATAAACCAACTGGAATTTCTAAAGTTGATTTACCTTCTCGACTATAAGCGTCACCAATACTAATTACAGGTTTGGTATCATCATTTTTGATTGTACCGACTGCACTCGTCGTTGTTCCAGAATCTACGTTTCTAAGTTCCGACAAGTTGACTTGGAACGTTTGGTCAGTTTCAAACTTGGTATCACCGTTAATTTTTACTTTTACTGTTTTGCTCGTTTCTCCGGGTCTAAAGGTGACTGTTCCTGAAGTTTCTTGATAATCTTTATCGGCGCCCGTTGCAGTATCATCTACGGTAGAATATTGAACGGTGACTGTTTCGTTACTGGCGCCTGATAAACGAATATCAAAATTGTAATCATTTGTACCACTATTCCTTTCTTCGACAAATTCAGTTGCCGCAGTTATATTAACCTTAATTGGGTTAATTGTAATCTCAAAGGTTTTTTCAACAGAAGTATCGACTCCACCCAAGTTTGTTCCACCATTATCTCGAACTATCACTCCAATAGTTGCTGTGGTAGGAGTTTTAATACCTCTTGCGGTAGTGAAAATTAAGTTACCCTGTCTATCAATAGATGGTCTTGTGGAAAATAGTCTGGGGTCGCTAATACTTGTAACAGTATATTGAAGAGCTTGTTGTGCAGACTCATTATCTGGGCCAGGAGACAATGTTGCCCATGTTGGAAAGTTAAACGAAGCACCTGCTGATACTGATAAGTTTGCTCCAGGTATAACGGTGGGTGCATCATTTACTGGTGTAACGTTCACTTTTATAATGTCTACATCTTCTATTCCCTGTTTACTGCTGACTATTCTAATTTTGGCTTCACCGTTAAAGTTGAGGTTTGGTTTGAATGTTAAACCATCCAATGCACGGTTAATTTCGCTTAAGGCGCCAGTTAAAGATACATTACTAGAAAAATTAGCACTATTACTCAGCTTGATTGTACCATCTTCCGAAGACAGATTAATTTGAATTTCCGCATTTGGCTGTTTGTCTACTTCTGTAATGGTTATTGGGTTTCCTGTATTAACTGAGAAAACAGCCAAAGCTAAACCATCTTCGGTAATTGTTTGCACTCCACTAGGAATATTATTGACAGGAGCATCGTTTACTGCATTAACTGTAATTTTGAAAGTAACTGGGTTTGATGTATCTTTACCACCCTTCAATATACCCCCATCATCTTGCAATTTGACCGTAACAGTTGCTTCTCCGTTTGCATTCGCAGCAGATTTAAAGCTTAATTTGCCATCGCTCGAAATCCTTGGTTGTTCGCTGAATAATGCATTATCAGTATTGGTAACGATAAAAGTTAATCTTTGTCTGATATCGTCTAATAAACCAGTGGTAATTTCAGTCGCCCAAGTTTCATTATACCGCTCTGCGTCTTCAGATATAGTAATATCGGCGCCTTTAGTAAAGGTTGGTGCGTCATTAATTGGGTTGACGTTAACTGTAATTATATCTGTATCTGTAAGGGCGCCACCACTTCCAGTATTACCTTGGTCGTTAGTTTCTACCTGAATTCTGGCTATACCATTAAAATTGGCTGTAGGTGTAAAAGTCAAACCATCCAAAGCTTTGTTAATGGCATTTACGGTTCCAACCAAAGTAATGCTACCAGGAGTACTATTAGAACTTGTTAGTCCGGTTGTGTTAGTTACGCTGAGAGTTCCATTCTCTGTAGATATTGTAGTTTCTAATGTTCGTCCTTCTACATCTACATCCACGTCGCCAACGGTAATTCCATTATTAATACCACCAAATGGTGAGAAAACAATTGTATTATCTTCATCCATTGTTTGAGGAGTTGGAACACGATTAATCGGAGCATCGTTAACGGCACCGACATTAATGGTAAACTCCTGTTCTGCGGAAGTGTCAACACCATTATCTCGTATACCACCAGTATCTCGCAAACTGACGAATACTTTTGCTGTTCCATTCGCATTTGCAGCAGTTCTGAAAACGAGTGTACCCAGCGAACCATTTATAGAAATTCTTGGTTGTTCTGCGAATAACGCACTATCGCTGTTTCTAACGTTAAATTGTAAACTTTGAGATTCATCCGCAGCACCAGTATTAACTCTTGTTGCCCAACCAGCTATTTGCTGTAAACCAGCATCTTCATTAACGGTGATATTACTACCTTTAGTAAAACTAGGAACATCATTAACTGGGTTGACTACAACTCCAATATTGCTAGAAGTTTGCCATGCTTGTCCATCACCTGTACTACCTTGGTCATTGGTAATAACTTGAATAGCTGTGAAACCAATAAAGTTAGTGCTGGGTTTAAAGGTCAAACCATTTAGGTCAGCATTAATATCGGTGAGTTTTCCTGTAAGGGTGACAGTACCTGTTCCTTTCCCTTGTGCAGTGGTAAGGGTTTTACTCTCATTCCAAGTTAATATGCCATTATTAGCGATGACTTTAACTTGTACTGGGTTATTACCTGCATCAATATCGCTGATGGAAATAAGCTTATCATTGGTAAACACCAACTCCGAGTCTTCTAAAATTGTTTGCGTATTTGGAACTCTATTTGTAGGAGCATCATTTACTGGGGTGACGGTGATGGTAAAGGTTTCTTCTCTAGATAGACTTATACCTCCATCACTGTTGTCACCACCATCTTCTAGCACTACCCTCACATTGGCTATACCATTCTGGTCTTTTGCTAATGTATAGAAGAGAATACCGTTGACAGAAATTTGAGGTTGAACGGAAAATAGAGAATTATTATCGTTCGTGACATTGAATTTTAAAGATTGACCAGTTTCATTTGCGGCGCCAGAAGAAATAGCAGTTGCCCAAGGTATACTTTGTGATGGTGTGTCTTCTTTAACGACTTGATTATCACCTTTAGTGAAGCGAGGTGCGTCGTTAACTGCGATGACATCTATATTAATATTGTTACTAACTGTATATGCGGGGCCTTTTCCGGTATTACCCTGGTCATTCGTAGTAATTTTAACTAAAGTTCTACCGTTAAAGTCTTTGTTGGGTGTAAATTGTAAACCATCTAACCCAGCATTGATTTTTTCGAGAGTACCAGTTAAAGTTACCGAACCTGTTTTATTGTTGCGAACATTCAAGTCGGTAGTGGTTGCCACTTCGAGTATACCGTTAGGCGCCTCAACTAGAAGCTGCATAATTCCGGCGCCTAACTTATCAATATCAATATCGCTAATACTAATGGTATTATTACGGGCATTAGAGAAAGTGAGTACAGAATCTTCTAATACTGTTTGAAGTTGTGAGGGAATTAAATTAACAGGAGGGTCATTGACGGGGTTAACGGTGATAGAAAATGATTCTCGTTTTGATTCAGCATTTTCACTATCTGTGAGAAAGACTGTGACATTCGCTGTTCCAGACGTATTTGCTTTTGGTGTATAGCGAAGAATCCCATTGGCATCGATAGTTGGTATACTTTGGAATAGTTGACTATCTTCGGGACTAGTGATGAGGGTGAAAGCGACTGTTTGATTCGATTCGTTACTGGCGCCTTTAGAGATATTAGTAGCCCAAGTAATAGTTCGTACACCAAAGTCTTCATCAATCGTGTCAGTAGAACCTTTTGTGAATGTAGGAGCGTCATTCACAGGTAAGACATTTAAATAAATAATATCTTCATCGCTTCTTTGAGTATCACCCGTATTTCCACGGTCTGTAGTAGTAACTCGAATATCAACGGCGCCGTTATAATCTTTAATAGGTTTGTAAACTAGTTTGTCGAGAGTAGCGTTGATACTGGTGAGCGAACCTGATATAGATATTGTATTGGTAGGGTTCGGAATAACGGAGTCTGAGAGGAATAGGGTACCACCACCAGTAGCAGTTACCGTGACATCAATGGCGCCATTACCAGCATCAATATCCGTCACTCGAATTGCGTTATTATCTTTAAAAGCAAACTCTGTATCTTCATTAAAGCCAATACGTGAAGTTTGAGTAGAAACAGGAACAGTATTTACAGGAGCATCATTAACTGCTCGAACTTGTAGAGAAGCAGTATCTGTAGTGTTGCTGAACGCTGTAGTTCCTCCATTAGTAGCTACATTTGCTGTACTACCTGCGGTTCCATCAGTGGTATCCCAAGCACGGAAAGTTATTGCACTACTAATAAAACCGTTATAATCGGCAACGGGTTGAAAGTAAATACGACTATTGGAATTTGCTAATAATAAAATAGCACTGCTTTCTGAGACATTAGTGAGTGGTGCCCATGCTCTGCCACCATCGGTAGTAAAATACCAAGTACCGTTACTGCCAGTACCAACTTCAGTAATGGCAATACCGATTTGCCCGTTGTCAGTGACATTATTAAAGTTAATAATAGACGAAATTGGAGTCCCAACACTTCCAACAGGCGCCGCAGCATCTTCAAAAACAGGGAGTAGAGTAACTGTAGTATCACGAAGTATAGGAGCAATATTAGCACTGCTGGCACTAAAACTAATAAAACTAAAACTTTGTAATTCTCCCGGTAGGTCTGTACTTAAAGGAGAAGTTATAAGTTGCGTACCTGATAAACGATTTAAATCTAAACTGTCCATTTATTCCTGTGAATACACATAACAATATCGCGTAGCATAGACATTAAAGCCTGTGCTATCACGGGTTTATATAGCTTTAGAAATTAACTCTTGAACTATAACTTGTTTCAATACTTACTTAGCTCAGTGAAAATACTTGGTTTGTTTTAACTAATATTTAAATTTTAGATGAAGCTTGGCAACGGATATAACGGATGTAGCGGATGGGTTTTATTCGGAAATATTGAGACGATAACCAATACCATAAACGTTTTCTAACCAATCTTTGGCGCCAACAGTTTGGAGTCGTTGTCTGAGTCTACGTACCAAAGTTGTGATAGCATTGCTTTCGGGTTCATCTCCCCATCCCCAAAGTGCTTGTTCTATTTGGGTGTAAGTTAATACTTGACGGGGATGACGCATTAAGTATTCCATAAGTTGGAATTCGCGACCAGATAGTTGCGTCGTGGTATTATCTTTGGTAATTGTTAAGTTATTGCGGTCGAGGTGTAGTGAAGAGAGTGTGAGTGTATCGCTTTGCCATAGAGGGGAACGTCTACCAAGGGCGCGTACTCGTGCTAATAGTTCTATAATATCAATAGGTTTGACTAAATAATCGTCGGCGCCTGCATCGAGACCAATAACTTTGTCTTGGGTGGTGTCTTTTGCGGTCAACATGAGAACAGGGGATGTTTTACCACTATTGCGATATTGCCGACATAATTGGATACCGCTAACTTTTGGTAGCATCCAATCTAGAATTAATAAATCATAATCTTTTTGGGACATTAACCATTGGGCAGTGTCACCATCTTCTACAGCATCAACGGTATGTCCGACTTTTGCGAGTGCAGCGCGTATCGGTTCTAATTGGTCGGTGTCGTCTTCCACTAGTAAAATTAACATAACATGTTTAAACCTAAGTTATTGAAAAAGTTACGCCCGACTTTGTTAGAGTTATCGTTGCCCATACCTCTACTCGCATTTGGTTGTTGGGGACTAAGTGGAATTGTAATGTATGCCGTGTTAAATCGTGACTATAAGGCGCCAAAATATTTACAACTTGAATCGCAACCAAAACCAGTTCAAGTTACAGTACCTCATATAGTGGCGCCGCGTGCTATTTTTGTTAAATTAGATAAAAATAGGGGAATATCGCAAGTCAAGGTTCAAACCAAAGACTCCCCGATTACCGAGATTATATTTGAGTTTTATACAACCGACACTTTGCAACTAGAAGTAGAAATAAGCAAGGCACTAGGTATGTCCAAAGAAGAAATCAGAAAGCTACAAAAAAATTGACAGCACAGGTAAGAGCGGTGCCTGTGCGACAACATTTACAATTTACCAAGGTAGTTTGCTACCATCCCACGAGAAAAATTGACCGCTATCATTTTTATCTAATTTTCCAATAACTTCCAAAAGCTGAGTGACGGTGCGTTCAATACTAAAAAGTTTTTCTGGTGGAACGTTTGCTTGAAAGGGACGAGATAAACGAGTGTCTGTAGTACCTGGATGCAATGTAACTACTATATTTTTAGGACAACTGCGTGCATATTCTATTGAAACATTTCGCATAAACATATTGAGTGCTGTTTTTGATGCGCGATAACCATACCATCCACCCAAATTATTATCGCCGATACTAGCGACTTTAGCGGAAATGCTCGCAAACACGCTATTGTCTTGGTGTTTGAATAGCGGTACAAGATGTTTCGCTAAGAGTACACTCCCGATACTATTAACCTGAAAATAACGAGTTAGATTTTCTATATTCAAGTGTCTTAAGCTTTTTTCGGGTTGAAAGTCTCCATCATGAAGTACTCCGACACAATTTATTACTAAGTGCAGTGTTTTGACTTCGCTTTTAATTTGCTGTAATGCTTCGGTTATTTGCGCTTCATTAGTGACATCAATGACTAAGCATGTTAAGCGTGTAGGGTTTTCGGTAGCGAGTTGTAGTAGTTCAGTAGCAGATTCTGCGTTTCGATATGCTGCGTAGATTTTGTTAATTTTACCATCATCGAGTAGTTTTTTGACGAAACCCAAGCCAATACCTTGACTTGCTCCTACAATTAATGCGTTTGCTGAATTGATTTGATTTAAGAATAACATTAGTATTATTTAGTTACTGTGTAGTTGAAAATGATGATTTGTAACCACGAAGGTTTAATCAAGAGTGCCGACGGTACAGAATTATACTACCAATCCTGGCGCCCAGAGAATGAGGTGCGAGGAATAGTTGCTATAATTCACGGTTTAGGAGGGCACAGTGGAGTATACTTAAATATAGTAAAGCATTTAATACCAAATAATTATGCTGTATACGGTGTAGATTTACGAGGAAGTGGAAAATCACCCGGTCAACGTGCGTATATAAATTGTTGGAACGAGTATCGTGAGGATGTGGGAAGTTTTTTAGAGTTTATAGCGACCTCGAATGTGGGGACTCCCTTATTTTTGTTTGGTCACAGTTTGGGAGGGTTAACAGTTTTAGATTATGTTTTGCGGAGTAAAGGAGAAAAACCGAAATTAAATGGTGTAATAGCTTTTACTCCTGCTTTAGGAGAATCTGCTGTTTCACCAATTACAATTTTAGTAGGTAAAATCCTCTCAAAAGTATATCCTCGTTTTTCGATGAATACGGGTATAGACATGAAGTTAGCAGCTCGTGATGAAAAAGTGATTGCATATCATCAACAAGATAAGTTGAGACATACAGTGGGAACTGCGCGTTTATCAACAGAGTTTTCGAGTACACTAGCTTGGGTACAAGCACACGCGAGTCATATTGATATACCATTTTTGATGATGCTCGCAGGCGCCGACAAGGTGACATTACCCGAAGGAAGTCGTAAATTCTTTGAAAAAATCACTTTTGCTGATAAAGAACTGCGAGAATATGCAGAGAGCTATCACGAACTTCACGAAGACTATGGTTATCAAGAGGTATTATCTGATTTAATTGATTGGTTAGAACGTCATTTATAATATAAGTACATATGTCAGTATCAAACATTAATCAAAACGACACGATAGCAATAAAAGCTGCTATTGAAACAGTTGCGGTTTATGACCGTAGTCATTGGGGACGTATAAAAGTATCAGGAGATGACCGTTTACGGTTTCTGCATAACCAAAGTACAAATGACTTTCAGTCTCTTAAACCCGGTCAAGGTTGTGATACTGTTTTTGTCACATCGACAGCTAGAACAATTGATTTAGCCACAGCGTATATCAAAGACGATGCTGTATTATTGATGGTATCACCTAACCGTCGTGAGTATTTAATGCAGTGGTTAGATAAATATATATTCTTTGCGGATAAAGTTGAATTGAGTGATATTACAGAAGAAACTGCCGCTTTTAATTTAATTGGCCCACAAAGTCAGGCAATTATTCAAGAGTTAGGTGTGACTCTTCTTGAAACTGATAATAGTAATCAAGTATATAATATACTCACAGTAGAAACTTTGATCGCAGTAGGTAGTGGTTTAGCGTTACCCGGATACACATTAATTTTTCCAGTTGTTCATAAAGACACAATATGGAATAAACTTGTAAAGATAGGCGCCGTTGCGATGAAAGAGACAGCATGGGAAACACTGCGAATTATGCAAGGTCGTCCAGTACCAGAAAAAGAACTAACCGAAGACTATAATCCTTTAGAAGTTGGGTTATGGCAAACTATTTCTTTTACTAAAGGTTGCTATATTGGACAAGAAACAATTGCCCGTTTAAACACATATAAAGGTGTAAAAACATACTTGTGGGGAATAAAATTAAATAATTATGCAGACCCAGGAAGTCAAATATATGTAGAAGAAGAGAAAGTAGGTACCTTAACAAGTATCACAGAAACTACTGAAGGGTATTATGGACTAGGTTACATTCGCAAGCAAGCAGGTGGAATAGGAACAAAAGTAAGAATAGCAGAAAACGAAGGTGAAATTATAGAAATACCATTCGTATCACATAAATATCCAGAATCATAACATCAAAAATCACAATGTAGAGACGTAATATGTCGCGTCTCTACTATAATAACCATAGAGTAAACAGCTATTTTAAAAGCTGTAATGAATATTGCAATTTCAGTGATTTTTAATCAAAAATTCGTGATTTCGACTGATTTGTAAAACTTATATAGTCCGCAAGATAGATGACAAAAATTTGTTGAGAAAAATAACATATGTAATAATAGATATGTCTAAAACCACAAAGTTGAATAAAAACTGGAGGTGAGGTTTAGACGGTTCGGTGTTAGCCTTAACTGCGTTTGTTTACAGACTAGCCGCATAGGTTAGTGTCACTCTGGTGTCTAGTTGAAGGGTGAAAGTTAGTCTACTAACTCTTATTAGCATCTGATTGAATTATCGTTTATAGGCTTTGAAAAGCTGAACCAACAAAACTTATGAAAATCGCACAAATTGCTCCCTTATGGGAAACGGTTCCTCCTCCAACCTATGGTGGAATAGAACTTGTAGTAAGTCGCGTATCTGACGAGTTAGTACGTAGAGGTCATGAAGTAACATTATTTGCCTCTGGGGACTCACAAACGTTAGCTAAGTTAGAAGGAGTTAGCCCACGTGCATTGCGTTTAGACCCAGATATTAAAGAACACATTATTTACGAAGTGTTGGCGCCGGGTCAAGTATATCAAAGAGCAGCAGACTTCGACATAATACACTCACACGTCGGGGTTTGGTCATTAGCATTAGCAAGCATGGTATCAACACCAACAGTTCATACGCTGCATGGAAGCTTCACAAAAGATAGTGCGAAAGTATTTGGCGAATACGGGTCACAATCATACATCAGCATAAGTAATGCACAGCGACAAGCAAATTTAAATTATGTAGGCACAGTATATAACGGAATAGTGGTTGAAGAATATCCGTTTGTAGAAAAGCCCCACGACCCACCATATTTAGCGTTTTTGGGAAGATTTTCTCCAGAAAAGGGACCCCAACATGCAATAGCCATTGCCAAAAAAACGGGAATGAAGTTAAAAATGGCAGGGAAAGTGGACATAGTAGATAAAAAGTTCTATGAGGCAGAAATAGAACCGTTTATAGACGGTAAGCAAATAGAGTTTTTGGGTGAAGTAAATCACGCGCAGAAATCGGAATTATTAGGTAATGCAGCAGCAACATTGTTTGCAATTACTTGGAGAGAGCCATTTGGCTTAGTCATGATAGAATCAATGGCTTGTGGTACACCAGTTATAGGGATGAACATGGGTTCAGTACCTGAAGTCGTAGCACATGGTGTTAGTGGAATGGTCTGCGACACATATGAAGAAATGGCTTCTGTAATGCCACAAGTGTTAGAACTTGACCGTCGTAAATGTCGCGAACACGTTCAAAACAACTTTAGTGTCACTCAAATGGTAGACGGATACGAAGCGATTTATGAAAAAATCGTCAGAGAGCGTACTGAAACCAGATGGTATATGCAAGCACTCAGAGCATCTTTAGAATCTATCACAGGATTAGGTTCAAGGCGCCTGTAAAACAGTGACTCTCTTGTGTAACATTATCTTGTGGAACAGGCATCCCTGCCTGTTATAAAACTTGAAATAAACACCAACCTCCTAAACTTCCTCGTTGTATTCTCTCTCGCACAAACCAGTTAAAATAAATCACACGAACAATTATATAAGTGCTTTTTTACATTACATAGTGTAAGAAGGCATTTTTCTTATACTCGTATACTTTGTTCACGTAACAGCGCATCCATCCAAACAGCATCGCTTTTACTTAACTGTGGCACAGGTTCATCATTATAATTAACCACCAAATCATAACCATACACATCGTAAACATTGTTTAATAAAGACTGTAAATCTAAAACAGGTTCGTTATCCCCCGTGCGTAAGGGAAGAGAAAAACAAGGAATTACATCAGGTAAATTAAAAACATATAAATCAGCGTTAGGACGGCTATTACCACGGCACACTAAAATTCTATATTGACTTTGAGTATTATTATCAACGATGGGCATTGGATTGCCTCTACGTAGTAAGTCAATTTCAACTAAGTTCGTGCGACTCGCCAAAACTTGCTCGCGTTTCTTTTCATACATCTCTCGTCCTTTACCAACACGTTTATTAGCAGGTGAAAGAATTTCAATAGTAGTAATTAACGTTTCCGTTCCAACTTCTCTTACTTCCAAATATCCTTCTTTTATAGCTACAGGCATAGGAATTTTGACTTTGACAGGTTGAGAAGCAGGTGTAGCAATAGCTACATTAGCCATGTTAGATGAATTTGAATCTTGAATTTGACGACTTTTAACAGTTACATCAGGGATACCCACAACCAAAGAGCTATCATCTGTGGTTTCATACATTCTCACCTCGACAGCAACACGATATTTAGGACGCAGCTGGGGCGATAAAAACCGAGCAATTTCGCTAATCAAATAATGATGTATACCCGGAAACAGTTCCGGATGCTCTAAATAAGGATTCATTCCTGGAAAAGGTGAAGGCATATGAGGTACCCAAATTACCTGCTTATTATCATAAAGCATATGCTATTAGTTCGAGGCGCCTTTATCCTTCCCTCAACGTCACTAACGCGACAAATGTTACATACTGACCTTGGCAGATTTTTACTGTTTGGCTATAAATACTGATGAATATGTATAAAAACGTAAAAATTTATCGAGATGAACAAGTCTACAAAAATTGTAATAGGGGCATTGTTATTTGCTGCAATTCCCGCAGCAGTAGGTTTTCACGTGGGTTCTCAGGGTGCTAAGGCAGCCAAGTATCAAAATCAAGCAATCGTTCAAATGTCACAGGGTAACTACGAGCAAGCAGCATTCGATTATACCAAAGCTATTACTCTTAAACCCAACGAAGCTCATCTTTATAGTAATCGCGGTGATATATATAAACAAATGGGTTATTTTCAGTTAGCTATTTTTGATTATAGTCAAGCCATTAAACTTAGTCCTATTCGCAAACACTACGAGCAAAGGGCAAAGCTTTGGGATGACTTACAAGAGCAAGACAAAGCAAACGCTGATAGAAAAGTTTTGTAATCGGCGCCTGTGGTTGTAAATTGTTGTAGTAAATTGGTGGGTGGTGCGTCACAGCATTAGTTTTACGCTTCGTTTTGAGGTTATCTTACTGTAACGCACCCTACGTTACATCCGTTACATCCGCTCTTATCCGTTGCCAGGGAACTATTTTGGAGTACAGATGTCTTGTGAGGAAGATTGCTACGCGCATTTGTATGTAATTTCTTCCGGATGTAGGAGGTTAATACAGAAAATTGGTGCTAGTAAGTTCCACACACATAAGATTGTTTCCGCATGAAGTTAAGATATTTCTTACTTGCGAGTGCGAGTGTAGTAATGCTATGCGCTCCTGTTAATGCTGCTCGTTTAGAGTCTTGGTATTTTGACCAAGCGCAAAACAAACTCAATATCACTACAGAATCTGGTGTTCGACCAAGAGCATTTTTAATCAATAATCCCACACGCTTAGTTATTGACCTTCCTAATACAGATTTAGAAGGAAATACGCTTCGTCAAACTTATGGTGCTGCGATTAAAGAAATTCGTGTTGGCAAGTTTGATGCTAACACAACTAGATTAGTTGTGGAACTGGCGCCGGGATACACGGTACAACCAAATAAGGTATTAATTCAAGGTGATACGTCATCGCACTGGATTGTCAATTTCTCTTCAATAGAACGTATTACAAGTGGTGATTCACAGTCGGGTGAGGTTAAAACACCAGTAGCTGTCGGTGGTATTTCACCTTTCGCTGGAGTGGTACCTCTCGGTAATGAAATCACACAGCTAAGTTCACAAGTCCGGTCTTTGATGTCACGTTACCGTTCGCTTGACCCAGGATTATTTTTTATTGATTTAGAAACGGGAAATTATGTAGATTACAACGGTGAAAAAGCATTTTCAGCAGCGAGTACAATTAAGTTTCCGATATTAATTGCTTTATTCCAAGAAATTGATGCTGGTCGAGTTAAGTTAAACGAAACATTAACAATGCGTCGTGACTTAGTGACTGGTGGTTCTGGTACAATGCAATATCGGGCGCCGGGAACTAGATTCAGCTTGCTAGAAACTGCAACTAAAATGATTACCATCAGCGATAACACCGCAACTAACATGATAATCGACCGTTTAGGGGGCAGAAACAAATTAAATCCACGCTTCCGCACTTGGGGATTACAAAATACTGTAATTCGGAACTTACTTGGTGACTTCAAAGGAACTAATATAACTAGTGCCAAAGATTTAGTTAGATTATCTGCCTTAGTTGCTAATAATCAATTATTGAGTAACTCAAGTCGCACCAGAGTACTAGACATTATGCGTCGCGTTGAAAACACCAGCTTACTAGCATCTGGACTAGGAAGAGGCGCCACAATAGCTCACAAAACAGGTACACTAGGAGTCATTCTCGGAGATGCAGGAATCATCCAAATGCCGAACGGTAAACGCTACCTAGCAGGTATCTTTGTCAGAAGACCTTTTGGTGACAGAAGAGGTAGAGAATTTATCTCTCAAGTATCCCGCACCGTATACAGTTTCCTCAGTCAACCCAGAGTTGCCCAAAAATAACCTTTCTCCCTGTCATGCTGAACGCAGTGAAGCATCTAATAAAGTTTCATCAATATATAAGAGATTCTTCCCTACGCTCAGAATGACAAATTTCGGCACCAGAAATAAATTAATAATCATTATCAGCCACACAAATTCCTTTACATTTAATACCATTTGTAGCAGTGCGCTGACAATGAGGACATAATATTTTTTCTTGTTCGATTTCTTGCTGTGTCTTCGTATTAGTGTTAGTTTGTGACATATTCTGTTCAGTCTGGGATTCCATAGTTAAAGTTATTGACTATTCAATATATATTTTTACATATTTACGTTCGTGACTCATAATATGTATTTAAAGCCAGTTACCTACTAGTATGTAAGGTGCCCAGAAAGCGGGACGGATATAGTTGGGATATTTGTTCAAAAGTGTGATTTGGGCTTTTCTTAGGGCTTCGGCTTTTGTGACTTTGGTTTTGGCAAGTTCTCGGTAAAATTCCCCTATTAATATAGATGTGGATTTGTCGTTGACATGCCATAGTGATGCTAATGTACTTCTGGCGCCTGCTTTGAGCGATGCTCCTGCTAACCCTAATGTCGCACGATTGTCTCCAGCAGCGGTTTGACATGCACTTAGTACTAACATTTCTAATGCTTCGGGACGGGTTTCGTCGCGACGACGCAATAAGCTATCAAACTGTGTGACGTTTATTGGACCGTCGGCTGCTAGGATAAAGGTATTCTCGGCGCGCGAGCTAAATTGACCGTGGGTTGCTAAATGTAATACGTTATATCCAGAAGCATTAACTCTGGCTTCTAGGTTTTTACTATTGAAGTTTTGGTTTAGTAATTGGGTATTGGAAACTCCTGCTTGAGATATTAAATTAAATTCGGACTGAATTTCTGGTAAAGGAGGAAATTGCTTTTTATAATTGAGTGGTGGTTGTATTAATCCACCTGCGAGTACATTCAGTTTTGTTTTTGCTAGGGGTTTCGGTTGAAACAACTGTAATCCTAAACTTAATGCTACAGCGTATTTTTCAATTAGGTATTTTTGACCATTGTATAATGCTGCCATTGGCACGTTTCTTAAGGCGCCATCTAATACAAATACAAGCGTATTTATTTTGTTTTTTTCTAAATCAGATTCATTTGGTTTAATTAACCAGCTATAAACTTCTTGAGATAGCGCTTGTACATCTTCTGTACGGTCTGGTTCTGTAATATACTCTCGAATTTGTTGGAGAATGCCTTCTACTTCTACTTGGGATTTTTTGATAGTGTAATGACGTAGCGGTTGTTGAGGAATTTTGACGATGATTTGAAGTTGTTCAGGAAGGATAATTGGGTAAATAATTGCAGCTGTAGAATTTGCTTCGTCTACAACTTTATCAAGTAGTACTCTTTGACCCTGTAGACAAGCTTCACGGAAAAAGTTATCTATTTCTGCTAACTGTAGTGCTTCGATACGCGCTCTAGCTTTTTCAAGTGTTTTTTCTGACGTTTGCTGTGTGGAAAGTAATAAAGCCACTGATTCGCGGTAAACTGGTTCTACGTTATCTCGAAAGTTAAATTGTATGTCTTGATTTACTGCTACTAGGTCAGTTCGTAGTTGCTCTAAACTATCGACTGCTGCATCATATGCAATAATAGCTCCTTTAATATCACCCTCTGATTTCAAAATTCTTCCTAATTGCCATTGCCACAAATAAGCTATTTCAGCCGTATTTGTCTCTTTTGCTAAGATTAATGCTTTTTCGGTAAGTTCGCGCGCTTGCTGCCATTGCTGTGTTTTTTCATATAAGCTCCCTAATTTTCCTAGTGCATAAGCTTCCGTGCGTGTGTCACCAATGCTGCGAGATTGTTGTATTGCAGTTGCGAGAAGGGATGAGGAAAGTGTGGGAGTGTGTCCGTGTGAGAGGGAGTGAGCGAAGTTTATTCGAGCGTAAATTGATGAGCGTGATGGGGGAAGTTGTTCTAATTGAGTTTGAATTGTTGGTATTAAAGATTGAGCTTCATTTAATTTCTGTGTTTGAACTAGCAAACTATATTGATTAATTTGGGCTTGAACTTTGATTAAGAGTGAGGGAGATGTTGTATATGTTTGTTGGTAGAATGATATAGCTTCTGGTATTTTCTGCTGCACGCGGGCATTATTACCTAAATTTAGAAGAATTGCGGCAGTATAGATGGGAGACTTTAATTGTTGAGATATTTCTAAAGTTTTTTTGAAAACGCGGTCAGATTCTTCGAGTTTGCCAATTCTTTGTAGTGTGTTACCAAGCGAAAGTAATACTGCTACTTTACCTAATGAGTCTGGTTGAGATTGTAAGGTTTGATTTGTTTGTGCAAGCATTTCGAGCGCGCGACGGTTAAACCCCTGATTTCGTAACGCTTGAGATTGATTGATATGCGCTCTGGCTATACTATTTTTATCTCCTATTTTGGTGTAAATTTCCTCCATTTTCTGCCAGGTTGAAAGCGCTTGTTCTGCTTGCCCCGTTTCTAACTGTAAACGTCCTTGAATATCTAAAGTTTGGGCAAGAATTGGAAGGTTAATATTATTTTGTGGTGCTTTTTGATATCCTTGTAAATTCAAACTTTGAGCAATTGTGTTTTGAGCTTGTTTCCAGTCACCTAACTGTTGATATGTAAGTGAAAGATTACTCAAAGCTACTGCTTGTTCAAGTGTTTTGCCTTGCTTTTGATACGAGTCAACAGCTTGCCGTAATATTTGTGCAGCTTCAACATAGCGTCCGCTGTCATATAATAATTTACCAGTCTCTTGCGTTTGTGGTTCTACGTTTTTTAGATAAGGAGTATTTGCAAAAGCTGGTAATAATTGAACACATAATATAGTAGTTATAACAGCAACCACAAAAAATCTGAAGTAGGATTTACGAAAACAAACTAGACTTCTAGTGATAAAATGTGTTTTTTTCATTTTTTTAAACAGCTATATTATATATGTAATACTTTTTTCTTTTCTTTCTTTGCGTCCTACCCTACGGGAAACCCTGCGGATTATGCGTCCTTTGCGGTTCGTTATATAAATGTATAAAAAATATATTAAATTTTCATAATTAAAACCGTAGAATTTCGCGTTCGTAGTTTTCGGGTGTTGGTTCAACTTCCCAAACGATACCCTCTCCAGATTCAAGCATGACTTCAACATACAACAGTTCAACAGGCGCCGTTGCAGCATCTTCATTATTTGTAAAACTTTGTAAATCTTCGGTTAGCAGTCTTAACTTAAAACCTTCAGGTATTAAACCTTCTGAATTAAAACTTCGTAATTCAAACAGCCAAACTAGTTCTTCTGCATTACCTTTAGAAAAAATGCGTAATTCGTATGTATTACCAGCTATTAGCAGTTGTCGAGACAACCCTATTGTAGATGTATTTCTACTTCGCATACCTGTTGGCGCCACTATAAATTGACGTGTTGACCAACCAAGTTGGGTTGCAAAATTTGAAACTCCATCAGTCAGCCACTGTAGAACAGATGTTTGTTGCGTTAAACCTTGTCGCAATTCATACAAACGCTGGCGCCAACCACCGTGTTCTAGCAATGCTCCCCAAAGCTGAAATGGAATTTCTAAACGTGGAAATTTAACGTCTGCTCCTAAACGTTGTAATAAATTTTCAGCTTGAGCTTGAGGTAATGGTGGTAGTTCAGATACGAAGGCGCGTGTAACTTCAGGGTAATATTGAATAGTTAACCACAAAACGTTTAAATCTTGAATTAAATCTTCTGTTTCCAAACTGTAGGTACGGTCGTTAGAATTATAAACACTCTTAGTTTTGATATTTTGATGGTTTGTGTAGCCATAAACTCTTACCCAACTTTCATCTGGGTTTACCTGTACTGCTAAATAGTAATCACCAACCCATTCAGGAATGTCTACCCACTCTTGCGGTACACGCAGTTCATCACTATCCATTGCTAAAGTTGGTATTAACACTAAACGTGTACTACCAAAACTAATAGCTGTACCGTTGACAAACTCCCAAATACTAGCCAACGCTGCATTATTAGGATAAACCTTTGGAGTCACAGAAAATTCTTCAGCCAACATGCATAAAAATGCGTCCAAACACAGTTTATTAATTAAAGCACGCTGACTGGCACCTGCGGTTGAGAACTTTTGTTCTGGTGCAATAGATGTTTGAGAAATTTCCAGAATGTGTTCATTATCAAGTAAAGATGGGAAAGATGCGCTAAACATAATTTTTTTGACTCCAATTTAATTATTTGCTAGGTAATTAGTATGGCCGTAATAATTTTTGAGCCATTCCTCCAAGCTTTTGCTTACCGCATCTAATACGTTAGATGTAGGATTAATATGCATGTTGTTTGTACTCCACTGAGTTAAAGCTAGTAACAACGCGCGTTTAATGCTCGTCAAACGGCGAGAAACAGTGTACTGCTTCATCTCAAGCTTTTCGGCAATTTGCTGTTGAGTTAGCTGTTGCTCGTAATAGACTTGCAGTAGTTGCTGTGACTGTGTATCGAGTTCTGCTATGGCATCAGTCAAAACTTGGGTTAGTTTGACTTGAAGATTATGTCTATCTATATATTCTTCTTGGGTGATAACTTTCATCAGTAGCGACGTCTCTTCCGAAGCTGGTAACACATCAAGTAAATTACCAGTTTCTTGCCCTGTAAACGTAGCATCAACAGAAACCATTTTTGGGAACAGATAGTTACGTGCAGCTACACAGCAAGCACTTATCCACTTTTCCAAATTTTCTGGGGTTGCTTTAGAAGTAGATGTCAACTGACTCAACTGACTCAACTGCTGTACATTATATAAGTCAGCTATTGACTGCCAGGTTGAAGTACCAGGTTTATTCAGAGCGCGAGTTTTCTTACCCTCTGTTGTATATATTTCCTTAAAACATTCCCAAGCTAGAAGGTAGCTCTCAATAATTTGACTATTATAGCCCCCATTCGTCAAGGCGCCTATCAAGCGTTTACGGCTAATTTTGTGCAGTAATGACCAGTCGCTACAAATATCTGCTTCGTGATGTAAGCGTAACGAGTCTTTGATAAAACCCTCAAAAGCTAATTCGGCATAACTTTTTAAATTACTCCCAATTTCGGAGTTGAAGTTTTTCAGTATTTTGGGAACGCGCGCGATAGCAATTTGGAAGCAGTCAGCTATGCTACATTGACTTTTAAAGTTCAACGTCATTTTTTTTGCCGTCCAGTAGCAGACTTCCTGTAAGTAAGCTGAAATATGTGCCACTGCAAAAGGATTTGATTCGGCTTGCCATATTTTATGCCAATAAACTGCCCAAAACCTGTCTGTTTGCGTTTGTGGTGATTGTTCCAAGCAATATTTTATACTACGTCTCAACTTAGCGTCGGTTGCCCAAGTGCTAAACCTATCAGCATCGAATAGCAGAAAGGTAGAAAATATTTCGATAATGCCCTGCCTAGGTTGCATGAAAAAATTTATATATAAAGGTTTTAAATTTAGTGACTTGGTAATCAATTTTAACCTATTTGCATAGTTTTGCTTATCTGTATAGTAGTTCGGGTTCATATATACTAAGAACGGTTTAGAAATGTCATTCTGAGCGTAGCGAAGAATCTCTAAGATGCTTCACTGCACTGCGTTTCGTTCAGCATGACAAAGTTTATATTTAACCCGTTTGCAGTATAAATACTTCAAAATTTTTTTGAGTACAGTTAAATTTTGCTCTCTGCCATATTTTCCAATTTTTAATATCTCTCCTCATTGGCTGCATTCGGCTGCTTCTACTCATGGTAAATGGTTCTTGCGGATGGCACTAAGCTAAAAATCATGGCGCCCTTCAAATGTGAAGATTTGTAAAATTTTGCGTAAACTTTACTGACTCTACAGACATATGTTTAACTCACTCAGAGAAAAAATTATGCCTAAGATTAAAGATAAGGTGATTAAGATGGTTGAGGTACAAGGCTGGGTTAAGGATAAAAATGGTGATGTGATATTGGTCGCGCACGAATGCTTTGCCTCATGGTTTGTTTAGTTCTCATGATTCGTGTCACTAATTTTTAATTATTTTACATTCTTTGCGGCGTGACTAATAATTGTTTACATATTCCCTGATTTTTAAATTATTATGCTACTTTCAAGTTTATATTTTTAAGTATGATGAGCACTGCCCAGCATACAGATAAAGGGAATGTAAATTATTAGAAGCGTGTCCATAGCGCTTACATCAAAAATGAAAATTCAAACTGTAAATATTTACAAACTTGGTTTACACAGCTTGGGTAATGTGATATTGTATTTAGCTGCTTCCTACCCTGTGCTTGCAGATGTTACACCAGATGCAACACTCCCTATTAACTCAACAGTTTCAACTCAAGGAACTATTAAGGTAATAGGAGGTGGAACGCAGAGGAAAAGTAATTTATTTCATAGTTTCAAGGATTTTTCATTTTCAGGGAATACCGCTTTTTTTAATAATGATTTAAGCATTAAAAATATCGTTACGCGCGTAACGGGTGGGTTGCCGTCTAATATAAATGGCATTATTAAAGCGAATGGTTCGGCTAATTTATTTATCTTAAACCCTGCGGGGATTCTGTTTGGACAAAACGCGCGTTTGGATATTGGTGGTTCTTTTGTTGGTACTACGGCAAATAGTATAAAGTTTACAGATGGTACAATGTTTGCTGCTACTCCTAACTCTCAACCACTGTTAACTATATCTACACCGATTGGATTAAAATTAGACCAAAGTTCTTTAAATCCAATTGTAAATGGTGGTGATTTAGCGGTTAATTCAGGACAAAATTTAACTTTGCTAGGTGGTGCGGTTGTTAATACTGGGCGCCTAATAGCACCAGGTGGAGAAATAGCTTTAATATCGCTTGCCAATGCAGGAGATGTAAGTTTAGGAACTAGTAGTGTTAGTGGGTTACAGTTGCAAGGAGGAAAAATAAATAAAGTATCACTATCACCGTTACTGTCTAACCTGCCTACAAATACTAATGGTGAAGTTGAATTATCTGGACTTGCGATACCAAACCAAGCTGGGACAACTATCACGACAGGTAATATAGATGTATCGAGTCAACAGGGTGGAAGTGTAAAAATATTAGGTCATCAAGTTGGCTTATATCCAGGCGCCTTCATTAATGCGTCTGGTGATGTGGGCGGTGGTAAAGTATTTGTAGGTGGAGACTATAAAGGTGTTGGGAGTTTCAATGCGAATGCAACTTATATAAGTCCAAAAGCTGCAATTCAAGCAAATGCCATAAATGCAGGTAATGGTGGAAAAATTATTGTGTGGAGTAACCAGTCCACGCGTGCTTATGGAATTTTAGAAGCAAAGGGTGGAATGTATGGTAATGGGGGTTTTATTGAAACCTCTAGCGCAAATTTCTTAGACGTTGCTGGTATTACAGTTAATGCGAGTGCTGCGAATGGTATTGGTGGAACTTGGTTGCTTGACCCTCGCAATATCTTACTAGCATATCAAGATTATAAGAATGGTAGTTTTAACAATGATAATCCTAATGTGTTTACAGCTACGAGTGACGATGCAATTGTTGCTATTTATGATATTGAAACGCAACTGGAAGCTGGTACGAGTGTAACTATTAGCACAGGAAATACAGGAAATCAAGAAGGTAATATTTCATCAATAACTAGTGGTTTTGGAATTACAAAAAAAACTGCAAGTCCAGTAACTTTGACTTTACAGGCAGCCAATGATATTACGTTAGGAGGAGAAGAAGGTTTTGGATTTAAATCCCGAAATGGGGTGTTTAATGTAATTCTCCAAGCTGGAGGTAATATATCTATAACCAAAGGTGGTTTTGAAACTAGAGGTGGAGAATTTAGTGCGACGGCTGGAGGTAATATATCTATAAATGATGGTGGTTTTGAAACTAGTGGTGGAAAGTTTCAAGCTACGGGTGGACGTAATATATCTATAAATGCTGGTGATTATAAAACTAGCGGCGGAAATTTCCAAGCTACAGCTAGAGGTAGTATATCTATAACCGGGATTAGTATGCAAACTAGTGGTGGAGAGTTGAAGGCAACTGGTGGAGGTAATATATCTATAAGCAATGCTGGCTTTCAAACTAATGGTGGAGAGTTAAAGCTGATGGCTGTTGATACAATTGCTCTCAAGGATTTAGGTTTTAATAGCGATAATATTACTGCCAATAATGCGGCGCAGATGCAACTTCAAGCAAATGCAATTAGTTTTAACGGTGCTGGTCTTAATAGTAAAACAGAAAGTCCGGGTAATGCAGCATCAATAGTTATCAATACACCAAATTTAACTCTAAGTAACGCAGGTATTGGAAGTTTAACTACTGGTAATGGTAAAGCTGGTGATATTACGATTATAGGTGATACGATTAGGCTACTTAAAGAGGCTGGAATTGAAAGTAATACCGAAGGCGCCGGACAAGCAGGTAATATTAGCATGAGCGCAAGAGAATTAAGTATAGAAAATCGTGGTGCTATTAAAAGTTACACATTAGGGTCAGGAAATGCAGGGACTATTAACATCGACACAGACTCGCTATTTATGTCAAACGAAGTGGGAATAAATACCGATACAGGTAGAGTTGAGACAAATAGACAAGAGCGTATAACAGATAATACTGGCAATGCTGGAGTCATTAATGTTAGGGCAAATCGTGTTTTAATGACTAAAAATGCGGGTATAACAAGTGAAACTGCAAGCAGAGGACAAGCCGGAATAATAAACCTTAAAACAGACTCACTGGAATTACGAAACAATGCCAATATTACAACTAGTACCTTTTTTGATAGAAGATTTACCGGAAATGCTGGCATAATTAATATTATAACAAAATCAGTTCTTTTTGAGAATGATGTACCTGGAGTGAATAGCGGTTTAGGTAGTACAACGCGCGGTAGAGGCGATGGTGGTACAATTATTTTAAATACAGATACAGCAGTATTTCGCAATCGAGGTGGAATTGGAATTAGCACAGAAGGAGAAGGTAACGCTGGTACACTATTTTTAACAGCAAATTCTTTACTTATAGAAAACGCTGCTATTGAAAGTGAAGATAAAGGTACTGGCAGAGGTGGAAACCTCAATATTAAAGTGGAAGGAGAAATGGTTTTACGCAATGGTAATATTTCTGTTTCTGCAAAACCTAACTCTAACGGTAATTCAAACAATCTTGCCAGCACTGCAGGTGATATTGATATAAAAGCAAACTCGCTTTCTCTTGACCGAGGAATTATTCAAGGTGAAACAACATCTGGAAATGGTGGCAACATTGCCTTAGATATACAAGATATATTATCACTACGGCGCCAAAGTCGAATATCAACGACAGCAGGAACCGCTCAATCTGGTGGTAATGGTGGCAATATTGATATCAACACAAAGTTTATTATTGCTTATCCTAATGAAAACACCGACATTACAGCGAATGCTTTCAATGGTTCTGGTGGAAACGTCAAAATAAATACTACAGCCATATTTGGTGCCTCACCACTGAGTAGACAACAGTTACAAAAATTACGTCCAGGTGATTTAAATCCGGGATTTTTACGAACAAACGATATTACAGCAGTATCTCAAACCAACCCATCATTAACTGGCGTTGTAACTATTAACACACCCGATGTAGACCCAAGTAGCGGTTTAGTAGAGTTACCATCAGGTTTAGTAGACGCATCGCAACAAATAGCATCAAGTTGTGAGCCAGGAGTTCGTGCGCGCGGTACTTCTTTCACTATAACTGGACGTAGTGGAATGGCGCCGACTCCCACCGAACCATTACAAGCAGAAGTGCAAACAGGTAGGTGGATAACATCAAATGCTGTAACTAGTACACAAACTGGTTACATCTCTAGTACTACCAATAATAATATAGTCGAAGCACAGCACTGGCTTAAAGATAAAGATGGTGGTGTAGTGTTAGTTGCGCGGGCGCCTGTACAGAGAGTTACATTGGGTTCTCGTAATTTGTGTAGCTGACATCTTGCACCTTCGAGGGCAAAGTAAGGTGGGCACCCTCCGGGTTCACCCTACGTAATAATAAGCATTACAAGCTCTCTAATTCTCAATAAGCGGGCATGTGCAAGATGTAAGTTACGCACCATAAATATTTATTACAACGATAGTCGGCGCCTGTGCGTCCTGATGGCTAAAGTAAGCCTATTTCGTCGTAGTAATGTAGTCGGCAAGTGCATGTGCCATTGAGTCAGCATAAAGATAGCTGTGTTTTCCATCAACTTCTAAAGATTGATAGTTAGGCGCCGGAAAAGCTTTTAATTAAATTAACAGGGGCGGGCAAGGATGCCCGCTCCACAAGATGATATTTAATTTTTAATTTTAGTAAAGCGAGTAAGACAAGCTACTATTAATATTCCTAACAGTAAAGATGGTTCGGGAATTGTTGCCTGAACTCGTGCAATTGCTGCTTCTGCATTAATAAATCCATAACCTGTAGCAAAATCAAAACCTCTGTCAAATCCAGGGGTATCTGGGTCGTCCATATCAAGAGCTGTTTCTTTAAGAATGGAATAGATTTGGGTAGGAGTTAAATTTGGATTAAGCTGAAGCATTAAAGCTGCTACTGCCGCAGCGTGAGGTGCTGCCGCAGAGCTTCCAGAAAAATTTGGAAAATCGTCTGGGTCTTCCTCTATATCATTCCCAAAAAAAGTGTTATTCACCCCATCAGGCGCCATTATTCCAGGTTTTTCTCGACATTCGGGTTTTGCTAAACGGTTGCCACTTGTATCAAATAAAATTGGTACACATCCAGTTGAAGAGAAGAGTCTTTTGCGTGCTGGGTTAACTCCAAATTCTGGTGTTTCTAAGTATGAAACGGCGCCAACTGCCATAGCTCCCTTGGCATTGCTATACCCAAAAGTAGTACCACTCTTTGTGTCATATTCGTTGATTTGAAACTCACCCCCTGCTCCTCCCACGATATATTTCATCAAACCAGGGCTGTTTCCACTTTTTTTAGAAATTGCTAAATTAAATTCTTGTGTTAGCCCATCGTTGGGGAATGAAAAGAATTCTGCTGGGTCTTGACCTATATTCGCATCCGTACTTTGAGCCAATATATTAGTACCACTACTATCGTATAAGTAAAAATCAAGGTCATTTTCAGAACCTTTACTACCCAAAGAAGCAAAGGGTTCGTCCCATTGAAAAAAGAAATTAGCAAAACGACCTTCAGGAATTGTTATTTTTTGAAAAATATCAACGCCTCCATCCGAGTTAAAATTATGGAACTCTCCACCGTTTAGGGAATCTTGTATGCCACTACTCCTAAATGCACTTTCATAACTACTCCGAGCGTCATTACCAGCAGATGCAAAAAAGGAGACTCCAGAATTTCCGGGTCTAAATGCTACACTATTGATAGTTTGAGCAATTATTCCATCTTGAAACATTGGGTCAAATGGGTCGCCAATATCAGATACTATAATTTTTGCTCCTGCGTCTGCCAGTTTACGAATTGCTTCTGCATAGTTTCTTGTTACTGTCGAAAGATCATTTGGTGATGCCGTTGGTACGTGAAATGCAAATTTGGCGCCTGGAGCAACATCATGAATAATTTGCATCAAAGCGCGAGCTTCATCTGAACCTTCACTTGGTAGGTCTTTTAACACTGTGATATCTGACGGCAAGTCTCCGTTGGCAATATCTGTTTGGGCGCCGCCTAGGTTGTTGAAGCTATCTGAAATTACCCCTACAAGTATTCCACTACCATCAACATTAAATCTTTGCCTTGCTTTATCTGCACGCATTGCTACATCGCCCTGAGTAACAGTCAGTCCAGTAGAACGTTGTCCGAGTCTAAGTGTTGACGCTTCTGCTGCAACTACAAAACAACCAATGGCGCCTGTTATCGCAACCGTAACTGATGTTATAACTTTATAAATGAGCTTCACTTTGGTTTTTATATTTTATTTTATTGGCACACTTCTGATATTTTATAACACAACTTTTATTTTTTACTTTTTAATTGTAAGTTCTTAAATTGTCTTTATAATATTAGGAGTTACGCACAGAAACCTGGTTTCTACCCAAAATTGTCGTTTTTACTACAAATTATCGACTCATATTCCAGGTTTATAGGGTTTTTGCGTGAGTCCTGAATATATACAAGTTGTACTAACAAACTCAGTTTTTCAGATTGCTCATCTTTTTCAGAAAATTTATCTCAAAAATTTTTGTAACATTTTATACATACGTATTCATCCAAAACCTTGGCTAAATAAGCCTTACATCTGTAAATCGAATATTTATGTATTATATTTAACATTGTATTGAAAATTAAATATAAATTTTTGTAACAAAGAACTGCATAAACTCTTAAATAACATCGTTACGGTGAGACAAGAGTTAAAAATTTTTATCAAAGGAGATTGCGTAACTCATGACGTTATTACTGAAGTTGAAACAACGCTATTATTTTCTGTGTCAATGTTAATAGTACTTGTGTAGACAAGTTTAGTTATTACTAAATTACTTATTTTCAGCATTCAACTTTTATTAAGCACAGGATTTACTTTATGTTCGTTAAGTCGTTAGAAATAGAAATGCATTCCTTTATGCAAGAAAATCAAGGAAATGAACACATATTCGAGTTGAATCAACTTATTCAACAACTACGCTCTCATATAAACGCAATTATTACATCAGCTGACTTGCTCAAAACAAACGGAAACAGTTGGAGTGATGACAAAAAGCAAGAGTGCTTACAAAGCCTACAAAGCGCTGTTGAGCAGATTAATGGTTTAATTGATACCGCAGATCAACAGTCTGAGCAATCAACATCAAAAATTAACGAAATCAATCTCTTTCGCATGTCTCACCCTTGTCCGCAAGTGAATCAAGTCTTTGAATTTATTGAAGACAATTATCAACAAAACATCAAACTGGAAGATGTTGCCAAAGCTGTTGGTTATTCCCCTACTTATTTAACTGATTTAATGCGGCGCCAAACCGGAAAGTCATTACATCGCTGGATAATTCATCGTCGGATAATAGCAGCGTGTAAGTTGCTTTCGGAAACTGACCTATCAATCGAACAAATTGCAGAAACTATAGGTTATAGATATGTAGGCTGTTTTTTCCGTCAGTTTCGCCTTAGCTTTGATGTAACTCCTCAAGTATGGCGTCGAGAAAATCGACCTTGAGTAAACGAAACTTGATAGGTTTGTTCTAGAATAGTGTGTCTGTTTTGTGTTTATTTGTGAAACGAAAAAATTATTAGTCATATCGAAGCATTTCAGATAGGCAACCAAAATACTATGATCTAGAATTAATATAGGTTTGATTGTGGGGAAATGTGAGTAAAGCCAAAATCTTAATTTATAGGAGTTATATTACATGAAAGTATTGCTACAAGATTTAGTATTAATAGTTGAGCAAGCAAGTAATTTAAAAGAAAGATTAAGCAACCAATTTGTTCCAGATACAAAAAAAGTAGATACTCAGATAGTTCGCTCTCGTTGGCAGGTATGGAGTCAGGGAGTTGCAAAAGGGAATATTGAAAAGTTTGCTAAACGTCTTGTTTGGGATAATGTAAATTCTAGTGCGGTTGCTACCCTTCTTGGTGATGTTCGTCTTGCCACAGAGTATTTTCCTGAGTGGGCAAATACTTTACAAGAAGTTTTTAATACAGACTGGGAAGCTTGTGCAAATGCCGATAAATGTCTTGATATCAATAAACAAATTCCCTTTGAATCACTTTATCTACCCTTCGTTTTCATCGCTCGACAACAGTTAAATTCACTACTTAATAATTGCACTTATTTGCCATCAGAAGAGTGTTATGTAAGTATGGAGCGACAGCTTCTAGTGAAATTAGCCATGCTTTGTTCTCAGACCTTGGAACTTGAGTTTTCAGAATTTAAAGCATTAAAGTCTTCTACTTATACACTTGCATCATCTCGACAACAGAATGGCTTTGATTCACAGTATAAAATTTTTCTCCAACATTTGGCAGCAGATAAACTACTATCTTTTTTCCAGAAATATAGTGTTCTCGCACGCTTAATTGGAACAGCAATAAACTTTTGGGTAGAGGAGAAAGCAGAGTTCATTCAGCGGTTAGCAACAGATTTACCAGTCATTCAACAAACCTTTCAAGCAGACGTAAGCCAACTAACTGAAGTAAAACTTAATCTTTCTGACCCACACAACCAAGGACGTTCGGTAATTGCTTTAACCTTTGCTTCTGGATTTAAGCTGATATACAAACCTAGAGGTTTAGGTTTAGAAAAAGCTTATTCTGAACTTTTGAACTGGTGTAATCAACAATCTATCGAAGTACTCTTCAAAATCATCAAAGTCATAGATTCTAAAACTCATGGTTGGATGGAGTATGTAGAGCATTTACCTTGTGACTCTGAACAAGCAGTGCAGCGATATTACCAGCGTTCGGGGATGATTTTATGTTTACTTTATATACTTCAAGCTACAGATTTCCATCATGAAAATCTAATTGCCAATGGTGAACATCCGGTTCTAATAGATTTGGAAACTCTTTTGCAACCAGATGCATGTGATATTGACCCAACGATGGAAGAAAAAAGAGGCGCCCAGTATTTGGCAAGTAAATTAGTGACAAGTTCTGTAATTAGAACTGGTTTACTACCTAGATGGGAATTTGATTCACAAGGTAATGCTGTAGATGATAGTGGTTTAGGAGGAGTTGAAGAGCAGGAAATTGCAGCTCGCAAACGCAAATGGCAAAACGTCAATACTGACGACATGGTAATGGAGTATGAAACTGGCACAATGTCAGTTCAAGCAAATACTGTTATGCTTGGTGATACTTTTGTTTCGCCAAATAACTACCTAAAGGAAATTATAGATGGCTTTGAGACAATGTATCGGTTGCTATCTTCTCGGCGCCAAGAACTTTTAGCTAGCGATAATCCATTACAGTCTTTAGCTCATCAAAAAATACGGTTTTTGTTTCGTAACAGTCAAATATATGCTGATGTCTTAGATAGAGCGCAGCAACCAAAATATTTACAGCATGGTATTGATTACAGCATTAAACTGGATGTATTAAGTCGGGCAATGCTTGTAGTTGACGATAAACCCCCTGCTTGGTCGCTTTTGGCTTTTGAGTTAGAAGCTATGGAACAGATGGATATTCCATACTTTGTGACTGACTCTAACAGCGATGCTTTAATGCTCAAGAATTCCCAAGTCGCTCGGTATTTTAAAGAATCTGGTTACGACCGAATGGTTTCTCGTCTTCAGCAGATGAGTAATGATGATTTAGCATTACAAGTCTCAATTATTCGCAGTTCTTTTCAGTTACGCATTACTCAAGGCAAAAATAATACAGCATCTACTGGTACGAAGAGCGTTTTAAGTGTAGACTCACAATATGAATTAACGCAAGCTGAGTTAGTGCAAGAAGCTGTGGAAATAGCCAAAGAAATTCAGAAACGAGCTATTCATACAGCCAACGGTAGCATTACTTGGATTGGTATGGAATATAACCCTGAAGCTGGACGATATCAACTTCAACCTATTGGTGATAGTTTATATGATGGTGTTTGTGGTATCGCTTTATTTTTAGCATCAGTAGCAAAAGTTACTGGCAATACTGGATTTAAAGACTTAGCGATAGGCGCCTTAAATGACCTGACAGAATCTTTACTATCTCCACCAAACTCAAATAACCAACCAATGTTTATGCAAGAGGGTATAGGTGCAGGTAGTGGTTATGGGTCTATTATTTACACATTAGTCAAAATTAGTCAATTTCTAGAGAAGCCCAAGCTTATAGAAGTTGCGAGTATTGTTGCAACTTTAATAACCAAGGAAATAATAGAGAATGATAATCAGTTTGATTTAGTAAATGGCGCCGCCGGAACAATACTAGGGTTACTAAGTTTGTACGCCATCAAACCAGAACCAGCTATTTTAGAACAAGCGGTTAATTGTGGGCATCATTTACTAAATAATACGACTCAAATTAGTTCTGGATTTTCGCATGGCACCGCTGGTATTGCTTATGCTTTATTACAATTATTCCAAATAACGCAACAAACATATTTTTTTGAAGCAGCTAAGGCAGCAATATCAAAAGAGCGGAGTTTATTTTTCCCTGATACTGGAAACTGGGCAGATACCAAAGCGGACTTAGACGACAATAATTTTATGACTAGTTGGTGTCACGGCGCCCCTGGCATCGCTTTAGGACGTTTAGGTAGTTTATCTATTCTTGATAACTCAGAAATTCGTCGAGAAATAGAGGTTGCCATTAATACGACTAAAAACTTTGGTTTACCCAACTTAGACCATCTTTGTTGCGGAAACTTTGGCAGAATAGAAACATTACTAGTTGGCGCCTCTAAGCTATCATTACCCGAACTTTTAAAACTAGCACAGAAACAAGCAGCATTTATTGTAGCAAGAAAAAGAAAATTTGGAAATTATTATTTATTCCCTGATCTAAAAGCTGATATCTTTAATCCCGCATTCTTTCAGGGCGCCGCAGGTATTGGTTATCAGTTATTAAGACTCGCATACCCAGAGTCACTCCCATCCGTATTACTCTGGGAATAGATATAGCTTAAGCAGGATAGGGTAGCATCTCAGAAAAGCCTAAATAAAACCTGGTTCATTGTATGAACCAGGCTTTTTTCTAAGCAGGAATTACGATAAGGATACAGAAAAGCATGTAGAAACCTGGTTTATTTAATAAACCAGGCTGAAAAGATACTACAATCATCTATTATTTACTGAAAAGTATTAGCTCTTATAAGCTTTCTAATCTTTGACTTGTGAAATAAACTATATTGCAGCATCTTGGCATTTTACACTCAAATTAAAAGTATTTAAGCAAAAGCCTTAACCTTAATCATTTTCGCTATAAATACGAGAGCGGAGAATACATCTTCTTATACGTCGGCGAATTCGAGTAAACAAGAAGCATACTACTACATTAATGCCACCTGCAACTTGCTCTAGGTCTTCGTCAGATAATTCATCGCTTGCGACTTCATTTCCCAACGCGATAGCTTTTTTGAGTTCTTCTTGCATGAGTTGTTCGTTAGACATTATTTTGTTTCCTTTGTTGTTAAAGTAATTAATTTGTGATTCCGGTCTCACAATTACCAATATAGTGTTATTCAATACTTAAAACAATTCAAATTCTTTTGACGTATCAACGAAATATTTAATAGTTAGTGCAGTTTAAATAAAGGCAAATTACCGGATATATCAAAGCATGTAAAAACCTGGTTTATTTAATAAACCAGGCTGAAAAGATACTACAATCATCTATTATTTACTGAAAAGTATTAGCTCTTATAAGCTTTCTAATCTTTGACTTGTGAAATAAACTATA
Organism: Calothrix sp. PCC 7716; assembly: GCF_019977735.1. GTDB lineage: Bacteria > Cyanobacteriota > Cyanobacteriia > Cyanobacteriales > Nostocaceae > Dulcicalothrix. The sequence goes on along the minus strand of NZ_AP025018.1, from coordinate 9,084,383 downwards.
TTGCAGCATCTTGGCATTTTGCACTCAAATTAAAAGTATTTAAGCAAAAGCCTTAATCTTAATCATTTTCGCTATAAATACGAGAGCGGAGAATACATCTTCTTATACGTCGGCGAATTCGAGTAAACAAGAAGCACACTACTACATTAATGCCACCTGCGACTTGCTCTAGGTCTTCGTCAGATAATTCATCGCTTGCGACTTCATTTCCCAACACGATAGCTTTTTTGAGTTCTTCTTGCATGAGTTGTTCGTTAGACATTGTTTTGTTTCCTTTGTTGTTAAAGTAATTAATTTGTGATTCCGGTCTCACAATTACCAATATAGTGTTATTCAATACTTAAAACAATTCAAATTCTTTTGACGTATCAACGAAATATTTAATAGTTAGTGCAGTGAAATAAAGGCAAATTACCGGATATATCAAAGCATGTAAAAACCTGGTTTATTTAATAAACCAGGCTGGAAAGATACTACAATCATCTATTATTTACTGAAAAGTATTAGCTCTTATAAGCTTTTAATCTTTGACTTGTTAAATAAACTATATTGCAGCATCTTGGCATTTTGTACTCGAATTAAAGGTCTTTGAGCAAAAGCCTTAATCTTAATCATTTTCGCTATAAATACGAGAGCGGAGAAGACATTTTCTTATACGTCGGCGAATTCGACTCCAGAATAAGCACACTACTACATTAATACCACCTGCAACTTGCTCTAGGTCTTCGTCAGATAATTCATCGCTTGCGACTTCATTTCCCAACGCGATAGCTTTTTTGAGTTCTTCTTGCATGAGTTGTTCGTTAGACATTGTTTTGTTTCCTTTGTTGTTAAAGTAATTAATTTGTGATTTGGGTCTCACAATTACCAATATAGTCACACCCAAACTATCTAACAATTCAATTTATTTCGATGTCTTGTCTAAATAAATGATAGTAGTTCGTATCATTAATTTTTATATGTTGGGTAGGGTGTGTGAAAGCTATTACAATCTTTAATAAAACGAAAAATTAAGATGCTTTCACACACCCTACCATCTCGTAACGGCAGGCGCCAACTCCCCAAAATTAATTACATAGACCAATATTGGTCTGTGTCATAAGTTTTGGGTTGTTGGGTAAATATCAAAACTTTGTAGAGACGTGAAATTTCACGTCTCTACACCCCAGAATTAATGACATAGAACAATAGTGGTTCATGTCATAAGTTTTGTGGTGTTGTAAGGTGGGCACTGCCCACCCTACGACAGATGCCAACATACCAAAATTAATGACACGAACCAATAGTTACAGTTATGACCATCATTTTGCACAAATTGGTACGTAGAGACCAAATTAAATAGGGTCTCTACAAAATCTGAAATTATACGTTCATTATCGCAGGCAAATCGTTAATTGATGGGTCATACTTTATACCGATTTAATATGAAATTACACATTATTTGACCCCTCCTCATACATGGGGACTCGCTTTGCGGGGGTAGGGTACCTTTGCAGTTTCACATTGGTATTACGTTCTTCCATGCAGCATTATGCAGTATACGAGTGCGGATAGTTACAAAAATTAACCTTTCAAACATCCTCTAAAGATTTATTAGTGATATCGAAATATTTAGAATAGCTAGGATTTGAGAGAGAAGCCTACAATAAGTTATTAATATTACGAAAATTATGAGTAAATGATATACCAAAAACGTACTTTATTTAGACAAGAGTCGTTAGACCGTCTAGCTTCTCCTGAGAAACTAGACCAGTTGATGAAGGTTGTTGGCTCTAAAAGCTGGTTAACTCTATTCGCTTTGGGTTCTTTGGTCGCAGTCGGTGCTGTTTGGAGTGTGTATGGACGTATTCCCGTTACTGTTGAAGGTCAGGGAGTAGTAATTTACCCTCGCAAAGTGGTGCCACTCGAAGCGACAACTTCAGGGATGTTACAGAGTTTGCATGTTAAAGTTGGTAATACAGTCAAAAAGGGACAAATAATAGCGACTATTGACCAGTCAGAAGTACAAAGGCAATTACAACAACAGCAGAATAAATTAATACAGCTAAGGTTACAAGAGCAAGCTGCTATTTCTTTGCAAAAAATGCAAACTCAGCAAGAAAAAAACTCGATACAACAACAGCGTTTATATTTACTGACGCGAATTCGAGAAACCCAGTCCATAACACCTATGGTCAAAAATACAAATAAGGATACTATAAAAGCACAACGCCAGAGTTTACAACAACGTATTAAAGAAGCTCAAGCGTTAACTCCCACGTTGAAGCAAACAATGGATATTCGTAAAAAACTGTTTCAACAAGAAAGAGCAATTACAATAGATGTTGCTTTAGATGCAGAACAAAAGTACTTGGCAAATACAGAAAAAATATTAGAATTACAGTCTCAGTTAAAAGACCTAGACGTAAAGGAAGCTGAACAAGAAAAAACTTATCGTGAAAGCATGACTACAATTACAGAACTACAAGCTCAGTTAAAACGCTTGGATAGTGATTTTAGCTCGAATGCTCAACGAAACTTAGACGATGCAAATAATCGCAGAAAAGAGATACAAGAACAAGAGCGAGAGATTATCAAATTTGAGCAGCAAATACGGAATAATAGGCAAATTGTAAGTCAACACTCTGGACGTATTTTAGAGCTTACTATCTCACCTGGGCAATTAGTTAACTCTGGAGTTCGTATCGGAAATATAGATAAAGTAAACCCTGGTAGCAAATTAGTAAGTGTAACTTATTTTCCTGTTGCTGAGGGTAAAAAAATTCAGCCAGGAATGAGGTTACAAATTACACCTCAAACCGTTAAACGAGAACGTTTTGGTGGTATATCCGGTACTGTTACTTCTGTTTCTTCTTTTCCTGTCACTAAGGAGGAAGCGAATAGTGTTGTTGGTAACTCTGAGTTAGTGGAAGGTATAGTAGGTCAACAGCAAAAGGGAGTAATACAAGTTTTTGCTGAGTTAGATACAGATTCTACAACTCCAAGTGGATATAAATGGTCTTCTTCTAATGGACCTGCGTTAAAACTTTCTTCTGGTACGACTGCTACTGCGCGCGTTAAGGTCGAAGAATCATCTCCTATCAGCTATGTTTTACCAATATTGAGGTCTGTAAGTGGTGCATACTAATTTGACTACTTATCCTACTGATATGTGGCAGCACTGGCAAAAATTGTTTATGCGTAATAAACGAGTTACGACTCCTACTGTTTTACAAATGGAAGCAGTAGAATGCGGCGCCGCTGCCCTAGGAATTATACTTGCTTATTATGGTAGGTTTGTTCCATTACCAGAATTACGTCGAGAGTGTGGTGTTTCTCGCGATGGCAGTAAAGCTTCTAATGTCCTTAAAGCTGCCAGACATTATGGACTCGAAGCAAGAGGTTTTAAAAAAGAACTCGACCAACTCCGAAGTTTGCGTTTTCCTTATATAGTCTTTTGGAACTTCAATCACTTTTTAATCGTTGAAGGATTTTCTAACCGACGAGTTTATTTGAATGACCCTGCCAACGGGCGCCGACATGTATCTTTAGAAGAGTTCGATGCTGGATATACTGGAGTTGTGCTAACAATGCAACCCAGTTTCGGGTTTACCAAAGGCGGACATCGAACTAATGTATTGGCTTCTCTATGGGAACGTTTACAAGGCGCCAGTGCTGCTTTAGTCTATTGTGTAATTGCAGGGTTTTTCTTAGCCATAATTGGGCTAGCTGTACCAGTATTGAGTCAGGTCTTTGTAGATGAAATTTTATTAAAAGGGCAGTATCATTGGATACGTCCGCTAATATTGGGGTTCTTTGTTATAGCTCTACTTCAAGGATGGTTTGTTCAACTAAGATTACAACATTTGCGGCGCCTTAAAAGTAAATTAGCGGTGGGAATGTCGAGCCGTTTTTTGTGGCATGTACTGTGTTTACCTGTTAGTTTTTATGCTCAAAGATTTTCTGGAGAAATCAGTAACCGTACAAATCTGAACGATGAAGTTGCTGACGCACTTTCTGGGAAGCTAGCAACCACAGTTATTGACACAATCATGGTATCTTTTTACGCGCTTGTCATGTATCAGTATGATTGGTTACTTAGTTCAATTATTGTCAGCTTTGCTTTTATAAATTTTTTCACATTACAATGGATTGGGCGCCAGCGCGTAGATGCCAACCAATTATTACAACAAGAACAAGGGAAAGCATCGGGAGCATCTATAGCTGCTTTACAAGGTATAGAAACACTCAAAGCATCAGGTTTAGAATCAGATTTCTTTTCTAAATGGTCGGGTTATTATACCAAAGCAATTAACTCACAGCAGCAATTAGAAAGTACAAACCAGGTACTCAACGCATTACCTACGCTTTTAAGCGCGCTTTCATCAATGCTTTTATTAGTTATTGGTGGTTGGAGAGTTATGAGCGGACATATGAGTATTGGAATGTTGGTAGCTTTCCAAGGATTGGTGCAACACTTTCAAACCCCAATTAATAATCTTGTTGGTTTTGGTAAAACTCTTCAGGAACTAGAAGGTAATTTAATTCGTTTAGATGATGTTTTATATAACCCTATAGATTCACAAATTGAGCAAAAAAATAATAGCCCAAAAAATAATAGCTTATCCGACTCTTTTTTACCAAAGTTACAAGGATATGTTGAGTTACGGAATGTAACATTTGGCTTCAACCACCTTGACCCTCCCCTCATAGAAAATTTTAATCTTGTCATTAAACCTGGACAGCGAGTCGCTTTAGTTGGCGCCAGTGGTTCAGGAAAATCTACTATAGCTAAACTAGTATCTGGACTGTATCAACCTTGGTCTGGAGAGATTTTATTTGATAATATTGTTAACCAACCTCAACATATATTAACTAACTCCTTAGCAATGGTAGAGCAAGAAATTTTGCTATTTAGCGGAACTGTTAGAGAAAATTTAACTCTTTGGGATACAACAGTTACAAAAAAAAATTTAATTAAAGCTTGTAAAGACGCAGCTATTGACGATGTAATTTGTGCGCTGGGGGGATACGATGCTGAATTAATAGAAGATGCGGCAAATTTAAGTGGAGGTCAGCGACAAAGGTTAGAAATAGCTCGTGCTTTGGTAAACAAACCTTCAATACTTATTATGGATGAAGCCACAAGCGCTTTAGATACAGAAACCGAAAAAATCATTGACGATAACCTGCGTAAAAGAGGTTGTACTTGTTTAATAGTGGCACACAGATTAAGTACTATCCGAGACTGTGACCAAATAATTGTCCTTGAACATGGAAAGGTAGTACAACAAGGAACTCACGAAGACCTTTGGCAAGTTGATGGTGCTTACTCGCGGTTAATTCTTACTGAAGGTGAAGCGATACTAGAAGATAAAATCCCCCCAACCCCCCTTAATAAGGGGGGCTAAAAACCTGTCTTTCCCCCTTATTAAGGGGGGGTAGGGGGGGATTATTTTAAGACTAAACACTCAATTTGGAGCAATTATAAAATGGAATTTCAAGGTAAATTATATGAACTTAAAGGAAATGAGCCGATACTTTTAAACGACCCAAAAATACTTTGGGTTATTAAATCTGGTTCTGTTAGTTTATTTGTTACCACTGTGACTCAAGGTATTGCTGAAGGAACTCGTCGTTACTTATTTAGCTGTAGCTCAGGTGAAGCGCTATTTGGAAATTTAAGTAAAAGTGATAATACACACCGTCAAATTTTAGCAGTACCGATTGGCAAAGCAGAACTTATCAAAGTAGATATTGAGTCTTTGAGTAAAGGCGCCTCTGTTGATACTTTAGTCAAAACTTGGTGTCATCAGTGTCAAACTGCGTTTGATAATAAATTTGAGTATAATATTGAAAATATACAGCTTCAACAATTAGCAGAATTTCATATTCAGCTTTTTGATTATATAGATATTATAGAATTGCAAGAAGCGCAAGAAGAAATACAACGTTTACATGCACGAAAAAATCTTAATCATCAAGTAACAACGCAAGCATTAGGAGAACTAGCGTCTTCTCTCAATCACGAACAAGAGAGCTACTTTTTACCAGGAACAGGAGATTCTCCATTATTATATGTAGCAGGCGCAGTAGGCAAAGCTTTAGGAATAAATATTCATCCACCAGCCAATTTAGATAATTTAAAAACAAAAGAACCTCTTGAAGCAATAGTCAGAGCATCAAGAGTGCGAATGCGACAAGTGCTATTGGAAGACAACTGGTGGAAAAACGACTGTGGAGCAATGGTTGCTTTTACCGAAGAAGACAACCGACCTATAGCTTTACTACCAATTTCTCCAACTTGCTATCAAATGCTTGACCCAACAGAGCAAACGCGAGCAATTGTAAATAAACGTAGAGCTTCGCTGTTAGCACCAGTAGCATATACATTTTATCGCTCTTTACCCAACCAAATTCTCAAAGCCAAAGATTTAGTCAAATTTATCCTCTTTGGTCGTCGTCGAGACTTAGTAATTATTTTATTTAGTAGTGTTGTTGCCGTATTACTAGGAATGGTGACACCTCAAGCAACTGCTCTCATCATGGATAACGCTATTCCTGATAGTGATAAAAATTTACTATTGCAAATTGGAGCAGGACTATTAGTTACTACCTTTGCCACAACACTATTTAAACTAGTTCAAGGATTTACTATGTTGCGTGTAGAAACAACATCTGATGTTTCTGCTCAAGCAGCAGTATGGGATAGGTTACTTAGGCTACCTGTATCTTTTTTTCGTCAGTACACTACAGGAGACCTACATAACCGAGTTCTATCGATTAATAATATTCGGCGCCAACTCAGTGGCACATCTTTAGTAAATGTACTTACAGGCTTTTTTGCCTTATTTTACTTAGGTCAATTATTCTACTACAACGTCACATTAGCAATAATTGGAGTAGCAGTAGCAGTAATCACAATTCTAATTATAATTGTGAGTGGCACCATGCTTACCGAGAAAGTACGTCCACTACTCGAATTACAAGGAAGTATCTTTGGTCAGAAAGTACAATTAATTAATGGCATATCTAAATTAAGAATAGCAGGTGCAGAAGAGCGTGCGTTTGCATCATGGAGTAAAAAATATAGTCGGCAAGTCAAACTAGAAATAAGCAAGCAAAAAGTCGAAGACACGGTTACACTTATAACAACAGTAATGCCGACATTAACAAATGCAGCTTTATTCTGGTTTACAGTGCAAATGGTGGCGCCATCGCAATCAACAAGCGTAGCACTTTCTATTGGTACTTTCTTAGCTTTTAATACAGCATTGGATGCCTTCATGGATGGGACATCAGAACTGAGTAATACACTTGTGGAAGCATTGCAAATCTTGCCAGAATGGAAACGGACTTTGCCAATAATACAAACATTAGCAGAAGTAAACTCAAATCAGGCAAATCCAGGTACACTGACTGGCGAAATTGCTATGGAGCGTATTAGTTTTCGTTATCATCAAGACAAACCACTGGTATTAGAAAATGTTAGTTTGTCTGTAAAACCTGGAGAATTTATTGCTTTTGTAGGCACTTCTGGAAGTGGTAAATCAACTTTATTTAGATTATTACTAGGATTTGAGAAACCAGAATCAGGTCATATTTATTACTCAGGTCAAGATTTATCCAAATTAGATGTAGAAGCTGTGCGCCGACAAATGGGTGTAGTCTTACAAAACGGTCAACTTCAATCAGCTTCAATATTTGATACTATTGCTGGAGGCGCCGCAATAACACTAGACGAAGTGTGGGAAGCAGCAGAAATGGCAGGACTCGCTTCGGACATAGCGATGATGCCAATGAATATGCACACCATAGTCAGTGAAGGAGGTAGTAATTTATCGGGTGGTCAACGTCAACGTTTACTTATCGCACGCGCTTTAGCACTAAAACCAAAAATTTTGCTATTTGATGAAGCCACCAGTGCATTAGATAATAAAACCCAAGCAATTGTCAGCGACAGCTTAGATAAACTCCAAGTAACGAGAATAGTTATTGCCCATCGTCTCAGCACCATCCGTTCAGCCAACCGCATATGTGTACTTCAAGCTGGTCGCATCATCCAACAAGGGACTTTTTCGGAACTTGCCAACGAAAAAGGACTATTCGCTCAATTAATGCAAAGGCAAACAACTTAATTTGCAACATCTTGTGGAACAGGCATCCGAAGCTGTTCTAAATTTGATTATCCATTTGATTATTCAATAAATAGAAACCAAGCTGCGGCAGTGACATAATTTGAAATATTTTTTCTCTTTCTCTGTGCCCTCAGTGTCACGGTAGTTCAAAGCTATATGGAAGGAAGTATTATTATCTCAGTTGGTCATTGATGCCAAAGGTGGGTTGATGGCAACAGCACAACCTACACCTAGTCTTGTTCAGTATAAAAATGTTATTCTGGATAACAACGAAGTTTTACCCTGTGTGCAAACAGGTCTTTATTTAAACTGATAACAAGATGCATATTCTGAGAAAGCGTTCGTATAAGGCAGTGCAAGGGATAGTACTGAGGGGTAAACCATGAACGCACCAGTTTTACAAGTTGCAGAGCAAGGCAAAGACAACGTGTAGCTATCGCGTGTACTTGTCAATTAATGCCAATATTAAACTACGCAAACGAACTATTATTCGCATCTTCACAGATTTCCTAGTCAAAAAAGCCGAAAGTTTAAAATATGTACGGTAGAGGCGGGTTAACCCATATTCTGCTTAATAATGGAAAATGTCGCTAAACTCGCCCGTACAATAATTATGATTTAGGAGCATTGCGATTGTGAGCAAGTTAGTTATTTTAAAATTAGGAGAAGGTAATTTTGAACAAGGTTTCCACGTCACCTTACAAATAGGTGACGAAAATGTTCGCCCAAGCGTAGAAATTACTGGTGAGCTACCACCTGACCCCGATATCAAACGGTACTACCATCAATGGCAATCTATTTACCGTAATCTAAATTTACCCGGTCGTCCTATTGGTATTCTGAAACGAGATATACAAACTGCCACAATCGAAGATTGCCAAAAAGCTGCTCAAGAACTTTCATGGCGCCTGAATTTATGGCTTGCTTCTGAGTCATTTCGCCGTATTCGCGAGAAATGGCTAGAAAAACTTTTACCTCAAGATAATATTCGCGTACTGCTACAAACGAAAGATTTATGGTTACAAAAATTACCTTGGCATTTATGGGACTTCTTAGAACGGTATCCCAATGCTGAAATAGCTTTAAGTACACCCAGTTATGAACAAGTAAATCGCAGTTTACCAGAATCAACAGCCGTAAAAATTCTAGCTATTTTAGGTAACAGTGATGGAATTGATACAAAAACAGACCGTAAAATTCTTGAACAATTACCCCAAGCTGATACAACATTCCTAGTTGAACCAGAATGTAAAGACCTTACTAATCAATTGTGGGAGCAAAACTGGCAAATTTTGTTTTTCGCTGGACACAGTTCCAGTCAAGAAAGCTGCGATACTGGAAATATTTATATTAATCAAACCGAGAGTTTGACAATTGGTCAGCTAAAGTATGCACTCAAAAAAGCAGTAGAAAGAGGTTTACAGCTAGCTATTTTTAACTCTTGTGACGGTTTGGGGTTAGCGCGCGAGTTTGCTGATTTACAAATTCCCCAAATTATCATTATGCGTGAACCTGTTCCTGATAAGGTGGCGCAAGAATTTTTAAAGTATTTTTTGGAAGCAATGATAAGGGGTGAGTCACTATATTTAGCTGTACGCGAAGCACGAGAACGGTTACAAGGATTAGAAAATAAGTATCCCTGTGCTAGCTGGTTGCCTATTATTTGTCAAAACCCTGCTGATATGCCGTTTACTTGGCAGTCATTAATCAAAACACCTGATATCTCCATATTTAAAGAAGCACCTGTTAAACGTGCGAACAATTTGGTTGGTTTCTCATTGACATTGCTTTTAAGCTTGGCTACCACTGGATTAATTATGGGAGTAAGATATTTAGGAATTTTACAACCATTTGAATTAGGAGCATTTGACCTCTTATTGCGCTCACGTCCTACTGAAAATCCTGACTCTCGCATACTGCTTATAACTGCTACTGAAGAAGATATCCAAGCGCAAACTCAAGAACGGCGAGGTTCTTGGTCTGATGAGTCATTGAGCAAAGTTTTAGAAAAAGTAGAGGCACTTCAACCGCTAGTAATTGGTCTAGATTTATACAGAGATTATCCTGTTAGTAAAAATACTCCTCAATTAGCAAAGCAACTTAGAGAAAGTGAAAAAATAGTAGCAGTTTGTCAAGTTAACTACTCTCAAAAAGAAAAAATAGGTGTTGCTCCACCACCAGAAGTTTCTGCTGACCGTTTAGGGTTTAGCAATACGCTTAACGATAAAGATAATATAGTGCGTCGTCATTATTTGGCATTAACTCCCCCTCCCTCGTCTCCTTGCTTATCCTCTTATTCATTGAGTGTACAATTAGCACTACGTTACTTACACAGTAAAGGAGTCCAACTCAAATTTGCTCCCGATGGCGCGTGGCAACTAGGAAAAGTGAGAATTAATCCGATAGAAGCTCACACAGGAGGATATCAAGGAATTAATGCTTTAGGACATCAAATATTACTTAATTATCGCGCGTCTCCAACAATTGAAACTATTGCCCCACAAGTTACCCTAAAAGATGTACTCGTTGGCAAATTAAATGCAGCAGCAGTTAAAGACCGTATCATTATTATTGGTACAACCGCAGAAACTTTTCACGACTATTGGTTAACTCCTTATATAAATAATGAGTCTCATTCTCAAGAGGTATCTGGCATTACACTTCAAGCACAGATGGTTAGTCAATTGGTTAGTGCTGTTTTAGATGGAAGACCGTTACTATCAACTTGGTCTATTGGAAACGAAACAATTTGGATTTGGTTTTGGTCTAACTTAGGGTGCGTTATTGTCTATTTTCTAGGACGGCAACCAACTTATGTATTAGTATCTGCTGGAGTTTGTATAATTATATTGTACGGCGCCTGTTTTATGTTGTTGGTTTCATCTCATTATTGGGTTCCACTGGTTCCTGCTGCCGTCAGTTTAATAATTAGTGTTATCGGTGCGTTAATTTTTTCAAAATCTTTACCAAAATATCAGGATTTATAAAATTTTAATAAAAAGGTAGGTATGTTTTATGAAAAACGATTTGATAAAAATACAGATAACAGCTTTATTTAGTTTAATCGCTTTATTTAGTAACATTGTTTTTTCAGCACATTGGACGGCGCCTACAGCTTCTGCTCAAAACACCCCCATTAAATTTATTCCACCTCCACCTCCACCAGACCGAGGCGCCGCAGGTACGCGCGGAGGTTCAGCTAGTCGCGGATGTAGTAGTGACCAGCCACTTATGGCATTAGTACCTGTATATGAAGGAACTACAACTCAAGCTATTCCTATTACTCAAGTTTGGGCTTTAACAACTGCGGAACTTCCGACTTTTTGGTTTTTTGTTCCTCATGAGAAAACATCGATTAAAACAATGGAGTTTGTGCTTAAAGACGAGACAAATAAACCTAGTAAAACTATATATCGTAGCTTTGTAACACCTCCACAGGCGCCGGGAATTATAAATATCAAACTGCCATCGAATTTAAGTGCTTTGCAAGTTGGTAAATCATATAACTGGTTTTTGAAGCTAAAAGTAGATTGTAATTCACAATTACCAGCACAATTAGAATATGTAGAAGGATGGGTGCAAAGAGTTAAGCCCAATTCTAAACTCGTCTCGAATCTAGCAGGCGCCAGTCCACAGCAAAAAGTCATGCTATATGCCGAAAATAGTATTTGGCACGATGCTTTAACGACGCTGGCAGAACTTCGACTCTCGAAACCAAAAGATGCTGCGTTAATGGCTGACTGGAATGGTTTGCTTAAATCGGTTGGTCTAGAAAATCTGGCAAATCAACCCCTTGTTAAATAAAAGAACGAAGAAACCCAGTTTATACACGACTCATGAGACCACCTGACAAGAAAATTACTCAGCACTCATTATGAGATACGCTAGAATGTAAAGTTTTGTCACGATTATAAGGGGAATCCAACTTGAGTCCTTTAATTCAAATCCAAAATCTCCGCAAAGAGTTTAACGAAGGTGCCAGTACTCGCATGGTGATTCACGATATTAATATAGAATTTAGCGAAGGGGAATTTATAGTTCTTCTCGGTCAAAGCGGTAGCGGTAAGAGTACACTATTAAATCTTATTAGCGGTATTGAAAAGCCAACAGCAGGGACAGTATTAATTAAAAACACCGCTATTACCGAACTTTCGGAGCGCGCGTGTACGTTATTCCGTCGTGATAATATCGGGTTTATATTTCAGTTTTTCAATTTAATTCCCACTTTAACGGTACTGGAGAATATAACCCTACCCCAAGAACTAGCAGGGAAAAAAGGGAAAGATTTAGAAAAACAGGCTTTAAGTTTATTGGAAAAAGTCGGGTTAGCAGATAGATACAATACTTTTCCTGACAAACTTTCGGGAGGACAGCAGCAACGAGTCGCGATAGCGCGCGCTTTGCTGCATCAACCAATGTTACTACTCGCTGATGAACCGACAGGTAATTTGGATGAGGAGACAGGGGAAAAAGTTTTAAATTTACTGCTCGAACTTACACGTGGCGCCAATAAAACTCTTATCATGGCAACCCATAACCCAGAAATTGCGAGTTTAGCAAACAGAGTATTACGGATGCAAGATGGGCGCCTACAGGAAGTAATAACTAGAGAGGTGGCGGCATGAGTGAAGTAATATCTAATCAGCCGTTACTGCTGCTAACTTGGCGCCGTATCCGCAAAAACGCTTTTCAATACCTGTTATTTATCTTGGGTGTAGCGTTGGGTGTGGCGATGATGGTATCAATTGATTTGGCGAATGGTTCGGCACAGAGAGCTTTTTCCCTATCTACTGATGCCATTATTGGACATACGACACATCGAATAGTGGCAGTTTCACCGAATGGTATTGATGAAAGTTTGTATAGTCAACTGAGGCGAAATATTGGTAATGTAAAAGCGGCACCTATCGTTGAAGGTTATGTTAACTCTAAACAATTGGGTTCTCAACCTTTGCGGTTAGTAGGGGTGGACTTATTCGCAGAACCACCATTTCGTAACTATTTTAATGATAATAGTCCAAAGAATACCGAAGGCGCCACTGCTTTTTTGACTCAACCTAACACGGTTATTCTTCCTCAAGAGTTAGCGGAGCAATATCATGTAGGGGATAGTATAACTCTAGATTTAGCAGGACATGATATCAACGTTAAAGTTGTTGGTTTAATTAACCCTGCGAATAATCTTACCCGCAGTGCTTTGAGCAGTATTATATTTACAGATATTGCTACTGCCCAAGAAATTTTAGGTACAGTTGGTCATTTAAGCCATATTGACTTAATTTTAGACAATCAGGCGCAGCAATCTGCTATTGAGAAAATTTTACCAGTGGGTATCAAGTTAGATACTGCCGAAGCGCAGAAAAACGCAGTTCAACAAATGACTGCTGCATTTGAACTCAATTTAACAGCGTTGAGCTTGCTTGCTTTGGTCGTCGGGATGTTTTTGATATACAACACCGTTACTTTTAGTGTAATTCAACGGCGCCCATTGTTTGGTATTTTACGGTGTTTGGGTGTAACACCAGGTCAATTATTTACACTAATTATCAGTGAATCAGCGGTACTCAGTATTATTGGTTCTTTGCTGGGGTTAGGTTTAGGAATTATTCTCGGACGCGCGATAGTTGGATTAATTACTCAAAGTATTAATGACTTTTACTTTGTCGTTAATGTTCAAAACGTCAGCATTTCTCCGTTGAGCTTGGCAAAAGGTTTAGTAATAGGTGTTTTTGCCTCATTATTTGCTTCTGCTATTCCCGCTATTGAAGCAATGCGAACTTCTCCGCAAACAACTTTACAGCGCTCAAGTTTAGAAAGTAAAGTTCGTGCTTTACTACCTTGGTTAGTATTAGCTTGGGCTGTATTTACTATACTAGGTGCCGGATTATTGCAAGTTGGTAATGGTGGCTTAATTCTTGCGTTTGCTGGGTTATTTTCAATCTTACTCGCTGCTGCATTCCTCACACCACCTGTTACTGCGTTTTTGATGGAGTCTTTAACCTCGGTAGGAAATTTACTTTTTGGTATAGTCGGTAAATTAGCAACACGCGAGATCGTTCGTTCTCTAAGTCGTACATCAGTAGCAATTGCTGCCTTAATGGTTGCTGTCTCAGTAATTGTTGGGGTGTCAATAATGATTGGTTCGTTTAGAGGAACGGTTGTAGAATGGCTTGACCAAACATTACAAGCTGATATTTATGTTACACCTCCCAGTACTACAGCCAACCGCGTCTTGGGTAAAATATCACCCGAAGTCGTAGAAGAAATGAAAACGTGGCGAGGCTGGGATGATTTTGTTACCTATAATGAAACAGAAACCATAGTTAAAGAGTTTAATCGTCAAGTAAAATTAATCTCAGCCGATGGTGATGTTTCTCATGGTAGGCGCCCATATAGTTGGGTACGTGATAAAGGTATTGACCCGTGGGAAAATTTAGCAGCAGGAAAAGGTGTTATTATCTCGGAAGCATTACTAAATAGAGTCAACCTAACCACCCCACCCGAACAAATAACAATTGAAACTCCCTCCGGTTGGCGAAGTTTTCCGATAGTAGCAGTATTCTATGACTACTCAAACGACCGAGGCACAATTTTACTCGACAACGATATATATGTAGACCTGTGGCAAGATAAAGATATTGCCTCAATTGGTTTATTCTTAAAAGCAGGAGAACCAGTCGAAGAAATAGCTCAAGCTATCAAAACCCACTTTCAACCCAAACAAGGTTTACTCGTTCAGTCAAATAAAACCTTACGCAACGGTTCTTTAGAAATATTTGACCGCACCTTTGCCATTACCGACGCACTGCGACTTTTAGCTGTAATAGTGGCATTTATAGGTGTGCTGAGTGCATTAATGAGCTTACAACTCGAACGCACGCGCGAAACCGGAATTTTACGCGCAAATGGAATGACACCCTTACAGCTATGGGTAATGACATTTATCAAAACTGGGTTAATGGGAGCAATTGCAGGATTACTCGCAATGCCATTAGGATATGTCCTAGCCTGGATATTGATTTATGTAATTAACGTCCGTTCGTTTGGCTGGACATTACAAATGCAACTGCAACCAAGTTACTTTTTACAAGCATTTGCAGTAGCTGTAGTTGCCGCTATTTTAGCTGGAATTTATCCCGCTTGGCGCCTGGGTGGCACAGTTATTGCAGAATCTGTACGTCAGGAATGATTGATTTGATCCCCCCTAACCCCCCTTAATAAGGGGGGAAAAAGAGGAGTTCTTAGCCCCCCTTATTAAGGGCAGCAGGGCTGTTTCATTCCCTCTCAAACAGGATTTGTCAAGATGGTTAGCGAAAAAATCTAAGTATGGGTAACAAATAGAACAGACTTTAAGCACATAAATATAAGTGTGATTGTCTATTTTCGAGGCGCCTCGGTAGCATTTTGACCAATAAAAATTTGCGCGAAACCCTTGATTTTTCTAGCTTTTTAGGGAATGAATCAGCCCTGCTTATTAAGGGGGGTTGGGGGGATTTGATTCAAAACCTACGTAGTATTGACTCCAGTATTTTCTGAGCAGTACGATATTTACCTGTTTCCAGGTTAGCTTGGATGAATTGCTCGTGTAATGTTCATGGCGCCTATCTGTAAAGTTTGGTCTGTATTCTAACAATCTCCAATGAGCAACTGACAATTTTACTTGGCGCCTGATTGTGGTTCAAATTTTTGATTTTAATACTTGTATCGCTTTAAATCCTTCCCATGTTTGACTGAAAAATATAATACGAAAAATTAATCCAATCGGTTTACCTGTTTGAACTATAAAATTTAGTTATTAGATTTATTTAGCCATATTCTTTAAAAATCAGGCAGAGGTTTTCTTTTCCAAGCATGAGAAATTTTTTTGTGTTGACGCTCTAACTCAGAATTTGCACAAGTCAGCATACGTGCTTTTTCTTCTAGCTTACCCACTGGTTCCATAAAACTAGCAGCAAAGCCTAATAGAAATAATGAAAACGCACCTTTGAAACCCTGATTAAAAATATAAGCAACACAACTAGCAAATGCACAAACAAATATGAGTATTTGAGCTAGCGCTCCATACATACTAAAACGAACAACGCTCTTATACTCTTCTAGAGATTTATCATTCGTAATACTTGTATTTTTTTCTAAAAATTTCTCAAGTTTAGCTTTTACGTATAAAGATATTGCAATAGATAATAATGATAGCCCAATATATGCAAAGCGCAAAAACATAATTACACCTGATAAAATAGTTTTTTAATAGCAGCTTGATTAGCTGCTTATATTTTTTATATACTGATTATTTGTGGTCATCCTGAGTAATTACACGTAAATATTGCAGTGAAAGCACTAAGCATTATAGGGTGTTCCCTAATTAAATACTTCATATCAAGAATGTTAAACACACCATTAACAAATTATAAATATATTGGCGTTTGGGGCGCCAGTCGGAGGCTTATATCTTGCACCTCTAAGTACAAACTACAAGATAAACAATATGTGGTAGTTAAAATAACAATAATTTTTTAGTCCTCTAAAAGAGGACTTACGCTATTAGCATACGGGTTTTAACTCTATGCGGGTAAGAACGAAGCCAATAATCTACAAATACTTATATTTTTTGATTTATAAGCGCCCGTGCGCTCGGCATGGCTCGCCATACCTTTTCTTTTTAGTTTTTATTGGCGCCATCTTTATAGTGCCCTAGTCTCATTTGCAGGATAATTAGCCGAAAAGATATTTTTGATACATTTAATCAAGTAGTACAAAATAATTACGTAGGGATTAAAGCTGCATATTACCTATCACCGCTATTTCCTTTTTTGTTGAGAAGTTTTATCATTACTTCTATATTACTAACTAAACACCTGCCATGACCATTACCCTGACGGAAGATGAGCGGAAAAAACTATGGGACGAATCTACACACACGCATGATTGTGACCCTGCGTCGGGGTTGGAGCAAATTTTTTATGAAACACCAAAGCAACTGGGTAAAGGTTATTCGCTAGACATCGAAATTTATCCTGAACTGTGGCTGACATTTGATGATTTGGAATATCACGATGATATATTGCTAAAATCTCCCACTGGTCAACATACCTTGCATTTTGATGTTTTGCTTTCAGGCAAAATTGTAAGTGATCACGGGCAATGGGGGGAAGGTTACACTCTCATCTGTGGTGGTGGCATTCAAAACAAAACCATCTGTGAAATAAAAAAATTTCAACGGCTTGTACAGGTTAACATCTATATGCGGCATCACCTACTACCAACCTTTTTCCCTGGAAAGAATGGGGGAATATTGCCGGAGTTGCAACAATTAGCCAAGGATGATGACTGGCAAACAGTACTTTTCCCAAAATGCACTCCAGCAATACAAGGAGTCGCACAGCAAATGATTAATTGCCCCTTTGATGGCGCCACAAAGCGAATATATTTGCAAGGGAAAGTACTAGAGTTAATGGCGTTGCAGTTAGCTCCCATTTTGGAGAATGGAGAGAAAAAGCAAACACCACCACGACTTAAGCCTGATACTGTTGCTCGAATTCATCACGCTAGGGATATTTTGCGAGCGCGTCTAGAAAATCCGCCATCATCGTTGGAGTTAGCCCAACTTGTGGGAGTGAGTGACCGCACTCTTAGACGTGGGTTTCAAGAACTTTTTGGTACTACTGTATTTAACTATCTAACAGAAAGGCGAATGGAACAAGCAGAAAGACTTTTGCGAGAAGGAAACCGCAGTGTTGCAGAAGTAGCTAATATTGTTGGTTATTCTCACTTAGGTTTATTTGCGAGTATGTTTAAACGCCAGTATGGCATCTGCCCTAGGGAATGTTTAATAGGGAAAAAGTCCGTATCGTGATAGTGATGCCGGATATAGATAGATTTATTTCTAGGCTGTTTCCTATACTTAGTTTCAAGAAAGTTAGTAATTATTTGCAAGAAGCTTAAAATCTCCGACTTTTTCAAAAGTCAGGAGTCTAACCTCTCTTTGGTAACAAAGGGTGGAGTTTTGTGTGTGAGGATTTATTTTTAGGAGCAATTATGAAACTTGGGCTGTTGTCTGTTAATTTTTATTTACAACTAGTAGCAATTGTATCGGGATGCTTAAGTACTTTTGCTCCCCTGTCAGGATTAGCAGAGGAAATATCTAATTCCCAAATCCCTCAACTGAGTGAAATTAAGCTTCCTGACACTAGCGCTCGGATGCTAGTGCAGGCACCATTACCTTCTGTCCAGGCGGGTGTTATACCAATTACCTCAGTTAAAGCGAATCCTACCGATAAAGGTGTGGAGGTAATTTTACAAACTACTCAAGGAGATCAACTACAAGTTGCAAATCGCAGCACTGGTAATAGTTTTATTGCCGATATAACAGGCGCCCAATTGCAACTAGCCAACGGCGATTCTTTCGTATTTCGTTCACAAAAGCCAATTGCCGGAATTACAGAAATAACAGTTATAAACGTTGATGCAAATACTGTGCGGGTGACTGTGGTAGGTGAAGCAAGTTTGCCAACAGTCGAGTTATTTGATGACAATGCAGGACTAATTTTTGCGGCGGCGCCTGCTGCAACCGCGACACAACCACAACCAGAGGCGCCGCAAACTACTGAAAAGCCAGCAACTGAGGCGCCGCAAGAAAAACCCGCAGCACAGCAGGATGACCCGATTGAATTGGTGGTGACGGGTGAGCAAGATGGGTATCGGGTGCCGAATGCGAGTACAGCAACGCGGACGGATACGCCATTGCGGGATATTCCCCAATCAATTCAGGTCATCCCACAACAAGTGATCCGCGACCAAGGAGCAGACGCATACTCTGCGTTGAGAAATATCCCCAGCATTCGGCAAAACAATCCTTCTAGCTTTTCCTCAATTCGGTTGACTAATCGAGGCTTTTTTATCAATGATTTTTTTGGCAATACCCTGAGAAACGGCATCAAAGACATTGGTGCTACTCTTGGGGCTGAACTCGCCGGAATTGAAAGAATCGAAGTCTTTCAAGGCCCTGCATCCGTGCTGTTTGGTAACGCACCTCCAGGTGGGTCAATTAATTTGGTAACAAAACAACCACTCCGCGATCCCTACTATTCGATTGAAGCAAATTTTGGGAGTTATGATTTTTATCGCGGTGCAGTAGATATATCTGGACCACTAGATACTAACAAAAAAGTTTTGTATCGACTGAATACAGCTTACAAAACTCAGAACTTTTTTCATGACTTTTCTGAACGCAAGGTTTTTGTAATTGCTCCAGTCGTCAGTTTTGAAATTGGAGACAACACGAAATTAACACTGGAAGCAGACTATGTAGATATACAAAATGATAGCCTTTTCCTTGGTTTACCTTTAGTCGGCACGGTACTTCCCAACCCGAACGGCAAAATACCCCGTAACCGCAATCTCAACGAAGGATTTAACCAATTCGATTCAGCTTTGAGAATTGGATACGCATTAGAGCATAAGTTTAGTGACAACTGGTCACTACGAAATACTTTTCGATATGGAGATGTTAGTTATCGAAATTAGGGTTATGGAGCACCTACTCAACTTTTGCCTGACAATCGCACTGTAACGAGAGGATTTACTGAACGTTCAGAGCTTTTATATTCTGAGTACAACCTCATAACAGACGTTATAGGCAAGTTTTCCACGGGATCAATCGAACATCAACTGCTATTTGGAGTTGATTTAAGAAGATTGGATACAGATACCATATCAATTAATAGAGCTGGTACACCAATTGATGTGTTTAATCCTGTTTATGGTCAACCACCAGGGGCAATTACGTCCAGAACTGATAGCAATACCCTCACAGATCAATTTGGTATCTACATACAAGATCAAGTGACCATAACAGAAAACTTGAAATTGCTTTTGGGGGTTAGATTTGATACTTTCAAACAAGACAACCAAAACCGTCTCACTAATATTGAAGCGAGTCAATCAGGTGATTCGTTTAGCCCTCGCGTGGGAATTGTGTACCAGCCAATTCCACCCATTTCGCTCTATGCTAGTTATAGTCAATCATTTAATCCAGTGATTGGTACAGCTTTTGATGGCAGCACATTTCAGCCAGAACAAGGAAAACAGTATGAAATTGGAGTCAAGGCAGATTTAAGTAATCGACTTTCAGCAACTTTGGCTCTCTATGACTTGACCCGCAGCAATCTTTTGACCACTGATACTAGACCAGGTGTACCATTAGGCTTTTCTATCCAAACGGGTGAACAGCAAAGCCAAGGAATTGAACTTAACATTGCAGGCGAAATCTTGCCCGGATGGAATGTTTTTGCAGGCTATGCTTACACTGATCTTCGTGTCACTAAAGATAATCTTCTTCCCATTGGTAGCAGCCTAAATGGCGTAGCGAAGAATGCCGCTAGTCTATGGACAACTTATGAAATTCAAAAAGGAAACTTACAAGGCTTAGGATTTGGTTTGGGACTATTTTATGTTGGAGAACGCTCAGGATTTCTTGACAACACCTATCAATTACCAGGCTACTTAACGACTGACGCTGCTATTTATTACAAACGAGACAGACTCCGTGCTGCCCTGAATTTTAGAAATCTATTTAACGTGGATTACTTTGAAAATTCTTTCGGTAGATTACGTGTTTCTTATGGTGCGCCATTTACAGTACAAGGAACTATTTCATGGGAGTTCTAGTAAAGTTAGCATCTATGAAGGTATTTTTGCACCGTTTTAGTTATCTGTTGCTTTTAGCGTTCTCAACGTTTATATTTACTGCTGCTTGTAGTAGAAACATTAACTACAATGCTACCAGCTTGTGGCAACCGCTGAAAGACTGTCGATTAATACAGCATGTAGTAGGCAAAACCTGTGTTCCTAATAATCCCACCCGTATCATTACAATCTCTCAATTCACTTTAGGTAATGCTCTTGTCTTGGGTGTTCAACCAATTGCTAGTGCTTCCGCTCTCAGTGATTTAAATGGTTTTCCTGTATATTTGAAGAAAGCCTATACACAAGAGATAAAGGAATTAGGTAACCAATATGAGCCAAATCTAGAGAGAATAGCTCTCTTAAAGCCTGATCTAATACTAGGTTGGGAGTCTCCTATTCGCAAGATTTATCCTCTTCTTTCTCAAATTAGTCCTACGGTACTTGTCCCGTGGCAAGGTACGCCATCTTGGAAAGAACACTTTAAATTCCTTGCTGAAGCATTGGGGAAAGAAGAAGAATATCAACAAGCCTGGAATCGCTATTTTCAAAGAATTCAAAAATTGAAAGCGACCTTAAATAATCAATACAAAGATAAGAAAATATCTGTTGTTTCTGTTGTCAATGGTTATGGAGTAATAAGTTATGTTAAAAGCTCATTTATTGGCTCTATTCTTGATGATATTGGGCTGCAACGACCAAAAACACAAGATGTTATCTTACCTCGTGGCGATCGAATTTATGGCATTTCGGAGGAACGCCTAGAAGAAATAGATGGTGATATTATATTCATTCTAATTATTAGAGAGCATGACAAAAAAAATCTTGAAAAATTACAACAAAAGCCGCTTTGGAAAACTCTCAAAGCTGTTCAAAAAGGACAAGTATACACTGTAGATGCATTAACGTGGGTTGGGTCAAACTTAATTGCTGCGGATGCCGTGATTAATGACCTCTATAAATACCTCGTTAACACTCCTTAAAACATGCCCAAATATAGCTTATTTATCTGCAAATCTTCCCTCGTTTTCTCTGAATAAAGACCGAAAAACTAACTTGCAGACGGCACTATTTTATTTGATAGAATCAACAATTTATGAGGCATAAAAGACCTTTGACGAACTGGAAATTTTTATAATAGCGACTTGACTAGCTGCTTATGTTCTTTATATACTACTTATTTATAGTCATCCTGAGAATTATACGTAAGTATTGCCGTGAAAGCGTCAAGCATTAATAGAGTATTATTCCCTTAAACATTTTACATTAATAACAGTTGCGGGTGATACTTCACAATGTATCCCCGCGTGCGCTGTTTGTAGACTCGTGACTTATGCTCGTCCCAATCCTATAGTTATTATCCGGGAGATGTTTATGATGTGCCAAACTCAGTAAACTGCCGTATATAAGGTTCATGAAATGCCAAAACAATATCCTGCTTAGGCACTCCCATTTCGACTAAACGATTAGCAATTCCTTCTTCAGTACCATCATGCTGAATCCAGATTTTACCATTTTTGATATCAAGGTGTAAAACACAACCAAAATCACGTCTATTTCCACGCCAACCAACATAAAGTAGTTGATAATGGTCTTGCTTTTCATCGAAAACTGTTTGTATCTCATACTCTTCGGCGTTTCTTTTTTGCATTGAAGAGCGTTGTTGTCGTTCGGAAAGAAGATGCTGAATATACTGCCGATATTGTTCTACAGCCATTGACTAATAACCTCCTGTTCTACATCATAAATTACCAATCGTAATTGATATTTGGCAATTGCCGATACAATAAACTTACGTTGAAAAAAAGTTTCATAAATCGGTAAACGAACTGCTAAATACAACTGACGTTCTGGGTCAATCTTATCTAATGCATCTCGATAGTTTAAGAATTGTCCCAACGCAGTATGAAATTCTGAAACATTCGATGTACTGATAAAGCTTTTAACTTCTACTGCTATTTTTCGTCCCTCTCGCTCTGCTCCTAAAAGTTCCTCTGCTGCTAAATCAATCTCAAAATCTACATCATCTACATTGATGTTATAACATTCAGCAGTAATCTCCCAACCGTCTTTTTCTAAGGCTGTTTTAACCACACCATGAAATCTATCTTTTGCCATACGAGTTCAACTTCATGCTCAAAATTGGCGCCAGGAACAAGCTGGATAATATAGGACGTTGCACTTTAACGTTTTATTTTAACTCAAAGCTTGCTTTAATAGTAATGGTAACGAAAATTTAAGAATCTTGATTATGGTTTCATAAACAAGTAAAATCCAAAACAAGCGTGTATCGCGTCCTTGTTGTAGGTACATCTCATATCGTTGAAGGATGTTTTGCCGCATGGCAGCAGCATCTGGGTCATTGGAATGAGTGAAAATATATTGCTCAACAGCAGGATTATATAATCCCTCGTAATAATCCCACTCTGAGTTATCACTGACTGTGCTGTAAAGCGGGATAAAACCGAATTCTACTCCAAGTTGCACATTGTTGGCGTGAGTTGTGTAGATTGATGAACTGGCGCCTAAAAAATCCAAATACTCTGACGATGGTTCGCGTTTCCAGTAACCTTCTGCAATTAAAACGAAACCACCCGAAACAACTAATCTAGAACAAGCTTGAAGTGTAGCACGATAACTACCATAAGCATGTGTGGCGCCTATACAAAGCACCCCACTAAACAAATATTCGGGTTGATAGTCTACTATTGCTGCTTCAATAAAAGTAATTTGTTCCGAAGGTAAACGTAATTGTGCCTGCTCGCGCGCGGTTTGAAGAAACGTATTATTTGTATCTACACCAACTCCACAAACATTGTAACGCGCGCATAATCGGATTAAAAACTCGCCCTTCCCGCATCCGACATCTAGAATAGGGTAGAACGGTATAGGTTCTAAAAGCGCTAATAGTTCGGCTTTATCTTCACTAATAGGACTACAAAAAGTGTGGTTTGTATGAGCGATTGTTAAAAAGTTTACACGATTCATAAGTTTCTGTATGGTAACGAAAATTTAAGCTAATGATAATCTTTTAACACCTCTTAACGTCTGCAAGCAGTCAAATTTTTAATAATCGTATTTTACCAGTTGTAACAGTTTGGTTACAATCAATAAATGACGGGAGCTTTCGGTTTATCACCCTCAAACCTAAAAAGGAGTTAAAACAGCAATCACTCGCTGAGGTGATGCAAGATTTAAATATTTACCCTCCTGCGTGTGTCTAAGAGGCTGGTTGAAAAGTTATACTTAATACCATTATCTTGGTTTAATCCCCCCTGACCCCCCTTGATAAGGGGGGAAAATAGTACTTTTAGCCCCTCTTATTAAGGGGGGGTTGGGGGGATTTTTTCAGATTATAGTTGAATTTTATACTTTTCAAACATCTTCTAAGGATAGAATTACGTATGAAAATAAGTTTAAACTACCGGGTTTTTTATGAAGATAATGGCGATTATGTAATTCGAGAAGTAATTTATGCTGAAGATGGTTCAATTGTTAGTTGTACAAAAAATGCAGTTGAACCAACAGGAAGAACACTGGAAGAATTAGCTAGCGATATTGAAGCTTTTAAGCAAGCTTTGACCCTACCTGTATTAACTCTTGCTGATATTCCTACAACAGAAGTTAAGAAGGAAAAACTTCACTCGAAAAGCAAAAATCTTTCTCATAAGCAATTGTTAGAGAAATTAGGCTTCAGTCATACTTCAACATCAAGTTAGTTTATAAATCTTAATTATAAATGCTAATTTTTATGAAGTTTGAGCTTTATAATTTGTTAATGAGTTGGCAGAACATCCGCCTGTAAATTAATATAAATGCTACAAGCTTCACCCAGTAAAATCCCAGTAGGATACACAACACAAGCGTCAGATACGTCATTTGAGATTGAGCGTATCTTAGTTGAACGTTGGCAGCAAATGTTACCTCATGAAAAAGCAAAGCTAATTAGAAAATCAACGTTGGGGTGTTGGAAGCTGTGTTTAATAGGTATATTACACGATTTACCAGGCGCCACAACACAAGCTATTCGACGCGAGTTTATCAGAAGGAAGCTTGGCGATAACTTGATTGATGTATTGTGTAATCAGGATAATTGGGATTTGACGGGTGTTGAGGCAATTGAGGCAATAATGGAAGATGCAATTTGGCTTGCTGTTAAATTAGGGAGAATTTTAGAAGAACTAGGTATACCTTATTTAGTGGGTGGGTCAGTGGCAAGTTCATTGTTGGGAGAACCGCGCGCAACATTAGATTTAGATTTGGTTGTCGATGTTCAAGCATCGCAAATAGAATCTTTAGTTGATACCCTAACAGGAGAGTTTTATATAAGTATTGATGCAGTAAGGGATGCTGTTGAGCGGAAAGCTTCGTTTAATGCCATACATCTAGAAACAACAGAGAAAGCAGACTTTTTTATTTTAGGTAACGATGAGTTTTCAAGAGAGAAATTAAGGCGCCGACAGTTGTATACTTTATCTGTTGAAGGAGATTCATCAATATATATATACTCCGCAGAGGATATTATTTTACAAAAGCTGCGATGGTATCGTATGGGAATGGGTGTCTCTGACAGACAGTGGAGAGACTTGTTAGGAGTATTAAAAGTACAAGCGTTAAGGCTAGATTTTGAGTATTTACAACACTGGGGAAGCTATTTAGAACTTGGTGATTTGTTAGAACGCGCGTTACTACAAGCAGGTTTGGAGAGATGACGCTTATGATGTGCCAAACTCAGTAAACTGACGTATATAAGGTTCATGAAATGCCAAAATAATATCCTGTTTCGGTACTTCCATTTCAACTAAACGATTAGCTATTCCTTCTTCTGTACCATCATGCTGTAGGTTTTGGGACGTATACTGAGATGCTACCCTACCCTTCGGGATATCCTTCGGATAACGGGAAAACTGCGTTAACGTTCGCGACTCATGACACAAAACAGCACTTTTCAAACAACCTCTTAGACTTATATTGTAACTCAGCGTTTAATTTAATAATCAACTTAGGATTACTGCTTTATAAATAAGTAAAATATGAAACCTAGTGCTTTCATATCACCTCTCTCTGTGTCCTCTGTGTCTCTGTGGTAAACATAATTACATGACTGCACAGGCGAGACACCTATGCTACAGTATGAATCGGCGCCTGCGCTAAATTATTTATCATATAGAATTATTTTGAGTTTTTACCGTTAAAACTTGGGGTGGTGTGGAATCTGGGGGGTAAATAAAATCTACTTCTACTTTCTTGGTGGCGCCTGCTGCTAATTTTAACGTCACTAAAGCTTTACCTTGCTGTCCTCTTCTTTGCACCAAATGTAAGTACCTTTGGACTTTCCCCAAATCATCTTCATAACTAACCTTTACTGTACCGCGAAAAAATACCTGCTCGACCTGCGGGTTTAAAAATAATAATCTATCGCTTCCACCCTCATCTTTAAGTGGTGTTTGAATTAATACACTTACTGTTTGAGTTTGGTTTGTTGGATTATGTAAAGGCAAAGTCAAATCATATTCTACACCGTAATTA
This sequence comes from Calothrix sp. PCC 7716, assembly GCF_019977735.1. Taxonomy (GTDB): domain Bacteria; phylum Cyanobacteriota; class Cyanobacteriia; order Cyanobacteriales; family Nostocaceae; genus Dulcicalothrix. Next base: position 9,058,056 of record NZ_AP025018.1, on the reverse strand, counting down.
CTATGGGCAAAATATGCTGTATCTGGGTAGCGAGCTAACATAGGAGCGCTCTGTATCTGTTTAGTAGCTAATGTGACTAAATGTACTGTTCCTAATGGATAGGAAATTGCTTTTCCTGATTCTGGTATGGTTAATTTTGCGGCGCCAGGGTTGTCAGTAATTACTGCTCCCCACTTTGTACCTTGGGAAACACCCGCTACTCGACCGAATACTGTTGGTTCTCTGGGTGGTTCTAATGGGGTGGGGATGGCGTCGCGTTTTTCTGCTAAATTACCTGTGTTGAGTAAATTTTGTAATTCGTTTAAAGTTGGTGGACGATTGGAAGTCATTGCTAAATTGGCAACGTGAATTACACCGTCGCTTTTCAATCGCATCATTGTTGTGCGACCGTTGGAAGAAGGAGCTTGTACGGGAATTGGTAGGTTAGCTAATATTTGACTTTTACCAGGTTCTATAATTATTGTTTCTGGGAAAACGTTTTGCCTAACTCCTCGCAAGACTTCACCCATTGTTCTGCTTCCTGGTCCCGAATAAACTGTATTTTGGGGATTATCTTGAATGTCGGGTAACGGTATAAAAGGAGCTTGTTGAGTAAGATAGCTGGCGCCGTTTAATACTTCTAACGTAACTGCTTTATCACCAGGATTATACACGATTATTCCTTGGTAGACTGTACGGCTTCGAGATGATGTTGCTGCTCTAATAATATGATGAGAAAAAATATCAAATCTGCCTTGAAACGGGTAATTTAAATGTGCAGCAGGTGTTTTTTTACCTTCTGGGGGAAAAGTTGATAGTAAAATTCCATCGGTTTCTACCAATTCTGGACTGTTGCTGTTGAAGGTGGGTATAGTATCGAGTTTTCCTGGTAATGGATATACTTGTTGCGGTTGTACTTCGACCCCAGCGATATATTGCGGGGGAATAGTATAGATGTTGAGCGCGCGACACATTGATGCTGCAACTTCTCCTCTAGTGGCGCCAGTTCTGGGTCTTAACTGTTTGACGTTGGGATAGTTAACCACAATACTATAAATTGCGGCAGATGCAACCGAAGTTTGAGCATAGTTGGGAATTTCTGCTGCATCTTGAAAGTATGTTCGTAGTGTTTGCACGGGGTTCGCTACACCACTGTAATTTTTTGCTCCAGCGATGACACCAATAATTTGCGCGCGGGGTATTGCTTGGTTAGGTTGGAATATACCTCCTGGATACCCAGAAAAAAAACCTTTTTGGAACGCGCTAGATATTGCTTTATATGCCCAGTGGGTTTGCGGAACATCTCGAAATGCTGTAAAACTACGTTTATTTGGCGCCGTAGGAAAAGCATTTAGCATTAAGACAGCTGCCTCTGCACGTGTTACCGTTACATTTGGACGAAAAGTATTATCAGAGTATCCAGTAATAAGTTTACGTTCATTGAGTTGTTGAATACAATCACCAGCCCAGTAGTTTTGAGTATCGTTGAATGCGAAAGCACTAGAGGTTGGGAAAATAGCGATGGTTGTAGAAAGGATAAATAAGCGCAGCAAAGATGACATAGGTAAATTTATTTACAATTATTTTTTAAGAATAAGTAAGAATTAAAGTTTTGGGAACCAAGCATGTGATATAGTTCATATGCTCATAGTTGGGAAACTCTGGTGAAATTCCAGGACTGTGCCGCAGCTGTAAAAAAGTATTGAGTGCAAAGTACTGAGTGCTGAGTATATTTATACTCATAACTCAGCACTCAGCACTCATCACTGAAGAGTCAGAATGCCAACTTGAGCAGTGTTAAACTCAACTCCCTGCGTTGCACAGGGAAGGAGATAGTACCGTGTTTAAGTCTGTTAACCAACTTGATGACCCCCTACGTTTATTAGATAATCCTCTAACTTGTCCGGGATTATTTTACGCTACACCAGCTATTGATGGAGTTATTTCTCGCATCCGTATTCCTGGAGGAATTTTAACTAGTCAGCAGGTAAGGATTGTTGCTGATTATGCTACTAATTTTGGTGGCAGCGATAAAAATGTTTACGTAACGAACCGTGCAAATTTACAAGTTCGAGGAATAAGAGGTACAGAAACAGCTTTAATTACTTTACGTTCTGTGGGTTTAGCTGGAATTCCTGAAATTGACCATATTCGGAATATTATGGCAAGTCCGACAGCAGGTATTGATAAGCATGAACTGATTGATACTCGTTATTTGGTTCGTGAGTTAGATGAGTATATATGTTCGCACAAAGAATTAGGAGGGTTGTCAGCTAAGTTTAGTGTTGCGTTTGATGGTGGTGGAAAGGTGTCGGTATGTCAACAACCAAATGAGATTACATTTGCTGCTATTAAAAAAAATACATCTATATATTTTCACCTTTTAATAGGAGGGGAAGCAACCAATATTTTATTAGAGCCTGAAAAGTGTATATTCGTAGTTGCCGCTCTAGCACAAGTTTACCTCAACGAAGTAGATATTACCGAAAAACGCAAACCTCGTTTAAAAAAGCTATTTCAAGAAAAAGGTCTTTCTAAAACTTTAGAACAAGCACAAAAGTATTTACCTTTTTCACTTAATGTCTCAAATAAGACATTTCCTTTAAATAAAAATACTAATTACCATTTAGGTGCCCATTCCCAGCGACAAAAAGGTTATTCTTACATTGGAGTAGTTCTACCATTAGGTAAGCTAAACACAAACCAATTGTATAACTTAGCTTCTTTAGTAGATAGTTATGGTAGCAGTGTACTACGATTCACACCTTGGCAAAATATAATCATCCCCGATATTAAAAACGAATTTATACCTGAAGTTCAAGAACATATCGAAAATTTAGGATTGCATTGGTCAGCAAATCATATATATAGTGGTCTAGTTGCTTGTACAGGAAATAAGGGTTGTGCATCTTCTGCTACCGATACTAAAGGTGATGCTCTTGCTTTGGCAGAATATCTACAGCAACATATTACTCTCGACATACCTGTAAAAATTCATTTTACTGGCTGTTCTAAATCTTGTGCTTATCATGGTCAAACTGATATTACCTTGTTAGGCGCCCAAAAAAGTGAAGATAACACCATTACAGAAGGTTATCAAGTTTTTGTCGGAAGCAAAGAAGTATATAGTTTTGTTAATCGAACTATATTACCGAAAGTAATATTGCGGTTACTGCAAGGATATGAAACACAGCACTGTTTAAACGCAGGAGGAATTGGATAATGGATTATATTCGCGATGGCAATGAAATTTACCGTCGTTCTTTTAGTATTATTCGCTCGGAAACTGATTTAGAAAAATTACCTACTGACCTAGCGACTGTAGTTGTGCGTCTTATTCATACTTGTGGAATGACGGATATTGTAAATGATTTAAGTGCCTCATTCGATGCAGTCGCAGCAGGACGCAATGCACTCAAAAACGGTAAACCAATATTATGCGATGCTCAAATGGTAGCAGAAGGAATTACTAGAAAACGATTGCCTGCTAACAATCAAATAATTTGCACTTTAAATAATCCTGAAGTGCCAACATTAGCGCAAAAGATAGGTAATACTCGTTCTGCAGTAGCTTTAGAGTTATGGGAACCTTACCTTGAGGGGGCAGTGGTAGCAATTGGTAATGCACCTACTGCGTTATTTCACTTACTCGAACTGCTTGATGCAGGAGCGAGTAAACCAGCGGTAATTCTAGGTTTTCCAGTAGGATTTGTCGGCGCTGCAGAATCGAAAGCAGCGTTAGCAGAAAACAGTAGAGGAGTGCCTTTTATTACTTTAAATGGGCGCCGAGGTGGTAGTGCAATGGCAGCAGCGGCAGTAAATGCTCTGGCAAAAGAGGAGGAAATATAACATGTCAAATGTATCTCAAACTGGGCGCCTGTATGGTATAGGTATTGGGCCAGGAGACCCAGAACTATTAACAATTAAAGCTTTACGGATATTACAAGCTTCACCTGTAGTTGCTTATCCAATATCCGATAAACAGAAACCACTCGCACGTTCAATTATCGCTCCTTATTTAACAGGGAATCAAATCGAAGTACCAATGCTTTTTCCTTTCAAACTTGAAGAATCTGCTCAACCTTATTATGACAGTGCCGCAGAAAAATTAGCCGAATATTTAAATGCAGGTCAAGATGTTGTGGTGTTATGCGAAGGCGACCCGTTTTTTTACGGAAGCTTTATGTATCTTTACACACGTTTATCACCACAGTTTCATGTAGAAGTAGTACCGGGAGTTTCTTCTATTATGGCAAGTGCATCAGCTTTAGGGGCGCCGCTTACCTACCGTAATGATGTATTCATGGTGCTATCTTCAATATTAAGCGCAGAAGTATTAACAGAAAAATTAGCAGTTGCAGATGCAGCAGTAATTATCAAACTAGGTAAACATTTTAGAAAAGTATATGGGGTGTTAAAAGACTTAGGATTAGCAGAACGCGCGAAATATATCGAACGTGCCACAACTAGCAATCAAGTAATTATGCCCTTAGAAAAAGTTGACCCAGATACAGTTCCTTACTTCTCACTGATATTAATACCGAGTAAATGGCAACCTTAAATAGATATCATAAATCTATAATACCCCCCAACTGGCGCCATGTTAGAGTATAACCCGTTGCACTGCTTACCCTCAGCGGAAGATCTACCTGATTCTGACGATACACCAGTTGACAATGAACTACAACATTATATTCCGCATCTACTAAAAACAATTCTCGCCTGGATTTGGAGCCATCGCAATGACTGGTTCTCTGGCATCGACATGGGTATTTATTACGACCCTAATATCCCAGCAGTAGTTCCAGATGGCTTTTTGAGTTTAGGTGTACAGCGAGTAATTGATGAAGATTTGCGTTTGAGCTATCTTCTGTGGGAAGAATTAGTTTTGCCGATTTTAGCAATCGAAGTTGTTTCTCATAAACGACGGGGTAAATATACTAAGAAAAAAGAAATTTATGAACAATTAGGAATTTTATACTATGTTGTTTATAATCCTTTACGAAAACGCAAAGCACGGTTAGAAGTTTATCGACTGGTACAAGGAAAGTACATATTACAATTAGGTAATCGTGTTTGGCTACCAGAACTTGGTTTAGCAATTGGTTATGAAAGAGGAACTTTTCAAGGTATTACACGCGAGTGGTTATATTGGTACAACCAAGATGGTGTTAGATACAAAACACCCGAAGAATTAGCTACCGATGCAGAACAACGCGCGCAAAAATTCGCAGAAAAGTTACGCCAGCTAGGAGTAAATCCTGATGAATTATAAATTGTGTTTTCCAACGCGCGCAAAATAAAACCTGTTGTAGAGACGTTACATGTAACGTCTCTACGTATATTTAATCAGATGTTAAATTTTTCAGATGTAATGTTGCGGATACCCTAGGCTATGAGTTATACCTGACGTGGATTGATGGAATATATAAATACATCATCCAATAGATAAATTTTTACGTGATATCACGGTTGAAATCTTGTATCTATTAACTTAGTGGCTATAATTTGAGGTAGGAGCAATTGAAATACGAAATCCGTTATAAACCTGCATTTGCATCTATTTTTGTTACGCTTAACCCTGGTGACAGCATTATTGCAGAAGCAGGCGCCATGACTAGTATGGATGGTCAGGTATCCATGCAAACTCAGTTCTCTGGTGGTTTAATTTCTGGGTTATTAAAAAAATTTCTCGGTGGTGAATCTTTATTTGTCAACGAGTTCTCTAATAAAGCTTCTCAACCCTTGACGGTAGTGTTAAACCAGTCTTGCGTTGGTGATATTGAAAAATTTGATTTGAATAACGGCGAAATTTGCTTGCAACCCGGTGCCTATATCGCTCATACTCCTGGTGTAAAAATGGGTGTAGCTTGGGCAGGTTTTTCAAGTTTCTTTGCTGGTGAAGGGTTATTTAAGCTCAAATTAAGTGGTAGTGGACAGGTATTTTTTGGCGCCTATGGTGGTATTACCAAGAAGCGTGTAGACGGTGAATTCATTGTTGATAGTAGTCATTTAGTTGCATATCCAGCAAATATGAAGTTAAATCTTAAACTTGCTGGTGGTTTAATTGGTTCTGTAACTTCTGGGGAAGGTGTCGTTAGTAAACTTTCTGGTCAGGGAGATATTTATTTGCAATCCCGCAGTGTCGATGGTTTAGTTCGGTTTCTAAGTCCTAGAGTTCGCTAAAAGTAAATTAAATAGAAGTTAAACAATGGATATAAAATTATTACAGCAGCCAGACAGTACAATTGCACGTGTAACAATGCAAGCTGGTGAAGAGTTAGTAGCTGAAGCTGGATGTATGATTGCCATGAGCGGCAATATTAATACCAGCACCACTTTGAGGCAAGGAAAAGGAGGAGGTATCCTCGGTGGAATGAAGCGAATGTTAAGTGGTGAATCTTTATTTTTGAGCGTTTATCGTTCTCCGGTAAATGGGGGAGAAGTTTTTCTGGCGCCAAAATTAATGGGAGACATTTTACTTTACAAAGTCAATAATAATGAGTTAGTTGTACAAGCTAGTTCATATCTTGCTAGCGCTGCAAGTGTAGATATTGATTTGGGATTTCAAGGTTTTAAATCAATGTTTTCTGGAGAGTCTATATTTTGGTTAACAATAAGTGGCTACGGTGAAGTTGCACTGACTTCGTTCGGCGCCGTTTATGAAATAGATGTAGATGGTGAATATGTGGTTGATACAGGTAACATTGTTGCCTTCGAGAAAAGCTTGACATTTAGTATCAGCAAAGCAAATACATCTTGGCTAGGTGCCTTTTTTGGTGGAGAAGGATTAATTTGTCGATTTAAAGGCAAAGGGAAAGTATATTGTCAAACTCATAACCCTGGCGCCTTTGGTCAATTAGTAGGTTCACAGCTACCAGCTATCAAAACCTCATAATTTCACCCAACATTACCATCATCAAATATAAACATGAATAAAATAGCATACAATATTGAACACTCACCAGCTTACGCTTCATTAAAAGTTCAATTACAAGCGCACCAAACTATAGTAGTAGAATCGGGTGCGATGGCAGCAATGGACCCTTGGATAGAAATGAAAGCCAAAACGAGAGGGGGTTTAATGAAAAGTGTAGCTCGAATGTTTGCGGGTGAATCACTATTTTTAAGTGACTTTACAGCCAAAGATAAACCTGGTCAATTATATATATCTCCTGGTGTACCTGGAGATGTACAGCACTATTACCTAGATGGTAGTAAAGGTTTAATGGTACAATCATCAGGATTCCTTGCATCGAGCGTAACCGTAGAAATAGACACAAAATTTCAAGGATTTAAAGGCTTCTTCAGTGGTGAATCCTTATTTTTACTAAGAGCTATTGGTGAAGGAGATATTTGGTTTAGTTCCTACGGTGGCATCGTAGAAATTCCCGTAACAGGTGAATATGTAGTTGACACTGGTTATATTGTAGCATTTGAAGATACACTCAACTACAAAGTCGAAATGATAGGCGGTTTATCATTTAAAGGATTGAAAACAGGCATTTTAGGTGGAGAAGGATTAGTTTGTAGATTCACAGGAACAGGAAAACTGTGGGTACAATCACGTCAACTTTACAATTTGATAAACTACTTGAACGTATTTCGTCCCGTCGAAAGCACATCCAGTTCAAGTAGTAGCGACGGGTAAACTGGCAACGGATACAACGGATGTAACGGATAATTGATTTGTGATGAACGGTCTATTTTTTATACTACTAACGGGTAAAATCTAGACTTTTGTCATGCTGAGGAACGAAGCATCTCTCATGTCATGATGAAGCGCGTAGGGTGGGCACTGCCCACCTTACGGTTTTAACACTACCTTAAAAATAAATGGCGCCAACAAATCGCAACCCACCAACTAGTAACCGTCAATTATTTATAATCTTAGGGATATTTTTATCTATTATTCTAGGTATTATTTGGCTTGTAGGCTTACTAGTTGATAATCTTGTGTGGGTAATTTCTCCAAATGTTGAGAAACAGTTAGGCGCCTTAATAGCTCCAACATATGAAAAACTATCCCAACCATCACAAACACAAGATATCTTAAACCAGCTTTTAAACAAACTAGAATCTAACTTACCATCAGAACAACATAAGCGCGATTATCAAATAATCTATGTACCAGATAAAACAGTAAACGCTTTAGCACTACCAGGTGACCGCATTGTAATTTTTGATGGTTTACTCAAACAAGCAGAGTCAGAAAATGAGTTAATGATGATTTTAGGTCATGAATTAGGACATTTTGCTAACCGCGACCATCTACGCAGTATATTAAGACAACTAATATTACCAATTGCATTAGCTTCCATAACAGGAAATAATGATTTACTAGTATCTGTCGCTTCTGGTATTACAACCTTTAGCGATGCTAAGTATTCACAATCGCAAGAATCGCAAGCAGATGAAATAGGATTAGACCTATTATATAAAACTTATGGGCATGTAGCTGGAGCGACAGATTTTTTCAATCGATTAAGTAAACAAAAAAATATTAATATAGAATTTATCTCAACTCATCCGGCGCCGCAAAAACGAGTTAAATATTTACAAAACTTAATCAAACAAAAACACTATCAGTCCAAAAAGTTATCTCCATTACCAAAAGAATTAAATTAGCCTTTAACCACGTAAGGTGGGCATTGCCGACCATACAGTCACTATCTAATCAATTTACTTTACATTGATTTTTTGTTTAATCCAAGTGCGAAACGATTTAAGTAAAGCAATTTCTGGCTTTGTTTTACTTTGCTCAATAAAATTATTCATATCGCTTGCTGAAGCTAAAGGAAACGCAATACTATAATCGCGTTCTACATATTTGTTGTTGATTAATTCATAAAATTTAAGTTTGCTTCCGTTGTATCTCCAAATTTCAGGCACCTTTAATGCTGAATAAATTGAAAATTTGTCAATTGAACTACTTGTAATGTTAATTTCAATAGCTAAATCTGGAGGAGGGTCAGTTTCAAAATCAAGTGTTTCCCTTCCTCTTTACATTATCACGTCTGTGTTTAAGCCAAGACTGGTTTACCCGTGGATACCGCCTGTTCAATAATATCAGCAGCGCGACTGACTCCTCCAGCATTATGAGTAGCTTTTTGTAATTTAAGTACATTCTGCTTATAAGACTCTTGCGTGAATACCTGTGTTACAGCAGCACGCAGTCTTGGAACATTCAAGTTTTTAAGGGTAACAAACTCACCTGCTCCCGTCCAAGCAATACGTGCTGCTACACCTGGTTGGTCATTAGCAACAGGAATCGCCACCATTGGGACTCCATACTTTACACATTCCATTGTAGTATTCATACCTGCATGAGTAATCATGAGGCTCGCTCTTTCTAACAGTTCTAATTGAGGCGCATACTCAACAACCAAAGGATTTCCTGCTAAAGTTGGTAATGATTCAGGTTTAGCCGAGCCTCCTAAAGAAATGACTAGCTGGGCATCCAATTTCTCACAAGAATTGGCAATAGTCTCGAAAACCCACTTCAAGCGATTTTGTAACGTTCCCATCGAAGCATAAATCAAAGGTTTAAGAGTCAATTTTTCATAGGGGAAAGGGACTTCGGCGCGACTGGCTAAGGTATGGAAAGTTCCAGTAAAATGAAACACTTGAGGTAATTCAAGCCTAGGATATTCAAATGTTGCAGGCGCCTGACTAATTTGAGCTAGTTGAGAGTAGGCATCGTTGGGGCGAGAATACAAAGGTAGCTTCCACTCTTTGCGATAATCATCTATCAAATCTTTAATTGGCTTGGCAACGGGATAAAGTAATGCGTGACCTATGTTGTTGCGTAAACGTCCCCACCAAGTTGGGCTATATTTCCAGGTGGTGTAATGAGGAGGAACGTTGGGGTCATAGTTAAGTACCACGGCACTGCACACAGTAATGAAAGGAATTTGGAGAAAATCAGCAATAGTTCCTCCTTCTATTGAACTTTGATTTACTAGCATTGCTTCTACACCTGCTGCCTTAAGCAACGCTGGAGCATCTCGGAGAGTAACAGCCGAGATTTCATGAAGCAATTCAATAGTATATTTTAATGCAGCATACGAACGCAGTTGCCCTAACTTGGTCAAGGCTTCTGCCCCTGAGCCGAGCGGGAAATCTTTCTCACCAATTGCTTGGAATTCTACTCCCGCAGCCAGTGCCTTAGATTGACAACCAAGTATTCCAAAGAGTGTGACGCGGTGACCACGCCGAATTAACTCTTGTGCCAAGGGAAGCATTGTGTTGAGCGGGCCAGTTGCTGCACCAGGAGTAATAATGCCAAAGTGAGTCATAATATAATATTTTTTCCTAAAATCGTACTTTTTCTGCACAAGATATTAACAGTTTTTATCAGATTTTTGCAGAATATCTTAGTATATTATGTACTGGTATATCGACTTGCTGCTAAAAATGCTTAAATAAATAGATATGGTAGTTTTTTAGGTAATAAAGCGTTAAAAAGGCACCTGAAAAAGTTTGTTTTTACGGTTGGAAGCAAAAAACTAACTGTGAACGACTTCGTTTAATGCTTCGTGAATTATTTCATCACTTACTCCCCGACGTTTCAAACTCGCAATTAACGCTGTCACTGTTTCGCTTTCAAATCGTTCTAAATCCATACGTAATCCTTGACCGATGTAAGCGCGAATTAATGGCTGATACCCAGAAAAGCCCAACAACGGTGCAAGCCGCTTTAAGTCTTCAATAACATCTTCGGGAATGCGAATCGTCACGCTGGTCATAGGACGATTTCGATCTAACCGCTTTTTTAATGCTTCAATTTTCATACTCTGCTCGCTCCTGACGAGTGGCTTTACGTGCTGAAATAATCCGAATTATGTTCTCTTCACGCTCAATGTGAACGACGTATAACAAATTCCATCGAGTATCCAGTCCAATCACAGCATCCCGTGCTTCATTATTGCGACTTGCATCAACAACAATGAGAAATGGATCAAAAAATACCTCGGCAGCTTGCTCGAATGTAATTCCATCATGCTTTCCTGGGTTATTTTGAGCTTTTTCGTCGTTCCAAACAAAGGTGATGCCGTTTAGCACGAAATACACATCCATGCTTCATATTGTAGATAATACGTATTTACATTGTCAATACAGTTTTAATTTTTAATTTGCAGCTAGGGTTTTAAATCTTTGATGAAGTGCGTTACGAGGTGTTTCGGTGAAGTTGAAATATTTGGCGTACAAGTAAAGGCTTTGAAAGATTTAAGTATTTTTGATAACCTGAGTTTCCAAGAATATTATAATTACATTAATTCCGAAGGTAAAAAAAGTTTAACACCTTTTGCTTATTTAAATTACCGCAAACCATTACTGAAGTGCATTATACCCAGTATATAGTATGAAATTAAAATTTTGCACTTAGTTCTGATATAATTATGGTTCTTCAGTACTTGTTATGCTAAACTAACAATTAAAGTGCCAAGCTAATAAGCATCGAACTCGGAAATTTTCAAAATTTCTAAACCCATAAGCGGAGCGCTTAATTAATTTAATTTTATTATTGATACCTTCAACGGCGCCGCTAGTAGTGCCATTATCAAAATAAGCAATAATTTCATCAAACCAACGAATAAAAGTGTTATTGCTATTTGGAAAATATGTTTTAGCTTTTGAAAGCCACATACCTAATTTAAATACTGCTGGATACCAATGATTAGTTTTATTAAAAATTATTCTAAGTTTTTCCTTTAATTCATGCATCATTTTTAAAGTAGGAGATACAGCTTTAACTTGAATTAATTTTTTGATTTGTTCTTCATTTAAGTCCTTTTCATTTTTGAGTAAAGCATATTTACTATTTTTCAAACCTTCTAATATTTTTTCGTACTCATCTTTCTTTTCAGATGTTTCTGCTAATTTAATTAATTCCTCTATTTTGTACTTTTCTCTCTTCCTCTGTGTGTCTAATTCTTTATTTACTTGCACCATTACGTGAAATCTATCGGCGACGACTTGAACGTTAGGCATTAATTCTATCACTAAATTTTTGTACCCTTGCCATAAATCTATACTCACTTCTTTAATTTGCTCTAAGACCTCAACTCCCCAACCGATAAGAACTTCCTCGATTACTCCTTGTGTACGCGCGTTCAAAATAGCGATTGGTTTAGATGTATCTAAATCTATTAGCACTGCACAGTAATTACCCTTTCCTTTTCTTAAAGCTATTTCATCAATTCCAAGCCTTTTTAAATTTTTAGGTTTTGTTAAATTTAGTTTTTCAGATGCATCTTTTAACATTCTTTCTATCTCTTCTGTTGTAACTATACCTTTTGATGCTACGCTATGTATGTCGTTTTCTAAAACTTCTTGTATTATTTGATTTGCAAGCCGATTTGTATAAGTTCTTTTCTTTCTTGCAAAGTCAAATTCTTCACTAAAGGGTTTTTTACAAATTCTGCATTTAAATTGGCGCCGATTTATTTCTAAAAAAATTGGTTTCTCTCCAAAAGGTAAATCTTTAATAATATGACGATGGTTTTGATGTAGTTTATGGCTTTCCGTACCACAAGATGGACATACACTATACAGCTTTATTGGCTCTGTTCGTAAAATTATTCCAATTTCGTTATAAATGCTGTGCGATATAACTTTTACTTCGTCTATATCCAGAATTTGTGATAAGATTTTTATATCTTTTTTATTGACCATGACTGTAAATGTACCCTAAAATACAATAATTATATATATAGTCAATAATAAATAAGGCTTACAAGTCAATGCCATCAAGCTTTTTTGTAATATTTTTTAAAATAAGTTAATAATTATTTACATCTATATTTAACAATTTAGCATAACAACTACTGAAGAACCATAATTACCTTCAATAAACAAATAGAAGTTTTCCAACTTAAACTACCAAAGATATATGAATTTGTTTTTAATAATTATACAATTAACGATGGTGTTGCTGCAGCATTTGATTCAATAAGAACAGAACTTATTGAATTTTGCTACGAACAATTTAAAAAATTTCCTCAGCTATTTACACCCTGTAGCGATACACCTAATACTAAAGAGGAATGGCAAAGATATTATGTTTCAAATATAAAGGACTTCCATACATCAGGTAAAGTATCTTCGTCTCTAGGTATTCCTATGTTCAGCCTTCCTCTACAATCTAAGTATATAATGCCTGACGGTAGAGAAGTTATGCTTCCTAGCAGTAATTACTCAAAGGCATTAGAAGATATAGAAGCTTTTGCAGGTAAATTACATTAATCTATAGATTAAAAAGTAGAGAGGTTTTGGGAAACTTCTTTACTGTGCTAAACGCTCTCTGTTCTTACTACGGGTTTATATTCGCCTAGATGGTGCATGAAAGCTATGATACTTTTCGTTTCTGTCCTTATTTTTTCAAGCTTTCACGCACCATGTACCTTAAATTGATGCTTACTCAAGCGTTCAAAAGTCGATTTTAGCTTGGGTCTGGTAAGCACGAGCAAATCTATTGCGAAGGGAAAACTCAACAATCAACAAGTGTTTATGTTGGGTTGCGCTATCGCTCCACCCAACCTACGATTGTTAAGTAAGTGCCATTCCACCCTACCCCAAAATGCTAGTGAAGAAGTCGATTGTGTCTTTTAGGGACTTGATGAATACGTCGATTTCTTGGTGGGTGTTGTAGAAGGCTAAACTTGCGCGTGCGGTTCCGCTTGTTAGGTTTAAGTAGCGGTGTAAGGGTTGTGTACAATGGTGTCCAGAACGTATTGCTACACCTTCTTGGTCTAGTAGTGCGGATAGGTCGTTGGGGTGAATGTCTCCTGCTGTGAAGGATGCTAGTGCTGCTCTTCCAAATCCGTTGGCGTTGGGTTTGGGTCCGTGTATGTTTATGTCGGGGATGGTTTCTAGTTGTTCAAATAAGTATGATGTTAATTCAGCTTCGTAGGCGTGAATTTGATCCATTCCTAGTTTATTTAAATAGTCTATTGCGGCGCCTAATGCAATAGCTTCACCTATAGCGGGTGTACCTGCTTCAAATTTGTGTGGTAGTTCCGCGTAGGTGGAATGGTCTAAATATACATCGGCTATCATTTCTCCACCACCCAAGAAAGGAGGCATAGCATTGAGTATTTCTTCTTTTCCGTATAAGAAACCGATACCAGTAGGGGCGCACATTTTATGACCGGAGGCAACTAGCCAGTCACAGTCTATTTCTTGTACGTCTACAGGCATATGAGGTACACTTTGGCAAGCGTCTATTAAAACTTTGGCGCCATATTTATGAGCGAGCGCACAAATTTCTTGGACAGGGTTAATGCATCCCAATGTATTTGAGACATGCACTACCGATACTAATTTAGTTTTTTCTGATATTAATGTCTTAAAATGTTCAAAATTAAAAGTTTCTTCTTCTGTGAGTTCCACGTGCTTTAACACCGCACCCGTTTTTTGAGCAACGAAATGCCAAGGTACCAAATTGCTATGGTGTTCCATAACTGAGAGGATTATTTCATCCCCTGCTTTTAAATTATTCATTGCCCAGCTATATGCTACCAAGTTAATAGCCTCAGAAGCGTTGCGGGTATAAATGATTTCGTTGCGCGAGTTAGCATTTACAAAAGCTGCTATTTTATCGCGCGCTGCTTCGTAAGCGTCTGTTGCTTTAGCGCTGAGAGTATGGGCGCCACGGTGAACATTAGAATTGTAACCTTCGTGGTAATGGCGCCATGCATCAAGAACAAACAGCGGTTTTTGCGAAGTAGCTGCACTATCTAGATAAACAAGAGGCTTGCCGTTAACTTCTTGGTGGAGAATCGGAAAGTCACGACGTACTCTGTGGGCAATGGTAATGTCTTTTGCAAGAGTCATAAGAGTTAGGAGTTAGGAGTTAGGAGTTAGGAGTTGTTGCTTGTGTGTAACTCCTAGTTGTGTGCTTAAAATTGTTTGACTTCGTTTAAAAGATTATCGCGTAAAGAGGTAACGGAAATGTTGTTAATTATTTCGGTGGCGAAGGCGTTGATTAAAAGATGACGCGAACTATTCTCATCAATACCTCGACTTTGCAGGTAGAAAATTTCATCATCTTCTAACTGACTAACCGTGGCGCCGTGGGTACATTTAACGTTATCGGCAGTAATTTCGAGTTGAGGTTTTGTGTCAACTCGCGCTTTACTCGTTAACATTAAGTTACGGTTTAATTGTGCTGCATCGGTTTGCTGTGCTGGTTTGGGAACAAATACTTTCCCGTTAAAAATAGCGTGCGCTTTGTCACCGACAATATTTTTTTGTAGCTGTTTACAAACACCATTAGGATAATTTAAAGCAATAGCGCTATGCATATCCGCTACTTGTGTACCTTTTATCATCGCCAAACCATTCAGAGTAGTCTCGGTTTGCTCACCAGTTTGTAAAATCTCTAAATTATGGCGCCCTAAACTCGCACCAATATTAATAGCATTACAGGTATAGCGACTATAACGTGCTTGAGTAACAGCAGTCTTACCAACATGAAACGCCGAAAAAACTTCCTTCTGTACCCTAGTATGACTCACACTAGCATTATCAGAAATCCAGATTTCCGTAACAGCATTGGTGAAATAACTGCCCTCTTGTGAAACAGGCATCTTGCCTGTTACATATTCTTCCACAAAACTCACCTGAGAACCAGTTTCCGCAACCACCAAACAACGCGGCAAAGAAATAGCACCCTCACCAGCAGTAATATATACCAAATAAATTGGTGTTTCTACTACTACATTCTTCGACACCCAAATAACCGCAGCATCTTGCATACCCGCAGTATTTAAAGCTGTAAATACCTCCAAGGCACCTTCCGCTTGAGCTAAGTATTCTTGTGATTTTACAGTATATTCTTCAGGTAGATTAGCTAAATTTGTAACTAGTATTCCCTCCGGTAAACCTGAAACTGCTGATAGTTCTGGTGCGTATATACCGTTAACGAAGACCAAACGGCTGTTTTGAGCTTCGGGTAGAATTTGGGGTTGTAGAGACGCGACATGTCGCGTCTCTACATTTTTGAAATTTATCTGTTTTAATTTGGATAAATCTGTAAAACGCCATTCTTCATCGCGGTTTGTGGGTAATGTTGAATGACGTACCCAATTTGCAGCACGCTGTTTAATGTCTTGTAACCAATGTTGCGTCTCCCCAACGACAACGTTGTTTAATAACTCTGTTAAATAATTATCTCTATCTAACAAAGTAGAAGTTAGACTAACAACATTGGAGTTTGGGATCGGACTAGGAGAAACTTGTGTCGTCATTTTTATACCCCCACAGTTTCAGCAAATTGGTCTAATACCCAGTCGTAACCACGTTCTTCTAATTCCAATGCCAAGTCTTTACCACCAGAAATTAGAATTTTTCCGCGCGCCATAACATGCACATAATCAGGAACTATATAATTAAGCAAGCGCTGATAATGAGTAATCATAATTGTGGCGTTTTCTGGTTTTGCTAATTGATTTACCCCACTTGAGACAATTTTGAGCGCGTCAATATCTAAACCTGAGTCTGTCTCATCTAAAATCGCTACTACTGGTTCTAAAAGCGCCATTTGTAATATTTCGTTACGCTTTTTCTCACCACCAGAAAACCCTTCGTTAACGCTACGGTTTAAAAATGCTGAGTCCATTTTGACAACTTCGAGCTTTTCATAAACCAAATCTTCAAAATCGAAAGGTTCTAATTCTTCTAAACCTTGTGCTTTACGCTTTGAGTTGTATGCTACCCGCAAAAAGTCTAAATTGGTAACGCCAGGAATTTCTAAGGGATATTGGAAAGCGAGAAATACACCACTACGCGCGCGGTCTTGCGGTTCCATTTCTAGTAGGTTTTGCCCTTTAAAAATTACTTCTCCACTTGTGACTTTATATGCTGGGTGTCCTGCTAGTACTTTGGAGAGGGTGCTTTTTCCGGAACCGTTTGGTCCCATTATGGCGTGAATTTCGCCCGCGCGTACTTCTAAGTTTACGCCTTTGAGAATTGGAGTTTCATCAACGCTTGCCGTCAAGTCACGCACTGACAGCACTACTTCACTGTTTTCAATAATCATGTTCTTTGTATTCTTGTAGCACAGGCATCCCTGCCTGTGATTTGTTTCAGGTGTTAGGGGGCGGGCAGGGATGCCCGCTCCACAAGAGATAAAATTTAACCTACACTGCCTTCGAGTTTGAGGCTGAGTAATTTGTCTGCTTCGACGGCAAACTCCATTGGTAACTGGTTAAATACGTCTTTACAGAAGCCGCTTATCATCATTGATATTGCGTCTTCAGATGAAATACCCCGCTGTGTGAAGTAAAATAGTTGGTCTTCTCCAATCTTCGATGTCGATGCTTCGTGTTCGACTTTGGCGGTGTGGTTTTGTACCTGGATATATGGAAAAGTGTTTGCGTGGGCATTGTCACCAATTAGCATTGAGTCGCACTGTGAGTAATTTCTGGCGTATGAAGCTGTGGGGTTAACTTTGACTAAACCACGGTAGCTGTTACTAGATTTTCCGGCAGAAATTCCTTTAGAGATAATTGTGCTGCGGGTATTTTTACCAACGTGAACCATTTTGGTTCCAGTATCAGCTTGCTGCATGTTGTTGGTTAACGCTACAGAGTAAAATTCTCCAACTGAGTTATCACCAACTAATACACAGCTTGGATATTTCCAAGTAATAGCTGAACCTGTTTCTACTTGTGTCCAAGAAATTTTGGAGTTAACACCTTGACACAAACCACGCTTGGTAACGAAGTTGTAAATACCACCTTTACCGTTAACATCTCCTGCATACCAGTTTTGCACGGTGGAGTATTTAATTTCGGCATCGTCGAGAGCTACTAACTCTACAACTGCGGCGTGTAATTGGTTGCTGTCGTACATCGGCGCCGTACAGCCTTCGAGGTACGATACATAGCTACCTTCTTCGGCAACAATTAAAGTGCGCTCAAATTGTCCAGTGTCACCACTATTAATACGGAAATAAGTAGATAATTCCATTGGGCACTTTACACCCTTCGGAATATACACAAACGAACCATCGCTGAACACAGCAGCGTTTAAAGCCGCGAAATAGTTGTCAGCAGGAGGAACGACGCTACCCAAATACTTCTTCACAAGTTCGGGATGCTCGTGTAATGCTTCAGAAATAGA
Organism: Calothrix sp. PCC 7716; assembly: GCF_019977735.1. Lineage (GTDB taxonomy): Bacteria > Cyanobacteriota > Cyanobacteriia > Cyanobacteriales > Nostocaceae > Dulcicalothrix. The sequence continues at coordinate 9,039,948 of NZ_AP025018.1, read as the reverse complement.
GCAAAATATTACACCGTCTTTAGCGAGCTTATCTTTGAAAGTAGTTGCAACCGATACGCTATCAAAAATTGCATCTACTGCTACGTTCGCCAAACGCTTCTGCTCAGTTAAAGGAATACCCAACTTTTCAAACGTTTCTAGCAACGTTGGGTCTACCTCATCCAAACTATTTAATTTTTTCTTGGCTTGTTTTGGCGCCGAGTAGTAGATAATGTCTTGGTAATTGATAGGTGGGTAATTTAGACCAGACCAATCTGGCTCAGTCATCTTTAACCACTGGCGATACGCTCGCAGACGAAACTCCAGCATGAACTCCGGTTCATTCTTCTTTTCGGAGATGAGGCGGACAATGTCTTCGCTTAACCCACGCGGTATAGTATCCGCCTCTATATCGGTGACGAAGCCATACTTGTAGGGTTGGTTGACTAGGGTTTTGACAGTAGCACTCATTGGTAGTTCTCTTGTCTTATTGACGTTCTCTTTAAGGGTGTTGGACGGGCTAGTCAGCTTTATAAGGCTGATTTTAGGTTTTTGTTACCACGGGGCAACAGGGCTGTTAGAATAGATTTAAGAGTAAAACAACATCTTTGTTGTTTAATATATCTCTATTTTACGCTAAATTAACAACAAGAATGTTGTTAAAGTCAAATTTTCTGGAACAATTTTCTGAAATTTATTTTTGAACCCAACCAGGACGACAATGCAAACAGCGCAGCAGTCCTCTAAGCAAGATATCCTAGAGTATCTTTTGAAACATACTCAAGCATCCGCACTCGAACTTGCCGATGCCTTAGAGATTAGTGTCCAAGCGGTTAGGCGCCATTTAAAGGATTTAGAAGGTTTGGAGTTGATAGTAAATTCAGCATCAGTACAAACTGGAACAGGGCGCCCGCAACATATATATAAGTTAAGTCAGCAGGGACGCGATAGCTTACGAAAGGAATTTGTCGATAGCTATGGAGACTTTGCTGTGTCACTGTTAGACACCTTAGCTCAAACAGTGGGACACGACCAAGTAAGCACAATATTACGCTTACAGTGGCAGCGTAAAGCAGTGGAATATCATCAAAAATTAGGGATGGCGCCATTACAAGACCGGGTAGCAATGCTGGTGGAGTTGCGAAAAGCCGAAGGTTATATGGCAGAGTGGCATCCAGTAGAATCAAATGACTCATCGGATGAACGCTTTATAATCGCAGAACATAATTGTGCCATATCGAACGTCGCAGAGTCATTCCCCAGCATATGCGGTCACGAATTAGAAATGTTTGCCGCAGTTTTGCCAGACTGTACAGTCGAGCGTACCCACTGGATAATCAATGGAGAACATCGCTGTGGTTATTTAGTTCAGTCACGAAAGATGAAGTAAAATAAATTAAGATTTATTACTAGACATTTAGTTTATATGAAAATTGTTAAGTAATTAGTCATCAGGGTTACAGATTGACTACACTCATCAGTTTTTGCGTATTCCCACCCCCACCCCACCCCCTTTCGTAATAAGCACTGAAGTGCTTAAAGGACATCATGAACACACCACAACCAGGAGCGCAATTTCTAACGCTAGAAGACTCCGGCAAAGTAGACGCAGCCTTACTATCCTCCCCAGAAAAATTCCTAGCTCGCATAACGCTCTCCTCCCACAAGCTACTTATACACATAGCCAAAGAAAACGGTATACCCGTTGAAGAACTTACCACACAGCAGATAATAGCCTGGTTTGAAAAAGATGGAAAAATCCGTCGCGAACAAGGAATCGAAGCAGCGTATTTACAATGGTAATAACTTCTACAAAACAAAAAACACCCAAACGGGTGCTTTAAGGAAGTGATTGCTGATTGTAGATAAATATTAAGTGTAATTATTAGTACGTGGGCTGCGTGTACCAGCTGCGGCGCCTATCATAGAAGCGAGAAGTCCGAGCAGCGAACCAAACACGAACCACCATAAACCTTGACGTACAGCAGCAGCAGTTTCACGAGCTTGTTGTGCGCTGACGTTAGGTTGAGGAACATTAACACCACCTTGTTGCTGTACTTGGTTAATAACTTCGCCAGCATTTGAAGCAGCAACACCAAAAGCACCGGATACACCGCTTGCTAACAACCAAGAGCTAACAGCTAAAGTTGTTGCCCAAAGAATGGCACCATTGAGTAACGCAGTATTACGATTCATGGGACCACAAGCACGTGCTGTTACCCAACCACCAGTAAATAAAGAAATCAATAAACCAATAGTAGACCAAATACCAACATTACCAGCAACATCTCCTGCAATTGTTCTAGGTCTACCAGAACCTTCAACAGTACCGGCGCCAATAGCAGAAAACATCGCACTTAAAATCAATTGAGTAGCTAATGCGACCAATAAACCAGATATGATAGGACCCCAGCGAACGCGGTCATGGTAATCAGCGACACGACCTACCACAGCAGGTTCCTGAATAACATCATCGCCAACTCGATTTACATATGACATCGCCTTTCTCCTTGCCTCTAAAGTAAATTTTTTGTCTTTTTTTCCGATGATGTCTATGATTTAAAGCTATATTAAGTCAAAACAAATCTATCACTAGAAATACTTACGTAATCTATCCATAGTTATAAAAAATAATTGATTAAATTGAAATCAAAAATTAATACGTACTACTTAATTAACAATAAATTATCAACCAGCGCAAAGAAACCGGGCTTCTGTACGAACAATCAATGTTTTATCGCAACATATGAAGGCAAGAAGACCGATTTCTGTTCAAGGCGCAAAATATAAGTCACGCACCATCATAATTAATATTAATAAATCAAACTCTAACAGCAGTCCCACTTGCAGTAATAAGCAAAAGAACGCCAGATTGATCAACATTAATAGTACCCGTGTCAATTTCTATACCAACAACAGCATTAGCTCCCAGGCGCCTAGCTCGTTGTTCAAGTTCATTAAGTGCTTTCTGTTGCCCTTCTTCAAACAACCTCTCATAACTAGCAGTGCGTCCACCAATAATATCGCGAATGCCAGCAAAAAAATCGCGCAGGAAATTGCTGCCATAAACAACCTGTGCAGTCACAACACCCAGGTAAGACTGAACTACCGTACCTTGAATAACATCTGTAGTCGTTAAAATCATCGCATTATCCTCGAAAATGTGAATAAGGCTGGGAACATACTGTCTCAATAGTAAATCTTTTGTAAAAGTTGAGTAATGGAGTTTTCAAAACTGAATATTTTTGTTTTAATGTACAAGCAATTACGGAAATTCTGAATTATAACATTGGCAAAAAACTTTCAGGAAATTTACTGTGTATAATCGAACAGCATTTATTTTAAGTGTTCTCTTACTGGGAAGCATTGCGGCAACAGTACCCACGGTAGCTTCCGCGCAGGTTGTTGTAGCGCAACGTACCAACCAAGAAGTTAAACAGCTTTTAGACGACGGGCGCCGGATGGTTGATTCGGGCGACTATAATGGGGCAATAAGCGTTTATCAGCAAGCAGCAAGCTTAGAACCCAAAAATGCCTCAATTCAGTCGGGAATAGGTTACTTACAAGCATTGCAAGGAAATCTTCAAGCTGCATTATCATCTTATCGTCGAGCAGTATCACTCAACCCCAATAACAGTGACTATCAATATGCATTAGCTTACATTAGTGGTAACTTAGGCGATAACCGTACAGCAAAGGATGCATATCGCAAAGCTATTCAACTTAACCGCAATAGTATTGATGCTTATTTAGGACTAGCAACAGTCTTATTGCGTTTAGGGGAAACTAATAGCGCAATGTGGGCAACCGAGCAAGCAATGAATTTAGATAGAAACAACCCTCAAGTCTTTGAATTACGGGGTACATTCTTAATGAAACAAGGCAAACGAGGGGATGCAGTCACCTTGTTTAGAAGAGCGCGCGAAATATACGCAAAACAAGGGAAACAAGAAAACGTCACCCGTATTGACGCAACATTGCGACAACTCGGAGGGTAACTTTGTGGAATGGGCATCCTTGCCCGTTCACTCCACATCTCAATAAGACTTATATTTTAAATAATAAAACCATCCATAATTCATAATTTCGCTTTAACCGGGGGAACCCCGGCAACGCGGGGCCTCCCTAACGGACGGTTATTTGCTTAAAAACGGTTCAAAAGTAGGCAATAATTCTGAACGGCTTAAAACCAGAGTTGGATAAGAAATATTACTATAATCAACTCCTGGTTCAGCGGGGAAAGGTTCAGATTTCAGGGATATCCAAGTTCCACCTGCTGCTTGAACAATAACCCATGCTGCTGCGATATCCCAAATTTTAGGTGTAGCTTCAATACCGCCTAACACGGCGCCTTTTGCAACAGTAAGAAAGTTATAGCTTGCTACCCCTAGCATCCTAATTTTACATGGAAAATCTTTTTGAATTATTGAAGTACTACGCGAACAAAGATTGAAAAAATGATTGCCGCTTGGTGCATCATTACTTGTATGTATAGGATGATGATTACGAAAGGCGCCTGTAGGTGTATCTAATCCAGAATTACCTGCGTAAAATCCATGATATGATTCCCTCAATGTTGGAACATAAACAAATCCAAAAATAGGTGTGCCTTTATACAGTAACCCTAGTGAAATTGACCAAAGTGGAAGCCCACGCGCAAAGTTTGTAGTACCATCTAACGGGTCAACTACCCAGCACCAATTAGTATCAGGCAATACTTTATTACCTTCTTCAGTTAGAATACCGTAACCGTTAAAATTAGCAATAATAGTATCACGGATAGCTTGGTCTGCCCATTTATCAGCTTTCGTAACCAAGCTACCATCAGCTTTTTGGTCTGAGCTTACTTGTCCAAAATCTTGAATAAGTTGACTGCCAACTTTTTCACAGGTTGTTCCAGCGAATTCGAGAACCGTTGTCCAAAAATCTATCATCTTTTTAAAGTTAGGAGTTGTAGAGACGCGACATGTCGCGTCTCTACAGGAGTTGGGAATAAAACCTATAGTAAGGTTCAATCGCATAATATCTTTACAAATATTAGATATATATTGGTATACTGAATCCAATTAATAAAACTGGCACAGTATAAATACATAGAAACTAAGATGGCTAATAATAGTGTGAATCGATTTGCTTCTTTAATCTTTGGTACTGTTTTAAGCCTAGGTGCTGCTGTTGGCGCCGCACCTGCAAAAGCACTAAGCGTCATATCTGAACCAAGTTTGAATGAATCATGGTCTTTTTCCTTCAAAGACTACTCGATTGAACATCAAGGAGGCGCCGTTATTGATTTGAACGTTGGTTACAAGTATAAAGATGGCATCGGTAAAACAGACCCGTTTGAATATCCAGAGTTTACGCAGTTATACAATTATATTGATAATTATCTCGTCACATACCCCGGATGTAACGGATAGAGGATAATTATGGATTAAATAAACCAAGCCTTGTTTGTAACGAATAAACCATCCGTTACATCCGTTACATCCGTTGCAAATCTTAATCTAATTCCTGCTCCAAAATTGACACCATTGTGTCTTTTGCATCGCGTTGAAATTCACTGACGTTGACGCGCGCTAAAAATGATAGTGCTACTATCATACCAATTGCTTGGACTGTAAAAACTAAGCCATATGACATTAGGGGTATATTAAATAAGTATTTACCAAAATTCAATACTGCCCCTCCTGATACTGTTGCTAGTGCCCGTGACATTGCTTGTGCTAAACCCCAGGCGCCTACAAAAGTTCCTGCGGCTTCGGCGGCGGTTAAGTCTAACATTAAACTAAGGGCGCCTGTTGTGGTCACGCCTGAAGCAAACCCAAATAATACTAAACACAATTGCAGCACTTTTGAATTAGCAGTTACTCCAGCAAAAATTAGTAGTATAAAGCAAATAGCAACGCCAATACATCCAAGTTTCGTAGTGGTTTTTTTACCAAGACGTGGTGCGATAAAAATACCTGTTAATCCTAAGCCAAGCAGTGTCCCGGTTCCAAAAAATGCATTTAACTTAGTTGTCTCGGCAATGGTCATTTTAAAGACTTCGCCCCCGTAGGGTTCCATCACTGCATCTTGCATAAATAAGCTGATGGTCATTACCAATAAGAAGGTAAAAAATATTCCTGTTTGGCGACTGGCTGTTAATATAGTCAACGCATGACCTAGAGTAATTTTATCTTCTCGAACAGTAGGTACAGAACGTATACTCATACGCGAGTATTTTTTCTCAACACCAACTGTCCCAATAAGGCACAGCAAAAATGCAACAAGAGGTATTATTGTAAATAAGCGGTTGACTTGAGTTTGAATAACTTCAATTGGTGCGTTTAGTTGAATTTGTCTAAGCAACCCACTGCTAGTTATGGCGCCTATAATAATGCCCACCATCAACATCGACCAAACAATACCAACTATTTTGGAGCGGTTATCTTCGTCGGAAATATCTACTAATAGTGCAGTGAAGGGTGTAGAACTAGCGCTTAATGCAACTCCATATATGGCAAATACTAACCCTAGCAGTGCGACCCATATTGTAGTTTGACTCGTCCAGGCGCCTCCTTGTTGCAAACTAGCACCAACCTGCCAAACAACTTGTACTGCTAAAAATGCTGAAGAAGCGAACAAAGCGGCGCCTAACCATATATAACCCGTGCGATGATGTCCTAAAAATGGCTTTGAGTCAGAAATCTGTCCAAACCATATGCGAACCGGAGCAACAAATTGATGCATTGCAATAGCTAGTGCAGTTATAAACGCTGGAACCTTCAACTCATCTATCATGATGCGATTAAGCACACCTAACGTCAAAACCGACATTATCCCCAAAGCCATTTGAAAAAAGCCCAGTCGAAACATTGTTAGAGTATCGACCTTTGGTAGACTGTGTGCATCGGACTGTGAACTTGATAAATTTCCGCTAGCCATTTTGCTTATAAATTCCGAGGAATAAAAGTTTTATCATCTTTTTCCTAGGATAAACGTTCCCACACACGGATTGGAATCAGAAATAAACTTTTTCCCTACTCTTCTCTCTGTGAACTCTGTGCCTCTGTGGTAAATATCTATACAAAAAAACAGGTAATAGATAGTAACACTTAGAACTATCTACTACCAGTCAAGCAGAAATAGGAGAACTTTATTGGAATAAGGGAAGCTTTTGGAAGACCGAAAAAAACTAGCTCAAGGAATTAATTACATAATCAATGTAAGAGTTTGCCTCTACAGCAGGGTCGCCGCTCAGACGATGATTTGCTTTAATGTATTTCAGAGCTTCGACATACCAGCTAGGTGACAATTCATTCATATTTGTTGATTTCATAGCAATTACACAGAAAGGGATATTACCTTGTGTACGGTCATGTGCAACTTGATTACAAATAACTTTCATCGATAAACGATAATTTTGATCACATGCGATTGAGCGTAACTGAGACAACTCTAATTTCGATACTCGTTTTTCATTCATACTAACTATTCATACCAAAAATTGTGTGTCGCAATAACATTCCAACACTATGGAAAATCTTAATGTTATGTGGTGGAAGTATTGTGCCAGTATTTATGCTGACTATTAGCCACTTGGTTATTTTCTACCAAGTAATGCTACTTAAAGTGTGACAATTTCAAAATTGGATTATCGCCTAATCAAAAATCAATCAACCATCCGTTACATCCGTTGCAAGTTTTCCCTTCACATGCGGTCGAAAAGTCAAGTTAATACGTTCTTCTACAGGTTGAGTAGTTTTAGGCAACTGATGAACCCAGCTTTCCTGACATCCTGGGTGCATCACCAATAAACTTCCATGTTCCAACCAAATATCTACTGGTTTACCTTTTTTTCCTTGTCGCATTTGGAATTTACGCTTTTGTCCAAGCGTTATTGATGCAATAGCAGGAGACTTACCCATACTCTTCTCATTGTCTGCGTGCCATCCATTCGAGTCGCGACCATCTCGATAACGGTTACATAGTACTATATGAAATCGATAACCCGTACTTGATTCAATATGTAATCGTAGTTGTTGAAGTTCTGGTGTCCAAGCAATTGGCTGTAATAATACTGATTTTGAGTAGACATAATCACATCCTTCATCACCGTACATACATTCTAATCGCGGTACGGGAATAGTTTTACCGATAATTTTAATCTTATTCTGGCGCCATGCTAAGGTTTCGCAATGATTATACAGTTCCAAAGCCTGACTTGGTGTTAAAAAGTCCGGTATATATTCGATTGGTGGATTTGTGTCCGTTGATGATAAGAGTTGTTGCATTTTAATCGTAGCCATAACATAAAATCTATGCAAACAGTAAGTTAATTCACATCCTGGTTGTTTTAATATCTCCAAATATTAAGAAAAGTTAAAAATATTTCTTTACACACAAATACTTACCTTATGGTGCGGCACCTAGTTCCAGCATATAACAAATACTGCCACAAAACCCTAAAATGCCTCAGTGATTACATTTGGGGTTCTTGATGATGCTAAGTTGAAGCCATTTTTAATTGTACTTAAAGCGTTTGTCAATACTGCATTAGTTGTACTTTTATGAAGTATAATTAAGAATGAAGATATATATACGTAGGTAGTTAATTTTTGTTACTTACGTCTTGTATATTAACCGGAAATGTACATATTCAAGTTGTTTTAAAAAACAGCAAGTATCCTTCGGGAGAAACGTGCATTTTGTTTAGTACGTTTTGTTAATTGTAAATTTATTGGTTTGAGAGGCAAAGGTCTTTGTGGGTCAGTATCAACCTACTCAGCTTATTCGCTACAGTCCGGATGCTGTAGCTAGTTATTATCGCTTCCGTCCTTGGCGCGTTTGGGCAAGGGCAATTAAGATAATATGGAATATGCTTGGGTTTATTCTTGGTTTAAAGTCCGATGAATGGTTTGACCGTGTTGAACAAAATAAGTTGAAGCGGGCAACCCAGTTAAGAATGATGTTGACAAAGTTGGGTCCAACTTTTATCAAGGTTGGTCAAGCGCTTTCAACTCGTCCTGACTTGATACGTAAGGATTTTCTCGAAGAATTGATAAAACTGCAAGACCAGTTACCACCATTCGATAGTAATCTCGCTTATCGTATTATTGAAGCTCAACTTGGTGAGTCAATATCTAAAATTTATAGTGAGTTATCACCAACTCCTGTTGCAGCAGCTTCTCTAGGTCAAGTATACCGTGGGCGCCTTGCTTCTACAGGAGAAGAAGTAGCGGTAAAAGTGCAGCGTCCCAACCTTCGTCCCACACTAATGCTTGACTTATATTTAATGCGGTGGGCAGCAGGTTGGCTATCTCCGTGGTTGCCTCTCAACCTTGGGCACGATTTAACTTTAATAGTAGATGAATTTGGCACTAAGCTATTTGAAGAAATCGATTATCTCAACGAAGCACGCAACGCTGAAAAGTTTGCTGCTAACTTCCGTAATGAACCCACTGTAAAGGTTCCCAAAATTTACTGGCGCCAAACAACTAACCGTGTTTTAACTCTAGAGTGGATAAATGGGTTTAAATTAAACGATACAAAATCTATTCGTGAAGCTGGTTTAGACCCAGAGGCAATAGTTCAAATAGGTGTAACTGCTGGGTTACAACAATTACTCGAACATGGTTTCTTCCATGCAGACCCTCACCCAGGTAATTTGTTTGCAACTCCCGATGGTCGTATGGCTTATATTGACTTTGGGATGATGGACCAACTTGATGAAACCACAAAAGAGACGCTGGTTGATTCGGTGGTACATTTAACTAATAAAGAATACACTGACTTAGCAATAGATTTTGTTAATTTAGGTTTCTTAACACCCGATACAGACATTCGTCCAATTATTCCTGCACTCGAAGCAGTATTGGGAGATGCTATAGGTAAAAACGTCGAAGAGTTCAACTTTAAAACTGTTACCGACCAGTTTTCTGAGTTGATGTATGAGTATCCCTTCCGAGTTCCTGCGAAGTTTGCTTTAATTATTCGTTCGTTAGTAACGCAGGAAGGTATAGCTCTCAGTCTCAATACTAACTTCAAAATAGTCGAGGTTGCATATCCATATGTCGCACGCAGATTATTAACGGGTGAATCACCTCAACTACGGCGCCGCTTGTTGAATATACTATTTAAAGACGGTAAATTCCAGTGGGAACGTTTAGAAAACTTAATTAGTATTGCCCGTACCGATAACAGCTTTGACGTATTACCCACAGCAAAACTTGGTATTCGATATTTGATGTCAGATGAAGGTAAGTTTTTACGGCGCCAGTTGGTGTTAGCGTTAACTGAAGACGACCGTTTACACACCGAAGAAGTACAACGTTTGTGGAATTTAGTCAAGGACGATTTACAACCTGACAAGATATTGAGCGCAGCTATTGGTGTTTTAACTGAGTTTTCACGCGAAGGTGTTGCTGCTATTTTACCAAAGGCGCCTATATTCGCTGTATTTGATAAACCATAAAGTAACGCACCATCTACTAATCAAAAGCTCATAAATGTTGGAATTTATATCATGTCCGGTTGATTACCCATAATTATCGCATTACGTAGAGACGCGAGGAACACTGCGTCTCTACAACGATTTTATTATGGTTACTTAACATCTTGCACCTTGGGCTTATTGAGAATTAAAGAGCTTGTAATACTTATTCCTGCGTAGGGCTGGCAGTGCCCACCTTACCCAAGCCAAGTGAAGGTGCAAGATGTGAGTTACGCTCCCGGACATGATATTATTTGTCAATTCCAATTACCGACTAAAACAAAAGGAGACCAGTAGTAAGGATGTTGGTATTGAGGATTTTTAAGTAAAGATAATTGTGCTTGTCGTAGTGCTTCGGCTTTGGTATAGTTATAATGCATAATTTGTTGATAAAATTTAGTAATAACTTGGGCTGTTGATTTATCTCTTACAGACCACAGTGTAGCTAAAGTGCTTCTGACTCCTGAGCGTACAGCTATCCCTGCTAATCCTAAAGTCGCTTTATCATCACCTTTCGCAGTTTTACAAGCACTAAGAACTAATAATTCAATTGGTCGATTCGTATCTCTTCTTTGAAGTAATCTATTCACATCATTTACGTTGATCTTACCATCCCATGTTAAGAGGAATGTATTTTTAGCTTGCGAGCTAAATTGACCATGAGTAGCAAAATGAAGTACAGAAAAGGGAGTATTTTGAATCTGTTTTTCAACGTTACTCTCAGTAAATGTTTTGTTGATTAAAACTTTGGCTGGCAAAATTTTAGTTATTTGAGTGATTTCTGTTTCTACTCCTGGTAAAGGAGAAAAACCTTGACGTGCATCTGTTAAACCTGCTGTTAGAGTCTCAAATTTATCTAGTATCAGCGGGCGCGCTGGTAATAATTGTAATCCTGGTGTTAAAGCAATTGCGTATTTTTCAATTAAGTATTGTTTACCGTCGTGTAAAACTCCCATTGGTAAATTGCGTAAATAACCATCCAGAACAAAAACCAATGTTTTGATATTTTGATTGGCTAAATACTTTTCTGCTGGTCGTAATAATAAATCATAACTTTTTTGAGCCGCAGGCAGGATGTCTGAAGATTTGAAGACTGGATTTAAATATTTTCGGATTTCTTGAAAAAGTTTGATTCTTTCGGTTTCAGAAATATTTGTAGAATAGTGCTGTAAAGATTTTCCAGGTATGGAAAGAATTACTTCTATCTTTTTTTCTAAAAGGATTGGATAAATTACTACTGCATTTTGATCAATCTGGTCAATTTTTTGTTGCTTTGCATCTAAACAAGCAGCACGAAAAAAGTTTTCTAATTCTCGTAATTGCAATGATTCTATTAACATTCGAGATTTTTCTAGACGTTGTTGCTTTTCTGCTTCTGGAAGTTGTTCTAAATTTTGTAAAAGTAATTCTACTGTTTGACGATATATTGGCTCAACTCTTTGACGAAAATAAAAGCTTTTATTAAAACTTTGAGAGTTAGGTGCTATTAAGTCCTGACGTAAAGACTCAATTGTATTAATTGCAACATTATAGGAAGTAATTGCGCCACTAATATCATTTTCAATTTTTAAAATCCTTCCTTGTTGCCAATATAAATTTACACTAATTTCTGAAGCTTGGAGATTTTCTGAGAGATTCAAAGCCTTTTGTGTTAGATTTAATGCTTCTGAATATTGCTGGTTTTGTTCGTATAGATGTCCCAATTCTCCCATAACACGGGATTCAGCAACAGGATCTTTTAATTCTTTGGCTTGTTGTAAAGCTGTAGCTAATATTGTAGCTATTTTTGTTTTATCTTGCTTATTATCAGTTAACCACAAAGTCATTAAACTGTTAGCAAAGTTAACTTGGGCATATATAACCGCGCGACTAGGTTGAATTTGACTTAAGTGCTTTTCTATTTCTGGAATCAAATTATATGCTTTTTGATTTTGCTTAGTTTTTGTTAAAACATTAAATTGGTTGACTTGAGCTTCTAATTGTGTTAATTGACTATTTGTATTTATTGCTGCTTGTTCATAATATTCTTCTGCAATGACGAAATTCTCTAGAGCTAATAATGTATTTCCTAAACTTAAGAGATTTTCTCCTATTTCAAAATTATCATTTATTTTTTGTGATAAAGCTAAACTCTTAGACAATATTGCTTGAGACTCTTCTAAATCTCCTATTACTTCCAAAGCTATACCTAAACTACGCAGTACTTTGATTTGTACTAAAGTATCTGTAGATGTTTTGATATTTTGATTTACTTGTTCTAAAAGAATTCGTGCCCGACGGTAAAACCCCAAATTTTGTAAAGCTTGTGCTTGATTAATTTGGGTGAGTATAACTCCTGTAGTATCCTCAAGAGAACGATATATAGATTCTGCTTGCTTCCAAGTTTCTAATGCAAGTGTTGTTTGAGCTAAATTAAGTTGTAACTTAGCCTGAGTATTAAAAACTTGTGCTATCAGCAACTTATCTTTTACAACTCCTGATATTTCTAAGGCGCGCTTGATGGCTTTTTTTGCTGCTTCCCATTGACCTAAGTCTTGATATACTATTGCCAGGTATCTATAAGCATCAGCTTGATATCGCTGCTCTTGTACAGCAAATTGTTTAACTGATTGTTCCCATATTGCCGCAGCATTTGCAAACTCTCCCCTATCGTAAAGCAACTTTCCTTCTTCTAAAAGATTTAATGGAGAGTTGGGAATAGAAGATAATAAAGCGGTGTGATGAGAAGTAAAAAGTAAAGTTGCATTTACAGCAGGTAGAAACCATATTATGAATAAAAAAGTTAATACTATTAAAATTAAATAACGAAAAATATACATAAAATAAAATCAAATTTATTACTTACATTACATATAGAAATTCGGTTTGATTTTTGAATAAATCTAAGTGTTTGTAAGGTGGTCAGTGCCCACCTTATGTTTAATTAAAAAATCAAATAGTAGTCCTATAGTGATTTTAGTCGTTTTGGATTTTAGACAATTTGTTTGATTATTGCTCAAACTGTACATATTTTGAGTTAAACTAGCTACTAACTCAATAGTACCTTGCTCGTTGATTTTCCAACCTTGAATTTCAACTATTGGTATAGGAATATTAATTGTTTGAGGTTGTTTAATTATTTGTTGTGTATTATGAAGAGGAATTCGCCAGTCTTCGATTAAAACTTGCGGGTGCAATACCTCTGTAGGGTCTGTTGGTAAACCACCTTTACCTGTAACAATAAATGTATTACCAGCATCAGCTGAACATGCAGCAGCAATTTGGTTATGAGAGTCAGTTAATGTAGAGGGTAACTCCACTAGTCCAGAGGTTGGGTCTACATCTGGAGTATTAACTTCCACAATACCGCTAAATTCTAATCCTAATTTGGATGTAGCAGTGATATCACTTTTAGGTGTAAGAAATTCTCGAAATTTTGTACCAAAAATTCCTTGAGTATTAATAATTACCCTACCACCAAAGCTTGCTTCTGCATTGGCTGTAATATCACTATTTTCTACAGCTATCAATGTGTCTGTATTAATATTAATATTACCTGCCGTGGCGCCTTGAGTCGCATTGGTGGTAATTTTGCTGCCTTGACGCAATCGAATATCTGTACCATTAAGGAAAATACTTCCTTGATTTCCTGCGGCAGTTTCTGCACTTATAATTGCATTATTCAGAAATATTTTCTCTCCTTGAATTTGTAAGTTTCCTGCTGCACCTTGTTGTTGATTGCTAACTGAAATTTTAGCGCGATTACTTAATGTTAATTTTTCTGTTGAGATTGCCAAATTTCCAGCATTACCAATACCTTGGGAACTGCTAAAAATACCACTGGGAAATAAATTACCTGTATCATCTGCAACAAGTTTATCTCTTATATTTGAGTTAGTAATAGCTAGAGAAAAACCAGTAATTTCTAGTGTATCCGCAGCCTGAATATTTACATTACCTCCTTTGCCTGTACCTAAATTACTTGCAGAAATTTGGGCGCCATCAGCTAAAGATAATTTTTTAGTTTCTAACAATATATTTCCTCCTTCACCATTAGCAGATGTTGCCACTTGAGCAAGCAAAAGACTAGGAACATCATTTACTATTCCCTCTAAAACAATTGATTCAGTTGCTTTAACAATTAAATCCCCACTATTACTACTGCTTTCCGTTCCCACATTAACTCCCCCACCATCACGCACAATTAAATTCTTGGTTTCTATGACCAAATTACCTCCTTTTCCTTGCGCGCTTCGCCGTGATGCTGCAATTAGCTGACTCGAAGAATTGTTTTCTCTACCGATAACTTCAACTAATTCTCTGGCGCCAATATTTATATCTCCTCCATTTCCTGAACCCTTAGTATCTGTTGTAATAAAACCTCCATCTCTTACAGTCAGTCTTCCGGTTTCTAAATTAATTTTGCCACCATTACCTCTGGCGCCTCTACGAACATCTGCAATTATTCCCCCTGGTGGATGAGGTACATTGGCAAATAGAGGATCATTAATTGTATTATTGATTTCGATAAAATCAGATGTCTTAATAAATATTTCTCCAGCATTTCCTAAATTATTTGTATTACTTAATACTGCTGCTCCTTCAATAATACTTAAGTTATTGCTTTCTATAGCGACTTTTCCACCATTACCCAAACCTACTGTACTACTGTCAATACCACCAAAACCTGAGAGGGTAACTTCTTTCGCATTAACAGTAATGTTACCTCCAGTTCCAGTAGCATTAGGTGCTACCCTGGAAAATAAACCTTTTCTCCCTTCTCCTCCCAAAGTAAAGTTAACGGGACTGGAAATAATTTCAAATTTATTTGCTGCTTGAACTATCAAATTTCCTGCATTACCAGAACTAAATGTATCAGTAAATATCCTTGCATCCTTAATAAAAAAATTATTTGCTTTAATAGTAACTTTACCACCGCTACCTAAAGAGTTTGCCTCTAAAATATTAGTAATATTACTTTGTTGTTCGAGAGTTGTATTTTCTGTTGTGTTGATGTAAATATCTCCAGCAACAGCATCTTTTCTTCCAAAATTGGCTGCAATCCCTGCTTGAAAATTACTATTATTCATAGATAAATTATTTGCATCAATAATAATATCTCCACTTCCACCTGCAATTACACTAACACTTGATTTATTAATTAGGGAGACATCACCACGTTTCACACCTTCTGGAATAAAAGCTTGCAAATCACGTAAACTTATCGTTCCTGAAGCTAACAAACCACTTAGTTGAACCGTTCCTCCTGGTGCTGTGAGAGTTGCATTATCCAAACTAACATTTCCACCAATTAAACCTAAAATTTTACCTGGTTTTACTTGTAAACTTGCTTGTTGTACTTGAATTGGTGCAGGATTGGCGCCATACTGTAAACCAATCGGAACATTTACTTGTAGTAACGGTATACTTTTTGGTTGAACTGCACTAAAAAAGCTACCATCAGAAAAATTTAAACTCTCAGCGGTGGAAGCAATAAAAGAACCCTTAACATCAAGCTTAGAACCGGTGCCAAAAACAATACCTTGAGGGTTAATCAAAAATAGATTCGCTAAACCATTAACTCCTAAAATACCATTTATATTTGAAGAATTATTACCAGTGACGCGAGTGATAATGTTACTCACACCTTCAGGGTTAGCAAAGAAAACCTGCTGTCCGTTATTGACATTAAAATTTTGGAAACTATGAAAGAGATTACCGTAATTTCTCGTACCTCCCTCAATTAAAATATTTTGCCCATCTTGGGTGTTCACAACTGATGGAGTATTGCCCAAACTGTTGTCAGGTATAACTTGAGCAGCAGTAGGGGAGACAGTAGTAACTGTTAGTAATCCTATTATCGCAACACCTGTTAAACTGCAAACCAAGCTTTGAGAGCTTTTTGCTAAATTACAGTCTCCTTGCTCATTCATTTGCCATTCACTAAAAATAAGGGACTTACATAGGATTCCCAATTTTATGCAAAAAATAACATCTTGAGCAAAAAGATACCAAAGAAACTTCTTGTGGGATGGGCGTCCTCGCCCGTCCTAATATTTATTGGGGCGGGCAAGGATGCCCACCCCACAATTATTGGTTAATTTAATTTTTGGAAATCTTTTAAATCAACCCAGTGTTATTGACGACTGTGTTATTGACGACTGTGGTGTTGATATATTGACTGTCTTTCAAGGTAAACAAGTCATTCAATGCAAATGTAGAGCCATTACTTTGAGAGTAAGAACTACCTTGGTAAAGATCGCTCAATAATTCAATTGGGTAAGTGTGATTACCAATAAAGCTTGACTGACCAGGTTGGAAAGTATTATCCCAATTTAAGTACACATCTAAGTTACCAAGGGTGTCGTCGTAACCGAGAATGCTACTAGAGTGTAGGGCAATAACGCTGTTTGCATCTGTAACATCAAGTCGTTGTGACTCATCTTTAAATCCATACTCAAATAATGGCCCTGCTGGATCGAGAGCAATAACTGTATTCAAAGCACTACCAGTTAGGCTATCGTAAGTGTCGGCAGCAATACCGCTTACATGGGCGCCTAAACTGTGACCGATAAGGGTTGTATTGCTAGAATCAACACCTAAATTACTCAAGAATTCGCCTAACTGTTTACCAACAATGGCTGTGTCATCGGCAGATTCCATGTAGTTGTAGTTATTAGCCAAATTTGTCCAATCAGTTAAGAAAATATTGGCGTTGGAATTGTATGCTGCAATCGATTCAGCTAAATCTATAAAGTCAGTAGCTGTTACTCCATCACTTTGCCATCCGTGGGTAATAACATATGTTGATTGAGTGCTGTCAAAAATACTATCTTGACCCCATAGATAGAACTTAGCGGATTCAGATTCTTGATAAAGCTTAAACTCGTTATCATTACCTTCAGTCAAATTATCGGTGATGAAAGCTTTAACTAGCTCTTGAACTTGATATTGCTGCAAGCTAACACCATCACTAAATTGGAAGGTATCAATACGTTGACTCTCTGAAGCATACCAGTTTTGCAGAATAATTGTTTTGTCAGCATTAACGATGCTCATTTCTAGGTCTGAATCTCCAAACTGCTTGAAGGTGATATTATCAACACTATATGAGAAGCCAAATGTCAATATATCAGTTGTAGCTGTATCACCTTGGTTGTCAATGTAAGCAGTAAGTTTGCCAGATAAAGAAGCATCAAGATTCCACTTCTCTAAGCTGTAGATATCATCGCCAGTACCGCCAATGAAGGTATTATTATTACCACCAATGAAGAACATATTACTACCACTTCCACCTTTGATAGTGTTGTTTTCATCATCACTGATAATACTATCATCACCATCGCCTGCATCAAAAGTATTGTAATAACCACCTGCATTAATTAAGTCATTACCACCACCTGCATTAAACTTACTATAAATGTCGGTAGCGGTAATTGTATCATTCCCTTCACCACTATAGACTTTGTTGTTGATACCATTAGAGAAAATAGTATCGTTGTCAGCAAAGGTGTATATGTAGTTTCCTACTCCAATATTAACAACCGTTTCTTGACCGTAGAAATCAATGAAGTAGTTGGATTTTCTGCCCGCAAGCATCCAGTCATCGCCATTACCACCAAAGACAATATTGGTTTTACCGATACCAAAAATCGTATCATTGCCTTCGCCACCAAGGAAAATATTAGACTTCCCACCAGCAAGTAGAACATCCTCACCATCGCCACCGCTAATTATATTACTTCCACCTAAACCGATGATAATATCGTTACCACTTTGAGCGAGAATACTGTTGGTTTTGCCTAGAGCAACAACGATATCGTCATCACTACCAGCAGCTACGATGTTAGTTTGTCCAGTAGTAAGGATAGTATCGGCGCCGCTACCGCTCAGAATGTAGTTAGATTTACCAGCCGTAAATATTAGGTCATTACCCTCATCGCCTAGTACAGCATTATTTTGACCGGCGCCCAATACTACGTCATTACCAGCACCAGCTAACATGACGTTATTCTGACCAGCGCTAACTAAAATGTCATCTCCCAATGCAGCGCTAACAATATTGAGTTTACCTGCTGCAACAATAATATCGCCGTTATCCTGATGTAAATTAAATTTGAATCGATTCAGGAAGTCATTCGAGTTGAATTGAGATAAGTTGGTTGTAAGATTTGACGAGTCAGGTAAAGATAAGTTAAGCGAAGACAAGTCAGGTAGACTAAAGCTAGGCAGGGAAAGGTTTGATAGCGTACTATTTAGGGTTTGAATATCGTTAGTACTACTTTCATCTAACGTGTCAAAGCTTGGTAAACTGAAGCTGGGTATGGAAATATCAGTAGAAGTCGAGACCGAATCAAACCCAAATTCATCTAGAGAGTAATCAAAATCAGAGGAATTGAAGTTGAAGTCGAGGTCGAAGCTAACCTCTGTACTATCGGAGGAGAGGAAAATATCAGATAAGCTTGGTAACTCTAAAGAACCTAGGTCGATATTCGTTAAGCTATTCCAATCAACATCTGGGAAAAAGCTTTCGATACTTATTTCAGAGGGGATATCAGGGATAAAGTCATCGGCACTAGGAAGTTCAATTGAGGCATAATTTAAATGGCTGAAGTAACCTTCTTCATAAATAATGTTTTTGCTTCCGCCAGCGAAAATTAAGTCACTACCATTACCACCACTTAAAATGTTAGTTTGACTAACAGCAACAATAATGTCATCACCGTTACCAGCACTCACAGAGTTTTTCTGACCGCCTGCAACTATAATGTCATTTCCATAACCAGTATTCACAGAGTTTTTCTGACCGCCAGCAAAGATAACATCATTACCCTCGAAGGTGTATACTGTATTGCTTGAACCAACGCTAATAACAGTATTATTACCAAAGAAATCGAGAACCTTGTTGTTACTTCCTCCTGCAATAATCCAGTCATCGCCACGATCACCAGATATGATATTTTTCTGACCGATGCCGACGATAATGTCATCACCGGCGCCACCGAGGAAGATATTCGACTTACCACCAGCTAGTAGTACATCATCACCATCACCACCGCTAACTCGGTTACTTTCACCTAAACCGATAACAATATCATCACCACTTTGAGCGAGGATATTGTTACTTTTACCGAGAGAGAAGACAATATCATCACCGCTACCAGCCAGTACAACGTTAGTTTGTCCAGCAGCGAGGATAGTATCATTATCACTACCGCTGAGAATATAGTTAGATTTACCTGCATTGAGAATCAGGTCGTTACCTTCGTCACCCAGCACCAGATTATTTTGACCAGCACCAAACACTAAGTCGTTACCAGCACCGCCAAACATGACATTATTTTTACCAGCACTGATAATAATGTCATCTCCCAAGGCGCCACCAACAACGTTAAGTTTACCCGCTGCAACCAGAATATCACCGTTACTATTGTAGAAATCAAAGCTAAATCGAGATGTATAGTCAAAATTGGAAAAATTGGGTAAAGATAAGCCAGTTATGGATATATCAGGGAAAGAAAAATTCGAGAAATCGGGCAGAGAAATGCTTGGTATAGACAAACTTGGTATGCTGAAATCAGGAATATCTAAGCTAGGAATATCCAGATTTACTATTGGTATAGTAAAGCTTGATGTTTCCCAATTAGGTAAACTAAAACTAGGTAAAGAGATATTAGAAACAGAGAAAGAACCGAAGCCAAACTCGCTTAAAGAAAAGTCAAAATCAGTAAGATTGAAGTCAAAGTCTAGGTCAAAACTAAAATCTGGAATATCAACATTAATATCAATATCAAGAAGTTGATCCAAGCTAAAACCAAGACTAGGTAAATCCAAAGCCCCAAGGTTTATACTGAATAAATTTGTCCAATCAATATCTATTGTCAGCATTACCATCGTCATTGGCATCAATTACGTTACCAGCACCGTAGGCTTTTATCGTATCAGAGCCGGAACGAGCGTAAATTTTGTTATAGCCACCTTCAGCTGTGATGGTATCGTTACCGTTTCCAGCATCTATATCGTTGTAGCCACCTTTCGCAGTAATAGTGTCATTACCAGAACCAGCATCAATGATATTGGCGCCACCTTCTGCGTAGATACTATCAGCATTACCATCATCATCGGCATCGATTACGTTACCACCAGCGTAAGCTTTAATTGTGTCAGAACCAGAACGGGCATAAATTTTGTTATAGCCACCTTCAGCTGTGATGGTATCGTTACCGTTTCCAACATCTATATCGTTGTAGCCACCTTTCGCAGTAATAGTGTCATTACCAGAACCAGCATCAATGATATTGGCACCACCTTCTGCGTAGATACTGTCAGCATTACCATCATCATCAGCATCAATTGTGTTAGCACCACCGTAGGCTTTTATTGTGTCGGAACCGGAACGGGCATAGATTTTGTTATAGCCACCTTCAGCTGTGATGGTATCGTTACCGTTTCCAGCATCAACATCGTTGTAGCCACCTTTCGCAGTAATAGTGTCATTACCAGAACCAGCATCAATATCGTTGTAGGCGCCTTCAACGTAGATATTGTCAGCAAGTCCATCGTCATTGGCATCAATTACGTTACCAGCACCATAGGCTTTTATCGTATCAGAGCCAGAACGGGCATAAATTTTGTTATAGCCACCCTCAGCAGTAATAGTGTCATTACCGTCTCCAGCATCTACATTGTTGTAGCCACCTTTAGCTGTGATGGTGTCATTACCACTACCCGCATCAATAATATTGGTGCCACCTTCTACGTAGATGTCATCGTTCCCATCATATACTCTCTGTACTGTAGTATATACAGGAGTTATTATAGGAACTCGTATAAAACCAATATTTTTGTACTCAGTTTTATATCCAGTTATTACGTTTTCTGAAAAGGTTTTGCTAGAACTGCCTTTAATATAATTACCACCACCATAAGCTTTGATGTAATTATTATTGCTGTCGCCATCAGCGTAAATGTTGTTATAACCACCATAAGCCGTGATGCGGTTATCCCCTGAACCAGCATAAATTTTGTTATAGCCACCATAAGCCGTGATGGTATCATTGCCGTTTCCAGCATCTATATCGTTGTAGCCACCTTTAGCTGTGATGGTGTCATTGCCAGAACCTGCATCAATAATATTGGCGCCACCTTCAGCATAGATATTGTCAGCATTGCCATCATCATTGGCATCAATTACGTTAGCACCACCGTAGGCTTTAATTGTGTCAGAACCGGAACGGGCATAGATTTTGTTGTAGCCACCTTCAGCAGTAATTGTATCATCACCCGAACCAGCATCAATATCGTTGTAGCCACCTTTAGCGGTGATGGTGTCACCACCCGAACCAGCATCTATATTGTTGTAACCACCTTCAGCGTGGATATAGTCAGCAAGTCCGTCGTCATTAGCATCTATATTGTTGTAACCACCATAGGCATAAATTTTATCGTAGCCCTCGCCTGCATCAATTTCATTGGAAGCTGCGTAGGCTTTAATAGTGTCATTGCCAGATCCACCATCTATATAATTGGATACTCCCCAAGCTTCGATATTGTCGTTACCAGAACCACCGTAAATGTCAGACCTACCTGAGTAGGATTTGATAGTATCATCACCAGAGCCACCATCAAGCTTAACGTAAAATGCATAGGCTTTAAGGGTGTCATTACCATCATTTCCATAAGCTGCACCAGCACCGTAGATTGCAAAATCATCGTTGCCGTTACCACCATTTTTATAAAAGGGGTTAACGGTATTATTGACATCTTCTACTACATCTACTACTGTTTTTACTACTTTTCCCATGACAAATCTCCAAACTAATTGAGTTAATGATTGAAACAAAATGTTTGAAAAAGATTAGCAGGCAACCTATACTATCCATTGAGAGATAGAGCGTAAGCTACCATCCGGACGAATTTTGAAGGACTTTGCTGGTGTTCCTTTGGGTAATATATTGGTACGTAAGTCTTGGACAATCAAACGCGCGTGACCAAATGGAGCAATAAATTCGGGAAACCATAAGTTTTTGCCACCTAACCACTCATCAAGTTGCAAAACATATTTTCCTGTCATGAATTTTTGCTCGACTTCATCACTTAACCATGCCCAATTTACGAACCCAATCGGACTACCGTTAATTTCGTAGTAGCGAAATTGATTGTGAATTAAAGCCGGAACGAATCGCTCCGCAATATCCGCAATGCTGTATCTCCTGTGAAGTGAAGAACTTATCATTAAATGAGTTATCGCACCAATCATCTGCAAACGCTGTTGAGCAGAAAATGATTTTATTGTGTCGGGCTGTTCTTTCTCTGAGGAGAGAATATTGAGGTTTGTTGTATTTGGCATTTCTGGTTCTGAAAGTAGTTGTATTTTTTGCGTAAAACACTACTCCCTTTATTGAAGCTACTAATTGCCAAAATTGCATTGAAAATATTACGGAGTCAGAAATTCATGGAAAATTAAAGCTTGATAAATTATAAGTACAATCAATTTAAGCGTTGATGAAGAGGCACCTAATCATTTATTCAAATTCCAGATATATCAAGCCTTTCAGCTTCAGAGCTATTTTGCCAGCTTACGTAAAAATTCTGTAGACACATAAGTATTGAATTATACAATAAAATGCTAAAAGTAGGAATAAATGGAAAAGATATCAACTTTTGTCAACTTTTTTAGAAGGGGAAATGTATTTATAATCAAAAGATATCAACTTTTATCAACTTTTCTATATTTGCATACTCAATATTTTCTGACAGATTAGAAACGAATTGAAATTAATCGAAAATTTAGCTATTTGCAACTCAACTTATGAACATTTTATTTTTGCATAATAAATTCCCTGGAGAATTTAGCGAACTGGGCACAATTTTGGCGAGAGACCCAGAAAATCATGTTGTTTTTGCGACTAATTGTCAAGATGATTATATACCTAAAGTTCAAAAAATTATATATGAATTAGGAGCAGATTCAGACCAAAATCCTTACGAAACATCTAATCTGAATAAATCAGATTTTTGTGTACACCCGCTTGTAGTAAGTACAATCAATCAACTCTCAACAAAACTTATACAAAATAATTTTTATCCTGATTTAATATACTCATATTTAGGGTTAGAAGAATTATTGATAAAACATTATTTTCCTAAAGCAACATATTTTTTAATTAACTCGATCTCAAATTAACTTTATAAATCTATAATTTTTTTCTGATAACCTAGAAATATTATTAACTTCTAATCATAAATAGTTTACTATTCAATTATGTTGAAAGCATTAACACTCGGTTTCTTACTCTCATTGCTGGTGCCAGGTTTATCAGTTCGAGCTATAGAGAAACCAAAATACAATAGTAATATTGATAATCAAATTCATTTTAACCCACCAACTGGTGGCGACCCCCCAGATACATCCGGCGCCGGTTCTCGCGACCCAGATCAACTAAGATGCTCTCCAACAGAGGAAATGATTAAATCTTTAATGCCAAAAACTAACTATGGCTTAAGTTTACAAAAGCATCCCTCAATTTATATTTATTTACCTCAGACTTCTGCCAAAAAAGTAGTCTTGGCGTTCCAAGATGAAACAGAACAATATCATGAAACTGTTTCTCTACCGATTGTAACTACCGATAATTATAGATTTGTTAGCTTTCAACTACCAGCAGATAGACCACCCTTAACACCAGGTAAGTATTATAAGTGGAAGCTGACTGTGGTTTGCAAAGAAATTCCAGATGTGGAAGACCCCACATTAGAAGGATGGGTTAAGCATGTTGAATTAAGTTCTGTAAATAATCAATTGGGTAAAGATGTGGTTGCACAAGCACAGTGGTATGCACAAAACGGTTACTGGTAT
Source organism: Calothrix sp. PCC 7716 (assembly GCF_019977735.1). Classification (GTDB taxonomy): domain Bacteria; phylum Cyanobacteriota; class Cyanobacteriia; order Cyanobacteriales; family Nostocaceae; genus Dulcicalothrix. The sequence continues at coordinate 9,015,658 of NZ_AP025018.1, read as the reverse complement.
GATTTGCTAGCTGTATTAGACCAAGCAGTACGAACTAACCCTGAAAATACCCGTTTAGCTTCCCTTTGGCATAATTTGCTAAAAAATAATGTAGATTTAAAGGAAAGTAATCGAGGTAGGGTTGATCAGAATGAGGGACGTTGAGGAAATATTAGAGTTTACCGATAACCTCGTATATGATAATACAGGTGAGCATCTCAACGATATTCAAAAAATTATACTGCAAGAGTCTTGGCAGAAAACCCAAAAAACTTATGAGCAGATAGCCGCAGAATTAGGCTATTCTGCTAATTATATTAAACAGGGGGTTGGGCCCAAATTATGGAGACTGCTATCTGAAGCTTTGGGTGAGAAGGTATCTAAGACCAATATTAATTCTGTAATTTTACGAAAAATATCTCAGCAGAATAATTTAACAAGTAAAAAAATTACTGAAAAATTAGAAGATAAATTTGAATCTTTAGGTATACAGCATTTACCAGAATTAGAATTTCCTCAAGATAGTGTTCCTTTAGATTCACCTTTTTATATTAAACGAGTCCCTCATGAAGATAGATGTTACGAAGAAATTGTTCATCCTGGGGCATTTATTCGGATTAAGGCACCTCGACAAATGGGTAAAACCTCGTTAATGAACAGAATTATTGCTTATGCTAAAAAAAATAATTATAAAACAGGTTTAATACACTTTCAACAAGCCGAGTCAGTTATTTTAACAGACTTGAATAAATGCTTGCGTTGGTTTTGTGCAAATTTAACTCGGCAATTAAAGTTAGAATCTAAGTTAAACGATTATTGGGATGAAGAACTAGGTTCTAAAATGAGTTGCAATTTGTATATGCAAGAATGCATTTTAGAAGAAATCGATAGTCCGATTGTTTTAGTATTAGAAGAAGTTAATGAAATTATTGAACATCCGCAAGTTGCTAAAGATTTTTTAAGTTTAATACGTTATTGGCATGAAAAAACTAAAACAGATTTAGCTTGGCAAAATTTGAGATTAGTAATGGTACATTCTACAGAAATTTATATTCCTTTAGATATTAATCAATCGCCATTAAATGTAGGATTAAGAGTCGAGTTAGAACCTTTTAGCTCAGAACAAGTTATTGATTTAGTGCAGCGTCATCAGCTTGATTTGGATAGCAACCAAATAACCCAATTTATGGATTTAGTTGCAGGTCATCCATATTTGGTTAGACTAGCTTTGTACAGTATTGCCAAAGGAGAAATAACTTTTGAACAGTTAATGAATACATCTTTTACTGATTCAGGTATTTATCACGAACATTTACATAGAAATTTACGTTTTATTCAAGACAGTGAAGATTTGATAGCATCTTTCTTAAAAGTTTTAGAGTCAAATGAGGCAGTTACATTAGAACAAGTGCAAGGATTTAAATTACAAAGCATGGGATTAGTTAAACTAGATGGTAATAAAGTTAGGGTTAGCTGCGATTTATATCAAAAGTATTTTCATGAACATCTTAATTGAATAGTCCATATCCCCGACTTCAGAAGTCGGGAATATTATTTCTCACTTTGCGTAAGAGCGGATTACTATATTAATCTACAACCTGAATAAATCCCATCTGTACATAATAAAAAAGTTTCTTAAGTATTATATTTTCTTCGCGCTCTATGTCTTCTTGAGAGAGAACATAATAATTTAATGAATTTTGATCAATTCGAGTAATTTTACCAGTAGCATAGATTTTTTCAATGATTTTTATCATACTAATACTCTAAATTTACAATATTATTTGCATTTCATTACTGAGCTTCATAACTTTTTTAATTATGACAAGCTTCATAAAAACCGTAAATATATAAAAATTGATAAAAGTTGATAAGTTTAATTAAAAAGCTTCGTTAATAAGTTTATAAATTATGTGAAGTATGTGAAGAATCATTTAGTAAGTTGGGTAATATCTTTTCAATCCAAGTCAAGTTACTTTGATTTTCTCCTTGCTTGAAATATTCTATTGCAATGTGTCGAATTGTCGATTCGTCATCAGTATTTTCAATGATAAATACAATTATTTGTTTAAGTCTAATTTTTTCAGAGCATTTAGCTGTAAATGCAGTTAAAGAACTTGCTGCTAAAATTAATCCTATTAGTGTAGGAACAGTAGGAATCCACCATTCACATAGAAAAGCGAAAAAAGTAATTCCCACTAGTCCAAAAGCTGATATAATAAGTAATAAAATTCGTAATTGTAATCTAGGGAAAAGCCAAGCTAATCCAGCACCAATTACTGACCATGACAATATCCACAGTAATTCTACGGGTTCAATCCAAACTTTGATAAAACCTTTTCCATTCTTCGCTGCACTCAAAATTTGGCTAGTAATGTTCGCATGAAGAGTAACTCCCCCCATTTGCTTTGGAACGCCATTTACTGGTTGACTGTTGTAAGGGGTTTGAAATAAATCATTTATACTTTCTGCAACAGAACCAATTAGTACAATTTTTGAGCGCAATGCTTGAGGAGGTATACGATTTTCGATTAAATCAGTAATTGAATAAGTTAGAAATTTTTCTTTATCGCCACGATAGTTAAGTAAAATCTGATAACCGCGCGTTTTAGCGTTGATATAGGCGCCATCATTGGGTTGTAAAGGGGTGAAGATCGTCTTCCCTAATTGGATATAATAGGGTTTGTGAGGAAGCGACCGCTGCTTAATTCCTTCTTGTTCCAAATAACCTAGAGCCAATTTGGCAGCAAAACTGAGTTTGAATTGATTGTTAGCAGTTGGATACGATAGTAAAGCACGTCGCACTTTTCCATCGTTATCTAAAACCTGGTCGTTAAAACCAATTTTACCTAACTTTGCTAAAGTTGCTGGGGGTGCAACTTGACTGCCGACTATTTTCTCAATTCCAATTAAATTAGGAATCGTTTTCATTAATTCTACTAATTCTTGATGACCGGGTTCTACGGGTAAATCTCGATAAATATCTAGCCCAATCATCCTTGGTTGGGAACGCTGTAAATTTCTTAAAGCTGTAGTTAACAGTTGATCTGAAAAAGGATATTTTTTTACTTTACTAATATCTGTATCGTTGATTGTAATAATTACAATTTGAGAGTCAATACTTGCGGAAGGACGTAACTGAAAAAATCGGTCTAATACATTTAACTCTATATCTTGTAATAAACCTAGAGTGCGGAGTAAAATAATTGGGCTTGTAACTAATCCAGCTATACCGAAAATCCAACGTTTTCTTAAACGCTGATTTTTTGTTGTTTTTATACTAGCTTTGCGCGCGTTAGTTAGGATATCAAGCGCTTTTTGAGAAACATTGAAAGCAAATTCAGCTTTTTCTCGCTCAATTTTTTCTACAACCAGATTCTTCTCAACTTGTCTCTTTGCTTCTTCTTGACTTGCAGCTAAAAAACGGTAATCCATATTAGATAGTTGCTTATTTGCTGCCCAAATTAATGTTGATTCTAGCTCCAATCCATTCAGAAGTTGTAATTTATCTTGCTGCTGAGAAGCTATCCAATTATTGAAATATTGAGCATAGGGACGCAACTTATCTAACTGTTCAGCTACCCATACTTGATTAAAAACTTGCTCATAAATAGGGCACTTTACTTGCAATTTGCCTTGATGATTAATGACTAAACCAGATAATAACAACTCGATAATTTCCGAACTACCATCAACAGCAATATCTTGAGATTGTAAAACTCGCTGATAAATTCCTAACAAACGTCCTGTCATTTCTTCACGACTACAAATTCGATGCTTAATTGTTCGTAAATGTTCTGGGTCGTCTTGAAATTCCCAATTGTCAATGATGTATGACTTTGCTATTCTTACAATAGCATCGTCAGAATATTCTAAAATATTATATTTATCGGGATTACTTTGAAATTCTTTAGAAACTAAATAACACAACTTGTGTGTTAAAAAAGGCTGTCCATTTGTCCAATAAAGAATTTGTTTAAGAAGCTCTTGAGAATTTGTAAGCTGTTTATTTAAGCCAAAGGATAATGGCTGAACTTGTTCTAAAGTAAAACCATGTAGTTCAATTGATTTACCAATATTAAAAGGTGTACATTGCTTATCTCGAATTAAATTAGATGGTGTCGTTACTCCAAACACAGCGAATGTAATTCTTTGGAAATTAGTATCTATTGCTCTTTGATTATAGCAAAAACGAATAAATTTGAAAAAATCATCCACATCGAAAGGTAAACCAATGATACTATCAATCTCATCAATAAAAATAAATATTTTATCTGTCGGAAAATATGTTAAAAGAACATCAAGTATAAACAAATGTAGCCTTTGCACCATTGGAACATCTTCTTGTTCTTGCCACCACTGTTGAAAATTAAATTTTTTTCTCAGCTTCAACCCTAAATATAGCTGCGAAATAATTCCTTTGTACCACTGCTGTGGAGTAATATTTTCACTCCCTATTCCTGTAATATCTAAAGCTGTACAGTAAAAACCTTCAGCTTCTAAAATCTTTTTAGTACGCACCAATAAAGAAGATTTTCCCATCTGACGACTGTTCAGAACATAGCAAAAATCTCCCTGTTTTAATGCTTGATACAGTTCGCTATCAGCTTGTCGTTCTACATAGGTAAGTGCATCACTTGTTAAACTACCACCTACCTGATACTTGTAAACATTCATTTGTTAGAATTGAGCTTTTAAAAGCATAAATTTTGCTAATAGTACTAAAAAACTATAAAAATTTATTTTTACCACAGAGACACAGAGTTCGCAGAGAGATATATTAGATGTAAAACTAAATAAATACCTGAATATGTCTCCTCTAAGTGTAGGCGCCAGTACTAAGCGTAACCAAAACACAACTCCCAAAATATGGCTATTGCTTGTGGGGGTTAATCAATACATGAATGAATTACCTAGTTTGCGGTATCCTGCACTTGACTGTCAAGGTTTAGCTGAAGCTCTAGAAACTGCAACACGACAATTTTCTGATATTTTTATTGCTACTTATCACGACTTTGGTCAGTTACCTGTTTTAGAAAATGTCCGACAGTCTTTAATTACGATAAACAAAGGCGCCAAACCATCTGACACTATTTTATTTTATTTCTCTGGACATGGTATAATAGATGCTGCTACGCAACAGACTTATTTGTGTTTAGGCGATACTCATAAGGATAATTTAGAAAATACCGCTTTTGCACTTCAAGAATTATTACAGCTTTTAAATACTTCGTCTGCACGTCATCAACTTGTTTGGTTAGATGCTTGTCATAGTGGTGGTATGACATTACGGGGAAGTACTTTAAACCCTACACCTCAATTATTACAAGTTTTACAAAACGCTGCCGCAGCTAGTAATGGTTTCTATGCCATGCTTTCGTGCGATAATAATCAGCAATCTTGGGAGTTTCCAGAATTAGGACATGGCGTGTTTACATACTACCTCATGCGGGGGTTACAAGGTGAAGCCGCAGACAGTCGTGGTGTTGTGACAGCAGATGGACTTTATCGCTACGTTTATCATCAAACTCTAAGATATATAGATAAAACTAATCAACAGTTACGTTTAATTAACCAACAACGACGCAGTAAGGGAGACACACATCTATATAGTGAATATCCTTTGCAAACACCAAAACGTATAGTCGAAGGTGTGGGAGAAATTATTTTAGGAAATAAATCAATTATCGAAAACTCTCGTCGAGTTGCTTTAGTTATCGAAGGTTTGACCAATAATACAACGTTGACTTTGAGTAAACTGTTACGAACTCAAGGTAGTTTTGAGATTGAATATCTATCTCCACATGATACTACACACTCTTCGGCACCTACAAATATAACCAGTTCTATCCAAGCTTGTTTACAAAATAATCTTAATACTACAGTACTATTATATTTACGGGGTAAGTTAGAGGATGCAATATTAACGGTTGGGGAAAATATTTGTTTGAGTCGTGACTGGTTACGGCAAGAGTTACGTCATTCTTCGTGCTTACATCTTATTATTATCTTAGATTGTCCTGATAGTAAAACGTATATTTCTGATTGGGTCGATGATTTACAGATAGATACAGAAAAAGGTTTATGTATTATAGCAGGCGCCTCTGCCAACAACGATTTTGCCAATTCTTTAATCGAAACTCTCTCTTCAGTTGACTCTTACACTGGGTTAACCGCAGCAGGATGGTTAACACAGTTACAAGTTATTAGCACTGCTTCACTATATATATGGTTGTCTGGTGTGCAAGGTGTTATCGAAGTTGTCCCTGTACAAGAACATACTTTAATTCAAAATACAGACTTGGGTATTTGCCCTTATTTAGGTTTACACGCTTTCAGTGAAAACGATAGTCAATACTTTTATGGTCGTGAACCTTTAACGCAGCAGCTACTTAATCATATCGCGTCGCAATCATTTCTCGCTGTTGTCGGCGCCTCTGGTAGTGGAAAATCTTCTGTCGTTCAAGCTGGGTTAATTGCACAACTACGACAAGGTAAACATTTTCCTTCTAATGACTGGCTTATTTATAGTATACGTCCCGGCACCAATCCTCTCGATACTTTAGTCAAAAAGTTGGAAAACAAAAATAATATCCTTGAAGCACTACTTTATCAAGGTGTTGAAGGTTTCGTTTACTGGTTGCGAAGTCAAGAAGCAATGGTAGTCTTAGTGATAGACCAGTTTGAAGAACTTTTTACACTGACGCCAAATCAAGATAGACAGCATTTTATAGAATTAATCTTGGGAGCATTGGAATATGCCAGCGATAAGTTTAAACTGGTAATTACACTTCGTGCTGATTTTATCGGGTCAAGCTTAGAAATTCCCACCCTTGCGACATTACTCCAAAAATCGAGCGTATTTGTCCCTCCACATCTCAACGACGACGAATATCATAGCGTTATTATTCACCCAGCAGAAAAAGTTGGACTACAAGTCGAACCCAGCTTAGTTGAAGTTTTATTACAAGAACTTCAACATTCAGCAGGAGATTTACCTTTATTAGAATTTGTCTTGGAAGAATTATGGCATCATCGTTGTGAAGGTAAATTAACTTTATCAGCATATCAGCAACACTTGGGAGGAATTGCAGGCGCCCTAGAAAGAAAAGCCAATTCCGTATATGCTGGTTTAGATGATGAAAGTAAAGAATGCGCTAAATGGATTTTTCTTGCTTTAACGCAATTGGGTGAAGGTACAGAAGATACGCGACGACGTGTATTAAAATCTGAATTAGTAGTGAAAAAGTTTTCACAAGCTTTGGTAGAGAGTACTTTACAAGCTTTAACGACAGCAAAATTAGTAGTTGTAAATGTTGAAGAATCATTAGGTGCCTCTAAAGGGGACGGCGCTGAACCAGATATAATGTCCTTACAACCAAGCGTTGAAGTTATCCACGAAATCTTAATACGTCACTGGTCAACTTTACGATGGTGGTTAGAAGAAAATCGCAGCAGAATCAGAATTCATCGTCAAATCGAACAAGCTGCAAAATTATGGTTACAGAATCACGAAAATAATGACTTTTTACTGCAAGGTGTACGTTTAGCAGAAGCTGAAGATATTTATATTAAGTATACAGATGAACTTTCGTTTGATACTCAAAGATTTATAGAAGCTTGTTTAGTTGAACGTAAAAGACTGCAATTTCAAGAAAAAATAAGACTGCGACAAGCACAAAGAGCAGTAATTTCCCTCAGTATATTAGGTATTGCCGCATTTAGTTTTGGTGGTTTAGCTTACTGGCAACGTCGTGAAGCACGGATAAGCGAAATTCAAGCATTGAATCAATCATCGAAAGCAAATTTACTATTGAATCAACAGTTAGAAGCGTTAGTTGCCAGTATGAAAGCAGGAAAACAGTTAAAAAACACTTTCGCATTACCATCTCATCAAATCGTAGCGACAATTGCCACACTTGAACAAACAATTTCACAAATGCAAGAACGAAACCGTTTCGAGGAACACGAAGACGGAGTTATTAGTGTTGCTTTTAGTAGTGATGGTCAAATTATCGCGAGTGGTAGTTTAGATAAAACGATAAAGCTGTGGAATATTAACGGCAAACTTCTGAAAACTTTAACTGGACATACCGAACCAGTATACAGTGTTAGCTTGGCGCCTGATGGAAAAATTCTCGCTTCGGGTAGCGTAGATAAAACGATAAAATTATGGAATGTCGAAGATGGAAGTTTGATAAAGACCCTGAAGGGACATACTCAAACCGTTAATAACGTAAAATTTAGTCCTTCGGGAGAAACTATTGCTTCAGCAAGTTCTGATAAAACGATTAAAATATGGAGTCGTTCAGATGGGCGCCTACTCAAAACGATTACAGGATATAATTTTCCCATTATCAGCGTGGCATTTAGTCCAGATAGTAAAAATATAGCTGCGGGTGGTGAAGACAAAACGATAAAAATCTGGGATATTGAGGATGGGCGCCTGCTAAAAACGTTATCAGGACACCAAGGATGGGTAAATAGTCTTAGTTATAGTAAAGATGGTAAAAATCTAGTTTCTGGAAGTGCCGATAAAAATATTATCCTGTGGAACATCGTTGAAGGCAAATTAATTAAAACCATACCAGGACATACAGCTTCAGTTTGGGGTGTCCGTTTCAGTCCCGATGACAAAATGATAATTTCAGCAAGTCGTGACAGAACGATTAAACTTTGGAACCGTAACGGCAGTATATTAGAAGAATTTAAAGGACACAATAACGGTGTTTATAACGCAGTCTTTAGTCCAGACGGCAAAAATATCGCATCCGCTAGCTTAGATGGTACAGTAAAACTATGGCGGCGCCGAGATATTTCACTATTAGATGTTTTAAGTGGACACAATAACGGAGTTTATACAGTTGCTTATAGTGTTGATGGTAGTAAAATAGTATCATCTGATGGTGATGGATACGTCAAAGTATGGAACCGTAATGGAATATTATTAAAAAGTTTTGCTGCACATAGTAAAGAAATATATAGTATAGCTGTTGGTAAAGATAAATTTGCCACCGCAGGTAGTGACGGCGCCATCAAGATATGGGAAGATGAGAAATTAATTCAAACTATAAACGCTCACAGTGCAGAAATTAACCATATAAGTTTTAGTTCAGACAACAAGTTAATTGCCTCTGCTAGTAAAGACAACACTGTAAAAATCTGGGAATCAAGTACAGGTGAATTAGTTTATAGATTAGAACACATAGCAGAAGTATATGGAGTTAGCTTTAGTCCAGATGGAGAAAATATAGCATCTGCCAGTGTAGATAAAACGATAAAACTTTGGCGCCGTAGTGATGGTAAATTATTAAATACGCTTTCAGGTCATCAAGACTGGGTGTATAGCGTGACATTTAGTCCAGATGGTAAAATTATAGCTTCAACGAGTGCAGATAAAACGATAAAACTATGGCGCCGTGCCGATGGAAAATTACTTCGTACTCTTAGAGGACATACAGCAGAGGTATATAAAGTAGACTTTTCTGTTGATGGTAAAACTCTAGCCTCAGCATCTGAAGATAAAACAATCAAACTTTGGCATATCGATGGGCACCTAATAACTACATTACCAGAATTAGGCGCCGGAGTTATGAACGTAAGTTTTAGTCCTGATAATAAAACAATAGTATCAGGTAGTATAGATAATACTGTAAGAATTTGGCAGTTTGATAATAATCAAATAAAGACTTTAGAAGTTAATCAGTTAATTAATAATGGGTGTCAGTGGGTTAAAGATTATTTAAGCAATAATTCTAAAGTTATGTTAAATGATAAAAAACTTTGTTCTAAATATAGATAAACGTTGTGATTATTGTAGAGACGTTACATGTAACGTCTCTACATTACATTATGGGGATTAATGTTGTACCTGATTAATAGGATTAATTTGAATTAATGCTTCAGTACCACCAGGACCTTTTGGTTTTGGACGTACTCGTGTATTAATATTTGAATCTATTCTTGGTTGTGCTAATGCATCACTTCCACCTGGGCCAGTTGGTTTTGGTCTTGCTGTATCTGATATTACACCACCTAGCTTGGCGCCTGTAGATATGGGAACATTTACATAAGTGCCAACATTGACTTTTTTTGCAACTTCACCAGCAAAACTTACGGTAGCGCTTCCCAGGAGTACAACTATTCCTATTGCAAATTGTTTAATCATATATTAAATACCTTGTATTTTTAGATACTGTACTTACTTGTTTGGATTCACTTCTCTATATGTTTGGCTTGTCGTGTTTATGCAGCCCTGTCATATATTTATATACAGTGGCGCTTATCAAATTTCGGAAGAACCCGGTTTTTAAGATAGTGGAATTGTAATTATAAATTCGGCGCCTCCTTTAGGGGTAGAATGTACGTTGATTGTTCCACGATGTTTTTCTACGATGACTTGTCGTGCGATGGCTAGTCCTAATCCTGTACCTTTACCAACTTCTTTGGTAGTAAATAGTTGGTCAAATATACGTGTTTTGATGTTTTCTGTGATTCCTTTACCGTTGTCTTTAATGGTAATTATTAATTTATTGTCGCTGATTTTGGTGGTGATGGTTATACAATTGGGGTTGGCTGCAATTTGGGTAAAGCTACGTCCAGTGTTTGAATCTTCTAGTGCGTCGATGGCATTGGCTAACAAGTTCATGAATACTTGATTTAGTTGTCCAGCGTAGCATTCGATATGGGGAATATTACCATAGTTTTTGATGATTTGAATTTCTGGTCTGTTTTCTGTGGCTTTAAGTCGATGTTTGAGAATTAAAATTGTGCTATCTATACTTTCATGGATGTTGCATAGAATAGGATAATCACTATCTGCACGGGAAAAGGTTCTGAGACTGTTGCTTATTTCTTTGATACGTTGGGTGCTGAGTTGAATAGAATGAATTGTTTTTGGTAGGTCTTCGTGTAAAAATTCTAAGTCTAATGCTTCTAATTCTTGTTGAAGATGTTGGGAAAGTTGGGGACAAGCTTGTTGATAAATGCTAATTATTTTGAATAAGTCTTTACAATATGCTTCGGTATGGTTTATATTGCCGCTAATACAGCCGACTGGATTATTGATTTCGTGTGCTACCCCTGCTACTAAGTTACCGAGTGCTGACATTTTTTCATTATTTACTAGTTGAACTTGAGAAGTTTTCAAGTTTTCTAATGCTTCGGTTAGTTGAGCAGTGCGTTCTGTAACTTTTTGTTCTAAGCTTTGGGTAAGTTTGTGTAATTTCAGATGTGTTTTTACTCGTGCTAGTACTTCTTTTTCGTGAAAGGGTTTGGTAATATAATCTACGGCGCCTATTTCTAATGCTTTGACTTTACTTTCATTATCGGAAAGAGCGGTCATAAATATTATAGGAATATGGTTACTTACTGAGTCAGCTTTTAGGCGCCGACAAGTTTCAAAACCATCGATACCGGGCATCATAACATCGAGTAAAATTAAATCAAAGTCACCGACCTGCACCTGTGCTAATGCACTTTCTCCATCTAGAGCGATTGCAACTTCAAATCCAGCATCATACAAAGTTTCTGATAATACTTCTAAATTTGTTGGTGTATCATCTACAATCAAGATTAATCCATTATCTATCATACATCCCCTTGATTTAAATAAGATTCAATTAATTGTTCTATTTTCTTGGTTTGAAATTGCTTTGCAAGTGGTTTAATTAAATTTGCAAACGGTTGATACGTAATATCGCGTTGTTCCCAGTCTTCGACCATTTCGGTAATTTTTTTCAAGCGACCTTGTTGAGCTAACTTGAGTAATGCCTGTAATGCTTCGTTGGGTGGTGTAATTATTGTTGTATCATTTGATTCTAGAGAATTGGAAATTTCCTTGTCTTCAGATTCATATTGCCAAGCTATATCTAGATGTTTTTCTAAGATGGCGAATAATTCATCTGCTTGTACAGGTTTAGGAAGAAAATCATCTCCTCCTGCATCTAAACTCATTTGTCTATCAATATTTGCAACCGAGGCAGAAGATACTATTACTATATAGTTGTTTAAATCTTTTGAATGACGCACTTGTTTTAACATTTCAAAGCCATCCATAACAGGCATTGCTAAATCAGTAATGACTAAGTTAGGCTGTTGGGAGCGAATTTTATTTAATCCTTCTTGACCGTTAGGCGCCTCTATAACGTCAAAACCAATAGGTTCCAATAAGTGGCGAATTACCGAACAATTTTCCCAACGGTCATCTATAATTAGAATGGAGTGTTTTTGCCCTGTATAGCCAATAATTTTTTGCTGGCGCCTGTTAGTTTGTTGTACCCAGTTATAATCAATAGGTAGTTCGACTTCAAAGTAAAAGTTACTTCCCACACCCAACTGACTTGTAACTTGAATAGTTCCATCCATTAACTGAACGATTTTTTGACTAATAGCTAGTCCTAAACCTGTACCTTCAGACTGACGCTTTTGGTCACCTACTTGTTCAAATGCTTGAAATATGGCATCAACTTGGTTTGCGGCAATACCTACACCAGTATCTATTATTTGGAATTTAATGTATTTACTGTGTTTTCCTCTCGACTCAATAACATCTACTTTAAAAGTAACGGCGCCATTATCTGTAAACTTAATAGCATTACCTAACAAATTAATTAATACTTGCCGTAAGCGTTTTTCGTCGGCTTGAATTCCTTCTGGTAAATTAGTATCAGGTTGATAAATAAACTCAATATTTTTTTGGTCAGCACGAATACGACAAATTTCTACGACACCTTGTAAAAATGCTGGAAAGTAAAAAGATTGAGGATACAGTTCTAATTTACGAGCTTCAATTTTAGATAAATCGAGAATATCATTAATCAACGTCAGCAAATGGGCGCCGCATTGGTAGATAATATCAACACCATGTTTTTCTTTTTGAGGTAACGCTTTAGAACGTGTCAAAATTTGAGCATATCCCAAAATACCATTGAGCGGGGTTCTTAACTCATGACTCATATTAGCCAAAAACTCGCTTTTAGCATAGTTTGCACTATCAGCAACTTCTTTCGCTTGTTGTAGTTCTGCTGTACGCTCTGTAACTCGCTGCTCTAATTCTTCATTTGCTTTCTTTAATTTAAATTGTGCCGTGCGGTTTTCATGAATAACAGCTAAAAGAAAATAACTTGTCAATGCAATTACACAAATAAAAGATTGTAATAGCATTAAAGATTCTGTGACTGAAGATTGGACGAATGCTCCTAAACCACGAGCAGTTCCAAAAATAGCGACAGCAGAAATTACGACTACCAGTAGCGTTGACTGTGCTGCTCCAAACCGAAAAGCCGACCATAATAATAGTGGAATCATCATATATTCCACAGGATTACCAACCCAAAAAGCAAATCTACTGATAATTACTAGTAAAATCAGTAACGCTGCAAATTCTGCTACTGTTGAAAATTTGAATTGTATATGCCGCCAAAATTGACTTACCCAAACCAATACAAAGGGTGTAATAATTAACCTACCAGTAATTACACTAATAGACCAAGTTTGCCAAATTACTCCATAAAATTCCCAAGAAGCTTTTCCAGTGAGACACAACACAGCGACAGCAAAGCTAGTTGTTATTATCGGACTTGGCAGAATTAGAATCAGAAACTTGAACACATTTCGCGAACTGTCAAACAGGCGCCTTTCTGAGCGGTTACTATTCAAAAAACGATTCAACAACCATCCTGTAATTAATGGTTCTATAGTACTAATAAAAGATATGCCAAGAATCGTTGGAATATCTTTATAGAACAAGAGGGAGTTGACGGTAAGCTCGCTCAACAAAATAGGTAGTCCAACTCGTCTACCGAGGAATAAAACCATTGCTAGGTACAGACCTGATGAAGGCCAAATAGCAGATGCTCCATCCTTGAACGAAACAAACTGAGAAAGATTAGCTAAAACATAGTGGGTTGCTGTAAGCATTACGGTTATCACAACCCAGTTGTTATATAGCTTAGTAAGGTGTGGCGCCACCAATTTAGTACGCAGCATAGTTATATAGCAAATTCTGCTGTTAGTATGCCCAAGCAATATAAAGATGTAACAAGAGTAGGAAGGTTTTTGTTAAGTTGTCGCTTGTACAGTAAACTATTGTTACAAAGGCATAATTTATTTAACGTTCAAAATTAAAACAGGAGTCCTGCGTGTACTATTACCCAACCTACCCGCCATATTTTATACTTGTATTTGGATTATTTGCGGCTGTGACATCGGGTGCAGCACTCGCTGGAACTTTGAAAACAGTTGTGACTAAATGGCAAAGCGATGGCGCCGAGAAGTCTGGGACTACTTTATCTAAAAAAGCTTTATCATTCCCATTTTTGGGTGTAACTATTGGTCTCGTGTCGTTTTTAGTGTCAGGTTTAGAAATATTTGGGTTTCCTCCAAGTCTTGCGTTTGCTATAGGTTTACCTATTGCGCTGTTGACATGTTTACTTATGTGGGTACAGCTTGGCAGCATGATGACCTTCGTTGAAACACGCGGAATGAGTTCTTTAGATTTAGATTCAATGAGCTAGATTTAAAATTACGATATATCCTAAATAGAGGTGCTTGTTTTGAGTACCTCTATTTTTAGGATTTAAAAACATGATTCAAAATAACTCCGAATTTTGTTTTTGTAGCTTGGCAATAGGCCAGCAATACCGCACGCTGGCATTGTTACTTGCACAGGATATAGAAAAACATTCTCCAAGCACAAAGTTTATTATATTAACAGACAGACCCCAAGATTTTAGCCATCAATCCAACGTTATTAGTTATAAACATCAACAGCAAGGTATAAAATGTTATCACGATAAACGATTTGCAATTAGTAAAGCTTTATTGCACTGCGATTCGTGTATATATATCGATGCGGATATGAGAATTTTAGCACCAATGGCGCCGATAGAATGGATTAAAGAACCGGGAATAGCAGCGCGCGCATGTGATAGTATGCCCAAAAAATATATCAAAATTGCAGAAAAAACAGCTGACACAAAATTACAAAAAGAATATAAAATTACACGTCAAGCTGCGAAGAAACTAGATTTAGACAAAGATTGGGAAAACATTAAGTTTGTTTACGAATATTTATTCGCAGTTACAAAAGACAACGGTAAAGAAGATAAGTTTATAGAATACTGGGGAAAACTGGCGCCTTACTTTGAACTGAATGGAGTGTTAGACGGTGAAGGTAACGCTATTGGGTTGGCAGCAGCAAAAGCTGGTTTAACTATACGCTGGAGTGAAATGAAGGGAATTTCATTTTTTAAAGACAGAACCGAAATGGTGCGAGTCAAAAAAGGTGAGTCTAATATGAAAGAAATGTCAGACTATTTTGAAAAGCAACAACAATTAGAATATCCAGATTCTAGATTAATTAAAATTTACACAAAATTACGCAAGATGTTGGTAGCTCTATTTAACTGGATGAAACTAAGATTTTATACTTTAAATAACTTTAATTTTTATTATCGTTTGTAATTATATATCAGATTGATAAACTTATTGTGGAATGAGCATCTTGCCCGTTCTTAATACACTTAAACTCTTACCTCTGTGCCTCTGTGTCTCTGTGGTAAAAAAATATATTATTATAAATTGGGAACTAGAAACGGGCAGGGATGCCCGTTCCACAAAAGCCACAAGAGTTTTGAAAGTTTTTAATATGTGTGTGTTAAATCTTGCATGTCAAACTCGTTATTGAGTCGGTTTACAACAAATTCATTGCGCTGCTCTTCTAAATAATTTGAGACAACTGTGCCATCCATGCGAACACGGGAAACAACAATATGTACATCTTGTTCATCTACGTTTTGTGTTAGTGCCATTACATATTGACTTTTGTGCATTCCATCTCCGCTCAAAAAACCCATCTGTTCTAAATATCTGCGTGCAAGTTGATAGTAGTCATATTCACTGAGGTGTTGATTACATTGTCCTAAAGGATTTTCTGAGTCACGAGAATCTATTGAAAAAATAATGTGATAACAAGTACATTGCTCTTGCGGTTTCATTTTTTCAAATAACTCAAACTCTTTAGCTAGCATATCACTAGTGCGAGAAGTCATATTAGTGTGATTTAAAGTTGCTTTTAAATCATCGAGTACATACTTTACAACTATATCACAACTCGAATATTTAAATATTTTGTTAATCATTTCGATTTACCCTAATTTGACTATATCTCTGTTTTATATTTGCCTTACAAAAATAGCATCGATAATTACCGCAAATGTTAGAATTACCTATTCTTCATCATTTTTAGTTATAAAGGTTTTAATTATTAGGCTTTGTGCTGTAAATTAGAAATTTTAAATATAATGATTGTTTAAGTATTACTTAATAATTTTATTATATAATTGATACTAATTTTTGAAAACTTAAAGTTTTGTGTAGAAAAGTAAGGCTTACATATTAATAGTATAAAACAAAAAATGAGTCAATATTTACAAATTTGTAACTTTTTTGTAACAATTGGTAAAAGAAACCAGGTTTCTGTTGAGAAATTGTAATAAAAACGAGAATTTTGGGTAGAAACCGGGTTTATTTGAAGTTTTATACTACAATTAGAAATATGAGAACTAGTAACATTGGGAATTTGCTGCGCCAATCTCTGGGTGTCTTTCGCTATAGTGGGCGTGCTATAAATTTGGTATGGACGACGAGCAGAAATCTTACTATTATTTTTGGAGTGTTGACACTAGCTGGGGGTATATTGCCTGCTGCAATGGCTTATATTGGTAAGTTCATTGTAGATGCCGTTGTTGCAGCAGCACAGTCAAAGAATGATATTTATCGTCCGTTGATGTTTGTTGGGTTGGAAGCTATAGCTGTTATATTGCTGGCAGCAAGTCAACGTGGACAAAGTATTTGCCAGTCTTTGTTACGGGCATTGCTTGGACAACGAGTTAATGAGCTTATATTAAGTAAGGCTCTAACTTTAGAGTTACCCCAGTTTGAAGATTCAGAGTTTTATGACAAGATGACTAACGCACGTCGTGAAGCTTCATCGCGTCCGTTATCTTTAGTGACTCGGACTTTTGGGTTGGTTCAGAATGCTCTTTCTCTACTAACGTTCGGCGCCTTATTAGTCAAGTTTTCGATATGGGCTGTAATAATATTAGTCGTTGCTGCTATTCCTTCATTTATTGGTGAAACTAAATTCGCTTCGCAAGCTTTTCGCCTTTTTAGCTGGAGGGCGCCGGAAACTCGACAACAATCTTATTTAGAAACACTGGTAGCACGCGAAGACTTTGCAAAAGAAGTAAAATTGTACCAATTGGGAGACATGTTACTGCGACGTTATAGGAATAACTTCCATCAACTTTTTCATGAAGACAAAGATTTAACGTTGCGACGAGGGTTATGGGGGTACTTATTAGGGTTGCTTAGTAACATTACTTTCTATATTACTTATGCCTGGATAGTTATTGAAACAGTAGCGGGGCGAATATCTTTGGGAGATATGACGATGTATATTACCGTGTTTCGCCAAGGACAAGCAACTTTTTCCGGCGCCTTAACATCGATAGGTGGAATGTACGAAGATAATTTATATCTATCCAACTTATACGAATTTTTGGAAGCGGAAGTTCCAACGCGAGTGGGAAAAGCGACTAAGGGAGTGGAGCTAAACGACGGAATTAGATTTGAAAATGTTAGCTTTACTTATCCAGGAAATAATCAGCCAGCGCTTAACAATATATCCTTTCACCTTAAACCAGGAGAAAAGCTGGCAATTGTTGGTGAAAATGGTTCCGGTAAAACAACATTAATCAAACTTCTAACTCGACTATATAATCCTGACTCTGGAAAAATTCTACTCGATGGTTTGGATTTACAAGAGTGGGATGTGGATATATTACGTCAACGTATTGGAGTTATTTTCCAGAACTTTGTTCGCTACCAGTTTACAGTCGGTGAGAACATCGGTGTTGGAGATGTGCAGCGCATTGATGATAAAAAGCAATGGGAAATGGCAGCATCAAAGGGTATGGCGAAACCTTTTATTGAAAAATTACCCGATAATTTTTCTACCCAGTTGGGTAAATGGTTTAAAGACGGACAAGAACTATCGGGTGGACAATGGCAAAAAATAGCCCTTGCGCGCGCCTTTATGCGAACCGATGCAGATATTCTAGTATTAGACGAACCAACTTCTGCCATAGATGCCCAAGCAGAGTTTGAAATTTTTGAACGACTACGAACCTTGACCAAACACCAAATGGTCTTTTTAATATCACACCGTTTTTCCACCGTCCGCATGGCAAACAAAATTATCGTCATCGAAGGTGGAGAACTTATTGAAGAAGGAACCCACGAACAGCTCCTCAAAAAAGGCGCCAGATATGCCGAATTATTTACATTACAGGCATCTGGATACAGATAAACTTCTCTTGTGGAACGGGCATCCTTGCCCGTCCCAACATATTCTCCACATTTATTTTTGGGTTAAATTAAAAATTATTACTAAAATCAGTTGTAATATATTCCACCGAGCGGTACAATCTCCATTTGTCTAATGCAAATGTTCTAACTTAAAACAGTGTCCACAACTCGCATTCTGGCTTTATTTAACCAAAGTGGAGGCGTTGGTAAAACAAGTTTAACCATGAACTTGGGTTATCACCTTGCACAAAGGAAAAAAAACCGTGTCTTACTGGTAGACATGGACCCCCAAGCAAGTCTAACTACTTTTATGGGTTTAGACCCTGATTCTTTAGACAAAACTGTATATGAAGCAATTGTTGGAGAAGAGGATTTACCTATATATCCCGAACTGATTCACAATATGGCACTAGCGCCTGCTAATATCAACTTGAGTGCAGCGGAACTTGAGTTGGTTTCGGCTTTAATGCGAGAAATGCGTTTAAAAAATGCATTGGCGCCAATATTAGATAATTACGATTACGTTCTTATCGATTGTCCACCATCTTTAGGTATTTTGAGTGTAGTGAGTTTAGTAGCTGCAACTCATGTATTAGTGCCAATTCAATGTCAATTTAAATCATTTCAGGGAACTGATTTATTACTTAAAACAGTCGCAGCATTAAAAAAAGGTGCCAATCGACAATTAGCTATTGCCGGATTCATTCCAACAATGTATGATTCCCGTACTGCTCAAGAAAGCAGAACTAGTAAAGCAATTTTAGAACAGTTATCACCCCTTGCTACGGTCTTTGACCCGATACCAAAAACAATTGCATTTGCCGATGCTAGCGAAGCACGACTACCTATTGCTTTATCTAGTCCTAAAAATCCAGCCGTTGAAGTTCTCAAAAAAACAGCATCCAAATTAGAGAAACTCAAGTGAAAACCAAAAAAGAACTACCTTATACAAGTCAACTCAAAGGAGTAGCCGCTTTACTAAGTAACCAAAGCGGCGCCTATGATGATGAAGTGAGTGAAATCAAAACCAACAGCATCCCCATTTCTCTCATTAACTTACCACCTTCACAACCTCGACATTACTTTGACGAGCAAAAGTTATATGAACTAGCTCGCTCGATCGAAAAATTTGGTGTCCTCGAACCATTATTAGTTAGACCATTAGCGAATAACAGATACGAATTAATTTCTGGAGAAAGGCGCCTGCGAGCCTCTAAAATTGCCGAACTTACAGAAGTACCCGTCAACATTCTCGACCTCGATGACTACACCACCGCTCAAGTCCGTCTCGTCGAAAACCTTCAACGCGAAGACCTCAACCCAGTCGAAGAAGCGAGTGCGATAATTTCACTGCTAGCAATACAACTTCACAAACAAGAAAGTGAAATTACAAGCCACTTCTATAAAATGCGTAACGCATGTGACAGAGGTGACGATTCACAGAAGGAAAACGTTTTCTCCCAACCAGAGAGTATCGCAATTCAAGAACTCTTCAAAACCATAGGGCGCCTGACCTGGGAATCATTTATTAAAGTTCGCTTACCACTACTAAACTTACCAGACGACGTATTAAAAATACTCAGTAATGGTAAATTAGAATATACCAAAGCGTTAGCAATATCTAGAATCAAAGACCCAGAACAGCGAGCATTATTATTAGAAAAAGCAGTTGCCGAAGATTTATCATTGTCAGCAATAAAAAATCTGATTCGCGAACTCTCGGCGCCTGCAACAAGTAATAATGAAACAGCAACTCTTAAAGAACGCTATAAAACTCTATCAAGTCAATTTCTCAAAGCTAAATTGTGGGACAATCCCAAAAAGCGTAAGCAACTAGAAAAAATGCTCGCCACCATCGAAACTATGCTAAATGAAGATTAGCAACGGATAGAACGGATGTAACGGATGGGTTATTTTAGAAGGCAAATCCTTGTTTGTGACAGATAACTTATCCGTTACATCCGTTCATCATCCGTTGCCAGCATATCTATCTTAAGATACTAAGCATAGTTACTTACCTCTCCTAAAGATAGTAAATCAAATTAACTAAAGACTGATTACATAATCATTAATAAAAATACATAATCTAGCTCAATAGCAGTGCTGAGGCGGCATTTTTCGCGTATCCTGCTTTACCACTTCTTTATTAAACACATACTTAAAAAATATGACCGCAGTAAATGGTGTAATGATGCAATACTTCCACTGGTATAACCCAGAGGATGGTAGTTTATGGAAACAAGTGGCAGAGAATGCCGAAGAATTAGCGAAAATTGGTGTAACATCGCTTTGGCTACCCCCTGCTTATAAAGGTACAGGTGGTGGAATGGACGTTGGTTATGGTGTTTATGATTTGTTTGACTTAGGTGAGTTTGACCAAAAAGGTTCTGTGCGGACAAAATACGGAACTAAAGAAGAGTATTTGCACGCGATTAAAACTGCACAAAAAGCAGGCATTAGGATATATGCTGATGCTGTATTCAATCATAAAATGGGCGCCGACCATGAAGAAGAAGCAGAAGCAACACCCTTCAACCCCGACAACCGTGATGATGTAGTAGGGGAATATCAAAAAATAAAAGCTTGGACACATTTTACTTTCCCAGGTCGCAATGGTAAATATTCCACTATGGAATGGCATTGGTGGCACTTCGATGCAATCGATTACAATGCTTACAATGGGGAAGCAAACGCAATTTATTTACTTAGAGATAAACAATTTGACCACAACGTTGATTTAGAAAAAGGCAATTTTGACTATTTAATGGGTTGCGATTTAGATATGGACAACCCAGAAGTCAAAGGAGAGTTAAAGTATTGGGGTGAGTGGTATTTAGATACTACTAATGTTGATGGTTTTCGCTTTGATGCTGTAAAACATGTATCATCACATTTCTTTTTAGAATGGTTAGAGCATGTTCGTAATTATGTACAACGTGAAGTTTTTGCAGTTGGTGAGTATTGGTCATATGATGTAGAGGCTTTACATAACTTTATTTCTGTCACCAATGGTAAAGTAACATTATTTGACGCGCCTCTTCACTACAACTTTCACGTTGCTAGTAAGTCTGGTAATGACTACGATTTACGAACCATTTTTGATAATACATTAGTACAGCAACAACCTACTTTAGCTGTAACGCTAGTAGATAATCATGATTCTCAGCCTTTACAGTCTTTAGAGTCAGTCGTTGAAAGTTGGTTTAAACCATTAGCATATGCGTTAATCTTACTGCGTCGCGATGGATATCCATGCATATTTTATCCTGATTACTACGGCGCCCATTACAAAGACTATGCGAATGATGGTAATGAGTACGAAATTTGGATAGATAGTCACAAGTGGTTAATTGATAAATATTTATTCGCACGTCAAACTTACGCATACGGCGACCAGTATGATTATTTTGACCATGCTAACACAATTGGTTGGACTAGACTAGGTGACGATGAGCATCCAGGTGGAATGGCAGTTGTAGTCAGTAATGGTAGTGAAGGTACTAAGTACATGGAAGTTGGGCAACCTAACCGTACTTATATAGACATTACCGAACATAT
Source organism: Calothrix sp. PCC 7716 (assembly GCF_019977735.1). GTDB lineage: Bacteria > Cyanobacteriota > Cyanobacteriia > Cyanobacteriales > Nostocaceae > Dulcicalothrix. Next base: position 8,993,749 of record NZ_AP025018.1, on the reverse strand, counting down.
CAGCGAACCTGTTACAACTAACGAAGAAGGTTGGGCAGAATTCCGTTGTCCTGCTGGTTCAGTTTCGGTATGGGTTCCTCAAGAAGCGTAGAATTATCAAGTTTAAATTTAAGCCAATTCTTGAGACGTGGTAAACTACGTCTCTTTTTTATGTCGAAGGATATATGCTGGCGCCTAATTATTTAATTCAAAATTGTTAATGATAAAGAATATAATTGAATAATATGAAGCTCTTAAATAAAGTTGCAGTTATAACTGGCGGTGGTTCTGGAATTGGGCGTGCTACAGCAGTTTTGTTAGCTTCCGAAGGCGCCAAAATTGCCATTATTGACCGTAATATTGAAGGGGCAGACGAAACTGTTAGCAAGATTCAACATGCTGAAGGTGTAGTAATGGCGATTGCTGCTAATATTGCCGATGCTAATCAAATGCAGCAAGCATTCCAAAAAATTATTGATGAGTTTGAAAGAATTGATATATTATTTGTAAATGCGGGTATTAACGGAGTATGGGCGCCAATAGAAGATATTGAAATCGACGAGTGGCAACAAACAATCGATATTAATTTGAACGGCACATTTTTAACTTTAAAGTACGCAGTACCTCATCTTAAAAAACAAGGTGGTTCAATTATAATTACATCATCCATTAATGGTACTCGCAGCTTCAGAAAAGTAGGCGCCACGGCATATGCATGTACCAAATCGGCTCAAGTAACTTTAGCAAAAATGTTAGCACTCGAACTAGCAGCCAATCAAATTAGAGTAAATGTAATCTGTCCAGGTGGAGTACTAACAGGTATTGAAGAAAGCGTTACCAAACGTCACCTAGATTGGATACCAAATTTAGGCGAATTTATCAAAGATAATATTCCCTTGACAAAAAATACTGCCCTCGGTAGCGAAGATGTAGCAGAACTTGTATTATTTTTAGCATCAGACGCATCTAGATATATTACAGGTACCGAAGTTTGGATTGACGGTGGAGGTTCTTTATCTTAATTTTAATGTTTACATCTTGTGGGGCGGGCATCTCATCTTGTGGGGCGGGCATCCCTGCCCGCCCATAGTGAAGCGCTCAAAATGACAATTTGCTCGACTAATCACAATTATGAAGCAACAGCTTCAGGTTCTGGTTTGGGTTTTTTTTCTTATATCGTTCAATATATTTTTATTAAACAACAACAACAACAATGCTCGTTTACTGCTTAGTTGCACGTTATTTATAATTATGTTATAGTTATAAACCTTGGTAGTTAACGTAAATAGTGATACAAGTTCAACGAGTCCGACTGCCAGACTCTGGGCGCATAACTTGGATAGTTATTGGCAATGATTACTTACCCATTCAACCAATACAAACTTACCTCCGTTATTTGGAAAGCCTCGAGAGATCGCCCAATACGATTGAGTCTTATGCAGGGCATTTAAAGCTTTTTTGGGAGTTTCTACAAGATTCTCACTTGGATTGGAAGGAAATAACGTTAGAAAATTTGGCTGATTTCATTCATTGGCTCCGCAGTCCAGACCCAAAAGTTGTCTCACTACAATCCTTCAAAGCTAAAAGAACAGAGAAAACTATAAACACGATTCTGTCTGCGGTCTGCGGATTTTACGACTTTCAGGAGCGCCTAGGAGCAATCGAGGATGTAAATGCCTATCGTTACCAATTTCAACCAGGGCGTAAGTACAAACCTTTTCTGCATCACATTAGTAAAAGTAAGGAAATTAGAACGCGACTGCTCAAAATCAAAGAACCTAAAAAATTCCCTGGTTGCCTTACTACTGAACAAGTCAAGCAGTTAGTAGATGCTTGTAATCGTATTAGAGACAAATTTTTGGTTTGTCTTTTATATGAAAGTGGTCTGCGGATAGGGGAAGCGCTAGGTTTGCGGCATGAGGATATTCGCTCAACCGGAGAGAATGAAATTCATGTTGTTCCCAGGTTAGATAACTTTAATGGCGCCAGGGCAAAGTCGGCATCAGAGCGGGTAGTTCATGTTAGTAAAGACTTGATGAGGCTTTATTCAGACTACTTGATAGAAGAATATCCTACAGTAATTGACTCTGATTATGTGTTTGTAAATATTTGGGAGGGTAGCCTCGGCAGTCCCATGACTTATGCGGCGGTAGACAGTTTATTTAGGCGACTGCGTAAAAAGACAAGGTTAGATGCTTACCCGCATCTACTAAGACACACCCATGCAACTGAATTAATTAGAGCTGGTTGGGACATGGCGTATGTCCAGAAACGCTTGGGTCATGCTAATGTCCAAACCACTATTAATACGTACACTCATCTAAATGATGAGGACATGAAAGCTGCTTTTAACGAATGGAAGGAGAGACAAAAACAAAATGGCTCTAAGCAAGAATTCTCAAATTAATTTCACGCAAGTTGATTTATTTAATCAATTGCCATCTTATTGGGCGAACAATGTATGGGATAGGGAAAAATGCCCTGTTATCTTAGACCGCACAGACTGGAAGAAAGTTGGACGTTATTTAACTTTTACTTGTTTATCTGATTCAATAAACACTGAATTAAAGTTTGTTCTTTGGTCAAGAGTTCAATCTGGAGAGAAGCGGGCATCGACGCTTTGGACTGTAACGCCTTCGTTGGTTGATTGGGTTTGCAACTGGATTAACGAAACTGCTCCAAAAACTGTTTCCTTAATGGACAAAAGCTTAGAGCATTGGGAGATATCCATTCGCTCATATATATCTAAAAAAGCTAAGATTTATGAAACAGTAAAACACCGAGTAAACGCAAAAGGGGAACTATGTTCAAGCAAGCAACTAGACAAAAGAATTTGTTTTCTTCGAGCTTTATATCGAGACTTAAAGTCAGCTTACGATAACCGTCCTGAGTTTGAAAAGGACGTTTGGAATCTCAAAAAAGTTTGTGGGCAACATAATCCTATAACAACTTTTTATCGTTTGAACTTTCTAGACATTTTGCAGCCTTGGATGAGACAAGCTGCTAAATCGTGGATGAAATATTGTTCTACGAACCAGGCAAGTACTACTTGTTGTCATAAGCTATTTAATTTAAAGCGGTTCTCTAGATTTATAAATGAACATGCATATAACATACCTCCAGAGAAATATAACCGCAATTTGATACTTGACTACTATGCTTATATGACCAGTTCTGGAGTAACAGAGGCACTAAGACAGCAGAGCATTTGGCATCTAAACGAATTTTTAACAATGGCAGCTAGAGAAAAATGGGCAAACTTGCCTTCCTTACCCTTAATTTATAAAGAAGATGCTCCTAAACGTTCTGATTATCAACCCAGGTACATCCCTGACGAAGTAATGGAGCAGTTAAAACAACATATGGATTCATTGCTACCTCATTTTAAAAGAATGTTATTGGTTTTGATAGAAACCGGACGTAGGATTAGTGAGCTTTGTCAACTTGACTTTGACTGTTTGTTACAAGATGCCACAGGTGATTGGTTTTTAAAACACTATCAATCAAAAATGAAAAAAGAACATACTATCCCTATTAGTAGAGAGTTAGCTCGTGTTATTCAAGAACAGCAAGCTTCCGTTAAAGTTGACTGGGGAAACCAAGAAAATCCGTTTTTGTTTGTAGCTCCAAAACCTCGTGGAAACGGACGTAAACCAATAACACCTTATGCATTCACTATGTCATTGAAAAAACTTGCTTATGAGAAAGGTATTACGGACTCTAATGGTAATTACTATAATTTTCAGTCACATCAGTTTCGTCATACTGTAGGTACTTCAATGGTAAATAGTGGTGTGCCTTTACATATTATTCAGAAGTATCTAGGACACCTATCTCCTGAGATGACAATGCACTATGCCCATATTCATGATCGAACCTTAAAAAAGGAAATTATTAAGTATCAGAGCAAAATAGTTAATATTGCTGGTCAAGTAATTGAGCCTATTAACCCAGAGCTTAATACTGTTGATTTGCAATGGTTTAAAAGAAATATCCAAGCTCAGGCACTGCCTAATGGCTCTTGTGCTTTACCAGTCCCTATGAAGGAATGCCCTCATGCTAATGCCTGTCTAACCTGCACTCACTTTCGTACCACTACTGAGTTTATTGAACAACATAAGCAGCAGTTAGAGCAGACTGAAAAGATTATTGAGAAGGCTAGGGCTAACGGATGGACTCGTCAGATTGAAATGAATGAGAGGATAGCGTCGAACTTGCAAAACATAATTAACTCACTGGAGACTGGCAATGGGAACTGAACGGAAAATAGAAGCTTTGAAAGAAGCCACTCAAAGGAAGCGCCAAGAGGCACTGGATAAAACTAACAAAGCAATTACCCAATTAGTAAAGGAAAATAAGCGTATTTCATTTCCTATGGTTGCCAAGGAAGCTGGTGTATCAGTTCAATACCTTTACAAATATGAACAGATAAAAAACCGAATTAAGTACTTACAAGAGCAGCAAAAAGGAGTTTCTTCTCCTTCTATACCTCAGACTGCTTCCGATAAATCTAGAACAGTTATAATCACCCATCTTAAAGAGCGGATTAGGAAGTTAGAGACAGAAAATAGAAAATTTCGTGACCAGATTGAGGCTATATCTGGTAAGCTGTATCAACTTCTCTTAATTGAAGAACAGCTAGAAAGGTTTAGGGTAGAGAACAATGACCTGAAACAACAACTAGATGAATGTCTCAGTCGCAGTAAAGAGCAATCTTATGATGTAAAAAAGGTAACGTTGCTAAATAATAAAAAAACGGAGCAGTCTCAGATAAATGATACAATTAAACAGGCACTTTTCGAGCTAGGAATTAAACTCAATTCTACTTTGAGTAAAAAGATTGTAACAGCATCATCAGACGTGGTTTTAGCTGCTATAGAAGCCCTTAAGCAAGCAATGAAAGAAGGCTTGGTAAAAAGTCCCGGTGCATGGCTTGCCCGTGCCATTGAAAACGGTTGGACAAAAAATGAACCACAACTGCAACAAATATTATATAACCCTCCGGTTTATAAAGCATCGGAGCAATTTGAAGAAGAGTTAATTTCTACAGAACAAATTCAAGAGCTTTGGAAGGAGTTAAATAATGACGCGAATACATGAAAATATAGAAGCAGAAGAGGCAATTTTAGGAGGAATTTTATTAGACCCGTATGCTATTGATAAAGTCGTTGATATCTTAATACCAGAAGCTTTTTACATCAGCGCTCATCAAATCATCTACCGCGCGGCATTAACACTCAACCAACAAGGTCTTGGAACTGACTTAATAACCCTAACCACTTGGCTAAAAAACCACAAGCAGCTAGAGCGCGTGGGTGGAAAAAACAAACTTGCCCAATTACTAGAAAGTACTGTTTCAGCGGTTAATATTGATGTAATGGCAGAACTAATAATAGAAAAGTACCAGCGTCGGCAACTGCTCGCCATTGCCCTAGAAATCGCTCAACTGGGGGAAGAAACAGCCACGGGATTACCTCAGATTTTGGGAGCAGTAGAAGCAAGAATTTTTAGCCTTACTCAAAGTAAAGGTGACAAATTTCAACCACAATCTATAGGTGAGTACTTACCTGCTGCATTTATAAATTTAAAGCAAGGAGTAACGCCTGGTCTTACTACCGGATTAATTGACCTCGACTCCTTGATGGGAGGACTCCAGCGTAAAGACTTAATAGTCGTAGCTGGTAGGGCATCAATGGGTAAGACCTGGGTAGGATGCTATCTTGCTAATCAAGTGGCACTTCAAGGGTCACCAGTTGTGTTTTTTAGTGCCGAAATGTCTAAGGAGCAACTGGTTAAACGATTCTTGGCAATGCATTCAGGAATTGATTCGCAACGACTGATTCAAAACAAAGTCTATAAAAGTGAATGGGATGCTTTATCATCAGCTATTGGAGCTTTGAGCGAGCTACCTATTATTATTGACGACTCACCCGCTAGTTCTCAAAATCCTACCAGAATGCGTTCCGTACTGCGCCGAACTCAAAAGGAACGAGGTCAACTTGGATTAATTATTCTTGATTACATTCAAAAACTTGGAGACAGAGCAGCCTCAAATAGGGCACAAACTGTCGGCGCCATTGCAGGAGCATGTAAAGATATTGCTAAAGAATTTAACGTTCCATTAATTGCTTTGGCACAAATTAATCGGGGGGTGGAAACTCAAGCTAATAAACGCCCATGTATAGCCGATATTAAAGATTCAGGTGATATTGAACAGGATATGGATATTGGACTATTAATTTACAGGGATGAGTATTACAACCCAGATTCGTTGAGCAAAGGCTTGATGGAAATCAACGTCGCCAAAAACCGAAACGGTCGTGTCGGTGTTTGCGAAGTTTGGTTTAGCCCCGAAAATGGTAACTTCCGCAGTGTTGATAGAGAGAAAACGGCGCCTTCTTGGCTGCGCTGTTAACTTTAGCTAAAGGCAGCGCACCCGGTAATAGAAAACGCTGTAGAAAGCATCTACGACGTAGAAACCTTATCCTCTGTAGCTTCTGGTTGTTTTGGACGAGATAATTTCTCAAATACTTGTATATTAGGCTCACTTAATATGAATCCAGATTCAGTATTATCACCCATTTTACCAGCAATTGCAGCTACCCACATTGGATAGTTTGCTTGAGCATCTTCTAACTTTTTAAAAACTTTTGGCTTTACAGTAACGGTGACAACTCGACCATCACAGTCGATATCAAAGGATTTCCAGTTATTCTCCACTGTTTTAACTGTGGCTGGAAATTCATTAATTTTGAGAGTGACTTCCAGTTTTCCTTGTGTAGTCATAATGTTCTATTGGAATAAAATTACACACGTGCTTTGGGCTCGTAGAGTTTTCTGTTACTCTCGAACATAAAAATTTTTACATTCAATATTTAATTGGTGGTTTTATACTTACAAAATTTTACAAATGATATTAACTGGTGTCTCCTGAACAGTTACTCTTAACGAATATTTTATTTTGAGTTTTGTAACTGCAGACTTTTATCTAATGCTGTGGCAATTACTTTAGAATATTTATGGTGCGTAACGCTACAAAATTATTGCTTCGTTCAAATATTGTTATGGCGTTACGCACCCTACATTTTTAATTTTTTCTAGGGGATAAAATTACCCAATAGGATTTACATCATCAATAAAATTAAGCATATCAGCCATTGTAAACGTACCATTCACCTTAGCAGGTAATGTTGGCTTCCATTCAGGGTTACGTGCTATGAACGAACTACTATCAGCTTCTAACAATCCAACAAACACCTCAGCCAAAATACGACTTCCAACTTGACCTAAACGTAACCCTTTACCTTGAACTTGTGCTTCTTTGAGAATGTAATACCATAAAGGTGATTCTAGGTGCAAATTGTGCTTCGCTGCAACGGCGCCATCTTTACCTTGAGCGATTTCGGCAGGAGATAAAGGTTTGAATCTCATGAACCGAGCGACACTTTGACCCGATGGTAAACCCATGCTACGACCGCGTAACAAATTTCTAACACTTAATGAAGTAGGCACTGGAATATTAGGTATATCTTTGAGAGGGTCAACTAAAGATGTGTCTAATTTGCGACTAGGATTAGTTGCTACATTCGAGTCAATATCAAAGAATCTTCGCCAGTCAATAATCCAGTCACTAGGAACTGGAACATTTATGCCGCCGTCTCGGTTAGACTTAGCGGTAAAAGTAAATAATAAATCTAGTGTTGCAGGTACTACTCCACCAGGTCTAAAAACTCGGTTGTAATCATATACCGCGCGTATCATACTGTGTCCGAGACGGAAAGCAGCCACAGAAAATTCTACAGGAATAAAAGGTTGCTCTTTAAATTTAAAGAATCTTCTACCGTTTTTCAACACAGACTCTAATTGGTCTTTGTCAATAACGTGCGCGAGGAAGTCAAAGAGTACTATCCACTGGTAATGCCAAATAACCAACTCTCTTGCTTGCTCAAAAATTGGTTTATCTATAGAATGAAGTGCTTTGATACTACCATCTCTCAAACCTGCAACAACTTTATTATGGAACTTCAAAAAAGCCAAGTGAAGCTGTGCAACGATTAAATTCTCATCATTACGCGAATCACCAAGAATTGCTAAACCGCTTTTTACGCGCGGTAAATCATTAGGGAACCCAGGTGGAATGCTAGGGTCTCCTCCTGCTTGTGAAGTTTCGCCAATTAAAAATAAGCTAGGGTCATCTAAACGATAAAGATAAGGCTGTGCTAAAGGTCCTGAGCCATATATACTATCAAGGTCTAGCATTGGAGTGCGAAAGTTTCTCACAGCCAATGGGTCAACTAAAATTTCTTGTAAACTGCTTGTATCTAAAGTGATGTCATGGTCTATAAACTGACCAAGGTAAGTATATCCTGCTGGAACTTGATTATTATCGCCTTCTGGTAATTCTGGATTTGGGTCAATCATTGCTTCACCCAATTCAGTTAACTTTTGCACGCTAGGAGTAAAAGCAGGAAGTCGAGGGAACAATCTGCCAAATTTACCTGTTTGAGTGAACTCTCCTAGAGGTTGATTTTCTCCATTACGAGCGCTAAATCCGTGTCCTCTTGCCATAATTTATACCTTGTAATTGATGTTTGGTTTTTACATATTCGTAGTATCCTGCAACTAACAAGGTATTGCTGGTACCCTTTTGGGTGGTATTTATAGAACAATATGGCGCCATACAAACAAATCTTGCTTGTAAGGGCTATATTTGTATAACTGTTATATTTTTGCGTGAAGATGCAAAATCGTTATTATCTGCCTCCTGCTTTTTTTATTAGACATGCCCGTTCGAGGGACAAATGGAAAATTAAGAAACTATTGCTGACGTGGAATGAAGCTAATAACATTTTGCCCATCAATTTTTACTCGCTGGCACTAATTTTATTGTGTTGTGTATTCTTATGGTTCAACGCGATTATATTTGCACTTCTTATCTTTATATATTTGTTATATGAAGTTAGATTAAAAGATTATTCCGATTTTTGGGTTATCGATTATAATGGTGCCGTAGTTGGTTGTGCCGAATTACGTGTCTTTAAAAAATATTCATTAATATTTAATCTTTGCGTGAAAAAAGAATATCGGCGCCAAAAACTAGCATCATGTATGATTGAGCATTTAATAGAAGAAGCAAGAGAACCCATTTATTTATCTTGTTTCAAAGAATTAATACCCTTTTACACTCGCTTTGGTTTCATAGTCATCCACCCAGACGCACTACCCGAAGGCTTACAACTAGTACTAGGAACAACACCAGGGGCGCCAGTAGTCCCCATGAAACTAGGATGAACCCCAAACACCCTCGTAATAAGCACTTCAGTGCTTCCCCTCATACCCTCCCCCCCTCAACCAACACCTAAAACCATACACAGCCAAAAACAACAAAATCACATATAACAACGCAACAAACTTAACCCCCTTAACATAATAAAGCCAAACCCCAACACCATCCACAACAATCCAATAAAACCAGCTTTCCAACCTTTTAAGCGCCATTAACCACATAGCCGTAAAACTCATAATAGTAGTAAGCGCATCCAAAAAAGGAAAAGAAGCTTTCTCCGGAAACAAAACAGGAACCAACAAATGCACTCGACTCATCAAACCACCCAAAGCAAACGCAACCCCCACAGTTATCGCAGCAACCAAAATAATTCTACGTCGCTCACTATATTTAATCCTCAAAACTTTACCAGTATCCTTCAAAGGCGTACTCCAACGCCACCACCCATACAAACTAACAATAATAAAATACAACTGCTCCAACATATCCGAATACAAGCGGATTTGAAAAAAAAGCACCATATACAACACCGAACTGACAATACCAACAGACCAATTCAGCATCTTTTGTTTAGCAACAAGCCAAGTTGCCCACAAATATAAAATTGTTCCAATAAACTCAATATAGCTCATTGGATACCCAATCACCTCAAAGGCAATATTATTAATACTCCAAAAATCTAGCATTTAATCTAACATTTATATATAATCAACTATATTACTATACTTCCGATATTGACCCAACACATTTTTAACAAACTGAACGCGCTCATCAAGATTTCCACATAAACGAAAAAATGGAATCTTCCTAACAATCAACTCACCCTCAATTTGTTTTTGAAATATTCTGCGGTTTACCTCTCCCGAACGGTCATAGGTATCATCATACGGAATATCATCCGAACAAACAAACACCAAATCATAACGTGATGCCGATTCAATCGCAAGCTGCACCAACTCCGGCGCCACTGCATTATGGTAATACAACGAAAAATGATAAGTAGTTAGTGCATTTGTATCCGTAAATAAAAATTGATTCGCTCGACGCAATAAAGCTTCTTCTCGTTCTAAATGACCTTGTGCAATCTCCATCAATTGCATCAACGAAAGTCTTCTATTAACTTGATGCTCTTCCCAATACTCACGCCCATACTCCGGCATCCATAGAGTATTATATTCTTGAGCTAACCGTGAGGCAATCGTTGTTTTACCAGTTGAAGGGGCGCCAAGAAAAACAACATTAGTAATCAAATCACGGTATACTAACGGATGTAAATAAGAATGACAAGCATAAGCATTTTCCCTGATTTGAGTAGCCGAAATAGGTAAAGTATTACGCTCACAATCTACAAGTCTATTTATAGCACCAAGCGCTTCACTAACATGCTCACCGTAAAATTCGCTACTATAAAAATGTGTAATTTTCCGCCCTGCTAACTGCTTGATAATATAATCTTCGTGCATTTTCTTAATTTCAGGAGTGAGTCCAGTTTGACTTGGCCCATTCCAAGCTTCAATCACCTCAACACTAGGATAAATAGAACGTAACCAATTAGCACGAACAGCAAGAGGAATATTAGTCACTTCAGGAGAATCATAAATCATTACAACTACCTTGTCTGTTTCCAAAATGGCAGTCTCAATAACGAACTGATGTCCTTTGTGAAGAGGAGCATATTTACCTAACGTTAATCCACATTTACTATTCATCGATATATTATTGAGTAACTTATATATTTAGATACTAAACATCATGCCAGAAATCACACGCAGGGAATTTATTGCAACAGCTACCCTCGCTACAGGTTTTGCGCTCGCAGTGCAACCTATTTCAGCCAAAGTTATTAAAACCAATACAAAAGGACTAATAGCAGGCGCCGTAAAAATTCCTGTTGCAGATGGAGAAATACCAGCTTACCGCGCGCAACCAAATAGAGGTACAAATTTTCCTATAGTTTTAGTAATTCAAGAAATATTTGGTGTTCACGAACATATTCAAGATGTAACCCGTCGCTTTGCAAAATTAGGATATCTTGCCATAGCTCCAGAACTATTTATACGTCAAGGTGATGTATCCAAGTTGAGCAGTATCGAAGAAATTCGTCCAATAGTTGCTAAAGTTCCAGATACTCAGGTACTATCTGACCTGGATGCTACTGTTAATTGGGCTGTAAAATCTTCTAAGGGAAATGCTTCAAAATTAGGAATTACAGGTTTTTGTTGGGGTGGTAGAATAACATGGTTATATGCTGCACATAATCCGAAAGTTAAAGCTGGAGTTGCTTGGTATGGGCGCCTGGTAGGAGACAAAACAGAAATTACACCACAACATCCCCTTGATATAGCATCTACATTAACCGTCCCAGTTTTAGGATTATATGGTGGTAAAGATACGGGTATTCCATTAAACACAGTCGAGCAAATGCGCGCGCAGTTGAGCAATACTAAATCTAAAATAATTGTCTACCCTAATGCACCACACGCCTTTTTTGCTGATTATCGTCCATCATACCGTGAGAAAGAAGCTTCAGATGGTTGGAAACAGCTGCAAAAATGGTTTAAACAAAATGGGTTATGAACTAATTCGTCGAAGAAACCCGACATTTAACTCTAACTTATTACCTAACCACAAAGCATGTTTCGTGTGGTCTGCGACATCATCACCTGTGCTTGGATGAACAAGTATATCTAAATTTTCTCGGTTTAACATTAACCAAGGAACAACTTGAGCAAACTGTTCACATCCAAAGGCAACTTGATACATTGACTTTGGATGTGGGCCAATCGGTGTGAAGCATCTAAAAGTGTTGAAAGCTAAAGAGATTCTTCGCTGCGCTCAGAATGACAGTGTACATTGGCTCAGAATGACAGTTTGCTCAGAATAACAGTTTAAACTTTATCTGATTTGTCAAACATCTTTAAATTCCTAGTCTTTGATATACCTCATCTAGATGTTGAAGGTGATGCTGTGGGTTAAAGCAAGCTTCAATTTCTTCGGATGATAGTTTTTCTTTTACCCGCGCGTCTTGAGTAATTAAATCACGGAAGTTACCATCAAGTTTATTCCATGCGGTATGGGCATTTTCTTGCACTATTTTATATGCTTCTTCGCGTCGTACTCCTTTTTCTACTAATGTGAGCATGACTCTTTGACTAAATACAACACCCCCGTAACAATTCATGTTTCTGGCCATGTTTTCGGGATACACGAGTAAGTTGTTTACTAACTCGGTCATTTCTACAAGCATAAAATGTGTTATTATACACGCATCTGGTAACATAACTCGTTCTACTGAACTGTGGGATATGTCGCGTTCATGCCAAAGTGCAACGTTTTCTACTGCTGCTACTGCGTAACTACGAACCATTCGTGCCATTCCTGTTAAACGTTCTGAACGAATAGGGTTACGTTTATGTGGCATTGCTGAAGAACCTTTTTGCCCTTTAGAAAAATATTCTTCGACTTCGAGGACATCGGTTTTTTGCAGGTTACGAATTTCTACAGCAAACCTTTCAATAGATGCTGCTAGTAATGCTAGTTGCTGTACGTACTCAGCATGTATATCTCGCGATACTACTTGTGTTGATGCTGCATCTGCTCGAAGTCCCAATGACTCACATGCTAATGCTTCTACACGCGGTTCTATATTCGCATACGTACCAACGGCACCAGAAATTTTACCAACGGCGATATTTTTGCGGACGCTTTGTAAACGCTCTTGGTTACGTAATGCTTCTGCTAACCATCCCGCTAGTTTGAAACCAAATGTCATTGGTTCGGCGTGGATTCCATGCGAACGTCCTATCATTACTGTATAACGGTGTTCGCCCGCGCGTTTACGAATTGCTTCGATTAAATCTTCTAGGCGCCGTAATATTAAATCTAAACTCGCCACCATTTGTACTGCTAATGCTGTGTCCAGTACATCGGAACTTGTCATGCCGAGGTGGATGTAGCGTCCAGCATCACCAACATATTCGTTAACATTGGTTAAAAAAGCAATCACATCGTGGCGGACTTCTGCTTCAATTTCGAGGATGCGTTCGGGGTCAAAATTCGCTTTGGCTTTAATTTCGGCAACTGCCTCACGCGGGATATAACCCAACTGAGCTTGTGCTTCACAAACGGCAATTTCTACCTGTAGCCAAGTTTGAAACTTGTAGGCATCAGTCCAAAGGGCGCCCATTTCGGGCAGGGTATAACGTTCGATCACGGTCCGCCATTGATTACAACGTTATATTTTACCATAGAGACACAGACAAAGATTTGGTTTCAAAATGTACAGATTTTCTAGTTAATAGTTTCTAACATTACGACCAATAATGAATGCACTATATTAACGCTTCATCAATTGGTGTATGTTTGATAGAAATTTGCCTGATGGTCCAAGTATGCCGACTTTGTTACGCCAGATGAAACTAGTTTTTCAGCCTTTGGAATATTTGGAAGATTTTGCAAAGGTTTATGGTGATAATTTTACTATTAAAAACAAAAGTGGTAATCATACTGTATATTTTAGTCACCCGAAAGCACTGGAACAAATTTTTACGGCTGATGCCAGTAAGTTAGATGCTGGTAGCGAAAATGAAATTTTAAGGTATCTTTTTGGTAGTCATTCGATTGTTGTATTAGACGGTATACCTCATCGTAATCAACGCAAGTTGTTGGCGCCTCCTTTTCATGGCGATAGAATGCGTGCATATGGCACCACTATTCAAGATATTACCCAACACGTTATTGAACGCTGGCAAGATACGAAACCTTTTAATGTTCGTAATGCTATGCAGGAAATTACTATACGCATAATTTTACGAGTTGTGTTTGGTTTGGATGAAGGTATACATTTAGAAAAGCTGCGTAACTGCTTGATATCACTTTTAGAGTTAGTCGGCTATCCTGTAGTTTCTGGCGCCTTATTATTTAAGTTTTGGAAAAAAGATTTAGGTGTATGGAGTCCTTGGGGTAGAATTATGCATCTGCTTAAAAAGGTGGATGAGTTAATTTATAGTCATATTCAAGAAACTCGCAAGAACTTTGACGAAAATCGTAAAGATATTTTAAGCTTGATGATGACTGCTCGTTATGATAACGGTCAAGCAATGACAGATGAAGAATTACGTGATGAATTGGTGACATTACTCGTAATCGGACACGAAACTACTGCTTCATCTTTGGTTTGGGCATTATCTTGGATTGACCAATTACCAAAAGTACAGGAAAAATTACAAACAGAACTTTGTCAAAATAGTTTTGAACCATCACAACTTGCCAAACTTCCTTATTTAACAGCAGTTTGTCAAGAAACGCTAAGAATTTATCCTGTTTTGACAACTTGCACAAGTCGAGTAGTAAAATCTCCTTTAAATGTTATGGGGTATGAGTTACCTGCTAAGACTTTAATTATCCCTAATATTTACCTCACGCATCACCGTGAAGAAGTATATCCCAACCCGAAGCAATTTATTCCAGAACGTTTTTTAGAGCGACAATTTTCACCTTACGAATATCTACCCTTTGGTGGTGGAAACCGTCAATGTATTGGAATGGCATTTGCCATGTACGAAATGAAAATCATTCTAGGAACCATCTTAAGCCAATACCAAATTTTATCTTTAATACGGCGCCCTATCAAACCAGCGCGTCGAGGTTTAACAATAGTAGTCCCTCCTAAAATGCAAATGCAAGCTACACCCAGATAATATATTACGTTTCAGCAAACTCGCGTACACGTTCCCATCCCCAACGCCAAGCTGTTTCCACAAGCAATGACTTACCGTTCATAAATAAAATAAATTCCTTGCCGTTCTCGTAACATACATCTGAGACAAGCTGGTTACGTATATCCCACCCCCACATTTTAGCGGCGCCGTTCCACCATTTTTGCCCAATAGACTGTACATCTGGTTTATCAAAATATTCAGAATGCCAATGCAAAGGTTTCCACTGTCCCCGCAATGCACTAATTAATACTGCATTCGGAAAAACTTCTCTATCATGTTCCTTTAACCATAATATATACTCAATTGCCCTTCTAAACGCATCCTCTAAACCATATGTACACCCTTCGAGCGCATCACAAACATCTTGGTTACTAAAATCTACACCCAACGCTATCAGTGGACGTTCGTATTGTTTGAATAACTCATACTCTATCGAATCTTCTTCCCAGAAATACATAATTATTAATTCCTACTAATTCCTTGACAAAACACAAAGTTATATTTTAACTTTAATACAACATCCGAACGTTCGGATACGATGTATATATTAATAAAATCATAAAACCATGAGTGAGAGTGCATTACTAGCATCGCCAAAGGTAGAGGGGCAAGACAGTCGAAGTAAGATTTTAGCGGTTGCGCTGAAGTTATTTACAGTGAAGGGTTACGAAGGCGCCTCAATAGATGAGATTAGAATGGGGGCAGGTTTTAAATCGAAAGCGAGTTTGTATACTCATTTTAAGAGTAAAGACGAACTAGCGCAAGCGTTGACAAGTGGAATATTGGGTCAAATAGAGGCTGTAATTATTGATGGTAATGATATATCAGAACCATTAATGCGTTTTACAGTGGTGATTCGTGGTTTAATCAAATGGGCATCATTACATCCAACGGAGTGTATATTTCATATGATGCAAGAGCAAAAGAAACTGGTGAGTAAGGCAGAGGGTAAAAAATTATCTAACACTGAGCTGATGTTATTAGATATAGTGCAGCAACTACGCGCGCAATATCCAGTTCGACCAATTGCAACGGATGCGTTATTGAGTATGATTTTTGTGATATTCGCTCAAACGTTATTAGATGGCTCCGCATTTGGAGACATTAGTTTTGATGAGAAAGTCGAACAAATAGTATCAATATGCTTCGGTGTAGTATTTAACGAAGCTGTACCTGTTCCTAAAATTTAAGCTGTGATTTTTGGTGTATGATTTATCACCATCATTGAGGTATTAAATATTGCCAGTAAATCCGTAAAATATGCTGGCAATATTAGACGTATAAGACGTACTTACTCAGTCATTTTTTGTACTGTAATTGAATGAAAGAGAATTCAGGGTATTTGGGGAATGAGTGATAATTTTGATACTACTGAGCATTAATAAAATAATTGTGACAGGCACGCTAATTTGTGAAAAATTGACCGGATAGCAAGGGCTTGAGGCTGAATAAAGAAATGTATAGTAAATAGCAATGTAACTCAGATTACTAAAATTATGTTCATAATAAGAAATTTTTCGTGAATAGTTAATCTAGTAATTTTATTTGTTAAGGTAAAAAAGTTTGCGATAGAAATAGTACTAACTAATAACTCATACTACCCTTTGGTCATCTGAAAACCATGCTTTAGGCTACTAGGTATTTGTAAATGAATTTGATTTGGTTATTATTGCGCGCGTCACGAATACAGGTTGCAATTGCGATTCTGACGGGTTTAATTAGTGGTGGAACTTCTGCTCGATTAATTGCGCTAATCAACAGTGCAGTAAGTGGTAATTATACTCAAGATTTGGCGACACAGTTCCCAATTTTGGCGTTAGTTGTTCTCATTAGCAGTGTAGTCTCGCAAGTTCTATTAATTAAGCTTTCGCAAAATGCGGTGTATAAGCTGCGGTTAGGGTTGAGTGATGGAATTTTGTATTCACCATTGCGTCATCTTGAAGAACTCGGCGCCTCAAAGTTGCTGGCGACGTTGACAGAGGATGTATCAACTTTATCAAGCACAGTTTACGCCATACCATTTATTTGTGTGGATATAGCCGTCATTGTTGGGTGTTTGGCTTACATGTTATGGTTATCGGGCACAGTCTTTGCTTTCACCATCGGCTTTTTAATGATGGGAGTTGGAAGCGTTCAGATATTGATAAGTCGTGCGGATTATTTTTTGAAGCTAGCGCGCAGCGAACAAGATAATTTATTCCAGCATTTTCGTGCCATAACCGACGGTGTTAAAGAACTGAAGTTAAACGCAACACGGCGCCAAGATTTTTTTACTGAAGACTTGCAAGTGAGTGCAGCTAAATCACGAAATCAAAATTCAGCAGCACTATTCACTTACTCAGTTTCAACAGGATGGGGAAACTTACTATTTTTTATTTTAATCGGGCTACTCTTATTTACCGTACCACAGTTTATTAGTATTGCTCCATCTGTACTTTCCGCGTATGTGTTAACTTTGACGTATATGATGCTACCAATGCAAAGCATATTAGATAAACTTCAACAGTTAGCAAGAGCAAGTGTAGCATTAGATAAAATTCAAACAATGGGGTTATCACTAGCAGCGCAGACCGAAAACAACCAATTTATACTGCACCCTATTACCCACAATTGGAATAAATTAGAACTAGAAGAAGTTACCCATACATATAGAAGCGAGAAAGAAGACAGTAAATTTACACTTGGCCCAATAAACTTAACATTTAATCAAGGCGAAGTCGTATTTATAGTTGGTGGTAACGGTAGCGGTAAATCATCGTTAGCCAAACTCATTACAGGATTATACACTCCCGAATCTGGTAAAATACGTCTAAATAACAAATTAATTACGGACGATAAACGCGAATGGTATCGGCAGCACTTTTCAGTAGTATTTTCTGACTACTACTTATTTGAACGCATCACAGGCTTAGATAGTAAATTAGCGAAAACACAAGCAAGTGAATATCTAAGAGAATTACAGCTAGACAGTAAAGTTGAAATAAAAGATAATAAACTATCAACTACATCGCTTTCACAAGGACAGCGTAAACGTTTAGCATTACTTGCAGCATATTTAGAAAACCGTCCTATCTATTTATTCGACGAATGGGCATCAGACCAAGACCCTATATTTAGAGAAATCTTCTATAAACAAATTATCATGAATCTCAAGCAACGAGGAAAAACAGTTATCGTAATTAGTCACGACGACCACTTTTTTGCTGTTGCAGACCGCATTATTAAACTAGATTATGGAAAAATTGAATACGACAAATATAACCGTGTTTATAATTAAATATATGTATGCAATGGCGCCTAA
Organism: Calothrix sp. PCC 7716; assembly: GCF_019977735.1. Classification (GTDB taxonomy): domain Bacteria; phylum Cyanobacteriota; class Cyanobacteriia; order Cyanobacteriales; family Nostocaceae; genus Dulcicalothrix. The sequence continues at coordinate 8,975,463 of NZ_AP025018.1, read as the reverse complement.
ACGTGTACTTTAAAAAACTTCCAAAAAATAGATTAAGCATCTAATCATCTTGTAGAATGAGCATCCTTGCCCGTTTCATAATAAAAGAGAAGAGAAGAGCGTTATCTTTTCAAAAGTTGTGGAAAGCTGTATGGTGGGCAGTACCCACCTTACTCTTGCCACTAGTAGCATAGATAATGATTTACAAGCCGTTGAAGTTGTAACCGACACCTAGAACTAAACCGACATCGGTCTCACTTAAAAATGCAGCATTCACAGTTGCATTTGCAGTGAAGTTAGTACTTAAGGGTACGTCAACACCACCTGTTAATAACAAACCAACATCAGCGTCTTCGCTAGTTTCTATTGCCACACCTGCTCCAACAAACGGTGCAATTGCAAGCGTATCTTCAAAAGCGTCTGCTGTGCGTGCCGTCAGGTCATATGTCAAAGGTACTAAAACTACAGGGTCGTCACCAATAACTACAGAAGGACGTGCAGAAAGTGAATTTGTTAATCCAATCTTACTAATTACAGTAAAGTTAGTATCACCTAGCGCAGAATCTCCACCTAAACCAATATTACCTGCAACCCCGATATAGCTAGAAACACCGCGCGTTGGACGACCTGGGTCTATTGTTTGTGCTACTGGAGTTTGAGCGACTTGTGCTTGTACAGGTGCCGTGTTAAATGCATTTGAAGGTTGAACAACTAAATCTGCTGCACTAGTTGATATAGTACCGCTTGGGGTTTCTGCTTTAGCTGTCAAGGAACTTCCAAACACTGACATAGAAGCAAGAACTAATAATACAGAAAGCCGTTGTAACATAAATATATTCTCCAAAATAGTTGTGTGACAAAAATATAAGCCCTCGCTTTCTTGGTCAAGGACTGTGTAGTAATTACTATATAAACTCAAAAATTTGCTTAATAAATCTTTAAAATGGCAGATATTTGACTTAAAACTTTTATTACTAGCTGTATACTTAATTAGCTAAAACTTTTAATATAATACTTATAATTGTTGAAACATGACTTTTTTCCTAGTCCAATAGATATAGTTTTAATGGGACGGGCATTTTTGCCCGTCTCACAAGATAATTACATGAGACAATTATTTTTTGGTAGATGCGTTATGTTTGTTTAAGAATGGGGGGATAGGACAGTCTAGAGTCATTGCAACCGCACGTAGGAGGTCAGCTTCTTGATTTGTGACCTTATTATCTGTTAATACTGTATGCGCGCAAGCATCAACAATAGCTTGCTTAATTTTACCGTTGGCAAGACGCAAGCGTTCGAGACTGTTTTTAACTTCCGCAAAATTACATTTAACAAGTGTATCTGGTTTTTCTAGTTCGCTGTTATTGGGTAATCTATAAATTCCTGAACGAAATGCATATGTTGCCGCGTCTATATTAGAGTCACCAATTCGTGCTATTACTGACAGTACTTGTAAACAATCATTCCAAACTTCTTCGATTGAATTAATTTGTGTTGTCATCATATCGAAATTTAGGGGTGATTGTAAGCGATGCCACAGTACTAACTGTAATATAAAATCCCATAATTCTAGTTTACCGCTTGCTTTGGCTAAACCTTGAACCGTTTTACATACCCTTTGGCATTCAACAGTGGGCAGTTGTCGTAATGCTGGTATAGTTAAATCTACTAAGGGTAAACGAATGTTTTTATTTAATAGTCTGATTTTAATATTTATTGTTAGGGTTTTTTCTACTATATCTTCTGGTTGTACTTGTCGCAGCCACTCTATTTGACTTTTTTGTTGAGCATCTGTAGTACTTAAAGCAAGCGCAAATAAAATTGCCATTGCACTAGTAGTATCTCGAACTTCTGCGCGTAAAGATTCTGGTAACTGCGCGAGTAAACCTTGAGCATGAGTTAAATTTTCTGGCGCCACTGTTCCGACTTTGGCAACAACTTGAGATGGAATAGTTGATGTACTGCTCGCAAACCCCATAGCTAAATAGTCTTGTGTAGTAGAATTATTTCTGGGCGTTCTTGAATCAGGTGCCTGTTTAACTTTCACTCCACGGACACGACGAATTCGTTCTTGAATTGGTGGATGAGTAGCGAGCATTTCTTCCCAGAAGTAAATATTTGTGACTTTGCCGAAGAACATATGACTAGCAGCTTCAGCATGAGGAGAAATTAATCGTGTATCCATTCTTCGCAGCTTTTCCAAGGCGCCTGCGATTGCATCTGGATTACGAGTAAACTGTACAGAAGAAGCATCAGCAAGAAACTCTCTTTGCCGAGAAACAGCAGCTTTAATGAGGCGCCCACACAATAAACCAATACCACCAATAGCCATTAGAATCAATCCTAACGCCCATAGAGGCATACCTTTATCGCGCGAACCACCACGAGTACGTAGTAACAACTCACCAGCGATGTAAATAAATAAAATCCCGTGTAACAAGCCCATCAACCGTAGATTTATGCCCATATCACCATTTAAGATATGGCTGAACTCATGCCCTATTACACCTTGTAACTCATCACGGTCAAAGCTATCCAAACAACCACGAGTCACACCAATTACTGCATCATTAATTGTAAACCCAGCAGCAAACGCATTAATACTATATTCTTTATCCAAAATATAAACAGGTGGAACGGGAATACCCGATGCAATCGCCATTTCCTCGACAATATTCAATAGCTGACGCTCGCGTTCATTCGCCATGTCATCTATAATTTCGCGTCCCCCCAACTCTTCGGCAATAACCCAACCACCTTCACGCAAACAAATAATTTTATAAGCACTCCCAAGTCCAATAGCAAGCGTTGTTACACCTGCTACTGCGAGAAATAACTGAGGATGCCACCAAACACGCGGCGCCAGACGAAAGAAAAACAGCATGGCAATATAAACTGCCACAATCATAATAAAAATAGACACACCAAAGAACACAAATAAATGCTGAGTATTTTGGCGTGCCTTATCCTGATTCTCAAAAAAATTCATAGCAACTTAAAAAGATACGCGCGGAACATTTCTAACTTCTGGTGCAACTTCTTCTAGCAAATTTGCAGAAGCAAAGTTAAACGAATCAGCAATTAAATTACTAGGAAACACCTCGCGCTTAGTGTTATACAAAGTCACCGCATCATTAAAAGCTTGACGTGCAAAAGCAACGCGGTTTTCTGTCGAAGAAAGCTCCTCCATAACATGCGCCATCGTTTGGTCAGCTTTGAGTTCAGGATAAGACTCAGTAATTACCATCAATCTACCCAAGGCGCTACTTAGTGCAGCTTCAGCGCTACCCAACTGTTGCATCGCTCTTGTTTCTCCAGGGTTACGTGCTGCATTACCACTAGCATTTATAGCCGAATTTCGAGCATTAATCACAGCCTCAAGGGTTTCGCGCTCGTGCTTCATATATCCCTTCGCCGTCTCCACCAAATTTGGAATTAAATCATAACGACGCTGCAACTGAACATCAATTTGAGAATAAGCATTTTTATAGCGATTCCGAAACTTTACCAAATCGTTATAACAATTAATGAATATAACAGCAGTTGTAGCAATTACAACAACCAAAAAAATTATTAATCCCATATATACCTGATAAACTAAAAGAGCTTTTTATAACAGAGGCATGGCGCCATCTCTAACAAATTTTATCCTCAGTAGATAATATCGTCATCTGTAAAAATAATTACGTATATATACCAAACTGGCAACGGATGATAAACGGATGTAACGGATGACTGTAGGTTAAGTGGAGGAACGGAACCCAACATATAAAATTAATCAGTAGTCGTATCTGTCATCTAGGTCGGATAGTGGTGGATTTGCTTGCAGCCAGTTATGTAAGTCATCAATTGATGTAAAATCAAGTATTGCGTCACCTAAAGAGTCTAATTGAGAGCAAGAAAGAGCTTTAATGCTTACTTTTACATTTTCTGGCACCTCTCCTACCCGTTTTTGTAACAGGCGCCCACAATGTTACAAATACTGAAATGTAATTTACTTTTTTAATACGGATGCTATAAACTCTACATTGTTTGAGCAAAGTATTGGGGTGAAGGGTTAGGGAGTTATCTATGGCGCCTGAGTTATGTGTATTTCATCTCAAGGTTCTTCATGTTGAACAGCTATGTTTGTTTGAGTTGTCTTGGGGAAAAGGGCAAAGGTTAACTGCACAGCTTAATTTTCCTGCTTCATTGGGTAAGTCGTACCAAAACTGGCGCCACGCTTATGTTAATTTTTACCAGTCGGCACAAATGCGAGGACGCAAGTTAGATGGAGGAATTTTAACGCCGAATACTAACTGGTACAAGGAACTAACTAATTTTGAAGCGAATTTACTCAAGGCTTTTAATCGCTGGTTACGTGGTGCTGAGTTATACGAAATACGTTCTGCTATTACTAAGGCAAGTCATGATGCTAAGACTGTACAAATATTTCTGACTTGTGGTTCAACTGAATTAGATCGTTTTCCTTGGGAAGCTTGGGAGTTGGGAACTGAAATAGCTAACAAGAAAAAAGTTTATATTATTCGGGTGCCTTTAAATATAGGTAATAGTGTTATTGATGAGCAAGCGTCGAGGCGCCCTCGTATTTTAGCAATTTTGGGTGATGAAACTGGACTTGATTTTAGAAAGGAACGTCATGCTTTAAAGTCATTATTCAAAGTTGCTGATGTGGAGTTCGTTGGTTGGCAACCTGGAATAAGTTCTACTCAGATAATTAAAGATATTAATAGTGCAATTGTTGATGAACGCGGTTGGGATATATTATTTTTTGCAGGACATAGTAATGAGTGTGAAGTTACGGGGGGTGAAATTGGTGTTGCTCCACAAGTCTCAATACCTATTAATCAAATAGCATCGAAGTTAACTATAGCTCGTGAGCGTGGGTTAAAAGTTGCCATTTTTAATTCGTGTAGTGGTTTGAATATTGCTGATGCTTTGATTAATTTAGGGTTTAGCCAAGTTATTGTAATGCGCGAACCTATTCATAATAATGTCGCGCAAGAATTTTTGGTAAGCTTTTTACGGGGACTTGCGAAGCATCTAAATATATACGAGTCTATGGTGCAAGCGCGTCAAGTTTTGTTTCATGAAGGAACATATCCCTCTTCATTTTTAATACCTTCACTATTTTGCCATCCCGGCGCCAAATTATTTCGTATTCCATCTAAAAAGAAATGGCAACAACAGTTAAAGGATATTCTTCCAACTCGTGTTGAAGCGGTAACTGTTGTTGTAAGTTTGACTCTTTGCGTTTTGAACCCTGTTCATGAATTACTTCTTGATACACGCTTATTATTTCAAGCAGCTTATCGTGATATTACATCACAAATACCAAATGAAGCGGCGCCTGTTGCATTAGTTGAAATTGATACTCAATCTATTCTTAATGCTCAACTTCACAATTCTCAACTATACCCAATGAACCGCAGTTACTTAGCAAAGTTGATAGAACGTGCTAACGAGTTGAAAGCACCTGTAATAAGTTTAGATTTTCTCATTGATGCACCACAAGATAATATACCATCGGGTGATAAAGACTTAAAAAGAGCAGTAAATAATGCTGTCAACCAAAATATTTGGTTTATATTTGGCACAATATTGAATCAAAATCAAGATAGCGAGTTGGATATTAGTAGAACTGGTATTTATAATGCTAATTCGGCGTTAAAAGCTTATACCGATGCATCCACTAATTTTATTGAAATACCAACAGATTCTAGTAATTGTCGTGAAATTTGCCCGATATCTTATTTAATGGCGCTGGTATACACGGCAAAACAGGAAATTAATCAATTACCTCAACCTCGTAATAATAATCAAAATTTACGTACTCAGTTACTGAATAGAATTGAACAAAGTCCAAACACAGGTAATTTAAGTTTATTAAGTCAACTACGTCCTATTTTAGGAATATTCCCTTTAGTTGACTATTCAATTCCTCCTGACCGCGTTTACACAAAAATTCCTGCCCATGAATTTCTTAACAATTTAGATGCAAACAAATCTACCTCTATATCTAAACAAGTTGTTTTAATTGCAGCAGGCGATGATAAACGCTTAGGAATGGCGCCTGGGATGCCTGACCAGGTGATAATACCTAGTGCAATGAGCTATTGGGTCAAAGAATCATCATTAACAGGAGGTCAATCTTTAGCATACGCGACTCATCATTTTATGAAACAACGTTTGGTTTTCGCTATTCCTGATATTCTCATGCTTGGGACTGCAATTATTTTCAGTAAAATTGCAGCATTAACCATTGAATATCAGCTATCAAAATTCCACAGACAAAAAGTAATAGCTTCTTCTATTATCTTAGTTATTTTATATGGTATAATGGTGTTGCAAATATATATATCAGTTGCTATTTTATTTTCTTGGTTATTACCATCATCTATATTTTTAGCCTATGTCTTTTCAGCAACCAAAAAATCTCATGTTTAATATAAATTACCGCGTATTACTAATTATATTGCCGTTTATAATAAGTTATACTATCACAGGCGAAAGTTTTACTAAGATAAAATCACTTCAAACTTTTGCCCAAACAAGAGTATCAAAATTAATCTCGATATGGCCTCGTCGTCCACCCCGCAAACCTAAAACATCGCGCGGCTCAATTTGTTCTATTTCACCACCATACGGTACATACATAGTTTGGCACAACCGTCCACTATTTTTATGGAAATATTCAGGAGCAGATAAACAAGTTAAAATAGTTTTGCGCGAGTACGAAGGCAACCAAGATACAGTATGGGAACAACCTGTTACTCTTTCTACTCAAAAATTATTATACAGTAAAAATACACCTCTTAAAGCTGGCAAATTTTATCAATGGCGTCTTGTAAACGCAGAAAATAATTTAGATAAAATTACAGATTGGCAAACCATTCAAATTATGCCACAACCTGAGCGCGAAAAAATACAATCTGATTTACAAGCATTAGCACAAAACTTAAAAATAAATCAGGCGCCGTCTGAAGAAATAGCCCTACTTCATGCCGCATATTTTTCTAACTATCAAATTAAACATCAAAATAGTGAACCCACTAACTTATGGTCAGATGTATTACAATCACTATATGACATAAATAATCCTTCAACAGAATATACACAATTACTCAAAGAATATACCAATAGCTTCTGCCAACAAACAAACACCCAAAATTAATTTTATATTGTGGAATATCTTGTGGAACAGGCATCCTTGCCTATTCTAGATAGATTATTTAGCTGCATTAATTGCGGCTTCAGCGTTAACAATACCATTGCCAAAAAAGTATTGTTTATCTGTGACAGATTTAGGAACCTGACCTTCTTTGGATAGCATATTATATAGTTGTGTTTCTTGGTTTGTTAATGCCAACCCGTTGTAGCTGGATGTTGAGTTGATTGAACATGGCTTTGTTGTTCAATACGTTTCTTCACATTAACACCTGAGCGCCCGTAGTTCTCAATAATATTACTGATAAAATCGCAAGGAAGTTCATATATTCTTACAAATGTAACTTTTAAACAATTGCAACTAAAGCCGAAATGCTGTAGTTTAACTTTGTATCTGGTTATTGCATCTACGTGTGTTGTTAAAATTATTACCGATTATATTGCGTGTTCCTGAAGGTTAGAGATTAAAGGGTAATAAATCATTCTAAAGAAGACACTCATAATTTTAAATTTTTAGGTTCTCGTTGTACGAAAGGTAAGATAGAAGATGAAAACATTACCACTTATTGATTTGGCGTATACCTATGTTGACTTAGAGGACGGCGCCCAAGAAAATGCATATTGTCTAGAATTCGTGTCTGATGATATAACAGACGAGTTCGCTATTGAAAATTTAATCCAAGCTTTTGAAAAACTTACTTGTCCAGAAAATTGTAGTTTGAGAGTTTGCGGGCATAATTTTCGCCGGGAGCATCATCCACGTTTAGTTAACGTTGCACCTCAATTATCTAATTGTCAAATTATTGATACTTTAGAACTATCTGTTCTAGCATTTCCTCTCGAACCTACATTTAAATTAAGTAATTTCAGTAAATCAGGTAAATATTATTGTAGTAGTCCATTGGAAGATGCACGTGCGAGTAAACTAATGCTATACGAACAGATCCAGACGCTTTCTACGCAACCCGAATTTTGTCAAGAATTGATAGCTTGGTTACTCGGTAGTGGGGTAGACTCTAGCAGTATTGCATATCGGCAACTGTTTTGTGATACGTTAGGTTGGAATATGGCACCAGTAACGATTGAAAAACTGCCAAAAGAGATGCTAGCAGGCATAAATTGTTCATATTTACGAAAATTACTCTTAAATTCACAGTCTTATGATTTTGATACGCGGTTATGTGTAGCCGCATTATTAATATGGAATTATGAAAATAATATAACTCAATCCAAAATAGCTTATTCTAATTGGCTTGCAAATTTGCCCCCTTTTGAAAAAGTGCTAGATAATCTATTTGGAGAAAGTTTTAATGACATTCCAATTCAATTTAATTTAAAACAAGAATCTTCTTGTATTTCTGACTTGGAGACTTTCTGCTATAGTTTACCAGACTATATTTTTCAGCCCGATAACGATATAGAAGATTATCAAAATATAATAGAGCTACTTAACGATTCTCAAAAGGAGATTGTTTTAGCCGATGACCAAGCATTAACTGTTATTGGTAATCCTGGTTCAGGTAAAACAACAACTCTTGTTCACCGCATTGCGTATTTAGTGAAAATAAAGCTTGTTGACCCGCAAAGCATATTAGTGTTAGCTCCTAACCGCAACTCTATAACAGAAATGCGAGTTAAATTGCAAAAACTAATTGGGGAATTTGCCACACAAGTTCGTATTTTCACCTTCCCAAAGTTATCTTTAACTCTTTTAGGTCAAACATTAAACGAAAATTATAAAACTCAACTTGATAGTAATAAGTTAATAAATGAAGCTTGTTTACTTTTTGAAAAGAAAGGGAAATCTAACTCTTTACAACACAGAGTTGAATTGCTTGGTAATCTGGAATATTTATTTATTGATGAATATCAAGATATTGATGATAACCAGTATTGTTTGATTAAATTCATTTTGGGTTCAAATGATACTAGCAAATTATTACAAACAAATATTTTTGTGATTGGTGATGATGACCACGGTAGTATTTATACTAAATTTGAACAAGAGTATCAAGCTAAAAAATTAGTACTTCATGAGAATTATCGTTCGAGTGAATCGATTATCACTGCTGCTAATAAGTTAATTAGTCATAATCAAAAACGAGGAAACTTTACTATTAATGAAGAGGTACGGTTAGATACAATGCGCCAGTCTTATAAAGGTTTTCCAATAGAGGCTTATATATTTGATAGTACAACAAACCTAGCAATATGGATACAGCAACGTATTTGTTCTCGTATTGAACAAGGCGCCAGTTTAAAAGACATAGCTGTTTTTGCTCGAAATTGGGATAATTTAGACATAATTAGATTTCTTTTAGAAAAAGCAGATATTCCAACTTGTAATTTGAGGCAAGATAATATAGAACTTGTGAAAAATTACATAACTTGCAAGCTAATCGAAGAATTACAACTAAGCCGTAATCAACTTTTTCTACCAGACAAATCAATTTTAGAATGGTTTGAAAATTGTTTTCATATGTGGGGGCGCCAATTAAATGAACCCACAGTACAAATTTTGCTTAGAATTGCCCGTGATATCGATATCGAGCGCGGATATGGTATTACTGATTTCGCACGACCTATTAATATTGTTGAGGTTTTAGATGCACTGTTTGAATATAACGCAAACTTTGAAGCTGTGAGAGACGAGAATGCAGTTTTAGTTACAACTTGTCACGGCGCCAAGGGGTTTGAGTATGAAAAAGTTATATTATTAGAAGACGGCTTTAGTACTGATGTAAATAAAATTGAAGCAGAACGAAGATTGTTTTACACTGCAATGACCCGCGCTAAATCTGAACTTGTGATGTGTACCACTGAACAATCACAGTTTATTAATGAGACAGGCGCCGAACTTGAGCATTTGAATGTCAAAATAGACTTTTTACCAGAACAAATGTTCTGTTTAGACTTAACTCCTCATGATATTTTTCCAGGGCATTACAGCATCAAGAAAAATCAGGAAGTCATTATAAACTTAACAGAAGGCGCCGAACTGTCAGTAAAAGTAAACTCATATTTTAACGGTTGGGATATTTTTACAGTAGATGGGCAAAAAGTCGGCGCCTTATCTCAGCAAGGAAATAGTCATTTAGCATCTGTTGGGTGTATTCCAGGAGAATTTGAATTCCGTTCAGGTGAGGTAAAAGTCAAAAACATATACCGTCATGTAAAAATGGATGATGCATCAGGCGCCGTAGAAGACTGGTTTATCGTTATTCCACAACTCCGAGTCTGTAGATAATTATTGCCGTTAATTTTCGCGGGCGATTATCTGGTAAGCTAAAAGCATTTGTTTGCGATAAAGCAAGTTTTTAAATAAACATGAAGTGGAAAGAAGAGTTAATAGAAAGCATCAAAATGTCTCAGCAGGCAGAGAGTGTATTACCTTTGTCTGCTGTAGAGCGTGCAAGGATATCTCAAGCAAAGCAGCAGTTCCCAATGATGGTTCCTATTGGTTATGCTAATTTGGTTGACTGGGAAAATCCTGATGACCCTTTGCGTCGATTGTTACTTCCTTCAGAATGGGAGCTTAATGAGGCTGGTAGTTTTGATACTAGTGGAGAAGAATTTTCTACGGTAGTTCAAGGTTTGCAGCATAAATATCACCAAACAGCAGTATTAATTGTAACTCAGGCTTGTGCTGGACACTGCCGTTATTGCTTTCGTCGGCGCCTAATGAGTCGTGATATTTTGGTAAAAGAAACTATAGAAGATTTACAAGAAGCAATAGCTTATATTTCGGTTCACCCAGAAATTGATAATGTGTTGCTTTCTGGTGGAGACCCAATGATTTGTCATACCAATCGTTTGAAAAATATATTAAAATCTTTAGCTGCAATACCTCATATTTGGCAAGTTCGTATTAGTAGTAAATTACCTGCATTTTTGCCCAGTCGGTTTACTAGCGACCCAGAATTATTAGAGGTGTTACAAGCATATCAATCAAGATTTCAAATTGTAATTCAGTGTCATTACGACCATCCACGAGAACTTACACTAGCGTCAATAGAAGCTTTAGAAGCATTACAAAAAGCTGGTTGTTTGCTAACTTCTCAAATTGCTTTGATGAAAGGTGTTAATAATTCCATAGATACTTTAACCGAACTTTTTAAACGCTTGCATCGCTATGGTGTAATACCCCAATATTTATTTCATCCCCGTCCTGTCAAGCACGCTACTCATTTTCAATTTCCGATAGTTGAAGGAATTGAGTTAGTAGAAGCTGTGAGAAAAAATTGTAATGGTTCTGTAAAACGCTTTCGCTATATTTTAACTCATACTGACGGCAAATTAGAATTGGTGGGTATCATACCTGGAGCGTCTACGCAGTTGATAACAAAATGGCAGCAAGTTAGAATAGGTGTGGACAAACCTGAGTTAATGCTCGTTAATATCGATAAAGATACTTGCTGGCTTAATAATTAAATTTAAGTTAATTTTTGTGAATCAAAATCGTCAACAACCCATTAAAATTGGATTATTATTTGAAAGCCAAGCTGACATTATGTCGCTGCCGAATGCGACTGAAGCAACTCATTATCATTGGCGAGAATTAGAAGAAGTGGAAGCAGTAGCAGAAAGTTTAACTGCTTTAGGTCATCAAGTTAATAAAATTGGTACTTTAGATGCTTTACTTAAACTCAATAGTAATGAAAAAGAGTTACCTGATTTTGTCTGGAATCTTTCTGTAGGAGTTGTTTCTCGCAATCGCACTGCGTTGGCGCCTGCTATATTAGAACAATTAGGTATTCCTTATACTGGTGGTGATGCAACAGTAAAAAGTTTAACTCTAAATAAAGATTTTCTTAAACCTTTGTTACAGTGGAGCGGAATTCTTACACCTAGTTGGCATCGCTATGACTCACCAGAAGATATTAAATTTTTACCAAATTGGTCATTTTCGATTTTAAAGCCTAGTTGTGAAGGTTATTCTTTAGGTTTACAATGCTTTGATACTCAAGAGGGGTTAACGAAGCTTCAACAAATTGTTGGTGAAATGAGAGAATTATTTTCGGCACCGATATTGTGTGAAGAATTTATAGTTGGTCGAGAAATTACCGTAGGTGTTGTTGGTAATGGGTTGCCTGTACTTTTGGGAGGAGTAGAAACAGTAAATGCTTCAGGTGAATCATTACATTCAGAAATTTTAGATTTGACAGCTAAACGTCAGGGTAAATATAAAAAAGTTGGTGTTGATTTATCTTCTTCTGGTTTAACAAAACTAAAACAAATTGTTTTGCAATTAATGCAGCTTTTAAAACCATTAGATTATGCTACTTTTGATTTTCGCATATCCACTTCGGGACAACCTTATTTATTAGATATCAATGCTGACGCAACTTTACACCCTCAACGTTCTTTAGCTCAGGTTGCTTATGCTGCTGGGTTATCATATCAAGAATTGATTGAGATGATTTTTAATGTTTCTTGGGAAAGGTGGCAAAAATGAAGCGGTCACTTTTTAGCATTGCTGGTATTGTAGCAATTGCCACTACAATTAGCAAATTTTTTGGTTTGTTAAGAGCAACGATTATTGCGGCTGTATTTGGTGTAGGGGTTGTTGCGGATGCTTATAACTATGCTTACATAATCCCTGGATTTTTATTAGTTATTCTTGGTGGAATTAACGGTCCATTACATAGTGCTTTAGTCAGTGTTTTGGCAAAACGTGAGCGTGCTGATATTGCTCCTTTAGTGGAAACTATTACCACCATTGTTGGTACTATATTAATAGTCGTTACAGTTGGTTTGATGTTGGGTGCTGGGTTAGTGATTGATATCATAGCACCTGGTTTACAGCCTCAAATGAGAGAAATTACCATTCTCCAATTACAAATTATGGCGCCTATTGCCTTATTATCAGGGTTAATTGGGATTGGTTTTGGAACTCTAAATGTAGCGCAACATTATTGGCTTCCTTCTGTGAGTCCAATGTTTTCTAGTTTGGCTGTAATATTAGGGTTGGGGTGGTTTGCGTTGCAGTTGGGAAACAAAATTAACTCTCCCGAATATTGGCGCCTTGGAGCTTGGATATTAGCGCTCGGAACCTTAGCTGGTGCAGTATGGCAATGGTTGATGCAGTTAATTGTTCAATGGCGCCAAGGAATGGGAACACTGCGTATAAGCTTCAACTGGAATTTACCGGGTGTCAAAGAAGCACTTGCGCTAATGCTTCCTGGAACTATTTCTACAGGCATGACTCAAATTAATATATATATAGATTTATTCTTTGCTTCTTATATTCCCCATGCTGCTGCTGGCTTAAACTACGGAGGATTAATTGCTCAAACTCCTAAAGGTATTATTACCAGCGCCATATTAATTCCTTACATGAGCCTATTTTCTCAGTTAGGCGCCAAAGAGAAATGGGTGGACTTAAAACAAAAAATCCGTCAAAGCCTAATTCTTACAGCATTGACAATGTTACCATTGGGCACCTTACTATCAGCTTTAGCTTTGCCAATCACTAGAATAGTTTACGAACGTCAAGCATTTAATGAAGAAGCATCTCAACTAGTGGCATCAATATTAGTAGCATATGGTTTAGGAGCATTTACTAGTGTAGGGGTTGGTGTATTGGTACGTGTGTTTTACGCCTTGGAAGATGGGAAAACACCGTTAAAAATTTCGCTGGTGAATATCTTATTGAATATGATTTTAGATTACTTTTTGGTAAATAGATTTGGGGCGCCTGGGTTAGTTTTAGCATCAATGGGGGTAAATTTCACTGCCATGCTAATGATGCTATGGTGTTTACACCGTCGTTTAAATGGTTTGGCTTTGAGAGAATGGGGTTTGTCAATTTTAGCATTGGCAGGAGCTTCCGGACTTGCAGGGTTTACAGCTTGGGGATTTGTAAAAGTTTGGGAAGGGTTTTTGAGTAGTCAGGGGTTGGGATGGCAACTTTTAGAAGTTAGCATCGCTGGTTGTATCGGATTGGGAATTTTTGCGATGTTGACGAGTTTGTTAAAATTGCCAGAAGTAGATTTATTGGTGAGAAGGTTACAAAGAAAAAGTTAGTAAGAGGATTGTTCCATCCTCTCTCAGTGTACTCAGTGTCTCTGTGGTGAAAATATATATGACTACACATCTAGATATGCTACAACACCCCAAAATAAATGATATAAACCACTAATTTAATTCTTCGCCAAATACATCCTTTAATTCATCAACTAAACTTCGAGGAACGGGAATTCCTGCTACCAAACGATTTTCCCTTGTAATTGCTTCTAATTCTCCTGGATAATAAATAGGTTGTTTCTCATCCAAAAGCGGAGTTTCCTTTAAAGATGCAATTGCCTTTTCTACTTGTTGCATAAATTCTTCTCGTTCTGTCCAAGCTTCAATATCCAACACCCAGAACAAATGCCCAGTTCCATTTGCAGCGTCGTGAATTGATTTTTGTTTGAACATTGAAGCAGCAGTACCAAGTAAGGGTCCACACAATAAATCTGTAATAAATGCTAAACCCGCACCTTTGTAAGAAGCAGGTAAATTTACCGCTACATCTTTAGGGTTTTGAGTTGGTTGTCCTGTCGCTGTAATTCCCCAACCTTCTGGTATCGGTAATCCCTGGTATTTAAAGTGTTTTATTTTACCACCGCTGACCGTTCCTGTTGCCATATCCAACACTATTGGATGAGACGTAAGCGTCGGAATTCCCACAGAAATAGGATTATTACCAATTTTAGCTACTCGTCCTCCATAAGGCGCCAAGTCTACAGCATTAGTATCACTAGTTGCAAAACCTATCATTCCAGCAGTTGCTGCCATCCGGGTATAGTAACCTGCCATGCCAAAATGATTGCTGTTATTTACTCCAACTACTGCCATACCTAAATTAGTTGCTTGGGTAATAGCAGTTTCCATTGCTACCTTACCAGCATAGTGACCAGGGGCGCCATCTCCATCAATCCGAACCATTGCCGGACGCTTGGAATTTATTTGTATTTGTGGTTTAGGATTAATTCGTCCATTTTCAAGACTTTTAACATAACCAAAAATCTGCTGCAAACCATGCGAGTCCATACCACAAAGATTTGCCTCGACCAAATGAGTTGTCAAAGCACTCAAAACTTCTGGCAATAACTCATAGGGTGACAGTACCCGTTCGAGGAAATTATGGAGAGATGCAGATGAAACCGTAATATATTCAGACATGAGGATGGTAAATATCAATTGCACGGTAATTAACTTGCCATTCGCTGGTAAGAGAAGTATTTGTAGCAACCCGGACAGTTTCTACTCGCCAACCAGGCTTTCCATTATCGCAAGAAGGCGCCAACTTTTCTAAAACAGTAGAAGAAATATTTACATTTAAAGCTTTTGGAGTAGTTCCCCAAACACTAGCAACAACCCTTAATTCTTCAGGTAATACCTCTAAACGTAGCTGTAGTGAAGTTTGACTATAGTTACGGGCAATTAAGTTTTTATACCCATAAGCTACCGTCGCATCTTGTCCTAAAGTAAAAAAACGTCCTTCTCCATGAGCATCAATTGAATGGTTAGAACGTTCTAAAATTTCCAAATTAGCCCATAGCATAGCTTGAAAAACATTAGTAGAAATTTGACATAATCCACCACCAACATCATACTTTAATTGATTTCCAACTAAAGTCGGTCCTTCTTTATAACCATTAGCAAGAATTGGACGGGGGATACAGTGCCAGAAATCAAAAACTTGTCCCGGCGCCAGCATTAAGCCGTGAATATGTTTTGCGGCTAATTGCATATTCCAAATCCGATTTTCATTTATTTCTGGCAACCCAGAACGTTTCTTAATATCAGTACTAATTTCGCTCCATTGATACAAATAATCAGAAAAATTATTTGTATTTTTTATATTAGAATAATTTGCAGCATAACCACGCCGAATAGAATTTGTATCTTTCAGCTTTTGACGAACTAATGCTTTAAAATTTCTACTAAATTCCATCTCACTAATTATACATTAAATAAATTTTATAAACCGGATTTATTTACGTTAGTACTAAAATTGTAATCATTCTCAATGTTTTAGATATACTTTGTACTCAGAAATTTTAGCATTTTATTTTGATACATGTGAATTTTTGAAAGAAAACTTGACTTGTCATTAATTACCTTCAAATAAAAATGTGCGCTTCTATCACCTAAATTGGAACAAAAGCGCACATTCTTAATTACCGCACAATTAGTCTAGCTGAGTCACGTCTTGCATTCCACACACAAGTCACAACATCACGTCTATCCCCTCTGCCTACTCTGTTTCTTCTATTATTATTCCGAACATTGTAGACATAAGTATAATTAACAACCCGTCCATTTCTGTTATAAACAGGTTCACCACCTCGTCTGCGAACTACAGAATAACCGTTATCTCTGACTAGAGAATCACAAGTAATCTCACCATTTGCTGCCATTGCCGGAAGTTGAGGTAACATACCTAAAGTTAGGGCAGCAGCAGCAAATAAAATTTTTGCACTTTTCATTGCTTTACAAACCTACATTCATTACAAAGGTTTAGATTAAAACTTGTTATGTAGGCTTATTTTAGAAACTAAATTTATACCATACATGAATCGAAAGTCATATTTACCAAGCATGACTATAATCATGTTATTTTGGTGCGAATACGTGACTAAAGTCATGCATAATAACGGAATATTTGTAAAGACGTTACATGTAACGTTTCTACATACGTTAACTATGTAGCATCAATCACTGTTAATATACTTGTTGTATGTGCTGGTCTTGGAATAACATGAGTTTCACTTTGAGTACCCAGTACAGAAACGTTTACCGATTTTCCATCTAAAAAATTAAACTTAAGACCTGGAAAATCTGAGGTTTGTTGAACATTTCCACAGACTTTAATGTTAGCAACGTTGCGACCTCTTCTGTCTGTAGAATAGTTCAAATCTACACGTCCGACAATATTCTGTTTTTCTGACTCTATAACAAGATAAGTAAAGCGTTTATTTCCTGCACTATACGCTGTACTACTATATTTGGCGCCGTTTGTTTTTCTTTCTATAATAGGAACTTCGCCTAATTTGCGATATCCAGAGCTTAAAGCAGGTACTCTACAAACTTTCGTTGTTTGAGCATTTGCACTTTGAATTTCAAAGTTTTGAGCAAAACCTAAAGTTAAACTAACGAAGCTAAATAGTAACACAAACTTACTCATTTTTTTCATTTGATTAATTCCTGCGTGCAATTTTAAACAGCTTTGATGGCTACATATACCACATATGATTTATATATTCCGCATATCTACTGAGATTATTCACAATTGCTACTTTGTCAGTGAACGGAGAAAAATAATTTAATCAAGATTTAATATTTATATTACATATTTATGCAGTAAAAGTGAATACACTTAAAATAAAGTTAATACTACCAATCGCTGTTTTCAAGTGACAACTTCTTTTAACTCGGTAGAAATAGTCAAAGCCTCAACTTTATCAGGAGTATTTAGAACACCTGATATTAAAATAGTGCAATATATAGAGGCTTTTTCGGTTCTGAGTTGTACTCAAGAGTTATCACAAACTATTTTAGAGCCATTCAATGCTGTGATTGCTTGCGCCACTTTAAATGCATCTGCTAATTATAAACCCGCAGATTCTTTTACTGATAGTTCTTGGAATGCTTTTAAGAACAGCAAGGATTATAGAGGGTTTATTCATATACCTTCTGTTGAAGTTACTTTTACTAATGGCTTAATAGTTAGTTACGAAACACCTGCGACTGAATTTAGTTATGGTTATACTAATATACCCATTTTTGGGTACGAGGAGTCCGAACCTTATACTGCTTTGGCGTTTAATGGTTTTACTGTAACAACAAATAGTCAAAACGATACGTTAGTTGTGCAAGAGCAACGTGCAGCAAGACTTTCAATAACTTTACGAGTTGGGCAGGCTAATATTACTAATTATGATGCTCCATTTATTTATATTAAAATTAATGGAGATTTTAAATTTGATGGTTCAAGCGTTATTAATATAGATAGCGCAATATTTCCAACTATTAGGGTTTATATAAATAACGAATTAAGAGCAAGTCGTCCACAAGCAAATCTTGCTGATTTTATGAAAACTGGCGGAAAAGTAAGAAAGTTTGGCTTAGGCGCCTTTGATGTATCTGCTCCAGGTGAAGGTAATTTGGCGCCTGCTGGAGAACCAATACAATTAATAATTCCTGCGTATAATTACCCTTAATTTGTTTACATCTATCTAAGGTTATGTATATTTAATTGTGCGGTATAAGTTTAGATTCTATCTTATTGTAGTGAAGTAAATAGACAATATTTCTTAATGTAGTTGAGCTACTATGACACAATGTAGAATTAATTATGTTGTCTTCTCCTAAATCTCAACAAAGTAACGAATCTGAAATATCTAGTACTAGCTGGTTAAATAGTGCTGCATTGCGTCGAACTGCAATTTTGGTGTTTTTAATCTCTTTTATTGTATTTTGGGGTTTCCAAATTGATATTACACTGCCCAATACACCAAGTTTGCAGAAAACTTTAACACCATCTATTCAACCAACAGCACAAGAAATAGGTTCATACGATGTGTTAGGACAAACAGTTAGTAAAGATGAAGCTGCTACTTTATTACAAACTGATGCAGGTAAAGCATTTTTATCTCCTGGTAATGGTGCTGTTGAAATTAACAAAGATTTAATTAAACTCGGACGTGATAGTTTCTATAAAGAAACTTTTGGTAATGAAGTTTTTGTCACCGATGTTACTGGTATATTGAATGGTCCTCTCAATATTGGTAATTTAACTAAAGCTATTTTAGCTTTGCGAGGTGGACATACTACTAACCTGCGAGTTGAAATGGACAGAGATATGCAGGTTGGTAATCGCGAGTTTAAGAAGGGTGATATTATCAATACTGGACTCGATGTTGCTACTGGTTCTCTGTTTCCTGTGGGTGTTGTTGCTAATATCAATAATGGAAAAGTACGTGTTGGTATTACTTGTGCTGCGTGTCATGCAAAAGTTAATCACGAAGGCAAAATTATCGAAGGCGCCCCAAATAATGATTTAGATACTGGTACAATACTAGCGCTAGCAAGTAATTCGGCTGCTTGGTTTCGACAGACTGGTGTAAATCCAACACAAATTGTTAGTGGTGATAATACTTATATAGATGCGAATGGAAAAACACAGCATTTACCTAATGTAGAAGCATTAGAGCGTGCAGTTGATGAACATTTACTCAGTTGGGCGCCTGGTAATTTTGATTCATCGGGGGATAATAGAAATAATCCTGCCCAAAATCCATCATCGTACACATTAGGCGCCCATCCATATGGATGGAGTGGTTTCGCAGCAATTGGTTGGTTTAAAGGATTAACAACACTCAATAGTAACGTTCATGCCACAAATTCTGATTTAACAACAGGTGGCGATTCGAGTCAAGATTTACTAGGCATCGACAAAGAAACCTATTTAGGAATTCTGCTACAAAACTCGGCGAACTCCAAATTTAGATTACCGTCCGGCGCCAAACCTTCGCAATTTCTAAATAAAATAGACCCAACACCCGGAACACCCGCAATAAACGAAGTTATCAAAATGCCAGGTTTTCCTCTTGGTTCCAGATTTGTACTCGATGGGTTAATGGCAAATAGTCCTGGAATGCCAGTAGCTTCACAACTCAACGGGATGTCAGCATTCCAAAACTCATTGGCGCCACCAGCGTATGAATCGAATAATCTAGAATCAATACAACAAGGAGCTAAAATTTTTAATGACGCAGGTTGTATAACTTGCCATAGCGGACGTTACTTTACCAATAATCACGTTATTGCCGAAGACGAAATTCAATCACAACCTTCACGTGCGCTAGCTTTAGCCAAATTTCCCAAGGTCTTCACTAAACCTCAAGCTTACACACCAGACACAAGAACCCCACTACCAGCTAATTTATCTATAATCAACGTCCCAACAGATACCGTATCTGAAGAGGATTACAAACTAGCATTTGCAATTGGTAACTCAGGAGGTTATAAAGTGCCTAGTTTAATAGGTTTACATGTAACGGCGCCATATTTACACGATGGAGGAGTTGCCGTAGGTAAAGACGCACTACAAATTAACGAAAACGATTATCAAATAGTTAACCCAAACCAACTAGGACTAGCAGGAACTTCATTAAATAATATAGTACCGGATGCAGGCAAAAGCTTACGCGCATTAATCGACCGTAACCTGCGCTCATCAGTAATAGCAGCAAACCGTGCAAACCCCGACCTAGTATTATCCAATGCAGACGGTAGCGGACACAACTACTGGGTAGACCAACAAGCAGGTTTCACCATCCAAGACCAAAACAACCTCATCGAATACCTACTCTCATTAAACAACCCTGGCAACGGATGATAAACGAATATAACAGATGAGATTGTAGGTTGGGTGTCCGATTGGAACCCAACACCCAACCCACATGAATATTTATATAAAGTAATTTATAATACATCTATTTTTACCAAAAACACTCAAAAATTGCGATAGGAAAGCACTACATAAAAAAGCGTAAAACCCGCGCTCTCAATACCTCACAACTTTTAATTAAGGCATTAAAATAGAATTATAAGACATAAAGAACTTTGTATACATATGAAAATACAGTCTTCAGTATTAGTTCATCTCGGATTTGGTAAATATGTGCGTTCCGACCAAGTTACAGCAGTTGTACCTATCGAAGAAGACCGAGGACCAGGGCGCCGGACATTTGTTTACTTAGAAGGTGACGATGACCCTATAATTGCATCAAGAGCCGAAGATACAATCGTGCGTGACCTAGTGCAAGAACCACGTGAAGTCACCCAAGCAAGACAACAGCAAGAAATTCTCCAAGATTTACTCGTTGATTTAAACAATGTAAACTCAACAGTTAGACGAATTAGTCGTGACGAAGGCAGTTTAGACTTAGACTTACTCGAACGACGCATTCGACAAGTATTAGAGAAATAATTACTTGTAGAGACGCTCTGGTTCATCGCGTCTCTACGTTTATTTATTGTTGTGTTTCTAAGTTGACGGTTGCGAACGTGAAGCTTGCGCGCGTTTGTTTATTTCATTCCAATTAACTACATTCCACCAGTTACTCAAATACTCTGCACGACGATTTTGGTATCTTAAGTAGTAAGCATGTTCCCATACGTCATTGCCCATAATAGGATATAAACCATCCATAATGGGACTATCTTGATTTGGTGTGCTGGTAATTTGAAGTTGACCTTTGGGGTTACGCACTAACCATACCCATCCACTACCAAAACGTTGTCCACCTGCTGTATTAAACTGTTTTTGGAAATTTTCAAAGCTTCCAAAAGTTTTGTTAATTTCAGTAGCAATATTTCCTGTGGGTAGACCTCCACCTGTAGGACTCATAATTTCCCAGAACATGGTGTGGTTAAGATGTCCACCACCATTGTTACGTACAGTGGTACGAATATCTTCTGGTATATTATTTAAGTCGCGTAACATTGCTTCTATAGTTCTACCTTGTAATTGCGGGTACTTTTTCAAGGCATTATTCAAATTATCAACATATGCTTTATGATGCTTATCGTGATGGATTTTCATCGTTTCTGCATCTATAGCTTTTTCTAATGCATTGTAAGCATATGGTAGTGGAGCTAGCTGTGCAGGATTCGCACTTAATCCTTTGTTTACTACCGATTGTACTTCATTACCTTGAGCTATATACACTGGTGCAGGCGCCGCAGCTAATTGTTGTGGTTGAAAAATAGTTACAACAACTAATACAATTCCTGCAACAAACCAAATTAATGGCTTTATCAAATTTGAAATCATAGTTACGTGTACTCCGGTAGATGGCAAATCTAATCTTATTTTTAAGTAAACATACAGCTATTAAATGTAATTATTTTGACAATAGCTACATTGAATCTTGCGGTATAAAATTTGATGAATGTACATGAATACAATACATTATTTAGTTAATAATATACAAGCTCAGTACGCTGATAATCTTACTTTCAATAGTCATGTTCCAAAAAATTATCAATAACTAGTATTATAATTTACCTTATTTTTATTTATCTATTTTATATTTTTATTTCTTTAGATAGATGTAAAATTTACGGCTATTAGGATGAGGATAGTTGATTGGCGCCTCCTTATAATGACAATTAATATGCGAGCGAAAGCGGGAAAACTGCGTTAACGTTCGCGACTCATGACAATTTTAGATAATTAATAGTATTCTGGATTTTTACTTTTACTTTCTACGATTTGAAAATGTTCCACTACAGGGAATGGGTCGTAAAAGTGATGTAATATTTTTTTCCATTGTTCATATTTAGGAGATTCTCGAAACCCTGTTGTATGTGCTTCTAAATTCTCCCATTGCACTAGTAGTAAGTATTTTCCTTTTACTTCTATACAACGGTGTAGTTCGTGCGATAAATATCCATCTATTAGAGATATAATTTTTGATGCTTGTTTGAATGCTGATTCAAATTTGTTTTCCATTCCTGGTTTTACGTTTAGCATTACCGCTTCAAGTATCATTGTTATATCTCCTTTTACTCAACACTCAGCACTCAGCACTTTTATAGCACAAATTTATAGCACAAATTGTTGTAGTGTATATACTATTACGTGGCAAAATGGGGTCAGGCGCCCACTACTATCTGGTTTCTGATATCCTTGAATTAATTGTTGTATTTCTGTCTCGTTTAATCCGTCACTTATTTGTATTGCTGTATCTATCGCTGTTCTCCTTAGTCTTCTTAGTTTATCTATATCTAGAGCAAGTTTATTAATAGTTGTTTTCGCTGCTTCTTCCTTGACTCCTTGTGCTGGTGCTATTTCCCCTGACCCTGTATATCTAAAATATGTCTCACATTCTGGGTCTAAGGGTGATACCGTTAACTCCTCATCATACCAGGCGCCTTTTTTATGTCCACAGTGTACGGGTGTACGAGGTTTTTTCTCATCTTCTCCTTGACACGATGCAATTAGGTTGGTATAAGTAAAAGTTAATTCTTTGTAAACGCTTTTTGGACGGTAGTGTTCAATATGGCAATTCGTGCGAATAATAGGACGACTACAGTAAGCACAAATAAATCCCTGCTCTTTCAACAAAGATTCGTAAACGTCGTTTTTAACAGATTTATTAAAAGACTTCCAATCTTTTATCCTACCACCTAGCTTTTGGTTCCAATCGGTCAAACTTCGCGGTTCTTGATTTTTTTGAATATATTTCATCGATTTAATATTTCCTTGCGTCGAATTAATACATCTGCACGCACAAATTCGGGGTCGTCTTCTCCTATTTGTGTTGCAAGATTTTGACGTAGTTGTTTCGCTGTCTCCAAGTTACCCTGGTCTATTAATTTAAATAAGTCGCTTAAACTGTTTTTGATTTGTTGCGGACGTTCTGATACACCCATTAAATCTTCTAAAATTTGATTGCTGTCTCGACCGAACGAGTTTTCTGGTTGCTGTAATGTCACACCATCGGGTGTTGCGGTAATAATATATATGTTATCGGGTTTGATATGACTGACTATTTGCGGTGAGTGGGTAGAAACGATAAATTGACAGTTGGGAAATGTCCTTTTTAATGCAGGAATAATTTCTCGTTGCCATTTGGGATGTAAATGTAGTTCTATTTCATCGATAAGCACTACCCCATCACCCAGGAGTGGGTTTTCTAAATATGGGTTTGCTGTTGCTAGTCGTCTTGCTAAGTCACCGACCAAAGCAAGCAAACATTTTTCTCCGTCTGAAAGTTGGTTAACTACAAGTTCTTGACCCTGCTTTTTAACCATCATTTGCAGTGACGCACGAATTACATGCAAGTCGGTAAAATCGGGTTGTAATGAAGAAATTGCATTTCGTGCTGTCTCTAACTGTATATCTCGATAGTCTGGGTTATTACGTCGTTGTTCGTTTTCTAAATCTTCACGGTTTCTAAACCATTCAAAAAACCCTTTAAAGTCTATTCTCCCACCTGTGAGTGCTTGGTCGTATGCATTAACTTGACTAAATATATTCTCCTGCGTCATATCCAGAGGCATTTCTAAAACCGCGCGGTTAACAGGGTAAGATACTATAACAGGCAAGTTTATATTACTTGTACTTAGTCTAGTCGTTAACTCATCTACATATGCTTGTAAAGAAGGCAGTCTTTGATTATCACCCTCTTCTTCGATAAAATCTAATGCAACAGTTACAGCTTGCAATGCTTTGCTTAACTCGTTACGCTTTTGACTCAACGCTTGCAGTTGTTCTTCATTTACATCATATAATATAGACTTGATTGCTTCTAAGCGTTTCATCCCTGTACTTCTAACATCGCGAACTGACGATAGACGCTCTTTTTGTAGTGCCCAACTAATTTCACGCTCACCTTCGACTATTGTAATCTCACATTCCAACGACTGGCGCCCGTTCATAATATCCTTATCGTCAAAAAACCGCATTGACAAAGAATCTTGCAGGCGCCCAGTAAACTGCGATAATAAAATTGTCAAGCAATCTAGAATACTAGATTTACCTACACCGTTAACACCAACCAACACCATTGGTTCTTGAACCTGAAATTCTAACTCTAAATCACTCAATCCACGGAAATTCTTTATTTTTAAGTGCTTAACTTTCATATTAAGTATATATAACTAGATAAAAAATATAACGATATATTTGGTTATACCATCTCTATCTTAAAATATTTTCTCCAAAATCACTTTCCCTATTTTAATTATTGGGGTGGTGGGGGGTAAAACCAAGATGTGTTATTTTTGACTTGCAGTATTTTGATGAGTGTGCTGTGAGTATAACTACTGTTGCAAATAATATATGTCAAGTCATGTTAAACGTGATTCATATGAGTCTGTGTATTACAGCAGTACAAGCGCAAGTTGTTCCTGATGCAACCCTTCCCAATAATTCAACCGTTACATCGCAACATCAAAATATTACCATTACAGGTGGAACTCAAACAGGCGCCAATTTATTTCACAGTTTTTTACAGTTTTCGGTAAAAAATGGGGAAAGCGTTTATTTTAACAATGCTCCTAGGGTAGATAATATTATTATGCGGGTGACAGGACGTGATATCTCTAATATCGATGGTTTGATACGCACAGCAGGTAATGTTAATTTTTATCTATTTAACCCAAATGGAATTTATTTGGGTAAAAATGCCGCACTCGATATTAAAGGGTCGTTATATTTGAGTACTGCTGAGTCTTGGAAATTTCCACATGGTGTAAAAGACGTTGATAATCTGAACTTACTACATATATCGGCGCCTATTGGTGTACAGTGGGGTTCGACTGGTAATATTCAAGTTGATGCCAATTTATCTGCTCAAAATTTGAATTTGACAGCAAATAACATCACAATTACAGGAAATGTGACAAGTAGTGGTGATATTACTGTAGAAGCAAGCGATGGGTTGATAATAACAGATAAAGCTAAAGTTAGTGTGGGTAGTCAAGATGGCGCCAGTGGTAACTTGCAATTAGTCACGAATAACCTGACAATTGAGGGAGGAACAGTCAGCGCGAAAACAATCACAGAAGGTGGAAACGTGAATGTGTACGCTTCGAGTTTGCTAACGTTGCGCCAAAATGCGACTATTTCTACTGTATCCATAGGAAAAGGCAATGGTGCCAATATTAATATTGAAGCGGGGTTTATTTTGGTCAACCCAAATGGCGATAATGATATTACCACGAACGTGATGCAAGATGGCGGAAAAATTAGAATATCCAGTAATGCTATCTTTGGTCTAGAAAAACGTCGTTTCCCAACAGGACGCAGTGATATCTTGGTGACATCTCCTGCTTCGAGTCATCGTAACATCAATATTAGAACTTTAAATATCGACCCAAATCGAGGTGTGGCTCAATTACCTACATCTATAATAGATGTGTCAAAGCAAATTAATCAAACTTGTTCAAACCAAGCTACCACAAATCGCTTTGTTATTGTTGGACGTGGTGGTTTACCATTAAATACTACAGAAGCTTTGAGCGTCAACTCTGGTTGGATAGACTGGCGCCATATTGACGAGGTAAGAGATAATCAAGGGAATGAGGTATCTACACAACCTCAACTTATAGAAGCAACTGCGTGGGAAGTTGAGAATGGTGTGATTAAACTTGTTGCAAGTCATAAAGCTTTCCAGCAACCTATGATGGAAGGGTGTAATTTATAAGTGTTATTACGTACATAATCGAGTGATGGTATCGCGTAAGTACGTAAGGTTGCTGTTGTAATGCTAGCGATAATTAAGAGATGATGCACCCTAACTATGGGTTCATGCTTATGAAGTTACGTAGATGGTTACGTTTATTTGTTGTAATTACTATAGTTATATTATTTATCTTTTTTAGTGGCGCCGTAACAGCATCTGTATCAAATTCGTTGATGAATGGACAGGTGTTTTATGAGAAAGGACTATATAATGACGCAATTCGCGTTTGGAGTCATGCTGTTCGTCGTTATGAGCATAATCATGATAAACAATCTCAAGCTTTGATGCTTTCTTACTTAGCTTTAGCTTATCAGCAAAATGGGCAGTTACTTTTGGCTGAGTCTTCTATATCCCAAGCAAAGCGGTTAATTTACAATAACGGTAAGGTTGTGAATCTAAAAATAAGCGCCTGTGTTTTGAATAACCAAGGTGAGCTATTATTTAACCTGGGTAATAGTGAATCTGCTCTCTTATCTTTTCAACAAGCAGAAAAATATTACCGAAAAAGTCATGATGTTATGGGTGTTATTGGGACGCAGTTGAATTCTGCACGTGCTTTACAAATGTTAGGATATTTTTTGCGTGCGAAAAATATTCTTGAGCAAGTACAAACTTCACTATCAGCACAACCTGACTCGGAGTTGAAAGTAACTGCACTAATGAATTTGGGTAATTTGTTACGAGTTATAGGTGATAATGCTGGTGCAAATGAAGTCAATAT
This sequence comes from Calothrix sp. PCC 7716, assembly GCF_019977735.1. Classification (GTDB taxonomy): domain Bacteria; phylum Cyanobacteriota; class Cyanobacteriia; order Cyanobacteriales; family Nostocaceae; genus Dulcicalothrix. Next base: position 8,948,346 of record NZ_AP025018.1, on the reverse strand, counting down.
GCAAAGCTACAAAATTGCAAGTGCGATGCAGTTACATCCACAAGCGTTTATGATACTACTCAATTTGGGAAGACTCGCCGAAGAGCAAGGTCGATTAACTGACGCTTTACAATTTTACCAAAAAGGCGCCGTTGCAAAGAGCAAGGTCAGACTACAAGCGAGTGTTTATGAACTGAAAACCCTCGTACATCTTGACCGTTATAGCGATGCTCAAAAGTTATATAAACAAATTTATACTGAGTTCTTACCTAACTACCCACTCAGCCAAACTAAAGTGTACGCCCAAATTGAGTTAGCTTCACACTTAATTAAAATGAAAAGCTTACAAGAATCGTCAGTACATACGAATCAACAAGGGAATATCAAGGAAGATTATTTAAGTATTTCAGCACAGTTATTAGCAAACGCGTATAAAGATGCTCAAACTTTAGCACATCCTCGTGCTGAATCAATAGCTTTGGGACGTTTGGCAGGTCTATATGAACAAACTCAACAGTGGCAAAACGCAATAAAACTGACTACTCTTGCATTAGAGAAAGCACGTTCGTTAAAAGCTGATGATATTGCGTATCAGTGGGAATGGCAACTAGGACGAATTTTTAAAGCACAAAGTAATATTGAAAAAGCCATAACTAATTATACAGAAGCATATCATATTTTACAGACACTTCGTCAAGACTTGGTAGGCATTAATCAAGATGTTCAGTTATCATTTCGTCAAAGTGTTGAACCTGTGTACCGAGAATTAGTAGATTTACTGTTGCAGGATGTTCCAGATATTGACTTAAAACAGCAACAATCCAAATTAGTCTTTGCACGTGAAATCATCGAAGCGTTACAAATAGCAGAACTTGCTAATTATTTTCGCCAAGCTTGTTTAAACGGTCAACCAATTTCGATTGAACAAATCGATACAAATGCCGCTGTAATATACCCTATTATCTTAAAAGACCGTCTCGAAGTTATTCTATCGCTTCCTAACCAACCGTTACGTCATTATGCAACTTTAAAGACTAACGCACAAGTCGAAACTGCAATTAAAGCAATGCGTCACTCGCAAAGAAAAACTTCGTTTGAACGCGAACGGTTATTAATTGCTCAACAGTTATATGACTGGTTAATTAAACCTGCTGCTGAGATTTTGACAAAAAACGAGATAAAAACGTTGGTATTTGTGCTAGATGGTTCATTGCGGAATATACCGATGGCAGCATTACACGATGGTAAACAATATTTGATTGAAAAATATGCGCTATCCTTGGCGCCTGGTTTAGAGTTGTTTAAAGCAGGAGTTTTACACAAAGATAAAATCAAGGTTTTGGCAGGGGGAGTGACTTTACCAAACCAAAATTTATCACCGTTACCAGGAGTTGAGCAAGAAATTAAAAGTATTCGCGCTTTGGTACCAACCACAGTGTTACTCAATCAAAATTTTACAATAGAGAATTTACGGAATAATTTATATAATCAGTATTCAGTAATACACTTAGCTACACATGGTCAATTTAGTTCTAGTGTTACGGGTACTTATATTCAAACATGGAATAAGCAGCTTGATATTAACATGTTAAACTCATTAATTGCCGACCGAAATTTACAAGGTGCCAGTCCAATAGAGTTATTAATACTAAGCGCTTGTCAAACAGCTGCAGGAGATAATTCTGCGGCATTAGGAATAGCGGGAGTTGCAGCGCATTCAGGAGCGCGTAGTGTTTTAGCATCGCTATGGCAAATCAACGATGATTATACACCAGTGTTTATGAATGTTTTTTACAAACAGTTATATTCAGGCGCCACAAGAGCGGAAGCTTTGCAGAAAGCGCAACTTGAGTTAATGAGGAATGAAGAATACAAACATCCTTATTACTGGGCAAGTTTTATACTAGTTGGCAATTGGCTATAGAGAATACATAATTGGATAGATATAAAAAAAGATACTAAAGGTATATGGATTTTCTGACAAAAACATGGACGTGTAAATTAGTAATAGGGTGGTTAATGGCAACAGTTACCCTACCATTATCGATATCGTTAGCTAGTGCAGTAACTCCTATTGACGTAGGTAGAGTAAGTTTTGAACCACCACCACGAAAAGATGCACCTCGTAGTGGAACAGCAGGTGGAGGTTCACGTAGTGATATGCTTTCTTGTAGTTCTTCAATTCAAGCTAAAACTAAAACTTTAACGGCTTTGACTCCGGGTAAACATGTAGGATTATCTCATGATAGGCGCCCAGTCTTGTATGTATATTTACCGAAAACTGATGCGAAAGTAGCAGAGTTTAGCTTATTTGATGACAAAATGAATGGAGTATATCAGACAGATATATCAGTAGAAAACAGTAAAGGCTTTATTGCGATTAAATTACCATCGGCGCTGTCTTTAGTCAAAAATAAGCCTTATCACTGGTCATTTGCGTTAGCTTGTAACCCAGAAGACCGAACGTTAGACATGGTAGTTGGAGGATGGATAGAGTATACACAGTTGAGTCAAGATTTGCAAAATAAATTAATCAAAGCGAATTCACTCGAACGTATATCTTTGTACGCCAGAAATGGATACTGGTATGATGCAGTTGCAACAGTGATGGAACTTCAGCAAAAAGAACCACACAACTCGCAACTCACACGAACTTGGACGGAGTTACTAACTTCAGTTGGTTTGAGTTTAAATATAGTGGCAACGGCAAATTAAGTTTTCACTTCCCCAACACTCTTGCTTTGTTTATGTGGAAAAAGTTGAAAATACAGATTCTACGGTATCTTGGCATTGAAATGACTTCGGTGTTTGTGACGCTGACAATCATTAGTTTACAACTAACAGGCACCTTGCAGTTTATGGAATGCGCGATTTTAGACCAGTGGTTTGCAGCACGTCCAGGAGAACCAGCAGACTCCCGTATCGTCATAGTCACTATTGATGAGAATGATATTTCGCGGTTCAAAAGCTGGCCTATTGACGACAGAACACTTGCCCAATTACTTAACAAAATTAAACAGCAGCAACCAGCGGTGATTGGGTTAGACTTATATCGCAACTTACCAGTAGAACCAGGTCATCAAGAACTACTAGAGGTATATGAATCAACACCAAATTTGATTGGAATTCAAAAAATATTAAGTAACAATAACGGGCCAGTCGTTGAACCACCACCTGTACTTGCCACACGTGACCAAATTGCAGCTTGTGATTTAGTATTAGAAAGCGATGGTAAAGTCAGACGCTATTTACTCGCGGTAAGAGATAAGAGTAAAACTAAAACTTATTTGACACTAGGAGCAAAGTTAGCGTTAACTTACTTAGAAAAACAGAATATTAAACAAATTTATGACGGGAAGAAACAAGCTCTGAAACTGGGCAAAGCCAAATTTGTACCAATGGAGGATAGCGAAGGGGGTTTTGTGCGTGTGGATGTGGGAGGATATCAAATTTTAGCAAATTTTCGCAACTCACATTCCTCAGTCACCAAAATACCTTTATTAGATGTACTCGAAAATCGTGTACCTTCAAACTTAATGACAGGTAAAGTTGTTTTAGTTGGTTCGGTTGCTGAAAGTTTGAGTGAAAGGTTTTATACTCCTTTTACTCGTGATGTAAATACAGCTTGGTCAGGTGTCGAATTACACGCAGACTTAACAAGTCAAGTATTGAGTGCAGCATTGGATTCAAGACAATTGTTACGAGGAATATCTGAACACTTAGGATGGTTATGGATATTCTTTTGGTCAAGTGTAGGTGCTACGATTGGCTGGGGAGTTAAAATTAGATTAAATAGATTTTACTTCAAGAAGCATAGAGTGAGTGAAGTCGTTACACAGTGCAGTTCGCTAATATTTACGATTAGTATACTATTACCCGGCGCCATCCTCAGTCTTTTATTGAGTGCGTACTCACTATTTCTTAGTGGTTGGTGGGTAAATGTAGTAGCACCATTATTAGGACTGACTAGCGCAACTCTTGGAAGTAAGCTATATTTACTGGTGCGTTCATTACAGTTATCACACAAAGCTTTAGCAAATTATGCTAGTGACTTAGAATTGAAAGTGAAAGAACGAACTCAAGAGCTTGTAGAAAAGAATATAGCACTAGAAATTGCAAAACAAGAAGCAGAGTCAGCGAACAAAGCCAAAAGTACATTTTTAGCCAATATCAGTCATGAATTACGTACTCCATTAAATGCGATTCTAGGTTTTAGTCAAATTTTAGCACGTGAAGAAAAATTAACATTAGATCAAAGGCAGCATATCGAAATAATTAACCGCAGTGGTAAACATTTATTGGAATTAATAAATGATGTGCTATCAATGTCTAAAATAGAAGCAGGTAGAACAATGTTAGTAGAGCGTGCGTTTGACTTGTATGCATTACTAGATGCCATACAGAAAATGTTGCAACTGCGTGCTAACAGTAAAAATTTAAATTTTAACTTTGAATTAATTGGTGATATTCCACAGTACATAATTACTGACGAAAGTAAACTACGTCAAATCTTGATTAATTTATTAGGAAACGCAATCAAATTTACAAGTTATGGAGGTGTAACTTTACGAGTTAAGTTACAAACAGCAGAAGTATCAAATTTGATTAAATCACAAATAACTTCACAGCCAAACTTATATACTATTAGCAAAAAGAAAAAATCACAAGAAAATTCATTTACTCTGTTACAAGAAAGTATAAAGAATTATTTTTTTACAAAGCAGACTATTTTACCTAAAAGTTTATATCAAAATCTATTTGGTCAGAGATATAGATATTATAAGATGTTGAGAAGGAAATATGAGCGTAAACCTTCAAAGCAGGCGCCTGAGTCGTCAAATTTTGATTATGATATAGATATAGATAATAAGCAGCATTTAGTTTTTGAAGTGATAGATACAGGGTATGGAATAGCGTCTGAAGACTTAGAGAAATTATTTAATCCATTTGTGCAAACACAACTTGGTCGTCAGTCGATGGAAGGAACAGGTTTAGGGTTAGCGATTAGTCGAGAGTATGTAAAGTTAATGGGTGGGGATATAATGGTAAGTAGTATATTGAATGAAGGGTCAACATTCCAATTCGATATTAAATTCGATTATGCCACATATACGTCATTAGAAAATGCGGCACCGACTCAGCAAGTTACGGGGTTAGAGAAAAACCAACCGTGTTATAGAATATTAATAGCAGAAGATGTGGAAGAAAGTCGCTTATTGCTTGTAAAACTGCTGGAACCAATTGGTTTTGAGGTAAGAATTGCTATTAATGGCGAAGAAGCAGTAAAAATTTGGGAAAATTGGCGCCCACATTTAGTATTTATGGATATGAGAATGCCAATAGTAGATGGATATGAAGCGACTCGCAGAATAAGAGAAATAGAGAGAATAGAAAAGAAATTAGAAGAAAAACATAACTTATCTCGTGTCATACAAGACAAATCATTTCAGACTATAATTATAGCTTTAACAGCAAGTACTTTTGAAGAACAACAAGACCATTTTATTAAAATTGGATGTAATGCTTTTATTGGTAAACCAGTTAGCGAAACACTACTTTACGAACAAATGGCTAGATATTTAGACGTTAAATATATATCTACTTCTACATCTTGTATTAAACATAAGCAAGAAAATAAACCTCAAGAAGCATCACTAGAACTTACACCAGAACAGTTAATTACCATGTCATCAGAATGGATAGATAAGCTACATTATGCGGCAATATCTTTAAATGACCAATCTATAACTGAATTGATTAAAGATATTCCTGAAACGCAAAATCTTTTAGCTGAGACATTAACTAATTTAGTCGATAACTTCCGTTTGGATATTATTGCTAAATGTATCGATCTAACACGCATTTAATCTTGTAGGTTGGGAAGCCACTGCGGTGGACGGGTTTCCTGGCATAAAGCAAGTGGCGTTGGAGGCTTTACGTAACCCAACTTATAATTATCTTATAATCTCATTATCTAATTCCCTAATGTCGCAAACAAACTCGCCCAATCAATAATATCAGGGCGCCTGCCTTGGTTTACTAGTTCAAATATCTTATTTTGGGTTTCACTGTAAGCTAAACATTCTACACAAGCTGCTGCAACATCAATACGACTTGTTTCGCCAACAACTTTATCACCTGTATCTATTTTTACGCCTAGTTTTCCTTGGGTACTAGCTTTTAGTAAGGTATTAAGGTCATATGAAGTGTAGGGACCATCAATTAATCGAACTGGGCGGATAATGGTGTAGGGCAGTCCTGAATTGATAATGCTTTGTTCACCTTTTTCTTTAGCGTCGAGGACACCAAATGCGTTGAGTACTGAGAATGGGAAACTATTTTTACGGAGAATACCACAAGAGGAAACAAAAACGAAACGTTTCAAATCGGTAGGTGCTACATCTACTAAGTTAGTGACACCGATAAAATCGACTTTTTCGGGAGTGTTAGCAGCTTTCTGTTTGAGTTTTTGAAAATTAAATAAAGCCTCAAACCAATTCCAGTTAGAATTAAACTGCCATTTGTCAGAAGGAAAAGCGGTAGTTCCGGTGCAGCAAAGTATATATTTCACATTGCTGACTGCATTATGTAAACTATCAGGATTAAGAATATCACCCTCTGCAATTTCGACGCGGTTATCGAACATTGTCTGAACTTTAGCAGGACTGCGTGTCAAAGCGCGAACCTTTAAATTCTTCTCTAGTAACTTAGCTACAGTTAATTGTCCTACACCACCAGTGGCGCCAGCAACCAAAATGATATCATCAGGTGAAATATTTAAATGAGCCATATTAAATAAACCTGGTTTCTACGCATTCATTGTCGCAGACAAATCGTCGTTCTTATTACGTCGTTTTTATTACAATATATCAAAAAGAAACCAGGTTTCTATGATTTCCTAAGTATATACATACTTTATATCATAAAAAAGGATAAACATTTAAAATTACTATTGCCGATTCGTATACAAGGCGACAATAAACAGTATGGTCTAATTTACTTGTTTCTAAAATAATAAAGGTATAAATTGCCATTCTGAGCGCAGCGAATAATCTATAATTTTGTTGGATATATTAGATGCTTCACTACGTTCAGCATGACAAGAAGATGGCACATTTTGTAGAATTAATAACTTGGGACTGAGGAATCTATTTCTTTGCTCCAAGCTAAAATGCCACCTATAACATTGGTGCCTTCTATTCCAGCATCTTTAAGAATACCAAGTGCTTTTGCAGAACGGGCGCCAGATTTACAATGAACTACTAAACGATGACCATTTAATAATTCTTTGACTTGATTAACACCAGAACCTGCTTCAATATCAGACAAAGGTATTAATACGGAACCGGGAATTTGAGCAATTTCGTATTCGTGAGGGTTGCGAACATCTAATAGCACAAAATCTTTGGCACCACTATCAAGTAACTGTTTCAACTCCTGCACTGTCATTTCAGACATATCCATTTGCTGTTTAGCCTCCTCTGCTTTTGCTTGGGGAATACCACAGAACTGTTCGTAGTCTATCAATTTTTCAATGACTGGACGCTCTGGGTTCGGACGCAGTTTCAATTCGCGGAATTTCATGTTTAAGGCATCGTATAATAACAGGCGCCCGCTCAGAGTTGTGCCTTTACCTAAAATAATCTTGACAGCTTCGGTTGCTTGGATAATACCAATAATTCCCGGCAAAATCCCAAGTACGCCACCTTCTGCACAAGATGGTACCATTCCTGGTGGTGGTGGTTCTGGATATAAGTCACGGTAGTTTGGACCACCTTCGTAATTAAAGACCGTAGCTTGTCCTTCAAATCGGAAAATGGAACCGTAAACGTTGGGTTTATTTAACAGTACACAAGCATCATTCGTCAAATAACGTGTAGGGAAATTATCAGTTCCATCAATTACAACGTCATACGGACGAATTATATCAAGGGCATTTTCTGAAGAAATACGAGTTTCGTATAAATCTACTTGGCAATAAGGATTAATTTCATGAATCCGATTTTTTGCCGACTCTATTTTGGGTTTGCCCACCCAAGATGTCCCGTGAATTACTTGACGTTGTAGGTTAGATGTATCAACTACGTCAAAATCAACTATTCCAATACGTCCAATACCTGCTGCTGCTAAATACAACAACAATGGTGAACCTAGTCCCCCTGTACCAATACATAACACACTCGCAGCTTTAAGGCGCTTTTGTCCTTCCAAACCAACTTCTGGCAAAATTAAGTGGCGGGAGTAACGTTCGTAATCGTCCTTCGTTAGCTGCACTTCATCTAGATTTGGGTTCAGCATTTAATGCAATATCACTTACTTGAGGAAGAGCTGATTTATTATCGTACCTAATATTGGTAACATTATTCAAATATTTATTCATGTAGGGCTGACAATAAGTTATTGCATTCAAGACCTGACTTCTTCAACAGGTAATGAAAGCGCTTCGGCTATTTGTTCTATAGTCAACCCTAACCCAAGTAGTCGGGGAATTGCATTTCGTTGTGCATTTTCTGCTATTTCAGCACGTTCGCGCTCAGTTTCGGCACTTCGCTACCAATTAGTAGCATATTGCCTGAAGTATGCCACCAACGTAACCAAAGTTGGGTTTGATTTTGATACGTTCCGTGCCATAAGCCTAATTCTACTCCTAATGGCTCAATTAAGTAACGTCCTTGTGCATTTGGTTGATGTTACTTTTTATGAAGCAGCGATAAACTAAAAAGGTAAAGAAATGTAAATTATAAATTTAAGCTAACTGTGGAAACCATTAGACTGGGACAAAATGGCCCAACAGTAACACCGCTGTGTATTGGTACTTGGGCTTGGGGTGATAAGCTGTTTTGGAATTATGGCACTAATTACGGCGCCGACGAATTGCAAAATGCGTTTAAAGCTTCGTTAGATGCGGGTGTGACGTTTTTTGATACAGCAGAAATTTACGGAACGGGACTATCTGAAAAGTTTTTGGGGCAATTTATTAAGGAAACCAATAGACCTGTACAAATTGCTACTAAGTTTGGCCCAATGCCGTGGCGCCTTAATCGTCAAGCTGTTTCTGATGCGTTAACAGCGAGTCTTAAACGTTTACAGCTTGAACGAGTTGATTTATACCAAGTGCATTGGCCTTTTGCCTTTTTAATGAGTCAGCATACTTTAATGAATGCGCTTGCTGATGAAGTACAACAGGGCAGAATTGCATCTGTTGGTGTTAGTAATTACTCAGAAGAGCAAATGCGCGAAGCTCATCAGTTACTTGCTCGACGTGGTGTACCTTTGGCTGTAAACCAAGTGCGCTATTCATTGATTACTCGCCAAGTTGAAAGTAAGGGTATTACAAATGCCGCACGTGAATTAGGTGTAACTATTTTGGCTTATAGCCCTTTGGCACAAGGTTTACTTACTGGTAAATACAGTGCTTCTGGTGGCGCCACTCCTACGGGTGCAAGAAAGGTAGACCCTAGGTTTAAGGAACAAAATTTACAGACAATTGAGCCAGTGTTATCTTTATTACGACAATTTGGAGAAAAATACGGTCGCACACCTGCACAGGTTGCTTTGAATTGGTTAATTTGCCAAGGTAATGTTATTCCTATCGCTGGTGCCAAAACTGCTGAACAGGTCGTGCAAAATGCTGGTGCCCTTGGTTGGCGATTAAGCGAGAATGAAGTTGGAGAATTAGATGAACTAACCCAACAATATAAGTAAAAAGTGCTGAGTGTTGAGTGCTGAGTTCAACTCTACACTTTCAACTTTACTCAGCACTCAGCACTTTCTACTCAGCACTATTAATTCATCAACGTTTGCATCAGCGGTTTATCTTCGTCTAATTTACCGCTGCGTAACCATTCTGTCATATCGTAAGGTGCCTTTGCTGTTTCGAGTTTACTACGTAGTTCGTTACCTTCAAGAACTTCGCGTTCTAATAACTCTTGGGCTGTATTCTCTAGTAGTTCACGGTTTTCTTTTAGAATACTTAAAGCGATATGATGAGCATTATCGACTATCATTTTAACTTCACGGTCGATTTGCTCGGCCACTACTGGGCTAATTTGGCGCCGTGAGTTAGGATATCCTTCGATAAATTGCTGTTGCATTTTCTCAAACGCTACTGGACCAAGTTGGTCACTCATACCATATAAGGTAACGTAACGCTCTGCTAGTTCAGTTGCTTTTTGAATGTCATCACTGGCACCAGTAGAAACTTTGCCAAATATGGTTTCTTCTGCTGAACGTCCACCTAGCAATGTTGCGATTCTACCGCGAATTTCATCTTCTATCATTAAGAAGCGGTCTTCTTCTGGCATTTGAATTGTGTATCCTAAAGCACCTACACCACGTGGCACTATCGAGATTTTTTCTACTTTACCAGCACCAGGCATTAAGGCGCCAATAATAGCGTGACCAACCTCGTGATAAGCAACTGTCTTTTTCTCAGTTTCGTTAAGAACACGTGAACGTTTTTCTAAACCAGCTACTAACCGTTCGATAGCTTCGTTGAAGTCAGCCATTTTTACCGCATCACGGTTGTTACGTGCTGCCATTAATGCAGCTTCGTTGACCAAGTTCGCTAAGTCAGCACCAGCAAAACCAGGTGTTCTTGTACCAATTACCGCTAAATCAACATCTGTGTCTAATTTAACGTTACGCGCGTGAACTTTGAGAATTGCTTCTCGACCAATTTTATCAGGACGGTCTACAACTACTTGACGGTCAAAGCGTCCAGGACGACGTAATGCAGCGTCAAGTACTTCAGGACGGTTGGTAGCAGCGATGATAATTACACCTGTGTTAGCATCAAACCCATCCATTTCTGTAAGCAGCTGGTTCAGGGTTTGTTCGCGTTCGTCATTTCCACCATAGAAACCACCGCTTCCTGCCCGTGATTTTCCTAAAGCGTCTAACTCATCTATAAATACAATACAGGGAGATTGTTGTTTAGCTTGCTCGAATAAATCACGTACACGCGCGGCGCCAACACCTACAAATAATTCGATAAACTCAGAACCGGAGATACTAAAGAAAGGTACACCAGCTTCTCCAGCAATAGCTTTTGCTAAAAGAGTTTTACCTGTTCCTGGAGGTCCAACAAGTAAGGCGCCTTTAGGAATTTTCGCACCAAGACGAGTATATTTATCGGCGTTTTTGAGGAAGTCCACTACTTCTTCTAATTCAGCTTTGGCTTCTTCAATACCTGCAACGTCACTAAATTTTACCCCTGTGCTGCCTTCAGAGTAAATACGCGCTTTACTTTTACCAACAGTTAAAGCAGCAGGGCCACCACCTTGACGGTTAAGGAAAAAACCCCAAATACCCACAAATATTAACGGAGGTAAAACCCAACTGAGTAAAGTACCTATCCAACCATTTTGGTCTGGAGGAGGCGCCGCAAATTCTACCTTGTTATCGCGTAAAATCCTAGGTAAATCAAGGTCTATTGCAACAGGTGTAGTTTGAAAAACCTGGTCAACTTCCTGACCTTCGGGCGTTGTAGTTTTAATGGAATATTGAATTCGGTCTTGTCCTACAATTGCCTTATTTACCTTACCTGCTTGTACTTGAACAATAAAGTCACTGTAAGGTACTCCTGGCAACTTCGACCCTGAAAAGCTAGGAACTACTAAATTTAGTACTAACAGCAGCGTTAATAAGACTAATAAGCTTCCACCAAACTGCCTAATGCGCGGTGGCTTTATTTTATTTTTGTTATTATTCGTTTCTACAGGCATTAATATGCTCCTTTCTTTAACTTAATAAAAGCGCGAATAAACTAGATAACGACAAGACGTTTAATAATACACAGTGGCGCCAAAACGTGTAATCTACTAGTTAGACTATTAGTATGTGATGGTTCAGCCTCAAAACCCTCCATAACAAACGCTTTTTAGGTGTAACTTAAAATGCAAGTTAATTATGAGAAGTATTGTAAAGGATTGTGAATTAGTTCTATTCTAGAGAAAGTTGTGCATTCTAGACGTTCGCGTCAACCGTCCATCACAATTCGTATAGCCGTACTTTTACTCTTATAGATTTTATGGAAAACCAAATTGGATTGATTATCAAGGTCATGTTGCTCTCAGGGGTATTGTCATTTTTGATAAAATATGCTGAACCCGATATTTTAATTCCCGCAACAGATATAAACGCCCTAATTCTCGTATTATCCCCCAGTCTCATAATGGCAGTTTTGCTGGGCGCCCGTATGATTCAAACAAAACGCAGTTAAGTTAAAATATAGCTAGTACATACACTCATCTAAATTGCGATGCAATATCAGGTTTTTGTTCAAAACAATCCAGATAAGAAATTTACTGCCTCTGTCGTTGGCATTCCCAACTGCTCTGTTGAAGGCAGTACCAAAGAAGAAGCTATAGAACTTGCACGTGCTGCAATTGAAAAGCAACTAGCCAATGGTGATTTAATAACCATCGAAGTAAATAAAGTACCAAAGCATCTAGAAAATGACCCTTTAATTAAAAATATCGGAATATTCGCAGATGACCCCACTTTTGATGATTTCTTAGCTGAAATCGCTGCTTACCGTCAGCAAGTTGATGCTGAAGAGGTTCAAGAGTGATACGCTACGTACTGGATACAGACCATATTAGCCTCTATGAGCGCGCTCATCCACAAGTAAGCTCGCGTATTATCGATATAAGACAAAATTCTCTAGACATTTTGTCTACAACTGTTGTAACGGTTGAAGAGCAATATGCTGGACGAATTGCTCAAATACGTAAAGCTGTTACAGCCCAAGCACTTATAAAGGCATATGAAAGATTAAAGCAAACTTTTGCCGTCTTACTCGAATTTGACATATTAGAATATAACTTGCAAGCAGACCAATATCTTCGAGAGTTTAGAAAAGCTGGGATTCGTATTGGGACTCAAGATTTGCGAATTGCTTGCATTGTCATTGCTCATGGTAGTGTTTTGTTAACTAGAAACAGACAAGACTTTGAGAAGGTTCCAGGACTAAATATTCAAGATTGGTCAATTTAAGCTTGCACTTACACTCGAAGCTGAAATTGGTTTACCCAACGACGAAATAATTCTACAACGATTCGTAGGCGCCCTTCTTTAAATTCAATTACATCATGTCGTTTTAAAGTTTCTATTGCTTCTTCTGTTGCGTTACATTGTTGTGTTATTTCTGAAAAGGTTAATCCTTCTGGGTAGGGTGCGATTACTTTTAATATATCTTGTTGAAATACGGCGCCATCAGATGCTTGACCCCACACTCTCCCTTATTCGTAAATGATAAAGTTGAATATTGGCGCCTCGGTCATGACCAAATTTACCATACACAGGCGCCTCCATAGTTAACGAAGCGTAACAATTACTGGGCGAAAGCGCTAAAATCGGCTAATCTTAAGCTTTGTTGATAGTAAAAAAGTTCGCTTTTAGTTTGGGAGTTGGGTGTGAAATTAGGTCAGTGGATTGGTTTAATCGCCATTATTATCTCTTTATATATATTGTGGCAAATTCGAGATGTGCTGTTGCTGATATTTGCGGCAGTTGTAATTTCGACCACTTTAAACCGCTTGGCTATGTGGTTTCAGCGTAAAGGGGTAAAGCGTGGTGGTGCTGTTCTGCTGTCTGTGGGTATTTTCTTTGCAGTTATTATTGGTTTTTTCTTGGTCGTTGTACCTCCTTTTATTACGCAGTTTCAAGAGTTGACTTTACGTGTACCTAAAGGAATACAGCTTTTTAGCGGTTGGCTTGATGTTTTTAAAACTCGTATACCTGCATCGGTGGCGCCTTATATACCAGATGTTGATAGTTTAGTTAAACAAGCGCAACCTTTTGTTAACCGTGTTTTGGGTAGTTCGTTTGCGTTTCTTTCTAGTTCACTGGAAGTTCTGCTCAAAATTTTACTGGTGCTGGTTTTAACAGGGATGTTCCTCTCCGAACCCCAAGCTTACCGTAGATTATTTGTACGTTTATTTCCTTCGTTTTATCGGCGCCGAGTTGATGGTATTTTAAACCAGTGTGAGGTGTCATTGGAAGGGTGGGTAACAGGCGCCGGTATAGCTATGCTGTATGTTGGTGGCATGAGCATGATTGGTTTGTTGATATTACAAGTACCATCAGCGTTAGCTTTAGCTGTGTTATCGGGTTTTATGAATTTGATTCCTAACTTGGGTCCAACCATTAGTGTTGTTCCTGCTATGGCAATTGCTTTGTTAGATGCACCGTGGAAAGCTGTAGCTGTGTTTGCTGTATATTTTGTGATACAGCAAACTGAAGGGAATTTTATAACACCTCTGATTATGTCGCAGAAAGTTTCGTTACTTCCTGCGGTAACTTTGATTGCTCAGTTGTTCTTTTTAACTTTTTTTGGCTTTTTAGGGTTGTTATTGGCATTACCTTTGACTGTTGTGACTAAAATATGGACGCAGGAAGTGTTAATTAAAGATGTGTTAGACCAGTGGGCGGATAAACCTGAACGTCAAACAGAATATGTTATTGTTTCTGAAGATTGTGCAGAAAAGCTGATTCCAAAACGTGATAGTTCGGTTGGTGATAATGTAAGTAATGAGGATTAGGCAAGGATGTAACGGATGTAACGGATGAGTTGCCCAAGAGTTTATACTGCAAACGGGTAAAAAGTGAACTTTGTCATGAGTTGATGTAATCATGCACTTGTGTTGACGCAATTTAGTACTACTGGTTAACGCGCACCAGTAGTATTAGGAAAGGCGAAAAAACTCGTACCAGTTTGCACAGTTTTGGATGCCTATGCCACAAGAAAAATTGGAGGATTAAAAAATAGCCTATCTGTTACATCCGTTATAATCCGTTGCCTCCTCCTCCTAAATCTGGAATGGCGCCTTTTTGCCTCTGGTATATTTCTTTGAATATTCGCTGTTGCTTGTTATGATCTACGATTGGTTGAGGATAACCTAAAGCATCGCGTTCTAGGGGTGTAATTTTCCCTGTTACTAAATACTCGGTGTCTATAGAACGCAGTTCGGGTACCCATTCACGTATATATTCTGCTTCTGCATCAAATTTTTGTGCTTGAGAAGCGGGGTTGAATATTCGCACTGGTTTAGGATCCATCCCACTCGAAGCACTCCACTGCCAACCACCGTTATTTGCCGATAAGTCCCCGTCTATGAGTCGTTGCATGAAGTATTTTTCACCCAAACGCGGGTCGAGTAGTAAGTCTTTTGTAAAGAAACTTGCTACTATCATTCGACAACGGTTATGCATCCATCCTAATTTGTTCATTTGACGCATTGCTGCATCGACTATTGGATAACCTGTTTTACCTTCGCACCATGCTTGGTAGTATTGTTCGTTGGTTTGCCAAGGGAAATTTTTGAATGTTTCACGAAAGGCGCCTTCGGCAAGTTCAGGAAAATGATACATTGCATGTTGGTAAAATTCACGCCATGCAATTTCTTGCTGCCAAGTCCGAATACTTATTTCAGTTTCTTCGCTGCGACTATTCTCCATTGCGTCAAGCGTCGCTTTCCATACCGTTCGCACTCCAATAACTCCAAATTTTAAGGCAGCGCTTAACCTTGAAGTTCCATCAATGCTAGGGAAATTACGGTCTTCTTTGTAACTATTTATAGCATTGTAAGTAAATTCTTCTAACCGTTCGAGCGCAGCAACTTCGCCTGGTTCTATTGACATACCACCATCCCAAACAAATCCCAAGTCTTTAGCACTTGGTAACTCTTTTACTCCTGCTATACGTGCTGTTTCCAGTTCTGCTTCCGTCAAACCTTCTGCATCACTCAATGTGGCCACAGGTTGAGCTTTGGGTTTACTGCTCCAATTTTTCCAAAATGGACTATAAACAGTATACGGCGCCTTGGAACCAGTACTTATTTCTTCTGGGGTATGCAAAATTTGATCCCAGTTTTTTTCAATAAACCCTATTCCCTTTTCCTTTAAGGCACCGATAATTTTAGTATCACGTTCATGTGAATATGGTTCAACATCCCAATTCCAAAAAACGCTATGCGCTTTTAAGGTATCAGCAAGTGCTGGAATAGCTTGCGTTGGGTTGCCGTGTAATATCAACAGTTGACTACCTACTGACTCATAACGTTTTTGCAGTGCAGCTAAACTGCCTATCAAATAACTCACTCTTACCGCAGCAATGTCATCACGCTCTAGTATGTTTGGGTCAAGGCAAAATAACCCTACTACTTTGCGTGTTCGTTCCCTTGCTGCTGCAAGTCCGGTGTTGTCAGCAATGCGTAAATCGCGACGATGCCAAAATAAAATTAAATCAGACATTCCTGCTTTTTATATGGTTCCCTTGTACTATCATATGACGATTGGCGCCTTTCTGCATCATTCCACCGATAAGAATTTTTGTCCTTTAGAATAATAGTTTCATCATCGACGACTAAGATTTTTTTATGGCTGATTACGCCCACTGTCTTACCCCAAACAAATATATTTTTATACTTTAAACGAATAAAAGCTTTTTTAATAAGCTAGGTGTACTTAATATAAAAATAAATTTGAAAAATTTTTGAAATTTACAGAAGTTTATTCTTGCAACAGATACAACAGATGTGCTATTAGTAATATACCAAATGTAAGTATCCGTTACATCCATTTAGAATTTATTACTGGGTGCCTGTTGAACAAATTTTTTCAAGATACGCTTAAGTGATGATTTCTTGACTTGCCTTACTGCTTCATTAACATTGACCCATCGTCTAACACGTTGCCCAACTTCTGGGTATTTATCGCTTTCTGCTTCAACAGGCAATAAGTACATTTGAACGCTATAAGTTTTGCCGTTTTTTTGATATTCGTAAGTGCCGAGTTGATTTGGGTTCACTTGGCCAATAACTCCAGCTTCTTCCCAGGCTTCTTTTGCCGCAGAGTCAGGAGCGCTCATGCCATTGACCACACCTCCTTTCGGAACAACCCAATTTTGTTGATTTCGAGTTGTGATCAATAAGACCTCAGTAGCTCCATTCTGAACGCGGTATGGAATTACTCCTGATTGTTGTAATACTTTTTTTGTCTTCTGTGCCATCTCTGTTTCGTACAATATTACCTTTTTTGGTTTCCTGTACAATTTTGAATCATAAAGTCGTAATTTACCACTATATATTTATGGTATTTGTTTTATTTGTATACAAATAAACTGGGTTTTTGTGAAAACCCAGTTTCTAGTACTTTAGAAAAACTCCCTAAATATCCGCCTTAGCCTCCTTGAACTTCAAATAGTACTTAGATTGTCGAGATAAAGGAGCAGCAAGGGAAATAATCTTTTCCATTACAAAGGGGGCAATACGGTTACATAAGACTGCCAAATGACTTTGCCATCCTACGAGTATTTCCGTAGTAGATTCTTGCTTTAATCCAATTACAAGCGTTTTCGCTACCTGCTGAGGTGAAACAGGCGCCACCCAGCGAAATAATGTAAAGTCACGCACCATATCTGTATCAGTGAGTGATGGTAACAGTGCCAAGACTCTGATGTTGTGTACAGCAAGTTCACAACGTAGTGCTTGAGTAAATCCAACGATTGCGAATTTGGTGGCAGAATAAGTTGCCATTGTAGGAGCAGCAACTTTACCCATCAAACTAGAGACGTTGACAATAACCCCTTGACGCTGTGTCACCATACGTCGAGCAATTAATCGGGTAATTGCGTACATGCTGATTAAATTAGTTTGTAGTTCAGATTGCACACTCTTAAGTTTGGACTCTAAGAAAGGAGTTTGGTGTGCAACTCCAGCACAATTAATGAGCATATGAATGGGGCCGTAATCTTTCCAAGTCCGAGCAATTGCAATATCCACTTCGACCAATTGAGTTAAATCCAAAGGTAGCAGTATGACATCAACGCCATACTTCTTTACTTCGCAGGCAACCTCACTTAATCGCTGATGATTTCGAGCCACCAGTACCAATCTTTTGACTTGCTGTTGTGCAAATTCAATCGCGATAGCACGCCCAATACCACGAGAGGCGCCTGTCACTAGAACAGTTTTTCCTTGAATATTCATTTCACTTCACTCCAATTATTTAATATTCGTGTCTTCTATGTCATGTTGTTGCTGTAGTGGCGACATAAAAAGTGAAAATTTCAGGCAAATATTCCCTCATTACGAGTGGAACTACATCATCTCTCAACGAGTAACGAGTATAGGAAACGAAGCGTAAATTCCGAAAACAGTTGCGCGCACGTAAACATCTAAAACATTAGCATCAGTTGCATAATCCGATATTCTCCAGAATTAGCTTATAGTTGCATTCTTCAGAAATACCTTACATCAATTTCAGCGTCCTCCTAGGGTAAATATAAAGACTTAGTAAAAATTTGCCTTACTCGCATACGCTAGCAACGGGATCATTTACCTGCAACAATTCTTAATCATAAACAAGTGATTGTTACATTTCAATATATTATCCTCATAAATCTCAGACTTTTACCGGGAGTTTGAATACTTTATATTAAAAAGAGTTAACTTGATTAAAATTATTTTGAATCAAGTAAATGCAAAAATCGCAATAAGAAACCGGGTTTCTGGATAAAATCTTCTTTATATTTAGAGGTCATCGATAAAGAAACCCGGTTTCTGGGGTTTCTGGGTAAAATCTTCTTTATATTTAGAGGTCATCGATAAAGAAACCCGGTTTCTGGGGTTTCTGTGAGGTAAGAACTAAACAACGTTGAAATAGTAAAGTATTCTATAGCAAATGAAGATGACTCAAAATTAGGCCTAATGACCATGTGCCAGTTGCTGGGAATGAATTGTAATGTCCCGACAGATATTTGCTTCTCGTTTGAGGGGTTTTGTGCAAGGGGGGGCAAAACAGATGACCATAAAGATGGTTGGGGTATTGCGTTTTTTGAAGGTAAAGGGTGTCGAATTTTTCTTGATGCCAAATCATCTGTGGCATCACCGATTGCGGAACTAGTAAGAAGTTACCCTATCCACTCAACCCATGTCATTGCTCACATCCGTAAAGCTACCCAAGGTGAAATTAACCTCGAAAATTGTCATCCCTTTCGACGTGAACTTTGGGGAAGATACTGGGTATTTGCCCACAATGGTGATTTACCAGGATTTGAGGTCAATAGTTCTAGTTTTTACATTGCTGTTGGCAATACTGACAGTGAAAAAGCGTTTTGTTTGATTCTCGAAACTTTACGCAAAGCTTTTCCAGAAGGCAGACCACCGATTGAAAAATTATATTCAGTACTTGAGGATATTACATTAAATATAGCCAAACAAGGTATCTTTAATTACTTACTATCTGACGGTGATTACTTTTTCGCTCATTGTTCAACTAAGCTTTGTTATATAGTACGTCAGGCGCCGTTTGCTGGCGCTCATCTCATCGACGAGGATATAACAGTAGATTTTAATGAACTTACTACACCAGATGACCGAGTAGCTGTAATAGCCACTACACCTCTCACTGATAATGAAGTTTGGACACAAATTCAACCTGGTCAACTATTAGCGTTTCGAGATGGAAACCCTTATATTATATCCGAATAGTAAGGTGGGCAGTGCCCACCTACGTGCCCCCGAAAGGACACATTTTAAAGTAGATATTTGAGTTGGTTAACACTTTCGTCGCCGACATTTGAACTTCACATGCAATCAACGATATTAACCAGCACGACGCAAAGTTTCTTGGTTACACAAAACAATACGATGTAAAGGAAGTCGCTGTATTATACCTTGGTCTTCAAACTGCGTCAGAACACGCGACACTGTAACGCGAGTAGAGCAAAGTATTTCCGCTACATCCTGATTTGTAAGACGTAAATCAATCAACTGTCCATTATCAACAGTACGCCCAAATCTTTTAGCCAGCCATCCTAATAATTTTAGTAACATCGAATCTACTGTTCGGTAGCTACGAATTACCATCAATTCTTCTGCTTGCTCGACGTGTGCTGCTAATGCTTCCACCATCTTGTTTTGACGGTCTAAAGGTAGCGCTACAGCTTCGATTGCACTCAAACATTCTATAATGTGTGGCTCTATAGTCGATAAGGCACTGCCAACAATATCTCCTGCACCCCAAATTCCCAAAGTGACAATTGTACCATCATCTAAATAAGTCATAGTTCGTACAGAACCACTTTGAATTTGCCAGACGCTACTATTTTGCGAAGGCATTAACTCGCGGCGCGAAAAATACTTCTTACTGACAACCGCAGGAGAATCACTAACTTGGTACAAAGGAGTCATAAATTTATAGCCGGGTCTTTAATAGGAACAACTAATTACCAATTCTTAATAATTCCTCCTTAACATTTTTTAACATCTAGATAAATGTATTTTATTATACAAAACACATTGTTACAAACTGTTAAGTTGACGTTTATACAGAAGTGGTGCTGGTAATAAATATACCAATAAATCAGCAAAATACAATTTATTTTTTTATTGTGTTTTAAATACTTTGTATAAATTTAAGAGATGCATAAGGTTAGTTTATAAAATAGATTTTTAGTCGATATATAATTTTCCTTCATAGATATTTAATTATGGTTCCTTGTTTATTCCCCTTAACCTGTAAGATTGATGCAAGCGCGCTATGAGAATAAAATCGGGAGGAACAAAGGATGGAATTGCCAGAAAACCTGCAAATTCTACGTGGACAAGTTGCAATTATTACAGGTGCTTCTAGAGGTATTGGGCGTGCGAGTGCAATTGAGTTAGCGAAGTTTGGAGCAAGTGTAGTGGTGAACTATGCCGCATCCAACAGTGCTGCTGATGCAGTAGTTGATACAATTACCAATGTTGGTGGAACTGCAATTGCGATAAAAGCTGATGTTTCTTCAGTATCAGAAGTGGATGCGCTATTTAATACCGTTATGGAAAAATTTGGTCGCGTTGATATTTTAGTTAATAATGCGGGCATTACGCGCGACACATTACTACTGCGAATGAAGCCTGAAGATTGGCAAGCTGTGATAGACCTTAATTTAACAGGTGTGTTTTACTGTACACGCGCAGCCAGTAAAATCATGCTCAAGCAGCGTTCAGGGAGAATTGTAAATATTACCTCTGTAGCAGGACAAATGGGTAATCCTGGACAAGCAAATTATAGTGCTGCCAAAGCTGGTGTAATTGGCTTTACAAAAACGGTCGCGAAGGAACTAGCATCACGTGGCATTACAGTTAATGCTGTGGCGCCTGGTTTTATTGCTACTGATATGACCGACAAACTCAGCAACACAGAAGAAATACTTAAATTTATTCCACTCGCACGCTTTGGTAAACCTGAAGAAATAGCCGGTATGGTGCGCTTTTTAGCATCTGACCCCGCAGGCGCCTATATTACCGGACAAGTATTTAACGTCGATGGCGGAATGGTGATGGCTTAAGAAGTGCTGAGTAGTGAGTGCTGAGTGCTGAGTGCTGAGAATTTAATTAGTTACTCAGCACTCAGCACTTTTTTAACTCTTAACTGGCATTTTTGCGGCTCGGATGCGTTGCCATACGGTAAAGGCTAACAATACTATTATACTACTTACAGTTGCAGCTATTTGCATTAAATTTAAGCGCTGAAAGTGCATTGCTAATAAGTTTGAGAATAAGGCAATAGACCATAATGTAAAAGCTGCATGACGCTGCGATAAACCCCATGCTAGTAGTCGATGGTGCAAGTGGTCTTTACCTGGGGTGTTCATTGGGTTTTTACCTGCAAGAAGGCGCCTAACTATTACTTGAGTTGTATCAAGTACAGGTAATAGCAAAAATAATACTGGAGGCACCAGTGCAAAAATAGTAGAAGCTTGAAGTTTTCCTAATATTGCTGTTGCTGCTAAAACATAACCAAAAAAATAGGCACCTGCATCCCCCATAATTATTCGCGATGGATGAAAGTTATGCCGCAAAAAGCCTAGCGCGGCTCCCCCTAAAGCTGCTAAAACTAATGTTGCCGCAGCACGGTTAGGAATTTGGGCACTCACTGCAAGTAAACTCATCGCTGTAATAAATCCAATTCCTCCAACTAATCCATCCATACCATCCATTAAATTAATGGCATTGGTAATTCCTACCACCCAGAGTACGGTAACTAAAATTGACAGGGTTGAGTCAAAAGGAGTGCCAATCGCGATTTGAATACTAATACCGTTAGCTACAAGTAATAGTGCCGTTAGTACTTGCACTAACATTCGCACGGACGATGGCAAGCCAAACTGGTCATCAATAAAACCAATTAAGACTAGGATTGAACCTCCTAACAAGATAGTTAGAACCTGTATTAATACATTTTGAACCTCAATTGGTCGCAGCAAGCTTGCTAATACCAGCGCTGCTATTACACCTGTGTATATCGCCAAACCTCCTGCATTTGGTAATGGTTCTCGGTTGAGGCGCCGCGCGTTGGGTTGGTCGGCCCATCCCACACGTAGGGCAAATTTCCGAACAGTGGGAATCAATCGCCATGTTACAATCCAAGCCAGCATAAAGGTAAACACCACTGCCAACCAGCCGGAACCGCCGGGGTCGGCTATTCCGAGAGACTGAAGAAACCCGTTTATATTCATCTCCCGACTCAGTAAATAATATTAATGAACTCTACGGACAACTGTATATTAATCATTTTTTTTGAATTTATCTGTATCTATTTCTTAGATAAATACGGTTTTCACTCCTTAGCACTCTCTGGAATTGAGTGCTAAATTGTTTAATGTAAGGATTTAACAAGTACAATATGGCGAAGATTGTAGCATTTAACGACGAATCAAGACGAGCGTTAGAGCGTGGTATCAATGCTCTGGCTGATGCTGTGAAAATTACATTGGGACCCAGAGGACGCAACGTACTTTTAGAGAAAAAGTATGGAACTCCACAGATTGTCAACGATGGTATTACTGTCGCTAAGGATATTGAGTTAGAAGACCCCTTAGAAAATACTGGCGCCCGTCTAATACAAGAAGTTGCCTCGAAAACTAAGGATATTGCTGGTGATGGCACCACAACTGCTACAGTCCTAGCGCAGGCAATGATTAAAGAGGGTC
Source organism: Calothrix sp. PCC 7716 (assembly GCF_019977735.1). GTDB lineage: Bacteria > Cyanobacteriota > Cyanobacteriia > Cyanobacteriales > Nostocaceae > Dulcicalothrix. The sequence goes on along the minus strand of NZ_AP025018.1, from coordinate 8,925,383 downwards.
TACGCAACGTTGCTGCTGGTAGCAACCCTATGTCTATCAAACGAGGTATTGACAGAACAGTTGAAGCATTAGTTAAAGAAATTGCTAAAGTAGCCAAGCCAGTTGAAGGTAGTGCCATCGCTCAAGTTGCGACTGTTTCTTCTGGTAATGACGAAGAAGTTGGTGCCATGCTAGCTGAGGCGATGGAGAAGGTGACAAAAGACGGTGTAATAACTGTTGAAGAGTCAAAGTCTCTTAATACTGAACTCGAAGTAGTTGAGGGGATGCAAATCGACCGTGGTTATATTTCTCCTTACTTTATTACTAATAATGACCGGATGACGGTGGAGTATGAAAATGCTCGTATCCTGATTACCGATAAAAAAATTGGCAGCATTCAAGATTTAGTACCCGTTCTAGAAAAAGTAGCGCGCAGTGGTCAACCTTTATTGGTTATTGCTGAAGACATTGAAGGTGAAGCTTTGGCGACTTTAGTTGTTAACAAAGCTAGAGGTGTACTATCTGTTTGTGCTATTAAGGCGCCTGGTTTTGGCGAACGTCGCAAAGCCATGTTAGAAGATATTGCGGTTTTGACCAAAGGACAAATGATTTCCGAAGATATCGGCTTGAGTTTGGACACCGCGACCTTAGAAATGCTTGGCACCGCACGTAAAATCACCATTGATAAAGAAAGCACCACTATTGTTGCTGCTGGTGAAAATGGGGACGACGTTCAAAAGCGGATTAGTCAAATTCGTAGACAGCTGGAAGAAACTGACTCTGACTACGATAAAGAAAAGCTACAAGAGCGTATCGCTAAGTTAGCTGGTGGTGTTGCGGTAATCAAAGTCGGCGCCGCTACCGAAACCGAATTAAAAGACCGTAAGTTACGTATCGAAGATGCTTTAAACGCTACAAAAGCAGCAGTTGAAGAAGGTATTGTGCCTGGTGGTGGTACAACTTTAATTTATCTATCAAAACAAGTTGAAGCCATTAAAAACAGTCTTCGTGATGAAGAAAAAATCGGCGCCGATATTGTAGCCCGTTCGTTAGAGGCGCCTTTACGCCAAATGGCTGATAACGCAGGTGTTGAAGGTTCGGTCATCGTCGCTCGCGTTCGCGAATCTGAATTTAACATCGGTTACAATGCTGCAACAAACGAATTCCAAGATTTAATCGCGGCTGGTATTATTGACCCGGCAAAAGTTGTACGCTCCGCACTGCAAAACGCCTCCTCAATTGCGGGTATGGTATTAACAACCGAAGCAATTGTCGTCGAAAAGCCTGAGAAAAAATCTGCTGCTCCCGATATGGGCGGTATGGGTGGCATGGGCGGTATGGGCGGCATGGGTATGGGTGGTATGGGCGGCATGGGTATGATGTAATTTCATGCCGAACCAATATTAGAATCTTCAAAGCAGTTTGTTTTAATCCAAAACAAGCTGTTTTTTTATGGCTTTTTAACCTCAATTGTAATGTAATGTAAATTTATATTACTTAGAAACCAGGTTTCTTGAAGAAACCTGGTTTCTCAAAAGCTAGCCTAAAATGTAACAAAATATGAAGCTAAATTTACGTAAATCATTGCAAAAGCTTACGAGAATGCAACATCAAGAAGAAGAAGACGATATACAGGATTTTTATCATCAGCCAGGAGAAATTCCAGGACAAATCAACATACAAGAGGACGCCGTGAAAACTCAAATCCGTCTAGTTGATTACAACGAAACATTTTTGATAAACAAAAAGGATATAACTCCCCAGCAATGTGGAGAGTTTCTAGATACTCAATCTGTATCTTGGGTGGATGTACAGGGGTTAGGTAGTCCTGAAGTGATCGAAGAATTAGGTCGTGTGTTTGAGCTAAATAGTCTGGTTTTAGAAGATGTTGTCAATATGGCAGAGCGTCCTAAAACCGAAGATTATGAAGACCAGCTTGTGATTATTGCGCGGATGGTAATGCCAAAACCCAAGGGATCAGGATTTTATAGCGAGCAAGTCAGCTTCGTTTTGGGTAAATATTATTTATTGACTATCCAAGAAGAACCCACACGCGACTGTTTTGAAGCAGTTCGACACCGAATAAAGCACAATCGAGGTATAATTCGCAAACACGGCGCTGATTATTTAGCTTATGCGCTCTTAGACTCGATAGTAGACGGGTTTTTCCCAGTTTTAGAGCGATATGGAGAAAAAATCGAAGATTTAGAGCAAGAAGTAATTATCAAACCAACTCCTCAGACTTTGCGAAAAATCTATAAAATTCGGCGTCAGCTTTTAAAGTTGCGACGTGCCATATGGCCTCAACGCGATGTCATTAATAGTTTAATTCGAGACAGTGGTAATTTAATCAGTGATGAAGTTCGGCTATATTTACGCGATTGTTACGACCACTCTATACAAGTAATAGATATGGTCGAAACTTACCGGGAACTCTCATCTGGGTTGATGGATGTATACTTGTCGGCAGTAAGTAATAAAATGAACGAAATCATGAAATTTTTGACCGTGATGTCCTCGATTTTTATTCCTTTAACTTTTATTGCAGGTATTTATGGGATGAACTTTAACACCGAAAAATCACCACTGAATATGCCCGAATTAAATTGGTACTGGGGGTATCCTCTTTGTCTTGGCTCAATGGGCGCCATTGCTATCGGGCTGCTATTAATATTCAAACGGCGGGGATGGCTTGATAATGCTTCTTCCCTAAAGGATGATAACCCTTGACAAGGCACCTAAAATATACGCTTATTATTCTTTTAGTTATCTTTTAGTGACGCGGTGGGAGTTAAAGTTAAAACCTTATGCAAGATAATAATTTACTGGTACTTACGTTCTATATAATCGGGATAGCATATACAATCAATCGCATGATTGAATCTATCGCCGACAAAATAAACTTTACGCTTCAAAAAGCAGTCGTAGATCAGCAACTAAAAGAACAAGAAATAGCAGATGACGTCGGAATTTCGTTCAAACTTGCGGCAACCTATGAACTGAGTGAATTAAAAGAATTATTAATGTTTGTTGAGAACAAATCAAAAAATCTTGCTGTATATGTAGACTGGGATAATTGTACAATAGTAATCAAGCATAGTAAACAATCAATGCGAGTGATTCGTAAATCTCCAGATATCACGCGCGATTTAGGAGTGCCGCAAACACCGAGTTTAGTGGCACCAGAAAAAACACTAACAATGTCCATTACCTCAGAAAACGCTTTTACGCGCGATAAAGACACAGGAGTTTACGCAGCAACTAAACCTATCGTTGATATAGCTGTTTTAGAAAAAAGCCCAGTAAAAGCCAACCGAATATTATTCAAAAAATTCATGAACGAGGAAACAACCTTAGAATTTTCGTTACAATTAGTACTCCGCATATCAGAAGTACGTGTAGGTTTGCAACCTGGGTCAAGTAAGCCACCAATGTGTATAGTAACCTGTCCCTTCACCATCCGTAAACTGCCGTGGACTTACGCGCTGCCTTGGAACAAGAAAAGATAAAACAAATATTAATGGTAAATACAGAAAACAAGACTACACTAATATATTGAGAGAGTAGGCGAGGCGGTTGCAGATTCTTTTTATAGAGAGTCTGAGGAAAGTCCGGGCTTCCTAAAGACCAAACTTGCTGGATAACTCCCAGTACGCGCGAGCGTGAGGATAGTGCCACAGAAAGATACCGCCAAAGAAGTAATGAGTAGAAAGTGCTGAGTGCTGAGTGAAAATACTCAGAACTCAGCACTCAGAACTTTTCACTTTCTTGGTAAGGGTGCAAAGGTGCGGTAAGAGCGCACCAGCAGCATCAAGAGGTGCTGGCTCGGTAAACCCCGGTTGGAAGCAAGGTAATGGAACTACGGTTGGTCTTTTACCAGTTCCGTTAAATGAGCCGCTTGAGGCGTTTGGTAACAAATGTCCCAGATAGATAACTGCCGTTTAATATAGAGATGCTATACGTAGTGTTTCTTATTAGATAACAGAACCCGGCTTATGTCCGACTCTCTCTTAAAATTAAAATATTAGATTCAGATTTTGCTTTGCATATAAACGGATTTTTGGATGTCCATAGCTTACCCACGCCGTCAACGACAACTTGAAAACTTAGTTAAAAAATTAGGTTTATCGATAGATGTACCTATTAAATGGAATTTGCTCGATATGGCATTGACTCATCCAACAGCTTCAGAGTCAGCTAATTATGAGCAATTAGAATTTGTCGGTGATGCGGTAGTGCGTTTGGCAGCAGCCGTAGTACTGTGGGAAAGTTATCCTGAGTGTCGTGTTGGTGATTTTGCGGCGATTCGTTCGGTATTAGTCAGTGACCGTATTCTTGCTCAACTCGCACGTTTTTATGGTTTAGAGTTATATTTACTCGTTGCTGGCAGCGCTACAACCGATAAAATTGGTCTTGAGTCACGTTTAGCAGATTCTTTTGAAGCTGTTCTCGGCGCCTTATACTTGAGTACAAACAATTTAGAATTAATTCGACCTTGGTTAGACTCACATTTTAAAGAACTTACCAATCAAATACGTCAAGACCCAGCGCGTCTAAATTATAAAGCAGCACTTCAAGAATGGACGCAAGCACAATTCAAGGTTTTGCCAGAGTACCGAGTCGTAGAAATTACCAACGCACAGCATAACGAAGACCGTTTTAGCGCCGAAGTTTGGTTGCACGATAAAAAACTCGGTCAAGGTAAAGGACGCTCGATTAAAGCTGCTGAACAAGCTGCCGCTAAAGTAGCTTTTTTTGCTTTAGATTCGGAACAAAAAAATGCCTAATGGTCTACGTCATAAGTTTTCATGTTGTATGGTGGGCACTGCCTACCCTACGCTCTTATAATAAGATATCAATGTATAATAAGACACTATCTTTTTATTTATGAAAACTAGAGTATTAACACTATGTTAAATAAAATTAATACTGCGGTTATTGGGGTTGGACGCTGGGGAGTTCATTGGCTGAGGATTTTGTTAGAACATCCGCAAGCTAATTTAAAAGTAGTCGTAGACCCCAATCCAGAACGCTTAGAAGCGGTTAAACGTCAGTATAATTTGGGCGACGATGTTGTGCTAACTACTAATGCCCAGACATTGCAATATATCAATGAACTCGAAGCAGTGGTAGTAGCAACTCCAGCAGTCACTCATTATTCTTTAATTACAGATGCTTTAAAATGGCGCCTGCATGTACTAGCAGAGAAGCCTTTAACGCTCTTAGCTTCAGAATGTCGTGAGCTATGTGAGTTAGCATTAAAGCAGCAACGAATATTGATGGTTGACCATACTTATTTATTTCACCCTGCTGTAGAACGTGGTAGAAGTGTTATTGAGTCGGGAAGTATTGGTGATTTGCGCTACGGTTGTGCAACTCGTACTCATTTAGGCCCAGTGCGGCAAGACGTTGATGCACTTTGGGATTTGGCAATTCACGATATTGCTATTTTTAATACTTGGTTGGGAGAAGTTCCAGTTAAAGCACAAGCAACTGGTACAGTATGGCTACAACAAAAATCTAATCTAGCTGATTTAGTTTGGACAATATTAACTTATAAAAGTGGCTTTACCGCGCATATTCACTTATGCTGGTTAAATAATGATAAACAAAGGCGCCTCAGTATTGTCGGTAGTAAAGGTAGCTTAATATTTGATGAAATGTCACAGGCGCCGTTAACCTTAATAAACGGAGAATTTGAAGTACAGGGAAATCTATACGTTCCAATCAACCAAAGTCAACAAATATTAGAACTCGAAAAAGCAGAACCATTAAAAAAAGTTTGCAGCCATTTCCTACAATGCATACAAACCAACACTTCCCCTACTATCTCCGATGCATTTAGAGGCGCCGAACTAGTACAAATTCTAACTGCCCTCACAAAATCACTCCACTCTGGAGGAACACCAATTAATTTAGATTATTAAATTTTATTACAATTATTCTTGTGGAACGGGCATCCCTGCCCGTCTATAAACCATACTAGTTCATTCAGACTATTTGTATCTACTTACTTTTTGTTTTGTTATTATGAATAGTTCTTAATGTTCGGTTTAATAACTTAAAGCTTGATTTTTCAATTGTATGAGCTATGCTTGTTTCTTCACGTGCTGAAGGTTGAGCGACTAGATGTTTAATACTTGACATTTCAGGTAGTGCTATTGGCGGTATATTTTCTGTTGTAGTATTGGTGGCATTAATTAAGGGTAGGGTAATTTTGATGGTAGTGCCTTTATTGATACCTGCACTTTCTAGAGAAATTTTACCTGCCATCATTTCGATTAAGTTGCGAGATATTGCTAGTCCTAACCCCGTACCACCAAGTTTACGATTTTTGGAGCCTTCTACCATTACAAAGGGACGGAATAATTTATGCTGTTGGTCTGGTTCTATACCAATGCCCGTATCTATGACACTAATTACCACATGTGATTCATTATTAGTCAATTCATCTTGAGAGATAATTTCAGCAAGAATTGTAATACTTCCTTCTTCTGTAAATTTTGTAGCATTACTAATTATATTTATCAAAACCTGCTTTAATTTGATTGGGTCTGCATTCACAGGTATAGAATTTTCTAATTCTGGAATGTTTAACTTTAACCCTTTTTGCTGAATGTTGACTGACTGTAAGTTAATAACTTCTTTTAATGTGTCACGTAAATCTATTTTCTCTAGAAATACCGATAGTTTTCCTGCTTCTATTTTGGAAATATCAAGCAAATCGTTGATTATTTCTAGTAGATGAATTGCTGTATCGTCAGCAATTTTGAGATATTCAAGTTCTTCTTCTCTACTATCGCACGAATTGTCGCGTACCAATTTAACGCAGGTCATAATTGTATTAAGAGGATTTCTTAATTCGTGTGAAGCTGTTGCTATGAACTGACTTTTGACTTGGTTGGCTGTTTTTGAGTCTTGCCAAGCAATTTCAAGTTCTTCTCCCCAACTTCTTAATCGTTCGACCATGTGGTCAATTGCCAAAGATAGCTGGTTGAACTCACGAATTTGAAAACGCGGAACACGCAATGACTGCGAACTCGAATTGATATTTAACGCATAATCACAAAGTTTTTCTACTGGAAGTGCTAAGTAGCGTGCTAAACATAATGATGCTACTAGACAGGCACCGACCAAACCCAATGTTAAAATAAATAAAATAACCTTAAGTTCTATTAAACCATATAAAGCGTTATCTAAAGTGGTAACGTCCAAAATAATCCATTTTTGACCAGGGACAGTTGAAATAGGATTTTTAATTGCACTGTAACCTACGAGTAATTCTTCACCTTGCTTTTCAAAGAAAAAGTGTAAGCTATCTTTTTTACCTAATATGGCATTTTGAACAATTTGCTTTAACCTTGCTGCATCAGGATGTTGAGCAATATTTGTACCTACACGTTTTTCAATAGGATGTGACAAAATTTTCCCATCATCCGAAATAACTACAGTTGACCCTGTTAATAGTCCTGGTTTTTTTCTGACCTTTTGTTGTAACTCGGCTTGAATAGAGAGCGCATATCTAATTATACCCGTGTTATCTTCCACAGGCGTCGATAGTAGAAGCTGTAATTTATTTTGAGTTCCCCGTTCAGAGTTTTTAATAGATTTAATGTAAACCTTGGGTGGAATAACAATTGTAGCTTTGACATCACTAGATGCTTCCGTTACTTTAATCTCATCAAGCAGTTCGTCTCCGCAAGTACTAGCGAGAACTTTATGATTTTCTAAATCGCTAAACTGAACACATTCAATATTAGATAAATTTTCTTCAAGTTTATTAATAAATTCTTGCACAGCGGCGCTGTTACCAGACCGAATAAAGTCAATTTGAGTTGCTGTAAGTAAATTACTCTTGAGACTTTCAACATTATCGGTAATTTTTTCAGCTTTGATGTCAGCACTTTCGGTCAAATTTTGTTGTGCAGCTTCAAGCTGAGTTTGACGTGCTTTCCTGAAGACTATAAATTCTCCGGTCAACAAAACCGGAACTGACAATAGCAGAATCCTGGAAAACAGTAAACGACGAAACGATGAAGGACGCGGTTTAGGCATCGGCAATCTCACTTAGCATATGCAAACCACAACAGCTACAATATCTTAACTCCATGAAAAAAGTTATTAAAGAATGATTATGAGGTAAGCATAAATCGATTATTGGTGACAAAATGAACAGCAAATTATGTAGGGTTACTACCCTGACTAAAAATTATACACCCATCTAGCACCTACGTGTGTGACACGCTTTCCTAAAAATTGCATTTAAAGGCTGACAAAATGCCCACACCTCGTCCTGATGTTACAGTAGTTCTTGCAATGAGTGCTGATGGCAAAATAACAGATTCTCAACACTCACCTGCGCGCTTCGGGTCAAAAACTGACAAGGCACATTTAGAAAAACAAATTGCCATTGCCGATGCAGTGCTATTTGGTGCTAATACTTTACGAGCGTATGGCACAACATTGACTGTCACCGACTCCAATTTACTCGAGCATAGAAAAAATTTGGGTAAAGATTCACAGCCTCTTCATATAGTTATTACAGAAAAGGCAAACATAAATCCGGAAATTCGTTTTTTTAAACAGCCAGTGTGTCGCTGGTTGCTCACAACCGACGAAGGAGCAACTTACTGGCGCCATCGAAGCGAATTTGAGCAAATTTTAGTATTTAAAGATAATTTAAAGTCTTCCCAAACAAAAATTAATCTTGTTGCAGCCCTCGAATATTTCGCAACAATTGGTATCGAAAAGCTGGCTGTGCTAGGTGGTGGTCAACTAGTGACCTCAATGCTAGAACAAAATTTAATAGACGAACTTTGGTTAACCGTTTGCCCGTTACTTTTAGGTGGTACTAATGCACCATCAGCAGTAGCAGGCGCTGGGTTTACAGAAAAAATGGCGCCGCGATTAAAATTATTAGAAGTAAAACAAGCCGAACAAGAAGTCTTTTTACATTACCGCGTTATTAAATCTGAAAATTAGGTGCTTTTTGATGCTAGACAGGCGGGCAAGGATGCCCGCTCCACAAGAGGGTGTTTTTGTATACTAGTTCTAGTTAGATAGTGATGCCTTCTAGTTGTTCATCTGTTAATTCATATAGTTCGCGAAGTTTTTGTAGTTTATCTTCGCTGGCATTCCAGAAACCGCGTCCGTTTGCTTCTAACATTCTGCTGATGATGTTGCGGAATGCTTCAGGGTTTGCTTTGCGTAGTTTTTCTGACATTTCAGAATCTAGTGCATATGTATCTGCGGCTTGGTCGTAAACCCAATCATCGGTAAAGTCAACGGTACCACCCCAACCGATTAATGCTGTCATGCGTTGGGATATTTCATAGGCGCCACCGCTTCCTTGGTTTACCATCGCCGATGCCCATTTGGGGTTTAGTAACTTGGTGCGGTATTCCATTCTAAGTAAGTCATCTAATTGTCGAGGTGTAGTATCTTTAGAGAAGCTTTCTACAAAACTAGCTGTAACTTTTTTACCGCGTTGCTTTTCTGCGGCTTTTTTCAACCCACCTGTATTTGCATAATATTCTTGAATATCGGTCAACCCGTATTCTACAGAATCTATTTCTTGCACTATTTGACTTGTAGTTTTGAGTAAAGTATTTAGTACATCTTTACGCGCTTGTCCTTTATCGTTTCTACCATAACTAAAAATATTACGACTTTGCCAAGTGTTTGCAAGTTCGTCTCCAGATTCCCAATTTCCATCAACAACTTGGTCATTGACGAGCGAACCAAAATCGCCTGCTGGGTTAGAAAATAATCTTGCGGAAGCATTTTCTACACCTTGAGCTTTCAAAGCCAAAGCGTGCTTTCTAATATAATTCTTCTCTTCCGGTTCCAATGCATCTGCTGCGCGTGCAAACAAATCATCCAACAACTCAATAATATTGACAAAACTATCGCGAAAAATACCTGATAAATTCGCTAGCACATCAATACGCGGGCGCCCAATTTCCTCCAAAGACTTCAACTCATAGCGAACAATCCTTCCCGTCCCCTCTTTTACAGGTTCAGCACCAACCAACTCCAACAAAATACCGAGCGACTCACCCTTAGTTTTAATTGCATCCAACCCCCATAACATCACCGCAACAGTCTCCGGATACTCCCCATTTGCCTCCAAATGCTGCGCCAAAATCTTTTTAGCAATCTCGCGACCCCTCTCAAAAGCAGCAGGAGAAGGAATTCGATAAGGGTCTAAAGCATGAATATTCCTCCCCGTCGGCAACACCCCAGCACCATCACGTAATAAATCACCACCAGGCGCCGGCGGAATATACTCCCCATTCAAACCCCGTAAAAGATTCGTCAACTCATCAGTTGTTTGCATCAACAACTCTCTAATCCTTCCCTCTTCCTCTTCTTCTTTGTGTCCTTTGTGCCTTTGTGGTTCATTAAAAAAAGCCTCCAAATAACACTCCATCCTCTCATCATCCGGCGCCTCACCCAAAACATGTAACCCCGAAGAAAACAACCTATTCTCTAAAACCTGCAAATACTCATACAACACCACCAAATAATCATCAAATACACGCGCACTAAACATCTTGACATTCTCGGGACTAAAACTAATCCCCAACTTACGCGCCTCTTCAAACGGACAATCACTATCCAACCCACTATCAACAATCTTCTTACAAATAGCTTCCTTCAAAACATAATTCTTCGTTGGTTCCTCACGGTACTCAGCAATTAAATCTCGTAAAGCAACCAACTCCTTATATAACCCCGCACGTCCATAAGGAGGAACATTATGCGATATCAACGTCCCATAACCGCGACGCTTCGCCAATATCGACTCCGAAGGATTATTAGCGGCATATATATATAGATTAGGCAAATTACCCAATAAAATATCCGACCAAGAATAACCAGTATTACCCAAAGGAGAACCAGGCAGCCATTCGACAGTGCCATGCATCCCAAAATGAACTATCGCATCAGCCTGAAACTCATTTTGTAGCCATTTATAATAAGCAGCATACTGTGGATGAGGCGTCAAATCACGTTCAAACATCAACCGCATCGGGTCACCTTGAATACCCAAAGGAGGTTGTACACCAATCCAAACATTACCTAAATTTACACCACCAATATGAAACTCATCGCCATAAGTTTTAATTCCACTGTCCGTCAAAGACTTCCACTGCTTCTCAATACGTGTAGTTTGTAAATAACCAAGCCACTTCTCCAAAGTTCTTACATGAACCTGTCCTATATTAGATTCATCAGCATCTTTAACTTGTTTAATTAACTCTTCCCCATCTTCCGGAAATTCTCCCACATCATAACCTTGAGCCTTCAAAGCTTCCAAAAACTTAATCAAACTCCGAGGCACATTTAATAAAGCTGCCGTACCAGTGGCGCCATAACCAGGAGGAAAGCCATATAATATCACAGCTACTTTACGTTCCTTTTCAGGTTTTTGTCTTAAACTAACCCAACTTTTAACCCGGCCAATTAATCTATTAACACGTTCTGGGACTAAATATATATCTTCCCCTACTAAACCACCCAAAGGAACAGTATCAATGGCGCCGTCTAATTCAGGCAATGCGTATAAAACTACACTTTGTAAACCACCAATACCCTGACGAGTCCAAGAATGAATATCTTGAATTAACAAAGGTGCAGCAACGAAATACGGAATATTTTTACTGGTGAGAATTCTTTTTGCTACCTCAATTTGTCTACCTGCTTCCATAGAACCAGCAGGCCCACCCACAAGAGGAAAACCAATAGTAGAAACTATTGCATCAACTTTGACAGCTTGTTTAGATAAAGAAAGCGTTTCAATATTACCAAGAGAACGCTGCATAGTTTCATGCTCGCTTGTCATCCAGTCACGAACAGCAACATGTCCTTCAACACCGTTTATAAATATAGGTAGTGGTATTAAACCAGCATCTTCAAATTTTTTAATTAGTTGAGGAATGTAAGGTTGTTTAGTAATGACATGTTTACGATAGAGAAGAATTCCTATGATGGGCGATGTAGAGACGCGACATGTCGCGTCTTTACATTGATACCATTGTAAATATTCGTGTGGTGATTCAAAATATCTTTGGTAGTCGGGATGTAATAACCCCATATTAGGAGTTTCAACAGGTGGGGGTATTTCTCCGACTTTAAGATTTAGATATTTTTCGCCAAGTGTCCAAAACAATGATGCAACATTATCGGCGCCACCTGCGTTCCAATATCCATATATAATGAGCCAGTTGCGGAGATCTTGGACTTTTTGAACGGGGACATATTTAAGCAGTTTGGGACCTACCTTTAAAAAGCTTATATAACCTGCGAGTTTATCCTCCTCGCGTCCATTACTGAATTTATCAAGTATAAATTTTACAGGCTTAGGCATCCCCTTGGGCTTATCACCTATGGAAAAGGCGCCTATTTTAGTTAACGCCATTAATTCCAAAGCTGACTCAAACACAAGCCTAATGGGAATTTGAGCAATTTTCTCACGTAGCCAAATCACTTGGTCATAGTCAAATAATAAACTGCCAAAAAACACATCGGCACCTTGTAATGCTACTTCAACCTCAACTCGCTTACTATTTACATCCCTGTCGCTATATACACACACATCTAACTCAGGACAACGCAAAACAGCCATTTCAGCCGCTTTACGATATAGGTCAGCGTTGAATGATTCAAACCCAGCAATCAAAACGATGCGTTTCATGCCCAAAAGTAAAGATAAATAAACATTTCTTCACTTTCATTCTAAACCTGTCCTTTAGAAAAGGTGTCGCTGTTGTACACAAAGAAAAAAGCGTGAGAACAAAAATCCCACGCTTATCATCTTAGTTAAACATTTTGTGGAGTTGATTCTTTTTGAGGTGCAGCTTCTTCTTTACGTAATTTAAGTGCATCAGCTTTCATTTTTTTACTTGCTTTAAAAAACTTGGGTGGTTCTTCTAATGGCATTTGAGCAAGTGACTCAAAACCAAATGCATTTTTTAGAGGAAGAAATTTTGCTATTACAGAAACAAAGTATGGTCTTTTCTGTTGTTCTTTCGGTATTTTGGGATTAAATCTAAATGGTGGCACGAGCGAATCTCTCCAAAATAAAGGTATGTGACTCGCTTTCATGTATCTAACACGTTTGGTGATATCTGATTTTTTTACATATTCTAATCTATCTTCTGTAAAGTTTTTAAAGACAGAAATACAAGGTACTTGACAAACTGGAATGAATTGCCATATTCCACTTAACTTAAATTCAAAGTCTTTCAACTCTCTACACATTCCTTCATTATTTCCTGCATCAAACGCTACAAGCTGAAATCCGATTTGATGCGGTTTATCTCGTCCTGGAAAGTGAGTTATTTTCGGGTAGACTATTAATCGTTGACGATTACCTTGATTTGCTACACACTTTTTAAGTGCGTCAAAAGCTTTTAATCCTTTGTTGGTGGGAATGTAGAATAATGGGTATTTATTACCACTAACTGTTATAGTAGCATATTTTTGCTCTTCGTCGAAGTCTACAATAGCAGGTATGATACCTACTGCCTTAAAAAATAGTTCAGAACTTGAGGTGTTAGAATCCTTTTCTATAGATTCTATAGTTGGTTTCGGCTTTTTGATTGGTAGCGCCTGTTTTTCTTGATTTTCTAGCATCTTTTTAATAAAGCTTTGTTTTATATATTATCCTGTACGTACCATAAAACGGCGCCTAAGTATTCAACGACGTTATGGGCACAAATAATTAACATTACAGAAATATTGAATTTGTTTCAAGGGTGATATCACCTATTTGTTACATCCGTTCATAATCGTGTTGTTGAAGTTACGGCGGTGACGTATAATAAAAATTATTAAAATTTTGTTAAATAAAGTTTTATATGCAACCACCTAACACTGAACCAAAGGCATGTATCTACAAAGCTGAGTGGAATGATTTGGTTATTGAGTATGGTCGTCTAGAAAAAGTGGGGTTATTTGATTTTGCAATGCCCAAGAACGCCATAAGTGTCGCGTTTACCCCTCATAAAAAGGTAACATGGTCAATAGATGGAGGTAAGCCACAAACAACTACTTTACCTGCGGGAAGCGTATTTTTATACTCAGAACGTGAGTTTGTCTGGCATCAGCGACACAAAGAAAGCGAGTATGTAAATTTACTTTTAGAACCCACCTTACTCCGGCGCCTAGCTAGCGAAAGCGGACTTCCGACTAATATTGAGTTAGAGCATAAAGTTATTTTTCCAGATGCAACAATTTTACACGTCGCACAGTTATTAAAATCAGAGGCAATAAACGGCGGTTTGGCAGGAAACTTGTATGTAGAGTCTCTACGTAACTTGCTCTCACTCCATTTGCTTAGAAACTACACAGGTATAATGAAAACCCCCAAACCAGAAGCTGGTGTTATTGGTGCCCTTAAATTAAAGCAAATAAAAGATTATATCGAAGATAACCTGGCATCCGAATTATCTATCGAAACCATTGCTTCTTCAGTACCAATGAGTCAGTTCCATTTTGCCCGCGCTTTTAAATCTTTGACTGGAGAACCTCCTCATCGCTATATTTTACAGCGAAGAATTGAAAGAGCAAAAGTACTATTAAAAGTGACGCAATATTCCGCAGCAGAAATTGCGTACCAAGTTGGATTTTCTAATCCCAGCCATTTTACTTCCCAATTTCGCAAAATTGTTGGCGCCACTCCCAAATATTTTCGCGAAGGCGCCTAGAAACCAGGTTTCTTCAATAAACCTGGTTTATCAAATGTGCGGTTAGTTGCTTGATGCAATAGCAGGTTCCCTGGATGCTTCTCTATCAGTCGCAACAGTAAATTCCAAGGGAAGTGCAGAACGTAAGACAGCATCCAACAAACCAGGAAATAACACCTCTAAATCATTACGTCGTAAAGTGTTAATGTGCTGCGTTCCCTCTTTGCGTGTCAACACCACACCAGATTCACGAAGAATCTTAAAATGATTTGACATAGTAGACTTTGCAATTGCAAAATCAAAGCCAGCGCAGCACTGTTCTCCAGTCACCGCTAACTGTCTAACAATCTCTAATCGTACAGGGTCGCCTAAAGCATATAGGACTCCTGCTAACGTCATATCTTTTTGGTCTGGGTGATATAGAAATCTCATACTTGCATTATTTGACAAAAAGGACTATATTTTATTTATTCGATAAACCCGAACTAAGGAAATAATATTTGGGAGGCGAGTATGTCATCCGTAACAAATGTGACAGAAGCCACATTTAAGCAAGAAGTCTTAGAAAGCTCAATGCCAGTGCTAGTTGATTTTTGGGCACCCTGGTGCGGCCCGTGTCGGATGGTGACTCCCGTGGTAGATGAAGTTGCTGCCGAGTACTCTGGACAGGTAAAAGTAGTGAAATTAAATACTGACCAAAATCCCACGGTCGCCAGCCACTACGGGATTCGCAGTATTCCAACACTAATGGTCTTCAAGGGGGGTCGGCAAGTAGATACGGTCGTAGGCGCAGTGCCAAAAGCAACCTTGACTAAAACTTTATCACAGTATTTGTAGCAAAGTGAAGAGTTAGGAGTAAAGAGTGCTGAGTGCTGAGTGAAGAGTTAGAAGTAGGGTGTGTGACGCTACCAACAATTTTGAAAACAAAACTAGTAACCTACTAGCGTCACGCACCTTATTTAATTTTATTTTTACCGTAGCGTCACGCATTTTATAGAATTTTATTTTTACCAGGGGGAATCATGCCAAATTTATTTGACCCATACAAACTTAAAAGTATTACTTTACGCAACCGCATTGGTGTATCACCGATGTGTCAGTATAGTTTAGATGATGGACTAGCTACCGACTGGCACTTAGTACATCTTGGTGCCAGTTGGCAAGTACCCTTTAGCGAAAAATTCGCAGCGAAGCAAATATTGCTACAGCTTGTGTAGATTCCATAACAAATGACGTACCGTGTGGCTAAAGAATTACACGTTAAAAACATTCAAATATTGCCAATTCAGCATGGTAGCAGGGTTTAAAACCTCCCTCTCTGCGCTCTCCGTGTCTCTGTGGTAAGAAATTTATTACCATAGAGACTATTAGGACACAGAGAAAATACTCAGCGAGAAAAAAGTAAAACTAACTTAGCTATTCCATAAGCTATTACCATTGCAAATAATATCCAAGATATAAACAGAGAGCCAATTTGTAACATCCAAAAGCTAATTAAAATTAGTCCTAAAATATCAGCAATTAACACTGGTAAACGTTCAGATACTTTCCAATCTCGCACTTTCAAGCTTGGTGCTGCATCCAACAAAGATACAGGCGCCGACAAAGTAACAGCAGGTGTACTATAAAAATTATAATTATCAGTTTGATTTATATACTCTATTTTGACATTAGCAAGCAAATTAAACCAAATTTGGCTGAGTAAAATTAAAATAGACCCCCACCCCAAAGAAATTATCGAAGTATAAAAACCTAAAAGCTCAACAGAAATAGTAATAACAGTTACTTGATAAAAAGTATTTAAACGCACATCTTGAACATAAGCTTTCGCATCTTCTATCTGCCGTAAATCCTTAACAGCCATTCGAGCTTGTTCAATGCAAAATATAAACGTTCCCAATGCTACCAATTGATTAGTTAATTCTATACCCCAAATAACTTGGGTTAATAAGCCAACGCAAGCGGGAAAAAACAATAAAAAAATTACTTTATCAATTGGTAACATGTAACACGTGTCATAGATGGATAAAATTATGACGGTAACTCAGTACTTTGATGTTCCCTGGTTGTGCGCAAGCTTAGGTAACTTGTGAAATAGGCAATGGAATCAGTTAGTTTTAAAACTCAGTTCAGTTTTATAAAAAAATTAAAATTACTTAACGTCTTCGGTATTAACGCACCTCGATGTTTTGCTGCACAGCAATATTTAATTCTTCTGCTAAATACTCTACCGCACGGATTTTTCCATATTTAGCATCTAGTCGAAATAGTTTACCGATTGTATTATTAGATGTATTTTCTAATGCCTCTTCAAATCCACGAACGCAGTCCCAGCTATGGGTTATTGCAAAAACTTGTATATTAAGTCGCTGCGCTATTTCTAAAATTAGGCGCCACATATTAGGCTCTAATTGTGTCAGCAGTACGGGTATATCATCTACTCGTTCGCTTGTAATTATAGGTTCTGTATTCATAAACCCGAACATATACCTACTCTGTACTTTTGGAAATATGTCGCTGGGTATACTTATAGCTGCTCATTTTCTCTAACTCATGAAAAAATGAGCGAACCGGGAGTAGTAAAGCTTTTATGCTTATATACCATTAATGGCACTTTTGATTGGTATATTCTGAACACTTTTGCCCTAATTTTACCGACGAATGACTAGAAATTGATTGATGGCGCCTATACAATATTAACTATATAGCTATATAGTCAATATTTTGTAAGAATAATATAAAAAAGACAAAACCCATTAAAATAGTCCATTTGATTTAGATTTTGAGCGTCATAGTCATAGTTTTCCGAAATTAATAATACTTGGTTTGTAAATATTATCAGAACAGCAAAATTTAAAAATTGTATTTGCCACAAGGAAAAATTATGAATTCTGATAAATTACAGCAGCCACAAGACGAAAACGAATTGACTGAACTTCTAAATAGTGAAGTTGATTCTTCGGTTGAACAAACAGAAGAAGTTTTGCCTAAAAGTCCAAACCCTGAGATTAAGCCAAAAGCATGTACATGGATAAAACCTTGCCCAACAACGGGTAATCCCCAAGGTTGCTTAGTCTGTTAGTAACGTTCTTGAAGCATAAACGAGCATTAAGTATTATTCGCTTTATTTCATACAATATCCGCTCACTAGGTGCTGACATCTACAAATGTCAGCACCTAGTAAGTTCCTTTTGGGAGCAGTTCATACTTTTAAAACATTTTCTGCGTGTCACATTATGATGCGGATATTGATGTAGTCTAATTAATGGTGAAGCATCACCTTTGTTAGTAACTATTTTTCCAAACATGTGTGTAACATTTGTAACCAGCAGTCTACGATACAGCTTGAAAGGTTTAGGAGTAGTTGGTTTTGGTGCGATAATTCTATCCGGAAACTCTGCTATTGCCCAAATTGTACCAGATGGAACTCTACCTAATTATTCAAGCGTAAAAACTATCAATAACATCAGTATTATAGATGGAGGAACTCAAACAGGAAATAATCTTTTCCACAGTTTTAAGGAGTTTTCTGTTACTGCTGGAACTACTGCCTACTTTAACAACGATGCTAATATTCAGAATATTATTAGTCGGGTAACAGGCTCTAATATTTCTAATATCAATGGCATAATTCGAGCTTCGGGCGTTGCTAACTTATTTTTAATTAACCCAAATGGAATTAGTTTTGGTAACAATGCCGAATTAAATATAGGTGGCTCATTTATAGCAAGTACGGCAAGCAGTCTTAACTTTGCTGATGGTACTAAGTTTAGTGCTACAGATATAAAACTACAACCTTTACTGACAGTAAGTATACCTATTGGCTTACAATTTGAAAAAACCGCAAATCCCATCCGTAATCAATCTCAAGCAAGTCCAAATAGTACAACCAACAGCTTAGGTTATCCTGTTGGTTTAAAAGTACAGACTGGCAAAACCTTGGCACTTATTGGCGGCGAGGTGATACTAGAGGGTGGCAATTTAACAGCACCAGGTGGAAGAATTGAGTTATTAAGTGTAGCTGATAATAGTAAGGTAAGTTTGCGTTTAACATCACAGGGTTGGGTTTTTGGAAGTGAAAATGTCCAAAATTTCCAGAACATTCAAGTTTTTGATCAAACAGCAATTCCATCAAATGTAGATGCTAGTGGTGAGGGTGGCGGTAGCATCGTGGTAAACGGAAATCGTATATCAGTTACTGGCGGCTCAAATATTTTAAATAAAACTCTAGGCTCTGATTCAGGGGGAGATTTAACTGTAAATGCAAAAGATTCTGTAGAATTAATTGGTAGCGGTACACCTTTAACTACTGGAACTGAGAGCGTTGGCAACGCTGGAGAATTAACAATTACAACGAAAAATTTGATTATTAGAAATGGAGCGCAAGTAGTAACTTATAGCAGCGGTTTAGGGTCGTCCGGACGATTAACTGTGAATGCCTCAGAATCTATAGAACTAATCGGTGGTTTCTCTTTTATATTGCCAAAAATAAATAGTACACGCTACATACCTAGTGCAATTCTAAGTGTAGCTTTCGCAGCTGGAAACGCTGGCGAAATAACAATCAATACGGCTCGGTTAAATATTCAAGGTGGAGCAAAGATATCAACAGATTCTCCAGGACTATATTTATTACTTTCTAACGAATATTTACCAGCTAAAGGGAAAGGAGGAAATTTGACTGTGAACGCCTTAGATTCCATAGAACTAGCTGGAGCCGAGAAAAATGGTTTGACAGTTAGTGGCTTATTTACTTCAACTAATAGTTCTGGAGATGCTGGAAATTTAAAGATTAATACAAATCGACTAATTGTGCGCGATCAAGCTAAAGTGAATGTTAGCAGCCAATTTGACCCAGAAATTCTTAATTTCTCAAATAATGCAAGTAATTTAGGTTCGGCAGGCAACCTTGAAGTACGAGCTAACTATATAATTTTAGATAATCAAGGAAAATTGGTTGCTGAAACTGACGATAGTAAGGGTGGTAATATAAATTTACAAGTGCAAAACTTATTAAATTTACGAGGAAACAGCCAAATATCCACCTCTGCTGGTAAAGCACAAGCAATTGGAGATGGCGGTAATATAATTATTAATACACCCAATGGTTTTATAGTTGCTCAAAATCGAGAGAACAGCGATATTACCGCTAACGCTTTTACAGGCGCCGGTGGTAATATCCAAATCAACACTGCTGGTATTTTTGGTATAGTCCCGCGCGGTCGAAATGACTTAACAAAAATATTTGGAACCACAGACCCACTCAAAATAGACCCTCAAGGTTTACCAACCAGCGATATCACAGCGATTTCTCAACAAAACCCGACTTTAAACGGGCAAGTAAATATTAATGCATTTAAATTTGACCCCAATCGCGGATTGACTCCATTACCCACAGAACCAAGTCAGCCTGCACTAGCACAAAGTTGTATTGCACAAACAGGTCGAGACGCAAGTAAATTTTCTATTGTCGGGCGCCGGGGTTTACCAGTTGACCCTAAAGATTATCTTAGAAATGACAATATTAGCGATGATTGGATATCTTTACCGACAGATGTTGAAAATACTAATTTAAATACGCAACAAAAAATACCATCATCAAACGGAATTAAGTTTAATTCTTCGACTCGAATTGTAGAAGCAAAAGCTTGGATTATTGATAAAAATAAGGATGTTGTTCTTGTCGAAGATATAACTGCTGCTAATCCGGCAAATATTTTGTTTGCTCAAGTAAATTGCAACACTCAGTAATACACATGTTTACATTTAATTGCAAAGTTTAAAAATACGGTTTAACATATTTTTCTGTTGGCTGTCTTTACCTTCTTGTTTATATACTGCAAACGGTTAGAAACTGTCATTCTGAACGAAGTGTTATGCGAAGCATTTGCCGCAGGCTAGAATCTCCAAGATGCTTCACTCCACTGCGCTCCGTTCAGCATGACAAAGTTTAGTTTTTACCCGTTCACAGTATATAAGAAAGCAGCTTGTTCATAATCTTTTATCGCAGCTTGTTTGTCTCCAGTAGCTGAGTAAACAGTTTTATGCAATTTGCGCGCTGTTGTTACAAATGTTTACTTGATTAGGCGCCGCTATGACGTTGCTTACTGTCGGCACCTGTCAGAAATAAATCTATACTAGATTCTAGTTAAAATTCATACACCGGAATTTTTGTATTTGAACTCAAAAATGTTAAAACTTCTACTGTAGGCAAATATTGTTTATACATAGTTTAAGTATATTTCATTTATCCGATGTATTAACAAATGTCCACCATTGGTGGACATTTTGATAACGTACATCAAAGAAAAACTATAATTTAAAATCATTTGGATTAGTAGCGCCATATTTACTGAGTAGTTGCTGCATCATCAGTATCAATATAAATCTTAACTACTGGGGGTCTATATACCGAGTAAAGTGGTTGGTTCAAAGCTTGAATAAACTCATGTACCAGTATTAATCCTTGTTCATTATATTTTAGTGCGCTGCATAATCCTTCTAGTTTAACAGCGAATGAATTACTAGTTAAACGCTGCTTGGCGCCTTTAATGCCTCCTAGTACAAGCGCATTAAATGGAGTATTTGGAGTTTGGTTGTTTCCTAAAACTGCATCACCAGGTCTTGGTTTGTCCATAATTGTGCTAGTTGACTATCGTATACTAAGAACGGTTTAGAAATGTCATTCTGAGCGTAGCGTAATGCGGAGCATTTGCCGCAGGCTAGAATCTCTAAGATGCTTCACTGCACTGCGTTTCGTTCAGCATGACAAAGTTTATATTTAACCCGTTTGCAGTATACATCTACACTTTGAGACAAGCATTTTACGTAAATATTATAAAATATTTACAATTTGTAATATGATTCATGTTTGTAGAAGATTGTGATGCGGCGCCTGTATATCGCCTCCAGGGTGATACCAATCATACAAGTAACACATCTTTGAAACAAGCATTAATATATACTTATACTGAAATGATATGGTGGATTGGATACATTGTTTTACTGTTGTTATAAATGCAGGCGCCAACCGAAGTTGAGAATTACAAAGCGCGTAGTTTGCGTTAAGCTTTTCCTAAAAAGTCTTTTTTTCCAAGTTCTACACCACAATGTCGAAGAATATTATATGTGGTTGTAACATGAAAATATACATTTGGTAAGACAAAATATAGTAGAAAAGGCATTCCTTGGAAAGTAAGGGTGTTACCTCCGGCTTGCAAAGTAATTGTTTTTTCCTCTGAACCATCGATTTGTTCGGGCTTCAATGTTTCCAGATAAGAGATAGTTTTTTTAGTACGGTCGATAAGTTCAGAAAATGTTGTTTCATTATCCTCAAATGTTGGCGCCTCTACTCCTGCTAATTGTGCGGCGCCTCTCTTCGCAATATCAGAAGCAATTTGTACTTGTCTTGATAATGGAAACATATCTGGAAATAAACGAAAATTCACCAACACGCTCTGGTCTATTTTTTTGGTCTCTGCATATGCGGCGCCTTTTTCTAGAATACCTACCAGGTTGTTCAGAGTGCGAATACACACAGGTACTGAAGCTTGGTACATTGATATGGTCATTGGTATTTTCCAAGAATAATTCAATAATACATTATCCATTAAATCTTTACCTTTAACTTTTATTGAAAATAGTATAAATTTACTATAATAACTAACAAAAATGACTAAAAAATGAACAGGTTTTGGTATGGAAAGTGAGCAGTTGATTGGGACAAACTTCTATTGTCACTGAGATTAAGGGAGTTTGCTATGAAAGGTTTATCTTTCACCGCATTGTTATGCATTTTCATGCATATCTAAGTACTTAGATACTTAAAATTGTTATAGGCGCCTACCCACAAATACCCAAATACTATTACGAACGGCATTGTAGGATTACCGACAATTAATATATCTGGTTAAGGTGTTTTTTATGCTTCTCGTTGCTTGCGTGTTAAATCTAGTACCTGTATTGATGGTGCTGTGAGAATAGTATGCTTTTCAATTAGATATTTACCAGTACACCAAAGCATGTACTTTTTAAACTTGCGACTGACGTTAACCGACTAGGGCAAGCGCAGTGCGCTCTTAAAAATTACAGAATTCTTGAATAATAACAATTTTGATTATTGGTGCCTGACGAGGAAAAACAGATTAGGGGGATTAAGGCTAATCTGTTCTTAGTAGTGACTACTTTTTTAAATAAATTTGCCCTGATTCGTGAAACTTCCTCCACCAGCACAACCACGTTTTTTACAATGTGGTCTAGGTTTATTTGGAGGAGGTTCAAATGTAAAAACTCTACGTTCGCACCCTAATAAGGCAACCCTGCATTCTGAAGAATGTGCTTTTGTTTTCATTGTGTTACTGATAACCATTGTTAACACAATCAAGCCGATAACTCTTGTATTCATTATTCAAAGTCCTGATGACATACTTCGAGGGAAACTCTTAGGAACGATAATTAGATCAATGTCATCTACTAATACTTCATTTTCAGTGAATATTACAGATGTTTTTATACCTCTAATAAAACAATAAAGCTGCTATAATCAGGTCGAAATATTTTTAAAACATAGCTTCATTGCTGTTTGGCTCGCATATTGTACGGGCGCCCTCTTTAATTTAAACATTGCTCTCAAACAATGGCGAGATTCAATACTACAAGTTGCGTTATTAAACCCACCATCTACTTTATAGCCCGAACGGCGCCTTCAATATTTTTATTACAATGTCAAATTCTTTAATTGACCGCACCTTCATCAAAATATCAATTTTTGTAAAGTAGTGGTGGGTCTAAGCGTAAAAGCAGTTGTTTGCAAATGAGTATAAAGTAGAAAAATAAATCTAGGCATAAATTTAACAGGTGTATTCATGATCAAAAATAAACTATTTATAGCATTGACCTTTGTTTTTATACCCAGTTCGTTGATTTTGTCGGCTACAACAAGCAATGCAATCGCAGAAACACAAAATAGTAGTAAATTAAGACAGTGTTTAATAAATATAAGAGATTCTAGAATACTTCAACCAATTATTAAGTCACCAGAACACCAAATAACTGAAGCCAGAGTAGAAGTAGCTATCGATACAGACAGTCATGGTAATGTTACTAATGTGCGTCTTGTTCGTTCATCAGGAGACCCCAAATTAGATGAGGAATACATTAGACAAGCGCGAAATTGGAAATTAAAACCTTCTGGGAGCAATGACGTTAGAGTGAATACAACGCCTATAAAAAAGCAAAACGCTTGTTAAAGCTATTTGTATAACTCCTGGGTCATTACTAAGCGGTGCCAGAATTCAAGCTACTTGACAATCTCGATTATATGGTAAGTTACCGCACCAGTCAGGATTTTAGAGGAAAAATCCGATTTTTTCTGGTTGTTTGTACTATTTAAATACTTAAATACCTAATTCGAGGCGCCGCTTTACGCAAAACATCTACTGGTTATGAGTTTTCATCGGAATATGCACTTGAAGAGTTTCCCTAAGAGGGACGGACATAACGAATAAATTATCCGTTACATCCGTTTTATCCGTTGCCACTATTCCTCGTTATTACCCACACGACGAATGTTAAGAATGTCACTTAGTTTCTTAATTTGAGTAAACACATGTTCTAATTGTGCAGTATCACGTACTTCCACTCCCAAATCGATTAACGCTGGTTGGTTAGTAGCTGTTTTTACTGAAGCGTGACGCACGTTAATGCATTGGTCAGTGAGTTTTGAAAGAATATCTTTCAGTACTCCAACTCTATCTAATGCTTCAATTTGTACATTCACTGGGTATGTTTGCAGGCGCCCGTTTTGCTCCATATTTAAGTTCCATGTTACAGGAATCAAACGCTCACCTTCGATATGTTCGTGGTTACTACATCCGTGACGATGTATTGTTATCCCTCTACCCCGTGTTACTACTCCAATAATTTTTTCGCCAGGTATTGGTGTACAACAACCTGCAAGGTGATACATCAACCCCTCAACCCCAAGTATTGGCGAGTCGCTAATGCGTGAAGATGGAGGCGCCTCACGTTTGGGCGATGATGATGGTAATAGTAATGGTATTACGTTTGTTTCTTGAGACCTTACTAACTCTCTCCAACGATTTAAAACTAAGTTGAGCGTTACCTCCCCGTAACCTAATGCAGCAATCAAATCTTCTACGTTTTGATAATTACATCGTTCGGCAACTGCTTGCATTGGTTCCGACTTTAAAACGTTTTCAAATCCGTTCTTGCCTATTTCTTTTTCTAACAACTCCCGTCCACGTGCTATGTTTTCTTCTCGACGTGAGCGCTTGTACCATTGCTTGATGCGGTTTTTGGCGGCAGATGTAGCAACGAAGTTTAACCAGTGTAAAGAGGGGTGACTGTTCTTTTGCGTTAAGATTTCAACGATATCGCCATTCTGTAGTCTTGTGGAAAGTGGTACCATTTTTCCGTTAACACGGGCGCCTGAGCAATGATTACCAACTTCAGAGTGAATACGATAAGCGAAATCGACAGTCGTCGAACCCGGATTTAAAGGGACTACATCACCTTTAGGTGTAAACACATAGACATCATCTTCAAAAAGATTGTCTTTAATGCTTTCTAAATATTCTTGAGCGTCTTTGAGGTCGTTCTGCCACTCTATTAACTGACGTAACCAAGTGAACTTATCATCGTTCGTACTCATGTGAGTAAAATTAGAACCACCGGTCTCTTTATACTTCCAGTGGGCTGCAATTCCGTATTCGGCAATACGGTGCATTTCTAATGTGCGAATTTGCACTTCTAAAGGGCGTCCCCAAGGACCAATCACTCCGGTATGTAATGATTGATAGCGGTTGGGTTTGGGCAAACCGATATAATCTTTGAAACGTCCGGGAATTGGACGAAAGGCATCATGCACAACTGCGAGCGCACGATAGCATTCTTCGTTACTATTTACAATAATTCTGAGTGCGGCTAAATCGTAAATCTCGTTAAATTCCTTATTCTGTCGCTGCATCTTTTGATAAATACTATAAAGATGCTTTGGTCTACCACTAACATCGGTACATTGAATACCAGCTTCCACCATTCGAGTTCGCAACGTATCGGAAACTTTCTTAAGACGGTCTTCACGTGCGTCGCGTTTTTCGGCAACAAGGTTTTGAATTTGCCGGAAAGACTCTGGTTCTAAATATTTAAATGCTAAATCTTCTAATTCCCACTTAAAACGCCAAATTCCTAAACGGTTCGCTAGAGGAGCAAAGATATCGCGCGTTTCTTGGGCATTACGGCGCCGACTTTCTTCTGACATAACTTCCATTGTTCGCATGTTATGGAGGCGGTCAGCTAATTTTACAACAATAACACGAATATCTTGCGCCATCGACATAAACATACGTCGAAAGTTTTCTGCCTGACCTTCAGTTTTTGTTTTAAAGTTTATCTTCGAGAGTTTGGTTACACCTTCAACTAAACGACGAACCTCGGCACCAAATCGCTCCTCAATTTCCTCAATTGTGACATCTGTATCCTCAACTACATCATGAAGAAATCCAGCTGCTATCATAGCAGGACTGCCTCCTAGGTCACGCAATAACCCAGCGACTGCAACCGGGTGGCATATATAAGGTTCTCCCGACTTACGAAGTTGCCCGTCATGCAAATCGTAAGCAAATCGAAATGCCCGACAAATCAAGTCATTATCATCTGACCTTCGTTCCTCTTCCGCCTTGTCAGCAGTTCCTTTTTTTAAACAATCTTTAAGCCAATCCGGAAGGGTGATATCGACTGGGGTATTTAGTAGTAAGCCACTCATACAATTGGGTTTAGATAATGGGTGTGTAAGCGTCCTTTGCTCTTTGACTCCCACTCTTGTAAAGGGGAATCTCTTGATACGGTTGGCGCCGCATCAAGTCTGTTGAATGCAAGCAGTCAATAAATGACTACATTGAATTGTTGGGAGCTACGCGCTCATGTAGTTTGAGCGCGTATATTAAGCAATGATAGGAAAATAATGGGGACAATAGCGAAATAAGCCCCAAAATAATTAATATTTGTGGCATCCAATTCAAGAGAGAATTAGTGTGTGGAAAAATTACTTGACATTAATAGTATCTTAATTAGCATTAGATGTCTCTAACTAAGGATAAATATAATACACTCTTTACGGAACTGATGGAATTACGCTCAATGGTATGCGCCAATCGGTTGAGTGTAGCGGAACTTCGCACCGAGCTTACTTCATTACAGCAATATTTCACCCAAGAAATTGTGTCTTTAGATAACGATAATGCTCAAGAAGTCAAGTTCCGTACTGAAATTAGTAAGCAATTACGGCTTTTGGAGATTGATATCAGCTTTTTGGGCAGCGCGCGTACTGAAGCAACAACCCAAACTCGACTCAATATTATATCAGAACGTCTTGGAACTCTTATAAGTTATTGTGAAGCTGTGCTGGCAACGAATGATAAACGGATGTAACGGATGGTTGCTTTTCATTGACCGTCAACTTTCACCGAACGGGAACATTTATCTTTGTGTTATATCAGGAATCTGATACAGTGTGTGAAAAACATTGCAGGCGCCTGCAACCTAATACTATAAATATCTATAAATTAAGCTATGAACGACTTATTTAGCGTCGAAAATCTACGTGTAGCATACCCACAGCGCGCGGATGAAGATGTACATTGGGCAGTAGACGATGTGTCATTTACGCTACAACCTGGTGAGCGTATGGGGTTAGTTGGTGAATCTGGATGTGGGAAGTCAACGCTGGGACGTGCGGTAATGCGGTTGCTCCCCAATGGTTCGCGCACCGAAGGGAAAATTATATATAAAGGACAATCTGTATTAGATTTAACACCTCCACAAATGCGACAGTTTCGGGGTGAGGTAGTCGCGTTAGTGTTTCAAGACCCAATGACACGTCTTGACCCGTTAATGACTATTGGTAATCACTGTTTGGAAACTCTCAAAGCACACGCACCTGGGTTGTCAAATAAAGAAGCTAAAGACAAAGCAATTGCAACTCTAGAAAAAGTTAAAATTCCTGCAACACGTTGGAACCAATATCCCCATGAATTTAGCGGTGGAATGCGACAACGGGTAGCGATAGCGCTAGCATTACTATTAAATCCTAAGTTAATCGTTGCCGATGAGCCAACAACTAGTTTAGATGTCACCGTTTCCGCACAAATTTTACAAGAACTTACCCGGTTATGTAGCGAAGAGAATATGGCACTGTTACTTATTTCTCACGATTTGGCAATGGTGGCAGAATACTGTACTCGCATTGGTGTAATGTACTTTGGCAAAATGGTCGAAACAGGAAAAACTAACGATGTTTTCCGCAACCCCCAGCATCAATATACACAGTCGCTATTAAAAGCAGCTTTACATATTCAATCTATAGATGAAGTCACGAGCGACCCAATACCATCTAAAGAAACGCAACTAATCAAATCTCAGGCGCCTTTACTCAAAGTCACCGAACTCCAACAGCATTATACTATTGAACCTAACTTTATCGAGCGTATATTTAAAGGTCAAGGTCAAACAATTAAAGCCGTAGATGGTATAAATTTAGAACTATATCCTGGGGAAATTCTTGGATTAGTAGGTGAATCAGGATGTGGAAAAAGCACATTATCACGCACAATACTACAACTAATTCGCCCTACCGCTGGTAAAGTTGAATTCCTCGGTACAGAGCTTACAACATTATCGCGTCAAGATATGCGAAAAGAAAGGCGCCAAATGCAAATGGTGTTTCAAGACCCCCACGCTTGCTTAAACCCTGCAATGACAGTAGGACAAAGTATTG
Organism: Calothrix sp. PCC 7716; assembly: GCF_019977735.1. Taxonomy (GTDB): domain Bacteria; phylum Cyanobacteriota; class Cyanobacteriia; order Cyanobacteriales; family Nostocaceae; genus Dulcicalothrix. The sequence continues at coordinate 8,896,916 of NZ_AP025018.1, read as the reverse complement.
CTGACCCACTATTAATTCATGGTATTGCCACACCAGAAGAAGCAAAACAGCAAGTTATAGCTATGCTTGAACGGGTTGGCTTAAAACCTGCCTCTACATATTATGAACGTAGCCCATCTGACCTTTCTGGCGGACAACAACAACGTGTAGCCATTGCGCGCGCATTAATTACTCGTCCTAAACTACTAATTTGTGATGAACCTGTAAGCATGTTAGACGCAAGCGTACAGTCACAAGTATTAGACTTAATGCTCGAACTAAAAGAAGAATTCGAGCTAACATACCTATTTATTACCCACGACTTATGGTTAGCGCGCTTTTTATGTGACCGCATCGCAGTAATGCATGGAGGTAAAATTGTCGAACTTGGCGCCACCAAAGAAATCTTCGCTAACCCCCAACACCCTTATACCCAAACACTTTTATCTGCGGCGCCTCTATTAGCTAGAACTTAGGCTTCGACACCGAGTAGTCTGTGTCATTAATTCTGGGGTATTGTAAGGTGGGCACTGCCCACCCTACGACAGATGCCAACATACCAAAATTAATGACACGAACCACTAGGTTTATATTTTTAACCAGCAGTGACGCATTAAAATCTGGCACACCTGTTCTAAGTAATTTAGTATTTTGTAGTATTTTATTACTGAGCCAGAAAAAACAGGTGTATTATGCCGCGAAAAGATATGTTTGCTCGAATCAATGTAATAGACATTATAATAGTACAAAAGTCTGAAATACACTGGGCGGCGCCATGACTACATATATTGCAGCATCCTCTTCAGAAAACGAAGTCAGCCAAATAATTTATCCAACCAGTGACGGAGAACCCGTGGCAGAAACATACGACCATTTGTATGCCATATTGACGACACTAGAAGTTTTAAGACTTTATCTTCAAGGTCGTCGCGCAACAGTTTTAGGAAATCAATATCTATTTTATGCCCAGGAGCTTCCCAAATTGAGAGTTGCGCCGGATGTTATGGTTATCTACGATGTAGAACCAGGCGGAAGAGACAGCTATAAAATTTGGGAAGAGAAGCAAGTACCAAAAGTCGTGTTTGAAATGACCTCAGCAGGTACGCAAAAAGAAGACCAAGAAACCAAAAAAGACCTTTATGAAAATATAGAGATACAAGAGTATTGGTTGTTTGACCCAAAAGGTGAATGGATAGAGGAGCAATTAGTTGGTTATAAATTGGGTAAAAATGGTTATGAGCGAATCACGAATAGTTGTAGCGAAGTATTGCAACTACGTTTGGAAGTGGAAGGTAAATTAATTGGCTTTTATCGTTTAGATAACGGCGAAAAGTTGCTAGTATCTGATGAGTTAGTAGAAGCACTGCGAACTGAAACTCTCCGTCGCATGGAAGCAGAAGCACTTGCCGAACAAGAACGTCAGCGTGCCGAACAAGAACATCAGCGTGCTAAAGAGTTAGAAGCGTTGTTATCTCGTTATCGAGAACAATTTGGCGAATTGCCTGAATCAAACTAGTAAAATTTGGCAACGGACGTAACGGATGGTAAATTATCTATCCGTTACATCGGTTCATCATCCGTTGCTTTCCGGTTGTAAGTCTACGCTGTAAAGTTTTGTGCCTTCTATGTTATGTAACCCTACCGTCATGACTTTACTATCTGCACCAATTTTGACTGTTCCAAAAAATTGTAAACCCTCTGACGGCGCCTGATTTTGTTTTATCCCCGCAGAAACGCTTTGATATTTGACTTCGGGGCCAAAGGTGTTATCTAATTTGTTTGGGCCAAATGTTCCTGAGTTGAGTGGTCCTGCTACGAATTCCCAAAATGGTTTAAAGTTTTTATATTGCGCTTTGTTTGGGTTGTAATAGTGTGCTGCTGCATAATGCACGTCTGCTGTTAACCATACAACGTTTTGAATATTACGTTGCTTAATAAATTGTAACAAGTCGGCAACTTCTAACTCACGTCCTAAAGCAGGCCCATCACCGTTAGAAAAGTTCTCAAAATTAATTTTGCCATCCGGTACAATTAAACCAATTGGCATATCACTAGCAATTACTTTCCAGGTTGCTTTGGAATTTAATAGTTTTTGCTTCAACCATTGTAGTTGAGGTGTTGCAAAAAATGCTGTGTCTTTGCTTTCTACCGATTGGCGGTTCGGAGAATTGGCGCCTCTATAGCTGCGTTCATCGAGCATTAAAATATCTAGTAACGAACCATAATTAAACGCACGATATATTCTTTCTGGGTCATTGGCATCAAACCGTATGGGAGTATATTCGAGAAAAGCTTGTTTTGCCCGCTTTATCAGTAGCGACATATCTTTAACTTGATAGCGTTTGTCGTCAAAAATTTGTCCAGGATACCAATTATTCCGAACTTCATGGTCATCCCACTGTATTAATTGGGGAACTTCTGCGTTGAAGCGACGAACGTTTTCATCGAGTAAGTTATATATATAGTTACCGCGAAATTCTTTGAGTGTTTCCGCAACTTTCGATTTTTCTGGTGTCGTGATATTTCTCCAAATTTTTCCATCATCAAGTTTCACTTCTGCTTCTATGGGCACATCCGCATAAATTGTATCACCAGAATGAATAAAGAAATCTGGTTGTAATTTTCTAATAGTTTCGTATATTTTCATACCTCCAAAATCAGAATTTATGCCCCATCCTTGACCAGCAGTGTCTCCCGACCACGCAAACAAGATATCTTTATTATTAGGCACCGTGCGAAAACTTCCTATTTCTGGTTTGCTGAATATATTTTTATCTTGTACATCTTGGAAAAGTACGCGGTAAAATATTTGTTGACCTTGGGGAAGATTTGATAAATTTAATCGTGCTGTAAAATCAGTTTTTTCGGTAGCTATTGCGCCAATTATTTTGCGGATATTACGGAACAATTCATTTGTCGAGTACTCAACAATCATCTGGGCGGGCTTATTGGTTTTACTCCAAATTATGGCACTGTTATTATTTATATCTCCACTCATTACACCATACGGTATTTGTGGGCGCCTTTTAGAAGAAGTGATAACACCAGGGGCTTGAGCAAAAGCTTTATAATTAAAAGCGTTCTCAGTAATAATGGCGCCAGTCGTAGCAAGAGACATTTTGATAAAGTGACGGCGTGATAACTGTTGTGACATATAGTGATATAACTTTTATTGCTGTTTGAATGAAATACCATTGTGAATCAGTAAGTTTAAGAATAGATTTAGGCGCCTCGTAGCATAGTATATAAATATCGATTAAATTGGATGCATACCCCCAAGAATTGTTTAAATCATGGCTGTACTGCTTCCTCCTGAACCTCGTGTCCTCATACTGTTTAATCCGTTTGCAGGTCAGGCATATAATCTTAAACAAACCTTGGAAAACGCTGCGAATATATGGCGAAGCAAAGGATGGGATGTTGAAGTACGTCCAACTAAGGCGCCTGGTGATGCAATATTACAAGCACGTCTAGCCGCAGAACAAGGGTATGATATTGTAGTAGCTGCTGGTGGTGATGGTACAGTAAACGAAGTTGTAAACGGATTAGTAGGGACACGAACTGGTTTAGCTGTACTACCAATTGGCACAGTTAATATTTGGGCCCGTGAATTAGGTTTACCGATGGACTTGCATCGTGTTGCTAATGCTTTTTTAACAGCACAATTAGAACTGATAGATGTCGGTAAAGCAGGAGAAAGATTTTTTTTGTTAATGGCAGGTATTGGGTTTGACGGTGCAGTCACAGCACAAATTAACCCTAGAGAAAAGAAGCGATTGGGTATATTTGCTTATGTCAAACAAACATTACAGCTTGCATGGAATTATCAAGGAGTACGTTCATTCATCCGCATTGATGGGAAACGAGTACGTGGACGTATACTATTAATCATAATAGGCAACAGTCAACTTTATGGTGGTATTGTCAAATTAACTGCCCATGCAATTGTTAATGATGGTTTCTTAGATGTTTGTGTAATTAAAGGACATAGTATGTTAGTGGCACCCTTGCGTCTATTATCGGTATTTACACGTCGTTATAATCGTGACCCAAAAGTAGTATATTACCGCGCACAGCAAATTGAAATCAAAGGCAAGAAATTATTACCTGTACAAGTAGACGGAGATTATTTAGGAAAAACACCAATGAGCTTTCAAGTAGTACCCGAAAGTTTATGGGTGTTAGTTCCTAAAACTGTTGATAAGTCACTATGGAAGAATTAGTGAAATAAACAACTACATATTCTTTTGTAATATATACGGAATTTATATGCCTAAACCTAAAATACTTCAAGAAGGGCAAACTTATACATTCCGTTCCTACTTCGAGTTCCCTTATGAAACCGAAGATATTCTTGCGGAGCTAGGTTATAGCTTTTCGCGTTTACGTCTAACGTTACCTTCCTCACAACGTATCCCAGAGCGTTTGCCTTCTTTACTTGAGCAAATAGAAGAGTTATTACCTCTGGTAACATTATCCAGCGAAACAGCACGACGCGAAACATTAGTGGCGCCTGTATTATTTGAGTTAGCTCGTTTCTGTAAGTGTCAACTGCGTTTAGAGTATCCATTACAAGTCAGTTCCCAACTGCGCGGAAATTTAGATTATCTAGTGCGTAAAATAAATACTATTGAAGAAGCAAAGAAAAACTTTCTTGTAGTAGAAGCAAAAAATGATGACTTATCAAGAGGGTTTACGCAATTATCAGCAGAATTAATTGCATTATCAATCTTTGAAGACTTAGATATTCTGTACGGTGCGGTTACGGTCGGTGATGCATGGAGTTTTGGTAAATTAGAAGCACAGCAAAAGCACATTACCCAAGATATTGCATTGTATCGTGTACCTGACGACTTAAATATATTAATGCAAATTTTAATCGGAATTATTGAATAACAAATATATTTGGTGCGTAACGTTATAAATCTGGTGCGTAAGCTACGAAATTGCTTGCTTCATTGCAATATTGTTATAGCGTTATGCACCCTACTTATCCATTGTATCCGTTACATTCGTTGCCAGGGATTTATGTGGGAATTGTCGCACTAACAATCTAGGAGGATTTCCAGAGTTATCCGCTTCCGGTTTTAATATAGATGCTATCGGCGCCAGTAGTCCATTAAATAAGTCGTCTACAAGTCGTTTGTAAATTATACTTGATGCAAATAATTCCAATTCGGAACGAGTTTGATTATGATGTGCAAAAATATACAGTTTATCTAATAGTTTATAAAATGGTGGCGCCTGGAGTGCTATTATCTCTGACCATAATGGAGGTGTTTCTGTTGGTAATTTTTCGTTGTTCATGTTTAAACCAAGAGTGACTATCAACTCAATGCTATTAAATCCAAAATTGATATATTTGTCTCCTAACATGCCAACAAAGTGACCGCTACTACTATCAAATTTAATTATTAAACATGTTCTGTTATCATTTAATAAACACCAACTACCAATATAATCTGTTGGTTGGACGCTATTGGAGTTTAATGTAAAAATTTCTTCTGCTTCATTATTATAAGATTTAAGCAAGTTCGTTAGTTGAATGCGCTCTTCATGTGTCAAATATTTAATCGCGCTTTGCCACAAATGCAGGTCTTGGTTAATTAGTGTTTTTAATTTTACTACGTTACACTCTTTTATTGCCGCAATTACATCTGATGCTAGTTGTAGCATCTTCATTTGTATACCAGATACGCGCGCACGGTTGGCTGTAAAGGTGTTTACATAATCCCATTGTTTTAATGCAACAGCCGCATATGTTAACATGACGTTCGCATTTACTACGTCATTTTCACTTGCGCTCACTACTCGCATACGATATGATTCAAATACTTCTTCCCATGTTGCATCGGCGCCACACTCAAAGTATTCACACCAATTACTATTATTATTAAAATTTACAGCTTTGTTCCCAAACTCCGCTTCCATCCAATATTGATACCACCATTCATCACCGAACGGTCGTACTCTTTTTAAATAATCATACCAAACTTGCATTTTTGCAGGTGATTTATCGCCATCAAACACTGCACCTAAGAACCATTCTACAGGCGCCACTTTTCGGTAATGTTCAAAAAATATTCGTACTACTAAGCTAGGGTCACTACCTTTATTAATAATATTATGTAGTTTCCTGCGTAAGTAAGCAACTTGGTGCCTTTCAGAGACAGTTAAAAGCTCACCGTATTGGCTAAAATCAGGTTTACGACTTCTCGATTTAATTTCAGCGGCAAGGTTACTACACTTACTATATATATAGCCGCATTCACAAACTCGCGCGTAACGATTAATTAAAGCATTACACTGTGGACACGATTTTAATTTTGGCTCAAATGTTTGTGGTTCTTTTTCAATTGGACATAATGAGATTGGATGATGCTCAGTCACAAATCCTAGTCTTGAAAAATTATCACAAAAGTCAAGCAAATAAGCGTAGGTTTTACCTGTATACTTTCGTGTTGGGCGCCCGCTCATCTGGTAAAGTTTGGATAAGCTGGCTGTAGGGTAAGCAAGTACAGCAGCGTTACATATAGGCGCATCAAATCCTTCGGTAAAGACTGAAACACCCACTAATGCTTTAATAATACCCGCATTATATTGTTCGTACAGGTCATCGCGTTCTTTACTTGATGTTGTTCCTACGATTAAACCTGCGCGTAAACCAGCATTATTAAGTTGTGTATACACATCTGTTGCTTGTTTGACTGTGCCGCAAAATACTACTGAATTTAAGTGCCCGTAATGACGTTTGTATTCAAGCACAACTTTTTCGTTAAAAGTGGCATCACATACCAATTCTAATGATTCTGCAGTATAATCATCGGCGCCCATTGTCAACTTTGAGTAGTCAATTAAACCACCCCAGCCAAAATGACGTACTGGTGTAACTTCACCCAACGTTGCTAGTTCGTCGAGGTATGGGCCAACTACTAAAGAATCATAAAATTGACAAAAACCCTGCTGTTGTTTTGTACGCCAGGGTGAACCCGTTAATCCTAAAAACTTACATTTCGACAGAGCAAATACACCACCGCTGTAGTAATGCATTATATTATATGTAGTGCCCCAGTAACTTGTGGTGTGTGCCTCATCGAAAATTACTAAGTCTATATCGGGTGGTAAGTCACGGTTACTAAGAGTTTGTAGCATTGCCACTTGTACAGGTGCCTTATAATTAACAGGGTTGGCACCGTGGATAACACTTGAGGCAATGCCATAAAATCGTTGTAGCTTATCTACTGTTTGCCCAACTAACTTGGTACGATGACAGCAAAACAAAATACGTTTACCGTTTTGTACCCATCGTGCGATTAAATCTGCTGCGACCACAGTCTTTCCGCCACCAGTAGGCAAAAACAATAAGCATGATTTTTTACCTGAGCGATAGTGATTTTCAATTTTTTCTAACAACTCTTGTTGTATGCTAGATAATTGGATGGCGCTTGCAGTAGATAACATATGCACGATAATAACAATGACTTAAGCAACCGGAATAATAAATTTTACCTCAATTTTACGCAAATAGGTAAAATTATTTTAGTTGATAATGAAAAATATTTTAAGTGCGAATCGGATGGATTGGTTTTCCCGATTAAAATCAAAGGTGATTATCGTTCGCAAGACACTGATGTGATAGATAAATTAGGATACTTTTCGATAATTCCAATTTGTGATAGTAGTGGAAAAATCATTTTTTATCACATTATTGAGCTAAATAAAAAAGCTAAATCAGAAGTATTTATTATTCAAGCTAGGGTTAAGCAAACAATCCGCACTGGTGCTGTAGAGCTTTTACTTAATGTCGCAGGTAATACAAATATAGCAATTCCTGTGCAAACGAATAATAAATTTAAAATGACCAGCAATCAAATATACCTTTGTCAAGGGTATAGAGAAAATGATAAAATTTATATTTCTAATTATGCTCTTATTCCGGAAGTCGAAGAAACAACCGTAGTAGAACAATCAAACACGAACGTCAATAAATACGCCGAAATTGTCGCATCGAACCAAGATGGTATTTTAATATACATTCCTGCAAGTGAAATTGAAACAGCCCAGTGGCGCCCGACCACTGACAAAAAGTATAAGTTAGTGACACTGCCAGATGGTATCAAAATAATTAATACGTAAACTTTTGATAACAATTGTTGAATATATTTGCTAAATATGATATTTCAATAATATAAGAATTATAAGAATTCTGTCTAGGATTTAAATGGCAACAAGCAAAAACTTAACGACAGAACCAGAAGAACCAAAATTAACAGATATTGAAAATCGTCTATCGCAATTACTGACTAAAAGTCGTGCAGATTGGACGGAGATGGCGAAGCTGACGTTAAATGTACAGCAAGAAAAGCTTTATAGACAAGGTGGTTTTTCTTCGTTTTCGGCTTGGGTGCGACAGTTAGCTGTTACCAACGACCGTGAACCGTCATTACTTTGGCGATTTATCAAAGCTGCGAAGTATTTTCTTAAATTAACAGGAAACGATGATTTAGAGGAAGTTCACAAAGCTGCGCGTATACCACCTGAAGCATTAGAAAAACTTGAAAAACTCCAACGTCAGGCGCCAACTCCAGTATTTGAGACTTTAAAAAAGCGAGTTTTTTCTGGAGATGCAACGGTTGCAGAGTGTCGGCGCCTAGAAAAAGATTATAGACCACCGATTACAGAAGCACGTACAAATCGTGGGCGCCCGCACAAAGGACAAGAAGGAAAAATAGAACATTTAGGGCATTGGAGAGGAGCAGCATTTAATACATTTATTGAGCAAACACAAGGAGAACTTGAAATTAAAGCGATACCAGCAGCAAGTAGTCGCTTTACAAGTCGTCAAATTGCATCCACAATAAAACGCGCACTTAAAGAAGATTGTACTTGGATGCAAAACTATACAAATATTAGACACGCCCCAAAACATTGGACAACGCATCAAGAAGTACCTATTATCAAATCACAAGCACTGCGTTTAGATTTAGTTGGTGTAGTTCGGTGGAATTTTAACCAGCCAAAAGACTTATTTGCCGTCAAAATTATCAGTTGCACCGATGATTTGGAGTACTTCGCAAATTGGGAAAATTATTCAGAATATTGTAATTATCTTTGTTTTGCCAGTCCGCTCGATAACACTGAGTTATTAGATACACTCCGAGACACAGCATCACAATTTGACTTCATTGGCATTTTAGCTATAGATTTTTCAGCAAAGCTAAGTGACTCCATAGCATATCCCATACAAGTCATTCGCTATTCGCGGCGCCTGACTGGTAACAACATAAGTTCTGTATACGAAACCCTATACGAACAAGCACTCGGATGGTCAGAAATCGAAACCGACACAATGTAGAGACGTGACATGTCACGTCTCCGTCTCTACACGGTTATTATTATTCCATTTTTGAAACAAACAAAGCCGAGAATAATACATATCCACCCAAAAAAGCAAAAATCGCAACCATTGGTAAACCTCCTATTAAAGGGAAGAGGAATATGTGAACTATTCGTCTATATATTATTGATAGTAACAAGCTTGTAACATCTACTTAAAGCGTATTCTTTCAGCCTAGCCCCACGCTTATTAATATCAATATTTTATTCAACGATACAATTTTCAATATAGCACCTCTTTAAATCTTTTATATAACACCTGATACTAAGTTTTGTATCTCTGTCTTTTGGATATTTCTATTCATATTGGCACCTGTAAAGACTAACCATGTAACGTTTCTACATACAAATTCACATTCAATTACATACGTAAATTTACTGGTGTTACATTTGTGACAAATTATTGACTTCAATATAATTACCAATGACAAGTAACTGTAAAGAGCAAATAATGAGTGTTAACTATAAACAACTATAGTTTCCTATGCAGTCACAATTAACTAAATGATTCTCAACGCCATACATGTGCTTGACCTTGTTTGAATTTTATATTCAGGCAAGGTATTTATTTTTTCAATTCGGTTATCCTATAAAAGATAATACCAGAAACTACTTACTACAAAATAATTATGATAAAAGCTAATTGGTTAATAGAACAAGATATAGATGTAACGAATGATTTATTACTTACATCCGTTACATTTGTTGCCAGTTATTTCTTAGCTATAATCCAAACTGCGTGAATTATACCGGGTATATATCCAAACATAGTTAGTAGTATATTAATCCAAAAATCTATACCAATACCAACTTGTAAAAATACACCCAGTGGGGGTAAGAAAATAGCACAGATAATCCGAACTAAATCCATTTACATCCTCCTTAAGGATGATGGTGCCAGTTGGGGCAAACCATCTAACTTATTTATATCTACAAGTTTAATAACAACACGAGGAAACATGATTCCGTTTAAGATTCGGGAAACCGTACTAAAATTTCGTACAATCGTTTAACCACCACTAATTTTGACTTTGTAACCCATTTTGGTGAGAATTTCGAGAAGTTTCTGTTTATGTTCGCCTTGTATTTCTATTTCCAAGTCTTTTAAGGCGCCACCTGTACCGCACTGGGTTTTTAACTGTTTTAATAAGGCTTGTAGAGTTTCTGGTTTGGCTTGAAAACCAGTAATGACGGTGACGGTTTTGCCTTTACGTCCTGCACGCGTTGCTTGTACACGTAAATTTTGCTTTTCTGGTGGTAGTTCTTCAACAGGTCGCTCGAATGCTGCTGAGTTTTTTACACCGTCACCAAATTCACGCCAAGCTAAACCGTCCGATGAATTTGTTTTTTTTGCCATAGTGTTGAATATTTATGAGTAGGGTGGGCACTGCCCACCTTACAATTTTACATGTCGTAACCGAATAAATTTGGGTTAACTTCTCCTAACTGTAAGTCACCTAAACCATATTCAGCCCAACGTCTTTCTACCATTGCGGCAGTATCTGAGTCAGACTCTAGAGGCGCCCCCCATTCGTGTTCGGTTTCTGGTGGTATTTTTGTAGTAGCGTCAATACCCATGCGTCCACCTAAACCTAATTTTTCGCTAGCGAAGTCTAAGGTGTCGAATGGAGTGTTGGGTAAAATAAAGACATCGCGTGTGGGGTCTACTTTAGAACTTATTGCCCACACAACTTGACGTGGGTCACGGATATTGATGTCTTTGTCTACTACAATTACAAATTTAGTATATGTAAATTGTGGTAATGCGCTCCAAAAAGCTAATGCGGCACGACGAGCTTGTCCTGGATATGCTTTATCTATAGATATGACTGCTGCTTTGTAGCTTAGTGCTTCCATTGGTAGGAAGAAATCTACAATTTCTGAAACTTGTTGGCGCAGAATTGGTGTATATATACGGTTGAGCGCTATAGCCATCATTGCTTCTTCTTTTGGTGGGTGCCCGCTAAATGTAGTTAAATAAATAGGGTCTTTGCGGTGGGTCATACATTGAAAGCGTACTAATGGTGAGTCTTCAACACCACCGTAATATCCCATATGGTCGCCAAATGGCCCATCTGGTAATACTTCACCTGGTGTTATTGTACCTTCTAGTACTATTTCGGAATCGGCAGGAACTTCTAAATCTACTGTTTTACATTTTGCTAAACTTACACCACTACCACCATACAAACCAGCAAATAACCACTCCGATAAATCTACAGGTATGGGTGTTGCTGCTGCCATGATGATTAAGGGGTCTACACCAAGCGCAATTGCAACCTCTAACTTTTTACCACGTTCGGCTGCTTTGCGTAAATGACGGGCGCCTCCTCTTACTGACAACCAATGTACGGTCATTGTATTTTGAGATTGTAGCTGTAAACGATACACACCTACATTGGGTACACCTGTTTCACAATCTCTTGTAATTACCAGTCCGAGGGTAATTATCTTACCTGCATCACCTGGATATGGACGTATCATTGGTATCTGATTTAAATCTAAATCATCACCTTGAATAACAACTTGCTGACATGCGGGGAAAAAATCACGTCCAGGTTTTGCTTTGACGACATCGAATAACACTTTACCAAAATCGATGGCTTGGGAAATTTTCTTCGGTGGTTTCGGTTGTTGCAACATTGCAAGCTTTTTCCCCAAGTCTTCTAACTCTAGGGGATGCTCCATATTCATTGCCCAACATATCCGCTCTACCGTCCCCATTAAATTTACCGCAACAGGAAACGCGGCGCCTTTGACGTTCTCAAATATTAAACCTGGGCCACCTTTTGCGAGCATTCGGTTGGAAATCTCAGCAATTTCTAAATTTGGGTCAACGGGCGCCGTAATTCGCCGTAATTGCCCCCGTTCTTCCAATATTTTAATAAATCCACGTAAATCTCGTGCCATTCTACTGATATTCCAATAATTAAGATTCGTTAAGCGCTATTTATATTATGGGTTCTTCTGGCAACGGATGATGAACGGATGTAACGGATAGTTATTTTCAACAACCATATTTTTTTATACCAGTAATTTGTATACTCTTGTAGCACAGGCCGGAAAGCCTGTGCAGTGTGCAGTCTTCATAAATCCTTATTTTTACCCGTTTGAAGTTTGAAAACGATTGAAGAGCTAAAAGTTCGTGCCAAAGAGCTTAGTAAGCAAGCAGTACTTTACAGCAAGCAAGCGCTGCCAAGTCATTTTTTGCACTGTTCTTAGAAGCTATTGGCACCAGATAAAGTATCTTTATAAATGCAAAAACCCCTCTAAGTGAAGGGTTTTGAAATATGGGTAGTACAGGACTCGAACCTGTGACATCCTGCTTGTAAGGCAGGCGCTCTACCAACTGAGCTAACCACCCGTGTTTTTCTCGCCAGAATTAAATATAGCAAAGCTGTTTTAATTATGCAAGTCTTTTTTAAAAGTTTTTTGGCTTCGGTGGTTAATTATGTTTTTTTGCAGCCAGTTTGGGTAATATACTTATCGAATGTATTTATGAAAGGCGCAGATGCTACTCATGAATATTACTTAGCTTGAGCGTTCAAAAAGTGTGTTATTGTTGGGTTCCGCAAAGCCTCCAACGGCACTCGCTTCAACCGGGGGAACCCCGGCAACGCGGTGCCTCCCCAACCTACTCCTTACTCAGCACTCAGCACTTTCCACTAAGCACTCTCTTATGCCTTCTGGTCGGACTCATGACCGTATTACTATTTGGGGTTTGCCTGTTCTCGTTGGCGCCACTTTTTGGCAAACGCGCAATGGGAATATTACGCTGCTTATTGCTACGGGGTTTATGTTGGGTGGGTTAATGTTTGGGCCTGACTTGGATATATACTCGGTGCAGTATCAGCGCTGGGGATGGTTCAAGTGGATTTGGTTGCCGTATCAAAAGAGTTTACGTCATCGTTCGTTTTTATCGCATGGGCCTGTTATTGGGACTGCGTTACGAGTACTTTATTTTACAAGTTTTATTAGTGTTGTTACAGTTATTGTTTTGTTGATTGGTGAGAAAAGCGGTAATTTAACGCTTAATTGGCATAGTTTGGGTGATAACATCGCGAATACAGTAGTTATTCATAAAGCTGAATTTATCGCTTTGTTTCTCGGTTTAGAATTCGGCGCCATGAGTCATTATCTCAGCGATTGGACGGGTTCCACTTACAAGCGCATCAAAAAACAAGGAATCCGTCAATATTTAAAGGGACTGGCAAATAATGGCAAAATTAAGAAACGTAAACGAGTCGTCAGAAAGCGAAAAGTCAAAAGCAAATAATTATGAACGAAAATCTAAGAGCATTACAACAACTCATTGACGTAGTAGCAAAACTTCGTAACCCTGATAGAGGTTGTCCGTGGGACTTAGAGCAAACACCGCAAACTTTAACACCTTACATAATAGAAGAAGCATACGAAACAGTAGACGCGATTAAAAGCGGTGACAAAAACGCTATTGTCGAAGAACTTGGAGATTTACTTCTACAAGTAGTACTTCAAGCGCAAATAGCTAGTGAACCTGGAGATTTTTCTTTAAAAGAAATTGCGGAAGGCATTTCACAAAAGCTAATTCGGCGCCATCCTCATGTATTTGGTGATACATCAGTAGAAAGCGTTGATGAAGTGCGGCAAAATTGGGAGCAAATTAAAGCTACAGAAAAAGGACAATCTGCTCAAGAACAAGCATTACTCAGTAACAAACTCAGTCAGTACAACAAAAAACTGCCACCTTTAACAGCAGCAATGAAAATTTCTCAAAAAGCGGCAGGCGCCGGGTTTGAGTGGGAAAATATAGATGGAGTCTGGAACAAGTTCGCGGAAGAACTAGAAGAATTTAAACAAGCTTTAGCGCACGAAACACCTCAACAGCAATCTGCAGAATTTGGAGACGTGCTATTTTCACTCGTCCAACTCGCACGTTGGAATAATATCGACCCAGCAGAAGCATTACAAGGAACAAATCAACGCTTTATTCAAAGACTAAAAAAAATGGAAGCGTTTGCTGACCGTCCACTTACCCAATATACTTTGGCAGAATTAGAAGAACTTTGGCAACGCGCAAAAAAAAAAGAATTACTTACCTAACTCTTGTGAACGGTTAGTAGCTGCTTTAACAGCTTGAATTAAAGCTGAACGAAATGCTGCTTTCTCTAATTCAGCTATTCCAGCGATAGTAGTACCACCTGGACTTGTCACCCGGTCTTTTAATTCAGCCGGATGAATTTTGCTTTCATGTAGTAATGTAGCTGTACCCAATACTGTTTGTAATGCTAATTGCTGGGCAACAGGACGCGGTAAACCAGATGCAACACCCCCATCTGCGAGAGCTTCCACCATTAATGCTACATACGCTGGCCCACTTCCCGATAACCCAGTCACAGCGTCCATCAAACTTTCAGAAACTTCTACTACTTCCCCTACTGCTGAAAATAACTGACGCGCTTTCTCCAAATGATTTGCCTGAGTATCTTTACCCGCACAAATTGCTGTAATTCCGGCGCCTACAGTTGCAGGAGTATTAGGCATTGCACGTACCACAGGTAAACCTACAAAAGCCGCTTCCAACTGTCCTAAAGTCACCCCTGCTAAAATTGATACAATCAAAGGAAAATGACTTTGACTGATGACACTAGAAATTTCCTGAGTTACACTAGTGAAAACCTGGGGCTTCACGGCTAAAAACACTACCTCCCCACTCGTAATAAACACTTCAGTGTTTCCCCCAACCACCTCCACTGAATACTTACTAGCTAAAAACTCCCTCCGTACAGAAGAAGGTTCACTAACAATAATTTCTGAAGATTTATAAATATTTTGATTGATGAGACGGGATAACAGCGCTTCACCCATTACCCCGCCACCGATTAAGCCAAATTTTACTGACAAGTCGAATTCACCCTAATAATACTAAACATCAAATTCGGATAAATGATAACCTTTCCAGCCTAAGAAAGATTCATATCGCAAGGATTTTTAATTTATTTTCCCCTATAAAATCCCGGCGCCCAAATTTGTCTTGATATCACTTAATTTTCTGCTAACAAATGTACTTATTTACTGTGCCATACGAACTGGGTCAGAACCCCATGTTTGAGTTTGGTTTGTGGCAGGAGGACGATTTGGACGTGCTGGATGCTGTGGCACTTCGTGTAAAACGCCACCTTGAGTGCTTACTTGTACACAACTTGGTGTGAACAAGAAGATACTTTCACCAATACGTTCTTGATGTCCATCAAGTGCGTATGTTCCACCTGCCACAAAATCAACAGCTCGCTGCGCTTGGTCTGGATCCATAATTGTTAAATTCAATACCACAGATTTACGCTCACGTAGTGCCTGAATCGCTTGAGGCATTTCTTCAAACGTCCGTGGTTCAAGCACTAACACTTCGGAAATTCCATTTAAAGCTCCGGGCATACCTATTACATTATTCATTGTTTTTGCACCTGCTACACCAGTATTCATTGTAGTCATGGGTTCACGCCAACGTCCATTGTTCGCTGGTGCTTCTACTGGTTGTGGTGCTGGTTGTTGTGGTGGATTTTGCTCTTGGTAGATGTTCTGATAATTGTCGTTATCGACTTCTTCGTAGTACTCATACTCTTCTACTGGTTCATTTAAACCAACAAAGTCTTTTAATTTGGTAAATATGTTGTTCATTTTGACACGCTCCTGGTACTCAATACCTTGACTTAGTTAGGTAAAAATAGCTTTTCGCTGTCTTCACCATATTTTTTCGCACGGACAATTTAAGAATTCTACCGTCATTTGTAACATCTATCACGCACAAATAAAATCTATGAGTCTTACGCCTTAACGTTAGAACATATTTTTATACGTAACTAATGAGTCAAGATTATATCCTAAGTAGTCCGCTAAGAAAAGTTTCTTTTGACCCATATTTTAAATAGGTACACATTTGTAAATACTATATTTCGCATGCCTTCGTGAATCAGGATGCGATAGTTTTTTTTAGTATCAAATATTGTCAGTACCGAAGTTAATCTTCGATACTTAATACGATGCTATGCCTTATTTAATCTTGTTTCAATGCCTGTATCATTTGTCTAGACTGCCTAAGAGCGTGTGTATATATTGCTTTCTTCAACGGGCACCGAAAAGAATAGTTCCCAATCTGACCATTGTGGCACCGGCTTTGATTCCAAGCTCATAATCACCTGACATTCCCATCGAAAGCTGCTCTATACATATGTTTGACCAATTTTGAGCATTGATTTTTTCCGCTAATTCACGAGTTTGGTTAAACACCTCTAAAGTTTGTATTTCGTCCAAACCTAAAGGTGGAATTGTCATTAAACCTTGACATTGTAAACTTTTACATTCGTTTAATAAAGGCAAATCTTCGAGTAACTGGGGGATGTGCCACCCAGATTTGTTGGGGTCAGGAAGAATTTTGACTTGGAAACAAATGTGGGGATTAAGATTCATTGTAGAAGCGAGCTGGTTGAGACGTTGAGCAATCGTTACTGTATCAACAGAATGAATCCACTGAAATAGCTCCAGAGCTTTTTTGGCTTTGTTGCTTTGCATTCTCCCAATGAAGTGCCAGGTAATATCTGGTAAATCGTGGAGTAAAGCTTGTTTTGCGGCAGCTTCTTGGATGCGACTTTCGCCAAAATCGCGAATTCCTGCGGTGTAAGCGATGCGAACTACCTCCGCAGGAACTGTTTTTGTAACAGCGATTAATCGAACCTGAGCGGGTAATTGAGAACGAATTTGGTTGATGCGGTCGTGGTATGGGTTGCTCATATGCGCGCGGTTTGGGTAGAGAGCGCGTTTGTTTTAATTAGTGGGTGTTAATTAAAAGTGCGCTGGAAAACACTTTGAAGCTGATTGTATTCTTCTCTTGAGCCAGAACGACGTAGAGAACGCAGGCGATTTTCGAGCATCATCCGCGCTTCCGTGCGTCCTATGGACTGGAACTTCATATTTTTAGCTTCGACGGTGACTATGAAGAATAAACGCTGTGCGTAAAGCGTTGTGAAAAGCTCTTGGTTATCATCCACCAAGCTTATTCGGTAGAGTAAACCCCAAGTTGGATGATTTATATAAGTTTCTGGGCTATCTGAGTTCATCTAGTGCCGTTACTTCTTTTTTGTACATATAACCTTTTCTCTACTAATAACGAAAATTCAGCCTAATTATTACCATATTTCGCTGGAAGATTTGCTTAAAATCATATAATTGCGAACTGATAACTGTAAACTGAGAACTGTTTATGTTCCTGGCGCCACAAAAATGGCGGTAGCGGTAGCATAATCTCCATCATGGCTTAAACTGAGTTGACAATTGTTATCTAGGTCTCCTAAAGCAGTGACAATAGCTTCTGCTTTGTTGTGGAATAGAACAAACGGGACACCAGAAGAATGGCGGCAAATTTCTACATCAGTATATCCAATTCCTCGCCATCCTGTCCCCAAAGCTTTAACAACCGCTTCTTTAGCTGCCCAGCGTCCAGCAAGTTTATTTATTGCCATGCGATTAAGTTCGTTACTGACTCCACAGTGTTGCTGTTCGTTGGGTGTGTATACACGTTGCAAGAAGCGATCCCCGAAGCGTGTTATTAATGCTTGTATTCTAGGTATGTAGACTATATCTGTCCCGACTCGGATGTTCATGTGTAGTGCTATAAAATACGTAGTGCAGCTAATTGTGCTTCGGCTTTTTGTAGTGATTCATACCATTCGCGTTCTGGGTCACTATCTGCGACAATTCCGGCGCCAACTTGTCCCCAGACAGTATTATTCTTAGCGTTGGGCGCCACGAGTAAAGTTCGGATTAAAATATTCAAATCTAAATAACCTCGCCAGTCAATGTAACCACAGGAACCATAAAATAAACTGCGACGTACTGGCTCGATTTCTTCGATAATTTCCATGCAGCGAATTTTAGGACACCCCGTAATCGTACCACCCGGAAACATGGCGCCGATTAAATCGACAGCATTTAATTCTGGTTTTAAAATTCCCACCACATTACTCACCAAGTGCATAACATGACTATATCGTTCAATAGTCAATAGTTCATCAACTTTCACGCTTCCCCATTCACACACTCTTCCTAAGTCATTACGCTCCAAGTCAACTAGCATGATATGCTCTGCCAGTTCTTTTGTATTATTGAGTAGCTCATGAGCAAGTAGTTCGTCATGTTCTAAAGTAGTACCACGTCTACGTGTTCCAGCAATAGGACGTGTAGAGACGTGACATGTCACGTCTTTACAAACGAGTCTTTCAGGAGAGCAACTAACAACTTCTCCCCAAGGTGTTTTATAGTAGCAAGCAAAAGGGGAAGGATTAATTTTTTGTAGCGTTTGGTAAACATCCCACCCAGAAGCACTAATTTCTGTAGTAAAACGCAGTGATAAATTAGCTTGGAAAATATCACCTGCTTGAATATACTTCTTAGCTTGTTGTACCGCAGCTTCATATTCTTCTTGGGAAGATAAAGTATAAAGCTTTGTTGTCACAAAATTTCTATTATCTACATCGACTTGATGTATTTGATGTATTTCCTGTTCTAGTTGTGCTTCCATATCATATATATGACTAAGCTCAGTTGAGAACAGCCAGAGTACTTGCTCAATATGGTCTAATACGGCAAAGCTTTCAGGTTCATACCAATACGCAACCGGAAACGGTAATGAGTCATGTTTATTATGAGGCAATTTTTCAATTTCCCACGCTACATCATAACCTAACCAACCTAACCAACCACCTGTAAAAGGAAGGGATGGAGCGGACGCTGGTATAAACTCTACTTCTTGCTGTAATTGTCGCAAAAAAGGTAAAATTTCGCCTAATTGGGGTGTCCACATTTGTAGCTGTCCCTCAACAACTCGTGGGGCACCTGCACAAATTGAATACCGTGCTAACCTTTGATTATCATTATCATTGCCATTAAGATAAGGACTTTCAAGTAGCGTCGCAAAAGTATGATTAGAGAACAAAGTGGCAAAAATATTTGAACCAGTGCGATTTTTGAGTGGTTGTGAGTGCCAATACCGAGTTGTCATGCTTGTGTTAAGGGGGAAAGGTTTGTTGCATTTTTAGTAACCAATCACCGAAAGGTGAAGTATAGATAGTACAACAATTAGAGTTCCTCGCCAGAATAGTGTAATTCTCTCCAATTGGTGAATGGGTATGAGTAGTCCTAACAACAACGCTAACAGTATTTTTAATCACACTTCTAAATTTTTGAACAAATTACCTGACTTTAGTGAGTTCGGTTATGCTGTTGAATGTGTATTAGGACAAAACCTGAGTGGTGGTAGAGTCACCTATAAAGCCAAAACAGATTCGCAGTATGTAGTTATTAAACAATTTCAATTTGCCACAGTTGGCGCCAGTTGGTCAGGTTTTGCTGCATTTGAACAAGAAATTAATTTACTGCAACACCTAGACCATCCACAAGTACCCAAATATCTCGACTGCTTTGAGACAGAAAAAGGTTTTTGCTTAGTCCAAGAGTATATTAACGCTTCTAGTTTGGCTATATGGATGTTATCTCCCCAACAGTCATTCTCAATTTTAGACAATGCTTTTAGAGTCGCTTCAGGTGTGTTAGAGATATTAGTATACTTACAAGAGCAGGCGCCGTCAGTAATTCATCGCGATATCAAACCTGAGAATATATTAATAGATGACTCGAAGGTATATTTAGTCGATTTTGGATTGGCGCGAATGAGAGGGGAAGAAATGGGCGCCAGTACAACGGTAAAAGGTACACTAGGGTTTATGCCACCGGAGCAAATATTGGGTAGGTCATTGACAACAGCATCAGACTTATATAGTTTAGGTGCAACATTAATGTGCTTGTTGACACAAACACCATCAAATCAAATTGGAAATTTAATAGACGATTCGTTTCGATTTAAAATTCATCAAATATTGCCAGAACTGAACTTGTACTGGGTTGACTGGTTAGAAAAAATGGTTGCACCCAATCAAGAACAAAGATTTCTCGACGCTGCAACCGCTTTAAAAGCATTATTGGCAATTAATAATACAAGTAGTTCGATTCGTACTCATAAAGTAAATTATAAATACCCGTTGGCGGTTGGATTGAGTTTAAGTGCATTGGGTTTAGGTTTATTGAGTGCTTTTACATTACACACAATACAACCGCAACCTTTACCGCTACAAGTTCCGAATAAACCACTTATTAAGCCTGGTAAAAAACTACACTTACCAAAACACTTCAAAAAAGTGCATCAATGTTTTGACTGTAGATATAGAACTGCCGATTTACGTGAAGAAGACTTAAGAGATATGAAATTAGATTCCCCTTAACCTCTATATTGAAGAGGAGAACTGATTCAAGTGCCAAACTGTACAATCGTTTTTAGTTCCTCTTCTTCTTCCTTTAGAACGTGGTATAGTTCCCAATTCTGTTGCAAGTTCAACCAAAATCCTGAACTATTCCCAAAAAATTTAGACAATCGCACTGCTGTACTAGGTGTAATACCCCGCTTCTGATTTACAATCTCATTAATTCGTTGATAAGGAACATGAAGTGTATCTGCAAGCTGTTGTTGCGATATTCCCATTGGCTCTAGAAATTCTTTAAGTAATATTTCACCTGGATGTGAGGGGGGTCTATATTTTGGAACTCTCATACGAAAGCTATCTCCTAATGGTAATCTACTATTTCAACTTCCTCTGAACCTTGCGATGTCCATTTAAAGCAAATTCGATATTGGTCATTAATCCTAATGCTATGTTGACCCAGACGATCGCCTTTTAGAGCTTCTAACCTTTTCCCTGGCGGAATTTTTACATCATCTAAATTAGATGCTGCATTAAGTTGATCTAATTTCCTTTGTGCAGTTTTCCAACAGTCGATAGGACATTGCCTTCGGGCCTCCTTTGAGTCATTGCCATCAAAAATGTCTTCTGTTCCTCGATCTTTAAATGATACTATCATAATTACCACGATAACACGGTTATTATGCTACCAATTAATTAACATCATTACCATAAACAATTCTGGCACCCCAAAATAGTATAAGTAACATAATTGCCAACCAGTCGCGTGGTTTGAGTTTAAAATCGTGCCATTGAACACGGTGCTGGTTGGGACTTGTGAAACCACGTACTGTAATGGCACTTGCCATTTGTTCTGCACGCAAAAACAAATTATCAAATAATCGTTCTGTAACTGTCAGCCAAATTTTAGCAGCACCTTTGAATCCTATTTTCTTCCAATTGATAGCGCGTGTCATTATCGCTCGGATTAAATTCTGTATTTCTTCTAGAACTAAAGGTATAAAACGCAACGATAGGGTTAACGTTAACGTCACTTCTGTAATTGGTAATTTAAACATTTTTAAGGGCTGCATCAAATCTTCCAATGCAGCAGTAATTTCTTCCGGCGCCGTTGTAATTAAGTATAGATTACTACTATATAAAACAGTAAATAGAATAGTGCTAATTCTGATAGCTAAATCAAGTGAACGACGAGTAACTTTAAAAACACCGCGTTCAAATAAAACGTATGTATATTTTTTACTACTGGTTTGATTAGAGGTAGTAGGGGTGGATATAGAAGGAGCTTGTGTGGGTGTAGGTTGAGGTTTAGATTGAGATTGTGTAACAACCTGATGTTCAGGTAAACGGGGTTGATAATGTAAACCGAGTCCATCGGGAGTAAAACATCCAATAACAAACACCAAAAACGTTAAAAACAACAACCCTGCCATTTGTTGAGGTTGTTGCCAAATGCGTCTGGGAATACCAGATAGTAAGGTAGTCAATACTAGTAATACCACCAACAACAGGCGCCATTCGTTATTGGCAAAAGTGTAGGTAGTCAAAAAACTCATCAACCAAAAAATTTTGACACGGGGGTCAATCTTATGTAACCAGGTTTGCGGTTGTTCGAGATATAAACCAAGCGGTAACGAACGAAGTAAATCCATTTAAGAGTTAGGAGTTAGGAGTTAGGAGTTAGGAGTTAGGAGTAGAGACACATTTACGTAGTGTCCTGCTGGGAATAATTGCGTCTGTATGAGTTAAAAATCAGCAACAATGATTTGTTTGTAACAAATAAACTATCCGTTACATCCGTTATAATCCGTTGCTAAGTACTCATCAATTTATAACTTATAACTCATAACTTATAACTCATAACTTATAACTCCTAACTCCTAACTCCTAACTCCTAACTCCTAACTCCTAACTCCTAATTAAATTAAACTCGCGTTGCACGGTTTGTGTTAATAACGCTGCCTTCTGCGTCGCGGACTTTCTTACTGCGCCATAGTATTCTTATGGGTGTACCTTTGAAACCTAGTTGTTGTCTAAATTGACGTTCGATGTAGCGACGATAGTTATCGTTGAAACGCTTGGACTCGTTGACAAATAAGGCAATTGTTGGCGGCGCCGTTGATACTTGGGTGCCATAATAGATTTTACCTTGTTTACCACTACGACTAACTGGGGGCGAATGCCAGTGTACTGCGTCTTCGAGTACTTCGTTGATTACGGATGTACTAACACGGCGCCGATGTGACTCAACGCTGCTGGTGACTAGTTCTAAGATTTTTTCAACACGCTGTCCGGTTTGAGCGCTCACGAAGATTGTGTCTGCCCACTCGGTAAAATGTAATCGTTCTTCAAGCGCTTTCTGATAGTCGTAAATTGTATGGGAGTCTTTCTCGATTGCGTCCCATTTATTTACAACAATAATACACGCGCGTCCTTCGTCAACGATTCGTCCCGCTAGTTTTTGGTCTTGGTCGGTGACTCCATCCAGTGCGTCTATTACTAATAACACTACATCACTACGTCGAATAGCTTTGAATGCACGGTTAATACTAAAAAATTCTGTACCATATTCGATACTTTTCTTTCTGCGAATTCCTGCGGTATCGATAAGACGATATTTGTGCCCGTCACGTTCAATGAATGTATCAATTGCATCGCGTGTTGTACCCGAAATTGGGCTAACGATGGCGCGTTCTTCACCAACGAATGCATTTAATAGACTTGATTTACCGACATTTGGGCGCCCGACAATCGCAATTTTGATTTCTTCGTTTTCTGGTATATCTTGCACCATCGGTAAATGGTTGATTAACTCGTCGAGTAACTCACCTGTACCACTACCGTGAATAGCAGAAATAGGATATGGTTCACCGAGTCCTAATGTCCAAAACTCAGCAGCTTGCATTAAACCTTGTTCGGGAGATTCACATTTATTAACTGCAAGCAAGACAGGAACTTTTTGAACTCGCAACCAAGAGGCAATTTCTTCATCAGAAGAATTTGGACCTGCTTGTCCATCTACTAGAAGAATAGCAGCACTTGCTTCAGAGAGTGCCGTCATGGCTTGCTGGCGAATAAACGGTAAAAATTCGGTATCATCGTTGAATATCAAACCACCTGTATCAACGACTGTAAATTCTCTATCACGCCAAAACGCTTTCAAGTAAGTACGGTCGCGTGTTACACCTGGTTCGTCGTGAACTATAGCAGTTTGTTCACCAGCGAGACGATTTACAAACGTTGACTTGCCCACATTGGGGCGCCCGATAATAGCAACAACAGGTAAACTCATAATAGTTTAGTTAGCTCCATCTAGAATCTAGAATATTAATATTTGACAGTTAAACGAATTCAAACTTAAAACAGTACAGGGGATATAAAAATAAGTCTAAAAGACTGGAGATTGAACCTTGATATACTATAAGCAACGCTTTTATACACGCCGAAGGGTATTTAGATTTATCAAGTCAGGCTTATTTATACTCGGAATATGTACCTTACTATACGCTTACTTCATAGAACCAAACTGGATTGAGATTAAATCGCTACAATTGACTCTTCCACACCTTCCACAAGAATTTAACGAATATAGAATTGTACAAATTAGTGATATCCATGTCAATCGATGGATGACTTCAGCACGTTTAAAGCGTATTTTTCGATTAGTCAATCAGCAAAACCCTGATTCAATAGTGATTACAGGTGACTTGGTAACACACGAACAACAGCGTTTTATTCCTAAATTACAACAGACACTGGGTATACTTACCGCAAAAGACGGTAAATTTGGCGTGTTAGGGAATCATGACTATGGCGCCAATCCCGAAGCAATTGCAAAAACAATGGCAGAAACTGGTGTCATCAATCTCAATAATACATATTCTATATTACAACGTGGAATAGCAAAATTGTATATAGCTGGAGTAGATGATGTTTGGGCAGGAAAAGCTAGGTTAGACTTAGTGCTACAAAACTTACCATTAGATGGCGCCACAGTATTACTAGCACACGAACCAGACTTTGGCGACACCAGCGCCGCAACCAATAGGTTTGATTTACAATTATCAGGACATTCCCACGCTGGACAAATACGCTTACCGTTTCTAAAACCACCCGTATTACCTGACCTAGGTAAAAAATATTACGCAGGACTATATCAAATTGGTGGAATGAAATTATACACAAACCGAGGTATAGGTATGACAGGATTTCATGTCAGATTTAATTGTCGCCCAGAAATTACCGTTATTACACTTCATGGTGGAAAAATTGGCAACGGATAACAACGGATGTAACGTTATACTGCAAACGGGTAAAAATTGAACTTTGTCATGCTGAGGAACGTTAACGCAGTTTTCCCGAAGGGTAGCATCTTAAAGATTTCCGTTTGCTCTAAAAGTATAGTTTTAAGCCGTTTTTAGTATACAAGAAAAAGCGATAGAGGTAGAAGAACTAATCAACACCAACCAAACCAGGTAGCTTATATCTTGCAGCGTTCGCAACAAGCCCAAAGAAACCGGGCTTCTTTACGAAAAATCAACGTTTTATCGCAACATTTTTGGCTTGAAGCCCGGTTTCTGTTCGAGGTGCAAGATGTAAGGTAGGCGCCTCTGAACCAGTAACATTATTCGTGTTTTAATTTATACATGTATTTGTTTATAAATTTACCTGACGTTCTTTGTTGTTTAACGCTTGAACAGGTTCAACAACTACAAACACAGCTATCAGAAAATCAATCATAGCAACTAATTGACGGCGCCTTTTAAACTACCATTTTTCTAAGCGCCGTCTATCAGATTGTAATTTACTTTGGTAGTGTAATAATTACTTAACAAATTGCATAGCTCCTAACTTGCACGGGTGTAAGTGCTAATTACATTCCGGTATATTTGAACTGCTCCAAGCTTGGGGAATAACTTTTTCTAAACGAGATTTTTCAAAGCGACTGATAGCAAATAAATCCTTTGATTGTCCTGCAAAAGTTTCCTTTGGAACCCCAAATGCAATTGCAGCCAAATATCCGGCTTTCGCAACCATTTTTTGCACTCTAACATCATAATTACCGTAAGGATAAGTAAAATAACTAATCTGCTGACCTAATTGACGTTCAAGTATTTGCTTCGATTCAAAAATTTCTTTCTCAAGCTGCTGGTCTGATATTTTTGTGAGGGCAGGATGAGTTTTGCTATGAGAAGATATTGTCATTAATGGGTCATTAGCTATAGTTTTTAATTGCTCCCAATTCATATGAGGACGACTAGTATCTACTCCAATAAAACTTGTATGAACCGCAAAAACAGCAGGATATCCAAACTTTTTCAATAACGGATAAGCATAATTATAATGCCCAGCATAACCATCGTCAAAAGTTAGTATAATAGGTTTTTTCGGCAATGGGCTTCCTGTTCGTAAATGAGCTATAAGGCGATTTATACTAATAGGAGTCATTTTATTAGACTTAATCATTTGAAAATGCTTCTCTAGTTCTTTGGGTGTTAAATCATAAATTAATTCCTTTTTTGATAAGATATCATGATACATCATTACTGGGACTTTCGCTCTAGTTGCAGCTGGGTGTATTGTTGGTAAAGGTACTGCGGGCAAAGTTAACACTTTGTTATTTAATTGACTTTTGAATAATATTGTATTATTAGATAATATTTGATTGTTGACAGGTTCTAGTTCTCTCGATATATTTTTATATTGATGACAGACAGATTCGTTATTAAACTGTTTCAGTAAACTCAAGTCAAAAAATGATTTATTTACATAAATATCTTGAATTTCACTTCTAACCACTTGATTCAAAGATAAAATGCAAAAAAAAACTGTTAACAAAAACAGACTAATCGCACGAACTTTTTTTTTATTTTTAGACAGCATTTTTTTAAGCCGTAAATTCATTTGATTTATCTATATAAATCGCTACAACTTTCAGCAGCAGTATCCCGGAAAAGTCTTAATTTATCTTGAAAATTAAGTATTTTTACTTTTCACGGTTATTAATTTTAAACCTAAAACTTTTATTCTGACACAAACAATATCTGACTGGCGCCAGGGGGTATCTTTACATTTATACTTTATTTTGAATAATTTTGTGCGCCATTGGCGCACATTTTTTGTGGCTTTGGATAAAGTTGTGGGTTTACAGCAAATTTCAGGTGCATGAGGTACATATTATAACGCCCAAAACCCTGTAGAGACGCGAGGAACCGGAGCGTCTCTACATGTATCGCATCAACACGCAATCTGCTGTATATGTTGGGTTCCGTTCCTCCACCCAACCTACGGTGGATTGTAAAGTTATTTAACGAAAGTTTGCTGGGACGCACATAAAATTATATATTTTGAGACTATTTAGGTGATTTGGTCGGTATTGGTGTATTAGTGGAATATTAGCAAAAGATATACAAATCAAATCTGTTTTTCATTCACAGGCGCCTACTTTATATATGTTTACCATAAATACTTCTGCTACTGAGATTAACAGAAAACGAGTACAACTCCGAGTTGTGTACGAAGAGTTACCACCCATCGAGAAACAGATAGTACAATTATTCTCAGTAATTTATGAGCCAGTGAGTAAAAAGCAGTTTTTTAGCTGCTTTAGTAAAGTAGGCGCCGTGGATAGTAAAATTTTGGATGTATATGTAGAAGGGTTAGTGAGAGCGCAGCTACTTGTTAAAAATAAAGAGTTAATACAATGTCATGATTTATTGGTAGAAATAGTTACCCGTGATGCAGTATCTACAGAAAAATTTGAAGTTTTGGCAAACTGTGTTCACGTTCAAATGCCAATAAGGAATTATGAAGTAAATGGTTATCGGTTGTTCTCGAATGAGATGCAGTTAATACGAGAGGTTCGTATTGGACTTTACCGAGGTGATTTAAATTATGTCAATAAACAGTTTCATGACTATGAGCAATGTAGACAGATTAAAAATAAAATATCTGTACAGCAAGTTATCTACAAAATATGTAATAATCCGTTTGATGCTAAGTGGATTGAAGTTTTACCACAAGAATTGTACGAAAACTGTCTTAGAATTATTTTATTAGACTCTGCCCTCAAGTTGGCGCCTGCTGATGAAGCGTTTGATTTAATTAAAGAAGAATGTTTTTTTAAAGGTAAGCATTGTTCAGATTCTTTACGAATAATTTTAACAGAACAACTGTTACTGCGAGGTAGTTTACAAGAAGCAGAGCAATGTTTAAAGTCTATATCTAAATCGTTTCAAAATCAAACTTCTGCTTATTGGGGATGGTTGAATTTTCTACGTGATGATGTCGATGCAGCAATTACATATTATCACGATGCGCTCGAATTATTGAATAAAGGTCGAGGTAAACGTCTAACTTATTTTACTAACTTGAGTGGGTTATTTTTTATACTGGCTTTAATTAAAGAAGGTCAAAAAAGTAGCTTACATAAAGCTTTAGAATATTGTAGCTTAATGTCGCGCGAATCTGGTCATTGGCTGCGAATGATTTACTATCAGCTAAAGGTTTTACTCGAAATTCAGTTAGGTGATATGTCACAAAAGCAGTTTATCCTAACTAACCGTATTGTCTTTCCTGAAGAACACAATATTATTGAAGCATTGTTTTTTATACTTTGCCATTATTGGATAGATGCGAATAGTGCAAAAAGGCATTTTGTGAGTTTGGTGGAGCGGTGTTATTCGCAAGCTATGAGTAATGATTATACTTGGTTAGCGATGGAAAGTGTGGAATTATTATCGCGATTAAAGTCTGATGAAAGTTTGGAAACTCAAGCAGAAAATTTGCATGAAGAATTAGGAATAACTAGTATTATAAATGCTATTGCTCTGCAGTCTTCGTGGCAACGTTGTTTAACTGCCCTTGCTAATTTAAAGAAACAGGCGCCTACTATTAAAGAGGGTACGACACGTTTAGCCTGGTTTATTACTCATTACGCATTCAAATGTACGCTACAACCGCGTGAGCAAAAGGTAAATAATAAGGGAGAATGGGGTAAAGGGCGCCCGATAGCTTTGAAGCGTTTAAAAAATGATTTGGATGAATTTGATTATTTAACGACGCAAGATATTAAAGCTTGTGCTTGTATTGAAGCTTATTATGATGGGCATTATTATGGTAAAACTGAATATTCGTTTCCCGATAGAGCTATAACAGCTTTGGTTGGTCATCCTTTGGTATTTTGGGACGATGCAGCTAGTACACGTGTAGAAATAGTTAAGGGAGAACCAGAGTTATTAGTTAAGAAAGGTAGAAAGGGTAAATTAACCATTGAGTTTTCGCCAAAGTTATCTCAAAGTCAAAATATTTTGGCTATTAAAGAAACTCCTACACGGGTTAAAGTGATTGAAATTACTCTTGAACACCGACGCATTGCGGAAATAATTGGGAATGATAATCGATTAGTTGTACCCATTACAGCCGAAAAGCAAGTATTAGAGGCAATAAATGGAGTTTCAGAAATTGTAACAGTACATTCAGATATTGGGGGTGGGGGTTCTGGCGCCGAGGAAGTACCAGCACAAACTATACCGCATATCGTTTTGTTACCAGCTTCAGAAGGGTTAAAAGTAAGTTTATTATCTTGTCCGTTTGGAAGTGGTGGCCCATATTATCGCCCGGGTACAGGTGGTGTAACAGTAATTGCAGAAATTAATAATAAGCGTCTGCAAACACAGCGTAATCTCAAAGAAGAGAAATTACTTAGAGATAATATCATTGCAGCTTGTCCAACTTTAGCAGGTATCGATGCAGAAGATGGGGAATGGCAGATAAATGACCCAGAAGATTGTTTAGAACTTTTATTAGAACTGCAAGCGTTAGGAGATAGTGTTGTTATTGAGTGGCCTCAAGGAGAAAAGCTGCGGGTCACTCATCGTGCGGACTTGAAAGACTTTCAAATGTCGATTCAACGTCAACAAGATTGGTTTGGCGCCAGTGGGGAGTTAAAATTAGATGATAAGTTGGTGTTAGATATGCGACAGCTATTAGAACTGCTGGATAAAACACCTAGTAGATTTATTCCCCTTGGTGATGGTCAGTTTTTGGCGTTGACACAAGCGTTTCGTAAACGTCTAGAAGAATTAAAGACATTTTCAGAAGTATCCAATAAAGGTGTAAGGTTTCACCCGTTAGCAACATTGGGGTTAGAAGATTTTGTTGACGAAGTAGGTATGCTCAAAGCAGATAAACATTGGAAAGCGCATGTACAGCGTTTAAAAGAAATTCAAAATTTACAACCAAAAGTGCCAAGTACTTTCCAAGCAGAGTTACGCGACTACCAAGTTGAAGGTTTTAATTGGATGTCGCGTTTAGCACATTGGGGAGTAGGCGCCTGTTTAGCAGACCAAATGGGATTAGGTAAAACAATACAAGCATTAGCCTTAATTTTAAACCATGCTGCTGAAGGAGCAACGTTAATTATTGCACCAACATCAGTATGTATGAATTGGATAAGCGAAGCTCAAAAATTTGCACCAACTCTAAATATTATTCAGTTTGGTAGTGGTAATCGTCAAAAAGTGTTAGATAATTTAAAACCGTTTGACATGTTTGTTTGTAGTTACGGGTTATTACAACAAGAAGAAGTTTCGCAAATGTTATCGCAAGTCGAATGGCAAACCATAGTATTAGACGAAGCGCAAGCGATAAAAAACATGTCAACGAAACGTTCGCAAGCTGCAATGAATTTAAAAGCAGGTTTTAAGCTAATTACGACCGGAACACCAATAGAAAACCATTTAGGTGAACTATGGAATTTATTTAGATTTATTAACCCTGGTTTACTTGGTTCATTTGAAAGTTTTAACGAACGCTTTGCTAACCCTATCGAAAAATTTCAAGATAAAGGCGCCCGTACCAAGTTGAAAAAACTGATTCAACCATTTATACTGCGTCGTACAAAGAATCAAGTATTAGAATCATTACCATCGCGTACCGAAATTTTATTACATGTAGAACTCAGTCGCGAAGAAATGGCTTTTTACGAAGCATTACGGCGTGAAGCTGTAGCAAAACTTACGAAAGAAGAGGCGCCAGCAGGTCAAAAACATCTACAAGTATTAGCAGAAATAATGAAACTACGTCGTTCTTGTTGTAACGCTCGGTTGGTGGCAAAAGACACTAAATTACCAAGTGCGAAACTACAACTTTTTGGCGAAGTATTAGGAGACTTATTAGAAAACCGTCATAAAGTACTAGTATTTAGTCAATTTGTAGACCACTTACATATTATTCGAGATTATCTAGACACACAAAACATCAGCTATCAATATTTAGATGGCAGCACACCTGTAACAAACCGCAAAAAAGCAGTTGATGCATTCCAAGCAGGAGAAGGAGACGTGTTTTTAATTAGTTTAAAAGCAGGAGGAACAGGCTTAAATCTTACTGCTGCTGACTATGTAATTCATATGGATCCGTGGTGGAACCCAGCAGTCGAAGACCAAGCATCTGACCGCGCGCACCGCATAGGACAACAACGACCAGTTACTATATATAGACTAGTTGCCAAAGACACCATCGAAGACAAAATCGTTGAATTACACCATCACAAACGTGACCTAGCAGATAGTTTACTCGAAGGCGCCGACATTAGCGGCAAAATGTCCACAGAAGTATTACTACAATTAATGGGCGCCTAACATTGTGGCACAGGCATCAAAAATTGTAGCACAGGCATCCTGCCTGTGCAGTATATTTATCACGGAGTCAAATAGTCCAATCTTCGATACTTAATCCAGGCACCTTATTAAAATCTTTACGATTCCGAGTTAATACTATTAAATTATGAGATAGCGTTATAGCAGCAATCCTTAAATCCATTGTTGATACTCTAACTTTAACTCGTAGTTCATTACAAATTGCAATTGCCGGAGCATCGAAAGGTAAAACATGAGAATTAGAAAACCCTTGAAGCGTCTGAAATAAAAGTGTATACCCGCGCATTATATCTTCGGGTTTATCAGCGCGATTTATAAAGTTATGGGCGCCAATGACCTGTTCATGAAAACTAACAATAGATAATGCAAAATCGGACGCAGAGTACTGCGCCATTCGAGACATTATATTAGTAAATTCTGAACCTGAACCACGCTGTAAAAAGCTGATATGGTCAGTATCAAACAAATATCTCATCCTTACTAATCACCTTCATCAGCAGGCTTATCAGATTGACGAAACGAACGTCCGTATTCCAAAGCTTCAATAAAAGCTGCTTCGTCCGAAATAGAACCAATTAAATTGTTAAGCCAATTGTCAGAAGTAGAATCATTATTGTTTTTTTGCTTTAAGGCTGCAACCTCTCTTTCTAGATTGGCTAAACGATGTTCAATAGCTGCTTCATCTAACATAATTTTTTAAATTAATTTTAAATGTGTGTTCAGTTTATTTAGATATTATATACTATCTTACAAACAATGGTAAAGTAGATAAAGTACGCCCTGACTTAGATTAATGAACGCTTGTAACCAATGCACAGGCAGTAGCGTGCCTGTGTATTGTCAGAATAAATTATATTCTCGTTAAAATTGCCTAATCTTGAATTTAATTCATGTAGATTCACCCGCTTAACTTTCCTGAATTGATTAATTTATCAATTTCCTCCTGAACCAATGGAGATGGCGGAATTTCTTTGCTGATAATTTTGTTACAGATATCCACACAAGTATCGCAGATAAATACACCTGGCCCTGCAATAAGAATATTAACTTGTTCTTGGCTTTTGTGACAAAATGAGCAGTACAATTCTATCTTGGTTTCGATAGCGCTACTAGTCATGGTTTTTGTTTCCTGAAGTAAAGTGGGTTGAATTTGTTCTTGAAGAGGAGATAATCGTTCTCTTAGTTGATGGCGAGATTTGTGTAGGCGCCCTTTGACAGCATTGACTGAAATATTTAAGCGATTTGCTACTTCTTGTAAACTAAACTGCTCGTTGTAAAACAGTAAAACTACTGAGCGATTCTTGGGAGATAGAGCATTAACTGCATCTTGTACTACAGTCTGTAATTCTTCCTGTTCTGCCACAAGCTGAGGGTCAGGAGAACTCAAGAGCGTTGGTAGCGGTTTATCGATAAAATTCCCTATCATTGCTTCTAGGGAAAAACAGATTAATTTACGGTGCCGCAAATCGTTTCGGCAAACATTGAGTACAATGCCGTACAGCCAACTCTTAAATCGTGTTGGGTCATTGAGTTTATCTAGCGAGAGATAAGCTTGCAGCATAGCATCTTGTACAAGCTCTTGCGCCAAATCTCCATTGCCCACCACTCGTGTAGCTAGGCGTTGCGCCATTTGTTGATAACGCGACACAAGCAAACCGAATGCAGCTTTATTTCCCTGTCGCGATAGAAAAACTAACTCCAGATCACTGTGTTCGGACATGACTCCCTCGCTAAACAACTTTATATATATAGTGGCAAGCCAGAGGAAAAAGGTTACCTTGATCAAAAAATATGATGATAGGTTCAAGCTAAGATTAATAGGGTAAAAATCGCTCTTGAACCTGTAGAGACTCTGCTAGGCATTTTTTTATAAATTATTAAATGAGTAAAAAATTTATTTTGGCTAAATTATGGATAAAATTCAAATAACTAGCATTGACCATATTGTAATTCGATGCTCAAATCCTGTCCAACTAATGGATACAGTTAGCAAACAGCTTGATGTTCCGATTCTCATTCCCGCTCATGATTATGGTGATTTTTGCAGCGGTATTATTCGTTTGGGTAATCTTGACATCGAGTTTTTGCGAATTGTAAAGGAAAATATAACAAAACCTTACTTTTATGGAATAGCTTTTGCTGTTTCCCAAAATATTTGGAAGACTACAGCAACGTTAAAAGCGTTACGTATTCCACATACGGCGCCAATTCATACAACAATTACACGCGATGGTCAACAATGGGGCTGGAGTACAATACTTTTAGATGGTTTTTTAGATAATCCAATTCCGGCGCCTTATTCTTTAGGTATACTCTCAGGTGCCGCGAACCATAGGGTGTTTTTTTGGCATAGTCCAAATTTATTGTGTAAACGCTTGTCCAGTATAGCTTTGAAGCATTCTATCTATTTTTGAGGTTGGCGGTAACTCTGAAACCCTTACCATACAACCGTTTTAGCTATTTTGAACGGCACCTATCTTGACACATTAGCCTCTGAAACGTTATTGTTACTCTAGGTTCGCGGAACAGCACCTTGAAAACTAAATACAATGAAGCTTCTACGCCAAGCCATTGCAATATTAAATAATCCCTTTAAGGGATTGAAACATCGTGATATTTTTGGTGCGGGTGATTTTGTTGATTGCAATATTAAATAATCCCTTTAAGGGATTGAAACTTCTCGTGCGCGCGCGTATAGCACAAGACACAAGAAAATTGCAATATTAAATAATCCCTTTAAGGGATTGAAACAGGCAAACCAAGACATGTTGTCCTTGGGCAATCATTGCAATATTAAATAATCCCTTTAAGGGATTGAAACGTAGAATTTAAAGCTCAACATTTATGCCATTCTATTGCAATATTAAATAATCCCTTTAAGGGATTGAAACATGTGTTTATGGGAATAGCGGATGGCGCCGATGTCATTGCAATATTAAATAATCCCTTTAAAGGATTGAAACATAAGGATAAAGATAGAACAGATTGCGTGATTATGAAATACGTGTAGAGACGTTACATGTAACGTCTCTACATGATTTGGAGTATTATGTATGTACTTCTGAAAATGAAATTTGCTGCGAGACAAGGCGCCACTGTTATTTATTATGTAAGATAAAGAAGAAAATTAATATTAGTATAGTTATGATTGTTACAACAGGGAACGATGTTGCAGGACGTGCAATCAAAAATTACGTTGGTATAGTACGAGGTATTATTGTACGCTCACCAACGATTGGGCAAGGAATAATGGGTGGGTTGAAGCAATTAGTTGGTGGAAACATTGAAGCATATGCAGTAGCTTGTGAACAAGCACGGCAAGAAGCATATGACCGTATGATAAAACAAGCACAAAGTTTAGGTGCCGATGCTGTAATTTGTATGCGTTATGATGCCACAGAATTTGCTGAGGGAGTGACAGAAGTACTAGCTTATGGTACAGCAGTAAAACTTGAATAAGGTTTACATCAATATGCTTAATACTCAGATATTTACATTACATCAACTTGATGAGAGTCATGAGTTTTGGACGGCATATTTACCTGGTGAGATAAATTTTAACCAGTCACAGTTTGATGAACTTTGGGATATGCATCCTTGTGAGTTTAAAGAACTTAAAATACACGGACACCTAGTAAAAACACCACGTTGGCAAGAGGTTTATGGTGTTGATTATCATTACACAGGGGTAGTAAACAAAGCTTTACCCATACCACCGTTACTTAAACCGCTTCATCTATGGAGTCAAGATAATATCGATAGTTGTTTCAATGGCATGGTTATAAATTGGTACGATGGGCAGTTGGGTCACTATATGGGTAAACATCGTGATTCTACTAGAAATATGGTACAAGGCGCCTCTATTGTAATTATTTCGTTTGGAGAGGAGCGTATATTTAGATTAAGACCTTGGAAAGGTAAGGGTTATAAAGATTTTACAACGACGCAGGGCAGTGTGTTTGTTATTCCTTATCAAACGAATAAAGCTTGGACGCATGAGGTTATTTCGTCTAAGCGTCATCTAGGTCGAAGAATTTCTATTACGTTTCGAGGGTTTGAAGTTGATATATAAGGTGATTTCTATATAAATGCTTCTCTTGTGGGGTGGGCATCTTGCCCGCCCAGGTTTGGAACGGGCAAGGATGCCCATTCCACAAGATGCCATTCCACAAGATGCCCATTCCACAAGATGCCATTCCACAAGATGAGCATTTCATTTGGAAGTATATAACGGCACCTATACAATATTTTTGCAATTGACTGCATAAGTCTTCTATCGGTAGAAATAGTCTATTTTTACATTAATAGCACAGGCAAAGGCGCCGGGAGCTATGTGTGTGCATCTTTATATATGAACTATTTAGTAAAACCGAGGTGAAAAAATGCCAGACGAGAAAGAGATAGATACTAATAACCATTCTCCTGTGGAGTTATCTCAAGAAGAACTTGATGGAATTTCTGGAGGTATTAGTATTTTTGTTTCGGGTTCGACTTTCCAAAGGAGTGATGTGTTCGCACAGTCACGAAGACGTTCACGTCGTGGAAGTAGAAGTTCTAGTTTCGGGTCTTCGCAGATATCTTCATCGGCTTTTCAAATTATGGGCATCGGTTTAAATTCCTCAGAGGATATTATGACCTTTTTTAAAGGGATTTTTGGATTTTTCGGTAGAAGATAATTACGCGACGAGGAACTTACTATGTCATCTGTTATTCTGAAGGAACTTAGCAATCAAGATATTGATTGGATGTTAGCTACTGGGGAAAGGGTCGAAGTTTTACCTGGTACGGTTTTGGTGGAACAGGGCCAGTCTTTAAATGCACTATATATTTTACTTGAAGGCGCCTTAACGGTAACGCTGAACCAAGAAAGTGCTGACCCTTTGGGACGTGCGTTTGCGGTGTTAGAAGGTGGAATACCAGGGAGGGAAGTAGCGCACCTTGAGAAGGGAGAGATAATAGGAGTTCCTCTGTTTGAAAATAATTTATCTTCTACTACTGTTTATGCGAGAAAAAAATCTGTGGTTTTGATGGTTCCGAATGCTAAACTTATTCAGAAGCTACATCAAGATTTAGAGTTTGCCGCACATTTATATCGTGCGTTTGCTGTAATGCTCGCTAACCGTCTCCAACAAATGATGAAAGAGTTAGAACGTAGTACAAGCGTTTTAAGTAAACCACAGTTACGCGAAGCTTTAATTATATTCGGTGAGTTGCATGATAGTGATATTGACTGGTTAATTGCAGCAGGTCAAATTCAAGTGTTTCCTACTGGGTCTATTTTAATTCGTAGCGGTAGACCTACGGAAGCACTATACATTTTACTTGATGGCACCGTTGCTTTGAATGCGAGCGATGATGATGGTAATGTACTTGCACATGCTTTTTCTAATTTGGAATATAGTAAAAGTCAACCTTTGGAACGCGAGTTTGGTAGGTTATCACGGGGTGACATGGTTGGAGAAACACCATTTATTGAAGTGCAACCCGAAGCAGTAACCGTAACAGCAGTCAAAGACTCGCGAGTATTATCAATACCAAAATGGCGCCTGTCTGCCAAGTTACTACACGATGTTGGGTTTGCAGTTAGATTTTACCGCGTTTTGGCAATAATTTTAGCAGATAAACAAACATCTCTCGTCCAACGTTTAGGGTACGGTCGATTAACTTATAGTAGCGATCAATCTTTAGATGATTCTTTTGCAAACGAGCTTAATAACTATTCTTTAACACAAATGGGACTCGCTGGCGCCCGTTTTGATTGGATGCTCAAAAGAATTCGCATTGAATAATGAAATAGAGAAACCTGGTTTCTTGTAGAAACCAGGTTTCTTTGGGTATTACGGTTTCTAGTAGAAACCAGGTTTCTTTGGGTATTACTATATTAGGAGAAAAAAATGGTAACGCAACAAAACAACCTATTTCGTAAAGAAGCATTAGACAAAGTAGCTTCTCCAGAACAACTAGACCAATTAATTAAAGTCACAAGTCCTAAACGTTGGTTTTCTTTATTCGCACTTGGCGCCTTAGTCATTAGTGGGGGAGCATGGAGCGTACTAGGAGAAATACCAATTGTAGTTACAGGTAAAGGTATAATGGTATATCCTAGCCAAGTAGCAACACTCCAAGCATCTAGCTCTGGACGTATTTCGGAATTAAAACTGCGAGCAGGAGATACAGTTAAAAAAGGTGAAGTTATTGCCATAATTGACCAAACCGAACTACGTAAACAACTACAATTAAACAAAGAAAAGCTAACGCAGCTAAGAATTCAAGACCAAACAGCCAATTCGGTACAAGTACAACGTAACGCTGTAGAAGAAACCGCAATAGCTCAACAGCGTCAAACATTATTACAAAGTTTACAAACTGTAGAGTCATTAACCCCAGTACTACGAGAAAAAGGATTAGAAGTTATTAAAAAAGAACGTTCTAATTTACGTTCAAGATTAGCAACAGTACGTGAACTACAACCAACATTAAAACAGCGATGGGAAGTCCGAGAAAAACTTTTACAACAAGGTGCAGTAAATAAAGACACAGTATTAAGCGCAAAGCAAGAATATATTAATTCTCAAGCGCAAATAGACGAAGCAGAATCACAATTAAATCAACTGGATGTTAAAGAAGCAGATGCTCAACGTCAATATTTGCAAAATTTAAATCAAGTTAACGAAATCAAAACCCAACTCAAAGCATTAGATAGTCGTAAAGAAACTCAAAAAGAGCAAGACTTTACAACTGCAACGAGTCGGAAAAAAGAAATTCAAGAAACCCAGCGTTTAATCGCGCAATTAGAATTGCAGCTACAAAAAAACAGTCAAGTAGTTAGTGATTATACAGGTACTGTGCTAGAATTAACAGCTAAACCAGGTCAACAGCTAGAACCAGGTTTAGGAATAGGAACAGTATCCACACAAGAATCTAGCGCCAAATTAGTTAATATCGTCTTCTTACCGGAGAGCGAAAACAAAAAAATTAAGGTTGGTACACCTTTACAGATTATCCCTTCCACAGTCAAACGTGAAGAATTTGGTGGTATTGAAGCTAAAGTCACAAAAGTATCATCATTTCCAGTAACTCAACAAGGTGTTGCCAACATTATAGGCAACCCAGATATTCTACCAGGTGTATTAGACAAAGGACCTCAAATCGCAGTTTACACAGAACCCCAAATTGATACAACACCAAGTGGTTATAAATGGTCATCGTCCTCTGGTCCGAAATTTAAAATAGCACCTGGTACCACAACATCTGTCAGAATAACAGTAGAAAAGAAAAAGCCTATCGAATTTGTGTTACCTATCTTCAAATCCTGGACAGGAAATTAAATTTTATCAGAATGTATAGCTTGCTACTTAGACTTTTAACAGAGGCGCCAATGGTGTTGTGATAAGTTAATCTATGTTGAGCAGCACCCACCGTAATCAAGGTTAAGGCTTTACTAAAGCTTTAATCTTGTTCGTGTTAGGATTTCTTCAACTATGCGCCTGCTAAATATAACTAAATTGCTACATTTATCTTTCCCAAGGAGGGAAAAATATTACCAAAATTGTTTTACTATAGATAAGTTTGAACCAGTATTTGGTGGAGATGGAGATTAACAATGACCTGTGATGAGGAAAAACAAATAGATTTAGAAGATATTCTCATTACAGAGGAATTAATTCATCGTTTGCCCAAAACGCCTAATTTACAAGCCGAAAACCAAGCCATGCATACCCTGGCTCGGCAACTAGCCTCCTCACCTCAAACTATGCTCAAAACCCTTGTAACAATGGCCAGGGATTTGTGTAAAGCTGGAACTGCTGGAGTTAGCTTATTAGAAACTAACAAGAGTGGAGGAAAAGTTTTTCGTTTGGTGGCATTGACTGGAGAGTTGGAGCAATATGAAATGATGGAAGCTCCAGTCAATTTTAGCCCTTGTGGCGTGTGTTTAGAACGTGGGGCGCCCCAGCTTTATTCTTACCCCGCACGGTATTTTACTTATTTTCAACAGGCGAAACCTTTAACAGTTGAGAGCTTAGTTATTCCTTTAGTTGTTGATGAGCAGCCACTAGGCACGATTTGGATTGTATCTCACAATGAACAACAACACTTCGATAGCGAAGATGTAAGGATAATGACGAGTCTTGCTGACTTTACTGCTGCTGCGTTACGAAGTAGTCAAGCTCGCCAAGAAGCTGAATTAGCAAAAGTTGCATTACAACAAAGCGAAGCACAAATGCAAAGTTTAATCGCGAATATGCCAGGGATGGTTTATCGTTATATACCTTGCAATGATGCATTTAAGCAATTTAGTTTTGTTAGTTCCGGTTGTCGTGATTTGTTTGAAGTAGAAGCCCAAGTGGCATTACAAGATGCTGGCTCAATTTGGAATTTGATTCATCCTGATGATTTAGCTTCTTTTACTGCATCTGTCGGCGCCGCAATTGAAAATTTTTTACCTTGGGATTGGCAGGGTAGAATTACCACACCTAGTGGTAAACTTAAGTGGATTCAAGGTCGGTCGAGTGCGTTGCAAGTAGAAGACCAAGAAGTTTGGGATGGTTTGCTTATTGATATTACTGAGCGTAAGCTCATTGAAATCGAGCGAGAGCAAATTTTACAACGAGAGCAAGATGCGCGAGAAGCAGCCGAAATTGCAAATCGAATTAAAGACGAGTTTTTAGCGGTACTCTCTCATGAGTTGCGCTCACCCCTTAATCCAATTTTGGGCTGGTCTAACTTGCTTCGTAAAGGTAAATTAGATGCCGCAAAAACGGCTTACGGTTTGGAGACAATTGAGCGTAACGCCAAGTTACAGGTGCAACTCATTGAAGATTTGTTAGATGTGTCGCGCATATTGCGTGGTAAACTTAGCCTTAGCGTGGTGCCTCAGAATCTAGTGTCAATTATCACAGCCGCAACCGAAACCGTACAGTTAGCGGCAGAAGCTAAATCGATTCAAGTTGATAAAATTTTTGATTCTGATGTAGTGCAAATACTAGGAGATTCGGCTCGTTTACAGCAAATTGTTTGGAATTTAATTTCTAACGCCGTTAAATTTACTCCTTTTGGGGGAAGCGTAAAAATTCAACTTAATAAATTGGATAAAGAAGCTCAAATTCAAGTTATAGATAATGGCAAAGGTATTTCTTTAGAATTTCTTCCTTACGTATTTGAATATTTTCGTCAAGCAGATAGCACAACAACTCGAACCTTTGGTGGATTAGGGTTAGGGTTGGCAATAGTTCGTCATTTAGTAGAGCTACACGGGGGAACAGTGAAAGCAGAAAGTCCTGGAGTCGGGCAAGGAGCTACATTCACTGTTAAATTACCGCTTTTAAAGCCTGAAAACTCTAAAAGTGTGGGACTTGAATCAACTTTATCTTCTTCCATACACCCATCTCTTCCCCTTGTAGGAATGCGAATTTTGCTAGTCGATGACGAAAAAGATACAAGAGAATTAATTGCTTTTATTTTAGAACAAAGCGGCGCCGTTGTTACATCAGTAGAAAATGCAGTACAAGCGATACAAGCTTTTGAGCAAGAATCATTTGATATGCTTTTAAGCGACATTGGAATGCCTCGAATGGATGGTTATGCATTAATACAACGCATTAGGGAAATAGCATCTAAACAAAGCACAAAAATTGTAGCATTAGCTTTGACTGCCTATGCTGGAGAAATTAATCAACAGCAAGCACTCACAGCAGGTTTTCAAAGACATGTTAGCAAACCAGTTGAACCACAGCATTTGATAAACGTTATTCTTGATTTACGCTTGTATATGCACCAAAATATATAGAAAAAATGCTAATTTTCTGATAATAAATTGTATGCTTCGTTAATTTGATGCATTTTTTCTTGTGCTTGTCGTTGTTGTGTTCTATCTGAGAATAAGTCTGGGTGCCATTGTTTTACAAGTTTTCGATATGCTTGTTTAATTTCTATAATCGAGGCACCTTCCTTTAAACCTAACACATTATAAGCATGGGTTTGATTGATATTTTTGGGAGGGGTATTTGGTTTTTGATGACCTGGCATACCCATATTAGCTTTCATTTGCGCGATTTCTTCATCAAGTTCCCAATTACGGAATTTTGCCTCGACTTCTGCTATATTTGTTTTTGGTAATGGTGCCTCTTCTTGCACGGGTGTTTTATTTTGCTTCGGTATACCTACAGATTCTTTGGCACCAACTCCTTGAGAACGATATACTGTTTGAGTATTTGTATTTTTATTTACTTCATTAGTTACTTCAACTTTATATTGATTCGGTGTTGATATTCCTAAATTGTTTTCTAGTGCTTTGTTGAGTTGGAGTAAGTGATTTTGCCACTGTAACAATTCTTGACGCTTCTGGATAATATCTGGTGTATCGGTAGGTTCAACAAAACGAATAACGAGGTTTGCTTTGCGTTCGTACTCATTCAATATAGATAAGCTTTCACGACTAAAGGTAGCAAGATAATTCTCGACTGCATCAAGACATAATGTTGCAACCTGTTGATGGTATGATTGAGTAGATGATTCTTTTCCTTGTTCTTGAATGGTTTTATTGGCTAAATAAGCAATACTACCTAAAACTGCGGCGCCTAATGGGCCACCAAGAACCCAACCGATACCGCTACCAACTGCCAATGAACCAGGTTCACTCAAATCACTACTATTACTAGTACGAGGTGGTAGAGTTACTTTAGGATGTTTGGGTAAGGGTAATACTAAATCTTCTTTTTGCTGAGATAAGAAAAACTCGTAAGCTTGGTCTAACCATTTAGTGACTGCTAACTGTAAATTATTTAAATCTGATTTAAAAGTGTTTTCCCAAATGGTAAAATTTTCTTGTGCTAAAGCGACTGCTGCATCACTTTGATATTTTTCCCGCAGCTTAGTCAACTCTAAATGCGAACGTAGTTTATTAAGACTTTGAGAAAAACCTTGTTGTATCAAGTTTTCTGCACGTCTTTTAATTTCATTCGCAGCATTATTTTTATCGGTAATTTTTTTAATCTCGTTTTCAAGCAGGGTTATTTTCGCTTGCAAAGTTTGCTGTAGTTGTTTTGTTACTACTCCAACTCGCGGTGCCACAACTTCTTTTCGGTTACGCTTGAGTATAGTAGCGATATTTTGCAGTGCTGTTTCAAATTCCACTAATCCACTACTACTAGCCAAACTAGTATCACCTTTAATTCTTGCACGTAAAGCAGGTAATGCATCAACTCGATATAAATTGCTAAAACCGGGTGGAATATCCGCACGAAAACTTTCGGCAACGAACCGTAAACGGTTATGCAACTCTTTTTGTTCATCAGGTTCGAGCAAGTTAATAAAGTTAGCGACAAAAATAACTGTCTTAATACCCCTATCGAGTAACCAGTCGCGTAAATTCTCACGCTCACCCAAAGTCATCAACTTGCGTGCGTCTAATAACTGTACAACCAAATCGGCGCCTAAAAGTTGTTCTTTAACTAAATTATCCTGTGCTTCGCGGTCATTAGTACCAGGTAAATCAAGAAATTCAATTCCCGTTTCTAGAAATGGATGTGGATAGAACACTTCTACCGAGATAACATCACCTCGCATTCGTCTATCACCGTCTAAAATAGCAAACTCTTTTAAAATATCTGTACCGCTACGATATATCTCACTCCCATTACTAAGTAAGATACGAGTTCGTATATCTGTACCATATTTTACTGTAATAGCGGCGCCTGTAGTTGGAATTAAATCTATGGGTAAAGTCTTGCTACCCAACATAGCATTTAATAATGTAGACTTGCCGTGGTTAAAGGGGCCAAATACCGCAATGCGAAAATTCGGATTGGTAAGATAGTCACAGATAGCAGTTACATCTTGGTTCAGTAACTTCGATAACGGGTTAAGGATATTTATTAAATCTTGCATAATATTTTATACACCTCTGCGCTCTCTGTGCCTCTGTGGTAAGAGAAAAAAGATTTATTTACCACAGAGACGCAGAGGACACAGAGGAAGAGAGTTAGTTGTAATATGTAAGGAGGTTAGTAAAAGCTGATTCGATGTTGTTTAATTGGGTGAATACGTCTTCAGTGAGTTTGTTCAACCGTTTTAATTCAGCTTCGTTATTAATTTCGCGCGTTTCTTTCTGTTTGAGTAAGTTATCGAGTTCAGACTTACGCGATAATATATCCTCATTTATCCGCTTACTCACTTCACGCTCATAAGCATCGAAACATTCCTTCAC
The DNA here is from genome assembly GCF_019977735.1 of Calothrix sp. PCC 7716. GTDB lineage: Bacteria > Cyanobacteriota > Cyanobacteriia > Cyanobacteriales > Nostocaceae > Dulcicalothrix. Next base: position 8,853,390 of record NZ_AP025018.1, on the reverse strand, counting down.
AGCATCGTATACTGTTTTAGATTGTTCTTGCGCTACTTGGGGTAAATACTTAACAAGTTCTTTCTTCGCAGTTTTGACTAACTCTTTTCGTGCTTGGTCAGCTTGTAACATTCCGACACCTAAACCAAGTACTGCAAAACCTATTGGCCCTAAGAATATACCAGTAACAGTAGATAATAATCCACCAACACCTAATACTGTAAAATAATTTAATAATATATTCTTCCAATCAAACCCGGCGCCTGCCATTGCAAAACCTGCTAAATTACCCCTAGATAACGATAAAAGTCCCATTGCCCATTTTGCCCAACTTGGTGCATCTTCTTCACCCGATACACTAGTATTGAGTTTAACTTTCTCACCAGTGAGTTTTTCGGTAATCTGATTGGTAATTTGATTATATGAGTCACCGTATTTAGCTGCGCTTCTACCTAGCTGTACAAAAGCACTATTAATATCGCGTTCAGCAGTAAGACTCCACGCAGCAAGTTTATCTGCAATATATTGTTCAAAAGCTTTTTGAAGTGCAGCGTTAAATGCTTCGCGTTTACCACTGCTGAGAAAGTCTAGTATATTTAACTCTGGTTGATAACGTAAAAAGTCTGTTTCAAAGGTATTACCCAGGTTTAAAACGTAGCTGCGGAACGAGTCGGAGATACTATGTGCTTGAGTGTCACGAGTTTTGAGAATTTCTGTTTGAAAGTCGTCGCGAATATTAGTAAGTTTATTAAATTCGGGTTCTACCGAGTTTATTCTGCTGCGAAGTTCTTCAACACCCTGTTCAAGTAAAGGTATTCGTCGTTCGATACTTTCTTTGGTGTTATTGCTTGCGGTACGCGCGAGTGTACGAACTTGTCGCAACTCAGAAACCGCACGTTCACGGGTGAGGAACGTATTTAAGGCGCCCATAAATTGCGGAAATCCTGTACCATTTAAATCAGCTTGAGGATTTTTGATGCGTCTACGTAGCGCTTGGATAGAGGAAAGCTCGAATACTCGTTCATCATATATATTATGACCATCGACTAAACAGTATTCTGCTAAGTTCGCATGAAAGACTTTGCGTAACCGTTCTTCAGCTTCACGTAACTCGTCTTCGTCGTCAGGGTCTATAAGTGCTTCTTTTACTTGGTCCCATGCGTTGACAAGGAAAAATACCGAAAGACCACGACCTTTAATATAATTTTCTAAATATCTACGCTCACCTAACGTACAAGGTTGTGACGCACGTAAAACAAATAAAATAGCGTGACAGTTATTAATGTAGCCCAATGATAACTCGTTCCGTGCTTCGGTATCATTCAAACCAGGACTATCAACAATTTCAATTCCCTTTTCAAGTAAAGGTAAAGGATATTCTACTATGGCATGAGTAACACCAGGGAAAGCTTGTTTATTATCTTGTTCTAACTTCTTGGCTTCGGCTGGGTCGATGGTATATTTTACCTTGAAGGTATCAAAGTCCATTGTTTGAGGTGGTTTGCCATCGTCAAAATGCACTGTTACCTTTTTTTCGGCGCCGTAGCGAAGTACAGTTAAAATAGCAGTACAAGGATTAACGTCACTGGGTAAAATCCGCTCTCCAATCAAAGCGTTAAGAAAAGTACTCTTACCTCGCTTCATGTCACCCAACACCATCAAGCGGAATACTCCTGTACGGAGATTATTACTTGCTACACGTATATCATCAATATCACGTGTACTATCTCCCACAGCTTGATTAATGGTATCAGCCATTTTATCAAGGGATGCAGCCACTTGCGCGCGTACCTGAATTACACGCTCTAAATCATTGAGAAAATTATCTGTCCCATTTCCTGCCATCTTCAAATAATCCTTCCTATTTATTTTTCTTTTTCTCGAAAAACACTTTATACCCTACAAATAATAGTGTTCCCACAATTAGCAAATTAGCAACAACCGCAGCTACTCGAACTAAAGCTATTGCCACAACCCCAACACCAAATAACTTTAACCCTAGAATTACCTTGGGTTTCCATAACTTTCCCTTTGTTTGTTCGTTTTGGTTATGTGGAACCTTTGTAGTTTGGTAATACTGAATTTCTTGTTTATCTGGTCTTGAGCGTGACTCACGTTGACGAATTTCGTTTTCGATACGTTCGAGTTCTATGCTGTGTTCCTCTGGTGTCATTTTAGATACCCCTATTAGATACTAAAAGGCTTAATTGTAAAATAGCGCACATAAAAACTAAAAATCATCAGTGCAACCACTGCTTAATTTATAAATTCTTGGTGATTTTTGATATTTAAAGGTTAGATACAGAATATTTTGCGGTAGTTCCGGAAAAAAATGGCAACGGATTACAACGGATGTAACGGATGAATTGTTTGTTACAAACTGTAGGTTGGGTGGAGCGACAGCGGAACCCAACATAAATCCACAATCAAATTTATAAATACAGAAGACGTAGATAAACATTATAGTCTGTCACAGCATTAATATTTGTGCTTAGTTGAAAATTGTCGCACGCTATGACGCACCCTACCGTATTATTAAGTATATAGTTATTGACGATGCGTTATAGCTCTTCATAAGCTATACTAAACTTAGATATCCTTTTTTCTAAAGTCTACCATGCAAGAATCAGGTGATAGTAGTGTAACAAAGAAGTATTCAGATAACACAATTTTGGCAGATATTATAAAAGAAGTAGAACAAACTCCGCAGGAGCAGTGGAAGGTATTATTAGAAATGATTCGCCAATTTCGGCGAAACTCCGAGGCACAAGCGTCTTCTGCGGAAACATGGAACGCTGTTGTCAATCAAATTCGTAACGAAACTTCACAACAAAAAGCAGTGCGTCAGCAAGCTCTCAGTAAACTGTTACAATCATGGGAAGAAGAAGGAGACGAGCAAGAACAAAAGGAAACTTTAGAATTTCTTCAACAAGCTTTGAATCAAGATAGACTATCAAATCGTCCTCTGTTTCCATGAGTCAAGTAATTTTTTTAGATACAGGTATCCTTGGTTTGGTATCAAACCCAAAAGCAACTCCACAATCTCAACAATGTAAACTTTGGCTCAACTCATTGGAAGCAAATGGAAATACAGCAGTAATACCTGAAATTGCAGATTATGAATTACGCCGCGAGTTACTTCGGGCTGGTAAAATTAATGGTATCATTCAGCTTGACCGACTCAAAGCAGTAATTTTATATTTACCCATTACCACAGAAGTAATGCTTAAAGCTGCGGAACTTTGGGCAAACGCACGAAAAGCTGGATATCCCACAGCTTCACCGGATGCACTTGATGGAGATGTTATTTTAGCTGCTCAAGCGTTACTGTTACAGAATGAAGGTGACGAAGTTATAATTGCAACTACAAATGTTGGGCATTTATCTCGTTTTATAGATGCTCGTGAGTGGCAAGATATTTAATTATCTTTTAACTCTAAACTTGCACTAAAGCTATTAGATGGTAAGAAAGCGGGAAAACTGCGTGCTTCGTTCACGACTCATGACAAAACAGGAGCATTGTTTTTTAGCTCATTTTATAAATAATTTAATTTAAATAATTTAATTTTTAGCTGTTGCAGATGGTTGTTGTTTGTTTTGCAGTTCTAAAAGTTCTGGGACTGTGACGAATTTATAGCCTTGTTTTCTAAGTTTATTTATAATTTGGGGTAGTGCTGTTACCGTATGACTACGATTTCCTCCTCCATCGTGCATTAGTACTATACCTCCTGGCGCCACTTTCATGACTCGTTTGATTAATGTTGCTACAGAGGGTATACGATAGTCTTCGGAGTCAGCAGACCAAAGAATAACTGAATGGTTTTGATTTTTCGCGTAGTCTGCTAAACCGTTGTTTAAAATTCCTCCGGGTGGACGAAATAGAGTTGTTTTGGCGCCTGTAGTTTTGTATATTATATTTGCTGTACTTTCGATTTCAGATGCTGCTAACTGCGGATTCATATGCATGTACCAGTGATGCCATGTATGGTTGCCAATAACGTGACCGTCTGCAAGTACGTTTTTTGCTTGAACAGGATGGGCTTTGACGTTTTCTCCTATCATGAAGAAGGTTGCTTTGATATGATTTTGACGCAGTATTTTTAATATTTGGTCTGTAGTGTTAGGCCAGGGACCGTCATCGAACGTTAAAGCGACATATTTTTCTTTTTTGGGAAGTTTGACATCATATACTACTGTTCCAGCAAAATTTGATGGTGCATTAAAAGATATACTATTTACAGGTGCCTCTGTTTGAGAGTGTGATGTTTTATTTAATGCTTCGTATGATAAAGTATTAGGTGGCATTTGAATAGGATATTGCGCTTGTCCAAATACTTCTTGTTGATTTCGTTTACTTAATAGGGTGTAAGTTAATATACTGCTACCGATAATAAGTGATATTAGTATTAATCGGCGCCAAAAAAACTTTCTTTTAAGTCTGATTTTTTTTATTCGAGTTTTCATACATTTGTACCCAAAAAACTTCGCTCAATAGTATCACATTTAAGGTAGTTTTTCTGTGGGCACCTTAAAGGGTATATTTAGATATTTGATATTTTAATTTTTCTAAGGTTTTTTCGTCGTTGGTTTCGAGAGTGGATAATATATCATGGATGAGCGGCACTTCTAAATCTAAGCTTTCAATGATGTTACGCTGGTTAAATACTTGTTTGGGTTCTCCTTCTAATATTAGTAGTCCAGAATCCATGACAAATACCCAGTCTGCCCAACGATATATTAAGTCGAGGTCATGCGATGCCATCAGTACTGTGGTACCATTTTGATGAATATTTTTTAGAGTTGTGATAAATTTACGGGAATGTAGTTTGTCTAGGTATGCAGTTGGTTCGTCAAGAAGAAGTAGTTGGGGTTGTAATACCATTACGTCTGCTATAGAAACTCGTTTTTTTTGACCTAAGCTCATATGATGAACTGGTGTTTGTGCGAGTTCTATAAGGTCAAACTCTTCTAATGCTTGTTCGACTCGTGTTTTAATTTCTAATTCTGGTAAATTTAAATTACATAAACCGTAAGAAATATCTTCTTCGACGGTTGAGGCAACTAACTGTTGTTCGGGGTCTTGGAAGATTAAACCAACTTGTTGACGCAGTTGCATTAAAGATTTACGGTTGTACTGTATTGGTTTACCTTGCCAAATCACAGAACCTTGGTTTGGTTTATACAATCCGTTTGCTAATAAGAATAAAGTTGTCTTGCCACAACCGTTTTGTCCAATTAACGCGCACTTTTTACCTGTGGGTATTTTTAATGTTAATCCGTTTAAGGCGTTTTTCTTGGCGCCTGTATATATATAATATACTTGTTCAAGTTCAAGTAAATATTTATGCATTGTTAAATATCTCTAAGAAAAATTTCTAATATAATTAATAATGTACAGCCAAAGATAGATTCTATCAAATAACGCTTGGATGATTTATAGCGTTCTGGATACCAAACACGGAATTCTCCATTGAACCCACGTGATTCTACACTTAATGACATTTGACGAAAATTCTCAATTGTGCGTTGAAATAATTGTCCAATTAATAGCGCTAAACTTTTCATACCAGAATTAAAAGTGCGGTACCCAAACCTTGCTTGCTGTGCTGTCCATAGTTCGCTTGCTGTGTTTAGTAAAATAAAAATAAAACGATACATTAATAATAATAGTTCTGCTAAAAGCTGGGGAAAGCCAAATTTACGTAAAGCTTGCAGCAATTCAACAAAAGGAACCGTTAACATAATAAAGTATAAACACGAAAGTGCAGCTAGTGCGCGTGTTAATATTGTAAGTACTTGAATTATTCCTTGTGAACTTATATATATATAGTAGGAGCCAATTGTGAAACCTGCTAATGAATCGAGTTGTATACTGCTTAAATCAGTAGTATTAACTGCATTGATAGCTAAAGCAGGTACACTTGTTAACCAAAATAATAAAGGAATATAAATTAAGTTCAAAAAAGTTTTTATCGGAATACGTGCGTATCCGACTATCCAAATACTCATCCAGGTAAAAATTAAGATTTGTACAGGAGAATGAGAAAGGTAGGTAATTATAAAAAGGGTAGTTGCTAATATTAATTTATGTTTAACTGGCAACCACCGCAAGTTATTTGTGTATGCCAGTGTGTCTATCTGTATTTTCATTCCGCTGTTTGCTTTCGGTGCGTCCTTTATATAAACCTATTACATAACCTATTACACCTGCACCACCTGCTGCTTGTACTGAGAATAATAAACTTTCTACTTCTCCACTAGGCAACTCGAATACAGGTTGAAACCAAGGTTTATACTGCGGGTGTAGTTCGGTAATAGCTTTTTCAGCTTTGTCGTCTGAACCTGCATATTCTCCTTTTACGAATAATAATGGTGCCACTGCTAGTGCTATGACTCCAAGGAATAGCAACCAGTTGTTGGTTTTGTTTGACATGATGAGTCCTTTTATATTGTAATGAACTAGAGAAACCTGGTTTCTTTCTTTTCTATTGAAGATTGTTATGTTCAGTGCTGAAGTAACCAGGTTTTTGTATTAAATTCAGCATTTCTAATTCTTGGCGCCCATAATTAGTTAACCAGTTCCAGACTAAGACGGTTAGTAGTCCTTCGCTGATAGCTAGGGGTACTTGTGTGATTGCAAAAATACCTGCGAATTTTAGGAATGAAGCCATAAAACCCCCTGTTGCGGCAGGAAATGCTAAGGCTAATTGTATAGATGTGACTATATATGTAACTAAGTCAGCTAGAGCAGATGCTAAGAATATTGCTAATCTTTGTTTACCTGTTGGCATGATTAAACGATATATCCAAAAGGCAACAATTGGGCCAACTATTGCCATTGAAAACGCATTTGCTCCTAATGTCGTTAAACCACCGTGTGCTAATAATAATGCTTGAAATATTAATACTAGTGTTCCTAATACTGACATTGTTAGTGGACCAAATAATATGGCGCCTAATCCTGTACCTGTTGGGTGCGAAGAACTACCCGTAACTGAGGGTATTTTTAATGCTGATAGTACAAAGGTAAAGGCACCTGATAATGCCAAGAGTAATTTTAACTCAGGTTTTTCGTTGGTTATGCGTGTAATGCTGCGTAAACCTAATACAAAAAACGGCAAGGCAACTACAAACCAGAATATAGCCCACTCTTTAGGTAAAAATCCTTCCATAATGTGCATTGCATGTGCTTTTGCTTCTGAACCAACAACTAAGTAAAAGCTCAAAAATGCCATTAAACTTAAATTAATTAGGCGCCACCTTCGTAGTGATATTGAAATATTACTTAACATTCTTTACACCTTTGCTGATAATCCTGAAAAAGTATACCCAAAGAATATATGATATATCGTCATTTCAAGATATGCCAGTTGAAATAAATTATTATGAACTTTAGTATCCGAAAAAGCAAATAATTTGTAAACGTTTATTTCCAAGCTTTTCTGCAACTGGCGCCACTAGTATATCACTCAATTGGTTCGCAACTTGAGGTAGTTTTTGCACATCGGCACCTGGTGTAACTGCAAGACCCGTTGTACCCAAACGAAATGTAGGAGATTTTAAGAAATCTATAAATTTACGTGATAATACAGCAGATTTCGTGTTAATGCGGTACATGTAGAGACGCGACATATCGCGTCTTTACAAGGTTTTGTTAATGTTGGTACCTTAGTTAAATCAATATAAATTTATAAAGCCGCTGCATATAATTAGCGTCAACTCACAGATGTTACGCTATTATATATTTATATATTTCTGACGAGAGCAAAGTTATGCAAGAAGTTGGTTTATGTTGGGTTACGCCTGCGGCTACACCCAACCTACGATGTTACGAAACTTAGGCGCCGATACCAACTAGTTGAATATCAAAGACCAAATCTTCGCCAGCGAGAGGATGATTTGCGTCTAGAGTGATGGTAGAGTCTGATATTTCGGTGATGACGACGGGTATAACTTGACCTGTGGGTTGCTGAAGTTGTAACTGTTGACCAATTTCTGGTTCTAGTTCGGGTGGCATTTGTTCACGGTCTACCTCAATAACCATATCATCACGATATGTACCGTATGCTTGGTCTACAGGAATATGAGTAGTTTTTGAGTCACCAGCGTTCATTCCTACAACTGCATCCTCAAACCCAGGTATTAACTGTCCTGTACCAATTGTAAACTCTAACGGGTCGCCCCCTGACGAAGAGTCAAAAACTGTGCCATCAGTCAATTTACCTGTGTAGTGTACTGTTACTGTGTCACCTACTTTTGCTTGTCCCATTGATGTTTCTCCAAAACTTTTGTAATCATGTCAACCTTGAGGTACAGGCTTGCATACCATCTGACCAACTTTAGGAAGCTATTGACATCCCTCTTTAGTCGGGTATTGGCTCTTACTGTACTCAAGTGATTTAAAGGTGTAATTTAATACTTTTGTGAGTAAATTAAATTAACTCTCGAACCACATTACCCTAGAAATATAGCAGGGTTTGCAGACTCAACAAAAATTTAAGACATTAATTCATCTATAGCTATATGGCAGTACAGTATTTTATGAATTTACATGTTTATACAGGTGAAGTATTTACCAACAATCATAAACGTTGTTTTCCTGGATGTTGTGTACTGTTGGTAAATCGGCGCCTACCCCTAAAATTAAGGACGTAGAGTACAACTTATAAAAAAGAGGTGCCTTCTTCAAGTTCAGCTGCTCTTATTGCGCGCGAGCATACCCAGTCAGATGAAACAACGGCTGGCCATCCTTTGCGTACTGCTTCGGGACATATTGTGTAAATGGTTAGTTGACAGTCAATTAGTTCTAAGCCTGATTTTTCAACTTGTTTTGTTGCTTGTTTGAGAATTGAACTATTTTCAAATTCAATTGTCATGTTGCACTGGGCACACACCATGTGATGATGATGATTGGGTGATGATGTGTTAAGTTCATAGTGCTTGTGTACTTCTGCTAACTCTAGTTCCCGCAATATCCCCATCCGTGTCATGAGCTTTAAGGTACGGTAAATAGTAGACAGACTAATTCCTTCTTGACGTTTTTCTAGCAGATCGAATAATTCCTCTGCGCTTAGATGCTTTCCTTGTGGCAGATTTTGAAACACCTCTAATATTACTTCCCTTTGGGGTGTCAATCGCCACCCTTTGGAATTTAGTTCGGCTTTGAGAGAATTTGCTGTATACATAAATTACAACTCACTCGCTATGGTACATCAATTAATCATACGATATATCGGCGCTCCCGTTGCAATAAACATTAGCTTATTGCGAAATAGAAACCGGGTTTTTTGAAGAAACCCGGTTTCTGTTAAATAGAATTCTTGACAATACAGATATTGTTAAATACGATGGTTTCTCGATTGCATTTTTTTATGACACGCTTTTTTGATGGCGTGTTACATCTCTGTGTTTCTCACAAAATATATACATGAAATCTAATTTTTTATTACTTATTTGTTTAAGTGTTATCCTGTTTCCATTTACAGCAAAAGCGGAGCAAACAACAAAGGTTAACGAGCTAGCTAGTTCATTCAGCACAAATACGATACCATTACCAGGACTTCGATTCATTCCCCCGAAGGAGCGAAATAACTCTGTTCCTATCCCGGTTCCAGAAGTAAATAGAAATAATTCTAAATTTGCTGGTGTTATTAGTTTAAGACAAGAAATGTCATTGTTAGAAACTCAAATCAAAACATTGATGAGTCGCTACAAGTCGCTGACACCAGGAATATTTTTCTTAGATTTACAAACAGGTGATTATTTAAATATTAATGGAGAAAAAATATTTCCTGCTGCCAGTACAATAAAATATCCAGTTTTGATTGCATTGTTTGAAGAAGTTGATGCGGGTAGAATTAGATTGGATGAAACAATGGTAATGCAGCGTAAACATTTCGCGGGTGGTTCGGGAAATATGCGCTTTCGTCCTGCTGGAACTAAATTTAGTTTGTTAGAGACGGCAACTCGGATGATGACTATTAGTGATAATACTGCAACCAATATGGTCATCGAACGTTTAGGAGGTATTGCAAAATTAAATCAACGCTTTCGCACGTGGGGACTTGGGCAGACTGCAATGCGAAATATGTTAGGAGACTTTGGGGGAACAAATAAAACGAGTGCAAAAGACTTGGTACGTTTATCAGCTTTAGTGACAAACAGCAATTTACTTAGTGATGCAAGTCGTACTCAAGTTTTAGATATAATGTATCGATGCCAAAACCGTAGATTATTACCTTCTGGTTTGGGGAAAGGCGCCAATATTGCTCACAAAACTGGTACTTTAAGATTTGTGCTGGGAGATGCGGGTATTATCCAAACACCTTCAGGTAGAAAATATTTGGCTGGTATTTTAGTGAGAAGACCTCATCATAGTCCGCAAGCTAGAGATTTTATTCGTCAAGTTTCTCAATTGGTGTATAACTATCTCGACCAACCTAACATCACACGTTTGCCGTAATTATGGCGTAAATGTAGACTAAATATTTTCGTCAACCGCTACTTCACAATAGCGCTTTTTCGTCAAGTCTTTATACCCCAATAGAAGTACTACTTTAGATAGAGATACATATACACCGAGATATTCCTTTGGGGCGAAGATATACTTGCCAATTATGCGTAGTCTAGTAATTGTCAATTCACGCTATAGCCACTTCACGCATAGTTATGAGTTATGAATGTCATGACTCATAGCTGTTTTTTTTTTGTTTATAACAGTATTTTTAATTTTTTGATTTTATTCTAGACTAAGTTTTGTCAAATTTGACTTTTTTTTAGATATTGTATTTCGGGCGGTAGAAAATTAGTATATCTCTCTTTAGAGCGAAGCTTTGAAATTATTTGATAGATAGCATAATAAGTATCAAAAATCGTCAACTAGCTCCTTGATATTTATGAGCTACAGGTGAGGATAATTAATATATCTTATATTGGTTATTTAGACTTATAGCTCATATATTTCTTCTTGAAGCAAGTTGTATATATAGATTTGTAATGCACTAAAAATATATATCCTCAACCTTTGATTATGAAGTACGACGAGTTTATTAAGAAAGTACAGGATGCAGCTGAGTTAAACTCCCGTGAGGAAGCTATAAATGCTACTCGTGCAACATTGGAAACTATTCGCGAACGTATTGTTGGTGATGAGGCAAAAGATTTAGCTTCACAGCTACCTAAAGAGTTAGGTAAGTTTTTACATGGACGCGAAGGTCAAAATGGAAACTACTTCAAGTGCGACGAATTTATCAAAATGGTGAGCGAAAAAGAAGGTGTTTCTACAGAAGTCGCTACCAGTCACGCTCGTGCGGTATTTAGTGTTGTAGAAAGTGCAGTATCGGCAGGTGAGTTTGAAGATGTACGTTTGAATTTCTCTGATGATTACAGTGAAATATTACCATCTGTAAAAAATGAAGTTAAAGCATAGTTGATATTGTAAAGCAACAATTGGAGACAATATGTCAAGTAATCGTGATCACAAGAAAAAAGTAGCTATTCTCATTGAAGCAGATGTAGAAGATGCAGAGTTTGAGGTACCTTATAATGCTGTGAAGCAAGCAGGGATGGATGTAGTTGTTCTCGGTTCTCGAATGAGCGAGACTTATAAAGGTAAGCGTGGCAAAGTTTCTGTAAAACCAGATGCTACAACAAGCGAAGCTATTGCTGCTGAATTCGATGCCGTAATTATACCTGGTGGTATGGCGCCTGATAAAATGCGCTGTAACCGTAATACAGTAAGATTTGTGCAAGAAGCGATGGCACAAAACAAAATAGTCGCTGCTGTTTGTCACGGACCACAGTTATTGATAGAAGGTGACTTGCTCAAGGGTAAGAAAGCCACTGGATATATGGCTATCCGTAAGGATATGATTAACGCAGGCGCCAACTATATTGATGAAGCATTAGTAGTTGATGGTAATTTAATTACATCACGTCAACCTGGCGATTTAGCTGTATTTAGCACAGCAATTTTGAGTCGCTTAGGCTATGGTGGCAAAGATGTAGCTTTACCTTCGGAGCGTGATAAAGACGCGGAATGGTGGAAATTAGCTGATGCTTGGGGTGGTTCGACGAAGGGTGAAATAGTCAAAGCGCTTAATACTGCTTTAGCTGGTGAGAAATATTCGCTCGAAGCACTTGAACAATACGCACAAAAAGAATCTGACTCACAAATCAAATCACTCTTTGGAGAGATGATTCAAAATAAAGGGCGCCATATTCAATATTTAGAAGCGCGATTAAATCAACTTGGTGAAAAACCTTCGTTGACTGCAAATATTGCGAACCAGTATGCAAAAGTGAAAACTGCGCTAACTGGTAGTGATGATATATTCCAGCTACGTTCAGCATTAGGTGACGTACAAACTGGTATTGGCGACCTTAGCAATTTAACGCCTTCTACTACCGACCCAATATCAACTGCTATTTTTGCAGAAATTGTCAAAGACTTAATGATGTCCGAGCAGCGTTTAGTTGAACTGTATCGTGCCAAAGTTGGCGCCGATATGAAACCAGCTAACCCAACAACTGGCGTCGCTGTTACTATGTAAACCTTCTCATTCTATATAGAGACGTGATGTAAAGACATGATGTAAATACGTGATTAATCACGTCTCTACAGAGGAATATTATTAATATGTATGGAGTAAAAAAGTGGCATCAACATCAGAAAATATTAGTAGTAACCAAAACGAAGCAGGCGATACTGAACGCTGGGCTTCGTTAATTGGTGGTGGTACTATGGTATTAATGGGCTTGAAGCAGCGTTCACTACGGGGAGTGTTGACTGCAATAGCTGGGGGTGGGTTGCTTTACCAAGGTGTAAAGAAAAAAAGCACTATTCAACAAGCACAAGAAGCTATAGGAATAGGACAAGTCATTAAAGTTGAAAAAACGGTAACTATCAACAAACCTGCTGATGAGTTATACCGTTTTTGGCGTAACTTGGAGAACTTGCCCAATTTCATGAAGCATCTCAAAGAAGTTAAAAAACTAGATAATAAACGTTCACACTGGGTTGCAACGGCGCCATTAGGTACAAGCATTGAATGGGACGCCGAAATTCTTGAAGACCGTGAGAATGAATTTATTTCTTGGGCTTCTGTAGAAGATGCAGATGTGGATAACTCTGGTTTTGTTCGGTTTACAAAAGCACCTGGAGACAGAGGTACTGAAGTAAAAGTTGTAATGGAATATACTCCACCAGGAGGTGCCTTAACAGCAGCTTTTGCAAAACTCTTCGGGGAAGAGCCAGAACAGCAAATAGGTGATGAGCTACGTCGCTTCAAGATGTTAATGGAAGCTGGTGAAATAGCCACAACCGAAGGACAACCACGCGGAAAGTAAGAAAGTGATGAGTGCTGAGTGCTGAGTTAAGAGTTTTAACTTCCTCTAATTTTTTACTCTTAACTCCTAACTATTCACCTCACTCAGCACTCAGCACTCAGCACTCACAACTACTAATTATTAATTATGAAAGCTGTTTGTTGGCACGGAGCAAATGACGTGCGGGTTGAAACTGTAGATGACCCAAAGATTATTAACCCGCGCGATATTATTCTCAAAATTACATCTACTGCCATATGTGGTTCGGACTTACATATATATGGTGGTTATATTCCTACCGTTCAGCCTGGTGATATCATCGGTCATGAATTTATGGGAGAAGTAGTTGATGTTGGTAGTAATATCAGTAATCTTAAAGTCGGTGATAGAGTAGTAGTACCTTCGATGATTGGTTGCGGTCACTGTCACTACTGTTCACATGATATGTGGTCGCTATGTGATAACTCTAACCATAAAGGTTGGATGGAAGAGAAACTATTTGGTAACATTACTTCAGCTATTTATGGATATTCTCATACTTTTGGTGGATATGCAGGTGCCCAAGCTGAGTATATAAGAGTTCCATTTGCGGATGTTGGCACTCTTAAAGTTCCTAAAGATATACCTGACGAGAAATTACTATTTATCTCAGATGCTATTCCAACCGGATATATGGGCGCCGAGTTATGTGATATTCAACCTGGTGATACTGTGGCTGTATGGGGATGTGGTTCAGTCGGTCAATTTGCAATGATTAGCGCTTATATGATGGGCGCCGAGAAAGTTATTGGTATTGACCGCTTTCCAGAACGGTTAGAGTTAGCCAAGAAATATGCCAAAGCTGAAGTAATTAACTATGAAGAAATAGACGCAGGTGAAGCATTAAAGGAAATGACGGGTGGTCGTGGTCCTGATGCTTGTATTGATGCTGTAGGTTTGGAAGCGCATGGTGTAGGATTTGAGGACTTTTACGACCAAACAAAGCAAAAATTGCGTTTAGAAACTGACCGTCCCCATGTTTTACGACAAATGATGTTAGCTTGTCGAAAAGGTGGCACCCTTTCCATTATGGGTGTATATGGAGGCTTCATTGATAAAATGCCTCTCGGCGCCGCTTTTAACAAAGGTCTAACCTTCCGCATGGGACAAATGCACGGCCAAAAGTACATGCATAAACTTCTTGAAATGATATTAGAAGGCAAATTTGATCCTTCACAAGTAGTCACACATCAACTTCCACTTGAACAGGCGCCACACGGTTATGAGATATTTCAGCAAAAGAAAGATAACTGTATTAAAGTAGTCTTAAAGCCGTAAAAAACATTTTTTTGGCAATTTTTGCGTCGATTTAGTTCAAATTTTTTACATCTATCCAATGGAGGAACTTTTCAATGAATATATCACGTAGAGCATTGACTTTATTAATAGCAGCATTTGCATTCTTTGCAATTCAATTTGGTAACATCAACATCCAACCAGCATTTGCTGATAACACAGTAGTATCACCCGAAGGCGTATACTACAAAGGTACGCCAGATGATGACATCCACAAAAATATCGGAAACAAAGAAAGTAGCTACGGTAAGGATAGCAAAAACTACAAAAATAACGCTGATGAAACCGAGTTCTATAGAACCAAAGTTGATGACGGAACAGTTGGCTCACAAGCTAAAAGCAGAACCCAAGCAAGCGGTGGAACAGTAACATCACCTGAAGGCGTATACTACAAAGGTGTGCCAGATGATGATGTTCACAGAAACCTAAAACAGAATAACTACCCTAGCGATACCAAAAATTACAATACTAGCGGCGGCAACATCATAGAAGAAGTTAAAGAAAAACTCCAAGAAACCGCTGAAACAGTAACAGAAAAACTCAACCTGAACGAAGAAACACCCCGTGCAACTAAAGAGTTCTTACGTTCTACTGAAAAGCAAGTAGAAAAAACAGTTGAACCCGTAACAGGTACTCGTAGCGGTTACTATCAACTTCCTTAACTCTCTGCGCTCTCTGTGACTCTGTGGTAAGAAAAAATCTACCACAGAGACGCAGAGTACACAGAGAAGAAAAAGAAGAACAGATATAATTAATTAGGAATATAATTATGAAAGCAGTATGTTGGCACGGCGCCAATAAAGTCCAAGTAGATACAGTACCAGACCCAAAAATATTAAATCCGCGTGATGCAATAATAAAAATTACTTCAACAGCAATCTGCGGTTCAGACTTACACTTATTTAATGGCTTTATTCCTACAGTTCAGAAAGGGGATATATTAGGTCATGAATTTATGGGAGAAGTCGTTGAAGTTGGAACATCTGTTAAAAATATAAAAATTGGAGACAGAGTAGTTGTTCCATTTACTATCGCTTGCGGAAATTGTTATTTCTGTCATAAAGACTTATGGTCATTATGCGATAACTCTAACCCCAACGGATGGTTAGCAGAGAAGATAATGGGTCATTCACCTTCGGGTTTATTCGGATACTCGCACATCTTCGGAGGATACGCAGGTGGACAAGCAGAATACGCGCGTGTACCGTTTGCCGATACAGGTTTACTCAAAATACCTGATGGAATGACTGATGAGCAAGTTTTATTTTTAACAGATATTTTCCCAACTGGATACATGGCAGCAGAGAACTGTCATATCAAACCAGGTGATATCGTCGCTGTATGGGGATGTGGACCCGTTGGACAGTTTGCCATAAAAAGCGCGTTTATGTTAGGCGCCGAAAGAGTCATTGCTATTGACCGTATTCCTGAACGTTTACAAATGGCTTCATACATATGTAAAGCAGAGGTTCTTAACTACGAAGAACTAGATGTAGGTGAAGCGCTCAAAGAAATGACAGGAGGTCGTGGTCCAGATGCAGTCATTGACGCAGTAGGACTTGAGGCACATGGTACTGATTTTATGGCATTGCACGACCAAGTTTTACAAGCCGTCAAATTAGAACCCGACCGTCCTACAGCATTACGTCAAGTTATTGTTTCTTGTGCCAAAGGTGGTCACGTTTCAATAGCAGGCGCCTATGGTGGATTTGTTGATAAACTGCCAATGGGCGCCGCAATGAACAAAGGTTTAACCTTTAAAATGGGACAAACACACGTTCATAAATATTTAAAACCTTTACTCGAACGCATTCAAAACGGTGATATAGACCCAACCTTTGTAATCACACACACTTTACCACTCGAACAGGCACCGCACGGTTACGACATATTCAAGCATAAAAAAGACAACTGCATCAAAATTGTTTTAAAACCTTAGCAAACGTAGCAATAACTCGGCGCCGTTTTATTATAAAAGGAGAAAGTAATCATGGCTGACACAAGCGTTAAAAAAGTAGATTCTGCTTACTCACCCACAGGTCAACTCGGACAAAAATATTTAGCATCTGGAAAAAGCGTTTCAATGCGACTTTGGGAAGACGAACAACCAGGTGAAGCAAAAGAACCAACAGCACGCGAATATGAAACAGTTGGTTATGTCATCAAAGGTACAGCAGAATTACATCTCGAAGGTCAAGTAGTCAAACTTGAACCAGGTAACTCATGGGTAGTTCCCAAAGGAGCATCCCACACCTACAAAATCTTAGAATCATTTACCGCAGTCGAAGCAACAAGTCCACCAGCACAAGTACATGGACGCGACGAAAATTAACAACATATTCAAATAACTCTTGTGGGGTAGGCATCCTTGCCCGCCCTTTTAAATTTTATTAAAACTTTAAAGAGAACATTTATTTTAGTTATTGCTATGTTGGGTTCCGGCTTTGCGTAACCCAACCTACAATTGCAATGTTATCCTTTTAATAAAGATTCTCCACCGTCAATCCAGACTTCTGTTCCTGTAATTAAGTTGGATGCGTCTGATGCTAAGAAGAGAACTAGTTGCGCTACTTGTTCTGAACTTCCTGGTTCTCCGTCGGTTAAGGGAATTTTGCCTTCTGGAAATACGACGGGTTCTTGTGCTTTTTCTAAGTTTCTTTCTTGGGTATTTTCAGATATATTAGTATCTATGGCGCCAGGACATATGACGTTGACGCGAATTTTATGTTTAGCTAGTTCTAATGCTGTCATTTTTGCAAATGCTACTTGTGCCGCTTTAGAACATCCGTATGCTGTGGCGCCTGATTTACTAAAGGTGCGTGTACCATTAATGGATGAGGTAATAATAATTGAGCCACCCTGTTTTTTTAAGTAAGGTACTGTATATTTAACTGTTAAAAAAGTTCCTTTAAGGTTGACTTCGATAGTTTTATCCCATTCTTCTGGTTCTAATTCATCAATCGGCGCCCAAACTCCATTAATACCAGCATTTGCAAATACTATATCTAATCTTCCCCATTTATTAATAACTTCTTGAGTCGCTTGCTGCATATCCTCAACTTTAGAAATATCAGCAATTACTGCAATAGCTTCTCCGTTGGCTTGATTTATTTCTGCAACTGCTGCTTCAAGCTCGTCTTTTGTACGTCCCAACGCTGCAACTTTTGCCCCTTCTTTGGCAAATAATATTGCTGCTGCTTTGGCTATTCCTGAACCTGCACCCGTTATTAATGCGACTTTATTAGCTAATTGCATAAAATTTTAGTGACTTTTTGCATAAATTAGCAAATATAAGAGTCATAAATCATGCTGCTATTGGTATAAATTATAAAAATTATAAATATTTGTATGCCTTTAGTCGTAGATTGACTATATTTAGTATAAAAGAAAAAGATTGTATATTATGCCGTTAGCACGATGACCTGGCATGGAAATAGTTGGATATTGTTTGATGATGCGGCGCAGGTAATAATAATGGTAATGAATCAACTTTTGTTAAAGCAGCATATTGAACGCATTGCGATAGTGCGCGCGCTGCCTGGTTTGGAAAATTTAATGTGTATTATTCCAGCTTTGCGAGCATTACGCGCAGCATTCCCTCATGCTCATATAACTTTAATAGGATTATTCTCTCCAGAGATTATAAAACAGCGATGGCGCCACTTAATTGACGATTTTGTTGAATTTCCAGGATACCCAGGTATTCCAGAATCACCATCAGTTCACAAAATCCCAGAATTTTTAGCCAAAGTGCAGGCTCTACACTTTGACTTAGCCTTACAAATGCACGATAATGGTACTATTATAAATAGCTTCATTTCGTTACTCGGTGCCCGTATTAACGCCGGATTTTATATGAGCGGTTATTATTGTCCAGACCCCACCCACTTTATACATTATCCTGATAACCAACCGGAAATATGGCGCCATCTACAATTAATAAAATTTTTAGGTATCCCAGTTCAAGACGACAAATTAGAATTTCCACTTTTACAAACAGATTTTATTGAGTTGAGCAAAATTGAAGCTGCAAATTACCTACAACCAGATAAATATGTCTGCATTTATTTAGATGATTTTCAAAGGCATTTGTCTGCTGAAGACTTAGCCAAAATTGCCGACGCAATTACAGAACGCAGTTATCAAGTAGTATTAACAGGTTCAGTAGAACAAACTAATTTAGCGGCCACAGTCGCTTCTCTTTCCTCAATTTCATCAGTCAATTTAGTGGGAAAAATCAGCATTGGAGCATTATCAGCACTCTTAGTTAATACTTCACTTTTAATTTGCAATAATATTTTTGTATCATATTTGGCTGCTGCATTACACACTAAAAGTATCGTAATACTTGATGGTGAAGTCGAACGGTGGGCGCCACAAGACCGTCAACTTCATCGTATATTGAGTTCAGATTACAAAATTATAACCGAATGGATTGGTTTTAACAATGAGGGTAATCTTCGTCAGATGTCTGCTAAATTAGCGGTGAATCCAGCAATGGTCATGACTCAAGTTGAGGCACTACTGTCATCAAAATTCTAGCTATTTTGCTTTAACACCCAATCTAAATAAGCCAAAATATCATAGTCTTCACGCTGTTGAAGCATTTTTTGCACTCGGTCTTGTAACTGGGTATCTTTTGCTTTTGAAGACTGGTCATTGTTTTGTGAGCTATCTTTGAGCAAATTATACAATCTTTCAAGATATGGCTTAGGTATGGTTACGGTAATTTCATTTGTGTTGAAAAATTCTAAGTCAGCTGTGTTCATTATTTCCCTCATATTTTCACGTTTTGTTTTTTATCTTACAAAGCTTTGTTATTGAGCAATTTCTAACTTACATCTATAAATATTGCCTTGATTGGGATTACTTAATAAACCGAGAAAATGCGGACTTCCACATTACACTCTGATACAGCGGTATGCATTACAACTCTGGAAAGCGCTTTTTTACGTCATTAGAATATATACAGTAATTTATAGAAACCGGGTTTCTTTAGAATTTATTTCTTTTGACTGCGATGAGAAGTGTCTGTAGAAGGATGCTTACCTCAGTAGTGTGGAGTATTAATAGAATTCAGTGGAGTTGACGCTAGGCAGTAAAGGAGAGTCACTTGATATTTAATAAGGTTGTTAGTCTGTTTAAGGAGACGTTTGAAGAGTGGAGCAAGGATAAAGCCTCACGGTTAGCAGCCGCATTATCTTATTACACGATATTTTCCATCGCTCCTTTGTTAATCATTATCATTGCTGTTGTCGGCGCCGTATTTGGTGAAGAGGCAGCAAGAGGTGCTATTGAAGTACAACTTCGAGGTTTAGTAGGTCAAGAGAGTGCTGCTCTTATTCAAGGCGCCATTCAAAGCGCAAGTCAACCTCAACAAGGAACGATTGCATCAGCAATTAGTGTTTTAGTACTATTATTTGGTGCTACTGGTCTATTTACAGAATTACAAGATTCACTCAATACAATTTGGGAAGTACAGCCCAAACCTGGACGTGCAGTAAAAAACATGATTCGCCAAAGGTTTTTATCGTTTACCATGATTTTGGGAATCGGGTTTTTATTATTAGTCTCACTTGTGATGAGTACTGCTTTATCTGCTACAGTGGCTTATTTTCAAAATCTATTACCAGGTATTGATGGTATTTGGCAGTTAGTCACATTTTTTGTATCTTTTACCGTCACGACTATATTATTCGGATTAATCTTTAAAGTTCTTCCAGATGTTAAAATTGCTTGGAGTGATGTTTTAATCGGTGCCTCGATAACATCGTTATTATTTTCAATTGGTAGATATTTACTAGGTTTTTACTTGGCAAGAGCCACATTTAACTCTACTTATGGCGCCGCTGGTTCGATAGTAGTAATCTTGTTCTGGGTTAACTACGCTGCTCAAATTTTATTTTTCGGTGCCGAATTTACACAGGTATATGCACGTAGATACGGGACACAAATAGTTCCCGATAAAAACGCAGTACCAATAACAGAAGAAGCGCGTTTACAACAGGGAATGAAACCGAATAATTCTAAGCGTACATCTCGTAAGAATAATTGGTTAAATCGTTTGTGGCGCCAGTTGAAACCGTCTAAGAATAAGCGCAAAAAAAATTATTAGCAAAATATATATATTATTATTGCTACGTAGGGTGGGCACTGCCCACCTTACTAAGACAAAAGAATATACTAGCTAACACTAGTTTTCCATTCGGCGCCAGCATTAATTACGGTACTTTCCGAAGCAGTAGTACCATTCATAAACCACAGTTTATTGTCACCGCTTGTGGTGTCACGCCAGAAAATATCAGTCTTACCATCATCATCGAAATCACCGATAGTATATTTCAACGATGGGTCAGTTTTAGCCAAGAATGCTGAAGTAGAAACTGATGAACCATCCATCAGCCAAGCTGTATTTTCTCCAGTTGTTTGATTACGCCAAAAAATATCGGTTTTACCATCTCCATTAAAATCACCGATATCAGCTTTCCAATCCGAATTTACTTTCTCAAGGTCACTGCTGAAAAGTAGAGTTCCATTCATTAACCACATTGATGTATCACCTGTGGCTTTATTATGCCATAGAACATCGTTTCTGCTGTCTCCATTAAAATCTCCTATCTTATAATCCCAATTTGCATCCATTTTTTGCAAGAATGAACCAGAGAAATTGGTGCCATTCATCAGCCAAATTGCGGTTTCAGTGGTTTTTTTATTACGCCAAAATAAATCTGTGTTACCGTCACCATTGAAATCAACTATCGTTGGTTCCCAACCTAAATCCTCTGTTCGAGTTAAATAAGCTGCGGTTTTGACGTTATTATTATCCATCAACCAAGTTGCATTTTCACCAGTTGCGGTATTATGCCAAAATGCATCACTTTTACCATCACCATCAAAATCAGCAATATCTAGTTTCCAATTAGAGTCTATGGTTTGTAGTTGAGTGGAGCTAGCTACATTAGCACCATCCATTATCCACAAGCTATTTTCACCTGTTTTTTTATTGCGCCAAAAAATATCACTTTTGGCATCGCGGTTAAAATCACCTAGTTTGTAATCCCAGTCTGAACTCATACTTGGCACAAACTTACCTTCAGATATATTTTTACCATCCATTATCCAAATAGCTGTTTCACCCGTTTTATCATTACGCCACAATAAATCTTTTCTGCCATTCCCATTAAAATCGGCGTATGTAGCAGGATTACTAAAAATAGAATTAGGATTTGGATTAGACCTGGGTATATTATATTGTTGGTTCGATATTTCTCCTGAATATGAATTAGAAGACTTACTAAAATCAAAACTAAAACCTGGGTTGTCTATCAGGTCATTCTTTGGTATAAAAGCGCTAACTGAATCTATATTCCCAAAAGGGGTATTTGCTGATAATTTAGAAGAGTCCATGATACGATTATTGAGTAATTTTCAATAATTCTTAATGTTTTTTACTCAATAATCTGTAAAATAGTAACATACTTTCTTTTTGAGAAAGTAGCGTAAATATCAAAAAAAATTATCACGCATAAATATGATGATCATTTTTTCGGGTGCGTGGCGCTTGAAATTACGCGCCAACATCTCAGAAGACCTAGCTAATAACAATATTTTGCCCAGCACTAGATGCTACTTCACTAAAATTGAATAGTGAACCAGTATAGCTTCCATTAGGACCTGCATAGGTTTGTTGAGCAATATTCAAAGTTTTTTGATAAAAACTATTGTTGGCACTCGACGCAAACCCACCAATATCACCTAGTATTAAAGATAAACCACCTGCGACATTATCAAGTTCATCCAGTGATAATTCAATTGCTTCATTAGACATATTTTTAATCTCCGTTATATTTATTTGAATGCGTTTGTTGGCTTTCTTGTATACATACTATAAATTTCGCTTTCGCTTGGGTATCGGGAAAAAGTTGGGATAAATCGCGCCTCGTCTCCATCGAAAATAGTCATACTTTAGTTTGATAAAATTTACAAAAACGATGCGTTGCGAATAATAATAGTAAAATATTTTGCTCTAAAGTACATATTGCATATATTTTAGAAGATGGATAAGATTAATTTTTATTAACCGGGGGGTAAAAAATGTACATTGTACAAATAGCCTCAGAGTGTGCGCCTGTAATAAAAGCAGGTGGCTTGGGCGATGTCGTGTACGGACTAAGTAGGGAGTTAGAGAACAAGGGGCATTGTGTCGAATTGATTCTTCCCATGTACGATTGTATGCGTTATGACCATATATGGGGATTACATGATGCGTACCGCGAACTCTGGGTACCCTGGTATGGTGGACGAATTCATTGCTCTGTATATTGCGGTTGGGTACACGGTCGAGTTTGCTTCTTTATTGAACCGCATTCAGAAGACAACTTTTTCCATCGTGGGTGTTACTACGGGTGCAATGACGACAATATGCGGTTTGCTTTCTTTAGTAAAGCAGCTTTGCAGTTCTTGCAGCAAAGTAACAAATGCCCAGATATTATTCATTGTCATGACTGGCAAACTGGTTTAATACCTGTAATGTTATACGAGATATATAAGTATAACGGTATGGAATTCCAGCGCGTTTGCTATACTATCCACAATTTTAAACACCAAGGTATATGTGGAAACGAGGTTTTAGAAGCAACTGGTTTGAACCGTCCTGAATATTATTATCAGTACGATAAGTTACAGGATAACTTTAATCCATTTGCACTAAATATGATGAAAGCGGGTATTGTATATTCAAACGCTGTTACAACAGTATCACCGCATCATGCTTGGGAAGCGGAACATACTGATATTAGCTGCGGCTTAGGACATACTTTATACTTACATCGCGATAAGTTCCAAGGAGTTCTCAACGGTATTGACTTTGAATTTTGGAATCCCAAAGTTGATAAATATATTCCTTTCAATTACGCTTGTGAAGATTTTGAACAGAAGCAATATAATAAAAAGGCTTTACGCGAACGGTTAAAGTTAGGTGATAGTGATAAACCCTTAATTGCTTATATTGGGCGCCTTGATGCTCAGAAGGGTGTACACTTAGTTCACCATGCAATTTATCATGCCCTCGAACGCGGCGCCCAATTTGTTTTACTTGGTGCTGCCACTGAACCCAGTATCAATAGTTGGTTTGTTCACGAACAATCTTTCCTAGCAGAGAACCCAGATGTACACATTGAATTAGGATTCAACGAGGAATTATCGCACCTAATATATGCAGGCGCCGATATGATAGTTGTACCAAGTAACTATGAACCATGTGGGCTAACGCAAATAATTGGTCTAAAATATGGCACAGTGCCAATAGTGCGAGGTGTTGGTGGGTTAGTGAACACAGTATTTGACTGGGACTACGACCAAATGCACTCCAAAGAAACACGTAACGGGTTTGTATTCTTTGACCTAGATAACTACGCTTTAGAATCAGCAATGGGACGAGCGATAGATTTATATAATATCAGTCCCGACCTATTTCGTCAGTTAGCAATTCAAGGAATGGAATACGATTACTCATGGAACCATCCTGGTGATAAGTATATAGAAATATACGATAGTATTCGCCACCAATGGTAATTGATATCAAATTTCCTACTTCTTAGGAGTTTCTTCCCTTGTCATGCTGAACGCAGTGAAGCATCTGGTATATATTTTGAAATCTCAGATTCTTCCCTGCGGGAAAACTCCGTTTACGCTACGTTCAGAATGACAATTTAATGTTTTTTATAAATTTTAAAACAATCTAGTGACTTCATAGTAAAGTCGTGAGTATTAACTCAAAGAAACTACTCAATTTTACTTTATTATTCTGAAAATAACAACTTATAACATATAATAGGGTCTATGTTTACTGTTGACAAAAATCTCTAGATGCAGTACTAGCAGTTTGGATACTTGGTGTAGACGCTACCAACATGACTTCTCCAAGTTTATTTTTAACCCAGCTAGTTGCTTCGATAATGTTAGTTGTAGTTTTCGGCTTTAGATTTTGATAATTAATTACTTTATCAGGTTTGGTTTTAGGAAAATTTGGCGCCACCCAATCAACAGTTTCAGTTAGATTAGTGCGAATTGTATCAGATGGGTTAGCTGGTAAACCGGAACGTCCAGTTATTGTAAAATAATTACCCTGAAATGCTGGACAAACTTGAGCTATTAAATTAGAGCGGTCGGAAAAATTATTTGGAAGTTCTATTAATCCTGCTTCTGGATTAACATCTGGTGTGTTAATTTGGATATTGCCATTAATTCCTCGTTGCGAACTAGCAGTAATAGAACTATCGGGAGAAAGAAGTAAACCAGAAGCTGATATTTGAATATTTCCACCACGTCCTTGAAAAGCATTAGCATTAATGCTACTGTTTTCTAAAGCTGTTAATACGTTAGCATTGATTCTAATATTTCCTCCATCTCCACCATCACTAGCTTCGCTTCCTGCTCGTGTTGAAATTGTACTTTGATTACGCAATATAGACTCTGCAATTTGTAAATTAATGTTGCCACCTTGACCAAAAAGACTGGAAGATGCAATATCCGCAGCATTCATAAATAAATCAGAAGCTTTAATTTGAATGTCACCTGTGGAACCTTGTCCAAAGGCACTAGTATTAACTATGGCGCCATCGGTAATTGTAAAGCTTAGTGTGTTAACGTTAATGTTACCGCCTTTTCCGGTAGATTTTTCATCGGTGTTAGCGTACAAACCACTTCCAGCACCCTCGTTACGTACTATCGGTCTACCTATACGTGCTAATCTTTGAGAAAAATTTGGGTCGTTGCCAGAAAAATTAATACTTTCAGTTGCGTTTACAGTAATATTACCTGCATCTCCACTACTGCGACTAGTACTGAGTATTTCTCCGCCTCCTTGTGCTTCTAAACGATTAACTTTAATATTGATATTGCCACCGTCACCTTTACCGCGTGTAGTAGTACCAATAACAGCTCCATTATTAACATTTAAGGTATTTGCTGTAATATTTATCTCTTTACCATCACCGCTAGATTTTTCTTCTACAGTACTAAACGCATTACTCGAACGACCATTGGCGCCAACTCCATCAAAAATTACATTATCTGACGCATTTATGCTTATACTACCAGCATCCCCTTGTCCGAAAGTCGCGACAAATAATGAAGCACTATCGGTTACAGACAAAGAATTGGTATTAATAACGATTTCTCAAGCGTTTCCCTTGCCATTCTCAAAAACAGCACTACCTATACCGCTAGATTCACCATTACTTGCTAAACCGTCTAAAAAAACTTTTTGAGCATTAATTTCAATGCTACCAGCGTTTCCCTGTCCAAAAGTATGAGCGACGACATTGGCGCCATCTGATAAAGTTACCATTGGAGCATTTAAAACTATTTGACCACCATTTCCCACAGCTTCTGGGAAAACCTGACTACCAATACCCGAAGTAAATCCGTTACTACCTAAACCAGTAATATTGATGTTGTTGCTAGCATTGACTTCAATATTACCAGCATTCCCCTCTCCAAGAGTATGGGTCGTAATAGTGGCACCGTCAAATAAAGATAAATTTGCACCAATTACGGTAATTTCACCTCCATTACCTTTGGCACCGAATAAATTTGCACCTATGACTGTAGAGGAACCATTGGTTGCGACTCCCGATAGCGAAATAGTATCTGTAGCTTTAATATTAATGTTACCAGCATTACCTTCACCCAAATTATTTGCAGTAACTTCGGTTCCATTATTGAGAACAAGTGATTGTGCCGTCAACTTAATATTACCAGCATTTCCAATACCATCAACTTGGTTCGTAATTACCCCAGCATCAACAATAATATTTCCTTGAGAGTTAAGAGCAATATCTCCAGGTTGATTATTTAATTGCAATCCAGAATTAATACCAGCTTGAATACGACTAGATAAAATATCAATATTATTGCCTGTAATAGTAATATTACCTCTACCATTAAAATTACTTGCAACAGTAGCATTATTAATTACACGAATATCTTGGAAACCACTAATATTTTCATAACCTAGTTTCCAACCAAAATTTGTAGGTATAAGATTAACGGTATTATTTGCACTAATGGCGCCTAATTCTATATTGCCTCCAGGCGCCGTTAAATTGCCACCATCAATCACAAGTTGTCCACCCACTAAAGCTAAAGTTGCTCTTGATGGTACAGATAAACCGATAATCTCATCGTTTTGGTTAGTGGCACGAGAAAAGTTAGTAATATGTTCAGGATTGGCGCCAAACTGTAAACCAATGGGAGTACTCACTGTTAATAAAGGTGTTGATTCGGAATTAGTAGCTTTAAACTCAAAACCATCATTAAATTTCATACTATTGGCAGATGTGCCAATAAACGAACCACCAATATCTAACTTTGCATTTTGCCCAAATATAATCCCATTGGGATTTAATAAGAATAAATTAGAATTCCCATTTGCGCGAATCAATCCGTCTATATTAGAAATAGATGTACCCGTTACTCGACTTATAATATTTTGAATATTTAAGGAATTATTAAAATAAGCTGTATTTCCAGAGAATATAGAAAATTCATCAAAACTATGAAATAAATTTGTACCTTTAATAGTACCTGCTTCAATAAAAGTTGTATTTCCCTGTTGTATGACTTTAGAATTCGTTGGCAGCGTACCATCTGGAATAATTTCTGCTGTTGCTGGCTTGGCAAGTAACAAAAAGAACATCAGTAAAGATGATTTTATCAATGATGCACGCATTTTTGCCCAAGAGTTTTTGATAAGTGTCTCTTGCCAATTTAGCACTAACACATAAAGTAATATCAAGTACCAGTTAAATATCTGTCATATAAGATAAATAGTACATATAGAGTTCATGATATTTTACTACCATCTCATGCGGTGGTAACTTACCGCATCTGCCGTTAAACTGAGGATAATTACCTCATGCCAAACTGGAGGTGCTGCAATATGGTACGACAAGTCACATATAAAGATAAAGATGCTGCTGATGATTTCGTTATCTACCCAGAAAGCGACGGTCAACTAATGGCAGACAATACAGTACAATTTCGTTGGATTGTTTTAATTAAAGAAGGTTTAGAAATATTATTTGCAGCAATTCAAGATATATTTATTGCTGGTGATTTATTATGGTATCCAGTTCAAGGGCAAGATAAAAGCTGCGCTCCCGATATAATGGTGGTATTTGGTAGACCAAAGGGTGACAGGGGTCGTTACTTGCAGTGGCAAGAAGCAAATATTGCACCACAGGTGGTATTTGAAATTTTATCACCAAGTAACACTAAAGCAGAAATGGATAAAAAGCGCGATTTTTACGAGAAACATGGTGTAGAAGAATATTACCTTTATGACCCACAGAAAAACAACTTACAAGGTTGGTTACGGTCGAAAAAGAGTTTAAAACAAATCATTAATATTAATGGGTGGACAAGTCCACGCTTAAAAATAAGGTTCGTAATAACAACAACGCTCGAAATTTATCGTCCTGACGGATTAAAGTTTGTGACACCCGTAGAGTTAGACCAGCAGCGTCAGCAAGCAGAACAACGCGCTTTGCTTGAACAACAACAACGACAACTCGAACAACAGCGGCGCCAGCAAGCAGAACAACTTGCTGAAACGGAACGACTTAATAAGGAAGCAGCGCAAAACGAACTTGCTCAGGAACGTCAGCGTTATCAAGAATTATTAAAGCAGCTACAAGATAGAGGTATAGATTTATAAATTTACATATTGCACCTTCAAGGGCAATGGTAGCAGGGCTATGCCTAACTACGCAAAAATAAGCGTTACAAGCTTTTTTACTCTCAATAAGTTTATGGTGCAAAATGTTGAGTAAAGAAGTTTTACTAAATAAGGCAGCTTTTAATGGAACGGGCAGGGATGCCCATTCCACAAGATTTACACAAGATTTACACAAGATTTGCACAAGATTTGCACAAGATTTGCACGAGATAAGGAATGTTAAACTTGATCTTTAGGGAGTAAGCCTAAAATGGTGGCAGCTCCTACAGCAGCAGCAAGACCCCATTTGAGCGTTGGATTTTTATCGAGGTTATCTAGAAAAGTTGGTATTGTTAACTGACCAAAATCACCCTCTATTTTGTCATACCCTTCAATCGGTTCATATAAGTTATCGGGTGCAGCTTCAGATTTTGGTTCGGTTGTGCGCTGTCCAACAAAACCTATTGTTGCTAATATTGTATCTATTAATCCTGGTGAGAGTCGTTGAAGTACATCTAACACTCTGCCAACATCTCCAGCAATAAAATCGCGCGTTGGATTTTCTGCTGCGTAAATAATTGCTTCAGCAACAACGTTTGGTTGATAATAAGGTGGTATTCCTGTTGGTTTGACGCCCAACTTGGTACGAATTTTATTGTAGTAAGGTGTATTTATAACTGATGGAAGTATCGATGTAACGCTAACGGGTACTTTCTCGTGCATTAACTCAACACGCAAAGCTTCTAAAAATCCTTCTAAACCATGCTTTGCTGTTGAGTATGCACTTTGCAATGGCAGACTTCTTCTACCTTCCATTGATGAAACACAAATAATTGCTCCTCCTTGTTGCTTTAGATAAGGTAAAGCTGCTGTTACACCGTTGACTTGACCCATCAATGTTACATCAATTACACGCTGAAATTCTTCAACTGTAACATCTTCAAAGCGACCCATTACGCCTGTAGCTGCTGCGTTCACCCATGTATCTAGGCGCCCATATCGTGCTACTGTTTTCTCAATAAATCCTTTAACTTGTTCAATATTGCTGACATCAGCAACAACGTAATCTACTTCACCACCGAATAAATGAATTTCCGAAACTAACGATTTTAATCCCGCTTCCGAACGAGCGGATACCATGACTTTGGCGCCTTTTTGCGCGAACATAAATGCTGTTAACCGACCGATGCCACTGGAGGCACCCATTATAGCAACAACTTGCTGATTAATTGGTTTAAGAAGCATAACTCAGTTTATAATAATTTTTCCCTACCTTTATGTGATAATTTTTATTACAGATTATTACATCATTCGACAGATTGAGGGTTAACTCTATCTAAAGATATTAAGAAGGGAATAGAATATTTGGTTTTTACCGCAACCATACTCAAAAATTAAGTTAAGATTTGAATAAATTAACGATTTTTTCAACTATAATAAATTTTGTACCACGTTTGATAATTGTTGGAATTGACGAGAAATGGATGTCCCAAATGTTTAAAGGTATCCAACGGCTGGATTTTAAGTTATTTTTAGAATTATTTGAATTTAATTGCTGTTGATGATAATTTTTGTTGACCTCGACGGCAACACTTTTAAAGTTGTGCATTTCGGTTTCGAGTTGAGCCGCTAAATAATTAATTCTTTCGGCTATTTGCTCTAACTCTTGTACACCAAATTCGATTTTTGATTCAAGAGTTTGCTGGTTCTTTTGCTGTTTAGCTTGTGCTAGTTGATTGCTCATAATTTCTAAGTCGGCTATATCCGCTTCTAATTTGGCAATAGTATCCTGTGCTGGTGATGTCACTTCAATTTCGGTATATTTACTAGGGTAAAAACCAAAGTCGCTATATACATACCCGTGAGGGCGAACCTTGATATTGAAGTCTAACACCATCGTTTTAAAATCTAAAATGCAGGATACTACCAACTATGGACAATATCCTAGCTATAAAGTTCCATGTCAGGAAGTATTTGCACAGAAACCGGGTTTTTATGATTTTATTGATAGTCTGTAACATTTCCTCGATTTGACTTGGTTTGGGCACGTTTCTTTTTACTATCAAGGCGCCGTAACTGTGAAGAACGAGTTGGTACAGATTCTTTTCGTTTTAATTTGATAACGGTAACACTTTTTATAAGTTCTTGAAGTCTTTTTAAAGCTTCTTCACGATTTTGAAGTTGGGTGCGGTGTTCTTGAGATTTGATAACTATGACACCATCTTGGGTAATACGTTTATCTTTGAGGTTTAATAAGCGCTCTTTGTAGAACTCAGGTAAGGAAGATGCTTGAATGTCAAAGCGTAAATGCACGGCAGTTGCAACTTTGTTTACGTTTTGACCTCCGGCGCCTCCTGAGCGTACTGCGTTAATTTCGATTTCATTTTCTGGTATAATTATCTTACTGGAGATTTCTAACATAATCTGTAAATATTTTGATTTATGAGTTGTAGTAGGGTGGGCAGTGCCCACCTTACAATTAGCGCCAACCAACCAAATTAAGTGACAAAAACCATTAGTATCTTTCGACTCCAGCCGTTTCAAATTTCTTGGCGCCATCTCCTATTACTCTTGCTGCTTCTCCACAGGTGCGGGGAGTGGGGAAGATTTTGGTGGGGTTAGCTAAACCTTTGGGGTTAAATACTTGTCGGATAAACTGCATTGTTTCTAAGTCGCAGTCTGAGAACATTTCGGACATGTAGCAGCGTTTTTCGGCGCCGATTCCATGTTCTCCAGATATGCTACCACCAACGCGGACACATAATTTTAAAATTTCGCCGCCGACTTCTTCAACTTTTTCTAATTCACCAGGTATGGAATTGTTATAAAGGATGAGTGGGTGTAAGTTTCCATCTCCTGCATGGAAGACGTTGGCTATTCGATATCCTGATTTTTGACTTAATTCTTCAATCTCTTTTAATACGTATGGTAATTGTGTACGTGGAATGACTCCATCTTGTACATAATAATCTGGGCTAACGTGTCCTGCTGCTGCAAATGCTGCTTTTCGACCCTTCCATAATTTTAAACGGGTTTCGGGGTCACTTGCTGAGGTAACATTACGGGCGCCGTTATTGCGACAAATTTCTGCAACTAATTTTTTACTATGAGCAACTTCAACTTCTAAACCGTCTATTTCAATAAGTAATATAGCTGTGGCATCTCGTGGATAGCAGTTTGTTTTAACGACATCTTCAACTGCATTGATGCTGAGATTATCCATTATTTCCATACCACCAGGAATAATGCCTGCACTAATAATATCGGCAACACTGGCGCCAGCAGCTTCAACATTAGTAAAATCAGCAAGCAGTACGCATATAGACTCAGCAGCTTTGAGAATACGCAATGTCACTTCACACGCAATACCCAAAGTTCCTTCAGAACCAACAAATATACCAGTTAAATCATAACCAGGCATTTCTGGAAGCATTCCACCCAAATCAACAATATCACCAGTCGCAGTAACTATTTTGAGTCCCAACACATGATTTGTTGTCACACCGTACTTGAGACAATGTACCCCACCTGAATTTTCAGCGACATTCCCACCTATTGAACAAATAATTTGACTCGAAGGGTCAGGAGCATAGTAAAAACCAGCACCACTTACCGTCTGTGTTACCCAACTGTTTATAACTCCCGGTTGCACTACTACACGTTGATTCTCTAAATCTACATTCAATATTTGCCGCATCATTGAGGTAACAATTAGCACACACTCTTCAACGGGTAAGGCGCCTCCAGATAATCCAGTACCAGAACCACGTGCAATAAAAGGTATATTATACTTATTACAAATTTTAACAGCAGCTGCAACTTGCTCAGTAGTTCGAGGTAACACCACCAAAGCAGGACGCTCACGATAACTAGCTAAACCATCACACTCATAAGTAATAAGCTCTTCACGACGCTGCACAACATTTTTGTATCCTAGTACAGCTTCAAGTTCCTTAATTATCGGTTTCCAATTGCGCTGTTGCGGTTTTTCTTGAATAAGCATAGATTTTTATTTATGATTGTAAGGTGCCGAAGTTGGTTTATATATATCTATATTAATCCAAGTGCTTGAATCCTAAAGAGAGTAAAATATTTCGAGCGGCAATTTCACCAGTTCTACAACCACCTTCCATATATCCCTGAAATTATGGATGTTTGAGCAATTCTGTAACTTCGCTGCAACATTGACATTAGTGTAGATTTTCCCACATCTTGTACTACTGTAGAGGCGCCAATCGTATACAGATTTTATTAAAACATTAAAAAGGTCAGATATAATAGTTCTGACCTAATATATATAACTAATATTCTATTGCTGATTTAACCAGGTTTTTAAGTCAGATACATTTTGAAAATCTAACAATGCTTCTGCTAGGTTTCCCAGCTGTTCGGTAGACAAAGCTCTTACCTTCTCAATTAATAACGCATCTACGTTTTTAAAACGTCGATTTAAAAGACGATGAATTAATTCAAATGCTTCCTGCTGTCTGCCTTGTTGTAATATATCTTGGTAAATAACCGATTCTTTCATGATGTCCTCGCTTAATAAATTACGAATCAAGTTTTTGTCAAACCTCAAACCAGCTAATATTTCTGTATATCCTGCTGTGTTTTGCCTTTCACCTTTATTTGAAATTGTAGCAATCTTCTGGGCAACCTGCGATAATAACGCTTCTGGTGTGCTTGTCTGTGCTAATGGCGCCAGTGGCAGTAAAGCAGTATTATTGAGAAATAGTCTAGGGTCTTGCTCCCACATACGGATGACTTGATATTTATGGACTGTGGTTTCGTCTCGATATTCGTCAGTTTTGGCTATTTCGTCGTCGGTTTCTTGCAAGAAAATTACTACCTGTGTTACCGGAAGATTAAATTGCCGTTTGATTCTGACCGAGTAATCTAATTCTCGGAAGGGTATTGGAGGGTCAGATTTTGTTAAAGTTTGAAATTCAATATGAAGAATCCGGTTTCCTGCTTGTAAGAATATCACAGAATCTGCACGTATTGGTTCAATACTTAATTCAGTTTTTAAGACTGTGACTTTTCTCGCTCTTGTTGGAAGCAACCAACGCACAAATTCCAATGGATATTTTTCAGCTAGTAGTTTACAAACGTTATCGTAGCTCACTTGTGTGACCCTGTATATCTGGTAAACTAATACTATATGGAAATAACAATATTGAAAATAGTTATTGTATAAATAATTACTGAAAAATTCAAGTTTTTTGTTTTGAATATAATCAGAATTATACTCTTAATCTTTCGATATTAAGGGCGCCTAAAAACTTCAATCAATATGTAATAAAATTAAATATATATGGTGCTTTAGTTTGTGGCGTGCCCCACGTTATAATTTGTTTATTGTTGTGGCTACTCGTATGGCGGATGTTACGGCGCCTTCGTGTAGACCGTCTGCTAAGTATGCTCCTGCATGATATGTGTTATTTTCTCCGTTGGTTTTAATTATTTCGTTTCTATGTTTGAAGGCTTCGACGGTATATAGAGGTGTATGATGTTCAAAAGTATGAATTATTTTGTTTTTGTTTATTAAACTGTTGAGGTTGAAGGCTAGGTTGTATTGTGGGTTGTCTATATTTGTTGGCACTCCACAAAGTTGGTTGAGGTATGCATTATATCCCCAGCTTTTTTCGGTTTGAAAGAAGTCAAATTCTGAATATTTTTGAATTCCGTAGCGGTTATATATTGATGCGTCTGTGTGCAGTACTGTTGTTGCTGTGTTTTTATTCCATGCTGAAAATCGTTTGATTTCTTCGTCTGTTGGGTCTGACAGCAATTTTAATACTTGGTCTGGTGGTGTTGCAAAAATAACTTTATCAAATTTGTATGTGGCGCCAGAAGCTAGTTTAATTTTTACTACATCTAATTTTCGGGAAATGTCTATAATTTCGACGTTTGATAATATATCACCGTTGAACTTGTCTAAGATTTTTTCAATGTATGAATATACTCCTCCTTTTATTCTTACCCATCCTGTATAGACGTATTCTCTCAGCGCTGGAATTGCTAGTTCTGCCGGAAATTCACTAATAATTTCATATGGCATTGAGTAACTGTACATTGTCATCAGTTTTATCCAGCAGTTTCTGATACAGTCTGAGCGTAAGTACTCTGCCATTGATTTGTTGTACAAATCTTGGGCTGTAACAAAGTGCGTTTTTAAAGAGAAATAAGCCGAACGAGCATACAGACTGTTAAATTTTATATACTCTATGAAACTTTTGATGCGTGTGCAGTTCTTGCGGTTTGCTGAAGCTGAAAGAAAACGGCGCCCATCTTTGAAGAATAGTGATGAACCTATATCAACTGGTTCTAGCTCTACTCCAAGTTCTATCATCAATTTAATAAAGTTGTAAAATTTTAGAGGAAATTCTATTACTCCACCTTCTAAATACACGTTGCTCTGACATTGAGTAGATTTAACGTTTTTATTTAGCGTTCTAATATTTCCACCTAAGATAGGTTGTTTTTCAAAAACTGTAACGTGGTGTTTGTTGTTAAGCAGGTATGCTGCCACCATCCCACTGGCGCCAGAACCGATAATTGCAATTTTCATATTTATACTCCTATTTAATGAAATTGCTATTATGTAGAAGAGGTGCGTAAAAGCATTTTAATTTTTGTTTGATTGATAAGTTGTAATAGCTTTAACTCACCCTACTTATCTTGTATGAACCAATTATTAGATAATGTTTGATATAACCTTGCCCCTGTCCAAAAAGTAGGTGCAAATCCTGGATAACCTGAAGAGGCATTACAAAAGTAAAAGTTTTTTAATGATGTTTGGTAATTTAATCTGCCTATACCCATATTTTTCGGTGTCAAGTTAGAACCATATGAGTTACCTTGTGGACACCAGCAAAATCTTTCGTTTGTTGTTGGACTACCTGTAATTTGAAAAACAATGTGTTTTCTTAAGTTGGGTATATAGTTCTTCTCAACTACATCGAGTATGTAATTTAATATTTCTTCTTTCTTCTCTTTGTAAGCTTTTTTATTACTAGTTTTCAGTTGTTTAAAGTAATCATAGTTAGCGACGGTGAGAAATTCAATAATTTGACAATCTTCTGGACAGTCGCGCGTATGTTCTGTAATTAGTGTTGGTGTAGTAATGGCAAAGCTCGGATTTGAAAAGTCGTGATTTTCATACATTTGATAAAATGCTTCGTTTAAATTACGATGTCCAGTATGAAAGGTGTTCCATTTCCCAAAACCATAGTCTCGTAAGTCAATATCCTTAACAACGCAGTAAACCATAAAGTTAGAAGGGGAATATTCATAGTTCAGCTTTTTTTGTAGCGTCCGTGAGAATTTATCTACCCCTATCATTTCAGCAGCTCGTTTGGGGTCAATATTACAAATCGTGGTTTCTGCCGTAAACTCATGAGTATTACGAGTTTTCTTATCTATTGCTTTTACTCCCGCAACTGTTTTGTCAGTAACTATAAAATTTGTGACTTCATGGTTGAGAAAAACTTTTCCTCCGTTGTCTTCAATTACCTTGACTAATGAATCTATTACATGCTCAAAATGTTTTGTTGGATAATAGGCGCCTGCTTGATACGCGGTAAATAAAACTATCCAAGCATAAAAAGATAGTTGGTCTGGAGGTAACAGAAAATCTGGCCATTGCGATGCTAACAGTGTTTGTGCTTCTTGAGGCAATCCAAACTTATCGAAAACATCTTGGAGCGTACTATTCAAATAGCTCAAAGTACAAAATGACTGACCTAAATCGCTGATAATTTTAGAAGGGTTAATGGGAGGAGTTAACCTACGTAATCCCTCTCTTGCTTTTGTTACTTCCAATACAAATCTCTTAATGCTATGTGCGTACTGCGGAAAAAGATTGACTAATCGATTAATTAATTCTTCGCTACTTGAAGGGATATCTAACGAGTAACCAGGCATTCTCATATGGTCAAAACCATCTGGATTATACTGCTCAAAGGTTACTTCTTTATCTAAATCTAGTTTTTTTAATATTTGGTTTACTACTTGCCCTTCTCCACAGTCCCAAACATAGTGAAGTTGTGCGTTAAACTTGTATTTTCTTGCTAGTTCAAATGTATGTCCAAATCCTCCTGGATATTCATGCGCTTCTAAAACTTGAACTTTCTTACCAGACTTTGCCATCAAAGCAGCAAACACCAGTGCTGATAAACCGCTACCTGCAACCAGATAATCTATTTTCATAAATCCTCACAATTACTTTTTTATTTAATTGCTTTGTATTTATATGATTGTAAAAAACACTAACATGAAGATATTTTTGCAACAGATATAAACGATGTAACGGATGAGCCATTGGTTGCAAACAAATCTTGTTATTTTAAATAATCTATCCGTTTTATCCGTTACATCCGTTGTCAGGGTATTTAAATATATAAATAAGGCTAGCTAAATAAGTTTAGTTTTTTCTCTATCTAAAGGTCAATTTTATTGCTACGGCACCTTAAGATAGTGTTTACAAAAAATTACAAATCTTCATACTTTAACGCTGGGTTTGCACAATCGTTAAATTCCTTGCCTGGGTAATCAAGCAAGACCCCAAATAGAAAAGTAAAAGTTCACTGTAAGCATTAAGTATCTTTGAATAATGCTTAGGGATATATAATTTAAAGAGTTGATTAATAAAGATTATTTTTTTGCTGAAGTATATTGTGTAAATTTACTGAATTAGCTAAGTTAATTGCATCTTCAATATTATTCATATTAAATTGAATGAAATTCACTTCATTTTTTTCAGTCGCAGGAATATCTGCCTTTATTATACAAGCGCAAGTAGCTGTAGCGCAGACCGAAAGTCAGGTAGATGAAATGACACAAAAGTTTACAGTTTTAATAGATAGTGTAGATAATTCTTCCGGGTCTGGAGTTATTGTTAAAAAGCAAGGTAATGTTTATTCTGTACTGACAAACTGGCATGTTGTTGATGAGACTATTTCTAATTATAAAATTATTACTTCAGATGGTGAGAGTTACCTGATAAACCAAGGTTCTATTAGTCAATTACCAGGAGTTGATGCTGCAATCGTTCAATTTACTAGTGATAATAATTACCCAGTTGCCAAATTAGGTAGTTCGCAGTCGTTACAGCGTAATCAAAAACTTTATTCTGCAGGTTTTCCTGGACGTTCCTTTGCTATTAAACGTCCCATTTATCATTTTGTCCCTGGTAAAGTGATTTTTAATGCTCCGTATTTAAAGCCAATTTCTGTAAAGGGTTATGGTTTAGTTTATGATAACGCTGTGTTGCCAGGAATGAGTGGTGGTCCAATCTTAAATGAGAAGGGTGAGTTGGTTGGTATCAATGGGAAGGTGGAAATATTTAGCTATGATACTCCAAAGTTAAATCCAGAGTTTTACCGTATTCGTACTGGTAGAAGTCTTGGTATTCCTATTCAAACTTATATTCTTTGGGCTAATAACTCCAAACCTAATCATACTGTTATTCAGGCGCCATTTATTTTGACTTCACCGTTTCAAACAAACATCAGCGATAAATTTATACCTATTGAGAATTATTACTTAAATGATAATGCAAAATTTAATACTAGTAATTTTAAATAAAATTAAATTAAAGTAATGCAAGAAATGGCTAATTGTCGTTTACAATTAGCCAGGAGCAACCAGGAACGTTTAAATAAGGTAATTAACAGCAGTCATCATCGACTTGTTCGCACTGGTAGTTACCTTTAATTTGATGGTTAAAATATTTACCAATAGAATCAGTTTCTTGTAACTCATCCCAAATTTCTGACTCGACTCCTGTATATTGGTAAACTGCACCATTATTAAATTCGACTTGTAATATATGGTTTTCTGCATCGTAACCCAGAGCATTTGCCATCGATGAGTCTACAGGCAGCATCTCTACCCTAAAGGACGCCGAAGGTAAAGCATTACTAGAAATAGATGCAACTATATTATTAAGTCGCTGTAACCCATCATACGCCGCAACAGGCGCCTCTATTTCTATCAACTCAAGTTCATCAGTAGTTTGTAGCAACAACTGTAAGTGTCCTTTGTCATGACCAACAGCTACAACACTGCCTAAGTTTAATCTCGATAGCTTCATCAACTCCACTCCTGTTTATTTAAATTATTTGACTTGAATCGTTTATAATGCTCTTATCACAAAATTTTTACTTAATACATAAATACTATAAATCTGGGATTGAGTCAAGGGTTTGGCGAAAAATAATTAGAACCGATAGAAATGTAAAGTTTTTAAGTTTAGTTTCGAGCTTTGTGTTTTCCCTCTTATTTGGTACAATTCATGCAGCTAAGAAATGATAAACAATGCTGCAAATTCGCGGGTTGGTAAAAGCTGCTCAGAAAGCGCAGGAACAATTAAAGATAGGAGTTAGGGATGCGGATGTCCCAACGTTCGCGCATTTTGTCCTCACTTCGGTTGAGACAGTCGAACGTTTATGTGCTGATGCGAGAGTAACACCGCATCAGTTGCCAGCACGTTCGCGTCAAGCGTATTATTTTCTTAAGAATATTGATTTGCAGAACTTACCATCTACAGGTACCCATCTGCGTTCGATGGTGCAAACGATAGGAATTAAGAACATTAAAACGCAACAACGAGCGATTTTGTGGAAAATATCACAGTTAGCTCAAAATTCACATATTGACTGTGGGCAAATACACGAAGTTAGCGACTGTATACATCAAGTTGTGCAAGCAATAGAAAAGATATGTTTTACTCAACAAGTCACACCAGCTAACCTGACAAGTTCATCGCGACAAATTTATGCTTGGTTAAAATATTTGGGCACTAGTGAAAGTGTAAAGTTACATATAGAAGCAACTCAGCGTGTTTACACAATAGCAAAAAAACTATGCAGCAAATATGGGCATGAATCAGTGAATTTTGTAGTAGAAATTACAAATTTGGCTGGACTATATCGAAGTCGTTGGGTTGGGAACGATATAAATTTGATAATAAGCGAAGGATTTACAAATGCAGGAGAAGAAGTATTAACAGCATTAGTTCAAACATCATTACAAGGAAAAAGTCCTGCAAATACGCGAATAATTCGAGAATATGCGAGTTTAGACGAATTTAGCGACATTTTATTAGAATTAGACTTAATTGTCGAGACAGTCTCTGAAGACGGTAAAGGTTCGCATTACAACTTAGAAACATTATTTGACAAAATCAACAGCGAGTACTTCAGCAACGCATTAACCAAACCGCGTTTAATTTGGAGTCAAATGCAAACCTACCGTAAATTTGGACATTACGAACCAGCACGTGACAGAATAGTCATCAGCCTAACACTAGACGAACCAATAATCCCGCAATACGTAGTAGAATTTGTCATTTACCATGAAATGCTACATAAATATTACGGTGAAAAATGGGTAAACGGTAGACGCATGGTACACACAACAGAATTTAGAGCATCAGAAGCACAATTTAAATATTACAACGAGGCCGAAGCCTGGTTAAGCAAATTGGCACGTAGGGTGTGTCACAGCAATAATAACTACTAAACTTTGAATTTAGAACCAGGCGCCTCTACTATATAATAAGTCAGCGTCGCCAACACAGACGAAAGAAATATCGTGCCAACCAAAGTTGAATAAAACTGTTCAATCGGAACCTTAGACGCAAAATTGGCGCCAACCCGATTTATGATAGGCATATGCCATACATATATACCATACGATAACACTCCAAGTATTTCTAACGCACGCACTGGGTTTCTAAGAATTGCTGTAAACGTTAATTTCGCATTCTGAGTATATAAGTTATATA
The DNA here is from genome assembly GCF_019977735.1 of Calothrix sp. PCC 7716. Classification (GTDB taxonomy): domain Bacteria; phylum Cyanobacteriota; class Cyanobacteriia; order Cyanobacteriales; family Nostocaceae; genus Dulcicalothrix. The sequence goes on along the minus strand of NZ_AP025018.1, from coordinate 8,813,239 downwards.
CTTTTTTCTCAAATGCGTATATAAAGATACAAGTAATTAATGCAGTTAAAGGTTGTAGAATAAAAATTGTAGTTGATGTACGAAAACCTTTGGCGCCTCTAGAAGGTAGTCCCCATAGTTCTTGGGCATAGAAGTGATGTGATGTATATAAGTAAAGTATAATTAGCAAGATAATAGCAAGAATTTTTAAGTTTGGTTTTACTGACTGTGTTTTTGAATATTGAATCAACGGGTTGATTAGAAAACCACACAGGAATACATCTAAATTTGTCAGTAATGGTGTATACCAATAAGTAAATGCGTACTGCATTTGATTGGTAATTTGTGAGTAAAGACTTAAGTATATTACTAGCTTGATGAATGCGATTGTGAGAATAATTACTATTATGGCGACAAAAGCACGCTTTTTACTAGATATGAGTTTTGAGAATAACGCATATGCAAAAGGAACAATTATATAAAACTGTATCTCAGTTGATATTGACCATAATGCATCATTAAATGGGACACTTCGCACGTACATGTGAGGCTGATATGTAAAGGTTAGCAACCTTTGGAGATGTCCCCAGTTGTCGGCTTGAAGTATAGAAGGATAGACAAAGAGGGTGCAGATGAACACGGTGAAGTAGTATAATGGACATATCCGAATGATGCGGTTTTTCCAAAATTTGATAATTCCTTCAATATCTAAAGTATAGCGGTGAGTATAAAAAGCTTTTCCCATTAGATATCCTGAAAGGCAAAAGAATATCCATACAGCTACTAAACCGTTGCTGAATGTCAACCAAGATATGTCATAATTTTGATATATTATAGAGTTGCGAGGAGGAGAACAGTGAATTATCACTACCATCAAACAGGCAAATCCTCGTAGTATGAGTAAGGCATCTGGTTTATTAGATGTTTCGTTGATTGGTTGATTATTAAAAGATATATTTTCGAGTTTCACACACGCTGGCTCGTTGTTTTTGCTTGCAATGAGATTATCATAGCAGTAGGATTAACAAACCTATGGGGAACCATCGAAGTTAGACAGTTATGTATAATGAGTATCAGCAGCGTCGCGAGCAATTAATGGCTAAGATTGGTGATGGAACTGCGATTTTTTGCAGTGCCCCTTCAGCGGTAATGCATAATGATGTTGAATATAATTATCGTCAGGATAGTGATTTCTTCTATTTGACGGGTTTTAATGAACCGCAAGCTGTTGCTGTGTTAGCACCACATCACAATGAACATAAGTTTGTGTTGTTCGTTCGACCCAAAGATAGAGATGCGGAAATTTGGAGTGGTTATCGTTGTGGTGTTGATGCTGCTAAACAAATTTATGGCGCCGACGAAGTATACTCAATTGCAGAGCTTGACGAGAAATTACCATCGTATTTAGAAAAAGCGAGTCGCATATATTATCACCTTGGACGTGAGCGCGCCTTTAATGATAAAGTAATAATGCATTGGCAACGTTTGATGCGAACTTATCCGAAACGGGGAACAGGGCCAATAGCGATAGAAGATACTGCCCTTGTTCTACATAGTTTACGTTTAGTTAAGAGCGAATCAGAGTTAGAATTGATGCGAAAAGCTGCTGATATTGCAGTTGAAGCGCATATTGCTGCGATGAAGTTTGTAGAACCTGGACGTTATGAATATGAAGTGCAGGCAGAAATTGAGCATATTTTTCGTTTACGAGGAGGGATGGGGCCAGCTTATCCTTCTATAGTCGCAAGTGGCACCAACGCATGTGTACTGCACTATATCGAAAACCATAGTCAAATGCAAGAAGGGCAGTTACTATTAATCGATGCAGGATGCGCTTACGGTTATTATAATTCTGATATTACCCGTACCTTTCCAGTTGGGAATAAATTTACGTCCGAGCAGAAAATATTATATGAGATAGTACTCGAAGCACAAAAAAAAGCTATAGCTCAAGTGCAACCAGGTAATCCTTATAATCTTATTCATGATGTTGCCGTTCGTACCATTACCGAAGGACTTGTAGAGATAGGTCTGCTCAAAGGAGAAATTGATACTCTTATCCAAGAAGAGAAATATAAACCTTTTTATATGCACCGCACCGGACATTGGTTAGGTTTAGATGTGCATGATGTGGGTGTATATCAACATGGAGAAGATAAACCTCAAATATTACAACCCGGTCAAATTACAACAGTCGAACCAGGTATATATATAGTACCAGGTACGCAACCTGCCGAAGGTCAACCCGAAATAGACCCTCGTTGGGTTGGTATTGGGATACGTATTGAAGATGATGTGTTGGTTACGCCAACTGGTAATGATGTACTGACAGCAGGAGTGTTCAAAGAAATAAAAGACCTTGAAAATAAGAAGGTTTAAATTTTTGTGCGCCATTGGCGCACATTTGTATGGTGGGCAATGCCCACCTTACTATTACTATCTACTTAGTTTGAAAGATGTTTTGCACCATCTTTTTATCTAAGCTAGCGGCAATTTTATCTAATTCTTCAACTTCTGTATTATCTAGTAACCAACCAATAGCGCCGATATTTTGTTGTGCTTGGTGTGGAGATTTGGCGCCTGGTATTGGTATAGTACCTTTAGCGATGCACCAATTGATAGCTATTTGAGCTAAAGTTTTATTTCTGGTTTGGGAAATTTCCTGCATACAGTCTAGTAACGGTTTCATTCCCGGTAAGATTTGTCTACAAGCTAAACCCCGAATACCTTTGGGATATGAACCTTCAGAATATTTTCCGGTAAGTAATCCTAATGCTAACGGACTGTAAGCAATTATTTTTATACCAAGCTCATCACAAACTTCTTTCAACCCTAACTCAGTCACAGGATAAGTTGATAATAAAGAGTACTGAACTTGGAGCGTAGAAATTGGGACTCCTCGCTCAGTGAATAATAATTTATGCGCCCATTTTAAACGCTTTGTACCATAATTAGATAATCCTACACCTCTGACTAATCCTTGCTCATATAAATCTGCCAACCCGTTGAGAAGTGCAGGTTCTTGCCAAGGTGCATAATTTGCAGTTGACCAATGCATTTGCACTAAATCAATATTTCTACCAAGACGTTTTGCACTTATCTTTCCAGCTGTTACCATTGACTGACGAGTCAACCTCCAAGGGTAAGCAGCGAGTTTAGTTGCTATACAGATATTATCTTGATTGGCGCCGTTAGAGTTTGTAGAATAAGCTTGAGAGAACTGTCCTAAAAGTTGTTCGCTGCGACCATTGAGTTTACCAGTTCCATAAGAATCACCCGTATCGAACAAAGTAACACCGTTGGAGACACACAAGTTAAAAACGGCTTGTAAATCATTGTCCATAGAAGTATCATATCCCCAGAGCAAACGGTTTCCCCATGCCCAAGTTCCGCACCCCATTATTGGCAAAGTAATTTGGCGTCGTAACATTGCCAAAACCAGTAATTATAGAACAAATAACATTTTACCTTTAAATATCCACAGGATGTTGTCCATAAAAAGGTAAAGCTTCTGACCAAATAGGGCGCCGACCTTGTTGCCAATCAGAATAAGCAAGTTGTAAAATACTCGTTACAGTTGCTGCTAACCCAGATTTTGCTTCTACTAAGTCGTAACAATCAAAGCTGGCTAGTTTAGACTGCCAAGCTTCAGGTGTAAATACGGTATCGTTCAGCAATGTATTTATTCCTACTTCATCAGATATGCTTTTATATACTGCTCCAAATAACTGTCCTCGTTGTGCGGGCATTTGTACTGCGATAATATCTGTATCTAATTTCTCGTTTATTTTCATCTTCGCAACTGCTGCCAAAGTAGAAATAGCAAACACGGGTATATTCAACTGTTGTCCTAAAGTACGTGCAGCAACCATACCGATGCGTGTTCCTGTGAAACCACCAGGACCCTTAGCAACAGCGATAAACGCAATATCCTTCCAAGTTTGTGGTTTGATAAACTCCATTAAATAAGCATGTAAATGACTTGATAACTCACGTTCTAAGTTCCAAACCTGAGAACGTGTATCAATAGAATTACTTATCGCTAAACCTAATTCGGGTGTAGTAGTATGTAGTGCTATGCTGTATTTTTTTGCTTCCATCGAATTACACGCCAAATTTTCCATCCACATAACAAGCATCTTACCTGCCTAGAATCTCATCATAGCAATAATTAACACCTTCAGATACTTCAGTAAACTATAATTTATTAATCGTATACAAAATTAAGTAAACTTTTCTTATCTAGTATTGCTTAACAAAGACAAATTAGTCACGCGATAAAAATTAACTTCGGGTAGTCATGCATCTTTTAATACCATGAAAAACACTACCTGTCCATTACCTAGAAAATTTCTAGAGAAAATCTCCCACGCATATAACAGTGCTTCTATTTTAAATAACGGCGCCAACTTTAAATCTTTTGTCTGTGCCTAATAGTCTCTGTGGTAAATATCTTTACCAATTAAAGTGATTATATACATTACTATAACCAGCACTATTACTACAAAAGAAACTAAAAACTTGTTTATTATGCACTAATTATACCTGCTCATAAAATGAAATCCCGATTATTTTGCGAATAATACTTAGAAAAGGCGTAAATTAACAAAAAAATGATACTATGGTCTTAGATTAGGCGCCTCCTTTGTATTATTTTAACTTTATTGCTGGTGTAAAGGAATTTTGATTGTAAAATCTGTACCTTCTCCTAAGTTTGAGGAACATTCTAAAGAACCTTTATGCTGTTGTGTAATGAATTGGTAGCAAATACTAAGTCCCATCCCTCCCTATACCTTGACCAACGGGTTTTGTTGTAAAAGACGGGTCAAATAAGTTCTGTTTGACTTCTTCAGAAATTCCTTTACAATAAGCAGTCGTGGTAAATCTTGTTGAATAAAGTATAAGTCAGTTGCTTCTCTAATTGTATTCAATCAGAATATTTTATTGATTATATAATAATTTATAACTAAAAATTATAAATAGTAAGGTAGGATAACCCACCTTACTATTGAGTTAGACGATTAGAGATTTATATTAATTTAAGCGGGAATAACTTGAACAATCAGGGAACGCTTATCGAGAGATTGAACTTTTCCGACTTCGTTGAGGTCACTAACGATACGGTCAAGCATTTTTCCTGCTAGTTCACGGTGCTGATTTTCGCGACCTCGTAAACGGATAGCAAATTTTACGGAATCACCTTTACTCAACCACTCAGCAGCTTGCTTGATGCGTAATTCGTAATCAGCTGCACCGACATTTGGACGGAAGCGAACTTCCTTTACCGTTGGTCTGGAACTGTTGCCTTGACGTTTTTTCTTTTGATACTGAAGCTTGCCGTAGTTGATAATTTTCGCAATTGGAGCTTCTGCTCCTTCCGAGACTATAACTAAGTCTAATTCTAGACTTTCGGCCAACTCTAAAGCTTCGCGAGTATCCATAAGACCACGGTTATTATTTTCGTGATCAATCAAGAAGACTTTAGGCGCCCTGATTTGCGAATTAATTTGTTGTTTTTGAACTACGATAACGATTACCTCTCTATTCAACTTAAGTAAAAGTAAGTAATACCAACATAGCACATGCTTATTATACCTTTCATCCGACTCGAGGCTGAAACGTTGATTTTTCGTAGCTTGCCTACCCAAAAAATCATTAATTATTATGTAGGGTGCGTGAAAGCTTTTATTATCCATCAATAAAACCCTTTACTCCAAGGCTTTCACGCACCATTTACTAGAGTACACAGAGAGAAGATTAGATAATGAAAATTTTAGTTACAGGTGGTACAGGTTTTCTGGGTAGACGACTGGCAGAAAGATTAAATTCTGTTAACTCCAGTGTCGAGGTAACAGTACTTGGTCGCAACCAAGAAGTTGGGAGAAAATTAGAGACACAAGGGATAAAGTATTTAGCTGCTGACATTCGTGATGCGGATGCGGTGTTAGCTGCTTGTAAACGTCAAGAATATGTATTTCACTGTGCAGCTTTATCTTCTACCTGGGGTAAGTATAAAGATTTCTATAATATAAATGTCGTTGGAACCCGAAATGTGATTAGGGGATGTGAAATTTATGAAATCCAACGACTTATCAATGTATCTACTTCGAGCATATATTTCAACTACTTTCCGAGAGTTAATTTAACCGAGACTTCGGTTGTATCCCCAATAAATACTTATGCACTGACCAAGTTAATGGCAGAAAACCTTATTAATAAAGTTTTTCATCGGGGTTTATCGGTGATAACGATTCGACCGAGTCTTATTTTTGGTTGTGGTGATACTATATTATCAAGGCTTATTGGCGCCAGTCAAAAAGGCATACCATTAATTAACGATGGTAAAGCTTTGATTGACATGACTTATATAGATAATGTCGTTGACGCACTATTATTATGCCAAACGGCGCCTAGTACGCTATCTGGTAAAATTTTTAATATCAGCAATAATCAACCAATATCTTTAATTAACTTATTAAAGCGACTTTCGGAAAAACTGGGGTACGAGTTAAAATTAAGACCAGTACCTTACTTAGTTGCGGATAAAGTCGCACAAGCTTTAGAATTTGCATCGAACAGAGTTTTATTTGGGAAAAAACCGATATTAACTCGATATGAGCTATTAGTAATAGCTTTTAGTCAAACTTTGGATATAACTTCAGCTATCGAAGAATTGAATTATCAACCTTGTATTAGTGTTGAAGAAGGATTAGACATTTTTTGCCAAAACTTTAAATTCAAGCATAAGAATAATTTAAATTCCAAAACTTAGTTATTTCTTTAGCTACTGTATCTGGGTAAAAGTGGTGAAAGAAATGACCTCCTTGTGGACATTGCCACAAACGTATGGTTGGAGAAGTTTTTTGTGTAGTGTCGGAAACTAAATTTTGCCAACCTTGAATTTGGTGAGGGTCTACAATTACATCATCCTGACAACCACAACCACGAGATGACACACCTGCAGGTGCGAATAGATGTTGTCATAGTCACCTCATACTATTTATTTGTAAAGCCTCTAAAGTCCAAACCTTTCTTTGATTTGAGCTACCCAAACTTTGATACGCTCGATACTAAGCTCAGGTTGATTATCTTCATCAATGGCAAGTCCGACAAAATTTCCTTGAATGGAAGCTCTAACTCCATTACTGACGTGAATTACTTGAGACTCGACCAAAGTTATTGAACCATTACTCAATTCAACAGGTTTTAAGTTGATTAAAGCTTTCGACTCTTCAAACTGATAACCTTTAGTAGACCAAGAACCAACTCGTATAGCTCCCAAGGAAGTAATTTTGGCAGCTAATATTCCCATTGCGTCAACAAAGTTACGCGGGTATTCGACTTGATCTCCTAGACCAAAATAAGCAACCTTTTTGCCTTTGAAGTTTACGTAATCAAGCCTTGGAAAAAATATTTCCCAATCATGCTGCAATTTACCAATACCCCAAGTAGGAGAGCCGATAATTAAATTATCGTAGTCTGCAAAATCTTGCTCGCTAGCTTCTGCCATGCAATGCAAATCGATTAAACCTTTGCCAAATTCGTTCCGAATAAGTTCGGCGATGGCATCAGTGTTACCCGTTGTACTGCCGTAAAACAGTCCAATTTTTGCAGACATTGTATCTCCCAAGTGTGATCTAGATTTACTGCTATCTGTTGCAAGTAATAATCAACTAGTATTGAGATTACACCAAAATGGAAATTATTGCAAAAAAATTGCAGAAACCTGGTTTTTAAGCGATATAGAAACCCGGTTTCTTTACCTGACGTGGGTGATTTTGGCAAGCATTACACGTAATTGTTTTATACTCAAAGTCACGACAACCAATAGCTTCTTCGGTACAAGCTGTAAGCGGGTTAATTGTACACTTAAGACGATAGTCATTGGTAAAAAAGTCGCAGTTAGTACAGGGAATTTGATGCAGTTTCTTGACATAACTAGCTCCTTGCTTGAGAGTTATCCAAAAACTAGAAAGCGCTAAAATGACTATTGCCAAAGCACAAAAAGCACAAAATAATGTTGCTAGCATGAGTTATATATGAAAAAGATCAAGAATAGCCTGCAGCTAGCTGTTAACCGCAGGCATTATTAGCTGTGTTGTGAAGATTAATTTTGAGTTGCTCTAGTACGATGCCAAATGAAACCTAAGAATGCCAAAACACCCAAGAAGAATTGAGAGTTTGCAAGCCCTAAACGGTCTGAATCGTAAAATTCGATGGGAAAAGCTATAGTATTGTAGCCCACAAATACTGTAGAGATAAAAGCCATCAATGCTAAACCAAGTAAACTGTAGGAAAGTATTTCATCTCCACTTTCAATTGGCATGATTTTTCTAACTGCTGCAAAAGGCTTAACTAGAATATGCCACACTCCACCCGCTATTAAAATACAGCCAATCCAGATGTGACCACCAATAATATCTTCTAAGTTATCAACGCTTGCCATTCCTAACAGAGTTCGACTACCGTTTTTAATTCCCACTAAGTAGCCAAATATTACTTGTGGGTCAAGCGTTGGACTGTTGACGATACGAACGTTTCCAAGTGCTGCGTCGTAGATTCCACCAAAGTACATCGCCTTAAGCACCAAAAGAAATGCTCCTAATCCTAGAATAATTAGGTGATGTCCTAAAATTAACCCTAATTGTTTTGAGTCATTCCATTCATAATGAAATTTTGCAGCTTGTCCACCAGCAGTGTATAAAATTGGTGGACTACGGAAGACATGAAACAAACCTCCGGCGCCTAAAACAGCAGATGCAACTAGATGCAACATCCCAATGACAAAGTATGGGTATGTATCAACAATTTCACCTCCGGCGCCTACACCCCAACCCAAAGTAGCCAAATGGGGTAATAATATCATCCCTTGTTCATACAATGGCACACCTGGTGTATATCTCAAAGTTTCTATTACTGTGGTTGTTCCTGCCCAGAACATTATTAACCCTGCATGTGCAACATGGGCACCAAGCAGTTGACCTGATAAGTCTGTTAAACGAGCATTACCAATGAGCCAGGGCGCATTAGTGCCTGCTGCAAAAGTTCTTTCTGTATTTACAATCATGAGTAAGAAGTGGGTATTAAAACCCACCTTAATATTTACTGAGGTTGTGTTCCTGTTTCAACAGAATTCAGAGCTTCTCCGACCTGTCTAAAATCTACGCCAATGGCTCGTAGAGCGTGCCACAAGTGACCTTGTAAGAAAAAGAATGCTAAGAAGAAGTGAGCATTTGCTAACCATGCTCTCGCTGTATGGGCGCCGTTTGCCAACTCTACAGTATCAGCGAAGTAAGGAGATACGCCAAATTTAACTTCCAAAATAGGGCCGTAAAATTCCACTGGATAAGCCAAGGTATTAACAGCACAGAAGTAGCTTGCAACAAAACCAGCCAACGCAATACCACCTAAAGAGTAAGAAAGAATTGCTTCACCAGAGAAAATCAAGGCTCTTTTTGCCCAAGGTAAGGGTTCTGTCAAGATATGCCAGACACCACCAGCAATCAAAAGTAATCCCACATAAACGTGACCACCAACTAAATCTTCTAAGTTATCAACGCTGGCAAAGTGAGTTTGATAGCCAAAAATAACAAATGGATTCAAAGTTGGACTCGTTACAACTCGTACATCATGTATCGCTGAGTCATACAACCCACCAAAGAGCATCGCTTTCGCAACCAGCAATAAAGCTCCTGCTCCTAAGAACAGTAAATGATGTCCCAATATAAAACCAAGTTTTTTAGGGTCATTCCACTCAAAGTGAAACTTACCCGCGCGACCTGGCACACCCTTCAAGTTTCTAGGTGCTTTAAAAGTATGGAATAAGGCGCCTGCACCTAAAACGGCTGAAGAAATTAGGTGTATTACCCCCACTACAAAAAAGGGATAAGTATCTATAACTTTCCCACCTGCTCCAACACCAAGACCTAAAGTTGCCAAATGCGGTAACAAAATTAATCCTTGCTCACCCATTGGAATATCTGGGTTATACCGAGATATTTCAAACAAAGTAAAGGCGCCTGCCCATAAAGTCGTCAGTGCTGCTTGAGCTACATGGGCACCAATAAATAAACCTGACATGTTGGCGAAACGCGCGTTTCCAGCCCACCAACCATACTTGACATTCGGATTGTCGTATGTTTGCATCGTCTTCGTCTAGCTCCTTGTTGAGGATATTAAGCAATTAATTATTCTAGATATCATCAGATGTATCTACTGATAGGCATCTCTAACAACTTAATTGCTTTCTAAGATTCTTGATAATTTACTCTATTAGTTATTTAACATATCTCTATTTATTGAAAATATATTTCAATAATTTTGTAACAAAACTTAAAATACTTTGTCAATAAAACTTTTTATTGCAAATTGAAGCAATAAGGAATAGCATGATAGATGTAGGAATGCGACAGGTTTGGCGCCTAAGTAACATATAGATAAGTAGTGATTATGAGTACACCAGGTTCTCTCAAATCGGAACTAAATGCAAAAGGGTGGCGTTTTACTTCTCAGCGCGAGGTAATACTACAGCTGTTTGAGAATCTTCCTCAAGGAAGCCATTTAAGTGCAGAGGAAGTACATGAATTATTGGCGAAGTGCGAAGAAAAAATAAGTCTATCAACGATTTATCGAACTTTGAAGCTCATGACTAAAATGAAAATTTTACGCGAGTTAGAGCTAGCAGAAGTACATAAGCACTACGAATTAAATACCAATTCCCAAATGAATCATCACCATACGGTGTGTATTCAATGCAACATGACTATTGAGTTTGAAGATAGCTCAGTAATGAAACAAGCACTAAAGCAGGTACAAAAAGCTGGTTTGGATATGCTTGACTGCCAGTTAACAATTCATACAGTGTGTCCAGAAGCGATAAGAAAAGGATGGCCTGCAATGCTCCCGAATAATTGGGTTTGCGCGCGTGCTATTCAGCTTAACGAAAAAGCTAAATCATGAATAAAGTAAAATGCACTAAGATGTTTATAGTTCAATATAAATAATAAAAATGAACTGGTTAGCGCATCTACTATTATCCAAACCGGATATTGAAAGCCGCTTAGGTAACTTACTAGCCGATTTGGTTAAAGGAGCAGAGCGTGAAAAACTAAATCCTAAAATCAAACAAGGTATAAAACATCATCAACTCATTGATGCTTTTACTGACTCGCATTTAATAGTTAATCGTAGTAAACAACGAATAAGTTCAGTATATAGACGCTTTGCTGGCATCTTAATAGATGGATTTTATGACCATTTTTTGGCCAAAAACTGGTATATATACTCAAACCAGCCTTTAGATAATTTTACAACAGAAATATACGAATCATTTTTAGCTTATCCGGAACCATTACCAAATTACGCCAATCAAGTTATTACACAAATGGCAAAAGAAGATTGGTTAGGAAGGTATCGTAATTTAGAAGGTATAGAGTATTTATTAATTAGATTATCTAATAGACTATCACAAAGATTTAAAAATAAAACTGAAATTCGCCTAGAACCAGCAATAAAAGAACTTACAGACAACTACATCGACCTAGAAAAAGATTTTTTAGAATTTTTCCCTCTTTTGAAAGATATTAAATAACGGTTACGGTGCCCTCTTCTGTCTCATTCATAGGCTTTTACGCAAAAATAGTACAAATTTGAGTGAATTTAGATTAAGTTAAGTAAAGTATTGTATGCCATGAATGGTTCAGTTTGGTCAAGAAGTGAGAATCTCGCAATGTTTGAACAAGTAAAACCTAGCTATTCAGTCGCTTGGACTAACAAAATTGCCGAAGTCCCGCAAGCTGCTTGGGATGCTTTAGCAATGCCATTGAAGACTCCGTTTTTGGAGTGGGAATGGCTAAACAACTTAGAAGTGTCGGGTAGTGCAACGGGACGTAACGGTTGGTTGCCAAATCATTTGACTATTTGGCGAAACAAGACTTTAATCGGCGCCGCTGCATTATACCTCAAAGGGCATAGTCAAGGTGAATTTGTATTTGACCATCAATGGGCTGATTTAGCACAGCGCATTGGTGTAGAGTACTATCCAAAACTATTGGGGATGACACCATTTACACCAGCAGAGGGATATCGATTTTTAATCGACAAGGGTGAAGATGAAGAAGAAATCACAGCTATAATGCTGCATGAAATCGATAAGTACTGTACAAAGCACCGTATCGCAACGTGCAATTTTCTTTACGTTGACCCCGAATGGCGAGCTATTGTCGAACGTCAAGGTTTCACTCCCTGGTTACATCATAGTTTCATTTGGCAAAATTTAGGTTTTAACACTTTTGATGATTATTTAGGGGTATTTAACGCAAACCAGCGTCGCAACATTAAACGCGAACGTAAAGCTGTAGAAAAAGTTGGTTTACGCTTACAACCTCTAACAGGAGATGATATTCCTAAATCATTATTCCCGTTAATGTACGATTTTTATGCTGACACCTGCGATAAATTTGGCTGGTGGGGTAGTAAGTATTTGACGAAGCGCTTTTTTGAGTCGTTACATGCACACTATCGTCATCGTGTCTTGTTTATGGCAGCTTATAGCGAACAAAATGACCGTATACCTGTGGGAATGTCGTTTTGTTTATATAAAGGTGATAGAATGTATGGCCGTTATTGGGGAAGTTCTCAGGAAATAGACTCTTTACATTTCGACGCTTGTTATTATTCACCAATCGAATGGGGAATTTCTCAGGGTATCCAATTGTTTGACCCAGGTGCTGGTGGGCGCCATAAAAAGCGTCGTGGTTTTCCGGCAATGCCTAATTATAGCCTACATCGCTTCTACAACGCACGCTTACAGCAAATTTTACGCCCTTATATTAGCGAGGTCAACCAATTGGAACAGCGCGAAATAGACGCAATTAATGCTGAATTACCTTTTAGTCAAAAGAATCCCTCTGATGAATCGGAACAAAAAGTATAATAGATAGTTCTGTAATTTCACGTATTATTCACATAAGGTGTAAATTAAGAAAGTAGGTATTGTTTTATATATTGGATTCTAGATTTGCGCTTATTTATCAAATCTAGAATTCAACTAAAGCAAACAATTGGCGCCTAAAGCCAAGTATAACCAGGAACAGGATTTTTTGTTGAAGGGAGTTTATGAACTTGACATTAGAAGAAAATTTAGCAGCAATCGATGACAAACTCTCACAACGGCACATCGACCTAGACCCAGCAGGTTATTTTATTATTTACCTTGACCGAGATGCTGGGCTAATTTGCGCGAAACATTACACAAACGTTATTGATGAACGCGGTTTAGCTGTAGACCCTGAAACCGGAAAGGTAATTCCTGCACGTGGCAAAGTCGAACGTACTCACACAGTTCTTTACACTGGCAGAACCGCTAAGGAACTTTGTGTCAAGCTTTTAGAAGAAACAAAACCTTGTCCAGTAACTATGTTCGACCATGCTGCATACCTCGGTCGCGAATTTGTACGAGCAGAAATTGCTCTAATCACAGGCGCCGAGTATGTGCAAGACTAAAACAGTGGAAAGTGCTGAGTGCTGAGTGCTGAGGAACAGAGTTAGGAGTTAGAAGTTAGAAGTTAGAAGTTAGAAAAGGTGTAAATTGTCATTCTGAGCGCAGCGTAAACGGAGTTTTCCCGCAGGGTAGAATCTTTAGCTTTCGATAAATTATGAGATGCTTCACTACGTTCAGCATGACACTCAGCACTCAGCACTCAGCACTCATAACTCAGCACTCAGCACTCAGCACTCATAACTCAGCACTCAACACTCAGCACTCAGCACTTTTAACTATCTGATGATGGTTGGTTGACTAGGTAGATGTAATAGGTTGCCATCGGGATGACGGTGGCAGCTATTAATAGTCCAATTACCCATGCTGTTGAATTGCTTCTTTCTTTTTCGGTTTCTTCTGCATCTTTGAAAGTACCTTCTACTTGGACATCCTCTACTATTGCTGGAGGTCCTGGGTCAGGTTGACCAGAAAGTACGGCAACTAAGCGGTTACTTGCATCAAGGAATGCTTGATTATATTTGTTTCCATCGCGTAACGGTGCCAAGAAAGTCTCGAAGGCGACACTTTTGGCGGTATCATCTGACATTAATGATTTAACTTTATCGCCAGTAATAATCGCGATACCGTTACTAACGGTGTCTATCATCATTATTGTTTGATTTGCTTGCGCTTCCTTATCGGGAAACCATTTATCCAAAAGTTCTTTAGTAAAACTTTCTGGGGTTTCACCATAATCTAAACGGTGAACTGTAACAAATCGAACTTCGTTACCAGTTTGCTTGGCAAGGTCAGCAAACGCAGTACTAATTTTACCTTCACTAGTGCGGCTAATAACTTCACCTTCATCAACAACCCAAGTATCGGGTGTTAAGTTAGGTAGTTCAAACACACTTGTAGCGAAAGCAGGGGTAGCAAATAAGGAAACCGCAAAGAATAAGATAAGCGGCAGAATAATTGCGTGAACTTGCTTCCGTAAGTTTTTGAATTCGTTGAGGAGCTTTTGCATCTAAGATAACCAAAACACAAACTTCAACCAAAAATACTACATAATTACGTGTTCTGTCTCTAAATAAGTAATATCATTTTCCTGAAAGTAACACGATAAGGAGCAGTGCGAAAACTAGTATGGCTATTAAAACTCCATTTTCAACAAAAGGGTCGCAGATAATAGATGCCAACGGTAATGCTGTATGCTTGCGAGGAGTTAATTGGTTTGGTATGGAAACCGATGTGCATGTACCGCATGGTCTGTGGAAGCGAGACTATAAAGACATGCTACGTCAAATTAAAAGCTTAGGTTACAATATCATTCGTTTACCTTATTCTGTTCAAGCATTACGCTCAGATAATATTAGCTCTGTAGACTTTAGCATCGGCGCCAATCGTGACTTACAAAATAAAACACCATTACAGATAATGGATATCATTATCCAGGAAGCTGCTAAAAGCGAGCTATTGATAATGCTTGACAGTCATAGACTCAATGATGTGACAATTCCTGAACTATGGTATGGTGACGGATTCACCGAAGCTGACTGGATAGATACTTGGAAGATGTTAGCGAACCGCTATAAAAACCAAGGAAATGTCGTTGCTGCGGATTTAAAAAACGAACCACATGGACGAGCAAGTTGGGGAACAGGAGATTTAACGACCGACTGGAGGTTAGCAGCAGAACGTTGTGGCAATGCAATTTTAGCAATAAACCCCAACTGGTTGATTGTAGTCGAAGGTGTTGCAAAGAATGTACCAAATCAAGAGTTATCAGGACATTGGTGGGGAGGTAATTTAGAAGGTGTTGCCAATAACCCTGTACGTTTAAATATTGCCAACAAGGTTGTTTATTCTCCCCATGAATATGGCCCAGGAGTCGCAGACCAACCTTGGTTTAGCGAAGCAACATTTCCTCAAAACCTTTACACACGTTGGGAAAAAGGTTTTTATTATATAGCAGCAAAAGCAATTGCACCAATTTTAATCGGAGAATTTGGAGGCAAACAAATAGATACCACCTCCAAAGAAGGAATTTGGCAACGTCAACTAATTGATTACATTAAACAAAATAACCTATCCTTTACTTATTGGTGTTGGAATCCAAATAGTACTGATACAGCAGGTATATTATTAGACGACTGGGTAAATATTAACACGGCAAAACAAGAACTTCTCGCAACTTTACTAACACCGCAACCTTCAACTCCCACTCCAATACCTACTCCTACTCCTATTCCAACACCATTGGCGCCTATACTAACAGTAGACGTAGTAATACAAGCAGATTGGAATGCAGGATTTTGTATAAACTTCCGCGTTACCAACAAAGGTACAATTGCAACTAAAGATTGGAAGTTAAACTTTATAATTAATCAAGCTAAAATACTACAAACTTGGAATGCAAGCTACACAACCAAAGATTTAATATCCGAAGCAACCCCTGTAGACTGGGCAAAAGTTATTCAACCAGGAAAAACTGTAGAAATAGGATACTGTGCCGACAAATTAGGAGCAAACTATAAACCCACACAAATTAACGTGTCTATATTAACATAATGCACCACTATCTGCAATTGATAATGCTTATCATATTTGTATAGAAAGATGTATAAATGAAAATGATAGCTGCATATAATTTAGACATCTCAAAATATAGTAAAGCCTAGTATAAATACTAGGCTTTTTTGTGATGAACAATAAAAAATAATATCTTTCCACACACACTTAAAAAATAAACATTGGCTCAAATTAGAAGGATAAATACATGTGGATTCAAAATAACAATCATTTAGCAGAATATCTTACTTGTAGTGTAATTACTACGGTATTTTTAATCTTGATATTACTAGTAAATTCAGTATTTTTTCACAAACACACAGTAGTAGAAAGAGGAAGCGGAAGAATTTGAGCAAAGCTTTTTTTGGTAATACTATTGAGTAATACAAAAAAGGCGCCTGTTATTGAAGACAGCACAAATTGTCTACGTTTGAACTTTGACATAGTAAAATTAACTTGAAATCAACTAATTACATACACGCGACAATCTTTATGGTTATGCACTATAAAATTTAATTTTTACTAAGTTCTAGAGTCAGTAGTCGCAATATACGATAAAAATAAAAAGGTGCATTCACGTAATCACAACTCAGCTTGTTGTATATTGATATATGAACAAGACTAAACTAACCATATTATTAACTTTTGCAACGCTCCTAACTATTGTTGGGCTACACGCAAAGTTTTCTAAGGAACCTAGTAATGCTGTTCCACTCCCTTCTGTTGAGGTGCCACAAAAGACTAAACTACCTGTGTCACCTCTAAAACCAGAAGTTCTGCAAAAAATTCTTGATACGCAAAATGTCAACTCCGGTATTGAATATGTCGAAAAGTCATGGCAACAGCAATACCAAGACTACCTTCAAGCTAAGTTACCTTCTAATCAAATATTCGATGCTCAACAAATGAGTCGAATATTAGATAAACTTCATCAACAATCAGGTAAAAAAAGTGCTTTAATATACGCTATACCTACGCCAAAACACTTGGAATTAATGTTGGTAGCACCTGGTATAACTCCCATTCATAAACGAATTCCAGCAGGAAAGCGAGACGAGCTAATAAAACTTGTTAGTAAATTTCGCACAGCTATCGTCAATCCGAATTTACCACGTGATGAGTACTTAAGTTCTGGTAAGCAAATATATGAATTAGTTATAGCTCCTTTGGAAGGAACACTACAAAGGCAAAAAATCGATAATTTAATATTTTGTTTAGGTGGTGGTTTACGAACCGTTCCTTTAGCTGCGATTAATGATGGTAAAAGATTTTTAATCGAAAAATATAGTCTGGGCATAATTCCCGCTTTCAACTTACTCGATTTTAACAGAGGTAATATTGCCCAAACTCAAATTTTAGCAATGGGCGCCTCGCAATTTCAAGCGGCTGTTCCTTTACCCGCCGTACCCCTAGAATTATCGAGTATAGTTAATAACGAGTGGAAAGGCAAATCTTTATTAAATCAAGCTTTTACACCAGCAAACTTAAAGCTACAACGTGCAATATATCCGTTTGGTATTGTACATTTAGCTACTCATGCGGAATTATCACCCGATTCTGTAGAACATTCGTACATCCAATTTTGGGACAAAAAAGTTCGGTTAGATGAACTCAAAACCCTAAATTTAAATAAACCCCCTGTACAGCTATTAGTACTAAGTGCTTGTCGTACTGCTTTAGGCAACCCGCAAGCTGAATTAGGTTTTGCTGGGTTAGCAGTACAGTCAGGTGCGTCTTCGACAATAGCAAGTTTGTGGTCGGTTGACGATGCGGGTACTTTAGCTTTAATGAGTCAATTTTACCAACAACTGAAAGATACCCCAATCAAATCAGAAGCACTGCGACAAACCCAAATTGCTATGATTAAACAGCAAGTTAGTTTAAAAAACAATCCTGCAATTCGTGGTAGCAGTAATTTGCCCACAAATATTCCTAACTTAAACAGTCGAGAATTATCACATCCTTATTATTGGGCAGGTTTTACCTTAATTGGTAATCCTTGGTAATTAAAATTTTGGATTACTTATGCGTGTACGTCAAAATATCACTGACATATTTTCTACCTTTTTACTATTTTCCGATGACAGAACTAGCGGTTGGGCAACTGATGCTAGACTACATCGCAGTATCAAAGCTTTTTTAGGTAATTCCGGTAAGTATAAAGAAGACTTTTTAGCTGTATATTGGCACAAACAATCACAAACGTCAAAAAATCCTCAACTTGCATTAGGACATATGTCCGCTTACTTGCAAGAAGCTTGTTACTGGGCTATATATAAATTGATGCCTCGATTGCAAGATTCTCAAGAAAAAATGTCAGATTTTTTTCAAATTGCAATTGCTGGAGTTCCTAAAATTCTCCACACATGTAATCCTGATGTTAGTGGTAGTCTCAAAGCATACGCTAGTACTACTTTTGCAAATATTATCCGTAATTATTTACGTCAAAACCGAGAAGTCAATTTTTGTACTGATTGGGGTTTACTACTCAAAATCAGTCGCAAAATTTTGATAGAGTCATTACAAAATTCTGGTTATGATACCCCAACTATTGAACGTTATGTACTAGCTTGGAGTTGTTATACCCATATTTACCTACCCCAAAAATCTCCACAACTCAGACAACGAAAGGCGCCGGACGGTGAAATCTGGCAACAAATCGCTGTATACTACAATCAAATGCGGCGCCAACTTTCTTCTAATAGTGTTGAATGTACTAAAGAAACTATAGAACATTGGATAAGCGAATGCGGCACCCAAGTTCGTAAATATTTGTATCCTTCAATAAAATCTCTCAACTCTCCTAAACCAGGATATGAAGAAGGAGAAATTCAAGATGACCTAGTAGATACATCTTCCTCTTTACTCACAGAACTTATTGAACAAGAAGAACAAACCACACGTCTTGACCAAAAACATCAAATCAATACTCTTTTACAAGAAGCTGTTACAAAACTTGATGATAACGCTCAACAACTACTCCAGCTATACTACCAACAAAATCTCACCCAACAACAAATAGCAAAACAACTAGCAGTACAGCAGTACACTGTATCGCGTAAATTATCCAAAACCCGTGAGTCTTTGCTGCTAACTTTAACTCGTTGGAGTCAAGAAACGTTGCATATTACCGTAACCTCAGACGTGGTTAAATATATCAGCGCAACCCTTGAAGAATGGTTACAGACATACTACACGCAGAAATTATGACTATCCTATTCGATAACCCCAACCAAATAGAATTAGAAATTTCCCCAGATTTAGTAGAGCAATTATGGAGCGAATTAGGTGCTTCTTGGAATATATTTCTCAACCAAGTTTGTTTACAGACCTTTTTACCAACTTTAGAAGAGGATGTAACATTAGACGAGATATCAGTTCCTAGCTTTTGGACACATGTTAACGGCGCCGCCTTTACCTGGAGAAATAAACGTATAATTTTAATACCAGAAATATCTATAGATACAACAGAATGCACAATACCACAAGAATGGGTAGATATTCCTAAATTAGCAGGAGATTACTATTTAGCGGTTCAAATTAATCCAGATGAACTATCGCTGCGAGTTTGGGGATATACCACGCACAAAGACATCAAACTATCAGCTACTTACAATTTTGATCGAACATACAGTCTAGATGCTCAATATTTTATTCCCGATTTAAACGTGTTATGGGTAGTTAGTCAATTAAACCCAAATGAACCTACTCGTGTTACGGTTCCTGCATTATCTCCAGTACCCGCAACCCAAGCAGAGAATTTACTATCAAGATTAGGAAATTCTAATATTATTCAACCTCGATTAGAAATACCTTTTTCGTTATGGGCAGGGTTAATAACAAATAATAACTGGCGCCAGCGTTTATATCAACTGCGTCAGGGAATATCTACTAAAAATAACCTTAGTCTGTGGTTACAAAATACTTTTGCTGATGCTTGGCAATCGTTGGATACTATATTATCACCTAACTTAGGCGCCAGTTTTGGTTTGAGAACAACTGAAAACGACACATCTATCAAAAGGGTGAAATGTTTAAGTTTGCCCGATGGTGAAGCTTTTTTGGTGTTGGGTTTAGAAAATGAGCCAGATGGTAGAATTGGTGTTCGTATTCAATTGCGTTGTGGTAGTCAAGATGAGTTTTTGGCATCTGGGACTTGTTTGAAGTTGGTTTCTGCTTCAGGTGATGTTATTCAGTCGGTTCAATCGCGTAATTTAGATAATATTATTCAGTTGAAGCGGTTTAAAAGTCCTGTGGGTGTTGAGTTTAGTGTTCGAGTTGAGGTTGGGGAGTTTGTGGTAATGGAAGATTTTGTGTTGTGATCTGAGATTTTTTATTTTACCACAGAGGCGCAGAGGGCACAGAGAAAGAGAGATGTATCGACAAATTATTTTAAATTTGGGACAAGGTGATTTGTTACAAGGGTTTCCAACTGTGACTGTACAATTTTGGGACTCGGAAAGAACTAGTATGCAGTTTACTGGGAGTTTACCTCCTATGCCAAATCTTGATACACTTTATCAGCGTTGGCAGTTGCTGTATAAGTCGTTTTACGCGAACTTTCGCATTTCCCATGTAAATGCTTATAATCAAAATCAATCTCTAGATTTTGAAATTGATGAGGATGATGAGGATATTGGGCAAATTTCTCACGCTGAATTTCAAGAACTGTGTCGAGATGTACAAGTTCAATTCAACCGCTGGTTATGTGCTGGTTCATTTTTAAGTATCGAGCGCAAGTTACGAACTCACTTAACACCTTTTGATGAAATTTGTTTCGTTATTGTGGCGCCATCAGCTATTTTAACATTACCTTGGTCTTTATGGGATTTTTTATCTGATTATCCTCTCGCTGAAATTGCTCTTAGTCCTCCTGAATATGCACGTCCTTTTAAAACTAATGCACCAAATGGCGCCAAAAAAAAGGTAAAAATTCTCAGTATTTTGGGTGATAGTACTGGTATTAATGTAACTCAAGACCAAAAGATACTCGTAGAAAAACTTTCAGAAGCAGAAATTACCTTTTTAACAGAACCAACGTCGCAAGAACTAAATGAAAAGCTTTGGCAGTTGGAATGGGATATTTTATTTTTTGCAGGACACAGTTCGAGTCAAGCAAAAGGTAACACAGGATGTATTCAAATTAACTCGACGGAAACTCTTACAGTTGAGCAATTGAAGTATGGTTTAAGAAAAGCCATATCTAACGGTTTAAAATTAGCTATCTTTAACTCTTGTGATGGTTTGGGGTTAGCTGTCGATTTGGCAGATTTACATTTACCCCAAGTCATTGTAATGCGGGAACCTGTTCCTGATAAAGTTGCCCAGGAATTTTTGAAGTATTTTCTCACTGCTTTCAAACAAGGAAAGTCTCTTTATATTGCGGTTCGGGAAGCAAGGGAGAAGTTACAAGGGTTAGAAGCGCAATTTCCATGTGCAACTTGGCTACCTGTAATTTGTCAAAATCCTGCGGAAGTACCCTTTACTTGGTTAGAATTGTGTGGAAAACACCCATCCATTCAATTATTCCCATCACGTCGTGCGTTACAAAAGATTTTGGCATCTAGTCTGGCAAGTACGCTATTAGTCACAGGAATTAGATTTTTTGGATTATTATCTGCTGTAGATTTGTGGGCATTTGATTTATTAATGCGGTCACGAACTTCTGAACCGCCTGATGATAGAATATTAGTTGTCACCGTTACACCCGAAGATATTCAAGCCCAACCGAAAGAGCCTCGTTATGGTTCTTTATCTGACAGTACACTAAATCGACTACTAACTTACTTAAATAAACATCAACCTACACTGATTGGTTTGGATATCTACCGAGATTATCCTAGCTTGAAACCAGAATTAGCATCTACATTAAAAAATTCAAACTTAATAGGTGTTTGTAAGCGTCCCGATACTGAAGATGACCCTACAGGTACTTTACCATTACCAGAAATTTCTGCCTCACAGTTAGGATTTAGCGATTTTTTTCAAGATAATGACGGTGCAATTAGGCGCCATTTATTATTTATGACACCAAATACAACTTCTCGTTGTACAGCAGCATATGCATTTAGTACAAAGCTTGCAATTCAATATTTATACGCTCAACATAATATTAAAACAGAATTTACACCCAATGGAAATTTAAAATTAGGCAAAAGTATATTTCCATCCATAAGCACACGTACAGGAGGATATCAAAATATAAACTCATTAGGAGGTCAAATATTATTAAACTATCGGGCAATGACTGACGCAAATATGATAGCACAAAGAGTCACACTTAAAGATATTTTCAGCGATAAAGTAAATCCGCAAGCTATCAAAAATCGTATTGTCTTAATTGGTATAGCAGACCGTAGTGCAGGCGATTATTGGTCAACTCCCTACGGTGCGAGTTCAAATAAAATACCTGGTGTGTTAGTTCATGCACATATGTTGAGTCAAATACTCAGCACCGTTTTAGATAACAGACCCTTACTATGGGTTTGGTCAATCTGGCAAGAAACTATTTGGATTGCTTGCTGGTCAACACTTGGTGGATTTATTGCTTGGAGATTTCGTAAAATATTATTTATGGGTATTGTTGTGTCTATTACAGTAATAATACTATTTACTACGTGTTGGATAGTAATAAATTATAGTGGTTGGGTTCCTTTAGTGGCGCCGTTATTAAGTTTTATGATAACTAATGGCGCCGTTGTTTTTATATTATTAAATAATCAAGACATTTAATAATAGCGCCATTTAGTTAAAATTTAGGAATTGTCACGTTTTATATTGCTTGCCATCAATAACGAGCTTTACCTAAAATCTTTGTGGATACACTCTTTATTCTTAGTTTAGGCGCCGTTTTTAGTTTTGCGGTTGGTTCGTTTGTTTTACTTGGCGCCGCTTTATTATTACGATATGTTAACCCACCTGAAGAACCTGTTGCTGAATGTGTACAAAGTAGAATATCAGAACCATCATCAGCACTATTTTTACTGCTTTAGGAGGAACTTTACTGTCGGTTATATTTCCCCAGTTAATTAATGTTGCGGTTGTACCTGAAGCATTTATTGGTGCTATAGCTTTTGTAGTGACAGGCACCTGTGTTAAAGCAAATCGTCCAATTTCTGCATAATCGCTTTAACTAAACCGTATTAAGATATATTACGAAAATCTATAAAATTATGACTAGATTGAAATTTTACACCAAAACAGTGAAAATTATTTTACTTACAGCAATATCTACAAGTTGCGGAAACCTTCCTAACGCTGAGTCAAAAGAACCACTAAATACTAAAAACCCCAATTTAATATTAGCATCGATAAAGTACGAACCACCCCCACCACCAACAACTAGCGGTGAACCAACAGGAAGAGGAGGACAAGGGGGCGCCGGAAGGGGTTGTGAACCAACAGCGTTGGTACCTACAATGTTGGGAAAGAATAGTAATTATTTATGGGGACAAACAGTTTCTTCTAGACCTCAATTTTGGTTCGCATTACCTAGAAAATTAACCAAAAAAGATGCTGTAGAGTTTATTTTGAAAGATAATCAGGGTAAAGAAATTTATAAAACCACGTTCAAATCAGAAGTTCCACAAGGAATTGTCAGTTTTAGCGTTCCTAATACAACACCACCCTTACAAACGAATAAAATTTACAGATGGTCGTTGTCAGTTTACTGTGATGTTGAAACTATAGAAGACAAACCAGGCAATGTGGAGGGTAGTATTCAAAGGGTAAGTATATCAACAAAACTTAAAAATCAGCTTGCAGGCGCCAGAACTCCTATTGAACAAGCAGGTATATACGCTCAAAACGGTATATGGTTCGATGCATTGACTAGTATAGCAGTAAATATGCGCGCCACTAAGTCACAAGATGCCTCGTTGGCTTGGAATGAGTTGCTAACACAGGTAAAGTTAGAAAAAATTGCCAAGCTTCCTGTGACGAACTGTTGTACAAAGTAGAGACGTTACATCTAACGTCTCTACATTTCATCCTGATTCACCCTAAGTTAAGCTGGATAAGGTATTTTAGATGCACCCTGATTAAACCATTGACCCCAAACATTTTTTGTTTGGGTTTTTTTTGATTAACTTCAAAAAAAGTAGTTAATTACACGTATAAATTAAAACTACTTAATCCAGAATTGAGTCTGAGCTTACATTGAAAAAACTACCCTGTATTTTCATGTGTATACAATAATGCAAGAGTACTTCAATAATTCGTAAAATCTTCCGGATGCACCAACGGTTAGAATGGAACAATAAAATAGATGCACCCTAATTCATCGAACTCTCAGTCTTTAGGGCTGAGGGTTTTTCTCTTGGAAGATGACATCTCATGATTATTTGAGTTAATTAAAATGTTGGCAGATGTAATATACGTAGTAGAAGTACCTGCTTTGTAATGCGCTTTGTTGGCGCCAGACTCATATACAACCTGAATTTTAATATAGAAGATTTAGTGAAAATGTTGCTACTGCCAAAAGGAATATTTCTGAATTTACTTAATTCACATATTCTTTGTTGTTACCTAGGTACAAATACTTCGAGTGCTTTAGGAATAACCCGAAAGCGTGCGGGTGTATAAGTGGTAATTTCACCATCAGTATTTATTGGACGTGGTTTACGAGTTATTACTTCTATTTCTTGACCGGATATTGCCCGAACTTGGCGCCAGTTAACATGATGTCCGCTACGCATTGCTGGTAGTATTAAAATGATTTCCCACCAATGTTTAACTTCTAAGCTATACACATCAAGTTTTTGGTCGTCAATAGTAGCATCATAAGCTACTGCCATTCCACCCCCGTAATAACGACCATTACCAACTGCTATTTGAACAGTTTTGCCTTGATATGATTTGTTATTGACACGAATTTCAGCGGTGAATGGTCGAGATTTTAAGATTACTTTAAGTGCTGCGACTGCATAAGCAAATACTCCCCAGCGACGCTTTGCTTGCTTTGTGAGATTTTGCGTGATTTTGACGCTTAACCCTAAAGAAGCAACGTTAAAAAAGTACTTATCGTTAACCCATCCTAAGTCTATCCGACGAGTATTACCTGCTGCTATGACTTTACACGCTTCGGGCAGCGAGGTGGGAATACCCAAAGTCCTAGCTAAATCATTTGCAGTACCCAGTGGTAAAATACCTAACCGTAACTGTGTCTCTACTAATCCATCTACAGCAGTATTAAGAGTCCCATCACCTCCACCTACTATTACCAAATCTACTTTATGCTTATATTGGTGGATAACATCTACCATTTGATGCGGTCGTTCCCATGATTCTTTTATTAATTCAAAGCCTAATTTCTCTAGGTAACCTATCGCTTCTGGCAGACCCTGACTTCCTTGCCGTGAGTGGTGATTTACTAGCAGCAGTGCGCGCTGATTCATAACTTGTTTTGGTAGTAGTAGTTAATAATCATAAACTTAAATTAACCTCACGAGTTGCTTCATTTAACCAGAAATTATTCTTCACTTATAATTATACAAATTGCATTCTTTTTCATACATCAGTGTATTATTACTAAGGGACTTCCATATAAAAAAATATGCAAAATTTTCTTGTGGAGCGGGCATCCCTGCCCGCCTACGTTTGAAGCAGTCAAGGATGCCTGCTCAACAACATGAAGAATTTATTTTTTGGAAGTTTCTAAGTAAATTATATTGGCTAATATTATTATCTAACACTTTTTAGTACTTTTGATAGAAGCGATAAGGCTTGGCGCCATCTTTGTTTTACTTGTCAAATATGCGACAGGCACTCTTGGTGATTTTGGTACTTTGGTACTAAAAAATTATGTGCCAACAAAGTATAAATAATTGAAAAGATAAATTGATTCAATCAATGGAACATATAAGAGTAATTTAGCGTCAGCCTATGGGATAATTGTGGAAAAATTGAATTATTGAGTATGAATGGGGAATACGATAGTTTTTTTTGAAGCTTCAGGCTATTTTTATGAAAAATCTTCAACCAAAAATGGCTCTTCTGTGGCAATCTGAGAAGCAGAACGTTTAACATCTGATATTTTCGCTACAGATAATTACCGATTCATGTTATGCAAACACTGCCTACGCTGACTACAAACAACACAGTACCTACCCAACCGACTTTTGACACTACAATCAAAAGGCGCAAAACTCGTCCGGTCAAAGTGGGTAATATCACTATTGGTGGTGGATACCCCGTGGTGGTACAGTCGATGATTAATGAAGATACCCTTGATATTGAGGGTTCTGTTGCTGCTATTCGGCGCCTGCATGAAGTTGGTTGCGAAATAGTTCGCGTCACAGTGCCAAGTATGGCACATGCCAAAGCGCTGGCTGAAATCAAACAAAAACTCAAACAAACCTATAAAGATGTACCTATCGTTGCCGATGTTCATCATAACGGAATGAAAATTGCCTTGGAAGTAGCCAAGCATATTGAGAAGGTTAGAATAAATCCGGGTTTGTACGTATTTGAAAAGCCTAACGTAGCCCGTACAGAGTATACACCACAAGAATTTAAAGAAATTGGTGAAAAAATTCGTGAAACCCTTGAACCGTTAGTTGTATCACTCCGTGACCAAAATAAAGCGTTGCGAATAGGTGTAAATCACGGTTCATTAGCAGAGAGAATGCTATTTACTTATGGTGATACACCCGAAGGAATGGTAGAATCCGCGCTGGAATTTATCCGTATTTGTGAATCGCTCAATTTTCATAATATCGTTATTTCAATGAAAGCTTCACGTGTTCCTGTAATGGTAGCTGCCTATCGTCTCATGGCAAAGCGCATGGACGATTTAGGAATGGACTATCCTTTACACTTGGGAGTCACCGAAGCTGGAGATGGAGAATACGGTCGTATAAAATCAACAGCGGGAATTGCGGCACTACTCACCGATGGTATTGGTGATACTATTCGTGTGAGCTTGACTGAGGCGCCGGAAAAAGAAATACCAGTATGCTACAGTATCCTGCAAGCATTAGGTTTACGTAAAACAATGGTAGAATATGTTGCATGTCCTTCTTGTGGACGCACATTATTTAACCTTGAAGAAGTATTACATAAAGTCAGGGAAGCAACAAAACACCTGACAGGACTCGACATAGCAGTAATGGGTTGTATTGTTAATGGGCCTGGAGAAATGGCTGATGCAGATTATGGATATGTAGGAAAAACACCAGGTTACATTTCCTTGTATCGAGGTCGTGAAGAAATCAAAAAAGTTCCTGAAGACAAAGGAGTCGAAGAACTAATTAACCTAATCAAAACCGACGGACGCTGGGTAGAACCAGAATAAGTAGAAAGTGCTGAGTAGAGTTGAAAGTGCTGAGTGCTGAGTACTGAGTAGAGTTAAGAGTTAGGAGTTAGTGGTCAGGGGTTAGGGGTTAGGAAGAATAGAAATTGTCATTCTGAGCGTAGCGTAAACGGAGTTTTCCCGCAGGGTAGAATCTTTAAAATACTCACTTATAGAGATGCTTCACTGCGTTCAGCATGACACTCACAACCCATAACTCAGCACTCAGCACTCAGCACTCCTCACTCCTCACTCCTCACTCCTCACTCCTCACTCCTCACTCAGCACTCAGCACTCCTAACTGATTTGTAAAGTTTGTATTATCTACCACACAAATCACCGGATATAAGCGACAATTTTGAGAAATAGCAAGATATGCTCACTCAGTACAGCAGTAGCGTGTGTTAGATTGAGCATACCGACTTATAAAATCTCCCATCCCGCGCAACTGTGTATTATGGTAATTACTAAAAATGGACTTGTTTTGGGTGCTACGGCAGTAACGCTAACTACAATCGCATTTACTGGCCTTGGCATTCACTCACGAGGACAAGCACTGTTTAAAGAAAGTCCAAAAGAGTTAGTAGACGAAGTATGGCAAATTATTAATCGCCAGTACGTAGATGGTACATTCAACCAGGTAGACTGGCAAGCTATCCGTAAACAGTATTTAAACAAGTCCTACAGTAATAAGCAGGAAGCATATAAGTCAATTCGAGAAATGCTCAAAAAGCTGGATGACCCATACACCCGGTTTATGGATCCCGAAGAGTTTAAAAACATGCAAGTCGATACCTCTGGAGAACTGACAGGTATTGGTATTCAAATAGGTCTTGATGAAAAAACTAAAAAACTCACTGTAATCGCACCAATAGAAGACACACCAGCGTTTAAAGCTGGTGTTTTAGCGAAAGATATCATAACAAATATCAACGGTAAAAGCACAGAAGGAATGGATACCAACCAAGCGGTATCATTAATTCGAGGTGAAGCTGGTACCAAAGTCAGATTAACAATTTTGCGAAACGGTCAGCGAAAAGATTTTGAAATTGCCCGTGCAAAAATCGAAATTCACCCAGTTAAGTTCTCACAGCAAAAAACACCTATTGGTAATATCGGTTATATACGCCTCAACCAGTTTAGCGCTAATGCAGGAAAAGAAATGCAAGCTGCTATTAAAGCTTTAGAGCAAAAGCAAGTTCCTGGCTATATTCTTGACTTACGTGGCAACCCAGGTGGTTTACTTTTCTCAAGCGTTGAAATTGCTCGTATGTGGTTAAATAGTGGTACTATAGTATCTACAAAAGACCGTCAAGGAGAGCAAGAGCGCGAAGTCGCTAGTGGTAGAGCATTAACTAACAAACCTTTGGTAATATTAGTTAATAAAGGTTCTGCAAGTGCAAGTGAAATCTTATCAGGCGCCTTACAAGATAACAAGCGTGCAACAATAGTAGGTTCGCAAACCTTTGGTAAAGGGTTGGTACAGTCAGTACGTCCACTAGACGATGGTTCAGGTGTTGCCGTCACTATTGCTAAATACTTCACCCCAGACGGTAGAGATATTAATAAGCATGGTATTGACCCTGATATCAAAGTCGAGTTAACGCAAAAACAAGAACAAGACTTGTGGTTACGCGAACGTGATAAACTTGGCACCCTCAAAGACCCACAATTTGCAAAAGCTGTAGAAGTCCTAGGTAACAAAATTGCAGGTAGAAGCATTACCAATACTGCCGCAGGAAAGTAAAAGCACTTTTTGTGGAATGGGCATCCTTGCCCGTTCCAAATAGTATTTATTTTTACTAAAAAGACACAGGAAACACAGAGAAGAGGCACGAAGTAAGGGCACCTCTTCCCAAAAATTAGTGACAAAAAGCACTATTGGTCTGTGTCATTAATTCTGAGAGGTTGTTCGTTTTTCTTACACAGCAAAATTAATGACACAGACTACTATTGCGGTTGACATTTTCCAGCACGAATTAATCCAATACGACGAGCAATAGCATCACCGTGCGAGTCAAACGGCCCCCACTTTTCAATAACTTCGCCGTGCGTTTCAATATTATCATTAACTATCTCACAGTGCCCAACTGGGCGCCTAACTACATACCATTTTTGTACATCTAGTGTATCAGTCATATATACTAAGTTTGCGAAAGATACATTTTACAATATTACGTCTCTAGAAAAAATCTGTTACCCTAGGTTGGTGTTGTTCATCAACTCAAATGTAAAATATGGGAATTGGTAATATATTTGCTGCGGGTGGGGTTGTAATGTACCCCCTGCTAGGGTTTTCCATTTTAGCAGTATCGCTAATTATTGAGCGTATGTTATTTTGGATGCAAATTAACGGGCGCCAAGAGCGTGTCGTTAAGGAAGTTTTAAGTCTCTATAAACATAATAATGTAGTTAGTACCCTCGATAAGCTAAAGCAAAATACTGATTTACCAGTTGCTCGTATATTTTTGGCAGCACTTGAACTTGAAGAAATTACCCCCGAAGAGTTTCGACTTGCGCTTGAAAGTTCTGCTTGCGCTGAAATTCCTATTTTAAAACGCTTTCAAACTGTTTTTGATACAATTATTTCCCTGGCGCCTTTACTCGGTCTTTTAGGAACGGTACTAGGATTAATTGCTTCCTTCGCTTCTTTAGGTAGTAATGGTATCGGTGGCGCCAGAACTCTTGGTGTGACTGGTGGCATAAGCGAAGCGCTTGTTTCAACGGCATCAGGTTTAGTTGTAGCAATTTTTACTTTGTTATTTGCTAATATGTTTCGAGGATTGCATCAACGTCAGATGGCGTTTATTCAAGAACATGGTGGACAATTAGAATTGCTTTATCGGCGCCGTTACGAAAGAGGAGAAAAATCTTATGCGTCTTCCCGATGACCAAGATATTCCAGCACAGATTAACATTGTGCCCATGATTGATGTAGTGTTTGCGATTTTGACATTTTTTATATTCTCTAGCTTATCATTAACAAGTACCGGAGGATTACCCGTCGATTTACCAAAAGCCGGAACCCAGCAAGAGCAAACTTTAGGTGAAGCAGATATTATTCTTACTATTGACTCGCAAGGACAAATTACTGTTAACGACAAACAAGTTGATATACAAAATTTAACCCAGGAAGTCCAGGGTATAGTTGGAAATAGCCAAGGTCAGTTAGTTGCAGTTAGCGCAGATCAAAACAGTAACTACGGTAATTTTGTAGCAGTTATGGATAGTCTACGTCAGATACCTGGTTTACGTATTGCGGTAGAAACCCAAAGACAATAATTTGTCATCAGCGGTTATATTTGGAACAGCAGGTCAACATAAGCGCTAATATCCAATTCATAAATATGACTGACATGACAAGTAACCGTGATTACACACTAATTATCGACAAAAGCGGCAGTATGTCCACCCCCGACCAAGTGGGAGGTAAAAGTCGCTGGGATATCGCGCAGGAGTCTACGCTTGCCTTGGCACGTAAATGTGAGCAATTTGACCCCGATGGAATTACTGTATACGTATTCTCAGGGAAGTTTAAACGTTATGATGATGTAACTTCGCAGAAAGTAGCACAAATATTTATGGAAAATGACCCAGCAGGAACTACAAACTTAGCGGGTGTGCTACAAAACGCGACAGATAATTACTTCCAGCGTAAAGCTTCGGGTCAAACAAAACCAAATGGTGAAACTATAATAGTAGTAACAGACGGCGAGCCAGACGATAGAAAAGCCGTATTCGAGGTAATAATTAACGCATCTCGACAAATGGAGCGAGACGAAGAATTAGCAATTACTTTAATTCAAGTTGGTTCAGACCCCTCAGCGACAAAATTCCTAAAAGCGTTAGACGACCAGTTGACTGGAGTCGGTGCCAAGTTCGATATTTGTGATACTGTGACGTTAGATGACATGGAAGACATGAGTCTTGCTGAAATTTTAATGAACGCAATAAACGATTAATATTTACAAAGGAATGTAAATAATTAATATAGGAGAATATAACGATGTTAGAAAATCGTGATTACACATTAATCATTGATAAGAGTGGGAGTATGGCAACTCCTGACCAAAAAGGAGGCAAAAACCGCTGGTTCACAGCACAAGAATCTACTTTTGCACTAGCGAGTAAGTGTGAACAATTTGACCCAGATGGCATTACTGTTTACGTATTTTCAGGTAAATTCAAACGCTACGAAAATGTAACTTCTAACAAAGTCTCACAAATCTTTGTAGAAAATGACCCTTCGGGAACCACTGACTTAGCAGGTGTATTAAAACATGCCACAGATAACTACTTTGAACGTAAAAACGTCGGTCAAACCAAACCAAATGGAGAGACTATCCTAGTCATAACCGACGGAGAACCCGACGACCGTAAAGCTGTAATGCGAGTCATTATCGAAGCATCTCGACGCATGGAACGTGATGAGGAATTAGCACTTTCTTTTATTCAAGTTGGAACCGATCAGCAAGCAACACGCTTTTTAAAAGTATTAGACGACGAACTGCAAAGCGCAGGCGCCAAGTTTGATATTTGTGACACAATTACAATGGAAGATATGGAAGATATGAGCTTATCTGAAGTGTTGTTAAATGCAATCAACGATTAAATTCTATTATATAGCAGGGACAGGCAGGGATGCCTGTTCCACAAAAGTTTATGGGATACACAACTACATTTACTGGTAATTTTGAACTTGACCGTCCTTTATATGACTTTCAAGTACTTTACCTATTGGAATTTGCTCGTACCCGAAGAGTTAAGCGAAACGAAGCAATGCTGACTACAATTCCTGATTCGCTTCGCGACGCTGTTGGTTTACCTTTAGGTGAAGAAGGATGTTACTTTATTAACGAATCTCATCCAGAAGCAGAAGCATCAATTCTTGACGATAACCGTCCTCCTAAAGGACAACCAGGATTATACTGTCAGTGGCAACCCACTTTTAATGGACGTGGGATAGAATGGAACGGTCATGAAAAGTTTTATAAATATATTGAGTGGCTACAATATATAATTGTTCACTTTATCGCTCAATGGGGTTACGAATTAAATGGCACTGTCACTTGGCAAGGTGAAACAGCATCAGATATTGGCAAAATTATAGTAGTAAAAAACCAAATTGTAGAGCCATACGGCGCCGAAGCTAAATTAAAAACTATTACCAGTTCAGTTATAGTACCTGCAAATATTTGGCAAGGACTTTATGCTCTACATCTACATGATTCACATGTATTAGCAAGTTGGATAGCTGCTCTACACTCCTGTGAAGAATTAGGCTACCCTGAAACTGCTAAATGGATAGAAGACAATCTAATTGGATTATACGGCGCCGGAATCAATAGAGGGTTTCAAAATCAAGAAACAGGAGAAGCATTTATTCCCAACTGTTATCCAATGGGTGCCAGCTAGTTGTAACATAAATAGTGCATCCATGCTTAAAAACATATTTTCCAGAGTGGGAAAATAATTTAGTTTTATCAGAACTTGAATTTGCCGATGGTATTTATATCTTTAAGGTGTCTCTTGGCAATATTTGGCGCCGTATTTCAGTACCAGCAAATTTAAAACTATGCGATTTGGCTGATATAATACTTGATGCGTATAATTTTGATTATGAACATTTGTATGAGTTTACATATAAAGACCGTTATGGCAGCATTATAAAACTCGGTCATCCTTATATGTATGAGAGAACTTGAAAGTAGTGAAGACTATTTGATTGGTGAATTGTGTTTACAAACTGGCGTAAATATCACCTTTATTTATGATTTTAGCGATAGTTGGAAATTCAATATCATATTAGAAAAAATTAATCCAATGGATATAGCTCTCGCAGAACCAAAAATTTTAGATAGTCATGGAGAGGCACCTGTACAGTATTATCAAGATGAAGAAGAGTAATTAACACTATAGTATGATTAGATTCTATTGTAATTTGCCCTTTGGGTAGAAGACTAGGATATATAAATAAACTTAATATGCATCCATAGTAGGGAGTAGTTGAGTATAAAGTTGAGAAAACTATGCGTTGGCAACTGGGTCGTCGAAGTGATAATGTTGAAGACCGTCGTGGCACCTCGATAAGTGGGCCTGTAGTGGGTGGTGGTATTGGAGCATTAGTATTATCGCTGATTGTAGCGCTATTAGGTGGCGACCCTAGTGTAATTTTGCAGCAAGGAGGTTCAAGAACTAATAATCCTCCTGTAAATTCTCCTCGTCCTCGTTCTGCAACAGATGACCAAGCTGCTGAATTTGTTTCTGTGGTTCTAGCTGATACAGAAGATGTTTGGAATCAAATTTTTAGAGAAAATGGACGAAATTATGTTGAACCTAGATTAGTTCTATTTACAGGTAGAGTTGAATCTGCTTGTGGGTTAGCTAGTTCTGCTACTGGACCCTTTTATTGCCCTGCTGATGAAAAGGTTTATATTGACTTGAGCTTTTACCGAGATTTGAAAAATAAATATCAGGCGCCTGGAGATTTTGCTCAAGCGTATGTTATAGCTCATGAAGTAGGACATCACGTCCAAAACGAACTTGGTATTTTAAATAAAGTTAACAGATTACGAAGCCAAGTTAGTAAAACACAAGCAAATCAGCTTTCTGTGCGATTAGAATTACAAGCGGACTGTTTTGCAGGAGTTTGGGCAAACCGAGCGCAAAGGTCACGCCAAATTTTAGAACAAGGTGATATTGAAGAAGCAATTAACGCTGCTAGCAGTGTTGGAGACGACCGTTTGCAACAACGTTCTCAAGGTTATGTTGTACCCGACTCGTTTACTCACGGTACTGCTGCACAGCGAGCAACTTGGTTTAAACGTGGTATTCAATCGGGTAATATTGACCAGTGTGATACCTTTGGACAAAATATTTAATTTAATTAAAAGGGGATAAAAGTAGATTCATCTTTATCCCAGTCGCGACCTTGGCAAAACTCATCAATCCAATTTGCTAACTTACGACGATTAACAGTTGATAGTTGATTTACTTTTTCGCGTATTTCTGGCGCCAGCTTATAATTACTAGTTATTGGTGGTGCAATTGCTACTGCTGATAATGGTATATTACATATAGAATTTTGAGTTACAAGCGCTACTGATTGTAGTGATTTAATTTCATTTCGACACGAAGTCGCGACTCGTAGCATCTGATGTTGTAATGAATTATTCGGTGTGATATGGATAATTTGTTCTGAGTTATTTTCAGAATGTTTATAGCTTGTTTCTTCTATCAATTGTGTACGTTTATTCAGATTATCATTATCATTATTCAGTTTTTTAAGTTCGTTTTCAGGATTAAAATTAAGACCTAATGCTGCTATCATATCGTCTGGATTTGTATTTAAATCCACAAGCAGTGGTAAAATGTCAACTAAGTTTGGTTCTAATACCGTAACTGTAGCTAATATAAAACTAGATAATGGGCGCCGTTCTCCATCAAACACTGCCCAAATTTGCATTTTTTCTAACCAGTGGCAATTTTGTTGGTAGTAGCATAGCCACTTTTGTTTTAACGATTGTCGCAACTCCTGGATATTCATTGATTTAAAGTCTTAATTATTTTCTCCCTTCGGGTGGAAGCGAGCATAAAGCATTTTTTCAACTCTTTGATTTTTTTGTAAATGCTGCTCAACAACCAACGGTACTTCCTCTACTCGTACACCACAGTACCATACCATATCAGGTACAACTAATACCATCGGCCCGTTACCGCATTGTCCTAAACAACTACTTGCTGTAATATTGACATTATCAACAGGATGTGATCTAAAAGCTTCCAACACAGATTCGGCGCCAGCTTTACGACAAGCACGGTTTTGGCAGACTCGTACACACCGAGAATACTCAGACTCTGGTGTAGGTAAAGAATTGGAAGAAGATACTGCGCTCATTTTTAATTTTAAAATAAATTAACAGGCTTTTGATGCCTGTTCCACTTTAATTATCTGGTGAAAGTCCTTTCGATTTCAGCCACTCAGGGTTGAAAATTCTCGACTGATAACGGGCGCCACTATCACAAAGTATAGTTACAATGGTAGACCCAGGTGGCAGTTGTTTTGCTAAAGCAACGGCGCCTGCTACATTAATACCTGTGGAACCACCCATTAATAAACCTTCTTTGCGTAATAATTGGTAAACTGCCTTAATCGCCTCCTCGTCGTGAACTTGAATCGCATCGTCAGCTTTCAAATCCTTCATATTTGCCGTAACGCGACTATTACCAATACCCTCAGTAATAGAACTACCCTCCATATGTAACTCACCAGTCTTAACATAACTATATAGGGCACTGCCCATTGGGTCAGCGAGTACGCATTTTATATCAGGATTTTTTTCCTTTAGAAACATCGAAACCCCAGCAAAAGTTCCACCTGTACCCGTCGCACAAATCCATCCATCAACCTTACCATCCGTTTGTTCCCAAATTTCTCGTGCTGTAGTCTCATAATGTGCGCGACGGTTTGCCAAATTATCAAATTGGTTTGCCCAAATAGCGTTTTCCATCTCCGACGCAACTCTACCCGATAGTCGAACATAATTATTTGGGTCTTTATATGGTACAGCTGGAACAGGTCGCACTTCTGCACCTAACGCGCGTAATGCATCCATTTTTTCCTGCGATTGTGTATCGGGAATAATAATCAAACACTTGTAACCTTTAGCATTACAAATATGAGCTAATCCAATACCAGTATTACCCGCAGTACCTTCAACTACAGTCCCACCAGGTTTAAGCAAACCTTTCTCTTCGGCATCTTTAATAATATAGAGTGCAGCACGGTCTTTAACAGAACCTCCAGGATTCAGAAATTCTGCCTTCGCTAGGATATTACATCCTGTTTCCTCACTAAAACTCTTGAGTCGAATTAGGGGTGTATTGCCAACAGTACCGACAAAACCGTCTTTAATGTCCATTTTACTTACCTTGTATCTTCACATATAAAAATTTTCACTCATTCAGGTAAGTTTCTAGCATTATTCAAAGGTGCCGATATTGCGTCTTCCGATTTACGGGAATCCATATCCAACCATATAAAGGGACAAAAATCAACATCAAACCGCTAAAAACAATCGAATAAGCAATTTTACTTTGCTTACTACCCAATTTATTCGATTTATCTAAAACAATTTTTCTTTGTTGGGTAGCTACTTTTAACTCATCCAACAACTCTTGTTGCTCAAAAGTCAGGTTTTGAGGAATTTCAACTTTAGATAAACTATCGGGTGGTGGGTCTTGATATCCAACTACATACTTAGCAAAACCCCAAATACCTCTTGACTTTTTCGCAGGAAAGCTCTTTAACGCTTCTGAATACACCCGATTATATGTAGTATTCACTTGACCCAACTGTTGCTCAATAATTGAGCGCTGCTTACTAACTCCGATATTATCGTAAATGTTAAACCCCATCCATACTGTACATACTACAGATAAGGTGCCTAACCCTATACGTATACGACGTATCTTTTTATCATGCTGGGCAATTCGTGCCAACATAATATTAACCTTGGCTTTTAACACTTCTGGTGTTAACTCATAATGATGAGCAGTAGTTTCAACCCATTGCTCAACCAGCTTTACATAAGGTTCGTACAATTCACCCGCATCGCTAAAATGCGCTATCGACTTGGCTAAATGATAATCATTCGCATACGACTTGATATGTTGTATCAAATGAGCAGTGGGTGTTTGTATGTTGATTAATTGGTTAGAATTATCTAGGCGCCATTTATTTTTAAGCTTCACAGACTGCTGCCATAACTCATCATCCACCAACTCAATCGCTTCGACGACTCTATTCGGGTTGCTATCGTATATTGAGACCATAAGCATACGAACAAGATAAGCTTAAATTATTATCTCGCTTTCTTACGCTGAAATTAAATTAACGAGTCATATGTTTATATAACTATACATAGAGAAGAATTAATAGCACCTACATATCTGTATTATATATTTTGTGCGCCATTGGCGCACAAATTAATCGCATAAGTGTCTAGTAGTCTGTTTGTATTGATTGTAGGGTGGGCATTGCCCACCTTACATACTCATTTGTGTACCAATTAAAAATCTGGCATATCCAATCAACTAGTAAACATGTTAGACATAGTATTTTGCTACTTAGTGATGCGGTGGAAATTTCCACATCTACCATTTAAACTAAGGAGCGCGACGTGGAGTTGTTAAGGCAATTACAAGAAAGAGGCGTTGAACTATAATGTCCAGTTAATTACCTATAATGTAGAGACGTTACATGTAACATCTCTACAAGGTTTTATAATGAACAATATTATTCCTTTTGTTTCAAAATTATTTATTTATCCGATTAAGGCTTTAGATGGAGTTGAAGTTGAGAGTGTGAAAGTTTTGAATAGTGGCGCCTTACAATTTGACCGTCAGTTTGCTATTTTTGATCAATCGGGTAATTTTGTCAACGGTAAGTCTAATCAACGTGTTCATGCCATACGTTCTCGATTTGATTTAAATAATAACACTGTTACTGTGTTGGCGCCTAAATTCGCTGAAGCAACGTTTCATATTAAAGATGAATGTGAAGCTTTTGAAGGATGGTTGAGTGAGTACTTTGGTTTCCCTGTCCAGATAAAGCAAAATTTAAATATGGGTTTTCCTGATGATACTGTTTCTCCTGGCCCAACGATTATTAGTACTGCCACACTTGAAGCTGTTGCTTCTTGGTATCCTGAACTCGATGTAGAAGAAGTGCGTTTACGGTTTCGTAACAATATCGAAATTAGTAATGTCCCTGCTTTTTGGGAAGATTGTTTATTTACAGAAGCAAACCAAACTGTTGACTTTCAAATTGGAAACGTAAAATTTATTGGTGTTAACCCTTGTCAACGTTGTGTTGTTGTTACTCGTAACTCTCAAACTGGTACACAATTATCTAGTTTTCAAAAAACTTTTGTTGCACAAAGGCGCCAAACATTGCCAAAATGGTCAAATAAGTCGCGTTTTAATCATTTTTTCCGTTTAGCAGTCAATACTCGTATACCAACCTCTGAAGAAGCAAAATTAATTTCAGTTGACGATAAAATTCAGAAACCGGGTTTCTTTGTTGAAAACTTGTAATAAAAATAAAGATTTGTCTGCGACAATGAATGCTTAGAAACCCGGTTTCTAGATTTCTAACTAAATTATTAAGTTTTTTTAAGTTTTGATTCATATGTACACCAGCTATACAAAACTTAGTACAATGCGATGTATAGATATATTGAAAAGTAAAGGGCTTTTCGGATAGATAAAGGTTTATATTCAAGTAATTATCAAACGCTAGGAGCATCTATGCAGACAGTTGCATACATTAAAGAAGAAGAATTTGACTCAATTATAACCGCTGATAGTGGAGTAGTTGTATTTGATTTTACAGCTAGTTGGTGTGGGCCATGTAAAATGGTCGCTCCAATGATGGATAAGTTAGCTCAAGAATTTGAAGGTACTGTTAAAGTCGCAAAAGTAGACTTAGACCAAAGTAAAACTCTTGCCAAAAGGTTAGGTATCCGCAGTATTCCAGCAGTAATAATTTACAAAGATGGAAACTTAATGGAAACCATTGTTGGAGTATCACCTTATGAAAAATTCAGCGATGCTGTAAAAACTCTACTTTAACAAAGTAACTCTAACAACGTAGGTTGGGTAAAGCGACAGCGGAACCCAACACAAAACTATTTTAAAATTTAATAAACAATACCATACAATCTTAAAAGCAAATTATATTATAAACTATGTGAACCAGGAATTTTATAATGCAATACTGGACTTTTCAAGCAAATCCTAAGTATAGCAGTATTAAATAGACAATACATAAGCTAGATATTATCTATTGGCTAGTAACTCGATACACAAAAGAAATTAAACCATCAGATAATGTATTAATTTGGATTGCCGGAAAAGATGCAGGAATTTACGCAACCGCTAAAGTCATAGATATTCCCCGCTTTATGGATGAACCTCCAGACATTGATATCTGGACAATGCCAATACGTACAAAAGCTAGATTTTATGCTCCACTAAAATTTACTCAAAAACTCCTTGATAACCCACTATTAAAAAATAAATTACAATTTGATTCTGTTTTACATAAATTACAAGTTATACAAAGACCATTCGGAACAAATTTTTCTGTTACTCACTCCGAATGGCAACGATTTCAATAATTGATAACGAGTGTTTGAGTAGGATGGCGCCAATTTCACTATTTACTGAAAATTGGTTAAGTACTAATGAACTTGTGGTTAATGTGTGGAATGTAAGCTCATTGAAACAACAAAAGAATTCACAAGTAAATCAAAAGATTGTTAATAGCAAACGAACTGAGGATTTGATATTTATTAATAGGTTGAGTAAAAAAGCTATTTAATCATTAACTCGTATACGTTAAGATAGCCTTTTTGTGAAAATTAATATTCTTTCAATATTGGAAGCTTGCAAATGATACTCCGACAACATGGTGTGTGGTTTTTTCCACTAGTCCTGACTTTACTTAATTTTGTTTCGGGTGCAGCTAGAACAAACGCGCAAACTATTTACCCATTTAGCGCTAATTACGAAACAACAATTAAGATTAAGCCTATAGTTGACGACCTTGCAGAGGTAATTGAGAGTGCTGTAAGTACTGACGCACCTTATGGTTTAGATACATACGGTGGGCTGGTATACTCTAAAACTAACGTAGCTACCGGAGAAGTCCGCTTTAACGTAGACCCAACAATCTATGGTTTGCAGGGCTATCCACAAGGCTTTATTACCTTTGGAGACGGGGCAAACAAGTTATTTGGAACCGCTGATGCTGGGGCTAAAATTGACTTTGAAAAATTAACTGCTAAAGGCTCTGGTATTTTAAATATTACTGGCGGCGAGGGCATATTTCAAGGTGCTACTGGTATACTTGATTTTTCTGAAGAAGACAAAGTTACTTTGGGAGAAACTATTCTCTTGAGAGGGCAAGCTCTAGTCAGTGGTTCTATTCAAGTTCCGCAAAAAGTACCAGAACCAACAATTGGTTTGACTTTGGTTGCTATGGGTATAACTTATGCGGGTTTGATGCGGCGCCGACGATTTATATAAGGGTGGTTAGGTCTGGAACGTTTACCCATTGAGATTTTTCGTTGGATTCGTGGGCTAAGTTCATTAATAATTGTGAATATACTCCTTCACGTAATGAGGGTGTGACTGGTTGTTGCTGGTCAATAGCTTTTACCCAGTTATCGATGACGCGAATAAATGCTGATATTCTACCGTCTGCGTAATTTTTGGGGAATAAGTAATGATTTGGTATTTCTATTTCTGCTTGCGGTTTCCCTACTTTATTTCCCAGAACATGAAATCCATTTACATAATCTTTCTGGTTTTCGCTTCCTA
The DNA here is from genome assembly GCF_019977735.1 of Calothrix sp. PCC 7716. Lineage (GTDB taxonomy): Bacteria > Cyanobacteriota > Cyanobacteriia > Cyanobacteriales > Nostocaceae > Dulcicalothrix. The sequence continues at coordinate 8,772,533 of NZ_AP025018.1, read as the reverse complement.
ATACTAATGTCCCCTCATCCCCGTATACTTCTACCCAATGGGGACGATGTGCGTGTACGACTGCGCTAATTGTGAGTTGACACGGTGTTCCGTCTGCTAGTTCCAACATCAACATACATGTGTCATCGCTATCTACTGCTTTTAGTTTACCAGTACTGGTGTCTACACGATTTGGTATCGCGGTGGTTAGGTTTGCGCTAAGTTTATTTACTGGGCCAAATAACCAATGTATATAATCAAATGCATGGGAACCTAATGAACCTAATGCTCCTCCTCCTTGGTCTTTACGTGAGTACCAGTTCCAAGGACGACTTGCGTCTGCACGTGAGGCGCCTAACCAGTCTATTCTAATTAAACGCTTAGTTCCTACATATTTTTGTTCTAACAGTTCTGCAAAGAATTGCCACCCAGGTATAAAGCGGAATTCAAAGTCTACTGTGGCAGTTACTCCTTGTTGATTTGCCAAATGATATAATTCTATAGCTTCATTGACATTTAAAGTGACAGGCTTTTCTAGCAGTAAATGTTTACCTGCTTCTAAAACAGTTTTTGACATGGAGTAGTGGAGAAATGGCGGCGTTGATATACTAACTGCATCAACTTCAGGTAAACTTACAATATGAGCTATATTATCACTCGCATGGAGTATATTGTTAGCCGTGGCAATTTGCTTGGCTTTTTCTAAATCGCGATGATAAACTGCTGCTACTTGGGTACGGTGGTGTGCTTGAAATCCAGGAATATGAACTTTATTCCCAAACCCAGTTCCAATTACTGCTACACCAATCGCACTTTGATTTGATTCTGAAGCTGGCGCCATAAATAGACTTATTTTATAAACGAAATTCTTAATTCTCCTACTTTATATAACTCTACCTGAATGAGGCATATTAAAATAGCCTTATTGTAAATATTTGCTCCATATTCATAAAGCTTATGGCAGATGTAAATGGCACTTGGTTGGGTACATACTGGCAACAAGGAACACCAACCCGCTTTGAAATAGCACTTATTCAAAGCGGCAATAGTTTAAGCGGTAGCGTTCTAGACGACTGCTATTTGGGGGAAGCACGTCTTCAAGGTAAAGTAGTTGGACGAAGTATTAGTTTTATCAAACGTTATATTACTACTTCCTCCGCAGCAATAACATATACTGGCACAATTTCAGAAGATGAAAATTATATGCACGGAGAGTGGAAAATAGGAAAGTGGGACTTCGGTGCTTGGGAAGCTCGACGCAATAGCGATAATTTGGTGATAAACTTACAGAAAGGTCAAGTTGTTGAAACTTTAAAATCTTAAAATCTCTTGGTCATAATTTTCTGGAACTGGTTCAATTTCCCAAACTATTCCTTCCCCTGGTTCTAATGCTACTTCTACGAACAAATGTTCTGTAGCTGTCGTGGCAATATCTTCGTTATCAGGAAACGCTTGTAAATCTTCGGTTAAAAGTCTTAGCTTAAAACCTCCAGGAATAATACCCACTTTGCCTGAGCTCAGTTCAAATCGCCATGTTGTATATTCTTCATTAACTTGAGGAATTATCCGCAGTTCATATATTTGTCCTGCTATTGTTAATTGTCGCGCCAAAATACTCGTTGGCGCCATTTGCTGAATACTTCGTGCGGCGCCAACATGTTGTAAATTAAGATTGCTCCAACCTAACTGTTGTGCAGCTTGCGTCACACCGTTTCGTAGCCACTCTATTATAGATTGTTCTGGTTGCCCAATTCGATGCTGATATAAACTTCGGCGCCAACCCCCATTTTCAATTAAGGCGCCCCATGTTTGAAATGGTATGGACAAACGAGGTGATACAATATCAGCATTCTCAAGACGTGTAATTAAATTTTGAGCAACCGTAGTAGATAAAGCTGGTAGAGGTAATACTTCTGCACGAGTTGGTTCAATAAATTCAGAAGATATGGCAAAAGTTAATATATTTATGTCATTAACATTACTTGCATCAACCGCATAAGTCCGAGTGTAAGAATCATATATCCCTGACATTTTAAGTTGTAAATGTGTACAGTAACCCCAAACACGAATACATCTATCTTCGGGTATAACTTGCACTCCTAAATAATAATCTCCAACTAAACCGGGTATATCTACCCATTCTTGAGGAACTCGTAACTCGCTCAAATCAATAGTTTCTTGTGGAACTAAAATGATTTTTATCGAGTCTACATTTATAACGGTTCCATTAACCAGTTCCCAAAAGCTGGGTGATGCAGTGGTATTATAAAATACCTTTGCCTGAGTGGCTAAATCTTGTTGTAACCAGGGCAAGATACTACTTAGGCAAAGTTCATTTATATACGCTTGATAACGTGCTATCGGGTTAGAATAAACTTGACTATCCCAAGCTTCGTCAAAAGCTTGCTGTGGTATTTCTAAAATTAAATCATTAATTACTAACATAGGCGCCACTACTATAATAAACCTGTAACCATTGTTCAATAACCGAGTTCATACTCTTAAGTATGTCCGACGTAACCGTTATATGCAGTTTTTCTTTACTCCAAGTAAAAACTACTTTAAGTAAACCTTCGCGTATTTTATTCAGGCGCCGTGATACCGTATACTGTGGAATATCTAGCTTCTTTGCAATTTGCTGCTGCGTAAGTCCTTGAATATAATACAGCTTTAAAATTTGTTGCGCTTCTAGTTCAAGCTTATGAACTGCCTCAACTAATACTTGACCAATTTCAGAAAGCTGAGAATTACGAGCTTGCTGTTCTTCTTCGGCTATTATCTCTAATAATGGAGAATTTTCATTACTAGGTATATTATCTATAATTTCATAAGTATCTTCGCTTCCTGTGGGTGCATTTATAGAAGTTACTGGTGGATACAAAAAATTACGTATCGATGAAGCACAGGTTTGCATCCAGCTTTCTAACGTTTGGGCATTAATTTTGGATGAAGGCGCCTGCATATTGTATGCTTTTGTAATAGCATTCCACGTTTTCTCATCGGGACGTGCAAGCTTACGGCTCGTTTTGGTTTGAGATGGAACGTATATCAATTGATAACAGTTAAAAGCATTAGTATAGTTAGTTATCGTTTCTTTAGATAACCCTGCTGCTTCTAAAGACTCTATCAAACGTTTTTGACTCGTTTTCCGCAACATTCCCCAAGTCGAACAGATATCAACTTCGTGACGTTGACGTAGTGTTTCGCGAATAACCGAACTAAAAATAGTACTAGCATAATTCTTAAGAACAAAACCCTGACTAGGATTAAACCCTTTGAGTATACGCTCAACTTGTGTAATTCCAATTTGGAAAAAGTCAGCTAAAGAATATTGAGTAGCACTAAAACTTTGTGCTAGCTTCTGCGAACTCCAATAACAAGGTTCTTGGAGAAACGCATTCAAATGTTGCTGGGCAACACTTGACTGTTCTTTTTGCCAACGTTTATACCAATATATAGCCCAAACATCATCTGAAGTCTCTTCTGGATTTTTATTTATACAGCTTTGAATACTCCGACGCAACCTACCATCTTTTACCCAACTATGGAAACGCTCCGCATCGAATTGGATAAAAGTTGAGAATTTGTCAATAATAGTTTGCCGAGAATGCATAAACTCACGCTTAATATTAAATTATTTATTTAGGCAGGTGCCTGCCCGTTAGTTTACTACAAGAATTCAATTATACATTCCGTCCTGATAGCATGTAGGTTGGGTGGAGGCTTTGCGTTTACGTAGTATGCCGGAGGCACAACTCAACATTGAAATCGTATTAAATTATGATATATACTATTGTATGACCCAAGAAAAGCAAGTAGCCGTTGAGTTCCGTAATGTTACACTGCGTCGTAATAATCGTGCTTTAGTATCTAATTTAAACTTTAGTATATATAAAGGTGAGGCGTTAGTGTTACTTGGGCGTAGTGGTAGCGGTAAGACTACAACGATGAAGTTGATTAACCGACTTTTAGCGCCTACTGAGGGTGAGGTATTATTCGATGGTATACCAACAACGCAATGGGATGAAATTAAATTACGGCGCCGAATAGGGTATGTTATTCAAGAAACAGGCTTATTTCCGCATTTTACAGTTGAACGTAATATCGGTTTGGTACCGTCACTAGAAAAATGGAAGCCAAAGCAAATTAAAACACGCGCGCATGAGTTATTAAATTTGGTTGGTTTGGAACCTTCGACTTTTGCCCAACGTTATCCACATGAACTGTCGGGAGGACAAAGACAACGAGTTGGTGTTGCCAGAGCGCTTGCTGCTGACCCTCCTATGTTGTTAATGGATGAACCGTTTGGAGCATTAGACCCAATAACGAGGTTAGAAATTCAAAGAGAATTTAAGCGTTTACAGCAAAATTTGGGAAAAACGGTTGTTTTTGTAACTCACGATATCCAAGAAGCATTTGTTTTATCTTCACGTATTGGGTTGATGCACCAAGGTGAGTTAATTGTACTAGAGGCGCCGCAACAGTTCCGCAATTCACAACATCCTGAAGCTAAAGCGTTTTTACAATGTTTGGAATATTCATCGTAGTAGAGACGTTACATGTAACGTCTCTACATAAATTATATTTTGATAAACCAGCGTTGACGATACATTATCCAAGCGGCGCCAAACCATAATAATAAAGTAGCGAAAGCAAATAGAAATGAACCGTTTACTGCTCCTGCCCAAGATGCAAAGTAGTTTTTATAGATGAAATTATATGCGCTAGGCGCCTCCGAACCTGTGCCTATAATAGTTCTGACTAAGACTTTAATTAATAATACTGAGGCGACAAAAATGGCGATAGCGTTCATACCTAATATTTTAAAACTCTCTCCCCATTTTTTTATACCCTGTACTTCAATTAGTTCATAGCAAGCTGAAAGTAATAATAAAGCGGTTCCCGTTGTATATACTACGTATGAACTTGTCCAAAGTTTTTTGTTTATTGGGAATACAAAACTCCAAGCTAAACCAACTATTAAACAACCTATTCCAAATAATGCTAATCCTATACTTGTACGTGTTTTAACAGGCTGTGTACGTATCCATTGACCTGTAAAGAAACCAAGTAAAACACTAACAGTAGCAGGAATGGTACTAAATAACCCTTCGGGGTCGCCTAAATTTTTAAAGCTTCCGTGTAAATGCGCCGCAGGTATAATAGAGCGGTCGATAAATGCTGCAAAATTTGCACCTGGGTTACTTTCATCTAAAACACCAGTTCCAAAACCTGGAACAGGTACATACATCATTGCTAACCAATAACCAACAAGTAGTAAACCAGCAACTACCCATGTTGCTTTTCTAGGTAATGTCAAAACAATGAGTGACGCAAACAGATACGATAAACTAATGCGTTGCAACACTCCCATATAGCGAAGACTATCAAAATTGAAAGTCCACGGGCCTTTGTTCCAAAACCCGTTCAGAAATAAGCCCAAGGCAAATAATATTAACGCACGACGAAATATTTTTCCATAAGGCGGAGTTAAAGACTTTTGTTGTACTGATGCTTTTGATGACACTGATACACTGGCGCCGGAACCTTGATATGCTACATTCGCATCACGTTCTCTTACCACTGTGATTTTCGCATCAGTATACTTAGCGAGCGAAAAAGCCATTGCTACACCAACTATGAATAAAAAGAAGGGAAACACCAAGTCAGCAAGTGTACACCCATTCCAACTGGCATGAACTAGAGGAGCATATACATCCGGTTCAGCAATACTAGCCATATTAACAAGAATCATCCCAGCTATCGTGATGCCACGAAAGACATCAAGTGAAGTAAGTCGCATAATAATCAGATTTCAAATTAAGTACGTTATTAGGTAGGTTATTTTATGGGGAGGTAATTTATTACTCAACTGTAAAATACTACAACTATTCACCTAGACTCGCACGCATTACTTACAGCAGCCCAAACTAAGTTAAAATTTTGTAAAGAAATATATCCAATCGTTAACGAACTTTAAATAACCTATGGCTATCAAAGTTGGAGATACAGCTCCCGATTTTACCCTGACCGACCAAAATGGCGCCTCTGTAAGTTTAAGCAGCTATCGCGGTAAACCCGTCGTCTTATACTTCTACCCCAAAGATGACACACCCGGATGTACCAAAGAATCATGTGCTTTCCGTGACCAATACGAAGTCTTTAAATCAGCAGGCGCCGAAGTTATTGGCGTAAGTTCAGACTCAAACGAGTCACACCAAAAGTTTGCCGCTAAATACCAATTACCTTTTTTGTTACTGAGTGATAAGGGTGACAAGGTACGGAGTTTATATGGCGCCAAAGCAATGTTTGGACTATTTCCCGGTCGCATTACCTATGTAATAGATGGTTCGGGTAAGGTTCAACACGTGTTTGACTCGATGTTGAATTTTAAAGGACATGTTGAAGAGGCTTTGAAAACTATTCAAACGCTGCAGACGGTGTAGGCAACGGATATAACGGATGTAACGGATAATTGATTTATTTATCTGTTATATCCTTCATGTTTATAGCAGTTTCTAGTAAGCGTGAGGTACAGATTATATTAGTAAATATCTTGTGGAGCGGGCATCCTTGCCTGCGCTTGTGTACTTCGCATATCATCAATAAATGCAGCAATATCAAAATTGCTAGGTAAGGTTGCATCAACAACTAAAACTTTGCCTTCGTAATAAGCAGTTGTTGGACGTATGTTTTAATGTCAATGTTCCCATTTGTGAGCAATTCACTAGATAGAATATTAACTGTGTATCAAATTTTGTAACCATTGCTATCTGTGTAAAATTCATCGTTTATATTCAAGATGTAAAAAGTTTGGAAATTAAATATATTATGCTATTACCTAAATTTGCTCTTTTTGCTACGCTCTTAACAGCAATTATTGGTAGTCAAATATTTATGACTACTAGCGCTAAAAGCCAAGCTTCTGAAGCTAGTATAACTAATAAAACTTTTATAATAAATACTAATAAATATAATAAATCTAACGTACAAAAACTACCACAAAGTACTTTCCGTTTAATTCAAAATGATATTCAAAAGCGTTTTGGTGTTTCACCAAATACTTTAAAGCTCCATGCATCAACTTCTGAAACTTGGGATGGATGTATGGGTATACCAAAACCTAATGGCCCCTGTACCGCAATTGCTATTTCAGGTTTCAGAGTAGTAGTTTCTAACCAAGCTCAAAACCGCTTCTGGGTTTATCATACGAGTAACGATGGTGAAAGGCTGGCATACAATTCAACGGCAAGTTTACCTCGCAATGCTAAAATTAGCGCTCCTAAAATTATCAACAGAAATAAAATTATTCCTACATCTGGCGATTCGGTTATTTTTCAAGCTGCCCAAACTACAGGATTTTCAAGTGAATATTATGCCTGGGAATTAACGAGGGATGGTTTATTAACCCGACGCGCAATTGCTAGAAAACCAGGTAAACAAGAAACCATTCGCCAACTCAGTAAACAGGAACTAGATAAATTTACTGATGTTTTAACCAAAAACTCATTTAACCACTTTCATCGCTTAAGTTATTTAAACATGAGTGCCATAGCTGCTGATGCGGGCAGTTATCAATTTAATTACTATGGCGCCGTAGTTGAATATACACAAGACGATTTACAGAAATATCCTGCTAATCTCAGGCGAATTATTTCTGAGTGGGAAAAATTGCTAGTTGCAAGTAGTAAATAAATTTTTGTAGACCTCTCCCCAACCCCTTTCCTACGTATCTTAATAGTTATTCGTAGGTACATTGACCAAACAGTCGCAGAACTAATGCGTTGTTTACTACGATGTACTGTTGCATCTAAATCAAAAAATAAAGAATCTGATTGAAATGGTCGCGTTAAGCTTTGAGATGCTTCGTTACGCTTACGCTACACTCAGCATGACAACATTGGATCAATTATTCTGTGGGGTTCTCTTAACCAATGATACAATGACTGCAAGATATGCTATAATTGCGGAAAATATATACTTTATATTAATTAAATAACTATATTACAGCTATGTAATATAATTATTTAAAGGGTAGACTATCAAAAATAGTAGAAGTAAATTTGAACAAGTAACTAACTCAATACAATAGAGATTGTATATGCAAGAAACACAAATCAGTTTAACTGAAACAATAGAAAATGCACTTGATGAAATTTCTCAGCGTACTGGGAAACCTGTAAAAGAATTGATTCGCGAGGCAATAGAGGTTTTTGTTAGCGAAAATCATTTAGCAAATCGTCGTGCTTTAATGCAAAAAGCACGAGGAATTTGGGCAGATAGGGAAGATATTGAGAGTATTGAAAGCATTAGGGAAGAATGGAATCGTTTTTGATACAAATAGTTAAATTCTATGCTTGAAAGATTGCTTATTGATACCGACGTTTTAATTGACTATCTACGTGGATAACCTTTATCTGTCCAGTATTTGGAAAATCGAACTGAATTTCTATTAGTTTCTGCAATTACAGTAGCGGAACTTTATGGAGGAGTACGTGAAGGAAAAGAACGAAAAGCGTTAGACGAATTTATACGTGTATTTGAAGTTGTACCTGTAAGTAATGAAATAGCTGTTAAGGGTGGATTATATAGACGAGATTATTTTAAAAGTCATAATGTCGGGTTAGCAGATGCAATTATTGCAGCGACATCTGATATTAAAAGTGCATCCTTAGTTACTTTGAATCAAAAACATTTTCCAATGTTGACCAATGTGATTATTCCTTATCGAAAAAGTTGAAACGTTTTCATACTTGTGAAATCACAATTTAACAGTCAGAGCGCATTAATTACAATTTCAAAAATAGGCGTTCCTATATCTGGATGATGCGTTTTCTCTTATACTCATCTAATTTGTTTGTAACGGATAATCAATCATCCGTTACATCCGTTACATCCGTTGCAAATGCCAAGCTTGATAAAAATCAAGGTAGGTCATTTTTTCGGCGCAATACCAAATTAATTTATAGCAATGGCGATGTCGTTGCATCTCTTCCTCGTCTAGGTTGAAAAAACAATCTTTTATTGATGCGATTAATTTAGGTATTTGCTCATCGCGTAAGACTTTTTTAAAATTATCTGCTGCGTGTTTACGGATGTTGTCACTTTTTCCATGCTTTACCAATTCTATTAATGTATTAAAAGCTATTGTATTATTAGGGTCAATAAGTGCTAGTTTTGCTGCTTTTTGTGCTTTTATATCTTCGTTTTGAATACAGTTTAATCCATTTTCCAATGCAGCCATTAATCGAGTTGTATCGATTTGTTTACCAGGTTTTCTTGATTGTCTTGATTTTTCTAAGTGTTTTTTATTTGTTATTTCTTCGTTTACATCAGAATTTAATAAGTTGGCTAAGGTAGGAATAGCCTGAATATGAGATAATATATTGGGATTTTCTGTAATTAATGCGCGTATATTCTCGGCAACAAATGCGCGCATTAGTGTATTTTCAGTTTGAGCAAGTATTTCAAAGGCGGAAAATGCTATTTTGTTTTCTGGGTCTATTTTTGCAAGTAAGTAGGCGCCTTTACGACGCACAGAGTCTTTTTTGCTGGACTCGATAATTTCAGTTAGTGCATTAATGGCTGTTTTATTTCCTGGGTCTACTTTTCCTAAACTGTCAGCAGCTTGTAAACGTAAAGGTTCTTGACGAATTAATCTTACTAGTTTTTCAAGAGTCGCAATTGCTATTGTATTTCCTGGGTCAAATGTTCTACCTAAACTATATGCAGCGCTCCAAGTTTCAAACTCGTTTGGACAGTTTTGAATAAATTCTGATAATAAGGTAATAGCACATTTGCGGTCGGTTTTTAGTAATGCGACTCTGGCACCTTCTTGTACTGGCGCCGGAAAACGACACCATTTATTTTGTGTGACTGGATAACCAAACCGCCATTTAATTAAAGAATTTATTATTTCTGATGATAATGTACTATGGAACTCAGCGACTCCCGCAGCAGCTAAGAAGTATGCTTGATAGCTGTAGTATTTACCAACACCATCGTCAAATTTAATTAAAGTATTAATAAATTCGTCTTTGGTTTGCCCAGATATATCTTCCCTTCCTAACCATAGTAGTATAACTTCGCGCCATTGCGGTTCAAATATTCGATATGAAACTGGGGATAAAGTATTAAAGAAAAATCGCCAGTCGTTAATTGCTAGGGCAGCAAAATACTCTTGGAATGTTGGATGATAGAATGCATAAACTTTTTCTCCTTGAGTTTCTGATATACCTACTTGGTTCAACCAACCTAATAATAATGCTAGCTGAAATAATCCTTCATCAGGCGCCCCTAATACTTTAGATACAAAACTATGACTGAGGCGAAATTTTGTATCAGCAGTAGATATTGCTTGTAGTGCCAACTCTCCCAACGCTTGATTTAACTGCTGTCGTTGTGTGGATGTTGTGAAAAACCTATCTTGCTTCCATTCGTAAATTGCTTCTACAAATTGTTTATATAGCGTAGCTTTTGTGGAAGGAAACTCACCTTGACTCAGTGCCCAAGTTCGACACATTAAGGCTAAACGCAAAGGATTTTTTACTGCGTCTTTAATGCGTTGGCGCCCAGGTTGCTCTAATTCGGTTTGTAGTGTTTCTCCCAGTACAGGATTATCTTGGAACCAACGCTGAATAAATTGCCCTACTAAATTGGGAGATTGATTAGATTTATAAGTAAAATTCAAGTTCCGGTAAGTTTGAAAAGATGAGAGCGCATTTTTACCTGCATCCCAAACATTCAAACGGCAAGTTAATATAACGTTGGCAGTACCCACCCAACCAGTTAAAAAACTAGCAATTTTACTCAAAGCATAGCTTGATTCCATCGCCATTTCATCAACAGCATCAAGTAATAACCATATACGTCTTTGATAAAATTGTTCGCAAAACTCTTCTTCAATTTCTACAGGAACATGACGCTTACGAATAGCTGCGTGTAACCAATCTTGTATTAAATAATCTTCTAAACATTTCGCTTGTAAATCTGCTAACGTTACCCAAATAGGTAAATCTTCGCTATTTTCAAGTATCCAACAAGCAACTTTCTGCAACAACGTTGTTTTACCAGCACCTGGTTCTCCAACTATCGCTATTCGGTGTAACTCTTGACTATTGTTTGTAGCTAGCTGTTCCAAAAACGAATCAAGCGTAAAATGCATGATTTCTGTTTCTTCAGACTCATACAAACGCGAACCTTGTGTAGGTAGTATATCTTCCTGGCGCCTATCTCTTTGTTTACGTTCAACCAAACCTAACGGTACATATACAGCATCTAACTCAAAATTCATTCCATCTACACTAGTCAACGGGTTAGTCGTTAACCGTAGTTGATTATGTAACATTCCTTTACATATATCTTTCCAAGGGTTTTTTTCTTCTACTGTACTCGAAACTTGTAATACTTTCCCTGAACGGCGCCGTTCCCATTCAAGGTCAAAGCGTTGTAAATTAGCTTCAGTATCATGACGATGGTGCCATAGATTTAAAGTAAAATGCCAATTTTCGGAACCACCACGAGTAGAGCGGTTATCTTCTAATATTTCAACGAAATCAGCCAAACGTCTAAGGCTTTCTTTGATTTGCTCTGCATTAAGTGGGTTTTGGTTTGTTTGCAGTCCAGTTAATGCTTGTAAAAACCTAACTTTAGTACGTATGACTAAACGAGTCTCAGACAACCAGCGAATTTGAATATTTGGTTGCAGCGCATTAAGTGCCAACTCATCACAGTCCAACGCATCGTTCGCATAAGCCAACAACGCTTCAAACAAACGACACGTGCGTTTTTTCGCTTCCGGTCCTAAGCTAACTCTTGCCATTACAGCGTAAAAAGGAATTTAACCAAGTTTAACAATTTTTTTGGGAACAATATAGTTGAGGGATTCCCTTGGGTTGTTGACTTCCCCCAGGTTTAAAGTCTTGAGGAAAGCTGAGGTTTTAATACTGGCGCCTCATTTTTAGCTAAGGGGAAGAGGGTGCGTTTATATTCAGTTTATATTCAAAACAATATAAAGAGTGATAATTATGTTAAAACTTACCTACGCAGAAAACAGCTTTGACCTTGAATATATTGACCAACCTTGGGAAAATTGGATAAATATTAGAGTAGTTTTAGCTTTGCAAAGCGGTTGTAATATTCATTTACAAAATACTACAGCTTCTTTTACAATAAAACTAGACTCGTTTGGATTTGCTGAGTTGAGCAAAGCTGTTCAAAATGATAATAGAATTAAAATTTGTTATTGCGATGTTGATGTTGTTGAGGTTTCGCTTAAAGGTGTGTGGTTAAGCTCAAATGTTGACAGCGAAGAAGGTGTGTTTGTTACTGCACTTAATATTTTAACAGAGTTTTACTTAGTTGCTGTAGAACAAAAGCAACATTCTTGTTATTCTGCATTGTAATGTTGGTGTTATATGTTGCCTATTATCCCTATAACACCTGCTGCCACCAACGGTACGCTAAAGTTATCTGTACCGTGTGGTGATATTGCTTCAATAAGCGTTGCCACTCCTGCGCTTAATAACGATGCAGTAATTATCTTCCACATTTCCCACTGTAATGAATTCTGACTTAATAATGAACCTGGTAATAGTTTTAACACTATGAAAACTACTATCGTGCTAACTACAAACATTACTGCTGAACCTTCAAACGATTTAATACTTTGCCCAAATTGATACTTATTTTTACCGTAATATTTCCCAATTAATGCAGCCAGTGCATCACCCCAAGTCATTACCATTATCCCAGCAACAGCAATTGGTGCTTCGTCATCATAAAGCGGGCGCCAAAATACCGCAAATAATAATGTCACAGAAATTGCAAAATACACAGTTCCAGGTGAGGAGTTAGAAGAATCTAGCGCACGCACGACTTTATAACGATATAGTATAAAATTAATAAGTATAAATGAAGCAAAAGGTATTATACCGATTTGCCATGTATTAAATAGTGCTAGTATTCCAAAAACCCACATTCCGGCACCAATGTGTACAAGTTTTCGTGTTAAATCAGCTTTTATACCTACTATTCGTTGCAGTAGTTCGCCAATTAACAGTAATATTACCGCATAGGCATAAGAAATTCCAAGACCAACAAAATCACTGGCTGTCATTGCTTTGATATTATGTAACGATTGATGTATTAATTCTATATTTTTATGACTACAATTACGCGGCGCCTTATAAAGCGAGTTATATTAAATTTATCTCTCTTATAGTTTTGGGGGATTTAGTATGCATAGCAAAATATTGGTTGCGGTTGAAAATAATGAAATTGGTGAAGCTGTTTTTAACGAAGCGTTATCAATGGCAAAAACAAACGGCGCCTGTTTAATGTTATTACACGTAACATCACCGTTTGAAGAACGTTATGTAAATCCAATTTCAATGGATCCGTATAGCTTTTATCCTACGATGCATTCAGAAGCTATACTGCAAACCCTTAAAAAGTGGGACGCATTGAAACAAGAATACACAAACTTTTTAATGGCACTATCACAACGTGCTGCTTCATATGGCATTAGCGCCGAATTTACACAAAATATTGGCGACCCAGGACATATAATTTGCGATATAGCTCGAAACTGGCAAGCTGATTTAATTATTGTCGGGCGCCGTGGACGTGTTGGACTTAGCGAATTTTTCCTAGGTAGCGTCAGTAATTATGTGCTACATCATGCCCACTGTTCGGTGTTAACAGTTCAAGGAGCATCAAAGGGCGCTTTTAGGTTAATATCAAGTGTTTAAGAACCAGGAAACTTTATTATTGGCATCAACTCCTTGTTCTACTGGTTCGCGGTTGAGTCGTAGTTCAACTAGTGTTGTTGTTAGTGGTTGTAAGATTTGCTCGTTTGAGTTGTATAAAATGTCGGTTAAATTAATTTCTCCTTGCCATGTATCTGTATTGTTTTGATTATTTTTATTCTCATTTGAAGTGTACCCTTTATATATAACTAGCCGCGAACCTGATGATACGCTAATTTGCAGCCATACATTTTCTATTTTTTGTGTTTGCATTGGTTTGATGTTAATTTGAAAACATCGTAAGCTGGTGTCGCGTGTATATAAATGCTCGTTTATTTCTATTCCTTCAATAGATTTATATTCTTTATTCATTTTTGTTACAAGTTTGAGTTCATAATCTGGTATTGCGTCTCCGTTTTCATCTACCGCACGCACTATAAATTGCTGCCAATGAGCTATTTTTTCGTATTCTAATTTAACGGCGCCTTTATAAAATTTACTATACCAGTCTTTTTGTGATAATTGTAACGCTGCATCAACCATTTCTACAAGTTCGTTTGTTGGCTGTTTTAATATTGTTGCATGATTTAACCCTGAAGCAGGCGCCATTGGAATAATGCTAGCGTTGCGCCATGCACCAATACTAATTTGATTTAATGATTCGGGTGGTTTGGTTAAATCTATTGTAATTTTGCGCGTGTTTAAACTGCACCCTGCCCAGCGAACTGTACCATCCGTTGCTAGACCCGGTTGTCGCATCATTATTCGCGGTTGCTTCGCATTAACTTAGCCATCCAACTGCGAGCTTTGTGCGCTACAGGTGAACCAAAACTAGCAGGCGCTAGTCCTATTAAACGTTTAAGTCGATGACGCTGCTGGATATGCAGTTAACCAAGTTCGGATGACAAGCATTCCCGTAGAGTGAACTATCACATCAAACGGTTCATCGTTTTTTAATCCACCAGGAAGATGCAACGCGCGCTCAAAACCTTCTGCGATGTCTTTTAGCGTTACTTCGTCACTTAGTGATGTATACCCAAGAACTTTGACATTGTAGCCACGCGCTTCTAAGTTTGATTTCCACGCTTGAAACGATTCGCCCTTTTCAGCATAACCATGTATTAAAACAACTGTATTTTTTTGCATAAAGCTTTTAATTAACTTTTAATTTCAGCACAAGCGTTATCATATCTGTCGCGTTTAAAGTATTCAAGTATACTTACACCATTGATTCACAGCTTAAATTTACTGACTTTTCCAATTGACCTGCTAAATGATGTTTAATAGTTAATGAAGAATTATTGAGTTTTGTTAAGTTAATATGACTAGGTTTTGGCAAGTCTTAGCTTCTATCGCTTTAGTATTTGTATTGCTGTTCCCTATGGAAGCAAACGCTGCGAGTTCATCGGGTGTTACTAGTACAAAAGTTGGGGGAAGTTTTATCGGTAAAGATTTCTCTGGGCAAAGTTTAATTGCAGAGGAGTTTACCAGCGTTAATTTAGAGAAAGCAAATTTTAACAATGCTGATTTACGAGGTGGAGTATTCAATGGTGCTTCAGTCCACGATGCTAATTTACACGGTGTGGATTTTAGCGAAGGTATTGCCTATTTGTCTGACTTTAAAGGCGCCGATTTTAGCGATGGTATATTTACTAATGCGATGATGCTACGTTCGGTTTTCGATGGTGTGAATGTTACTAATGCCGATTTTACCAATGCTGTACTCGATAAACCTGAGATTATCAAGCTTTGTGTAAATGCAACTGGCACCAATCCTAAGACAGGTGTATCAACACGCGAGTCACTCGGATGTAAATAAAGAGTGCTGAGTGCTGAGTGCTGAACGTAGTGAAGCATCTTTATAACTTATCTAGTCTTTAGAGATTCTTCGCTGCGCTCAGAATGACAATTTACATTTTCTCTAACTCCTAAATCTTAAATTTACTCAGCACTCATTACTCAGCACTCATTACTCAGCACTCAGCACTTTCTACTCTTTAAATGTTATTATTCGTCGATATCTGGGTATCTTGTAATTGGAATGGTATAGTTGTGTGGCAAAAGGCACAATCCCAAAATACGATGAAGTCTGTTGCAGATGCTCCCCAGTTTGAATTAGATAGTCAAGAGAACCCACCTGTTGTTCTTACGTCTGAGCTAAGAAAAGTCTATACTACTGGCTTTTTTCTCAATCAAAAGGTTGAGTCTCTCAAGAGTTGCTCGCTGACTGTTTACAAAGGTGAAACTTTTGGTCTGCTTGGCCCTAATGGCGCCGGCAAGACTACGCTGTTAAAGTTGTTACTCGGAATTATTCGTCCCACGTCAGGACGAGGTTTGTTGCTGGGTAAACCTTTGGGTGACCATACTGTTAAGCAACGCATTGGGTATTTACCCGAAAATGCATATCTATATGACTTTTTAACTGGTTGGGAATTTTTAGAGTTTGCTGCCGGTATATTCCAAATTCCTAAGAAAATACAGCGAGAACGTATTCCTCAGTTGTTTGAGTTAGTTGGTTTATCGCTCAAAGATGCACGTAAAAAACAAATGCGTCGCTACTCTAAAGGGATGTTACAGCGTGTGGGAATGGCACATGCTTTGATTAATGACCCAGAATTGGTATTTTTGGATGAACCAATGTCTGGTCTTGACCCCTTGGGACGCTATCAAATGCGCGAAACTATTTTGACTCTCAAAGCTTCTGGTAAAACTATTTTCTTTAACAGTCATATTCTTAGCGAGGTTGAAAAAATTTGTAACCGCGTCGCTATTCTCGCTAAAGGTGAGTTAGTTTGCTCTGGTTCACTTGATGAATTACTGGGCAGTACAAATACTTATCGTGTTAAGGGTACTGGTGGTGACTGGGAAGTTCTCAAAAAGTGGGCGCCTAATATTCAGTTCGGTGCCGATGGTTTATGGGAAGGTGAGCTAGAGGAAGATTACTATGATTTTCTCGCTAGTCTCCGTTTAATGGGTGGCACTGTTGTTTCTATGAATTTATCTCGTCCTTCGTTAGAAGAATTTTTTATACACAAAATTCAAGGGTAATCTGGCAACGGATGCAACGGATGTAACGGATAATACAGAAAAATCGTCCGTTACATCCGTTCATAATCCGTTGCCAATTTGGCACCAAGTTTAATTTGAAAGTAGGTATTGTTAAAATGGTGTTCAATTAAATATATTTATATAAATGTTCGATAAAGTGGTGACTATTGACAAAAAATTAAGCTATAAGTACTTAATCTATAATTTTATCTGTCGGTCTTTATGTAAAATACATGCGCTTAATTAGTGTCAACTTAATTTAGTTAAATAAATGAACTTGACAAATAGATAATTTTAGTGTTCAGAGATGTGAAGTTATTAAACTTTAAGGTAGCTTCATTAAGATTTTAAAGACGCTGAATGTTCAATCTCCTGATTATTAAGTATTTCTCAGAATACAACAATGATAGGGAACTTGGATACTTACGTATAGTCAAGATTACAATGTTTGGAGCAGAATTACTTATCTATGATGTTGGGAAATTATGATTAATACAAAAACGTTGAAATTATTGTCTAAGCCTGTTTCTGGGCTGATGGTGTTAACGGCAATTACTGCGGCATTTCCTAACCCAAGCTTCGCTCAAAGACCACGAACGCAACAGCGTCCTCCTGCCCGCACGGCGCCTTTTTCTACTGGTGCGGCTTCCGGTATATTGAACACAAACTATACACTAGGTGGGGGCGACTTAATACGAGTCAATGTTTTTGAAGTCGAAAATTACAATGGTGACTATCAAGTTCCACCCGGTGGCTCTATCAACTTACCGTTAATTGGTAGTGTTGATGTACTGGGATTGACTATTGAACAAGCTTCAGATGAAATAACTCGTCGATATTCGAGATTTCTCAAACGTCCGATTATTTCTATAAATTTACTTTCACCACGTCCAATCAACGTAGTAGTATCAGGTGAAGTTACACGTCCTGGTTCTTACAGCTTGAGTTTACAAGGTGGTGCAGGTAACAATCCTGGTGTCCAGTATCCAACTATTTTGGCGGCAATTCAAACCGCACAGGGTTATACACTCAGTGCTGATATTACGAGTGTACAAGTACGGCGCCGTCTGGGTCGCAGTGGTGAGCAATCAGTTAATCTCAATTTAAGACAGCTCATTGAAACAGGCCGTTCTCCCCAGGATATTACTTTACGTGATGGCGATACTATTTTTATTCCTAGAGCTACAAACTTTGATTTAGCAACCTCACGTAATTTGGCAGCATCTAGCTTTGCCGCTGACCCAACTCGTCCACGTTCAGTTGCAGTTATTGGCGAAGTTTTGCGTCCTGGTTCTTATTTAGTTACCCCAGGTGCAACTGATGCAGGTGCTGGAACTACACAAACTAATTTGCCAAGCGTGACTGGTCAACCAACTGTGATGCGTGCGCTACAGCTTGCAGGAGGTATTGGTGCTAGAGCAGATGTACGTAACGTTGTTATTCGTCGTCAAACACGAACCGGGGCGCCGCAAGATATTAATATCAACTTGTGGCAACTACTTCAAGGCGATATCGACCAAGATGCCATACTTCAAGATGGTGATACTATCTTTGTTGCCACAGCTACCGAAGTAAACCGCTCCGAAGCAACCCAACTAGCAACAACAACTCTATCACCAACCAGAATTCAAGTTGGGGTAGTTGGAGAAGTTAAACGTCCTGGTCCTGTAGATATTCAACCTAATAGTTCTTTGAACCAAGCTCTACTAGCAGCAGGAGGGTTTAACGACGCGCGTGCTTCACGACAAACTGTTGACTTAGTGCGTCTCAACCCTGATGGTTCAGTAACTAAACGTGAAGTCAAAGTTGACTTAGCAGCAGGTATTAACGAACAAACTAATCCTATTCTCAGCAATAACGACGTTGTAATCGTTAGTCGTAACGGTATTACCAAAACAGGTGATACTCTGGGTACGGTTCTTAACCCATTAGGAGGTTTACTCGGTATTTTCCGCGCGCTCTTTGCCTTCTAATTTAACTCACTTAATTACAAATCCAAATCAAACGCGCACTCTACAATTCATGATGTAAAGTGCGCGTTTTGTCACATATGTCATGAGTTGGGCACTAAGCATCTATGCATTTGGCTATAATTATCTGGAACGACACAGAAAAAGAAGTTCCAATATTAATGATGGTTTAGTTTCTTTAAAACAACTTGCAGCTTAAATTTTATCAATTTTTAACCCAATTGTGAACAGGCGCCTTTTTTATAAGTACAAGGAACGAATTTACCATAATTGAGTCTGGGAAATAGGTGTGTCATATCACATCTTAAACCACAATATCAGGAATAAGTAGATTATTATAGCCTGCGTAGGCAGGCTTTGTTCGTATAGACCCACCCTTGATGGTGTGTATATCAACGTGCGTCATCTATAATAATTATGGTTTTATTTATGAGTTCCATTCTTCGGCAGAAAAAGGTATCTTTTTTTAAGGGGTTTTTGTGCAGCTTGGGTATAATTTGTACTTGGGGTGCAACGGCGCCTGCGAATGCAGCAGAATCTATTACTATACAGTTGGGACCATTCGAGCAAAAAATCGATGTTGATGATTTGGAAAATTTCGCCAAAAATGGGAAATTACCTAAAGAGTTACAAGTATTTTCGTCTTTTTTAACACCACAAGTCAAGGAAGTACTAAATCAAAGGCTACAATTAAATCCAGAGTTTGCCGATAATTTTATTGATGGACTTGCCAAAACTCCTCAAGGTCAGCGATTAATTTCTTCTTTAGGTGGGATAATACCTGGTAGTACTGCTCAAAGTCTTAAAGATACCTTAAATTTAACTGCTCGTCGTTTTAATGGTTTGACGGTTTTAGGATTTGTACGTTCCTATCCTGGTGAGAATATTACCGTTGATGCGACAAAAGCTATTGGCTTATCACTCGAACTGAATGCTAATAATTTACAGAGTCAAGCTTTCGCTGCCTTACTCGAACGTGAGTTACCTAAAAATGATATAATATCATTACCTAGAAATATTAATCCAGGTAGAAGAGGAAACGAACAAGTACAATTAACTAGTTTTACATTCCAAGACCGTCAAAGAAATCGCACGATTCCGGTTGATATTTATTCTACTACGGGTACAACACAGAAACCATTGGTTGTAATATCTCATGGTTTCGGAGCAAACAGGCGCCATTTACAGTATTTAGCGCAGCATTTAGCTTCGTATGGTTTTACTGTCGCAGCTTTAGAACATCCCGGTAGTAATGCAGTCGCAGTTAACCGTGTCACAAACAGTAGTTCTGACTTATCAAAACTTATTAGTGCCAAAGAATTTATCGACCGTCCCCAAGATGTCACCTTTTTACTCAACGAACTCTCAAACTTAAACCTACAACCCAGTCAACTCCAAAATAAACTCAATACCGATAATGTCACTATTGTTGGTCACTCTTTAGGAGGTTATACTGCGTTAGCTTTAGCTGGAGGTAAATTAGACTTAGATAGTCTACGTAAATTCTGTAAAAATTCCCTCGTGTTTGGTGAGGCGCCTGGAGACTGGTTACAATGTGCAGCAGTGGAACTTAAAGATAGTGATATCCGAACCCCACTTCAAGATAAACGTATTAAAGGCGCCATTGTTTTAAACCCACTAGTCGGTAACTTATTTGGTAGAAAAGGTTTAGAGAATATTAATACTCCAGTATTAATGTTAGCAAGCAGTGATGATGCTTTAACACCAGCATTAAAACATCAGTTCGCACCATTCACAGAATTAAGAGGCAATAAATATTTAATTACAGCAATTGGAGGAACACACCTAAGCGTCAGTGACCCCACATACCAAACAGCCGATATTACCAATATAGTAAAAGAACGACGCGGCGCCGAAACAAACAACCTGCGTGAATTAGTATCTGGAGTTAGTTTAGCGTTTATCAAACAGCAAACTGATGAAGCAAAAACCTATCAACCATTTCTAACCCCAGCATACGCGAAATCACTATCTACAACATACCTACCACTACGCTTAGTATCAGAACTACCAGGTAACTTGAAAAAATGGGCAGAGTTTGCGGCAAATTGAGCCATCTTGTGATATGAACTTTACAATATCAACTTATTAGACTTAAAGTAGGGCACAATCTACGTGTTGTCCCATAAACGATATAATTCCTCAAACACCATTCTAAGGAGTATACATGGAAGCATTTGCAGCTATAGTGTTAGTGCTTATCGGCTATGCATTAGGTTCGGCTAAACTAATTAATGAAGGAAACGAAGCACTTGTAGAGCGGTTAGGTCGATACCACCGTAAGCTTCGACCTGGAATGAACTTTATTGTTCCCCTCATCGATTCCATTGTGATGGAAGATACAACAAGGGAGCAGGTTCTCGATATTAAACCCCAAAACGTAATTACCGCTGATAACGTCTACATCCTAGTTGATGGTGTGATATTTTGGCGTATTAACGATATGGAAAAAAGCTTCTACCGAATTGATGATATTCAGGTAGCGTTAGCAAATTTGATTCAAGTTGAACTGCGTGCAAATCTTGCAGAGCGTACATTTGAACAAGCAATTGCATCACGTACCGAAGTCAACCAAGCTTTACTAAAAACAGTAAATGAAACTGCTGCTGACTGGGGAGTACAAGTTATTCGCGTAGACATTCAAAGCATTACACCTCCTGAGAGCGTTCAAAAATCGATGGCAGACCAAAATGCTGCTGTAATTAGAAAACGCGCGGCAATAACAGCAGCAGAAGGTGAGCAAGAAGCAGCTATTAAACGCGCGCAAGCAACTAGAACATCCGTTCAAATTCTTTCTGAAGCATTGCGTACCAACCCTGAAAGCAAAGAGATTTTAAAATACTTAGTAGCTCAAGAACAGGTAGAAGCAAGTCACCGGTTAGGTACAAGCAACAACGCAAAAGTTGTCTTCCTCAACCCTGGTGTCAACTCAGAAGCTTATGCTCAAATGGTTGGTGATATTGGTAGTAACGATGTAGCAGAAAATAATAACCCTCCTGAAAATGGTTCTGCAACTGCATAATTATTTAGTGCTGAGTAGAAAGTGCTGAGTGCTGAGGAACGAAGTTAGGAGTTAGGAGTTAGGAGTTAGGAGTTAGGAGTTAGGAGTTAGGAGTTAGGAGTTAGGAGTTAGGAGTTATAGATTAAAAGTTATTACTCAGCACTCAGCACTCAGCACTCAGCACTCAGCACTCAGCACTCAGCACTTTTAACTTCTTACTAATGCGTCTGTAACTAGGCAAACATCGCGTATTTCTTTGACATCGTGAACTCTAACGATATCAGCACCTTGAAAAATAGCAGCACTACATGCTGCTGCTGTTCCCATCAGGCGCCCTTTGGGGTCAGGTTGGTTTAGAATACGACCAATGAAACTTTTACGCGATGGGCCTATTAATATCGGACAATCAAGTTGATGCAATTCTTTTAAACGATGAAATATTTCTAGGTTTTGCTCGTAGTTTTTGGCAAATCCTATTCCTGGGTCTATTATTATTTTCTCTCGCTCTATACCAGTGTTTACGGCAATTTCGATTTGCCCTCTAAGAAAGCTTATAACTTCTGTTACTACATCATCATAATTTGTTAACTTTTGCATCGTTGCCGGTGTGCCTCTGATATGCATTAAAATAATAGGCGCCTGCATAGAAAAAGCAACTTTAAATATTTCATGTTCATATGTACCACCCGAAATATCATTTATTATATCTCCACCCGCTTCTATTGCTAATTTCGCTACCTTTGACCTAGTTGTATCTACTGAAATTATTGTATCTGTAACCGCACGAATTGCAGTGATTACAGGTATAACTCGATTTAATTCTTCTTGTAAAGAAATTTGTTCGGCGCCAGGTCTTGTGGACTGTCCACCAATATCAATGATATCGGCGCCTGAAGATACCATTTCTTGTGCTTGAATTACAGCAGCATCAACGCTGTTAAATTCACCACCATCACTAAAACTATCGGGCGTAATATTTAATACACCCATAATGTATGTTCGGGTTCCCCAATCAAAAGTATGATTACGTATATGTAGTTGACTGGACATAAGAATAAATAAATTTTGCCTAGGGTTTGAACCCTAGGGTATGTATTATTGATAATTGACAATTCTGGCAAAGCTGTCTGCTTCGAGACTTGCACCTCCTACTAAAACTCCGTCTATTTCGGGTTGTGCCATAATTTCGTCGATGTTATTTGGTTTGACTGAACCACCATATTGAATGGGAACGTTTTGGTTGGTTAGTTGGTTACGAATCATTCCAATGATATAGTTTGCTTCTTTTGTTTCGCAGGTGTCACCAGTTCCAATAGCCCAAATTGGTTCGTAAGCAATAATTAAATTACTTTGGTCAACATCTACTAAGTCTTTTTTGAGTTGCATCGATATCAACGCTTCTGCTTCTCCTGCATCACGCTGCTGTTTGGTTTCACCCACACACAAAATTGGTGTTAACCCGTATTTTTGTGCTGCTCTCAAACGTAAATTAACTGTTTCGTCGGTTTCTCCGAAGAATTGGCGCCTTTCGCTATGCCCGATAATAACGTAGCGTACACCAATTTCTGTCAACATTTCGCCCGAAATCTCACCTGTGTAGGCACCGTTTTCTGCCCAGTGGACATTTTGGGCACCAAGTTGGACTCGACTACCATGTAGATTTCTCGATAATACGTTCAAATCTGTGAAGGGGACGCACAAAATTACTTCGCGCGCTTCGGGTGTTTCCTCCAACGTAGGCAGAAATCCTTTTAAAAACATTTCGGACTCTGCCTGGGTTTTGAACATTTTCCAGTTACCAGCAAGAACTTTCTTTCGCACAGGCGCCTTCGTCAAGATTAAATTAATATTAAATGCATCTTTTACTTTAAACCATGACGTTACACGTGCGCTAGCTTTCACCTAGTGTGGTTATAATTAGCTTCTATAAATACAAATTGACGAACAAACTTTGATTATGAAGTTACCCAATCATCAGCAGCTACGCGAATTCGTGAACATGAGTTGTTTACTCACTTCTCATAAATTCACGCTGAATATGATTACCACTGACGAGATGACTATGAATGTCTTAATTCTCGCAGGTGATGAGTTGGAGATACTTATACCCCCAGATGGTCAAGTTTATTACAATACGACTCTCAGTGATAATAATACAGGCAAGTTAGAACTAAAAAATTACGTTCTGCGACACCGAGATGATATGAATGAAATACACAAGCTGTGTGAAGCAATAAAGATGGACGCTAAACCTTTAGACGCACATGATTTTATCGAGATTTTGCATTGTCAAAGTCAATCTTAGTTAAATGTAAAATTAATTTTCCAATTTTACAATCAAACGACGCAGACGCCAAATGAACGCTCCTGCTGATGTACCTACACCAATAGCTTGTCCTATCCACAAACCTACACCATTTAAACCCAAGTGGAATCCTAGAAAATAACCGCTTGCTAACCCAACTAGCCAAAATGCAGCGAAACTTAATAGCATTGGTACTTGTGTGTCTTTAAGTCCACGCAAGGCGCCTTGTGCTGTGGTCTGTACTCCGTCTAAAATTTGTGATACTGCTGCCACTGCTAACATCGATGTAACTAGTGGTATCAATTTTGTATTCTCTGGTTTGTTAATATCTAAGTAAAGACTAATGATAGGACGTGGAAATGCTAGTAATAACACTGCCATCAAAGTCATAAATATTGCACCCAAACACATACTAATATTAGCTGTACGTCGCACTCCATCAGAATTATTTTGTCCATTCCACCATCCGACTCTAATTGTTGTAGCAAAGGATATTCCTAAAGGAACCATGAATAGTACAGCAATAGTTTGAAATACAATTTGGTGTGCAGCAAGTGTTTCAGTACCTAACAACCCCATTAAATACGTTGTAATACTAAACAATCCCACCTCAAAACCAAATGATATACCAATCGGCGCCCCAATCGATATCATTTCACTTAATATCTTGGGTTCAATTTGATGTAACTTTTTAAATAGCCGAAAACTTCTCAGTTCCCTGTGCTTGAGCGTATAAACAATCAAAGACGCTAGCATTATCCACTGTGATAATACACTTGCTATAGCAATCCCCGATAACCCCATCGCTGGAAATCCTAACTTGCCAAACCCTAGTATATAATTACCAACTGCATTTAACAGAGTTCCCGCAACAACAATAATAGTGATGGGTCGAACCTGAGAAAGCGAAGATAAAACACTTTTGAGCATTGAAAAAGTTAAAGCTGGCAGAAAACCCCAAACGATAAAATCGAGGTAATTTTTTGCTAAACTGACTATAGATGGCGCCTGACCAAATTGCAACATCAGCGAATAAGCATGTGCAAGTAGTATCATCAAAGGTATCGATAAAAGTAAAGATAACCAAAATCCTTGTCGTGTAACTTGTTGAATTTTGGCATTATTACCACTCCCAAACGCTTCTGCAACAAGGGGACTAACACCCACAACCACACCTGTTGCCATAACCAACAACGTTGTAAAAGTAGTAGTTGCCAAACCTCCTGCTGCAAGAGTATCAGTACCTAACCAACCCATCATCACAGTATCAACAAAACCGGTAGCAGCTTGAGCTATTTGTGCAGATGCTAAAGGAATAGACAAATGTAACAGTGAACTAATTTCTGTACGAGTATTAGGTTTTATAGGTTTAACAGGCAAATGCACCATATATATCAAGATAATAAAATTGCAATATGACTTTCAATATAGAGAATAAACCGTTGTCAAAAGCGCATCATCTATCCTAGCGCTAAATATAATCACAAAGAATAAGTAAAAAATTTGATGAAGATTGCTTAAAGTACCCAGGTGCAATTACTTAGATTTTGGCATCAATGATATATTTGAGTGAAATTATTTGTATAAAAGCTCAAAGGGTTCATCCACCAACTAAAGATCAAGCTTAAATCATAAGCCTAAAAAAAGAAAATGTGGAGTGGAGGAATAAAAGTGTCAAAATCAAAATTGAGAAGGCAAAGTTTCCTTCCCCAATAATATTGCACCATATTTAGGTATTGGTTGGGGTAATGCAGTAAAACCAGGAAACCGTTGGGGTGTTATAAATTTGTAGAAATTGCCTGTACTGGACAAGTAGGTATACATTGTTCGCAAACGATGCAACGTGAGCGTGTAAATACTAGTTTATAAGTTTCTGGGTTGAGGGTCAGCGCTTCTGTTGGACATACCCCAGTGCATAACCCGCAGTCTACACAAATGTCTTCATCTACATATATTTCGCCAAGTGTCAACGATACAGCAATATTTTGAGCGCGCATCCAGTCTATTGCTGCATCTAACTGGTCAATATCTCCCGAAAGCTCTACTACTAGTTTACCAATTTGATTTGGCGCCACTTGTGCGCGAATGATATTTGCCGCAACATTAAAGTCTTTTGCCAGTCGGTATGTAACTGGCATTTGCACTGCGCGTTTAGGAAAGGTGAGAGTAACTCGTTTTTTCATATATATTATGTATATTTCGTTAAACTAAATAATGATAGTACCTTAATATGTTTTAATAATTCTGCTATGGCTGGTGAAGAGCAAATCAATACGCAGCAAAGCGCTGTGTCAGGAACACGGGTTAGAAATTTCCTAATTGCAATCGTAGCAATTGTTTTGAGTGTTACGCTAGTTTTGGGTTTACGTACTGAAACAACTACTGCAACATTGAATACTTTAGGTGAACAGTCTACACCGCTGGATGTAGCTTTGAGTAACGGTAAACCTTCTATAGTAGAGTTTTATGCTAACTGGTGTACTGTTTGTCAAAAAATGGCGCCGGATATTGCAGCGCTAGAGAAAGAGTATGCAGGTAAAATTAATTTTGTGATGCTGAATGTAGATAATACTAAGTGGTTGCCCGAAATGCTGCGCTACCGAGTAGATGGTATACCTCATTTTGTGTTTCTTGATAAAAATGGAGAAGCACTTGCTCAAGCAATTGGCGACCAACCCCGCGTTATTATGGCTAATAATCTTAGTGCATTAGCCAATAATTCTCCTCTACCCTACGCTACCGCTAGTGGAGAAGTTTCTAAATTTTCTGCTCCTGTGGCGCCTACGGGTAGCGAAGAAGACCCTCGCAGTCACGGTAGTCAAGTTGTAAATTAGGCAACGAATAACGAATTAAAAGACGTGATTTATCCCTACGGGAAAACCTCCGGTTTACACGTCTCTACGATGATTGATTTTATTGATTTTGACATTTTTTTAAGATGTCGCGGTCAATTTTGCTCATTTGATTAATTTGATGAAAATCGCGTAATGCTATTGAGTAAGCGTAGCTTGTTGGTTCGTCTGTGTTAAGCTTGGGTTCTTCTTGCCCTGTAGCAACTTCAGTTTGACCACTTTCTGATGCGTTAGGGTTAACTGTCATTGCTATTTCTCCTCCTTCGTCAACACTACCGTTAAAACAGCTATACTCTGAGTCTGGCATATATAAGGCGCCAACTACGCGACCTTGTTTTTTCTCAAACACTACATAACCTTGTCCCAATTGTCCTGGTTGAGGTGATTGTCCATAAAGATATATCCCGTCTTGCTGAGGATAATTACTACTAGTTCTAACTGTTGACTTGCTTCTGGGTGTTTCAACTTCGGGAACAATTGCTGTTACTATTGACTGTTCAGGGTTAGGTACATTTTGAGCTATACTTGACGGTTGCTCTTTCCACGTTTCAAAGTATGCTCCTGAGTCAGGTAGTTGTACCCTGTAAGAATATGGGTCGTTATCGAGTTGATTACTAAATACTGGTTTTGAGCGGTCTGTTACCATGCCCAATACCAATGATAATCCGACTAAAGGAAGTCCCCAACGACGAAATAATTTTGTGTTTTGTGTAAATTTACGCACCCTCGGCACCTCCTCACAAATCTATATCTAAACTTTTAAGCCTTTACATTCGACTTTAATATGTTCTTGTTTTAACTTACATAAATATACCTAAGTTATTGTACGTAGACACTCGGTCTAAGGTTTGATATTTTATTCTCTCAGTAAAACAATTTTAGTAGGTAAATTTTTTGTAATATTTTGACAATAATAATTAAATTACCATGTTTTTAGGTCTTTTTTGCTGTTTCAGCACGATTATTTACACAATAACCAGCTTTACTTAAAAAATGATTAGTTATCTAAATATTGCAACCAATTACGTTATTATTCTTAATGAACAATATTAATATTATCTTTAGATTTATTTGAAATAAATATCTTCAAAAATCTATTAAAAGACAGTTTTTACAAAAAAACCATAGGCTTTACTTGGCCTATGGGTTAATTAATTAAGCTTAGTAGGGCTTTAGCCCACAAATCTAGCTAGCTACATACTCTTTGACGTTAGCTCGGCGCCGACGTAAGTGAGCAAGAGCTTGATGCTCTAATTGACGGACGCGCTCACGACTTAAATTCAAACGTTCGCCAACTTTGGCAAGCGATAATTCGTGACCGTCTTCTAAACCAAAACGTAAAGCAAGAACTTCGCGCTGCTGAGGAGTTAGCTCAGAAAGCAAGTTGTTTAAATCTTGACGTAGAAACTCTTGAGTAGTGTAATACTCAGGTGATGGGCCGTCATCCTCAAGCATTTCTTGCAACTCAGTATCTTGGTTGTCACCAACTCGCACATCTAAAGAAACTGGCTGACGAGCCATATTCATGTACTCGCGGATTTGCGCTGGCTCTAATTCTAGTTCCTTGGCAATTTCCCCAGGTGTTGGGGATCGACCTAGCTGCTGCGCTAACTCTCGTTGCACTTTTTTGATTTTATTAAGTTTTTCGGTGATGTGAATTGGCAAGCGAATAGTGCGTCCTTGCTGGGCAATAGCACGGGTAATAGCTTGACGAATCCACCAGTAAGCGTAGGTAGAGAATTTATAACCGCGAGTTGGGTCAAATTTCTCAACTCCTCGCTCTAAGCCAAGCGTTCCTTCCTGAATTAAATCCAGAAATTCCATATTCCGCTTTTGGTATTTTTTAGCAATAGCTACTACCAAGCGCAAATTGGCTTCTATCATCTTCTGCTTGGCTCGCTTACCTTGATGCAGAGTCTGCTTGACATCAGCTTCTGGCTGTTTGACATGTTCTGCCCATTCTTTCAGGCTAGCTTCGCGATGCAGTTTTTTCTCTAAAGCTTCTTTGGCTTCAACAAGCGTCATCATTTGCTGGACTTGCTTACCGAAAACAATTTCTTGTTCGCGGGTTAATAACGGTACACGACCAATCTCGCGCAGATAGGTTCGCACCATATCAGCCGTGAATTTGGCGTTCGTATTTTCTTCGGTTGAAATGTTTACTATTGGCATTGGTGCGCTTTTCCTCTACTCGCATTAAAGAATAAATATTGAATTATTAAGGCTGGTTGGGAAAGGCAGTTATAATCTTACGCAGTTCTTGGGTAACACGGGTATGACAAGAGCGTCTATACAGGTTTTGTCAGGACGAGCGGTTATCCAAATTTGTTCCCCTACTTTCCCACTTGTTGAAAATTATTTAGAAGCACGCTGTATTTCGTTTAAGAGTATCTATAGCTCTTGGTCGCTGGCGGCGACGGTAAAATACGAAGTCAGTATGAGTTTTGCTTTAATCTAATAGTACGACAAATTTTAGCGTTAGTAAAGTAGCATAGCCAAAACTTATTATTATAGTTTAAAAAGTGTACTTACCAAAAAAACCTGGTTGAGAAAATACAGTTCCTCACAGCTCACTATATATATAGTGACGTGAAAAGTTCTTGTTCCATACTTACTCTCTATCCGGATAACCGTAATGATAAAGCTGGAATATGGGGGGGATGTTACTAAACATACAAATTCTGGAATCGCTGATGGCGGTGTTGTAGTTTATAGACTTTTACACTAAACATTTTTACTAAGATTTATAAAGAAACTTCTCTGCCTTCAGAGTGGTTTATTCTTTAAACTGTTCCCGCTTTTGTATGTAATCGCTCTGACACGCGGTTAGAAGTGTCGGGTATATAACTTTTGGCGTATAATGTACGGCGCCATTACAAAATTTTAATTAGATGGTGCGTGAGCTAGTTCAACTTCAAAGCGTTGACCTGGCGCCACTTCTATTACTTTTGTGTTCATATTTTTCTGTGCGAGAAGATTACGCAGTTCTGCGGCGCCTCCCTTTGCTCGTAATGCTGATGCTAACAATCCGTCAAATTTGACATCCCCACCTGCTGCGGTATTCATTATTACTTGTGGTTTTAACCATTCAATTAATTCTAGGGCACTGCTTACACCTTTAATAAATGACCCAAGTAATACTATTTCTATATCTATTATTGGAGTTATAACTACATCGATTGGCGCCAGTTCTTTAAGGGTGGGTGAGTGATAACCATGAGGTTCGTAGTATAAACTAGTTTGATTAATTGTATCTACCAACACATACCCGTTTTCTGTAAGCATCGGGCCAATTGGTGAGCCTGGAGTCGCTATGATAGTGGCTTGATCTGCAAAAGTAAATGATTCTCCATGCGCTAGGGTTGTGATTTTGGTGTAACCCAATTTTGATACTACTTTGGCTGCATTTACAGAAGCAATAACTGGTATGTTACGGTCAAGCTTTTCTAATGTTGGTGGATGAGCATGGTCTTCTAACCCTTGTGATAATAAAATTAAGTCTATTTTTTCTGGTATTGAACGTTGTTGGGTTCGTTCTCCCTTGAAAAACCAAGGTGCATTCCCAAAAACTAATGGACCAACTAGCCAAGGGTCAAGCAAAATTTTTAAATCGGCTATTTCAATTAGCCATGAGTTGCTATCCAGCCAAGTTAAATACATATTGTTGTGCTTTTTGGTAGTGGTTGCTAAAAGTAATTAATAAACAATTAACACAAATTGTGTAGTTTTGTAACTTATACGGTAATTAGTATACAAACGGTTGTGAAATCCAGATGCGCGCTGTCTAGGCTATAAGTGTTACGCTAGGAATAATAGAGCAATGACTATATACGCCACTTTATATATTAATTTGGAATTTTAGTACTATGGCGCCTTCAGATAACAAACCTATACGCTCTTATACCCAAGAAGACATACAGCAAATTCTTCACCTAGCCATTACACGTCAAGCTTCAGACCAGGAAAAAGAGTTTAGTTACGAACAATTACGAGAAATTGCCTCAGAATTAGAAATTTCTCCAGAATTGCTAAAGCTTGCTGAAGGTGACTGGATAGTTCAACAAGGTGATGTACAGCAACGACTTGCATTTTCTAAGTACCGTCAAAAACAGTTTCATAAACGTATAGGTAATTATGCTATAGTAAATGCGTTCTTGTTAATGATGGATTTTGTGGGTGGTTGGAGTATTTCTTGGGCACTATATCCTTTGCTGATATCAGTATTGGCAGTTGGACTAGATGGATGGAACAACCTTAACAAAAATACCGAAGAGTATGAGTTGGAGTTTCAGAAGTGGAATCGTAGACACCAACTCAAAAAGTCGTTTAATACTTTGCTGTCGAAGTTTATCCGAATCGTGAATGGATAATATTAAACAATTAATGGATAATAGTTAGACGGCTAATTGTCGATAGCTAATTGGCGATAAAGAATTAACACGTTGATTCTCGATTTGTCCAGTCGCCTATTACATTCAAGCCATTCTTTAATGTACTGTTTAGATATAATCAAGCCTGTGACCACAATCGATGGAAAAAAATCTGTAGAAGTTGCCGCGTCTGAAACGTTTTACCCCACTTTAAGCGCGCTAGTTTCTGCATATCATGCATACCGCAGTTATTCTGATGCTCACGTTCGTCAGCTTGGTTTAACTTCGTCCCAATTCGATGTGATTTGCACTCTGGGCAATACTTCAGGTATGACTTTTAATAAGTTAGCGAAGAAAACCCTAACCACTAAGGGTGAGTTAACTGGTATTATCGACCGTCTGGAAAAAAAAGGTTTGGTGCGTCGCGAGGTTCCCCCAAATGACCGTCGTAGCTTTTTAGCTGTTTTGACTCCAGAGGGTGAGCAAATATTTGAAGAAGTTTTCCCTGCACACACCGAATATCTTAAGGAGTGCTTTGCGACTCTCGAAATTCAAGAACTTGAAGAAATCCGTCTGGCCATAGAAAAACTCAGAAGCTTTTTCCCTAACTAACTCCGGCTTATATCCTCCCTTCCCTCTCCATTAATGTTTGTATTATTTACATCAATGCACTTAGGTAATTAAACTTATGTATCTAGCTGTATTGATTGTAAATACTAGAAATTTCCGAGTTGCGGAATTATTCCCTAGCACATAAGATTACTCATAAGAACAATAATTATTGTTTGAGCTATTATGTGGAAATTTTTTAAGCATTTGGTGTTGGGGGGATAATGACACGTCAAAGGGTTGTGATTGTAGGAGCTGGGTTTGCTGGACTATCAGCAGCAAGCGTTTTAGGAAATTCCCCTTGTGATGTGCTGCTAGTCAACCGCGAAAACTATCATACTTTTGTACCTTTACTGCATCAAGTGGCAACCTGTGGACTGGCGCCAGAACACATTGTTTGCTCGATTCGGCATTTAATTAAAAATTATAAGAATATCAAATTTGTTACCAGCGAAGTTAACAAAATAAATTTAGAAACTAAAACTATCGAAGTCAATGGTGTTGTAATTAGCTATGATTACTTGGTTTTAGCCTGTGGCAGTACTTCGCGTTTTTTTGGAGTCCCTGGTGCTTACGAGCATTCATTAACACTGAAATCTTTGTCAAATTCAATAAATATACGTAATCACATATTACGTTGTTTTGAGGTAGCGCAAGAGGAAGTACGGGTATCTCGACAACAGCAGCAATTGACATTTACAATTGTGGGAGGAGGTGCCACTGGGGTTGAGATGGCAGGAGAGCTAGCGACCTTAGTTTACGGAACGCTGAGTAAAGATTATCCAAATTTAGATTTTCGTCGAGTTAGACTTTTATTACTGCATTCAGGAGAAAGACTACTTCCTGAAATGCCTGCTCGTTTGAGTAATTATACTGCGCGACAATTACGGCAGTTAGGAGTAGAAGTACAATTAAATTCTCGTGTAACTGGGGTGACAGAAAACGCGGTTCATTTAGAAGACTCGCGCGTTATTCCTTGCCATACAGTAATATGGACTACGGGAGTTGAAGGAGATAATAAACTTAATAAATGGGGACTGTTAACAAATCGCAACAATCAAGTGAAGGTTTTCTCGACATTACAGGTTCCCGAACATCCTCAAGTATACGCAGTTGGGGATTTAGCAGCACTTCACGATAAGCAATTACCAATGGTGGCGCCAGTAGCAATACAGCAAGGAATGACTGCCGCAAATAATATTTTACGGCAAATCAAAGGTAAAAATCCCCAACCACTGCACTATCAACACCAAGGTTCAATGGTCATTATTGGGCGCCATGCAGCAGTGGCTCATATTGGTAAAGTTAAATTAACAGGGTTTCCTGCTTGGTTGTTGTGGTTAGTAATTCATTTCGCTTGTTTACCAGGAAATCTAAATCGTTTACAGGTTTTAATTTGCTGGGGATGGATATACTTTTTACGCGAACATCCTATGCGGTTAATCTTTAGGCAAGATTATTTAACTAAATATCATGATGTCCCACTTTCTAACCTCGACCGTGTACAGGGGGAGGATTGATATTTTTGGCAGTATCAAATTCAATAGCATCATGACTACAAAACAAACGTACCTCATTACTATGTGCTACAGATAACGCACGTAATCGTTCTTGATTTAAAAGTCGAGTTTTGCGGTCAACTTCCATAAACCACTGATAAGCACGTAAACCAGGTGTACAGTTTGGTTTCTTTGTTCCGACTTCATCTCGGTAAAAATAAGCGTCACCTGCGTGTAAAAGCCAACCTGAAGATGTTTCAATAGCAATACCAGCATGACCACGTGTATGACCTGCCAAAGGAATCATTAAAATAGATTCAGGTAATCCATCAAGGTCGCGAACTGCTTCAAAACCATACCAAGATTCACCTTTGGCACTATATAACTTCCACTGTTTAACCTCATCCCATTGATTTGGACGGTAGCGTTGTGATGATATAAAACCTTTTCGTTCTTGTGCTGCATCAAGCTCTGCTTGCATTACGTGTATAGTTGCTTCTGCAAAATCTTCCAATCCTCCTGCATGGTCAAAGTCTAAATGCGTAAGCACAATGTGACGTACATCACTTGTTTTAAATCCTAACTGCTCTATTTGAGCGCGCGCGGTATATTTTTCTTCAAATTGAATTCGATTCACATTCATGAAAAATGGGCTGAGTCGTGATAACGGCGCCTTAACGTCACGTTGCCCAAATCCGGTATCAATCAGAACCAATCCCTGATTAGTCTCAATTAGCAAACAGTGACAAACAAGACTTGCAGTGAGTCCACGACTAAAACCGTCAAAAAGGGCACCTCCTATTGGGCACATGCAACCGCAGTTTAAATGGTGAATACGCATGAAGCAATCCTTCTATAATTCACAACTACTACATTGCATTCAGAAAAAGAGCATTACATCTAACTATTGGGGGTTATCAGCAGTAACCCATAATCCTAGGATTTCATAGGTTTATTGATTTAAAATCTCGATAATTCTCAGAAAAATGGTTTATAAGTAAATATTTATACATAATGTTATGCAAATAAAACAGTATGTATTAGTAATAATTCTTAATTTTCTCGAAGCGAGTAAAATATACAATAGTTGTAGTCGTGGGATTGATATAAAAGGGTATATAAATGCCGTCAAGAAAGCAAACTTATGTAAAGCAAATACATACAGATACCAATTCAGGTTTGTTTTTGGCAGACTATGCAGCCATTTCGATGTCGGCATCAATATTTAGTCTTAAAGGATTGCTTGAAAATCAAAAGTTGACTTCTTTGAATAAGACCCTGCAAGATAGGTTTGCAATTAATAAGCGTCAAGCTTCGAGTATTATTACATTTATAGAAGGCGAAATCAAAAGCTCGAAAGAATCATCTGCACGACATATAAAAACTCTTGAAGGGAAAATAAAATCTTTAAAAGCTTCAGTCGATGTCCTCGAAAAGAAAGTAAAAAAGCATATTGAATATTTACAAGCAGTCGTTAAATATAATCAAACTGCAAAGCCAGGTAAAAAAGCAAAAATACCATCAAAATATAAACCCGAATTTGACCAAGCATCATCAAGAGCTTTTGGACGCGATATAGGCACCTATTACCAGAGTGCGAAAAATAAGCTCCATCATCAAAAACGCAAGTTACATAAGATGATGTCTCAGCTTAAACATTTAAAATCAAAACAATTGCACGTGAATTTAGGCAATAAAGAAACCATTTATTTTGTTGGCAGTAAGGACGAGTCAAACGGGAATCAAGTTTGTCAATTAATTATCGGTTTAGAGAAAGATTCTCTTGATATATTAAAAATTCGTGTGCCTTATGCTTTAGAAGCGAAGTATGGTGAGTATGTAGAAATACCAATTAATCTAAATGGCTATGGTGACAAAGAAATTAGACAAGCATGGGCATGTAAACAAGCGATTACTTACCGGATAATTCAACATAAATATGGTGTATGGCAGGTACATATTACAGTTGATGTATATCGACCCATCACATCTGATTCAGTCATGTTGGGTTGTATCGGTGTAGATTTAAATATCAACTCGGTTGCATGGTGTAAAGTAAATGCTGATGGCAATCCCAAACGATTTGGAGACATTAAATTTAATCTTCATAGTTTGTCCCATAATCAAACAGAGGCAGTCTTAGCATCAGTCGTCACAGAATTGACAACCGCTTCACTTGCTTTTAAATGCCCCATTGTTATTGAAGAATTAGATTTTGATGCTAAAAAAGCACAACTAAATAATGGTGCCAAACATAAACGTTATAATCGGATGATTTCTGGTTTTGCCTATCGGCGTTTTTATGAATTACTTTCCTCAAGATGCTTTAAATTAGGAATTAAATTAATTACCGTTAATCCTGCGTATTCATCTCTAATTGGCATGGCAAAATTTATGTCACTTTATGGGATGAATTCAGGAACGGCAGCAGCATTAGTACTTGCACGCCGTGCAATGAACTATTCTGAGAGCGTTCCAGCCAGAACCGCCTACGAAGGTAAGGAACCCAAGAAGCACGTCTGGTCATACTGGAACGCAATCAGTAAAAGAGTGAAAGGTTCAGCCCGACACTCTTTCTTTCAGCCTAGGCCAACAGCCTCCTCTAGCTTACGCAACGGGAACATTGAAAATAATGTCCAAGAAGAATTTGGTAATTCGGTTGCCATCGGATGTAATAACCCAGGTGGATTAAATGTGCCGAATGAACAGACGTTTGCAAGTCCGCAACGGGCGGTTAGAATGTCATCCTGAAAAGGGTGAAGGAAATCGTACTTAGAACCGCGATTGTGCGTAGGTTTAGGAGTTCCAGATTTTCCTAGATTTTTTGAAGCGGAAAGAATAGTAAAATACTTAATGATTACAGCCAACATGTAAAAGAGGGGAATTTTATGCAGTTGACAGATTTTCTTGGACTGGTTCATCCTGTACTTGCTGTTATGTGTGTTTTTCCCTTAATTGGTATCGTAGTTAACTACGCATGGGCTACACGTCAGCGTCGTTTACAAGCTAAAAGTGGTGATAAAACTAAAATCCCTGCGTCTTCTGGTATTGAACACAAGCGGTTAGGAAGTTGGCTGACGGGTGCAACCGTAGGTTTAATATTGGTAGCATTAGCATATGCAATCAGTAAAAATGTTATCACAAATCAACTTTGGAACAAGGCGCCGTTTCAAGTCATTTTCATTCTGTTAATGTTCCCAGCTACTATTGCCTCGTTAGTATTTTTATACAGTGTTAATACTAAATTGTGGAGAGGTGTATTTGCAACTCTAACAGGTGCAGGTTTAATAATTTTGGGTTTTCAAGACGGGGTGTTTCGACGTGATAACGAATGGTATTGGTCGCATTATTATATTGGCATAGCAGCAGGGATATTGATGATTTTCTCTTTAGCTATTGTTCCAGAAATTTATAAAGATAAGTCAAATCGTTGGCGCGTGATTCACACTATTGTAAATTGTATTGCTTTATTATTATTCTTAGGGCAAGCAATGACAGGAACGCGCGACTTATTAGAAATTCCCTTAAGCTGGCAAGAACCTTACATATATAAATGTGATTTTGTGAATAGAACTTGCCCTATACCTCAATCGCAAGTAACAAAGTGAAGTTATATAATACCTAAATTTTAATTGTATACATAATATCGGGTTTTGATATGTAATTTACTAGAGAATCAGTAGAATCTAAAAAGAATCCTCAAATTATAATTCATACACAGTTAAAAAATAATCAAAAAATAAGTATTAGTATTAAAGACACAGCTTTAGGAATGACAGAAGAAGTCCGGTGCCAAATGTTTAATCAATTTTTCACAACAAAACCAGTGGGAAAAGGAACAGGTTTAGGTTTAGCAGTCAGTCATGAAATTATAGTCGAAAAACACAAGGGTGAAATTATACTAAGAACGGTTTAGAAATGTCATTCTGAGCGTAGCGTAATGCGGAGCATTTGCCGCAGGCTAGAATCTCTAAGATGCTTCACTGCACTGCGTTTCGTTCAGCATGACAAAGTTTATATTTAACCCGTTTACAGTATACATGCATCTCGACACAAGGAGAAGGAACAGAATTTATCATCGAAATACCCCTTGGTTAGGAATTTAAATCCCTTACTTCTACTCTTCTAACCTCATCTAAAAACTTTAGCTGCTGGTATATACAACTAATTTGTGGTAAATTCACACCTAATAAATGAGCTTTCCGCAATGGATTTCCAAAAATTGCTTCTACTTCTAAAGGGCGCCTTTCGTCATAATCAATTTTCATACTAGTACGATAAGGCTTCATATTTATGGTGTAATTTAACATTGTTTGAATAAAGCTATCAGGAATTATGCGTCCACAACTAAATGACCCTAATGCAACTTCATGCATCAACTGTTCAACTAATTGGCGAGTATGGACATAAGACATTAATTCATCTGTTCTAGCGTCAAGAATTACAGACAATCCATTATAGGGAATATTCCACACCAATTTTTTCCATCGAGCTAGTAATAAATCTTCAGCTAATTCCATTGAGATTCCAGCACTAGCAAAATCATTGGCAATTTGCTGCATATAATGTGTAACTCCAGTTGACTGATAGTCATTTGCATATCCCCCTAGAGTAATTTGTCCATAGTCGAGGTGACGGATATGTCCTGCTCCAACTTTATTGGAACAGAGAAAACACAACCCACTAATAATGTTGACATTACCAACTATTTTGGCAACTTCTTCTTCTACCGCTAGTCCATTTTGCAAAACTAACACTATCCCATCATCTCTGACAACAGGTGGTAACATTTGCGGCAATAAATGGTTTTGTGTTGTCTTAAGTGCTATCACCACGACATCGCATTGTGGCATTTTTTCTACATTATTGTAGGCACTGATTTGAGGAAGGGTGAAATCACCATCTTTTGACTCAATAACCAAACCATGTTTACTAACATATTCGTAATCACTGTTCAGCAAAAAGTGGACATTTTTACCAGATTTTTGCAGTTTGGCGCCGTAAAAACCGCCTAATGCACCAGTTCCCAGAATAGCATAACTAAGGTTGGACATGCTTGATTAATATAAGGATTACAACACGTCTATTTTTCTCTAATATCTCACATTTTGTACACTAAACACAAATGTTGTAAGGTGGCTGGATTTGCGAGTATTAATTGTTGGATTTTAACTTCGGTTTTTGATAATTTAGTTTGACTGTTACTATCCTTGAACTATGTAATAATTTATGAATTTGAACTTGTTGTTAGTTAAGTACTGATGCCGATTTTTGTGTAGTAATTATATCTGGTTGTTTATTTGTCCATGTAGGTTGCCAGTTATTAATTAAATACAGTATTTAAATAAACCACAAAGGTCACAAAGAACACAAAGAAAAAGATTTAACCATGTTTTTATGTAGTTACAATTCATTTCAAGCTGCTATGGTGTTTCTATATTCACAGAAACTCTTCTTTTCTTCCTTTGTGCGCTTTGTGTACTTTGTGGTTTAAAATATCTTTAACCCTATGTATCTACTTATATATGTTTACACAGATATTAATTTGTACAGACTTTTCCGACGGTCTACATCGTCTAGCGCATTTTGTCTCTAGCTTAGAGAAAACAGGAGTAAAGCAAATAGTGTTTCTCCATACTGTACCATTCTCTGATAAAGGAGTTATAGTACGAGTCGATAGCGACAAAATAGAGCAAGCTCAAACTCGATTAGCAGAAGCTATCGGTGAAAGTCCTGCTGGTGTAGAAGTAAAAATAGAAGTTCAATCAGGAAAACCAGTAGAAACAATTCTGAAAGTAGCTCGAACATATCAATCGCAATTAATTATAGTGGGTTCGCAAAGCCGTAGTTCCATAGCGGAGAAATTCGTAGGTAGTACAAT
Organism: Calothrix sp. PCC 7716; assembly: GCF_019977735.1. Taxonomy (GTDB): domain Bacteria; phylum Cyanobacteriota; class Cyanobacteriia; order Cyanobacteriales; family Nostocaceae; genus Dulcicalothrix. Next base: position 8,733,250 of record NZ_AP025018.1, on the reverse strand, counting down.
GGCTGATTTATCGCGTCAAACCAAGATTCCTTTATTAGTACTACGTCCGCAATTAATCGCTGCATATACAAATGAAGAACTAGCACTTCGCTGTCAGCATCTTTTTCGTTCCTTGCTAATTCCCTATAATCAAAGTCAAGTAGCAGATAGTTTAATCGAACAAATCAAGCAATTAGCTCAAAAACCTGGGGAATATTTCCAAAAATGTAAGCTTTGTTGGATTTTAGAATCAAGTGGTCGTCGAGATGTACCAGTAAAAGTCTCACCGCAGCAAGCACAAGAAACTTTATCTATAATTAAAGCCGATTTAGAGAAGCTTAATTTACAGGTGTACACAGAAGTGCGGGAAGGAAGCTCTGTTACTACCATTTTAGATATAGCTGTAATGGAAGATATTACTGCTATTGCAATCTCATCAGGAACAATAGGTAAACTCCAAGAATGGCTCGTTTCCAGTTTTGCTGCTGAAATTTTACGACAAAGTTGGTACCCTGTTTTATTTTTTCCATCTTAAATTGCATAAGTTATGAGGCGCCGGATATAGAGATATTACAGACAGTTGGTACTAAACAAAATGGTACGTCGTTTAAATCTCGCGTCTCAATTTACACTGATATTATCAATAATCTTCGTTATTGGGATTTTTATCGGTGGTTTGTCGTTATCGAAAGCCCTTGAAAACAAGGCTCAAATTGAAATGACCTACCGCGCACAGTTGGCAATGCAATTAGTCAACGCAGTTAAAAATTATACTAGTAACGATATAGCACCGTTGCTAGCTTCGGTGACGAATCCAGAATCGCGTTTTTTTCCCGAAACTGTGCCAAGTTTGAGTGGGAGAAGAGTTTTTGAGCGGTTTAAGCAAGATTGGAAATATAAAGACTTAATATATAAGGATGCAGCGTTAAACCCTACAAACCCCCATGATAAAGCTGATTTATTTGAAGCTAATTTAGTCGAAAAGTTTGAACAAAACAGAGATACTAAAAACTTCTCTGGGTTTAGGTCTGTAAAAGGTGAACAATTATTTTACAGCGCACAACCACTAACCGTTAATAGCCCCACCTGCTTAAAATGTCATTCTACACCAGAAATGGCGCCGAAAAGTCACGTCAAGCTGTACGGTACTAAAAATGGATATGGATGGAAACTCAATCAAATTATTGGCACACAGATAATTTATGTACCTGCCAGCGAATTATTTGAAAACGCACACAAAGCACTTTTAATGTTTGTTGGTATATTTATAATAATTTTTGCATTAGTTATAGTCTGTATTAATTATTTACTCAAATGGAGAGTAATTCAACCTTTAAAACCAATGGCTCAACTTGCTTCGCAAATGACTCAAGATGCAGCAATGAAAAGCGAAATTTGGGCACAAGAGCGTTCTGCACTGACTAAAATAGCAAAACGCACTGATGAATTTGGATATTTAGGAAGAGTATTTCAAAAAATGATGCATGAAATTTACCTGCGTGAACAACAATTAACACAACAGCTACAACAATTACAAGTTGAAATAGACCATAGCAAACGTCAACGCGAAGTAGCAGAGATTGAAGAAAGCGATTATTTTAAAAATCTTCAAAAAACAGCAAAAGAAATTCGTAACCAGTGGGATAAATAACAGGAGACTCAAGACAATGACTAAAATTATATCAATTCATTCTTTCCGTGGTGGTACAGGGAAATCAAACATTACTGCTAACTTAGCAACAATGATTGCGCGGTCTGGGTACCGTGTTGGTATAGTAGATACAGACATTCAATCTCCAGGTATTCATGTTCCCTTTGGCTTAGATGATACCCAAATTAAATACACTCTCAATGATTACTTGTGGGGGAAATGTAAACTCGATGCAGCTACCTACGACGTTAGCTCAGTTTTTACCACTCGACAAAAAAGTGGCTGGTTCAGTAATAATAAAGGCAAAATATATTTAATTCCATCAAGTATTAAAACCAACGAAATATCCAAAATTTTACGTGAAGGATACGACGCACGTTTACTTAACGATGGGTTTCGTCATCTTACACAACAACTTAAACTAGATTACTTATTTATAGACACCCACCCAGGAATAAACGAAGAAACCCTGCTCTCAGTAATTATCTCCGATATACTAATAGTCATCTTGCGTCCCGACAAACAAGACTATCAAGGAACCGCAGTAACTATAGATGTCGCACGCAAACTAGAAGTTCCAAAAATGCTTTTAGTCGTAAATAAAGTATTACCAAGCATCAACCAAGAAGCACTGCGAAATCAAGTACAAAAAAACTACAATGCCACCGTTGCCGGTATTTTACCAGTATGTGATGAAATGTTCCAACTAGCAAGCAGTGATATCTTTTCACTGCGCTACCCAGAACATGCTTGGACACAAACCGTAAGTACAATAGCCAAACAATTAACTGATAAACAACCTGCCACAAAACTTTATAAAGAAGCGCGCTATTAAGTGCAAAAATCTCTAAACTCTTGTGGAACGGGCATCCTTGCCCGTAATTAATATCAAGAACAAAGCTCACCACTCCAAACTTGACTTCCTCGTCCTCTTGCACACTTATTTTGCTCCCCAACCCAAACAACCCGCCATTTATTCTGACTGCGTTGCATTTCCACCCTTCGTCGTATAGCAGCAACAGAATCATCAGCCAAACCTTCCTTAGTCATCACAACTACTGCTGTATCGCGCGTTGGGTACTTAACTTCAACATTTTCTGATTTTCTTCCCTCTGCTTCTTCAGCATCAGCAAATAATTTAACCGCAACTTGATTCGGATTTGAGTTCAAAATCTGATTTTGAGCAACAAAGTTTTTTACATCCACCACCCTATAACCAGAACGACCAGAACTTTGAGCAGTTGCGACAGGAGAAAAAAAAGTAGTAGCTAGTATAGTAAATACAATAGATTGCTTTAACATAATACACATAATTTTTTTGATTTATATTCAGTACATTTATAAGCTACTTAGAAATTAAAGTTATACAATATACTAGTAGCACCAAAATAAATTCAAGATTTATTAGCACAATTGCAAACAAGTTATCCAACAGCTAATGATTATGAAAAGCAAGTATTTGTAAATAAATTTAATGATGAAGTAAAAACTAATACTCGTGTTAGAGATATTATTCTAGCTGGGGGAATTGAATTAATTAAAATCCTTTGCCCACCATTGGGTATTCCAATTGAAATGGCTAAAAGGTGGTTAGAAACAGCAGAGAGAAATAAATAATATAAATATACTAACCTCAATAAAGATTTCCTGAACCTAGGGTAGGCGCCAATTGCAAATTTCTCCTACTCCTTTCTCTGTGTCTCTGTAGTGATAACCAATAACTTAGCTAAGTATACAGCAAAATCAACAAACTTTATATACACAATTACGTCCCAAATATTTAGCTTTATACAACGCTTTATCTGCCGCAGCAATTAAACTTTCTGGAGACAGGTTTTTGTTTGGAACTAAGCTAGCTACACCTATACTCAATGTTACAAACTGACTAACATCCGAAACCATATGAGGTAATTCCAACTGTTGAATAGCCATTCGTACTTTTTCAGCATAAATCATTGCTTCATCTGCACAAGTATTAGGTAATAAAATTATAAATTCTTCACCACCATAGCGAGCAACTACATCTCCAGCGCGCTCTACCATATCACTTATTGCTTTGGCTACACGCTTAAGACATAAATCACCCATTTGATGCCCATAATTATCATTATAAAGTTTGAAATAATCCACATCGCATAATATTAGTGAGAGGGGTCTACCTATTTTCATCATTCGCTGCCATTCACAATGTAAACATTCATCAAAATGACGACGATTAGTAATTTGAGTTAACCCATCAAGCATCGAAATTTGTTGTAGTTCTACATTCTTTTGTAGAATATCAGCTTCAGCCTTTTTTGCCAACATTAATTGCTTTTTATAATATTCAACTTCTTGTTTCAACCTTTCATTACAGTCTAACAATTGTCGAAAAAATACTTCTTGTTCTGGAAATAAGAAAGCTATTTTCTGCATACCAAACATTTCTCCAATGGGTAGTATTGATTGACTCATGTTAAATGTCCAATCGAATAAGTATTAAATTTACGAAAAATTATTATTCTCAAACTTATCTTTATCTTATGTTCGCTAAGAAATATTATTCCGTTTTCGATACATAAGATGCTGTAACCACTTCTTAAATCTTAAAGAATACTTAAGTATAATGGTAATGTGGAAATTACTGATATTCTTAAATTTTGTTTAAATTTAAAATATAGTAGAATAATTCTTGTATTTAAAGCATTCTAGCGATTCACACGAATATTTACGTCCAAATAGCAGTAACTCAATGCATAAATATTTAACTTTGACAACTGTAATTTTAACAATGTTTTGTAAAGTTAATTAAACTTTAATTTATTTTATGACAGCAAATAATTGTCAAAATCCTGTTAAATCTCTATTTTTATGGTTTGTTTGATAAATAAATTTTTGTAGCATAGAGTTATTACTATACTACATCAAGAAAAATAATAAGCTGACATCATTAAAGCTAATTACTTATCCGCTGTATCTGTTGCAAACCAACAACTGACTTTAGATTAATCAAGAGTGCTGGGTCAGCATTGTAAAATCTTGTAGAACAGACTCATTAAAATAATCCCCTAACCAAAACTAGGGGAATGTTCGAGAATAAAAAGCAATCCCCCGTACTATTATGGACATTCGTACTGTAGCAACAACACCATTTAATGACCAAAAACCAGGTACATCTGGGTTACGCAAAGCTGTTACAGCTTTTCAAAAGCCACATTATTTAGAAAACTTTGTCCAATCAATTTTTGACTCGCTAGAATGTGTTGGGCAAACTTTAGTACTTGGAGGTGATGGTCGATATTATAACCGTCAAGCCATTCAAATCATCTTAAAAATGGCTGCTGCCAATGGTTTTGTGCGTGTAAAAGTTGGACATCGCGGAATTTTATCTACACCCGCAGCTTCATGCGTTATCCGTAAATATAAGACATTGGGTGGAATAATTCTTTCAGCCAGCCATAACCCAGGTGGTCCAAACGGTGATTTCGGCATCAAATATAATATTGGAAACGGTGGACCAGCACCAGAAAAAGTCACAGAAGCAATTTACGCGCGCAGTAAAGTTATCGATAACTATAAAATAGTAGACGCTAACGACATTAATCTGGATACGCTTGGAGAATCGAAAATAGGTAATATGATAGTCGAAGTTATCGACTCAGTACATGATTACCAAGAATTAATGGAATCACTTTTTGATTTCGACCGTATCCATCAAATGCTGACAAGCTCCAATTTTAAAATGTCCTTCGATGCAATGCACGCAGTTACAGGTCCTTACGCGCGCAGCATTATCGAGCAGCGTTTAGGCGCCGGCGTTGGATGCGTTCAAAACGGAGTACCATTAGAAGACTTTGGTAATGGACACCCAGACCCTAATTTAGTGTATGCTCATGATTTAGTAGAGATATTATTTGGTGAGTTTGCTCCTGACTTTGGCGCCGCATCAGATGGAGACGGTGACAGAAACATGATATTAGGTCGTAAATTCTTCGTCACTCCCAGCGATAGTTTAGCAATAATTGCCGCCAACGCAAAACTTGTACCCGCATATTCTCAAGGAATTAAAGGAATAGCGCGTTCCATGCCAACAAGCCAAGCTGCCGACCGTGTTGCTGCTGCAATGGGTATCGATTGTTACGAAACACCTACAGGTTGGAAATTCTTCGGTAACTTATTAGATGCAGACAAAGCGACACTTTGCGGAGAAGAAAGTTTTGGCACTGGTTCAAACCATATTCGCGAAAAAGACGGATTGTGGGCAGTATTATTCTGGTTAAATATATTAGCCGCGCGTCAAAAATCGGTGGAAGAAATAGTTCGCGAACACTGGCAAACCTACGGACGTAATTATTACTCACGCCATGATTACGAAGAAGTAGACTCCGAACGTGCAAACACACTTGTGAAAAATCTACAAGCAGTATTACCTAATTTGAAGGGTAAAAAATACGGCGCCTACGAAGTAGACTACAGCGACAACTTTAGTTATACAGACCCAATAGATAACAGCGTTAGCACAAACCAAGGTACTCGCATTGGTTTTACCGACGGTTCACGTATTATCTTGCGTTTATCGGGAACAGGAACACAAGGCGCCACACTAAGAGTTTACCTAGAAAGTTACGAAGCAGACAAAGCCAAGCAAAACATCGAAACACAACAAGCATTAGGAGACTTAATAAACATCGCCGACGAAATAGCCCAAATTAAACAAAACACAGGCATGGATAAACCCACCGTCATCACCTAACCAAAGAGACTTCCAAAATTGAATTAACCATCTTGTGGAATGGGCATCCTTGCCCGTTCCAAATTTAGTATATTTACGATAAATAAAAAGTATCAACCTCCTTTAAACAACATCTCTGTTTGATATTCATCTTTTGACTGACGATGCATTGCTAAAAAGGCACCACCAATTTTATCAGGGTCAAATGGAGTATCAGGAGCAACTTGACCCATAATACTGATCATACCAATACGAACATTAGTATTGCCAAGTTCTTGTGCAAGGGTAAATGCTAAACTACGTAACCCTGCTTTACCAATACTAATAGAAGCAGCTTCATCCCAAGGATAATGTGCCCAACCACCACCTGTAAACAAAATGCTACCGTGCCCTTGAGAAATCATATTTGGTACAACAGCTTTTACTGCAACCAAGGCGCCTACAACATTAGCACGAAAATCTTGCACTACTTGTTCAGCGTCTAAACTAGTAGGTTTACCATATGTTGGAGATACAACATTGTAAATTAATACTTCTACTTTTTGAGATTGTTGAAGTTTAGTGATAGCATTTGTAAGTGACTTTTCATTACTTACATCAGCAGTTTCAAAAGTTGCGTCAATACCTGCTTCTTCTAGAGATTGTAAGGTGCCAGTATATTTAGAAATATTTCGAGCAATTAATCCTAATTGAAAACCCGCTTGACCAAATGCGCGCGCAACACCCAAACCTACACCTGTTCCAAATCCAACAATAATGCAAAGTGGTTTCATTTGATTTTTACCTATTTTATTTTACAAAAGCAATTGAAGTTTGGTTGTAATGCTGCATTTCTTCTATCTGTGGAATATAAGGTTGAACGAGAGCAAAGAAACCTTTAAATTCTTCACTATTACGAAATACTGTGAGATGTTCCTCTGTCGAAGTCCAAATAATTCGCAGAATATAACGTTGAGGTTCTTCCTCGCAATGCGTCAAATCATAACCTAAACAAACCGAAGATGCTTTGAGAAATTCAGCAGCTTTAGCATAGTCGGCTTCAAATTGAGCGTTTAAACCAGATGGTAAATTGTAACGGATATATTCAACAATCATAGATAACTCCTAATTTAAAATAGTTTGAGTATAATATTGAGCAAACTCCTCATAGGAAGTTGTTTTTTTGTTGGTAATTTGAGCAATAGTATCGTTTACAACACTGCCTGCACCTTGTTTCCAGCAAGCACATAATTCTAATTCAGCATCCAGATACCATTCTGGTTCGCCATTGGCAAGTCGTGCTGCTTTCAAATCTGCGGGTGGAAGGTCAACGTAGTTTACAGACCGACCTAACGCTTTACCCAAAATATCAGCAACTTCGTTAAATGTAATTGCTTTATCGCCAGTCAAAACATAGCTAATGTTTTCATGTCCTACTTCAGTTAAGCAAACCGCAGCAACTGCCGCAACATCACGAGCGTCAACATGAGAAATTTTAGCATCACCAACACAATTATAAAAGGCGCCGTTTTGAGCAATAGTCTCTGTAAACCATCGGATATTTTGCATCAACATATTCGGTTGAAGATGTGTCCATGCAATACCTGACTGTTCTAACTGCACTTCAATTTCACGATGCCATTTTTGAAATGTACTAGGCAACTCTCCGGCGCCCATAACAGAAAGCTTGACAATGTGCTTTACTCCTGTACGTTTCGCCGCTTCAATAAAATTGCATTCTATTTCAACTTGATTTGGTAAATTAGAAGATACAAGAAACGCTTTTTCAATACCATGTAATGCAATATCAAGGCTTTCAGGTTGTGAAAAATCTCCTTGAGCAAGCTCTACACCCTGTTCTGATAATTTGGCGCCTTTCTTCAAGTTCCGAACTAATCCACGAATAGGAACATTCTTACCAAGTAAATGTTGAATAAGCTCACCACCAATATTCCCAGTGCCGCCAGTAATAAGAATCGTCATAATTTTCCTTTAGATATTGGATATAACCATCCTGCAAATAATTTAGTCATGCGTGGCATTACCACATAAGTCATTAGAGATAACAACACAATTGTTGCAATCAAACTGCGAAGTAGTGGATGAAGAATAATTAACAATGGTTGCAGAATAAAATTAATTAGATTAAGCGTTGGAAATGCCGCTATACACGTGATAAGTAACATCTTATAACGAGGTGGCGGCACAATCGCGCTTCGATTAGGTAAGGTAAACCAAGTTTCCAAACCAGTCAGAACTTGCATCTTGCGTGAACCAAGCGTCAATTTTTCTGCTCGCTGCAACCAAGTTTTACGAATTACAGAATTTTCCCACCGACGCAAGCTACTCAAATGGTTAAACTTAAAAACAATCCTATATTCAGGATGTGTAGAATCTGTAGGACGAAAAACATTCACTCCTAAATGTCCATCAAAAGTTTTGGCAGCTTCTATTAATCCTAATAAAACTTCTTCAAAAGCTTCTTCACAACCTGGTTTTACCTCCTGAATTACATCAATAGTTGTTGGTGGGTCGTTAGAATTTGAAATCATGGCGCCATCTATGGTTGCAGTTTCAAAGGTAAACCAACGGAAGAGACATCAAGACATACAACTTTTCCACTTTCAATTCCAGTAGTAGGTGGCAATGACATACCACCATTAGTGACAACATATACCTTTGTTTGCTCGCCCTCAATTCGACCAAAAGCTAAAGCAGTAGTACCAATCATGCCTTGTTCAGCTTGAGCGATAGTAGTAATACTGCCACTTTGCGTAATTTTTACAACGCTATTGTACACATGAGTAGTACCATAAAGATTACCATCAATATCAAAAGCAAAATCATCAAGATTAATATTTTGCAGAAATATCTCTGGTTCGCCAGGTTGACCATTAGATTGCAATGGAATCTTCACCAATTGCATCTTTTCAGTAACAGAAGCGTATAAAACATCATCATAAATCTTTAACCCATTTACTGCTGGAAAGACACTCCCAGAAGAGCTTCGTGCCAACATCGGATGTTCCAACCAAATCTCCACTGTTTTAGAAGTAACATTCAATTTCCAAATGGCGCCGCGATAAGAGTCAGCAATTAAATAAACATCATCTTTAAGATAAGTAAGTCCATTTAAAAAAATTGCATCAGGCAGCGTCACTAACACCTGCGCTTCTCCTTGTGGAGAAATTATAAACACAGTGGGAACATCTTGGTCGTCCCAAGCACTAAGCAATAAACTACCATCTTCTTTAACAGCTAGCCCAGTTGCTTTTCCAGCAATTGCTGCATGTAAAACAGCTACACCATCTGCACCAATCCGAAACACTTTACCATCATAATGACTACTAACAAACAAAGTGTTATCTTTTCCAACAGCAATGCTTTCCAAAAAAGTATTAACTGGAAACTCAGCAACTCGACGTGCTGGAACCTCCATAACTGGCGTTTCTGCAAATATTGGTGGTAATTCTGGTGAGGTAGACATCGAAACTCCTGCTTCATGGCTAAGTAAAGACGCGATTAATCCGTCTCTACCTATAAACTTATCAAGATGTAACACATTAATCAAATCGATTGTAAAGATAGTTTTCATCAATGAAATTAATTGGCGAGGTGCCTGTTAAGATGACTGTAGCTTAGTAAAATAAAAGCACAATAGATACAATAATACATATAAACTATTACAATTGTAGGAGGTTGCTAATGAGTCCAGAGCAAAATTTATTGACAAAATGGCGTTCTCTTCCAAAAGATAAACAAGAACAAGTGGAAGATTTTGTAGAATTTCTGTATTCAAAAATTTCTCCGAGTAAACCCCCTTTAGGAGAACGTTTAAGGGAAATTCGCTCTAGAATTGTTGCTTCAGGTAAAACATTACTAGATGAGGATGGAATAGAAAAAGAACTTGCTAGCCGCAGAGGAGGCATACAAGGTAGAGAATAAAGATGATAATAACTTACTATTGATTCAGGGGTGTTAATTAGCGCTACAGATGGTGTAGGTCGGCTTGCCGAAAAAGCTCTTCAAACTTTACAAGATTCTGAACGACTATTTGCTTCCAGCGAGTTTGTAAAATTAGAGATACTACCCAAAGCGCTTTATAATCAGCAGACTGAAGAAGCTCTATTTTATGAAGAATTTTTTAATGACGTTACTTACTGGGCAAATGATTTGAATAGCATCATCCAACATGCTTATCAAATAGGTTCTCAGTTTGGTTTAGCCGCTATGGATGCGCTTCATGTTGCTGCGGCATTGTCAGTTGGTGCATCCGAATTAATTACAACTGAAAAAAGAACAAAGCCAATGCATCGAGTAACAAATATTAATGTAATTTCACTTTTTGAGTAAGCTTTTGGAATTCCTCTAGCAAAATGTTGTAAGTGAATCAGACTGATTGTATAGATGTGACTCATCAATGAAATCAATTGACTTAGCGTCCATCGATTTAAATTTACTTGTTGCTTTTGAAGCGTTGTTTGAACAACGAAGCGTTACGGCAGCAGCCAAACGTCTTTATCTCGGACAACCAGCAATGAGTGCTGCATTAGGGCGCCTAAGAATATTATTCAACGATGAGTTATTTATCCGCATCGGTCGAGAAATGCAACCAACGAGTAAAGCAGTAGCAATTGCACCAGATATTTTTGCTGCACTTAGACAAATTCGTCATACTATAGAATTTAGCCAAACTTTTAACCCTATTTCAGCACAAAGAAATTTTGCAATTGGTAGCGCCGATTATACTAGTTTTGTAATTCTACCAAAATTATTAGAACATTGTCGCGAAAAGGCGCCTTCTCTAAACTTTCGGATGATTGGATTCGAGAAAGATAAGATAGGTGAAATGTTAGAACACGGTACAATTGAATTAGCATTAGGTGTATTTCCTAATCCACCTAGACAAACAATTTGTGTACCACTATTTCAAGAACGTTTTGTTGGAATCGCTCGTAAAAAGCATCCTGCCATCAATAATAAATTAATTTCTCTAGAAACATTTACCAATTTATCCCATGTACTAGTTACACTTCGCCAAGATGCCACAGGTGAAATAGATAAAATTCTAGCAACTCACAATCTCCAACGTCGTGTTCAACTAACCACGCCACATTTATTAATACTACCAGCAATTATTTCATCCAGCGATATGATTGCTGCAGTACCATATCGAATTGGCGCCTATTTCTCTAATTTAGCGAATATAGAGGTCTTTGAACTGCCACTAGAAACACAACCTTGGACTGTTTCAATGATATGGAGTCAATTAACAGACAAAGATGATGCAAATAGCTGGTTGCGGCAAACACTTAAAACTGTATGCAAACAAATCTAAGAGTTATAATTTTATATTATCATCAAGAAATGAGGGTAACGATATATGATTTTAAATAACGGGTGAGGAATTCAAACATCCCAGCTTTTCTAGCGCAGAAGCGACCGCTTCTGTTCGATTCTTGACACCCAGCTTGCGATAAATATTTTCTAGATGTTTCCGCACCGTGCTGATGTTGATATTCATCTGTGCTGCAATCACTTTATTATCTTTACCTTGAATAATAGAAGATAAAACTTCCGCTTCGCGCTGACTTAGCCCCAATAATGCGAGGGTTGCTAACCAAGAGAGCATTTGCTCTTCTGATAGCAACAATAGGTATTGTTCTCCTGGTTGATCGACTACTAAGCGAATCGTAAGCTGTCGATTTTTTTGTTGTAGGTGCAGGGGAAGACAGGGAGAAGAAACATCGGACGCTACTTTGAGACAATTGAGTTGATGTTTAACCCATGAGTCTAATTGTTCTGGAAGTTGCCTAAAACCTCTGTTGGAGGGAAAGTAGGATTGTAGCCACGTTGCAGCTTGGGAAGTCATTAGTCTTACCCGTCCCAAACCATCTAAAAAAATAACTCCCGTTTGATCGAGGCATTCCTGTAATTGGGTTACTTCTTGCTGGAGTTGTTGGAAATGTCGAACAGTTTGATGAGCTTGAATCAAATGCGGTTGAAGCAAATTGAGAACTAAGCGATCGCGTTCTGTGAATTTTTCCCAGGAACGATAGAGAACACATTGCAGAATATAAGTATTGATGTTTGGCAGGGAGTGGTGTTCAAAATCATAAATAGCGATCGCTGCCATGTCATCAGAGCCAATCGGCTTCATAACTGCTTGGTAAAGTTCCATCTGTTGGAATTTATCGCGTTCGAGGAAATCAGATAATTTGTGAGTACCCTTACTAGTTAGCGGTACATTTTGCAGTAAAGGATTTTGATATGCATAGACACAGAGAGTTTGTTTTAATTCCTCCAAGAAACGTTCAAAATCTTGATCGAGCGAGCAAACACTAGCACCTTGAGCGAATGGTCGCGCACTACCAAAATTTGAAAAGTCGAATCGACAGGTACATATTGCCGACACCTCTGTGGGTACAAGTTGTGCCAAAATCGATAGGCAATCAAGCTCGAAGGTATCCAAGTTTTTGAGGCTTTGGAGATGATAAACAGCCCGAAGTAATTGCTGAGTATCCCTAAAAGTTAATTCTTTCATCTTTTTGCATTTTGTACCCCGAAAAAACCGCGCTTAAGTCTCAAACAGGCAAGCTGCTTGGTTAAAAAAATATTGCAAGTCTCATTATACTGCTCGGTTTGCTCCTCAGAATTTATGCCAAACGATACAAAATTTTACATAAAACCATATAAAACTATTATTTCGAGCATAAATCTCCCAGATACTCTTCTAGACTACGTTTTGCACTCCTAAACTTTGAAAGCTAAAGTTACAGAGAAGCAAACTGTAGTATGACAAAGTTTAATTTTCTGCCACGTGCAGTATATGTAATTTCTCTTCACAACGAACAACGAGCTTGATTTTTAAGGTAATTGCCTTGGACGACGGAAGAATGTAACAAAAATTTCATATTGACATACGGCAAATGACGAATTGATTTTAAAAAATCAATATTGTATCTAGATAAATATCGCCAAAGACATCTAAGCAGAGTTTTTTGGCACATCAAGGTAGTACTTGTATCGATTTTTACATAATTATCCGATGCTGAAGCTACCTTCATCGTTCGGGAAAGTCTGATATTCAAAACAATTTATTCCGTATTCCCCAACAGTTCTAATACTGGTAATAAGAGGAGAATTTTTAAAAATGGTTAGTCAAAAAACGATTGAAATTGTCAAGGCAACCGCACCTATTATTAAAGAAAAAGGTGAAGAGATTACTAGGCGTATGTATCAAATTACCTTTGAAGAGCGACCTGACTATAAGTGCAGCTTTGAAACTACTTGGATGCAGCATTTAGATGGTGGTGATCAAGCACATAAATTAGCCGCATCTGTTTATGCTTATGCTACTCATATTGACCGCTTAGATGAGTTGGCTATGGCAGTAGAAAAAATTGCCCATCGTCATGTGGAGACTCGCATACTACCCGAACAGTATCCCTTGATTGGCGAAAAGCTTTTGCAGGCAATGAAAGATGTTTTGCAACATGCCGCAACTGATGAAGTTCTTGCCGCATGGGCTGAAGCTTATGAAGCTTTAGCAAATATCTTTATTCAAACAGAAAAGGCGATCTATCAACAAGAAGATCGAGAACTAACTGAGCGATTAACAAGAGCTGACGAACCTGATGCATTGGGTTAATTGAAGGAAACTGCTTATTTCCACATCATAAATACTTAGTGCTCCTCGATTTAGAAGCTCTAGCACCTGAAAATATAGTTAGTTTTGTGAAGACGTAAAGAGGATAAAAGACGATGAGAATTTTAAATGCATTAGCCATCTCTGCGATTTTAGGTTTGTGGTCGTTTCCCACACTAGCAACCCCAATCTACGCAATAAAATCAGATGGAGATATGCTTTTTTACAAGCATAGGGGTAGTAATGACGGTTCGCCGACTTGGTCTATTCAAGCAGTTAAAATCGGTAATGGTTGGGACTTTAAACAGGTATTTGCGGGTGATAATGATGTTGTTTACGCAATCAGGTCAAATGGGGATATGCTTTGCTACAAGCATACGGGTATTGACGATGGCTCACCTACTTGGCCTATTCAAGCAGTAAAAGTCGGTAATGGCTGGAACTTTAAGCAGGTATTTGCTGGTAATAATGGTGCCGTTTACGCAATAAAGTCAAATGGGGATATGCTGTTCTATAAGCATACGGGCATTCACGATTGCTCGCCTACTTGGTCTATTCAAGCAGTAAAAGTTGGTAACGGCTGGAACTTTAAACAGGTATTTGCGGGTGATAATGATGTTGTTTACGCAATCAGGTCAAATGGGGATATGCTTTGCTATAAGCATACGGGTATTGACGATGGCTCACCTACTTGGCCTATTCAAGCAGTAAAAGTTGGTAATGGCTGGAACTTTAAGCAGGTATTCGCTGGTAATAATGGTGCCGTCTACGCAATCAGGTCAAATGGGGATATGCTGTTCTATAAGCATACGGGCATTCACGATTGCTCACCTACTTGGTCTATTCAAGCAGTAAAAGTTGGTAACGGCTGGAACTTTAAACAGGTATTTGCGGGTGATAAGTAATGGCATTGTTTAAAAATTGTGCAAGACAGTAGGCTAAGGGAGCAAACTAGAGTAGCGTCAGTTCTTGTAGGCATTTGTTTATTGGTAGGTAAGCTCTGGTAGTTTTCCAAAAGCAAGAAGTGCTATATGACCGAACCAGAAAAAGAATCTCAAAAGCAGAAAAGTATTAGCCCAGAAGCATGGACTGCGATCGCTACTGTTGCAGTAGCGGTTATTGGCGGCATATTTACTATAACTAATACGATATTAACTAATAACGCACAAAACAAAACATCATCTAGTCCATCACCTTCTCATTCTCCGTCTCCATCCTCTACATCTACTCCCGTTCCAACATCTCCTTCGTCCGCACAGCTACGAGTATCGAATGCGTTCTTGGGGAAATGGTCGGGTGTAGCCAAAGAGCCTTCAGGAAAGTCGTTTCGCATTAATCTTGAGATTCAGCGAAATTGCAGCTTAAACGAGAAATGTGGTTATATCAGTGTTCCTGATGTTCCCTGTTATGGCGAAATTTCTCTGCATCAAGTCAGCAGTGATGATTACGAGTTTGACGTTAGTAATTTTGATAGTAGAAGCAATTTAAAAATTTGCACACCTGGAGCAGGAGAGCGTTTTCATCTGCTTCCAAATGGCAAACTTGCCTACAAAGCTACTTACTCGAATGCACAGGGGATTTTAGAAAAAGTAGAATAAGCTGTAATTTTCTAAGAATATAACCCCCAAGGGTACTGTTACAAACACAGAGATTTGCCATCGTAAAAATAGTAAATCATCAATTTAATCTTTAACCACAA
Source organism: Calothrix sp. PCC 7716 (assembly GCF_019977735.1). Classification (GTDB taxonomy): domain Bacteria; phylum Cyanobacteriota; class Cyanobacteriia; order Cyanobacteriales; family Nostocaceae; genus Dulcicalothrix. Next base: position 8,717,583 of record NZ_AP025018.1, on the reverse strand, counting down.
GACCCAAAATTTATTAGGAGTGCATAATTTATGAGTTTCACACATTCTTCAGAAAATGCGTTCACCGAAGGTGCAAGCAAAGCTACCGCTAGTTTACAGACAATCTTGGATTCCATAAAAACAGGCAATTACGAACTTTTTCTAACAGTTGGGGATTCTGACTACAAAACAGGGATTAGTAAAGAAACGTTTGACTCCGTTAGCTCCCAGCTAAGACCACGCATGGTAGAGGGGTATAACATTACTTACTTCGGTAATCTTAAACAGGATGAATATCAAATCTATCTGTGGAAACTTAGTTTTGCTGATGGTGGAGATGAATTTGTTGCCAGGATGGCAATGAATGGAGACAAGGTAGGTGGAATTTTGATTACATAGGAGCGCAGTATATTTTCACAGGAAATTCAACCCAATTGGTTGTAGTTATCATCATCTTTTCGCTGAATATTTAATGATGAATAACAACAAATCTACCACAACTGAATTAAAAATTATCCAAACTCCTTCTCTAAAACAAATTCAAACTGTAACCGAGTGGTTAGAAAACTCGCAAGTTGAAAACCCGAATTTAGAACTTGCCCTAAATTATCTTCTCGAATATGGGATTATTCCCCACGAACGAGGAGGATTGATAGCAATTGCCCATGCTCATCTTTGTAAGTTGTCTGAACACGTCACTGATACTCCGACTCAATAGCAATTATCATTCCTCACCAAGTTTAAAGGTTCTAATTGCAAAGTTATACAACGAAATTTTTACATTATTGTTTAGAATACCTTCTGCACGGATAGTCAGGCGCCAGCAGTTATAGGAATTGCGTCGTAAATTAATGGCAGAGCCAAAACCAGTAATCACCGGGTCAAATTGGCTTGTAATTTCTGTAGACAACCATATGGTATTTTAGTACTAAATCTATGAAAAACTCATAAGTCAGTTGATGCTGCGATGCATTATATCTAAGATACTTACCCCTGGCAACTTCAGAAAAATAGAGCGAAAATAGAATCTGGTACAGTTGAATGGTAGGGGCAGTATGAAATTAATTAAGCGGACAACGCTGCATTATCGCGAAGGTACATCTGACAAGGTTTATGAAGTAGATATTTACCAGACTGGTGAAGCGCAGTATGTTGTTAACTTTCGTTACGGGAAACGTGGCACCAATTTAAAAGAGGGTGTAAAAACGACTCAAGCTGTACCCTTACAAGAAGCAGAGCGAGTATTCGACAAGCTTGTTCAAGAAAAAACTAAAAAAGGATATACTGATGTATCTACTCCCATACCTACTATTCCTGTACAACCAGTAGCAACAAGTAAAAGTCGCTCAGAAGCGATATTAACTCGTCTTGCCAATACCCAACCAAGTAAATGGAAGTTAGAAAGAGCAATATGGCGCGCGGGTGAGCTGAAAATTAAAGAAGCGGCGCCTTTACTCATCAAGCTTATTGGGACAGGTGAGCCTTTGCGCGATTATTGCATAGCCTGGTCATTGGGATACTGTGGAACTGAAGAAGCTATCCCCATAATTATTCAACTTTATCAAAATGCATCTTCACCTGAATTTGTAAGTCGAATAGCATTTGAAGCGCTCTTACAACTTAGTGACGCACGTACCAAAGCTGAGTTACAAGCAGAAATGATAGAGTTTTTGCCCAAAAATTTACAAAATTTAGCACGTAATGGTTCGGCAGAAAGCTTTGCCTCAGAACTTGACCATTATTTTAAGCGTGGAGATTATAAGAGTTTTGCTGTTCTTGATAAACTCTATCAAATAGATAATAATCATGTTCGCCCAGTATTACTAGAAATATTACGTACAGCTCCATATAAACCTAATTACTTTAAGTATCTGCGACATATCTTCAAAATGGCAGAGTATCGTTATGATGCTGAGATATTCAGTATTTTTGCTTATCGATTTGAGAAAGAACAAGGGACATTTGACAACGATAATAACTATTGGGAATGGAACCCTACTACTCAAAGATATAGCAAGGTTCAGAAACGCCGCCACGAAGACGAGTTAAAAAGTCCGACATCAACAAAAGCATATAGTCATCAAACTCAAGCGTACTTACAGCGAAGAATTTGGCGTACACTCAAACAATTGGGAGAAGAAGGCGCCGTAGAATATGTAAATATGGCAGCTAGTGTCTTGCTTGAATATTCTGATGCAGACGCAGAACCAATTAGAGAAACAAAATTTTATCGTTGGAACCGTTCTAATTGGAGTCGAGTCGAATTTAGCAACACTTGGGATGCATACGCTGGTTACATAACTTTTAATCATATCTTGTATGAGAATAGTGCGCGCTACGAATTAAAAACAAACTCTAAAGCATGGAAATGTAAAGCAGGATATAAACCAGGTACACCAGAAGCAAAACGTGAAGAAGCATTTCCACAATTATGGGAACAACACCCGCAAGTATTACTCAGACTATTACTACAAAGTCAATGCTCTCCAGTTCACGAGTTTGCCGTCAAAGCACTGCGGACATGTACTAGCTTCCATACATCTATAAATATAGATAATATTATTCAGCTTCTTCAAAAACCCTATGAAGTCACTGCACAATTTGCGTGTGAATTAGCACAATATAATTATAATCCACAAGAACCTAATATCGAACTCGTCTTAGCTGTAATTAACAGTGCATCTCAAACAGCAAGAAATTTAGCGTATCAGTGGATAGAAAGCAACCGCGAGTTTTTCTTACAAAATACTAATTTTATTACAGCTATAATCGTCAGTACACACGGTGATACTCGTAACTTCGCAAAAAAAGTTCTAAGTGCAACAGTAATTAATAACACAACCGCACGAGTTTTATTAGGTAGAATAATTATTGAATTGTTAGCATTTACACCTGAAGCACCAACTGAAATTATTAAAGAAATCAGCGAAATATTACTTATAAGCTTTGCTCCCCAACTGCGTACATTAGGGATGAGTGTAATTAATGATTTACTAGCACATCCAGTATTAGAAATTCAAGAATTAGGTGCCCGTATTTTACTCAACCATCAAACTAGTGCCGAAAATCTACCCAGCAATATTATAGAATCATTACTAGCATCACCATACGAAACACTGCGAGTTATAGGAATTCGATTATTTGGACAATTACCCGATGCCAAACTGCTAGAAGACAGTACCTTAATTATTGCAATGGCAATAAATGCCAACCCTCAAATACGCAACGCTATTAAACCAATTATCCATCGATTAGGCGCCGCTCATCCAGATTTTCAAACAGACGTAGCACATGAACTTATCGAAATATTACTTACAAAAGAACAACACGAAGGAGTCCACAGTTACCTACTCCACCTCCTCCAAGAACAGCCAACATGGATGACAAGTATTACTAAAGACGCAGCATTATCTTTACTGCAAACCAAATCATCAGCAGCACAAGAACTTGGAGGACTACTACTCCAAGCCAACCTCAGCACATGGGTATCTCAATTTACAACCAGCGAAATAGTCAAACTGAGTAACCATGAAATAATGGCAGTTCGACAAACAGCGCAACAAATGCTATCGCTAAACATAGAACAACTTCGCAACAACCCCCAAGAACTAACTATCGCAGTCAAAACGCTAGAAGCAAAATGGCAAGACACACGCGACTTCGCATTTAACATATTTACCACTCAATTCGGCGCCCAGCAATTCACCCCCCAAGTCTTAATTTCCATCTGCGACAGCGTAAGAGAAGAAACCAGAAAATTTGGCAGAGACTTACTAACGCAAAACTTCCAAACCCAAGACGCAGAACAATACCTCCTCAAATTTAGTGAACACCCATCCTCCGACATGCAAACCCTAGTAACCAACTACCTAGAAAAACACGCCAAAGACAACCCCCAACGCCTACAGCAACTAACACCATATTTTACAACAGTACTATCAAACATCAACCGTAGCCGAACAGCCAAACAACGTATCTTCAAATTCCTTCACAACGAATCACAAAAAAGCGAACAAGCAGCACAAATAGTAGCAGAAATAATGACCCGTCAATCACTCACCATAGCAAAACAAGACAAAGCCACCACCCTACAAATAATGCTAACAATCCGTAAAAAATACCCTCACCTCCCTCTCCCCCTCCACATCTTGACACCAACCGAAACCAGAACATAAAACCTTTCTTCTTCCCTTTGTGTCCTTTGTGCCTTTGTGGTTCAATCTCTTAAATAAAAACCAATGCAATTTAACTACACCTACAAAAACAACACAACCGTCCAAGAAAATGGCGCCAAAACCCAAATGTCATTTTCACCCGACACCACCCGTCCCCCAACATACTTCATCGGCGAACTGCGACAAAACATAGCATTTCGCGAAGCAATAAGCGCCCTACACGATGTCGTCATCTCCGACCTACGTTTCAAACCCAAAGATAAAACAGCATACAAAGAATGGCGCCAACAACAAGAAGACCTTAACTGGGACTTAATAGCAGCAATGCGTCAAGATGTGCAAGCCAAAATCCAAACCCTACAGCAAGAATACAACCAACTAACCAAACAAAGCTACGAAAGAATGGCGCCATTTTACGCAGCCAGACAAAAATACTTTAACTACCTTTACGAAAAAGACCGAGATGCATGGTTCGTTCTCGACCCAGTAATAACAGTACATCCAGACGAAGTATTCTTTGAATGTTTTAGTATAGACGAATCGAGCTACGGGCGCCTGAGTGCTAGCTACGAAGTCTTCAAAAACATCAACGAATTTGCGTGTGGAACAACAAACGTAGACTACTCAGCAGCCCTATACGAAGAATTTCAAAAAATCCGCACCTACAAAACCACCGAACTCAAAGTAGACCCATCCGGTTTTGAAGTAGAAACCACCAACGAAGCAGCATATAAAGAAGTAAAAATAGACCTACCCGACACCTGGGTACGAGGTTTTCTACAAGTAAGTTCAGCAATGTCCTTACCAACAATTCAATTCGACCTACACCCAACCGACATCTATAATATGTGCTTCATACTGCGGCGCCACAAAGAAAAACAAGGCCCCCGCAGTATGCGCTACCATCTCGAACCAGGGAAACCCATCCGTATCGTATTTGAACCGTGGAACATCGAAGTAACCTGTACTCGTTCACCATACCTTGGTTCCGAACCACAAACAATAAGAGTATGGGGACGTAGGCGCCTTTTAATCCTCGAACGTCTAATTCCCATAGCCAAAAAATTCACCGTTCATCTACTAGGAACAGGAATGCCATCATTTTACATCGCTGACCTAGGCGACATGTCATTTACCCTAGGATTATCAGGATGGACAGCAAACGACTGGTCAACATCAGGAAACTTCGACTTAATGGCGCCACGCGCTTCGGTTGACGAATGGACACAAAAACAAATCTTTAACGCACTGCATGAAAACTGGGTAGAAACAGCAGACGATTTAGCAAAACGACTAAAACTAAGCCGTGCAGCCATCACAGGAGCATTAAGTGTTTACACACAAGCAGGACGTGTAATATACGACTTAAACAAAAAAGTTTATCGCATTCGCGAACTTAATCGTGACCCTTTACCAATGGACAGACTACGCTTTGCTAATGAACGTGAAGAAGGCGCCACAAAGTTTTTAGCGAACAACGCCATTCAAATAACATCAGTCGATGACAGCAATAACAGACTAACAATACAAGGTAATGTTAAAGATAAACAAAAAACTTACACACCATCTTTGACGATTGATAATGACGAGCGTATAATTGGAGCAGAGTGTACTTGTAACTGGCACCAACAAAACAAACTGTTCAAAGGGCCATGCGAGCATATTCTGGCACTACGAATGCAACACAGTCGTGGGCGCCAATAAATGAAATAATCGTGTAAGCGTGCTGGTAAAGATTCCTTGCAAATTGGGCGGTGTATCGCCGTCCGTGCATTCAGTCTATACACACATCACTAGTCTACTCTTGACTGTGCGGTCTTACGACTAGTAGGCGCATTCCTGTTTGACTTATATAAAGTGAATGGGCGCCTACTAGTCGTGACCGCTTGAGTTGAGTAACCTAGTCCCCAGAGATTTACGAAGGGAAACCAGCGCGCAAACACGACATTTTCTTCCTGCACAAAATTTTCGTAATAAGCACTTCAGTGCTTACACTAACACCCACCATAATACATAGCAAAACAGCTATCAACATGAGAATCAAGCTTAATTAAAGCATCCCAAGACTTGGCGCCAACAACACCATCAGCAACCAAACCAAAATGAGCTTGAAAATCCTTCACAGCTTGCACACTCTTAGCCCCAAGCACACCATCAATAGCACCATTGTAAAAACCAGCACCAGACAAAGCTTCCTGAAGAGACTTCACAACACTTCCAGAACTATTTAACTTTAAAACAGGTAAACTAGCGGCGCCATTACAAATAAAATTCCAAGTAGCAGCATCAGTAACACCACTTGCATTAATAAAACCAAGACATTGTAAATACCTAACAGCAGTTTCAGTCCCAGCGCCAAAATCACCATCAACATCAATTTCCAAAGCAGGACTATAAATAGTAGCCAAACGTTGATTCAAACGCTTTTGCATCTCCTTAACATCTTGACCATTATTACCAAGTCTTAAAGTAGGCTTAAAAGTAGGGCATTGAATAGCAGTCATGTTTTAAATCTCTCAACAAGTTTTTAATTTACATAACCAAACTACAAACACCCTCAAGACAATTCCAGAAAAATAGTGGTACCCTCAAGGGTACCTTACTATTTAAGAAAAATTAGCAGATTTCATCCAAATCAACCCATTCGTCGTAAGATGAATCGTAACCAACATACTGCACAAAATATTGCTGACCTTGGGTTTTTCCAATAATTGCTGAATACCAATCTTCATTATCTTCATCCCAAACTTTTACTTTATCACCGACCGCGTACCCATTTTCATCAGAGGAACTTTGGTTACGAATACGGATATCTTCCTCATCAACCCATTCATCACCAGATGAACCTTGACCAACGTAATGTACAAAGAACCGCTTCTCTTCCATTTTCTCAATCGTTGCTCGGTACCAATCCTCTTCTTCTGAATCCCAAACCTCTATTGTTTGACCTAACGCATACTTATTGCTTGTATCTGAGCTTGCAGCAGATAAAACATCTTGTGGAGCTTTTGGAACTGCTTGAATTTCTGCCTTGGCTAAAGCATGAGCTTGCAAAATCAACTGACGAGCTACTGTTTGAATTCCTGTATGTTCGTAATAATTAGTAGTTTGGTCTAAGAATGCAGCTACAAAATCTAAGTTATCATCTGCAATTTGAATAAAATTACCCAAATTGCTAAAAATGGATTGGGGTGTTACACCTGTCTTAGAAACTAAATTACCCATCCAACCCTGTACCGAGTTAAAACCCTGAGTTACAAAACCCAGTTTATCAGAAGGGCTGCCACCTGGAAGTGAAGCACTTATAGTTGAGAAAAGAGGATTTTGAGTAATTACGCTTGTATCGGTGCCTTGTATAATTTCTTGAATTTTGGTCAGAAAATCAGGGCCTAAAGGTAAAATCCCATCAAGACAAACCAAAGCAACCATCCGCATTAAAGACGTATTTTGGTAGTGATTGCCGAGAGAATTAGCAAATTCTTGTGGATTTGGTTGTGGAATACCGTTGAGTTTGGAAAAAGCAATGATTTCAATTGCGATTTTTAAGACTAAATCAATCGTTTGAGTTACATCTGCCTTGGGAGTAATGTTGCTCAAAAAAGAGAGAAAGCCAATTTTTTCGCCAACTTTATTTGCTAAAGCAGCCGTTGCCATCGCCGTATCAGCTTTATCAATCGTTTGATACAATCTTACCGCTGTTTGGTAGCCTTGTTGTGGGTCTTCATACAAGCTAACAGCCTTCTGGCGAATTTTTTGAATTACATTAGCATCGGTTTCTCCCGTAATAGTACGGATACTATTGTCAAATCCCAGCAAATTACTCCACTGACCTGGCGCCACAAAATCAAGAGCCTTTAATACCTTGACAGTAATATTATCATTGGGTAACTCATCAACCAATTGAATTATAGATTTATTCATAGCCAATTATTAAATCCTCACATAGTGTTTACTATCACAATCAGATTCAGGTGTTCCAGGAAGTAACACAATTAACTGAACCTATTACTAGGGTTCCCATATATGGAAGCAAAATAACTTTTTATTAATAATTTTAAGATTCATTACAAACATCCTGTAATATTGTAATACATCTGTATATTATCCCTGTTTTTTATTGAGTATGTACTGCCATAAATTCAAAGGCACCAATAATCTAACAATCTTCACTTATAAAATGATTGAAACTAAAATGATTAAAACCTAGAAGCATATTTATAATTGTGAAAAAAATATTCTTCCTCCACACCTACCCAAAATAGGGAAACTGCGAATACACTAGATGAAGCTCACGCGGATTATCAACAAGTAACAACTTGCAACTCATTTTGCACTACTGCTATGTCTGACCAACCTCGCACCCGTCAGGAACTCTACGACCGCATTCGCCAAACAGGGAAAGACGAATTTATCCTGGAAGAAATGATACGTTTCGGATTTTGGGTGCCTCAAGGCACAATACCCGAAGACCCAGCAGACGAAATTCGGCGCCAAGGAGAAATACGACAAGAGCTAGAAAAACTACGCCAACAAAGCAGTCAACTTCGCAACGAGAAAGAATTGCGAAAGCAAATGTTAAAGCAGCGTCTAGAAGAGTCGCGACGCAAGCAACAAGAAACCAAAGAACGACGCGAAAAAGAACGACTCGAACGCGCGGCAGCATGGCAAGAGAAAAAACAGAAAAATATCATCTATCTTGGGGAAGATGTATCAGGCGGTTTAAACAATACCGAAGCAAATATTGAAAGATTGCAAAGTCATAACTTACCACTTTGCAACACAGCCCTAGAAATTGCAGAAGCAATGGGAGTCACTATTGGCAAACTCCGTTTCTTAGCCTTCAACCGTAAAACTTCCACAATATCTCATTATATTCGCTTCAAAGTTCCCAAAAAAACAGGTGGAGAAAGACTAATATCGGCGCCAATGCCCAACCTCAAGCAAGCACAGTACTGGATACTAGAAAACATACTCAATAAACTCGAAGTACACGATGCAGCACACGGGTTTCGCGAAAATCGTTCCATCATCACCAACGCAACCCCCCACGTCGGCGCCGATGTTATTATAAACTTCGATCTCAAAGACTTTTTCCCCTCAATATCTTACAAACGAGTCAAAGGACTATTTCAAAGCTTTGGTTACTCAGAAGCAGCAGCAACAATCTTTGCCTTAATTTGTACTGCTGCCGACATCGAACAAGTAGAACTCGACGGTAAAACATATTACGTAGCTTTAGATGACAGACACCTTCCCCAAGGTTCACCAGCAAGTCCAGCCATCACTAACTTACTCTGTCGTCGTTTAGACCGACGTTTACAAGGTATGGCAGAAAATATTGGATTTACCTATAGTCGTTACGCAGATGATTTAACCTTCTCAGCCAAAACTGAAAATCGGCGCCACATATGTAATATCATGAGACGCACAGAATCAATAGTAACCCACGAAGGTTTCAACATAAATCACGATAAAACTCGTGTTCTGCGTAACACAAACCAGCAAGAAGTTACAGGCATTATCGTCAACAACAAACTAAATATATCCAAAAAAGTCCTCAAGAAATTTCGTGCCACCTTACACCAAATCGAACAAGAAGGACTTCAAGGAAAATATTGGGGCAACTCTCATGATACACTTGCAGCAATCACCGGATTTGCCAACTTCGTCGCAATGGTTAACCCCGAAAAAGGCGCCGAATTTCAACAGCAATTACAACGCATCAAAAATAAATATAAACGCAAATAACTTAAACGAATATCTGCTGGTTTAGATAATATGGGTAAACAAGCAGAATCCTTACAAACACCACTTTACTTAAGCAACTGAGCTTTTTCGCATTTTTGGCTTTCACTTTGATAATAACTCAATTTTGGCTTAACTCCTAACTTGCACATTCTAAAATCCTATATATAGCAAGGGTTTCAGAAAGATGTGCAAGTCCTATATTTTACTGGAGCGCGAAGGGCGCCAGTCGGAGGCTGACATCTTGCACCTTAAACTTATTGAGAATGAAATAGCTTGTAACCCTTATTGTTGCGTAGGGTGGGCATTGCCAGCCCTTTCAACGCGAACACTAGTACCAAAATATTGACTTAAAATACGTGTTCAATTAACCTCCTAGCAACAAGACTTGCGGCATATTCTTCAAAAAAATGAACAATTAAGATGGCGCCATATTGAACAAAATTGATATGCTCTCGTAATTAAATTGGGTGGTTAACTAAAAAACCTACTTTGTGGGTGACGCAAGAATAAGGGTTTCAGGCGCAGAATTCGTAGTACTCTAGTTCGCGTTGAAAGGGCTGGCATTGCCCACCTTACGTTTATTGAGAAGGTGCAAAATATAAGTTAATTAAGATATACTTTTTCTAATTTTTTTTACTCCTGATAAAGTGATAAGTGTGATGACAACTGCTGCTATAAGTACAAAAGGATGATGTAAAAGTTGAGAAACAAGTATTGTGACGGTTGTGAGAACAAAGGCAACAAAGAAGCTTAGACTTACTGTTATGTTTTCTATCAATTCACCGAAAAATGGTATTAAGTTGAGTAAAGTATTTATTGGTTGTAATGCAAATACCATTCCAAATGACATTGCCAAAAACCCTAAAACCCTTATTATCCATGTCCAGATTGTGTACTCTGAGTTTAAAGTTTTTATTGCTTCACTGCGGTTAGTGGCAAATAATTGGTAAAATTTGGTATCTTTGGGAGCATTATAAACAGTTATTTGATTTGATGGTGCCAGTTTTCCAAAAACTGTTACTATTGAGTTGGTTGGTACTACATTATAGCAAATACGTACATCTCCAATATTAGGATTTTCAGGTGCCCCTTCTCCTTTGAAAAGATAATTATTCTTTAATTTAACGTCGTCACCACTTGATTTAATTAACTGGGCAGATAATTGTAATCTACTGTTACTATTTAAATAAATACCTTGTGCTATTGGATATGATAATGCAGTTGAGTTACTATCGCATGAGGTTTTACGTTGCATTACCTCTTTGAAATCAGTCATGTTAATATCGTATAACCCAACCTTGGCGCCAGATGCAGTATAATGTTGGTCTGAATAAGCTTTTTTAGGATTATGATGTGTTTGCGAATAGTTAAAATTACTTGAATCGCTAGGCTCGTTTGCCCATCCTTTGGTATATTTATAAGTAGTTGTCTTAGTGACTTTACCATCTAACACACTTTTTCTTTCTTCCGTTCGCTTCTCCTCACTCCAAGCAAACATTTCAACGGTTCTATCGACAACGCTATATGAACCTGGAATTAAAAATAAATTATCACCTAAAGCTTGATTTGATGTAATCGTTCCAGTTGTAGAAATAAATTTTCCTATTGCCTTTTTATTTGGTTGCGTTGCTGAAACTTCCACAGCAGTTTTAGCAACTTCTGATAAATTTAATCTACCCTCGTTCCAGAATAGCAAAATAAAAGACCCAAAAAATAAGATAAGCCCTAAAATTACTGCAAATACAGAGCTACCGAACCTATCACCCCAACTATCGTCTACGACCTCTGTATATTCTTCGCTCATTGATAACCTCCTGTCAATATAATTAAAACTCTAAATTATATCTACACAGCGTCAAAATAGTTTTTAGCACAACTACCGAAAACTTCTACAAACTTTATTATGTGAAGTATTATTGCGCGATTTACCTTAATAAGGGAAAATTATTAAGTTAGTTTAATTACACATCAAGGAATATACTGATAATGCTTCGTTTCACTGCAATTATTTTTGGAATATTTTTGATTTTGGCAAGTATAGCACTTCCTGCTGATGCTTTAGGAATCAACGAGGGTCATCTTGAAAATTGTCCAGCTTCTCAAAACTGTGTCGTTAGTCAAGATGCTGACATCAAACACACAATTGACCCAATTTCATATCATATAGACCGCAACAAAGCAAGAGAAACAGTATTAAAAGTTCTCACAGTTGTTCCACGTACAGAAGTTGTAGAACAAACAGATAACTACATCCATGCTCTTTCCAAAAGTCGTATATTTCGTTTTGTTGATGATGTAGAATTTTATTTCCCTGAAAACGAAAATGTAATTCATATACGTTCAGCATCTCGTTTAGGAGAATCTGACCTTGGAGTTAACCGCAGACGTATGGAGCAAATTAGACTTGCGCTACGCGACCTAAATATTTAACAAACTGCCATAAACTTCCATCTCTTTCTCTGCGCTCTCTGCGTCTCTGTGGTAAAAAATATATCACCACAAAGACACAGAGTCCACAAAGTTAAAAAGTTACATCAAAATATATTTATATAATTTCGTAATTTCGTAGTTTCGTTTTTATGATTATGATTTATTTTTTTATTTACTAGTTATTTGTACTTAAATACTTAGACACATGTAGTAAATATCTAAAATATATTCGTGGATATTACTCAGGTTACTCTAATAATCATACGAATAAAGTAGCTACATTGATTCTCACACATTCAGCTACTATGAATTTCAAATCGCTTCTCAAGCAAGTAAATTATTCAACCGTAGTATTACTAAGTTTAATTAACATTTCTCAAGTAAACGCACAAACATCGGCGCCTACCAGCACTCCACCACAAGTTATATTATACGTGAATCCACAGTTAGGAACAGATGGCACCACTACAGGAAAAAGTGAAGCAACACCCTATCGAAGCATCTCATACGCACTTACACAAGCAACTCCAGGAAGCATCATCCAATTAGCATCAGGGCGTTATTACAGCGAAACTTTTCCACTCATCATCAAATCAGGTGTCATTCTCAAAGGTAATGAAAACACCCAAGGTCAAGGAGTAGAAATTATCGGTGGAGATTCCTACATGAGTCGAACCTTTGCAAAACAAAACGTAACACTCGTTGCACAAGACAACTCTCAAATCGCAGGTATTACCGTTACTAATCCAAACGTGCGCGGTACTGGTGTTTGGGTAGAATTCGGACAACCCATCATTCGTAACAATAATTTTATTAACAGCAAACGCGAAGGAATATTCGTAACAGGTAAAGCGGCGCCTACAATAGAAAATAACCGATTTTTTCGTAACGATGCAAACGGAGTTTCCGTCACCTCCGAAGCAAAAGGTGAAATCCGTAATAACATCTTTGATAATACAGGTTTCGGCGTTGCAATTGGTGGCAAATCAACACCTTTACTATCCGACAATCAAATCCGTGGAAACCGCAATGGTATAGTATTAACAGACTCATCTCACCCCAAATTATTCTCAAATCTAATTGAAAACAACAGCGATTACGGTTTAGTAATAATCGGACAATCCGAACCCAGCTTAGATAGAAACACCTTCAAAGACAATAAAAAGCAAGACCAATTTCGCGTTATCCCAACATTACAACCAGAGGCGCCAATCGAACAATAAACTTACCATTTATTCCCCCCTTACTAAGGGGGGTTAGGGGGGATTACTTACTCGCAGTCGAATTAGAAGAACACAACGAAACAATAAACTTATCACGTTGTTCTACAAAAGAAGCAGAAGGTTTATCAACTTCATACAACGACTGCAACGCATCCGACCAAGGAAGATAAGTTCTATCGCCGTTTTGATGCTTGATTTGATAATCTAGGAAATAGTGTGCTTTTTTAAGCGCAATATCTTCTGGTGATAATTTGGCTAGCTTTGAGTTTTGCTCTAATGCTTGTAATCCGCTTTGAATTTTAGCACGTTCAGTTTCAGACATGATTTGGAATGTCACCGACTCATTAAGTCCTCGTGACTTGTTAACTAATTGCCATTGATAAAGCTTACCTGGTTGTAAAGCTTTTTCGGCGCCATACACAAGTTTTTGTGCTGATGTACTAACAGGTTGTCTCCAAACTTCGGTTTGACTATCGTACTCACGTACCACTAAATTAGCGTCTTGGTTTCCTGATGACTTCCATACAAACAGTGGACGGTCGTGCCAAAGTAAATATGTTTCAAAGATACCTGGTGTTATTGGACAAAAAGTACTACGTGATGTTCTTGAAACTTTGCGCTCATCTTTCCGGCGCCATAACCCAAAGAAATCTGCTACTCTAACTTGAGCAAATGTTTGAGTTGATGTCAGGTTGCTAAAGCTGTCAGTGGTGACAAAACTAGTTGCGAACAGCAAAATCAACATGAACCGTAAATATTTTTTGTTAAGCATGGTTTTGTCTCCTTGTCGCAGATAAGACATAAGCTAAGAATACTGATGATGGTAGGAACCAAGGAAGTAAAAGTGCCGCAGTTACATATAATTGCAACGCTGCTACTCCGTATAACACAACTCCTATTAAGCTACCTGTGAGAATTTTAATCTTAAGTTTGGGTGTTAAATATGACTTGGATTTGAGAGTAAGCACAGCAGTTTTACTGACTAAAATCGCGAGCGCAATTACCCAAATATCGGGTATTGGAGTAATTAAATGGCGCCGCATAAAATGGTGAGTTGTATATGCTAAAGATTGACCCCCTGTCATCCACGTCTGTTCCGTCCAATATTTCATTGCTGTAGGTATTGGCATTCGGTCGGGTTGACCTGGTGCTTTTCCTAAACGCTCATCGTTTCCTGTTGCTATTAATACAGCTTGTTTTGATATCAATGGAAACTTGTTCGCGTCTGGATTCTCTATTAATTGCCAAGCAGGTATTTTGGTGTATACTTTGTCGGGAGGTATAGAAAAATCTATTATCGGCTGCTGTCCAAATAATGGGCGCCATTGTTTTAAAGCTGTTAAATCACCTTTTTTAGGTAATTTTGTTTTAATTGTATCAAGTAACTGAGTCCTTAAATCAATAGTTCCACCTGTGTTGGGTTTGGGTAAATCTGTTATTTCTTGGGTCGCTAATTGAGTTAGTGCCATCAAATAAGAAATAGGACATGTTTCGCGACACTCATTTTCAGGTAATTCTACGTAAGAAGGAAATGATTCGGTGTAACCTTGTAAAGTCCAGTTACGGTTTCTAATTCCGTTAGCATCATTAACACTCGCTTCTTTACCTTCGTTTAAAATAGTCCCAAAAACAATCCATTTATTTTCATTGACTGCACGACTAACTGCTGTTCCTAAATCTTTATCTGCTGTCGGTGGATACTTTTGAGGTGTATCAATTAAAAAATCTAAACCAATAACGGGTGCATTTAATTTTCGTACACGTTCCATTAGCTCCGCTATATAACTACGGTTCATTGGCAAAATTTGCGAACTTGGTAGTTTGCGTTTAGCAATGGACTCACTATCTATTTCTACTAATGCTACTGGTGGCGCCTCATCAGATGGAATTTGATTCGTTGTGTTACGATAAACTGCTTGGGTAAATACTCTACCATCAAGTAAAAAGTCCTGAACAGGAACCATTGTACCAACAGCAATGGTAACAGCTAATGCGACCCCTTCAATAATACTATTAGGTAAAACTACCTGCCGAATGCACTGATGCCAAGGTAACGATGGTGGAATTTTATATAACTCGGCGCCTGGATGACAGAATAAAGAAGGCAGTAAATAAGATGATGGATAAGTATGGGTTTTGTCTAAACGTAAAAATTGCCGTGCTTCCATCATCGACTCGTACACATTTAAGTGTTTACCCAAAGAAAGCAAAAACTTAACTAAAAATTCCTGTGCGACCCGGTTATGGACTGGTTCACGCATCACCATTACTTGGCTAAACCCTATGTCTATCAAAGATTCAGCAATATTTAACCCACTGCACGAATTAAATATGGCAACTTTTAACCGACGTTGACGTGCTGCATTCAAAAGCGTTGCTATTTCTTTTATAGATATTGACACCCCTGGTGCAATTCCTAACTCACCCCCAGTTAAATCTGTTTCATTGCTATGTCCAGCAAAGAACAGCACATCCCATCCACGTTCATCAGCTATTGCATTTGTAATATTTTCAATTACCTGCGAAGCTGTTTGCTTAGGTTGCCACCCGACAAACTCCACATCTGCAATTTTTGATAATTCTTTTAAAGCTTCTCGTTCTGTTTGAAAGTCTAACCCAGTATCATCACCCAATATCGTTAAAATACGAGTGCGTCCTTTTTGCTGTAAAGAATGGTTAGGAGCGCTTATTTTTTGAGGAGAACGAATAATTTGGATTTTTCCAGCACTTTCCCAAGCTTCCCACGGGAATCGATCTAACTCAATAGGTGTACAAGTTAAAAATACCTTTATTGCTTGAGCTTGATTTAAATTACTCCCTTCTTGATTCAATTGTGCGCGAATCTCATATAATTCAGCGCTTCGTAACCAACTATTAAACTCATAAGTCAACCTAGACTCAGCTTTAACTAGTTCTGCGTGCCAGTCAACCGAAAGCTCCGCAACTCCTCCACCAACTGCTTTGCCCCGCATTTCACCTGACTGGTAAAAGTTTAAATACGCTTTCTTCCAATCTTGATATATTTGAGTTAAAACGATAGGATAATCAACTTGTGCAGCTAACCTTTGTCCCTGTCCCCAGGACAACTCAAACAAGCATATTTGTTCTACTTTTTGAACTTTTAAACTAAATGAATGTTCCATAGCTCAGACTTAAAGGGGAAGGAAGTATCTTATTATTATGTATTTTTACTTACATTTATATAACGAAAGTTTAAATTTTAATTTAAATTTCCGGTAAGAATTATAATTAATATTAACCAGAGCGTTAATTAACCTTCTAAGCCAAAAGGCTCTATTTCAAACACACTGGTATCATCAGCAGTTACCGTTACCCAGAAACGGTCATTAGAGTCACCAACAAGACGAGCGAAAAGAATTTCCTTGCTGCTATCACCTTCTAGAGTTTGGTCAAATAATTGTTGCGTTTTGTCACGAATTTCTAATCTTAAGGTTTGCGGAACTAGTGAACTTGAAATTGAGCGCACAACTATTAGTAACATCCACTCTGGGTTATCTGATACTTCATTTAATTCCCATATAATTGCATAAAGTCTTAAAGCCGCACACTCTGAGTTTAAATCACGTGAGGCGCCTTGAGCATTTAAAGGAATGTAAATTTTTTGTTTTTCTAATGCTTCTCGAATTGGTTGAAAATCTTCACTTCTTCGTAATGCTGATGGTGCTAAAGTAGGCATTAACATCCATCCTAATCCCTCAGCAACTGTATCAATTTGATTACGTAACCAACGTCCAACATTGATAAAAGGTTGTATAGGCTGACTTTTGGGCACATTCGTAACAACTTCTGCCCGTGTAAGTGCATATAACCAGTTAATTAAATGAGGATTACTAAACAGTCTTTTCGCTTCATCCACCGTCAAAAACTGCGAAGGATGCTTTCTAATTTGTGATTGTAGCCTAGTTAACTTTTGCTGTAAGGCTGTGGATGTGTCAGTTTGTGTAGCTGGTATACTATACTCTACAGGTAAATTAATTGCCCTAGTATCTAAACACCGTAAATTTAGTAACAGTGCATCAACATCAAAACTAAGTACCTCATTTGGCAAACTATAAGTAAAATCTTCCTCAACTTGTAATAAAGCTTGTTGTTTATAGCTTTGAAGCTGTGGATAACTCATAAATCCAAACACATTAGCTTGCTGTAATTCTTCCTCAATATGCATCAACACGTAAAAGTGCGCTGCTAAGGACGGCACATCGACAACAGCAAAAGGAATACTTTGTAAATCTCCAACCTTACTTGCCGTAATTACACAAACCTTAAAGGTGCCGACTTGAACATTACAGGCAGCAGCAAGTATATTTGAGTAAGCAGATTGCCAAATAGTTGACTTTGATATATCAACTTGTAAATCAGGTGCCCGTTCAGCCATCCATTGTTCAAAGCCAATAGTACCTAAAGCATTCAAATAAACTTGCCAACTTTGCTCAGGAGTAGAAATTCCCAAACTTAATTGTGCTGCACGTTGAATTTGGGATGGCGCCAACTCGGTGCTATCATCACCAAGCGAGGAAAAATCGAGCCAGTCAGTGTCAGTAAGGTAAGTAGGTTGATTCATAATGTGTAGATAGGAGTTAGGAGTTAGGAGTTAGGAGTTAAATTTCTTTTGTCTAAACAAAGGCAAAGATGATGTGCAAACAGACTCTTAAGAGGTTGGTTACGAACCGGGTTTCTAGCTTCAGATTCTGCTTGTGCAATAATTTTAGTAATTTGTTCGTCTAGTGCTTCGTCTAAGATTTGTAATTGTTTGATATCAGTAAACTGTTTAGCTATATCAATAACCTTGGTACGTAAAATTATTAATAACCTTTGTCTAACATCAACACGTAAATCATTAAGTTTTAATAAGCGTGTTACTTCATACTGCTGTTTCACCCCTATTTGCGGTGCAATTTGAGTCATAGACTCACCTCGACAGTGAAATAACTCTAAACCTTTAATAAATGATTCAACTTGGGACGGGCGTCGGCGCTGAATTTTGATGATAAACTCTTCAATAACTTGAGAAAGTGCTTCGTCTAATGATTCTTTCAATTGTTGTTGATATAACTGAAGAAATTCGTTTTCTTCTTGGTCTTCATTATTAGACATTGCTTGTTGACGCTCAACAATAGGCTCGACTTCCTCTTGGTAATAAGATAACGTTTTAATGGCACCACCTCGTGCAATAATTCGGTACTCTCGCAACTTTGCCGCGATAAACTGTAATTGCTTTAAAACAGCTTCATTACTGAAATTTTTTCCCGTTCGGGTTTTTAAATCTGTAACAATGCGAGATAACTGCTCACCAGTTGGAGGTTGACAGGGTAACGTCGAACCCGCAAGAAACTGTAAACGGTCTGCACGGTATACTGCATGATAGCTAACCAGCAACTCACAAGCTTGTTGAACCTCAAACGTAGCCAAATGATACATCCCTGTTAAAATACGCTGTAATTCTTTAAGATTTGTATCATTCAATAATGCCCAATCGCTAACTAAAAACACACCATGCTGAAGTAAAAAATGCTTCAACTCTGAGTGCTGTTTTACATAGCGACTCACCCAAGTATTAAGCGAACCTTTATCAGGGTTATACGTCCTTAATATCGTCATTGCCAAAGATTGGTAAGAACCAGTTTCCTTTTGATGCTTAAAACTTTGTAGCACCTCATCTCCCAATACAATCGGTAATAAATCGTTACAATTAAAACCGTGTTGCTTGCCAAACTTAACGCCTAAATCAATGCAAGCCTGATAAATTTGATGAGAGATATAGCAGCGCAAACAAATTTCAGCCATGCTGTTACTTGCTTGCTGTTCACGCATTAAATGCCAAAGTTGTCGCTGTAATGCAACATCCGAGTCATCAGCAAGTGTAGGAAACTGTTCGTGTAAGTAGTCTTTAGCTGCGTTAACCATTTCCCTAGAGGGTCTACCATCATTGGATAGCTTGACAAATCCACAATACTTAGATATTAGAGCCACAGTGATTTTACTCAACGCTAATCATTACCAATTGTTCCACCTCCTTCTAAGAATTGCAATTTGTACTATGGCACCCTTATGGGCGCCTGTAAATGCTATATTTCTGGCAACACTAAACTTATGCAATTTTTTCCCAAAACATCTTGTGTCTTGTGGCACAGGCATCCTGCCTGTGTAGTGCATATGTTTACTGTTACCACAGAGGTAACAGAGAAGAGGCAGTTCCGGAATTTAAGCTAAATTAGGCGTAATTAGATTTTACCGATTTTAACTATTTATATTATCTATGGCGCCAGTTCTGATATTTTGGCTATATAACAGCTTTTTGAATTTTTACACTGGGGGATTGATTGGCATTGGATTTATGAGTAGTACCGTGGCTTTACCGAAAGTACTAGTGGCACCTGTCATTATTTTACTAGGAGACCTGATTGGAGCAGCTTTGTGTTGGTTGTTATTAATAATTTGGGAACTTGTAGAAAATATACTCAACCTCCCAAAACCACCAGATAACATCGGAACTTTCTTACTTTTTATCATAGCAATTGCAGGTTTTGGGTTAACCGGGTTAGCTAGCGGTACTTTTTTAGCTATCTCTTCGCATCCCAAACGTCGCATCAGCTTAATTTTATCTGTGATTGCTGCGTTTATCGTAGGATTGGCAAATATATTAGAATATAGTATTAAGTAGTTACAAGCTGTAAAACTAAATGTCAAAATTTATACTTAGCAAATCATCTAATATCCAGTTTATATGGTAATTTAACAGATATGGCAACAGAGGCTTTTTATCAACAAGTCAAAAATGCTTTAATTAAGGATGGTTGGAAAACGTCAGTTTACTGGCTATGCTGTTGAGTAGATGTTATTAGTCAAGATGGTACATTAAATATTGCATCTAATAAATATAAGCCTAAGTCTTTATTTAATGGTTCGTTATGTTGAGGACATCCTGATGAGTGTAAGCATCTAGGACATCCTGTTTCGCAGTCACAACCGGACGCTAGTGCATATGCTTTTGCGGCAAATTTACTTAGGTCGTGAAATATTGCTTCTGCGGCGCCGTTTCCTCCTTCGCATGTATCATAAAAGTAGTTGTATGTTCTGCCTTCTTTCTCTGTAACAATGCCATCTACATCTAAGCTCGATGATAATACGACCAATGGAACGGCTTTAATAATTTGATGTTGTAAACTATGAAGTGCGATAAAATCAGAGGCGCCTGTCCATAATGGTTGATATATTTCTGGAATACTATTCCCGTATTTTTGGATTATTTCTTGTTTTAATCTAGAAACTTGTTCACGAAGTGCTTTTTTAACTCCTTCGTTTAAGTCTATTAATACGCATGGCGCCTGATATTTAGTAACTAATGGTGTTTCAAATACAATTTCATCTTGCAGTGTTATAACTTCTGCTGCATAAATTTGGCGCCGACATTTAGGGCAAGAGTTTCCTTCAAGAGATTTTTTAAAGTTTGCACATTGTTGATTTTTACAGGTTTTACCATATATACGTTTCATTAAACGGTATCCTGTAACGCTAGTGGTAATTTCTCCCCAAGCAAGCGTTAATCTAATTCGACCATCATCAATATTGGTATTGATTATTTTGGGCTGTGCGAGTGTAGATAAAGGTACTATATCTAATTCCGATTCTGCTTCTGTATATAAAGTTGTTTCTTTACCTAGATATGCGAGTTGCGCTTCTCCCTTCTCTACATTCAAACTTTCGCTACGATAAGCGATGATATCACCATTTTCATCTTGAAGAAAATAAATTGCTTGGGGAAAGACCTCGCGATATGCGACTTCAAGAGACATTTTTTCAAGAATATCCCCTGAATGTTTATCAATCAAATTTATTGAAGTATTTGCAGCGCTTCTTAAATTTACCTCTTTATGTGGATAACCACGACCCCATAACTTACCCCCATTACTTAAGTAAAGTTTATTTTGTTGTAGTAACGAATCTGCTATTGTACCAGCAACATGACCAAAACGGTGATTAATTTCTCTCAATGCTAAAGCACTTTCTATACAACCACATTCCAAATGCTTACCTAATATAGTTGGATAATCGGGATTAAACGCACTACACTCAACGTCTCCTGATAAAAGCTGCTGAGGATTCTTAGCGTAATATACATCAATTGGATTTTGTGCCAAAGGTAAATATATTACTAACCCATGCTGCTTACGTCCTGCTCTTCCTACTCGTTGCCAAAATGACATCAAGCTACCAGGAAAACCACGGATTAAACAACAATCAAGTTCAGGTAAATCAATACCAGCTTCCAAACTAGATGTAGAAATAATGACTTTTATTTGCCCCGACTGTAACTTAGAAATAATTTCCCGGCGCCTTTCTCCAATCAACGAGCTATAAAATAAAGCAACTTGGTTAGCTAAATGTCCGCATCCGGTACGTTGAGTTTCCCGTTGAATTAATCCTAATAATCCTTTCACAGCAGCGCGCGAATTACAAAAAACAATCCCGCTCAAGTTATGCTGTAACCAGGAAATAATCATTTTACTAGCTTCTACATTCGCAGCACTACTTGGTTCGAGACATAATAAAGTACGTCCTGCACTATCAGCACCACTTTCTCTAATTAAATGTGACCTGTTTGGTTGTTGCGTCCTACCGCTAAACCGTAACGCCATTTCTTGGGGATTACCAATTGTCGCACTCGAACAAATGAACTGTAACTTATGTGAATTACCACCAACAGCATCAACAGCTAACCGTAATCTTCGCATCAAGTTAGCAAAATGGGCGCCGAAAGCACCAATATAAGTATGTGACTCATCAATAACCACATATCGTAACTGTCTCAAAAACAGGCGCCAACCTTCACCTTCTTGAGGGCGCCGTATATTATATAAATAATGATGAAGTAAATCGGGACTCACAGCCAAAACATTGGGAGGATAAGGAATAAACAACTGCTGTCTTTCATCCCTAGGAGTATCCCCCGTCATTAAAGCAATTTTAATGCGGTGGTTAGGAATAGCCTTCACTAACATTTGTAACTTCCGCATTTGGTCAAGTGCCAAAGCCTTGAGCGGAAAAATATATAATGCCCTAGTATCAGGCTGTTTAATACAAGCTTCAATAATCGGCAAATTATAACAAAGCGTCTTACCCGAAGCAGTCGGAGTAGTAATAGTCAAATCATAACCCGCCCGTAGCTTCGCCAAAGCCTCTAACTGATGCGAATAAACCGTATTCACACAAATATTCTGCAAACCCAAATGTAAATTTGACGGTAAATCTTCAGGTATCGGGTGAATACTGCCACCAACACCAGATTGAATATTAACCCTAGTAATAGTCGTCGCAAAATCACGAGCGACAGACTGAAAAGCAACATTAGGAATCTTATCAATCTCCTCACCAATCGCCGCAACATCACCACCGATATCAGAATTATCTAAATTACTCCCTAAACTAGCGCCACTTTCCTTAATCAACCCCTTCTCAACAACATCTTCCCAATTATCAAACTGAGTCGGATTAACCTCTTCAATAAACTTAACAATTAAACGCCTACCCAAAACAGCCATCACCTCTCCCACACCATACTCAGGAGAATAGACAAACTTAGAAGGCGCCAACCACTCAGGAGGTTCATTAATATCTTGGTTAGCCGCACGGAGAATAGCAGCGTAATCAGTAGGCTTTTCAGTCACAATTATTACAAGTAGGGTGCGTAACTGCATCAACAAACCATAAACAAAACGAAAAATCTCAATGCAGTTACGCACCATCTTAATACATTTAATTCAATCGGATAAAATGTTTTCTCCTGTGGAGCTTTGTCTAAAAAAAGTAAGCACACAATTAACCCACTGACAGATTTGTGTAAATAAGTATTTTTCTGCTTCTCTTGTGGAGCGGGCATCCTTGCCCGCCTTTGTGTAATAGGAAGTGGAACGGGTAGGCATGACTTTTATTATAGGACGGGCAGGGATGCCCATCCCACAAGAAGGATAATTATATTTATTCCATTCAATCAAATAAAAAATATATTCGGCACCTCAGCTAGTGCAATTTATAATTCCTCAAGCTTATTTAACATCTCGCATAATTCTTTATTTTTCTTGTCCTTCCAAGCTTGCTTCACGGACTTACTTGTTATCCAATTTACTTTCGCTTTTTGGCTATATACCTAAATCATTTAGACCTCATGTCTTATTTATAGCTAGAGAATTTGAGGAAATTGCAGGCGCCTATTATTAATGAATAATTAGTTATATTACGATATGTTACAAAAAGTAATCTTCTTCACAAGTTTCTCATATTTGGAAAATATGTTGAAATTAGATTATCACTGGGTGCCACACTATGAATTACTGTCCTTGCTGTTCTCACGTCTTACTGCGTCACATTCGCTCCTCACACATTTATTGGTTCTGCCGTAATTGTTGGCAAACTATGCCATTGCTAGAAGAAGATGTTTCGTATCTTTCTCATAGAGCAAAAATTTTTGAATCTCACCCTTGTATTCACATCAGAGATAAGCAATGGGAGATTTATCACGCAGTATAAATCCTCGAATTCAGGGCTAGATGTAACATTCGTTTCAATTACCAAGTTTCACAGTTGACATTTTTGATTTCGTGTGAGTGTAATTGTGACAAATTTGGGTAAGTTTAAATCAATCCCTCGATTTAAATAAATTGCAACTGATGCGATTATGATTGAAGTTCTAGCCGCACTATCTGCTTCTGCGGCAGCAGGAATCAGAACTGCCTTACCTTTACTGTTCGTGGGGTTATTGCAGGGTCATAGTCTGTGGTCACAAGTCCCAGTTTTATCGCGAATTTCTTCGCCACTTTTATTTGGAGCTTTGACTAGTTTATCGATTATAGAAGTACTTGCGTCTAAAAGATTGACAGGACAAAGGGTGCTGCAAGTACTTCAACTCATATTTAGTCCAATTGTAGGCGCCATTATGGGGTTAGCTTGTGCAAATGTTACAGAAACTCCGCAGTGGTTAGTAGTGTTATTTAGTGCCAGCTTGGCATTAGTTCTCAAACTCGTGCAAGTGGGTTGGTTTTTTCGGTTGAGAGGATTACCCACATGGGCAGTTTTTATTCAAGACTTCTTATGTGTCATCTTAGTAGTTTTTGCTTGTAATGCCCCTTGGCAGGGGGGTTTAATTGCTTTGTTACTACTATGGTTTGCAATTCGTAGCGGTACAAGTTGGTACAATTGGTATCGCTATACACCTCGCCCGTAATTAATGTGTCTCTCTTGTCTTGTGGGGTGGGCATCCTTGCCCGCCTAATAATATGAACGGGCAAGGATGCCCATTCCACAAGCTCATTCCACAAGCTCATTCCACAAGCTCATTCCACAAGCTCATTCCACAAGCCCATTCCACAAGATTGTTAATATAATGTTGGGTGCTAACCCAACCTACTGTAAGATGCCGATGAAGTGGAGTAAACCGCGACCTGTTATCATTTCTAGTACTAGGGCGATAAATCCTAACATGGCGATTCTACCGTTCCAAACTTCTGCGCTTGTTGTAATTCCCCATTGCCATTGTTCTTGAGGATACATTTTGATGCGCTTCTTCATTTGCGTGACTTGTGATAAGTCAAGATTTGGAGATTTTAGCGCGTTAACAACTAAGTCAGCTAATGCACGAATAAATGTTGGATGTGTATTTAATGCTGGAACACGACGGAAGTTGTGTATTCCCGCTTCTTCTGCAAGCTCACGATATTCTATATCGATTTCTTGGAGTGTCTCAATATGTTCGGATACAAAACTAATTGGTACAACTACTAAATTCTGAATACCTTTGGCACCTAATTCCTGAATTGCATCTTCTGTATAAGGCTGTAACCATTCTACTGGACCTACACGACTTTGATAAGCTAAAGTGTGAGCATTGGGACGATTGAGGGTACGCATTATTAATTCGGTACATTCCTCTATTTCCTGCTGGTAGGGGTCACCTGCTTCTTCAACGTAACTCTTTGGTACACCATGTGCGCTAAAAAAGATGTGCGCTTCTCTTGGGTTTGGCAGTTGGTCAAGTTCTTGCGCGATAAGGTCTGCCATTGCCTTTAAATATCCAGGTTGCTTGTACCAAGATGCAATAACAGTATACTCGATTTGTTGAAGCTTAGGGTCTGTTTTCCACATCTGTTCGAGCAAGCGGAAACTAGAACCACTGGTGCTAATCGAAAACTGCGGGTACAAAGGGAGGATAACTAACTTTTCTATCTCTGTATTGTGTGTCAAACTAGCTACTGCTTCTTCTGTGTATGGATGCCAATAGCGCATTCCTACGTATATTTCAGCATCTTCTCCCAAAGTTTGCAGTTCTTGTTTAAGAGCTTCACCTTGAGCTTCGGTTATTTGCCGCAGTGGTGAACCTCCACCAATTTGTTTGTAGTTTTCTTGCGAGGTTTTTGTACGTCGTGAAGCAATAAACCATGCCAAAGGTTTTTGCAGCCAACGAAACGGTAGGCGAATAATCTCTGGATCTGAAAATAAATTGTACAAGAATGGCCCTACGTCATCCAGCTTGTCTGGACCACCGAGATTTAGCAATAATACGCCTACACGACCCATAGCAGTTACTTTCTCCCAAGCACTTATCTAGTTTTTTTACTAATAATAGCAATATATCTTTACTTAATATATAGTTTATTTGTGAACTTTGAAGCAATTATTTTAAAAATTTTTGCGGCGGAGTTAGCCTATACAACAGCGACTCCACACCCACGTACACGCTTCAATGATTCTGTTCGCACTATCGCGTAGCGCCAGTTACCTCAATTGTAAAGTTTCTTAGCAACGCTTAACAATATGCTCATATATTAATCTATAAACCGGGTTTTTAAATTATCGCATCAACACGGTAAGGCAACTCCTGACCTTTTAATCCTGCAATCAAATTTTCAATCGCCATATCTGCCATTTTTTTACGTGTCTTGTAGCTTGCGCTACCAATATGTGGTGCAATAACTAAATTATTCAGTCCCAATAACGGACTGTCGCTTTTTATAGGTTCGGGGTCAGTGACATCAATAGCGGCGCCTACAATTTTTTTATTTACAAGCGCATTATATAATTCATCTTGGTTCACAATGCTGCCGCGTGCGGTGTTGATCAAAATAGCACTTCGTTTCATCAGTTCAAACTGCGTTTTTCCGAACAAATGATATGTATCACTAGTTAATGGTGTATGAATTGTAACAAAATCTGATTCTTTTAATAAAGTATCGAAGCTTACAAATTCAGCATTTAAGTTGTTTTCTAACTCTTTATCACAGCGGTTTTTACTGGTATAAATAATTTTCATATTAAATCCGCTGGCACGACGAGCAACAGCTTGACCAATACGTCCAAACCCAATAATTCCCAATGTGGCGCCAGTAATATCTGCACCTAATAATAAATCTGGTTCCCAAGTTTGCCACCGAAGAGCGCGAGTAAATTTATCTGCTTCAACAATACGACGTGCAGATGCCATTAACAATGCCCAAGTCAAATCAGCCGTTGCATCAGTTAATACACCAGGAGTATTACCAACGGGTATTTTTCTAGCGGTAGCAGCACCAACATCTATATTGTCATAACCGACTGCCATTTGACTTATTACACGTAGATTTGTTGCAGTTTCGATTAACTGTTCGTCAATTTTGTCTGTTAACAAACATAACAAACCATTAATACCTCTAACTTTTGAAAGCAATACTTCATATGCAGGAGGTTGACGTTCAAGCCATACTTCAACGTCAGCAAACTCCTGTAATATACTTAAATTAGTAGGAAGGTTACGAGTAATAAAGACTTTGGGCTTTGTCATGGCATAAAGGCAATTAATTAAAATGGTTAGCTATGGCAGCAGCAAATCCATCAAAAGAGCTAAAATCGTCAGCAATAATAGAGACGTTTAACCCTAATTTTCTCGCATTGGCGCCTGTGTATGGGCCAAAACAAGCTATCACGGTATTTTGATAATCAGAAACATCACACATATTTAAGAAAGCACTAATCTCCGCGCTGCTACTAAAAGCAATTACATCCACTTTACCCTGACGAATCAATTCTAACTCAACGTCATATATCTCTTTGTCCAAACTCCGCGTTTGATACGCAGTCACACGAGTGACATTCATTCCCAATTTTTCTAGTCCAGCTACAAAGTTCGGAATAACATCAGGTTCAGAAATGCCAATTACTTCGGATGCTGGAATTAAAATATTTTTACCTTCAATATCAGATATTTTTGCCAGTTCCCGAATTATACCTGTTGGACTTGGTTCAGAGGGTATTACATCTACTTCGGCGCCTAAAGCTTCCAAAAGTTCAGCATCTTTGCCTATCGCACATAAATGTATCTGCTGAAGCAATGAAGTATCCATTTTTAACTCTCGCATCCGCTTACTAACAGCATCAATGCCATTTCGACTAGTGAACGCAATGGAATCATATGTATTAATTTTTCTCAGATGCTCATCTAATACAGTAAAATCTTCTAAAGGACTAGTTTCAATTACTGGCATAAACAGTGGCAAAGCACCTTGATTAATTAACGCACTAGACAACCTTACCGCATAAACACGCGGCGCCGTTATGATTATTCTTTTTCCGTGCAAAAGCGATTTATTATACATTTTATTAATGCTGGTAGATTCTCTAATTAACTTCAGCACTTACAATAAGCTAGATTTTAAATAGAAGCAACTTGAAGAATAAAAACGCCTATACCGAGAATTGATTGATACATTGTATTTATTAAATGGTTGTTAATGATGTAATTAACTTTTCTTAATCATCAATTTAGCACTAACAGGGTATATTACAGGTCTGTATGCATAATTTTTAACAATAAAGTACTTAATTAAGCCGCAATGACCAGAATATTCGACGCTTTCCTAGCGGGTGGACTTGTTATGTACCCCTTGCTAGCTTTATCAGTTGTAACTTTTGCTTATGCTATAGAACGGGTATGGTATTGGTTTAAATTAATTTTTCAAGAAAAACAGGTTGTACATGAAGTTCTCAGAGCAGCAAAAATAGACTTAGACGAAGCTTTAATTCTTGCCGAACGTTCGGAAGGTTTAGCTATTGGTCGTGTACTCGCCGCGCCACTCAAGTTAAAATTTGCATCACCAGAAACATTTCACCTCGCTCTTTTAGCTGCTTTAGACAGAGAATTTATTGAAATGCGTCGGGGTGATAAGCTACTCGAAAGCATCGCGGCTGTAGCACCTCTATGTGGTATCGTCGGAACTGCAAACGGTTTAATTACCATGTTCTACAATCTTAAATCTGGTGGAGCAGATAGTACTAATGTTTTGGCCGTTACAAGTGGTATTGGGCAAGCTTTAATAGCTAGTGGTGCAGGAATATCGTTAGCGGTAGCAGCATTTGTATTTCTTCGGACTTTCGTAATTTTGCGCGCGCAACAGATGGACTACTTTTCCAAAGTTGGTAGCGAACTAGAGTTAATTTATTTGCATTCATTAAATCAACCACTTAAAATCAATTCTACCTTCATTTGAAAACAGAATCACTAGAACTATAAAACTGTAGGCGCCCGTATCCGAGAAATTGTCCATAAGCTTTTTCTCCTGCGGGAAATGCCGTTACACCAAATAGATAAACACCAGGAACCGTAGGGTTTTGCAATGGTTTCATGGCAACTGTAATAGTTTTACCTGGTGGGATGGCAGGGTTAAAGGTCATGGAGACAGTTCTTTCTCGGCGTTGAGAAGTCACATCAGAGAGTCCTAACTTTTGACCTTCCCTCCTGCGTGTTCCTTCAAAAGCATAAGACTTCTTAAGGTCAAAGCGAATATTATCAACACCTTCGCGTTGGTTAAGCGTAATTTTTTGTAAAGGCTCAACGGCATTATCTGGAACACTAATCGTAAAATAATATGTGGCGCCCCAAACATACACATCATTATATGTAGTTGCAGTTTCGAGAAGACGCGGCGGTTGATTGAAGTAAACCGTTCCCCGTATTTCTGCTGCATAACTAACTGATGCCCAAATCGAAAGTAACGCTGTACCGAGTATACATCGAATTCCAACTCGCATGTTCTTCCTATAGAGGACAAACCCAAGCTGTTAGTTGCCTCTTATGTAAATATACGTAATTTCAGCTTGCTACTCTAACTCTACATTTACTTCCCTTGTAGTTAATTAAAGTTTTGACAAAATCTCTGGCAACGGATGTAACGGATGTAACGGATAGGTTGTTTCTCTGTGTACTCTGCGTCTCTGTGGTAGAAAACAGAGACACTCGCGTTATGGTAACGAAAATTGTTTTTGATAAAGGTGTATATCTTGATTTTGCCAAAAACTAGAAATTTTGGCGCCGACTTTTTCAGGGTAGAAGCAGTGAAAGAAGTGACCACCTTGAGGACACTCCCAAAGCATATCTTGTAATTTCAGATATAGTTCCCAGTCATGTAGTTCAGGGTAACTTACGATAGGGTCAGTTTTGCAACCACACACCATTAATGGAACAGATACTCCACCCTTGGGTAAATTCTCCCTTTGGTACATTGAATGCATTAAGGGTAAATTTTCTAAATCTTTATTTAAGTTATTAATTAATTTATTCGCATGGCACGGAAGTTTATCGCGAAATAAGTTATACACTGTATTGACTAAAACTTGGGTACGAGTCAGGTTGAATAACTGACGCTGCTGATAATAGTGTACGTGCCAAGTATTTGCAGGTTGTCCTGCAACTGCCAATAGCGTTAATGAATTTACATACTGTGGATATTTACGAGTAAAAATTAGTGCAATTACTCCACCTATGCCATGTCCCACTAAATGCACTGGACGACAATTTTTGAGAAAATTATGCAGTAAATCTACCGCAACATCAATTGAGGCGCCTTCATCAGCGGTTTGAAAATATTCCCAGTGTCCAATACTTTTATATTGATTTAAATTTATTAGCAAAGGCATGTGTAGGCATTTCAATGAGGGACTAGCGCCAACCCAAAGTGCATCAAAATTAACAGACATTTTATCTCCAATATTAACTATAAACATCTATGACGCAGTGATTCCCCTTCATAATCACCACCAGGCGTTATTGCTTAATGATTATTTATTTTAATAATTCCTAATTAACATCTTACTCGATACCTGTTGAATAAAAGTTCAAGCCTAACAGAATGAGTTTTTATGAATGTTCAATCCTAGAAACCGGGTTTCTTTACGTTCTTTAAAAATAAAGTTTTGCATTACGGTTTGTAAGGTTTCAATATAAATTTTCAAAAGCCTCAAATTTAGAAAAGTATTGTATAAAGGGTATTAGAGAGTTATTTCAAAATAAATTAAAAACTCCATTACGAGGTTCACTATGAGTGCATCACCAGCAGTTTTACGCAATTTTGGCCAGGTTTACGATAATCCTGTTTTATTAGATAAAAGTGTTACTGAGCCTGTTTGCGAAGGTTTTAATATCGCATTGGCAAGCTTTCAAGCGCTGTACTTACAGTATCAAAAGCATCACTTTGTAGTTGAAGGTGCCGAGTTTTATTCTTTGCACGAGTTCTTCAATGAAAGCTACGAAGCTGCTCAAGAACACGTTCATGATATTGGTGAACGGTTAGATGGACTTGGTGGAGTACCTGTAGCAAGCTTTACTCAGTTAGCCAGACTCTGCTGCTTTGAACCAGAAGCTGACGGTGTTTTCTCTTGCCGTCAAATGGTAGAGCATGACTTAGCTGCCGAACAAGCAATAATTCAATTAATACGGCGCCTTGCTTCCCAAGCAGAAAGTTTGGGTGATAGAGCAACTCGTTATCTATACGAAAAAATCCTCCTTAAGACAGAGGAAAGAGCTTACCATTTAGCTCACTTCCTCGCTAAAGATAGTTTAACACTAGCTTACGTTCAAACAAGCAACAATTAACTCCAACGATCAATTGTCCTATATATTAGGATTCTTCTGGCACAGGTGTTTCACCTGTGCCTCCTCAATTTCCGGAAAAGATTTAAATTACAAAAAAATCATCCTTTAGATTCATTGTATTTATCGCAAACCAGGATTAACGACTGGAGGTGGAAGCCAAGGATTACTACCATTAAATCGCACATCTCGATCTAAACGGCTATGGAAATTAAATATCATGAACATTGAAGTGTCAGTCTCTCCTGGTCCGATTAGCTGTATATTCCAACCAGGAACCGAAGTTTTTTGGCAAGCGGGTTTATTTATACTTACATCCAAACAAGTGTCACCCCAAGTAACATGCTGTGCCCAATGTAACCTATAATTAGCAGTAGGTTTACCAGTTTGTGCAGCAGCCATCTTTGTGGCTTCCTCAACTAAATAGGATGGCACGCTTTGAGGAGAATCAAATTCAACCCAATTTCTAGTAATATAATATACCCATTGTTGTTTTGGAGATGAAACCAACATTTTCCAACCAAACACATTATCTTTCACAGGCGCCATTCCTTGTATTGGTCTTGATGGACCATTTCCACCATAACTAGACCATTGTAAAGCTTGAACTTTATCAACTTTCCAAGCAGAACGCTCAATCTGAGAAAGTTTAGCTGCATTTGATAAAATATCTGCAATCGTTTTCTGAGATATATTACCAACACTCGCAATTAAATCGAATTCTAGTATTTTCCCGTCTAAATCACTACGATATACCCACTCTAATGGTTCTTTCGGATGTGGTTTATTATTTTTCAGCTTAATAAACCATCCAGGAGTTTGTGTGGAATTACAACGTTGAGCAGTTTTGGGAAGTTCCAAACAATTATTCTTCCAAACCCGTGGTTCGACGGATATAACTTTAATTGTATCTATAGGTGCCTCGCTAAGTTGAGTTGCATTGCTAATTGCTTTTTTCCTAACACTTTGTGGTAAGCTTTCCAACCAATTCACACGAACATTCTTGCGTAAACTTTTGGATGAAACTGCATGATACAACCAACTCTGCTTACCACCAGCAACTCTAACAGCCCAAGCCGTGTAAGCAATTTCTTTACATTTCTCATTCTTTTCTGGCAGACCTAAGCAACTATCAAATATCTTTGGCTCTACCCGCACAACTCGCACATCACCTAGTTTCAAGTTTAAGCGTTTCGCCATATCTTGCCGAATTTGCAAGATGACAGATTTAGGTATCTCAGAAACTCTTGATGAAGGGGTCACTTGAGATAATCTGCTTGGAGCAGAAGCATAAGTATATTGATTTGTAGAGGGAATAGCCAGCGTTAAGTAGCTTACCATTGTTACAATAGTAGCTTTCAGTTTCATAGAAAATATAGATAAGTATGATTCTGATGACGCAGGCTATATAAGCTTAGTTGCCGTTTAATTATTTTTTACAACTGTGTCACAGAAATCGAAGCTGAATTGAGAAACAAAATATACATCAAGATATGAATCTATCTTATTTCTCATTTTTGAGAACTCACGGGTTGATAGTGAGAAGATGACGAAATAACTGGGAGCGTAGGCGCCTCGACAAGATAAGTTACTAAAGTAGAGGCGCCGAGAGCAAAAAGATAATTATACTGCAAACGGTTAGAAACTGTCATTCTGAACGAAGTGTTATGCGAAGCATTTGCTGCAGGCTAGAATCTCCAAGATGCTTCACTCCACTGCGCTCCGTTCAGCATGATAAAGTTTAGTTTTTACCCCACAGTATACATTATCTTCCCATATATTGGCTTGCCATTCGCATTGCGTCTGCTATGTCAACGTCACCGTCTCCATCTGAGTCTAGAAAAGTACTGAGAACTGAGTTACCACCACCAGCAGTACTGGCGCCTGATTGTAAAAAATTAAGTACCACTGGTACAATCATTGGTAGCATTTGTTGAATCATATTTGCGTCTATACCAGTACGCTGTGATGCCATTTGGGCAACTTGTTGCTGCATTCCGGCTGAAAACAGAGATGATACAGCATTAGGGTTAGGAGAAGTTCCGGCAAATTGACTTACAATATTTTGGACTGCATCTGAACCTTCGTTTGCTTGTTTGTCTTGCAATGCTGAACGAACCTGACCACCAACAACTGACATTATTGCTTGCATTGTTGAAGAGTCAGTGCCAGCATTCCCGCTCATTTGTTGCACTGCGTTTATAATACCGCTAATTTGACTCATACTGCCTTGCTGATTTGGGTTGGCAACTGCACCGAGGATTTGGTCGAAAAGTCCCATTGTCGTCTCCTTTAATTATCATTCCACATGATTTATTGATTTTTACACGTGATTCGCGTTCTTTTACTGAGTATTAATCAAAAAATAAGAAATCAGAAACCGGGTTTTTATGCATTCATTGTCGCAGACAAATCTTTATTTTCATTACAAGCTACCAACAAAAACCCAGTTTCTAGGGGTTTATGAGTAACTGTACCTAAGCCGAAAGGGTGAAGCACTTTTTCACTTATATATGCCAATGTATATAGAAAATATTAATTTAGTTACAATTTGACTATATAAGTGTATGGGTAAAAAATTAGAACAGTCTAAAGATATACGTCTTGCGGCAACAACTCGTATTTGGGGATTTACTCTTGGAATTTTAGCAATTAGTGTGCCTCTGTCAATACCTCTACGTAATTCATTAATTCCCCTTGCCGCTCTCACAGGCGCCACAGTTGGTACAGTAGCAGTATGGCGTTCTGATGATAAAAAATATAAAGGATATAACTTGGCGCCACAGCAAGTAGAATTACTCGAACAGCGTATTCGAGATTTAGAGGCAATTGTCAGTACTGAAGATTATGATTTAAAAGCTAGGCTTAAGCAACTTGAGTCCAAACGGTAGTTTAGCAAATCTTTATGAAGGGATATTACGAAAGTTTTCAGAAATATTTAAAAATCGTCAAATTTCAAAACATGGCTTTAAGGTAGAAATTAAAGCAAACTCAAGGGAAACTTATGAGTAATATTCAAAAATATCGATTTGTCTGTACATTAACTTTTGGTGATATCTACGGTCAAATCATTGTTTGGCTCATCACCATTACAATTAGTTTAGCTGCTGCATTAGCATTAATGGGCGCCAGACGACCTATTTACGCGCTAGCAACAGTCGGACTTATTGTACTGTTATCGTTACCGTTCTTACTATTCGCTTTTGTCACTACCTTATTGAACCATATCGAAGTGGCGCCGATGGAACCAAACACCAGAATGGAAGCAATACCAGGTAATGTTTCTCAGCAACAACCAGTGCAACTAACAAATTAGTTCTATTTATTAGGGGAAAAGGTTTTCCTCTTTTCCCTTTCCCCCTCGTACAATAGAGATTTGTATGCCAGATTACTTATGCTTGAACATGATGTAATTATAGTGGGTGGTGGATTAGCTGGATGTCGTGCGGCAGTTGAAATTGCCCGTAAAGACCCCAGTTTAAATGTTGCTGTTGTCGCAAAAACTCATCCTATTCGTTCACACTCGGTTGCTGCACAAGGGGGAATGGCAGCTTCTTTAAAAAATGTTGATACACAAGACAGTTGGGAAGCACACGCTTTTGATACCGTTAAAGGTTCTGATTATTTAGCTGACCAAAATGCTGTCGAAATTCTTACCCGCGAGGCGCCCGATGTTGTAATAGATTTAGAACATATGGGTGTGTTATTCTCGCGTCTATCTGATGGAAGAATTGCACAGCGTGCTTTTGGTGGACATTCACACAATAGAACCTGTTACGCTGCTGATAAAACAGGACACGCAATTTTACACGAATTAGTTAATAATCTCCGTAAGCATAGTGTAAAGGTTTACCAAGAATGGTATGTAATGCGTCTGATATTAGAAGAAGGTCAGGCGAAAGGTGTTGTAATGTTCCGTATAGAAGACGGGCACATTGAGGTAGTTCGTGCCAAAGCTGTGATGTTTGCCACTGGTGGTTATGGTCGCGTTTATAACACTACTTCTAACGATTATGCATCGGCTGGTGATGGGTTAGCGATGACGGCATTAGCTGGTTTACCGTTAGAAGATATGGAATTTGTACAGTTCCACCCCACCGGATTATACCCTGTTGGTGTGTTAATTTCTGAAGCAGTGCGAGGAGAAGGCGCCTATTTAATTAATAGTGAAGGTGAGCGATTCATGGAACGATACGCTCCGAGTCGTATGGAACTGGCGCCACGCGATATCACTTCACGTGCGATAGCTTATGAAATTCGTGCAGGTCGGGGTGTTAAACCTGATGGTAGTGCAGGGGGAGTATATGTATATCTCGACTTGCGTCACATGGGTAAAGAAAAAATCATGAGTCGTGTTCCCTTTTGTTGGGAAGAAGCACATCGGTTAGTGGGAGTTGACGCAGTAACGCAACCAATGCCAGTTCGGCCAACTATTCATTATTGTATGGGTGGTATTCCCGTTAATATTGATTGTCAAGTTCGTAGTGGCACCGACTCTATTGTAGAAGGATTTTTCTCAGCAGGTGAAACTTCGTGTGTGTCGGTACACGGCGCCAATCGTTTGGGTAGCAACTCGCTATTAGAATGTGTTGTATATGGAAAACGCGCGGGTGCAGCTATTGCACAATATGTCCAAAATCGTAAATTGCCCAATATCGACGAACAACGTTATATAAAAGAAGCAAAACAGCAAATACAAGCATTACTCGACCAACCAGGAGAATACCGCATTAACCAAGTACGCACATCATTCCAAGACTGTATGACCGAGTACTGCGGTGTATTTCGTACCGAAGAGTTAATGCAAACAGGTTTACAACAACTACAACAATTTCAAAATCAATACTCAAAAATATATTTAGACGACAAAAGTAAAGACTGGAATACCGAAATTGTAGAAGCATTAGAACTACGTAGCTTAATGATAGTTGGACAAATTATCATGACCTCAGCAAACCGTCGTAAAGAAAGTCGTGGCGCCCATTTTCGTGAAGACTTTCCCCAACGCGACGATAACAACTTCTTACAACATACATTCGCTTACTACTCACCCGCAGGAATAGACATACAATATGTACCTGTAAGCATCACAATGTTCCAACCCCAAGAACGAAAATATTAATTATCCTACACTGTGGCACAGGCATCCTGCCTGTGCAATAATTTATTATTTTCACTATTGGTAATAATCAAAAACCCTTAATTAACATGTCAAATATAGAATTCCGAATGGGTTCCTAATTAATTTTTGATTGTAGCACGGGTGTCCTCGCCTGTGCAGTGATATATCTTTTTACCACAAGACTTAAAGACGAATAAACCACAAAGGCACAAAGGAGACAAAGGACGAAAGAAAGAAAGATATGTTACGTTTAACAAAAGCATTTTCTGCTATGTAAAAACTATTCGATAACCAGCGCTAAAAATTTAATCTCAACATGCGGCAACCGATATTTGTAACTAATGAAGAAAATAGAAATAAAGCTCGAAGCGAAGCTATAAAAAATGCTCATGCACATGCAACAATTTTAGCTGAAGCATCCAATTTAAAATTGAATGGAACTATTCAAATTGTAGAAATTCGACCAGAGACAGAATCTTCTGGTGTATACGGTGATTACAGTTGGAGTATGGGTATGCTGCCTGCTCCTTCTGGTTTTTCGGGAAGTTACAATGATGAGTATTCCAATTTGGACTCAGCAAATCAAGTTATTAAACTAAAATACAAAGTCCGTTATAGCGTGATTGAGGTATAAACATGCTTAAAATTGAACTTGCCGCAATAAAACCTGGACAAAGTGCTTTAATTACAGCAATAGAAGCAGAAGCTAGCTTAGAACAGCGTTTATTGGCACTTGGGTTTCGTGCTGGTCGCAAAATTACTATGTTACGTTGTTCACCTTTTAATGGCCCTATTCACGTTCGTGTGGGGACAACCGAAGTTATGTTGCGTCGTCGTGATGCAAAATCTATTCAATTAATTGAGATATCTAATCAAACATCTGAGCAAACATCTGAGGCGCCTAAATGACTCATTGTAACACTTGTAACCCAACTGAAAACCAAATTACTGAAGGAGTTAAACAAATAGCTGTATTAGGAATGCCTAACACAGGTAAGTCTACCTTTTTTAATCGGCTTACAGGCGCCAACGCGAGTGTCGGTAACTGGCCGGGTATTACCGTTGACTTAATGACGGCAAATATTAAAATGGGTGGTCAAGAAACCCAAGTTGTTGATTTGCCTGGTATATATGATTTACGAGGGTTTTCAGAAGATGAAGAGGTAGTAAGAACTTTTTTAACCTCTACACCTATTCATTTAATAGTAATTATTCTCAATTCTGTTCAACTAGACAGACAAATTAGTCTAGCTCTACAAATTCAAAGCTTAGGCGTGCCAGCAGTGTTATTGTTGAATATGGCAGATGAGGCGCCTGCTTTTGGTGTAGAAGTAGACCATGAGAAAATATCTGAATATCTAAAAATGCCCGTTGTTCCTTTCAGCGCAAAGTTTGGACAAAATTATGGGCAAGCGTACAAAACAATTCGTGATGAATTAGCAAAACAATATCAATCAGTAATAATTGGGGATATTGAAGCGAAACTCCCCAAAGAAGCTGAAATAGCTGCTGAAATGGAGAAGTTGCTACAAGATGCAGTAAACAATGTTGAAAATGTCAAAGAAAACTTAACGACTCGCTTAGATAGTATTTTACTGCATCCAGTGTTGGGGTTGCCTATATTCTTTGGCGCCATGTACTTTATGTTTCAGTTTATTTATGCTTTGGGTATACCTATGCAGGATAAATTAGCTGAACTGTTGGCTTGGGTCAAGGATACAGCAATTGAACCGCTACTTACTTTCTTAATTGATTTGGGTACGTGGGGCAAATTTTTCCATGACTTTTTGATAGATGGTATTTATCAAGGTATCGGAACAGTCGCAGCATTTATACCCGTTATATTTTTATTCTTTATTTGCATGGCAGTTATTGAAGATAGTGGTTATCTTTCTCGTTCCGCGTTCTTAATGGATGCGTTTATGGAACGGTTGGGTTTAGATGGTCGCTCTTTTGTAATGTCGCTGATGGGGTTTGGGTGTAACGTTCCCGCAATTATGGGGTTACGGGTTATGCGTTCTCCTGCTTTGCGAATGCTGTCGATGCTGGTAATTCCTTTTTCTTTGTGTTCTGCGCGTTTGAATGTATTTGTGTTTATGACCACTGCACTGTTTACTCAAAGACAGGCGCCTATCGTTCTATTTAGTTTATATTTATTCAGCTTCTTAGCAGCAATTTTTACAGCAGCAGTATTTAAAGGTCAATTTCCAAATACAGAACCGTTAGTGTTAGAACTACCACCCTACCGTTTCCCAACCTTTAAACAAATGATATTACGTGCTTGGCATGAAGCAATGCACTTTTTATTCTGGTCGCGACGATTTATTGTTTTTGGAGTTATAGCAATTTGGTTTTGTAATAACTTCCCTACAAATGTACCACCAGCCAGCGCCCAAACTATTTCTGGTATGATCGGTCAAATTACACAGCCAATATTAGCTCCTCTGGGAATCAATCCACAACTCGCAGTCGCATTGATATTTGGTTTTATAGCCAAAGAAATAGTTTTGGGTGGTTTAGCTGTAATATACGCAACTACTGAGGACAGTTTAGGAACAGTTATTGCTCAACAAATCAACTGGGTACAAGCATATAGCTTTATGCTATTTACTCTACTGTATGTTCCGTGCCTTTCTACAGTGGCAGCTATTAAAGCCGAATCTAAAAGTACTAAGTTTACATGGATGTCAATTGCTTGGTCAATCACTTTAGCATGGGTTACTAGCTTTATATTCTATCAAAGCGCTAGATTTTTTTTACATGCTCATTTATTGTAGAGGCGCCTTTGTATATGCGTCTCTACGTCATATCAATCTTCATCCCATTTTTCGTTGCTTAGAAGGTCAATGACTTTATCACGCAATAAAAAGTCATTCCTTTCTAACTCCATTTCTAAGCAATTCCAGTCACAAGTAGGCATAAACCTACACAAACTATAAATAGGCTCGTTACGCCTTATATCACCTTTTTTAACTAGCTGACGAGCTTCCTCTTTCAATACTTCTAGGTCATAATTCACAGATGTATCCATTTGTAACATCTCCTTGTGCTTTATAAGCCAATATAAAGCTAAACTCAAATAATCTAACTTTAACTTTGAGATATACACTACTTGCGATTCCCCATTCACAAGCTATAATCGCTTATTTTATTAATTACACAAATTCCCTAAAATGTCATTCTTACTTGTATAAATTGTTCTAATTTATTTAGTTGGTACAAGTTAGAATAACAATTGAGGCGCAGTTCGCCAATTATATCAGATTTACGTCCGAATACATACAAGTTTTTGTAATGAAACATAAGCAAGTTTTAAGACATAGGCGCCTGTGAATGGTTACATTTACTTATAATTATAAAGTTAATATAAAACTAACAGGTAAGTTGACAATCGTCGCATATTATACAGTTCATATCTTTCAATTATCGAAAGAATGAGCCAATGGTGCCAAACTTCATGAAAAAGGTTAAGAGCGTTAATCAACTGACTCTAATCGCTCGTCGGTATCCAGGATTTGTTGTCAAGTGTTCATATGGGGTAATGGTTGTAGCGTTTACTGTACTATTAAGTTCGGGAATTTTCCAGTCATATGAGCAGCAAATAGTACAGCAACAACAAGAAGTATACACAAAAGGGCTAAAGATAGATAAATTTTTTGAGACTACGTTCAGCAATGTTAATCTTCTGCGCTCTCAAGCTGAATATTTTTTAAAGTCAACACCCGATGTTAAAACTCAGTTAACTACTTATAACTACTCAAAACGATTAGACAAGAAGCATAATTTTAACTTATTTGTACTCAAAGATACTGATATAGGTGCCGCCAGTCCTGTTTTTACACGAGGAAAAGATACAAATTTAGGAAACGAAGTAGAGATGAGTTTGTCACTTACTCCACTCCTGCATCCAATATATGAGCAATTACAAATCAAAGGACGCATACGTTATACTTCGTTCGCTGCGCTTACCATGACTTATCCAGCGACATCGCAAGTCAGTGATGATGAGATAAAAATATTCAAAAATGTTATCAATCAAGATTTTATCACAGGTGGAATGCAAAAAAATAATCCTACGCGCGAAACTTATTTGACTCGTCCTCATAAAGATATATTTGACCAAGGACTAATGGTGACAGCGACCAGTCCCATTTATCAAAGAGATAAACATCTTGGTAATATCGGTATCGATTTTAAACTAGAAGCATTAAACCGTTTTGTCGAACAGCTTGGTGGTGAACATTCCTTACTCTTAACTGTTGATGGGGAAGTATTAAGTCATTATACGATGAAAACTACATCAGTAATAAGTTTAGAACAGCTTGTGAGAAACCCCGCTGTTCGGACAAAACTGCTCAAGTTATTGAAAAATGCCAGAAATAGTCAAGTTACGATTGATGGATATGTTTTGACGCATTACAAATTACAGAATGTAACATGGAGTATTGTTAACGTTACAACAGTAAACTCTCTCGCTAAGAATATATTAATTAGGCATTTACCTGTAATTTGCGGAGTTCTAATTGGATTTACAGGGCTGCTATTGATAAGTATACGTACTATAGATAAAATATTTAAGAAATTAGACAAAGCACGTATAATCGCAGAGCAAACAAATAAAAAATTAAAAGAGGCATTAAACGAATTAGAGGTTTTGGCTTTAACTGATAAATTAACAGGTGCTTGGAACAGGCGCCACTTTGAACAAGTAATATCAGCCGAAATGAGTCGTGCTTCGCGTCATAATCAACCATTATCGCTTCTAATATTAGATATTGATTACTTTAAAAGTATCAATGATAGATATGGGCATCAGATTGGAGACGCTGTGCTAGTTCAATTGACTCATATTTTAAAACAAAACATTCGTACTTCAGATGTATTAACACGTTGGGGTGGTGAGGAGTTTGTTATTCTTACTCCCTTTACTTCAGTAAAAGAAGCCACAGACTTAGCTGAGAGACTACGATTAAAAATTGCCAGAGCTAGTTTTAAGATAGTTAAAAATATTACAATTAGTCTAGGTGTAGCTCAATTTCAAACAGCAGAAAATGTAAGCAATTTCCTCAAACGAGCGGATGCTGCACTGTATCAAGCCAAACATAGTGGACGAAATATGGTTGCTGTGGCGCCTTCAACGTTAGATACTTGGATACAAGGAGTTGAAAAGAATATATAGAAACCAGGTAACTTCTACGAAACCTGGTTTCTATGTTGAGCAAGTAATCCGTGTCTTGGTGCGAATATCATGGCAATGAAAAAGAGTATTGTTAGTAAGACGACGATACAACCACCTGTAGCGCCATCTAAATAATAGCTAATGTATGTACCAGCAACGCACGATATTACACTGGCTGAAACTGCGGCGCCAATCATATAATTAAATCGGTCGCTCATTAAATAAGCGATGGCGCCTGGTGTTACTAACATAGAAACCACTAAAATAATACCAACAGATTGTAATGCTGCTACTACTGTTAATGACATTAGTGAGAGAAACATGTAGTAAAGGAATTGTGTATTTATACCAATAGAACGTGCGTGGTTTGGGTCGAAGCAGAATAGTAATAAGTCTTTACGAAAAATGTATACGGCAACAAGTGTAATTACGCTGACTATTACAGTTTGAACTATATCTTCGTTAGAAATACCAAGTACGTTTCCAAATAATATATGGAATAAATCAATATTGCTACGTGCCCTAGAAATTAATACTAAACCAAATGCAAAAAAACCAGTAAAAATCACGCCAATAACTGCATCTTCTTTAACACGGGTTTTTTCTTTAACGAAACCTATTGTTACAGTTGTCCCATATCCAAATATAAAGGCGCCGATTGCGAAGGGTATTCCTGCCATGTAAGATAAAACTACCCCCGGAACAACAGCATGAGAAATAGCATCTCCCATTAGTGACCAGCCTTTGAGTGTTACATAACAAGAAAGTACGGCACAGACAACACCAACTAAAGCGCTGACGCATACCGCTTTCACCATGAACTCATATTGAAATGGAGCAATTAACCATTGCCAAGCAGATAGAAGCATAGATTTTATTAGATTTTATTAAATTTTAGATTAGATTCTAGATTCTCTATTGTTGTAAAAACTGCGATGATGTAAAACTCCACCGAAAGTCATGGCTAAGTTATCGTCTGTAAATACATCTTCTACTGAACCATAAGCAAGAATAGTTCTATTAATAAAGACTACTTGGTCACAGAAAGTAGAAATTGACCCCAAATCATGAGTTGAAATTAAAATTGTATGTCCTTGTGCGCGTAGTGTTATTAGTAATTCAATAATTTCTTTTTCTGTATTCGCATCAACACCTGTAAATGGTTCATCTAAAAGCATCACTGTTCCCTGCTGTGCTAATGCTCGTGCCAAAAATACCCGTTTACGCTGTCCACCCGAAAGTTCTCCTATTTGGCGCCGTCTTAAAGAGTACATACCTACTCGTTCGAGTGTTTGTTGAACAATTCGATGGTCTTCAGCAGTAGGTATTCGTAACCAGTTCATATGTCCATAGCGTCCCATCATTACAACATCTTCGACGCTAACAGGAAAATTCCAATCTACTTCTTCAGACTGAGGTACATAAGCGACTATTTGCTTTTGTTGCGCTTTCCTTATTGGTAAATCTTTAATTACTACTCTTCCCCGATGTGGAGTTAAAAAACCCATGATTGCTTTAAATAAAGTAGACTTGCCACCTCCATTCGGTCCAACTAATGCAGCAATACATCCAGGCTTTAACTCGAAAGTCGCATTATGCAATACGACTTTTTCGTGGTAAGCAACATTAATATCTTCAACCAAAACACTTATAGGTTCGACTGTCATATATTTATTACGCATAAATTAGAGAGGTAAAACAAATGTAAGTTAATACAATATATTCTTCATTTAGATTTGCCTAATAATCCCTGCACTAAGGTATAAGCGTTATACCTCTGAAGGTCTAAAAATGTCGCAGCAGGTTTTCCTACCTCAGACAACGAGTCTACATACAACACACCCGCAAAAGTTGAATTACTTTCTCTTGCGACTTGTCTTTGGGCTTTATCGCTAACGGTTGTTTCACAAAATACTGCCGGAATTTTATTTTGCCTAACAGTATCTATAACTTTGGCTATTTGTTGGGGTGTTCCTTCCTGTTCAGAGTTCACTGCCCATAAATATGCTTCTTGCAAACCGTAGTCGCGTGCCATGTAAGAAAAAGCACCTTCGCAGGTAACTAAATATCTTTGAGTTGGCGCCAAAGTAGCAAGTTGCGTTTTTACTTCTTGACTTACCTGCTGTAACTTCTCAATATAAGCTTTAGCATTTGCGTTATAGGTTGCTTCGTTCGCAGGGTCAAGCTTGACGAAAGCCTTACGAATATTTTCTACATATATAGCTGCATCATTAGGAGACATCCAAGCGTGGGGGTTTGGTTTGTTTAAATAAGAACCACTAGCTATTGCTATTGGTTTGACACCATCACTGAGATTTGCAGAAGTCACATTTCTTACAGACCCCATGAATCTTTCAAACCACCGTTCTAACCCCAACCCATTGAATAAAACTAAATCAGCTTCTTGTGCGCGTTTAATATCGCTAGGTGTTGGTTCATAATCATGAATTTCGGCGCCTGGTCTTGTGATAGATTCTACAACTAACTTATCTCCTGCTACATTGCGAGCCATATCAGCCAATATAGTAAAAGTCGTCAGCACCTTTTTTTTACCATCAGTTCTAGCTGACGGTGAAATTTGCGCTTGCGATGAATTATCTGAAGAATTTGGTTCGGAAGCACACCCAA
This sequence comes from Calothrix sp. PCC 7716, assembly GCF_019977735.1. Taxonomy (GTDB): domain Bacteria; phylum Cyanobacteriota; class Cyanobacteriia; order Cyanobacteriales; family Nostocaceae; genus Dulcicalothrix. The sequence goes on along the minus strand of NZ_AP025018.1, from coordinate 8,673,191 downwards.
AGACAGTTGTCAATATAAGCGCACTCAATATAATGCACGCTGGCGATTTTAGCTGATTTATCACACCCATATTGCCATTATGATTTATATCTACTCATTTTTATCTCATTATTTTATCATATTCTTCTCATAATTCTGGCAATGCTTCTTGGATGGCTTTTGCGACCCACTCGCTTATAACTAACCCAGATGCTCTGGCAGCGTCTTGTATCAAAGGTTGCAAATGTGAGGGAAGCTGAATATTTAAGTTAAATGTTTCTGGTTGTTGACTTTTATTCTCTGCTGTGGTGTTACGGTGATTCCAATGCTGACATTCTGCTCCCCGTTCATTACCGTTTTTCTCTAGTAAGCTTAATTCTCCAAGTTTATTGCAGTAAAAGCTTTGAGGGTTTTCTGGTAGTTCTTTACTACAGTACGAACAGTTCCAACAGCTACGAGTTTCTTCAGTCTCTATATATATATTATCTAAATTCAATTTTTTATTTGGCACGGCGCCTTTTCTACGGTATTCATTTACTACAGAGGCTACATGTACTGCTGTGACTTTTCCATTTGGTGCCGTGGAAACAACTTCATTCCAAGCTTCTTGCTGCTGTTTGGGGGATAATGCTACTAAAGGACGAATTTGGCGCTCGTTCGCTGGTAGAACTTTAATATTTTGTCGTCTATAAGCGACATTATTAGGTTCATCGATAATATTCTCTGAAATATTTCTATAAATAACCGCTGCATCAATTAACTGGTAAGCAGAACGTCGGGACATTTCCCAACGTGTCATGCAATATTCTTCAAACGTTTTGTAGTTTTCACGGTACAAACGTTCGTCTCTAATTCTAGCTAGCGCACGTCCTATTTCCCAAAAAGACTTTAAACACTCTTCGACTCTTGTCTCTAAATACCTAAACTCTTCTGCTTCGGCTGTTGTTAGCACATCTTCACTATCTTCACTAATATCATCATCCAAAGGCGCCTGTCTATGTTGGTTGGAATTATCCAAGCTAGATAATATGGGTGACATAAATGCTGGTATTCCTCCTTTTTACGGCATAATGTATGATGTCGTTACTAGGTGATACCTAGAGGCGCCATCGTCAAAACACGCTTTTTCACCTTGCAAGTTATTTTTTGCAGGCTGCAATATCTAGGTTTGCACAATGCAATGCAATAGTACATCAATGCTTAACATTTCTTAATATTTAAGAAATGTAGTTAAGAATACAGAAATAGAAGTGTAGAAGTGATAGGAGAAAATAATCAAGAATTACTAAAACCCTTGTAAATATGGAAAATTTGGTTTTAAACTAGTTACTAGGGACTAATTCCTGAACCTCACAACCGCTCCCAAACAACAGAAGCATTCCGCTTTGGTTGGTAAACAGTGGTATAAAGACTACACAAAGTAAACTAACTATGGAAAACAGGGCAACACTAGTGACTTGTAATTCCGGGTCTTCTACCATCCAGGAACGCCAACGACGATTAACAGTGTTGCTTGAGCATCTTACGGATGAAGGTTGGACTCAATCAACTATAGCGGAAGCGCTGGGTGTCGATTTTACAACTGTCTATCGATGGTCGAAGGGTAAAACTGTACCTGAAGCTGAATCTCGTAATTTCCGGCGCCTAGCTGCATTGACAGGGGGTGACGGTGCATCATTGGAATTATACTTAACTGGAAAAATACCGCTTGCAGCATATCGTCAAGGTAAGCAAACCTCGCAAACCGACGACACACCACGTCAAATACTTCCTCCAGAAAAAATTAAGCAGCAACTACTAGCACAAATATACTTATTAGACCCTGCGGATATTGCGGACGTCATCTCTAACAGTGTGGCTTTTTTAGCAAAGCGCGCTTAAATTAATTATTAATATTGATGATTGATATCTTGTAGCACAGGCATCTCTGCCTGTGTAATGTATATTTATTAATAAGAGACGGGCAAGGATGCCCATCCCACAAGATTATTCAACAAAAATTTACATTTTAAGCAACACTGATAATTTAAAAGTTATATATAGTCAGGTGTTGAAAATTTTGTGCGCCAATGGCGCACAAAATTAATAAACTTAGTTCTTCTCTGTGTACCCTGCGTCTCTGTGGTAATATGTTTTTTCACCACAGAGACGCGGAGAGCGCAGAGGGAGAGGTTTTTGGTAGATTAAGATGAGTAAAGGCGGTTTAGAGTTAACGCTTGGTGGTAGGCTGAATGTAAGGATTGCTTCAGTTGTTGAGGTGACGCTGCTTGAGTTACTTGGAACTGGAGGGTTTGGTTCGGTATGGAAAGTCGTTGATACTAAGACTAACAATATATGTTTTAAAGGTTATTCAATATATTCCTAGTGGGAGTTTACTTGCTGAACGGGTGCGTTTGGAAGCGGAGGTTTCGATTCCTTCGCAATATATTATACCTGTGGTGGGGTTACGGCAATGGAATTCTACGACTTTCTTGTTGTTGTTTGAGTATTTCCCTGGTTATTCTTTGGATAGATTTTTAACTTACAATACTTTATCATCGTCTCAGAAACGTCATATTTTTTATCAAATTTTGCTTGGTGTGGCTGATGCTCATCGTTGTAATATTATCCATCGTGATTTAAAGCCTGCAAATATATTATTGAGAAAAGTTAATAATAATGAAAATTTGCACTCGTTGTAGAATACATAATCCTGATAGTGGTAGATTTTGTACTAATTGCGGCGCCGCTTTAACAAAAATTATTAGAAGCAGCAAGAGGACTTGCATTTGAACTCGGACAAGGTGATGATTTTTGTAAACGTGCGGAAGATTTCAAGCGTACATTAATGTCATTAGGTAAAACTATTTCTCAAGCCACTCGCTAATTTATGCTTTCATAAAGATGTTAATTTGTCATGCTGAACGCAGTGAAGCATCTATTAAAATCTCAAAATTTATGACAGTTGAGATTTATCGGTACGTTGAAAATTATAATTTAGATTCTTCACTGCGTTCAGAATGACAGCTTAGACTCTGTGAACTCTGTGTCTCTGTGGTAAAAATTCTTATAATAGTATTCAACGAGAAATTCGACTCAACACAGTCGAAAGTTATCCTATGTAAATGACGCTAATTCCAAAACACGGTACTGTACACCTGTTTCAAAAATTCTAGTTCCTCCTCCCTCAGCTATTGTCTGTCTTAGTAACTCCTTGTGAGTAACTGTAATACCCGCTAAATAGTTAATTCCCATTTCTTTTAATTCTGGCAACCAGGGTACAGTTGGTCCCATTAATACGAGTTTCGCGTTTTGCGATAACTCAACTAAACGGGGAAATGTTTTGTTGACTATTGAGGTTGCCGTTAAAAATACCCAATCTGCTTCTGGTAAAATATACTCGCAAGCTGTATCAGGAAGGTCTTGTGAAGTTGGTTGACGTTCGAGTACTTTTAAATCTATTTCTTGTTCGTATTGTGATAACCCAGGATAACGTCCGATAACTACTACTTTTTTTCCCCGAATTAGTGGTAAAAAGTGTTCAAAAACCGCCAAATTACCAGAAACTTTGGGGTATAATGGTGTCGATGCTGCAATAAGTGGAGACGAAGCGTTAATTACAGCGTTGATAGCTGCCATACCTATAGTAGCTTGATAACTATCCCAAGATTTTAACCAAGGCGCCAAATCTTTAATTTTTTGATTTACTAAGGTTCCCGACCAAGGTAGAGTACGGGTTGGTTGACCAGGACTCATACATAACCCTATTCCTTCTGAAGAACAGTATGTCCAAGTCAGTCCAATAATTATTTCTTTTACTACTGTGTCTGTTGAAGCTGACTGCAATAGTAAATTATAAATTTCTCGTGGGTGCATTTGGCAACGGATTATAAACAGATGTAACGGATAATTGATTTTAGACGATTAAATTTTGTTTGTAACCCATAACTCATCCGTTATATCCGTTACATCCGTTGCCAATTTCGGCTCTTCCGTACTTAACTTGCTAAATTAATATTATAATGCCAAGAAAGTAAAGCTCTAATCTCAAAATTGCGGAAATTCTTAAAGCCAAATCCACTTCTTTTTATTAGCTTCAATTTATTATTAATTCCTTCTACAACTGCATTGGTAGTTTTCCTATCAAAGTATCCTGCTACTTCTCCAAACCAGCGTTTAATTGTATTAACACTTTTTTGATAATAAGGCTCAGCTTTTTTTAACCAATCGAGTAACCCTAATATTCCTGTTCCTGGGTCTTCAGTCGTATCAAATAAATTACGAAATTCTTCTTTCAATGAATGCATTATTGCTAATAAAGGAGATGCTTCTCTAATTGTATCTAACTTTATTTTTTGCTTATCTGTTAGGTTCTCTTCTGCTTTTAAAATTGTATATTTGTTACCTTTTAAACTATCAAATATTTTTTCTCTCGATTCAACATTTAATTCCAACGCTGCTTTTTTTTCTGCTATTCTAGCTTGGTTCAACTCTTCGTGTATTATTTTTGTAACATGGAACCTATCCACTGTAACAACGGCGTTTGGGCAAATCTTCTCGATTAAATTTTTATAATTTCCGGTCATATCCATACTTACTTCTTCTATTTGTTCTAAAACTACTTTCCCCCACTTTATCATCACATTCTCTATATCAATTTGTTTTCTTTCTTTAACCAACCCTATTAATTTTCCTGTATCTATATCTACAAGCACGACAATAAATTTTCCTTGACCTTTAACTAAACTTATTTCATCTATTCCTAACCTTACTAAATTACTAACATTTATTGGTAAAATATTTTTAACTATATCTTCAAGCATCGAATAAACTTCTTCCTCGCTTAATCCATTATTTTTGGCTACATTACTTACATCACTATGAATAAGCTGTTTAATAATATTTTCCGCATATCGATGCGTATGCTTTCTTCTTGCTCCGACAAAATCAAGGTCTTCATTAAATGTTTTACAACATTTTTTACATTTAAATCTTCGTCTATTTATATTCAGTATTACTTCCTTATCTCCCATCGGTAAATCTTTAATTAAGTAATTTTGATTTTGGTGCAGATGGTCTGACTTTTTTCCGCACTGTGGACATACTGCACTTTTAGTCTTTTTAGTTACTGATAAAATTAAGGTGTTACCCTCTTGTAGACTGGATTCTACTACTATGTCAGGTAAATTTAACAGTTCGGTCAAAACCCTTTTCATAACTGATTTTACTGAAACAAAAGATGATTATTTTAATATTTTAGCACGTAAAGCACGGGAGAGCCCTATCCTAGAAACATGAAAAATACAATCATTACATAGAGTTTTATTTCGTTTATTAATAAGTTCTGACATGTCACTAAGCTTCTTTTAGATACTTCTAAGAGTATGGTGGCATCATCGCACGAATATTTTCAATCAAATTATCAAAATCAAATGGTTTAAAAATCAATTTATTAAAACCATTACTTGTTTCATACTTGGCTAACTCAGTCTCAGCTAAAGCAGTTACAGCAATAGCGGATATATTACTGATTTTTTCGTTGACGTGCGTTCTAATTTTCTTAATTAGCGAAAAACCATCCTCTACAGGCATCACTATATCAGTAATTAATATATCTGGTTGAACTTGTGTGACAATTTGCCAAGCTTCACTAGCTGATGTTGCCGTTAATACATTGAAGTTAACTGAGTTATCGAGAATCGTTTTTAGCAATTCTAAACTATCGGCGTTATCATCAACTGCCAATAAAGTGAATTTACTCATTTTTAACTGTGCTAGGTAGTTGTGAGTTTACTTAATTTATTCTTCAGCGTCTATCTTAACACTTTTTTAATATTTACATCCGAACAAATATACTACTTAAACGTGTAATAGATAAAATGTACTTATGATTACAAAATCAATGATGCTGTGGTGTCATGCACAAGGTAAAAGTTCTCTTGCTACAACAGGACTTACCTCCTAAGTTGTACCTCTAAATACAAACTACGATATAAATATAAATAATATATAGTAATTAAAATAACAATAATTTATTAGTCCTCTTGAGCGAGGACTTGCGCTGTTAGCACAGGCGGTTAACTATCTGAAGAGGTGATTATTTTATTGGTATACTCTTGGTACTGTTTATCTTTAGATTGCCAATAGGTATCTACAGCTTTTTTGGTAGCTAAGGCGCCTTCTAATTCATCTCCACCTTCGTTGATAATTCTTTGTTTGACTTGTTTTCGCAAGTCTGAGACAATTTTACCGTTAATTTTACGTGTTTCTGACCAATCTAGCATTGGTTGTGGATAAGTGCTGCGTCCAAGATATGCACCTTGAATAATTTCAGGTACACTATATCCTTTTAATTCGGGTATCCAATACGAAATAAAACGCAGGTCAGAGTCACGTTCTTCAATATTTTTAGTTGGGTTATAAATACGGAACGTATCACTAAGAGGGTTGGTGACACCTGCTTGCATTTGCCATTGCCAGTTATCAATAGCTAAATCACCATCTACCAAATAATTCATATAATGTTTGGCGCCGTGATGCCACGATATACCACAATTAATAGTTAGGAAAGTGGCACACATCGCGCGCATCCGAAAGTTCATCCATCCCATCGTCTTCAATTGTCGCATACTAGCATCAACCATAGGGAATCCAGTTTCGCCTAATTGCCAAGCACGAAATAATTCTTGTTTTTCAGGTGTTAACTCGTCGTGTGTATACAACTCATCAAACTCTCGAAAACGATTTGTATGAGCAATTTCTGGGTGAAAATATAATCTTTGGCTAAAACTGTCATGCCAACGCAAACGGTCACGAAACGCTTTGAGCGAAAAACCTGCTTTCGGGTCTTGCGCTAACTCTTCCACACGTCGCTTAGTGCTTTGATATACTTGGCGTACAGACATAGTGCCAAAAGTGAGATGCGGTGAAAGATGCGAAGTGGCGCCTTTTTGAGCAAGCCAAGGACGCGATAACTTCCAGTGATAACCATGAAAGCGAGATGTCAGAAAAGAATCGAGTTTTTCAAAAGCCTTAGTTTCTCCCCCTGGAAAATAAACCTTACCAGTTTGCCAAAACGCGCGGTACTTCTTCTTCAATTGCCTAAAAGTAAGCTGCGGAATATTAAAAGATAACTGAGGGGTATTAATATGTAAAGGCTGTGGATAAATAGGATGACGCTGGTAACTATAATACTCACTAAACCACTCATCACGGTGATTATCATCAGCTTGAAGAAAATTGGCTAAACCAACATGATAGTCAAGATTGAGCGACTTATAAAAATCAATAATATGATTATCGCGCTCAATACCATACTCAACCTGAACATCACGGTTAAAAAACAACTTAGGCTGACCAATATTTTTTTCAAGCAATACCTTCGTCAAATCTTTAATAACAGTTGCAGCATCACCTTCAAACAAATAAAGTTGACTACCCAACATCCGTAGGTTCGCATCGAGATTTTCCAAAGACTCAAACAAAAATCTAACGCGCGCATTACCAATATCAGCCCACCGCTCATAAAACCAGGGGTCAATAACAAAACAAGGCAACACAGAAGCATCCGCCGCACAAGCCAACGAAACGCATTCATTATCAGTCAAACGTAAATCACGACGAAACCAAAGAATATGCATAAAGATACCGTAGGGGCAGGTTAACGCATATCCTGCTGGGTAAGGTAAATCTAACTAAACCCGCCCCATACAGGAATAAAAAGTTAAAAAAATAAATCTAACGACAAGTAGGTATACAACCCTACTGCCCGGGTTAATCTAAAAATGTAAAGAAATAATAACTACAAGTTAACAAACAAGACAAAGAACTTAAAGGAGGTTTACAAGTAAATATCTATAGTAATTACCCACCAACCCCTACTGAAAACCCTTATAAAATCAACCTTTTTAATCAACGTGTTAATCAATCAAACATTCGCCGTAACTCAAACACAGGTGCCTTGCGACCACCTCTTGCATTGTTAGCTACTGAACCGCGACTACCACCAACGTTAAGTCCTAAACCACCATATGAACTTAAATTACCATCACCCAAACGGGCAATACGAGTACCTGCTTTTATATCCTGAATGCTATAACGACCTATAATTCGCTGTTAGAACAAAATATGATATCAATTAAATGATTACCACAATACATTTATCGTAAAAACACAGTAAATTAAACTATATGAATGTTTCCGATAGTACCGATATCATCGTAGAACATAGAGAAATCGTCAAAAGCGTTATTCTCCACCATGCCAGTTCAATAGCAAAGGGCAAAACAATAGATATAGAAACAAAATTTGATGACTCTAACAACCAATATGCACTCGTGAAAACTGGTTGGAAAAGAGGACGAGAAATTAACCAAATAATTATTCTTGTAGTTTTGAGAGGTAAAGGAGTCGAAATTAGAGTTGATAAAACCAAGAAGAAAATAACAAAAGACTTAATTAGGCAAGGTATAAATGAAGACTATATAGCATTACCGAGAAGATTTTTCAGAAGCATTGAACTCAACCCTACTCCTTCAATACCCGGCGCCCCCCTGAACGGATACTATATTTCGTCAAGTAAATCGGGTAGAATATCTATATATATAATTTTTTTCTTATTTTTACTAATAGTAGGAGTAGTATTAGCGTTCTTACTCAGATATAACTATATACTTGATAAATTTAGCTTTTTTGGAGCTAGCATAGTTTTAGCGCTTGGCACAATATTAAGCTTAATAATTTGGACAATCTTAGATAACCTACCAAACCAGTTAACATATGTTACAGAAAACAATTATCAAGCTGCTGCAAACTTAACATCCCTGAGTCAAGACAAAGTAAAACCAGCTTGGGATATATCAGCAGCAACACTTTCAGCATACTTTAATCGAAACCTTCAACAAATAGACTGGATATTTAGGTTAAGTGTGATCACGATGTTATGCGGCTTTGGGTTAGTAGCATTTACAATTGCACTAGTATATCAAAAGCCAAGTTTAACCTTAATACTAGTTGGTTCTATAACAGGTACACTAACTCAAATCATCAGCCTTATTTCTTTATTTATATATAGGTCAAGCATAGTACAAGCTAATAGACATATTGAAACATTAACCATTACTAACTACATTGGCACAGCGATGCAAATATTAGATGGCATTAATCAACAAGACTCATTAGAGAAATTAACAGATATAAAAGTAGAAATTGCGAAGTTATTACTAGTCAATGCTCAAGAAATTCAAAAATATCATGAAAGTCAGCCAAGAAGAAGACGCAGGCGCCGTTTGAGAGAATAATCTCACTTGTCTTCCCTTTATGTCAAGCCACTTGCGTGACTCAGAGTAAACCCCAGCATGGTCGTTGCTTCTTTGTGTCTTTTGTGGTTTTAAATATTTTACGACTCATTGCGAAAAAATAAGAACTTTGTAAATAGGTTTTAATAGAAGTAGAAAATCGCGTAATATTTTAGAGAACTCAAGTACTTGGGGGAATTATATGACTATTTGGGTAAATGAACAAGTTGATGCATCTGGTATGATTCATGCGTGTATTGCTACAAGTAGCGAGTCCCATGCCAAAGACTGCCACGAATCTTTTCAGAAAAATTTGACCGAAATTCAGAAAGCGTGGGGTTGGCAGGCAAGACTACGTAAGGTTACGTCTTGGGATGATGTACCTGTAAATGCTTTAACGCTTAATTAATGATTGTTTTTTGTACTTGTGGGGTGGGCATCCTTGCCCGCCCTTTTGGATGGAACGGGCAAGGATGCCCATTCCACAAAAGAATAATTATGTTTCTAGAACAACATATTGTGTTCTGAGTCCCAACATTTTTCGTTACGCCATTCTTTACCACGATGTTCGCAGTCTGTTTTTGTGCTTACCCAAGGAAGTGATGTTGGGTACGTATTTGCAGTCTGTTGGTAGTAATTTATCCAAGAACCAACAAATTGACAGCTAAAGTAACTTGTCACTACTAGCTTTATCACAATTAGGGCGCCGATTACTTTGTTAGTTTTGCTACCTGGATTATGTTGATGCATTTTCAAACCAATTTGTTCTAATGATTTAATTAAAAACGTTTGTAAAGCGTAAAATCTGCTATCTGCAAACATTGCACAGCAAAGAGTGAGGTATAAAAATACCTTTAGTTGGATAAGTTTAAATTTGATTTTTGATACTCCAATTATTACTGACGAGATAAGAAAGTGTGCAGGGTATTCCTTAAGGTGGATGTAAACTTTGTACTAATTTATGGTAAATCTACCTAAACGCTTCGACAAAAGGTTCGATAGTTCGGTTTTTTTGTTATGATTGGTGCCAAAATATTAAGAAAAGATAAAATTGATGTTAAAAAGAATATAAAAATTTTACAATTCAGCATATAAACTATGATTTTACAAAAAAATCGTGTTTTTTCTTAAAAATTAAGAGTTATTATTTTTATCAAGGACAAGTTTGTACTCTCTTGTAAAAAACAGTATTAATTAGGTGGATTATTTCAGAGTTCGGACTTCAGATGAAAGCTATCCCATTCATTTGGTTGGCAAACTGGGACAAGCTATTCAAATTTCAATTCATTCTCCTAGTCAATATATCTGTACCAACCGCGAGCGGATATTTCCAGACTGGAAGGATAAGTCGATGTGGGTTGCAGTTGTTCTCGCAAAAGCACGTTACGAAATGCTTGAGGACAATGATGTTGTTGAAGCTGAAAAGCAAGTTTTGCGTGAACAATTTATTCGGTATGGGTTTGATGTTGCTTTTAATTTACGGGATGGAGGCTATTTTTCTGATTTAGTTGACCCTCGCACAGGTTATCCAATTCTGTCACGCCCCGGTGAGTTTCCCCATGATGATACTGCTGTCGTTAAAGCTTTACTAGGTTATCCAATTATTAAAAATAAGTGTCGTGTTGTGCTTCATCCTAGTTGGGGTACTGCTGTTTATCCCGGTATTCTGATTAGTGAGGCGCCTCCTGTAGGAATTGAGTGGATGTTGAAGAGTGTTGCTTCTATGCATGGTTGGCAGGAAGTTGACGTTCAACAACCATTCGTGAATAGTTAACTTCTGTTTAATGTTTGCACAATAACTCGTTAGTTTTATATTAAGTTACATTAAGTCTGCCGGGTCTGCGGTGCGTAGCTTTTGCATGGCAATAATACCAGACACAAAGCACATTATTACCGTTAACACAAGAACACTGGTGCCTCGTTCTATCGTCATAAATACGGGCAACTTTGTTGTATTTGCCGCAAGTTTATAAAATCCTAATGCAGTTATTAAACCTGGTAGATATCCTAAAACTGCTAGTAGTAGAGCTTCTTGTCCAAGAACAGAAAGTAAGTAATTGTTTGTATAACCTATTGCTTTGAGCATTGCATACTCGGCTAAATGTGCTGAAATATCTGAGTACAAAATTTGATAGACGATAACGCAACCGACTATAAATGATACCATGACACCAACTCCAAACATAAAACCAATCGGGGTTGTTTTTCCCCAGTAGTTTCTCTCCATATCTATATATTCGTCGTGCGTTAATATCAAAACATCGTCGGGTAAACCTAATTTTAAATTGTTTTTAACCTGTTTAATGTCGGCGCCTGTTTTTAGCTTAATCAACCCTGTACCAATTTGGTTGGGTTCATGACTTGTAAAAAGCCTTAAAAAAGTAGAATCACTAGTAATGATATTTCCATAGGTAGCAAATGATTTACCCAGAGAAAAATAACCACCAATACGCACTTTGGTTTTATTTACCTCTGTCTCTGGTGTGGTTTGATTTTGAAATAACGAAGCAATATAGCTGTTTTTAGGTAAAGCAGTTTTATCAAATAATACTTGGTTCTGAATTTGCAACTCGTTCAAATCACGATTAAGTTGGGGTGACGTAAAAATTTTATTTGCTGGGTCTGTACCCATAATCAAAATTGTTTGCAGTCCTTGAGTTTCTGGGTTACTCCATTTACCTAAACCTATATACACAGGGTTCACTTCAAGAACTCCCGCAAATCCACGTGCTTGGTACAATCGTTCAGTAGGAAAATCTTTGATTGAGTAAATGGTTTCAAAATTACGACTCACCAATACTAAATCGGTATCGAAACTTTTATGAGGAGCAATTGCGCTTTCAAACAAGGCTCCTTCAAATCCCATTTGAGCAAACATCAGTATATTTGCAAATGTTATACCCGCAACCGCTACAGCCAAACGTGTCTTTTCTTTAACTAACAGTTGCCAAGCGAGGGGAATCTTGGCAAAAAATTTACATACCATTTACGTAATCATCCGTATATTATATTATCTTCACTTTCTTTGGGAAGGGCGCCGAGACTTGGTTTTTATAGGTTCAATAATTTGGTTGAGACTTCGCAGTTGCTCTGCTGTTCCCATGCAGATGAGTAAATCCCCTGGCAGTAATAGCGTATCTCCTGTTGGACCACCAATCACAGAACCGTCCGCACGTTGAATAGCTAATACTAATGCACCAGTTTGAGCGCGTAAGCAAGCTTTCTGCAATGTTAACCCAACAACGGGACAAACTGCGGGGTCGAGAACAAGTTGTTCCATATAAACTTGACGGTCAGCACCAGTCAGGACACCTTCCACAAAGTCCATAACTTGAGGTCGCAGTGCTGCTGCTGCCATCCGCTTTCCACCTGTAATATAAGGGGAAATTACCACATCGGCGCCGCCACGCTGCAATTTTTGTACTGCTTCTTCGGTACTAGCGCGTGCAATGGCACGAATACTAGGATTTAACGTTTTAGCAGAAAGTACAGTATAAAGATTTTCGGCATCAGATGGAAGAGCGGCAACAATACAAATGGCTCTTTCAATTCCTACTCGTAGCAGAGTTTCATCGAGGGTGGCATCTCCTTGGTAAAAAGTATATCCTTCCTGTTGAGCTTGCTGCATTGAATCAAGGTCTTTCTCGATAATTACAAACAGTACGCCCTCTGCCTGGAATTCTTTGGCAATTTGACGACCTGTTCGACTGAAACCACAAATAATATAATGACCTGATAACGAATTCATGAATAGGCGCCGTTGTCTGAGACGAAGATTTTCTTGGAAATAGCCTTCGATTACAGCTTCAGTAAATCGATTGACTATATACCCAATGGTAATTACACCCATTAAGATTAACGCAATTGTAAATAATCTACCTCTATTTCCTAAAGGATGTGTTTCACCATAGCCAACAGTAGCTAAGGTAATAACAGTCATATACGCTGCATCTTGCCAAGACCAACGTTCTATCAGCGAGTACCAAGCAGTACCAATGAGGAAAACACCTACCAGTGCTAGTGTCCCTGCCATCAATTCTTTTTGAATGCGCTGATATTTTTGTTCAAGCGTTGAGTATACAGTTCTTTTTTTCACACCGCCACTCGCATTTGAGATATTTAAGTATTTGAACTAAGATTTAGTATTGGTAAAAACGGTTATAGAATTTGGATATTTTTAGGGAGGCAAGACTAATGAGTACTGAGCTAGCAACATTAGAACCAACATCACCCACATCACATAATTTTGATAATAATGGCTTTGATAAAGCTGTGATGTCCACTTATGGGCGATATGCAATAGCTTTAGAACGAGGTGCTGGTTGCCGTGTTTGGGATACACAAGGACGCGAATACTTAGATTTTGTTGCAGGAATCGCTACTTGTACACTTGGACATGCTCACCCAGTAATGGTTGAAGCTGTTACACGTCAAATTCAGAAACTACACCATGTTTCAAATTTGTACTATATTCCTGAACAGGGAGAACTAGCCACATGGTTAGTTAAACATTCTTGCCTAGACCGAGTGTTCTTTTGTAATTCTGGCGCCGAAGCAAACGAAGCTGCAATTAAATTAACACGTAAATACGCGCATACAGTATTAAACATAGAACGTCCAATCATTCTAACAGCACATTCGAGTTTTCACGGTCGGACTTTGGCGACAATTACAGCTACAGCACAGCCAAAATATCAAAAGAATTTTGATCCCCTAGTACCAGGTTTCAGTTACGTGCCATACAACGATTTTGCAGCAGTCGAAGCGGCAATAGGTGAACTCGACGAAGGAGACTACGGAGTTGCGGCAATATTAATTGAACCATTACAAGGAGAAGGAGGAGTACGTCCTGGTGATGTTTCCTACTTCCGTAAACTCCGCCAAATTTGTAATGAGACAGGAGTACTATTAATATTTGACGAAGTGCAAGTTGGCATGGGACGTAGTGGTAAACTATGGGGTTATGAACAGCTTGGTGTTGAGCCAGATATTTTGACTAGTGCTAAAGGTTTGGGTGGTGGTATTCCTATAGGCGCCATGTTAGCCAAAAAATTCTGTGATGTATTCCAACCTGGTGAACACGCTTCGACATTTGGGGGAAATCCTTTTGCTTGTGGAGTTGCGTTAGCCGTATGCGAAACTATAGAGAAACAAAATATACTTGCAAACGTTGAAGCCAGAGGAGAACAATTACGCGCAGGATTGAAGCAATTAGCCGCTAAATATCCACAGCTTATCAGTGATGTCCGAGGCTGGGGATTAATTAATGGTATGGAATTACACGAAAATGTGGAGTTAACTTCTAGTGATGTAGTTAATGCTGCAATTAAAGAAGGGTTGTTATTAGTCCCCGCAGGACCAAAAGTAATTCGTTTTGTACCACCATTAATTGTCACCGAAGCTGAAATTAATTTAGCACTCGAAGCATTAGAGCGTGCGTTTACAGCAGTTCAAGAATAGTTGGCAACGGATGTAACGGATGTAACGAATGTAACGGATGTAACGAATGCCCTTACATGTCATGCTGAACGCAGTGAAGCATCTAATAATATCTAGTTTTTACGTTAGATTCTTCGCTACGCTCAGAATGACAATACTATACGACTAATGACAATACTATGCGATTAATGACAATATTATGCGACTAATGACAATACTATGCGATTAATGACAATATTATGCGATTAATGACAATATTATACGACTTATGACAATACTATGCGATTAATGACAATACTATGCGATTAATGACAATTAACTCTGGCATTGAGGACAATAATAAATGCGTCTGGCGCCCATTACACTTTTAATAATAGTCGTACTACAAACGTGACAAGGTTGATTGTCTCGATTAAAAACCCAGTGACGATAAGCTTTGCGTGGTTTACCAGCAGCTTTAAGCTTTGTCGCAATGGCGATATCATTTGTAATTCCCTTAGTAATATAAGATTTACGAGGAATTACAACTACTGCTTCTGCTAGTTTCTGAATTTGCCTGCTAGTACAGTCCATAGGACGGAATGAAGGATTTATACGTGCTACAAACAAAATCTCACTACGAAGATAATTACCTATTCCACAAATAAATTGCTGATTGAGTAATAACGGCGCCAACCCTCTCCTATAAAATTGTTTATCAAGCAACCGTTCTTCAACTTGTTCTATAGTTGTAGCTTCATCCAATACATCGGGCCCAAGACTCTTTAAAAATGGATGTACAGCGATTTCAGCATCATTAAGAACAGATATATCTGATGCGCTGTATAATAAAGCTGATTTTTTATGCGTGTGAATTGCTAACCTTAATTGTCTGTTTGTTTTGGGATAAGTATTTGCGTCACGTATATACCAAAGTCCATAAAGTTGGTTGTGACTATATATACTAAGGTCATTACTAAATCGAATTAATAATGCTTTGCCTCTGGGTTTGACGGACACTACTTGCTGACCTGTCAGAATTTTTTCAAACTCTTTCAGTGCGTCAAAAGCAAAGAATATATCAGTTATGGGTACGTTACAAATAGCTTTGGCAATTTTGGCTGCTGCTAATTTAATCTCAGGTCCTTCGGGCATTTGATAATTTCATCTATAGAAACAAAATTTCGCAATTGTCTTCCCTCGTAAGGCATAGAATAACATCCCAAGGACTTTAAATATTCAACTGCCATCGCTGAAAGCTCCCAAGCTTGCTCCTCATTCACTTTGACTATAGATGCCTCAAAAATTGGGGCGCCTGTAAATGTGTAGAGTTCCTTTATTCTCTCAGATTTTACCCGTAAACGCTCAAGTATCGACGAATTTGCCCACGACCACTGCCATGTTTCGCTTTTATACGAGAAACTACCAATAGGTGTAACAAGCGCTTCAACCTGCACCTGGTCTTGGTCATCTTGAAATTGCAGCGTTCCTATTTCTTGGTCAAAGCAATACTTAGGAAAACTTCCAAAAGCGTATTTGTCTTTTAAATCTTCCTGCTTACGCTGAAGATTATCTATAGATTCTTCAAAAAAAATAGCAAATTCATCTTTATTCATAATTTTTATTTTTCATTATAAGTGAATTCCTGCTTTTGAGAGTTGAGAATTTAGTTGATAGTCTAAAAATGTCCACAAACGTAAGTCGGTAAAGTCGGGTATTGCCATACAGGCGCCTATCTCGCATAATTTTTCTGGGTCATGAGTTGATGCAATACCGATAGTTTTTATACCTGCACCAACAGCAGACCTAATACCCGATGGTGAATCTTCAAGAGCAATCGCGTTTTCTACACTAACACCTAAACGTTGTGCAGCGACTCGGTAGGGTGTGGGGTCTGGCTTTGCTTTTTCTTCGTCTTCTGCTAATACTATCAATTCAAATGCGGCGCCTAATCCTAAAACTTCTAACATAAAGTAAGCATTTGCACGTGGTGCATTTGTAACTAATCCACGCTTAATATTATGCGTGTCTGTCCAAGCTAATAACTCGGTTAGTCCTGGTAAACGCTGTAAAGATGGCGCCATTTCTCGAAACATCGCTTCTTTTTCATCCGCAAATTCTACAGCTTCTTGCGGTGACAATTGTGGCAAAATATCCGCAAGTATCTCTGGGTTCAATCTACCACTAATATTTTTCTGGTAAAAACTTTCATCTATATCTATACCATAGCGACTCAGCATTTTCTGCCAAGCTACAAAATGGATAGGGTCAGTGTTGACGAGGGTTCCATCTAAGTCAAACAGAAGTGCTGTCAGCATAAGCTATGTAAATAAAGTTAATAAAGCATAAACTTTCTTTACATATTTTACATGAGAACGGGCGCCTGTCCAAAATTCGCTTGCACGTCAAAATTTATATATGGACATAAAACAATTAAACTATATGGTAATATTTTACTTAATCAAAATCTACCACGTCTCCTGGTGTGAGCGAAAAGTGAATGACAGCAGATCCACTCTTCTACAAAATCTTTCAAAACCTACCAGAGCTATTTTTTGAACTCATCGGTGAAGGACAGGATAATAAAACCGGATACGAGTTCAGTGCCGAAGAACTCAAGCAACAAAGTTATCGCTTAGATGGTTTATACAAAACAAGCTCAGGATATAGCTTTATGCCACTATATTTTGTCGAAGCACAAGGATATAAGGACGGTGACTTCTACAACAGCTTTTTTGGCAAAATAATGATGTATTTGACCCAAAAAAACCACCTAACATGTGTTTAGTTGCCAAGAAGAAAGGTAGAGAGAAAATAGGGAAATTAGCTCGACAGTTAGTAGTTAGAACAAATTCAGAAATTACCAGTCCCGCTTTAAAAGAAAAAGTTCTACAATTTATTCAAACGGTGGTAATGGACAAACTTCCAAACTTATCAGTAAAGGAACTAGAAGCTATGCTTGAGTTAGAATCGCTAAGAAAAAGCAAAGTATATTTAGAAGGCGTTGAGGAAGGTGTACTTAAACAAAAAATGGCGACTATCCCTATCTTACGAGAGGCAGGGTTTACTATCGAGCAAATAGCAGAACGCTTAAAGCTGGATGTAAAAACTGTTCAAGAGAACGTTAAACAATAGCATTGTGTCGCAGCGCGTTTGTATTTAAGGCGCATTTGTATGGTGATCAGTGACGACCATACTGTTAGAGGATGTTTGAAAAGTCAGATAAGGTATAAATTGTCATTCTGAGTGGAGTCTTACGGAAGGAAGAATCTACGTTTTGGTGCGTATACTGAGATGCTACCCTGCGGGAAAACTGCGTTAACGTGCCTCAGCATGACAAAAAACAACACTTTTCAAACAACCTCTTAAAATCTATGGTAGTTTAATATCAGGTTGAGAAATAAACACTTCTACTTTAAAACTTCCAAAAATTAAATGATTCATATTGTGGAATGGGCATCCTTGCCCGTTGCAAAGCAAAATTACCATTTTTGATAAGGAAGAAACTTACCAGACATAATAATTCTAACCCTATCACCTTTTGGGTCTTCTTCCTTATCCACATTTAAAGTAAAATCAATCGCGCTCATAATTCCATCGCCAAACTTTTCTTGGACTATATCCTTGAGAGGTAGTCCATACACCTGCATAATTTCGTAAAAACGATAAATAAAAGGGTCAGTTGGTACAATAGAATCACTACCTTTAATAGGATACTTCGTTAACTCAGAAGCATAGAGTGGAGGAACTTCTAGCGCATCAACTAAAATTTTTGCTTCTTCGAGTGAAGCACTAGCTTGGCGATAAATTACAGAAGCAACCCAGACCTCATTTCTTTTCACGAGTTTAGCTAAATCTTCAAAACTTAGCCCTTTCTCTTCTTTCGCTGCCAACAGTATTTGAGTGATCTCAGGAATATGCATTCTAATTATATAAAATTTACTATTGAGTTACTTGGTAATACTACCATTTATAGAAACTCGTGAGAAAGGCGCCTGTATATTAACCCTGATAATTACGTTTATATACGTATATTGTTTTTATACAAATACAGTAATTATATAAGCGTCCGTTTTGTTAGTGGCGCCATAGGCTCTTTATAGTCGGGAAACTATAATATGAGAGTAATTCGATAAATCAATAATCCTGTATGACAGGCAAGACGCTTATCCTACAGAGCTTTACAACATATGATAAATCCGTCAAAGAACTTTAGCGTCTCATCCCTTAAGGTAAATGTTTATAACTCTGAAGCTGAGATAGCGCGCGCTGCTGCTGAAATTGTATACGAGTATCTATATAATGTTTTGCAGGAACAAGAAACAGCAAGTGTATTATTAGCAACAGGTAATTCACAGCTTAAGTTTTTAGACGAGTTGATATCACTAGGTGGTATTGACTGGTCACGGGTTATTTGTTTTCATTTAGATGAGTATTTAGGAATTTCGGCTAACCATTCAGCAAGTTTCAGACAATACCTAAGAGAAAAGGTTGAGCAAAAAGTTCATCCCCAGGTATTTCATTATATCGAAGGAGATACTCAACAACCATTGATAGAGTGCGCGCGTTACTCACAACTGCTACAAACAGACAAGATTGATTTGTGTTTATTGGGTATTGGAGAAAATGGGCATTTGGCATTTAATGACCCCAAAGTTGCAGATTTTAATGACCAATACATCGTGAAACTAGTTAAACTAGACGAAGTTAACCGTCAACAACAGGTTAATACAGGATATTTTTCTAATATTGAACAAGTGCCCCAATATGCTTTTACTGTTACAATACCTACAATTTGCGCTGCTAAGAGAATAATTTGTCTGGCGCCGGGTCAACGGAAAGCAAAAATCATCGCTCAAATGCTGCAAGGTCAAGTGACAACAACTTGTCCAGCTTCTATTTTACGTCATCAATCGCAGGCAACGTTATTTTTAGATGTTGATTCTGCTAGTTTGATCCCCCCAACCCCCCTTAATAAGGGGGGCTTTAAATTATAATATTTTAATGAAGAAGTTAATATTAATGTCTACTTTCTTGTTCCCCCCTTATTAAGGGGGGTTAGGGGGGATCTCTTATGATTAAACTACATAAAGTTTCAGACTTCATTCATCCAGTATTAGAAAGTTCGGCGCCTCCCAACTACTATTACGAAGGATATTCACAGCGACTTCCTCGAACTGCCCTTTCAGAAGAAGTTGCGCGTGGTTTGATGCGACATCTAGAACAAGACGCGCGTTATTGTCAAGAAGGTAAAATGTATGGAATATTAATTGTAGAATTACCATCAGGTGATATTAGAGTTATTAAAGCATTCTCAGGATTATTGAATGGTGAAAGTTTTATACCTGGTTGGGCGCCACCTATACCTGGACGTACAGAAGTTGCATTTGACGAAACACAGGTGCTTTCACAGTTAGATGCGATCAAACAAGAATTAATAACTTTACAACAAATGCCTGAGCGTCAAGAATATGAAAACTTATCGCTTCACTTTTCAGACAAAATACAACAATTAAATACACGCCATCAACAACGTAAACAGCAGCGTCAAGAAAGGCGCCTGCAATTATCTAATATAAACGAAGAAGAACTTCTAGAAGAGAGTCGTCGAGATGGTATTGAAAAAAAATTACTCAAACGTCAACGTGATAAAGCATTACATCCATTAAAACAAATTATTGAATCAGCCAACACCCGTATTACCGAATTAAAACAGCAGCGTAAAGAAATATCGCGTCAACTCCAAGCCAAAATGCACGCAGTATATTCGCTGACTAATTTTTTAGGAATGTCACAATCGTTACAGCAATTAATGCCGCAAGCACCAACTGGAACAGGTGACTGTTGTGCCCCAAAATTACTTCATTATGCTGCTACACATAATTTAAAACCTTTGGCGATGGCTGAGTTTTGGTGGGGAGAGTCATTACCCAACGGTGATAAAATTCAAGGAGAGTTTTATGGCGCCTGTTCCGAACGTTGTCAACCTATTATGGGGTTTCTACTTTCTGGTTTACATACACCAGAAATAATGGCGCCCCCTCAAAATTTACTATATGAAGATGAATATATAATAGCTATTAATAAACCTTCTGGGTTACTATCCGTTCCTGGTCGCTATCGTAATACGCAAGATAGTGTATTAAGCCGTTTACGTAATACATTAACCGATGGCATGAAATTAATTCCTGTACATCGTTTAGACCAGGATACATCAGGAATATTACTAATTGCACGTAATTTAGATATATATCGTCAACTTGCTGTGCAGTTTCAACAAAGACAAGTTCACAAAGTCTATGAAGCTGTACTTTCTAGTAACATAAATTCAGACACAGGTATCATCGAACTTCCACTTTGGGGAAATCCACAAAACCGTCCATACCAAGAAGTAAACTGGGAGCATGGAAAAAAATGCACAACTCATTATAAAGTAATGGATAAGAGTAATTATACTCGTATTGAGTTTACACCTCTAACAGGGCGCCCGCATCAGTTACGAGTTCATGCTGCCGATAAACAAGGACTTGGAACACCAATTTTAGGCGATAGGTTATATGGAACCGATAACTCATCAGATAGATTACATTTACACGCACGCGAGCTTCACTTTACACATCCAATTTTAGGAAAATTATCTTTACAAACCAAGATGCCCTTTTAGAAACCCGTAGAAACCTGGTTTCTGGAAACACAAGTATTAATATTTACGTCTATATATTAGGTAAGCTCAAACCTCCCTTGAAAAAGCATGTATAGAAGAAGATTTTTAATGACTGCTGTAGGCGCCGGATTGGTATCATGTAAAGATTTATTCACTAATGATACATCAATAACGGTATCAAATGCCTTTGTTGCAGATGCAACTTCAACTAGTCTTAAAGATGCTGCCCGTCGAGTTAAAAAGTTTTACGGCAGCGCTATTTCAGAGAGGAATATAGAGCAAGATAAAGCTTATGCTAACTTAATTAGTCGTGAATGTTCTGTTGCAACTACCGAAGGTGCTTTTAAATGGGTTGTTATTGAACCATCACCTGGACAATTTAATTTTGCACCAGCTGACAGAAGTATTAATTTTTGTGCAGCGAATAATATTAAATTGCGGGGGCATACACTTGTATGGCACATGGCAAGGCCTGACTGGTTAGCTTATCCAGCAAAGCTTTCTGATGTTGAACGTCACTTTACTGCTATATTAGGACGTTATCGCAATAATAAAACGCTTTATTCCTGGGATATCGTTAATGAAGTTGTTGCAGATAGCGAGAAAGAAGCTGAAGACCAAAACGGACTGCGTAAAGGTGTAAAAATTGAATATGTTCGAGATGTTTTTCAAATAGCTGCTGCAATAGATAATACAAAAGAATTTGTAATTAACGATTTTGGATGTGAAGACGCAGGATGGAAACAGAATAAATATTTAAATTTAGTTAAGTATCTAAAGAAAAATAACGTTAAACTCGACGCGGTTGGTTTACAGGCACATATGTGGTTTTCAAAAAACTACACATGGAACGCAACAGCATTTAGAACCTTTTTGAAACAGCTAAAAGGCGCCGGAGTCAAGCCAATTATAACAGAACTTGATGTAATTATCGACACACCAATACCTAATACATTAGCTGAATTAGATACAATGGTAGCTGATGGGTATAAGCGATTTTTAGACGTTTGTTTTGCAGAAGGTATAGATACAATTATTACTTGGGGATTAAGCGATAAATACTCGTGGCTCCGTCATCCTGATTATATGCCCAAAAAGTTAGCTGGTTATAAAAACTTTATTCGACCCTTGCCTTACGATGATAAGTTACAGCCTAAACTAGCTAGAAAAGTAATATTACAATCTTTTAAATAAATCTTTTGTGCTACAGCAATTTTGCTGAATAGACCGTATTTAATTCGGTCTTTACAATGCACAAATTTTACAAATGATGCGCGGATTGCTATATATTACCAAACGCTTGCTAACCCATCCGCACGGTAGTCACTTGCAGCGATAAAAACTCCATTGTGCTTACAAATAATTTGACCGCGACCAAAAAGCCCAATATTTGAGCTGTATTGTACATCGTGACCGCGCGCAGAAAGTTGTTGAGCTATAAGTTGCGGTACGCTCGGTTCTAGAAATACTTGAGAACCAATATTAAAACGCCATCTGGGAGCATCTAAAGCTGCTTGCGGATTCATATCATAATCAGCCATATTGGTTACTACTTGTAAATGTCCTTGCGGTTGCATTGCTGCTCCCATTACTCCAAATGACCCTATAGGTTGGTTGTCTTGGGTGAGAAAACCAGGAATTATTGTATGTAATGAACGTTTACCTGGTGCGTATTGATTTGCGTGTCCTGATTCTAGGGTAAATCCGTAACCTCGATTTTGTAATGCAATACCTGTATTATGTGGGAGTATTCCACTGCCAAATCCATGATAGTTTGATTGTATAAAAGATACCATCAAGTCATTATCAGCAGTTGCTAAATATACTGTTCCTCCTGTTGGTAATCCTGGGGAAGCTAGTGGAATAGCTGTGTCTGTAATTAAAGCACGGCGCCTTGCTGCATAATTAGGGTCAAGAAAATGCTCAGTAGGTATAGCAAAAAAACGTTCATCAGCAACGTACTTATGTAAATCAGCAAAAGCTAGTTTTATTGCTTCGATTTGTAAATGGTAACTTTCTACTGACTCTCGTGGATAATTAGATAAATTAAAACCAGAAAGAATATTTAAACCAATTAATGCGGCAATACCTTGAGTATTAGGAGGTATTTCCCAAACTGTCAAACCTCGGTAGTTGGTAGAAATTGGCGCCACCCATTCAGCTTGATGTGTTGCTAAATCATTCAAATTTAAGTATCCACCTGTTGCATTAGCAAACTCAACCATGCTTTGAGCAAGCGCGTCTCGGTAAAAACTTTCACCACCTGTAGCAGCAATTTCCCTTAATGTTTCAGCATGAAGTTGAGAAGCCCAAATTTCCCCAGCAGCAGGCGCCCTATTTTTAGGAAAAAAGACTTTTTTAAACGGTTCAAACTCCACACCTGCAAGAGGTAAAAAAATGCTTTCTGCTGCTTTCCATAATATCGATGTAACTGGCGCCACAGGAAAACCTAACTCAGCATAACGAATTGCTGGTATAAATAAAGTCTCAAATGGTAACTTTCCCCAACGTTCCCATAAAGCACGCCATGCCGAAACGGCGCCAGGTACAGTTACAGAATGCCAACCTCGTTCTGGTACCTCAGTAAATTCTGCAAAATGCGAAAGTGTAAGATTTTGAGGACTTTTACCAGAACCATTTAAACCGTGAATTTTTCCATCCCAAACAATAGCAAACGCATCTGAACCAATACCGTTAGAAGTAGGTTCCACAACTGTCAGGGCAATAGCTGTTGCAATAGCTGCATCAACTGCATTTCCTCCCAAGTAAAACATCTCCATACCTGCCGCAACTGCATTTGGTTGACTCGTGGCAACTGCACCGCGAGAACCCATCATTACACGTCGTGTTCCTGGGTAGGGATTACTCGTTAAATTATTAAATGGCGCCATTTGGTAGTCACTTTCCTAAAAATACACCTGAACTATAATTTTGCTGTATGATTTGAAGAACTTAGGCAAAATTAGAAAACAAAGGATATAGCGATGCTTGACTTAGCTAAAATCCAATCTATTGCTCAATCTTATTCACCTCAAGAACTATTTGCAGCTTTAGTGTAGCAGCGTAAGTCCTAACTTAACCAAAGTGTATTTATTGGCGACTATCTAGAGGTATAGATTTCAGGCGCCTTTATTGCTGAGGTGAAAAGCATTTGAAAAAAATCAAATTCTCTCGCCAGATACATCCGTTACATCCGCGCTCATCCGTTGCCAGGGGTGCTAGATTTTAAAAATATATTAAGTTTTGATTAAAAATTGGTTAAAGAAGATTGAAAGCAGTGATAATTTTTACACAATACATGAATAATTTTTCATATGAATGAAAATAAATTTGCAATAAGGAGGGGTAATTTCTTATTTAATAATGAACTGATTAGGTAGGAAAAGACGTGAACGATATAGACACCAAGGTTGATTGCGCTCAAAAGCTCAAGGTGCTTGCAGATGACACCCGTCTAGCGGTGTTAAAACTCCTTATAGAGAGTCCAATGCAGGTTGGAGAGATGAATGCAGTTCTAGGTTTGGAACAAAGTTTGCTTTCTCATCACTTGCAAGTTTTACGCGCAGCAGAATTTGTAGTTCGAGAACGTTATCGCAAAGGGTTTGTCTATCGTCTGGCGCCATCCGTAAGAGTGGTTGCGAGTAAAGCTTTAAATCTTGGCTGCTGTGTTCTTTGGTTTAGCTGATACTAGGATACATACATATATAGATAATGAAACAATCGCGTTTTTTAGTTACGGGAATGCTTGCTTTGACAGCTTGTGTTTCTTTGCAAGGCTGTTCTACACCTAATAATGCTGTAATTAATAATACTAATAATTATCAGGGCAAACTCGTGCTGACTGGTTCGAGTACTGTGGCGCCGTTAGTGGCGGAAATTGCTAAAAGATTTGAGACTGAGCATTCTGGAGTTAGGGTTGATGTACAGTCGGGTGGTTCTTCTCGCGGTATTACAGATGCTCGTCAAGGTACAGTTGATATTGGCATGGTTTCCCGCGCGCTCAAGTCGGAAGAGAAGGATTTAAAAGCGTTTTCAATTGCTCGTGATGGAGTGACGGTGATTCTTAATAAAGATAACCCTGTCAAATCGCTTACCGATAAGCAAATAGTTGATATTTATACGGGTAAGATAACTAATTGGCGCTCTGTTGGCGGTAAAGACGAAACGATTACCGTTGTCAACAAAGCTGAAGGACGTTCTACTCTAGAATTATTCACCGACTACTTCAAGTTGAAAAATACTGATATCAAACCACAGGTAGTAATTGGCGAAAATCAGCAGGGAATTAAAACTGTAGCTGGAAATGCAAATGCTATTGGTTATGTTTCGATAGGTTCTGCCGAACATGGCGCCGAAGATGGAGTTGCGATAAAATTACTACCAGTAAATGGTATCGCAGCAACAACAGCCAATGTTCAAAATGGTACTTTTCCAATTTCCCGTCCGCTCAATTTGGTAACAAAAACCCAACCTCAAGGACTGGCAAAAGAATTTATTGACTTTGCAGAATCACAACAGGTAAGTGACATTGTTAAAAAACAAAACTTCGTTCTCGTCTCCAAATGATATTTGGTTAGTTTGGATACTACGAGGATTGGGAGTAATTGCGGGTGCAATTGCGATTTTAATTGTTGTTTTCCTTATATTAGAATCGCTATCAGTTCTTAATAACGTTGGAATCACCCGCTTTTTCACTGATTCTTCTTGGAATCCTAGCGCTGGTTTATATAACCTTTTACCAATGTTATGGGGTACGCTATTAGCAATGGTTGGTAGCGTGTTAATTGCTACCCCTATAGGAATTATATCGGCTATATTTTGCCAATTTTATGCTCCTTCTTCAGTAGCTAAGTTATACCGTCGGTTGATTGAATTACTCGCGGGAATTCCTTCTGTAGTTTATGGATTTTGGGGATTGGTAGTGCTAGTACCTCTTATTGCTAAAATGCATCCACCAGGCCCAAGTTTATTAGCTGGTATTGCAATTCTTACAGTAATGATTCTGCCAACAATAGCTCTGACAAGCGATGCGAGTTTGGCGAAAGTCCCAGCTTCTTATATTCAGGGTGCTGCTGCTTTAGGATTATCCCGGTGGGCAACTATTCGCAAAGTCGTGTTACCTGCTGCTAAATCAGGATTATTTACAGGTTTAATTTTAGAAACAGGACGCGCGATAGGGGAGACAATGGCAATTTTGATGGTTTGTGGCAATGTTGTACAAACTCCCAAAAGTTTATTCGACCCAATTCGGACTTTGACGGCGAATATTGCTCTAGAAATGGCTTATGCTACAGGAGACCATCGTTCAGCTTTGTTTGTTAGCGGTTTAGTATTAATGATATTGATTGCTTTGTTAGTTGCTATTGCTGAAGTTATTAGTCAAGGAAACATATACAAATGATGAAAGCTGCTTTTCTAAATCGTAAATCTTCTCAAAAAGTAAGCTTTCAATCGGCGCCAACAATTATTGTCTGGGCAACAGCTATTTTAGTAAGTAGTATTTTCTTTTGGATACTTGGTGATTTATTATGGCATGGAATCGGAAATTTAAATTGGCAATTTCTAACGAATGAACCAGAAAATGCAGGTAGGGAAGGGGGAATTGCACCGATTCTCGTTTCTACTTTCTTAATTATGGGTGTGTGTATGGCGGTTTCCATTCCTGTTGGTGTAGGTACAGAAGTATTACTAGCAGAATTCACACCAACTGATAGTATATTTAGCGTTTTAGTACGGCGTAGCTTAGATATATTAGCTGGTGTACCTTCGATAGTCTTTGGTTTATTTGGTAATGTTTTCTTTTGCAAGTTTTTAGGGCTAGGATTTTCGATTTTATCAGGAGGTTTAACCCTAGCTTGTATGGTTCTTCCAATTCTTATTCGCTCTACAGAAGAAGGGTTTCGGGCTGTTCCCAACGAGTATAGATTAGGCGCCGCTGCCCTTGGTTTTTCGCGTACAACTACGTTATTTAAACTATTATTACCTGCTGCCGTTCCTGGTTTGGTTGTAGGATTAGTACTAGGCATTGGCAGAGCAATTGCGGAAACTGCGGCATTAATTTTTACCAGTGGTTACGTTGATAGAATGCCCGAATCACTTTTAGATTCAGGACGCGCGCTCTCGATTCATATTTATGATTTGTCGATGAATATATCTGGTGGAGATAAAAATGCATATGCTTCAGCATTAGTATTACTATTACTACTATTATTAATAAATGGCACCGCCGCATGGATTGCTGAAAATTGGTTACAACGGAGGATTATAAATTAATGCAACAGCCAGAAAGTTACTCTGTAAGTACTATAAATACAGAACCATTAATTCAGACAGAAAATCTTACCCTCCAATACGGACAAAAAACCGCCTTTACTAATGTTACTTTATCTATCAACATAGGAGAAATTTTGGCTATAGTTGGGCCAAGTGGTTGTGGAAAAACTAGCTTTCTTAGCTGTCTTAACCGCATGACCGATTTAATTCCCCATTGTCGCTTAAAAGGGCGAATTCGTATAGGCGCCTTAGAAGTACTAGATAAAAAAATAGACACAATAGCATTACGTCGTCGAGTCGGGATGATATTTCAAAAACCGAATCCCTTTCCTTTATCGATTTGGAAAAACTTGGAATTACCATTACAAGAACATGGCATTCGTAACCGTGAGCAAATAAAATCAATTATAGAAACAACTCTTAGAGATGTCGGATTATGGGAAGAAGTAAAAGATAGATTACACACTTCAGCTTTAGCTCTTTCTGGAGGACAACAACAACGTTTATGTATAGCGCGAGCTTTAGCATTACAACCGCAAGTTCTATTATTAGATGAACCATGTAGCGCTCTTGACCCAATTTCGAGTGGTATTGTAGAAGATTTGATTGTCAGTTTAAGAAAACGCTATACATTATTAGTTGTCACTCATAACTTAGCGCAAGCCAGACGCATCGCTGATAAAGCTGCTTTATTTTGGGTACAAGACAATGTTGGACAGTTAATTGAAACGGGCGCCGTAGAGCAAATATTTAACTCTCCACAACATCCTCTTACTGCTGCATATGTAACAGGCGCCAGGGGTTAAAAACGTTCACATCTAGCAGTATCTTCCTACGACTCCCCAATTTCCATACTCCCACCAATCAAACCCCACTGCTGATTATCTTTGCCGCCAATTTCCAATTCATTTGTGTGTAATATTGGCGATATGCTCGACCGAATCACAGGAGGATTGTATCGTCTTTCATTTCCCTTTTACTATGGGTGTGCCCCCGGACATGATATAAAGTATCAAAAGTTTTTCCGGAGTTACAAAGCGCAATAATTTTTACAAAATAATTGAAGAATTATTTTTCATATGATTCAAGGAATTAGCCACATAACCTTTATTGTTAAAGATTTAAAAAAAACGACAAAATTTTTAACATATGTATTTGACGCTGAAGAAGTTTATTGTAGTGAAGAGAAAACTTTCTCTCTATCAAAGGAGAAATTTTTTCTTATAAATGGTTTGTGGATTGCCATTATGGAAGGAGAACCTTTAGCAGAAAGAACTTATAATCATATCGCATTTAAAATTGACGAAGAAGATTTTGAGATGTATGAAAAAAGAATTAAGAATATTGAAGTAGATGTAAGGGTAGGTCGCAGTCGTGTAGAAGGTGAAGGAAGTTCTTTATACTTTTATGATTACGACAATCATTTATTTGAGTTGCATACAAGAACATTGGGCGAGCGTTTACAAAAATATCGCCAATAAATATCCCAATTATAATAATATTACTAATTAGCACAGCGGCGCCTACAATAATTAGGGGACGAAGACCAACTAATGCTCGAAGATTGATTTCAGAGTATCAATTAAAAATTTATAGTCTATTCTATCAAAATCTGTTGTATCAATCTTAAAATTTGTACTTTCTACACCTAAAATTTCGTATTCCCCCTTTGACAAGACTGTTTTAAATTCTTCGTAATTTAAATGGTCTACATGACCTGGGTGTCTTTCACCAGACTCTGAGCGTTGTTTGAATCTTTCAATAAGAACTTCCCCTCTCGTATAACAATGAATCTGAATTAGCTTTAAAGCATATTTATTTTGTATATCTCTATACTTTTCTGTGTCATATGCTGCTTGAAAATTACTTTCCACTATCATAGAAATATTTTTAGATACTAAAGAATCTATAAAATAATACAGTAAATTATAACTGGCGACTCCTAGCTTTTTTGACCATTGTCTATCTAACCAGCCCAAAGAATCAAAAAGCGATTCTTTAATACTGTCTCTACTAATAAATGGCAATGATAAATCTTGAGCTAATTTTTTACCCAAAGTTGTTTTTCCTGTACAAGGTAAGCCACAAATAATAATAAGTGATGATGTCATTGTCGATTCACTCTGCTAAATATATTAGATTTTTTAATATTCATCGTTAGGATTGTATTCTGAAGCATCAGGTTGTAAATGCGGTTGTGCAGCAATAAATGCAGGATGGTTCATGCATACTTCATTGATTTGGCGAATAATTGGATATGGAGATAAAGAACAGTCAAACCGTTCAGCATTATAAACTTGAGGCGCCAGGAATGCATCTGCTATAGTTGGTTCATCTCCATAGCAAAAGCTACCACGAAATTTATTTAATTCCAAAAGTTCTTCTAAAGCTTTTAAACCTTCATTGACCCAGTGATGATACCAATTCATTTTTTGCGAGGAGCTAAAATCCATTGTCGAAGTAAAAAACTTACGAACTCTCATAATACTTAAAGGATGTATATCACAAGCTATTAACTGAGCAATTTGGCGTATATAAGCTCGTGCTAAAGGGTCATTTGGCAAAAGTGCAGGTTCGGGATAGCGCTCTTCAAGATACTCAATAATAGCTAAAGACTGACTAATAACAGCTTCATTATCAATAAGAGTTGGAACCATCTTTTGAGGATTAATCTTGCTATAGAATGCCGTAAACTCTGGGTCATTTTTTCGTAATTTATAGACACTCCTATAAATATAAGGTATCTTTTTCAGTTCTAATACAATCCTGACCCGATAAGATGCTGTGGAACGATAATAGCTATAGAGTTCTAACACATTAATTACCCCCTTTCAAAGCTTGTGAATTAAAAATATTTCTCTGTGTTCTCTGTGCCTCCGTGGTAAAAATTGTTTATCTTACCACAGAGACGCAGAGGGCACAGAGGTAAGATTGTATAATTGCTTTGCTAGATTTATTATGATTAAGGTAAGACATTACAGGTGTTTATGTAAAGTAGTACATAAGCTTTAAATAGAAAACGAACTATGATAAATAATATCATTCAACAACAAATTGAATATTACCGTGCGCGCGCAAGTGAATATGATGAATGGTTTTATAGACAGGGACGTTATGACCGTGGAGAGATGTTCAATACACGTTGGTTCAATGAGGTTGATGTTTTAAAAAGTGCATTACGTCAACTTGGTAAATTTAATGATATTTTAGAACTAGCATCAGGAACAGGTATCTGGACACAAGAACTTTTAAATATTGGCAATAAAATTACTGCAATTGATGCTTCCCAAGAAGTCATTGAAATCAATCGTTACAAATTAAACTCACCTAAAGTTAATTATCACCAAGTAAATTTATTTGAATGGGAACCTAATAGAGAATATGATTTAGTGTTTTTTTCATTTTGGTTATCCCATGTTCCACCAGAATTAATTGATGCCTTTTTAGAAAAAATATACAATTCTGTGCGTCTTGGTGGAAAGATATTTGCTATTGACTCCCGTTACGAGCCTACATCTACAGCTAACAATCATACTTTGAAAGATAACAAGGATATATATGTAAGTAGAAAATTGAATAATGGTCAAGAATACCAAATTGTCAAAGTTTTTTATCAACCTGAACAACTTCAAACTCATCTTATAAAAGCCGGGTTTCAAGCTGATGTCAAGGTGACAGATAATTATTTTATCTATGCAACTGGAACCAAAGTAGTATAATTATGATATTTATAACACCATAAGGCTTACGCACAGAAACCTGGTTTCTTGAATTTTTGCGTAAGTCCTGCATTCATTAATGCTTGATTTTCAGTTTTATTACAAAACTGCGACTTTTTGACTCAATAACCCATCCGTTACATCCGTTACATCCGTTGCCAGCTACCCCCCAACTAAGATTGCAAATAAAACTCAAACCTTTCTCTTAATTGCTCGACTGTTAAGTTTTGTGTCCAATATTCAACCAACGCACGTCCAAATGCCCATGCATTACGGTCAGGTGCCGATGTATTATCTAAAAGCAGCGTCCATAATGACCGCAAGTCAAAACTTATAGAGTCTTCACTATCCGCACTGAACAACGAAAATAAATCATATGCCATTTGTAATTTACCGATAACAATAGGTAACTGTTCAGCAGGTATCTTCTCTGATAGCAAATTAGCAAGTGCTGGTGAACCAGTAGACACAGTAGAAATAAATTGCAGCACAGGACTTTTTAATAATGCAGTTACTCCTTGTGCCGTTGTCATTTGAAACGTATAATTATCAATAATCTTTGCTGCTGCTAAACTTTTTGCATCAACATCACGCAAAAATCTAGCTAGTCGCTGTTGTTTAGCTGGGTTAATTGCTTCTATCAACGCCAATGATAATGAGTCTACTCCCCATGCTTCACGATTGGTTTTAATATCGCTTGTCACAACAGGTAATATGATATCGCAGTAGTTGCTAAGTAATTCTGCACGATATTTTACAGCTTCACGAATTGCAACTTCTTTCGGTCTATCCCCGTTTTGCCAGTCATAAGACGGTTCCCATTCACGAATTGGACGCAATTTATCAACTTGAGTAACAATTGATATAGTCGGTAAATCTTTTACTTCGGCTTTTATATCACGCAAAAAGTCTACATCGATTTGTAGTGAAGGGTCGAGGACTGGCGTTACTAATAATAGTAAATCGGCTTTGTGCGTATATTCTAAGACTGTATCACGCAAGGCGCCGCCTTTTACTTGTTCGTAACCTGGTGTATCTAAAAGCGTTAAGACTTCTTGATTTTCAATTTGCCAGTGATAGCTTTGAATTTTATCGGTGCTGGGTAGTACGTCTACTTCGGCTAACTCAGATTGGAACAATGTATTTATTAAACTGCTTTTTCCGGCGCCTGTACGACCAACGATAAGAATATTAACTGGTTTTACTTCGACTTGCTCTACAGGTTGAGCTTGAATGAGGATATTGCGTAAAGTTTCGGTTTTAGGTTCTTGTGGTAATGCGGGTGTTGCTGGTTTAGATATAAAAGTAGATGTATTAGCCTTACCACTGTAAAGAGTTACCGCTTGCTTGCACAAGTTTCTTAAAGCAGCTTCGCGCATCAACTGGTTTAAATTTCCCAGCAATTGCTGGTTTGCTTTGTTACTATAACGTTGCGAAGCGCGTTTCGCTACTGCAGCAGCAGGGTTTAATAACCATTGTGCCGCATTCCAAACTTTTAATAACTTGCGTGCGGAAGGTTCCAGTTTTTGATAAACTTCGTATGCTTCGTATGCTTGGGCAATACTAACTTGGTTTAATGCAGGTGATAGCTTTTGCATCCAGC
Source organism: Calothrix sp. PCC 7716 (assembly GCF_019977735.1). GTDB lineage: Bacteria > Cyanobacteriota > Cyanobacteriia > Cyanobacteriales > Nostocaceae > Dulcicalothrix. The sequence continues at coordinate 8,640,260 of NZ_AP025018.1, read as the reverse complement.
TATCCATATCATCGACAGTTCCCCGAATTAACCCGTAAGCTTGAGGAACATAAATATTAAGCTGAGGATATTTAACGTCAGGATAATATATTTGGGCAATCGCTGCGACTAAATCAAGGCATCGCTGCCAAAAAGTTTGTATATCTTCCCATATCGCCACATCATTTTGCGATGCTTCCAATATTGCCTTTAAAGCACTTTCAACCTGACTTGCTCGTGTTCCTACCGCTACCGTATCACCTTGTGTCTCTAAATCGCGACTAATTTCTGCTACAACTTCTTCGACCTGCGTTAATACTGGTTTCGTCCATTTAACTAACAACTGGCGCCAAATAACCAACATAACAGTAAAAACCGCCCAAATCCAGTTTAGGCGCCATTCGTGGATTTGCATACCCGCAGCAACCAAGAGAAAACCCACAATAGATGCTATAGGAAGTCCCAAAACTAGCCATTGCCAAAGTTGTAACCGTACCATTACCCTGTCCCTATTCAGCTTCTATTTATTTTAGGTGATAGTAGGTTGGGGAGTCACTCACGTGCGGGGGTTTCCCCCGTTGAGTGAAGTGACGTTGGAGGAACGGAACCCAACAACCAGTATATATAGTTTATTTCGTAACATTGAACGCAATTGATGTATCCTTTATAGCTTAGAGTCTTAGGGGTTGCAATTAGAGAGTTATTATGGAGCGTGGCATTTCGTTAATTGGTATCGTAGTATTTATTGGTATATCTTATGCCCTTTCAGTTAATCGTAAGGCGATACGTTGGCGTACTATTGCTTGGGGTTTAGGACTTGAATTTGGATTTGCACTACTAATTCTCAAGACTCCTTGGGGTTTAAGAGTCTTCAAATCCCTTGGTGATATTGTCTCAAATTTTCTGTCATATTCTGATGTCGGCGCCAAGTTTGTATTCGGTGACAGTTATAAAGACCATTTATTTGCATTCCAGATACTTCCTACTATCATATTTTTCTCAGCATTTATTAGTATTTTATATCACTACGGTATTTTGCAATGGGTCGTTAATGGTTTGGCGTGGGTGATGATGAAAACGATGCAAACCTCCGGTGCCGAGTCATTATCGACTGCTGGCAATATATTCTTGGGACCAACTGAATCACCACTTATAGTCAAGCCTTATGTCGCAAACATGACACAATCAGAATTATTTGCGGTGATGACAGGGGGGTTTGCAACTGTTGCAGGAGGGGTTTTAGGCGCCTATTTATCGTTTGGTGTACCAGCAGAGCATCTCATAGCAGCATTTTTTATGACAGCACCAACTGCATTGGTTGTAGCAAAGATACTTTATCCAGAGACTGAGCTTTCCGAAACAGCGGGCAACGTCAAAATGGATGTGAAGACTAATTATGTGAATGCAATTGATGCAGCAACAACTGGTGCAATTGATGGCGTTAAGTTAGCTGTCAACGTTGGTGTAATGATTATCGCATTTTTAGGTTTACTCGCCGTTGTTAATGCTTTACTCGGATGGATAGGAGCGCGGGTACTATTGCCACAGCTATCACTGGAATGGATTTTATCATTTGTAATGGCGCCCTTCGCGTTTTTAATGGGAGTACCGCTATCTGATTGTATGCAAGTGGGAGCTTTGTTAGGTAAAAAGACGATTTTAAACGAGTTTATCGCTTTTTTAGACTTAAAAACAGTTATTGAAAAAAAGCAAATATCTGAGCGTGGCATTATTATCGCTACCTACGCTTTGTGTAACTTCGCCAATATTGGTTCTATTGGTATCACCATTGGTGGTATTACTGGAATGGCGCCACACCGTCAGCATGATTTAGCGCGTATGGGTGTTAAATCTATGATAGGCGGGTTATTGGCTAGTTTTATTACTGCCGCAATTGCTGGAATGTTGATTTGATAGAAACCGGGTTTCTTATTTATATCTATTCGTGAAAACGATGATTTATCGTAGAAACCCGGTTTCTTATAATATATTGCGAAACTTTAACAGTTGTAAATAAAGGTTAAAAACAGATATCACTTGTTTTAGTGGTGCTAAATTAATATCAAGACACCAAACAAGGCACAAACCAAATCAAAAGGCTTCAAGACAAGGTGTCTCCGGTCGGTAGCCTAAAACAAATGTTCAGCATAATTTAAATGTGGTGATGCTATCAGCGTTAGATAGCAAACCAAATCCCAAAGCGGAAAAACAAAAAAATGCTGAGTTTGTTCGCAATGTAAACCCTTATTTGTTAACTGTTCAAGTAATCTCAAAGTAAACTAGTTTGAATCATTTAAATCGACATTAAGCTTAGTCACCTCTGACTAGGCTTAATTGTTTGTATATATATATATATGTATGTATGGTGGGCTGTGCCCACCTTACATTTTGAATAATTGGGCAATTGCGGCAATTAAATCGCTTGGTTCAAAAGGTTTGGCTATGTGCATCTGAAAACCTGCATTTATTGCTTGTTCTTTGTTTGCTTCACTTGCATAAGCTGTTAGAGCAATTGCTTTAATGTTACGATTTTGTTTTTCCGATAACGCACGGATACGTCGTATTAATGTATATCCGTCTGTTTCTTGTAGTCCAATATCGCATACTAATACATCAAACTGATATTTTTTCAGTACTGCAAGTGCTGCTTTAGCTGAAGCTACAGGAGTGACAACGGCGCCTTCTTCTTCGAGAATAAAAGAAATAAACTCTAAAGCTGCGGTTTCATCTTCGACGACTATCACGCGCGTTTCTTTTAGATTAACTTGTTCTTGAGTCTGATTTGTCGTATCTGATGAATCATTATGAATTGCGTCTATCATCAAAGGTAGTGTGATTGTAAAAATCGCACCCTGCCCAACACCAGGACTGCTAGCGGTAATTGTACCACCGTGCGCTTCGACTAATTGCCGTGATAACGATAATCCTAACCCTAAACCACCAAATTCTCTTGTTATAGAATTATCTTCTTGACGAAATCTATCAAATATATATCTTATAAATTCTGGATTAATACCTCTACCCGTATCGCTAACAGTAATTATTGCATGATGGTCAACTCGTTCTAGCTTAACCATGATATTACCGTTTTCGGGGGTAAATTTAATTGCATTAGAAAGTATGTTCCACACTACTTGTTGAAGTCTACCAATATCTCCTATTACTACTGGAATGCTTGTATCCAAAATTGTTTCGATATGAATTGATTTTGCTTGTGCTGCGAGACGTACCGTTTCTAATGCTGCATTAATTGGCGCCACAAGTGGAACCGAACTTAAACTCAATGTTAATTTACCCTGAGTAATACGTGATACATCAAGTAAATCATCAACTAATTGCGCTTGTCGTCTAGCATTTTCTTCAATTTGTGCTAAAGCTTCTTTTACTTTAGCTTCAGGAAGTTGTTTCATTTGCAGTACCTTCGACCAACCAAGAATAGGAGTCAAAGGAGTTCTAAGTTCATGGGAAAGCGTTGCTAAAAACTCATCTTTAGCTCTATTTGCAGCTTCTGCGCCGGCTCGATTTTTTTGCTCTTGACTAAGTGATTTTTCTCGTTCTTGCTCTGAAACCTTGCGCTCGGTAATATCACGCTGTATGGCTACATAATGTGTAATTGTATTATTTACATTGCGAATTGGTGTAATATTCCACTCCACAAAAAATTCAGTACCATCTTTGTGATAATTAATTGCTTCACCATGAAAAGGTTGACCCTCACGTAAATGCCAACGCAAATCGTTGAGTAATTTTTTATCTGTATTGGCGCCTTGGAGTAAACGTGGAGTTTTACCAAGTACTTCTTCTGTACCGTAACCTGTCATCTCAGTAAATGCCGGATTCACATAAACAATTTCTGGCCCCGGATGGTCTAATAATGCGGTAGTAATAACTATAGAATCTCTAGATTGCTGAACAGCAGAAAGCAATAAACGTATAGCTTCCTCAGCAACTTGTAAATCTCGCAAAGCATTAGTCAACCGCTCCAAAGATTCAGTCAACCTACTCTTTTGCGGTAAAGGCAAATCTTTAGCATCACGTCTCAGTTCTGCCACACGCCTTTGTACATCCTGAATCTGCTCGATAAATTCGTCTTCGTTCACAGCATCAATTGTTTATAGAAAACTCCATATTTCAGAGTAAAGCTTTTAATTTATAAAAACATTAGTACTGCGAGAGACTTATAATTGCTTGTAGACTTTTATTTTTAAGTCGGTTGAGAGTTGACAAAATGGCAACGGATACAACGGATGTAACGGATGAGTGATTTGTTATGAACTATTCGTCATCATTTAAAGTCCGTAGACCATTGCCATTCCCTGTGGTTCATGACTATATTTTCCATTTTTGACAGGATAGTACATCTCATTATAAAGACAAAGACTGTCGGGATGACGGGTGTTAAATTGCATCATCTGACGATGGGCAGTACCTCGGAAAAAGTCCATCAAATGCTGCTCAGATTCCCAGTAGCTCACCATAATGATTTCTTTGGCGCCACAAATTCCCGCTTTGACTTGGATACAACCTGGTGCTTTAAGAGTTGATTTACGAATGCTGTTGAGATGGCGCCACAACCACAGAAAGCCAGACCTATCGCGAGCAATCATGCCATTTACAAAAACAACTGCGCTTGGATTTTCAGGTAGTTGGATTTGATAGAGCGAAGATTTCAACATGATGATTTCTCTCAAAAATGCTTAACAGTACTCAATTAATTGAGTACTCTCTCTAATTTATACTCAATTAGTTGGATATGTCAACCATAATGCTTTCACACACCACCCGCTCTTTAAGGTGCGTCACGCTACCCAACATATCAAAATTAATGACATGAACCACTAGTAGCTTTTATTGCAACGCTTAATGTAGAGTATTTACGGTTATATTAGGGTATAATGTGAAGCTTAAGAATAGTCGAAAGATGCTTCACTACGTTCAGCATGACATTTGAATTATGAAATTATCATTAAAATATTTAGCGGTTGCTTTGACTTTAGGAAGTATTGTGTTTTCAGGTACAGCTTACTCTCAACAAACTAATGCTGCTCAACAGGTGACAATTAAATTTACTGGTAAAGTTAATAATCAAGCTTTTGCTTGCGGTCGTAATTACAAACTGGGCAAAGCTGCGACTACTGTGACTCCTCTAGACTTTCGTTTTTACGTTTATGATGTTTCTTTAATTGATGCACAGGGTAAAGTTGTTCCCCTAACTCTTGCCCAAGATGGTAAATGGCAATATCAAAATGTGGCATTAATCGACTTTGAGAATAAGACAGGCGCCTGTGTGAATGGTACAGTTGAGACGCGCACTGATGTTATTGGCACGGTTCCCAAAGGAAAATACAAAGCTGTAAGATTTTCTCTTGGTGTTCCACAAAATCTTAACCATGAAGACTCGACGCAGGCGCCTTCTCCTTTAAACCTGACATCATTATGGTGGAATTGGCAGTTTGGTTACAAATTTGCTCGCATTGATTTTACTTCTCGACTAACTTCCACAGGTCAAAAGCAACACGTTCATGATGAAATGGCTAAATCTCAGGGCTTTCTCATTCATTTAGGCAGTACAGGTTGTCAAGCTGAAACAACTAGTCAAAAACCCACAACGGCATGTAGCAATCCTAACAAATCAACTATCACATTGAATAACTTTGACCCAAATAAAAATGTAATTGTTGCTGATATTGCAAAACTCTTGGCGAATGTAGATTTGAGTTATAACCAACCTGGAACGGCGCCTGGGTGTATGTCAGAACCCAATGACAAAGACTGTACTGGCGTAATGAAAAATTTTGGGATATCTTTTGGTGGTAAAACTCCTAAACAAACATTTTTTAGCGTAAAGTAATACACATGCTTTATAAGTGGAAACGCTGGTTTGGTTTAACAGTGGTTTTCGCACTGACCTGCTGTTTATCAATTGGTTTGAGTCAAGCATTATCGGCGCCTATCCCGAATAATGATTATGTCTGGGATATTCCAGCTTGGATGCCAAAACCAATTGTGCCTGCTGATAACCCTATGACAAAAGAAAAAGTAGAACTTGGTAGACACTTATTTTATGAAAGGCGCCTTTCTGTAACTGGCGAATTTTCGTGTGCTTCGTGCCATATTCAAGGAGTGGCATTTTCAGACCCCAAACCTGTTTCAGTAGGAGCAACCGGAGAAAAACATCCCCGTAGTTCCATGAGTTTAGCCAATATCGCTTATAGTTCTGTACTGACTTGGGCACATCCAGGTATGAAAAAGCTTGAAGTACAAGCATTAGTGCCTATGTTTGGCGAACGTCCTGTAGAATTAGGTTTATCGGGTAAAGACAAACAAGTATTAAATAAATTGCGCGAAGACCCTAATTACCAAAAGTTATTTGCTGCTGCATTCAATGAAAAAGATAACGTAAATCTTAAAAATATTACTAAAGCTATTGCATCGTTTGAACGCAGTTTAATCTCAGCAAATTCACCCTATGACCGTTACCGCTATGGTGGAGAGAAACTTGCCATATCAACCGCAGCAAAACGTGGCGAAGCATTATTTAATAGTGAACGTATGGAATGTTTTCATTGTCATTCAGGCTTTAATTTTAGTGACTCTGTTAAACACGAGCGTCTTGCATTTGAAGAAATAGCTTTTCATAATACAGGACTTTATAATATCGACGGCAAAGGAGCATATCCACCCAATAATACAGGAGTCCATGAAATTACCCGTAAATCATCAGATATGGGACGTTTCAAGGCGCCGACATTAAGAAATATTGAGTTAACAGCACCGTACATGCACGACGGTAGTATTGCTACACTCGAAGAAGTCATAGACCACTATGCAGCAGGAGGTCGAACGATTAAAACAGGTGAGTATGCAGGAGTAGGAAGTAAAAACCCCCTAAAAAGTAACTTTGTCTCTGGTTTCCAAATAACTTCACAAGAAAAACAAGACTTAGTAGAGTTTCTAAAAACCCTAACCGACGAATCATTTATTAAAAATCCTGCCTATAGTGACCCACATGGGACATAATATAAAGCGCTCTCTGTAATTGAGGGCGCCTGACTTTATGTTACTAGTTAGATTGTTGATTGTCTTGCAATTGCTCTACTTTCTCAATAGTTAAGTCTGTAACTCGCACTATTAAGTCAATACTCATTCCTTCTCGAAGCATATTTAAAGCAACTTGCTCAATACCTTGGGCTATACCTTTTTCCATTCCTTGCGCTTCGATTTGTTGATAAATTACTGATTCTTTCATTTTGGTCACTCTGTAAGACAGGGTACTATATATAGATAATAAGCGCTCTCAATTTGGGAGGGCGCTTATTATTGTTTTAGAAGTTAGACTATTGATTTCGCTGCAATTGCTGTACTTTTTCAATAGTTAAGCCTGTAGCACTCACAATTAAATCAATACTCATTCCTTGTCTAAGCATATTTAAAGCAACCTGTTCAATACCTTGGGTTATACCTTTTTCCATTCCTTGGGCTTCGATTTCTTGGTAAATTACAGACTCTTTCATAATGTCACTCCGCAAGATACGACTAATTAACTCTTTATCTAATACTAGCCCACTTAAAATGGCTGCTGATGCTGTAACGTTGCTTTGTGCAGTTGCATCTGTTATCTGGTTGATTTGTTGGGCAACCTGTCGTAAAACTTGGGCACGGTCGTTGGTTTTACTTAATGCTGCAAAGGGCAATAAACCAGGATACTGTAGAAATGAGCTTGTTTTTTGCTCCCATAGCCGAATTACATCGAACTCGTGATAGGTTCGAGCCAAGCTAAAACTATTCTGCTTGACTAATTCAGATGAGGTTTCTTGCAAATAAATTACAAACTGATACATTTCCTTTTCTGGAAAGCTACGATGACCTCGTAAACGATAATCTGTCATCCGAAATGGAATCTTTTTTTTAGGTTCAGTTTGAAATTCTATGTGCATTATTTCTTTCTCGCTTTGTAGCAATATAATTGCATCTGCTCTAATTGGTTCAAGCGAAAGTTCAGATGGTTCAAGGCGGGTGAAAGTGATATCTTTCCCTATTAGCCAGTTGGCAAAGTTAGTTGAGTAGTGTTCTGCCAAAAATTTACAGACGTTATCAAACATGAGTGATTGTACTAGACGCACGGGATATATTAAACATACTATTAAAAATTAATATACTACTAATATTAAATGTTAATTTTTTTGTTGTATTTTATAATACTTGAAAATTAATATTATTGTATAATATTTGACTTAGCTTGTAATATGAAATTATTTTTTGTGGTGAGGTGATTTCAATTTGTTATGGCGCCAATATGTGATTTTGATTTGGGAGTGCTGCACAGGTCTCCTTGCCTGTGCCACAAGATTTAATGAAATATATCTTTACATAGATGCTTTGTTTCAATAAGCGATTATAATTTTATTGTTATTACAAGTGCATCACCTTGTCGAAGTGGGTAGCTTAATCCTGATTCGTTTGCATGAGTCGGGAACGGAGGAACCATTGTTTGGGGCTAATATTTATAGAGGCACCTTCCAGCCTTCGCCCGTCAGCTAACTCCGTAAGCCGTGGAAGGAACTCCCTCATGTTTGGCTGTGGCAACAGTTTTATTAGGGCGTTCTTGTCGTTGATTTTAGATTGACGCATATTATATCTAATCTAAGGTCGATATTTCCACTTTTCTTTGTTTGTTTCTTTATATTGGAGAGAAGTGAAAGCTGTGAAAATCAAGCCAATGTTGACTCGACTGCAAAATACTATCGGTCGAGATGATTTGATTGAGCAAATGGTACTGGCGCCTGAACCACCCATATCTATTGAGAATAAATCTAATTCAGGTAAGTTTATTGTTGGGTATAACAGTTCTCGTCAGAGTCATACGGCGTTGGATATAGCTTTATGCATGGCACATCAAGCTCGGTTAGCGTCTAACATGCAAATAACTGTTCAAGCAGTTTATGTGGTTGAAAATAATCAAAGCTGTTATATACAAGAAACATATTCAAGTATACATCAACCTGTATATGCGGATATTGTTTCAACATCTGTATTAACAGAAGCAAGGCTTAAAAGCGAATGTCTAATGATAATGGAACAAACTGATGCTATTCTTTGTCAAGCACGAAGTTTAGCAGAAGAGTGGCAAGTCGATTTTGATTGCCTTTTACGGTTTGGCTGTGCAGCTTCAGAACTTAAGCAAATTGTTGAATTAGAAGGTGCCGATGTTTTATTTTTAGGTTGTAATTCTGTAAAGCACCCCATTATTAAATCTTTTGGTGCTGATTTACAGTGTACTATTTTGGGTATTCCCAGTTCGATTGATTAAAAAGTAGGGTGGGCAGTGCCCACCGTACAAGTACAGATTAACATGGTTTAGCAATGACCACGCCATAAGCATCGCTGGGTAAATATTGTTCTGCTGCCTGCATTAAATGCGTAGAAGTTTGTGCTTGAATACGAGCTGGATACTCGAAAGCTGGTTCTAAGGCGCCTACAAGTGATTGGTAATAGCCGTATAAACCTGCTCTGTCGCTAGGAGATTCGTTAGCAAAAACAAATCGCTTGGCAACCTGAGAACTAATACGCTCAAGTTCTGAAACACTGACTTTGCTAGTAGAAACTGCTTGAATATGTTGAACTATGGCATTCTCTACTGCTTCTATATTTTCTACTGGACATTGCGCCGATATATAAAATATCCCCTGATGCTGAAAGTTCATATTGCTGGTGCCGATGTGCGATACTAACCCTTTATCTTCTCGAAGGTCGCGCACTAACCTAGATGTACGTCCATGTCCTAAAATCGCTGCTAGTACATCTAATGCGTATGTGTCGTTCAAATCTTTTAATCCAGGCACTCGCCACATTAATGCTATACGCGCTTGCTGTAAAGTTTCATCTATATATATACTGCGAACTATTTTTTTAAATTGTGTTTCGGAATAACTTACTGTTTGTTGTTGGTTATCAGCTGGCTGTTTACTATTACCAAATCCTAATACTACAGTATCAATTAACTCTTCGACGGGTAAATTCCCTACAACTACTGCCGTCATTGACTTTGGTTGATACCAGTGTGTGTGAAAATCTCGCATTTGTTGCGGTTGTAGTTGAGATATTACCGCTTGTGGCCCTAATACCTGACGACGATATGGTGATTTTTCAAAGGACATTTCCATCATTCGTCCAAACATCCGGCGCCGAGGATTATCTTCACTGCGACGTATTTCTTCTAAAACTACTAACCGTTCACGCTCGAATGCATCATCGGGTATTAATGGATTTAATACCACATCCATTTGTAGCGGCGCCAGTTCGGCAAAATCTTTAGGAGCGCAAGTTAGGTAATAATGCGTATAGTCTTGACTTGTGGCAGCATTGGTAACGGCGCCTCGTTGCTCTATTCTTCGTTCAAATTCACCACTCTGCAATCGCTTAGTTCCTTTAAATATCATATGCTCAAGGAAATGAGCCATTCCGTTGATTGCATCAGGTTCTAAATAACTACCGACATTCAACCATAAGTTTAAGTTTATAGCGTCAATAGGCATTTGCTCCGCGATAATAGTCAGACCATTAGGTAGGTGATGTACTTCGGGGGCATTGAGGCGGGGTAATCTCGCTAAGGTTGAGGAGGTCATTGGGTATTTTCGCTTTTGTTCTCTATAAGTCTATTCTACTTACAGACTTTATATTTAAACATTTCACGAAAAGATATAATTTCATTACTAGATAATAAACGTGAATGTCAGAATGGTAAATACACCCAGTTTCTGGGACTAAGCTTAAATTTATTCCCCAGAATAATTCATTTGCATCTCTTCTAATTTCTCAATCGATGGATAAAGGCTCTCTTTTCTGTTAGAATTATCTAATATCGGTTTTAACTCATTTTGAACCTCAAATTTAGCGTTAGCACTCGTTGGTGCTTTAATGGCGCTTGTTTTCTTGGCGTTTGATATAATTGGCATCTTTTTAAAACTGACGTTACTTGCTTGGATTGCTTGATTATCTAACTGTAAAATTTTTTTCTCCCAAGTAGCAATTTGCTGATTTGCTTCTTTATATAAAGGACGCTCTTTACCTATTAGTTTTGCTTCATTTACTGCCATTTTTAAAGATATCTCATCATTCTTAGAAGCCAACTTTTTCGCTTCTTCCAAATATGTACTATCTTCTAAAACAGCAATTTTCTTTTCGGTCTCCGTTATTAATTTACGTGCGTCTTTGACATGCGGCTCAGAAATTACCATACTTGCTTCTACTAGCGCAGAACGCATATCGTCTAGTTTTCCTGAGTTGGCAAGCTTGCGCGCTATATTTAGTTGACTTGATTCATCGTTTTTATCATCATACACAATATTATCACTATTGTCTGTCTGCAATTTCTCTGATGCTGATTTTTTCCCGATGTCTCCTTTCTCACGGTCTTCACGGGCGCCTTGAATGTGACGTACTAATTCATAATATTTTGTACTCGCCCAGTATTCATTCTCTAATGTCTGCAACTGTTTCGCTTTGTTAAGAGCTGCATACCAGTTTTTTGAGTCATCGTCAATTTCTGCTAAGGCAGCAGCATGTATACTTTCCGCTTGCGACCATATCGACCGCCAAGTTTTTATTTGCTCACTCTTCTTTTGAGAAGCAGAATGATTATCGGGTATTATGAGCGCTAGTTCTACGGCTTTGTTTATATCTCCTTCGTTAAATGCTTTTTGACTCAGATGCATTATTGACTGTGACCAGCGTTCTATTAAGTTATCTGCGTTGGAACGTAAGGGGTTGTCTTGGGGTATTGTGTTTACTAATCGAATTGATGAAGATAATTTAGCAGGGTCTTGCTCGTCAACTGTTGTTGTTGCACAATATATAACTGCGGATGCGGTGTCTAAGGGGGTTTCGGAGACACAGTTGTTTTCTTGTGGGGACTTGGCGAGAAAAAAAACGGCGCCTGCTCCTAAACCTCCTGTTGCTAGGAGGATACCTAATATCCAATGCCACCATCTTGTAAATGGTAAATATCGAATGTTCATACTTCACGCTCTACCGAGATTTTATTGTGTCTATTTAGTATTCCCGATAACTAAGCGAAAATCACTATAACTTGACTATTTTTTTTACAGGGATGAAAGAAAGAGAGGAAGAAGGGAGGAGGAAGAGCTTTTTACCACAGAGACACAGAGTTCACAGAGGAAAGAATTATTACTTTAATACAACTAATGTCTCTACTATAATTTACATCCTCTAACTAAAGGTAGATGATTTAAGTTGAAATATACGTATTTTGACTTATATCAATAAGCTGCGACAAACTTTAAAATATCTAAGTAACACAATTATATTACAAGGAGCAATAATCATGATAGGTATTCTTTGGGGTGTTGTTGTAGTTTTGTTGGCTTTTTGGGCTATAGGTTTAGCGCTTAATATTGTAGGAAATCTAATTCACATAGCGTTAGTTTTAGCTATTACTATTGCTGTTTATAACTTTTTTAAAGCGCGCGATGTTTAAAAGAAAACGAATTTTAATTATTTAACATGAGCCAAACAATTATCGTTACGGGTGGCGCCCAAGGTATTGGCAAATGCACTAGTCAATATTTCTTGAATCAGGGTTATAATGTTGTAATTGCCGATGTTGATATTGAAGCGATTAAAGAATGTTCACATGAGTTTAATTCTTTTCAAGAACATTTGTTAGTTGTTGAAACTGATACTTCTCAAGAAGAATCTGTAAGAAAATGTGTTGAGAATACAATCAATAAATTTGAAGACATTCATGCACTCGTTAATAATGCTGGTATTTCTAATCCAAATAATGCACCAGTAGAAGATTTAGCATTAGAAGATTGGCACAAAGTTATTGAAACCAATTTGACTGGCTACTTTTTAATGTCAAAGTATGCTATTCCTCATTTACGTCAATCAAAAGGCGCCATCGTTAATATAGCATCAACTCGTGCGTTACAGTCTGAGGCAAATACAGAAGCTTACGCTGCTTCCAAAGGAGGAATAGTCGCACTTACTCATGCTTTGGCTATAAGTCTTGGTTCAGATGTTAGAGTTAATTGCATTAGTCCAGGTTGGATAGATGTTAGTCAGTGGAGTAAAGCTAGTCGAGACAAAGAATCTAACATTCGAGAAATTGATAATTTGCAACATCCTGCTGGTAGAGTCGGAAAACCAGAGGATATTGCTTTGATGATTGAATATTTAATTAGTAGTGCAGCATCGTTTATTACAGGACAGAATTTTATAATCGATGGTGGAATGACAAAAAAGATGAGTTATGAAGAATAATTCAGGTTTATTAATCCCAATTTTCAAATGCATCGCTTGTGGAACGCACTACTGCATTTAACTGTTCGCGTCGCGTTTCAAAGTTGGCGGCAATAGATATTAAAATAATACCTACGCATAACCCTATTATCCACTTCACAAATGCGTACCGTAAGCTGAGAATTACAAGCTGATAAATTCCTGTCATCAAGAATGTAGTTGTACCAACGTAAAGAAATGCCCGTATTCGCAACCCTAAACCAGCAAAAATTGCTACTAAGCTGAATACACCTGGAATAATTGTAGTGTCTTGATGGAATATTAAGGCATACCCAGATATTATACCGCTACCTATCATTCTTAAGGTATGGCGCCCTGTTTTTGATTGAGGTGATTTTATCTCTGGGTCGAATTGGGCTATATATAATAACGATAAACCAAATACTGTTACATACCATAGTCCATCAGTTAGGCGCCAATCATAAAACCAGCGCATTAATGCCCAGTTTACCAAAATGAGACTAAGATAAGTTAACCGGAAACTGTTTTCTAACTTGGCTAGAAATATATAAAAACATGCTGTAATTAATATAGTTACTGGGTAAACTTGTGACCAAGTGAGTGATAGTACTAGTAACGGCAAGACATAAGCAGCATTTCTCCAAGGTTTTCGTGACCAACCCAAAGTTTTCCACGGTAATATATAGATAAAATAGGCGCCAACACAACATATTGCAGCGTCCCAAGGTAGTAATTCTTGAGTGAATAAGCGCGCGATTGGTAAGTCTCGTAGTAATATTACTAATGTGATTGCTTGTATTAAACCCAGGTAAACCCAAACTTCTTTTGCTACTTCTTCCTCACGTGTGGAAGTAGCACCCCGACCTTGGAAAATAGCATACCTAGCTAAAAATGTACCCGTTGCTAACCCAATAAAACGGTTTATATTTAAAGGAGAAACAATTGCTATTACTAATAAACTGCTACTCCACACCCAATGCAAATTTGCTATTGCCGTCACTTCTAACTGCGTCAGATGTAAAAACTTAGTCAACCAAGGCGAGAGAATACGATATATATATAGTATTATCGCACCCAATGCTGACATCGCTATCAACCCATCTCCATAATATCCTCCCTTTTGTTGCAGCATTTGGTAAAACAGCATTTCGTAGAGAGAAATTGAAACTCCAATCAAACCTACGTACAGTAATGGTTTTAAGCTGTTATACCTTCTACCAACACCAATTACAATTACTGCCACTCCAAACGTAAATAAACCTGTCCAACTACTAAATGTGTTGAACCGTAATACAACGCTGAACGCAGCATATATAATAGGTAAAACGTGGAAACTATGAGGAAGTTGTTCTAAACGATGGCGCCGTTTCCACCATTCACCGAATAATTGTGCAGTTAAACCAAGGGCAATATTTGCCACAGCTATCTTTATTGTGGTTTTACCGCTAAAAGCTAAAGCCTCTGCCACTATTAATTCTAACCCTAAACCAATACCGTAGAACCCTTGGTTAGTATGTTGGCGCCAAGTCCGAAATAATATCGCACCAGTTGTAATAGCAGTCGCAGCTAAATACAAAATTCCAGGTTGAGCAACACCAGAGTATACTAACACCGAGTGAACCGTTAGCATTAATAATTCGGCGCCACACAGTAATAATGCCCATTTTTGAAACGCAGCAGCGTATAAAGTTCTGAGTGCTGAGTGCTGAGGAGCCATCGCCGTGCGGGGGTTCCCCCCGTTGAGGCGAATGGCGTTGCTGAGTGCTGCACGTATTAACCATAAACTTAAAACGTTAATTGCTCCAACTAAAAGCCAAGCGTCTAACCCGTGTAAATAAAATCTTGCAACATCCCATAGTAAAGCACTTTCAAACATTAGCGCAAAACCGACGGTGACTATGGCAAACTCTACTTGATTCAATAATACATTTGTATTAACAATCATTAAAACTGTTGCAACAGCCAAACTAATGACGCGAACTTGAGGTACAACTAAAGTTAAAAATTGGGAAAGTCCGATAGCTAATACACTAGACACGGTTATTATTGGGCGCCGTTTTCCTTCTGTGCGACTGCTAATTGCTGTTAAAGTCATAGGTACACTCAGCCATGTTAGTCCCCATTTATCTTGTTGTGGATAACTACTATATATATATGATGTATCTGACCATAGTAGAGCAAAGCTAACGATAGCTAACACATAACCAATGTGTAATGCACTACGGCGCCATATTCCCTCACCAACACTATACAGCCATTCTGCTACCATCAAAACTAATAATATTACTGCCCAGTATTCTGTTTGTAACGTTGGCAGGCGCCAGTTGATGAACGAGCATAATGTTAAAATGGCGCTAATATGAGTTAAATATACTAAGGGAGCAGCAGCAGAACGTCGTTTTGTGAGAACTGCAAGAGTAAAGGTGTTTAATAACAAGTTTAAAGAACGTATAGCTGGATAATAAAAGCTAATAGAAGCAAGGATGACTCCAAAGCATAAATTAATAGCTTCTCCAAACTTCGCGACTTTCAACTTATTAATGGTACGTAAATACTCAGTTACTGCTATCATTCCTATTAAATAAGGAAATAATCCTAAGCTTAATAGTACCCACTCATGGTTGTTAGTAACTGAAGTTACTATTACGAGTAGGTTGCTTCTCACGCTTGCTGGAATAATTCTCCATAACAGCCAATTAGCTTGTAATCCAATTGTAAAAACAGCAGCGTAATCAAAATTATAACTATATAACTCTAAACGGTGCCAAAAATACCATAAACTTAAACCACTTACAGCGAGTGCTTGTACAGGATGTGTTATTACCGAAACTGCCCAACCTATAAATAATAACGTGGCGCCAGCGAATTGCCAGCCAGTACTTTGAATATTATCTGAGTCTCGCATCGATAACCAAACAGCTAACCATCCGCAAATTCCAATTGCCAACCCTAATAAGGTAATATCAATACCGACGACAAATATAGCTCTAAATAAGAGTAATAATAATGAGTAAATAATTACAGATACAGGTAGATTAATTTGCGTAGTAGTTTGTTTACTATTCTCGTCTGGTTTATATAGCGTTTGATATACAGTTAAAAGACTAGTCCCAATCATTCCGATATAAACTGCTACCAAAGGAAACCCTGATATACTCCACCCTGAATGTAAATATGACAACCCTAATATTTGAAGGCGCCTTAAATTAACATTTGGCAAATTGGCAATAAATAAATGGCTGTTACCAATTAATATAGTAATCATCGTCAAAATAACTGACGCAATCACAGCAAAAATAACATCAGTTCCAGATTGCCACAGTTTAAACCCATCTATTGCCCAAAAATTAACGGGTATTAATAACTGTGTGACAACTAACAAAGCAGTTGCAGTTAAGCTTAAACTAGACTGCTTGCCTGCCCAAAAACTGGCGCCGAAAAAGCTAAGTGTATAAGCAAACAACACTCCATACTGTCCAGCAGCAGGAAACCTATCCCACTGACTACCAGCAAGTAACCCCGATGAAACAACAACCAAAAACATCCCCAAAAACAATAACCAGCGTACACTAAGTTCAGCCATCAAAGACTGAACCATACTAGTGACAAAACCCGGTTCTTTTTCAGTTTGCGGTTCTGGTTGCAAAGACGTTGAAGGCGCCGGAGCTACCTCAACTAACCTTTGCTGTATATTATTAGTTACCTCTACAGGTTCGTGCGCTGCCTGTAATGGCAAAGTACAAGCACAATACTCTCGGCATATTAACCTAACTTGAGAGTCAGAAATTAGACCTAATTGTAACCAAACATCTAACCCTTTCAACAACTCTGGGTGGTCAGATGCAAGTCTAACGTGAATTATAAACGAACGGTCGGACAAA
Organism: Calothrix sp. PCC 7716; assembly: GCF_019977735.1. Classification (GTDB taxonomy): domain Bacteria; phylum Cyanobacteriota; class Cyanobacteriia; order Cyanobacteriales; family Nostocaceae; genus Dulcicalothrix. The sequence goes on along the minus strand of NZ_AP025018.1, from coordinate 8,623,116 downwards.
GCCATATAAATGCTGCCACAATAAAGATATAATAAGATACATAAAACTTACACAGACAGGTCAAAACCCTCTGAGCAAATTTTCGCATCTATTATTTAAAATCTTCGCTGGCTTAAGATTAGTTTTCGGCTTTGTTTGTGACAGTTTGTAAGATGGTAACAAAAAATGTCAGTATAGTGACATTTATTTTGATTGTAAGTATTTGCTCTTTAAGGTTAAATAAGTATAAATATTAATTTCAGATGACAATATTTATACTCTCAAAGTGATAAAAAACTTATTAAGAACAAGTCTATTTAGCAGTAAGTATTAAGTTACTATAAATGCCAATAATTATTGCATGTACCAGTAATGGCAAAACCAGCGGATATCAGTGCCAAAAAAATCATTAGTTTGGCGCCTAATAATTGGGCAAGGTGGGCAACTCAAATAGATGATATTGTCACAGGAGAAATTCTCAACCCAGAATTTCAATGGGTAGGTAGACAAAGCGACGTTCTCATTCGCGCGGAAAGTAAAGCGTATGGGAAATTTTTGCTTAGAACTGCGCTATTCATCAAAACAGCCACGTCGAATGAACGCATATGTTGGACTAGCAGCAGAAAAGTATGACTTACCAGTTTATCCGGTGCTGATAAATATCTTAAAAGTTAGCGATAGCAAAATACCCAGCAGGTATAAATCAAGCATTGCTGGTTTAAAGTCAATTCAGGATTATCGCGTGATTAACCTGTGGGAAGTTGACGTAAATATTGCACTTCAACTACAGATACCATCACTGCTTCCATTTGTGCCAATGCTTAAAGGTGGAGAGAATGAGCCTATAATCAGGGAAGCCTTACAAATCCTAAGAGCTGATGAAGAGTTAAACAAACTTGAAACAGTTCTTGCTTTTTTTGCTACATTTGTGTTAGATACTGCACTAGTTCAAGACATTATGAGGTGGGACATGGCTGTTTTGAGAGAATCGCCCTGGTATACAGAAATCGATCAACGTGGGCGCAGGGAAGGAATAATATCGGCTATTGAAACGGTTCTGGAAGCAAAATTTGGAACTGAGGGTTTAGAATTAATGTCACGAGTTAGCGAAATCAATGATTTAGAGCGTTTGAATGAAATTATTCGTACCATTACCGTAACAGGTACCATTGAAGAACTACAAGAAAATTTGTAAAACTTCAAACTTTGTAGACATTTGACATAATTGTAGCACAGGCATCCCTGCTGTGCAGTCGTCTCATTAGCTTAACTTGAAAACGATACCCATCACCAATTTATTCTATTAATGAAAGCGCGTATTCGAGGTAACAAAGCTCCCAAATTATACTGCAAAGTCTTGATTGGTTACGGTTTAGATATCCCTTCTATCGTTTTCGGTTATCCTAACAACCTTGTACATGTTGGCTGAGTATACTAAAGTGTGTTCAGTAAGGATTGGTGCTTTGATTACTCAACAACTGCATAATACCAAACCCGAAGCGATTGCAAAATTGCTTAATATTAAAGAGATTTATTACGAGAAAGCGATTTTAGACTACGACCGAGGTCAACAAATTTTAGCGCAGCATTCAGACGCGAAATTAATTGAGGTTCCATCGCATTGGAATATCCCCGAACTGCATGGTAACTCCGAATCTGCCGAAGACTGGAACCGTATCAAGCGCACAGTTTTAGTGTTAGGTGTTAAGAAATCTTTACAGTGTCGTCCTAATTGTCGCAGTTCTGATTTTGTGGCGCCTTCTCACGCAAACGGTTGTGCAATGGCGTGTGTGTACTGTTACACTGCTCGTCGTAAAGGTTATGCCAATCCCATTACTACGTTTGTTAACATTGAGCGAGTTATTGGTTATTTAACGCGACACGCAGCTAAACAGGGTATGAAGCTTGAACCAAACCAAGTTGACCCGAAGGACTGGGTTTATGAGATTGGCGAAAATAGCGATTGCTCTGTTGATGCGGCGATTTGTGATAATGTTAAAGACTTAATTACTACGTTTCGCACTTTACCTAATGCAAAAGCTACATTTGCAACCAAGCGTGTTAATCGAGATTTGTTAACGTATGACCCGCAAGGTAAAACGCGGATTCGTTATAGCTTGATGCCACATCAAATGGCGCAGGTTGTTGATGTAAGAACTTCGAGTATTGCAGAACGTATTGGCGCCGTCAATGATTTCGTCGAAGCGGGGTATGAAGTTCACCTTAATTTTGCTCCTGTTATTTATAGTGAAGATTGGCTAGCGAATTATACTGATTTGTTTGAGCAAATTGATGATACGCTCTCAGAGAAAGCCAAAGCGCAATTACAATGTGAGGTAATTTTTCTGACTCATAACGAAGAATTACACGAAGTCAATTTAGTTTGGAACCCCCAAGCTGAAGAAATTTTGTGGCAACCAAAGTTACAAGAAGATAAAGTTTCGCAAACAGGTGGCAGTAATGTTCGCTACGCACGCGGATTAAAGGGTAAGTTAGTCAAGCAGTTTTGTGACTTATTGCAAAAGAAATTACCTTATTGCAACATTCGTTATGCTTTCTGATACCCAACAACTAACCTTTAGATAGATAAAAAATTATTCATGACTAGATTTTTGATAGATGTGAATGGGCATTGTAAGTTCGTAGTATAAGCTCAAGAAATAAACAAAGTACACCCAGGAAGAGAGCTATGAGCGAAGAAGATAAAAATAAGAAAGCAAGTGAAAGCGACACCCAAGCAGGTGGTGGATATCAGTCAACCATTGATGAAGAAACCCGCAGAACAGGTGTAGCTTCTAAGACCGATGCTAAACCTAGTGCAATGCCAGAGGCGCCAGAAAACGATACTGTTGTTGGTAGTCCTAACCAAGGTACCGAGTCTCGTTAGTTTTTTCCGTAATCTGAATTCAACTCACATTTTAGCGAAGTGGATATTACGTACAGAAGCGTTGATATCCACTTATTTATTTCTATATTAAAATAAATTAACTTAAATTAAGTTATATTAAAAATCTTTCATGTTATTTTCACGGGGATTTTATGTAACATACCTATACTGGGAAGTGTAGAGGATGTTGCGTAAATAGTGTGAATAACGTATGAGTGCGGTACAGCCGATTAAAAAAAACATAAAACCAAGGTTAAATTCTGCCTTTAAAGATTTAATGTCTGTGCATTGGTGGATGGCAGCTTGCTATTTAGTACTGTTTGCCACTGGTTCTTTCATGGCAAGGTTAGCGCGTGAGGTGCCAATACGCTCACCACTTTATGATTTTCACAAGTCCATAGGTGTGCTAACAATGGCTTTATTGACTTGGCGGATTTTAACTTTGCTGCGCGTCTGGTTTCGCAAATATACCAAAAAGGCGCCGAAGTTGACGCTGGAATGGTGGAGAATTTTTATACTGCACACAAGTTTATATTTATTTATGTGGGCTGTACCTGTTACAGGATTTTTATTATCAAATTCATTTAGAAGCAATAACGTTAAGTTCTTTGGAATTGTTTTACCCGACATTTTTCCTCAAAATAGAGCGATGGTAGATGTTGGACGTAGTATGCATTTCTGGCTATCTTATACTTTTTTGGCTTTTGTTGTTGTACACATGCTCGTATACTGGAAAGTATTGCGAGCGAATTGGAAGCGGTTTATGAATTTTGTAACTAAAAAATTCGCGTTTTAGCACAGTAGATATATAACTTATTTTTTTTTCTTTGTGTTCTTTGTGGTTTAGTCCCTCTAAATTCATTGTTACCGAGAGGGACTATTTTAAAATTAAAATTTTATTTTAAAAAAAGTATTATTTACACATTTTAATTAGTAATACAGTTTGCAGACATTATAACTTATAAATTTTTCAAGAACTATTTGAAGAATAGAACAGGCAGGGATGCCTGTTCCACAAGATTAACAAGATTAGCAAAATTAAATATTTAATTTTTGGGGGTTATCTGCTGGAGTTCTCCTGTTGCTATTTGTCGGCACCTTCTACTTCGGATTTTGTGTATTTACCTGGGTATTTTTTCTGGAAGTATTTTTCGAGTACTCTTAACGCCATTGGTCTACAAAAGTCTCCTTTGTGTTGACCTGAGTTTTCACGCCCCGGCAACTACAACTATTTCTGGTTGATCGAATAGTGCATATGCACCAAACCATGTGTGGTTTGGGCACCGCGTCCGACCGTCCGACCGTCCGTCCGCCACCCTTCTTTCTTACCTAGCTGGTTGTTTTCGAGTAAAGTCACAAAAGTAACTTTAATTTTAATAATATTGTTATTTATCTACGACTGAGGTCAGTTTCATTGGGGGCTTAATTAATAACATCGGAATGGGTGTTTTTATTATTGATGGGTACAATAAACCAAAGAGCTATTTTTTGTCTGCCTAATAGGTTACATAAGGTAGTTATAAATTACGTATTAATACTGAATTAGGGGATTATGTGGCAAGCTGTCAGGGATAATCAGGGTAATATGACAAACACTAGGTTAGTAGATGTCGAACTGCAAGGAGCTTTCAAGTTTTTTAACCAAGAACCAGCAGTACACGGCATAGATTTAGATGTTAAACAAGGCGAGTTTTTTAGTATATTGGGTCCCTCTGGTTGTGGAAAAACAACGACATTGCGAATGATAGCAGGATTTGAAACTGTTGACGCAGGTAAGTTGTTTATTCGTGGAGAGTCGATGGCAAACGTTCCACCTTATAAAAGACCTGTTAACACTGTTTTTCAAAGTTATGCTTTGTTTAATCATTTAAACGTTTGGGATAACATTGCATTTGGTTTACGTTTGAAAAAACTACCAAAAGCAGAAATCCAAACTCGTGTTAAAGACGCATTAGCGCAAGTCAAAATGGAGGGGTTTCAAGCTCGTCATCCTGCCCAACTATCGGGTGGACAGCAACAACGAGTTGCTTTAGCACGTGCATTAGTAAATCGTCCAGCTGTTATATTACTCGATGAACCACTCGGTGCCCTCGATTTAAAGTTACGTAAAGAAATGCAGTTAGAATTATCGAACCTGCACCGAGAGCTAGGATTAACCTTCATTATGGTGACACATGACCAAGAAGAAGCACTCTCACTCAGTAATCGTATTGCCGTAATGAATAAAGGCAAAGTCGAGCAGATAGGCACCCCAGCAGAAATTTACGAACAACCCCGAACAGTATTTGTCGCTGATTTTATCGGTGATACTAACCTATTTGCTGGTCAAATCGTTGACATCGACGCTAATAATTTACAAGTTTTAACAAAACAACAGCTAAAGATAATCGTTAGTCGTACAGAACACTCACCCCAGGAGATGCAGTCAGTAACAGTAAGCGTGCGTCCAGAAAAAATTCAGCTATCGCTATATAAACCCAGCGTACAAAAGAATTGCTTTGAAGGACGACTCATCAATGTCATGTATTTGGGAACTAGAGTTAACTACGTAGTTGAAATTGCGCCAACAATTCACATTACCGTCATGCAACCAAATACAGCAGGCATAATTCCTGACCCAAACACCACTATATACGCATGGTGGTCAGAAACCGATTGTATAGCTATTGGGGAATAGTTAATTAGTGCTGAGTGCTGAGTGCTGAGTGCTGAGTGCTGAGTGCTGAGTGCTGAGTGCTGAGGAGCGGAGTTAGAAGTTAGGAGTTATGAGTTGGGGAATAACAAAATGAATAGAAGAAATCTAATAAGAGCTTTATTAAGCTTATCGGGTTTATCGTTAGCTGGTTGTGGTTGGAAACTTGGCAATGTTCGAGCCAATGCGACTACATCCGAACAGCGCGACCAACTATATTTATATACATGGACACAATACGCAGACGATAAAGAATTACTCAAAACCTTTACTGCTCAAACAGGGATTAAGTTATTTGCAGACCTGTACGAATCTAACGATATGATGCAGGCAAAAATTCAAGCAGGAGGAGGAGGCGCCTATAGTGTAATCTATCCATCTGACTACGTAGTGCAGAAGATGGTAGAAAAAGGATTACTAAACGAAATCAAACATAATTTACTAGTAGGGGTCGATAATTTATTTCCACAGTTCCAAAATCCTCCTTACGACCCCAACAACCGTTACAGCATACCCTTTACATGGGGAACAACAGGTTTTATTTATAACTCAGAAATCATCACAACACCTCCTGATGACTGGGAGTACTTGTGGAAAAATCGTGAAAAACTCAATCAAAAAATGACTTTACTCAACGACACCCGCGAAGTCTTTGGAGGAACGTTAAAAATGTTGGGTTATTCCTATAATTCAAAGAACGAAAGCGAAATTAAACAAGCATACGAAAAACTGAAAGAACTAAAACCATCACTTGCTGGCTTTGATACAGATGCTTGGCGAAACAAAATTTTAGCTGGAGACTTACTTTTGGCAATGTGTTACTCTAGCGATGCCATAAAACTCACCAAAGAAAATCCTAAACTACAATACGCAATACCTAAAAGCGGAACCTCCTTGTGGACAGACACACTTGCCATATTAAAAAGCGCACCAAACCCAACAGGCGCCTATGCATGGATAAACTACTTATTACAACCAGAAGTATCAGCACAGTTAACCAAACGTCAAAGTCTAGCAACTCCCAACCGTGCAGCATTTGAACAACTACCAAAACACATACAAACCAAACCCACACTATTCCCCAAAGAAGAAGTACTCGCAAAATGCGAACGTCTTTCTCCCATAGGCGAAGCAGAAGAAATGTACGAACGCTATTGGACTCAACTAACCAGCGCGTAAGAAAGTTAGGAGTTAGGAGTTAGGAGTTAGGAGTTAGGAGTTAGGAGTTAAGAATAAAATTATGTCAACACAATATCCATTACCTCAAACTGTTGAAGTTGAAAAAATACAGCGTGCGAAACCAAAAATAAAATGGTTAGAACCATTTTTACTACTGGCGCCAGCAGGTGTTTGGCTCATACTACTATTAGTACTACCAACATTAATCATATTTCAGTTAAGTTTAGTACCAGGTATACGACCAGGAGATATAGTCAACCCAGGTGGCATCACAGACTATAACCAGTTTCTAGACTTTCAAAACTGGCACAAAATCTGGAAAGCATTAGTTACAAACTATAACCGTATACTTGACCCTATTTATCTACAGGTAATTAGACGTTCATTCTCATTTGCTCTTGGCACAACAGCAATTTGCTTAATTTTAGCCTTCCCTGTCGCTTACTGGATAGCTCAACTAGTACCGCAACGCTGGCGGAATTTTATTTTAATCGCATTTGTACTACCATTATGGACTTCTTCGTTACTTCGTAGTTATGCCTGGATAACAATTTTGCGTCCTACAGGTTTACTCAACACTATACTAAATAGCTTCGGCTTACCTACACTAAATATCCTTAACCAAAACGCTGCTGTTTATATTGGCATGACTTATAGTGCTTTACCTTATATGGTGTTAATTTTATATGCCTCACTCGAAAAATTAGATAAACGTCAACTCGAAGCAGCAGCAGACCTCGGCGCCAATCCTGTACAAGTGTTCTACAAAGCAACATTACCACAAGTGATAACCGGAGTAGCAGCAAGTTCATTTTTAGTATTCATTACCACACTAGGAGATTTCGTTAACCCTGAGCTACTAGGTGGCGCCTCTAGCATGACAGGCGCGCGTTTAATATACAATCAATTCTTGGGAGCAACACAAAATTGGGGTTTTGGGTCAGCCTTAAGTATGACACTAATAATGATAGTAAGCATCGCCATCGCATTACTAATAAAATTTGGGGAAGCGGCACCGAAACGTTAACAAAGTAGTTAGATGTAATGCTTTCAGTAACCTTGACAAATCTCTATTATCGACTAATTTAATGCACAGGCAGGATGCCTGTGCTACATGAGTTAATCATCGAATAAAGTCATTAATGCGTTAAAGTTGCGGTTTTTATCTAATTCGTCTAATTGCTGCTGTAGAGTTTCGGCGACAAGATGCATGTTAGAGTGACGCGCTATTTCAAGTTGTGTTGTTCTGATTTGAATTTGGCGCCGTAAGCTTTCGTCTGTCTCCACTGAGTTTACATCTACGCAATCTTGAGTAATCATGAAAAATCCTACATTGAATAATTTATACTCTGGCTGATTTCACTGATTATTTTCTCACTAAAAGTAGATATTTTGGCAACGGTAACGCTCCTGTAACGGATGATTAGCAATTATATCCGTTACAGGAGCGTTACATCCGTTGCCAGGTCAATCTTCTGTATCAGCGGGTTTTACGGTTTTTGGATATATATCATTATTTATTTTTTTCTTGTCGTAGCCATTTACCCAACCTACTGATTCTTCATATATATCGTCACCTGGGTAAATTTCCTCTTTCTGGCGCCGATTATCTTGTTGATACTCCCAGTCGCGTAATGGTTGTCGCTCGGAAGTTCTACGCGAAGCTTTTGGACGTGTGAAGGTTTTCCAAGCTGTTTTGATGCCAGTCAAAAGACTACGAGTGCCTACTTGTACATTTTGCGCTTGTTTTCGGGCGCCTTCAAGACTTTGGTCAACTTGCTTGACGACTTGACCGGCACTTTTAACACCTTCGCTAACGTCGTCGGTTAAGTCGGTAATTTCTAAACCTGTGGTGCGAATAGCATCAAGAGTAGGGGGTAGTTCTCGCGACAGTGTATCAAATAATTTTTCCGCACTACGAGCTGCACGTGCTAATTCCTGCAATGCTGGAATAGCAGCAACTAATACGGCAGCTAAACTAGCAGCGACTAAAAGAAGAGATAAACCTAGCCAAAACAAAGGTTCTGTCACAATAATATAATTACCAATATAATTATCTAGTTATCTAACTGCTGGTTCATTGTATCTGAGTCAAGGTCTTGATCTCTCTGTCTAATGGCATTCGCTTCTCTAAAACTGGCATCAATACCTGCTGCTAAAGCTTCTTTCAGTCGTACTAACGTATCATCCCAGTTTCGCAATGCACTACTCGATATGCGGTCAGCTTGAATTTGAACGCTGGTGGATAAGTCTTCTGCTAACTCTGGTAAAGCATCTGCAGATTTTTTCAATAGTTGACGAGTTTGTTTACCAGTACGTGGCGCCACGAGTAAACCAGCTAAGGTGCCAATTGTAGCTCCTAGCATTAAACCACCAAAAAATTTTCCAGAACCTTTATTAGACATTTTATGCTTCCTCTCCCCTTTTAACCATTCTATGCGCCAAAGAACCGCATCTGGCATTAAAAACAAATAATAATCAAAAAATTTAACCAAAAGTTAAATTATTGACCACGACGCCGCCAGAATCGTGAGACTATGAGCAGTATACTCAATGCCTGAGTGGATTTTTGAAACTGTGATTCTAAACCTTGGTTCCGTTGACGTAAATTTTTAATGACTCTCTGTCGAGCGTAAAGAAAGTTAGGAAGAGTCGAAAGAACTGCATGAGAATTACGCGAAGCTGCATTGAAAGTATTCTTCAAATTCGTAAATGACCGCTTTAACAACCAAACTCTCCAAGCTACATACAGCAATATTACGGAAATCAGAATATTTATAGTTACTACAACTGTAATCATTTTTTAATAAAGATGCCATATAGTTACATTTTACAATACTGATTAAGACCAGCTTTACAATTCCTTAAACGAACTTATACATAAATATGCTTAGAAGTATTATAAAGAAATCATGAACTATTAACGATAAACAACGGTTTTCACGTAAATATTTACGATTTGAGCTTCATCTCCACTTGCCATATACGTATATTAATGTATTTTTTAATACTTAAATGATTTTTGAGACAAAATTATAAAGATTTTAAAATTGTGTTTTTTTAATAAAGCCCAAGTATAAAAGCTTGCATAGTCGAAACCGAGATGTAAGTATTAGGGCGTTTGATATTTTAATTAAGTGGAAAAAAGAAAAAGGTTAAAAGTTCGAGTGTGATTTACGTCTCACTCAAGAAAAATAACGTATATTTTAAAACTTTAATAAAAAAATATACATAGATTGTTTTGTTAAAGTTTAACTTCTGCTGTAAAGCATGAAATTACAGTTTTCCCTCAGCGTATAGGCGAGCTTCTTTTGCGGAAGTTCGCTTTTTTCTTGAATTTTTTGTATCTTTCCAATCACTAGTATCTCCAAAATGAATATGAAATGTATAGTGCTTGCAAGACTTTATCTGGAATATACCAGACAATCTCAAGGTATGTAATTTTTTTATGTTGTTATGGCTGCACAGGACTTCTCCGGTCAAAATGTTCTCGGTCAACTATTTCGCGGTCAAAACCTTCGGAACGCTGACTTTAGCAACGCTGTGATTCGGATGGCTGACTTTCGCAGCGCTGTATTAAAATATGCTAATTTTCAAGGAGCAACACTAGAACAAGCAGACCTTCAGTTTGCTGACCTGCAAATGGCAAACCTAGAACAAGCAAAACTCCAGTTTGCCAATTTTCAGCAAGCAAATCTCCAAGAAGCAGTACTTCGGGAAGCTTTGCTTCAAAGTGCAGACCTGCAAAAAGCAGACCTACAAAAAGCAGACCTCTACAGAGCAAAGCTTTCGTTTTCTAACATGAGTTACGCAACACTTCAAGAAGCATCACTTCAACGTGCGGACTTACAGCAAGTAAATCTTCAAGAGGCAAAGTTACAGCGCGCGGACTTAAGTCAAGCCAATCTTCAAAAAGCCAAGCTTATTGAAGCAAATCTTCAGCAAGCGAATTTACAGCAAGCGAGTCTTCAAGAAGCATTGTTCTACAAAGCCAACTTGCAGCAAGCAAATTTACAGCAAGCGAATTTACAGCAAGCAAATTTTGAGAAAGCTAACTTACAGCAGGTGAATCTTTTACAAGCAGACCTGCAAAGTACCAAACTTGTAGAAGCTAACCTACAAATGGCGAACTTACAGCAAGCTACATTAGTAAGTGCTGATTTAAGAGGAGCAGATTTACAAAGTGCTGACCTTTATCAAACCAAATTACAATTTGCGAATTTGAAGGGAGCCAATTTACAAAATGCAAATCTCCAGCGTGCTAATTTTCAAAGTGCCAATTTACAGAATGCTGACCTTCAAGGCGCCAATCTTGTTGGGACAAAACTTCAGTTTGCAAACCTCAGTGGCGCCAATTTAAGTGGTGCAGACCTTTCGGATGCAGACCTTCAAGGAACTGATATGCGAGGCGCCAGATATATGACCCCAATTCAAGTCCGAGCAGCAAAGAATTGGAATAAAGCTATGTATACTAAAGAGTTTCGCGCATTGGTAGATAGCGAAGCATGGGAATAAATATATTGTGGAGTAGTTTCTTGTGGAGTAGTTTCTTGTGGAGCAGTTTCTTGTGGAGCAGTTTCTTGTGGAGCGGGCATCCTTGCCCGCCCCCCACATTTAATCAGGTTTATCCAAAGAAGGCGCCGCAAAAGTTTTACTATTACATCGGTTCATTGCTTTCTCTACACCTTGTTTGACAGAAAGTTCTACAATTTCAACAACAAAATCAAGAACATCCGTCATTAACTGGTTTTCAGAAGCGTTAAACTTACCTAAAACATGAGAAATCGTTTTAGTATCCTCAACTTGTTCATTTTTTGGTCTACCAATACCAATACGCAAGCGAGGAAAACTATCTGTACCCAAATGCGCGATAGCACTTTTCATGCCATTATGCCCACCAGCAGACCCTGATAACCGTAATCGAGTTTTGCCCAGTGGCAAATCCATATCATCATAAATAATAAGTACAGATTCTGCACTCAGTTTATACCAGTTCAAAACAGCTTGGATAGACTGACCTGAACGATTCATGTACGTAAGCGGCTTTAGTAAACGAATTTTATCGCCACCAATTGAGCCTTCTCCGTATTCTCCCTGAAACTTTTTATTTTCTGATACAGATATTTTGAGAGTTCGCGTTAGCGCATCAATTGCAGCAAAGCCTATATTATGCCGCGTCTGCTCATACTTTGGTTCTGGATTACCCAAACCAACAACTAATTGAGGAATTACTATAGTTTTGTCCATAAAAAGTCAAAATAATCGAAGAATCCAATAAGGGGAAGGTATATTACCTGTACTACATTGTAAATTCTTCCCCAGTAATTTAAGCTTCTTCTTTCTGTGTTGCTTCAAGTTGCTTAGGTTCAATTTCCGCTTTGGTCTGTACAGCTTCTTGTAGCTGCGATGCTTCCTTTTGGAACTCGTCTTGGAAATCACGTGACGCATCTTGAAAACCACGAATAGCTTTACCCATGCTGCGTCCAATTTCAGGCAACTTCTTCGGACCAAACACTAAAAGCGCTACTACCATAATTACAGCCATTTCTGGCAAACCAATACCAAAAAAATTCATATTCCTTCTCCCTCTACCTGAGCTTCTATATATATAGAATAATTTGACTTAGAATACAGGCGCCTTGCAAGCAAAGTTACGATAGCATAAAAAAACCCGGCAAACACCGGGGTTCGATTAATTAAAGTAATTCTTTTGTATTACTTGCCGACAGTACGCCAATCAACCATCACATCTTGAATTGTGATAGATCTGTTGTAAAGTTGCAGGATAATCAGTAAGAAAACGAAAAAGAGTCCCATAAAAACAGCCATAAGGGGAGTGGTTCCCCAACCAGGAGCAACTTTACCGTATTCAGAATTTAAAGGTCTGAGGATATCTCCTAATCGTGTCCGTTGTGCCATAATTCACCGTTAATATTATTTGCTAAACCCAATATTTATCTTTTTTTGAGACTCCCACGGAAAAACCCCGCAGAATAATCTGGGTTAAACTCGCCTTTTCAGACTTAGTTTTATTGTTCCATAAAATACAAACAAATATTACATTGCTTCTACTTTAGGTTTTTGAGGAACATCAAATGCTTAGTATGACACAAATCGCAAACACTTTAACCAAAATATTTAGGTTATGTTTCAACGAGAGAAAAAGCATACTAAGTATTTTCTTGCAAGATAAGTCCAAAGTGACTATGCTTTTAACTTATCTTTTTGTAATATTTTATAATAATAGCACTCATAATTCACCCCAAATATATGGATTTTGCAACATCTCTTAGCAATTTGGAACCGGCAACGGTAATGATAATAGCGGTCAGCGCTATAGTCGTCGTCATTACCGGAGCCTCAATTTACACTTCTTTCGGTCCTCCATCGAAGCAGCTCGCTGACCCATTCGACGACCACGAAGATTAGTGTAAAAAGTTTTGGTAGGGAAAAGTTAAAGGAAGTTATTTTCCTTGTGTCTTTTTCCCCTCTTTAATAAAACGGCGCCTACCAAGCCGACGGAAACTAAAGTGTAAGTAGGCGTATATTCTGGAACTTGCCGTGTGGGTGTCTGTATGTCAAATCTGAGTATAGCCACACCTGGCACACCTTCAGGAGGGATATTTAATGGGTCAAATGCGTCTTGCTGAGTAAAAGTGATTTTACCAGTAGCATTTTCAAATACACCAGTTCCACCGAAGATGGTAATAGTACCACCACCTTGAATATTGCCTGTAGCGAAATTAACTTCAGCCCTATCGTCAGCTTTGCCAAATAATTCGTTGGCGCCACCAAAGTATCTATCAGAGAAAGCTGGAAGAGTACTTGGCAGACCTATTGCACTAGGTTCGGAGTTAAAAGTATATCTGGCTATGGGACTAACTGCGGGAAATTCGTCTGGATTGTCAAGCCGACCATAAGTCTCGCTAAGGAAAGAATTTAACCCAAAGGCGCTAGGAGAAGAACTTTCTGTTGTACCTTTAATAGTTGCTCTAACAAATCCTGGTCGAATGTCTGCTTGAAAGGGAACAATTTGAGTTAAGGTGTTATATTGAATCTCAAAATTTTTAGTTGTTTGTGCTTGTGCGCGTAGCGAAGTGCCAAAAACCGCTATAGCGACTGTAGGAATTAGCCATGCAATACTTTTTCTTACCATAGCCTTTCTCAGTAAATCCCGTGTATGTATAAAAAACAGCATGTGTAATTTACATATTAGGAGGAAAATAATATGTCTTATATAAATTTAATGTAAGAGAATATAAAGAAACCTAGAGATTTGGGCATTTTTGACCGATTTTTAGTTTTAAGTAATTTTAGGTAAAACTATAAGGCGCCAGTCTTTTTGTCAAGTAAAATTAATATAATGCTCATATGAGCATCACCAATACACTACCCAAATCTACTCAACGTCGCCGTAGTGAAACAGACTGGCGACTGTTTTTACGGTTGGCGCCATACGCGCGTCGGCATTTCAAGCTATTAACAGTATCGATGTTATTGCTAGTGCCAATAGCAATAGGCAACGCAGCACAACCCTTATTAATAGGGCAAGCAATTTCATTAATTCGTAACGAACCGAGTACGTATGCGTTTTTTAAACGGGGTACGTTAATGGAAGGGTTACAAATCATCGAAGGTGCATTTTTAGTAACAGTACTTATTCAGTTGTTATTAAGAGGGTTTCAGGGATATCTAGTTCAGAAAGTTGGACAGAATATTACAGCAGAAATACGTCAAGACTTATTTCATCACGTCACATCTTTAGCTGTAAGGTACTTTGACCGTACACCTGTAGGAAAATTGATTACTCGATTAACAAGCGATGTTGAAGCACTAGGAGATGTATTTTCAACAGGCGCCATAGGTATACTAGCAGATGTACTATCAATGCTAGTAATAGCTAGCTTTATGTTTTCGGTACAGTGGCAGCTAGCATTGATGCTAATTTTGACACTGATACCAATTGGAGCGTTAATCATTTACTTTCAGCAGCAGTACCGAAAAGCAAATTATAAAGCAAGGGAAGAACTTTCGGTATTAAACTCGCAGCTACAAGAAAATATCACGGGTATAAACGTCGTCCAGCTATTTCGACGTGAGAAATTTAACGCGAAATTATATGGGCAATCAAATAATAGTTATGTCAAAGAAGTAGACCGAACAATATTTTTTGATTCATCAGTATCAGCGACGCTTGAATGGATTTCATTGATAGCTATTTCTGGGGTACTGTGGCTAGGAGGGTGGTTACTACTCAAACAGCAGTTAACGTTTGCGATTCTCTCGACGTTTATTTTGTACGCACAAAGACTATTTGACCCATTGCAGCAATTTGCCGAAAAGTTTACAGTTATTCAGGCAGGGTTTACAGCAATAGAGCGAGTCAGCGATATTTTAGATGAGCCAATAGAAATACGTGATAAAGCGTCACGACACTTATCGGGGTTTGAATTTGGCTATATCGACGAAATTGTTAATAATCTAGATGAACACCAAGTTACAGCCAAACGTGGAGAAATAATATTTGAGCATGTCTGGTTTGCATACAAAGATAATGATTATGTAGTTAAAGACCTGGACTTTGTGATTCAGCCAGGTGAAAAAATAGCATTAGTTGGACCAACAGGCGCCGGGAAAAGTACAATAATAAGATTACTGTGTCGTCTTTACGAACCAACACAAGGGCGAATATTAATAGATGGTATTGACATCCGTGACGTACCGCAAGCCGAACTGCGACGATACATGGCAGTAATATTGCAAGACGGGTTTATATTTGCAGGAGACGTAAAAGGAAATATATCTTTGGGAGATGGGTACACAATAGAAGAAGTGCAACGAGCAGCAGAAAAGACCAACGTCGCAGAATTTATCGAACAACTACCGCAAAATTATCATACACAACTACGAGAAAGAGGAACAAACCTTTCTAGTGGACAGAAACAACTTCTAGCATTTGCGCGCGCTGCAATACGTGACCCCCAAGTATTGGTGTTGGACGAAGCTACAGCAAGTTTAGATGTAGGTACAGAAGCATTAGTCCAGAAAGCGTTAGATGAATTATTAATTGACCGTACCGCAATAATTATTGCCCACCGTCTATCTACCATACGTAATGTAGATAGGATTTTTGTATTAAAACGGGGTGAGCTTATTGAACAAGGTAGTCACGAACAACTAATAGAGCAAGGAGGGTTATATGCTACTCTACACAACTTGCAAATGTTGGGGAGCTAACTGGCAACGGATATAACGGATGTAACGGATGAGTTATGAGTATAGGGTAGGCATCCTTGCCTGCCCATATTATTATCATGCTGAGGTACAAAGCATTTTATGTCATGCTGAGGTACGAAGCATCTTATGTCATGCTGAGGTACGAAGCATCTAAATATGTTTTTTCATATTTTATATAAAGTTGGCGGCGCCTAGTATTAGTAAAAATTTCTCGTATTAAGGCTACCGTGTACACACATCTTTATAATCTTTCTCAATATTACTCTTTGTGCCCTTTGCGACGAGCGTACTTTATTCTTTTATAAAGCACATAATCCGGAGGATTTCCCGTTAACGTAAACGTAGTTTTCCCGCAGGGTAGTTTTCCTTTATGGTAGGGTAGACACAAAGAACACGTAAAGCAGAGCTTTTCCAGAAGGGTAGAAAGAGAAGAAAAGTAACTTGTAAAGACTTATGTGTTCACAGTAGCTTATTAAGGGAGGTTGAGAGGATTAAACCTATTTTGCGTAATCAATATTTATTTTTAAACATTCTTTTACTTAAACTCGTATTTACTATTAATTCTAACATTTGTAGAATGTGTGACGCTGCAAAAAAATTTCAACGTAGTAATAAACTTGTAGCGTCACACACTGACTATCAATTGTAACTGTGATTAAATTTAACAGGTAGGAAGATTTGCAACAGATATAAGAACAAAGCTACTTACTATAGCAGTAATTACACTGGTTTTATAGTAAGATTTGTATCATTTTATTGACAAAACCAAAATTTTGTCAAAAATAGAATTCGTGTATGAAGATACATAGTGACAGTTAACAACATCTCTTATTTAAGGATGGATAAAAATGCTATTGCAAATTTTTAATTTTAGTTCAATTTGCTTATTAGCCCAAAGCAGTTCAAGTAGCGACAGTGCTGCTGCTGGAAGTAGTGTAATAGGAATGATTTTTGGAATTGCCGCATATTTATTTAGCTCTTATTGTTTCTATCATATTTACCAGAAATTGGGGGAGCCTAATGCTTGGTTTGCCTGGGTACCATTGCTAAATAATTGGATAATGTATAAAGCTGGAGACCAGTCTCCTTGGTGGATTATTGGTCTTTTTATTCCACTTGTAAATTTAGTTGCTGTCGTATTCTTGATTATTGCATTTGTCAATATTATTAAGAAGCTAGGAAAGAACCCTTGGTTGCTGTTGTTGATGATTATACCTATCGTCAACTTTTTCATTCTGTACAATTTTGCTTTTGGTTAATTTTTTAAAATATCGGGTACCTCACCGGAATGCACCAGTCCGAGAAACCGGGCTTATTGAGAAAGATTTTGCGCGCGTACCTCTAGTTTGTCGTTCATATGCCCGGTTTCTTTGGGCTTGCCCTTGAATGGTGCAAGATATTAAGATTTAATTATAACTCCTAACTCCTAACTCAAACACATCTGCCAATACACCAGCATCTCCAACAACTCTCTTCGTTTTCGATGGTGAGTCATATACTACCAATAATGAGGGCTTTCCTAGTACTTGTTGAAATAATGTCATTCCTTCCGCATGGTCATCTCGGTTTCCATAAGGAATATCAAGTACAACTTCAGGACGGTGTAAAACATTTGCTTGTAAATAAAAACCATCGCGCAATCTATAAACTTGTACTGGCCCATCTAAATCCATTGTCGGCCCTGCTAAAATTAACAAATCGCTGCCATCACGACATATATCGCGAATTCCTAAACCGTTTAAATATAAAAAATGCTTCTTATAGAAACTATCTCCTACTTGTACTAATTTCAATACTCCTGTACTTAATACCTCTAATTCTAGTTCTAACATGACTGCCCAACCGCGTAAAACTGGCCCACGCAAACCAAGAAAAACTCGATTACCTTCAACTTCGATACCTTCAATATCAAAACCGTTGTCTTTACCTGGAATTTGTGCTTTGATAAAGGCGCCGAGATGAGAGTCTTGAGTTAAAGCATCAATTAACACATTGCCTGTTGGTGTTAATTCTAATTTAGCTGCACTTAATTGTTGAGTTGAATCTTCAGGATGTGAGCATGAAGCAGATAACTCTCCATTTACAAGAGGTATACGTCCAAGGATGTAACGGTTTGGTTCTGTTTCGATAGTTGCTAATCTTTGTACATTTTTAATATCAGATTTGTCGGGTTTTGGTTTTTTGCGCTTGTAGCTATGAGAACCAACGAACCACAGGTAATAATCACTATATGCTAGCCCTTCGATATCAATTTCTTTATCAGATGCTGCTGGTAAATCGATAAAATCTGTAACTTGATACTGCTTATGTTCACCAAAATTATTGGTATCAATTTTGCTTAAACGCTCAATAGTAGATGTTTCATCAGAACCTAGCCACAAATGTTTTTCGGCTTGTAGTAAAACTGCCGAAGTGTCTTCTCGGTGTTCTTTAAAACTTTCGTTAAAGCTCAGTAGAATTGTTTGGATTGATTGGTTATCAAGCATCGCGTATGAATTTAAAAGTATAAAAACACAAAACGTGTTCTTAATTTTACTTGATCTTGCAAACAATGAATGTTAAGAGAAATAATTATATTTAAACAAATTTGTATCAGTAATAAATATAGTAAAGTAAATATACGACTTAAGGTAGATTTAAAATATTCTGCAAATTAAATAGTATTATTCGTTATGGAATAAATTATTTGTATTAATAAGCACAAATAACTTATCCAAAAAGAATAGAAGTTTTTATTTGAGCTTGTTTTATTTTAGAACTTCTACGAAAACCTCATCAGGCGTGATTTTATGACACTCGCAACTCAAACTGTTGTCAAAACTCTTGGAGACTATGCTTACCAGGCAATTCAAAAGCACTTCAAAAAAACCTTAAAGTGGGAAAAGACAGTCAAAAAGGATGAAGACCCAGAAGCGTTGCATCAAATGCGGGTAGGAATGCGGCGCCTACGCACTGTAGTTAGTCGGTTTGGATTCGTCGTGAATTTACCAAAAGCTGTTACAGACCGTAACATTGGTAAAATAGCAAGGCGCCTGGGTAATCTTAGAGACTTAGATGTACTAAAAGAATCGGTAGTAAAGAATTTTCAGCCTCATTTACCACCCGAAGAACTCAAGCATTTAGAAAAAGCGTTCAATGCTATCGACAAGCAGCGTGAGCAAGCATTGACTGATGTAAAAGCAACACTCAAACACGAACGCTACAAATCGCTCAAAACTTCACTTGACCATTGGCTCGAAGAACCAAGATACCAAGAATCGGCGCCGCTATCAATAGATTTAGCTTTGCCCGACTTGCTTTTACCAGAGGTAAGTTACTTCTTTTTACATCCAGGTTGGCAATTTGGAATGCCATTAGGAAGTAATAGCGGTGTTTCCACGTCAACCTCTTTATTAAGAAGTTATCCGAAGGGAATGACGAGTACACACGTAGAGGAAAGTTTGAATTCTAACCACGAAGTTTTACATAGTCTACGTAAACAAGCCAAACGTCTGCGCTATCAAATGGAATTATTCACCGAATTTTACGGTGAAACCTACGCAGAGCATCTCATTGAAGTTAAGAATATCCAAGATATATTAGGAGAAATTCACGATAGCGATGTTTTAGAAGACTGGTTAGTGGATGTATTTGGTGAAGACTTTACAGAAAAACTCCCAACTTTCACAAGTTTACTAGTTGACAAACGTCATCAATTATGGCAGCAATGGGCGCCTATCCAAAGACGATATACACAGCTAGACACCAGAAACCAACTTCACCTAGCCATCTTAAACCCAATATCAAAGCAGCTGGAAGACAATTAAACTGCTAGCTTTTTGGACTAAATTCCTGACTTCCTAAAGAATTCAGGAATTTAGTTCTTATTGTTACATATTTGCTTTTTTATTCCAGACTGAGCGCCAACCCAATGTATACATTAAGCTCTTCATTACACCTAAAATCCCTTGAGCTTGATAACTAAGATATGCTCGTATTCCAAAGTTTTTAATATAACTTCGAGGAATGTAGATAAACATACATTTAAGCATCTGCCATATACCTTGAGTAACATAGGTAATATATAAAACCTCAAAAAATGATTTAGAGAATTTTGGCTTATCACCCCCTATCCATAAAAGCGGTTCGCTGTTCCAAGGATCGAAAACTGTAAACTTTGAAGAAAAATCCCAATGTGGACGTATAAACAATTTTGCTTGATTGTTTAACATACAAGCAGTAAAGCTAAAAATACTGTTACTTGTGGCTACTATGTTGCAATTGCTCAACATAAAAAAGTCAATATAAAACTCTACATTTAAGTCTTTCATCCTTTCTGGTAACTTGACATTTAAGTCTTCTGATATGACAGGAGAAAATTTTTCAAAGTCATGAACAACAGAATTTAACTCGTCACTACACAAAAACAGAACTGGTTCTTCTAATTCACTCCATATACTATCTAGCCATTCGCAATACCATTTTGATGGTACAGCTAATGTAAAGCCAGCAAATGGAAGTGTAATAAAATCACCTCTACGAATATGAACTCCAACAATAGTTTTACCTTTGGAACGAAGATAATTAAGTCCTTCTAAAAGTGCTTCTTTTAAGTCACTCACAGGTTGGAAAAGCGAACAAAACAAATCTTTATTTACTTGTAATATTTGAGTATGTAATTGAAAAAAGCCCCATAAATCTACATTTACTAAATTACTTTCCAAAATCTCTCGTCCCTTCATTTGTAAACTTGGGTAATTTAAAATTTTTTCAATATAAAGTTTTAATTCTGGCATTGCATCAAACAGACTTTCTCCACTTTCTCTACTCTCAAGTAAAGGAGGTAAACGTTTAGAAATTAAAGCATCTTGATGTCCAAATAAAGTCTGACCAACCCAAGCTGGGCACTCTACTGTAGCGTCATTTTTTTTGGCATATATTCTTAAAAAAGCGTACTGAAACAATTGATTGCCAAATCGCCCAAATTGCCCTAAAGAAGACATTGCAATAATTGATTTACTATGATTTTCAATATCTTTACTGGGTAAACTCGTAGATTTATCCACATTTTTTTTAAATTCGTCAAACACAGTTACTAATCGATTTGTTTCACTATCAGTAATGTATTTAGGTTTATCCATAATAGTTTGAATATATTCTTTTATATGTAGTTTGTTAAACAAACAGTGCTGCTCAATTCAAAAATTGAGCATAAACACTATTAATTCTTATGTTGATTGTACCACAGGCTTTCCTGTCGCTACAGCTTGCTCAATAATATTTGCAGCACCATTTACACCTCCTGCTTTATGGATAGCTTCTTGTAATCTTAAAGCATTCTCTCGATAGGAATCTTCCGTTAAAACCCGTTTTACTGCTTCTCGTAATTTCGGTATATTCAAATTTTTTAAAGTTATCATTTCTCCTGCACCAGTCCAAGCTATTCGTGAAGCAACACCTGGTTGATCATTAGTTACAGGTATGGCAACCATTGGCACACCATTACTTAGTGATTCTAAGGTAGTATTGAGTCCAGCATGTGTAATTACAAGACTTGCTTTTTGAAGTAATTCTAATTGTGGTACAAATTTAAAGACTAAAGGTGTACCAGCTAATTTTGGAAATGTTTCAGGTTCCGCAGAACCACCAAGAGAAATCACTAATTGAGCTTCAAGTTCTGCACAAGCTTCAGCAATATACTCAAATATATATTGTAGACGATTTTGTAACGTTCCCATAGAAGCATAAATTAATGGTTTGCCATTCAATTTATCAAATGGGAAGTCTATCATCTGCCTGCCTGTATTATTATGGAACGGACCAGTAAAATGGAAATACGCAGGTAAATTTTTTCGAGGAAATTCAAATTCTGCTGGCTGTTGACAAATGATTGCTAATTTAGAGTTATATTCTTCTTCGCTATCGTAAGCAGGTAAATTCCACTTCTGGCGATATTCAGATATTACTTCTCGAATAGGTTGTTTGATACGGTAAAATAAAGAATAACCAAGTTTGTTACGTAACGGCGCCCACCATGCTTGATTATATTTCCAAGGTTGAATCCAAGGTGGTACTGTATTTTCTTGGTTAGTTAACAGCGCACTGCATAGAGTCACAAAAGGTACATTTAAATATTCTGCAATAGTGGCGCCTTCAAAACAAATTTGGTCTATTATTAGTGCTTCAATATTTTCCTCTTTAGCAGCTTTTGAAATCTCTCGTAGATTTACATCTGCTCGCTTTGCGATTGTCTGAAGTGTATATTTTGTAGCAGCAAGTCCCTTTAATTCACCTAGCTTTGTATAAATTTTAGCTACTTTGTCTAGAGAAAACTCAGTTTCACCAATTAATCGCATATTAAAACCTGCTGCTTGGACTTTTGCTTGAGCAATAGGAGTACCAAACACAGTAATTTTATGCCCACGCTCTTGTAAAGCGCGCGCTAAAGGAAACATTGTGTTAATATGTCCAGCTGAAGTAGGACAAATAATACCAAAATGGGTCATAGTAAAAACTCTCAACTTTTATCTAATAAACTACCGCAAAACTTACACATTAAAATACTCATGACCTTTCAAAAAACTTTGCTGTTCGATGGTAATCTTGTCAAAACCGTACTGCATAAATAATTTTTTTACCTTTTGAACTTGACCATCCAAGTCATGAACCTGTAAAAAAATTTGAGTACCTTACATCTTGCACATGCCCGCTTATTGAGAATGATAGAGCTTGTAATACTTATTATTACGTAGGGTGGCACTGCCCACCTTACTTTGCTCTCGAAGGTGCAAGATGTCAGCCTCCGACTGGCGCCCTTCGCGCTCCAGTAAAATATAGGACTTGCACATCTTTCTGAAACCCTTGCTATATATAGGATTTTAGAATGTGCAAGTTAGGAGGTACTCCAATGTGGTCATTAGGTTGAGATGACCAGTTGCGGCAGGACAGATAATACCAAAGTGAGTCATACTAATCTTTTGAAGATTTTGATTAAGAATGTAGGGAACGTTCGTTAAGACAAAGTTGCCTACACTCTTATTAGTAGGAGCGAGATTAAGTCCTTTATGCACTTAGATGGAATTGAAAAGTTATGGAATAGGCACTCCCGCAATAATAAAGGGCGGGCAAGGATGCCCACCCCACAAGATTCTCACAAGATTGTTGATTGCTGGTAAATGGGTACTATTGTAATTTGAGAAATTTTTCTAACGCGCTAACCATGCTGGGAGACCAACGACGGACGTTTTTAACCCAGTTTATATCTCGGTAGCGGGGATCAAGACCGACTGCGGCAACCCAGTTACTTTCTGCTTCTCCTTGTAAACCTTTTTCCCAAAGTGCTGCTGTAATTGAGGCACGCACGTCGGCGAATTTGGGATATTTACGAAGAATATTTTTCATTTGGTGAATTGCTTCGTCTTTTTCGCCTGATTCGTATAATGCTAGAGCATAGTTGGCACGGGCGAAAGCGAAGTTAGGTGCAATATCTGCTGATTTTTTGTAGTCAGCGATGGCTTCTTGCCATTTTCCTAAACCTGCTTCAGCATTACCTCGGTTGTTGTATGCCATTGCGTCGTTGGGATCGATTTCTAGTAAATGATTATAGTCAGCGATGGCTTCTTCCCAACGTCCCAACCCTTCTAATGCTGTACCACGATTTAAATATGGGTCAGTTACGTTCGGTGCCAGTTTAATTGCATTATTATAATCGACAAGAGCTTCTTGCAATTTATTTTGACTGACGCGCGAGTTTCCGCGATTACTCCAAACTGCTGCATTTGTGGGGTCTTGTTCGAGCATTTGTGTCCAGTAGTTTTCTGCGGTCGCGAAGTCTCCTTTGTCTGTTGCGGCAAAAGCTTTGTTTCCTAGTTCATCCCGCAGTTGTATTTGTTCAGGGGTTAAATTTGCTTGGGACTGTGCCATAGCAGGTTTACTCCACCCGAATAATAAAAATATGCTTAAGATTACAGCGATTAACTTGACCATTTGTTTTAATCATCTTTCAACTTTAATTATTATGCAGTAGAGACGCTCCGGTTCAAGAGCGTCTCTACCGAGCATCCCCAATTAAAGAAAAGATAATTGCTCGTTCGTTTGTTTGAAGCCCATGTGTTTGTATGCTGCTTGTGTAGCGGTTCTGCCGCGTGGTGTTCGGCTTAAATAGCCTATTTGCATAAGGTATGGTTCGTATACTTCTTCTATTGTTTGTGTATCTTCGCCTGTTGCAGCTGCTATTGTTTCTATTCCAACTGGACCTCCGTTAAATTGTTCAATTATTACACTCAACATTTTACGGTCTGTCCAGTCTAAGCCACATGGGTCTACTTGAAATAGTTCTAGTGCTTCGGCTGCGACGACTCTAGTTATTTCGCCACATTCTTTTACTTCCGCATAATCACGTACACGTCTTAGTAATCTATTGGCTATACGTGGTGTTCCACGCGCACGACGAGCTACTTCTTGTGCGCCTTCAGAGTTTATGGGAGTGTTAAGTAGTTGAGCGCTACGGATAACTATTTTACTTAGTTCTTCTGGTTCATAGAAGCGCAGTTTTTGCACTAAACCAAATCTATCGCGAAGTGGTGAGGTTAATGCTCCAACTCTTGTTGTGGCGCCGACTAAAGTAAATTTAACCAGGGGTATACTGCGGGTTTTAGCGGTTGTACCTTTACCAACAGTGATATCCAGACGATAATCTTCCATCGCTGGGTATAAAATTTCTTCAGCCATTCGTGATAAACGGTGAATTTCATCAATAAATAATACATCGCCAGGTTTTAAACCAATTAGCAATCCTGCAATATCGCGCGGACGCTCTAAAGCTGGCGCACTGGTAATTTTACAGCCAACCCCCATTTCTGAGGCGAGTATCATCGCCATCGTAGTTTTACCAAGTCCAGGTGGCCCATATAGCAATAAATGGTCAAGAACTTCATTACGTGATTTTGCTGCTTTTATTGCTATTTCTAATACATCTTTCAAATCTTTTTGACCGATATAGTCTTCAAAGCGATGTGGACGAATACTATCTTCTTGTTTGCCTTGTTCGTCTACTTTTGCTTCGGGTTGCAATAGAGCATTCTCTGTTGACACCTCGGATGGCGCCAACTTTGGTGTTTGCTCTGATGCTTTTTTGGACTCCCTTGGACGTTTCGGGCGTTTTGGTTGTTCACCGTCGTCAGGGTTTTGTGACTGTTGCCTTGAGGAGATGATAGCCATAGTTCGGTTGGGTGGTCAGTAACTTGATGGTTGGGAATGAGAATTGAAAATAATTTTTTTCTTTTGTGGTAGCTCGTCAATTTAAAATTTATTTACAATTTTAAGTCGGGCAAATACTTTCGGAGTGTAAAAAATTCTCATGCTAGCTAAAAGGATTCTACCGTGTCTGGATGTCAAAGCGGGACGAGTTGTAAAAGGAGTTAACTTTGTCAACCTCAAAGATGCGGGCGACCCCGTGGAACTAGCGAAGGTTTACAACGAGGCAGGTGCCGATGAGTTGGTGTTTCTTGATATTACAGCGACTCATGAAGATAGAGGCACAATTATTGATGTTGTTTACCGAACCGCAGAGCAGGTATTTATTCCTCTAACTGTAGGTGGTGGTATTCAATCCTTAGAAAATGTTAAAAATTTGTTACGAGCGGGGGCGGATAAGGTTAGTATTAATTCTGCGGCAGTACGCGACCCTGATTTTATCAATCGTGCTAGTGACCGTTTCGGTAATCAATGCATAGTAGTTGCAATCGATGCCCGGAGGAGGCAAAACTCAGAAAACCCAGGTTGGGATGTTTATGTAAGGGGTGGCAGAGAAAACACAGGTATTGATGCTCTCACTTGGGCACAAGAACTTGAAAAACGTGGCGCCGGAGAATTATTAATTACAAGTATGGACGCTGATGGCACCCAAGCAGGTTACGACTTAGAGCTTACCCGTGCTATCGCGACTAGAGTCCAAATTCCTGTTGTTGCCTCTGGTGGCGCCGGAACTTGCCAACACATCCACCAAGCACTGACTGAAGGTAAAGCCGAAGCTGCCTTACTAGCATCGCTTTTACATTACGGACAACTAACTGTAAGCCAAATCAAAAATTATCTCAACGACAATAAAGTTCCTATCCGAATGTAGTCCTGATATCTTGCCTAAAATCTAACCACCACAGCGTGGTTAGACACACTTATCAAAATTAGTGTTAAGCTTGATGAAGAAGAAATAACTTTTATTAAGAAAAATGTTAATACCTATATTAATTTTTGATGTAGCGCTGGTTGCCTGGTCGCTACACCTTATGGAGAAAGCAGTAGAACACAAGGAATTTTCCCTAATGCTAGCTGGAGGGCTGGTAGCAATGGCTGCCGCAGGAATGCTCGTTGTTTACTTCTTAATGGGTCACTGCATGACCTATCTGTTACAACTGTAAATGCGTAATCATATCTAAATATTCTTATATAAATATTTATTGTCAGTGCGATTAATTATTCTCATCAAAGATATAAGTTATCAATATAACTGGGATTTTGAGTCGCATTTTATTGACATAAAAGCAAATATTTGAGATATAATGAGAAAGTTATGGGGTCATAGCTCAGTTGGTAGAGCGCTACAATGGCATTGTAGAGGTCAGCGGTTCGATCCCGCTTGGCTCCACTTTTATCGACTTTTACTACTGTCACACTCTATATCAAATTTTGTTTACCCTTTACCCTTTTATATAATTCCTCCATCGTTTCGACAAACGAATTATCTTTGTGCCAGAAAGGAGGAAAATCACCTTGCTTTTTAATTACAATTGCAGAAACACTGCTGCTAGCTTTAATATCAATGGTTTGCGGTAATCGCTTGGCGCCTAACCAAAATTCTCTTACGCTTGGTTTTTCGTTAATTGCTTTCTTTTCTACTTTGGTGTAGAGCGAAGCTGAAGCTTCGACTACGAAGTCTTTCACATTTAACTCTTCGGACAAAACTTTTCCTAAAGGTGTCTTTGCTAGCTTTTGTTGGAGTTCGGTTTTTGACAATCCTCGTAATTCAAATAAGAGAAATGGGTTTTCGTCTAGTTGAGAAGCAACTAAATAATATACTCCAGCTATATGTTTACACGGGTTAGCAGAATCTGGACAGGAACATCTGGTTTTAAAATCTTTATTACTACATGGCAATAAATGCAATCCTAAGTGAGAAAAAGTATCTTCGATGTTTTCTGGGACTTCATTGAGCATTAATCTAGAAACAATACTTGCTTTAGATGATATTTCCTTAACAACATCATTCCAGCGTGCTTTTGCAATGGGTGTAATTTCGATAGTAATGTTGTATGTTGGCTCTTTGTAAACACCAAAATAAGGATTTACTGACCCTCTTACTTTTGCTGTTATTTTATTACTATCTATCTCGAAACTTTTTACTTTGCCTCCACTTGCATAAGAGCGACCACGTTGCAATCTACCTGAATCGGTAAATGATTCTAACGCATCAATAAAACGTGTACCCCACCAAGTTCGCGAAAATTTACTCATATTTTACTCCAATAGTGCGCTTTTATTTAATGCAATTAGTTGTTTAAATGCTTCGTTATCTAATTCAGTCAACCAAGACTCATCACTACCCACAACCGCAGAAGATAGTTTCTTTTTATCTTCTATCATCGAATCTATTTTTTCTTCCAATGTGCCTATTACTACAAATTTATGTACGAAAACATTCTTCTTTTGACCTATCCGAAATGCTCGGTCGGTTGCTTGGTCTTCTACTGCTGGGTTCCACCAACGGTCATAATGAAAAACATGGTTTGCTTTGGTTAGTGTAATTCCAACTCCTCCTGCTTTGAGCGAAAGTATAAATACTGATGGTTCTGTCTCTGGGTCTTGAAATTCTGCTATCATTTTTTCTCGACGCTGGCGCCCTGTTCCTCCGTGTAAATAGTACGTGTTACAATGAAAAGCGTGTTTAATGCGTTTTTCTAAAGCTTCACAGATATCTGTAAATTGGCTAAATATTAACAAACTTTCACCTTCTGCAATAGCTTCTTCTACCATTTCTGCCAAACGACTTAGCTTATGCGAACGTTCTGGTAAAAACTCACTACCATCTTGTAAAAATTGTGCTGGGTGGTTACAAATTTGCTTCAACTTCATTAATGTTGCTAATATCAAACCTTTACGTTCAATACCTTCTATATTCTCGATTTTATCTTCTACATCTTTAACAACAGCCTCATATAATGAAGCTTGCTCTTTGGTTAAATTGGTATAAAGCTTTTGTTCGACTTTATCGGGTAAATCGTTGATAATCGATGTATCTGTTTTCACTCTACGTAAAATCAGGGGTTCTACTAGCTTTTTTAAAGTAGTAGATTTGACTTTGCTATTGTCTTTTTGAATTGGAATCTCAAACGATTTACGAAACTGCGCTTCTTTACCTAAATATCCTGGGTTCAAAAAATTGAAAATTGACCATAAGTCTAATAATCTATTTTCTACAGGAGTTCCCGTCAAAGCTAAACGATGTTTGGCATGAAGTTTTAAAATGGCTTTAGTTTGTGCAGCTTTGGGATTTTTGATATTTTGCGCTTCATCTAGTACAACTCGCTGCCATTCAAACCCACTTAATAATTTTTCATCTTTACGCGCGAGGGTAAACGAAGTAATTACAACATCATACTCTAAACACAAAGTTTTGAATACCTCATTTTGATTACGACTGGCGCCGTGATGTACCATAACTTTAAGATGTGGAGCAAACTTTGCAATTTCTCTCTGCCAATTTCCCACAACTGAAGTTGGAGCAATTAATAATGTGGGTAACAAACTCTTACTACCATTGCTATTTTCACGTTCTTGAATAAGTCGTGCAATTACTTGCAAAGACTTACCAAGTCCCATATCATCTGCAAGACAACCATTTAATCCCAAATTTTCCAAATAACTTAACCACGATACACCCCGCTTTTGATATTCACGTAAAGTTCCTTGGAGTTGCGCTAAATCAGAAATTGGTTCAAACTTGCTTTTATCGTGTAGCTTAGACATCATCGACGATAAAAACTCGTCGTGTTCAACTTCCCAATCATCTTCTTGTGCTGTACGCTGTAAAAACTCCAGCATTGTCATTTCTGGTTTCTCATCACCATGAGATTGCCAAAACTCCAAAAATTGCTGCATTTTATCTCTGTCGAGTTCCATCCACTGACCACGAAAATGCACCAAAGGTGTTTTAGCGTTAACTAATTGCTCCCATTCTTGAGGTGTAACTTGCTGATCTCCTATTGCCAGTTGATACTCATATTGCACTAGTGAGTCATAGCTGAAATATCCTTTATTATCTACTTTACTCGCAGACTTTCCTTTACTTGATGCCTTGAGGCGAATTTTAGCACGTCGGCGCCCAGCGGGAGTATACCAAGCAGGTACAATTACCTTAAAACCAGCATCTTCCAACACCCATGCACTTTCTTTCAGAAAATCAAACGCTTCTTCTAAACTTACTCGTAGTTCACACGGATATTCTGTTTCCATACCCTGCCATAATTTAGGATACATTCGTGCAGCATATCCGAGATTAAGCAGTACATTAGTTTCAAAATTTTCACCAAACTTTTTACTGACGTTTGTTTTGTCTTTCGGACTCATCGACCAATATTCAGAAAGCGCTAATTTTAACGAAGGGTCTTTTTTATCAGCGACTAAAAACTGAATATGCCAATCATCAATTGTATCAGGATGGGCAGAATGTAACTGAAAGCCTATATTAAACGAAGCATCATGAGAAGTACGAGTTATTTTTTGCCTCCATGCCGACCACTGCTTAAACTCCTCCAAACTCACATCGCTTTTTAACGGGTTATATTTATGAGCATAAAAACAGTAATTAACTAAAGAATCATCTATTTGCTTATCAAACGCGACCGTAGAAGGAGTGTGAGTAACGATATCATGAAGCAAATACTCACTAAAGTGCCGCAATAAGCTTTCTCTCTCAAAAAAATGCACATCCTCGTAATGTGGTACTTCAGTACCACCAAAGCCAGTACCACTAACACAAATCAATGGCATGTACTCAACATACCTTTTCAAATTGCTCTCATACTCCTCAGAAATAATCTCCCAAGTAGCGTAAATTTCAAAAGTGCTTTTCGCTCGCTGTCGATATTTCAAAGCAGGAATATAATGGTCTTTTAAAATAACCTGCTTAAAAGCTTGGGTATAGTGGTACCAAAATAGTAAATCTGAACCAAGCTGAATATCACTTGTATTATATAGTGCTAAAAAGTGAATCTCATTTAGAAGTTGACCGATGTTAATAGCATCTGAGTACTTAGCGCCAACTTTAACAGAAACTATAGTCTTATAACAATCAACCTGCCAATATTGAAAACTATCATATTCTAAAATATCAGCTTCTTCCAAATATCTTGTCATTTCTGGAGAAGGAAGCGGCGTATTTTCAGCAGTTGGTAACGCAAAATATTTAGGAGAGATGCGTTGACTAAGAGTTGTAAGTGTCTCTTTGATACCTACATCTTGTATCAAAAAATTTACTAATTCATCTTTTGATAAATGACCTGGATGGATGTTATTCGTTTTAGCTTTGGTTTCAATAGGAGTTTCAACCCACAGGTAAAACGAACCTGTTTGAATAAATTCCGTAGAAGCATCAGGTATCCAAGTGCCGTGAATAACTTTCATAGCTAACGCTCAGGATTATCATGCTTTAAAGTTTAGCATTACTCTACCAAACAATAGGTACTGAAACTTCAACTATTAAATAATATAAATTTATTTAAATATGGCGCCTGTTCCTAGTATGTATAGGACATTTGAATTATTGTCATGCTGAACGTAGCTACAAATTGTCATTCTGAACGTAGCTACAAATTGTCATTCTGAGCGTAGCGATAAATTGTCATTCTGAGCGTAGCGATAAATTGTCATTCTGAGCGTAGCGATAAATTGTCATTCTGAGCGTAGCGATAAATTGTCATTCTGAGCGTAGCGAAGAATCTGAATTATTTTTCACAAGATATGCTTAGAGATGCTTCACTGCGTTCAGCATGACATGTTGTAGGCTTTTATAAACAAGCATTTATATAACTTGCTGGTTAAAATTAAGTTTAACGAAAGTTTCAAATGCAAAGTAAATCAAAAGGTACCAAGGCATTAACTCTAATTGCAGTCCGTAAACTTGCAGTTGCATAAGGCCTAGTGCAAATAATCCAAGCGGTAATAAGAATCGTAAGTCCACAAGACCGTTGGTTAATTGGCGAATTTCTTGATTCAAATTATAAATAGCGCTGGGTAAGTCTGAACCTTCTTTCTCACCGTTCTTTTGTACTATTTCACTGGCGCCTGTAACATCAGCAAAAACGATGCCTAGGTTTTTCATAATATCCTTAATAGCCTCCAGAGCATGTTCGTGGGTATCGTGATGAACAAGTATGCTACCTGTTTCATGGTTATATTCGACGCTGTTAATAAAGCGTGGCGCTTGTAAGCTTGTACTAATGCGTTCCATTTCTTCCTGGTTACGACGTTTATTTGATACCCTTAATCTTGTTCTACCAGGAGTAGTACTAACTACTTTTGTGTGATGTGTAGACATGATGTTAGTTGATATTTATTGTTGGTGTATTAATATTTTGTTTGAATTAGTTTTTATTGTTATCTTCGTATGGGAAGAATTTTGTCATATATCTTAATGTATATAGAAGACACCATAATTGGAGACGCGATGATTGGAGACGCGATGAATCGCGTCTCTACATTATTTGTTATGTGATTGGGAATTTTTCGGTAATGCGTTTCATTGCTTCTTCAACGTTAGTACGGCTGTTGAATGCAGAAATGCGGAAGTATCCTTCACCTGCGGCGCCAAAACCGGAACCTGGTGTTCCAACAACGTTGCAGGTGTGCAGCAATTTGTCGAAAAAGTCCCAGCTTGATAGGTTATTGGGTGTTTTTACCCAAACGTAAGGTGCATTTACACCTCCGTATACAGAAATACCAGCTTCTGTGAGTTTCTCACGGATGATTTTTGCGTTCTCCATGTAAAAATCTATTAAAGCTTTGGTTTGGGCTTTGCCTTCTTCTGAATATACTGCTTCGGCGCCTCGCTGTACTATATAAGATACGCCATTAAATTTGGTAGACTGGCGCCGATTCCAAAGTTTCCATATTTCTACGCTGGAACCGTCGGCAGAAGAACCTGTTAATGTTTTGGGTACAACGGTCAAGGCACATCGCGTTCCTGTGAAACCTGCATTTTTGGAGAATGACCGAAATTCTATCGCACAATCACGGGCGCCTTCTATTTCATAAATAGAATGAGGAATATCTGGGTCACGAATAAATGCTTCGTAAGCTGCATCGAAGAATATTATCGAACCGTTACTACGTGCGTAGTCAACCCAAGCTTTGAGATGCTCTTTACTTGCTGTGGCGCCTGTCGGATTATTAGGGAAGCAAAGATAAATTAAATCAACTTTCTGCGAGGGAATTTCAGCAGTAAAGTTGTTGTCGGCAGAAATAGGTAGATAAACTAAACCGCCATATTCACCTTTTTCGTTCACATCCCCCGTATGACCCGCCATGACATTAGTGTCTACGTATACAGGATATACTGGGTCTGTAACTGCAATGGTATTATTATTGCCAAAAATATCTAAGATATTACCGCAGTCACATTTAGAACCATCAGAAATAAAAATCTCCGAAGCATCAACATCACACCCACGAGCCTGAAAATCGTGCTTGGCAATTTTCTCGCGTAACCAAGCATAACCTTGTTCAGGCCCGTACCCTTTAAAATCGTCTCGATTTCCCATGTCCTCAACTGCTTTAATCATCGCAGTTCGACAAGCTTCGGGCAATGGTTCGGTAACGTCACCTATTCCTAAGCGAATAACTTTAGCATCAGCATTGGTTTCTGCAAATGCATTCACCCGACGTGCAATCTCTGGAAACAGATAGCCAGCTTTGAGCTTGAGATAATTATCGTTAATCGTTGCCATGTTGAATAGCTAAAACACCTTAAGAAATCAAGTTTACCGTGCTTCGCAATTCTGTGCTTACCAAAAAGTAAGTTGAGTTTCAATTCTATTTCGTTTTATCCAATTTACGGAATTGTTGAACCTGTAATAAATATAACACAAGACATTACACCAATAATTTAATCTGTCTAAAGAAAATTATGTAAATATTTATACATAAGTTCATGGTATCTTTATGAAATTTGTCAAAGATTAAATATATATATAGTTAGAGGTCTTAAATGCGGAGACAAAAAGCTGATTTAGTCGATAGCTATTATAAAATACTTACCTAAATCGTTTCATCCGACATATATTCTATAAAGACTATTATTGTCAATAATCATAAGTATAAATAATTATAGATGAATATAAACATGATTTTTTAAATTAAACAGGACTTACGCTCTCGTAACCAGAAACCAGGTTTCTAAGCGAAATAGTTATTTTTTTACGAGATTTCAACAAAGAAACCTGGTTTCTAAGCGGAATAGTTATTTTTTTACGAGATTTCAACAAAGAAACCTGGTTTATAGGATTTACATTCATTAATTTGGTAAAGTTTATGGTTTTAAAAAAGTCTGAACCCGTAATTAATCAACAATTAGCTCGTATACAATGTTTTGCAACTAAGGCAACGCAAGATATGTTTGCGACTTTGCCAGTTATTGACGAACCGCAAAAACATTTGAGTGCTGCGGTCAGTTGGCTAAAACGCGCGCACGACATATCGCTTGATGATGGAGTTAGTTGGGGTTATTCGCTTAAAGGTGGTTGGCGAACATCTTATCGTGAAACTTCAGGTTACATAGCTGTGACGTTTTTTAATCTTGCACAGCAGTTAAACGATAATGACTCATGGGATAGAGCAGTTAAAATAGCTAAGTGGTTGTGTGACATACAAAATTCCGACGGTTCTGTATCTAATACACGGTATAGTTCTGAAGGAATAGTTTTTGATACAGGTCAAGTTTTATTAGGGTATATACGAGCTTATCAAGAAACGCAGGAACCATGCTTTTTACAAGCAGCAGAACGCGCTTCTGACTGGCTGGTTAGGGTTGCAGACAGTAGTGGACGCTGGACTCGTAATACTCATTTGGGTATACCCCATGTTTATAATACGCGCGTTGCATGGGCGCTTTTGGAGTTAAATGCTTTAAAATCAAAGCCAGAATATTTGCAAGTCGCTTATGCCAATTTAGACTGGGGACTTAGCCAACAAAAAAATGGATGGTTTGACCAATGTGCTTTTACCGCAGATGCAGCTCCATTTACTCATAATATTGTTTACGCTCTTAGAGGTTTATTTGAATCAGGAATAATTCAGAAAGAACAGAAATATATTGACGCTGCAGTTCTTGGTTCACAAGCGATGTTGGCAAAAATGCACTCGAATGGTTTTATACCAGGTCAAATTGACAGTAGTGGTAAATCAGACGAAAGCTATTGCTGCTTAACAGGCAACTGTCAGATGGCAATTTTGTGGCTAAAACTGTTTGAGCTTAAAGGAGATAAACGTTATTACCAAGCAGCTTTAACCAGTTTGCAATACGTTATGTCTTGTCAAGACATTCAAACATCAGATTTAAATATTCGGGGTGGTATCAAGGGTTCGCAACCAATTTGGGGTAAATACACACGTTTATCTTATCCAAATTGGGCAACTAAGTTTTTTATTGATGGTTTACTAATGTTAATAAAAACAAATGTATGAATCGAATTAAGTTATTGAACTGCTCTTACGATACTGTTACTTTTGATGAAACTTTGGACTGGGCAAGTGAATGGATTAAGAATGAGAAGCAAGGATATATTGCCACTGTCAATGTGGCTATATCAATGATGATGCGTTCAAATCATTACTTGCAAAATTTTATTAATAATGCATCATTAGTAGTGGCTGACGGTCAACCAATAGTTTGGGCATCAAGATTGTTTGCTCTGCCCATACCCGAACGAGTCACAGGAGTCGATTTGGTAGAGGGATTAGCAGTAGTTGCCAGTAAAGAAGATTTTGATGTCTTTTTGCTTGGAGCAGAGCCAGAAGTTATTGAGACTGTAGTCAAAAAACTACAGCAAAAGTACAACCGATTAAAGATTTGTGGCTTTCATCATGGATATTTTTCCAATAGCGAAACACCAAAAATTGTCGAAGCTATCAAGCAGAGTCAAGCCCAAATTCTAATTGTTGGAATGGGTGTTCCTCGACAAGAAAATTTCATTCAAGAGAATTTTTCACAGTTGGGAGTTAATCTAGCAATTGGTGTTGGTGGCACTTTTCAAGTGATTGCAGGTACGAAAAGAAGGGCGCCTTTGTGGATGCAGCAAGTTGGATTAGAATGGTTTTATCGATTACTCCAAGAACCTGGCAGATTGTGGAAACGCTATTTAATCACCAATTCACAGTTCCTTTTTTACTTGGCACTTGAAATATTAGGGATAAATATTCACCAAAGGCGTGACTCTTAGTATGATTAAATAAAGAAACCTGGTTTCCCAGGTTTCTAAGTTTTTATAAGGAGATGCAGTAATGCCGCAAGTCGTAATTGTAGGGGCAGGCCCAACTGGCGCCTCACTGGCTTTACTTTTAGCCAAACGTGGCATTACTGTATCGTTAGTTGAAGCTACTACAGATTTTCATCGAGTGTTTCGCGGTGAGGGTTTAATGCCTAGTGGACTAGATGCCCTCAAACAGATGGGTTTATCTGAGATACTACAGCAAATACCGCACCGAGAATTTAGCGCTTGGGAAGTTATTTTAGGCAAAAAAACACTTTTTCGTGTTGCTGAACCAATGGAATCTAACTTTCCACCGTGTACATTAGTATCACAACCTCCTTTGCTAACAGCTTTAATTGAACAAGCTAAAACATATTCAGAGTTTGAGTTTATTCAAGGAGTTCCAGTTAAAGATTTATTACGGGTTGATAACCGGGTAGCAGGTGTCAAACTTGCAGATGGTAGAGAGATTTTCGCCTCGATTACAATTGGAGCAGATGGTCGTAACTCGATAATACGTCAACGTGCGGGTTTACATTTAAAAAAACAAACCAAAAATGAAAAGCAACCTAAAGATATAGATATTCTTTGGTTTAAGCTTGCCGATAGTCCCAAGTTTATATCCGAGAATATATTTTATGCTGTTTCTAACGGAGATAGAAGCTTTGGTCTTTTTCATGGAGCAGAAGAAGGTAAGTTACATTTGTCTTGGATAATTTTTCCAGAAAACAAACCGCAAGATGAAATCGATCAAAAACCTGCACAATGGGCGCCTCTAATCGCTTCGGTGGCGCCAGCTTGGATGGCAGAACATATTATAAACCACGCAGAAACTATCGAAAGACCAATTAAATTATCGGTGGTAGTCGGTCGTTGTCCTTCTTGGTATGCACCTGGTGTAATACTTCTTGGTGATGCTGCACACCCAATGTCACCTATTCGCGCACAAGGTATTAATGTTGCATTACGCGATGTAATTGTAGCAGCTAATTATCTTGTACCATTAT
The DNA here is from genome assembly GCF_019977735.1 of Calothrix sp. PCC 7716. GTDB lineage: Bacteria > Cyanobacteriota > Cyanobacteriia > Cyanobacteriales > Nostocaceae > Dulcicalothrix. The sequence goes on along the minus strand of NZ_AP025018.1, from coordinate 8,586,636 downwards.
TACAAGCCAAAGCTACAGGTGCCGAACTTGATGTAGCGCTGGCAAAAATTCAAGCTGAACGTGAACCAGAAATTATCCGGGCACAGCAACTTCAATCTGAAGAAGCAGACCAAGCAGAAATTTTGCGTAAGTACAATCTTTTTCGTCCAATTATGTTTTTTGGCGCCCGCTTATTACGTCAAAGAATTCGTCACAAGTGGGTAAAACGTCAACACGAGATGCGCGTTGGTGTCACTCAAGTTAGTTTAAGAGTGTAATATCATGTCCGGGAGCGTAACCATAATAAAATCATTGTAGAGACGTGCTAATTATGGGTAATCAACCGGACATGATATAAGAGATTTCCCTTGCGGTATTGGGACGGGCAAGGATGCCCATCCCACAAGAAAGTTTTAGATATTTTTTAATATTTATGAAATTGTTGATTTATTATTTATTAATATTTACTTAAATGTCTAAATTGTTTGCTTTTGATGTTTTGATTTTAAATCAAACAAGTCAAACAAAAAAATAGAAGTTATACTAAATTTTAAGTATTTACACAGATGGAGTTTGAGTTATCAGCAACTTACATTTGTATTTGACTCAAATTCCATAAGAATGAGAGATATGAAGTTTGACAGTAAAACTCAAGCTTTTTTAATTTATTCAGGTAAATAATTGGGATGCATAAATCAAAAATATTATCCATAATACTTGTTGGATATTGTTTTTGAATTATCAAGAGTTGATAGTAATTCTGTGCTTTTACCGCAGGATGTAAATTGTTTTATTGATTTCAGTTTCCTTCATGTCACAAACAAAAAACTTTTTCAAACAGCCATCGAAGTTTTATCGTTCGTTGGTAACAACAGTATTGATTGCGAATGGAATATTTCAGTTAATTGTACCAGCGTTAGCCGAAGGTACAAAAGCCGGAGAATCTATTAGCAACACTGCGACTGCAACTTATGAAGACCCCCTAGACCCAGGTACAAAAATAAATACTACCTCTAACACTGTTGTGGTGACGGTGGCAGAGGTAGCAGGTATCACCGTTACTGCATCGGGCGTTACAGATTCCACTCCAGCAACTCCAGTATCAGTAGGCGATACAGTTAATTATACCTACACAATTACAAACGTGGGTAATGACGCTACCAAATTGCGTGTTCCTAACTTGGCACGAGTTACTGGTCCAGGTACTGCGGGTAATTTGGAATACAGCATAGATGGTGGTGCAAACTGGATACCAATTAGTGGTAGTGAAGTAATCACCGATTCAATTCCTGCTGGTGGTTCGATTCAAGTTCGTGTTCCTGTCACTGTTCAACCTGGCGCCCAAGCTAACGATATTATCAACGTTACACTAGGTGATACTCCTGGTGATGCCCAAAACCAACTCCGCAGTCCTGATGGTGGTGACGTTTACACTGTTGATAACCCTGATGGAACTCCAGGTGATGTTGTAGGTACCCCTGTAAACGGAGTTCGCGAAGCAAGTGCAACCCAGAAAGCAACTGTTAACCAGTCGTTGAAAACCTATGCATTAGCAACAGTTCTTAAGACTCGTAGCGACTACAACAATGCAGGAACACCAGCTATTGACGACGATAAATTAACCTATAGCTTGGGAATGCGAGTTGAATTAAACGACCCAACCGGAAATGGTATTACTCCTGCACCACTAGCAGGTACAACAATCAGAGGTTTGACAGGTGCGCGTATCTTAGTATCCGATGCGATTCCCGCAGGTACAGAACTTGCAACCGCTCCTACCCCTCCTCCTGGCTGGCAAGCTGTATACACGACTGACCCAGTTACAATCAACGCCAATGCTGCAACTTGGAGTTTGGTGGCACCAGCTAACCTCAGCACTGTTACCCGTATCGGTTTTGTCAACGACCCAAGCATTGTCACCTCAGTTGCACCTGGGCAAACAGTGAATGGCTTTAACATTCAAGTCAAAGTCAAGGCAGGAACAGTGGCGCCATTAATAGTGAACAACATCGCTCAGTTATTCGGTCAAACTTCTGGAGTACCACCCGTCGATACGAATACTGATGGTATCCCTGATAACCTGATTTACGATGAATCTGGTGACCAAAACCCTAGCAACTACGATGGTAAGACAATTCCACCCGGTTCAACTGATACAAACAACGATGGTATCCCCGATACACCTTCGACAATTACCGATGGCTTTGTTGACACCCCTGCCGAGTTAACAAGTACGGGTACAGATACAGGTAATAATAACAGTGGTACAGGACTTGGAGGTGAAGCTAACAGCTTTGAACTCACAGTACCCGTTCCATCTGCGGTATTGAATGGTCCAGATCGGGCGCCTGATGCAATTGGTGCTACCAGTAATAACGACGACTTCACCAACAAATCTTCGTTTGTACCTACCGATAAAAAACCAGGTGACAAGATTGATCCATCACCTGTAGCATTCACCAACACAGTTAAAAATAGCGGTACTGACCCTAGTAGTATTTCATTAATTCCCACACCACCAGCAAATGCTGCCGATTTACCCGTTAATAGTGTAGTTACAATTACCAACGGTTCCGAATCTAGGTCTTATGTTTGGGATGGTACAGCCTTCAAGTTTGATGCTGATAAGAACCCAGCAACAACTAACGACCAATCTCCAATCGATCAAACTACTGAATACATAACGATTCCGAATGTTACACCAGGCGCCAGTGTTAACTACGGTGTAGAAGTTAATTTACCCTCAAATACCCCATTATCTACCGATACAGGAAAAGGCTTCCCTGTACCTGTGACAGCATTCGTTGATGATGCAACACCTGGTCTGGGTAGTGAAACCGCGAAAAATACCACTATTGATCGTGTATACACAGGTTTTTTGAAAATGCTCAAAGAATCTCGCGTACTTCCAGGAACTGGGCCTGCTGTTCAAGGAAACGAAGGTACATTCAGTTCCGATCCGAAGAAACCTGCACCTGGAAATATCATTGAATATCGCATTACCTACACAAACATTTCCGAAGCTCAATCTGGTACTGGTAATGTCATATTGAGAGCTGACAAAGTAGTAATTGTGGAAGATGGAACCCTTAGCACTGCCCCTGGCGATGGTAAGAATAACTGGGCTAAAGACAACGATGTTAATGGTCAAATCGATACCAGCAACATAGTTGGCACAGCGAAAGATACAGGTGCATCGACAATCCAATTCTACAGCGGTGCAACTGGTACAAACTCTGCAATCGACCAAACTGGTACAACAGCAGATACCGATGTCTCCAAGTACATAAACACCGTGACAGGTATTGTTCAACCTGGTGAGAAACGCGAATTTATGTTCCAACGCAAAGTAAATTAACCTACCGAAATACACATTCGCAGAAGTAAGGTGGGCAGTGCCCACCTAGCCCTGTCAAGGTGTACCAATACAGTACTAGATAAAAGCCTTATTCTTACGTTGTACCCCCAACTCTGGAATATAAAATTGAGCGCAAATATTATTTTTTGCTTTCAAATTTTAATCAGTGAAAGGCTAAAACCCTTATAAATGGTTAGTACCCATGCTCACCTTGACAGGGCTAGCAGTGCCCACCCTACAAAACTTGTAATCAAATCAATTAAGTCTTTTCTAACTTCAAAAGGTTTTTTCTATGAAACACAGTTATTTATTAGGATTAGCAGCAGTTACATTAATCGCTAGTGTTCCTGTAGTTGCTCAAATCCCCGCAGCTAAGAATTTCTTTCAATCTAGTGCAAACGCGCAAAATGTTCAAAAGCAACAAAAAGTTAAGTTGCAACTAGATGCGGAAAAACAAGTAATTCTTCAAAACCAGCAAGGTAAACAAACTAAATCTTGGCAAGCGTTGAAAGGTCAAGCAAGCGTGCAGCCCGGAGATGTATTACGTTATACAATTAGCGGTGAAAATATCAGCGACAAACAAGTTAAGAATTTAACTATTAATCAACCCATTCCTCAACGTATGGAATTTGTATTGGGAAGTGCAATTGGAGATATCAGGAGCAACACCAAAATTACTTATAGCATTGATGGCGGACGTAGCTTTGTAGAAAATCCAACTGTTAAAGTAACTCTCCCCAACGGGAAAGTTGAAACCAAAGCCGCACCTGCAAGCATTTATACACATGTTCGGATGCAAATTCCATCGGTGGAAGCAAAAAGTATTGTTAAAGGTAGCTATCAAGTAAAGGTTAAGTAATTTCTGCTGCCCATAAGCTCCCCTCTCCTTGAAGGAGAGGGGTTGGGGGAGAGGTTTTAAACATTTTATGAAAACCTAATTTGCAAAACCCAAATCTTAACAAACAAGGTTAAAAGCTATTTAATAAAACTATTTTGTTTCATAAGTGCATTTGCTCATCAGAAAAGTGGCTTTTTAGAGGAGAAATCTTAAGTGAACCGTCCGCAACGCCAAAAGCGAAGATATTTAGAAAGATATCTCGGCAGAAAATGGTTGCGAAGGGTAACTGCAATAGTATTAACTGGAAGTGTTTTGCACAGTTCTACAGGCATAACAAATGCCCAACAAACAGAAAATAAAAGTGCGCCTCCAGCAATTAATAACCAAGCAAGTTACTCTTATACTGACCCTGCCAGTAAATTAAAATTTCAAGGCATATCGAGCCAGTTAAATGCCGTTACTAAACCATTAGTTGACCCTTTGGGACGAATTTTAGGTTGTGGAGGTGAACTGTTACCTGATTACACTGGTTTTTCGGTGGGAATATATGAACCAAACCCAAGTGACCCAACCGGGACTGAGTTAGGTAATTTGCTTCCTCTGACACGAACTGAGTTACCCGATATTCAAAATAATGGTGTTCCTGCTGGACTCAAACCTAATAGCGAAAATAGTAATCCGTATTTTTTAACAAACCAAGAACCACGCGGTACTTATAACTTTTTGTTTGACCCGAATAAAAATCAACTTGCAACTGGTAGGACTTATATTTTAGTAGTTAATCCACCGCGAAATTCGATTTATACTCAACGACGTATTAAGCTGCAAATTATTGATAGTACGGGTGGAATTGGAAATAATGTTGTTCGTTATACGGCAACTTCGCTTGATGGTCAACCAATTACTACTACGGGTGGTACAAACTTCACTGATACTGTGGCTTTTGTCCCCAATGCTGAAACTGTTGGACTCGATTTATTGGCATTCCAATTTACGACGGGAATGTGTCAACCTAATCAAGTACAAATTATCAAATCTGGTGATAGGGCAACAGCTGAACCTGGTGATACAGCAATTTATCGTCTTTCGGTTAAAAATCTCTCAGATGTTGGTTTAAATGGTGTTGTTGCTACTGACAATCTACCCTTGGGATTTAATTTTGTGCCGAAATCGGTACGGGGTGAAATTAACGGTCAAGCTGTAAGCGTTATGGCAGAACGCCAAGGTTCAATGGTGACATTCCGTACAGATGCTATAATTCCACGCGGTTTAGTATTAAATATTGCTTACGCGGCACAGCTTACCAGCGATGCTGTACGTGGTGATGGACGCAATACTGCAATTGTAAATGTGCGACGAGCTGATAATGGTTTTGCTGCCAAGGATGGTCCAGCAACACATCAGTTAAAAATTAGACCGGGTATTACATCGGATTGCGGTACTATTATCGGGCGCGTATTTGTTGATAAGAACTTTGATGGCGAGCAACAACCAGGGGAACCAGGTGTACCAAATGCAGTAATTTTTATGCATGATGGCAACCGTGTTACTACTGGCCCGAATGGTTTATATTCTGTTGTAAATGTGAAACCGGGAAGTCATACAGGGGTTTTGGATTTGAGTAGTCTCCCAGGTTATACCCTGGCGCCAAATAACAAATTTAAAGAACGTAATAGCCAATCGCGTCTCGTGCGCTTAGAGCCAGGTGGAATGGTACGCATGAATTTTGCAGTCACCCCCACTTTTCAAGAGGAGGTTAAGCAATGATATATAGACTGCATAAAAGGAAAGTAACGCAATCTCATCTGGTATTTATGGGCGCCTTGGCTGGTGCTTTTAGTTTAGTTTTCGCTCCCAGCATTGCGAAAGCACAATCATCTCAAGAACTCGATAATCCAGTTAATTCTCAACTTAATCTACAATCAATACCAAACTCAAATACAAATGAGCCAATAAAAATTCAAAATACCGAATTGCTAGCTTCTGATTTACCTTTAGAAGCTGAGTTTACCCCCATTGTTGATAATAATTCTAGGAGTGAATCAACCGCAGAAAGACTTCAAAACGTACTCAATCAAAAGGAACTAAAACAAGCAATTCAACCTTTTCAACCAGCAGAAGATATAAAGTTACCTACAAGCTTGCAAAAGTTAGCACAGTCAGGGCAAATCGAAAATAGGAAATTGGAAGTAGAAAAACAAATAAGCACACCCTTTACCCCCTCGACTTCCCCCACAGTCAAAATTCTTTCTCCCAGTCCTGACTCAGTTGCTGATATTCCTGCTGCTACTGTTGTTTTACAATTTTCTGTTGGCGCCAATATAGAGTTGCGTGTCAATGGTAAGTTAGTTAACCGCGATTTAATTGGAAGGACAGAAACCGACTCAAGTAATAATTTAGTAACGCAAACCTGGTATGGTGTTTCACTCTTAGAAGGCGAAAATATTATTACCGTGCGGATTGTAGGTGCGACGGAAGCTGTATCTACCGTGAAAGTTCAAGTTAGAGGGGCGCCTACAAATTTAACTTTAGATACTGTTGAAGCTCGTATTCCTGCGGATGGTCGTTCAATTGCAACTGTTAAAGGACAATTGGTTGATGCTAATGGTAATCGTTCAAATCGAGATGCAATTGTTACTTTAAATGCGACTTCTGGGGAGTTTGTTGGGGTTGATTTTAAACCGGACGAACCTGGTTTTCAGGTTGCAGCCAAAAATGGGCAGTTTACTGCGACGCTAAAATCTGATTTAAAAGCGCAAACAGTTCGGATTCGGGCAACTGCGAATGATTTGGAAGCTTACACGCAATTACAATTTGAAACAGCTTTACGTCCCAGTTTAGTGACTGGTGTTGTTGATTTGCGTTTAGGTGCGAGAGGAACTGATTATTATGGTAGTTTCCGTGATTTTCTTCGTCCTGATAAAGATAGTAACACTCAGTTAGATTTCAATTCATCAATTTTTGCCACTGGTGCAATTGGTGAATGGTTGTTTACTGGTGCTTTAAATACTTCACGTTCTTTAAATGAGGATTGTAACTGCGATAATCGTTTATTTAGAACTTATCAATCTAGCGAACAAAATTATCCGGTCTATGGAGATAGCTCTAAAACTGATGTTGTTGCACCTTCAACAGATAGTCTCTTTCTGCGGTTTGAACGTTCTACAGGTATTCCTGGTGCAGCATCTGACTATGCAATGTGGGGTGACTACAATACTGAAGAATTTGCTCGTTCATCGCAACAGTTCACTGCTGTAACTCGCCAGTTGCATGGTTTTAAGGCAAATTACAATATTGGTAACTTTCAAGTTACAGGTTTCTATGGTAATAATCTTCAAGGATTCCAACGTGACACCATTGCACCTGATGGAACAAGTGGTTTTTACTTCCTTTCACGACGGATTTTAGTTCCTGGGAGTGAAAATATTTTCTTGGAGTTAGAAGAACTCAACCGTCCAGGGACAGTATTAGAACGCAAACAATTAAATCGCGGTGCTGACTACGATATTGATTATGACAGAGGAACAATTTTATTCCGGGAACCAATATTACGAACTGATATTGGTAAGAATGGTGAAGTTTTAGCACGTCGGATTGTCACTACTTATCAATATGATAGTCAGGATTCTAATAGTAATATTTATGCAGGGCGCCTGCAATATAATTTAGCAAGGGGTTTAAGAAATGAAAGTTGGTTAGCTGCAACTTATTTAAAAGAAGACCAAGGTATACGTGACTTTGAGTTATTTGGTGCAGATGCTTTAATTTCCCTTGGTTCTCAAGGTAAATTTATTGCCGAATTTGCAAGGTCGCGTAACAATTCGGAATTAATGACGGATGTCAAAGGTGATGCATACCGTTTAGAAGCGGAAGGGCAAATATTTAAAGGTCTTCAAGGACGTGCGTACTATCGTTTTGCCGATACAGGATTTGCCAATAATGCCACAATTAGTTTTGTTCCAGGACAAACTCGTTACGGCGCCCAACTAACGGGTAAACTGTCGGAAAGTACAAATTTACGATTGCAATACGACCACGAAGATAACTTTGGTATTGCACCGCAACCGCTAAATACTTTTGAAGACTTATTTGCACCTCGTGTTGTAGCAGTTCCTGGAAGCAAAGTAGATAATGAGTTAACAACTATCCTGGCAGGGATTCAACAACGCTTTGGTAATGCTATTGTTGATTTTGATTGGATTCATCGTAATCGCCAAGACCGAATTCCCACAAATTCTCTCACCAGTAAATCTGACCAACTGCGTTCAAGATTAACTGTTCCCGTTGCCAACAACTTAACTTTCCAAGCACAAAACGAACTGACTCTATCTTCTGAAAAAGATACTGTATACCCAGACAGAACAATATTAGGGCTAAATTGGGCTGTACTTCCAGGTGTAAATGTTAGCTTGGCACAACAGTTTTATAATGGTGGGCAGTTTGAAGGTAACTCCATAACATCTTTAAGCGTTAATGGCGAACATAAACTAGGAAGTGACACTACTATTACCGGACGTTATTCAATTTTAGGAGGCGCCAATGAAATTACTACTCAAGGTGCGATAGGGTTAAATAACAAATGGACAATAGCACCTGGTTTACGTCTCAATCTCGCTTACGAACATATTTTTGGTGACTTTCAAGCGCGTAACGCAACCGGACAGCAATTTGCCCAACCCTTCACCGTCGGACAAGCAGCTTCTTCTATCGGTTTTAATGGTGGTGATAGTTACAGCGTTGGCTTAGAATACTCCGACAACCCCAACTTCCAAGCAGGCGCCAAATATGAACATCGCACTTCCTCAGCAGGCACCAATACCGTAATTACCGCAGGTATTACAGGTAAAATATCACCATCTCTTACCGCTTTAGCTCGCTATCAACAAGCAAATGCCGCAAACCAGAAATTAATTGGATTAGGCGATACAGCAAATCTCAGACTTGGGTTAGCATACCGCGACCCCAGCAACGACAAATTTAATGCCCTATTACGGTATGAATATCGCAAAAATCCTTCTGTTATTCCCGATACAATTCTTCTGGGTAGTGGCACGGGTTCCGAAGACCATACTTTTGCTGCCGAAGCAATCTACGCACCCAACTGGCAATGGGAATTCTATGGTAAATATGCCCTTCGCAACAGTGCCTCATACTTAGCAAGTGACTTACTCGGCAGCGCTAGCGTAAATTTGGCACAATTTAGAGCTACGTATCGTTTAGGGTACAGCATGGATTTAGTTGGTGAGGCAAGGTGGATTGGTCAATCAGAAAACACCGAAACCGGATTTGTTGTGGAAACAGGTTACTACCTCACCCCAAACCTTCGATTTTCTGCTGGCTATGTCTTTGGTAAAGTCGATGACCGCGACTTTTCAGGTACACGGTCTGCTGGAGGCACCTACTTAGGACTAACGGTTAAGCTAAACGAACTATTTAATGGATTTGGACTGCAAAAACGTCCATCCAGTCAGCAAAAAGAATCAGTAGTGCAAACTCTACTAAAACACAAAAATCAACATAGTTCGCAGCAACAAAAAAGTGAGGGAATGGGAATATGAAGCAGCAAAATTTTAGGAAAAAACGGAAAGAACACCCTCTTTTATTACTTCGTGTCCTTTGCGGTTCAAAAAATAAAGATTATTTAGTAACACGAGTTACCCTCTTTCTTCTTTTACCTTTCTCGCTCTTATTACCAGCTACAGCCCAAACTTCAAACCCGCTCAAAATAACAGTAAACAGCAACCAAGACGAAATCAAACCAGATGAAAACCTAACATTACGAGAAGCAATCTTACTCACCAATGGTACTTTGTCAACAGATAAGCTCAGTTCTAGCGAAAAAACGCAAATTCAACCAGCCAGTACTAACTCACGGATTGAGTTTAACTTACCTACAGGAGAAACCACAATTCAACTAAACGAGGTTTTGCCTAGCATTACATCACCTGGAGTTACTATTGATGGCGCCACTCAAGCAGGATATGATGTTTTAGAACCCAAAAATGCGACATCATATGTTCCACCCTTACCAACTCGTCCAGTTGTAGCAATTACATCTAAAAACGAAAAAGAAGTATTTCGTGGTTTATCTATAACTGCTGATAACGTTACTATTCGCGGTTTAAGTCTATATGGCTTTACCTCAAAACATCAAATAACAGCAAGTCTTCCTCCATCTGATATTTTTATTGCTTCTAGTGACACAAAAAACCACACTAACCCACCCAAAAACGTAGTTATTGAAAACAACTGGTTGGGTATTACCCTTGATGAAAAAAAGCCGGAAACGACCTCCGCATTTGGGGTATCGGTATTTAACGCTGTTGGTACAATTATCAAAAACAATCGTATTTCCTACCACGATGGTAGTGCTATCATTACCGGGTTTCGCGGAGAAGCTACACAAATTATTGATAACGTAATTATTGGTAATGGTTTAGCAGGAATGCCAGACGCTATTCGCTTGGATGGTCAAGTCAATAAAACCGAAATTCGTACAAACTTGCTTTGTGCCAATGATGGTAGTGGTATATTTTTATTTAAGCCAGGAGGTTCTGTCCAAATTAAAAACAACCACATTAAGTATAACGGGCGCCGTTTACGTCGAGCAGCAGTTTATTTGATGGGAAGTAACCACCAAGTTACCGATAACCAAATTACTAATCAAACAGGACCTGGTGTAGTTGTGACAGCATTTGCTCAAGGTGGTTCCTTTACAAACGGTGCATCGGTTCGCAATTTAATTCAAAATAATCGCTTTGCTTTTCTAGAAGGACTCAGCATTGATTTGAATACACGGGGTCATGTCGATGTCCAAGACTTTCAACGTGGGGATGGTAAAAATTATATTCGTACTACTGAAAATCGTCGATTAGATACAGGTAACGCAGCAATTAATGCACCTGAATTTCTCGCTCAAGAGTTTTTGAATATTGACGGCAAAGTCTATTTAGATGGAACTGCTGAACCTGATTCTGAAGTACAAATATATCGAGTATATGATGGTGCATTAAATAAGATTATTACTACCGTCAAAGCTGATAATAAAGGCAAGTTTGGCGCCGTTTTAGACAACTTGCAACCAGGAGAACTCATTAGCGCAACCGCAACTGATGCCAGATATGGTACTTCGGAACCAGCATATTCGGCTTTGGTAACATCAACAAATCTTGAAGAAATGGCGCTAGTTCGCAAAAATTATGAACTACTAGAAAACCGATTAGAAAAAACAGAAACTCCTAACTGTACAACACCCAAACATCTCTAGCAAAAATATATTGTTATTGGAACTAAGTAATGCAATCTTTACTTAAAAAATTAAAACCCACTAATCTGCACCAACTAAGTTTTAGTCGGATATTTATTACCTTATTAATGACTTTGCCTGCAACAACTTCAGCGTTTTTGTTATCTAGTCAAAAAACAGTGGCTCAGTCTGTAGCCTGCCAGAGTCCTTATAATGAAGTGTATGCAGTAACCCAAGCAGCAGGAACACCAGATTTTTATACAATTCACGCTCCTACAGGTGCAGCAACAAAATTTACTTCAGCACCATCAAGTTTTGGAGTTACTGCAATTAATACCGCAGCAACAGACCACGTAAATAAAATGGTTTACTACGGTGATGCAAACAAAATTTATGCTTGGGACGCAATTAATGACCAACATATAACCGTTGCAGCGAACTTCCAGAGCTTGTTAACCACAGCAGGTTATACAGGCAAATTTGTTACTCTATCAAGTGGCGGTGCAGCATTTTATGGTGGTGCGCTGTATGTTGGGGTAGATGGTAATAGAAATTTAGGTGCAGCACCTACTAACTTTGACCAAGACTTTGAAATCTTCCGTGTCAACTTATCGGCAGATGGTAAAACTGCTGTGAGCGTTACACCATTAGGGATAAAAGCCAAGTCTGGTGGCACTTTTACCACGAACACAATGGATGACTGGGGTGATTTTATCATTAGCGATACGGGTACAATTTTGGCATTGAGTACCAACCGCATCACTTCTCCTGTCCAAAGACGTTTTTGGAAATTTGACCTTAATAGCAATACATATTCATTCGTGACTAACACCACAGAAAATGCTCAGTTAGCTAAAAGTGGTGATGGCACACTGTGGGGTTTACGGAGTACCAGTGTTGTTAAATTTGATGGTAATGGTAATGTGATTGGTAGCCCAGTTACAACTACAGTTCAAGCTTTTGATGGCGCCGAGTGTGTTGTTGGTAATGCAAGCGTGGGTGATCGAGTTTGGAACGATACAAATGGTGATGGTGTTCAAGATGTCGGTGAGGTTGGTATTGCTGGTGTAACGGTGGCAATTTATCGTGATATCAATAAAAATGGCGTAATTGATACTGGTGAGCCAAAATTAGCAACTCAAGTTACTGATGCAAATGGGAATTATGATTTTACTGGACTTTTACCTCATGACCGTTTAACTGGTAGCGGACATAACGACTTTATTGTCAAGGTTGAAAGTGGTGTTCCTGCAAACTATACAGCAACTACTCCCACTCAAAAAAATGCTGATTTATCTAGCGCTACAGAAGATTTTAATAGCGCTGATTTTGGTTATAAATCTCCAACTTATAACATATCTGGTACTCTCTTTGAAGACTCTGATGGTGGAGATGATTTAGATGCAACCGAACCGAAATTACCAGCAAATATTACTGTAAAACTACTCGATAGCAATAACAACGTTATCAAAACTACTGCTACTGATGCTAATGGTAATTATACTTTTACAAATGTTATTTCTGGCAGTTATAAAGTCCAAGTTGATACTGCCGATACAGATATTTCCTCAGATTTAACTCTGGGTACACCAAACGATTTAGCGGTGACAGTTGGCGCGAATATTACTGGGCAAAACTTTGGTTTTGACAAAAATACAATTCCATCTCCAGTGGTGCCAAGCTATTGTAAAAGTATCTATAACGAAGTGTATGCAGTAACCCAAGCAGCAGGAACACCAGATTTCTATGCAATTCACGCTCCTACAGGTGCAGCAACAAAATTTACTTCAGCACCATCAAGTTTTGGAGTTACTGCAATTAATACCGCAGCAACAGACCACGTAAATAAAATGGTTTACTACGGTGATGCAAACAAAATTTATGCTTGGGACGCAATTAATGACCAACATATAACCGTTGCAGCGAACTTCCAGAGCTTGTTAACCACAGCAGGTTATACAGGCAAATTTGTTACTCTATCAAGTGGCGGTGCAGCATTTTATGGTGGTGCGCTGTATGTACAATTTTGGCATTGAGTACCAACCGCATCACTTCTCCTGTCCAAAGACGTTTTTGGAAATTTGACCTTAATAGCAATACATATTCATTCGTGACTAACACCACAGAAAATGCTCAGTTAGCTAAAAGTGGTGATGGCACACTGTGGGGTTTACGGAGTACCAGTGTTGTTAAATTTGATGGTAATGGTAATGTGATTGGTAGCCCAGTTACAACTACAGTTCAAGCTTTTGATGGTACCGAATGTGTTGTTGGTAATGCGAGCGTCGGTGACCGCGTTTGGAACGATACCAATGGTGATGGTGTTCAAGATGCGGGTGAAGCTGGTATTGCCGGCGTAACGGTGGCAATTTACCGCGATATTAATAAAAATGGCGTAATTGATACTGGTGAGCCAAAATTAGCAACTCAAGTTACTGATGCAAATGGGAATTATGATTTCACTGGACTGTTACCTCATGACCGTTTAACTGGTAGCGGACATAACGACTTTATTGTCAAGGTTGAAAGTGGTGTTCCCACAGGTGCAACAAACACAACTCCAACAGTCAAAGCTGCTGACTTATCTAGCACTACAGAAGATTTTAATAACGCTGATTTTGGCTATCGTCTACCAGCCGCAGGTAATCCAAATGTATTACTTGTTAAACGCATTACCAGAGTAAATAACAACACCATCACTAAAAATGGAGATAATTTAGCTGGTTACATTGATGAAGCAACGAACTCTTACGATGACAATATTTTAGATAATCCCGCACCAGTAGGAAAAGCTGATACAAACAAATGGGTAGATGCAGATAATAACGGTGAACCCGATTTAATTGGTGGCATCAATGGTGGTAACGTGCGTCCCGGTGATGAAATCGAGTACACTATATATTACCTATCTACAGGTGACACAACAGCCAATAATGTGTTGATATGCGATCTCGTTCCCGAAAATACTGCTTTTATGCCAACTGCATTCAATAGTTTCCCTACCAAGAACACAAGTAGTCTTGCCAGTGGAGATCGAGGCATTATTTGGCAACATAATGGTGTAATCGAATCATTAACCAGCGTTCGTGATGGTGACACCGCAGAATATTTATTTCCAGGCATTGACCCTACAACTAATTACCCAGGTATTAAGTGCGATGGCTCCAATACCAATGGTGTTGTGGTTGTGAAGTTAGGAAATATACCAAATGCAACTGCTCCTGGTACACCAAACAATTCTTATGGGTTTATTCGTTTCCGGGGTCGAGTGAAATAAATCGTCTGCAAAGATTAATTCGATAATAGGACTTACGCATAAAATGTTATAAACAGGGTTTATGCAGCGTAAGTTCTAAAATTCAAGTAAAATAATTTGGGTTCTTCAGTAGTTGTTATGCTAAATTGTTAAATATAGATGTAAATAATTATTAACTTATTTAAAAAAATATTACAAAAAAGCTTGATGGCATTGACTTGTAAGCCTTATTTATTATTGACTATATATATAATTATTGTATTTTAGGGTACATTTACAGTCATGGTCAATAAAAAAGATATAAAAATCTTATCACAAATTCTGGATATAGACGAAGTAAAAGTTATATCGCACAGCATTTATAACGAAATTGGAATAATTTTACGAACAGAGCCAATAAAGCTGTATAGTGTATGTCCATCTTGTGGTACGGAAAGCCATAAACTACATCAAAACCATCGTCATATTATTAAAGATTTACCTTTTGGAGAGAAACCAATTTTTTTAGAAATAAATCGGCGCCAATTTAAATGCAGAATTTGTAAAAAACCCTTTAGTGAAGAATTTGACTTTGCAAGAAAGAAAAGAACTTATACAAATCGGCTTGCAAATCAAATAATACAAGAAGTTTTAGAAAACGACATACATAGCGTAGCATCAAAAGGTATAGTTACAACAGAAGAGATAGAAAGAATGTTAAAAGATGCATCTGAAAAACTAAATTTAACAAAACCTAAAAATTTAAAAAGGCTTGGAATTGATGAAATAGCTTTAAGAAAAGGAAAGGGTAATTACTGTGCAGTGCTAATAGATTTAGATACATCTAAACCAATCGCTATTTTGAACGCGCGTACACAAGGAGTAATCGAGGAAGTTCTTATCGGTTGGGGAGTTGAGGTCTTAGAGCAAATTAAAGAAGTGAGTATAGATTTATGGCAAGGGTACAAAAATTTAGTGATAGAATTAATGCCTAACGTTCAAGTCGTCGCCGATAGATTTCACGTAATGGTGCAAGTAAATAAAGAATTAGACACACAGAGGAAGAGAGAAAAGTACAAAATAGAGGAATTAATTAAATTAGCAGAAACATCTGAAAAGAAAGATGAGTACGAAAAAATATTAGAAGGTTTGAAAAATAGTAAATATGCTTTACTCAAAAATGAAAAGGACTTAAATGAAGAACAAATCAAAAAATTAATTCAAGTTAAAGCTGTATCTCCTACTTTAAAAATGATGCATGAATTAAAGGAAAAACTTAGAATAATTTTTAATAAAACTAATCATTGGTATCCAGCAGTATTTAAATTAGGTATGTGGCTTTCAAAAGCTAAAACATATTTCCCAAATAGCAATAACACTTTTATTCGTTGGTTTGATGAAATTATTGCTTATTTTGATAATGGCACTACTAGCGGCGCCGTTGAAGGTATCAATAATAAAATTAAATTAATTAAGCGCTCCGCTTATGGGTTTAGAAATTTTGAAAATTTCCGAGTTCGATGCTTATTAGCTTGGCACTTTAATTGTTAGTTTAGCATAACAAGTACTGAAGAACCATAATTTGTATGAAGCAAGTCTCAAGTAAAGTAATCACAGGCGCCTTTAGTTGTGCATTAGCGTTACTGTCTGGTGTGGTAATTACTTCTTACTTGAGTGTAAGACAGTCAAACCAAGATAAACAATGGGTCATTCATAGCTACAATGTAATGGCAACCATCAAGGATATAAATGTTGGACTCCTCAGTGCTGAAAGCAAACGCAGGGGCTTTGTTTTAGTAGGTAAGTCATCTTACATTAAAACTTATCAACAAGATCAAGATAAAGTTTACAAATCTTTAAATAAGTTATATAATTTAACAAAAGATAATTTTAAGCAACAACGTAGACTAGACAATCTTAAGCCTTTGATTGACAAAAGATTTATTTTTTTTGATAAGTCAATCAAGCTATTCAGGCAAAATCCTAAAGATTTATCATCTCAAACTGCCATTACAGAAGAAAATAGTCTGTTGCATGAACCGATTGAGACTATATTTCAAGAGATTTGGACTTTGGACAAAATAATAAGTTTGCGAACAATGTTTGTGAGCTAAAAAAGGACGCAGTTTTTTATCCCAGTTATGAGATTAACTGAGTAAAACAAGTATATTTGCAGAAAAACTACGCAGCTTTAGGCTGTGAAATGTTTGATTTTTGACTTTTTTTGATAACAGGATGCTTAACTCTTTTAGTCTGGGTCTGACCCCTCACCCTACCAGTCGCATTTCCTCGGGGTTTTGGCGAATTTCCTGGTTTTCCGACCTCCGAAATAATTCTTTGGAAGTCACGTTGTACGGTACTGGGAGAAATAATTTTATCATTGTTTTGCTTTTGATAGCGCTCCCACGGTCTTGGTAAATAGTTAGATAATTCTTTTGCAGCCCATAATTGTACGTAGGCGAGCATTACTAAACGTATCCAATTTTCTTCGCGCTTTACGTCGGTCGTTTGGAAATTAGTCATTAGTAAACGTTGCTTTTTAAATCTAAACATATGTTCTATGTCAAACCGTTGCCGATAGCAAGAATAGACTTCTGCAAGCGTAATACGTCCGCGTTGCTCACCCATAACTATCAACCACATCGGTTTCCAAACCGCACAGCCAGTATCATCGGTAACATGAACCCGTACTAGAGTAAATGGGCATTTATACATTTGTTCTTGTTGAGTTCCCCTCATCAACATATGGTGCCAAGCCTTGAGGGTTACTGTGAATTGGCGACCTTTCTTGCTAGTGCTCTTGAATTGTGTTGTCTCGTCAGGCGGGTGCCAAGTCTCTTCAAGGGCAAGGTCGAAACGTTCAGCAAATTTTTTTGGACACCCGCGTTTCTTCTCTTCTTGTTGTGCAGGTGGTGAAGAGTAAAAAATTCGATTACTACGAACTCTGGTAATTACAACCAAATTTTTGTGTTTGGATGAATTAAATAGGAATGAGCGTTGACTATAAGCACTATCAGCAGTTAATACTGATAATTTACCGTGCCACGGAAGCGATTCATCTGACATCAATGCGTTAATTTGGTTAATGCCAACACTTATACCTTTCTTATCAGTTGGAACTCTTTCTCCCGACAGTGGAATTGACCAAGGCGCCGACTGGTGGGAGTCTTTTTCAGGTAACAGCGACACGAATGAAAAAGAATGACCAACACCGATGGATTTATTACCTGCAATAGTATTTGGCTGGTAAATATAACCTCTTTCAGGTAAGGTTGGAGAGTAAGGGCGCGGGTGAGGAGTTGTATCCGTTGCAAATAAGTAAAAAGAGCGTTTTTCCGGTTGGGGCGTAACTTCAGCAATTAGTCGAGTTAAATTTTTTAGCTTTTTTCTCTTCTTTTTCTTATCATCGTTGAAATTAAATGATTTTTCAATTGCCTTGTAGATTGAGCTATAAGTCCTTTCAAATAAAGGACTTATAGATAACTCAACAGGGGAAGAAGCGCCGTTTGAGTTACTAGCCAAAGCATCAATTAAATCAATAATACTATCACTGTAAGATTTAAACAATTTACGTAAATGTTGCCGAAAAGAGCGGAATTGCGCTATTAATTGATTATTGTTTATTACTTGCATAGCCATCAGTTGTTTTGGTATGTAGTTCGTTTCTGATAATACTATGTATTGATATACTCACCCTGATGGCTATTTTTATAACTAACAACTTAGAGCAAAAGTTTTTATTAGTTCATATCAACTACTGGGAAGTCAATCTAATAAAATGAAAAATATAAATGAAAACAACGTAAATGTTCTTCGCAATATTAGTGCGCGAACGTACTATTTTGTCCAAAGTCCAAAAGAGATAGAAGATGAAGAAAAAAGCTTACTGAAATTGCGAATGCAACAAACAAGCAGGAGTATTAGTAGAACTAATCTATTAGTAGGCTTGGGATATGGCTTTGGTTTAGTCTTACTTGTGAGTGTATACTTATTACTACGAAAGCAAATTTTTGTGAACACGGTGCTATCTCAAGAAGCTATTAGTTTAGAAAAAAAAGCAGCAAAATCACAATTGGCAAGTTTTTTAGAAAGTACAACAGATGCTTTTGTAGCTTTAGATAATAACTGGAATTATACTTATGTTAACCAAAGAGCTAGTAAAATTTTTAACCGCACACCAGAAGAGTTAATTGGCAAGCATATTTGGACAGAATTTCCTGAAGGTGTAGGACAAAAGTTTTACCATACTTATTACCAAGCTATGACAGAACAGCGGATGATGCAAATAGAGGAATATTACCCTCCCTGGAATTGCTGGTTTGAAAATCGAATTTATCCTACACAAGATGGCTTATTTATTTTTTTTCAAGATACTACACAACGTAAGCAGTTAGAATTTGCTTTGCAGTATCAGATTGAGTTTGACCAACTAGTTGCCCAAATTTCTACACGTTTTATTAATTTGTCCTATTCGGAAGTTCAAAATAGTATTAATTTAGCTTTACAAGAAATTAGTGAGTTTAGTAAGGTTGATACTAGTTTCATTATAAAATTTTCAGATGATAAAACTGTTATTAACATGATTTATGAGTGGGTGGCACCAGGACTTACACCTCACATTAAAAATATTCAAAATTTTCCGTATAATTCTTTTTCTTGGGCAAACGCGCGGGCAATGCAGGGTGAAGTTGTATACTTTACAAGTTTGTTAGAATTACCAGAAGAAGCGGCAATTGACCGTGAGTTCTGGCATGAAAATAATATTAAATCGCTTATTTCTATACCTTTAAACTATCAAGGTAGCTGTTTTGGGGTATTAGGGTTTGCAACGTTTGATCAAGAAAAAGCATGGTCAGAGAATAGCGTGAGATTATTGAAGATTGTTGGCGAAATATTTACTAATGCTTTGCAGCGTCAGCAAGCAGAATTAGAACTACAACAACAAGAACAGCGCTGGCAATTGGCAATCAAAGGTAACAAAGATGGAATTTGGGACCATGACTTAATTAGCGGGCGCCACTTTTTATCTCCACGCTGTCGCGAGATGCTAGGATATGAAGATAATGAAATTACAACTTTCAGTGAATGGTTGAATTTAATCTATCTAACAGATCAAGAAATATTAAAAACAGCATTTGAAGCTCATCTTACTCGTCTGACTCCATATTATAGTAGTGAGTATCGTATGCGCTGTAAAGATGGTTCTTATAAATGGCTTTTAGCACGCGGACAAGCTTTGTGGAACGAAGCAGGAATTCCAATTAGAGCAGTAGGTTCAATTACTGACATTACAGAACGAAAACAAGCGGAAGCAGCGATTTTTCAACTCAACCAAGAACTCGAAACAAGAGTTCAACAGCGTACAGCAGCTTTACAAATTAGCGAAGCAGAGTTACAAAAATTAAATCAAGAATTATTACGTTCTAATCAAGATTTAGAACAATTCGCTTATATCACTTCCCATGATTTACAGGAACCATTACGAGCAATAATCGGTTTTACCCAAATTCTAGAAGCAAAATATCAAGAACATCTAGATGAATCGGCGCAAAGATATATAAAAATTATTATTGATGCTGGTAAAAGAATGCATCAATTAGTACATGACTTGTTAAACTACTCTCGCGTTAGTATTCGTGACGAAGAATTTACTGTCATTGACTCTAACCAAGTTCTTAACCAAGCCATGATTAATTTACAGGTAAGTATTACCGAAAGTCAAGCGAATATTACCCACGATGCTTTACCAAGAGTATTTGCAGACAAAACTCAGCTAGTACAAGTATTCCAAAATATAATTGCAAATGCCATTAAGTTTTATCGGCAACAACCTCAGATTCATATTGGAGTTAAACAAATAGAAAGTTCTTTGTGTACTCATAAATACCTTTTTTGGATACAAGACAACGGAATTGGCATTAAACCGCAATACATCGAGTGCATTTTTGAGATTTTCCGTCGCTTGCATACACGTAATGAATTTTCTGGTACTGGTATTGGTCTGGCGATTTGTAAGAAAATCATTGAGCGTCACAATGGTAATATTTGGGCAGAATCAGAGCCAGAAGTCGGAACTACTTTTTACTTTACATTGACGGCGCCTTCTGAAAGCTTACTTGTTAATAGGGCGCCGTAGCAAGTTTGGGCAGGAAGAAAATAGATAATAGTCTTATTGGCAAAACCGACATCTCTATAATAATAAAAGGTAAGGCTACTGACCCAGTAAAGTATTTTACGGCGCCATAAAATAAAGATTTAGGTATTGTTAAAAAGCAACGAAAACCGAATGCGCGCGTTAATTGTCGCACCGTTTCCATAAAAGCAGCGAGGCTCTGATCAATTTTATTTAGGTCATCTTCTAAAATCCCCTTGACACCTGCCATGCAGGCTTAACTTGTGACCAATGAGTTAAAATATTTTCATTAAAAAATAAATTATTAATTTGTATATTTTAAATATTAAACAAAGTGTACAAAACAATCAAATTAATTGAATAAAGTAAATATTTATTCAAAATTGTTACATTTAATTTATATTATTACAAACTTGAAAGTAATCAATGCAATTTTTGCATAATTAAGACAAATGTTACAAAAATATGTTTGGCGGGGCAGAAAATCCTATAAAATTGCGATTACAATAATTACCAAATTACATAAAATTATCCTTACTGTAATGCGCTCTCAATTTTTGTCGGCAAAATCATTTAATTACCTGTCGTCAGTTTTGGATGAGGTCATTGAAGTTTGCCCTTTAGTAGCCCCTAATGTATCTGTTGCAGAAGCAATTACCCTAATATGTCAAGGTAAGACAGAACAAAGCCACATTTTAAATGCTGTAGTCGTAGAAAATTCGATTCCCATAGGAGTACTAACAAGTGGAGATATAGTCAGGCAGATAGCAGCAGGGAAAAAGATAGAATTTGTTAGAGTTGCAGATGCGTTAACTCAACCTTTAGTAACGCTCATGCGCTCACAAATTAAAAGTATTGACTATATATTAGATAAGTTTGATAACCAGTCTGACAGTTTAATTGTACTATCTGAAAATGGTGATGTAGAGGGGATAATAACTAAGGCAAATATTATTCCAGCTTTAAAAAATACTTTTCTCGAACAAGAAAGTAGCATTGGCATGATGCGAAGAATTATTGAAACTGTCAGCGATGGCGTATTTATATATGATTTAGAGGCAGGACTTTTAGTTGAAGCAAATCCTTCTGCTTGCAAAATGCACGGTTTCACATATGAAGAATTATTAAGAGCTTCTATAAGTAAGTACATACATCAAAACTCACATTATGTTCTCGAAAATTTTTTTAAGACACTGGAACTTGGCTGTGAATATTTCATTGAAGCTACTGGTTTACATAAAGATGGTAGCGCTTTCGATGGTGAAGTTAGGGGAACAGTAGTTAATTATAACTATAAAAAATTTGCTATAATTGCTGTACGAGACATAAGTAACCGTAGACGTTTAGAAACAGCTTTGAGTAAACTAGGCAAAATAAATTCGGAGCTAGCTTGTGCGACTCGTATGAAAGATGAATTTTTGGCGAATATGGGTCACGAGTTACGCACACCTTTAAATGCCATTTTAGGTTTATCAGAAGGTTTAATTGATGAAGTTTATGCACCATTAGTTGAAAAACAAAAAAAAGCAATATCAAATATTCAAAATTGCGGACAAAACCTTTTAGATTTAATTAACGATATTCTCGATTTGACAAAAATTGAGTCTGGTGATTTGAAACTAGATAAAAGTTTAGTAGATATCAATACTCTGTGTAATTCTATTTGTCCTTTTGTTAAACAACTTGCATGTAAAAAAAATATAACACTAACGTTTACAATTGCTCCTACTATAGATAAAGTATGGATTGATGCACTTCGTATACGTCAGGCTTTAATAAACCTATTGAGTAATGGTATTAAATTTACGGCAAATGGCGGAACTGTTGAATTTGTCGTCAATGTTGATAAAGAAGCAAAAAAAATTTACTTTCGAGTTTTTGATACTGGTATTGGGATTGATGCTAAAAATTTTAATAAATTGTTTCAACCATTTGTACAGATTGATGCTTCATTGTCCCGCAGCTATTCAGGTACTGGGTTAGGATTGGTTCTAGTTAAAAAAATTATAGATATGCATGGCGGTAATGTTACAGTTTCTAGTGAAGTTGGTAAAGGAAGTTGCTTTACTTGTACACTACCATTGATTAGTGTTCCACAGTTAAATTATTCTGATATTACACATCAATCTACTTACCAATCTATAAAATCATTTATATTAACAGAAGAGAATAGTCATTATAATAGTATAAATAAACCATTAATTTTAGTAGCAGATGATAATATTATGAATGCCGAGTTAATTTGCGAATTTTTAACAGTATGTGGTTATCAATTTACTATTGCACGTGATGGATTAGAAGCTGTTGAATTTGCCATAGAGCAGAATCCTCAGCTCATTGTTATAGATGTGCAAATGCCAAAACTTGATGGTTTGGCTGCAATTGGACGTATGCGTGAAGTACCTGATCTTTCACAAACCCCAATAATTGCTTTAACTGCATTGTCTGAGGGTAAAAACAAATGTATTGAAGCTGGCGCCGATGAGTTTATTCTGAAACCAGTTAGCCTGAAATACCTAAACTCGGTAATCAAAAAGTTATTAAGTAGGAATCAAAAGCCATGAAAAGTAATACCGTAATTTTGGTTGTTGATGACGAGGAACAGAATTTTGATGTTATTGAAATTTTACTTTTTAAAGAAGGTTATACTTTACATTTTGCTCAAAATTGTGATATTGCGCTTGATTTTATAGAAAAAAATAAAGTTGATGCAGTTCTGCTTGATGTCATGATGCCAGAAGTTAATGGAATTGAGGTTTGCCGTCGAATTCGAGCAAATCGGCAACTGGGTTATATACCAATTGTGATGGTGACAGCACTCAATACAAAAGAAGATTTAGCTCAGTGTTTAGAAGCAGGAGCAGATGATTTTATTAGCAAACCTGTCAGTGGTATTGAACTTAGAGCTAGAGTTAATTCCATGTTAAGAATTAAACATCAGTATGATGCGCTGCAAAATAGCTTGCAATTGCGAGAAGATATGGGGAATATGATTTTTCATGATTTTTCTAATCATCTTGTATCAATTCTTTTAGGTTGTGAAGTTCTACGTTTTGGCAAGAATGAATCTCGAAAAGAAAAGCATTTACAATTAATGGAAAATTCAGCTAAACAACTGCAATTGTTAACAGATAGTTTATTAATAATGGCAAAGTTAGAGTCTGATAAAATGGTTATTGAACCTGAAGAGGTAATGCTTGGAGAAATTATTGAATCTGTGTTAGAAGATTTTAACTTTTTAGCTGAATCTAGAAAAATTCAAATAATTAATGACGTTGCACCTTTAACGAAAAAAGTATACATAGATAAACAAGTTATACGTAGAGTACTTGACAATTTAGTATCAAACGCAATTAAATTTTCTCCTGCAAACAGCTTAGTAAAGCTTTGTGTTGATTATCCTGAGAATATTCAAGCTAGAATAAAAGTCATTGACCAAGGAAAAGGTGTCAGTGATAACTTAAAACAGCGTATATTTGATAAATTTGAAATTGGTCAAGTTGTTAAAGGAATTTCTCAAACAGGTTTAGGTTTAGCATTTTGTAAACTTGCCATTAATGCTCATCAAGGTCAAATTTTTATACAAGATAACCAACCTAAAGGAACAATATTTACTATAGAACTATAAAATTTTAATGTCAATCAAATCTAAATATTTCATAACACATGATATGTATAGACGTTACATGTAATACCATTTTAATACGAAGCTGCACATAATCAATTGTGTTAAAGCATTGCTACATAAGCATCGCTTCTATGCAGCTTCACACAAAATTGGTATAACGTCTATACGTGTGTTTGCGAATAACATCTCAATTTATATATACCCATTTATATTCCCGTAAATTTACGTTATTACGCTCATATTATTTACTGTAATTTTAGTAATAATACCCTACTCGTTTTAGTAGTAGTACAAGCAATAATATAAGAGAGGCTATTTGCAGCTAACTAATATTGTCACTTTTTTAAAGCTTGTAAATACTTAAAGATATCGCAAGTTTTTATGCAAACACAACACACTATTCTGATAGTAAATAAATCAGCAGAAGAACGAAAACTATATCGTCATTACCTTGAAATAAATTCTCTATATACTCACAATATTATTGAATTTGAAACAGCAACTCAAACACTTATTTACTGCCAAACACAAACACCAGATTTAATATTAGTGGATTTTATATTACCAGATGCGACTGTAATTAGTTTCTTAGAAGAACTCAAGCATAAAAGTTGTATAACTTACATGCCAGTAGTCGTATTATCTGCACTAGGAGACGAGACAATTGCAGTTCAGGTGATGAAAAATGGAGCGCAAGATTATTTGGTTAAAAATCGATTGACTTGCGAAGCGTTAAACCGAGCTTGCAATACTGTAATGGAACGAGTACGGTTAATGCGACAAATTGAGCAGCAGCAACACAATGTACAACAGCGAACTATTGACCTAGAACAGGCAAACGCCCTATTACGGAGTGAAATTACAGAAAGAATGCGAGTTGAAAACGAACTGCGGCAAAGCGAAGCTAAAATTCGGCGTTCACTCGAAGAAAAAGAAACCTTACTCAAAGAAATTCATCATCGTGTTAAAAACAATCTGCAAATCATTTCTAGTCTTCTACGTATGCAGTCGCGGCGCCCTCTTGATGAAACAACTCTTATCTTATTTCAAGAATCTCAAAACCGCGTACAGTCTATGGCGTTAATTCATGAACATTTGTACCAAGCTTCAGATTTATCTCAAATCAATTTTGGTGATTATATTCGCAGTCTCACAGATAATCTGTTCCGCAGCTACGGAGTTAGTCAGCGATTTATTCAACTAGATATTGAAACAAATGCTCTTAAGCTTTGCCTTGATACAGCAATCCCTTGTGGGTTAATAATTAATGAGCTTGTTTCTAACTCCCTAAAGTATGCTTTTTCAGACCAGCAGTACGATAAAATTCACGGAAAAATTATTATTTATCTTCAGCAAGATAGCGAAAATGTTTTTAAGCTTACAGTTGGTGATAATGGCATTGGGATGGATGAAAATTTTGATTGGCAAAGTACAAACTCGCTTGGGTTGAGAATAGTGCATAACTTGACGAGGCAACTGAAGGGCAAAATCTTGCTCAAACGTAATTGCGGTGCAGTATTCCATATAAACTTTCCTACACTAGAGAAATTTAAGTAAACCTATGAATTCTATGTATATATTAATAGTAGAGGATGAACAGCTAGTTGCTGATGACTTACGTGAAACGCTAGAGTTTTTAGGTTACTCAGTCTCTGATTTAGTTGCGTCGGGAGAAGAAGCAATCCTCCAAGCTGAAGTCAAAAAGCCAAATCTAGTACTAATGGACATTCGTCTCGAAGGCAAAATGGATGGGATTGAAGCATCGATGCAGATTAAATCGCTATTTGACATTCCTGTAGTTTACCTTACTGCCAACGCAGACCAAGCGACGCTTGAGCGTGTAAAAACGTCACAACCTTTTGGTTATATATTAAAACCTTTTGACGAAAAAACACTTTCGACCACAATTGATATTGCTCTTTCTCGTCATCAAGCAGAAATAGATATCAAGAATGCATTATTTTTAACCAAAGCCGATAAAAAGGTTGCTGAATTGCGAATCCAGGAACAATCTCAATATATTTGTATGGCAGCACACGAGCTCCGCAATCCTTTAACTACAATTAAACTTGGTGCGGAAATGCTCAAAGCATATAATGGTTATGAGGATAAAAAACACAAGCATCTTCAACACATTGAAACAGCTACTGACAGTTTAATTGAATTATTAGAAGACATCTTAATTTTAGGTAGAAATCAATCTGGAAAACTTACATATAACCCTTGTTTGATTGATGTAATTGCTTTTTGTGAAGAAATCCTTGAATCACTGCAAATGACTATTAATCAACAGTACACTATAGAATTTACTGTTCACGGTGAAGGGCGCCTTGCTAACCTGGATAAACACTTACTATGGCATCTACTTGATAATTTACTATCTAATGCTATTAAATATTCGGGTGCTTTTTCTTTGGTTTCGTTGGTACTAATTTGGGAAACTGATTTTATTTGTTTCCAAGTTCAAGACCAAGGTCTGGGAATTCCAGAAGAATCGCATAACCACTTGTTTGAGCCATTTCAACGTGGGACTAATGTCAGTCAAATATCTGGTACTGGCTTGGGACTTACAATTGTGAAACAATGTGTAGATTTACACAAAGGTACAATTGACTTTGTAAGTCATGTGAATAAGGGTACAACTTTTTTTGTCAAACTTCCTCGAATATAACCATCATATTTCATACTTTACAGTTAAACAATAAGATTATGTTATACCAAGAACAATTAGAAACACTAATAAGGCAACTGCAAAATGAATTACACCAAATGCATGATAGATTTATGGAAGAAAAAGATAAGTTTAATAAATTAGAGATTAAATATAAAACTTTGAAAGAGCAGTTAATGCAAGAGAATAAATTATTACATCAAATCATCAATACTAGCCACAACCTAATTTTTGTTCACGATTCAGACAATAGATTTATCTTAGTAAATCAAGCTGTTGTTAAAACTTATAATACATCTATTGAAAAAATAATTGGCCAAAAACATGATCTTTTAGGATTTAATGATCTTGATCTTTCAAGTTTATCACAACTCAAAAAAGAATCGGTATTAATTACGCAAGAATCTTTAGTGTTGCCTACAAAAGGAACACGTTATTTTGAAATTACTAGGTATATAATAGGATTTCAAAATTGTAAAAATTATACTTTATGCGTCTGTGTTGATATGACAGATGATAAGTTACTTGAAGAAAAACATGATTCAAGTAGTAAAGAGCAAGCAAAGCTTCGAGAAATGATATCCAATTTTATTAATATTACTTCTCACGAATTTAGAACTCCTTTAACTACTATTTTAAGTTCAACAGAACTACTTGAGAAATACGGTAAAGATTGGACTGAAGAAAAAGCTATGTTTCACTTAAATCGCATCCAATCTTCAGTACAGCATATGGTGCTGATGCTAGACAATTTATTATTTTTAGAAGATAATGTTTAAAATAATTAATTATAGTTTATACAACAATCTAATTCTAGGCATTTTTCCCGATCATCTGCTATCGCAAGAGCGGTCAAGGCTACAATGGAAAATAATTTTTCGGCTAAGGTATTTAAAATGCATTTCATTTATCGCTAAATAGCTATTTAGTGCTTTTGTATTTAATTTATATTTTTGTCGTACAACAGTCTGAAGTAACCTTTAAGAGGCGCCAGTCACTACTCAAAAGAAGAGAATCATCATAAAACTTAAAGTTAAGGGTTGAAAATTCATGGTAAATATGTGATTGGTATACTCACATCTTGCACCAGGTCTAGAAACCGGGCTTCTTGACAAATATTTTGCTATAAAACGTTGATTATTCGTACAGAAGCCCGGTTTCTTTAAGCTTATTGAGAATACTGCAATATGTAAGTATACCAGGGTTATAATTCGTTTTATAACTTAAAACTAAAAAATCAAAGTTTAACTCAAACTGAGATTTGCTATGATTCATGTTTTACTAGTAGAAGACAGCCCTACCGATGCAGAATTGATACAGGAGGTTCTGGAGTACACCCATCAAGCAAAATGGCATGTAACTCATGTCGAGCGACTTAGTGAGGCAATAGAGCTTTGTACTTTAAAGTTGTCACAGTCGCAACATCAGTTTGATATAGTCATACTAGACCTGCGCCTTCCAGATTCAACAGGACTTGACACTGTTAGGGACTTCCGCTTTGAGGTTCCAAACATTCCGATTATTGTTTTAACAGGAACAAATGATGAGCAATTAGGACTGCAAGCAATGGTTGAAGGAGCGCAAGATTATTTAGTGAAAAATGAAATTTCTACTAAACAGCTATTGCGTGCAATTCGTTTTGCAATAGAACGAGGTCTAATTCTAAACCAAATACAGCAAAGCGAGTTAAACACCCGTGAAGCGCTGGTAAAAGAACAGGAATTGAATCAGGTCAAATCACAATTTATTTCAATGATTTCCCATGAATTTAGAACTCCAATGAGTACAATTCGTGCGTCTGTTGATCTAATACAGCTTTACTCTGACGAAATTACCTCAGAACAAAATAGTAGATATTTAAAGCGCATAGAAAATGGCATCGAGCAAATGCTAAAACTTTTAGATGAAATACTATTTATTCAGCGCAATGAAGTTGGTCGCGTCAAGTTTCGTCCTCAGCCTCTAAATTTAGATGCATTTTGCCGAGAAATTATAGATGTTATGCAATTAAGCGTTAGTCAAGAACATCACATCGTTTTTACTGCCTCTGGAGACTATTCTCAAGCTGAAATGGATGAAGAACTACTTAGCTGTATTTTTACAAACTTACTCTCGAATGCGGTTAAGTACTCTCCTAAAAATAGCAATATTTATTTTACTATAAATGGTCAGAATGATACCGTAGTCTTTCAGATACAAGACCAAGGAATTGGGATTCCTGAAAGTGATCAAAATTATTTATTTGAAAATTTCTACCGTGCGAGTAATGTACGTGGGATTCAAGGTACTGGTTTAGGGCTGGCAATCGTGAAAAGATGCGTCGAATTACATCAAGGTAGTATCAAAATAACAAGCGCAGTCGGCGCCGGCACAACGGTAGTGGTAACTTTGCCCTTATATTCTGAATCATAATCCTTTCGCAAGTATAAGTTAAATACTATTTATTTAGAAAAAAATAAATTATTTCTTATGTTTAATTTGATTGTTTTGATTGATTTAACATCTATGTTAAAAATATTTTCAGTATTTATACGCAAGATATAAAATATGCTTTGATGGAAAATTAGGTTTGTCGGTAATATATGTTACATAATTGAAGTAGTAGAGTAAAAATGAAATGACTAAGGTATTAGTAATTGAAGATGAGCTAGGAGTACGTGAGAACATATTAGAGCTACTCGAAGCTGAAAATTATGAAGTGGTAGAAGCAGAAAATGGTCGAGTTGGGGTGCAAAAAGCAGTATCTGAAGTACCTGATTTGATTTTATGTGACTTGATGATGCCTGAAATGGATGGTTATAGTGTGCTGACTGCTTTACGTGAAGAACCTGTGACAGCAACAATTCCATTTATTTTTTTGACGGCAAAAGCAGGAAAAGGTAATTTTCGTCAAGGTATGGATTTGGGAGCGGACGACTACATTACCAAACCATTTACTCGTGCTGAATTGTTGAGCGCTATACTTAGTCGTTTATCAAAGCGAGAAATTTTGCGAAAATACTTGTCTGCTAAAGATGATATTCTAACTTTCACTCCTGAAATAAAAATTATTGAAGCTAATTTACGTCGTGCGTTAGAATCAAACGCAACATCAGAGTTTAAGCTGTTTTATAAACCTATTGTTAATATTTCGGAAAAAGTTGTAGCTGCTGAAAGTTTTGTAATTTGGAATAACCCTGAAATAGGATCTGTTTATCCTTCTGAATTAATTCCTTTAGCGGAATCAACTGATTTAATAATTCCACTTGGCGCCTGCTTAATACAACTTGTTTGTGAACAGATTCAAGCATGGACAAAATTAGGGTGTAATGTATTACCAATTTCGGTAAATATATCAGGACAAGAATTCCATAATTCAAATTTTATCCTTACTGTAAAGGAAGCCATTAGTAATTACTCATTAGAACCAAGTAAAGTACAAATTGAGGTGAATGAAAATGTGATTATGCAAAATTTGAACAACTCAATAGATATAATGCATCAATTGCGTGAACTAGGCATAGAAATAGCTATTGATGATTTTGGGACAGGCAATTCTTCTTTGATTTGTCTCAAAAAACTACCTATTAATACTCTTAAACTTGATCCTTATTTCATTCACCAAATTACAAGTGACTTGCAAAAATCAGCAATTACCGATGCCTTAATCAATATGGCAAATAATCTTAATTTTAAAATTATTATTCAAGGAGTAAATACAGAAGCAGAGCTAATATATATTCGTCAAAAGAAATGTCATTACATGCAAGGATCATTGTTTAGCAATTCATTATCCCAATCAGAATTAGAAGCAATGCTTACTAAAAAATAGTAGTATAATGTAATATAATAAATTGCATCTTGTTTAACATTCACAAAAACGAGAATTAAAGCTATGGGAAAAAGGTCGCTGCAAGCGTCGTCTGAAGGTATAAGAAAGGCAAGACAAGCTTTCAAACGCAAAGGGTGGACGCAAGAAAATTTAGCAAATGAAGTTGGTTTAGAAACTCGTCAGCCAATTTGGAAGTTTTTTTCTGGAAAACCTGTAGAACGACAAGTCTTTCACGAAATTTGCCAGATTTTGAATATTAATTCTGAAGAAATAATTCAAGCAGAGGAAAATACTCAAGAGCAAAATATAGAGTCTATAAAAATTAGCACAGCTTTAGCTTCTGACTCTGAAAAAAGAATAAGGTCAGTACTCAAAGACAAAACTCAGCACCAGTGTGGGACTTTACGTTTTTTAGATATTTCCCGTCCTTTGTATTTAGAGGATGTTTACGTTGATATCAATGTATCAGAAGAAATATCAAGTCACAAATGGTTAAAAATTGAGAGTTTACAAAATCTAAAGCCAGATTTAAACTTGTCTCAACTAAACTTGTCTCAAATTAATCGATTAGAGATAAAGAAATCTCAACAATTAGGGTTTGATATTGTAGTCAAATACCCAAGAATAATAGTACAAGGAAGACCAGGTTCAGGTAAAAGTACATTTTTACAAGCGATTGCAATGTACTGTAGTCAAGGCAAATTGTTAGCAGATAGTATTCCTATTCTCATCAGCCTAAAAACTTTTGCTGAAAAATATAAAGTATATAATCAAAGTCTATTTGATTATATACTTGAATGCTTAAATAACGAAATCAATTATTTAGAGCTTAACGGCATTCTTCAAAATGGAAGAGCTTTAATTTTACTAGATGGATTAGATGAAGTTCAAGAAAGCATTAGCAAAAACATCATTACGGAAATTAATAGCTTTACAAACAAATTTTACAAATGTAGAATTATTATTACATGTAGAATAGCAGCACAATTATATAAATTTAGAGACTTTATAGAAGTAGAAATAGTTGATTTTAATGAATCGCAAATTGTAATTTTTGTGTATCAATGGTTTTTGACTGTGGCTCAGACTTCCTTTGCAGCAGCAAAAACTTTAGCTGAACAATTTATTCAAAAGCTTCAACTTTCAGAAAATCAGCAGATTCATGAACTAACGACAACACCTCTATTACTTAGTATTACTTGTTTATTATTTCACACTCATGGTGACTTTCCTCGCTCGCGTTCTGAAATTTATAAACAAGGTTTAGAATTACTGTTAATACGTTGGGATGAAGCTAGAGGAATTGAAAGAGATGAGTTATATCGTTATTTTTCGCTATTGGATAAAATTAAATTACTGAGCCAGATTGCAAAAATTTATTTTACAGAAAATCAATATTATTTTACAGAAAGTAGAACTCAACAATTGATTGCAAATTATTTACGGCAATCATATACATCAAAACATATTGAAGATACGGAAGCTCTGTTACTAGATAGTCATGCAATTTTAAAAGCTATCGAAGCACAACATGGATTATTAGTACAAAGGGCACGATGAATTTATTCATTTTCTCATGTAACTTTTCAAGAGTATTTAACAGCGCGCGATATTGTCGCTAACGTTAATTCAAACAGTTTAGATGAGTTAGTTAATTATATACACGTACAATCCTGGAAGGAAATATTTTTACTTGTCGCCGAAATGCTACCATCGGCTGATAATTTATTAATTTTGATGAAGCAACAAATTGACTTTATTATTGCTACCAACCCGAAATTACAAAGCTTTATAAATTGGGTATTGCAAAAATCAGAATTAATAAATGTTACGAGTAAAACAAGTACTACAAATTTATATAAGACTGCTATACGCGCGTTCTACTTCACGCATGGACTGCCTAGTGAACATCCATTGGCATATAACCAAGATATCACACTACATTTAGATTGTTACCTAGCCGCCAATCTGCCTAATCAAATGAGTTTAGATATGGCATTAAGTCATGCATTCGCAATTAGTTTAGCTATTACTCCTGATGTTTTCCATCAGCGCTTAAGAGCAATGCATTTAGCACTTGATCTTAAACATCTGCTAGCAGATAACGATTTGTTAAGTAATATTTTATACGATTTACGCAGCAAACTACCAAATGTAGACGAAGATAGGCAAACTTTAAGATTGTGGTGGCAATTACACGGCGCCGTATGGATAGAGAAATTACGGACTATAATGATTGAAGATTTTCAGATTGGTTACGATTGGGAATTTAATTTGAAAGAATGTAAATTAATTGAACAATATTGGAATGCCTGCCAACTGCTACTCGATTGTCTTAATAATGCGAGCAGTAATTCGTCAGATAATACATGCCAATCAATAAAAGAAAGTTTATTTTTACATCAGCCTTAAGACATAAGTATGTCGCTAAATCGAAAAATAAATTTAATTCTTAACTATTAGAAAATTTTACTTAAATGTAGTCACTTTTGGGTAAAATATGTCAGGGTAGTTTAAAAGTATTTCATATGAATATTAATGACTGGCAAGTTTTAGCAAACAGCCCTCTGGGTAAACTACTTGAGAATAATAATCAAGCCTTTTGGGTTTGTTCCGCTGATTTAAGTCAAATAGTTTACACAAGCCCTACTTACGAAAAAATATTTGGGCGCCAAATGACTAATTTCAATGAAGGTGCAAAGTCTTTTCTCGATGCCATTTACACTGAAGACAAACAGAGAATAGATATAGCACTTCAAAGTTTAATACAAGGCACCCAATTAGATGAAGAATATCGTATTGTTCGCCCTGATGGTCAAGTTAGGTGGATACATAACCGTGCGTTTGCTTCGTTGGACATTAGTGGGAACATACAATATATTACAGGTATTGCCGAAGATGTAAATGATCGTAAAGTCGCGTCTTTAAACTTAGTGGCCGATAAAGAGAAATATCTTCAGCTTTTTGACAACCTAGACGTTGTTTTCTGGGTTTCTGACAGTAGCGTAAGCGAATGCTATTATATCAGCCCAGGTTATGAAAAAATTTGGGGTAGAAGTTGCGCTGAAATTTACGCCAACCCTAAGTCTTTTGGAGAATCCGTACATCCAGATGACCGTGAACGAGTTTTTACTGCATGTTTTGGTGAAGACAACTGTGGTATTGAGCAAGAGTATAGAATTATTCGCCCTGACGGCGAAGTACGTTGGGTGCGTCAACGAACAAAAGCTCTTTTAAACGAAAATGGTCAACTTTACCGTCAAGTTGGCACAGCAGAAGATATTACAGACAAGAAGATGATCGAACTTGCTTTAAAACAAAGCGAGCAAAGGTTTCAGCAGTTCGCTAACAACGTTGATATTGTATTTTGGGTGTGTGAACCTGATGCCAGCAAATTTTATTATATTAACCCTGGCTACGAAAAAATCTGGGGTAAAAGTTGTGAAGATATTTACCAAAATCCCAGGTCATTTATAGAATCTGTTTATCCTGATGATTTAGAACGTATAATAGCTGCTGCAACTGGACCAAATGCCTGCAACATGGATGAAGAATACCGAATTATCCGTCCTGATGGCGCCGTTCGTTGGGTAAGAGACCAAACATTCCCGGTGTACGATGAACAAGGCAACTTATTTCGGATGGCTGGTATTGCGTTTGATATTACTGAACGTAAGCAAGCGGAAACTATGTTAGTTCAAAGTTCAGAGCAATACCGTCAGCTAGCAGAAAATATTGGTCACGTTTCCTGGTTAATTACCCCTGACGCTAGCCAAGTACTTTATATAAGTCCTAATTATGAACAAGTTTGGGGTAAAAGTTGTGCTTCATTATACGAAAACTCATTATCCTTCATTGAATCGATTCTCCCAGAGGATAAACCAAAAGTATTTGCCGCAGTAGAAAAAGATTCTACACAAATGAATGTGGAGTACCGTATTGTGCGTCCAAATGGTACAGTTCGTTGGATACACGCTCGTACTTATCCAATTCAAGACTCTTCGGGAAATACTTTTCGAGTTGTGGGTATTGCTGAGGATATTACATTACGTAAGCAAGCTGAAGAGGAGACCCTCATTGCTTTGCAACGTGCGCGCGAACTCAGCGATGCTAAATCAAACTTTATTGCTAATACTTCCCATGAAATACGTACACCATTAGCGACAATCCAGTCTTCAATCGACATGTTGCAGCATTACAAAGATCAGTTGGCTGAAGATAAAAAAGAAAAACATTTTCAGAAGATTGAAGCTGCTGTTAGACGCATTACTCAAATTGTCCAAGACATCTTGCTATTATCAGAAGCTGAAGCCAATGCTTTGCAATTCCAACCTTGTAGTACTGATATTGCCAAACTTTGCTCAGATGCTATAGCAATGGTCGTCTCTTTTACTGATACACAAAGAAATGTCGAATTATTTATCAGTGAAAATGCAGTTAACCAGGCGCCTGTTATCGACCCTAAACTTGTAACCTATATTATTACTAATTTGCTCGATAATGCCTTAAAATATTCAAATGAAGATAGCAAAGTTAAATTCTCTGTTGACTTTACTCAAAATCAATTAACTTTTGTGGTTAAAGACAAAGGAATTGGTATCAATAATGAAGATTTACCATATATTTTCGATTCCTTCTATCGTGCTAATAACATTGGCAATATTGGTGGAACTGGCTTAGGACTTGCGATTGTTAAGCAATGCGTAGATTTACACAAAGGTGAAATAACCGTTAATAGTGACATTGCAAATGGAACGACTTTTACAGTTACCTTACCATTGAGTCATTAACATTTTTTAGCTAAACTGGCACTGTTTACCAATTCAACTATTTTGCCAGTTTTTTTGTAATATTCTTTTATTTCTAAGCGATTGATAATCCTTATAAATCCTTGCTCAAATAGGTTGTCGATGGCGCTACTAAATTCGGGATTTATAAAGATGTAGTGAGTTTGGAGGTCACACAACATAAAGTGTGACCTTAACTCTTCCATCCACATCCAGTTTTTCTGACTCAGGGTTTCTATTATTTTTTGTTCCACTGTGATTGGCAATTTTAATGGAATATTCTACCTCCAAATATATTATCTAATAATCGGCGCCTGCGTCAATAGCTGTAGGTTAATATCATCATTAGTAGCGGTAATGGTATTAGATATTCTCTAAGCAATATTTCCCAGGAGAAATAATATTATTAGGGTCTAGTTGCTTTTTAATAGCTGCAATAGTTTCCCAGTAAGGATCTGTCTGACGATTACTAAAGTAATTCATTTGTTGAATACTCATACGATAAGGATAAATACCTATTTTTTCTAATTCCTTGTCTAACTCCTCAGCCCATTGATTCACGTTTGTTATTTCTTCCTCTTTTTCTCGGTTAAAATATGCTCTGAATAGTCCTTCAACAGCCATGTCTCCTATAGTCACGAAATTATGAAAAGGTGTTATCTGAAATTCTTTAGAAACTTTATTTACTAAATCTATTACTTCTTTCATTGCCCTGGCTTCAAGAGGTACTGCTGGTGCAACAGCTCTAAAACCGGATATTTGTTTACAAAAATCAACCTCATAATCCGAATTTTTAAAATCAAAATCATTCATTTCTGCCATTGTTTCAATACTATAATTAGAGGGTATACCATTATATAGTTTTTGTAATATTAAATGGTATCTATGGTTTGAGTTTTCCTCTATATCGCTATTCATAAAAAATAAATTATGGCACAATTTATTAATTTCCTTTTCGACTTCTTTTTTATACAAATATCTGAGTTGTTCTGTTCCATAAAAATTAAATATAGCTGACCAATTTCCTGTATAATTGAATTGATTTGCAACAGTCGTTCTTGGGTCATTTGTATTAGTAATCATCAACCAATTATTTATCAAGTTATTTTCCTTAAGCTTGATAAAAGCATCTATGAATGCGACAAAGTTATCTTCTTTAAGTTCTGCATATACAATTGTGCTTGGTGTACGAGGTTTCAGACGTACTACCATAGCAGTGACAATTCCTAAATTCGATTGTGTAAATATACCTTTAATGTCCGGACCAACACCAGGAGGATGGAAAAATATTGGTAGTTTTGTTTGATTAGAATCAAAGTAATGCCAAAAGCCTGTTCTTACTAGTTTTCCGTTGCCTAATAATACCTCTAGCCCTGTCAGAAAATCATAGCGATGATTAAAGAAAACACTACCTCTGTCTAGAATATTTCCTACAATACTAGTATTTTCTGCAGACCCAGTGGAAGGTAACATTAAATTTGTATTCTTCTGTAAATAATCAGAT
Source organism: Calothrix sp. PCC 7716 (assembly GCF_019977735.1). GTDB lineage: Bacteria > Cyanobacteriota > Cyanobacteriia > Cyanobacteriales > Nostocaceae > Dulcicalothrix. The sequence continues at coordinate 8,549,446 of NZ_AP025018.1, read as the reverse complement.
AATTGTTTTTGAGTAACTCCTGGTTCAATAATTGCATATCGATACTTTTCATTTACTTCTATTATATTTTTTATTTCGCTAAGGATTACTAAAGCGCATCCATTTTTAACTGGTACTTTTGAACCAATACCCCAGTTTTTTCCAGTACTTACAACATAAATAGGTACATGGTATTTGTTTGCAACTGCCACAATCGCTTCAACATCACTTCTACTTGCGGGTTTTAATATAGCGACTGGGGGTTCAGCTTGATATTCTGTAATGTTTTGCGTGTACTTTTCTCTTTGCTCTGTAGAAATTTCTACTTTAGTAGCGCCAATTTTATCTTTCCATGCTTGAATTGCTTGTTCGTAATTGTTCATGTTATATTAACGTGTTAAAACCCAAGATTAAAATGACTACACCAATAACTGGATTGTTTAGCCGCATTCAACGCAAGGTTCCATCGAGAAATGCATAAAATGCAGGACTAAACAAATCATATTCAATTATTGCTGACAATGCAGTAATTATTACTCCATTCCTGCTTCCTTACCGCTAGCTCCTGGTTTACCTCGGCGTGCCCTTTGTAAAGATTTTGTAGAAGGCAATATTTCAATCCTAGGGGCGATAACTATATATCTTGAACCACAGAACTTTGCTTTAAAATTCCGCATCCAACCATGATGACTTAAGACACCCTTTGAATCAAGCCCAACTACTGATACTCCACTACGGTCATAGCTTCCCGATAGTAAAAAACACCAATATGTTTGGTCTGGAAATTCTCCAAAATGATATTTAAAAGTAGCTGCAAATGCCAAATATCTTCTCAAGTCCATGCCATGAAGACCTTCATCTTCGTAGACTCGCTTGGCAAAAAGACCTGTTTTATCAATGAGTTCTGGCGCCTTGCTCGCAGATACAATAAACCATTGGTCTTCGCTAACCATGCTGTTTCTAATCATGGTTTCATGCTCAAAGTTAACATTAGCGCTGATACCAAAAATATTGCATAACTCCTGCATTGTAAGTCTTGCAGGTAGATAAACCAACAATTCATTGGTATTCGATAGCTCGTCAATTTCCGCTTCAGTGAATGGACATGGCGATACTGGAATATCTCCGTACAGACTTTTTACGTAGTCTAATAATCTAACACTGTTAACCTTTTGATTCTCATTGGATTTCAACAGTAGGGCTAATGACATAGAGCTAATTTTCTCCTCAGAAGTAAATGGTTATACGTGACAAGAACAGCTTTGTTTAATAATTTCAGAATTTTTCATAAAAGTAAAGATTTTAACCAAAATAAATTTCAAGACCAGCATTGATAAAAATGTACATTTTGTATATCATGTATATCATGTATATCTATAAAAAATTGTTGAATGTAGTGTGATAATTTAGTGATTACATATGTAAACTGTATTAATTGAGGAGGATAAAGTGGAATTCAGTGACTTGCCAAAAATAGGAACATTGTTGAACCACGTGCTAGAAAGCACCAACCAAGTGTTTTTGGCATTTTCTGCTGATTTGAGTCAAACACTTTACGTTAGTACTGCTTATGAAAGAATTTGGGGTTGTAATGCTGCAAGTCTTTATAAATGCCCAAACTCTTTTATTGATTTCATCCATCCTGATGACCATAAGCGGATATTAAACTCGCTCGAAAGGTTAAAGCTTTCAGGGACAATGGATGAAAAATATCGTATAGTAACTACTGATGGGTCTATAAAATGGATACATAACCGCGCGTTTAGGTACGAAAACACGGATAATATTGATTACATTGCAAGCCTAGCTGAAGAAATAACCTTGCCAAACTTGTCTTCGATTCACACTGAGTCAATAGATATTGAAAAGAGCTTCTCTCAGCTACTCGATAATCTAGATATTGCTTTTTGGATTTTTGCGCCAGATATAAGTGATTGTTATTATATAAGCTCTGGCTTTGAAAAAATTTGGGGCTATTCGTGCGCTTCTATTTACGAATATCCTAGGTTACTTTTTGAATCAATTCACCCTGATGATAGGGACATGGTATTAAAATCATGTTTTGGAAAAGAAAACTGCACTCTAGAGCAAGAATATCGAATTATTCGCCCTGATGGTAAAGTTCGTTGGATTTATCAACGAACATTTGTAGTGAACCATAAAAACGGTAGTTCGTATCGTCAATTAGGAATTGCAGAAGATATTACTTCGCGCAAATTAGCAGAAATTTCGCTTATAGAGAGAGAAGAAAAATTTCAGCAATTCGCAAATCATGCAGAAATAGTATTTTGGGTATGTAATTTAGACATCAGTAACTTCTATTATATTAGCCCTTACGTTGGGTACGTGACCGAACCTTTCCTATATACGACGAACATGGTAATTTATTTAGAATGGCTGGTGTGGCTAAAGATATAACCCATCGTAAGCAAGCAGAAGAAGAAATATTAAAAGCTCTACAAAGAGAACGTGAACTAAGCGAATCTAAAACTAAATTTATCGTGACAACATCTCATGAAATTCGCACACCACTTGCAACGATTCAATCTTCGTGTGATATGTTACAGTATTACATCAATAATCTTACTGAAGAGAAAAAACAAGCACATTTTTCTAAAATCGAAACTTCTATCAAACGTATTACAGAAATTGTTCAAAACTTACTAATATTATCTGAAGTCAAAGCGAATGCTCTACAATTTCAACCTACAAATGTTGATGTAATAAAGCTATGCCAAAATATTATTAATACTCTAATTAATAACAGTAAAAACCAAAATCGTCTCAAGTTTCTGGCACCGACATATAGTATAGAAGCACTACTTGACTCTCAACTTGTTTGTCACATTATTACAAATTTATTAGAAAATGCCCTCAAATATTCTTCTATTGACAGTCAGGTTAAATTAGATGTAAATTGTTATGGGCAAGCGATAGTATTTAATGTTGAAGATAAAGGTATCGGCATTCCCCCAGAGGAGATAGCTCGTATTTTTGATTCTTTCTATCGTGCAAATAATGTATCCACTGTTTCTGGTACTGGTTTAGGATTATCAATAGTTAAACAGTGCGTTAACTTACACAAAGGTGAAATAGTCGTTAATAGCGTTATAGGAAAAGGTGCAACTTTTAGCGTCAAGCTTCCAACTGTAGTTCAAACTAAATGCTCCAACCATCTGAAACTTTAATTAATAATTTTGGCTTCTATTTAAATAGCAAGTGTAAAGATGGCTCCTATAAATGGCTTTTAGCAATTACCGAGAACCAGAAATAGGAACTACTTTTTACTTTACATTAACAGTAGAGTAAGGTGAGCTAAAGCCCACCCTACAATTAATGCTTAGGGGCAAGGAGTTGAGCGGTTTGTTGTACCTGAAGTCGTGAAACTGGCGCCCCCATTACGAGTTGAAATGGTTGCTACATCTACAACTTCAAGTTTAGAAGTCGCATCGTTAGGTCTGAGACGTGATGCATTAGGAGATGCGCTAATTGTATTATTATTAACAGCAACGCACATCTGAGAAGACTGGTTTGTCTCTAACTGAATAGCTCTATCACCACTTTCTCCATCACCTATATTTTTGATGGAGTTACCAGTAATGGTAATTGTGGTTTTGGCTTCGTCTTGAATCTCCAAGTCTATACCATCGTTCTTGGCAGTATCAATTGTGTTATCTGTGATATTGTATTGAGTATTACTGCGGTTGAATAGATTTAATGCTGGAGATATTGCTGGGTCGGGAAGGAATAAGTCAACTTCTATACCACTCTCACCAACATTGGTAATAGTATTATTGTTGATATTGAAAATTCCTGTTGAATCTGCAACAGCACCAATAGAAACTGCTTCATCTGGGATATTACTAACTGTGTTACCTGTAAGGTTAAAGGTCGCGTCTGCAAATTTTCCTATGTTCAGGTCAATTCCATCGGCGCCACTATTAGTTAGCTGACCCTTATGGGTAATATTGTTGTTGGTTATATTAACCTTTGCCGTTGCCGTTGAATTACAAGGTTTGCTTAGGTAAATTGGGTCTACGTCACGACACAAGTTAAATTCAATACCATCAACACGGTAATCGGTGGCGTTGAAGGTTGTCTCGATTGTATTGTTAGCAATCGTATAATCTGATTCACCTGCATAGTTCCAAACAAAAATACCGCTTTCTAAATCAGTATCTTCTGATGGGTTGCGAGTATCTATGACTTTGTTGTCGTTGATTTCGACTTTACCAGTAGTATTTTCTAGATAAATACCTTCGCTTTCCGCATTGGAAACGGTATTTTTGTTGACAGTTGTATTGCCGTTAAAATTATCAATCCTAATACCTTTGTATTCAGTATTGCTAACGGTATTACCTGTGACATCTAGTTCTATGTTCGCTACGTCGCTGTTGTTCGAGATGCTAATACCGTTTCCAGTTGTCTTATTAACTGTGTTATCAGTAATGCTAATTTTAGAATTAGCGCTATCAAACAACTGTACATCTATACCATCAGCTTCGGCGGCGCCACCTAAACCATACGCATCGCTACCCTTAACGTTTTCGATTTTATTGCTGGAAATATTGATTTGGGTTTCAGTATTTTGGTTAAGTCCAACATTTATACCATCGTTGGTTATATTGCTGATGGTGTTTCCAGTAACGTTAACTGTTGCAACCGCGTCGTCAAAAGCTCTAAGCTTAATTCCTTCTAATGGGTTATTGCTGTTAGGAGCAGCGATGCTATTGTTGGTGATATCTAACTTACTCAAGTTAGCGCTCTCACTTAAAGAAACATCTACACCAATACCAGGGTTAGAGATTGTATTTTGACCAATTTCTGCTGTACCTGTGGTGGTTCCTCCTAACTTGATACCGATGGAGTTTAAGTTATCGGTAATGTTATTACCTGTAACTTTGACGTTGGCATTTCCAGAGGTATTGTTTAGTGAAACCGCGCTTCCTGCGTTTTTGGTGATGGTATTGTTGCTGATATCAACGTTACCTGTTGCTTCCGATAAGAGAACTGCTTCTCCCTCTGTACCTGAATTTGTACCCGCGCGAGTTGTACCTTGGATACTGTTACCACTAATTGTAACGTTATCTACATTTATACCACGAATACTGGCGCCTGTTGCACCACTAATATTGTTAGACCCACTGATTTCGGCTTTACCAGTGGTGTTTTCTAGAGAAATACCTTCGTATTTGGTATTGCTAACTGTATTTTTGCTAACAGTAATATTACCGTCAACACCATCAATTCTAATACCTTCGTATTCGGTGTTGCTAACGGTATTACCTGCAATATCTAGTTTTTGGTTAGTTGCATCACTGTTGTCTGAAATGCTGATACCGCTTCCAGTTGTGTTATTAACTGTGTTACCAGTGATGCTAACTCCAGAACTCGCGCTATCAAACAATTGTACATCTATACCATCAGCTTCGGCGGCGCCATTCAAGCTATATGAGTCACTACCCTTAACGTTTTCGATTTTGTTATTGGCAATATTGACTTGAGTTTTGGTGTTTTGGTTCAGTCCAACACCAATAGCATCGTTGGTTGTGTTGCGAATGTTGTTTCCAGTAACGTTGACTGTCGCGTTTGCTTCGTCAAAAGCTCTAAGCTTAATTCCTTCTAATGGGTTATTGCTGTTAGGAGCAGTGATGTTATTATCGGTGATATCCAGCTTACTTAAATTAGCACTGCCACTTAAGGTCGCATCTACACCAATACCAAAGTTGGAAATAGTGTTTTTCGCAATTTCTGCTGTACCTGTTGCTGTTTCACCTAAGTTAATACCAATGGAGTTAAAGTTATCGGTAATGTTGTTAGCTGTAACTTTGATGTTGGCATTTCCGGAGGTATTGTTTACTACCAGTGCGCTTTCAGTATTTTTAGTAAGAGTGTTGTTGCTAATATCAACGTTACCTGTTGCTTCTGATAAGAGAATCCCTTCTCCTTGAGTTCCTTGGATACTGCTACCAGTAATTGTAACGTTATTTACATTTGTACCGCTAATCCCGGCGCCTGCTGCACCACTTATATTGTTAGACCCACTAATTTCGGCTTTACCAGTGGTGTTTTCTAAAGAAATACCTTCGTATTTGGTATTGTTAATGGTATTTTTGCTAACAGTAATATTACCGTCAACACCGTCAATTGCAATACCTTCGTATTCGGTGTTGCTAACGGTATTACCTGCGATGTCTAATTTTTGGTTAGTTGCATCACTGTTGTCTGAAATGCTGATACCGCTTCCAGTTGTGTTATTAACTGTGTTACCAGTGATGCTAACTCCAGAACTCGCGCTATCAAACAATTGTACATCTATACCATCAGCTTCGGCGGCGCCATTCAAGCTATATAAGTCACTACCCTTAACGTTTTCGATTTTGTTATTGGCAATATTGACTTGAGTTTTGGTGTTTTGGTTGACTCCAAAACCAATAGCATCATTAGTTGTGTTGCGAATGTTGTTTGCAGTAACGTTAACGGTTGCAACTGCTTGGTCAAAAGCTGTAAATTTAATTCCTTCTAACGGATTATTGCTGTTAGGAGCAGTGATACTATTGTCGCTGATATTGAATTGACTCAAGTTCGCGTTGTCACTCAAGCTAACATCTACACCAGTACCAAAGCTGGAAATAGTATTTTTAGCAATTTCTGCTGTACCTGTAGCAGTTCCTCCAAAGTTGACACCGATGGAATTGAAGTTGTCGGTAATATTGTTACCTGTAACTTTGACGTTAGCATTTCCAGAGGTATTGCTTAGTGAAAGCGCGGTTCCAGCATTCTTAGTGAGAGTGTTGTTGCTGATATCAATGTTACCTCTTACTCCCGACAAGAGAATTGCTTCTCCCTGAGTCCCAGAATTTGTTCCTGCGAGAGTAGTACCTTGAATACGGTTATTATTAATCGTAACGTTATTGACATTTGTACCGCGAATCCCGGCGCCTACAGTACTATTAATAGTATTGTCGATGATATTTAACTTACTTAAGTTAGCACTGCCACTTAAGTTAACATCTACACCAATACCAGAGTTGGAAATAGTATTTTTAGAAATTTCTGCTGTAGCTGTAGCAGTTCCTCCGAAGTTAATACCGATGGAGTTGAGGTTATCGGTAATGTTGTTACCTGTAACTTTCAAGTTGGCATTTCCAGAGGTGTTGCTTAATAAAAGCGCGCTTCCAGTATTTTTGCCGATGGTATTGTTGCTGATATCAACGTTACCTGTTACTTGTGATAAGAGAATTGCTTCTCCCTTAGTACCTTGAATACGGTTATCGGTGATTGTAACGTTACTGATATTTGTACCACGAACACTGGCGCCGTTTGCAGCATTAATATCAAATCCACTTAAAACAGTGTTGCTGGAAAGACTTACTGTACCTCCAAGCTTTGGCACAATACGAGAACCAGAGAAAGGTAGCTTAGTGCTACCAATTTCTACTGTGTCTATAAATCGTTCGGGAGTGTTAGTAAGAAGTTTTACTCCACTTAGAAGTGTAAAGCCAGGAATGATGGCTTTTTCATCTCCACGGATGTAAACAATAGAATCAGTTTTTGCAGCATCATTAACAGCTTGCTGAATTTTGTCGTAACCGTAGGGTGACTCAGCGGTACCGTCGCTATTACCAGGAGCAACGTGAACAAAACTCCAAGCTTTGCTGGTTGCGGGGTTTGTAAGTGCAGGAAGAGTAACAGTGTTAACTCCAATTACTGGTATAGCTGCCTGACGTTCAACAAACTCACCCATGCGAGCAAAATTGCTAGTTTGATCACCACCACGAGTGGCGCCGCTTCCTGGGAAACTCAAACCAACGCTAAAAACTGCTCTGGTGTCGAATAAAGAATCATTTTGTAATGAGGCGCCTAAAGATAAAAACTTTGTAGGACGTGCTTCAACTCTTGCTTTCCAACCAAAAGCTTCTTTATTATCATTGCCTAAATAATAAATACCAGCATAACCACGCAAGTCACCACTGCCAATTTTGGTTAAGCGCGTCCCAACTTCTGCATCAACTCCATGTAAAGCAGCTTCAAATAAATTTGCTTGCTGAATAACAATGTTATTTTTTTGGAAAAAAGGATTGCCAAAGTAAAATTGTCCAATTTGGTTACGAGTATCACCTAAAGGTAAATAACCGTTAATACGCAAATCCCACTTACCTAAAGTTTCAAAACCGATACCAAGTTGTTTAAAGTAGCTTCTACTTGTATCGCGCGCATCAAGAGAAACGTAGGCACCAGTAACTCTGTCATCCTTTTCATCGTAAACACGATATCCAAGTAGTACATTTCCTCCCATTTGGGAGTCATCATCTAAAAATAATCTTCCCTGAAGGAAAGTAGCATTTTTACCTGGAGTTTGAAATAAAGGAATAAACCCTTCAACGCTACCATTCGATTCAACACCCGCACCTTCGGTAGTGTAGCGAACTTCAAAATTAGGTGATAAAGAAGGCGCCTCTTGAGCTGAAGCTGATGTAGCAAGAGCCACAATCCATAGCAAGCTTAGGTATGCTATTTGGGTAAATTGTTTCATATATTAATTAGGTAGTAATGAGTGCTTAGTGCTGAGTGCTTAGTGCTGAGTGCTTAGTGCTGAGTAAAAAACACTCAGCACTCAGCACTTTCTACTCAGTACTCGTTTAAATGAATCTGCCTCTTGAATTCTTGCGACGAATACCAATTACGGATGGGCGAGGTACACCTGTTGGTTGTCCTTTACCACCGTCAGCAATTGGAATATTGCTGGGCCAACTACTACCACGGGGTACAGTACGAGTTTGATTAAAAGTTGCACCATTTAAATCAAGCATTTCGATAGTGCGACTCAGAATTGTGCCATCGTTAATTGGACAGTCTTCACCAGGATGCTGTACGGCAGCAATCAAAGTGTCATCTACAAAAGTTGGGCCAGTTATTTCACAACGCACTGGACCATAAGCAAAAGGTATTACTTTTCCAGCATCAGGACCACTGGTTGGAATGAAGAATAGCCAGTTGTTACCAAATACGCCAGTAAAATTGGCAACGTTACCTGTTGCAGCGTGGTTGATAGTATTAGGTGTGCCAGCGGCGCCTATATTAAAACCGTTGTGGGTGCTGGTAGACATATCTGTAACACCCCAGACATTTGCTTGATAGTCAAATGCTAAGTTATCTACGTTAGCAAAACCAGCGCCAGTTTTAGAGCCAGCTTCTCCACCTTGTGCAAATCTCTGCCAACGGAAGGTAAGACCTGTTCCATCTGCACTATCTTCAATAATCTTGTAAAGTCCACCTGATTGCTGAGTATCGTTAACTGCACCACTCAATTTAGCAACTTGGAAAATACGCGAGTCAGGATATCCATCACTACCTGGCGCTCCATCGGTATAAGCAATGAATACTTCTTTGGTACGGGGGTGAACTTCGAGGTCTTCTGGACGTGCGGTAGGAGTACCACCAGCTAAGTTTGCCGCTAAGTAAGCATCGCAAAGAATGGCGCCTTGAGATGTATAAAAGTTAGATAGTAACTTGCCCTGATAACCAGGTAATGCTGTTGCTTCATTTGCATGAGTACAACCAAATGCACCACCATCAACGGTTTGACCTGCAATACCGTTACGTCTTGGTAGTGGGAGCAGACCGTTACGCTGTGCTGAACCTAAAGCTGCAAATTCTACAGAAGATAATTCAGTTGGTGCGATGGGGTTGGTTGGAGTGTTTAAAAGTAAAGGTATCCACTGCCCTGTACCATTTGAATTGAAACGAGCGACGTACAGTAAACCACTTTCAAACAACTGACTGTTGCTCTTACTTGTTGGGTTAGCGATTACACCTGTACTAACAAACTTCCAGGTATGTCCACCACGTCTATCATCACCCATGTAAGCAACTAATCTCTTGCCGCTTTCCGCGCGTATGGCGATGTTTTCATGACGGAAACGACCTAACCAGCTATGTTTCTTTGGACGGAAAGTGCTATCCGCTGGGTCAACTTCTACCATCCAGCCATATTTTTCACCAACTAAACCAAAGGTTTTGCCAACAGTTAAATCTGTATAACCTGTCTGAGTACCATCGGGTTTTAGTCCTTCGGTAACACCAACGAAGAATGCTGCGGCGCCTTGGAAGTTTTCTTCTGCTGTTAAAATAGTTCCCCAAGGAGTTGTGCCACCAGAACAGTTGAAACCAGTACCAATTATTCTATTACCAAGTCCATCTGAACTGAGAGGGAAGACATCAGTTGCAGCAGGCCCAGTACCAACTAAAAAGTTTTGGTCACCTTGTTGGTAACTACGACTTCCCCAAGAGGTAACACTTTGATAGCCATCAGTACGCTGACTATTGATTCCTAAACCTGAAAGACCGTGAATGCGGCGATTTTTCGAGTAGTCTCTTACTGGCAGGTAACGCTGTTGTGAATTACGCTTAGAAATGCGAACGATAGAACCACCTAAATTGTATAGGAATTCACCATCCAACTCGACACCTCTAGCTGTAGGTAGTGGGCGCCCAATTACAGGTGTATAAGCATTAGGAAGTGTAACAACATCAGCAGGTGTTTCTGGCGCCAAACCAGAAAGTGGGAAGCCAACATACTCATGGTTCACCCACAAATAACCTTCGTCGTTGGTTCTACCAATGGGAATAAAGCCTGTATAGTCACAGTTGTAGCCGAAATAATCATCAGGGTTAGGGAATACTCTATCACCCCAACCGACAATTACATACCGTTCATATTCCGGTGGTACAACTACGTCATCTATAACAGTATAGCTAGATAGATTAACATTAGCGGAAGCGCCCAGAGCTTGTCCTTGTCCAATTCCGGTTGGTAAGAAACTTGAACTTTGGGTATAAGCAGGAAGTGGATGTGGTAAGCGCACAGGTGTGAAAGTTAGAGGTACTGTAATAGCATCAACTGCGCTACCAAAACCACCTAATACTTGGTCTGCGACTACTGCACCAGCACTTCCAGCAAAGAACATTAGCACCTGTCTACGACTCAGCTTTGACATGAATATCTCCTAGAACGGGGCAATTCTTTAATTTAATAAATATGAAAGTTGTTTCTAAAAAATGAAGAATATAGTTTCTTCAATTCCCTTTTTGTGTTCTGTAAAACAACTTTTCACGAAAAACATAGCGACTGCTTACGCTTTGAAAAATGTTATTATCCTATCAAAATAGGATACGTATTTAGGCAACACATCTGCGAATTTATAACTTATAAGTTAAGAACAAGTAATAGTTTATTTAAAGAATAACTTTATTATATTATTTTGTTAAATATAAATTAATAGTTAATAATTGCTTGATTGTTCTAGTAAGTTAAAACATAAAACGTATGCTGAAACACAGCATTATTTATTGCGTATTTATATAATTTCTATGTTTATTACTTTTATATACTATTATTGTTTAATTTTTAAAATACCACGTAGGGTGGGCACTGCCCACCTTACAAATAGCTAGATTTTTTAAAAAATAATTTAGAACTCCTATATTAAAAATCAGCTATAACGGTCGAATACTGCGATATCTATCTATACGGATATTTTTAATCACACTATGTATATGTTCGTCAGCTTCACCCAAAGTTGTTAGCAAGTGGGCGCCTAATTCCAAAGCAGCTTCAAATTCTGGCTGTACTACTTCCTTGGCGCCCATTTGAGTCAGCAAATCAATCTCGTTATTATAATGTGAACGCGCAATTACATCTAAAGAAGGTGCAATCTTCAACGCTCGTTGTAAAAGCAAACGAGTGCTAGAAGGGTCAGGTAGTGCAATAGCCAAAGCACTGGCATTTTTTAAATGAGCTTTTTCTAATACTAACTCAGAATCTGCATCACCAAAAATATAGGGAATTTTCTGCATTCTCAAACGTTGAATTGCAGCCTCACTATTCTCAATCACCAAAATTGGGTATCCTTGATTTTGAAGTATTTTAACAATGATTTGTCCAACTCTACCGTAACCAGCTACAACAACATGACCACTTATTGTTTCTGGAATCGATAAAAGCATTGGTTGTGCCATACTGCTTAAATACTTTGCAAACAAGGGCACTTGAGTAAATTTATCAGCAAGATAAGGAGAAATATTCAGCCAGATAGGTGTAAGCACTAAAGTAATGGCTGTTGTGCCCAATAAAAGCAAATACGTTTTTTCTGTAATTAATTCTTGTCGCAAACCAGCCAATGCTAATACGAATGAAAATTCTCCGATTTGATTGATTCCTAAACTTGTAATAATGGCAGTTTTAATAGAATAACCAAATTTGAGAACAATGGGTAAAATAATAATTGCTTTACCCAACATTACTAAAGTCACTAAAACCAATATCAGCCCAAAGTTTTGGAATAAAACAACTGGGTTTATTAACATACCAATTGAGGCAAAGAAAAGACACGCAAAAGTATCTCGTAGTGGTAACACTTTTGCTAACGCATGGTCTGAATAATCAACTCCAGAAACCATTAAACCTGCAACAAAGGCGCCCATTTCTATCGAAAGACCCAATTTAGCTGTAACTAATGCGACTCCTAAGCATAGTGCAATTACTGTTATCAAAAACAACTCAGTATTTTCGGCTGCCGCAACGCGAGTAATTAACCCAGGTACTATCCAACGACTAAATCCTACAGATAAAGCTAAAAAAACTATAACTTTTAATAAAGCGGCGCCTATTGCGAATACAATACTGCTAGGTTGGTTTAAAGCAGGTAACAAAGCTAACATGAACCCTAATACCAAGTCTTGAGCAATTAAAATTGCTAACATAACTTGACCGTGGAGAGTATAAGTCTCACCTCGTTCTGCAAGCGTTTTTAATACTACTGCTGTCGAAGAAAACGATAAAACAACTCCTAAAAAAATACCTTGGATAATTCCTTCAACCCAACCTGTTATAATTGTCAATAATGCAACAACAGCAGTAGTCAAACCTATTTGCAATAAGCTACCCTTCAAGGCAATATCTTTAACTCTTTTGAGTTCCGAAAGTGAAAATTCAACTCCAAGCGCAAACAACAGGAAAGCAACACCAATCGTAGCAAGAGCTTGAATTCGCGTCACATCACTAAGAAGCTTGAAACCAAACGGGCCAACAATCATTCCACTAGCTAAATAACCGAGTAAAACAGGTTGACGCAATCGGTTGACTAAATATCCCCCTAAAGCTGAAGTAGCCAAAACAGTTGTAAAATCTAAAATCAGACCATGTTCTGCTGCCATTTTTTTTTATTTTTGGTAAAAGTTTGCACCCTATAGTACGGTGGGCAGTGCCCACCCTACGTGTATTTTAGCGATTGACTTGTAACCAAATTTCTAAACTAACCAGTAACCAGAGTTTAACACCGTATCTCCTCCACGTATCACCACGATAGTTTAACCAATCTTTTATTAAACTTTGATTAAAATAGGGCGCCGTCATTGCGTTTCTATTCAATAATAAGCTCCTAGCTTCGCGTTGCCAATATTTACGGAAACCTAGCTGAACTGGTACCATCATGCCACTTTTGGGACGATTTATAATTGCATCGGGTACTATATCCGCTACTGCTTGCTTTAAAACCGCTTTCTCTTCTACTCCAGATAATTTATACTGTGGAGGTATTTGCATACTTAAATCTACAACTCGCTGGTCAAATAAAGGCGAAAGTCCCAGCAACCGAGCAGCAGTACTCGTATTATTGACTTTAGTCAATATCTGATCGGCGCCTTTATACTTAATATTAATCGCCATCAATCTATTTAAATAGTTATCTTTTGAATATAAATCTTCAGTAAATACCGATAGAGCATTATTAACTGCTTTCCATACGTCGGGTTTAAGTAGCAACGGTAAATCAACTGCACATTTTTGGAAAGAAGTTAAATAAGCTTGTAAAGTATCTTGATTTGTAACCGAACCATATAAATTATTTATCAACATCGGTTGATTTTTGGGGCCGCCAAAACAAGGGTCTCCACCCTCACCATTGAGTATTGTTCCAACATATTCGCGTGCAAGTTGAGCTACCAATAAATTTGGTACAGTTAAAGGGTCTCCTATCGGGTCATCCAAATGCGTCATCACTTCAGGCAAACGTTCCCACATATCTTTAAAAGTAATTTCAAGAATGTGGTGCTGAGTTTGACAATGCTCTGCCACCAAACTCGAAAATTCTAACTCATTTGGACATTCGGCGCCGAAGTGAATCGAAAAAGTATGAACTGGTGCGTTATGAAGCTTACTTACAAGTGCAGTCACACTACTAGAATCTAAACCACCCGAAAGCAAAACTCCCACAGGTTGATTTTGAGGTAAATATTCTTTAATAACTTGGTCTAAAAGCTGTCGTAACTTTTCCCCATGCCATGATAAAGGTTTATCACTATCAATAATTTGCTCTTTAAGCTGCCAAAAGGAATGAATTTCTCCCGAAGGTAATTTTAGTATCGTTCCTGGACGCAATTCCTTAACATCATTCCACAAAGTTCTATTCCCAGGAACAAAAGCACAGCACAAATAATCACGCAACGCTACCACATCTAAATCTTTAGAACGGTATGGTGCAAGTGTTCTTAATGAAGGCGCCAACCAACAAGTCGAAGCATTAGTTGTATAGTAAATAGTACGGGAACCAGTACAATCGCGTGCTGAATATAAAACTTGTTCATCTTTATCCCAAATTACCAGTCCAAACATACCAACTAGTAACTTTAAAGATTCAATACCCAACTTTTCCCAAAGCTGCGCGACTAATTGAATATCATTATTTATTGAGATATTATAAGCAACACTTAACTCTCGTCGATTACTCAACCAGACATCACCAACAACAACAAACCGTTGGTTATTGCTCAACGCAACCGCTTTACTATCGGGTGCAATAATTATAATCTTATTATCTCTCCAAAATATATTTTGTACCGAGAGTGAGTCTACATAACCATAAGCTATCTGCCAGGTGGTTACTACATTGCCCGGTGCAGCTATAGATTCACGGTTAAAAAAAGCGTTAAATAGCATAATGCGCTCGTCATCTTATGAACCAATCCCTATACAATCTAACTCAACATTACTTAAAAATAATTTACAAGTTAAATCCAGAATTAAATGCTTTCATTACCGTCACTGCTGTTGCTGTACCACTCGAAGAACCACCTGGGGAATAATTCGGATTTACCGCACTGCGAACAGTTGCAGCAAACTTATGTGTTGGTGGTATTGGTACAGACACAGGAGGTTCGATACGTGTCCCTGCTAGCTGGTCTGGAATAGTTGGATTGCGACCTACTCAGTCTATAATTAGTACAGATGGTGTTTTTAAACGGGTGCCAAGTTTTGATACAGTTGGTGTAATGGCAAGTAAAGTTACAGATGTAGAAATATTATTTAATGCCATTTTACACCCCCTGGCTTTACCCAATATGTCACCTCTATCTACATATAAGTTAGGTATTATTAATAACTATACAGTTCGTGGAGTTGATACAGAAGTTGCCGCTGCAATTCACCGTGTAATATATAGTTGTAAACAAGCTGGCATAGAAATTATTAATATAGAAAGCAAATTATTAAGTAATTTTAATGAAATAAATTACTCAATTATTGCTTTATACGAATTTAACCAAGTATTGCAAGAATATCAAAATCAACATCATTTATTTGGTGATAAAGTTAATTATGATTTACGTAAAGGCGCCCTCGACTGATATGGTCTAATGTAACAGCCATTTTTGCAAGAACAGGTGCGCTAATAAAACCTGGGCGCACTGCCACCATTGCACTTGCATAGTTAGTTTGTGTTAGTACTGCTGTCGCTAGAGTCCAAGCTTCCAAAGTATGATGAGTAAAACCCATACCAATTAAAAGCTGTTTAAAGCCAAATTTCTCAGCAGTTTTAAATATTTGTACTATATATTCAAATTCTGGTGGACGTTCCCAAGTTGGTAATCCTAAGTAAAAACCATCACCAGAAACAGGAGCGCACCAATTAAATTCTAACTGAGGTTTAGGAGGCATATATGGTAGAGACGCGATTCCGGAGCATCTGCACAAAAAGATTTTATCTGAGTATGCATAAAATTCTGCTTTTGTTATGGAAATAATATAGTAAACCCATTTAGCATAAGTTAACAGGAGGTAAAGATATTTCTAAGTGAGCAACTTTTTTTACGGAATTGAAGCAAGCCGCTCTGTAGTCGCTTTTAAAAATATGTTATAACAGCTATCTCTTCCTTTATGGTTCATTACTTTAATTATTTTATGAATCAAAGATTAACCCAAGAGCAACTAGACCAAATAATTGTAGAATTAGGGCGCCTAAAAGAGCGTCAAGAACAAGAACTCGAACCAGAGCAAGTCAAGCAGATACTTGACGAGTTGAATTTACCGCCTGAGTTACTTGGTGAAGCGATGACGCAAGTCGCACGCAGTCAAGCTTTGGAGGTAGAAAAACGCCGCAATAAGTTAATTTTTGGTTCTGTTGCTGCGGCTTTGGTATTAATTCTAGGTAGCGGAATATTTATTTCACAGCAGCGTAGTAACTCTTTGGCTCGTGTAGCTGTACAAAGTGAGAAAATTACTAATACTCAAAATGGTGGAAGTAATGCTGAGTTTTTTTACCGCGTAACTCTCAAAGAGGCGCCTGTCGGGCAAAAGTTAAATTTATCTTGTAATTGGATAAATCCTAGCGGTCAAACTGTCAAGCAAAATAGTTATGAAACAAAAAGTATTACTACGTCCGTTTGGGATACCCACTGTAAGTATGTGCTTGACTCAGGCGCCGCTGTAGGTAAGTGGAAAGTACAAATGTTATTAAATGGTAGGGTGCTTGGCGAGGAAACTTTTGAGGTAAAATAATTTAATAATATGGGTAGCATCCCTTGTAATTATCATTTTGTTGGCTATTGGGGTTATGCTCAAAGTCAGGAACTCGAAAAACTTTTCAGCCAGATTAAAGTAAAACATTATAAATTAGATGCTCAGAATGATAGCGATATTATATATAATGTTGCTTATATTTCTAATTTTGAACCAGATTCGACTAAGATTATATCAAATCATATTGTCTCGTTATCAGCATCTGGAATGGATAATTTTCCTGATGCATGGGTACGTCTTGAAGCTTGTACTCTAGTTTTAGGTCGAGAATCATTTGGACGAGTTCCTTTGTATTGGATGCAGCAAGAGCAAGTAATTTGGTTTGCTTCTCAGTTGCAATTACTTTTACCACTAGTAAAGGCGCCTGAGATTAATATTGCTGCACTTTATGGGTATAATTGTTTTTCATACGTTCCTACCCCTGTAACTCCAGTTAAACAAATTCAAGCTGTAGAAGCAGGTGTAGAGTTAAACTGGAATTACAATAATAATAAAATTAATTTTTTAGGGAAAAAGCAATTACTTCAATTTCAACAGGCGACAGATTTAATATATAATGAAAGCACAGCAATAGAAGAATTACAAGTTTTACTCAAAGACGCTGTGAATCGCCAAATAAATGATTTAAACGACGAACCTGTAGGAGTTTGTTTATCAGGTGGCTTAGATTCTTCTATTGTTGCAGCGTTGCTAGTGCAAGCAGGAGTAAAAGTTAAAGCTTATACTCTTGATTTTGGTAATATAGGTATTCCCGAATATCCATATGCAGAACTTGTTGCACAGCATTTAAATATCCCTTTGGTAAAAGTTGATGCTAATCCTGGTAATATTCAGAAAGCTTTGATACCTACAGTAAAAGCGCTTGATTTACCTTTCGGTGATGGTGTCACAGTACCTTTATATCTTTTGGCACAAGCTGCTAGCCAAGAAACAGGGGTAATATTTAATGGCGAAAATGGCGACCAGTTATTTGCAGGTTGGACAAATAAACCTTTAATTGCTGCTGCTATTTATCAAGCTCAACACCCTGATGGAGAAGAAAGTTTTATTCGTCAGTATATAAAAACTTTTCACCGTCTTTGGGGTTATGAGGAAAGTATCTATCAACTTGGTGTTCGTCATCAAATTAATTCATTAAGTGCCGAAGATTGGTTACAGGAAGCTCTTGAATCTAAATATAGTTATGAATTGATGCATCGCTTACGGCGCGCTTCGCTGATGTTAAAAGGCGCCCAAAATATTCAGCCGAGGGCTACTAATATTGCGTTTTCTCAAAATCTAGAAGTTCGTTCTCTTTTTTGTGATTTACCGTTAACGCAATGGTCATTTCGCTTGAGTGGAGAATTAATGCTGCAAGGTAGTTGTGAAAAGTATATCTTGAAACGCGCGGTTGATAGTTGGCTACCAAAAGAAATCGTTTGGCGCCAAAAGCGTGGTATGGGAGTACCATTAACTTCTTGGTGTTTGCATGAGTTTTGGCATAAGTTAGGTGATTGGTTAAATCCTGGTATTTTACGTAGTGAAGGTGTTTTTCAGCCAGATATTGCAACTAAAATTGTCAGTGGAGAATTTAGTGCTGCTATTAGTGGGCGCCGTGTTGGTGAAATTTTATGGTTACTAATTATGTGGGAGTTATGGCGAGTTTATGTGTTTGGTGAAATACCTGGTAAAAAAGAATTGAATCATCCGTTTGTATTACCTCGTCAAGTTTGGAGATTTTACAAGAAATGGAAAACTTAATTAAGGAACTATTAGATGTTTACGGTTCGCCTCTATATATATATGATGCGAATAAGTTACGGCAAAATATTAATCATATTAGTGCGTCTGTTAGGTATGATAGGACGCAATTTAGGTTTGCGAGTGTGACGAATGGAAATGTGGCTTTACTCAAAATTTTTAAAGATTGTGGGTGGGGTCTTCATGCTAATACTCCTGGGGATGTTTATTTAGGTCTGCAAGCTGGGTTTAATCCAGAGAAGGTTGTTTATAGTGGTAGCAATCTTAATTCTGATGAGATGTTAATGGTTTTAAAGTGGGGTGTTAGGACGTTTAATTTGGATAGTGTTTCGCAGGTGAAGTTGTTTTGTCAGGTTTATGGTTTATGGAACGAACCGCAAAGGACGCAAAGGACGCAAAGAGAAGAGGTAAGAGAGGTAAGGTTGGGGTTACGTTTAAATTTTCCTGAGTTAACGGGTGATAGTCGTATTGGTGTGCATCCTGATGATTTTGGGAAAGCGTCGAGTATTGCTCGTGATGCTGGGTTGAAAGTTAACGGTTTACATTTTTATCGGGGTACTGGTACTAATGCTACTACTGCTTTTACTCAAGCTATTGAAAGCGTTTTTAGTGTTGCAGGTAAATTACCTGATTGGGAATATTTAGATTTTGGCGGTGGGTTTGGTTATCCTTATCGTCATGGTGGCGCCGCTTTTGATTGGGAATTTTTTGGCGCCGAGTTAACTCGTTGTTTAGAGAAATTAAATAATTCAATAGAATTAGTGATTGAACCTGGTAGAGCTGCAATTGCCGGATGTGCTATTCTACTTGCTAAAGTTGTCTCGGTTAAATGGCAATCGGAGAAACAAATTGTTGGTGTTGATACTACTGTCGCTAATTTAAGTGTGCCTAGCGTTCATGGTGGTTATCGAGAAATAATTGCTTATCCATCTTCTACATCTTCTGATTTATATCAAACAGATGTTTGCGGCAATACAACTTACTCGCGCGATTATTTAGGTAAAAATTGTTTGTTACCAGCGTTGAATATTAATGATATTATCGCTATTTTAGATGTCGGCGCCTATGGGTATGCAATGTCGTCACACTTTTTACACCGTCCTAGACCAGCAGAAGTTTTAATCGAAAATGGTAATCACCGCTTAATTCGCAAGCGTGAAGATTACAGTGTTTTGCTAGCAAATCAAATTATTTAAATATTACTAAACAACTATGAAGTGTATCAATTGCGGAACTGACAACAACCTCAAAGACAGAACAGCTAACTACGGAAAATGTTCAAACTGTGGTCATGCTTTTGTCTTTGAACCAACAAGCATGGGTACAACAAAGTTGACTGACCCCATGTTTGCAAAAGTGATTAGTGACATTTCTATAAATAGTACTCTGTTTTTTACACCCAAACAAATGTTTTATCTTTTAGATAACAGATTTAGAAACAAAGCTTTTAATAGTGGTGGTTTTGGCTGCGGTTACATTTTTGGCATGGTATTTTTTACTATATTCTTTAGCTCTTTTGGAGGTACGCTTGGTGGGTTGACTGCAAATTTAATCTATCAAATAATTATAATTACAACTCTCATCAAAAATACCAAATCGCCAAAGCTTAATGCTGCAAGTCGAAAAGCAAGCGCAAAATCACTTATATTTGTAGGAATATGTATTTTAATCATTGGGATATTAGTTAGTACTTTAATACTAAAATTATTTCCTGTATTTGTGATAGCAGTACTTTTAGGAATGTTTTCTATATATAAAGGTTCCGTTTTGCAAAATCAAACCATTATAGCCCAAGAATATCTAATTAGTGAATCAGATTATCAAAACTGGCTTAACCGTTGGCAGAGAGTTAATGGTAATATTCAAAAACTACTTTTGGCGCCGCAAAACCTAAATAATCAAGCGACTTCTATCAACCCTGATGTTACAGCATATAGCTTTGACAGATTAATAGTATGTGACAGTGCAGATATAGCACAGTTTTTAATCGCCAATAACTTCCACTTTGAAAATAACTGTGCCATCCTCAGCATTACAGGTTATCCAGAAATCATATTTCAAACTACGATGGATATGCTGCGACGTAACCCGGAATTAAAAGTTTATGCATTACATAACTGTACACCAAGAGGTTTAAGTTTAATCAACCGTCTCAGAACAAGTTCAAACTGGTTTCAAAACAGTAATTTTACCATCATAGATATAGGTATAACACCTCGCCAAGCAATTGGCGCCAAAAAGAATATCTTTATAGAAACATCACCGCAATCAGCAAGCGAAGCAAGTCAATTACCTAGTGAAATTAGTAATAATCTCTCACCAGACGAATTACAATGGTTACAAGCAGGTAATTTTGTTAATTTAGAATCTTTTAGACCACAGCAGTTAATTCAAATCATTCAACGGGGAATTGCTAACACTTTAAGTTTAGAAAGTGATAGTAGTTTATTAATAGCTAGTAGCTCAGATACTTACATCTACTCGACTCAGAGCTTCGGGTAAAACATCTTGCAACGGATGTAACGGATAAGTGATTTGTTACTATCCGTTTATCATTTGTTGCTAATATTAACATAAATTTTTCGTAAACAAAAAATAAAAGTTTGATTTGATTTCCTTTTAGATAGTACGCATAAAGGCAAATAGAGGTAAAAGCAATAAGAAGAATAAGAATAAAAAGGCAGATAAAAAATTAAAATCCTCAGAAATACCAAAAGTATGGATATTAACACCAACAGCATCTAAAAGAAAACTGTCATACTTCGGCGCCAGTGCAAGAAAAGGCTGGCCAAAAGGAGTGTATTTCTTAGCACCGGGTTTACGAGCAGCAATAGTTGCCATTCACCAGTTGCCCAAAACACCCGACACGTTATGGTTAAGAGTTCTTGGACGCGGTAAAGTTCAAGAACGAGCAATCGACGAACTTGAAGCATTACCAGATAACAACTCTTACAAAGAAATAGGGCTAGAATTATTGTATAACTTACGTAACAACTTGGCAGCTGAAAAGAAAACAAATGAAACTGATAGGGAGTTAATTATGAGACTAAAGCCGCTTTACCAACAAGAAAAAGAACAAATTCAACAACAAAGTCGCCAAGAAGGGCGCCAAGAAGGTCGTCAAGAAGGGCGCCAAGAGGAACGACGCACTACAATCGAAAATTTACTACGAGTTCGTTTTGGCTCAATAGATAACGAGCTTCAGTCAATTGTGGAAACAATATTACCACTGTCTCCAGAAGAATTTACTCCTTTGCTGATACAACTATCGCGCGAGGAGTTGCTAGTTAGGTTTGGAAGACAATCTTAACGTGTTCGTTAAGGGCGTGCGCTCTTGTATCATAGATAAAAGCTAAAAAAGTCGAAGCTAAATTACTTCGGCTTTTTTAACATATGGCGTAATTTAATTTCTACTAAAAAAATAATATGAAGTGTATTCAATTCTAACTATATATAGTGGAAAGGTAGTTAAAAACCGTAAAAGTGAGCTAGTTGAGAAGTTAGCAATATCTGAAACCCGATTTATAGAATTATTAAATCGATGGGAAAGTATAAACGGTAAGATACTGCGAAGACTGGCGCCTGCACAAGAGTGTAATATTCTGACCCAAGTCAATCCTGATGTTACAGCTTATAGTTTTGATAGATTGGTAGTTTGTGATAGTGCAGATATAGCTCAGTTTTTAATTGCTAACAACTTTCACTTTGAAAATAATTGTGCGATTCTTAGTATTACTGGGTACCCTCAAAGCATTTTTGATACTACAATGGAGATGTTACGACGTAACTCAGAATTAAAAGTTTATGCACTGCACAACTGTACATCTGAAGGTTTATGTGTAGTACATCGTCTCAGCACAAGTCCTGACTGGTTTAAAGATACAAATGTCACTATTATTGATATAGGTATTACACCTCGGCAAGTCTTGGCTAATAAAAATAATCTAATTGTAGAAAAATCATCTTTGATTATAGATGAAGTACAATTACCTAATGAGATTCATAGTACATTGACATTACAAGAACTACAATGGCTACAAGCAGGTAATTTCGTTAACTTAGAATCCTTTAAACCACAACAACTAATTCAAATTATTCAACGTAGAATCAGCAACTCCTCAAACTTAGAAAACAATACTAGCTTACTAGTAGACACTAGTAGCTCAGATACGTCTATATATATGTCTGAAAGCTTTGGATAGTCACGCAATTTTTCAGAATTAGAGGTTGGCGCCTGTTAGCTGAATGTTGAGTTATGTTACAGTAGCTTTAAGTTATGTATTAAAATTGAAAAAAATATTAATAATATGAAATAATTAAAGTGTTAGTGAATTGTACGTATAATTTTAACTTTCGTCAGGTTAAAAATCATGTAATACCAGGAAAATTTTTTGCCATGAAAATTTTAATTGTGGAAGATGATGGATTTGTATCGGAGGCGCTTGCAGCCATTCTTCGCAATCAAAATTACGTCGTCGAGGTAGCAAATAACGGCTTATCGGGTTGGGAGTTAATTGAAAACTTTGATTACGATTTATTACTTCTCGATGTCATGCTACCCAAGCTAGATGGAATTAGCTTATGTCGGCAAATACGCGCTCATGGTTTGCTCGTTCCAATCCTTTTAATAACTGGTCGAGATAGCAGTCACGAAAAAGCTATTGGACTTGACGCTGGTGCAGATGATTATTTAGTTAAACCGTTCGACGCTGAAGAGCTTGTTGCTCGTGTTCGCGCGCTACTACGTCGAGGAGGAGTCGCTTCACAACCTATTCTGGAGTGGGGTAAATTACGGCTTGACCCCACAAGCTGCGAGGTTAGTTATGACGACCAATTAGTGCCTTTAACTCCTAAAGAGTATGCATTATTAGAGCTTTTTTTGCGAAACAGCCGACGGGTGTTTAGCTGCGGTATGATTTTGGAGCATCTATGGTCTTACGAAGATACTCCTGGTGAGGAAGCAGTTCGTACTCATATTAAAGGTTTACGGCAGAAGTTAAAAGAGAAAGGCGCCTCTAGTAGTTTAATTGAAACGGTGTACGGTATAGGCTATCGTCTCAAGTCGCAGTCAGAAAGTAGTGGAAGTAAACAGAAGGATGCTTACGAATTACAAGTAAATTCAGCATCTCATTCCAAATCAGAGTCAAAATCGCAACAAACTGCTTTGGCTATAAATAAAGTTTGGCAGAAATTCAAAGGGCGAGTTGCCGAACAGGTTAATATATTAGAAGAAGCATCTCAAGCATTAGTTCAAAATGATTTAAATAAAGAATTGCATTGCCAAGCGAAAAAAGAAGCGCATACGTTAGCAGGTTCGCTTGGTACTTTTGGCTTTCCAGAAGGTTCTAAAATTGCACGCAAAATAGAAAAGTTACTCAAAGCAGAAACTATTTCATTAAATAATGCTGTACAACTTGGTGCATTGATCAAAGCTTTGCGGCAAGAAATCGAGTTAGAACCGCAGCATTCTCAATATACTACCGATGCAATACCGTTTCAGGAGCATTCGCTTATTTTAGCTGTAGACGATGACCCAAAGATATTAGAATTACTACAAACTTTACTTACACCTTGGGGACTTAGAGTCAAAACTCTCGCCGAACCGCGCGCATTTTGGGAAACTCTGGAAGCAGTCAAGCCAGATTTATTAATTTTAGATGTAGAAATGCCTGGGGTCAGTGGCATTGAACTTTGCTCTTCAGTGCGTAATCATCCTGATTGGAGTGAATTACCGATTTTATTTTTAACGGTTCATAACGATGCAGATATTGTCAATCAAGTTTTTAGCGCTGGTGCTGATGATTTTGTTAGTAAACCATTTGTTGGTCCCGAACTTGTCACCCGAATTATCAATCGTTTAGAGCGGATAAAATTAGTTCGGCGAATGGCACAACAAGAAAATCAACGACTTGCGCTCTTTTTGGAAGCTGCTGAAATAGGTATTTGGGACTGGAATATATTGACAGGTCAAATAATTTGGTCTGAAACTCAAGAACGCTTGTTCGGAATGGCTCCAGGCTCATTTGATGGAACTTTTGATACTTTTATAAATTGCGTCCTACAATCCGACCGGGAAAGTTTACATTTTAAAATCAACCAGGTTCGCTCAGAACACACTAAGTACCATCATGAGTTTCGTATTGTCTGGCAAGATGGTAGCATTCACTGGATTGAAGCGCGAGGTCAATTTTACTATAACGATGCAGGTGAAGCAATGCGAATGCTAGGTACGGTTACTGACATTAGTACACGTAAAAAAATCGAAGCTGATTTACGCAAATCTAAGGATGAGTTAGAAAGAAAGGTAACAGAACGCGCTAGGGAATTAATTCGGGTGAATGAACACTTGCTTGAATTAAATGAGCGATACTCGCGCGCAGCCAGCTTTACATAATAAAATTAATTTTGACAAACATATGAATAAGTTTAAATTATAATTACAAATCGCATCTTCACAAGTTCCTCAAGTTTTTGTTCTAATTTAAAAAGGGAGTAATCTAAATCAAGCTCACACGAACAAAGGGGTTAAATATGGCGAATCCTAATACAAATGGAATTTTACAAGCAGTAAAAGAAGTACCTCAAAAAATCATTGGCTACCTTTCTGGGGCAGTGTCTAGAATTTTTGCTCCTAGAGACGATGATTTCCCTGAAACAGGAGTTCAACCGTTTGAAGGTGAGCCAAGTGAGAAAAAACATTATTAATTGAAGCAATTGAACAATTGATAAATATTTCAAATAATGCTAACAATATTATAGTGTTATTTGTAACACTGTAGAGACGCAATTAATTGCGTCTCTCAAGAATATCGCGTCTCTAGACAATATTGCATCTCTATAAAATAATTAATTGTTTACAAATATTTACAAAAATTGGGTAACGAGCAATGGGACAATATTACAAATTTGTAAATACTACCACACAACAAGAATCAACTATTTCGCTTCCCTTTAATTTTGGGCTATCATGGGCGAAAAGTTTAGAACGTTTGTCTGACGAAGAATTAAAAGAAAAATTTGACTATGTTATAGAAAATAACAATTGGCGCCAAGAGGATGAAGTAATTGCTATTGGAGATTACGGAAACATTATATATTCTCCAAAGAGTAAGAATAAACAATTTTGATCAGCTATTTGGTATGGTTATGGACAATCTACCAGAGAAACACTCAGTCATTTACAGTGAATCAACTATGCCATTATTAGGCATATTTAATGTCAAAAATATTACTAAGGTTTATCGCATGGGTGAGGTGGAAGTTCATGCATTATTAGGAATAGACCTCGAACTTTACGAAGGCGAGTTAGTAGTATTACTAGGAGCTAGTGGTAGTGGAAAATCAACCTTATTAAACATACTTGGTGGTTTAGATGTACCAACTAGTGGTGAAGTCTTTTTCAGAGGACATAACTTGCAAAATGCGAGTGATGCAGAACTAACTCGTTTTCGTCGCAATTGTGTTGGTTTTATTTTTCAGTTTTATAACCTAATTCCCAGTTTAACAGCTAAAGAAAATGTGGCACTTGTGACAGAAATTGCTCGCCATCCTTTACGTCCTGAAGATGCGTTAAACTTAGTCGGGCTAAAAGAACGTCTCAATCACTTTCCAGCACAAATGTCAGGAGGTGAGCAACAACGAGTCGCTATTGCCCGCGCGATTGCCAAGCGTCCTGAAGTGTTATTATGTGATGAACCTACAGGCGCCTTGGATTATCAAACAGGTAAACTGGTATTGGAAGCTTTGGAACAAGTAAACCGTGAACTAGGGACGACAACGGTAGTTATTACCCACAATGCTGGTATTGCAGCAATGGCTGATAGGGTAATTACAATGCGAAGTGGACAGATTACAAACGTAAAACTGAATAAAGAAAAATTATCTCCGACTCAGTTGGAATGGTAACTTTGAATATCTATACAACATCTATACAATCTATATAACAGACCTTGTTCGTCTTTTACTGAGCAACCACGTAATTAATGCACCACTACCAAAAATATTTACTACTGACGACATAAGTCCTCCTAATACGGGAATCAAACCGATTAAACCCAAAATTAGCATCCCAATCAGAAATTCTTGCATAGTTGTTCGTTCCCTCCTAGTTAAAATTCTTTGCCCAACCCAAAGAGCAATTCCCATATTTCCTAGTACGAATGCAACAGTGACAGCCAAACCAACTAAGGGTAACAACGGGATTCCAACTAAACTAACTGCTAGGAAGATAATTAGCAAAATAACCGCAAACAAACCGCCTAAACCCCATAATCCACATTGAAGCGGGTATTCTCTAACATTTGCTGCTAGGTTAAGCAAAAAATTTGGGCGCCAAAGTAGAAGTATAACACCAATAATCGTAACTACAGCGACGTTGAGAATGTGAAATCCAGTATGGAAAAGATAACGGAAAAAGTTACCAATTCCCCTCCTTCGGTAACCGTATGTTCCCCATCTGCCACTGTCTAAAGCTGTACCAGAAGCACCACCAATCGTAGCCCCGGTCGCTGCAATAATTTCTCCACCTACAGCATAGACATCGCCATCCACACGGGCGCCTTTTTCTAAAATTACATCACCATCAACTGCAATTGCTGTCTGGGTAACTCTTGCGCCTTCACCAATTGTCACATCACCACCTATCGCGTGGGCATTTTCAACCTTTTGCTTAGGAGCAATTGTCACATCACCGCCAATCCGAATAATATTATTCTTGTTGATATTAATCTCAGTTTGCGCTAGAGCTGTTAAAGAAAAAACAATTACACTTAAGACCGATACCAATACCAGAATCAATGAGTTTCTTTTGATACCTTTCATATTGCTTCTCTCATATTTCCATAGTGTGCAATTCAAACAAATTAATAGATGCCACTGATGCAGCCTTCGTTGTTAGCTTTATGACTCGCCTATTAGGGACTTCCATATACAAAAAATCTCCAAAATCTTTTTGAAAGCCCCTTAATCAAATACGCGCTGCGTTAGCTAAGTATATTTTGAGATTACGGAACAAATTTGAGGAATTTGTGAGGAAATCAAACTTAATACAACTAAAAATTACTTTCTGTAAACTTCAAGATACACATTCTATAATGTAGAGACGCATTCACGGAGTGTACCGCAGGTAAATTTTGCTAGTCGTCTATATCATTAATTTTGGGAGGTTAGCTTGCAACGGATGTAACGGTGCTTGTAATTCGTTAAAAACAAAAATTTATTATCTAAAATTAACTATCCGTTACACTTCACTCTGTGTACTCTAAGTCTCTATGGTAAATATATATACTGCCAAAATTAATAATCACAGGAAATAAATTATGCCAGTTGAAACACAAGGTGCAACCAAATCAGCTGAATTACCAACTTTACGTATTGGCGCCGAAGGTGGAGCTGTAACACTTTTACAGGAACTGTTGGAATCTCAAAGCTATCGCACAGGTGGAGTTGACGGAAAGTTTGGTTCAAAAACAGAGCAAGCAGTAAAAAGATACCAAACTACTTTTGCCTTGGTGACAGATGGAATAGTCGGCGCCAAAACTTGGGCTAAGTTAGGTGACAGGCTTATAAATCCTTAGTTTTGGTTTTATGACATGAAACCGCTCGATATAAAGCTTACCCGTGACTTAATGCATCAGCGAGGTCAAATTATTGCCATAGCGCTAGTTGTCGCTTGTGGTATTGCCAGTTTTGTCTCAATGCTGAGTGCTTATGACTCATTAAAACTTTCCCAAGCTAGTTATTACGAACAGTACCGCTTTGCCCAGGTTTTCGCCCAACTTAAACGCGCGCCAGAATCTTTAGCAATACAAATTCAAGATATCCCTGGAGTCGCGCAGGTACAAACACGAGTAGTAGCGGATGTAAGTCTCGATATTCCTGGACGGAGTGAACCTGCAACTGGACGGTTAATATCTATACCACGGCTACAGATGCCAATGCTTAATGATATTTTTATTCGGCGGGGGCGTTATATTCAACCAAATAAAGATGATGAAGTATTAATTAGTGAAAGCTTTGCTAAAGTACATAAACTAGATTTAGGTGATTCTGTCGGCGCCATTATTAATGGACGTTGGCAAAAGCTGCGAATTGTGGGGATAGCGCTCTCACCAGAGTATGTTTATGCTATTCAAGGAACGGGTGATGTTTTCCCTGATAATGAACGTTTTGGTGTTTTTTGGATGGGACGCGAAGCTTTAGGTACTGCTTTTAATATGGATGGTGCATTTAATGATGTGACGCTTTCGTGTATGCGAGGTGCTGTTGAAGCTGATGTAATATTTCGCCTAGATAAACTTTTAGAAAATTATGGTGGTTTTGGCGCCTATGGTCGTTCTTACCAACTTTCTAACCGTTTTCTCTCGGAAGAAATTAGCCAACTTCAAGGAACTGCAACAATAGTACCATCTATATTTCTTGGAATTGCTGCGTTTCTCTTACATATCTTGCTCTCTCGGCTTATCGCCACCCAACGCGACCAAATAGCAGTCCTCAAAGCTTTCGGGTACAGTAATATAGATATTGGCTTACATTATTTAAAGTTTGTTTTAGCTATTGTATTGGCAGGCGCCGCATTCGGTACAGCCCTTGGACTCTGGTTTGGTGCTGCTGTTACTCAAAACTACACTAGGTTTTTCTCGTTTCCTTTACTGCGCTACGAAGCTGGAATTGGTTTAGTGATGCTCTCTATTTTAATTAGTGGTGGTGCTGCAGTGATTGGCGGTTTTATGGCAGTGAAAAAAGCAGTTTCGCTACCACCAGCAGAAGCAATGCGTCCCGAACCACCTGCACATTTTCATCCTACAATTATCGAACGTCTGGGGTTTGAATCTTTACTTTCTCCTGTAAGTCGAATGATTCTGCGAAACCTCGAACGCAAGCCAGTACAAGCATTTTTATCTATCATTGGAATAGCGCTTGCAGTGGCGATATTAGTTGTTGGTAGTTATTTTAGCGATGCGATGCAACACATAATTGATGTGCAATTTCGCAACGTTCAGCGCGAAGACGTGATGATTGTGTTCAACGAACCACGACCCTCGCGCGTGCGGTATGAAGTTGCCCATCTACCTGGTGTATTGCGTACCGAAACATTTCGCGCTGTACCAGCTAAATTACGTTTTGAACACCGTGACTACCGAATTGCACTGACAGGTTTAGAGCCAAATGCAGAACTAAGGCGCCTGTTAAACAAAAATTTGCGTCCTGTGAATTTACCATCCAATGGGGTGCTACTAACAACAAAACTAGCAGAAATCTTAGGTGTTAAACCTGGTGATACTTTAACGGTGGAAGTACTAGAAGCAGAAAGACCTACACGTAAAGTCGCTGTAGCTGGTTTAGTAGATGAATTAATTGGTGTCGCTGCATACATGGATATACAAGCATTAAATCGATTGATGCGCGAAGGCAGAACTGTGTCGGGAGCATATCTAGCAGCAGACTCATTACAAATTGATAGATTGTATAAAGTGTTAAAACGAACACCAGGGGTAGCTGGTGTTACCGTGCGGGAAATGGCAATAAAGCGCTTTCAAGAAACAATTGCAGGTACTCTTGGTGTTTTTACAACTGTATTAGTTGTCTTTGCTTGCGTAATTGCCTTTGGGGTAGTTTACAACGCCGCGCGTATCGCTTTATCAGAACGTAGTCGAGAATTGGCAACTTTGCGTGTTATCGGTTTTACCAAGACAGAAATTTCTGTAATTCTTTTAGGCGAACAAGCTATTTTAACGCTTTTAGCAATACCTTTGGGATTTGCAATTGGGTTTGGTTTTTGTGCGTTGATGTCTCTAACTTACAACTCAGAACTTTACCGTATCCCCTTGGTTGTAACTAAAGCAACTTATGCTTTCGCATTTGTGGTGGTAACAATTGCTGCAATTATCTCTGGGTTAATAGTCCGGCGCCATTTGAAAAACCTAGATTTAATTGCTGTGTTAAAAATGAGAGAATAAACATCCTCACAACTTCCTCAATTTTACTGCTTAATCTTAATATATATAGCCAAAATTTAAGCATCTAGGTAAATTTATATACAAACAACTTAACATGAAACTTTTACCTTCCAGGTGGTTAAAAGAACAACCGAACGAGAATGAACCAATTTCGGAAACCAAACGACTAAGGAAACGTTTACCTAAAATATCGCCAAAACTGTTTATTTATTTTGTTATTGCTGCTGCTAGTGTTATCTTAATTGTACAAGCTTTCCGCCCTGCTCCTATTTCTGTAGATACCAGGCGCCTTAGTCGCGGTGAATTGCAGGTTAACGTCAATGCTGAAGGTAAAACACGAGTGCGTAATCGTTATACAATTTCGGCGCCTGTCGATGGTCGTCTCGCACGAATAGAATTGGATGAAGGCGATAAAGTTGAACAAGGAGTAGTAGTCGCACGTATCGACCCACTTCCTCTGACTTCCGAAGTGAAAGAAGCTTTAGGAAGATTGGCAGAATGGCGCGCGCAACGTCAAGGAGTAGCAACGCAACGCCCAAAGCCAGCCAACCTCGAACAAGCACAAAAACGTATCCAAGCAGCACTTGCAACACAGCAACAAGCAGAGGCAAGAGTTGTACAAGCACAAGCTGCATTGAAACAAGCGCAACGAGATACTCAGCGTGCCCAGCAGTTACAGACATCTGGTGCTATTCCCCGTCAAGATAGGGAAGTTGCAGAACTTAATCAAATAACTAAAGCTAAAGAACTAGAAACTGTAAAGCTTGCAGCAAAAGCATCTGCCAATGAGGTTGAAGTTGCACGTGCGACGCTTTTAGTTTTAAAACAAGAGCAAAAAGACCCTGATTATTTACTTAAAGTCTATGATGCTCGTATCGCCAGCGTTGAAGCAGAACTTTCAAAGTTGAGAGATGAAGCCGCACGTACTAATATTTACTCACCTGTAAGTGGCCAAGTACTGCGAGTGCAAAAAGAAAGTGCCCAGTTCGTTACATCAGGTACACCCTTACTCGAAGTAGGTAATATCTCGCAACTAGAGCTAGTTATTGATGTACTTTCGAGTGATGCAACCAAAATTCAAATCGGAGACACTATATTAATTGACCAAGGAGCAGATATTCAAGCAATTAAAGCAAAAGTTAGACGGATAGAACCTTCTGCATTTACCAAAGTTTCTGCCTTGGGGGTGGAAGAACAGCGTGTCAACGTAATTGGTGATTTTGTTGATACAGCTAAGTCTCTTGGTGATGCTTACCGTGTTGATGTAAAAATTATAATTTGGGATGGGAAAAGTGTATTAAAGGCGCCATTAAGTTCGCTGTTTCGCTGTGGTCAATCATGGTGTACGTTTGTAGTTCAAGATGGTAAAGCAGTTCGGCGCTTTCTTCAAGTTGGACAACGCAGCGATTTTGAAGCAGAAATTCGTCGAGGATTGAAAGAAGGAGAAGTAGTTATTCTGCATCCTAGCGAGCAGATTCATGATGGTAGTGAAATTAAACTTCGATAATTCTGAAATTCATCATTTTTAGCCGTTTACTAACTATTGAATCAAGCAATAGTTAGTAAACATACTTATAAATCATCTGAATTTTACTAATTACTAGGGCAGGTACGATATTTGATATGATAAATCAAACCTCGGTGTGCGAGATCGAAGGAGTCAACAGTAGCCATACCTTGACCAGTAGCCGACATCGCAGCATTTACTCGCATGTTCAAACTGTCGCCACAGCGCGACCAGACATCAGCAACCGTTGCTAAACTGTCTCGAACGTTGTACTGCGTTTCGCCATTAAATTTTCTCGAAAAAACAGGCCCACGTCCACCAGCGAAGAAATACTCTGCTCTTAGTTGCCCAATGGTTTTAGGAGCAACATAGCCTCGATAATCAGCATCATAAAGAGAAATTTGATAGCCTTGAGGTACTTTGATTGGAATAGTCAAGTTACAGCTTTTGCGGCTTTCTCTAGAATTATTTCCAAGAGCCATAAACTTATCGAATAGAATAGTTAGCTCTTGACCATCTGGGCTAACGGTAACATTCGCGGAACCTCCAGGACAACCACTGCCACCGTAGCCGGCGCCGACAATTTCAACTTTTGGTGCGGCAAAGGCGGGGCTAGCAAAGGCTGCTATTAGTGTCGCTGTAGTGAGAAAAACTTGTATAGGTACGAACGGTGTTTTCCAAGAAATTTTATTATTCATACTTACCTTCCTTCCTCAAAAGGTAGCGTGAAGTTTCTGAGGATATGCCTATTTTTTATATACTATTATTTTGACTCATTTTCTAATAAAAGTGTTATTTCCGATTGACAAAATTTACAATTTATAATATTATAATCAGTAAGTAAAACAATTGACAAAACTTAACAATTGCTATATTGCTTTTGACTTCAGAATTTTAGAATTAAGAGTTGTAGTTATAAATACCTTTTTGTCCTCATGGCAAATTTGCTGAATTATATTACGTCCCGACATTGCAACTACTGGCACACTACCACCAGGCTCAACCCATTGCCCAATCATATAAAAATTATCCAAACCTGGCAGCGTCTTGTCTATACCAGCAACCATCTGAAACATTGTCTCTTTTGTTAACAACCAGCCACAGTTTGAACCTTGCCAATTACCAGTGTAGCGTTCATAACTAAGGGGAGTAGCCACATCGATAAATTCAATGTCAGCCTTAATACCAGGGTAAAATTTTTCCAATTGATCGATGAGAATATGCGATTCTTGTATTTGTTCAGCATCATATATAGACCGTCCATAAATGCGCTGCCAGTAATCGTAGGGTGTATTCAGCATCACGATAACTACTGATTTACCTGCAGGAGCTAGGGAAGGATCGAAGCAATAGTGCTTGACACCAATTTCGTAACGTTCCTCGCCAGCAATGACTATTGGTTGCTCTAACAAGTAAGTAACCCAGTGAGGTTTAGAAGATAAATCGCGATTTAAGCCAAGAGAAACCTGAAGTTGTGAGTGTAACGGTAGATGACCATCATAGAGTTTTTTTATTTGGCGATTGAGATACTTACCTCCTAGCAAGTCAAAAATAGTACCGCGCCCGTCACAAGCAGAAATGATACGGTCAGCATAATATTCTTCATTGCTATACAACCGCACTCCCACAGCCTGGTCGTTTTCCACAAGAACGCGCTCAACTTGGGAACAATAATGAATTTCACCACCATTATCTAAATAGCGCTTTTCAATAGCGCGCGCAAATTCTAGTGAGGCGCCTACTGGAAACCCAGCGTTTTTGTTAAATGTATACGCTAACAGCGACATACCGACCATCATCGGAATGTCTTTCCAAGCAAACATTTGTGGGACTGCACGACGCAAAAAGGGGTCTTGGAAGTGGTTGCCAAATTCAGATGCCGAGATTTTTCCCCATTTATTGAGTAATCCAATAAACGGTAGCATTTTCCAACTCAAACGAACCCAGTCAACAGAATTCATCAAAACTTTTGGCTTTTGCTGGAGTAAGGACATATCAAAGTCGGTAAAATCCCAGATACCCGCACAAAACTCCTTTATCAGCCTTTTGTCACTCGGTGAGAAACTTAACATATGCCGTTCGAGTCGGTCGGGATCACTATAGACAATTAGAGTTTTGCCATCCGGCGCCACAATTCG
Organism: Calothrix sp. PCC 7716; assembly: GCF_019977735.1. GTDB lineage: Bacteria > Cyanobacteriota > Cyanobacteriia > Cyanobacteriales > Nostocaceae > Dulcicalothrix. The sequence continues at coordinate 8,515,270 of NZ_AP025018.1, read as the reverse complement.
CATAAACTCATCGTGATGGACAAACTGCCGACCCTGAACTGCACCTAGTTCCTCCCACATTTCATAAAACGGCTGGTTTTTTCCAGAGCCAAATAGATAGTGAATACAGCCATCAAATACATAACCTTTGCGCTTCCATGCGGTACATAAACCACCAGGCAAGTTGTGCATCTCAAAAATTTGGGTACGATAACCATTCATTTGGGCATAGCAACCTGCTGCCAGTCCAGCAATGCCTGCACCAATAATAATGATGTCGGTTGAGGAACTTTTCATATGTGATAGTACTTAAGTTTTATAAAAATTGTTGACTTCAAAAGCTCCTCTGCAACCAGTCAAAAATTTGGTCTAATTGACTTAAAGTTACCAAACCATACTGCCATAAAATCATTGGTAAGGAACTAAGGGTTTGCTCTGGGTGCCGTAATGCCAATTGCAAATCCGATGCTGGAATTGCCAGGTCTTTCTGCAAAAAGCCGATCAACTCAATCATTCTAGTAGTTTCCATGTTACTAGCCCTCATTGAATGCTGTATTGTCAGATTATGTGAAAAGTTTGAGGAAGTTGTGAGGATTGTCAATTTTATTACAAATTAAATACAGTAATCCCCACATCATTTATAAAATCCGTGCGTTGTAATAGCAAATTATCTTCACAAGTTCCTCAATTTTGTTGTTTAGGCTTAAACATAACTTGTCTAGTTCGGAATGTGGCGAAATAAATATAATGATTCCGTAAGAGAACCGCAATAATTAAGAAGTTGGAGGAATTTTTGTGTATAAAAAGCAAGCATTTGAAGTAGAAGAGCAAATCATCACTGTCCAGTTAGGTCAAGTCAAACTAGAAGGCGAGTTAGTAATTCCTGAAGACGCACAGGGAATAGTTGTAATTCCAAGCGCCAAAAGTAGTATTAAGCACGAACATCGACTCCGTTATCTTGCTCATCTCTTACGGCAAGCTGGTTGGGCAACAATATTAATCCATTTGCTAACCCAAGAAGAAGACCGACTCGACCAACGGAGCAAACATTTTCGCTATAATATCCTACATCTAGCAACGCGACTTGTAGGCATAACTGATTGGCTGGCGGAAAATTCGATGACTTTTAATCTTAAAATAGGTTACTTTGGCGCCAGTGCCCTAGGCGGAGCGGTTTTACTAGCAGCAGCACAACGAACGAAAGTTTGCTCGGTTGTCGCACGTAGTGCCTATACATACTTAATCGGTTCTGACCTTACGTATTTGCAGGCGCCTACATTACTGATTGTAGGTGGCGAAGATTACCCAACTATTGCCATGAATGAAGATGCACTGTTACAAATTTCAGCCTATGATAAACGGCTTGAAGTTATCCCAAATGCATCCCACAAGTTTGAAGAACCTGGAACATTAGAAGAAGCCGCGCGATTAGCAAATCAATGGTTTAAGCATCACTTACAATTAGCAAACTCAAACCAAACTTATTTGCAAACGCTATCATTAGTCTAAAAGACTATCTAAATCTAGCAGTTTACCAATTACTTAGAAAAACAATTTGTGGAGAATAACTATGAAGCTTTTAGAAACTGCTGAAAACATTACTGTATCTTTATTAGAACAATTGAGATTAGCATGGTGGCTAGAGGTAGTTACTAATAATCCTCATTGCACTTACTATTTTGGTCCTTTCATAACTGAATCGGCTGCAAAAGTATCCCAATTTGGATACATTGAAGATATCGCTCAAGAAGGAGCCGAAATCAGTTCTGTTGAGGTCAAGCGTTTCCAGCCAAAAGTACTTACGCTTATTAACGATGAATGATACCAACCTGTTAGTAAAATGGCGGTGATATTTGCTCGTAAAGCAGAGAATTCCGTTAGTTTCATTCTAATTTAATAATGGTGTTCAGTTGCAAGCTCTGCTAACTTTTGCCATGTTTGGCTTCCAACAATACCATCCACATACAAACGATGAACTGTTATTTCAAAAATTTCAGACAAGCTTTGACAAAAACGGATATAAAGTTTTGATTCCAATGTGCAAGTTTTTCAGCTTGGAGCAAAGCGTTTTCTACAAGTAAGTAAGCTTGCGCTCTCTTCGCTACTAAAGTTTCCCATGTTGGATTGTTAATTGTCTTCGCTACCCCTAACCCAGATAGTGAAACCGCATTAAGTTGGTGTTCTAAGTGTTTGGGAAGTAGTAATTGAGGAATACCCGCTAGTAAACAAGTAATAGCAGTTGTTGAACTTCCATGATGAATTGCAAGGGATTTCCCAGCTAGTACTTTTGTTAAAGGTTGAAAATCGCATTGTGGTTTCAGAGTATTCAAAACTAAACTGCGGTGTGAATAGTCATCGTACAAATAAGCCCAAGCATGACCATCACTTTTGTATAAATTGTTTGGAATAGGTGTAACGTGTACACTCAAATATTGGTTCAGACTTCGTAAATGTTGATACGGGTCTAGTTCAGGGATACCAAAAATAAAACTAGTGTCACCATTAAGAATTTGTCCTAAAGGCGCCGAATATTGAAGAATTTGCTTAACTGTATTACTAACTTGCTCTTGACGCTGTTGTGATTCGAGTGGCGCCGGAATTCTTAGGTTTGGAAAAATCTCAACTGGTGGCGGTACTGTAAAAGCATCTCCTGTAACAATTGTGGGCACAATATTTTTTGCTGCTATTACTAATCCAGGAGCATGGTCAGTAATAATTAAACTTGGCTTCACCTCTTTTATAATCGCTTGCCATGCTAAAATATGCGATTTTAGTAAATTATAATTACCAAAACCAAATGTTTCTAAAATGTCGGCAAACGTGTAAGATTCTGACCTGCCAGTAAAGGGTAAGCGAGGAGCAAAGACTATCTGCCACGGAAAACTTGTCGCTTTAATATTGTACGATTTGAGCGCAAAGACTGGCTCGACTCCATAGATTTCAAGTTCCCTTGCCAGCACGACAAGACGTTGAATGTGCCCTTGTCCTCCTCCTAGTTCCCAGCCAAATAGGACTTTCATTAATTATTTGATGCAACCTTTCTTTTAATAAATATAGTAGTAAGTCCAAAGACACATATACTAGCTAAAGTTGCTGGTTCCGGAACCGACACAGGTGTAGTTCGTACTTGAAGCTGAGGTTTACCTTCTAAAAAATATAAAAAAGAACCTCTTTGGGCAAAACCATTAAAACGAGGTTCAGCAAAACCTGGTCTAGGAATGGCAAAAATAGAAAAATTTGTTACTACATTATTGCCTTCCGCTTTAGAACCGCTGATAAATAAGTCTGTTGCTGTACCACCATACCCGCTTATGTCTTCAACCGAAAACTGGCGCCCATTTAAATTAAACCCAAAATCTGTTAGAGGAAACAAAGAGAGATTAAGCGACGCAGGAGGAACTACAACGGGTGTTGATTGGTCATCAAAACTATAAAAACCTGAAAGCGGTTGTTCTATAACTAATGGTGGCCCTCCGTAGGCAGCGGTTTGAGTAACGTCAGTAATGGTAAAATCAACAGTCCGAGTAATAGCATATACTGGGCTGACTTTTATTGCAGCGAAACCTAGAGCAACTCCGGAAGTTGTTACTGCTATCTTTTGGTTGAGTTTCATAACTGTATTGTTTGAAATAGCACGTTTCCCCTTTAACTTTTAACAACTGTTAACATAAAGTTTACGTAAACTTATAAAAACTTCACATTTTAGCTTGAGTTGATGTTGTCATCACAAATTTTTTATGTTTTGTGAATATCTGTTCTTGTACAACTAACACGCTTGCGGGAGCGTGATGAAGAACATAACTACTGACGCTACCAAGCAAAATTTCTGTAATCCCTCTGTGCCCTCTGCGACCTAATATAATTAAATCTGCACCCCATGACTCTGCTAAACTGCAAATCTGTTTACCAGCTTCTCCAAATCCATGCTTAAATTGTGCGGAAATTTTTTTGATATTGGCTTGCTGGCAGCAACTTTCTAGCCAAATGTCAACTTGTTGAATTTCGTGGAGTAAGTTTTGTTGGTACTGTTTGTGCAAAGCACCGTACATATCAACATCTCCAATAGTGCCAACAGATAAAAACGGCTCATTTAGTTTATTGCTATTGATGCAATGAAAGAACATTAACTGGCTTCCGTATTTCTGAGCCATTCCTAATGCTTCTTCAAAAACAATACAAGTTTGTGGAGATTTATCGAGAGCAACCAAAATTTTGTTGTAAATCATGATATTTACTCGCTACTTGATTATAATTATATTTTCCCTCAAAAACCCCTCAACGTTACATTTTTGCAATAAATTGATACTTTTTCAATCTCAGCTTTCTTTGCAACGGATGTAGTTCATCATCCGTTACCAATCTTTCTACCCCGAATTGAACTTTCCTCACAAGTTCCTCAAAATATTTGCCTATAACTCAAAGTGAGGGTAAGTAAAGCTCATACTCTATAATCCCTGCAACGCGCGATTTCCTTCATTAATAATTATTTGGAGGGTTTTATGCAAGTTAAAATTAATTATGAAGGTCAACTACAGTTCAAAGCGACAGCTAGAAATCATTATATAATTGGCGACCAACCAGAAGAAAATGGTGGTGAAGATAAGGGAATGACTCCATCAGAGTGGTTATTGGCATCACTTGGTAGTTGTATTGGTTTCTATGCAGTTAAATATTTGCAAAACAGAAACATTGATTCTTCCGGTCTTAGCATTACGGTGAATGCTGATAAATCGATTAGACCTGTCGCGCGTCTAGATAATTTCCAAGTTGATGTCAGCCTACCTTGCTCTTTGGAAACAAAGCATAAACTTGGCTTACAGCAAGCAATTGAAAATTGCTTAATTCATAATACTTTAATGCACTCACCACAAATAACAACCCATATTATCACTGCTCCTACCTTGGTCAAATAATAAGTTATTAGATTGTTCAGTTAAACTTGGCTTGCTCAATTGTGGCACGGAAAAACTCTGAGTAACGGTCGGGAGCAAACCACCAGCCCAAACTAACCTGGGATGGAATTGTATATCCTGCAAATGTTTGTTCTTGCTGAATTTCTCCACCAAAGAGAATGTAAGTGTAAGTACCATCTTCTTTGTGTTCTCCCCAACGTGGGAAAGATAACTTCAGCAGCTTACCGTTTGAGTCTATAAAGAGTGTCAGCGTTACTGGTTCACCGTCAATCTTTAAACTAGCTTGGATAGTGTTCTCATCAATTGCCTTCCAACTTACACCGCGCGCTGGTAGTAAACCAGAAGGTAGCCATACCATTTCTCCAGCTAATCGTCCAATTGCAGAGCGGTTAGTATCAGGATTTTGGACATTTACCAAGGGAACTAATCCCCAAAGCGAAAACCGCATTCGACCCAAACCATTAATATAGTAATCACTTCCTCGCATTTGTGAAAGAGGGCTACCAATGGCTGCTTTCCAAACAAATCCTTTTTTATCTGAAATAATTTCTTCACCTACCATTGGCAACCACGGTTTGTCTTGACTAAGCCTAAAATTACCACTCATTTTTAGATTGACTCCCGAAGCCAGAGGAGTTCCGAGCGCTATGGAGTGCAAAAAATAACGCTGTACGGGAGCAGGTAATTCTATAACCATTTCTTTAGTAAAATGATTTTTTGAGTCAGGTGAAGTTGAAAGTGCTTGCCAAATCCGACTAACTTCTTGGTCGTTCCTTACTTGCACAATAACTAAAGTGAGGAATGCGCTTGCTAACAATACACCAATACTAAGTATAATTTTGGCTATCATTTTTCTGATACCTCTATTTTTATATTCTGCGTGCATTTAGCCTTACCAACCAAGCTTATTTTTTCAATTAGATACAACCTCATCAACTGTTCGCCTTGGTGTTGGCTTCGTTTCTAACCCAAACCCTAAACGGAGCATAATTTGTGGATAGGCTTTATTACCAAGAAGCTTACTCAGTTGACTTCTTAATTCAGGTACTTGAATTGGTTGATTCAAAAAAGATGCAAATAATTTAACTACTTGTGCCCTTAATAACACCCGTTCTAGTGCTTGCCCAGCTGCTAGCCAATCGGCAGGTTTATCAGATTCTGTAGTTAAAATTACAATCGCAGGTGAGCATTCTAAAAGTTTCCGACTACGTTCTGCAACTGAATAACCCATATCCAGAGTTCGTAAGACAAAAGCAAACAAGGGCGTAGCAAATTCAAAGTGTTCATCTATACCATGAGTATAAATTGGAAGACCATCATGACTTTTGCTGGTACTGGGACGCACCCAAGTTGCTAATTCGTTACGAAAATTTGGGTCTGCCATTTGCAAGTGGTCGCCTTGTGCTATTAATTCTGTAACGGAAGCGCGCAGAATGTCACCTTTGACAATTTGTAAATTAGCACCTTCAGATATTGCATCTTTCTGCAAAGTTTTAAGCAGTGTTTCTGGAACATTCCAATCTTGATAATCGTGTCTGTTTGTATGTCTTTTTTTAATTGCTTGGAACAGTAACTTTCCGTCAGTAGTTTCTCCTGATGAATGACCCAATTCGATACAAGCTAGCAAATCTGGATTTGCGGGGTCAGGAAAAGTCTTAATTTTACCTGTGTAGCCAAAGTGATGCAAGGCTATACGCAAGTTAAAAAGCGCTGCTCCGCAACTGATTATCAATTCCCGACCATCTGGGTCTGCAACGGGTAAACCACGAGTGTGGTCAGCAAGTAGATATATGGCGCCTGAATCAATTTTAAAGTACCACGGTTGGGTATTGTGACTTGAAGGCGCCAATATTGCGTAGTTCAAAATAAACTTGAGTTTTTCCTCTGGTGTTCCAGTTGCCGGAAAATCTGTTTCTTGGACATTCCAAATATCAGTTTTCATAAACATTTTGAAGTCCCCATTACTAACTTACAATCGCTCATCCGCTTTACAACTCTGTTTATACGCAGATAATTTGAGGAACTTGTGAGGATAATATTTTTAAAGGTCTTGTTTTTCGACACCAACCTACAATTAATTTAAAACCCTTTTTGTAACAAAATGTAAATATTTTAGGCTTTTTGGAGTTCGTGCATAAATCTCTCCTCTAACCCTGGAGATAGATATAGACCAAAACAACTATAGGAGTGGGGAGAAACAACATATATAGATAAAACAAATTCTTGAATAGTGCATAACTAGCTTTCCCTGAGAAATAGTTTGTTTTAGAACTAGGTGTCTACACGGAAACCAAGTTTATCGCTACTCAAGATGATTTATGTGGATATGTAAATCTTTGTGAGTGGAAGAAGCACGATTATGGCTGAAACTCAATCACACGAACAAAGAAGAGGATTTTCGCTATGACTCTCGAAGACCTAGCAATATTAGCAAAACAAGCTGCAATCAAAGCGTCTGATGGTTCGCTAGATGAAAAAGCAAGGGATAAAGCATTGTTAGAGAAGCAAATTGCATTGACCAAACTTTTTAGTGAATTAACTGTAAAGATAGACCAACTACCAAAACTTCAAACTGATGCATCAAAATATGTCTATGAAGAAGCTCTCCAGGATACTTATTTATATATTTGTAAGAATATCCACAATTATGACCCAGCAAGAGGTTCAATTATCGGATGGCTTTTATTTATTTTAAGAAAGCGAAAAATAAACTCTTTTAACTCGATTAATTGGGATATTATGTCTATTTATACGCCTACAGGTGATGGAGATGAATTAGATATATATAATGTTTACGCTGCTGAACTAAATCCTCTTCCTTCTGAAAAATTACTAGCATTTATTAAAGAAGACCCGGAAGGATTGTTACAACGCGAGTTGTTTAATCGAAATCCCAATGCTAGCTTTCAAACTATCTTACTTAAGAAAATTGAGGAAGATAAATCTTGGGAAGAAATAGCTCAAGAATTTAAACCAGGAGCAACACACGGGCCAATTTACAGTTTCTACCAAAGGTCTTGTAAAAAGTTTGCACCTTATTTCAATCAGTATCTTTACGAGTAAATAAGATATGGAGACAGCAATGGATTCTAAACAATCTCATCTAATCACGATACCTATCGATGGTAGAATGATTGCAAATGCTGAAAAAATTAGTTTACAGCACCGCAATCAAACAAAAGCTAATCAAGTATATTTTAATACCTTAGCTGTTCTTGCAGTTCACTTTTACTGCCAGTGTATAAATATAGAAACTGATATTGCCAAAAGTTCTGGTTTGAATAATATTTTAACTCCCTTAATGGATACTGCTGGTTTATTTATTAAGAATAAAGGTTTATTAGAATGTCGTCCTGTACTAAAGAATCAAGATTTTTGTTATATTCCCACAGAAGTTAGAGAAGACCGTATTGGTTATATAGGGGTAGAGATAAACGAGGCTGATTTTAAAGCTACTATATTAGGTTTTGTTCAATCAGTCGAGAGTGAAAAGCTACCTTTAACTAGTTTAGAACCGCTAGAAGATTTTTTATATTATCTCCACAAATTATAGAAATTTTAGTACAAACTATACGAATAAGTACAAATTAAATGGCACGATGTATTAGTAATATTAATAATTATATTGGCTTACGCGAAGCAAAGCCAACTACTAGTGCAGCGCGGTTAAGGATGACGTTTATATAGACTTCCCATGACTTCGGCAACAGATTTAGCTTGCGCTATTGCTCCTCTTGGTGTATGGGGTTCATCACCATCGAAGATTTCTGAAATTGAATTAATACATGCTTGAGAAGTAAAGTGTTCGAGTAAAGGTGAAAATGAAAAGCGTAATGGTTCATCTGGATGAAATCTTTGCCAAGCTCGAATAAAACTACCAATTAACCAGCACCATACTGTACCTTGATGATACGCATAATCACGCTGTTGTTGATTGCCTGCGTATTTACCAATATAATCAGGGTCTAGTGGGTCAAGACTACGAAGACCATATGGTGTTAATAAACGTGTACGTGCTACTTCTAGTACTTGTTGCCCTTGTAGTTGTGTAAATCCACAATGAGCAAATGATAATGCTAATACGGCATTTGGTCGTATTTGAGAATTACGACGGTCATCTGGTTCTATTGTGTCGTAAAGATAGCCCAAGTTAGAATTCCAATATTTTTGCAGTGATATTTTTACTGACTCTGCTTGCATTGCATAACGTCTTGACTGTTTCGCTAGGCGCCTTTGTTTTTTATAATCTATATTTGGCAGGTTGGGTAATTCACTAAGAATTTCTGCCCATCGCGATGCCCAACACAAAACAGAATACCACAGTGCATTAACTTCTACTGGTTTACCTCGACGAGGTGTAACAGGGCGCCCGTCAACTACCGTATCCATCCAAGTTAATGCTACACTTTGGTTATCCCAACTGACTAATCCATCAGTAGAATCCACATGTATATTGTAGCGAGTACCACCAATATAAGCTTTGTAAATTTGCTGTACGACTGGATATTGTAAAGCTAAAAATTCCCAATCATGTGTTGCTTCAAGGTATAACCCTAGTGTTTCAATCCACCAGAACGATACATCTACACTGTTATATAGTGCTTCACCGTCTGCAACAGGTAAATGATTTGCTATTAAGCCATAACGACAATGATTACCAAAAGTATTTAAAATTTGCTTGGCAAGGTCATAACGCTTAGGAAGTAACAATAAACCTGGCAAAGCAATCAAAGCATCTCGTCCCCAATCATCAAACCAGTGATATCCAGCCATGATTGTTGGACTATTAGTATATTGATGATAAACAATAAATTGGTCGCAAGCTTTTAATAATTCTTTATCCCCTATTCCCAATAAGCGTTGTTGCTCGACACTTACCGCTTTATCAAAAGTTTCGTCCGTTAGGTAATCTTGATAACTTTCAGGAAAACCAACTCGTGCTTCCAGGGTAACAGTATCTCCAGGTTCCATTACCACACTCAAATAACCAGGACTATATAAATCTTCCTTGTCATCTAATCCACGCGCGGTTTCTTCTTGTAAACTATAATTCCAGTACCAAACAGCATCTTGCTTATACTCTCCCCTCGTCCAGCGCAAATGCCAAGGTACACCCATATCACCATTGTCTGCCTGTAAACAAACTTGCTGTACTCCCAACATTTCGATAAACTTTAAAGATGGCGCCTGTTTTTGCTGACGATGAAAATCACGGTCGGCTATTAGTAACCTTAACCTTAATATGGCAGGCTTTACACCGTTATAACGGTATTGAATCAATAAGCGATTAGTTTCATGTGGCATTAACAAACGTCTAGTTAGGCGCCAATGTGCATCTCCCCATTCCCATGTTGGTACCGGATTAATATTAAAATGACGCAGTAGCTTATATCCAGATGGTTCAATCTCACCCGTTCCCCAGTAGTTTGTACCTAAAGGTATAGTACGGTCAAACAACTCCAAACTCGCTTCCAAATGTGATAACAGTAAACTGCGGTCTAATGGTGGTTTTAAAGCAGCAAAAAACCACCCGTGGTAAGTCCGGGTGCGGATATCCGTAACTGTCCCGCTCGCAAAACTGCCCAAACCGTTAGTTAACAACCATTCCCGCTTATCTAAATCATCTAACATTATTTACTCAAAATCGTTATGAGTATGATATAGTTGTAACAGTTCGTAATTAAATAGTAAAGCGTGGAACGTAACATTGGTGCAAAAGTCACCAAAGTTGTGCGCGCTAATTATAAATGTGTAAGCAATGAGGGAGAATAATAAATGACAGAATGCATTCGTGTAGGTCAAACTGCTCCTGACTTTACAGCAACAGCAGTGTTAGACCAAGAATTTAAGACAGTAAAACTTTCCGACTATCGCGGTAAGTATGTCGTACTATTCTTTTACCCCTTAGACTTTACATTTGTTTGTCCAACTGAGATTACAGCATTCAGCGACCGTTACGAAGAATTCAAGAAAGTCAACACAGAAGTACTAGGTGTTTCAGTTGACAGTGAATTTTCGCACCTTGCTTGGATACAAACAGACCGTAAATCAGGTGGTGTAGGTGACCTAAACTACCCGCTTGTTTCTGACATCAAAAAAGAAATCAGCACAGCTTACAATGTTCTCGACCCTGCGGCAGGTGTAGCATTGCGTGGTTTGTTCATCATAGATAAAGATGGCACAATTCAGCACGCTACTATCAACAACTTAGCATTTGGTCGTAGCGTTGATGAAACATTACGAACACTACAAGCAATTCAATACGTACAGTCGCACCCCGATGAAGTTTGTCCTGCTGGTTGGCAACCTGGTGACAAGACAATGAACCCCGACCCTGTTAAGTCCAAAGTCTACTTCGCGAGTGTGTAGGCGCCTGTCCTAGCTCCATTTTTGATATTGGAGTAAAATTTTAGAATTATCATAGAAATAACCACAGGTAAACACGTATAGTTTCTTGCTTTATTCTCACCTAAATTGGGCAGAATTCACAGGTCAAGGAATATCAACTGCGCTCAAATCGTGTTTAGCTGTGGTTTTTAATTAGTACAATTTTATTGAATTTAAGGCTTTACTAAGTATAAATATGGCGATTTCTACAGATTTTAGGGGTTTATTTAATGAGCGCTTCGCACGGAATTTTCTACCCATTCCGGCATATGATAAGCTTTTGATAAATTTTTTGACACCAGACTTTCAGCTACAGGATGTAAAAAACGGTAAAGTTGTAAAGTTATCAGAATATCGTAACAAGCAACCTGTTTTACTAGCATTGACTCGAATTTTTACAGAAAAGCAGTATTGTCCGTTTTGTTTCCCACATATCAAAGCTTTGAATGAGAATTACGAGGAGTTTACCAATCGTGGGATAGAAGTATTAATGGTAACAAGTACCGATGAAAGGCAAAGTCAAATCGTAGTTAAAGATTTAGGTTTGAAAATGCCGTTATTGAGTGACCCCAGTTGTAGAGTATTTCGGACGTATCAAACTGGGCAAGCTTTAGGGGCGCCGCTTCCTGCACAATTTGTGTTAGACAAAGAAGGTAAACTGCGTTATCGGCATTTATTCTCCTTTCTTGACCATAACGCCAGCGTCGAAAAATTATTAGAACAATTTAAGTAATGAGTGCTGAGTGCTGAGTGCTGAGTTTTAAATCGAAACTCTTAACTTTTAATCTTTAACTCATGAATCATTACTAAGAACTGTACGGTGGCTTAAGCCACCTACTCAGCACTCAGCACTTAGCACTCAGCACTCAGCACTCCTAACTCTTCTTCTCTTCTTTCACTTCAGGTTTTTTGTATTTACCTGGGTATTTTCTTTGGAAGTAGTCTTCCATAACTTGTAAAGCCTTCGGTGCCGCGACGCTACCACCACCACCACCAGAGTGTTCAACAAAGGATACTACTAAAATTTCTGGTTTCGACGCAGGAGCATAACCACCAAACCATGTGTGGTTTTCTTTTATGCCTTTTCTCCAAGCTTCTGCGGTACCTGTTTTACCAGCCATTGGTGGTATTGTTGGAGAATTCATAGCTTTTGCTGTACCTTCGGTGATAACTTTACGTAAACCATCTTGTATAATTTTAACGGTTTCTGGTTTCATTCCTACTGGTTTACGCCACTTTTGGGCATCTTCGTTGTCTTTAAACAAATGTGGTTGCACGAGATAACCACCGTTAGCTGGTACCGCAAACATTCGTGCTACTTGTAATGGTGTTGTTAACAAGGCGCCTTGACCAATGGTCATGTTAATAGTGTGTCCAATAGTCCAAGGCATTTTTAAGGCTCTTAGCGTCCATTTTTCATCTGGGACTAAACCTCTAGACTCTTCTGTTGTAAACTCAAATCCGGTTTTTTGACCAAATCCAAATTTGCGCGTCCAGTCAATTAGCGTTTGACCACCTATACCTCTACCAATTTGGTAAAAGAAGGTGTCACTACTCATTGCCATTGCACCAGTCCATCCCAAGGGTCCAAACCCAGCATGGTTCCACTCACCAAATGTTACACCACCAATATTGAGTGACCCATATGTTGGTAAGATTAGATTCGATTTATATTTACCCGATTCTAACCCGGCAGCAGTGGTAACAATTTTAAAGGTACTTGCAGGAGGGAATGCACTTAACGCACGATTTACAAGTGGATATCCTTCACCTGCCAAAATGTTTCGTAATTCTTTTGGGTTTGGTTTGTGTTTTGAGAAAACATTCGGGTCAAATGTGGGATGGGAAACCATTGCCAAAACAGATCCATTGTTTGGATTCATTACCACAATTGAACCATTTTTACCACCCAAAGCTTTCTCGGCTGCTTTTTGAACATCTAAATCAATAGTTAAGTGTAAATCTTTACCCTGTTTTGCCTGTACTTCTCCTAGCGTTTTGAGCGGGCGCCCACGACCATCAACTTCGACTTCTTGACCACCCCATTCTCCGCGCAAGTGTTGTTCAAAGGCTTTTTCAACCCCCATTTGCCCAATTACATCACCAAGCCGATAACCTTCACTTTTCCTATTTTTGAGTTGTTCTGCCGTTAACTCACGAGTATATCCTAATACATGAGCTAATTCGTGCTTATGTGGGTAAGAACGTACTGCCTCGGTGTGAATCTCAACGTTAGGAAGTTCATGCTGGTATTCTTTGAGCGCAGTAACTTCTTCCATGCTCAAGTCGCGAGCGATACGTACAAGTGTGGAAGAGTTTGGGCCAGCTTCTTCGAGTTTCTGCTCGATTTCTTCTTGTGGCATATTTAAAATTTTAGACAGACGCGGCCCGATTTTTTCGTCCCAACCCGATTTTGTATGAGTCATGGGCCATAGGTACACCGAACGTGGGTAGCGAGTTGTTGCTAGCAGTTTGCCGTTGCGGTCAAAAATGTTACCCCGTTCTGGTTGTTTAGGAATAACTCGTACTCGGTTTGACTGCGCGCGCTCTGAGTACTTTTTGCCATCCACCACTTGCAAGTGAGCTAAACGGGCGCCCATTGCTGTAATTGAAGCAAGTGTAAATATAATTAAAAATAATGACTGAAGACCGTTACCGACAGTACGTGTCTCCTTCTTGCCAAATTGAGAATCTAATAATGCCATAAATAATATATATACTCAAATGGGGACTAACTATATTTGTATACTGCCTTTGACAACCGTATCGGCATTAATACACCGATATTGGCTATGTATTTGATTAATAAATCACAAACAATCTTAAGATAAAGTAATTTTTATCTTTGGTCTATCAGCATAACTACACTAAGATAGATTTTGGATAGTTTTTTCCGATACTACCTATAGATGTTTTTGAATCCAGGTAATACCTGCTTTGCCATTTTAAGCTCCGGCATGAGAAAACAGATGTATAGCTTAAAACACTCTAGCTCATGTCGGTAAATTTTTGCGCGCGCTTATTCGCTAAACTTTCGCCAATAACTGCTACTCAAAATTCTTCACTCGCCCGTAAAACGCCGTATAGTATGACGCTACGATTTACGGCTGTTGTTGTGTCGCAGCAAATGACATAATTTTGTCATAATTTTTAAGCATATTAGAAATATGGCAACGCTTGCAACGGATGCAACGGATGCAACGGATGTAACGGATGCAACGGATGTAACAGATGAGTTATTGGTTATAAACTATATGCAACTATTATTTAATCAATTTGTTAAACAATCGACTAATTTAAAAATACTAACAGCGACAGCTGTGGCTAGTTTACTTGCTACTGCGACACTAAATACAACTCCTGTTCGAGAAGCTAATTTGAGTTCTACTTCACGCGAAGCTGAACAAGCGTCTCAAGTTGGACTGTTACTGAGTGCTGCTGCTATCGTTGGTCTTGGTGTTGGCGCCTTACAAGCGAATAAATGTACTAATAAGAATGGCGCCAGTTATTCTCGAAGTCAACAGCAGCAACAAGACCGTAACATTATTACGATTGACCAAGTAAGTAGTAAACTTCGCACGCAGCTTCTAACTTTGCTACACAGAGATATACAAGGAATAAACAGACTTTTGAACCAAGCTAAGTTCAAATACCCAAACCGGACAAATAACTGGTACGCAGAGAAAGTTATTTATGACCTAACGCGCGACCGTGGCGCCTAATCAACAGTTTCTCTTGTGGAGCGGGCAAGGATGCCCGCCCTTGCTTTCTAGTATTGAAACGGGCAAGGATGCCCATCCCACAAGATGATTAATTTGAAGCCCCCTATTTGACAAACTCGATATATCGCGATAAACTATGTATAGCAATAACGATATATCAAGATATATCAAAAAATCGAGAAATGATACTTGGAGCTACATGTATATGTTTAAGAGATTTCATCCACGCTTCCTTACACCAGCATGGGCAGGAGAAAATTCTGGTAACAGTTTTTTCGCAAGCGAGCGCTTCGGAAGAAGAGAATCGCGCGGTCATGGTTGGGGAGATAAGAAACGCACTCGTCGTGGTGATATCAAATTTATTCTGCTTGGGTTGTTAGCTGAACATCCCCAGCATGGTTATGAAATCATCAAAGAGCTAGAAAATCGTGGTGGTGGCTTTCATCGTGTTAGTCCTGGTTCTGTGTATCCAACTCTTCAAATGCTAGAAGAGAGTAATCATTTGACTAGCGAACAGGTTGAAGGTAAGCGTGTGTATACTATTACCGAGAGCGGTAGACATTTATTGAGTGAGCGTAATCAACGGTCTAATTCAGAAGACCCTCGCGACAGCTTTAAAGCAAGTAAACCTTCTGAATTAATTGAGTTGCGCGATACTTTAACAGAGTTGAATGATGCTGTTACTACTGTTGCTCGGAGTGGCAATTTAGAACGAGCAAATCAAGTGCGTGAGCTTCTAACTCAGGTTAAGCGTGAAATTTACAAAATCCTCGCACAGTAAATTTTGTAATATTAAATTACAAACTTCTGTTGCTGCAATTGTGTTGTTAGTTGAATCTAATTGCCGGGTAATAAACACTGGTTTATCTTCTGGCAAAACATCTATACTACCGTGTGAGCCTTTTACTAGGGTTGCGTCTAATGGTATTACGTCCATTAGGTAACGGAAACCAAGTTTTTTCTGCAATAGTTTTAAACCAACTTTTAGTTTTGGGAGTTTGATTTGTGGGTCGATGAATAATTCTACAGGGTCATAACCTGGTTTGCGGTGAATATCAACAGTTCTAGCAAAGTCCGGCGCCTTATTATCATTCAACCAGTAATAATAAGTAAACCATGCATCATTATTGGCAACAGCGACAAGCTCACCCGAACGTGCATGATTTAAGCCATGTAGTTTTTTAGCTGTATCATCTAATATATAACCAATTCCATCGATTGATTGTAGCAAGTCTTTAACTACTGAAGTGCATTCAGGGTCATTTATATAGATGTGGGCAAGTTGATGATCAGCAACTGCAAAAGCCTTACTGGCGCCTGCGTCTAATATTTCGCATCCTAATTCTTCCCTAACTTTAAGTAAACCATGAACGCGAAGCACGCGGTTAATATGAATAGGCTTTGATACATTCGTAATACCATATTCAGATAGCACAATTACTTTGGCGCCGCGTGTTTCATAAAAATCAATCAAATCGCTACAAACCGCATCTATCTCTTGTAAATCTTTGATTATATTCTTTTCGTCATGCCCAAATTTCTGTAAACAGTAATCTAGATGTGGTAAATAAATCAATGTTAAAGTTGGATTAGATTTTTCTTCTGTCCATTTAGCAGAATCTGCTATCCAGCGCGTAGAATCAATAGAAGTGTTCGGGCCCCAAAAATTAAACAGTGGAAATTGCCCTAATTCTGTTTGTAAATCAATTCGCCAGTTACTCGGCTGAGTGTAAATATCAGGTAACTTTCTGCCATCAGCAGGATACATCGGTCGTGGAGTCACCGAGTAATCAACCGACGAGTACATATTATACCACCAAAATAAATTCGCACAGCTAAACTCAGGATTGTTAACACGTGCAATATCCCATATTTTTGCAGATTGTACTAACTTATTCGACTGGCGCCAAAATTTGACTTCACATTCTGAGCGAAAGTACCAACCGTTAGCAACAACACCATGTTCATTAGGAAGGACACCAGTTAAATATGTAGCTTGTGCAGTGCAAGTCACAGCAGGTAGAACAGGGTTTATAGTAGTGACTTGTCCACGTTGTGCCCACTGTGAAAGTTTGGGAGTATATTTTAGAAGTCGTGATGACAGACCGACAACATTTATAACAACTGTTTTATTCATAATATATAAGAAGTTAATTATAGAGTTGCTCTCCCAATTTCCCGCGAATTCGGGGGGATCAAAATAACTATATCTAAGTATATAATCAAATATTTGATGATATTTTAGATTCTATCCGGCATAATTTTTGCATTATCCATTCATACTCATGTTGAATAGATGTATACTGTGAACGGGTAAAAACTAAACTTTGTCATGCTGAACGGAGCGCAGTGGAGTGAAGCATCTTGGAGATTCTAGCCTGCGGCAAATGCTTCGCATAACACTTCGTTCAGAATGACAGTTTCTAACCGTTTGCAGTATAAGTAAATCTAGCTTCATCTCTTGGGGCAAAACTTCCCATGTATACGTTTCAATTTCTAGATGATTACAAAAATTTTTAATTTTTAATAATCCCAATATTTCTATAATATCATCGATTTGATAAGCTTATTTGTTTAAAAGAGTTGTTATTTTGTCAAGTAGTCGAGGCATTTCGATGGGTTTTGTGTCGTATTCATCACACCCGCTATTAAGTGCTTTTTCTCGGTCGCCTGACATTGCATGTGCTGTTAGGGCTATTATTGGAATATGTTTAGTGTTGTTATTGGCTTTTAATTGTTTTGTCGCTTCCCATCCATCTAAGACAGGCAAACTCATATCCATTAGGATTATATTGGGTTTTGCAGTAGTTGCTAGTGATACACCTTCGCTTCCATCAACTGCAATTATAACTTTATAACCTGAGCGCTTTAAACGACGTGATAGCATGTCGCGGTTCATTTCGTTGTCTTCGACCAGTAATATTGTTGGTGCATTACCAACTTCTGTTACTTGCTGTGTGTTTCTGGTTTGATTTATTTCAGTTTGTAGTTCCTCTATTTCGCGCTGTAATGCTAATTCTTTAATCTTTCGCTGCGTAATATCTTCTAATATTCCTTCGTAGTATATAGCTTTTCCATTCGCATCACGCACAGCCCGCGCGCTTTCTGCAATCCAAATTATTTCCCCGCTGTATTTATATACTTGATACTCTATTCCTATAACTTGCCCTTGTGCTTCAAGTAAGTAACGAAATGAGGAGCGCCACTCATTATCGACATATAATTTATAATTTATTGTATTTACGGTTTCTATCATGGTAATAGGGTTATCAAAACCGTGAATCATTGCCATTGACTGATTGACAAATACAATCTGCCCGTCAGGTGTTGCTTGGTAAATACCTTGTAATGCATTCTCAAAAATGCTTCTGTAGCTTTCTGCGTCGATACGTAATGCATCTTCAGCACGTTTACGGTCGGTTATATCGCACAGCACACTCAAAATTGTTGGTTCGGAGTTAAAGGTTAGGGGTTGTAGCGATGCTATCATCCATAACTGTGTACCACTAGCACTGATAGTACGAAGTTCTCTGTTTACGATAGTTTCGTTTCTTTTCAAAGCACTAGTAATCTCATCATAGTCTGTATGCCCTAAAAAATCTTGAATATGGCGGTTGCATAACTGCGCTAAGGGTAAAACAAAAGTTAAAGCTGCTGCTGCGTTTGCGTAAACAATTAAACCATCACTCAACCGAGAAATTATAATAGCAATTGGCGCCGCATCAGCAATTAATTGTTGTCCAAAGTGTTCCTTTGATGCAGCAGTTTGCATTACCTCTATGTCAATTGCTTGTAACTGCTGCTGCGCTAAGTTTACAATATTATTTACCATATTTAAAACTTTTTGAGCAGATGTATTAATACGCTCTAAGTCTGCTGCAAAGTCGGCACCTGCTTCTTCAACTAATAACTCACAATAACCGATAATTGTACTCAGAGGAGTCAATATTTCCAAACGTATTTTAGCACCAAAGTCATCAAAACTATGTTCTTTATTTAATTCAAAATAAGCTGGGTCAATAAGTTTATTTGCAAGGGTAAGCATTTGATGACCGCTTGTAAAAATTTTACTGATATCTATATATATATTTGTATTTGGCTGATGTTTTAATCCATCTAGTAATATCTCGCTATAGCCAATAATAGCATTTATCGGCGTACACAATTCGTGACGTAAATTTGAAAATAATGCTTTTTGAATATAAGGATTTAATTGAGATATATTTAGCTCGAAGGAAGATTTCGTTTTTTCGATAAAACTTTCAATTTTGCTAAGTAAACGCGAAAAATCAATCGGTTTACTTTCATACTCATCACAACCTGCTGCCAAAGCTTTTTCTCTATCACCCTGCATTGAATGCGCTGTTAGAGCAATTACAGGTATATTTCGTGTTTGGGAATTCGCTTTTAGCTGTCGGGTTGCTTCCCAACCATCTATTACAGGTAAATTCATATCCATTAGTATCAAATCTGGCTTTTCTGTCAGAGCCTTAGATACCCCTTCGGCGCCGTTTAGTGCAAAAATTATCTCATAGTCGTGACGTATAAGACGACGAGATAGCATATCACGGTTAACTTCATTATCTTCTACAATCAGTATTTTAGTCATTTTTTTAAAGCATTCTTGATTTCGTTGAAGAGAGTTTGATAGTTATAGGAAGCTTTTTGATAAATACGTTCAATTTGTCCATCTAAACGTTGACGGTCTTCTTCGGTTAAATCTTTGGCAGTTAACACGATGACAGGAATAGATTGCCATTTTTCAACTTTGCGAAGTTCAGTAATAAACTCAAAACCGTCCATTTCTGGCATCATTAAATCGAGTAATATAATCCCTGGCTGGTAATTTTGCATTACTTCGAGTGCGATACGTCCGTTTTCTGCTTCCATAACTTGCCATTCTGCTTTTTGAAGTTGACGACGTAGCATATCACGGTTTGCTGTGTTATCTTCAACTATCAATACTGATTGCGGCGCCCCTGAACGGTTACAATTGGTATGGTATTTTTGTAATACCGTCATCAAGCGTTCATGATTAATAGGTTTGATTAAATAATCGGAGGCTCCAAGTGCCATACCTAAGTTAAAATCATCAATAATTGTTGCCATTATTACAGGGATATCCGCGCTTTGTGGATCTTGTTTAAGTTGACTTAATACAGACCAGCCATTCATTTCAGGCATCATCACATCTAATATGATCACATCAGGAGATTGTTTCGCTAGCTCAAGTCCATCTATTGGGTTGGCAGCAGTTACAACGCTATATCCTTCACGTTCAAGGTAACGCTGCATTAAGTCTAGTACTGCTGGGTCATCGTCTATTACTAATACAATACCTTGTTTGACTTTAAGTTCTTTAACTTCTTTCTTTAATTCTGTACCTTGTTGTATCTGTTCGGGTAACACAATAGTAAAAGTAGTACCTTGACCAAATATACTCTCAACACTTATATTACCTCCCATCATTTGACAGAATTTTTGTGTAATAACTAAACCTAAACCAGTACCACCATATTTACGAGTCGTCGAAGCATCTGCTTGTGAAAATGCTTGAAATATATTTGCTAGCTGTTCGGGTGTCATCCCAATACCAGTGTCGCTGACACTTATTGTAGTACAATTATTCTGTTTTTGAACAGTCAAAGTAATTTTGCCATTTTCGGTAAACTTACTTGCATTACTCAGCAAGTTAAACAGACTTTGACGCAATTTTGTAATGTCAGAACGCATAGTGCCGATATCATGCGAATAATTTAGAATTAGTTTATTCCCATGTTTATTAATTAAAGGCTGAATCGTAGCAGCAACATCTTGAATCATGGCAGCAATATCAAACGTCTCTATATAAAGCTCCATTTTGCCAGCTTCAATTTTCGACAGGTCAAGGATGCTATTAATTAACTCTAACAGATGCTTGCCAGCGCCATGAATTTTTTGGACATCGGGGATAAGTTGGGTAGAGTTAGCATCAGTCATTTCTTCAAACAGAATTTCGCTATACCCAATAATGGCATTAAGAGGAGTGCGAAGCTCATGACTCATATTCGCAAGAAAATGACTTTTGGCACTATTGGCATTTTCTGCATCTAACTTTGCACGTTCAGCTTCTTTCATAGTTTCGGCAAGTTGAGAAGTGCGTTCTTCTACAGCACTACTTAGATTTTGCTCGCGTTCAGCAACTTCATGTGCCATATATTGGAAAGCACGCGATAATTCTCCTGGTTCATCGTAACGATTTGTAAACTTAGCAATTTGTGGCGAATCAAATTTACTTAATACTTCTGATGTTAAAATACCAGAACTTGCTTGTTTCGCTATTCCTGTTAATTGTCGAATTGGTTGAATAACGGTTCGCTTCAGCAACCAATTAATAAGCAAAACGACCACCGCAAATATTGATACAAAAATACCCATACTGAGCGACAAATACTTATTGCCACGTGCAAAAACTTCATCGGCAGGAACATAAACCATTTGAGCAGCAACAATTTCATTCAAATTCCAACCAAAGCCATTTTTATCACCATAAGTATTAATCAAACTTTTTGGCGCCCGGTCTGGGCTACTATGACACTCTAAACAGCTAGCTTCGGTGACAGCTAGTGGTTGTGCAATATAAAATAATTTTTCACCATTTTTAACACGGTATCCATTTGTACGCTTTAAACTAGGCTGTGTACGGAATTGATCGACCAATACTTTTTCAAACTCGTCAACTTTGTCATTGAGATTAGTTGGATTCAAAGTTGCTTCTTTATAAAGGAAACTACTATACTCTGGTTTTGCTTTAAAATTTTCAAATACCTTGTGCGCTGAAAAAGCAGGAACTATTTCAGCAACAAACTGTGTTTCAGTTATTAGTTTTTCTTGTAACAGAGGCTGAATGTTTTTAGTCGTATATTTACGTACAGAATTCATCACCTGTGTTAAAATTTCTGTTTTGGTTGCGACTTCATCTTCCGCTTTGCTACGCATCGCACTCGATAAAGTAAAACCGCTAATTATGATTCCACCAACAAATACAAGTAAAAGCAGTAAAGTAAATTTATTCCCAAGCTTCAGTTTTTTTAACATAATTAAAACTAATGTACTAAAATAAATTAGAATATAGTCTAATAAACTGTAGGTGCCGTTTTAATGCGATTATGCAGACAAATATTGATACGGGTGTAATTTGCTCCTATTGCATAAATATAAATCATGTGTAATCTTAACGCTCAGTAGTAAATTAGAATTATAAACTACTAAACAGGCGCCTACAAGCAGAGGGATTGAACAATGGCTTGCACAATCAATGTAAATTTACCAGAGTCTTCATACGAAATTGAAATCGCACCGTCAACTCTTGACAAACTTGGCAAGTATATGAGCAAGTTAGAGCTAGGTAGAAAAGTTTTGATTGTATCAAATCCAACTGTGTTTGAGCTTTATGGAGCGCGCGTTGTTAATTCATTAGAAGCTAATAATTATCAAGTATTTACCTGTATATTACCTGATGGAGAAAGCTATAAAAATTTAGACTCGATAAAAGAAATATACGATGCGTGTATAGAACATCGTTTAGAACGTTCTTCAACGCTGGTCGCATTGGGTGGTGGTGTAATAGGGGATATGACGGGGTTTGCTGCGGCAACTTACCTGCGAGGCATTAACTTTATTCAAGCGCCGACTACACTCTTAGCAATGGTAGACTCATCTATAGGTGGCAAAACAGGTGTTAACCATCCTAAAGGCAAAAACTTAATTGGTGCCTTTTATCAACCGCAGTTTGTTTTAATAGACCCATTCGTATTACAAACACTACCCGAACGGGAATTTAGAGCGGGAATGGCAGAAGTAATAAAATATGGCGTAATTTGGGATGCTGAATTTTTTGCTCAAATGGAAGCAAGTACACATTTAGATAGTATAAAAACAATCAGCCCCGAACTATTAGAGACAATAATCAAATTATCATGCCAAGCTAAAGCTGATGTAGTCGGTCAAGATGAAAGAGAAGCAGGACTACGAGCAATTCTCAACTACGGTCATACAATTGGACATGCAGTAGAAAGCTTAACTGGATACACAGAAGTAATTCATGGAGAAGCAGTTGGCATTGGGATGGTGGCAGCAGGAGAAATGGCAGCAGAACTAGGAATGTGGACGAAAGCAGAAACCGAACGACAAAATCATCTAATTGCCAAAGCTGGTTTACTAACACATTTACCCAAAGTAAACATAGACGAAATCATCACAGCCATACAAATCGATAAAAAAGTCAGAGACGGCAAAGTTCGATTTATTCTACCGACACAAATAGGTAAAGTCGAAATTACCGATGAAGTACCAACAGATACTATACGTAGCGTTTTAAATAAAATGTAAAGACTCTTCTCTCTGTGCCCTCTGCGCCTCTGTGGTAAAAAATCTACCACGAAGACACAGAGGACACAGAGAATTAGGACAAACCCAATTGTTGTTTCAACGCAGCAGGTACATTCACTGCCGTCTCCAAACCCCGTACACCTACCCAACTTTGATTATCATTCCAAATAATTCCTTCTAGATTGGCATAAGTCAAATCGACGTTTTCTAAAATTGCGTAACTTAGATTTGTGTAACTCAAATTAGCACCATTAAAAATGGCGCCTGTTAGGTTACTGCTACTAAGGTTGGCGCCAGTTAGGTTTGCGTAGCTCATATCAGTTCCGCACAAAACAGCTTCACTAAGGTCTGCACCATGTAGGTCAGCTTCACTCAAATTAACTCCGCTCAAATCAGCTTCGCATAAATTAACATTACTAAGGTTGACACGACTAAGGTCGGCGCCAATAAGAATACAAGAGTTAAGATTGGCACCATTAAACAAAGCACCACTAAGTTTGGCGTAGCTTAAATCTGCTGCGTGCAGTATGGCATTTTGCAGGTTAGCGCTAAACAGGATGGAATCACTCAAATTTATTCCTGTTAAATTAGCATTCATAAAATTTACCCCACTCACATCAGCACGACACAAGTCAGCTTGACTTAGGTCAGCACCTTCTAAGTTGGCGCCGCTCAAATTCGCACCGAAGCAAATTACGCTTTTAAAAATCGCATGACTAATTACAGCATCTCGAAGATTGGCACCTGTTAAGTTCGCTCCACGCAAATTGGCGCTATCTAAGTTACTACTACTTAAGTCAGCATAATTCAAATCGGCACCCGATAAATTCGCATTCTGTAAATTAGCACCGCTAAAGTTGGCACTGCTAAGGTCAGCACGTCGCAATATCGCATTACTTAAATTGGCGCCACTCAGGTTTGCATCTCCTAAATTGGCAGCACCCAAATTCGCACTGCTTAAATTTGCGCCTGTAAAGTTCGCGTTACCTAAATATGTGCCCGTCAGAATTGCATTTGTAAAGTTTACACCCGTAAGGTTTGCATCACCAAGATAGGCACCGCTAAAGTTACCACCATAAAGGAATTCACCCACAGTACTAGCAAAATTACCAACTTCTATCGAGTCACTATAATTAATGACACGAAGCAACTGCGATGTAAAAAAGTTACCAGTGTCAGGTTGTCCCGATGGATAAAATATTATTTTTTGCTTAAGTTCTTCAAATTGCCGTGCGTAACGGTGTAGCTCTAAAAGCAAAATCAACACATTTAGCCCGGTATATATATCTACCGCACGCAATCCTAGCTTTAAATTTTTGGCTTTGACTTGCAGCATTTTTTGCTGCGGAAAATTAGCATCGGGTAATGCGTCAATAAATTCCCCTTGGCACCAACGCTGATAAAAATTATTAAAACGCTCAAAAACCTTAATTGGATAGAATTTATCGCTCTTACTAAGTCGTGCGATAACAAGTTCCACATTTTCGGCTTTTAAAGCACTTTCACCCAGCAAATTGTAAAGTTCTGTATAGAAGGCTGTATCGTCAATGAGCCAAACGTCTTGCTGTATTACTTGCCCCCATTCCGTGAACCTGGAATACAGTTCTTCATTCATCAACAATTGCTGTACATTCTTGGTACCGAACTCGCGCTTTTTTGCTTCAGAATTCCCACTTTTTTTTAAGGTACGTCCAACTTTGCCCACAACAGAACCATTATTCAACTTTTGATGCACCCAAGAACCCCTGACATAAGTTCCTAATTGCTTCCAGACTTGAGATAAATCTGACATAGTTGTTTCCGAGTCATACTATATTATAATTACCCGCAAAGGTTGTAATCAAGGGATTATACTTACTATCAAGCTTTTATCAAGCTACCTAGTAACGTGTTATTTCATACATTAAATCTTTTTAGTACACGATAATAATAAAGTTCCCTCCTGACTGACTACGAGGCTCATCTTAGAACAAAATAAAATCTCTGGTAAAAGAGTATTTCACTTTTTGGCAAAGATAAAGTTTGTGATTAAGTTGTTTATACTATTTCCAGCTGCTTATTTACTAGTCAAATCTAAAAATTATTACGTATTTTTTGCTACAGACACAATTGTTAGCAAGAATACTACAGTAAAGCAGTACCAAAATAGTTACAGGTTCAGCGACACAGTAAACAAATGTAACGCTGTTAATTACACAATAGGGTGAATTGGATGAAGCGATTAACTTCTTATATTGTTTTGTTACGTGGTTTGGTAATAGGTATTACTACCGCCAGCTTAATGACCTATTCAATTAATGCAGTTGCACAAACTGCTGTTGACAACGGTACGCGCGTTCGTATGGAAGAAAAAACCAAGGGAGCAGACAAGTTAAAACGACAACAACGGTTGGGCAAGGGTCAGGTATGGGTGTTAAATCAGAATAAGCAAGTACAACCGCAAAATTTTGCGTGGGTAGTCGATGATGTCAAAAAAGCCAACCAACAACCTCTGTTACAACTCGCTAAGGCGCCTTCAAGTTCGACGAAAAAACCTGCTGAGGCGCCAAAACCACCAAAACGCGATGACTTAGAACCGTTTGATGAAGTCACCAAAGACACACAGCGCTCAGAAGGTTTATTTACTCTGTATAGAAATAAAGAAAAAAATAAAATTTATCTAGAGATTAAACCAGAACAGCTAAACAAAAATTTTCTGGCAACCGCAACCCTGGAGTCTGGTATCGGAGAAGGTGGTATATATAGCGGTATGCCACTGCAAGATTTTTTATTTTACTTTAAGCGTGTAAATAACAACTTACAGTTTGTTGTCCGCAATGTTAATTTTCGTACCCGTGAAGGCGACCCACAAGCTCGCTCGCTTGCACGCTCTTTCAGCGACTCGGTACTTTATAACATTCAACTCAAAAGTATTCATCCTGAACGCAAAACGCTTTTAATTGACTTAGGCGATATTTTATTAACCGATGTATCTGGGTTATCAGCAAGTATTGGAGTAGGGGCAGGTGGCGACCAGTCATATTTTGGTGACGCAAAAGCTTTTCCGCAAAACTTAGAAATCGAATCGATAATGAACTTTATCGGGGGTGGTGGTAGCAGTCGCGGCAAGGAATTAGGACTACCAAATTTTGATACGCTAGCTGATAGTCGTGGGTTTACACTTCGAGTTCACTACAGCTTGTCGCAATTACCCGATAATAATTATCGTCCTCGTTTAGCTGACGAACGTGTAGGATACTTTGTCACAGCTTATCAAGATTTATCGAACGATGACCGTAACGACCCGTTCGTTCGTTATATCAACCGTTGGAATTTAGAAAAGCAAGACCCAAGTGCAGCAATATCACCACCCAAAAAGCCAGTAGTGTTCTGGATAGACAACGCAGTTCCCCTAGAATACCGTGATGCAATTCGCGATGGTGTTTTAATGTGGAACCAAGCATTTGAGAGAGCAGGATTTAGAGATGCAATTCAGGTCAAGCAAATGCCTGATAATGCCACTTGGGACCCCGCCGACATTCGTTATAATACAATTCGCTGGATAAATACCGTCGATGGTTACTTTGCAATGGGTCCATCGCGTGTTAACCCATTAAATGGCGAAATTTTGGATGCGGACATTTTAGTTGATGCTAGCTTTGTGCGTGCGTTAAAAAACGACTATCGGCAAATCGTTCAACCCAACCAGGTGCAAAACAGAACATCAATTAGTACGTTGATGCAAAATCGTATGTTATGTGCCAACGGACTTGAAGCAAGAGCATTAGGAGATAAAGGAGATAAAGGTAAACCAGATGCTTCCAACTTTCTTGGTCGCATTTCGCGTCTCGCAGGCGAGTATGATTTATGTTACGGAATGGAAGCGGTAAATCAGTTCGCTTTTGGTAAAATGGCGATGACGATATTACCAGGCGCCCTTTCAACAAACGAACAAATCAAAACTTATATTCACGAGTATCTCAGACTAATTATTGCTCATGAAGTTGGGCACACATTAGGCTTACGGCATAATTTCCGTGGCAGCACCATGCTAAAACCAGAGGAAATGAACAATACCGAAGTCACCCACAAACGTGGTTTAACAACATCGGTAATGGATTATATCCCTCCAAACATAGCACCCAAAGGCGTAAAACAAGGCGATTACTTCCCCAACATGATTGGTCCCTACGACGAATGGGTAATTAAATACGGATATACACAAATTCCAGTTCCAACAACAGGCGCCGAGAAACCATTCCTTGAGACAATGGCAAAAGAATCGAGCAAACCTGAGTATACTTATGCCACCGACGAGGACATGCTCGACCTCGACCCAACTGTTAACGCTTGGGACAATAGCGGTAATGTATTACTTTACTCACAGTGGCAACTCGACAACTCTCGTCAACTATGGGACTTAATCAACAAGCGATATCCTTCAGACGATAGAGACTACAGCGAAATTAGCGAACAATTTGGTACCGTTCTTGGTAACTACTTCCAAAATATCTTCTTTACTACTAAGTATATAGGCGGTCAATCTTTTTACCGTGTACGTGCCAATGAAGGAGATAAACGCTTACCATTCCAACCTATTCCTGTAGAAAAGCAGCGACAAGCATTAGCGACATTACAAAAATACGTCTTTGCCGAAGATGCTTTTAACTTCCCACCTGAATTATTAAACAAACTGGCGCCTTCTCGCTGGCGGCATTGGGGAACAAGAACACGAGTAGGTAGATTAGATTACCCAATACACGACTTAGTACTATTTATTCAAACATCAGTACTAGTTGACTTACTATCAGGAGACCGTCTCTCACGTATCAAAGACATCGAACTCAAATCAGCATCCGACAAAGCACTAACAATACCTGAGTTATTCGATACTCTACAAGAGGGAATTTGGACAGAAGTCGTCAAATCCAAAAATCGAGAAATTAAAATATCAAGCTTGAGAAGAGGTATACAGCGTCAATATTTAGACCTTTTAACCTCAATGGTGCTGCGTAAAGAACAAGAACGCATACCAGAAGACGCACGTACCATAGCTTGGTATAAGCTCAAACAGCTTGATGAAAAACTCAAATCAGTAGACTCAAAAGACGAATATACCAAAGCACACATTTTGGAAACACGCGACCGCATAGACAAAGTTCTTAGCGCGCGAATTCAATCAAACTAGGCAACGGATGTAACGGATGTAACGGATAAACTAATAATCCATCCGTTACATCCGTTACGTAATCCGTTGCCATTATTCACTCTTCCACAAGTAAACTCGCTTATCGAAACCACCTGTTGCTAGGGTTTGACCGTCGGGACTAAATGCAACTGCACTTACCCAGTCTGTATGCGCGTATAAACTTGTTACTAATTCACCTGTAGTTAAATTCCAAATTTTGGCACCATCACGTCCTGCACTTGCCAAAATTTCTCCATTGGGATGTACTGCTATTGCGTTTACCCAGTCATTATGTCCTGTTAATGTTCGCTCAAGTGTTGCTGCGTTAAGATTCCACAGTCTAATGGTTCGGTCACGACTTGCACTAATTAATGTTTGTCCATTTTGACTAAATATCAAGCTACTAACTGCATCTGAATGTGCAACATAACCACGAATGACTTTACCTGTACTCAAATTCCACAGTTTGATAACACCTTTGCTATCACCGCTTGCTAAAGTTTGACCGTCAGGACTTATTGCCACAGAATGAATTAAGTTATCGTATTTTACCAAAGTTGCTAACGGGCGCCGTTGTAATAAGTCCCAGACACGAATACCATCTATGGCGCCGCTAACTAGTACTTTACTATCTGGTGTGACAGCTAGCGACATAACGTTGGTGCTATGAGCAACGAAAGACCTTAAAAATTCGTTGTTTCTTAAATTCCATATATTAATGCTGTTGTCATTGCTACAGCTAATTAGATTTTGTCCATCGGGTGAAATTAATAACGATTCTACTGCTGTTTTATGTGCGCGGTTGACTATACCCTTTTTTCTGCCTTTCACAGTGTCCCATAGATATATATGACCATCGTTATCACCACCACCACTTGCTAAAATTCGACCTTCGGGACTAAAAGCCAGGGATTTAACTGTTCCAGAATGTGCCCTGAGAGTATATAGTAATTGCGGGTTGGCAAATCTACCTGTTACTTGTTGGGTAGTATCTAATGTAGCAGGGGCATTTTTGCTTGCTAGTCCTTGTAATTGGGCAGAGCTTAGAATAATAGCCGTTGTACAGCAAAGTATTATTAGTTTACTTAGTTTACGCTTGCTCCTCACTGTCGTTCCTCTTTAAATATACGTAATCATAGTTCAAGTATATTTCTGATTTTATCTAGACTTATTAATACATGTATACTACATTAGTTTTTAAAATATATAGCAGTCCTAAATCATTTGTAAAATCCACACGTTGTAGAGACGCGATTAATCGCGTCTCTACGTGGATATAATTTTTCACAACTCATATAGGGTTGCTATATAAGTAGGCAGACAAAATTAATTACAAAAAAATTGGCTTGAAACCTTTACTCAGCCTGGAAATCAATATGTAATTATTTCTGTCCAGGTACTTATACCACAAAGAATGCAGCAATATTAATTTATTTTTTCAAAAATAACTTAGAGTAGTTCAAGAATTAAATGATTCTGTAGGATAGGCGAGATGGCTATCCTACGAAATTAAAAATGGATATTTTTTAAATTGGGGCACTCTTAATAAATAAGTATTAAAATATTTGTTTTAGCTAATTATCTATATAAACAAAAAATAATAGCAAAAGAAATGTAAAACGATCAAAAGATTCTGTATTGTAATTGACTCATAATATTTTATAGTCTTTTGAACAAATACACAACTTATCAAATTAAGAATAGCTCAATTCTTAATTTTTAACTATTTATGTCTTTTCTCAAGTTTGTAACTTTAAGCTTTGCATCTCTTACTTTTTGTTTTGCTGTTGTTGAAACAAAATCAGCAGTAGCAGCACCGTTTAGTATAGTTGCTGATGGTCTTGATAACGTTAGGGGTCTTAGTTTTAGTCCTGACGGTAGTCTCTACGTCACTGAAGCCGGTGTGGGGGGTTCGCAGCTATGTAGTGCATCATTTACTTTTCCAGGGCAGCAAGCTTGTATTGGTTTAAGTGGTGCTGTAACAAGAATTAAAGACGGTAAACAAAAGCGTGTTATTACAAATTTGCCGTCTTATGCATTATCACCCACTGGCAGTCAGGCAATTGGCGCCAACGACATCGAATTTGATGCTGCTGGAAATCCTTACCTTCTAATTGGTCTTTCTGCTGGTGTAAATTATGACAATACACCGTTCAATTCTCCAAATTTTGGAGAGCTATATAAAGTTGACTTTAACACAGGTGCTGTGACAAGTATCGCTGATATTTCCAGCTATGAATTTGCCAAAGACCCGACTGTGCTTTTACCGAATGGTGCTGTAGGTAGCAATCCTTACTCTTTTACTATTAAGGGTGATACTGCTTATATTGCAAATGCAAATAGGAACGAGGTTTTAAGTGTAAAACTGGATGGTAGTAATTTAAAGACGCTTGTTGAGTTTCCCGACCAAACCATAACTACTCCCACACAAGAAGATATTACATATCAAGCAGTACCCACGGGTGTGGCAATTGGCCCTGATCAAGCTTTATATGTCAGCCAATTAACAGGTGTTCCCATCCCACAAGGTGGAGCAAATATCTTTCGTGTTGGGTCTGATGGTAAAGCAACAGTCTATGCTGATGGTTTTACGCAACTCACTGACTTGGATTTTGATACTGAAGGCAATTTATATGCTTTACAATTTGCCAATCAGGCATTTTTTCAAGGCAATTTTGATGGTTCACTAATTCAAATAGCCAAGGATGGAACTCGGAAAACTCTCTTAAGTGGTAATGGGCTAGAGTCGGCAACTGCTTTAACTATAGGGCCAGATGGTGCAGTTTATGTTTCTAGTAAAGGAGATCGCGCAGGAGTGGGAAAAGTTTTGAGAATTGACCCAAAAGCAAAAATTCCTGAATCCAATTCTGCATTGAGCGTAGTAGCGTTTGGTGTATTAGGAGTAGGTTCATTTATCGCACGCAAAAGCAAATTATAAAAAATGTTGTAGAGACGCGACATGTCGCGTCTCTACAATAAAAGTTACAGATTGTAAAAATCTACTACACCAATTTCAAATCAGTATATTCTGCGAGTAGGTCATCTGATGTTAAGGTATCACCAGGCGCCTGTGGAGTCCACAATACTTCGATGGCTAAAAGCTTATCGCTAGGTATACTACCGATTTGACGCAGTGCTTGACGTAATTCATCGGCACCATTTATTGCTGGCATTTCATATTTACCAAGTGTAGCTGCCAAGAGTGTAACTATTATATATTCTCCTGGGCCAGAGGTAATTAAATCGGTAGGGTTATCAATTTCACCAGAAGATGGTAAAGCGTCTTGATGCGCGATGTTTCCTTTGAGTTGATTATTGACGTTCGATAAGGTTTCTTCTGTAAACTTACTACGTTCCCCTAATGCCAAACGGTTAAATTCTGCTTCTGCGGAGTTCAAACGTGCTTGTTGGGTGCTACCACCTGCATATACCCAATATTCAGGGTGACGAAGTAACGCTAAACTTGCTTCTTGTAATACTTCTGCACGTCCTGCATCTGTATTAGTATCTGCTGTTTCTGCAATTCGATTAAGTTCTTCTTGTAACCCACGTGCTGAAGCGAGTAATCCTACTTGTAATTTTGTTACCGATACCGTTGGATTAGGTGTATATGCTTCTTCATATGATGATGGGTCAGCACCACTGCCAACACGACGGAAAGCTTGCAAGATAAAGTTAGCAACGGCAAAAAATATTAAAATGCCGAAAATAGAACCGAATCCTCCACCAATTCCCCAAAATGGTAATAGGAAGGGAAAACCAAACCCACCACCACCTGGATAGTATCCACCACCGTATCCACCACCAGGTGCATAAGTACGAGGAGCACTATAAGGACGACTGCTGCTTGGCATTCTAAAAGAACCACCGCCGATTCTACCACCACTGCCTGCTGCATAAGCATTATCTACATTACTAAATGCCAAGCCAAATACTAGACATAGCAGTAGTAACGGTTTTAAAAGCGGTTTAATAGTTTGCTGTAATTTTTTACGCATAACACAATCCTGAGTTTTTGTTAATTCGTTTTTGGTTATATTCTTCCAACCTGGGTAGGAGTGTTGCGCTTGCTAGTACTAGGCGCCGAAAAAAGAACAAGTTAACTAACCTGTCCGTACTTCTATAATTTATCGTCTTTTACTGCCCGATAACAGCGAACCACAGACGGATTTCCTCACCAAGATACCGAACACATATATTCTTTGTGGTTCATCCCTCTTCCTCTGCGACCTCTGTGTCTCTGTGGTAAATATTATCACACCAGAACATCAACAAGGATACCTGTGCCACAATGCTCATTAATAATACTTATGTCACTAAGAAACAAATTACACAATATATATGTCAGCGATACTGGATGCTGATTGAATTAATTACCTTATTCAATAATAGACAAATATGAATTCTTCGACCAGACGTAAATCTATATTCAATAAGTTTTTTGCCCTAATTACCTTATCGATACCTTTACTACCCTACATACCCGCAAATGCAGAAAAACCCGAACATGTCAAGCAGCTACTTGAAACAAAGAAGTGTCGCAAATGTGACTTACAAGGAGCTTCATTGAGTCGGCAAAACCTTAGAGATGCGGATTTAAACGACGCGAACTTACGTAGAGCCGATTTAAATCGTGCTAATCTCAGAAATGCCAATTTAAGCAGTGCTGATTTGAGCAATGCTGATTTACAAAGGTCTGATTTACAAAATGCTAATCTTAGTTACACTGATTTGAGTGGCGCCGATTTGAATGATGCTGATTTGAGTAACGCGAATTTGAATGGTGCTGATTTAACCGATACTGATTTAAGAAATGTAAATTTATCTGGTGTTTCCCTTAGCAATGCAAAGTTACGCGGCGCTAGGCTCGACCGTGTGAACCTGCGCGGTGTAAACTTAAGCGGGGTTGATTTGAGTGGCGTTGATTTACGTGGTCTCAACCTCAATGACGTTAATCTTAGCGGTGTTAATCTTAGCAATGCGAATTTAAACGGGTATGATTTACGCGCAGCAGAGTTAAGCGGTGCCAATCTTAGTTATGCTAGTTTGCGAAATGCTAATTTAAATAACGCCAAGTTACGCAATGCGAATTTGACTAATACCAATTTAGATGATGCTGATTTACGTGATGCTGATTTACGTGACGCGAACTTAAACGGTGTAAGTTTAAGAGGTGCTGACTTACGCAATGCCAACATTAATGCAGCCACACTGAGCAATGATACATTTAAAGCAGATGCATCTGACTTTAACCGCTGGGGAGATAATCGTTTTAGAAGACGTGACTACCAAGGCGCCGTTTCATATTACGATAGAGCTATAAGTACAGATTTGCGTAACGTTGAAGCTTATGCTAATCGCGGTTTAGCTAAAAGTGAGTTGAAAGATTACCAAGGCGCCATTGCTGATTACAACAAAGCTATAGAAATTAACGCTAACTTTGCTCCCGTTTATAACAACCGAGGTATAACCAGGACTCTCACCCAAGATTATACAGGCGCCTTAGCTGATTTTGATAAAGCAATTGGCATTGATGGCAGCTATGCAGAAGCATACAGTGGCAAAGCTAATATATATAGACTTCAAAAAAATTATTCTGCTGCCATCAACGAAGCATCTATTGCAATACGTCTTAATCCTAAACTAGCACCAGCTTATTACGCGCGTGGTGTGGCACACTTTGCCAATAAGAACTACCAAGCAGCAATCCAAGACTATAATAAAGCCATCGATAACTCTAGCGACTGGGCAGAAGTTTTCTTAAACCGAGGAATAGCACGTTATGCTATCGGTGAATATAGAGATGCAACAAAAGACTTCGACCGAACCATAGATATAGATAACAATTATATAGACGCTTACTACCAACGTAGTTTAGCCAGATTTGCCCGCAAACGCTACGAAGATGCGCTTAAAGACTGCGTGCGAGTACTTCAGCGCGACCCCAACCACGCACTTGCATACGAAAATCAAGCCAATTCGTTACTCGCTTTAAAACGAAAACCTGAAGCAAAACTTGCTATTGAACAAGCTCTCAAAATATATACCCAACGTAATGATAGCGAAGGTATTAAACGCGCTCAAAATATTCTCTCTCAAATTTAAAATATGGGGTCATACCCTACAGGTGTGTGACCCTGTGGTGCATCTTCTAGAGTCAACATAGAATAGTGCTTGCTTATAACCTGATAACACTTGGCGCCAGTTTTTGCACCGTATTCACTGGCGCTTTTATTATATCCAGCCAAAATTAAGAATAGGGGAAAGCTTTATTAAACGTTCCTTAGTTTTGCTGTGCGCTGTAAGTGTAGAATTTATCAAAGGCGCCTATCGTCTGGAATTTGTAAGAGGGAACCCAATCACTAACTTTCAATTCAGTACTATAAACGCTGAAAATCATAAAATCGTGTCTTTCGGTGCTAGCAGCAATAATATCGCGTATTTGCGGACTAGCAGTATCGACTAATTTGTCACATTGATTATTAATAAGTTTATCTAATATACCAAGACTTTTCTTACACACGTTGGATTTTACGTAACTAGACAGTTCTTTGACAGCATACTGTTGATAGGAAGCCTCACTAGGATTACTTTTTACCATAGCGATAGCCAACAAAGATAGTCCTAAAACTCCCACACCTGTAATAATCGCTGATTTCATGCTCTTAAATTGGTTATTAGCTATAATTATCAGACTTGGAAAAAAAGCAATCCGTTCCTTTTGAACATCTCTTGCTTATTTTATTTTTTGTGTGCTATTATGTTTTAGTGACGTGGCGAGCGTCGCCAAGTGGTTAAGGCAGTGGTTTGTGGTACCACCATTCGTGGGTTCAAGTCCCATCGTTCGCCCTTAATTATACAATAAAATCGACAATAATAAGCTGTAGAGGTTTAGAAATCTCTACAGCTTTATAGTTATACAGCAAACACATAGTCAATATCTATAAAATGCCTAGAAGGAAAATAATCGTGATACCGCAAAAGATAGCCAAAAGTGTCATAAATATACTAGGGACACTATGGTCGTCGATAATTGCTTTTTGCGTGTTATTAGTCATACCCATCTCCTGTGATATTTAATCACTGAAATCCAAAATGGATTCGTTTCTGGATTTTGTACTGTTATTATAGACACACCGTCTTAGTTATAATGTCTATCTAATCAAAACTTGATTTAACTTTACTATTATTAAAATTAGCTGAATAAAAAACTCTAAAAATAAACTTTTGTTAAAAATAAACAATCCGTTACATCCGTTTATCATCCGTTGCCAGGATTATCTCTTTAGTTAGAGTGCAAAGAACTTGTAGTTAGTGTAAGTATAACTTTGGGTGAATAAAAATAAAAAACAAGGTATATTATGTCTGAATTATTGCAAGCAGTCCTAGATAGTGATGAAAAAAATGATTTACGTTCATTGATGAGTGAATTACGTTTGTGTGAAAAGCGTTATTTATTGCGGAACGACATTTTAAATTTATATGAAGAGTTTTGTACAAAACATCAAAAAAATGCTCATCAGCAAAGCTCACATCTAAGCAAGCTAATTTATTATACTCAAGAGATAATTCAAGAAGACTCTAATCTTTGCTTTATTATTCGTTCTAAAATAGCAAGTCAAGAAGTTTACTTGCTGACTTCTGATTTGAGTATTGAAGCGATGACTGTGCAAGAACTTTTGGATATGCGTGACCGTTTAGTTAACCGCTATTATCCGAACGAAGGTGACTTATTAGAAATTGATTTTGGTCCATTTTACGATTATTCACCCATAATTCGCGACCCCAAAAATATTGGTAAGGGTGTGCAGTTCCTCAACCGTTACCTTTCGAGTAAACTTTTTGCTGACCCAAAACAATGGCAGGAAAGTTTATTTAATTTCTTGCGTTCGCATCAATATCGTGGTATCCAACTATTAATCAATGGACGTATTCAATCGCAGCAGCATCTTTCTGAAAAAATTAAAGCAGCTATTGCATTTATAAGCAACCTTGCACAAGATGAACCGTTAGAAACGTTTCGTTTGGACTTACAAACGATGGGGTTTGAACCAGGTTGGGGAAACACTGCTGCACGAGTCCTCGAAACTCTTAATATTTTAGATGAATTAATCGACTCTCCGGCGCCTCAAACTCTGGAAACTTTCATATCACGCATCCCAATGATATTCAATGTAGTATTAGTATCACCTCATGGATGGTTTGGACAAGAAGGAGTATTAGGAAGACCAGATACCGGGGGTCAAGTCGTTTATGTACTCGACCAAGCTAAAAATTTAGAGACACAACTCTTAGAAGATGCAGTTTTAGCAGGACTGAGTGAACTGAATGTACAACCAAAAGTAATAATTCTGTCACGTCTTATTCCCAATAACGACGGTACACTTTGCAACCAGCGTTTAGAAAAAGTCTACGGTACTACGAATGCTTGGATTTTACGTGTACCGTTCCGCGAGTTTAACCCAAATATGACACAAAACTGGATATCCAGATTTGAGATTTGGCCGTATTTAGAAACTTATGCTATTGATGCAGAACGAGAATTAATAGGGGAATTTCAAGGTAGACCCGATTTAATCGTCGGTAATTATTCAGATGGTAACTTGGTTGCATTTTTACTTGCACGTCGAATGAAAGTGACTCAGTGCAATATCGCACACGCTTTAGAAAAATCTAAATACTTATTTAGCAACCTTTATTGGCAAGATTTAGAAGAAAAATATCATTTCTCGATGCAGTTCACAGCTGACTTGTTGGCAATGAATGCTGCTAACTTTGTAATTAGTAGTACCTATCAAGAAATTGTTGGCACTCCAGATAGTGTTGGGCAATATGAATCGTACAAATTTTTTACAATGCCAGAGCTTTATCACGTTGTAAATGGAATAGAATTATTTAGTCCAAAATTCAACGTAGTTCCACCAGGAGTAAACGAAAGTTACTATTTTCCCTACACCCGTAACGAAGAGCGAGTTGAA
Source organism: Calothrix sp. PCC 7716 (assembly GCF_019977735.1). Taxonomy (GTDB): domain Bacteria; phylum Cyanobacteriota; class Cyanobacteriia; order Cyanobacteriales; family Nostocaceae; genus Dulcicalothrix. Next base: position 8,477,754 of record NZ_AP025018.1, on the reverse strand, counting down.
ACTGATAGACTCAGACTCGAAGAGATGTTATTTACTCTCGATGACTCTACACTGATATATGGAAAACTAGATGACCCAAGTAAACGTCCTATTTTCTCAATGGCACGTCTTGACCGTATCAAAAATTTAACAGGTTTAGCTGAATGTTTTGGTAAAAGTCAAGAATTACAAGAATACTGCAATTTAATTTTAGTTGCAGGAAAGTTACGAGTTGAAGAGTCGGGTGATAATGAAGAACGAGATGAAATTGTTAAACTTTATCAAATTATCGACGAATATAACCTACATGGTAAAATTCGCTGGTTAGGTGTGCGTCTTTCTAAAACAGACTCTGGCGAAATTTACCGTGTTATTGCCGACCATAAGGGTATTTTTGTTCAACCTGCATTATTTGAAGCTTTTGGTTTGACTATATTAGAAGCGATGATTACAGGAATGCCAACTTTTGCAACTCAGTTTGGTGGACCCTTAGAAATCATTCAAGATAAAGTCAACGGTTTTTATATTAACCCCACCAATTTAGAAGAGACTCAGGGCAAACTTTACGATTTTGTGACTAAATGCGATAGTAATCCGAATTACTGGGATGAAATTTCAAAGCGCGGTATTGAAAGAGTTTACACTGCTTACACCTGGAAAATTCATACAAATAAACTTTTATCTCTTGCACGTACATACGGTTTCTGGAATTTTATATCCAAAGAAAACCGTGAAGACTTGTTACGTTATATTGAGGCATTGTTTCACCTCATCTATAAACCTCGCGCGCAGCAATTGTTAGAACAGCATAAATATCGGTAATTTTTCATATCATATATTATACATCATACGTAGAGACGTTACATGTAACGTCTCTACAACAATATTAACATTATTGTGATAAATATATAAGAACAAAATTTTCAATAATAAATTATTGTATAATGCCTTACTACCGTAATTTACTTATACCGTTTTTATATACAAGTATAACTACGATTGCAGGATGGTCGGCGCCAAATTTACAGAACTGACGTATAGAATTCTAGAAATCAGGACTTATTATCTAGTTAATTCGAGCCAAGTATTTTGCCCAACGATTCCATCGACCACTATTTTACGTTGATATTGCAAAGCTTTGACAGCGGTTTCAGTCAAGGCGCCAAAAAAACCATCTACTTCTATACTATAACCACTGGATACTAATAACTTTTGTATAACTCGTACTGAAGTACCTGAATCACCAAATTCTACTCTTGGAAGACTGGTCGTAGTTATTCTAGGGTTAATTGCGACTATTTCACCTTGTGTCAACAACTCTTTTTCGGAAACAACTTTAGCTAAAATAGTACTTAGTATTTCTTTTACATTATAATTAGATGAAAATACGACAGCAGATGAAGTATCACTGAGCTGAGTAAACTCAGGTGGTGTCACTTGAAGCGTTGCAGTTGAATTGGGTAAATGTGTTGAATTTGTGTTAAATAAATCGTTTTCGTGCTGAACCGCAAGGTGTTGAGGCAAATTGTCACAAACTTTTTGCCCCATTACTAATATGCTCGTCATCAGCAACCCAATATCGCTCATTGTATATCGTTCTACTACCACTCACATTTCCATTGACATTAAAAAGTATCTGATTCCGGAAAAGTACGGACTTTCAACTAAAAATCAATCATAAATTCATATTTATATATCAAAACCTATTAAATTATACTTATCTGTAGCGATTATTACTTGAACAAAAAAAAAGACGTAATTTAATACGTCTTTTCTTATCCAGAACTTCTGATTTAAAGTTTTACTTTGTTAAAAAACATGGGCGAGGAGAGAATCGAACTCTCACGCCTTTATAGGGCGGCAGATTTTGAGTCTGCTGCGTCTACCAGTTTCGCCACCCGCCCTTGGGTGCAACCTCATTATTATAATCTACCTTCGTATAATTTTGCAATAGTTTTTGATATTCTTTGCTCGAAGACCAGCGGTCAATTTCGCGAGCGCGTAATACAGGGACTGGGTGGGTAAGTTGAGCGGTGCGTGCAGCTTTAAAGGTTTCGCCAATTTCGGTCTTACTAATATCATCATAGTCGCGTGCTTGAGCAATAAATGCATCAAGGTTGAGTTGCGGCGCTATCTTTGGGGAACCACCAGCAAGTTTCATAAGTACTGACATTACGACCTTGGGGTCACCAGTTGCGAGTAATGCAGCACGATCGCAGGTAAATTCAGCACATCGTACCCACTCTAAAAGCTGTGCTTGTATAGCTTGGGCAAGAAAGGCGCCGACTGTAGGGACAGCGGTAGCGGCTAGAATTAGTAAATTAACTGGAGTTAAATAAACGCTATGGTCACATTTAAGATGTCCTAACTCGTGTGCGATAACTGCTTGAATTTCTTGAGGAGTTAGCATATCGATGAGCGAAGTGTGAACCACGATAAATGGTTGTTTACCACGCATTGCAAAAGTATAGGCATTTGGCGCCGGATGTTGTCGAATGTAAAGTTGTGGTGGCTCAATATCGAGCATTTTACAAGCTTCGAGGAGCAAATTGTGAAGTTCTGGGAGTTGGTTTTGTCCAACTAAAACACTGGAAGCAATATTTTCGACGTAAAAAACCTGTTCTGCGAGAGGTCCTAAAAGGTTACGCACCATCATATCCAGTCCTGGTATTTGCTTGAGCGTTTTGGTCGCTTCTAAGTCAAGAGGATGGCGAAATGAGTCAGCTTTTAAGCCAATTAATTGATTTTTTAATATAGACATAATTAAGTGTGGTGGGGTGCGTAACGCAGCAATTTCTATAGATATTATAACGAGATAATACAAAGGGTCAGGCAAGGATGCCTAACCCACAAGAGTTGATTATAATCAAATCAAAAATTTGATTTTGGTTTTACTTTGGCGCCCAATCAGGTGTTTAACGGTGCCAAATCAGGTGTGTAAGGGTGCCAAATCAGGTGCATCTGCTTCAGTTTCAGCTTCGGAGACGCGCTTAATTTTTGCTCCTACTGAAAGTAATTTCAAATCAAGACGGTCGTAACCTCGGTCTAAAAATTGTAGTCCTTTGATGGTTGTTAGACCGCTAGCAGCTAACCCAGCTACAACTAAAGCAGCAGCAGCACGTAAATCACTACCAATCACAGGCGCCCCAGATAGTACAGGCACTCCTCGAATAAAAGCAATATTGCCTTTAACGCGAATATCAGCTCCTAAACGATTTAGTTCTGAAGCGTGACGCAGGCGATTTTCAAATACAGTTTCGTTTATTAAGCTATCGCCATCTGCTACAGCCATCAACGACATAAATGGAGCTTGCATATCGGTTGGAAAACCTGGATGTGGCAACGTTTCAATATCAGCAGCTTTAAGAGTATCTGCTGGCTTGATATGTAGACTATTAGTGCCTTCCTCAATAATTGGAACCCCCATTTCTCGCAGTTTGGCAATAACTGGCAAAAGATGTTCGGGTACTACTGGTGATAATAATAAGTCTGAACGTGTAATTGCGCCCGCTGTTAAAAACGTGCCTGCTTCTATACGGTCAGGAATTACTGTGTAATCGGTTGAATGTAATTTTTCTACACCAACAATTGTAATTGTGCTTGTGCCAGCACCCTGAATTTTGGCACCCATCGACTTACAGAAGTTCGCTAAATCTACTACTTCTGGTTCACGAGCAGCATTTTCAATCAGAGTTTCACCGTCTGCCAATGTTGCCGCCATCATTAAGGTTTCGGTGGCGCCTACACTAGGAGAGTCAAGATAAATTTTGGCGCCTTTGAGCCTACGGTTACTACCAGGAACGTAAGCGTTACAAATGCCGTGTTCAATTTGTACTTCTGCTCCCATCGCTTGTAGACCACGAACATGTAAGTCTACAGGTCTAGCGCCAATGGCACAACCACCAGGCAAAGGCATTTGAGCTACACCCAATCGGGCTAAAATCGAACCAATTGCAAAAAAGCTTGCTCGTAACTGGGTGACAAGTTCATAAGGAGCTTTAGAAGTAGCAAAGTCTTTGGCGTTGATATCTAATACTTCGCCATCGCGCTTAACACCAACACCCAAAGCCAATAAAACTTGACTCATGCGCTCCACATCAGCCAGCATTGGCACGTTGCGAATGCGGCAATCTTCAGAACATAGTAAAGCACCAGCCATCAACACCAGCGCCGAATTTTTGGCTCCGCTAATTTTGACATGGCCCTGTAAAGGATGCCCTCCCCATATTTGCAAGACTGAGGAGTCTGCTTCGGGTGACGACTTGGCATCTGATAAGCCGCTAAGTGGACTGATAAGCCTACCCTCCAGAAACAAGAATTTAAATTTATACGTTGGAAGTTGGTTAAGATTCTACAGTAAAGAATTAATTTGTCTACATTTTTAGACTACATAAACAAGAAAATAATTACATCAATAGTCAAAAGTACGGTATTGACAAGAAAAGATAAGTAAGTCACAATTATAGACTGTTAGTTAAAACAAGCCAGCGGAACTGGCGGAATTGGCAGACGCGCATGATTCAGGTTCATGTGCCGCAAGGCTTTCGGGTTCAAGTCCCGAGTTCCGCATTTTAATAAGTAAAAAGTGCTGAGTGCTGAGTAAAAAGTAAAAACTCAGCACTCAGCACTCAGCACTCAGCACTTTTATGTTAACTAGTTTACAAAATCCTTTAGTAAAGCAAATTCGCAAGCTGCACTCTTCTAAAGAGCGTCACAGTCAGGATTTGCTATTACTCGAAGGAACGCATTTGCTCGAAGAAGCTTATGCTGTTGATTATCCTTTAATGACTTTATGTTGCACAGAAAAATGGCAAACAACACATTTTGAACTGTGGGAGAAAGCTTCTCAAAAATGTGTACGTGCAGAAGTAGTCAGTGAAGAAGTATTAAGTGCGCTAGCAACAACAGTACAACCGGATGGAGTTGTTACAACGGCCAAGCGGAATTATCAAGTAAAAAAAATACCATTTTCTGGGTTAGTACTGGCTTTAGAGACAATTCAAGACCCTGGTAATTTAGGTACAATTGTTCGCACGGCTGCTGGTGCGGGTGTATCTGGACTATGGCTTAGTAAAGGGAGTGTCGATTTAGACAACCCTAAAGTGATGAGAGCGAGCGCAGGGCAATGGTTTAGAGTTCCAATGTCTGTAAGCGAAGATTTAAAAAATACAGTTAGTTTAGCTAAAAACGCTGGAATGCAAATAGTGGCAACATTACCAGGCGCCGCAAAAACTTATTGGGAAGTGAACTGGCAAAAGCCAAGTTTGATTTTGTTGGGTAATGAGGGTGCAGGGTTATCAGAAGAATTGGTGGCAATGGCGGATATACAAGTGAATATACCCCTTAGCGCAAACGTTGAGTCATTAAACGTTGCCATTGCCTCAGCATTACTGCTATACGAAGCAATGCGACAGAGGCATTCGTCGTAATAATTACTTTAGTAATTACTGAAGTAATTATTACGAGGGGTCTTTTTTGTGGTTGCTTTCAAAATATTGTTCGATGTCAGCGACTGCATCCTCCCAAGCTGCCAAGTCTATGTTTAGTTCGTCAGGTGACTGAGTTGGAATTTGCTCTTCGGTTAGTGGCGCCTCGTCTTCTAGAAGATTTTCTTGGAGAATATCTTCTAGTTCATCGAGGGATTTAAGGAAATCTTGGTCGGCAGCGAATCGCTGTTCTTGCTGGTTTGGCTCCATCGTCTTAAATGAAAGTAATATATAAGTTGAATAAATAATTAACTACTAATTTCCTTAATTATTATTCCCACTCATACAAAAAAACTATCAACATGCATCAAATATACTACGTTATTCTTGGCTATTCCTCAACGCGATAGCCAAGTTCAGCAAGTCGAATTCGTGACTGGCGCCATTTAGGTTGTACTTTCACGAACAATTCTAGGTATACTTTACCTGCAATCAATTTTTGAATCTGCTCACGTGCGGCACTACCGATAGATTTAAGCATAGTTCCACCTTTCCCAATTAAAATTCCTTTTTGGGAATCGCGCTCAACATTAATCGTCGCGATAACACGGGTAATAGTAGGTGTTTCCTCAACCTGGTCGATAGCAACAGCAACAGAGTGAGGAACTTCTTCGCGTGTCAGCAAAAGTATTTGTTCGCGGATAAGTTCACCCATAATAAAGCGTTCGGGTTGGTCGGTAACTAAATCGGGTGGATAATAATAGGGTCCTGTTTCTAACCGTTCGATTAATTTATCTTCAAGCTGTGGCAGTCCCTGACCGTTTTGGGCAGAAAACTTAATCGTTTGCCATTTGTGTAACTCAGCCATCTGCATATAGCTTTTATCAATTGCATCGGCATTCTGTGGTTGTTGGTCAATTTTGTTTAATCCTAGAACTATAGGAGTTTGACTACGACTAACTAAATCAGCAATGTACAAATCACCAGTACCGCAACTCACAGAAGCATCAACAACAAACAATACAACATCAACCGATTCAATGGCTATTTTGGCATTTTGTACTAAAACTTCACCCAATTGATGATGGGGTTTATGAATTCCTGGAGTATCGACGAATATTAACTGAGCTTTTGGTGTCGTCAAAATTCCACGCAAACGATTCCGCGTTGTTTGCGCCACGGGTGAAGTTATGGCAATTTTTTGACCTACTAATTGATTCATCAAAGTAGATTTACCGACATTGGGACGACCAATAATACCGATAAATCCCGACTTAAACTCAGGAGGCGCCTGGGGAATCATCACCTCCGAAGAAAATGAATACATGTCATTTTCAATACTGCTCACTTATAACTCCACCCTTAAATTATGATTCTAACCTTACTTGATTTCTGGTAAATACTACCACCCAAGTCTAATCTATTATTATGCCTTATATCTAGACTATAATCTTCTTGTGGAACGGGCATCCTTGCCCGTAAAATATTCTCAACTATTGTATTAACCATAATGGTAGCACTCACCGGAGAACCTCGGCTTCTACAAAATGTTTCGGTACTAGTTATCAGATATTAGTAGTTTATTTGTAGGTGTAGGTTGTAGTGGAACTTTTGAGTAAAAGGGGACGCTGCTCGAAGAATTAATTTTTTCTAAAAGTTGAGCGAATTTCTGCTTGATGATGGTTAGATAGTTTTGTCTGACGACCTCTATTTCCAGCAGAAGTTGAGATTTAGCAGATGAATGCTAAATCATCAGCTTCTTTTTCTTAGTACCAAAAAATTCGATAAGTTGATGTATGACAGCGTTTCCAGAAATTTCGGCGCCATATAAGTTTGATTGGATATAAACTTTTTTGCCAGATTGGGCACCGATAAACTTGTAAACTTGCAACGACAAAACATCACCAAAAGCCATCTATCGCAAAGCAATAGTCTCAATTCTGAGGCTACATCAACGTGAACCACGATATCCAGGAGCGCGAAATTCTATTGTAAGCGGTTCATTGGGTGATTTTTTCTCCACTTTCGTAAAAGGTCTTCTGCGATTATTTGCAACGGCGCCTCGTTTTTTCGGTTTAATATTAGGTCGTTTAGCTTTGGGTCTTAGAGTTGAGCCACGTCTAACTTTACGCCCTTGAGCGCGCCTGTAAGGGTACTCTTTAAAAATACTGGGGCGAGGATTTAACTGTGCTTCTGCGGAAATATCAAATGATAAACTCACACTAGTAGCCACCGTTAATGTTGTTAATAACACTAGCTTTTTAATCCAAGTTGTGCGATCAAGTAGATTCATAGATGTCAACCATAATCAATTACTAATACATTCTTTAAGGGCAGGTTTATTTAAGTTCCTGGTAAATTTCGTAAACGTGTACTTTGATGAGTACGGTCAGCTAATGCTTTTAAAAGAGGTCCATGTGAGGTAAATTCTACTACACTAACAGAACCAACTGGACAGCCTAAACGATAGCGAAAACGACCAACATCAATACCCATAAGACTACATAACATGATGCGAATAGTAGCTTTGTGGGAAACAACTAATACATTACCATCAGTATAACGTTGTTTAATTTCCTCAATAACTTGCATAGCGCGCGAAGCAATAGCTATAGCCATTTCTCCACCAGTGGGTCTATACCAAGCAGGGTCAGCAAGCCAACGAATATAGTCATCATGAAAATCAACACTTACAGTTTCAGGACTTTTACCTTCCCACTGACCATAATTAATTTCTTTTAAACCATCGCGAAGTTCTGGCTGTAGCTTAACGATATCGCACAAAGGTTTAGCCGTAGCAATTGTACGCCGCATAGGACTAGAAAAAATAGCCTTCCAATGCATAGAAGCATAAGTATCAGCAAAAACCTGTGCCATTTCCATTCCATCTGGAGTTAGTTCAGGGTCAATAGAACCACAGTAAGAGTTACTGCGACTACATTCAGTTTGCCCGTGACGAAGAAAATAAAGCGTTAAAGTCATTTAAAAGTTAGGAGTTAGCAGTTAGCAGTTAGGAGTTAAAAGTTTCTAACTCCTGCCCTTATTCTCTTACTTGACGGTGCGTGTTCCGGTTAAGACAATTTTATATTTAATTTGTTCAGGCTTTGCATTTTTATAACAAGTATCAATTGGTACATCAGCCGCACATTTCACATCTTTAGCCAAACTTGATTCAATATTGACTACGACTAAATTATTACCTTTATTAAACCTCATTATTTTACCTTCAGAACCATCAGCGGCGCCGCTTTTTTCTTCTTTCCATTCTTGTTTAATAAGTATTGTTTCTAGTGGCTTTGCAACATCGGCAATAGATTTAAAGTTTTTACCAGTGCTTTGCGTCGTTATCTGACACGCAGTTCCTTTAACCTTATTAATTATGTCCTCAAATGGGATTTGTGACTCTAACTTAATTTCTGAAGGCTTTTTCTTAAGACTACTTACAACATAATCTCTAATACCGATACATGCTATTTGAGATAAAGGTTCCAACTTCTTAGTCAAAACTGGTTTTTTAACTGGTTTTGGTGCTGCAAAACCTACAATACAAGTCAAAACAAAACATACTGGCACTCCTAAGCAAGGCAGTAAAAACACACTGGTGTTTTTGTTAAACATAATACTTGTTGCCGAATCAGAATGAAGAAAAAGTATTTCAGTTATATTTGCCTGCGTCAAGTGACTTTGAAGACAGTTTTTACATCTTTACCTCGCCAACTCAATATTTTCAAGCCAGAATAGTACAGGAGATTACATATCGAACTCACACACAAACATGACAGTAACAACAGCCAATCCTTACTTAGAAGGTAATTTCGCCCCAGTTAAGGATGAAATTACTAGTGACGCTTTACAGGTTATTGGCACAATACCCTCCGAATTATCAGGAATGTTCCTCCGTAATGGTCCAAACCCTCAATGGGCGCCTATTGGTCAGTATCATTGGTTTGACGGAGATGGAATGCTGCACGGTGTGTACATCAATAACGGTAAAGCCACATACCGCAACCGCTATATTAGAACACGGGGTTTTCAGATAGAAAATCAAGTTGGTAAAGCAGTATGGAGTGGACTACTAGAACCTCCACAACCAAATAATCCACACGGGCCAGGAAAAAACACAGCGAATACCGCACTCGTATGGCACGCAGGTCAACTATTAGCAACATGGGAAGGTGGGGCGCCGCACGCTATCAAAACACCAGAGTTAGATACAATTGGGGAATATACTTATAACGGCAAGCTAACATCAGCCTTTACAGCACATCCAAAAGTAGACCCGGTAACGGGTGAAATGATGTTCTTCGGTTACGGCTTTGCACCACCTTACGTAAAATACAGCGTAGTATCAGCAACAGGCGAATTATTAAGAACAGTACCCATTGATATACCAATGGCGGTAATGATGCATGATTTTGCGATTACCGAAAATTATACAATATTCATGGATTTGCCCTTAACATTCAGTATGCAACGTTCTTCACAAGGGCTACCTGGACTAATGTTTGAACGTAACAAACCTAGTCGTTTTGGTATTCTGCCACGTCATGGAAATAATAGTAATATTCGCTGGTTTGAAACTCCTGCTTGTTATATTTTCCATACCCTCAACGCTTACGAACAAGGAGACGAAGTAGTACTTATTGCATGTCGCATGAGTCACACTAATGTCTTAATGTCAGAAAATACACAAGAAGATGGAGGTACTCCTCGCTTATATCGCTGGAAATTTAACTTAAAAACCGGAAGCGTGTGCGAAGAAATGCTTGACGACACACCATCTGAATTTCCGCGCATCAACGAAAACCTACTAGGGCGAAAAACTCGTTACGGTTACAGTGGAAAAGTTGCGCCGACTTCTGTACCTTTATTCGACGGTGTAATTAAATACGATTTTGAAAAATCAACATCGCAAATTCATAACTTTGCCAAAGGTTGTTACGGTGGTGAAGCAGTATTCGCACCATCTAACAAAAACACACAAGAAGACCAAGGTTGGTTAATTACCTTCGTATTTGATAGCAACACCGAAACATCAGAACTTGTAATTATTAACGCCCAAGATATCACAGGTGAACCAGTTGCGCGTATACTTATTCCTCAACGAGTACCTTACGGTTTTCATGGCGCCTGGGTTCCATTTTAGCAACGGATGTAACAGATGTAACGGATGTAACAGATAACTAGTTTGTTAATTTGTTCCTAACTCTTTACTCAGCACTCAGCACTCAGCACTCAGCACTTTCTACTCTCTTTTTTGAGTAAAGCATTTCTGAAACTTTTGGTGCCTCCGAGCCAATATGATACGCAAGCACTCGGTCTTCGATTACCTTATCACTGACTGTTACTCGTTCAAACTGGCGCCGATGTTCTGCCCAAGATTCGACGAGTGCTGTTTCTACAAAACGACTTGGGTTAGATACATCTTGATATAATCCCCATTGAATCGCACCGTCACGGCGCCGAATAAGAGCGAGTGCTTGCATGGCTAAAGTAAATTCTTCAGCTTTATTAGGGTCAATGTAATATTCAAGCGTTACTAAAACTGGCCCATCGTTTGGACAAGGTTCAAAAGCATGTGTCGGTTGGTCCCAATGTAGCGATGCTCGTAAATCTAAGAGTTCTGAACATTTGAGCCGAAAACGCGCAGTAATAAAGATGGCTACTAACAAACCAATACCTGCAACTGCGAGAGATGTAGATAAAGTAGTATGTTGAGCTAAAGTACCCCACAGTAAACTCCCTAGACTCATACCACCTTGAAATACTAATAGCTGTACAGAAAGAGCGCGCGCTTTTACCCAGTTTGGTACCGCACTTTGAGCAGCTACATTCAAACTTACCATTACTCCTAACGAAGAAATTCCCACTAGCAACATAACTGCACAAACTATGTAAAAGTTACGTTGCGAAGCAATTATCAGCATCATTAAACCCATTACTGCTGAACAACCAGCAACTATCCTGTCGATAGAAAATTTCTGTCGCAGCTTGGGTAATATAAACGCTCCGACTAATCCACCTATTCCCCAAAAACCCAAAATAATACCGTAACCCAAAGCATCAAGTTTTAGCTCTCTACGTGCAATTAAAGGGAGTAATGCAAACAACGCGCTAGCAAAGAAAATATAGCCAATTGTTCTAAATATAATTGATTGAAATACTGGTGCATTACGAACGTAGCGAACACCTGCTTGGATGGCGCCTACGACACGTTCGGTAGGTAAAGCACTTTGCTGATGTACACGTTTCCAAGTGTAAATTACCCAAATTACACTTATAAATGATACTGCGTTGAGTAAAAATACTACACCTGTTCCCACTGAGGCAATAATTATACCTGCTAGTGCTGGACCAATTGAACGCGAAAGGTTAACGACTATTCCGCTTAACGTCACTGCTTGCGGTAGTTCTTCTTTTGTCACAAGTTCGGGTGTTACAGCTTGCCACACTGGCATATTCATCGAACTACCAATGCTCATCGCAAAAGTTAAGCCTAACAATATCCACGGTGAAGCGGGATTCGACGGCGCCACTATTCCTGTTATTGTTAATAAACCTAACGAAGTAGCAACTAACAGCATCCAAGATTGGGTGTACAGTAGCACCTGACGACGGTCAACAACATCCGCAATGGCGCCAGCAGGTAGAGCGAGTAAGAAAAACGGTAAGCTAGATGCAGCTTGTAATAACGCAACGAGTATTGGAGAATTAGGCGCCAGAGTTGTCATTAACCATGCGGCGCCAACATCATGCATCCAAGTTCCAACGCTTGATATTGCTGAAGCTATCCAAAGCGCGCGGAATACCTGCTGTTTGAGTGGACTCCACATTGATGTTGCTGCTGATGCTGCCATATAACAAAGTGAATATAATAACCTTTGATTCAGAGAATATATTTTTCACATACAATATGCAACTACATGACCAAAATAAAAGTTATAACGGAGGAACGAAGAATAAAAAGCTAGTAGCAAAATTGACATGTTGATACCATAATAGGAGTTGGTAATTTAAAAATGGATTGGCAATCGCTGACTATTATTAGTAGTGTTTTATTATTTGGATTTCTAGAGAATATCTTTCCCTTTTTTCATTTCCAATCTACCTTTGACCAAAGAACTTACCCTAATATTATTTTAGGTGTTCTTAATGTTACAGTAAATAGTTTGACAATAGCTGCGGTTTTACATTGGATATGGCGCCAGAAAATATGGTATGGCTTTTTGCATTACGTCAAACTACCTTGGTTGTCAATTTGTATATCTTTTTTATTGCTTGATTTATATTTATATGTATGGCATCGCATGATGCACAGTTTTTCATTTGCGTGGAGATTTCACAAAGTTCACCACACAGAAATTTCGATGAATACATCGACAGCATACCGCTTTCACACAGTCGAAGTAATATCATCTAATATACCTAAACTTTTATTAGTATGGTTATTCGGCATTCAACCAGTACATTTACTGATATATGAATTGACACTAGCTATCGAATTAGTTTTTCACCATAGTAATTGGGCAATACCTAAAAAAATCGATAAATTACTAAGTAATATCATTGTAACCCCAAACTTTCATCGGTTACACCACTCACAGGTATTTGAAGAAAGTCAATCTAACTATGCAAGTTTTTTCTCATTTTGGGATATAATCTTTAAATCTTACTCATATCCAAAATATCCAGAAAAAATCAAGCTAGGTTTATCTCAACACAACCATGACCTGAATATACTCAAATTAATCTTACTCCCATTAAAAAATAATTAAACAATATTGTCATGTTGAACGCAGTGAAACATCTAATCATAACTTAGCAATGTCATGTTGAACGCAGTGAAACATCTAATACTACACAAACTTATAGAGATTCTTCGCTACGCTCAGAATGACAAATTTATAGATTATTTGCTACGCTTAGAATGACAAATTTATAGATTATTTGCTACGCTCAGAATGACAAATTTATAGATTATTTGCTACGCTTAGAATGACAAATTTATAGATTATTTGCTACGCTTAGAATAACAATAAATTACAATTTAAAAACCATACCGAAAATTACAACTAACAAAAGTAAAATCACCTTGAAATTTTTTTGACTCATTTAATGCTTTCACAGCTGCATCAATCAAAGCATTAGGAGATACATCCATATCTGGAATTACACTAGCGACTCCAGTACTAATAGTAACAATAGGAAATTCTAACGTCCCATTTGTAGTGATAACATGTTTAATAGCTAAATTTTTAACTTGTTCTCGAATATTATTTGCTATTTTAACAGCTTTTACTGCACTTGTATTCGGCAAAATTATTGTAAAAGCATCATCTTTATAGCGCGCTACTAATACATTTTCTTTATTATAATCTACAGTATTACGAACGACATTTGCAACTTGCCATAAACATATATCCCCTGCTTCTTGCCCATATATAGCATTATATATCCTAAAATTGTCAACATCGAATAAAACTATTGATAATGGAGTTTTTTCAGCAGTAGATTTTCGCCACCAATAATCTAAAAAAGCATCAAGATAACGTTTGTTATGAATTTGTGTAGTGTTGTCAATCAAATGAATCTGTGTATCTAAAGGTGTATGCGTATAAGTTTGCTTTTGAGAAAATATTCGGTCGAAATCTTGCTGTGCAAAAAATTGACGGTACAACTCACAAAAAACACGACAGCAGTTACCTTCTATTTTGATTAAACCGATGCTTTCAAGTTTGTATGCAATTTTATTGTCTAATTGTACTGAGTCACCGTATTCAATTAATTTTTGGAATGCTACAGCTAATTCTGGATAGTCTTGAAGTGTCGTAAGTAATCTTTGTAAATGTGTAGCATAAATTTCGTCAAGCTTTATAGCATTTTTGAATATATCTTGCGGGTTCTCAGAAGGATACCTGGCTAATTCGCGAAGCGCAAGTTGTACTAAATAAGGATGTCCCCCTACTAATGATTTCAATTCTTTTGCTTGATTTGACTGCGTTGTACACCAGTCTAACCCATAACGTGCAGCTAATTCCTTAATTTCTTCTAAATCAAATTCAAGTAGTTTAATTGCTAATCCAACATTCAAAGGCGATTCATACGTATTTAAGGTTATGTAAATTTCCGTTGAGTAAACTAAAATCAACCTCAAGTCTTTAAATAGATAATTATGTTTTGCTTCTTCATGCCAAGAACGTAACAATCCTAAAAAGTTTTGAGCAATAGCAGGGTATTCAAATATTCTATTTAACTCATTAATAATTAAAACTACAGGTTTTTTAATATTACTTAATAAATATTCTTGGAAATAAATAGTACAATTAATTTTACAGTTAATATCATTATCCCAATAATTATTTAAATTTGCTGTTAAATCTAATTGTTGACAAGTAACTGCACAAAACCAGTGCAGAAATTTGTCTAGAGAAGTAAATATATCCAGGTCTGCAAGCTGTAAATCTATATATACAGTTTTATAATTATTTTTCTTGGTTTGCTCGATTAGTCGAAATATAAGCGAAGTTTTACCCATTTGCTGAGACGCTTTAATCCGGATAAGACATCCTTCTTTACATACTTCCTGATAAATTATTTTCTCTACAGGGCGCCGGATATAGTATATTGAATTTAAAGATACTGGTCCATTTGGTATACAGTAAGAATCTACTAACATGTTAATGCTAACCCACTTAATTTTTAAGCCAGATGATAGTATATCAGTAGAATGTCGGCAATTTATTTTAATTATTTTTTAATATTGGGTTTGACTTGATGGTATATCGAAACCACAGTTATAAATAGTACTAACCGAAATACTATTACGTCCGTTTCGCTTTGATTGATAAAGTGCATTACGTGTTGCTTCGATTAATTTATTAGGTGAGATATCATCATCAATAAAAGTTGATGAAATTCCTAAACTTACAGTCAACATCGAAGCAGATAGACCAGACATAACTAAATTATCGTGTGTAATTGCTAAATTCATAACTTGCTTACGGATACTTTCGGCAACGTCAAAAGCAATTTCTGGGGTTCTTCCAGGAAGGATTATGCCAAACTCTCCACCTCCAAAACGTGCAGTTCTAATTGTAAATGTGCCGACTGTATAAAAGCTAACGGTGACATCATGAATAACATTAGCTACTTTTTGAATCGATGAGTTTCCTAATTCCCAACCTTTGTATTTATTAAAAATTTTGAGATGGTCAATATCTAATAATATCAGAGATAAAGGCGCCTCTTCTTCAGCCACCATTGACCATACCTGATTTAAACTAGTTTCAAAATAGCGCTCATTACCAAGCGTTGTGATATAATCTGAATTAGAAAGATGTGCTAAATATTGATTGTCTTGTTGTAAATTTTTCATGTACTGCCAGACATTTAGTTCTGCTAAATTCTGATAAGAAAAGTATCTTCTATATAGCTCGCAAGAAAACGTACAATCTAAATTATTTATATTGACTAACCCTAAACTTTGTAATTTATAAGCTAAAAGATGATTTAATCTAGCTTTACCACCGTTATTAATCAATTGTTGAAGTGCAGTTGCAAGTTCGGGATTTTTTGTCACTTGAGCTAACAATCCGCGTAAATAAGTACTATAAATACCGCTAATCGTTGGCGCCTGTTCTAAGAGATAATTTAAACTATTATCTGGATGCATAGCTAAATCATAAAGCGCAAGTCTAATTAAATAAGGATGTCCTCCTACTAAAGCATGTAGTTCAAAAGCATTACTCTTTCCAACCTTGCCTTCCCAGTTCAAAGCATGTAGGTTCGCTAGATGCTGTATCTGCTCAACTGTAAATTCTGGTAAGTTGACAGGTAATCCCACATTGAAAGGAGATTGGTTAATGTTCAAATTAATGTAAATTTCCGTTGAATATATCAATATAAAGCGAAGTTGCTTAAAACCATCGTTATGCTTCGCTTCTTCATACCAAGAACGCAGTAAAGCTAAAAAATCTTGAGCAACAGCAGGATATTCAAACAAGCGGTTGAGTTCATTCAAAACTAAAACGACTGGCTTATTTACTTGCTTTAGCAAATACTCTTGAAAATATATAGTACAATTTACCTTTTCCCCAATAAACTCATCATAGTATTCTTTCATCATTGAAGGTATATGCAACTGTTGACTAACATTGGCGCCAAACCATAGCAAAAGCTTATTGAGAGACACAAAAATACTCTCTTCTGCTAATTGAAAATCTAAATTAACTGTGTGGTAGGTAATTGTTTTAGCATAAGCTAGCAAGCGAAGTACCAAAGACGTCTTTCCTGTCTTCTGTGGTGACTTGATACGGATAAGACTTCCATCTTTGTGAATTTCTTGATATATCAATTCTTCTAGATGATTATGTCTAATGTAAAAAGGCGAATTTAGCAGTACAGGTTCCCAAGGTGTCTCTAAGGCCATTGTTTGTATTGTTTGTATTGTTTGTATTAAAAGTTAGTTTACATAAAACTTATCGATGACAAATGTTACAGTTTGATAATATATTTTACAACTGTAATTTATAATATTTTCATAGTTTGGCAGTGAAACTTTATATTGCTGCCATAGAATATTATAGAGCTGATTAAAGTAATATTTGTTACAAATATGCGCTTCTAATTAGTTTGGTGATACTTATTTACCAATATCATCACACAGGCGCCTGTCTTCTTGAACTTCCGCATTTGTTCTAAGATAATCACCTGCCCAGCTACAAGCGCGTTGTAAAAAGTCTAAATTTAAAATGTGCTTAACATTCCATAAAATAGCCTTTTGGTCATCACTTGATGAAATGAGGTAATGGGCATCAGGGCTAAAACCAACTGTCCAAACCGTAGATTCATGTCCAGTAAGAGTTTTCAGTAAAGTTCCATCTCGGTTCCAGAGTTTGATAGTGTTTTGCCAAGTTGCTGCCGCTATTATCTTACCATCAGGACTGAATTCAATTCTGCTGAAGGTACTTTTATTATCTTTGATAGTTTTGGCAATAGTGCCATCTATATTCCAAAATTTAATGGTTCCGTCTAAACTAGATGAGGCAATTATATTTTCTTTTGGAGAGAAACTAAGTCCCCAAACAGGAGCATGATGAGCTTTGATATTTTTATACATACTATATTTCCGTGCGTTGTCTCGCTTCCATAGAACTATTGTACCATCTGATGAAGCTGAGGCAATCAAATTACCATCTGGACTAAATTTAACTGTTGTGACTCTCGAACGATGTGCTTCTAGGGTACCAAGCAAACTACCATCACGCTTCCACAGCTTAATACTATTATCATCACTTCCTGATGCTATGGTTTGACCATCAGAGCTAAATGCTATTGTTAAGATTAATGCATCATGTGCCTTCAAAGCTTTTAACATACGTAAAGATTTATTTATTGCCAACTCCCAAAGTTTTATACTTCCATCTCCAGTTCCAATAGCAATAGTGTTGCCATCCGGACTAAACGTAATAGCGACTATTGAGGCGCCTTGACCTTGAATAGTTTTTAACAATGTGTTATTTTTATTATACAAGCTAATCGACTGTTCTCCATCTCCAAAAGCAATAATATTACCATCTGGACTAAAAGCAGGAAGCAAAACGGTATTATTCTGACTATAGAAAGTTGTTAACAAGCCTGTATTAATTCTCCATAGTCTTACTGAGCCATCTATACTTGCTGAGGCTACTACATTATTTTTAGCATTAATTGCAACATCTAATATCCGACCGTTATGCTTTTTCAAAGTCTTAATTAAAATGCCATTGGGTCTCCACAGTTTAATAGTTTTGTCTGAACTACCAGAAGCGATAATCTGACCATCATAGCTAAAAGAGACTGATAAGATACCAGCTTCATGTCCTTTAAGAGTACCAATATTAGTGCCATCTAAGCGCCATAATTTTAGTGTTTTATCTTCACTGGCAGAAGCAATGGTTTTACCGTCGGGACTAAAAGCAACATCTGTAATTGTAGATGAATGACCATTAATAGTTTTAGAGACGCTATATATTGCGCTCGTTTTATTTCTGTCCCAAAGCTTAATTGTTCTATCAAAGCTTGTAGTTGCAAGCATACTGTCATCTGGACTAAAGGCAATGCTCGAAACCGCTGCATTATGACCTTTTAAAATAGAAATATTACAGTCCACATCTTGGCAGCTATTATCTAACTTCCAAAGTTTTATAGTTCTATCAGAACTTGCTGATGCAAGCAGAGTACCATCATGACTAAAGGCGATACCCCAAATGGCGCCTTGGTGCGCTCTGAATTTTTTTATTAAAGTCCCGTTCAAATTCCATAATTTGATATTACCATCAAGACTAGCTGAGGCAAGAATTTTACCATCTGGACTAAATCTCACTTTCCAAACTGAAGAGTCGTGAGCTTTAATGGTTTTTAATAAGGCGCCGTCTGGCTTCCATAGCTTTATAGTTTTATCAGCGCTACCTGTGGCAATAATTTGATTGTCAGGACTAATATCTACCGTTGCAACTCCACTCTTATGTCCAATTAACTTATTATATTCATTAGCTCCATAAACCGTTCGCTCTAAAACAGATTCAACTTGGTTTTTAAAACCTGCATCTATATAGCTATGCTGTTGTGCTTTTCGTTTTGCCTTAATTGCTGCTACCAACGCATTTAATTCTTGATTCGATGCAAAAATCGCATCAGCAGAAATTGTAAGTGCTTTTATTTCATTTTGTACTGATTGACGATATTGCAACCAAGTTGTTATACCTAAAGTACTAGACACTGCAAAGGCGCCACTTACAGCTAAAAGTAATAATTTTTGTAGCTTAGTAACTCGTCTCTCACTTTCTTGTCTTTTTTGTTCCTCAACAAGTCGTGCTTCAATTTCTTTAAGACGCTGTGCTTGTAAAATGATGGACGCTTGCTGACGGTCAAATTCCATACTTGCCGCTAAAAATTGGTAATCCAAATCGCTTAAACTTTTACCTTGTGCCCATATTTGAGCATCAATTAAAGCTTGTCCACGTAAAAGCCGTGATGTATCTTGTTTATTTGTACTAATCCAAGCGTCAAAGGTTTGAGAATAAGGACGAAGATTGCTTAATTGCTGTCTGACCCATTCCAGATTGAATACTTCTTGGTATATTTGACACCTGGTTTTAAGAAAACCTTTATCTTTGACAACTAAACCTGATAATATTAATTCTATTTGCTCACGACTATCATCAACTTTTACTGCTGCCTCTTGTAATATTTGTTGATAAATTCCTAGTATTCTACCAGCCTGCTGATTATGCTTAATTCTATCACGTATTGTTCGCAAATGTTCAGGTTCGTCTTGCGATTCCCAATTCTGAATAATACATTTATAGATTATATCTTTTATATCTTTAATTGAGGCGCCCTTTTCTTGCCCAATGATGTAACATAACTTTTGTGTGAGAAATGGTTGTCCACTTGTCCAAGCTAAAATCTCTTTCATACCTTCTTCGGGTTCAGCAATTCCAATTAATCCCTTGATTAAAGGTGCTGTTTCATGGTAAGAAAAACCGTGTATTTCAATTGCGGTGCCAATGTTGAAGGGTGTACGCTTTTTATCGGTAATTAAATCTGAGGGTGTCGCAACTCCAAAAATTGCAAAAGTTAAACGGTTATATTCCGAATTAACGCTTCTTTGGTTATAGCAAAAGCGAATTAAAGCAAAAAAATCAGAAACTTTAAAATTGAGACTCAGAACACTATCAATTTCATCTATAAATATAGTTATCTTTTCCGTGGATATTTTTTTTAAAACTACATCTTCAATAAAATTACTCAATTTTTGAACAGGAGATACATTTTCCTGCTCATTTAACCAATTCTTTAAATTAACTTGCCCAAAAAGACCTAAAGCTCGCCATAGTTCTGCAATAATACCATAATACCACTGCTGTAAATTTGTTTCATGACTTCCAACGCGCGTCATGTCTAAAAACGCGCACTTAAAACCCTCAAGTTGCAACCGATAACTAGTACGCACTAGTACGGAAGACTTGCCCATTTGACGACAGTTGAGGACGTAGCAGAATTTTCCAGCTTTTAAAGTTTCGTAAATTTCTTGATCTGCCTGACGTACCACGTAACTGGGTGCATCACGACCCAAACTACCGCCAAGATGATAATGGGATTCGTTCATATAAATTAACTACTCAAGAGTTATAAGTTAATGGAATATTATTTACTTTAAAAATGTTTTTTTATCAATAGTTTTGCGTAAATTTCAATATTTTGTAGTCATTGTTTTTAGTTTTTAAGTAATTATTATTTGTGTTGAACGGTAAACCACACCTAACTATTGACCGTTAAGACTTTACAATTAGTTACAGTGTGTATTAAGAAATGTAAGGGTTTTTCATGGCAGACCAATTAATTCGCGCGACAGCGGCAGATGGGGGAATTAGAGCAGTTGGTGCTATTACCACACGTTTAACCGATGAAGCGCGCAGGCGCCACAAACTATCACCAGAAGCGACGGCAGCATTGGGTCGGTCGATGACTGCGGGGTTGTTGATGGCTTCGAGTATGAAACGACCTGGGTCGCGCGTAAATTTGAGAATTAGAGGTGATGGGCCTTTAGGTGGTTTGTTAGTTGATGCTGGTTTAGATGGTACGGTGCGAGGGTACGTAAATAATCCTGATGTAGAATTACCTCCCAACCCTAGAGGAAAATTAGATGTGGGTGGCGCCGTTGGTAAAGGTTTTCTTTATGTTGTGCGAGATATTGGATTTGGGTATCCTTATTCGAGTACTGTGGAACTAGTATCAGGAGAAATCGGCGAAGATGTTGCTCATTATTTGGTAACTTCCGAGCAAACCCCTTCCGGATTAATGGTAGGTGTGTTTGTAGAATCGAGTGGAGTTACAGCATCAGGAGGATTGCTTGTACAGGTTTTGCCAAAAGCTGCGCGCGATGAAGCACTGGTAGAAACTTTAGAGTCGCGAATGATGGCGCTTAGAGAGTTTACGCCATTGCTGCAAGCTGGTAAAACTTTGCCCGAAATCTTTCAGGATTTGCTGGGAGATATGGGACTAAATATTTTTCCTGAAACCCAAATGCTTCGCTTCCACTGCGGTTGCTCGTTTGAAAGGGTGCTTGGCGCCTTAAAATTGTTAGGGGAAACTGAATTGGAGGACATGATTGTTAAAGACAATGGCGCCGAGGTTACGTGTGAGTTTTGCGGCACAGTATACCAAGCAAGTAGTGACGACTTGGCAAGTGTAATCAATGATTTGCAAGCTGAATCATCTGCTTCGTAAAGGTATAAAATAGGACTGTAAAAAATGTATCTTCATGATATCTGTGGATAAAAGATGGTGCAGAAGCTAGCTTTTTCTCAACGGGGAAGTTACTATGGCAACAACGCAAGTTTCGTTATTAAGACGAATCGCTGTAAAATTACTATGGTGTGAGCAATGACGACAGAACGGGATATTCCAGAAAGTTGGTCGCGTACCACAGGAAACGAGTCAGAAAACATGACCCAACTATCCCGGCAACGGCAACCCTCTGACCAAAAAGCGTCAAATGTCCCAGGTACAAATTCAACGTCAAAGTCTGTGAAGCAGCAACAAGCAAGTAAATCCAAACAAGTGACACCATCACGTCAACCAAAGCGCGGGGAAGATTCCCGCCTCGAAACTGACGGTCAGTTGCTCAAAGAGGCAGCATCATCTACAGAGTGGAAATTGCCGCGTTGGACAAAAAGTTGGGTGCTATGGACTGGTTTGTTGGCTTTTGTACCAGGTACTATAGCTTTTATGTCTATGGCAATACTGTTGAAACTGCCTGCTGCGCCCAACTGTCCATCAATTTTTTGGCCCCTCGCGAGTGCTTCGGTACGTTTACACTGCGCTCAAGTGGCAGCCTCCAAAAACAATGTAGAAGATTTGCTGCAAGCTATTAACCTTGTTAAGCAATTGCCATCCAACCATCCCTTACGTGCTGAGGTAGACCGTTATCTTGAAGAATGGTCGCGGGATGTTTTACGATTAGCGGACACTAGCTTTCAGGAAGGCAAATTGGATGAAGCTATTGCCACTGCTAACCGTATTCCATCTGACATGCCAGCGTCCAAAATCGTTAAAGATAAAATCGAGCAATGGCGTTCGATTTGGTCAAAAGGCGAAGAAATCTACAAACAAGCTGAAGAAGGAATGCGTAACGCGCGCTGGCAACAAGCGTTTATGGATGCTTCTCGCTTGCTGCGCGTAAACAATAAGTTTTGGCAAACAACCAAGTATCAGCAATTAAATAACCTAATTGCTAAGTCTCGTGAAGATGGTGAGAAGTTAGCCAAAGCTGAAGATTTAGCTAAAAACGGTAATATTGATAATTTGAAAAAAGCTATCAAGTTAGCAGAGTCGGTAACTGCTGATAGCTACATGTACCAAAAAGCGCAAGAAGCTATTCCGCTGTTTGGGCGCCAAATGCTAGATATTGCCCAGAAAAGGCTTGATAGTCAAGATGCTGATGAAGCGATTTCGATTGCTCAACAAATACCGACTAATGCTAACTTACAAACAGAAACTGAAGATTTCATCGCTATTGCCGAAGCACAGCGTAATGCTTGGATTGGTACTACGTCCGGCTTAGAGGCTGCCATTGCCCAAGCACAACAAATCAGTCCAGAAAGAGCAGTGTATCAAAAAGCACAGGGTTTAATAGCTCGCTGGCAGTTAGAAATACAGGACGTAACACGTTTAGACAAAGCACGTACACTTGCTACACAAGGAACGATAACAGATTTAACAGCGGCAATAACTGAGGCACAATTAGTACCAGCAAGTAATCCGCGTGCGAGAGAAGCTCGTAGAGAAATAAATCGTTGGGTAGGGCAAATTCAAACAATTGAAGACCGTCCATTTTTAGACCGTGCCGAACAGTTAGCGCTGGTGCAAGATGCAGGTTCACTACAAGCAGCAATAACCGAAGCAAGTCAAATTCGTCGTGGACGGGCATTATATCCAGAAGCACGCAAACGAATTTCTGAATGGACAGCAATAATACAACGCGCTCAAGACCAACCTTATTTAGACCGTGCGCGTGAATTGGCTAGTAGCGGCGATTTATCGGCAGCAATTCAAACAGCGAACCAAATAACAGGAAATAGGGCATTATCAAATGAAGCTTTATCCGCAATAGGTGACTGGCAAGGACAAGTAAATGCACGTCAAGACTGGAAGCAAGCAAGGGAAGTAGCGTTACAAGGAACACCAGAAGCACTCGCTCAAGCAATTCGTTTAGCGAAGAGAGTGCCAGAAAGTAGCTTATTACGTAACGACGTCAACCCAGCAATTGACCAGTGGAGTCAGCAAATATTAGATATTGCCCGTACCCAGAGCGAATCTGACCTAGGACGCGCTATAGAAACAGCACGCTTAATTCCACGTGGAACAGCAGCGCATAGCTCTGCACGCGACCAAATACGTACATGGCGTGAATATCTCAACCCAGAACCACCACAACCCGAACCGCAGCAAACCGAACAATCACAAAATACTACTACAAACGGATTATAAAACTTTCTTTTTAATCTTTTTTAGAAGCTCAAGGGCATGGCATTTCGCTGTGCCCTTTATTGTTAAACTATATTTTAAAGGAGATATTTAAATGGCTACAACCATTAGTGTCGTCAAACCTATTAGCCAAATGCATTTAGCTCCTGGTAGCGTTGTTACTATCCCTAATGTCACCTGGCAAGAATTTGAAACTATATTGCACGAATTAGGTCAAAAGCGCACGTCACGAGTAGCTTATTACCAGGGCACTTTAGAAATTATGGTTCCTCTGCCTGAGCATGAAATACCAAGAGATTTTATTTCTGATATCGTTAAAACTTTATTAAGAGCCAAACGTGTGCGCTATCAACCTTTTGGTTCCACTACTTTTAAAAACCAGGGTGCAGCTGGTGTAGAACCAGATGCTTGTTTTTACATCCAGAACTATCAAGCTATGATTGGCCGCAGGCGCCTTGAACCAAGTGACCCTCCACCAGATTTAGCAATAGAAAGTGATGTGACTTCAAAAACAACGATTGAGGCTTACGAGTCAGTTGGAGTTCCAGAAGTATGGATATATGATAGTGGGAAACTAACCATTTATTTGCTGCAAGGTAAAAAATATACAAAGTGTCAAACCAGTCCAACCTTTCCTCAAATACCCATAACAGAGCTTATCCCTCAACTTGTAGAAAGAAATTGGCAAGTTGGAAGTCTTCAGGCACTAGAAGAATTTGAAGCAACGCTCCCTAATCTGAAATTTTAATAAAATATAGTACTAAGAATTTTGGCACCTAAGATTATTAAATTTTTAGTATACTTTTTATCCAAATAACTCCGCATCCCTTAACCTATACTTCCATTAACCTACTTGTTCCTCAAAACTATGAAAAAGTTAATACTGTTTATTTTGGGTGCAACTCTGGTAGTAAATACAGTTGGCTGTAGTTCTCCTAAAGATACAACCGTCAGCGATAGCACAGCAAATACCAAACTTGCCTCTAATAATAAACCTCAACCAATTGTTGCGGCTGGTACAACATTCGATACAAATCTTCAACAAGAAATAACAACTGGGAAAAACCGCGAAAACGACACATTCCAATTAAAAGTTAAAAGTAGTAATCCAGTTCTCAAAGATGGAATAATTGAAGGACACATTGAGAATGTTAATAAAGCAGCCAAAGGTAAAAAAGCCAAGTTGAATCTAGTGTTCGACGGTATTGTATTAAAAAATGGCGCCAAATTACCCATCGACGCAAGCTTAGTCAACACTCAAATCGAAACAAAAACCAAAGGTAAATTCTTACAAAACGCTGGAATAATTTTAGGAGGCGCCGCAGCAGGTCGTTTTCTTGGTAACAAAGCTAACTTTAAACACGGAGGACTAGCAGGAGGCGCCGCAGCAACAGCGTATGTGCTATCAAGTCCAGGAGGAGAAGTAGTTCTTAAAAGGGGAACCAACGTTAAATTAAAATTAAAAACTCCACTAAGCAATTCTTAATATTGGGACGGGCAGGGATGCCCATCCCACAAGATTTGTGCCCATCCCACAAGATTTGTGCCCATCCCACAAGATTTGTGCCCATTCACAAGATTTATATTTGTTTATGATTCTAAAACTTCTCGGCAATAGAATTGTACTAAATTTTCCAACTTTTCTTGTGGACAACATTCAATTAAAGCTTCAAACACTTCAACGAGCTTTGCAGCATCTTCTCCCAAAGTTGGACTTAAGCTCCAAATATCTTCTATCCACTCATGAGGACGGTCGGTATCAAAGATAAGACGTTCGAGTAATTTCTTTGCTTCAGTTTTTGATAGTGACATAAGTTTTATGTGTAGTTATGTGTATCTCTGATGTATGGTATTTACTTTTTAACAGCAAACCACTGCTTAGTAGTTAGGTTTAACAAAAAGACTTCTTGATTTTCTTCATAAACATTTTTGTCATTTTCAGAATTTCCTTCGGCATCTGTATCGAAAGTAATAATTTTACCTTTGTTGATTTTTAAACAGTTCTTTTCTTGAATATATTCGCTGCTATGTTCATAAATCCAACCAGGATTTTCACCTTTGGTATTTAGCTTTTTCATTTCAAAGGTATCACAATCGAGTAAAAACACGCGCGTTTCACCAAGAACTCGGTCTTGTTGATACCCTAAACTTCCAATTATGTATATATTGTTATCAACGAGTGTTGCCGAATGGTAATGTGAAGGCTGAAAAAAATTCATTGGATAACCGTAAATGCTAATTTCCCCATTAGGATGTTTTACGACGACATCATTATATATACAATAATCAGGGTCAAAATACTCTTCATGCTCACCACCTATATGTACAACACGCCCATCTGGTAGTACTGTACTTGACATCCCATGTCTTTGAAAACACCAAATAGGGCCTTCGCGTAATTTATTTGTACATCCAAATTCTTCGCGTGCTTCCCAAGCTGAATAACCAGTTTCTACCATATATAGCCAAAACTCAAAATTCATTGGGTGAGGATTATCATGCCCAAACTTTGGATACTTTTGACGCTGAAACGTTTCGTAACTTACCGTCGCATATACCATACAGCAATCCAGAATTATTCCTTAATCTTTCAGTTAAACGCCTTAATTAACTCACGACTGCTGCTATATTAACTGATTTGAAGTCCTGCTTCAATTTGTCTAACTACCGTTAGCGCAGAATAGCTAACACCAGCGGTTCCTTCACCTGGATGCGTGGAGTCACCAACTAGCCACAAACGTGGTATAGGTGTACGGTTAGCAAAACCAAAAGGACCAAAAGTTGGAATGCGTTGCCCAATTCCTCCTACTATACCTTCAGAGCGTGCAGTATAGCGGTAGAAAGTGCGGGGTGTTGCGGCTTCAACATGAACAATAGTTTCAGGTTTTAAATAAAAATATTTATTTAGATGTGATATCGCTTCTGAAGTAAACCTTTGTTTTAAAGCTTCATAATCTTCGGTCTTCCACCATCGTTCCACATCGACAAACGACGAGGCTATTATTGTCGCTTTACCAGCAGGCGCCCGTCCATCACCTTCATGGCTGACAGAAACAAATAGCGAGTTATTTTCCCCAACTGGACCACTGGGATTATACAAAAATTGTAGGTGGGGTGGACATTCAGCAGGAATAGCACTTGCGTCTACACCAAGATATATAACAAAGGCGCCTGATGGTGAAGGAAGTTTTTCTACGCGCTTTTTATAACCCCGTGGCGCCTTGTCTCCTAACAACTGCACTAAATTTTGCACTGTGACGTTAGCAACTATATGGTCTGCGGGTTCTTCCCACATCTCTCCAGTTTTCTGGTTTTTAACTGTGACACTAACAGCTTTACCTTTCTTAACAATAATATTTTCTACACTATGCCGCATCAAAAGCTTTCCACCATCACGTTCTAAAGCACTAACCAAACAGTCACTAAGAACTTGCATACTGCCTTTGAGATGAAATAAACCTTGCGGCGCCTGTGATACAGATAATGCAGTTGCGGCATAAAGTAACGCAGTTTCTTCGGCACTTACCTGTGAATATAACTTGAGTTGTAAATCTAAAAATGTTCGTAATCGTTGGTCATGAGCTAGCTTATACGCGCGCAGTGCATCACCAACAGTAAATAAAGTGTATGGTACAGTAATAAAAGTACTTGGGCGCACAGCTTGAGTCAACTGCCACAAATCCCAAACATTGCGTGGTGGCAGTACAGGGTCGCGTCCTTGAAATTGCCAACTAGCTTTAAATAACTCAGCTAATAATCCCCAAAATGGTTCGCTACCAGGAAACTGACGAATACGTTCTTCATGCCATTTTACTGGGTCACGCCAAACATTAATAGGAGTACTTTCCCCAGGTAAAAACACAGCACAAGCTGGGTCGCAATGTGTAGCTTCTGGTATATCAATATTTAACTCCGAGAAAATCCGGTGATGAATACCTCCTGTTTCCAACCCCGCAACTTGAGTGGCGCCAACATCAAAGGTAAAACCCTTGCGCTTAAACGTCGAAGCGCAACCACCCGGTACTAACGCTTGGTCAAGAATTAAAACGTCATATCCGCGATGCGCTAATAACGCACCAGCAGTTAGTCCACCAATTCCGGCGCCGATGACAACTACGCGAGGTTTTTTACCCATAACATTTACCAAGGCATTTTTACTCTAACTTTTAGATTTTTTAACATATCTACTTATATTGTTACATCTTTCTGAGTAAATAAGTCAGATCAGTAAAATTTCTGACACACAAATCTTGGCACGGTAACAGTATTGCTAGGTAGCACAAGCGATAACAGCGTTGGTTGTCTCAACAGCATGGTTCAAGCAAATAGTTATTGCATAAGTAAAATCTATATATAAATAGTAATAAATATTAGCTTAATAACAAAAAATTAAATCTAAAATAATTATTTATAGCTGCAATTAATAAAATATATTTAGTTTATAAAATACATGTAGAGACGTTAAATGTAACGTCTCTACCTAGGCACGTAAAAAATTGAGTAATTTTTCTAAAATTTGTTGTTGCGTTTCTAGAGAGAATTCCCCTAACTCACGCAGAACGAGCGACTGACGCAGCGTGATTAAATGGTCTAATCTAATAGTTGAAGCCTTATGTAAACCGCTGGTAGGAAAATCAGGATGACTCGTATTAATAACAATATCAGTCTCTAGTAACTCGCAAGGAATCATGCTAGTAATTAAAGCAAGAGTGATGTGTTGATTAGCTCCTACAGGGTTAGTCAAGCAAACTGCCGGACGTGCCTTAATAGAAGATAAATCATCCAACGGAAAACTTACTAAAACAACTTTACCCTTCACAAACTGAAATCCTGTCCTTTAAAATATAAGTACTTTCATTTTTGTTCGCATTGAAATGCTATCTATAATAGTGCCATAAACCGCACGTTATCACGAATGCCATCAAAATCAACATCAGTTTTGACCATTTCTCTATACTCAGCATCTAAATTAATTGCTTTATCGTAATATTGTATTGCTTCCTGTAACTTTCCTAATCTGAATAAAGCATATTCTATCGGACATTCAAATTTCTCTACCGACTCCCACCAAGATATCATCATCTCCCCCCACACTATTACAGTTTACGTGTGCTGGGTCACCTGCGGGCAAAGGACGAAACGGGTTCAAAGCATTGTATAGACGTTTTAAGAACTGAAAATCTTGAGTCATAACTAGTTAAAATAACCAACGCTATGTTACCTCATCCTCTGTAAACTTTACGCTTAATAAGTTAAAAATCTTAGTCTATTACCACAGAAGCACGTAGAGACGCTTCGGTTCCGAAGCGTCTGCACACAGAGAGTAATGTAGAGATGAGATAGCGTTTTAAAGTAAACGAGTAAGTCGGTTTAAATAAGGGACTTCTAAAAAATAAATTCTTCATGTTGTGGAGCGGGCATCCTTGTCCGCCTAAGTTTAGAGCAGGCAAAGATGCCTGCTCCACAAAAAAATTTTGGAGATTTTTTTATATGGAAGTTCCTAATTAAAGCTTCGCAGCCACTGTGGAAGCGCATCGCTTAATACAAAATAATTTTCTAGCTTTACGTTTTTTAACAAATTTTGGTTTATTCTCACCGAGTTATTTAGTAGTTGATGGGCACCAATAGTACTACTGGTTGAGCTAACCAGTAGTACTATTAAAAGCCGATAATCACAAATTATCGTTATTAATACTGCAAATCGGTAAAATCTAGAGTTTTATTATGATATCCAAAGCAGAACTCAGATTCTTCGCTGCGTGACTAATGCAATTTGAATCTGTTTTCGGTGTAAAATCATCTATCCGTTACATCCGTTGCTAATTTCCCTCTCTGAACAATGCAACGCGAATTTTTCTTAAAGATTTAGGCAAATTGTATGTTGATTTTTAAAGATTGTGTGAATTAAAAGTTTAATTTTAGCAATACTTATGAACTAATTATATCTATAGATTGTAGTCAATAGAAGCATTAGAGCAGATCAGTATTATAGACGCATTTATACACGCAGAATAAAGATGTAATTAAACAAACTTCTCATAACTGATGAATTTATATTTAATATAGAAAAAATACGTAAAGTTCCCTTTAAGTTTTTATATATTTTGTATTTCAAACAGTTGATCACACTTAATTATACGTAAGTAAAATACTAAGTTTACTAAATTAACTTAGTGTAAATACTTAAAACATGACCTAAAGTAAATGTACCTATGAGTGCCAAAAAGTTCTTTCCCAAAATCAATGTTATAAAAGTTACAAATTTTATAAAACCTATAAAGCTTATTACTTCCAATAAGTTTTTAATGTGGAGTATAGCTTTTTTAGGATTTGGAGGCGCCTGGTACTGGCAACCATTAACAAATATTTCTCGAATAAGTCCCTTGGCACAGGCTACAGGGGTAACACAAGCTTTAACGCTGGCTGGACATTTGGGAACGGTGTCGGTGGTAGCTTATAGTCCTGATGGTATGACAATTGCTAGTGCAGGTAGTGATAAAACAATCAAGCTGTGGGATGTAGTTACAGGAAAATTACGTGACACACTTGTAGGACATACTCAGGAAATCAATACTATTGTGTTTAGTCCCAACGGTAAAATACTCGCAAGTGGCAGCGATGATGGAACTGTAAAATTATGGGATGCCAGTATAGGGAAACAAGTTCGCACTTTTACTGGACACGTTGCATCTGTAAAGTCTGTTGCTTTTAGTCCAGACGGCGCCATTTTGGCTAGCGGAGGTTGGGACCAGAGTGTTAAAGTGTGGGATGTGACGAAAGGAATATTAGTCAGGACGATTAAGGGAAATTGTGATGTTATTAATAGTCTGGCTATTACAGTGTTACCGAAAGAATTTAGTTTGAGTAAACGAGGTCATGAAGCCATAATTGCTACAGCTACTCAATTCGACAGTAAAATCAAAATTTGGGATTTAAAAACAGGGCAAAGAGTACAAACTCTGGCTGGACATGATGATAGTGCGGTTACAGCATTGGCTATTAGCCCTGATGGTAAAACTCTTGCTTCTTCAGGCTGGGATAAAACTGTTAGACTTTGGAACCTTGAAAATAATGAAGAGATACGTACTTTAAAAGGACATACTGACCGCGTTTGGTCTGTTGCATTTAGTCCAGATGGTAAAACTCTTGCTAGTGGAAGTTGGGATAAAACTATTAAACTTTGGAATATACAAAAAGGTAAAGCAATTAATACATTCATCGGACATAGTAACCGTATTTGGTCAGTTGCTTTTAGCCCAGACAGCAAAAATCTAGCTAGTAGCAGTTTTGATAATACTATTAAGGTCTGGCGCCTCGAATTATAGAAACCAGGTTTCTTTTTTACAAATTGTAATGAAAACGACAATTTTTAATCAGAAACCTGGTTTCTTAATTTAAATAAACTAAATAATTAAAAATTAGGCAAATTAGCAGAGATATTTATTAGCTAGCGCTATCATTAACATCTATACTGGAACAAAGTTGCTGTGAAGATGCTCTGCTGCCTGAACCCAGATTGCCCCAGTCCGATCAATCCTGACACTAATCAGTATTGCCAGAGTTGCAGCGCACCTCTGACCATATTACTTCGAGGTCATTATCGCGTTACTAAAGTACTTTCCGATGAGGGAGGTTTTGGCAGAACTTATTTGGCAGAAGATGTTGATAAGCTTAATGAACGTTGTGTTGTCAAGCAATTAGCACCCAAAGTCCAAGGTACATGGGCTTTGAATAAGGCTATTGAGCTTTTTAAGGAAGAAGCCAAACGTTTACAAGAGCTTGGGAGACATTCGCAAATTCCAACGTTGCTTGCCTACTTTGAACAAGATAATTATTTGTATCTCGTCCAAGAGTTTATTGAAGGTCAAAATTTATTTAGAGAACTGCAACAGCGAACAAGTTTTAATGAGGCTCAAATTCGTGAATTATTTATGTACGTGTTACCTGTACTCAATTTTATTCACGAACACGGAGTTATTCACCGTGATATCAAGCCTCAAAATATCATGCGTCGTTCGCTTCAATACACTACTTTTCGCTCGACAGCACATACATCAACATCAGGAATACACAAACGTGGTGGTGATATTGTTTTGATTGACTTCGGCGCCTCAAAGCAGTTAACTGCGACAGTCCAAACTAAACCAGGTACAACCATTGGTTCGTTTGGATACAGTCCAATTGAACAAATTAACGGTGGTGAAGCGTATCCGGCTAGTGATTTATTTAGCCTAGGCGCCACGTGTTTTCATTTAATGACTGGTGTTTCACCATTCCAACTATGGACAGAATACGGATACAGTTGGGTAAATTCATGGCGCCATCATCTTCGACATGAAGTATCTAATGAATTAGGAGAGGTTCTTGATAAACTGCTTAAAAAAGATATCAACCAGCGCTATCAATCTGCTGAAGAAGTACAAAGGGATTTAGATATAGGCGCCACTTCATCAACGTCCAATGGACAAATTCCTTTACCTTCCTTATCAACAAACAATCAGCGTCGGTTCTCATCACAACGATTATCTAGACCCTCACCCCTAGCACAATTCCTAGCTAAATTTGCATCTATACGTTCAGCGTTCCTTGCAAATACCAAAATAGCAAAATCTTTATTAATAAGTAGCGCCGTACTATTGGTCAGCTTAACTGGTACGCAAATATACGGCTATATGCGGTACAAAATATTTCCAACGGCGCCAACATTTTTGATTAGTAGTTTGCCCAGCAGTGCTTTCTTGCAACAAACAATTTCAGCACATTCAGGTTATGTGATGTCTGTTGCAATTAGTGCAAATAGAAAAACTTTAGCTAGTGGCAGCACTGACAAAACTATCAAACTGTGGAGTCTGGATGGTGAAGAAATTCGTATGCTGAGAGGTCACAATCAAAGTGTAATGAAAGTTGTCTTTAGTGCCGATAGTAAAACTCTTGCCAGTGGTAGCACCGATAAAACAGCAAAACTGTGGAACGTTGAAACAGGGCAAGAAATCCGCACGTTTGTAGGACATAGTGATGCTATTACCGATTTAGCTTTTAGTCCAGACAGAAAAACACTTGCTACAAGTAGCTCTGATAAAACAGTAAAACTTTGGAATATTGCCACAGGAGAAGAAATTCGTACCCTTAAAGGTCACATAAGTAGAGTTACATCAGTTGCATTTAGTCCTGACGGTAAAGTAATTGCAGCAGGAAGTAACGATAAAACTATTAAGTTATGGAACGTTTCCACTGGAGAAGAGTTTCGTACCTTAAAAGGTCATAAAGATACCGTGACGCAAATTGCCTTTAGCCCAGACGGTAATCAAATTGCCAGTGGAAGTAGCGACAGAAGCATTAAACTCTGGAATGTATCCAACGGTCAAGAGTACCGAATGCTTCAAGGTCACACCGATACAGTTTGGTCTGTTGCCTTCAGCTTTGACTCTACAATGTTAGCTAGTGCCAGTAGTGACACAATGATTAAATTATGGAATCCTTTCAGTGGTGAAGAAATTCGCACCCTGCAAGGTCATAATAGCCGCGTTTGGTCTATTGCTTTTACTACAGACGGCAAAACACTTGTCAGTGGTAGTGAAGATGGCACTATTAAAATTTGGAGAATTACTCCTTGAACACTAACGTCCAACACCTGTTACGTTCCAAATCCTGTAGAGACGTTACATGTAACGTCTCTACATGTATTTATGACACATCTATATCAACATAGCTTAGGTTTAAAATGATATTGAATTTACCTAAGCAACCACATGTATTTTACACTACTTTTAATCTCGCAGTTATTAACTGGTCAAATTACTGATATAAATAACACTGTCAATGTAAAATACCCTTATCTATATACACAGGCTGAAATAGTTAATACAAAACAAAATAAAGCTTCAAAAAGAAAAGGTAGCTTTCAAGACATGTTAAATGCGCTTGGAGAACGTGAAACAGGCAGAACAGGCACCGCTGCGTATACATTTGTAAATCCTCAATTATATTTCCTCGGTAAGTATCAGTTCGCAGAAGTTTTATTAAGACGTTTGGGTTATTACAAGGCACAAGTTTACTATGGGAATGGCGCCGATAAGAATTACTGGCGCGGAGCATGGACTAATAAACGTGGTATTAATAGTAAAAACAAATTTTTAAATTCCCCTAATGTACAAGAAGCAGCAATCAAAGAAGCTTTTGCTGTCTACTGGCAAGATGTAAACTCTTTACTCAAACAGCGAGGCAAATCAATTAATCAGTATCTTAATAAACCCATCAAGTTTAAAGATGGTAATAAATCAAAAACTATCACCATCACACTTTCAGGTCTTCTCGCCGCTACGCACTTACGCGGCCCAGATAACATGGTAAATTTACTGCTACAAGGTAAAGTATCACGCGATGAATTTGGTACTTCAATTTTAGATTATTTAGAAATGTTTAGCGGTTACGATACAACTTTGAAGGATATCCAATAATTAGTTAAAAGTGCTGAGTGCTGAGTGCTGAGTGCTGAGTTTGGAATTAATACTCAGCACTCAGCACTCATAACTCAGCACTTTTATGGTGTGATTCGATACCTGTCGCGTGGGTAAAGCGATGCTTGTCGGACGTTGGGTAGATTTAAGATTCGAGAAGTTAAACGTTCTAAACCAATTGCTAGTCCTCCATGTGGTGGCATTCCTAGTTCAAACATTTGTAAATGATTTTCAAATGAAGCGGGGTTAAGATTACGATTTGTTAAGGATTGTTTTAAATCTTCGCGTTTGTGTAATCTTTGTCCACCTGTTGTAATTTCAATGCCTTCAAATAATAAGTCAAAACTTTGTGAGGCGCCTTCATTACCACGTGGGTGTGTGTAAAAAGGTCTTGCAGATAAAGGAAAACCAATTACGAACAGCGCTGGTACTCCTGTTTCGGCTTCCGCTAGCTGACAAAGTTGACGTTCTGCTTCTGGGTCTAGGTCGTCAATAAGGTCGTTACGACCAAAGTGATAATTGAGTCGTTCTAAACATTCTCTAAATTCCCAAGTGGGTACATTCAACATTGAGGGAAGTAATTTTGTTCTGTAATGTTTAAGTTGACTTGGAAAGTTTTGGTTCAACTGCTCAAAAATAAATGTTAGTAGCTCTCGTTCTAACTCAATTATTTCTTCAGCACTGTTAATAAACCCCATTTCCAAATCTAAAGAGTAATATTCGGTTAAGTGCCTACTACTAGCGTGAGGTTCTGCACGATAAACGTAACCAGTCTCAAATACTCTTTCTAAACCTGAAACTCCATACTCTTTGTAAAACTGCGGACTTTGGGCAAGATATGCCGCGCGTTCAAAATATTTGATTTCAAACAAATTAGTCCCACCCTCAGTTCCACTAGATACTATCTTAGATGTGACTATTTCCGTAAAATATCTGGCGCCTAAAAATTGCCGAAAGTATTGCAAAATAGCTGCTTGTATCCGAAAAATATCACCTATATCACTATGACGCAACGACAAAGGACGGTAAGCCAAGATAGTTTCGATACCAATATCAGAAATATCTGAACTGGAATTAAAAGGCAGTACAGATACTTGATTAAGAACATTAATCTCAATAACTTCTACTTCAAAACCAAGTTTAGCTCGTTTATCGGGTTTGATTTTACCTCTTATTTCCACAGGTTCATCGAGTTTGAGCTTCAATTCTCGCACGAACTCAGAAGCTACAACACATTGCACTTGACCACTACAATCCTTGACGACAATAAATGTAGTACGAGCAAGTTCTCGCAGATGCAGTATCCATCCACAAATAACAACTTCTTCAGTTAACGATGCTACTAGCGTTGCAATAAATCTTTTTGAGCAAAGTACCATGACAAAAAACCCTTATATGGGTTAAGTTTTACTCGCTGGAACCGTATTAACGGCGGTACCATCCAGCTTCCACATCCCGCGCACTGTTAACTTCAAGTCAGCACACAGCGAACATGACACTTTGTTGCAGTCTCGTTGCACATACGTTTTACCCTACTAATCGCCAATGCTAATCATCTTAATTAACATTTCCCGTTCAAGTAAACCTCTCAGAGGGGTCTTTCCTCTTCCACGAGTTACAACCATACTACATAAAATTTGAAAACATTGCAACGTGACAAATAACTCATCCGTTACATCCGTTGTATCCGTTGCAAAGTAGACCCATCAAATTTAGCATTAGATAAATCGGCGCCTTTGAATGATGTGACACCAACACTAGTAATTTCTTTAACTGCCTGTAGTAAACAAAGCATAGTTAATACAGTAGCAATTAAAGTCAGACATATAAAAATACTTCCTAATAAAATATTCGGAATATTTAAAAAGGCAAATGCCAAACTACTAAGTAAAAAAGCAAACCCATAATTTGTAATACAACCAGTAACCGCAACCACAACCCGTACAAACCCAGTTTTAAATTTAAAGCATACAAATGCCATAAGCAACGATGCTACAACTGCCGATATCACGGCAATTTGAGGATTATTATCTTGACTACTACCACCATAGTAAAACCCAAGTAAAGCTCCAGAAGCGGCGCCAGATATAATTGTAGTCAAACGGTGGAAAATAGAATTTTGCTTAGTAATACCGCTAAAACTAGCACACAACCCCGCTATACCCAAACTAACAAACAAAGCTACACTGTAAGACCAGGCTGACTCTTCAGGAGTGCGTCCAAGTACACCAAACGACATTTCACTAACTGCTTTAAACGTAATAATAGCTACTACACACGCAATCGTTAGCACAAAAACAAAAACTCTTGGCAATTGACCAATCTTGGCTCCTGTAAAATTAGCATCTTTTAACTGTGCGTTACTAAAATCACATCCGCGAATATCCGCACTACTAAAGTTGGCGCCATTCAAATTGAGTCCTTTAAACGAGCGATTTTGCAAATTTTGATTTGAAAAGTTAAGGTGGGAAGAATCCATATTTGATTTTCGGAACTAAAACCAGCGATGCAGCATCAAGTCAAAATTCGTAAGCAAAATATTGCCTTGATAATAGGGACGATTATACTGGGTTTTCCATTAATACTATATGGATGGTTACATTTTATACGTCCACCTCGCACAGCAGAGCAGCGTGAATTATTTCAAGGCATTATTTATCAACGTATAACCCGCGTTACACCACGTCCTGTTTTGATACACATTGTTAGCATTGACTTAACGGCGCCTGGAGTCAAGCCATTTGTAACTCCAGGTGCAAGTGTTTTAAAAACAGATACAGAAACTATAGCCAAAACTATACCTGAATTCGTTAATGAGTTTAAACTACAGCTAGCTATTAACGGCAGTTACTTTTATCCTTTTCGCGAAGCTACACCTTGGGATTATTATCCACAGACAAATGATACGGCAAATGTATTAGGACAACTTATATCAAATAGCAATACCTATTCGTCAGTAGAGCGAAAGTGGAATGTATTGTGTTTTGCAGCAAACAACAAAGCCCAAATTCCTGGTGGTGAAAAATGTCCTGCGGGTACAGTTCATGGAATAGCAGGCGCCGAAATTTTGTTACAACGGGGTAAAATTCAACTTAATACTGATGATAAAGACAAACCTTACCCGCGCGTTGCTATCTCAGTTGACAAACAGGGTAATAAATTATGGCTAGTTTTAGTAGATGGTAAGCAACCTTTATATAGTGAAGGACTGACCAAAACCGAATTGACTAAATTTATAACAGAATTAGGCGCCTATACAGCACTAAACCTTGACGGAGGAGGTTCAACAACCTTAGCAATATCTACCCCCAATGGCGCCAAACTTCTTAACGCACCAATTCATACAAAACTGCCAATGGTAGCTCGTCCAGTTGCCAACCACCTGGGATTTTATGCCAACCCCACCCAAAAATAACCACCCACGCACTTCCAACAAATATTAACGCTCAACACTAAGCATCTGTGCTAATTCAGCGTGCATCAAAGCAATATTAGGGTCGCGTTGAATTGCGTGAAAGTATCGCTGCTCTAAAGGTGTACCTTCATTATTAGGTTGGAGTAACGTTCGAGCTTGCTCCAATAACTCATTAGGCTGTTCAATTGCTACAGGCTGTTTTGAAAACAACACTTCATCCATTCGGACGATTAGCTGCGAAATTCCATGTAGCCAGTTAAACCACTCATGGTTTATAACTAGCCCAAGGAACTCATTACTCGACTGGATATGTCCGTATATTTGCTCATATAAGGTACGTTCCGAATCTAAAAGCGCTTTGTGCAAACGCAGCAGTAAGCGACGTACTTCCCGCAAGCGTTGGATTGCAAAATCGAGAGTTTGATTACTTGAAGACATCGAATCTGGATGAATTACAACACTATAGTGATTCTGTCACATCTCGGATGTAGTATACATGTATTTAGTATACTCAGTATCTAAATCCCCAATTTTTCGCGTATTTCTTCATTTGTACCTTTAAACCCAACCATAACTGCTGTTTCTTCTTTTACAAATAAAGGACGCTTTAGTAGCATAGTGTCTTGAGCAAAAGCTTCAATCCATTGTTCATCGCTCCAAGTTTTTCTTTCTTCACCTAATGCACGGTAAGATTGACCGGAAGTATTCCGCATTGGTAGCGAACCTAAACTCTTTACCCAAGATTCAATTAATTGCCGTGCAGGAGGGCTTTCTTTAGTATTAATAAATTCGTACTCTATCTCATTAGTTTGTAGCCACTGCAAAGCTTTTTTGCAGGTGCCACAATTAGGAATACCGTAAACTTCTATACTCAT
The DNA here is from genome assembly GCF_019977735.1 of Calothrix sp. PCC 7716. Taxonomy (GTDB): domain Bacteria; phylum Cyanobacteriota; class Cyanobacteriia; order Cyanobacteriales; family Nostocaceae; genus Dulcicalothrix. The sequence goes on along the minus strand of NZ_AP025018.1, from coordinate 8,439,071 downwards.
TTTAGATTTTGGATTTTAGATTATTGAGAAAATTAAATCTTGAGATTCTTCACTACGTTCAGAATGACAAATAATACTCAGCACTTCACACTCAGCACTCAGCACTCAGCACTCAGCACTTCACACTCAGCACTCAGCACTCAGCACTCAGCACTCTACACTCTTAAAGCAATAATGCTGCTCGTTCTGCCAAGTTAGAGCGTTCTCCTTTGCCTAGGGTGATATGACCTGCTAGGGGTTCTTCTTTGAAACGTTCTACTACATAAGTTAGACCGTTGCTTGCTGCGTCAACATATGGATTATCTATTTGGTCTGGGTCTCCTGTTAATATTATTTTTGTACCTTCCCCTGCGCGTGTGAGGATAGTTTTTACCTCGTGGGGTGTTAAATTTTGCGCTTCATCAACAACCAAGAACTGTTTGGGTATGGTTCTACCACGAATATAAGTTAATGGTTCGATTTGCAGCATACCACGCTCGATGAGTTCTTCGTGTCCCCGGCGCCAGTGTGCGGGTTTTCCAGAAGGGTCTTGTGTACCAAAGATTAAATCAAAGTTGTCATACAAGGGTTGCATCCAGGGGGTAAGTTTATCTTCGATGTCTCCTGGTAAAAAACCAATGTCTCTTCCCATTGGAACGACAGGACGAGATATAAGTAAGCGAGTGTAAATACGTTCGTCAGCAACTTTTTGTAGTCCTGCGGCAATGGCAAGCAGTGTTTTTCCGGTACCCGCTTTGCCAACCAGCGTTACCAAAGGTATAGAATCGTTCAATAATAAATCAAGAGCAAATTTTTGTTCACGGTTACGGGGTTGAATGCGCGAAACGCTACCGTTAGAAATTTTAGCTAGAGGAATAATTCTACCGTGGCTAACTACCCCCAAACCTGTGTGTGAAGGGTTGGATTTATCGACAAGAGTTACAGCTTGGTTTGGGAAAAACTTGGTATCAAGCATCACACATCCCAATTTATATAGGTCTTCTACCTCTGATGTATCAACAAGTGCCTCTGCTGTACCTGTATAAAGTTCGTCGATATCAACTTTGTCGGTTTCGTAGTCTTCTGCTTCTAATCCAACTGCATCAGCTTTAATACGTAGGTTTGTATCTTTACTTACCAGGACTACGTGCGATGCTCCTGACCGTTTTATTTCTAAGGCAACTGCAAGAATTGCGTTATCTCCATTGCCGTGTGCGAGTTCAACCGGAAGCGAGTTTAGTATTTCTCTGCTACAAAGAGCTACTTTGACGGTACCACTGTTATTAATTGTGACTCCATCAATTAAATGACCTTGTTCCCGTAACGCATCCAAAGAACGTGATACTTGACGGGCGTTACGTCCCGTCATTTCCGCTTGCTTCTTAAAGCGGTCAAGTTCCTCTATCACTGTAATAGGCAACACCACATCATTGTCCTGAAACCGTAATATTGCGGTCGGGTCATGTAGCAAAACGTTGGTATCAAGGACAAAGGTTTTTTTCATAGTAATTATTTTATGTTGGCACCCAAAGCCAAATAAATTTTAGATTGTAAATGTTGAGTTTGAGATTCAATATCAAACTTCTCAAAATTTCAACTTAAAATTTAAAACTTATTTGTATTTATTTACAAGACAAATTTACACTATAAAGTGTCATATAGTTTATACCAAAAGATATTCAATCGAAAACCTAGAAACCTGGTTTCTTCGTTGATAGCATGTAATAAAAATGACGATTTTGCGTAGAAACCAGGTTTCTTTACGTAAATCCTAGCTATTTAAAACAGCCCTGAAATATCCAGTAAGTATACCTATATTTATATATTCCACCAGACAGGCGCCTGACACCAACCGTAAAATTTCGGGTTTATTTGCGAGCCATCTAGAAACAAAATGATATTTTTATGTAAAATTAACTATGAAGTTAACACAAGGTGTAGTATGCCACAACCTGACAAGAACATTATCAACATCGACCCTGTAACTGTGGTGGTTATCTTAGCCGTACTAATTCTGGCGCCACTTTTACTCACAGGTTTTCTAGGTCAATAAGTCTTTTTGCTCTCCCAAAAACTTTTCAACCGTTCGATTAAACTCTTCCGGTTTAGTCAAAAATGCCCAATGATTACCGGGTACTCTTGTCACATGCAAATTTTTTAGGTAAGTTTTATAGGGTTTGAGTTGCCATTCTTGACGATTTACACCTTTTTCTGGCTGGATAAACAAAGACGGTGTATCAATGGGTGTTGTAAAACCAGGAGCGCGCATAACTTCCTCAAAAATTCCATCGCGTGCGGCTATAGTAAATTTGCTACCCCAAGTTCCATCTAATTTTTGCTCAATACTGGCTTGAAAAACTTCTTGCTGTAAAGATGTCCAATCTTTATATTGGTTCATTTGTCTAGCTCTTTCTATAGCAGCTTCATAACTAGAGAAAGGCCCCATTCCTTGGAGAAAAGGTAATACTTTGTATAAAAATGGAAATGTAAGCTTAAAAATACTAGGTATTTTCCAGATAAAAATTGGGTCTACCAATATCATACTCCGCAGGCGCCTTGGATTTTGACGTGCCCAAATTGCCGCAAGCTTTCCCGACCACGAATGTGCTACTACATGAGCAGATGACCAACCGAGTTTATCCATTAGTGCTTCGAGGTCATTTATCGCTAGCTCAAAACTATAACAGTTTTTTTCAGGTTTGCCGCTTTCGCCATGACCGCGCATATCTGGCGCCACAATATGATAATCACGTGCTAAATACTCAGCAGTACTCAACCAAACTAAGGCATTATCTGCCATACCGTGCAGTAAGAGTAATGGTTCGTTTCCTTGATTCCATTCGAGGTAAGATAACTCGATATCGGGTTTTGTATAGGTATAACGTACAGGCATCATTTTTTGAATTCTCGCTATATTTAAAGAAAAGGCATTCAGGTGAATTATAAATATGGTACTAATACGCTGGCGCCCCTTTCAAGAAATTGAAATCTTACACCGTCAAATCGATAAAATGTTTGATGAGATATTTGGAGGTAGTAGCTATAACTTACCAGCACTACAAAAACCCAATATTGAACTAAGAGACACAAACGATAGCTTGATTTTACGCGCTGAAATAGCAGGCATTGACGGTAAAGACTTAGAGGTTCATGTTGCACAACAAGCAGTATTAATTAAGGGTGAAATACGTTACCATAATAACTCAAATGAACAGGGCTTTTATCATACAGAATTTCAGTATGGTAAATTTCAACGAGTTATTAACTTACCAATGCCTGTAAGAAACGAACAGGTAAATGCTGAATTCAAGAATGGTATCTTAACTTTAATATTACCCAAAGACCAAGATGCCAAATCTAAAATCGTGAAAATCAACTTCGGTGACGACAACCGCACGCTACCTGGTTCAAATGTACCGTGGGAGGCGCCGAAAATTTTAGATGTTCCTGTTCAAAAGGCATAATTATCTATATATCTTGTGGAGATATATCTTGTGGAGATATATCTTGTGGAAATATATCTTGTGGAAATATATCTTGTGGAGCGGGCATCCTTGCCCGCCTTTTATATTAAACTTTTGGCACAGGCAGAGGGATGCTAATGGCACGTACAGGTTACACTCTACCAGTTTTCGCAGTTGCTGCGGCAAAGGCTGCTTTGCTTCGTTTACAAAATACAACAGAATCTATATCTACTGTTACTCTTGATTTGCTTGACAATACAGCAATAATAGAGATACAGCAAGTTGCTGCTTTAGAAACGCATATAGCTTTGGCTATTACAAAAAGCGACCCAGGAGACAATTTAGATTTAACAAAGAATACTCCAATTTGGGCATTAGTAAAGTTATCACCACGACAAGAGCAAGTATTGGTACTTGAAGCGGGTGAAGGGTTAGGCAAAAATCAAATGGGTGAAGCAGCTATTTACAGCTTTGCTCGTCGATTATTTGAGACAAATTTACTATCTATAATACCCGAAGATAAAACTGCTACAGTACGAATTATTTTCCCAGAAGGGCGCCTGCTTGCACAACGTACATCAAATGAAGCTTTCGGTATATTAGAAGGTTTAGCTTTACTAGGTACCAGCGGTATTTCAAAACCACTAAGTGCTGAAGAACACTTAGAAGAATTCCGTACTAATTTACAAGACAAAGTTAAAAAGAATCCGAATTTAGTATTTTGTATAGGTAGCAATGGTTTCTCTGTCGCAAAACGTTTATCTATACCAGAGGATAATATCGTACAAACAGGAAACTGGATAGGCGCCTTGCTTGTAGAGGCAGGTTTGTATAAAGCGAATTCAGTATTATTATTAGGATATCAAGGAAAGCTAATTAAATTAGCAGGTGGTATTTTTAATACATCGAGTCATTTAGCTGATGCCAAATTAGAAATTATTGCTGCTGCTGTTGTAGAAGTAGGAGGAGATATTCAAGTGGTAAAAGCAGTATTAGAAGCTCATACTGCAGACGCAGCACATAAAGTTTTAATTGAATTAGGATTAGCAGATAAAGTATTTGAATATTTAGCAGATAAAATTATCCAGAAAGCAGAAAGTTACATAAAAAAATACGCGAATGTTTTTATAAAGGTAGAAGTAATTTTATTCGACCGTAAAGGAGAAATAATAACCCGTAGGGGCGGGTTAAACAACTATCCACAATAAAACTAAAACTAATAATCCTCTAAACCCGCCCCCACCAAACGTTCGGCAACACGTATAATTAATTTAAAATAAAAATGTAGATTAATGAAACGAACCACAAAGGACACAAAGGACACAAAGGACACAAAGGAAGAGGAGAAAGAAGTTTCTTTGTTAATATTAGGTGGAACAGGTGATGCTTCCGAACTTGCAGCGATAGCTTATACTATACCAAATCTTAAGGTTAAGGTTTCGCTTGCAGGTCGCACCAGCCAACCGGGTGAAGTACCTGGAATTGTTAGGATAGGTGGTTTCGGTGGCATTGATGGGTTGATAAACTATTTACGCACAGAACAAATAGATTTACTTATTGATGCAACTCACCCATTTGCCTCTCAAATATCATGGAATGCAGCAGCAGCAGTCAAGGAAGTTGGAATTCCTAGTTTAATGCTTATTCGTCCCGCATGGGAAAAGAATAAGGGTGATAATTGGATAGAAGTAGAAAGTGTCGAAACAGCAGCAAATATTCTCCCTAGTTTATCAAAACGAGTATTTCTTACCATTGGTAGACAACAACTGGCGCCTTTTGCCAATCTTGATAATATCTGGTTTTTGATGCGCGCGATAGACCCTCCCTCACCTGGTATACCCTTACCATCAGGAAAATTAATACTCGCACGTGGTCCTTTTTCGCTCCAAGATGAGAAGAAACTTTTGCTTGAGTACGAAATAGATACTATCGTTAGTAAAAATAGCGGTGGTGGTGCCACTTATGCAAAAATTATCGCAGCGCGGGAATTAGGAATAAAAGTAGTGATGGTGCAGCGTGCTGTGATGCCAGAAGGAGAAAAGACTGCTTGCGTTGAGGATGCGATGGCGTGGTTAGTGTCTAAACTAGGTGTTTATTAAATTTTTTGAAGAAAGTTTTGAAGTTACGGGCATTTAATCAAACATATTATATAGAGTGCGGAGAGTTATTAATGGTAGATAAACAGTGGGAAACCGATGAAGATGAAATGATATATCAGCTACAGGTTCATAAACATTTTATAGGTTGGGTTATTTCTAGACTAGAAGCAGAAGGAATTCCTTCCCAAAGAACCAGAGGCAACGATTCTAGGGGTGATATATTTTACCAGAAACAAGAAGACGAACCACGAGTCAAAGAGATTGTGCGTGGGATATATGCCAAGTATAATAAGTAATAGAGTGTTGTAAATGCCGTATATCGACATTAAGACTCGCGAAGTACTAGGTCTGGTTAGAGCTAAAAAAATTGTTGCAAAGGGAAGTGTATCCGCTGTTTTAACTACAGGAAAAATTACTAAGGAGGCAAGAAAATTATTCGACGAACATGATATAGCATATGCAGAAAATGTTCCTGAGAGTGAGTTTACACAATTGATAGTTCAGGAGGATAGTTAATGTTAGATATCACATTTTATTTACATAACAAAGAAGAAGCTGAAGCTATTGAAATTTCCGATGATTTTTATCATTGGTTAGCTCAATCAGAATTTTCTAAAATTGGTCAACCTCAAACTCAAGAAATTACGGTAGATGGAGAAACTGCGCTCATTTCTGCAATTCAACTTGAAGGTATGAACCGGAGGAAATTCAGCGACTTCTTCCGTAACGCTATTGTTCAAGAAAGTGATGAATTACTTGGTTCTTTAGGTAATTCATCATCTAAGCAAGATTATCAAGATGCTACGTATAGATTAAGAATTCTTCAAAATCTACGTAAATGTATAGAAAATGAAGAGTATAAATATTTTCAGAGGCGATAAAAGTATTCTACATTATAGCTTGAACTAACAATATTTTCTACTAGATAGTAACATTGCGGTAGTTTTAACCATGCTGTCTATTTTGTCACAAAAATCTAATTTATCAATCAATTGAAAAGGAGATTATTTATACACTGTTAATGTTATTTAAGATAGAACTGTTAATCTGATTGAAGATAGACGAAAAGTATTGACAGCAAGACAAAAGCAAGTGTTTTTCATTTGGCGTATGATTTTTATCACTGATTAGCTCAATCTGAATTTTCTAAAATCGGTCAGCTAAAACAGTCAATACTCACTCATTTATGACACAAAACTTTGATGCAATTGTTCTAGGTACTGCTATCTGTCAAAGTCAAAAAATGCCATCAGTTGGGTCGATGAGAGCTTTGTGGTTTATAGTTTTATGATTTAATTACAGACCATTGTGTAACAGGCGCCATTGCTTTCCACCCCATAAATTTACCAATTGGTTCTGCTCTTTGAATTGCGATACGAGATAATTCTCCTCCAACTTTTTGATACCATTCAAATAGTTTTTGCTCTCCTTCTATGGTGACGACATTCGCAACTAGGCGCCCATTTTTAGGTAATGCTTGCCAGCAAGTTTCTAATACGCCTTCGGATGTTACACCACCACCTATAAATATGACATTGGGTGCAGATAAATTTTGTAGAGCATCAGGTGCTTTACCTTGAATTATGTCTATATATGGAGTTCCAAGATTAGCTGCATTATCAGATATATACTGTAATCTTGATGTGCTTTGTTCAATCGCAATTGCACGGCACTTTTGATGACTTCGCATCCACTCTATAGATATTGAACCACAACCTGCACCTACATCCCATAACAATTCTCCTGGTTTTGGCGCCAGTACAGCTAGAGTTACTGCTCTAACTTCGCGTTTGGTTAACTGTCCATCATGATGATAAGCATTATCAGGTAAACCTGCTAATCTCGATAAACCAGTAACTCCAACATCAGCTATACACTCAACGGCAATAGTATTTAAATCCGCTATATCTGTAAAATTCGCGCCACTCTGCGAAGCAATACCTGTAACTATCCGCTCATCAACACCACCCATTCGTTCTAAAATCGTAATTTTGCTTTCACAAAATCCTGATTTTGTCAATTTCTCAGCAATAATTCCAGGTGTATGTTTATCCGCGCTTAAAATAAGTAATTTGGCACCAGGGTAAAAATATGAATTAGCTAATTCAACTGGGCGCCCACACAAACTAAAAGTTTCTACATCAGTTAAAGACCATCCTAAACGCGCGCAAGCAAGACTAAATGCAGAAGGTGCGGGAATAATAGTCATTTCTGATATATCGATAAAACGTGTAAGAGTAACCCCAATGCCGAAACACATTGGGTCACCACTAGCAAGAACACAAACAGACTTAGGGCGCCTACTAATAATTTCTTCCACAGTGTGCTGTATCGGTGAACCCCAAACAAGTTTCTCCCGATTATCATTATTACTGAGCATCGCTAAATGGCGCCGTCCACCAACCAATATAGATGCTTGGTCAACCAAAGACCGCGCGATGTTTCCTAACCCCGAAAACCCATCTTCACCTATTCCAACTACTGATAACCACTTCATTTTATCAACACCTTGCACGCGACCAACTCCACGAACATCGTAGCGTGTCCACAGTCGCGTTAGCTTTGATTGAGTGGAATTTCAATTAAGAATTCTGTTTTTCCAGTTACAGACGTAAATTTAATATTACCCCTGTGTTTATCAACAACTATTTGGTAGCTAGTTGATAACCCTAACCCTGTACCTTGTCCAACTGGTTTTGTGGTAAAAAATGGGTCGAATATTCGCGCTCCTATTGATTCAGGTATTCCTTGTCCATTATCTGCAATGGCAATAACAACTCGCTTTTGTTCATTAAGCTCAGTCCGAATTTGAATTATTGGTTTTGATTTGTCACTTGTTATTTCTAAAGCATCAATTGCATTACATAAGATATTCATGAATACTTGATTAAGTTGTCCTGGATAGCATTCTATCTTTGGCAACTCAGAATAATTTTTAATAACCTGAATTTCTATACCCGCTTTGGTTTTTAGCCGACTTTGCAAAATTAGAAGCGTTGATTCAATCCCCTCGTGCAGGTTAACCGCTTTCATTGATGCTTCGTCTAATCGAGAGAAAGTACGAAGTGAAAGAACAATATCTCGAATGCGTTGTGTTCCAACCTTTATTGAAGACAACAGTTTAGGTAAATCAGTTATTATAAATTCAATATCAATTGGCTCTACCTTATTTTGTAAAAGCAAAGTTGTATTAGGATACTCATGCCGATAACATATAAGCAAATCCATTAACCCTTGAATATATTGGGTTACATGCGTAATATTGCCGTAAATAAAATTTACGGGATTATTAATTTCATGAGCAATACCTGCTACCAATTGTCCCAAAGCAGACATTTTTTCGTTTTGTATTAGTTGCGCTTGGGTGTGCCTAAGTTCGTGTAACGTTGCCTCTAGTTGTGATGCTTTAAACTCTAACTTCGCATTAATATTTTTTAGTTCAGCATTTGCAAATTCTAGTTTATCTTGCGCTTGATTTAATAAAAGTGGAGCATCCACCAAAAAAGAATAATAGCGTCGAAGTGCAATATATGTAATAGCAATGCCTGCGGTTATTAAATCTACCCCTACTTGAAATTTTAGTAATAAAGAATGCTGATTACTTGAGGATACCATCATTAAAACATGTCCGCCATGTCCTAAACCGCAACTAAAAAACACGCTTATAGTAGCTAGCACAAGAGAAGTCTTTTGTTGCCCTCGTAAAAATGGCATCAAAATTAAAAAAGCAATTATAAAGTAACAAATCGAAATAAAGCTATTTGCAGCAATTAACAGTGTTTCCAACATTTTTGGTATCCTTAAATGAAAAATCAAGGCTTAGAGAGGGTTTGATGTATGTTTTTAGACATTTCCAACAATCTCTCTAGTAGAAATATTTCTTGAGCTTAGGATACCCAGGATATAAGCCGAAATGAGTATTTATAAAATATTTTATGTACTTACTATTATTTATATGACAATGATAATTACAAATCCATACTGCCATTGGCGCCTTTGAACAGTTACATTGAATGTAAATTAGAGTTGGATACTGTTTAGGAGACGTGCGGCAATGGCAAGAGGTCCAAGGAATAATTTTACATCTATCCCAGACAATAACCCCTTTATTCGCAATCCATCGGCTTTTCGCGATGATAGCGGAATTAGTGCAGAATCATTTGCAGGGGTTGTAGGCATATTTATAGTGGTTTTTGCCGGTGCTTGCTTTGGAATGAAAAGAGTTAAACAAAGAGCTAGAGAGCGTGATACAAAAAATTATCCTAGCAATAAACGACTTCACCATCCAGTTATGTTTGACCCAGAACGAGACACAGCTTGGGACCCTCATATTCAAGGAAGATATCAAGACAACCAACTTACTGTTAGTTGGTCAGGAGATGAAGATTTAAGAGTTTTTAACAACAAAGCAGTTATAAAAATGAAAGGTGGTACAGTCTTTTTAAGAGATGGCATTTTTGGTTATAGTAAACGACATAAAATTGGTAAGCATTCTTACCAGGTAAAAATGTATCGTATTTCTGTACCACAGCAATCAGATTTACTAGACTCAGATGTTAAGTATTTATTAGAAAATGAGCCTTATTATCGGGATTAAGAGATTTTCAGGGTATTGCCCAAGTAGAGACGTTAAATTTAACGTCTCTACATGAATTTTGTTACAAATTGTTTTGAAAAAGTTCTAAAACGTGTTTCCAAGCATCAGCAGCAGCTTCGGGGTTATAACTTGAATGCTGCTTTAAAAATGGGTACTTATCTTCTACAAAAAAGCTTGCAAAAAAACCGTGTTCTGCGTCGTATCTAAATACACGATGATTTATTTGGTGTTTTTTTAGTTCTGCCTCAATTTGTTCGTTTTCTGACTGTGATACGTATACATCTCTTGTAGCAAAAAATGTATATATGGCGCCTTGAATATCTTTTGTATTATTAATAGTTGGAGTCTCTTCACCATAACTCGAAGTCGTAATTCCACCACCATAAAACGAAGCAGTTGCTTTGACATCTGGTAGAGTAGCAGCCATGTAGGCAACGTGACCACCAAAACAGAAACCAATGGCGCCAATACTGTCTGCTTTTACATTGGGTAATGTTTTTAAATAAGCAATCGTAGCTTGAATATCGCTTAATATTTCTTGATATTTTACTTGCTGATAGTATTGTAAACCGAGACGATAGGCTTCTGGACTAAAACCTATATCTTCTTCGCTAAAGTCAGCAGCAAAACCGGGAGCAATACGTTGATACATTGCAGGCGCCACTACTACGTATCCTTGTTTTGCAATTAATTCGGTAATATCCCTAATATTACTATTAACTCCAAAAATTTCGTGAAAAACCATAACGGCGCCAAACGTTCCTGACAATGCTGGTTGAGCTAGATAAGCATCTATTTGTAAGCCATTGTTAGGTATTTGAACAGTTGAAGTGTTAATTTCGATGTTTGTCATTTTTTTGAGTAAAACCGTGTGTGCCATTTCATTGTAGAAAAAGCACTACTTCGGACTCTAATTTGTTTAAGTTGCAGTGTCACCATAACAATTTATTCCTTTTTAGTACTAATGCTCTACTATGTTCTCCATAGCTGGTGTTTACGTATTATATATAAGTATATTTAACTCGCGTGCCTCAAAATGAAAAAGTTATTTTCTATAATTACAGCAATTGCCGTTATCGTTGGTGCCATTGCTTTGGTTTATCCTGGGCAACAAGTTACTGCTACAGGTACTACAGTTCAATGGTTAGCTGATAATCAACCTGTTATTGGTGAATTTAAACAAGCATTGGCACCTCAACAGCTAGAATTTCCTCGTGACTTGGGACCCCATAATGATTATCAAACTGAGTGGTGGTACTACACTGGTAATTTAGAAACCGACACAGGGCGCCCTTTTGGGTATGAGTTAACTTTCTTTCGACGCGCGTTAACTCCACAAGTTACACTTACCCCTAATTCGCAATGGCGTAGTAATCAAGTATATTTTGCTCACTTTACTATCAGTGATATTGCTGCTAATAAATTTTATCCAAAAGAACAATTTAGTCGTGGAGCAGCTAACATTGCCTTAGCACAGTCTGAACCTTATGGAGTGTGGTTAAATAATTGGTCAGTGTCAGAAATAGCACCTGGTAAAGTTCAACTAGAAGCACAAACTGATAAAGTTAGTTTGAATTTAGTACTAGAACAAACAATTCCACCTGTATTGCAAGGGGATAAAGGTTACAGTCGTAAAGGTGTAGAAGTTGGAAATGCATCTTATTATTATTCGATAGTGCAGCAGAAAACTGCGGGTACTGTAACAGTAGGAGATCAAAGTTACGAAGTTACGGGTAAAAGTTGGAAAGACCATGAGTTTTCTACTAGTTTCTTGAGTAAAGGTGATATTGGTTGGGATTGGTTTTCTCTACAGTTAAATAACGATACGGCTTTAATGCTATATTTGCTGCGTCGTCAAGATGGAACAATTGAACCACTTTCTAGTGGGAATTTTATCGCTGCTGATGGAAGTGTTCAAAAATTGGCGCCAACAGATTGGCAAATAGAAGTTTTAGATACATGGAAAAGTCCGAATAATGGCGCCAAGTATCCATCAAAATGGCGGATTAATATTCCGTCGTTAGATTTATCTTTGGAAGGAAAACCATTAATGGCTAATCAAGAATTAGATATTTCCACTGTTTATTGGGAAGGTGCGGTTGGTTTTAATGGTGAGATGGAAGGGAAAAAGGTTGAAGCAAAGGGCTATATTGAATTAACTGGCTACGCAAATAATAGTTTGAGTGAAGTCTTGTAGCACAGGCATCGCTATGAGTGCATTGTTCTCTGTGGTAAAATTATCACCACAGAGGCGCACGTAACCGTTCACAGAGGTAAGAAAAGCAAAAAATATGGTAAATCTGCTAATCTTCGCAAGCTGTAATATATAAAAGATGAAGCACGCTCGTCACGCTCGTACACAAAGAAACTTTATTTCCAATGAGTTAAGAGCTAAAATTGATTTATTGTTTTATTATGTAAAATTTTTGATTTTCTTTGATATGAGGCTCAACACTGATAGTAATATTCAACCCAAAAGCATTTACAGATTTTGGTACAAAAAGAGGCTGGGTTTTTTAGTCGTTAACTTAAAAATTAGTTACAGCTATTTTCTTCTACTTCTGGATTTGTCCTTAGATAATCTTGCACGTGCGAGCAAGCCTCAGTCAGTAAATTTAGCTTGAGAATTCGCGGCAAATTCCATATAATCAGCCTGTTGTCTTCACCCACTGTTGCCAAAAAAGTACCGTCGTGGCTAAAGTTAACTCCCCTAACCGCAGAAGTATGACCTCTAAGTGTTGCTTGTTCCGTACCATCCAACTTCCACAGTTTTACCATGTTGTCTACACTTCCCGAAGCAATTGTTTGACCATCTGGACTAAACGAAATTCCCCATACTGCTGCACGATGACCTGTAAAAGTTTTTAACAAAGTACCATCAAGTTTCCAAAGCTTTACTGTACCATCTGCACTGCCTGAAGCAATCTTTTGACCATCGTGGCTCAATGCGACTACCCACACGCTAACATTATGCCCTTGAAAATTTCTCTCTAATGTCCCATCAAGTTTCCAAACTTTAATCGTACCGTCTCCACTGCCGACAGCAATTCTTTGTCCGTCTGGGCTGAATGCTAGGCGCCACGGATTTTTGCCATCTCCTTTAAAAGTTTTTATAAATGCGCCATCAAGCTTCCAAAGTTTTACTGTACCATCTTGACTTGATGAAGCAAGGATATTACCTTGAGGGCTAAAGGCAACTGAGACGACCATAGCTTTAGAACTATTAATGGTCTTGACTAAAGCTGTGTTTTGGGGTTCGGTGGGTGCCTGCTTTTGTAAATTAGCATCTCGTTGCCAAAGTTTTATAGTACCATCAACACTAGCTGAAGCTATTAACTTGCCATTAGGGCTAATATCAATATACATAACTGGTGCTTTATGTCCCGTCCAAGTTGCCAGTAATTTACCTTGACGATTCCAAAGTTTAACCGTGTTGTCTTTTCCCATGCCTGCTGTAGCAATTGTAGTACTATCAGGACTTGTATCAACTGCATATATTCCATTCGGGTGAGCAGTAATGGTTGTTTGTAACGGGTTTTTAGTTTGCCACATTTTGACAACGCTGTCTGTGCCCGCTGAGGCGATAAAACTGCCGTCAGGACTCCAAGCCAGTCCCCACACAGGTGCGCTGTGTCCTTTAAACGTAGCTAATTCTAAACCGTCAATGTGCCAAAGTTTGATGGTTTTATCCAAACTGGAAGATGCAATAATTTGACCATCTGGACTAAACACAACTTCCGTGACAATTGCATTATGACCTGTAAAAGTTTTTAATAATTTACCAGAGCTACTCCTAAGTTGGACTGTATTGTCTCCACTTGAGAGGGCGATAATGTTACCTTGTGGACTGAAAGCTACTTTGGAATTTTCTGCGGAAGTAAGTATGGTTCTTAGCAACTCACCGTCTCGGCGCCATAATTTTATCGTCTTATCTTGACTTGCAGAGGCAAATATCTGACTATCATGACTAAATGCGACTCCAAATATTCCTGCTGAGTGACCTTTAAAAGTTTTGAGTAATGTACCATCATTATTCCAAATCTTAATAGTACTATCTAGACTTGTGGAAACAATTAACTGACCATCGGGACTAAACTTGACTGCCCATATCGGTGTATTATGACCAGTAAGGGTTTTTAGTAATTTACCATTTTGTTGCCAAATGTTGATGGTGTGGTCGTCACTTGCCGAAACAATATGAAGACCATCACGGCTAAAATCTATTGCCCTCACTGCTGCTTTATGACCAGTGAGAGTTGTTAATAAGCTACCGTCACGGCGCCAAAGTTTGACTGTATTGTCTGCGCTAGCTGAGGCAGTTGTTGAACTATCAGGGCTAATAGCTACTGCTAAAACAGCGGCTTGATGTCCCGATAAACGGTTGTATTCGTCGGCGCCATAAACGGCTTGTCCAAGTGCATTTTTTACCTGATTCTCAATATTTTGATTTATTCCATTGATTTGTTGCAGTTTTTTTGTAGCTTTGATGGCTTCTACGAGCGCATCCAACCTATGATTTGAAGCAAAGAATCCTTCAGAAGATGACACTAATGCTCGAATTTCGCTAATACGCGCTCGATGCTCGCTCAATATTGCTCTCTTGTTCTCAAAATATGTTGATACCCATGATGCCCCAGCAATTAACAATGCTATAGTAACTGCAATTAATAATAATCTTTGCTGCGAAGCTGCTTCTTTCTCTTGAGCCAGTCGTGCCTCAACTTCTCGCGCGCGTTCTGCCTCTAACATAAGTTGGACTTCTCGTCTGTCAAGTTCGGTGCTACTTGCTAAAAAGCGATAGTCTAGATCAGTCAACCCTGTTCCTTGCGCCCAAGATAAAGCTTCAGCTAGGGCTTGTCCTCGCAATAGCCGCGAGGAATCTGTTTGAGAAGATGCAATCCAAGCATCGAAGGCTTGTGAGTAAGGACGCAGTTGCCTTAGTTGTTTCTCTACCCATTCAATATTAAATACTTCTGCATAAATTCGGTTTTTAACTTGTAAATAACCCTTTTCTTTAATGACTAATCCAGATAAAAGGAGTTCAATTTGCTCTCTGCTATCATCAGTTGACACTTCTACACCTTGTAATATTTGCTGGTATATACCAAGCAATCTTCCCGCACGATTATGATTACAAAAGATGCGGTCGCGGATTGTTTTTAAATGCTCGGGTTCATCTTGAAATTCCCACTGGTAGATTAGACGTGTTCTTACGATGCTCTCTACCCAAGATGCCTCCATACCTGGCAACAAATTCACATCAAAATTAATTTTTTGCGCTGCATAATCTACTAGTTGACAAACCTTTTGCGTTAAAAAAGGCTGTCCAGAAGTCCAATCCAATATTTCTTCTAAGACTTTTTGGGGGCGCTCTATTTTTTCTGCTAATTCCTTTGTCAAAGGTAATGCTTCTTCTGCGCTAAAACCATACAGTTCTATTGCCTTACCAATATTAAATAGAGTTCTGGTTTTGTCACGAATTAAATCGCTAGGAGTTGCCACGCCAAATAAAGCAAATGTAATTCGATTGTACGCTGAATTAATAGCTCTTTGGTTATAACAGTAACGAATTAATGCAAAAAAATCATCGACAGAAAAGTCTAAACTCAGAATACTGTCGATTTCATCAATTAAAATACAAAGCTTTTGACCAGGAAATTGATTGAGTAATAATTCCTCGATAAATTCACTCAATCTTTGCGGCAGCGTTATTTCTTCTTTTTCTTGCCACCAAGTTTTTAAATTAATTTTATTGAAGCAACCAAATCCCCGCCATAAATCCCCCACCATGCTTTTGTACCATTGTAAAGGGGTAATATGTTTGCTACCAATTCGGGTCATGTCAACACTTGCACAGCAGTAACCTTCTTTTTCTAACCGATGTTTAACTTTGACAAGCAAAGAAGACTTCCCCATTTGTCGAGTATTAAAGACATAACAAAATTCACCATTTTTTAGTGCCGTATAAAGTTCTGAGTCAGCACGACGTTTTACATAGGTCGGGTCATTATTTTGTAAACTACCACCAACTGTGTATGGGCTAATAACCATTTTTTGATAACTAATCGTGTTTATCAGCGCTGCAAAATAGCAGTTCTCAATTAATTGTAGCCGATGAAAGCAATTTTATTTGCAAATAAAACTTAGTAGATATGATAATATAGCATACAGTTGGTGATTTCCCATTTGCGGCAACAGTTAAGACACTTAAGCAAGTTTTTGGGACAGTTAAGATAGTTATATCATGTCCGGGAGCGTAACCATAATAAAATCTTTGTATATAATTATACTGTAAAACTAATATTGCTTTCTGACCTTGTTATTATTACGAATTATTTAGAGGTAGCTAAAGCCACCTGACGGCCAATTAGGCTTAAAAAGCTTGTACCAAAATGCTGAATTTCTAAAAAATTTGCCTGTTGGGGTTCTGTTTTGTAAATTCTAAATGTTTTCATAATACCCAAAGTTGCAGCACTTTCTAAAGGGCTAATAAAACTCGTATCTAGGTCAAGAAAATGCGCTTGTTTTGCCCAATGAGCCATTTGATTGGCATTTAAAAAATAACAACCAGAATGGGGATTTAAAGCGCGATGAAAAGTAATTGGCATCCCCATAATTTGACCTTTGAGTTCCGCTTGCTCTTGCACATTTTGAAATGGTGCGGTTACTCGTGGAAGTAAATCGCCATCAATATAGGCTTTATCGGTAACATTATTGATAGAAAGTTCGTAGCGATTGGGTTGTAGCAGATTGAAATCACCCGCTTGTTGAGTAAACCAATTTAATTTCACAAAAAACCAAGGGTCGTGAATGATTAAATCATCTTCTAGAAAACAGTAATAATCATATTTACCTAAATTATCTCTCAGCACCGCTTGACATTCAAATCCTAATAGCAAAGGTTCGGCTTGAGTCGGATAATGCTGATAAAAATGGGATGGTAAAGATAGTTGTTCAAGTAGATTACAATTTTGAGTAGTACAAATAATAATATCGATTTGGCTACATTCAGCTTGGTTCGCAGGAAAAGCTAATTTTTTACCGATATTAATAATACTTTGAGATTTGCCAAATAGCTGATGCAAGTTACTAATGCTTTCACTCAAAGCTTGTACGCGCGGTTGGGGATTTTTTCTTTGGGAAGCGTGCTTACCCTTGCTATCGGGTCGAAAAAAGTGGGCAATGGTAAAAAGTATCCGCATTGAATTACCTTACAAGGTTTTGACGCTGGGTTAGTCAAATTCCCGACCTTTTAAAAAAGTCGGGAATTTGAGGAATTCTGCAGCTATTTGAAACAGCTATAGGAATTCTAAATGATTTTTGAATAAATCGCGCGTACCTTACGTAGTATTTCAAAAATCAAACAGGAGTCCTAATAGAAGATAAAGTTAGTTGGTAAGTCGGTTTTAGATGAAGTCGAAGTCATTAGCTGTGATATTTGTTACACCAGCAACAGTAATACTACTGCCAGCACCAAAGGCAGTAGAGGTGATAATTGAGTTACCGCCGCTGACATTGATAGATAAATTGCTAAAGCCAATGCCAAAGCTAACTAGATCAATCTGGTCAGCGCCATCTCTAAATCCTTCTATTCTATCAGCTCCAAAGCCACTGGAGAAAATTAGTCTATCAGCTCCAGCCCCACCAGTCAGTGTATCATTACCAGCCCGACCAATGAGTCTATCCTCTCCGTCTCCACCAAAGAGTCTATCTGCACCTGCACCGCCATCTAGGTAATCATTCCCAGCTGCACCAGTTAAGGTGTCATTGCCCTGATTACCAAACATGTTATCGTTGCCGCCAGAACCCGTAAGATTGTTGGCACCAGAGGTTCCTACATAAAGATCGATAGCATTGGTCGCTGTTGCACCAGTGAAATTAGCATTGGTTAGATCGACATTCGTAAAGTTGGCATTGGACACATTCGTATTGGTAAAGTTAGCACCAACCGCTGAACCATCCACCAAGTTTATACCGTTTAGGTTTGCACCCGTCAGGTTGGCGCCATCCAGGTCAGCTTTCTCTGCGAAAGAGCCACTGAGGTTAGCTGCCGTCAAAATTGCATTGCTCAGACTAGCATTGCTGAGATTGGCACTGCCATCGAGTTGAACATTGCGTAAATCAGCGCCATTAAGTTGGGCAAAGCTTAAAGTTGCCCCGGTCATATCCGCGTTATCAAATTGGGCGTTGTTGAGAGTGGCACTTGTAAGATCTACTCCGGTCAGATTGGTTCCAATTAGAAGAGTTGATCCATTACCTTCACTTAATTTTAGATTCGCACCACTTAAATTCGCTCCTGTTAAATTAGTACCCAGAATACTTGTATTCTCCAGAAAAGCGTTATTGAGTTCAACACCACCTGTGAGATTGGCTCCATCGAGAATACCCAAGCCTAAATTAAGCCCAGTCATCTTTGCCCCGATGGCTGTGGCATTCGTCAAATCCCCACCTGTCAAATTAGCACCCGAAAGGTCAGTTCGATAGGAGGTGCCGTTTGGTGAGACAAAGGTATTAAGATTTGCGCCGACCAATTTCAGGTCTTCTGCAATCAAGTTCTCCATCTTAGCACCCCGCAGATCGGCTCCGTTGAGGTTTGTATCTGGCAGAACGGCGCCTGTTAAATCGGTCTGAGTGGCAGAACCATTCGGATTAACAAAAGCACTAAAATTAGAGCCTGACATATTCACATCTTCCGCCCTGAAGCCTGCCATATTAGCACCTCGGAAGCTTAGACTTGCTGCCTGAGCTTGTTGAGTTGGGTTAGTATCTGTGATCGCAACTCCACTTAAATTGGCTAGATCGAAGATAGAATTTTGTAAGGTTGCATCTGTGAAATTGGTTAAGGTAAAGTTGGCACCCGTTGCATTGGTATTTATAAATTGGATGCTTTCAATGTCGGCACTCTCGAAAACTGCTCCTGTAACGTTGGCGCCTGTGAAATTGGCACCTTTGAGTTTGGCACTTGAAAAGTCCGCATTTGTGGCGTTAGCGTTGTTGAACTTGCTAAAAGTACCATCCGGTTCCCCACTCAAATCAGCTCCATTAAAAATGGTGCCGACTAGGGTTGCATTACTCAGGTCAATCCCTTTTAAAACGGCAAGCGATGCATCCGCTCCACTCAGGTTTGCACTTACTGCAACTGCATCGGTGAAACTGGTTTCTCGTAGATTTGCACCCGATAGATTTGCATTTGAGAAGTTGATTCCTAAAGCATTAGCTTTGAAAAAATCAGCATTCGTCAGAATTGTGCCTTGAAATTCTACATTTATGAATACAGAAGAGACAAACTTAGAAAAATCATTCGGTGCGCTTAAATTTTGACCATTGAAACTTTCATTGGTTATGGTCTCGAAGCTACGATTGATTACTGGCATGAGTAAACTCCTGATGATTTTATGAAAAGTTGTTTTTACTTTTGACTGTTAAATTTTGTCAATAGTATTAATAAGCTTTTTAGCTTTTTCTAACTGGATAGTTATTTTAGCCAAGCTGCACTAGAGTGCCAGTTCAGTAATATATATTGAGGGAAGCGTAAATTTATGGGTTGGGGCAAAACGCTTATTTTGAGATTAAATTATTTAACCTTTGTATCAATACCAAGGAACCTTAATATTCGATTTTAATGATACGCACCCCGCAGGTTTTTATGTCAACTACTTCTACGCTAAGAAGACGTTTTAGCCAGGGCAAACGCATCTAAATTCTGTAAGCCTTACATAGTGTGAGTTTCAGATTTTAGTTACAAAACTAAATCATGGCTAAAACCTCTGCCCCGCAGGCATTGTAAAAATAAGGTGCGTTTGTCTGGCTCTAACCTCCTTTAAAAGATAAAGTCGCTTGCATCAACATTGCTGGCAGTGAAGTTTGTCAGGGTAATTGTATTGCCAGTTCCAAATACTGAACTCGAAATCACAATATTTGCAGGATTTTGTGCATTTTGTGCAACCGTCAAAGCTCCGAAACTGGTTGCAAATGCTGTTAGGTCAATTTTATCTGCACTATTTGCAAAAGCGTTAATGCGATCGGCACCAAAGCCGGACGCAAAGGTAAATATGTCGTTTCCTGCTCCACCA
The DNA here is from genome assembly GCF_019977735.1 of Calothrix sp. PCC 7716. Taxonomy (GTDB): domain Bacteria; phylum Cyanobacteriota; class Cyanobacteriia; order Cyanobacteriales; family Nostocaceae; genus Dulcicalothrix. The sequence goes on along the minus strand of NZ_AP025018.1, from coordinate 8,418,859 downwards.
TTCATAATATCGTTACCAGCACCACCAGTTAGGATGTCAACACCACCACCACCATTGAGGTTATCAGCACCAGCACCCCCAATCAAGGTATCATTGCCAATTTCCCCAGTTAAGGTGTCATTACCGTTACCACCACTAAGGTAGTCAGCACCATCATTGCCATTGAGGTTATCAGCACCAGCACCACCGTCTAAGTAATCATTACCACTAGCACCTGTGAGAGTGTCATTGCCATCAAAGCCAAAGATATTATCTTTGTTGCTTGTACCGTTGATGGTGTTGTTGCTGGAATCGCCAAGAGTAAGACCAATAGTATCGACTGCAACTGCTCCTGTGAGGTTCGCCCCGATAAAGGTAGCATCGGTAAAGTCACCTTTTATGAGGTTAGTATTACTCAAGTTGGCATTGGTAAAGTTAGAACCAATAAAGCTACCAACTTCTAAACTAGCGCCTGTTAGGTTTGCATTTTTAAAATTGGTGAGGTTATCCCCAGCACCTTCTTTCAAGTCAGCACCAATAAGGCTAGCACCTGTAAAATTGGCGCCATCTAAATTACTTTTCTGAATAAAAGCACTATCTAAATCGGCATTCACCAAGCTAGCATTGGTGAGGTTGGCAATTTCTAAATTTGCACGAGTCAAGTTAGTGTTATCGAGATCCGTACCTGTAAGGTCAGTTCCTTTTAATTTCCCGTCTGTGATGTCAGCACCTGTAAGGTTAGCTCCACTGAGGTTGGCTATTTCCAAAAAGGCGTTGTCTAATTGGACTCCACCTGTTAAGTTGGCGCCAGTCAGAATCGCTTCTTTTAAAGAAGCTTGGCTGAGGTCTGCTCCTACCAATGTGGCATTACTTAGATTGGCTCCTTCTAAAAATACATTTTCCGCCACTACCTGATTAAGATTAGCTCCAAGCAAATCGGAGTCAGCGAGATTGGCATTATTTAACTGAGTTCTAAATACCTGCCCGTTAGATGCTGTATAGGAACCAAAGTTAACACCACTTAAATTTAAGTCTTCCGCTTTGACGTTATTTAAAATAGCGCCACTAAATTGACTACCGCTAAAGTTAGAATCAGGAAAACTTAGACCTGTTAAATCGGTCGCTCGAACTACCAGTACTCCGTTTCTTACAGCATCAAAGGGGCGAAAATCAGCATTGCTAAAATTAACGTCTTCTATACTGGCGCCAACTAAATTCGCACCACGAAAACTGAGTGTAGTTGGTATTGGCTGTCCTGTTCCTGGGTCTATTGCAGGTGCTGTATCGGTAATTCCAATTCCACTCAAATTGGCAAGGTCAAAAATTACATTACCACCAATTTCAATATCAGTGAAATTAGTGAGGCTAAAGTTAGCATTAGTTGCATCAAAATTTATTAATCTTGCCCCTTCTAAGTCAGCCCCTTGAAGGTCGGCATCGATTAATTTAGCACCAGTAAAGTTAACGCCTTTGAGCTTCGCAAGCGATAAATCTGCGCCAGTGAGATTGGCATTTGTAAGATTGTTGAAAATACCATCTGGTTCACCACTTAGATCAGCTTCGGTAAAATTAGCATTAACTAAGTTTGCATTTAAAAAGTTAGTGCCTTTGACATTAGCTTTGAAGAAGTTGGCACGAGTCAGGTTTGTAGTAGTAAAGTTGACGTTATCGAGTATGGCTTGGGAAAAATTAGCATCAGTTAAATTTTGACCGCTAAAATTTACGCCTACTAGGGTTTGGAAGCTAAAGTCTTGTGGCATGGATATGTTACTAGGTGATGTTATGAAAAAGAGTTAGTTGAGCAACTGTTGCTGCATGGACTTAATATAATTACTCGCGATTTATGCGGTTTTTTTAATTTCTACTGGTTGTTTCGCAACTGAAGGTTGGAGTTGTTCTTGTAACCAGGTGTTAAATAGTTCATTCAATAATTTTTGTTTCATTGACTCGTCTAATTTAGCTGGTAACAGTTTTTCTAAGCGGACAATTATCCACCATTCACCAACGCGCGTTGGGGGTGATAACTGACCTGGTTGATTAATGGTAAGGATTTGGGCTAAGGTTGGATGGGGTGATGAAAGAGGGGCTGGGCCGATTAAACCGCCTGTAGAAGTTTCTGTACCTTCAGAATATTGTCTTGCTAATTCTGCAAAAGGTTGTTCATCTTCTAAAAGGCGAAAGTAAAGTTCGCGCGCTAAATCTGCATCTCGAACGCGAATAAGGGAGTAGATAACCTGGTCGAGTTGCTGTTTGCGTTCTAGGAAGTAAGATTCTAAACGATTACCCCAAGTCGCTTGTTGAAACTTCTCTATTCTGAGTTTTCGAGTTGCTAATTCTATTAATTGTGCTTCTGTTAATCCTTGTTGTTGCAACCAATCTTGACGTTCAAGTTCTGATGTTAATTGATGTTGTTGGCAAAATTCTTGGTGGCACTTGGCTTCTTCTTCAAGTGTACAGCGAAAGGGTTCAATTGCCGACTCAATTACTAGTTCTTGCTTGAGTTTGGGTAACATTTGATATTGACTCAACAAGGGTACTATTTCTTGGGCTGTCACCTTGCGATTATTTACCTGTAAGAGTTCAAGCGATGCAGGTATAAGTTTTTCTGGCTCTTGGTACTTAGTGTTTGCTTTCTTGTCTGTAATTAATAATACTTTTGAATTATTTTTGATTTCGCTACTTGGAAATATCAATTTCGTATTATCTTCCTGCTGTTGTATCCATTGCAGGTGTTTAGGTAATAATACTGATAAATTATAGTATTTTTCGACTGTTTCTCTAGCTTTGGTGCGAATTTGTGCCATTTTATCAGGGTGGTTAAGTGCTTCCTCAATGCGGTCGCAAATTTCCTGGGGTGAGAAAAAGTCAGCTAATAAGCCATTAACTCCATCTTGAATGACTTCTATTACAGGGGCAGTTTGAGAAGCCACGACCAAACAACCTGTACTAAGAGATTCGAGTAACGACCAGGATAAAACAAAGGGACGGGTTAAATAAACATGAGCCGAAGATGCTTGGAGAACTTGCAAATATTCTTCGTAAGGCAGCCAACCTGTAAAATGGATTCGACTTTGGTCAATAGGGAATTTATTCAGCGTCAAATCTTTATAGGTTTGACCATTAGGTAACTTTTTACCATAGGCTACCCGGTTTTCTCCCACGACAACTACGTGACAATTCGGGCGCCGTTGCTGGAGTAAGGAAACTGTCTCCATAAATTGCGGGAAACCTCGGTAAGGTTCCATACCCCTAGTTGCATAAGTGACAATTTCATCAACATGGGAAAGGTCAAGGTTTTTACTTGGTAGAACTAACTTTGCCCCTGGTTTAGGGCGGAAAAAGTCAGTATCAACGCCATCATGAAGAACATTTATTTTACTTTGATATTCGGATGGAAACTGTTGACGTTGCCAATAGGTTGGAGACAGACCGCGATCACAACTATATAAATCCTGCAAAACTGGAGCATTTTTGATACGAATCCGAGCTTCATCGTCTGCAGTTAGTGGTTCATTGGGGTCAAAATCAGCATCGGAACCATGAGCGTGATAAAACCACTCAAAATAACATAATAATTTAGCTTGAGGAAAAATATCTTTAATAAATAATGTTGGTCCCCAACCAGAATGACCGTAAACCACATCAGGCACAAATCCTTTAGCCTTTAGCTGTTCTGCCATGCGAAAAACAGCCTGCCCCTGAAGAACAGCATTTTCTAGAGTTTTAACATAGTGGTGGGTTTCCGGTCGAGCTTCCCGTTTCATCTGATAAAGAACTTTATTAACACCAGGTATGCTTCCTTCACGACGAGTAGTACCGAAAAAAACCTGGTTACTACTGTCTTTGGCTAAAGCTGCGGCGACATGGCGAAATTGGGCGGGAAAATTGGAGTGGAGAAATAATATTCGCATGACAGTTTTATAATTAGATATTTCTCATTTGTAAAAGTTGGTTAAGAGTTTAATCCCCCCCAACCCCCCTTAATAAGGGGTGCTTTAAATGCTCTTTTTCCCCCCTTAATAAGCTATCCATTACCCGCATCTTTCTCAACAATACTAAAACTTACTTAACTTAAGCTAAAACTTACTTAACGACAGTTTGGGTAGATTGCTAGGTATAGTTTTGGAGTGAGATAGTAATCAGGGTGATGGATAATGGAAAGATGGGCTTCAGAAGAATTAAAACATGTAGACCTAGGAGATGCACGACGAAATAAACGTCTTGTGCGTATAGTAGAAGACTTGGCTGCACAACCAACCAGTAGTGTTCCTCAAGCTTGTGGAAGTGTAGCCGCAACAACCGCAGCATATGATTTTTGGAGTTCACCGTACTTTAAACCCAACGATATACGAGATGGGCATACCAAAGCGACTTTGGAAAGAATTAAAGAACACAAGATATTGTTGATGATTCAAGACACAACAAATATAGATTTGACAACTCATCCAGCAACAAGAGGAACTGGATATTTAGATAACAGATATTGCTTTGGATTAAAAGTACATTCAACACTTGCAGCAAGCATAGACGGAGTACCTCTAGGAATAGTAAACCAGCTAGTTTGGGCGAGAAATATAGAAGATTTAGGAATAGCGAAACAAAGACATCAACGAAAAACAGAAGAGAAAGAAAGCCAACGTTGGTTAGATGGGTTAGAGCAAACGCAAGAGTTAATACCATCAGAAATAATAGTCGTAACAATGGGAGATTCTGAAGCTGATATATTTGATTTATTTAACAAAAAACGTCCAAATAATTCACATATACTTATACGCGGTACTCACAATAGAAAAGTGAATCATACAGCCGAGTATTTACATGAGGCAATCCGTTCAACGCCAGCTTGTGGGAAAATAGTAGTATCACTCAAACGTAATCCAGAAACGGCTGCTAGAAACGCGGAACTAACAATTAGATACGCAACAATTGAAGTCGATGTACCTCAGAATCATATTGCACGCTCACAATTAAAACCAGTTAAATTACAAGTAGTTTTAGCAGAAGAAAAAAACCCGCCCTCCGGAGTCACCCCGATAAGTTGGTTATTGTTAACAACTTTGGAAGTTAATAGTTTTGAGGATGCAGTACGTTGCGTCAAATGGTACACATTCCGTTGGCTGATAGAACGCTATCACTATACTTTAAAAAGCGGTTGTCGAATTGAAGAATTACAGCTTGAAACCGCAAAGCGAATAGATATGGCCTTAGCTACATATTCGATTGTTGCATGGCGTTTGTTGTGGCTAACTTACGAAGCCAGACATAATCCAGATGTTAGTTGTGAAACTGTTTTAGATACTATTGAATGGCAAGCTTTATGTGCCACGATTACTAAAAATCCTGTCCCGCCTGAAAACCCGCCAACTTTAAGAGAAGCGATACGTATGATTGCCTCGCTCGGTGGTTTTTTAGGACGCAAAGGAGATGGAGAACCAGGTGTTAAAACGATTTGGAGAGGATTGCGGAGATTACACGATATCGCCGCAACCTGGAAATTAGCCCACCAGACGCGATAAAACCTTTTATTGACGCTTGAGAGTACCATAATAATATCTTTCTATTTTTTCTGAGTTACTATTACACTACCTTTATTAACTGTACCCATTTTTAACAGTATCGCTCAAATACTTTTGGGTTAATACATTCAAATACTCGTTTAAATGTACCTTTGGCGTCAAAAATATTTCTGCTTGTTATATTCTTGCGATTTATAAACATCAAACAGCTTTCATTTTTTTAAAACCTGTTTTTGACTGACCTGAACGACCGTCAGGGAGTTCAGCTAGTCAGTCAAGAACAGGTGACGGGTGGGGGTTTGGGGGATGGGCGGCAGCCCTCAATACTGCTCGGTTAAGGGAAAAAGGGGTCAAAGTAAGGGAAATTGTGTTCGCGTGTTAATAACGATAACAATAGTTTATTTTTTCTCTTTAATACTTTCGTATAAGTCCACCCAGTTTTGTCTAAGTGAGTCAATACACGATTGCAGGTAATCAATTTGGATTCTTCTCGCCACAGAAATTACAGCATCAACATGAGCTTGAGTTCCAGCCTTGCCTAGATGTTTGTATTTAGTTAACTTGTTGGGTTGAGTTGTTGGGAAAACAGGAGTTGTAGCGTGTAATTTATAGTACCAATAAGTCCCTCTTTGACCACGTGCTTGGTAGCGCACAACGCAACAACCAGGTGGTGCCACTTCGCCACTCGACTTAATTTGCTGAATTTGCAGTTGTAGGGTCGCAATTCCCTGCTGCAAAAGTTCAGCCCTGTTTATGATGTCATCTTGCTTTGTGGTCATTAACAGATTTTGGCAATTTGTTCTCGTGTTGCTTACGAGAACTAATAGATGTTTAATATTTATTATCTCATAATAAATAATATACCACTCTGGGTGTCATGCCACTAATCAATTTTGACGTACAAAAGTACTGTATTCCTCCTGAGCAACTGCTAGGTGCTTTGGAGACGGTAATTCCAGCTTCGGAAATTGATAAAGCAATTCAAATTACTTCTTCAGAAGAAAGTCGGCAACGAATACTACCAACACATGTAGTGGTAGCTTTAATTATCGCCATGAGTTTTTGGTCAAGAGATTCAATCGTCGATGTTTTTAAAAATTTGACTCATGGTTTGAGTTCGGTACTAATTCCTGAAAAAATACGTTTTAAGGCGCCGACTTCTTCATCAATAAGCGAAGCTCGGCAACGAATTGGTTGTGCAGTAATGACCCGTTTATTTGAAGTAGTTGCTAAACCATTAGCAACAATTTCAACACCAGGCGCCTTTTTAGGTGGTTTAAGAGTAATGGCAATGGATGGAACAGTTTTTGATGTTCCAGATACAGAAGATAACGCAAGAGTCTTTAGTTATCCTGGTTCTAGACCTGGTACGTATCCAGCTTTTCCAAAGGCGAGATTAGTTTTTTTAGTCGAAGCAGGTACACGTTTAATAATAGATGCGTTTTGCTGCCCTTATCGAATTGGAGAAAGGAAGGGAGCTTTAAAACTACTACGTAGTGTCTCTAAAGGGATGCTATTAATGTGGGATAGAGGTTTGCATTCATTCAAGATGTTTAATGCAGCAATAAAACAAGGATGCCACGTTTTAGGTCGTGTGCCGAAGAACGTTAAATTTGAAGTTGTTAAAAATCTTCCTGACGGTTCTTACGTATCATGGATTGTGCCCGATGGAAAATCTAGAAAGAAGGGTGCCACTCGCCAGAAAGTTCGTGTAATTGAATATATTGTTGAAGAAAATGGAGTAGAAAAAGTTTACCGCTTGATAACTGATTTAATGGATATTGTAACTTTTCCAGCGTTACTTTTAGCACGTGAATACCATCAACGTTGGGAAGCAGAGAATACTTTGGATGAATTAAAAGTTCATTTGAATGGTCGTAAAATACCTATACGTTCTAAAAACCCTCGTGAAGTCATTCAGGAAATTTATGGCTGGTTGATAGGACATTACTGTATACGTTCTTTGATGTTTCAAAGTGCTACGGTTGCTAATATCTCTCCTTTACGCTTAAGCTTTACTGGGAGCTTGCGAGTGATTAAACGCGCTGTTCCACAATTCCAACAAATTGATTTAAAATCGTCAGATATAAATGTATATTATAGCTGGTTAATTTGGGAGATTTTAGCTTTAGAAATACCACCACCACAGCAAAGAAGCAATCCAAGAGTTGTGAAAAAAACTCGATGTAAATTTAAGAGTAAAAAACGATGCCATCGAGGTAATGGCACTACTAAACAGCAGTTATCTTTTAAGGTTTTTAAAACTGTTATTACTGCGTCTACGTAGTACCAGAGTGTGGGTAAACTATCCGTACTATAAACAAATTGAAGTTTTTAAGTATTCTCAAAATAATCTATAAATATTACACGGGCGCCTGGGATAATCTATCTGTATGTGCGTGGATTGTCATGCGTTTATATACACTTCAATATATTCTCGTGTTTTACACGAGAACATAATTCTCTTTATTTTACCTTTCATTCTTCCTTAACCGAGCAGTATTGCGGCAGCCCTCCCCCAATCATATGCGTAGTACTAACGCGCTTTGAATTACTTCAAAATTATACGATTAATGAGTTTCTTGATCTCTCGCTTCAAATCTTGCGATTTCTTCAGCACATAAAGTCTATTAATTAATAAATAATTTTGCTTAAAAACATCCGCTCTTTTTATAGGCGCCGCCGTCGGCGCGCCGAGGCAACGAGCCATCCAGTCTGATAATAATTTTGTACTGAATTGACTCAAAATGAACGTGATAATTATTTTTTATTGGATAAATATTATACCGAAAATTAATTTATTTACATCAACAGTTGTCCATGCTTGAAAATAAAGTTCGATTGGGGGCATCCAGTGAAAGGCAGATAGACTTTTCTAGACCAACCATATAGTAGGGTATAAGAGCGCCAGGTAATTATGTTTCTTCCATTCATTGGATGCTCCCAGTTAGATTTATTAACCCGCTTTGTGTGGGTCTAGTAATATATGTTGACGTCGGGCGTAAATTTATGCGTTAGAGAAAAACGTTTATTTTTAGACTAAATTCTGACCGCCTTCGCATCAATACCGAGGCTAAAAACATGCTCGATTGGAGTAATATGCTCCCGTTAGACTTTTCTGTTAAGCACTTATACGCTCTAGGAATTATGAATCCACGCTCTTTTTTAGATACCAGCGCTTCTTTATTCAATTCCACATCTTGCTTTATTTGTCAAGCCTAATTCTCTGCCATAACCCTGAAAAGCCCTAAATGTAGGGCTTTGAGCTATATTAAGAAAGATGCGGGTAATGGATAGCTTAATAAGGGGGGTTAGGGGGGATTAGGTAGGAATTTTAAACTCTAGTCTTTTTCCTAAACGACTACCTGCTTTTGTTAAAAGATAAAATCGCTAGCATCAACATTAGTGGCAGTGAAGTTTCCTAGGGTAATGGTATCTGTACCGAACACTCCACTAGAAATCACCGCGTTTGTGCCATTTTGAGTAACTGTTAAAGCTCCGAAACTGGTTGCAAATGCTGTTAAGTTTATTTTGTCTGCAGCATCACCGAAAGCGTTGATACGATCTCCTCCAAAACCAGATGCAAAGATAAAGGTATCGTTTCCGGCGCCTCCATTCATGATATCGTTACCTGCGCCACCAATCAAAATATCATTACCACCAGCACCAAGTAGGGTGTCAGCACCAGCACCACCGACTAGGGTGTCAGCACCAGCACCACCATTGAGGTTATCATTACCGACACCACCATCGAGATAATCATTGCCTGCATCACCAGTCAGGGTGTCATTGCCTGCATTACCAAAGATATTATCGTTTGCGGTTGTGCCATTGAGAGTGTTGTCTGTAGCATCTCCAACGATTAGACCGATTGCATCAACTGCGATCGCACCTGTGAGGTCAGCTCCAAAAAAGTTAGCATTTGTAAAATTACCTTTGGATAAGGTTGTGTTAGTTAAATTAGCATTTGTGAAATTTGTACTATTTGCAACAGCCTCCGTCAGGTCGCCTCCCGTTAGATTAACATTAGTAAGGTTAGTACTAGTTAAATTAGCACCCTTTAAGTTACCCTCTGTCAGGTTGGCACCCGTCAGATTCGCTCCACTAAGGTCGGCAAATTCAACAAAGGCATTGTCGAGTTGAACACCTCCTGTCAGGTTAGCACCTGTCAGGTTAGCATTATTCAGATTGGCTCTGCTTAAGTCAGCACCTGTAAAGTTAGCATTATTCAGATTGGATCCTTCTAAAAAGATTTCTTCTGCGTTAACTTGAGTGAAATTAGCTCCGCTCAAATTCGTGTCGGCAAATCTCGCACTAGTGAGGTTGGTAACAGTAACGTTGCCATTGCTAGCTACAAAAGGACTAAAATCAGCGCCCGATATCACAACATCTTCTGCACTAAAATCGCTTAAATTTGCGCCACGAAAGCTGATATTTGATACTTCTGTTGGGTCCTGGGGACTTGTATCAGTCAGGATAACACCACTCAAATCAGCTAAGTTTAAAATACTGTTTTGCAGAGTAGCGTCAGTGAAATTGCTTAGACGAAAGTCAGCACCTGTAGCATTGACGTTGACTAAAAGAGTCGCTTCTAGAGTCGCTCCTTGAAGGTCGGCATCTGTGAGATTGGCGCCTGTAAAGTCAGCCGCTTTCAAATTGGCACCCGTCAAGTCCGCACGGGTAAAATTAGCACCAGTCAAGTTGGGACGTTCAGATTGTTCACCACTCAGATTAGCTCCTTGGAGAATGGCATCCGTGAGGTTAGCATTTGATAGGTTAATATTTGATGTGTTAACTAACGTTAGATTTGCCTCTCTCAAGTTGGCGCCACTGAGATTGACATTCTCTAATGTTGCGAGAGACAAATTAGCTGGTCCAAAGTTGGCATTAGGGGCAAAAATCGCATTACGGGCATTAACATTAATCCAGGTAGATTCACTAAAGTTAGTGCCTCTTAATTGTGTGGGAGTACCTGCATTGTTGGGATCGAAGCGGACACCTTCTAGTCTGGCTTTGAAAAAATTGGAACCGTTAAGATTTTGACCCCGGAAACTATTTCCGACTAAGTTTTGTCCTTCAAAGTTTAAAGCTGGCATAGTTACACCTTAAAAATGGTTAATTGGTTGAAGTTTGAAAGGTATATAATACTGACTGAAGTTGTAGAGAGCGTCAGTTGTTAGTACTATTTTTTACATAGCTTTCCTGACGCGGGCTTACAAAGAAACTGGGTTTTTGTATAGACCTCCGACTTCTTTAAGAAGTCGGAGGTCTGAATATTCACAACTCGGGCTGATTTTTTATTTCCCCTGCAGGCACAGCATGGTTAGAATTGAGGTACAAATAATTATGTTGGGTCAGGTCGGTGCTACTTGGCTACTTGCTAAGTAAACCACCTGATTCATTTTTTAGACTATAAAGTCTAACTGGTCAATCGTGATAACAGATGCATTTGCTCCATTAATAGTAGCTACTAGTTCTGAGTAATCTGGGATTCCGTTTCCTGGATCACCTGGATTTACAACGCGAAGAGTAACGCTAGAAGTACCATTACCAGTAATGATCAGGTCAGTAAAGGCGCCGTCAAACTCAATCCGGTCGGTACCATCTTGGAAATCAGTGATAATGTCGCCAGCAGGTTGTGGTAGAGGTGGAAATTCGCTAGGGTCTAGCACATAGCCTGAGCTTGCCAATTGGAATAAGTCAGCGTCTGCACCGCCAGTTAGTGTGTCGGCAGCAGTTTCAATTGTTCCGGTTTCGCCACCAGAGATAATATCAAAGCCTGCACCACCAATAACGCGATCAGCACCAAAGCCTCCATTGAGGCTGTCATTTCCGGCTTGACCATTGAGGACATCATTACCAGATAACGAATCTGCTACGCCGAAATCCCCGTAAATGACATCATCACCACCGCCACCTAAGAGGTTATCAACGCCTTCGCCACCATCAATGAAGTCAGCATCAGCTCCCCCTGTAATGCTTTCATTACCAGCCCCACCATAGAAGTAGTTTGCACCAATGGTATCTGTAAAGACATCATTACCGCCACCACCATACATGGTGTCATTACCGTCGCCACCATTCAAGGTATCTGCTCCTTGAGCAACTGTGCCCAGTTGGTCATCACCATATAGTACATCATTGGTAAAGCTGCCAACAAGATTATCGTTGCCAGATCCGCCCAGCGCTACATCGCCTTCACCAGCGTAAACCCAGTCATTTCCAAAACCACCATCAAGGTAGTCAATGCCATCAAGGGCATCAGTGGCATTGGCACCCCCAAACATAGTGTCATTACCAGCATCGCCAAACAAAGAGTCTTCCCCTTCCTGACCAAAGAGGCGATCTGCTCCATCACCACCGTGCAGGTTGTCTTTGTCGAGTCCACCACGGAGAATGTCGTTACCACCTTCACCATAGATTTCATCTTCACCGGCTTCGCCCAAAAGACTATCAACTCCATCACCACCGTATATTAAGTCTTTGTCGTCTCCACCGAAGATGGTATCGTTACCGCCTAAGCCATACAGCGTGTCTTCCTTACCAAAGCCGCGAATTGTGTCGGCTCCAGTTCTGTTTGGGCCTGGATCAGTTCCGATCAAGGTATCAGGTTCCGGTGTTCCATTTCTTACTGCCATAAGTCAAAAACTCCTATGTATTTTAGAAAATTATTTTGTTATTGTGCAGATGCACAATCTGAAGCCTGTTTAAACCCTCACTATTTTCCTCCCCCCTCTCAAATATGAGAGAGGGGCACCAAAGACATAGTGAGAAGAGGTGAAACACTATTGGTAAAACCAGTAGTAACAAAGGTTGCGATTATACTGTCCATTTTATTAATCGTTTGCTAGAAGAACTAAATTTATGAAAGACTCAAACAGTTACTGCAATGAAGTAAAATCCCCAACAAGGGGTATAACCCCTAGATACGCCAAAGGCATGTTATGATATGTAAAAGGCACCGACGCAGAAGTTTACATGAGAACTAGTCATCTGAAACTCCGCATAACACACTGTGAAAAAAATAGTTGCCATTTTGGCAGAAGTTATGTTAGACTAAATTCAAAGCAAAAGAACAAAAACTTTTACTTTGAATCTTGAAAGGTAGCTGATTTAGGTGTAAGTTAAGCAAAACTCGACAAGCCAAAATCAACGAACATACGTTCCTACAAAAATAATTATGCAAGCACAATCTAATAGATAGCATTAAATGCTAACAGTGATATATTTGCTTAGTTTATTATTTTAAGTACATACTAAAACTCTAACAAAAAATAGGGTACAATTTTTTTTTAAATGAGCTAACAAATTTTGCCCTAGTACATGGGTAAAAACTAGTCCACTTGTTGACAGCACTAAAGAAGCCGTAAAAGACTTTAAGTAAAATTTAATACGATTTGAGTTTCTCTGCACAAATACGAATATAGTTGCCTGATTCAGCTTTGTCAATGGTGTAATCATGAGAAAATTCTCATGATTAAAAGGACTTAATAAATAATATGTTGTTTTTTATACTAGTGATTTTAAGTTAGTTGCGAGTTACCAATATCGAATTCTGCCTCTAAACTCTACTACGTACTTAGTTCACCTATAAGTGCTTTCACTTGCATACAATGTAACAATTATTACATCATATAGTATGATTGATGCTAACAATAATAAAAAGTTTAAAAAAATCATGCTTTAGATAGCTCAATAAAGTCATAAGTAGGTGGGCATAAATATTTATCGTTGAAACAAGGTAGGGGGCAGAAGTCAGAGGGCAGGAGCAAACAGGCTTTTGAGCAACTTTACTTTTCGTTACATACTTTCGTTTTTTTGCGCCTTCCTACTTAAATATGGTTGAATGTAATTTTAGTTAAGCAAAACACAAATTCGATAAATTAATTTCTTCGAGCATACAGACCCGAAACTTAAAGTTAAGTTCGATAAATCCCACTTGGAAACTGGTATGTCTGTTGCTACGGATTCTATTGCTAAATTTATAGTCAAGCTGGAAGGGTTTGATAAGCTGCCAAGCGATGCCTTGGCTAATTTATTAAAAAACATTCGCCCTACTCGTTATCGTGTAGGACAGAATATTTTAGGGAAAGACAAAATACCCGAGCGGATTGTAATTATTCATGAAGGCAGAGTACGGTTACTGACATATGACCCTCGTACACAAGTACCAACTACCTTAAAATTGCTCGAACCTGGAGATGTTTTGGGTGAAATTGGTATTTTGCGAGAGTCAGCATGTGAAATTGCAATCGCATCGAGCGAAGTAACATGTCTAACATTAGATGCTGAGGAGTACTTGCATTTACTTAGCAAATATCCAGCTTTTGCTCAGGTGCGTAAAAATCACTGTCACTTGTTGGAAATATTTGATGTCTTGGGGATGCAAAAGCAAATCCAAGCGAATGCAGCAATTAATCTCAAAGAATTGGCTCAAAATGCTTTATTATCAGCCCAAGTACATTACCTTTCACCCAGAACAATTAACATTCGTGAGTTAGAAAAAGAATTAGATGCAGAAAGAATCTGGTTTGTCAGCGGTGGGGGAAAGGTAAAGAACTTTTCTCCGGGTTCAAGTTTGGAGTTGGGTAATAGTACAGGTAAATTAGAGATTATTGGCAAAAAACCAGCACGTTTGATTGGTTTGCGTGCGTCAGATTTATTACTACTAGACATAAATCAGCAGCAGCATATAGAAGTTAGTGAAGTCGATGATTTTGATGAAATCGATATTCCCTACGCAGAAAATGAAAAGGTGACAGTTGCTAGCTCCGTATATAAAAAAGATAAAAGAAAATATCCATTTATTCAGGGAAAAGGACAACTAAATTCGGCGATTGCCTGTTTTCAAATGGTATCCAAACATTTGCAAATGCCGTTTCGTCGGGAGATTGTGAATCGTATATTAACTGAAAATAGCAAGCGTTCTGGTACGGTGTCATTCCAACTGTGTGCTTATTTAGCAGAGTTGGTGGGATTAAAGTCACAGCTGCTAGATGTACCTGTTTCTCAAATCGAACGGATTCCGACACCAGCGTTAATTCGCTATGAAGATAGTTTTGCGGTGCTGTATGAAACGGGTGAAAGAGTCGTGGTTTTGGGTGTACCCTCCCAAGGAATTCAGTACTTTCAACCCGCACAATTGGTGAATGAGTTGGTGAATGAGTTGGAAAGCTCAGAAAACGTTTCTCCACCAAAGTTGCGGGTATTGCTGCTTTCTGCGACGAAAGATACACCGAAACAACGCTTTGGTTTACAATGGTTTGTTCCCTACTTATGGCGTTACAAACGAGTGCTAATAGAAGTGTTCATAGCTTCTTTCTTTGTACAGTTAGCGGCATTAGTGAATCCCCTAGTTGTTCAAATAATAATCGACCAAGTAATTGTTCAAAATAGCACCAAAACTCTACATCTTTTTGGAGGGTTACTAGTAGTTGTTGCATTGTTTGAATCGCTATTAACGACATTAAGAACTTATTTATTTGTTGATACTACTAACCGAATTGATATGGGTTTGGGGTCACAAATTATTGACCACTTATTTCGTCTCCCCCTCAACTATTATCAACGCCGACCAGTAGGAGAGCTAGCGACCCGCATTAACGAGTTAGAAAATATTCGTCAATTTCTCACAGGTACAGCTTTAACTGTGGGCTTAGATGCCCTATTCTCAGTAATTTACATTATTGTCATGCTGTTTTACAGTTGGCAATTAACTATAGTCGGTTTAGCGACAATTCCGATATTTATCTTACTGACATTAATATTTTCTCCCTTAGTGAGGAAACAGCTACGAGCAAAAGCCGAACGTAATGCTGTCACGCAATCTTATTTAGTAGAAGTCATATCTGGAATTCAGACAGTCAAAGCCCAAAATATTGAATTGCGCTCACGCTTTTCTTGGCAAGAGCGTTATGCCGATTATATTGCCTCCGGTTTCAAAACTGTTGTCACTTCTACAATTGCTGGTTCTGCAAGTAGTTTTCTTAATAAACTCAGCAGTTTACTTGTTTTATGGATGGGAGCTTATTTAGTAGTTCAGGGAGACTTAACGTTAGGTGAATTAATTGCTTTTAGAATTATTTCTAGTTACGTTACTAGCCCTTTATTACGTTTAGCCCAACTGTGGCAAAGTTTTCAAGAAACAGCTTTATCTTTAGAGCGTTTAAGCGATATTATTGATACTCCTCAAGAAGCTGAAAACGACCGTGATAATATTCCCTTACCAGCAGTTACTGGCGCCGTCAAATACGAGAATCTTTACTTTAGATTTAGAACAGATGGACCGCTACAACTTTGCAACATTAATCTTGATTTTGCTCCGGGTCAATTTATCGGAATTGTTGGGGGAAGCGGCGCCGGCAAAAGTACTTTAACTAAATTATTAATTCGACTGTATGAACCAGAATCAGGTAGAATATTAATAGATGGCTACGATATTTCTAAAGTTGAATTATATTCACTGCGGCGCCAAGTAGGGTTTGTACCTCAAGATTCCCTATTGTTTGAAGGAACAATTCAAGAAAATATTGCTTTAACTAATCCCGATGCGACTACAGAGGAAATTATTGAAGCAGCAAAAATTGCTGCCGCACATGATTTTATTATGGACTTACCCAACGGTTACAACACCAAGGTAGGCGAACGTGGTGCATCACTATCAGGAGGACAAAGACAAAGAATAGCTATCGCGCGGTCTGTTTTACAAAGTCCAAAGTTATTAGTGTTGGACGAAGCAACTAGCGCCTTAGATTATATTACAGAAAGACAAGTTTGTTTGAATTTAGCTCAAGCGTTTCAGCATAGTACTGTCTTTTTTATCACTCACCGTTTAAACACCGTGAAACATGCAAATACAATTGTTGTTATGGATGGCGGTAGAGTCGTTGAGCAAGGAACTCATCATGAACTAATGGCAATGGAAGGTCATTATTTTTATCTCTATAATCAACAGGAAGTTAATTTTTAATTAACCGATTCAGTCTGAACAATAAGATTCCCGACTTTATAAATTAAGTCAGGAATCCAAAATTTATTCACGTACTAAATAAAATCTAAAATTGTCATGACTAAGCTAGATAATTACCAACTTAATGGTAAAAATGCTAACAAAAATAATAAAAATAGTATCACGCTATTAGAATCAAATAAATCAATAAATGAACCCAAAGCTTTTAAACCTGCTGTAAAAAAGCTTGTAGACAAAACCGATACGCGCAGCTTTGAGCAATCTGTTGTCCTGCGTCAATCTCCAGTTTGGTCGCGCGTAATTATGGGGACTTTAGTAGGTTCAGCATGTCTCGGTATTGCTTGGGCATGTATAGCTAAAATTGAGCAAGCTGTTCCAGCACTTGGTCAATTAAAACCAGAAGGAAGTGTCAAAGAAGTTCAAGCACCAGTGGGTGGAGTTGTCAAAGAAGTTCATGTGAAAGATGGACAGAGAGTAAAACCCGGAGATTTATTGTTAGTCTTTGATTCTACTGCTACGAATGCGGAATTAAATTCCCTGCAAAAAATTCGTAATGGTTTGATGCAAGAAAATAAAATTTATCGACAATTAATACAGCCTAATTCGGCAGTGAATGTATCTGGTAAAGATTTAGGCATTTCTTTATCTCCAGAGGCTGATTCTTTACTTAAAAATCGTACTGCTTTGCTTAGAGAAAACGAGCTATTGCGAAAAGAATTGACGAACTCAGATAATATTTCTAAATTCGGGAGTGACGAACAAGTTCGCTTACAAACAGCTAGAAGGGAATTAGAGGGTCGCTCTAATGCATCGCGTTTAGAGGTCGAACAAATCAGAAGATTATTGGCACAAAATGCAATTAAAATTACAGATACTCAAGCTAGTTTAGCTATCGAAACAGAAATTACCGCTAAATTGGCGCCTTTGGCAAAAGAAGGAGCAATCGCACAACTACAATATCTACAGCAAGAGAAAAAAGTACAAAATCTTAAGGCACAAGTAGCGC
Organism: Calothrix sp. PCC 7716; assembly: GCF_019977735.1. Lineage (GTDB taxonomy): Bacteria > Cyanobacteriota > Cyanobacteriia > Cyanobacteriales > Nostocaceae > Dulcicalothrix. The sequence continues at coordinate 8,401,389 of NZ_AP025018.1, read as the reverse complement.
AATTATTAGAAGAACAACAGCGTCTGCAATTTGATATTCAACAAGGGCAACAAGAAGTAAAAAATACGGTAACTATTTCTCATAAAAATGTTTTGGAAAAAATTACTAATAATAAAAATAGAATTGCCGAAATAGAGAGCCAATTCACTAAAATTTTGTTAGATAACGAAAAGCAACTAGCTGAGATAAATAGTAAAATTTCTCAAGCACAATTAAATGCAAAATATCAGCAACTCCGCGCGCCTATAGCTGGAACGATTTTTGATTTACAAGCTGGCAGTAGCGGTTTTGTGACTAGACCAAGCGAAAAACTCTTGTCAATTGTACCCGACGAGCAATTTATTGCTGAAGCATATATAACCAATAAAGATATTGGTTTTGTGAGAGAAGGGATGAAAGTAGATGTCAGAATAGATTCCTTCCCCTTTAACGAATTCGGCGATATTAAAGGAGAAATTACTTGGATAGCTTCAGATGCATTACCACCAGATGAAACCCACCGATATTATCGTTTTCCTATAAAAATAAGATTAAATCAACAATCACTTAATGTTAGAGGCAGAAAAATTTCCTTGCAATCAGGAATGTCTGTTACTGCTAATATTAAGGTGCGCGAAGAAAGAAGTGTGATTAGTATGTTTACAGAGTTATTTACAAAGCAAATTGAAAGCTTGAAGGAAGTTCGCTAAGGGACTTCTAAAAATTTAATTCTCAATATGAAATTGCAGACAATACTTAATGATATAGTTAGTTGTATCAATCATTAAATTTGGTGGGCAATGCCCACCTTACAAGTTACAAATCTTGTTTGGAACTAATAACTTATCCGTTACATCCGTTGTATCCGTTGCTAATTGAGATTACTGGGTATGGTTTTAAATTTATCTTTGGCGCCTAATGAGTAGTCTTCTAGTTTAAAGTCGGCGAAGGGTTTTTCTTCTAGGCGGTTTCTTAGTGCTTCGTCTAAAATTACACCTTCGGATTTTTTGCGTACTCCGATAATGATTATACTGCGTTGATAGGCTGTTGCGTCTTGATTGCTTTTGCAGTCGGTGCGGTTAAATTGCCCTAGGTTTAATAGTCTATATCCTTGCAGGTTGCGGTTATTACTAAATAGTTTTTTGGATAGTAGTTGAATTTGTTTTGCTCTTTCTAATGCGCGCGCTTCTTCGGTTGCTACGTTACCTTCGCATGATGCTGTTCCCACTGAGATTATTTCGCTGGGGTTTTCCATGATGCGTTGTATTCCTTCTTCTTGAAGGTTTGATTTTAATGTGTCGAGATCTATTGTTTGGTCGTTATGTTTGATTTTAAAACTGCTACCTAATAACCATTTATATTCTACTGATAATACTGCAACGTTAAACTCGGCTATTCTTCCTTGACTGTCTTTACCTTCTTGATAGGGGAAGTAGTCTACTGTGACTTTATCACCTTTTTTACGCTCCGGCGCCTGTCCATAACTGCCACCAGTAGCATATCTATCAGAACGAGTTGCCAGTGCGACAAATCCTAATAATCCTAACACTACTAGTAGCGCACTAATTAAAGCAAGCAAAGGGACTTTATCGCGCTTTTCTTCTTCGGGTGGGCATACGGGTTGTGGTGGTAGGGTGGTAGTATGAGGTGATGATAAGATTTCTGTTTTTGGATTAACTACGGCGCCTACAACGTTAACAGTTGCTGCGCTACTAGCATTAGGGTATTGGTCAAGTTGACCTAAGCGTTGTAAAATTTCTTCAGCAGTTTTAGGACGGTTGTTGATTTCGTGTGCCATTAGCCAATCGATGAGATTGAGTAATGCTGGTGAAATATTCTTGGTATGTGGGCACCATTGTAATTCGTTGTTATAGGCATCGTACATAGTGTCAGGGTGCTTACCCGTGAGTAAAAACACAAAGGTGCGTCCTAAAGCGTAAAAATCAGACTGTGTTACAGCTTTGCCATATATTTGTTCGGGTGCGCTATAACCACCAGAGGAAATAGATGTTTGACTACCTGAACCACTGCTAACTTTTGCGATATAACTATTTGTTAATGCTCTTGCTGTGCCAAAGTCGATTAATACTAGTTGCCCATTTGGGCGAATCATTATATTAGATGGTTTAATGTCGCGGTGTAAATACTGCTTGCCGTGTACTAATACTAAAATACTGGCTAATTGTTTTAACCAAGCAACTGCTTGTTCTTCAGAAATAGGACGGTTTTGCTGTTGCTGTAACCATTGCTCTAAGTTTGGTCCGTCAATTTTTTCCATCCCTAAGCAGTGCAACCCTAAACCTTCTCTGGTTTGATAGAGAAAATAACCTTCTACTCCAGGAATACCTGGATGGTGTAGTTCTCCTAGTACTGATGCTTCTTGTTTGAAGAGTTCTACAGCTTTGGCATCATAATTAAGGTTTTCTTTTAATACCTTGATAATAATGGGTTGGTCCCGCTCATAAGCATCGTATACTTTCCCGAAACCTGTTTTATCACTAAGTAGACGCATTACTCGAAAGCGTCCAAGTAACTCTAACTGGGAACCGCAACTTTGACAAAAGCGGTTCTCGTCGTTATCTGGGTGATTAGGTTTTGGACAGGTAGGGTTTATACAAAGACTCATAGCAGAAAGGGAAAGGTGTCTGATATATGTTAGCAACTTAATCTTTAAACTCTCTTGTGGAACAGGCATCCTTGCCTGTCCTTTATATTTCCTGAACAGGCAGGGATGCCTGTTCCACAGGTAAGAGGTTTATTTCAAGACTTCTTTGAGTACGCTAACTAGTCTGTCAACGCTTTCGGGACGACTATTGTAACCCATTAAACCTACTCGCCAAACTTTACCAGCAAGTTCACCTAGTCCCCCACCAACTTCGACGTTATGCTCATCGAGTAGTTTACGCGCGACTGCTTTTCCGTCAACTCCTTCGGGGATACATACTGTTGTAAGTGTAGGAAGACGATATTGTTTTTCGACGTGCATCTTCAAACCTATACTTTCTAAACTTTCCCACAGGTATTCAACGTTCTTTTGGTGACGTTGCCAGCAGTTTTCAATACCTTCTTCTGCAATTAATCTTAGCGCTTCCCGCAGAGCATAATACATATTAATAGGCGCCGTATGGTGATAAACGCGCTCACTCCCCCAATATTTACCAAGTAGGTTCATATCGAGATACCAGTTTTTTACCTTAGTGGAACGGTTAAGTAATTTCTCCATTGCCTTGCGGCTCATTGTAAAAGGAGAGGCGCCAGGAGGGCAACCTAGACCTTTTTGGCTACAGCTATAAGCTAAGTCAACACCCCACTCATCTAAATATATTGGAGTTCCACCCAAACTTGTAACTGTATCGATTAATAGCAAAGTGCCGTATTTTTCACACAGTTCTGAGACTCCTTCCATTGGTTGACGGGCGCCAGTAGAAGTTTCTGCATGAACCAATGCTAAAATACGCGGACGATGGGTTTCCATCGCTGCTTTAATTTCATCTAAACTAAAAACTTGTCCCCAAGGTTTAGTTATACTGCGAACATCGGCACCATAACGTCCTGCCATATCAACAAGACGATTACCGAAGTAACCCATTACACCAACTAAAACTACATCACCTGGTTCTACAGAGTTTGCAATAGTAGCTTCCATTGCCGCAGTTCCAGTACCACTAACAGCAATAGTCATCGAGTTATCAGTTTGCCATACATACCGAAGTAGCGATTGTATCTCATCCATTATATGTAAAAACGTAGGGTCAAGGTGCCCAACAGGTGAAGTATTCATCGCCTGAAGTACATCTGGATGAGAGTTAGAAGGGCCAGGGCCCAACAACAAGCGGTTGGGCATTGATAAAGGACTAAGGTTTAATTTTTGACTCGTTTTGATAGAAAGCGTTTGTGTCATGATGCCCAAAAGGTAAATTACGTTACAAGCTATTTTTGAATTTATAGCGTAAAGGGCGCCAATGGATATGACGTGCAATAAATGTAAAGACGCGATACTGTAGAGACGCGTTCACGTAGTGTCCCGCAGGGAATAATCGCGTCTCTACATGTATGATGTTTTAACAACAAAGGTACTAGTGGTGTAATTGAGTAGTATATAATCAGATAACTAAACGCCAATCGAGATAAAGACTATGCTGTCAGACCATCTCAAAGCCTTTGCGTTACCAAGCACAGAAGAGTTACCTTGTTCTGACGATACACCTGTGGACAACGAAGACCAAAATTATTTGCCTAACGTTTTGTTATTTTTGCTGAAATCTATTTGGAAAGAACGAGAAGATTGGTTCTTTGGTGTAGACATGGCAGTGTACCATACAACAGGAATTGACACGAATATACCTGTTGTACCAGATGGGTTTTTATCTCTGGGGGTGGAACGTAAAAAAGGTGGGAAATCGCGTCGAAGTTATGCCACTTGGGAAGAAAATGGAGTGGCGCCTATTTACACGAGATGGAGCAACGCTTGTAAGTTCTGATACTGAGACAATTAAACTGTGGAATACTAAGACTGGTCAGTTAGTTAGAACTATTGCTGCACATAAAAATGGTGTGTTTGCAGCTATTGTTACTCCTAATGGGCAAACGCTCGTTAGTACGGGTGCAGATAATACTATCAAGCTTTGGAATATTAAAACTGGGAAGCTTCAACGCTCTCTAAAATCTGAAGCGCGCGTTTTAGCGGTTAGTCCTGATGCTAAAATGTTATTTAGGGGTGGTGAAAATGGCGGTAAGATTCGCATGTGGAATTTAGCGACCGGAAAACAATTGCGAACTTTGACACCACCACGTCCGAAGGATGCATTTAATCCAGAACAGCAAGCAAGTGGCGCCATTTCTCTTGCTATTAGTCCCGATGGACAAACTTTAATTAGTGGTGGTTATGATGATAGTTTTCAATCTGGCCCTTTGCAACAAACTGATGGTAAAAATCTCAAAGCTTGGAATTTGAAAACTGGGAAGCTAATTTATAATGTTTCAATTGGTGGTGCAGGTGTTGATACGTTGGCAATAAGTCCTGATGGAAAGTTATTTGTTGCAGGTGGTTTGGGTTCTGAAGTTGTGTTGCGCGATATTAAGACATCGAAAGCGATTATTACACAAAAAGGTCATGCTGGTGGAATTTATGGTTTAGCTTTTAGTCGTGATGGTAAGACTCTTGTTAGTGGAAGTGGTGATAAATCTGTGAAGCTTTGGCAATTGGCGCCTTGATTACAGAGTTTAATAAAGTTTTGTTATTTTAATTTATGGGCAAGGACGGGCAGGGATGCCCGTTCCACAAGATTTACAAGATTTACAAGATTTACAAGATTTACAAGATTTACAAGATTTACAAGATTTACAAGATTTACAAGATTACAAGTGGTTTTATTTTGAGGCAAATTGAATTATTTTTATTTTTAATTCTTCTTTAGCTAATCGTAGCATGTTCGCTTGGTTAGCATTACTAATCCAAATTATATCAGGGATTACACTATCAGAATCTGAAAAAATAACGTCGGGAGCTATAATTGGTGCTTTATAATATTTTACATTATAATGATGTATAAAATTAAAAGTGCCAATTTTAAAAAATATTGTATAAAAAGTGTTTGATTATAAAAATTATGCAAATTCCTAAAATCGTAACGAAACGCTTAATTTTACGAGGATATGAGGAAAATGATTTAGATGCTTTCACTGATATGTACGGTAATCCTGATGTTATGCGCTACATTGGTTCGGGTCAAACTTCTAACCGTTCTGAATCTTGGCGCCTTATGGCAGTGATGTTAGGACATTGGCATCTACGTGGGTATGGGTCATGGGCTGTTGAGGAACGTACTAGCGGCGCCATGATTGGTAGAGTGGGTTGTTGGCGCCCTGAAGGATGGCCAGGATTTGAGATTGGTTGGATGATTCGACGGGAATTTTGGGGAAAAGGTTTTGCAACTGAGGCAGGTACTGCTGCGATGGAGTTTGCTTTTGAGGAGCTAGAACAACCGCACGTTATTAGTATTATTCAGCCGGAGAATGCTGCTTCTCGACGTGTTGCGGAGAAATTAGGGGAGAAGTTAGAGGGTACAACGGAAGTTTTGGGTAAAGAATGTGTAATTTATGGAATTAGTCGAGAGGAATGGGAAAATAGATGATTGTAATTATTATGATTATGATCCCCCCTAGCCCCCCTTAATAAGGGGGGAACAAGAATGAATTTTAAACTTGTATCTACATAATAAAATTTAAAAAGTCTTAGCCCCCCCTTAGTAAGGGGGGTTGGGGGGGATCAAATTATCAACATCAAAAATAAAATGTCAGAATACCTTAAAATCGAAGAATTAATTGCGTTGCCAAGGCTGTCAAATCCTTCTATTAGTAACGATGGAACAAGGGTTGCTTATGTTAAACGTCAAGTTGATTGGGATAGCAATGTTTATCAATGGCATGTTTGGGTTTATGAAAATGGGAATAATTATCCATTGACGTGCGGTAAAAATGAAAGTTATCAACCTAAATGGGCGCCTTCCGATAGTGTACATTCCAAAACTCTGGCTTATTTAGCAAGACCGAGTGAAAGGGATAGGAAAAGGCAAATTTTTATTAAGCCTGATGGTGATGTTACGGGTTTTCAAGTTTCTTATGCTACTGAAGATATTACCGCGTTTCAATGGGCGCCTTCTGGCTCAGGGTTTTTCTTTGTTTCACGTGAAGTTGAAGCTAAACCTATCAAAAAACGACGAGAAATTTATGGAGATGTTGAGTATGTTAACCGTGAGTACCGCAATAGTACTTTATTTTATCTAGATTTGCAAAAAGGTTTGGATAAAACTTTGCAAGCTAGTAAGTTACCGAAAGATTTGCGCGAAGGTAATGAAAATAAAGAAAATAATGGTAATAAAGAAGAGAAAGATGAATTGTCTGTACAGTTTACATGTTTAAAAAATCTTCATATACATGATTTTGATGTTGCTAGTAGTGGTAAAAAAGTCGCTTTGCTTGCTACACCTTCGCCAAATTTAGCAGAACAAGATAAAATCGAGATTTATATTTTAGATATTGAATCTAAGGAAGTTAACAAACTTGACGTTCCTCTTATTGGTGTTAAGCGTAATATTTTATTTTCTCTAGATAGTACTTGTGTTTGCTTTACTTATTTACGTACTGGCAAATGGTTTGATGACAAGTATATAGCTGTATATAATTTAGACAATAATCAAATTACTAAGCTGACACCGGATGTTACGGGTATTAATGAATGTGTTTATCCGCTACGTTGGACGACTAAAGGTATTTTAATTTGGTGGCAATATAAAACTAGCAGTAATCTTGGTTTATTAAAACTAGATGGCAAAGTTACTCCACTTGTTTCAGATAATAAGTCATATATTCAAATTGCTGCAATTAGTTTAGATGGTGAAAATTTTGCTTATATAAAGGGTGATTCTAAAGAGTGTTACGAGCTTTATTATAATGATGTGCGTGTGACAAATAAATCAAGTGTACTAGAGAATAAGGCTTTTGCTCAAAAAGAAGTTATTCAATGGTTTAGTTTAGATGGTACTAAAGTAGAAGGAATTTTATGTAAACCTGTTGATTTTGATTCTAGTAAAAAATATCCTTTGTTAGTTAGGGTACATGGTGGGCCTAAATCAACGTCGCTTCCAGTTGCGTTAGATGAGAATACTTATCCTATTGAGAGTTTTGTGGAGAAAGGTTTTCTTGTACTATTACCTAATTACCGAGGTAGTAATGGGTATGGTGAAAAGTTCCGCAGTTTGAATTATCAAGATTTGGGTACTGGTGATTATGCGGATGTTATTTCTGGTGTTGATTATTTGATTGGTCTGGGTTTTGTTGATGGTGACAAAACTGGTGTTATGGGTTGGAGTCAGGGTGGATATATTTCTGCTTTTTGCGCTACTTATAGTAAACGGTTTAAAGCTGCTAGTGTAGGCGCAGGAATTAGTAATTGGGTTACTTACTATGTGAGTACAGATATTCACCCTTTTACACACTATTATTTAGGTGATACTCCTTGGAATGATATGAAGGTCTATGATAAAGCTTCGCCAATGACTTATATTAAGAATTCTTGCACGCCAACTTTAATTCAACATGGTGATGCTGATAAGCGCGTACCAGTATCTAATGCGTATGAACTATATCGAGGTTTATGTGATGTTGGTGTAGAAACTGAGCTTGTGATTTTTAAGAATATGGGACATGGGGTAAATAAACCAGGTATTGCACGCGCGCTGATGAAACAAAATTTAATTTGGTTTTGTCATTATATTTTAGGGGAGAGTATAGAGGGATTCTACTTAGATTAGTAGGTTGGGGAGCCACTGCGGTGGACGGGTTTCCCGGCATAAAGCAAGTGGCGTTGGAGGCAATAGTTTACGTAGTACGCCGCAGGCGCAACCCAACAAATATTCGATGTTTTTGATGTTGGGTTCCAATCGGACACCCAACCTACTGGCGCCGACTGCTTACCTGAACACACATATAAAGAAGTTAAAAGTTTACAAATATTATCAGTTTCTTGCTGACAACTTAACTTTAGTTAAGTGTATATGTAAAATCAAAATTATTTAATAGTAAAATTCAACGTCAAAATGCTTGCCAAACTTTTGAATAATTTGTTAACCCTTAATAAGGTCATCAAAAATACGTTTAAGGCTTTTATTCCCTAATTTCCATCCTCATCCTCTATCCCAACTTCTTTTTTATGACCCAACTATACGAAGCAGTCGTACTAATCACTGGCGCGTCTGGTGGGTTTGGACAGGAATTAACCCGCCAGTTGTTAGAGGCTGGTAGCCAATTGATTTTAACGGATATAGATGAAGGTATTTTGCGCGAACGAGTTGAAGCAATTCAAACTAAAGCCAGGACTGGGAATGTACTGGCAATTTTGAGTGTTGATCTCTCTACCCGTGAAGGATGTGAAACTCTTTATCATCAAGTAAGAACACTTAATATCAGCATTGATATTTTGATTAACAATGCGGGTATTGCGTTCTATGGTCGCATGGACGAAATTCCCAACGAGAAATGGGAGCGCCTTATGCAGGTCAATTTGCTGGCGCCGATGCGGTTAAGTGCCTTGTTTGCTGCTGATATGATTACACGTCAAAAGGGACACATTGTCAATATTTCGTCCGTAGCGGGTTGGTCAGGTATGGCAGGGTTAACTGCTTATGCAGCTAGCAAATTTGGTTTACGTGGCTTTAGCGAAGGGCTGTTCAATGAACTAAAAGATTATAATGTAAAGGTTACGGCTGTTTATCCATTTTTTAGCCGTACTCCAATTCTTCAGTCAGAAAGATATGGAACTTTAGCCAAAACCAATTTAGATTTACCGGAATATTTAGTCACTGATCCAGCAAAGGTAATAAGTGAGGCAATTCAAGGAATTGTTAACAATAAACTGCATATATTTCCTGATGCAATGGCAAGAATAATTCATATTTTTAAAAGATATTTACCCCAATTAATTGACAGAATTAATGATATATTTACAAGGAGATTTCAAGGTGGATGATACAACTAAGAAACATTTGATTATTGGGGCTGGTTTTGTTGGTTTGGGTATGGCTCAAGCATTGAAGGCTGCTAATATTGCCTACGACCAGGTTGATGCTAGTGACGATATTGGTGGAAATTGGTATCACGGCGTTTATGAAACAGCGCACATTATTTCATCACGAAAAGTCACTCAATTTACACATTTTCCAATGCCAGATAATTACCCCGACTTTCCTAGCGCTCAAAATATGCGGGATTACTTGAACGCTTTTGCTAATCATTTTAACTTGCGTGAATTTATTGAGCTTAATCGTGCAGTTAGTTATGTACGACCAGTTGAAAACAATCTTTGGGAAGTCACTTTTAGCAATGGTCAACAGAAAATTTATAAAGGAGTATTGTTATGTAACGGTCATCATTGGTGTAAGCATTTTCCCAAGTTAAAAGGAGAATTTAACGGAGAGATCATTCATTCTAAAGATTACAAACATCCTGACCAACTTCGTGGTAAAAGGGTTCTAGTTATTGGTGGAGGAAATTCAGCCTGCGACCTAGCAGCAGAAGCAGCTCGTGTAGGAGCTAAGTGTGTTCTCAGTATGCGCGAATCCGTCTGGTTTATCCCAAAGTCGTTTGCTGGATTCCCTGTTGCTGATTTAATCAAATGGTGGATGCCGCAATGGTTTCAACGGCTTATAACTTATGGGATCATACGCTTGACTTTTGGCACTCATGACAATTATGGTTTGGCTAAACCAAATTATCGGGTTTTCGACAAGCATCCTACCCTGAACAATGAAGTTCCTTACTATATCAAGCATGGACGAATCAAACCCAAACCTGCTGTGCATAAGTTAGATGGTTGTTTTGTTGAGTTTATTGATGGTTCTAGAGAAGCATTTGACCTCATCGTTTGTGCAACAGGTTACAACGTTGTGTACCCGTTTCTTTCCCCAGAACTTCAGCGCGTGGAACTCGCAGTGGTTAAATGTTATGGAGGTTCGTTTCTTGAAGATTACAAAGGACTGTATTATATTGGTTGGGGACAAGCAAGAGGCGGGGTAGGCTCACTCATTTCAGCTTTTAGTCCGTTTTTTATCCGTTGTCTCAAACTCCAAGATGAAATCAATGTACCTCTTGGTTTGGTCTTTAAAGAAATGGGAGAACAGTTACCAAAAACTCATCTTGCCGACCCACAGCAAATTTTTAGGCAATTAAAGCTTACCAATTTCTTTTTTAACCAAATCGTTAAAAGAGCTTATCAGGTTAATACCCAATATTCTAACTTTAGTAACAGCCCCCTCCCTTGCTTAAGTAGAGCTACTAGTACACCATTTCTTCCCTGAAGGGGTGACAAAGGCGCCTATCAATCTCACGAATAAACGTTCATTCACTTTCATTAATGTTTGTCAGGCGCCTCCTTGGAATGATATGGAAGTTTATGAAAAAGCTTCGTCAATGACTTAATATTAAGTATTAAGAATTTTTGCACGCCAACTTTAGTTCAACATAGTGATGCTAATAAGCGCGTCAAGTATTTAATACTTATGAACTATATCGAGGTTTATGTGATGTTGGTGTAGAAACTGAGCTTGTGATTTTTAAGAATATGGAACATGGGGTGAATAAACCTGGTATTGCGCGCGCGATAGGATGCCAAAATTTAATTTGGTTTAGTCAGCTTGAATGCTGCATTTGTTGTTGAAATGAGGTAAGCACTGAAGTGCTTATTACAAAAACCGGGCTTTTTTGTTGCAGTCGAGTATGAACCCGGTTTCAATAATAACCAATTATCTTTTTTCTGCTGCTTGGCGAATATAATATTCTTTGTCTGTAGCTAATATATTTAGTACGAAATCGGGTGTGTTGGAATTGTTGGCTACAGCATAACGAATATCGTAGTCAGGATGAGTAGCTAGTTTTTCTAATAAGGTATCTGATGTGTTGCAATTTTTTGCGATGCCAAGTTCAAATAGCCAGTAGTGGTTTTCTCTATTTTGAATTGTACTGATTTTTTCTAGTGTTTGGGATGGGGTATTGGAGTTCATTGAGATTCCTCGTAAGACTGCCGCTTCTTGACTTGATAGAGCTTTCAGTTCGGCAAGTTCAACCATGTTATGACCAATTTTTTCTAGGACTGTAGCTCTGGTATTAGGGTTTTCTGCTAGTTGACGTTGTGTCTCCATGTAAATATCTTTGGCTAGTTCTTCGAGGATATCTACTGGTGTATTGGAATTACCAGCAACTTGTGAGCGCACATCACCAGATTCATCAGAAGCAAGTTGAGTTAAGGTTTCGGGTGGGGTATTGGGATTTGCTGCCAAATAAAAGCGTATTTGTTCTTCTGCGTCGCTAGCTAGCTTTGATAAAGCTGTTTTTGGGGTGTTGTAGTGTGTTGCGACTGCACGACGCACATAAAAATCTCTATGAGTTGCCAAATTACCGAGTGTGTCTGAATCGGTATTTGAGTTATTTGCTTTCTCTCGACTTTGAATTTTGTCCTGAGTCAATACACTAGTTACGGAAAATTCATTTATGTTCGCAGCTGTGTTCATATGTAGTTGTGAATTATTACACTCTGTTTATAGAGTTCCCGCAAAATTTAAAAAATTAACGTTTCTTGTATTGAGTCTTCAAGTTTTGTGAGCGTGTCTTCCTTCTAAGGTAGTAAGTTATACGTGGGATAAATACACAAATCAGTCTTAAAACTTATTTAATGTTGCTGTGGAGGGGTTTAGGTAGTTTTGAATTATGATAATCAGTATTACAATTTATACATAAATCAGTGTAAACGCTGAAGCATTGATTACATATGCACATGTATATTTATGATTACGTTGAAAATAAGTGTGCAAGGAGATAGGAGCATCTACTCCCAAATATGAATCGACTTTCTTCTTCATCTTGGCATGATGTTCGTGCAGCATTTCGGGAAATTTGGGGTTATGAAGATTTTCGTTCGCCCCAAGGAGAAATAATTCGTTGTTTACTCGCGCGGAATGATGCTTTGGTTATTATGCCGACTGGTGGCGGAAAGTCGATTTGTTTCCAATTGCCAGCGTTACTTCAAACTGGTTTGACGCTGGTTGTTTCTCCATTAATAGCGTTAATGGAAAATCAGGTGCAGGAATTACACTGCAAAAAGTTACCTGCTGCACTTTTACACAGCGAGTTGTCATCTATACAACGGCGCCTGACGTTAAAAGCGTTGGAAGAACAAAAGTTAAGACTGTTGTATTTATCTCCAGAGACTTTATTTAGTCCACCCCTATGGGAAAGATTAATTAAACCAGAAATTGATATTACGGCAATCATACTGGACGAAGCGCATTGTTTGACGCAGTGGGGCGACACGTTTCGTCCAGCGTATCGAAGGTTGGGGACAGTGCGTCAAGCTTTGCTCAAATATAAACCAGTGGGAACTAAAATAAGCATAGCCGCATTTACTGCCACTGCTGGCCCCCTGGCTCAAGAGACAATACAAAAAGTTTTAGAATTACAGAAACCTGAAATATTTAGACTTAATCCATATCGTTCTAATTTGAATCCGACTGTTCGTATTGCATGGACACCTAATGGTCGTAAGCAACAATTATTAAAATTTATTAAGAATAGACCAAAGCAAGCAGGTTTAATTTATGTTCGTCAACGTAGTTCTAGTGAAGAGTTAGCAGCTTGGCTTGAAGAATTGGGCTATTCTACAGCAGCTTATCATGCTGGGTTAAATGCAGAAGGGCGCCGTGCCATTGAAGCAAGTTGGTTAAACGATAAAATACCGTTTGTAATTTGTACTTCAGCGTTTGGAATGGGAGTGAATAAACCGAATGTCCGATGGGTTGTTCATTTCCACGCACCGTTAATGTTATCAGAGTATGTACAAGAAATTGGACGCGCGGGAAGAGATGGGAAACCTTCTGAAGCATTAACGTTAGTTAGCGAACCAACTGGATGGTTAGACCCTGAAGATAAACAAAGACAGAATTTTTTTGAGTTGAAAATGCGAGAGCAGCAGATTGAAGCGCAACAGCTTGTAAAAAAGCTTCCGCAACAAGGTGAAATAAATACTGTAATAACAAAATATCCTGGTAGTGCAACTGCTCTTTCGCTGCTTCATAGTAATGGTCAATTGGAATGGCTTGACCCTTTTAATTACAGAATTATTCCTGGGGGGAAGCATCAAGCAAGTACGCATTTAAATGCTTCTAAACAAATGCATAAGTATTTATATAGTAGGGGGTGTCGTTGGCAGTCTTTGTTAGAAGGGTTTGGTTTTGGTGGGGAATCTGAAAATTGGCGTTGTGGTCATTGCGATAATTGTCGGTAATGATGCGAAAAATAAAAGACGCGATGTATCGCGTCTCTACATTAAAATTGTTTTAGAAATCTGAGGTCACTGGTGTACAGGCGCCTAATGTCGTCCATTTGGTGTAGTACCATTGCGAAGCGTTCGACACCGAAACCTGCGGCAAAGCCGGTATATACTTCGGGGTCGTAACCGACTGCGGTGAGAACGTTTGGGTCAACCATTCCACAACCCATTACTTCTAACCAGCGTCCGTTCCATTGTAGGTCTACTTCGGCGCTTGGTTCGGTGAATGGGAAGTAAGAAGCGCGAAAGCGAATGGGTAGGTCGCCAAATATTGAAGTTAAGAATTCTTTTATTGTGCCTTTGAGGTCGGTAAAAGTTAATCCTTCGTCAATAGCTAAGAGTTCAATTTGATGAAAGACTGCTGAGTGGGTAGCGTCTACATCATCTTTACGATACACTCGCCCTGGCGCCACAATACGAATTGGTGGTTCTTCAGCTTCCATGTAACGTATTTGTACACAGGAGGTTTGTGTCCTGAGTAAATTTCCGTCAGGTAAGTAAAATGTATCCTGCATGTCGCGCGCTGGATGGTCAGCAGGTGTGTTTAATGCCTCAAAATTGTAGTAGTCAGTTTCCATTTCTGGACCCTGTGCAACGGTATACCCCATACCGACAAATATATCTAAGGCACGGTCAATAATACCGTTGAGAGGATGAATACGACCTTGAGGACGCTGGTAAATACCTGGCATTGTTACATCTAAGGTTTCCGCTTGAAGTTGTGCATGTATTTTTGCTGCTTCTAATGCGGTGCGTTGTTTATCAAGGCTAGATTGTAAAGCTTCCTTTACAGTGTTGGCTGCGGCACCTATTTTGGGGCGTTCCTCAGCGCTCAGTTTGCCCATGCTGCCTAATAGCACAGACAATTGACCTTTTTTACCTAGATAGTTAACGCGCAACTCTTCTAGTCGGTCAAGGGTGTCAGCGCTACGAATTGCGTTTTCTCCATCAGTACGCAGTGCATTTAGTTGAGCTTCTAAGTCGTTTTCAGGGTTGCTCATCTGTTGGTTGTTAATACGTGCTTGGGCAATACTGAGTTTACAACATCTATCCTGAACTGATGTCATAGTGACTGAATAGTGTAATATGTACTTTATTAGTTATTTATTAATTTTTTGATACAGTTGAAAAGTATTTGTAATAAATTAGATTAGCAAAAAGAAACTATAATTTTTAAAATAAATCAAATTAAATCAAGTTTTATGCGTCCCTGACTCGGCATGAATGTTCAACGACGATATCGTTAATGATATTGTTTATTAATTGTTTATAGCAACACTACTAACTAAATGAAACTGCTAATTAGCAATGATGATGGGGTTTCTGCTTTAGGTATCCGGACTCTAGCTAACACTTTAGCTCAGTCTGGTCATGAGGTAACTGTGGTGTGTCCAGACCGGGAGCGTTCGGCAACCGGACATGGACTAACTTTGCATCAACCCATTCGTGCCGAAATAGTTGAGTCATTATTTCATCCCAGCATCAAAGCTTGGGCTTGTGATGGAACTCCTTCGGATTGTGTCAAGTTAGCGCTATGGGCTTTGCTTGATTCAGCGCCTGACTTGGTTGTGTCGGGAATTAATCAAGGCGCCAATGTTGGTACAGAAATTTTATATTCTGGGACGGTTTCGGCTGCTATGGAAGGTTTAATCGAAGGTATTCCAAGTATTGCTTTTAGCTTGACAAGTCATACAATTCGGGAATTTCAACCCGCAGCAGATTTTGCTTCTATTTTGATAGCCGAACTGGCAAAAAACCCTTTACCAGATTTGATGCTCTTAAATGTAAATGTTCCTGCTGTCAAGTGGGAAGAAATAAGAGGCGCCGTAGTTACACGGCAAGGAGTGCGGCGTTACATTGATGTTTTTGACAAGCGTACTGACCCACGTGGTAAAACTTATTACTGGCTCACTGGGGAAGTTCAAGAAGATATTGAACCTCCTATTGGCTTAAATTTGCCTCAAAATATACCAATAGATGTGCATGTTATACGTGAAAACTACATAAGTATTACTCCTTTACAGTATAATCTTACTTATTCTAAAGCAGCGACTGAGCTATGCAAGCGGGAGTGGGAAATCGGTGGCGAGTGGCAAGCAGGTAAACAAACAGAGTAGTTACCGTCAGTCAATGCAACAATGACAAAATATAGGCTATAAAGTAGGAGCAGTTCACAAATCAAGCCTACGTGCATGATTGATTACAACTGTACAAGAGTAACGGCAGTACTTTTCTATGTTTAGAAACTTTGGAAAGTAAAATGAAATTAGGTATATAGCATTACCAGTGAATTCACGCTTGCTGCCATTTGCTTTTATATAGCGTATAAACTAAACAAAACGAGTCACGTTTTAAATCGCCCACTCAGTATCAAGCTTTGACTAACTCATGTCTAGGATAGAAAAACATTTTACAGTGCATTTTTGGGGGGTTCGCGGCAGCATCCCCTGTCCGGGATCGAATACCGTGCGTTATGGCGGCAACACCCCTTGCGTTGAGATGCAAGTGGGCGGTAAGCGTTTAGTTTTCGATGGTGGTACAGGGTTACATGTTTTGGGGCAATCGTTATTGCGCCAAATGCCAGCGACCGCGCACATCTTTTTTACTCATTCGCATTGGGACCACATGCAAGGGTTTCCATTTTTCACTCCTGGATTTGTAAGAGGAAACCATTTTTGTATATACGGTGCCATTGCACCTGATGGTTCTACCGTTGAGCAACGTCTTAACGACCAAATGCTGCATCCCAATTTTCCTGTACCTTTACAAATTATGCAGGCTGATTTGGATTTTTATGATGTGGCGCCAGGAGAACCAATTAAAATTGATGATATTGTCGTTGAAACGGCACCGCTCAATCACCCTGGTGAAGCTGTTGGCTATCGGGTTAACTGGTGTGGTGGTGCCGCTGCTTATATTACCGATACAGAGCATTTTGCTGACCATCTCGACGAAAATGTTCTTTGGTTAGCACGTAACGCCGATATTCTAATTTACGATTCAACTTATACAGATGAGGAATATAATTCTCCAAAATCTCCTAAAATTGGCTGGGGTCACTCGACATGGCAAGAAGCAGTAAAAGTTGCCCAAGCTGCTAACGTCAAAACTTTGGTGATTTTTCATCATGACCCAGCACACGATGATGATTTTTTGGACTCGGTTGGCAAACAAGCTGCACAAAAGTTTTCTGGCGCCGTTATGGCAAAAGAAGGAATGGTGCTTGAGGTGCCCGTATCAGTCCCACTGTCGGAAACTTTTCCCGTTAGCCATATTTAAAATAGACATAGATAACCGGAGTAATAGAAGATTTTAGATTAGATTGGTGATAGATTTCGCTTTAAAAGTTAATGGTCGTTAGACAGTTAGCCTTTTGAAGTGAATCGCTCATAAACACGCTTATCCCAGTACCAAAAAGTGCTAAATCTGTCTCCAAATGGGTGTTCTGTGCGGGTTACTAATCAAGCTGAATTAGCTCTAACGCCTACTGCTGTCGCACTTGGCAAGTTTGATGGTGTACATCGCGGACATCAGCAGGTTATTAAACCCATCTCATCCAGCACGGAGATGGGATTAAATTTGAGTTCAAGAGAGTTGCAACAAAGGAATATCCACTCGACTGTAGTCACCTTCGACCCTCATCCGCAAGAATTTTTTAGCGGAAAACCTCGTACATTGCTAACACCTCTTAATGAAAAAGTTAAGCAATTACGACTGCTTGGTGTCGAACAATTAGTACTGCTGCCCTTTGACCGCGAATTATGTGAGTTATCTCCTGTGGAGTTCGTTGAGAAAATCTTAGTGCAACAGCTTCAAGCAACCCAAATTAGTGTTGGGCAAGATTTTCGTTTCGGTTCAAAACGCAGTGGAACCGCATATGACCTACAAATTATCGCGGCTAGGTACAATATTCCTGTAACGATTGTTTCTTTAGAAATTGATACTCAGCACGATAGTACCGCACAAAACACATGCCCAGAAATGACGCGCATTTCAACTTCACTAATTCGCTCCATCCTTGAAGAGGGTAATGTTGAACGGGCACAACAACTTCTTGGAAGACCATATAGTTTACACGGTGTTGTTGTCAAAGGTCAACAACTTGGTAGAACAATTGGTTTCCCGACTGCAAACCTTGAGTTACCTAAAGATAAATTTTTGCCACGCAATGGTGTTTATGCAGTTCGTGTATTTGAAGCGTCAGGTACTTCAGAACATCTTGAATTCCTTGCTCTTGGTGTAATGAATATTGGCAACCGTCCCACAGTAAATGGTGAAAATGTAACCACTGAGGTACATTTGTTCGATTGGGCAGGTGATTTGTATGGTAAGAAGTTGGTAGTTGAGCTAGAGAAATTTTTGCGACCTGAAACAAAATTTGCCTCTCTAGAAGCATTAAAGAACCAAATTCAACTTGACTGCAAAGAAGCCAAAGCTTTTTTAAGTTGACGTGTTAATTTTTGGCTAGTTACGGGAACACTCAATATAGGACTCAAGAAGTAAAGCCAGGGTGCGGATGTATATCCGTACCTTTATTTAATTGTGCGATGGGAGGGTGGGACATGAGAGAAAAAATTGACGCATTGACACAAAACTTAGCAAAAACAATAGTTGGCAAAACTACATCTATCCGTTTGGTATTGGTTGCCTTACTTGGAGGTGGTCATGCGCTACTAGAAGATGTCCCAGGTGTTGGTAAAACCTTATTAGCAAAATCGCTAGCTCGTTCTATTGACGGTAGGTTTCAAAGATTACAATGTACTCCAGACCTTTTACCGACCGATATAACAGGCACTAATATTTGGAACCCCAAAAGCGGCGAATTTAGTTTTTTATCTGGACCTGTTTTTGCTAATGTTCTACTGGCAGACGAAATAAATCGAGCTACACCTAGAACTCAGTCAGCATTGCTTGAAGTAATGGAAGAACATCAAGTAACTGTTGATGGTGTTTCGCGTCCAGTTCCCTTACCATTTTTCGTTATTGCTACCCAAAATCCGATTGAGTATCAAGGTACTTTTCCGCTTCCAGAAGCTCAGATGGATAGGTTTATGCTGTCATTAAGTCTGGGTTATCCATCAGAAAACGAGGAGCTTCAAATGTTGCAGCGTGCTTCGGAGGGTACACAAGTTGATGCATTGGAGCCTTGTATTACTTTAGACGAAGTTGCACAGTTACGTCGTTTATGTGCAAGTGTAAAAGTAGATACTTCGTTACAACAATATATTCTTGATTTAGTACGAGCGACACGGCAAGATGAAGAAATTACTCTTGGTGTTAGTCCTCGTGGTACGGTTTCGTTGCAAAAAGCAACCCAAGCTCTTGCTTTTTTGCTGGGACGCGATTATGCAATTCCTGATGATATTAAGTTTCTGGCGCCTCATGTTTTGTGTCATCGTTTGATACCAGTAGGTGGGCGCCGAGCTAAGAGTGTCATAGAGCGTATATTACGCTCAGTACCAATACCTTAATTTATATTTTAGATTTTAATGGATTGTAACACTATTGGTCTGTGTCATTAATTTTGGGGTGTTGTAAGGTGGGCACTGCCCACCCTACGACAGGTGCCAACATACCAAAACTATTGACTTGAAGTAACTGCTTTGAATTACAACATGGCTTCAAATCATCATACTTGGTACTACTGGTTAAGCTAACCAGTAGTACCAACGTGAAATTGCTAGCATTAGTACTACTGGCTAGAGATAGAGCATCCGTTACATCTGTTTATCATCCGTTGCCAATATTCCTACCTACCTTACATTAATCAAAGATGTCAATAGTTATCTTAAAAACTATGTAATGGCAACAAAACAGCTAATATAAGACTCTGAATGTATAGTGCGTGTATGCAGGTTATATTTTGGTGAGTTTAAGATTTATTCGTTTTGTTCGTTAGAACTACATAGTACAATATTCCAGTCCATAATTTAAAATGTCTAATTTGGTTAAACGCAAAAGTAAGGAAAAAAGGCTAAAACGTAATCCGATTGGTTTACTTTTAATAGTTTTGGCTTGGAGTCTTGCGATGGGATGGTTGTTAGCTTTTGCTACAAGTGTAAACGGCGCCACTCCAAATGACGGTGCAACGTCTTCTATTGGTACAGTAGATGTAGTACCTGCACAATTTAAACTTGGACAAGAGCTTTACTTAGAAAATTGCTCGACTTGTCATATTGCTTTGCCTGCGTCAGTTTTTCCGACTCAAACCTGGAAAAACCTTCTTTCCGATAGTCAACATTACGGTTCACAACTTCAACCGCTAGTAGACCCACCGCGTATGTTGGTGTGGCGATACCTTTCGACTTTTTCGCGTCCAATACTCGAAGACGAGCAAATACCGTACCGTTTAAATAGCTCACGTTATTTCAAAGCTTTACATCCTCAAGTTAAACTACCAAACCCTACGCAAGTTAGTAGTTGTGTAACATGTCATCCAGGAGCAAATAATTATGACTTTCGCAGCTTAAGCAAGGAGTGGCAATAAGGTGGGATATTGCGACAGGAGTATGGTCGGAGTTCCTGACAAGCTTTGGGGACAACCTAGGTTAATATGGAAACAGTCTCAATATATATTGGTCTCAAGTAACCGTCTATATAATAAGTCTGTTAGAGTATAACCGATGATAATTATTAAATTCGGTTATGTGAAATGTCTATAATCTATAAGCCTTTCATTAATTATTCCCATTCTTTGTTTAGTTAATTAACCGCCATGCTAAAAACCTTGTTGGGCGACCCCAACGCTCGTAAACTTAAAAAATACCAACCTTACATCACTGATATTAATCTCTTTGAGGAAGAAATTAAGTCCCTTTCAGATGAGCAGTTGAAGGGGAAAACAGTAGAGTTTAGACAGCGTTTGGCAAAGGGTGAAACTCTTGACGATATTTTGCCCGAAGCTTTTGCAACTGTTCGAGAAGCTGGACGGCGTGTGTTAGGGTTGCGCCACTTTGATGTGCAAATGTTGGGTGGTATTATTCTGCATACAGGGCAAATCGCCGAAATGAAGACTGGTGAGGGTAAAACTCTTGTGGCGACTTTGCCAAGTTATTTAAATGCTCTAACTGGTAAAGGTGTACACGTAATAACCGTTAACGACTACCTAGCTCGTCGAGATGCTGAGTGGATGGGTCAGGTACATCGGTTCTTGGGTTTGAGTGTAGGTCTTATTCAACAAAGTATGACACCGCAGGAGCGTAAGAAGAATTACGACTGCGATATTACTTATGTAACAAATAGTGAAATTGGTTTTGACTATCTGCGCGATAATATGGCGACAGATATCAAGGATGTTGTGCAGCGTCCCTTTAATTACTGCGTTATCGACGAAGTTGATTCGATTTTAGTTGATGAAGCACGTACACCGTTAATTATATCGGGACAGGTTGAACGACCAACCGAAAAATATCTCAGAGCCGCAGAAATTTCTAATGCACTTAAAAAAGATGAGCATTATGAGGTTGATGAGAAAGCACGTAACGTATTGTTAACTGATGAAGGGTTTGCAGAAGCTGAAAGATTACTTGAAGTTACTGACTTATTTGACCCAGAAGACCCTTGGGCACATTTTGTATTTAATGCTATTAAAGCTAAAGAATTATTTTTAAAGGACGTTAACTATATTACCCGTGGTGGTGAAGTGGTTATCGTTGATGAATTTACAGGTCGTGTTATGCCTGGGCGCCGTTGGAGTGACGGTTTACACCAAGCGATTGAGGCAAAAGAACACTTAGAAATTCAGCCAGAAACTCAAACTCTTGCAACAATTACATATCAAAACCTGTTTCTTTTATACCCTAAATTGGGTGGAATGACGGGTACAGCAAAAACAGAAGAAGCTGAGTTTGAAAAAATCTACAAACTGGAAGTTACAATAATACCCACAAACCGGGTTCGGATGCGGAAAGATTTATCGGATATGGTCTTTAAGACTGAAAACGGTAAATGGACTGCCATTGCTAGGGAATGTGCGGAAATGCACGAGCAAGGTAGACCTGTATTGGTGGGTACTACTAGTGTTGAAAAATCTGAGTATCTCAGTCAGTTGTTACGGCAAATGGAGATACCCCACGAGTTGCTTAACGCGCGTCCAGAAAACGTAGAGCGTGAAGCGGAAATTGTTGCACAAGCAGGACGAAGTGGTGCTGTAACTATTGCGACTAACATGGCAGGTCGTGGAACTGACATTATCTTGGGTGGTAATGCCGAGTACATGGCGCGTTTGAAAGTGCGCGAATACTTTATGCCACGTCTTGTTCAACCAGAAGACGAAGATACTTTTGGTATTCAACGTGCTAGTGGTTTACCTGGTGGTCATGGTGGTGGTGGTCAAGGGTTTGTACCTGGTAAAAAGGTTAAAACTTGGCGTGCTTCTCCAGAAATTTTTCCTACTCAAATTGGAAAAGAGACTGAGAATTTATTAAAGCAAGCGGTTGAGTTTGCTGCACGTGAGTATGGTGAGCGCTCTTTACCAGAACTTGAGGCAGAAGAAAGAATTGCTGTTGCCGCAGAAAAGGCGCCTACCGATGACCCAGTAATTCAAAAATTGCGTGATGCTTATAATCGTATTCGACACGAGTATGAAGAGTTTACCAAAGCTGAACATGATAAAGTTGTTGAGTTAGGTGGGTTACACGTAATAGGAACTGAACGTCACGAATCGCGACGTATCGATAATCAGTTACGGGGACGTGCTGGACGACAAGGAGACCCTGGAAGCGCCAGATTTTTCCTCAGTTTAGAAGATAACTTGATGCGGATTTTTGGAGGAGAGAAAGTCGCCAACTTGATGAACATGTTCAACGTCGAAGAAGACATGCCTATCGAGTCAGGTATGTTAACTCGCAGTTTGGAAGGCGCCCAAAAGAAAGTCGAAACATATTATTACGACATTCGGAAACAAGTATTTGAGTACGACGAAGTTATGAATAACCAACGTCGTGCTATTTACGCGGAACGGCGCCGGGTATTAGAAGGGCAAGATTTGAAAGAGCAAGTAATTAAATATGCTGAGAAGACGATGGATGACATCGTTGACTACTATATTAATATTGACTTGCCTTCAGAAGAATGGGAACTCGATAAATTAGTTGAAAAAGTCAAAGAATTTGTTTATTTACTAGCTGATTTACAATCAGAACAGTTGGTAGACATGTCGGTGGGCGAAATTAAAGCTTTTCTTCATGAGCAAGTTCGTATTGCTTATGATATGAAAGAGGCACAAATCGACCAAATACAAGCTGGTTTAATGCGTCAAGCCGAACGCTTCTTTATTTTGCAACGTATTGATACTTTATGGCGTGAGCATTTACAAGGTATGGATGCTTTACGTGAGTCAGTAGGGTTACGTGGTTATGGACAGAAAGACCCATTAATTGAATATAAGAGCGAAGGTTACGAATTATTCTTAGATATGATGACAAATATCCGTAGAGACGTTGTATACTCGCTGTTCATGTTCCAACCTCAACCTCAACCTGCTATGCAACAATCAGAAATGGTCTAAGCTTTAACAACTAAATATTTATCTCTTGTAGCACAGGCATCCCTGCCTGTGCATTTATTTTATTATAATTTTTCTCACAAAACCCGCCTAGGGTTAAAACCCATAGGCTAAAAGCTTAAGTCCATTAAAATGGACTCAATTAATCACTAGATTGAATACAACAGTATAAAGCGTGAAAATCAAAAAACTTTTATTTATATGTAGCCAAAATAAACTCAGAAGTCCGACAGCAGAAGCAGTATTTTCTGAATACGAAGGACTAGATGTAGAATCTGCGGGTTTAAACCATGACGCTGAAATACCTCTATCTGTTGAAGCTATTGAACGCGCGGATATTATATTTGTCATGGAAAAAGCTCATCGAAACAAGCTATCAAAAAAATTCAAGCCGTATTTGAAAGGCAAGCGAGTTATTTGCTTAGATATACTAGACGACTATAATTATATGGATACTGACTTGATTGATTTGCTAAAAATTAAAGTACTCCCTTTATTGGGAACGTTTTAACACGTATTATTAATGTATTATTTAGGCGCCGAAGTAAGTCAAAAATCAATATAAAGGTATATTATTTGACCTAAAAACGCGAATTTCGTATTTATATTGAGAAAAACACGGCTTTTTACCTTGACCAAAAGTATATAATTTTACTATCTAAATAGTCATGTTAGGCGCCTTTTAAGCGTAATTCATTATAAAGGCGCCGTTAAAATGGTAAATACGCGCATAAAACCCAAGATACGGTAGAGACGTTATATGTAACGTCTCTACCATGTATTTAATCAAAACGTAAAGCACAACTTACAAGTTTTATTATTCCGAGGCTTCTTCAGATGGGGGAATTTCATTGAGTCGAAGCTGAAATTCCTCTATAGAAGCTATAGTAATTGATTGTTCGAGAAGTTTTCTCAACACATCTAAATCATCTATTGCCTCAAGACGCTCGCTAACTTCTGTTGGTGTAACACCAAACCGTGTCCTCAAAGCCGTGACAACTGACTCACGAGCGTTTATTACCATCCCATCTAATTCAATACAAAAACTTCTTCTCCATCATGGAGCCAAACTTTTACCAACTTGTCTGCAACCCTATTTCCAATTTCAGCGTCTCTAATTATTTCTCTTAATTCTGTATCCCATGATTCATAACCTCTTTGCCAATCTATGTCTCTATGAATATGAGGAAAACATAGCTCCATGAATGATTCAAAATATACATCTAATGCTTCTTTCCAAGGGCTATCGTAATCTGATAATACTCTTTTTGCCATGCATAAATTCACCCATTTAAAACTAAATACAATATTATTTTATCAGATAAAATATGTTTAAATGCTAATTAAAATAACTAACTTTATCGAGTTTATCTAATATTAATATGCTGCCAGTATTGCGTTTATTTTGAATTTTGATCCCCCCAACCCTCCTTGATAAGGGGGGCTAAGATTTTTACTTATGAAGTCCCCCGAAGAGAGAGGGGGATTTCTTTTAAGTACTGTAGCTCACGCAGACAAACTCTATTACAATAGCGACACTCAATTACATTTAACAAATTGGGTGTAATGATGTTGCATCACTTGTGTATTTTCGCGCTTCCCCTGTCACAATGAGTAACAGTGATTTTTACCTTTCAACAACGGTAACAATTTACTACAATCGAATCCTTCAAGGCGTCATAACCGTACCACCTTTCTTCTTTACTTTGTGTACGAGCGTGTCTCGCTCCTTATGTGGTTGAATTATCTTCTCTCAGTGTACTCTGTGCCTAATAAGGTAAAAAATACATCACCACACAGGCAGGGATGCCTGTGCCACAACTAACCAAAATAAATGACACAGACCAATAGTTACTTAAAACAACCTATCCGTTACATCCGTTAATAATCCGTTGCCAGGTGCATATTTTAAATTATTCGCTTTTTATATTCAGTATTTTAGTATATATTTTATACATCTAAGCAAGTAAAATAACTGTGAATGGTAATATGGCGCCACTCAAACTTAATTATAATTTCGGTCACGTTACCAATAGTTTATATAATTATGGTAAAGCTTAATATTCTTCAACGTGTTTGTACCAGTAGGCAACGAAGCATTGCTGACTGCATGATAGTGTTTAGTTCAGCAAGAATACATACATAAATGTTTACGTGTAACCCAACTGATTTCAATTCACGCATCAATATAAATAAATTTGAAAAGCTAGGTCGATTTGGTTGGTATCGAAATCTTGTTGGTTATTATAAAAAACAAGCGCAAATAAATAAAATATTTGACTTGGAAGCGAATGACATGAATGTGTTTGCTTCAAGTGTTGATATTCCCAAGGCAATTTCTACCGTTAATAGTCAAGCAGTGTGGTGCGGGTTAAATTTACAACCACACTTGGTATCGTCGATTCTATTGCACGCAAAATCAACTCTATGTGTTGACCCAAAGTTGGATGGAATTGCATTTTACTCGCACCAATATAAAACAGTCTGTAAAAAACAAATATATCGTGGACTTGTTACGAATACTCACAAGTGCGATTCAATATCCGCAATTGCATACAATAGAATTTCGCTTCAACTAGCAACTAAATTTCTTGGTTATAAACCAACTAAAATCACATCACATCTAACGTGGAGCTTTCCTACATCACCGAGTGATACTAACATAAATCGTGATTATGCACCTACTAACTGGCACTATGATGTCGTTGGTTGTGAATCGTTGACACTCAATTTTTATATTACTGATGTTAAAGATAACGATTCAGGTCCGCATGAATATATCGAAAAAAGTCACGGGAACTATACGCCACAAACACTGTTATTCTCGAATAATATTATTACTGCCGACAAAATTGAAAAATATTTCGGTTCAAGCAATAAAATAACGCTTCTTGGCAATGCAGGGTTTGGATTTATTGAAAATCCTACTTGTATTCATCGTGTAAAGCCCCCTACCACAAGTAGTAGATTAATTCTACAAATAAGATATAGCTAAATATAATTACTTTGAATGCACAGGCAGGATGCCTGTGCCACAAAACACAAGATTAGAAGTTGAAGCCTACACCTACTTGTATGCCAACATCGGTTTCATCAAGAAATGCTGCATTTACACCACCGTTAAGTGTGAAACGAGAACCTAGTGGGATGTCTAAACCACCAGTTAATAGCAGTCCAACTTCGGCATCGTTATCGGTTTCAATCGCAACACCCGCACCAATGTAAGGTGATATTGGGAATGCTTGGTTTCCTGTTGGGTTGGCTGCACGTGGCGCCAAGTCAAATGTTAAAGGTACTAACACAGTTGTATTGTCTCCAAATACAGCGCTCGGACGAACAGACAAAAAGTTTGTTAAGCCGATTTTACTGATGACCGCGAAATTACCTTCACCAAGTGATGAGCCACCACCACCAGTTATACCAATATTACCTGCGGCGCCGATATAGCTTCTACCACCACGGGTTGCACGACCTGCCTCAACACCTGCTTGTTCTGAACCTAAGTTTAAGCTAACATCGGATGGAACTAAAACTCTGTTGATGGCGTGGATAACACCGTTACTAGCTGAAATATCTGCCTGAGTAACTTGAGCGTTATTAACTGTAACTCGATTTTCAGATGTATTAACATTTACATTAACTGGTTTACCTTCAGCAGTGTTTATTTCACCAGTTCTTAATTGGCTAGCCGTTAGCTGTCCGGGTACAACGTGATAAGTTAATATTCTAATTAAAGTTTCTCGGTTTTCTGGCTGTTGTAAGCGGTCTAAAGTTTCTTTTGGTAGTCTTGCAAATGCTTCGTCTGTAGGAGCAAATACTGTGAATGGTCCACCCTGTTGCAAGCTTTCTGCTAAACCTGCTGTTTTTAACAACGAGGCTAAAACTGTAAAAGAATTACTTGCTGATGCTGTGGTTACTATGTCACTACCTGTAGTACCAGTTGGTGGTGTAGTAGTTTGAGCAAACCCTACAATATACTGAGCAGCAGGTAAGTTGCTTGCAATGGGTTGCAATCTTCCTTGTCTTACTAATGCTTGGTAAACATGTGCAGCAGCATCCGCGCGTGTTAGTGGTACTTCTGGATTAAATACTCTAATATCTGGATAATTAACAACAACACTTGCTTGTGTGGCGCCAGCAACTTGAGATACAGCATAAGTAGGAATGGCGTTTGCATCTGTGAAGGAGCTTGCAAGAATTGCTGTGTCACCACCAGTTAATCCTAAACCGCTAGCTAATGAAACGACTGCTTGTACTTTGGTAATTTGCTGGTTTGGTCGGAAGGTATTATCTGGGTAGCCAGATAAAAATCCTGTTTCAAAAGCTGTTGTAATTGCTTGTGCTGCCCAAAAGTTGGAACGTATATCTCTAAAACCACCTGTTGGTAGCTGTCTGACCCGGTTTTGATTGAAAGCTTTTTGAATAATCGCCGCAAATTCTGCGCGGGTTACAGGTTGTTCTGGTTTGTAAGTACCATCAGGGAAACCTACAATTATGTTTCTTTCTGCAAGCGCTTGAATAAAAGGACGTGCCCAGTAATCTTGACTGACATCAGGAAAATTAACGGTTCCCTGTGTTGGCGCCGGTGTTTGTGATATTTTTTGAGATGCAGTTCTTAAATCTGATGCATTACCACCAACTGTTTCCTGGGCTTGGGCTGAGGTGGAAATGAGGACAGGGCTAACTGCGCCTATCGAGACTCCCATTACCATTACAGTACTTGCTAATAACCGATGCAAATGACTAAACATTCAAATTCACTCCTGTGAAATGGCTAAATTGACACGTTGTGCTATTTTCTATTTGTGTGAGTACGAATAATGAGAAACCTTAGAAACCTGGTTTCTTAAACTAAGAACAAAGTAGTGAGGAAGAAGGATAAGTGCTTATCGATTAAGTAGCACAGCTTCTTTCATCTTAGTATGTTCGAGCGTCACTTTCTTTTAAAATTTCAGATTAAATTATTAAATCATTCGTCAAATAACCCATTTTTCTGATGTTGGCTAGATATTTGTCTATCGAGTTGATAAGAATATTTACCTCTTCGATAAAGAAACAACTTTCGTTATATATATTGAATAACTTTTATTGCCGTCAAAGTACATCTATCTCTAGCCAGGACACTCTAGCTTCGTTTTTCTCCGTCTCTGGAATGATTATTGTGTTTTATTTATTTATCAGGAACATCAGTTTATCTCTTTTCGTCTGCTTCCGTTTATAAGCTTACTATTTATTATTTTATACACCCTTCTTATTCCCCCCTTATTAAGGGGGGCTAGGGAGGATCGATTTCAATATCACCTGATATAATTGAAGCATCCCAATAAGTACATTCATCTTGGCGCCAAAATTTCAAATCAACTTTACTCTTACCAACTTCTAAACGACGTAGTGTAATTTCTGGCAACCACTCTGGTAAACATGGGTTGATGTAAAGTTTGTTGTTTGGTGCATCAGCACTTATACCGAGTATTGCCTGTAAAAGTTGGAATATTGAACCTGCTGCCCATGCTTGAGGTACATTTGCCTCTATATAAGGAACCGGAAAGGCACCTGGTTTTTCTTCAATACCTGCATATACTTCTGGTATACGATAAGATGCAAAATAACTGGCAGCTTCAAATACAGAGCGCGCAACACGAGCAACTTCTTCATTAAAACCATATTTCTTCAAACCTAGTGCAATGATACCATTATCATGAGGCCAAATTGAACCAAGATGATAAGAAAATGGGTTAAATGCAGGATTTTCTGCTGATAATGTTCTTATGCCCCAACCTGTAAACATATCAGGCGCCATAAGTTTTTCAACTACACGACTCGCACGCTCTTTACTTACAATACCACTCCAGAGACAGTGACCTGGATTTGAAGCAATAGTTTTTACTGGCTGTTTATCTTTATCGAGTGCAAACGCATAATAACCTATATCATCGCACCAAAAGTGTTTTTCAAACCTTGCTTGAAGTTGTGATGCTTTGGTGCGTAGTGAGTTGGCAAACGAATGTTCATCTAAAGCATCGAATACTTCAGCCATGCGTATCCAGGCATCATATACATATCCTTGAAGTTCACACAAGGCTTTCGGCGCCTCTACTTGACTACCATCAGGATATACTATTGCATCTCCCGAATCTTTCCAACCTTGGTTCTCTATACCGTTACTCGAACGAGTTTTATACTCTTGAAAACCATCACCGTCTAAATCTCCATAATTATCAATCCATTCTAAACAGCGTAATGCTGTATCTCTATACGAGTTTAATAACGAATTATCCCCTAACCATTTCCACGTTTCATGCAACACTATTAAATATAATACAGTTGCATCGGCGGTTCCATAATAAGGTGTATGAGGTATCTTTTGGAAATGCGCTAATTCACCATGACGTATTTCATGTAATATTTTACCTGGTTCTGCATCACGCCAATCATCCCATGTTGTCGCTTGTAGTTGTGATAGCTTTTTTAAGGCGCCGCGTGCAAAGCCAGCATGAACTGTTGTAGTCTGTAAGCTAGCAATTAAACTGTCACGTCCAAAAATTGTTACAAACTTGGGAACACCAGCAGCAGGTAGCCAAATATCATCACCCAAATCATAATCATATAGTCGCAGTGCCGCTAAATCTCTGACAGATTGTTTGTACACTCGATAAACTTCTTCGTTTACTGTTGTTAGTTCGGTGACTGACTCAACCCATTTTTGATTCAAATGTTCTAATTTCGAGTTAACTTCTGTATCTACAGCAGAGTCATAACATATATTTAAAGGCTCGCGCGTTAGTTTATCCAGTACTAGAATAAAATTACCACAGGTATGCCAACTGGCGCCTGGTTCTAGTACAATTTCAAACGTAACGCGACCGTTGGCATAATGAGGTTGAGATGTGTAGTTACGAAGTTGGTAAATGATGCTGCGAGAAAAATCTTTATTTTGATAAGTCGTATGTAATTCGTTATGCTCTTTATCCCATCTTGTCTCGATGCATCCTCGACGTATAATTTTACCTTGCTGCACTTCCAAAATATCGGCAAAGTCTGAACGTAAGGCAATTTCAAAACTAAAACTGACTTTTTTTGTACTATAGTTTGTTATATCTATATCTTCGTGAATACCTCCTTCTACTGTTCTACCCACAGTTAGTGATAAGGCACCTTTAGGAATAATTCCATCTTCAGTTGTCAATTCTGGATTTGTCAGATATACTTGTGCAGCGTAATATCTTGGTGTTGTAGACCGCAACCGAATCCAAGGTAAAGCATCGGCATAAAAAGCATAGTAACTTAAAAAACGAGTATCATCTGTAAAAATACCCAAAAATTTATCTTGATTAATCTGCCCATCTAAGTCAGTCACCATAAAAGTGCTGCCGTGGTTGATTGTTAATGATGGAGGACCAACGGTAACTCGCATGTTCATAGATTAATCTATATCTGTATTTTCTTCTAAAATCGTTCCTTCTAAATTGGCGCCTTCTAATTTAGCTCCACTTAGATTTGCCTCATGTAAATCAGCACTTGCCAAGTTGGCACTACTTAAATCAGCTTGATGTGCGTCAACTCCTGTTAAATTAGCTTTATCAAGGTTGGCTGCATTTAAATTAGCTTCGCTTAAATCAGCGCTACTTAGGTCAGCTTCTATCATTTTAGCTACCGTTAGTTCTGACTGACTAAGGTTCGCACTATCTAAAATTGCACCCTCCAAAATTGCCCCTTCTAAAACTGCTCCTGTCAAATTGGCAAAAGTTAAGTCAGCATTAGATAAGTTCGCTCCATTCAAGTCAGCATTTTGTAAACTTGCCTGACTTAAGTTCGCTCTGTTCAAATTGGCACCGTCTAATAACGCATTGTCTAATATTATACCAGATAAATTGGCATTTTCGAGTTCTGCTTCACTTAAATCGGCACCAGTAAAATCTCTTTTACCTGTGGCATATTGTTCTAAAATTTCTGAGCCGAGCATAGGTATATCTTAATATGACTACTGTTACCTAATTTAACCATAAACCTACGGATAATTCCCCTATCCACAGATAGTTATTTTAGTTGTAGCGAAATTGTAATGCGAATCAAAATGTAGAAACGCATTCACGTAGTGTCCCGCTCTTAATTATCGCGTTAATACAAAAATGTTAAAATCATATAATCTATCTAAAGACTGATTTTATACGTAATATGAACTAAGATTTATGAATAATGGAGTATTTAAATTTGATATCTACCTTCAATTAGAAAGATTTAAGATTTGTTGAGAGTTGTTACTATCATCAAATAATAAGTTACTTATCTAAACCAATTTCGTCGGTTTGGATATACCACCAATGTTATAGATAGATTACACAGGTAGCAATGATACAGAATCAAAAGACGGTTCTGATTGTGGACGACAATTATGAAGACCGACAAACTTATCGTCGTTACCTGCAGCAAGATAAACAGTATATCTATAGGATTTTGCAGGCAGAGTCAGCGATTCTTGGATTAGAGTTATGTAAGCAAGGTAAACCTGATGTGATTTTGCTCGATTTTATGTTGCCCGACATGAACGCGCGCGCATTTGTCGAACAATTACAAGCAGAATTTAATAATCAAAAGTTGCCTGTAATCATTTTGACACCCCAGCAAGACGAAGCATTGGTTCTAAATGGAAAAAGTTATGATTATTTGATAAAAGAAAAAATTGATGCGGTTTGTTTACGCTTTGCGGTTCACAAGCTAATTGAGCAAACTCGCTTGGAGTTGGAACTTGAGATATCAAAACAGTTTATTAAGACCGCTTTAAATGAAAGTGAGAAGCGGTTTCGTTTGTTTGCTGATAATCTTGATGCCATCATTTGGATTGCTAGTCCAGATTCTAGCCAGCATTTTTATGCAAATAAGGCTTATGAAAAAATTTGGCATCGTGAGTGTGATAGTCTTATTAGTCAGCCACTTTCTTGGCTCGATGCGGTACAGAAAGAAGATTATGAGCGAGTTCTAAGCAAGCTAGAACAACAAAGAAATGGGCAACTTACTAATATAGAGTTCAGAATTATACGTCCTGATGGTTCGGTTCGCTGGATATGGGATAGGGGTTTTCCTATTCGTGACGAAACAGGAGCGCTCAATTATTATGTTGGTATTGCCGAAGATATTACTGAACAAAAACTTGCACATGAACAAATTCGTCATTTAACAGAAACTTTGGAACAACAAGTTATGGAGCGTACATCTCAGTTGCAAGCCGCTAATAACGAGTTAGAGGCATTTGCTTATACAGTATCCCATGATTTGCGGGCGCCGTTGCGGGCAATGCAGGGTTTTGCGGAGGCATTAGCAGAAGACTATGGTAAGCTACTTGACGAAGTGGGAAACGAATATATTAGTCGAATTGTCAACTCTGCCCAGCGTTTAGAAAATCTGATTCAAGATTTACTCGCTTACAGTCGTCTTAGTCGTGCAGATTTATACTTGCAACCAGTAAATTTAAATAACGTAATGTTTGAGGTAATGACTCAATTAGATAGTGATTTAAAAGCAAAAGACGCTCAAGTGATAATTTCGGCGCCACTGCCTACAGTTTTAGCGCATCCTAGTACCGTCGCACAAGTGATTGCTAATTTATTAACTAATGCAATTAAATTTGTAAGAGTTGGTGAACAACCACAGGTACTAATATGGGCAGAAATAAAAACTCCAGGATGGGTCAGGTTATGGGTAAAGGATAATGGTATTGGTATAAAAGCTGAACACCATAAACGCATCTTTCGCGTTTTTGAACGTCTACATGGAATAGAGCGTTACCCAGGTACAGGTATTGGGTTAGCAATTGTTCGTAAAGGAGTCGAAAGAATGGGGGGTCATGTTGGTCTCGAGTCTATAAAGGGACAAGGCAGTAGTTTCTGGATTGAACTTAAAGACGATAGCAGGTAAGTATGACAACAATACATACCATTTTACTGGTAGAAGATGACCCAAACGAAATCTATTTGACTCAACGCGCGTTTCAAAAGGCAAATATAAATGTTTCGCTGCAAATTATTGATGACGGTGATAGTGCAATTGCTTACCTCAATGGTACGGGAGAATACGCAGACCGTCAACGCTTTCCCATACCCAAATTGATTTTACTAGACTTGAAATTACCCTGCCGTTCAGGACACGAAATCCTCGCTTGGCTTAGACAGCACCCTTGCCTTAATCTCTTACCTGTGGTTATTTTTACTTCCTCGCGCGAACCTGCCGATGTAAACTTAGCTTATGAATTAGGCGCCAACTCATACCTCGTCAAACCCAACGGTATAAAAGCACTAAAAAGAGTCGTAGAAACTTTAACCTTATACTGGCTAGTAGACAACGAACCCCCAGAAGTGCAAGTCGTCGGCGCCGAATAAGGGCGGGTTAACCAACAATCTACATTCTATTTTAAGATATTCCTAAACGCGCCCTCATCGTAAATGCCTCATATCCTTATAATTGACGATAACCCAGATGACCGTTTACTTGTACATCGAGAACTAGAGCGAGAATTTTCTTCTAGCTTACAAGTTACTGAAATTGGAGACGAATCACAGCTAGAACAAGCTTTAGCGATAAATAACTTTGACTTGGTTATCACCGATTACCAACTTTGTTGGAATAATGGATTGCACGTACTTTTGAGTATCAAGTCTCATTATCCAAGTTGCCCAGTCATCATGTTTACCAGCACCGGGAACGAAGAAATAGCAGTAGAAGCAATGAAAAGCGGGCTTGATGACTATATTATTAAGTCTCAAAAGCATTATTTACGTTTAGCACTAGCTGCACGGTCTAGTTTAGCGCGTGCAAAAGCAGAACATCAAGTATCACGTCTCGAAAATCGTTTGCAGTCACTTCTAAATAAATTAAACGTAGGTGTGTTTCGTTGTACTATTGAAGGTCGCATATTAGAAGGTAATAACGCATTTTTACGTTTGTTGAATTTAGAAACCGTTTCCGAAACGCAAATGCTTGATTTACGGCAGCTTTTTTGGCAACAAGAAAACCTTATTGAACAGCAATTACAACAATCAAAAGAAATTGCTTTGCATCAAAAAAATGGGAAAGTCAAATGGATTAAGTTATCACAAACTTTAATTACCACAGAAGATGAACCTTTTATTGAGGGACTAATTGAAGATGTCACCGAGCAAAAAGAAGCGGAAACAGCTTTACAAAAACTTAACGAACAGTTAGAGGTAAGAGTACAAGAACGTACCGCTGATTTAGAAGATGTGATTGAGCAGTTGAAAATGTTTGTTGACTCAGTATCTCACGATTTACGGGCGCCGTTGCGAAGCATTCAAGGTTTTGCCGAAGCATTATTAGAAGATTATATTTCCTCATTAGACCCAAAAGCCCAAAATTATCTTCAGCGATTAGCCAGTGCTGCTGACCTAACTAACACTTTAATTGATAACCTGTTAGATTATAGTAAACTCAGCCGTATAGAGTTACAATTAGAACCTATCGATATTAATGTTATACTTTCTCAAGTCTTAGCACAAATGGAAGAAGAACTACAACAAAAACAAGCAGAAGTAGATGTAATTAATTCTTTACCTACCGCTTTAGGGCATTACACTACATGCATACAAATATTTACTAATTTAGTCTCTAATGCAATTAAATTTGTTCCTCCTAACGTTCAACCAAAAGTTATAATTCGTGCAGAAACTAATCAAAATAATTTCATTCTGTGGATAGAAGACAACGGTATTGGAATCAAGCCAGAATATCATGACAAAATATTTGGTGTATTTGAACGTTTACACGGCGTTGAATCTTACCCAGGAACTGGAATAGGCTTGGCTATGGTACGTAAAGGAGTTGAAAGGATGAACGGACGATGCGGAGTTGATTCCGAATTAGGAAAAGGTAGCAAATTTTGGATACAACTACAATCTGTCTAGTAAGAGCGGGTTAACCAAAATTGTACACTTTCTTTTAATATATTTATAAACCCGCCCCATACTAAAATCCATTCATGTGCGAAGCAAAATGTCAATACACATTCTCCTTATTGATGATAACCCCAACGACCGCTTCCTCGCTGCTCGCGAATTGAAGCTAAAATTTGCTCATGGTATAACATTTGACGAAATTACAAACGAAGAAGATTTAGAGCAAGCACTATTAACAGGTAATTTCGATTTAGCAGTAACCGATAACAAGCTACTTTGGATTGATGGACTAACAGTAGTAAGAAAAATAAAAGATAAATATCCTAATTGCCCTGTTATAATGTTTACAGACAGTGGTACTGAGGAAATAGCAGTAGAAGCAATGAAAGCAGGTTTAGACGATTATGTTCTAAAAAAGCAACACTATCGTCGTCTTGTTGTTGCCATTGAAAAGTGCTTAGAACAAAAAAGAATTAAAGAAGAGTATGCAGCTAATCAAAAACTTCTCTACGAACACCAAGAGAGATTTAGAGTAGCACAAGACGCCGCAAATTTAGGTATTTGGGACTGGGACTTAATAACAAATACTATTACCTGGAATGATAATCACGAACGATTATTTGGTCTGGAAATAGGAAGTTTCGATGGGACATATGAAACTTTTATTAATTGTGTATATAATGAAGACAGAGATTTAATTAGCCAAGCATTAGAATTTGCTTTAGAAAATAATAGTGACTTTTATCAAGAGTTTCGTGTTGTATGGTCAGATAATAGTATTCATTGGATAGCGAGTAAAGGACATTTTTTCTACGATGATTCGAGTAAAGCCATAAGAGCTAGCGGTATTATTTTAGATATTACCGACCGAAAAGAGCGTGAAGTTGCACAGCAAAGATATACAGAAGAGTTAGTACAAGCATATAGTGTTCAAGATGAGTTCTTATCGATAGCTTCTCATGAACTACGTACACCATTAAATGCCATATTAGGATGGACGCAGCTACTACGTAAATATCCTTTTGATGAAAAAACTCGAAACCAGCGTTTAGAAGTTATCGAACGTAACTTAAAGCGACAACAAGGTGTAGTTGAACAAATTTTAGATATTTCGCGTTTAAAATCTGGACAGATGCAGTTTGAACGTAAAGTTGTTGATTTAAAATCTGTCATCGAAGGCGCCATTGACAGTACCCATTTACCAGTTAGAGCAAAATCGATAAGTTTAGAGTATGTATGTAATGATTCAACAGTAGAAGTATTAGGTGACAAAAGCAAATTATATCAAGTAATTTTGAATTTACTATCTAATGCCATCAAATTTACCCCTGAAAAAGGGACTGTAAAAGTTTGTATTGATGTAAATAGAAATAGTGAGAATAGTGTTAAAATTAGTATTAGTGACACAGGGCAAGGAATTAGCGATAAATTTCTTCCTTATGTATTTGAACAATTTCGTCAAGAAGATGGTTCTCGGACTCGTACTCATCAAGGAGCAGGGTTAGGATTGACGATAGCAAGAAAGTTAATTGAAATGCATGGTGGCACTATTGAAGCAGAAAGTCAAGGTGTAAACCAAGGAGCAACTTTTACAATTCAACTGCCATTGTTAAATAAAGTCACAAGCCAATATAATACAACTA
The DNA here is from genome assembly GCF_019977735.1 of Calothrix sp. PCC 7716. Taxonomy (GTDB): domain Bacteria; phylum Cyanobacteriota; class Cyanobacteriia; order Cyanobacteriales; family Nostocaceae; genus Dulcicalothrix. The sequence goes on along the minus strand of NZ_AP025018.1, from coordinate 8,364,483 downwards.
TACAAGGCGCCAGCAAAAATTCTAGTACATTAAAAAATTCTTTACTAAAAGGATTAAAAATTTTAGTAGTTGACGATGAAACAGATACATTAGACTTACTAGTAATGCTTTTAGAAAACGAAGGTGCCACAGTTACCGCAGTTAATTCTGCAACACAAGCTTTACAAATTTTGCAAACAAATAAACCAGATATTTTGATTAGCGACTTAATAATGCCTGATAAAGATGGTTATATGTTACTCGAAGAAGCAAAAACACTTGGTTTACAATGGACTGAACCATTAAAATCAGTAGCAATAAGTGGCTATGCTAATGAATCAAATGATAAAATCATGCAAGCAGGTTTTCAAGCCAGTATATCAAAGCCTATTGAACCTGACGAACTGGTTGATATAATTAATTTTATTACTAATAATTCCTTAGATATTTAATTGCTCATATTCTTCTGGCGTATCAAGAAACTTTTTATAACTCTCTTGTGGAGCGGGCATCCTTGCCCGCCTTTTAAAAATATAATACTATTGAGTAATAATTTCTTACTGTTTAAATGATTTTGCCCTAAAATTATTCGTAAAATCTCTACGTTTAGTTTAACAGTATAAATACATAATTGATTTAATAAATTAAGAGTAAATACTTAGGAAAAACTTAGTAATTTTCCGCAAATACCGTAAGGTTTAAAGAATAAAAGTAGAGTTTAATGTAAATAGAATTTATTTTTTGAATAGGCAGTAGGAGTATTTTCTTATATTCAGGGTTTTAAATTATTAAATAATAAAGCATCTCCCGCGAAAACCAAAATTTAAACGAGGAGATAAAAATGCATATTCCAGTAGGCATTCGTTCGCTTGCAGTGAGTTTACCAAGCGTAGTTCGTACTAATAAGTATTATCAAGATAAATATCCAGAGCTAGTTACTGAAGCTGAAACCAAAGCCTTGTGTAGATTGATGTCGTTGACTGAATCAACTCCAAGTAACGACTTTGAGTTAGAGATGATGCCATATTTAAATGACCCATTTCGCGGTACTGTTCAGCGACGAGTACTTGGTAAAGGTGAAACTGCATTAACTTTAGAATATCGTGCAGCAAAAGAGGCAATTGATGGCGCCAAACTTTCTGCGAATGATGTAGACCTAATAATTGTTTCTTCATTCTTACCTGACCAGCTGGGATTTGGTAATGCTGCTTTCTTGGCTCGTGAACTGGGGTTAAAATGTGGCGCCTGGAACCTTGATGCAAGTTGTTGCAGCGCTCCAGTCGCCTTACAAACAGCTTCTGCCTTAGTACAAGCTGGTACATACAAAAATGTATTGGTAGTAGTTTCATGTACCTACTCTCGCCTCGCAGATGAGAATGATACTCTTTCATGGTTTTTTGGCGATGGTGCTGGAGCTTTTGTAGTTAGTCCACTATCTATTAACCAGGGTATTTTAGGAACAAAAGCAATTAATACTAGTGTGTTTTGTGACCAACTACGTTTAAAAGTTACAGAGAACGAGCAGGGTAATCAACAATTTCGTATACAAGTTGCTCAAGGTATGACAAAAATTGTTGGTGCAACTTTTCCGGAAATGATTCGTACTTGTTGTGAAGGTGCTGCTGCTGCTGCTGGTGTAACTTTAGATGACATTGACTTTTTTGTTTTTTATACAGCATCTGCCTGGTTTATGGACTTTTATATTCGTGTGTTAAACATTGACCCAGAGCGGACAATTAACTATTACCCCCAATATGCCAATGTTGGAGCGGTGCTAACTTTGATTAATCTTTACCATGCTGCACAGTTAGGTAAAATTCGTGAAAATGACTTGGTGTTAATGTACAGTTATGGTGCAGCTAGTAGCGCTGCTGCCACTGTAATGCGCTGGGGTGATGTGGCACTAGGTACGTTACCACAGTAATAAAATTATTGTAGAGACGTTACATGTAACGTCTCTACTGGATGGGCAATTAATCAGACGTTTTATGATTTGGCTGCTTGTGCGATTAGACTATTAATTCTTGTACCAATTGGTGCTATTTCGGTAGGATCAATTCTAACATCTACAATAAATGGAACTTTTGCACTCATTGCTTGTGAAAGCGCTGCTTCTATTTGAAATTCATTTTCAACACAAATACCATCGGCGCCCATACTACGTGCGAGCATAACAAAATCAGTTGGTGCAATTTGTGTTTTAGCGTTGGAGTATCCTAGCTGTTTGATGCCTTGGGCACATATATTGTAACAAGCGTCGTTAAGAACAATCCAAACAGCAGGAATATTATAGTGAACTGCTGTATTAATTTCATTGTTCATTAACATTGCGCCATCGCCAACTATCACTACTGCTTTTGAGTTACTTACAAGGGTGGTACCAACTACCCCTGTGGTGGCGTATCCCATCGAAGCAAAACCAGTACTTCCTCGCCAGCGCTTTGCAGTATTAAATTTGAGATGATGAATTGTCCAAGCAAGACAATTACCTGCGTCAGCCATAACAATTGCATCACTACCTTCTACAATTACTTTTTGAACTTTTTTCATCAATGCGCTTGGTCTAATTAAAGCTTTTTCAAGAATAATATCCTCTTGTTGTTGGGTTCGATAGTAAGGAGTAGGAGGCACCGATACTGCGGGAGACCAATTTAGCATAGGTGGTAATTTTTGCAATAACACCTTTAGAAAAATTTGAATATCAGCAATTACAGGAAGTGTATTGACTGTTGGGTAAGCACTTCCCGGAACACATGGGTCAATATCCACATGAATAATACCTTTAGGTGGTATCATCGCTGAGTTCCAAAACGAGGTAAATTCTCCTAAACGAGTTCCCAAAACGAGAATGCGTTGGGGATGGGAGGATTTCATATAGTCCAAAACAGATGTGTGTCCAGCAAATCCAGTCACACCAAGAAATTGAGGATGATTTTCGCTCAGAATGCCTTTGCCACGAGGTGAACACATGACTAATGCTCCTGTTCTTTCCACAAGCTCAAGTACTTCGGAAGCTGCATCACGGGCACCAAAACCCAGCCAAATAGCAAAAGATTCGGAAGCTAATAATTTAGCAACTTTCTCAATTACTTTGTTATTTGGAATAAGCATTCGTAATTTGGTATTTTGCAGTTGAATATTAAAATTGGGGCTAGGGCTTGTTTGGATATCAGCAGGAATACTAAGATGAGCAACAAAGCCACCAGGTTTTGAAAGACCATCTGCAAGCTGTTCGGTAATTTCTGGCAGTTCTGAACTTGACTCAACACAGCGTGCGAAATGAAATAAAGAGCCAGCAGTAAAAACTTCTTGAGGTAATGTGTGAGGGCTTGTTTCCTGAAACGCCCACTTACCCCAGTATATTGTTGGGGTACAGCTCGATATTAAAATTACCTTTGCACCCTCAGAACGTGCGGCAGCTATTCCTGTTAAAGCATTAGTAATACCTGGCCCAGTAGTAGTAAATACAACAACAGGACGATTATTAGCGAAATATGCTTCCATTGCGGCAAAAGCTGCTCCTGCCTCATGACGAAAGTGCAGCACTTCAATTGCACTTTTTTCTAAAGCTTCCCATATTGGAGCAATGGCGCCACCTCCTATGCCAAAGGCATGATGCACTCCTAGCGCCCCCAGTACTTGTACAATTGAATCAGCTACTGTTTCTGTTTGAGTTAATTTTGGGGCTGTACATTGCAAAACATTGTTAGATTGCTTGGATTTCTGGTCTTGAAGGGCTTTTTTTGTAAGTAACATATGGTTAAGTTTTATTTTTATATTTTTATTAACAACATTTCGACTGTTTTCAATTCAATTGGAATGTTTGTGAGTGATAAAGCGATATCAAGTAATTTTTAGCGAACTTAGAAGTATTTTAAGCGTAAATGGTATTTTTCAATCGTATAAATTAAATAAACAAAATGTATTAACTTTTTTTAAAGCTTTCATCGCCATATATGAAGTCAGCAAAAAATTTTACAAACTTTTTTCCAAAACTTAATAGTAAATTTACTTACATAACCAAAAGCACTTCCAAAAAATAGATCAGCTATCTTGTATTAACAATCTTGTGGAATGGGCATCCTTGCCCGTTCCATTATAATAGGGCGGGCAAGGATGCCCACCCCACAAGAAAGAAGTTTCACTTGGAAACCTTTAAACAGGAATCATTATTTGAAAACAAGCACCTTGACCCGGCGCCGAAGTTACCTCTATTTTTCCACAATGTTTTTCCACAATAATTTGATAAGCAATTGCTAATCCTAACCCTGTTCCTTGCCCAACAGGTTTAGTTGTAAATAAATGGTCAAATATTTGAGCCTTAACTTCTGGTGCCATTCCTAATCCATTATCTTGAATACTTATAATCACATCTTCTTTAGTATCACTTAATTTTGTAGTGATTGTAATAAGGTTAGGGTTAAGTATTATTTCATTATAGCTACGCCCAACATTAGATTCGTCTAAAGCATCAATAGCATTAGCAAGCAAATTCATAAACACTTGGTTAAGTTGTCCAGGAAAACACTTAATTTGCGGCAAATCGTCATAGTTTGTTACAACTGCGATTTCAGGACGAGTATTTGATGCTTTCAAACGGTGTTTGAGAATCATGAGGGTGCTATCTATACCCTCGTGGATGTTAAAAAGAATTTTTTTGTCTGTATCTGCCCTCGAAAAAGTACGCAGACTAATACTTATATCATAAATTCTATCAACAGCTTGCCCCATTGAAGATATTACTTTTGGCAAGTCTTGTTTAATAAATTCTATGTCTCTAGTTTTAATTTCTTTTGCAATTTTTGCAACTGGGTTGGGGTAATGTTCTTGATATAAGTCTATGAGTGCTAATAAATCTTGAACATACTCGTGCGTTGGCTGTATATTACCAGCAAGAAAACCAACAGGGTTATTAATTTCGTGTCCTATACCTGAAACTAAGTTACCAAGTGCAGACATTTTTTCGCTTTGTATTAGCTGTAGCTGTGCCTGTTTGAGGCTGTCAAAAGATTGCTTTAACTGTTGAGCATAGTCTTGAGATTGCTGATACAGACTGGCATTTTCTAAAGAAATAGCTGCTTGAGAGCAAAGTAGACTTATGCTATCTAATCTATCTTTAGTAAATGTTCCAATATTAAGGTTATTTTCTAGATAAAGGATACCAATTAATTTACCTTGATTTAGAATTGGATTGCACAACAAACTTTTGGGTTTAGATTCAAATATGTATGGGTCTATTTGTTTTAAATCATATTTGAAGCTTCCCATTTCTGTGACAGCATCATTTAAAATTAAACTTTTTCGTGTACGTGATACATAGTTAATTAAACTAATAGGGATTTCTTGGCTTTCATCTAATGGTATGGATTGTAATACTGTTGTGGTTGATGTAGATACACTTGTAGCCTCGATTACTAACTTACCAGATTTAGATAGAATTAGAACAGCTTTTGTGGCACCAGCATTTTCAAGCAAAATTTGCATTAATTTAACAAGCAACTTATCAAGCTCTATCTCGCTGCTAATTGCTTGTGAAGCTTTGACAAAGCTTGATAAATCTAATGCTCCTAAAATTTTCGTGCTGCCAGTAACAGTTCTGTCACTACTATTTACAGATATTGTTTCTGTGGGATTAAAATTAATATTAATTATCTCTTGCTGCCTTGTTGAAACAAGTAGCTCAGGATAACGTGCTTCTAAATCGCTTACTTTTGCTAACGCTCCCCATCGCGCGTAGCAATAATAAGCATTAACTATATAAGCTTGAGCAATAGTTTGTTTATCCCAGTCAAGGTAAAATTTTGCTGCAAGTTCATTGGCAAGAGCTTCTTCTTGTATATAATTATTTTCTTTGGCAAGTGAAATAGCTTTATCATAATATTCCATTGCGGTCATCTTGTCATTCAATACCCGATATCTTTCGGCTTCCACAAGATAATATTTATGCAAGAAGTTCATTGGAGCATAGTTTGCCCAATGCTTCATTTTATTTTGGTTAGAATCGACTTTTTCTAAAAATTGATTTTTTTCTAGAGGTGCGACTTCTTTATATGCTGCTAGCCTGACTAATGAGTCGTAAAAATAAAATATAGGTACAATTATCGAACTTGTTACACTTGGCAAAAACTTTTCTGCTTCTGCTGAATGTAATAATGCAAGTTTTAAATTATTAAATAAATAATTTAAAACTAATTTATTAAAATAAACTATTTCAATTGCCATTAAATAATTCATCTCATAATGAATCGGCAACATTGTGTTTTCATTGTAAGCTTCGCCAACTAAGCAACATCTATCTTCACTTCTACCCATCAAATTTAAAACAGTTTGTCGCCAAATTTGTGTGGAATAAAGGCTGCTAGTTTGCTGTAACTTTTGAATAGTTTTACAATATAAAGCCATTTCTTGCTCAATATTTGTTAACTCTTGACCTGTTAAATATGAACTAAATGAGTAATTCTGTAGTCCATAACAAGCAAATTCTAAGTCACCATTTTCTATCCCGATTTTATAAACTTCTTGTAATGGTATTAAATATTGCTGTGCATGATTTTTCCAATGTCCAATAAAACTATTGTAGGGAAGTAAAATTTTCGCTTGCAGTGAAGTCGTATCTGTTTTAGATAATACATTTAAACATAGTTGCCCAAATTCATAGCCAGCTTCAATGTCACCAATCACACCACATAGAAGAAAGCCATATGTACAATAGCCAAATGCTGAAATTCCCGTATTACCATATTGCATTGATAAGTCAACCATTTTTAAGCTAACTAAGGGTACAAATTCTGGGCACCCTACATAAGCAGCAGGAAACATGCTTAATAAAATACGCATGGCTGCTAAAATATTAGGGTCAGTCATTTCTGGCAAGTAAATTAAATCAGGGATTTCTTTATCTGCTAACTTTTCTGCTGTTCTTTGAAATGCTTGTTGAATATCTAATTGAGATGGGGTATCGGGAAACTTAATACCTATGAGTTTGAGAATGTCAATAGCAATTGTTAATGCATTGGTAAGTTTATTCTGGACAATGTTACCTTGAATTTGTATTTCGTAAGTTCCAATTTTATCTAGAAGACTGGCGCCGTTATCAATAACTTTTTGCGCTAACTGCTCCATTTTTTCATAGTCACCACACAGGTAAGCTGCATCGCAAGCATTTTCGTATAAAGCTAGTGTGAGATTATATTGACTTTGCCAACTATCTGTGGATATTATCTCTAGCGCGGAATTTAAATACTGACTTGCTGCATTATAAGCAGTAGAAATTTTGGCTTTACGTCCGGCAATTAAGTTTAAATGTGCTAGTTGATTAAGCTGCTCTTGACTTTTGATTAAATCAACACCATAATTCAACTGGTTAACAATATCAAAAATTCTCTCTTCGTGCTTTTCTCTGGGTGTGTTATTCAGTAAAAGTTGACCAATATTTAAGTGCGTTGATTTTTTTTGTTCTTCAGGAATGAGCAAGTAAGCTGCTTGTTGTACACGGTCGTGAAGAAATTTATAATGCCCGTTTAAGGCGCCTAATGTATTATCATGAATATCATTAACATCGTTTTGATAAAACTTATATACTTCATTTGTCGGAATTACAAATCCTTCTTGCAATGCTTTCCATAATTCGGCGCCTATTTCGCCTGGAGACTTATCATTGATTATTGCTAGAGTTTTTAAGTCAAACTGATTCCCAATACAAGCTGCCGATTTCAAAATTTCTTGAGTAGTTAATGGTAACTTTTGTAACTGCAAAACCATAAAATCAACTACATCATCGTTAAGCACTAATTGTTTGATTTGTGACAGTCTACATTCCCAATACAGCTTTTCATAATTAAAATATATTAATCCATCTTCGTATAATGACTTGAGTAGTTGATTGCTAAAGAAAGGATTACCTTTAGTTTTTTGATGAATTAATTCAGTTAATGAAATTGCTGCATCTGACGAGCAATTTAAAGCATCTGCAATTAAGCAATTTAAATCAGTTAACGAAAGTGGCTTCAGTTCAATTGTATTGATTACACCTTTATCTTTCTGTATTTTATCAAGTGTTAACATCAATGGATGTGCAGGCGCCACTTCATTATCTCGATAGGCGCCAATCAATAATAAATACTGTGTATTACTTTGCATCACTAATTCGATTAATTTTAACGATGCAGAGTCAGCCCACTGTAAGTCATCAATAAAAATTACTAACGGGTGTTCTTTTGATGTAAATACTTGCAAAAACTTTTGGAATAGTAAATTAAAACGATTTGCCGCTGCACTTCCAAAAAGCTCTGTAACAGGAGGTTGTTTACCAACAATTTCTTCAAGTTCTGGAATTACCTCTATAATTACTTGGCTCTGCTCACCTAGCTCTGCCAAAATTTTGTTTTTCCATGAGTGCAATTGAGCATCTTTTTCACTCAATATTTGCTGCATTAAATCACGAAATGCTTGTACAAATCCAGAAAGAGGAATATTGCGTTGGAACTGGTCATATTTCCCTTTAATAAAATAACCTTTTTTCTGTACAATTGGTCTGTGAATTTCATTAATTATAGCCGTTTTTCCAACTCCAGAATAACCCGCTACTAATATCATTTCCGACCGATTGACTTCAGTAAATGGCTTTGCAATACGGTCAAAGGCAGTTAGCAACGTTTTTATTTCAGATTCACGACCATACAGTTTTTCTGGAATGGTAAAGCGGTCAGGAATATCTCGCTTTCCTAACTCAAAATTTGTATAAAAATTTGGATCAAAATTTTTAAATTCTCCCGTCTCTTTATATATTAAATACGCTTTCTCTAAATCATGCTTTAACCCCAAGGCGCTTTGATAGCGGTCTTCTGCATTTTTCGCCATAAGTTTGGCTACAATGTTAGAGATAACAATAGGAATCTCTGTATTAATTGTAGTAGCTTGTGGAGGTTGCTTTGCTAAATGACAATAAACTAACTCCATTAGGTCGTTAGTTGTGAACGGTAATTGCCCAGTTAATAGCTCGTAGAAACTGGCGCCTAATGAGTAAAAATCACTACGCCAATCTACTAACCTATTCATTCTTCCCGTTTGTTCGGGGGATATATATGCAAGGGTTCCTTCTAAAACGTTAGGACAACTAGGAGTTTGTGTTTCTCTTGAAAGTAAAGAAGCTATGCTAAAGTCAATTAGCTTTACTTGTTTTGTAGCTGGATTTATTAGGATATTGGCAGGTTTAATATCCTTGTGGATGATTTTATAGTGGTATAGATTATTTAGTATGGTAACGATTTGTAAAGCAATGGGGAAAAAATCAGCCAAGTTTATAGGTGTTGCGCTCGTATACTCTTTAAGAGAAATACCACCAAAGTCTTCCATTACCAATGCATAGCTATTTTGGTAATTCTCTAAGCTGTAAGTTCTAACAATGCCTTCATTATCAAGATTTTTGGTGATGGTGTATTGGTTGCGAAATTGCACTAATTCGCTAACGGAAGGATAATCACGCCGTAGTAGCTTGATAACAACAGGCTTTTGGTCTTGTTGTCTCACCCCACGATAAACGAGGGTTCTAGTACCTGCGTAGATTTGCTCCCCAATTTGATAACCAGATAGTATCATCGTCCCTGATATCCCTGAATAAACTATTGTTCGTCTCTTGTCTGCCTATTATTCCCACTTTGCTACGTAGAATTAACAGAAACCGGGTTTCTATGTAAAATTTTGTTTGTATTACTATATACCAATGAAGAAACCCGGTTTCTAGATGGGCAAACAAACGATGAAACATGTTTCTCCAGGCTTTAAGGTAAAGGTGATGCTACCACGATGACGGTTTTCGATAATACGTCTTATCATTTCTAATCCTAGCCCAGAACCTTTACCTATAGATTTTGTTGTAAAAAATGGTTCGAGTATACGTGATTGTATTTCTTGGGGAATGCCTGAACCTGAGTCTGTTATTTCTATTTTGATTTTTTATTAGTGCAGTTTAAAGTTATTTATATTACACATTTATCAGTAATTACATAGATGGCGTTATCAATTAAATTTGTCCAAACTTGATTAAGTTCGCTACCGTAAGCCATAATTTTTGGAACTTTACAATTATAGTTACCTCTCTCCCCTCCCCTAACTAAAATTTCACCTGCTGCTAGTTCTAAAAGAGACGCACGCTCACATACCCAATCGAGACGACGTTGAGGTAGGTGTTGAAATAATTCCAGCTTTAATAAATCGTTTATACAAAGCACAGGTAAATATCCTTAGAAACTAAAGCCGCAGTAGTGCCTTGTTATTTTAACGCCGCACTTTGGTAAATATCTACTGTTGATGGGAACTATAAATAGTGTCTGTTTATTTAGACTTGATTCCTTTTTCAAACTTGAATCTATGCAACAGCATCATTCACAATTTCTGAATCGTCTCCAGCGTACCATGTCTCCTCCTGAAGCGTGGGGGTTTAGCGTCGTTGGATTTCTTACCTGGTTAACATTAGTGCCTTCTGTACAAGCACCTCTTGGTACTGCTTCTCTATGGATATGGATTCCTGGTGTTATTGTCGGAATGTTAATTAACCTACAAGTGCGAAAGTTAGGAGAACAATACCCAGATGTGTCCGGCGGTACTCCTAACTATACTACGCGCTTATTACATCGTTACCCTTTGCTCTCGCGTTACCTGGGTGTTGCATATTATTTGGGTTGGGTATCATTTCCGCCAATCAACGCGATTGTTCTTACAGATTTAATTCAACTCCATTTAAAACCAATGGGGTTAAGTGTACCAGAGAAGTTATTTGAAATTAGCTTTACCGCAATTGCCTACTTTGTTGCCTTTAGTGGCACCCGCGCGGTAGCAATTCTGCATCTATTTTTTGTCTTTCCCTCGATAGGATTTCTCCTTCTCTTCTGCGTTCAGGGGTTGGGTTGGCTTGCCTTCGCCCCTCAAAGTCCTGGACTATTGCCCAGCAGCATCAAAAGCATTAGCATTCACGATTGGCTAAAGTGGTACTTTTATTCTGCCTATACTTACTACGCCTGCGAAACCGCCTCATCCTTTGTCGCAGATAGCCGCAATCCCAATAACACCCTCAAATCGCTTACTTGGGTTGCTTGGTGTATGCCACTAGTGTTTATTGGCGGCACACTGGTGCTGTTGCAACTGGCGACCAATCCCAACCTAGGAACTGATTTGTATGCTAACTACCTAGCAGCCTCCACACCCTTTTGGGGTAATGCCGCGCCCTTTTTAGTAACGTTGCTAATTGCCGCGAGTTGTTTATTAGGTACTGCTACCACAGTTTGCAATACGCCCCGCGTACTCTACCAGTTGGCACAGGATGGACTGCTGTCTCCTGTGTTTGGTGCGGTCTCCCGTCGTGGTGCTATGGAACCAGCTTTAATACTAACCTTTATTAGTAGTGGCGTATTTTTAGCATGGGGTGATACAACTAGAATTTTTATGGTGTCTGGGGTCTGTTGGTTCATTTCGCTCCTGGGTCTACACCTAGGTTTGTGGATGCAACGCAAAAACCCTACAGTACTGTGGGGGAAGCTTTCCCTAGCATTTTTAATAGTGGAATTTATTGCGCTAGTAGTAGGGGGTGTTGCTTGGGGTTGGTTTGATTTTGGGATGGGCTTATTATTGCCTCTGATAGTGTTAATGATTGATGCAGCAATCAGGCGTATTCGCTGGGTGCCTTTGCAGCTAGAGTGGTGGGATCGCCTGCATTCAAAACCTGCAAGGCGCCCCGAAAACGAAGACTTTGTAGTACTCCAAGTAAGTATTTTAATCGGACTCATCTGTGGTGCTACAACAATCAGTTGGTTTATCCGTTCCTGGCTACGTGTTGACATTGGTAGTAGCAACCCCTATGTGCTGATTATTGTGTTGATGACACTGGCATTCATCGGTGTGGCGATCGCCTGCTGGACTACCTTACCTCAAGTTGCTGCTATTGAAGAATTAGCAACCTCTTCCACTGCACAGGCAAAACAATTAGAAACCACCTTAAACGAACTCAAAAAAGCCCAGGTGCAAATTGTCCAGAGTGAGAAGATGTCGAGTTTAGGGCAGTTGGTAGCAGGTGTTGCCCATGAAATTAATAATCCTGTCAACTTCATCCACGGCAACCTCACCCACTTGAATCAATACACCGAGGACTTGCTACGGATGATCGAACTTTATCAGCAACGTCACCCTAGCAATGATTCGGAAGTGCAGCAACTCGCTGAGGAAATTGATCTAGAATTTCTTATGGAAGATATGCAAAAGATGGTTTCATCCATGAAATTGGGCACGGATCGTATTCGTGAAATTGTTATATCGTTGCGAAATTTTTCCCGCATGGATGAGGCAGATGTTAAAGAGGTAGATATTCATGAAGGCATTGAAAGTACTTTACTAATTTTGCAACACCGTCTGAAAGATAAATCGGAACGACCAGCTGTTGTCGTTAAAAAAGACTATGCCAGATTACCCAAAGTTGAATGTTTTCCGGGACAACTCAACCAAGTGATCATGAATATTTTAGTAAATGCTCTAGATGCTTTAGATGAAATGAATACTAAACGTACATATCAGGAAATTAAGGAAAATCCTAACCAGATAACCATCCGTACCTCAGCGATTGAAAATCAGTATGTGGAGATTGCAATTGCCGACAACGGTCTTGGTATCCCTAGCCACGTACAGCAACGTATCTTCGACCCCTTTTTCACAACTAAACCTGTAGGTAAAGGCACGGGCATGGGAATGTCGATTAGCTACCAGATTATCACCGAAAAACATCATGGCAAATTGGTATGTTTCTCCACACCTGAAGTGGGAACTGAATTTATAATTCAGATACCGATGCGGCAACTTTGCTTAAATTAAAAATTTAAAATGCGAAATTAAAAAAAAATGAATGCATTTTATTAAATTTTGCATTTTTTGTACTTAATTTAGAATCTACGTTCAAATTCTAATACTGCACGGTTGTCGTTGAATAAGTTTGTAGAGGTACGGAAGCGGATTTCTTTGTTGATACGATAGTTTAAACCCCATTGAATTGGGTCATTAGTTGTTAATATTTTGAGTGCGGATGCTGAAACTTTTGGCGAAATGTCTACACCTGCTTCTGCGGCAAGTTCTAAGCTTGTGTAGTTTTTACCAGCTTCTGGGTCTTGGGTAATAATAGTTGGGAATAAGCGAAACTCACTCAAACCAAATGCTGTACCAATTTCGCTAAACGCACTTTGAAAGTTATTAAGTACAGCAGAACCGGCAATATTAATTAATCCTAATGTACTATCGCTACCTCGACCTTGAGTTTCCACAAACCCACCTCCAAGCAATGCGACAAGTTCGTTCTGACCACGTGTTGGTGAACTTGTTAGTTCGAGATTTTCGTTGAGCTGACTTGCGAGTCCTTGAATTTTAGCTTCTACACGAACGCTTTCTAATGCAGCTAGTCCAGTAATGTTACGGCTAAAATCGCTACTTTGAACGACATCGAGTACTTTTGCAAATAGTTGAATATCTAGTTCGGGGTCGCGCGGTTGGGTTGTTTTAAAAGTTGCTGTATGCTCATATCCACGTGCTAAATTAAAGCGAGTGGTAAATAAATTAACTCCTCCATCCTTGAGTTTAATAACTCCTTGTGGCACTGGGTCGTTGAGTGTGCCTGTGACGTTAAGGTCGCCAGTTGCTATAAAATCGAGAATAGGCACCCGTGTAATTCTAACGTTGTTACCAAGCTTGATTTGTAAATTATTAAAACGTGTAACGGTTTCCGAAGTTTCTGCTGGCTCAGGTGTTTGAGATTTGAGCAGTGTTGTTAATTCCTGCAAGGTATCGTTTGGCTGCGGGTTTAGGTTCGTTGACTCAGCAAGTAGCACTTTACCATTTTTAAGCTCGATATTACCACCAATTAATGGGTTGAGAGCAGAGCCAGTTAGCTGTAAACCTCCACTAACGTTACCTTGATATAAGCTTTTTAAATTTAACGCGATACGGTCAAGGGTAAGTGTTAAGGGATTACTGATTTGAAGCGTTGTGTCAGATATCGGAATTTCACCAATTGCTTTAACGCTACCTCGACTAAATGTTCCTTGCAAGTTATCAACAATAATACGGTCGAAATCAAATTTTATTTGACCTGCAACATCAGTAATATTACCGGGTATTGTTGGTGAGCTAAATGTAGCTTTATTAAGGTTTGCATTTCCACTCAGAATAAGTTGGTCACGAGTTCCTTGTACTTTTAAATCAACTTCTCCCTGCCCATCTTCATATTTTACTTGGTTGGTTAACAAGTTTATCACCGCCAAACCTTTATTTTTAACTTTGACATCAAGGTCAATTTTATTATTTTCTGGTGGGACAACCGCAGTTGGAAATTGGTAGGGAATGCCACCTTTAATAGTAACAGGGTCTGCGTTGTCTACATTAACTTCGCTATTAAAATTTAAACGTCCATTACTATAGCTAAAACTGGCCGAAGCAGACTGAACGCCTTTAGAATTTAAGGCGCCTTCGCTAACTGAAAAATCTCCTTTAGCTTGTGGGTTAAGAATATTACCAGCAATGGCTGCTCGTCCGCTCAGATTTCCTGTTAACCCTACAGGCAGCTTAACGAAATTATTCAGAAATTTTACCGGAAAATTGGTTACTTGTAATTGTCCTGACTGTTCTTTGCCGCCAATACTACCCACAAAAGCGAGGAGACGATTTTTTGACTCGACTCGCAGCGGTTGCAGTCGTAATATTCCATCATCAAAACTGCCTTGAGCAATTATTTGCTGGGCGCCAAAATAACGGTCTTCGTCATCCGGGTGCCCCCAAGCAAAGTCTTGACCATTAATTTTAAAGTCTGCCTTTAAGCCATTACTAGAAGCAGTATCTAATGTGACTTCACCGTTAAAAGTTCCGACTAAATCTGCTAATTCGGGCAAAGGTGAAGATGCACGTTTATCAGATTGTTGTTTATCGAGTAAAGCTTGAATTTCGGAGAAACGTTTTATTTGAGTAAGTGCTGGTTGGTTTTGCACTCCCACAGCGCTTGTACCACTCAGATTTGCTGCATTACCATATGATGGTTCTGTTAAACCACGTTGGAAATCTTGCAGTTCAAAGATTTGTAATGTTGTTAAAACGTCTTGAATGTTACCTTGAGCAACCGCCAGTTTACCTTGAATCTTGGGAATTGGAGTACTAGGTGCTACAGTACCAGCAAAGCTATAAGTACTATTATTTTTCTTAAATATACTATTTTCAAGCGTTAAGGCGCCGTTATTATAAGCAAAATTTGCACTTAAACTATTACCTCTAATAGTTCCAATTTGAGGATTAGCAACTGCAATACTTCCATTTCCGGTTAAAGTGTTAGGGTTAACTAGAAAATTTCCATTTAATGTCCCAGTAACACTACCCTTACCAATTAATCCATTTTCAGGAGGAGAAATATTTAAAGCTAAAAGTGGAAAATTATCAACTTTGACATCTAAATTATCACCCCTAGCAATTCCTGTTGCTGTCGCTTGTTTCCAACGTATATTAAATTCTTTAGGACGGTCATTAGCATCTAAATTTAAGGCAATGCGGTCTTGTGTTCCAACTACGTCTAATTTTAAACCGCTTCCACGCTCGCTTACTAAACTACCCGTTAAAGTATCAAAAGCAAATTTATTTACATTCAAATCACGCAATGCTACTTGCCCGTTTAAATTTGGTGCAGGCAGGCGCCCGGTAATTTTACCATTAAAATCGGCTAAACCAGCTAACGCAATTGCATTCGGTAACTTCGCGGGTAAATTTAAAAGGTTATAATTTTTAGCGATTACATCCAAATTTAAATCAGTAATTTCTGGGGTATTGGGATTTTTGGCATTAACCATAACATACCCAGTTGCCGTCACATCTCGTGAAGTCGCACGTTGAACAGTTAACTTTGTACCATTCCAACCAATATCTGCTGCTAAAGGTTGCTCAATACCTGCTAACCCTTGAGAAAGTCCAACTTTACCAACTGCTGCTATATTCGCAAGACTAATATTATTAACTGCACCCGCAACTTGTAAATTACCAACAAGTAGTCCCTCTAGCTGTGGGTTAATACGTTTTAGTTGTACAGCAGATGCATTGACAGCAGCTTGATAGCGACCTTTATCTAGTCGAATATTCGATGCAGTTACGTTACCACCAGCGTATTTAACTTTTCCTGTACCACTAAGTTGAATGTCCTCTAGTTTGAAAGAGTCAACCGTACCCGCAACGTCAAATAAACCATCTAAACCAGACTCAACTAAAGCTGGTACTTTTGCATAACGCTGCAACCGGACATTATTAGCTTCTACTTTTGCAGTATAACGCCCTTTATCAAGTACAATATCACTTGCATTGAAAGAACCACCGTCTACATTTAAACGTCCGGTGCCTTTTGCTTGTATAGCAGGTAGTTGGAACGAGTCAACGGTTCCTGCAACTTGTAAGTTACCTGTAACTCTTCCCTGAATTATATTTGGTACTTGTGCTAACTCTTGAACGTTAGAGTCATTAATTTGTAGTTGAGCTTGATAGGCGCCATTAGCTAGTTGAATATTATTAACACCAACCGTACCTCCACCAACGTTCAAAACCGCATTGCCCGTACCTTGAATTGTTTTCAGGGTAATATTATCGCGATTACCAGCGATTTGAAACGTACCTGCTAAAGGATTTTGCAAAACAGGCGCCGATTGTTTGAGAACGCGCGATAATCTAACGTTATTGGCAACAAACTGAGCGGCAAAGTTTTGGTCATCAAACTTAACATTTTTAATCGCAACTCTTCCACCACCGAGTTCAATACCAGCATTTTCTGATTGGACATTAGCAATTTTAAACGGCGCCGTTGAGCCTGAAGCTAATAACCTACCGTTAAATTTTACACCTTCTATATTAACGTTTTCTAACTGTTCCTTATTTACAAAGCGTTCAACAGGTATACCCGAAGTATCAGCGGTAACTTGCCACTGCTCCCAAGCCCACCTTCCCGCAGCTTGAACTTTACCACCTGCGACATTTAAATTAACATTACGAAATGTAAAGGAGCGGTCGGAATAAACGGTAGTTTCTCCAGTACCCGGATATGTACCATTAGGAGATTGCCATTGTACTACTGTTTGAACATTACCAGGCGCCCCGCTTAGTTGTGCAGTCGCGGCAACAGCACCAATTTGAAAGTCAGGATTAATATTATATATCTGAGCAATTGCATCTCCGGATACATTTTTAGCAGTAACATTAAAATTGACTTGGGGATTTTGACCGATTGTGACTACACCTGTACCTGTCAAAACACCACCGAGAGTAGCTTGACCTTGAATATCCTTAAAAGTGATTTGTTGTAAACGCGGTAAAAATTCAAACTTGGCGCCGACGTTATCAAAGTCAACTTTATCTATTTTAGCGGTTTTGGTTGTATTGCCTTGACCAGAAAGTACTGGACTATCAATTTCTCCTGTCACCAGTAGATCTGCATTCAACGAAGCAATAACAGGAACAGGTAGTTTTAATTTTAGAGTTTCTTGAACATTGGCAGCACTGACTTCGTTTATACGCGCAGCTAAATTATAACCAGTTTTTCTGTCAATAGTTCCATTTGCCAACAGCGGTACTTTTCCGTAGGACGCAATAACATTTTCTAACTTGACTTCTGTTTTATCGAAACTAAGTGACCCACGCGCATTTACAAAAGGTCGTGGCAAGCGTGCGACAGCAGCTTTAACCCCCTCTACAGTCGCATTGCCATGCAATAAAGTGGGCTGTTGTGGTTGTGCTTCAATATCTAAGTCAGCTTTTTTTACTTTTCCTGACTGTAAATCTATTGGCAGCTTAACCAAAGTTGTAACATCTTCTGCCAGTAAATCTTCGACCTGTAGGTTTAATTTATGTTGTATTGTTTGTGGACGTGTTTCGCCACGAACAAATATACTACCACCATTAACAGCTTTACCACCTACTTCATACTTAACGAGTTCATTATTTTCTAATAAGTCGGCAACACCGTTAAGATCAGCTAATGAGAGTTGCTTTTTTGTATGTGATGGCGCCAGTACTAAATTACCGTTACGAAAGCGTATTTTATCAAGGTCAGTCTTAAAGGGGGCGTTTTTACCAGGAGGCTGAATTTTTGTAGTTATCCAACGTCCTTGGTCGTCTTGTTCAATATAGAGAATAGGATTAACAAGGGTTACATCAAGTTTAAGGCGCCGCGTTAAAAGCAGTTGCAGCAGGTCAAAAGTAACATCGACAGATTCAACAGTTCCGTTGTCCGGGTCATTGGGTGTAGCAGGAATTCTGGAGGCGCCAAATTTAACTGTGCCAAACGAAAAACTTTGAACGGCGCCTAACTTGACGGGACGGTTGAGTGCGGTAGTAACGCTTTGTGAAGCTATAGGCGTTAAATCTTCCTTAACAAATTTCCACAACCGCCACGACCCAAACCCCGCAAGTCCAAGCAGCGAAATAGCAGCAGCGATACCACTGCGGGTTAACAAAATGAACCAGAACCGTTGAGCTTTTACAGGCTTAGATTTGCAATCGCGATTGGGATTAGTCATATGAGTTTACTATTTAATCGCCTTTTTACTGCCGGAACACAAACTGCATCAAAAAACATGCTCAAGAGCCTGCTATACCCATGTTATGAGAGAATAATGCCATCTACCAGAATACAAACCTATTTGGGATTTTGGGAGAACTTGCATTACTTGTCTGTAAAATAAAATAAAGATTTATTACGACCTACAGGTTAGCATAAAGTCCAGTTTCAGGTTGGTAGTGTAACATTGTGCTTCAGTACCTAGAAACCGGGTTTATCGAAGAAACCCGGTTTCTTTAGTATGCGCCATAAAATATTATCGTCGGGAAAAATACAAAAAAAGTGGTAATTGTTTCACATAGCTATAAGCGATTAGGCTCTTTAAACTTTAATATTGATGAGGTGAATTTAGAAAGGACTGGTGACTACAGAAAATGCGTGTCTTCGTGTTACTTTTTAATGCTCGGACTGATGACGAGGGTATCCACACGATTCGAGTTGGCGACCGTAACAAGGTGCTAATGTTCGAGTCAAGCGACGATGCCGAACGTTTTGCGATGCTGCTTGAGGCTCAGGATTTTCCTGTACCCACCGTTGAGCCTATTGATTCTCAAGAAGTGGAAGGATTTTGCTCGGAGATGGATTACGATTATGAAATTGTGCCCTTAAATGGCGCTTTAGCAATTCCTCCTGAGCTAAATGTGGAAGAAACCGACTGGGATCCCAATGCAGATAACTCAAGTAAAAATACTGATGCTTCCAATCAACAACAATCGAATGCAACTGATATTGCCGATAGCGAACTAGATAGCATTAGGCGCCGACTGGAAGGATTGATTTGAATGTAAAAGGGAAGTGTGTATTTCTCACTTCCCTACCATACCAAACTACTAACAATAAATACATGACAAATTTTATACAAGAACGTGGGCATCTTTTGACGGAGCAAGTCAACCCCAACAGTTTAAACTTAGACCAGCTAAGTTCGCTTGAGTTGGTAGAGTTATTTAATGCAGAAGACCAACGTGCAATTGACGCAGTTGCAGCAGCTAAACACGAACTAGCAGAAGCAATTGAACGTATTGCTTTTTGTTTAAGTTTAGGTGGGCGCCTATTTTACATTGGTGCAGGAACTTCAGGAAGGTTAGGGGTATTAGACGCAGCAGAATGTCCACCAACTTTTTGTACACCTCCAGAACTAGTACAAGGGATAATAGCAGGTGGGAATGGCGCCTTAGTTCGTAGTTCAGAAGATTTAGAAGACCGAGCAGAAGATGGAGAAACTGCAATGGTTGAACGCAATGTAAGTAACAACGACGCAGTAGTTGGTATCACCGCAGGTGGTACAACACCGTATGTTCATGGAGCATTGAAAGCAGCAAAAACGCGCGGCGCCACAACAATATTTATAGCTTGTGTACCAGCAGAGCAAGTAAAAGCAGACGTTGATATCGATATTCGCTTATTAACTGGGCCCGAAATACTAGCAGGGTCAACTCGTTTAAAAGCAGGCACAGTCACAAAACTAGCCTTAAACATTCTGTCAACAGGTACAATGGTGCGTCTAGGTAAAGTTTACGGCAACCGCATGGTAGATGTCGCAGTTACAAATAACAAACTGCGTGACCGTGCATTACGCATACTTCAAGACCTTACAGGTTTAGGCCGCGATGCAGCAAACTCACTCCTCGAAAATAGCGGCAAATGGGTAAAACTTGCGCTATTAATGCACTCCACTAACTTAGACAAACAAGCCGCAGAAGAACTATTATCAAAACATCAAGGTAATCTTAGAGCAGCGATAGAAAATGGCAACGGATGACTCTAGGATGTAACGCATAAGATATTTGTAGGTTGGGTGGAGCGGAGCGCGCAACCCAACATAAACACCACACTATTTTCTAAATCATCTAACTGTTTTGCACAATCTCCGATAAAATACCAAGTAATCGTTCTACCGGTTCGAGCGAAATTTCTACTTTATCTATGTATAAAGTTTGATTTTCTAGTCGCATAAACCTCCATAAACTGCCAGTAGTAACACAACCGTAAATACTGTTTATCGATTGATTATTTGTTGCGTTATATATTTGTGCTGCAACCATTTCGGCGCCGCACTGCCCTAAACCACTGTTAATGTCCTGGTTTTTTGCTTCGACTAGAGTCATTACTGGAGCGGCAATAAAAAATTGTTCACTGCTTTTACTAATTAAAAAATCAGGATTGCCATTTAATCCACGTTCTGGCTCAACTGAAAATTCCTTTCCAGAAAAAACAGATATTTGAGAATTTATGTTACGTTTTAGTTCTAATAAAATTGGGAAAATGATTAATTCTCCACGTGCTTTTTCTGTGTCAATAGCTGTTGCCAAAGGGACGTTATATTCTAATAATGCTTGTAGTAAATCACTTGGACTTACTGGTTGTATATTAGGAAATAATCGAACATTTTCTACTAAGGTTAAATTAAATTCACTAATAAGACTTTTTAGAGTAAATTTGTTATAAGGCATGTTAATCAATAAATTATTGCCTTTATTATTTTATCACTTTGAGATTTCAAGTACATGAAGCGTCTAAATCTAAAACCCTCTCAACACTATGGCAAGTCAATGATAACTCCACATCACAATTAATGGTGCGATTTTATACTGAATTAAAAAAAGCGGAGTAACTAAAGCCGAAGCACTACATCGCGCCCAAAAAGCATTACTAGTACAACCAGAATACCAAAACCCCTACTTTTGGGCGCCGTACATCCTATCTCTTAAGGGTTGTTAAGTAAATAAATGTAACTAATAATTACAATAATACATGAAATTTTGTGAATATAGAAAATACACGGATTTAAATTATTTTTAGCAAAAAATAAATGACATCTGATACGTAGAAACTCTGTTGGCGTTATAGATAGGTACAAGCATAATCAGAATTACACATTCAGGGTAAAACCAGCAGGGATTATGCAACGCCAAGAATTAGGAGATTTCTTTAGTGTCATTTGTTTCAAAGCAGCAATTAGTGGCATGGAAGAAGCATTGGGAGAGAAAGCAACAGCAATTGCGTTAACTACCGCAGGTCGTGCGCGTGGTAAACAGTTAGCAGCAGACTTAGAACTAGTAGGTAAGGGATTACCGTTAGATGTACTCGCTTCAAAACTTGCATATGCGTTAGGTAAAGATGGTACTCGCCTTTGCATTATCGAAAAAATTGTTGAAGAGGGCGATGCTATCAGAGCTTATACATCAGAAACTTTATGTTCATCTGGTGAAGCTCAAGGTTCATCACGCAGATGCACTTTTACATTAGGCGCCGTTTGGGGAGCATTGGAAGCTGTGTTAGGTAAGCGTTTCCAAGGTAAGCATGTTGAATCAGTACTTCAAGGTGGAAGCCATGATGTATTTGAATTCACAGTTTTAGGATAAGTCGCGCGTGTGACATGAATGGGGATATACAAAAAATTTATACATTTAAACTAATAAGGACATCTACAAATGCCTATCAATGTAAAAAAAATTGAAAGTATCTTACAAAACTTTGTAAGCGGTACAAGCGACATTCAGGGTGCAACGCTCGTATCTCCAGATGGTTTATCGCTAGCTTCTGTTTTACCTGGTGGAATGGACGACGAACGGGTATCAGCGATGTCTGCGTCAATGCTATCACTCGGTGAACGAATTGGTAGTGAGCTTGCAAGAGGTACTGTTGACCGTATTTATGTAGAAGGTAATAAAGGTTTTGGAATTTTAACGAGCTGTGGAGAAGATGCAGTGCTTCTGGTTTTAGCAACTGAATCAGCCAAGCAAGGGATGCTGATGCTCGAAATTAAGCGTTTGGTTTCAGAACTCAAATTAGTACTTATGTAGTAAAAAGTGCTGAGTGCTGAGTGCTGAGTAGTGAATTTGTACTCAGCACTCAGAACTCAGAACTCAGCACTCATTACTCTTTTTTGTTATTTACTCATCTACCCACCTAATTACTATGGAAATAATGCGTTTGGTTGTAACTGGTCCTGTTGGCTCAGGTAAATCTACTCTTATTCGGTCGATTAGTGAAATTGATGTCGTTGATACTGACCGTACTGCTACAGATTCTACTGCTGAACTCAAAAACAAAACAACAGTCGCATTCGATTTTGGGCGCCTAACATTCGGTTCAGATATGGTGTTACATATCTATGGAACACCTGGTCAAGAACGATTTGACTTTATTTGGGATATGTTAATTCGCAAGGCACATGCTTATATTTTGCTTGTGAGCGCAAATCGTCCTAATGAATTTAGATATGCGCGTCGTGTTGCTACGCATATGAACCAACTTGCACAAATACCTATGATTGTTGGTTTGACTCATACCGATTGTGCCGGCGCCTGGTCTCTTGAAAATATTGCTATTGCTCTTGGTTATGTTGACGACGCAACTCGTCCTCCTATTGTTTCCCTAAATCCTAATCATGCTTCTTCTGTTGCCCAAGCATTAATTACTTTAGTACAACACTATATGGAATTCTCTGTTAATGATAAAGTTTCAGCATAGCTTTTTTCACGCCACAGCAAGCTATGAAACGAGACAGTGTATTCACTCTTGGAGCGTAGAGTATTAAATCACTAAAGGATAGATATGGCATTTGTCGGTTACTTATCAAAATTTTCTTTACCAGAACTTTTTCAATTTATACAAGAAGGTTATAAATCTGGACTACTCACAATTCGTACTCTCAATGCTGATAAAACAGTCACAGATAAAACTTCTTATATTTGGCTACAGCAAGGACGTATTGTTGCAGCTGCTGAAACAAACGAAAATCAGGGTTTACTTACCTTGATTACTCAGCGAGGCTGGATGTCACAAGACAAAGCATCTAAAGTATTTCAAATGTCTCCTGCTAATATGGCAATGGGTTTGTGCCTGAAATCTCAAGGTTTACTACAAGCAGAACAACTTACCTTATTGTTTCGCGCACAAATAACATCACAAGTTTGTCCACTGTTTCAACTTCGTGACGGTCAGTTTGAATTAACGCCTCAAACCTCATTACCATATGCAGAAATGACGGGTATTAGCATACCAGCAACTGAAGCAACTATTACAGGATTGCGGATGTTGCGAGATTGGAGCGCTTTGCAAAACAAATTACCAGATTTAACTTCAGGTCTTACAAAAAAAATATTCGCAAAATCAGAAGTTAGATTAGAGTACTCAGAATCTCAAGTTTTAGAGTATGCAACTGGCAAAATGTCGTTACGAGACATTGCGCGTACAATTGAACTATCGAACGAGAAAGTAGCTCAAATAGCTTTTAGGCTAATTGTTACAAATTTGGTTGAAGAATGTTTAATTACTACGGCGCCTCACAAAGAAGAAACTTCTCCTTTTGCCGATTTAAATTCTACAAATGCTTTTGGTCAAAAAAGAATTCCTCAAACACAACCAACACCTTTAACTACAAAAGCTAGTTCACAGTTAAGCAATAATAATTCTCATTCTCTATCAGGAACGAGTAAGTTATTAGAACCAGCCTTAGATTCTTCGCCTAAAGCGGCGGTAAGTAAATCTTTTTTGCATAACTTAGTTGGGTTCTTACAAAGTAAAGCAGCAAGTTAGGTTACACAAACCGGGTTACTGCAATGAATAAACCCGGTTTCTATCTACAAGATATCTTTAAAATTAAAATCAGGATTTACACTGATTTGATTGACGTAACAAAACGTTACCATAGGCTATAAATAATAGGTGTATCTAATTTTTTTAACGTAGCTGTCTTAAGATAGCTTCACATTAAGATTGGAAGGATTGACTGATTGAATCGGAAGGAAATAAAAGATGATCCATCCAGAAATGATGGTGTCGAGTAACTTACTTGATGAATTTAAAACTTGTACTTTATTGCAGTATAGCGGCAAGTTAGACATCAAAACTGCTAAGGGGCATCGATGGACTTTCTACTATCGTCTAGGCAGAATTGTCTGGGCTACAGGAGGAATACATCCGTTTCGACGCTGGCGCCGCCACATGGCACAGTATTGTCCGGAGGTGGAAATCGATAAAATACAATTACGCGCGGAAGATACTCAAATAGATTATTGGGATTATCGCCTTTTGGAAATTTTGCACGAAAAGCAAAAAATCAAACGCGAACAAATCAACTCCATAGTCGAAAGTACAATTGCGGAATTGTTGTTTGACCTAGCACAACAAGCTAACTTCACACCTATCAGTAGCGATCGTAACCAAGATGTCATCTTGGAAACACCAATGAGTTTCACGAGTGCAGACATGTCGTTAAAGTTCATGCAAGACTCATGGAAAACTTGGTCGGATGCTGGTTTGGCTAATTTTTGCCCAGACCATGCTCCTATTTTACGAAGACCTGAGCAACTTGAATCTTCTGTTAGCCCAGCGGTTTACAAGAATTTTGTAACGTTTATGAATGGTAAATATACCCTCCGGGATTTATCGTTCAAAATGAAACAAACTTTAATGCCTGTGACTCGCTCGTTGCTTCCTTACATACTCAAAGGAATTGTCGAGCTTATAGAAGTACCCGACTTACCACTAAAAATTAGTGAAGCAAAACCAAACTCAACAGCCGCAAAAGCAGCATCTTCTAGCCCATTGATTGCTTGTGTTGACGATAGTCCTCAAGTATGTCAAATGCTGGAACAGATTCTTATGCCCAACGGGTTTAGATTTGTTAAAATTCAAGACCCTTTACAAGCTTTACCAATTTTAATTGAACATAAGCCTGACTTAATTTTTTTAGATTTAGTTATGCCTGTAGCTAGCGGTTATGAAATTTGCGCGCAATTACGTAGAGTCTCGGTTTTTGCTCACACACCTATAATCATTCTAACTGGTAGCGATGGTCTTTTAGACAGAGTGCGGGCAAAGGTCGTTG
This sequence comes from Calothrix sp. PCC 7716, assembly GCF_019977735.1. GTDB lineage: Bacteria > Cyanobacteriota > Cyanobacteriia > Cyanobacteriales > Nostocaceae > Dulcicalothrix. Next base: position 8,339,062 of record NZ_AP025018.1, on the reverse strand, counting down.
GTTCAACCGACTTTATTAGCAAACCAGTGGCAGCAGATAAAGTTATGACTGTTGTACGTAAGTATGTACACGCTGCCGCTTCTACTAACGGCGCTTTACAAGCTGCGTCAACACAAAAGTAAGCTACATTTCTTTACTTTAATATATATGATTTTGCGCTTTTTATCGGCTTTTTATACGTGGTTTTACTGAGCCAATTTATAAAGCAATGCATCACAATTAGATAAAGGTAACTGTAAAGGTGACTTTTTATAAGGCACCAATTTGTAAGTGCCAAGTACAAAGTAGTACTTCAAGATATTTTTCATACTTATCTTGATTTGAATGCTGTTGCACGCTTATATAAATTCATTTTTGATAAATAGCTGTGTTTATTTTACACAAAGCTAGCGATTAGTACAGTAATAAAGTTTTTGTTTCTTTTTGAAAACAACAGGTGATTGTCAATGAGTACTATTTTGGTTGTTGAAGACGGCTTAACTGACATGGAAATTATTAGCCGTTACTTACAACAGGCAGGTTTTTCTGTAATTAGTGCTAAGAGTAGCGAGGAAGCGCAAGAAAAATTGAGTAGTAGCAAACCCGATTTAATTTTTCTTGACGTTATACTACCTGGTAAAAGTGGTTACGAAATTTGTAGAGAACTAAAGAATAACCCCACAACTAGCGAAATTCCTGTTATTTTCTGTTCAACAAAAAATACAGATGTTGATAAAATGTGGGGTACAATGCTAGGCGCCGATGCTTATATTTCTAAACCAATTGACAAACAAGAACTAGAAGGAGCTATTAAACAACTTATTAAGCGTTAAGTACCTAGAAACTTGTAGAAACCTGGTTTATTTGATATCCTATAATATAAATTAAAATTATGTGTATAAACCAGGTTTCTTTGTCTTTAGTAAAGTAAATAATATATCGAAGGGTTAGTGGTGTTAGAAACGCAACAACAAGAAGAAAAATTCTTAACTTTTCACTTGGGTGATAAAGATACTGCTGTAATTTGTTTATCTCATATTACAGAAGTATTACAAGTATCGCCATTAGAAATATGTGGTGTACCACAAATGCCTAGCTGTGTTGCTGGAATTTACAACTGGCGCGGTGAAATGTTATGGCTTATAGATATAGAGAATATGTTAGGTTACGAAACATTATCTAGAAGTCATAATCTTGCCACTAAAATGATGGCAGTCGTAATTAGAAAAGATGGTAAGTATTTAGGTTTGCTGGTACGTCAATTAATGGATATAGAGTCGCTTGACATGGATTCATTAAAACCTGCAAATATAGATTTGTTTTCACGTGATATCGCTTCTTATTTAGAAGGGTATTTTATTGATAGTAATGAGCAAATGATTATCAGTATCGACGCAAAAGCTATCATTGATTCTTCAATGTGGAATATCCATAATTAGACGTAATTAACAATTTTAAGGTGCTTATATTATGAGTAGTGTGTATCAAGAAAACGGACATTATTCGACTGAGGAAAAAACTGAAAATAATAATTTAGAAAATATGGCACCTGTAGCTTCGAGTCAAGATGTAATGGAATTAGCTAATTCCAAAAATAATTCTAATACTGACAGTCCTGAACAACAGTTTAAAGTATGGCGCCAGATGTTCGCACGCATAGCGTCATCAATACATAAAGCAGGGGATATTAATACTCTTACTTCAACGCTTGCACAAGAAATCCGGGAAAAACTTGAAACTGACCGTGTTTTTGTTTATCGCTTTACTAACGAAGATTCTGGAGTTGTAATTGCTGAATCTAGAAGCAATAAGTGGACACCTGCTCGTAATGAAACTTTACCTGCTGTTTTGTTTGGTTTGGAAACAAACACAGAATATTTAGAACCTGTAATCATTCAAGTTCAAAATAATTTAGTCGAACTAAGCGCTTATCAAACACAGTTACTCGATAAATACCAAGTTAAATCGAGTTTGAGTTTACCTATTATCCTCGAAGGCAATGTTTGGGGTTTACTGGTAGTTCACAGTTGTGGAATAGCGCGCACTTGGCAAGAATCTGAAATTACTTTACTCTCGCAGCTTTGTGCTGAGTGTAAGAGCAAAATAGTTAGCTTTGAATACCAAAAGCAACTTCAGCGTCAAGAAGAAGAGCATCAGTCTTTCGTCAAAGTTATCGACAAAATTCAACGTGCATCGAGTCTCGACCGAATTTTTCAAGCTACTACCCAAGAAATTCGCCAGATGTTGCAATGCGATAGAGTTGCTGTTTATCGCTTTAACCCTGACTGGAGTGGTGAGTTTGTCGCTGAATCAGTTGCTGGTGGTTGGATGCGTTTAGTTGGTAATGATATTAAAACCGTTTGGGAAGATACCCATCTCCAAGAAACTCAAGGTGGACGTTACAAACGTCATGAAAACTTGATAGCAAACGACATCTATAAGATGGGTCACTCACCTTGCCACGTTGAGATTCTTGAACAATTTGAAATTAAAGCATATGCTACAGTTCCCGTATTCGCAGGTAACAAATTATGGGGTCTATTAGCAGCTTACCAAAACTCTAATACTCGTGAATGGCAAGAGTGGGAAGTCAAATTATTAAATCAATTTGCAGCCAATTTTGGTGTTGCGGTACTGCAAGTTGAGACACTACAACAAACCCAAGAACAGTCTAAACAACTAGCTCGCACTGCTGAACGTCAGCAAAGCTTAATTGCTTTAACTCGTAAAATCGGTGAAGCTCTTACCGCAACTGTCACTGATACATCTCTTTTTGACAGCATTCTTCAAACAACAGTCGCAGAAGTCCGTCGTTTGTTAGAAGCAGACCGTACAGTCGTTTATCGTTTTAACCCAGATTGGAGCGGTGAATTTATTGCTGAGTCAATAGCTAAAGGTTGGATTCCTTTTAAAAATAAGGAAGAAATTAACCAAGCGTTGCTAAAAGAAAACGGTCATTGCGACTCAATCCGCAATCTTGCCGATGTTTATAAAAATAAAGACACTTACTTGCAAGATAGTAAAGGTGGTCGTTACCAGCAAAAAACTACTTTTGTTGTTGATGATGTTAAAGAAGCGGGTTTCCCTCCCTGCTATATGGAACTGTTAGAACAATTTGAAGCAAAAGCTTATCTTACTGTTCCCATTTTCAAAGAAAATAAACTTTGGGCATTTTTAGCAACCTATCAACACTCGGCGCCTCGTAAATGGGAAGCGTTTGAAGTTACGATGATGGAGCAAGTTGCTGCACTTTTAGGAGCGGCAATGCAACAAGCTGAAACATTCGAGAAATTGCAACGACAATCACAAAAAGCGCAAAAACTAGCTGCGTTAGACTCTTCCGCTACCAGCATTATTGATAAAATTCGTCAGTCGCTTGATGTTGACTTTATCTTTAGCACAGTTACTAAAGAAATTCGTTCATTGCTAAATGCTGACCGGGTTGTTGTATACCAATTCAAACCTGACTGGAGTGGAGAGTTTGTTGCTGAGTCAGTTAGCGGTAACTGGGTGCGTTTGGTTGGACCAAACGGTGGACAAATTTGGGCAGATACTTATTTGCAAGAAACTCAAGGTGGAAGATATCGTAACCGCGAGTATTTTGTTGCCAATGACATGTACGCAATGGGTCATGCTGACTGCCATATTCAAATATTAGAACAGTATCAAGCTCGCGCTTATGTAATTGTACCAATTTTTCAAGGAGATACTCTGTGGGGATTACTAGCAGCATATCAAAATAGTGGAACACGCGAGTGGGAAGAAACCGAAGTTAATTTGTTAGTGCGTGTTAGCGACCAGTTAGGTGTAGCATTACAACAAGTTGAGTACTTGCACCAGTTGCAACAGAAAAATCAAGAAATTGAAAAAGCGGCAAAACGTGACCGGGATGCAGCAAATGTCATTGACAAAATTCGTCAGTCGATGGATATGCAGTCCATTTTTAATATTGCGACAAAAGAAGTACGTGCGCTTCTCAAAACCGACCGTGTAACAGTGTATCGTTTTAATCCTGATTGGAGTGGTTTATTTGTTGCGGAATCGGTTGGTGATGGTTGGGTATCGCTATTAGAGAAGCAAAATAAAATTCCTCGTCTCCAAGAAAGCATCAGCAGTTGTTATAATATACGGACTTTGTTCGCTACTAGTGAAGCTAGTGTAGATACTTACTTAAGAGCTACAGAAGGTGGTGAATTACGTAACCGTCGAGCATATGTTAGACCAGATATTCACAATGCAGGTTTCCCGTCTTGTTACACAGAAGTATTAGATGAATACCAAGTTAAATCTTATGCGATTGTGCCAATTTTCCAAGGTTCCAAACTTTGGGGTATGTTGGCAGCATTTGAAAACTCTGGTACACGTGAGTGGGAAGAATCTGAAATTAGTTTGCTGTCGCGTATTGGTGACCAATTAGGAATTGCACTGCAACAAACCGAGTACTTAGAGCAACTTCAATCGCAATCAACACGAGTTGCTCAAGCTGTAGAACGTGAAAAAGAAGCTAAAGAATATCTACAAAAAGGCGCCATGCAGTTACTTTCTGCCGTGCGTCCAGCGCTAAACGGTGACTTAACAGTACGGGCGCCAATAAGCGAAGATGAACTGGGCACAATAGCAGATGCATACAACAACACCCTACAAGCATTGCGTCAAATCGTCGTTCAAGTACAAGGAGCAGCGCAACAAGTAGCATCAACTTCGAGCCAAAGTAGTGCATCGCTATCGGGACTAACACACTTAGCGCAGCAGCAATCGAAAGAACTAAACGAAGCTTTGGGCGAAATTCAGCAAATGGTAGATTCGACGCAAGCAGTTGTAGGTAACGCTGAGTTAGTACAATTAGCAGTACAACAAGCTAACCAAACTGTAGAATCTGGCGATGAAGCCATGAACCTGACGGTAGAGGCAATTCAAGGAATTCGCGAGACTGTTTCTCAAACGAGTAAAAAAATTAAGCGTCTCTCAGAATCTTCGCAGAAAATTTCCAAAGTTGTAAACCTAATTAGTAACTTCGCGACTCAAACTAACGTACTTGCGCTTAACGCGGCAATTGAAGCAACCCGTGCAGGAGAATACGGTAAAGGATTTGCGGTAGTTGCAGACGAAGTACGCTCGCTATCACGTCAGTCAGCAGCAGCAACCATTGAAATTGAGAAACTCGTGCAAGAAATTCAAGAAGAAACAGGCGAAGTTGCTGTAGCAATGGAAACTGGTATTCAACAGGTAGTAGAAGGTACAAACCTAGTTAACCAAACCCGGTTGAGCTTGAATGCAATTGTGGTAGCAACTGCCGAAATTAGTCAGCTATTACAACAAATTACCGACGCAACACAAGGGCAAATGTTGCAATCAGTATCGGTAACAGCTTCAATGAAAGACGTAGCAAAAATTGCTAACAAAACTTCCGCCGAAGCAAGCAACATTACCACCGTCTTCAACCAACTCTCTGAAATGGCGCAAGAGTTGCTGTCCAGCGCAAGCAAATTCAAAGTACACTAATCCTCCCTCTCTGTTTCTCTGTGCCTCTGTGGTAAAAATTATTTTTCTTACCACAGAGACAGGGAGGACACAGAGGAATAAAACAGGTGCTGCCCTAACTTATAATTTTTAACTTTTATTATGATTACAGACGCCTCTATTAGAGAGCAGGGTTATATTTACTTTTTAACTGAAGCTCCAGAGTTATTACAAACTATTGAGGAAGAACTTTTTGGTTTGGCTGATGATTACAGCACTGCTAAAGTTCATAACTTAATGCGCGCGACTCATACACTCAAGGGTGGCGCCGCGAATGTTGGACTCGATGTTATAAATAAGGTTGCTCATTCACTCGAAGATATTTTTAAGGCACTTTATAGTCCTGATGTAGTAATTGATTCACAGCTACAAACACTTTTATTTCAGGCGTATGAGTGTTTACAGTTGCCTGTAACTGCTGAAATTACTAAAACTACCGTTGACAACGATGATATTCTTCAGCGTGCAGCTTCGGTGTTTGCTCAGTTACAAGAAAAACTCGGTGATGCTTTTGGCGCCGAAGTTTATATTCCAACTTCAGAGGAGTTGGGATTTGATATTGTTTTGTCGATATTTGAGACGGGTGTGTCTCAGCGTATTGATAGTATTGCCCAAATATTAGAACAGGCGCCACCAGAAAATGACGAGTTGGCAGAGTTTTTACGTTCTCAAGCTGAAGTATTTTTAGGATTGGCAGAATCTTTAAATTTACCTGGATTTGGTGCAATTGCTTTATCTATGGTAGCTGCTTTAGATGCAAACCCTAATGCTGCGCTTGCAATTGCTCAAGCTAGCTCAGATAATTTACAGAAAGCTCGCGTTGATGTACTGGCAGGTGACCGTACACGTGGAGGAGAACCTTCTGAAGCGTTACTTTCATTATCTCAAGTTGCATCGTATGCAATGCCCGATAATATGTATACTATTAATTTTTCTGATAATCATATTGGAGAATATCAAGAAGACACTATACAACCAGAACCAAAAATCGAAGAAACAAGTCGAATTACATCTTCATCAAAAGAAGCATATTCTCTTAGAAGCGAAGTAGAAAAGCTATATAATTTTATCACAAATCCAAATTCTACTCAAGATGAGCCTTTAAAGCCTACTACCGCTAAACTATATTTAAAAATAATTCGTTATATTTTAGGTTGGTTTAATCATGAGTTAAATATTCCTGAAAAAGAATTAAGCTTATCACTAATCATTCCCAAAACAGGAGTAGAAAATGTTGTTGATTATGTTGAAACTTGGTTGAGTGAGTTTTGGTTATTCCTATACGACGAAGGCGATACACCTAGCTTGTCAATATATCGTCAGGGCGTAATTTTGAATGTGTTACTTAACGTTGCTAAATACCGATACGCCAAGGTAGATATTGATTCACCCATTATAGAGTTTCTGCAAAATCGAATTAATAAATTAGCACAAGAGTATAAAAGCTATCCTCCTCTTACTGCTGCTGAAAAAAATTGGAGCGATAATCTAAAATTACAACAACTACTTGAAATTAAAGAAGTATCACAGGCGCCTGTAGAACCAATTCAAAGTGGTATTGAGGCTATATGGGGTGAAGAAATAACCACTACCTTTAGTGCAAATATAGCTGAAACCGCCATTCAAAATTCTGGTTTATATCAAAATGTACAGCTTCCTAGCATCGGTAACACAAACACCAAGTTGCAAGACGATGAACCAACCATTAATGAAGGCACCGACGAATCTGAACTCGGTGATACAGTTATAAGTGTCGCAAGTACAGCCAACGCAGTTAATATACCTTCAGAAGCAATTAATAAGGAAAAATTACAGTCTGCAACTAATAATAAAAATCTTCGCCAGCGTTCGTTTGTAAGGGTCGATGTTGATGGATTACAGCGTCTTAATTATCTCGCAGGAGAATTGTTAATTTATCATAAACGTAGAACCTTACAAGATGAGCAACTTCAACAAGTTATTGAGCAGTTATCTCAACATATTCAAAGACATCAAGCAACAATAGGTATACTACGCGATTTACCGCTTCAGATGCAGTCACACAAAGACCAAGCGACAACAAAGGTTGCAAGTGTTGCTTTTGATTCTTTAGAAATGGATGACTACAGCGAATTTTATATGGCGTTGCACTCAGCACAAGAAGAAACCTTACAGTTACAAGAAATAGGTGAGTCACTCGATTTAATTTTACGTCAATCAACACAAGTTCATGAAAAGAATCAAAATTTAACCCTCAATATTATCGATAATATTGTAGAAGCACGCATGGCGCCGCTAGCGAACATTTTAAATCGCTTCCCCCAACTAGTTGGAAACCTCGCAAACGTTTACAACAAAAAAGCTGATGTCAAACTATTTGGAACTCAAGTACTAGTAGATAAAGCGATTTCGGAAAAGCTCTACGACCCCTTGTTACATTTGGTGCGTAACGCATTTGACCACGGTATTGAGGCGCCAGAAGAAAGGCAAAAACTAGGTAAATCCTCTTCTGGTGTAATTACGATTCGAGCATATCATCAAGGTAGCCAAACAATCATTGAAGTTAGCGACGATGGACAGGGTTTAAACTTCGATAAAATTCGTAAAAAAGGTATTGACCTTGGCTTGATTTCTGATTCATACCTCATATCTTGCACCTAACGTAAAAACCCGTATAAAGCCAATTAGAGATGGTAAAACTATAACCAAAAGATAATTTTATTACCTAAGTATGAAAGAACATATTTTTGACTACGAGGCACCATATTAATACGTATTTTAAAGCTGAATTTTCATTTGATAATGGCGCCATTGAATTGAAAAATACATACAAATATACTGTTAGCAGTAAGTGATAATGAATTTAATTTGCATTGTGGCGCCAAAACATGAGAAAAAGGGCGTTGAAGTTTATATGAATAAGCAAGAAATATGGTTTCAATTCTTGCCCACGCCCAAAATCTAGTTTACACTTTGCTGTCATTGATGCCTTCTACCTACCAACAAGAAAATCTCGAAGCGATGTTTGGGATGTTTTTAGAGGCACAAGGTTATCCTCTACCTCAACACAGTAAAAGTAAGTCAGCTAGCGCCTTAAGCAGATTTCTCAACGTTTATAATTGGTCAACTAGAGGTGTGATTCGCACTGCCCGTAACCGTATTATTAAGGAGATTTTATCTGAGCGTTCGTTGGGGCGCCAACCATTTTTACAAGTTATTATTGACCTAACAACTTTGGAGAAAGCCGGAAAATTTAAGGGGCTTGAAAGCTTAATCAGCGTTTACCACGGAAAACGAGGTATGCATTTGGTTGTGGTGTACTTAGTTGTTGGTCGGTGGCGAATACCCTGGAGCTTCCGTGTTTGGAGGGGGAAAGGCGCCACTTCCCCAGCAAGATTAGGATTAAAAATGGTTAAATCTTTACCTAAAAAATTAACCAAGCACTTTAAAGAGGTAATGGTTTTAGTAGATACAGGCTTCGGCAGTATCCAATTTATACACGGTGTTCGAGAGAAAAAATTTCACATAATTGCTGGCATAGCTTGTACCCGTAAGTTAGTTGATGGGCGCAGTGTCGCCCAATTACACAAACGAGGACAGCAACTTTACCTTCAGGGTTTAAAATTTCCTGTCTATATATCCTGGTATTATTTTAAGCGTCATGACGGTAAGTATGAGAAACGATTTGTTATTTCAACCAAAGCCCTCAAAGCAAGCACTATTTCTTGGTGGGGTAAACGAAGATGGCAGATAGAGGGTTGGTTTAAAACCGCAAAACACCGTTTTGGATTACATCGCTTTGGACAAGGAACCCTCCTAGGGGTTTATCGCTGGTTAGTGTTGTCCCTGATATCTTATGTTTTGGCACATTGGGCTTATTTATCGACATCGGGCGCCAACGGCGACTTACCTGACTGGGGTGAAGCAGCAGAAATTGCATTCCAAACTATATTTCCCCATTTAGTAGTGTTACTTCTTTTACAACATATCGAACAGATGAGAGACTTGCTACTGAGTCAAGGAATTGACATCCAAATTTCCAGGTGCAAGATATGAGATACCATTCAACCAACGAAGAACTGTTAGAGCTATTATTTTCTCCTGGGTTTTCAACAGCTGGTCAAGTTAGTGAAATTTCTGGACGTGGTATTGGGTTAGACATAGTAAAAACCCAGTTACAAGCTCTTGATGGTTCGATATCAGTTTATTCGCTCCCTAACCAAGGAACAACATTCGTACTCAAAATACCATTTTCTATGACTACCGACCAGTTAATGATTGTTCAAGCAGGAGGTGCCGTTTATGCCTTGCTGTTAGATAGTATCGAAAAAATCTTGTTGCCATCTTCTGAGCAAATTAAAGAATTTGAGGGTAGAAAAGTTCTACATTGGAACACTGGCAAAGACGAGCGCATGGTAGGTTTACGTAACCTTTCCGACTTTTTATACTACAGTGGCTCATTTAGAAGCGGCGCCAATGTGAATCACAGCACCATAATACAAGACCGTGAAGAAGTAGTAAATCCAGTATTAGTACTGCGCCGAAACCAAGACATATTAGCTTTAGAAGTTGACCAAATTATTGGTGAACAAGAGCTTGTAATTCGTCCTTTAAGTTCTACAATAGCTCCTCCTAAGTTTATCTATGGTTGTTCTAGTCTTGCAAACGGCAACCTCGTTTTAGTAATCGATGGTTCGCTACTTTTAGAATCAAGTGAAATGCAAGCATCTCTTGAGGTTATGTCACTGCCTGCATTTTCCGGAGCTAATAAAAAAGCTTTGTCGATGTCAGCAACCATAACACCAGCACCAATGCTCGCAGCATCCAACGATAATAATCATTCGCAAGGCGCCAAAATTTTACCTCAAGCAAAACCAACAAAAAACAAAAATGAAAAAGTAGTATTAGTAGTCGATGATGCCATTAGTTTACGGCAAACAATATCTTTAACCTTACAAAAATCAGGTTATCAAGTAATACAAGCTCAAAACGGTATTGAAGCAGTCGAACAACTACAGCGACATCCAGAAATTCAGTTAGTTGTCTCAGACTTAGAAATGCCACGCATGAACGGCTTTGAACTATTATCAAATGTCCGTCAAAACACTAGCTTATCTGAAAAGCCAGTCATAATTTTAACCTCGCGTAGTGCCGAAAAACATCGTAAACTCGCCGAAGCATTAGGCGCCACAGCTTACATGACTAAACCATATTTAGAACATGAATTCATCGCCACAGTTGATGGCTTAATGGATAACCAAGCTAATGGTCTAACACACGTATTCGTTAAAGGTTAGCCTCCCTATGTAGCACAGGCATAGAAAGCCTGTGCAATGTAATAAATATTACAGTCTGGAGATAAATTACTCTTTAATGCTTGCTATACTTCTTTTAATGACCAAGAAATTCAAACCGTCGTTAATAGCATAAGAACTATTCTTGATTATAGCTGATGCTTGAATTTTTGTGAAGATGCCAAATTAAGACAACTTGTGCTTTGTTATAGAGTTATTTCTATATCACTCTAGTCAATGGCATTGATTTGTCATCCAAAGAATCAAGCATACAAGCTTTGTAAAGCATAAACTATACAATGTTTGTAATTTCGTTCGTAAAAATTAATGTTATTTTTTCAAAAATCTAGATATAATTATAAGCTAGCATAAAAATATACTATATTCACTTTGCACCCCTTAACTCTTATGGATGATTGGAATATTTTAATAGAGAGTACAACTGATGGTCTTACTACAGCAACTGTTTTAGAAGTTCCAGATTGTCAGATACAAGATGAAACAAAGCAAGGAGCAGTTGAAAAAGTTCAGGTGCTATTACAAAAACGTTTAGCAAAAGCCGAAATTATTAAAATTCCGGCGCCTATACAACCAGTTACCTCAGAAAATCCCTTAATGAAGTTTGCTGGAATTTTTAAAGATGACCCAGATTTCATGGAAATTATGAAAGAAATAAGAGCAGAACGGGAAGACGATAGCGAAATATGAGTTTATGGATTCTTGATACTGACCATGCGTCGCTGTTTTTAGCAGGAAACAAATCAATAACTGCCCAAGTTGACAAATATTCTAAAAATGTTGCAATTACCGTAGTTACTGTCCAAGAATTATTTAACGGTTGAGTTGGAAGATTGAATAACCCTGCCCAAGCACAAAAAATTACTCAACTTTATACCAAGCTCTGGGAAACTACGGAATTTATGTCTCAAGTGCGAAACTTGGGCGCCTTAAAGAATGTAGGGTGCGTAACGCTATCAACAACTTTGAAACGAAGCCAATAACTCCGTAGCGTTACGTACCATTTATTTCCCATGCCAAAAAATCACTTTTTATGCTTTCGCATAGATTTAGTAATTTTTTTCCACCGTTCTTTTTCTGCTAAATACGAGCTTTGGTCTTGTTTTCGCTCCAAATAACCAAGCTCCCTCTGTAACTTTTGATAACTCAAAAACCTCGGCGCCTCAAGTTTACCTGACTGCAAAGCTTCCTGTACAGCACAACCGGGTTCATGAGCGTGTTGACAATTACGGAAGCGGCACTGTTGCGCGATAATTTCAATGTCAGCAAATGTAGACTGTAAACCTTCATCACCTGTCCACAACTGTATTTCCCGCATTCCTGGGGTATCTATTATTAAGCCTCCTGTTGGTAGTAATATTAACTCTCGATGAGTTGTGGTGTGCCTTCCTCTACTATCATCCTGACGTACAGATTGTACAGCTTGAACTGTTTCACCCATTAGTTGATTGCTAATAGTAGATTTACCCACACCTGAAGACCCAAGCAGTGCAACAGTTTTACCTGGTTGTAAATAGGGTTTTAAAGCATCAATTCCTTGATTATGTGCCGCACTTAAAACAAGTATTGGCACACCCAGAGCAACAGATTCTATTTCTACTAAACGCTGTTCAAGGTTATTGCACAAATCTGTTTTGTTTAAAACTATAACCGGGTTGGCGCCACTTTCCCAAGCAAGAATTAAATAACGTTCGACTCTTCTAATATTAAAGTCTCCATCCAACCCAGATACTAAAAAAACAGTATCAACGTTCGCTGCAACTATTTGTTCGTCGGTTTTGCCTCCAACGGTTTTACGAGAAAATTTGCTAAATCTTGGCAATATTGCGTGAATGGTTGCTTGTTCTGAGTCTCGCACACGAATAACTACCCAATCTCCCACTGCTGGAAAGTCTTGACGTTGTAAAGCTTGATGTCGCAGTTTACCTGTTATTTGTGCTAATACTTCTCCCTGTTCTGTTAGAACGATGTAAGTATTTGTATGCTCAATTGCTACCCTACCTACTGTAAATCCTTGTAGACGAAAGGGTTCAAAGCTGGAATTAAAAAAGTCACTCCAGCCTAAAGAATTCAAATGCATTGATTTTTCCTCAATATGTGCTACTTGTTTTGCACAAGATGCCTATTCGAGGACTAAGCTAAAATCGAGATTAGCTAGACTGAACAAGAATTAAGGCGCCTTGTGTGAAGGTGTGTTGCGATTAATTCACTCATAGTTCAGTCTCCTTAATAATTTCAAAGCGTAATCATATTGTAGTATAGCATATTTTGGGATAGTTTTGGATTTGTTTGAACCTTCCCGGTGCCTGCCCAGTCTAACTCATTAAAAGCAACGAAGCGGGATAGGGAGGACTCCAAGCTGTGGTAGTTGTGCCTATAGATAGTTCGAGTGAAGGTCTATGTCATGAAAAGTGTGCAAAGCCTCCGAGATAAACACACCTCTTGATGTTAAGCGTTTGTCACCAAAATCACAGTCACTGTACGGGTTTGCTTCTAGTAGTTTCATTTGCACCCTGAAAATACAACACTACAAGCACCTTACCTTAAAGAGTGTCAATCATCTTAAAATTCATTTGGTAAGTGTTGGTGCTTCTACTCCACGGATTTTGTCTGGTATTATGCCTGTAGCTAATATTGCATCTGGTCGAGGCGCCACTAATCATTTACCTTTAGATAAGCCGCAAGTTAGTAGTGCATTTAATCAACTTTATGGTGGTAAGGATAAATTGAGCCAAACATATAAGGAGGGGATAGAGGCACGTCAAGCTTTTATGAAAGATTTAAATGCAGAGATGCAAATGGCTAATAATGGGGCGCCCTTACCTAATGGTTTTCCTAGTGATGCTTTGAGGTTGGGTAAAATTATGGCTTCAGACCCTAGAGTGGAAATTGGTTTTATGGCTTTGGGTGGTTGGGATACCCATGTAAACCAAGGTGGTAGTAAGGGACACTTGGCAAGAAATTTGGATTTTTTGGGTAAGGGGTTGCCTGTTTTAATCAAAAATTTAGGTTCGGTTTATCAGGATACTACTATATTAATGATGTCAGAGTTTGGACGAACGGTACGAGAAAATGGTAATGGTGGTACTGACCACGGTCATGGCAATGTTATGTGGGTATTGGGTGGTAAAGTCAATGGTGGAAAAGTTTATGGGGAGTTTCCTGGGTTAGATGTTAGTCAGCTTTATCAAGGGAGAGATTTAGCTATTACAACCGACTTTAGAGATGTGATAACAAGAGTGTTAGAAAGACATTTAAATTTAGATGATAATAAGCTAAATCTAATTTTACCTAATTATTCTCCTCAAAATAAACTCACAGTAATTTGATTATTTGCCGCATATTCTGTTTTTGTGTGTTGGGTTCCGCTGCGCTACACTCAACCTACGGGAATAGCTGCGGGGATGGCTGGGATGCGTGCTAGGACTCCTTTTTTAAGGGGGTCGGGACGTTCTGCCCACGGTAATAATCCTTGTGGGTGGTCGTAGTATTTATTGGCACACTCGAATACTCCTGCTACTTGTGTTGAGGATAATTCTGGTGATATGTCACCGAATAAATATGTATATTTGTCTTTGGAAGCGAAGCAAATTACACACGAGCGATTACAAGCACTCATGCATTCTACTGCTTGAATTTTAATTTCTTGGTTTTGAGAGTTTTGGTTGTTTTGTTGTAAGCGCTTTAACAGTTTTTCACCACCGCTTTCTCCTACACGCTTACCGTTCTCCCATGTACTCGCACATGTTGTACAAACAAAAATTGTGTGTGCTGTCATCTATACCTCGTAGATTGTAGCTATTTTTACTGCTTTCGGCGGGCATTCTGACTTGCTATATTTTATAGCTTACAGTTGCGGGACAGTGCTGGAATTTCACCGAGCTTTCCCCGTTTCCTCGATGGCTTTTGCCTTTTTGAACCGAATAAGCTAGATTAATCTAACACATTTTCGTGACTTTACACTTTTTCTTTTGCGGGTGGTACTATTCCGAATTTTTCTAAGTTATTATCGATTACACGCAGTACTTCAAAGTCTGCTTCGGGTAATATGGCACTAGTTGTGGTTGGTTGTTTCTCTAGAAATGCAAATGCTTGTCTAAATTGCTGGGGTGTAGTGGTGACTGGTGCCTCTAAGTGACAAGGTATTATGCTTTTAAAGTCCCATTTTGCAACTTTATCTGCCCATTCGAGTGTTTCTACAGGCGCCCGATTTAGAATAAGAGCTTGTAAAATGGGTGCTACAAAAATGCGACCATTCGCATATAAAGCGTCGAAGCAACGTTGCCAGTCAGGTCTCCACTCGAAAGGGTATAAACCAAAATATGCTTTTTTGGAACGGTTGGTGGTTTTGAATGCGTCTTTAAATACTTGACCCCATTTGGGAAGTTCTAAAACACTTGGACTAAAGTAAAAGGCAAATAGTGATATGCGTTGCCATCCTTTGCGACGGTTTTCTGCTGTGTCGGGTACTATATCAAATGCTTTATCTCGTGCGTGAAATAATAAGGGATATGAGTCTAACTGCACTATGGCAGGTGGTTCTAATGGTATTGAGACAATAGAGTCGGTTACTAAAAGTGTATTTGAAAGCTTATGGAA
The DNA here is from genome assembly GCF_019977735.1 of Calothrix sp. PCC 7716. GTDB lineage: Bacteria > Cyanobacteriota > Cyanobacteriia > Cyanobacteriales > Nostocaceae > Dulcicalothrix. The sequence goes on along the minus strand of NZ_AP025018.1, from coordinate 8,323,673 downwards.
AAATGCTACTTCTGCAAATCGACCGGGCCCAAGTTCTATTGGTCCAAGTATGGCATAATCAAACTCACTGGCAAACGGCGCCTGTTTACTATCTTTTGGTAAAACGTGAGTACGCTTTGCTGGTAAACCTAGCCAACTCAACGGTAAATTAACCGGAAAACTCCATTGACCTGGTGCGATAAATACTTGTGACGATGGAAACCGTCTCGCAAATGGACCAACGAATACTTTATGTTCTAACCCTGATATTGTTGGTAATATAATGTATTTTACATCACCATATTTTTCTACTAATTCAGTAATTAATCGGATGCATTCCGGTGTTGGCGCCACGGGTGCATAAACTAATAAACCACCCTCACTAAGCTTAATTACCGTCATTCTAACTGGAACAACGACATAAAAAATTCCCTGGATTTGGTCGAACGTCCAAACTGTATCTTTTACAACTTCTTTGCGAATGGTTTGGCGCCTGCCAAATGGGTATATCGGCAGGGTGTACCAAAATGACCAGGAAAAGTCTTGCGGATTAGCGAGTTTACTCTGCACGTTTAGGTTGGTTTAAGCAGTTTTAATTTTCCAATAATATTATATTCGGTTACTCGATTGGTGGAGGGTTGCGGCGAAGTTCAGATTCTGGGACTGTTGTCATGTTGAATGCTTGCCAGTTTCTTTTTACGTATTTGAATCTACCCATTCCTATGCCACCGTTGGTTTTAAAATTATCCCACGGCGCCGCGAGGTCTAGCCAGTAATCTCCACCCATGTTAAGCACGTATTTGGCTTTGCTTCTATCGTCTGGTTTTTTTGCATTGTCTATTACTAGTCTGGCTTGACACGTGGTAAATATCCCACCAATGTCGTTGGGGTTTATATTGCTTCTACCGTTTTTTGACCAGAAGTGATAGTTATATCCTCCTCCCGCTTTTGTTGATACGCTGCCATCTTTTTCAGTACGAACGTCTGGTGATTTGTTCTTATCTCCTGCAAAGTCCTCGCGATATGCTGCACCGTCTACTCCAACTGAACTTTTTAATAGGCGCCATTTTCTATCTCTTTTGCTGAGAACATAAGACTTGACGTTTCGTATCTGAACGCGCGTATTTTTTGCGGGGTTTCCTTGTTCTGCTTCATATAGTTGCCCCCATGCAATCATTGCTTTAAAATTCTTGGGGTTGTTACCCATCCCTAATTCTGGCCCTTTTGCCCAACTATAATGTTTGGGCACTCCACGCGGTGCTGCATCATGTGGTGGCTTCATATCACTGATAATTGTTGCTACCGAATTTATTCTTGGCTGTCGCGCGCTGACACTGGAAGAGAAACTGAATAATATCGCGACTACTACAAGAAATAAGTGAATTGGCTTAATACGCATAATTACGTGTATGCCTATACAAATTTACTTTTTTAATATATACTCTGCAATTCAAATTGACTTAACTGGTCAGGCAAGATGCCTGACCCACATTAACTATTCAACTGGTGGTGGATTTGTACTAATTTGGGCTGCTGGTAAGGTTGTCATGTTGAAAGCTTGCCAGTCGGTTGTGACGTATTTGAATCTGCCTGTGGCGATTCCGCCATTCGTTTTAAAGTTATCCCAACCAGCACTCAAGTCAAGCCAGTAGTCTCCACCAACATTTAATAGATAACGTGCAGTCTCGCGGTCATCGGGTTTATTTGGGTCATCAAGAATTAGTCTTGCTTCTACAGTGGTAAAAATACCACCGATATCATTCGGATTAATTGAAGCTCGACCACCAGTAGTCCAGAAATGATAGTTATGTCCTCCTCCGGCTTTTGCTGAAATAGTACCATCAGATTCACTACGAACATCTGCCGGTTTATTTGCATCTCCTGCAAAATCTTCACGATATGCTGCTCCTTCTACTCCTTTTGAACTTTGCAGCAGGCGCCATTGGTTATCTTGTTTACTTAGGTAATAAGCTTTGATGTTTCGTATTTGAACGCGCGTGTTAGTGGCAGGATTACCTTGTTCTGCTTCGTATAGCTGCCCCCATGTCATCATGGCTTTAAAATTTTTGGGGTCATTACCCATACCAATTTCTGCACCATTTGCCCAACTGTAATGTTTGGGTACTCCATGTGGATAAGCGTCTTGTGGTGCTTGCATATCGCTAATGATTGTCGTAACTGAATTGATTGGACCTGTTGCTTGTACTGTTTTTATGCCACAACAAAAACTCAGTAGCATTGTCGCTACTGCTATAAATACGTATGCTTTTTTGAATCGCATTTTACTCTAGCCAAATAGGGGTAACACCCCCCATTAGACGCTAGTAGTTATAAAAATGTTGCTTTATTTGTGTTTAATTATAAAAAAAATATGCCAATCAACGAATGGCACTGAAATACTGAGTATTATTTAGAAAGAACCAGAAGAAACCTGGTTTCTAGGGTTTCTAGAATTTTAAGCTGCAATACAGTAGTTGTAGCTGTGTACTGTGTAATTTGAGATTAATCGACAGTTACTCATTTCAACCTCTGAGCAACCTACTGATATTTCGAGTAAATACTGTAAATAAGTTTTCGCAAGCGCAGACAAATGCTTTTTGGCTGGATATACCATATACCACTGGCGCCAGATTGGGAAATGTTCGACATTAAGAATTGTTAATTCATTGTCCGGATTTGAAATTATGCACTGACGTGGCAGAACCGAAATACCTAAACCATCAGCTACAAAAGACTTAATCATTTCATCATTGTTCGATTCCATTTTAACTCGTACTTTGACATCATACTTAAGGAGGATGTTTTGTACCTGATTTCGAGTTAAAGAGCCGATTTCACGCATGATAAAAGCTTCGTTCGCAAGTTGATGAATCGAAATCTTCTTTTCTCTAGCTAATGGGTGACGAGAGCAAGCTACAACAACCAACTCATCTCGGAAAAATGGAAAACTTTCAACATCGATAAACTTGGGAATTTCACTAACTATATATAAGTCGTCTAAATTTTTCATCATCCGTTCGGCAATCCCACTATGATTTGCCAATTTTAGCGAAACATCTATATCTGGATAACGCTGACTGAATTCTCCTAAAGTCAACGGAATAATATACTTAGCTGTAGTTAGTCCTGAGAGTCTTAGTGTACCTTGCTTCAAAGTCTGTAAATCAGCTAACTTATCTTCAAACTTATCCATCGTATTGAAGATTTTATCGCATGTTGCTATTAATTCCTGTCCAGCTATACTCGGACTGATATTTTTACCTAGCTTATCAAATAACGACAAACCAAGTACTTGAGCTAATTTTTTCACCTGCATACAAACTGCGGGTTGAGAGAGAAAAAGCTCTTGACCTGCACGAGTAAAGCTTCCAAATTTGACAACTGTATAAAAAATTTTTAGCTGATATAACGTTGCTTGGTCTAGCATTAATTCTTGTCGCATAGCTACCTTTACTCTTCACTGAGTCCTTAATTTTGATGTTCTCAAACAGGGAACTAAACAGAATTTCATTTATGATTACTTACAACTAATTGTTCAATGCATCTGTACTATATGTCAGCACATACAGCACTAAGCCATCATTGACGACCCTGCTTTGAGCTATTCGATAAATCTATTTTTTAGATTTGTAGAAAAACTTAAGATTTTCTTTATTTTTACATTTACTTTGTACCATATTTGTCGAAGCCATCGTAATAGCTTGTTACATTTCTTTACATGATGATATAAATGCAACATTTAGTGAAGGCGCCTATATTTTGGTTATTTCCGGCATCGTGTACTAGTTCGTAGCTCACCGGAATGCAGCATTATCAACAAGCCAAAACAAACCGGGCATATGAAGGATAAATTAGGGGTTTATAGCGAAATTTTTGTGACTGTTGCCAGGTTTCTAAGCCTGCTGCATTCCGGTGAGGTAGAGGGTTTTACAGATGTCTTAGTGGCAGTTATCAAACAAAATATACATGCAATAATTTATACGTTGTTTTTGCTAAGTACTTAATTTAAGATTGTTTTCGATTAATAATTTATGCATAATTCATAGATATCAGGACTTACGCATGAAAACCTAGAAACCTGGAATATACGTTGATAACATGTAATAAAATGACGATTTGTCTGCGACAGTGAATGTGTAGATTATGCCCAAGGTTATGGTATTTCTAAGCCATTGTCCTTTAAAAATCTGGTAATGGTTTATTTGCCCAGGTATTGCTGACTAGGTAATATTTGCGTGCAAGAAGTTCATTTGCAGCATTTAAAGACCTTGCTTTTTTTTCTAATCTACGGAAATATTGTGATTGCAAAAAGCTATATACATTTACAAGTAGCGCAACTGCAAAGCCAAACAGCCCATGATGAATTACAACAACAATATTCAGAAATAACCCAATAATTATAAAAAATAATAGAAAGTATACCATATACATTTGGCGCCTGACTAAAGATTTAAATTCTTCTAAGACATATTCATCGGCAATGCTTTTGTGTCTTTTAAGAAAAGCTTTAATTTGTTTACCTGCTATTAATCCAGCGAAAATACTACAAAAATTCACCACGACAAATATTAAAAGCCACATAATTATTTTTTAGATTTTAACGAATCATCTTATACTCGGTTGCAATCAATCGTCATCGGAGAAAATATGTAAATACTATAGCGAATTATCAATAACGCTTTGGTATCGGTAAACATATTTGAATAAAATAAACCAGAAACCAGGTTTCTACGCATTCATTGTCGCAGACAAATCTTTGTTTTAATTGCAAAATCTATAAAGAAATCTGGTTTCTAAAACATTGTTATTGACAAACAATATAATTTAAGCAAAAAAGCCGAAAAAGGGTTTGGAAGTTCTCAAGTAACACTTTTAATTGTAAATAGATAATAAAAAGGGTGATGAACACTGTTGACAATCCTCATCTATGTTTAATTCAACAAAATCCACAGAGCTTTCTACTGGTACTGGTGCTTCGATATATACAAGTAATGCGAACAGTTTTGATCAAAGTTTATACTCAAATGATGTTTCAACCTTAAAGGGGTCATCGCAGTCAGTTGAATCTCAAGGTTTGAACCCTAATCCCAACTTAATTTTTAGTAGTGCAGCTGTTAACACTGATTTTAACGGTGATGGTAAGACTGATAAAATTTGGCGAAACTCACAAACAGGTGAAGTTGCCATTTGGTTGATGGATGGCGCCACTCCTGCTGGAGCTGCTCTACCATCGCGCGGTGCTGAATGGGATTACAAAATTGCGGACCTCAACGGTGATGGTAAAACTGACTTGATATGGCGTAATAAGAATACCGGAGCAAACGAAGCTTGGGTAATGGATGGCGGAAATATAGTTGCTGATACTATGTTGCCCACTACAGATAGCAATTGGGATTTTACCGTTGGAGATACAAACGGAGACCGTAAGAGCGATTTAATTTGGCACAACAAGAGTACGGGTGAAAATGCTGCATGGGTAATGGATGGTACAAATGTTGCTTCTGCTGCAATGTTACCAACAACTGATGCTAACTGGACTTCTACAATTGTAAGTGTTGATGGTACAGGCAAAACTGATTTACTTTGGCATAATTCAGCAACAGGTGAAAATTCTTTGTGGAGTATGAATGGTACCGAGCTAGCTAGTGGCACTGCACTAGAAAATTTCGGCGCCGGTTCTGATTGGCAAATTTCTGCAACTGACTTCAACGGTGACATGAGAACTGATATTTTCTGGCACAATAGCAGAACAGGTGAAAACAAAACCTGGTTAATGAGTGGTACTAATGCTACAGCCGCAGATTTACCAACACAAGGCGCCGGTTCTAATTGGAAGTACTCGTTTGGTGATGTAAATGGTGATGGAAACATTGACGTATTATGGCGTAATCAAGCTACTGGCGAAAATGTTGGTTGGACAATGACTGGCGCCACTGCAACTGCAACAGCTTTACCATCAATGGGTTCTGAGTGGACATCTAGCTTGGGTGACTTTAATGGTGACGGCAAAACCGAACTGTTCTGGAGCAATAGTCAGACTGGCGAAAATATGATTTGGTCTGGAGATGGCACCAGCACCGCAGTTAATACTACTCCTGTTGGTTGGTACACCGCGTAAGACGATGTTTTAAAAGTCCAATCAAGTAAAAATTGTCATTAGTCGTGTCGCATTGTCATTAGTCGTGTCGCATTGTCATTAGTCGTGTCGCATTGTTATTAATCGTGTCGCATTGTTATTAATCGTGTCGCATTGTTATTAGCCACGTCCTATTGTCATTAGTCGCGTACCATTGTCATTCTGAGCGCAGCGAAGAATCTAAGGTCTTAATATATAAACCAGATGCTTCACTACGTTCAGCATGACATGATTTTTCTAAATTGGAATGCTTTCATTATTACCTTTACTCACAAACTATGAATACTTCTAGTTTATCTGTTGCTTCTCCTATTTCTGAGAATACTTACTCTACAAATAATTCTCTTTTCACAAATAATAATTTTGATATTAATCAATCTAATTATTCGAGTAATTCTATACGTTCTTCAAGTTTTCATCCGTCTCTTTCTAATGGTGTTTCGAGTCAGGCATATAATATACCAATAACTAATCCAAATCCTAACTCTATTTTTAGCAGCGCAGCTACACATGCAGATTTTAGCGGTAACGGTAAAACTGATTTACTATGGCGCGATGCTAAAACAGGTGATACTGCAATTTGGTTAATGGATGGTAGTAATATTACGGATGCGAAGTTTTTGCCGAAAATGAGTGCAGACTGGCAATATAAACTGGGTGATTTTAATCGTGATGGAAAAAGTGATATTTTTTGGCGCAATAGTACAACAGGTGAGAATGTATTGTGGATGATGGATGGTAATAATGTCGTAAGTAATACTCAATTACAAACTATTGACCCTGGTTGGAAGTTAGATATTGCTGACTTTAACGGTGATGGTAAAAGCGATGTTTTTTGGCACAATACAAATACTGGTGAAAATGCTACTTGGTTAATGGATAATACTACGGTAATAACCGCAGCATATCTAGATCAAACAGATTTGTCTTGGACTCCTACTATAGTTGACTTTAGTGGGGATGGTAAGAGTGATATTTTTTGGCGGAATCCTGTTACAACCGACACAGCGATATGGATGATGAATGGTACCAATTATTCTGGCTCATTCTTACAACAAATGGACTCATCTTGGGATTCTACAGTTGGTGATTTTAATGGTGATGGTAGGAGTGATGTATTGTGGCACAACAAAACTACAGGTGATACATCTGTTTGGATGATGAATGGAACTTTTCTGTTTAGTAGTAGTTTAAATAATATGGGCGCCGACTGGACAGATAGTATTGGTGATTTTAATGGTGATGGCAAAACAGATGTATTCTGGCACAATACCAAAACAGGTGAGAATACAGCTTGGTTAATGGACGGTTCATCGATTGCAACATCTGCATTTTTACCGCAAACTGACCCATCACTACAATATATGATTGGTGATTATGATGGTAATGGAAAAACAGATATTTTCTGGCGTAACGCTACTACTGGTGATAATTCGATTTGGTTTATGAATGGTACAACTGCTTCAGAAAGCACAGTAACCAATGTCCCTGCTGGATGGACTACCCAAACAAAAATATCATAAAATTTTGGATAATCGTAGCACAGGCCGGAAAGCCTGTGCAGTGATGTATTTTTATTACCAAATTTAATCACACAGACCACTAGTCACAAATTTTTGCTAGAAACTGGTCACAATTAATGCCAATAAAGTCTGAAACACACAAATCAAGGTGTAGGAGATGCAGTTACAGGTATTGAAAAGGCGCCATGCCAGTAGTTATAGATACTTATGATACATCTAAGTACACCGTGCATTTTTCAAACCGATCACAAACTCCAGATAGTCAATATCAAGAGCGCTCCAATGCTCTTAATCAGCGATTTAGCAGTGAGCAAACCAAGAAATTCAAAAATACTAGTACGCAGGTGATTTATATTTCACCTTCCAGTACTCGAACTAAAGTGAATTCTTTGGAAGATTAATTACATTCAGTCTAAAAACTTTGTGTATAAATTCAAATGTATTAAATAAATCTCTATCTGGTGAGAGATGAAGCTCAAGAAGTAAACCTGCTTAAAGAATACCTACAGACCTACGAGATTTAATTTTTTTAGTAACGGTAAGGTTGGTCGGCGGGGTCCCCTTGTAGAGCGACAAATTATATGTCTACCAAACAAATTAATTGTCACAAAGTAGTAAAAGCTTAAAAAGCTTATGGTATATACTTTTCATTCATTTAGAGCATTTAAAGCCTAAAGTCAAGCATTGCGACAAGCTGAGTGTCCGTTTCTACCTAAAGCGACATATTAAATGTCAATAATCAAAATTACGAAAAATTAAGTGTCATTTTTTAAAGACTTTTTGTACTAAAATCAATATACTCACTAAAAATAAAAATCTGTGGCATCTATGAGGAACTCAAATATAGATGAAGCATTTGATTTAGACGAAGATGAGTTATTCAACGATGATGACTCAGTTTTAAAAGATGGTTATGACTTTGATGAGTCAGACAAAGAGGTTGAGTTTTTGGATGAAAGATTTTTAGCTAAATATGTTTTCACTGATGGAGGTAAAGATTTTCGTTCAAAACATTTAGTGGAATGGATTTCTGACCAGTTAGGCTTTGAACCTATACTGAGAAGTCACCCCTCGGAAGGAGGAATTGTAGAAAGACCTTTTAGAACCATGAGTGGGTTGCTTTCGGAGATGCCTGGTTTTACAGGGGCAAATATAAAAGAGCGTCCAGAGGGCGCCGAGGAAAAAGCTTGCATAACACTTCCAGAGTTAGAAAAATTGATTTTAGGATACATTGTTGATAACTATAATCAAAAACTAGATTCTCAAAGTCAAGCAAATCCCTTCAAAGCAAAGCCGAATTGAACGCTGGCAAAAAGGTCTACAGTCACCTCCTGCGTTATTAGACGAAAGAGAACTTGACATTTGCTTGATGAAAGCAACAGAGCGGGTAGTATATGACAATGGCTATCTCAATTTTTCTGGTCTTCGTTATAGGGGAGAAAATTTAGGAGCTTACGCAGGGGAAAAAGTTATCTTAAGGTATGACCCCAGAGATATTACTTTAGTCTTGGTATACGGTAGTAAAAATAACAAAGAAGTATTTTTAGCGCGTGCTTATGCCATTGGATTGGAATCTGAAAGGCTTTCTATTGAAGAAGTTAAGTATGCGCGTCAAAAAGCTGAGGTTAGTGGTAAAGGAATTAATAACGTTTCAATTCTTGAAGAAGCTATTAGGCGCAGGAATTTTTTGAAAAATAAAAAGAATAAAACTAAAGCAGAACGTCGTCGTTCCGAACAAGAGCGTGTTGAAACACCACCGACAAGACATGAAGAAAACAAAAATAACAATCAAAAAATTCAGGTTGTAGAAGCTCAAGTAGAAATAGAAGAACCAATAGAACAATGATAGCTGTTAAAGATAGATTAACAAAAGAAATAAATTACTGGGACTTTCGCGCGAGTGAACTCAAAACCCAAGAAGCAGCAGGCAAAGCAAACGCCAAAATAAACTCAGAAAAGGCACGTCAACGCGCGGATGAACTTCAAATGCGCTTACAGCAACGTTTAAGCGAACTCGAACAAGAGCGTAAATTATCACCATTACCACCAGTTATAGTTGGTGGCGCCTTAATTGTACCCATTGGTTTACTACATCGCTTATTAGGGAAAGATATATCAAATATTAAGTTACACAGTATGAAGCAATGCTATTTATGCTGATGAGTAAGCTGGCGCCAACAACAAGTCTGGTGGAACCCAAGCATTTGCTCGATCTATTCTACTACTTGTTATGATATTCTATTTTTATCCTATATTTGAGTCTTCTATATAGGTAATCTCCTAACCCGAAACGTTTCATTAGTTACAGAAATAATTGAACCAGCTTCTAAATCTTCCTGACATTGCCTTAAAACCTCTGTCAAACGTTCATTAATTGCATTGTAATTCTTATTTCCTAACCTAAATAAAATAACACTAGGCAGTAGTTCCCCGCTGACTGCCAAAAGTTGAGCAAAGTCCAAATCTACAGTTAGCAAAATTCTTCCTTCAATACGGGCTTTAATCAAAATCTCATCATCTGGCAACTGTTGTAAACCTTCATCACGTAAATGCACAGTATCATAGCCAGCATCACGCAACCAAGCTACAGTGCGTAATGAAATTCCCATATCCGCCAAAAATTTCATAAAACTTGTTCAGCTATCTTAAATTCATAAATCCGTTCTTGAGTCAACCACGCTGCGTATAACAGAGACTGGCGAATATCTTCTTGTTCCAAATCAGGATATTCTTCTAAAATTTCTTCTTGTGGTTTCCCATTAGCAACTAAATTTACTAATAACGAGACAGGAATCCGCATTCCTCGAATACAAGCTTGTCCGCCCATAATGCGCGGGTTAAATGTAATTCTATCTAAACTCAACATAAATTTTTCCTACAATACTTTATTTACTATTATCCAGGTTTTACTAGATCTCCTCTTTTTTCAATTTACTAATAACAGGCATTAACTCGCTCTTGACCTCCATAACTGTTTCAGTTTGATTCTTCAAAGCTGCTTCATCTTCTAAGGTTGCCTGTTCTTCTGTTTGTTCCTCATAATGAGCAATAACTCCACGGACTCTTTGCCCATCCCAATCTGCTGGAAATCTATTTTTATTCATAAATGCCTCATTGTTGAATCACGTAGTCAGATAATTGATAATTGATTTGATTATCAGGTGCAATAACAAACTTTAAGGTAGTTTATTTCGTAAAGCAAGCCAAGTGCCAAGTTCAACTCGTGGAATAATTTCACCGCTCTCAAGCAACACAGAGATTACCTTCAAGCGATTTTTAATTGTTACCTACTATATAGAGAATTATCACTAACTCCCCATCTGTCGTCACTGCCCACTTGATAGTTCCTTCGTTGATTACATTATCAAATCCAGACTCTCCTATTTTAAGTGGTTTAACACCAAGTTTCTTAGCTAAATTCAATTCATCTTTTAAACGCTCAGGTAACTGGTTCTCAAAAATGTCTCTATCTCTCATATCTCCCAGACCCAAGCAACGAGCGAAAGTTGTATTGCATAATACGGTTTTTTAGATGGTTCAAAAATACCATAATTGGAGCTACAGTGTTTTAGCTTTGTAGTTGATTATTTACAGGCGCCACAGGTATAAAGATTTTCTGATTTAGAGCATAAGAATAAGAATCTTTACTAAGCTTGTATACGTTTATTATGCGTCGTTCAATAGGTCATATTTTTCCTGATATTTTCGATACTTTACTTGTTCCCAAAAATCAAGAGCTTGTTGCAGATCATTATCGCCTTGGCAGTAAATTGGACTTTGGCTTTAAGTAATCGCGAACGAGACTCAGCTTGTCGTCGCGTTGCCCGTACAATATATCTTGGTTCTGCCCCAACTTTACGAGCAGCAAATCGTGGTTTGGAAGACCGTCGTATCAAACTTGGTTGTGTTCAACCAGGAGAAAGTGTTTCTACATTTGGTGATGCCTTACGCCGTCTCACCGACCAAGCAACCCATTTATATATAGATAATACTCGTTATTGGTTTTCCACCCAACCTAGTGTTACCCGACTTGCCCAAGACCGCGCGGAGCAAATTCAACAAGACACAGATAAAGTTTGGGAAGAAATTATTCGTCGGTTGAGGGCAGATAAACAGCGGGGAGAGTTTGCTGGTGTGCATATGGCGCCTAGTTCAACTTCTGATGTCCCAGATGATAACTCAGTACGTTTAGTTGTGTTGGCACCACAGCACCCCCATAAAGCCAAAGAGGATGATACTTTAGCACTAATTCAAGCTGACGAAATATTAAATAGCAAAGGCGCCAGTCCTCGCTATTGTAAATGCTGCTGTTCTTGGCGCCGGACTCTTCCAAGCTAGAGCTACTTGAAAAAAATGTATGTCAGTACTTAGCATGGAACTCGATTATTCAAGAAAAAGAATCATTGAACTTAGACGTATTTCAAACTAATCAAGCCACAACTAAACAACAGCAAAACGAAAAAGACGTTAAAAATCTAATTCAGGAAACTTACATTTGGTTGCTAGTACCAATTCAACCAGACACTCATGGAGCAATAGAATGGCAAGAAATTCGATTACAAAAGCATGATTCTCCTGTTCTCCAACATTTAAGTATGCTCTATCCGTCATATGTAAATGCCTGTAAAGACGCTAATAGAACACCTGTTACTTTAAACAAGTTCTCTGATTTTTTCGTTAAGTATTGCAATGATTTAGGGTGGAAAGTTAAGCGCGGTTATAACGATAAACACCAATCATGCATCATAGGTGAAATAATTCTTAGAGGTGAAGGTACACACGATGATATTCCTACATATTCACAAGTGCTGTTAGGTGAATTAAAGAGTAATGAACCAATCGTTACCGTTATTGAACAACAGGAACCACCCAAGGAAGTAGAAACAAAGCCCCCAGTAGTTGAACCACCCATAGAACAAAAACAGGAACCGCCCAAAGTACAGCCAAAAAAACCACCAGTTGTTCAACAAAGTAATATTCAGAAGTTAACGCAAGGGAATACAGGTCATGTTGTCTATGGTGGAATAAATGTAAATGAATATGTTCACATAAAAGGCGACGCTACCAAAGAACTTTATTATGTTGTCGGCGGCAACGGTAGAAAATGGCAGTTAGAGAGTCTAGACAATGCGGGTAAAAGAAAGCTTGTTAACGGGTATCTCTCTACTCAACAGCTAATTCTTGCTGACATGTCGGCTTATTCTAAAGAATAATTGCCCCTTACACCCCCGATTGGGGTAACTAACTTAGCAGAGGCGCCGTAAAGTTAGAGGCTTAACTACATGTAGCGACACATTTACTTATGCCACATTTTACGCTAGCGTAAAGGATAAGTATGAAGTTTTAAGTGGGTGACTTGGGACTCGAACCCAAAACCAGAGGATTAAGAGACTCACTTACTGAAAATTTTTACAACATAAAACCCGTCAGTGTACTGAGAACCGACGGGTGAGAGATAGGAGAATTTATCTTCGCTTCTAGGTGTCAAGCATCAAAGGTGGACGGGGGCGGTCTGGATTGCCTGTTACTCGCGCGTGTGCCTCCATCTGAAATTTGGCATCTATCCAATGATGATAAACCTTACTGTGTATCTCCACGCTATGACCCATCATTTTTGCAGCCCATGAGATGTCTAGCCCAAATACCAAAGTTCTGATAGCCCAAGCATGTCGAATCGGCAACAGTGTAAAAGGTAATTTAACCGTATTCCTAAAAAATTTTGACGCTTCTGTTCCCAGGTCGCTATTAGAACGTTTGAGCGATAGTTCAGGAAGTTTGATGTCAATCAAGTTAAAATGTTCTACCCATTCCGGATAGAACGGCTTAACTATTCGCGGTTTCCCGGTTTTACTATCTGTGACAACACACGTTTCTGGGTCTCTCAAAAATGAATCAAAATCTACTCTAAATGGCTCGTAATTACGTAAACCAAAAGTTGCTATCATTCCATAAATCCATTGCCAACCAGGGTGTGAAACCGTATAGAAATATTTAGCGATGTCGATGTCAGGAGGAATTATTTTTGGCTTAGTACTGTTGATGCCGTATTTGCCTGCATACTGCATCAAATCCACTTCAATACCCGCAAACCTAGCCAAACTGGATAACGACGTACAATAGCGCTTTCGACCTCTAGTATCTGGTGCCATTTTTAGCGCTAGCTGAAGCATTATATCCGCTGTCAAGGGTTTATTTTGGGGTAGTTGCTTGAACACCGTATGATATTCGACTCGCCAAGTAACTTCTGACTTTTGGTTACGCGCGCGTCGGTCAAAATAATTTTTCTCGTAACGCGCTACCCACTCCCCCGCTGTCAAAATCAATGATGATTTTTTTGATAGTGGCGCCTGTTGATTAACGTTTGGTGTTTTTATGTAGTCGCACCAGTCAAACTCACCTAAATCAATTTGACCGCTAATTTTACGAGCTAGCGATTCAGCACGTTTTATTAGTTCTGGTGTAACGTGCCAACCGAGGCTTAATCGGTTGCACTTGGCGCCGTTTGGTTTATTTGGGAAACCGGCGCGAAGTACCAGGCGTTTACCTTCGCGCTTTACAGATACACCAGTATATTTAAGCCGTTCGTTAGCTTGTAATATCAGCTTGTCAACGTCAACCATTGCAATTTATCCATTTTGTCCTGTATATCCTTCTGGATAAAAACCATTAGCAAGAAAGTCTGATAATTTATATTCTTTCTCCCAACCGCAGTTTAGGCATTGAAAGTATATTAAATTATCAGTTTCGTAAGTTATATAGTGAATATCATCTTCACTACAATTCGGGCATCTCCTTTCAATAGTTAATATCTCAATTTCTGATTGCTCATTCATTAAATATTGTCTTCTGCCATCTTTTTAATTAATTCCAACGTCGCCTTACAATCTCCTAAAGCTGAATGGTCTCCACCTGGTAACTTCTGCCATCTGTAGTTACCGTATTGTTCGTTCCACTCTCCCATGTACTGAGAATACATTTGCATAGCGCAGTGAATTGAGCCGCCATTGCTAAATATTCGGCATTTTCTTTTATCACTTGTTGGGAATGCTATCTGTATCCCTCTAGCCCTCATTGATTGTCTAATAAATTTTAATTCGTTTTCAGCGTTAAAAATTATAACACTCCGGTTTTTAACAATTTTCCACAAATCAATAAATACCTGTTCAAAATAAGGCGCCTCTTCTACATCTTCAAAAGTTATTCCGTGTATTTCTGTTGCTTCTTCACTAATTGATATAGTCGGCTTTACGAAGCTTTGCCACTCTTCACCGGAATCTGTAATAATCCCAACTTGGATTATTTGAGAATTGATTCCTAACCCTGTAGTTTCTGAGTCTAAAATGCACCACTCACCACTATGTAAAATTGATTTAGCCCATTGAATAGAGTTCTCTTTATCAGCAGTAAAATCAGGCATAATTCTCCCTATATTAAATCTCGTACTCACAAATTTCGCAAATAGAACAGCCTAAAGAACTGTACCATTTGATATGCATTGAATCTGCTCCACAGCTAGGACAATTATCGTCCCCTAATACCTCTTCTTCCTCAAAATAAGGTTCCTCTTCATATTCATCACTATTTCTCCAAACTTTATAGCAATCATTGCAGTGGTAATAGCCATCAATTTGTTCAAAGCAATTACTGCTTAAACACATTGGACATTTAATAGGTTCCAAATTATTTTATTACCTCCAAAAATGAAAAGTTATTTTCACACCTTGGTAACACTTACCGATATTTGGTAACACTAGTGTGGGAGGTGTAACCCTTATGAACACTAGGGTGTGAGGTGGTGTGAAGGTGTGAGGTGTGAAGGTGTTACCCTGTCCCACACCTGGTTTTTACACTACTATCACACCTCACACCTTTATTTCAAGTATCAAGTAATTGGATAGAATCACCTTCTGGAGAAATATCAATTTTTTTTGTGTTTACTAGCTCCTCAATTGTTTTATCTCTAGTTTCAGCGTCTATTTTATTCTCGCTAAGAAACTTGATAAAACCCATATCTC
Organism: Calothrix sp. PCC 7716; assembly: GCF_019977735.1. GTDB lineage: Bacteria > Cyanobacteriota > Cyanobacteriia > Cyanobacteriales > Nostocaceae > Dulcicalothrix. The sequence goes on along the minus strand of NZ_AP025018.1, from coordinate 8,308,020 downwards.
GACCTTCTTTACCTTTGAATTTTATCAATTTATCTGAGCGATTGTTGATAATCCAGATAAGGATAAGTTGAGCGTTACTAGATAGTTCACTGCTGGTATTTGAACCAGAATTTAAGCTGTTTTCAAGCTTGGTTACAGCGTCTAAATTACTAGTTGTCGTTTCTGATTGTTGAGTAAAACCGGGTAAATATTGGCGTGAATCGCGGTCGTAACCTGAGTAATTGTTTAATTTTGGCATTGCGTACCATTGCCCTGTTTTACCAAAGTAAACCGCTCTACCAGTACTGGACTTTTCAATTAAATCAGCTACTACATCTAGGGATAAAGATTTAAAAATCTTGGCTGACTTCCATTGAGCTAAAGCACCAATATTTTCTTGAAATGCAATAACGATACTAGTCATTTGACTAAATATTGAGAGATTTAAGCCCCCTGCAACGAAAGGAGATTGCATAGCAAACCAAACATTTCTGCCTGTTGAATCACCTCCAGAAGTATAAGATGTAAGCTTATCAATAAGTAAGGTTGACTTAGCTTGATGCAATTTATTACCTAGCATTGTCCCTTCATCTATGAATAGTAACGTTTTAGTGTTTTGAAGTGCATACACTACATAATCGTCAAAACAACATTCTGCCCAAACTGCTACCGCACTAGGTTTAGCATCCATACACGCAAACCTTTTTACTACGTCGCATTCGCCAAAGTATCCTAGTTCTTTAGGGTCGTTTTTAGGGTCTATAACGAATACTTTTAAGTCCGGATGTTTCTTTTTAGCTTCGCGTACAGCGTTACTAATTATCATCCCCTTTCCACTTCCAGGAATCCCGATAATGGCAGTATTGGTAATTCTTACTGTCATTTCCTCAATGATGTTTATTTCTTGAGGCATGGTCGAGATTGTCTTTTCTGTTGGCACCTGTTGTAGAGTCGCTGTCTGTGTTCCCTTTTCCTCATAAAAGTCTATCGCCTCCTCTGAAAAAGCTAGATTCTCACGTTCTGCATACTGTAGTTCTGCTAGTACTTGCGCTTCACCATTTTGGTCAAGGTAAGCGCGAAAATTACCACCTTCAAGTACATGGGCTACACACCCTGAACTTCTGATGTATTTCTTATTTTTATCAGCATTAGAGGCTTTTTGTATCCCCTTTACGACAAAGTAAGCTCCTATTGCGGCGCCAAGTAGCGGAGATGTGCCAGCAATGGCTACACCAATAACCAATCCGATTACTAGAGTTTGGGCCGCTTTGTCGTTGTCGGCTGTTTGGTAAGCTATCACACTCCAGTTAATTGCTGATTGGTGTTGTTTAGCAGGATTAAAACGTGTCATTGTAAACCTCCATAAAAAGCCCCTCCAGTAGCTACTGAAGGGGATAATATAAGTTTTTAACGTCTTGGTTCAGAAGCGCGCTTTGCGGTAAATGCTAGCTTTCCTACCCATAGAAGTAAGTTAAGTGCTATTTCGACTCCAAACAAAGTAACGATTGCTAAAATTAAGTTGTTTGTATTGATTTTTTGCCATTGCCCAGTAACTGAGAAGTAAAAGAAATCGGTTATTTTACCACTCGCTACAGGTGAATAACGCCAAAAACATATACAAAAGTCAATTACGTAAGCAACTAGTCTAATTTTACCTAAGTTCTCTAAAAAGCTTACAGGTAGCTTATTATAAGCTTTTTTCAGATTAGCTACTGTTGGGTCTTCATCCTCCTTTATTTGGTATTTACTGTTTTGTTCGGCATCCTTAATTACTTCTTCTAGAAAACCAGGGTGGTTGAACATAATAACGGGTAATAGTTCAATTATTTGGAATGTTCCCCAAAGTACCGTACCAACTACCCAAGCTACGCCAACTCCTAATAAGCTAGCTATTGCGTTAACTACAGGAATTACAGATACAAGCCTAATAAATGTTGCATCAACAATGGTTACGCCCAGAGCTTGAGCGGCATCAACGTAAGGTTTGATGTTAACGACCGCGATTACCACCATTGAAAGTAGTAGAAAAAACCACAGAACACGGAACCAGTTTTTAGGAACGTTATTAGAGGCAGAGGCATTGTAATAAGTCCACCCTGCACCACCGCTAGCCGTTCCCGTTCCTTTTTTAGATACAGGCATTTATTTCTCCGGGGTATAGTAGTAAACTTTTGCACCACGTATTTTGCGTACTTGCTCAATTGCTAGTTCTCGGTTGCCAGTAAAAGCCATGTCAGAAACTACCGGAACGCCGTTTTTATCTGGTGATAGTATTCCAGTATTCCCATTGCCATCACATACAACTGTTCCACTGGGTAAAGGTTTTTTACTAGTACGGTCGTATACTGTCTCACCTTCTACCAACGTGGCGAGGCTTCTAGGGGAGTTTACAGCAACGACAATAGTACAACCGTCTTTGTAGCGCTGTTGTGCAATTGCTGCTTTGTTTCTGGCTAGCTCTTGAGATTGTTCGATGCGACGCTCTTCAGCCGATTTAATGGCAATTCGCGCTCGCTCTTGGCTTAGAGACTGCATACTATTTTGAATGTCTTTATGCCCAGCGATTGCGGCAATCAAGGCAGCTGCTACAAAGACTATTTCTGTTTTGTGCTTACGCCAAGTCTTTTTATTAATCAATTAGAACCTCCCAAAGTGTCGAGCTTGCGCTACCAACGCTTCCATCAAACCGATACGGTCAGACTCGGTTAGTTCTTCAAATCGTTCAATTGAGTTTTGCACGTCCTCATCGTGTTCGTTTTTGACATCATTCTCATCTGAGAAAATTTCAGCAAGGGACATTATCATCCAGAAGCGTTGAGAATTATTAAGCGCTTCAAACTGTGAACCGAAAGTTTCTTGCATTTCAGCCAGAAGCCCTTCATCTCCTGGAGTGTAGTTAGTGTAGTAGCCAACTGGTTTAGTCATTGGTAAAATCCTTGTGTCTATTATTTTTGGATGGTAGGCAGAGCAACCGCCACTATTGAGGGTAGGTGGTTGCTTTTAAAACCTGTCCACTAAGCCCGCGATTCTAGCGATTACTGGGTCAATAACTTCTACCTCATAGGTTTCTGGTTCTGGAAAACTATAAATTTTCGCTGTTGTTGCTGGTGGAGTTGGCGCCGTAATATTTGGCTGAGTGATAGTTTCTGTAACTGTTTGAGATATATTCCAACTCGTTTTTAGATGACTTCCGTAACGAGTTAGGAGAATAACGAACAGGTTAGACAGAGAATCTATACCTGTGACCTGCAACAGTTCTTCAGCAAACGGTTTGTGCCTTGATGGCAGTACTATCCGTGTTGAGGTCATATATAGACGTAGGGATATTTGAGGCTTTTAGTGTTCGTATTGAGGCTTTCTAAATCCAATTTCCTCCATTGAGTGGCTTTTTATGACTATGTACTACTTCGGTACTAGCTTGTACTGACAGACTGTGGCATACAGGCGCCTCTTCAGCCTTTACTCGGTCACGCTACAAGTTTTCGCTATCGACTCTTGGGTACTAGCTATACAAGGACTGCTTCGGCATATAGGCGCCGACTCGCTTCTATTGGTCTCTTGTTAGTGTTCGCTTTTTTAATATCTCAACATCCTATATAGGATGTGACAATCGAATGGTAACATGCTATATAGAATATTGTATATAGAATCTTGCTATCCTATATAGGAAGTGCCATGATTATTCATAATGAAGAAAACAAAACACCTGGAATACGGGGAAATCAAAAAGACAGTCGCTATGAGCCTTACCCTGACAGGCATTCAGGGTCTGGATACGTTAGCGGAGTCAATGGGGTACAGTCGTTCGGAGTTTGTAGAGAGGATAGGGAGGGGCAAGATACCATTGGCAACCCAGGAAGAGAAAATTCTGGGGAAGTTATTGGCGATTTAATAGAAGAAGTTCAAGAACAACTTAGTGAGTCAGAAAATAGGACAGAAAAATTAAAAAAAACATTCAGCCGATTGGTCACTCTACGCAATTTACTGAATGCAAATAAAGATATTGAATAACCGTCTTACCAAAAGGTAAGACGGTTTCGTTTTGCTTTGAAAAATTCTACCGTCAAGAGAAAAATATTTTAATACTGGTCTGTTCTGTGTCCACCCATAACTGCATCTGTTATTTCTGGTGTTGCCTCATCTGGGATAAACACAAGTTGATACTTAAGCTTGCCCTTCTGCCAGCCTCCACCGTTAGCAGATAAAAGCTTACATTCAACACCATCCTTGAAAAACTGAAAATCAGGACTCTCAGCCCCATTGCTGGCACTAAATCTAGACCGTAATCCCTGATGAAGCTCACTGATTTTACAAGTGGCATTAGCACCCAGCCGAGGGGATTTTTCTAAATCGAGTACATCGTTATCATTCAAATTCATACATTTGCTCCAAAAAAAAAGTTAATAACCAGTTACTAGCTGGTTATTAATATCTTTCCCAAATATCGATATGAAACAAACGTCTATTATTTTGAACAATGCCCAAACCGCTAGAACAGCAGAAAAAGTGAAGCGATTAGTAAATAACATCCGTTTTTGGGTGTGGGCTGCAATGCACGACTCAGGCTTTGAGTCTTTCCGAATAGGTTTTACTCGTATTATCAAGGTCAACGTAGTTTATCAAAAACATGCTTCTGCAAAACTAGTAGTAAGTGCTTCATTCTTTATACCTGAACCTACTTATTACGTAACCTATGTAGCCGCTGCAAGATTTACAGAAGCTACAAAAGCCTGCTCCGTGGACGACTTAATGGAAATTGAAGACGATATCCCCTTTTAACCATGACTGAAGAAGAAAAACGACTGCTACGTATTGAGCGATACATAAACGCAATTAAATTTCATTTGCATCAACACAACTTGTTGTTACAAGAACTGGCTGATGATTACGCACACGTAAAATGCGAAAACCCTGAAGAGAATAGTCTTTGTATTCGCATTAAAAAAGAGAGGGAGTCATTAAAAACACTTAGAGACCTAGTATCTCGGTTTTAATCATGTAGGTTAATTGTGTCGAAGTATACATCAAAAAAAAACAAGTCTTTCGACTCATTTAAGGGTTACAAAATGATTGAAAAATCGATTTTCGTTACCTCTATTAAAACACAAAAACAGTAGATGGAGATTAAAAAATCATGGTAAATGCATTAACTTTTGGAACATTTACGGACAGAATGCCCCCTCACAATCTAGAGGCTGAAGAATCAGTACTAGGTTCTATACTACTTGACCCTCAAGCAATTACCCTGGTTAGGGACATTCTACCAGTCGAGGCATTTTACCTAGAAATACATCAAGATATTTACCGCGCTGCGCTCAACTTATGTAAGCAGGGTACAACCGTATGCTTACCAACTGTCATAAGGTTTTTAGAGCAACGTGGAAACCTACGCCGTGTTGGCGGGTTGACTAACCTAACCCGATTATTTGAAGCCAAAGTTTCAGCATTAGGTGTAGATGAGACAGCCAAACTGTTACTTGAAGACTATTTAAGGCGCCAGATAATACTTCTTGCTAATGAGACTTTAGAACGTGGTCACGACCCTCACTTAGAGATAGCCGATTTAGTACGAATAACTGAAGAAAAGTTTACCTCTATAGAAGATTACGGATTAAAAGGAGGTGATAGAGACGAGAAAGAATATAACAATTTAATGGCATCTATTAAAAATATCGAGCGTACCGTATCCAGTCCAGGGCTTAAGCTTTATAAACTCCAAAAGCTAGCTAAGACTTGCGGTAAGAGATTACAAGACCTTGAATTTCTATATATTAAGTCGCTATGTGAAGCAGCAAGCGGCCCATTAAAAACTCTAGAGGCTTTAAATATGGATTGCAAAACAGATACTAGAGAATGGTTAGTACACGGTATTATTCCTGCTAACACTACTTTTTTAATTCACGCATTAGGGGGAGTTGGTAAAACTAAATTACTTTACGATTTAGCTTATTGCTTAATAGAGGGAAAAGACTGGAATCAGTTTGCTATAACAGCTAAATCTCGTAAAGTGTTAATTTACCAGGATGACGAATCACCCTATGATATGCGGCAAGCATTGCAACGTAGGGGCTTTTTTGAACCAGGATTCAACAGCGAACACTTTAGATACCGTCGTGGGTGGACTATGGATAATGTGCCCCAATTGGTAAGAGATATTGAGGAGTTTCAACCCGATTTGGTCATTATCGATTCCATAACAACCGCCAACCGCAACAGCATTTTTTCAGAGAATGAGACAGCTTATGCCCGTCCTCTGTTGGAAATTACCCAAATTGCAGCAGAATACGGGGTAACAGTTGGGCTAATCCACCACAGTAACGGTGAAGGTGGTAGTAGGGGCACAAAGGCGATATTTAATAGTGTTTCAGAAGTTTTATGCTTGAAGCGCAGTACAGAACCCGGTGCCAACGAGCAAGAAAAAATCCTAGAAATTCAAAAATCACGGTCTAGACGGTTCCCATGTTCTTACAACCTATTTTTTAATGCAGAAGATTTTTCTCTGTCCTGCACAGGAGAAATTAACCAACGTGATACCAGCGATGAGCCAGTAAAGGCACGCATCTTAAGGTTTTTACAAGATAATCGCGGTGTTCGGTTTGAAGCCGAAGAAATTGCACACGAGACAGAAACAGCCACTGGAAGTACACGCCGTTGTTTAAACCGTCTAGCTAGCGACGGGTTGATAAGCGTTTTAGAAGTAATAACGGATAAAGCTCGTAAAAATCTATACTTTATAGATTTTGATGAACCTACGCACCAAAGTTCTTACCGATCGAAGGTGATCAGTCCCGATCAGTCCTACCCAAATGCTGATACAGAGCCAGTTACAGACGATTCCACCCAAAACACAGAAAAAAATCAAGAGGGGAAAAAAGTGGATTCAGGCGAAAATTTGAAAAAGGTAGAAGAGGAGGAGTCAGAAGCTGCACCAGATAAGGACTCTGAAGAAAAAAACACCGGAGTGATCAGGACTGATCACGACCGATCAAAAACACCTATTTTGACCAAAAACGGGGGGGGTGAAGAGTCTAACCCCTCACCCGTCATCGAGGAGGGAAAGAAAAAGCAACTCAAACCTATATGTATAAAATTACCATCCACTCAAGGAACCATTCAGGTTAACGCTACCCCCATTAACGATAAAGTTTGGGATTTTAAAGTTGCTTTTCCAGATGGGTATGAAATAGAAGAACAAATGCTTGGTAATAAAAAACAAGTTGTGCAAGGGTTACAGGCAATAGTCGATACCTGGAATGCTCAATTTAAATACACCGTGCAAGTTTTAAAAGGTCTTGGTACTTATGAATCAATCAAAGACTGTACTTTGATTCAAATAAAGGTATCACCCGCCAACCCACTTAAAGGTAGTTGGTTGTTTGAATCTCCAACAGGTAAAGCGATTTTTGTACACAGTCCTGAAAACTGGGAAATACAAAAATAAAATCAGCGCCTTGCATCGATAAGGCGCCGAACCATCGCGTATAGAGCAAAACGTATGAATGTATTATTCATCGTATTCGCTGTAACGTGATACCGCTATGTGTGGATTACTTAAGTTTGCTTACTAAGTTCACGGTAGCAACAAACCAAACAACAAGTAAAAAACAAAGTATGGGGTCAAGGTCTATTGGAGAGTTCATGGTATTAGGGTAAAACTAACTTATTTTAATCGCAGCGCCTGTGACGAGGTGTTTAACTTCCAGCACCTAGAGTGATAACGCATTTCACCTTTTAGCCTTTTGCTTTTTGATTTAACTGGTTCTTCACTAACAATCGGAAGTAAACACCGGGAACAAAGACAGCCGGCGCCTCGCTGCCGTGGTTGTGTAAAAACTACATCGGTTGGTAACACTCTGTTTCTCATTGTTCACGTCGCGGCGCTTGTAGATGAGCGAAATAGCCTGTAACAACAGCAGTAGCCAACTGCATAAAATCTTTACGGTAAACACCATCTAGAATTGCCACAGCAGCCACACCAGTAACAACAATTAAAACCAGGAGAGAGGGAAGAGATAGATTTTTCATTTTGCAAACTTAAGGGCGGTATTCAATCCGTCATAAATTGCACGCGCTATTTTCTCGGCTCCTAACTTATTCCACAATTCAACATCAGATTGAGTATCAACAAAGCATGTTTCTACGATTACAGCAGGCATCTTAGTGTGATTGAGAACAAAATATTCATCACTACATTTAGCTCCACGGTTATTAAAACCTAGTGAAGAAATACAGTTAGTAATCGGAGTCGCTAATTTTAAACCATCAGGTGACGTATAAAAAACCTCACAGCCTTTTCCTTTACCCGCATTGTGATGTATTGAAATATAGTAATCACACTTTTCAGCATTAGCCTTGCTTACTCTCTTACGCAAACTATCGCGCACAGAAGAAGCGGTTATTGGTTTACAAGCGATTACTTCTACACCTGCCTTTTTAAGCATTGATATTAAATGAGTACCGATTGAGGTATTCATCCAATTTTCGTTTCCAAAACCAACGGCACCGCCATCAGGTGCAACGTTATGTCCAATATCAATTGCTATCTTCATTTCTTTTTAAATCTTTTATTTCAAGTTTTAAGGTCTGTATCTCATCCATCAACCTTTGAAATTTATGATTTAGCTTCTCATCTAAACCATGTAATTGATAATTTACAAACTCTTTGCGTTCTTCAAACCGAGTTACAAAAACTTCAAACTTTTTATCATTGTCGTAAATACGATTATGCAAGCTAGCAACTACAGTATCTGTGTATTTAATAATTTGGCTTTTCATTTCTGCAATGTGCCAAATAACTGCAACTAAAGTAATAGTTGCAGTTGCTAGCTGCATGATTTCAAGCAGCTTCATAAATTTTATTGAAACAATGTAAACTGTGTATAAACTAGAATTACAACTTCTTAGATGTAATTAAACAGCCGCATTGTATTCAATGTAAGAAATATTCGCTTTTGAATCAGTCAGATTCATAAAGTGAATTTCTCCTTGATAAAGTCCGTTATTAACAGGAAAGTTATACTCTTCATTTGGCTGCAAAGTATAAAGCACTGTTTTAGGTGAACCGTTTTCTAAAAACCCGTCACAGACTAAAACTAAGGAACTTCCATTACTTAAGGTTAAGTTACGTCTCTTGCTATTTGCATCAAGAATTTTTTTCTTTTCTCTTGCCACCAACTCAAATCTAGCGCTAGCCGGAGTATGAGGAGTAAAAGAAACACCACGATTATATACTGACATAAAAGATAAAATCCTATCTCCAAATTGTGTTAAAAGTCTGTCAAAATCATAGTCTTGAGCATCAACATTAAGTACTTCTAGTTCGATAGTCCATATTAAATTAGTGTCATCAAGTCGTTTAATTCCTACTCGCTGGTCTCCTAAACCAATGGGAAAATAAAAAGTAAAAATTTCAGGTTCTATTCGGTAACTAAGTCGTTTTGAATCAAATAAATTAATTTTTTTATTTTCATCAATAACAATAGAAGATATTGCCCCTTTTAAATATTGATTAGAAGCGCTAGTTATTAATCCGCTTTTAATCCTAAATATCTCACCTTGTACCGGATTGGTGTACTGCCAGTTTTTATTAAGAATGTATCGACCCAAAGAACGCCAACTCATGAACGCCCAAACTCAGAAATATCGTTGACCTTTTTTTCAATACTTGCTAATTGAGCAAGCACACGCTGTATATCAGTATCTGTGGCATCAGTAAGAGTTCCCGTGTACTCCCACACCTGATATTTAATTTTTCGATGCCATTTGGGGAAAGAAATTTCTAAAGCATATTGATTAGCTTCATAAAACCTAAAATCAATAATCTCAGCACGGTCAATCCCCAATCGCCAATCTTTAATCCCTATCAGTTGGCGGCTTACAAACGCGCCACTGTATAAGTAAGCCTTAACCCATCCAGCAAACCACCAATTATATTTAGCTTCAGGTGCTGATATCAGTACTATGCAAAGTGGTACTGATATCTTAAATATATCTGGTGGAATTGGTACCCATTGAGCGCCGCTTGGAAACTGACGAGCTAAACGATTAACGTTTTTTATCAATCGCCAGTTTTTAGGACTAAGCTTTAAGCGAGCCATTATTTCTTGATACTAATGGTGTCCCACTGAACCTTAATACCATCTGGCGTCACCATTCCTGATACTCCTGCCGCTTTTCCTGCCCCTTCATTAAAGTATTTAGCAACATCTGCCATTGTTACACCACTCGGTAAGGGAAGACTTACAGTCTTGACAGACTTACCACCAATACTTTTTTGAGATTTAAAAAGCAATTTTACGGAACGTCGTTTATAGGCGCCTCTAACAAGACGGGTAATTGTAACCTCAGCATTACCTTTACCAATTTTTGCTTTGACTTGTACCGTAGGCATTTTATCAACTGGTTTAAAACCTAGAGCTTTCGCTACGTTTTCTTTGATTGCTACGTATTGACTTTTGGCGTTTTCTTTTGAGCTTTCCTTTTGAGTTTCACCAAAGGGAAGCTTAACCAGAATCCGACCGCCTTTAGTTGGGCCTTTAGTTGCCATATTGTTTTAAAAAATTATGGGATGTAATCAGTAGCGGCAATAACGGGTTTACCATCAACATCAGCAGTAAAAGTAACTGGCAATGTAGCTGTAACTGATGCTGTTCTAGCTTCAGCATCAAAAGTTACAGTTATGTTGTTTGGGCGGGTTTCTTCCGGTACAGCAAATTCAGAAGCTTGAAGACTCATGGCGACTTCTAATAGCGCTGCTGATTTGTGAGTGGACTTAATATCGTTTCCTGTAATTGGTGCTGGCATAATCTACCTTTAAAGAAAAATAGTTACAACAAAATTGTTTGACTCTTTGACTATAAAATCGCCACAATCCTTTTGACACTGTAGAAAATACATACAAATGTTTATCAAACCCCGCGCGGATATATATATCCGCGCATCTTTTTAGAAATAATGACGCCAGATTGGGCGCTCTCCCTCACTTGCTCCATTGGGGTAAAAGTCAGCCCTGTACGGTTGCATTGTATTTTTTTTGATACCTGCTCTTTTAATAGGTTTACCTATTCCTGGTAAAAAGCGCTTATCCACGTATTCCAAGAGGTTATTTTTTATGTATGCCTCTGCTGACTTGTGAGAATTGGCATAAATAATCATTTTTGAATTGTCTTTACATTCAAATACATAGCCATACTCTCCTTTCGTATAAGGCTTTATAACAGGATTGCGGTTCCCGTTGTAATGCGGAATATAGATGGTATAGTTTCCGCTACGTTTCGCCTCCTTTGCTCTAAAGACTATTGCAAGCTGAGGGATACTACTTCCCGGTGTAATTACCCAAGAGACTGGAATACTAGCAACGGCATCAATTTTATTATTTAAGTTTCCTAAGTTAGTCCAAAAGAAATGAGATTTGAGAAGCAACATTTGAGCCGTATCATTTGCATCGATTAGGCAATCAGTTAATAAACTTAGCTTGGTATTTTTTACTTTTTCATCCTTAGCTATTTTAATAGCTCGTTGCACCTGTAAGTTATGAACTTTACGAAATTTCTTTTTAAATTTATCGAAATTGTATTTAGACATCATCATCACCTACTTCCGGTTCTTTATTTTTACTTTTTTCTAGCACGTCTTTAGCTTCTTGAGAATTTTCAAAAATATTAATGTTCTTTTTAATCTCATCGGTATTTTTTAGTAATTCTTCCCCCTGAACTTTAACGTTTAAAACTTCAGAAGTCACTGTTTCAAAGGAGCCTACAGCTTCACTAGCTTTAGTTAAGTTATCAATAATTGGATTACCAAAGTTGTTAGTTTCACTCATGTAAGTGTAGGCATTATCAGCAACTGTCCCAAACCATCTAAGAGCGTTTGCAATTTTTGATATCCGGTTCCCAATAATATTAAAAATACCAAAAACAGAATTAAACATGCTTGTAATATTACTTAAAGCATTACTAACAGCTTGATATGTTCTATTTGCTTTATTCCATGTAGAATTTAGATTGTTGTACGTTTGTTCGCCTAGTGCGGTTTTTAACATATCTACGTAAGCTTTACCAACAACCGAGCCAATGTCTAAATTATTTCCTTCAGCATCTTTTATCCCAATAAACGCAAGTACGTTATTAAGTCCGGATACCATTGTTTGAAAAATGTTATTACTTAGCATGGCGCCATTGTGTAAAGTTTGCCACCAAATGAGAATATTAAGCGCACGGTCAAGATGCAGCCATTCTGCAACTTTATTAAACCTTGCTAAGAAGTTAGTAAGGAATCCGCCAATACCACCCGTTAACTGTGCGCCTAATTTTGTATTTATCGTGTTAGCAGTATTGTTTATATTGGTAACGATTCCGGTATTGGCTGTAATTAACCCTGTTTGGACAACATCCAAAGCAGTGCTATGAGCGTTTACTTGACCTGCTGCGGCATAGATTGGCGCCTCAGAAAAACGACAAGTTGATGGTGTATTATTCCGTACTGCTTGACCAATTTGATTGATATTAGGGATATTTGGATTAATTAAATCAGCTGTTTTGCGCGGTATAAGCGCTAGTGCTGGTGATATACCTAAAGTCCATTTAAGTAAGTCATCAAGCTTTTTATTACCCTCAGCGTTCACCTTCTCTTGCTCCCTTGTTCTTGTTTTTAATGTTTCAATATCAAGAGCTTGTTTGCTGTTCTCTATTTCTTGCCTTTCAACTCTACGAGTAAGGTTATTTACATCAGCTTTTAAACCCCCCACATTTTGAGCCAAATTGCCAACGCCTTGAGCTAGGTTAGGCACTGCTAATTCTAGACCTTTAACAGATGCAGCGACAGGAGCAATTGTAGAATTAATTGCGGGTGTAATAATCCTAAGAATATCGCCAGATTTTTGTTGTATTTCGGTAATAAGTTTATCTCTATCAAGTTTTTGGTTTAGTTTACTATCAAAACCCTTTCTAAAAGATTCTAATTTACCATCTACTGTTTTTACGGTGTAAGGCTCAATAACGGCGTTAATAGTTTGTGCATTTTGCCTAATTAAGTTAGGAAAGTCCATTTTACGAACTACATCACTATTGTTTTGATTAGGGGCATTAGGTGTAGTTGGTTTAATAAGTTTAAGCTCACTCTCTACAGAACCGACCCTTGTAGCTAAAGTATTTAACCTAGTTGACTGTGCTTGTAAATTAGCATCAATCTTTACCCTACCTTGCCTCGTTTCAAATAGTGCGTCGTTAGCTTGTTTTTTGATTGTAGCTAGTTGAGCCTCAAGCTTGGCTCTACCTGCTCGCACCTCGTATAAAGCATCATTTCCTTTTTTGGCAGCATCAACAATTTTAGCTTCAAGTATTTTTCTACCTGCTCGCACCTCATAAAGTGCGTCATTCGCTGTCTTACGGACTTTAGGCAAGTTTGTAAGTAAGTTTTGAACATCACCATACAAAGTTTTTTTAGTAGCGTCTAAATCACCCTTTAGCTTTTTGAAACCATCTTCTAAATTTTTTAATCTAGAATAAGATTTTTGAATTAATTTAAATTGAATAGCAAACTCTCTACCCGTTAGTTCAAATTGCCTAATTTGAGACTCGTTAACTTGACTAGTTAGCCATAAATTACCAAAACCTAAAACTACGCCAAAAATTGACAAAGCTGACGTAAGTAAGTTCATAAAGCTAGCAAATCTACCACCGATTTTAGCCCACTTACCAGCTTTTAAGTTATCAATAGCGTCTTTAGCTTTTTTAACGTCTTTGCCCAAATTTTTTAATTTGTTAATTTCCTGTTGTGCATTCTTAGCTAATTGAGAACCTTTATCAGCCGCTTCTTTTGCTTGTTTCACCCGCTTAGTAACATCGGTTAAACCATCACGCAGTTTAGCGGCATCCTTAACAGCTTCGGTAGCTTTAGGCATTTTACGAACTAAGTCATTTAACACTCTAGCCGTTTGTTCAAATGACGAATTGCTAGGTATTGATACTCTACCCAATCCCATATATTACCTATAAATAAATGTTTAAAATTTTGTTTAACTATTTAAAAAACATTAAATAGACTAACTAATACTTTTAACGGGGTTATTGCTGCTTTAATGGCATTCTCTAAACTCTCGATGTAGGCTGCAATCTTATTTACCACATCTTCTAATTTAGCTAATCTCCTTAAAATATCTGTTAAGTCATCACCTTTTCCCTCTTCTTGCTTTGTCTTGTTATTACAGCATTTTTCAGCCTTTTTAAGCCTATCATCAAGGTTTTTAAGCCTATCGTTAAAACCATCTATCTTTCCACCTAATTCTTGTAGAGCCTTATCAATATCCTTACATTCAGCCATTTACTTTAGCTCCTAAGTTTCTAATACGACTAGCTGTATCTTGACATGGTATACAGCAATAACCAGGATAAGAAGATTTGGTGCATTCAATCTCACCTTCTGGGCAGTTGAGGCAAGCTACACGGTAAACTACTGGACATTTACCAGTAACTTTAAACATTGTTTCCCCTGTAAATGTCTTGACCTCTAACTTACAAAAGTCAGAGTCTAGGGGTTCTTCTCTTCTTAGTAATTTGACTAGCTTTGGCGTATCGTTGGGGTAATAACCAACAGCAGAACCGAATTGTCTATTTCCATCCCCATCTAAAAAACTACATTCCCAATTTCCATACTCAACTTCTGCTATGGTAGCCGTATTAATTAATCTCTCAACCCTAAAGCCAGTTAATTTACCTTTTGCAGCAAAGGGCATCTGTTCTAAAGTAGTTCTAGGATTAGCGGATGTAGAAAAGTTCCAAGCGTACATCTCACCCGTTATATTTGGGTTATCTTCTTTACCTGTTACTACTTCGATTGGTGCAGTACCCGCATGATAAATAAATTCTTTTTTGGGGTCATCACCAAAAGTATAGAAAACTTTGGCAGATTCACCAATTTTGCAATGTATACCCATAATCAATAATCCATCAGATTTAACACAGTGTTTACTTGTTCGTATTCTTCCCCATCAAGCGTTACAAGTGGATTAAATAAATCAATGATTACTTGATTTAAAATAATTCCTCCTGAAATGCTTGTATTCCAGAGTCTAGAATTAAATTTAGTGTTGTTTACTAAATTAACTTTGATGCTATTTACTAATAAGCAAACTAATAAGCCTTGTGCTGAGTTATTAGAAGATGCGTTAATTAATAAGTCGGCTTTGCGGATAATGATATTACTTGTTGATTGCTTGGCATTAATACCGAATATTGCCTGAAATTCGGTTAAGTAATTTATATACTTAGGTAAATTTGTAAATGTAGCTATTACTCTAGTTAGTACACCACTAACTACCTTTGAAGAAATACTCGGAGCGATTAAGCTCCTAGTAGTTACTTGATTAATCTTGCTGCTTGAGTACATCAATTAACCCTCACCGCGAAGCCACTTGTACCAGTATTTACTAATAAAAATTGCTGTGTATTATCAGGAAAGCTTAAGGTGTCAAATCGTGCGGAACCCGTAGCAGCGGCGATACCCAAATCATCAGAGGTTTTGCCAGCAACACCAGCGTTGCTCTGAGTAAGTAATATTAATCCCGTTAAAACATCCCTCCTATTAGTTTGAGTATTTATTGCACTCAATCTAGTAGAAGAAAAAATTTCATAATCCGAGTTTGAATAAGGACTGATAGAACTGCTTCTGATTACGCTCATAGCAGAAGCTATAAATATAAATCCATAATTCCAACTATCCAAATTCCACCAACTAGGGCGATTAGCGGGAATAATCATGCCCAATGGGATAAAAGTAGCACCCTGAGTAAGTAACACTAACCTTGCTTCGCTACCAGCGTTTAAAGCTGTAAAATTAATATTTACTGTAGTGCTTAAAGCCGTAAATACTATTTCTGTACTTCCATTACTCAAAGCTTTAGTACTTGTGTTAAAAGCTGTCCCAATGGTCACGTTAATTACTAAAGCAGTAGTAACTCTTATCCTTAAAAAGTTACTGCCAAAAGTCTTACTTGCATCCGCATCGAATCTATAAATTAATACTCTGTCGGTTCCAGAAGTGTAATTATCGAAAGCAGCACTATAACCCGCATTAGTGAAAGCAGTAATAAGGGCATTCACTAGGCTAGTTTGGGTGATAGTAGCTGCTAATGCTGAATCAATCCTAGTAGCTACTGCCATGTTAGTAATTATCGGGGTCGATGCCTGAACCAGTATCAGGTGTTTGCAAGTCTACGCTGATTGTTAGTTGTCTATAGTTCTGATTATTCCTGCTAACAATTGATGGTTGATTGGATTTAACAATCGTTATTTGAATATCGGGGTTAGTCTCTTGCTTTGTCTCATTTAGTTCGATTTCTGATAAAAGCAATATAGCTGTTATTAAAGACTCTCCTGTATTGTCAGCACTAGCAGTTAAGCCAACTGTAGCTAAATCAACTTTAGAAATTATTAGTTCCGTTGCAGTTTGCGAGGCATTGGTGCCGAATACTTGGGCAAGCGTTGGTTCAGCCATAGTTTTTAACAATTTTCTTGTACTATTCCTTTTTACGCGCAAAAAAAGATACTAACTTTAGTAAAAATACTGAAGCTACCAAAAAATCGTCTGTATGTCACCTGAAACACATTAAAACCGTGGTTATCAAGGGGTGGTTTCGTCAAGTTCTCGTCAGATTTTCGTCAGATTTATACGGATACAAGCGTAAAATCAGTGGGTGACTTGGGACTCGAACCCAAAACCTGAGGATTAAGAGTCCTATGCTCTACCATTGAGCTAGTCACCCGTATAACAATATAGCATAAGAATTTCTTTTATCAGGGCGTAATCTGGATGCTCCTGACTGAATTTTAGAAATTCTTAACCTTATAGTGGTTTTCGGCGCCAAAATCTTGAGTTGTATTAACAATCATTATTAAAAATTTGATTGTAGTTTAATAACACTTAACATATACATGAGTATTTATACTTTATTATGCAAATAAGAATCATTTGCCCGCACGCATAAAATAGTTTTGATTATATAGCGTTAAGCTAAATCAGGGGGAATCACGATGAAGATTAGGCGCCATGTTATCTACACTTGTTTTTACGCAACCTCCATCGCCTTACTACTAAGTAGTTGTAAAAGCCTTGAATCGAAAAAAGTTAATACAGATACATCTGAAAACATTGCTAGTCGTACTACGGCTACGTTAGCTACATCTTTTGCATTAAGTCAAGCTGCTGCTCAAACACCGCAACAAAATTTAATTACTATTAAACCAGAAGATGGACGGGAAGCTGAGAAAAAGATTGATGAACTCAAAAATGCTATAAAAAACGCTGATGATATCGATAGAGAAGTAAATCAGTCTTTAAATTCTGATGTACTTAGCAAAGCATACATAGGGGAAGAACTACAGAGAAAGCAAAAATTTGTTTCGGAGCTAAAATCTCATAAAACTTATATTTATTCCAAATTGCGGAAACAAGTTTTTCATAATTTTCAAATTAGCTCAGATGGCTCTACTGCAAAGGTAGATTTAACAGAAACTTGGAGTCATAAAATATTTTCGCTTGAATCAAATGAATTACTGGCAAAATCTCCAGCTTCCGATGTCCCACAAACTAATTACTTGCAAAAAACAAAAAGTGGCTGGTTAGTTTATAATACCGTTTTTAGCGGCGCCCCTCCAGCCTTTAAAATTATAGCTAAAGCACAATGAAAAACCGGGTAATACTACAAACCCGGTTTATATAAATTTAACTACAGTGCTTTCTTCAACAAAGATACCAAGTCTTCAACTTCAGGAGTTCCAATTAAATCTAACACTTCAGAAACTTGTTCATTTGGCATATGGTCATCAGGTATACCAACAACTGATTTTCCTAGGTTTTGAGCTATTTGAAACCAGAAAAATAGTCGAGAGTCAGTACTTAACGAGTCATATTCCTTGCTGGAAAATGAAGTGCTTTTCTCACCACCTGTAAAAAGTTCACCTAGCGCTTTGGTGGGATGCTCATCGAGTACAGTTTCTCCGTCGCTTTGTTTACCTTCCACTAACCCACGTAAAGCATCAACCTGTTGTTCTGAAGCCATTTGCTGAATTTGCTTAACTAAATTCGTAGCAGCGTCATCAGTTACATTGCTCTGAGAAATAGTCGGAGCTATTTCTGCTGCTACTTCTCCATATAGTTGAGCTAAAACGGTCAACTTATCGTCAGCACTTAATGCGCGGTATTTCAATATAACAGTCTGTACGTTTTTTACATCTGCAAAAGTCATCACAACCTCCAATTATTTGATTCTTTATTTGCTTTTGTATACGACAATTTAATAATTACTGCCTTGTAAATGTCGTACTTGCTACTACACTAGAAAATGTAAGCTTCTAGCTTCACTATTAAAAGGTAGAAATATATTTATATACCTTTAGGTAGACGCGAAGTTGGAGAAAGGTTTTCCTTTCCCCGCTTCACGCTATAAAAGTCTAAATTTCTGCACCGGGCTTCGCTTCGGCGCCCATTGGTGCTACATAGTCACGGAAAATGGTCATTTGTTGTTCAAATTCTTTTTGTTTGATTTGGTCAAACACTTCTTGAGCAGAACTGGAAAGTCCATAATTTTCGGGCATTGGGATAATTGTTCCATTATCCATACCTTGAGCGAGCAAGTACCAGAACAATAGTTTTGTTGTATCGCTTAAAGAACCATACTGACGGCTTAATTGAGTATCTGCTTTATTTATCAGATCTCTTTGAATTTGTAGCTGCTCTTCATGAGATAATTCTTTTACTTGGTTAAACAGACCTTCAGCAATTGCATCTGAAGCTGTACTGGCACCTGGAGCAGCAGGGGTGATAGAACTACCCATTTCTTTGTAAACAAACCAAAACAACGCTAGTTGGTCATCTACTTCTAAGCCGCTAAAAGCCTGCGCTACTTGATTAATCTCTTGGTTAGGGCTTTGAGTATAGGTCATGATTCCCTCCGATTGGTATTTATACTCTGATAATGTCAAATTATCAAAACATCATTTGCGAATAACCCTACTCAAGACATATGTGGTGCCATCCAAAAGAATAACAATGTATATCAACCTTGAATAGGCTGATATACACTACTCGCGATAGATTTACCGAATCTGAGAAATAATAATATCTGAATATTGCGGAACTGTAATAATAAATTGCTCGACATTAATATCTAATGCTGATATTCTCGACGCATCTGCGAGTATTTTTGCTCTCCCTTCAGAATTTAAGCATTGAATGAATATTGTTTTCGTTTCTGGCTCAAACTGAAAATTACATGTTCCCCAAAACGGAAACTTACATGTAATGAAATCTAACATTACCTGCATGTAACTCATATTTATCTATCCTTACTGCGTTAAATAAATAGCACTCAACACGTACACAAATACATTTAAGACTTTAAATTCTTCGTTCTGACTCATTAATAAATTACATAGCCAAAGTCGCTTACGTAGAGACATAGGTTAAAAAATCATATTGATATCCTTTATACATTTCATTAGTCTAACTTAACATTGAATTTGTATTTGGCAAGGAATGTAAAGTTATGTCAAATCTGAGAAACACTTATAAACCGGGTTTCTTTGGTTATAGTGATGAATAGCACTCAATATCTTTTAAATAAATAATATTCATCACCATATGGATGAAATTGATAAGCTACTGGCTGAAATTCAGAACGAATACACACAGGCGCCTAAATCACAATCTCAATCACAGCGTCCGAACATACGTACATTTAATAATGTTGTATCATCAGATAAACCGATTGGTCTAGATAAACTGTTGGCTGATGTCAAAGCTGATTTTGATGAGAAAGATTTAGCAGTAGAGTTACAACGACAGCAAGAACTTGAAGCAGAGCGTATTCGTGTGTTAGAGGAGCGGCAGAAAAAGCATGATGCTTTAAAGCAGCAAGCGCAAGTTTGGTTATCTGAGTTAGAACCGCTTTCTCCAGAGGGACTTTGGTTTGAAAGTTTTTCTCAAGGGTATCCATCTCAGTTAGATGCAGCAATTGAATATTTGGAAGGTTTGGAGAATTGATATAAATTATATAGTTATTGATTTTTTTGTTGTAAATATTTTACACCCCATTCGTGCATTGCATAGAGGAGGGGTTTGAGCGTTTCTCCGAGCGGTGTTAACGAATATTCTACTTTTGGCGGGATTTGTGGGTAAACTTGGCGCCTAACAATACCGTTGTCTTCGAGTTCGCGCAGTTGTTGAGTCAACATTTTTTGAGTTATTCCAGGTAACGCGCGCTGTAGTTCGCCAAAGCGTTTGACTGTCATTAGTTCACGAATAATCAAAACTTTCCAACGTCCTCCTATCACTTTTATTGTTGATTCGACTTCACAAGTGAGTCGGGCATGGTTTTCAGAGTCGATATGCATAGTGTTGTTATGTGTTTACTACTCATATCATGTCCGCTAGCATAACCGTAATAAAAACGATGTATCGACGTTACATGTAACGTCTCTACCGGGGCGGGTAATCAACCGGACATGATATCATTCTATTTTGGCACGTGATGTAATATATAAGGTATTTTAAAAACGCATCCTCCTAAAGTAATATTTATTTGAATAAAAAAACTTCGCAAAATATATAAAGAAATTATTAAAATGTTTTCATAAAACTTTCATGGGGGATTTATCAAAGTTTTGAATACTTGATAATGTACGAACGTATGAGTATGTCTTGACCTGTCAAGCAAACACTGGCACTGGTGCTATTTTTTTATACACACCCATTTGTTGAAAAATGTATATAAATAAAAACGTATTGATTATTAAAATTTGAATAATACTAGAGTTTCTGCTGTATCTGAGCGTTATCAGTAAAACCATCCCAATAAATGTTATGGCATCAAAAACTACACTGTCTGAGTCAGAAATATCTACTCCAAAGCCAACGCTTTCTACTGTTGATGCGGGCGCTTTGATAGTGGGAATGGTTGTTGGTGTAGGCATTTTCGAGACACCTGCTTTAGTTGCGGCTAATACAGCAAATGCACAAGTTGCACTAACTGCTTGGTTGCTGGGTGGAATAATGTCTTTAGTCGGCGCCTTGTGTTATGCGGAGTTAGCAACTACATTCCCCCATGCGGGTGGGACTTATCATTACATACATCGCGCATTTGGTGACAAGCTGGCATTTCTATTTGCTTGGGCACGTATGGCGGTTGTTCAAACGGGTTCAATTGCTTTGCTAGGTTTTGTGTTTGGAGATTATACTGCACAGCTTTTACCTTTAGGAGAATATTCTGCGGATATTTATGCTGTTTTGGCGGTTGTAGTGCTGACGTTTTTAAACGTTATAGGCATTAATTCAGGTAGATGGACACAAAATCTTCTGACTGCTGCTAAAGTTTTAGGTTTATTGCTTGTTATTGGTGTTGGTATTTTTTTTGCTACTGCCGAAGGAGCAAGTACGGCACCTGCTCCTGACCAAACTACTACTTTTGGGTTAGCAATGGTGTTTGTATTGCTAACTTACGGTGGATGGAATGAAGCTGCATATCTCTCTGCGGAGGTACGCGGCGCACGGCGTAATATGGTAAAGGTATTATTAGGAAGTATCGCCATCATCACAGTTATCTATCTATTAATTAATCTGGCATATTTGCACGGTTTGGGTATGGTAGATATGGCAAATTCTAAGGCGCCTGCTGCTGATTTGATGCGTCGTGCTTTAGGTGAAGGCGGAGCGAAGTTTCTCAGTTTTCTAATTGCTGTTTCTGCATTGGGTGCGGCAAACGCCACTATCTTTACAGGCGCCCGCAGTAACTATGCACTTGGACAAGATTTTCGTAAATTTGCTTTCCTTGGTCGCTGGAGTAGTAAGAGTACACCTGCGAATGCTCTCTTGGTACAAGCTGGCATCGCTCTTTTACTTATAATACTTGGCGCCATAACTCGTAACGGCTTTAAGACAATGGTCGAATATACGGCGCCAGTATTTTGGTTCTTTTTCCTTCTGTCTGGTATTGCCTTATTCGTACTGCGTCATCGTGAGCCAGAAATTGAACGTCCTTTCAAGGTACCGCTTTATCCCATTATCCCTCTACTATTTTGTGCCACGTGTGCCTACTTGCTGTACTCCAGCATTAACTATACGGGTATAGGCGGTACTGTCGGTGTTTTGGTCTTGTTAACTGGAGTTCCCATATTGCTTTTAGGTAATAAGCAATAATTCATTTTGACCTTTTCCCCCCTTATCAAACATTATGTTCAGAACTTTACTCGCAACTTTAGGTGTAAGTAGCTTACTTTTAGCTAGCTGCACACAACAAGTTGACTCAAAAAACGTAGCTCAGGCGCCTACAACAAATGCACAAGAAGTACAGCAGACGGCGCCTCTAAAGCCTAAAGAACGTACCCCTGATGTGGTTTATGTACCAACACCACCAGAGGTTGTAGACAAAATGTTAGAAATGGCTAAAGTCGGAAAAAATGATATTTTGTTTGACCTTGGCAGCGGTGACGGTAGAATTCCTATTACTGCGGCAAAAAGGTTTGGCACTAGGGGAACTGGTATAGATATTGACCCCGAACGTATTAAAGAAGCTAACGCAAATGCGAAAAAAGAAGGTGTAAGCGATAAGGTTACGTTCCTTCAACAAGATTTATTTAAAAGTGATTTCAGCAAAGCTACGGTAGTGACACTATATTTGCTACCAGAACTTAATGTCAAATTGCGACCACAGTTGTTTAAACAGCTTAAACCAGGTACTCGTATAGTTTCTCACGCTTTTGATATGGGTGACTGGAAACCTGAGCAAACTGCTAACGTTAATGGTCGGACGGTTTACTTCTGGACTATTCCTAAAGAGGTTCCTGCTAATTTGCGATAAACTCTCCATGCAAGGTGTGTTATTCCGTATCTTGCCTGTAGTCTAAAAAGTTTAAGATTGTTAAAGGTGACTTTACATTTCTTAATTATGCAGGCAGCTACGGTATATCCTACCTCTTCTATTCCTGGCAAGTATTGGCAATGGCGAGGACATAATGTTTATTATGTCCAAGCTGGAGAAAAACGTGTTGGACAACCAGCTTTATTATTAGTACATGGTTTCGGCGCCTCTACTGACCATTGGCGCAAAAATATCGCAGAGCTTTCGCGTAGCTATGAGGTATATGCTATCGACTTACTTGGTTATGGTAGGTCGGCTAAACCTAAGTTAGAGTATAGCGGTAATTTGTGGCGTGACCAACTTTATGATTTTATTACCCAGGTTATTGGTAATAAAGCTGTTCTTGCTGGTAACTCACTTGGTGGTTATGCTTCTTTATGTCTAGCTGCACAGCGTCCAGATGCAGCAGCGGGGTTAATACTACTTAACAGTGCTGGGCCATTTAGTGATACTCAGTCATCTTCACAAAGCGAAGCTGTACAAAGCGAAATTCAACCGCCCAAACAACCTGATATGGTGCAAAAATTGTTTGGAGATATTGCAAAGTTAATATTCAAACAGCCATTTGCTCAATTTTTGATGTTTCAATACTCACGTCAGCGTTGGGTAATTCGACAAACCCTTGAAAAAGTATATCTCGATAAAAGTGCTATCACCGACCAATTAGTAGAAGATATATATCGTCCATCGTGTGATGAAGGCGCCTTTGATGTTTTCGCTTCGATGTTCAGCACTCCCCAAGGCGAAAAGGTTGATATCTTATTAAAACAATTAACTTGCCCATTACTTATATTATGGGGAGAAGCTGACCCTTGGATGAATGCTCGCGAACGCTCTAAACAGTTTCGTCGTTATTACCCAAATTTAAGCGAACATTTTCTAAATGCTGGTCACTGTCCTCATGACGAAATACCAGACCAAGTGAATGCACTTATTAAAGATTGGGTTTCAACAATATAATTAAAGCACAGGCCAGAAAGCCTGTGCTACATTTTATGCTATGGGTAATTTAATTTGAAAAGTAGAACCATTCTCTACAATGCTATTTACTGTTATTTTTCCTTGATGCGCTTGTACTATTTGCTTGACTATTGCTAACCCTAAACCAAACCCTCCTGAGTTTCTAGTTCTAGCTTTGTCCACACGGTAAAATCTTTCAAATATATGCGGCAAGTCTTCTTGGGGAATACCGATACCGTTATCTTTGACTTCGATAATGGCGCCGTGTGGCTGTGATAATAGTTTTAATTCTACTATTTTATGATTGGGAGTATATTTAAAGGCGTTATCTAGCAGGTTAATAACAGCGTGTTTTAATAAATCAGCATCGGCTTTGATATATATGGGTTTTTCTGGTAGTTGTACTGTTAGATTAGAATGATTATTTTGAAATTGATATTCTTTTTCGAGTGTTTTTAAGACTTCAACAAGGTTGACATTGGGTAAGCTATCTAAATTTAAGGTGCCTTCATGGCGTGATAAAAATAGTAAGTTACTAACCAAGCTACTCATAGACTTGGCTGTTTTGATGATATTCTGTAATCTAAATTGTTGCTCGGTTTCGTCGTATGGTGGTATGAGGGCAACTTGGGCATTACTTAACATTGCAGCAATAGGCGCCCGTAGTTCATGAGAAGCATCAGCAGTAAAGCGTTGTAACTGCTCGTAAGCTCGACGAGTTGGTTGCATCGCTAGTCCCCCCAAATACCATCCTGTTATTCCAATGATGATAAAAGTAATAGGTACACCAACAGCTAAAAACAATCTATAACGATTGAGTCTTTCTTCTAGCGATGTTAATGGAGCATTTATTTGTATATATCCAATCAATAAATATTTATTTTTGTGAACTGCCAGCGTTGCTTGTCTCAAACGCTGTTTTGTTTGACTTATATATATCGTCCGAAAACCTGGGGATACAAGTAATACACGCTCCGCTTTTTTTCCACGATGCTCAATTAATTCGCGTTGACTATCATATAAGCGTATATCCTTAGAATCACCATTTAAGAGTACAGAGCTATCTAAGTTATATTGTAAGGCGCCTCCAGAGTAACGCGCTTGATTTACAACAGCTTTAGCTCTATTGAACAAAGTCTCATCAAATACCTTTAGTTCCTGCTCAACTCCCAAATAATAAGCAACCCCTGCAAAGACAACAAGGATACTACCCATTGGCAGAGCAAACAAGTAAGCTAGGTTACGACGACTACGGGTAAACATAATTTATTTATTACACACATATTTTGTTTTGTGCGCCAATGGCGCACAAAACTATAATTTTTAATACTTGTTAGCTTTTTAACACTGTCTCCCCTAGGTAAGAGGATATGATAACGATGTTAAGTGTATTTTTTATTTTTAACCCAATCATATATGTATCGTAACTTAGAAGGTTGTGGTGATGTAACAGCGGCACCTGCGACTAATTATACATCACAGTTAATTTATGGGTTGATTGCTTGCTTTTTGGTGATTGGGTTAGGTGCATTTTTAGGCTTAGTTTTATTTTTTGTGCCATTTATATTTATCATCAAATTGGCTGACCGACAAACGGAGCAAGCCAAAATTACAAAAACTTATGAAAGCTTGATGAAAAGATATTATAATAACACGCTATTTAACGTTCAATAACGATTCGGTATAATATCTATGTTATTTTGTAGGACAGATTACAAACTGTCCTTTATAACTTTTTTCCAAATTAAATACCCTTTCCCATTTAAATGTAGTCCATCACTCGTAAACTCGGCGCCGAGTTGTTGCTGTGTATCTAATAGATGAGAATGTATATCTATATATTTATAGTTATACTGTAGTGCTAAGTTTTGTAACTCTTTATTCAAGTCTATAACTTTCTGGTTATCTGCCCAATACAAGTAGATATTATTGTTCACAGGTAAGACGCTTTGAATATACACTTGAGTGTTAGGTAATTTTTCTCGAAACTGGTTTAAGATTTTTTTATACCCCTCTACTGTTGCTTCCACTGTTTTTTTGAGCATGTGTAAGTCATTAATACCAACCATGAGAAATATTTGTTTGGGATAATTTTTGATAATTGTATCTAGGCGCCTTAATATTCTCTCTGTGGTGTCACCAGATATACCACGGTTCTGAATGTTCGGCTTTTCTAACAACTCTGTCCATTCTCCTTCATCGGTTATACTGTCTCCAAGAAAAATTATTGTGTTAAGTTTTATTGGCAATATTTCAAATTGACTCGTTTTATGTATGTAATATGGTGGGTTGTGTACATCTGATATATTAGAGATGTTTATATTAGAAAGTTTTTGGCGCCAATAATCTATTCCTCCGTTTTTAATGGTCAAGAAACAAGCTAATATAAATGCTAGCAAGTTAAGACTAATAGAGATTAATGTTATAATATTCATAAGAATTTTTGTACTCTCTGCCATATTTGCTCATCGAGGTTAGGTGATTGAATGTCAAACCATTCAATTTCTGGATATGCATGAAACCATGTTCGTTGTCTTTTGGCAAATTGTCGGGTGTGTAGTACTGTTAACTCTTTAGCTCTTGACAGAGGAATTTTGCCTGCTAAGTATTGTCGAATTTCTTGATAGCCTAGTGTATTCAATAGTGGTAGGTCGGCGCCGTATTTAGAAGATAAATATTCGACTTCTGCTATAAATCCGTCTTCTATCATTTTTTCGGTACGTTGAGTAATGCGCTGTGTTAAATGCGTAGGGTTGCTATCTAAACCTATTTGCAGGATGGGGTAGGAAGGAGGGTTTTCTCCTTGTTGTTTTGATATTGGTATACCTGTAATATAAAATACTTCTAATGCTCTAAGGGTTCGTACTGAGTCGTTAGGATGGATTTTTGATGCGGCAGTTGAGTCTACTTGCAGCAGCATTGCGTATAGTTGACTTTGAGTGAATGTTTCTACTAGTTGGGTTCTTAAGTTATTGTTCGGCGCCACTCTTGGTATTTTCATACCCTGTACGATTGATTTTATATATAAACCTGTACCACCGACTAAGAGAGGGGTTGTTTCTTTAAAGGTTTGTATTAAGTTGTGAACTTGGTCTTGATAATCTGCAACTGTCATTGTGTCAAGTGGGTCGCAGATATCAATCATATAGTGGGGTACCATTGCAAGCTCTGATGGTGTGGGTTTGGCGGTACCAATATCAAACTCACGGTAAACTAGACGTGAGTCTGCACTAATAATTATGGTGTTGAGTCGTGTTGCTAATTCTAACGCCAAGCCAGATTTCCCAGTCGCTGTTGCACCACATATGACTATTAATTTGAATTCGGTCATAATGCAAAATCTACGCAAACTATGGGATAATCTTTGAGAACAAAATATTTATGCGCTCTGTTTAACTTACAGTAATTCGTTAATCAATCCTTAAATTTTAGCTAAAATTTAATATTCTGCTCTTTTATTCCAATTTATTACGTAGAATAGGCAATAGCTGCTTATTTAATACAAATTTACTATAATAGATATAGTCAAGAGCGCTACTGGTTGATGCGACGAAAATATCAAGGCAATCGATGAGTTAATAGAGGTGGGGTGTACCCCCTTAATAAAATCACTATCAAATTGCCCTACGGTCGTCATTAAGGCTTTTGTGCTAGAATCTTGAAGTGATTTTGACTAAATCGCTATTTAAGTGATTTTATTCCCACTCATATCGGAAAATTTTCATGACGACAGATTACGGCGCCGATCAGATACAGGTTTTGGAAGGTCTGGAACATGTCCGCAAACGACCAGGTATGTATATAGGTACAACCGGAACGCGCGGATTGCACCACTTAGTGTATGAGGTGGTAGATAATTCGATTGATGAAGCTTTGGCTGGTCATTGTACTACTGTTGAGGTTGAGTTAAACGCCGATGGTTCGTGTCGGGTGCAAGATGACGGTCGAGGTATTCCAGTTGATACCATGACTAAAACTGGAAAATCAGCACTGGAAACTGTACTGACTGTGCTTGGCGCGGGTGGTAAGTTTGGTGGTGGTGGCTATAAGGTATCTGGAGGACTTCACGGGGTTGGTGTTTCGGTTGTTAACGCTTTATCTGAGTGGTTGGAAGCGACTGTTTGGCGTGATAAGAAAGTACACACTCAGCGCTACGAACGCGGAATTCCACAAACAGATTTAAAAATACAGGCTTTGAAAGAAGCCCGCACTGGTACTGCTATTCAGTTCAAGCCCGATGACACTATTTTTCAAACTGGTACCGAGTTTGATTATATTACCCTATCTGGGCGCCTGCGAGAGTTGGCGTATTTGAATGCGGGTGTCAAAATTACTTTTACTGACAACCGTTTGGAGTTAATAAAAAGTGAAACTCCAAAAGTCGAAGTTTACGAGTACAAAGGTGGTATTCGTGAATATGTCGCGTACATGAACGTTGACAAACAAGCTTTACACGAAGAAATTATCTTTGTGCAAGCCGAGCGTAATAACGTTCAAGTCGAAGTCGCTTTACAATGGTGTACTGATGCTTACTCAGATAATGTCCTGGGTTTTGCCAATAACATTCGTACCGTTGATGGTGGTACACACCTTGAGGGTTTAAAAGCAGTATTAACCCGGACAATGAACAGTGTTGCCCGCAAACGCAACAAGATTAAGGAAAACGAGTCTAACCTTAGTGGTGAACACGTTCGCGAAGGTTTGACGGCTGTTATTTCTGTAAAAGTACCTGAACCTGAGTTTGAAGGGCAAACAAAAACTAAGCTTGGTAACACTGAAGTTCGTGGTATCGTTGAGTCTCTTGTTGGAGAAGTTCTTAGTGAGTACTTAGAATTTCATCCTGGTATTGCTGATTCAATATTAGATAAAGCTATTCAAGCCTTTAAAGCTGCTGAAGCTGCACGTCACGCACGTGAGTTAGTACGCCGCAAATCTGTACTCGAATCATCCCCTTTACCCGGTAAATTAGCCGATTGCAGCAGCCGTGACCCAGCCGAATCAGAGATATATTTGGTGGAAGGCGATTCAGCGGGGGGCTGTTGGGATTTATACACAAAAATTGCACTTACGGATGGGCGCAATTTAACGATAGAAGAGATAATAAACGAGCAGGAGCAAGGGATACAGAACTATTGCTATACTATCCGTGAAAGTGGTAACATAGGTGTAGAGCGTATAATTAATGCACGTAAGACCAAGAGTAATACGGAAGTAGTGAAGGTAACGCTTGATAACGGAGAGGAACTAATTTGCACTCCAGACCATCCTTTTATGTTACGGGATGGTAGTTACAAGGCAGCAGAAAAGTTAACTCCTGAAGACTCGCTGATGCCTTTATATCGGGACATATCTAAGAAGAATGAGCGTGGACAAGGGCTTAATGGCTATGAAATGGCGTGGAACCCTTTAAAAGACAATTGGATTTACACGCATTTGCTCGCTGACTTCTATAACCTGGAACACGGTGTTTACGGCGCCAAGGGTAAATGCCATCGTCATCACGTTGATTTTAATAAGCGTAACAATAACCCTACTAATATTCTTCGGATGAAACCCGAAGACCACTTAGCATTGCATCGCGCACATCTTGAAAAAACTTTACATAGACCAGATGTAATCGAAAAAAGTCGCCAAGCTCATATGAATCCTGAGTTTCGTGCTTTTATGAGCGAGCGGATGCAGCGTGAGGACACACGTAAAATTCTTTCCGAACAAGCAAAAGCGCAGTGGGAAGATGAAGCGTACAAAGAGTTCATGGTGCAAAAATGGCGTGAGTTTTATGATACTAATGAAGCTTATCGCCAAGAAAACAGTGAGCAACTAAACCGCGCGCAGCAAGAATACTGGAGTGACGAAGCTAACCGACTTAAGCAGTCAGAGCGTGTACGTGACTATTATGCCAATAATCCTGAAGCTCGCAAAGTACTTTCAGATTTAGCGAAGGTACAATGGCAAAACGAAGAGTTATTAGCATGGCGCCGGGAGAAAACGAAGGAGCAATGGAAGAGTTGTAATTATAGATTAAGTCGTCGTGAGGCACTTAACAAAACTTACTACATCAAAACGATGGGTGCTTTGAGAGAAGTTTACAGACAAACTAATTGGATAGACCCTGAAGTTTACGACGACTATCGGCGCCGATTAAAGGATAAATCTTTATTATCTTGGAAAACCTTCTGTGAGCGTTACTTCAAAGGAGAGGAATATTACGCAAAACAAGCAGTAATGAACTACAACCACCGCATCGTCAAAGTCGAACGTCTCGAAGAAAAAATGGATGTTTACGATATTGAAGTGCCAAATAGCCATAACTTTGCTTTGGCAAGCGGTGTATTTGTCCACAACAGCGCTAAACAAGGACGTGATAGACGTTTCCAAGCCATTCTACCATTAAGAGGTAAAATTCTTAACATTGAAAAAACTGACGATGCCAAAATTTATAAGAACAATGAAGTTCAATCGTTAATTGCTGCTCTTGGTTTGGGCGTAAAAGGCGAAGACTTCGATGTAGCACAATTACGGTATCATCGTGTAATAATTATGACTGACGCTGACGTAGATGGGGCGCACATCCGTACTTTACTACTAACGTTCTTCTACCGATACCAGCGCGCTTTGGTTGAACAAGGGCACGTATATATTGCATGTCCACCCCTATATAAAATAGAACGTGGACGCAATCACTATTACTGCTACAGCGACCGAGAGAAAAACCAAATTATCAGTCAGTTCCCAGAAAACGCTAACTTCAATATCCAGCGTTTCAAAGGGTTGGGTGAAATGATGCCAGCACAATTATGGGAAACGACGATGAACCCTGAATCTCGAACTTTGAAACAAGTAGAAATCGAGGATGCTGCTGAAGCCGACCGTATCTTTACAATATTAATGGGCGATAGAGTACAACCACGCCGTGAATTTATTGAAACTTACGGTTCTAAACTTAATCTAATGGACTTAGATATTTAATCCAGATTTCAATCATTAATATTTAAAATGGCTAGCCTCAAAACTAGCCTTTTTTCATAAGTAATTTAAAATACAGGCAGAAACCAAGAGGCGGAGACAGTAACAATCTGCTAGTATTTATTATGAAAATATATTTCGTGCCTCATTTCAGGATTATATATAATGGAAGTTCTTAGAAGAGCCATTAAACCAAAAACCTATATATCGTTCCTTTACATTTACGAAACTACTTGGGGAACTGCTGGTGATATCTGTCTCGTTCGTGAAGTTGTAGCCAAAGAAAGCACCTCCAAGTTTAGAGGTCATATAATTAAATTACCACTTACAAAGGAAATGGAGCGTAACCGTTTAGCTGGTTTGCCCATTATCAAAGTTGCAGGTCACGTTGGTGAGGGACATCCCAAAGACAAAAACTCCGAATGGGAAGTATATGAAGGTATAGACCGAGAAATAGCTCTCAGCGTCATCAAGCCTTGGGGCTTTAAGCTTATTGAACCTTAATGATTCTAGAGTCATTTAGGCGCCCTATCGATAAACAGGTGCGGGTTGAGGTATTGGTAATTTTACCGTCACTGTTGTTCCGGCGCCTACTTCACTTTCTAGTTCAAGTGAACCAGCATACAAATCAACACATTTTTTCACAATAGCAAGTCCTAACCCTGTACCAGGAATATCTTTAGCATTGCTAGCACGTTGAAATAAACCAAATAGTTTTTCTTTATCTTCGCGAGGAATACCAATACCTTTGTCTTGAATTGTAAAAATCGCTTCACCATCTTGACAACGTAAAGTAAAATTAATGTCGTTTTCAGGAGATGAATACTTAACTGCGTTAGAAAGCAAGTTAATGAGAATGTGACGAATTAAATTTTCATTAACATATACATCGTTATAACCACCATAAAACTTAAATGCAATTTTGCGATGCTGTTCTGATGTGAGGCAAATTTCTTCAATTAAATCACGCGAAAAATCAGATAAGTTAATTGGCTTAATATCCGCTTTCAACATTTTTAAATCAACCTCACCAATCGTTAAAACATTATTTAACAATTGATTCATTTTCTTAACATTAGCTTTAATATGTTGAAAAAACTGCTGTTTTTTTTCTAAAGAAAGCCTATCACCATGCTGCTCAATGATTTGCGAAGAAGATAAAATGACTTGTAAGGGTGAACGAAACTCATGCGACACCATCGACACAAACCGAGACTTTAGTTCATTTAATGTACGTTCACGTTCTAAAGATGAACGAATATCTGTTTCCAAACAGCGTATCTGTTCAATTTCCATTAATAGCTTTTTATTTGCTGTATGCATCTGCTGCGATAACAAGCGTGACCTCAATAAAACTTCTACTCTCAAAAGCAACTCACGTTTCACTATTGGTATTGTAATTAGCTCATCTATACTGTGTAGCGAATTATAATTTATTATTCTTAGCTGCTTTTGGGTAATAACAAGTAAATATGGTAAAACAATGGGATATTCAGCTTCTTTACGTGCGTGTAGTGCTTGACGATAGCGTTTTAACATCACGCTGCACAAAATACATAAATCAAAGGGTTGCTGTATTAACTTTTCTAATTCCTTACTAGATAACCCTTCTGGCGCCACTATTTCATTGGTTTGTGCCAAAGTATTCACTAACAGGTGCCTGTTTTGTCTATCATCTAGGAGTAACAAAATTCGACTCACAGCTACTCTCCCAATTAAAAGCGAATTACTATAAATTCGCATCGCGTAATATGCTAAAAAGCAATGTAGACTAATTACACGAGGTTAGCATACTATTCTATATGCATCGCCCATGTCTACATATACCGCTTAAGGAATATTTTAAGAGGTTGTAACATACGCATCCTTGCCTGTGTGGTAAGGTGGGCACTGCCCACCATACAATTTTTAACATATTACCCCTAGTGTTTATACTGAAGGCGTACCAGGAGAAGAACGGCGCCGTGGTGGTTCGCATTATACAGTTGGTTGCGGCGCCTTTTTGGTAGAAGCTTGTCGTTCATAGTATAAACTGTCATTATCTGTGTGTTTGCATCTGAGCTTTTGTTTTTCACTATGACCGAAACCGCTTATGCTGCTCGTACTAATCATGCTTTTGCGTTGACGGAAACTGTAACGGAAGCTTTCGTTGATGCATCAAGGAGCGACTGAGAATGATATTCGTTACTCTGTTTTGGTAGAAGATTTGTTTCAATTACGCTCTCAAGTTTCGCGTACACGCGCGCTCTCTACAATATTTAAACGGCTTACCCAAGTACCATCCGATTACGTTAAGTTAATTGCTACTGGTAATACTGATATTCGTAGATACACTATTCTTTTCTTAGTTCTGCGGGAACATCGTCTTTTACGAATGTAGCTAAAATGGACATCGTAAAATTCCATCCCGCCAATTTTTTTGAGTTGTTCCTTGACTCGTCGTCGAACTCGCATTGCGTAAACTAGCGCATCACGAACATCTTCTTTTGTGTAGGAACATAAAAGCATAAGCACGTTGTCCAGGGACTATAACTAAGTTTACTAACTTTTTGGGAATGGCGCCGCGTAGTGATTTATCGAAGTGGGTAACGAGTAAATGAACAAATAACTTGTTTAAACTGGGGTTTTGTTTGGGAAAGTCAGTATATTCTTGAACTATTTCCCAAAATGCTTCTGCGGAGACAAAATTTTCTATTTCTGACCAAAGCGTATTATCTGACTCTAATAAACCAGCCATTAGCACACGACGAATAACCAAACCAGCATCGGGCACCTTTAAACGCACAATAACCGAAAGCATAGCGATAAGCAACGCGCGTTCATCGCTATCAGGAGAAATTCGCATTGCCTCCAAAGCTTCTTTGCGCTTGCGGTTACTGAAGAATTTTAGATGTGAGTTGATGACCTGTTCTAAACGACGCTGACGTAACCCTAAATCAGCATATATTAAAGCAGCGGGGTCTGTAGAGAAAGTTAAACCGCTTTTTTGAATATCAAACAACCAGTTATCTTGGGGGTCTGGTTCGGCAAATGGTGCGTATAGTAGAAAATTTTGGTTGGGCTGTTGGATAGTAAACTATATTTTACAGTAAAAGGGGTATCAGCGAGTTGGATTTTTTCGGCGCCGTCGAGTTGCAGTTCGTTGAAGACACTGGTAAATTATTGCTCAGGGTCGTACCAAAACACTAATTTGGGTAAAATGGAAGCATTGTAATACAAGGTTACACTTAATACATTGCTCCCTGTAACCGCTTGTGCTTCTATGATGTTGTTGCGTGTAATACCGTACTGGGTCGCGCGCGCGGTTACTTGTTCGCGAAGGTAGCGACGTGCCCAAATGGCAAAGTTTTTAATAGCACTGCGGTTCATAGTAGAGTTGGGTTTATAAGTAAATATGTAACTAGATATAACTAGATATTCTTCCACATCTTATAAAGTTTCCAACAACAGTTTCGGTGCCTGGTAACAAATATTTCTGTTTAGATGAAAATAAAATCTAAGGTGCCAATCTCGTTGCCAATACCACGATTTTTTAACAAACGAGGGTCTTGCAACTTGGGCAGAAGTGCATCTAAACGTTGATAGATAGTTAGTACTGACACAAACCTTTATAAACGATAAGTACTTATGTGTTATTTTAACTACTATACAGTCAAGTTTGTATCAAATATTTGCTTGGGGTGGCGCCGAGCTAGAAAATAACCTCAGTAAGCGGCAGTAGCTAGTATTATACACTACTTTAAAACAGTTAGTACTGAAGTTTGGACAGTGACAAATAATTAGTTAATGTACAAAGATGCTACCCTTCGGGAAAACTTCGTTAACGTACCTCAGCATGACATATATTAAGGTATAAATTTATGGACGTAACTGGATTCGAACCAGTGACCCCATCCATGTCAAGGATGTACTCTAACCAACTGAGCTATACGTCCGAATTTTTCGCAACTTGTTGAGTATAGCATAGCTTATTCTACAAAGCAAGATAATTTATTTAACTTTGGCTGCGGCATCAATACCATCACTAACCAGCTTGCCGTCTTCCATATATACAATTCTGTCGGCAATGTCTAAAATACGGTTGTCGTGGGTGACTAACAAAATTGTACAGCCTTGTTCTTTGGCGAGTTTTTGCATCAGTTCTACGACATCACGTCCCGATTTTTTGTCTAACGCGGCTGTTGGTTCATCTGCTAGTACTATTTTAGGATGACTCGCTAATGCCCGCGCGATTGCTACACGCTGCTTTTGCCCTCCCGATAAACTTTCGGGATAATAATCAACACGATTACCTAAGCCTACCATCTCTAACATATTCACAGCTAAAGCATCTATATCTTGGTCTAGGTACTCCGAGTGCAACTCTAATGACATCCGCACGTTTTCTTTTGCCGTTAAAAACGTCATCAGATTATGCGCTTGGAATATGTAGCCAATATTACGACGTAACGAAGTTAACTGCTTTTTACTGGCGCCGCATATCTCTTGTTCCAATATCCTCAAACTACCCGACTGCGCTGAACGCAAACCACCCATCAACGTCAAAAGCGTCGTCTTTCCAGAACCACTAGGTCCCGTCATAATGATTATTTCACCTTTGTTGATTTCCAAATTTATATCAAATAATGCTTGCTTACGTAAGGCGCCTTCCCCAAAATAATGGTTTAAATCTTGTATTGATATCACACTCTCTTCACCAAGCTGATGTGTTTGCATAATCGCACTTATTATATCGAACGTTTGTTATAAATCAATTTAACTTATTATACAAAGTCGCGTCAAGTCGAGAGTAGGGTGGGCAGTGCCCACCTTACAACAATCCCAGCTCGGGCAGGATGCCCATCCCACAAGATTATAGATTTGTAATTAAATGTTCTCCGACTCTGAGAGCATTTGCAATTACTGTAAGTGAGGGACTAGTTGCTGGGTTGGATGGGAAGAAGCTGGCGTCAACTATATATAAGTTATTTACATCGTGCGCGCGACAGTTGAGGTTTAGAACTGATGTTCTAGGGTCTTCACCAAAGCGACATGTACCTGACTGGTGTGCAATTACATTTAAAGGCGCCTCTGCACGGGGATAGGCGCCACGCGATAAGGGATTATTCATAACGCGGTCTACTGTTTTGAGTGTATCTAACCAGCGATAAATCAAACGGTCGTGTGCTTCGGTGTTGTTAGAGGTATATTCCAAATAGAGTTTTGAGTTTTTTAGTCTAACTCGGTTGTTTGGGTCTGGTAAGTCTTCGGTTTGTAACCACCAACCTATAGAACGAATAGCTAGTTGTCGTAAACCGAAACCAGGCATAAGTTTGGCTAAACCAGATAATAAAGGTGGAGACTCTGCAAACATGACATTTTGAAGAAGACCACCTGTGTTGTGAATACTACCCATTGGGAAGGGGAAGTTTTTATCTCCCCAGTAAAAATCATTGATACAAACTGTTTTGGGAAATATACCCGAATTTGTAGTGGGACGTAGTTGTACTATAGATGTCATTAAGTGTTTCATAAAATTGCGTCCCACTTGGTCGGAACTGTTCGCTAGTCCGTGAGGGTGTTTTTCGTTGTGTGAACGCAATAGTAATGCTGCCGAGTTGACGGCGCCGCAAGCTAGAATAACAATATGGGCGAAAAATAAATATGATTGTGTACCTATTTGCGCTTCGACTGCTTTTACTTCTCTTCCGCTGGGGCTAGTATGTAGAAAGCTTACAAATGCGTCGGTTTTAAGGGTGACGTTAGGATAGTTTTTGACGGTTGCAATTCCTGGTCTAGTATCGCTATCTTGATTTACCTCTAAAGGTAGATGCGATGGATTTAATCCTTGTTTGGATACTATATTGCAAATTTCTTGAACTTGAGGTTCGTGATTTACTGCTGGATGTAAATATTCTTGAGTGCGAGGTGGTTCGGTAGGGTCTTCTCCAGTTTGACCACCGACATTATAAAGCTTTTCAGCTTCGTTGTAATATGGCGCCAAGTCTTTATATTTGATTGACCATTCAGGAGAAATACCATCTTGGTGCTGTACCTGCTCAAAATCTTTTTCTCGCATTCGTAACAGTTCAGCACTGTAAGTCTTGGTGTCACCACCGACCGAGTAACTAGTTTGAGGAAAAAACGGCTCACCATCTTTATCGTACCATTCTTCGTTAGCACGATAACGTTCTTTTTTAAAAACTTCGCCACCTTGAAGTTGTTCTTCGGGAGCTAAAAAACCACCTCTTTCCAAAATCAGAATTTTCTTACCAGTTGGCGCCAGTTTTTGTGCTATCGTTCCACCACCGGCGCCTGTACCAACTATAATCACATCATAATATTGGTCATCGATAATCATATAAGTTTCCTATTGCCACAAATAAATTAAGCTAAACAAAATAATCCAAATTACATCGACGAAGTGCCAAAATAGCGAAGTTGCTGCAACACCAAAGTGACCCTTATCGTAGTTACCAGGAATAAAAGAACGAATTAAGACCATGAACTGTAATAAAACACCTGTGAAAACGTGCAGTCCGTGGAAACCTGTGAGTAAATAAAACGTTCCACCAAATACTCCAGATGTAAACCCAAAATTCAGTCCTTGCCATTCGACTGCTTGACCGTATAGAAAATAACTTCCCATCATCATTGTGAGAAGTAAAAACGCGCGAAAACCCCAAAGGTTTTTACGTGCGAGGAAAAGTTCGGCTATATATATAACAAAACTGCTGGTTACAAGAATGACTGTATTTATTCCAGGTTCTTTAATTTCTAATCCTTCTACACCTGTAGGCAACCAGTTTGTTGTTGTTGTTTTGTAGACTATATATCCTGCGAACAAACTTAAGAAAATAACGCTTTCGGAAAGTAGAAACACGATGAAGCCAAACATGCTATTTGCTTCAGAGTCGTGGGAATGCTGAATATGTTCTGATGCTGTTGTTTCCATTTTTATATTACTTTTTAGTTACTCTCTGTGTCCCCTGTGTCTCTGTGGTGAGGAAAAAAGATTTATTTACCACAGAGACGCAGAGTTCACAGAGAAAAGAGGTTATTTAAGATTGGCGCCGTTTTCTACGAGTGGTTCGTTTTTACCATAACCATATGGTTCTGAGATAACTATGGGGAGTTCTTCAAAGTTTTCTACTGGTGGAGGTGAGGAAATTAACCACTCTAAACCTATTGCTCTCCAAGGGTTATCACCTGCTAATTTACCGTTTACGCAGGAACTTACCATGTTTAA
Source organism: Calothrix sp. PCC 7716 (assembly GCF_019977735.1). Taxonomy (GTDB): domain Bacteria; phylum Cyanobacteriota; class Cyanobacteriia; order Cyanobacteriales; family Nostocaceae; genus Dulcicalothrix. The sequence continues at coordinate 8,269,978 of NZ_AP025018.1, read as the reverse complement.
GATGAATGGTAGTGTGGACATTCCTAGTAAAAATGCTCCTAAAGAAGCTATCACATTCCAAAATGCATACTCTGGGTCGTATGAAGCTACCCGACGTGGCATTCCTTGTAAACCTAACGGGTGCATTGGAAAAAAGTTAAGATTGGCGCCAATAAATGTTAATGCAAAGTGTAGTTTTCCTAATCCTTCGTAGTACATCCGTCCGGTCATTTTAGGGAACCAGTGGTATATAGCAGCATACACTCCCATGACAGTGGCGCCGTATATAACGTAGTGGAAGTGACCGACGACAAAATAGGTGTTATTAACATGAATATCAACGGGTACTGCGGCAAGCATAATACCTGTAATGCCCGAAAATACAAACATTACTAATCCACCCAGTGCAAATAGCATTGGAGTGTCAAGTCGGAGTTTACCACCCCAAACCGTTGCTACCCAAGCAAATACTTTAATGCCAGTGGGGACGGAAATTAACATCGTCGAAAACATGAATAGCATTCGCATCCAGTTTGGTGTTCCACTAGCAAACATGTGGTGAACCCAAACAACTGCACTCAACCCTGTAATAATGAGGGATGATACGGCAACTACTCTGTATCCAAATAACGGCTTTCTGGCGTAAACTGGAAAAATTTCCGAGAAAATACCGAAAATTGGCAGTATTATTACGTAGACTGCGGGATGTGAATAAAACCAAAAGAAGTGTTGATATAATACTGGACTGCCACCTTTCGCAGGGTCAAAGAATGCTGTGCCAAAACAGAGGTCACACAGTAACATTACTGCCCCGGCTGTCAGTGCAGGTAATCCAAATAACTGAATAATTTGGGCACTAAGAACCGTCCAAACATATGCAGGCATTCGGAAGAACGTCATTCCCGGCGCCCGCATTTTAAAGATGGTGGTGACAATATTTACGGCGCCCATTATTGAAGAAACCCCCGATAATGCCACTGCCACCAACCATAAAAATTGACCGTTAATTAAATTCCCACTAGGGTTTTGTAAACTGACAGGAGGATAAGACCACCATCCCGCTTGTGCTGGCCCTGAAGGTAACAGAAAACTTGCCATCAGAATAATACCGAATATCGGCACCATCCAAAACGCCACAGCATTCAATCTTGGAAATGCCATATCACGGGCGCCTATCATTAGTGGTACAAGGTAATTAGCCAGACCAGCTAAAACAGGAAACGTCCACAGAAATAACATCACCGTACCATGCATCGTAAACATGGCATTGTAAACAGTACGGTCAACCAAGTCAGATTCGGGAGTTATTAACTCTCCGCGAATAATCATCGCGAAAATTCCACCCACAAGAAAAAACACAAATGCCGTAACTATATATTGAATACCAATTACCTTATGGTCAGTACTAAAGCTAAAATAAGTCTTCCACGTCGTCAAAGGTGGATGGTGTTCTTTATGCCCTTCAATATTTTCTAAAATTGTCATAATTAGCTTTCTTGCTGACTGGGATAATTAACAATTGGAGGTGTAGCAGGTGACACACTATTCCAACCTTTTATAGCTTGTTTACTTTGCTGTTCATACTCAGCAAAAGCCTGATTATATGAAGGTTTTGGCTCAAGTTTCGCTGCCTGAACTAACCAAGTACTAAAATCTTCAGGTGTTTCCACAACTACATTGGTTTGCATTGCCGCAAAATAAGTCCCGCTAAATTGGGAATCACGAAGACGATATTTACCCACACGTATAGGAGTAAATTCAAAATCTATAACTTCTTGAGGAATAATATCTTGCTTCAATCTAAAAGCTGGAATATACAACCCGTGTATTACATCAGCAGAAGTCAACTTCAAGCGAACTCGTTGCGCGCTAGGTAAATGTAACTCTGTACTACTAACATTGGCGCCTTTATAGCGAAACTCCCAAGACCACTGTTTGGCAATGACTTCTACTTCTGTAATTTTCTTAGATGGTGTATCCATCGAAGCAGCTTCTGCGGACTGCATTAGATGTACATGTTCCATCGGTCCAATAATTCCCATTTGGTCGTATATTTGATAGCTATAGGCGCCTATCCAAATCACCAAGAAAAAAGGAATTGCAGTCCAAATAATTTCTAATTTGACGTTCCCCTCAATTGGAGGCCCGTCACTAATATCATATTTACCTGCACGTTGAAACAGAACTGAATAAGTAAGAGTACCCGTCACTCCGAAAAAGATAAAAGTCCCCAACGTCACCAAAAAGCTAAACAAATCATCAATTAGTAAAGACTCTGCTGTTGCTTGGGGTGGAAACCAAGAATGTGACAAATTTCCCATCCATAAACTCACAGCACTCAAAGCTAATGTAACAATAATCAAGGTTACAATAGTACGAATTTTCATAATTATTTCAACACCGCATTAACATCTTCACCCATCCGCAATAACCTAACAGCGGTATTGTGAACACCAAACTCACCAGCTAAATGGGCGCCTAATGTACCATGAAGATACATCAAAAACATAATCACCAATCCCACAGCTAAATAACTCCACTGAACTTGTTGTCCTCGGTCTTTACGCCATACGTAGCGCTGAAACCCTCGCCAAACCGTCATGACAACAATTAGCGTTAGTAAAACAACACCACCAACACCATGCCAAAGCATAGTTTCAAAAGCTTGTAAACCCCAAGCGCTCTTAATATCAGCTGATGGTTGTGCCAGCATAATTTCGTAAAAACCTGCTGCGACTGTAAAAAACGTAATAATTGCACAAGCGAGCATATTGTACCAACCAACATCGAACAAGCTCGCACGAGTCGCAGGAATTGCCAAAAATTTAAAAACTGGCTTTTCCAACACATAAAAGGCGCCGACAATATCAAAAGTTACTGCTACAATAAATAATCCCAATGTTAAATGCACCAAATTGGGATGAATTGGTATTGCATAAGGCAACCCATTGGCGCCAAGTTGTGATTTAATTTGTTCAATCAAACCATGATTCATTGCAAAACCCCTTGTTTTATAGCTTCTACAACTGGTTGCGTATGTAGTCCATACACCCAAACTAACTTATCCCCAAGGTAAACTTGAAAGCAAACAATGACAGTTAAAACTAATCCAACAGCTAAATAAGAAGTAGGTACTCTCAAAGGGTCACGTAACCGAATAATATAACGCCATCCTGTAATAGCTGCAATAATTCCCGACAGCGACCAACCGATCAAAGTATGTAAATTCAATACAGGTTCTACTGCATCGTATGCCAAAGATAGACCAGCTTCGATTTGACCAAATATAATCGCAATAAATATCGAAACCGTGGCGAAACACATGTTCCACCAACTCACCTCATAAAGTTTATAATTCCGAGTTGCCAAACCCACAAAATCACAAATTACAGCAAATAAAACCATCGCGATTACGAAGTGAACAACAATAGGATGTATTGTGTCTGGATACGGTAAATTATGCTCATTTAAAGGTGGAAGTAAGTTGTCAAACATTTTGTTTTCCTCTACACATCCAATAGATACAACTAAATTTCACTAACATTTGATTTTTTTAGATTTACGGTCATTAACTTACCCAAACACTACTAGTATTAACACATAAATTCTATATATAAAAATTACATAACTGAAACCCATATCTAATTTACTTTAAAAATTATACAGAGAAATTAAGAGGTAGTTAAGAATAAATCAGGTTTTTACTACTTTATGTCTGCAATCAACGATTGATTAATAAAGAGTAATCATAGTTTTATCGGTGCCTCAACAGTTGATTAATATTGCTTTTTAAACAATAAATTCATTGTTTGATGTATCACTTAATTGTTTAAGTAAACCGGATAAGATGAAAATAAGATACAGTTAAAAGCTAAATAAATATTAGACAAAGTAAATATGCTTAAAACAGTGCTTAGAGTTTCTTTGAGTTTCTTATTTTTGGCTGTCTTGATTATAAATCCAAACGCAAAAGTTGAAGCCAAAAGAACACAATCTCAGGTTATGCGTCAAAATGCACGTGCAATCACAAAATATTATCTATATGACTTTCATCGAGAATATTTAATATCGCCAAATTCACGATATACAGTAGTATGGGGTCAGAATACTAATTCTAATAGAACCAGAAACTATTTGTATGATATACGAGGTGATAAGCCAGTTGCAAGCCTTTATTCTTGTAGTGGTAGTCCTCAAGGTTTTGGTAATATTACTACAAATTGGCGGGCTGATTCACAAGTAGCCTTAATCACTTATAATGGTAGATGGGCGCCACGCGATGCTTGTCTAGTTAGTGTAAACGGCGCCCAAGTTAACATATATAATCGACTTCAGAATGATATACTTGATTATCTCATCAATTCATGCAATGTCAAGTTTTTGAGACACCAAGATAGAGTAGTAATTGATTTTTATAGAAATCAATACTTACTTAAAATGACAAACTACCAATTAACTTTGTTAGCAACATTATATGTTCCCAACTCCAGAAAATATAATCAATCTTTCTTAGTGACTTATAACTATCAAATGATAGGCAACGAAATTGACTTGCAACTAGTATCCATCCGCAAAAGTTAAAAAATATCGGCAGGGTCAGCAGATTGTAACTTTCGCATCGCAATAGCACCAGAAATACTACACATAGCTACAGTTAAAACAAAAACATTAATTGCACGTTCCACCGTCATGGCAATCGGTAACATTGTGGCGCCAGCAGCAAGACTATATAATCCAATAGCAGCAATAAAACTAGGTATATAACCTAGAACAGCTAAAAGCAACGACTCTTGTATCAAAACCCGCAGCAGAAAACCATCTGTATATCCCATTGCTTTGAGTGTTGCGTACTCAGGTAAATGTTCTGAAACATCAGAATAAAGAATTTGATAGACAATTACAATTCCCACAATAAACCCGACACTGACACCCAAACCGAAAATAAATCCTATTGCTGTACCTTCTGCCCAATATTTCTTTTCAATTTGGGCAAACTCTTCGGTAGTCAGTACCGAAACATCTTTGGGTAAAGATGCAGCAAGCTGTTTTTGCACCCTGAGAATATTGGCATTATCTTTCAAGTTAATCAACCCAACAGCTATTTTTTCTGGTTTGCTACTTGGAAAAAGCTGCATAAATGTAGATTCACTCGTAATTACATTACCATCTGCTGCAAACGAGGCGCCATTTACAAACAAACCAGTCACATTAATAGCTTTACCGTTCAACTCGGTATCAAACCTGTTAGTTTTCTTAAACTCATCACTATTAACACCATAGTCAGGACGACCCGCAATATCAAACAACACACTATTTAACGGTTTAATGCTTTCGAGTCGCTTATTCACTTCTGGCATTTTGAACGTTGGTTTAGTTGGGTCAACACCCCATACCAAAATAGCCCTTTCCAAACGAGTTTGCGGATTACGCCATTGTCCGGTGGAAATATATACTGGAGTTACCGACTCAACACCATCATACGCCAAAGTTTGATATAATCGTTCCCGCGCAAAATCTTTTACCGAAAATAAAGTTTGCATTTGCGGGTCAATCAACACTAAATCAGCTTGTAGGTTACGATGCGGTTGTATCGAAGCATCATATAAGGCGCCTTCAAACCCCATCTGAATTAACATTAATATATCAGCAAACGCAATTCCCGCTACCGCAATAGCAAGACGAGTTTTTTCTTTCATCAACTGGCGCCAAGCTAACGGTGTTTTTTTCTTACTAAATAATCTCATAATTATGCCACCCTTTCCATTGCCCACAAATAAGGACTACCTTTTAATAACTCACCACCCCAAACAACCTTAAACCCATGCTTTTGATAAAACCGTACAGCGAGTTCGGTTGAAGTTTCCAAATAAATTGGCAACCCGTCACTATAAGCTTGTTTCAATATCGGTTCAATTAATAAACTACCTATTCCACATCCTTGACAACTTGGTGAAACACCCAACAGCGATAAATACCAATGAGGTTTTGACGACATATTGCGTTTATGCAGTTCTTCCATTGCCCAAGACCAAGAAAGCGCGCGTGAAAACCTTGATATTCCCAGTTTGAACGGTAAAATTAAGGCGCCTGCTTGTAATATACGTGTAACACTGCCACCAGAACCTTCGGGGGGTATCCAAGATGCAACACCTTGTAATTCACCAGTATTGGTAGTAGTTATATAAGTATGGTTATAAGAATGGCTATGTCTCAAAGCAACACGAAGTAACCACAAGAGCGCATTAGTAGAATTATCTGACAGCAAATAATTAAAAATGGGGTCTTGACGAAAAGCATGACCTAAAACTTTGATAGCTTGGTTGACTTGTGATCTTTCAAGCTTAGTTATTGTTGCTTGCATATTTGACTTCCTTCTTTATAACGAACATTCGTTATGAATTAGAGTAATAAAACGTTACAAATCAATCGAAGTTTGAACTTGTAAATTAGTCAACCCAGCGACACGGGAGTTATCTTCAGGGTCTATACGAATTTTGACTTCGACGACACGACGGTCGAGGTTTTCTCCTGGTTGGTTAGCAAAAGTGTTTTGACGGTTCACTTGTAAGCCAATTTGTGATACAGTGCCTTTGACTTCACCTTGGAACGCTTGTCCTGTTACCTTAGCCGTTTGTCCAAGTTTAATTTTAGCAATATCGCTTTGATAAACTTCAGCAATTGCTACCATTTGACTCGTTTGTGCCAAATCTGCAATTCCGTTATCACCAATCTTTTCTCCAGGACGGGTATGAATTTTGAGAATTTGTCCATGATTTGGCGCCCGAATGTAAGATTGTTCTAATTCAGTTTCTGCACGTTTAGTAGCAGCGATAGCATTATCAACTTCAGTTTGTGCAGCTTGAACATCCACAGGGCGAACTTCAGCGATACTATTTAATGTAGCTTGAGCCTCGCTAATTTGTTCATTGCCAGTTGCGTTAATTCGATTTAGCGCAACTCTTGCTTCACTAACCTGTTTACTATTAGTTGCATCAATACGTCGCAAAACAGCTTTCGCTTCACTAATTTCTCTAAGGGAAGTAGTATCAATCCTTTTCAACACAGCTTGAGCTTCGTTAAGTTGCTGTTTCGCAGTTTCCACACTCAACCGTTTACCATCGAACAGCGAAATTGAGATTGCCCCTTCATTATATAGTTGTTGATAACGTCCTAATTCCGAATTTGCATTATTCAACTCAGCTTCCAACCTACTAATAGTGGCAAGTTGTGCTTGTCTATCACCTTGTGCTTGTGCTTCTAACCGAGCGATATTTTCTAACTGTGCTTGTTTATCACCTTGCCATTGAGCTTCTAACCGAGCAATAATTTCTTGTTGTCCAACCTTATCACCAACAGATTGAGCTTTTAGCCTAGCTACTGTAGCTTTTTGAGCTTGAATTTGTCCAGTTTTGGCGCCAGCTTGTACTTGTGCCAATTTTGCCTCTGCCATACTGACTTGTTTTTGAGCAACGAGTAAAGCATCCTGTAATCTAGCTCTTGAATCTAATACAGCAACAACCTGACTTTGTTTAACCGTCTCACCTTCTTTCACCAACACCCTAGCTACTCTATCACCATCTAAAGGGATAGGCGCCGATAACTTAATTATTTCAGCTTCAGGTTCTAGGCGCCCTAAAGCACTAACTTTCGTAACAGGAGGTAATTCAACAGGCTTTTCAACAGGCTTACCACTTAAACCAAACTGCTGGGTGCCATAATATAATACACCACCAGTAGCAGCAGTAGCGGCAAGCATCATTCCAACCATCCAACCATTAAAAGACTTGAGAGATACTTTAAAACTCATACTTCCCCTCTATATATAGATGTACAGACGCGAGGAACATCGCGTCTCTACTATAATTCCCAAAAATTCCTCTCTTCTTTCCTTCTTTCTTTGTGTCCTACCCTACCCTTCGGGAAAACTACCCTGCGGGAAAGCTACCCTACGGGAAAACTGCGTTTACGCTTACGTTAACGGATAAGGTGTCTTTGTGGTTCAATCCTCTTTAAAAAATCGTTCCACCAAAAAATAAACAACAGGAATCAGCTGACTTATCATAATAAACTCCTATGAATTAAAACCATACTTTTCTAAATAAGCATCAACCATCTTACCCATCAGCGTACATTGTTCAACAACATCAATCGTATTTATACCAAGTAACCTCTCCAAAATCACTCCATCAACAAAACACATGATAAAATCAGCAAGTGCGCGGTCTTCTACACCTAAAAAGTCATAAATGGCACCTTGATAACGGTCGCATAAACGGCGCCAAAATTCACTATCTATATAACCTTCAGAATCTTGATGCTGTGAAAAATCAATCATTAAATAACTACTTTTAATATGATAATCAAGATTACCATTTAAATACTTACCCAAAGCGGACGCGCGTTCCTGTCGAGTCTTTAACGTCTCCCACTCCGCAGTTGCAATAGAAAGCTCATTCTGTACCATATCTTCTACCAACTGCTCAAATAAAGCCTTTTTATTGGGAAAATAGTGATATAGAGTCCCCGTCGAAACATTTAACTCCTTCGCAATTTCACGCATCGTTATCGACCCATACCCCTTAGCAGCAAACAAGTCAAAACACTTACTCAGTAACTCCTTACGGTACAAATCGTGGTCTACTATCTTTGGCATAATACATAATTTTTTATATTGAACGCTCGTTATAAAATAGTGTAACGTGAAGTTTACAACAAAGTCAAGTGGGCAACGGATGTAACGGATAGATGGTAGGTAGGTTGGGTGGAGCGCGAGTGCGTTCACGGAATGTCCCGCAGGGAAACTAACGTCCAAATTCCAAGTACACAGTAAAGCAATGCAAGCAAAACAAAAAGAGCAACTTAATAAAGCCGATGCTAAAATCCGGGTTGGAACGTCGGACTGAAAGAATTCAAGCTACCTTAATTGCCCGCGCTACGGCAATTGAGTATCCTATAGAAGCAGTCATTGAGATGGCAATAGCTAGCTTCCTCGATACAGAAGCATGTTTGTTTTGCTGATTGCAAGCCAGGACGCTATCCTGATAAGAAAAAAGGTTTGTGTCCGTAAGTTGCACACGAAGTTATACTTTTTAGTAATCGCTCAAATAAAATTAAATAAAGCCGCCACTCTAGAATGAAAGTAACTAGGATTTCAATATATGCTTATTATTGTGTTTTCACTCCATCGAACACCGTTTATAATGAACGTTATTAAGTTGATTAAGTTTATATAAATTTTGATTTTATTTAATTTTTGGTACTTAATTATGGCTATCTTACTTGAACTGGAACCTGAAATTGAATCACGCTTAATAGCTCAAGCCGCAGCTCAGGGGACATCTGTCGAAGCGCTGTTGAAAACTTTAGTCGAAAGTTTAGTAGGCACATCACCACAACCTACACCCCTTACACTATCGCCTACTGAGCGAGCAGAAAGATTTGTAAATTGGGCTAGGAGCCACTCCCGAATAAAGGCGCCACTTTTAACAGACGAAGCAATTAGCCGTGAAAGCATTTATACTAGAGAAGATGAAATGCTATGAGTTATTTGATTGATACAAATGTTTTATTGCGGAGTATCCAACAGGCTCATCCAATGCACGAATCTTCACTTCAAGCAATAAGAATTTTGTTAGAGCAAGACGAAACATTATGTATTATACCGCAAAATCTGATTGAGTTTTGGGTGGTAGCAACTCGCCCGATAGAAGTTAATGGGTTAGGTTTATCGTTTGCTGATGCTTTATACGAACTGGAGCAACTTAAAAACTGTTTTGTGCTTCTGCCAGATACAGCATCCATTTTTCCTGCTTGGGAAAACCTTTGAGAAAAGCTTGTTGTAAAAGACTACTTCCAAACTACAATGCTTTTGCCAGAGAGGAAAGTTGGGGCGCCTCTCCATATTTAGGAATGCTTTAAACGAAAGAAAGGCAAATCCTACAAGGAAAACCACTAGAGGTTCCGACTATTCGACAACTAACAGATGCTTGCGACAGTGATGATATAATTCCTCACTTGGATGATTTTAGCGGATATGTAGCAGAGGGTTTGAAGGAGAGGTTTTTAACATGTCGTGAAAAGTCAGGACAAGCGGCCGTTGCAAACCAACCCCAGAATTAACTAAAGTAGTATTTATTTACTACATAAACTTAAATACTAATATTTATGTTGGGTTGTGCCTACCTCCTAAGAAACACATCCCATCGCCCACCCTACCTAATAATAAGCATTACAAGCTCTCTAATTCTCAATAAGCGGGCATGTGCAAGATGTAAGCTACCCTACCCTTCGGATAACGGCATACTACGTAAACTATTGCCTCCACCCAACCTACGATTTTGCGACGGTTTTGCGAGCTATCCGTTACATTTGTTATATCCGTTGCCAAATTTTACCATACTGTCCGGAAAGTTAAGTTTGGTAACTGTAGTAAGAGTTGTTCCTAAAACAAGGGACAAAATGCATAAGTTGAAAAACATAGACATATATAAGTAATAGAAGGGATAACAACCCGACTACCAAAAATAAACACAAAAACCTTTACTGAGAACTATTATGACATCCTTTACACAACTCCACCGCCAAAACGATATACTCTTTCCTATCCGTCAGTGGTTAGAATCTATCGAAGTTAAAGACTCAAAATTTGCACATAAACTATGTAAACTTATTCCTTCTCAATGTCCATTTGAACGTGATGTTGTAGTATTTGGCAAGAAGTTATTTCATATTCCCCCAATGTGCAAGTTAAATCCTTTTTACGAACAAGTCGTTTATTTACGCTTTAAAGCATTATGCTATCTAGCTGATGTCTGCGGCGAAGATGTAAGCGCTTACTGTTAGTATTTGTCTTGACTTAATGAAAGAACTTCGTGTTAACTGTAATGAAAGCCTAAAGTACCTCTACAAGCTATACTCAGCGCGCGCAACAGTAATATAGCCAGAGTATTTCAATCAGTATTTCAATAATTTTATAGCTTTACGTTAGACCTTTAACCACTGATATATTGTGGTATAAATTGTACTTAAATTCTATTTGAAAGTCATAGATTCCTAACTTTTTGAAGAAGCTAGGAATCTTTAAGCATAAATAAGTAAAACAATATAATATTGCAACAAAACTTATCAATTGGTTTCAGAATATGCTTGTATAATCTGGAGTGTTAACGTTTACAGTAGCATGTAAATTATAACACACCAAAATCAAATCGAAAGTCAAACAAATGTAAAAAATGTTGCTTTAGTTCGGATGAGTCTGTGTTGTTAATTAAAGAAAAAACTGTGAAAAAATCGATGACAGCCCATATATTATTAGTAGAGGACGAAGTTAAGCTCGCACGATTTGTGGAGATGGAGCTTGGATATCTAGGGTATAAAGTGACAGTCGAGCATGATGGAGTAGCAGGCTTGAATGTAGCACGCGAGTCACAACCCGACTTAGTGATAGTAGATTGGATGTTGCCTGGGTTATCAGGGTTAGAAATTTGCCGACGTTTACGAACGACTGGTGACCAAGTGCCAGTAATATTGTTAACGGCAAAAGACGAAGTTAGCGACCGCGTAGCAGGACTGGATGCAGGAGCAGATGATTATGTAGTTAAACCGTTCAGTGCAGATGATTTGCTTGCACGAGTACGCGCGCATGTAAGAAAGACACAAGAATTAGACCCAGACCTATTACTATTTGAAGACTTGAGCTTGCATCGAAAAACGCGACAAGTAAAACGTAAGGAAAGAAATATAGAATTAACAACTAAAGAATTTGACTTACTCGAATATTTAATATCACATCCGCGCCAAGTAATATCACGGGATAGAATTTTAGAATCTGTCTGGGGATATACATTTATGGGTGATTCTAATATCATTGAAGTGTATATTCGTTATTTGCGTATCAAGCTCGAAGCTGAACACGAAAAACGATTAATACATACAGTGCGTGGCGTAGGTTATGTTTTGCGTGAATAGGAAAGCGGGTTTCTTTATCGAAACCCGATTTCTAAAGACATGTACAAGTTGATAGAGTAGAAAGAGTAATCTAAAATTTTCATGACTTACCTAGAAACCGCAGCGCAATTTTACAGTGATGTTGCTCAAACTCCAGAAGTCGGGCTTTGCTGTGTTCAAAGTTCACCTTTACAGTTCCCAGACTTAAAAGTTCCGCGTAAGATGCAGGACATGAACTATGGTTGTGGGACTACAGTACATCCTACAGAATTGAGTAACCAGCCGACTGTATTATACGTGGGTGTTGGTGGTGGACTGGAAGCTTTACAGTTTGCTTACTTTTCTCGTCGTCCACGTGGGGTTATTGCAGTTGACCCTGTAGCGGCAATGCGTGAAGCTGCGTCTATTAATTTAGAAACTGCGGCAAAAGAAAATTCTTGGTTCGACACCAGTTTTGTTGAAATTCGAGAAGGTGATGCTTTTAATTTACCTATTGAGGATGCTTCAGTAGATATAGTCGCACAAAATTGTTTGTTTAATATATTTGAACCATCTGACTTAACTCGTGCGTTGCGTGAAGCGTATCGAGTATTGAAACCGGGTGGGCGCCTGCAAATGAGTGACCCTATTGCCACACGTCCCATACCAGAACATTTACAGCGTGATGAACGGTTGCGTGCAATGTGTTTATCCGGCGCCTTAACATATGATGAATATATTCAGCGCATTATAGATGTTGGTTTTGGACAAGTAGAAATTCGGGCACGGCGCCCATACCGTTTATTAGATGCTCGTAATTATAATCTACCGGAACACCTGCTGTTAGAAAGTCTAGACTCAGTATCATTCAAAGTACCTATTCCAGAAGATGGCGCCTGTGTATTTACTGGCAAGACAGCTATATATAGTGGAGCAGAAGAATATTTTGATGATCAAAACGGTCACATATTACAAGCAGGAATTCCTATGTCAGTATGTGATAAAACAGCGAATAATTTATCCAAACTTCCCAAAGATATTTTAGTTACCGATTCGACTTGGCATTACGTCGGAGGAGGGTGTTGCTAGAAATATCGTATATGTACTAATTGTGGCACAAAAGTCATAAACTACATCAAGGCGATACTGGCTAAGGAAGTATTTTATGACTACTTTTTTCCACTGCATTACTACACTACACTTATATCTACTAAGGATACACATTCTCTGCTATTAATACAGGAGTATTGGCGTATTCGGCTTCAAGTTGTCTTTTTACGTCTGAATTCCAATTCATTTTGTAATTTCGTTGAATATCAGCAGCAACAAATGGACTAACTCTTCCCATAACTACTACAGTTTGACCTTCATTGATTGCGACTTTTGGTTTTTGGCTAAATAAAATCGGTAAATTTTTTCCACCAATAAAATTGCCATCATCTAACTTTAATAAATTTGGGCTTTGAATATCTTTGACTTTACCCATCATAGCAACCCGCTTACCATAAAACTGTTCGGGATTCGTCGCGACTTGACCGGGTTTAGGAGCTAGCGTAATGTAGCGTGCGATAATTGCAGGTTGATTAATGTAATCTTTGTAATATTCATCTTGTATATTTAATTTAAAATCGCGCTCGATTTTTGGAATATCTAGTTCACGAACCTGACCCGTCACCTGAACTTCTGTATTCGCGTCTTTTGGTAAATCAAAGGGTACACCTGAAGCATTAATAACCACAATGGGTTTACCACCAACAACTCGTTTATCCGTAACAGCAAAAGAGCGTAAACTAATACGTTGAATAGGTTTACTTCTAACTGTCACAGTTTTACCAGAAAAATCATCAGTTTCGTCCGTAATTTCAGCGGTATGAGTAATTTTTGATGTTATACTCTCATTAGAACCAAAAGCTCCGCTATTTATGGTTAACATCGCTAATACGGCAAGGAAAGCCAAAACCCCTATATCTCTAATTCCTTGAGATGTGTTATCATCGGAAGCACTATTAGATTTACTGTCATTTTTTGAAATTTGGCTCATGACTCTAGCTCCTGATATTAATTTAGTTAAGTGACTTACTTACTTTTTAATCTAAAGAGCTTCATCGTCTTTCTATCTCAAGAGCGGTTTTATGCTAATCTAAGGTAGATATTAAGGGATTAGTATTGTTCATAACATTTGCGAACATAAAAACTAATTTACATGAACGATAATATTCTTTAGACAGAGATTAATTATATTTCTATGTGGTCTAAAATTGCATGAACGCTATTCGATAATATAGAGACGGTACATTGTGTTGAAATAAAATGATTACTTCAAAAATCACGCCTTTCAAAGAAAAATTAAAATTACCTCTCTTAAAGCAGCAAATCACTGTTTTGCAAATAAATTTGGGTAAACGCTGTAATTTAGCTTGTTCGCATTGTCATGTTGATGCTGGACCGAGGCGTACAGAAGAGTTATCACCCGAAATTTGCCAGTATTTAGTAGAATTAATCGAAAAATTCCCACAAATCAAAATCGTTGACTTGACTGGTGGGGCGCCAGAGATGAATTATGGATTTACTACACTTGTTGAGGCAGCTCGAAAAAACGATAAGTCTGTTATAGTCAGGTCAAATTTGACTATTTATTTTGAACAAAGTTTTGACTACCTTCCCCAATACTTTGTTCAAAACAAGGTCAGAGTTGTAGCTTCACTACCCTGTTATATGGCAGACAACGTAGACAAAATGCGGGGGAACGGTGTTTTTGACGCTTCTATTCATGCACTGCAATGGTTAAACAGACTTGGTTACGGTACGGCGCCTGATTTAATTTTAGATTTAGTGTACAACTCCTTGCTACCGACTACCGAAAAATTTTCTCTGGCGCCTAACCAACAAAGTCTCGAAAGTGATTACAAACGTTTTTTGAAAAACAATTTTAATATTGACTTCAATAATTTATTCACAATTACAAACTTACCAGTAGGGAGAACAAAGTTACATTTAGAACGTAAAAAACTATACGCTCCCTACTTAGATTTTTTGGAAGCACATTACAACCCAGACACAGTAGGAAACTTGATGTGTCGTGACGAAATATCTATCGATTATAAAGGTAATATTTACGATTGCGACTTTAATCAAATGATGAATCTGCCCGCAAAAAGCAAGGATGGAGAAGCTTTGACGGTTGCCAAGTTACTTGAGAGTGGCAACTTAGACGTAATAAACGAAGTTCAAACTGCTGCTTACTGTTATGGGTGTACTGCTGGAAGTGGTTCGAGTTGTGGTGGCGCCTTACTTTAGTTCATGTAAACTATTGTAAAGGAAAACTTTATACACCTTAGAGGTGTTTTTGAGTCTCCGTTACCAAAACTGTTACCGGTGCCACGGCTCTAATTTATAAGCTTATTATGAATTTCAGTTATGCTTCTCACATTACCCCAAAAGCCGTGGACCCCTCCCAAAAGCCACGGTTTTTACTTTTAGGGTACACACACTCACCATTAAGGTGAATTTCGTTGACCGAATGAACTTAATAGTTTGATTTTTTCTATGTAATTTGTGCCTTCGTGGTAGAAAAATATTTTCAACCATGAAGATGTAAAGGACAAGAAGAAAAAGTTTTAGAGACGCGGTATGTCGTAGACACGATATGTCGCGTTTCTATTAGAAACCCGGTTTCCGAGATTTAAAAAAATCTTGTTACCAAAACTGTTACCAGGTATGTCGCCCCTCAAAGTAATCTTTATGATAATAGATAGTTAAACTCCTCACACCACACCGAAAGCCGCGAAGCATTGTTTTCGCGGCTTTTTCATATTTATTTCATATTTATATATTAATTACCAAGGTAATATCTCACCGTTACTATGCCAGAACGTGCCTGTATTATCTAGGTTTAATTCATCAATTCGTTTGATAAGTCCTTGAACTGACTCAGATGTAGTAATACCACTGAAACCAGTCATGCGAGTTTGCACCAGTCCGGGGTGGAGAATAGCAACGGCAATACCTTTTGGTTTTAAATCAATGGATAAAGACTTTCCTGCCATTGAGACAGCTACTTTTGACATGCGATAACCGTATGAGCCTCCCGAAGTGTTATCTTCAATGGAACCCATACGACTAGTCATTATAATTATTTTAGAGCCATTTTTTAAATTCGGAAGCAAGGCGCCTGTAACTCTGAGAGTTCCCAGTGCATTTATTTCAAACTGGCGCCGAATGCTTTCAAAGTCTAAATTATCAAGACTAACTCGTTCGATAATACCAGCATTATTAATCAAAACATCGAGATGCAAGCCCTGTAACCTATTAACTAAATCATTTACCGATGCACCGTTCGTAATATCTATATTCGGCTCTATTTGTACACCCAGATTTTTTAACTCATCTTCTTCAGAACGACAAACGGCAATTACAGTATCTCCTCGTTCTTTTAACTGACGGCAGTACTCTAAACCTATACCTCGATTGGCGCCTGTGACTAAATAAGTTGCCATTTTAATTCAAATCGAAACTAATTATTCAATTTTTGCACATTTTCGTATCCATGCTGCCACATTGGAATCGAAAAACGCATTGATAGAAAAGTGTTTCAATTTAACTACCATTACCACCTGAGACGTTATAGTCTTTCGAGCTAATACCTAACGCTGCAAGACCTCCAGAGGTTACATACTTACATACCTGCACAAAAGGTGTATCGGGACCACCAAAGGTTTGAGGTGAAAAAGAAACAAAACCAGTGAAAGAGATAATTACGCCAACACTGGTAGTTTTCCAGTTTTTGACAATTGCAGTTCTAAAGCTAAATTTGGGTGGAACGTTATTAGGTTGCATTTGTTGTGGTGTTAAAGAATTTGTTAAATCTTGGGATGGAACGTTGTTAGTTTGAATTGGTGTTAAAGGATTAATTGAGTCAGACATAATAAATTCCTTTAGTTACTCTGGTTGATTTATATATAGGCGCCTACCTTTTATAGTTATACAGGGCGCGCTTGTTATCGTTATATAAGTAACCAACTTAGGAGCAATTAATTCCGGAAAGGCATTTAAAATTTCCTGGTCTTTAGATTCGCACGCTAAAACGGTATACTTTTTTGATAAAGGATTTTGTATAATCATACTTACAAAAAAACTAGTATAATTTCAAACCACAGTATATATGAGCGAAACAAAAGCAGGACAAGTAGACTCTAAATGGTGGCGCTGGCCCCTAGAAGCAATATTTCCTGATAAAAAATTTGATGGACAGTTGCAAAATCCTGAGACTGAGCAAATTTTTGACTTTAACACCGTCATTGCATCAGGAAATCCTTTTGGTGTAATTACGAGTCAAATCGTTTATTATCCGGAAAACGATAACCGCGAGTTGTATGCAGTATTTATTTCTGGGTTAGGGCAACGTGAAAGCGAGTCAAGTAAGCGAAGTCGTAGATATGCTTCGACTCTCGTTACTGGTATTGCAAATTTAAATAACGCCTCTTACCGTAAGATACATCCGATTATTCGATTTATTAATAAATACCTTGATTGGATAAATGCAGGATTAGACCGTTTGAATTTATCTGGCAGCCCTGTAATTGGCAATACCGCGATTTTAACTAATCATGCCATTACCTCCAACACTATTCTTAACTTTTCTAGTGATAGTCATGGTACTATTTTACTAGCTAGAGGTTTGAGAGTAGCAAAAAGGAAGTATATTGATGCGCGTGCTGGTATATTTGACTTTAAAAGGCGCCGAATTTTAGAGGAGAAGTGGGAAAAGCGTGCGAGTCAGTTGATAAACGTTTTTGCTTTTGGGAATGGTTATTTAAACTGGGTGAAAGGTCCGAGTTATATTATGGTATACATTGAAGGTGATACTGTACCTAATAAATTTGGAATTACACCACAAGCAGCAATTAAGCGAAAACGAGATGATATAAAGTTTTTAATATTTGACCAGATATTTCCAGAAGGTAACTTTGAAGCTCATAATATGATGTATACAACACAATTGCTGCGTCAAACTTTTATTAAAAATAATATTCAAATAGGTGATTTTCCTGCTTTGTACAATAAAATTTACCAAAATACTTTACAGATAGCCAAAGTTAATGAAGTTCCCTGGCCCAGCGACATGAAAGATTATACATGGTACCCTGAAAGCCTTAATTTTATTCTCCCATCGGCGCATTTAAATAGTTGAGTAATTACACTCAAAAGCAAAATTGCATGGGACTATTGAGCTTCCATGCAAATACTAAATATAATGGCGATTAAAATTACTATTTAGTTTAAAACTAAATAACAATACTTACTATATTAAACATAAACAAAGCTAATTACTAGTACATTTAAGACTAATTTTATACCTTATTTATAGTAAAATATACTTTGTAAGTTTAAACACATTTATTTGGTTTAGCGCCAACGAAAAGAAACCGGGTTTCTTAGTCGAGAAACCCGGTTTCTAGTTAAAAAAATTAATTTAAGCAGAGTAATTCATTTTCGTCGGCTAATTCATCCTCGGTGAGTTCATCACTATAACCTTGCGGATAGTCAAAAACTATCGTATAATTCCAATTATTATCATCATCAATCCTTAATCCAGTAACTCGACCGATAGCCCATTTACTTGGTTTACAATTACTTTTCATTGCAACCCGCGAGTTGAATGTATATTTTGGAGATTGAGCGCAAAAGCCAGCGAATTGGATTGTAATAGTGTTCATAATTTTGTATGATTGAAGTACTACAGCATTCACTTTCAATTCCGGCGGTAGCCCGAAAATGTGTTTCATAATTGCACAAAACCCGAAGAAAATATTACGTTTTTCATCAAACGTATATCTTAACTTTGATTGAGTTATGCAATTTGATTTAATATTTATGAAGTCAGGCAGATTTGGGAGAGTAAGCTTTCCCTATATCCGCTTTAGTGACAAAGTTAAAAGCCTGAGCTTGCATTGAGGAGATTGTTCATGATATCTTAGAAACTTGTTATATTTATTATATCACTTAAAAAATATTTTTGCCTGATTTTGCTGCCAAAATCAGGTTAACTTTAATAAAATTTTTTAGAATTTATACTATTGCTTTACAAACCATTTTGTAATCTTATAGAGCCATCTTGTGGAGCCATCTTGTGGAGCGGGCATCCCTGCCCGCCCCTAGGAAATAACTTTAATATGGGTAAGCGGCGCCTACCCTCTGTCAATATTTACAAACCGATAGCAATAGCTTGACCAGCACCAGATTTGATATCTTGCAACTGAACAACAGAAGCAGTATAGCTACCACCAGGACCTGCAAAGGTTTGTTGAGCAACCCCCAGGTTCTTCTGTGAAAAGCTGTTAGAAGCATCTGATGCAAACCCACCAATATCACCTAAGCTAATAGATAGACCACCTGCAACAGTATCAAGCTCATCAAAAGAAAGTTCAACTGCGTTGGTGTTAATTTCGTTATTCATTTACTTATCTCCGTAAAAGTATAATTGTGTGGTTGAGATATCGCAGAAGTCATACCGTTTATTATTTCGGTTGCTTTGCTGCGTTTGTTTTCGCTTCATGTGTACATACTATGAATTTTGCATCTTCCTGTACATCGCACAAACGTTGGGAATAAAGCTTATATTTCTCCATCGAAAAGAGTCATCCTTTAGTTTGAGACAGAACTAAGTAAAGAAACAGAAGCATTGCTGAGTTAGATAGGGCATACTAAAAGGCATGGATTATACCACTAGGGAGGCATCTGCAATTGAAGGGCTGGCTAAAAAATAATATTTATTTACATCTACCTGCATTCCAGTCGCGTAACTTTAGACTTTTCTTTGGTGGACAAACGCTGTCGCTGTCAGGCACGTTTATGACGCAGGTGACGATTTCTTGGTTAATTTATACCCAGACGGGTTCTGCTTGGTTGCTTGGTTTAAACGGGTTTCTGCAATTTTTACCGACATTAGTTCTGGCGCCGTTTTCAGGGGTTTTGAGTGACCGTTGGAGTAAGCGCGATTTATTGATAGTGGTGCAAGTGCTAGGAACAGTCGCTTCTTTAACTTTGACGACACTATCCTTTTTAGGATTAGCAAATTTTTGGGTGCTGATGATTTTTAGTATCTGGGGAGGATTATTAAAGGGTCTAGATATGCCTGTGAGGTACGCGATTGTAATTGAAACAGTTGATAACCGTGATCATTTAAACAATGCTATCGCCCTTTATTCTGCCATGCTCAGTAGCTCTATGTTAATTGGACCTGCAATTGGAGGTTTCTTACTTGCGAAGTTAGGCGCCAACTATTGCTTTCTGTACGATAGTCTGAGTTACGTTGTGGCACTATTAACGCTTATTTCAATGAGATTACGACCAACTCCTTCTCACATTTCTACATCTGGAAGCAACACCTGGCAAAAATTACAAGAAGGATTTAGTTATATATATAATGTGGTGCCAATTCGTGCCATATTGTTACTTTTAGCGCTAAATGGTTTAGTTGGTACTGCCCATATGGCGTTATTTCCCATCTTTGCATCTGACATCCTCAAAGGTGGTGGGGATACAATGGGCTTTTTGAGCGCAGCGGGTTCTGTAGGTTCAGTTATTGGCTGTCTTTATCTTAGCTTGCGTCAGCGAGTGTTGGGTTTAGAAAAATTGATGGCATTATGTCCTGCTATAAGTGGAATTGGCTTAATTGCTTTTGCACTATCTAGACAAGTTTGGCTTTCATTACTAATTCTAGTTGCAGTTGGTGGCGCCGGAATGCTCATAGTCTCTTGCGGTAACACCATAGTCCAAACCTTAGTTGAAGACGATAAACGGGGTAGAGTAATGAGTCTTTACTCTCTGTCTATAATTGGTACGCTACCTTTGAGTAGCTTGCTCGCTGGTAGTTTAGCACAGTATATCGGCGCCACGAACACAGTAATTGGCAGTGGTATTATTTGCCTATTAGAATCAATCTGGTTTGCTCGACAGTTACCACTTTTGACAAGCTGGATTAAAATGAAAACAAATTTGCCCAATGATTTATCTGAAGCAGCAACCTCGTAGGGTGGAATGTCGCAAACTTTGCTGAATTGTAGGTTGGGTTCCGTTCTGATACCCAACCTACAATCAAGTTTTACGTGCTTAAGGGACTTCCAAAACATTTTGGAGATTTTTTTTATATGGAAGTCCCTAAGTAAGCGGCATTCTCTCATAAACTATTAATCCAGAAAAGATAAAGGATTGCTCATATTTTCTGCAAAACCAAGAATACCCCGGTCGCGATGAGAGTAAATTAATTTACCTTGGGAGTCAAATAGAAAAGTTCCTCCCCGTTGCGTTAAGTAAGAGGAATCTGGGACATAAGTACTCCAGTTGCTTAAAACTTCAGTCATGTTTCGCAGACGCAAGGTTGCTAGTTCAAAGGGACGCTGAAAACCTTTTCCTCCAGCAGCTTGGAAAAACGAACCTTTTATTGGAGGTAAAGGTGTATCTTTTACAATTTCTTCGTCAGCAATTAACTGAGGAGCTTTTTTGTCACCTTTATAACCTCGAAAAACTTCTTTCAATGTTCCGGGACTACCAATGCCAGCACACATTAGCATTAAATTTAACCAAGCTCTTTGTGATGTTGATAGTATTGGAAATAGCACATTTAAACCGCGATAAAGTTCTAAAAAGCTATGTATTTCGGCTTTTTCATCTACAAATAGCCATTCTTGAGGGAATTTAGTATATTCACAAAACTTAATACCAGAATTGCGGTTTCCAATTCCAATAGCGCGGACTGTAATTCCTTTTGAAGAAAGCTTTTCTTTTTCTCTACGCAACCACCAAGCATATTCTAGATTATCAAAATCTCCCAACTGTGACCAAATAAGTACGAGCAACTGTGAAGCATTTGAACAACCATCTAAAATGGGTTTAATCTCTCCATCACTAACTCGCAAGCGTTGAGTTTGATTCAAAATTGAGTAAATATCTAGAGAATTGTCGCGTGTTTGGGTATTCATTTAAGTGGAAGCAATAATCTTGGTGTTATGGCTATTAATATTTTAATTGAACCAGGCGACCGTCTTCCATATTGATTATGCGGTCTGCAATATCTAGGATACGGTTGTCGTGAGTAACTAGTACAATCGTGCATTCCTTTTCTTTAGCTAGTTTTTGCATTAATTCCACTACATCACGACCAGATTGTTTATCCAAAGCAGCAGTCGGTTCATCTGCAAGAACAATTTGCGGGTTTGTTACTAACGCACGCGCGATTGCTACCCGTTGTTTTTGTCCTCCAGAAAGGTTGCCTGGATAGTAATTTATGCGGTTTCCTAAACCTACCGATTGCAGCATAGTTTCAGCTTTTTGCATAGACTCCGAATAACTAACATCTTGCAGTTCTAATGGCATCATCACGTTTTGCTGTGCAGTCAAAAATTCCAGTAAGTTATGTGCTTGGAAAATATAACCAAGTTTCCTTCGTGTTTCTACTCTTTCAAAATTACTGGCGCCACACATTTCTCGTTTTAAAATTTTGAGATTACCGAATTGTGGTGAACGTAACCCACCAATTAAGCTTAACAGCGTTGTTTTACCAGAACCTGATGGGCCTGTGAGAATAATGATTTCTCCGGTTTGAATTTCTAAGTTAATATCGAATAAAACCTGTTTCTGTAAATCACCTTGTCCGTAATAGTGGTTTAGGTTGGTAATTGTAATTGCGCTATGCATAGTTTTTTCACGCTAAAAAACATCGGCAGGGTCGGCAGACTGAAGCTTGCGGATTGCAATTGCCGCAGAAATACCACACATAAAAGCTGTTAGTGTTAGGACAAAAATAGCCCTTCCTACTGTCATCACCATAGGTAAAAGTGTTGCTTGTCGAGTAATATAATAAAAGCCCAAAGAAATTCCCAACCCAGGAATAAAGCCCATTGCTGCTAAAATCATCGCTTCAGTAAAAACTACCGATAGTAAATAGCGGTCGCGAAATCCTATTGCTTTTAAAGTCGCATACTCTGGTAAGTGGTCAGAAACATCACTATATAAAATTTGATAAACTATTACGGCGCCAACGATAAAGCCAATGACGGCGCCTAAATCGAAAACATAACCAACAGGGGTGCTACTATTCCAAAATCCTTTCTCTTTATCTAAAAATTCTTGCTTGGATATAACTAATACATCATCGGGTAGTCCAGAGCGCAAATTGCCTAATACCCTATTTGTATCTACTGGATTATTTAGTTTTATTACACCCATGTCAATTAAACCCTTTTGGCGCCGCTCACCAAACAACCTTAGAAAATTAACATCACTAGTAACTAAGTGTCCATTAATACCAAAAGAAGTACCTAATTTAAATAATCCAATTACATCAACTCGGCGATTTTCGACTTCCGTTGAAAATACACCTTGTTCTTTAAAAACGAATGGAATATCACCAAACTCACGCCTAGCTCCTGCATCAAACATCACTGTATCTGGACGTTTTAATTGCTCTAAGTTAGCTTGTACTCCTGGTAAATTTAATGTTTTATCATTGGGATTAAAACCAATTGCGTAAAGATTCCATATTTGTTTATTTTCAGGATTCTTCCACTGTACAGGGCTAAGATAAATAGGACTTACAGATTTTACACCAGTATAACCAAGAGCTTGATACAAGCGCCGTTCACTAAAGCGGTCAAGAGAAATCAGCGACTTATAGCGACGACTAACCAAGAATATTTCGCCATCTAATACATTGTGAATTTGTACGGCGCCGTTAAAAAGGGCACTGCGAAAGCCCATTTGCAAAAACATTAGCACATCGGCAAAAGCTATACCTGCTATTGCTACAAACATTCTGGACTTTTCTTTTTTAAGTTGTAACCAAGCAATAGGAAGTTTACGCTTCATTTTCATTTTCATAAATTAATTGCCACCTTCAGCTTCATATTGCTAAACCCTGCCACTTTCTTACTATCAGCAGTATTTAGACGAATTTTCACCTCTACAACCCGCGCGTCTATTTCAGCAGCAGGGTCAGTATTAAGAACGTCTTTTTTCATTACCTCTAAACCAATTTCATCAACTACCCCTGCTATTGGTTCAGTGAACACACCACCACTAACGCTCGTAATAGTTGCTTTTTGACCAGCACGGATTCTCGGTAAGTCTGTTTCATAGACTTCTGCAACAGCATACATTTGGCTTGTTTCTCCTAAAGACACTATGCCTTTTTTAGTATCAATAATTTCGCCTGCCCAAGTATTAATCCTTAATACTTGCCCGTAAGAAGGCGCCTTAATCACAGCCAAGTCAAGTTCTGCTCGTGCTTGTTTAACTGCTGCCTTCGCTCGATCAATTTCTGCCTGAGCAGCCATAACATCAACAGGTCTAACTTCCGCAATTTTACTTAGCGTCGAACGAGCTTCTTTAATTTGTTTTACTAAAGTTTCCTCTGTCTGGCGCCGATTTGCCTTTGCTTCGTTAAGTCTTTGCTGGGCTACATCTAAGGTTAGTTTTTTATCATCTCGCAACGACGCAGAAACCGCACCTTCTATTTGCAGAAATTGGTAACGCTTATACTCTCTAGCTGCATTTTGCACTTCTGCTTGAATACGCGAAATAGTTGCATCACGCGCGGTAAGTTCTTCCTGAAGTTGTGCTGTAACTCGCTCAACAGTAGCAGATTGCGCCTGAATTTCTCCTGTCTTGGCACCTGCTTTTACTATCGCCAAGCGAGTTTGTTGCACTTTCACCTGTTCGAGTGCTTGCTCTACAGATGCAACTGCACGGTCGCGCGTATCTAAATAAGCTATTACTTGCCCCTTTTTCACCCTATCCCCCACCTTTACCAAAAGTTGTCCAACCCGACTTCCTTGATTTGGCGCCGAAAGTTGAATAACTTCCCCCTTTGGCTCTAATCTTCCCAACGCAGTTACAGCTTGTATTGCTGGTGGCGCCACCGTTGGAGATGATGGTGATGTACGCAATAACCGTGATGTAATGACGGCGCCGATACCAGATACAATCGTCACAAACATTAATAGATATAATCCTCTAAACCTTTTTGGCAATCCTTTAAACACCGATTCGCTCATACTCCTCCTTGAATTTAAAATAAAAGTGTATATACACCTTTTTTACAAAAAAATTAATGGCTTAATAAATCGGTTGTATCCGATAAATGCGACATCAAACTTTTCCATCGCTCTTTACCTAACTGCGATATCATCAATGATTGTGCTTGCTCCCAAAGTGGTAAAGCTTTCTGTAACGCTTCTATACCTTCAGGTGTGAGCGAAATCAAACGAGTACGCTTATCCTTGCCTGGATTAATTTGAATTAATCCTTCACGTTCCAAGGGTTTCAGATTGCGCGTTAGTGTTGTTCTATCCATCACCAAGTACTGAGCAAGCTGATTCATAGTGCTTTCTTTCATCGTCGCAATCACCCCTAAAATAGAGAATTGCGTAACTAGCAAACCACTAGACGCCATTTGCTCATCAAAAAGCTGAGTCACAACCCGTGCAGCTTTGCGTAAACTAAAGCACGTACAACTGGCGCCGACTCTATTTAAGGTTGCTTCATCAATTAGTTGAACTTGGTTTTTCATAAAATAAGTGTATATGCACTTATTTTTATTGTCAATGCTTTACGATAGAATTATTCAGATATAGTCATAACGTTAGTCGTATCTCATACCGAGGGGCACTTTTAGGAATCAACCCTGAGCAATTAGAATAAAATTAATTGCTTGCAATAATATCACGTACCAAATTCCGTATTTGGCACGTAACTATACTTCCAATACTGCTCGGTTAAGAATGAAACCCCCCTTGATTCCGATAAAATCTCTTAACCGAGTAGTATTGACTATACTTCTACTCTGGTAATTTGAGAATAGGACGGGCGCCAAACTCAGGCAATTTAACAGGATTTTCTTGCAATCGTTGTAAAATTAAAGATATTCCCTGCTCTAATTGTGGGTCTTTACCTTGTGCCCAATCTTGAGGTGCTATTTCTACTTCAATATCTGGGTCTGTGCCGTAATTTTCTACTCCCCAACCAACATCTTTGAACCAAAAAGAAAATTCTGGCTGTGTTAAGACGCTACCGTCAACTAAACGATGACGTGGCCAAATACCAATTACTCCTCCCCAAGTGCGTTTACCAATTAATGTACCTAATTTCATCAACTTAAAGCAATGGCTGAAAATATCACCATCAGAACCAGCTTGTTCATTGGTTATTGCTAGTATGGGTCCTGTGGGAGAGTCGTGAGGATAGGATTGCGGTTACTCGGCATCAGATAAACTTCAGGATGTGCCTCTTCTCTACCAATAAAAGCTAGCTGGGCACCATCAGGGGATAAAAACGGATGAGACACCTCTCCTAAATTAGAAGTGAGGCGCCTAGCAACTCCTCCAGTAACAGCCACACTCCAAAGGTCATCTTCACAAACAAAAACTACGCGCGAGCCATGAATAGTTGGAAAGCGATAATAACCAGATTGTTTGCTCATGTTTTCAGGCATTTTTGTATTTGCACTCTGCTTAATACAGCTTGAGTATATAAAATTCCAGATTTTGAAACAATAAAAATATTATTTGTAATTCTTAAATCTTGTGGAATTTCTTGTGGAGCAGGCATCCTTGCCTGCGTCAAAATAAATAATACTTACTATAATATAAAAAGAGAACCATATAAATACGACTTTCAAAATAGGTATGAAATGTGAACTATGTGAACGAGAGATGGAACTTACCGCCCATCATTTAATTCCCAGGCAGTATACCAAACGCAAGAAGATAGAAACAAGCTCAACTATTGATATTTGTTCACCTTGTCATCGTCAGATTCATGCTCTATTTGATAACAAAGTTTTGGCAAAAGAATTAAATACAGTTGAGGCATTAAAAAGTGAACCACGAATGCATAAATTTATAGTTTGGGTGAAAAAACAAAATCCCCAGAAACGAGTAACCGTGCATCACCAAACATAAATAATTATCGCAAAACTTATTCTAATATCAAGTTAAAATGCTGTCCTAAGATATATACTTGGCAGCACGGTTATCCAATCGTAGGTGTTAACAATTCCACAGTACAAATAAACTAAGGCTTCGTTGGAATTAAGAGTCAGACCAAAAGTTATCTTAAAGTTCCTGCAGGAATAATGCTTCTATATCCCTGTGTCCCTCAATTATCGAAACTATTTCAATCAAGGAATCGCTGTACCTGAAAAAAATAACATAATTATCATAGGGGAAGCTTCGCAATCCTTCCATTATTTCAGGTCTTGCCCTTCCCATAATACCGGGTAATTCTGAAATTTTCCGGCATTGTTGCCGTAATTTTTCTGTGTATCTAAGGGCAAGTTCATTGCTGCCACTTTGTTTAGCAATATAGCGTTTTATACGGAGAAGGTCTATTTTAGATTGCTCCAGATAACGTAATTTATACATAAAGTTCCGCCGTTACACATCTGCTTCGAGAATGGCCGCAATATCATCATCGGTATAATTTCCACCTTGTTCTATTGCCTTAATCACATGCTCACGCAAAGCAGTTAATTTTATTTCTCGTATTTCTGCTTGCCTTAAGGCATCCCGCACAACTTCGCTCTCATTGTTATAGCGTCCAGAAGCAACCTGTGCCTTGATGAAATTGTCGAAATGTTCTCCTACTGAATAACTACCTGCCATATGGGCGCCTCCTTATGTCTCCTTATCTAAACACATTATACTAATAGATACTAACTATTACTATAAGTTGTTATCCATCTCCGAAACTGACGTGCAAGACGATATAGGCGTAAAGAGTGCCAAGCTGTATGCCGTGGTCACAAGATAAAATTGTACTGTTTTATCTAGCTTAGAGGACATTCTATTGGTGGAGCAATTAGAACTGATTTCTCGATGGCATATCCGCAACGAGTATCAAAACTAGTGTTATTTGCTCCTGGTTTGACAGGATATCAAATTTCACCTGAACTTGTGCAGCATTTCCAACAAATTCAAGCTGCGGTGCCAGATATTGAGAAAATGGATCAACAAAAATTACACCAAGTGCCTCAACCCAAAATTTTACCTAAAATAAGTGTTTAATTAACCTCAGTTCCAATAAGACTTGCGGCTATTCCTTCAAAAAAATGAACAATTTCTTGGGCGCCATATTGACCATTTTTGATCTGCTCTCGTAATTAAGTTGGGTGGTTAACTAAAAAACCTACCTTGTGGGTAACGCAAGAATGAGGGTTTCAGGCTCAAATTTCATAGTACTCTAGTTCGTGCCATCAAGGGCTGGCAGTGCCCACCTTACAACCTTCCAAAACTTTTGACATAGACTACTAGTTATTGGTTTGGCTTGGTTGATTTATGCACCAATTTCTTGAATTTATCACAAAAAACATAAAATAGAGTTTCTTATTTACAGTAGTCGTCGAAAAAGATTTAGTTTGAGGTTTAATCTAATTGTTGCTCTCTACAACTATGAGCTTCATCTCCCCAAACTAAATTTTTTTTTAATATCAGCTACATCTTATCTAGGACAAGTTTGACTGGTGCAACCTGGGGGTTTAGGTCGCGGTGGATTAGGACGGATTGATGTTTTTGCTGATACCTCTACGGGTAAAGCGAAGGATGCAGGTAAACTTAGCCCACCTACAAAAGCTGCTATTTCAACCAGTATCAAAGGAATTAGTAGTTTTTTTATCATAAACCCTCTCAATGTATTGTAAAAAACCAAGCATTATCATGCAGTCAATTTTGTTTATCGTATATAACCTCCGTTTAACTATTACTTATTAAGGTTTCTTTAGGCTGCCTGTGAGTGCTGCAAGATATAAATCCTTTATGCCAAGTTAGAAATTGATTTTCAATACGTCTTTTGTTGTACTCGATTGTTAAGAATTTGCAACATAAATTTGGAATTTGAGACTTAGCAAGTGTAGATGGTTTTAATAGCTACACATTCTCAAAGGAGCCAATAATGTTAACGAATACAGATATCAAGAATATTCTGCAATTTCAGCAGAAAGTATATAATTTCTGTAACCTTGAGACATTTTCAAATCACTTACTCTCAATTCTCCCTTCTGTTGTGCCTTCAGACACGCATTTTTATGCTGAAGTCAATTACCGAAACGCCACAGTTTCCTCAATATGCCCTCCTAAACATCTTACTTCCCCCGAAGTTAATCGAGTTGGGAATAAATATTTTTATGAACACCCTTTAGTTAGACATTACTTGCAAACTCATAATGGAAAAGCCTACAAAATTTCAGATTTTTTAACTGAAAATGAATTACACTGTTTAGAAGGAGTATATTGGCAATTTATTCATCCTATGGGCATGGAAGATGAAATGATAATTGTTCTGCCAACTTATTCTGCTTTTTCAAATGTAAATAATTTACATAAAATTCAAGCGACTGATATTGATATTGGCATAAATATTGGGCTACATCGGACTTCAAGAAACTTTTCAGAACGAGACCGCTTGGTACTTAATTTATTACGTCCTCATCTGTTCCAGGCTTACCGTAATGCTACTACAGTCACTCAAATGCAGCAAGAGTTGACGCAGTTAAATCAAACTGTAGAGCAATTCGGTACGATTACTTTGACAGGCGACTTAAAAGTAAACTTAATGACAAAAAGAGCCTGGGAATTGTTAACGCAATATTTTCAACTTTCATCATGTACTCAAACTCATCTGCCAGATAATTTATTGCGCTGGGTTAAGCATGGTATATCCCAACTAAATCAAAGCAATAAAATCTCTTTCCCCTGCTTACCATTACAATTGGAGCAAGAGGGAAAACGCTTAGTAGTGCGTCTCGTAGTCCAACAGCAAAGAGAGCAGTATCTATTGTTACTTGAGGAGCATCTATTACACCCTTTAACCCCAGAAATACTACAATTATTGGGCTTAACTAAGCGCGAAGCAGAAGTTTTATATTGGGTAATTCAAGACAAAAGCGATAAAGAAATAGCGTTAATACTAAATCTTAGTACTGGAACAGTTAAAAAACATGTAGAACATATTTACCAAAAGCTTGGAGTTCAAACTCGAATTGCAGCCGTGATGTATGCTCTTAAAGCTCTAGGTATGCTCAACTGTTAATAACTAGTGGTTTGTGTTATTAATTTTGTAGGTCAGGCAAGATACCTAACCTACTCCCAATATTTTCGACCAAACCTAGTTTCAATAAAAAGTTAATATTATTTTACACTTTTCTCAAGTATCGCCAAAATAGGTTACTAGTTCTTGAGCTTTTTGCACCTCTATGTACTTCTTAGTAAATAGGTCAAAGTAGTTTCGCAAGGAAGAGCCAGCAATATCTTGCTTACCAGGAACTTGTGGATCAAATTGATAACCAATACCTCCGGGAAATGCCAACCAACCAAGCATCTCGTTAGAGTTGGGATCGTCATCAATATGCAAAGTGCCCTCTCCGTCACTGTGTAGCCCATAAAGATTGTGATCAGAAAAGTGGGGAATTGCTTTCAGAGTAAATGTTCGACCTGCAACGACCGCACCTGGAGGTCCAACGCTATTTGTTTCAGTTAAAATTCTCGGTTCGGATGGGGGGAGTTGATCTGTTATACCTGGCTGGTTTTGTGGTGTATCCGGATCATCTCCACAGCCAAAAATGAGGCAGATGAAAGAAACAATAATATAAACAATTAGTGCTGCTATTGCACCGGCTTTGCAACCTGCCATAGCGCCAGCAATAGTACCAATCACAGGAATTGCAATACTACCAGCTGTACCTACAACTGCTGCACCAGCAGCGCAACCAAGACCTGCTACCGTTGCAGCACCCAAGAGACGACCTAACACTGGAGCGTTCTTTCCCACTGACTCCTCAATAATATTCTTATTCGGACCAGAAATTTCTTCGTTGTTTCTCAAACCTAGGGTTCTGAATGACAAAGTTGCATACATAGTAATATGAGTTCCTTCTGGATCGACCTCTCCTAGATCATTGCGGAGTTTCAGAAATGGATGGTTGCTGGGAAACATCCGAATTACATCCGGACCCTCACAGGTAAACACAAAGGTAGGAACTCCTATTTGACCCTGAGCAAAAATCATTAGTCCCACAGCTAGGTGATGAAACTCTCGATTTGTTGTTTCAATTTCCGGACGGCGCCGAGCAGCATCGTCTACTGGGTAAAATCCGTGGTAAACCAGTAACAATGGACCTTCGTTAGGGGGAACTGTGGAATTATTACCTCGGTTGCTCTGAAAAGCTCTCAAAACTTCCGTCTCTAATCCGGCAACCTGTAATTCCTCAATTGGTGAAGGGTCTTTATGAATTCGGTTGTTTCTTAATGCTGCATAAGCACCTGGCATTGATGCAGCTTGCTCGTAAAGAGCGTTCATCACCATCGACCCAACTACAGACTTGATTTCAACATACACAGTTGGCTGAAAATTTCCTGGGTTTAGCCGCGCGTCTGCTGCTGCAATATTTAATCGTCCTTGAGATAAAGGCGTTTTTGGAAAACCAGGTTGATTTGGCGTAATACCAACAGTTGCCACAAATGGAACCTTTGCTACAAATGGATCTGTGGAAAAGCTTGTAGCATTTGCAACATCCGGATTTTCAAACATTAATTCGTAAATGCGACCGGATAAGGGCGTTTGCCCCTTTTGGTCGTAAAAGCGTGTTTGTAGCGTGCTATCTTGATAATTGAGTAATTTTTCTACTGCTAATGGGAAAAAATTTTGGTCATCAGGATGGCGGATGTATGGGGCAAAGTTACGAGCTAAATTCATTGCCGTCTCTAAGTCCAGATTAACTAAACCACCTGTAATATGACTCAGGGCACGAAGTAGAATGTTACGAAACTGAATCAAATCATCTCGCTCTTGTTGAGATTCAGATGAGTTAATGCGCTGCTCTAAATTTTGAGGAGTCGGAATGCGAACGAATCCAGAAATATCTGGAGATATTTTAAAGTTGCCACTAGAGTCAAACAGTTCAGATGGATACCTAAGTCCTCGAAATTGAGGGTCAGCTAACAAAGTTGCAAAAAAGCGTTCGATAAAATACTTGCGGATAGTTTCAAGTCTAGTCATAAATATTACCTCACTTTGCTTGTTCGCCGCAGTTAATATGGATATGAACATCGCTACAACTATGGTGCCCAACTTTAGGGTTGGCAGTTGTCCCCCCATTAGAAGGTTGAGTACTTTTATCACAGCAATCAGTATGATTACCTTGACAGGAGTCCCACAAGTCGCGGCATATTTTTTCTAAATCATCAGCAATACCTTTACCTGCATCACTGATTCCACCTTTAGTTGCGTCAGGCTGGGAGATTACCGTACCAAAACCAGTAGCACATCGCTTGAGTTGGGGATAACGCTCAAGTAATTCAGCTAACCTCGCTTCACTGAAAGGTCGAACTGCTAGTAACTTAATAACTTGCGCTATCAGGGTATCACGAGCATTTTGAGAAGTAGTAGTAATAAGCTTATAACCCTCTTCCAATAAAGGCTTCAGTTTGGGGTCAACAAACAAGTCAGTTCCTACTTGCTGATTTTGAATTAATAGTTTGTTAGCTCGATCTGACAAGCTTTGCAGTTGAGATATTGTATTGTTTACATCTGTTGATGTGCTGATAGTAGCTGCCAATGTCAACTTAACCGCATTGAGCAAAGTTGCGGTAGATTGTTCCGAACGCTGTTTTTCTTGGTCGCTTAGTTCCTTCTCAAACACAGGTAGCAATTCTTCTAATCGACCAACAGCACCCATAGAGTCAGCACAAATTAATTTGCCGAAATAATTCAATAACTCTCGCTCTAGGTCGAGTGTACTTATGCTAACTCGACCAATTAGTCCTGAAAAAGTATAGCGCTCGTCTCCACCAGGCCAGTAACCGATTTTGATACCACTTGAACCCACTGGTCGTACTGGGTCGGCATGGCTGACAAACAAACCAACACGAACATTATTCAAGCGCAAAACCATTATCGAAGCTGGGTCATAGCGGAACTCAGCGAAATACCAACGGTCTGGTAAAACAGTACCTGGTCTCGAAGCTACCCCATACCACTTGTTACCATCAAAGATAGTACCTTTAAGCGCTCCATCTTTTTCTATAAAGAAAGCAAAAGACCCGTCGCCTTCAACTAAATTTAGGCGCCGATTGTAGGGAGAGGCTTTAAAAAGAATATTCACCCTAAAACCTGCCCAATTGGCAAAAGTTGGTTTAGTGGGAATGGTAATTTTAGATTGAGGATGGTCGTAAAGAATGGCACTTGCAATTCCAGGTTCGGGTGCATCAATCCATCGATTGGGATTAGGAAGTTCAACTAAGCCATAATTGCCGTTACCTGATTCGTCAATTGCAGCATGGTTTTCAAAGGAGTATTGAATAATTGGAGTCCAACTCATTGTATATAACCTCCGTTTAACTATAATTCTTTTTATGCCAAGTTTAAAATTGATCTTCAATACGTCTTTTATCGTACTTAATTGTTAAGAATTTGTAATATTAATGTTGAATTATATCTTTGGGTAGAGATATTTAGATTACTTATTAGTTAAACATCATTAATCATTAACATTAAATTCTTGACCATATCTAAAATACATAGGGGAAATATCCATGATTGACCTTTATTACTGGACTACGCCTAACGGACACAAAATAACAATATTTTTGGAAGAAGTTGAATTACCCTACAACATCATTCCTGTCAATATAGGTAAAGGGGAGCAGTTTAAAGCAGAATTTCTAGAGATTGCTCCGAACAATCGTATACCAGCAATTGTTGACCGTGAACCTGCTGATGGTGGTGAACCTATTTCAATTTTTGAGTCTGGTGCAATATTAGAGTATTTAGCAGACAAAACTGGGAAATTAATTCCAGCAAATATTCGAGGTCGAGCGGAAGTGCTGCAATGGCTATTTTGGCAAATGGGAGGACTTGGGCCAATGGCAGGGCAAAACCATCACTTCAATATATACGCTCCTGAAAAAATTCCTTACGCAATTAATCGCTATGTAAACGAAACAGGACGTTTATACGCTGTTATGGATAAACGATTGAGTGACCGCGAATTTCTAGCAGGAGATTATTCGATTGCCGATATTGCCAGCTATCCCTGGATTGTACCTTATGAACGACAAGGACAGAAACTAGAAGATTATCCTAACCTGCAACGCTGGTTTGAAGCAATAAAAAGGCGCCCAGCAACAATTCGAGCTTATGAAAAAGCCGAAGCATTTAATAATGAGCAAATTGCTCCAGAACAAGCGCGCGATTTATTATTTAATCAATCTGCTACCACAGTGAAACGATAAAGCCTGCTAAAACTGACTTTCAGCCACTGCATAAATATGTCATGTATAACCCTAGATTAACTAATCAACTTTATCCCCGTTTTGGGGAGATGGTGGTACACGTGTTTAAAAGGGGAATTTATGAATAGTACAAAAGCTTTGAGCTTAATTTCAGCCACAATGATTTTGACTGCTTTCTCCTCTCAACCAACTACAGCGGTTTCACAATCAAAAATACCTAATAGTTTACAAGTACCAACAAAACAATCTATGGTACTCAATGTATTTGCAAAGGGAGTGCAAATTTATGTCTGTAAGGCTTCGGACGCTTTCAATCAATATAAATGGACTTTGAAAGCACCAGATGCAGTATTATTTAATTCAAAAACTGGACAGAAACTTGGTACACATTATGCAGGCCCGACTTGGGAAGCATCGGATGGTAGCAAAGTAGTTGGTAAAGTCAAAAATCTTGTGCAGGCGCCTAATGTCAAAGATATTCCTTGGTTACTGCTAAGTGCTAAATCTGACATTAATAATGGTGTATTTAGCAACATTAATTATATCCAACGAGTAGATACAGTCGGAGGTCAGGCGCCCGAAGTCGGTTGCGATTCTTCTTATGTAGGT
Organism: Calothrix sp. PCC 7716; assembly: GCF_019977735.1. Classification (GTDB taxonomy): domain Bacteria; phylum Cyanobacteriota; class Cyanobacteriia; order Cyanobacteriales; family Nostocaceae; genus Dulcicalothrix. The sequence goes on along the minus strand of NZ_AP025018.1, from coordinate 8,235,185 downwards.
AATGAAGTAAGAGTGAATTATAGTGCCAACTACTACTTCTATGGCGCCCCACAATAACCTTATCTGAAAAATATTTCTTGATTATTACTGAGTGCAAAATTTTACATAAATGGTGTATTTAGCAACATCAAGAAATATTTCATGACGTTAAGAGGAAGGCGCCCTCGCCGCTCTCGTAGTTGTGCCGCGCTCTACGTTCGCAGATTGTGCTTGAATTTCTACAGTCTTGGCGCCTATCCCACATACAACCGTCAAAAACATCCCCAGATATAATCGTTTTGGGAATCTTGTCAATTAGTTATAGAGATTAAACTATCCCCAGGAATAAATAGGTCGGCGCCTTTGAATGAATTTTGTATTGACTGTATATTCAGTCATAAATAAAATTAGATAGTGATGGTAGTAAACTGACTGCCTGTTGCTCCACAAGATGCGCTTATAGGGAGGACACAAGAATGGATTTACATTATGAAATTGAAGGAAAGGGCGAGCCAATTGTTCTAATGCACAGTGGTATGGCTGATTTGCGCGATTGGGAATTGGTTATCCCGCAGTTGACTGAGACTTATACATGTATAGCTTTCGATGGTAGAGGCGCCGGAAAGTCTCCATCACCCGTTGAGATTCCCAATTACGTTGAGGATTTGAAAAATCTGCTTGATTTTCTTGATATTGAGCAAACGATTCTTGTGGGACATTCCTTTGGTGGAGGAATTGCTACCGATTTTGCTAATGCATATCCGCAACGAGTATCCAAACTGGTACTAGTTGCTCCTGGGTTGACGGGATACCATATTTCACAGGAAATGGTGCAGTATTTCGAGCAGATTCAAGCAGCAGCACCGGATGTGAAGAAAATGGTGCAACTCAGTTTGGAATTTCCTAGTTACAAGGTTGTGATGGCAAGTCCGCAACGCGACCGCATGGTGTCTATGTCAGCTCACAACATGCAGCGCTCTCTGGAGTGGCAACATTTATGGAAGAATCTACAAGTTTGGGGTGAATTACCCGCAATTCCTCAATTGAATGAGCTTGCAGTTAAAACTTTGTTTATTATCGGCGCCGAAGATAGCGAGGATTGTTTCCGTATCTCAGACTTATTTAAACAAGTTCCTGATATTCGTTTTGCTAAAATCTCAGGTGCAGATCACATGGCAACTTTGACTCATCCTGTAGAAGTTTCTAATATTATCAAAGAGTTTCTTCATGAGTTAGAATAGTGCCTCAGATAATCTTTGGTGCGTTACGCTTGATGTAACGCACCCGATTTTTATACTTTCACAAAGTTTACAGAATTAATATTTTGAGCAATTGCTTCTTTAATATCGCTAATTAATTCATCTATTCTTGCTTGAGTTGTATTCCAAGAACACATTAAGCGTATTCCTCCAACACCAAGAAAGCTGTAAAATAACCAGTCTTTTTCTCGTAAGCTGGTAACTACATTTTCTGGTAATTTCACGTAAACAGCATTGACTTCTCTAGGAAACATTATTTCAACGCCTTCTATTTTGAGTAATTCATTTTCTAAGTATTCAGCGCATTGATTTGCGTGACGTGCGTTTTTGAGCCATGCACCTGTTTCTAATAAGCCAAGCCAAGGCGCCGAAATAAAGCGCATTTTAGAAGCAAGTTGTCCAGCTTGTTTACAACGATAAGCAAAATCTTCGGCTAACTCTTTATTAAAGAAAATAATTGCTTCTCCTAATGCCATACCGTTTTTAGTGCCGCAGAAACATAGTACATCAACCCCAACTTTCCAGGTAATTTCCGCAGGACTTTTATTTAAAGCAACTACCGCATTTGCAAAGCGGGCGCCGTCCATATGAATTTTTAAGTCGTGTTTTTGTGCCAATGAATGAATTGCAGCTAGTTCATCTATAGAATATAGCGTTCCCAACTCAGTCGCTTGAGTCAAACTAATTACTTTACGTTTGGGATAATGAATATCCGCGCGCTTCCCTAGTAATAAAGCTTCTATAGACTCTGTGGTTAACTTACCATTGGCGCCTTTAGCTAGTAGAAGCTTGGAACCGTTCGAGGTAAATTCAGGGGCACCGCATTCGCTGGTTTCAATATGAGCATTTTCGTGACAAATCACACTGTGGTAAGATTGACACAATGATGCTAGCGATAAAGAATTTGCGGCAGTGCCATTAAAGACAAAGAATACTTCGCAATCAATTTCAAACAACTCTCGAAAACTATCTGACGCTTTGGAAGTCCATTCGTCGTTACCATAAGCAGGAGCGCTACCCTGGTTCGCTTGTAGTGTATATTCTAATGCTTCCGGGCAAATACCAGAATAGTTGTCACTGGCAAACTGTTCTAAATTAGAGTTCATTTGTCGTGTTTGATTTGAGGCTTGGGAGGAGAATATACTATATTAGCGAAATAATTTATTGAAGTGTGTTGTACGTGGTATGAGTAATTGCCTATTTTTACCACAGAGAGGCACAGACGCAGAGAAAGACTAAGTGAGATTTATGCATAGGCGCCACTCTATACAATACAAAACCTTATCACGATTTCTCATGCCAAGTTGATAAGAAAATTAGGAAGTTTGACACCAGAGCAATTACTCGAAGTATAAAAAATATTACTGTTTTGGTTGGGCTTTGAGGGAATACAATTTAAGAAGGAAGAGCAATTAAGTGCCGAAGTAGCCTGGATGCCGGATGATAGGATATACTTGTTCGGCGCCATTAATTATTTAATAAATGAATGGAACAAACCGCCAAGTTTTTTCGCAGTATGTTTTGTATTGTTCTCCAAGCGAAGCTTCTAGCATCAAGAAAACAATGCTGAAAAGTTACGAAGCTATTTTTGAAGACGGTCAAGTTAAATGGCTAACAGATGAACCACAAGTATATTCTGCCCGTGTGATTGTAACAATTTTAGTCGATGGCGAATTAGCCCAGCATGGCAAAAGTTTTCTCAAAAAGTAAATAGAATGACGGGAACATCTGGAACATCTGTGGCAGAGAATACTTTTAATCATTTTGCTCAGGTTCAAAGTTTTGTTAGTGAGCAAGGATTTTGGATTAAAGAATATAGTATGCTTGATATGCTTGGTCAGCTTAGTTGTTTACAAAGATTAAGCATTGACGCTGATGTTGCGAAGTCTTTACTTGCGGATTCATTTGTTTTTGTTCTAGGTCTTACCCAGAGTTGATTTATTAAGACCGCATGATTATAATTATGTTAAGCTAATTAGTAAACTTAAAACTTTCTAATTTTATTAGATGCTTCACTACGTTCAGCATGACAATTGTGGTAATTTTATAAATATTCTTTTTTATTAAATGCTTCACTACGTTCAGCATGACAATTGTGGTAATTTTATAAATATATCCAAACCGTTGCCAATAAGGACGTGTACTTGGGAAAAAACAGCCAAACAACACAAAAATACTATAAATTCCTAATAAATAAGGTAGTCTGCCATACACTCCATTACTAAGCCAGCTTCCAAAATGAACGATAAAGAAAATCCACTCTAAGTATCTAAAATTTCGGCTCAGTGGGTGGGTAGGGGAATGCCATACTACATAATGTTTGAAGTTTTCTACGACTATAACTCACCTGTTATATCTATGAAATATGACTCCAGTCATGTTTTTATGTGCTGTTTGGTAATGTTATAAACCAAGCAATTTAGATTATGTTATCGAATAATACATGACTTTCCAGCTACTCTCGTAGATAATTTATGAATAATTTATTTTAATTTGTAATAGGTGAAAAAAATGAAGTTAAAGTTTAGTGGAGTTATTCTAGTTTTAAGCGCTATTGCACATTTAGTTCTATTATCTTACCAAGCAGGCGCCAGCTTCAATGGTAAACTAAACGTTCGTATTGACGGATTAAAAAGCCAGAAAGGACAAGTTTGTTTAACCGTGTTTTCTACTAGCAGAGGATTTCCTGATAACGGTAAGCGTGCGCTTTCTGCCCAATGTACCAAAATAGGAGGAACACCTCAAACAGTTACCTTTCCCAACTTAAAACCAGGTAACTATGCTATTGCTGTAATTCATGATACCAATGGTGATGGCGCCCTCAACCGAAATCTTATTGGCATTCCAACAGAAGGTTTTGGGTTTTCCAACAACCCAACAATCCGTACAGGCCCGCCAAAATTTGGTGAATCTGCTGTTTTAGTCGCAGGACCAAATACAAACATCCAAATTCAACTGCAATATTTTTTAGGTAGCTGATAACAGGGTAATTTTGCCTCCTGGCATCAAGTAATCTAACAATATATAACTCTTGATATAACTCTTGTGGAACAGGCATCCCTGCCTGTCTTTTTCTTTTTATATCATTTTGTCCCCCCAGCAAAGCAGTATTAAAAGTTAGGGGAATCCCTGAAGGAAACTGTTTCCCCTAAGCCTGAAATATTTACTGTGAATGAATTGTACGCCTTAAAAATCAAAGTAGCCTAGGGGAAGGTGTAGAGCTTACTTTATATACATAACAAACAACACAGCTTAAGGAAACAACCCAATGACACAAACACACACTATCTGTAAGGGCGGGTTAACCAATATCCTACAAAAAAACTCAAAATCCAGTAAACCCGCCCCCTCGTCCCCTCGCCCCACCCTCCCAACCATAATCTAAAATCCAAACATCATGTGGCGGGTAGCTCAAAGGTAGAGCGCGTAATATCCTTGTTCGACTTTTTGCCTTAACAGGACGACTGAATGAGGGTTATCGATTTAGGTTCGCGAGGTTGCAAGTTCAAATCTTGCTCCGCCACCATTAATTTTTACTGGCAGGTAGCTTAACAGTAAAGCGCCAATTTTACCCAAAAGGGACGAAGATTGAGGGTTATCGCTTACTCACGAATCCCCCCTTAATCGCCGGAGATGCGAGTGCAAAGCTCGTCCTGTCAATTTATATATATTTGCCCTAACGGGATGAAGGAGATAAAATGACATATAAATTTTTTCTAAATCAAAAGAAATCTAAGAATACCCCACAATCTCAACCAATTCCCGGACGCGAAGCTGAAATGATTCAAGGACGTTCTGGTGGTTACATGTTCAAAGCTGATTTGTGGCAAGTATTGCGTCGCTGTTTATTAATTGGTACATCAAAAAATACTTATTACGCAGGCAAGCACGAATTAACCAATGATTTTGTCGATACATTATTTAAAGCCATCGCCGAAAATCCAGAACGTGTAGCCTCAGAAATTATATATGCTTCTGACGGACGCTCAATTAATAACAGCGCACCAATTTTTGCCTTGGTGCTATTATCAATGGGAGAAACAAACGGCGCCAAAAAAGCTTTCCAAGAAATTTTTCCTCAAGTTGTACGTACTGGCAGTCATTTCTACGAATGGTTAAATTATACAAAATCAGTGCGTGGCTTTGGTAAAATTGTTCGCGAAGCAGGTCAACGCTGGTTAGCGCACGAAAATGTTAAAGACTTGGCATACCAATTATTAAAATATCAACAAAGACAAGGTTTCTCTCACCGTGATGCATTGCGTTTATTCCACGTCAAACCACCTACCGAAGAACATAATCAACTATTCCAATGGGTATTAAATGGATGGAAAGATTTACCCGAAGAAATTCCATCTAGTGCTTTAGCTCAAATTTGGTGGTACGAATGGTTGAAGCGTAACCCCAGTGAAACTCATAAAGCAATTTCCGAAGGTCGCTTGACTCATGAAATGGCGGCGCCTGTAGGTAAAATGGATAAAACAGCATGGCAATTATTATTTGATGATATGCCTATTGGCGCCATGTTACGAAACCTAGGTTCTTTAACCGAATTAAGTGTACTGCGTGCAGACTCAAGAAAAAACCTTGACCGTGCAGAATCTATACTAAACAGTCGTAGCCATCTTCGTAGAGGACGTATCCATCCCATAGATGTATTAAAAGCACTAAAAACTTATCAATCAGGTGGAAGATTAGGGCAAAGCAAAAAAACTTGGCAACCTATTCCTCGTATTGTAGATATTTTAGAGCGCGCATTAGAACTTTCTTTCGATACTGTCGAACCAACGAATAAAGTATTTATGCACGCAGTAGATATTTCTGGTTCGATGAGTTGCTATACAGTCAGTTCAATCGGATTAACATGTTGTGAAATTGTGACAACAATGGCATTAGCAACTGCAAAAGCTGAAAAAAACTATGCCATCCGTGGTTTCTCAACACAATTCATTGACTTAAATATTACAGCCAAAGACTCCTTTAGTTCAGCAATAAAGAAAGCAAGTAATCAAAACTTTGGTGGTACCGATGCATCAGTAGCTTACGACTGGATGATTAAAAACCGATTTAAAGCAGACGTAATTTGTTTCTGGACAGACTGCGAAAGCTGGGCAGGACGAAAACATCCAAGTCAAGCACTTGCAGAATATCACCACAAAGTTAACCCAAAAGCCAAAGCTGTATATGTAACATTGGCGCCGAATAAAATCTCACTTGTTGACCCTCAATCCTCCATGTCCTGGGACTTAGCAGGTTTTGACCCCAGCGCACCACGCTTTATCCAAATGCTAGCAACAGATTTATGATGTATTGATAATGTAAGGTGGGCACTGCCCACCTTACTTACCTACTAATTGCAGGTCTACGGCGCCGACCTGAATTACGTGATTGGTTAATATCCATTGCTACATATGCTTAAGTTGAGTGTACTATCACAGCATGACTATTGAGAACGTTAGTATTGTAATGACAAATCTTTTGATAGAATTGATCAAAAGTAAAGACAACATCTCATTTGGAGGTTAAAATTAGCCCTGAAAACTATACACCGTCAGAAAAACTAGGTGCTGAACTTGTTGACCATATAGCCGAAAACGGCAAGGTCATTCCTTGTGTTCAAAAAGGCTCAGTCAAAGTAGCTATTGATAAAGCCAATATTTACTGTATGGGCAAAGTACCTATGTACCCCCAAGAAGAGTTACAACAACTACAAAGATTTAAACAAAGTAATCGGTATCGCTCAACTTCTAAAATAATAAGACGCAATAGTACTTATATATCAAATACGCAATTGTATATTTTTATTTCATTATATATAAACTTCTAATTATGCCTAGTTAAACGTGGGATAATCTACGGAGTTAGAAAATGCCTTGTAGCTATTTATACACTCGAATGAGTTGTCTTGTTAATGCTTCAAAACAAGAAATTGCTTCATTAATTCGTGTCGCTAACATCGCAAAATCCTGATTTTCTGTACAAACAATAATACCAGCGTGATCTGGTTGTTTCGTATGCAGTTTAATAAAATCATACCTGTTAAGTGTTACGACCGTGCGCTCAATACTTGTTGCAAATGCCAGAACTTCATCGTCGGGAATTCCTTGGTTAGCCTTACCTGCTTCTTGAACTGTTAGAACATCGTGTCCGAAAGTCCGAAGCACAAGGACTGTTTCACGTGGAAACTGCTCGTCTGCGTATAAACGTGCCATTAATTTATGCTTCGTTATGCTTTGTAATTGCTGCTTCAATCTCGTTTGCGTATACTTGGGCATAAGACCAAGCATTTGCTAAGTCAACAGCTGATAAACTTGGATAATTATCTAAAATTTTGGCTTCACTTAGACCTGAGCGTTGATAACTTACTAGTAACCAAACGGGAATACGAGTTTGTCTAATACAAGCATCACCACCCATGACACCAGGAGTTTTGTTTATTCCTTGCCAAGTGTTAGCTAGACTTTGCGATAATAATTGAATCACCTCAGCTTTTTCTGCTGGCGATAACGAGAGTAATTGATATTTTAATTCTGTAAAAGTCATTTTATCTGTTTACTTAGTATTCAGAACATATATTTTATCATTGATAATATTATACTTGACTCATAACCCAAAGATACCAATGATTAGTCATAATCGGAAAAGCTCCGCTTTACGCTCGCAACTCATGACAGAAGTCATATTGAAGATGCGCGCTTTCTTCGGGTAAACTGCGCCCTTCGTTCCCGACTCATGACATGAAGTCCAGATTTTGCATGTTTGTATTATACGTATAAGATTTTTACGGTGCCTCTTTCAAAAATGAGTTAACTATCCGTTACATCCGTTCATAATCCGTTGCAAGTTTTTGCCATTTTGAAAAATCGAGGGCTAATATGGAGTAATTAACACGCTTTTTTAATTTATACAATTACAATGCAAGTGACTACAACAACGAAGCGAACAAGCCAATTTATTGATTGGTGGGCTTGGGGCGCCTTCACTAGTTTCATATTAATTTTTGTAACGTTAATTCTGTCACCAATGTGGCAGCGAACGCTGTTAAATGAAACAGTAACGGTTGATGATGAGCCTGCAAAACTTAAACCTATAGAATTAAAACCACATATGCTCGGCGCCTTGCGTGTTGATGCAGAAGCGCGAATAAACGCAAATGAGTGGGTAGCGTTTGAAATACAATTGCTTGATAAAGCTGGTAAAATAATTGCATCAGGTACTAAGGAAGGATGGAGTGAAACTGGTACTTGGTATGAAGAGGGAGAGTATGGAAGTTGGGCTGAACAAGATACTCTTGGTGGGCTAGATGTACGTGCCAAGCAAGATGAGACATTGACTGTTGCGCTGGCACTGCTTGATTATGGAACTACAGAAGGAAAAGATTTAAATCAACCTGTATCGTTTCAAGTTACTGTCAGTGACGGGATAATAGATACTGGATATTTATGGTTAGGAATGATTTTTTCTTGTCCTTTAGCGTTGGCAACGATGTATGCTGCCCGTAAAAGTGGCAAGCGTGCGATTTTTGAAAAAATTCAGGATAGTGACCCTACTGGACGTGGAATATTGGGAGGAGAAAAACGTTTGGTGCGTGTTCGCGTTGAAGTCGAAGCTGACGAAACGGCGCCTCGACAAGTAGAAGTTAGGCTAGTTATTAATGATGGCTATGGCGAACAAATATACTGCGACTCAACTGATGTTAATGTTGAGCGTAAAACAAAAGATGGGCAGTTTATAAAAGCTGTTGCTAAACTAGACAAATTCTTTGTAATACCTGAACGCAACTCTTACGGTTTTCACGTAGAAGTTTATCCTGATGCACCTATAGACCGAACAAAACTAATAGTTCGCGATGGCGCCCGAACTCTTCTACCTACTAATGTAATTTATTTGGAAAACAATAAGGACGTAGCTGTAAATAATTAAATTATGATTACCAAAATTTTATCTGCCGGAACTGTATTAATTGCTGCTTCAACAATTTATGCCAGCGTCACCGACTCTAGTGCGCTAGTTCTCCGTCAAGAACAGCAATCAAATTATTCACCGCGCGAAGGCACAAATCCATCAGGGCGATATAATTCCCAAGGTGTATGGATTTTTACATCCACAGAACGCACCAGTTACGAAAATTTCCAAGGTGGTGGACCCGGAAGCGGCAAGTAGGGGGGGGTTAACCCAAAATTGCAAATTTTCTTGTAAGATACCTCTAAACCCGCCCTTACAAGATATTGGATTATTACAAACATATGGGCGCCGAAACAGAAGAAAGTATTTTCATAAACAAAGTACAGCGAAGAACATTATTATTAGCAGCCGCAGTATCATCTGGCACAGGATTAGCCGTTGAACTATTACTAGGCAACCTAGCAAGCTATCTAATGGGCAACCAAGCATTAGCATATGGTATCGCCATAGGTGGATTTTTAGCAGCAATGGGTATCGGTTCATACTTGAGCAGATTTATCGCACCCAAAGAACAAGGACGCGCGTTACAGCGTGAAATGCTAACTGCCTTTATCAAAATTGAACTACTCATAGCACCTTTAACTGCCTTGTTACCAATGGCATTATTCGCGCTGTTCGTTGCCGATAGCGCTGTTATTTGGCAAGCTTTATTCGTCGTCACTATATTACTGGGAATTTTAGCAGGGTTAGAAGTGCCGATTCTCGCACGCTTGCTTGAAATAGTTGATGGTGTGCGCGATGCTATATCTGGAGTATTGGCACTTGATTATTTGGGTGGTTTGTTGGGGTCGCTATCATTCCCCCTACTTTTATTACCCTTTCTGACCATGTTTCCGACTGCGTTTGTGTTAGGCGCCTTTCCTGCTTTAATGGTATTTGCTATTGGACAGTGTTTTCCATCGATGCGTCGTTGGGGATATGCAGGATTGATATTAGGTATAGTCTTACTTATATCGGCGCCAGCATCTATCCCGTTAGGCAACAAGCTCGAAAACAATTTATATAATGCACCAATCATTAAGCGAGTTCAATCAACTTACCAACGTATTGTTTTAACACGTCAAGGTAAAGACCTGCGCTTATTTCTCGACGGTGACTTACAGTTTTCTACTGTCGATGAGTACCGCTATCATGAAGCATTAGTTCACCCAGCTATGAGCGCTGTTCCAGAGCGTAAAAAAGTACTCGTATTAGGCGCCGGTGATGGAATGGCAGTGCGAGAAGTGTTAAAATGGCAAGGTGTAGAGCGTGTTGTTCTAATTGAACTTGACCCAACAATCGTCAAATTAGCTACTCGTTATCCGCAACTAGCTAAAGTAAACGCTAACTCACTCAAAGACCCGCGCGTTCAAGTCATCAACGCCGATGCATTTGTACAGGCGCCTAAATTACCCGACATATTCGATGTCATTATCGCCGATTTTCCTGACCCAGACCATGATAGTTTAGCTAAACTTTATTCAGATGGATTTTATCGACGGTTAATAGGGCGCCTTGCAGAAAATGGTGTTCTTGTCACCCAAGCATCAAGCTCATTCTTTACACCAAAAGTTATAAGCTGTATAACTGCGACAATCGCTCATACAGGACTTACCGTACATCCCTATGTTGCTGATGTACCCTCATTTGGTCCTTGGGGTTTTGTTCTCGCATCACGAAATAATATAGATACAACAAAACTAAAACTTGAAATTCCAACTAGATATCTCACCACCCCCTTATTACAAAATATATTCGAGTTACCTAAAGATATTGAGTTTGGCAACACAGAAATCAATCGTCTTACTCATCCCGTCATTGTTCGTTACCAAATGCAACAAATAAGGATGTTGGGTACATAACGCCACTTCTCCTCTGTGCCCTATGCGCCTAATAAGGTAAACATTTTTACACATCAGGATTTAAAACAATGTTATATATTGCTCTAGCCATCATCGCAGTTGCTGCCGTAATTATCTACGCACAGCGCAAACAAATATTCAACTTATTAAAACCAACCGCATCCAATAAAAAACTGGCGCCAGTAAATACCACTATATTTGATTTACAGATTGGTGATATAGTCCAGCATATGGGTATAGATTGGGTAGTCGAAGGTAGATTGACTTATCAAGAAGGCGCCTACTACTGGTACGAATATTTACTACAAGACAAAGATAAAATAGCCTGGTTATCAGTCGAAGAAGATGACCGTGTTGAAGTTGCACTAATAGAACCGACAAACCAGCTTGATGTAAGTAAAGACCCACCACCTGAATTAAACTTTGCAGGAGAAATATATACACGTGTAGATTATGGTAAAGCCAGAATGACACGTACTGGTATAACCATGAAACGAAAAGCAGAAAAATGTCAATATTTTGACTATGAAAGTACGGATGGAAAAATTTTATCAATTGAAGTTTGGGATGGAGATGTTGAAGTTTCCGTTGGAGAGAAAATCAGTCCTCGGTCGCTAACAATATTACCTGGTGATGGTAAAACCGTGTACCGTGATTAAACCTATAATTCAACTGCTCGACAAACCTGCAACACTTGCAACCATCTTTGTTGATGAATTTTGCTGTATCGTTTCCGCGATGGCTTACATTCGTCAGCTTTTTTCTGGATATGGGAAACATTAATCACACGATTAACAGCTAAATTATTAGGCAATTTAAATTTTTTCTTGAGATACTCATACCAATAGTCATGCTCTAGACCTATCCAAGACATTATTGGTTTAACTGCAATTTTCAAAAGCAATTTAATTAAAAATTGATATTTAAATAAGCTAACAATTTGGATATAGTCTAATTTTATACCTTTATATACCAAGACTAGAGTACTCCAATAATCTCCGCAAGACTGGCTGGCTGCTGATAAATAAAAGCAAAAATTACTGGCAGACAAATCGTAAATGTAAGTAGGAATTTCTCGATGTCTTTGTTGGAAATCTGCCATAAACAGATTATAAGACCTTTCCATTGACCGATAGTTATAAGACATACTTCCTCTTACCCGACGGTAACCAATCAAAAATTCTTGTACTACCCTAAAATTGTAATGTTCAGCAATACGCAAATAAATATCCCAATCCTCACAACCTTGAGCATTATGTGATTTAAGTTTACAGTTGTAACCACCAACTTTTTCAAAACAAGATCGGCGTATCAGAGGTACACTAGCACAGCCTATAAAGTTGGTGTACACCAGAAGTGGGTAAACAGTTCCCTCTGCGCTATAAAAGTCTCTATGATATTCAGTATCAGGTATTCCATAGATCATATCATCCTCGTCAATGTTGACCGACCAGGCATAAACTAGTCCTACAGATGGGTCAGCTTCTAGTAAGCATTGCACTTGTTTTTCTAGTTTTTGGGGATACCAAATATCATCGGCATCAATCGGTGCGATATACTCACCACTAGAGTTTTCAATTGCTAAATTACGAGCTGCTGCTACCCCTGCATTTGACTGCTGCAAGAGTTTGACACGACTGTCTTTCTGAACAAAAGATTTTAAAATATCGGCAGTTCCATCAAGCGAACCGTCATCAACAACTAAAACTTCAATATTTGTGTACGTCTGAGTGAGGATAGAATCCAATGTTCGTTTAATAAAAGTCTCAGCATTGTAAGCCGGTATGATAACAGAAACTAAGGGAGATTCTTTTGTCATAGGACTAACCTTTTAATTATATCTAAAATAATAAGCTCGGTTAAGAGTAAAACCGAGCCTTATAAATAAAAATTAGCGCTATGTTAAGAAATATTACATAGTCAATGATTGTGTGTTGGTTTCAATGCACGATGCCAAGTCTTTTAAAAAGGCTGCTGCATGGGCGCCGTATATAATACGGTGGTCACAGGTAATATTGACTTGCATTTGCTGCTTCACACCAAACATTCCGTTTTCTGTTGCAACTACTTGAGGACACGAGGCGCCGATTGCTAGTATCGAACCAGTTCCAGGTGGTAAGATAGCGTCGAATGTGTCAACACCAAACATTCCTAAGTTAGAAATAGTAAAGGTACCTGTACTATACTCTTCGGGTTGAAGTTGTTTCGCACGCGCACGTTCTACCAACGACTTCCAGTTACGTGATAGCGAATATATATCTGTTTGGTCGGCGTTTTGCAAGACTGGTGTAATTAACCCACCATCGTCCATTGCAACTGCAACAGCTATATTGATGCCAGAGTGATGCACAATTCCTGAGTCAGAATAACTAGCATTTAATAAAGGATGTTTTTGTAGTGTTACCGCTACAGCTTTTGCTAGCAGCGCGCTCATTGTCACACCTTTAGATTTAAGCTGTTTGTAGAGTTTGTCGAGAGCGTCGGTGGTAATAGTGTAGCCTACACGGAAAACTGGAACTGCCAAACTCGCAACCATACTCCTATTAACAGCGTTTTGTAACGTGTTAAATGGTGTTGTTGTTCCTGGCACTGCTGGAACAGGTGTTGGTGCTGGTGTTGGTGTTGGAGTTGGTTTTGCAGCTGGTGCTGGTGTGTAAACTGGTGTTTCAACACGAGCTACAGGAGCAACCACTGGTGTCGCGGTTGTAACTTTGCCTGCAAGAGCTTCTATATCGGCAGCAATAATACGACCGAAAGGACCACTACCAGTAGTAATTTTATCCAACTCGACTTTTAGCTCTTTTGCTAATTTCTTAGCGCGTGGTGACGCTACAACCCTACCTTCGCGATGGTTTGAGCCGTTATTTGCTGTTGTGGTTTGTGCAGTTGCGGTTGAAAAAGCGCCGTTTGTTGCAGCAACTGAAGAAGCAATAGGTTGTGCGGTTGATTTTGCTTGTGCTGCCGCAGTGGCAATTTCCGCTTCGGTTTCAACAATAAAAGCAATCGCTTCCCCAACAGGCGCCGAATCACCAGCTTGAACTATGATATGGGCAAGGTATCCTTCATAAAAGGATTCCACATCCATATCAGCTTTATCAGACTCGACAACCACCACAGTTTCGCCTTTTTCCACTTTGTCACCAGGTGATTTTGCCCAGGAAACAATCTTGCCTTCGGTCATGGTGGAACTAAGTGCGGGCATGAATACTTCGTAAATGCTCATCTTGTGTGGTTAGGTTAATCGATAAATTATAAATTGTGCCAAATCGAATTGTAGCTTGCTTCTTCGCACGAGGAACCATCTTAATAATGTTTATGTCTATAAATTTTGTATAAGCCTTTTTTTCCTGACCTCTCTCCCCAAAGTGTGATTTATATATAAAAGTTATAAAACGACCGGAGGAAATGCTGTATATAGACTTAGAATGCAAAGTTGATAACTAAACCTTCTCACACACACGTTTTTGTTATGTCGGCAAAGTCAAAGATATTTTTTATTTTGATACTCAGTATCTTTGCCACAATCAGCGCTAGCGTTGTTTTTAACAATTCTAATTCATCCTCACTGATTTACACCAATCAGAACGCACAAGCGCAACAACCCCCTGTGGCAATAGAAGCTGACATTGCAGCTAATCCGGAACGCGCAAAATATAAAAAGATACCTTTAGAAAGTATCAAATCCGCGCTCCAAGGTTCAGACCCAGCATCATTAGCAATGGAAGCATTTGATACAAATCGTATTGAGGGTAAACCCCGAAAAGTCGAGGTCGCTTACCCACAACCCAATCAAGCTTTAGTAACAATTACTCAAAACGACCTAGTTAAAAACTCTCGCGATGCAGTTCGCTACCGCGTCGAACTCAGCACTTTTGGACGCACAATACTCGCTACCTCTCCTCCTATGTGGCAAATAGTCTGGGTGGGAAAACGAAATAGCACAGAGAATAGTGCTGAGTAGAAAGTGCTGAGTGCTGAGTAGAAAGTGCTGAGTAATATCTTTAATTCCTAACTCCTAACTCCTAACTCCTAACTCCTAACTCTACTCAGCACTCAGCACTCAGCACTTTTCACTCTCTTAGATGTCTCCGCGAATTTCTTCGACGACTCCATCACGGATGACTACTTCGACTTGTAACTTGCTAATTAAGTTATCTCCTGGTTCAACGCGGAAGAAACCTTCCATTTGGAATTGATTTACTTCCTGGTCGAGTTCTAATAGCTGAACCTGTTGGAGATTTTGCAAGCTTTGGTTCTTTTGTTCTAATAACTCACTCTTTTTCTCGTTGACTTGCGCTTGGATATTATCTATTTGCTGTAAGGTTTGTGGTCCGGGTGGTTGCAAACCTTGTTTTTGAATTTCTGCTATTGCCCGTTGTCCTTGAACATCGAGTTGTTGTAGCTGTTGGTCAATTTGGATTATTTGACCCTGAAGTTGCTGCTGTACTTCTTCTTTCCAAAGCGTAGTAACAATCGCTTTGACATTGACAGCACGCTTTAATAGTAGTTGCTTGGAGACATCCATAAAGTTTCACGTTCACTCATTAGTTAACAGTTGTGGAGGTGAGGGCGAACATGTTGTTAATAGTATCGTCTGGGACGTTCCATTACAACTAATTGCGCCTCACCTTCAATGTTTGTGTCATTAAACCATTTTCTGTCGAAAATGGCTCTAAAATTAACCGTGCAGGTGCCTATACGGTCGTCCGGACGGAACGCCAGGACGATTTTGCACCTCAAGGTTAAGTTTTCGACGAAATAAATCCAGGATTATTTTACTCTCCAAGTTTATTTTTTGGCTGCCTGCCAGTGTAACATTGTCTTTTTGTATACATAGCTTAAGGCGCCGTCAAGAACTATTGCTGCATCCTCAATTGCTTATGGCTCAATAGTTCTCACTATTTGTTAATACAATAGTATTTTTTACACGTCCGGTTAAAATCAGGTCGTTAGCATAGCTTTAAAACGCTTCTATCACCAGTTGCCATCAAGAAAGCGTGTAAATCAGCCACAAAACACTGAATTTTTTGATTGAATTGAGTGTAAGTTAAAACAACTTCTGATTTCGGATGAGGGTCATAAACTGCCACAACATGCCTAACATGGGTTTGCTACTTCACGCCATATATCGCTCAGTGTCTCAACATCTAAATAATCAATCAAATGCTTCGCGTTCTTCACCTTCGCGCAAACTATAACTCACCAAAAATTTTGGTCATCATATGTTTTTAGCATAACCACCTCACCCTACTATTACCTAAAAATTAAGCTAATACTGTTTCCAGCATATTCCGCATCAGAAATAGCATAACCTACTTAAAAAGACACAACTTTATGACATTGACTTCTCCACATCAAAATAAATTCACCTATTGATTAAACTCTATGTTGTGTTAGGCTGATATAAAGAAACAGTGATGCTTCAAAACCCGCGCTATGTAGAGACGCGATTAATCGCGTCTTTACATGCCCTCTGAACGACCGCAGCGCACATCTATTTTAAATTTTGAATTTTAGGCCTTGAGTTGTTTTTAACCCAAGGTCTAAAACCTAAAATGTAAAATTCACACAGCCTACTACGATTCATTAAGAGGTAAACCAGACATGAATTCAATAGATATCGTATTACTAACTTTGGTCAGCACAATTACTTGCCTTGTTTTGCCGCGAATGGTTTCAATGATTTTGGCTCTTGGCAATCAATCAATAAAACAAAGTCGAGTTCTTGTTCTTCAAAAAGAAAAACAAAAGCATAAGCCAAAAGTTAGTAGTTTTCCATTCTGTGCTACTTATACCTTGAAAACCACTCCATCATGTAAATTCAGCCCGCACTTCTGCGAGAGATGTTCTCCAAATTTGTAGAGCAACTTGATGGGGAGATTGCCTACAAGGGGCAGTATCTCCCTTTTTAATATTATGTTGACTTATGTTTACAAAAATTAATATTAAGTTAAACTTATAGTTATCAAAAGAAATTCCAAACATTCGGTTGAACATATATTAATCAATATGCTGCACACTTGATAAATAGAACCAATTATAAAAAAAAGGGGGAAGGCTTTGAATTTGACAGAGGGTTTACTCCTAACACTCTTTAGTGCAACTGTTTGCATCGCATTACCAAAGTTGCTGTCAACGCTACTCACTGACAGAGCAGAGAAAATCAAACCACCTTTAACAGAAACATTATCAGAGGCGCCCAGTCAAGAAGTGCCCACCCTACTTACTGAAAATTAAACATCTATTTCCCATAAATACACAGCTAGTTCAAATCGATACATAACCCGGTTCACATGTAACCGGGTTTTTACATTATATTCCTTTAATATAAGACTGCACGCAATATAAAAGCTAACAATATGGAATCTTACAGAGTTTTAGCGTTGCAAATGACTTGTCATGCGGTCAATTTGGCTGCTGACCGTCAAGAAGCCCGTGATTTAATGCAAAAAAGTATCAACCGTTTAGCGCAACAAATACCTGTTAGTCTTGCTTTTATTGGTTTCGACTGTCGTTTAATAGTTCTACCAGAATACTTTCTGACGGGTTTCCCTATGGGAGAGTCTTTTGAGGTTTGGCAAGACAAAGCTTGTTTAGAAATGAATGGGGCTGAATATGAAAGTTTGGGAAAAATTGCCCAAAACCTTGTAGAGACGCGACATGTCGCTACATGTACCGCATTAACACAAAATCTGCTGTATTATCGGGAACAGAAGACATTAAAGCGCTTGTAAAAATGGGTTTTTCCCAACCAGAGAATCGAACTTCTATTACCAAAATAATTCCTCAAGCAAAATTTGTAGAAATAGAAGGTGGAACATTCTTAATGATGAATCAACAAGTTGAAGAAATATCCAATTTAGTAATAAAATTTATAGATATAATAGAATTGGGGTAAAATTGTTGTTAGATGTTAATAGGTTACTAGTATTTGTTATTGGGTAAAATAATGACGGAAACTTCAGATAATACATTAAAAGTTGGTCAACAAGGTTTTGACAAATTAATGCATGGCTTAGGGACTGGTGATTGGAATCCTTTTTTAGATATGCTTAGTGATGACTTTACTTTCTGGTTCCCCATCGGCCCATATCAAGGTTTAAATACTGGCAAAGAAAGAGCGAAGCAATTTTTTGAATACGTAAATGAAGTTTTTGGCTCAAGTATCACCTTAACTTGCCTAGAAAGAGTCACCAGTAGCGAAACAACAGTTGTTTTTGAATTTAGAGACGAAGGAATAATGCGGGGACAACCTTACAAAAACCGTATTGCTGTTTCTTTTGATGTCAGTGGCGATAAAATTTGCGGTTATCGTGAATATTTAGGTAGCGATGGAAAATCTCATTAGAGGAATTAAAATTTCTATAATTACTCTTGCCTTAATGCTGAAATTACCTGCTCTGTAACATCTCTTCCACCTCTAAGGTTATCAAACAAACATTGAATCGTGTAAATAATTCCCCAAGGTATTCCCCACCATCCCAGGAATAATGAAATTAGTAAAAACGGAATGCTCTTACCAAAGGCGCCTTCACCTGCTTTAATAAAGTAAATATCAGAACTCCGTTTGAATGACATTATCACTATCGAGAAGCAGTAAGGAAATACTACAAACTTGGCACCTTTCGATAGCTCGTTGTTTACTGCTTCCACAGTCATGTTATCGATGCCTATTATCTTTGACATGTTAAATTTTGTTCGAGTATAAATAATTACCTAAAAATGACATTATTTTAATTTCAGGTAAATATAACATCCAAAAAACACATCACTATATAATTTAATATTTAATTAAAGTTAAAATTAACCATCCGTTACATCCGTTACATCCGTTGCAAGTGTTTTCTCTAGTAAGGCACATGGTATTTTTACATTAGAACGCAAGCGATGTGATGAATATTTAATAAATTTATAACCATTTGCTTTGTAGAAAGGAAGAGCAGTTATAGATGCTGATATTTGTAGCTTTGTGAAGTTATGAGCTAGTGCTTCGTTTTCTACTGCTTTAAGTAGCTGTTTCCCTACTCCTTGACGTGTATAGTCCGGATGAACGTAAACAGCATTAATATCTCCATTTTTATCAAAAGCTGAAAAACCTATTATTGTGCCATTTTCATCTTCTGCAACAAATTGTACTTCATATCTGGCGCCATTTATTATGTATTGACGAAGTGTTTCGGGGTTTAAATGACCTACCCAAGCTTCTATTTGCTCTTTTGTATAGTCAATTGCACAAAGTTGACGCACTGAGTTAACGTGAATATGATGCATTTGTTCTGCATCTTGGGGTCGAGCTAAACGAACTGATATTTGAAGAACCATTATTTCTTCGAGTTTTTTTTCCATTTACTTTTAACTAGTCTAATTTCTTCAAAGCTATAATCATTACCAAGATATTCTTTTATTGGAGTCAGTGAAATATCACCTAGAGTATCTAATACTTTCCAAATCACCTGCTGTTTTTTTACTGGTACTAATAAATTTATATCTATATCATGATTTTTTTCCATTAAATCAATTAAATGACGCATTACTGTTGAAGGTTTTAAATTACGTTTTCTCGCTATTTCATTGATATTTAAACCTTCTTTATGTAATTGCAAGCTCATTATTTCTGTGCCTGTTGCTGTATTATTTACAATCGGAGTTATTTCTTGTTTTTCTGATGATAAATTATTCTCTCTACAGTATGCACAAATTTCGTTGACGAATTGGCTTCCATATTCTGCTAATTTATGACTACCAACTCCTGAAAGTTTGCTAAATGCTTGTTTGGTTTGCGGTCGTGATTGTGCCATTAATTTTAACGTAGAATCAGCAAAGATAACATATGGTGCCACTCCTTGAGCATCTGCTAACTTTTTACGTAGTGAACGTAATCTCTGAAATAGTAATTCGGTTTCTACATTATTTCCACTTAGTTCTTGTAAAGCGACTTTTTGCGCTGCGGGTACTACTATTAATACTGTACGCTGGCGCCGCATTATTTCCCAACTCTGTTCATTTAGCTTTAATACAGAATATCCGTCAGTAGTTTGTTCGAGAAAACCTTGCTGTAGTAATGAACGTGCTAATGTTCGCCATTCGTTTACTGTTTTATCTTTACCAATACCGTATGTCGAAAGTTTATCGTGTTCATATAACTTAATCTTCTCGGTTTTGGCGCCGCGTAATATATCTATAACATGCGTCATGCCAAATTTTTCTTTAGAACGCGCGACGCACGATAAAAACTTCATAGCTTCTAACGTCCAGTCTTGAGTTGGTTGAGGGTTACGACAGTTATCACATGCTCCACAGTTACCAGCAAAGCGTTCACCAAAATAACCAAGTTGAACTGTACGACGACAAACGTTAGTCTCAGCATAGTCTATCACTTGCCGCAACTGCTGACGCGCGATTTTTTGTTCTTGTTCATCGGTTTTTTGTGCAATACTCCATTCAATTGTTTTTATATCACCAACGTTGAAAAATAAAGTACACCTCGATGACTCCCCATCTCTTCCTGCACGTCCAGACTCTTGATAATAACTTTCTAAGTTCCGAGGTAAGTTATAATGAACTACTAACCGTACATCCGGTTTATTAATACCCATCCCAAAAGCTATTGTCGCGACTATTACACGCACATCATCACGAATAAAGCGAGTTTGGTTGCTGCTACGTTCTTCATCAGATAAACCAGCGTGGTAAGCTAAAACAGATATTTTGCTGTGTTGCAGTTGAAAAGTTAGTTCGTCTACTTGCTTACGAGTCAAACAGTAAATAATTGTCGAACCATCACTCTCACGAATCATTTCTAATAATTCAGCATAAGCGTTTTTGGTTCTGGTGCGAACTTCATAAAATAAGTTTTCGCGGTTGAAACTGGTAAGATGTATATTTGGGTCTTTCAATCCCAATTGCTCAATAATATCTGAACGTACTCGTTCGGTTGCTGTCGCAGTCAGTGCAACCATCGGAACATCTGGATATCTTTGACGCAGCGATTTTAATTGACGATATTCTGGACGAAAATCATGTCCCCATTCTGATACACAGTGTGCTTCATCTATCGCAAAACTCGAAATTCCTATTTGATGCTGAACTAAATCCAAAAACGGTAAAAACCTTTCACTCATTAACCGCTCTGGTGCCACATAAAGTAATCTAATTTTACCATTGAGAATAGCTTGTTCGCGTAACCGAGCTTGATGTGAACTTAAACTACTATTAAGAAATGTTGCATTTATACCATTCTTTTGCAGTGCTTCCACTTGGTCTTGCATCAACGCTATTAACGGTGACACCACAACCGTTAACCCAGGTCGAATTAGCGCAGGTAGCTGAAAGCACAGTGATTTTCCTCCACCTGTAGGCATTATTACGAGTAAGTCCCGATTTTGCAAGGCGCCTTCGATAATCTGTCGCTGTCCTGGGCGAAAATTGTCGTAACCAAAGTGATGCTTCAGCGCTTGTTCTAAATTGGGATAAGTCAGCATACTATAAAAATTTAAAAGGACTTAAGGCTTGTCATAACTTATAGAACATTAGAATAAGATATTACACAAAGCCTTGTAAATATCTATCATTTTTAATTTTGCAGCAATATGTAATGGAAACGTTGAATAGATTTAAAGATATTGCAAAACCGAAAACCTATGGAATAGCTAAAGCTATTATTACATACAGGTGCAGCAGTACTATAATAATTACCAGCTAATGACCAAATTCCCATACGATGAATTTTCTAAAAGTTATCTTAAAGAATTGTTACAACCGTTAGGCAAAGTTGAAACAAGTTGTAAAGTACCAGCAGAAATTAGAGAAATAGACGTTTACTTTGCGCCTTCATCACAACCGCCACAAGGTACAATGCAAATAGGGTTATTAGGGCGCCTTGCATTACAACCCGCATTAATAGAACCGTTTAGAAACGCAGCGACTCGTTCAGAAATTCGCAGTTGCATGGGTAAATTATTTACCTTGTTTGCTGACATGGAACGACAGAGTAAAACTCGCATTCTAGAATCTGGGTTGCCTCGATTATGGATTTTAACACCAACTGCTTCAAAAGCCATATTAGGAGGATTAAATGCAAACAGCGATGAGGACAACTGGGGTCGAGGAGTATATTTCCTTGGTGACACACTCAAAAGTGTAGTTATCGTCATCCATCAACTACCTCGTACTCCAGATACACTATGGTTAAGAATTTTAGGAAGAGGAAGAGTGCGGGAACAAGCAGTGAGGGAACTCGAAGCACTTCCTGAAAGCAACGCACTGCGGAAAAAAGCCATTGAGCTACTATTAAGCTTAAAAACGACTTTAGAAGTTCGAGAAGATTTAAAAAAAGATAAGGACGAAAGGAAATTAATTATGCAGTTATCACCTCTTTACGAGCAAAAATTGGCTGATGTTAGGCAAGAAGGAGTACAAGTAGAACGCCGTGCTACTATAGAAAATCTCTTGAAAGTTAGGTTCGGCGCCCTTGATAATGAATTAAGCTCGATTGTTCAACCCATAGCTTTGCTGTCACCTGAAGAATTTAGTCCTCTACTGCTACAGTTATCGCGCGAAGAGTTGTTAAATCGATTTAGCTAGTACACAATGACTATTAAGCTATTTTTTGTGCGCCATTGGCGCACAAAATTATATAAACAGTGTTTTCAAAATTGTCTATACAATCAAAGCATATGCATTCGGCTATAACATTATGCTAATTTCTCAGCAACAATTCTACACTTTTGAGGAGTATCTTAGGTTAGAAGATGCAGCGTACTGATATTGTTACCAACCCTCAAATTATCATTGAGGTGCTATCGAAATCAACTCAAGCATACGACAAAGAGGGTAAGTTTGAGGCATGCCGTACAATTAAGACTTTTCAAGAGTACTTGTTAATTGACCCAACTCACATTCATGTTGAGCATTACCATAAAACTGGTAAGCAAAATTGCTCTTTCCGTGAATACTATGAAGAAGATAAAAGCATTACTTTAAATTCGATTATTTTTCAAATTGAGATACCAGATTTATATAATAAAGTTCAGTTAGATAATGTTGCTACTACATCCGATGAATCTGAATGACATTTTATTTATCTGGCGCCATAATATGATTTGTGTTAAGCACTGAAGTGCTTATTACGGAGGGTGTTCGCGCATAGTATTCCGGAAGCAGCTACGGCGGGGACTCCGATACCAGGCATGGTGCTGTCACCAACGCGGTATAATCCTTTGATGGGTGTATTGGCGCCTTCAAACATTCCTTTTGTTGCTTCTATTGCTGGACCGTAGGTTCCTTGATGTCTTCTTAAATAATATGCGTGTGTTAATGGTGTTCCAATAAGTTCTAATACTACACGTTCCCTAATGTCGGGTATGATTCTTTCTAACGCTCTATATAGTGTTTGTGCTTTTGAGTTTTTCTTTGCTTCGTACTCTTCGTTTCTTTCCCATCCTTTATATGATTCTAATGTGTACGCATGAACTACATGATGTTCTGGTGGCGCCAAGTTAGTATCCCAGACGGTAGGAATTGATATCATACAGGTGTTTCCTGGGACTGTTATATCAAGCTTTGAGTCGTGAACTACTACATGGTGTCCTGTTAAGTTTTCTAAACCAGAAGCTTTGATACCCAAGTGTAAATGCATGAAGCTTTCGACGGCTGGTGTTTGTAAAGCTTTTTGACGATATGATGCTGGTAAGTCGTTTGGATTTAATAACTTTGTATAAGTATCCCAAACTGTCGCGTTTGATATAACGATAGGCGCCCTGATTATCTCATTATTTTTCAACTTGACTCCAACAGCTTTTTCTGACTCAAGCAAAATTTGCTCTACGTGACACCCTAAACGAAGCGTACCACCCCAACGTTCCAAGCCGCGCACTAACGCCTGAATTATTGCTCCACTTCCACCGTAAGGATATTCAACTCCTGCACGAGAACGTTCTCCCAACATAAATGCTACTTCTGGCGCAATAGTACCATGTGCTTTTAAGCCTGATAATAAAAAGCATTCTAAGTCAATTAGGCGCCGCACCCAAGGGTCTGTAACTGTTGCATCCATTACACTACCGACTGAGCTTTGTATCAGTGGCAGTAATGGTAGCATTTTCAGTAGTGAAGGTAAATAATTTTTTAGTAATATAGGTATCATCTGCCAGTCTGTACGTAAAGCGATAGTCGGAATTCCTTTCATAGCTTCATACAGTGGAAGCATTTTATCTATAAAATGTTGAAGTTCGATAGCACCTTGTGGTGTTATTTTTGATACTTCTTTGAGATAAATAGAGTTATCGCTATAAATAGGGACAGTATTCTCTGGAAAATGATAGTGTCCTAATGGGTCATATGCAAGAGCGTCTATAGATTCGCCTAAAATATCTAATACTTGTTTTACAGGATTCAGACTATTGGCGCCTGTAAGACCACAATAGAAGGAGGGTCCAGAATCAAATTCAAAACCACGTCGTCTAAAACTATGTGCAGCACCACCGGCAATTGTATGACTTTCACACACAACCACACGCTTACCATAACGTGCAAGTAAACTACCTGCTGTTAACCCACCGATACCGCTACCAATAACTATGACATCAAAATTAAACATGTTGGGGGCAGGTTCACCTAAACTTCTTATTTTACCAGCATATAGATAAACCCGCCCGTACAGTAGTTAATAGTTAATTTTAGCCATGACTGAACCATTAATAGAACTTAAAGGTATTTCCAAGGCATTTGGTAATAATAAAGTATTAGATAATATAGATTTAAGAATTTATCGAGGTGAAGCACTGGGAATAATTGGCCCATCAGGAACTGGAAAATCAACTATATTACGGGTAATTGCGGGGTTAACAGCACCTGACAGTGGAGAGATTTATGTACAAGGAGTGCGACGAAAGGGTTTAATCGAGGATAGTGCTGACCCGATTGGAATTAGTATGGTGTTTCAGCAAGCTGCATTGTTTGACTCGCTGTCTGTGGAAGAAAACGTGGGTTTTTTGCTGTATCAACACTCGAAGTTATCTAGAAAGCGAATTCGAGATATAGTACATGAGAAGTTAGAGATGGTCGGTTTGGGAGGAAGTGCAGATAAATATCCATCGGAACTTTCGGGAGGGATGCGGAAACGTGCGAGTTTTGCACGTGCGATTATTTCTAACCCTGATAGTCCCAACGAGGCACCTGAAGTTTTGTTATATGATGAACCTACAGCTGGCTTAGACCCCATCGCTTCAACGGTTATCGAAGATTTGATACGTCAGTTGCAGTGTACCCAAGGAGTTTGTAGTACTTATGCGATTGTTACCCACCAAGATAGTACGATACGCCGGACAGCTGATAAACTTGTGTTTCTTTACCAAGGTCGGGTGCAATGGGAAGGACACGTAAGCGATATGGATACAACATCCAATCCATTAATTCGACAATTTTTGAGTGGCAGTATTGCTGGCCCAATTCATGTTGTGGGATAAAGTAAAGTGCTGAGTGGAAAGTGCTGAGTGCTGAGTAAAGTTAGGAGTTAGGAGTTATGAGTTAGGAGATACCTAATACTCAGCACTCAGCACTCAGCACTCATCACTCATTGCTAAACTAATAAAGAGAGGAAATAAAAATGCGTTCATTGCGTACAGTCCGAGAAGGTACAGTAGGGTTACTATTCCTAGCTGGACTTGGTGTGTTTGGGCTAATTTTTTTATGGCTCAATCGTTTTAATGCCACTCAAAGTAACTATAAAATCTTTGTTGATTTTAGTAATGCTGGTGGAATGCAAAAAGGCGCCCCCGTTCGCTTTCGCGGTGTTAAAGTAGGTAGAATTGCTGCAATTCGACCGGGTCCGAATAACGTTGAGGTGGAACTAGAAATTTCTCAACGTGACTTAGTTATTCCGCGAGATGTTAAAGTTGAAGCGAATCAAAGCGGTTTAATTGCCGAAAGCCTTATTGATATTACACCTTTGTCCAAGATACCAGAAGGCGCCATTGCAGCGAAACCGTTAGAACCAAATTGTGACAATAAACAGATTGTTTGTAATAACTCGCGTTTAAAGGGTCAAATTGGTGTTAATGTTGATGAAGTTTTGCGCTCAACTACTGAGTTAGCAGATAGATTTACTAACGAAAAATTTTATCAAAATCTGAATCGCACGCTCGAACAAGGGGCAATAGCTGCTGCTAACGTTTCTGAACTGAGTAAAACTTTAAACTCGTTAGGTAAAACCGCACAGTCCCAACTCAATACGACTTCTGGTGTAACAACTTCCGTACAGCGTGCAGCAAATCAAGTCACCGTTTCAACAGCACAACTCACTGCAACTGCTGACAGAACTCTCAATAAATTTGGCAACACAGCAAATCAATTAAACTCTACAGTTGGTCAATTTAGTTCTACAGCGAACGAATTACGTAGCACAGCAGGTCAAGCAAATAAGCTACTTGGCAACCTCGATAGTCTTGTAACTACCAACCGTTCTTCTTTAGTTTCGACACTCAACAATATTTCTGCTAGTAGTAACCAATTACGTGTAGCTGCTAGTGGTCTTTCTCCAGCTATTAACCGTTTGACTCAAGGTGAATTAATAAAAAACTTTGAAACTCTTTCTGCAAACGCAGCACTAGCATCAGCAAATTTACGCGATGCTACTAAAACTCTCACCGACCCTAAAAACGCTGTCGTTCTTCAACAAACATTAGATTCAGCTAGGGTAACATTTGAAAACACCCAAAAAATTACTTCTGACCTTGATGAGTTGACAGGAGACCCTAAATTCCGTACCAATCTTCGACAGCTTGTCAACGGTTTAAGCAGCTTAGTTTCTTCTACACAACAGATAGAACAGCAAGTTCAAGTCGCGCAAACCCTTGATATGATGAAACGTAATCAAGTAATTCAAGTACCATCTGCACCAGTGTCTACACCAAACGCGACATTTAGTACCTCAACACCGGGTGAAATTTTCCCAGTTGCAGAATTTTCGCAAATTCCAGAAACAAAAGAAGCAATGCAGCGTAGACAATCTATAAACCGTTTAACGCGCGTTTTGAAGCGAAACACTGAGTCTGCAAAACTACCAAAGAATACTAAAGATAAAAATCTTTCAGTAGATAAAAACAAAACAAATAGATAAATAAACATCGTGCATCAAAATGAACCAATTTTTGGGTGCAGTTGCATCAGCTTGTGCTGCTTTTGCGGCAACGAATCTTGACGACATAATTATTTTAACGTTACTTTTCGCACAAGTAAACGCTAACTTTCGTAAGCGTCATATTATCATTGGACAATATTTAGGCTTTTCTATAATAATCCTGGCTAGTTTACCCGGTTTCTTTGGTGGTTTAGTTATTGAACGTTCCTTAATTGGTTTGTTAGGATTTTTACCAATCATTATCGGTATATATCAATTAGTAAAACGTCAAAACGATGATAATAATAATGATGAAATCCAAGCTGTAACTGCAATTACAAATCGAGGCAATAATATATTTAATAACTTATTGGCGCCTCAAATTTACAACGTTGCCGCCGTGACCTTTGCTAATGGTGGTGATAATATCAGTATATATGTGCCTTTATTTGCAAGTAGTACTCTTCAGCAATTGCTTATAACTCTTATAGTTTTCTATATTTTGATTGCTGTATGGTGTTATTTAGGATACTTTTTTACACGACATCGTGCAATTACTGGCGTTTTTAATCAATATGGAAGTATATTGGCGCCAATCGTATTAATTTGCCTAGGAGTATACATTTTAATAGATAGCGGAAGTTTGGAACTATTGAAGTTTCAGTAAAATTAATTCCAATCTTGTTCTTCGCGCTTACCGCGAGTTTTATATATACCACCCGCTTCATGTATAAGACGAGTGCGCTCAAATAGCTGCTCTTCAGTTAAATTCCATTTTTGTAAAATTGTGTCTAAATTAGCTTGAATGTCGCGGGCGCCTGGAAAGCCATTATAACGCACCCGCAAACGAGCTAATTCTGCTAAGTTAAGATTAGATGGTTCGCCTTGAAGCAAACTCTCAATTATGGGGCGGTCACGATTATATTGGGGATGTTGCTGGTCTAGAGTCATAATCAATACTTTTTTTCGTAACTATACCTAGAGAAAACTGCCTAATAATAAGGCTTTCAAGCACTTTACTTAAGTAGGCGGCTAATACAACTCTAGGCATACGGCTCTCACTACTGTCACAGTGCTTAAAATAAAGATACATTATCTTTAAGAAAGTACAAACAACTTAAACTGAGGGTGAGATTCAATATCACCCAACGTCGTACCAGCAAGGGAGGCAATAGCCCGCTTATGTTTGAACACTTCACTTCCCAAGCCATTCGGGTAATCATGTTAGCTCAGGAGGAGGCACGCCGCCTGGGGCACAATTTCGTCGGCACTGAGCAAATTCTCCTCGGGCTAATTGGAGAAGGAAACGGTGTTGCCGCCAAAGTGCTGAGTGACATGGGCGTTACCCTCAAAGATGCGCGTCGCGAAGTCGAGAAGATTATTGGTCGAGGTTCTGGGTTCGTACCACCAGAGATTCCTTTTACCCCTAAAGTTAAAAGTTTATTTGAGCAAGCTTTTAAAGAAGCACGTACACTAGGCAACAATTACATTAGCACTGAACATTTACTCTTAGGTTTAACTGACGCAGGCGAAGGTGTTGCAGCTAAAGTACTACAAAATTTGGGTATTGACCTTAAAGAAGTTCGCACTGCTGTAATTCGCCGTTTGGGTGAAGAAGTCGCAGTGGCGCCGGGTGCTAGTAGTAGCGGTCCGCGTCGCAACCAGCAAAATCTTACTATTGAAGAATTTGGTAAGAACTTGACCAAGCTAGCGCAAGAAGGCAAGCTTGACCCAGTTGTTGGTCGTGACAAAGAAA
This sequence comes from Calothrix sp. PCC 7716, assembly GCF_019977735.1. Taxonomy (GTDB): domain Bacteria; phylum Cyanobacteriota; class Cyanobacteriia; order Cyanobacteriales; family Nostocaceae; genus Dulcicalothrix. Next base: position 8,206,268 of record NZ_AP025018.1, on the reverse strand, counting down.
TCGAGCGTACCGTTCAAATTCTCGGTCGTCGTACCAAGAACAATCCTGTATTAATAGGAGAACCTGGTGTTGGTAAAACAGCTATCGCCGAAGGTTTGGCGCAGCGTATTATCAACCAAGATGTTCCTGATATTTTGATGGGCAAGCAGGTTGTTAGCCTTGATATGGGCTTACTTGTTGCAGGTACACGCTTCCGTGGCGACTTTGAAGAGCGTCTTAAGAAAATCATGGAGGAAATCCGCACAGCCGGAAATATCATCCTCGTGATTGATGAAATTCACACTTTGGTAGGCGCCGGTGGAGTTGAAGGTGGCATGGATGCTGCCAATATTCTTAAACCAGCGTTAGCACGTGGCGAACTACAGTGTCTAGGCGCCACAACCCTCGATGAATATCGTAAGCACATCGAGCGTGATGCAGCATTAGAGCGAAGATTCCAACCGATTATGGTTGGTGAACCTTCAGTCCAAGAAACCATCGAGATATTATATGGTTTGCGCTCGGTATACGAGCAACATCACCGCGTTACTATTTCTGATGAAGCTTTACTAGCTGCCGCTACATTATCTGATAGATATATTTCTGACCGCTTCTTACCTGACAAAGCTATCGACTTAATTGACGAAGCCGGTTCGCGCGTGCGTTTGCGGAACTCACAAAACGCTGCAAGTCGTGACATTAAACGCGAATTATTATTAGTTAGTAAGGACAAAGAACAAGCTGTTCGTGTTCAAGACTTTGATAAAGCAGGAACACTGCGTGACAAAGAACTAGAGCTTGAAGAACAACTTAAAGCTGAAGAAAATGGCTTTATTAGTAACCCCACTGTTGACGAAGAAGACATTGCACAAATTGTTGCTTCGTGGACAGGTGTTCCTGTCAACAAGCTTACAGAGTCTGAATCTGAAATGCTGTTGCACCTCGAAGATACATTGCACCAGCGTTTAATTGGACAAGAGCAAGCTGTTACCGCAGTATCTCGTGCCCTTCGACGTGCGCGCGTTGGTTTGAAAAATCCAAATCGACCAATTGCCAGCTTTATCTTCTCAGGTCCTACAGGTGTAGGTAAGACTGAGTTAGCAAAATCTTTGGCAGCATATTTCTTTGGTGCCGAAGATGCGATGATTCGTCTTGATATGTCTGAGTACATGGAACGTCACACCGTTTCCAAACTCATCGGCTCGCCTCCAGGTTATGTAGGTTACGATGAAGGCGGACAACTTACCGAAGCAATTCGCCGCAAACCTTACACAGTAGTGCTATTCGACGAAATCGAAAAAGCGCACCCCGATGTATTTAATATGTTGCTGCAATTGCTCGATGACGGACACCTTACCGATGCGAAAGGTAGAAAAGTGGACTTCAAAAACACTTTAATTATCTTGACATCGAACATTGGTTCCAAAGTTATCGAAAAAGGTGGTGGTGGTTTAGGGTTCCAGTTCGAGGATGCAGCTGAAGCAAGCTACAACCGCATCAAGAACTTAGTCAACGAAGAACTCAAAGCTTTCTTCCGTCCAGAATTCCTCAACCGTCTTGACGACATTATTGTCTTTACCCAACTTAACAAAGACGAAGTTAAGCAAATCGCTGACATTATGCTTAAAGACGTTTCTAACCGTCTAATTGAAAAAGGTATTACCCTCGAAGTTACCGAGCGCTTTAAAGACCGCGTGGTACAAGAAGGTTATGACCCAAGCTATGGTGCCAGACCATTACGTCGAGCTATTATGCGTCTGTTAGAAGACTCATTAGCCGAAGCATTACTTGCAGGCCAAATTGTTGATGGTGACAAAGCAGTAGTTGATGTAGACGACGACGGTCAAGTCAGAGTCAGAAAAGTAGAAAAACCTGAATTGCTTTTAGCTAACGTTGGCTAAATTGTAACTTCAACTTAAATACACAAGGGCACGATGATGTCGTGCCCTTTTTTTACAGGTTGTAATTGTAGCACAGGCCGGAAAGCCTGTGCAGTCAATATATTTTTTAACCACAAAGACACAAAGGACACAAAGAATAATTTCCGCCATCTTACAAAACATCGTAAAGACGCGATTAAACCCTTGTCTCTACATAGATATAATTTGTACCATTTAAGTACTAGTTACTTGGTAAATTATCAGGGTCAACACCAATAGAACGTAGATACTGTGCTAACTTTTCCGCACGTTGCCGTTCTTGTTCCGCACGTTGTTGCTGATAAAAAGCGTTTTCGTCTGCTGTCAAATAACGATTTCCTTGCTCGTCGTACCAACATAATAATTCTTGTTGAATACCAGCAAATATACCTCGATATCTTCCTATACCTAAACCGACTTCAGGCATCCAGTAAGGTTCACCAATTTGTAATTGATATGATTTGCCTACTAGTTTATACACTTCAAATGGTTGATGTTGGTCACGATACCAATATAGAGGGTTATAAATTACATAGTAAAGCACACCAAGTTTCGCGTAGATATCACGCTTTTGGTCATATTCGGCGCCTGGAGTGTGAGATACTATTTCTAATGTCAAAATCGGTACTACTTCATTTTCTTCCCAAACCGCATAACTTCTGCGAGATTCTCCGTCTTTTTTACGCGGAACCCCTAAACTCAGAAACCCATCAGGCACTACAGGTACTCTCGGACTAACACCTGTTGTATGATAAATCCCCATATCTATGCCGAAGAACCAATCCATTCGAGATGCCCAAATTGAGTTGAGTAGAAACAATAGAACATTGGGCAAAAAATTTTGGTCTTCGTTATCCACAGGTGTATCGTCCGAACAAGGTAATTCTTTCGTGCTTGGTAACACAATTTTTTTGGGGTCACTAAGCATAGTCTCTTATTTAAACTCTTAGTCCAATTTTTTCATTATAAGTCCACAATCCTCAAAGGGTAATAATTTCTGCCTTGACTGCAAAGGTTCGTTTGTCACTCCTTCAGACTATTTACTGCATAAAATGCTAAACTTTGATAACATTAACGTTATCATGGGTGTTAATTGTAGTGGGTGAGTGGAAAATTGAGTTTTACCAAATCGATGAAGACAATTCTCCTGTTCTAGACTGGTTTAAGGTACAGAAACCAAAAGTAAAGGCGAAAATTGGTCGTATATTTGACCTATTAGAAGAGCAAGGTACAGCAGTTGGTATGCCTTATGTTAAACCACTTGAGGAAAAACTTTATGAAATAAGGGTAGAACAAAATACTAATTATTTATCGTGTAATCTATTTTGCCTGGACAGGGAAACAATTTATCTTGCTTCATGGTTTTCAGAAGAAAACCCAAAAAACTCCTAAAAAAGAGCTTAAACTGGCTTTGGAGCGAATGAAAGACTTCCTAAGCAAGCAAGATGTTAAACAGGAAGATAATTCTTAAATCGGTGTAAATTAATATTAATCATAAAGTAAACAATAATGAATCATAAAAAAGTAACATGGGATTCCATTCGTTCAGAAGTACTAGCAGACCCTGAAGTTAAAGTTGAGTATGATGCTTTGGAATCTGAATTTGACCTTGCACGAAGAGTTATTGCTCTTAGAAAAGCAAGTGGTTTGAATCAAAGAGATTTTGCTGTGCGAGTAGGAATAAAACAGCCACAGCTTGCACGTCTCGAATCAGGTAAACAAATGCCAAAACTTGATACTTTAAGTAAAATAGCTTCTGGAGCAGGATATGAGATAGAAATCCACTTTGTCCCTATGCAAGATAAACAAACACAAAAAGTCGAACCGTTACGCATTTCTACTACAGATTCCATAATAGACTAAATTAATAGTGAAATATCTAGAAATGCGGCAAGAACTGCTGTTAGCCATAGAAAAATTATCGGATACTGAATATCAATCTCAAAATTGGCTAGCTTGTAGCACAGGTAAAAGCGATTGCTTTGATAACGTAATTCACTTTTTATATGACCATGCTGGTTTTGATGAAGATTCTGAAGGAACGATTGGCTTATTTGTTAGAGATAAACAAGAATTAACAAGTATTATGAAAGTAATAGAAGCTTTGGAAATATTATTTAAATTATTGGGAACACGTGCCTCGGATGCAGATTATATTAGTTCACCAGCATGGTTAAATGTAGTTGAGACAGCAAAAAAGGCTTTAGAAGTTTTAAGAAAATAATTGTTGTGTAGATCAAAGCTAGACATTTATTAGCTCATATTATTACCATAGGAGCAAGAAGTACACAGAGAGAGGAGCAACAACTCTCCTAAACCCTCTTATCTCTGTGGTAAATTATTTTATGGATTGGTATATCAGGGCGGGTTTAGTTTAATTGTAATATTATTTGAGTTTGTGGGTTAACCCGCCCCGACGGTATTTAACAATTACATTCGGCGCGTAATTGGTTTACTACTTTTTCTAATCCTACTGAATGCGCTGCTTTAAATAATAAACGGTCACCTGCTTGTACATATGATTTTAAGCGTGTCACCATTTCTGTATGACAAGTAAAGCACTCAGATGGTATTCCTTCTGCGCTCTTAACTATTGTTTCGGCATCTTGTCCGTCAATTAATACCATGAGCGCGTCTAAATTGAGATTTTTTACCATTTCACCAACGCGCTGATGTAATTGATGCGAACGTTCTCCTAATTCTTTCATGGCGCCTAATACTGCAATACGGCGCCTACCTGGTGTTTCTGCCAGTAAATTCAACGCTGCTAACATTGCTTCTGGCGCCGCATTATATGTCTCATCCAAAATTACCACATCGTTAGGTAACATAAACTGCTGCGAACGTCCAGATGGCATGTTAACTTCTACACCTGATTGTAACGACGTAAAGCTGATATCAAGCACTTTTGCTACGGCCAAAGCAGCTAAATAGTTAGTCGCATTATGGCGCCCAGCTAAAGGTAAAGGTAATCGTATTCCAGCAACTTCGATAGTATAATTATCGATTAAGCTGCCTTGGATATCGCCACCCGATAACCCATAGGTAATAACTTCACCCTGCCAGACTTTCGCAGCAACTTCCATCAACAGTGGGTTATCGTGGTTGAGAATAGCTACACCGTCAGGTGGCATTTCGGCTAATAACTCACATTTTGCAGAGGCAATAGCTTCTTCAGAACCTAGTAACTCAATATGCGCGGTTCCTACATTTGTTATTACTCCAATTGTCGGACGTGCAATATGCGTTAAATCAGCAATTTGACCCATTCCACGCATTGCCATTTCAATCACAGCAAAATCATGTGAGTTGCCAACTTCTAATAAAGTCTTTGGTACACCAATTTCATTATTAAAGTTCGCGTGTGTTTTGTGAACCTTACCTTGTGTCGCCAAAACCGCAGCTATTAACTCTTTAGTAGTAGTTTTACCTACAGAACCAGTTACACCAATCACTGGAATATCAAGGCTATCACGCCACCAACGTGCAATATTTTGGTACGCTGTTAATGTGTTTTTGACTTGGAGTACAGGCAACCCTTGATTCTCATACTCAAAATCAACGATTGCTGCAATGGCGCCTTTTTCAATAGCCATAGGCACAAACTTATGTCCATCAAACTTTTCACCGCGTAAAGCTACAAATACTTCACCAGACTTAATTAACCTAGTGTCTGTTTGTATACCTATACTTATATTATTTAATACTGTACTCGATACATTTAACGGCTTGGCGCCAGTCGCTTCAATTAACTTTGTGAGGGTGGCAGAACAGGACATCTTGCTTGGATTTATTTCAGAGGTTCGTTTTTTTATATTCCAGCGTCAGTGAATAACGCAAGGATAAAAGTCCTTAAATCCTATATTTTTTTACTCAATATAGGAAGTGTAGAGGTTAACATTCTTACTTTAATTTGTCAAAGTCTTGGCAGCAGATTCAACGGATGTAACGGATGATTTATCTGTCACATCCGCTACATCCGTTCTTATCCGTTGCCATTACCCGCGATTTTTGATTAACATGACCTCGACAATTTGAGTTGCAACTTCGCTGTCTAAACTCAAAGCTTGGTACAAGTCGTCTAAAAATTCCTTTTCTTCTATAGCAACAACTCCATCCGCTAAAATCAAATCGGTAGCAACGGCAAACGCTGACTCCCGCATGTCGTAAGGTAAGGACTCCTTAGCAACATCGAACAAACCGTTTATTCCTTCATGACGTAAAATACCCAAAAGCTTATCAAGCATCCGTTGCATGACATCGTTTGAGTAGCTGCGGTATAATTTCATTCGAGACAACGTAGAAGTTAGAGCGCGCATTTCATCTTCAGACAGATATCCATCAGACGCAATAGCAGACAAAGTAATAGCAGCAAAAGCTTCTGCCGGAGTCATCAATTCTTTTACCGTATTATTACCGAGTACTTTGTCAAATAAACCCATTTTAGTGTTATCCTTTTGTTGGAAATATTTCAAGATGACATTACACTTGTTATATGGCTGGCAAGCGTCGTAACTTGTGCAATGTCTTTTTTCTGGTAATCTCAGTATTCCCAAAATTAAGTAAAAAGTAACACTATGAGTTAAGTGTGAGTAAATTATTAACCCCGATTCTCGATTATCATGACTTTTACAATTCGTGTAGCCGATTTCGTCTGATATATTTAGGCTTTGGTATAAATCGTCTAAAAAGCTTTTGTTCAAGTTCCGTAACATAACCGTCCGATAATACCAAGTCGGCAGCTACAGCAAATACTGTTTCTTGAAGAGAGTAGGGTAAAGTATTTGTGGCTGCATTGATTAATGCGGCAACTCCATCGCGTTGGAGTATTCCCAGCACCACAGCTAGACAAACATTAGGGAAGCAACAATTCAGATACAAAAGTCAACGTACTCTTGTACTCATGTAGTTTTGTTAAGATGGAGTCAATCAAAGTTGGGGATGAGAATGCCCTTTTTTTGAGTCTGCTGTAATTACTTAGCGGTCGCTTGCTTTCTCTATAGATTCGATTACTGCTAAACCGATACCAGAAGCTGCCATAAGTAGTATCGCAGAAGCCAAAAAAGCATTGACAAGAATCCGGAGGGCATCATCGAAGAAAATATAGCTGTCCATTGTTTTATCCTCAATTGTGTAAGTGAACTGGTAGTATTTATTCCTCCACACCCAGAGCATTCGATTCCGTTAAAAATTTGCTCTTAGGAGTATCTTAACAAAACTTCAAATAAATCATAACGCAATTTTCAAAAAATCATCCTAAAGAGAGGATGACTTTTTCATGAGATTTTGTTATGTGTCATACTAGGTACACTCGTGTTTAAAAAACTATTGATTATTTTTATCAGTATTATCAATGAAGACAATGAAGCTTAAATAATTACAATGTATCTAAGTTAAATTGCGTATGAATTTCTTAAAAATAGAAATCGTTACAAATCGACTTTTGCTCAAACCAATAGCTATGCAGTATGAGAGGGATATTTTTGAAGAATTTACAAATGAAATAGCTATTTATATGAATCCTCGACCCGCGACCGACATATTTGAGACAAAATCGTTTATTAATGAATCTATAATTGGTTTAACCGAGGGGTCTAATCTCCAACTCGTAATTATAAAAAAAGATACACAAGAGTTTCTAGGTTGTACTGGAATTCATAATCTTAACGCGAAGGCGCCTTCTTTACATCCCGATTCACATCCAGAACTTGGAATTTGGCTAAAAAAATCCGCACACGGCAATTGTTACGGAATCGAAACAATTCGCGCTCTAAAAGAATGGGCAGACGAAAACCTTGATTTTGACTACCTTATTTATCCCGTTGATAAGAATAATTACCCAAGTCGCAGAATTCCCGAACGCTTAGGTGGAATAATTGTAAAAGAATATGACAAACAAAGCCTAAGCGGAAACACCCTACATCTACTCGAATACAAAATCCCCAAATTGTCATACTGAACGAAGTGAAGTATCTCAAAATCCATAACCACAACCAAAAATCCCCAAACTGTCATACTGAACGCAGTGAAGTATCTCAAAATCCATAACCACAACTAAAAATCTCCAAACTGTCATACTGAACGAAGTGAAGTATCTCAAAATCCATAACCACAACCAAAAATCCCCAAACTGTCATACTGAACGAAGTGAAGTATCTCAAAATCCACAACCACAACCAGAAATCCCCAAACTGTCATACTGAACGCAGTGAAGTATCTTAAAATCTACAACCACAACCAAAAATCCCCAAACTGTCATACTGAACGCAGTGAAGTATCTCAAATCTACAAATACAACTAATAATTCCTAAATTCCCGCAGAACGCAATTTACATTTCATACAATCAGATGCTTCACTGCGTTCAGCATAACATTAAAATATTTTACACAAATTTTAACAATAGGATTATTATTTAGTAATTTTTACAGAAGACACTAATACTTGTCTAAAATTATGCTGGATTAGCAAGCTTATACACAGACAAGATATTTTCAAAATGAAAAATTATTATGTCTATATAATGACAAACTACTCAAAAACATTGTATACAGGCGTAACCAACGATTTAAACCGCCGTGTTTACGAGCATAAGCAAAAACTAATACCAGGTTTTACACAAAAATATAATATTACCAAGCTTGTTTATTTTGAAGAAACTACAGATGTAACAGATGCTATCGCGCGAGAAAAACAAATAAAAGGTTGGTTACGCGAAAAAAAGATTGCCTTAATTGAGTCGATAAACCCAACGTTGCAAGACTTAAGCGCTGGTTGGTATGAGTAGCTACCTTTCAAAATATGTTTTGAGTATGGTTATTAGGCGCCTATCAAGTGTCATGCTGAACGTAGTGAAGCATCTTACACCTTGTCAATATATACGAAGATTCTGCACTTTGCCTAGATGTTTCGCTACGCTCAACATGACAGGTTGTGATGACGTTGAGGTTGAGATAGAGATGTTTCGCTACGCTCAACATGACAGGTTGTTATGACGTTGAGGTTGAGATAGAGATGTTTCGCTGCGCTCAACATGACAGGTTGTTATGACGTTGAGGTTGAGATAGAGATGTTTCGCTGCGCTCAACATGACAGGTTGTTATGACGTTGAGGTTGAGATAGAGATGTTTCGCTGCGCTCAACATGACAGGTTGTTATGACGTTGAGGTTGAGATAGAGATGTTTCGCTGCGCTCAACATGACAGGTGTGTTATTAGACTGTTTGAAGTTTTTTGGTGCGTCCTGTTTTTTGGCTCATTTCTCGGCTGGTTCGCTGCAATTCGTGTATGATTGGCAAACGCTCTTGTTCAAATATTGCTAGTGCTTCGTCAATCGTTGTTGATGATGTTAGGTAGTTTGTAAATATTACGGCATCTTCTAGTCCACTACTCATTCCTTGCGCTCTTGATGGACTTTTTGCGTGTGCTGCATCTCCTAATATTATTACTCGGTCAGCAACTATGTGCTGCATGGGGTTGATGTCATAGGAGTAGCGACAAACTATGTTTTCTTGCGGTGTCATTTCAATGGTTTGACGGATGGTATCGGGGAGTTTTGCTAACTCTTCAGGTGGCAAAAGAGTATTTTTTGGTGCGTGCAGTCCTTTTTCATCTTCTGGTTGTTCGCATTCGGTGAAAAATCCCCAGTGGCAACGGTTTTGACCGATATTAAATGCGTTTGCGTAAATACCGTGTGCGCGCATAAATATTACTATTACTGCTTCAAAGATAAGCTCATCTACACTAATAAGCAGCATTATTTCGCAACTTTCTTATTAATTTTTATTGACAAATTTTCCTCTGCGCTCTTTATGTCTTTATTTTTTACCACGGAGACGCAGAGGACACAGAGAAAGAGTTTTTAAAGTGAGAATAATTCTAGTTTCACGTTAGAGAAGGCGCCGTTATCATCATAGTTAAATGCAAGTTGTTGTAAGCGCGATGCTGTGATAAAACAATTAGCAATGATAGTAAACTTGTTTTCGGGAGTTATTCGACCAGGACAGCTTACGGAAATTCTGCTGGGGAAAAAGAAGTTTTTATTACCTTCGATAGGAAAATGCAACTGCGTTTTTACTGAATCTGAAACCTGTAAATCTGGTGACATTGTGATTGAAGTGCCTTGCCAATTACCTGCAAAATCCCTTTCGGCGCATAAATTCATTTCATCTGTCCATTGCTGAATCTGCGAACCATTAATGTCTTCGCGAATACATACTGTTCTAATTAAACTGCCTTCACCATCATAGTGTGTTGTTACACTATTACGACCATTCTCTACTTTCAACAATAATTCAACTGCAAAATTAACCCCTACTTCAAATTCCTTTTTAAACCATACTGCGGCGCCTTGCTCAAAAAACAGGGTTCGCATCGATGGAATTGCTTCGTGACATAAACCATCAGCTAAGTTATTTGGTTCTTTATTAATTTGCCATGTTTTCTCAACTATTTTACCGTCAGGGTATTTATATTCGTTGTTTTGAATTACCTGAGTTTGTTCTTCGTTGCCACGAAAACTTCTCAAACTTTCAAAATATTCAAACATTTCGCCTTGAGGTGAATACTTTGTACAAACACCTTGCCAGTCTTGTAAATGGTGTGCAAAGAAATTATTCCAGTTTTTCTCTCGTAAATCTGTAATAATCATGTTTAAACCTCGAAATATGTAAAAATGTTAACAGTTATCCGGCGCCTACCACCGAACCCAGATGCGGTAGTAACTCTAACACTAGCGCTGACAGCAGAAGACCGTACTCGCAGTCGTCACCGTTTTGAGACAGAAGATGGTAAAACTGTGTTTTTACGTTTACCGCGCGGAACTGTGTTACAGGATGGTGATATTTTACTTGATGAAACTAATGAAATCAGAGTCAGAATTGTTGCGAAACCTGAAGCTGTTATTACAGTTACGGCGCATCATGAGATAGATTTACTCCGCGCAGCTTATCATTTAGGTAATCGTCATGTACACGTTGAAATTACACCTCAGTATTTACGACTGGCGCCTGATAGTGTTTTACAATCAATGCTTGAACACTTGGGATTACACGTAAAATCTGAAATCTCAACATTTTATCCAGAAACTGGTGCTTATGGACACCATCATCACGAATAATAATCTTCTTTGGTTGTTACAGCTTGCTAGTCCTGGTTTACCTGTTGGTGCATATAGTTATTCAGAAGGTTTGGAGACTCTGACCGAACATGGTGTGATTTTATCTCATGATACTCTCATGCACTGGCTAACATCTGAATTAAAGTATGGCGCCATTCGTTTAGAAGCAGCAGTAATAGTACGTGTATATCAAGCATTGTCAAATCAAGACTTTGAAGCACTCACACGCTGGAATATGTGGTTAACAGCAGTGCGAGAAACTGAAGAGTTACGCAATAGTAGTTTGCAGATGGGACGGTCGTTAATTCAATTACTCGAAAAGCTTCAGCCAGATATTAAGATAATTAGTGATAAAGTTGGTGCCAGATGTAATTATGCGGTAGCGTTTGGTATTGCTACAGCATATTGGCATGTGGATATGAAAGCAGCATTACTTGGATATTTGCATAGCTGGGTAAGTAACTTGGTAACTGCTGGAGTTAAACTAATTCCTTTAGGGCAAACTACAGGTCAGCAACTATTATTAAATTTACAACCATTTTTAACGAGTGCGGTTGAAGAAGTATTAAAGTTAGAAGACGATGACTTGAGTTGTTGCAGTTGGGGTGTATCCCTAGCTAGTATGCAGCATGAGACACTATATACAAGATTATTTAGAAGTTAGATTATTATAATTATGACTTTTAGAGTTGGGGTTGCAGGGCCAGTGGGTTCAGGAAAAACCGCGTTAGTCGATGCACTGTGTAAGGCAATGCGCGACGAGTATAATTTAGCTGTAGTTACAAACGATATATATACCCAAGAAGACGCGCAGTTTTTAGTTCGGTCGCAAGCACTGTCAAAAGACCGTATTTTAGGTGTAGAAACTGGTGGATGTCCTCATACTGCTATTCGTGAGGATGCTTCGATGAATTTAGCAGCTATAGAACAGTTAGAAACACGCTTTGAAAATTTAGATTTAGTCTTTTTAGAAAGCGGTGGAGATAATTTAGCAGCTACCTTTAGTCCCGAATTAGTCGATTTAACTATTTATGTCATTGACGTTGCCGCTGGTGATAAAATTCCCCGTAAAGGTGGCCCAGGTATTACTAAGTCGGATTTGCTAGTAATTAATAAAATTGATTTGGCACCTTATGTTGGCGCCGACTTAAATATAATGGAACGTGATGCTCTAAAAATGCGCGGAAATAAACCTTTTATATTTACAAATTTAAAAACTCAACATGGTTTACATGATGTAATCAACTTTGTCTCATCACATGTTGGAGATTAAAGTAGGTTGGGTGGAGGCTTTGCGGAACCCAACATATTATATCCATTTTACAATATATCATGTTGATTTACTAACATTTTAATTTAAAATTCACACCTGCTTATGGTTGCAAACCATAGGCTAATAGCTTAAATCCATTAAAAATGGTATCATTGCTCATAGCGAAGATTTACGAGAAGTTTTAAATATAGCAGAAGCTTCGGAACAAAAGTTTGTTATTTATTTTGTTCCTCGTTCTGCAGGTTCAGTTCAAATACTTCCAATTCGCTTTCGCGCAGTAGTGCGACATGATTGGCAACCAAATTATCAAGTACGGCTCCAGCATGGTGATAAAGTAATGGATGTTATGATGTTGGTAGATAGTGGCGCCGAACTTAGTTTAATTCCGTATAAAACAGGCGAAGAGTTAGGATATGCTTTGGCTGATTCTGAGCATAAACTAGTTGCAGAAACTATTGGTGGACAAGTCGAGTATGTTCTACGTGATATTCAAATGACTATTAATGAAAAACAATTTGTTGCACCTGTCGCATGGTTACAAACTGATACAGGTGCTGCCCAACTATTACTCGGTCGTGAAGTTGTATTCGATAAATTCAACATCGAGTTTAGTCAATCTGAAGAAAGAATTATCTTTCATGCTGTAGAGGCGCCTTAACTACGATTATAATGACTGGTAATTAATAAAATTGATTTGATACCTTATCTAGGCGCCTTTGTTTAAGTGGCATAGAACGTGATGCTACTAAAAAAATTAATGTGGCTCAAGCTTACCAATTCCCAGTTCTCTTAACTTTGTCCGGATATCCTCAAGGTTTTCACTGCAGTAATAATATTTTTTTTCTGCGATATCGGCTAAATAGTAACCTGGCTGACCATCGTTGATTTGCAGTAGTTTTGCAGTCACCTTCACTATAGAAGTGCCAAACATACTAAAAGTGTCTTCTAGAGAGAGGTCGGGTAAATTTAGAGGGTTCCAAAAAACCTCACCATGCACAAATTCCCAGTTTTGACGTTTCTTTACCAAGAATATATGGGCAGGCGTAATAAAACAACTATCAATATTTGACATATAATATAAATTGTAAAGGTTAATATATAGATAGCCCAAGCAAAGCGCTGCCTAGGCTATTAGTGTTAACAATGGGTCAAACAATCTTCTACGACCATTGCCATTACCGTTTTCAGGCATTTAGTCACCTCCTTAATTATTTTTAAACTACACAAATAGAGAGGGTATAACCTCTCTTTTTTATTATATTTTAGATAGAGAAAATACACAAGTTACTATTAATTAGTCAAATATTAAGCTGAGATAATATTTTTTGTATGTCTGATTCGATGAATATTATTTTATGTCTTATTAAGAGACCTCCAAATAAAAAAATATCCAAAATTATATGAGCGGGGTAGGCATCCTAAGCATCCTGAATTTTGAACGGGCAAGGATGCCCATTCCACAAGAATGAGAATTAAATTTTTGGAAGTCCCTAATAACATATACTTGAACTTCTTGATAACGGTGCCTATACATGTCAGAATAGATACATAATCTTTCATGATCAAATGGTTTATCATATTTTAAAGGCTACAAAAAAAACCGTGCATCTAGGTGGTTTCTCGCATTTACTACCACCTGCACTGCAAGTTGATTCGGGTGATATTGTAGAAGTTGAGACTTATAGTGGATTTTACGTGTATGAGAAGGCGCCACCATCATTTCTAACTCCTGAATTCCTAGATATTTGTCAAAATTTGGCGCCTGAACGTAGAGTTGAGAAAGGTCCACATTTACTAACTGGCCCTATTTATGTAAAGGGTGCAGAACCGGGAGATGTTTTAGAAGTTGAGTTACACTCGATTTCTCCGCGTTTACCTGTTGGTTTTAATGCTATTCGTAGTGGATGGGGCGCCTTGCCACAAAAGTTTACACAACCTGCCCTACGATTTATTGATTTGGATTTAGATAATAATGTTGCGGAGTTTCCGAAGGGGTCAGGTATTAAAATACCTATTACGCCTTTTTTCGGCATTTTGGGTGTGGCAACTCATGATGAACATCGTTCTTCGATACCACCTGGATATTATGGTGGTAATATCGATAATCGTGAACTTCAAGCTGGCGCCCGTATATTTCTACCTGTGTTTGTACCTGGTGCCTTATTCTCTATAGGTGATGGCCATTCTGCACAAGGTGATGGCGAAGTTAATGTGACGGCGATTGAAACTTCGATGAATGGTACTATTAAGCTAAAAGTTCGTAAAGATTTGCATTTGAAGGCGCCAATCGCTGATACGCCAACTGATATTATAACGATGGGTTTTGGGAATACCCTTGATGAGGCTTTAGAAAATGCCGTTTCCAATATGATTGATTTTCTAGAACGCTTTGTTGGTATATCAGCCGAAGATGCTTATGTGCTGTGTAGTTTGGCTGTAAATTTTCGCATTAGCCAAGTGGTAAATAGCCCACAAAAGGGTGTACATGGGATGCTGCCTAAGTCTATTTTACCAAAGAATGTATTGTAAGCTTGAATTTTGCACTTCCCTTGCGTTCTATATATGGATACATCAAAATTAATATTGCTAGCTATCGGTGGTTTAGTATCTGGAATTCTCGCTGGATTTTTGGGTATTGGTGGCGGTACTGTTTTAGTACCGTTACAGGTAGCATTAGGATATACGCCGCTTCAAGCTGTTGCTACTAGCAGTTTTTCTATAGTTATTACCGCTATTTCTGGAAGTATCCAAAATTGGCGTATGGGCTATTTAAGTTTTAAGCGAGTTATATATTTAGGATTGCCTGCGGTTATTACTGCACAATTAGGAGCAGAACTTGCTACTCGTGTCCCTTCGTATGTTTTATTAGTAGCGTTTGCATTATTACTTTTACTTAATATCTATTTAGTACAATTACGTAAACAACTTACTAATAGTGAAGCCGAAAAGAGTAATAACTTCAACCCTGTTCTGGCAAGACTTTTTACAGGTGGCGCCGCTGGAGTACTAGCTGGATTATTTGGTGTTGGTGGTGGTGTAATTATGGTACCACTGCAAATTTTGTTACTAAGTGAAACAATTAAAGTCGCAATTCAAACAAGTTTAGGCGTGATAATGATTACCGCTGTTTCTGCTACTATTGGACATGCAGCTAAAGGTAATATTTCGTGGACAGTAGGATTGATATTAGGTATAGGTGGATTGATAGGCGCCCAAATTAGTACTCGTTTTTTACCGAAGTTACCCGACCATATCGTCAGTTTAGCATTTCGGACACTACTAGGTGTTTTATCTATATATATATTCTGGCAAGCTTGGCAAGCATTTTCACGTATGTAAAGGTGATTGCGGACGATAAAAGCTACAATCAAGCAAAAAACCTTATATTTTTTGCTTATTGATATGGAACGTCGAAAGCTTATTCAATATTTAACTTTAACAGGTGCTGGGATGACGTTAACTAGTTGTGGAGGTAGAAAAAGTACTCCTACAATTAAACCGACAGTTCAAGCTTCACCAGTTTCTCTTAGTCAACCCTTAAAGGTTGGATTTGTTTATTCTGAACCAGTAGGGGATATGGGGTGGACTTACGCACATGATTTAGGACGTAGAGAAATGGAGGCAAATCTCAAAGAGAAAGTAAAAACAACTTTTATTGAAAACGTTAACGATGGTGCAGATGCTCTTAAGGTGATTCGACAATTAGCGCTTGACGGTCATGAGTTGATTTTTACAACTTCGTCTGGTTATATGAACCCCACTATTAAAGTTGCTTCTTATTTTCCTCAAGTTGCTTTTGAACACTGTACTGGTTTTCAACGTGCGGCAAATGTTGGTACTTATATCGGTCGCTTTGAAGAATCGAGATATTTAACTGGCATAATTGCTGGTAAAATGACCAAATCGAATATTATTGGTTTTATTGCCGCCGAGTCAACACCAGAAGTAATTCGGGGAATTGGTGCATTTACCCAAGGTGCAAGATTAACAAACCCAAAAGCCAAAGTACGGGTAGCATGGGTAAAAACTTTATACGACCCAACTTTAGAACGCGAAACTGCTATATCTTTGGTAAACTCTGGCGCCGATATCTTAGCACAACACACCGACTCTGCCGCAATACTTCAATTTGCTGAAGAAAAAGGAATTTATGCGTTTGGCTACAATACCGACATGAGCAAGTTCGCACCAAAAGCACATTTAGCATCAGCGATTAATCAATGGGGTAAATTTTATACCGAAAGAGCCATAGCAGTAATTGAAAAAACATGGAAACCAGAGAATATTTGGTATGGAATCGCACAAGGAATGGTTGATATATCACCAATGAACGCAGTAATTCCTCCAGATATACAAAATTTAGTTAATCAAAAACGCAACGAAATAATTCAAGGAATTGCTCATCCTTTCGAGGGACCCATTAAAGACCAAAAGGGAGTCGTGCGAGTTCCAACAGGAAAAATACTCGATGATAAAGCACAATTAGCAATGGACTGGTATGTTGAAGGTGTCGAAGGAACTATCCCTAAAACGCTTTAAATTAACACCACTTTCTGATTATCAATTGCATCCAATATTTAATTTTAACACCCGTCCTCAAAATGGCTTACCTATGCTCACACATGCACGCAAGGCTATAGATTAGCATTAATCAGCCAAAGAAAGCTTAACAATTCTTAGTTAATGAAAACTTCAGATATACAAAGGGTTTGAGACACCGAATAAGCGTAAATACTTATAAAAATTTAGCTACTTTGTAAAGGTTAATTGCCATCTGTTGTCAAAGTTACTTTGTTAGGTACAAACTAGAACTATATATACAGGCAATTATTCTATGAATGCTATTTCTAACGTTGAAGTAAAACGCCCGGTTTGGCACACAATGTTGACTTTAACTCTAGGTTTCTGGTTAAGTGCTAGTTTGCTTATCGACTGGGTAATTATGCCTAGCATGTATTTTTCCGGGATGATGAACCTGGATAGTTTTGCTTCCGCAGGTTATTCAATTTTTTGGAATTTTAACCGCATTGAATTATTATCTGCTGGTGCAGTTCTAACTAGCGTTCTCGCTTTATCAAGAACTCAACTACGTTGGCATGGTGGTGTAGCTGCTTTAGCTGTCACACTCTTCAGTATATCCTTGGCATTTACATATTTCTTAACACCACAAATGTGCGCCACAGGGATAGATTTAAACTTATTTGACTCAGCGTCTGAAGTTCCAGCATCAATGAATTTGCTACATGGCTTATACTGGAGTTTTGAAGCATTTAAATTGACAGCACTTGGTTTAATATTTGGGTGGTGCTGGCGCCAGAAAGGTTTAGTATAAATTCAAAATCACAACCATATTTAATGTAGAGACGTTACATGTAACGTCTCTACAGTCATATTATGAGGCTGTTTCTTCTTCTGCATCATCAGCTTCTTCGTTATTGAAGAAAAGTAGACGTACTGCGAGAATTGCAAACCCAACTGCTGCAACACCTTTGAGTAATCTTGTTGGTAAAAGTTCTGCTACTGCACCTCCTGCTAAGGCGCCTAGTAAACTAGTTAATAACAATGCAGCAGCGCTACCAAAAAATACGGCACGTGGATATTGGCAACGTCCTGATAGTGCAATTGCAGCTAGCTGACTTTTGTCGCCTAACTCTGATAAAAATACTGTTATAAAGCTTATTCCTAAAAGATGCCAGTTCATAATTTATTAAGTAGGGGGTAGGTTAACCGATGAAAACATCCCAAAATAACATGACCGAAATCAGCATTAACATTACTCCTGCTGATTTTTCTACTGTTTTGGGTGAAAATTTGCTTGCCATCCAACTACCTAACAATACCCCTAGTAAGCTTGTAGTGATTAATGCTGCTGCTGAACCTAAAAATACTACGGTTGGTGAGTGAGACTCGGCGCTCATCAATAACGTTGATAGCTGGGTCTTATCGCCTATCTCTGCTAAAAATATTGTTACAAATGTTGTTGTAAAAGTTACCCATACCGATTCTTGCTTACAAGGCGCCTTTTCTGAAACCGACTGTATTGTTTCAATGGTGGCAATACCATTAATTGTTGAGTCGGTGACAACTGAGGTATCGAGGTCGTTCTCTAACTGGGTCATGTAGTTGCTTGGTCTATCGTCAACTTTCACGGGCGCCTTCTGTAATTTACTAGCTATTTTTCATATTCTTCTCATTTTTACAGATAGTGTTGACAAAATGCAACCCTTTGGAGAAAAGATAAAATTACACAGAAAATCTAGTAGTAAAATAGTTCTACACAAGAGTATATTTAACTATATATATAGTGTGAGAATATTTTTAAACATTTACGAGTAGCCTAGCCTTTCTCATAATAAAAGTTAGAACGGTCTCTTCAGTAGCTATAATATCGGCTTCAACTTCCATACCTGCCTGAACTGGATATGATTTATTGCCTTTGGTTAAAAATAGCTTTTCTGGCTCGATTGTAACTTCGTAGTATGGTGTTACTAATGCGTTGCTCTGATTTTGTGGACTTATGGCATCTGCTGATATCGAGCGAACGGCGCCGTTGAGTATGCCGTAATCTGTGTAAGAATAAGTGGAAATTTGCATTTGAACTTTGCCTTGTTTACAATCTGCAACGTTCTTGGCTTCACAGACTTTGATTTTACTTCGATTTGAAACTGCAACGCGCGCCTTAACTATTAAAGATGTATTGTTATTAGGTGCTATTTGTGCGACAACATCACCCGGACGTAGAAACTGTCCGGAGTTTCTTAACTCTAATTTTAAAATAGTTCCTGCCTCTGGACTGGTGATTAAATTTTTTTGAATTTCTTTCTCTAGCTGTTTTAGTTCTTTTTGAGCGTTTTTAAACTGATTTTGGGCTTCTACTCGCTTAGAACGCAAGTTTTCACGGTCTTGCAGTAATTTTGCCGTGTTTGCTTTGCTGCTTGCCTGTTCTTGAGCAATCTTTTCTTTTGCCATAATAACCACTGCTGAACCAGGATTAACAGCAGCTAATGCTCTTTTATATCTAGCTTTTGCTACTTCAACTGCTTTCTGCTGTCTTTCAATTGTTTGTTTGTGCCCCTCAATATCTGATAATTGTTTTTCTAAAGCTTGTTTGTGCTGCTCGACAGCGAGTTGCGCTTCTTCGAGTAAATTCCGAGACAAAGCGTTTCTAATTTCTGGATTTTCTTGGTATCTATTCCACCTACTGGTTGCTACTTGTAAGACAGCTTGTAGCGATTTCAAATTTGTCTGCGATGATTGTAACTCTGTCTGAGCCTTGTGTAATTCATCTTCAGCTAACCTTACTGAAGCAGCAGCTTCTTCAACTTCTGCATTACTAGTATCTTCTTTTTGCTGTAAGTCTCGTACTTGTTGACTTAGTTCTGCTGTTGCAGAAGCTACAGAGCGTTTGTTTCGTTCTACTTCCGCAATAGTTTGATTGTCTAACGCGCTAATTTGTGCGTCAACTTGTTCTAACTGCTGTCGGTAAAGCTGAATGTTTCCTAAAATTTGGCTTTTTTTAATCTCTAACTGGGCGCCATCTGTATAAGCTATAACTTCTCCGCGCTTTACGGCTTGATTTTCTTTTACCAGAATATTTTTAACTGTTCCTTCTGCGTGTGACTGTACTAACCGTATTTCTCCAGCAGGACGAACAACAGCAGGCGCCTTTACAGTGTCGTTATATTTCACTACAGATGCTAAACCAGTAGCAACACCGACAGTTCCGATTAAAAATATTCCTCCTAAAGTTGTCCAATTACTGATTGGAGGTAAAAAATCACCTCTCTCAACAACAGCCAAAAAATCCGGATTAGGGTTGTTTAACATGTATTTAAAAATATATATACTCTGGTGGCAGTAACTTGACCAATAGATATAGCAGTAGAGGCGCCTTGCCACTACAACTGCTGAATACATTAAATTACTAACACTTTATAAACTTTACTTGTGGCTGAACTTTATTTATGCCGATATCTTGCCATTACTCACAAGCTTAGTTTGAAAAATAGCATTTATTGATAAATATTACTTATCTATTTTATAATATTTTCTTATTATCTGAGTATTTTGTGAAAACAATAAATACTCAGTATCTATTTTTTTTGCGTAATAACACGTAATACTTTAGGAATAGGAGAGCCTTAAGCAACTATGTACTTAGACATATGCCAAAAGAATGAGTAGCAATAATCAACACTTAAGTACTGATATTATTTAAATATCTAATATACTCATTGATAACCATTTTCAACTCTTATGCACTCAACCAGAAGCTTTACAACCTGTAAAGCATTACATTTCATATATTTGCATTTGCTATATAATTTTTATACTGCTATCACAATTAATACAGTGATAACAAAATGACTACGTGTTAATACTGAGATGTATTTTGTAAATTCAGTGCAAAGCAAAATACTTGTCTTTGATTTTATTTTTCCGTATAAAATAACTATAGCGAATTCAGTTGGGTAAATAAGTCTAAAAATATTTATCGACGTTCTGTGCGAGCATCTAACGAGATACTCGACCGTATTAATGAGGCGCCATTACCAGCTATTATTCATTGGAAAGGTCAGCATTGGGTTATTCTATATGGCAAGAAAGGTAAAAAATATATAGTTGCAGACCCCGCTGCAAATATTCGTTATGTTTCTCGAAGAGAGCTACGAGAAGCTTGGTCTGATTGGGTAATGCTGTTACTAGAGCCAGATACTGCTCGGTTTTTCACTCAACCTAATGATAAGATTGAAGGTATAGGGCGTTTCTTTCGTCGTGTTTTACCCTACAAAAATATATTCTTAGAAGCTTCTGCCTGCGCGTTGGTAGTTGGTTTACTTTCGTTGACGTTCCCATTTTTGATTCAAATATTGACTGATGATGTACTAAGAAGCGGCAACACAAAACTGCTAATGTCTGTAATGATTGGTGTTGCAGTAATTAATATAGTGCAGAGCGGTCTCAGGCTAGTTCAGTATAATTTGATTGCTCATTTCGCCCAGCGTTTAGAGTTAAGCTTTATTTTAGAGTTTTGTCGTAAAATTTTAAATTTACCTTTAACTTATTACGAATCACGACGAAGCGGTGAAATAGTTAGTCGATTGCAAGATATTCAAGATATTAATCAACTAATCGCTCAAGTCGTTGTTAGTTTACCTAGTCAATTTTTTATTGCCTTGGTTTCCTTTGGCTTTATGCTGTTTTACAGCGCGCGATTAACAGTTGCTGCTGTGATTATCGCTGCCATTATGTCTGCCTCTACCTTTATTTTTTTACCTGCACTGCAACAAAAAATTAGAAGTGTTTTAGTGTTAGATGCAGAAAATCAAGGTATACTAGTGGAAACCTTTAAAGGTGCGCTTACACTCAAAACAACCGCAGCGGCGCCTCAATTTTGGGAAGAGTTCCAAGGTAAATTTGGTCGTTTAGCAAATCAAAAGTTCAGTACAATTCAAATTGGCATTATAAATAATGTCTTTTCTGGATTGGTTTCTAGTATTGGTGGTGTTGCTTTATTAGGTATAGGTAGTTTTTTAGTAGTTGACAAAGAACTTACTATCGGTCAATTATTAGCGTTTAGTAGCATGAATGGTAATTTTATTGGATTCATTGCTACAGTGATTGGGTTTATTGATGAATTTACTAGGACAAAAACTGCCACTCAACGTTTAACAGAGGTTATTGACTCGACTCCAGAATATACAGACGACACAGTAAAACCTTTCGCTCAAATATCTGAAAATGCTAACATAACATGTTCTCAATTAAATTTTCACCATGTTGGTAGAGTTGACTTGCTCGAAGATTTTTCGCTTACTATCCCTGGTGGTCAAACTGTCGCTTTAATCGGTAAATCTGGATGCGGAAAGAGTACTTTATCAAAAGTAATTGCTGGATTATATACACCCAAATCAGGCAATATCCGTTTTGGTATGTATAATTTGCAAGACTTATCGCTTGATTGTTTGCGGCAACAAGTAGTTCTAATTCCTCAAGACGCTCACTTTTGGAGTCGTTCGATTCTCGATAACTTCCGTTTAGGTTCACCCCATCTACAGTTTGAAAGTATAGTGCAGGCTTGTCAAATTGCAGGCGCCGATGAATTTGTCAGTAAACTACTAGAAAAATACCAAACTGTTTTAGGAGAATTTGGCTCGAATCTTTCCGGTGGGCAAAGACAAAGATTAGCGATAGCAAGAGGCATAGTTAATAATCCGCCTGTACTAATATTAGACGAATCAACTGCTGGACTTGACCCAATAAGTGAAGCAGAAGTATTAGACAAGCTACTATTTTACAGAAAAGGTAAAACGACCATTCTAATTAGTCATCGTCCACGAGTAATTCAGCGCGCAGATTGGATTGTACTTTTGGAAGACGGTAAATTGAAAATGCAAGGCACACCAGACGAACTAAAAAATATACCTGGCGAACACTTAGATTTTTTAATCCCTTAAATAAATATGCAAACAATAGTTGCTAAACCCAAGAAACAGCAAAAAAGTCAGCACAAAATGCCTGCGAAAATATCCAAAGTGTTGAGAAATATGTTTGACAGTCTTTGTCTAGCACTTGAAGAAATAGACGGTAGTAAATTTGAAGAAAAAAGCTGGAAACACGGTGAAAACGGTAATTGGGAACTTGGAGAAAGCGATAACGGCACAATTTATATAGATAGAGCCTTACGCAACGGTAAAGTATTTGAAAAAGTCGGAGTTAATTACGTCTCAATGCTAGGTGAATTACCTCCTGGAATGACATTCCAAGGTTCTGAGCCAGTCATGATAAAACCAGAACCCGGAATGGAGATGAAAGGTACACCATACTTTGCCACTAGTACCAGCTTTGTCATCAACCCCTGTAACCCAATGGCGCCTACTGCTCACGTCAACTATCGCTACTTTCAACTAGGTGATGGTACAGAACCGGGTTCTTGGTGGTTTGGTGGTGGTGGAGACTTAACACCAATATATCTATTTGAGGAAGACGCAGTTCACTTCCATCAAGTACATAAACAAGCTTGCGACCAATACGACGTTAACTTTTATCCGCGCTTCAAAGAATGGTGTGATAAATACTTCTACCTTCCTCATCGAAGAGAATGTCGTGGAGTCGGAGGAATCTTTTTTGACCATCTGCAAGACCGCACGCAAGAAAAATTATTCTCTTTTATCAAAACTAGTTCCGAAGCTTTTGCAGAAGCTTACTTACCGATTGTTGAGAAACGTAAAGATATAGAGTATACGGAAGAAAATAAATTTTGGCAAAAATTGCGACGTGGACGCTATGCAGAATTTATTTTACTAAACGACAGAGGAACAAGTTTTGGTTTAAAGACGGGTATTGTGCAAACTAAGAGCGTATTAAATTGTTTACCTGCTGAAGCATTCTGGATGTATGAAGACCAACCTGCTCTAGGTACTGAAGAAGCAAAGCTTTTAGAAATACTCGAAAACCCTCGTGAATGGTTATAAAGGCGCCTATTATATATGCTCAATAATTCATGTAAACAGCAAAATTATTTCTATATAAGTCCAGAAGACGAAATTGAAATAGTTTTAGCATTTTGTTTCGGTTGTAAATATATGAGTTTTCTTGTAATCATGATGATGTTTGCTCATTCAATTTAGTAGGGTGGGCACTGCCCACCATACAATATCAAATTAAGCAACTAAAAAATATGGATAATATTATTGGTATTGGTGACATCCAAATGGCTGACGTATTCAAAATGGATAAGTCAAAAGCCTTGGGAATGTTTAGAAATCGCTTTGCAGCTTACAAAAAAATAGTAGATGAAATAGGAGAAGAAGCAGCATTTGAAAAAATGATGCAAGCTTATCCAGACCAACAAAAAGCCTTCATGGGAGCTTTTATTGATAACACTACGCTTGCGGAAGGTTTCACCCAAGCAAAGCCCATTTTTAGAATTATGGGTTTTACGATGGAAGTTGTAGATATTTCTCAGAACGGAGTAGATGCTGTTTTAGAAATTCAACGAGTTTGTCCTGTTCTACATCTTGCTAAAGAATACGGTTTAGAAAGTCCTTGTCGAGTTATTTGCGAAATGGAACAGGAAGCAACTCGAAGAGCATTCCCTGGTATGAAAGCTGCAATTTTAAGCCGACAAGCATGTGGTGACTGTGTTTGTACTTTCCAATATGAAAGACCAGCAAAATATTCTACGCTTCAAACTCAACAAACCCAAAGTGTTATTGCCCGCATTTTTGATGTGGTTAAACTAACCCCCAAAATCTTACAGATAGGTATTAATATTGTAAAAATTCAGTTTTCTAAACTTTCAAATTAATAAATCATCCCTTACCCAATTACTTGTCAGGAAGCATCATGAATTTACCAGATGGTTCTCGCACCCCGGCTTTTTTACAAATTTATCAATGGTCTACTCATCCTGCTGAGTTTCTCAAATCGAATAAACGATTTGGAGATATATTTACTGCTAGATTTCCTGGTATTATCAACGTATTTATTAGTTGTCCAGAAGCCCTTGAAAAGGTATTCAGTGCAAATCCAGGCACTTTTGATTCTGGTGGTAACTATGAGATTTTAAAACCGATGGTGGGAGAAAAATCTTCAATGTTACTAGATGGAAAACCTCATCAGCGACAGCGTAAGTTATTGATGCCTCCTTTTCATGGAGACAGAATTAGAGCTTATGGGAAACTAATTTGCGAGCAAATCGAAAGTGTAACAAAAGATTTTAAAGTCGGTGAGTCTTTTAATCTCACGCATTGTATTAAAAAAATAACTTTAGAAGTTATTCTCCGTGCTGTTTTTGGTTTGAATGAAGGAGAAAACTTAGAGCAAGCACGACAAAAAATACAAGCATTAATTGACACTATTGTTTCACCATTTTTCGTACTGCATCTTTTAGTCCCTTCTTTACAAAAAGATTTAGGTTCATGGAGTACTTGGGGACGTTTTTTACGTATACGCTCTGAACTCGACCAAATTCTTTACGCTGAAATTGACCGCAGGCGCCTTTCTGAATCACAATTAGAACGTACAGATATTCTATCGTTATTAATGGCAGCGCGCGACGAAGAAGGTAAGCCTTTGAGTCAGCAAGAGTTACGCGATGAAATGATGACTATTTTTATGGCAGGTCAACATACCGTAGAAATTGCTGCACTCTGGGCTTTATACTGGATTTACACAACACCAAGAGTATTAAAAGGCTTACAAAAAGAACTTAGTACTGCAAATTATTTAGTCAATGATTTAACAGATACAAATGCACTTTCTCAGCTTTCCTATTTAAATGCAACTTATCAAGAAACGCTTCGATTTTACCCTGCAATTACAACTGCTGCTGCCAGGATAGTTAAAACTCCATTTAAAATGATGGGTTACGAATTCCCTGTTGGTACATTTTTATATCCTAGTATTTATTCTGCTCATCACCGCGCCGAAGTATACCATGAACCAGAAAAATTTATACCTGAGCGTTTTTTAGAAAGACAATTTTCTCCATACGAATATCTACCTTTTGGTGGTGGTAATCGCCGTTGTATTGGTTACGCTTTCGCTGAATATCAAATCAAGTTGATACTAGTAACTATTTTATCAAAGTATCAGTTACAGCTTAGTGATAATCGTCCGATTTATCCTGTTCGTAGTGGTCCTGGGTTGGGTCTTTCTAGAGATATTTTGATGACTGTAACTGCAAAGAATCAAGCATTAAGGGAATGTTATGAGTACAATACAAAGTAGTATTAGTTTTGATTTGAAAGCTTTGATAAGCGGTGAAGTTATATGCACTCAAGACAAGCTTAAAGAGTTCTCTCAAGATTTTGGACGCATTATTACTAAGCAACCTCAAGTTATTGTGCGTCCCCACACTGCTAAAGATGTAAGTCAAGTTATTACATACGCGCGCAATTATGGTTTAACTGTAACTCCCAGAGCAACAGGAAACTCTTTAGGTGGTCAGTGTTTGAACCAAGATGGAATTATCTTAGATATGAGAGGTTTAAATACAGTTCATGAAATTAACCAAGATGAACTTTATTTTCAAGCTGATGCTGGCGCCTCTTGGAGACAAGTGATAGAATTATCACTATCGCAAAACTTAATTCCTCCCGTTCTGACTAATTATATTGATGTTAGTGTTGGAGGTACTCATGCAGTCGGTGGTATTGGAGCTTCATCATTTCGCTATGGAACTCAAGCTGACAATTGTTTGGCATTAGAGGTTGTAACCAGTAATGGGGAAATACTTTGGTGTTCGTCTGAAGAAAATAGTGAATTATTTAATCATGTCCTTTGTGGTTACAGCCAATTTGGTATCATCACTCAAGTACGGCATCGTTTAAAAACTTCTCATAATTATACGCGCACTTACTATTTTGTATATGATAATTTAGATGCTCTGTTACAAGACAAACGCGCGCTAACATCACAAAATAAAATCGACTATCTTCTATCTGTTCCCAGTCCTTCATTAGAATTATTATCTAAAGCCAAAGGTGTACAATTAACACAATGGTTTTACCTGCTTGAAGTCACAGTAGAAATAAATGACACAAATAGTACCGATGACATTCTCTCGAATTTAAACTTTTACCGTCATGTACGTACCGAAACTAAAAGCTTTAAAGAATTTATTATACCCTCACTCGTATTAAACCCACCTGTAAATACAGTCCATCCGTGGATAGACTTAATTCTTCCTGCATCTCAAGCAAAAGCGTACATAGAAACTACTTTGGAACGCTTACCTTCTGTTTTAGATTGTAGTCATACTCTCATGGGTTCCTTCTGTCTTTATAATAAATCTACAAAGTTACCTATGTTCGCTACACCCGACGAAGAATTTATGATTGGATTTGGTATTTATCCAATAATTCCTGAGTTTCAACTACAACCTGTCTTAACAGAACTTAAATCACTTACTGACTTAGCTTTTAAACATGGTGGCAAAAGATACTTAAGTGGCTGGATAGATTTTAACGAGCAACAGTGGCAAACACAGTTTGGTGATTACTGGACTAAACTTAATGAACTCAAAAACAAATACGACCCCTACAAGTTAATTCCTTTTCTGAGCATTGCCAACAATACCTAGAATATTTATACGCGATAGTTTGAGATTATCTAGCGCGCGCTTCAGTAGCGATGTATCTGTTTTATCCATTCTGACTGCGAGTAAGATACCGTTAGTATATGGCGCCAATAAGCTCGCGTCTGCTAATTCATCTAAATGAGGAGTATCATATATTACTAAATCGAACGTGTTCTGAAATTCTGCCATTAGTCGCTTTATCTTTTCGGATGAAAGTAATTTGATGGGGTCTGGAGGTGTTGGGCCAGAGGTAATAATAGATAATTCTTTAATTTGAGGGTATTGTCGAATTACTTCTTCGATAGGAGAGTTTGTTGAGATTAAATTACTTAGTCCCCATAAATTATTAAGGTTGGCAAGAGTGTGAATTGCAGGTTGACGTAAATTTGCATCCACTAACAGTACACGTTGACCCATTACTGCGGCAATTTTAGCAAGATGGAAGGCAATTGTAGATTTACCATCTGAATTTATTGCCGAACTAACTACTATTGAACGAATTGGACGGTCGGAACCAAGAAACTGTATGTTGGTATATAGTACTCGCAGTGCTTCTAAAAATTTCTCTGAGTAATGACCGTAATCTGAGACTCGCGCAATTGAAAGCTCCGGAATACTGGGATGCTGTGAGCTTATGGTTTTTATAGTAGAAATTTGTTTATTCGAACGATTTTGTCCGCTTTGAAGTTGTCTTTCAAATGGAATGGTACCTACTAATGGTAAATTGACTCCTTCTTTCAAAGCTGAAACTGTGTGATATGTATTGTCTAACTTTTCTTGTAGAACTGCGGCGCCTACTCCTGCTACCATACTACCAAGTAATCCCATAATTAAGGCACGTTTCGTATCTGAACTTACAGGTGATTCTGGTTTACTAGGTGGTTGAATCAATTGCCAAGGTAATTCATTTTGCGATATCTGGATTTGTAGAGTTTCGCGTGTTGTTAGAAAACGATTTAAGCTTTCGGTTGCAACCTGTAATTTTCGCTGTAACTCAGTATATTTACGTGCTTGTACAGGTAACTGTTTACGCATTTCTTGAAGTCTTTTTTCTGAAGAAGCTAGCTCATTACTTTGCACTTCCAGCGTTTGCACTTGTGTAGCTGCTTGTGCTGTTCTCACATCCATGAACCGTTGTGCTTCTTGAGTCAATAACGGTAATAAATTATCCCTCTTTTCTCTGAGGGTGCGAATACTAGGACTTTCTTCTTGATAACGTGCTAGTTCAGTAGCGATTAATGCTTCTAACTGACGTACTTGTACAAGCAACTGCTGGTAAACAGTCGCATCGTTCAACACTGCGAGTTTACCATTTTCTCCACTCAATTCAGATAAATTCGAGCGCGCTTGTGCTAACTGTTGATTAACTGCGAGTCTCTGTTGCGATAATAAATTAAGCTGACTTGCGATTTGCTGTGCTTGAGCATCTGGGTCTACAAAATTGTTTTGCTGTCTAAAAAACTGTATATCTCTTTGAATTGCGTCAACTCGTTGTTGTGATGCTGGCAGTTCTCTCTCAATAAACTTAATTCCTTGACGGAGTTTGGTTTGTTTCTTTTCTAAGCTGTACTTTAAATAATCGTCAGAGATTTTTTTGGCAACATCATGAACTTGCGCTGGGTTTTCCCCTCGATACCGTACCTCAATTATCTTAGTTTCACCCAAACGCACTACAGTTAATGAGTTAAGCAGCTTGATATAATCTATGTCGGGATAAGATTTTTGTAACGTCTTAACCACATCACCTAGTAAATCAGGACTTTTGAGAACCTGAATTTGGCTTTCGTAATCTAAACTTGTTTTCGTTGCGCTGGGGTCTTTAGTAATATCCAGTGCTTTGCTGTCATCATTTACTGCTTCCACTAATAATCTAAAACTACTTTCATACTCTTTTTTCTGGTTTACTATCGAGTTAGCGTTTATCCCCATCACAATGGTTGCCACCCCAACCACAACTAACATTCGGCGCCGTATAATACCCAGAAAGTCGCGAAAATTCCAATCATCACCAGTTCCTTCAGACCAAGGTAAAGCCACTGGTTCACTGTATTTTTCAGAGTTCTGACTGCGGTCACGGTCTGAAGAAGAAAACTTAGAGTAATTCCCCATTTTTTTTATAAATACTTAGTTACAATTTAAACTTTATTTTTACGTTTTTATAAGTATCAAATTTTACTTAAAATTAAATTTTTAGTTATAGGGATAATATTATTAAACCATTACTAAGTAAACAAAGCAATCACTTAGCCTAAATTGATCCCCCCAACCCCCCTTGATAAGGGGGGCTTAAAATTTATTCATTTTCCCCCTCTTGATAATGTGGGTTTAAAATTTATTCATTTTCCCCCTCTTGATAATGTGGGTTTAAAATTTATTCATTTTCCCCCCTTATTAAGGGGGGTCAGGGGGGATTTTTACTTTTGCTTCCTTATACTAGCAAGCTGTTTTAGCCTTGTTTGTTGTATAGAGTAGTAAAGAGCATCCAAATCAAAAATATTAATTTGTTTTTCATATTGCAAACCAGCTTTTTCGATTACCCTTTTTGAAGCTAGATTATCAGGTAATACCATTGCAATAATTCTATGTAATTTAGCTATATCAAAACCATACGAAACTGCTGATGATGCTGCTTGTGTGGCAATTCCTTTTCCCCAATATGTTTTACCAAGCCCATAAAGCACTTCAACTTCTGACAGTTCATCTAAATAACGAAGTCCACAATAACCAATCATTTGGGATGAAGCATTTTCCACAATTGCCCAAATTCCATAACCTCGTTGCCAATGTTCAACGAAAGTTAAGAGTGCTTTTTCAGCTTTTTCTCTTGGAATTGCAACTCCTCGACTAGGAAGAAAACGAGTTACTTCTGGGTCTGCCCAAATTAATACAAGTGCATCCAAATCAGAAGATTCAATTGGTCGCATTGTGAAATTACCAATTTTTAAAATAGCTGCATTAGTGGAATTTATCATAAGCAAGATTGCTATGTGACGATACTAATTTAAAGGATAGCCAACGCACGCACCATATTAATTATACTTTCTTTCATATTCTTTGCAATGTAGATTATAATATAGCTACTGAGTAGGTTGTGATAAATAGCCAATTAGTATGATGTCACCGCATTTACACGAAATAGAGCGTTCTATCGGTACTTTGACTTTGGAAGAGCAAGAATGGCTCTTAGAACGTATCTCTGAACAAGTACAATACAAAAAACAGCTACTAGATAAATTTGCTGATGCTGAATATATGGCTGAACAAATGGCTCAAATGGCTCAAGACCCGGAGATACAAGCAGAAATTGCAGCTATTAATCAAGAGTTTATTGTTACAGAAATGGATGGTTTAGAAAAATTGTGACTATTGAAAGAGGACAAATCTACTTTGTTAATCTTGATCCTGTACAAGGTAGAGAACAATCAGGAAATCGCCCTGTCTTGGTATTATCCACAAATACTATAAATCAAAAGCCTCTAGTTGTAACTGTAGTTGTGGGAACAAAGGGGACAAATTTTAAGCGTGATTATCCAACCAATGTAAGAGTTCCTCCAAGTGACAGTGGATTGCCAATGGAGACAGTTTTTCTCTGCTTTCAAATTCGTTCTTTAGACCAAAATCGATTTCCTACTGACCCCGCTGGTCAAATTTCATCTCAAAAAATGCAAGAAATTGAAGTTACTGTTCGCTATTGTTTAGGTTTGTAGAAAAACATATATTAAAATTGCATAGTTTGATTAATATATACTTCAACTTCTTTACCAGCAGCTAAGAACCAAATATTACCGCGTTGAGTCATTTGTGAAATAGCTTGTTGATTGCGTTGTGCGATTTGAGGGACTATAGCGCTTATACCACCATCGACAACACCCGCTAATACATTACGTCTAGAGTTGGTATTACTAATTGTTGTTCCTGCACCGCTTGTGACGACAACTTGAGATTCTGTACGATTAGCTAATTCCGCAGCTTTGCCAATACCTCCTAATACGAATAATCCTGTGTCCATCCAAGCTATTGACCCCCCTTTATTGGGATATTGGTTTGCTATTAAGGGTCTACCTTCACGCGCACGAACTATTATTGCATTTTCGGCTAAAGTTTTTTCTGATATGCTATTACCGTTGCGGGTAACTAGTTTGGTAACGTTGAGTTGAACTAAACCTTGTTCGGATATTGAACGAATTTCTGCGAGTAGTTCTGTGTTTACGGGTAAAGCTATTTTTCCATCTGTTGATTTTAGGGGTTCTCGCAGACGCACTACAAATACTGGTTTTCCTGCTTCGTTTGTGCTGTTATTACTTGAACGGGTGGTTTCTCCAAATACGGCAGTTGCAAATACTGCTTTTACTGTACTACCTACTGCTACCGAAGAAGGCGCCTGTGTTGGTGTAGGTGTTGGTATGGGTGTTGCTGCGATAGTTGGTGCAGGAGTTGATAGTACTGCTGGTGTGGGTGTTGGTGTTACTGGTATCACTGGTGATGGTGTAATTGTAGGTGTGGGTGTTGGTGTAGGAGTGTTGCTAGCTAGTGTGTCTTTTTTGTAGTAGTCGTTTAATTCTGCTAGTTTGACTAAATCTTGAAGTGAGTCTGGTGTAATTTGTGGGGTTGCTTGAATTGTTGGTTTGGGTGTAGGTTTTGCGGTTGCTTGGGGTCGCGCGGGTGGAGTTTGAGGTGCGGGTATGGTGACTATACGTATACGTTCTGGTTGTGGTTGTACGCGCGGTGGTGTATAATTAGTTGCTATTCTGGGGGGTGGAATTAGTCTTACTCTGTTTGTAATTTGTGGTTGAGTTCTAATGGGTGTTTGTGGTGTTGGTTTGGGAGATACTGGTAGTGGGTTTCTCAGTTTTTGCTGTGCTGCTTTGACTGCTTGTGCTTGTTCGGTTAATGCTAGTTTCGTTTTTAAATCTTCGACTTGTGACTCTAGTTGTGGGGTGGGTTGGAGTGTTGGTTGCGGTTGTGCGGTAATGGTATTGGCTTTTGGTTTTTGATTACCAGGGTTCATTATTTGTGATAGGAATAAACCCGCTACTAATACTACAGCGAATGTGCCGGCGCCGACTAAGCCTAGTTTTGCGAAGGGACTTGCGGATAGGGGTTGTTTGGTTTGTTGTTCTTGGGGTTCTGGTTGTACGGTGTTTTCTGGTTGGTTGTTAGTTGGATGTTTTGTTTCTAGTCCTACTAACTTTGACATTCTTGCTTCCCAGTCGGAT
This sequence comes from Calothrix sp. PCC 7716, assembly GCF_019977735.1. Classification (GTDB taxonomy): domain Bacteria; phylum Cyanobacteriota; class Cyanobacteriia; order Cyanobacteriales; family Nostocaceae; genus Dulcicalothrix. The sequence continues at coordinate 8,173,681 of NZ_AP025018.1, read as the reverse complement.
GTGTCTTGGGTGTTTGGTAGTTTATTCATATTCGGTTTCAACCCTAGGGATTAAGAGCAGTTTTTATCGTTGATGTCGCAGACGTTATATATTTGTAGTCTTGCTTCTCCTAGACGGGAGACTGCTATGTTTAGTGGTACTGGTAAATTTGGTAGTGAGGCGCCGTTTGCCTCTACTGCTTGTACTAAAATTTGTTTATTAAAGGGGATTGTTTTTCCTAATTTATCAGAGTTGGTGAAGATGATTTGATTGGCGATTATTTCAACTTTCCATCTACCCTCACTAATTTTAGTTGGTTGTCCAACGGTTTGAATGACTAAAACGTTTTCGGTACCTTGACTCAATGTTTCTGAGGGACTAATTATTGATTCTAATTTTGGCTTTAAGTTATCATTTACTAAAACCGAACTTGTTTCCCATACCATTCGTGGTTGTTGTTGCTGTGACCAAGTAAGCATTAAAGTCATTGTTTCACCCACAAACCGTCTTATTGTCTCCGGATACCTTTCCATATCAGGTTTTGGGTCTACACTTATCGCACGTCCATCAATTAACTGCACCAAACTTTGAGGAGTTAAACGCTGTTGCAACTGCTGTAACAACGACCAATGAAACGTCAACAACAAAAAAGTAAACAAATGTAACCCAAACGTCGCTACAGTAAACAACGGTAAAAAACTAGCTCTCTTACTCTCTGACTTCATCACCCCTTCCTTTGTGAACTCTGTGTCTCTATGGTTGAATTGTCATGCTGAGGAACGAAGCATCTAAATAATCTACAAGTTATATAGATTCTTCGCTACGCTCAGAATGACAGTTTCGAGATTGTTTGCTACGCTCAGAATGACAGTTTCGAGATTGTTTGCTACGCTCAGAATGACAGTTTCGAGATTCTTCGCTACGCTCGGAATGACAATTAAGATTTTTACTTAATAAAAGTCTGGTCATTCTTCAAATTCCCACAAGACTTATCTTGACTCAAACCACTATACTCATCGACCAAACATAAATTTCTAATCTCATAAATTTCTAACTTATCAGCACGAACACTATAAATAGCTTTTTGTAAATCGCTCTTCATACTTTGCGGATACCCAAAAGAATCAACAGAACGCACAAGCAAATCCTTATTAAAAGGAATTATCACACTGCGGTTATCAGATTGTTTCTTCTGTATTAAATCTGCCACCATTCCAACTTGCCACTTACCAGGAGCAATTTTCTTGGGTGGATATATCCTTTTAACTGCTAACCGTAACGAAATAGCTTGACTCGGATTATTCAAAAAAACCTCTGGTGGTGTCATCTCCGCGATTTTCGTCAAAAACCCCTTACGAAAATCCTCAGATAACGCAAACCCAGCAACCCAACTAGTAGTACTAATTTTTTGATTCCCCTTTCCTGTTGGTACTGACACACCCCCATCTGGTTTAGGTTGTGTTGCTTCATCAATAGACTGCGGTGGTAACTTTCCTGACCAGTTAAACATTAACGTCATGGTCTTATTTACGAACTGACGTATTGTCTCTGGTTCCGGTTCTAAATTCGATTTATTTATATCTACCGTTTTACCATCTATCATCTGCACGAAATTTGGAGGTTTCTGTAAACTCAAGGAACGAATGTTTAACCCCTGTAACACCAGCATCGATAAAGCTAATAGATGTAACCCAAAAGTTGTAAACGCAAAAATCGTTAGAACGCTTGTTTTAGCTTTTTTCTTTTCGAGTAAACGAACCATGTCTTACACCTCGCTAAACTCTATCTCGAACTAATGCACCCGTATAGCTAATGGCATTAAATATCGCAAACCCTCCTGCACCTGCTATAACTAGAGAAACTATAGGCGCCAATAAACCAAGAAAAATCATAAACCACATTAAGTCTGGGTCGGTATTGGCATTTTGTCCTGGCCCGTTGACAATGACTGCGGCTGTTATTATGGCGATAATGTTAAAAGATATTTTAGAAATTCCTAAACACAAAAATCCTGTTAACCATGCAAAAATTGGTTTACCTGCAACTGGTAGTAATGAACCTCCTACTGCGAGTGGACCCAATGCAGCTACTAACAACATCGTAGCTTCGATTAGGTTCTGAAATGCATACTGTAATGAAATAAAAAAGTTTTTAATAATCGTTTGCATTGTCGAACCAAGCAATGCATTAAAGGTGCTTTCTGATACAGCACCCGGACTATAAGCAATTTGAGTTACTTTAGTTTCTAAACGGTCTATCCAAATTTGATTTCCGTATAAATTCCGATATTCTTGCCAAAGTAAGCTAGCTTTCTCACTTGCTTTGACTAAGCATTGAGTTTGCTGCTCTCCCAAAAGTGACCCACATGGACGCAGTAAAGACCCTGCTATTTCTTCACCTGTACTCATGTTTAAAGCTTGCTGATATATTTTATTCGCGTCTGCTGTTGTGATAATTTGCTGGTTGACTGTATTAAGTAAGTTCCTAACTCCGAGTGTCAAGTTAGATAATGCACTCCCGGTTCCTGTGTTTGTAAGTAGTAATACTATAATAAAGGGCCATATTAAAGCTGATATTGGTCGCGAATAGTCACTATATATTAAATCTTTGAGCCATTGGAACATAAAAAATAATAATGTACCAACTGCAAAAAATATACCTAGGTTTGTTAAGGCGCCGTAAAAGCTATTATTGTTTTGTAATAAATCTAACCACTGTTTGTCCCATGCTTCGGCGATACTCTTTGCTGTAGTGGCGCCGCTACCTATTACATTATCTATACCAGTTTGGGCTAAATAAAACATAATTAAGGTTTTCGACCGAATAAGTCAGTTTGAGATGTGGTACGTAAAAGTCGCGCTGCTTCGGTTGAGTTATCTATCCGACGCGCGCGGTTTGTGTCTTCTATCTGTTCTCCGATATTGGCTAGGTTTAGGTTGGAGTATTGTAAAAGCTGGTTTTCGTGAATTGTTTGTGCAAGCGTTTCAGCGATGATTTTTGACTGGTCACGCTGAATTTTGATTTGCTGTGTCAGTAAGTTAGATTGGTTGAGGACACTTAGTAATGTTCCAATCGGTTGGCTAATACTGGCAAGTCGATTAATTTCGGTTTGAATGTCGCTGACAAAATCTTGGTTTATTTTGTCTGCTTCGTCGGCAAATGCGTCAATACTTTTTAATTGTGTTTCGATGTTTTGAAGTTTGATTTTTGTCCGCAGTTGTCCGTTGTTGCCTAATGTTCCAGCAGCAGAACTGCGGAATATTAAACGTTTCATTTCGTTGCCAAATATTATTGAGTTCATTAAAGGGTTTGTTTCATAGTTACTAGATAATAAGTTTACGTTAATGTCGTTACTGAGGGTTTCTCCGGCGCCTAGTGGGTTAGGAATGTTTAGTTCTCCTGTATTGCTGGTGATGGCGCTTTGGCTTTGAATTTGTAAGGGTTTTAGTTCGTTTAGGTTGTTTCTAAGATGGTTTTGTAGGTCTGCTGAGTAGGATTGAAAGTCTGTCCATACTTGCCCTAGTTGTGCTGTGGCTGGTAAGGTGATAATGAGGGAGAAGAAGGATATAAGTATAAAGAGTTTTTTCATAAAAGTTTTACCACAGAGACGCAGAGGACACAGAGAGATTTGTTCATTTTATACAAGTTTATTCTGACTCCTGAATTCTATATTCTGATTACCTTTTTTTTAAAGATGTGATTAGTTGATGTGCGAATTTTGATATTGCCTCATATTTATCGGGGTATTTTTTCATCATTATGTTCCGTGCGTTTTGTTCGTTCGGGTTATTGGCTACTACTGCTAGTTGTTCGTATCCTGGGTAGTAACGGCAAAAGGTATAAATACCATTATTATCTAGTAACCATTGGCTGTATACTCCTTCTTTTCTAGGAAAAAAGCTTTCTGATGCGTTGCGTGAGATTATTTCGCGCGGGTATTTTAATATGTCTACAAAGCTATCTATGGCAACAGGTTGAATACGTCCCACAAGTCGCGTTGTTAAGTTTTGTAATATCTTGGATGCAGCCTTTGATTTGGCGATGGTGTCGGGGTCTTGGGCTGATAAAATAACTCTTATTCCTGCTTTGGCGCCGTTGGCACATATTCTACCAACAAGATTGGCGATTTGCTCGAATTCAAACAAAATTGGTGCCTCGTCGATGAAGAATATTGATGCTGGATAGCTAAGTGCGCGACGTAATGCTGCTGAGTATGCGCTCAATGATAATATTGCTGCGTCTTCACTATCTGATAAATTTCGTAGAGCAAATACTAAGAGTTGAGCATCGGTGGGAAAGCTAGATGGTGCTGATATTGCTTGTCCGACTCGACTCGATAACCAAAACCGCAACCGCAAACGAATTTGACTGAGTGCGTCTTCTACTCGCTGACTCATTGCGTCTAGTTGTAAATGTTCGGGGGAACAAAAATATAAAAAATCTTGTAAGGTTGGGGTTTTTTGCCACGCTATAGTTCCAAACCCTCCTTCCATTGCTGTTCTGTATCTTTGTTTTATTCCCTCGTCGGCAAAGAATGCTGTTAATGCAATATTTAATAGTGAACGCACTGTTTGTGATAACAATGGGTTGTCAGTTTCGGCGCCTAATACCATTGTCATCAGTGCCGATTCGAGGAAAGCTGTATAATCTAGCTGACGGTCGCGTTGTTCTTCTGGTGATAATAAGCGCAGGTCTGGCTGTTCAAATAAGTTATTCGATTGCTTGGATATGTCAAAATAGGCGCCTCCTTCTATAAACTGTGTGTAGTCGGTAAACGTTGATGTTCCATCGGGTTTAGGAAAATCTAATGCAACTACTGGTATGTTATGTGCTAAGGCTTGCGTTAATATCCCTGATACTAATACTGATTTACCTGCGCGTGTTGTCGCAAATAAAGCTAAATTCTTATGTTCGTTAAATAAATCTAAATGTATCGGTGTCCCACCTTCTTCTGCTATCAACTCAAACCCGTAGTTATCACTGGGTTTGGTTAGTACTAGGGGCATTAAACCGGGAACTTCACTGGTTAAATATAATTGGCGCCGATTAAATGGTTTTGCTAATAGTTTTTCCCATACAATTGGTAAAGTTTGTAGCCATATTTTCCAAGTGTACTGAGTTTCTCTTACTACTTCTGCTGGACGTTGAAAGCAATTTTCTATATATCTCGTCGCTTCATCTAGTTGTTCTACGGTGGGACGATGGACGAAAATAACGACTCCTGCGTAAATTGGTACGGCGCCTTCGTATAATTGTTCTTGTGCTGCTACTGATTTTCTTAACTTCAATTGAGCATTAACGTCAATCGTTTTACTTTTTTCTTGAGCCATTAATGCGGTCATATTCGACTGCTTTAAGACTCGCTGTAGCGTTGTTTTGACCAAAGCTGGGTTTGCTGCAGTTAGCTGACAAAATACTTCTGTGTCTACAACCGTTTCACGTGCTAATAATTCCCATAAATATCGTAACTGCGCTGTTTTACTTTGCCAACTACCCGGTTTTTCTAGAAATGTTAAGGCGCCTATATAATTATCTTTAACATGAATCCAGCGACGGTCTGCACAGGGTATACTTGACTTTATTAATAGTGTTGTACTATGAATATTGTCTAATAGTAGTTTAGTACTTGCTAAGTCCGAATAAACTTCTTCGTGGAGTCCATTTTCATCGAATGTAAGCAACTGCGGAATAGGAATAGGTGGACTATTATTAAAACGGCGCCAAATTTCGCTCCAAAGTTGTTCTGTAGTTAAAGGTTGAATATCGAGTGCCATTTTATTGGCTAATACTTGCTCCCAACGACAAAATCCTTGAAAAGCATCGGCAATAATAGCTTCGAGTCGTTGATTTTCGACTTCTGCGACTTCTCCCTTGAATTTGAGCCAGAATAATTCAGCTTTGGCTAAAATCCGTTCTATCCAATCACTTGTATTAGTCGAGTTACTTTCAACTGTATAAGTGACGTAAATGCGTAGAAATTTTGGCTTGCGAACACCATTATTCGTAAGTTCTTGAATACGCGCGCGTTCTGCGAGCAGTAAATATTTTATATCTTTAGAAGAGACATTTTTAATTAGAGACGCAAGTTCTTCTTGTCGTTGAGCATCTGAACTAAACGAACCAAGGTGAAAAGTAATTTGCTCGCTGACGGGGATATCCTTTAAACCAGCTTCGATATTACCGATGATTTGGTCGATTTGTTCTGTTCTTAAAGTTGTGTGAACACCCCGACACTCAAAACCAAAAACAAAGCATAATCTATCCTTTTGAGTTCCTTGTGTCAAAATATAGGCGCCAATATCGCGTCCACCTAGTGAAATACGCAACATTGTAGCTAAATTGAGCGCATCCTCAAACGGAGTTAATCTTTCACTTCCTGTTCCTTCGACGCTTTGCTTTCCGATTTTTTCCTTCATGATTTCTCAGGATGCTGTGATAACGGGCAAATCCTCTAGTCCAAGTCGGAACACCGATAAACTTACTTAAAAAGCGCCAACTTTTACCCCCTGTAAGTATCCACCAAGTGGCAATTCCCCATGTAGCTAATAACGCAGTCCACAACCATTTTTGAAACTCATCTTGGAATATACCTCCAAAAATGCCGTTGACAATAAAATAAGAAGCTAAAGCAATAATCGTCCAAGGAAGCACCTGGTCGGCAGGTATGGGACCTAATGAAGGTTGACTACCGAGTATCCTATTAACTGGACGAAAATCCTTATCTTTATCTTGACTCATTAATTACCAATTACAAAACCTGTAAGTACATCCGCAATTGTTACAGCAATCACAACTAGTAAAGGGGTTCTAGCTATATTTTGCCAGTCATCATCCCTACGAACTGCGTTAATTACGCCAATTAGAGCTACTGCTATATACAGTAAATATAACGCACGTAGAACGTTAAAAATCAAACTAATAGCCGCTTGCGTACCAGTTGTATTAGTAGTGTTTGTGTTACTTTGTGTTAAGTTATTTCTGAAAAAATCCTCCGCACGTTTAAAAAACTGAGCTTGAGCCGGGTCTGCGAAATAGTCTAACCAAAAACAAGCTAAAATTACACTTACTGCAACAACCTGTAAAAATATAACTTGGCGCCTGGGTAAATTGACTTGGCGCCCGATTTGATGTAAAACTATTGAAATTAAACTGCCTGCGAGTAAGCAAAAAAGTAGTATAGGGCTTTTTAAGCTAATTACACTCAAAAGCACAATACAGGCAATAAAAAAAGGGATAGATTCAAGCATCATTAAATACCAAGTTATACTAGAAACACTTTAAAACTGACAAAAATCTAGGTTTTACCCATGAACTGTATAATAAGCTTGTAAAAAGCGATGCTTGTGAAAAAAACATACTATTAACACCTTGTTTAAACATTGACATGAACAAAAACTTACGTATAATTATGTTTTTCTGATAGTTATGTTAATGATCATATAATGATACATTAATTTGGTTCGTGAAGATACTATAAAAATTTAATCATATTTTTAAATACGCATATGTTTAGTTCAAATAAGTATCAAATTAAACTATAAGATTAAAATCCCCCCTAGCCCCCCTTAATAAGGGGGGAATAAGAGTGCTTAAAACCCCTTTAATAAAGGGAATAAGAGTGCTTCAAAGCCCCCCGAATTCCGGGGGGTTGGGGGGATCAAAATTCAATTTACTTTGATATTATTTATACCTGCAGTTTATAATTTTCGTCGTTTAACGGGTTGCGCGGGATTTCCAGAATATATAGTCATTGATTCTAGCGAATGAGTGGTGACACTACCCAAAGTTAACACGGCGCCTTTACCGATAGTCACACCTGGTCCAATCATCGACTTAGCGGCAATCCAACTACTTTCCTGAATATAGATAGGAGCTATAGATAATTTAAAACTAGTGTCGCTCCAATCATGATTACCAGTACATAAGTACACACATTGAGACAAACATACATGATTTTCGATCTTTACATGAGCAAGATTATCAATCCAGCAATCTTCACCAATCCAAACACAATTGCCAACAGTTAGGCGCCAAGGAAATTTTACCCTAACTCCTGGTTTAATCCGAACTAGTTGACCAATTTGCGCTCCGAACAGCCGAAGTATCGCGACTTTAATATTAGACATGGGCAACCAGTGGCATTCAACCAAAGGAGAACCGACGAAGTACCATAAAACTTGCTTCCATAAAGGCGCCCCTGGTGTATAGGTACCGATAGTATATTGGTCTAAGCGCATAACATTATTTACTAAGCGTTTGTGCTGTAAAAATCCACAGTATCGACCGAAGAATATCTCGAACAATACGAAAATTTGACTCTTGAGGTTGAGTCGAAGGAACAGAAACAGAAGTAAAAACAATACCGCGACTACCTAGGACTAAAGTACCAATAGCTTTAGCTCTAGGCATATGATAATCGTTGGTAATCAAATATAAATGTTGAATTTTAGATTGTTGGAAATCATTTACCAAAGTAGTAAAGTTAGTCACAGTATCAACCGCGCTTTGGTTAATATGTAAGCGAGTAGAATTAATGTCAGCAGTTTTAAAGATTTTTTTAGTTTCTACAACATTGGGAACCGAAGATAGCCATATATTTAGATTTGGGAACCAACGCGCAATTTCAGCAGTTACCTCTTCGCGTTTTGGGTCACCTCCTAAAACAAAAAAAGCTTGAGGTTGCGGTGCTTGATGTAACGCTATTTTAATTTTGATGGGAATGATTAGAATCAGGGTTAGAATAAGGGCAATTATAAAGAGGCGCCAGTATTTTGTTAAAAAATAATACAAAAGTTTCATTTGCGATAATAATGAGACTTTTTAATTCCATATTTAAACACTTTACGAATACCATTCCGCAGCATGGCATCTCCTTGTAATATAATATCTCTAAGCTTTTCTTCTGGGCGCCCGCGAAAAGAAGTGACGTGAAAATATGGTTCAGTTTCTACAGGTTGGTCAGAGAAATAATAATTTGATACACAACAACGCTGACCTTGATAGTTAACTTTGTTAACAGAATGTAAAGATTTTTTATTAGTCGTCATAATTACTAATCGGTTGAACTTATAGTCAATAGTTCGACACTGATGTTTTAAACCGGAGTCCCACAGTTCTAAATTTCCTCCATATTCAGGGCGCCAATGAGGAGTGACATAATATAATAAGTTTAATACACGATACTTGTCTCGGTCTTTATCATGAGAATTATCAAGGTGTGGATTGAGAAAACAACCCTTATCCATTAAGCTAATTCCACCTGCATACAGGTATTCATCGGGAAATAGTTGCTTAATTCCGGTAATTTCAGAAATAACGTTTACTACTTTCGGATGTTGAAAGGCATAAATTATCTCGGATATTATCGGGTTGTATTTATCTATTTGAATTCCAACATATTTATATTCCCGCCAATCATTTAGTTGTAGCATATGTTGCTTTTTTGGAAAAGCTGTGTATATACTTTTAACATCAGCTTCATCCAACAAATCATCAAGATAACAGCTAGCTATTTGGTTAGGAATATGAAACTGTTTTTTGAGGTTTTCTTTAGCTGCTTCCAATTTATAAGCAATAGTTTTTGCACATGTATTTCGATTTAGCAAATCATCAGAAATAAAATAGTTCATGTTTGTTTAGACAACGACAATTTATGTTAAATCAATTGCTTGATTTTAAAAAAAATTTATCAGTAGAAAATAATGTAGAAGCATGGGAAGATGGGATTTTAAAATGCAAAATTGCTCATATAACACCAGCGATTGAAGCAAATAGTTATTACTTTGGGCATCCAGAATGGGGAAAAAATTATTTTGAAGCTTGTCATCGAGATGAGAAATTTGTAGAACTTTGGCAGGCAGTTATAAATTGTTGGGATGCGGCTATAGTAGTTGATATTGGTTGCGGCCCAGGTAATGTGTATGCATCTTTAAAAGACCAGTGTGGAGAACCAAGTTTATTAATTGGTGTAGATGTTTCACTCGGCGCCTTAAAGATGGCTCAAAAAATTGGTTATACTCCTGTATTAGCCGATGCACATCAGTTACCATTTATCTCTGGGTTTGCCGATATTGTAATGCTCAACGCTTGCCTACACCATTGTGATGATATGGGGAAAGTTTTGGCAGAAGCTGCGCGTTTAGTACGTCCTGGTGGACTATTAATAACCGACCACGACCCGCAACTAAGTGCTTATCAGTTTCGGGGTTTAGGTTTACTGCTCTGGCAAATGCGCTTACCGTTTTATCGGTTAATAAAACGAGGTGGACACTCTACACGGAAAGAGCAATTTTGGAGTATAGCAACAGAAGTACATCACAAACCAGGTGATGGTACAACACCTGAGTTTTACCGTCATATACTCGAACCGCTTGGATTTACAGTTCAAATATATCCCCATAGTCATATGGTGGGTGAAAAAGCTTTACAAGGAGATTATGGTAAATCTTTCGACAAATGTCGTTTTGCTCAACGGTTATCCAGTATAGACCCAGATAAAACAGAAGCAGCACTGTCGTTGATGTGTGTTGCTAGGCGCCATTCATAATCATACGCAAAGAAACCGGGTTTCTACGTACAATCATTATTTTATTACAAGATTTCAATAAAGAAACCCGGTTTCTAGTTACATGTAACGTCTCTCCATTTCAATTAAACGAATTGCCAGAATAATTTCAGCCAAAACACGTTGAAATGCATAATACCAGCCTCGCCATCCATCCAAAATACCACCTTTGAGAATTAAGCAGTAAACTAAGACAACAAACGGCGCCACTATTTTTTGTTTGCGGATAGTATCGCTCAAACTCAGCTTATTAACTGGAGTTTGTTGTAATTTTTTAGCTTCAATTACCAAGTAACGGTCTTGTGCCCATAACCAACGACTTAAAGGTTTACGGTCATCGTGGTAGATATAACTTGAAAGCATCCCCGACTGACCTTTGACTTCTAAAAGCTGTGTATGTCCATCATCTATATAAATAGATTTGTCTTTACGGAACAGCACTTGTCGGGGAGGAAGTATTGTACCGCGCAAGGGTTTACCAAATACACAGTATTTAAATTTACAATAATACCCATCTACTGATGTCTTTTCAGGTAATGCTTTGATTTCAGCAATTAGCTCCGAAGAAAGCGTGTAATCGGCATCTAAAGAAAGTACCCAGTCAGAAGTTACTTGTTGTAAGCCGTAATTCCACTGTATTGCATGAGTATCAAATACACGTTGAAATATTTGAACTTGTGGATATGATTTGAGAATATCTAGAGTTTCATCAGTGCTATAACTGTCAATTACAATAATTTGCGTTGCCCAACACAACTTTTCAAGAGTCCGGTTAATGTTGGGCGCCTCATTATAGGTGAGAATAACAGGAGTTATTTTTTCTAACATATATTAACTTACAGCCATAACTGGCTGGTGCTGGAGTAAACAAGAGTAAACTTCTTGCATTTGGCAAGCTACTTTGTCCCAGGTATATTTCTCAAAGACCAATTGACGCGCACGCTCACCCATTATTTTCGCTTGTTCTGGATTGCTTAGACAATCAATTAAAGCGTTGGCAATAGCATTGCTTTCAATGTCAACAACTTTAGCAGCTTGATTGTTTGCAGCTTCAGGAAAATTACAACCTTTAGTGATTATGCAAGGTAAACCTGAAGCCATCCCTTCTAAAACAGACATACTAAACCCTTCTGAATAGGAAGGTGCAACATAAATATTAGCGGCAGCAAGTGCAGCATATTTCATGGCGCCAGTCAACATGCCTGTAAACGTGACAGCATTAAGGCAACCTTCTTCAGCAAAGTAATTTTTAGCTGTTGGTAAAAATCCAATACTATCGGAACCTGCAACAATTAGATGAGCGTTATTGAATTTAGCTAATGCTTTGGCAAACGCAGGCGCCAACAAGTCAAGTCCCTTTTTCGGGTCTATACGACCTAAAAAGAGAACTAAGGTTTTGTCGTGCGTATGGGGAAATTGTTCGTAAAAAGCTTCGGGGTTATGTTGTAGTTCAAACTCTTGGTAATTGATACCGTTGGGTACTACAAATAAAGGTGCTTTGATATTTAAAGGTTTAGCGTTTTGTGATTCTGCCTGATTTAACATGTGAATAGCACTAGCATTATCGAGAGCAGTTCTTTCTACTACGTTGTAGTAAAGTTTTTTCTTCCAAGATTTATAACTAAGTGCCCAAGGCTCTAACATTCCGTGAGGGCTGTTGATATAAGGAACGTTATGGGTTTTACATGCTAGGTGAGTAATGGAAACTGGATAGGAAAAAACAGCAATTGTGTGTACTAAGTCGTAGTTAGTCACATTATTAAAAAGCCATTTTGTCAATGAAGTACTTAATTTATAATCTCCAATATGCCAGCGTGGAAAGTACTGAAGACGGTAAACTCCCTGATTAAGCCAAGTTCTTAATGGTACGTCTAAATCTTCTAAGCCATTGGCATTAGTAGTTACAATATCAATGTCAATACCTAGTTTACCCAAAGCTTGGGCAAATTCAATTGCTACCTTAGAAGTACCACCATAAACATTACCAATACCAGGAATAACAAGTAAAATTTTCATACCTATTCATTTCATTTATTATGATTTCAAGAACACTTGGTAGATCAAATTAGATATTAAGCAAAATACTTTTGCAATAATTAAAGGGTAAAAATTCAAATTTACGTTAAAATTACCTAGTAATATTTGGCAAAATTTAAAATAAATTTCACGATTTCTTAAAGGGTTGAAGTATATTTTTTGACACATAATGCGCGAACTGCTATACATTAATTGCTTTACGAATACCCTCAGCAAAATTTTCAGTACTGTAGTTAGCAATAATTTCCTGACTCAAATCTCCCATTTTTATCCGCATTTCGGCATCCATTTGAGAAATACTTATTAAAGTACGAGTAATGTCTGAAATGTTTTCTGGGTCAAACAGCAGACCATTTTTCCCATCTTGGACAAGTTCGCTAGCAGACCCGACTGTATGGCTGCAAATAATTGGTAATCCTGCTGCACAAGCTTCATTCACTACCAAACCCCAAGGTTCTAAGAGTGCAGGATGGATAAAAGCACCAGCTAACCCATACCAATCTCCTAAAGCTTGATACGGGATAAAGCCAGGTAAATGCACACAGTCTGTGGCGCCCAGTTTATCGATTAATTGACGAATGTTACTTTCTTCTTCACCGCTACCACATATGATTAAATCCCAAGCTTTTTCGATCCCTATTTGTTGGCGATAATTAGCATAAGCTTTAACTAAGCGATCTACATTTTTCCGTTTTAACAGGCGTGTCAAAACTATAAAATACAGTTTTGTGGGAATTTGTGGTTGTCTTTGCCTTGCTTTTTCTGGGTTTTGCCTAGCTCTGTATGCTGTTTGGCTAAAGTGATCGTTATCAACAGTATCGTACCCATAAAAAATGCGATCCCTAGGAAAGCCTAACTTGATAAGGTAGTCGCGGTGTAGTTTCCCTCCCACCAATGCTGCATCAAACTTGTTAATACATAACCAAAATTTGAGTTTCTCCTTCCACCATTGTCGTGGTTCATCATCCCACTTTGTTTCACTCATTACTATAGTTGGAATATGGTGGCGCCTACACCAAGAGAGTGCTGCACGGGATACAGGGAATCCCCAACCAGGGATAGCAACCGCATCAGGTAGTAAATTATCTAAAAAACCAGGTAGTACAGCTTCTGGTTTGTTAGATGTGCAGTCTTTAGGCAAAAGGGTTTTCAAAGGAAATGTTATTTCCTGCTCTAAATCACCCCAAGGATGCTCTAGGGTATTATCTGTAACTTGGACTGCCGTAAAATTCCAGCCTTTTTCCTGACAAGCAGAATAAACAGCACGAAGTCGAGCAGCGTGGTAGCTACCAATATTGATAAATATTATAACGATATGCATTTTTATACCTTTTAAGATGCTTTTAAAACATCATTAAACACTTCTAAGTACTTCTGAACATATAAGTCATTACTAAAGCGCTTGCGAATAGTTTCTATTGAAGCTAACTGAAATTTTTGATACAAGTCTTGTTCATTTATGAGCTTCAAACAATATTCAGCAAGCTGTTCAATGTCGTGTTCTGGTATTAAATATCCATTTTCTTTATGAATTATAACAGAATCTGTACCACCTTCTAAAACAGATGCAACAACTGGAACTCCATATCCCATTGCCTCCATAACTGTGCGACCAAATGCATCAGAATTAGAGTTAAATAGTACTAAATCTAAAGCTTGATAGAAAGTATGTAAATCTTCCTGCCAACCTAGAAACTTCACCTTATCGATAATGCCTAAATCACGAGCTTGTATCTTTAAGTCTTGACGCATAGGACCATCACCAGCAATAAGGCAAAAAACATTTGGATACGATTTGCATATTTTTGCACATACCTGTATAAAAATATCAAAACGCTTTCTTTCGATTAACCATCCAGCATTACCTATAATCAACTTATCAGTAGGAATATTTAAGTGCTGACGGGCAGTAAACTTATCCTTTTCACTTGTTATTGAACAGTGTTGAGTTGAATATTCAATTAAATGAAGTTTATCTTCAAGATAAGGCGCTATCTGTTTAGCCTCTTCTAGAATGTATTGAGAATGACATATAATTGCATCATAATCTTTACCAAAAAAATGATAAAACAATTTCCACTTGAATCTTTCTTTAATAGAACTACCATGACAAAAATGTATTCCAAGCACTTTCTTATAAGAACTTCCCTTAATCGCTAAACAAGATGTCAAGCTAGGACCAGTCACTAAAATAATATCACCGATGAACTCTAAAATTTTTCTCTTGAGTTCAAAGTAGGAGCGCCAGCCAAACTTTCCTATATATAAGTTATCTTTTGCTGGAATATTTAAGTTAGCAGCAATTTTTTTACCTACACCACCAGGAGTAATACTTTGTACTTGCCACGTTATCATTTTTTCATGCGTTTCTCTCATTAAAATGTATGCCGATTGTTCCATCCCTCCAAGATTTAAGCACTGCATTAAATTTAATATTTTCATATTTATACCCATTCGGTTGAATATTTATGTTTAACCCTAGAATAATATAAAGCTAAACCTATAAAAATTAATTGAAAGCTTGATTGTTGTATTGCAAATCCAACAGAATGCGTTAGAGCTATCATTGCTGGACTAACTAGCCCGAGATATAATATTCGACTACAAGTACTTTTATAATAGGTAGCTGATATCCATATATGTTTAAAAATATAGGCTATCAGCGCAAAACTAAGAAAGCCAAAGTAGCTCAATTCTACAAAAGAATCTCCAATACCAGTAAATGTTGCACCAGCAGGGTTTTTATAGCCATAAAAATCTTTTAATAAATTTAAGTATTTATCCCACAAGTTAAATTGTAGAGACTTCTTAAAGTCAAAACCTACAATTTGTCCAGGTACCCATTGAAGTACAATACTATCCCACCATCCAGTGCCATATCCAAATAAACCCGTCCGCTCTACTGCATCCATTACTAATGCTGCATTTCTTAGTTCTAATAAATCTCCCTTTTGTTGATTACCAAAAGCGTGTTGAGATACAGCTAAGACATCCTGCCATTTACCACTAAAAACCAAATTCCAGAAATCGCCACGTAACGTACCTAAAACTGGAATGAGAACAGCTATTGAAAGCATACCTATAACAACTAATATTCGAGGTGGTACTAAGCGACGAACCCAGAATAATGAAAGTCCTATGGTAACGAGAAGTGTCATAGTAGGTTGCCGACGTCCGATAATAACTGCACCCAGTAGGGGCCAAGCGGAGAACACTGTACAAATAAAATTAATAATATTAGGACGCTGTATGAATTTTAAAATAAAAATTCCCAAAGCAATTTGAGTAGTTTGAGAAAAATTAAGATATATTGTGGCTAAACCTGACCAATTACCATTTTCTCCAGTAGCGGCAGTTGTGCGAGAAAGTAATAAAGTAAAGAACAAGCCACTAGTCATTAGGACAATTCCTGCTCTAAATAATTTACGCTCATCGATAGCAGTATTTAGTTTAGTCAACCATTTTGGGTCTGGTCTTATTTGATAGCCTATCCAACAGGCGGTAGCGCAAAGACATGAGACTAATAATACTCTTTGGAGAGCCTCTAAGGTGACTTGTTCAGGTTTACTAATTAAAGCAAAAGCTTGAGGTAGTATAAATGATGTAAACATACTACCCATAAAAAATGGATATTGATAAATTCGCTCTATACGTATCACTCCCCAACCTAACAAACCCAGGCAAATAACAATAAATAAATCTTTATATATTCCAACCATTTCCAATTTATTGACTTGCGAATGTAAGCTGGGCACTGCCCACCCTACGTGTAATTACAGAAAACTACAAATTGCATCACGAAAACTCTTCCAAGGAAAATGCTCTGCACAAGAACGCGCCTTTTCACGTACTTGAGGGTTAACTGGTATAAAGCTTGACAAGTATTCAAGTTGAGAGATTAGGTGGTCTAAATTTCCCACTTCTGCCAAAAAAATGCCATCTTCCTCTCTACCTAAATCAGGTAGGCAAGTATTAGCCGTTCCAAGTACAGGGCAACCATAACTGAGTGCTTCTAGAAATACTTGCCCAAACCCTTCAGTTAGAGAGGGCATGACAAAAAGAGAACTATTGTGATAAAGATGGCGCAAAGAAGCTGCATCTATGCCTCGAATTAGACGTACTCGTGGAGTTTGAGACACAAGAGATTCCATACCTGGGTCTAAGTACCTACAAACTAATGTCAGCAAACTTTCCTTTGGCAAATGAGCTTTTTGCCATGCATAGAGTAAATGATGCAAGCCTTTGCGTTGGCATCCAGAACCTACAAAAAGCGCCTGGAAACTATCCAAACTATCTAATTTAAATGAGTGCAATGGTAGTAAAGGCAAGTCAATACCATAGGGAATTACCTTACAGGAATTAGGTTCTGCTCCAGCTGCTATTAAAGTTTGCTTAGTAAAGCTACTTGCACACAAAATAATATCAGCATGGCGCCAACAGTCTTTAACTCTGACTTGCAATTCTTCTGGTAAGTGGGCGCCAGTTTGTTCTGAATAAGATTCTTGCACAAAGGGAAAGCGTTTTAAGTCTTGTGCTAACAAAGGGATTTCAACTTCAGGGTGGGGGTGAAATTCAAACAAAATTTTCCGAGGATTATGTTGATAAGACGCAATAAAAGCTTCCCAAGCATATGGCGTGTAGAGCAGTAAATTACTTTTGGTTTTACGTGCCTGTAACGCAGCTGCTTCGGCAAAATTTTTATCTAACCAAGCAAAAGTAGTAGCAGGAGAAAAGCCTAGATAATGGCGAGTTTGTTCAAGTACACCAGAACCCCATAGACATCTTACTTGCTCTATGGGAATGTTAGATTCTAATCTAAAGGAGATTTTATTTTGCCACTTTTTAGGTAACAGAGGAGAAACTTGCTGAATAAAGTCTACTGCATAAAAATCAGTGATAAGTTGATTTAGTAAACCTTTTTCCGCCAAAGCCAAGGGAATCTGATAATTATCCCTACGCCCTCGAAATGCACAAACGTACTGACTCATTATCTATTTTTCAATCTATTATTCAAAATACTTTCAATAATTTTTAGATATTTAGTGCCAATTGTGTCTATTAAAAAATCATGCGACCTCTCATATGCTTTCTTTTCTAGATTTATTTGTAAATCAGGATGCTCTTTAAGCTGAATCATACATTCTGCTAGTTGTTCAGCATTACCATTTTCAAAGGTCATACCGTAACCTTCTAAAACTTCTCCTAAACCACCCCAACGTGAACCAATCACTGCTTTTCCACAAGCCATTGCTTCCACTGCTACTATACCCATAGGCTCTGCCCATCGAGAAGGTACTACCACAACACCAGCAGCATTCATAGCCTGCACTAATTTTTCACCACGTAAGAAAGGATACCAGCGTAGTTGTGATTCTATACCCAGAGTAAAGGCTAGCTGCCGTAGTTCTTCAACGTAAGAACCTTCACCATATAAATCAAGCTTATATATTTTATTTTTCCTTTTACAAATTGCTAAAGCTTCCAGTAATGTATCAACTCCCTTATCTGGAATCATTCTACCAAAAAAGGCAAAATCATTGTCTATTTTTATGTTAGCTAAAGGTCGAAACTGATTTTCTATTGGATTATAAATTACAACACCTTTACGGGCGCCAACTTGTTGCTTAATAGCATGACTTATATAAATATGCCCAGCCCCTAGAGGCAGAAACATTCGTCTTAGTAAAGGTTTAATAAGACTTGTCAAACTGTTTTGACCATCTTGAAACAGTTTTGGAATATAAATTGGATGTATCCAAATTATAGGTTTGCGAGATAATAGCCAAACAGCTAGGTGTTTCAAGCTATAACCATTAGAAATAATACAGTCGCTTTTATTTAGTAGTGTCTTCCAAGATTCAAAATTTGGACAACGAGTAACGGGGAAAATATAACTTGTATCCTGGTCGTCAGTTGCCGGAGTATCTGTGACGATATTTACTTTATGTTCTTGTTTTGCCCAGTAGTTAGCTAAAGTATAACTTACTTGCTCTAGACCACCAATATTGGGAAAAAATGCACTGGAGTATAAACAAATATTCATAATTTAAGTATATTCTCTAATTTTTGAACACGAGTTGACCAAGTATTTTGCTGTGCAAATTCTAGTTGTCTCAAGCTATGCTTATAAGCTAAATCACTTTCATAAGTACCAAGCTTGGTGTCTATGTACATTAATGCCTCTTGTACAGTTCGGAAAATACTAATCCAGTCAGGATATAAACGGCACTCTGGAATATTAGTACTAAGAACTGGGCGCCCGCTAGCGATGCCATCCATAATTTTGGTGGGACAAGCAGCTTGATTAAATTTGTGATTTACTACATAGGGAATCCAATTTACTGCAAAAGACCAGTAATATTTTACTACTTGGTCTGATGGTACTCTACCAATATGCCGGACGTTAGGCAACGCTAGCACTGCTTCACGGGTTGACTGCCAATCTTGCAGTTTTAAAATTCCTTGATCATCTCGACCACCGACAAATACAAAAGTTATTTTTGGACAAGCTTTAATAACTTGATAAATTAATTGCCAATCCAAACGGTCACCTAAATTACCAACGTAACCTACGCTCATTGGTTCCGGAGGATTTTCTGGTTGGGAATTAAAGTAGGTATCTACAAACCCATGTGGAAAATGGTAAATTTGCGATGACCTATAAGGGTAAAGCTTCTGAAAAGCTATTAATTGCGAGTGAGAAGCGCAAAGAGTTATATTGGCGCCGTTTACTAACTCC
The DNA here is from genome assembly GCF_019977735.1 of Calothrix sp. PCC 7716. Classification (GTDB taxonomy): domain Bacteria; phylum Cyanobacteriota; class Cyanobacteriia; order Cyanobacteriales; family Nostocaceae; genus Dulcicalothrix. The sequence continues at coordinate 8,154,362 of NZ_AP025018.1, read as the reverse complement.
TTTTCCTTCTCTAAAATTTGGCTTTTGCGCGACTGTCGATAAAGAGTATAGTCATCAAAGTTATAGTATATTAAACGCTCTCTTGGAACTTTACGAACCCAGTATGTAAGATTCGGATGGCAAGCTATAACCCAAGGGTATTCACCAGAAACTTTTTTCAGTTGCTGACACCATTGCTTTATTAACTGTTGCAAGTAAAATCGGAATAATATTTCTAGTCGTCCTGCATAGCCAGTAGGCATTACTTGCATCGAACGTTGTAATAAGGATGGCGGAGTACGGCTTGACCAAGTTGGACGGATAGTATAATAGGTTCGCCAATCATAAAATTCAATTGCATGAGTTGGGTGGCGTTGAGCTAGAGCTTCTGCCATACCGTAAGTCCAAGGACTATTAGCACCTAAAAATAGAAAACTTAGTTTTCCCATATGTACACCATGTTATATCTACCAACTATCTACCAACCGCGTAGATCCCGCAACCAGTAGCCAAGAAAAGGAGATCGCCCGATGAATTCTCTAATTACAGAACGTAGGCGAGGAGGTAAAAGCTGAAAGCGTTGTACAGGAACTTGATAAAGTGTTGGTTGTTGACCCTGCTTACTCCTTTCAATCGGTTGGAGGGTAGAAATATAATCGATGAGAGCTTCGTAACCTTGCCACATTAGTGCTTCGTTAAAGTTGGAACGCGCACGTTCAATTACATTTGCACCAAAAGCTTCATAGTTTCTGCAAGCGTACAGAACTTGGTTGGCTAAAGCTTGAGTATTGCCTAAAGGTGCAAAAAGCGCTGTTTTGTTTGCCGTAGTAATTTCTTTTGTACCAGTCTCAACATCCCAAGCAACTGGCACGCACCCCATACTCATCGCCTCAATAGTAGCCATACCGAACGGTTCAACGCGACTCAGCATCAGCAATACTTTTGCAGATGCTGCGCTAGAGAAAATAACATCACGTACAACATAACCATAAATATGAATAGCCTCAGAATTAGGTAATTGTTTAATCTGAGTCAGAAATTCCGGTGTTATATTACCAAACCAGTGTAGCTTACCTCTAAACCCTAATTTAATAAGTTTTTTCCATAATTTCAGGACATCAAAAGCTCCTTTTGTCGGATTATCACCACCAAGAAATATTAAATCATCTTGCCGTGTAATATTTATATCCAATAATTCTGCAAAAAGACAGCCGTTGTAAATAACAGATAGTTTTTGAGGATTTTTTAGACGGTGACGAAATTTACTTGCCACAGTTTCTGATACTGCAACAATCGCCTCTAAATTATCTTCTTCTTCCAAAGCTTTACCCCAGTAGGGAGGAGCAGTATCGTGGGCAACAAAAACACATTTTATATTTGGAGGCAAGTAAGGAATAATAGCTTCCAATTCTCCACAGGCATTAAAAAACAGTATATCTTGGGGATTTTCATTTAACCATTTCAGTAACTTTACTGGTGTTTCTGCTGCCCATCCTGTTAGCTCTAAAGACGATATTTTGAAATTATAGTTATTAGTTATCCTAGTTGGTTTAAGGAGCATAAGCATTGTTGTCTCATACCCTGCTTGAGTAGCTTGACGACAGCAAGATATAGCTACAGGAGTTATTCCGCCACTGGAGTCACTAGCAATTAGCCAACAAAGTTTCATTATTTTAATTTAAAATTAAATATTTATTTTTGGGTTTTAATTAGGTTTTTGAGCTTCCAGATATTGAGTAATTTCAGGTATATGATTAAACCTATTCGCATGAGAATCCAAGTAGCCAAGTTTCGATTCAGAATCTTGATAAAATGATATTTTCAAATTTGTAAATCCTACTTCTTGGCAATAAAATCGAAGTGCTTCTCGTGTATATAAGTAACGATGCCCATGACTATAAAAAACTTCATTTATTTCACTACAGGCTGCAACAGATTCAGAAATTTTACTAGCAAAATAGTTTAAGTCAGGTGTTGTTAAACGAATGACTCCACCTGGCTTGAGAATTCTATAACATTCTCTTAACAATTGTAAACCGCATTTTAGATCAACATGTTCAATCGCTTCTTCGCAAAAAATTGCATTGATTGAGCAATCATCAAAAGGTAGTTTTTCTGTTATATCTACATAAGCATCTGCCCTAGGGTCTATATCTACTGTTAGACACCCTGATAAGCAGTTACTTCCACCTCCTAAATTGAGGATACGTTTATCTACTGATATTTGAGTCTTCCATTTATTAATATAAGGCGACGTTACTGAGAAACCAATTAAATTCCAAAACTGTTGGTTATAACGCCCTATAAAACTAAAAAAAGTATGAAATAAGCCATACTTATTCAAATAGTAATAAAACTTACTTATTACATGATATCTATCCATGCTATTTAAACCTACTAACACTATAATCTACAGTCATAATCAATATAACTATTTAATATCAACATCTCATGATTTTTTTAATTTTTGCAATACTATTGATTGTCCAATATGCCGCATTGCAATTCTTGTTTCACTTAAGTAATGTCCACAGTAATGTATAAAATCACACTGGCTTTCATCATAAATGCGCCCGGTATTATATTCATTTTCTGGTAACATTACTCTAGCACTTTGGCTTACCAAAGCTGCTGTAATAGTTTGTTCAGCATAATGGGAATAACTAGGATAACCTGGTGTTGAAAGCCATTTTTCTGTAATATTTAAATCGATTGTTTGACGGTTAATTACACAAAAACCAGCACAAAAGTATGGTATAATTTGAACGCCAAAGTATTCTTGAATTTGTTTTTCAGAAAGACTATAAGGATAAGGCTGTGGGTCTTTAGCATAAACATTCACAGCTTCATTATTATCAACTAACTTGCGTAACCGATGTAGCGGTTTAAAAGCCAAGCAATCTGTATCAAGAAGAATAACTTTTTGCGAGTGCGAAAGCAAGAAAGCATCGATAAGCTTGGCGCCAAATACGTTAATTTCTCTAAATTGTTGGCAGTATTTCAAACCAAGCACTTCTAACTTAGGCACCACTATTTCATCTCTTTGCTGTCTTGTAAATATTTTAGCTTTAGGTAAGTGTTTATGAATGTTTTTAATTACATCATCTGTAACGCTTGTATCGGCGTGAATAATTAAACTAATTGGCGCCTGATAGTTATAAATAAAAGATTTAGCTGCATATAATAAGTCTACATAGTGTTTTGCTCCCGTTAACATGTGAACTTCGATGGCATCACGAGTACCATAAGTAGCTGTAATAACTGGCGCGGTTTGCTCAATATCTATAGAACGTCTCCAGGAATAATAGTAGTGTGGAAACAAATACCAAAACTGCCCGGTTTTAAGTGTTTTTAGTATAGTTATGATTTTATTCATGCTATCAAATTTTTTTGTTTTCTATACATGAACTTGGGATTTATATAAAGAGTAGTACACATGTTGATTGTTTAATAGTTCTTGATGAGTCCCCTGCTCAAGTACATGTCCATTTTGAATAACAACGATTTTATCAGCTTTTTCAATAGTTGAAAGACGATGGGCAATCACAATTACAGTACGATTTTTACTTACTGCTTCGATTGCCTCTTGTACGATTCTTTCAGAATTTGAGTCTAACGCACTTGTTGCTTCATCGAGAATTAAAATATCAGGGTTACATAAAATTGCTCTTGCTATTGCTATTCGTTGCCGTTGACCACCTGAAAGTCTTGTACCACGATTACCAACTATCGTATCAAACCCTTGAGGTAAATCTTGGATAAATTCGTAAGCATATGCTTGTTTCGCTGCTGCAATAATTTCTGAATCTGTAGCATTTGGGCACCCGTATCCAATATTATCACGAACTGAAACATCGAACAAAAACGTGTCTTGACTAACCATTGCAATTGCGCTTCTAAAAGAACCAATTTGCAAATCTCTTAAATCAATTCCATCAACGTCAATACTACCCTCTTCAGGGTCATAAAATCGCATGATTAAATCAACTAATGTTGATTTCCCACTTCCTGATGAACCGACAATTGCAGTTGTTTTACCTTTTACTATTTCAAGATTAATGTTATGTAAAGTTGGTTCTGTATTATGCGTAAAAGTAAATGTTACATTTTGGAAGACTAAGCTGGAATTTAAACCGGGATAATATTTTTCACCATTAGGTAATTTTAAATAATCGGTATTATATAAAAAACCTTGAACTGCTTCATAGTAACCTCTAAATAAATATATTTGTGAGCGAAAACTATTTAAAACGGTTACTCTTGGTAAAATCCGCATTAAAGTGACTGTAAAAGTCAATAAAATCGGTAAAGTTGAGTTAGTCGATGTTGAAAGTAAGTTTGCTCCAATTAATATTATTATGAGTAGAACTGATATTCCTATTGTCTCCGTCACAGGAGCGCTAGCACAATAATACTTATATCCTGTCAAATCAGCATTATACCGATTTTGTAGCGATTCGTCCGCGCGCTTTAGCTCCCGTGCTTCCGCGTGAAATGATTTGACGACCCGAATACCTGTAATTATCTCAGTAACTAGTGTTGAAAAAGCTTCAATTGCAACAGCTGCTTTACGACTATAAACTTGTAGGTTTCGATTTAATGTTTGTAGTGGCAGAAATACTATAGATAAACTAACCAGAGCAAAAATAGTCAAAAGTGGATAAAGAACAATTAAAAAGCATAGCAATAAACTAATAATTAATATATTCCGAATAACTTCTAAATATAAAGAAAATAATAGTTCACTGCGTTGTACCTGTTCGTTAATATGGCTTAACAACTCTCCTAAGTTTTTTCTAGTATAAAATGGTATTTCTAACTCTAATATATGCTCAACGCACTTTCTACGGAGTAAAGTTCCGCTGCGGAGCATAAAATCATATATACTAATGCTTGATAAGTAAGCAACGGCATTTTTGATAATCGTCAAACATAATAAAGCTATGATAATTACCAACAATTGCCACTTAGGAGCAAAGTAAGTGTGGAAGCTTAATAATGGTTTTAAAAAACTAGATTGAATATTGCTGTAGTCTTGATTTCCACTTAATGCTTGAGTCAGAGGCAATATGAGTGCAGTGCTAAGAACCTCTAATACCGACAAAATACTTGCTAAAATTAACGATACTATTGCCAGATATCTATGAGGTTTGACAAATTGATATAGTGAGATCAATATAGTTTTTTCTTTCATAATTATTAGGTTGGGTTTAACAAAGTGGAACCCAACATCAGCGGTATTTATTTTAAGTGTTTGCAAATTCCCAGCGAAATTTATCAGGGTTAAAGCGTAATTTGACGGCGCCTGGTTTTTGAGTAATGTTGACTAAACGCTCACCTTCGTGTAGAAACCAAGCTCTATCGGTAAGTGGTCTACCAGTCCACAAACCTAGCTTCGACTCTGGAGCAAAGTTAAAAACCCAGTTATTATACATATCAAAACCAATAGTTGTGTACAAAGTGGGCCAAGCAGCTTTAATATCGGGATTGAATTCTAACTGAATATCTCCTTTTATCTTATTATTTACTATAAATTCGGCTAATGCATCTTGACGGTTAATCTCGTAAAGATATACTCCTGTTACTAACCAACTTGTACTTATTCCAAAAACTCCACAAGTCATGATTAATACTAGCATTTTTCGAGTAAATTTCACTCGATTTTCAAAGAATTTACACCATATCCATCCTACTAAAAGTAATAGCAGTGGAATAAGAGAATATCTTTTACGACTTTCTAGTTGATATCCTCCTGATACAACATAAAGCAAAGAGGCGCCGAAAATCAATAGCAAAATGTAAGGTAGTAAAAGTTTACTTACAGGTAATAATTTTGACTTAACAAAATCTCTTTGCTTCAATAATATAGATAAACTCACAGTTAAGGCGAACAGCAATATACCAAACAGCAATACGTCGCTTAAACCCCAAGAGTGAAAAATTAAATTACGAGTAACTGGACTGAACCAGGGTTGAAAAATGTAGTAATTTGTGTATTGGCGAAAGTAAATTGAAAAAATTGCCTGAATGGCGAACCCAGGAGGATACATTCTGTTGCTTTCAGGGTATGTAAGCTTGTATGAAATTAAAAACGCTAGTCCGCTTAAAAACGGCGCCAGTGCAATATAGCTTATTCGTAAATTATTAATTATTTTTCTAACATTAAAAGTTTTATCGCCTTCATCAAAGCAGATAATGGCGCCGCTAAACATGAATGCAAAAACTAAAATTTCATATAATGACTGTGCTACAAATGTCAATATAAAACTTGTAACAAATATATAAGGTTGTAGTTTCTTGTTATTTGCAAATTTTAGTAGTAATAATAAATTTCCCCAAAATATAGTTGTGGCTAACATTGGTGTATAACCCATTACATTGACTATAGTTTGAAATCCCCAAGGGAACACACCAAAAGTCAATGCGAGAACCAGCGCTAACCCTTTTCTTTTAAATAAAATTTCTGCGACTCTAAAAAATAAACATGCTGTAATTATATGTGTAAAAACAGCCAAATAAGAAGTAAATGCAGGGTGATTTGTAGTTACACCATTTACTGCTTGACTTAAAAGGCGCCACATTCCCTGAAATTCTAGCCATTCCACGCAAAAACTCCAGAACCCATTATTTAACATATTTCGATAATGGAATTCTTCAGAAAATAAAGGATGACCACCTAGTGCAGGAAACCATGCGGCAAGAACTGCAATACTTAGAACTGCGTAAGTAACGATACTGTTTGGAATTTTAACATTTTTAATCATTTTCTTTCCCTATCAATATCTCAACAATTTTCTGGGCTGCGTCTCCGTTACCGTAAAATGAAGGTGATTCTAATGGGTAAGTAAAATTAGTAATGGTGTCTCTTAGATTTTCTGGCTGTACTAAATGATTCCAACCTGCATACACTGTTTCTTTCCACTCAGTTTCGTTACGTAAGGTAAAACAAGGACGTTGGAAGATGTAAGCTTCTTTTTGCACTCCCCCTGAGTCTGTAATAACTCCGCTACAATTACTTTCTAACATCAACATCTCTAAGTAACTGACTGGAGGAATTGTGATAATTTGTTTGTGGTTTAGATAATTATCTAATCCTTGCTGCTTTATTTGGTTAAGCGCGCGTGGATGAACTGGGAATACTACAGGAAAGTCTAATTTTGTTAGGTTTTCTAAAATTGCACTCAACCGCTCGCTGTTGTCTGTGTTGCTAGGACGGTGAATGGTCGCTAAATAAAAACTATCAGGGCTTAGATTATATTTATCGAGAATATGGGAAGTTTGTTTGGCGCGATGATGAAATGTTAATACAGCATCCATCATTACGTCACCTACACAGTATACTCCTTGATGTATACCTTCTTTCTTAAGACATTCTACTGCTATTTGTGTTGGCGCCAGTAATAATTTTGCTAAGTGGTCTGTAACAACTCGGTTTATTTCTTCTGGCATTTCGCGGTTATAACTACGCAAACCAGCTTCGATATGCATTATGGGAATGTTTAACTTCGATGCTACTAAGGCGCCTGCTAGTGTTGAGTTAGTATCTCCATATACGCATACCCAGTCTGATTTGTTTTGTTGTAGTAATGTTTCGATTTGCTCCATCATTCTACCTGTCATTGCTCCGTGGTTGAGGCTATGAATATTTAAATGATGGTTGGGTTGTGGAAGGTTTAAGTCTTTGAAGAATACATCTGACATTTGAGCGTCGAAGTGTTGACCTGTATGGATAATGGTTTCTTCGATGCTGGAATTTTTGAAGGCATTGCTAACTACGGATGCTTTGACGAATTGAGGTCTGGCGCCTAGTATTGTTGTAATTTTCATCGGCGTATTGCTTTTTTTGCTGAGTTGGGAAGGGGTTTGATGGTTTGGGATGGTTTGTTTGAGAGTAGACGCCTGAATGTGAGTTTTTTGATGTAATTTAGGTGACTTAAGATCACTTTGACGACGCGCAGTTTGGAACGACCATATACACGGTTACTTAATTCTGTAGGTAGTTCGACTACTCTATATCCACATAGCATTGCTTCTGCAATGACTTCTACTAACCCTAAAAATCCTGGATATGTAATAGGGATTTCTTCAAGGACTTCGCGTCGATATGCACGGAACATACTTGTATATGTATATAGTCTTTGTGGTAGTACGATTCGATATAAGTTTGATAGCCCTTTGCTTAAAAATAAGCGCCAACCTGGTACGTTTTTGACTCTTCCGCGTGGATGGTAGGGTGATGCTGTGACGACATCGACATCCGGGTACATTAAGTCTAGAAGGTCTATAAGATATTTCGGATGGTAGGTACAATCGCTATCAATCGTGCAAATAATTTGACCTTTGGCTGATGTTAACCCTGTTTGAATTGCTGCTGAAAGTCCTGCGTTTTTTAGATGATTAATAATTTGTACGTGTTCTCCTAAATGCTTTTCTAATTGAAAATATGTATCATCAGTGCTACCGTCGTTGACACAAATTACTTCTACATTTTTTCGCTCTCGCAGTTTTGATAATATTGGTAGTAATTCTTGCTTTAGGGCTGGTATCCCTTCGGATTCATTATAACAGGGTATAATGATACTAACTAGTTCGTAGTCGCTATTATTCATGTGATTGGAATACATAATTTTAGCTTTATTACTATTTCTTGTGGCGTAAAAAAAAATCTCGACTTTTGTTAGAAGTCGAGATTCTAATGTTTCATTTCTGATGAACTTTTAAGCTATTGCAAATGCTATTTTATCAACTTGAAAATCTCGCACAAATCTAATGGCGCCGCTTTTTTCATCAACTCGAAATAGCGAATTAGTTCCTTTTGATGTCGGGTTGGCAAGGGCATATATTTGACCTCCCGGAGAAATCGCTAGGCCTAATATATCGTTTTCTAAGTCTTTGCCGTCCAACTGCAATTCGACGACTGTGGTAACTTTCGCTCGACCTGTTATTGCAGCTCTATCGTTTAAATCGATTTTAATCAGTACAACTGAACCCTCAGAACCTATGCTTGTACCGTAAATTACGTTGTCACGACCCAGTACTAAGTTACTGTATCGTCGATTTGGAAATAATGTCGGTAGTGCTAACCTTTCGGCATTATTTGCTTTACCTCCTTTTAAATCAATACCAATTAATTTAAATGGTGGTAACCCATCGCTAAAACTAGCTATGCCAATTAGATTATTATCTTTTGTTGCTACTAAGCTTTCAAGTGTGGAACTATTTGTTTCAAAGCCAGAAATTCTTGTTGCTCCTAAATTTTCACCAGTTTTAGGGTTAATTTGTGCTACCCGTGTAAAGTTGCCTCGTGGGGTATTGATTACAGATACAACAGCTAAAGTTCCGTCAGTAAGAGGAGTTAAACTTGTTATGCGTTCTCTTGTACGAGTCAATACTGATTTTCCTGGTACTCTTCGACTTGCATCTGTATTGTCAATTTGTACACTATCAAGCTTTGTATCTGTTTGTAAATTACTAACTTGCCGGGAAGGAACATTAATTCGAGAAGTTTCTTTTCCTGTTACTGTATCCGCTACTACAAAAACAGTATCTGGAGTTTTGTTTGGTGCATCAGTTGCAACTTCCTGTTTGGCAACTTGCACTCCATAAAGTTGTGATTCTGACTGAGCATATGCTCGGCGTGGTAAGTTAGCTAACACTGCCGTAGCTGCACCGGATAAAACAAGCTGCCCAAATCGGCGCCGTCTAATTCTTATGTACATTGTCTTTTACGGTTATTTTAGGTTATTTTATTGGCAATAAAATTTTAAGTTTCCCTGTATAGAGGGTTTAGGGAGACGTAGGCACAATAATTCCCGCATCGGGTGTTTGAGGGAGAGCGCCCATGTCAGCAAAAACGTTAACAGCTATTTGTTTTGCTCGTGGGTCAGTTAAATTTGTGCTATTACCACCGTTATCTAAACCAAACATCCATTGGTTTGAACCAGTAGAAAAGACTTTTGCCCCACTGTTGGCTGTGTAACGTACCGCATTAGAAACGCTATAATTAGTCCCCGGTGGAACATCGGGGTCAGTATTACTTGGGACTACTGTAGATTGTGATAGTATCACTAAATTGCTAGGTGCGGCGCCGTTATTTACATTAGCATCCCATTCAAAACCTACTAAACTCGTTAATTTACTGCCGTTAGTTAGTCCGGTATTAGCGTAATAAAGGTCATCACTCTTTGATACTACATGGTCAAAACCCGAATATGAAGGGCTGTTTATATTTGTTGTTGTATCGTATAAACCGTCACTTCTATCACCTGTATACATAACACCTAACAGCGCATTCTCTGGACGGTTAATTAACCTGAATTTGTTCGTTGCTGGTGAGGTTGGGTCAGCATTACTCTTGTAACACGTCATGATGCGGTTAGCTTGTCCACCGTTAGTGGAGTTTCCAAAGCGGATGTGCCAGTAAGCAGTGTTTGAACTGAAAAAGGCTAAGTTAACTGGTGGGTTCGCATCGCGTGCTTGCTCGACTGCATCGCGTTCTTGCATCGACCAGTATTCATCATGTCCTACTGATATAAAGACTTTGTGTTGTCGAATTATTTGCGGGTTCGCTTGAACATCCAGGTTCGTTATATAGTTGACATCATAACTTTGTGACTCTAACCAGCGCACCATGTGACGCTCAAAACGTAACATTGAGTCAAAATACCAGGCGCCTTTACTAGTAGTTTGAATGAACGGACGGTCGAAAGAAACTTTAATGGCTTTTTGTCCATTAAGACTATTCCAAGCATACAAACTATATTGACCTAGACTGTTATAAGCTTGGAAAGTAGTAAAGCTGCTTTGGAATACGATATCAGAATTATTGCTATCGTCACGGACAACAAACCAAATAGCAGATTGTTTACCACTCGCTTGGTCGATAAGTTTGGCTATATAAAGCCCACTTGTCCAATCGGAACCAACTGCAATTGTATAAGAATCTGACCAGTTACACTCAACAAGGTTAGTTCTATTTGGATTATTAGGATCATCATCTACTGTACACGCGGGCTGAGTATTACCAGTAAGTGAACCACTGCTCGATACTAACCTACCGCCTAAACCACCGTAATAACCTAAACGGTACACTTCAACTTGAAAACTTCCAGATTGTTTGAGCGATACTTTAACTGGTAGTGAAGCACCTTTATTTACACTGGTTGCTGCTGCATAACCTGTAATTTCGTCTAACGCATAATTTGTGATTACCCAATTGTTTGTGCCTGTTTTGATATTTTCTAAATATATCGCGTTGGCATTTGCAGGCGCCGATTTTGCGCTAAAAGTAGTACTACCAATACCCGCTGCTGTTGCTGTCACAATAACTGCGCTATTGGGTCCACTTGGTATATTACCTAAAGTCAGTGTCGTACTTGCTTGACCATCACTACCAGTTACCACACTGGCATTCGACACAGTACCAGCACCTTGAGTCACTGTAAACGTAACAGTGACACCTGACTGTGGATTATTATTACCATCTTCGACGCGAACTACCAAGGGATTTGGCAACGCAGTTCCAACCTTACCGCTTTGATTATCACCACTTACTTTATTAATGGTGCTGCCAATCACTAAAATTACATCACGGAAATAGTTAGTGTTGCGGAACGAATTAGTTGGGAACGCATTGATGTTACCGTATACACCATTATTACCATCAGCAACTGAGCTTATGGCGCCGTTTGTAATAGTACTTGCTAAAACATCGTAAGTAAGTGCAAAGAACGAATTAACGTTAACAGAGACAACGTATGTTGTATTAGGGTCAATATTAACTGGTGTGGAAAGTGCTTGAGTCTGCCATCCCGAAGCTGTTTCGTTTGCGAAAGTTACAGAACCCAACAAAGTACCGTTAGACGACCAAATTTTACCAATATGTGAACCTGTTTCACTTGCTGCCTTCCAAAAACGAATACCAGTAATTTGGCCTGCCTTGGTACTGGTAAATTTCATTCCCAGTTCATATGTTGCGTTATCAGAAGCGTTGGCATTACTGGGCGTCTGGTTAGTAAACACACTGACTACAGTTACACCAGCAGGATTAGCTGTAGCATTAAAAGTCACAGTTCCAATACTTGGTACTGAAGCACTCACAGTATTACTAACAGGAATTATCGCACCCGGAGCGGTGCCGAGAGTAAGTACAGTGCTAGCTTGTCCAATCGCATTAGTAACAGCACTAGCTGGTGATACACTACCACCTCCAGCCATCACAGTAAAATTTACTGTTACACCAGCTTGTGGATTACCCCCATTTTCGATTTTAACTACCAATGGATTTGCTAGCGCGGCGCCTGCTGTACCCGTTTGATTATCACCGCCAGTTTTGGTAATCATAGGAATAGTAGTAACAACAAATCCAACATCACGGAAGTAATTACTATTGCGGTAAGAATTATTCGGAAAACTACCAGCATTGCCAAACACACCGTTGTTATTATCAGCAATTGAACTCAAATTCCCGTTAGTAACCGCAGTCGCTAAAGCATCTGTTGTCATCGCGAAATGATTATTAGTATTAACACTAACTACATAGCTTGTATTCGCCTGAATATTTAATGGTGTCGTTAAAACTTGCTCTTGCCATCCCGAAGCGGTTTCGTTTGCAAATGTTACCGTCACTAAAGGATTGGTCCCACCAGTTCCCGCCCATACTTTACCGATATGACTACCCGTTTCGCTTGGCGACTTCCAATAACGAATAGCCGTTATTTGACCAGCCGCAGAACTTTGAAACTTCATTCCTAACTCATAAGCAATCCCATCGGTAGCATCAGGGTTGCTTGGTGTTTGTGTTGTAAAAATCGTTTGATTAGCCATTGCTTTAATTAAAAAATATATAAAAAATGTAGAGACGCGATGTTCCTCGCGTCTCTACACGGTTGAATTTAAAAAATGTATTAAAAAACCATCCGTTACATCCGTTAAATCCGTTGCCTCCAACCCATAAGCAAAGCACCGACACCTAATATACCTAATACCGATGATGGTTCAGGTATAGAAGTGGCAGGAGAAGTACTTTGAATATCTGGGTCAGCGCGGAAAATTCCGCTTGAACCATCATCAAATTTGGCATAAAACACAAGTTGATTACTGTTATTTAAACTTTGATTAGATATGTAAAGGTCTGTAACGATGGCGCCGAATAAAGAATCACCGGCTGCGATGATTTTATTACTGTTGGGGTCTGCACCGTTATAAATTCCTAAACCACCACCTCTAAGAACACCTTTGAATGCAACATTACCTTTATCGTTAATAGCTGGGTTTTCAAAAAAATCAAAACGGTCAGTATTATCGACAATTTTATTAACTACGCCATTACTGGCTGTGTAAATTCCTTCACCTGCTAAAGCGTCCAATATTCCCTTAAAGGCAAGCGTACCTGTGTTATTGATGGCTGGACTAAATAAAAAGTCGAAATCTCCAGTTGTATCAACTACAGTATTAACGGCGCCGTTGCTATCAACCGTATAAATTCCTCTACCACCTCCATTCTTCAAGCTAGCAGAAAATGCTACAGTACTTTCTTGATTAATACTTGGACGTTCAAAATTACTATATATCCCACTTGTATCAGCAATGGAATTTACCGAGCCATTAAGATTTGTAAAAATCCCAAAAACACCATTGATGTTGGCATTAAAGGCTACAACATTACTATTATTGATTACAGGGTCGCCTATACCAAAGTAGTTGGCGCCTTGTGCTACAGAAGTTACTAATCCATTTTCAACAGTAAAAACACTGGTACCTCCAGTGTTCGCATTTGCTTTAAATGCGACTGCTCCATTATCATTAATGCCTACAAATTGTCCAAACGAGTTAAATGCCGTATTATCTGCAACGGTTGTTAAACCTAACCCATTACCTGTAAATATGGCACTGCTTCCATTTGCATCGTTAGCTGTAAAAGCAACATTGCCTGTTTGATTTATAGTAGGCAGCTTGAACTCACTATAACCCTGATTGCTATCGGCAATCCGAGTAAAAGTGAAACCAAAAGCTTCGCTTGTTAATGTCACAATCGTAGAAATACTGAAGAAGAGTGCTATTAACCCTTTTTTTATCATAGTTACATTTTGGTGTTTTTAAAACGCTGTTATAATCTTTACATAAGTATGATTATTATTTAAGGTAACTAAATATTTAATTAATGACTATCGTATATATACCTACAAATTTGACAGCAAAGGAACTTTAAATATTGGCTTCTTTCCAATCATGTACGAATTTATCGACATGTCGAACTACTGTATTGTTGTTCAAAGTATCCTTAATAAATTGTGATGTATTTAACACATAAAAGTCTTTGTGCTGCGTGAATACTTGGGGCACCATTCGAGAATAATTTAATACTTGTAATGGCTGCATTTTCTGTGCCCGATTAATATGAACTGATACAATGTCATCAGCGTCTAAATCTGGAAACATTAAACGTAACCCTTTGAAAAATAAGTCACGCAGTGATTGGTCTGGTTGTTTGAGCAAAGGGTCTTCAGAGTGTATATACTTAGGAAAATAAGTAAAATGTAACCCATTTGTCTCTTTTAGAGAAACCAAGTTACTCATCCCCAACACCCCAGTAAAAGGTATTCGAGAGTCAGCAAGATTTACGATATAAAAAGGTACTAATGGTTTACGAGTTATCAAAACCATACAGATAACGCCTAAATATTCAACATTCCCATCTCCTGATACTTGAGCTAAATCATTAGATATTACTTGTTGTAGGACATTTACAGGCGCCGTAAAAACGACTTTATCAAAAAGCTCTTTACCCCTATTACTCTCCACCCATATTCCCTGCTCAGGGTGAGGTGCAATATATTGAACTTTTGTACTGGCAAGAACATTTCCACCTGATGCACAAATTAATTCGGCTAAACGGTCAAAAACTGTTTTGTAACCACCTTCTACATAACCTAATTGTTCTTTATGTAATGAAGAATCACGCGCAGAAAATAAGCGTTTGATATATGACCAAATGAATACAGCAGAAACACGTTGATAGTTTTCTCCAAGCTTTGCGAGTAACAAGGGTTTCCATAGCTTTTCGTAAGCGTTTTTACCAGATATTTTCAACAACCACTTTTCAACGGGTATTTTTTCTAACTTTTGCCAGTTATTTACCCGTGAACCGTAGAGCATGGTAAAAGCTAACCGCAGTTTACCCATAATACTCAGAGGGGGAAACATAAAAAACTCGATAGTATTGCTTATCGAGTAAAGCTTTTGGTCGATATAACAACCAGTGAGTGTAGGGTGCCAATGTAGTTTATCTTTTAAACCAATATCTTTGATAAGATTAACCAAATCGGTATCACACGGTAAGATAACGTGATAAAATTTGTCCCACACAAAGGCGCCGAAATCATAATGGGTTGCAAGTCCACCCAACTGCTCATTAGTTTCTAATACGGTGACTTGATGACCTTGTTGTGATAGACGATAGGCAAGTGATAATCCCATCATCCCACCGCCGATAATACCAATTTTCATACGGGTAAGGGGTAAGGCTTAATATTTGTATAGACCTAAGCTACGTTGCCATTCAATAGTATGTGAGAGTCCTTCCTCTAAACTCACTTGTGCTTTAACACCCAAAACTTGTTCGCATTTGCTGCTGTCAGGTACTCGTCGCATTACATCTTCGTACTTTTTACCAGTGAATGACTCATAAGGAATAAACTTGAGCTTGAGTTCGCCTGGTGTGTTACTGATGCGCTTAATGGTTTTGGCTAAATCTAAAATAGTAACTTCTTGATTGTTACCGATATTGAAAATTTCGCCATTCGCGTTACTGTTAATGATGGCAGCATAAATTCCTGCGACCGTATCATCAACAAATGTAAAGCTACGGGTTTGCATACCATCACCATGAATAGTGATTTCTCCATCGTTTAATATTTGTTCGATAAATACTGACTGCGGGCCACCCCACCAAGATAAGTGATGACGTGGACCATACGAACCGAAAAAGCGTAGTAGAACAACAGGAAAACCATAGCTTTCTTGATATGCAAACGCTAAATGTTCGTCAAATAGCTTTGAAACAGCATAACTCCAACGCGCGACTTTGGATGAACCAATTACCGAATTACTTTCTTCGCTAAAAGGTAGCTCAGGGTTACGTCCATATACGTCAGAAGTAGAAGCTAAAACGCATTTACAATTTATCTTTCTGGCAAACTCTAAAACATTGTCTGTACCTTGGTAATTTATTTTTAACGTGTCTATAGCTTTACCGTAACGGGGAATTTTAAAAGCTGCTAAATGAACTATACAGTCAATATCGGCACCAAGATTTTGGTCAAAGGTACTTTTTTCGGTAATATCCTTCTGAAGAAATTGGAATTGTTTATTTGTGAGATGATGCTCAATATTTTCCAATTTACCCATACTTAAGTTATCAATACCGATAACTTCGTGTCCGCGAGTAATGAGTTTATCAAGTAGGTGAGAACCGAGAAACCCCGCTACACCTGTAACTAGAATTCTTTTAGGTAGTGTCATAATGAGTTATGAGTGCTGAGTGTAGAGACACGATATATCGTGTCTTGATAAATTTAAGTTTGAACGACAAGTATTACACCGACAATAATTACTGCGATACCAAACCATTGACTTAAAACGACTTTCTCTTTTAAAAACCTATTAGATGCCAAAGGTACAAGAGCAAAAGTCATTCCCAAAGCTGGAAAAGCTTGACTAAGCGGAACACTTTTTAATACTACTAGCCATAAAACTGTAACAACAACATAGCTAATAAACCAAACCCAAAAAAAAGGAGAAAATAATAAGCTTTTAATAGTATTGTTGTTACTACTTACAGGCGCCTGAAATGCATACTTTAATGATAACTGTCCAACAGTACCAAGCACCACAACCATTGCTAAAATTAGCCAAGGAAGAAAATTCATGTTTTTGCACCTCTTTGAATTGGTAGTGCAACCAAAAGTACTCCTAAGAAAATTAGAATAACTCCAAAAATGCGAATTAAAGTAATTTTCTCACCAAATAAGTAATAAGAACCAAAAAGTATTCCTATATAATTCAAGCTAGTCAAAGGATAAGCAATACTTAACTTAACAACACGTAACGCTAAAATCCAATTAACTATACCCAAACTATATACAGTCAAAGCAAGAACTAATTGCTGAATAAACGACCAATTCAACCCCAGCGTAGAACTGCTCATAGTGTGCTTCATTAGCAATTGTCCAATAATCCCAAATCCTATACTAATAAACAAAGTTGTATAAGAAATAGCTTTTTGACGAGAAGACAGCGACTGTACCGTCATGGCTTTATCACCTTAATAAAAAGAACGCACTCGTTCACGAAAAAGAGTTACTGCAAACAATAAATATCAGCCATCACTTCTTTTACCGACTCTACAACAACTTGTTGCGCTGAACTTTCAAGCTCTGGAAACAAGGGTATAGAAAGAACCTCATGACTTAGCTGCTCACTTACAGGTAGTGAACCTTCAACATAATTTAAATCAGCATGAACTTCTTGAAGATGTAACGGTATTGGGTAATACACCATACTGCCAATACCCTTAGCTTGTAAGCTTTTCTGAATAATGTCACGTTTCCCACTAAGTACCCTAACAGTGAATTGATTCCATACCGAATTCCCCTGATGCAATTTTTGCGGTAAAACAATACCTGTGGTTGTTGAGAGTGCTTCAACATAAAAGTCTGTAATTGCCTTTCTAGCAGCATTCCACTGGTCAATATACGGAAGTTTTACTAGCAATACAGTTGCTTGTAATGTATCAAGACGGCTATTTAATCCAAGTTCTTCATGATGGTATTTTACTTTACCCCCATGTCTGCGAAGATACTCAGCACGCTCGGCTATTTCGGGGTTAGATGTAGCAATTGCTCCTCCATCGCCAAAGCAACCTAAGTTTTTAGTCGGGAAAAAACTAAAACACCCAACATCACCAATTGTACCGACTTTTTTACCTTCCCACGTGGCGCCTGTTGCTTGAGCGCAATCTTCAATCACTTTCAGATTATGCTTACGCGCAATTTTCATTATCGCCGTCATGTTACACGGGCGCCCGTATAAATGCACGGGTATAATAGCTTTAGTACGTTCGGTGATTTTTGACTCGATGAGTTGAGTGTCTATATTATAAGAATCTAACTCTACGTCTACAAAAACAGGTGTTGCTCCAACTATACCTATTGCTTCAGTTGTAGCTATAAATGTAAAGGGTGTTGTAATAACTTCATCCCCTGCACCAATTTTTAATGCTCTTAATGCTAAATGCAGTGCATCAGTACCAGAATTGCAAGAAATAACCTGCTCACAATTTAGGTATTGAGCAAACTGTATTTCAAATTCTTTGACTTGTGGACCCATAATATAACGTCCACTTGCCATAACCGCACAAACATTTTTTTCAATTTCGTCAGCAATACTTTTATATTGAGTCGTTGCCTCAAATGGAGGAATATTTATCACTGTTATATTATCCTTTCTTTATTCTTTTCTTTTTATTTGGTTTTCAGCACAATATTCGTACTTGCGACCGCAAGCTTTACAATTCGTCGCAGTATCAACTTCAAAGTCATCTAATTTGGCGCCACACTCGCACATCCATCCAACTTGTTTGGCTGGGTTGCCGTAAACTAGTGCGTAATCGCTGACGTTTTTAGTAACGGTTGAACCTGCACCAATAAACGCATAACGTCCAATAGTATGACCGCAAACGATTGTCGCATTGGCGCCAATTGTTGCACCTTGTTTAACTAAGGTAACTAGATAATCGTCAATAGTATTGCGTGGAAAAGCAGAACGTGGTGTATTGATATTAGTAAAAACACAACTAGGACCGCAAAATACATCGTCTTCTAAAGTAACTCCTGCATATACCGAGACGTTGTTTTGTATTTTGACGTTGCTGCCAATTTTTACTCCTGCTGCCACAAACACGTTCTGGGCAATTTTACACTTTTCTCCAATTTCAACATTTTGCATAATATGGCTAAAATGCCAAATTTGAGTTCCGGCGCCGATTTTACAAGGTAAATCTACATATGCTGACTCATGCACAAAATAATCGGTGCTTTGTTGTGTGGTTTGTGTATTTCCATTATGAGTGGACAAGTTGAAGCTCCTTTAAACTTATAGTTTTACCTTGAGATTCTAAAGATGATTGCGCCGATTGTAAAACTGAGCAAACATTAATACCATTTTGAATATCAGTTTTAGGAGTTTGCCTTGTTTCTACACAAGCTAGAAAATGTTTACATTCCTCGGTTAATGGTGATGCAGTATCAATAGGAATAACTGTTTTGGAATGAAGTTTGAGAATTGGTACATTATCTTGTATCTCAGCTTGTTGGTCATAAAATGTCAGCTTGGCATCAGTTGATACATCGTCAAAGACTAATGTTCCTAACTCTCCAACTACTACAAGTCGCTGTTCTTTAAACGGATGTAGCCAACTTGTAAAAATATGCGCTTTGATATTGTGTTCAAATTCTAGATTAATTAAGCAAAAATCTTCAACTTGGGTTATGTTAGCGCTACCAACAGCTTGTACTGATATAGGTAATTTACCAGTAAATCCTAAAATCGAGCAAATATCATGAGGTGCAAAACTCAAAAGCACATTTTCTTCTGTGCGAACCTTACCAAAACTCAACCGATTAGAATAAATATACCGTAGCTTGCCAATTTTTCCGGCTGCTACTAAGTCACGCAGTTTTATTAAAGCTGGGTGATATTCTAGTAGATGTCCCACCATCACAATTTGATTGCTTTTACGTGCGGCAGTTTCAATTAAGAGCGCATCTTCTAACGTTAGAGCTAAAGGTTTTTCAACAAATACGTCTTTACCTGCATTCAAGGCTTGAATAACCAAACTAGCATGACTCGGCGCCGGAGTTGCAATGACTACAGCTTTGACATCAGACATTGCCAAAACAGTATCAATATCAGAAACACCTTCGACATCAAATTTGGCGCCTAAATCTGTTAATATTTGTTGACTGGCATCACATATAACCCGTAATACTCCTAATTGAGCAAAATCTCGTACTAAGTTTTTGCCCCAGTAACCGCAACCAATAACGGCAACATATTTATTAATTGGTGGTGACATACTTGTTTGCATCCTTGATTTTTACGTGAATGGGTATTGATGCTATCTAAAAGTTACGCTGCTATTATCTTTTCCATATCTTGGTTTTTCGGTCCTAAAACATTGCGAGTATCAATAATTAAAGCTGCATGTTCGGCAACAAGGTCATAATCTACCTGGTCATGATTAGTTGCAATAATAACAGCGTCGAATTTCTGTAAGTTTTGTTTTGTTAAAGCTATTGATTTTAGATTTATTTCTGGATAATGACGATGATTACCACAGGTCAACGCATAAGGGTCATGATACTCAATATGCACCCCTTTCTGCTGTAAAAGCTGGATAATTTTAAGTGACGGACTTTCTCGCTGGTCATCTATATTTTTCTTATAAGCTACTCCAAGTATTAAGATTTTGGAATTCTTTAAAGGTTTACCAACATTATTTAGTGCCGCTCCTACCTTATCTACCACATAGTTAGGCATTAAACTATTAACTTCACCTGCCAACTCAATAAACTTTAAAGATACATCATATTCCCTTGCTTTCCAGGTTAAATAAAATGGGTCTATGGGGATGCAGTGTCCACCCCATCCTGGGCCTGGATAAAAAGCATGAAACCCAAAAGGTTTAGTTTTCGCTGCTTCGATGACCTCCCA
The DNA here is from genome assembly GCF_019977735.1 of Calothrix sp. PCC 7716. Lineage (GTDB taxonomy): Bacteria > Cyanobacteriota > Cyanobacteriia > Cyanobacteriales > Nostocaceae > Dulcicalothrix. Next base: position 8,133,611 of record NZ_AP025018.1, on the reverse strand, counting down.
AATGTCTATATCCATTTTTTGGAATAGAATCTTTAACTCATTTACCAAGGCAATATTTACCGCACGATAAATATTTTCGAGAATCTTAGTTGCTTCTGCTGTTTGAGTTGATGAAACTGGAACTGTTTGAATAACAATATGGTTATAAAGAGTTTGAGCTAAATTTCGACACAGCGGAGTTATTCCACCAACCACTTTAGGAACATTCGCAAAGGAATAATTCTCATTTGCAGGGTCTTCGCGTTCTGGAGAGTAGGCAAGTGCAAAATCTTCTCCTACTATCAACCCACTTCGAGAAAGTATTGGTAGCATCACTTCTTTGGTGGTACCTGGGTAAGTAGTGCTTTCCAATATAATGAGCTGACCTATTTTTAAATTACGTGCGATAGCGTAGGAAGTATCAACAACATAAGTCAAGTCAGGTTCACGATGAGCATTCAAAGGAGTTGGAACACAAATTATTATTGCGTCAACTTCTCCTAAACGATTTATATCAGTTGTGGCATCAATCAGTTCGTTTAATAAATGCTCTGATGGAATATGTTTAATATAAGACTGTCCAGCTAGGATTTTATCTACTTTGCTCTGGTCAATATCAAATCCTAGTACTGTAAAACCTTTTTTCGCAAATGCGGCAAGAATTGGTAGCCCAACATATCCTAGTCCAATAATTCCAATTTTTGCCTGCTTGTTGTCGATTTTATCTTCAAGTTGTTTAAGAAGCATATTTAATTACTTTACCTGATTTTATAATTTTATTGCTCCATTAGTGTACAGACGCAATTTAATGATTCTGTTAACAAATAAGGGTTGAGACCCTCTATTTAACGCAAATTGGTTGCTAAAGACTGAATTCATTCGGTCTCCACATAGCCTGGGATTACGTAAAATCATTTGATAAGGGGTAATACCCCTGAATGAGCAACAGAATCATTTCATTTCGTCTCTACACTAATTGATCCGGGGTATTAGCTAACCAACACAGTTAAAATCTTTTATGCAATGACTACCAGTTAATCTTGCTTGTCTGCGTGTGAACTCTCCTACACTGGGGTTGCCATTTGGGTCAATTACTCCTGATACTTGCTGCCACAATTCATCTGGCGCCAGAGAAACTGTGTATCCATGTTCGTGTTTACGAACGTGATACCATTTAGTTTCTTGGCACTCCTCACACCAAAAAGCTTCTAACCATTCTCCTGGTATCAAAACAGCGGTTTGAGAGGCTACTATTATTAGTGCATTTTTCCGACTCATTCCTCTTTGCTGTAATTGACCTGCTTTATCAGCAAAAAGTAAATATTTCGGACTTCTACTTTCTAGATAACAACCATGAATTGGACAGTATATTGCTCTTTTTTTTGAGCGTTTCCGATTTTTGTCACACCTTTTCTGCATAATTCGACCTCCAATGTCAATACAAAATACTTGCATGAAGGTTACGTTTGGAGGGACTGAGATCATAAGACCATCGAAGCCCATACTCCTAATTAATAACTTACTCTTTAAATTTATTTAGTTGTACCTAATTTATTCAGTTTGCTCAGTTTATTTAATTGATTCAGGTGGTTTTGATATTGGGTAATGTACTAGCCTGATAAATCTTATGGGTAACACTCAAACTTCTTACTTTTCAGTATATAACAATTTTACATAATTGTTGCATTACATTTTGTTATCTTAAGTTTTTAAATTAATATTAACAAAATGTTACTGAAATTTGCCACACCACAAAGTTAGGAAACAGTATTGTTGGGGTACCCGTGGGCGCCTACTCAGATTGTGTTTGAGTCATACTGACGATTTCAGGAGAAATCACCGCTTGCTTCAAAACATCTAAATATTGTTTAGCAATTATTTTGGGTGTAAAGTTCGCGCGCAAATATTGACGACCAGCTTTACCCATACGTTCAGCTAATAAACTATCTTGACTCAGCAAACGAATAAATTGAGTCAAACCGTTACTATCTCCGTTATCAAACGAACTACCACAGTTAGCTTCGCTGATGATTTGCCTCAAATAACAAAACTGCGAACAAATTGCTGCAATTGGTCTTTCAGAAGCTAAAGCCGAATAAAGCTTACTAGGAGTCACTAAATTCTCTGTTCGCTCATCTACACTCACCAACGATAAATCACAAGCTGTTAACGAGTAAGGTAAAACCTTCTTGTCTTGATACGGTAAGAACAAGAAATTCTTTAAACCAAGACGATTCACTTCAGTAACCAACTCAGTCAGCTTGGCGCCTCCACCAATAATTAGAAATTGAATTGGGTCATTTTGTAATTGCTTGGCTGTCTCAAGAATCGTGTTCATATCATGACAACGACCCAAGTTACCAGAGTAAAGCACCGTAAACTTTTTTACCAAATTGTATTTCCAAGCAAACCAATTTTCATGCTTGGCAATTGGTAATATCCAGTTCGGGTCTGCCCAACTGTGAATCACCGAAACTTTATCAGCAATAGCAGGACAGCTTATTACCACCTGTCGCTTCATCGCTGGACTCAAAACGACTATTCCCATAGCTCTTTTCCAAACTTTTTGGTTCACAGACTCCCAAAATCTTGCCAACCAATGACGTTTAGAAACCACACCTAGTGCTACGGCAATATCTGGATACAAATCATAGAGTATGCAAACATAAGGCGTTTTGAACAAAATATTTGCGAAATAGCCCAAGAGTGGCAGAAATGGTGGTGCAGTAGATATCAGCAACACATTATTCCAGTGTCTAGCTCGAAACAGATGCCACGCAGTACGCAAAGTGTACAGAACACCATTAATCGCTTTGCCACGAATTCGTCCTGGAGCAAGTTGAGCAGTGCGTGAACGCTGAATTCTAACTCGACCTCTATACTCAACCTGTGGAGCATTTTTCACCTGATATGCATAGCCAGGTTGACTCGTAAAAACATCAATCTCAATTCCCAGTAAGCCCAAATTCATTACCAGTTCTTCCAACAACTGACCCGTTGCCGCATAATCTGGAGGAAAAAATTGGGTAATTACACACAGCTTTATGGACTGCTGAGTCTCTATAGACTTTTGTCTATTATCTTGCCTTGAGTCTGGTTGCTGGGAAAAAACAGAATGAAATAATTCGAGATTAATCCATTTGTTAAATCTCATCGTTTAAATCCTAAATATCCTTTAACTGATACTACTGAATTAATCAAGCCTTAATAGTGAACACCGGGAAGTTGCCCAAAACTTTGAGTCATGACAAGTCAAATCAGGCAAATTACTAAGCAATTATAAAGTAATTGGCTCATCTAAAACTTCTTTTAACTCATCAACAAGCTATTGTAAACCAAAGTATCTAAAATCTTGTTATTCTTAATAAATTTTCCACACAGAATCATTATCTACATTACCATGTTTAACATTTTCTAATTGTCTTCATAGAAAGTTTATATAAACCTAATTATTATTTCACCGAATTTTAACATTTCTTTCTAAGTTATGTATCAAAAAAAAGGTCATTGCAATATTTGATATAAGTATTTGCGCTTGTATACAAAAAACGTATTCCCAAAGTCATACTATTCAAGCATATGTGCAATTGCATCAATATTATATACCAAGTTTATTTGTAAAAAAAAAAAATTATTTGTATCTTATGTTACTCGTAGTTATTTTCTACCTTGTGAGCGTGAATATTGACTATGTAAAATACTTACTAGGTAAACGCGCTTAATTGCTTGATTTCAACATAAATTCAATTTGAAATATAAATTTAAAATAATAAAACTCATTTTCAAAGCGAGAATCTTGGCAACGGATGTAACAGATGAATTATAAAATCAGCTATCCGTTACATCCGTTTATAATCCGTTGCCTATATTCCTACAGCTCTATTAAATCGCAGCATTTCCAAACTGCGCTCTCCATATACTCCTTCGATTTGTTCACGACAACAGTCAATAGCAAAATCGTTTAAATCTTCTTGCTCAATACCATACATATCCTCAAATACATCTGGTTGCACCCGACAAAACCTTGGACGGTTGGCATAAACTTTACATTCGCGCGTTTCTTGGTCTAAGTTAATGCACCAACCACCTTCACCAACCATACTCATGTACTCATGTAACTCAGAAGGGGTCAAATATTCATGAATATCAGGACGGTCTGCTGGGTCTAGATTACAACAGGCGCCACAATTCTTTACACATTGCCAAGTAGCCATAGTTCGTTCAAGTAGGGTTAGGAGATATTTGTATCTTTATTTATAGTTTTGTTAAGAAAATTAAAATTAACCGACCGAAGCCAGATATTATATAATCCTAGTCCTTAAGTGCGCTATTTAACTTTTTAATACAAGTTCGGAGGAAAAAATGTTTGAGGCGTTGGGAAACATCAATTGGGAAGTTATTTTCCAGCTTACATCAGTAGCCCTAATCATGCTGTCTGGTCCAATAGTAATTTTTGTATTAGCATTCCGTAACGGTGATCTCTAAATAGTATTGAGTGCTGAGTGCTGAGTGCTGAGTATAAATACTCTCAAAAGTCATCATTGTCTAGAGCTTGAAGTGCTGCACGAATAATGGTGTCGTAAGGAGGTTGAGATATATCAACCTCTTTTGCATCTCGACGGGAAATTCCGAGTAAACCAGTAGTACTGTTTGGTGTTACTGCCAAGATTTTACCTTCTGGGTTTTGAATTCTGAGTTCTAAGGCGCCATTATTTTTGTCATTATTATAGATACAGCAAGTGTAACTGCGACCAAGATGTTCAAACTGGGTACGCGGTTTCGTTGAAACGGACTTAAACTGATTAAACAATATTATCTGTGATTGCGGTGTTGGAATCGGCAATCTGGCACCAATAATTTCGAGTTCTATGTTGGTTTCGCCATTGAAGGTATTTTCGCGAAGTTTGTAGGCTATATCTATATTTGCTGGTAGAGGACAATACTCACGCCATCGCCATGCTATCGCTTTTATTGTATGGCGCCGATTGTCTACCATTTGCTCTATGGTCATTTTTATATGAGCTTTACCTACGGTTCCTTGCTCGATAATTCGGACATTTGGTGTCCAAAAAACTGGCTCAGGATTTTCGATACCACAAGGTTCTAATACATTAAGCTGTCGATAAAGTTTTTGATTGAGTTGATTAAGATTAGCGAGTGTATCAATTTTGAGTAAAGGTTTTAAATGCTGTATTTCTAAACACTTGTTTGCAAACTCACTTAAACGTGAATGTACTAACTCTAAATTTTCCGCAGGTATCGAAAAACCACCAGCAGCTTTATGTCCGCCGTATTTACCGAGCAAGTCATGACAATATTCCAACGCTTCAAATATATTAAATTCGGGAATACCACGCGCTGAACCGCGAATATGCCCTTCATCCTCATATGTGCCTATAAATACTGGGACTCCATAGCGTTCAACTAAACGTGAAGCAACAATACCAATTACACCGTGGTGCCAACCAGGACAGACTACTAATAATACTCGGTCATCGTGGAGAGACGCGACATGTCTCGTCTCTACATATTCAATTGCTTCTTCTTCAATTTGTTTACACATGTCCTGACGCTGACGATTTATACTTTCGCACTGCATCGCGCGTTCTAGTGCCATCCCCATATCATCAGTTGTGAGCAATTCGATCACAATTTGGGGGTCGGCAATTCTACCGATAGCATTAATGCGAGGACCAAGGCGAAAACCAATATCTTCAGGTTTTAACGATTTGGGATTTGAAAAGTTAGGAGTTGTAGAGACGCGATTAATCGCGTCTGTACTGGAGTTAGGAGTTATGTTGTCTTTTTGGTGTTGTTTTACTCCTATTAGTTGAACTCCTGACATTTGAATTAGCGCTTGAATTCCTGCTAAGTTTGATTTGGGTAATACCTTTAACCCGCTTTGTACCCAGCGACGATTAACACCTGTTAGCGGCGCCAAATCAGCAATAGTACCTAAAGTAAAAAGTTCTAACATCTGGGTAGTAATGTCAGAATTTGCCTGTCCTAGTTGTTCGGCAAGCGATACAGCTAAGATATAAGCGACACCAACACCTGCAACACCACGGTAAGGAGAATCTTCGCGAATAAGTTTAGGATTTAATATTGCATTTGCTGGTGGTAACTTTTGAGGAATATCATGGTGGTCAGTAATAATCACCTTTAAACCAAGTTCTCTCGCTCTGGCAATTGGTTCAAAAGCAGAAATACCATTATCAACAGTAAGAATTAACTCTACTCCCTCACTATGGAATTCTTCAATAATCCGTTTATTTACACCGTACCCCTCATGCATTCGACTTGGAATTGCATAATCAACTTGGGCGCCTAAATGTCGTAAACTACGTAACAACAACGCAGTACTAGTCATTCCATCGGCATCATAGTCACCGCAAATGGCAATTTTAGCTTGCGATGCGATGGCATTTTCCAACAACTCCAAACTCACAGCTAAGTCAACAAAATCTTCTAGCGGTGAAGGTAAATTCAATAATTCGGGTTCTAAAAATATTTCGGCATCATAAAGCGTATCAATTCCACGATTTATCAAAAGCTGACTTATAATCGGCGATATATTAAACCTATCCGCGAGCATTTGCGTTAATTCCGGTTTTTCTGCTTGAATTTGCCATCTTTGGTTAGGCAAACGCCGAGTATTTACAATTGACGTGGAAAAAGATGTGTTGAGCATTAAAATTAAAAATACAATTAAGATTTTCTGTTTGCAATTAATAATTCAACAATAATTAAATTAGGTCAGACTTACTAAAAGCATAAATATACATGAATATTTACATTAGTCTTGTGGAGCGGGCATCCTTGCCCGCCCTTACATTTCATTGCATAAACAGGCAAGGATGCTGTTCCACAAGAAATAATAGAAGTATTTATTTTTACAAAATATTAATCATACCATCATCACGGACATAAACCGAACGGTCGCCTGGTTGGCGCCAATTAGGTCGCAACTCTACACGTAAAGTAGACGCATTTAGCTTGCTTAATGATGCACTCAATGAGCGTCCAGTATCATCCCAAAACAGTAAAGATATATTTGGCTCGGTCAAACGTACTTGCTCGAATCTTATAGTTTGCCCAGGCTGTATAGCAATTGACTCAGAAAATTCACTCTTCTGTAATGCTAACACACGCGGTGTTCTATTTACTACTTCAAATCTCACTAACTGCCCAGGTACAAACTGAAGCGGGCGCCGACCACACTTAGAAGCACAAGTTTGTGCGAGTGTTGGACTAGGATAATTATTTATACCTAGTATTACAGTTGTCGCAATAATCGCGGTAGATACAATCTTTGAGATTTTTAACATGTTTGGTAATTCCTACTTCGATAAACAACACAGACGAACTGATCCCCCCTAACCCCCCTTAATAAGGGGGGAACCAGAAAGGGGTCTTTGCCCCCCCTTAATAAGGGGGGGAACCAGAAAGGGGTCTTTGCCCCCCCTTAGTAAGGGGGGGGTGGGGGGGATCAATATAGTGTTTGTCTTGTTTATTGTTCCCATTTAGTAGGAAAGAGTTACAAGGCTTTTATTAGAGCAACTTTAATTGTGTGTTTTTGTCTACCACAGAAAATTGATTTTGACTAGATTCGTTACTATTTTCGCTGAACAACCAATCTTCTTCATTTTCTAAAAGTAAATTTTGAGCTGCCTCTAACATTTTTCCAGAGATATCCTTTAAATCTTCACGATTATTTAAGTAAGTTTTGAGTGCTTCGATAGGGTCGATGCTGTGAGTTGCGTTTAACTCAGGAACACGTGGACGTGCAAGTTGACTAATTAATTCAGGATGAATGCTATAAGTGTGGGCAGAACTTAAAGCTTCATGTAATGCAGAAGTTTCGATTAAATCTAATTGCTCGGAACGGAGTTTATAGATTAACCTAACTACTGCATCAGTATTATCGTGTTTGGCAATAGCTTTAAATATTGCTGCTTGGGGGTTTTCAGCTTTTGAAACATCAAGCTCGATAGTCCGAAAGACTCTTACGGGTAAAGGGCAAAATTCCCATTCGGCATTTCCTGGTTCCAAGTCAATCATTACATAGCCTTTATCTTCCTTCTCTTCGCTAAAGTCAACTCGTTCGATACTACCAGGGTAAATAACGGGTGGATTATTGTTTTTATTTAAATTTTGGTGACGGTGAACATGTCCTAATGCCACATAATCAAAACAGTCGCGCGTTAATAACGACAAAGGCAGCGTAAAACCTTTACCAACAGCCAAATAACGTTCGGCGCCAAGCGTTGCATTATCTGCCATTAAATGTGCTAAAAGTACCGTAGGCATATCAGGGTCAAGACGACGAATTTCACCTTCAATAACCACACGTAAACGGTCAGTCAGTAATTGGTTAACTTCCGAAAGTGACATTCCCTCAGTATCTTGACGTGTCATCAATGTTGAACGAGTTAACCAGGGGAGTGTAATTATTTGTACTGGACCACTGCGAGTTTGAATTAAATGTGTAGCTATTGAATCACCAACTATAAAACCAGGCACACCCAACGTGCGGTAAATACATAAACTGGCGCCACCTATTCCCTGCGAATGTTGGTCATGGTTCCCCACTAATAATACAGTAGGAATATTGGCATCGACTAGGCGCCGGAACTGTGAAGCAAATGCTTCTTGTACATAGGGTGGAGGAGTCGCATCTGGAAAAGCATCACCACCAAATATTACCAAATCAACAGGCTCATTAATCGCGCGGTCAATACACATCGAAAGCGTGCGAACAAAATCTTCCAGGCGTGTATTTAAACCTGTTTCCGCATTAATGCGTCCGTGGGAAAACCCACTTCCCATGTGAATATCAGATAAATGAAGGATTTTAATCATAAGTAATGTAGAGACGTGACATGTCACGTCTAGGGTTAGCGTATTTTTACAAATTAATCTAACTGCTACATAAAACCAAAATTTCGTAAATCGATCTTAAATAGCCTTAGACTTATTGCACATCGTATAATATTTTTGTACCAAATACTATAATACAAGTAAAAATTTATTTTTATAGACTGGCGCCATCTGATGGTGCGAACAAAATCTTCCAACCGCGTACTCAAACGAGTTTCGGCATTAATAGTTCATTACTTTTTCACAAAAGCAGCGGGTGAAATTTTGAAAAAATCGGCAAGTTTGCTAATATCTTTAACTGTTAAATCTATTTTGCCATTTAATACATCAGATACATGCGATTCAGTTTTAAAAATTGGAATTAAGTCTTTAGCACTTAAATTTAAGTCTAATAGCAAAGCTTTAATAAAATCTATGCCGTATATATCTGGTATTTCTACATGCTTTTCCTCATATTCATAGACTAGAGTTCCTAAAATATTTAGGTAATCTTGCTCATCGCTAGTTAGTTCATCTTCTTTATCTATCAAAGAATCAATTACTTTTTGGGTAGCAATAAATTCTTCGTGAGAAGTAATTGGGCGAGGTGGAAAAGTTTTTAGTAATTCCATGTAAGCATTATTATTACGTGTACCAAGGGTCATTCTTCCAGTCCTCCTTGTCATACTCCGAGTGGGTTAAAATAGAACGGATAAACACTTTTTGATAATTATAGTCTACCAAAACAATAAGGCGGTATTTATTACCACTTATGTTAAAGACTGTAAGTTTCTTAACTTGGTCTGCTGATGGAAAAACTTCACGTAACTCAACAAAGTTTGACCAGTGAGCTAGTGATGTTGCCCTATACCACGTTCTTAGACTCGCTTCTGCATCGGGATGCTTCTCCCAAAATTCTCTTAACCTAGAAAGAGTGATTATATGCATCGAAGTTTTTTGGCTAGTTCGTTGGTTTTGTTGGGTTACGCTGTCGCTACACCCAACCTACGTTGTTAAATTTTGTTAAGTTTTGTTAGAAAAACAGTTCTCTTATGCCTTGGCTGCCAATTTCTACTGCTAGGGCGGCTAGTAAAAAGCCTAGAAGTTGGGTGATAATGACTTCACCTTCGGCGCCTATCCATTTATCGATGTTGTTGGCGAGCCTTAAAATTAGCCAGGTGACAAACATTGCTGCGATAATGCCAACAATTACACTGATGTGAGGACTTGGAGATTCTGACATTAGTAGCATAACGGTTGTTAGTGTACCTGGACCCGCTAATAATGGTAAAGCTAAGGGAGTAATGGCGATATCGCGTTCTTTTTCAACTACTGGTGTATCTAAATTACCTTGGAGCATTTGTAGCGCAATCAAAAGCAGCAATAACCCTCCTGCTACACGTAACGATGCAAAGCTAACATCTAAGTAGCCCAGTATAAATTTCCCACCAAACGCAAACAGCAATAAGACAGCAATTGCAACAATCACAGCTTTGTCAATGACTTTACTTCTCTCCCTTGCTTCCATTCCCTTAGTCAGCACCAAAAGTATTGGGATATTACCCACCGCATCGGCAAGTACAAACACAGCAACAAAAGTTTTAATAAAAATTGAGGTATCCACTCTCTTTACCAGTATTATCAAGGCTTTATAACAAAATTAACGTAATACGTTCCACTCTTAATGAGTAATGGGGAATAGAGAATAAGGAATACAGCGATACCCAGCACTTCATACCTAATTCCCGATTTCTGATTAACTAGTGACTTTTTTGAGTGATGATAGTAGTTTGATAACTCGCGCTCCGCGTTATTTGACTGTTGTTAATCGAATCTATGAAGTCTTATTTAGCCGCTGCTATTCAAATGACCAGTATCCCTGATGTTCAATCAAATTTGGCTCAGGCTGAGGAATTTATTGATCTAGCTGTAAATCAAGGCGCCCAGTTGGTGGGTTTGCCTGAAAATTTCGCATTTATGGGTGAAGAAAGTGACAAGCTTCGAGAGAGCGATAATATCGCACTCGAAACTGAGAAGTTCCTCAAAACGATGGCGCAACGCTATCAAATAGCTATCCTTGGCGGCGGCTTTCCTGTTCCTACCGACTCAGGCAAAGTTTACAACACAGCTTTGCTTATTGACTCCAACGGGCAAGAACTAAGTCGTTACCGTAAAGTTCATCTTTTTGATGTAAACGTTCCTGACGGTAATACATATCGTGAGTCCAGTACAGTAATGGCAGGTACCGAACTACCTCAAGTTTGTTCAACAGAGAAACTTGGCTGTATTGGACTTTCGGTTTGTTACGACGTTCGTTTTCCTGAACTTTACCGCTACCTGTCACACCAAGGAGCAGATATTTTGTTTGTACCTGCTGCATTTACGGCTTTTACAGGAAAAGACCATTGGCAAGTTTTACTCCAAGCGCGAGCTATTGAAAACACTTGTTATGTTATTGCCCCTGCCCAAACTGGCATTAACTACGCACGGCGCCAAACGCATGGACATGCAATGATTATAGACCCGTGGGGAAGCATTCTAGCAGATGCAGGCGAAAAGCCTGGTGTTGCCATCGCTGAAATTAACCCCTCTCGACTCGAACAAGTGCGGCGCCAAATGCCCAGTCTTCAACATCGAGTCTTTGTCTAAGAGTAGAAAGTGCTGAGTGTTGAGTGCTGAGTAAGGTTAGGAGTTAGGAGTTAAAGGAGGCACAAATTGTGATTATTGCGTAGTGGTTCATGTAAATAGTTTTGGGGAGGTATATTTTTTACCACAGAGACGCAGAGTACACAGAGAGAAGAGTCGGAGAAATTTGCTCATTGGTGTCTACACCCCAGAATTAATGACATAGATCAGTAGCGAAGAATCTTTAAAGTTTTGATAAGTTATATAGATGCTTCACTACGTTCAGCATGACAAGGCACTCATAACTTCTAACTCCTAACTCCTAACTCAGCACTCAGCACTCAGCACTCAGCACTCAGCACTCAGCACTCAACTATCCATCAAATAACTACTAATAAAAAATCCTTTAAGAAAACTGGAAAATTTTGTGCCGTTCTCAATCTTTTTATTCACAATAGAAGCATCTAAACCAAATTGATTGTAGAAGGTACCACCAATTGAGGACTCGAATTATAGTCTTTTCTCTAATTGTAACTCAGTGTTTACTTGCAGGCTGTAATCTCCGAAACCCACCTCAACGGCAAACACCGCAAGACGACCCTTTCTCTACACAAGAACCGTTTGCAACCCCAACAAGGAGCGAAACTGAACGGAATAGAGATAGTAATACTGAACGCGGAATAGGAGATAGAGAACGCAACAGAGACGGTATTAATGAACGCGATAGAAATGATACCGAACGCGACAGAGATGGTATCAATGAACGCGATAGAAATGATAGGGAACGTGACAGAGAAAACAACAATACAGAAAGAAACAGAGGAGGAGAAAATTCAAGACGAAGAAGAATTCACTGTAATGGTTTTGTTAATCAAATAGGAGTATGCCAAACAAACTAAATGAATATACAGCTACCACTTGTAAATAAAACGTAGGTTGGGTGAAGGCTTTGCGTAACCCAACTACAATCTTATAATTTATAATATTGTAGTGTTACGCACTAAACCCACATTTCGTAACACTTAAATTCTTCTTACATTTATCATCGTTACCTCTTAACAGTAAAATTTTAGGGTATTAATGCCATCTTTATAAATCAGAGTAATTACGATTACAAAATCGAAAATCTCTGGAAAGGAAGTATGACGTTAATCCCTAAAAAAAATAAACTATTTATTGCCGCCAACTATATAACGGTAATATTTCTGTTCTTTCCAAATTTATGTGTCGCTGAATCTGCAAAATTTACTTCAAATAAATGTAAGGCTAATCTCGGTCTCCAACCAATCGCGCGCTTAGTATCTGCCCCCGAAATGCTTACTGTACTTAACGAATCAAATTCTTTGATTCAAAATTTACTTAAAATTATAGTTAGTCGTGTACCTTTACATACAGTCACTATTGAAAAACCATTGCGCCTTTATACTCAAATTTGGAAACAAGCAGTCTCTCCTTTTTTAAACTTAGATTTTGATTTCAATAGTCCCGTTCAAAAAACAGAAACAACTATCGATAATGTTTCATTAATTCTTATCTCTGGTGGTAAACCAATAACTATCCACGCAGATAGTCGGTATCAAGTGCCAGAAATTTTAGCGAAAAGTGGAACAAACGCTGTTGCCGCAGTAGATGGAACTTTCTTCTCACTAAAATACTTAACTTCAAACACCATGATTGGCCCAGTTTTAAGCCAGGTGAATAACCAATTTATTCCTGGTAACAACGGCGAAAACAAAAAACTTACGGGACGACCTTTAGTATTAATTAGTCCTCGTAAAGCTCGTTATATTGAATTTGACCCAGCCAAGCATAATACTCTCGCTGGTATCCAAGCTGAAATGGCAGATGTTACTGATGCTTTTGTAGCAGGCGCCTTTTTGCTCAAAAACGGTCAACCAAGCGTTGCGAGTAGTTTTAAAAACCTTTATGGTGCGGATGTTGCACGTCACAGAGCATTTTGGGGCATAAGTAAAACAGGAGTTCCAACAATTGGTGTTTCTACAAAACCTGTTGATTCTGCTAATTTAGCAATTATGCTCGCCAAAGCAGGATTACAAAATGCTGTAATGCTAGACTCTGGCGCCAGTACTTCTTTAGCAATGGAAGGAAAATCGTTAGTTGGTTATATTCCTCGTCCAGTACCTCACGTCGTCGCATTAATACCAACAGCAGGAGTTAAAACAGAATGTAGTTGAACTACTGCCCCAATTACCACAATAGCAGGCGCCTCGAACTTACTTTTTTCAACTTGCTCAACAATAGTTTCGAGTACACCTATTAACTCTTCTTGATTAGAACGTGTTCCCCAACGAACTAAACCGATAGGTGTTTCTTTACTCAAACCTGCCCCTACTAATTCGTCAACTATATAAGTTAAATTGTGAATGCCCATGTAAATCACTATTGTCTCAGAACCGTGGGCTATCGCTTGCCAATTTACAGCAGGACGATATTTACCTGCGGCTTCGTGACCTGTGACAAACGTTACTGATGAACTATATAATCTGTGAGTCAAAGGAATACCCGCGTAAGCAGGCGCCGCTATGCCTGATGTAATACCGGGCACAACTTCTACGGACACTCCCGCATTTATCAACTCTTCCATTTCCTCGCCACCACGTCCAAAAATAAACGGGTCGCCACCTTTTAACCGCACAACAATAGCATTGGACTGCGCTTTCTCAATCATTAACTGCGTAGTTTCTTCTTGTAACAGCGAATGTCTACCTTTGCGCTTTCCTGCATCAATTTTCTCTGCTTGTGGGTTAATCATTGCGAGAATTTCCGGACTCACCAAGGCATCATAAATTACCACATCCGCGCATTCAAGCAACGTTTTCCCTTTGAGCGTAAATAATCCAGGGTCACCGGGACCCGCACCAACAAGATATACTTTTCCTACAAATTCGTTCTTTTTAATCTCGGTGCAATTCATTTATGCAAATAATCCCAAATTAAATCAGCAAATTCTTCGTTGACTCCTAGTGGCTGCGCTAATTTTAAACTCACCCCAGGAAATTGTAATTCTAGCTTTTCTATCATTGTTTCGATAGCGTCAGTTATGCCACCCGCGAATAAAAAGTATGGGATAACTGCAATTTCTCTATAACCAGAAGAAGCAAATTCTTTTACTCGTAGCTCTAACTTTGGCTGTACTGCCCAATATGCTGTAGTTAAACCTAAATTTGCCGCTAGCATTTCGGTATGATGTTCAAAACCCGTCCGACGACTGCCATGTGCTAATAATATATACTTTTGCGCGCGAATACTATTCTTTTGTAAGCGAACCAAGTCAACCAAACCACCATGACAACCTATATAAGGTTGTAAATCAATTACGACATTATCACCTAAAATTCTTTGTGCAGCTTCAACTTCTGTAGGAATATCCTCCATAACATGGACTCCCGCAAGAAGGAACAAAGGTAAAATTTTGAGGTGCAGTGATTGTTCGGTTGAGCGTGACAGAATATTTTGGGCAAACTCTACTATTTGCAAATGCAGTGGTTGAGGTTGTAACTCTAAATAAGCTGTACCCACTGTCTCATATTTAGTCTCACATTGAGGAGGCGCCGCAACACCACCAGCGTACTTACTGTAACTAATCTTGTCTTGTTGATTTTTGATTTTCTGGAAACGTGACTGTACAGAGAAAGCAAGATGCGACATTGCAATTTCTGGACGTGGGTCATGACTTCCGTGAGAAACGAGCAGGTACGCAGATAGCATTATCATTAAGTAGAGTTACAAAAGTTAATTATAACTTATACTATCGCAACATTATGAAACTAATCTTATACAGCAAACCTGGTTGCCATCTTTGTGAAGGGTTACAAGAAAAACTCGAACAAATAGCCACAACACCAGATTTAAATTTGGATATCAACCTACAAATCGAACTTCGTGACATTACAACGCGCGATGATTGGTATCAAGCATATCAATACGAAGTTCCTGTGCTTTTTGTCGCGCAAGATACAGAAAATAATGGCAATGCTATAGAGCGAATGATATCTCGCCCATCTCCGCGCGCTACCGTCAAACAACTAGCGCAAATGCTGCAAAAGTACTTGTAACAAAGAAACCCGGTTTCTAAAAAAAAGTATCTATAGGTATTTGTATAAAAAGAAAAATGGTGCAAAATAAGCGGAGTTAGAATGGAACTGTTATATGAAACTACGTGAACTATTAGCATCTGTAAAAGATATAGTGCAATTGACCGAGCATCCAGCAATGGATATGGAGATACACGGTTTAACAACCAACTCCCATGCTACGAGTGAGGGTGATGTATTTATAGGTATGCCAGGTACCCGCGTTGATGGTGGTGAATTTTGGGAAAGTGCAATCGGCGCCGGAGCAATTGCTGCGGTAATATCTGAGCAAGCAGCCGAAAAAGTACCTGCTTCAGGGCAAGAAAGTGCTTGTGTGATAGTCGCTTCTGACATGACCAAAGTTTGTGCAAAATTAGCCGCAGCTTTTTATGGCTATCCTGGACACGCGATGAAGCTTGTAGGAGTAACAGGTACTAACGGTAAAACCACAACTAGCCATTTAATCGAATATTTTTTAGAACGTGCAGATTCTTCAGTAGCTTTAATGGGAACTCTTTACACTCGCTGGAAAGGGTTTAATGAAACTGCCGTACACACCACACCCTTTGCCGTTGAACTCCAAAAACAACTTGCAGCAGCAGTAAATGCGGGAAATGAATATGGAGTAATGGAAGTAAGTTCCCATGCTTTAGCTCAAGGAAGAGTTTCGGGATGTCAGTTTGAAGTTGCCGTATTTAGTAACTTAACCCAAGATCATTTAGACTACCACAAGGACATGGAAGATTATTTTTCCGCAAAAGCCTTGTTGTTTACTCCAGAATATCTTGGTGGTAGAGCCATTATTAATATAGATGACGCTTATGGAAAACGCTTAGTTGACGCTTTAGGTAAAGACAAAACTTGGAGTTACAGCGTTGATAACTCAGGCGCCGATTTATGGATGAGTGATTTAAGTTACGAGCCAAATGGTGTCAGTGGTATAATGCACACGCCAATGGGTGATGTATCATTTCGTTCACCGCTTGTTGGTCAATATAACCTCGAAAATTTACTGTCAGCCGTAGGAGCAGTTTTACACCTCGGTATTGATATTCAAGTTATTGCAGGCGCCATTGCTGACTTCCCTGGTGTACCTGGAAGAATGGAACGAGTACAAGTAGAAACAGTGCAAGATATCAGCGTCATAGTAGATTATGCCCATACTCCCGACAGCTTAGAAAACCTATTAAAAGCATCGCGTCCATTTATACCAGGCAAAATGATTTGCGTATTTGGCTGCGGTGGAGATAGAGACAGAACCAAACGTCCCAAAATGGGTAAAATAGCCGCAGAACTTGCTGACATAGCAGTTGTCACCTCAGACAACCCACGTACAGAAGACCCCGAAAAAATCTTACAAGATATTTTGGCAGGTATTCCTGAAACAGTTAAACCACTTGTATTAAGCGACCGTGCAACAGCTATCCGCACAGCAATTTTACAAGCACAACCAGGTGATGGAATATTGCTAGCAGGTAAAGGACACGAAGATTATCAGATTCTTGGAACTGAGAAAATTCACTTTGATGACCGAGAACACGCACGCGAAGCTTTAGCTGAAAGAGCGAAAGGTAGATAGGCAACGGATGTAACGGATGTAACGGATAAGTAATCAGACCATCCGTTACATCCGCTCTCATCTGTTGCCATGTTTTTGTTCTAGCTTTTGACGTATGGCTGCCTCTATCTTTTCATCAAAATCAGGCTCTCCAACCTTGGCTATTATTTTTGAGGATTTTCTACGTCTTTCCAAAAATGCTTGAAATGCAGTTTCATCCTGACGATTTTCAAGGAAATACCGCTTTAATTCTTGGTCTGACATCGCTGCGTAATCAATTTCTGTCATTAGAACACCTCTCCATCCGGGGTAATCTCAACTTGGATATCTTCTTCGTGTCCTGCCAAAATAAATAGATTTCCAGTTCGCTTGTCAATACACATTAAGTAGATAGGCTGCAATGTAAGGAAGGTTAAATAGTAACCAATCCTGAATAAACCCTGTAACTGAGCAGACGTAGGCATTTTGGCGGTTAAAGTCTGGTTTGATGCATTTTATTATAGTACAATTTACCTCAAATTAATTTTTTATAACTTGTGTGTACCCTATTCCCAGTTCTTAAAAAATTATTTTGTTACAAATGGACACATCCAGGTGACAATGTAAGGCAGTATTATTTATTGCTTTATACTGACTTCTTAATAGCTTGGTTTTGCTTTACCCATGAACGTATCTCTGACTCAAGACTTTTCTATATATAAATTGGCAGCAGGCGCCGAAAATGCTCCCAATACTTTTGCCGTTACCCCTTCTGCGCTGCTTGCTACCTTGCGCGCGCAAATTGATTTGTTAATTGAACAACAAATACCAGCGACTTTATGGGTAAAGCTACCAAAAGGCAATATTTGGCACTCCGAGCTTCAACGCTATGAAAAGCGCGCATTATCAGGAGCAACTATTTACACATATCATTTAACTGGTAATAAGGAGATTGAAACGACATCTAAAAATACCCTTTCTCAGTCTTCGTCGCATTCACCTATATATGTAAACTCGAATCAGTTGCAGCGTGAGTATTTTTGGATTGTTGAGTCTCCCAAATTTTGCAGCTTAGTTGTAGCGTTACGTCCTTCTAGAAGTCGCATCAAAAGAACTGGCGCCAATAAGTCAAAACCCCTTTTAGTTGCTATTACTTCTTATGAACATGGCATTATACAGCAAGTAACAGCATCTTTACCATTGAAAGCTGAAGCTGATAACTCTATAAACAATACAGAATCAGCATTACTGAGTAATTTAATAGTAAAGCAAATGCGGCGCCAGGAAGAAATAGGCATCACTCGTAGTAAAAAGCGGCTTGAGACATTAAAGCAACGAAATGAAAATTTGTATACTACGCTACAGCAAAAAGACGATTATTTAATTCAAGTTTGTCAAGAGTTGCGGACACCTGTAACGCACATGAAAACAGCTTTGTCGTTGTTTAACTCCCCTTCGCTCAAAACATTACAGCGACAACGATATCAGCAAATGCTGAATAACCAATGTGACCGTCAAACGGTACTTATAAGTGGTGTTTTAGAATTAGTGGAATTAGAAAGAAGCTTGCAAACTGCTAATTTTGAGACAGTGCGTCTTTCGGATATTATTCCTGGTGTCGTTAGCACTTATCAACCGCTAGCTAACGAAAAAGGTATTATGCTGGCATATACAGTACCAACTGACCTACCACCAGTATCATTCATTGTGGGTGGACTCAGACAAATAATGATTAATCTACTTGCAAATAGTATTACCTTCACACCCCAAGGAGGACAAGTTTGGGTGAAAGCGCGTACTTCTGGAGAATACGTTTATCTAGAAATTCGTGATACAGGTATGGGTATTGCTGAAAGTGAAATACCCAAAATATTCAACCGTTTTTACAGTCATCGTCCACCCAGCATTGAAGAACCAGGAGGCGCCGGACTTGGGCTAAGTGTGGTTCAATATTACCTAGAAAAATCTGGCGGTAGTATCTCAGTCAAAAGTAAACTAACAGAAGGCGCCACCTTTACCGTTCAACTTACAGCAACCCCAGAAAAGCAACATTAATTTTTAGATTGAGTAAGCGTTTCAACCTCAGAAAATAGTCTATCAAAATCGATAGGCTTACTAATATATCCATCTATGTTCTTATCAAAATCATCATAATCAGATACATTATCCCAAGCCGTCAGCAGTAAAATAGGAATAAAAGGTAAATTGTTATTGCGTCGAATGCGTTTAGCAACTTCCAACCCATTTATTCCGGGCATCATCATATCCAATAAAATTAACCCAGGAGGCGAAGACTCAATAATATCCAACGCTTCGTAACCATCTTCTGCTATTTTAACCTCGTAGCCCTCAGTTTCTAAAAGCGTTTGCAACATCATGCAGTTGTCTAAAATATCATCGACTACTAAAACGCTTCGGGTCAAATTGTCTAGTTTTTTTCCAGTTATATACATATTTTTAGCTGATAATTCATATAGTATTGATTTATATGCTTATTCTCCCAACTTCAACTAAAACCGTCCTCTTACCTTAGACATGTCTAGAGGTAATATATTTAGACCTTTCTTGTGTAACTTGTGGAACGGGCATCCTTGCCCGTTCTATCTAAAATGGGCGGGCAAGGATGCCCACCCCACAAGACTGTTAATTTGGTCTAGTCCCGATTGGTAAACTAAATCATTACGATTTGTTTAACTTTTCTATAACAACTATAGGTTTATAATCATTTACATAATATTAGTTAATTATTTACACCCCATGTTGTTTTAGGTTTAGCTTCAAACAATTAAAGTCAATCTTTGGTATGAAATAACCCTACATCTGAGAACGTTATAATCAAGACCAAAGTTTTAATATTGGCTAAATAAAATGAATGCACTAGTACCAGTTGTTCAACACTCTGAAACTTCTGACAATACCCTGCGAATCTCTGAACTGCTGCAACGATTTTTAGAGCAGCATCAAGGGGATGAAGTCCGCTTGCGGGAGCTGCTGAACGAGATGGGAGATAGAGCGTTTGGCCCAACCCTGCTGATTTGCGCTTTGCCTGAAGCCCTGCCGCTGCCTATCGCTGGTATTTCTGCCCTTGTTGCTGTACCCTTAATGCTGGTTTCCGGTCAGTTAGTACTTGGGTTTCAGCAGCCTTGGTTGCCTGACCAGTTGCTAGACCAGCCTCTTAAACGAGAACATTGTGAGCAGGTAATTAAGGGCGCCATCACTCTTCTCGAAAAGATGGAATACTTTGTTCAACCCCGCTTGCCGTTTTTTACCAGCCCTGAAGCAGAACGGGGTGTCGGCGTAGTTTTGTTGTTCCTCAGCTTCATCATTGCCCTGCCCATTCCGTTTGGGAATATGCTGCCCGCAATCGTCATCGTTCTCATTTGTCTTGGCTTAATTGAAAAAGACGGGCTAATTATTGCAGTTAGTGCGATGATAACTGGCGTTAGTCCAGCCCTTCTATTATTGCTGCTGTAGTTTTCTTTCCACTCAATTATTTACCCTAATAAATAGGGACTACATATTCTACGTTGCTATGGACGGGTGTTAGAGTTAAGTTGATTTAGCCCCCATTGGTAAAGGGAACGCACTAATAGTGTATCTGGCGCCATTACGCTAACTTCTTTAAGAACATCAAACATTAAATCTCTTATGACCATTGGGTCGTCAGAGTGTTTGATGGAAAATAAACCATCATCAGTCCAGATTTTGCGTATATCCCAAAGCGTTGCGGGTTGAGATTTATGGACTAAATTGTTACGTTTTTTTCGGATTCTATCTAACAACTTGTACCATTTATGATTAGTATTGAATTTACGGGAGTTACACCACCCTAATATTAGTCCTGCCAACCCTGGTTCATAATCATTGCCTAAATGTGAGTAAGCTGGTGGAATTGTGATAAAACCCCTATTAATCCAGTTCTGTTCTGTAAATTGGATATATAATAAGCGTTCGAGTGTTTGAGAAAACTGCATAAAAGCCGCTGTATAATTTGTTCGTAGCAATGGTAATTCGATGAGTAAGCAAGACTCCCATGCTTCGTATAACTCATTTTGTTTTAGCTTTTGCAGTCTTTCACGCCAAGTATTAATTTGCTCGGTGCTAGTAAGATTTACTACATCGTTAGAATTTAGCCAGTCTCCTATTTGAGTTATAAATTTACTTGTTTCCCAATGAGTGTAAAGCGCTAATATAGCTGCAAGTTTATATATACTTGGATAGCGGTTTTGATGGGATTTTAACCAGATTTGTGCTTCTGTAAAGTCTCCTCGTTCCCAAGCTGAAACAACTCGTAACCGTTCTAATGACCAAAAATATTCTCCCATTGGAATTAATTTGAAGCTGTCAGAAGGTGAAGCACTTCTAGTACCTTTTTGTAAAGTCGGGAAAAAATCTTCTGGTTCGTTAGGATTAGCATTAAAAACTTGACACTGGCGCCCTAAAGCTGCTGCACAAATTTCTACACTAGAAGCAATGGCAGGAGTACACCCTTTATTTTGTATCCATAAAGTAAATTCCTCGTTCGTGCTGGAAACATAATCTTTAACTTCGGGTAGAACTAGTAATTCCAATTCTTGCCGAATAGCATTACTATCACTAGCGTCAATTAATGGTAAATGTGTATCAACACGTAATTCAGGGTAAAGTTGCTTAATTTTCCCTTCCATTAACTTAGCTAACCATAGTGTATCCAGGCGCCGAAAAAACCAAGATACCGTTTCTGGTTGGTCAGTTCCCCACAGAATAATATGCTTTAACCCTTGCTGAACACCTGTTTCAATAATTTTTTGGTCAAGTAGCAACTCAACTTGACTAAAATCATTACCTAACCACTCAACGCAATGCTCATAATAACGCTTACCAATATCTCGCGCGCTCCAAGGATGATTTTTAGAATTTTCTTGATAACTTCCGCGTGTGATATCTAGTTCTTTGTATAGTTCATCAACATGAGGAGGGTAGCTGCCGTTTCCATCGGCGCCAAAAGAACGAATGGCACCGTCTTTGCAACGCCAACCAACTTGACGAGTTCCAACGGTAATTATTAAAGTATGGACTTTAGTTTGCATAAAATTGAAGTCAAGTATCTTGTCGAGGTGTTAAGATTCCCAACTTCTCAAAGAAGTCGGGAGTCTAGAGTTTAAGGTAGTGGGAATATTTGATAATAGTTTGATTTACCTGTGCTAATTTTCAATTTATCTATATATTCTTTTCTTGGGTTATGATTAGCACCAAAGACTGTCACAACTTGGTAATCTTCTAAATCAGCAATCCATACAGGTGATGGTTTTACTTGTTTTAATACGGTGCCGCAAAGATTACCGTTATAATTCAGTTGTGTTTCACCATTTTTAACTGTTTCTAACTTTAAATCATCACTGTGTAAAACCGCTAGAGCATGAGGTTTATCAAAATCTTCGGCGCCACTGCAAACAAGAATTTGACAATTACTATCAATAGCTTGTACCCATTCTTCTTTGCTTACTGAACCACATTTTTTGAGTTCGCGATAGCTGATATTTTTCTTGGTTAAATTGGAAAGTGCAGTATAAAAGTTTTTCAAACGTTTTTGAAATAATTGTTGGAAGTCTTTTACAGTTTCAGGTAACTCCCAAAACTCGTCATCACTTTCAGGAATTAAAGTTGAACCACGCCACCAAGGTGCTGCTGAACGATTTTGACGAGAATAATAAGGGCGCCTTGCACCTTGACCAATTCCTCCAAGATGAAACATCATCCAAGTCAGAATTTCAAATAATTCTTGAATGTTTTGTTGCTGAGTTTCTGGCGCCTCTGTTGAGTAAGATAAAGTCAGTATACCTTGCTGTTCACCACAGCGGTCATTTTTACCTTCACGATTTGGTCGAGGTTCTTTTTGAGTGACTTTTCCTTCAAGAATAGCAAATCTGACCCAGCCTCGTTGTTTGTTAGGATTAATTGCACCAAATAGCTTTGCTTCCCATTCTTGAGTGCTTGTGGCATCAAGTACACCTAGGCAGAAAGTACGAAACCAATAGCGTAACATCGATTTGAATGCAACTGAACGTACTTCCGCCTCAGCAAGAGTATCTGTTTTTAAATTTCCCTGCCTGTCAGTTTTGTAATGACCTTGATAGTCTTTTTGATAAGGTTGATGAACATTATGAAATTTTTGTCTACCGTGGATAAGCTGTCCTTTTAGTGTAAATTCTATTCTGAAAAACTCTTCACGGTGAATTTTACCTGCACGTATAAGTTCACCGTAACCTGTATTAATTTGTGAACCAATACCAGATTGTAACCCAGTTATTAACCACTGCTTAACTTTTTCTAGTATTTGTGTATCCTTACATCCACTAGTTAGACTTAAACCGATTAAAAACGTAGTTTCTTTGAGTGTAAGGAATGGATTTGGATTTGGGTTATACTTAAGAGAACTCCCTTCCCATTTCCAGATATTATTTGCCATATCCATCGCTAATTTTCCCGAATTGGGTAATGGATAGGCATCTAGAAATATAACTTTACCTGCGCTATCACTTTTATTTTTTGCTTCTAGTGAACCAAAATAAGGTGCTACTTTTTTCTCTGCTTCTTTCCAGCTAATACCGTCTTGTGCAATTATGTCTAAGATTGCCTGATTTCTAGCTACTCCCCGTAAAGTACTCGAAGGAATGTATGGCATTCCCAATGCATCGAAAGCAGGAAGCAAGATGCTTTCTGGTCCTCGGTGTCCACCAACACGAATTCGCCAAGAAGATTTAACTTGAAATGTATTATCCCTACCAGCAATTAATTCTGTACGTTTAGTTAGTTGTGCTAAACGTTTTGAATAATTAGCTTTTTCCTCTGCCATTTGTAGCACTTGTAACTTGGTTGCATCTTTATATTGGCTGTCAGATGCACGCATCCACCGTAGGTATTCAACGAAGCTTGCAGATGCATCGGGGGTAGGTTCGTTTTCTGCATCCAGCCAAGGTGAGGGTACATCTGGATGTGTATTCCTCATATTTGGATTAGAATTATTTGGAGTAGAATTAGTTGAATTTGAATTACCTACTGTTATAACCCTTCTAGGTCTTTCGGTATTTGGTCTTTCAGTATTTGGGTTTGTATTGGCAGGTTGTTGTGGCCTGTTTGGCCTATTTGGCTGATTTGGTCTATCGAACACCATATATTTTACTCCGCTTTAATATCCCAATAAACAGCAGCAGCCCAAAAACTAAATTCTTGTGCCAACGCTAAACCCAATCCTGTTAAACCTAAGTAAGCTTCTACGTCAAGCTTTTTCAGTTCTACTAATCCTTGGTCGTCTGTTAACTTTTCTATCCCTGATAGCTTACTTAAGCACTCGAAGAACTTTTTAACAACTTGCTTTTTACCTTCTTGGCTCAATGCTTTTTCTTCAGCTTTGAGACGCATCATTCCCCAAGTCGCTAAGTAGGTGTACAGTTCAATAGCTTGATTTTTCTGTTCTTTAAGAAGTTCTCTATTTCCCTCATTCATATTGCGTAAACTCTCTAACGCTTCGTAAATAGGCGTTGTAATCGTTCTGGGGTCAAATGTCATACAATTTTTCTCCATTTTGAAATTTATACGAGTAATTAGTCAACAACCTAAAATCTAATTCATGATTTGTACAAAACCACGTCCTAAACTCTCTTGACCGCCAATTTGTAGAATTTCATTTGCAGCTATTAACTGTTCAAAATCTTCCGATGACTGTTTAGAAGTGCCGTTTGCTTGCGAAGTATTGCCCCAAGTTAAATACATCAAAGTGTCAGGTGGAATTGCTTCTTCATAACGAAAACCACCTTCCACCGATTTATGCTCGTCCAATTTAATTTTGACTTGGCGCCACAAACTCATTTGAATTAATGTATTGCAGTGTTGGTCAGGTAAAACCAGCACTCTATTAATATCAAAACTTTCTGACATTCCTTTCGGTAAAAACTGGTGCCAATCCGACCATTTTTGTAACTTATTAGGCTGAATAATTGCATCTTTTAAGTAAATCGGGTTTTTTCCATCTGTAAAATTACAGCTGTAGTCAGTAGGAAGTCGAGGATTTGTATTTTGAACCCGCAACCAACGTTTTAATAACATTGGACAGCTAATCCAAATTACGCTATGACTTAGAGAAGGTACAGGTAACCACAAAATTGACGCATCACCAATCCAAATATCTCCTTGTTCAAGTTGCTGTGAATCTTTTAAATCAGTTCCAAACAACCGAAATTTGACATCTTTATTTGTAACATTGGCACGCAAACGACCGCGAACTGTACTTGAAGGAATATAAGGTAAATTTGTATGTGATTCCCGTGCGATTCCTAATAAATTACCTTCTTGGGTTGTACCACCTGTATGTAATGGTGAGAGCAAGTATAAGTATATAGAGTTCATCATGATTTTTTAAATCCAAAATTGTGTATATTATGTAGAGACGCGATATATTCCCTGCGGGACACTCTGTGAACGTGTCTTTACAATGGTTTATATGTAATCCAGAGTAGTTCTGAATAACCGAGTTTTCGCCAAGCATGGACTTTTGTTTCTGGATTATCTTGAAACAAGCTTTGAGGTTGAGTAAGGTAATATAAACTACCTGGTGATGCGGCGAATACCTGCGGCGCCGGAATACTTTTCTTGTCTTTACTTTTACTACTTTGAAAACGACAGCTAATAGGTACTGCTTTGTCTGTAGCAAAACTAACTAACACACCAGCACGCTGATTTTTATTAACAGTGTTTGTTAACTTCCATTCCCAAGGTTTAGCTTGACATAGTGATGTTTTTTTATCGTCTTCTACATCTTGACGTTCAAATACACCAGGAGTAACAAGATACGCTATTGATTTGCTAGCTGAATTAAAGTTGTGTTGCGATAGTGCTTGTAATTTATCCCATTGCTCACCAAGTGCATCACATCGCTGTAATACAACGCGGTGTCCTTCTCCACCTAATCGCATTGTAGTAGGCATCGGCGCCTCGATTTCGACATCTACACCTATTGCAAGACTCCATCCTGTGTGCATTCGGATAGCGTTTTCAATAAAGTAACCGTCTGCATCTTTAACTTGGCGACTATCCTCTTTCATTGTATTATGTGGACGAGTTTCGATAATCCAAGGTTGATTTTCACCTTTGTTTTGTAATTGCCAATCTTCAAGATTGATTTTACCTGTCTCTAAATATGTAGTTACTACATCAGAAGGTAAATATTGACGATACTCTATCTCATCATCATTATTATCAGAATCATTCTCGTTGCTTTCTCTTACACTCCAAGATGGTGTAACTAATGGACGCGGTTGGAAAGGATTTGTTTTTGCATGATGTAAGGGTGAATTTTCATCCCAGTCTACAGGTACTAATGGTGTTGTACCCACAAATCCTAAAGGACGAGGAAGATATAGTGTTTCTTCAAAACAGAAAAAGGGACCTTTGATTTTAAATTTTAGCTGTTTCTCGCTGTTAATTAAGCTATTTAAAGCACCAGCTATACTATGTCCATTCGGTGGAAATACGCTACTAGCCCAAGCGCCATTCCCAGGAGAAAAAGGTTTGGCATCACGACATATTAATACATCACTAGGCGTTAATGTATACCAATACATTAAATATCACCTCCCAAGTTATTATTAAAATTATTTAACTTAATATTTCGGTTACGAAGTGTAAAAGCGGCAATTTTTAGCCAGTTTTGTACTTCGGTAGAAATAGATAACGGCGCGGTTGTTTCCCATAGTTGAGTGAGAAACTTCGATAGACAATCTTGAAAACTTGCTTTCAGGTTATAATTATCCAAATCATCATTTTTAAACAAATCGCGTCGTTCGCAAAAAGCTAAAGTCCAAGGTCTAATAGCGGCTTTTACAGGCGCCGGATGTTGACTCCAGAGATTTCCTGCTTGTTCAAAAATACTGCTTTCGATACCAGGATGAACTTTTAATAATTCTTGCCATTGATAAAAAACATCAAATTTCACCGTTGCTTTGAGAATATTGCCATTACCATACAACACACGAACTTGTACAGCATCTTTTTTATTCCCATCAGGCGCCACATGTTTCTTCGCTTCTTTCTCGGCACCCCACATATTTTCTAAAGCAATAGCCAAAGGAACCGAGTGATGGGACATAACAATACCAAAACTAATGGTGGCATTCCTACCCATAGTAAATAAAGGACGCTTGGCTATTTTATTTTCTCCGGAGGTAAGGCGCCAATAATCTCCCTCATTGTTAAACTCACTACATGGGTCTTTATCTCCGCGAAAACATTGGCGAATATCCCATAACCATTTATCCCATTCCCACAAGTTGCTATAAGCTAAAACATCATCACCACCACCATATATCAAGCGTCCTGCGTAACGTTGTTCTGTGAGATAAGGTACAAGTTGGTTTGAAAAATCTAACAACGCGCGACTTAAGCTACTGTGTGTAGATGGACCCATATGCTTGGGGAGGTCGAGGAATTTATCAAAGATAGTATTCTCTGTTGCTACTGCTAAAACTTTTGCGGGAAGATATTCGCGTAATGGTAGCATTTTCTTGCCTTTCAACCATTCACTCATTCCATCACCGTCACCTGCTGCAAGAACGTACCAGTCAGATGGGTTATTGCTGGGGTAGTAGCGGTCGATGATTTTTTGGATATCTTGACGATGTTTTTGTTTAATTTCGCTAATTCTTTGTCTAATTACTTCTTGAACTTGTTCGTCATCTTCGTATTTTAATTTCTCTTCCCACTCTTTTAAGTTTGGAATATCAGCATCTTCAACTAACCAACCAGGATTTAGTAAGCGTGGATGGTATTGTTTCGGCGCCTTATTAACGCTTATATCATCCATCCAAGGAATACCCCATTTATCTTGCATGTCATTGATGACTTCTTTTGTCCAAGGGTGTTGAGTTGTGATAGCTGTACAAACTTTCTGAAAATTTTGCCAATGCGAAGGTTCTTGTTCCATTACCTTGAGATAACCTGCTACACCCGCAGTTAAATCAGGATAGGATGCTTGAATATCTTCTTTATTTAAACCAAGTAAATTTGGTAAGAGTTTTTCTAATACACGTTTTACAGTTTCTGTTGCATTGAGTTGTTCTCTACCATCAAACAACCCCGCATGTCTTTCCCAATGTTTTTTTGTGTCTCCTTCGCTGACCCAATCTTCACCAGGATGCACAACGGGCCCAATTCCTGATATTGTCGAACGTGGTGCAAATGCTGTAGGAAGTTGCCAAGAGCGGGCATTTTTTGTTGATGCTAAAGCATTGCGAGTTAGGTCAAAAGCACTCGACCACCACGAACCAACGTTAACACTGAATTTTCGGTTTTGGCGCCGAAGTCTTTCTTCGCAAGCTTGACGTAAAAAGTCAAGTTCAGCTTGTTGATACAACTTACTATTAAAAGTTTGATTTTGCGCCTTTACCCAAGGTTCAAACTTGTCTTTTTCTTCTATAGGAATAGCGGCATTTTTTAATTCTTCTGCTTTATTGCCTATGGGTACACCTGCCCAGTAAAACTGCCACTGTGCTTTTAACCAACCACTCCAAGTTTTACTATCTTGGTTTAAATCTTTCATCCAACGACGGTTCCCATGTAGTTCTTCAAAAGCCAAACTACCAAGTTCTTGCCATGCAAATTTTAGAGCTTGTTCTGCCGTTTGCATTGCTGCTTCAACTTTAGCTTCGGGCAAAATCATCACTATTACGTTTGGAAAACCTGCTGTAAGTAACTCGTGTGATGACGGTTGCTTGACCCATTTATCAAATACTGGATATTGCTGTAATAGCCAGTGGTCTATCAATGGTTGCTGAAACAAACTCGGATAAAGTAAGCTATCGGGCCCATACTGCATCGCCAACTTCCAGCATATTTTTGCAGCAATATAGTGTAAAATCCACGAACCAGACCAAAAATCGCGCATTTTGCGACTGGCTTTAATCAGGTCTTGGACTGGAGTAAAAGTAAAGGTAACTAAATACGGATGTGATGCTTCTTTACCAGATTTCCAGCGTTTTAAATCTTCTGTTGTCGCATCATATCCTACCAAGGCGCCTGATAATGCCGCAGTTATACTCGTATGACTCCATATAGAACTGTCGGGAAGTCGAGTTTCTGCGGGCATCAACATTAAACTATCATCGTTAAACTGTAGAAACACAGCTTCTGGTAAACATCGCCACAACCACCAAAACACTTGTTTGGGGTCATCTTGAATTGATTTGGGTATTAACCGCGATAGTTCTTGTTCTTTTTCGCCTAAGTAATTATGTCTATTTTTTGATACCAAGGTTTGATGGTCAGAAATTCGCAAATTTAACTTGGCACCAGAGAGCAAGTGCGCGACTTCCAAACCTTGCTCGTTGTAATTTACACTCTCAGTAATACAGCCAATGGCGCCTCTATCACTCGACGAGGCAATATAATCGGCTAGCTTCATTTGCTTAAATAGAGTCCCTGATTTATCTTCTGGGTTCCATTGATTATCCCGCCAGTCTTGCATCACTGATAACTGTTGCCAAAAACTGTTACCACCGCGACCAGTATTATTATGTAATGCCTTTAAGGCTGGGTCATGGAGGATGCCCCAGATTTTCGATTGCCAAAATACTCGCGACACGAGTTATATTCCTTACTTCGTGACTGCAATGCAGTGTAGCAAATATTTTCTAGAAGGCGCCAGTATTTGCTGATATTTGGTTGTGAGTGTTAAATTGTTGGATTTACCTTATGGTATGGGTTTAAGAAAGCCAGCTCTTTTAGAAAGAGAATATTTTCTTTTCTATTGACAATCAGTAATAGAGAATGTAATAGGCTGGTTTTACCCTCCCAACCACACCCAAATCAATAACCTGCGACTCAAGTACACGAGCTACCTAAACCAGTGATTGTTGAGATGGCGCCTAGCAAGAAAGTCAGTTAGGCGCCTTGAAACCCAACATTGCCAACTGACTTACAAACAGAATTTTGCATCTATCATTTCAAATTAATTTGTTCAAATAATAGGGAGCATCCCTATTTTGCAAAATGTAAATTGTCATTCTGAGCGCAGCGAAGAATCTCTTTTAACTTCAAGCTTTTTAGATACTTCACTGTTGGACTCATAACATGATTCTTCCAAATTGAGATGTTCCAAATAATAGGGGTTATGTTTAATGTTGTGTTTTGTATTTACTTAGAAAAATACTTTCCAATCAATTAATTTCCCTAATTAATAGGGACGTACTATTATACCAGTACCTATTAGCTCTAATCTTTGGTTTCCAATCAATTAATTTCCCTAATTAATAGGGACAGAAACAGAGGAAAGCTACACTTCCCAAAGCTCGTTTGTTTCCAATCAATTAATTTCCCTAATTAATAGGGACAATACTGTACCCTTTCTTTTTTAGATATTCAATCATCTTCATGTTTCCAATCAATTAATTTCCCTAATTAATAGGGACTATACCACGTTATTTAATTTTTGTCAAGCGGTACTGTTTCCAATCAATTAATTTCCCTAATTAATAGGGACTGTCCAATGGCGCGGCGACGCGCTCTGCACGGCGAGAATGTTTCCAATCAATTAATTTCCCTAATTAATAGGGACAAGAATGGCGATATCTGCCAGATTGGCAAGATTTCGTTTCCAATCAATTAATTTCCCTAATTAATAGGGACTTTCCAGAGCACTGTCAGCGTGCGCCGGTGGCATCGTTTCCAATCAATTAATTTCCCTAATTAATAGGGACCATGAGTACATAAATACGTTACCAGTCGGCACGACTTGTTTCCAATCAATTAATTTCCCTAATTAATAGGGACTTTTTAGTATATCGATTAACCTCACCTCCGTCAAGTTTCCAATCAATTAATTTCCCTAATTAATAGGGACAAAATCGGGTATGACTCGTTCTGGTTTTTGTGCCGAAAGTTTCCAATCAATTAATTTCCCTAATTAATAGGGACTTTTAGTTAAATTCGATACCACATTTAATGCAGTTACGTGTTTCCAATCAATTAATTTCCCTAATTAATAGGGACGCGACAAGCTGTCCGCTTGCCTGCCGGTTTTCCCGGGTGTTTCCAATCAATTAATTTCCCTAATTAATAGGGACCCCTCCATTTTAACCCCTTGCTGTGTAAGGCGCCCAGAGGCGGTTTGCGAGGGGGTCTGAAATTTTCCGCGAGAGATGGGTAAAACTCATCATAAAAGTCCTTGAAACCATTACACAGCAAGACGGCGAGGGCTTCAACGAGAAAGTCGGCATTTAGGGGCAATTGCTAACCCGCTCGCACTATTTAGATAATCGTCGAAGTAGGAGGCGAAATAACTGGAGGGCCAATGCCCATAATTTCGACTTGCCCTAATGTGTGCTGAGATAATGGGTAGAATCTCACGCTGTCCTCATCTAATTTTATAACTTTACTGAGCCGTTTACGCAGTTCTTTGATTTTTGCGGGGGTTAGCTGGCATTCAAATACTGAGTATTGAACTCTACATCCGTATCCTTCGAGTAGGTCTGAGACTTTTTTGCGTCGTTTGTCGCAGGGAAGGTCATATGCGACGACGTATAGGAACATAGTGGTGAGTGGTGAGTGCTGGGTGCTGAGTCGGTTGTTGTGTTATGAGAGGCGCCTATAAGATTCTTCGCTTCGCTCAGAATGACAATTTAGGTATGACTTTTGATTATCTGATTCGGTAGGGTTGATATTGGTGGCTGGGGTTGTAGACAAATTGTTTGTATGCTTTGACTTGTTGCATTAATGTATCCCATCTTGGTTGTTTTTCTCCGTTTTCGTCTTGTATTTCTTCTGACATACGTTGGACAAACGCTTGTAAATATTTCTTTCTTCCGGTGTCGTTTAAATAACAGCCACCGTCACGAAAGTCAAAGTCATCTCTCGCGTCAACAACCCTACTATTTACTAACCACAACACTAATGAGTCAACAATAGGCGCCCGAAATTCTTCGATTAAATCAGAAGCAAGGGCGGCATGTCCATCGTGTGCTTGGTG
This sequence comes from Calothrix sp. PCC 7716, assembly GCF_019977735.1. Lineage (GTDB taxonomy): Bacteria > Cyanobacteriota > Cyanobacteriia > Cyanobacteriales > Nostocaceae > Dulcicalothrix. The sequence goes on along the minus strand of NZ_AP025018.1, from coordinate 8,101,522 downwards.
GAGTGAAGCATAATAAGGGTCTAGTCCTTGTATTTCGATTAAGGCGAATAAGTGATTCCACAGAACTTGATAGCCAAAACTTAACATAGCGTTCACAGGATTTCCCGGTGGGCGCCTGCTTCGTGCTGTAAATACAAAGTCAGAGTTTGTCAAACAATCTCCAAAAGCTGAGAAGTACTGAGCGGCGCCAGCACCTTCAAACCCCATCAACCTTTCGCGGTTATCTGCTTGACTTGCTTGCGAAGCTAAATAATCTAAACTTTGCAGCACTGTCTCTAAATTTGCTGACTCTAGTCGCTTACGCTGGCGCCGTAATAAAGTGCGACTATTTTTTAACTTGCCTTGAATAATTGCACGGGCTGTTATTAGCTGTTCAGTTATAGATAACTGCTGCTGGTAACGTGATAATTGCCTGTATCCGCGCGCGATTGGTAAAATACGACCGTAACAGTATCCCATCCGCGATAAATAAGCAATCGGAATATCACGCCATAAACAAGCACGAATAGCTTGCGTTGTTAATTGCGACTGACCAAAAATCAGAATTTGTTCAAGCAAAGGTAACTGTACCTCCCCCAAGATGACATCTCCCTGCTTAATAACAAGTGATTCTTTTTGCAGCGCTACATAGCAGTTTTGCTGAGAAACATATAGTGTCTGCATATTAAACTCTAATTTCTTGTGGGATAAAATGCCTATCCCACAAAATATTTACTAGTCTCTCCGTCTACGGATATCAAAATTAGACGAATCTGGCGGCGGCGCCCCTAACCTTTGCGCTGTTTGTCCTGGTTCCAGCCACAAAATTACTCTGTCAGCAACGCTGGAAACTATATAAGTTGATACTGTGACAAGCAGCGTATTAATAATTACAGCAGCTAATCCTAATGGTGCTATAAGCAAAATAATCAAAGTTATACCACCAGTGCCGATTGATACTAGCAGATTCCGAAGTTGAGCAGTTCGAGGTGTTGTGTACATATTCTATATAACCTGATAACTCAGTATTTACTTGGTTTAACTGAGGCTTAATTGTTCTATATTTAGCTATAACATACGTATTTAATAATGAAAACAGTTATCAAAAGCATCTTTGATTTACATATAAACTCTTCATAAAATAAGTAAATTTACTGTATATTAAGTGTAAACACTTAGATGCAAATATCGTGTTCCCAGCATGACATTGCCTAACATAGTAGTTTAAGATAAACATGAAATTTTTGATTTCTATGTATGCATTCTTACAGCGACAGCCAAGCACTAGAAAGATTACTACTGCTAATTGCAACTTTTTTGAAGTATCCTGGTGTCGGTTGTCGTGATAGTATGAAGGCGCCGCAAAAACACCATGATGCATTAGTAGAAGTACAATTACGACTTCAAGAGTTAGCAGCAGAGTTTGATATTGAGTTTCCATATGGCTACCCTGGTATTGCGACTTTGCGAAAAGATTTAGAAACACTACGAAAATACGGTATTCTTGAGCGTCGAATGTATCGTTGGGGCTATTATTTAGGTACTGGCGCCATGTCAAGTCAAGAATTTAAAGTTGCCCTCAATGCCTTATTTACACAAGCTAAATTTCAGGGAGACCCCCAAGTTAGACGCATATGCGACCAATTAAGTCGGCGCCTGCGTGGGTTAGATATAGAATCAAAAGGAGAATTATTTTACCCTGTTAGACAATATCTCAACAGAGTAATTGTTTATACAGACCCAGAAGAAATGGCAAGCTTGGGCAAAAACCGAAATAATTTATTTCATCAGTTATCTGTAGTCGAAAAAGCAATTAGTCAAGGTCAACTTATAGAAATTTTACGTAGCAGTGACCCTTATAAAAATAACCGTATTGGCGCCCTTCAAGTTTACCCATTACAGCTAATCTATCATGATATTGCTTGGTATTTGCTGTACGAATACAGTAATGGACATTTTGCCATTGGTCGAGTTAACCGCTTTGCAGACCATTGCAAAATTATTGATACATCCGGTCGAGGTATCGACGCACAAAGCATAAGTTTAACAAAAGCTTATCAGTTACTCGAAAACGGTTGGGGTTTAAAGCTAGGAGAACAACAAGAACAACATCTCGAACTATCAGGACAATTACAACCAGTTCCCGTCAAAGTCCGATTCTATCCACCTGTCACTACTTTTATTTTAGAAGGTGAACGGCGCCATCCTAAACAAAAAATTATTAAAGGCGCCAAAGATAAAGTTACTGGAGAAATATTATACGTAGATTATATAGTGTCATTACCTCCACGGTCTTTTGACGAATTTTTACTGTGGGTAAATAAATACATGGCATCAGCACAAGTACTTTATCCTCAAGAGTTAGTGCAGAAACATTTGAGTAATGTAGAAGCTTTAAGAATGAGATACATTGATTTAATCCCCCCAACCCCCCTTAATAAGGGGGGATAAGATTTGTTTGTATACAAAGCTAAGATTTGTTTGTATACAAAGCTAAAATTTGTTTGCATATCATAATAATACTAAAATTATTGTTTCATTTCTTGTTCCCCCCTTATTAAGGGGGGTTAAGGGGGATTCACTTGACAAAACTTACCCTATTAAGGTAATATTCGCCCTATAATTCCAATAAAAGTGCCCATTATTAAATTGATATTGTAAAGGAAATTGTTAAACTCTAATTACGGATAAATTCATAGGTAAAAAATATTTAATCGTACTTAGAAAAACTTCAAATTTAAACAATACACAAACACTTTCAAAATCATGATATTGGGGCTAAGTTTGGACGATGCAACATCTCAATAACCATGCGAATCTGCCAAAATCCCAATTGCTCAAATCCATTTAACGCAGACGGTAATCGTTTTTGCACGACCTGCGGACATAGCAACTTTGGTGACTTGTTAAGAAACCGCTTTCGCGTTATCCGGTTGTTAGGTGAGGGTGGTTTTAGCAGGACATATTATGCTGAAGATGTTGATAGACTTGATGGTTCGTGTGTCGTCAAGCAATTTGTACCCCAAGTTCAGGGAACTGCTGCACGTGCAAAAGCTGCACAGTTATTTAAAGAGGAAGCGTTTAGATTATATGAACTAGGTGAAAATCATCCTTCTATACCTAGATTACTCGCTTACTTTGAACAAGGCGCCAGTTTGTACTTAGTGCAAGAATTTATTGAGGGAGATACTCTACATAAAGAGCTTCAAAACACTACATATACTGAAGCTAAAATTCGCCATGTTTTAATAGATATTCTACCTATACTTGATTTTGTCCATTCGCGCAATGTTATTCATCGAGATATTAAGCCCGAAAATATTATACGTCGTTATAGTGATAAAAAATTAGTATTAATTGACTTTGGTGGCGCCAAACAAATTACTCAAACAAGTTTAGCTCGACAAGCAACAGTAATTTATACAGTAGGTTATGCATCTAGCGAACAAATGGCTGGTTTTGCTTGTCATGCAAGTGACTTATATTCATTGGGTGTAACTTGTATACGTCTTTTAACACAATGCTTACCATATCAAGATGCATATGGTAATATCACTGACCCGCTTTACGATGCAATTAATGCACATTGGAAATGGCGAGAATACGCAAAAACAAAAAATATCCAAGTCAGTGAACAGCTAGGATATATTCTTGATAAATTACTTAAACATGTAGTGCGAGAAAGATACCAAACAGCAGTAGAAGTACTACAAGATTTAAATAGTAATAACTTTAAAAGCTTATTTGGAATGACCACCGTTCCTCAACTTGAAACACCGCAAATACCCTCTCAAACACGATTAACTCCTCGCTCTAAATCAACCGAATCAAATTTCTACCCAGAATTCCACATCTTTGATTTTGATATAGTTACATTAGATACACAAGGTCGAATAATCGAACGCACACGAGCAAACGCACGTTTCTTTACCGAAGATTTAGGTAGTGGTGTTTTCTTAGAAATGGTGTCAATACCTGGTGGTAGCTATATGATGGGTTCACTCGACGGTGAAGGTGATGCTGACGAACGTCCCCAGCATAATGTTCAAATCGAACCAATCTGCATCGGCAAATACCCAGTAACACAAGCACAGTGGCGTGCCGTCTCAAATCTACCTAAAATTAATCTATCACTAAACCCACATCCATCTAAATTCAAAGGCGCCAATCGTCCAGTAGAAAATGTATCTTGGCACGAAGCACAAGAATTTTGCGCGCGTTTGCAGCAAAAAACCGGACGTAAATATCGTTTACCAAGCGAAGCAGAATGGGAATATGCTTGTCGAGCAGGAACAACCACACCCTTCCACTTTGGAGACACCATCACCCCCGACCTAGCAAACTGCGGTAACAGTGAAACAAGAATATTTGAATTTGAAACCAAAACCAAAATTCGTAAAGAAACAACTCCCGTCGGTAGCTTTGAAGTTGCAAACTCCTTTGGACTATACGACATGCACGGTCAAGTGTGGGAATGGTGCGCTGACCCTTGGCACAATAATTATGTAGGGGCGCCGACCGATGGTAGCGTATGGGAATGGCAGGGAGACAAAAACCGTCGAGTATTGCGTGGAGGTTCATGGAGCTTTAGTCCCGTTCTATGCCGTAGCGCTAGTCGCAGTTGGAACGAGTCAGACGGTGGTCTACGAATATGCGGTTTTCGAGTCGTAGTAAGTTTGTAACTTCAATGTTTTCTTGTGGGGTGGGCATCCTTGCCCACCCTGAATATTGACGGGCAGGGATGCCCGTTCCACAATAGGGCTAATTTTTGTTTTAGGCTAGCCTATCAGAAACTACCTTTCATCTGGTAGCGTCTTAGAGAATAAAATATAGTGTGTGGTGTGGTGAAAAGCTCGAACCGTTCTAATTATTGGCAACTTCTACCGTATATCCGTCCCCAATGGCGCCATATTGCCACGGGATTTATTGGTATCTTGGGTTATGTTCTCGCTACTTTAACTTTAATGCATCTGGTGCAGAAACTATCGGCGCCTTTCGGTAATGGTAACGTTGTTGCTATTGCTGAACTTGCTGGTATTTTAGGAGGTGTGTTTCTTGTACGTGGGTTCTTTCAGTCGGTGCAAGATATTTATATGGCAAAGGCGGCACTGCGAGTATCTTTTAATCTACGTAAAAACGTATATGGGCACTTACAGAAGCTTAATTTGAGCTATTTTGAAACTGCAAAGGCTGGTGATTTATCTTACCGTGTTACTGAAGATGTAGATAGAGTTGGCGAAGCGGTTCACAAGCTGTTACACGATTTTATTCCCTGTGCGTTGCAGCTAGTAGCGATTCCCATATATATGGTGTATCTTAGCTGGCAATTAACATTGGCAACTTTATTAGTTGTACCAATTATGTTGGTGTTGATTGCTTGGTTTGGAGAAAGACTACAAAAGTACTCGCGTCGTAGTCAAAACCAAGTATCAGATTTATCAGCGATTTTAACCGAAGTTTTTAATGGTATTAGAATAGTTCAAGCTTTTGCTGCGGAAGCATACGAAATTGCACGGTTTGGTAAGGAAGCAGAAGTTGCCATGCGCGCGAAGTATTCTACTGAGCGTTTAAAAGCTATTCAAGTGCCAATTGTCGGATTTTTACAGGCTTTAAGTTTCTTATTGTTACTTTTCTTTGCAGCTTGGCAAATTTCGGCAGGTAATTTAACTACTGGAAAGTTTTTTAGCTTTCTAAGTGGCGCCGCATTATTAATAGACCCTGTAGGTCATACCACAACTAACTATAATTTATTCAAAGAAGCAGAAGCATCGGTAGATAGAGTATTCGAGTTACTAGCTATTAAACCCGCAGTTGAAGAAAAAACCAATGCTGATATTCTCCCCACAGTTAGTGGTAAAGTTGAATATCGTCGCGTGTCTTTTGCTTATAAACCAAATGAACCTGTTTTGAATAATATTAGTTTACTCGCATATCCGGGTGAAGCAATTGCACTAGTTGGCGCCAGTGGTTCAGGTAAAACGACTTTTGTTAACTTGTTGCCGCGTTTCTATGACCCTCAAAGCGGTGATATATATATAGATGGTGTCAATATTCGCGATGTGACATTAAATAGCTTGCGGCGCCAAATAGGCATAGTTCCACAAGAAACCACAATGTTTTCTGGAACAATTGCCGAAAATATAGCTTTTGGACAAGAGACTTTTGATATGCAAGCTGTAGAGAATGCAGCCAAAATAGCCAACGCTCACCAATTTATTAGCCAAATGCCCGATAGTTATTATACTGTGGTTGGCGAACGTGGCGTTAATTTATCAGGGGGACAAAGACAACGTATCGCTATCGCACGTGCAGTTCTTCTTGACCCCCGTATTCTTATTCTTGATGAAGCTACATCCGCATTAGACTCAGAGTCAGAAGCTTTAGTACAAGAAGCACTCGAAAGATTAATGGAGGGAAGAACGGTATTTGTTATTGCCCACAGATTATCTACTGTGCGGAAAAGCGACAGAATATTAGTTCTAGAAAAAGGGCAAATCGTTGAATCTGGTTCTCATGAAGAGTTGTTAGATATTCAAGGACGCTACGCCAAATTGTATACGAAACAATTTAGTGTATCAGCTTGAATCCCCCCAACCCTAGGGTTAGGGGGGATTTTAATATTTACTGGGTAACAAAACCACCATCCATATATACTCACGATATTTTGGAGTCAAATGTTTATGACATAACCAAAGTACGCGGTAGCTGAGTAGCGAACTCTTCAATATTGGACTTGTGTCAGGCCAGCCTTCTGGTAGTTTAAAGTAACCTGTAATTAGTCGTTTTGTTACCCACCAGAAATGTACATATAGTGGAAAATCGACAAAAACTAGACTATCTGCCTCGTTCAGTTGTTGCCAGATGGTTTCTATGCAACCAAACCCATCAATAATCAATCCATCGGTCAGTAGCTAAAATTTGTTGATGGGCGCACTTAAAGTCTTCTTGTGCAATCTCAGTGTCCCCTTCAGGATTTTTGATCTTGTCCAAGACGTAAAGTGGTAAACCAGCAATTTCTGATAACCTCTTGCTTAGAGTTGATTTACCGCCTCCAGCATTGCCAAACACCGCTACTTTTTGCATATATTTACTTAGTTTCAAAATTTTAAGGCATTGAAAGCCAGCAAAATATTTAGTAGATACTCTCTCTATATACTACAAAAAAAATCAAAATGTATTTAATTTTTATAAAGGGAGTTTGAAGATTTAGCTGAGTACAGTTTGTTTAGATAAGGTTATTATAGTAATGCTCAATGAAATGTGGAGGTTTATAAATGAAACCTAATTTTCAAGAAATGAGCTTACTTGAATTGCAAATGTATGTTTTGGAACATCCAGATGATATGGAAGCTATTCGGTTTTTATTTCATCATCCTAGTTTGAAGTGGAAAACTATGCCTCGACTATTTAGAGAGGATGGCTCACCTATAGAAGAAAATATTCTTATTGCAGAAGAAGATATTCGGCGCCGTCTTTTTTAGGCGGTTTGAAAATACATAACTTTTTCTTGTGGGGTAGGCCTGACTGCCTGCCCTGAATGTTGGACGGGCAAGGATGCCCGTTCCACAAGAGATAAGTTTCACAAGAGATAAGTACAATAAATATTAAACTTTTTCTTTGGGTGGGGTAGCTACACCACGTTGGACGAGATTGGCTTCGAGTTCTTTAATAAATTTAAAGTCTTCTTTTACTAAGGGTTCATCTGCACATCCGAATGCTTGACTTGTAGAGGAATTTTGTTCGAGGAAAGCGAAGCTTAAGCGAAATTCGTGCGGTGTTGTTTGAATTGGTGAGTCAAAATGACAGGATATTATACGCGCGAAGTTCCATGTGGCTATTTTGTCTGCCCAGTTGAGTACTTGCTTCGGCGCCTGTGGTAAAATCAATGTTTGTAAAATAGGTGCTACAAATGGGCGCCCATAACCACGCAAAGCCTTAAAAGATTCTTGCCAGTTGTCTTTCCACCGAAATGGAAAGAATCCAAAGTATGCTTTTCTAGATTTATCGGGTGCTTTTAAAGCATCGCGCAGTGACTCCCATGTTCCAGCTACTTGCAAAGCACTCGGACGGAAGTAAATTCCAAATAGTGCAATGCGCTGCCATCCTTTACGACGGTTCGCTGCATTGTCTTCTACAACTTCAGTTGCATTATCTCGCGCGTGGAACAACAAAGCATATGGGTCTAGTTGAACTATTTCTGGTGGGTCTTCAGAAATAGATAATGCACAGTCTGTCACAAGCAATGTACGCGAACTTTTATGAAACATAGCAACTTCGACAAAAGAACCACGACCTAAATCTATATCTAGCACCGTATAATCAAAATCGTCTTTAAAAGGCGCTATTTCTACATTAGTTGGTAGTTCCTGAGTTCTTTTTTGAGGAAACCCTAACCAACCGAGCGGTAAATTAAACGGAAAGCTCCACTGGTGAGGAGCAACAAATACTTGTGCTGTAGGAAAACATCGTGCGAAGGGACCGACAAATACTTTATGCTCTAAACCTGAACTAGTTGGTAGTATTATGTATTTAACATCACCATGCTTCGCTACTATCTCATTAACCATACGCACACATTCACGAGTTGGCGCCACAGGTGCATATACAAGAAGACCACCCGCTTTTAACTTTACAACCGTCATCCGAATCGGTGTAATCGTGTAAAGAATGCCGTGAAGCTGGTCGAATGTCCAAATCGTATCTTTTATTACTTCGCTCTTTACAGTCCGGCGCCTGCCATAAGGATAAAATGGTACGGCAAACCAAAATGGCCAAGACCAATCTTTAGAATCTTCGCTTTTCGATATTTGAGATTTTAAACCAAACTTATCTTGCCCTGTCATCATTGCCTTACTCAAATAACCACCTACTATCTATATTTCTATTTCTAGCAAAAATTTATGTGTGGCTATCTTAATAAAGATTTACTAAAAAGCAGCCATACTAACCAAAGCATGTAGTGAATTACTACAATTGTCCAGAATACAGCCTGATATGAACTTTTACTGCTTTTGTGGTGTAGAGTTTGTTGAGCTATAAATCCTCCAAACCATCCACCTGCTAGTTCAAATAGGTGTAACGTATTTTCTGGAGTTCTCCATTTTCCTTTTTGGGCACGAGATTTATCGTCAGCGTATAGCCCAAAGGTTAATAGGCTCATAACAGTATATAGAATGAGGGGGAATATTACGGTAGTTGTCAATGCAAAATGAACTGACCCAAATAATGGTATGCTAGATACTAAGATTGTTTTGAATACTGGGACTTTAGATAAAGACCTGCTTTTAAATGTAGCTTTGCTACTAGAAGATACTGCGTTGGGTGTTCCACTCTCAATATAAGCTTTGCTTGCACGAAGTTTTCCGCCTTGTTCTGGTACAACGTAATAGTAAATAGTATCACCTGCTATTGGGCGCCGATTTGTGTTGTTAAGTTCAGAGATGTGCAGAAAGACTTCTTTGCTACCGTCAGCAGGTTGTATAAATCCAAACCCCCGGTCATCCTTCCATCTTACAAGTTGTCCTTTTTGTAAACCGGGTTTCATATACAAACCTTGCGTAACGTATAATATCTCAAGCAACAAACTTCAATAACTGCCTAATTAGCAGCGTCAAATTGCCTAGCCACTCATTATACTCAAAATCTTCTGAGATGCTACCCTGCGGGAAAACTGCGTTAACGTTCCTCAGCATGACAATAATAATTAATACAATACCTAAGATGCTTCGTTCCTTAGCATGACAATAATAATTAATACAATACCTAAGATGCTTCGTTCCTTAGCATGACAATAATAATTAATACAATACCTAAGATGCTTCGTTCCTTAGCATGACAATAATAATTAATACAATACCTAAGATGCTTCGTTCCTCAGCATGACAATAATTATCAATTTAATATATTACTTTTCTACTGGCGCCAAATAAAGTCAGCTATTTGTTTGTTACTGGGTAAACTGTCATCATCTGGTGGACTTAATAATATTGAATGTTGAGTTATTTGTTTTCCAGAAAGGCGCCTTTCTACACGACTAGGAATACCATAATCGTAGACGACGTGTCCTTGTCCTGCTAAAACGACTACTTGATAATCGCGATTAGTTTTGATGAAGTTGGCAATGCTTTCTGCCATTGTTTCATCCCATAGAACTTGTGCCAGAAAAAATCTTTCTGCACTTTTGCTATTTCCATGTCCCGCACTTTGATGCGCTTCAAATGCCGCTAAAACCATTTTGCGGTATTCTTCGGGAGAGGTGCGAATTTCTGAAAATGGTGGTATCTGCTTACGCTCTTCGGATGTTAAGCTTTCTAAACCTTGACGCGAAACTTTACGGGTAATTTCAGAGGGAGTGTTTATTGCTAAAACAGGTATTTTATTCTCTTTCGCAAATCTTACAATAGGTGCGTATAAGTTCCAATCAAAACCCCAACGTTGTTCATACTCTGTTTGCTTAACTAGTTCTGCTTCGGTTATCTTACCTGCTAGGTACTCATTGATAACGTTTTGGAAGGGACGCTGAAACATTTCCATTGCTATGGCAATTTTCTTGTTTCGTTTATGTAGTTCTTGAATAATTTTTAATTGGTTTTCATGGTCTTTAGCGCTATCGTGCGTTTCTCCTAAATATATTACGTTCGTTCGCGCAATTTGAGAAACTAGTTGAGTTACGCTGTTAACGCATTTACTTAGAGGAAAACGAGTTTCACAGGTTTTTGCATTTTCTTGTAAGGCGCCTGCTGGTAAAGTGCAAAGTACAAAGCATCCTAGTGTTAAGGCAAATACTCGCGTCAAGTAATGAGTGTAAAGTACTGAGTGCTGAGTGCTGAGTGTGAAGCTTTTCTTCATTGTGTAAGCCCTTTTAAAATTAGCATATCGGTAAATGCTTATATTTGCTACCTTAGTGGGAAGAAGAAAGCTGAATATATTGCATAAGTTTTATAAGATATCTTGTGGGGTGGGCATCCTTGCCCGCCTTGATATGGAACGGGCAAGGATGCCCATTCCACAAGACCCATTCCACAAGACCCATTCCACAAGACCCATTCCACAAGACCCATTCCACAAGACTCATTTCACAAGACTCATTCCACAAGACTCATTCCACAAGAACACTTTATACCATTTATTTATGAAAGGACTTTGGTTAGAAAATCAACAGCTTGAACTGCGTACTGATATACCAGTTCCTGAACCTGGTTCAGAAGAAGCTTTAATAAGGGTATGTAAAGCGGGTATATGTAACACTGACCTTGAACTGACGCGCGGTTATTATCCTTACAGTGGTATTTTAGGTCATGAGTTTGTGGGTGTCGTTGAGCGAGGCCCTGATAATTTAATTAATAAAAGGGTTGTTGGCGAAATTAATGCTGCTTGTGGAAAGTGTCGTTATTGTCTGAAAGGCATTCCAACTCATTGTGAAAACCGCACGGTATTAGGTATTGTTAACCGTAACGGCGCCTTTGCTGATTATTTATCTTTACCTGTAGCAAATTTACATCTAGTTCCCGATAATGTTCCGACAGATGTGGCAACATTTGCTGAACCTGTTGCAGCAGCTTTGGAAATTCAGCAGCAAATCTCAATTTCTTCTGATGATAAAGTATTGGTTGTAGGAGATGGTAAATTAGGACAATTGGTTGCTCAAACACTCGCGCTGACTGGTTGCGATTTGTTGGCCATTGGGCGCCATGCCGATAAGCTTGCTAATTTAGAAGCTAAAGGTATTAAAGTTGGCTATGTTGATGACGTACAAACACGTAGCTTTGATATTGCCGTTGAATGTACAGGCAATAGTGCAGGCTTTGATATTGCCCGTCGCGCTTTACGTCCGCGCAGAATATTAGTGTTAAAAAGCACTTATGCAGGTAATCTTAGCTTAGATGCTTCAGCTTTAGTTGTCGATGAAATAACGCTAATTGGTTCACGTTGTGGCCCATTTGCACCAGCACTGGAACTGTTAGCAACAGGAAAAATAGATGTTAAACCGCTCATTCATTCAATATTTCCTCTGGATGAAGGAATTACTGCATTTGAACAAGCGAAAACAAAGGGTGTTATGAAGGTTTTACTCGAAATTAATAAAACATAGGATTTGTCTTTGGTTGATAATCCATACAACTAATTGCTTCTTCGGTGCTTGCAATAGAAGGATGGATAGTACATTTGAGACGATAGTCAGCAGTAAAGTATTGGCAACCAGTGCAGGGTATTTGATGCATTTGCTTTGCTGTTGATACACTATCGCGTGCAGTTGCCCAGAGACTCCATATCGCGAGTATTATAAAGCTCCAGGCGCCTATAAAGCAAATGGGGACAAGAAAAGGTTGAATGTGCCTAATTATGTTTAGAATTGTTTGTAACACAGCAATATGCTCAGTTAATAGCTTGAAATACAAGACGTAGTATAAATACTATGTAATCTGGATTATATATTTTTAACTTCCCACCAAAGAGAGATTGTCGCAATTTGTAATTTATTGTTTGTAACAAAAATGTAGAGACGCGACATGTCGCGTCTCTACACAATTGTGAATTACATTAATGATTCAAAGCAAGCCTAAAAACTACAATCCTGCATGACCAATTGCAATACCTGTCACCAACATTCCTAGAACGAGGAACGGTTGTGCTGATGCTTGGTATTTTACGTCGTTCTTTAATGGGTCACGTAAAAAGTACATGTCTTGGAATGTAATTTGCGGTATTACAAGCAGTAACAAAATTGCTGCATAGAGTTGCTGATGAATAGAAATCAGGTAAACTGCAATTCCAGCTTGAAATATATCAATCATCAATACACAAATCCAAGCGGCAGTTTTGGTACCAAACATTACAGGTAATGATTTTAAACCGAGCTTGGCATCTCCTTCTACACTCTTGAAGTCGTTGACTATGGCAATACCTAAGCCAGCTAAACTATAGAACATAGTCAAAACAATTATTTGCCAGTGCAGTTCGCCAAATAATGCATGACCCGTACACCAAGGAAATGTTATGTAACTGGCGCCAAGTGCATAACTACCGAGCCAACCATTTTGTTTTAACTTTAAAGGTGGCGCCGAGTAGATATATGAAATAATGGCGCCGATAACGGCAATAGTTGTAATTGTAGGATAACTATTACCTGCCCATTTATCGAGAGCAAACGCTAATACCAAACCTGCTATTAATAATACCCAAATTTGCGTCAATACCTGGGGTATAGAAATTGCTCCAGAGGGTATGGGACGATAGGGTTCGTTGATTGCGTCTATTTCTCGGTCGTAATAATCATTTGTAATTTGACAATATCCTGCCATCAGTGGTCCCGATAGCAACATACAAGTCAATGACTTAAGAACGTTTTCCAGTGTCCATGTAAATTCACCACTCGAAGCGGCGCCGCATACAACACCCCAAATTAAGGGTATCCACGTAATTGGCTTCATTAATTGCAGGCGAATTTTCCATATCGAACTTTCACCAGATGCAGCACCTTTCATGCCCAGCAATTGTCTGGCTTTCGCACTGCGGTCTTCAGTAGATGGGGTAATCGGTGTTTCTGACATAAGCTGTAATAAATAATTAGGAGTTAGGAGTTAGGAGTTAGGAGTTAGGAGTTAGGAGTTATTTTCAACTCAGCAACGGCATTCGCCTCAAGTCGGCACAGCCCGTCCACGGCGATGGCTCCTCAGCACTCAGCACTCAGCACTCATAACTCTTTTAAAATGAGATTATCAAATAACCATTCTGGAATTTGGCGCCAGTTATAGGTTTTCCACTCAATGGAGGTGGCAAAAGTATATTCCGACGCTGATCTCCTGCTTCTATGGTTACTTCTGGGCCGTACTGAGTTAGTTTAACTTGCTTTTTGTCGAATCCTGGCAAGAATAAACGCACTTGACGGGCACCTGTATCGAGTTCCATTGGACGAGGTGCAAGTGTTGCTTGCGCTACGAAGTCGGGTAATGTGTCTATCATTGATTGCCACTGTCCTTCGGTCGCATCGTTGACTGTGGTAATACTTAAAGGCTCAAATTGTTCTTGTAAAGTTGAATTAGAAACGGCGCCTGTAAGTATAACACCCCCTATAGTTAACCCTACTAGCTGTGCGCTACCCCATAAGTAACGGGCAGATGCAATTTCAACTGGGTCATCGTTTGTTACCAAAAAAGCAGCTATTCGCTTCGGGTCGGCAAGTGCAGCTTTACCCTTGTCGAGTAAGTTATTTGCCATGTTGGTGGGTTGCGAAAAGTTATCTGATGTCCAGTTGATATTAAAGAATGTGCTGATTAAAGGTTGAATTAAAGGTGATTCAGAAATAGCTTTACCTAAATCAGAGTTAACAAAGACCTGTCTAAATCGTCGCACGTACCAACTTAATGATTCAGGTAAACCGAGTAATCGTAAAGTTGTAGAGTCACCACTACCATCGTAAACAATGGTGTCGTATTTACCACTTTCATCGTACTGCCGAACTGCGTTGAGAGCTAAAGCTGCATCCATTCCTGGTAATACAGCAAGTTCTTGACCGTACACATCCTTTAAAAATGGTGTTTTTAAATACTGTGCTTCCAGCTTTTTGACTTCATCCCAATTGCTTTCGAGTAGTGTACTAGCATGAAATTGTACTGCTTGTAAGTTGGGTGCAACTTCTTGAGGTTCGTTAGATAAAGTTGTTCCCAAAAGAATTTGCATCGCTGGTTCTGAATTTCCAGCTAAAAGTACACGCTTACCCTCACGCGCTTGTTTCATTGCAGCAGCAATTGCAATTTTAGTCCGCCCAGTACTGCTTTTACCTAAAAATGTTAATATCAATGCCATTTAAATAATTCCTATACTCGTAAACGTAGTGCAGCACTCACAACTTAGCACTCTTAAGGCGGCTATTCACTTCCCCTAAAGTTGTAAACCCTAGAGGAAGCAAACCGCACTTCAAATAGTTAGGACAAAAACTGCATCAAGTACTCAGCACTCAGCACTCAGCACTTTACACTTTCCCTTCTACACGACTTTGAGTTCATCCTCAAAGAACCAAGTAGAATAATTGTCATCAAACAGCACTACAACACCAACACCCATACCATCCGTTATTTTATAACCTTGGATTAAGCCGGTTTGTCCTAATTTCGCGGCAGTCACAGCGCTTACACGGTCGCGTAAACGATATACTTTTACTCTTTGTCCGATTTCCATGCCAAATATATAAACTAATGCAGTAAACCAAGACTCAGTTTATACGAATCTGCCACAATATAGGAACTTGTAGTGATAACTGGCGTTCATTCGAGAAAAAAGCTTAGGTGTGTGTGAGAACTAGGAGATAATTATGGAAGTTCAGCGTATTAGTGGCAAACTTAGAAAGTTAAAGCGTTTGCTGCCTGTTAACGAGAAGTTTCTAGCAAAATATGATTTGCTACGAACGCTGGTAAGACGTGATTTGGAAGCACGCTATAAAGGTTCTGTGCTAGGAAATCTTTGGCCCCTATTAAATCAACTATCACAGCTATTAATTTATACATATGTCTTCTCGTTTGTACTTAAAGTCAAACTAACTCTCAAAGCTTTGCCTGATAATAACTTTACTTTTGGTTTATGGTTGTTTGCCGGCTTGTTGCCTTGGATTGCTTTTTCTAGTGGTTTAGTACAGTCAGCAAACTCAGTAGTTGGACAGCCTAATTTAGTCAAAAAAGTTGTATTTCCGTTGTCTTTGCTGCCTTTAGTGCCAATTTTGTCATCTTTTATCGAAAGCTCTTTTGGTTTGATGATATTGATTGTTTTTGTCGCTTTTACTTCTCATACCTTACATGCGACTTTGGCACTGTTGCCTTTGGTATGGTTAACGCAGTTGCTTTTAACCGCAGGAATTGGTTATTTAGCTGCTGGTTTAACTGTATTTTTACGAGATATTCCACAAACTTTAGGTGTATTATTAAACATTTGGATGTACGCAACACCAATTATTTACCCTGCCACAGCAATTCCCGAAGGACTAAGAACTTGGATATTTTGGTTAAATCCAATGACCGCAATTGTCGAATTTTACCGTGATATCGTTTTGAACGGTGAAGTTAAGCACTGGGCAGAGTTGGGAGTTGCGACGACGATATCCTTTGTATTATTTTGCTGCGGATTCTGGGTTTATCGGCGCCTGCGTCCTGCCTTTGCGGATGTGTTGTAATTTCGTAGAAAAAGGAAAAAGGTAAACAGAAGTAGGACAGGGATGTCCTTTTCTTTTTGCTTTTGTATTGAAATAATAGTTATATAGTCATTAAGGTATTTGTTGATGAGTGAGGAAATAGCAATTTCACTTCATTCTGTATCCAAGTGCTATAAGCGTTACGCACGTCCAATCGATAGACTTCAGGAATTATTATTGCCTCACTCCAATAAGGGAAACGAGTTTTTTGCTTTGCGTGATATCAACTTGAATATCCCCAAAGGTCAGACAGTGGGAATTATTGGACGTAATGGTTCGGGTAAAAGCACAATGCTACAAATTATCGCTGGAACTTTGACCCCTACTACAGGAGAAGTGGTAGTCAAGGGTAGAGTCTCAGCGCTATTGGAGTTAGGCAGTGGTTTTAACCCAGAATTTACCGGAAGACAAAATGTGTTTTTCAATGGTAGGTTACTAGGGTTGAGCCAAAACGAAATTGAAAATAAGTTTGATGATATTGCTGGGTTTGCTGATATTGGTGATTTTATCGACCAACCTGTAAAAACTTATTCTAGTGGAATGTTTGTTCGTTTAGCGTTCGCAGTTGCAGTAAATGTTGACCCCGAAGTACTTATTGTAGATGAAGCGCTAGCTGTGGGTGATATTGTGTTTCAGCACCGTTGTATGCGACGAATGCGTGCGCTTATGGACTCTGGTGTGACTACACTATTTGTATCGCATGATTCTGGCGCCATTAAAACGTTATGTAACTCAGCTATTATGATTCATGACGGACAAATATATACAAAAGGGGCACCTAACGATGTCAGCATTACATATCTCAAACTATTAACAGACTTAGAATTAGGCATATCAACAACCGAGTCTAAACAAACGCAGCAAGAAGATAAATGTAATAAAGATACAACTATTGTACGTAGAGGAAGCGGTAAAGCCAGAATTGAAACAGTAAAAATGCTTAATCACCTGGGTGAAGATGCTGGTGATACACCCGTGTTCGGTTTTAATGAAGAAGTAACGTTGGTAGTAGAGATACAAGCTAATCAAAAACTCAATAGCTGTATTTTAGGGTTTTATATTTGTGATAAAAACGGTAACGAGATTATTGGAACTAACACCTTTGAAGAAAACGTCAAAATTGATAAGCTGGAATTTAGACAACGAATCGTTGTCAATTTTAAATTCAAATTACCACTAAGACCCGCTTCGTATAGTTTAACTGTTGCAGGCGCCGAAAATAACGAAGCCTTAACTTTCGACTGGATTGATAACGCAATGGTGTTTCAAGTTTTACCACCGAAAACAGGTAAACAAATTTATGCTCTAATTGACCACCCTATTAATGTAACTATTGGTACACCTTGTAGGTTGGGTTCCACGTAGCGCAACCCAACAAATATAAAATAACTATATTTTTTTATGAGTTAACAGATGCTTCACTACGTTCAGCATGACATTAAAAAATATTATGGAAAAATATAAAGACTTGATTAAAAATTATCCTTCTTTTGATGAATTAACTGAGGAAGCTCTTGAGGATAATACTAGTTTAAAAAAGACATTACATTTCATTGGTAAGAATAAAAGTGTAGTTGATTTTGGCTGTGCTACAGGTTATTTAGCTCAGTTACTTAAACATAATGGTTGTGTAGTTACAGGAGTAGATTATAATCAAGAAGCAGCTCAAGAAGCAGAAAAGCACTGTCAAGAAGTTATAATTGCTGACTTAGATTTTACCAGCATCACAGAAATATTCCCTAATCAAAAGTTTGACGTTGCTGTTTTTGGAGATGTTTTAGAGCATCTCCGTAACCCTTGGAAAGTCTTAGAAGATACAAAGAGCATATTACAGTCTGGTGGGTATGTAGTTGCTTCTATTCCAAATATTGCTCATGGAGCTATTCGTTTAGCTTTACTACAAGGTAAATTTGAATATACACAGTTTGGTATATTAGACAATACACATTTAAGATTTTTTACAAAAAAAACTATACAAGAATTGTTTGAAACAACAGGATATTTAGTTAAAGGAATTGATAGAACAAAATTAGATATTTTTACAGACGTTCATCTCGTTCCCTCTTTTCAACGTGATGATTTCCATCAAGAAGTTATTGCCCAAATTGAACAAGATGAGGAAGCAGACACTTTACAGTTTGTTATTCAAGCATTTCCTGGTACAGTTGAAGATAAGTACATGATATTAGAAAAACAGTATACTTGTTTAAACGACCAATATTCACAGCTTCTTGAAAAAAATCAGCAACTAGAGTCTCAATTAAAACATACAGAGTCAGAACTAGCACTAACAGGGTCTATATTACAAGAATTGCAACAAGCTCGAACAGAAGCAATTACTGAACAAGCACAATCTTCAGTAAAAATAGATATTTTAAACTCTCAAATTCAACAAAAAGAGTTAATGCTACAAGACCTTGAGTGTATGATTGTGGCAATGCAAACCAGTAAATTTTGGCAATTACGTGAAAAATGGTTTAAAATCAAAACTTTTTTCAAGTTAAATAAATAAAAGTATTACTGTTTACTGTCTAAATTTTTGTAGATGTAAATATATATAGAATTAATCACGTAGAAATAGCAAAACTGTTTGTAATGAACTTATTATTTGTCATACATAATTGGGTTGGTTATGCTCCACACGGTGGTACAGAAGTTCATGCTATAACTTTAGTTGAAGCATTAGCTCAAACTGAAACTAATCAAGTTTACGTATTATTTCCTGATACGACAGCAGCTAGTGACTGCAATAATTATATATTATTCAATATAAAAAATAAAACTTTCAAGCAAATAAACTTAAGTTACCCTGTTACTTCCAATTGTTACTCACATCAAGAATTTTTCGCTAAGTTTGAATTCATACTTTTACAACAAAAGATTGATATAGTTCACATTTTTCATTTAATTAGATTTCCTCTAAATACACCATTAATTGCCAAAAAAGCTGGTGCAAAGGTAATTATTTCTTTGTTTGATTACTATTTAATATGTCAACAATTTAATTTACTAAAGAAAAATAAAATTTTCTGTAATTATCCAAATATTACGATACCAACTTGTGATTTATGTTTAAAGCAAAATTTTAATTCTCAAGTAGGTACGCAAAATACCCGAAGAAATACAATCTCACAAATACTTTACTACACTGATGCTGTCCACTATTTGTGTCAAGACCAATATAATCGATTTATTATAGCTTATCCATATTTACAAGACAAAGTTAATTTAATAATGGGTTTAGGCACAGGCGCCTTCTTTACAGAGCAAGATATACCCAATAAGCTAAATAACTTTGCATTACCTTTAAAAGTTGCTTGTGTAGGTAACTTTGATACGAACAAAGGAGCAGAATTAATTATACAAATTATCGATTACTACCAATCCACACAGCAAAATATCCAATTTCATATATACGGAGATGTTCGTTATCCTTACTCAGATATTTTACCATCAGCAAATAAAAATGTTAAAGTGTATGGACAATACACTCCTGAAGAATTACCGAACCTACTGCAACAATGTCATGTCGCTTTATTTGCCTCAATATGGCCTGAAACTTTTGTATTAGCTTTATCCGAAGTTTGGTCATGCGGCTTAATTCCAGTGGCGCCTAATATTGGAGCATTTCGTGAGCGAATTACTCATGGTCAAAACGGATTCCTTTACGAATTGACAGATTCTGGTTCAATTGTCACAATATTAGACAATTTTTTAAAAATGACTACAAAAAGTTTCCTCAACTTACTCAAACAAGTTAGTCAAGTAAAATACCCCTCTTTAGAATCTAATATTAATCAATATTTATCACTCTACACCCATATACAAAACACAAAATGTGAACTTAACACTCTAGAACTACTATCGCGCGTCATTATCGAAGAACATCACATAGAAACACATTGTATCGAAACACATCATATCGAAACACACCTAGAAATCCAACAATTACCAAACCCAGAACAACCTATTCCTCCTATTTCTGAAAATAAACATCTTTTAAATAAAGCATGGCAATACTACAAACAACAAGGATTACTCTCCACAATCAAACGCAGCGTCAATTACACTTGGCAACGGATACAAAAGATACAAAAGATATAAATCAACCATCCGTTACATCCGTTTCATCCGTTGCCAATTTTATCCTTCATTTCGTTTGGATGCTTCCAGAACACTTAGATAGTAATCAACACATTCGTAAAATGCTGATGTCAGAAGCAACACAATGTGATTTTACAATTCAATTTTATCAGAGCGAAACTTATCTACATGAAGCATACAAAACAAAACAACCAGATTTAATAGTATTATTTGGTTCATTTTATAAACCCAATACAGATATATACAACCTCATCACACAAACAAGTCGTTACTTAGGAACCCGTGTCGCTGCTTGGATAACAGAAGACCCTTATGAGTTTGATTGTAATTACTTATTACCAAAATTAGTTGATTTTGTATTTAGCAACGACAAAAATTCATGTAACTATTATCATTCTCAAAATGTTTATCACTTACCCTTAGCAACTGCATATAATACATTAGAACCACTAACAGAACCCGAATGGGATTTTGTGTTTTGCGGTGTAGGATTTGCCAACCGTATTGATATTATCGAAGGATTGCAAGACATCCTGAAAAATTACTCAACATTAATTATTGGGTCAAATTGGTCAAAACAAATCACCGAAAATTTTTTCACACGTACTCAAGTTGATTACGACGAACTAATCTCAATTTATAGAAACAGCAAAATAGTCTTAAACCTATCACGATACCATAACATCGCCAATCAAATTTATGAAATAGTACCATCCACAGTGGCGCCAAGAACATTTGAAGTAGCAGCAATGGGAATATTTCAACTAGTTTTTTTCGACCGACCAGAAATACACGAATATTTCACTCAAGAAGAAATAATAACCTTTAGCAGCAAACAAGAATTTGCATATTTAGCCGATAAATACATCAACAACCCCCAACTACGCCATAGCATAGCTAACGAAGCCAAGCAAAAAGTACATAAAGAACACCTATATAGACATAGACTACAAACACTACTCCAACAAGTTCTCAATAATCTCTAAGAAACCGGGTTTCTATGAGAGATTAAGCTTTTTTAAAGTAGTTTATAAACAGAAACCCGGTTTCTAAATAAAAAATATGATAAATCGTATATTAATCCACAACACCAAAACAACAAACAACAACTACCACCTACTCCACTCTTTATGGCAAGCATTTAAAGAAACATCACTACAAATACAAATATCTCAACCGCAAACACTACAGCTATTCATCAAAAATTTCCAACCCGAACTCATAATATGCTTCGGAGGAGAACAAATATCACCAACAATTGAAAACCTCAAATCCCCTAATACAAAATGGATATTATGGACAACAGAAGACCCATTTGAAATAAACTTTAACAAACAAATCGCAAAACACTTTGACATTGTACTAACATCAGACAAAGCCAGCCAAAACTTATACAGCCATCCTCATTGTTACTACCTTCCCCTCGCAGCATCCAAAAACTGGTTTTATCATCCAGTCATCAAACAACCCTCAAAACTACTATACGATTTAATCTTTATAGGTACAGCTTGGCCCAACCGTACCAAGTTCCTCAAAGAACTAATAAGCTTACTCAAACAAAACCATCTCACCAGTAGATTTATACTGCCAACAAATCCTCACATACCTCAAAACACATTATCTGATGTAGACATTATCAAATTTGAACGTGACTTTCGACTGGCGCCTACCGACTTAGCCAACCTCCAAAACCATTCATTATTTGCGCTAACACTATTTCGAGACTTTTCGGGTGATGGCAACCCAAGACCCCAAAGTTCACCAACCAACAGATTTTACGAAACAGCGCTAGCAGGTACAGGACAGATAATTGTATCAAATGACATCAATATACCAGAATTTTACCCAGAAATAAAAGACCATATTTTTCAACTACAAAACGCGCGTGAAATAATAGATACAATAACTTACATAAAACAAAACCCTGAAATTAGAAATTACGCGGCTTCATCTGTCCAGCAATTTGTTATAGATAATCACTCTTATTCACATCGAGTTAAAGAATTACTAAAGATAGTTGACAACTTGAATAACTAATATTTTATACAGTTAGATTTTATACTTTAATTTTCAATTAATGAGCATCCTGATATAAATAATTTTTCAAGAATAAATAGTCAACCATTAAATAAATTTCATATTATTTTGATCCCCCCTAACCCCCCTTAGTAAGGGGGGGACAAGATAAAAAGAAAGCCTTTCTTAAAAAAGGGAGAACTAGAGTTAATAGCAAAATAACTCTTAGCCCCCCTTATTAAGGGGGGTTGGGGGGATTAACCCGCAGTTAAAGAACTATAGGAATCAATACAAATGGTTAGTGAATTTGAGGCAAAGCAAACACAAACTCAATTACGCACAACCCAGCTAGAATTAGAACACATCAAAGCGCAGTTACAAGCAACACAAACCGAATTAGCACAATCACAGGGACTCATATCCTGGATGCAGACGAGCAAGTTTTGGAAACTTCGTCTTCAATTCATAAAATCAAGAAATAAAATAAAACAAGTTAAACAAAAATTACAAGCAATATTACCCAAGAAACATTTTATACAAAATCAACTAACATCAACGTCATCAGATACAAACTTCCATCATATTAACTTACCTCGCTATATACCAGAAAAACCCACAATATTGCTGATAGTCGAAGAAACCTTACCGCAGTGTTTTCGCTATCGCGTCCAGCAAAAACTCGAACAATTACAAGCATTAAAATATCAAGTTAGTTGGGTGTCTTGGCGCCATTACAAACAAGCACAAGCGCAGTTACATTTTTGTCATATTGCCATATTTTATCGAGTTCCAGCATTTCGAGAAGTAGTAGAAACTATTAAATACGCGAAATCACTCAATAAAATTGTATTTTTTGACATTGATGACTTGATATTTAATGGTGATGCATACCCTGAACCATACGAGAACTTGGTAGGACAAGTATCACCCGACGAATACGAAGGTTTGGTACAAGGAGTTAAACTTTACCGCGAAGCATTAACATTATGTGATTATGCCATTGCCTCCACTCCTTCACTTGCTGAAGAAATGGAACGTGTGATTGGTGAAGGCGCCGTTTGGTGTCACCGCAATGCAATTGACAGCACGCTACTGCAATTCATGCACACGCAGTCTCCTAAAATCACACGCGATTACATATCAATTTTTTATGGCAGTGGTACAAAAACTCACGATGCTGATTTTTTAATAGCGGCGCCAGCAATTGCCCGCATCATGGAAAAATACCCAAACGTTCGACTAACTATAGTCGGATATCTAACGCTTCCAGATTTATTGGCGCCTTACCAAGATAGAGTAGACCGAATTGGACTATTGAGTAATTTAGAAGTGTATTGGGAATTTCTTTCTCAAGCTGATATAAATATTGCACCACTCAAATCAAACCTGTTCAACGACTGTAAAAGCGAAATCAAATGGTTAGAAGCGGCAATATTGGGAGTTCCTTCGGTTGTTACTGATACCAAAATGTATTTAGAAGTTTTACAAGACGGTGAAGATGTTTTAATTGCCTCTACACAACAAGAATGGTTTGAGAAACTCGACCAAATGATAGGTGACAGCCAATACCGTCTTTATATTGCACATCAAGCAAAACAAAAAGCCTTACGGGAGTATCACCCCGCTGTAATGGCAGAAAATTTCCAAATTATTCTTGAAAACGCAATCTTAGAAGCAGTATCACAACACCGCGCGATACGAAAGCAGACCAAGACAAAATTACTATTTGTCAATGTTTTATATCCACCTCAAGCTCTAGGTGGAGCAACAGGTGTAGTCAAAAATATAATTGACACTCTAAAAGAAAAATTTGATGACCGTTACGAAATTTCTGTTTTTACCTACGACTTGCACAACCCCAACGGTTATGAACTATGTGAATACCTTCAAGACTCAGTTCATGTTACCCGTCTAAGTTTACCTCCTTATCCCGATATCGACTGGCGCTATCAAGACCAAAGAGTATACGAAATTTTTTCTCAATACCTCAAATTAACACAACCAGACTTAGTACACTTCCACTGTATACAGCGATTAACTGCATCAGTTCTCGAAGCCACTAATGACTTAAATATTCCTTCCATCGTTACCGTACATGATGCGTGGTGGATATGCGACCACCAATTTATGCTCGACCGTGATGGAGTCGAAAGGAATTTTCATCAAAATGACCCTCTAGTAGTCGCGCGTTACGCTGATGATTTAAATAAGTCACTTGCTCGGCGCCGCTACTTAGCACAACAGTTAAACCGCGCCAAACTAATCCTCGCCGTCTCTGAGTTTCAAGCTTCCTTATATAGTCTTAACGGTTTTACTCAAATTCAAGTCAACCGCAACGGTATCAAAACATTACCAGTTCTAGCGCGAACTCCATCAAAACGCATTCGCTTAGGTTTTGCTGGTGGAATTTGTGTCCATAAAGGATATTACTTTCTCAAAGAAGCCATCACAGCAGCGAATCTTCATAAAACAGAAGTCACAGTAATTGACTTATTTATAGACTCCGGTTTACCAAGACATGAAACCTGGGGCAGCACTCCAGTTCAATTGATACCAAAGGTGCCACACGAAAGAATGGCTGACTTTTATAGTCAAATTGATGTTTTAGTGGCGCCGTCATTATGGTCAGAAAGCTTTGGTTTAATAACGCGCGAAGCCACTTTAGCAGGAGTCTGGGTAGTCGCTTCCAATAAAGGTGGACTTGCAGAAGATATTTGTACAGGTATAACTGGAGACATTTTTTCTCCTGACGATATTAACGAATTAATTAAGATTTTACAACGAATTGAACAGGCACCCGAAAAATACCAGAAGCAACTTGCACCTAATACTCAAAACATACGAAGAATCGAAGAACAAATAAACGAACTAGAAACAATTTACGAATCTATCGTATTAAATCATCCGTAAAAAGACCAAACGTAGAGACGCAATTTATTGCGTCTTATCTCATGTAAAAAAATAACTAAAAAGGTGAAAAAAATCAAAATTTTAGCATATATTACCGCTTACGAAGATAATGAATCTGTAATAAATTGCGTTAGAGCTATTCAAAATCAATCATTTCCAATTGATAAAATTTTTATTATAGATAATTCCCGTATTGAGCCTGTTTCACTGAGTAACTCAACAAATATTATCATCGAACATCATCCAGAAAATATAGGTATCGGCGCCGGATTGAATATAGCTTTAAATTTAGCACAAGCTCAGGGATATGATTTTTTATGGGCTTTCGACCAAGATAGTGTACCTGCACCAGATTGTTTAGAGATACTTTTAGAAGCGCATCAAAGATTATCTGGACAATATGAAATTGGTATTATTGCTCCAACTGCAATTGATGTAAAAACTAATACAGTTGTTGAAGGCGCCGTATTTGCAAAGTACCGTTTTATTGGATGCCAACACATAAATCAAATAGACTTTTACGAATGTGACGCTCCCATTACCTCTGGTTCATTGATTTCTATAGAAAAAGCTAAAACCATTTCTCCTCCACGTGCCGAATTATTTATTGACGGAATAGACCTCGATTATGGACTGCGATTAAGATATAAAGGTTATTCTAATTTGATTATTACTAAAGCTACCATGCAGCATAATTTTGGTAATTCCTTAGCTGTTAAATTTTTATATAAAAAATATTATATACAGAAATACTCGGCGTTACGTCACTACTACATTTGTCGTAATCACACATATTTAGATATTAAATATGCTCAAGGATGGTATTGCTTATTAAGTTTAAAACATCGCATTAAATACGCTATTTGCACTATTGTTAAAATTGTGTTATTTGATACCGAACAAAGACAGCTTAAGGTTTGGGCATGTTTGGTGGGAACTTATCAAGGTTTGATAAAGCAACTAAACAAAACATTTATTGACTCAATTAAGTAAAATATATAGGAATTCTAAATTATTTTTGAAAAAACCAACTATTTGTAAGGTGGGCACTGCCCACCAAGACCTTAATACGCTAGTGGTTCGTGTCAGTCAAAAGTTTTGGAAAGTTCCCTCTCTTCTTTCTTCCTTAGTGTCCTTTGTGCCTTTGTGGTTCATTCCTCTTAACCCACTAAAACTTTTGACACAGACTACTAGGAAGATGGTGGGCAGTGCCCACCTTACGTGGTGTTCAAAATTCAAACAGGAATCCTATAATAAGTTAAAGCAAAAATAGTTAAACGTATTTAAAATAGTATGAATTCAACTGTAGAACTACCTAGTGGTAAAATTCTAAATCTCGCGCGCTTTATTGCTCTTATCCCAGTGGACAACGCAAAAGACGACAGTTATGAGCTAATTTTAGAGGGATATCCTACCCCAATTCGGGTTGACCATAAAGATGCTGATATTATTAGGCAATTTTTAAATATAGGTAAAAGTACTTCGTATGCTAACGAAAAACCTGCTTGGAGTATGGAAGAGCAGTTAAGACAAAACGTGCCTAAAATGATAGCTCTGGCAAAACGTATGGAACGTACTAAAAATATGTCAGACGAAGAAGCACAACAAAGGCAAGAGTTTTTTGAAACCTTCAAGCAAACTGTAGATGCTGAACGCCCTTCTGGACAAAAATTATACTCGGAATCATGATTGTTTTTATAGACTCAGGTGTGCTAGGAGTTCTTGCGACCCCTGTTAAATATGCTGAAGCGAGTATTTGCGAAGAGTGGATTTACGGTCTGTTAGCGAAAGGTGTTACTATTTACTCTTCTCAACTATGCGATTATGAAATCAGAAGAAGCATGGTTTTGGAAAACCGTAGAAATCCTCGTTCAACTAGCATTAGCAGTTTAGATGAATTGCAAGAAATTATTACTTTTTTACCAGTGACTTGGGAAGTGTTAAACCAAGCTGCTGAACTTTGGGCATCCGCACGCAGTCAAGGTATACCTACTGCTGATAATCAAAATCTAGATGCTGACATGATTATTTGTTCCCACTGGCAAATGTTAACAGAAGAATTTCCCGGTCGTTATATTGTGATAGCAACTGGAAATGTCAAGCATTTGAGTCGTTTTACTGAATCTAAAAATTGGAGAGATATTAGATTTTAAGATTTAAAAGTTTTAAGTAACTTTTACAATAAACCTCTTGTGGGATGGGCATCCTTGCCCGTCTCTTCCTCTTCACTAGGCTATCAAAATAAAAACATGGAAACATGCTGCACCGCTAATCCTATCTAAGAAAGACTAAACCGGAAAAGCATTGCAGCAGGCTGATGTTCTTAATTAGTGGGATGCGCCCTTTATTTAGACTTTACTTAGCCTTTATTTAAAGAGGGCGCCTAAAATCTATGAAGAAGCTGATTCTTGAGCAGCGCTAACAGAACCTAGTTTTTTACCTGATGCTGCTGACTCACGGCGAGGGGAAGAAGAACCTCCTTTAAGTTTGGGTTTAACGGAACGTCCACCTTCACTACGTCCACCTTCACCACGTCCACCTTCGCCATTATCCCAAGAACGACCACCACGACGTTCTCCTGAGTATTCACGACGGGGTGAACCACCACCTCCACGAAGTTTTGGTTTGGGTGTTGGGGATAGTAATTCTTCTTCACTTGCATCAGCTTCGGTTTGTAACCAAGCTGGACGAGTTTGGTCGTAAGCTAGCTGTAATGCTGCTGCTGCAATTGCATGAGCATCATATTCTTCGCTCAACTCACGAACAATTGGTAAGAAGGATGCCAATCTCTCGCCAGTTAGTGCTTCGCGCACTTGTTCTTGTAACTTTTGAATATGGCGTGCTTCTATTTGTGCGCGTGTTGGAATTGGCAGTACTTGCCAAGCTTGACGAACGTGACGCTCAAATATTTGCTGTTTACGACGCTCGAATGGTTGTACTAAAGTAATTGCAGTACCTTCTTTACCTGCACGACCTGTACGACCAATTCGGTGTACGTAAGTTTCTACGCTATCAGGTAAGTCAAAGTTAATTACGTGTGATAACTGGTCTACGTCTAAACCACGTGCAGCAATATCAGTTGCTACTACCCAACGAACTTGACGATTACGGAATCTTCCTAATAACCGTTCTCTGGCTTGTTGCGACAAGTCACCATGATATTCATCGACACTATGACCTGCTGATTGAAGCTGATTGGTAAGTTCTGCTGCTGTACGACGAGTACGTACAAATATTAACGCTGACTCTGGGTCTTCCATTTCCAAAATAGGTTGTAATGCTCTGGCTTTGCTCCAGTTACGAGGCACTACATAAGCTACTTGGTTAATTTTGTTCGGCGCCGCTTTTGGTTGTTGTACAGTAACGGTAACGGGGTCGTTCAAAAAGGTATTGACAAGCTGACGTATACTTGGTGGCATTGTCGCTGAGAATAATGCCGTTTGACGCTCTGTTGGCGCCTGCGAGAGAATTTTTTCAACGTCATCGATAAAGCCCATGCTTAACATTTCATCGGCTTCATCTAATACAAACCAACGAACATAATCAAGTTTGAGGCTACCACGCTCTAACAAGTCAATTACTCGTCCAGGTGTACCAACAACGATGTGGACACCACGTCGCAGTTGCATAATTTGACGGTCTATTGACTGACCACCATAAATAGCTGCTGTACGTAATCCACTGTTGCCGATAAAAGTAGAAACTGCATCGTGAACTTGAATCGCTAATTCACGAGTTGGCGCCAAAACTAAAGCTTGTACAGCGCGATGATTAACGTCTAATCTCTCTAATATAGGTAAGGAGAAAGCAGCGGTTTTACCAGTACCTGTTTGCGATTGACCAACAACATCACGTCCAGAAAGCAAATGTGGAATCGCTTGTGCCTGAATATTGGTAGGTTCAGTAAAACCTAGTGTTTCTAATTGTTGTACACGTTCTTCTGAGAGACCTAATTCTTGAAAGGAAGGATTCATTAATTCTCCTAAATCTTCTTATTTGGTAATGGGTAATTAACTTGATATGGATAATAAGGGCTAATAGAAAAGGGTAATCTTTATAATCAGGAAATAATCTACTAGCCATAACGGGCGAAGTTAACAGCTAACTAATAGCTACTAACTGTCTAACAACTTGACCATAAAGGTCATACGCATCGGCACCAGTAATTTCAACTTGGACGATGCTTCCTAAACTGGCTTGTCCACTAACGTATACAAGCCCATCAACTTCTGGAGCAAAACGACTCGAACGACCGATTAATTCACCTGTTTTTGGATTTTCCTGTTCAATCAGCACATCCACAACTTGATTAATAAGTTGTTGATTTTTATTTTCAGAAATCGGTTGCTGGAGTGCCATCAAGGCATCCCGTCTTGTATCCATAATTTCTTGCGGTACCTGGTTGGGTAAATTCTGGGCTGGTGTTCCCTCCTCCGCTGAAAATGTAAATACCCCAACATGGTCAAATTTATGACGCTGAACAAATTGCAACAAATGTTCAAATTGCTCATCTGTTTCACCAGGAAACCCAACGATAAACGTTGTTCGCAGCACCGCGTTTGGTAACGCTTCCTTGATGCGCTCGATAATCGCATCGTTAACTCGTCCTTGCCAAGGACGGTTCATTGCACGAAGAACATCGGGGTGTGAGTGTTGTAACGGTAAATCCAAGTAAGGCAAAACATTGGGTGTCTCTTGAATTGCCGCAATTACATCAGGGGTAAGTCCCGTTGGATAGGCGTAATGCATCCGAATCCACGGTACATCAACTTTACCTAACGCGCGCAGTAACTCGGCTAACTTCGGTTTGCCATATATATCCATACCGTAGTTAGTTGTAATTTGAGAAATCAAGATAATTTCTCGCACTCCTTGAGATGCCAATTGTTCGGCTTCGGTAACAATCGATTCTATAGTACGCGAACGTTGGTTTCCTCTGAGATGGGGAATTATACAAAATGCACACCGATAATCGCATCCCTCCGCAACTCGCAGGTAAGCTACGCCTTCTGTCGTTGTTCGGTAGCGTGGTGTCAACTCATCAGCTATATAAGTTGGCTCGGCACTAACTTCTTTTACTCGCTCGCCACTTGATGCGCGCTCAATCACATCTACGATTTTGTGATAATCGCCCGTTCCCACTACTGCAACCGCTTCGGGCAACTCTTCCAATAATTGCTCTTGGAAATGCTGCGCCATACAGCCGGTAATGACAATTTTCTTGTTCGCTTCTGCTAGTTCGACTAAAGTCCGAACCGATTCAGCGCGCGCCGCTTCAATAAAACTACATGTATTTACAATAACGTAATCTGCTAACTCTTCGTTACTATCTACGCCATAACCTGCTTCTACAAGCAGTCCCAGCATATGCTCCGTGTCAATTCTATTTTTCTCGCAGCCTAGATGAGAAATGGCAATCGTTGGCTTTTCACCCATATTTTAATATCATTCTTGCTTATTTTGTCACGTTTGTTAATTATCAAACAGTTAAGCATTATTTTCCCTTCACTATATGGTGGAATTTGATTTTACATTCGAGAGTGATATCCCTACAAATGCTTATCAAGCGTCTGGCGCCTCAACTAGGGGCTAAGACCGCTTACAGTAACGAGACATGCTATGATTGTGCTTGATTCTGTGTTTCCAGAGAAAAAACCAAATTTATTCTTAGGGCAAATTTAACACTCTTTACAATTCTACAACTTTATAGCTGTAGGTATTGTACACTACCGGAGCTAGAAAATGCGTTGTGAATTTACCCATAGTCAAGTCCGCCCTCTGGATGACTAGGTAGACGAACTGAAGTTCGTTATTACTACTAGTCTGTGGCGTATCCAAAAGAAGTCGCAACCCGTAGGTAGTATCGCAAGCGCGCATTTTATGCTGCCGTGCGGTGGTGTTAGCTCGTTGCTCTTTTTAAAAAGCGCGAGAGCTGTGGGCTGCTTGTTATCTCACTTTATTCATCACGCCGCCATTATACAGGAAAGTGTACCGTTTGTGTAGACTTTTCCACATAGTACCAGTCAAAGCGCATTTTATTAAGTGGCAGTCTCCTCTTGTAGCCACTTTCTATCTTAACATATCTTATGAAATGTTTCACCTCAAATTATTCCTTAAGGAGGAGGCAGAAAACCGAACCATATAGCACATATTTGATAAAATATAGCAAAGTCTACCCCTTTCACTTTCAGCACGGTTGTTTTTCAATAGAGAAGGCTGTGACATTAGATAGAGGACTCCGCAAGAGCGGTTTAATTGAAGAGTGGACTTATATCAGTTATTTAAAACCCAAACCCCAATTATTGGCGTGGTTCACCTTTTGCCGCTGCCGACTTCTCCGCGTTGGGGGGGAAGTTTGAAAGCGGTTATTGACCGCGCCGAAAGAGAAGCCGCTGCTTTAGCGAGCGGAGGAGTTGACGGTATTATAGTCGAAAATTTTTTCGATGCGCCATTTACTAAAAACCAAGTTGACCCAGCTGTTGTCAGCGCCATAACAGTAGTAGTGCAGCGAATTCAAAATTTAGTAACGCAACCCATTGGGTTGAATGTGTTGCGGAATGACGGCAAAAGCGCTATGGCAATAGCGAGCTGTGTTCATGCACAATTTATTCGCGTTAATGTTTTAACTGGGGTGATGGCAACCGACCAAGGATTAATTGAAGGAGAAGCACATCAATTATTACGCTATCGGCGTGAATTAGGTAGCGATGTCAAAATTCTTGCTGACGTACTTGTTAAACACGCACGTCCCCTTAGTTCTCCCAATTTGACCGTTGCCGTCAAAGATACAATTGAACGTGGTCTAGCTGATGCTGTTATTTTATCTGGCTGGGCGACAGGTAGCCCACCTTCTTTAGAAGATTTAGAATTAGCATCAGCAGCAGCAGATGGAACTCCAGTATTTATAGGCAGTGGTGCTAGCGTGGATAATATAGCTACACTAATGCAAGCTGCGGATGGTGTAATTGTATCTAGTTCGCTCAAACGTCAAGGGCGGATTGAGCAAACTATCGACCCCAACCGTGTTGCTACATTTGTCGAAGCAGCCCGAATGACCCGTAATCCTAGTCACAATTCTAGTAGTAATTCCAAAGGTGGCAAAAAGTCTACGTCTTCGGTAAAACTACATTTTTAAAATAAGAGTTAGGAGTGTTGAGTGCTGAGTGCTGAGTGCTGAGTGCTGAGTTTTAACTCCTAACTCCTAACTCCTAACTCCCAACTCCCAACTCCTAACTCCTAACTCCTAACTCCTAACTCCTAACTCCCAACTCCTAACTCCTAACTCCTAACTCCTAACTCTTTTATTCCAACCCCTTGATCAAAATTATGAGTCGCCGTCGTTCTATCCCTTGGATTCATCGCACTTCGCGCTTAATTATTGCTGCGATAGCTGGACTTGGCGCCCTTAACACAGGCTATCTTAGCTACGTCAAGTTAAGCGGAGGCGCCGTTGCCTGCGTGAATAAAACTGCTGGTTGTGATAGTGTTCTCTCTAGCCCTTGGGCTACCATTTTTGGTGTCCCACTAGCTATATTTGGGTTTTTGGCTTATGCCAGCATGACTGGTTTTGCACTGGCGCCATTAGCTATTAAGCCAGAAACAAATAAAGAGCAACGCAAAAAATTAGAAAACATAACCTGGCTATTACTACTAGCTGGTAGCATAGCCATGACCGTGTTCAGCGGTTACTTAATGTACCTGCTCGCTTTCCAAATCAAAACTGTTTGTTATTACTGTATTGCAAGTGCATTATTTTCACTTAGTATATTAGTATTAACTATTATTGGTCGTTCGTGGGACGATATCGGTCAAATATTTTTTACAGCAGTTATTGTGGGCATGGTAACGCTAATAGGTACTCTTGCTGCTTACGCTCCCATTAATAACCTGGTTACAAATGGAAATAATGCTGACCCAACTAACCCAAATCGTGCTGGTGTAACTGTTGTACAAACTGGGTCTGGCGCCGGACAAATTTTCTTCGATGCACGCAAAGCTGGTGAACCTGACCCAAAATCAGGTTGGGAAATAACTACTACCAGTGGCGAAGCTGAAATTCAATTAGCAAACCACTTGGCTAAAGTTGGCGCCAGAGAATATGTTGCTTTCTGGTGCCCGCACTGTCACGAACAAAAGTTACTGTTTGGTAAAGAAGCTTACAAAGTAATTACAGATAATAACGTTAAAACAGAATGCGCTAAAGAAAGCCCAGTTGGTAAACCACAAGATTGTAAAGCTGCTGGTATTCAAGGGTTTCCCACTTGGATTATCAATAGTAAATCTTACAGTGGAGTTCAAAACTTGAATGATTTAGCAAACGCATCTGGTTACGCTGGCCCTCGTAATTTCAAATACTTTAGGTAATCATTTTATTTGTAAGGTTTTAGTGAGATTTATCAAATTAATGCCTTCTCTAACGTTAGAGGAGGTATTTTTATTTATAGAAAACTATATAGTGTTGTAACGAATTATGGATAATTATTGTAAATTGTAATAAATTGTTATCTAGTTAATATTTTAATAGCTGCTAAATAGGCTACTCTCATGGTTGCGATTTAGTTTATCACAAATAATTATATTTAGAGATAATTAGACTTGACAAATCGTTATAAATAGAAATATGCCATAGTAATGACTATAGCAGTAACTGTTTAAATAAGTTTTATGTTTCAAAACTCGACTCGGTAATTGGGAATGAGTAAGCAGCGATATAAGTTTCTGCAAATGTTTCGGTTCAAGCAAAAACAACCTCTTTTTAATCGAAAAGAGTTACTCGTTTCCCTTGGAGTTGCAGGCTGCATTGTTGCTTTACGCTTACTGGGATTTTTTCAGCTTTTTGAATGGATTGCGTTAGATATACTTTTCCAATTACGTCCATTGGAAACTTATCCTCAACCTATCACAATTATTGCTGTTGATGAGATATCATTGAGAACTATTGGTACGTGGCCTGTACCAGACCGTACCATCGCCGAGTTATTAATGAAATTGAATAAGTATCAACCACGCGCTATTGGCTTAGATATTTATCGAGATTTCAAAGTTGACCCTGGTCACGAACAGCTACTAGCTGCTTATAAAGCTACCCCCAACTTAGTTGGTATTGAGAAGTTATCACAAAAGCGAGATAATCACGTTTTGCCACCAATTGGTTTAAATCGAAGCCAAGTAGGCTTTAATAATATAGTACTAGACAGTGATGCGAAAGTACGGCGAAGTTTACTATATTGGCACACATACAAGGAAAAGCACGAAAGTTTTGCGCTAAAAATTGCCAAGCTATATTTACAATCAAATGGTATTGTACCGTTAGCAGCACAGAGTAATCCAGAGTATTTACAGTTAGGAAAAGCAGTTTTTTCTCGCTTTTTACCAAACGATGGTTCGTATGTAGGAGCGGATAACAGAGGCTATCAAATAATATCTAATTTCCCTAAACCTAGCTGTGAAACTTGTTCTCCTGATAATTGGGGTTTTCGTAAAGTATCATTACGCGAAGTTCTCAACGATAAAGTTCCAGAAAACTGGATTAAAAACCGCATTGTTTTGATTGGTTCCACAGCACCTTCTCTACAAGATTATGTGCAAATACCGTATTCTAGTCAATTTGTTGGTCAAGTCAAAACGATAGCTGGAGTTGAACTGCAAGCTTATTTTACCAGCGAAATAATTTCTGGCGCCTTATACTCAAGACCATTAATCAAAGTATGGTCAGACCCAATCGAATACTTATGGATTTGGGTGTGCGCGTATTTAGGTGTAGTCACACGATATCAAATTAAGAAAACTACCATAAGCTTTTTAATAATTATATTTTTTGGTTCTGTACTAGCTGGAAGCGCATTTGTAATATTTCTTGATGGTTGGTGGATACCGATTATACCCGGATTAATTAGGGCTTGCTGAAAAAGTATGAAAAAACAATCTTATGGGTTGACCTGTTATTCAAGCAAAATCAAGCATAAGTTTTCGTTCTAGATTATTAGTAAACTATAATATCTAATTATATTAAGCTTTAAAAAAGGTCTATTTTTGAAAAATAGATATAAAAAGGCATAAAAAACCCGTGAAAGGTAAGTAGAAAGATTCATTACTAAAAAAGTAATAGCAATTGCAGTTTCAGAAGTATAAGGCAGTTTCGCCATCACTCGATTGAGACTAAATCTTCTCTTACCCTGCCCAAACTTTCCTTCAATAGAATTACGAATTCTCTCAGATTCTAAATCTTGCTTCTTTTTTTCTTTACTAACGTTCTTCTGAGGTCTTCCTAATGGAGACCCACTCATT
Organism: Calothrix sp. PCC 7716; assembly: GCF_019977735.1. Lineage (GTDB taxonomy): Bacteria > Cyanobacteriota > Cyanobacteriia > Cyanobacteriales > Nostocaceae > Dulcicalothrix. Next base: position 8,066,046 of record NZ_AP025018.1, on the reverse strand, counting down.
ATAATACCTCTTTCTTTACACCAAGCTCGGTTTTCTCGTGTTCGGTAAATTTTATCAACATGAACTGATTCTGGATAATAACCAGTATAATTTTTATATGCTTCTATTTGTGATTTTAAATCTCCTGATTCATTAAAATTATCCCAACTTATATGGTCTAGAAAAACATACCCATCAAAGTAACTAGCTGATAATTTAGCGCCAAATTCAACTGCCTTACCTGCTTTACCTCGGACTATTGGGCGGATATGCGGTTGAGTTAAACTAACAATACGGTCGTCAATACTCTGTTTTTGATTTTCATACAACCATAGTTGCTGACGATAAATTTCTGCAACTACAAGTAGCAACTTATATTGTCTATTAGTTAATTTTTCTAGTGACGCTCCTAGTTGAATTAAGTTGTCAATGTGAGATAAATTTCTTTTTATATACTGGAGTTGCTTTTTAATCGCTTTTCTCCTATCTTTTTGGGATACACGACGTTTCTTCGCTACTTCTAGATAGTCTTTCCTAGCTTTTTCTCGATAAGTTCTTGGTTTTTGCTCTAATGTCCCCTTTATTTGTTCATAAAGAAGGTCTATTATTCGTTCTGTCTGTTTTCGGGCTTGATTTAATAGTTCTAAATCTGTTGGATAGCTGATATCTGCTGGCGCACAAGTCGCATCTAATATCAATTTTCCAAGGTTTTTTAGTGTATTACCTTCTTCTTCTGTTTCTTCTGTTTTTTTTCGGCGCCAATTGAAGATGCAGATGCTATCATATTTTTTACCATTCCTTGATTCACTTTATTAACTAGTTCCACACTGATTCTTTCGCGAAAATGAACTAGCATTGATGCATCAAAAGGAACTTCATTACTATAAGATAACATTCCTATAAAGTATTGTAGGTAAGGGTTCTCTCTAATTTGTTCCACTGTTTCTCTATCACTTATGCCCAGTTTCTCTTTAATTATTAATGCGCCTAACGCCATACGAAACGACTTTGCTGGCGCCCCCATCTCGATTGAGAAATAAGAAGAATATTCTTCTTCAAATTCCGACCAAGGTATGAAAGAAGCCATAATCACCCAACGATTATCTTCTGATAACTTTCCCCCAACCGGAAGTTCAAAGTTTTCTGCTGAGATAGTCGGCTGCCCCTGTTTTCGGTACATGGTTACTAAATTAGCACTTTTGTGCTATTCACGCAGATGCAAGGATTTTAGGTCATCTTACCCTCTTGTCTTGCACCTGAATATATTTCTTTAGGCTGATAATCTTGGAGTGTCAGCTTTTCCTTCTTTTTCAGCAAACCCTAATTAGCTTATCTGCTTCAGCGTTTGTCGTTACTTGCCAAATTAATTACGTTCAAGAAGAGTTAAAACGCTCTAAAGAGTTTTTAGACCAAATTATCAACACAATTCCTGACCCCGTTTTTGTTAAAAATAAAAACTATCAGTGGATTGTTATAAATGAAGCTTATTGTGAATTTTTGGGTTATCCAAAAGAAGTTTTGTTAGAGAAAAGTGACTACGAATACTTTTCTGACTCTCAAGCTAAAGCATTTCGGTCTCATGACGATTTAGTTTTTAGAACTCAACAACCATGTGAAACCGAAGAACAATTTACTGACAAAAATGGTAATACCTACTCAATTGCCACAAAACGTTCGCTCCATAAAGACGCTGCTGGTAACTGCTACTTAGTGGGAGTCATTCGTGATATTACCAAACGAAAATTAATCGAGGAAGACCTCAAACGCGAGAAAGCAGAGTTATTTCGTTCCAATAAGGAGTTAAAAATCCAAGAAGACCGCTTACGTTACTTAGCCTATCACGACCCCCTTACAGGTTTACCAAACCGCAAACTATTCGCCGAACAACTCGAAGAATCACTCTTATGGGCCCAAAGCAATAGCCTTATGGTTGGACTATTGTTTATCGATCTAGATGGGTTCAAAAAAGTTAATGACACTTTAGGTCACGAGATGGGAGACCGATTGTTAATTACTGTTGCTAGCAGACTCAACAACTGTCTGCGTGGAAGCGATACTGTTGCGCGACTTGGTGGTGACGAATTCACCGTCATACTACGTGCAATACCCAAAAAAGAAGTCGCCGCCAAAGTTGCCGAAAAAATACTACTAACAATCACAGAACCAATTCTCTTAGAAGGTAACGTTGCTAGAGTATCTGCAAGTATCGGTATTAGCATATACCCAAGTAATAGTCATGATACTGAAACAATAATCAAGCAAGCTGATGCTGCAATGTATCGTGCCAAACACATGGGTAAAAATCGTTATGAGTTTGCTTAAAGACTTCCAACAACCTTTATAACCTGAGTATTAATACTAAAGTAGTAAATAGCATAAGTGAAAATACTATTTGTGTCTATCTTATATTTGATATCAGTAAAGCCTATAACTCTTATTTTTCGACTACTTAAATCAAAAATATAGATATTTTTACCATTGTCATAGCTTTTATTCTACTCATTACTGCTTAAGTATTGGTATTTTTTCATAAGCTTGTTATTTGATTTACACCGCATTTATACGTAAGCATATTAAAATATTGTCAAAGAAAGACAGGCTTGTAAGCATTAACGTCTTATTTATGAAATAAATATATCGCTCTTTTGGGTGATGCGAGGAAAGATACAGCAGCAGTATTACTTTAATATTGCTTCAAATTTGTTATTCAGTTGGTTATACCCAATTGTCAACTGGCATTAATTTCAAGCGAACTTGTAACAACAAAGACTCGAATCTTTCTCAAATGTTTGTTAAAAGTTTATAAGCTTTTCACTTTTCAGAAAAATTTTCAGTAAAAACACTTACGTAATAATACTTTAGCCATACAAAGGAGTAATACCGAGCTTATGGTAACTAGCTTAAAATTAGCAAGCGCGCTATTGTTCTTTGTCGGCGCCCATGTATTAGTTCCAAGAATAGCTGATGCTGCAGCAATGTTGAATCAACCTGTTGCCGCAGCAAATCGTTCGAGTAATATTGAGCTTAATAACCAAAACTTAAATCAAGTACAGGTGCTTCAAAATTCTCATAGCGAATATGAACCACCTGACTACGGTGGTCCCGACAGCGAACACGCCAGTGGAACAAGATAAATATATTGGTTCATGTCATAAGTTTTGGGGTGTAGGCGCCGATAGTAGGGTGGGCACTGCCCACCCAGCCCTTTCAACGCGAACAGTAGAACTACTAGAGCGGCGCTTGAAACCCCCATTCTTACGTTACCTAAAAATTAAGCTTTTTAGTCATCCACCTAATTTACTCACGAGAGCATATCAAAAATGGTCAAGATGGCGCCGTATATATTGTTCATTTTTTGAACGATATCCCGCAAAGCTTATTATTGGGAAGTTAATTGAACATGTATTTTAGGTAATTTTTTTAGTACAATTGTTCACGTTGAAAGGGCTGGCACTGCCCACCTTACAACAACCCAAAATTAATGACACAGACCAATATATTAGTTAGGAGTGATGAGTTAGAAATTGTCATTCTGAGCGTAGCCATCCGGCGGAGCATTTACCACAGGCTAGAATCTTTTAAGTCTCAATAAATTAGAAAGATGCTTCACTACGTTCAGCATGACATAAAAGGAAATTCCTAACTCCTAACTCCTAACTCCTAACTCCTAACTCCTAACTCCTAACTCCTAACTCTTAACTCCTAACTCTTAAATTTTATGATTTATACCAAAGTTGATTTTGCACAAGCGTATGTAATTCCCAGTCAGTACTAGATGATGGAAAGTCCGTGCGGTAATGTCCACCCCTGCTTTCAGTTCTAAAAGCTGCACTCTTAAGAATTAAGTAAGCAACATCAAGCAAATTGCGGGTTTCTGCCCATAATCGTAACAGCTTTTCCACGCTAGATATATTAAATACGCATTCAGTCGGACGCAGAGCAACTAAAAATTGACTAAGCGGTAAATTATTAAAATCACGCTGCCAAGTTTCAACAGTTGTAATAGCGCTTTCTAAAAGATTTTGTTCACGACATATTCCAGCACTTTGCCACATCAAACGCGGAATATTTTCGCGCAAGTCATTAAGATAAACTTGACAAGACTCTAGTTGCACTGTACTTAACGTAAAATCTACGGTACTTGTTCTTATTGTAGAAGTTTTTACCTGCTCTAATTTAATATTTGCCATTTGGGCGCCGAACACAATGCATTCGAGCAGTGAATTGCTCGCTAAACGGTTTGCTCCATGAACTCCAGTACTAGCTGTTTCACCAACAGCATATAAACCGTTTATATTAGTACTATTAGTTAAATCAGTGACAATACCACCCATCCAGTAATGTGCAGCAGGTGCAACAGGAATTGGTGTTGAGAATACGTCTACTCCCCAGAACTGACATATTTTAACAATGTTGGGAAAGCGATAACGAATAGTTTCTTTAGGAATAGGGCGCATATCTAGCCATACATTTGCCGTTGATGGGTCAGAGGCATTTTTTTGTAGGTGGCTATAAATAGCTCGACTAACAATATCGCGTGGCGCCAGTTCGCCAGCTTCATGATAATCGAATGCAAAGCGCCGTCTTTGATCATCAATTAAATGGGCGCCTTCACCCCGAACAGCTTCGCTAATCAAAAAACGGTCTGCACCAGCTTTAGTCAAAGCAGTTGGATGAAACTGTACAAATTCTAAATCGCGTAAAATGGCACCAGCTCGCCAAGCAATAGCAACACCATCACCAGTACTTACCGCTGGGTTGGTTGTTTGTGCAAATACTTGACCTCCACCACCTGTTGCCAATACAACAGCAGTAGCATGTACCCAAGTAATTTGATTATCGTGAAATAAACTAATACCACAACAGCGCTGTGTTTCTGGTTCAAGCCATAAATCTAATGCCAGCGCTTGTTGAATAACATGAATATTAGGACGTTTAAGAACTTGATTTGCTAAAGTTGTCGTGACTTCGCGTCCTGTTGTATCAGCAGCATGAAGAACACGATGCCTAGAGTGAGCAGCTTCTAGGGTTAGCGCCAAATTATTACCGTGACGGTCGAAAGCGACACCTAAATCTACAAGTGACTTAATACAAACTGAAGCATTATTAGCCAGAAAGTCAACTGCAGCTACATCACATAACCCGGCGCCAGCTTTTAAAGTATCTTCAATATGTAACTGCGGAGAATCTTCGGGTGAAACAGCTGCGGCTATACCACCTTGTGCCCAATCACTAGCAGATAATGAAATAGTTTCTTTAGTAATTAAGCCAACTCGCGTTTCTTTAGGTAAACACAGTGCAGTATAGAGTCCAGCCGCACCGGCGCCTACTACTAAAACATCAAATTCATTCTTAACAACGTTCAATTGACAAACTAAATAAAGTGGTGAGTGCTGAGTTCTGAGTGCTGAGTTTTGAGTGCTGAGTTCTGAGTGCTGAGTTTTGAGTGCTGAGGAACGAGGAATTAGGAATGAGAAGTGAGGAATTCTTAACTTCTAACTCCTAACTCCTATCTCCTATCTCCTATCTATAAATACCGTTATTGTAACGGTCGTCACCTTCGGTAAAAACAGACTCAACTTCATTAACAACGAAGTTGTTGAGATTAGCTTCCAGAATTTGCTTTTGGCGTTCGCTAAGTCCTTTCAATTGCAAAACGTCCTGAACATCTTTGTATGGAGCATTTTGAACGATTTTACTTGCAAGCGTTGGGTAAAGTCCTGGGAAACGCTGGAAAGAAGCAATATTGGTATTATTTAAATCTATTTTTTTACCATAAACTTCTGCCAGTCTGTCATCTGCACGGTTACGATACGTTTCGCTAGTTTCTGCCGCGAATACAGGAACCGACCGAAAAGCAAAGCTATTCAATGTACTCGCTTGAGCTGGTTGAGAAGTGCCCAACCATCCTAAACAAGCTACTAGCAAGCTAAATACTGATAATATACGCGCGAATCGTTTCACGATACTTTCCACCTTTCATCATCGAACAAATATCACTGTTTTAAGAAGTCAATAGTCAATAGTTTAACTTTTGACATTAACAACTCATAAACCAACACAGCAGTTATCAGAAACTAATATACAGCGTATTAACACTCAAAACTCTGATGCCTTATGGGTTTGGTAAAATTTTTACTAAAACTAACGAAAATGGTTAATTTACCGTGAATTTTTTCATGAAGGAACGATACAAATCTACACAATGTGCTTAAGCAAAGTTTAAGCGAACATGGCAGCAGCCAAAAACAACATATCAACCAAAATAGTACTCAACACGGCGCCACCAAAGGCAAACCAATGATTTCGGTGTCTTGCCAGTGGTAAAATTCCCACTGTTAACAATACAACTCCAAGAATTACTCCCCATAACTGACCAATTGGTGTTTGCACCTGAACTAAAGCTGCCTGTAAAATCCCAGGTACTGCTTCTGGTTCTACATACATAATTTGGCGCCAATAAGGTATTAAGTTTGTTAAATAAAAATAAATATCTGTGACAACAGTGCCAAAAAGCGAACCTAAGTAAAACCAGTTGCCAACTTTACCCCAATTACGCTGCAAACACCATATCGCAAAAGGTAAACCAATAGCTTCTACGGGTAAATGCCATAGTGGTTCCCATCGTAACCAACCCCAGTAAATCGAACCAGCCAACCAACTCCAGCTAAAACCATACAGTAAATCGCCCCATATATAAGTTTTGTAATGTGACATTAAGCTGAAACTTAGCCACATCCAAAACCCAGTTAGCCCCAAACTTAAAGTTGGCAAAGCTCTAACTAAAGGCGCCTCAATAAATACTGGAACCGACACCAAAAATACTGCCGCACCAAAAATGAGAAGCGTAATCGGAGGTACTAACGATACAGGCGCCGTAGATGTATAAAGTGTAAAATCACTTGTTAAATCATTCTTTAAATCTAGAAGTTCGGTTTGAGTAGCAACGGTGCTAGATTCCTCTTGCGTATCTAGTATCTTTAATGATTGGGTAGAAGCTGCGCGTGCAGGCAAAACTGTGTTAACCAAGGCTGTATTAACCAAAATTTTAATTTTAATATTTGTTACTTAACTTTATCTTACTTAAAGTAACATAACAATAAATCCCCCCCTAGGGCATTTAAAAAACATTATACCCCTAATGAGTGATGAGTAGAAAGTGCTGAGTGCTGAGAAAAAGTCAAAAGTAGAAAGTGCTGAGTGCTGAGAAAAAGTCAAAAGTAGAAAGTGCTGAGTGCTGAGTATTAACTTCTCACTTAGCACTTAGCACTCAGCACTTAGCACTCAACACTCAGCACTCAACACTCAGTACTTTTCACTTAAATGTCACCCGGAACCGCTGACGCTGGTAACGTAAAGTTGGATAATTCGTAAAACGCGGCAACTTCGGGAGTCTAGTTAATGGCAACAATGTTTATAGGTGTAGATTATTTGCCTGCATTCACCTACTTGATGCAAGAAGCAGGTAATACTGCTGCGGGTAATTCCAACTTAATTTGGCAGGTTATACAAGGTATCGTTTTAGGCATAGTGCAGGGCATTACAGAGTTTTTGCCCATAAGCAGCACAGCGCACTTAATTATTTTTCGTGATGTTTTGGGATGGAAAGCGACATGGAGTAAAGCCGCAATTGATGGAATTCAACTAGGCAGCGTTTTTGCAGTTGGGTGGTATTTCCGTAAAGATATTTTTAGTATTTTAGAAGGCGCCTGGGCTGCGTTTCAGCGTAAAGACTGGCAGCGTGAAGAGTGGAAGATATTTGTTGGAATTATAATTGGTACGGCGCCTGCGCTTTTGGGTGGGCTGGTGTTAAAAATATTAAAAGTCGAATTAGAAAGTCCGTTAACAATTGCTGGTATGTCGATAGTAATGGCAACACTATTGGGTTTAGCGGAAAAAATAGGTTCACGCAAGCGCGGGTTTGAAGAGTTAGAAATTAAAGATGGAATTATCGTTGGTTTAGGACAGATGATAGCCTTATTACCAGGTGCTTCGCGTTCTGGCTCAACACTGACAACTGCCTTGTTTTTAGGATTAGAGCGTCAAACTGCGGCTAGATTCTCGTTTTTGCTAGGATTCCCTACCCTTGCTATTGCTACATTAGTTCAGACTAAAGACGTTCTTGAAGTCTCAAATATGTTTGTGCCGTTGATAGTCGGCATTATCTCGACCTTTATCTTCTCTTATTTATCTATCGCTTGGCTGCTTAAATTCTTACAGCGCAATAGCAACTGGGTGTTTGTTTGGTATCGTCTTGCTTTTGGTGCAGCTATTTTAGGCGCCGTTGCTACAGGAGCATTTAAAGGATTGGCATAAATATAGGTCTAAAATTATGTCATGCTGAACGTAGTGAAGCATCTAAATAAATTACAAGGTAAAAGAGATTCTTCGCTACGCTCAGAATGACATGTTAAGTATTAATATTCTCGTATGTCGGTTATTAAACCTGCTCGTATAACAAAAGTATTATCTGACTCGATAGCTGCTGAAATTGGCTTTGAAGCAGGAGACGCAATTGTCAGCATCAACGGTAGTCACCCACGCGATTTGATTGATTATAGATTTTTGTGTGCCGATGAGGTACTCGAACTTGAAGTATTAGATGCATCGGGTAAAACTCACTGCCTTGAGATTGAAAAGGATTACGACGAAGATTTAGGGTTAGAGTTTGAAACTGCGCTGTTCGACAATCTGATTCAGTGCAATAACAAATGCCCGTTTTGTTTTATCGACCAACAACCACCAGGTAAACGCGAGTCTTTATATTATAAGGACGATGATTACCGTCTTAGTTTTCTTTACGGTTCGTATTTGACGCTGACCAATTTACCTGCTCGCGAATGGCAACGCATCGAAGCAATGCGACTTTCGCCTTTATTCGTATCAGTACACGCTACGGAACCAGATGTTAGAATTAAACTTCTCAAAAATCAGCGTGCAGGTGAGATATTAGACCAAATCAAGTGGTTTCAAGAACGGCGCCTGCAAATTCATGCCCAAGTAGTAGTGTGTCCGGGTATAAATGATGGCAAGCACTTGGAACAAACAATTCGTGATTTAGCGTCGTTTTATACAGGTGATGTGCCTGCGGTAGCATCAATTGCGGTGGTACCTGTAGGATTAACGCGCTTTCGACCAGAGTACGACGAACTTGTACCTGTCACCCCTAAAAAAGCTAGAGAAGTGATTTCACAAGTTAAAAGTCTACAAGAGGAGTTTCGCAAAAAGTTGGGTTCTACTGTTGTTTGGTTAGCTGATGAATGGTTTTTGATTGCTGGTGAGGAGTTACCATGTGAAGCTGATTACGAAGATTATCCCCAAATTGATAACGGTGTTGGTTCAATTCGTTTGTTTATCAAAGAATTTACAACCACAGCATCGGAATTATTACCAGCAAAAGTCAAACCCAGAAAATTGACTTGGGTTGTGGGCAACGCTGTAGAAAAAGCATTTCAACCTCTAAACCAACAGTTAAATTCGGTTGAAGGATTGCAAGTGAATATGCAAGCTTTATCAAGCGAATACTGGGGGCAAGATATAAGTGTCACTGGATTACTTACTGGTCATGATTTGTTATCTAAGTTACAAGGTGTTGATTTAGGTGATGGAATTTTATTACCAAGCGTTATGCTTAAACACGGTGAATTAATCTTTCTAGACGATATTAGTGTCGAGGAAGTAGCTTCTAGACTCAATACCAAAATTTTTCCAGTCACTGGAGTTAATGAGTTAATAAACACCTGTATAAATTAGGCTATTAGTGATAAGCTACCTTTAATTAAAAGCGTCTGCTTTTTCCACTGGCAAACCCAGGAATTTTGGTTCCTTCCATTTCGTGCGTTCGTTAATGTTTTAATGAACGCAGGATGGTTTTGACTCGATTGCTTCCGCTGATAATGCCAATTACTGTATTGGCTAATAACTATTTTAATCGTAAACAACCAACTGAGGATTAGGGCGTGATAAAACGGGCTAAATTAGTTAAGGAAGAAATAATTAAGTCAACCAAGGTAAACAGCATTACAAAATTTGGCTTATTTTTCTTTAATTTACAATTTATTATTTTTAATTTGTTGAGTATTCCGGCAACGGCAGCCTCAGATACGAATTTAACTATTATTTATAGTCAAGACAACGCTAATCAGTGGTCGGGTATTACCAGCCGCTTACAGGCAGCAGGCGTTAACTATTGTGTTGTTTCTCTAGATTCAATTAGAACTGCTACTGACTGGGGAGAGCGTAAAGTTTTATTTTTACCCAACGTTGAAACCTTAAGCCCTGCACAAGCTATTGCTTTGGAAGAGTGGATGAGTAAAGGCGGGCGCCTAATCGCATCAGGCCCTGTTGGTACTACATCGGCGCCAGGAGTGCGGCAGTTAGTACGCGCATTACTAGGTGGTTATTGGGGGTTTAGTCTGAATAATGTTCAAAAAATTCAACCAACAAAAGTTAAAGTTACTCAAGATTGGGCAAAAGCTGGTGTTTTTGGACAAGTGCGGGGTGGAGTTGTTATTTCCGACGAATCTACTGGACAGCCAGCAGCAATATGGGATACAAAAGATAATTCAACAGCGGTTTTGACGACCGACCGTTCGACCTTTTTTGGTTGGCGTTGGGGTGTTGATACAGTAGCTGCTAGCGAATTAGATTCGAGATGGTTAACTGCAGCAATTAACCGTCATATGCAGTTACCACCAGGCGCCTCTAGAACAGTTTCAGGTGGCGCCAAAAATTGTGTCACATCTGTCGCAAAACTTCCCAAATCATCACCTTCTACATCTATAAATACAAATACTCCAGCTTCAAATACACAGCAATTTGGAGCAATAAAAGTTGACCCCTCAATATTTACCTCTCCAACAGCAAGGACAACGGCGACAGCTACAAACTCTCAAAGTGGTTTTCCTAGAAATATACCCAGAAGCGACGAAGCAATTGACCAACTCGAACAAAATGTGCGCCTAGACGTAGTGCCAAATTCGACTAAGCCAATAAGTGCCTCTGAAGCAGCAGCATTACGTCAAGAACTGCAAAACTTGATTGGACGAGTCGAAAGTTCTCAATTATCAGCATCAGCAATCTCTGGTAGAGTACAGCCACTAAAAGCGCAACAAGCAAGTTTTGCATCCGTTAGACCTGGGGCGCCAACTTTTAGTAACTCCCAAGCGCGTCAAGTTGCAGACAGCATTCCTCAACTTGTTGCCAGAGGACAATATGCTCAAGCTCGTTCTGCATGGTTAGCAGCGCGCAGTTCCTTATGGAAGCAGTTTCCTGTTGACCAGCGAATGGCACAACCAGAAATTAGATCGATGTGGCTAGATAGAGGCACAATAGTTCGAGCCGGAAGCGAGGCAGGACTTGCACGTGTTTTTGATAGACTCGCCCAAGCCGGAATTAACACAGTATTTTTTGAAACACTCAACGCCAGCTATCCAATTTACCCAAGTAAAGTGGCGCCGCAGCAAAACCCATTGATTCGAGGTTGGGACCCCCTTGCATCTGCTGTAAGACTAGCAAAAGCGCGTGGTATGGAATTACACGCTTGGGTTTGGGTATTTGCAGCCGGAAATCAGCGACATAACGAATTGTTGGGTATAGATAAAAACTATCCAGGCCCAGTATTAGCAGCAAATCCTTCTTGGGCAGGATATGACCATAGAGGTCAAATGGTACCTCAAGGTCAAGGTAAACCATTTTTCGACCCAGCAAATCCCCAGGTAAGGCAATATTTGCGGTTGTTATACGAAGAAATAATTACGAAATATGACGTAGACGGGTTACAGCTAGATTATATTCGTTACCCATTTCAAGACCCCAGTGCAGGAAGACTTTATGGGTATGGAACAGCGGCACGTCTTCAATTTCGGCAAATATATGGTATTGACCCAGCAACCATTTCACCCAGTCAAACAGATTTATGGCAGAAATGGACGGCATTCCGCACAGAGCAAGTTAATAGTTTTGTGGCAGAAGTTTCACGTTCTTTACGGGCCAAGAAACCTGATTTAACTATATCAGTAGCTGTGTTTCCGTTACCTGAACAAGAACGAATTCAAAAAATTCAGCAAAACTGGGAAGTTTGGGCGAGACGAGGTGATATAGATTTAATAGTGCCAATGACTTATGCGCTAGATACTACACGCTTCGAGCGACTCGCACAACCGTGGATAGCTTCCACACAATTTGGGCAACTTGGCGCCGCATTATTAGTACCAGGTATTCGCTTACTAAACCTACCAACACCAGGAGCATTCGACCAACTTCAAGTTATTAGAGACTTGCCTGCTGTTGGTTATGCATTATTTGCAGCAGAAAATTTAACAGGTGAATTGCAACAAGTATTTAATAATACCCAAGGTAATTCAGCTACCGTTAAATCATCAACAGGCGCCTCTGAACCAATACCACATCGTCAACCCTTTAAAACAGCAGCAGTACGTTACACAGCACTACAAGCAGAATGGAAATGGATTGAGCAAAATAATCAATTAAAATTAACACCAACAGCACTATCAGCTTTCAAACAACAAGCAAATGTCTTAGAAACAGCATTAAATCAACTAGCAGAAACACCCAGTGCTTCACGCTTAACCACAGCAAAGTCATCACTCTCGCGTTTCCAATCACAATTTAGAGGGTGGATGCGTGAGCAGTCAGCAGAAAATTCCTACCAGGTGCGCGTCTGGGAAAATCGTTTAGGAGCAATTGAAAAATTGTTACGCTATGGTGAACGCTCGCAACGGATGTAACTATTGATTTATAATTGCTAACTCGTAAGGTGGGCACTGCCCACCCTACTCTTAACTCCTAACTCCACTCTCCACTCAGCACTCTCCACTCAGCACTCAATTAAAACCATCCTTCTTGTTCCAGCGTTTCTATCATTTGAAGTCCGCGCGTATCTCCGACACCTAAAATAGCGGCTTTTGCGTCTTCGCGTACTCCTAGGTCGGTGTCTTCGGCAAAGGTTTGAATTAAGGCATCAATTGCGGTAGCGTAAACTACGTTAGAAGGTAGCTCACGACACAATTGTCCAATAGACCAAGCGCAATTACTCCGAACTGCACCAACTGGGTCTTGAACCAAAGCTGCAACCAAAGGAGGCATGGCGCCAACAACAGCGTCATAACCTATGTTTGCCATTTGAGCAAGTGCGCTAGCTGCCCACAGTCGTACAGCCGAAATATCTGTTTTGAGTGCATTAGCTAAGGGGGCTAAACTTCTACGGTCGCGACAGTTTCCTAATGCCCAAACTACGCCTTTACGCACGTAGCCGTTCCAGTCGCGATTTAACTGATGTATCAGTGGTTCTACTGCTTCGGAACAGGGATTACGTCCAATTCCATAGGCTGCACTCACCCTAACTAAAGGACAAGTGTCTGTTAATAAACGTATTAATGGAGAAGTTGCGCGCGCATCTTCTATGTCACTAAAAGCACGTGCCGCTAGCATTCTTTGCTGTGGCACAGGGCTATCAAGAAGCGCGAGCATCTCATCCGGGTCAGGTAATTGTGCCTCTGATTCTTCAGTCAGCGGTTCAATACTGTCGAGAGGACTTTCTAGCTCGGCTTCTGGGTCGAGTAAGCTGAGGTCATCTTCATCATACATAAATAAAAAGTACCATTACAAGCGGCTATCTTCCACACCTTTTTGATTTTAATTTGGGGAAGGCCGCTTTTCACTCCCCATTTTCCAATGGTTTTATCATCCACAAAGATTGCGTTTGAAAACCGAGTTGATTATATAAGTTAAGCGCAGGTGTGTTTGAAGAAAACACTTGTAAACCAATTTGCTTGTCCCCTCGCGCTCTTGCCCAAGTTTGTGCATATTCCATTAATGCTCTACCTACACCTCGGCGCCGATGTTCAGCAACAACGTACAGTAAAAATAGGTGAGCATGACGCTGACCTGTAATTTGGTCGATAGCGTTTCCCATCCAAAGACAAGCTACAGGAGAAGTTTCTTGGGTTAGAGTTTCACTGTCTGTAAAGTTTACCCACCACAGAGGGGTTTCGCTCGATAGATATTGCTCAACAGTCTTCGACAAATGCGAAAAATCTTGGTTTGGAAAAATGTCTTGGTAAGTCAGTTGCATGAACTTTACCAGTAATGCTCTGTCTAGAGTTGAGCCTTTGCGAATTTTATATGATGGTATTAAAAAGGAATTCAAAGCTGTTTACGGGAACTCAGTAAGTACAATCTGACACAAAAACTCACTGAAAAAAAATAACCTTTGGTAAATTTTACTTTATATATACCAACTTTGTTGTTTTATCTTGTGGGATGGAGAGAACTTGCCAGGAGATTATTCTTCTGGCAAAGTTCGGGGCATCCTTGCCCGTCCCAAACTCAAAGCAAGCAATCTTAAAGAGAAGGCGCCTTCATTGAAACATAAATACTATTTTGATTATGTAACTCATTACCATTAAATCCCACACCATCTACAGGAGCAGGCGCCGACATGTCAGACGGCAAGAAGATACGCGCGCTGGTTGCTGCTAGAGCAATAAAAAAAATAATAATGGCTATGAAAGGGGCGATGTATTGACGAACAATATTCATGATTCTATTAGTTAAAGATTTATTAACCTTGCCTCACATATTTTAGCGTCAATACAGCTTTTAAAAAATGGAAAGGACAGGCAGGATGCCTATCCTACAAGATTATCGTCTATCGCGTTCTACATCGGCGATAACTCTTTCCCAGTACCAATGTTCTGGCATTTTGGGATAGGTTTTACGCGCTTGGGCTACAAGACGCTCGGCGCCTTCGCTATCTCCTCCTAATAAATTAACAAGTTGGTTTTTGAGTTGGGCGATGGGGGGTGCAAATTCATCCGCGCTGTATTGTTGATTTAACGGTTGGCGCCCTACTGGTTGTGCTTGCTGTCTGCGGAACTCCCAAAATAATACGTAGTAAAGGGTGGCGAAGATAACAATCAAGCTAAATGTTCCAAGAAAGGTGACAATATTAAGTGCCAAGCGTCCGAGAACAAGTTGTGAGAGGACGTAACCGAGTAAAAGACCTGTTAGAAAAAGGATGGTCGTAGAAATAACAACGACAACTCTTTGCCCCATAGATTAAACTTCCTTATATTTATTCATCTAGTCCGGGTCTGGGCATTGTTGAAACGGGCTTGCGTTCCCAAGGGGCAATAACAGGTAGTAGAAGCAATCCTGGCAATGCTGCAACTAGTGAAAGCAGAAAAAATGAAGACCAACCTGTTGCCTTAGCTAATTGTCCTGCGGGTGCGGAAAGAATGTCACGGCTAATTGCCATCAAGCTAGAAAACAACGCGAACTGTGTAGTTGTAAAGTTGTGATTACACAAGCTCATCAAATACGCCACAGTTACCACAGTAACGAGTCCAGCACAGAAATTTTCAATGTTAATCGCCAAAATTAAAAGCGTAAAGTCCTTTTTGCCAACTAGTGATAAAGCATAATAACCAAGGTTGCTGAGTAATTGCAGTATTCCAAATATCCAGAGCGCTCTATTTATACCAATTTTGGAAAGGACAATACCACCAACCAGAACACCCACGGTGGTAGCAATGAACCCCATTCCTCCTTGAATCGCACCAATTTCAGTTTTAGTAAAATTTATTTCGCGTAAAAATAAATTAGCTGTAATTCCCACTACAGAGTCACCCAATTTATACAGCAATATAAATACTAATATTAAGCTTGCTTGAGTTAATCCATAACGATGAAAAAATTCTTGTAATGGTAGAACCAGAGCATCTTGGAGCGATTGTGGCGGCTGTTCTTCTGCATGTTGAGATACTGGGGGTTTAGGCGCCATAACTGATAGGGTAATCCAACCAATTAACAACGCTGCGAGTATCCAATAAAACTGAAATAGACGTGCTTCATAAGGAGTACATTTTCTCGCTGCATCCAAACAAGGGTCTCCCATCACCCAAGATAGTAATCCGACAATGACACCAATAATGGCAACGACAATACCTACATCTAATAGTGATAGTGAAGAATTATTTTGCTGGTTACGTCGTTGTATAGGTGGAGCAATCAACGTTGCTATAATCCCTACACCCATAATTGCAGCTATTACGAGATATACTCCATTCCAAGGAATAACATCGGCAAGCATTGGTGCGAGGGAAAGTGTAATGAACAATGCCAAACGATATCCTAAAACCCAAAGCGATGCTCCGGTTTCTAATTCAAGTTTATTTAAAACATCTGTACGGTAGCTATCACCAGCAATATCCTGTGTAGCGCTCAAAAACGCAATAATTAGGCAATTTATTCCTAAAAGCTGTAAAATTTGGTTATTTTGGGCAGGCTGCTGGAATGCCAACGCTATAATTGAAACAACTAACCCAATCTGAGTTATTAACAGCCACCCACGTCGCGGGTCTAAAAATGGGAGATTAAATCTATCGAGTAAAGGCGACCATAAGAATTTTAATGAATAGGGTAAACTGACCAAGCCAAACAGCGTTATTACCCCAATGTCAATTTTCGCGTCTTGCATCCATAATTGGAGAGTACGGCTCGTTAAAAATAACGGCAACCCCGACGCAAAGCCGAGAATTAGCAGCGAAGTCATCTTACGACTGCCAACAGCTTTTGTTAATGCTTTTATATCATTCACCACTTCAACATCCTTATATTGGAATAATCTGTTTTGTTCATATCTATAGGCGCCGCACCCGGTCAATTGTGCAGAAAATAACACCGATTTTATTTTTTATGCTTATTTTTCATCAAACGTAATACACAAGCGATACAATTCAGAATATATTGCCACATGTATTAGGTAATTTCACGCATAAACCATACATTAATAGTATGGGACGGGCATCCTTGCCCGCCCTTACATATTTCATCGGTTTTTCACTGCTTGGTGGTCTTTAATTTCCACATTATGTTCAGCTAGACACTTTAACCAACCATCGCGCGTGCCAATTTCGTTTTTATTTTTGAGTAACCCTAACTCTACTTCTTGCTGAGTCAACTTGGCAAATAAATCATACTGAGGATAAGTTGAGACAACAAATGTTTCCTTACGGTGTAAAACAGGTGGGTTTGCTCTGTCTGAATAGTCGTAGTGAGTTACTCTAAGTGTTTTAAGGTCAATATTAATACTAGCTTTTAAAGCTGGATGTGGGTCTGTGTCGAAATCTGGATAATATAAATAGGATATTCGCGGTTCATCAATGTAAAATTTTATCAAAGTAGCATCATCAACACGTCCAATAAAGCGGGTTGCACATCCTTCATATATTCGCAGTAAAGGGTCGAGTTCTTGGAGTGCGGAAGCGTGGACATAAAGTGCGCTGCGGGTGCGTTTGCCGACTTTACTTTTATCACACGCGGTTTTAACGACTCCTGCTTGCCCTAAGCTAAATAGTTTTCTGTCAGCGACATCACAAGCGTCTTCGTAGTCACCAAAAAAGGCTTTGATATCTTGGCGCATTTCTAATGGTAGTTTGTAGAGGGAACGATTACCTTCGAGTTGCATTAATGCCAGGTATACTTGGATATCGAGCGAACGACGATAAGCGATAGCATCCCATTCAGTTTCATCGGTTGCTTGGAGGATAACGGCAAACGCGCGCTTAAAGTTACCAAACTCGATTAATAATTGTTCTTGGTTTACTAACTCTCCTTTTATAGGTAATCTACCACGTTGTGTATAAAACTCCATTAGCGGTTGCAGTATTTCTTGGTAGTCTTCAAAACGCTTGGTAGGAATACGAACGCGCGGTGTGGAAGTGCGAGAGAAATATCTAATGGCTTTAAAATGTTGTTTTTCTTCTTCATTACGAAAGACAAAATAAACACCCAAAGCCACAGGTACAGCATCAACGTTTAATGTCTCATCTATATACTTTTTAAGTTCTTCTTGCTCGTAATATTTCTGAAACGTATTTAAACGGGTAACTATTCCATCTCCGTAAGATATTTGATGATGACTTGGAGCATTAACTAATACTTGTGCTGAAACAACGAGTACTTTTTGTGTAAGGTTCCAAGCTTTAGAAAGAGCTTCTGCGCGTTCAGTAGTATCTTCAATAACATTGAGAACATAACCAATATTGACAACATCCGCAGTAACTAACGTCTCATTCGGAAAATAATAAGGGTCCCAACCAGTACTTTGATACCCTAGTTTCGTAGTGCGCTGAACATCACCACCATAACCACAACCGTAGTCAAAAAAAGTATTGCTTTGAGTGAGAATATTCCACTCTAAGGCCAGTTTCACAGGACGTGATATATCAACACGCTGTATCGCAGCACGGTGACGTTCAATTTCAATGTAGCTCCCGGTCATAGGAAGAAGATGGAAGGGATAATTATCTATATATATTTTTTGCAGTGATTTAGAGCAAAACTTTAATTTTCTTGATAATTCAGGCGCCCTAACTTGCTTCAGGTATTATATTTAACACAAAAACTATTCCTCTTTCTTTGTGTCCTTTGTGCCTACCCTGCGGGAAATCCTCCGGATTATCTGGTTCATAATATAAGTCTAAATTGTTACAACTATTCTAAAAACACTCTAAATATATTTATAATATAAGGTAATAACTTGAATGCTTAGGCAATAATCAAATGATTGTACAAGCTAACAAAAAAGAATATTATACTCTTGACGAATATTTTGAATTAGAAATTAATTCACAGGAACGTCATGAGTACATTGATGGTGAAATTATTCTTATGACTGGTGGAACGCCGAATCACAATAGAATAGCTTTAAACTTTAGCGCAGCATTGAATTTAGCCGTGAAACAGCAATCATATGAAACCTTTGTTTCAGACCAAAAACTCTGGATACCTAAAAAACGCATTAACACTTATCCTGATGTAATGGTAGTTGAAGGTGAGATACAATTACAAGAAGGGCGCCGAGATACAATTACTAATCCTTTAATGATTGCTGAGGTATTATCAGAATCTACAAGGGCATATGATAAAGACCAAAAATTTGCTGCCTATCGTACTATCCCTACTTTTAAAGAATATGTTTTAATAGACCAATATAGCGTACATGTTGAGCAATATTATAACACTAACAGCAAAACTTGGACATTTACAGAATATGATGATTTAAATCAAACTTTATCTTTGAACTCAATGCCCTTCCAAATAATGCTTGCTGATATTTATAGCAAAGTTAAATTTGAGTAACTTATAATTTTTGTCTTGTGGAGCGGGCATCCTTGCCCGCCTTTAATATAACCATATTTAATATCAGACGGGCTTTCCTGCCCATCCCACAAGAGTATTTATAATCTTATTTGTGTAACTTCATTTCTTTTAAACACATAAAAGTGCTTCGGTATGTAAAATTACTGTAAAGCCAAGCTAATTTACATACGAATTACTTAAGTATTTGTTATAAAAGTTGGAGTTAACCTTTTTTAATATTGCCCAGATTATTTCCATACTCAAATCAGTTAATTAATTTGTAACTACACCAAGCTAGTGTCGCATTGACGAATAGATGCGGGTTTTTATGAGAATGAGAACCTTGCTTAATTGTGTCATAGGCGCCGCACACGAAATATAAATAGTAAAATCATTTAATTAGGGAAGCACTATCATGGCAGATTATGTACCAGCATTAAAAGCGAAAATGGGTGACTGGGATTATTTTGTCACCGTTATGAAGTTGGGTAAAGTCGCGCGTGAATGTAGACTAGCAGAAGAAATCCACACAAATCAACATTTAGATGAATTAATTCAAAGAGAAATTCAAGACCGTGTGCAAAAGGAAATGGTTCCTTATCTTTTAAATGCACCACAAAGATTTTACGGCGCCTTGGTAGTAGCTGTATATGGAGGAGAACCAGAGTTTTCTCACGTAAAAGTGGATGAGCATCATTTAATTGATGATAAAGAAGACCGTTCAAGTTACGGATTTGGCTTATTACGGTTTGATGGGAGTCAAATATATTATGCTTTAGATGGTCAACACCGACTAAAATCAATTCAAGAAGCGTTGAGACAAAATCCTGATTTAGGGAAAGAAGAAATTACTGTTATTATTTTAAAGCACGAGAATACAAAAGAAGGACTTGAGAGAACTCGAAGATTATTTTCGACTTTAAATCGTCGAGCAAAACCTACAAGCTCTGGTATGAATATTGCCATTGATGAAGATGATGCAGTGGCAATTGTTTCACGTCGTTTAATTAAAGAGAACGACACGTTAAAAATATTAATTTTGGGTAATTTAGGTTCTAAGCAAATATCGCCAAAAAAAGTACATGACCCTTATATTGGAACATTGACAACATTCTATGACATTAACGAAATATTGCTTGGAGCTTATAATGGAGGATTGGATATTGATGCAAAATTTAAACAGTTTCGACCTTCTGATGAAGAATTAGATAAATTTTATGAATATTTAGAAAATATTTGGATGTATTGGTTACGTAAATGTCCTGGTTTTGATGATGTTCTTAAGGGTAGGAAAAAAGCTGGAGATATTCGTAAACGTACCGATGCTGATGGTGTGCTTCTGTTTGATGATATTGGAAAACCAACTGCTGGGGGAAACGTTTATGCTCGTCCTATTGGTCAGTTCATTTTAGCTGATGTATTGAAGCTGGTTAGAGTTCAAGGTAAATCGATTGAAGATGCAATTGATGCTATTATGACTTATGTACCTGTCGATATAGATAAGGCGCCTTGGGTAAATGTAATTTGGAAGCCAACGAAACAACGTGCGGATGCTGGCAAGGAAGCACGAGGTTTAATTGTATCAATGATAAGTCATGCGTTGGGACTAAAGATTAATATTAGAATAAGGGATTTAAAACAGAAGTACCGTGATACTGTAGAAGATTTTAGAGCAAGTTTACTCGAACCAATAGATTGGTCAGGTAGACCTATTCATGAGCATCTAGAAGATGAGGATGAGCATACTGCGGAAAGTTGAAAATTTGGATATTGAATCCTCCAAACCCCCTTAATAACCTTAATAATGGGGGTAAGGAGGATTAAGATTGTAATAAATTTAGAAGTTTCTTAAAATAAAAATCAAACACTTGTTATAGAGGTTAAAGTTTTAGCGCTACTATAGCAATCCTAAATTATTTTTGAAAAAATATAAGTATCTGTAAGGTGGGCACTGCCCACCATACTCCTAGCATATCAAGGTCTTGGTGGGCACTGCCCACCTTACGCACAATAGCAGTAGCACATTCGTAACACTCAAGAAGTTTAAACGAAGCTACTATATTACTAACTTTTTGATAAATCTCATCGTCTGATAAGTAGCTCACCGACATACCCTAATACTCAAATTTGTATCGTTTAATGGTGATACTACGTATTAACTGTTAACTCAATGAAATCTTCAATTTTCTTAATCTTTTGTTCGCCAGCCAAATAACCTATGCCACGGTGCAGGTGTAATGTTAACTGTTCTGCTAAAACTTCTTTTGTAGTACCCAAACCATCGTTATAACAACGCTGCTTAAGAGCAATTAACAGCATATCGGAAATCTCACCCCCAAATACACGCCAATTCATCTCTACATTACTATCTAATTTTATAGGTACCGGGGAGGGAGGTGTTGGTTCTGCTAGCGAACGACATAGTGCCCAACGGCATAATATATTCCATTGGTCTATTTTTGTAATGCGCTTGAGCTTAATTAATTGCTCTTTCGCCGTTTGCGATAATTTGACACGTTCAAGAGGTGGTTCCATAATGAGTGCTGAGTATAAAGTGCTGAGTGCTGAGTAGGGTGGGCACTGCCCACCTTACTAGTTAGGATAAAGTTTATTACATTAATCAGCTTCTTCATTGTTTAGCTGAGTTTTAAAATATTCCTTCATTGACTTATGAGAAATTTCTGCATGACTTTGAGCCGCTAATTTCCAAGGATATTCTTCCTGAGTCATATTGCGTAACTTCCAAGCAGCAAATTGCCCAAATACTAAATAAACCTCATCTAAAAAACTTCTTGTATCATCGTCATATATAGAAAAATCTACATTATTAGGGTAATCAATGGCGCCTGTTCCATACTTTTTGTAATATTCAAACAACACAGGAACAACAGGCCCATGTATCCAAGCTTCTATAGGTTCAGGAAACAGCAGTGTATCATAAAGTGCTAAATAAAACCCCTGAGCGTAATAAACTAATTTTTGTAACCTGAGATTTGACATCAAGTCTCCTGCATCTTCAGAAATTTGAGTCAAAAAATATTTAGCTACATCAAAACAGCTTAACATTGCTTACTTGTCCTTTATTACCAGAAATAACCATCAACTACTGATGTTTGACGCTTTGCCGAGTCATACTTAAGTAAATACTCGCGCGCAATAGCTTCGTTTTCTCGGAGTTTTTCAACTTCGGCTTTACCTATTTCTGTATCTGTAGAGAGTAATATTACCTGATGACTTGCTGCGGGGAAGTATCTTTCTATTAAGTTACCTCGGTGCGATGAGTCAAGGCGCCCTAATGGTGTGTCGATGGCAACAGGTAAACGGCGCCCAGATACACGCGCGAGTCCCCATAAAAAAGCTATGGCTAAAAGCTGCTTTTCCCCTGCTGATAAACGATGCTTAGGAACAGCTTTACCTTGTGAGTCGTACAATGAAAGGCTAAATGTTACAGTTTCAATTGCTACGCGATGAACTAAGTCAGATTTATGTAGTAGGTAACGAAAACAATCTGTTACTTCAAGTTCAAGTTTATTCAGCTTTTTACGGGTTAGTTTTTCGCGAAATTGTTTAAGAGTTTCTTGAACTCTTGAAGATGCAGTTATTATATGCTCAATGTTTTTTCGGTCAATTGTTTGAGTTGTATATTCTCTTAACTCTTTTTTTGCCGCTTCAATCTCTACTTCTAACTCTGCTACACGACGTTTTACTACTTCGTATTTACTATTTATTTGTGAAGCTTTAGTTTGTGCCTCTTTTAAGGCATTCTGTAATTTATTGTAGTCTTCTGGCGAGGCTGCTGTTTGTACTTGACGCTCCAAAGTTACAATTTCATCTTCTTTAACTTGGAGGATCTTTAATTGCTGTTTAGCAAGATTTTTTGAGTTATGTAAGTAGTAAAGAATGTTACTTAGTTTACTAATACTTTCTGCATCAGCTAATAACCAAGATTCTTCAGGTTGAATTAAGTTAGAATTTAACGTTGAAATATCCTCATCTAAAAACGCTTTAATTTTTTTAGATTCTTCTGTTGATATATCTAAGCTAGAAATCAAATCTAATAGTCGTTTATCACGTTCTAATAAAATATTACTAGCAATTTGTGCTTGTTGAATACTTAATTCTTTTTCGCCTTGTACTTTTGCTTTACTAAGTAAGTTTTCTACTAAAGCTAGTGGTAATGCAGTATCAGCCATATCGCACATCCCTTTGCGTGCTTCTTCAACTTCTGATATTTTTTGGTTACGAAGTTTTTCTAGTTGACTGCGTTCGGCTGCGATTTTTCCTCCTTCTGACACAAATTTATCTAATGCTTCTTTTACATTCTTATCAGCTTTATCTAAAGATTTCAAAAAAGAATCTTCTAAATCTTTATTTTGCTGATAATCTTCTTGGAGCAAAATAATTTTTTCTTCGATATCCTCTAAATTTGCTAATTCTTTAGTATCAGCTATTTCTTTACGCTTACGATTAACTAAAATCTCTATATCAACTGTTAACTTTTCTGCTAATTCTAACCCTAATAATGCGCGAATAGCATCTGCAACAGTAGGAGGAGGTGTTTCTTGCTCTGCTAATTCTTTTACTTGTTCGCCGTCAAATAGAAATAAGTTAGAAATACCCAAAGGTAATAAATTTTCTATGTAATCATCCCAAGTATTAACTAGTTCCTCTAGCGTCCAAGTATCATCTTTTGTATTAAATACTCCTAAAGAATCTTTTCCATCTTTTAAACTTCTGTTCCATGCACGAACAACACGATACCTAATTGGTTTATCATTTTCAATATTCTCAAAAACTAGTTCTACTCGTGTATCATCTGCTTTTGTATTGCTATTAATACATTGAAGTAAAAAATCACTATAATTTAAATTTCCACGAGTTGAACAATAAGCGCGATGACCATATAACGCTAGACGAAGAGCATCCATAAAAGTTGTTTTACCACCACCGTTCATTCCGCCTAATAGTAAAATAGGACGCGAGATGTCATTACTTTGAGTATCAAGGTTAATGACTTGCTTACCCACATAGGGTCCAAAATTTTGTAATACTAGTTCAATAAATTTCATAATTATTTTTTTGTCTGATTTTAAAGCTAAAAAACATATACTATCTCAATTGAATCAAGATAATTGTATTACAAGGACTACATATTTTTTACGCTTTTGTGAAAATTTTTTTTATCCCTTTTTAAACTTAATGTTTTTCCAATTTTTATTGTCGTTTGTAGAATCATTTGTAGATTCTTCTTGATTAGCTTCTGCTTGATTAGCTTCTGCTAACAATGCATCGCCAAGAGTTAGCTGTTTAACTTTAGCTACGTTCCCTTCACTAACGGCTTCTCTTAAATCACGTTTTAAGTGAGCATTTTTTATTGCGTCTTCCTGCGAACGTGAGCTTGTGTCAAAACATTTTTCTAATGCGTCGTATATTCCTACACGGCGCCCGCGCTTGCGATACTGATATTCGGTATCTAAAAGCTTTGCCATTAACTCTAAATGCATAGCATCTGAGCCACAAAGTTCTTCGAGAACTTCCCATTCGTCGCTACCAAGTAAACTGTAGCCGGCGCCAGGACGGGGGTCTTTAAAATCTTCTCCAGTCACTTCTTTATATATACGAGGTACACTGTCATCAAATTCATGCTTTTCTTGCAACCAGATACGACGAATTTCACTTATCTCTTCTAGGGTAATTAGATAAATATCACGCATTTCTGGTGGTGCAGTACGACGAACTTCTGTTTGGGCTTCAAGTAGGCGCCTTAACCAATACTCACGCCAATATTTTGTATATGGACCCGGTATTGGTTCAACAGATGTTTCTCCATTGACGTTACGCTCAAAAAGTTGAACCTCCCCCCAAATACGACGAAAATCTCGCTTATGACGGTCATGTTCTATATCCAGTTCTAGACGAAAATCGACTAATGGCTGTAACCATTCTTTCTCTTCGTCATTCTGAATCATTGCTGTTAATGATTTATCACTATCAACTAGTGTACATACCCAGCATCCAAAACGGGAACTACCGCAGCTAGGGGTAGATGTATCGACAACTAAAGGACATTCATTATCAGCCGTTGCTCCTCGGTACATAGCGAATAAATCTTTATTACTATAACCCCAAGGATTCTGCCACTGCATTAAATAAAGCCAAACTTCATCTGTTCGCCAATCTTCAATAGGAGTGTAAAGTTGAGAATTTATTAAACTCGGATGAGGACTAACACGTTCGCGTACTCGTCGTGCTTCACGTTTTGCCATAATTAAAGCACGATTTAGACTTTCGGTTTTGCGAGTGCCCAAAACGACTATTGCCTCGCCATTTGCTCTAACAACATCACGAATAAAATGATTTGATGGGTCAATCTTTAACCTGCCAGTACACCAACGAAATTTATGACGAGGCGCCGGGTATCCTTTTCCAATTAAACCAACCCAATATGTTTGTGCGATCTCTGGAGTCAATAAATGAGGCTCGAAAGGCATTTGTTGCTCAGTTGCGGCTCTTTTCATTTGGATGAGTGAGCTACGCACCCAAGAAGCAACAATAGGGTTTTCAACCAATGTATCAGTTGTAATAACGTGTATTACTTTTTGCCGCTTGGAAATAGGAAGTTTTGCTATTGCATCCCATATAAGTTGTAAAGTCGCGGTAGAATCTTTTCCGCCAGAATAACCAATAACCCAAGGAATGGCATCTAGGCAGTATAGTTCCTGTATTTCCTGAGTCAGTGCCTCAATAACTTCGACAAACTCAGAAACAGTCCGCTGACCTTGATTTTTATTTTCTGGCTGTTGTGTTGCAGTCATTTTCTCTACCTATTCAACTGCCTTGCTTAAACTTAATGCCTGATTTTAAACGGACTCAACTTTATGGGTCTAGTCGTAAAAACCTTATATATGACAGCTTCGTTGCACAAGAGCAAGTTTTAGTATCACATAAAATTAAGGTTTTTAAAAACTATTTTTATTATGTCCTTACTTTGTATATAGTGAATCTTGTTCAAATTACGACTTTCGACACATTATTTATGATTTCAAGCAAATCAGACCTAATACCTGAAATTATCCATCAGTATAACGAACCAGAACTTAGGAATCAAAAAATACTTTCTTCGCTCTTAGAAAATTATCTAGATGGCGGAAACCTAATACCTGCACAAAAAACAGAGATGGGTGGTACGGAAGCGTATGTAAGCTCTGTTACATTGGAATGGTTTGCTAGCCGAGTTAACTTTGCTTCACATTTGCCTTTACTAAGCCATAAGTATAATCCTCTTAGCGGTAATATCGAGATTGATGCCGATAGTATCGATGAAATTAACCAACGTCCTTTAGACTGGTCACGTCAAGCTGCCTTAGTTCAGTACTTAGCATCACGTAAGCACCATAAGTTTCCTCCTGTTTTAGTTGTATTAAACCAGCCTTGGGTCGATACTCCAAAGGCGCCAGAATGGGATGACGAAGGAAAAGCATTAAAATCTGCTGCTGAATTTATTTCATTTGATGAAGAAGGTAGATTTGGTTTTCTTAATGTAAATACACAAAACGTAACAATATATGCTCTTGATGGACAGCATCGGTTAATGGGGGTGCAGGGTCTGATAGAGTTACTCGGCAACCGCCAACTGCAACGCTATAAGAAAGATAAAACTCCATACGAATCATTGATAAAACTTAGTGATTTAATTGAACAATTTGATTTATCCTCAGATTATTTGGAGAAACTGCCACAAGAAAAAATTGGTATTGAGTTTATTTCAGCGGTAACAGCAGGAGAAACGAGGCAGCAAGCAACAAGACGTGTACGCTCAATTTTTGTTCATGTAAACCTGATGGCTATTCCTTTAACTAAAGGCCAACTAACCCAGTTAGACGAAGATGACGGTTTTTCTATTGTTGCAAGAAAAATAGCTGTTACTCATCCACTGCTTGAACAACGTGAAGATAGGCAAGCCCGCATTAACTGGAATAGTGCAACAGTGGCGCCGAAGTCAACCGTTTTAACGACGCTACAAGCACTAAAAGAAATGTCAGAGCGGTACTTGGGACAAAAATATCTACACTGGAAAAAAGAAAAGGGATTAATATCCATGCGTCCTGACGATGAAGAACTCGAAGAAGGAATAAAAGAGTTTAGTACGCTTTTTGATTACTTAGCCAGTCTTCCTAGCTATAGGATACTAGAAGATGAAGATACACCTTCCTTAAGAAGATTTAGTTTTGAAAAAAATGGCGGTGAAGGAAATATGCTTTTCCGTCCTGTCGGTCAAGTCGCCTTAGTACAAGCATTAGGCATTCTTGTATTTAAAAAGGGATTATCGCTTGAGAAAATTTTCAAAAAGCTTTGTACATTTGATAAAAAAGGTGGGTTCAGCAACATGGAATTTACTAACTCACTTTGGTACGGAGTTTTGTATGATACAAATCGCAAGCGAATAACAGTTGCAGGAAAAGACTTAGCAGCCAAGCTACTAGTATATATTTTAGGTGGAATGAAGGATTCTATGGAAATTTCTGAATTAAGGAAAGAGTTTGCTAAAACAAGGACTTTTGGAAGTAAAACTATAAATTTTGAGGGTGATTATGTTGACCCACAAGAATTAGGGCTACCAGCTAAGTTATAAGTTATTTTCAAATTACTTATCAAACTTATTTTGGCGATGCCATTCAAAAGCTTCTAGCTCTGGATAAAACTTTTCTAAACGTGGCAAGTATAAGTCTTTGCCATGAAAATCTTTCATGGATTGGGCATTTGGAGATTCTTCTTCAAAATTTTTGCTCATGACAATTTTGTATTTATCATCAACAGTAAATAAGCCTATGTCAAATGCCCAATGGTGATTTTTGCATAGCGATATACCATTTTTAATTCTGCTATCACGGAATTCTCCAAAGGGCTTGATATGCGCTCCATCTACTATATAATATTTGCTGGACTTCATTACTTTTAATCCACAAAAAGCACATTTGTATTCATAAGTATGTAATACGGCTTTTCTAAAAAAAGCATTCCTAATAATTGATGTTTTTAAAGATTCCTTAGATTGAGCATCGTAATTTACTGTTTCTGAAATATCTAACTCTGGTGATAAGTCCTGAAAGTTCTGATTTATTGTAATAACTTCTTCAATCCCATTTGCATAATTAGAAAACCATGCTGAAATCAATGATTCAACTAATTCTCTTCGCGCTCCTTCATCTCGTAGCAAATTGAACAATTCATCATCTAAATAAGCATATTCTACTGCTAGTCTCAATTGATTAAGTGTTTTCGGTCTTAAGTTCTTTACTGTTTTATTTTGCAATTCCTCATAACCTGGTTTAAAGATTAAATGCCAAAAATCTTCGCTTCGCAAATGATAAAATGGATAATGTAAGCCTCCTCTTCGTGTTTTCGTGCCTAATACATCCCAATATTTATTAAAAGTATCAACAAGTTCATCAGATACCAGAATTTGATTCGTTGTAATTATTCCTCGTGTAAATAAATCAATAACACTTAATATTAGTATTGGCTTATGATTCGCAGTTCCTAATTCTTTATTTTTGCTTACGTTCAGTTTAGAAAAAATATTTGAGTAGTAAGAAGTGTCTTTCATATAATTTTTATTTAAGCTAGATTTGATGATTTTCCATTACTTATCATTAATTTCTGTGAGCGGATAATCTGCCTTACGCATCTCCCGTCCATAAGCTAAGATTTCTTCAAAAGCTGGTTCGTTTTTGAATGAGCCTGTAATTTCTTGCAACCAATTAGTAGATTGATGAACTGCTAATTGTTTTTGTAACTCGGCTATTGCAGCTTCTACCATTGCAAGGCGTTGTTCGACAGATGTATTGGTTGACATATAGTTGTGTTTTTACAACTACATCTCTAATTGTAGCGCTTTCTTTAATGGCGCCCAATCTATATATTTTCAGTATTTTGATGTAATGACTTGCGAGTACGCGGTTTTTGCGATAGGTTCACAACTTGCCTACCATCTTCATATTGTCTTTTTTCCCAATCTGCGAACATAGCATTTAAGTCATAGTTAAAAGACTTAGCATGTTCTTCACGAATTTGACGTATCTCTTCTAAAATTTCGTCTTCCCACATTATTGATTCTCCCATTAGCTGATAAGGTGTACAGATTCTTGATAATTCGTAACCAAAATCAAGGCTTATTTCTGAAAGTTTTCTTTGGATTTGAGCGCTTGCTATATGCTTACAATTCCAGGTTAGCAGATAATTCATTTTATGTACTGTGGCTGCTGCAATATGAACAGCATCATCAGAAGCCTTTGATGGCAGATTGCTTTGAGATAGGAATGCTGCTGCCAAAGCTTTTACATCTGTGTTTAATTCAAGTACAGGAAAATCACGTAAAATATCAAGTCTATGAGCCGCAATTTCTAAATCACCTTTTGCTACTTCATCAAAAACGACTTTTGATACATACAACGTGAAACGGCTACTATGCAAGTTCCACCATTGTTTTGTCACTTCAATATTTGCTGCAATAATCAAGTTTGTAGTTGGTCTAGCAGTAAGATAACCGATAATGCTAGTTTCTATATAAACTGTTTCGTTCATATATTATTTGTATTAATTAAGGTAAAAATCTAGTTAAATCAAATTCTCCGTCTGTTCTGTCTTTGCTTGTGCGTTCGTAGCTGAGTAGTAATAATATTCGTTCTAGATAATCTACGGCGCCAAGTACTTCATTTTGAATTATTTCTAGTCCTCCGTTGGCGTACTCTTCAAATATTTGATTGCGCTGTTTCTCTAACTCTTCTTCAGTTGGTGATAGTATTTCTACATCTTGAGTTTCGACGACTGCTAATAATTTAATTACTACGTCATACCCCATTGATATAAATTGCTCTATACGTATTGGTCCTGGTTCTTTTTTAGATACTCCTTCCAATGGAACGCGCTTTTTATGCTTGGCGCCTAGTGTGGCTGCAAATACAACTACATCAGCAAAGGTTTGAAATGCCCCTGTTTTACCTCCTGAAATAGTTAGAGATTTTACTAGTTCGGCTTTATCTTTTGCGATTCTAATTTTGCCTGTTTCTGTCATAATTTTGGTAAGTCTAGATTTTTCGTGGTGCTGAGAAACCGGGTTTCTTTTCGTTTCTATTGTAAATTTTTGTGTTCAGTGAGAAAGAAACCCGGTTTCTGGGGTTTTCCCTTTAGGGTGAGGATATTTGGAAATTAGCAAATAACCGTTTAACCTCGATTTCAACATTAGGAAAAGCTAATAAACATAGCTTGGCATTTTTATCTAAAGTTATTTGCTGTGCGTATTTATCTTTTATTGGTTTGCGAAACACATAAACTTGTTGACACTTAGCATCTACTACCCAATATTCCTGAATACTCGCATTAGCATAAACGCGCGCTTTAATTTCACAATCTTTATCTAAACTTTGGTCTGCGACTTCTACTAGCCAATAAATATCATTGGGAGTTGGGTGAGTAGTAAAATATCGTTCATTATTAATACGAACAACGGCAATATCTGGTTCTGGTTCAGAGTTTGGTGGTAAAGTAACAGGCGCCCGTACCCGAATATCAGCTTTATTTCTCAATAGTTCCCATATATAATCACATACTCTTTGGATGGTACTAGCTTGTAAAGGTTGTTGAGGACTGGTTTTAATAATTAACCCTTCGAGTAGTTCTACTTTATCTTCACCTGTAAGAAGTTCAGCGTCTATCATTCGGTGGTAGTCCTCAATAGTCCACAGATGTAATTTACTCAACATCGCGGTTAACCTCCACTATTTCGGTATACTCGAATTCGTTGGGACTTTGCCTAATTAAAGGATATCTAACTCCTCTGAGTTCTATATAGTCTTGTTCGCAGTCAGGTTTAGACGAGTGGTAAATTAAAATGTATTCTTTGCCTACGCGGTTTGCTATTTCTTCTTCTAGTTCTCCTCTCCACTGGGTTTTTGTCACTAACACCACGAGTTGGTTGGCCATTTCTGGAACTATTTTGGCTATATGGCGCCGTGATATTTCGTCTAAGCTACCAAATGGGGAGTCCATGACTATTGGAAATGTGCTGCTTTCGGGAAGCATTAACATTTTTTTCTTTCCGCTCCACTCGCGCACTTTATCGATAATGCTACTTATAAACGAAAGGCTGAGTATTTGATTTTCTCCTGTTGATGCGGCAACGGGCATTTCTACACCTAGGGTATTCTCCATTAGGGTTAGCTCGTATTTGTCGCTAATTTTTGGAATATACGGCGCCGGAGATATAGCACTAAATATTTCTTGAACTCGCTTTTCGAGTGAATAACGAAAATGATTCTCTTGCCGTGCTTTTACTTCGCTCAACCTGTCAATGGCATCAGTTGTAGCAGTTATACGACGCTGTGCAAGCAGTTGCCGTTCTTCGTTCAGCTTTTGCTTGGCTATTTGTTTATTTAAATCATCTAATTCGATATTTAAAGTATCGGTTTGCTGCTGGTTACGACCTTGTTCAAAAATTAACTCAGAAATCTTCGCTTCAATATCTTCTACACGCTGCTCAATATCGCGAATTTCTTCACTTGGATTTTTTCGCAGTTTTTCCTTAATTTCTAGCAATTCTGTTTCAATTTGGCCGAGTGTCTGCCTAATCTCATTTATTCTTACTTGCTCTGTGTCTACTGCCTGCCAAAATGACACTGCTTGCTTGTCAATTTCATCAACTTGTGCAGTCATCCGAATAGCTGTTTCTTCTACTGTGGAAGAACCTGCTTTTTCTAACCATTGTTCAACATGCTTACGTGCTTGACTATGTTCGTGTAAATAACTACCGCAAATGCATTTACTGCCATTGAGTAAATTAATCACAAATTCCCTTGATATACCAGACTTTAAGCCACCAGCATCTTTAAGCTTCTCAATAATATTACGGAACTGTATATTTTTTTCTGAAAGTAATACACTATAACCTTGATTAGATATAAACCTTTGTAAGTTATCTTTACTTTTTGCTAACTGTTTTTGTAATAAACTTTTTTGTGACTCCAAATGCTGGCGCCTTTCTTGCAACTCCTTTACAGCACCTAGTTCACGTAAGCGACCAGCAACTTCTTGCTTAAATATATTTTGATATTCTATCTCTTGCTGAATCTCAAAAGAGCGCTTGCTAATTGCCTCAACCTGAGACTCAATATTATTATGCTGCTTCAGCAGCTTTTTAATTTCCAAGTCACCTATAGTGCGTAGTTCAGCTTCTAACGAACGTTTAGCTTCTGCCAAATGCCTTATAGAACGGTTTATTACCTCCACTCCCAAAAGCATTTTCGTAGCTTCGGCAATTTCAGCTTTCTTATCATTACGAACAATTTTCTCTATCCGTTCACCATCGAAAAAGAAATACTGGTGCAAACTACAAGGCAAAATTTGATTAATAATATCGTCTGGATGTTGGTCGGGGACAAACCACCTTCCATCACCTGCCGTCACCAACATAAACATGTCAGTCTTACCCGCTTCCACATCAGACTCAGTTCTATACACCCGACTCTGACGCTTCGCACGGTAACGTTTACCATCATGTTCCCACGTCACTTCTACATAACACTCCACTGCTTGCCCAGTAGATGCTTCTGCAACCGCGCGTTTATTCACCAACTGTTCTGCTGACGCAAATGCAGCGCTAAATTTTTCATAAAGCACCCAAGTAAACCCGTTTAATATACTCGTCTTACCGACACCATTATTTCCATGAATCACCGTCGTATTTTTTACTTCGTCAACAGCAAGATACATTTCTGGTGTTCTACCATAAAACGAGCGAAAGTTACAAAAACTTATCGATATCAGCTTCATTGAACTACACCCTTAATTATTGTTAAAATATCGTCACTTATATGACCATAACTTTTTCTATCAAGTCGGTTTTTTTCCAACTGCCATACCATTTCGATTATCTTTCTCACTTCTTCTGGTGCTGTGGATATAGGCGCCTGTACATCCTCAATATCGTCAAAATTATTTTCTGTTTCTAAGTCACTACTTACCTTACTTTGTTTTTCCATCAGTAGTTCTTCCAGATATATTTAGATACGATTGTACTTTTTCGTATCATATTTTTCTATCCGTGAACGCACTGTATTTAAATTGGCAAGGCAATCTTACAAAAGTCTTTGTATATATAGCTTTACACAATTTTTATGTAATATTAACTACTGGCAACGGATTATAACGGATGTAACGGATGGGTGATTTTAAAAAAACTATACTAAAAATGGGTTATAACTTTACTTTTAAACAGGAGTGGAAATTTTTAAGATGCTTCGTTCCTCAGCATGACGAAGATGCTTCGTTCCTCAGCATGACGAAGAAAGAAAGAGCAATAATTCATCCGTTACATCCGTTGCATCCGTTGCCAGGAGTTATATGCTAAGTAACCCGTAGCGTTTTTGTAATTCGAGTAATTTGATTCTTGCTTCTCCTGCATTATCAGCTAAGTCAGCAAATTCAATAAACCGCTTTAGTTCCTTCCGCAGTAAATTACGCTCAACTTCCAACGTATTCCTATCTAAATCTGGCGGTAAAACAATCATATCGAATACCGTTGCCCTTTCTTTTCCAGGGTGTGGACGTAATACTCGACCTCGACGCTGGATAAATTGACGAGGGTTACTTGAACTCGCGAGTATTACGGCTGTTTGAATAGCAGGAATATCAACCCCTTCATCTAAACATTTTATTGCGACTAAACCTTGTAGTTCTCCACTTTCAAACTGGCGCCGCAATTTTTCTCGTTCTTCTAAGGGTGTTTGTGCTGTATATGTAGTAATACGATAATTTAATTCGACACCTAATATTTGAGTAACTGCCCTAAGTTGACTCAAGTCAGATTTTGAGTCTGCTTGAGGAGAACCATCGCCACAGTAAAATAATGTGTGAGTAGTTTCTCGGCGCCGCTGCATGAGTTCGCGCAATGCGTTAAGCTTATTTTCGGCGGCACCAACAAGCCTTGCACGTCGCATTAATAGATGTGTAATATCCTCGTTATTCTCTATATCAGTTAAATCGGCACCTTCTTTGTTTTTAAACAAAAGTTTACGTCCAATTTTCTGCGTAATCTTAGAATACGCAATACTTTCGGTCTCGGTTAACTCTACAAGAACTGGATAATATAAATAGTGGACTAATGCCCCTTGGCTAATTGCATCTTTTAATGTAAACTCCGGCTGAATTACTGCCCCAAAGTAGCTAAGTAAAGATTGCGTACCGTCATCATCGTAATATCTTTCGGGTGTCGCTGAAAGTCCTAACCGTAATCCCACTTGCCGAGGTAGACTTTCTTCGACTTTTGCGGCGCCTAAATTATGTGCTTCATCTCCAATAATTAAAGTACGTTCAGGTAAATATCTAAGCTGTGATTGAAAACTGTCTGTGTTTAAAGTCGAGTTAGTCGTAATTATAGTTAAAAATTGTTGCGTGCCTGAATGTATATTATAAAGCTGTGTTGTTAGCTGACTTTGCCAAGTGCTTACACTTTCAAAAGCTAATATCGGCTGTAAGTTAAATTTTTCACATTCCCGTCCCCACTGCGTCACTAAATGTCGATAAGGACATACTACAAGTAATACTTGAAGTTGAATTTGTTTATAAAGTTCACAAGCTATTGATAATGCAGTAATAGTCTTACCGCTACCTGTTGCCATTTTCAATGTACCCCGACCATTACTTTTAAACCAGTTGGTAATCGCTTGGGTTTGATATGAACGTAATACCAACCATGATGGTATATGCGGGCGCCCAGGTGATGGTTTTACATGGTAGTTGTTGGTTGACTCACTGACGGAACGAAATAATTTTTTCGTTGAAAGCTGAAATTTATTAGATAAGTTAATTTTCCCAGATGTTTTTTCTACCCTGGTTTTGGTTAGATACATATATTAGTTGATTTTATATTTGGGTTTTGATCCCCCTTTATAGGGGGATCAACTTGAACCTGTCATACAAGTTACGGTGTGACTGGGTGAATCTGAACAGCACAACTTGCACAACAAACAAGTAATCTGTCATACCTATTTTGGTAAATTTTTTTAACACGCTATCGATGATCGCAGAGACGTGGGTGTTGCCACGTCTCTACAGAATTATCTATAGCACCTTGTTTCGTCAAAAAGGTACAAGTTTTGCATCGGCGCCAGAAAGTCGATGCGGTTTACTGAATTTCAGTGCGCCATACAGCTACAAGTGAACCTTGAACCTGAACGCTTGAAGCAGTTACTTCAATTGGGTCATATTTACGGTTTGCAGGTTGTAAAGTAACCATTTCTCCTTCGCGATAAAACCGCTTCAGAGTCGTACCGTGACCTTCGACGCGCGCGGCAACAATTGTGCCATTCTTCAAATAGTCAGGCTCAAGCACAGGACGTAAGAAGACTAAATCACCATCGGCGATTAAATCCTCAATCATGCTGTCACCTGTGACGCGCAACGCATAAGTTTGTAACGGCAATGCTAAGTTCATAAAGTCAATATGCTCTACTGCATCGCTGTAAGGCTCAATCAAACCACCTGCGGCGATTGTTCCTAAAACTGGGATACCGTGTCTTGATGCACGCAATACCCTGATTGTACGAGCTTTACCCTCGTTCCACTCGATGTAACCCTTTGTACGTAAATGCTCAAGACGGCTTTGAATTGGCGCCGGCGATTTTAAGTTCATCGCCTGCATCATCTGTCTAATAGAGGGCGAATGCTGGTGCATACGGATATATTCCGTTAGCCATTCGTACAATTCTTTTTGCGCTTCCGTTAATCGTTCCATATAACCTAGATTTAAGGAGGTGAAATACAAATCTCCCTTAGAACATTAGTACTACAAAAATTACAAAAGCACCATACTTTTTGAATATTTGATCAAAAAATTTATATTCGTAAGAAGAATGATGGGGCGTAGGGAGATTCATAAATCCTATTAATAAGTAAGTATACTCGTTTTTTGTCAGAAAAAACTTAAAGTAACAAAAATTTAGTAAACATGAACCTGGTAAGCATGAACTCGAACCAAATTGGCGCCTAGATTTGAAGTTACTTGATAAGATTTTAAGATTCATTCTCATATACCTTACCTTTTTTTCGTAATTCCCTATCGAATGCCCTTATTTTTATTCTGCCCCTAAAATGCTAGCAAGCAAAGCTTTTTGAGCGTGCATACGATTTTCAGCCTGTTCCCAGATTCGCGATTGTGAACCCTCCATTACAGCGTCGGTAATTTCTTCATCGCGATGGGCTGGTAAGCAGTGTAAAACGATTGCGGTCGGGTCAGCAAGACTTAATAATTGCTCATTAATTTGGTAAGGTTGGAAAATTGGTAGTCTATCTGAAGCTTCCTCTTCTTGCCCCATGCTTGCCCAGACATCGGTGTAAAGTACATTTACTCCTTTTACTGCCGCTTCGGGGTCATT
Organism: Calothrix sp. PCC 7716; assembly: GCF_019977735.1. Taxonomy (GTDB): domain Bacteria; phylum Cyanobacteriota; class Cyanobacteriia; order Cyanobacteriales; family Nostocaceae; genus Dulcicalothrix. The sequence continues at coordinate 8,029,471 of NZ_AP025018.1, read as the reverse complement.
AGTCAAAATAACTTCGGTTTTATCTTGTGCAATTTTGCGGGCAGTTTCCACGACACCAGCATTTGGCTCATATCCTTCGGGTGTGGCAATTCTCACATTCATACCCACCAGCGCACAACCTAACATTAATGAGTTGGCAACATTATTACCATCTCCGACATATGTCAAGGTTAGACCATGAAAACACCCGAAAGATTCTTGTATCGTCATCAAATCAGCTAAAACTTGACAAGGATGTTCTAAATCAGTAAGCGCGTTGATAACAGGAATTTTGGCGTAATTGGCGAAAGTTTCAAGTTCTTGTTGAGCAAAAGTGCGGATTGCTAAAATATCTAAATATCTATCTAACACTCGAGCTGTATCTTGTGTTGGTTCACCACGACCCACTTGAGTTACATTTGGGTTTAAATCAATTACCTGTCCACCCAATTGATACATTGCCACTGTAAAACTTACTCTAGTCCGAGTCGAAGCTTTAGAAAATAAAAGTCCTAAAACTTTATTACACTGTGGCTTCACCTGTTTTAATTTTAACTGGGTTGCTAGTTTTAGCAGAGACTCAACTTCCTCACCAGTCAAATCAGCCAAACCTAATAAGTCTCTTCCAATCAACGCTGCCATGCTTTCTCTGCCAAGAAAAATAGTACTATAATCATTTTCATACCCAGCAATGCAAACAGTGGCGCCACCGCAGCTTACTAGTGCTAGCTAGCCAGTTAAACATTTATCTAGATATTTCTTTGGTTTAACCAAGATTTAGGTTAACTGTCAACAGTTGCATTGCTACCAGTAGACACATTGACCCTTTTACAGATAAACCACATTCGCAGAATTTTATAAATCATTCTTCAGACAGAGAAATAATATTACTCTTGTAATCTTGTGGAACGGGCATCCTGCCCGTCCTTAAAATCCAACCCCCAATCAAAATAAATTTTTTAACTTAGCTATTTACAAAAAAATCTACTATGCTATAATCAATAGCTGTTGAGCAAAAAAACAAAGCACCTTGCCGGCATAGCACAGTGGTAGTGCATCCGACTTGTAATCGGAAGGTCGTTGGTTCAAATCCTACTGCCGGCTTATAAATAAAAACCCTTTAATTAAAGGGTTTTTGTTTTATTTACAATTATTCAGATTTGGTGCTACCTCTTGGTTGTGAATATAGTTGTATACATCATTAACATTCCACCAACAAGAATAGTTACTGCTAGTCCGGCTGTTATTAAGTCGAGTGTACTTTCGTTCATATGCTTAGTTTTTAATGGTTAATTGAAAATTTTATGAGTCTAAAAATCAACTCCGCGTTTAAGTTCTACACCTTGATTAGCGTAGTGTTTATGGCAGTATACTTCTGAGTGTACTGTGGCTAAGTCAAAATAGGCGGGTTGGTTTTGACAACGGCCTGTAATAATAACTTCAGTGTCGCGCGGTTTGCGAAGCAGTGCTTGAACTATTGGTTCGACTGGAAGTAATTCTAAATCGACTGTGGGGTTTAGTTCATCGAGAATGATGGTTTTATATAGTCCAGAAGCGATGGCTGTTTTGGCTATTTCCCAACCACGTTCGGCTTCTACATAATCTAATTCCTGTCGCGAGTTACGCCATACAATTGCGTCGCGTCCGCAACGCTGATGGTCTACTACTTCTGGATACGATTGCTGTAATGCTGCTATTGCTGCGTCTTCGGTGTAACCACTGCCCCCTTTGAGCCATTGCATGATTAACACGCGCGTTGAACCAGGATGATTTATACCTCGTCCAATCGCTTGTAAGGCTTTACCCAAGGCACTTGTCGATTTACCTTTTCCGGCGCCAGTATATATTTCTATACCATCTATTCCTTGTAATAGTGCTGATTCGTGATGATGGGGTTTCATCTCGGAATGTAAATCAGATATATCTAAAAGCTTTTGCGGCGCCGCACGTCCTGTAGCTATTATTTCTAAGTCGTGTGGTTTAGACTTGAGAACTCGAACGACTTCATCTACATCTAGCAAACCTAAGTCAAGAACAGGATTGATTTCGTCGAGTACTACAACTGAATATAGTCCAGAAGCAATGGCGCCTTTGGCAACATCCCAACCACGTGCTGCCTCTTGTCTGTCGAAACTGGTAACTTGTTCAGAACTAAAAAACTCTGCCCTACCAGTACGAACTTGGTCTATTAAATGCGGAAAACCACTTTGCAAAGCCGCTATGGCGCCGTCTTCATCGTAGTCACGCTCAGGCCCCTTTAGAAACCGTAACAGTAAAACACGATTGTAATTATTAGGAGTATTTATACCTAAGCCTATCGAGCGTAAAACTACACCCAAAGCGGCTTGAGATTTACCCTTGCCTAAACCATCATAAACATGAATTTGTCCTGTTACCCTTTGAGAAAGCACACTAGCTGTGCGAATACCAATGCCGTTCCTTGTCATTTTACCCAGAGTTATTAGTTCGCAGTGTTATATGGTAGCGCGTTTCGACGTTCTTGCTTGTGTAATTTTTTTGTAGACGTCCCAACTAAATTACTTATTACCAATAGTTCTAACTATGTGCCTTATACTATGTCTTGGTTAAATCGTATGGAAAGTTCTGTATCAAACAGTGTTAAACAACGCTTGAGAATGCGATAATTTCCCCCAACAGGTGTAAGACACGCCGTTACACCTTTACTCAAACACTACTATCAACACTCGTATGCTAGATTTTGTTGGTTTCCCGTTTTTTGATGTATCCCCTGTTTTCCCACTTGGTGCAATTCTGTTCAATTTTTTATTTTTTACGCTTGCTATACCGATTGAAGCGTATATACTTACTAATCGACTCAAATTTGACAAACGCACTAGTATATTTTACTCGATAGCTATCAATCTATTTTCCGGCGCCATTGGGTGGTTTGTGTTTTTCTTGATCGAGCCAATCTTACCGCCCGAAATCAGATCAGAAATAGTTAGCTACTTTTTCTTTAACCGACCAGGTGGTAATACTAGTTTATTAATTTTAATGATGACTGCTTTCATCATTTTCTTCTCGACTTTTCTAGTCAAATTTTTCCTGCTCAAAATGGCATTGATGTCACTACGCGAACCTGGACAAGTAAAACAAGAAGCCCAAATTATAGGTCGTAAAACTTCGCGGCGTCTAGGTCGAATGAAGCTGCAAAATACAAGTATACTAACAACTGTTCTGATCGGAAACTCGCTAAGTTATACTGCAATAACTATTATCATTTTAGTAATCACTACACTTCAGAAGTAATTGAGTTAAAATTATACTCCTAAAACTGACTCAGAAACTATTAACCATCTACAAATGAGTAGAAAATACTATGCAAATAACAAAGGACTTATTCGGTTTACTCGGTATTGTTGAAAGCATTTATGAGCGAATAAAAAAGATATTTATTCCACCTCGCGCTTATTCTTGGCAAACTTTGATTTATCTGAGTATATTTTCTTGGATAATGTCGTCGTTGGCTGGATACCCAATTAAAAACGTAATTGCCTTTTTTGGCTGGGCATTTTTAATCGCAGGCACATCATGGTATACAACCGACCAGCCTATACTAATCCCTGGTACGAATATGCCAATTGGTGCAGTAATCACAGGATTTTTAGTTAGCGTTTTTGCTTTCGGTCATGAGGAAGATATAATCACAACAAGAACTATTGTGTTGTGGCCTACCATTAGTGCGCTAATTACGGCGGTTCCAGAATTCTTTGAAGGTAGTGGTATCGATTCTAAACGCCAAATACCCAAAGCTGAAGTACGCCAAAGAATTATTGTTTTAGTTGGCTGTTGTTTGATATTGAGTGCTTGGATACAACTTTATTTTACTGTTGACAAATGGGCAAGACAGTATCCGAGCTTACTATTTGACGATTTTAGTCGCAGTGCTTTTGTTATTAAAACCGGAACGCGCAGACAACTTCCCGAAAACGGCGCCAAAATTTTAAATAGAATACAGCCATTGGTTCAACAACAACTAGAAGCAACACCTTGGTCAAATGTTGAACGCTGGCTAATTGAAGCGCCAAATACTAAAAACTCTCTAGGTAGAGTCAATGCTTTAGGCAGACAAGTTATACAAGATTTAAGTCGTCAAAGCGGTAAAAAAGTTCGAGAAAATCAAGTAGAAAGCCTTGAAGAATTGAGATATTGGAACGTTGATGCGCGCGTAATTAATAGAAAAGGTGGCGGCTATCGTTTAGATTTATTAGCCTCTTGGGATGGTCCTAGGTCTGCCAACAAAAGTTATTACTTACGCAAATCTTGTCAAATTGACCCCATCTCCCGACCAGCAGATGTGTCAACAGTAAATATCAAGAAGCCAGGAGAAAGAATCACTGTTGCAGAAATTCAATGTGATCGGGCGCCTAAACCCATCCCCGAAAGTCTTCCACCAAAGCAGTAATCATATCGGCTTCATGGTAAGGGGAAACGCTAAAAGGATAATTATCAACTTCATAGTGGGCAGATACCCAATCAAGCGGATATAAAGAATTTGGTGATAAACCATTTGTACCTTTTCCCTTTACCCTTACCCAATTATTCTTAACTTATGAACTTTGGTAGAATATTAGTACTATCGCAAAATGTATTTCGCGAAGTAGTGCGTGACCGCATACTGTATATTATTGGTTTTTATGCCTTGATTGTCGTTGCTTCAATGCGTCTGTTGCCTGAATTTGCCGCTGCCACTGAAGACAAAATGCTTCCAGATTTTGCTTTAGCTTTTATGAGTGGGTTAGGTGTAATAGTGGCAATATTTATTGGCACAAGTTTAGTAAACAAGGAAATCGAAAAGCGCACGATTTTGATGTTGATAGCCAAACCGATTAGTCGGAGTGAGTTTATCGCTGGTAAGTTTCTGGGATTATCAGCAGTGTTAAGTGTGCTGATATTGGCAATGACTGCTATAATGTTGGGTTGTTTACAAATTGCTAAAGTATCTTACTCGGTACAAGCTATAACAATTGCGTTGATATTTTTATTGTTACAGCTTTGTTTAATTGCTGCTGTTGCAATTACCTTGGGTGTTTTCACTAGTTCGCTATTAGCAACAGCTTTGACTTTCGGTATATATCTCATGGGCAGTATTACTCAAGACCTTCTCAAACTTGGTAATATCAGTCGTAACCCTGTAATTGAAAGGATAACACAAGCTATATATTTGATACTGCCCGATTTATCGCGGTTAGATTTTAAAAACGAAGCTGTTTACGGTTTACAAGCTTTACCATCATCTATGACATTGGTTGCCAATGCTAGTTACGGTATATTTTATAGCGTTATGCTATTGAGTTTAGCTATTCTTTTAATTTCTAGGCGCGAATTTTAATTGGGGGTCGAATGGCGCCCCCATTATTCGCTACTTTAATATTTAATCAAAAAACAATATATGTGGTTGGTCAATTGTCCCATCGGGCATAATTGTATCTGTCAACTTAGCATTATAGAAATTGGCACCGCTGATATTTGCTTCAAACAGGTTTGCTTGAATCAAATTTGCCCAACTTAAATTGGCGTTTGTCAAATTAACCTGATTTAGATTAGCTTCAACAAAATTGGCACCGCACAACTTGGCATTATTAAGATTAGCTTTAATCAAGTTAGCTTCGATTAACGAAGCTTCAACTAGTTGAGCATCGCGAAAGTCAGTCTTTCGTAAATCTGCACCACATAGCGAAACTGCCCAGCAATTAGCACGCTTTAGCTTTGCACGCCATAAAAAAGCACCACATAAATTAGCTCGCGATAAATCCGCGTCCATTAAATTAGCCTCACACAGACAAGCCTCATGTAAGTAAGCTTCCCTCAAATTAACCTTTACAAGGTTTGCACCACTCAAATTTGTACCTGTAAGGATTGAACCACTTAGATTTGCACCGTTCAGATTCGCACCTACAAGATTAAATCCACTCAAATCAATTCCAGATAAATCAATCCCAGCCAAATCACACCCACTTAAGTTCTTATGCTGAAGCGATTTGTCCGTAGTTTGATTAAAGATTTTTCTCAGGAGCGATTTTTGTCTATCCAGTTGATTACTCATAATTTTCCTCGGACTCTTAGGGTGCAAATTTCTTTGTATTTTAGGTTACACTGACTAACCAGGTCATTTAAGTAAAGAAAAACACAAAACATAAAAATATTTAGGAGAGCATTTGTAAACAAGTAGACAACACACTAAACCTTAAATCGGAAATTAACTAGCTGAATATATACTTTATCCAGAGTATATTTTTTTGCTTGTAACAACAGTTATGTGTGTTCACAATTTATTGTGTCACAGAACCTTGACACAAGTCATAAATATTTGATATGTCATTTTAGCCTCTAAATCTTTAGATTTTCTTTATAGTTTTAATCGGGTTTGACGTTACTTAAAATATAAATATAAATATTCACCTCTTCACGAATAATAAGATTAATTAAATAATAACTTTGACACAAATTGTTAATGCAAGTTAATAAATCTATCTTTAGATAGGTTTAATCAAAATCTATTAAAAAGTTTATAGTTTATTGATACAAATTAACTACTAACATAAGATGTGTTTCAATAGGAATTTAAGTGTAAATGGTCACCTGAAGCAACAAATCTATCTAGAGATAGGCTTATTATTGATTAAAAAATAATGCTAGTAGTACTAATAATCTATATTTGTAAGTATTTTGTTTTAATAGTTGCTGTGTCAAAATATTAGAAATGTTAGATAAAAATATGTATAACTTTTTATCTTTAAATTAAGTAGGGTGGGCACTGCCCACCATACCTTGTACTCACTTATCAAGCAACCTTACTCGCTTGTTCAAAGCGTTTATTTATTTCATCCCAGTTAAGAACGTTCCACCAAGCTTCAAGATATTTGGCACGTTGATTTTGGTATTTTAAGTAGTAAGCATGTTCCCATACATCATTTCCCATAATGGGATACTTACCTGCGCTGATGGGACTATCTTGGTTTGCTGTGCTGACAACTTCCAACTTGCCGTCTTTATTACGTACTAGCCATACCCAACCGCTACCAAACCGCTTACCACCTTCAGTGTTAAATTTCTTTTTGAAGTCAGCGAAGCTACCGAAATTTTCAGCAATAGCTGCTGCTAAGGCGCCAGTAGGTTCACCACCACCTTTGGGTTTCATAATTTCCCAAAACATTTTGTGGTTGACATGACCACCACCGTTATTACGCACCACATTACGAATATCTGTTGGTACTGAGTCGAGGTTTTGTAGCATTTGCTCTACTGTTTTGCCTTTTAACTGTGGATGCTTGTCTAAAGCTGCATTTAAATTAGTTACATAAGTAGCATGATGTTTATCGTGATGGAAGCGCATTGTTTCTGCATCGATGTGTGGTTCTAAAGCATCATACCCATATGGTAATGGTGGAAGGACAATAGCATATGACGGCGCCTCACTTTTCTCTGTTGGGGAAGGTGCCGCAGTTAAGGTATTCTCAGGTGAGGGATTATTTCGGTCTAAAGCACACCCCTCTAAAGTCAACGAGCCAACACTGGCGCCGAGTAAAAATAAAAAATGACGACGGTTTAGAATCATAAAGTGATAAAAAAATTAATAATCAGATATGGACTCTACCTTATTCTCTGAGATTTGAGCAATAAATCATCAGTTTTAGTCAAAAATATGACTTGATAATTTACACTGGAGTGATGAAGTATTATAAATTACATACGTTTGAAGAATATTATGACTTATTTGATAAATATAAACTTTATTCAAAATCTAAACTGGTTAATTAGTACCGTTTTAATAATTGGTTTAATTGGTGTAATATTTTGGCAAAAACAAGCGATACTTAGTATATTTGATATCTTTAATGTTTTATCTGAAGGTAAAGAATGGGCATCACAACTTAAAACACCAGAAGATGTACTTGAATACATAATTACGCATCCCAATGATGTATCTCTTGTTGCGCGCGACACTGGTAACTCTGAACAGGAAATTTTTTATAATGCTGATACTCCAAGACCTTTAGCTTCGACAATAAAAATTTTAGTGCTGGCTGAATATGCGCGTCAGGTAGAAAATGGGATACTATTACCTGAAGAATTAATAAATCTTGATGATATTGATTTATATTATTTGCCTCGTACCGATGGAGATGCTCATCCGAGTGCAATTACTGAATTTAGGCAAAAGCAATATATAAATTCACACAATCAAGTTGAATTGCGCCATATTCCTAGGGCAATGATTAAACATAGTGATAATGCTGCGACCGATTATTTAATCTTACGGTTAGGGCGTAAAAATTTAGAAAATCTAGTTTCTGGTTTAAGTCTCAAAAATCAAGATGTCCCGGCGCCAATTATTGGTCAAATATTAACTTGGAGTAACCATACATTTACTGACACTCCAACCGAAAGATTAAGTAAGTACTTAGCATCACAAAGCACTTACATAGAAGAAGTTTATCGCTGGACTGAAGTATGGCGCCATTCAGAAGAATTTCGCGATAAACAAATTAAGCACATTACATCGCAGCAATGGCTAAAGCTTAAAGAACAGCAAGCAATGGCACAAGCTTTGAATGGTAAAGGCACAGCTAGCGCTTATGCTCAAATTATGGAAAGAGTATATCGTGGTTTACTAATTTCTCCTCTCTCCGACAAAATCATGCGTCAATACTTGGAATGGGCAATGGAATTACCTTCTAACCAACAGGAGTTAGACACATTTGGCGCCAAAAACGGTAGTTTAGCAAGTATTCTCACAGAAGCATGGTATTTAAAACCTACTAAAACAACAAGCACGCGCGTCGCAGCACTATTTTTTGAAAACATTCCAGCAGGCGCCTGGTTTAGTTTAGTACAAACTTACACACATCAAGCCTTCTTATACCGACTCTTAACAGACGAAAACTTTTTTAATATCGTCAGAGAAAAATTATTAGAACTGGCAACGGATAAAACGGATGTAACGGATAGGTTACTTTAAATAGTAAGATTTTGTTTGTAAGCAACAACTCATCCGTTACATCCGTTCATCATCCGTTGCCCAACCTTTGCACCGCTTCCCCACTCAACATATTATGTGCTTCAGCTAAAACATTGGGAATTTTCTCCGCGTGAGGACTTTTGACCAGACAGGAGCCTAAGTCAAGATTCTCTAACTTATCAGCTTTGGCGCCAGGGAACCAATGACCACCGTTACCAAGCAGGTTATATCGCATTTTGGCATAATCTACCATGTCGTAAGCCACAGCTAAATTTCGTAGCCATAAAATTGTTGGTATATTTATATTACCGGGTGTTTGTTCATAAGTTGGTAAATTTAGATGCCAAGTTTTCGCCCACTCTTCACCCAAAGCTTTGACAGCTTCTTGCTCGAATCTTTCCAATATAGGTGGCAAAATTTCATTTGAAGAATCAAGTAAATCTAATACCTTGAGGTGTTCGTCAAAATCACTTGGTCTTGCGGCGCCTAAACTGAGAGTATGTACTTGCGGATGACTCAAACAAAACAAGTCATTAAATACCATCGGACTCAAGGGGGCACAAAGTTGTTCTAATTTAGGTGGGGGACTATATAACTTACCACCTTTGTCTGATGGGCTGATAATGAATACTCCCATATCATGACGTGTGGCAGCTTCTATTGCACGCCAGTTGTTTTGATTTATGTAGTACCAATGTAAATTTACGTAATCGAAGTAATTTGTTTCTATAGCTTGAATAATAGTGTCACAGGCGCCGTGAGTTGAAAAACCAATAAATTTAACTTTGCCTTGCGCTTGGAGTTTGCGAGCAACATCTAAACAGCCACCCGGACGAACACTTTGATTAAAGGTTTCATAATTATTGATACCGTGAATACTAAGTAAATCTACGTAATCTAGATTTAAATATTTGAGAGACTTGTCGAAGTCGCGCGCAAAATCTTTCGGGTTCGCGGTAGGTCCCACTTTGGTTTGAACAATTAACTCAGCACGCGGTAGCGTCGGTAGTATTTGACCTAACTGCATTTCAGAACTACCGTAACCGCGTGCAGTTTCGATATGATTAATTCCAAGCTCGAACGAGCGTTTAATCGTCGCTTCAAGATTCGCTTGATTATCAACAGGAACCTGTGACTGTGAAACATCTTGCCATTTAAACTGGTATCGCATTCCACCACAGGAGAAAACGGGCATTTGTAACTCAGTTCTTCCAAATCTTCGGTATAGCATTATATCACTAGGGTTGAAAAACTGGGGTTGTAAGTGAATCTATTGATATCATTGTAATTTAATGATGCCAAATGATTCATGTTTCGGTTAGAATTTATAGGTGTTTCTACATCCAGATGTAATCCCCTTTTAGGTAGATTGTCTTGTCAGGTATTGGCTTGTGCGAATAGCTGTATATCACATACTTAGTTTCGTGCGTACAGAAATGTTACGTAAAGTTGCGTAATTAATTACTGATTGTTGCGGAATAAAATGTAGCCTGACATAAAAAATTTACAGTTATCTATCAGGAAATTAGGGAATAACCCCTGAAGTAGTTGTCTGTACACGTTGCTAGTAGATAGATAGTTAGAGGTTAAAATGCGCTCCCAGCAAATTTCACAGTCTGTTAGTCCATCGGCGCCAGTTCCAGCTAAAAGTCATTCTGAGTCGATATGTAATTACGCAGGATATTTTGTCATCGCAATTCCTGTAGTAGTATTATTAAGTATTATTGGTTTCAAAAAATATAAAATCACCACACACCGTAATCGCATCGCCAAGTTAGAAAGGTTGTGGCATATAAATATTGACGAGAAAACACATTAAAAATAACGAATGTAGAGACGCGATATATCGCGTCTTTTATATCACACGCATCAAGACGCGATATATCGCGTCTCTACAATTTATAATTGTCTGACGACAGGTTGGTTATCGACAACTTCGCCAACTAAGACGATATCCGCACAGTTAACAAATATTCCATTTTCTAAAACACCAGGAATATTATTGAGTGTTTTCTCTAAGTTAACTGGGTCAGGGATGTCGTCAAACCTAACGTCAATAACCATATTGCCTTGGTCAGTGATAACAGGTCCCGCTTTTTTAACACCCATACGAAGTTCAGGTTTGCCACCAAGCTTTTTGAGTGCATTCATTACAGGAGTCATTGCCATTGGTATGACTTCTACAGGAACAGCGAATATAGAACCAAGCTTATCAACCACTTTACCGCCATCGACTACGACTATAAACTGGTTTGCTAAATAGTCTACAACTTTCTCGCGCGTATGAGCGGCGCCACCACCTTTGATTAAATTTTTCTGTGGGTCAACTTCGTCGGCGCCGTCAATGGCAATATCAATATGGTCAATAGCATCAAGGGTAGTCAAAGGGATGCCATATTCTTTTGCCAAAACTTCAGCTTGAAACGAAGTAGGTACTCCAACAATATCCTTTAACTCGCCCGACTTAAGACGTTCGCCGATATACTGAATTGCAAACGCCGTAGTTGAACCCGTACCCAACCCAACTATGGTACCAGACTTAACCAAAGCTGCGGCGGCTTTACCAACTTCTTGCTTCATCAACTTCACGGGGTCTGCTGCTGCCGTCATTCCCAAAACTCCTGATAATCTAATCTCTATACAATCCTCTATCGTACCAGGTAGACGTAGGTTGGGTGGAGGAACGGAACCCAGCCCAATATAGTATTGTTTATCAGGAACGAAGTCGGTTTGAGTTGGTCTTACTATTTAGGTAAGATGTTCTTATTTTTTCGTATTTTAAATAGCAGTAGAAAGTAAAATAACCATGCGTAAGCTTATTAGTACACTTTCGTTCGTTGCATTACTATTATCACTGCCTATCAGTGTTAATGCGGAAGTAAAAGAGACTCAAACGGCAGCAACACAGCCTACAGACCCAATTGCACAAGTGATTGCGTCTAATTTAATGACTAACTTCTCTGATGGTCAATTTTACCCCGAACGATTGATTAGTCGGGCTGAATTAGCATCGATAATGGTGAAAGCATTTAGACTTAACAAGCGTATAAACTTACCAAAAGAGAGTATAACAGTCGCCGACGTACCTCCTTCGCACTGGGCTTACAATGATATTCAAACGGTATTAAAAACCGACATTATGCGTGGATATCGAAATAACTTATTTTTCCCCAACCAAAGAGTAACACGCGCCGAAGCAATGGCAATATTTGCCCAAGCATATGGAGTATTCCAATTTCCTGACGAAACAGTAAACGAAATCTTAGCAGCATATCCAGACAAAGCCTCAATACCTACATGGGCAAAAAGAGCAATTGCCACCGTCATCTCCGAAGGATTTGCCAGCACCGACTCACAAGGTAATCTCCTACCCTTAAAACCCATGACACGTGGTGAAATGGCATATTTACTCAGCCAATATCTACAGCGTCAACAAAAACTACCCGACACACCCATTGCACCAGAGGCGCCACCCACACGTTAATTTGTAAGGTGGGCAATGCCCACCATACTACTAATATAGTGTAAGCAAGCTCAAAATATTTTGGCGCCCATATCCATGTAAAAATATTTTATCTTCTAATAAAGATAAAATATTTGCTAACTCATTTTTGACTTGTTGATAACTCTGAAACTTTGCTAATAGTCTTTCTTGAATTGACTTGATAATACGTCTAGTTTGCTGTTGAGTTAATTCATGATCTTCAGTATTTTCTGTGATAAAGCTATGAGTAATAAATAGTTCATCACTACGAATAGTTTGACTTTTACAAACTTGAATAATTTGTTGGAAAGTTTCTTCAACAAAACGATTAGTAGTATATTTTAAAATTACTGGCTCCACTGTATAAATTATTGGTTTTTCTTCTACATTTTTATTCACTAGTGAGCGCCCCTGTATTAGATAATCTACAGTATAAAAAAGTTGCTCATAAGTCAAAAATTGAGCTTTGTCTTCGACCAATTGATGCCATGAAGCTGTATTACGTCTTATTGCAATCCAATAAATAACTTTTTTCTCTAATTCTGATAATTGTTTGAACTGGTTATCTAAGAAGTCAGTGATTACGTTATCAATAAATACTGATGTATTGTCAACAAAGTTAGATACCTCCCCCGCAAATACCGTATGAACCATTTTTGCAACTCTCTTAAGTATCCACGGGTTACTGTAGCGCTGACTAAATTCCTCTAATTTATCTGGTGTACCAGATAAACCCTCAGCTATTAAAATTTCTCTTGCCTCTTCAACGCTTAAAGAACCCAACTTTTGTAAACGAACAAAGCGTCCCTCTAAAGATTCGAGATTTCGAGGTGTTTCTCGGCTAAGTAATAAAAGAGAGCTTTGATGAGATTCTTTAGCAACTCGCTTTAACAAATCACAGTAATCTCCATAATCTTCGCTGTTATTACTTGTTATCTCTTCCCATGAATCCAATACAAGCAAGCACTTTTGCTGGTGCAAACACTGAATTAATTGCGAAATAGTAATTTCATTGCTCTGCTCCTTAGATAAAAATTGCCCTAATTCTGTACAAAAATCTTGAAATGGGGCTACTGACTCCAGGGAACGCCAGATTAAGTAATCATATTTGTGGCTTATTTTTTCTACTAGCTGCCGAGTTAAAGCTCTTTTTCCAATACCTCCCATTCCGTAGACAACAATTAATCGACAACGTTCGTCAAGCCAATGTTCGAGTTTAGCTAGTTCTTTTGTACGCCCGTAGAAACTATCGAGAGGAGGCGCCTTGCTCAAATCTATATTGCTATCAACTGTATTTTCCACAACATCTTCCCAGCTCAAGCCCAAAACCTGGCAAAAAGCTTTGAAGCTATCAGCTTCAATACGGACTTTAGCTTGTAAAAAGCGTCTCCAGGAAGACAGCGAAACGTATGCGCCTTTAACACCATTACGGCTAATAATCTCTGCTGCTTGTGATAGCCATCTATCATCTTCTATAGTCCAGCCCCTTTTTTTCCTAGCTTGTTGAATTTGGATTTTTCCTGGCTCAGAAGCTTTTAAAGTCACGCGCTGTCTAATATACATAACAATAAATAATTTCAAGTATGAACTATATAAGATTTTTACTGAGTGCTAAATACACATTAATTTAAAATGACTTAATCAATATTTAGCTTTTTAAATTGCGGTTCTTCACTATTACTCGTTAGATTTTGTTTAGGAGTAACAAGAAACATTAATTGCTTTTCGTTACTTTCATCTATTTTGCGGTCGCCTTTTTGATTAAATTTCACATCTACATTATTTGCACCTACTGCTGAGAAGCTATTTACATTGTTTTTTAACTCATCAAATAATTTTTGTGGAGTAATATCTCCGTGAATATTTCTTATTCCTTGAGCCATTGCTTGAATAGCATCATATGCCATTGCTGTTCTAAAATTAATCAAAATACCTTTATTAGGTTCTCCAAAAATATTATTTGCTTGTTTCTCAAGTTCAGATAACTGATCAGGGTTTTCGCTTCTAACCCACTGGACAGCTATTATCAGCTGATCAACCAAACTCGTAAGTCTTCCTTTTAAAGAGTAAACAGCATTCCCAGCTAGCAAAATCATATTTCCACGATTGGTAAATATGTCTAATGCGTTATTACCGTTTTCTACAACGTCATTAGAAATCGCTAATAGCATGATATTTGCGTTTCTGCTATTTGCTTGGTTCATACATTGTGGTATATTGTTTTCTGGAGTTATCAGGTTACATTCATAGATGATTTCTATTTTCTGGCCTCTTTCTTGGCGCCTTGAGACCTCTGCTTTGAAATCTTTGTGGAGAGACATATTGTAATAGTCGGAATCATGTGGATTAGCTTTATAAAGAATGGCTACTTTCGCAGGACGGAATTGAGAAGAAGCTTGTTCTTGGATATACGCGATGTAATCAACAAGTTTTTTGGCAGATAGCAAAGTATCTGGAGATACACGAAAAACGTAGTTGCTTAACTGATAATTGCTGTCTCTTACAGCAGTACTTGTGGGAGAAATGACTACAAGTTTTTCTCTCTCATAAATGTCTCCTGCAACTTTTGTTGTATTGCTAGTATAATGACCGATAACACCTGTAATGTGTTTATCTTGTCTATGTTTTATAAGCTGTTCAGCAACTTGTTTCGCTTGACTATCTGTATTGCCATCATTACAAATTTGTATGAATAGCATCTTCTGTTTCAACTTAGAAGGGTCTGCATTAATTTCTTCTTGAACAATAGCAACTCCACGCAGAATTTGTTCTGCGATACCTGGATTTGGTACGCATACTGCTATTTTGACAAAATTCCCATTTCTAGCGGCTTTAGTATTATTTAGATAAATTCTTGCTTCTGGGTCGTTACGGTAGATATCAAGTTGCTTTTTAAAGTGTCCTTCTGCTTTACCCCAGTCACCAGTTCGAAAGGCTCTGTTCCCTGCATCAAATTCTTCAAAAACTGTCTTCCCTTTTTGTTTAGCTTTAGCTTCTACTTCTTTTTTAACTTTGTCTTCTAGCTGAAGCTCGATTAATCGTCTTTCACCACAACTAAACAGGCTATCATCTATGCAGGAAAAAACTGTTGGTTCTGGTCGAGGCCAGAAATGATAAAAAATAATAGCCAATGCTACAAAAGTTCCTAATAATATAAGACCCACTTGTGTATGAGTAAAGCGAAGCATGTTCCTAAATTTACCACGTTGATCTGGCTTTTTTGGCTGTTGAGAAGGAGAATTTTCTGCATCTGGAAAGGGAGTCGGAGTTGGTATTGTCGGTGGTGTTACATCAGGTAACGGTGGCACCGTTACTGGAACAGAGGAAAGAGCATCAAGCTCATTTTTCACATCTTGTGCTGACTGATAGCGTTGCTCTGGATAGTGAAATAACATCCTGTCTAAAATACGTGCAAGATTTTCATTTACCCCAGCATATTGTCTCCAATTCCAGCTATTTCCACTACGAAGCTCACCTGCACTTCTATTTGTGAGTAAACAAACGCAAGTTGCGGCTAGAGAATATAAATCAGATGACGCAGATACTGCTCTACCACTAAATTGCTCTGGTGGTGCATAGTCTGGAGTTCCTAATATACATGATTGTTCAGTTGGAACTCCGGCGACACTTACCTGCTTAACTGCTCCAAAGTCTATCAGATATAATTTTCCATTGTCACTCCCATTATTACAGCGCATAATGTTAGAGGGCTTAATATCTCTATGTATAGCTCCCTCGTTATGAATATAATTAAGAATTGACAGAATTTGTTGCAGAATATTAACAATCTCCCTCCCTGAAAATTGTCCGTTTTGCTGTAGTTCTTGAGCTAAATTTTGACCTTCAATATAGTCTTGTGTTAAGTAAAAAAACTTCTGCCGATGGCGCGTGTCTGGAGTTGATTGCTCTTGTGAATGACGAGGTGCCTCTACCACAAAAAATCCCCAGGCTCTAGGAATTTGTGGATGATTTAAACTTAATAAGACATTAGCTTCGCGCTGAAACATTAGTTCTATTGTATTCAGTTCTTGTGATGTTAAACTTGAACGTCCGCCAGGGATTAAAGGATGTAATTGCTTGACTACCCGTAGTGGTCGATGTGGAAAACTTAAATCCTGTGCTAAAAAAGTTCTACCAAATCCACCTCTTTGCCCATCTGGTATTAGTAACTGTAAGGGCAAAAAACGTCCATCCAGAATCAAAGGCATTCCGCAGCAACTACAAAATCTTTGACTAATAGAAATGGGAGTAAGGCACTCTTCATTAATAATAGTTGTAGGATGTTGACAGTTTGGACGAGTACAGTAAACTTGAATGTGAGGTGAAGTGTTAACCATTTATTAACCTTTTGTGCTAGTTTTACCACATCCTAGGTGGTACAAGTTTAAATAAAATGAGTACTAAAGTACTTTTTTTAGAAGTTTTGACTTTATATTAGTCACAAGAACGATTAATTTCTTTTTGGCAGAGAGGCTTTTTATACATAAATTCAAAGTGTAGGCGTAAAGAGACACCTAAACCTGATTACAAGGATATCCTGCTTGAGTCTCATATTAAATTTCTTAGAGTTATTACTTAAGTAATTATTCTCGGTCAAAGTGATTATTTTTGCAATAGAGTAAATCTTCCAATTCTAATACTGAGTAAATAAATATACTAAATGTGATTTAAATCTATTGTTTTTGCTTAGAAGCTTTGTTCATAGAGTATCGAAATTATCATTCATTTTGTATCGTGAACTTCATTTTTATATTCAACTGTTCAGTTCAAGATATTCAACATTTTCAGTTTATTCGCTCAAAATGTTCAAGGCATAAAATTTTTTCAAATCTAAGTTAAGCTCACTACAAGGAGTTATGACGGTGCTAACTGATGCATAATGGGAAAATATCGGAACTTGTGAGGGTGGCAAATGCTTTAGTTCTTTCTAAAACTGGAAGGTCTTTGAATAATGTGCAAAAGTCCATAGTTGAACAAGTTCTGCAAGGGAAAAAGCTTAAAGATATTCAGGTGACTGGTTACTCTAACAGTACTGTGCAGCGAGTATTTTGCCCAAAGCTTTGGGAGCTATTGTCAGATGCAACAGGACAAAAAATACGTATTAATACTGTAGTGTTAATGCTAGAAAAAATACTAAATAAAACAATATTTAGTGGAAGCAATGAAGGTGAAACGATTCCAACGGAAATACCTCCAGCTACTTTCCCTAGCTCAAGAAAACAGTTACGTCACAACCTACCTGCTCACAGTTGTACTAATTTTATCGGTCGAGAAGAGGAAATTGCCAGACTTTTGGAATTGCTATCAACCCGACATGCTGCACACTTGGTTAGTGTCGATGGTATTGGGGGTGTGGGTAAAACTACCCTTGTACTGGAAGCTGCTTATCGCTGCTTGCGCGCGAGTTCTAACAACGAAGCTTTTTTGGGTATTCCAACTTTTGATGTCATTATCTTTACTTCAGCCAAGCTGTATTATCTGACTCCGTTTGGTTTTTTGCCTAGCTTGGCGCCACGCAAAACTCTATTAGATATTTTCCAACAGATTGCGCGCGTGTTGGGTTTAGAGATTAGAGGGGTAAGTTTTGAAGAGCAATTAGATTTAATTAAAGATGCTCTCTCATGTCAACGTACACTACTGGTTGTAGATAATTTGGAAACGGTGGAAAACCAGCATGATGTACTAGCGTTTTTATATGAGTTACCACCAGCTGTTAAAGCTGTGATAACTACACGTGAGCAAATAGTCTTTGTCCCAGTTCGGTTGACATCGATGCCAGAGGAAGATGGTCTTTGTTTAATTAGGCACGAAGCTAGGGAAAAAGGAGTATCTCTTAGCGAGAAAGATTCTTTAGCACTGTATAAAATGACCGGGGGTATTCCTGTAGCAATTAGCTATGCAATTGGGCAGTTAGCAAATGGCTATCCAATTCAGGAAGTGTTGGGAAGAGTGGCTAAATCTACAGGAGATGTTGCCCGTTTTTGTTTTGAAACTTCTGTGAAACCACTCGAAGGGCAAACATCGCACAAGTTATTAATGGCACTTGCATTATTTCCCATACCAGCTTTACAAGATGCGCTTGTGCAAGTAGCGGCACCTGATATTGAAAACAATACAGCAAATATTGACTTAGCTCGGTTACGAGGATTGTCTTTAGTTAGACAAGAAAATAATCGTTATAGTATGTTGCCCTTGACTCGTGAATATGCACTTGCAGAGCTTAATGCTCATCCAGATTTTGAAGCAGAAGCAAGAGAAAGGTGGATTAGTTGGTACTTAGGCTTTTCTCAAAGATATGCTCAACAAGATGCCAAGGAATGGCAAGGCAAATTTGACGGTTTAGAACAAGAGTGGCAAAATTTGCAAGCCGTGATTGAGTGGTGTATGGTTAAAGGTCGATACACCCAGATGTTACAGTTTTGGCAAAATATTGAACCATATACCCATATTATGGGCAGACGCGAGAGCCGTTTACAGTACTGGGATGACCGCATTAGCTGGACAGCATGGTTAATTCAAGCAGCAGAACAACGTGGAGATTGGGCAGTAGCAGCAAAAGTAATAGTTGACCGTGCTTGGACTTTAACTTCAATGGGTAAGCCAAAACAACTAGAAGAAGCTGCCGAACTTTTTACAAAAGCATGGGAACTTCGTCAGCATCAAGAACCTTTATTTATGTTGAGTTTGGCTAAAGATATAGGAGTTTTACATATTCAACAGCAAAGGTTTGATGAAGCAGAAACTTGGCTTGCAAAAGCTTTAGAACTATTTGAGCATATTCAATTAGATGAGCAGCAGCAATTACGACAATTAGTACAAATACGCTATTATCAGGGTGAAATTCTTTTTAAAAATCAAAAATACGACCAAGCATTGACTCTTTTTCAAGAAGCTTTAGAAAATGCACAAATATTAGATTGGCGCCGAGCCATATATTGTACGCAAAATTGGTTAAGTGAAATTGCTATTAAACAAGGGTGCCTAAATGAGGCAGAATCATTGTTAACAGAAGGACTGCGCGTAGCTGAAGCTAATCAAGATAAAAGTCGTACTGCATTTTGTCAACGCTCGTTATCTAACTTAGCAAAAGCTCAAGGTAATTCGACGGAAGCTCATGATTGGGCAACTAAAGCACTGGATAATTTTGAGAAATTAGGAATGATACCAGAAGCAGAAGAAACACAAATCCTACTTAAAGAACTAGATATAGCAACATAACCCTGCTGTCACAAATCTTGTGGAGCGGCTGTGCCCAACCGCCCCTGCAAAATTATTAATATATATGTTGGGTTTCGCTTCGCTCCACCCAACCTACTTCATTACTTCAGTTTACTGGCTTGTCGTTGCGAACCAAACCGAGAATTAATTCGCAAAGATTGCCCATCCTTTGACATATCATAAGTTAAAGGATTTGGATGGAGTCGCAAACGAATTTTACCTTCAGCCATCAAACTTGGCGCCGGATATTTATTCATCAGTTCTTTGATCGCATTAAGTCTATCGTTAAAAGATGGATGAGTAGTATCATCTGAACCAGGGTGTGGTGAACGTGACATCAGTTCTAGGACACGCAAGGCGCCTTCTGGACTATAGCCTGCACGCACCATATATATGTAACCAAATTTATCGGCTTCAAATTCTAGCTGACGGCTTAGTTTTTTCAATTGGCTGTAGATTTCAGGCTCTTTTTCAGCGGTAAATTGCTGTTTTAGCTGCTCAATTTTATTGGAATCTGGTTTTCCTTGACAGTTAAGAGCTAGGTAATCTGGAGCAACAGATAATGAAGTTTTTTTAGCAATGTCTTGATTACACAATAACTTACTACGACGCTTGCTACTTCTAGCAGTCTCAAATTTTTTTGTCTCCGTCACGATTATATTTTGAACTTTGGCATCAACTTCAGCCTGCATTTGCTTGGTTAACTTAGCTGCATAAGCAGTGTATGAATACATATGTTTTTGCGTGTGATGAGCTATTTCATGTCCAATTACAAAAGCAATAGCAGCGTCATCACCATATACTCTATCTAGCAAACCCTTCAGAAGTATGATTTGATTCAAATCTGTAGCAGCAGCGTTAAACTCATATTCATCATCTACTTTTAGGCGCCATGTAATTTCATCTAATCCATTCGCACGAATTATCTTTTCAGCTATCGGATAAATTGGCTTTTCATCTTCAATATCTGCTTGGTTAGTAGATGCGGTTGGAGTTGTCGTTGGTACTGGCTGGGCGCTATATGCAACATCTCGGTATGATATTGAAGAAAGAATAGCTGCTGTAATCCCGATTTTACAGATGAATTTTTTAGCAATTCGATATGTAATCATAATAAGCCTCAATTGGGTATTGTACTGATTAGAAAATTAGAAAAAATTAACTTGTGTTGAGTGGCAGTAGTAAAGATACTGCCAATAACGCACGTTATTTAAAGCTCAAAAGTAATTCACAGCAAGCAGCAGTTGAACTACCCATCGCATCTTGTCCAAAGTTCCGCTCGAATAATTTCTGGGTTTCGGAAAAAGTGAGTAACCACTCTTGGCGTTCTTCTGGGTTTATTCCCACTTCTGGAACATGTACAAGCTTGTTATTAAAGAGATTGATGCAATCTTTCTCAAATTTATCATGATTTGTAATATGAGCATGTAGCGCTGCATCAATTTCTTGGTTAGGAACCATTTTTTTATCTGGGTATTTGCTGATTAGGTAAAGGAATAGCCCATATTTATAAATAGTAAGGATAGCTTGATGTGCGTTTAAACACAAACATTTTTCAGACATAATTAGCTTTAAAAATATAGCTTGCCAGTCAATCTCTAAAAGCTTATTGATAAAAGCTTTATCTGCTATTAGTTCCCAATTAGCTATAAGTAAAGTTTTTAGTAGTTTCAACTTTCAACTCCTTTAACATGTATGAAATTGTCATGAAAAATTTTAACGAGAAATACGGCTTTGTTTGGGTTGCCGGAATATTTTGAACATATTCAATATTCTTCTTGATTGTCCCTTTGATGCAACGAATACTTTATTAGGTTTTGAAACTTGACTATTTGCTGATGCTAATGTTGGGTGATGTATTTCCATAAATAAAATAGCTAATGTAATAGTAGTAATAATTTTTATAGTTTTGATAGATAACATAACTCTTACCTCATTTACATTTAGAACATAATGGCTTATTTATGGGAACAAGCCTTGTGCCTCTGTCTAAAATTAATTTAGTAAAATTCTCTAAACTACACAAGCCTCAGTTAATAGCTCATAAAAAAGCTCAGTAAAAAGCTCAGTAAAAAGCTCACCTAATATGCCAGCTATTTATAGGCGCCTAAATAGTTACGGCTAAGGGGTACCGTCTAAAACTAAATGCATCTATTGGCATAAAAGTGTCAAAATATGGTAATCGGTGATCTATAACATCTATTCTTTATTTAGGTTTAGTATTTATGCAGAGTTGGCTAACAATTTTGGCTTTTCGTAGGTGGCTGGTAAGATTATCCTTGTTGGTACAATTGCATGGCTTGCACTGTTAATAAAACTGGTTTAGGATCAGCAAAGATTCTACGTGCGAAGAATCCAACCGCCCGACTATTGGCTATTAAAATTGGATATAATGTTGCGGTTTCATTTGGTGGTGTTATGGAGCGCATTAGTAAGTGATTTCAGGTTTAGGAAAAAATAGGCGCACGATTCTTCTGGCGCCTTCGTTAAGGGCTTTTCATTTATAGTTTGATTATCAATTATCTATTTACTATTGGAAAAAAGACTACTTTATTAGCACATTTTGAACAATTTCTATTTTACTTACTGGACAGTCCCATTCAAACGACCATATTTCATCGTTATCTGAAACTTTTAAATTTTTATAGGTCGAGAAGGCAGTTAGATAAGCTTTGTTATTGCCTTTTACTGTCATAACAGCAAACCAATCTTTTGTACCAACAGGGTAAATGTAGGCATCTGGCTCAGAAAAATCAATAACTTTTTGATCATCTTTTATTTCAACAAGCCCATCAAAGATAATTTGCATAGTTGGGTCTGACGTGATTAAAAAAGGTGTTTGAGGAAGATGCTCAGTACCCTGTATAAGCCACTGAAACCCCTCACGAGAAAAGTGAGTATTTGATATTGATAGGCGTTGAATAATTTTATTGTCTAAGGATAGTAATACAGCTTCTCCATCAAAATATCTAGTCTCATTGTCTCCAAAACCATGATAAGCATCAATGGCGATGCCATCGGCTTTCCAAACAGGAGGCAATATTTTATACAGATTATACTCTGTAATCCAAATAGCTAAACCTGGGTTAATAACCTCTTCCTGTTCCATATTGTCTTAATTGATTAATTTGATTTTGAAGTAAGATTTTCTCTGCTTCTCCTACTCCTACTAAGGTAGCATGTCGCAGCAGCCATTGTTTTACAGTTATCTCCTCTGCCGCAACAGCAGGTGCTTTAACACTTTTATAACCTTTATAATCTTTAACTTTTCTTAACTGTTGAGTAAAACTAGCAATTTTATCCTTTTTCCATCCTTGAGCGACTTTTTTATGTAGAAACTCTTCAAAAAACTCCCATATCTTAGAATTTGAAGCCAGTTCTATATTTCCAGTCATTGGATCGAAGGCAGCTTGAGGACCAGAAACAATATTAATACCTTTATCTCTAGCTTTACTTACAAGGGAATCTAAATCATCTCCTTGTGTTCCAACATTTTGATAATATTCATCCCAGTAGTCTTGAACGTTTGATGATAATCCTTTTTTATTTGAGCCAGCCCACCGAGTGCTAATGCCCCAAAGCCCCCAATAACGCAGGCGCCTATTAACGTGTATAGCCATCTGTTTACTTGTATTTGGCTGCACGCCTGTATCATTAACGCAGCCACCTTAATCATAATTGTCCTAATTTGCACTGATGCCAAACTGGGTGAGACCCCTCATTTGCCATCGGTATCTAAAAAGGGCGGGCAAGGATGCCCACCCCACAAGATTTTTAATTATTCTAAGAATTAACCAATCTGGAAGTTTACTAAGATTGGTCTAAACGTAATACAGCCATGAAAGCTTCTTGTGGTACATCTACCGTACCTACAGATTTCATGCGCTTTTTACCTTTAGCTTGTTTCTGCAAAAGTTTCTTCTTCCGGCTAATGTCACCACCGTAACATTTAGCAAGTACGTCCTTCCGCAATGCTGGAATATGTTCACTGGCGATAACTTTGCTACCAATGGAAGCTTGAATAGGTACTTTAAATTGGTGACGGGGAATTAGTTCTTTGAGCTTTTCAGCCATAGACCGTCCCACACCATAAGCTTTATCACGGTGAACAATCATTGCCAGCGAATCTACAGGGTCGCCGTTAATCATTATATCTAGCTTGACTAGTGGGTTTTCGCGGTAGCCTATTAGGTGATATTCCATACTTGCATAACCGCGTGACCTTGATTTCATTTGGTCGAAAAAGTCGGTAACAACCTCTGCTAAGGGTAATTCATACGTTAAAGTCGTTCGTCCTTGGGTGAGATATTTCATGTCTTTGAATATACCTCGGCGGTTTTGCGATAACTCCATTAATGTCCCAACATAAATTTCTGGGGTTATCATTTCGACTTTTACATAAGGTTCTTCAATGTGTTGCCGTTCGTTAGGCGCCGGTAAATGGCTGGGGTTATCTATATATAACTCTTCGCCTTTAATAGTTATCACTTTGTAAACCACAGAAGGCGCCGTGATAATTAAATCAAGGTTATATTCGCGCTCTAAACGTTCCTGCACAATTTCCATGTGCAGTAGTCCCAAAAATCCGCAACGGAAACCAAAACCCATTGCACTTGAAGTTTCTGGTTCAAAGTGTAACGCTGCATCATTAAGACTTAGCTTATCTAAAGCTTCGCGTAAGTCCTCAAATTGGTCGGCATCGATAGGGAACATGCCGCAAAATACCATCGGGTTAGCTTCGGTATAACCAGGTAACGGTTCTGGTGACTTCGCATTAGAAAGAGTAATTGTATCCCCAACACGGGCATCACCAACAGCTTTAATTGAGGCAGATAAATAACCTACTTCTCCAGCGTGAAGTTCATCAACAGGTTTTTGACTAGGTGATAAAACACCCAATTCATCAATCTCGAATTCGCTACCCGATGCCATCAGGTAAATTTTGTCTTTCTTCTTGACGGTACCATCCATGACACGGAAGTATACAATTACTCCTCGGTAACTGTCGTAATAACTGTCAAAAATTAAGGCACGCAATTTTTCATCAACAGTATTTTTTGGCGGTGGTACTCGTTCTACAATCGTTTCGAGAATTTCGTCAATGCCTATTCCCTCTTTTGCGGAAGCGAGAATGGCGCCACTACAATCCAAACCTATAATTTCCTCAATTTCTCCAGCTACCCGGTCAGGTTCGGCGCCAGGTAAATCGATTTTATTTAAGACTGGGATAATTTCTAAATCATGTTCTAGGGCAAGGTAAACGTTTGCCAAGGTTTGTGCTTCAACACCTTGAGAAGCATCTACAACTAATAAAGCCCCCTCACAAGCGGCAAGACTGCGGGATACTTCATACGAAAAATCCACATGTCCAGGAGTATCAATCAAGTTGAGTACATACTCTTGACCGTCTTTTGCCTTGTAGTTCATCCGGGCAGCTTGCAGCTTAATTGTAATGCCGCGCTCCCGTTCCAAGTCCATGTTGTCAAGAAATTGCTCCTTCATTTGCCGCTGTTCTACAGTCCCGGTGGCTTGTAGTAAGCGGTCAGCAAGGGTGGATTTCCCGTGGTCGATGTGAGCAATAATGCAAAAATTGCGAATGCGCGCTGCGGGAACGTCAGTCATATACTTTTATTTGCCGTTTTTAGCAACCAAGATAAAAAAGAAGATACTTAACGTATTTTAATGCTTTATTTGCCCAAACGCTGCTATACGCATTTTAATCGCTCTTCGCACTTAGGCGCCTCGATTCACGATTCGCACTTGGCAGGTAGCAAACAGGCAATAATAGTATTTATCCCTTTCCGTAAATATGTACTACCTTTTCTTATTTATGCTTACTTATATAATTTGCAATAAATCTTAAGAAAATATCAAATTTTCATAATAGTTTATTAATACTTGATGAAGTCTTTATCTATGTTGAACGAATATTAGATAAATTTACTAATACGTAATCAAATTAATTTTGGCTTCAAACTATAAAATCAATTTATAGGTATTATTTTTTTGCGTATTATTATGATTACAGCAAGAACTTATATCTACATGGCAAATATACTTTATATTTCCTTTACTTTTACTACCTGTGCGGCGCCGTTTTGGTATTGTTGCTACTATAGCTGTTGCTTATATCACTGGCTTAATCCCAACTATTACTTTTGATGGATTTTTTGAGCCTGCTTTTTATATAAGTATTTTTAGTTTGGGAATGCTGGCAGCAGAAATTCGCTTGTCTCAAAAACCCAAATTTATCTCAATCAAAAATTCTTTGCCGTGGAACTTACTTAGTATTATTTTTGTTGCCATTGGCTTTATCTATGAATGGAAAAACTAGGTTTACATATTTGGGTTGGTTATAGCTTTTTTGGATTAGCCGTAGTTTGTTTATTTCTTGTATCTGGCTTTTGAACGACCCTTCATGTCCAATTTCCTTAAAAAACGCAAAATAGAAAATTTGACATAATCCTCTCTCCTTTGGGTGAGTTTGGATAAAGTTAAGTTTTTCAAATCTGTAGCAAAAGTTACAGTTTGAACGGTAATATCAATGAAGAGTGGGGTTCTACTCTTCATTTGCGCGACTATGGGGGGTATATTAAACCTAGCCTATAGATTCTGGCATTTGCCAATCAGAGGCGTACAATAAACATTGAATGTCCGCCGCTTGTAACAGCATTTATATAGTAAAACCAGTTTCAGGTACATCAACCTATGAATATGAAAGATAGACCAACAGATGTTGACCAGCGACCCGCACAGAAAGTTGAGATAGCAATTCGTCTTGACTCAGAATTGCTTGAGCAAATTCAGCATCTGACTAATGACCCTAGTAAAGTCATAGAAGTAGCCATTCGTCAGTGGTTACGTGGGGATGTGCCAAGAGATGACGAGCTGACGCGCAACCCTGTGCGTCGAGCCATACCCCCACGTGGTGAGTGGAATGATTAAACTCCTTAATTTTTATTAAAAGGAGAATATTATTTACGTTTAAACCGTGTAATGCTTGATTCAAGAGCAACCAAAATTTTTCAGCTTTACCATACCTCATCTGTAAAAATTTATGCCAAACTTTAGGGAGCTATTTAGCTAAATAACCTTTGGTTGCCGTTAAACTATTGAACTTGAGCCATGAGCATTACTGCCAATTCCCAACTCTCAAAAGTATTGTCAAGAAATTTGGAATCGATTGCTAGTAACACTGATGGCTCATGGGCAAATTTAGGAGCCGAACTTGTCTATACCCAAGATTGGGCTGGACGCTTTTTAAACTTTTATTGGCAGCCTTCTGATAGTTTAAGTATTAATACTGAACAAATTGTTGCTTCTTTGAATCAAGATGATTCATTAGCTCCTGTTGATAAAGTTACTTATTTACAACGTTTACAGCGAGTTATGACGGCACTGGCGCCTGAGCGGTGTCAAATTTGGTTTGGTTATCGACAGTATTTATACGAGTTCGATTTAGCAATTACCCCTGTAATGCCATCATTAGGTGATGCCCCAACTACTGTATTGGTAATGGGAAGACTTTTACAAGTGGCAGAAAAAAATCATGAAGTATTACCACCATTATCAACGACATCTATCTCAGATTTAGCGTTACGGTCACAACAGCACCAAAAAATACTGAATCGTATTACAAGTAGTATACGTCGTACTCTTGATTTAGATGTAATTTGGCAACAAACGGTTGATAGCTTGGGTGAAGCGTTACGTTTGGACAGGTGTATTATTTGTCCTTACAAACCAGGCGCCAAGAGTGTTAAAGTTATAGCCGAGTATCACAAGCCAAATATTACCTCAATGTTGGGTTTAGAAATCGATATTAACTCTGAACCTGGACTGGTAGAAACACTCTTAACGCTCAAACCAGTTGTCGTTGACTCTCAGCATCCATATTTTCGACAGGGACGTATTTTGGTTGCTGTTACATGTCACCAAGACCAGCCAAACGGAATTATTGCCATAACTTTGCGCGACGAGTGTAAATCTCTAACCGCTGAAGAACTTGAATTAGCTAAAGAAGTAGCTGACCAACTAGGAACTGCAATCGCACATGCAACATTATATAAAGAACTAGGCGCCGCTCGATTCCAGGCAGAAGAAGCTACGCGACGCAAAAGCGAATTTTTGGCAAACGTCTCTCATGAAATTAGAACTCCCTTAAATGGAATAATGGGTTTTCTAAAGCTTATCCTTGATGATATGACCGACAGCGTTGAAGAAGAACGAGAGTACTTACAAGAATCTCATAAATTATCATTACATTTGTTTGACATAATTCAAGATATTCTTGATTT
The DNA here is from genome assembly GCF_019977735.1 of Calothrix sp. PCC 7716. Taxonomy (GTDB): domain Bacteria; phylum Cyanobacteriota; class Cyanobacteriia; order Cyanobacteriales; family Nostocaceae; genus Dulcicalothrix. Next base: position 8,001,510 of record NZ_AP025018.1, on the reverse strand, counting down.
TGCCAAAATAGAAGCAGGAAAAAATGATTTAGAGCTAAGTTCAGTCAATATAGACGAATTATTCACAGACGTAAGTAATTCAATGCGGTTGCAATCTGAGCAAAAAAATCTTAGCTTCCAAATGCAATTGCCCGATACAGCCGATAAAATTGTGGTTTTTGGCGATTATTTGCGCTTAAAGCAGGTAATGATTAATTTAGTCGGAAACGCGATTAAATTTACTCATGAAGGTGGTATAACACTGAGTGCGGATGTTGTGCGTAAAAAAATGCGATTCCAAGACCGAGAATTTCCAGGCATTGTAAAAGTTCGAGTCGCTGACACTGGTATTGGTGTATCATTGGATAAGCAAGATAAACTATTTCAATCATTCTCACAAGTTGATGGCTCACGTACTCGTCAGTATGGTGGTACAGGTTTAGGACTTGCCATCTCTCAAAAACTTGTTGAAGCAATGGGTGGAGAGGTTCATTTTTACAGTCTAGGTGAAGGATTAGGTTCTACCGTAACATTTACAGTTCCTTTGTACCAACAGCCAGTATTGAGTTGAACTGCCAAAAATCGTTGATATTTTCATAGAATGGAATATGGAACTTAGAATATCAATTGTCATCAATTCCTGAAGAGATAATTTTTGTTAAAGCACCACAATTAACTTACCAGGTCTAAAACTATGGAACTTACAGTTGAAAACGTTGAAACAGTACTAGATGAAATGCGCCCCTACCTGATGTCAGACGGTGGTAATGTGGAACTTGTAGAACTCGATGGTCCTATTGTTAAACTACGTTTACAAGGCGCCTGCGGTAGTTGTCCCAGTTCGACAATGACCCTGCGTATGGGTTTGGAGCGTCGTCTTCGAGAAATGATTCCCGAAATTGCCGAAGTTGAACAAGTCATTTAAAGTTAGGGGTTAGGAGTAGGGTGGGCAGTGCCCACCTTACAAGGAGCGGAGTTAGAACTCATAACTCATAACTCACAACTCATAACTCATAACTCATACAAATTTTTATGCCTCATCCTCTCCACGTAGCTTTTATCTGGCATCAGCATCAACCTCTGTACAAATCCCCTCAGATTGGTATTAGTAGTACCAGTACTCAAAAATACCGCCTTCCTTGGGTACGATTGCACGGTACAAAAGATTATTTGGACTTAGTGCTACTTTTAGAGAAGTATCCAAAGTTGCACCAAACTGTCAATTTAGTACCGTCATTGATATTGCAACTAGAAGATTATATCGCGGGAACTGCATTTGACCCTTATTTAGAAGCGACTCTCACACCTACAGAAAATCTTAGTCGCGAACAACGCGCGTTTATTATTGAACATTTTTTTGATGCCAATCACCACACCCTAATTGACCCTCATCCTCGTTACTCAGAGTTATACGAGCAACGTAATAACAATGGTGTAAATTGGTGTTTTGAAAATTGGCAGTTATCAGAATATGGTGATTTGCTAGCTTGGCACAACTTAGCATGGATTGACCCTTTATTTTGGGATGACCCCGAAATAGCAGCTTGGTTAAAGCAAGATCGTAATTTTACATTGAGTGACCGTCAGCGCATTTACTCGAAACAGCGCGAAATTTTAGCTCAAATTATTCCTCAACATCGTAAAATGCAAGCGGCGGGACAGTTGGAAGTTACAACTACTCCCTACACTCATCCAATTATGCCCTTGCTTGCTGATACAAATTCGGGACGTGTGGCAGTTCCAAATATGACACTACCGCAATCTCGATTTGAGTGGGCAGAAGATATTCCTCGACATTTACGTAAAGCTTGGGATTTATATTTAGATAGATTTGGACGTGAACCGCGCGGTCTATGGCCTTCAGAACAATCGGTTAGTCCAGCAGTATTACCGTATATTATCAAACAGGGCTTTAAATGGATTTGCTCGGATGAAGCAGTTTTAGGTTGGACTTTAAAAAGATTTTTTAACCGTAACGCAGCGGGAAATGTCTTAGAACCCGAATTGCTATATCGACCATATCGCTTGCAAACACCAGCAGGAGATTTAGCAATAGTTTTTCGTGACCATCGCTTATCAGATTTGATAGGTTTTACTTATGGTTCAATGCCTCCTAAACAGGCAGCGGCAGATTTAATAGGACATCTTGACGCCATCGCCAAAATGCAGCGTGAACGGCAACCCGAACAGCCTTGGTTAGTAACAATTGCCTTAGATGGTGAAAATTGTTGGGAATATTACCAGCAAGATGGTAAACCGTTTTTAGAAGCTTTGTATCGAAGTTTGAGTAACGAACCTCATATCAAACTTGTTACCGTCGCCGAATTTTTAGACCAATTTCCTGCAACTGCGACAATACCAGGCGCCCAACTTCATAGTGGTTCATGGGTTGACGGAAGTTTTACAACTTGGATAGGCGACCCAGTAAAAAACCGTGCGTGGGATTATCTTAAAGAAGCGCGTGCAGTCTTAGCAAGCCATCCAGAAGCAACCGAGGAAAGTAACCCCGAAGCTTGGGAAGCGCTGTATGCTGCCGAAGGTTCAGATTGGTTTTGGTGGTTTGGTGAAGGACATTCCTCGAACCAAGATGCAATTTTTGACCAGTTATTCCGCGAACACCTTTACGGTATATACAAAGCACTCAATGAACCAATACCCTCTTATTTACGCCAACCGCTAGAAAGTCATGCAGCGCGTGGAGACTGTCGTCCTGCCAGTTTTATTCATCCTGTTATTAATGGTAAAGGTGACGAACAAGACTGGGATAAAGCTGGACGCATGGAAATTGGCGGCGCCAGAGGTACAATGCACAACAGTAGTGCAATACAAAGATTGTGGTATGGCGCCGACCACCTCAACTTTTACCTACGCTTAGACTTCAAAGTTGGAGTACAGCCAGGACAAGATATACCTGCTGAATTAAACCTACTATGGTTTTATCCAGAACGCACCATGCATAACAGCCCCATACCCTTAACATCCGTCCCAAACACGGCGCCATTAAACTACCACTACCACCACCATTTAGAAGTTAATTTAATCACACAATCAATTCAATTCCAGGAAGCTGGAGAAAACTTTAAATGGCACAGTCGTAGCAGTCGAGCGCAAGTAGCAATGGATAACTGCTTAGAAATCGCAGTACCTTGGGCAGATTTACAAGTACCTCCCGATTACCCCTTACGGCTAGTATTAATACTTACCGAAGAAGGAAAATTTCACAGTTACTTGCCAGAAAATACCCTAGTTCCTATAGAAGTCCCATAAAAAGTGGAAAGTGCTGAGTGCTGAGTGCTGAGTAATAAGTAAACTCAGCACTCAGCACTCAGCACTCATTACTCAGCACTATTCTCTTGTTGTATAATTTACATTTCAAAAGTGCTGAAATCCGGATACTTCGGAGAAATATTAGGTTTTTGCAAAGATACGGTAATGCTACTGGCGCCAAGCTCAAATCGCGGATAAATTAAAGACATTGCAAAGTAGCTGTTAACTTATTACCAGCAATACTCTAATGAATCGTTTATCTCACAAAGTGTCCGATTTTCACGATGATGTTTTGCACGAAACCCAGCTTGGACAATTATGCGGTACCAAGCAACTGTTTCGTGACCGCTACGAAATTCAACGAGTTTTAGGTAGAGGTGGTTTTGGAGTCACATTTTTAGCTAAGAATATGACTTTACCAGGAAACCCACTTTGCGTAATTAAACAGCTTTGCCCAAAGGTAACAAAACCAAAAAGCTGGCAACGTGCTTGTGTTCGGTTTGAGAAAGAAGCGAAAGCTCTCGGAAAACTTGGTAATCATTCTCAAATACCAATGTTATTAGATTATTTTGATATGAATGGTGAGTTTTTCCTCGTGCAAGAATATGTACGTGGTTCAACACTCGCACGCGAAATTCGTAGAACCGGGCCAAAAAGCGAAGGAGTTGTGAAACAATTTTTACGCGAGTTACTGCCAGTATTACAGTACATTCACAAACACAAAGTAATTCACCGTGATATTAAACCACACAACCTATTACGATGCGATGACGATGGTAGATTAGTACTTATAGATTTTGGCGCCGTTAAAGAGGAGCTAGCAAAAAGCAGTGATGGTAACTCTAAAAGCGCGACAACAAATTTTGTTGGAACAATGGGTTTTGCACCACCAGAGCAATTTTCGCTACGTCCAGTTTACGCAAGCGACGTTTACGCAGTTGGGGTAACTTGTTTATTCATGTTAACAGGCAAGGCACCGTTAGAATTTGATTATGATGCTCACAATGGAGAAATAGCTTGGCAAAAAGAAGTGCAAATTAGTGACCACTTCGCCAAAGTATTATCCAAAATGGTAAAAATACCTCTTGAAGAACGTTACAAAAACGCAGAAGACGTAATGTGGGACTTAGGGATGGAATCGTATTTACCAACCTTAAACAACTGTATGACAAGCCAACGTTTAGGCGCCAATAGCAGCAGTAACAGCCTAGAAATTCCAGAAGGATATAAAACACATGTTACAAGAACTGCAATAGCAATTCGTGAATGGCGAGAAAAATTAAAACAAAAACAAGCCATGCGAAAGCGCAACCAATTACCGTAATAACATTAACTCCGCTTGATTTTAAACATTAACTCCTTGCTAACGAAATATAATAAAATTCAAAAATTAAATACATTGTAGAATTGTGGATAGTGCATTGTGGATTGTAATTTGCAAATTGTAAAATTGTGGAACAGGCATCCCTGCCTGTTCTTCATATAGAGACGGGCAAGGATGCCCATCCCACAAGAAGTTATATCAAAAATTGTACTAATAAATTTTAATTAATTAAAGTTGTTTTCTCCATTGGTCTATTCCCACTAAGGCTGTACTAAATCAAACAACGCTTCTAAAGCTTCTTGATGAGCATTCAAAACTGGAACAATTTTTAATGCTAGTTTGTCCGTTGTACCAAAAGGAATCAAATCAACATTGATTTCTTTTTCAATTAAAAGCTGTGTTGTTGGTTCATCAATATAATAAATGTTCTCAATGATACCAGTTTCAATTGCCCACTCTCTACTCAGCTTTTTATTAAAATTATTTAACGCATTCGATTTTTGAAGGTTACTGGCTTGAGCATTCCAAATCTCAGCAAGATTTTCTAACTCAGCAGAAGCAAATTCTGCCCAATTCTCTGGTAAATCCTCAATTGGCTGCCAAATATAAGTAGCTTGTACCATACTTCCCTCGCTTATTTATAATAAATTACGTGGGCAATCCTAGTCCTTTAATCAATATTTTCTCTTGTAAACGAGAGAAAAGGCTTATTAGGCGCCTTAAATTTCCTGTATCTACTAAAAATTTCGGAAATATTAGAGTCAAAGGTAATTTTTATTACCTCATCTCCCGAATTTATCAGAAAGTACAGAATTAAATGGCGCCTGTCCTAAACCTCTGATTTCTCTCTTCTCTGTGTACTCTGCGTCTCTGTGGTAAAAATATTTAGAGTTTACTATTTATAAAATATTCAAAAGTTATAGAGTAAAAAAGTAACATAATGTTGTGCTGAACGTTATGAAGTATCTTATTCTACACTAAATATTTAAGATTCTAGCCTTCGGCAAATGCTCCGCATTACGCTACGCTCAGAATGACATTTTTATACTTGTGTTTGACTTGTCGAGTATATTTTTAGATTCTTCGCTATGCTCAGAATGACATTTTTATACTTGTTGGGGCTTGTAAATATTTTTCAAAAATATAATTTAGATTTTTTTAATTAAAAGATTGCGGTTTTGTAAAAATGAATGAAGAAAATAATATGATGTTTTGCTTGTATCTGGATTAAAATTATACATTTTTGACTATCATCCAAATTTTGTTGATTTGGATACAAATTAATTTGAAAAATATGAATATTTTATTGTGAAAATTGTACGAAGAAAAAGACTTGTTTTTTAAAATGTTTTTGTATAATACAAAGATAAATTATCTTACTTAATAAATGTCGGTGTTTCGATGCGACATGTATAAAGTTAATTTTGATACAGAGAATAGTGAATTGGGAACAGAGAATGATTTAAAAGGTTCTCTTTACCCAAAGCCTAATTTCTGATTCTCATTTTCAAATCTAAGTTGACCATAATCTAATTTTAATAAATTCAAATGACAATCTGCTGCTTAAATCCCGATTGTCCTAACCCGCTAAATCCGAATAGTGAGAAGTTTTGCTTAACTTGCGGCGCCCCGCTAGTAGAATTATTACGCTATCGTTACCAGGTACTACGAGTACTTAGTAATGAAGGTGGATTTGGTAGAACTTATTTAGCAGAGGATATTGATAAATTAAATGAACTGTGTGTTATCAAGCAATTAGCACCAAAAGCTGATAGTAGTTGGGCATTTAAAAAAGCAATTGAATTGTTTCAACAAGAAGCACAACGTTTACAACAGTTGGGAGAACACGGGCAAATTCCAACGCTAATTGCTTATTTTGAAGAAAAAAGTTATTTATATTTAGTTCAACAATATATTGATGGGCAAAATTTATTACGTGAGTTAAATTCACGGCGCCAAGCAAGAGCATCAAATTCGCCTTATAATGAAGAAGATATACGTAATTTATTGCTAGATTTACTACCGATTCTCAAATTCATTCACGAACGCTCAGTAATTCATCGCGATATTAAACCGCAAAATATAGTGCGTCGTCAAAGCGATGGAAAGTTAATATTGATAGATTTTGGTTCGTCAAAACAATTAACAGCACGAGTATATTCTAAAACAGGAACTTCGATAGGTTCACATGGATATTCCCCTATTGAGCAAATTCGCGATGGAACAGCACATCCAGCAAGTGATTTATTTAGCTTAGGTGCAACAGCTTTTCACTTGTTAACAGGAATTTCTCCTTTTAAGCTCTGGTCAGAACATGGTTATGCTTGGGTAAGTAGCTGGCAGAATTATTTAAAAGCTCCTGTTAGTAATAATTTTGCAAAGGTGTTAGAGAAATTACTCAAAAAAGATATACATCAGCGTTATCAATCTGCTGATGAGGTTCTTCAAGATTTGCACTCTAGATCACCTCAATTAAAACCAACTTCTCCATCAATATTTTTAACTCGTGATATTAAGCTTCAACTTGGCTTTACAATTGTTGCTGGCGTACTGCTTTTAGTACTAGGGCAATTCTGGTACAAGCAGTTTTATTTTAATGCGCTTAACCCATATAACAGTCACCCAAACCAAGCATTAACAGAAGGACAGTTAGACTCGATGAGCAGCGTTATGCCCAATTTTAATCTTGCTGTGACAGTTAGGGGTTATGAAAGTAGCGTTATCTCAACAGCAATAACACCAGATGGTAACACACTTGCTAGTACAAATGACCGGACAGTGCAGTTATGGAGTTTAGCAACAGGACAAGCTATTTCAACGTTGTTCGGTCACAATAACCGTGTCAATGTCATTAAAATTAGTCCTTCTGGACAAACTTTAGCTACAGGTAGTGAAGACAGTACTATCAAACTTTGGAATTTGGGCAATGGTCAGGAAATCAGCACATTAACTGGACATGCTGCTTCAGTTAAGACTTTATCTATTAGTCCAGATGGAAAAATACTGGCTTCAGGGAGCGATGATAAAACTATTAAATTGTGGAACCTTTCAACACGTGAACTTATTCGCACTATTAATGGACATACTCAGGCAGTACGGGCAGTAAATTTTAGCTCTGATGGTAAAATTTTAGCTAGTGGTAGCGATGATTCGAGCATCAAACTCTGGGATACCGAAACCGGGCGCCTCATTCATACATTTACAGGCAACAGCGCTAAAATAAACTCACTTGCTTTTAGCCCTAATGGTAGATACCTGGCAAGTGGTAGTGACAAAACGATTAATATTTGGAACCTTGAAACCTTAAAATTCGCTCGTAGTTTAGAAGGACACACAGGAGAAATAACCGCACTCAATTTTAGCCCTGATGGGATGATACTCGCGAGTAGCAGTACCGATAAAACCATCAAAATTTGGAACTACATCACAGCAAAGAATATTCGTACCCTTGCCAAACACGGAGATACTGTAGAAACATTCGTATTTAGCAAAGACGGTAATATATTAATTAGTGGTGGCGCCGACAGAACGTTACGAATATGGCGCCGCATTAAAAATAATTAATCTACATGTGTTGAAAGTTGCACTCACCAGTCTAAGATTTTTAATATATATTTCTTTACAATTGGAGCCGATCACAGCTTGTGTAAAAACGACATAATATATTAAAAAGCGCAGAAATTTTAGGTTGCGTCTGGGTCTAGCAATTGGCAGTGTAGTATTAATACTTTCAATATTGCTCAGTTTACTTGTTGGCTACACTGCGAGTAAGCAGTTAGAAGCTTCGACAGGAAAATTTTTTACGGATTTATCTTACCAAATGGCAGATAAGCTTGACAGGGGAATGTTTGAGCGGTATCGCGATATTCAAATTGCGGCTACTTTAGAAACATTATATAAATCTGGTTCGAGTCAGGATGCCAAGCGCGCGCTTTTAGAAAAATTACAAAATACCTATAACGATTATGCCTGGATTGGTCTGGCAAGTCCAGATGGTAAAGTCCTTGTCAGCACTGGTGGAATTTTAGAAGGTTTTGACGTTTCAACTCGTCCTTGGTTTATCAACGGCAAAAACCAAAATGCATATGTAGGAGATGTTCACCAAGCTTTGATGCTAGCTCAAATTTTACCTAACCCTACAGGTGAACCACTGCGGTTTGTTGATGTAACTGCACAAGTTAAAGAGCAAAATAATTTTATTGGAGTTTTAGGAGCGCATCTCAGTTGGCAGTGGGCAAAAAAAGTTCAAGATTCAGTATTACGTGCAGTTGCCCAACGCGACAAGGTAGAAATGCTTGTTTTGAGCAAAAATGGTGATATATTATTGGCGCCACTTAGTTTTAAGCAACAAGGAAGTCAACTAAAAAGTTTTCAGTTAGTCCAAACAGGTAAAAATAGTTACACAGTAGAAACTTGGTCAGACGGGAAGCAATATTTAACTGGGTTTTCTCCAAGTATAGGTTATCTAGATTATCCTGGTTTAAATTGGGTAGTATTGGTACGTCAAAGAACAGACATAGCTTTTGCAGGCGCCATTACACTACAAAGACAAGTTTTAATCTATGGTGTAGTACTTGGAATAGTATCTGCTTTTTTATCTTGGTTAGTTGCGAATCGTATAGTAAAACCTATTTTGGCAATTTCTAGTGCTGCTGAAAAAATTCGTGCTGGTCAGAACCGAGTTAACATTCCTGTAATACGAGGACGTGATGAAATAGCAACTCTTTCTGTTTCGCTTAATCGACTTGTTAAAACACTTGAAAATCAGCAATTTTCTTTGCAAAATCTCAACGAAGAATTACAAAAAGATATTATTGCGCGTCAACAAGCAGAGACAGAGGCACGCATTTTAAATCAAGAATTAGAAAAACGAGTACAACAGCGAACAGTACAGTTAGAAGCTGCAAATCAAGAACTTGAAGCTTTTTCTTATTCAGTTTCCCACGATTTAAGCGCACCTTTACGTCGAATTGAAAGTTTTAGCCAAATATTGCTCAAAAAATGTAGTAATCAATTAGATGCAACTAGCAATGTTTATTTAAATCGCATTAGCTATTCAGTAAAGCAAATGCAACAACTTATTCAAGATTTATTGTTTCTTTCACGAGCTACTCGAAGTGAGATACACTTACAAAAAATCAATTTAAGCGAGATGGCATATGCTATATCTCAAGACTTATTTATAACAGAACCAAAGCGCCAAGTTTTATTTTGTATTGCCGAAGGTGTTACTGCTTTCGCTGACAAACGCCTAATTTACTCTGTGTTAGAAAACTTGATTGGTAATGCCTGGAAATATACTAGAAACATTGAATACGCGCGTATAGAGTTTGGCATTGTTGAAAATAAAGACGGCAGCGCATCCAAATCACCAATCTACTTTGTCCGCGATAACGGCGTCGGATTTAATATGAAATACCACGATAAACTATTTTCACCCTTTCAAAGACTGCACTCCGAAGCAGAGTTTGAAGGTAGTGGTATCGGTTTAGCCACAGTACAGCGAATCATCAACCGTCATGAAGGTAAAATTTGGGCTGAGAGTACTGTGGGATTTGGCGCTACTTTTTATTTTACTATTTAATTGGTAGGGTGGGCACTGCCCACCTTACGACTAAACCTCTTGATTTGTTAAAATAGTCTGACTTTTATGTGGTTGAATTATTGCGTAAACTCCTACAACCCAAGCAGTCGCAACCAACCATCCTGCTATAATATCACTCGGAAAATGAACTCCTAAATATAACCGTGTCCAAGCTACTCCTGGTACAAAAGCCGCGCCAAATATAAAAGCAAGTAAGCGCCAACGAGTATGCCAAGCTAGAACGATTAAAATTGCTGCAAATGTAAAACTTGCCATTGAATGACCGCTAGGAAATGCAAAACTCCCTTCGTGATATATTGGCTCCCAGAGGTGAGGACGCACGCGATGAAAGAAGACTTTTGCAGCATGATTAATTGTTGCGCTTCCTAAACCTGCTGTTAATAAATAAGCACTGAGGCGCCATCTTTTGCTAAAAACGAGTAATAAATTTATTAAGAGTAAGACTGGTACTAAAGTTTTGGGGGAACCAATTTTAGCTAAGGTAACAGCAAAAACATTTAGTTGTGGATTTGCTGTTTCATGAATGGAAAGCAAAATGGGTACGTCAAAAGGAAAACCTGTTTCATATTGCAAAAGCTTTACAGCCATAAGTTCAAAGATTTGTAACGGAATATAAACTCCTAACGCTAGCAGTAATAATGGGCGCCAGTTATTAGTTAATAACTTTGTGATAAATTTTATACCGTTATCAAAGTTAAACTTTTGTTTTTCAATTTCTGGAAGATTGTTGTTTTCTATCATGATTCGCTATTATGTAGTTAATGAATTGTTTGAAAGGTAAAGCTGTGAATAACTTGTTCTTGGTATCAGGTATAATCTGCTTGGCAATCGCGATTATTGGGCAAGCAAAACTTTTGTTTATTGAAATTAATCCTGGTTTTTTTGGGAGATTAATAGCTTTGATTATTGCTATTTTCTGTTTAAGTTCAACAGTGCCAAATGGTTCATTTTCAATACCAACCGAATCATTAAATAGCTTTGTACAAGAAGCTATTCCTAGGTTTCAAGAAATCATTGACCAGGTTTTGAACGCATAATCAAATTTTTATTGTATTATGTAGAGACGTGACATGTCACGTCTTTACATTTTTGTCGGTTACATTTTATATTTTAATCAGATTCTTCACCACCTAAAGGAACATCAGGAACTCTAGATGCTATATTCTGGGAAGATACATTAGGAATGTACCAGTTAATATCTCCTGCTTTAAAAACTTTGTCAGGCTTGATATTTAATTCTATTGCATTGTTATCTGGATTCGTCTTGGCTATTAATTGAGTACCTTTAGAGTTTTTTATAGCCACGGCGCCATCGGTATTTAAACTAGTAACCTTTGTCCCCTTTGGTACAAAAATACCTTGACAATCCCATCCAGTTCCTGTGACTTCGCCCGAACCTAAAAAGTACAGTGCGTTATCATATTCAGATTTGGATTCTTCGGGTAAAGGACCGTAAACAGCTATTGTTTCTCCAGTTTGGTTACGACATTGACCCCAGTTGATTCCTTTCTCTAAGGCATATTTTTGAAAGGACAGTTCATCAACTCGCTTCGTTAGGTCATCGACTGTGAAATTTTCTGATAGTGTTTCCCCAGATTTGACTGCCTCAAGTTGGTCTTGAAGAGTATCGAGTTTTTTGGACAACTCCTTATACTCAGGAGTTTTCGTAATTTTGGGAGCATCGGCAAATGAAGGTTGAGCAAAGAAAAAATTTACAACAATGACTAGAATAAGTAAAAGATAGTTAAATAATTTCACGGTTTTCCTCCTTGACTTGTAACGTCATCACACTATGTAGCGTATGTTGATTCTTTTCGACTTCTACCGCAGATTCATGTTTTTACCCGTATTTCCGCCTGCTGTCTTACGTACAAATTTACCCTTCACAAATCCCGAAATCAAACACAATATGTTTTTAAATCAATAAATACAAGTAATCGAACCTTAACGTATCGCAACGACTCTCTTAAATAAATGTAAACTACACAATATTTATCGATATATAGTATTCTAACTGTTGTACTGGTAATCGTACTACTTTATTCAGCTTATTCGGTTAAGAAAAATTCCTGCACTTGTCACAGTCTTAACACCTTACGGTAGTTATTTTGTACATTTTGTTCTCATTGCTTTAGTTCTTTTCATTCTGATTGATAGCCATACGCTTGAAAATCGAGGTTTAGTAGTAATTACGGCTTTAATTATTGATATTGTTTAATAGCATAAGCAAAAGAATATTTACGCAATTATACGTAGATAATTGATTAATACCCTGTTAACCTTGCAGAGACGTGTAAACCAGAGGATTTCCCGCAGGGATAAATCACGTCTCTACGTCGTTTAAAAACGTTATTAATCACTTTTATTTATCGTTTAAAAAAAAAATAATATTTGCTGTTATCAGAGTCTAAGCACTAATATTGATGTCATCAGATACAAAGACTACTAACGAGCGAGAAACAAATCAACTTGCAGTTAGTGCTTCCAAAAAATATAAAGATGTTATGACATAAGGAAATATTTTTATGATTATTAACAAAAATAAATACATTCTTAAACATTGATAATAACGTTTCTTAACATACGAAGCAAAACTTCAAATTCAACCAAAATCTTGCTTCACTTCTACAAGCAAGAAAGAACTGGAAAAAACTATTAAATTATTGTGAGTAACAATTATGGATTGGCTATTTAGTACAGCACTTGTTGGAGCTTCTGCTGCGTTTGCAACCACTTTCGACGACAACGTATATTTGACGGCATTTTTTGGCAAAGTCAATCGGCACTTCCGACCTAAACATGTTGTTATGGGAGAATTTATTGGGTTTACTGCATTAGTTCTTGCTAGTCTACCTGGTTTCTTTGGTGGTTTAGTCATTCCAGAAATGTGGATTGGGTTGCTTGGTTTCTTACCAATCATCATTGGTATCACTAACTTTATGAGTCGAGAAGACAATGAAGCAATTCAAGATGTATCGCTTGATATGACTCCTGATAAACCCCGGCGCCCAAACAAATCACTGTGGGCAACTCTGCGCGACCGTCAAACCTATCGCGTTTCTGCTGTCACCATTGCCAATGGAGGAAACAACATCGGAATCTATGTACCTTTATTCGCTAGCAGCAATATCAATAGCTTAGGTATAATCCTTGCAATCTGCTACTTAACAGTTGGAGTTTGGTGTTTCCTTTCTTATCGCATGACTAGTAATCCCTTAATGGCACCACTTCTAGCTCGTTACGGTCGTAAAGTCTTTCCATTAGTACTGATATGGTTGGGATTCTCAATTTTAATGAAGAGTGAAAGCTATCGTCTTTTTCCTGGTTTTGGCACATAATGGCAACGGATACAACAGATGTAATAGATAAGTTGTTTCTTAAAATCAACCATCCGTTACATCCGTTCATCATACGTTGCACAGATAATTTCTAGTTATTGATTTGAAAAAAAATAATGTTTGTTATTATCAAGCATAAAGTATACATTTAAGTTGTGCCTTAAAGAATTATGTGAACGTTTAGTGACTTATCACTAGGAGAAAGAAATGAAAACATCTATTTCAAAAAAATTAGCAAACTTGTTTTTTACAGCAGTATTTATAGTGTTTGTTGCAGGAATTTCTCTGTTTAACCAGCCCAACGCAATGGCTGTAACTAAAAATTATTTCGGACCACCAGAACCTACACCTGCTCCAGTTGAAGCTCCAGTTGAAGTTCCAGTAACAACCCCAGTAGCACCGCAAATTACGGCGCCTGTAAACTCTGTTAAAGCAAACGTAGCACGGTTATTACAAACTAATGAATGTGCCGGATGTAACTTGGCAGGAGCAGTATTAAAAGATGCAAACCTACAATCAGCAAACTTGAAAGGCGCCAATTTAATAGGAGCAAGCTTAGAAAGAGCTAATTTACAAGGAACAAACTTAGCAGGTGCAAACTTACAGGGAGTAGACTTAGGTAAAACAAATATCTCAGGAGCAAATTTAGAAAATGCAAACCTGTTAGATGCAGATTTAGAGAAAGCGAACCTTCAAGGAACAAACTTAGCAGGTGCAAACCTCCAAAACGCTGACATGGAAAAGGTTAATTTAATCGGCGCCAATATTCAAGGAGCAAACTTGAGAGGAGCGGATATTGAAGACGCAATAATTCCTCCAGGAATGACGATTCAGTAAATCAATCAAGTGTAAAATATAAAAAATCCTACCTTTCAAAGAAGTAGGGTTTTTTTATGTGGTGGGCAATGCCCACCTAGCCCTGTCAAGGTGTACCACTTGTGTACTAGACAAAAGCCTTATTTTTACGTTGTACCCCCAACTCTGAAATATAAAATTGAGCGCAAATTTAATTTTTTGCTTTCAAATTTTAATCAGTGCAAGGCTAAAACCCGAATAAATGCGTAGTACTCATGCTCACCTTGACAGGGCTAGCAATGCCCACCTTACGCTAAAATGACAGTCCTGACTTGTTGAGCTACCTTTTGCCAGCCTGCACTAGTTCCAAGCTAATTGTGGGTTGTGATTGTCTGAAGTTGATGCATTTACTGTATAAGCTAATTTTTCAAGAACAGCTTTGCGCGCTTGTATTCGAGGAGTTGTTTCTAATCCTACTATTTGAAGAATTGTTTCCCAACGGTAAACCCAATCATGTCTAAGTAAAGAATTAGTAATATTATCTTTACGTATTCTTTCGCTGAAAGTGCTTTGTTCATTTAATTCATTAATAATTTCAGCAATATTAGGGCAATCAAAAGGGATTTCAATTACGGCATTAGACCAATCAAAGTTTTGTGTAAAAGCTGTGCATTTAGGAGGTACGCCTAACATTATAGTTCCTGCTGCAGCGGCTTCATAAAAGCGTGGACCTACCTCCTCTTGAGGATTAGACTTACCAGTTAAATCAAATTTTGCTTTATTCACTATCATGTAGCGACTTCTCTTCAGAAAATTGGTATAAAGACCACGATGGCTTCTATAATCAGCCATGTATAAATCTTGGATGGTGTCGTAGATGTAAAACAGATTTTTATGCTTCACTAAATCCAACAAAGCATTATGAGTAACTGTAGAACGGCGCCCAATATTCAATACATCAACACATCGTTCGGTAAGATTAGGATAAGGGCACAGTTTGATAGCATCAACAGCGTAGGGTAGTGAGTGACAAGGGCGCCGAACAATATCAGCAACTGGACTAATACTACCATCAAAATTTAGAAAAATATTGTCAAAATCTTCTAATAGCCGTAGCTGTGGTAGCCAACTCTTTATATCTTTTGCCCAAAGTTCGTCTAACCAACAAACAGCATAACGGCATCTTTCCCGCCAGCCTTTGATAGCATTTAAAACCAGAACATCTTGAATTGACTGACAAAAAAAGAAAAATAAATCGTAATTTTTGTTGACTTCAATTTTTTGATTAACTAGTGACTGTACATATTTTCCATTTCTGAAAATATTAGCTGTGCAATTAGCTATTCTATTAGTAACTTTGAAAAAAGTCGGATTAAAATTTGGTGCAATTACATCAACCTCATCACAGTTTTGTATTACATCCTCAAGCTCATAAACCGCTCCGCGAGAAACATGGTATTTCAAATTACGCATTGATAACATTAAAACTCGCGAATCTGGATTACTGGGAGCAGATATTTTTTTCAGCATAAAAATATTGATCTTGTTACATGTCAGCCGCAGATGCAAAAAAGATGAACATTTCAATTATATTTATATAAATTATTAGCTATATATGACTCAATATTTAATCATAAATAGCAATCAACACAGAACGTTTATTAGTGAATACAATTATTAAATCCTTCTATGTTTGCTATTAGGATTTATATATTGTATAAGAATGCCTTTTTTTGCGTCTTGTATCACAATACACGTAAAATTCTAGAGATTATTAAAGATGTTGTAAATACTTTTCGAGTAAATTATGAAGTTTCAGCTTTTTCAACGATTACACTGAGAACAAAAATATTATTTTTGCTGGTATGGAATTATTGGTTGGGTTCCGTGCCTCCACCCAACCTACAATGTGGCGCCAATTCACGCCGAAAATTTACTATTAAGTCATTAAGTTCTGACATATCGATTAAAAATGCGTCGTGACCGTGAAGCGATTTTACAAGAGCGAACTTTGAGTTTGGTATTAATGTTGCTAGTTCCTGCTGTTCGTGTGGTGGATAGAGAATATCTGAGTCAATAGCTACTACTAATGTTGGTTTCTTTACATTACTTAATACATCAGCAAAATTATCGCGACCTCTAGCTACATCATGACTATCCATTGCGTGGGTAAGAGTAATGTAAGTATTCGCGTCAAATCTTTCGATAAACTTTTGACTCTGATATTGCAAATAACTACTTATGGCAAATTCGCTTAAATCTTGTTTTCGTCCAAACCGATTTTCAAAGCTACCCCACGAACGATAAGTACTCATTGCCATCATTCTAGCTACAGCCAAACCTTGTGATGGTTGTTTGTCTAAAGTGTAATTTCCTTCAAGCCAGTTTGGATCAGCGTAAATTGCTTGTCGCTGTGCTTCACTTAAACCAATACACCAAGCAGAATGACGACCAGAAACTGCAATAGGCGCCATTGCTTCAACCAAATCAGGATACAATAACCCCCATTCTAGTACTTGCATTCCTCCTAGAGAACCACCCACTACTAATTTAATGCGTTGAATTTTCAGAGCTTGTATTAAAACGGCTTGTAAGTTTACCATATCGCGGATGGTAATTTGCGGAAAGCCGACGCCGTATATGTGATTTGTTTGAGGGTTAATGCTTATAGGGCCTGTTGTGCCATAGCAACTTCCTAAAACATTGCTACATACTATAAAATCTACCTCTGGGTCAAAAGCTTTATTGGCGCCGAATAAAGGTTCCCACCAGTCGGAAGCATCTGCTCCTCCGGTAAGAGCATGACATATTAATACAGCGTTATCACCTGATGAATTTAATTTTCCCCAAGTCCGATAAGCAACCTCAACTCCAAACAAAACTTCGCCACACTCTAAATTAAAAGGTTGAGGCAACTTAAAAAATTGAGTTTGAGGAGAAATAAATTCTTGATAATTCATAGTTTACCGAAACGCCTGCTCAAAATCTTCTTTGATATCATCGATATGTTCCAACCCTACAGAAACCCTGACTAAATCAGGTGTAACACCAGCAGAAACTTGTTCAACATCGCTCAACTGTTGGTGTGTCGTTGAAGCTGGATGAATAACTAATGTCTTAGCATCACCCACATTCGCCAAGTGACTCGCCAACTTAACGCTATTAATAAAAGATTTACCAGCTTCCAATCCACCTTTTATACCAAAGTTAAGCACGCACCCAAAACCATTTTTTAAATACTTTTTCGCGCGTTCATGGTAAGGATGGTCAGGTAGTCCGGGATAATTAACCCATTCAACATGGGGATGTTGAGACAACCATTGCGCCAATTCTAAAGCGTTCTTTGTGTGACGTTCAACTCGTAAAGATAAAGTTTCCAATCCTTGTAACAGCAAGAAAGCATTAAAAGGACTCAAACAAGGCCCCATATCTCGCAGTCCTTCTACTCTTGCCCGAATAATAAAGGCTATATTACCAAAAGGACTTTGTGATCCAAAAACTTCATAAAAATTCAAACCGCGATAACCAGGCGCCGGCTCAGTAAAAACTTTAAACTTACCATTACCCCAATCAAACTTACCTGAGTCAATAATCACTCCTCCGATAGATGTGCCGTGTCCACCAATCCATTTTGTAGCAGACTGTACAACTATATCGGCGCCGTGTTCAATCGGACGAGATAAATATCCACAACAACCAAAGGTGTTATCAACAATCAAAGGAATTCCATTTTCATGAGCAATATCAGCAAGTGCGGCAAAATCAGGTACGTTAAACTGTGGATTCCCAATAGTTTCTACATATAACGCTTTAGTACGTTCATCGATTACGTTACGAAAATCTTCTGGATCATCACCATCTACAAACTTCACGTTAATTCCCAACCGAGGAAAGGAAACTTTAAACTGGTTATAAGTTCCACCGTACAAAAAACTCGTACAAACTATATTATCTCCAGCTTCTGCTAAATTACTAATCGCTAAAAACTGTGCTGCTTGTCCACTTGCTGTTGCTAATGCGGCAACTCCCCCTTCCAATGCTGCTACCCGCTTTTCAAACACATCGGTTGTCGGGTTCATGATGCGCGTGTAAATATTGCCAAACTCTTGCAATGCGAATAAACTGGCGCCATGTTCCGCACTGTCGAATGTATAAGAACTTGTTTGATATATTGGCACAGCACGCGCGTTCGTTCCAGGAGCAGGCGCCTGTCCAGCATGAATTTGCAGCGTTTCAAAGCGATAGTCAGATGACATACGTAATTCCTAATATTGCTTATTTTAGACTTAAATCTACGGTAAGCTGATACAGATACGTAATTTTACACTATATTATATTTTGAAAGCAAGTTCTTGCAACGGATAAAGCGGATGTAACGGATGCAAAGTACCAACTCTGTTATATCCGTTGCGAATGGAGTCTTATTAAACGTAGCCAAGACTGCCAAGCTTTTGCTGGCTTTTCAAAAACGGTGAAGATGTCCCCGTAACCTACACTAGTTTTTTCATGATGCAACCAGTGCCTTTCAGGAGTGGTAATAAAGAGGAACCGACATATAAAATCTAACCATTTTGGTGTTTGCCAACCGAGAGCGGTTGTATGTCTCCACCAAACATGTAGCTGTCCTAAAAGTAAACCACAGATAACCCCAATAGGTGAAAATTGCCATAAAAATATCCCTACTACAACGTAGGGAATAACGCCTAAAACACCATCTAGAAGAACATCAAGATTTAACGCTAAAACTGCGTAGTGACGAAAATCTTTGTTTCCTGAGTGATGCGTTTTTAAATGCAAGCTACCAAAAATATGCTCAGGTACATGGTATAAAAATGTTGAAAGGAAGTCGCCAATAAACAGCAGTAGCCAAGCCAAAACAATAGCCTTTAGCATTTGAACTCCCATTAAAGTAATGAATATCACACATAATTTAAATCGATTATGTGCATACCCCTAAATATCGATAAACATATAGCATTTTATAATGCTCAGGCAATAATTCTTTGATTAGGATGATACAAATAAAAAAATTCCCAATTTCTTAAGAAAATTAGGAATCTAAATGGTGTTGTTAAATATTTTTAACCGAAACGGCCGCTTATATACTCAGCAGCTTCTGGAGTTTTAGGCGCCTCAAATATTTGTTTGGTAGGACTAAATTCAACTAGTCTACCATAGCGTTTACCGTTTTTATCGGTTTCTGTATTAAAGAATGCTGTCTGGTCTGCAACTCTAGAAGCTTGTTGCATGTTGTGTGTCACCATAATAATGGTGTATTGCTCTTTAAGTTCTAAGCAAAGTTCTTCAACTTGACGAGTAGAAATTGGGTCAAGAGCAGAACAAGGTTCATCCATTAATAGTACATCTGGTTTCATGGCAATAGCGCGCGCGATGCATAATCTTTGCTGTTGTCCACCAGATAATGCTGTACCTTTAGATTTTAATTTATCTTTAACTTCGTTCCAAATAGCCGCACGTTTAAGAGAAGTTTCTACAAGTTCATCAAGATTACCTTTATAACCGTTTGAACGGGGGCCAAAAGTAATATTTTCATATATAGATTTGGGGAAAGGATTGGGTCTTTGAAATACCATCCCAACTTGGCGCCTTAATTTAACGGAGTTAATGTTAGAGTCGTGAATATTGCGACCACGGTAGTTGAGTTTACCTTCTACTTTGGCGCCTGGAATTAAATCATTCATCCTGTTGAAGCAGCGTAGCAGAGTACTTTTTCCACAACCCGATGGTCCGATAAAAGCAATAATTTGTTTGTCGGGAATTTCCATGTAAACATCTTGAAGCGCTAAAAAACCATTATAAAAAACTTTAACTC
Organism: Calothrix sp. PCC 7716; assembly: GCF_019977735.1. Taxonomy (GTDB): domain Bacteria; phylum Cyanobacteriota; class Cyanobacteriia; order Cyanobacteriales; family Nostocaceae; genus Dulcicalothrix. The sequence goes on along the minus strand of NZ_AP025018.1, from coordinate 7,981,369 downwards.
CTTCTAAATTAAAGACACGGGTGTCATATTGACTAAGAGTTGTGTTGCTTTGTGTGCTTCTCGCGTTACTATAAGTCATTCGATTTGAATCTCCTATATAAAAATTTAATTCAATGTAAAACGTTGACGGATATAAATTGCAATTCCGTTCAAGGCTAAAATTAAGAGAATTAAGGTAATAATAGTGGCAGCAGCAGCATTTCCAAAACCTGGTTCAGGACGAGTAATGTAGCTGAATACCTGGATAGGTAGAGCCATAAATCTTTGAAATAAACCTGGGTCAAAAGTGAGAAAACTTACGGCGCCAACTACTAGTAAGCAAGCTGCATCTCCTATCGCGCGGGATACTGAAATAATTACTCCTGTAAGAATACCTGGAATAGCATAGGGTAAAACGTGACTACGAATGGTTTGCCATTTGGTTACACCTAATCCATAAGAAGCGTTTCTTAGTGAGTCTGGTACTGAGCGTATTGCTTCTCTTGCAGTCACAATGATTACTGGTAATGATAGCAAGGAAAGAGTTAGGGCACCTGAAATTAAGCTAGGTCCAAATCCTAGAAGGTAATTAAAAACACCTAATCCAAGTAGTCCGTAGACTATGGAGGGTACTCCTGCTAGATTACTAATGTTAATCTCAATAACAGATGTCCACCAAGCTTTGGGTGCATATTCTTCAAGGTATAAAGCTGCTCCTACACCAATAGGTACGGCTGTTAATATTACGATGATTCCTAATAATAAGCTGCCTATAATGGCTGGACGTATACCACCTTCTTCGGGGAAGCGTGATGGTGTTTCTGTCAAAAATCCTGGTGTAACGAATCTTGCTAAACCGTCTTTTGATATATCAAAGACTAGTAATGCTAGAACGAATAAACCGATGAGTAAACCTAATAGGAATATGTATTCAAATACTTTTCCTAGGGTTTCTCTTTTTTCGATGTTGTCGGTAAATTCGGTATTGGTGTTTTGAAATTCGTTTTGTTTGTATGTTGTCATATAGTACCCCAACGGTAATTTAAAATACTATTAATCATATTTTTCTTTGAACCGTCTGGATATCCAATAGCTAACTATGTTTAGCAGCAGGGTTATTATAAATAAGACGGCACCTACTGCATATAACGTTTTAAAATTTAAACTTCCGCGCGGACTGTCTCCACCAGATATTTGTGCCATGTAAGCTGTCATGGTTCCAACTGATTCCATTAAGTTAACTGTTAATCTTGGTTGTTGTCCAGCAGCAATAACGACGGTCATTGTTTCACCTACCGCACGCGATATTCCGAGAATAATTGAAGCTGTTATCCCTGAGAGCGCTGCTGGTAATACAACTTTGAAGATTGACTCAAGTTTTGTAATACCTAAAGCATAGGCGCCCTCGCGTAAAGAGCGAGGAACTGCTTTAATAGCATCTAAGCTTATTGACCCTACAGTTGGAGTAATCATAATTCCCATCATTATACCCGCACTTAAAGCATTAAAAATCTCTAAGGGCAGAAAACTTCTTAGGAATGGTGTTACAAATAACAGCGCAAAGTAACCGTAAACAACTGTAGGTATCCCAGCTAGAAGTTCTACCGCAGGACGTAAAATTGTTGCAACTTTTGGTGGAGCATATTCGCTGAGATAAATAGCAGAAGATAAACCTAAAGGAATTGCAACAGACATTGCTACTAGTGTAGTTAAAAAAGTACCACAAATTAAAGGCCACACTCCAAAATGTCTTTCTGCAAATAAAGGTGTCCACTTGGTATCTAAAAAGAATTGAGCAAGACTCACTTCTTGGAAAAACTCAAATGTCACTTGAAAGATAATAAATACTATCCCGAAGGTAGTAAATACAGAAATCAACGCGCAGCAAAACAAAGCTGTTGTTATCAATTTTTCTCGGATATCCTCAGATGCATTTTTCTCAAGTGATTCTCTGAATGTCTGATTAAAATCGTCCTGATAAGTACCTTGCATAATACAATTAGAGTTTTGAATTATTTAAATAAAATTAGTAATTGGTTCACCTGGTTTTGCTTTTTTGAATTTTGTACCTGTTTCACCTTTTATAAATTTTTGTTTCGTTTTGGTATAAGCTTCATCAGGTAGGGCTACATAACCTACGCTATCTACCCATTTCCAAGAATTCTCTAAATAAAAGCTAACAAACTCTTTTACTGAAGGTTTAGTATCTAACGATTTTTTACTAACGTAGATAAAGAGTGGACGCGATAATGGTGTGTAGACGTTCTTGACAACATTATCAACTGGGACAGGTTTTTCACATTTACCTGTTGGACTTTCTACGGCAACTAAATTTAATCTGTCTTGATTTTGAATATAGTAAGAAATACCTACATACCCAAGAGAGTATTTATCTCCTGCTACTCCTTGCACAAGAGTATTTTGGTTGTGACTAGGAGTATAGTCTGTGCGGCTATTTTTGGCTTTACCTGTAACAGCTTGAGTAAAATAATCAAATGTCCCTGTATCTGATGCAGGAGCATATAATTTTATCCCTCCATTTGGAAATTTTGGATTGACTTGATTCCAAGTTAAGATTTTTCCATCTGATTTAGCTTTCCAAATTGTGCTTAATTCTTTAATTGTCAAGCATTTGGCAAAGTCATTTTCGCGATTGGCTATTACGGCAATTCCATCTAGCGCTATTGGTAATTCGACGAACTCAATGCCTTTAGATTTACATTTTTTTATTTCCTCCTCTTTTATAGTACGCGAGGCGCCGACTATATCTATTTCTCCAGCGCAAAATTTACTGATACCTCCACCAGTTCCACTTGATGCAACGCTAACTACTGCATCTTTATTATCTTTGTGGTATTCTTCTGCTACGGCTAAAGATATAGGAAACCCCACAGCAGCACCGTCGATACTGACTTGAGATTGGTTTTGATTATTACCGCAAGCTACCATGCTTTGACTTAGTAATATCAGGAATGCAATAAAGAAGTTATTTTTAAGTTGGTTGATTACTATCATATTGTTTATGTAACGAACCGCAAAGGACGCATATTCCAAAGGATTTCCCGTTATCCGCAGGATATCCGAAGGGTAGGGTAGAACGCAAAGGAAAAAAGAGAAGAGATTTTAAGCTTTGTTTTTTGCTTGAATTTTGTCGAAAATTGCTCCTTGTTCAAAGAATTTTTTTTGGATTGTGTCCCATCCTCCTAAATCTTGAGCGGTGAATAAAGTTTCGACTCTGGGAAACTGCGGAGCTACTTCTTGACTAATTAAAGGGTTGACAGAACGATAACCAAGTTTAGAAAATTCGCGTTGTGCTTCTTCTGAGTACAAGTAATCAACAAATGCTTGTGCGACTTCTTTTGTACGGTGCTTTTCAACGTTTTTATCAACGATAACAACGGGGTTATCTATAGATATGTTTAACTGAGGTATTTTGAAAGGTAACTTCTGATTATTTTGGAAAGCGGAAGTTACTTCGTTCTCATAGCTGACCAAAACGTCTCCCTCACCTTTCTGGAAGAATAAGTCACTTGCTTCACGAGCATCTTTCGTCAAACCAGATGTATTTCTATAAACTCTTGTAACAAAATCAAGTGCTTTTACTTCGTCACCACCTGCTTGAGTTACAGAACCCCACAATCCTAGAAACTCCCATATTGCGATTCCCGAAGTTTTTGGATTTGCCGCTATCAGTTTCACACCATCTTTCGCCAAGTCTTCCCAAGAGTTAATACCTTTCGGGTTTCCCTCACGAGTTACTATTGCTGCTACTGACCTTGTGACAATACCATTCCTGGGCGCCCTTGTTTCCCAACTTTTTTTGATTAAACCCGCTTGCTGAATTTTATTCACATCCAAAGGAAGTGCTAAGTGAACGATATCCGCTTCTATTGAACCGTCGATAACAGCAGCAGTTTGGGCGCCACTTCCGCCGTAGCTAGTCTCAAAAGTGACATTCTGATTATGCTCTTTCTTCCACTTCTCAACGAAATTAGGAATAATTTGGTCGTGAGCAGCTTGAGTCACCGAGAAAGAAACGAGTCTTAATTTGACATCAGCTACTTTTGCTGAACTACTCCCACAAGCAGCTAATGCGATACTTAAAGCTACACCAACTGCAAATAAACTTACCAATTTTAAGTAGTTATCTAGCAGGCGCCTCAAACTCCATTTTTTTACCGTTGATTTTGATGATGAGATTATCTGTAAACTTTTCACACGGTAATATGCTTGTTGTATACTCGCACTTCCCGTAGTAATCACTTGTATTAGACATACAAAAACTTTTGACTCACTCATAGTAGCTTTGTAAATAATACCTTATTTAAGCTTAATTAAGCGCTATAAACCTACCGATATACCGTAGATTATAAGTATAATAAGGTTTATTTACCTATAATGCAAGAGTTGCGTCTATAGTTAACATTTCGTAATAGACGCAACTCTTCACTTGTGTTTATTGAAAATTTACAAAGGTACACCCGGATGCATTAAAATTGATGTTACATGTCATATATAATACATCAAAGCAGTTGGTGAGTTTTTACTATGCAGGTCACAAAGGTCTTGCAATGTGTAATCTTCTAAAACCTCGTACAGTGCATGAGTTGCTTCCTTCCACACATGTTTAATTACCCCAGATGCAGTAGTATAGACGCTACTAGCCTCTTGTGGAGAAGCTATATCTAACCCTTCAATGCATTTGAGTGCATCTAAAACAGTCATTTGTCGCGGGTCTTTTGCCAACACATAACCACCCCTAACCCCGCGCGTACTCTTGATCAATCCTCCACGTCTCAAGCTTGCCAACAGTTGCTCTAAATACCGCTTAGGTATATCTTGAGCGTCTGCTATTTGTTGGATTTGCAGAGACTCTCCGCTATCGTAACAACTAGCCAACTCAAATAGGGCTAGAAGCGCATATTCTGATTTACTCGATAGCTCCATAAGCGAATACGTGTAAAATTATACTACAGGTGCAAGGTAATCATTTATTTTTGCTACTCCCAAATACACTAGGAGAAACTAACCCTTACAATGACTGCCTGAGTATACAGTATAGGCGACACACAATAAAATCAAATGTTTTTCTTTGTTGATTTAATCAATTTTATTTATTTGTGATTAATTATACAAATAAATTTAATACTAAAGTATATGTTCTGCTTCTTTTACGTTCTAGAGCTTGTTCCATACTACGTTTTCGTCGTGCCATTTGTTTACAACCAAGTGTACTTGCAATTTTTGTATTGTATATGAGATACTCATAATAATAAAATACTGCATGTTTACCGATTTACCGTACTTTATGCGTAAAAGTTTAGTAAAAATGACGTAGAGACGTGATTTATCCTGCGGGAAAGCCTCCGGTTTACAAGTTTCTACAAAGGATTCCACAAAAATATTCCGTTATCAAGGAGTAAGAATGTTAAAAGATGCTCAAGGGCTTGAGGTTTCAACGGATTCATATGAAGCTGTTGATGCAATTAGCAGCTTTACCAATCAGGCTCTTAGTTATGGAAAAGAAGCTCTGAATGCAGTAAAAACAGGACTTTTATCAGATCCAACTTGCGCGATACTTCATGCTTATGCTGCTGCTTATTTTCTTTCTCAAGAGAATGAGCAAGCAAGAAAACAAGCAATTTGTTATTTACAAGCAGCTATTAAGCATTCAGGCAACATAACAGAGCGAGAAAAGCTTTATATAAAGGCAATTTCAGCATGGGCTATAAAAAAGATTGATGTGGCGATAGCATTACATGAAACAATTACCGATAAATACCCGTGCGACTTGGTGTCAGTTCAGCAAGGGCAATATCACTATTTTTACTTGGGTGATAAAAAAAAATTATTGAATATTGCTCAAAAAGTATTACCTCAGAATAAAGACAATCATTTTTTATATGGAATGCTCGCATTTGGTTTAGAGCAGTGCCATCAGCTTGAGCAAGCGGAAGCAATGGGTAGAGCAGCGACTAAAATCAATCGTAATGACCCTTGGGCACATCATGCTGTTGCTCATGTAATGGAAACTCAAGCAAGAATAGATGAAGGGATTGCTTGGATGGAAGGTCTAGCTGATACTTGGGCTGATTGTAATTCTATGCTGTACACACATAATTGGTGGCATATTGCGCTGTATTATATTGAGCGTGGTAATTACCTTCATGTTTTAAAGCTATACGACACTTATATTTGGGGACGCGCGCGTAAAGATTCGCCGAAAGACCAAGTAGGAGCAATCTCGTTATTACTACGATTGGAGTTACGTGGAGTAGATGTGAGTGAGTATTGGCACTCTTTAGCTATCTATCTTTTGCCTCGTCTTCATGAACACGCATTACCTTTTCAAGACTTGCACTATATCTACGCACTCGCACGAGCAGGATACACTGACTGGGCGAATGAAATGCGTTTGAGTATGTATCAACATGCTTTATCATTACCATCTTATATAAGGCGCCAGTGGTTAGAAGTTGCAATACCAGCAGCTAGAGGATTAGTAGCTTATGCGAATGGTGAATACTTAAATACAGTGATTGACTTCAAACCTGTGTTACCGCGCTTATATGAAATTGGTGGTAGTCATGCTCAACGACAATTATTTAAACAGGTTTACCAAGACGCTAACCTACAATTGGCGCCAACACTGCGATACATTTCTGCCAGTATTTCATAATTTTTTAATTCCACCACAGTAAAACACTTCACCCCAATTTTTTCCATTGCTACTTGCAATTCTGCATCTGGATGAAGCAGTGCCAATTGTATCTGCTCAATCAAAGATTTATCTAAATGTAGTGAAGCAGCTAAAAGAGGCGCCGGAGATGGACCGAGTGCCTCTACTATTCGTAACTGCGTTGATAATTCTGGAAAATCACACAGTTGTTTTTCCAATACCACACTATCTATAGCAGCGCAGTCAGCAATTCTATCAACTACCCAACGTATAGAATTTTGATGTGAACCTGACTGTATTGTTTTGCCAAAATAATTTGAACTTGAATATCCATTTTGAATTAATTTATACATGGGTAAATTATACCCACTATTTGAACCAGGGTCGTTGTAGCAAAAGCTTTTACCTCGCAAATCCTCAAATCTAGCTATGTGACTCTTGGCATTAACAATTACATCTGAAAAATAAATGGGACGTTGTTGATAGCGTGCCGACATCATTACTGGCGCCACTAATGGCTTTAGTAATGGTGTTACCTGCCAACGTCGAATTAATGGTAGACCACAAATAAATACGAAGTCGAGTTGGTCTTGTAATAACACTGGGTCTTCTAATGGGTCGTACTCACCTTGCTTAAGTTGAGTTTCCATTCCTAATACCCGACTTAAATAATCAACAACAGCTTGATAAAAATCAAACCAGCTAGGTGCCAAATAAGAAACTACCCGCAGATAATTCTGTTTATCACCGTGTACTCGCATCATGCTTACTCACAACAGATAATACATTACGGCTCATCCAGTGGACATACAGAAACGCCAAACTTCCCAAAGTTAACAGCATAACTTTAAAAACTACCCCATGAGCATAAAGGCGCCACCATGTCTTCTGTACCAACGATATTATATGTAATTTCCACTGCCACCTTGCTTTTGGGCTTTGCTTATCAATACTAATTACTAACGATGGCGCCGCACTTTGATTAGCTACTGTCATTTCGATTACCCCTGCATCCTTACTAAAATACATTAATCCGATAGATTTACTGTATTTTACAGTATGACATAAGTTTACACCGTAAGCAAGGTTTAAAATTACGGTTTGTCTATCATATTTTAGATATATGCATATTACAGATTATCTTAGAGACTGGCAAAAATTAAATTAACCATCTTGTGGAATGAGCACCCTCTAGAGTTCCATTATCTAAGGCGGGCAAGGATGCCCACCCCACAAGAAAATTTTGGAGCTTTTGGGGAGTTGATATTCTCGATCGTCTCCTGTCTCTGTGTACTCTGTGTCTCTGTGGTAAAAAAACTACGTTACTTTCAAACTTATGTCGAATTTAATTCTATCGAACTTGTTTAAGGTTATCAGCTTGATTTGTAAACATGTCGGTAATTAAGTTGATGACTCTTCGTTCTTCACGAATTTTAACGTTTGCGGTTATTGACATACCAGATTGTACACCAACTTCCCTACCTTTAATATTGAGCTTTTGTTTTTCTAATACGACTTTGGCAGGAAAACGATAGAATTGATGCGTTTGGTCAGGTGGTAATGCATCAGAACCTATCCATGATATTTTACCTTTAATTTCTCCAAACTCACTATATGGAAATGAATCAACTCGTACATCTACTTTCATTCCTTCTTTGACAAAGCCAATATCTTTATTAGTAATGTAAATCTCTGCTACATAGTTATCATTGGGGACAATTTTTAATAGCTGCTGTGTCGGACTTGCAACAAACCCGGCATTTTTAGCTTGTAGGTCAAATATAGTTCCGGCAATAGGCGCCCGTAGTTCCTGATATTTCATATTTAATTTTGCTTGAGCTAGTTTACTGTTGGTATCAGCTAAACGTTGCTCGTTCTCTAGCATAATTTTGGTAAATTGAGTATCTATTTCCGCAATATTTTTCTTATTATTGGTGATTTTATCATGAATATTTTTACCAGAAACAGCTACAGTATTGTCAGTTTGCTGGCGCCCTTGTTCAATTTTATATTGAAGACGCTGCTGCTCTTGTATTAGTGTAGCAATTTCAGCGTTGCGGTTTTGCACTTTTTGCTGCTGTTGCAAATATTGAAGTTGAGCAATAGCACCTTGTTCAGCTAAAGGTTTGAGTTTATCTAAAATACTTTGTTCTATCTTTAAACTAGCTTGTGAGTCTTCGATTTTAACTTGATTTTGTGCTAGCTCTTTTTTGACTTGCTCTACTTCTAAACGTGCAGCAGCTGTACGAGTATCAAGTTCTTTTTTTGCAAATTGTAAGCGTTGTTGAGAGTCGTTATCAAATTGTTGCCCTTCACCCGTATTATCTAACTCTTTCCGCAGTAATTGATTTTCGGCTAGTAGTGCAGTGCGACTTTTGAGTAGAAAAATAACTTCGCGCGGTAATTTTTTTTGTAATAATTCTATTTGAGTAGGCGCCAATGAATCTGAAACTGTCAAACTACGGTAAAGCTGGTTTTGCTGTAATATACTTGCACGAATTTTTTGTAATGATTCTATTTCTGCTCTGTTGGCGCCAGAGTCAAAAGTTAATAGTAAATCTCCAGCTTTGACTTGTTGTCCATCTTTAATAGAAAGTTGTTTGACTATTCCACTAAACGGTGCCTGAACTTCTTTAATAGCTTCTTTGGGTTTTAATTGTCCGACTGCTGGTACAACTTGCTCAATTTTGGCGACACAAGCCCAGATAATACTAAAACAAGCTACACCCACCAAGGATACCATTATCGCACGTGACCATATTGGAGATTGACGCAATACAACGGATTGTTCAGAGGTCAAATTATGGTTTTTTGTCACCATTGCTAAATCGCGTGCATCACGTATTGAAGCGTTTTGTTTAGTTTTCATAAATTAATTGTTTTGAGTGAGTATTGTTAAATTAATTTGCCCCAACCTGTTGCTGATTGTATAAGTAATAATAATTACCTTTTTTAGCAATTAATTCTTCGTGGTTGCCGTATTCTGCTATTTTTCCTGCTTCCATTACAAGGATAATATCGGCGTTACGGACTGTATTTAATCTATGTGTAATAAAAAATACTGTTGTCCCTTTGAAGGCGCCTGCTAAGTTAAGACAAACTTGCCGTTCGGTGGGATAATCGAGGGCACTAGTTGCTTCGTCCATCACTAAAAGTCTGGGTTTTTGCAAAACTGAACGCGCGATAGCTATTCGCTGTCTTTGTCCTCCAGATAATGAGGCGCCTCTTTCTCCAACACGGGTATTATAACCGTTGGGTAAACTCATGATAAAATCATGGGCGACTGCTATTTTCGCTGCTTCAATAATTTCTTCGGTACTTGCATCAGGGTTGGTTAGGGCAATATTTTCTTGAACAGTGCCGTCGAATAATAATGTATCTTGCGGAACTACACCAATTTGGCGTCGTAATGAATAAAGTTCAACCTTAGAAACATCGTAACCGTCAATTAATATTCTGCCAGCTTCAGGTTCGTATAAACGAATTAGTAATTTAGTTAGTGTACTTTTTCCGGCGCCGCTTTGCCCAACAATTCCCACAAACTTACCAGCCGGAAATTCGATACTAACGTTATTTAGCTGTAGCGCTGTGTTAGGATTAAATCGAAACGAAACGTTTTCATATTTAACTGTACCTTCAATAGCAGGAAGAGGAATATTGCCTTTATCTTGTTCTGCTTCTTGAGGTGTATCAACGATATCGCTCAAACGTTCTAAAGATAATGCGACCTCTTGAAAACTTTGCCAAAGTTGGGCTAAACGTAATATGGGACTAGTTACATAACCAGAGATAATTCTAAAAGCGATTAATTCACCTAGGGTTAGCTCACCCTGAAGAACTAAATAGGCGCCTACCCATAGTACCAACAAGGCACTGAGCTTGTTGAGAAAATTACTAGCAGAACTTGCGAGTGTTGATGTAATAACTGTTTGGAACCCAGCACCAACGAACCGCGCGTATTTTTCCTGCCAAGTAAACCGTGAATGTAACTCGATATTTTGCGCTTTCACAGTTTGAATACCTGACATCACCTCTACTAAATATGACTGTGTTTCAGCATTGCGTTCAGCTTTTGCACGCAGTTGACGACTTATTAAAGGAGAGGCAACAATTGTCAACAAGATAAATATCGGGATAGTTCCCAAACCCACTAAAGTCAATTGCCAGCTATAAAACAGCATAACAACGATATAGACTATTGAAAATATCGCGTCTAATCCTACCGTTAATGCAGTACCAGTAAGAAACTGACGTATATTTTCTAACTCATTGATACGAGTAGAAATTTCACCTACAGGTCGTTTTTCAAAGTATCGTAGTGGCAACCGTAACATGTGGTCAATAATTTGTGACCCCAAACCCATATCAATACGGTTAGTAGTATCGACAAATAGATATGTTCTAAGCGTAGTTAATATTGATTCAAATAAACTTATAACTATTAAAAGAACGCCTAAAATATGTAACGTACCAATACTATTTTGAGTAATTACCTTATCGATAATTAGTTGAACGACAAGTGGGTTAGCGAGTGCAGCTAGCTGGACAAAAAATGAAGCGACAAAAACTTCGGTTAGTACACGCTTATGTTGTGATAAGTAAGGAAGAAACCAACTTAAGCCAAAGCGCTGTTGTGGTGTCTCCTTGGTAGTCGAAAGTAATAATATCCGTGCTTGTGGTGGATAGCTACTTTCTTCCACTTCTAATTTTGTGATAAAATCATTTGGTAACGTGCGTTTTATACCTTCTGATGGAATACCGACAACTATTTGACGTTCGGTTGCTTCGTATAAAACTGCGTAGCTACCACCATATCTAACAAGCGCAGGTGTAGGAAGGCGGGTAACAGAAGTAGCAGGTATATCTATAAGTTGGGGTTTTAGACCAATTAGCTGTGCTAAGTACGCGCACATCTGAAACGATATTGTTCCATGACGTTTAATTTGCTCATTTAATATCCGACGCACAACTTCTTTGCGAAAAGGTATTCCCAAATGCTTTGACACCATTTGGAAACACACATAAATACTGTTTAGTTCACCTTTTCCACCAAAGAAAGGATATTTTTGATTGCTGGATGTATTGCTTGGTGGCAATACTTCTTCGTCAGGTGCATAAGGTATATATATATCTACCTCTGTACTTTGCGGTACTATCGATGGATCTTTTGGAGTATTACTAGTTTGTGGTTGGTCAAGAAATTCTAAATTTTCAGGCAATAAACCAATTAAACGAACTTGAGCGTTGCCCTGCACGTTGATAGTATCAGGAGCTTTAAGTGATTTTAAACGGGCGCCAGCAGAATATTTACTATCATTTCCGCCGCTGCTAACAAACCAGTTTAAAGTATTATTGTCAAGGTGTTTCAGTTGAATATTTGACGAAGGATAAAAAACACGCGCATTTTTGTAAACTTCTTCAGTGAGTTCCTTAAGGTTAATATTGCTATTAGCTTGAACTTCTGGTTGTGCTGCGAGAATATCAAATACTTCTGCGATATGGCATTGATTCTGTACAACCTTTGCAAAAGCAGGATAATTGTTCAGCAAACGCGAGTACTCAGTTAAGCTGAAGGTTAAACAAGTCAACTCACTCGAAGCAATCACAGTTTCGCAAGCTGTAGAGCGCAACACATTAACGGCGCCAATGACAGACCCTTTTTCTAGTAACTTGAGGGTGATAGGCAGTTGTGTCCGTGAGTCATACCCTAGCAATCTTGCCTTACCTTCATAGATAATCGCAACACTGTTAGTCGCGCGGTCTTTACCGATAATCTTTTGCCCGATTCGATAACGCAGTGGTTGAACCTTTTCTGCAAGACGCACGAGAACATCTGCTGGCAACTCATTAAATCCCTCTAGGGAAGCAAGAAATTCTTTGAAGGAAGTTTTAATATAAGTCATGTACGATTTTAGATTTACAAGATAAGGATTTTAATAAATTTGCAATCATAAATATCCTAAAAAATTAATTAAAATTTTGTATAAACTTGTCTTGACAGAATTGTATCAAAAACAATTTTATTAAAGTTTTAAAAGTAAGCAGGACTATATGAATCTGCTTTGCATATTTTTTATTTACGTTTACAGTGATTCACTCAATATATTAGATTTTTTGAAATTAGATTTTAACAATAGTTTATCTTAATATTATCATTTAATTAAGATTAGTTTAAAAAACAAGTATGTGCCTCACCAAAAATCTATTCAAAAAATATTTCTCTAAAAATTTAAATAATGTATTCTAGTTGTCTTGCTTTTAGGTTTGAATGTACAGTATATTCATAAAATTTTTTAAACAGCTATTCGGAACTTCCAAATATAAAAATCTTCATTCATTTCTTGTGGGTTTACAACATTATTATGGTATTAGGACGGGGCTTGCGATGCTCCGAACTTTGCCAGAAGAATAATCTCCTGGCAAGTTCTCTCCATCCCACAAGATGGTTAAGATTAATTTAATTTTTGTTAATTCCTTAGAGTAAATTTATATTTCTATTGAATTGTTATCGTATAGTCACGCAAAATGTACTTTTGTGCTGTTTGATAGTTGAGTAGTCGCTATTTCTGGTTGATATACGGAGACTAACTCAAAAATGGCTAACGAATACCATAAACTATCTACTAGTGCCTTCACACAAAATTGGACTAATACGGGTTTAATAACAGTAAACGATAATTGGAGCGCTGTTTCTAGCATTGTTGGCTACCGTGGAGATGATTTAACAGCCACAACTGGTGTAGACCCACAAACAGTTATCGCTGATGGAACGACTACTCCTGTAGATATCATTGCCAATCAGAATAATCCCAATACTTTAACCGATGGTGGTGTCGCTGAGTTTGCTCTGACTGACCCGGTGGTTGCCCTTCAGGGTTCCGGAGCGGCAGATGCCCCTTTTTTACTTATTCACCTTGACACATCGGGTGTAACAAACGTCAATATTTCCTATACATTACGCGACATTGATGGGTCAGCAGACAACTCCATCCAACCAGTTGCTTTGCAATATCGTGTTGGTACATCAGGCAATTTTATCAATATCCCTGCTGCTTTTGTCACAGATGCGAGTTCTGGGCCAAGCCTAGCAACTCAGACCACGACAGTTAACGCTACACTACCAGCAGCAGCGGAAAATCAATCGCAGGTACAGTTGCGGATTATGACTGCCAATGCGTTGGGTAACGATGAGTGGATAGGAATTGATGATATCAATATATCAGCGGCGCCTGCTAGACCCAATATTCAAATCACCGAGTATATGTACGATGGTACAAATGGTGAATTTGTCGAGTTTACAAACCTTGGTACTACCCCAGTAGACATGACGGGTTGGAGTTTTGACGATAATTCCCGTACTTCAGGTTCATTTTCGTTAAGTGGTTTTGGGATTGTACAGCCAAACGAATCGGTTATCCTTACCGAAAGTGCTGCGGCAGGCTTCCGTACAGCATGGAACTTAGCTAGTTCAGTTAAGGTGATTGGTGGACTGACACAGAATCTCGCACGGGCTGATGAAATTAACCTTTACGATAATAATGGTCAACTTATCGATCGCCTAACTTACGGTGACCAAATATATACTGGAACTATTCGTACCCAAAATACTAGCGGTTGGACTAGAACTGAAAACCTGAATAGCGAAGTCATCAATACTGACTGGGTTCTTTCAACTGTAGGTGATGCTAAAAATTCTAATCAGTCTAATGGTAGTGAAATAGGCAATCCAGGATTTTACGTTACCACTTCTACACCAATTACTGGTGTCACCATTACTCAGACGGATGGTACAACGAGAATTGCTGAGGGAGGCGCCACTGATACTTATACTTTGGTTCTAAATAAGCAGCCAACAGCTAATGTTACTATTGCCATCAACTCAAGTACGCAAACCACTACGGCGCCAACTTCTCTCACCTTCACTACTGCTAACTGGAATGTAGCTCAAACAGTAACAGTTACTGCTGTTAATGATACAGCAATAGAAGGCGACCATTCTAGTATAATTACTCATACTGCCACTAGCACTGATACAAGCTACAACGGTATTAGCGTACCTAGCGTTGCTGCTGCTATTACCGACAATGATTTTGGTATTCTAAAGAAAATCGGTGGTTTTGCTGCTGGCACATTAGGAGCAGAGATTTCCAGCTATGACCCTGTGTCTAAGCGGTTGTTCGTAATTGATGGTTCTTCAGCAGCACAAATTCTGAATTTTAGCGACCCCACTAATCCAACATTAATTTCAACAATTAATCTTTCTGCATATGGTGCAGCAGCTACTAGCGTTGCTATTAAAAATGGTTTGGTAGCTTTTTCTGTAGCTGCTAATGTTGAGACTGACCCTGGTAAGGTTGTTTTTTACGATGCTGCTGGTAACTTTATCAAGGATGTTACCGTTGGCGCCTTACCTGATATGATTACTTTTAGTCCTGATGGCACTAAAGTACTCACAGCTAACGAAGGTCAACCAGGTAATACTATCGACCCTGTTGGTTCTGTAAGCATTATTAATATTGCCAATGGAGCAGCAAATGCCACCGTTACGACAGCAAGCTTTACCAGCTTTGATGGTCAGGAAGCTACTCTGCGAAGTCAAGGTGTTCGCATTTTCCCTAATAAGAAAGTTTCAGAAGATGTTGAACCTGAATATATTGCCTTTTCTAAAGATGGCGCCAAAGCTTGGGTGACACTGCAAGAAAATAATGCTGTGGCAGTGGTAGATATTGCGACTGCAACTGTTAATAGTATTGTGCCTTTGGGTTTGGTTGATTATAGCCAACCTGAGAATGGCTTGGATGCTAGCGATAGAGATGGCAGTATCAACATCAAGAATTATCCAGTATTCGGAATGTATATGCCGGATGCTATTGCTTCTTTTGAAGCTGGTGGTCGCACTTACTACATTACAGCCAATGAAGGAGACACTCGCAACGAAAACGCGCGTGTATCAACTTTAAATCTTGATGCAACCAAGTTCCCAGATGCAGCTACCCTCAAACTGGAAACAAATTTAGGTCGGTTGGATGTTTCCACCATTGGTGGTGATACTGATGGTGATGGTGATTATGACCGTTTGTTAGCTTATGGTGCCCGTTCTTTCACAATTTGGGATGACCAAGGAAAATTAGTTTACAACAGTGGCGACCAATTTGAAAGAATAACTGCAAGTCAAATTCCAAGCCTTTTCAATGCCGAAGGTACTGCCGTTACCTTTGACACCCGCAGCGATAATAAAGGCCCAGAGCCAGAAGGTGCAGCTATTGGTGTTATTGATGGTAGAACTTACGCTTTTGTTGGGCTAGAGCGGACTGGTGGGGTCATGGTATATGAAGTTACCAATCCTCAAAAGCCTTTATTTGTACAATATTTACCCAATCAAACTGGAGACCTGAGTCCTGAAGGTGTAAGCTTTATTCCTGCGGCTGAAAGTCCAAATGGCAAGAATTTACTCGTGCTTTCCCATGAGGTAAGCAATACTGTTGCAGTGTTTGAGGTAAATCCACAAACACGGATTAGCAATATTCAAGGCGCCGCACATACTTCCCCTCTCAACGGTCAAGCTGTAAGAAATGTCCCTGGTATCGTTACAGCATTAAGAACCAACGGTTTTTACTTACAAGACCCTAACCCAGATAGCAACGACGCTACATCTGAGGGGATTTTTGTTTTCACAAGTTCGGCGCCTACGGTAGCTGTTGGAGACTCAGTACAAGTTAGCGGTACAGTATCAGAATTCCGTCCTGGTGGTTCTACATCTAATAACCTGACAACTACTCAAATTAGTAGCCCAACGATTATAAAACTATCGAGTGGTAATGCTTTACCTATCGCTACGATTCTTGGTAACGGTGGACGCGCGATTCCTAACCAGGTAATTAGTAATGATGCGGTGGGTGGTACTGTAGAAAATCCTGGTACAGTGTTCGACCCTGCTCAAGATGGTATTGACTTCTACGAAAGTGTGGAAGGAATGCTGGTACAGGTTAATAACCCTGTTGCTGTTGGTCCAACAAATAACTTTGGTGAAATCCCTGTTTTGGCAGATAATGGCGCCAATGCTAGTACTCGTACCGCTCGTGGTGGCATAATTATTCAGCCTACAGATTTTAATCCAGAAAGAATTCTCATTGATGATACTCTAGTTGCTAACCCACCGCAGGTGAATGTAGGAGATAAATTTAATGGGTCGGTTGTAGGTGTAATGGACTACAGTTTCAGTAACTTTAAGTTGTTCAACACCCAAGCTTTGCCTAGTGTTACTTCTGGTAGTTTACAAAAAGAAGTCACTGGTTTGACTCCTAATCCTAATCAGCTAACTGTTGGTACATTCAACGTCGAAAATCTCGACCCCAATGACGGTGACACCAAGTTTAATAACATTGCTAACCGAATTGTAAATAATTTAAAGGCGCCGGATATTATTACCATCGAAGAAATTCAGGATAATAATGGGGCGACTAACGATACTGTTGTTGATGCTAGCCAAACTTATAACAAGTTAATTAGTGCAATAGCTGCTGCTGGTGGTCCAACTTATCAATTCCGACAAATCAACCCAGTAGACGATCAAGATGGTGGTGAACCTGGTGGCAATATTCGCGTTGGTTTCTTGTTTAATCCCAATCGTGTCCTTTTTGTAGAGCGTTCTGGTGGCACTTCTACTTCTAACACCACGGTTAATAACGTTGGTGGTGTACCCCAACTTTCAGCTAGTCCCGGTCGTCTTGACCCAACAAATACAGCTTTTAATGCTAGTCGTAAACCGCTAGTAGGAGAATTTGTTTTCCAAGGTCAGACTATATATATAGTTGGAAATCACTTCAATTCTAAGGGTGGTGATCAACCTCTATTTGGACGCTTTCAACCTCCAACTCTGACTAGCGAAACCCAGCGCAACCAGCAAGCAACGATAGTTAAAGACTTTGTTCAGAGTATTTTAACGATTAACCCCAACGCGAATGTTGTGGTAATGGGTGACCTTAACGATTTCGAGTTTTCTAACCCCATCAACACTTTAGAAAGTGCAGGTTTGAAAACTTTAATTGAAAGTCTTCCCGAAAATGAGCGCTATACCTATAACTTTGAGGGCAACGCTCAATCCCTTGACCACATTATGGTTAGCAACAACTTGTTCAACAACCTTGATGGTTTTGATGTGGTGCATATCAACTCAGAGTTTGCTGACCAAGATAGTGACCATGATCCAAGTGTTGCCAGATTTAACATCAAGACTCCTGCCAACCAACCCAAAATTACAAATTACGACTTTACCAACCTACCTAAGTTAGGAACTACTAGCAAAGGTCAAGATATTTTCTTAGGTGGTTTCTCTGGATTATACTTCCAAGGACTGGCGCCGAATGGCAACCTCAAGTTTGTCACTCACACAGACAGAGGTCCAAATGGCGAACCAACTGGTCAAAATAGACCATTCCTATTACCCAACTTCCAACCAGAAATCGTCAGCTTTGAACTCAAACGTAGCACTGGTGAGATTACCATTACCAAGAGAACGGGATTGTTCCGTCAAGATGGTACAACCAAGTTAACTGGACTACCTAACTTGCAAGCTGCGGCAGGTGGTTTGGCTTACACCGATGAAATTGGCGTTGATTTAGATGGCAAAACTCTACCTAACGATCCTTTAGGCGCCGATTTAGAGGGTATCGTTGTAGCTGAAAATGGTGACTATTGGATGGTAGATGAATACCGTCCGGCAATTTACCACTTTGATATTAACGGTAAGTTGCTTAACCGCTTTATCCCCAAAGGAACTGCCACCGCTCCCGAACCCGACCAACCTGCTGGAACATATGGTACTGAAGTATTACCAGAGGTTTATGCTCAACGCCGCAATAATCGCGGGTTTGAAGCTGTAGCTTTGGAAGGTAATAAACTTTATGCGTTTATTCAAAGTGGCATCGATAACCCAGATAGCACTGGAGATACAACATCCAGAAATTCTCGCAATCTTAGAATTCTGGAATTTGACATTGTTTCTAAAGCGGTGACTGGCGAGTATTTATATCTTCTTGATGATATTACAGCTAGTGGTCTTGCCAGAACAGACAAAATCGGCGATGCAGTTTCTCTGGGCAATGGTAAATTCGCAGTTGTCGAACGAGATGATATCTCTACAACTGCCTCAAACAAACTAATTTACCAAATTGATTTAGCTAAGGCAACCAACATCAATAACCCTGCTAATTTTACCTTGCCAACTGGTAAAACCATCGAACAGCTTACAGAAGCTGAGTTAACTACTGCCAAAATTAGCCCTGTTACGAAGAGCTTAATTGCAAATGCTGCTCAATTGGGTTACACGGGGGTTGAAAAATTAGAAGGTTTGGCACTAGTGGCGCCTAACACTCTTGCTTTGATCAACGATAATGATTTTAACGTTACAGGAACAACGCCAGTTGAGAGACTAGGCATTCTGGAACTACCCAATAACTTACCTGTTGCTCAATCTGCTTTGCCTAATAATGTCTACCTAACAAAAGCAACTGATAGTGATACTTTTACACTCACAGGTGGTCGCGGTAAACCTAAGCTTCAAGTTAGTTTGACAGGTCGTAATTCCGGTCTAGTCAACGAACTGGGAGTATTTACCGTTGATGATGCGACTACAGGTAAAATTGGGAACTTAGCTCCTGGCGCCGCTGGTTATGCCGAAGCAGCATTAGCACGCAGCAAAACAATTTTATCTGTAATTTCCAATGCTCCTAATGGCTTTAATCAAAGCGAATTAAACCGCTTGCTGGAATTTGGTGATGGCGATAAGCTCAGATTTTACTTAGTAAAAAATAGCACTAATGACGCAGTACGCGCAAATTCTGCACTTCTAGGTAACGTTGTGTTTGCTGACCCAACCACACAGAGAGTGATAGCAAATACTGATGGTAGCTACTCTTTAGATTTCAAAGATGGTTCAGGTAGTGATAACAACTTAGTTGTTAAAATTCAATCTTCAACTCAATCATCATTGCCTTTAGGAACTAATCTCCAAGGACAAAAAGAAGGGGAAGTCTTCGATTTACGCTCAACCACAGGTAGAGTCAAGGTTGATTTTACAGTTAACCGTGAAGCAGCGTTCAACAACGTTATTGGCTTTTATAAAGTAGCAGATGAAAACGGCGGTATTGATATCACTGGTGATGGTAAAGCTGATATCACCCCAGCACAGGCTGGTTATGCTCAAGCTGCAATGAACGCGCGTGTTGCTGATATTAACTTGGCAGTTGCTAATCAAGGTACAGCTACTTTCAATGATAAGTTGCTAACAGGTGGTAGCATTTTTGCTCCATTCTTGCTTACCGATGGTAGAACTGTTGATCAGGTGTTAGCTGGACAGGTTGACCGAGCTTACTTTGCATACCTAGGCGCCAACTCAGATAAGGTTGACCACGTTCGGTTGTTAGGCAATAACACCTTTGGCTTTGAAGATATAGCTGGTGGTGGTGACTTGGACTACAACGACATCATTGTTAAAGCAACTTTGACTCCTGTCGTTTAGTAATTTATCTCTTTCTTTGTGGTTCATTTTTCCTACCACATCTGTGAGGTGGGCATTGCCCACCTCACAGATACTCAGGGTAACATATATCGTGCCCTTACGGAATATTTAGTTATTTATTAGTGTAAATAAATACAGTATCTATAACCATTATCATTAGCTATAATTGATAATATGACTTATATATAGAAGTATTAACAGATTGAAGAATCTTCATTTAATGTTTGTTTTAGTATTTTCTTAACTAGTTCTTAACAATATTCAGATAATATGACTTTGAAGAATTGAATAAATGCCATTTATTAGGTGTTTATCTTTAACCTTTTGGTGGAAAGTACTTAATAATAGCGCTTTCGAGCAAAAATAGATTAGTATGATTGGTTTCAAAAAAACAACGAAGGCTTAGGTCGTGTATTGAAGGTGAAAATGAGATTTATTCTTAATCTTGTTTTTGTTCACTTGTTTCAAATTATCACGAACAAAAAAAATCGGTTGTTTTTTAACTTTTGAAAGCATTCGACCAGAAGGTTTCAATCAGGTATTGAAAGCACATGTAAACTAATCTAGTTCAGACTAAAGGCATCTTGAATTTCATTTCTTAATTAATATACCAAAATGGCTAATCAACTTCAACTAAAATTTGCTGGTACTGTTAAGTTAGACGGTGCTGAGATTTCTGATTTTGACCCCAAAACTAAGCGTCTGTTTACAACTGGAGAAGTAGCAGGTAAACCTGTACTTCAAATTACTGATGTTTCCGACCCTACCAAACCCACAAGAATCGGTAATATTGACCTCTCTAGTTTTGGTGCGGGAATTCAAAGCGTAGCAGTTAGGAAAGGTACAGGTAGTAATAACAGTATTGTTGCGATCTCAATTTCTGCTGCAACTGCTACTGACCCTGGTAAAGTCGTATTTTTCGATGCGACTGTTAGTATTGCCAATCCAACACCACTTTCCCAGGTGACAGTCGGTGCATTACCTGACATGCTTACCTTTACCCCCGACGGGACAAAAGTCCTGGTAGCAAATGAGGGAGAACCAAACGAAACCTATACTGTCGATCCAGAAGGTTCGATAAGCATTATTGATGTATCTGGAAGTATTACAGCTTTAGATAATACTAAGGTTACTACTGCTTCTTTTACAGCTTTTAACGCTCAAGCTGCTACTTTAAAACAGCAAGGTGTAAAACTTTTTGGTAAGCTTGCTGATGGTACTGCTTCCTCGGTTGCACAAGATTTGGAACCAGAGTATATTGCTGTTTCTCCCGATGGAAAGCGAGCTTTTATAACTCTACAGGAAAGTAATGCTCTAGCAGTTCTCGACATTGCTACTTCCACAATCACCAGCGTTTTACCATTAGGCTTCAAAGACCACAGTCTAGGAGGGAATGGTTTTGACGCTAGCGATCGCGATACTATTGTTGGTGATATTAAACCTCATCCTGTTTTGGGGATGTACCAACCAGATGCAATATCCTCGTTTGAAGTAGCTGGTAAAACCTACTACATCACTGCCAACGAAGGGGATTCGCGCATCCGTCCCACAGCAGATGGAGTTTTACCTGCTCCCAATGCCACCGAAGGAAGTATCTTTAACGAAGAAGTTAGAATTGGTAGCAATGCAGTTGTTCTTGACCCTACAGTTTTTCCCAATGCTGCTGCACTAAAAAATAACGCGAATCTTGGTCGTTTGAGAATCACCAATACCCTTGGCGATACCGACGGGGATGGAGACTATGATAAACTGTACTCCTTTGGCGCTCGCTCCTTCTCTATATGGGATGATGCTGGTAAATTAGTTTTTGACAGTGGTGACCAGTTAGAACAAATTACCAAAACCCAAACACCAACGCTGTTTAATGCGAACAATGGACTTGCTGCTGATGTTGACACTCGTTCTGATGACAAGGGACCCGAACCGGAAGCTGCAACTATCGGTTATGTCAGCGGCAAACCTTACGCATTTATTGGTTTAGAGCGTGCTGGTGGTGGTGTAATGGTTTATGACCTCAGTAACCCGACAGCACCTCAGTTTGTACAGTATATTCGTACTGATGGTGACATTAGTCCTGAAGGGTTAAAATTCATCTCTGCGGCAGATAGTCCAAATGGGAAACCCATGCTTACAGTTTCCAACGAGGTTAGTAATACTGCGACCTTATACGAAATTGAAGCTCCAAATTTCACCCTCCAACTTCTCCACGCTTCCGACCAAGAAGCTGCTGTTCCTGCTCTCGATGATGCACCCCGTTTTTCTGCGGTTCTAAATGCGTTGAAAAATCAGGATGCAAATAAAGATGGTAGAGTTGATTACGCAAATACGATTCTACTTTCTTCTGGTGATGCTTACATTCCCAGTTTATTTCTAAATGCAGCAGCAGATGCTTCCCTAACTCCTTTATTGGGTAAAGTCGGTACTGGACGGGCTGATATTGCCGTTCAGAATGAGTTAGGATTTCAAGCGATCGCATTTGGCAACCACGAGTTTGACCTTGGTACTGGGTTTATTAGAAGTGTACTTGCGCCCGACGGTGCTTATCCGGGTGCTAAATTCCCCTACCTGAGTTCCAACCTTAATTTTGCTCCCGACACAAATTTGGCGCCATTGGTAACTGCTGACGGTCAAGAAGCTAGCACTATCCCTGGAAAAATTGCCAAAAGCACAGTAGTTACAGTTAACGGAGAAAAAATAGGTGTTGTTGGTGCTACCACACCTACCCTACCAAGAATCTCCTCTCCTGGTAGCGTCGGTGTCTTGCCAACAAATTCAGCAGATATCGCTGCCCTGGCTGCGGAAATTCAAAAGTCAGTAGATGCCCTGAAAGCTCAAGGTATCAATAAAATTGTTTTGTTGGCTCACATGCAACAAATCGCCATTGAGCAGCAACTGGCTGGTTTGCTCAAAGACGTTGATATTATTATGGCAGGTGGGTCAAATACCCGCTTAGTTGATAGCACCGACCGTTTGCGATCTGGAGACATCAAGCAAGGCGATTACCCCATTTTTACCAAATCTGCTACGGGTGAAGATATGGTAATTGTCAACACCGATGGTAACTATAAATACGTTGGTCGTTTAGTCGTTGATTTTGATGCCCAAGGAAAAATTATCCCCACCAGCATCGACCCTGTCATTAGTGGCGCCTATGCAACCGATGACCAAGGGGTTGCTGCACTTAACGCACAAAACTTAGTAGATCCAGAAATTAAAGCCATTACTGATGCACTTCGTCAGGTAATTGTCAAGCAGGACGGTAACTTTTTTGGGATTACCAAACAATTCCTCAATGGTATCCGCTCCGATGTGCGTACCCAAGAAACAAACTTGGGAAATTTAACTGCGGATGCAAATCTCAGTTACGGGAAGCAACTTGACCCCACTGTTGTTGTTTCAGTGAAAAACGGTGGTGGTATTCGCAACAATATCGGTAGTATCTTCACCCCAACTGGTGCAACCGAGTCAGTGAGAATTCCCCCTGAAGGAAACCCGTTGTCAGGAAGACCCGAAGGTGGTATTTCCCAACCTGACCTGCAAAATGCTCTCTCATTTAATAATGCACTGACCTTGGTTACAGTTACTGCTGACCAACTCAAGCAGATTCTCGAACATGGTGTAGCAGCTAGCGCACCTGGTGCAACTCCCGGTCAGTTTCCTCAAGTTGGTGGTGTATCCTTCAGTTTTGATGCAACCAAACCTGCAAAACAACGCATTCAAAATGCAGCTATCCTCAACGAAGATGGTAGTTACAGGGATATTTTGGTCAAAGATGGTCAATTGCAAGGAAATAAAGACCGAGGAATTCGCATTGTCACCCTTGGTTTCTTGGCTGACGGTGGTGATGGTTATCCTTTAGGTGATTTTATTAAAGCTAATCCCACCTTCGCGAATCGAGTTGATTTAATCGGTGAGACAACTACAGACTCTAACCTTAACGGTAAAATTGATGCACCTGTTGACCCAGCAAAATTTGACTTAGGAAAAGCTAACTTTGCTACTTCAGGAACTGAGCAAGATGCATTTGCAGAATATCTCCAAGCTAATTTTGCTACTACTCCATATAATGTTGCCGACGTTGGAGCTAATTTAGACACCCGCATTCAACGTTTAGATGCTCGTAACGATAGTGTTTTCGCTAAAGCAACTGTTGAGCAAGGTGGTGCTGCGGGAGTTGTCACTCTCAAGGGAGGAGTAGCAATAAATCAAGTCCGTTTCACCGTTAATGCCAATAATCCTAGCGCTGCGGTTAGCGAATTGGTTGCTTTTGAGTTTGATGGTTCAAGTAATGTTAACTTGAAACAACTATTGGATAGTGGTAAAGCTAAGGTAATTTCTTCTGTTATTAGTAACCGACCTACTCGTTTTGAGGGAGAGTCTGCTCGAACTATAGGGTTTGCTGCTAATACTAGAATAGGTTTTGCCTTAATTAAAAACGGTACTGCAGATGATATTCAAGCTGGAAAAACCAAGGAAGTTGTTCTTTCCACTTCTAATAATTTTGTTTCCAATATCTCCACAAGTGGCTTTAATTTAGCCGTTGAAGGATTGAGCATTAGAGCCGAAACAGTAAGCGATATTCGCCCTTTGGGAACTGCTTTACAATCAGGAGACCAAGGTGAATTAATTGACTTACGTGGCATTTCTGGTAAGGTAGAAGCAACCTTTACAATGAACCGGGAAGCTGCATTCAATAACCAAGTTTACTTCTACAAAGTCAATAACGCTGATGGTTTAATTGGTAATTTGAACCCTGATACTACTAATAGCTCAGTTTATCTTGATGCTGCACTTAGAAATCTAGTTACAGGTGCAGATGGAAAAGCGGTCAAACTGGAAGTTGCCAATCAGGGAGAATCAACAATTACAGCCATCGTTGATGCTGGTTCGATTCTAGCTCCAATGTTAATTGCCAATGGTACGATTGAGCAATTAACAGATACTAATCCCAATAATAACCCCGCTGTTTTCTTCCCATACTTAGGAGCTAATATCAATAAAGTTGACCACTTGCGGTTACTTGGAGATAACACCTTTGGATTTGAAGATTTAGTTGGTGGTGGTGATTTAGATTATAACGATGTCATCGTCAAAGTAAGTTTGGTGCCCATCGTTTAATTTATAATAAATAAATAGGGATTTTAAAACCCCTATTTATCTACTGGCAATACAGTGAATTAGGAGCATTTGCGGTGGCATGAGGTCTCAATCTCTCTACACACCTCCGCAAATCAATAATCGCTTCCTGAATATCTACATACATAAACCGCGCGTTCCAAACTCCCTCATCGGACATACGCTGTTCTACTTGTTCAAATAAATGTCCAAACGTATTTGGTTGCGTTAATTCCTGTAGCAACCATTGAGTATCAATTCCCAAAGTATCTGAAATAGGCGCCACCTGATTTGAAGTCACCTGATAACCATTTAGAACACCTTTCCATATTTTTCGGAGTTGGTGACGTGCGCGTAAACGTGTCTCAATAGCTTGAAAAGACTCAACAAGAAACACTTGATTTTGCCTTCCCATTTTTGTCCACTCATTCAACTGATTAGCCAAACCGTTATTTGTACGTCCAGTTTGTCTAGCTGAAGTTGTTACGCGGACTAATGGACTGTGACGAAATCGCGCGTTCTCTCGTACTAAAGCATGGTAAAAAGCTACATCTTCAGGAGTTCGCACAGGTGGTAAACCACCAGCAAGTGCATACATTTCTGCGGTGACAGCTAAAGAAGCACCGTAGTGTTGATAGTGCCTAGGAAAAGGGTCAAAGGG
This sequence comes from Calothrix sp. PCC 7716, assembly GCF_019977735.1. GTDB lineage: Bacteria > Cyanobacteriota > Cyanobacteriia > Cyanobacteriales > Nostocaceae > Dulcicalothrix. The sequence goes on along the minus strand of NZ_AP025018.1, from coordinate 7,955,416 downwards.
GTCAGGGTCAAGATAACTTTCTAACTCTGCAATTAAATACCGATAACCGACCTCACGCAAAAAACAAGCTTTTGCATAAGGGTCTAACTTCTTACGACCATCATAACTTGTGATTATTCTTCCTCCTATTGCATCGGCGCCGCAAGATATTTCATAAAGGTTAGCAGCAATCCAAGTAGGACTGACTTGTGAATCTCCATCTGTTGAAGCAATAACTCCTCGCTTGCGCCCAATAATGCTTAAACGACGATATGCTTCATCCATCAAAATCTGGCGCACTCTGCCAATATAAGCTTGCTCTGGAGGAAGAGTCATTTCTACAAGATGCAACTCTAATTCTTGATGTTGTTCGGCAAAACTCTTTGCAATATCTGCTGAGTTATCGCTGCAATTATTCAAGAGTACTATGACTTCGTAGCGTTTGGTATCTAAACGTTGCCCTTCTAGGTCAAATTGGTGTAGCAAAGCTTTTAGCGTATGCACCAAAGTTTGAGCTTCATTGCGAACCGGAACAATTACACAAACCTCGCAACTGAACAACGGCGCCTTTTGAACTAATACAGGTGAGAATGTAGGTAAAACGTGGTTAAGTTTTGCCGCTGGAAAGTCAGCAACTACTTGTAAAAGCTTACTTTCCATAAAAAACATTGCTTCCTTTCCAGAAGAATAAACAGATTGCGTTCATTCAAATTTAGAAATTATTTAATTTGTTAACTTTATTTTGATAAGATTACTACATATTCGCAATACGTCTCCAGCATGATTATTTTTAATCTGCCTACCGCATGATTCGCATTGCTTACAAATCTACCAAAAGACATAAATTAAAATTATTTATTCTTTGGTATGACGTAGGGTATGTAACAGTATGAAAAATCCTGGAATAAAACGCAAAAACAAAAAGCTGTTACGCACCATATACAAAAACAATATATTAAATAAAAAGTTATCAAGTTAAACTTTTAATAATTTCTTGGAGTGCTTCACCTAAGCTATTATACTGTTCGATTGAATTATAAATCTGTGCTGAAATTCTAAATAATAACTTTGATTCTCCCTGCCACGGAACTACTTGCACTTCAATTCCATACTTATCAAATAATTCATCATGAAGTGATATATAAGTATATTTATCTAATATTTTAGGAACGGTTAAACTTGACATTGAGCCAATCATTTCTTCTGGACAGGGTGGTGCCATATTTAGCATTTCACAAATTATCTGTCTTCCATGCATTACTAAATCGTGGTTGCGTTGCATTAATTCATTCCAACCACCATCTAAAAGCGAACCCATAAATTGTATAGCTTCACCTACACACATGTAAGCCGTTGGGTCGTCTGTACCCATCCAGTCAAATTCTAATTGATACAGACTTTTATGTGTGAGCTTAGAATTGGCGCCATGACTTATAGTTAAAGGACGTATTTGTGGCTGTTTTGAACGCTTAACGTACAAAAATGCAGCACCCTTTGGAGCGCACAACCATTTATGACAATTTCCTGTATAGTAAGTGGCGCCTATTTCACTCAAATTTAAAGACAACATTCCGGGTGCATGGGCGCCATCGACTAGTACATCAACACCGCGCGCTTGTAATTCTTTGACTAATTGCTGAATTGGAAATATTAACCCAGTTTGACTTGTTATATGGTCTAAAAGTGCTAACCGCGTTTTTGGTGAAACTTTTTCTATAACTGCTTTAATAACTTGCTCTGATGACTCAATAGGAAAAGGAACATCTGCTACTATCACCTTTGCACCTGCACAATTTGCCACAAAATCAAGCGCATTCCGACAAGCGTTATACTCATGGCTTGTAGTCAATAACTCATCATTGGGTGAAAACTTTAGCGAACGCAGTACAGCGTTAACTCCTGTCGTCGCATTAGGTACAAATACTAAATCTTGTGGTTCTACACCTAAAAAACAAGCAAGTTTATTTCTCGAATCATCTAATAACGGTTCCCATTCTCTACCAAAAAACCTTAATGGTTCATTTTCTAATTGCGAACGTAACTTTGCTTGCACTTCTAGAATAGGTCGTGGACAGGCACCAAATGAAGCATGATTTAAAAAGTTTATATTTCTCTCAAGTAACCAGTACCTTTGAAAATAAGAAGCATGAGGCTTAAAATTCATCATCTTACAAACCTCAACCTCTCTATAATTATTTGTTATCTTGAATACTCCCCAGGCAGGATTCGAACCTGCGACCAATCGGTTAACAGCCGACCGCTCTACCACTGAGCTACTGAGGAATGTGGCGCACAATTAATAATAGTAGAGGTAAAGTTTAAAAATGGCAAGTGTTTTTGAATTTTTTTTTGCTTTTTCCGATTTTTTATTGAAAGGCTTACAAATAAAGCATTTCAGATGTTGCAATAAAGATTATTACTTGACTATATAATGATATAAAAGCAGTAACTCCCTAATAGTAATATTAGAGAGTCACGCAACCGTAGTTATCGGTTAAGTTCATATTGTTGAATACTGGTCGAGGAATCAAGGTAACATACGCAACTCAGCTAAACGCTGACGTGCTTTATCATCAATGGAATTAGCTAAAAATCTACCGTTAGATTGTTTACGTGGATTATACTTCTGACGCGCACGACAAACGTTTGTTTGAACATCGTGACAAAGTTGTAAAGCGGACATCCACTCGGCGCCGTAACCTTGTATCATCAATTGCTGTGCGCGGTCTGATGTAGCGACAATGACACGCGATATTAAAGACTGGGCAATGTGATGACGGTAAGATGCACAACTTTTTTCTATATAAGTATCTGCTGTTTGGTTAAACTCAGTGTAATGAACAGATAAAAGCTCTGTTATTACCTCTCGATTGCTGCAAGTATTTTGATACTGAGCATCGAAAACTATTTGGGTTTGATAGCCTTTAAAAGCACTGTAATTAGTCATAGATTCTACTAATTCACCACGTGCTGCCTCAAGACCAGCTGTATCACGAGTCTTTTTTAGGCAAGACCAGGCGCCTATTATATTGTAGCCGTCCACTAATAGAACGGCTGGTGCAAGAGAACGGGACATGGTTTTTATTCACAAATTTTCTAGAGTTAACAAAATCGTTCATAACTCTTATCATAATCCAAGTCCCTATTGTAACATCATGTTACAAATTAAGTTAAAAGTGCTGAGTGGTGAGTGCTGAATTAGAAACCACCACTCAGCACTCATTACTCAGCACTCAGCACTTTCGATTAATCGTTGTTTAAGTCGTTGGGAAGAGCCACTATCAACGAGTACACCTTTTTCGAGTAAAAAAGCTCCATCACAGTAATTTAATTCGTCCAAGCGGTGTGTCACCCACAGAGCGGTGATACCTCTACTTTTAACTAAGCGACGAACACCATCAACAAGTTCAAGTTGGCTATCAGGGTCAAGTAATGCCGTTGGTTCATCTAATAATAGAACTTCACAATGACGTGCCAAGGCGCCAGCGATAGCAACGCGCTGCTTTTGTCCACCGCTCAATGCATAAATTGGGCGCCTTTGTAACGAAAGTAGGTTGACAGCATTTAATGCTTCTTCAACTCTAGCTTTCACAGCTTTGGACGGTAGTTTTTCTTCTACCAGTCCAAATGCAACATCAGCACCGACTGTAGGCATGACTAATTGGTGGTCGGGGTTTTGGAAGACAAAACCAACGGGTTGCCTTAGTTTAATTTCACCCGACAATGGCGCCAATAGTCCAGCTAGCAGCCTTAATATAGTTGATTTACCGCTGCCATTAGTGCCTAAAAGCATCCAAAACTCACCTTTGGGCACTTGCAACGAACAAGATTTAATAACTTCTTGCCCAGAAGTCCAGTTAAAGTTTAAATCTTTGACTTCAATACCTAGTTGTACCATGCTGCTGTTTTTGCGTGCCGCTTATTCAGCAGTAACCGCAAAGAAACCAGGAGGTCTACCAGTACCAATTGCTGAACCTTCTTTCTGAGTAACTTGTAACCCAGAAATTTCACTTGCTCGAACGGCAATTTTCTTCTCTGTCTTACCTTCACACTTTAGCTCAATAATATCTGGGGTACCTGAGCGCATAGCTGTTGTAATCAGTTGGTAAACTGCCTCAGCATCTTCAGAAGACTTACGTTGTATCGAAAGAGGGAAAGCGGTATTTTTTACAGTTAAATCGATGGTGAACATTTCAGCTTTACTTCATTAAATCTCAGCCATCATTCTAGCGCGCAGAGTTGAGACAGTACATGTACGGTCTTTACAACTCCGCGCCTCCTGTAGAGACGCGACATGTCACGTCTCTACAACTTTTAACTTCATAAATATATTTTACTTATTCTTAATATTTCTCTACAATTGCTGTATTGTATGCTACGTATGCATTATTGCCCTGTTTAGTGCTGAGTTATATTAAAAACCCCCCTGGAAAAATAAGTAAATAGGCTTTACTATATTAGAGAGAGTAAAAAATTGTTAACTGAATTTGACGTTCAGTTAATTATCTGTCTAAAAGCCAATACTTTTATTTCGGCACATAGATAGGTAAAATTCTTGTAATTATAATATCCTGGAGATTCTCTAGTCATGACCATTGCAGTAGGACGTGCCCCCAGAAGCCGTGGGTGGTTTGACGTACTCGACGACTGGTTAAAGCGTGACCGTTTCGTATTTGTAGGTTGGTCAGGGATTTTACTATTTCCCTGTGCTTTCCTAGCGCTTGGCGGTTGGTTAACTGGAACAACTTTTGTAACTTCTTGGTATACTCACGGGTTAGCATCTAGTTATTTAGAAGGTTGTAACTTTTTAACAGTAGCTGTTTCAACTCCTGCAGATGCAATGGGACACTCATTGTTACTGCTGTGGGGACCTGAAGCACAAGGTGATTTTACCCGTTGGTGTCAATTGGGTGGTTTGTGGGCATTCGTAGCATTGCACGGCGCCTTCGGATTGATTGGCTTTATGCTACGTCAGTTTGAAGTTGCTCGCTTGGTAGGAATTCGTCCTTACAACGCAATTGCTTTTAGTGCGCCTATCGCTGTATTTGTCAGTGTATTCTTGATGTACCCCTTGGGTCAATCATCATGGTTCTTTGCTCCTAGCTTTGGAGTCGCAGCAATTTTCCGTTTCTTACTGTTCTTACAAGGTTTCCACAACTGGACACTCAACCCCTTCCATATGATGGGTGTGGCAGGTGTACTTGGTGGTGCGTTGTTATGTGCTATTCACGGTGCAACAGTAGAAAACACATTATTTGAAGATGGTGACGCATCGAACACCTTCCGTGCGTTCAACCCAACTCAAGCAGAAGAAACCTATTCGATGGTGACTGCAAACCGTTTCTGGTCACAGATTTTCGGTATTGCTTTCTCTAACAAACGCTGGTTGCACTTCTTTATGTTATTCGTACCTGTAACAGGGTTATGGATGAGTGCAGTTGGTATCGTTGGTCTTGCGCTTAACCTACGTGCTTACGACTTCGTATCACAAGAGTTACGTGCTGCAGAAGACCCCGAATTTGAAACCTTCTACACCAAGAACATTCTTCTTAACGAAGGTATTCGTGCTTGGATGGCGCCTCAAGACCAACCTCACGAGAAGTTCATATTCCCAGAAGAAGTATTACCTCGTGGTAACGCGCTGTAAGCTTGGTAATGTTAAACAGTAACGCTACGAGCGTTAAAGAGGAAAACCCTACCTTAAAGGTAGGGTTTTTTTGTGGAATTTTCCTAAAAAAGTCTAGACAATCTAGCGTTCGTATGTGCTATATTTGTTTACAGGAATAAACACCCGGAAGCTTTAAGTTTCTGCCTTTTAAGACTAAGACCGTTTAGGCAACAAGGAGGTGATGCCCATGATAGAAAGTAGTATACGCATGGGTCATCAGGTTGCAGTTAGCCGGCTGTGTGCCGGGGCTGTTCTCTAGGAGTTACTCTTAGTCTGCTTATCTGACTAAGTTAGCTTAAGTGGCTAGATTATGCTTGGAGTTCCTTCCGGCAGTCTGGTTGCAACCTGAAGACCCGACTAGACCGCCTTTGCTTAAGTCACCTGATTTAAGTAAGGGCGGATAGTTTTATGGATTGTTTTACATAAACATTAACAAATCGCTGTAAAATGCCTATATCAGGATGAAGTGCAAACTAGATAGAAGGTATGTAAAAGATGGCGCCATTATTAAACGAATCAGAGATTCAAGAGCGTGTGCAAGTTCTAAATGGATGGAGCGTTGAATCAAAGACGCTATGTGCAACACGTAAGTTTAAAGATTTTATTCAAGCAATAGATTTTGTCAATAAGCTGGTGGCGCCTGCGGAGTCAGCAGGACATCACCCAGATATAGAAATTTCTTATAATACAGTAAAAATAACCTTAACTACCCATGATGCAGGTGGGTTGACGCAGAAAGATTTTGACTTAGCTCAAGTTATTTCGCAAATAATTTGAAATAGACGTGGCGCCGTACTAAAATCAGTGTTTTTGATGAGTATTTAATATAAATTTGCAGCAAATATCAAAAATAATCGAATTAATGGTACGGCAATCAAAAATTGTTCAGTATTTAGACTGATACGGATGTATAAAAATTGAGAAACAGTTTTAGAAACATCTACTGACAGTAATGGATTCGTAATTAAAAATATCGTTTATTGGGTATGTGACAGTTAGACATGTGAACGCTATCATCTTGTCAGAAGGCAAAACAGTTGCTTTATAATGTAAAAGTTATAAGCAGCTTTATTGCATAAGTTAACTGTGAGAACAGTTAGCGTAACTCTATTAAATTTGCTAAAACTAGAATTGTAGATGCGGGCACTTTTGCCTGAATCTAGCAGTCAAAAACAGAAGTAGCATTAACTAAACAATTAGTTGCAGCAAACAAAATGTCTACACGAGGTGTGAGGAGAACAATAACAATGTCAAATATATTGTGGAAATCTTTGGTGGTAAGCCCAGCAGTCCTAGGCGCGACGCTTTTGGTGTCAACGTCCGCATTTGCAGCTGGTAGCAAAACAACTCAAGTGAATGCACCAGAGTCAAAAGTAGCTTCAAACGAAGCTGCATTAACAGCATCCACAGACAACACAACAAAGACAACATCAGTCTTTACAGCAGTTACCCCCATCGAAACTGCTCAAAAAACAGACTTGTTGGCACAAGCGCAACCACAACAAACTAATGTCAACAGTCTTGACCAAATCAATAAGTACGGTAACGAAGGAAAAGGAAACTCCCAAGGACAAGTAACATCGGTTTCTCAATTTTCTGATGTACAGCCAACAGATTGGGCTTTCCAAGCATTGCAATCGTTGGTAGAACGTTATGGTTGTATTGCTGGTTATCCTAATGGTACTTATCGTGGAAACCGTGCATTAACTCGTTATGAATTCGCAGCAGGTTTAAACGCTTGTTTAGACCGTGTTAATGAGTTGATTGCAACCGCAACCGCTGATTTGGTAAGAAAAGAAGATTTAGCAACCTTACAGCGCTTGCAAGAAGAGTTCTCGGCAGAACTAGCAACCTTACGTGGTCGCGTTGACAACTTAGAAGCACGCACTGCTGAATTAGAAGCAAACCAGTTTTCAACTACTACCAAGTTAGTGGGTGAAGCGATCTTTGCTGTAACCGACGCATTTGGCGACCAAGTAGACAGTCGTAACAACACAGTTCTGCAAAACCGCATTCGTCTTGACTTACAAACCAGTTTTACTGGTAGAGATGTATTGCACACTCGCTTGGCTGCTGGAAACGCGGGACGTTTCGACTTGGGTGCTGGCAACGTAAATGACGTTAACAGTACTTTTGAAGGAACTCAAACCTTTAACGTAATAGGAGGCAGCAATGCCAGTAATGGCGTAGCTTTAGATTGGTTAGCTTACTATGTGCCTATTGGACCTGCTCAATTGTATGTAGCAGCAACGGGTGGTGTTCATGCAGACTATGCAGCAACCAACAATCCATACTTTGAAGACTACGACGGTGGCAACGGTGCCCTATCAACTTTTGCATCTCAAAACCCCATATACCGAATTGGTGGTGGTGCTGGTGCAGCGTTAAATATTCCATTTGGTAGAAGTGGCGGTATTCTTAAGCCTAGTTCTATCACTGTTGGTTATTTAGCATCAGATAATCCTACTCCCAATGGTGGTAATCAAGGACCAAATGTTCCTACCCCTGGCTCAGGTTTATTTGGTGGTAATTATGCAGCGCTAGGACAATTAAATTTCAATTTGGGTGAGCGCATCGCTTTAGCTGCAACCTACGTACACGGTTATCATGGTGCAGGTAGCACATTATTCGATGCAGGGGGTTTTGGTGGTACTGGCGACATAGCTAGCCCAACTACTGGTCTGACAAGAAACACAAATATTCCTCTTGTTGGTACTCGCCAAGCTAACTTTAATGAAACTGCAACTTCGAGTAACTCTTACGGCGCCTCGGTTGCATTTAGACCTAGCGATAGATTATCTATCAGTGGTTTCGTTTCTTACCACGACTTAAATAGCCAAGGTGCTAACAATGACCGTGAAGCTTGGAGTTACGGTGCTGGTATTGCTTTACCTGACTTTGGCAGAAAAGGTAACGTACTTGGTATATTCGCAGGCGCCGAACCTTATTCGTTTAATCGTGCAGGTCGTGGTCAAAGAGATGTACCATATCACATCGAAGGTTTCTATAAATACCGTGTTAGTGATAATATCTCCATCACTCCTGGTGTGATTTGGTTGACCTCTCCTGGTCAAAGCAACAATAACGATGATGCCATCATTGGTACTTTGAGAACCACTTTCACATTCTAAAATTGTTAGCAGTTTCTAATCATTAGTCTTTCTGCTCAAAACTGCTTGGAAAAACTAATAGATAGCAAAACGTAACAAAATTTGGGATTCCCTGCGATATCGCGGGGAATTATTTTATTTTGTGGGGAAACCGAACAAACCCCAGTGGAGAACCGGAGTATACTATAGGAAATACCTATAATAAATTGGCCGCCTGTGGAACTATCTTGTAAATCGGAATATGCGATATTAGCATTATTGGAACTGGCATCCCAGTACCAAAACGGAGAACCATTACAAATTCGACAAATTGCGGCACAGCAAAATATACCTGACCGTTATTTGGAGCAATTATTAGCGACTCTTAGACGTGGAGGTATTCTCAGAAGCCAACGCGGTTCCAAAGGAGGCTACCTTTTAGCGCGCGAACCTTGGAAGATTTCAATATACGAGGTTTTAATTTGTTTGGAAGGTTTTGATATTAGAAGCTCTGAAGAAGAGGTTAAACCAAAGACAGCAGATAGCTCTGTTATTGAAGAAGTTTGGCAAGAAGCTCGTCAAGCTGCAAATGTAGTTTTACAGAATTACACTCTTGCTGATTTGTGCGAGAAGCGTGATGCACGCAAACAATTGGATATTATGTACTACATTTAGTGCTGAGTGCTGAGTGCTGAGTGCTGAGTCGTGAGTTATAAGTTATTAGTTAAATAATTTTTATTTAATTCTCTCTAACTCCTTACTTCCAACTCCCAACTCCCAACTCCTTACTCAGCACTCAGCACTCAGCACTCAGCACTTTTAACTATTAACTATGAACATTGCTTGTGATATTACGGAACTGATTGGTCGCACTCCTTTGGTGCAGTTAAATAGAATACCTCAAGCTGAAGGATGTGTGGCGAAAATTGTCGTCAAAATGGAAAGTATGAACCCTTCTGCTTCAGTGAAAGACCGGATAGGGGTGAGTATGATTAATGCTGCTGAAGTAGAAGGCTTGATTTTCCCAGAAAAGACTGTACTTGTTGAACCTACATCTGGAAATACTGGAATTGCGCTAGCAATGGCTGCTGCTGCTAAAGGTTATCGGTTAATTTTGACAATGCCTGAGACAATGAGTGGTGAACGGCGAGCAATGTTACGGGCATACGGCGCCGAGTTAGTATTAACACCTGGTATTGAAGGTATGGGTGGCGCCATTCGGCGCGCGCAGGAAATAGTTGATACTACACCTTATGCGTATATGTTACAGCAGTTTCGTAACCCAGCAAACGTCCAAATACACCGCGAGACAACCGCTCTGGAGATTTGGCAAGATACCGATGGAAAGGTTGATATGGTAGTTGCTGGTATCGGTACTGGAGGAACAATTACGGGTGTTGCTGAGGTTATCAAAGCTATTAAACCTAGTTTTAAAGCAATTGCTGTAGAACCAAGCAATAGTCCTGTGCTTTCAGGAGGACAACCAGGACCTCATAAAATTCAAGGTATTGGCGCCGGTTTTATCCCGCAAGTCCTTAAGGTAAAATTAATTGATGAGGTTATTACCGTCAGCGATGAGCAAGCAATAGCTTATGGGCGCCGTTTAGCACGCGAAGAAGGATTATTATCTGGAATTTCTACTGGCGCCGCATTATATGCTGCAATTCAAGTAGGTAAACGTCAAGAAAACGCTGGACGTTTAATTGTAATGGTTCAACCTAGCTTTGGTGAAAGATATTTAAGCACACCTTTATTCCAAGATTTAGAATCAAAAGTGGGTCAATAACTTTAGCCCCACAAAGGTTTGATATAAGTAGTTACGCAAAATTCAGGAGTATATAATTTATTTTGCACAAGCACTTATTTAGTTAATGCCTGATACAAATCACTACGACACCCTGAAAGTCAGTAAAAATGCTAGCCAAGCGGAGATTAAACAGTCTTATCGCCGCTTGGTTAAATTGTTTCACCCAGATACTAATCCAGAAACTTCTGACTCTGAAGAAATTATTCGTATTAATGCAGCTTATGAAGTATTAGGTGACGAAAAAAGTCGCAAAAGCTATGACCGTGGGTTAAATAGGAATTCGCGACCTGATGAGAATGATTATAGTCAGCCAAAACGAACAAAACAACAAGGCAAGCGCCAAACAGGGCGAGATATTGACGAATTAGTCGAACAATGGCTGCAAAGAATCTATTTTCCAGTAAATGATACACTGACTTGGATTTTAGAATCGCTGCAAGAACAAATCGATAATTTATCGGCAGACCCCTTCGATGATGACTTGTTAGAAGCATTCCAAGAATATTTAGACGAATGTCGTGCAAAACTCAAACAAGCGCAAACCTCATTTCGCTCACTCCCAAACCCACCATTATTAGCGAGAGCAGCAGCACATCTTTATTACAGTTTGAACCAAGTTAGTGATGGTTTAGACGAATTCAAATATTTTCCACTCAACTACGACGAAAACTATTTGCACACAGGACAAGAAATGTTTCGGATCGCAGAACAACTGTTATATGAAGCACAAGAGTCCGTAGATATTTATAAATAGGTTAAAAAACTACAGAGCGAACCCATCAGCACTTTTGGGATTAAACAAGATACTATTGATATAGTTGTATACTAATAACGGTTTAGAAATGTCATTAGTCGCGTAGCGCTCTGGCGGAGCATTTGCCGCAGGCTAGAATCTCTAAGATGCTTCACTGCACCGCGTTTCCCTTCGGGAAAACTACCCTGCGGGAAAGATTCGCTTACGTTTACGTTCAGCATGACAAATGGCAGCAGCGAGCATAGCCAGCATAAACATCAACATACTGTCAGCACAATCGTAAGTAGTGGTAATACAACTAACTACTAACTCTCTTATTGGTTTATGCTAGTAGCAGTGAAACGTTAAGAAATTTTAAATTCTGCTGCCAAGGTACTCATGCAATGCATTGTTAATCGCCGCGCGCAGTTTTCGGCAAGTCACCGCTATTGGTTGCCGGAGTTGAGCGAAGCCGAAAATTTTGAGAAATTTGGCGCATGTGCCAAGTTTCCGGGACATGGACATAACTATGTTTTATTCGTTTCCTTGCTTGGGGAACTTGATGAATATGGCATGGTGCTAAATTTATCTGATGTCAAACACGTAATCAAGCGAGAAGTCACAGGTCAACTAGACTACTCGTTTCTTAATGATGTGTGGTCGGAGTTTCAAGAAACTTTACCAACAACAGAAAATATTGCACGGGTAATTTGGCAAAAACTAACACCGCATTTACCTGTGGTTCGTATACAGCTATTTGAACATCCTGAACTTTGGGCAGATTATATGGGCAATGCAATGGAAGGTTATCTTACCGTCAGTACTCACTTTAGTGCTGCACACCGTTTAGCACATCCAAGCTTAAGTGACGAAAAAAACTTTGAGATTTACGGCAAATGCGCGCGTCCTAACGGTCATGGTCATAATTACCATTTAGATGTTACCGTTAAAGGTGATATTGACAAACGTACAGGTATGCTAGTTGATTTAGGCGCCCTACAAAAAGTAATTGACGATTATGTAGTAGAACCCTTTGACCATACCTTCCTAAATAAAGATATTGCTTACTTTAGCGAAGTAGTACCTACTGCCGAAAACATTGCACTCTATATAAGTAATGTATTACGGGCACCAATCCAAAATATAGGCGCCAGTCTTCACAAAATTAAACTCATCGAGAGTCCTAACAACTCCTGTGAGATATATTGCAATAATTTTCAACAAGACATCTCACCAAAAACACAAAACCAACCAGTGTTAGCACAAGTATAATTCCAATGTGGAACAGGCATCCTGCCTGTTCAGCAATTCTACTATCGGAGAAAGTTGGATGGAATTATCACCTAAAGCTGTTCGTTTCATCATTGAAGCACTAGAATATCGTATCAAAGCTTATGAAGAAAACCTCAATAATATAGATACTGACTCGGATGAAAATTTTTATGTAGCGAATGACATTATATACTTAGAAGCTATCCGTGAAGAATTGAGCGAGGCGATGGTTCAAAAGTTAAAGAACGTATAAATATGTCATTCTGAGCGTAGCGAAGAATCTAGACGTTCGCTATATACAACTATATGTTAAGATGCTTCACTGCGTTCAGCATGACACAAAAAAATAATTTAATTTATACAACTTTAGCGATAATAGTACGGTGACGAGGACTATTAGAAGCAATGACAGGCGCCGTAAAACCTGTTTCAATTAATGCTTGTTCTATATCCAAGCCAAAATAATCGTCTAAATAAGGTTCTGTACTTTTGAGCAACGTGAATACATAAGCAGGCATCATTTTAAACGCTTCTGCCTTCGGATTCATGTCCATTATTGCTAAATGACCGTTCGGACGTAGTAGCCTTCGCGCTTCAGCAAAAATTTGTTTTGTGGCAGTTTGTGGTAATTCGTGACAAACAAGAAATATTGAAATTAAATCAAACGAAGCATCAGGTAAACCAGTTGACTCTGCTGCTGCATGAACCCAGTTAATTTTGCTTTGTCGTTCCTGCGCGCGATAATGAGCAACAGCCAAAAAGTAAGGTGATAAATCTAAACCTGTAACTTGTGCGTTTGGATATAAATCTTGCAGTGCAAAAGTACTCATACCAACACTACACCCGATGTCGAGAATAGTTTGAGGTGGGTTTGGTATATGCTTTTTAAGAATATTGTGATAATTTTGGCGCAGTTTTGTATCACCTTGGGCACCTGCATCTTGCCAGATTTTTGCATGGACAGCATATGCAGCAGATTCGACTTCAAAAGCTGCTAACCAACTCATATTACCACTTTCGTAAGCATGAAAAGAAGTTAGATAATACTCTGGGTATGATAAATCGGGATTTTTGACTTGAACTAGATCAGATTGCCAGTCACGGGCTTTTAATGTGTCAACTTCGTTTTTCCAGGGTACACCAAGTTCATGCGCGCGTTTTATCATCATTTGACGCGCTTGGTGTTTGGCAAAGTGAGCCAATGGTTTAATCGCTAGTACCCTGTTTACTAAACGTGATGCTATATCTGGAGTGTTTTTAAGCGCAGCAGTCATAAAATTCGGTTCTTTGACGACGAGGATGTAAAATCTCAATAAAATCAATCCTAATCTAAAGCCGCTTCATCAAAAAGTTAAAAAAGCATGTATGTGAATAAACAGATGTAACGGATGAGTTATTTATTATTACTCATCCGTTGTATCCATTGCCTATTTTGGAGTTTTTGGTTTGAGTGATAACAACATTTCCATTTGGGTTGTTGATTCGTTGTTACTATTGGCTGTTATCCCTATTCCACGAATTGAGTTGAGAATTGCTGCTGTGACGGGTGGTATTGGAGCTGCTGCGGTTGCGAATTTGTTGACTATCGACATGGTTTTATCCATATCTATATATAAGTATCCACCGTTGGGCTTTTGTAATGACCCTGTGATGGCTTTAAATGAGTCGCTATTGTCTAATGGCTGTTTGCTTTGAACTGCAAGGGTATCGGCGATGGGGCCACCTAATGCGATAAAAACTGTGTCTTGGTCAAGCCAACCATGTGCTAGTAGTCCACCTTGGTTGGGTATTTGCCATTCGGTTATGTCTCTATCACCTATTTTACGCGCTTGCACATTTACGTTTTGTGTTTTAACTATATTGTCGATTTTTGAAAAAGTTGCTTCGGCTGTTTTGCGGTCGCTTGTGTCAAATACAAAGGCGCCACCAAATCCAAAACCTGCTAAAACTCCTTGGTCAGAAGGTATTGCTGCTAATCCAAATTCGCCGTCCATCCAACCAAAAACATCTTTGTCTAAATCTAGACTTACAGATTGAAGTTGTCCCCGCGCTTGCTGAAGTGCTTGGTTTAGTTCTGGATAATTTTTAGATTCTTCGCTAACTGCTTTCCACCAGCGGCTAATTCCTTGCCCACTGACCAAAGCGAGTGTGTTTGCTGGGAACTGAGAAACTATTTTAGAAGAACTTGGTTCATATTTATACTTTAAAAGTTTGGGGTCAATGTTCGCTACAGCTTTCATCCGCACGCCTTCATTATCAATGCCAATACCTGCAACCATTGATTTAACTTGCTTTAACTGGTCTAAAGTTTGGCGAGGTATCTGTGTTGCTTGAGAACTATTTTTGATTAATTGCTCAAACATACTGGCATAATCTGGCACATATATTTGAGCAACTGCGTTTTGAACATCGACACCTTTGTTAAAAATTTCGCTGGCGCCTTGTTTACTCGCAAATGAGGGTTCGCCTTTAACGGTATCTATAGCTTGTTCGATGGCTCTTTTATCTTGGGAGAATACTAAGTAATTATTATTGTTTACAATAGCGCTGTATGTAGGTTTACCCTGTCCTTGGGTTTCGGTGATTTTTTCACCTTTATAATCAATTTCTTGGCTTTTTACGTCTTTTTGCGATTTTAAGCGATTTGCAAGATTTAAAGCGCTAACTTTATCTTTAATGCCAACTACCATCAAAACGTTTGGTTCTTGGGTTGCTTGAGGGGTTGTTTGAGTCGGTTTTAGTGGTGATGGTAGAAGCGCTACCATTACACCACCTATCCAAGGCTTTAAGTCTTTTTCGTATGAAATATTACCATCAGCTAATGTTGTCTTATTAAAAGCTTCTAATGAATTAGATACAACTTTTTGAGCTTCTGGTGTACCAAACTGCGACAGTTTAGACCAAGCTTGTGGGTCAGTTGTTATATATGTGGCTACTAGTGCGTCATCTGGAACTACCCGCGCGCTCGCTATGGCGCCAGAACTATCACCAGAAGGACCCTTGAAAAAATACATGTAGGCAGCAATACCACCAACTGCTACAGCCGCAGCACCTATCGCTGGGATTAAAAATTTTGACTTACTTTCAGGCATTGTTGTCTATCCTTGTTTTCTCAAATCGTCAAATTGCTTTGGGTCAACGTAAGCGCAGAAAATATATGGATTTCTTTTCCAGCTCCACTAATTTAGCGGTAACTACTGATAAAATTAGTATTCCCTCAAACTAAGAAGGGCTAAAATCTGTTCCAAAATACTACTTCAAGTGCAAAACACGCAAATCCGCATGGACGTTGGATATTGTCAATGCACGTTTACTACCCATATCAAAACCCACCATGCTTAAAACAACATAAACCAGTTATTTTAAGTTATATAGGTATCAATAGGGTACTTCTACTTTATTGATTGGCAAGGGCAGGCAAGTAATTTGTCAATAACCTGCTAATCACTAAATTTGGTAGCAGCAATTGCTGTTTCTTTTAAGAGAATTTTGTTAAATCAGGATAATTAAGGTCACTTAACGTCGATGTCGCAGTTTTATTTTGATACGGAAAAAAGCCGTTATAAGTCTTTTGAGTTACCAGGAGCTAAACCGCATTACACACCTGACCGTCCCGGACAGGTTGAACACATATTTCTTGACATCAACCTTGATGTAACCAAACAGAGTTATCACGCAACTTGCACTATTAGGCTCAAACCAATTCGCGATAGCCTTCACAGCCTAACCCTTGATGCTGTTAACCTCAATATCGAAGGTGTGGAAGTTGATGCACAATCGCAAAAGTTTGACTACAATGGCGAACAGCTTTTTGTTTACCTCGATTCACCTACAGAAGCTGGGAAACTAATCAACATTAGTATTAAATACTCGTGTACTGCACCGCAGCGTGGTATTTACTTTATCAAGCCTGACAAGCATTATCCTAATAAACCCATACAAGTCTGGACTCAAGGGGAAGACGAAGATTCACGCTTCTGGTTCCCATGTTTTGATTACCCAGGACAATTATCTACGAGCGAAATTCGGGTTCGCATACCTAAACCATATATTGCCATTTCTAACGGTGAGTTAATTAGTACTACTTCAGAAGGTGGCGATTACAAAATCTATCATTGGTTACAGAAAGAAATTCACCCAACTTATTTAATGACATTAACGGTGGGTGATTTTGCTGAAATTCGCGATGAATGGAATGGTAAACCGGTAACTTATTACGTCGAAAAAGGGCGTGAAGAAGATGCTGTGCGTAGTATGGGCAAAACTCCCCGGATGATGGAGTTTTTGAGCCAAAAGTATGGTTATCCTTATCCGTTTCCCAAATATGCTCAGGTTTGCGTCGATGACTTCATTTTTGGAGGTATGGAAAATACCTCTACTACTGTATTAACTGATAGATGTTTACTCGACTCTGTAGCAGCACTCGATAACCGTAATACCGAAAGCTTGGTTGTTCATGAACTTGCACACCAGTGGTTTGGCGATTTAATCGTTATTAAACATTGGTCACACGCTTGGGTTAAAGAGGGTATGGCGACGTACTCTGAGACTATGTGGACTGAACAAGAGTATGGTACCCTTGATGCTGCTTATTATCGCTTAAATGACGCACGTAGTTATCTCTCTGAAGATGCCGAACGTTATCGGCGCCCAATGGTAACACATGTTTACCGCGAAGCTATCGAACTTTATGACCGCCACATCTACGAAAAAGGCGCCTGTGTTTATCACATGATACGCACTGAATTAGGCGAAGATTTATTTTGGAAGGCTATACAAACGTTCGTACAGGATAATGCCCATAAAACAGTCGAGACAATAGATTTATTGCGGGCAATTGAAAAAGCGACTGGACGAAATTTAATGTTTTTATTCGACCAGTACGTGTATCGTGGAGGACATCCAGATTATAATGTTACTTACTCGTGGGATAGTGATGCTAACCTTGCAAAGGTAACAGTAAAGCAAACTCAACCTGATTTGTTTGACCTAAAAATTCCTATTGGTTTTGGTGTAAAAAGTCAGGAGTTAGGAGTTAGGAGTGAGGAGTTAGGAGTTAACAATACCGAAAGCACTCAAAACTCAGCACTCAGCACTCAGCACTCAACACTCAGCACTTTTACCGTCCGAATTCATGAGCGAGAACAAAGCTTTTATTTCCCGTTTGTCGAAAAACCTTTGTTTATTAGTTTTGATGTAGGCAACAATTATCTCAAAACTGTCTGTTTAGAATATCCAATACCTGAACTAAAGGCACAGCTTGAGTTTGACCCACATCCAACTTCCCGAATTTATGCTGCTGTTGCCCTTGCTAAAAAGGGTGGTTTGGAGTCACTTAAAGCACTTGGAAAAGCGCTGAAGAATGACTCATTTTGGGGTGTACGGGTGGAGGTAGCGAAACAAATTGCAAATATATACCTTGACCAAAGTTTTGATTTTCTTATACCTGGTTTAAAAGATGATAGTCCTTATGTACGTCGTGCTGTCATCGAAGCGCTTGGTAAAATTAAAACTTACTCCAGCTATAAAGCCCTTAAATCGGTAGTTCAAGAAGGAGATGCTAGTTATTACGTTAAAGCTGCTGCTTGTCGTAGTATTGGAGCAATTGCTGGTGCGACGGGTGACGAAAAGCCTAAAGAAGAAAAAGTTATTAAAGTTCTCAAATCTGTTTTAGAAGATAAAGCTGGTTGGAACGAAGTCGTTCGCAGTGGCGCCATCGCTGGACTGAGTGAAATGAAAACCTCTGAAGCGGCGTTAGATTTGATACTTGAATATACGAAGCTTGGCACCCCTCAACCATTGCGTTTATCAGCAATTCGGGCATTAGGGAAAATATCCATTGGTCAAAATAATACTAACTTGGAACGAATACTGGAGCGATTAACCGAGCTTGCACGCGATAGTTTCTTTCTAACACAAGTTGCAGTAGTTGTTGCTTTGGGGCAGATGGAAAATCAGAAAGCGATGACTATTTTAGAAAATTTAGCCCGTCAAACTCCCGACGGACGAGTTCGACGGTTTGCGGATGAAGAAATAATTCAAGTTCTTCAAAAAATTGGCAAAGAGAACGGACTAAATTCCTTACGCCAAGAATTAGATCAACTCAAACAACAAAATCAAGAGCTACGAAGCCGCTTAGAAAGTTTGGAGGCAAAGTCAGAGAAAAACGGATAGCTATTATGTAGGGTGGGCACTGCCCACCTTACTATAACTCTCTTACTGTTGCCAAATATCCATCGTTCTAACTTCGTTGTTTAAAACAGATTGTTCAGATTTTGGTATCGCGAAAACTATAGTACCTACAATTACAGCAGCAAATGTAGTCTGGCATACAAGTTTCATTTTTACGATGCCGCGATGATATTTTTTCATAGCTGGTTTTTTGTGTTCGTTAACTTGTCTAACACTTCCTGTTACTACAGCTCGATGTAATTCCATCAAAGCGTCTACATCTTCTTCATAATGACTATATTTGAGTAAATTTTGCAATTGCTGAATTTCTATATTACTAATATATCCAGTTTCAATCGCCTGTTTTACTATTTTGAGGATTGAGCGCATGTTTATAACCTGTGCATAAGGGTTGGAACGCACTGTAACTGTCTACTTTCTGCCTGTGTTATGCTGCACCAAATATACAATACACCTTGTTATTTATGCTTCCCCCGCTTGGTTCACCCAAGTGGGGGAAGCATAAAATAGTACTTGCCTGTATGTCACTCCTTTCCGCTTAATATACTTTGCCTGCCTATCAAAAAAAAGGCGCCTAAAAACTTGACGGACTATGTATCTGTTACATCCCTAATCATCAATAAATTTGATGCTTTTTATGAATTTATGCCACAAACCACGAGTATACATAGTTAGCAAGTAGTATCATTCAGCCTTAAACATTAATGTGAGAAATTCTACCAGTTGTCAAGCATCTAACGAGTTAACTAAATCACAATAATGCAGAAAAAATAAATAAAAATACCTATCAAAAGTCAGAAGTTAATTTAACTCAATTATCCTTTTATTAAAACATACCGATCTTTATGCGGCTCATACTTAATACAACTCGCAATTTTCAAAAAAAACCGAAACCCCTGCCAAATAGGCTTATAAGCTATTTTGGTATTTACCATTTATTGCATTTAAGTCTAATTTGATACTCATTTTTGTTAAGTATATATACTTGACAATAACCCAAATATAAAGTTATTGTAAAGCTTTAAGGGTGAAAGATTCAAAAAAGTATACAATGACACTCTTTTTGTGTAAAACATTACGTTTTAATCTACATTGAAGATAAAAAAGATACTATTAGTATCAAGTTTTCATGAAGATTAGACGAAAAAAGTGCAAATAAAGTGTGAAGCGATTACGATTTTAAAAGTGTGATGAAGTTTATATGTAAAACTAGCAAAGCTTCTGTGTGCCAATTATGAAGGTGAGAATCCTTCTATGTGTTTTCACTATTATCCAAGGTTGTTATAATGCGTAAACCAGTTCTAACAATTTTTTACCAATTCAATCCTTGGAACAGTACTATCGGAGGAATTCAGACTCTAATCAGACTTTTCATCAAGTACGCACCCAATGATTTTGAGGTGAGACTTGTTGGGACAGGAGATAAAGGAGATAAAAATATCGGTGAGTGGCAAGAAGCTGTTTTTGCTGGTAGACCGATAAAATTTTTGCCTTTATTCGCTTTAGAGAATGATAATGTTAGAAATCTGATACCGACAACAGTCAAGTATACTGCGGCTTTGTTGGGACGTACTTTCGCTTCTGATTTTATGCATTTTCATCGTTTGGAGCCAACTTTAGCCACTTGGCATTGGCAAGGTGAGAAAACGTTGTTTATCCACAATGATATTCACGCGCAAATGAAAGCAGAAGGCGATAAGAAGGCGATTCTTTGGCGAAGATTCCCAAAAGTTTATTTTGCTCTTGAAAGTTTATTGGTGCGTCAGTTTAATCAAATTTTGTCGTGCAATACTAAGTCGGCAAAATTTTATCAACAGCACTATCCTAATTTGAGTGACCGTATAGCTTACATCAAAAACTCATTTGATGACGAAGTTTTTTATCCATTGCATTGCGATGAACGCGCGTCTATGAAACGCGAGTTAGCTCGAAAGTTCGGTAAAAAGGAGCAAACGAAATTTATTTTGTTTGCTGGTAGGTTGCATCCTCAGAAAGACCCTGTATTACTTGTAC
The DNA here is from genome assembly GCF_019977735.1 of Calothrix sp. PCC 7716. Lineage (GTDB taxonomy): Bacteria > Cyanobacteriota > Cyanobacteriia > Cyanobacteriales > Nostocaceae > Dulcicalothrix. Next base: position 7,934,663 of record NZ_AP025018.1, on the reverse strand, counting down.
AGGCTTTATCTGTTATGAAAAAAGAATTAAATAGCCAGTTAAATGAACAAGACGTTCATTTATTAATCGTTGGTGAAGGTGAGTTGGCGCCACAACTGCGAGATCAGATAGATAATTTAGGTTTAACAAACTCTGTCACAATGTTAGGAGCTTTAAATCAAGCTGAATTGGCAGATTTACACCGCATTTGTGATGTATTTGCTTTGAGTAGTGCATACGAGGGTTTGCCGTTGGTTGCTTTAGAAGCTCTTGCTTGTGGAACTCCAGTTGTGACGACACAAACCGGAGAAACGCCATTACTATTAACTCATGACAGTGGAGTAGTTTGTAATGAACGAACCCCGGAATGTATTGCTTCTGCACTACATCAAGTTTTAAGTCAAAGTGATAACTTCTCGCAAGAAGCTTGCACGCGCGTTGCTCGTCCATACGCTGCCCGCACTGTTGTAAATGAGGTTTACGCTGATATGTTGCTTATTTGGAGTAAAAAAGTACGAGTTTTACAAGAAATACCTACAAATTAGTCAATTCATTGAATTCCATAATTTATATGTTAGAAATAGAACTCGTTTATTTGAACCAATTGAAACGAAAAATCGAATTCAACACAGTTGAATTAACTAGGGGGGGGGAGAAGAAGAATAAAAAGTAATATTACTAAGTTCACGAGTACACTTTAAGTTATTTATTTTACTTGGGTTATGAGAATAGCTGTTATTGGTGCAAAGGGTCTACCGCCTTTACAAGGTGGAATAGAGCATTACTGTGCGGAACTTTATCCGCGTATGGTTACTCAGGGTTGTAGTGTCGATTTATTTGCTCGCGCTTCCTATACAGAAACTAAATTGGGTAAACGTTATGACTATAAAGGGGTTAACGTTATACCTTTACCTGGCTTGAAAATGCGTGGAATTGATGCTTTCGTCACTTCTGCTCTCGGCGCCATCGCTTCTTCTACTAATCACTACGATATAATTCACTTTCACGCGCTAGGTCCATCGTTATTTACATGTTTACCGCGCATTGCTTCAAATTCTAAAATTGTTGTTACTTGTCAGGGACTTGACTGGCAAAGAGCAAAATGGGGAAGTTTTTCGAGTGGTCTGATACAACTGGGTGAGCAAGCAGCCGTAAAATTTGCTCATGGTATTATTGTTGTTTCGGATGCGCTTCAGACTTACTTTCAGCGGACTTATGGTAGGCAAACTGTTTATATTCCAAACGCTCCTGCGTCTTATGCAGACTCTGACTCACAGTTCAATTATGGTAAGGAGTTGGGTTTAGAAAAGGGACGTTATATACTATTTCTAGGTAGAATGGTTCCCGAAAAACGTCCTGATTTACTTATCGAAGCATTTTCAAAATTACAACAAACGGGGTGGAAGTTAGTATTGGCAGGTGGTGTCAGCGACACTAAAACTTATACTGCTGAGATATTAAACAAAATTTCCAACAACCCGAACATTGTTTTTGCTGGAGAATTGCGAGGTATGCGGCTTGCAGAGATTGTACGAGGCGCCGGGTTATTTGCACTACCTTCTGACCTCGAAGGATTACCTTTAGCAATGCTCGAAGCTATGCGCGAAGGCATTCCTGTAGTTGCGAGCGATATCCCTCCCCATCAACAATTAGTAGCAGGACGTGGAATACTGTTTGAGGCTGGGAATGTAGATTCTTGCTTACAGTCGCTTCAATGGTCAATTCAGAATCCACAAGAATGTGCGAAAATGGCAAAAAATGCTCAAATTTATTTACAAAACAACTATAGCTGGGAGCGAATCACCTCTGATACGATGCGACTATACACAAAATTGCTCAATTCACCTCTATCTGAAGGTGTATTAGAGACAAAAGAAAGTGGACTTTTTACCATAACAGGAAAGAAGTAAGTATGGTATTAGTTTTTTGTCATTCAAAAAGAAACCCGGTTTCTATTGAAAATCGTTGTTTTGATTGCAATTTATCAATCAGAAACCGGGTTTCTGGAAACTAATAATGAATGACAATTAACTGTCAACAATAACCGTAAGGGTATATGCAATGGAAAAGGGCTTTTGGTCAGTATTGTCAGTTTTAAAACGGCGTGGCTTACCTGCTTTAATTACTTTTACTGCGGTAATTGGTGGAGCGGTAGCTTATTTGAAAGTAACCCCGCGCCTATATGAAAGCTCATCAAGATTAATATTTGATGATAGACGAACGAGTGTTTCTGAATTAGGACGTGACTTATCACAAACATCAGTAAGTAGTCCAGGAAATAGCCCTCTCGCAAATCAAGCGGAGTTAATTAAGTCTGAACGGATTCTTACTCAAGCATTAGCGATAGTTGGAAATTCTAATGTAGAAAATTCTGAGGATGGGCAAAATGGGTCAACTAAACTTACTGTCGATGAATTAAGTGGAGGAATAAGAGTCAAAACTATTCCTGCTACAAATATTCTCGAAATTAGTTATCAATCAAAGAATCCAGACCTTGCTGCCGCATATGCAAATGCCGTAGCAATGGCGACGATTCGCGATAACATTAAATCGATAAGTTCTGAAGCTACCAAAGTTCGCCAATTTTTACAGCAGCAGCTACCGCAAGCGCGAACCCAACTTCAAGCAGCAGAAGCGGCGGAAAATAATTATCGTCAGCAAAGTAGCATCGTCGATTTTGACGAACAAACCAAAAGCCTTGTTCAAAGTGTTGCATCCCTTGAAGACCAACAGCGTACTCTTGCAACACAACTTAAAGAAGCAAATTCACGCCTTGACTCGTTGCGTCAAGTAACCCAAGCTCAAGGACTTGATACGGCATATGAATCTGTTCGCGGTGGTCAAGACCAAGAACTGCAAAAATTGCGTGCTAAACTTACCGAGCAAGAGACTCAACTTATCGAGGCTCGATTAAAATTTACCGATAGTCATCCTACTGTCGTTAAAATGTTGCTTTCTCGCGATGCTCTCCGCAGTCTTTATGCCCAAGAACTCGCACGTGTCGCTCCAAGAGCTGGGGCCAACAATTCAAATAATAATATAGCTGGCGACCCAATTAGCCAAGATTTAACATCTCAACTCATAACAAATGAAATTGAAAGAGCGGCAGTTGCCGAGAAGCTTCAGCTTACCCAAAATAATATAGCGCAACTCCGAAACCGACTAACCCAACTTCCTCTCCAACAACAACCCCTTACTGCTTTAATTCGTAAACGCGAAGAAGCTGCTGCATCACTCAAATTTTTACAAGCCAAATTTGAAGAAGCACGTATCGCCGAAGCGCAAAAAGTTAGTAACCTACAAGTAATTCAAGCTGCAAAACCATCAAGTACTGCTAATTCTCCCAAACCTAACGTTGTACTTGCCCTTGCTGGCGCCTTTGGTTTACTGTTAGCAACTGGTGTAATTATTCTTTTAGAAGTAATGGATAACACCATACATGATGCTTCTGAAGCTGAAGAATTACTCAAACTACCTTTACTTGGTGTATTACCACGTTTACCAGCTAAAACATTAGCATTAGAACCCGCTGACGGTTTTCTCGATAATGTCGCTTTAGTCGAACCATATCGAATGCTATTTAAATCACTTGAATTTCGTACTTCTGAACTACAGCTATTAGTAGTAAGTAGTACTATTTCCGGTGAAGGCAAATCTATTGTGGCTTCGCACCTTGCTGCTGTATCAGCCATGTTATCACGACGAACTTTAATAATTGACGCTGACTTACGGCGCCCTGTACAACACACAATTTTTAACCTGCCAGGGAAACCAGGTATTAGCGATATAGTCGAAGGAAATATCAGTTTAAAAGAAGCCGTACAGCCTACCGAAATTGAAAATCTTTCAGTACTGACATGTGGCGGAATATACGGTAGACCATCGCAAATACTAGAATCAGCAGCCATGAAAAAACTCATAGCAGAAGCTGCTGCTAACTATGATTTTGTCATAATTGACACACCTCCATTGAGCGCCTGTGCCGACACAGCCACCCTAGCCAAACAATGCGAAGGTGTGCTAATGGTGACACGTCCGAACATCACTGTTAAAGAAGTACTTCAACGTGCAGTTTCTGAATTAAATAACAATCACATCCCCATTGTTGGAGTCGTAGTTAATGGTATGACTTCGCAAACCGAACAATATTACCGCTATCCCATGAGCGGTTATCAAATGAAACGTATAAAAGCTAAAATTTAACTCCTAACTCCTAACTCCTAACTCCTAACTCCATGTTGACTCGTACTCGTTCCCATTTACTAGCGTTGTTTGTCTCACTTTTAGGAGTGGGTATAGCTGTCATGTCTGGTTTTATGGCAGGTGCAAGTCCAATGCTTTTAGGACTGGGGTTTGCGACAGTACCAATTGTTGCATTTTTCTTTATGCGGTTTGAAGTCGCTGCAATTGGATTATTAGTACTGCGAAGTGCGCTCGACCCATTTTCAGGAATGCAACTTCCAGCAGCGTTTGCTATTGGTGTTAGCGCTTTGACACTGCTGTATGTAGTAGTGCAGCTAATAACCAAAAAACAAGTAATTACTGAAAAATTATGGTGGGTATTTGCTACTTGGGTCATTTTACAGTCTTTATGGCTAGTACTAATGTTTATAGGTGGCTTAGGGTCGGATGCTTCACAACTACAAACGAGTTTACGTGAGTGGGTACGAATTTTTTCTTGGTTGATGGTTTATTTGCTAATGTTGCAGCTTAAAGACAAAGTTCACCCAGAAATCATTGTCTCAAGATTATTTTTAGCGTTAATTGCGCCTAGTACTATTGCATTAATGCAAATTTTTGCACCATCGCTTTTGCCTCCAATGTTTGGTGGTGGTGGAGATGAATACGGTGCCATTGGTGCAAGTATATCGCGCGTGAATGGTACACTAGGACACCCCAATACATTCGCCACATTTTTACTGTTATTCATTGGGTTAACGTTATGGAAACTAGGTAAAGCAAAGCAGCGCTTATACTGGTTGTGTTTACTGGGACTATTAGCGTTTTTCTACGTTGCAACCAAAGCTTTGTTTGCTTTAGCAATGCTTGGTGTTTTTCTTTTAGTATTTATTGCCCCAAAGCTGAGTTTAGCAAAAATTATTGGCGGCGCCTTACTATTTGCAATAGCCATTGCCTTATTTGCCAGCACAGAATTTGGACAACAGCGTCTTGCATCACTCACAAGTACACCTTTGTTTAACTCCAATATAGATATATCACGTGCAATTTTACTATCAGCAAGCGACGGAAATAGTTTTAACTGGCGCATAGCACAGTGGACATTTTTACTACAAGCTTGGGAACACCAGCCAATATTAGGATATGGACTAGCAACATGCAAACAATTAACTGTTTTTGATGCATATGCACACAACGACTATATCCGCGCTTTAGCAGAAGGTGGAATAATCGGATTTGCTGCATTTATATTATTATTCATCGCACTATTTACATATTTATTACAAATATTTCGTACAGCACAACCAAATAGTAAACAAAGAAACTTATGTTTAGTTCTACTTGCAATGCTATCTGCCATTATGGTGGGAATGTTAACTGAAAATATTTGGAGCCATACCACATTATTTTTCTATTTATGGACATTAATATCCGTAGCAGGATGGCAATGGAACCAAAAGTTAGTAGAGAGTGCTGAGTTCTGAGTTTTGAGAAAAAGAATTAGGAGTTAATTATCATGAATATGCCAATACCAAAAGTATCAATAGTAATTCCAGCATATAACGCGATGAAATATCTACCAGACACTCTCCAAAGTGTCTGGCGCCAAACTTTTACCGATTTTGAAGTAATATTAGTCGATGATGGAAGCTCAGATGATATCAAACAATGGGCTTCTCAAATCACAGATTCACGGTTTAAGTTTATTTCACAACCAAACCAAGGTGCATCTGTTGCACGTAATACGGGCATTTTAGTTTCTCAAAGTGAGTATATCGCCCTTTTAGACGCTGATGATTTATGGGCGCCAACTAAATTAGAAGCACATGTTGTTCAATTAGACAATAATCCGAAAGTTGCATTGAGTTGTAGTTGGACGGCAATGATGAATTCTCAAGGGCAACCAACAGGTAGATTGCTGAAACCAACCGCTGATGGTAATGTATACTCAAAACTACTAGTTCAAAATATCATTGATTGTCCCTCAGTTGTAGTTAGACGCAGTTGTTTTAATAAAGTTGGTTTGTTTAATACAAACATTCGATATAACGAGGACTGGGAAATGTGGATTAGAATAGCCGCAGTTTATGAGTTTTCGGTTATCAAACAACCATTAGTCTACTACCGACAGCATCCTAATAATGTTTCTAAAAACTGGCGCCAGATGCAGCTAGGTTTTAATGAAGTCATCAAAAGTGCTTTCAAGGCAGCGCCAAGCGAACTTCAGCATTTGAAAAAGCCAAGTTATGGTCATGCTAATTTAGTACTAGCTTGGAAAGCATTACAAAGCAAAGACAAAGATTTTCAACTCGCAGCAAATTTTCGTGCTTCTGCTTTACGTTATGATCCCAAACAAATTTTATCGCCTGAGTTTTGGCGCCTGAGTGTCGCGATAGCATTAATGCGTTACTTGGGTATAGGAGGTTATAACCGTTTTTTAGAATTTGCTTACGCACTCAGAAAACGTATTTCTAACCAAACATCTACACCCACAACACAAAACTGGAAACCAAACGAAATATTTTTCTAACCCCTTATCGACCATGAAAGTATCTATAGTAGTCGGTGGAAGATGGCACGCAATAGAACTCGCACGCGAGTTGCATAAAAACGGTTACTTACACCGACTTATAACCAACTACCCTAAATTCAAAACACGCAGTTGGGGTGTACCTGATGATAAAGTCGTTAGCTTACCCCTGACATTACTATTAAATAAAGCCATTGAAAAAGTTGGTGGCGCCAAATTAGTTCGTAAATCATTACCTACTATATACCAAATGTTTGCTTCGTCTGCTGTTCGTCATTTGGAAGGTAGTACATTAGTTCATGGTTGGTCGAGTTGCTCACTTCCAGCAATTGAGTGGGCAAAGCGAAATAATGTACCATTTCTTTTAGAGCGAAGTTCAGCGCATATCAGCTACCAAGCAAAATTACTAGAAGCAGAATATCAAAAATTTGGGCTATCCTGTACAGAAATTCATCCGCAAATAGTTAAGACAGAATTAGCTGAATATGAATTAGCAAATCAAGTTGCAGTTCCAAGCTACTTTGCTGAACGTAGTTTTATCGAAGAAGGATTTCCTTTAGACCGTTTAGTTCATAACCGTTTTGGTACAAATTTAAAAACCTTCTCACCTGGAGTTAAGCAAGATAATGTATTTCGTGTTGTTTACGCTGGTTCTCTTAGCGTTCGCAAAGGAATACATTATCTTGTCGAAGGTTTTTGCAGTGCAAATATTCCCAACAGTGAACTTTGTTTAATTGGAGGTGCTACACCAGAAACAGGACGACTAATTGCATCTGGAGACTCACGGGTTAAGTGTATTGGTCACATTCCCGAACCAAAGTTAGCAGAATATTACCATCAGAGCAGTGTTTTTGTATTACCTAGTATTGAAGATGGATTTGCATATGTCATCTTACAAGCAATTGCTTGTGGTGTCCCCTTAATTTGCACTACAAATAGTGGTGGTGAAGACGTATTGCGTATTAATAATGCATCACCAGTTAAGTTGGAAAATAATATAGACGAGTATCCTGCAGGTTACATTATTCCTCCAGCCAATAGTGAAGTTATTGCTTCACTGTTAACAAAACTTGCAAATAACCCAAAATTACTAGCTCAAAAACAGCAAAATGCGCTTGCATTTAAATCTGAAGACTTGAGTTGGGAACAATATGCACTACGGGCAGTGGAAGCATATAAAAACATGAGTAGGGTGGGCAGTGCCCACCTTACAAGGTAGGAGTTAGGAGTTAAGTATGACAAAAGTTTCTGTTATTATCCCAGCTTACAATGCAATGAGGTACCTGCCACAAACTCTGGATAGTGTGTTGCAGCAAACTTTCACCGATTATGAAGTCATAATTGTTAACGATGGTAGTTCTGATTCTATTATGGAATGGGCGCCGCAATCAAAGGATTCGCGAATTCGATTAATTACGCAATCAAATCAAGGTGTATCAGCAGCACGAAATACAGGTTTTGTCAATAGTCAAGGTGAATATATTGCATTTTTAGATGCTGATGATTTATGGGTGCCGGAATATTTAGAGAAACAAGTAGAATATTTAGATAAATATGTAAATGTAGGTGTAGTTTACACTTGGACAAAATTAATAGATGAGTTAGGAAATTCGATAAATCGTATTTTTGCATCTCATGCATCAGGAATGATATGGAAGGAATTATTAACTAAGGATGTTATATCAACTGGTAGTTCCGCAATGGTACGGCGCCAATGTATAGAAAATGTAGGTGCTTTTGATGCACAACTTGCCTATGCTGAAGATTTAGACTTTTGGCTACGAATAACTCAACAGTATGAGTTTGGTGTTATAAAAGAACCTTTAGTCTACTATCGACAGCATCCATACAACGTTACTAAAAACCGTAAAAAAATGATGCATGGACTGCAAACAGTTTATGAAAGAGCATTTGCAACGGCGCCGTTAGATATGCTGTATTTAAGAAATCAAGCTTATGCAAGTTTATTTATCGGGTTTGCGTGGTTGGCAATTGATGATAAAGATATAAAAACAGCAATTAAATATCGGAAACAGGCATTTTTACATTACCCATTTGTTTCTTTCAAGGAAAGTTATTTTAGACTAAATTTAGCCATCTTTATGATGCGTTTATTTGGTAATGAAGGTTATAACGGAGTGCGAAATTTAACGCGCTATTTTAAACGTATAATATTAAATTTTACAAAACATATCGACAAACCGGATGCTCTCTTGCGAGTTCTGTTAAAAAGTTTTAATGCTTCATAAAAAAGCCCGGTTTCTTATAAAAGGGAAGTATTTGTATGTATATATTTGTTTTGGAAGAAAAACCAACTTCACAGCGGGGTGGACAAGAGTTAGTATTATTCGATATTTGTCGCGGTTTAGCTCAACGAGGGCATAAAATTGTACTGCTCTACTCGGATGAAGAAAACTTGTTGGAACAATATCAAAAGTTTTGTATTCAAACTATAAAGGTAAAACAGTTTCGAGTTTATCGTCCTTCACACATTATTAAATTCTTAACTAGTATTTTGCAAATCAAGCATCAAATTACTAGTACGGTACCAGAATATACATTAGAAAGCAGTATTGTTCTGAGTAACCAGTATCAAGATACCTTTATAGGTCGCATTCTCTCATTTGTTCTGAATATTCCGCTTGTTTGCTATCTTCATCTGCCACCACCGCAATTAACCACATGGCGCCATAAACTAAAATTAGATTTTAAAGAATTAAAGCACCATATTGCAATGCTAAATTTGAGTACTCAAATTAGAATTGGACTTCAAGGAGTTAAGCAATATATAGCTGTTTCCAAACAAACTAAAGCCGATTGGGTACAAAAAGGCTATCAAGGCGATATAATTAACGTAGTTCATAACGGCATTAATTTAGACAAATATAAACCAACTACCAACTTTCAAGAACGAAAGCAATGGAATATTGCCGATAATAGTCGCGTAATTTCTTATGTTGGTAGACTCGACAAGGAAAAAGGATTAGAGATTTTATTGAATGCCTTCGCCTTATTACATAACCTTACCAAAACCAATAATAATGTCAATCAAATTAAACTTTTGATTGCAGGTAAACCTGTACTGTTAGGAGAGGAATATCAAACAAGCTTAGAACAATTAAGTATTAATTTAGGAATTCAAGATTACGTCAGCTTTCTTGGTTATGTGAGTGATACAACAAGTTTATATCAACTTAGTGATGTTACAGTTTTGCCGAGTAGATGGTCGGAACCATTCCCACGTTCAATTATAGAATCAATGGCATGTGGTACGCCAGTAGTTGCAAGCCGTACCGGAGGAATACCCGAAAGTTTGACGGAAGAATTTCAGCGAGGACTCTTTGAACCAGGGAATGAAACCGACTTAGCCAATACTTTGAATAAAATTATTAATTGGAGACAAGAAGACCCACAACTAGGCGCCCGTTGTCGTAACCACGCGGTTTCCAAATTTAGTATTAACAGAATGATAAACGACATCGAGAAAGTACTAGAAAAATTTAACCCTACCGTACTAATTTATGAAAACCAAGGAACCAGTCAAAGAACTTCTTATTGAAGCAGGTCGAACCGAAGGTCAATATTGGCGAGACTTATGGAAATATAGAGAATTATTTTATTTTTTAGCATGGCGTGATATTTTAGTTCGCTATAAACAAACTATTATTGGTATGGCATGGGCATTAGTGCGTCCATTTTTAACAATGATAGTGTTTACCGTTGTATTTAGTAACATCGCAAAACTTCCTAGCGAAGGAACGACACCATATCCCATTATGGTTTTTGCGGGTTTACTACCGTGGCAGTTTTTTTCTGGCGCCTTAACTGAATGCAGTAATAGTTTGATTAATAATGCCAACTTGCTTTCTAAAGTTTACTTTCCTAGATTAATAGTTCCTACAAGTGCTGTAATTGTAAGCTTTGTAGATTTTATGATATCGGGAATTATTCTACTTGGTTTAATGGCATATTACAACTTTATTCCCGACTGGCGAATTTTGACACTACCATTATTTATAGCTATTGCGTTTGCAGCATCAATGGGCGCCGGGTTATGGTTAGCAGCGTTAAATGTAGAGTATAGAGATTTTCGGATTATTGTTCCGTTTATCGTTCAGTTTGGTTTATATGTGTCTCCAGTTGGTTTTAGCAGTCAAGTAATTGATGAAAAATGGCGCCTGTTATATTCACTCAACCCAATGGTAGGTGTAATAGATGGCTTTCGTTGGGCAATATTAGGAGGGGAATCTAATATATATTTACCAGGATTTGCTTTGTCAACTGCGCTAGTAATATTATTACTTGCAAGTGGTATTTGGTACTTTCGCCGTATGGAACGTACTTTTGCTGACGTTATTTAATTTTATTTAATTTTAAAATATTATGTCTAAACCTGTAATTAGAGTTGAAAATTTAAGCAAAAAGTACGTTATTGGATATCAACAAGATAGTTATAAAACATTTCGTGGCGCCATTACAGATGCGGCCAAGTCGCTAACTAACGCATTAAACCCACGCAAAAGAGCAAAAGCGCAGTTAGACCGTGAGGAATTTTGGGCACTTAATGATGTGTCGTTTGAAATTCAACAAGGAGACAGAGTTGGTATTATTGGACGTAATGGCGCTGGTAAATCAACACTACTAAAAATATTAAGTCGAATTACTGAACCAACAACTGGCAGAATCAGAATTTCTGGGAGAGTTGCCAGCTTACTCGAAGTTGGAACTGGTTTCCACCCAGAATTAACGGGTCGAGAGAATATTTTCCTCAATGGTGCCATTTTGGGAATGAGTAAGTTAGAAATTACACGTAAATTCGACGAAATAGTTGATTTTGCTGAAATTGAAAAGTTTTTAGATACCCCCGTAAAACGTTATTCATCTGGTATGTATGTACGCCTAGCATTTGCAGTGGCAGCACATTTAGAACCAGAAATTCTAATTGTTGATGAAGTACTAGCAGTTGGGGATGCCCAATTTCAAAAAAAATGTTTGGGTAAGATGGAAGAAGTAGGTAGGGAAGGAAGAACAGTTTTATTTGTTAGCCATAATATGGGAACGATAACCCAACTTTGTACAACAGGCATTTATTTAGCTTCCGGTAAAGTAATTCAGTCAGGAAATATTAACTCTGTAATTGGCAAGTATTTGGCGCAAGGGAGTACCAGTAATGGAAAAATGACGTTAGTTAGTAATATCGAGTCAATTAGAGAAAAGAAGAAATTATTTTTCAAGCAAATTCGACTTATCAATGATGAATATATAGAATCATCTGAACTAGATGTCCGTCATCCTTTTTATATAAATTTTGATTACGAAGTGACTCAACCTATCAATAATGTTGATTTATCAGTTCGGATACACACAAGTGATGGTATTGCAGTTTTGACATCAAGTCAGTCAGATACTGTACAGATGAAACCACGCAATATAGGTACTTATGAAGTATCAGTTAAAATGCCAGCGATGTTTTTAATGCCTGGTTCATATATGTTAAGTATTGCTGCTCATGAACCAATGGTTGAAATATTTGATATTCATGAACATATTTTATTGTTTACCATTACAGAGACTGGAACTAAATATGCCAAATATAATCAATCTCGCGAAACTTTGGGTATTGTTATTACCAACTTACCCTGGTTTGAATCAACTAGTCAACTTGATAAATTAGATTTTGTACAAACAATTTCAAAATTCAATTCCAAATTATAGTGAGGTAATTTATGTCTACATATACATACGAAGAATCTGTTCGTTGGATGCGAAACCAACCAGAACACTCAGAGTTAGTTAAACTTTGTTACCTTGATGAAGAAAATTACATTGCTGCCCAGCGTTTTGCATTGAGTGAGGAGTTTATAGAAATTACAAAACTTTTAAGGTTAAGTAATTCATCTCAAAAGTTTAAAATACTTGACCTTGGTTGTGGTAATGGTATTGCTTCTTTTGCTTTGGCATCGTTAGGTCATAATGTTGTTGGTGTAGACCCTGACAATAGTGCTGATGTTGGACTGACAGCTGCTCAAAAGCTAGGTTCTGTAGTTGACAATGGTTCTATTTCGACTGTTCAAGCTTTCGCTGAATCTCTTCCGTTTCCTGACTCAACGTTTGATATTGTTTATGCACGTCAAGCACTACATCACTTCTCTGACTTACATAAAGGTCTTGCTGAATGTTCAAGGGTACTAAAGCAAAACGGTGTACTACTAGCAACTAGAGAGCATGTTGTTAATGATGACATTCAACTTCAAGAATTTTTAGAAAATCATCTTTTACATCAGCTCCATGCTGGTGAAAATGCTCATACACTAAAAACTTATATTTCAACCTTGTATAAAGCTGGTTTTCGGAAAGTTAGAACATTGGCGCCTTTTGATAATGTAATCAACCACTTTCCTACATCTAATGCTGATATAACAGCAATGTTATATGACTCATTATCAAGAAAAATCGGTAGAAAAGTTGCTTCATTTTTAATTAAAGTTTCAGTGGTTGAAAAAGTTTATCGATACTATTTATCTCGTAAATGTAAATTTCCTGGTAGATTGTATTCGTTTTTTTGCTTCAAATGATTATTTAATAACAAACTGATTATGGATATTTTATACGATGGACAAATTTATTTAATGCAAACAGCAGGTGGAATAAATCGATATTTTGCTAACTTGATTAGTAGGTTATCAAAAAACGATGTTCCTAGTATCACGATTTGTGAAAATAGAAATATCAATTTTCCAAATCATCCTAACTTAAAGACGTTTTATTTTCAACGATTTGGCTTTCGTCCTCGTCGCGTTTCTTTTTGGCTAGAAAAAATGTACTTCCGAACCATTGCTCAGTACAAAAAGTTTGATTTAATACATCCTACATATTATTCGTTGCTAACACGAAATAATCTTAATAGCTATAAAATTCCTACGGTGGTTACAGTTCATGACATGATTCATGAAATGTTTTATCCCGATGCTGTCGATGTTGAGGATAAGCGCAAAGCAATTATGTCAGCGGACGCGATTATTTGTATCTCTCAAAACACCAAAAAAGATTTACTCGAACGCTATAAGTTACCGGAAGATAAAATAACCGTAACTTATCTAGCTTCCGAACTTGATGCGAGCTTGTCTTATGGTTCTGAGATTATACCTGCTCATCCTTATTTCCTATATGTTGGAAACCGAATGAGCTATAAAAATTTTGATGGTTTACTTTTAGCGTTTGCGAAAGTTGCCGAAAAGAACCCTGATATAAGACTTTGCGTAATTGGTTCACCATTTAACCCAGACGAACGACAGCTTATTGCCGACTTGAAATTAGACGCGCGTATCGAGTTTTACGGTTATGTCAACGATAATTATCTTGCTAAATTATACCGTTGTAGTGTTGCGTTTGTTTACCCTTCATTGTACGAGGGTTTTGGTATTCCACCGTTAGAAGCAATGGGTTGCGGTACAGCTGTTGTTGCAGCTAATACTTCGAGTATTCCGGAGGTTGTAGGTGATGGAGGTTTGCTTTTCAACCCTGATATCAATCATGAATTATCTGATATGTTACTGTTCTTACTCGATAACCCCAGTGAACGGGAACGTATTATCGCCAAAGGCTATAAGCGCGCTCAACACTTTAGCTGGGATAAAACTGCTGCTCAAACATTCGAGGTATATCGTAATGTTGCAAAAATAAAATAAAATAAAATATAACTAACATTATTGACATTGTTTAAACTATGATTAGTGTGATTACACCCGTTTATAACGGTGAACAATTTATCGAAGCTTGTATTAAAGTTATCATCGACCAAAATTGTCCAGATGTCGAACATATTATCGTTGACGGTGCCTCAACGGATAAAACTGTTGACATTATTAAATTATATGCTGATATTTATCCCCATATTCGCTGGATTTCTGAGAAAGATAAAGGACAGTCAGACGCAATGAATAAAGGGGTAGCAATGGCAAAAGGTGAAATAATATCTTTTCTAAATGTAGATGATTTTTATCAACCGAATGTATTAAATCGCGCGCTAGAGATTTTTCCACGTTTACCCGTTCCTAGTATATTGCTTGGTAATTGTAATCTCTGGGATAGTAAAACGAAACTTGTTGCTGTTCACAAACCAGCAAATTTTACATTAAGCAGTATGCTTCAGGGGTTGAATGAAACCAATTTTCCCACAAATCCCTCGGCATATTTCTATCATACCTGTTTACATCAACAAGTTGGAATGTACAAAATTGATGAGCATTACGCAATGGATTTAGATTTTCTCCTCCGTGCAGTCCAAGTTGCAAAAATTACTTATATAAATGAAAGTTGGGGTAACTGGATGCGACTCGAAAACACAAAATCGATGACTTTATGGCAAAACGAAGAACGCGGATATCAGCTAATAGACGGGATTCTGCGATATTACCGTAAAGATTTACCATTACTCCAACGATGGTTAATCACGATTATATACGAGTCAAATATTTTGTGGCATAGAAAGTTGAAATGGAAATTCAAATACTACATCAAACATTATTTATTAACTCCCCAAAATATACTTCATAAACTTCGTTCAAATTTCAAAAAATTGCTGAGTATCGGGACATAATTTTTTTTTAGTTATTAAAAGTTTCAAAATTTACACATTAGGAGATAAATTTATGCAATTTGTAAGCAGAGTACAACTACCCAGAACATCAGAATGCTCTGAATTGTATGTCAAATTTAATGGCAGTGCATTTATAGATTTTGACGCTAATAAAATTATCTTATATCAAAACGATAAGATATCTTTTAACACATACTTTAACTCAATTTACGAAAGCTTCTACACCAAATATACAAATCTTAACGAGTTAAAATATCAATTCAAACTCATAGGTGCCTTTGAAATAGTAGCTTATAGAGAGCGACTTGGGAATGAAAAAGAACTCATAAAAAGCGAAAGAGTTGAGAATCAAGATTTATCAAATTATCTTGAGTTTAGCCTGCCACTTCTGAAGTCGGCGCCGGATTCAGGTAGAATTTATTTAGAAATAACTTGCTTGAGTCAACAAGGTACTATTATCGAAGGGTTAATAGCAACGCAGCAAGAAAAACAACGTGATGTATCGTTAGCTATCATTAGTTGTACCTTTAAAAAAGAAGCTTACATCAAAAGAACAGTAGACTTAATTACTAAAGATAATTTATTGAAAAACAAAGATTTCAAAATTTTTGTAATTGATAACGGGAAAACATTAAATGATAACGATTTTAACGATTCTAAAGTAAAACTTGTGCCAAATCGCAACGTTGGAGGTAGTGGTGGATTTACTAAGGGTTTGATTGAAGCTTTACAAGAAGGTGCTTATACACACTTTCTATTTATGGATGACGATATAGAGATAGATAGCGAAGTAATTTACAAACTTTTTTCTTTGTACGAGCATGGAAAACAAGATTTTGCAATTTCCGGCAGTATGCTAGATTTACAGAAAAAGCATATGTTATATGAAGCTGGAGCTTTATACAATAAATTTGGTGACGAAGAAGGAAATATTGAAGACCGTGAACTAAATATTACTTCTATCAAAAGAAATATTGATTTACGCAATGCTTCAGCATTAAACTCAATTACATTAGAAGAAGAAGTTGACTATGGTGCTTTTTGGTTTTTTGCGTTTTCAAAGGAAGTTGTAAAAAATATTGGACTACCATTGCCGTTCTTTATCAAAATGGATGATGTCGAGTTTGGCTTAAGAGTGAAAAAATATTTGAACAGTGCAATAGTGGCATTTCCTTCAATAGCAGTATGGCACGAACCTTTTTACGCTAAAAATACTGGTTGGGATGATTATTATAGTCAGCGTAATATAATGATAACTAGTGCTATACACGGTTCTTTAAAATATTGGACTGTTTTAAAGAGTATATCAGCAGGATTGATTTATCATTTATTGCTATTTAATTACAACGCAGCGCAAATATATGCAAAAGCATTTGAAGATTTCTTAGCAGGTCCAAATTTCATTAAAAATACTGATTCTGAAGCATTGCATTCTCAAATATGTAGTTATAGTAAAAGCCATAAAACCCAAACACTAGTAACTCAACCTGTCGAATTAAATGAAAATTATCAAATTACCAAAGTTGGAAAATTCCGAAAATTTCTGACTTTAATCACACTTAATGGACATTTACTTCCAAAGTTTGCAATTCGCGACGAGAGTGCATTCATCTACTATCATAGGCTTGAATCAAAACGTGATTCTATTTGCAAAGCATTTGCTAAGAAACGCATTATTTTGAAGTATAAAGAAATTCCTGCATTATATCAAAACGAACTTGATAGTCAAGCAGCATTCAATATTTTATTGTCTTGGATAATATTAGTAATTAAAAGTCGTTTGCTATGGTCAAAAATTACAAAACAGTGGAAGCAATCAGCAGATGATTTGACATCGATAGAGTTTTGGCAAACTTATCTTGAACCTCGTGAAAGTTAGTTATATAAGGAGATATTAAAATGAAGGTAGATTGGTTGATAGTAGGAGCGGGTTTTTCTGGATGCATTCTTGCTGAACGTATTGCATCCCAACTAGGACAACGTGTCTTATTGATGGATAAGCGCGACCATATAGGTGGTAATGCTTATGATTATTATAACGAGCATGGCATTCTAATCCACAAATACGGGCCGCACATTTTCCACACTAAATCAAAAAAAGTTTGGGACTACCTATCTCAATTTACCGAATGGCGCCCATATTTTCATCACGTTTTAGGAGTCGTAGAAGGTAAAAAAGTACCAATACCCTTCAACCTAAATTCGCTCTACGCATTATTTCCACCTAAGTACGCTGAAAAACTCGAAGAAAAACTGCTAGATAACTTCGGGTTTGGGGTCAAAGTCCCCATTCTCAAACTCAAAGAAAGTGCAAACGGTGAACTCGAATTTCTGGCAAACTACATTTACAATAACGTCTTCGTTCGTTACACTGCTAAACAGTGGGAACTAAAACCCGAAGAACTCGACAAAGCAGTAACCGGAAGAGTCCCAGTATATATCAGTCGTGATGACCGCTACTTCCAAGACCCATACCAAGCAATGCCAAAGTATGGTTATACCGAAATGTTCCGCAAAATGTTAGCGCACCCTAACATCAAAGTACTTCTCAACGCTGACTATCGTGAAGTCATTAACGACATCAAGTTTAACCGCATGGTTTACACCGGTCCAGTTGATACTTTCTTTGACTATATGCATGGTGAACTGCCATATCGAAGTTTAAGATTTTCTTTTGAAACCTTAGACCAAGAACATTATCAAGAAGTTGGCACAGTTAATTACCCTAACGAATACGATATCACTCGCATCACCGAGCAAAAATATCTCTCTGGACAAACATCTCCCAAAACAACTTTAGTCAAAGAGTACCCCCAAGCATACGTTCCCGGTATTAACGATCCATATTACCCAGTTCCGCGCGAAGAAAATCGTGCGCGTTATGAACTTTACCTAAAAGAAGCAAATAAACTCAATGGTTCAGTAGTATTTGCCGGACGCTTGGCAGAGTACAAATATTATGATATGGATCAAGCAGCATTACGCGCGCTCAGTTTGTTTGAAAAAGAAGTTGTACAGAGCAAAACCGAAGACGTAACTCTTGGTAATGTGCCTGTTTGTTATTAATTAACTTTATGGGAAATTAGAACCAAAATATGAACCAGGTGCTGACTTTGTAGTTAATCCTAAAAATTGTTATTCTGCCCATTCCGGTTTAAATGCTGCTAGAAACATTGGATTAAAAGCAATATTACGACATAGAACTAACGCGGTCTTTGTACTGCGGAAAGCCTAGTTTAGTAATAAATTAGGTATGTAATGAATCTTGAACGGCAAGCAACTACCACATTCATTGCATTAGGCTTGGGTAGTCTGCCTGTAAAATTCCTACCATACTACGCTCTATGTGGTTGAGCCTACGGCTCACTTGCTACAGGATGCGACTACAGAGGAGTTTTGCGAAGTGAACAATGAAAAACGGGTATTCCCCAGGATTTACTACGTTTTGTTGACTACTCATGAGGAGAATTCAGTCTTATGAAGATAGCTTATGTAACTACCTACGATGCTACAGATGTTAAGCAGTGGTCAGGGACAGGTTATTACATACCCTTGGCTCTGAAAAATCAATCTCTATCAGTTGAGTATATTGGCTCTTTAAGGGAAAGATATTTACTACTTTCCAATGTAAAGGAGCGTATATACCGCAGCCGTTTTTTTAAGAAAAGGTATCTGAGAGACAGAGAGCCTCTCGTTCTCAAAGACTATGCACATCAAGTTAGTAAAAAATTATCTAGTATTGATGCGGATATTGTATTTGCTCAAGGAACAATTCCTATTGCCTATTTAGAATGTAATCAACCTATAGTTTTTTGGACAGATACTACGTTTGCAGGAGTGATGGATTATTATCCCGGATTCGGCAATTTCTGCAAAGAAACTATTAAAAATGGTCATGCAATGGAACAATCTGCTCTTGACAGATGTACATTAGCTCTTTATTCATCTGAGTGGGCGGCTAAAACAGCTATTGAGTATTATAAAATTAATCCTTCAAAAGTAAAAGTTGTTCCCTTTGGAGCCAATATTGAAGTAGACAGAAACATAGATGATATAAAGGCACTTTTAGAGTTAAGACCTTCAAATAAATGTAAGTTGCTATTTTTAGGTGTAGACTGGTTTAGAAAGGGAGGAGACATAGCTCTTGAGGTGACTAAACAGTTAAACTCAACAGGGATTAGTGCAGAGCTAACAGTAGTTGGGTGTGAACCAGTTGTAGATGGTTCTCTTCCAAGCTATGTTAAAGCTTTAGGCTTTATAAGTAAGACTACAAAAGAGGGAAGACAACAACTTGATAAACTATTAGCTGAATCTCACTTTTTAATCTTGCCTTCTAGAGCAGAGTGTTTTGGGGTCGTCTTTTGCGAGTCGAATTCATTCGGGGTTCCTTGCATATCCAGAATTGAAGGTGGAATACCATCAGCAATTAAAGATGGATTGAACGGTAAGTTATTTTCTTCATATGCTGATGTTTCAGAGTATTGTAAATATATAAGTGATCTTTGGTCTAATTATTCTCAATACAAAAGTTTAGCTCTTTCTGCGTTTCATGAGTATGAGTCTCGTCTCAATTGGTCAGTTATCGGAAAAACCGTTAAAGAGCTACTAATTGAGTTAATTTAGTAGATATTCTTAAACAAATTAGTTACACAAACTATTATTTGTGGAGCGGGCATCCTTGCCCGCCCTTACCTCACATCTTGCACCTTCAAGGGCTGGGTGGGCAGTGCCCACCCTACGCAAAACCAAGCATTACAAACTCTTTTATTCGAGTGGAAGCTCATGGTGCAAGATGGGATTTCTAGAAACCCTAAAGGTCTGCTCCAAAATCCTGTGGTGTCTCCAAAATTTATGTTGTTTCCCCGATATATTGTGGGGCGGGTTTAGTTGGATTATAATTTTTTGTGAAATATGGGTTCACGCGCCCTTACGCACCCATCCCCGAATAACGCTTTAAACCCTGGCGCCACAATATCCTATTTAAACCCAAAAACAACAGCGTCCACCCAATGGTCATAGAAAACCCTCTACCAATATCAGTTGGTAAACCAATTAAAAGACTTACAGGAAAATCTATTAAATAAGGGAAGGGAGTACATAAAACTGCCACACGCACAGGTTCAGGAAAAACTTCTAAAGGAGCAATCATCCCAGATAGAAACAAATAAAACAAAAACCAAAAGCTTTCCACAGAACTTGCGCGTTCCGTCCAAAACGCTAGCATTGCAAAAGTATATTGAATAATAAACCGTAACGCAAACGCTAGCAGTATAGACAGTGTAAATAATAAAAACTGTGACCAGCTAGGTATCCAAAAAGCCTGTGGATACAGTATAAAAAATAAAGCCACTAAAAAAATAGAGAAAGGCACACGAGCTGCGCGCTCAGAAACATGCGAAGTTACATGATGCCATACAGGGTCAATAGGTTGTAATAACCGAGGTGAAAGTTTTCCTTCAACAACTTCACGCTCAAATTCCCAAACAACCCAAACAACCGTAAACTGTCGAACGATAAACACTGTAATAAAATAACGAGCAAAATCAGCAGGTGACAAACCAAATTGACCACCTTGTGCAGCTTGCGTCCACACTCCCATCAATATAATAGGTAGTGAACCCGCCAAAACCCACAATATCAACTCAGCACGGTATTCCACCATATAAGCGTAATACACCCAAAGAAAAGTCCTTACTTTTTTCAAAATCCAACTCCTAACTCCTAACTCCTAACTCCTAACTCCATTCCTCAGCACTCTACACTCAGCACTCTACACAACTCCTGCTTGAAACACCCGACCTATAACTTCTTCCACAGGTGGCTCATTAACTGTTAAATCAACAACTTCTAAGTCTGATAAAATGCGGGATACAGTGCGCGTCAGCTTTTCTTGCTCAACAATAAAACAAGCAAAACGTCCTTCTACTGTTTTTACGTCCCCATAAAATTTGAGCTTTTCTTTAGATATTTGGTGTGCTAACTCTACATGAACCTCACGGTATGGTGCAAACCGTTCGAGTAAACCATCCAAACTACCATCGTACATTAAGGCGCCTTGGTGAATCATAATAACTCGTTCGCACAAAGCAGTAATATCTGCCATATAATGACTAGTTAATAGTACAGTGGCTTGATAGCGTTGATTGTACTGACGCAAAAAGTCGCGCACTCCCACTTGTGCATTAACATCTAACCCTAAAGTCGGTTCATCAAGAAATAATACTTGAGGACGATGTAATAATGCGGCAAGTAACTCAGCTTTCATTCGCTCACCCAGAGACAACTTTCGCACAGCTTGATTTAATTTACCTTCTAGTGAAAGCATTTCGGTTAGTTCTCCCACCCGGAGCATAAACTCATGGTCAGAAATACCGTAAACAGCAGCATTAATTTTTAGCGAGTCCATAGCAGGTAAGTCCCACAATAATTGCTGCTTTTGCCCCATTACAAGTGTAACCTTTCGCAAAAATTCTTCCTGGCGCCGAAAGGGAACATATCCAGCAACTCTGACATTGCCACTTGTTGGATGAACGAGTCCCGTAAGCATTTTCAGCGTCGTTGTTTTGCCTGCACCGTTAGGCCCCAAAAAACCGACAACTTCACCAGGGTTAATTTCAAACGAAACATCCCGAACAGCTTTAATTTGGCGGTAAGTGCGTCGAAAAAAATGAGATAATGTGCCTTTAATACCTGGTTCTTTGACAGCGACGGGGTAAAATTTGCTCAAATTGTGAGCAAGAATGATAGACATATATATATTGATAAAGTGTGGTAATGCACTCTCTTCCGAAGTCGTGTATAGGAAATACTAATATATTCTGGACGATTATTGGTAAAATTTGCTTAAATTCTTTCAATTTACATATTCTCTCTTAATATTACTTCTACTTCTGGATAGAAGCGCACATTACACACAATATGCACTCGTTACAACTTAATAATTTTTAACATATACATATTACCCGACAACGCCTCATGTGTGGCGCCTGATTAAACATGGTACCGAAAGCAAAAATGTTGGTACGGACACAATATTGCTCATTATTAATTGTCAGTTTCCAAATTTATCTAACATAATCTTAAATTAAACATTGCTACAAAGCGTAAACACTTATCATTTTTCTATATAATATAATTTATATATCTCAACACAAACTTACAAAATATGGCTTTTAGCAGTTACAAAACTATTGGTGAAGTCGTCAAAGAATATCAGGTTACTTATACCGAAGCAAATTTTGTTATTGCAACATCGTTTCACATTCCAGATTATTTCCGTGATGACTTAGAGTTGATGATGAATGAAGCTGTTGTCGATAACTCGGAATTTGCAATTTGTGAAAATTTTATTTACCCAGTTTTGAAAGAAGTTTGGAAAGTTTATCGCAGTAATTTTCTACTATGGAGTCACCAATTACTGAATTGCGATGCAAAACTAACAGGATACCCCGAATATATTCTTGCAACGAGATCACCTTTAGGTAAAGTTGTTTTCGACAAACCTTATTTTATCTTAGTTGAAGCCAAGCAAGATGACTTTGAAGGAGGTTGGGCACAATGCCTTGCTGAGATGATTGCTGCTCAAAGATTAAATGACGAATTAAAGATAACTATTTTTGGTATCGTTTCTAATGGCGGGTTTTGGCAATTTGGGAAATTAGAAGAAAATCTTTTTACCCGCAATAAAAAAATCTACACTATTCAAGAACTAGATGAACTATTTGCGGCTGTTAATTATACTTTTCAACAAAGTGAAGTACAATTACAAAATTTAGTTGCAGTGTAAGAAACTGGGTTTCTAGACAAAATCTTTGTTTTTATTACAAGATATTGAAAAAGAAACCCGGTTTCTTTGGCTATCTTAAACAAGCACTAATTATCACTTTTACCTTGTACAGAAGACTGCATACCCAAAACAACAGCTTTTACACGTTGTTGCGGTGTCCCGTGGTGCTGTGGATTATGCCAATTATAATCACCAATACGGTACGCAAAAGACGCTATTTCTTGAATATCTCTATTATCAAACTCAATATTTGGAATTAACCCAATATAAACACCTGCCAAACAATCTGCTTGTAATTCTGAAATAGGTGTAATACGAGGTTGAAACCCATACGCGGTTTGCATTGCATGGGCATATTCGTGTGCGACGATATAAGCTAGAGCAGCATCTCCATGTTGATAAGCCATACGTATATGCTGTCTAGTTATATACACAGTGTGATTACGAACACAATAATGGCTACCGTAAATTCTACCGCAACCTCCCCTGGCGCCGTTTGGGACATCCCAAATTAATTTAGATGTAGCTTGATAACCGTGAATTTGTTGTATTCCTGAATATATACCTTGAACAACCGTCCCAGGTTTCCATTCAGCTTTCACTGGTAACGAAACGAATAAGTAGCCAATGCCAACAATAATATTTGTTAGTACCTTATTTATTTTCATACAAAGTTAAATCTAGGCGACTAATTATAAAGCCAATTTGTACTATAAAACCTAAAGTTAGCCTGTTTGACTGGGTTCAGCTTATTTTCATGTTTGAAGAATGCAACTAAACATCACGCACAAAGACGTTATAAATATATACAATACGATAGAGGAATATTTCAGACGAAGTAGCCCTATTAAAGCCAAGACTGAGCAATATCAGGCAAAAATTTGCTCGCATATAGTTTAATTTTGCTAGAGGATAAGGACATGACAGATTTCTTAAAAAGTTTAGAGCAAGAGTTAGCTAGTTATCGCGTAAAATTTAAAGAATCATCCGAGGCTTTGAACGATTTAGCTAAAATTAAAACTGATTTTGAAGGATTATCACAAAAGTATAAAGAAATACAAACAGAGCATAAGAAACTGAGTGAATTTGTTGAACAATCACG
Source organism: Calothrix sp. PCC 7716 (assembly GCF_019977735.1). GTDB lineage: Bacteria > Cyanobacteriota > Cyanobacteriia > Cyanobacteriales > Nostocaceae > Dulcicalothrix. Next base: position 7,910,488 of record NZ_AP025018.1, on the reverse strand, counting down.
CACAACTGCAATAGAATTACAAGACCAATCAAAAGATGCAATCAAACAAGTAAATTTAGCAAATGAGCATATTAACGAAGAATTTACAAATTTACAACATGAAATTGTAGAAAACTTTACTCAATTTCAGAAAGAATTAAACCAGCAGTTTAAAAAGTCTGAGTATGAATTACGTCAAGTGTCAGTAGACATAAAAAACGAATCGGAAACCGCAGTTAAACAAGTAACCCACAGTAACGAAGCAGTTCAACAAGAATTTATAGCTTTAAAGCATGAAATATTAGAGAACTTTACGCAATTCCAACAAGAATTAAACCAGCACGTTGAAAATTTAAGTAACCAATCGCATCAAAATATAATTAACATTCAAAACGATGTTAAAACTGAATTAAAACGCTATCAAGAAGAACTTGAAGTCAAACTTGAGCAGCGTATAGAAGATGTGACTAATAGCCAGAAACAAATACAGCAATCTTTAAACCGTCTCGAATCAGAACTGAATAATACAAAAGCTTCAATCAATGAAGTAAAACAAAATACGGTACTGCAACTAGAACACCTTCCAAACCGTCTTGCCACAATAGATGAGTATCAAGCACAAACAAATCAAAAGTTACTTTTTATTGGTGTGGGAAGTTTACTCGCAATTTTATTAGCATTTGTGTCCTTATTTATGCCACAAAGAAATAATACAACATCTCCACAATCTCAATCTTTGCAACGGATAGAACGGATGTAACGGACTCTGTGTACAGACGCAATTATTAAGAGCGGGACACTGTGTGAACGTGTCTCTACGTGCCTCTGTGGTAAAAAAGAACTATTACCACGGAGACGTAGAGCGTACAGAGTAGAGACATGTACACCGGAGGTTTTCCCGCAGGGATTAATTTTATTATTTTCTATTTCCAGCGCGCAATGTACTATAAACAAGCCATAAACCTAATAAACTAGCAACAGCGAATAAAATATTATTGAGTAGTGATAGTTGTACGGTTTGTGCTTTTGTGGAAATAATTGCGGCGCCCATTATTAGCGAACCTACGAGGATACTTAATGAGAGTCGATTGGCTGAATCGTCCATTGTGCGACGTAAGCCATCTAAACCACGTAGAGAGATATTCCACTGTAAGGTTTCTGATGTTACTCGGTCTAATAGTGATTCTATTTGACGCGGTGATTGCAAAGAGAGACTTTTTAGATCAAGCGCTGTACGTAACAACGAACGGAATGGACTTTCTCCTAGTAATTGGCGCCTAAATAAGTCTGTAAGTAATGGTTTGATTTCATCGAAAAAGTTAAGTTCAGGATTAAAGCCACGTGCGACACCTTCTAAGTTCGCGAGAGTTTTGGCGTATAAACCCATGTTCGTCGGTAAGCGAATTTTATTATTGCGCGCGACCTGGAGAATTTCGTAAATAATTTGTGAGAAGTTGATTTGGGCGACGTTCAGATTATGATACTTCCGCAACATCCGGTCATAGTCGCTTTCTAACCGTGACAAGATTACTGGCTGAGTTGAGTCTGCTAGTTGTAACGTTAACTGCGCGCATCTTTGTGCGTCTAAGTCAACTGTCGCAAGTAACATTTCTGTAAGAATTTGTTGAGTGCGGGGATCAAGGCGCCCAACCATGCCACAATCTAAAATAGCAACGCGACCATCTCGCAAATAAAACAAATTTCCAGGATGGGGATCAGCGTGGAAAAAGCCATCTATATATAGCTGTTGGAAAAATGCCCGGAATAATAAAGTTGTTATTTCTTTACGTTCAACAGTAGGGTCTTTGCCATTCCTATACTCAGTGCCAATTTTTGCACTGAGTATAGGAACTCCATCTAGCCATTCCATTACCATTAACTTGGGTGATGTCACATCCCAGTGAATCTCGGCAATTACAAGTTGTGTAGGGTCAAACCACTTACTTTTTGACAAATTGCGACGTAGTTCGTCGGTAAAACTAGCTTCGCGAGTAAAATCAAGTTCTGCTTCGAGAGCTTTACAAAATTCCTCTGCTATAGATTTAATTTCGTAGTTTTGTCCAAATTCAGTGCGTGCAACTAAATCGGCAATACCCTGTATTAAAGCAATATCTTGGGCGATAGTAATATCAATACCTGGGCGTTGAACTTTCATTGCCACTTCGCGACCGTCAATAAGAGTCGCACGGTGTGTTTGAGCAATTGAACCAGCAGCAACTGGAACGGGGTTTATATATTTAAATGTCTCTTCAAGAGGACGTTTTAATTGCTTACGTATAAGTATTTCAATTTCTGACCAGGCAACTGGTGGAACTTCGTCTTGCAAGGTAGAAAGTTCTTCAATGTAAGAAGCACTCAAAATGTCAGGACGAGTTGACATTAGTTGACCGAGTTTGACGTAAACGGGTCCTAGGTCTACAAGAATTTTCTTCAATACGGCAGGTGTCGGAAGTTGCGGGTCTTCTGGTTTGCCTCCGGTTAGCAGGCGCCGCATGTAGTCCCAACCATTACGGAGGAGAACTTCGACTATTTCGCGTTGACGAGGAACGGTTTGCGTAATAAACATAAATAAAAGTTAGGAGTTAGGAGTTAGGAGTGCTGAGTGCTGAGTGCTGAGTGCTGAGTGCTGAGTGCTGAGTGCTGAGTGCTGAGTGCTGAGTGCTGAGTCTTACTAATAACTCATAACTTATGGCTCCGCGCATCTCAACCTTTAACTTCTCAAGATAGTTAAGTTATACTAAAAAAAGGTATATTCTGCCTCTGCCAACAGTTTTAAAAGTTCTGAGTAGAAAGTGCTGAGTGCTAAGTAAAGTTACAACTCAGCACTCAGCACTCATAACTTACTTAAAGTAACTCTTTAAATTTAGAATCGCTTTTCAAGGTTTTGAGGACTTCTTTGATTTCTTGAGTACGGTCTTTTTTCACGATAAGGGTAGCATTTCCATCACGTACTATAACTACATCCTCAAGTCCAATTGTAACAATTACATCATCCGGATTCGATGCATAAACAACGGCGCCTTTTGTATCTAATCCTACATGAGTAGCCAGTTCGACATTCTTATTATCTTCTTTTTTAAGAAGTCGTTCAATAGCATTCCAGTCACCAAGGTCATCCCAACCAAATTCTACGGGTAATACATATGCTAGACCTGTCTTTTCCATCAAAGCGTAGTCTATACTCTTTTTAGGCAGTTTGGGGTAAACATCTGGCCCATTTTTTTCTAACGGTTCGATAATTTCGGGAGCATACGCACGTAGTTCTTTAAGGACAACACCAGCCCTAAAAATAAACATGCCACTGTTCCAACTAAAACGACCCGTAGATAAAAAGTTTGCTGCAGTTTCACGATTAGGCTTTTCAGTAAAGCGGTTAACATGATAAGCTGGCAGGTCATCAAAGATACCACTTTTTTCACCTTGCTCAATGTATCCATAACCAGTTGAGGGGAACGTAGGCTTGATCCCCAACGTCACAATCGCATCTGTGGTTGCTGCTAGTTGGGAAGCTGCACTTATAGTGTCTACAAACACTGATTGGTCAGCAATCCAGTGGTCTGCTGGAAAAAAGCCAATTATCGCGTCCGGACCGTAGCGACGAGCTATTTCTAAACTAGTCCATGCAACTGCCGCTGCTGTGTCTCTTCCCTCTGGTTCAATAAGTAAATTATCGGATGGTAGTTCTGTTAACTGGTCGCGAACACCCTGCGCGATCAAACTAGAAGTAATAACCCACAAGTTTTCCCAACCAGAAGCTAAACCAAGCAGTCGGTCGGCAGTAGCTTGTAAAAGACTTCGGTCAGTACCATCGAGACACAAAAATTGCTTTGGTCGGTTGAGACGACTCAGGGGCCAAAAACGCTCACCTTTACCACCAGCAAGGATTACAGGAAAAAATGCGTTAGTCATATATTAGAAAACCTAAATTTAAAACATTACAAGTGTGTACTGGAAGCCTGGACACTGGCAAGTTTAAAAGCTTGCATTAACATAGCCTTAAGGGAGTGGCCACAGAAGTAAACTGGGGTTTTTCCCAGTTAAACGTAAATGGCGTTGGTTGAGTGGGGAGATATTTGTGGTTAAACAAGTAGAACGTAAAGATAATCAAGATACAGATTGGTCAGAGAATCAAGAGGCACCATCAAACTCAGAACAATCCCTTAACTATGGGACTGTAAATTATTCAGATAATACTACTGCAAATCCGGGTAGGAGAGCTCCTTCTATTCCTAGTCAGCTTCACCAACGGCTCGGTTTGTCGATGCCGCGTTGGTTATTCTGGATACTATCTATTGCAGTTGGGATGACTTTATCTGGGTTAATGGTGTCAGCTTTAGCACTGTGGACTCCGTTATGGAGCAGCGTTGGCAACAGCGATGATGAGTTACAACTGTCTGGTAAAGAAGGGGAAAAAACGCAGTTACCAGCAGATTTGTGGAGCAATATTTCACAATATAAGCTCATTCGTCCAATGAATATCCTAGTAATGGGAATTGAGCCAGTACCAGGTACCGTTGATGGTTCACCAGAAAGCTTTGCGGGTAAAAGCGACACAATGCTGCTAATTCGGTTAAACCCCGAAGATAAAAGTATGCGTGTACTGTCAATTCCCAGAGATACAATGATTTCAATTCCTGAAAAGGGTTTGAACAAAGTATCGCAAGCAAACGCTCAAGGTGGCCCTGTACTATCCAACCGGGTAATTAGCCGAACTCTAAATAATGCTCCTATCGACCGTTATATTCGGATTTCCACGAGCGGTTTGCGTCAGCTGGTAGATCAACTGGGGGGAGTCGAAGTATTTGTTCCCCAAGCTATGAACTACAAAGACACTTCCACCCGCTTCTCAATTAACTTGGTCAAAGGTTGGCAAAATCTCAACGGTGAACAAGCTGAACAGTTCGCGCGCTTCCGTGAAACCAATAGTGGAGATTTACCGCGTGTTCAACGTCAGCAAGCGCTATTAATGGCTATGCGCGAAAAACTATCGAGTCCGACAGTTGTAACTCGCTTACCGCAACTTATCCGCGTTATGCGAAAGTACTTCGACACCAATTTAAAGTTGGAAGAAATGATGGCACTCGTCAACTTCTCTTCTAACTTAGAGCGTGATAATTTTCAAATGACGATTTTGCCCGGTATTTTTAGCCGTCTCAGTGCTGACCCTAACAGCTACTGGATTGACTTAACCGGACAAGTTAAGCTGTTGAACGATTATGCAGGTGTTGGAATTGCAGGAATGCGTCCCTTGGTAAGACCTTTACCGAACCTAAAAGTTGCTATTCAAAATGCTTCAAATAAGCCTGGTGTAACCGAAAAAGTTATTAATACTCTCAAACAAAAAGGTTTTGCTAAAGCTTACGCATCCACAGACTGGTCTGACACCCAGCGCGAAACACAAATAATTGTCCAACGAGGTGACCGCGAGCTTGGCGAACAAGTTCAAAAAGCTCTTGGTCTGGGACATGTCGAAGTTGCTGCTACAGGTGACCTCGAATCTGATATTACAATTCGCGTCGGTAAGGATTGGAAATAGAAAATAGTTTCAAAATTTTGTAGAGACGTTACATCTAAGTCTCTGCCATAAATAAAAAATATTTCCCTCCGAATAAAAATTGGAGGGTTTTTTTTGACTATAAATTTCTGACTTAATCAAATACTTTATCTTCAAAAATCTTGATAATTATCAAAATATAGTCATTTATGGCTAAATAACTTCAATATCAGTATATACCTTTATGGTGTTACATATAGCAAAATCCTGGGCACAATATCTTTAAAAGGAATTTTAATTTTATTTTATATGCCTAGTTACGATTTTGCATTGAAGAAAAAATCTAGCAAAAAGCGAGTTTTTAGCTAACATGAGCCATGAACTTCGCACACCCCTAAATCGTATTCTTGGCTATGCTCAAATCCTAAATCGTTCTAATACCTGGGGCGATAAAGAAAAAAAAGGCGTAGAAATTATTTACCAATGTGGTTCGCATTTACTAACATTAATCAACGATGTATTAGATTTATCCAAAATTGAAGCTCGTAAATTAGAACTATATCCTAGAGCATTACATCTCCCTTCCTTTTTACAAGGAGTTGTAGAGATTTGCCGCATCCGCGCCGAACAAAAAGGTTTAGAGTTTATTTATACTGCTGATACTAAGTTACCCGAAGGTATTGAAGCTGATGAAAAGCGTTTACGTCAAGTTTTAATTAACTTACTAGGTAATGCAATTAAATTTACCGACAAAGGTTCAGTAATCTTCAATGTCGAAACTCTAACAAACTCAGCACTCAGCACTCAGAACTCAGCACTAATTAAACTACGTTTCCAAATCCAAGACACAGGAGTTGGAATTGCACTAGACGAAATAGAAGCCATTTTTAAACCATTTGAACAAGTTGGTTCAATCGCACGAACTTCTGAAGGTACAGGACTTGGTTTATCCATCAGCAGCAAAATAGTTAACCTAATGGATAGCCAAATACAAGTCAAGAGTCAATTAGGAGTTGGAAGCAATTTCTTTTTTGATGTTGATTTACCTGTTGTAACTAACTGGGTAAAGGACACAATGAGCTATTCTGAGCAAAACATTACTAGTCTTCGTACTTTTTCGCGTGCGGATAGTGAATATCCAACAGAGTTTAATATTCATGATGGCTTGGATAGCACTATTTTAATTCTTAAACATCGTTTAAAAGCAGATGAAAATCGTCCTGCTATTGAAGTCATTTGTAATTATGGTAAACTTCCACAAGTTGAATGTTATGCAGGACAGCTTAATCAAGTTTTTATGAACTTATTAGCAAATCCTATCGATGCTTTGGAAGAATCAAATAAAGGGAAAAGTTTTGAAGGAATTCAAGCAAACCCAAATATAATTACAATTGTAACTGGGTTGAGTCGAGATGAGGAGTCAACTATTATCCGAATTAAAGATAATGGTGTTGGGATGTCTGATGAAATTAAAAATAAGGTTTTTGAACATTTATTTACTACTAAAGCTGTTGGGAAAGGGACAGGGTTAGGTTTGACTATCGCGCGTCAAATTATTGTTGATAAGCATTATGGTAGTATTGATGTAAATTCAAGCGAAAGGGAAGGTACGGAGTTTGTTATTACAATCCCCATAAGAAACCGGGTTTCTGTTGATGTCTTATAATAAGTAAGATGATTTTGTGTAGAAACCTGGTTTCTTTTGAGCTTATGAAAAAAATATTACGTGGTGTTGTTACTTTAATAACGATACTTGGTTTGGCGTGTTTACTTGTGATGTTTAATGCCAAGCCAGGATATGCTCAAATTAATACAATCAACTATAACAACGCCAGTTTAGAGAATCGTGATTTCTCTAATACTGATTTAGTAGGTGTAAATTTTGTTGCAGCAGAAATGCGTGGCACCAATTTCAAAGGCGCCAACTTAACCAATGCGATGTTTACCAAAGGCGTAATGCTCAAAGCCAACTTAGAAGGAGCAAACCTGACAGGCGCCTTAGTAGACCGCGTTACCCTTGATAATGCCAATCTTAGAAACGCCATATTCACTGATGCAACACTAACTCGCAGTCGCTTATTCGATGCCGATATTACAGGCGCCGACTTTAGTAATGCTCTTATCGACCGCTACCAGGTAAGTTTGATGTGCGAACGCGCCGACGGTGTTAACCCAGTGACTGGTGTAGCAACAAGAGATAGTTTAGGTTGTAAATAATTGATTAAAATTTGCCTGACAGAATAGTCACTTTCATGTTAAATGTTCAACAGATAAGCGCCCTCACCTGAAGATTCGGGTATTATTTGTGTCACAAGAACAAAAAAAAGTAACTCGCTCCCTGGCTGGTATTGCTGGTATTGTAGCTGCTGCTACCATTATTAGTAAAGTTGTAGGTTTAGTGCGCCAAGTCGCTATTGGCGCCGCGTTTGGTACAGACGCAATTGCTGAAGCCTATAACTTCGCTTATATCGTCCCCGGATTTCTACTGATTTTACTGGGGGGTATCAACGGTCCGTTTTACAGCGCAATTGTTAGTGTTTTAGCAAAGCGGAAAAAAGAAGAAGCTGCACCTTTGGTGGAAACGATGACGACGCTTGTTGGTGTCGTGCTTTTGGCAGTAACAATTTTACTGGTAGTTTTTGCCGGAAACCTGATTGATTTAACAACACCTGGTTTAGACCAACGTCCTGATGGAGAATTAATTAAAGCAATTGCCACCCGACAACTTCAAATTATGGCGCCGATGGCAGTGCTAGCAGGGTTAATTGGTATTGGTTTTGGTACTCTTAACGTTGCCAATCAATATTGGTTGCCTTCGATTAGTCCTTTACTATCGAGTATTACGGTCGTCATTGCCGTTGCATTTCTAGGATTGCAGTTAGGAAAAAATATTTACGCCGCAGAAAATGTTATATACAGTGGGGCAATTTTAGCGGTTGGTACAACTGCGGGCGCCATATTACAATGGGCAGTTCAACTTGTCGCACAAGCGCGCATTGGCATGGGTGGTTTGCGACTGCGATTTGACTTTAATCAACCAGGTGTGAGGGAGATAATGAAAATTATGCTTCCGGCAACCTTTTCTTCTGGAATGCTTTATATTAATTGGCAGATTAATTCTATATTTGCTTCTTATATTCCTGGCGCCGCTTCTGGATTAAACTACGCCAATTTACTCGTTCAAACACCTCTAGGAGTAATTTCTAATATTGTATTAGTTCCGTTACTACCTATATTTTCTCGTCTTACTGACCCACAAGACTGGGGTGAATTAAAGCAGCGCATCCGTCAAGGACTTATTCTGTCGGCTTTCACAATGTTGCCTTTGGGCGCCTTAATGATTGCTTTATCACAACCAATAGTAAATTTAGTATATAAACGAGGAGCATTCGACCAAAAAGCTTCTGATTTAGTTGCTTCACTGCTGGTTGCTTATGGTGTCGGGATGTTCGTTTACCTTGGACGCGATGTTTTGGTACGAGTGTTTTATGCTTTGGGTGATGGAAATACGCCGTTTCGCATTAGCTTGTTTAATATTGTCCTAAATGTTGTTCTTGATTTGATTTTCATTCAATCATTTGGCGCCCCTGGTTTAGTACTAGCAACCGTAGGAGTAAACTTAAGTTCTACCTTAATGCTTTTGTACTTACTCGACCGCAAAATCGGTGGTTTACCGTGGATCGAGTGGAGTTTGCCTATTTTAGGATTAACTGCTGCGAGTGTTGCAGGTGGAATTTCTAGCTTTGCCACATTACAACTTGTGGAACGGTTTTTAGTTGGCAACGAAAATCTACTAGTTTTACTAATTAAACTTTCTGTTGCAGGACTTGTAGGGTTAATAGTGTTTGGCGCCATTACCGCTGTGATGCGAATACATGAAATCAATAGCTTTGTTGTAAAAATGCGACAAAAGATATTAAAAAGATAGTTCTAATATTAATTTCTTGTGGAACGGGCATCCTTGCCCGTCCCTCCCATATGAGTACTATCACCTCACCCAATCGGGTGATTTTTTGAAAATCCATATTCCTATATCAGTATATAAATAAATTGCAAGTCAAAATAGCTACACTAGATATAAGCATCGATGACAAATAACCCTAGCGAGGAGTCAATATGAGACTAGTAGCTTCTGCGTTGTCTGTAGCTTTCGTTACATCTGCTGTTGTATCGGCTGGAATTGCTAGTGCGGACACAGGAATGCAAGGTAGCTATATCGGTGTAGGCGCCGCCGCAGGTTTGACCAATGGTGGACGCAGCAATGATGCTGCAAAGTTGGGTGGTGCCGTTCAAGGTCGTTTTGCAATTCCTAATACTCCTGTTTCTGTACGTGGTGCTGTTTTATTTGGTGGTGATGCAACTGTTGTTGCTCCTACCCTCACGTATGACATTCCTGTAGCTAAAAATACCAATATTTATGTTGGTGCTGGTTATTCGTTTGTTACTACAGAAGGCAAAGGAACACAGTTAGGAAATCGCAATGCAGCTTTATTGACTCTAGGTGCGGAATCTGCTGTGAGCAAAAATATTGTTTTGTTCGGAGATGTAAAATACGCAATTGATGCATACAAAAGAAGTTCTGGCGATGCATTAAGTATCCAAGCTGGCGTAGGATACCGCTTCTAAGTAGTCAATCGGTTTTGCCTTGAATTAATATTTTTTTGCTTAGGGTAGATATTTAATTATTTGCCCTTTTTTTATTTTAACTTGTCAATTGTGAATGTGGGGGGCGGGCAGGGATGCCCGCTCCACAAGATTAACTGTTTTATAAGATTAGCTGTTTTATAAGATTAATTTTAAATGGTGGAGGTTAAACCTACACGGAAGGTGAAACCGGGACTGTAAATACGATTTACTTTTTCGTATTGTTCTCCTAATAAGTTTTCTAGGTAAAATGTTAAGCCTAAGTTGGATGTTACTGGTATGCGGGTACTGAGGTCTAGGTTGAAGTAAGAGGGTACAAAATCTGTGTTTCTGTCTCCTGGCGCCGCGAATAATGCTCGACGGGCGCCGCTGTTGTAGGTAGCATATAAGTTAGCTTGCCAGCCATTTTTTTCGTATCCAACACCTGCTTGAAGTAGTGAGTAGGGTATTAAGCCTAACTGTAAACCTCTATCTGCTCCTGTTTTAACTTGGGCATCTGTATAAGTGTAGTTTACAAAAGTTGACCAATCACGCGCGACTTTCATTCTTAGTGCAGCTTCAAAACCATTGGTGTCAACTAAGCCAATATTTTGCCATTGCCCTCGAATAACGCTAAGGGTATTATCGATACTGCTGCCAAAATAAGTAAATTGCCCGATTATATCTTTGGTAATGTTAATATCTATGCCAGCAGTCCAAGATGTGCCTGTTTCTGGTTCTAAATTGGCGTTTGGCAACCAACCATGTACTGTGTCGTATGTGTATAGTTGGTCTAAACCTGGGTTACGCTGTCCATAAGCTAAACTACCACGTACAGCGAGATTTGGTGTAATGGCATATCGTAATCCTCCGCTTGGATTAAAGTAGCTCCCAAACTCTGAGTCAAAGCTTTGTCGTAATCCTAAATCGAATAAAAAATTATCACTAATATTAAAAGTGTTAACGGCAAATAGTGCTGTATTCAATAAACTTCTATCTTCGGTTTCGTTTAAAGCTATTCGACTTGGTAGCGTACTATCGGCAAGACTATTTAAGTCGGTGTTTTTTATATCTAAACCCCAACGAAGTTGATTGTTTGAGGTGACTTGCCAATCATGTTCTATTCTACCTGTAAATTGCTGTGTGTCTAATGTTCCTGTGCGGTAAAATGTCCCTGTTGGTCCGTAGGTATTAAAATAATCTCGGTTGTATCCAAATGTAGTGGTTAAATTAGAACCTTTTGCTAGTTCTGATTTCCATGATAAACCAATGTTTAATCCATCATGGTCTAATCTATCTCGTTGTAATGGAAAACCAAAATATACTAGACCGCGACGACTACTTAGTACTTTTACGTCTAAGTTAACGGTGTTTTTTTTGTCTAAGTCTACAGCCAGATTACCAAAGTAAGTACTTGTCGCTGTATCGGCGTTAAATAAATTACCGCTTGCGTCTCTATTTGCGGCGCCGACAGGTACTCTATAACGGTTGTCTATAAACAAGCGTTCAAAGCTTAGGTTATATCTAACGTTTTCGATACCACCGCTATAACTTGTTTGTTGGTTATTTAAATTTAATGAGCCAAATTCTGTAGAAGCATTAAATCTAGGGGTAGTACTACCTTGTTTTGTAATGATATTGACGACTCCACCAAAACCAGAGGAACCATATAATGATGTTGCTGTTCCGCTATATAGTTCTACTCGATCTATTGCTTCTACTGGAATGCTATTTAAATCTGTGGCGCCATGATAAGTATTGACATTAGTATCAACTCGTCTACCGTTAATCAAAATCACTGTTTGATTTAGTGTGGCACCTCGGTAATATGTTCCTGTATGAATGTCGGCGCCGTGTCCAACGTTGTTAATGACAAATCCTGGCATTCGCTTCAAGATATCCGCAACACTTGTGGCGCCTTGTTTCTGGATTTCTTCTTTCTCAATAGTATAAGTTGGTGTAGATTGCGGTAATGTGTCTTGTTCTCCTATCGCTTCTAGGTCAATATCTGAATCGTCTGTAGACGGTGGTTGTTCTGGTTTTGATTCTTCTTGAGGCTGATTGTTTGTAGGTTGCTGGGTCAAGAACTTGGCTTCTTGTGATGGTAACTTGATTTCATTTAGATTGAAAATATCTTGCTGATTTGTGTCAACAGCAAATGCTGGTAATCCTATCAATAGGCTTAATAAAGCAATTTGATATAAATATAAATTTTGCACTCTAATCTCCTAATTTATAGATTTATTTATTTGTTTGTTAATTTAGTGTACTAGTACGGTTCATTTTTTATAAACCACAAAGGCAAATAATCCGCACGATTTCTCCTCAACGGAGAGTGGCGTGGGCTAGGAAATTATATATGCAATACTGTTAAAAAACATTATCGTTATGAACACATAATGTCAAGCTTTTAGATGCAAAATAATATACTCTCTTGACATATCTAATATGACAATACGTCATACTTTCTCTTTTTTTAGTATGACGCAATGTCATATTTAAGTTTATTAAGCGAATCAGAAATTATTCTTAAATAGCTTGATATATTAGTGCTAAAGCTATATAATAACTAATCAAAAAAATAGCACCTAACACAACTCGTTCCTGTCGGCGCCTTCTCTAAAGTTTTCTCTGTGTCAAGAGCGTCTCTGTGGTAAAAAGCTCTTTATACTACCACAGAGACACAAAGAACACAGAGAGGAAATTATGGTGTCTGACTCAAATGCTATGACGACAAATAGTTTGATTTCTCCCAGTATTACCAGCATTTCACCTGGTGGCGCCTCTCGTAACATAGGAGTTTTGGCTTCGGGTAGCGGCAGTAACTTTGAAGCAGTTGCCCAGGCAATAAAAAATAGACAACTCAACGCCCAAATTCAGGTTTTAATTTACAATAACCCAGATGCATACGCAGCAACACGTGCGGCAAATTGGGATATTCCAGCAGTACTGTTAAATCACCGTGACTACAAAAGTCGTGAAGATTTTGATGCGGAAATTGTACGCACTCTACAAAAGTATAATGTTGAATGGGTGGTAATGGCTGGTTGGATGCGAATTGTTACTCAAGTACTAATTCAGGCGTACACTGACAAAATTATAAACATTCATCCCAGCTTATTACCCAGCTTTAAAGGCGCCCGTGCCATCGAACAAGCTTTAGCGAGTGGAGTCAAAATAGCTGGCTGTACAGTACATATAGTACGCTTACAAGTTGACGATGGACCCATTTTGATGCAGGCAGCAATACCTATCTTGCCAGACGATACAACCGAAACGCTTCATCAACGAATTCAAATTGAAGAACATCGAATCCTCCCTGCTGCAATATCCCTTGCTATAAGAGCGGAGTAACTCTAAGGGCAAGTTTGTAAGGGCGGGTTAACCCAAAACTTCCGCTATCATTAACATATCTGTAAACCCGCCCCCCGCCCCAACAAAAAACTTCCGCTATCATTAGCATATCTGTAAACCCGCCCCCTCGCCCCAACTAACATGACGCGCGTAATTGGTTTAATGAGCGGTACATCAGTCGATGGTATTGATGCTGCCTTGGTTGATATTTCAGGTATTGATTTGGATATTAAAGTCGAGCTAGTAGAAAAAGCGACTTACCCTTACCCTTCCGCACTTAGAGAACGTATTTTGAGTGTCTGCGCGGGTGAGGCTATTTCGATGCCTGAATTTGCACAGCTTGACGATGCTATTGCAATTGCTTTTGCTGAAGCTGCTGTAAATATTCAAACTGTACACGAAGGTGCCTCACTTATTGGTTCGCACGGACAAACTATATTTCATCGACCACCAATAGGTGTTGAAGAAGCTAATGAAGTGAACCTGGGTTATAGTTTACAACTTGGTCGCGGCGCCTTGATTACTGCCTTAACGGGTATTACCACTGTCAGTAATTTTCGTGCCCCTGATATTGCTGTGGGTGGTCAAGGGGCGCCACTTGTTCCCCGTGTTGATGCTGCATTACTTGCTCATCCCAATGAAACAAGATGTATTCAAAATATTGGTGGTATTGGTAATGTTACTTATATCCCAAATCGAAGCGGTGATTGGCTCAACTTAATTCGCGGTTGGGACACTGGCCCAGGAAATAGTTTACTTGACTTGGCGGTAAATCAATTAAGCGATGGTACCAAAAATTATGATGAAAATGGCGAGTGGGCTGCTAGCGGCAACATTTGCCAACCCTTAGTTGATAAATGGCTGAAACACCCATACTTCCAGGCGCCTCCACCGAAATCAACTGGACGTGAGTTATTTGGTTTTGATTATATTACTCAGTGTTTTCACGATGCTAAAGAGTATCAATTAAACAGCGCCGATTTTTTAGCAACACTCACCGAACTAACGGCAGCTTCAATTGTTTATAATTACCGTCATTTTCTCCCACAAACGCCACAAAGAGTACTTTTATGCGGTGGTGGCAGTCGTAATCTTTATTTAAAACAGAGGTTACAAGCGCTTTTAGGCTCAACACCTGTTACTACTACCGACGAATTTGGATTAAATGCTGATTTTAAAGAGGCTATCGCTTTTGCTGTACTTGCATACTGGCGCGTTCATGGCAGTCCCGGTAACTTGCCTTGTGCAACTGGCGCCAAACTTGAGGTGCTATTAGGAGAAGTCTTTGAGTGCTGAGTGCTGAGTGATGAGTGCTGAGTGCTGAGTGCTGAGTGATGAGTGCTAACTCCTGACTCCTGACTCCTAACTCCTAACTCCTAACTCCTAACTCCTAACTCCTAACTCCTGACTCCTAACTCCTAACTCCTAACTCCTGACTCCTAACTCCTAACTCCTAACTCTAAAACTTACTCAGCACTCAGCACTTTCTACTCAGCACTTTGTAATGGGTATACTAAGTGTACTCGCCGCCAGAGGTGTTTTATTTTTATCTCCGGTTTTGGCGCTGCAAAACTAGGAAAAAAATAAACACGTAAAGGTATTAACAAGTGAGACACTCTTTTTTACTCGAAGCTGGACGCTGGACTTTACAAGGCAGTTGGTTAGAGCGCGATGCTATGCCTGTTGCCGTTAAAGGTATGACTTTGGTTGCCTGGAACCGCGATAATTGGTTCACTATGGCAACTAAACTCATTTTTCCTGGCAGCGAACGCTCAGAAATTGCTTTACAGTACAAAGGACGTTTGGATGATGGTGAGCGTCATTACTCGTTTTTGCTACAACATAACCTGTTTGGACAAATTGAAGGTGAAGGTTGGATAGGCCCGGAAACTATAGTACAACGCTACTGGGTACTCAGTGACCGTCAGCGTCGTAGTGGTTTTGAAACCCTACACCGCGTTTCTAATGACGCTTATTGTATGACTGGCGGTATTCTGGTTGGTCATTTCCTTTCTAGTACAATGGAGGCAAAACTCGAACGTCAGCAAACTCAGCCTAATACTTAATAAATAAATCTTTAGGTAGAAGTAACAACTGTTTACAATGTCGTAATGTTATGATCTGTGATTATCAGTTTTTTGCCACGTTACACAGCGGCACCAGTGCCATAAATATGAATCTATATAGTTGAATCTATTACAATTGCCGAACTGTTATCTTAAGTATTAATAATGCAACCTGAAGAAACGTCTTCTAATCTACATGCGAATACGCAGCAAATGCAAAAAGGTGATTCCATCATCCTTGAAGACGGAATGTTACTTCATATTGCTGATGGCACGATTTGCGGATGTAATAATATTGCTTGTTTTGGATATACTCCAAACGAAATGATAGGTAAAAGTCTATTTGACTTATTTACACAAGTTATAGATGTAAATGGGGCAAGTTACACGCATAATACTTATCCAGCCATTGCTGCATTTAAAACATCTAATTCTTATCAAAAGGTCATTATTGGGTTTTGTAAGTCTAATTCTGAAAATGGCATATGGCTTGAATTAAACTTTCAGCCATTGTTTTTATCTGGCGCCAATAAGCCTTATGCTGTAGTATGCAATTTTCATGTATTAGGGCAAATACAAGCTCAAAATAATTTTATACCCAATGGTCATAGTCGCACAAGAGAACAAATAATATCTAAAACTTATTTTGATTTAGAGACCGAGAACACAAATTTATCAAATGTCAATGATGATTTACAACTTGTTTTAGAAGAACTTAGCGTTGCAGAAGAAGAATTGCAATACCAGAATTTGTTATTGGAAACCGAACGACAACGCTATCAAGATTTATTCAACTTTGCTCCTGATGGATATCTTGTTACCGACACTAAGGGTAAAATTCAGGAAGCAAACCAGTCTATTTCTATTCTTCTTTGCTCAAAACAACGAGATTTAATTGGTAAATATCTAACAGCTTATATTCCACGTGAAGAATATCAAGCATTTTACTCACAATTTAACCAGTTACGCGCATTACCACAGCTACAAACTCAAACAAAAGAATTTTTCATTCAGCCAAATAATGCGACACCTTTTTATGCTGGGGTGACAGTTGCTAGTATACACGATAATTTTGGACAGTTTACTGGTTTACGATGGTCAATTCGAGATATTAGTCAGAGAAAGCAACAAGAGCAAGCTTTACAGCAAAGCGAGTTGAATTTCCGAACTTTGGCAGATACAATGCCACAGTTATTTTGGACTACTTTACCTGATGGCTATCATGATTATTTTAATAGCCGTTGGTTTGAGTATACTGGCATGACTTTAGCGCAAACCCAAGGTTGGGGATGGAGTCATTTGTTACATCCAGATGACCAACAAAGGTGTTTGAATATCTGGAACGAATCGTTGCGTACTGGTAAAGACTATAATATTGAATATCGTTTTAAACGTGCTTCTGATGGACAGTACCGTTGGTTTCTTGGTAAAGCATTTGCATTACGAGATGAAGACGGTAAGATAATTCGCTGGTTTGGTTCTTGTACTGATATTGATGATACTAAAAGGGTTGAGCAAGCTTTACGTGAAAGTGAGGAACGTTATCGAATTCTGACGGAAGTTGCTCCTCAAGTTGTTTGGATGTCTCAAAATGATGGCAAAATTACTTACTGTAATCAGTACTGGCTTGATTATACTGGTTTGTCGATGCAACAAACTATCGGCTATCAATGGGTTGGCGCCATTCATCCTGATGACCGGAATAAAGTTTTAACGGTTTGGAATTATGCTACAGGTAATGGTAATAATTATGAAGCGGAAGTACGCTGTCGTCGTGCGTCGGATGGGATGTACCGTTGGTTTATTGCACGTGGGTTGCCTTTAAAGGATGATTCTGGACGAATTGTTAAGTGGGTCGGTGTTGCTAATGATATTCATGACCGTAAGGAGTCGGAAATTGAGCGAGAACGATTGTTATTAAGTGAGCAAGCTGCACGCGAGCAAGCTGAAAATGCTAATCGTGTTAAGGATGAGTTTCTTGCTGTTCTTTCTCACGAGTTACGTACTCCGCTTAATCCAATTATTGGTTGGGTGAAGTTGTTGAAGAGTGGTAAGTTGAATCCAGCTAAGGTTTCTGAAGCTTTGAATACTATTGAGCGTAATGCTAAGTTACAGGTTGATTTAATTGAAGATTTACTTGATGTTTCTCGTATTCTTCGTGGTAAGCTGACGCTTAATGCGACTCGTGTGAATTTGGTTAGTGTGGTTTCTGCTGCTATTGATACTGTGCGATTGGCTGCGGAGAGTAAGGGGATTGAGATTGAGAGTAGTTTTGGGGGTGGAAGCGCTGAAGCGCTTATTACGATGGTGGGGGATGCTGCTCGTTTGCAGCAGATTTTTTGGAATCTTTTGTCTAATGCTATTAAGTTTACACCTGGTGGTGGGCATGTTAAGGTGGATTTTTTGATGGATGTTCCTTTTGTTAAGGTTATTGTTAGTGATACTGGGAAGGGTATTAATTCGGAATTTTTACCTCATATTTTTGATTATTTCCGTCAAGAAGATAGTACGACTACTAGAAAATTTGGTGGACTCGGACTTGGGTTAGCTATTGTTCGTAATTTGGTTGAGCTTCATGGTGGTACTGTTGAAGCGCATAGTTCTGGTTTAAATCAAGGCGCCTCTTTTACTGTTAAACTGCCTCTATTAAATAGTGCTGAGTCAAAAGTGAGTCGTGCTGAGAATAAACCTAAACTCAGTACTCAGCACGACTCACTCATCACTAATTCTTTGCTTTCTGGTGTTCGAGTTTTGGCTGTTGATGATGACCCTGACTCGCGAGAGTTTATTAGCTTTGCTTTGGAATTATATGGCGCCGAAGTTCAAAGTGTGTCTAGTGCGGTTGAGGCACTACAGCTATTGACTATTTCAAAACCTCATATTTTAGTTAGTGATATTGGTATGCCCTTGATGGATGGGTATGAATTATTACGACAAGTCAGAAAGTGGGCGCCGTCCAATGGCGAGCTAATTCCTGCAATTGCTCTGACGGCTTTTGCTGGAGAATATGACCGTAAAAAGGTTCTTGATGCTGGTTTTCACCTTCATATCGCTAAACCTGTTGAACCTGATGTGTTAGCAGATGCTATTGCTAAGTTAGTTACGAATAAATAATTAAAGCTATAAGTATAAATAAATACTTAAGTGTTTTTGTTTGTGTTGCATTTGTTTGGTCAATGTTTGGTGTTTATTGCCAAAAATTTGGGAATACTAAATTTAACAGGAAATTCGCTTATTTTAAAAGATTGGAGCCAAAGCTTACTATGTCGGACCCCAACGTCGGTCGCAAACTTAGCCAAAGGTACCAGCTTCAGGAGTTAATAGGAACTGGAGCTATGGGACGAGTATATCGTGCTAAGGATACTTTGTTGGGAGATGTGCCTGTTGCGGTGAAGTTTCTCTCAATGTCCATCCAAACTAATAAAAAAATGCGGTTGCAGGAACGCTTTGAGCGTGAAGCTAAAACCTGCGCGCTTTTGGGACAAAAAAGTATTCAAATTGTTCGAGTTATGGATTATGGTGTGGACGAGTATAATACTCCGTTCTACGTTATGGAATACCTTAAAGGTAAAAGCTTGTCACATATTATCCGCAAGCAAGAAATGTCATTAGTGCGGTTTTTTAGCATGGCACGTCAAATTAGTTTGGGGTTGCAGTGCGCTCACGATGGTATTCCTGTAGATGGCACTATTTACCCAATTATTCATCGTGATATTAAACCTAGTAATATGTTGGTGATTGTTGACCCGACGTTTGGTGAATTAGTTAAAATTCTTGATTTTGGCATTGCTAAGTTATTACAGTCGAATACGCAGCAAACTAATTACTATCTGGGAACTTTAGCTTATTCTTCTCCCGAACAAATGGAGGGTAAGGAGTTAGATAATCGTTCAGATATTTATAGTTTGGGTGTGATGATGTTTGAAATGCTTACGGGCAAGTTACCTCTTACTGCTCCTACTCATTCATTCGGCGCCTGGTATAAAGCACATCATTTCACTGAACCGCGTTCGTTTGCGGAAATTGATATAAGTTTTCACGTTCCTAAGTCTCTAGAAGAGTTGGTAATGTCATGTCTTGCGAAAAAACCATTAGACCGTCCGCAAAATATTAATGACATTATACAAACACTATCAGCAGTTGATATTACATCTGAACTTAATAAAACTACCAGCACAACTACTACCCATACAGGGCGCCAAACTACGAGTGCTGATGCTGCTACGGTTGTTGCAAAAGAAGTAGATAAATCTGAAAACCTGCCTAGTCCCTTACCAGATGAGATTGTAAAACTTTCGACTTGGCCCAAAAATAAACCAATCGCTGATATTGTTTTTCCTCAACCTATTCGTGTTCACAATGAACTTACCCCTGCATTGTGGATGATGTTACCAATACTCGAAATTCAAAAGCGCTCGGTTTGTACTCGCTACAACCAATTTCTTTTTATTCCTTCTCCTCACCCAATGCTACTTTGGGTGACTGTTATCTATAACCGTAAGTTTGGTGCCAAATGGCTTCCTTATTACCTTGACCTCAAAACCAATTTTGGGCAAGAAACTGTACGCTTACTTAGTGACAAAGGTTACTATCGCCTGCTGTTTTTCGCACGCGAGCAACCAACTCACCCTACTCATATCTTAGTTTCTACTATTGCTTCTTCTCAATGTCGTCGTTTAAAGGAATGGTCATTACTGGGCAACACACTTCCTTCGTCTGCTAATCCCCAAATTAGTAAAACCTATCTCAAAACTGAATACGAAAAAATTAAACCCCAAATTTTAACTAAGCTTGCCTCAATTAATACAGATTCTCCTTTCGACCTTTCTGCCTAAAAACGAAAGCTTATGAACACCTACCTGTATTATATTAACTATAACTTTTGTTTATATATAAAATAAGATATATATATTTTCTGAGTATATATACTCGGTTTTTCTTATTGATGTAACATTTCTTATCTCATTGTTAAGAAATAATAATAAAAAATAAATTACGGTTGTAAAAAAAGCTCATAGGAAATATAAATATTAATGGTACTGAAAGTAATTAACGCGGTCTGCTGGTAGTCCTTTGAGTCTTAAGTTGACGCCCCATCATCCCCAGCTCGTTTCCCCGTATGGAACTAAGCAAGAGAAGGAGGTCGCCTTGACTTGCGACACTGGACTTCAATCACATTGCTCAAGCCAATCCAGTACCGTCTAAGCCCCATTGGTGCTTAAGAAGTTCTTTATATGTTGCTTCTCTTACTACCATTTGCTCGTAAAGCTTGACTAAAAAGTCTTTTGCTTGCTCATGGCTCATATCTTGTACTTGGTTAGCAAATGAGTGAATGCTAAATTGCTGTTCGAGTGAAAGTTCGATTGGGTTGTTCATAAAATAACTCCAGATAGAGAAGATAATGAAGATGACGTAAAACAGTGAAGTAAGTTAGACTGACTAGCCGAGGTGCCGTTGATTAGATTTGAGGGAATAAAATCTAATTGTGTGCCTCTTTATTACGAAAGATAACAAGAGTTTGACAAAATGCCCACTCCTTTAGGTGGTAATTTTGTGTTGTCTTTCTATAATGTCGTCTAGTTTACACTCCTGAGCTTCTAGCTAAATATATATACCAAGTTTGCCTAGGCATATTTCGGTAAACTTTGCACTATATACAGCAAAAAGTCAAGGATTCAGTATTTAACATGAGTTAATACGCCTGTGCCCTATATCGGGAATATAGGGACTTGGAGTATTAAAGTCGATTTTATTCGATATACAGTAAAAGTAGCAAGATGTCAATTCACACAAAGTTATAATTAACCCTCCAAGGTAATTCTTGGAGGGTAATGTATTTTGTATCAAATTGTAAAGATGAAAAATGCTTAAAATGAACAAATTGGCAACGGATGTAACGGATGGTTGATTTGTAGCAAGTTCATCCGTTACATCTGTTGTATCCGTTGCCAATATTAATCAAGCGCTACTAATACGACGGTAATATTATCGTGTCCACCTTGTTCTTTGGCGCCTTCAATGAGCGCGAAAGCTGCTTTGTCGAGCATTGAGGTTTCTTGGAGGTAACTGGCGATTTTTTCATCGACTAGTTCTTCGGTTAAACCGTCACTACATAGCAGCAAGCGGTCTCCTGGTTTTAAACTCAGAGGTTGAATGTCAACTCCTTGTAAATCTTCGCGTCCTAGGCAACGTGATAGTACGTGACGGAAGGGGTGAATACGCGCTTCATCGGGGGAAATATCACCAACTTTTAATGCACGTGCGACCCAAGTATGGTCTTCTGTAATTTGTTCGAGTTTGGGTTCTCGCCAGCGGTATAATCTGGAGTCACCGACGTGCGCGCACAAGGGTGAGTCGGCGTCGCGCAACAGTATGACGACGGCAGTTGTGCCCATATCGGCACGTTCTGGATGGCTTTGTTGGTCACGTATAATGGCTTCGTTTGCTTGAAGTAATGCTTCTTCGAGCAATTTTTCGGAAGGAATTTTTGAATCCCAGTTTGCGACTAAATAAGCTTGAATTTCTTGGGTGGCAATACGACTGGCTTCTTCACCACCCGCATGACCACCCATCCCATCGGCAACCACGAAAAATCGTCCTTCTGGGTCAGTATAATAAGCATCCTGATTAGAAAATCGAATAAGTCCGGGGTCGCTAGCTCCTATATAGTTTATTTTCATATTTTTTTAGACGTATCGGAAACAATCATTTAATACATACGGTCATAACGGTCAAGACGTGAAATAAGCCTAATTAACAGCCATGATACGCTGACCGCGACTAAAGCAACAAACACGGCTGCCCATATATAATTTTTAACCAATAAAATCGAGGCTGAAAGGGTGAAAGTACCTATAAGTACCGCGTAAGTGGTAGTTAATTGGATGTTACTTTGCCGCCTTAATAAGCGCTCGGTTTCTATAGCGCGAACACGCATTCTAACATCACCGCGTTCTAGTTTTTCAAGAGTATCTTCGAGACGACGCGGTAGTCCCAAAGCTGTACTGCTAACTTGGACTGCTTGACGGCCTAGTTCGTTAAGTAAACTATTGCCCTCACCATTTGTATTAGTCATAAGCTGCATTGCGTAGGGTTTAGCGACTTCCATAAAGCTGAACTCTGGGTCAAGTCCTTTACCAACACCTTCTAGCGTCGAAAACGCGCGCATGACGAAGGTAAATGTTGCAGGAAATCTAAATGGCTGATTATAAGCGATTTCGTACAAGTCGTCACTGATGGCGGCAACCGATTGGTTTTCAAAAGGTTTATCCATAAAGTTATCGAGCATATACTGCACCGAACGTCTGACTGGACCCATGTCGTCGGTTGGTGCTATTGCGCCTAAGTCAATGAGTGACTGCACAACTCTATCACCATCTTTAGAGGCGATGCCAAATAATGTCTCCATCAAGCCTTCACGCACGTTCGACTTGATACGTCCCATCATACCGAAATCATAAAAAATTAAGGCGCCTTCGGGACTAACGGCAATATTACCTGGGTGTGGGTCGGCGTGGAAAAAACCATTATCGAGTAACTGGTGTAAATATGCTTCGGCGCCTTGACGAGCCAGCACCTTTCTATCTAAACCAGCCGCTTCTAACGCTTCGTACTGGCTAATTTTTATACCTGGAGCGTATTCGAGTGTGAGTACACGAGAAGAGGTGTAACGCCAGTAAACGCGAGGAACTTTTACCCACTCATAATCGCGGAAATTACGACGAAAAGCGTCGGCATTGCGACCTTCGCTCAAATAATCGATTTCTTCCCAAAGAATTTTGCAGCACTCTTCGTAAATTCCCATCCAGTCGCGTCCTTTTCCCCATTTAGGATGGTTTTGAAAATAACGCGAGATACCTTTGAGAATTCTTAAATCAATTTCAAAAAGCTTTTTGAGTCCAGGACGCTGAACTTTGACGACAACAGCTTCACCGGAGTGTAAAACCGCTTTATGAACTTGACCTAAAGAAGCTGCTGCTAAAGGAACGGGTTCAAAGCTATGGAAAAGTTCAGGAATTTTTTTACCTAGTTCTTTCTCGATAGTAGACTCTACCTGCTCGTAGCTAAATGCTGGAACACGATCTTGTAACTTTGTTAGTTCTTCGACATATTCAGCAGGAAATATATCCGCGCGCGTCGAAAATAATTGTCCAACCTTAATAAAAGTTGGGCCTAAATCGAGTAATGTGTTGCGAATCCAAACCGCTAAAGTCCGGCGCCTTGCAGCTTGCTTTGCGTCACTAACTCCTCCTGGATAACTCCAAGATTTGTTATACAGCCAAAGGCGATACATCAATAGCAGCACAAACCCCCAAATATCTATAAAGCGGCGCCTGCTAGAGTAGTTCTCGCGATTCCAACGGTATGCCTTATCCGAATATCCTTTTTCCATATGCTTTAAATACCGCTGGGATTAACTGAATCTTAAAGGGAGAAAATACTTTGTTATTTTTTGCTTGTTTGTAAAATTTGTATGGTGGGCAGTGCCCACCCTACACTCAACCACTAACGCGATGACGTTGGAGTTCAGTGCGTAATGTGGCAATTTCGGCACGTAAATCATCAATCATTGCTTGTGTATCAACTGATGCTGATTGTGCAGAAGTACCTGGAGAAGTAAAACCAGCACCTGCTGCATTTGATGCGCTTTGGGCACGAACCATAACTTCATCAGTAAACGAGCGCATTTGCTCGCGTAACTCAGCGTCTAACTTACCGAGTTGCGATAGTCCATCAGTAACAGTATGTTCAAGACGTTCGCTAAGAATTTCAGCGACAGCTCTGCCCACAAAAAAAGCTTGTACAAGAGGGGTAGTCATAAATGTTTACAATAGTCGTCCGCTAAAAAATTATAACTTGCCCTCTTGCATTGATGTGTCTGTCAATAGCGTTGATTTCCACACGTTTTTGTTATGTGCCATCAAAACTTTATAACCATAGGATGATTATTTTCGATTATTTTTTAGAGTCATTTGGCTGTTGTTCTGTTTGCTGGGTGGGGTTTTGAGGTTGTTCTGGCTTTTTGCGCTCTGTTTGATCTTTCTTATCATCAGGGCATTTCTTTTTGTCTTCGCGACACTCTTTTAGCTCTTTTAATATAGTTTTAACTTTTGAGCGAATTTCTTCATGCTTGGCAACTCCCTCATAAGCATAACGGTTGTAACTATTGCGTGTTATTAACTCTTCCAAGTAACCCACCCGTTCGTTACCACCTGGGTGCGATGATGCCCAAGTTGGTGGTACATTTTTATTTTTCATTTGTTCTTTGAGCGTGACCATGAGGTTTCTTAACCCATCCGCTGCATACCCAGTTGTAACGAGTAAACGTGTGCCCAAAACATCGGCTTGACGCTCCATATCACGACTATAAGACAGTCCAAATAGCTGTCCAACAGTTCCACCCAACGGTAAATACTGAGTAATATTTGAAATTAAATTACCTTGAGTTACTAGTTGAAATCCGTGGGATAGTACGACGTGGGCTAATTCATGACCAATTAACCCTGCTAATTCAGCTTCGGATTTTGCTTTTTCAATGGCGCCTGCATTTATAAACACCTTACCACCGGGTAAAGCGAATGCATTTAAATCAGGTTCGGGAATTACGAAAAACTCATATTTAAATTCATTGCGTCCAGCAACTTGGGCAAGTTTTTGACCAATATCATTAACGTATGCATTAACGGTTTCGTCTTTGACCAAATCAAGTTGTTTTTTCGCTTGTTTCGCTACGCTTTCACCAATAGATTCTTCTCCTTGCAGCAACATTACCGTTGAGTCAAGTGCCGAAAATGGGCCAAGTAGACTTCCTGTAACCGCATAACCGATGGCGCCTGTAATAATATTGGCTATGGCATTACCGCGAATTTCACCGCGAATATGAGATTTGTAACGCTTTAAATTATCATCTGCCAACTTTGTAAATTCTGGCATCAATGGGTCATTAGGGTTGAGAATTGCATATTGACGTGCAGCTAGCGACGCTTCCATCCACTTTTTCGCATCTCCTAACGCAGCTACACGCGCTCGAACTAAATCTGGTTGATTTGGATACAGTGTAGCCGCGCGTTCTAATACTTGTAACGCTTTTTTTTCATCACCGTACTTTTTTAGATATTCAGCATACTTAATATGTCCGGGTATAAACTGAGGCACCTGTTGAACTAATAAGTCTAAAGGAACCAAAATGCGAGTTTGTAAATTGCCAATAATTCCTGCTTCAGCTTCACGCCAGTATACTCTTCCTGCTGGTGTTAATTGTGCTGCATCGGTAATTGCTGGTTGAAGTTGTTCGTTACTATTATTAGCCGCTAGCTTGAATGGTTGTTTGATAGCACGATATACTTTCTCAGCTTCAGCAACATTTCCCGCTAAATAAAGCTTATCTGCCTCTATCAGCTTTTGTTGACGCGCTATTTCTTCGGGTGTTGGTTTTTGTTCTTCTTCTGGTTTTTTATTATTGCTTTGGTCTTCAGGTTTTTTTGATTCAGGCTTTTTATCTTCTTTGGTTTGTACGGATGTTTGATTATACTTTTCAATTGACGCAGGTTGTTGTGCTGGTGTTATTAAAGGCTGCGTGACGATAACAAAAATAGATGTCCCTACTGAGAGAAATACCCAGCTGAGAGAAAGGAACAAAGACTTCCATCTACGTTTCATGGTGGGTTTAGTACATAGCTCTTTTTTACACTGTATTATCTTCAATGATGCGTGCGCTACCTCACCGTCAAAACTTCATGATTGCTCTTGTGGGATGGAGAGAACTTGCCAGGAGATTATTCTTCTGGCAAAGTTCGGAGCATCGCAAGCCCCGTCCAATACAGAAAATATAGAAAATACAGAAGGCGGGCAGGGATGCCCGCTCCACAAGATTATGTAAAGAAAAATAAATAATTATTACAACAATGTGATGAAATATTACAACGAAATATGAACTAGTGATACGAAAGTTAGCGCTAGGCAAAGGTTTTTTGCTAAAAAATTTTAGAAGTAATATTTTCAACCCGGTAAAACATTTAGTAAATCAAGGAGCAAATCGCATGTTAACATCAATTTTACTGGCTGTTACACCAGCAGTAGCGCCTTTACAATGGAGTCCAACCGTTGGAGCGATAATGGTTGTTTGCAATATTTTAGCGATTGCGTTCGGTAAATCGACTATCAAGTATCCTAGTGCCGAACCTGCTGTGCCTGCGTCTAATTTCTTTGGTGGTTTTGGCTTGCCTGCTATTTTAGCTACAACTAGCTTTGGTCATATCCTGGGAATTGGTGTAATTTTAGGTTTACACAACCTTGGAAGAATTTAAAGAGTAATGAGTAATGAGTGCTGAGTGAAGAATATTATATTCTACTCAGCACTCAGCACTTTCTACTCAGCACTTTTATACTGCCATTTGTGTCATGTTACGCAGTTGGCGTAATGAGTTAAGGCAAGCGGGACAGTCGCATCCAAAGAGTTGAATGGCTGTGTCGCTTTCTTCGTCGGTAAATGCTAGCTCAGTAATTTTGTTCGGCGCCTGTGGTATTAGTTCTGGTTGTTTTTGTGCTGAGGCTATTTGTTGTGTGGTTGCTGTTGTTGCTTTTTGGCGCCGCTCACAAACAAATGCATGTTGTTTGGTGTGGGGTGATTGAATACAGTCAAGTGAGCCTTGGTGAAGTACTTGGCTTGCTTGGGCAGGAGTGGTCATCATCATTGATGCAACTGAGGCAAACAATGCTGGGCTGGAAAGTAAGGTGAGGACAAATTTCTTATTCATTGACTCAATTTTATTCTGAACTACAGAGACCGCATTAATGATTTCACATCTTTTGGGTGTTGCTCAGTGCATTTTATACAAAGATGTGACAATTGTCATGGTTATTACTGACTGAATTTTCGACATTTGGTATTCGCCCCTGTGAAGTTCACCTATGAGTGATGTAGAGTACTTTATTTTAAGCGACTGACTCAATTAAATTCTGCCAAGTTCCCAACAATAACTGACGCTCTTTTTTTACGTGGCGCCTCAAATCTCTTAAAATTCGTGTGTTGGGTAGAAATTACGCTGGCAGAATATTTGTTTGACTATGGCTAATCAAAATAAAATTCCGGTAATTATCAATGGTGCTGCGGGTAAAATGGGACGTGAGGTTGTTAAAGCTGTGTCCCAAGCATCTGATATGACGATAATGGGCGCCATTGACACTAGTCCAGAACATCAAGGTAAAGATGTTGGTGAATTAGCTGGTTTGACCGAACCGTTAGAGGTGCCAATAACTAACCAGTTAGAACCGATGTTGGGTTATGTGGCAGGTGAACGACAAATGCTTCCTGGGGTGATAGTAGATTTTACTCATCCTTCGGGGGTGTATGATAATATTCGTAGCGCTATTGCTTATGGTATTCGTCCGGTAGTTGGTACTACTGGTTTAAGTCCTCAACAGCTACAAGATTTAGCAGATTTTGCTGAAAAAGCTAGCACTGGTTGTTTAATTATTCCTAACTTCTCAATTGGGATGGTATTGTTGCAGCAAGCAGCAGTAACAGCATCACAGTATTTTGACCATGTGGAAATTATTGAATTGCATCATAACCAAAAGGCTGATGCTCCTAGCGGTACTGCTATTCAAACTGCCCAAATGCTCGCAGAAATGGGTAAATCTTTTAACCCTGCTATCGTAAAAGAAGAAGAAAACCTAAAAGGTGCTAGGGGTAGTGATGCTGGAGAAGGGATAAGAATTCACAGTATTCGTTTGCCTGGATTAATTGCACATCAAGAAGTTATATTTGGTGCAGCAGGGCAAATTTATACACTGCGTCATGATACTTCCGACCGAGCTTGTTATATGCCTGGAGTTTTACTGGCTATTCGCAAGGTTCAACAGTTAAAGTCGTTAGTATATGGATTAGAAAAAATTCTATAAAAAAGTTATGAGTGCTGAGTGCTGAGTGCTGAGTGGTAACTCATAACTCCGTACAGACCAAATTAATTCGGTCTCTACTCTTACTCCGTTCCTCAGCACTCAGCACTCAGCACTTTGAACTCAATAATTATGCTTATTCCACTGACACGCGAAAAATTTGATCAACTTATTCCTTTGATCGGGACTGGACCTCAGTACAAATATTATTGGGGTAATTTTTCTAAACTTTTACAAAGATTATTAATTTCTGTAGTTGCTGCTGCTGTTGTTTTACTTTTAAGGTTTGTTCTGGGACTTAATTTTGGGCCACTTGTATTCGTGCTTGGACTAATTAGCGCTTTTTATTGGTTGTGGGGGCCTGTGTTTCAAGCTAGTATGCGAAATGGTAAAAGCCGACGTTATAAGTATTGTGGCTTTTTTCGCGGTCGAGTCGTGGATATTTGGATTACTGAAGAGTTGGTAGGTAAGCAAGAAACTGTTAATGGTAAGGGTGAGTTGGTTATTGTCGAAAATCGCGAAAAGCGTATCAATTTAGAAGTTGGGGATGAAACAGGGTTTACTGCTGAGTATCAAGCACCGTTACAAGTAGCATATAAAGCTGTGACACGTGGTCAAATTGCTGAAATGCTTGTGTTGTCAAATCGTGCTGACCTCAGCCGTATTGAAGAAATTACTGATATATATATTCCTAATCGCAATATTTGGATAAGTGATTACCCTTATTTACGAAGAGACTTTTTTACAGAAGTTGGAAAGCGCTTACGCGATGATGACGAGTATGATAGACCAAGGCGCCGTCGTCGTCCGCAAGAAGATACGAGACGTAGAAGACGCGATGATTGGGATACAGAAGAAGATTATTAGAACTCATCAAAGAAAGCATCGAAGAAACCGGGTTTCTATGCAAAATTGTCATTTTTATTGCAAGATATCAAGAAGAAACCCGGTTTCTGGGATTTATTATTTCCCATCAGACCCGTAAGCTTGCCAAGCTAAATCTACCAAACCATCAACAATTGCTGCGGCAACTACTGCGTTTCCTTTACTACCTTCAATCATAATATTTGGGACAAGTGATTCACGTAAGCCCTCTTTTATCATGTCTACATTTATAAATCCTGGAGGAGTTGCAATTATTAAAGCTGGTTTAATTTCTTCTGCCTCTATTAATTCTACAAGTGTGGAAAGTGCAGTTTGAGCTTGACCAACTATAAAAATTCCTTCTGGATATCGTTTTGCAAGTAATTCTGTACCTGATGCAGCGCGAGTTTTTTTGTTTTGAGATTTATTTACAGCTTCAAAACTGCAAAATACTGGATTTGCAAAAGTATTTTGTATGTCATTTGCTATACCCACCTGCACCATCGGTACATCGACAATTATAGTGGTGCGAGCCGCTAAAGCTGCTGCTGCTGATTGTAAAGCACGCTCTGAAAAATTTAGCAATGATTTATATTCAAAATCGCATGTGGCATAAATAACACGCCTCACGATTTCGTATTCTGCGGGTGAAAAAACATGGTCGCCAATTTCACTATCAATTATTGCCAGACTTTGAGCATCAGTTATATGCCATTCCATTCGAGTTCTGCAACGCACAACAGCAATAAGCTTACAGTAAATCAGTGAAAAGTGCTGAGTGCTGAGTTTTAACTCA
This sequence comes from Calothrix sp. PCC 7716, assembly GCF_019977735.1. Lineage (GTDB taxonomy): Bacteria > Cyanobacteriota > Cyanobacteriia > Cyanobacteriales > Nostocaceae > Dulcicalothrix. Next base: position 7,880,412 of record NZ_AP025018.1, on the reverse strand, counting down.
GTTTCCAACTCAGCACTCAGCACTTTCAACTCAGCACTTAAGATTCGGCGTTTGATGACGGGCGCCCAAATACTGGTGAGAGGTAAGCTACTATAACACCCATTAGGAAACCTGCTACGTTGCGAAATAAAGGTAGCCATTCGGTTGTACGAGTGACGACGGGGCCGATACCAAAGGCAAGAAATAAAATTCCCCATAAAGGTGAAAAAATTAATGCCCACTGCCATGCAAACACTTGACCTTCACGACGTGGTTGTGCTGCAAAACCGCAAATCACACCTCCAATTACTGATGTAATTAAGGTTAAAATCCACTGTTCGCGCGGTAATCCTGGTACTACGCCACAACCACCTTTACGTAAACAACCTTCTACAGTCGTTAATGTGTCGAGTATTGCTTTGTCTTCCCCATTTTCACGGACGTAATACAAGTTCCCAAACCTGGTTTGCAGTTCAATCCAGAATGTCCGAGGTAATAATTCATACACTGCATCGCCAACACTAAAGCTGAGAATGTTACCACCACGAGCATCTGATACAAGCAAAATGCTTTTATCATCTAGACCCCAAAAATTGATAACTGCCCGACCAGGTGTACGGTCAAACTGCGTTAATACTCGTAATTTCCAACCTGTTTCTTCTTGAAAACTATTAAGTTCTTTAACCAAATTCTCTTCTTGGACATCAGTGAGAGTTTTGGCTAGGTCTACAACTGGGGTTGCTGTTTTTGGTAATAGTTCTGGGTTGTCATAAGCTAAGGCATCGGCAGGATGCATTACCCAAATGGAACCAGCTAAGAATAATAACCCTACAAACGCCCCTAGGCGCCGCCAAAAACTTTTTTGCATGGACTTTTTATAAGAATTTCAACGCTAAGTGTTAAAAGCTTGTTTCAAAGCTTAAAGTAAAACTGATACTTTGTTACACTTTTTAACTTTACTCTAATCTTGGGCGCCAATGCAAAGTATTTCAAAGAGGTATAGCTACGCTTTTAAGGATATTCATTGGTCCATAATCCTTAAGACGTTGAAGTTGCTCGGAGTTTCGCACAAGTAAGGCGCCTGCAAAACCCAGTGAATTTACTGATATAGAATCGAAACATTCGTGTTGTCGCGGTATTATGAGCATCCACTCTCGTGTTGCTAGTAAGTTATAGGCGCCGCCATCTTGTAAACCTACTGCTTTTAGTGAGTGATGATATTGTTTTAAAGTAGCGACACCACCTTCAATTGGAGACTTTACCCAATCAGGATTTAAGCGTGTAAATGCATGTACGAATGGAAGTTTAGGTATTGTACCGACAGAACCTTGAAATGAAGCGGATAAAAGTAAAGGTTCAATTGGTAATTTTGTTCCATTAGGAGCCAATGGTAAAGGAACTAATTGCAAATGTTTATGCTTTTGACTGGCACCTGCAATTTGACCGCCATTATAAAACGCTAATCCATCGAAATCAGCCATTGCATACCACATTGCCGCAAAGTCTCGTTCTGTTAGTAAAGATTCTTGTGCCTCAAACGCGCGGGTAATAATAAGTAAGTGGTAATCAACAACATTAAATTTGTTCAAAATACAAACGTGAGTATCTGAAATGTCAGCTACCCATAAATCTTGTTCATAAGGAAGGAAAGGATTAAAGTCAATTGCATTTTGAGTTATTTGCTTTTCTTTCTTCTTAGCTTCATCCTTTCGCACCAGATTCGATAATATCCGCACCATGAATACTACACCATCTTGCTCGACAAACTCGTAATTAGTCGGTATTGATAGTAAAGCACCACACGACAGCGCACGTTCTGTCGTCGCTTTCACACAGTCCCATAATTTATTCATACTCTGCTCTCTCATATTCCAAATATATAAGTAACCCCCCACGCAGTTCATAAAGCGTGAGGGGTTGAATAGTTGGTAATCATAAAGGAGAAGTATAGGTTGAGTAAACACTGCCTAAAACTTGGAGTCCTACTCATACAACCGATGACGGCGCCTCAAAATCGATTGTTCCCGGACTTGGAAATTATTGAACGCTTGATTTTAATGTGGTCTAGCTTGCGTGTGCCCAATCACTCAGTGATTCTTGGCTTTCCTTAGAGGACTGCTTTTTAAGTGGCACTTTCGGTGTACCAATATCTACGTAAGTCGATGATTGGCGTTTTTTGTCAGATTTAGTGGGGCGCGTATTTGCGCTATTTTGGCTGCTTTTCACGTTTTTGCTCCAGATTGTACCTCATTTAATCAAAATCTCTAATTGTTATCTTCATCCTCTCTATAGATATTTCCCGAAAATACAATAAAGATTTCATGAAGATACAATAAAGATTATCCATAAAAAGCGAAGTGTTAAGATATACGGTTTAAATATTTGAGTTCTAATATCTGATACGGTTTTATTTTGGAAGTTATGCATGTTAGAAACCGGGTTTCTTTTTAGGGAAACCGGGTTTCTTCGGCTAAACGTCTACCCAAATGCTTCCTTCTTCAATGCGAGTAGGAAAGACAGCAACTCCTTTTTCAGTGGAAATCATCCCCATTAGTTTGCCTATACCAGGTGGAAAAGGAATCCATTTTGAGGGTTGACCTGTAGTTAAATCAAACGCACTACGGTGAAATGGGCATACAATAGACCCATCTTCGGTTATTTTGCCGTTTTTCAGTGGCAACCCTAAGTGCGGACAAGAATTTTCAATGGCGTAAATTTGGTTATTGTGATTGAGTAATAAAATCGAGCGCTTTTCGACTTTAACTACTTTTCGTGCATCACCAGACAGTTCATCTTGTGCTAGAACTTTAGTCCAACTCATTTTGCTTCCTCTCTTTTAGGTGTTAGAAACCGATTTTTTATTAAACGCAGTTTCTATCTAACATTGTTGGATTTTACGCTATCTTGCTGCGTGACTTCGAGGTAGATATGCTCTAACCGCACAGGTTGACGAGAAATAGAATCAATATCAACACCTTCAAAACGCGCGATAATTTCTTTTAGTTCTAGTGCTTCGGGTATCCAAAATGTCAAATCGCTTCCGTAACGTCGAGGTGTAAAACCGTATTCTTGTGCCAAAGTAATTGCTTTTTCCTCGTTTGGAGTTTTTATAGTTACTACTTCGTCTGCGGGTATATACTGACGTAATTGATTTAAATTGCCTTCTGCTAATATTTGACCATTTTTAAGGATGCCAATTTTATCACATAGTCGTTCGGCTTCGTCGAGTAAATGGGTTGTGAGTAAAATTGTGATACCCTGATTTTTAAGTTGTTTGATAAGCTCCCAAATTTCGTAACGTGCTTCGATGTCTAACCCTGTGGTTGGTTCATCTAAAATTACGAGTTTTGGTTGGTGTACTAAAGCAACTGCCATATTTAGGCGCCGTTGCATTCCTCCGCTTAGGGTTTCCACTGGACTTTTTGCGCGGTCAAATAGTTTTACATCGGCAAGTGTTTTGAGTACTTGCTCACGACATGTTCTTGCACGTAAACCGTATATTTGTGCAAAAAATGTCAGATTTTCCTCACATGACAAAGTTTTATACAGTAAATTTTCTTGGGGGGCAATGCCAATTAATGCTTTTGTATCATCTGTAATCGGTTGATTATGAATTGAAATATAACCGCTGTCAGCTTGGATAAGATTACAAATAATATTTATAGTAGTTGTTTTGCCTGCTCCGTTGGCGCCGAGTAAGCCATATATTTGACCTGTGTCTATATTTAAATTTAAATTATTTAGGACTTTGCGGGCGCCGTATGATTTGTTTAAGTTTTTAATTTTAAGCATAACTGATTTTGATCCCCCCTAACCCCCCTTAGTAAGGGGGGGACAAGAGAAGAAAGAAGAATTTTAATTTGATACGTAAACAAATGAACAAATCCTAGCCCCCCTTAATAAGGGGGGTTGGGGGGATTTAAATTACTATACCAAAAAACTTCAACAAAAAGATTCCCGACTTCTTATAGAAATCGGAAATCTAAGTTATTTAGAAATGTTTAGCTATTATGCAGTAGGTTGTTCAAGATTAACTTTGACAACTTTGTTTTTCTCAGCTTCAGCTTTTGGCAAGGTTAAGTTCAAGATACCGTGTTTGTATTCAGCTTTTACATCGGTATTTTGAATTCGGGCAGGAAGAGGAATAACTCGTTGGAATTTACCGTAGTAAAATTCGCTTCTGACGTTACCCTTGTCTTCGGTTTTTGTTTCTGTCTTACGTTCTGCGGTGACAGAGACAGCTTTTTCTGAAACTTGAATGTCTACATCTTTAGCTTCAACTCCAGGAAGTTCTAATTTTAGAATTAATGCTGCATCAGTTTCATGAAGTTCTGCTACAGGAGCTTTTGCTGTGACTTTTTGTTCAAATAAAGAATCCATTTGGCGTTGTAATGCGTTTAATTCTTGCCAAGGGTTATAGCGTGTTAACATCATAGTAATTTTAGGAATAGTTTGTTTTGGTTGCTTTAATTCTTATAGTAATGGCGCCTGATTTATTAAGATTACGGTTAGTTACACCTGAAGTTTTCATGATTACCACACATTCTATAAGTTATTAAAACTTTTCTCCAAATAGAAATAATGGATAATGGTCAAGGTTTTAATATAGAACTTCCTTATTCTGGCTTTGGTTTAAGAGGAAGTGTAGGCGCCAGGTAGTACAAAAGAGTGCGCGTTAACCAGTAGTACCAAATATGGTGATTATAAGTTTGTTTGTAGTTAATAACTCATCCGTTGCCAGCTGACCTATCGTGTTTGGCTATTTATCGCTTGGGTTGGGAAAGCACTGAAGTGCTTATTACTATGAGTTTCAGAGTTTTCTTTCTACGAGGAGCATTCGTCTGTAGGAGAGCCAGCCGGATACTATCATAATGAGTGCAAACCATAGTAAGAATAGGAGGTGAGGTTCTATATCGGCGATGTTTCCTCCGTTTGCGGATACTTTTAGTAAGGCTTCGTTCATGTGGTATATGGGGTTGAAGCGAGCAATATTTAGTAGGCTTTTGGGGAATAGTGATGTTGGTAGGAAGGAACCTCCTAGTATTAGTAAGGGGACTCCAAATGCTGCTACTAGGGCGTTTACGTCTTCGGTGCGACGTGCTAGCTGTGTGCCTAATATGAATCCTAATCCTACGTAAGCTATTATGCTGGTGAGAATGATAATCGCTCCAAGTAGTATGGAACCTTTGAAACTGGCGCCCCAAAATGCTGCTACGCTATATACAAGTAGTGTTTGTCCAATACCAATAAAGCTATGGGCTAAAAAAATACCCATAAAATATGAGGCGCCGCTTAAGGGAGAAATAAATAAACGTTTTAAGGTGCGCTGTTCTCGTTCTGCGACTACAGTAGCAACACTCCCACCTAAACAGCTAAAAAATAATGCTGCTCCCACTAAGGTTGATGGTGCGGCGTTTTCAAATGCAACTGATAGTGAAAGCTTTGCTCGTTCAGCTATAATCAATCCATTAATAATTAATACTGAGACAGGAAATATACACCAAAAAATTAAGCTGCGTTTTCGGCGCAGAAGTTCAGTTATTATTCGCTGTGAGACTGCAATCGTTTCGTACCAATATTTCACACCTACGAACCATTAGATAAATAATTATTTGTGCATAATAGCTTGTTTTAAAGGAATTTCAATCATAAATTCAGTATTTTGATTCGGCTTGGAGGTGCATTTTATCATACCACCATGCTTCTCAACCACGATTTGATAACTAATGGCTAATCCTAACCCGGTACCTTTGCCAACTTCTTTGGTGGTGTAAAATGGGTCAAAAATCCGCGTTCTAACGTCTTCAGCTATTCCAACACCGTTGTCGGTAATACGAATAATTGCTGACTGCTTGTTGGTTGATGTTGCCGTTGATATCAATATTTGAGGGTTGTCGTCATTTGTGTCTTTATATTTATACTTTTCAATAAGCGCATCGACGGCGTTACAAATAATATTCATGAATACTTGGTTAATTTGTCCAGCGTAGCATTCAACACGTGGTAAGTCACTGTACTGTTTGATAATTTCGATTCCTGGAAAATCTATGCTGGATTTGAAACGATGTTGCAATATCAATAAGGTGCTATCAATACCTTCGTGTAAGTCAACGGGTTTCATGTCCGCTTCGTCAAGACGTGAGAAATTACGTAAAGATAGTACAATTGAACAGATACGTTCAGCCCCTATTTGCATTGAGGACATTATTTTAGGTAAATCATCAGCTATAAAATCTAAGTCAATATCTTTTATTTTGGCGTTTATTATACTGTTATCCTCTGGGTACTGCAGTTGATACAAATGCACTAAATTAATTAGTTGTTCTGTGTATTGGATAGCGTGAGATAAGTTGCCGTAGATAAAATTGACGGGGTTATTGATTTCATGCGCGACACCTGCTACTAGTTGTCCTAAGCCAGACATTTTTTCGCTTTGAATTAATTGAGTTTGAGTTTTTTGTAAATCGTAGAGTGCTTGCCCAAGCTGCATTGCTTGATTTTTTGCTTCAGATAAAGCAGTGCGACTTTGTTCGTACAGTTCCGCTTGTTGAATTGCTATTGCTGCTTGGTCTGCTAGTTGCTGCAAAAGGTCGATTTCATCATTATGCCAAACTCTCGGCGCCTCACACTGGTGAGCAATTAATAAACCCCAGAGTTGTTGACTTATTTTAATTGGTACGATTAAATTTGCTTGTACGTGCAAGCTTTTTAAAAATTCTTGATGACAAGGGGTAAGCGCAGCTGTGGCAACGTTATTAATAGCTCTTGCCTGACCGAGCATAAAAATACGTGCGCTTTCGGCAGGAAAACATTCTAATGGTGCTTTGACTGCTAACACAGATGAACAATTACCATTGAGTTCTTCGACAACTACCTCACCGTTGTTATCATCAAATAATTGATAAATTAATGCCCGGTCGGCATTTAATATTTTACGAACTTCACTAACTATTGTTTGTAAAGTCGTTTTAAAATCTAGAGAACCGCGAATTTGTTCGCTAATTAATCGAACCGCATCGGTAATTAGTAGTGATTTTTCTAATTCGGATGTTTGTGCTTGTACCTGCTGTTTGAGAGTTAAGTTAAATTCTTGCAGTTCTTGATACATTAACTGCTGTTGAATTGACATGGAAATATGATACGCCAATGTTTGAGCAAGTGTAATATCTTCACTGCTCCAAACCCTCGCTTTTCCTTGTCTTTGTTCGTGCCATGCTTTAAAAGAAATCTGCGGTAACGCATTTAAAGGATTTTTTTGGCGCCGTCCTGCCCACAAAATCTCAGTATTATCCTCATTGCGGAAAATACTGACGACACCAACAAAATTTTGATAGTAGCCAAGAGGCATTACTAGTAGTCCGCGAATTTTGGTGTGTTGAAACGCGCTTGTGAGAAAATTTAATTCTGGCTGTTTATAAATGTCGGTGATTGCCCAGACGCTATCAAATCTAAATTCTTCCATCCAATGCTGCCAAAAAGGATGTTCTTCAATAGCCGTGTTTTGTAATGAGTCTGGTAACTGCGGCTGCTTTCCATGAATATATAACTCACCAGTTGCATAAATATACATCCTACCGCCACAACCCGAAAGCGCCTCTATTGTTGTCTCAAGTGCAGCTTGAAGTTGAGTTGTTGGCAGCGAATGTAATTGAGTTATTACTTGATTTGTTATCGTTTGGCGCCTTTGCTCTATACGCGCTTGTGAAACTAAATTGCTTTGAGTAATAGCAATGGATACTTGGTCTACAACCTGCTGCAAAACGGGCAACTCGCGTTTTAAAATTGTCCTTGGCTGACTATGGTGCGATACCAATAAACCCCATAAACTTGTTGGAGAGCCAGGTTCAAGAAACTTCTGACTTAGAATTGGCAAGACTAGCGAGGACTGTACTCCCATCGCTTTCAAATACTCAATATGGCACTCTTCAACTGCACGATATTGAATAATTTCCTTTCCCTGTAGCTCCTGACTTCTGGACGAAGAAGGCAAATTAAGTGGAGACAAGCCAATCTTACCACTTGCTACATCCACAATAGATCGCTGTCTAGCTTTAAGAAACATTTCTCTCGCTTCGAGCGGAATATCTGAAGCTGGAAAATGTAGCCCCAATAAAGAGGGTAACTTACCTTGTTCATTTGATTCGGCGACCACCTTGCCACTTTCGTCTTCATCAAACTTGTAAACCATTACCCGGTCGGTTTGCAAAAAGTTACGCACCTCTAAGACTACTGCATTTAATATCTCTTGCAGTTCTACAGTTCGTCTAATTAGGTCGGTAATTCGGTTTAGCAAACCTTCTTGCTCAGATTGCTGAACATTTTTAAAGCTATCAGCAGATTTCATTGCCCGTGTCAGCTTTCAAGCTGTGTATCAAATTATTCTTTAATTTTAATCTCAGTTACTTACTGCCGTAAGCTCGGAAAATGCTGAATTTTAGACGAAGAAACCTAGTTTCTTTTATTATTTCGCTGTAGAATTACTAATTCGATGAGTATCTAATTAGCAATGCAAGTGGGCTGTGTTATTTTAACCTTCGCAATGAATTTTGCTCTACAGCGTAATGCTTGGTTGTACTGATAAAATCAGGGTAATTTATTTTACTTTTGACATTGTAAAAAAATAGTGAAAAGATTTTCAAAGTCTCTTGTATACGGTTCTTTGACCTTATTCAGTAATACTTAACCAATAATCAAGATGCTATAACAAGTTTGAAACTTTGTTATTTAAGCAGAAATTAGGTATAAATGTGTATTAAGCAAATTGCTGACTTGAAGCGATCTGGATAGTGCTTCTCTAGTTAAGAGGTAGTTATTACGGCATTATCGACGCCTTGTTGCTCGACTAGTTAATGTTTCCGCTATAAAGGCGCCTTTCGTTAAGCGAGAGGAGCGAAAATTAAAGAATTTCTAGACAGCAAATGCAGAATGAACGATGTCAGTTTGATCAATCCAAAGAAAGATATATTGATTATCGACGATACCGCCGATAATCTCAGAGTTTTGTCAGCGATTTTAATCAGGGAAGGGTACAACGTTCGCAAAGCTCTAAACTGGCAAATGGCTTTAACTGCGTGCCAAACGATTCTACCCGATTTAATTTTGCTTGATATCATGATGCCTGAAATTGATGGGTATGAAGTTTGTCATCGTTTGAAAAACTGGCATAAGACTACTGATATTCCGGTGATTTTTGTCAGCGCACTTGATGATGTTTTTGACAAAGTGAAGGCTTTTCGCGTAGGCGGCGTGGATTATATCACAAAACCGTTTGAATTTGAAGAAGTTTTGGTACGAGTGCAAAATCAAATTGCTCTGCGTGAAGCTCGTTTAGAGGTTGTAAAGCTAAATGCGGAGTTGGAGGAACGAGTAAAGAAGCGAACTCAAGAGTTAGAACAAGCTATGCAACAACTGCAAGTTGAGATTCATTCTCGACGTGAACTACAGGGTAAACTTCTTGACATTGCTTTGCATGACTCCTTAACTGGTCTACCAAATCGCGTTTTATTCATTCGACAGCTTGAAAGAGCGCTAAAACATGCCAAACAAGATACTAACTATCAATTTGCCGTTTTATTTTTAGATTGTGACCGTTTCAAAGTGATTAACGACTCGCTTGGTCATTTTGTTGGAGACGAATTACTTATTGCTATTGCTCGTCGCATTCAAGCATTACTAAGTCCTTTCGATACTTTAGCAAGATTTGGCGGTGATGAATTCGCTATTTTATTAGAAAACATTACTGGTTTAAATATGGCTACTGATGTTGCCGAAGCTGTTTTGAAAAAATTGTCATTAGCATTCAAATTGTCGCGATACGAAGTGTTTATGAATGCTAGTATTGGTATTAGTTGGGGTAATAATAACTACGAAAAAGCCGAATATTTATTACGTGATGCGGACACTGCAATGTATCGTGCAAAGTCTTCAGGACGCGCGCAATATCACGTATTTGACCCTGATATGCATTTTAAAGCTATTCAGATATTAGAACTTGAAAATGACTTACGTCGAGCTGTAGAGCGCGAAGAGTTTTTAATTTACTACCAGCCAATTATTTCACTTGCTACAGGTAAAATCGCTGGTTTTGAAGCTCTTGTTCGATGGCAACACCCAACTAAAGGTATGATTCCACCTACCGAATTTATACCCGCAGCAGAAGAAATCGGGTTGATTTACACCCTGAATATTTGGATATTTAAAACTGCTTTAAAACAACTAAAAATTTGGCAAAAGCATTCAGCATTCTTAGAAAATATCACAATCAATATTAATTTATCTGCACGGCTATTTTCTTATCCTGACTTCGGCGCCGTCGTTGATAAGATTATCGCAGAAACTCAGGTTAATCCTAGCTATGTTGAATTGGAAATTACAGAAAGTGTGATTATGGAAAATAACGATATAGTTAGAGGAATTCTACAGCAGTTAAAACAAAAAAAATTCAAACTTGTTATTGATGATTTTGGTACGGGTTATTCTTCGTTAAGCTACCTTCATAGTTTTCCGTTGAATGCGCTAAAGATTGATAAGTCTTTTGTCAAGAGGATGCAAGATAATCAAGAAAATATGGGACTAGTACCGGCAATGATTGGCATTTCACACTCAATGGGAATGCTGACAATCGCTGAAGGTGTCGAAACCCAAGAACAACTAGCTCAACTACGTACTCTAAATTGCGACCTCGCTCAAGGATTTTTATTCTCTCAACCCTTAAAGCAAGAACTTGTCCTCGATTTTATTGCTTCTAATCCGCAATGGTAGCGGCTCGGTAACGTAACATAATATATGATGCCACGAAAATCAAAAGCTTATGTGAAAATGACTATAATTTAGTTCAGACGTGTATGTTATCTAATATACTTAAATTAGACTTGTTACAAAAGAATCGCACTACTCGATAGTTAGTAGACAATTATAAGTTTTGCTGACTGTGCGTTGCGCGATAAATCGACAGAATGCTATATCCCTGTGGATTATACTGAAGTGCAAGTACTTTTTTTACAAGTTTATTTACGTATAAAAAGTGAAATCGTAGAAACCTGGTTTCTTCGTTGAGATATTGTAATAAAAAGACGATTTGTCTGCGACAATAAATGCATAGAAACCAGGTTTATTGAGTGTATTATTCGTTTACCAGTATGTGAGTTTTTTAATATTAATTGTTAAGATAATATAGAACAGGTTATTTTTTGAGATGCTTTTAGAGCGCAATCATAATTATAAAGCTAATATACTCGTTGTCGATGACACACCTGACAACTTGCGGTTGCTATCAGCAATGTTGACAGCACAAGGGTACGAAGTTCGTAAAGCTCTGAACGGTAAAATGGCGTTAACTGCGTGTCAAATGCTTTTGCCTGATGTGATTTTACTCGATATCAATATGCCTGGTATGGATGGATATGAAGTATGTAAACAACTTAAATCGGAAGATAAAACAAGTGAGATTCCTGTAATTTTTATTAGCGCACTCGATGATGTGTTAGACAAAGTTAAGGCTTTCGATGTTGGTGGTGTTGATTATATCACTAAACCTTTTCATGGCGCCGAAGTAGTGTTACGAATTGAAAATCAAATTAATTTACGTTTACTACAAAATAAATTACAAGAAAAGAATATATTACTGCAAAATGCGTTCGACGAATTAAAATCTGCTCAAGTTCAGCAAATACAAAATGAAAAAATGTTTGCTCTTGGACAATTAGTTGCAGGAGTCGCGCACGAAATTAATAACCCCGTTAGTTTTATCTACGGCAATTTACAATACGCAAATGAATATATTCTAGACTTAGTAAAACTAGTAGAAATATACCAAAAAGAATATCCGAATCCAACGCCAAAGCTTCAAGCAACAATTAAAGAAATCGACTTGAATTTTGTAGTTCATGACTTACAAAGTTTAATGGGCGCCATGTATCGAGGTACAGAAAGAATTAGAGCTATTGTACTAGCGCTGCAAAATTTTTCGCGTTTAGATGAAGCGATTATGAAGTCGGTGGATATTCATGAAGGTATCGAAAGCACGTTAGTTATGTTGGAGCATAAGTTCAAGGAGACTGCTCATCGTCCAATGATTGCCGTTGTCAAAGATTTTGCAGCTTTGCCGAATGTTATGTGTTATGCTAGCGAGCTAAATCAGGTTTTCATGCATATTTTGAATAATGCCATTGATGCTTTAGAAATGGGAAATGGAGCATGGCGCCTGGGGACTTTGAACCGATTGCAAGAAGATGCGGTAGTATCGTTAAGTCAAGATAATTTTGACACTACACCAGTATTAGCTTCGCAACAACAAATTCTAAATTCTCATGGCTTACCGCAAATTTTGATTCAAACGCAGCATACAAGCAAAAATACCGTCAAAATTATTATTGCTGACAACGGGCCTGGAATTGACTCTTCTACGTGTTCGCGATTGTTCGACCCGTTTTTTACTACAAAACCTGTAGGTAAAGGTACTGGATTAGGATTATCGATTAGTTACCAAATTGTGGTTCAAAAGCATCATGGCAATTTAACATGCTATTCTTTGCCAGGAGAAGGTGCTAAATTTGTCATCGAAATTCCAATCACTTATAGTACTTTGTAACTAATTGTAACTAAAAAGGTTTTCAATTCAAAGAGCAAAAACTTTTTTAGAGGTTAGGGCTACCATTTTTTGTCACAAATAGCATAATAGAAATGTGACTGATTTGTTTAACCCTTTACGTTCTCTAGATTTTGGTCACTGGTTCAAGCTGATCTGCGGAGCCAGTTATCAACACTTGCCTGCGGTGAGAAGTTTAACTTTAGCTTATGCACTGGCAGGCGCCGACTGTATCGATGTAGCAGCCGACCCTGCTGTAATTTCAGCAGCACAAGACGCGCTTAGAGTTGCTTCGATATTATCTACCAAATCTCAAAGCCTGGGTATCAACTGTGAAGTAAAGATGCCTTTCTTGATGGTAAGTCTAAATGATGGAGAAGACCCCCACTTTCGCAAAGCCGAATTTGATGAGCGTTTATGTCCTTCGACTTGCCCAAGACCCTGCGAGAAAGTATGTCCCGCTCAAGCAATCGTTTTTAACTCACATTCCAGTAATTTCTCTGGTGTAGTATCGCAAAAATGTTATGGCTGTGGACGTTGTATCCCTATCTGTCCCTATGATATAATTTATACAAGTTCGTATGTATCAACGCCAGGAGCGATAGCACCATTGGTATTGTCAACAGGAGTAGACGCAGTAGAAATACATACCAAAGTAGGACGTTTTGCGGAATTTAAGCGGTTGTGGCAAGCAATCGAGCCGCACGTAGAGCAGTTGAAATTAGTTGCTGTCAGTTGTCCTGATGGCGAAGATTTAATTGACTATTTACATGCCCTATATGAACTAATAGCTCCGACTGTTTCTAATTTAATTTGGCAAACAGATGGTCGTCCAATGAGCGGTGATATTGGTTCTGGCGCCACTATTGCGGCAATAAAGCTGGGGCAAAAAGTTTTGAAAGCGAATTTACCAGGATATGTGCAGTTAGCAGGAGGCACAAATAGCTACACTGTTGCTAAGTTAAAAGCAATGGGAATGCTAAGAAGTAGTGCTGAGAGTAGTGCTGAGTATAAAGTGCTGAGTGCTGAGAGTAGTGCTGAGTGTAAAGACTTGATTAATCAAGTCTCAACTCAGAACTCAGCACTCAAAACTCAGCACTCTTATATTTCTGGTATAGCATACGGCAGTTATGCGCGTGCATTGCTGTCACCAATTTTAGAACAGTTAGAAACAAAGGAGGTGAATCAATACGATGTTAAATGTGTTCGTCTAGAGGACGAGCCTGAATTGCTCTGGCAAGCGGTAAAACTTGCCCATTCTCTCGTTTCCCAGCTCAAGTCACAGCAAAGTATAGCGCGTACCTTGTACTGAAACTACATTAAGTGTTATTTCAGTTAATAGGGTTCATAACAAGTACTTTTTAAAGCACTTTGTTATAGTTAATTTCGCGCATCATAAATGTCCAAAAATCTCTTAAAACGTCACCATAAAAAGCATGACGATTAAAGACGAGCTCCAAAAGTTATTAGATATACTGCCTCAAGACCTGCGAGAAATTCTAGAGAATCATCCGCAACGAGATAGTTTAGTAGAAGTGGTCTTGGATTTAGGGCGCCGTCCAGAAGCTCGCTTTCCTGATAAAGCCGAGTATCTAAGGGAGGCACCTATTACTCAAGCACAAATCGATGATTGTGTATCTAGAGTGGGAAGCTTTGGTGGAGACAATCGTGCGGGGATTGAGCTGACCCTGCACCGTATCAGTGCCATCCGTAACCGTTCCGGCAAAATAATTGGTTTGACCTGTCGTGTTGGTCGAGCAATTTTTGGAACGATTGGCATGATTCGCGATTTAGTGGAAACAGGTAAATCGATACTCATGCTAGGTCGCCCAGGTGTTGGTAAAACTACTGCGCTGCGCGAAATTGCCCGCGTCTTGGCGGATGAGCTGAACAAGCGTGTGGTCATAATTGATACATCGAATGAAATTGCTGGAGATGGTGATGTGCCGCACCCAGCAATTGGCAGAGCTCGTAGGATGCAAGTTGCCCATCCAAACGAGCAGCATCAAGTGATGATTGAGGCAGTGGAAAACCACATGCCAGAAGTTATCGTTATTGATGAAATTGGTACTGAACTTGAAGCCGTAGCAGCGCGGACAATTGCGGAACGAGGCGTGCAGTTAGTTGGTACAGCGCATGGGAATCAAATTGAGAACTTGATTAAAAACCCCACTTTATCGGATTTAGTAGGTGGTATTCAAGCTGTGACGTTGGGAGACGACGAGGCACGACGAAGAGGCAGTCAAAAAACTGTTTTGGAACGTAAAGCATTGCCTACGTTCGATATTGCAGTTGAAATGCACGAACGTAAGCGCTGGGTTGTTCACGAAAGTGTTGCTGATACAGTTGACACATTATTACGTGGGCGCCAACCGAGTCCGCAAACCCGAACCGTCGATGAAAATGGTAAACTTTCTATTACTCGCCAGTTAACAGCAATAAATGGTCGAGGTGGAAACGTTACAACTCTCGATGAAAACTTTGCATCCCAACGGCAGCAAGGTAGTAATTGGCGGTCATCGGGTAGAATGGCGCCGTTGCAGGCAGTACCCACTGAGCTAAACGGCTCCAATGCACCGAAAAGCGAATTTGACCGTTTGCTTTCACAAGAAGCAAGTTTTGATACCTCAGACTTAGAATTTGATGAAAACTCACGAGTACCAGGACCCAATGGCGAAGACTTGCCGTTGCACATTTATCCATATGGTGTGAGTCGCCATCAACTCGAACAAGTCGTCAAAGTATTAAACTTGCCAGTTATCTTGACAAAAGACATAGACAGTGCAGATTCTATTTTGGCACTGCGGTCACACGTCAAAAACCATGCCAAATTAAGGCAATTGGCGAAGTCAAGACACCTACCACTGCACATGATAAAATCGAGTACCATCCCGCAAATTACGCGCGGGTTGCGAAGAATGCTTAACATCGATGACCCAGAATTTTCTGACGAAAACGAATTGCAGCTATTTCTTCACAACGGCACCGACGACGAAATGGATGCTTTGGAAGAAGCAAGACTTGCAGTCGAGCAAATAGTAATTCCCAAAGGGCAACCAGTAGAATTATTACCCCGTTCCGCTCAAGTACGTAAAATGCAACACGAATTAGTCGAGCATTATCGATTAAAATCTAACAGTTTCGGTGAAGAACCTAACCGCAGGCTAAGAATTTACCCAGCATAAACCCTTGCAACCAAAAAACAAACTGTAACCTGAAACTGTAAACTGAAACTGTAAAATCTAAAATTGTGGAACAGGCATCCCTGCCTGTTCTATAGTTTTATAAAATTTTGTAACATAGATATTTAGGGATGCTATGGTTTCACATGTCAGCTTTTAAAGATATAGATTTTAGTAATGCTGGTCTAAGTTATTTAGACATGGGAGAAAATTACCTGGTAAGTTGTAATTTTACAGGTGCTAAAGGAATTAAATTAGCAGATTTTATGGGCAATACATTACAAGATGTAACTCTACCCAATGGTGAAGTGATTGATAAAAATATTTGTGACTGGTAAGACTTTGAGTCAATGGTAAACTCTGCCTATTTGTATCAAAGAAGCTTAACACCTGAAGAAGATATTCCAAATATTGGCAATTGTGTAGGACAAATAAATTTACAAGGTAATGGCGAATTATTTTTAGTTTCAGCAGGACAGTATAATGAGAATTATATTCATCGGTTAGCTGACCTTGATATTAGCTCTTTCTACAAACGTGGAAAAAATGCTGTAGAGCAATTAGTCGAAGATATAAAAACTCAATTGGCGCCAGATATAATATTGATTGATACAAGTTCTGGATTTACAGATGTCGGAGCAATCGCACTTTTTGATTTAGCTGATACTACTATAGTTTGTTTTTCACCGACAGAGCAAAGGTTAGAAGGATTACGTTGTAGTTGTTAAAACATAGTATTGTTATCCAATTTGCCAAAAGGAATCTCAATTATAAATTCTGCTCCTTTTCTCAAAGTTGAGTAGCAATAATTTTCTTGTCTTGTGGGGTGGGCGTCAAAAGCTAGCTTGTTTGGAACGGGCAAGGATGCCCATTCCACAATACTTACTAGAAAATAAAGATTATTTGTAATTCCCAAGTGTTGTTTTGATGGACTAGTTGAATTTCTCTGATAAATTCGCGTAGGTAAAATCGTCGCTCAGATTCGGAGAGGTCGAGCCAAAATTGAGGAATAGATACTGCTTGCGCTACTGAGCGTAAGTTAACGGGGGGAAGGGTTGCTAGTTTCGCTTCCGTTGCTGAGATTTCGGTGCGAAGCTTATAAGTTCTAAGTTTGGCTGTTTCTTCGTCTAAAATACCTGTTTCAATCAATTCTGGAATTTTTTCTAAGATGGCATTTGCGCGCGCAATTTCTTGTCTTAAGTGACTTTTTACTGTGTCTAGTTGAGGAAAATTTACTCCTTCTACTGCTTTTGGTAAGTCTTGACATACAGCAGAAATCGTTTTCCCTAAAACTTCTTGGTAGGGAATTGATGGGCATTTGGGTTGTTTAGGACAGTTGATGGGACGTAAATATAGATATTCTTTGGTTTGTTTGCGTATAGTGACGCGCGTAATAGTCATGTGTGATTTACATTCGCTGCAAGTTACTAAACCTGCTAAAGAACGGGGTGCGCTAGCGGAACGTGTACTTACACGACTGTTACGACGCAATAACCTGTCTACTTGTGCTGCTTCTTCTCTAGTAATTATCGGTACATGTGTATCTGATATGATTTCGCCATTTTGGTATGCGGTGTTGCCTCTATATACCTGATTTGTTAACCAACGCTTTCCTGTAGTGACAGAAATTTTTTTGTTGTACTTTTTCGCGATGTACCGTACAGCATTTCGTAATGAACCATAAAGCAAGAAGTTTTCAAAAAAGTCTTTGACGACGAGTGCTGTAGTACGGTCAACTATGTACTTTCCTTTACCCCTCCGATAGCCATAAGGAACTTTACCAGGAGGAGGCGCCACATCAAGACGGTTACGAGCATGACCTTGGCGAATGCGACGACTACGATGTTGATATTGAATTTGCTGTATTAAATTAATTAGTTCTATGTGTTGATTAAGTGTATTTTCTGAAGAATTATAGCTTTGCTCAACTGCAACTAGAATAATTCCTAAAGCTTTTAATTCTGTAATACGTGCGCTGACTTGCTCCAAATTATCACCCAATTCTTCTAAAGTACGAATTAACAGATATTTTGGAGGGTTGTCTCGACAGTCTGTTAGTAAATTTTGTAGTTGTTCACGTTTTCCCAAGTCCTCATAAACTCGGTCAACTTCCCACCCCCAACTATTTGGTTCGGGAGTAACATCTAAAAGTGGGTCGGTGTAAGAATAAGCAAAAACCGTCATAGTACAGTTACGGTAATGACTATATTATGCTTGACCTAACTCAATGACGTTTCCATCTGGGTCAGTCGTAAAAATTGCTGGGCGCCCTGACGCACTTGGTTGTATTGGGAAGTTATAATTTAGTAGCCGCTGTTTAGCGGCATCTAAGTCGGAAACTGAAAAAGCTATATGGGGGTTGCGTCCCCATTTTTCGTGTTTGGGCTTATTTGCGACTTCTGGCGCCACAATTAAATGAAGCTGGTAATCTCCAACTTGATACCACGTACCCGGGAACTTCATTACTCGGTCAATTTTTGACATTCCCAATACTTCACCGTAGAAATGTTCGGCTTTTTCTAAGTCAGTGACGAGTATTGCTGTGTGTAATGGTGTTAGTTGCATAGTGTTGAGTGCTGAGTGTTGAGTGCTGAGTGCTGAGTTCTGAGTGCTGAGTGCTGAGTGCTGAGTGCTGAGTTCTGAGTTCTGAGTGCTGAGTGCTGAGTGCTGAGTTGTTAGGCATATTTATTATAAATTTCTTATTTATGTCTTTGGACAGAGAAATTATTTTCAAGAATTCATTAACTTTTGTAAACACGTAGAATTTCTAATGAAAAGCAATGAAGGCAATTGAAATGTTAAAAAAGACGTTTTTAAGCACATTATTACTGGGTGGCGTCGTTGCTTTATCAGCTTGCGGACAACCAACAACTGATAATACAACAACTCCTTCGGCTGTGGAAACCGCAAATCCAAATACCTCACCTGTTGCAGAAATTCCTACAGTCACTGCTACACCTACTGTTACTGTAACTGAAACAGCCCCCCCAACTCCTACAGGCGCCGCAACAGGAAGTCAAAATTTAGGACAATTAGCACAAGCTGCATCAAGCCAAGGACAATTTACAATTTTAACAAAGGCAGTTAAAGCGGCTGGTTTAGAGCAAAATTTGGGTGGGCAAGGTCCTTACACAGTATTTGCACCTACCGATGCAGCTTTTAATGCTTTACCAACAGGTACTGTAGATAACTTGTTAAAGCCAGCCAACAAGCAAAAATTAGTTCAGCTTCTTGGTTATCATGTTGTACCAGGAAGAGTTTCATCAAGCCAATTAAAATCTGGAAACGTTAATACCGTAGAAGGTCAATCGCTTAAAGTATCTGTTGATACAGGTGTTACGGTTAATGGCGCCAAAGTTGTGCAAGCTGATATTCCTGCAAGTAATGGTATTGTTCACGTAGTTGATAAGGTACTTTTGCCACCTAACTTTAAGTAATTGCAAAAAATTTAACTACAGCATTTCAGAAAGTTGTTGCATGTTGTTAAAGACTATCTTGGCGCCATTAAGAGCAAGAATGGCGCCATCACTATATTGAGCGTAGCCAAAAACTGTCATTCCTGCTGCACATGCTGCTTGTACACCTGTTGAAAGTTCAAAGCGATTTGTATTCATACTTTGCCTTAGATGTGGCATTCTACCATTTTTATCGTCACAGTCCTAAATACGGCGCCAGGGCAAAAGTTTTTGTACTATCGCTAAGAAGAACGCTATCACAGAGGTTAAATAGCTCTACCTCAGTAGAAGTTTTTCGCATCAAGCGCAGGAAATGCCCTTCAGCATCAACCAACAGGGCTATATAATTAAGGAACATTTTGAGGTAGCCTAGACGCGATTGTACTGGAAAGTTATCTTTATTAGGGGTTTGCCATAAACGTTCGATATAATTACGTACCTCTACTAAAGGAACGGGTGTTATTGGTTCAGACCGTAAAGCTTGCCGAATTTGATTAAAAATCCAAGGATTCCCTATTGCCCAGCGTCCTACCATGACACCTGCTGCTCTCGTTTTTTCAAGCACTTCGAGGGCAGTTGTTGCAGAGTGAATATTACCATTAGCAAGTATTGGACAATCGACCCGTTTAACCGCATCGGCAATCAAATCATATTTTACTGCCCCGTGGTACATGTCTTTTACTGTGCGACCGTGTAAACTTAGTAAATCAATGTTGTGGCGATTGATTATATCTAAAATTTCGTAAAAGGTATCTGTATTTTCAAAGCCTACACGCATTTTGACGGTCAAAGGTATATCGGTGACAGCTTGCCTTAGCTCTCCCAAAATTTTATCTACTTTTTCCGGTTCTCGCAGCAATCCACCCCCAACATTTTTGCGATAGATTCTAGGCGCCGGACATCCCATATTTAAATCAACTCCAGCTATATTATAGGTGCATAATTCCTTTGCTGTTCTCACTAAGTCTGGAATGCTTTCGCCAATCATTTGAGCAAAAACAGGGCGCCCTGTATCGTTTTCTGTAATTGAAGATAAAATGGTACGGTTGAGGCGTGAGGTTTCATTGACGCGGAAATATTCGGTAAAGAAGTAATCAGGACTGCCGTATTGAGCAATAACCTTCATAAACCAGAGGTTTGTGACATCTTGCATGGGGGCAAGAGCGGTGAGGGGTAGGTTTTTCTGGAGTGTTTGGGGAAGCAGTACCTGGGACATAGAGATGAACAGCGATTAAAGCATTACTCTATCAAAAAAATGAAGAAAAAGCTGGTTAGTTTTTTGCACTAATTTTGCACTAATGTTGATGGAAATAGCCTTTTCCACCTACTGCTAATATATAACCATCTACCCAATAACAGCAGGACTCGCGATGAAGAGAGAAGCTTTTAACTACCCTCCCACTGTGGAAGTCTTAAAGTTGTTGACACCAGGTTCTCTTAAACAAAATTTAGCAAAATCGGTAAGACTATGGGTAATTTTACATTCTATATATGGAGACAATAGTGATAAAGTTAAATTAGAATTAGCAGAAGAGTTTACTTTTTTAGAATGGCGTAATTTATTTTTTTTAGATGCCACAAAGCATCATTTACGTGATAAGTCTCCGAGTTTACACACCCCCAAATGCCGCTGTGCTAAAACACTAAGTGAGTGGTTATTTGCATCAAATTTGGGTATTGATAAACATAAATGGTGTCAGTCATTCCAGAAGTATTATTCTATTCAAGATGATGAGTTAGAAAGTTTACTATTAACTGGGATGGTGAATTCGCAAAATAGCCAAAAATCTTACAGTTTCTCTAAATCATTACCTGATGGACGTTTATTTGCAGTCACTAGTCGCAATTTAAGAGACCATGACTTTCAATCTTTAGTCAATTTAGGTTGGTTAAAAGCTAAAAAAGTTAATAGTCAAGATATTTATTCTGTAGTTGATACCTTTCCGGATTTTTTTATATCTCATGTGGAAAGTGCAGAAGCTCAATCAGAGCAATTTACTCATGAAGAATTATCTGCTTTTAATAATTCTTTATCGCAAGCGATTAATGGTATTCAAAGATTTTTTATTCATACTGAGTATA
The DNA here is from genome assembly GCF_019977735.1 of Calothrix sp. PCC 7716. GTDB lineage: Bacteria > Cyanobacteriota > Cyanobacteriia > Cyanobacteriales > Nostocaceae > Dulcicalothrix. Next base: position 7,859,128 of record NZ_AP025018.1, on the reverse strand, counting down.
TAGTTCACCCCCAACTATATAATCGTGTAGAATTACTACAAAAGCAGTTAAAACGTATTTGGACACATGATAAAATACCATTGGTAAAGTTAACTTATCAAAGCGCTAAACTATATCAAGAAACTGTTTGTTGTATTGTTTATCCTGTTTGTATATATTACTATCAACGGGCGCCTTATTTATTTGCTTATGGACAAACTCCGAAGCAAGATGATGAAAATAATTGGAATAAAATTGATTGGTACGATTATCGATTAGACCGTATTATCAAGCTAGATGAACTACAGCTAGATGTTGATTATATAGATATTCCTAAACACTTTGTAGAAAAATGTCATGGGAAATATCCACCGAGTCCAGATGATATTAAAGAGAAAATGTCAGCAGCTTGGGGATTTGATATTTATAAACCACAGGAATTACTAGTGTTGAGGTTCGACCAATATTTTTATGCCAATTATATTTTAAAAACTGAACGAGATGAAATGTTTACAAAAATTCCGCGTCAACAAGTTGAAAAGTTTGTCAAGTTTTACACACCCCCAGCGTCAACAGAACAAAAAAATCTGCTTGCCACAGTGCAATCTCGTTCTCCTAACGATGTTTACTGTAAAGTCTACTATCGTGTAAATGATAATAACATTGTTATGCGTTTGCGGGCTTGGGGGCAAAATGTTGAGGTAATTTTACCTCTAGATTTACGACAGCGTATGAAAAAAGATATGGAAGCAACTTACAACCTTTATAAATAATTACGGATATAATCAAATGATTGATGTTACTAGTAGATTTCTCGATATTAATAATTTTCAACGTGCTTGGGAAAAAGTCGCTGAAAACCGTGGTTGTGCAGGGATAGATGGAGAAACTATTGATAGTTTTGCGCGTAACCAAACTGTCAATATTTATCAATTACTCAATACTGTGGCAAATGGCAGTTATCAACCTCTTCCTTGTAAACAGGTAATTATTCCTAAAAAAAATGGTAAACAAAGAGAGTTAAAAATACCTTGTATTCGAGACAGAATTGTTCAACAAGCTTTATTAAATGTGCTGTCTCCGTTAATGGAGGAGAAGTTCTCACCAGCTAGTTTTGCTTATCGTCCTAATTTATCTTACATTAATGCGGTGAAAAAAATCGCTGATTGGCGAGATATGGGTTATGTTTGGGTGTTCGATGCTGACATTTCGGGTTTTTTTGACAATATCGACCATTACAGGCTATTAAAAGAGATAAGATTACATATAGATAATCCGGGGATATTATGTTTGATAAAGTCTTGGATATCGGCTGGTGTGTCAACCCACGAAGGAATAATTATACCACAAAAAGGCATACCTCAAGGCGCCGTAATTTCTCCAATTTTGGCAAATATTTATCTACATGAGTTTGATGAATTGATAACGGCAACTGATTTAAAGTTAGTGCGTTATGCAGATGATTTTTTAGTTTTAGCTACTACAAAAGAGCGGATTTTAGAAGCTAAGGTAGAAATTACAAACTTATTGGATTTAATAGGATTGATGATAAATACCGAAAAAACTCAAATTACTAACTTTGAACGAGGTTTTCGGTTTTTAGGTCATGGCTTTTTAGAAAACGCGATTTTCCCTTTAGATGCAAATCAAACTAAGTTAAAGTCAGGGATAGAGAATAAGCAAGCAAAGAAAGAAACTAGTAAAAAAAAATTACAAAATGCAAATAGTCATTCTGAGCATAATTATCATTCTGAGCGAAGCGAAGAATCCCCTGAGAAATGTCATTCTGAGCGAAGCGAAGAATCTCCTGAGAAATGTCATTCTGAGCGAAGCGAAGAATCTCCTGAGAAATGTCATTCTGAGCGAAGCGAAGAATCTCCTGAGAAATGTCATTCTGAGCGAAGCGAAGAATCTCCTGAGAAATGTCATTCTGAGCGAAGCGAAGAATCCCCTGAGAATATTCCATATTTACATCAACCCTTTCTAGCAGAAGTAGAGACAGAACCACCTGTTAAAAATGAAGAAAATGAGGACAACAGTCCTTTTCAAAAAAATATTTGGAATGAAGAAATGGCAGCTATTTACTTAATTGAGCAAGGAACATCAATCTATAAAGACTATCAGCGTTTTGTTATTCACGTTTCAGAAAAACCCAAATTTGAAGTTCCGATTCGTGAAGTTGAACAAATTCTTGTTTTTGGAAACATTCAATTATCTACTCCTGTCATTAATGCTTGCTTGCAAGAGAAAATAGCTGTATTTTTTCTCAATCAATCGGGACAATATCACGGTCATTTATGTAGTGAAGAGTCAACTAATTTGGGTCATCAATTAATTCAAATTGAAAAACGTAATGATAACTATTTTCAACTAAATCTATCAAAAGCTGTGGTTTTAGGAAAATTAATGAATTCTAAACAGCTATTAATGCGATTAAACCGTAAACGTAGATTAGAAGATGTAGAAAGAGCTATTTATGGCATGAATCAAGATATTAATGCTTTGGAAAATGTAGATAACTTAGATTCTTTACGTGGTTACGAAGGAATGAGTGCAGCAAGATATTTTCCAGCTTTTGGAAAGTTAATTAATAATTCTGCTTTCAGTTTTGCCCAGAGATTTCGTCAACCTCCTATTGATGAGGTGAATTCATTGTTGAGTTTCGGTTACACACTATTGTTTAATAATGTCTTGAGTTTTATTATTGCAGAAGGACTTTCTCCATATATCGGTCATTTTCATTATGGTGAGAAACAAAAGCCATATTTAGCTTTCGATTTGATGGAGGAGTTTCGGTCTCCCATTGTTGATAGTTTAGTGTTAAAAATTATTAATAATGGTGAGTTTAAACCCAATGATTTTGATGTGGTTGCTAGTACAGGAGGGGTATATTTAAGCCAATCCGCGCGGAAAGTTTTTTTGAAACAGTTTGAAAGTCGAATGAATGAAGAAATTTCCCATCCAGATTTAATATCTCAAGCTACATACAGACATGCGATTCAGTTACAGGTAAGAAGATATAAACGTTGTTTATTATCTGAAGCTCCTTATGAATCTTTTTTAAGGGCAGGTTAGAAGCAGAAAAGTATTGCGGTGTTTATATCCAAAACAATTGATGTTGTAGATTAATAGGAGTAATTATAATGTGGACTAGAAAATTTATTCTTTGCATAGCGTATGATTTTCTTGACTTTACAGTTGGGCGTATTTTATTCCCAGTTCCATTTCTTGGGGAAATAATAGGATGTGCTATATGTATGCAGATGTTTGGTAGTAATGAAATACTTTATGCTTTAGAGTCTATTGATGTAACTGAACAATTTGATGGATTTATTCCTATGGCTACGATAATTGCATTAAAAAATAAGCCAAATTAACTCAGCTTATATCTTGCAATGTTAGTAGTAGTTGTGTATGATATTCCTAATGACAAAAGGCGCACAAAATTATCAAACTTTCTAGAGGGTTACGGGCGAAGAGTTCAGTATTCTGTTTTTGAATGTTTTTTAAGTTTGGAAGAAATGCGACAACTTTTTGAGAAATCTAAAAAACTTGTTAAGCCATCTGAGGACAATGTGCGATTTTATTGGGTTTCCCAGGAGGCTGTTTCCAGAGTCTTGACTATTGGCAGTGAAGAACCTGCGGCGCCGCCAAAGTATTATGTTATCTAGCTTTCAGCATTATTCACTCCTATTTTGTAACATGGTTATACTAAGAACGGTTTAGAAATGTCATTCTGAGCGTAGCGTAATGCGGAGCATTTGCCGCAGGCTAGAATCTCTAAGATGCTTCACTGCACTGCGTTTCGTTCAGCATGACAAAGTTTATATTTAACCCGTTTGCAGTATATCTACACACTCCGCCAAATCGCTCAAATGCTTATTCTTTCATTACAGTGTGTCGATTGCTTACTGGGTAAGGGTTTGAGGTATGTGTTTTGTACAATCTTGCACAACATATATAATGTTTTTCAGGAGTGTGTCGATTTGGCGCCTGAAACCCTTACTGGGTAAAGTCTTCCACACGACCCCTTTACCAATTTGTTTAAATTGGATTAGTTGGAAACACCCATAACGCCCTCGTCAAAAGCTCCTTTAGAAAAGCTTTACCAATTTGTTTAAATTGGATTAGTTGGAAACTGCACAGGCAGCCATTGCAGAACAGCTGACTTCAGCCTTTACCAATTTGTTTAAATTGGATTAGTTGGAAACATTCTTTGTTCTAAGAAACTGATTGTTTTGGCAGAACCTTTACCAATTTGTTTAAATTGGATTAGTTGGAAACCGCCAGCCAAGCTAGAAACAACAACCAAACGAACCCTTTACCAATTTGTTTAAATTGGATTAGTTGGAAACCATTTCATGCGCCTTTTGCAAAGTGCTGCTCTCAACTTTACCAATTTGTTTAAATTGGATTAGTTGGAAACCTTCCGAAAAGGAGGCAAATTACTTCCCTGCATCCAAACCTTTACCAATTTGTTTAAATTGGATTAGTTGGAAACTTTATATTTAGCGCTTCAACACTCTCTCAACAATAAAGAATCGTTGCTTTAAGGTAATTAAAAATCATTTCTGTTGTAAATTAAAAGGAGTAGTCATAATGTGGATTCAAAAATTAATTATTTGCTTAATTTATGATTTTTTAGATTTTACAGTTGGGCGCGTTTTATTTCCAATTCCATTTATTGGAGAAATTGTAGGATGTATTATATGTATTCAACTGTTTGGTGAAGATGGAGTGCTTTATGGTTTAGAAGCTATTGATGTAACTGAACAAATTGATGGATTTATTCCTACAGCTACCATAATCGCATTAAAAAACAAGCCAAATTAGCTCAATTCATATTTTGCACTTGTACACTTTAGCGTGTATAGACAAGATATAAGTCTTCGACGGGCGAAGTGATTGGTGATTTGCGAAGATGTAATTTAAAGCATAAAGTGGCACGAACGTTCTTATCATTATTACTGCGTTATGCTTCGCTAGAACTAGTTTGAGGATAAAATGGCAGTCAATGTAAAAAATCACTCATCAAGTGGCAATGTGCGATTTTATTAAATTCCTCAAAAGGCTATCTCAAAAGTATTGAATATTGACAGCAAAGAACCAACGGAACTGCTAAAGTATTACGTAATCTGGGTTTTAGCATTATTAAGGAGATTTTGTAACATGGTCATCTACACACTCCCCCAAATCGCTCAAATGCCTATTCTTTCGTTGGAGTGTGTCGATTGCTTGCTGGGTAAGGGTTTGAAGTATGTGTTTTGTACAATTTTGCACAACATATATAATGTTTTTCAGGAGTGTGTCGATTTGGTGGCTGAAACCCTTACTGGGCAAAGCCTCCTAGACGAAGCCCTTACCGATAGGTTTAAATCGGATTAGTTGGAAACGTTTTTTGTGTTACCAAAAACCATCCGAGAGCAATCCCCCTTACCGATAGGTTTAAATCGGATTAGTTGGAAACCAGATGAAATCTCTTCACCTCTAGGATAGAGGCTGATGCTTACCGATAGGTTTAAATCGGATTAGTTGGAAACAATTTTTCTTTAACTGACCGATAACACTCATTAAGCCCTTACCGATAGGTTTAAATCGGATTAGTTGGAAACTTTTCATGGTACGAGTTCGTAAAATAGAATGATCAAAGAAAACCTTACCGATAGGTTTAAATCGGATTAGTTGGAAACATTACGTATGATGGGCTAGCTTATGCTAGACATTTTACCTTACCGATAGGTTTAAATCGGATTAGTTGGAAACGAATCGCTTCAGTAGCTAAAGGTTTAGTTGACTACCTTACCGATAGGTTTAAATCGGATTAGTTGGAAACCAACCAGTAAGCATCAGCATTGGCATAAGATTACCTCCTTACCGATAGGTTTAAATCGGATTAGTTGGAAACCTTAGATTTGCGGGTGGTTTTTTTAAACATGGTGCCTTACCGATAGGTTTAAATCGGATTAGTTGGAAACCTTAAGCTAGTGACTTAGGAGAAGAAAAACAACCAACCTTACCGATAGAATCGTATCTGATTTGTGAAAATCACGATACCAAATTCCCGGCTTTTTTAAAAAGTCGGGAATCTGATTTTTGACAAATGATTTAGAACTGCTACATATATCTGAACAATTATGAGGCGCCCATAATTCTTGGTAGAGATGTGATTAATTCTGTCTCTACCTAATTTTTCAGCATATTTAGTTACTTCAAATGTTTTATTTATGCTAAAAAATTGGTCAGAGCTTTACTTTTAAAGAAAATTAAAATATTTAAGACGGTAAGAAAGCAGAAAACTATGTTTACGTTAAAGACTTATGACATGGGAGATGCTTCGTTCCTCAGCATGACATGGGAGATGCTACCCTGCGGGAAAACTGCGTTAACGTTCGCGACTCATGACAGGAGAGATGAAGTTTCTGATGGAAAGAGCATATTCCACCCATAGGTTTTAATAGTAAATAAGAAAAAGCAAACCCAAAAGAAATGGTGGAAGGATATGAGGAATCTTCATCGAGTCATGGTTATAGCAGATTGTGATAATGCTTTTATGGCAGCGCAAAATTTTAACCGCAAAATCGATTGGCGTAAAATGCGGGATTATTTAGCTGACCCGAAAGAAGGGAGAGAGTTAATTGAGATGGTAATTTATGTTGGGTTGCCTCCTGCGAAAGAAAGATTTGAAGAACAGCGAAAAAGCAAAGAGAAATTTGTCTATTGGGCAAAGAGTAACGGTTTTTTAGTTGTAACTAAAGAAGGTAAAGCTAAAGGAGATGAGTACGAGAACAATGTTGATGTGGTCATGGCAATCGATGCTGTTGAGTTAGCTTTAGAAATTAAACCAGATATTGTAGTTTTGGTAACGGGAGATTCTGATTTTGCTTATTTAGCAGAAAAGTTAAGAAGACGAGGAATTCGAGTTGAGGTTGCTTCAGTAGAACAATCTTTAGGAAGCGAATTAAAAAATTCGGCGAATAGTGTGGTTGATTTAACTGAGGTGTTTGATAAATTTGACCAACATGATACTAGCCAAAATTATCATCGCATTGGTAGTGCTAGTGTCTTTGATTAATGAAACAGCACTGAAACAAGGTTTCTTTGAGAACAATAAAGTAAAGGAATCATTCATGAAGACGTTAAATGGCAAATTAGTTAATCAGGAAGCAGAAGTTAGACAGTTTGAATTACTGATACATCAAACTGAGGAAATTGCTAGTCGCTGTGAGTCTTTAGAGTCTCAAGTTAGTGATATTTGCAAGCAAGATTACATACAATCTTTTCACAAACTTGAACAAAAAGTTGCTTTTTTGGAAGATACAATATCGAGACAAGCAAAACAATTATTTTTTCTCAAGATAAGTAGTGTCTTTGGTTTGATAGGTTTATGGATTATATTTGGTATTAATAGTCAACCTAAATATGACAATAACCAACCTCTCAAAAATGCCGCAAAACTATCTAATGTTATTGCACTAACTTAGTGAAGTGTAAAACGAAGCTTTTCCTGCAAGTAGAATCTTATTAAGATGCTTCGCTGCACTTAGCATGACAATTCATTTGTAATAATTTCAACAAAGTGAGGAAATTAAATGAGAGCAGTTGTTAATGGTAAACTAGTTGATTTACCACAAGGCGCCACTGTTGAAGAGTTGAGAAAAAAGTTACCAGAAATAGGGCAAGATGATGTGATGGAAGAAGGTTTTAATGGTACTCGTCCTTTAAAAAATAATGAGGCACTTAAAGAAGGTTCAAAAGTTTGGACTGTACCAAAAATTGTCAAAGGATAATGTGATTTTTGATTTTCCTAATTTTGTAATTTTGAATTGAGAAGGTAAATTATGGCAGTTACAATTAGCCAAGAAAAATCAGGTTTTAAACCAAGTCAGCGAATTTTATCGGAACTTAAGTTGTTAGAGAAAGTTGCTAAAAATATAATTGTTGGCAGCAAGACGGTAGATGATACAAAATATACTGCTATTCTGATTAAAGGAATGCCTTTGTCTTCACAAAAGTTTACATCTTCCAATACAGATGTTTTATTTTTGTTACCACCAGATTATCCACGACTTCCTCCGATTGGTTGCTATTTAAATTATCCGTGGAATACAGTCGGAGAAGGAGACCATCATTTTACACGACAAAGCTATTACGGTGCCCCATTTTTGAGTGAAGAAGGTTGGTATTGGTATTGCGTGGGGTTGGGGGGAGGATTTAATCACGATGTTTGGTTAAATTCTTGGAAACCTAGTAATAATGCGGAAAATGGTCATAATCTTGCGACTTTGTTTGTAACCGCGCGTCACGCAATTAATAGTGATGAGTAAAGAGTGATGAGTGATGAGTGCTGAGTGCTGAGTGCTGAGTGATGAGTGATGAGTGCTGAGTGCTGAGTAGAGGATTAATAGGTGAGAAAGATGAAACACATGAAAAATTTTCAAGATGTATCTGTGCATGTGCCTTCACAAATGTGGAATGAGTTTAGTAAGTCGATGCTTAAGTGTCGAAGAGTAAATGAAGAAGTAATTGGTTTTTTATTTTGTCGGCGCCATCAAGTTTCAAAACGTAAAGTCCGATATATCCCTCAAACTTGGGTTATTCCTACTCCTGACTGCTACGAACATCAATCTGCTAGTGGATTGGTATTAAAACAGCATTTTCATTCCTATTTGCTAGAAAATCATCTGCAACCAGGTTTAGATGTGGTTCACATTCACACTCATACTGGTCAAGGTATACCTGGCTTTTCTCATGTTGATGACCGCTATGAGTCAGAATACGCGCGCTTCATTGCCTCAAGTTTTCCTAAAAAACCTCGTTTAATTTCAGGAGTGTTTGATGAAAATTTACAATCTGGTCAATTTCGGATTTGGGATAGAAAAGGACGAGAGTTTGAGCGTGTAAATTTCTGTAATTCATTATTTGAAGTCTCTGATACTCAAAATATAATGAACAATGTAGATTTCATGTTTGCTCGTCAACAAATCTTTGGGTCTGCCAATCAAAAAGCTCTTAATCAGCTAAAAGTTGGATTAATTGGTTGTGGTGGTATTGGCTCAATTTTCGCTGAGTTATTAGGACGTTTAGGTGTTAAAAATTGGGTATTAATTGACCCCGATAAATTAGAAGCAGTTAACCTGAATCGCATGGTTGGCGCCACCCAAGAAATGGTAGAGCAAAATTGGCATAAAGTGCATTATGTCAAGCACCTTATCAAAAAAATTTACCATGAGGGTTCCTGTGTCAAAACCGTACCAACTACTATCGAAAGTGAATCAGCCAAACAAGAAATTGCAGCTTGCGATTTAATCGTGGTAGCAACAGATAATCACCTTTCTCGAAAAACTGCTCAAGAATTAGCGTTGCAATACATGCGTCCTTTAGTATGTTTAGGAACTCACATAGAAGTGAAACCAAACAATACACCGCAAATGTATTGTCGAGTTACCGTTCCTCCTCTTGGGGGTGGTTGGTGTTTAATGTGCGGTAATATTATAAACCTACAACGCGCAGCCTTAGAATTGGCGCCTCAACAAATTAATCAAATGGCTGTAGGTGCTGGTTATTTAGAGGGTGTGAATGACCCGGCAGTATTCTGGCTAAATAGTATCTGTGCCAGCACTGGTGTTGGTGTAATTCACGGGATGGTAAGCGGTTTTTTAAATGTAGATTCCGGGATTGATTGGATTTATGACTTTCCTGGTAGTGATTGGCGTAAGACTAATACCGAGTATTTGCTGACTGATGATTGTTATTTTTGTGGGATGAAAAGTGTGGAGAGTGTTGTCGAAAATTCAGATTTTGAAACTTCAGATTCTGTTATTTGGTAGACAGCTTTTAAATATCAAATCTAATTACTCGCTGTGTACATACAAGTATTGTAGATTTGCTTTGTAAGATTTTGATCCCCCCTAGCCCCCCTTAATAAGGGGGGAACAAGAAAGGGACAATAATCTTAGTTCTAAATCTAGATAAATCTTAGCCCCAAATCTAGATAAATCTTAGTTCTAAATCTAGATAAATCTTAGCCCCAAATCTAGATAAATCTTAGCCCCAAATCTCAACAAATCTTAGCCCCCCTTATTAAGGGGGGTTGGGGGGATCAAAACAAAGATATAAGGAATAAATCATGAAATTTAGAAACGCTAAAGGCAACCTTGCTGTAATTGTAATCATGACATTGTTTTGCTTAACCGTTTTTAGCTATGGAGTATACGCAAGCTATTTTGGATTGCTATTGTTCCAGCAAGGCGCCTTAAATTTTATAATCGGTTTATTTTTCTTGGGATGTATTGGTGTACCTAGTATTTACTGGGTAGTTACAACTGCTTATAGATATTTTGCTGCTGTTCCTACTTGTATTAACCAAAGAAAAATCCGAATCATTAACCCACTTTTAATACATGAAAAAGACCTGTACTCTGAAACTGAAATATGGTTAGGTAAGGCAGTTAAAGAACTAGCTCAAGCAGAAGGGTTGCCCAAAACTCCATTAGTAGGCATTGAATGGTCTGATGATAATCCTAATGCTTATGCGGTAGGCGCCACACGTTCTCATGCATTGGTAGTTGCGACTAGCGGTTTAATCAAACAACTAAACCAGAAACAAGTCGCTGCTGTAATGGCACACGAACTAGGACATATTGCTAACTTAGATACAATGGCAAAAACCTTACTTTCAGCAGCTTTAGATGGTGTAATGTTAATACTCTTTAAACCAATGCAACTGATTGTATGGTACTTCGGAAGATTTGCAGCTTTGTTAATGTTAGTCGCAGGTTTAATTTATGGTATTATGGGTAATTGGCAACATGCAACAGCTTTCTTTGTTGGTGTATTAGTTTGGATAATTTTAATGATGTTGCCAATAATCACAAAATTTCTAGTTACTTTATTAACCTTCTGGCATAGTCGCTGGCGCGAATATCATGCAGATGCAGTTGCTGCTAGGTTAACTAGTGTTGATGATATGGCGTCAGCTTTAGCCGTTCTTGACCGTCTACCTTTTCAACCACCTAAACAAAATCAAGAGCAAATGGCTACTTTATGGATTAGAGTTGCGATGAACGAAGAAATAACTATTTTCCACTGGTTAAAACATACACATCCACCCATTTATAAAAGAATTGAAGTTTTAAGACGTGGAATTTACTTGAAATAGACTCCTCTCCAAACCTCCAAAGACTTCCAAAAATTTAATTCTCCCGGAATGTGGAATGGGCATCCCTGACCGTTCAAACTGTGGGCGGGCAAGGATGCCCACCCCACAAGAAATTTTTGGGTATTTTTTTATTTGCAAGTCCCTAACCGCTGCTGACTATTAACTATTGAGTAATGGTTTTGATAATACCTATAGTTACGAGATGCTCCCATAAATTAGAATTAGCATCCTTGGCACTCCAAGTCCAACTACCGTTACTTGTAGATTGCACTCTGACAACTGCTGAATAAGGTTTATTCTCCACCCAAGGATGCTGCCAATTAATTCTCATGTAAAGGATAAATGCATTCTCGTTAGCAAAGTATGTACACTCTTCAACGATTGTCCGCATATTCATCGGTAATAAGAAAGACCAGTTTTTAGTTACAATGCTATTTGCATAACTATTTGCAGAGTTATAAACACTATAAGGACAGTCTTGAGCGGAAATTGCAGGTTTATGAGTAGCTGCAATCATGCTCATAACTATTGTGGGCATTACAAGTGTCGTCTTGAGTAAAGATTTTAAGCGCAACATTATTTTAGCTCCTAATTAATGTAAATTTTGTCTGATTTTCCTGAGCCTGATGAACCTAACATCATTACTTTGTAATTTTTCACAAGTACCTCTAAAACTCATGATTTCCTTAACTCAAACTTCCAATGCGTCTACCTACTCTCAATACTGCTCGGGTAAGAACTAAAATCTCCCCAACCCCCGATGATTTGGGGGGCTAAAAGTACTCATTTTCCCCCTTATTAAGGTCAGGGGGGATCAATTTCGAGAAAATTTCTTAACAGAGCAGTATTGCTCCAACCCTCTTTCCTCGTAGGGAAAGTGGGAGTACATTTGCTCACATCTCCGACAAGAGGGGTTGGGAGAGGTTTTAAACATGCAAATGAATTGCCAGCAGACTATTGGGATAGGTTAAGTTTGACACTAATATATGTTGGTAAAAGTCCGGTAACTCTACATTCTCAGGACTCTCGACTTTTTCATTAAACGACTTGTATCGATTGACACTTTTGTCCAATTTTGGCAGCCGTTGCTTTCACACTAAATTTAATACCACATCTGGTTGATTATCCAATGTCATATAAAATACCATTCTTTAAAAATAATACTTTACTACAACTGGAAAAGGCGCCTTCCACCCGTATGTCATAGTATATCTATTGTTAGAGGCGTAAGCAATGCAAAGTATACATAGCTACCAAATGGCGTTAAAGGGTGAGGTATTACACGTAGGGTTCAATCGTAACGTTCCTGCACAGGGTGACCGCATCGTCAAAGATGCTCTAGAAGTATTAAATCAAATGATTGACTCTGAGGAAATTCCCGGAGGAGAGCGTATTTTTATTTACGGCGCCCAATCAGTTGCAGTTAGTTACGTTATTGCCCATCAACTAGCTCATTTATACCAAGTAGTTGCTGTCTTTGACCCGAAATTAGGTACTAAAATTAGTACACCGACTGGAACGTTAAGGTATAAAAACTATATAGTTACTATCTCTCATGGTTCATCAAAATATCAAGTTGGAGATGTGATTGAAACAGAAGACAAGCAAGCAGAGCGCAATATTATTAAGGTCGTCTTGTGTGGACCACCCCGTTCTGGTAAATCGTGTTTACGCGATGGTTTGAAAAAAGCTATTTTAGCAAACTTAGGTGCCCCTTATCCCTATGTAATAACGGCTTGTCCCGATGGTGAAGGGTCTTGGCATCAAGAAACTTATGAAAATAATCAATCACTTGCTGAAGACATAAAACCCAGTAATAAAGCAGATATCACCCCAGAATTTGCATTAGAAGCAGCAAAATGGGTAAAAAGTGCAAACCAGTTAATAAATATTATCGATGTTGGTGGTAAAATTACAGATGAAAACAAGACAATTATGCAACCAGCAACCCACGCAGTTATTTTGTCAGGGAATGTAAATAAATTTGCTGAGTGGGAAGATTTTTGTCAATCTCTGGGATTAAAAATTATTGCACAAATTCACAGCCAGTTAGATGCTGTAAATGATGAAGTTTTGTTTGCTAATGGTTGGCAAGAGCAAACAAACGAATTATTGGAAACAGCACCTTTACTCACGGGTAGCATCCATAGTTTAAAGCGAGGAGATAATTTATCAACTCGTCCAATGGTACAAGCACTAGCTGAGGTTCTAATACACTTAACAAAATGTTAAGGAGTATTGAGAAAATATAAAATCTTAAATTAATCCGAAATAGAGCTTTTTCTGGCTAAAAGAGGATTAAATTAAAATGTAATATTTTACACTCGTATAGAATTATAGTAAATATGTCGAATCAAATTTACACTGTAATAACCTTTGCTCCAGTACAAGGGTTTATTGAAAAATCGCGGAAGTTACGAGATTTATATGGAAGTTCTTATTTACTTTCTTATTTATCTTGGGTAATTTGTAACTCTGCAAAGCAATATGGTTGTCAAGTTGTTTCTCCTGCTTTAGCAAATATAACTCAAGGAATGCCCAATCAAATTATTATTGAGGGTAATTTTCCTGAAAACGAAGCTAAGTCTGTACTGTTAACAGCTTGGGAATGCGTCACTGAAACTTGCCGTCTTTGGATAGAAGATAATATTCCAGGTGATTACAAAGCTTGGAAAAGAAGTTGGGGTTTATGGACAAAATATGCATGGGAATTTTTTTGGGTTCAAGGCAATCCAGGTGATAGTATAAGTAAAGTCAGGGAAAAGCTGAATGAGAAAAAACGTGGACGCGATTGGACAGGTATAAATTGGCAGGGTGAAAGTTCCACTCTTTCTGGTGTAGATGCAATTGCATATCCAAAACTTGGTCAAATTTCTGACCCTCGTCAATATAATTACCAGCAAGAAAAAAAAGATGTTACTAGTTTCTGTATAGCACTGAGTAAGAAATTAGGGGAATCATTTATTGATACGAAAGAAGAACTCAGTGTTCCTGAATTAATCAAGCGAATGATTACCTATGATAGTGTTACAAAGAAGTTAATAGAAAATTTTCGAGATAAGTTTGGTAAAGACAAGGCAAATATTGAACCGTTAATTGAGGAGATACAACAGATATCTAATGACTTACAACCTTCATCTTTCAAAGACTTAAATCGACACAAAGAAAATAATTCCAACCCTCAAGGATGGTTTCAAGGAGATGGAGACCAAGCTGGTGAATATCTCAAAAAATATCCAGAAAAAACCCATGATTTTAGTGAGGAAATGCGAAATTGGGGTAAGTGGTTCAAAAATAAACCCTTAAAAATGGGTCGAGTTATTTATGCTGGAGGTGATGATTTTTTAGGTGTATTCTATGATAAAGAAGGTTCAGGTGAAAAATTAGAATCAAGGTATTGTGTTGATTGGTTTAGAGATTTTAAAACCAAAATTTGGTACGAAAATAAAGCCACTCAAAAGAAAATTACAGTTAGTGTTGGTTTTGTATGGGCATTTGCTGGAATACCACAACGAGATGTATTACAACATTGTCGAGAAGCTGAAAAATCTGCAAAAAATAATGGACGTGACCGCATTGCTTTCCGTATCTTATTCAATAATGGAAATCACTTAGAATGGGTGTGTCCTTGGTGGCTACTAGAAACAGATTTACTATCAAGTTATCGCGACCGTGACAAAAACGAGAGTAAACCAAAACAAAATTGGACACATATATATAATGATGTCGCTGTTTTAGAATCGCGTCATGCTTTTGATGACGATGGTTTAGATGTTGCTCTAGGTTTGTTTGAAATCTATTTCCCCAAACATATACATATCATTAAGGACAAACACAAGCAACTACACTCAACAGGCGCCGACTTAACCAAGACATATTCCGGAATACTAGGTGACGAACTAAAGTACTACAAAGAAGATTCTCAAGAATTAGACCAAACCAAAGTCAACAAAGCTTTAACCAATTGGATTATAAACCTAGCGAAAGTAGGATTTCATCTATGTCAGCAGTAGAAACCACAAATAATGCATCCAAAGAACCAAAACATTTTCCCCCCCGTCCTCCCTTTACACATCTAATTATCATTGAACCCTTGGGTTTACTCTACGGTAGTTCAGGAAGATTTCTCTCACCAGAAAACTTGGTAGGACGTTCGGGTTCTAACTTTCCTCCCAGTGCTGCAACTCTTTCAGGTTTATTTGCAGCTTCCAAACAACATGTAGATATTCGTGATTTGATGTTGGCAGGGCCATTTTGGGCAGATGTCGATGAGGTTGGGTCAGATAGACAGAACTTTTATGTCCCCACTCCACGTAATTATTTAGTCAAAGATGACAAAATAGTTGAGCAACTAAATTGGCACAATGATGTGAAAGCATGGTTAAATCAACAAGGTAACTCTCCTACTGGTAAATTTGAAACCCATACTTGGTTAGCGATTAATGACTGGAATAATCCAAAGCGAATCAAAAAAAGACCTTGGAAGTTTTTAGCACACCTGCATCCACGTATGGAACTTACGGAACGACACGTTATTAGAAATTATGAAGAACAAGGTAGTTTATTTCTAGAAAACTCAGCCCAAATGGAAATAGGTACTTGTTTAGTTTACCTCTCTAACACCGAACTTGACGCTGGTTGGTATCGCTTTGGTGGTGAAGGACATTTGGTTGATGTGCGATGCGAACCAATTTGCAGCGAACTCGATTTATTGCTCAAGCAACCCGTAGGAAATAGTTTTGCTTTAATTACACCTGCAGTTTGGGGTTCCAACCGTTTATCGAAGCGAGAACCAGTACTAGAAGAGGAGCAAAAAAGTTGGAAAGTAGAAGCGCTATTTACAGACCGTCCTATACCCTTTCGTTACCGTTTGGGTGGAAAAGGTGAAACTAAGCTGCTTTCTAGAGGACGTTATGCGGTTCCTGCGGGTACTGTTTATGTATTGGCAGAACCAATAAATCAACCTTGGCAAGATTGGGATAGTAAATGGTTTCCCCAAGAAGGCCCTTCTTTGAAGCGTTGGGGTTGTGGGTTAGCGTTACCTTTACCCTTAAAACAAATTAACTAGGAGTAATATACATGTACAAAAAAGCTTACGGCATAATTGAAACTTTGGCGCCTTTACATATCGGAGCAAGTGCAGGGGAAGAAACGGGTAATTTAAACCTAATTTTCCGTGACCAGTTTACCCAGACAGGAATTATTCCTGGTAGTTCGATTCGGGGTAGATTTAGAGCAGATATGCGCTCGCATACCAAAGGAAGCGAAAATAAATGGTATGGTCACGAAGCTATATTGAATGCAGAAAACACGACAACAGAAGCATTAGTAAAGTTTGAATACGCATCTTTAGTATGGCTACCTGTATTTTGTCCCGGTCAACCTATTGTTTGGGTAACATGTCCTTGGTTGCTCAAACGCTACAAGCAAATTGCTGGTATCTCCGCAAATTTACCCAAACCATATACGGCGCCGAAAGCATTACAAAGTCGTCAAGTTGGCACCAATCATCGAGTTCTATTTTTTAACCTGGGTTTTATCGAAATTGAACACGAAGATGATCTTTCTGCTTGGATACCAACTGATGCGGATTTAGCTCCCGATAATTTATTGGTAGTTGCTAACAAAGATATTGCGATGTTACACGATATGGCACTTTACCGTCAAAGTAGGGTGAAACTAGCTGCGGACGAGAAAAAAGTAGATGGAAGTGCATTTTTTAATGTTGAAGCTTTACCAGAAGGTAGTGTAATGGTATTTCCCATCGCTTTAAAAGAACAAGGTTGGCAACCTTTTGGTGAAGAAAAATCTCAAGAGCTTTATTTTGGTGGGTTAGAGTCGATTGGTTTTGGGCATTGTCGAGTAAGATTAGCAGGAGACTATTAATTATGGGTTGGAAATCATACGATTTAGACCGAGAAGCGCAAAAATTAGTATTGGGCGCCAAGCAACGCGATGAAAAGTCTCTCAACCAGTCGTATAAAATGAGGATGGCTGTTGCTTACGGGTTAGAGCGTTTTTGGGGAGAACATTTGCGCTTGCAAGCTAAAGAACCAGAAAAATCTCAATATTGGAAAGAAACTTGGGACGCATTAGTCGGAATTATGGAACAAGCAGGAGTTTTAATTCCTAACGAACCAGTAGATGCTAAAAATACCAGCCAAATTCAAGCTATGTCTGACGAGCTATGGAAGTTACATATAGACGAGCAACGAGTAGCTTTAGCTGTTTTGACGCAACTGTGTGACTGTATTGTTTGGTGGACGCAACGTTACAAATAAACATCAAGAGAAATCAAGAAAAATAAATTATGCCAATTCCCGACCCTGCCAAAAAAGTCCCAATGTTATTTCGGGCCCAAATTAACGGACGTTGCCAAATTCAACGACTCGTTCCCGGTGCTAACGAACAAGACGCTACACGTTGGACTGGGGAGTGGGTAGATAAAACCTATCCCCAGCTTTCCGAACCTAGTACTAATGTTCAAACTCGTATTTTTAATTTAACTTGGAGATTTATTACAAATAGTGGACAGGATGATGGAGTAATTCGTCCGGTAATAGGCGCACTAGGTTGGCCATTGTATCCTGGTAGTAGCATGAAAGGTATATTCAGTCGCGCGTGTACAAAAGAACAACGCGATTATTATTGTGGTAAATCAGTGGATGGTGATTTTAAACCTGGTATTTTGCGCTTTCATGGTGGTTATCCTACCGATACTGCTTGGACAGAAGATTTAGTAGATATCGTCCACCCCCAGCAAGACTGGCAAGTTAAATCTAGTGACAAAGGTTCAGGTGCTTTTATTCAAATTTCTCTACATAAACCAGAACTAAGATTTAGTATTTCTAGTAACACTCCTTTAGATGATTCCGAATGGGAAATAATCTGGAATATTTGGGAAAAAGCTATTTCTAAAGGAATTGGTAGTCGTGTTTGTGCTGGATACGGTCAACCAGAAAAACATACTGGTAATATACTTTACTATAGCCGTCTCAAAGGTCAAGGACAAGCAGCCAAGCTCATTGATGGCACGGGAGAATTTAGAGCTAATATTTTCAGAGCAGCAATGCGGGGTCATGCTTTACGGATTTTTGGTGGACTAACTAACGAAAACACAGCAGATAGAATAGTTAATAATTTGTTTGGTGGAATTCAAGGTCAGGCAGTTATTGGATTATTGGGAATGAGCTTTCAAGTTTTTAAAGATGACCCAGGAACATTTGGTAGAGGAGGTTATATTCAACCAACCTACGATATCGAAGGAGAACTAACTTGGTTGTTAATGAAAAAACTACCCGACCCAAAACATGAAGAAGCGCTGAAAAAATTAATCGCAGCCTTAACCCAGTTTAGTATGGTATTGGGAGGTTTTGGGAAATCGTGGCGCCGAGCCGACCATCGGTTATTTTACGAAGAATATTATGAAAACCAACATAAATCTTTAATTGGTTGTCATTGGCAATGGTTAGGAGAGCGGTCACTTTTTAACGATGTACAAGTCCGTAAATTAGAGCAAGTCGGTGGGTTCATCGACAAAGTACGGCAAATAGCGCAAGACTGGATGGTACTCCAAAATATTACACCAAATATCACTCAAAAGGCGCCGTGGCGAGAAGCATGGCATCCAGATAAAGTGCAAGTATGGGGAAGAGAAGCAGAAACCAGCGAAGAATCAAAAGCAATATTTTGGTTACACGGAGCTTATCAAGACGAAATTCGCGGAATACAGCCAGAAGGTTCAATTTACCGTTCGTCACTAACAGGAAGAATGGGTCAAATAGGTAGAATATGGCATCGAATGTATCCCTTAGTTCGGTTAGTTAAAAATCCCCAAAACCCAAATGGAAAACCAATTCCCAAAAAAACCACAAAATACTTAGAAATTTTAACTATATTTCCCGATAACTCAAATGAATCGCGGCAATTTCTACAGTATCTCGACTCTCAAAAAAAGCAACAAAACAGTTTTCAAAAACTGTGGTAGCGCAAATTTTGCAATCGAATATACCTTCATTTAAATAAACAAGGAAAAACACCATGCGTCGCGTCATTTTATCAACCGTAGGCACGAGCTTACTGACCAATCAAATCAATCGTGCAAACCCAGAAGAAAAAGATTGGTATTCCCAACTGCGAGATACAGCAAATCTTAACGAAAAAGAGACACCAGAAAATATCAAAACAATTATTTCCACTTTGAAAAAAAGAGCAGACGAACAACTATCAGCAGTTAAAATACCTCAAATTAGACGTGCAAGTGCAGAATTAAATGGTATTTATGGAATTTATCAAGAAGACTTAAGCCAAGGTAAAGAAGACTACCATTTTTTAATAGCAACAGATACAATTCAAGGTAAAACAACAGCGCAAATCGTTGAAGCTTTACTAAGAAAACAAAACTTAACAAATATTACCATTTATGCTCCTAGTGGACTTTGTATGGCAAGTACAGAATCTTTTTCTAGTGGAATAGACGAGTTAATAGTTTGGTTACAAGAAACAATTCCACCCTTAAAAGAGTACAAATACAAAATTTACTTTAACTTAGTAGGTAGTTTTAAAAGCCTACAAGGATATCTTAACACAATTGGCATGTTTTATGCAGATGAAATAATATACATATTTGAAGGCGAAAAATCAGATTTAATTACAATTCCTCGTTTACCAATATCCGTAGATACATCTTTAATTAAACCTTATATAATGCAACTAGCATTATTAAACTCTGGAATTGGACTTTCTCCACAGCAAACAGCAGGAATACCAGAAACAATGCTAGGGGAAATAGATGGTAAAATGACACTTTCAACATGGGGACAATTAATTTGGAACCAGTGTAAAGAAGAATTACTATCTGGTGATTTAATTCCCTTCTCGCGATTAGAATATCAAGATACCTTTAGAGCAGACTACAACAAAGTTAAAGAAAAACATAAACGAGTCAAATTACAAGAAACCCTAGCCACAGTAACAGGTTTATTGAATGAATCAAATGGCGACACTGCAATTTTACGGCAACATGGAGGAATACAGTACGACAGATATGTTAACAAAGACAATATTGACCATTTTCGCGTAACCCAAGATACGCGCGTCAGCAACACCATCTCTCAGGGAAAACTAATATTACGTCGCTACGGTCTAGAACCAGAAGTCAATAATAACCCTTAAAGTATGTTGACAGCGGAGAACAAAGGCGCATAAGTATTACACCATCTAGCTTTCAGCATTATTAAGGAGATTTTGTAACATGGTCATCTACACACTCCGCCAAATCGCTCAAATGCCTATTTTTTCGTTTGAGTGTGTCGATTGCTTGCTGGGCAAGGGTTTGAAGTATGTGTTTTGTACAATTTTCCACAACATATATAATGTTTTTCAGGAGTGTGTCGATTTGGCGCCTGAAACCCTTACTGGGCAAAGCATCCCAGACGACCTCTTTACCGATTACTTAAAATCGGATTAGTTGGAAACACAGACTGGATTGCAGATATGCTATTCAACAAAGTGATTCTTTACCGATTACTTAAAATCGGATTAGTTGGAAACAACAATGAACCTTGTCTTTTTACTCGAATTGTCTTTTCCTTTACCGATTACTTAAAATCGGATTAGTTGGAAACAATAAATGGACAAACAAATGACTATAAAAACCCAAAAAACACTTTACCGATTACTTAAAATCGGATTAGTTGGAAACGTGAATCTTGTGACTTGCTCAAAGCTCATGCGAGCGTCTTTACCGATTACTTAAAATCGGATTAGTTGGAAACAAACCAGAAAGAATAACAGAAGCAGACAAAACCAAAGAAGCTTTACCGATTACTTAAAATCGGATTAGTTGGAAACACTACGATGAAGACTCCACTAATGGATTCTTCTGTTACCTTTACCGATTACTTGAAATCGGATTAGTTGGAAACAAAATATCGTAACCAGAAATGCTTTTCAAAAAATCGAACACTTTACCGATTACTTGAAATCGGATTAGGGACTTACAAATAATAAAATATTAACTAATTTCTTGTGGGTGGGCATCCGAGCAAACACCCTTGTAATGGAACGGGCAAGGATGCCGATTCCACAATATGGAGAATTAATTTTTTGTAAGTCCCTTAGTAGCTTCTTCCCATTCCTGATAAGCTTTTGATACTATCATCTTAAACTCCAAATCTTCAAAACCGGATTGTGGTGCTACATCTATACTAATTTGCCAAGTCGATAATAGGCGCAGTGCCTCGTTACGTTGATTATCATTTTTTTCCAAACTCAGAACTTCTTTTACAGCTGTTCCTTGGACTGCACCTCGTCCAAAAAGCCTCAACCACCTTGTTTCTGGGATTTTAGGCAGTTTGTTAACTGATACAAACCTTGTATGATAGCCTTTTGAGGAAAAGTATATGCCGCTAACCTCCTAACTTGCACATTCTAAAATCCTATATATAGCAAGGGTTTCAGAAAGATGTGCAAGTCCTATATTTTACTGGAGCGCGAAGGGCGCCAGTCGGAGGCTGACATCTTGCACCTGGTCTAGAAACCGGGTTTCTTGCGACAAGCTGCGCTAAAAAAGCTTAATCTCTCGTACAGAAACCCGGTTTCTTTTGGCTTGTTGCGAATGGTGCAAGTTAGGAGTAACTCAGTTTTTACGAGGTTTGGCACCATAGTGTTTGGTAAGTTTTTTTGGAGTGTTTGGGGGAGCAGTACCTCACATCTTGCACCAGTCCGAGAAACCGGGCTTCTTGAGAAAGATTTTGCTAGAAACCCTAGTTTATCGTAAAGAAGCCCGGTTTCTTTGAGCTTGTTGAGAATGGTGCAAGATATAAGGTACCTGGGACATAGAGATGAACAGCGATTAAAGCATTACTCTATCAAAAAAATGAAGAGAAAGCTGTTAGAGTGGCGCCTGTAATAAGCTTGGAAATCCCATTGGAAGCTGCAATTTTTTTTTCCGGATGGGTCTATGACAGTTTTGTGCCATTTACTAGTAACTCTTCGTGCCAGTAAAGTGGTCGCTTTGGTTCTTTTATCTACTTGCTTGCTGTTTTACTCTGAAAGTGTCAGTAAAAACACTGGCGGCTCAAACATCAAGTGTAAGTTTTATTCTGCACAAAGATGTTTGTTTTTGAAAAGTAATTAAATTGGATAAAAAATCATGACTATTTTTGGTTCTAAAAATAATGACAAATTATTTGGTTCTGTAGGTAATGATACTTTTGTTTCTTCTGCTGGAAGTGATTTAATTAATGGTGGTAGCGGTTTTGATACTGTTGATTATAGTAATTTTGGGCAAGCTATCTCACTTTTTACTCGTGGTGGTATTGGTAAAAGTAGTTTTGGAACTGACCAATTATTGAATGTTGAAAGAATTATTGCTCCTAATGTTCTAGGGAATACAATTAATGCTTCGATTGGCACCTCTGTAGCTTCTTTAAATGTTGATTTAAGTCAAAATCGTTTGACTGTTAACAATGTTCCAAGAATTGGTTCGTTAAATTTTCAAGTGGTAAATTTTACTAACGTTTTGGCGACTGGTAATAGTGATAGGGTTGTAGGCAATAATTTTAATAATACAATTGATGGTTTTGCTGGTAATGATTCTCTTTTTGGTGGTGGTGGGAATGATTTATTGATTGGTTCTGCTGGCAATGATTTGGTGGTTGGTGATGCTGGTAATGATATTTTGTTGGGTACTAATCAATTTTCGCGCGGTAAGGGTGAGTTTGATGTTTTGGTAGGTGGAGCTAATAATGATGCATTTGTTCTAGGCGACCGTAGTGGGTCTTACTATGGTTTTGGTAATGGTGATTATGCTCAAATTTCTGATTTATCTAGGGGAGATGTGATTCAGTTGGGTATTGGTGAAACTTATTTTGCTAGACCAGATGCTGCTGGGTTTGATTTGTTTGTTGCCAGGGGGTCTGGTTTTGATTTGGTTGCAGATGTTCGCAGCACGTTTTCCGCTGCTTTACCCGCTGGTACTTTTAGGCTAGCTTCGGGTCAGAGTTTGGGTATGTTTTTAGGCGCCTAAATTTTGGGAGTGTGGAGAAGTAAGAATATGAACTTCAATAAAAATAAGGAGATTGCTCATGCGAAAATTCATATCAATTTTCATGCTGGTTATTGTTTTACAATTGATATTCTTTTTCTCTCAAATTACATTTTTGCGACCGATTATAGCACAGCAAAGTAGTAAGTTATACGGAGTACATGAGTTTAATATTGCCAGACAGGTAGGACGTAATTTGCCAGAGCGAATTAGTTTAATGCAGCAAGTAGGAGCGAAAGTTGTTCGTTTACCAGTAACTTGGCATTTAATGGAACCGCAACAAGCAGGAATAACTCCGCAATGGTTCTGGGATGAACTAGACGCAGATGTGTCTGCTGCCGAAAAAGCAGGAATTAAGCTGATTATTGAATTGGGACAGACACCATGCTGGGCTTCATCGGCGCCAAATAAAAGATGCAACGACTCAAGTTACACAGATTACTTGCTATACCCACCAACTAATTACAATGACTATGCTAACGCTATTGCTAAACTTGTACAGCGTTACCGTAGTAGGGTTTATGCTTGGGAAATATGGAATGAGCCTAATCTTAAAGGTAATTGGAAACCGCTTGGCTCTCGTCCTTGGGCAATTAACGACTTGAACAATTTGTTTATTGATCTTAAAGGCGCCTCACAATATACAAATCTAGTAAAAGCATCTTATACCAGAATTAAGAGTGTTGACCCCAAAGCTACAGTTTTAGCAGGCGCCATTGCTGCTGGAGATGTTGATTATGTCAACGAAATGTATAAAGCTGGCATTAAGGGTTACTTTGATGCGCTGTCAATGCATCCTTATACTGGTGTTTATCCTGGTGATTCTAGTGGCAGGAGTTATGGACCGAATGAATGTCCAACAGGAGTTGAATCTTCAAAACTGTGGTGCTTCAAGATTGGTGTTGAGCGAGTTAGACAAGCGATGTTAGCCAAAAGCGATGACAAACCGATTTGGTTGAGTGAATTCGGTTTCAGTAGCACAACTGGATGGAATGGTTCCAGATTTCCAAACGACCAAGCTGACCATCTGCGCTCTTCTATCGCCCTAATTAACACTTGGAATTTTGTTCCGGTTGCTTGTTGGTATCAACTTGTTGACCGATATGCAAAAAATGACCGTGAGGGTAGGTTTGGACTTTTTGACATCAACGGTTTAATTAAACCTTCTGGTCAAACTTTTAAACAGCTTGTGAGTGTGACAAAACCCGTACTTATCTCGCCAAAAGGTGAAATTACAACAAATACGCCAAGTTTTTCTTGGCAAGCGGTACCAGGAGCTACTAGTTATAAACTTTGGGTTAACGAGTATAGCAACCCTAATATACCAGGTAAAATTAATCGCGATTTTACCCCTGCACAAGCTAATTGTACTAGCAAAAGTACTTGTACAGTTAGTCCTGGGGTGCGTTTTGCACGAGCTAGTGCAGAATGGTGGGTAACTGCAAATTTCAGTAATGGTAGTTCTCAACTTAGCGATAGTGCAACATTTATTGTGAAGTAAGTTTTGAGGAGTTGTAAAATCTGATCCCCCCAACCCCCCTTAATAAGGGGGGCTAAGAATGTTTTTATTTATCTCCTTTATTAAGGGGACAGGGGGGATTAAAATCTGCGTCAACTTACCTAAATTAATGTAACGAATCACTATCAATACTGCTCGGTTAACGGATGTAAAGACGCGACATGTCGCGTCTCTACAAGGGTTTGACGTTGGGTTTTATGAGTTTAGGCGCCAGGACTTTTTTTAATTTGGTTTTAATTGGATTGATAATGGGGATTACATATGGAGGTATTACAGGTTTTGTATTATTCTATGTACTATTACCTTGTCATGTTTTGACTGATGGCATAAAAGTGCCACGCTTTTAGCTACTTTCTGCCTAAACTTTGTCACAGAGAACTATTACATTATTACAAATATTACTTTATATTAAGTCATCAACCAATCTAGTTGTGTAGTTTATGGCAATTGATTTATTATTTAGATTTTAAAAATGATATTCGTTGAGCAGATTGTAATTTTAACTGCTTTTATGGTAATAGCAATGCTTTTGGGTTCTCGTTATCGTACTAAAAATGCATTGCAGTGGTGGTATGAGAAGCAATCTATGGAATTTGAGGAAGAAGCGGAGTTCGCTAAAAATGGCTTGTTACAAGAGTCTTTTTTTCTTCGCCGCAGTATAGAACTATTAGATAGAAATATTACTCCAAACTGTGGTCAAGTCAAGGAAAAATATTTAAATAGCATCGAAAAGATATATGATGCTGTTACGGAGTTGATTAATCACCTGTCCCCTGCTTATGTTCATGATAGTTTACCATTGGCGATTCAGTATTTGCTTTTGGCTTGGAAGACAAAGGTTACTACTGTTGGTTGGGTAATGAAGCTACCGACCGACTGGGATAATGAGTCTCCAATATACTGTCGGGTCTTGTTATCGGTGTTGAATAGGTTGTTTCAAGTTATTCTGTCGCAGCAGAAAAGTCCACAACAAATAGAGGTTTGTTTAGCCAAGCAAGGAGATTTTAATGAAATTTTAGTTCAATTTAATTATCAAGATGCTCTTGTTATCAGAAATATTAGATGCATAAGAGAGTTAAATTATATTAATATTATTTTTGCTATTTTTGTTTCAGGTAAATTTTGTTATTATTTTAAAGATGCGATGCTAGTTTGTCGCTTTAGTTGGAGAAATAATAGTAAAGTACGCTCGATAATGAGTCTAATTTTTTAAGGAGTGTTTACCATGAGTCAAGTTAAATTAAATGAAGAAGATATCAAAATTTTAGCCGTTGATGACCATGAGTTAATTTTAGGTTCGACTGTTCAGGTTTTAAAACAGCGTTATCCTAAAGTGGAGATGCATACTGCTAAAACCGCATGGGAAGCTTTAGAAAAGTTAGATAAGGTTAAGCCAAATTTATTTGTAGTTGATATCTCTATACCAGATAAAGAAGGGGGAAGCGCGCGCTCGGATGTAGGTATTAATTTGATTAAGACGGCGATGGAACGTTATCCTTTGTTACCTATTGTTGTACAAAGTGCTGATTTTCGTCCTTTGGTTAAATTAAAATTTGCAATTCATGAACACGGCGCCGGGTTTATAGTCGCAGAGAAAAAGCTTACAACACAAGAAATGTTAACGAGAGTAGATTGGGCGTTTAATGGTGTAACGTATACTCCCAAAGAAATGCGCTCAGGATTAGAAATTAAAGAAGACTGGTTAAAAGTTTTAGATTTAGCTTTTAATCATGGACTGCAAGATAAAGCAATAGCCGAGCAGATGAATATAGGTGAGAGAACAGTACGGCGCCACTGGTCAAATATTCAGGATGCATTGGGTATTTATGATTGTCCAGAAAAGAGAGTAAATCTCCGAATTCAAACGGGTATTCGAGCTAGGGAAGAAGGGTTAATTGATTGATTGTTAATTAAAATATAAATATTTATAAGTTAATAGTTATGCATCAATTTTGGAAAAAAATTAAGTTGGAATTTGCTGTTTGGCAGGTTGGGTTACTGCCAGGTTTATTGATTTTTACTGCTGTTGTTATCGCACGTTTAACAGGTTCGCTACAATTTTTTGAATTAGTAATGCTTGACAATTTTTTACGCTTACGTCCTCCAGAACCGATGGACGAAAGAATCGTAATTGTTGGCATTACTGAAAAAGATATTCAGAGAGTAAAAAAATATCCTATTCCTGATGAAAATATCGCTAATCTTTTAGAAAAAATTCGCGAATATCAACCTGCTGCTATTGGTCTTGATATCGTTCGCGATTTTCCTATTGAACCTGGAGGTAAGCGATTAAACGCAATCTTTAGCGATGAAAATAATAACGACGTATTTGCTATTCAAAAAGTCCGAAAAGACCGTGACGGGTATACAATAGCACCACCACCTAAGATATATCCAGATATGGTGGGATTTGTGGATGCAATACCTGATGACGATGGTTATTTACGACGCAGTATTTTAGATATTTCTCATGGACAACCAGAACCTAGCTTATCTCTTCCTTTGTTATTAGCAGAACGTTATTTAAATGTTTATAATCAAAAGATTTTACTGGAAAGAGGGAAAAAAGACCCAGGCGCCACTCGTTTTGGTTCGGTAGAATTTACGCGCTTTCAAACTAATTCTGGTGGATATATTAATGCGGATGCTGGCGAAAATCAAATATTATTGAATTATCGTAGTGGAAATAAACCTTTTCGCTTTATTTCTGCTGGTGAAGTTGAAAAGGGAAAACTACAAAATGGCACAAAAATAAATCCTGAATGGTTTAATAACCGTATTGTTTTAGTAGGTATTACTGCTTTAAGTCAGAAGGATATTGTTTATTCATCTGCTGTTGGAGGCATAAACCCTGCATTGGTATATGGTGTAGAAGCGCTAGCTCATGAAACAAGCCAAATTACTAGTGCGCTGTTAGATGGAAGACCATTACTCCAGGTTTGGTCTGATGGTTGGGAGTATATATGGATTTTTGTTTGGGGGGTAGTAGGAATTAGTCTGGGAAGATTTTTCCAGTCTCCTTGGAAAATAATGCTTGTTTTACTAATAAATAGCGGGTTTTTAATTTTGTTGTGTTATGGGTTAATTATTATTGGCTGGTGGGTTCCTATTGTTCCAAGTATGATTATTTTATGGTTAAATGGCGGAGGGTTGACGGCGACTTTGTTTTACCGCTTTTACCAAAATATTAAAGAACGTGAATCTAGACTTAGAGAAAAAGAAGCGGTTAAACAGCGTATTTTTACAAGAATTCATAATGAACCGCTACAAACTTTACAATTACTTCTGAGAGAGAAAGATAGTGTTCCCGAATCTGTAATGTTAAAGTTAGAGTACCTAAATAAGGAAATCCGAGATATTTGTGATGATGAGAAAGCGCATTTGCTAGATGAGGAGAATATTTTGGTGTTAGGAAATGATATGACAATTAACTTGCACCAGCCATTACGCGAATTATTACAGAACGTTTATATTCATACTTTAGAAAAAGATTTTCCTAATTTTCAGACTATTCATATCAAAATTATTACATTTGACTCGATTGATGATTCTAAGTTGAGTACAGAAGATAAGCGAGGTTTATGTAGATTTCTTGAAGAAGCATTGATTAATGTGGGTAAGTATGCTTACGGCGCCACACGTTTACATATTGTTTGTAAACAAGAGAATGATAGGCAAGTAATTCGAGTTACAGATAATGGTATAGGTATAAATCAAACTTCTCAATCTCCGTCTTTAGGAACAAAGTTGACTAAAAATTTAGCAACAAAACTCCGTGGTGAATTTCGTAGGTATGCTCATACTCCTAAAGGAACTGTTTGTGAGTTTATGTGGTAGAACCTCTCCCCTAACCACTCTCCTGGGAGGAGAGGGGAATAAACGTACTTACTTTGCTGTTGTGGGGACTTTGTTGTGGGGTTACTAGCAGGTTAGGTTGATTATGGCGCCAAATATGTAACCCCTAAATATTTTAATGCAGTTTTCTGCATCTTAGTAGGCACTCTTATTTGTGGTATTTCTACGTGTAAAATCGTATTCTATAAATAAGAGAATATTTGAGTACAAACCATGAGTAAGCATAAATTTTCCTTTAGAATCTGGAGAAACAAATACATTCTTTTGTTTGTTTCATTGATACTATGTTTTAGTATTTTAACCCCTGTTAATGCTCATTACCTGGCTAATAATCAATCTGTTATTAGTCAAAATAATACTAGTCAACAAAAACCTAAACGGAGACATAGAAGAGGTTATGAAATACCTCCAAATGTTACACCAATTAAAAGCAATACGACAATTAGAACAAAGCGTACTGGCTTCTGTAAACAAAAGTCAGACTCAGCAGACCCAGCAATCAATTTAACAATTTTAGCGCACAAGTATTATCCAGGTTTCATGACATTAGAAAATCCTACTTTGATTTGGTATGTTCCGCACTCAAAATCCTATCCAATAGACATTGCTATATCTCGTTTTGGAGAATATAAACCGTTTTACTTAACAAATATGGGTGATATACAAAGTAAGCAAGGAATTAATAAGTACATATTACCAAAAGCTCCTGAATTACAACCGAATCAACGTTATACTTGGAAAGTAAAAATTTATTGCGATGCGACTAATTTATCAAATTCATATGAAGATGAATCTACGTTTACATTAATAGAAATGCCATCTAATTTAAAAAGGCAAATTCAACTAAGTAATGACCCATTAGACAAAGCAGAAATTTATGCGGCTAAAGGTATATGGTATGATGCATTTACACAAACTTTACAATCGCACGATTCAGATGAACAGACACGAGAATATCAACGACTATTGCTTCGTAACTTAGCAGAAAAAGATGGCAGTAAAGATTTACAAAAACAGTTACAGGAAATAATTAAGCAAATAAACGTTTAAATGTTTACTTTACAGCAATCTGCTGATTGCTGTATTTTTTATCGTTTAATTTTATTGCCAATTTCCTACCAATACAAACGGCGCCCAGTAATAAGGATGTTTGTATTTGTTGTCTTCATTTTTGTTGTCTTCATTTTTAATTAGTGCTTTTTGAGCTTCTTGTAATGCTTGCGCTTTAGTCAGTTTGGGATTTTTCCAACCTTTATAAAAGACATCAACTAATTTGGCGGTGCTTTTATCATCAATAGACCATAAAGATGCTAGAGTGCTTTTTGTTCCTGCTCGTATGGCAACTCCTGCCAAACCCAACGATGAGCGTTCATCTCCTACAGCTGTGTTACAAGCTGTCAGAGCAAGTAAATCAATTCTGTTTTGTCTTCTCGTAGTATTACGAATTATTTCATCTAGTTCGTTTATAGTAATTTTTTTGTTCCATGCTTCTAAATATGTATCTTCTTGCTCTACACCAAAATTACCATGAGTCGCGATATGAATTACGGAGTATATTTGTTTATTTAATTCTTGTATTATATTTTCACGTGTAAATTTTTCGTTTTCAAGTTGTGTTTTATTGGGAATAGCATCTAACTCTTGTTTGACATATTTTAATTGTGAATTATTACTTATCTCACTAACATCGCTTAAACCTAATGCTAATACTTGTAAGTTATTTCGCTCAACATCTTTATTGTCTGTAAGTAACAGACTAGGAGTAGTTGCAACCGCATATTTCTCAACTAAAAACTTCTTACCATCATATAAAGCTGCCATTGGTACGTTTTGAAAAACACCATCTTGCACAAACACAAGCGTCTTTATTTGTGAAGTTAGGCTTTGTTCAAATTTACCAATAACCTCATCGTAAATAATTTTTGCTGGCTTAAGATATTGAGATTCAGGCGCCTCTCTTCTTAAGGCATCGCTGTATTTACTTACCTGCTCTAGAAGAGTTATTTCACTCAAATTAATTTTTGATTCTTCTGTGGGTAAAGTTAAAATAATTGCTATCTTATTGTCTAAAATAATTGAACTAATAATGGCTGTTTGTTTATCATTGCCAATTAATGATAATATTTTATTTTGAAATTTATTTTGATCTTGATTATCTGAATTATTTGGTTTACTTGAGTCTTCTTCTGGAATGGTGAGAATACAATCATTACCAAAATAATTTTGTAATTCTCCTATCTTTAATGAGTCCATTGTTTCTAATGCACCCAACAAATCTTGATTATTATTCTGATTTAGTTTGTTCTCTTTCTTCTTAACTTGTGTATTTAACTGTAATCCTATTAAATCACGGTAAATTGGTTCAACTTCGTCTCTAAAATCGAATTGAAAGTTGCGATTATCACTCAGTATTTCCTGACGCACCTTTTCTAGACTGTTTTTAGAGTTTTTGTAGGCAATAATTGCATCAGCTATTTTACCTTGCTTTTTTAAAATTCTTCCTGCTTGCCATTCCCAAAGAAATAAACTGTCTTTTGCTGCTAAATTTTTCTCTATTACGTCTCTTGCTTGTTTTGTGTGTTTTAGTGCTTCATTATATTCATTGCTGCACTCGTATAGTTTACCTAATTTACCCTGAGCAAAAGATTCGGCACGACTATCTTTAATTTGACGCGCAAGATTAACAGCTTTTTGCAGTAGATTTATTGCTTCAGATTCAGATTCAGAATGGTTTTCGGAAAAGTTAACTACTGCTTCTTGGGAGCATTCGCTCATACTTATCGGTAAACCATTTTTATCTACAGTCTGTTGCAATTTATCTGCTAAATCTATGTATGTATAAGCCGTTTGACTACTTGTAGGAAGAAATTGTAATAATTTTTTAGCGTCTATCCATGTTGTTTTCGCTTTTTTATCTTGCTTTGTACGGTAATATATAGGAATTTCATTAAGTAGAATTTTGATTTGCTTTGATTTATCGTCGATTTGTTGAGCAATTTTGTAACTTTCTTCAAATTCTTTTAATGCATCTCTATCATTACCTTCAGCTTTTTCTATCATTTTTGATGAGGGGGTTACTTCCCTACTAAAAGCTATATTTTCCCGCTTTTTGAGAGAGAAAGCACGACGATATTTTAATGACGCACTGTTAATATATATATTGGCACGGCTATTTAATATAGAAACTTTATAATTTTTATTATCGACTTTATTTTTATTTATTATATCATCTGCTTCTTCGAGTACTTGCATTGCTTTACATTGCTTTTCTGGTTGTTTATCATCTTTTTCTGCAACTTCGCAACCTTCTAATAACCGATAAGCTTCTCCTAAACTTCCTAGTGCAGCAACTTGTCCTTCAAAATCATTATTCTTTTTGGCTATTTGTAAAGCTGAACCAGTTTGACATGTATTTGTGTCATTGTTACATAAAAGCTGGATTGCTTTTTTGGGTTGCCCGTAACTAGTGTATACCTGTGCTAGTTCTGTGAGTGAGCGTCCTTTTTTTGTTACATCTCTCAGTTGACTATGCAACTGTACAACATTTTCCCAGTGTTTGATTGCGTTTTCTGTTTGCCCTACTTGTTGGTATGCTCTGGCTAAGTTTTCTAAAATGATTGCTTTATTTCGAGGGTTACTATTGTTTTTTTCTATATCTAAAGCTTTGTTCCAATCTTTAATTGCATTAAGGTATTGGTTTGCTTGATATTTGTTTACACCTTCTTGTACCCATTGACTTGATGTACTGTTTTGTGCATTTGTAGCTTTACCAATTTGAAGAGTAGTAATATATGTAATATTACCTAACCATAAACATACTGTAAGGCTAATACAGCAAAGGGATACCAGTAGTCGATGCTTGCGAGGTAGGTGCTTCATTGGCTGATTTTAAAGCTTTTTAAACGAAATTAAGATTAAACGAGGATTTATACTTATATATGAAAAAACTATACCACTATTAGGGCGACGCATAAATGTAGCATAGATTACTTTTTTGCAGAAACATTCTCATGGTATTGTTGAAAACATATTGATTATCATTTTGATTATCATTTTTGGCTTGCCAGTCTTTATGATTACAGATAGGCGCCCATTCCGTAAATCAATTGTTCCGAATCGTTGAACTATTAGGCATCAGGGGAGACTCGAAGTGAAAAATGTTGGTTTGGGCAGTATTATTTGGCATTTGAGTACATCTATTTTACTCGGATGCGTAAGTGTTTTTACCACATCTATCAGTTCTAGTTTTGCCCAAAGTAACATCGTACCTGATGAAACTCTAGGAGCAACTGAGTCTTCGAGAGTCATTTTCAACTTCAACGGCGCCGCAAACGATGCAATAATAGGAGGCGCCGAACGTGGGCAGAATTTGTTTCATAGTTTTAGAGAGTTTAGCGTCAGCGAAAATAGAGGAGCTTATTGCAGAAGGACGTAGCGGAAATATTACTATTAATACTGGTTCATTTTCGTTATTAGATAATGCCACAATAGATACAGCTACACAAGGAATAGGAAATGCTGGTAACTTATTTATACAAGCAAAAGATTTAGCCAATTTTGACAATGGTGATATTTCCAGCATAGTTGAGCCACAAGGAATGTATCAATTACCAAATGGAAAAATTTTCATGGGTAATGAGTGTTCTGAAACCTAACCCCTAACCCCTTGCTTACGAGGATACAGAGGCGCGATTCGGGGGTGACGCCCATTATTTTATGGAAACAGGCGTGTAGAAACGACCGATATGTAAGGATTTGGCGAAATGTTTCAGCAAAATTAGCTCCAGTTGCGACTTGCGTGCCGTCTTGGACAACAACGTAAGCGTTTAAACTTTTTCGTTGCGAGTGAGCCATTCGTACATCTCACTTGGCTGTTGCCAGTTAAGCATTGCTAGCGTAAAGTCATCAAGTTGCTTGACGTTTAACTTTTGGAGTTGACTAACTATCTGTAATGTGATTTCATCCCCAAACTTGACTCGAATTATATTACTTGCCAACTCAATCTTGCCTTTTAGTTCGCCTTTTAGTTCGCCTTTTAGCTCGCCTTCTAACCTAGCCTTGTCCATTTCAGCTTCATACCAAGCATCGACTTCTGCCATTGTTTTCATAAAATCTTCGTCCTCCGGAGTTAAGCTATCGGTAGGTATGTTTTGTAGGTAAACGCAGTATTTAACACATGCGCTAATTATATCATTTTTCTCTCTACGGTCTGGTGATAGCTGTTTGATTGATTCAAAAGCGATTTTCGCACTTTCAGATTCTCCTAACATTTTTAACCAGATGGTGTCAGGACTATTACCCAATTGGTCAATAATTACTATTCCCATCCGTAATATTTGGGGAAGTCGATATACACCGGCGCCTAATTTACTAGCTGGTTGAGCGTTACATAAGTTCAAGAGTTTTTCACTACAATTAACTGTTAGTATCCAGGTAAATGGATTTTGATTTTGTATTTGTTGCTTTGCTTGTTTAGAAAGTCGTTTAGAAGCTGTTAGCTGCTGTTGGCTTTTGGCACTTTCTCTTAGTTCTTTTTGCTTTTGTTCCCAATATAGATTTTTTCGAGTAATCGATTTGCTAATATCGCTTTCTTCTAAGTATGAGCTATAATGTTCGATGATTATTGTTGGATGCTCTCGCATTAATTTGTCGAATAATCCTAAATTTTCTTGTTGCCATTCTTTATTTTCTTTGACTATAAACATTAAATCAATTTCCAAGTCTTCGTCGTTGTGGACTTGGATATTCTGTAGGGTATCTCCTTTAGTTTTATATAAGGATTGAATATAGAATTTGAAGAATCGGTCGTGTTTGTACTGAGCCATTTAATTTTATGAATGTGCTTGACAATGATTTGATTTTATGAATTTTAGTTTGATAGAGGAAAATATTGTCTAATTATTATAACTAAAATTAGTGTTCAAGATTTATAATTTGAGTTTTTTATCTTTGGGAGGCAGGCAGGGATGTCCCGAACTTTGCCGGAAGAATAATCTCCCAGCAAGTTCTCTCTGCTCCATAAGAAGTAGTATAAAATTATTGCTTGATGGTTGTGGATGAGAGGAGTGCGTTATGGCAAAATTTTCATGGGTAATGAGTGTTCTGAAACCTAACCCCTAACTCCTTGCTTACGAGGATACAGAAGAGCGAATAGGGGATTAATTACGCACGTATAACAACTACATTACGTCCCTTTTTGGTTGTCGTATTTCTAGTTGATAAACGGTCTAGAAAAGCAGGTGCGTTTTTACGTCTATCGAAAATACATAACCATCCATAATCTGCTTTTATTCGTGCTAAATAAGTTTCTAATTGGTCTAACCCTTTTTCTTCTGGGTCTTTTATTTTATCCGACCAAGTTTTTATTTCAATTCCCAATGTCACTTTTTTATATTTTAAGCATAAATCCATACGACCTTTTCCAATCGCATACTCCCGCTCTAAAGTTCCTCCCCCATTTACGACGCGATGTAGAAATGCCATTAATACTATATGAGGTGCGATTTCTTGGTATGATGTAGTACTAAGTAATGGCTCTCCATGCTGGTGCCAAAAATCTATAAATGCCTTTTGTAAAGCATCAACGTCTAATTCACCATCTTGATTTAACCAGGTAGGAGTAATACTAGGTAAACTGTCAGAGGCACCTTGAATTAAAACACGAGGAATAACTTCGCGGTAAATGGGGTTAGCAATTACTAGTCCACCATTTGGTTCTCGACGTAATAACCCTAAATCAACTAAATATTGTCGGTCATCGTCTGGTGTATTACCTAATATATCTCCCGCTAACATTGGTTCCATTATAGCTTTAATTCTTGTTTCGGTAAGTCTATCTGCTAAAGAATCAAGGTGAGTATCTTTACGCGCAATTAAAATTTCTTTAGCTTGATTAATATGTTCTACTGTAATAGTTACTTGTGTATCAGTTACTAATTCTTCAACAATTTCTTTTGCTAAGGCATTGATTAACCAAGGTTGCCCTTGAGTTAAATCATAAGCCATTTGTGCTGCTTGGGAAGTAAAAGCTTGTTGTGTATCTAAAGTATGCTCTTTATATAATTCTATAACTTCGGCGACATTAAAATATCTCATTGTTAGTGAGCGGTCTTTAATATTAAACGGACTTGCTGTGTTTAACCTCTCTTTACCACCAGAGGCAACTTTATAATCTCGCACATCCCGCATACCAACTAACCCTACAGATGAAGGAAAGTTTTTTGGACGTTCAGAATAACCATCACGCAATTGTCGTAAAACAGAAATTAATACTTGGTTCTCTAAAGAATCTATTTCATCTATAAATAATACTAAAGGTCGCGGACAATTTTGTGCCCAAAGGCTAAGATTAGCTTGAATTCTCTGTCCAGGTGGTCCCGAAACCCAATCTGGGGGTTGTAGCTCTTTTGGTAACCTGTTTGTTATTTTACGACGCCATGTCGCCAAAATTGCAGACTCGGCGCCTCCGATATCATCTTTAAAAGCGTTTCCTACTTCTACCGATAGGGTAGCTGCACAATATTGTCCCATGCTGGTTATCTGTTCAGCTAACGCTAACATAGCTGTAGTTTTACCCGTTTGACGTGGTGCGTGGATAACAAAATAACTTTCTTGCTGAATTAACCGCGATAAATTAGGCAACCGGATGGTAGGCGGTAGCATGTAGTGCTTTTCAGGTTTACAAGGACCTGAGATGTTAAACCAACGAGCCATGATAACTTCCGCACGCTTACTGTGACAATGCCCAGTGTAGCGCATAATGCTTTTGACGGGTTAATCTACAATCTACACGGATATTTCCATTGAATGATTTTGAAGAGGCTTCTCATGGTATTTTAAAGACATATTGATTTTTACTCTCGGTTCGCCTTGTTTGGATAAATATAGACAGGCGCCATCAGTAAATCAATTGTTCCGAAACATTGAACTTTTCGATACCAAGGAAACTCGAAGTGAAAAATGTTGGTTTGGGCAGTAGAATTTGGCGTTTGAGTACATCTCTTTTACTTGGATGCGTAAGTGCTTTTACTACATCTATCAGTTCTAGTTTTGCCCAAAGTAACATCGTACCCGACGAAACTCTAGGAGCAACTGAGTCTTCGAGAGTCATTTTCAACTTTAACGGCGCCACAAACGATGCAATAATAGGAGGTGCCGAACGTGGGCAGAATTTGTTTCATAGTTTTAGAGAGTTTGGTGTCAGCGAAAATAGAGGAGCTTATTTTTTGACACCCAATGCCAATATACAAAATATTTTTGCGCGAGTCACAGGAAGTAACGCTTCACAAATCTTTTTAACTGAGCAGACTTTAATTTTAACTAAAGATATGATGTTCAGATAAATTTCCTGCTTCAATAGCAACATCTGATAATGCTTCTGAATCCTGACAGATTTTGTCCCAACGGTATTGCCAGCGTGCTAAGGTTCTTCCTACATCAACTAGCTCTTGTGCTTGTTCCACGTCAACTTCTATTAAAGTCGGTGCCGTCCACTCTATAAAGAACAAACTTTCTCTAATCAACGAAGCTGCTGCTGAGGGATTAAAAGTCACTTCTCGTTTAATGGCGCTGAGGTTGTTTGCTATCTTGCTTAAACGAGTAGCAACGTCATCTTGTACAAAAATCTTTTCTTGCTGTATTAAATCTGTCATATTCCACCTAGTAGTTCTATAATAATTTTTGCAACTCTTTCTCTTATGATAGGGTCTGATATTTCCATTGAACGATTTTGAGGAGCGCGAATATTAATCAAGGAGTCGTAAGTAATTTTCTGTGTCTCAGGCTCAAAACCTGCTCCCCAAATATCTTTTTGCTTACTACCATCCGCAAGTAATTCCTGCTCACAGTAATAATGCATCTCTCCTCCACCTGCCAATATACGACGCTCAATATCGACTGCTAGCTTGATAAACATTCCGAATTCCAAGAGCATTTCGTCCACCTCCTCGGCAGTCGCGCGCCTGCGTATTATCAAAACCAAGTTTTACACCCCTCTAAATATATTTTAATATTTACTAGTGTAACTATAAAATTATATGTGATTATATGTCAAGTATGACTAGTAAAAAACTTATTATGCTGGAACTTGATATTGTTGCATCCGTAGACTGGAAGCCGGAGTTCGGTAAAAAACTAAAGTTGATGCGGGGTAAAGTTTCTAGACGTGCGCTGGCTCAGAAACTTATTGACAAGTACGGCTATAAAGTGTCTCAACAATACATACAGCTTTTAGAACATCCTGAAGGAAACGAGAAGGCACCCGCTACTGTATCCTTTAGACTTTTAAGGTATCTAACAGAGGCACTAAATGCTAATGTTTATGAGTTATTTAACTCACCCGAAATATTTATTAGTGGTACTTGACAATAAATGACAATTTAGGCGCCGAAAACATTCTCATGGTATTTTTAAAGACATATTGATTATTAGTGTCGGTTCGCTTCGTTTGGATAAATATAGACAGGCACCCGTTAGTATATCGATTGTTCCGAAACATTGAACCTTTCAACACCAGGAGAGACTTGAAGTGAAAAATGTGGGTTTGGGCGGTATCATTTGGCGTTTGAGTACATCTCTTTTACTTGGATGCGTAAGTGCTTTTACTACATCTATCAGTTCAAGTTTTGCCCAAAGTAACATCGTACCCGACGAAACACTAGGAGCAACCGAGTCTTCGAGAGTTATTTTCAACTTCAACGGCGCCACAAACGATGCGATAATAGGAGGCGCCGAACGTGGACAGAATTTGTTTCATAGTTTTAGAGAGTTTAGCGTTAGTGAAAATAGAGGAGCTTATTTTCTAACTCCTAATGCTAATATCGAAAATATTTTTGCGCGAGTCACAGGAAGTAACGCTTCACAAATCTTTGGAACTCTAGGTGTACGTCAAGCAAATAACTTCACACCTTCCACAGCAAATCTGTACTTTATGAATCCGAATGGAATTTTGTTCGGACAGAATGCTAGGTTAGATGTTGGTGGTTCGTTTTTAGCTACAACGGCAAACGGGATTCAGTTTGGCAATAGCGGAGTTTACAATGCTAGTGGTGGTCAACCTGTTGATGTTTTGACTATTAATCCTTCGGCTTTTTTATTCAATCAAATATCTAGAGGTAATATTACCAATCGTTCTGTTGCACCTGCGGGACAAAATCTAGTAGGTGAGAACATTACTGGGTTGCGTGTACCCGATGGTAAGAGTTTGTTGTTTTTGGGTGGTGACATCAATATAGAAGGTGGTGGACTTGTTAATAATGCGTCTTTTGATGGAAGTGGTGGACTGCGCGCGTATAACGGAAGAATAGAGTTAGGTAGTTTGGCGGCGCCTGGTATTGTAGGATTGAATATAGCTGGTAATAGTTTGAGTTTTAACATTCCTGAAGGTGTGGAACGGGGTAATATATCCATCACCAATGGAGCAGAAATTAATGTTCGTGGTTCGGGTGGTGGAGATATTGCTTTGGGTGCCAAGGATGTGAACGTTAGTGGAGGAGGCATAGTTAGAGCAGGTATTGATAACAAGTTGGGTAGTCCTACAACTAAGTCGGGTGATATACAAATAAATGCGACGGGAACGGTGACTTTAACTGATGAGAATTCCCGTATTAGTAATGTTTTGGATGGGGAAGCTATAGGTAAAAGCGGGAATGTAAATATTACTACAGGTTCATTAGTTGTAAGTAATGATGCTATTTTGAGCGCAGATACTTTTGGTATAGGGGATGCGGGAAATATATTTATTGCATCTGATAAATTACTGGTTAATGATGCGACGATTGGTAGTAGTGTTCAATCGAGAGCAGTTGGAAATGGTGGGAATATATTTATAAAAGTTAATGATGCTGTCTCGCTGGTAAATGCTATTGTTGACAGTAATATAGAATCAGGCGCCGTAGGTAGTGGTGGAACTATTAATATTGAAGCAGGTTCTTTGTCTATTACTGATAGCACACAGGTTCAAAGTTTTGTGCGGACAAAAGATGGTGAACAAACTCCAGGAATAAGAAATGGAGGAAATGTTAATATTAATGTTCGCGGCGCCGTTAATATTTCTGGTATTAAAGATGGAATACCTAGCGGTATCCGCAGTACTTTGACTGGAGTAGAGGGTAAAGCGGGCAATATTGCAATTAATGCTGGTTCTTTAAATTTATCTGATAAAGCTGTAATTAGTTCTGGTACTTTTGGTACAGGGAATGCAGGTAACATTTTTATTCAAGTTAATGATTTAGTTGCTCTTGATGATAGCGGCATACTTAGTAATGTGGGAGATGGCGCCGTTGGTAATGGTGGCAATATCAATATCAAATCTGGTTCTCTTTCTTTAGTTAATAGCTCTATAATTTCTGCACAAGTTAATGCTGCGACTGCTAATTTTACTGGTGGTAAAGGTAATGGTGGTAATATTAATATAGATGTGACTGGAAAAGTTACTTTCGCTCAAGCTCAACCAGGCTTTAATAATGGAATTGTTAATGCGGTAGGAGCAGGCGCCGTTGGTAATGGTGGTAATGTTACAATTAATGCTGATGTACTCGAAATAACAGGCGGTTCCCAAATTCAAGGAAGTACCCGTGGAAAAGGAGATTCTGGAGCTATTACTATTAATGCGCGCGATACTATTCGTTTTGATGGCTCTGATGGTGGAGATTTATTTAGTCGCGCTATTAATAGTGTACAACCGGGGGCAGAAGGTAATGCTGGAGGAATAAAAATTACAACGGGTTCTTTATTTTTGACCAATGATGCTTTTTTAAGCACCAGCACTAATGGAATTGGAAATGCAGGTGATATTAGCATAGATGCTCGTAATACTATTAGAATGGATAAAATTGCCGAAATTAGGACTGATGTATTAAGTACAGGTAGAGGTAAAGCTGGCAATACTTTTATACAAACAGGTTCATTATTTTTAACGAATGGTAGCCAAATAAGTGCTGATGTTTTAGGTAAAGGAGACAGTGGAAATATTATTGTTAATGCTCGTGATACGGTAAAGTTAGATGGTAGAGTAGATAGTTATGCAAGTGCAATTAGGACTGGGATACTCCTTAATGCTGAAGGAAAAGCTGGGAATATTCAGATAACAACAGGTTCACTTTTAGTAAGTAATGGTGCTGATATTGCTACTAGCACTGCGGGAATAGGAGATGCAGGCAATATTACTATTAATGCTCTTGATACAATTACTTTTGAAGGATTTGATAAGAAGCAGTTTTTATCGAGCGAAGCCAGGAGTACAGTTAGTACCCAAGCAACAGGAAATGGTGGAACTATTCGGATTACAGGTAGAGAATTATTTCTTAAAAATGGTGGCCAAATTAATGCTAGCAGTTTCGGGGCTGGTGGCAGTGGTAATATTTTTGTTAATGTTAAAGATGCTGTAAATATTGATGGTGTTGGTGGTAGAGATGGAACAGGCAGCGGTATTGTAAGCTTGATGTCGGGAACTGCGGGTAAAGGTGGAAACATTCAGGTAACAACTGGAAGTCTGTCTGCTACCAATGGTGGTATTTTAGCTAATTTTGGTGAAGGTGAAATTGGTGACATTGTAATAAATGCGCGCGATAGTGTTAAATTTGATGGGGCTGGTAATGGATTAGGTAGCGGTGCCAGTAGCGTAATTTTACCAGGAAAGCAAGGTAGGGGAGGAGATATTAAAATAACAACTGGGTTATTTAATATCAGTAATGGTGCTGATATTAGTTCCCAAAGCTCTGGAATAGGTGATGGTGGTAATATTTTGATTGATGCCCGTGATGATATTAACTTAATTAATAACGTTCTTATCAACGCCAGTATTTCTGGGCAAGGTAATGGAGGCAATATAACTCTTAATGCTGGTAATTCTATTAGTTTGTCTGGTACGACTGAAAGTAATCAAAACCCTATTGTCATTAGCGCAGTTTTTCCTAGAGGTTTTGGAAGGTCTGGAGATTTACGATTTAGTGCCAAAAAATTGTCTTTGAACAACGCTGGCATTATCAATAGTACATTTGGAACAGGAGATGCAGGTAATACTTTTTTGCGAATATCTGAGGATATTTCAATGAGTACTAGTTTCATTGATAGCAGCGTTTTCTCTGGAGGTGTTGGTAAAGGTGGAAACTTAGATATTGAGACAAATAACCTAACATTAACTAATGGTTCTCTAATTGGTGCTGGAATAGCTCGTTCACAAACATTAGACGGTACTCTTCTTCCAGCAGGTAATGGTAGAGGTGGAAATATTCGCATTAATGCATCTGATTCTATAACTATTTCAGGTATTGGTTCTACTGGTGCTTCTAGTACAATAGCAACCTTAACAGAGAGAGGTGCATCAGGTGATGCGGGAGATGTAAGTCTAACTACCAAAAACTTCCGTGCTACAGATGGAGCAATTATTTCGTCTGCAACTTTTAATGAAAGTAAAGGTGGTGAAATTACCATCAATGCTGATATATTTGAACTTTTTAACGGCGCCCAAATACTAGGGAATACTCGCAGTAGTGGTAACGCAGGTAATATTCGCCTCAATGTTAAAGACCGTATTACTATATCTGGAAGTGACCCAAACTTTAACCAACGATTAGCTTTAGCACAAGATAGTTTAACAAGTTCGGGTTCTACTAATACGCAGTTAAGTGATGTTGTTACAAATGAAGGCGCCAATAGTGGATTATTTGCTAATACGGCGCCTGGTTCTACAGGTAATGGTGGTAGCATTATTATTGACCCTCGTGAATTTATTATTTCTAATGATGGACGAATTTCAGTGAATAGTGAGGGAAGTGGAACGGCTGGTAATATTTCTATTGCAGGTGGAAATCTTACTGTTGATAAAGCTTCTATTTCTGCCCGTTCTACTAGTCGTGATGGTGGTAATATTAAATTTACTCTTAGTGACAAGCTTGTATTACGACGTAATAGTGAAATTTCTACTAATGCGAGAGGAGATGGTGGTAATATTGATATTGCTGCCAAGTTTGTTGTTGCTCCTCCTAAAGAAAATAGTAATATCAAAGCTGATGCTTCTGAAGGAAATGGTGGCAGAGTACAAATTAACACTCAAGGTATTTTTGGAATTGCTTTTAGCCCTATAGAAACAGAATTAAGCGATATTACTGTTAGTTCCCAATTCGGTGTTTCTGGTGTTGCTGATATCAATTCTCCTAATAATAGCTTTATTCCCAATAATCTAACAGAACTTAATAAAGATACAATCGATACTAATGCAATTATTGCTACAAGTTGTATTGCTAGAGATAAGAAGAGCGGTACATTTTACGTGAGAGGGTCTGGTGGTTTAAGCGCGCGTCCTGGTAATGCTCCAATTAGTACTTATTCAACAGGCAGTGTTAGTAATTTACCAGAACAAGATTTATCTACGCAAGGGAGGCGCCCTTGGAAAAAGGGTGACAGCATAGTAGAACCACAAGGTATGTATCAACTGCCTAATGGAAAAGTCTTTATGGGTAATGAATGTTCTGAAACCTAACCCCTAACCCCTTCTCCACATTCTAAGAAACCGGGCTTCTTTACGACAAATTAAGGGTACGCGCGCAAAATCTTTCTCAAGAAGCCCGGTTTCTCGAACTGGTGCAAGATGTGAGCTACGAGGGAAGGGGAATAATCATTCTTATTTTCATTAATTCGTAAAGTGTTTATAAATCTATCATAAAATTTTAACTCTTAAACAATTTGTAACGTTTTTGCTTACAGTAATTTTGTTCGATAGTATATTGGGATTAATCGAAAAAGTTTAATCCATTTTAAAAATGACTAATAATAACGATATAAATAATAGCAGCGAAACAAGTGAAGTAAGCGAGAACAAAATCAAAAATCCACCGACTAAATATGATTCACCTTGGAAGGATATATTACAGATATATTTTAAAGAATTTATGGAGTTCTTCTTTCCTGTAGCACATGACCAAATTGATTGGACAAAAGAAATAGAGTTTTTGGATAAGGAACTTGAAGAAGTCGCTAAAGATGCTGCTATTGGGCGCCGTTTTGCCGATAAGTTAGTAAAAGTACATCTCAAAAATGGTCGAGAAGAGTGGGTATTAATACATATTGAAGTGCAATCGCAAGAAGAAGAAGATTTTGCGATGCGGATGTATATCTATAATTATCGCATCTACGATAAATATAAAAAATCAGTAGCTTCGCTGGCAATTTTGGGTGATGATAAAGAAAGTTGGCGCCCATCGAGCTTTGGTTACAGTTTATTTGGCTGTTCGTTAAATTTCGAGTTTCCAATTATAAAATTAGTAGACTATCAACAAAGACTAGCTGAACTCGAAAACGATGGAAACCCTTTTGCAACGGTAGTTATGGCACACTTGGCTGCTCTTAATACCAAGGAAGACCGTAGCGAACGTAAAGTGCAGAAGCTGGCTTTAGTAAGAAGATTATACGAAAAAGGATTGGAGGAACAGGAGGTTATCAATTTACTAGCTTTTGTAGATTGGATGCTGACTCTACCACCAGATATTGAAGCAGAGTTTAAACTTGAAGTAAAACAACTTGAGGCTGGACGACGTATGAAGTATGTAACATCTTTCGAGCGTAGTGGCATTGAAATTGGTAGGCAGGAAGAAGCATTATCACTGGTAACACGGCTACTTAATCGCCGTTTGGGTAATATTGATGAGGCGACCTTAGAGCGTGTGCGTTCTTTGTCTACTGAAGAGTTGGAAAGGCTAGCTGAGAAATTACTTGATTTTACGTCGGTTACTGATTTAACTAACTGGTTATCAGGTGGGTAATGGGGACACCTGCCCTAGGTTTTAAACCTAGGGCTAATTGGAGCGAAGCCTGCTATAAGCAGGCTAATGAGTATGATGTAGTATAGATTACTTTTGCCTGGAAACATTCTCATGGTATTTTTAAAGACATATTGATTATTACTCTCGGTTCGCTTTGTTT
The DNA here is from genome assembly GCF_019977735.1 of Calothrix sp. PCC 7716. GTDB lineage: Bacteria > Cyanobacteriota > Cyanobacteriia > Cyanobacteriales > Nostocaceae > Dulcicalothrix. The sequence goes on along the minus strand of NZ_AP025018.1, from coordinate 7,814,650 downwards.
GGATAAATACAGACAGGCACCATCAGTAAATCAATTGTTCCGAAAGATTGAACTTATCAATACCAGGGGAGACTATAAGTGAAAAATGTTGGTTTGGGCAGTATTATTTGGCGTTTGAGTACATCTCTTTTACTCGGATGCGTAAGTGCTTTTACTACATCTTTTAGTTCTAGTTTTGCCCAGAGCAACATTGTACCCGACGAAACACTAGGAACAGAGTCGTCTTCGAGAGTCATTTTCAACTTTAACGGCGCCGCAAACGATGCGATAATAGGAGGCGCCGAACGTGGGCAGAATTTATTTCATAGTCTCAGGGAGTTTGGCGTCAGTGAAAATAGAGGAGCTTATTTCCTGACTCCCAATGCTAATATCCAAAATATTTTTGCACGAGTCACAGGAAGTAACGCTTCACAAATCTTTGGAACTCTAGGTGTACGTCAAGCAAATAACTTCACACCTTCTAATGCAAATCTATATTTGATGAATCCGAATGGAGTTTTGTTCGGACAGAATGCGAGGTTAGATATGGGTGGTTCGTTTCTAGCTACAACGGCGAACGGGATTCAGTTTGGCGAACGCGGAGTTTATAATGCTAGTGGTGGTCAACCTGTTGATGTACTGACAATCAATCCTTCAGCTTTCTTATTTAATCAAATATCTAGAGGTAATATTACCAATCGTTCTGTTGCACCTGCGGGACAAAATCTAGTTGGTGAGAACATTACTGGGTTGCGAGTACCCGATGGTAAGAGTTTGTTGCTTTTAGGTGGTGACATCAATATAGAAGGTGGTGGACTTATTAATGTACCTTCTGATGGAAGTGGCGGACTGCGCGCGTATAACGGAAGAATAGAGTTAGGTAGTTTGGCGGCGCCTGGTATTGTAGGATTGAATATAGCTGGCAATAGTTTGAGTTTTAACATTCCTGAAGGTGTGGAACGAGGTAATATATCCATTACTAATGGAGCAGAAATAAATGTTCGTGGTTCGGGTGGTGGAGATATTGCTTTTACTGGCAAGGATGTAAATATTAGTGGAGCAGCTATAGTTAGAGCAGGTATTGATAATAAATTGGGTAATCCCACGAGTAAGTCGGGTGATGTACAAATAAACGCGACAGGAACGGTGACTTTAACTGATGAGTATTCCCGTATTAGTAATATTGTGGATGAAGAAGCTATAGGTAAAAGCGGTAATATAAACATTACTACAGGTTCATTAGTTGTAAGTAATGATGCTATTTTGAGTGCGGATACTTTTGGTGTTGGGGATGCAGGAAACATATCTATACTTGCAGGAGATAAAGTACTTGTTAGTGATGGTTTAGTTGCTAGTAGTGTGCGACAGAAAGCAACAGGGAATGGCGGAAATATTAATATAATAGCGAATTCACTTTCTGTTACTGATGAAAGTTTCTTTGATACTAGCACTTTAGGAAATGGTAATGCTGGCAATATATTACTCAAAATTAATGATGCTATATCTCTGAGCGGCTATTCTAATTTGGATAGTAATGTAGAAGCTGGTGCTACAGGAAATGGCGGTAATATTAATATTGAAGCAGGTTCATTATCAATTACCGATGGTACACAAATTCAAACCTTAGTTCGTCAAAATCAAAATCAGCTAACTCCGGGAAAAGGGAACGGAGGAAATGTCAATATTAATGTACGTGGAGTTGTGAATATTTCTGGTATCAGAGGTCAAATACCAAGTGGTATTCGTGGTACTTTAAATTCTGGAGCAGAAGGAAATGCTGGAAATATTACAATTAATGCAGGCTCTTTTTATTTAACAGATCAAGCAGTACTCACTTCTAGTACATTTAGTAAAGCCAATGCAGGTAATATTTATATTCAAGTTAATGATTTAGTTTCCTTTAACAATGGTAGTATATTTAATAATGTGGGAGATGGAGCTATTGGTGATGGTGGCAATATTAATATCAAAGCTGGTTCTCTTTCTTTAACTAATAGTTCTGTACTTTCTACAAGTGTTGTAGGTACAACTGCTGACTTTTCTGGTGGTCGGGGAAATGGTGGTGATATTAATATAGATGTTAGTGGGAAAGTAACCTTTGCTGAAGCTCTACCAAAATTTTCTAATGGAATTTTTACTGAAGTAGGAGCAGGCGCCTTTGGTAATGGTGGTAATGTTACAATCAATGCTGGTTCATTAGAAGTAACAGGTGGTTCGGAAATTCAAGGAAGTGTTCGCGGAAAAGGAAATTCTGGAACTATTACCATTAACGTGCGCGATACTGTTCGTTTTGATGGTTCTGATGGTGGAGGTTTCCCTACCCGTGCAATTAACTCTGTACAATCTGGAGCCGAAGGTAATGCAGGAGATATCATTATTACAACAGACTCTTTATTTTTATCAAACAGGGCTTTTCTGAGTAGCAGTTCGGATGGAAAAGGAAATACAGGTAACATTAATATAAATGCTCGCAATATTATTAGTTTAGATGGAGTAGCACAGATTACTAATAATGTATTTAAAACTGGCGAAGGTAAAGCTGGAAATACTTTTATACAAACAGGCTCATTATCGTTAACTAATGGTAGTCAGATAAGTGCTGATGTTTCAGGTAAAGGAGAAGGTGGTAACATTAATATTAATGCGCGCGATGCAGTTAAATTGGATGGAATAGTAGGTACTTTTAATAGTTCAATTCAAAGCGTTTTAATAACGGGTGGTGAAGGTAAAGCTGGAAATATCGATATAAATGCAGGTTCGCTTTTATTAAGTAATGGTGCTGCAATTGCAACTAACAGTGATGGTAAAGGAGATACAGGTAACATTAACATTAATGCTCGCGAAACTGTTGGAATTGAAGGATTTGGAGGTGATTCTAGCTTGTCTAGTCGTGTTACTAGCAGTATTGGAGAACAAGCTGTTGGGAATGGTGGAAATATTCGCATTAGTGCAAGGGTATTAGCATTAAAGAATGGTGGTCGAATCGATGGGAATACTATCGGTCAAGGGAAAGGTAGTAATATTTTCGTAAATACTAGTGATACAGTTACCATTGACGGCGCCGGAAAAAGGGTTAGCAGTGGTATTTCTAGTGGACCTTACGGTTTTCTGAATGTTGATAAGAATCCTACACAAGGCGCCGGCGGAGATATTCAAATAACAACAGGTTCTCTGTTTATGAGCAATGGAGCTTTAATCGATTCTGGTGTTTTGAATCAGGGTGATGGTGGTAATATTTTTATAAAGGCTCGCGATAATATTAGTTTGATTAATAATAGTATAATTAATGCTAGTACAACTGGTAATGGTAATGCAGGTAATATTACTATCAATGCTGGCGATACAGTTACTCTTGAAGGTATAAGTAGCAATGGCAACTCTAGTTCTATTGCAAATTCTATTTATGTTAATGCTGAAGGTAAAGCTGGAGATATACGCATTACAGCGAAAAAACTTTCATTGAATGATAACGCTTTATTAATAAATGGGACTTTTGGAAAAGGCGATGCAGGCAATATATTTTTACAAGTTTCTGAAGATATATTACTGAATAATAGCAATATTGCTAGTGGTGTTTTAACTGGTGTAGGAAATAGTGGGAATATAGATATTAGTGCTAGAAATATAATATCAAAAAATTCTGTAATCACTACTGGTGTTTTTGGTGCTAACCAACTTGAAAATCTTTCTTTACTTCCTGGTAAAGGCAAAGCAGGTGATATTACTATTAAAGCTTCTGATTCTATAATTTTTTCCGGTACTAGTGCTAATGGTTTTTCAACAGGGATTGCAAGCTTGACGGAAAAAGGTACATTTGGAGCAGCAGGAAATGTTAGTCTTTCTGGTCGTGATATCCGCATTGCAGATGGCGCCATTATAAGTGCGGATACTGGCAATGAAGACAAAGGTGGAGATATTAGTATTAATGCTGATGTATTTGAACTATTTAATGGTGGACAAATACGAACTGGTACGAATGATGCTGGCAATGCAGGTAATATTCTCCTTAACGTTAAAGACCGTATTACTATATCAGGAAGCGATTCAACTTTTAACCAACGCATCGCTTTAATAGAAGAAAATTTGAGAAGAACAGGCGCCAATGATGACAGAATAAACGAAGCTTTGAATAATAACGGTGCCGCAAGTGGATTATTTGCTAATACATTTCCTGGTTCTACAGGTAATGGTGGTAGCATTATTATTGACCCACGGGAATTTGTTATTTCTAATGATGGACGAATTTCAGTTAATAGTGAAGGTAGTGGAACCGCTGGTAATATTTTTATTGCAGGTGGAAATCTTACTATTGATAAAGCTTCTATTTCTGCCCGTTCTGCTAGTCGTGATGGTGGTAATATTAAATTTACCCTTAGTGATAAGCTTGTATTGCGACGGAATAGCGATATTTCTACTAACGCAAGAGGCGATGGTGGTAATATTGATATTGCTGCAAAATTTGTTGTTGCTCCTCCTAGAGAAAATAGTAATATCAAAGCTGATGCTTCTGAAGGAAATGGTGGCAGAGTACAAATTAACACTCAAGGTATTTTTGGAATTGCTTTTAGCCCTATAGAAACAGAATTAAGCGATATTACTGTTAGTTCCCAATTCGGTGTTTCTGGTGTTGCTGATATCAATTCTCCTAATAATAGCTTTATTCCTAATAATCTAACAGAATTAAATAAAGATACTATTGATACTAACGCGATTATTGCTACTAGCTGTATTGCTAGAGATAAGAAGAGCGGTACATTTTACGTGAGAGGGTCTGGTGGTTTAAGCGCGCGTCCTGGTAATGCTCCAATTAGCACTTATTCAACAGGCAGTGTTAGTAATTTACCACAAACTCAAGAACGGCGCCCTTGGAAAAAGGGTGACAGTATAGTAGAGCCACAAGGTATGTATCAGCTACCCAATGGAAAAGTTTTTATGGGTAATGAATGTTCTGAATTTTAAAGGTTTAATCCCCCCAACCCCCCTTAATAAGGGGGGCTTAAGAGACTGTTTTTCTTCGCTTATTTAATAAAATTATATTAGGAACAATTTAACAATGAGAGGAATAGCGCGTGCATTTTTCAGCTTTATTACTATTAGCCAATTTGTTTTTTCGGCAAATGTAATAGCTCAAACTAACACACCTGGTGGAGTTAATGTTCCTCCCGATACTCTCCAGCGACTTAACGAAACTATTCCTCAAAAAACACCTTCAACTCCGCTACCAACTCCCAAACCAGAAACATCACCCATTTTAAATGTTCCTGACACATCAGAACCAAATCAAACGCCAGTTAATAATAACCTTCGTGTTAGGATTATAAAAGTCAATGTTTTGGGTAATACTGTTCTACAAAAAGAAATTGACCGAATCAAAAATGATTATGAGGGCAAAGAAAAAACCTTTGAGGAACTAATTGAATTACGAACAAAAATTACCCAACTTTATATAGATAATGGTTATGCTACATCAGGCGCCTTTCTTCTTCCAGATGACCCAGACGCTAAAGAACGCCCAGACCCTAAGAATTACGTTGTTAACATCCAAGTAGTTGAAGGTGAATTAGAAAAGTTAGAGATAATTGGACTTTCTCGACTCCAAGAATCATACATTCGCAGTCGTGTCAACCCTGCTATTAGTAAACCTCTTAACGTTAACCGACTTCGGGAAGCACTACAATTATTACAAATTGACCCGGTACTCGAACGGGTTGAGGCAGAATTAACCGCAGGGAAAGAAGCTGGTTTCAATATTTTATCGTTACGTTTGACAGAGGCGCCTGCTTTTAGTGCTGGTATTATAATTGCTAATAACCAATCTCCTAGTGTTGGCTCAATTCAAGGTAGTATTTTTCTCAACCACGATAACTTTTTAGGATTTGGTGACCGCTTTTCTGCTGAATATGGACTCACCCAAGGTTTAAATCTCTATAGTCTTGGTTATACGTTTCCTATTACTCCCAATAATGGCACTTTCAGCGTTCGCTATAACAATAATAATAGTACAATTACCGAGGCGCCGTTTGATGATTTAGGTATTCGCAGTGATTCCGAAACCCTATCATTTAGTTTACGTCAACCCATCATTAGAAAACCACAAACCGAATTTGCTGTAGGTTTGGGTTTAGATTTGCGTCGAAATCAAACATTTATCCTTGATGATGTTCCTTTCTCCTTTTCCACGGGACCAGAAGATGGAGAGTCAAAAGTTACTGCAATTCGATTTTTTCAAGATTGGCTAAAACGTGATGCAACACAGGTTTTTGCCGCACGTTCACAATTTAATTTTGGTATTGATGCATTTGACGCAACAATCAATAATTCTGGTACAGATGGACGCTTCTTTTCTTGGGTCGGGCAATTTCAATGGGCAAAACAAGTATCTCCTAGAAGAACTTTAATTGCGCGTATCGATACTCAACTTACACCAGATTCTTTACTTTCCCTGGAACGTTTCAGTATTGGTGGAGTTGGTACGGTTCGCGGTTATCGTCAAAACCAAATTACATCAGATAATGGTATACTAGCCTCTGTAGAATATAGCTTTTCTCCTATACGTAATTTAAGAAGCTTACAATTTACACCATTTTTTGAGTTAGGTTATGGTTGGAATAATCGTGGCGAAAACCCTCAACAAAATTTTATTGCTAGTTTTGGTACCAGTTTACGTTGGGAAATAACTCCTAGTTTTGATATAACGATTGATTATGGTATTCCTTTAGTTGCTATAGAAGGTACAGGAGATTCATTACAGGATAATGGTTTATATTTTTCGCTGCGCTATAAACCTTTTTGATTTTTATGTTATCTAGCAATTCTTACGATTTTTTCGTTACCCTGATTTAAACGGATACATTGCTCATGTGTATTGGCATTAGCTGGTCGAATGTGAGAACTAAATGTATTCTGCAATATTACAATAGCTGTTAATGCTATTATAGTTGTAATTTGAAGTTGATTGTTGTTCATATGCTGAGATAATTAAGATATTACTTGGGTAAAAAGTTTAAGGACTCTTACAAAATTATTTTCCATATTACATACATCTCCTTTTTAACAACAGTAGGGTGGGCAGTGCCCACCGTACAATCTACACACCCTACAATCTACACACCCTACAATCTACTTATTCAACATCTACATTTGAGCATTGTCCTTGGTCATCACAATGTAAAAAAACTGAACCATCTGGACGAATGGATATCAAATAATTATCTGGTGAGTAAGAAATTGGTTTGTTAGTAACATCATCTACAGGGTTATAGCCATATATAACTAACCCTTGTGGTGTTGAATCTAGTTTCATAGTTTGTCTAACAACAGTTATTTTTCTAGTTATAGGATTAAAATATCTGGTTCTCATAACTCCAGAATGTCCCTCCATCTTTAGAACACTTTCATAAACAATTCCATCGAAACTATGCGTTAACTTGAATGTCTCATAAATAGGTGATGGTTTAATAGTTTGAGCTACTGTATATGATGTTTGCAATGGAGTTTTTGCATCTACAGACTCTAAACCCAAAAATCCAAGTCCAGTAACTAAAATTCCAATCGAAGCAAATTGTTTTAAATTCATGACTTTCTCCTTGTAAATACTATTGAAAATTTTCTATTACCATTTGTAACCAAAACCCACTTTTAAGAGAGTTCCACCTCCATTAGTAAAATAAGTTCCATCTCCGTAAACAACAAAATCTTTACTAATTGCACCTTCTGCACCAGCTTGTAAAACAGCACCAGTGCCTAAAGAAACGGAAGATGAACTATCACTAAGAGTGAATACAGAACCGCCAATACCAGCATAGATATTTGCATTTTCACTCAGCCCAAAATCATAAGTGACAGTAGGTATAAATAAAGTTGCACATACACCACTTTCACAAGCGCCTGTTACAGTAGCTCGGATAGAAAATGAGTCTAAATCCAACCTTCCATTAACAGTTGGTGATGCTCCACCGCTGTCTACACTTACTCCGGCGCCGACATAACTTCCTTTCATTCGTTGTTCTGCGCTAGCAGATTGAGATGATAAAAAAGTAGGAACACAAGCGAGAATAGAGACAAAAGTGATTGTTGCCACAGACCTGAAAAAGCGTTGCATAATTAACCTCTATTAAGATAAATTCAAATTCTTGCTATAGATGAAAGTAAAAACACCAACCATTTCCTAAGCAATAATTACTTTTGGTTGGCTCCGTGTTTTTGCTTACATTATTAAATTACAACTAATCTCAAATATAGAAAATCTCTGTTTACGCCAATTTTTTAATAAAAGCTTGACACCTAAATGACATAAAACTGCAATTTTAGTTTATGTAAGTACTAATTAATGTAATGTTTAAGATGCTAATCCTAAGTTACATCTTGCAGCATTCTCAATAAGTTTAAAGAAACCGGGCTTCTGTACGATAAATCAACGTTTTATATCAAAGTCTTTGTCAAGAAGCCCGGTTTCTAGGCAGGCGTGCATTCCGGTGAGCTAAGTTATTTAATGCCGTCCTAATTTGTTCTACTTCAGTCCCAATGCTACGTTTATACTGGTTCGTGTCAAAAGTTTTGGATTGTTGGTAGTAAGGTGGGCATTGCCCACCATACAATTGTACGCTTATCCTACACCCCATAATTAATGACATGGACTACTAGTGGTTCGTGTCATTAATTCTGGGGTGTAGAGACGCGAAATTTCGCGTCTCTACAAAATCGTGATATTTACCCAACACCCCAAATTTTATGACACGGACTACTAGTAGTTTGCGACTGCGCCCTTTCGAGCAAGCTTATAATAAAAAAAGCCGTAACGTTATTAGATGTAGGTAAGTCCCATGAGTCAGGATAAGAGCCAAAACGTCCAGCAGTTCCCTCCGTTTAATGATAAGAACGAAGAGGCGCCAGATATTGGGGGTGGCTTACCTGTTATTGAATATTGGGCAAAGCATACTATTTCTCCTGAAGGACCAAAACTTTGGAAAACTTTACTTCACCATAGTGCTTGTCTTTCTTGCTCTTGGGGGACGGGAGGGCAAAAGGGGGGTTTTACTAATGAGGACGGGGAGAAGCTTCAGCGCTGTATGAAAAGTGTTGAGGCTATTTCGGCGGAAATTAAACCGGGTATTAAACAGCAATTTTTTGAGCAACAGAGCATTACTGAGCTACAAAAACTGACTTCAATGGAAGCTGATAGGTTGGGAAGGTTAAGTTTTCCAATGATTTTGCGAGCGGGTAAATCGCACTATGAGCGCATTTCTTGGTCAGAAATTTATCAAATAGCTGAAGCTGGTTTTCGTAAAACCCCTGAACGAGTAGCTTCTTATAGTTCGGGTCGGTCTTCTAACGAAGCGGCTTTTTTACTGCAATTAATGATGCGGTCGCTTGGTTCTAATAATTTAGCTGATTGTTCAGATTTGTGTCACGCTCCTTCGACTTATGGTCTTCAGCAGATGTTTGGCACAAAAACCTCTATTGTAAGTTTAGAAAGTTTGAATGAAGCTGATTGTGTTGTTTTAAGTGGCGCCAATTCTGCTTACAACCATCCACGTTTGATGAATGAGTTGATTAAATTGCGAGAGCGTGGGGGAAAAATAATTATTATTAATCCTATTATGGAAATAGGGTTGGTGAAATTTGGTTCACCTGCTTTCCCTATTAAATCTCTAGTACCTGGTTCTGATATTGCTTCGCTGTATCTTCAACTGATTCCTGGTAGCGATTCTGTATTATTTACTGGAATTCAAAAAGCACTTATTGAAACACGAAATATTAAAACAGAGTTTCTTCAAGCTCACGCAGAAGGATGGGAGGCAGTAGTTGAAAATGCTTGCTCTATTTCTTGGGAAACTATTACAGAAATATGTGGAGTCTCACAAGCAGAAATTGAGGCAGCCGCAACTATAATAGCCAATGCGTCATGTGTTGTGTTTGGTTGGGCAATGGGCATTACGCAACATGAAAATGGTGTAGATAACGTTTATAGTATTGGTAATACTGCATTAATTAGCGGCAATATAGGTAGAGAAGGAGCGGGTGTAATGCCCGTGCGAGGACACTCAAACGTTCAGGGTTTCGGCTCAATGGGTGTGACAAGCCAAAAAATCAAAAAAGGACTTCAAGAAGCTTTAGAAAGGCTTTTAGGACGTTCTCTAAGTAGTGTTAAAGGTTATGATACTCGCTCGTTGATTGAAGCTGCTGACGAACACAAGGTAGATACACTCATCTGTCTAGGTGGAAATTTATATGGCGCCAATCCAGATTCAACTCAGGCAAAACGCGCGTTAGGTAATATTGAAACTATAATATACTTGGCTACAAAACCCAACCTAGGGCATTTTCACGGATTAGCCAAACAAAATACAATTGTCATTCCCGTATTAAATAGATTTGAAAATCCTCATAAAACAACTGTCGAATCGGGTAATAACTTTGTACGTCTCAATGACGAGGGTAAAACTCATCTCAAAAACGCTGATTTAATTGCCGAAGTAGAATTTTTGACAGAGCTAGCTCATAGAATTCACGGCGAATATCCGGTAGATTGGCGCCAGCTTCGAGATACAAAATTTATCCGTAAGTTAATCGCGCAAACTGTTCCAGGTTATGAGAAAATAGGAACGATTGATGAAACTAAAGAAGAGTTTACTATTGGTGGACGCATTATTAATACACCTAACTTTCCCACTGAGAACGGTAAAGCTAAAATGTTTGTTACACCACTGCCACAATTAACACTTCCTGACCGAAAAGATTTTGGCACCTCAGAGCAAACCCAAGGAATTGTAGTAGCATTAATAACAGCGCGTAGCTATGCTCAACATAATACAGTAGTTTATCAAATAGAAGACAAGTATCGAGGAATGCCCCACCGTAACTGCATTTTAATGAATCGAATCGATTTAGAAAAAGCAGGATTGAAAGAACATCAGCGAGTTACTGTAAAGGGAAACGCAGGTAAATTAGAAAATGTGGAAATTATTCACGGAGCAGTACGACCCGGAGCAGCGTTAATGTTTTACCCAGAAGTAAATGTAATTTTTAATGCACAGGTTGACAAACGAGCAGGAACACCAGCATATAAAAGAGTTCCCGTGTTTGTGTATGCAAATTAAACCAACCTCTTGGTCAGCAGGTATTGCATTCCCAAATTTGTTTACTAAGGGTGCTTTAGCAGGACGCTAAAAGCTCAAAATATTTCTCTACTCTTCTTCATCTTCTTCACAGTCCTCGCCATCAATACAGTACTCGTATTCACCATCTATGGCATAGTCATCGCAAAGCGCATCTAACTCCTCAAGGAATTCGGTTGCGTCTTCAATTGTCAGGTCAAAGTTGAGAATATTAAGAACAAAACTTTCATCATCTTGTTCTTCGTACTCATAGTCAAAGTAGTATTCTTCGTCGCTTTCTACATAATTTAGACATAGATTTTCTAAATCGGTTGCAAAACCTTCTGGGTCGGAAGTTGTAACATAGAAGTCAAATAGCAACAAAGAACCTTCGTCAGCAAAAACTGACTCATCCTCTTCCCAAACCTCAGCACTAAAATCTAAATCGCTAACAGATTTTATAATCCACGAGTCGTGTCCGTTATACTCTTTGTGAATTACATAATCGTAGGGAATATAACAATACCCTTCATCTCCCCACTGTGAACCCCATGAGTTGCGTACTATAAACATCTTATCTTTATCGGAGTAGCCAACACACAGCATTGCGTGCCATCCGTGGGTTTTGCGTACATCATCAGATGATTTGGGCATTGGTACTCGCCCTTGATTTTTTGTAGCTTCATCAAAGGAATTAAATGTATTGAGAGCAAAGGCAATTGGATATCCTTCTGCTAAAGTATGGCGCCATAAGTCAAGGTCAGTTTCAACGAACTCAGCTTCCTCAATTGTAAAGTTAGCTGCATGTTCATAGGCTAAATCATCTGGTTCTTCTAAGATTAGTTCCTCCTCATTAGCCCAAAGTTCCTCTGAACACGCTCCATACTTGCACAAGGCATCGATTGCTAGTTCCATTTGTGTCCCTTTGTCCTCGTTTTCGCTTTCATGCAGCGACCGTGCGTTATAGTAAACAAACAAACGGCTTACATTAGCAGATTCTCCCAAAGCCCGTTTTGCAAGGTATTCATAGGCGCCTACAAAAGCATTAGCAACACAACTATTACCAACCTGCTCTTCTACATCGGTCATATATTTACGCAGGTCTACTTTGGGTGGTAACTGCTTACTCTGGAAACGTCCTATTTGATGAAACTTCGCACCCTCTGATTTTTTACCCGGAATATAGCCAGCAGTATATCTAAGAATCATGGTAACTATTATTACATTCAACTCACTTGTAATACTTGTATAACTTATTGGAATTGGATTGTAAAGATTACTACTTGAGAGAATGGGCGGTTGACTTTTTTTTACATGCCGATATAAAAATAATTATGGACAATAACAGTGTTATTCAAAAAATGGTGTTACTAATTACCGTGCAGCCCAAGACCTGCACCAACAAAATTTACGCAAGGGAATTCTGGACGATGCCAGTAATATCCTGATGCGCGAGGGGCCAAATGCTCTTTCGATGAGGCGAATTGCACAGCTTGTAGGTTGTTCGACTACTGTGCTGTATAACATGTTTGGTAACAAACAGGGATTAGTTGATGAACTGTATTTACGCGGTTTCGATATGTTGCGTCAATGTATTGAAGCAGTGTCTTATCCAGGTAATGCACGAGACTATATTTATGCTTTGTGTTATGCGTGTCGAAATTTTGCCCTTGCAAATCCAGCTTACTATTCTGTAATGTTTCTCAAAGTGATTCCAGAATATACACCTAGTGATGCAAATCGTTGGTTGGGTGAAGAGAGTTTTAAACTTTTAGTTCAAGCTGTTCAAGATTGTATGGCGCCAGATAATTCTATTGAAGATGAAGCTTGGGAGATTGCCCGCGCGATTTGGGCAACACTGCACGGTCATGTTTCGTTAGAGCTAGTAGGGTATTTTAACGTTCCTCAACCTCCACTACCAAGACTTGAGAAAGCTTTACAGGCATTAGTCGATGGACTTTTACTAATTTAAGGGGTAAATCAATGAGTCATATTGGAATATATACAAATATTCACCAATTTTAATTGCCCATACGAGTAAGTAACTTTTGAAATAAAGTTTCCTGTGCTAGGTAATCAGCATCAACGCATGCTAATAAACTTCCTGCTAGAATCTCTGAATTATAGGAAGTTCTTATCTCTTTTCTTAAATAGGGTCTAATGAACCAACATAGAAGCTCAATAAAATCATGACCGTGAATCTGATAGCGCATATCTTGGATCTTTTTTGTACGTAATTCTTTAAGTTTAGGTTCTTCAGTACTTGTTATGCTAAACTAACAATTAAAGTGCCAAGCTAATAAGCATCGAACTCGGAAATTTTCAAAATTTCTAAACCCATAAGCGGAGCGCTTAATTAATTTAATTTTATTATTGATACCTTCAACGGCGCCGCTAGTAGTGCCATTATCAAAATAAGCAATAATTTCATCAAACCAACGAATAAAAGTGTTATTGCTATTTGGGAAATATGTTTTAGCTTTTGAAAGCCACATACCTAATTTAAATACTGCTGGATACCAATGATTAGTTTTATTAAAAATTATTCTAAGTTTTTCCTTTAATTCATGCATCATTTTTAAAGTAGGAGATACAGCTTTAACTTGAATTAATTTTTTGATTTGTTCTTCATTTAAGTCCTTTTCATTTTTGAGTAAAGCATATTTACTATTTTTCAAACCTTCTAATATTTTTTCGTACTCATCTTTCTTTTCAGATGTTTCTGCTAATTTAATTAATTCCTCTATTTTGTACTTTTCTCTCTTCCTCTGTGTGTCTAATTCTTTATTTACTTGCACCATTACGTGAAATCTATCGGCGACGACTTGAACGTTAGGCATTAATTCTATCACTAAATTTTTGTACCCTTGCCATAAATCTATACTCACTTCTTTAATTTGCTCTAAGACCTCAACTCCCCAACCGATAAGAACTTCCTCGATTACTCCTTGTGTACGCGCGTTCAAAATAGCGATTGGTTTAGATGTATCTAAATCTATTAGCACTGCACAGTAATTACCCTTTCCTTTTCTTAAAGCTATTTCATCAATTCCAAGCCTTTTTAAATTTTTAGGTTTTGTTAAATTTAGTTTTTCAGATGCATCTTTTAACATTCTTTCTATCTCTTCTGTTGTAACTATACCTTTTGATGCTACGCTATGTATGTCGTTTTCTAAAACTTCTTGTATTATTTGATTTGCAAGCCGATTTGTATAAGTTCTTTTCTTTCTTGCAAAGTCAAATTCTTCACTAAAGGGTTTTTTACAAATTCTGCATTTAAATTGGCGCCGATTTATTTCTAAAAAAATTGGTTTCTCTCCAAAAGGTAAATCTTTAATAATATGACGATGGTTTTGATGTAGTTTATGGCTTTCCGTACCACAAGATGGACATACACTATACAGCTTTATTGGCTCTGTTCGTAAAATTATTCCAATTTCGTTATAAATGCTGTGCGATATAACTTTTACTTCGTCTATATCCAGAATTTGTGATAAGATTTTTATATCTTTTTTATTGACCATGACTGTAAATGTACCCTAAAATACAATAATTATATATATAGTCAATAATAAATAAGGCTTACAAGTCAATGCCATCAAGCTTTTTTGTAATATTTTTTAAAATAAGTTAATAATTATTTACATCTATATTTAACAATTTAGCATAACAACTACTGAAGAACCAAAATAGTTAAATTTTAATCGTAAGCTTTAAATCCAAAACAGGTGCCTGGGAATACTATATATAGTTATTGAGGATGGGAAGTTGTCAGAACGCGCGTATTGGCTAGCTTGGTCGCAATTATCTGGTGTTGGCCCGGTATTATTACAACGGTTGTATCAGCACTTTGGTTCTTTACAAGCTGCATGGGAAGTAAAGTTAAGTGAATTAGGCGCCGTAGAAGGTTTTGGTTTCAACACGATACAAAAAGTCGGCAAAGAGCGAGCTAATTTCAATAAAACTATTCATCCAGAAGAGTTTCTTGCACAACACCTTGAAGAAAATCCTTATTTCTGGACACCTGTTGATGATGAGTACCCGCGTTTACTTATGGAAACTGCGAGTCCTCCACCTATTTTGTACTATCGCGGCGTCGTTGAATTAGAAGAAAACTTGGGGCAAAAAGGACTTATTGGAATTGTGGGGACACGACAACCGAGTGAGTATGGTATTCGCTGGACTAGGCAAATTAGTACTGCGCTTGCAAAAAATGGGTTTACAGTTGTTTCGGGAATGGCAGAGGGAATTGATAGTGAAAGTCATATTGCTGCATTGAAAGCAGACGGACGCACTATTGCTGTTCTGGGTACAGGTGTTGATGTTGTCTACCCTGCCAAAAATCAAAAACTTTACCAGCAAATATTAAAGCAAGGAATGGTTGTCAGCGAATTTAAAAGCAAAACTCCACCCGACCGCACACATTTTCCTCGTCGCAACCGCATTATTGCTGGTTTGTGTCGCGCGGTTTTGGTACTTGAGGCGCCTATTAAATCTGGCGCCTTAATTACAGCTGACTACGCGAACGAGTTTGGACGTGATGTATATGCACTGCCGGGTAGAGTAGATGATTATAATTCTCAAGGTTGTTTAAAGCTGATAACACAAGGCGCGACACCAATTCCGAGCGAACTCGATGAGTTAATTAAAATGCTAGGAGCCATACCACAGTTTGATTCAATACCAGCAACTGTAAAAACAGCTTTACCTGAGTTAGAACCTGAACTTCAAAAGGTTATTGAAACAGTTTCGATGGACTCTACTGCTTTTGATGTGATTATTCAACAAACAGGTATGGCGCCGGGTTTAGTTTCTAGTGCGCTATTACAACTTGAGTTAATGGGCTTAATTGCACAGTTACCAGGGATGCGCTATCAACGTTGTTAATTTACATATCTAAATCTTCGTTTTCTTCAATAGTAGGTTCTAGAGTCATACTGGGGATACTACCCATTGGTGTATCTATCAGTAGAGAAGTCCTTTCTTCTTCGATGTTTTCTTTTTCTATCCATAAGAAAGCGAGAGCAAATACTGGAAAAGGAAGGATGTAAAAAACTAAGGGTATCATTATCCAAGGCAACCATGCTGCTGCATATTGACCTGTCAGTTGTGTCATGTCTGTTGTCATTTTGTAATGCTCCTAATTTATATTGACGGCACCACGTAAAATTGCGTCTAAGTCAGTAAAGTTTTCTAGGAGTAAATAGGCAAAGATGGCGCCTCCCATTGCTCCAAGAAATACTCCTGCGTTCAGTTGATTCCATTCTTCGCGCTTTCTTAATGGTCGTAAGAAGTCTCTGCTGTAGGAACTATAGGCGCCTCTGGGGTTGCCTTGAAATGTCGTAAGGGCAAAGATAGATATTCCTAGACAGGCTGATGCTGTGATAAAAATTGCGGTAATTAGTCCGCTTAAGTTGGCGCCGTGAGCGGTTTCTCGCAGTGGACCAACTACTACTTCTGGTCCAACAAGGAAGTATCCGTGTGCCATACCTATTTCTAGTCCTCGCATAAAAGGAGTTAATCCTTGACGGTATGCAGGTAGGTTGTTTATAAAGGCTCTGGCTAGGGGTGAGTCGGTGATGGGTGTGGAAAGATTGGCGACGAATGGGTCGCCTCTAAAGGGTTTGATGATGTCATTATCTAGGTTTGTCATAGTGCTACATCAGATTTAATTTATGCAGATTTTTAGATTCTTTGCTTTGTTGAGAATGAGATTAAAGATTTTGAGCAAATCAAAGAATAGCATTTATAGTTTTTCACAATTTTTAGTCTGTTTTATATTTTTATTAAAACAATTTTATCGCTATTTATAAATATATTGTTACAAAAGTTAAATTTAAATTAAATCCCCCCAACCCCCCCTTAATAAGGGGGGCTATAAACTAGGGTGTTGACTTTGGGCGCCTCGTGATGATATTTCTTCATACAGGATATATGTCGTTTTATACCCAGGCTTGGGGAGCTGGTTTGTGATGAATGAGTTTAAAAGTCCAGTAAGTCGCTTGGCGCGTTTATTTAGGCTAAGTAGAGACAATTGGAAAGAAAAAGCTCTAGATAAGCAAGAAAGGCTTAGAGCGCTTGAGATAAAGGTTAGAGATTTGTCACTTTCAAGGAAAAATTGGAAAAAGCGTGCAATGGAGGCTGAAAACCAATTACGTTCAAAAGCCACCCAATCAGTTGATGGGCAAAAAAAGGGGATGTGAACTTTGAATCGGACATAATTTCAAGTCCTCAAACAGAAACAGTCAGAGCAAGTGGTCATCATTACTGCGTTCAAACTGTGCAACTTGCGGTGAAAGAAATAATTAACTGTGGAAGTAGTTTACGAGGAGTTGGAAAAATCTTCGGGTTATATGAAGAATTCACGTCTCTGGAGGCACCAAGTTTTAGCATTATTAGAAAATGGCTAGGTCGCATTGGTTTATATGAGTTGAATAGAGAAAAAGAATATCGAACTGATTGGATTTTTATTATTGACTTAACAGTAGAACTAGGGACACAAAAATGCTTAGTGGTGTTAGGAGTTACTCAAGAATATTTTGAACAAAGTGTTTTACCTTCAAAACGAGGTTTATCGCCTGACTGATGTTCAACTTTTAGCGATTGAAATTATGTACTCGACCAAAGGGGAGCTAATTGAGCAAAAATTGACTGAATTGAGTAATAAGGTTGGTTATCCATTACAAATAGTATCTGACCACGGCAGCGACCTTGAAAGAGGAATCAGACTTTATAAAGAAAAATATCCTGATGTTGTTTATACTTACGATGTAACTCATGCAATGGCTTTATTTATTAAATATGAGTTAGAGAGGTCGGATAAATATCAATCCTTTCGGGTTGAGTGTAATCAGTGCCGTCGAAAACTTCAACAGACAGAATTAGCATTTCTATCTCCTCCATCTCAACGTTCTCTGTGTCGTTATTTTAATATTGAAAGTTTGATTAATTGGGCACAAATGGTCTTAAATGCTCCAATTGAAATAATAATTGGATTGGCACCAAATATTGAGCCAGATATCTTAAACGAAAAATTGAAAGAAAAGTTTGCATGGTTAAATAACTATCAAAATGAAATTTTGATTTGGAGCCAAATGGTTACAACTACAAGGAACTTAGAAACTCAGTTAAAAACTTGTGGAATTAACCAACAATCTGTAGATATTTTTGAGCTAGACGAAGTTTTGTTAAATACAAATTTAAGCTCGAATTTTAGACAAAATATTCTTGAATTTATTACCAGCGAAAGTAGTCAGATTCCTGAAGGACAGACTTTTTTGGGAACTTCTGATGTGCTTGAGTCAATTTTTGGTAAATACAAGCAGTTTTCTTCTAAATCTCCAATAAAACAGATGGGTCAAATGATTTTGAATATTTCTTTATGCACTATGAATCTAACTACTTCAGTGGTAAAACAAGCATTAGAAACAGTTCGATATGCTGACCTAGAAATTTGGTTAACTAAAGTTTTTGGACAATCAATGCTTTCAAAGAGAAGAATTGTATTTTCTAGTTATAATGACAATATATAATCGTAAATACTTACGTATTAAAAGCTGTTTACAAAACTTAAAACTTTAGAGTGTAAATAAGATGAAATACCCACAATCCAATCACTTTTTCATGTATTAACTTCTGTGCGTATTTTAGAATATTATATTTATTCGCTTGATTATAGGCGCCGTGGCGTGGTTACAAGCTGAAGCTTATAACCTCCGCGCTCTTGTGAATATAGTTTTTGTTAGTATTATATTTTAAGTTCATATTTGGTATATAACGACCTGTTTATTTTTACTAACCTGTTTTTTACTGACTAGTGACCGATAGGGCACTCAAGTCAGTAAAAAACAGGTACCGGGTTGGGGTTTGGGGAAGGCACTCCTTCCCCAACACGTTTGGGCTTTATGATAATTGTGAAAAACTCTTTATTTCTTAATAAACCTATTTACTGATAACAAAGTTATGCGGAAACGTTTGCGGTGTCGGTTTCCATCCTGCCTAAGTTTCCAAGACAAGCGTTTTTATTAGAACACAGCATGGCTATTGTATATATTTTAAATTGTATTGGATTTGTGGAGCATCTATTGGTCGCTATAGTTTTTGACTCATTTTAAGACCAGATGAGTTTCAGCAAGGCAAGTAAAAAGACCAAACGTTTAATTCAATTAATAATTTATTATTTAAAGCAGAGTTATGTGGCGCAGCGGCGCAAGGCGCCCGCATGGCTTAAGTGATTTGTAAGAATAATAAATTTATTCAAAAACACCACATAACAACTACTTACCCCAACATATTGAGCCGATACTATTAATGCACTGATTTTTTTGATTTTTTAACCGGGAGTGATTTTTTATTTTTAGAATCGGAGCGTGCTTTGTAAAGAAAGAGTTGGTCGAAAACCTCGCATGTTGAGTCCGAGTTACGACGACACAAAAATAGCATGAAGTTTTTTCGGCTAATTTCCCACAAAGTCAACAACCTAGCTATAAACTCGCTTTTTATTTAGTAAAAAGAACTATAAATCCCCTCTTTCTTGTTCCCTCCTTATTAAGGGGGGCTAGGGGGGATTAAAAAGCTATTGAATACATAAGAAAATCCCCTAACAATTGGCTAAAGGTTAGGAGAAGAGGTCGAATGATTAATTTTTCTAATGAAGCGGTGGGTAAATAATTTATTTAAGTTGGTATATTTATTAATAATGTTTCCATGATTAAAAAGCAATGGTAAATGTTACAAAAAAGTTTTATATTTGGAACGGGCAAGGATGCCCATTCCACAAGATACTCATTCCACAAGATACTTATTCCACAAGATACTTATTCCACAAGATACTTATTCCACAAGATGGCTAATTATCCAAATTTGCCTGCGGTGGAGGCAATTAAGAATGCTCCATATGTGGCGATGTATCCAACGGTAAAGTGAGTTAAACCAACTAAGCGCGCTTGCACTATTGATAATGCTACGGGTTTATCTCTCCAATATCCGAAAGATAAGGGTGTTTGTTCATGTGCCCAAGCTAGGGTTTCAATTAATTCTTGCCAGTATCCTCGCCAAGTTATTAAGAACATGAAGCTAACTGCCCAAGCTAAGTGTCCAAATAAGAACATCCAAGCCCATATTGCTAAGTTACTTGTTCCGTATGGATTGTAACCGTTAATTAATTGTGCGGAGTTTGCCCAAAGATAATCGCGGAACCATCCCATTAGATAAGTTGAGTTTTCATTAAACTGAGCTACGTTTCCTTGCCAGATACATAAATGTTTCCAGTGCCAGTAGAATGTAATCCATCCTAATGTGTTAAGCATCCAGAACATTGCTAAGTAAAATGAATCCCAAGCAGAGATATCACATGTACCACCTCGACCTGGCCCATCACATGGGAATGCATAGCCAAAGTCTTTTTTATCTGGCATTAGTTTGGAACCACGCGCGTCTAAGGCGCCTTTTACCAAAATTAAGGTTGTAACATGTAGACCAAGAGCAATTGCATGGTGAACATAAAAGTCACCAGGGCCAATTGTCAGGAATAATGAGTTTGTACCGTTGTTGACTGCTTCTAACCAACCAGGTAGCCATACGTTGGCATGATTTGGCCAAGCTGTAGAAGCTATACTATCGGAATTTGATAGTAATGTGTTAAATCCGTACAGCACCTTACCGTGAGCAGATTGGATAAACTGAGCAAACACTGGTTCTATGAGTATTTGCTTTTCTGAGGCGCCAAAAGCTACTTCTACGTCATTGTGAACGTATAGTCCGAAGGTGTGAAATCCTAAAAATAAGGATACCCAGCTTAGATGCGAAATAATCGCTTCTTTGTGCTTTAACATTCGTTCTAAGACATTGCCCTTATTTTGCTCTGGGTCATAATCTTTTATCCAGAATATTGCCGCGTGAGCAAAGGCGCCTACCATTAAAAAGCCAGCTATGTATTGGTGATGTGTATACAACGATGCCATCGTTGTAAAATCTTTGGCAATGAATGCATAAGGTGGCATCGAATACATGTGTTGGGCAGTTAAAGAACTTGCTACACCTAAACAAGCTAGTGCTAAAGATAATTGGAAATGCAAGGAGTTGTTTATTGTATCGTACAGTCCTTGGTGGGGTAGGTTAAATTGACCTTCTACTTTCGTACTAAAGAATGTTTTGGCGTTAAGCATTTCTTTAATGCTATGACCAATACTCCAATTAGTACGATACATATGACCAGCAACAATCAAGATAACTGCTATTGCCAGATGGTGATGTGCCATATCCGTCAACCACAGTGACTGTGTTTGAGGATGAAAACCACCCAAAAACGTCAGTATTGCCGTACCTGCGCCTTGCGATGTTCCAAATACATGGTTTGCAGTATCAGAATTTTGAGCATAAGCTGCCCAATTACCTGTAAAAAATGGTATCAATCCTTTGGGATGCGGTGCCACTGCTAGAAAATTATTCCAACCTACATGAACTCCGCGTGATTCGGGAATAGCAACATGTATTAAATGTCCTGCCCAAGCTAAAGAGCTAACACCAAATAAACCTGCTAAGTGATGATTTAGACGCGATTCACTGTTCTTAAACCAGGCTAGAGTTGGTCTAAATCTTGGCTTTAAATGCAACCAGCCAGCGAATAAGAACACTGATGCAAGTAGTATTAAGAACAAGGCGCCTATGTACAAATCATTATTCGTTCGTATACCGATAGTGTACCACCAATGATAAACACCAGAATAACAAATATCTACAGGGTTGCCGGCGCCTGCTCGGGTAAAAGCTTGAATTGCTGGAGGGCCAAATTGAGCATCCCAAATTGCATGTGCGATGGGACGAATATGTACTGGGTCTGTAATCCACAATTCATAATTACCTTGCCAAGCTACATGAAACAAGATACCCGATGCCCATAGAAAGATAATTGCTATGTGACCGAAGTGAGAAGCAAAAATCTTTTGATAAAGATTTTCTTCGGTCATGCCATCATGACTTTCAAAATCGTGAGCAGTCGCAATTGTATACCAAACACGCCGGGTTGTTGGGTCTTGCGCTAAATCTTGGCTAAATTTGGGAAATTTTGTAGCCATAATTTTTTATTTTTCATTTGATTTTGGGAATGTTTGTTGTAAGCTCGTTGTAAGCACTTCAGTGCTTGCATATAAAGCACTAAAGTGCTTATTACGATTTGCACTCATCCAATAGCAGACATCCGTGCGAGGAAGAAGGCCCAAGTCGTAACGATTCCTCCTAGTAAATAATGTGCTACTCCAACTGCGCGTCCTTGAATAATGCTCAACGCACGTGGTTGTATAGCTGGAGTTATTTTCAACTTGTTATGTGCCCACACAATAGATTCAATCAATTCTTGCCAGTAGCCACGACCACTAAATAAGAACATCAAACTAAAACCAAACACAAAGTGTCCTGCAAGAAACATTAGCCCATAACCTGAAAGCGCTGAATTGTAAGATGTAATTACTTGTGCTGACTGTGCCCACAAGAAGTCTCGCAACCAGCCGTTATTTGTTATTGACGACATGGCAAAGTTTCCACCCGTGATGTGTGTTACTACCCCATCGGCGCCAACAGTTCCCCAAACATCAGATTGCATTTTCCAGAAGAAGTGGAAAATAACCATTGATAAGGAGTTGTACATCCAAAATAATCCTAGGAAAACATGGTCCCAAGCGGAAACTTGACATGTACCACCACGACCTGGACCATCGCAAGGGAAACGGAAACCTAAGTTCGCTTTATCTGGTATTAAACGAGAACTACGAGCAAACAGTACACCTTTGAGTAGTACTAGTACCGTAACGTGAATTGTAAAAGCATGGATGTGGTGAATTAAAAAATCTGCTGTTCCTAAAGTCATTGGCATCATTGCGACTTTACCACCGACTGCGACAATACCACCACCAAATACATAACTTACAGGTTCGTGTAAACCTGGAGCAGTGGCGCCTAGTCCAGTAGTATGTAAATTCCGCAAACCGCCAAATACACTACCCAGAGCTAGCGCAGGATGTAAACCAGGATTTCCAATTGCAGCAGTATGTATATGTTGTATCCACTGTGCAAAGATTGGCTGTAATTGAATTCCCGTATCCGAGAACATATCTTGAGGACGACCAAACGCGCGCATTGTGTCGTTATGGCAGTATATCGCAAAGCTATGGAAACCTAAGAACTGACACACCCAAGCAAGGTGGGAGATAATTGCATCTCTGTGTCGTAACACCCTGTCTAAATTGTTGTTGTTATTAATAGCTGGGTCATAGTCTCGCACCATATATATTGCAGCATGAGCGGCGCCACCAACTATTAGAAAACCTCCAATCCAGATATGATGTGTAAACAAAGATGTAGCCGTCGCATAATCAGTTGCTAAGTAGGGATAAGGTGGCATTGCATACATATGATGTGCAATGATAATACTTAAAGAACCCAACATTGCTAAATTAATAGCTAGCTGCGCGTGCCAAGAAGTCGTAAGAACTTCATACAGTCCCTTATGTCCAGTGCCTGTAAATGGACCTCTATGTGCCTCTAATACTTCTTTGATATTGCGACCGATGTTCCAATTTGTCCGATATAAATGACCTGCAAAGATAAATAATACAGCTATTGCTAAGTGGTGATGGGCAATATCAGTAAGCCACAATCCTCCTGTAACAGGATTTAAACCACCATTGAAGGTCAGAAAATCAGAAAAACGACCCCAATTCAAAGTAAAGAATGGCACTACCCCTTTCACAAATCCCCAGTCAGCATGAGGATACAATTCGTGCATCAAGCTAGGGTTAAGAATAAATTCGTGAGGTAAAGGGACTTTTGATAAAGGTACTCCAGCATCAAGCACTTTATTCGTTGGTAATGCCACATGAATCAAGTGTCCTGTCCATCCCAAACTACCTAAACCAAGTAACCCTGCTATGTGGTGATTGAGCATTGACTCTACATTTTGGAACCATTCGAGCTTAGGCGCCCGTTTATGATAATGGAACCAACCAGCAAATAACATCAACACAGCCATCACTAAGGCGCCAATAGCCGTGCAATACAGCTGAAAGTTCATAGTAAAACCTTCACCGCGCCACATTTGGAATAGTCCGGAAGTAATTCTAATGCCGTGGAACCCATCTCCCATATCAGCATTCAAAATCTCTTGTCCAAAAATATTCCAGACAACTTGAGCGCTAGGGTGTACACCATTTGGATTTTGCATCCAAGACTCAAAATTAGAAAATCTGGCGCCGTGAAAATACATTCCGCTCAACCAGAGAAACACAACCGCCAAATGCCCAAAATGAGCAGCGAAAATTTTGCGAGAAACATCCTCTAAATCACTGGTATGAGTATCAAAATCATGAGCTAATGCATGTAAATTCCAAATCCAAGTAGTGGTTTTAGGACCTCTTGCTAGAGTGCGGTCAAAATGTCCTGGTTGCGACCACTTTTCAAACGAAGTAGGAACCGGGTCATTATCAACCACCACCCTAGCCTTCGGCTCCCGCTCTGGAGTAATAGTCATCTACTTACCTCCTGTTAATAGTGCTGAGTAGAAAGTGCTGAGTGCTGAGTAGGTAGTGCTGAGTGCTGAGTAGGGAGTGCTGAGTTAATAACTTAACAACTAGAATTTTTTACTCAGAACTCAGCACTCAGCACTCATCACTTATTAAATTCAAAGGAAAATGATGAACCTTAGTATCACTCATCATTTCCAACCCCAAGTCTGTCCATTTAACCAAATCTGCCCAGGTTGGAATTGTTGTAGAATCAACATCGTGTATCGTTTGAAAATTAATACCATCGACTCCAAACCCCATAGATACAACACCCAAAGCTGCACTCCAAATACCCACAACTGGTACAACCGCAAGTAACAAGTGAGCTTGACGCTTGTTTGTAAAACTCAAACGGCGCCATACCAACTTACCTATAAACTCATGCGCTGCCATAAAGCTATAAGTTTGTTCTTTTTGACCATACTTATAACCGTTATTAATAGATTCAGATTCATTAGTGGCACGCCAAAAAGTAGAGGTAACTAAAGAACCGTGCAAAGTGCTTAAAAACGCACCTCCCAACACACCCGCTACCCCAATCATATGAAACGGGTTCATTAAGAAATTATGCTCGGCTTGTAGTTGGAACATAAAATGGAATGTTCCAGAAATTCCTAAAGGCATACCTTCAGAAAAACCACCTTGCCCAATTGGATAAACTAACAAAACCGCAGCAGCAGCAGAAACAGGCGCCGAAAAAGCCAAACTAATCCAGGGACGCATACCCAAACGATAGCTTAACTCCCACTCTCTATCTTGATAACAGTAAATACCAATCAAGAAATGCAACACAATCAACTGATAAGGACCACCATTATGCAGCCATTCATCGAGTGATGCGGCACCCCAAATAGGGTAAAAATGTAAACCAATCGCCGTTGAAGTGGGAACCACAGCAGCAGTAATTATATTGTTACCACTCAGCAAAGAACCAGATATCGGTTCACCCCACCCATATAAATCAACAGGAGGCGCCGCAATAAAAGCAACAATAAAAGCTACACTTGCCACAGCCAAAGTCGGGAACATCACCAAACCAAACCAGCCGACATACAACCGATTGTCAGTGCTTGTCACCCAACTACAAAACCTTTCCCACACCGACTGACGGTGTTTCTGTAAAACCTGAGTCGTATTTTCTTCTAAAACAGTATTATCATCACAATTTGTTTCAAACGTACCCTCATGTACCATTGAATTTATCACTCCTGGTTATTAGGGAACTTTTATATTTGGTGAAACCCGGTTTTTTTGACGAACCGGGTAACTTCAGGTGTATACAAAGCGCAACCGCTTGCAATATCAGCGTTACTGAAATTACTTTTGTCAGGTTGAAAGCGTGCTTGCCTCCATACTGCTTAAGATATGTGTTACAAGCAATCTGTAATTCCAGTCACATTTGCACAATATAAGAAAGTTATGAAGAACTAATGAAGAAATGGGTGCCGTTTAAAAAAATTTACAATTACATTCATAAATATTAGTCTATAGCAATCACACATATGGTTCAAAAAGTGGCAAAGCGGAAATAATCGAATATAATTGGCATCGTTATAATTTACTTGCTTCGGGTATAAATCTTTGCCCGCAGTTATTATTTGCTTTTGTAATGACTGAATTTATATATAAACTCCGTTCTCTATCTCAGCTTCAACTAAATACCCTAGCCAACTATGCGCGCTAATT
The DNA here is from genome assembly GCF_019977735.1 of Calothrix sp. PCC 7716. Taxonomy (GTDB): domain Bacteria; phylum Cyanobacteriota; class Cyanobacteriia; order Cyanobacteriales; family Nostocaceae; genus Dulcicalothrix. The sequence continues at coordinate 7,788,333 of NZ_AP025018.1, read as the reverse complement.
CAAAGCCAACCCGTGTAACCAACGGCAGTAGTTGGAAATTCCTCAAGCTCTCAGGAACTGAACTTGTGGTTGATATTACTGAATATGATATAACGCCTATCGAGCGTCTCTTGGGAATTCTGTTGGCAACAATCACGACCGATTAACGATGAGCTGCACTCCCCAAGTAATGCAAATTAATTTGACGAATCAATATTCTCTGTATAACTAAATACAAAATTATATCGGTTACTAATGTAAGAAAATTTAGTTATTGTTACAATTTTTTATATATAAATTAACTACACTCGTGTAAGGTAAAAATTACTGCCACAACATGAAAATTCTACCAAAAACGCGCATAGATTGAAATGGCTCAGTACAAACACGACCGCTTCTTCAAATTTTATATCCAGTCTTTATATAAAACCAAAGGAGAAACTCTGCAAAACATCCAAGTCCGTAACGATGAAGACCTCGAAATAGATTTGATGTTTATGGTCGAGCGAGAAAAGGTTGGATGGCAAGAGGAGAATTTAGGCTTATTCGATACGTTGATGCAAGAAAATCCAACTCTGATTATTGAACATTATAGCTCCTATTTAGAAGAGATAGATATTAATCAATCGATTACTCGCAAGAATCTGTATTGGTGGCAAAAGCAAAAAGAACTTATTGAGAACGCTAAAACTCAACTAAACTTAACAAGTCGAGAGCGTCTGCCTTCATATGTAAAAAAACAAATTGAAGATCAAAATCCATTTACGTGGATACTGACAGTTAATTGCAGTGAAAAAATATTGGCATCATGCTACGCTCAAGCAGCAATAGAATTAGGTACAGGTGTATATCGGCTTGCACCAATTTTGCGGATGGGAATTGTGATTATCGCGCAACTGGATGATATTCCAGAAACGATGTGGCTAAAAATGTTGGGAGATAAACATTCTGCGACTAGCGCTTTTGAGTTAATCAAGCAGTTATCTCCAGACCGTAGAGAAAAAACTGATATAATAAGTGCATGTATCAAATACTGTGTTTATCTGAAAGGTATACCTACTGATAGCTTAACTCCAGAGGATGAAGATTTTATGAAAACGATGGCACAAATCGATGCTTGGTATGACGATGAAATTAACAAGGCTAGGTTAGAAGGCAAACTAGAAGGCAAACTAGAAGGCAAACTAGAAGGTAAACTAGAAGGTAAAATTGAATTGGCAAGTACTGTAATTCGGGCTAAGTTTGGCGCCGAGTCTCTCACGCCACAAATAGTTAGTCAACTCGAACAGTTAAACGAGCAGCAGCTTGACAATTTTATAGTACTCATGTTTAATTGGCAACAACCTCTTGAGATGTCCGAATGGCTCGCTAGGATTGAAAAAATCTAAACGCGAACATAGTTACATTGCTGACTGCCTGACAGATTTATGTGGAAGGCAGTGAAATCAAGGTCTGCACTCCAAGGAATAGATGCGAGAAAACCATATCCCGTAACTTATATCTTGACGAGTTTTTTATGTTGAGTTCACTTCTTTTACTTTATCATTTAATGATACCATATTTTTGACTACATAATACGGCTCTTGCGTATTTAACGTGCTAAATTAACATAAAGGGGGGTTGGGGGATTAAATTCTATCCCTTGTAGTATTGCAATTTGTTCTTGACATAACATTAGGTATTGTTGAATCAAGTTTTATGTACTCTTCGTAAAATTATTTCTGTAAGTTGGTCTGATAAAGTAAATGGGTCATAGGGTTTAGTAATTAATGCTGCTAAATTTAATTGACTAAACTGACGCTGTTCGGCAGGTTGTGCTTTAGCTGTTAAAAAAACTACGGGAATATGCTGAATTTCTGGATTGGATTGTATTTTTTTCAATGTTGTTAACCCATCCATATCTGGCATCATTACGTCTAAAAGAATTACATCTGGTTGTGAACTAGCTGCTAGCACTAAACCTTCTTTACCCGAACTAGCAGTAAAAACTTCCCAATCTCCAGTTATTTCTAAACATACTTGAGTTGTTTCTCGAATACCCTGCTCGTCATCTATTATTAATACACGTTTACTCATAGTTATGTTCCTCGTAATAAAGGTAATGTAAAATAAAATGTACTACCTACGTCTAATACACTTTCTGCCCAAATGGCGCCTCCATGTTGTTGTACAATACTTCGACATATAGCAAGTCCCAAACCCGTCCCTCCTTGGTTACGAGAATTTGATGCATCGACTTGCTGAAAACGGTCAAATATAGTTTCTAATTTATCTTCTGGAATTCCCCTCCCTTCATCTTTAACTTTAAATAAGATATGAGGGGTCATCTGAATTTCCGCGCTTAACCAAACAGTACTACCAGCAGGTGAAAACTTAATCGCATTGCTAATTAAATTAGTAAGTGTTTGAACTATTCTATCTGGGTCTGCCCAAAGTTGAGCATGAAGCGGCGCCACACAAAGAGTAATTTCGGCTTTTTCTGCCATCGCGCGCATTTCATCAGCAGCTTGCGTCATTAAGTCAGCAGCATTACATATTTGAAAATGCATTGAAACTTTGCCGGAGTTGATGCGCTCTATATCAAGGATATCGTTGATAAGACGCACCAAACGGTTTGTATTTTCAAAGGCAATTTCTAACATTCTATGTTTCTTAACTGGTTGGCTATCAAGCGAATTATTTGATAGTAAACCTAAAGCGCTGCATATCGAAGTTAAAGGTGTTCGTAGTTCGTGACTAACTATAGAAACAAACTCATCCTTCATGCGCTCAATAATTTGCCGTTCGGTAATATCTTTGAAAATAACTACGGCGCCGATAATTTGACCTTGTTCTTCGATTGGTGTTGAAATATACTCAACAGGAAATTTTGTGCCATCTCGACGATAGTATATATCATCACAAATGTTTTGGACTTTGCCATATTCTAAAGTCGCACGAATTGGGTTTTCTGACCATTTATATGGTGTACCGTCAGGTTTAGTGTGTTTTATAACATACTCTAGAAAATGCTTATTTGGGGTAATTAGTTCTTCGACTTGATAACCCAACATTCTGGCGCCCGCAGAATTGATAAAAGTAAGTTTGGCGTTGGAATCTAACCCATAAATTCCCTCACCTGCTGAGTTTAAAATTAACTCGTTATATCTACTTAAACGTTCTACAGAAGCTTGTGCTTGTTGACGTTCTTTTACTTCATGTTTCAACTCAGTATTGGCTTGCTGTAACTCAGTGGTACGTTCAATTACTCGTGTTTCTAACTCCGCGTTTAATGCAGAAATTTTGCTTTCAAATTGCTTTCTTTGTTCAATATCTCTATGTAAATTATAATTAGCAATATGTATTTTTTGATATAATTGATATTGCTGAATTGCCATTGCAAAGTGGCTACCTAAAGAATTTGCTAGATCGATTTCTGGCGCCGTCCAAGCGTTGACTTGAGCTTTTTTTAACTCTTGCCATGCTTCAAACGATTTTACTGGACGTAAATGTCGCTCGTCCAGAGGGTCTCGGCGCCGTGCCCATAAAGTTTCTGTATCAATAGAGCGACGGAAAAAACTCAAATAACCCACAATTGAAGTACGGTACTCCAAGCGAACAATTAATAAGCTCCGAATTTCAGCTTTATTAAAATCATTCGCTAAATATTCTGGTAAAGCTGATACAAGCAAATCATTAATTACCCAAATATGATTCAGTTCAGGCTCAGTTGGTTGAGTAGTTAACCAATCGCAATAGTCTTCATTTAATATACTCCCAGACCCACAACTATATATTTGTGCTTCTTCGTTTGGTTTTTGTGGCGCAATATAAACTCTACCACCGCTAGCTTGTAAACCCGATACCGCTAACTCTAAAGCTTGTTGCAACTGCATTTCGGTCATTGAATGTAACAGTTTAGCAACACGGTTAATTGTAGCTTCTTGTTGTGCTAAAATTCGAGTCTGTTGAAGTAAGGTTGACTGTCCCACCGCAATAGATAATTGGTCTGCTACAAGTTGCAATACTTGTAATTCTCGTTCGGTAACATTTCGCGGTACGCTGTGATGAGAAACTAATAATCCCCACAACTGCTGACGGTGTAAAATTGGCACAACTACAGAAGAATTCACACCCATTGATATCAAATATTCGATATGGCAGGGGTCTACGTGACGAAACCAAATATCATTATTATCACTGTCAGGATATAAAAATCGACTTAACCCTATAGTTTGAGCAGCTACATCTACAATTGTACGCTGGCGAACTGTCTGAAACATTTCACGCGCTTCAACTGGAATATCCTCTGCGGGGAAATGTTGCCCTAATAGTGAGGGTAAACACTCGTTAACAGATTCAGCGATAACTTCACCGCTACCATCTGTATCAAATTTATATACCTTAACCCGGTCAGTTTCCAGAAAAACCCGCACTTCGTTAACCGTTACTGACAAAATGTCAGATAATTCTGCATATTGACGAACACGGTTCATTAACTTATGCAGCAATACTTCAAGTGAGTCTACAGGGTTTATTGACTCTATAGACGAATTTTCTTGGTTATTAAAAGTATCATTTGACACTATCTTCCTCCTCTACAAAATTCAAAACTGCTTTGTCAAACTCTTCAAAGACTGGTTTATTGAGTTCTTGTTGGAGAAGTTCTACTAAGTGGCAGAGGTTAATTACTGTACTTTGGTCTTTTTGCATCCCTAACTTAAACATCTGCTCTATCTGCTTGGCAAGACGTGAACCCTCTGCTAAACCAAATACACCTAATATTCCTGCTAACTTATGTGCTGTAACTTGAGCTTGCTGTTTTTGTTCTTCTGCCAATTCATTTAAAGTTAGTGCTGTAGCTGTTTGTTGTAAAACGGCTAAACGTTCGTTTGTTTTAGATTGTAAGTTTTGCCATAATTCGGTTAATGCAGTTTTCATTTGTTGTTTTTGGCTCTTTTTTTTCTGCTGCACTTTCAAAGATTGCTTTTTGTTGTCGAAACCAGTTTCTCTTAAACGATAGCCGATGCCATATACTGTTTCTATACAATCATTTGGGGCGCCTGCTTGAATGATTTTTTGCCGCAAACCTTTGATATGCGCTGTTACTGTATCTTCGGAAGGCGCCTGTTCGATAGACCAAAGGTGGTCAAGAATATCACTTCGGCTAAAAACCTGGTTATTATTACGCAGGAAAAGTTCTAGTAAACGGTACTCTTTAGGAGTTAAGGTGAGCAAATTATCGTTGTAGGTAACTTCGCAGCTATCTGGATACAAACACAAGTTTTCCCATCGTAGTACTGTTTGAATGGGTAAATTTCGGCGCCGTAGCAAAACACGAATACGCGCTAGTAGCTCAGAAAACTCAAATGGCTTAACCACATAATCATCTGCTCCTGCTTCTAATCCCTCTACTTTATCTGTATTTGAATTTTTCGCCGTCAGTAGTAAAATAGGCGTTTGGTAGTTTTTAGAGCGCAACCTCTGACAAATCTTGAGTCCATCTAGCTTTGGTAGCATGACATCAAGCAGTATCAAATCATACGAAAAAGTTTCTATTAACTCCCAACCGGAGTTACCGTCGCTAGCCACGTCAACTGTGTAATGCTGGTTGCCAAGGACACTTAAAAGTGTTTTAGCTATGCACTCGTCATCTTCAACTATTAAAATCCGCATTGAATTAAACCTCTGTGTACTTCAACGCTGTTGGTTTGACAGAATTAATCTCTAATTTTATACAAATACTATGGTTGACTTATTTTTGTCAAAAATGACCTCGCACAGAATTTTATTAAAAGAGTATTATCGTCAAATTCAGGAATTAATAGTCACTCCAGTTTAATATACTTAATGTTTCGTATTGTTTCTTAATTAATTTTTCAAGTATCTACTTGCATTGGATATGAAGTTTTCTTTACCATCAAGACTAATCTATGGTTTAAATAAAGAAACCCGGTTTCTGGGATTTTAAATTTTTGCAAATAAAAAATATTAAGTATTGTAAAGAAAAACTCATACTTCATGAGTTCTTCATTTTTATTGGTTATGTTTTGACAAAGCGCTCGATTGGTCTGCTGTATTTTGCATCGATTGTAATCTCCTTCCCCATTACTTTAGGCTTCATAAATCTGTTGTAATGGGGGATTTCTAAACTCAGTATTTTATATATTTGTTTGATTTTTTTTCAAACATTCATTATGACAATAATCTCTCAACGACAAAGAAGTCGCTTTCCAACGTGGGAGAGGTTCTGCAATTGGGTAACTAGTACCGAAAATCGGCTGTACATTGGCTGGTTTGGTGTATTAATGATTCCTTTGCTAGCTGTTTCTACCTGCGTGTTTGTAACAGCTTTCATTGCGGCGCCTCCAGTAGATATTGACGGTATTCGCGAACCTGTATCTGGCTCATTACTTTATGGCAATAATCTCATAACTGCCGCAGTCGTTCCCAGTTCTAATGCAATTGGTTTACACTTCTACCCTATATGGGAAGCAGCTTCTATAGATGAATGGCTGTACAACGGTGGGCCATATCAAATGATTGCTTTTCACTATGTACCCGCGCTTTGTTGCTATATGGGACGTGAGTGGGAATTATCATATCGTTTAGGAATGCGTCCTTGGATAGCTGTTGCTTATAGCGCACCACTTGCAGCAACTACTTCTGTATTCTTAATATATCCAATTGGACAAGGCAGCTTCTCAGATGGTTTACCAATGGGTATCAGTGGCACTTTTAACTTTATGTTTGTGTTTCAGGCAGAACATAATATTCTGATGAATCCTTTTCATATGTTAGGAGTTGCTGGGGTATTCGGTGGTTCGCTGTTCTGTGCAATGCATGGTTCACTCGTAACAAGCAGCTTAGTACGAGAAACAACAGAAAACGAATCACAAAACAACGGTTATAAATTTGGTCAAGGAGAGGAAACCTATAACATCGTAGCCGCACATGGTTACTTTGGGCGCCTGATTTGGCAGTATGCTTCTTTTACCAACTCTCGCTCATTGCACTTTTTCCTTGCAGCTTGGCCCGTAATTTGTATTTGGGCTACTGCAATAGGTATTAGCACAATGGCATTTAACCTCAACGGCTTTAACTTTAACAACTCCATCCTAGATGCTCAAGGTCGAGTACTGCCATCTTGGGCAGATGTCTTAAACCGAGCAAACATCGGTTTTGAAGTCATGCACGAACGCAATGCTCATAACTTCCCCCTAGACCTCGCTTGTGGTGAACCTATACCAGTTGCACAACAGGCGCCTGCATTAGCCAGCTAAGAAACCCGGTTTCTTCTACACTGAACACTACTATTTTCGACATCACTCAAAGAAACCGGGTTTCTCTGGCTTATTACAATCTTCCATCACTCAAAAGCCTAGATTGCCTGATGTGGAGTTTATCTTCACATCAAGTATTTCCTTCATCACAACACAAAATTAATAAATTAGGAAACAAAAATGAGTGTAGTAACAGAATTAATCCTCAACGCTGATAGTGAATCACGCTACCCCGCTCCCAAAGAAATCAGAATCTTCCAAGACTTCTTAAAATCAGGAGACCAGCGCATCCGCATCGCCAAAATACTTGCAGACAACGAACAGCAAATAGTCCAAAACGGCAGCAGAAGATTCTGGGAAAAATGCCCCAACACCCCAAGCAACAGCGGAAACGAAAGAAAAACAGCTTCGTGTCAGCGTGACCAAGGATGGTATGTACGCTTAGTCGCCTATTCCATCCTAGCAGGAAGCGAAAAACCCTTAGAAGAAATAGGAACAGTCGGTATAAAAGAAATGTACAACAACCTAGAAATTCCCCTTAGAAACTTAGTAGAAGCTATGCGCTGCGTCAAAGAAGAAGCTTTATCGTTAATGAGTGATGAAGACGCCGCCGAAGTTGCAGGTTACTTTGACTACATCCTACAAGCTCTTTCATAAGCATTACAAACTACAATCTGGAGGATAAACCAATGCAAGACGCAATTACACTTTTAATAAATAACTCTGATGTTCAAGGTAAATACTTAGATAACAACTCACTAAAAAGACTAGAATCATACTTTCATAGTGGTGATATGCGCGCGCGTGCAGCCACAGCAGTTAGTGCCAATGCCAAAAACATAGTAACTCAAACCGTCGCAAAATCTTTACTATATACAGATATTACCGCTCCAGGTGGCAACATGTACACCTGTCGTCGTTACGCAGCTTGCGTTCGTGACTTAGATTATTTTTTGCGCTACGCAACCTATGCAATGCTCGCAGGTGACACATCTATATTAGATGAACGCATTTTAAATGGGTTAAGAGAAACATATAACTCGCTAGGTGTACCGATTGGTGGAACCATCCGAGCAGTACAAGCAATGAAAGAAGTAGTTACCAGCATGGTTGGCGCCGAAGCAGGTAAAGAAATGGGCGTTTATTTCGACTACATTGCCACTAGCTTAAGTTAAATGGAATGGCATTGTTTTGTGGAATGGGCATCCTTGCCCGTTCCAAATATTAGAGGCGGGCAAGGATGCCCGCTCCACAAGAGTTAAGAGAAAATTTTCATTACCCAATATCAAAATGAGTATAATTGCAAAATCAATAACAAACGCAGACAGGGAAGCACGCTATTTAAATCTAGGAGAATTAACCGCTATTCAAGAATTTTACGATAGTGGACTTTCAAGACTAAAACTTGCCGACATTCTCACCCATAACGAAAGCAAAATTATCGAAAAAGCAAGCTTAAAATTTTGGGAACGTTGTCCTAATACTCCTAGCAATAGCGGTAGTCGAGTTCGCCGCACATCCTGTTTGCGAGACTTAAGTTGGTATATGCGCTTAGTCACATATTCAATAGTCCAAGGAGATATTGACCCTCTAACAGATATTGGTGTCAAAGGCGTTAAAGAAATGTACAACTCATTAGAAATACCTTTGCCTAATATCGTTGAAGCCGTCCGTTGTGTTAAAGAAGTCACTTTAGAAATGTTGACTTTACATGATGCCGTTGAAGTGGCGCCTTACTTTGATTATTTAATTCAAAGCATGAAACCATAATAAGTAAAAAGTGCTGAGTGCTGAGTGCTGAGTACTCAACACTTATTTACTCAGCACTCAGAACTTTCTACTCAGAACTATTAGAAAAAAATTGTAACATGAGCGTAAAAGCAAGTGGCGGTAGCCCAGTAATTCAAACGCAAAGATATCAAACTGTACCTTTAACAGTAATTTCGCCAGCAGAGCAACAAGACCGTTATTTAAAACGTAGCGAGTTGCAACAGTTAAGTGCATTTTTTAGTTCTGCTGATAAACGCTTAGAGATAGTTCAAACTTTAACGAGTCAAGCTGACGAAATAGTTAGTGCAGGCGCCAACCGCATTTTTGTTGGTGGTATGCCAATGGACTATTTAGAAAAACCTCAAGAAAAAGTTGGATTACCAGGTTCAGGTTATTATATAGGTGAAGATTACCTAACGGCAGCTAGAAGAAATGGTGTTTTAGCAATAAAAGACCGTTTAAATTTAATCCAGGCGCCCCCTGAACGGTTAAAACTATTTGCTCCTGTACAAGGTTGGTACGAACGTGCGAAAACAGTTTTAACAGATAGAGAACTACTTCCTGGAGGCTTTCGCTTTATCAATATTTCTCGCTATGGACCAATTAGAATGAAAAGGTCAATGCGTGATTTAGCGTGGTTTCTACGGTATATTACTTATGCAATTGTTGCCGATGATGCAAGCATTTTATCGGTAAATGCCAGAGGTTTACGCGGAGTAATACCAGAGGATGTCACAGAAGCTACTGTTGTTGCACTCAAAGAAATGCGGCGCCAGTCTATTGCTTACTTCCCACAAGACACAGAAGCTGCATCTATAGTTAAAAATTATTTTGATATTCTAATCACCGAATATCTTGCAGAAAAACCAGCTTTTCAATATAGAATAGGAGTCTCTTCTGAACAACAAGGTTTAGTGCTACCAGAAAGTTATGCGTATTCAGCACAACATAAACCCAAGTTTTTCATGAAATCAGTTTTACCTGATACTGAAAAGCAAACAGCAATCAAAGCAGCTTATCGACAAGTATTTGAGAGAGATATAACAGCTACATACGGTTTTCCTGTAACTGAATTAGAATCTCAGGTAAAATCTGGACAAATTTCGATGAAAGAATTTGTTCGTAGATTAGGACATTCGCGACTTTATCGCCGATTATTCTATGAACCATTTAATATTAGCCGTGTTATTGAACTAGCAATGCGACATTTTTTAGGACGGGGTTTAAGTTCGCTCCCTGAGTTTCAAGAATACTTTGATATTATTACTCAGGGTGGTTTATGCAAGTTAGTAGATGCTTTAGTAGATTCTTCAGAATATGGTGACTATTTTGGTGAAGAGACAGTACCGTATCTGCGCGGTTTAGGACAAGAAGCTCAAGAGTGTCGTAACTGGGCGCCACAAATAAACCTTTTCTCAATAAGTACATCTGCAAGAAAAGTTCCTGAATTCTTAACGTTATTTGGCAAATATCAACAACCTTTGCCAAACCATCATCCATATGGTGCTGGTAATGACCCACTCGAAATACAATTCGGCGCCATATTCCCGCAAGAGAAAGGAAAATTTCAACCCGAACCAGCATTTTTCAATAAAGACACTCGTCGCATTTTAATTAGCTGTAATCACTTGGGTAAAGTACCTGGCGCCAATGAAACCCAGCTAAAGCTAGAATTAAGAAATCACAGTAATGGTAATCATAGTAAAAAATCACCCCAAGCGCCGAATATAAGCTTGGTAGCAAATCATTCAACCTTATCAGTAATTAACGCAGCTTACAAACAAGTATTTGGACGCGAATTATTAGAAAGCCAGCGTTTAACAGCACAAGAAACCAAATTACAAAATGGTGACATTACACTGCGTGAATTTGTTCGTCAACTAGCTAAATCAAATTGTTTTCGTAAGCTATATTGGGAACCCCTTTATGTAACTAAAGCAATAGAATACATTCATCGACGTTTGTTAGGTCGTCCTACATATGGGCGCCAAGAAATGAATCATTACTATAACATTTGTGCCACCAAAGGATTTTATGCATTGATAGATGAACTAATCGACAGTGCAGAATATACAGAAGTATTTGGTGAAAATACTGTACCATATGAGCGCTATGTTACGCCCAGAGGTTATGAAATGCGATTGCCAAAAGCAAACGCGCGTAGCTTATCAAAAGAATTACGAGTAACAAACGTATCTGAACCAGACGCATTCGTTCCAAATCACCATAACTCAAAATTAACTCCTGAGCAAATTTGTGAGTTTGAATCAAATAATTCAAAGCCAGAACAAATAAGAAACACAGAAGTAATGATGCAACCAGAACAACCACTAAATGACTTTGTTAACACATAAAATGTCATGCTGAACAAAGTGGAGCATCTAATAAACTTAGTCTAAAATGTCATGCTGAACGCAGTGAAGCATCTAATAAACCTGAGTATTTACAGATTCTTCGCTACGCTCAGAATGACACTTTCTACTCAGCACTCAGCACTCAGCACTCAGCACTTTTTACTTATGAGCATAGTCAAACAAGTAATAGCTAATGCAGACGAAGAGAAGCGTTATCCTAGTCCGTCAGAAATTAGGATGATTCAAAATTTTTGTCACACAGGAGAAGAGAGAATTCGTATTGCCAACACTTTGGTATCTAACCAAAGAAGGTTAGTAGATGCAGCTAGTGAAAAATTTTGGAAGCAGTGTCCAAATACACCTAGTAATACAGGCAATATGCGAAAAACTTCTTCATGTCAACGCGACCAAGGTTGGTATATACGTTTAGTTGCTTACTGTATTTTGGCAGGTAACGAACAACCATTAGCAGAAATAGGAACTATTGGCATGAAGGAAATGTACCAATCTTTGGGTATTCCTTTAGCCAACTGGGTTGAAGCATTACGTTGTATTAAAGCAGAAGCGCAAGAACTTTTAGGAGAAGATGCTGCTTACGCGAACCCTTACTTTGACCACATCATTCAAACCCTTGCTTATCCTGGCACACCTTATTTTATGAATAACGGGCGCCTCGATTGGTAACAACGGAGGAAAAACAATATGACTATAGCTATTACACCACAACGAAATCAGCAATGGTTTTACGTTCTCGATGACTGGTTAAAACGTGACCGCTTTGTTTTTCTAGGTTGGTCAGGTATTTTACTATTCCCTTGCGCTTTTCTATCAATAGGTGCCTGGTTTACAGGTACTACTTTTGTTAGTTCCTGGTACAGTCACGGAGTTGTCAGTTCATATTTAGAAGGTTGTAATTTTCTGACTGCCGCAGTCTCTACTCCCGCAGACAGTATGGGTCACTCTTTACTATTTTTATGGGGCCCAGAAGCACAAGGAGATTTTACCCGTTGGTGTCAAATTGGCGGTTTATGGAATTTTACTGCTTTTCATGGAACCTTTGCATTAGTGGGTTTCATGTTGCGACAATTAGAAATCGCACGAACAGTTGGCATTCGTCCTTACAATGCAATTGCGTTTTCTGCACCAATAGCTGTTTTTGTCTCAGTATTCTTAATTTACCCCTTGGGTCAATCTAGTTGGTTTTTTGCTCCGAGTTTTGGAGTCGCTGCAATTTTCCGTTTCTTATTATTCTTCCAAGCATTTCATAATTACACTCTCAACCCCTTTCATATGATGGGAGTCGCAGGTGTATTAGGAGGCGCCTTATTATGTGCAATACATGGCGCCACCGTTGAAAATACATTATTCAGAGACGGCAGAAGTTTCAACACCTTTGGAGCATTTAACCCAGCCCAAGCAGAAGAAACATATTCTTTCGTCACAGCGAACCGTTACTGGTCACAAATTTTTGGTATTGCCTTCTCTAACAAACGCTGGTTACATTTCTTCATGTTATTTGTACCCGTCACAGGATTATGGATGAGTGCAATAGGTATGGTTGGTTTAGCATTTAATTTACGTGCATACGACTTTATCAGTCAAGAACTTCGCGCCGCAGAAGACCCAGAATTTGAAACATTCTATACCAAAAATATCTTACTCAACGAAGGCGCCAGAGCATGGATGGCAGCGCAAGACCAGCCCCATGAACACTTCCAATTCCCAGAAGAAGTACTCCCCAGAGGAAACGCATTGTAATGCAGTACTTCAGTACTGCAACAAAAATAAAGGAAAAACAATAATGGAAACACCCTTAGAGCGTTCAGTAACAACACCTCCAAAACCAGCAGAAGGTAGAGACGAAGCATCAACAGGTTATGCATGGTGGGCAGGAAACGCGCGTTTTATAAATAAATCTGGTCGGTTTCTAGGCGCCCACGTTGCCCATGCAGGAATAATAGCCTTTTGGGCAGGAGCAATGCTGCTATTTGAAGTAGCTCATTATATACCAGAAAAGCCAATGTATGAACAAGGCTTAATACTCATGCCTCATATCGCCACCCTTGGTATTGGCGTAGGAGCAGGTGGTACAGTTGTTGATACATTTCCATTTTTTGCCATAGCAGTAATGCACCTAATAGGGTCAGCAGTTTTAGGATTTGGTGGTTTATATCACTCACTCAAAGGGCCAGACAAACTAGCAGGTTTTTATGATTTTGACTGGCGAGATAAAGACAAAGTAACCTCTATTTTAGGGTTTCACCTTATTGTCTTGGGTATAGCAGCATATTTACTCGTAGGTAAAGCAATATTATGGGGTGGTTTATATGACACTTGGATGCCAGGAGGTGGAGGAGTAAGACTTATTGCCCATCCCACACTCGACCCAAGAATCATTTTTGGATATGTAGTCAAAGGTTTTACAGGTGGGCAAGGTAACATAGTCAGTGTAAACAACCTAGAAGACTTAGTTGGTGGTCATATTTGGGTAGGCGGTCTATTAATACTAGGTGGTATTTGGCACATAATTACTAAACCATTTAAATGGACTCACCGAGTATTTATATGGTCAGGAGAAGCATATCTTTCACAAAGCTTAGGTAACGTAGCAGCACAAGCATTTATCGCAGCCATGTTTATCTGGTTTAATAACACCGCTTATCCAAGTGAATTTTATGGCCCAACAGTTGCAGAATCATCAAACGCTCAAGTATTGAACTTTATAGTGCGCGACCAAAAATTAGGCGCCAACGTAGCGACATCACAAGGGCCAACAGGCTTAGGAAAATATCTCCAACGTTCTCCAAGCGGAGAAATAATATTTGGTGGAGAAACAATGCGCTTTTGGGATGTAAAGGCGCCTTGGTTAGAACCACTGCGTGGAGTCAACGGACTAGATATAGATAAAATTCAAAACGACATTCAACCTTGGCAAATACGACGTGCAGCAGAATACATGACTCATGCGCCTGTTGGTTCTATAAACTCAGTCGGAGGTTTAGCAACCGAACTGAACTCCTTTAACTTCGTCGGGCCAAGAACATGGTTAACAGCAGCCCACTTTATATTTGCCCTACTCTTCTTAATAGGTCATCTATGGCACGCAGGTAGAGCAAGAGCAGCCGCCGCAGGTTTTGAAAGAGGTCTTGACCGTGAAGATGAACCCGTTCTCTCAATGAAACCCCTTGATTAATTCTTCCTTTGTGCCCTTTGTGCCCTTTGTGGTTCATTCCTCCTCTCTCTGCGCTCTCTGCGCTTTCTGTGGTAAAAAAATAAACCAATGTTGAAAAAAGTTTCGTCCCCCAGTAAGGTGGGCAATGCCCACCATACCCAAAAAAGGCGCCCAAAATCGAGATGGGTTTCTATTTTAAAAAAACAGATAATTATCCCTTTAATAGTAAACACCGCTTTTATCTGTTTTTACTTATTAGTAATGTACTTAAGAAAATTTTCTCCCAACTCAATATCAGGTACATATCTACAGCTTTTCTTTTAACACCAAGAAACCGGGTTTCTACGCAAAATTATTATTTTCTTGCAAGATATCACAAAGAAACCCGGTTTCTAATTTGAAATTAAGGAGAATAATCAAATGGGACTACCCTGGTATCGTGTACACACAGTAGTTCTCAATGACCCAGGAAGATTAATTGCAGTGCATTTAATGCATACAGCCTTAACTGCTGGATGGGCAGGGTCAATGGCATTGTACGAACTAGCACTATTCAACCCCAATGACCCAGTACTTGACCCAATGTGGCGCCAGGGAATGTTCGTATTACCATTCATGACTCGACTTGGTGTAACAACATCATGGAATGGTTGGAGTATCACAGGTGAAACAGTCTCAAGTTTCCACCTATGGACTTTTGAAAGTGTCGCAGTTGCCCACATTCTTCTATCTGGCTTACTATTTTTAGCAGCTTGCTGGCACTGGGTTTACTGGGATTTAGAATTATTTCAAAATGTAAAAACATGTGAACCTGTACTTGACCTACCAAAAATCTTTGGTATTCACTTATTATTAGCAGGACTACTTTGCTTTGGATTTGGTGCCTTTCACCTGACAGGACTTTGGGGACCTGGAATGTGGGTTAGTGACCCTTATGGTTTAACAGGTCATATTCAAGGAGTTGTACCCGAATGGGGTCCCGATGGATTTAACCCCTTTAATCCTGGAGGTGTAGTTGCTCACCATATTGCTGCGGGAATTACAGGTATTATTGGCGGAATTTTTCATATCGCATTTCGCCCACCAGAAGTTTTATACAGAGCTTTGCGTATGGGCAATATCGAAACAGTTCTTGCCAGCGCACTTGCAACGTTCTTTTTTGCAGCCTTTATAGTTTCTGGAACAATGTGGTATGGTAGTGCCACAACTCCTATAGAGCTTTTCGGTCCCACTCGCTATCAATGGGATAAAGGTTACTTTCAAGAAGAAATTAATCGACGAGTTTACAATAATCTCTCTGAAGGTGAAAGCCTTTCAGAAGCTTGGTCAAACATTCCCGATAAATTAGCTTTCTATGACTACGTTGGTAATAGTCCTGCCAAAGGAGGTCTATTCCGTGTTGGTGCAATGGATAAAGGAGACGGTATTGCATTCAGTTGGGTCGGTCATCCAATATTCAAAGATACCGAAGGTCGAGAATTAACAGTACGAAGAATGCCCAACTTCTTTGAAAACTTCCCAGTTGTGCTAACCGATAAAAACGATATCGTTCGAGCAGACATACCCTTCCGCCGAGCAAATTCAAAATACAGCTTTGAACAAACAGGTGTTACCGTTAGCTTTTTTGGCGGCGCCCTTAATAATCAAACTTTCACCGACCCAGTAGATGTCAAAAAATATGCTAGACGCGCGCAGTTAGGAGAAATCTTTGACTTCGACACCCAAACCCTCAACTCTGACGGCATCTTTCGCACTAGTACACGCGGATGGTTTGCCTTCGCACATGCCGTTTGGGGCTTACTGTGGTTCTTCGGACATATTTGGCACGGTTGCCGAACCATCTACCGCGATGTCTTCGCAGGTCTAGACCCAGAACTAGAAGATGAACAAGTAGAATTTGGAGTCTTTCAAAAAGTCGGTGACACCAGCACTCGCAAAAAACAACCAGTATAAATCCCCACTCTTGTGGAGCAGGCATCCCTGCCTGCCCCCCTACTCAAAGGAAAAACATTATGAAAAAGAAACACCTCTTCACTTTAATCTTAATAATCTTCCTCTGGTCAAACATAATTCCCCCTTCTCTAGCAGAAAACACCAACCTAATACCCTGCTCTCAATCTCCTGCATTTATCGAGCGCATGGAAAACGCACCAGACGGTTACTACTACAACAAACCATTTAAAGCCTACTCAAACTTACTTTGTGGCGAAGATGGCTTACCCCATTTACCACTCGACCGTTTGAGTCTCGCTGTTGACATATCAATAGCCTTTGGTATGTTCTTTTACATAACAGGTTGGATTGGTTGGACAGGTCGCTCATACCTGCTAGCTTTAAGAAAACAAGGCGCCGGAGAAGAAAAAGAAATCTTTATTGATGTACCTTTGTTCGTAGGTTGTATGCTCGCATCCTTAACCTGGCCCCTTCTAGCTATTAAAGAATTTTTAAGTGGTGAACTAGTTGCTAAAGACTCAGAAATTTCCATTTCGCCTCGCTAATAACAAATATAATCTTGGAGAAAGCATCATGGAATTACGTTATTTCCTCAAATATCTTACCTCTGTTCCAGTCATTGCTACATTAGCTGTGGTTATTTTGTTCGTAATTTTTGTTGAATTAAATTATTTGTTTCCTGGGTTACAATATGGAACCTTTTTCCATCCATTACCATAAGCAGCATTAAAATCTCTACTCAAATAAATAAGTAGAGATTTTAAAAATTAAATTATTAATATCCTCGCATTTAGGGAATTATTTGATATTCTTAAATTGGAATACATCAATAGCAACTACCTAACTCGGCTAGAGTGGGTAGTTTTTTTAATTACTAAGCAATTGTAAAATGCAATATTCTGGAGTAGCTAATTTCTTAACAATTTCTTTATTAAGTGATTAAGATAACAAAGAAACCAGAAACCTAGTTTTTTATTGTTGGTAAGGATAATAATATTGAGGATTGACTACAGGCGCCTGATAACCGGTAGGAGGAATATTAGTTCCCATATTTGGTACAGGAGTCATATATGTAGAGCTAGGCATTGGGTTCATGATTGGTGGAGTATAACCACTTGGGGAAATTGGGTTAATATTAGGATTAATATTAGGATTAATATTAGTAGTTGGTGGAAGCGGTTGAGTAATAACAGGAGGTTGAATTGGATTTACAGGTGCAGGAATATTATTAGGTACAGCAGGGTTAACAGAATTATTAGGCGCCATACTAATACCAGTAAACTGCTGATACGCAACACGTGAAATCCCATTTATCAGCTTTTCTGCACTGACATCGTTTCGAGGACGTTGCACCATCACCGAAATTAGATAGCGTTTTCCTGATGGCAACTCAACTAAACCCGTATCTGCTAAAATTCCGCCAATTTCACCTGTTTTATGAGCAATTTTTGCACCTTGTCCTAAACCAGCAGGTAACAAAGTATCTTTGACAGTACGCTGCATAATATCAATAATACGTTCGCGTGACTGAGAACTAACAATATTACCTTTAGTTATCATTGCCATTAAATTACTCAACTCTTTTGGAGACGTTTTATTCGTCCCCTCAATATCAGGTAAAATATTACCAAGCGAAGTAGTGTTGAGTCCCCAACTGCGGAAGCGCTGATTTAACTTTTCAATTCCCCCCATTCGCTCAATCAGCATGTTAGTTGCTGTATTGTCGCTAATAGTCATCATTTTAGTAACGACTTCAAGTATTCCATACTGAGTGCCAACGGGTCTATTTTGCATGTCTCCTGAACCACCAGCTACAGTAGACTTACTAGTGCGGAGAGTTTCTTCAAGGTTAATTTTGCCTTCATCAACCTCTTGGAAAAAGGCAATTAGAATTGGTAGTTTAATAGTACTAGCACTAGAGAACATGGCACCGCCATTAAAATCAACATAACCACCATTATCTAAATCGGCAACAAATACCCCAGGAGTTAAATTTGGGTTTTGGACTGCTAGATTTTGGATTGCTGATTTTAAAGAAGGTATTTCTTGTGATAGCTGTAATATGTTAGCAACAGTAGGAGCCTGAGTTTGTGGTGCAGTTGGTTGTACTGCAGGTGTCTGCCCGTTTTGGCTATTTAACTTTGTGGCAGGGTCTAATACAGAAAGCGCAGTACCAACAATGGCGCCAATACCGACTCCAACAATTAATAATCTTAAAGCATATAAAATATTTCGCGCCATCGGCTTTAATCGTGTCCGACGGGTAGCAACTTTTTTTCGAGCGGTAGGTTGCTTGCGAACTCGGACGGATTTTACCTTAACGGTATTGGGATTATAAACAGGTATTTGGTTTTTAACGCTTGGATGTGTGGCAGGTCTAACAGCACTTTTAACTATATTTTTACTTTCCGATGGTACTTTTGTTTTAGGCGATATCGATTTGACAGCTTTGGCAGTCGGTTTGACTTTCTTTAGTCCTGGTTGAGTTTTTTTAGCGACTTTTGGTTGAGGAAGTCCCGACTTTTTAACAGGACGCGACACACGACGGCCAACGCTTTGACCTCGCGACGAAGGTGTTAATCTATAACTCGAATCTGACACCGCTACTCCTTATAACCACTGAACTATACTTGTACCGACCTCAAAGCAAACACACACGCTACTTAATATACACTCAGAACTCAGAACTCAGCACTCAGAACTCAGAACTCAGCACTCAGAACTCAGCACTCAGAACTCAGCACTTTACACTCTGCTTGTTTAGTTTAAGCCATATTATTTAGTTTGGGGTGGTGGCAAAAGCACATCATAAATATATTTGCTAATCGCCAGCATGGTTTTTTTTATCAAGTGCCCATTGTAGCTGATGTAAAATTCCTCTCAACATAGCTAATTCCCTATTTTTTAGCTGCGTGCGGTTGTACAGTTGTCGGAATTTTTCCATACGGCTTTTTGCAGTATGAGGAAAAAGATAACCAATACTGAGCAGTAGTAATTCTAACTGCTGGTAATACGATTCGACAAGCTCTGCAGGCGCCAGTTGGCTTAAATAAGGTATGTTTTTTGCTACATCTGTTTCGTGTAATGATACGGCCGCTTGCTGTGCAAGTTCGTAGCAGCAAACACCAACAGCCATTGCCAAATTTAATGATGAATATTCTTCGCTGGAAGGAATACGAATAAATCGTTGGGCATAATTTAATTCTTGGTTACTCAACCCTCTATCTTCACGACCAAATATTAAAGCACTGGGTTGTGCGTTTTCTTCGAGTAACCAGGGTAAAGCATCACGTGGTGTTTCCAAAGGTGCATCCCAGTCATGGTCGGCACCAGTTGTAGCTATCGCACGCTTACATCCAATTAAAGCTTCGGGTAAAGAGTTTACAATAATTGCCGATTCTAATATATTTGATGCACGAACCGCCATAAGTTTAGCTTCGGCGCCTATATGGTCACATTGTGGGTTGACTAAGATGAGTTGAGTCAAACCAAAATTTTTCATCACACGCGCTGTTGAACCCACGTTCAATGGGCCCGCTGGTTCAACTAATATTATTTTTATCCCGGTTATGGTCATGCTCTATATTACAGGCGCCAACTAATGGTAGCGGACTATGAACGGATGTAACAGATAGTTTACTTTAACAGAACTTACGCATGAAAACCCAGAAACCAGGTTTATACAGCGTAAGTCCTATTTAATTAAGGGACTTCCAAAAAATAAATTCTTCATATTGTGGAGCGGGCATCCTTGCCCGCCTACGTTTAGAGCAGGCATCCTTGCCTGCTCCACAAAAAAATTTTGGAGATTTTTTTATATGGAAGTCCCTAACGCGCATTTTATTTGCAACCAATTAATTATCCGTTACTTAACAATTGTTCTGTAGTTGCATCCAAACAATCTACTTATATAACTAATGCCGCCGTAACCAAGTTTTTTCAAGAAAGCATAACAAATAAACATGAATGATATTTGTTTATGCTGCTTTATCTGTATTATACGTATTACTTTTACAAGGCGCCAAGCGTATTAAATCTTCTACGTTACGAAGCATCGTATTACAAATCACGTCTAAAGGTAAATCATTTGGGTCATGTCCAAAAGGTTCTTCAATTTCGGAGCCAATTTCATCAATGCCAAGTATGATAAAGCTGATAAAACCTAATATTGGTCCAGTCCACCAAGTAAGACCACTAACTAATTCCCAAGGTAGTAGCAGTATGTAAATTGTTAGCAATGTTTTCAAAGTAATGGTGTAGATTAGTGGTACAGGTGTTTTAAGAATTCGCTCGCAACCACCCAATATGTCGATTAATTTATCGAGTAGTTCATGCAAAGCATTAACTTGAAAGACATTTATTTGTTCATGTTCGTATCGACTTTGTAAATAATCTCCTATCCACAATGATATTTCTAATGGTGGATGATTTACGTCTTGCAGTTGATTGTATTGAAACGATGACATTAAAGGCGCCAGTTCTGGGTTGACAGCATCACGACGTAGATGTAGTTTCATTGCGACTGTAAAAGCAATTACTAAACGCATTACAGCTTCTTTGTCGTTTCTGTGTTGCGGTTGAGACTCTTCAATATATATCCAAATTCCTCTGGCTAAATTACGAACCGCGTTAACTAAGGCACCCCATAGTTTTCTAGCTTCCCAGAAGCGTTCATGTGCCGTATTTGTACGGAACACCAATAGTAAACTTAAAACAATATTGAGACTCAAGACAACTTGAGGAAGAACTTTACTGTCGCTAAAAATCAAAAAATGTCCAAAATGATTAACTAATGAAACAGTAAAGCCATACCCAGTACATAGTAAAGACCAAGGTAAAATAGCTGAAATAATTGTTTTTACAAGACGAGCAACAACTTGTGTTCCATAAAGCTGTTCACCTGTATAAAGTCGAAACTTCTCTTTTAATGAGCGTAAAGAGATCTTTGGCTTTTTGCCATGTTTATGGGTTGGGGCAAAATTAGGCTGTCTATTAAACGAGCCAAGTACGATATTATTTTTATCAGCTTTTTTGTAACCTTGTTTGCGATGAGCATTTTTCTTGATTGGTAATACCATATTCAAATCTCCTTGTTCAAAGTAGTTAAAAATTATCAAACAATACATTTTGATTTTTTGCTTTGTGTCCTTTATAAGAAAAACCACAAAGGACACAAAGAATATAAAAGCAGTACTTACTCATTCATATTTCTAAGGGTTGCTACTGCTGAAGGAGATATTTTGCTTAAGTATCTGAATATCCAATACTTACAAATCGTATCGAGGATAACTGGAAATGTGGCGATGAAAAGACCAATGAAGCTTTTATTAGCAGCGATGCCAAGGTGTGAAGTGATACCTTCTAAAATTACTTCCCATCCATGAGGAGAGTGGAAACCCACAAACATATCTGTAAATAGAATGATGATAAATGCTTTGGCACTGTCGCTTAGTCCATAGATAATATCATCCATAAAAGACTTTAAAACAATGATTTCTTTGCGACTGGTTAAAAGAACTAAACCAAATGCTGCAAGTGCTAACATATCAGCAAAGACGTTGCCAACAGCACTATTACTTTTATGATGAAACTCTTCCGCTAATTCGCTCGCTTTATGTTTGACTTTACTCTCAATGACTTCTGAAGATAATGGTGGAGCTTGAGTAATTAGGTTTTCAAATTTCAAGCTTTCTTCGTAGCTATGTAACTCATGCAAAGCTTCTTCCTTCATCTCGTAATTTAGGAATACTTGAGAATTATGCTTATTACTGGTTTCGATAATTGGACTAATTAAAAACTGTTTCGAGAAATGTTGGGTTAGAACGGGGACAATTATCAGAGTGATAATAAATCTCACTGCGGTTTTTGTCTTCGCTCTGGAATTACGGTATTTCCTTACATATTCAGCTTCTGATTTTGGGTTAAAATCATCTGAAAATTTGTGTAAAGTACGACCAATTGACCTAGGCAAAATGGCATTTTTGTCAGTGACTGTTTCTACATTTATGGAATTTCCATTAGCTACTGTGTTGACCGTGGTAGCTAAAGGTTCGTTGTCGGTGTATTTTGCAATAAATTCTTCAACTAGTTTGAGTTTTCCCAAATTTTTTGTGCTGAGATTACCTAAAACAAAACAACTTGCTTTAAACTCTGCTAATCTCATTTTAGAAAGAGTTACATGCTTTTCAACATCCGCGCGTAGTACAGATGTGAAAGTAGAATCTTGAACTGCTTCACTTGCAATTGTGAAACTAATTGACTTACCACCAAAATGTTCATCTTCAAGAGCTTTAATTTTTAAGATTGATTGGTAAGCACAATCAAGTGAACGCTCTGGTGTTTTCGATATTCTCTCGCTCGCTAAATGCCAGTAGTATTTGAACTTGTCAAGTAAATATGTTTGTTTACTCGGTAAACTAGAAGTCATGATAATAAAACTCCACATTACTTTTGAGTGATTTCCGCTCTTGTTGCACGATGCTTGAATGGTAAGCAGTTTGCGGCAGATTGATTAGTTATTACTGCTCCTGCTGGAATTTTTCTATTATTGGAAACGTTCACGTTCTGGTTGATAATTCGGGGTTGAGATGTGTAGCGTTTGCCCCCGTTGATTACTGTTAGTTTCGGAATTGTCATGAGGTTTTTCTTTGTTATATATTGTTATGTCTTGTGGAATGGGCATCCTTGCCCGTTCTAAACATAGGGCGGGCAGGCGGGCAGGGATGCCCGCTCCACAAGATAGATCCACAAGATAGAGAAGTTTGGAAATCTTTATGCTGCTAGGAAGAATGTTAGGTTTTCTTTTTCGTGGTAGCCTTCTGCTAGTTCTGTGTTGACATGTACTACTGATTTGTTTAAGCTTCTGAGGGGGTAGGTATTGGTAATTAAGGGTAAATTATTAGCCATTTCTTGAGTTGTTATTAAGGCGCCTGCTGGCACATATCTGCCATCGGGTATATTGACACCCATGACTAAAGCTTTTGGTTCAATAACGCAGTTGTTACCTACCGTTGCGCGGAATACCAAAGCTTGCATCCCCACAAAAGTGTCACAACCAATGTAAGCAGGACCATGCACTTGACACTGATGAGCCAGAGAAACGCGCGGACTGATATATACTCCATAATATTCACCCTCAACTTCTACGACAGCTTCTCGAATTAATACGCCATTGATATGAGTTTCTAATGCATGAAGAACAACGCAATCTTGAATGTTTACATCGTCATCGACCCAAAGTGGTTGACCTTCATCACCACGAACAGAAGCTGCTGGCGCCACCATCACTCGTTGACCGAGATGCACATTGCCAATCACCGCAGCTAAAGGATGGATATAAGCTGTAGTGTGAATTTCGGGATTTTTTTCTACAGGGTTGAAAGATGTGCGTACATTACCGTGAATGTGGATGTTGTTGAGCGCAATTACATTATTCATAAGACTTTGCTGTTTTTGCTTGTGTGGTTGATTCACTTCCAGTCGCATCAAGGTTAACAGTCCGTGTTTATAATAAAGAATCCTTATGCCTGCTAGAAGTTTTGTTTATCTCTATGTGTTTATTTAAATACTCTGAACGTGACAAAGCCGGGACAAAAAGAGGACAATTCGAGGAAATTTTTGAAAAATACCGAAATTCTAAGCAAAAAATTATTGAAATAGCTTGTATGATTCTAGTTATTGGGTGTGGACAGTTCGCAAACTGTCCTGTACTTGTGTATTGAACGTGGCTCCCGCTTGTAGTGTACTTAGTAGTTAAAAACTGCTGAAAAACGCGAATCGTGTCTTCTAGCAAGTAAAACTTACACAACATTATTGATACCTATGAAATAAACAGATTGACTGCTGGTACTGACTTTTAGCCATAGCGAAAAGGAAGCATGAAACATGAAAATTCTGTTAGCAGAAGATGACTGTCGAATCGCACAATCCCTCACGGAAGCGCTAGCTGACCAACAATACCTAGTTGATGCTGTTGCCGACGGGCAAGAGGGCTGGGATTTTGTAACGGCGTTTACTTACGATTTACTTATATTAGATGTAACGCTACCCAAGCTGGATGGTATTAGTTTATGCCGTCGCTTGCGTTCTCAAGGTAATCGAGTACCCGTAATGATGTTGACAGCGCGCGATACTCCCACTGATAAAGTTTTTGGTTTGGATGCAGGAGCAGATGATTATGTAGTTAAACCATATAACCTACAAGAATTATACGCGCGTGTCCGCGCACTGCTGCGTCGTGGTGATAGTCCTTTATCTTCGCTGTTGGAATGGGGAAAGTTGCAAGTCAACCCAAATCTACATCAAGCCACTTACAATAAGCAACTTTTGCAACTTACTCCTAAAGAGTATTGTCTTTTGGAACTATTAGTGCGTTCTTGTGGTAAAGTTTTAAGTCGCAGCGCAATCATTGAAAGCCTCTGGTCTTTTGAAGAACCACCCACTGAAGATGCCGTCAAAGCCTTGGTCAAACGCTTAAGGCAAAAACTCAAACTAGCAGGCGCCTGTGATGATTTTGTGACAACAGCTTATGGTTTTGGCTACCATCTCATCGATTTTGGGAGTACAACTTTGGTTTAAGCCAAAAAATTAACTAAAAATTTAGATTTATATGATGAGAAGCTTCTCATCGTATTTTCAGAATTAACTCATGAAACCATGTGAAGCTATATAAACAGAATAAAACACCTTTGCGTGTTTCTCTTCAGTAACTTAAATTTTTGTTTTCTAGGGAATTTAATTTCCAACATAGAAGACAGAACCAAGAGACCTGGAGCCAATGACGAATTTTGGTGTAATTGCTGCCTATGACTTGGACTACCATCTCAAGGTACATCCAAAGTAGAATATCAAAGTCCTTATGCTGGCGTATGTGGCTAGCATATCTGACAGCTATGTCAGTCATTTTTGGTATATCCGCAACATCTGTATATTATTTTTTTCGGGCAGGTTTGCTTGGAGACCAAAATGAACGCTTGCAAACTTTGGCTCAAGCTGCTGTCCCTAGCTTACAAACAATCAAAACCAAAGGAACTCAATACCTTGATAAAGACCTACCTTGGCGCAGTTTATTTGAAAATCATCAAAGCCTAGAATGGTTTGATGCTAATGGTAAGCTCATCGCAACAGAGGGAACTAATTTACCGAATTTTCCCCTAATCAAAAGCGCTTCTATTAGTCGTTTAAATGAAGGTTCTCCTGTAGTTGAGCAGCACGGGAATGTCCGTTCTGTGTCAATTGCTGTTTACACAGATGATTCTGAGCAAAAAACATTACGGCTCGAAGGTTATATTCGTGTCAATGAATCTACTGAAGAATTTAGTAAAAAAATGAATCAATTACAACTTGGACTTGAAGTGGGAGGTGTAACTGTTTTAATTCTCAGTAGTATTAGTGGCATGTTATTGACTTCATTATCAATTCGACCAGTTAAGCAAAGTTATCAGAATCTCAAGCACTTTACAGCAGACGCTTCCCACGAGTTACGTAATCCTTTAACGGTAATTATGACTACCGTTGAACTTATGGAAAACCACTCAGAACAATTTTCTGCCGATGATGTGCGAAAACTAAAAACCATCAGTAGTTCTACAACGCAAATCCGACATATCGTTGAAGATTTACGCTTCCTTTCTCACACCGATGCAATTGTTGACCCCGCAGTTTTGGAGTATCCAAAAGTTCCTCTAGATGAAATACTACAGGATTTAGCAGATACATTTGAAACTGATGCTCAAAATAAAGAACTGAGTTTTGAGTCCTATTTATCAACAGGTATCCACATCAAAGGCGATATTCATCAATTGAAACGTTTGTTCGCCAATTTATTAGAAAATGCAATCAAATACAGTAAAACTGGGGGTATAGTAAAAGTGTTCTTAGAAAAGCAAAAACTATTTGCTGTTGTGCGTGTAGAGGATACTGGAATCGGTATTCCCAAAGAATATATACCCCTCGTCTTTCAAAGATTTTGGCGTGCTGAAACTGCGCGCGTTCAAGCCAAAGAAGGTTTAGGATTAGGGTTAGCTATTGCTCAAGCAATAGCGCAACGGCATTTAGGAAAGATTACAGTCAATAGTAAGGTCGGAGTTGGCAGTTGCTTTCAGGTTCATTTGCCATTAGCTTAAACAAAACCTGTAGCATCACAGCCACATTCATCTACGAGGTAACACAAAGCACGCAGTCGTAGACTTACAACTTCCTCATACAAAGGATTAAACTTACATAGGGGTGGGATGTGAAAAACATTACCACCCCAAAATTTAATCGTAAAGTCAAAAGGGCAGCTAGCTGGAATTAATCGACACAACCAATAAGCTAACTGATAATTATGTACTTCTAATTTATTTAGCCACACACGCGCAAAATGAAGTACATCAAATTTGAGTATCACCACAAAATACCTCCTTGAGAAATCGTGGGCAAAAGCAAAATCTTATTTCTACCAAACGACTTTAGCCATCTATAAGCAAATACAAGGTTCTTAACCTTCGTTTACAAGATTAAGCTAAACAAGGTGATAAAGTCAGGACTAAAAAGTGGCATTTTTGGGACAAATCAAACTTAGCTGACCATTTTCTTTATACAAGTATTCTAAATTTTATTGAAAAGTATTAATTAAGTTAAAATACCTATAAAAATTTACGTTTGTTGTTAAATGATACGCATTTAAAATTTTAAAAAAATTGTATCGTTTATTCAGGGCAACCTCAGTGATTGAGTATGCATTTTTTCAAACAAAGTAAATTACTATGGACAACCAACAGCAATTTTGGGAACTAATTAAACATAGTATTATTAACTATGATATCAATATTGCGAATATACCAGTTACAAAAATTCTGCTTTGTGCCTTAATTATTGTAATTACGCAAGCGTCGAAACAATTTTTTTTCTCAGTAATCATTCGTCGGCTTGAATTATTAGCAAGCATTGATAAAACGCCTTTAGATGATGAATTAATTGATATTCTTAAACCACCTGCTGGTTGGCTAATTTTATTAGCTGGTGTGTGGATAGGAGAGTTAATACTGGCGCCTCAATTTGGAACACAAGTAACTCACTTAATTGAAAAAGTTATTAATTTTTTAGTTGTTAGCACTGGTGCTTATATAGTTTACCATGTTTCTCCGTTACTTGGAAAAGTATTAAGAAAATTTGCAGCTAGTACCGAAACAGAACTAGATAATTTATTGCTTCCCTATTTACCAAGACTATTTCAAATAACTGCAATTTTAGTTGTCGCTATCAAAGCAGCGGAAGTGTTATTAGGTGCATCAGCATCAGCACTGATTGGTTTATTAGGTGGAGCAGGTGTAGCTTTCGGTTTGCTAATTAAAGATGTAATTTATGACTGGTTTTGCACTGTAATCATTTTTTTCGATAAACTTTACCGACCAGGAGATAGATTAGTTATCGAAGGAATTGATGGGTTTGTCAATGTTCTAGAAATTGGTTTAAGAAGCACAAAATTGCGTGTTGCCAAATGGAATTCTATCCAAAAAATTCCCAACTCAAAAATGATTACTGGCATCGTCGAAAATTGGACACAAAATCCTTCCGATAAATCTTCATATGGTATAAACTTTACTTTAAAAGTTGAAGGACTTTGTGCCAATAAATCTGCTGCTATCTACCAAGCTTTACAAGATATCCCAAAAGAAATTGATATAATCTCCGAAAATTGCCAAGTTAGATTAGAAGGAATTGACGCAAATGCCCATGTGTTTAGATTGCGCGCATTTACTAGTGACTTCAATAAATACTATGATGCTGAAGTAGCAATCAACTTAGCTATAATTCATCTGCTCGAAAACGAATCAATCGAACAATCAAAAGTTTCGCTTATTGCAGAAGCTGACAAATATTAGTAAACATAATTTTTGTTCTCCTACGTCCTGGGTTTGTGCCAAGGACGTAAGTAATTTTAAGGTATTAATTATAGCTGTAATCAACTGCACGCACACCTACTATTTGCGGCGCCTCAACCTTCAAAATCATATTATCAGACCGGGCACTCAAAAACGGCGCCCCCAAATTCAAAGAAGCAAACGGACTTTCTGGGGGAACTTCTAATTTAGAACCAATGAAACCAATATTAAACTCAAACTCAGCCGGAAAAGACATTACATTTGCATCTTTGGTACTAAAACTCAACCCTTTTAACCACTGGCGCCAGCTAAACCAACTTTTCTTATCAAAATTAAGGGTACACAGAGTATTATCTCCTTGCCGTACAGCAACACGCTTATCGAGCCAAGTAAAATCAGCAAGTTCCTTTGGTAATCCCCAAATTTCTCGACCACCTGCCACCGAGTCAGAATTATCTACATATATATGTGTTACCCAAGCACCAATCTTACCTTGATATTTAACAAAAGCTGGTGCAACAATTAATTCGCTATATTCGAGTACCGAACCTGGTTGGTAATTAGATAGATATACTGCACCAAGCGTTTTACCTGGAAAGACTGAAAAAATCTCAAGCTCAGAAGGAATTAACGCACGAACGCGGTTAGTATCTACCAAATGTAAAGTTTGCACCGCATAACCCTGTAAACTCCAAGGCGCCATTGGATATGTCATTTTTACACCTCTTTTATACTTGTAGAGTATAGATTACCGTTATCGCTCGTACTACTATCAAAGGTTTTAGGTTAAAAGACATAAGCTTTCTTTTCATGATTAGTTTACGTACAAACTAAAAACTTATTGACTAAATTTATCAATTATCTGATACTGAAGAATGATTAGTATTCACAATCTAATTTTTACATAAACTTAAGATAAAGAGAATGTCAATCACAATTTCGCAGCAAGCTTTCTGGGAACTTTTTTCAGTAACACAAGAAATTCAAAATTCGTTTCGAGACGAATTTGAAACGGTTTGGCAGTATCCACAAGAATTAGGACAAGGAAACTTGCGATATATTCAACTACGAGAAGGGCTAGAGTTAACAATCGCTGACTATCAACTTTATGACTCTCTGATTCTTAAATTGCCAGAACGCGAACATAGTATAGAATACACCTTTTATCTATCCGGTGGACACAAAAATAAATATAGTTCTGCAAGCACCGGACAATACGCATTTTGTGGTACAGGTATTGCACCTCAAGAATCTTGTGAATGGCTGGCAAATGAAAAAACTATTTCAATTAATGTTCATATTCAACCAGAGTTTTTTCACTCATATTTAGGTATCTATAGTGGGCAAAATTCTTCACAACTTGCGTATTTAGTTGGAAAATCTGAACAAAGATATTATGTCCGTTCGGGTAACACCACGCCAACGATGGCAGTTGTCTTGCAACACATACTACAATGTCCTTATCAAGGTATTACCAAGGGTATATACTTAGAAAGCAAGGTTTTAGAGCTAATGGCATTGCTGATTGAAGAAGAATTAGCAAGCATAAACGGCAATAAAAACGATTTTTACTTAAAGCCAAATGACATAGAACGCATATACTGTGCGAGGGATATTTTGCTACGAAATATAGAAAATCCTCCTTCTTTAATAGAACTGGCGCGCCTTGTAGGCTTAAATGACTGTACCCTTAAACGGGGTTTTCGTTACTGCTTTGGAACAACAGCCTTTGGTTACTTGCATCACCAGCGACTGGAAAAAGCTGCACAACTTTTGGCAGTAGGTAACATGAGTATAAGAGAAGTTACTCGCGCGGTAGGTTTTGCAGACCGCAGTTACTTTGCAACAGCATTTCGTAAAAAATACGGGGTTAATCCAAGCTTATATCTTAAAACCCACCTCAAAAACACGAGTACGTGTTTTGTCAAAAATTCCGCCTAGTCATCAAAAAATTCCGCCTAGCCATCAAGTCTGTATTCCACAAGCAAAAGGTTTACTGTAAGTTTATTAATACTGATTCTTAAAAATAACGTCAGTGCTAACTCTCAACTTCTTTAAGGCTAAGGAGTTAGAGTAAATTTTTGCAGGGTAAACAACATAGTTAATTGTAAAAATTTATCATTTATTGTATTTGGAATGTGAAGTTATGGGGAATCAACTACAGAAGCTGATTTGGATGACAATTTTTGCTTTGGTACTTTTTACTCAGCCTGGGCAAGCTGAAGATAAAGTAAAACGACACAAAAATACAAACATACATGGGAAGATTTCGAGGTTAGTACGGCGCCCAGTATCTAATCTTCCTAGTTTAAAAAAAATTGAGCAACCTCCTACCAATAGTAAACAAAGGCTTTCCCAAGCAACAATTCAAATTACAGGTATCAAAATAAAAAATACTGACAAAGGCGTAGATGTAATCCTAGATACAAATCAAGCAGAAAAACTGCAACCTGTAAATCAAAGTGAGGGAAGTAGTTTTATTGCGGATATTCCTAATACTCAGTTACGTTTGCAGACAGGAAATGAATTCCGTCAAGAAAATCCTGCCAGTGGTATTAGATTAATAACCATTACTAATTTAGATACTAATACTATTCGGGTGACAGTGACGGGTGAAACGAATCAGCCAAAAGTTGAGTTATTTGATAACAGTGAAAGTTTGATTTTTGGTGTGGAAACTGCTACACCATTAACTCAACAACCTCCACAAGCTCCAAAGCCAA
This sequence comes from Calothrix sp. PCC 7716, assembly GCF_019977735.1. GTDB lineage: Bacteria > Cyanobacteriota > Cyanobacteriia > Cyanobacteriales > Nostocaceae > Dulcicalothrix. Next base: position 7,757,253 of record NZ_AP025018.1, on the reverse strand, counting down.
CAGATGGGGCAAAGCCAGAACAACCATCGGCAGAAGTTGATGAGCCAATTGAATTAGTTGTAACAGCGACACGTACAGAAGAAGATATTACTAACGTACCGCGCAGCGTAACAGTTGTTACCCGTGAAGAAATTGAAAAACAATCAAGTATCACGAAAGACGTAGGAGATATTTTAGGTCGGACTGTTCCCGGCTTAGGTCCGCCAAACTCTCTCAACCGTGCGGGTAATGCTCAAACCTTGCGGGGTCGTCCTGTATCAATTTTGATTGATGGTGTACCGCAGCAAGGAAATTCTTTTGTCAACACTCAGTTAGAGTATATTTCACCAGATGCAATTGAACGGGTTGAAGTTGTACGTGGTCCTACAGCAGTCTACGGTCAAGGTGCATCTGGGGGTGTAATTAACATCATTACCAGAAAACCAACACAAGAGGGATTTACGTCAACTGCTCAAATAGGTATTAATGCTGCGGCTGGTGGCGATGCGTTCTTAGGAGAAAATAGCTTTGGTAATTTCCTGCAATATGGATTTTCTGGTAAAGATGGAATTTTTGACTATGTTTTCTCCATATCGCGTAATAGTGCAGGAGGATTCTTTGATGCAAATGGTTCGCGTGTTCCTAGTAACAATGCGACATCTGATGATACTGTCTCTGCCAACGTCTTAGGCAAGATAGGGCTGGAAATTGACAAGCAGCAACGCTTACAAATTTCTGTAAATTATGGAAATAACTCACGGGACATTAATTTCATCGCTGATCCAATTACACGCACAATACCCGGATTGCAAAAAACTCGCGCGTTGAGACAAAATCAAGTTTATGAAGAAACTGATAAGCCAAGGATTACAAGTACATCTGCCAATCTTAGCTACACAAACGATGGTTTTTTTGGCAGCAATAAACTTCAAGCCCAAGTCTATTTCCGTAACTCTGAAGAGCTAGGTGTTGCGAGAGATGACCGAGGTCGTTTTGCTGATTCTATCAATCGTTTCCGTTCCCAAGAAGAAGCATTAGGAGGCAGGTTGCAGATTCAAACTCCCCTAGCTTCATCTGTTTCTTTACTTTGGGGAGCTGATTATGAAAGGCAACAAGAAGGAGACTCCGTTCAAGAATTGTTTGACCCAGTAGCTTTTGACGGCAGCAGTAATAATCGGCGGATTCTGCGTAAAATTGGCGAACAAGTTTATTATCCAGCTTTTGATTTGAGTAGCTTAGGGCTGTTTGCCCAGTTGCAATGGGATGTTAGCGAACAGATAATTCTTAGTGGAGGGTTGCGTCACGAACGGTTTAACTTCAGCGTGGATGAATTTACACCTCTGCTCGATGACAACTTTGATCCCTACACTGGCCCACCAGTACCAAGTGCCGAATTAGACTTTGATGACACCGTTTTTAACTTTGGTGCTGTATATAAGGTGACACCTGAAGTTAGTTTTTTTGCTAACTTTGCCCAAGGTTATTCGGTGCCGCAGCTCTTTCGTGTACTTAACTTCTTGCCCGTCGGATTTACCATTGAGAATGATGTTCGCTTTTTACAACCGCAAAAAGTAGACAACTACGAAATTGGTGTACGTGGTAATTGGAATAACGTTCAGGCAACTCTCGCTGGATTTTTTAACTATTCTGAACTCGGTTTGTCTTCCAGAGGTTTGCCAGACGGTACTATCCAGTATATCCGCGCTCCACAACGGAACTATGGAATCGAAGCAACGTTAGATTGGCAGGTATTTAAAAGCTGGAGACTTGGTACTAGTTTCACTTGGACAGAAGGAGAAGATGATCAAAATGAAGATGGCGAGTACAGAGCTTTGCGGACATTAGAGGTTCAGCCATTGAAATTAACAGCCTACGTCGAAAACCAAACTACTCCAGGTTGGCGTAATCGACTGCAATTACTTTATGTAGGTAATCGAGATCGCGGTTTTGAAGCTGGCAGTGATTTTGTACCGATTCGAGATTATGCCATTGTAGATTACATCAGCAGTTTTCAAATTGGTTCGGGAAGTTTGGAAATAGGCATTCAAAATCTGTTAAATAGCAGATACTCCTCTATTTTTTCTCAAGCTGGTGGAGGTCTTGATGAACTATTAAATAATTATGAGCGAGGTCGCACTCTCAGCGTTAACTACCGTGTCACTTGGTGAAAATTAGATGTCATACTTTGTTATTTGGAGATGCTTAACAGTAGATACAAATAACAAAGGTGTTTGAACTTTACATAAAAAATTTAATTTAATATTACTGAAATAATGGAAGAACAGCCGAAGAAATTACATATTTTTTTGATTATTTGGGTGGGTCAGTTTGCTTCAATTCTTGGCTCAGAAATGACAACTTTTGCCATTACTATTTGGGCATGGCAAGCAAAAGGTCAAGCAACACCAATATCTTTAATATTATTATCTAATCAAATACCAAGAGTCATTGCCTCCTCTTTTGCGGGTGTATTAGTTGACCGTTGTAACCGCAAAAAATTGATGATGCTAGGAGACACAGTAGCAGGTGTTTCGACTATTGCTATTATGAGCTTATTTTTGACTCATCGCTTAGAAATTTGGCATCTCTACATCACGGCAGCAATTAATGGGTTATTTGGCTATTTTCAAGGGTTAGCTTATTCAGCCTCTATGTCAATGATTGTGCCCAAGCAGCACTACATAAGAGCTACTGCTATGAGCGAGCATATTACTCAATTTGGTTCTACAATTTTGGCGCCAGCCTTAGCCGGAACGCTCTACTATAAAATTGGCTTAGGAGGTATACTTACTATTGACTTGAGTACCTTTTTGATAGCGATTGCGACTGTTTGGACTGTGCATATTCCTCAACCTGAGCGTTGCGAACATCGGGAAGTGAGTGAAACTTTATGGCAAGAGTTGACTTTTGGTTTTCGATATATTATTAAGCGTCCCAGCCTATATGCTATCTTGCTGTTTCTGCTCATTCTCTACTTTGTTGATACTGTTTTGTACGGTATACACTCACCCTTGATTTTGGCTCGCAGCAATAATAATGCTACTACTTACGCCACTGTCCAAGCAGCAATTGGTATTGGTGGCGTGGTTGGGGCTTTAGTACTGAGTGTTTGGGGTGGTTTTAAGCGCCGTATCCACGGGTTTTTGTTAGGCACAATATTTAGTTACAGTAGCATGATGGTCTTTGGCTTGGGTAATTCAACATTAATTTGGATTATTGCTGGCTTTTTTGCAGCTTTCTTTTGGCCTTTTATTAGTAGTTCTAGTCAAGCCATTTGGCTTTCTAAAGTAGAACCAGAAGTCCAAGGACGTGTCTTCGCTGCTCGTTACTTCATTTCTCAAATTGCTTCACCTGTTGGATTAGCAGTTTCAGGCCCTCTAGCTGACTATGTGTTTTCAAGAGCAATGCAGCCCGGTGGCAGTTTAGCATCTATTTTAGGAAGTTGGTTTGGTACAAGTTCTGGAGCAGGGATGGCAGTTCAGTATACTTTGTTTGCCTTTTTTGGTGTACTAATTGGTTTGGCTGGCTATGGATTTCGCAAACTGCGGGATGTAGAAATTATTGTGCCTGACTATAGCTGATAAATTATTTTTTATTATTAAAACTAACAAATTTCATGGCAGGTTTAAATTTGCAAATTTTATTAACCAAGTTTCAAAATATTAAAACTTATTGTTTTTGTACATCTGTACTTTATTTCATTTGTCCAAATAGGAAATTTAAATTATTCTTGCTAGGAATAGCTATTATTCTAACAATCTCAGGGTGCCGTCATAATTTACAAATTCCAAATAGTACTGCCTCATCACCTTTGTTATCACCCGCAGCTACACGAGTAATTAAACATGCTTATGGAGAAACAAAAATTCCTATTAAACCCCAACGCATTATTACCTTACACGACTCGACTATTCTAGACCCAGTGCTAGCTTTGGGCGTGAAACCAATCGGCGCCGCTATTTCCCCAGAAAAAGGAATACTAATTCGTGGCATAACCAATGAGCAAGCAAAAGATATTCAGCCAGTTGGTAATGCATTCGAGCCTTCTTTGGAGAAAATATTAATGCTCAAACCTGACTTAATTATAGGGCGAGAATATCAAAAAAATATTTACAATCTACTTACGAGTATTGCTCCTACAGTGTTAGTTGACTGGGGAAGTTTTTCTTCTTTTCAGGATAATTTTCGCTATGTCGCCCAAGTATTAGGTAAAGATGAACAAGCCAAGCAAGTATTAAATAACTATCAAGCAAGGGTTCAAGAGTTTCGGCGCCGTATGGGCAAGCGGTTAGAGAAAATAGAAGTATCTGTAATTGGAGTTTCTGGACAAAATATCAAATCCTTAAATCGTGACGCTGTATTTAATCAAATTATTGATGATATAGGTGTAAAAAAATCGCTAATTCAAAGAAACCAAAAAGAACGTTACTTACAATTGAGTATAGAATTTTTAACCAGATATGATGCAGATGTTTTGTTTGTAATTAATGAACCCAATAGTGAACCTTTATCTTATCTAAAAAATCCTATTTGGTTTCAACTTAAAGCTGTAAAAAACAGACAGGTGTATGAGGTTCAGCCAAGCATCTGGTTTGCTGGTGGCCCTTTAGGAGCTAATATGATTCTTGATGATTTGTTCAAATATCTTGTGAAGTAATAAAATGTCTGGAGATGAGCAAACAATTCATCTTGTCAAAGTCACAAAATATAAGGTAAGTAGTGATTATAATCGAATATGGCAAAAATACTTACTTTCATACTAATAGTTGTACTTAGCTTTACAATCGCATTTCCTGCTAAGGCTTTCACATGTCGTAGCGACAACGGGCATAAGATTTGTATCCTCAGTATTAAGCGAAGTGCTAAAAAATACTGGCAATATCAGGCATCAGTAAGCATTGATGGCGCCAAAACACCAGTTGAAACATACGACTGTCGTGAACATCGGATTCAAAATGATGGCAAGATTATACCGTTTGGAGAAGATAATGCAGGCGCCCTGATTTGCAGCTTTTTCAAAAACGCTTAAAACCCTGACATCATAACGACTTTTCTCTCTACTAAGCTGCTTGATCTAAATTGTTACAGCCACTATGATGATGAACGGATGTAACAAATAAATCATCCGTTACATCCGTTATATCCGTTGCAAACCAACCCCCTCTTAACAACAAAAACCCACACTAACAAAAGCTAGTGTGGATATTTTAATGTTCCCAAGTTGAACCTGGGAACAAACTAATACAAAATTACTTAGATTCAGTGAAGTCAGCGTCAATAACGTCATCACCGCTACCACCACTTGAGGCGCCACCAGCAGAACCAGCATCAGCACCAGGGGCGCCAGCACCAGCACCAGGGTCACCACCTTGTTGATAGATGCTGCTACCAACTGCAAATAGTGCTTGTTGCAATTCGGGCATAATGCGCTTGATTTGCTCGTCGTCTTCTTTTGCAACAGCGTCTTTAAGGTCTTTTACTAAACCTTCAACTTTGGTTTTGTCTGCTGCGGGTACTTTGTCACCAAGTTCTTGAATTTGCTTCTCTGCTTGGTATGCCAAAGAGTCAGCTTGGTTTTTACGGTCGATTTTTTCGCGACGTTCTTTGTCGGTTGATGCGTTTTGTTCAGCATCACGTACCATGCGCTCAACGTCTGTCTTGTCGAGGGTCGAGGCGCCAGTAATACTGATGGACTGTTCTTTACCTGTACCCTTATCTTTCGCGGTTACGTTCAAAATACCGTTAGCATCGATATCGAACACAACTTCAATTTGAGGAACACCACGAGGTGCAGGAGGAATACCATCGAGACGGAAAGTTCCTAAGCTCTTGTTGTCGTTGGACATTTCACGCTCACCTTGGAGAACGTGAATTTCTACGTTTGTTTGTCCATCAACTGCGGTAGAGAATACTTCTGACTTCTTGGTAGGAATGGTTGTGTTACGAGGAATAATCTTGGTCATTACACCACCCAAGGTTTCCACACCTAGAGACAGTGGTGTTACGTCTAACAATAAGATACCAGTAACATCACCAGCCAATACACCAGCTTGAATTGCGGCGCCAACAGCTACCACTTCATCAGGGTTTACTGTTTGGTTAGGGTCTTTACCTAAAGCAGTCTTAACTAACTGTTGTACAGCGGGAATACGAGTCGAACCACCAACTAGTACAACTTCATCAATATCAGTCTTGCTGAGTTTCGCGTCACGTAACGCATTTTCAACAGGAATGCGGCAACGGTCGATAAGGTCAGAGCAAAGTTCCTCAAAGCGAGCGCGTGTTAACGTTGTGTCGAGGTGCTTAGGACCATCTTGTGTTGCAGTGATGAAAGGCAGGTTAATTTCTGCTTGGGTAACGCTCGAAAGTTCAATTTTGGCTTTCTCTGCTGCTTCTGTTAAACGTTGTAAAGCTTGCTTGTCTTTACGAAGGTCGATACCTTCCGCTCTGCGGAATTCTTCAGCGAGGAAGTCAACGATTTTTTTGTCGAAGTCGTCACCCCCTAAGTGGGTGTCACCAGAGGTTGCAAGTACTTCAAATACTCCGTCTCCTACTTCAAGGACAGATACGTCGAAAGTACCACCACCAAGGTCAAATACAAGGATTGTTTCATTACTCTTCTTATCAAAACCGTATGCTAACGATGCAGCAGTAGGTTCGTTGATAATCCGTAATACTTCAATACCCGCAATTTTACCTGCGTCTTTGGTTGCTTGACGTTGTGAGTCATTAAAATAAGCAGGTACGGTAATTACTGCTTGAGTAACTGTTTCACCAAGATACTTACTAGCGTCTTCAACAAGTTTACGAAGAACTTGTGCGGAAATTTCTTCTGGTGCAAACTGCTTACCAGCTGCTGGACAGTCTAATTTAACGTTTCCACCGCTCTGTAAAATTTTATATGAGACTTCGGTAGCTTCATTTGTAACTTCCTCGAAGCGGCGCCCGATGAAGCGTTTTACTGAATAAAAAGTGTTTTCGGGGTTCATTACCGCTTGACGTTTGGCGATTTGACCAACCAAGCGGTCGCCATTTTTCGCAAACGCGACAACAGAGGGAGTGGTACGAAAACCTTCAGCGTTAGCAATAACTGTGGGTTTACCACCTTCCATGACTGCCACGCAGGAGTTAGTTGTTCCTAAGTCTATTCCAACTACTTTTGCCATTGTAGGTGCTGGCTCCGTGTAACTACAAATTAATAAATGGACGTAATAAGGACGAGAAAATTAAACCAACTGAGTCGCTCGTCGCAACCAGTTCAGCACTTCAAACCTTAAAATTTGGATGAGCGTGGGGTGAAAACCCATAACTATGCTGATATATATACTGAGCCTGTGTAGCCTGTCCATGAAGGGTGGTTTCCCGAACAATTTAACGGACGGTCAGCCAATTGACTCCATGCAGCAGCTTTCAAACTCACAATTTGTTTTATTTCACTTCGTCTAATGTATGAGAAATAATACTGTAAGTAATTCGCGTCAACCGTAAACCTTAAGTGGTGTTTGCCGCCAAAATCCACTATAGTCGCAATATTCGGCATAAAAATCAGCATCTGCTCGGTGCTTAATTCCGGTGGCGCCTTCAAAATACCTAACCTTAGATGCAAGATATGACTTAGGCGAATTGGCTAACGTAACAGGTAAATCAATGTTGATTTCGAGCCTAAGACGTTTATATATAGCGATTAAACATGACTAACTCAAATGGAAACAACGGCGACAGCATCCAAAAAGTTCGAGAATTAATCAAAGATATTGACTATGCCATGCTAACGACTGTTGACAGTGAAGGTAAATTACACAGTCGTCCAATGGCAACCAACAAAGAAGTCGAATTTAATGGCGATGTATGGTTTTTTACCTACGCCTCCTCACTTAAGGTCAATGAAATTAATCGGCGCCATGAGGTAAACGTTAGTTACGCTGACCCCAAAAAACAAAGTTACGTTTCGCTGACTGGTACAGCAGAAATTGTCAGGGATAGACAAAAACTTGAAGAATTATGGCAACCTCAGCTTAAAGCATGGTTCCCTAAAGAGCTTGATGAACCAGATATTGCCTTAATCAAAGTCAATGTTGAGAATGCTGAGTATTGGGATTCTCCTTCAAGTGTTGTTGCTAATGCTATTAGTTTGGTCAAAGCTGTAGCAACAGGTAAACCTGCCAGCAATGTTGGTGAACATGAAAAGGTGGAATTGAAATAATTTTGTGGAGCAGGCATCCCTGCCTGCTTTTATAAACTTAATTGTAGTGGGCACTGTCCACCATACAACTAAATAATATCTTGATAAAGTCCATCACTATTATTCCAAGTTATAAACTTTTCAATATCATTTTTAATTTGGTTGCAAATGGTATCTAAAGGTAAGTCATTATCATCATAACCAAAAGGATTTTCAATTTCAGCACCAATTTCTTCAATACCAAATAAGGTAAAACTAATTAAAGCAACAATTGCACCCGTCCATAAACCCGCATCTGCAACTAACTGGAAAGGCAATAGCAAACAATAAATTAATAACAGTTGCTTGAGATGAATCGTATAAGCTAGGGGTAGAGGCGCCCTCAAAATGCGTTCACAGTTGCCTAAACTATCCATGAGATTTCTTGTCAAAGTGAGCATTGCAGCTACTTGTGGAGCATTAGTTATGCAGTTACGATTATACTGCTTTTGTATATAATTTCCTATCCAATAAGCAATCTCAAACGGTGCATTATCAATATTCTTCAACTGCAAATATTCAAATTGAGATAATAGTTCTTTTAATTCATTATTTACTGGCTCTGATCTTAAATATAATTTATTTGCCACAGCGAAAGCACTTACTAGTCTCAAGGCAGCTATTTTTTGAGTTCGATCTGATGGCTCAGTTTCGTTAACTACTACCCAAATTTGCCAAGCTAAATTACGGGTATCTGAGGTTATTGTTCCCCATAACCTACGACCCTCCCAAAACCTTTCGTAAGCTGTGTTAGTCCGGAAAACCAGTAATAAACCTAAAACGATACTGGGAACAATAGCTCCAACTATAGGTTGAGATACAGGAAATTTATAATAATAAAGTATGGAAACAAAAGTACCAAATATACCTGTTTAATAAGAAATCTTTCCCTTTAAGTTAATAGTTTGCCCGAAAACAAAAAGCAAGAGAAGTAGAATACAAAATATTCAAAAACTAACTTGTTGTTTAAACTAAATACATAATATGCTGGATAGTATCAAACGAGTTTATACCAAAATCCCCAACTATAAGTTAGTGGTGTTGGCTATTTAGTACCGAACGTTCGTATTAAATGTACAACTCAAATGGCGCCTATTTTCGTTTGAATTTTATACTTTAATAAATAGGCTATTCCGAGATTAATGTCCTTTGTGGTTGATTCCTCTTCCCTCAGTGTACTCTGCGTTTCTGTGGTAATAAAAAATGCAAGTCCCCATTTAGTGTGAAACATGAGAGTGAAAATATTGTAAGCTTTGTTTAATATCCAAATAATGGTAAGTTAACATTCATATAAATAGAAATTGAAAAATGATTCGCTTAAATTGTTATCAATGGATTGTTCTAATTATTGCTTGGTTTGGTTGGGGGTTAGGTGTTTTCTCTGCTTTGCTGTTTAATTATGTGGCGCCTATAAGCTGACGTTGCCTATTCATCAAGCAATTAGCAACAACTTCAGATTATTCAAGTTGGGTATCTGTCAAAAAATATTTCACTGTGGGAATAAATAGTTTTTGTATTATAACTATAATTATACTCTAGAGGTAAAATGAATTAAACATTTATTCACATTCCTTTAAATCCAACTTCGCTCTCAATTTCTCTTAGCTTTACTGTCGAATTATTCGGTGATTGCTGAATTTGGGTTAGGCTACGCGAAATGCCGAATTGACTGATGACAATACCAATAAAAATTACAGCGCCACCAGTATATTGGGCTAAAGTTGGCGCCTCTCCTAAAATTAAATAAGCTGCGATAACTGCTGCAACAGGAGTAAAAGAACCAATTAAAGAAGCTTGAGATATACTAGTAGCTCTTAAACCAGCAATCCAACATGATTGACCAACTACTACAATTACAGGGCCATAAATTAACATCCATTTCCATAAAAATGGTGAAAATACATGCATGAAATGATTTGAACCATAAAGAAATAAGGCAGCAAAGAAAAATACGCCTGTCCCCAAGGCTGTACGATAAATACTGTAAACGCCTAAAGGCACTTGTGCAAGTTTTGCCTTATTAATAATTGTAGAAATAGCTAAGAACACAGATGCTATCGCGGTAAAAATTTCACCTGTTCCTAAGCTAAATAATCCTTTCATCTCCATCATATTTTGAAAGTTAGTTGGCAATGAGATGGTAAGGAATACTCCTATAAAAGAAACAATTGCACCACTTATTTCCAGTAAATTAACTTTTTGTCCAAGCAACCAAATAGAAAAAGCTAAAGTTAAAGGTGGTTCTAATCTGCCAATCAAAACAACATTATTAACATTAGTTATTGCTAGCGCATGAAAAATTAAACCTGGAGCAATTGCACTACTCATTACTGAGGTGACACTAAGATTTAACCATAGCTCCTGGGAAATTTGTCGTAATCTACTGAGCCTAAGTTGTCGTCTATAGACGATTGTTAATACTAGCAAAGCACAAAGATTACCTACAAATAAAACATTACAAAATGAAATCGGGTTCTTACCATCGACAAAATTGTTAGCACCAATTTCCGTCAGCTTGCGGGTAACGGAATTTGCAGCACCAAAAATAAGAACAGCACTCCATAGACAAAATTGACCGGAGAACTGTCGTGTTAATAGAAGAGGTAATATCCGCATTTGGTTTTTGACAATGTAAAATTAGTTAATGAACTAGTTATGAAGTTTTTTTCACAATTTACAGAGAAACACTACCAGTCATTACCTGTTTCCCGGTTGGTTGTGTAATTCCTACTTCTGGTTCAATTGTGACTATAACAGAAGTTGTACCACCCCAATTTTTTAAAGGAATTCTCTGTGTACTCTGTGTCTCTGTGGTAAAAATAATTATTTATTATTATAACTAGAGCTAACCCTGGATAAATCAGGTTTTTCACAACTTTTCTACACATAATTATCATGTAGTTGATTTTACAGTATGCTTTTATACCGATGTTTAATATGAAATAGTTGACTAATGAGTGCATAAATATTAGGGTAATCTGATACTATATAAAAGTAATAAATTAAAGTAATTACCAATGGAATTTAATGAGCTTCAGCAAATTGTTGAATCAAACAGTTGTGCTATTCAAGCACTGGCAGATAGAATAGCAGAACTAACTCATGATATTGGAGGGTTAGCTGAATCTGGGAATCTTGCCCTTGAGGAGCGAGCAGAACTACGACGAGCAACAATCGGTATTGCAAATCTTCTTAGCTCTTTAGATAGCGACCTTCCCACAATTTTAAGAAAACTGAATACTATAGAAAACAAAGTTAGCGAGATTTCGGATAGTATTTCTCAGTCTGGAAGTGGCGCCGATGCTGTGTGATGTTGCGTAAACATCCCAGCATCAAAGCAATATATTAAGGTATGTTTAAACTACGGTGCTTGATAGGCGCCCTTCACAGCTAACCAATTACTAGCAATAGGCATTCGCCATCCTGTACCGAACGCTCGGTCTGTTATTTTGATTCCTGGTGGCGCCTGTCTTCGTTTAAATTCAGCGCGTGCGACCATTTGAATAACTCGGTTTACTGTAGCAGCGTCATGTCCAGCAGCTACTATTTGAGTAGCAGATTGATGCTCGTGTATGAGTTTTTGTAAAATATCATCTAACACTTCGTATTCTGGTAATGAGTCTTGGTCTAGTTGTCCGGGTTTTAATTCCGCACTTGGTGGTTTGACTAATATATTATTGGGGATAATTTCGGTATTTGAGTTTAACCAGTTACATAATGAATAAACTCGTGTTTTTGGAACATCGGCAATAACTGCGAGTCCTCCATTCATGTCACCGTATAAAGTACAGTAACCTACAGCCATTTCTGATTTATTGCCGGTTGAAAGCAGTAGATAGCCAAATTTGTTTGCCACTGCCATTAGTAAGTTACCGCGAATTCGAGATTGAATATTTTCTTCAGCTAACCCAAATTCTGTACCTGCAAATAAACCTACCAAAGCATTATCAAACCCTTCCATCAAATTTCCAATCGGAATAGTTTGTGTTTTTATACCAAGATTATCACCCAATGCTAAAGCATCACTAATTGAATGGTCGGAACTGTAGGGTGAGGGCATTAAGATACCGAGGACATTTTCTTTACCAAGTGCGGCAGCAGCAATAGCAGCGACAAGGGCAGAGTCTATACCACCGCTTAAACCTAAAATAGCTTTAGAAAAGCGACATTTTTGGGCATAGTCACGAACTCCTAACACTAAAGCACGCCAAATTTCTTCGTCTTCGCTTTCACATTCTAAAATAATCGAACTTGGTAGTAAGTCGTGGCGCCCCCCTGAACAGTTACTATCAAACTCAATATATACTAAATCTGTATCAAAACCTGCTGCCCGACAAACAATTTCTCCTTCACGGTTGAGTGCAAAACTGTTGCCATCAAATAATAGGTCATCATTTCCACCAACTTGATTAACATATATTATTGGATGCTTATATCGAATCGCGCTGTATCGTAGCATTGCTTCGCGTAACTTTTGTTTGCTAACGCTATAAGGTGAAGCAGATAAATTGATGATAAAATCTACACCCAGAGTCGCTAAATCTGCAATTGGGTTGATGGCATAGCTACGTTTTCCCCAATACTCTTCATCATTCCATAAGTCCTCACAGATGGTAACACCAATGTTAACGCCATCTAAGGTAAAGTGATTAGGCTGTAACCCTGGTTCAAAGTAGCGATGTTCATCAAAAACATCATATGTTGGTAAAAGACGTTTGTGAAAAATTTGTTTAATACTGCCTTCATCCAGTAGTGCCATACTATTAAATAAGCCTTTACCACCGTTAAGATAAGCCTGCGAATTCGATTCAACAGTACCAACTAACACAGCTAAATTTTCTGGAATATCACGTGCTAATTGCTGCAACGTGCTATTCATCGCCTCAACAAAACTAGGATTTAATAACAAATCTCTAGGTGGATACCCGCATAAAGAAAGTTCTGGAGTTAACAATAAACGGGCGCCTTCCTGAGTTGCTTTTTGTGCGGCATCTAGAATTTTGGCGGCGTTTCGCGGTAAATCACCAATAATAGGATTAAGTTGTGCGATTGCAATTTTCATAATTTTATGAAGCACTAAAGTGCTTACAACGAGTGCTTACAACGAATATTTTTATATAAAAACCAAAGGTTTATTTTTAAAAGGTGCGAAAGCTTCGGCATCAAACCGATATAATGAAGCAGGGCGCCCAGCCCCTCTAGAAACTTTAACACCCGTATCAGACAAAAACCCTAACTTCAAAAGTCGGGCACGGAAATTAGAATAATCAGAAAAATTCTCACCCAAAACAGTTGTATATAACTGATACAAATCATTAAGAGTAAACATATCGGGCAACACATCAAAAGCAACAGGACTATATTCCAACTTGTTTTTCAGGCGCCGATGTCCATACGTCAAAATTTCGTTATGGTCAAATGCTAGTAATGGAACATCTTTAACAGGATACCAAGCTATTCCAGTCACTCCATCAGCAATTAGTTCGGCTTCTTCAAATCTGACTAAAGCAAAATAACTAACCGATAAATATCTAACTCCATAACTATCACAATCCTCCCTAGGGTCACGCTTCGGCCCACCAAATGTATATAACTGTTCTAAGTAAAGATTATTCACACGAATTTTTTCTGACATAATTCGGTAGGCAGCATCTTCTAACGACTCTCCTTGTCGTACTAGGGTACCAGGAAGACTCCAAGAATTTATAAACGGCTGCTGCTGCCGCATTACTAACAGAACTAATAGCCGATTTTGGGCAGTGTCTACTGAAAATATCACATTATCAACACCAACTTTGAAATCTGCCAAAGATTGTTGATTTAGCGAGCGTTCAGGCAATTTTGAGTTACGTCCTGGCATTTGTACAAATGCTGTTGATTGATATAGTCTATTACAGATGGTGTTAAAGCATCAGAGTTGCCGTGTTCCCGGTACGATGTAGAAGAAACATCTAAACCAGTTATTGGCGCAATTGTTATTTTGGCGCCCCCCTGAACGCTTAGTTGCTTTACTCGAAGCATACTAGTTTCATTTATTGCATATCCTGGACGTGGTATTACCAAAAGTTTTACCTGTTGCAATAAATCTTCAATTCGATACCAGCGGGGTAGCTGAGTAAGCAAATCTGAACCAACTACTAGAGTATACTCTGCCGAATGCCATTTTTGCTTGGCTTTATCTAATGTTTCTAAAGTTCGTAAGCTGCTGAGGTCTTGTTGTAAATGTACATTACTAGGGTGTGACTCTATACCATCAATAAGCATTTGTAACATTATGACGCGATGCTCTAATGATACTTTATGCGATTTAAAAGGATTTTCTGCCGCCCATACTGCAACTAAATCAAAACACTCTGATAACCATTTTAATACTTTTTGATGTCCAGCAGTTGGCGGGTCAGCACTTGTTCCAAATAATGCTATTTGCATAAGTTAGTTCTGATTTTTTTTAGTTATTTGAGTCAGTTGTTCTAAATCTTCTGATATTACAATTTTCGGTGTATGGCTATTTTCTATTTGTCTTATTTGCTCAGGTAAGCTTGCTACTTGCGCTTGAGTACGTTTTTTGATAGTAGCTAAGTCTTCTTGCTGTTTTATACGTATACCTTCTTTGATAAATACTTGTAATAAAGGTTGTTCTCCTTCTAATGGTTCTTCTGTCATTAACCCCAAACGGTCGTTTTCTAGTTTAATACCATTGTTATTCTTTACATAACGTCGAAAAATTTGTTTTCGTCCTGGGTATGTTGCTTTACCGCTCGACTGCTTCATTACAGGTATACTATCTATCTCTACTAATTTATAAACTCCATTCACAGGAGAACCCGTTACTAGTTTTGTACCTAAACCATAACCGTCAATTTGGGCGCCTGCTGCTTTCAAACGGCTAATTTCCCACTCATCCAAATCTCCACTGGCAAAAATGGGTACATTTGGTAAGTAAGAACGTACTTGATTTGACAAATTTACTAAATCCCCAGAATCAAGCCTAACCCCTGCCAATTCTATTTCTCCAGAATTTAATTTCTCACCTAACTTTTTAGCTGCCGCTACCGTATCATATGTATCTATTAATAATGCCGCACCAGGAAAATAACGATGGAATGCCGTAAACGCCTGGTCTTCACTACCATCGAGTGCTGAAAGTGCCATAACCAACGCATGAGCCATCGTACCACTCGGTTGCGTACCTAACTGTAACGCAGCGAACACATTTGATGTAGCATCTAAACCTGCCGCTAACGCTGCACGTGCTGCCCATACGGCGCCTTGAGGACTAAACGCACGTCGCGTTCCAAACTCCAACAGCGTCGCATTTTCACCAGCCACATCACGAATACGTGCTGCACGTGTTGCAATCAAAGTTTGATAATTAATTGTATTCAATAAATACGTCTCTACTAATTGCGCTTGCCATAGAGGCGCCTCAACCCGTAAAAATGGTTCATTCTCAAAGACAGCGGTACCTTCTGGAACCGCCCAAACATCACCAGTAAACCGAGCGTTTTCTAGTAGTTTCCAAAATCTATCTGGTGCATTATCAAAAATAGAAGTTCGCTTCAAAGCTTCTATTTGCGTCTCATTAAACCGCAATTTCTCCAAATACTCCAACGCTTGCGCCAAACCCATTGCAATCAAATAACCAAACCCCGATGGTAAACGACGCACAAATAGCTCAAAACTCGCTCTTTTGTTTTCAACCCCTTCACCTACATAACAAGCTGACATTGTTAACTGGTAAAGGTCTGTCAGCAAACTACAATCATCCTCACTCACAAATAGCGATGATTGCTGCATGTCTCTTTCCAGATAGCCCAACCCCGAATAAATGGTCATTGTCAAAGGCGCCTCCGAAGAATGCTTATAACAATTATGGTAGTTTTCACCAAAAATAATGTCAAGTGACAAAAGCTAGAAAGTAGACAACCTGGCTGAAATAGTATATTTACGGTAAATATAATGCTAAATTAATAGAATATTTAACATTTTGTAATAGTTATACCTAACTTTACCTAACTGGCATCTTGCACAGACGCGCTTATTGAGAATGAAAAAGCTTGTAACGCCTATTATGGCGTAGGGCTGGCACTGCCCACCTTACCCAAGCCTGACGGTAGGTGCATTCCGGTGAGTTAACCCAAACTACTTATAACAAAAGCTATGTTACGAAAAATATAAAAAACAGTAGTAGAACTTCACAATAACTTCAAGTAATATTGCATCTAATTTAAATATGTTGCAAATATAAGCTAACTAATGTCATCGGAACTAGAGTATGAATATCACAAAAAAATAGTGATTAAAGAAATCACACAAGGGGTATAGTGTTATGTCTATCTCGAAGATTGTAGCAGTCGTCACCCAGTATATTAGTGAAGCTGCGATGGAAATTTTTGCTCCTACGCACGATTCTTATCCAAATATTGGTGTACAACCTTTCAGTGGTGAACCGTTTAAAGGTCACGTTGACAAGTTGTAAGTAAAAAAATAATTATTTAGAAACCGGGTTTTTTAAAGAAACCCGGTTTCTCGGTTTTTACAAATGGTCCCATTCAAATTCTGCCAGTAATAGTAAGCAAAATGCCATCAAAGCACCTGTTGCTAAAAATTGCCATTCCCCAATGAATCTTAGTATATATATACCTAGTAAATGTACGGCGCCTGTTATTAAAAGCGTGCGAGAACGTACAGCTAAACCAGTACATAAATATCCAGTAGCACTAAGTCCTAACCACAACGGACATAAATTCAGCAGTATTTCTCCCCAACCAAAAGAAATACCTAAATCAGTTAGAATAATTCCTATTAGCATTAATGCTGCCCACAAGTACAGCAACCATTCCACTTGTCTGCGCTTTACCCAGTAATGCGACCAACTCATCATCACAATAGTGCCAACAAAGCTAAGAATCGACCATAATGTTGCTTGTAGACTCCAATCGACTGGTAGAAACTGGGCTGTTATAAACATTGGAATAAGCAGTAAGCTCCACACCAAAAATGCTTGGTCAATGCGGGTATAAAAATTAGAATAAAGTCGAAAAGAGCCTATTTGCCAATTTACAAGCCAAAGTCCCTTGATATCATGTATATCTAGAGTGGCTTGTTTACGGCGTAACGGTGGTACTGAATAATTAAAAAAGGTCATTATAATTACGTTGCTTTATTTTTATGAAAATTTAATGATTTACTGACTCGCGCTACGTCATATTTATGTTTTATCTTGTCTGGCAACGCTTCATTTTTACTCTGCCTACGGGTAGTGAGTTTGGTTATTTTATATTCTGTCTCATGCAGTATATTCTGCTATTCCTTTTACAAATCCGCAGTCCTACTGTCTAGGTTCTGCACTATGCGGCTCATAAAGCTACACACGCTTACCTACAAATTTTATTAAAACTTAACAATTTATCAAAGTAACCGGGTTTTTACAATAAACCCGGTTTCGATTTCTAAATAAAAGATAAAAATACCGTGAAAAGTACACTTGCGCTCACGAGTAACCATATTGACTGTGAGTATTGTGATAACTATTTCTTAAAGCTTCTACCAATGGGACAGAAATTAACGAAGGATTTTAGATTCAAGATTTTTATTAATTGGCGAAAATCATTTGCAGCAGTTAAATGCTGCATATAAATCTAAAACGTCCACAGTTTGAGCATAAAAGCAAGTAGCACGCTACAGACAATTATATCTCTTGCATTCAAACGCTAAACATTATCAGGAGTAAAACATAATGCTTTGGAAATTAGCAGTTGGCGCCCTCATGTTGCCCGCTTATTTGGGGATTAGCACAGTTTCTGCACAAGCAGCAGTAACTCCCCAAACTAGCGCACAATCAGAAGTCGCACAAAATGTACAAGATTCGGCGCCTCAATACTACGCCAACAACTATAACTACCAATCTAATTGCAAACCTCGTTACAAACGTCAGTCATATGGCGGGTATAAGCAGCAAAATTACTACCGTCCTCGCCATAATGGCTACCATCAAACCAATTACTACCGTCATAGTGGTCACAAAAAGTACGGTCATGGTTCTCACAATAATGGGTATCACAATAACGGGTACCACAATAATGGGTACCACAATAACGGGTATGGCCATTAATTAATGAGGTGCGTGACGTACATTACCTGGTTGAGGTAAAAGGCTAGGGCAGCAGTTCCTAAAGGGACGGTTAAATTATCAATACCTAGGAAGGAAAATGCTTCTAAAACTGTTGCCACGACAGCAACAATTAAGGACACAACCCAAGTTTGCCAAATATTGCCTTGAACGCTATATAAAATCAAACTAGAGATAACAAAGCTGACGAAGGTCATTGACAATGAACCTTCCCAGCTTTTTTGCCCGCCTAGAACTGTATATTTATGTTTCCCAAAACGCTGTCCTACTAGTGCGGCAGAACCATCACCCCACGTCATTATTAAGATACCTAACGCTGCGTAGTAAGGCTGATTGAGATACCAAAACCACGCGATTAAGATACCAATACTCACAGCGTAAAAAAACGTGCCTAAGCTTTTGCGCCCCACACTATTGATACCGGGTAAGATCGGAAAGCGATAAGATAATAGCGTTATGGCGCCTGCTAAAATCGAAGCAGTAATGCCTAAAATAGCGGGTATATCAAGCCACCATGCCAGTAAAATTACGTTACCTGTGCCAATGTGAACAATCTTTCGCAAAATTTCAGTGTCTTTACTCACAGTACGGCTAACGACCCATGCGAGAGACAGGACAAACCCAACCCAAGCTGCAACACTAGAAATTTGCAGCCACAAAGGGTAACTTGAATCTAAATCAGTAAGTAAAGTTATCAAAGATACAACACTAAATAATAAACAGTAAATTTTGTCTTTTATAGTTCCAGTTTACATTTAAAATGAAGCAGTTATTTATTTGGTTGATTCGCGGTTATAGGATGTTTATCTCTCCCCTATTTCCGCCAACTTGTCGCTTTCAACCAACTTGTTCAATGTACGCCATTCAAGCTATCGAAAGATTTGGTGCCATCAAAGGTACTTGGTTAGCCACAAAGCGCATTTTACGCTGTCATCCTTTCCACCCAGGTGGCTACGACCCAGTACCCGAATCCTCATGTTCATGTAAAAACCATGACAATAACTAACTCCTAACTCCTAACTCCGTAATGCGACCATATAACAATATACCGATTATCGAATGCGGCGAACCATTAATAAAAATACCTTTAGAAAAATTTGCCGTAGAAACACCTCACCCATACGAAAAATTAGGCGCCCCTTACGGGCAATACTCACCATACTTCTTAAGACAGAGTGTAATAAAGTGTTTAATTGAAGCTCAAAATTACCTACAACAAAAGTATCATAACTGGCAAATCCAGATATTTGATGCTTATCGTCCAATCGCAGTGCAGCAATTTATGGTCGATTATAGCTTTACATCTTGGATTCAACAAAGAAATTTAATCGAATCGGATTTAACTTCAATACAGCGTCAACAAGCTTGGGAAGAAGTTTATAAAATTTGGGCTGTACCAAGTTTAGACCTTAAAACCCCACCCCCTCATAGTACAGGCGCCGCACTCGATGTAACTTTAGTAAATGAAAGTCAAGAAATTCTTGATATGGGTTCACCTATCGATGAAATGTCTGATAGGTCACTCCCCAACTACTACGATAATCACAATGATTCTACTTCAAACCAATATCACTCAAACCGCAAACTATTGTGCGAAGTCATGGAAAAAGCAGGTTTTTATCGTAACCCACGTGAATGGTGGCACTTTTCGTATGGCGACCAAATGTGGGCATGGCAACACAACGAAAAAAACCCAAATAATATCGTCACCGCAAAATACGGAAGAATAAGCTAAGAGTTAGGAGGCGCGGAGTAGAAACTCAGAACTCAAAACTCAGCACTCAGCACTTTCAACTCTTTATGCATCTTGAGGATTTAGCTGTACCAACTCTTCAGTAGTATAGGCGCCGACAGGACTCCAAATCAAATAAGGTACGAGTAATAGTGCAGCGATACGAGAAACAGGCAGAACAGATAATGTCAAAAGCAAACCTAAGATTACACCAACAGAACCAATAGTTTCTCCAACACGCAAACTACGGAATCTGAGCATTAAAGGAATATATGTGACAGTAATGATTTCCAAGAGCAAATAAAAACCCATTAATAACCAAGTTAGTAAGGTTCCTGGATTTTTCTGCCATACAAAGTTAGCAGATGCGGCACCACAAATAAAGATAACAGTCCAAATAACTGGAATTAAAGGTTCAAATACCAACCAACGTGGACGAGCTAGTTTAGCAAACCATTTAACATCGCGGGGAGTAATGAAAAAACTTCCGAATTGTACTATTAGTGTAATTGCGCCAATTACTATCCAAGATTGCAACATAGTATTCAAACTCTGCAAGTAAAGTTATAAATCTATTTTGTCAACCCTGACTATAACTATTAATCAATCTATGGTTGGAGAAATTATTGGTATATTATTAAGCATCGCGAGGGTTTAAACGAGCCATTACCAAAGTAGTATAAGTACCTATAGGACTCCACAGTAAGTACGGTACAAGAAGTAAAGCTGCTAAACCAGAAACGGGAAGCACAAATAATGTAAGTAATAAACCTACCACAAATCCGGCGCCACCAATGATTGTACCGACTTTCAAACTGCGAAGTCTAAACATTACAGGCGTATATGCAATTGTGAGTATTTCCAATAGTATATATGTAGCCATTCGTAACCAAGTTTCTGTAGTACCTGGGTTACGTTCCCAAACAATATAAGCAGACCATCCTGCACAAACAAAAACAACAGTCCAAATTACAGGTATCAACTTTTCAAAGGTCAACCAACGTGGACGCTGTAAACGATTGAACCACTTACGGTCATCAGGAGTAATAAAGTTTGCAGCCAGCGCGATAATAAAACCAACGCCAAGAATAACCATCCACGATTTAATCATTGTGACATTACCATCTGCCATTTAATCTTAATTCTGGCAAATTTCATGGTATTACTCTTCATCCGTTGGTTTGAAAATAGTAATAGTAAGGTGGGCACTGTCCACCCTACATTAAACAAGTCCTGAACGCAAAGCGACTACAGCAGCCTGTACTCGGTCGTCTACTGAAAGCTTATTCATAATTCCGCGAACGTGGGTTTTTACTGTGTTAGGACTTAAATATAGTTTCTCTGCAATTTCAGGGTTACTCAAACCATCTACCATTAACTTCAATACTTCTAACTCGCGCTGTGATAAATTTGCTGGGTTGGCTTTAGAAGCAGGTGGTTTAAGATTTTCAATGACTCGTCTTGCGATTTGTGGGTCTAGATAAGCTGCTCCTTCAACTGCGGCAGAAATTGCGCTTAATAACCGCTCAACGGTTGCGCCTTTGATACAATAAGCATCGGCGCCGCTCGATAAAGCAGCGATAATTTCGGTTTCGGTTTGATGCGATGTCAACATTACGATATGAGTTTGGGGTAGTGCTGCTTTGATTTGTTGTGTTGCTGCAATACCATCCAAACGAGGTAGTCCAATATCCATTACAACTAAATCAGGTTTGAGTTTAAGCGCTGCTTGAACACCTAAGTAACCATCTTCTGCTCGTCCAACTATTTCTAATTGTGGATATGACATTAATGATTGCTCAAGTCCCAATTGCATCATTGGGTCATCTTCAACAATTAGTATCCGTAGCGGTGGAGCATCGAGTGGTAGATTTAAAGACATAATATTAAATTATAAGAATTAAAATTCAATTCCTGGTTGTGCTTTTACCCCTTGTTCACGGAAGGGATGTTTTACTAAAGTCATTTCTGTTACTAAGTCTGCCCGTTCAATGAGTTGCTTCGGCGCCCCTCTTCCTGTAAGAATAACGTGATTCAAGTCAGGTTTATGTTCTAATCCTTTGATAATATCTTCGACATTTAGATAACCAAGTTTGAGCGCAATATTAACTTCATCCAAAAGCACGACGCGGAAATCTGGGTTTTTGATGTAAACAAGGGCTTTTTCCCATGCAGCTTGCGCTACCATTATATCTCGCTCACGGTCTTGAGTTTCCCAAGTAAACCCTTCTCCCATCGCATGAAATTCTAACTGGTTAGACCATACACTTAATACTTTCTTTTCTGCTGGTTCCCAGGCGCCTTTGATAAACTGAATTATTGCGACTTTATAACCATGCCCAAGCGCGCGTATAACCATTCCCAACGCTGCCGTAGTTTTACCCTTGCCATTACCTGTATTAACGATAATCAAACCTTTTTCTGATATCGCGTTTTCTATACGCTTATCTTGCACTTCTTTGCGGCGCTGCATTTTCTTATTATACTGCTCGTCAGTTAATCTCGCAGCTTCAGCTACAGCCGCATCACTTGTACATTCTTCCCAATCTTTATTAATTTCCATAATTTTAATATACAATCTTGTTATGTATTTTTACCACAGAGACGCGGAGAACACAGAGAGTAGAGGTGTGCGAGTTGGCGCCGACTTCCATAATTTATGTGTATAAAAACTACACTATTTATAAAAATTAACTTGTAAAATAGCGTCTTTTTTGCGTTAACGCAGTTTGCCCGGAGGGCGAATAACACTTAATTATTTCAAAAATAAGTAGTAATATTTACCTTATAACTATAATCTAATTCTGTCTTTCTTATCTCTGTGTTCTCTGTGTCTCTGTGGTAAAAAAACTATATTACCACACAGGCAAGGATGCCTGTGCTACTAATGTAATAATTCTTCTACCTGATGCTGACTCCACAAAGTTCGGTATAAACCTGGCTTTTGCACCAAATCTATATGTGTTCCTATTTGAACAATTTGCCCTTTGTCCATGACAAATATTCGGTCTGCTGCTGCTGCTGCTGATAATTGATGCGTAATAAAAATTACGGTTTTACGAGTTGTACCACCCGAAATATTACGTAAAATTGCCGTTGCAGTTTGATTATCAACG
Organism: Calothrix sp. PCC 7716; assembly: GCF_019977735.1. Lineage (GTDB taxonomy): Bacteria > Cyanobacteriota > Cyanobacteriia > Cyanobacteriales > Nostocaceae > Dulcicalothrix. The sequence goes on along the minus strand of NZ_AP025018.1, from coordinate 7,734,073 downwards.
CTAGAAAGGGCATCGTCTAAAATCAATACAGGAGCATCTACAAGCATCGCACGCGCGAGAGCAGTACGCTGTCGTTGTCCACCCGAAAGAGTAATACCACGCTCACCTACAATAGTTTCGTAACCCGCAGGAAAATTCATAATTTCAGGATGAATTTGCGCGCTCTTAGATGCTGCTTCAACTTCTTGAATTTCAGCTATAGGGTCAGCGTAACGAATATTATTTTTTATAGTTGTACTAAACAAAAAGCTATCTTGAGGTACATAAGCTATTGCACCCCGTAAGTCAGCAATAGTTATTTTAGTTATATCGATACCATCAAGAAACAATTGTCCCGGAGCTATATCGAGTAATCTTGGTAGCGAGTTTGCCAAGGTTGTTTTTCCTGAACCTATCGCACCAACTATCGATATTGTTTCCCCAGGTTCTATTTCAAAGCTTATATTATCTAGAGCTAATGTATTACTCTGTGGATAGCCAAAACTAAAGTTTCGAGCAGTAATTTTACCTTTAATGTTTTCAGGCACCAGATGAATCGCATTTAATTCGTCAGCGATTTTTGGTCTCGTTTCTAAAATTGCTTCGATACGGTCAATGCTGACTTCACCACGCTGGTAAGCCGTAATTGTAAATCCTAACAGCGCAGTTGGAAAAACTAGACGTTCAACATAAATTAGCAACGTCACAAAGTTACCTACCGATAGACTACCATCTGCAATTTTTGTGGCGCCTAACCAAATAATGATTAAAGAACTAACACTCGCTAAACCACCAATTAATGGAAAAATTGTGTTGCGAGTCCTAGCTAGCTCAAGGTTTGCTCCTAATAGTCGTTGATTTTTTTCGGCAAACGCACGTCGTTCGTTGTCCTCTTGTGCGTAAATTTTAATCAACGCCATACCACTAACATCTTCTTGTATAAGTCCACTAATATCTGAAATTTTTTCTTGAACTCTCGCTTGTTGGTTACGAAGCTTTTCACTGTATATATGTACTAATAAAAACATTAATGGATATACAGTCAGCGATGCCAAGGTTAAATCGATATTAATACTCAACATTATGGGTAATGTCAATGTGTAAGCAAAAAATGTATTCGCCAAACTCAAAACAGCGAAACCTAGTAACCTACGGATATTGTCTACATCGCTTGTCGCACGACTAATTAAGTCACCAGCAGTGTTAGTGGCAAAATATGAAGGTTCTAATGTCAGCAAATGTTCAAATATATTTTGTTTCAGGTCAAACTCAACCTGACGACCAACACCAAACAGCCAAATACGCGAAGCCATACGAATTAGCCACATTGCCGATGTTAAACAGACAACAGGCACTACGTAACGCAATACTTGGTTAATAGTAAATTCAAACGAAAGTCTATCAACCGCAGAGCGTATTAGTAGAGGTATATAAACCCCCAAACCGTTTACAGTAAATAATGCACCTACTCCTAATGCTGCATCACGCCAATGTGGACGCAGGTAAGAACCCAATTTTGCCAGCCTTCTTGATGTTGCCATTACAGCATTGTTACTTCTGATTACATTACTTATCTTATTATCCAGCTACTAAATTATAAATGAATCACATTTAGTACATATTTTCTATGCAACTCAGCACTTTCTACTCAGCACTTTTTACAGAGACAGAACGAGCCACGAAGGCGTGGCTCAAAGTAAATGACAATGGTTATCAAATTCAGAAATTAACGACCACGAAGGAATATAAAGCCTTGATTTAGGAAAGCTTCCCAAGCAGCGGTTGTTTGTGCAAGAGCTTGTGCATTAGGAATAAAATCCTCAAGCGCTATCCTTCCGCGACGAGCAGTATCTGCTGGTGTTGTTTGCATCAAGTATGAAGGCACGTCGCTACGAGCAGAACCACTAACGATAGCATTAACATCAGATTGAGAAGCTAATGCTACAAGGGTTTGCTGTGGTTGACCTTCTGGTAACATCTGAGCTAAACGAGGGCTAACCAAGAAGTAAGCAAACGCTGGTGTGCTAGCAATTAACAAAATCGTTAGTGCCCAACCGAGTAAATATCCTCCTGGTTTATCAATGGCGCCACCTTTAAGACGCTGTGCGGCAAAAATCATTAGTAAAATCGCCGCACCCAGTGGTTTGAGCGGGAACGATATGAATTGCCATAAAGGAGATACGACTGTTCCTGTACCACCAGGGTTAAAAAACGACAGCAGTAGTACAAATGAAAGAACAATTAAAACAAATCTTCCGAAAAAGCCCCCAGAAGGATAAAACCTTTGGAACAAGGAATAAAGGATAGTACCCAGAAGCAGCCAGAGTAGTACCCGGCTTAACATTACAAACATAGGCTCACTCTCAAATCGTATATAAGCGACAGCCTTTTTGATTTGGGCGATTGACTTATTGTTACCGTCAAATTGTAGTAGGACTTCCTTTTGACCGCAATAAACTCCTCACACCCCACACACAAAGACTACCGTCGTAGTGATTTTAGAGCATAATCTCGAACTTGGCTTACTGAATTGTGATTTTCCTGTTAGGTATTTTGTATTAAGTAAATTAAATTAGTTGAAGAGACTTCTACATGTAAGGAAAAACTATGTCGTCTGCAAAGCCCACCATCCTTGTCACAGGAGGAGCTGGATACATTGGTTCGCATACCGTGCTTGCCCTTAAGCGAGCGGGTTACGAGGTAGTAATACTTGATAATCTTGTGTACGGGCATCGTGACTTAGTTGAAAAGGTTTTACAGGTCGAGTTGGTTGTAGGCGATACAAATGACCGAACCTTACTGGATAAGCTATTTACAACGCGCGCATTCGATGCGGTCATGCATTTTTCGGCATACGCATACGTAGGTGAATCAGTCAGTGACCCCGCAAAGTACTATCGAAACAACGTTATTGGTACCATAACGCTGTTAGAAGCGATGTTAGCGGCTTCTATTAAGAATTTTGTATTTTCGTCAACTTGTGCAACATACGGCGTACCAAAAGAAGTACCCATTCCCGAAGACCATCCACAAAATCCCATTAATCCCTACGGCGCCACCAAATTGATGGTAGAACGTATACTCACCGACTTTGATGTTGCATACAAACTAAAATCAGTTAGATTCCGCTACTTTAACGCCGCTGGCGCCGACCCAAGTGGAAATTTAGGCGAAGACCATAACCCCGAAACCCATCTTATTCCCTTAGTTTTACAAACCGCTCTTGGTTTACGCGACTCAGTATCAATTTTTGGTACCGACTACCCAACATCAGATGGTACGTGTATTCGAGATTATATCCACGTCAGCGACTTAGCAGATGCTCACATATTAGGGCTAGAATACCTCCTCAAAGGTGGCGACAGCGCCGTATTTAATTTAGGCAACGGTAGCGGCTTCTCAGTCCGCGAAGTCATTGATACCGCCATCAAAGTTACAGGCAAAGAAATTAAAGCCATTGAATGCGAACGGCGCCCAGGCGACCCACCATCATTAATAGGCAGTGGCGACAAAGCACGACAAACATTAGGCTGGGAACCCAAATATTCTTCCATCGAAGATATACTTACCCACGCATGGTCTTGGCATCAAAAAAGACACAAATAAAAAACCCAATCTCTTGTAACTCTCTTGTGAACCTCTTCTCTTGTGGAGCGGGCATCCCTGCCCGCCCCCCTCACTTCAAACAAACACAATTCCATTGAAACCAAACCGCAAGTGCAGCACTTTCATAATAATCAATTTGAGGTTGAATCCAAACATCTCGAAAATAATTTTCAGGCGTCTGGTAATGAGCAACATCACCAGCAATACAAAGATTATCCTCTCCTAATCCTTGATAAACTGTGTAAATTAGGCGCCGTATTATTTCTTCTTGAACTTTTTGAATAGACGCAGCAATATCCATTTCCCATTGACCAATTTTACTTTCCGATTGAAGCGATGCTTGAAAAACTTGGTCATAATTTTTATTAGTCAAATTCCATTGCATCAAATTATACAAATAATCTGAATTTATCTGGAAAGTTCCATTTTCTCTAGAATCAACTAATTTATCAAGAAACATATTAGCATACTTTGGTGTTCCATGACGTGCTAACTCCTTAAGTCTATACTCATCAGAATTAAGCTGAATGCCTGTATAATATGTAAAAGCAAAAGAAAGTATTTTCAAAGAGTTAGGAAAATCTAATTTCCATTGAAGTATTAACTGACCGTCTCTAGCCAACCAAACTGAGGCAGTTGTCCACTCACCAACATTATTAAAACAAATCACTGCTGCACGATGAAAAGGACTCATCAAAAAAGCTGAACTTGCTTGTAATTGATTATCTTCTACAAAATCAATTGGTGGTAAATTAGAAAAATCACAATTTACAAGCGCAGCTAGTTCTGCTTTTAACTTAAATTCAAGGTTATGTTTGTCTGGTTGTGTCATGACCTGAAGAAACTTAGATGTAATTAAAGGTTTATCGTAGAAAACAATCCTATCTAAATCATGGAATTTAATTTCTGCCTCTCTTAGACAGTAATATATTGAATTTATTGGAACACCAATATCCGTTATGTTGGTAAAACATTTTTCTTTAACAGCGGTTATAATTTCACCATTAATTAGTAAAGCAGCACCGCTATTTTGGTAATATGCACAAATTCCTAATATCCTCATTTTTCCTCTTTAGAGAAATATTGTAATAATTAGTATTTCCTATTTTATTTTTGAGAAAATTTTAAAATCATATAAACCCGGTTTATTATTAGGTTTGATGAAAATTTAAACACAATTACAATATTAATGCAACTCTAAATCAGAAGTTGATTACACAACTAAATAAATGTTATAAATGCCTAAAATATAAAATGTAATACTTTACAAAAGTAATAAAAGTAATAAAAGTAATATGAAGATTATTTATTATTTTGTAAACGTAGTAATAATACAATTAACATTAAAATTGTCAATATTATAATAGCTAACTGATTTTGCTTAGTTATAGAAAGGGCGCCTAAATAACGCGAACCAGTAGCAATAGCGTGAATAACAGCAAAAATCAAAGCAGGAACACTTAATAAATGAATATGGCGCCAATATTGACCCAATTTCTTCTGCATCGAATCAAAACTAGTGAGTGCAGCAGGTGTCATTAATACTAAAGCTACACCACCTGCGGCAATACCCCATTGAAATTGTAATGGTAAAAACCAAAATGCTTCAAAATTCCAATCCAAAGAATGTTGCAGCATATGAGTTGTATGTGCAACCGAAAGAACATATGCTCCCACACCCAAAGCGCGACGATAACGTAATGGCGCCGACCACAAATTACTAATTGGACGTGCGACAAGGGCTAACATTAAACACAACAACGCCGCATGTCCTGTAAAATCAACCATCATATCACCCGTTCGCAACAAAGTTAAGGCGCCAATTATTAGCGTTACCCAACCACCCAAACGGAATAACTGACTGCGCTTATCTTTACTTAAAACCGACGTTGATATTCCTACTCCCAACATAGTTGGTAAAGTTCCTAAACCAAAAGCGAACATCGTGGTGGCACCTTTAATTAAATCACCAGTTTCAGCAGCTTTAATTTGTGCTGCATACAAAAAACCACAAGGTATCAAACCCCAAGTAATACCAAGTAAAGCAGGAGTCCACCAAGTTGCTTTAAGAGAAAGCTTGACCATTCCGGCATTTAGACGGTCATGTAATTTGGATTGTAATAAAGGATGTAATAGAGGTACACGGGGTAATAAGTCGGGTTTAATTTGCCGTAATCCAAACCAAATCAACATTAAACCAGTAATAATAGCCAGAAAGCGACGCATATCACTCCCAACACCTGCCATTTGACCGCTTGCTAGAAACACCGAACCAATAGCTCCAATAGCGGCGCCTATTATCATATAACTAAGTGTTCTACCGAGGTTGAGAAGAATATGGAACTGTAATTGTTGGCGCCAGTCAGGAGTATTTTGGGTTTGAGAAAGAGAGAAAGCAGCAGCAAGAGGGCCGCACATACCAACGCAGTGACCAAAACTTCCCAAGAACCCAAGAGTAAAAATAAGCCAAAAATCTAACATTCTTCTTTCTAATTGTTTTATGAAAAAATTAATCTGGCTGGTACTGCTGGTAATAATAGCGTTAGGTATAGTTGCTGGTAGAAACTTTTTTGATAAAGCACCGCAACCACCTGTTGACACAATGCGAGTTCAAAATGATATTAATGAGGAGGAGGCGCCGCAACAAAAGTTAGAAAGTGCGGTAAGTTCTCCCCTAGTACAAACAGATGCTTTACTCGCTCATCTTCAAAAATTAAATTTTCAGCGATATACCGATGCAGAAAGAGCTTCTGCGCGTAGTTATATTACAGCGGAGCTAAAAAAATACGGTTTTAAACCAAAATTGCAAAACTTTGGTCAGGGAATAAATATAGTCGCGGAACGTCCAGGAACAGATAAAACCGCAGGTAGTATTTTAGTAGGCGCCCACTATGACACAGTATATCAATCTCCGGGTGCAGATGATAACGCGAGTGGTGTAGCAGTTGTATTAGAAGTTGCCCGACTATTAGCGCAACCGACACCAAGAGGTTTGCAGCTAGTGCTATTCGACAAAGAGGAAACAGGGTTATTAGGAAGTCAAGCTTACGTCAAAAAAGCAAAAAATATTCAGAAGAACTTGCGCGGCGCCGTAGTCATGGATATGGTAAGTTACGCATGTTATACCCCAGGATGTCAAAAATACCCACCAACCTTACCAATTACACCTCCTAGTGATAAAGGAGATTTTCTAACAGTAGTTGGTGACATAGAACACTCACCACTACTAAATTCATTTCAAAATAACGCATCCGAGCAAGAAAATTTACCTGCTGTACTCACAGTACCCATACCACTCAAAGGACTATTAACACCCGACACCCTGCGTAGTGACCATGCACCATTTTGGTATCAAGGAATAGGAGCAGTATTAGTAACTGACACAGCAAACTTACGTACACCACACTACCATCAACCCAGTGACAAACCAGAAACCATAGACCGTAACTTTTTTACAGGTTCAGCACAAATAATAGTAAACGCAACTAATAACTTACTTAAAAGTAGCAATGATTTAAAAACAACAACATCAAGGTAAGGTGCGTGAAAGCAGTTTAATTTTTCTATAAAGTGAAGATTTTAATAGCTTTCACGCACCCTACTCCTTCGCCTCTTCCTTTGTGTCCTTTGTGCCTTTGTGGTTTATTAAAAAAATGAATCAATGGATAATAATACTTGGAATAACATTCTTATGCACTGCGTGCGAATCCATAGAAGCAAAAAACAATACCAGTAATCCATCACCTATAAATACAAGTGCATCAAGTCAAGTATTAGCATTAGGCAAATTAGTACCAGAAGGTGATGTAATAAAAATTTCTGTAGTAAACGCCAGAGATAGTAGAGTAAATCAACTATTAGTAAAAGAAGGAGACATAGTGAAAGCAAATCAAGTAATAGCAATATTACAAGGGAGAGACAGAGCCGAACAACAACTTCGCGACGCACACGCAAACGTCGCAATAAAACGAGCAGAACTACTAAAAATTCAGCAAGGAGACGTAAAACAAGCAGAAATTACAGCACAGCGCGCGACAGTTACCGAACTAGAAGCACGAATAAGAACCGAAACAAAAGTAAAACAAGCAGCAATAGCGCAAGCTACAGCAACAATTCGTAACGCTCAAATAAAATTTCAACGCTATTCAAACTTAGAAAAACAAGGCGCCATTAAACGCTCAGAATTCGATGATGCCAAAGAAGAATTTGAAAAATCAACAGCAACACTAGCTCAAACCCAAGCAGAACTAGACTACACCACCTCTACCTTAACTGCACAACTAGCCAAAGAAAATGCCAACTTAAAACGTTTGCAAGAAGTTCGTCCAGTAGATGTAGAAATAGCATCAAGAGAACTCGAACAAGCACAAATTCGAGTTGAACAGCAAAAAGCAGTACTAGACGATACATTAGTACGAGTACCAATTGCCGGACAAATCTTACGTATCAATACACGTGTTGGAGAACAAGTAAATCAAGAAGCAGGTATAGCCGAACTAGGAAGAACAAATCAAATGTATGTAACAGCAGAAATTTACGAAACCGACATCGTAAAAATTCGTCCAGGACAAAAAGTAACCATCAACAGCGAATACGGAGGCTTTAAAGGAGAAATATACGGCACCGTAGATCGAATCGGCTTACAAATAGGAAAAAGTCGTATAAACCAAGACCAAAATAATCCAAATACAGACATAAACGCGCGCGTCGTAGAAGTTTCCATTCGTTTAAACCCCGAAGACAGTAAAAAAGTTGCCACATTAACAGGAATGCAAGTGCGAGTCCAAATAAACGTTTCATCATGAAAAAATTATTGAATTTTGAGCCATCATTAGCATGGTCACAATTATCACATCAAAAAGTCAGATTATTAGTAGCCATAACCGGAGTATGCTTCGCCAACATCCTAATGTTCACCCAACTTGGACTACTAGCAATGCTCACCCAAGGAACAACAAAACTACACGAAAGCCTAGGAGGCGACCTAGTAGTAATCTCATCATTTGCCCAAACATTACAATTCCGAATAAACTTCCCACGTGCCTATTTATTTCAAGCAGCAGCAGTAGACGGAGTAGCCTCAGCCAACCCAGTTTACATTACACGCGCAAACTGGGTAAACCCCAAACAACTAGAAAAACAGCAAGATATATCCGACAAAAAACAGGCGCCTCGTCAACGTGGACTATTCGGTAACGAAGTAAGAATAATAGCCATAAACCCCGCCCAACCAGGAATATTAAATATCCCATCTGTCAACCAACAACTAGAAAAAATCACATCAGCAGACTCAGTATTATACGACGAATTATCACAACCAACCCTAGGAGACATCCCTGAAATATTCGCTCAAAACCAAGAAGTGCAAACCTTGATGGATAACCGTCGTACTTACGTTATTGGATTATTTAGCATGGGGAGTACCTTGTTTGAAAAAGGTAACGTAATAATGAGCGATTGGAATTATGCTTTACGTTACGGCGCCAATAACTTGAACCAAGCGAGAATTGGTGTAATAAGTCTAGAAAAAGGCGCCGACATTAAAACAGTACAAGCAAAACTACGTACCACTTTACCTTCGGATATAGTAGTACTTACCCGTACTGAATTAATACAGCGAGAACTTCAATATCAAGCCACAGAAGTCAACGGAGTCGTTTTAAGGTTTGGAACCATAGTTGGCTTTCTAGTTGGGGTAATTATAATCTATCAAGTTTTATACACAGACATCAGCGAACATTTATCTGAATATGCCACTCTTAAAGCAATGGGTTATCCAGACCGCACGCTTCTTTTAGTAGTCTTGCAAGAAGGAGTTATTTTAGGTGTACTAGGATTTATACCTGGTTTTATTGCTTCTATCGGTATTTACCAACTACTGGTAATACTTACCCGCATACCATTAACCATGCAAACAAGCGTTGCACTTCAGGTTTTTATATTAACTATATTAATGTGTAGCGTATCCGGCGCCATTGCTACAAACAAACTACGCTCCGCTGACCCAGCAGATGTATTTTAGATTTATTAAGGAGTTCCTAACCTTTACTCCTCACTATTTTTTATCCCTAACCGACGACGCATTTCTTGACTATAAATTCCTCCTTGAGTGCGTCTATTCTGCCTTGAACGCTGAATTAACTCAATAAATTTAGGATTAGTACTTAGCGATATCGTCTCTAAATCAACATTTTCCAGCGTAACTAGTGCTGCAATTGGTTGCCCGTTGCTAGTAATAATAACTGGTTCTTCAGAAAGATCTGAAGTGTATTCAGCCAGCGTCGAGCTTGCATCTGATATTTCCACTATTTTCATAGCTCAAAGATTTCTCCTGCAATACGAACTATATTTCTTTCTTTCACACCGATTGCGTTGATATACACCAAAGCTTCCGGCTCCTCTTCTACATCATAATAGACTCGAAGCTGCATCAGGAGAATACTCTATGCGGTAAACCAAGCTTTGAAATAGTTCGGTATTTAAATGTTGAATATAATTGTACCTTAATAAGTTACTGATTTTAATATGGAACCAACTATTGCAATCAACAACCTCAATCACGCCTTTGGTCAAGGTAACTTAAGTAAACCTGTATTAAGTGACATTAACTTAAATATAAACCCTGGAGAAATAATAATCTTGACTGGTCCATCGGGAAGTGGTAAGACAACTTTACTATCATTAATTGGTGGACTGCGTTCTGTACAATGCGGTAGCTTAAAAATCTTTGGTCAAGAAATGTGTGGTGCCAATAAAAAGCAACTAACACAAATTCGCAACCAAATTGGATTTATATTTCAACACCACAATTTACTTAAATGTCTCACCGCTTGTAGCAACGTGCGAATGTCGCTCAAACTTCATCCAGAAATTCCTGCATTTGAACACCGTCAACGTGCGGTTGCAATTTTAGAAGCAGTTGGACTTGCCGACCGCGTAGATTATTATCCTGAAAAATTATCAGGAGGACAAAAACAGCGAGTTGCCATTGCGCGCGCATTAGTTGCTCAACCAAAATTAGTTCTTGCAGACGAACCAACAGCTTCATTAGACAGCAAAACCGGACGTGATGTAGTAGACATTATTCAGAGACTTGCAAAAGAAGAAAACTGTACAGTGCTTTTAGTAACTCACGACACGCGCATCTTAGATATAGCTGACCGTATTGTAAACATGGAAGATGGAAAGTTACTAACGGCGCCTAATTAAAGCTTTTTTCCCAATAAATACGCAAGCAATTACAATGCAGGTAGCTAATAACATCAGGGGTGTAACTTGCTCATGAAGAACCCAAGCAGAAAATAGAATAGTCAAAAACGGTTGTAATAGCTGTATTTGACTAACTCTGGCAACACCCGCAACCTTCATTCCATGATACCAAGCAAAAAATGCTACAAATTGACTAATAATACTTACATAACCAAAACCTAACCAAGCGTTGGGTGAAGCTATTAACCCATGTTCAAAAATACTTAACGTAACAGGAATAAGTAAAATAGGGGCAATAAATACTAATGCCCAGCAAATAACCTGCCATCCTCCTAATATAGAAGCAAGTTTTCCACCTTCAGCATATCCAATAGCTGCGGCAAAGGAGGCGCCTAAAAGTAAAACATGTGCCCCTTGAATACTACCACCACTTGAAAATAGAACAAATAAAACAATTGTAGTACTACCTGTTATACTAGCAATCCAAAATTGGAATGAAGGACGTTCACCAACTCTAACAGTAGCAACGATAGCAGTCGCTAAAGGAACTAAACCAGTAATAATGGCACCATGTGCAGCTGGTAATTGCTGCATTGCCCAAGCAGATAATAAAGGAAACCCAATAATTACACCTATTGCTACAACAATTAAATTTCCCCAAAGTTTACGTGGTGGCAAAGGTTGACGAGTTACCCACAGTATCAGTATTGCTAATACACTTGCAACAACCGCGCGTCCAAGTCCCACAAAAACAGCGTCAAAATCTGTAACTGCAACACGAGTAGCAGGTAAAGTCAAACTAAAACCCAATACACCCAGAAAACCATAAAATAACCCTAGTGTTTCCGGGTTAATGCTGTAAGTAAATTGTTTCATTAGCTTTAATTGCATTTGTAAGGCTTAAACTGCGTAGATTATTTACAGGCGCCTACTTTTAGGTTCGCACCAAGTACAGCTTTGCGAGAAGGTACAGATTCAACTAGTTTTACCTAGCACAGTTACAATAATCTCAACTGTTCTAGTTCAATTTCACATAACTGTACCAACTCAAATAATCAAAAATCACTTATATTGCCTGTAGTAGCTTTAATTACTCGCCATTCATTGAAAGGGGTAAGCTTGTGAATATTCTTTTAAATCGTCATTCTGAGCAACCAGTTTATCAGCAAATTCACAACCACTTCAGCCGCTTAATTAAATCAGGTAAACTTACACCCGGACAAAAGTTACCATCAATTCGCGCTCTATCTCAACGCATTCGAGTAAATAAATTAACAATAATACAAGCGTATAGTTACTTAGAAGCCGATGGGTTAATCTACGCTCGTCAAGGAGCAGGATATTTTGTTAATCGTGTAGTAGCTTCAAATTTAACATTACGTTCACGTAATATATGTTACACAGAATCGCATTTTGCACCTGCTCAGAAAGTGATAATTTCAGAAGGGGGAAGTTCTTTTTTTGAACAATATATAGCTTCATTACAGGCACAGCACACAACAGGCATAATTGATTTTAGTTCAGGGTTTCCACGTAATCATGGTGTAGATAATCTACAAAAAATTGCCAAACGCGCGCTTGCCAAACCACTTGATAATCTATTTCGGTATGATTTTCCAGAAGGACAATTAATCTTGCGACAACAAATTGCTCAAATGCTACTCCAGCAAGGATTAGAGGTTTTACCAGAGGAACTAATTATAACAAGTGGTTCCGAACAAGGTATATCTTTAACGATGAATTACTACCTTCAGCGTGGTGATTGGGCAATTGTCGAAACACCAACTTATCACGGTGCCTTAAGTATTTTAGAGAATATCGGCACCAAAGTAATCGGTATTCCCATGACTGGTGCGGGTATGAATTTAGAATTGCTCGAACAATACCTTAAAAGTCACCGTCCCAAATTAATATACACCATCAGCACTCTTCATAATCCTACTGGCATCACAACTTCACTAACGCACCGTCAAGAATTACTCAGGTTAGCACAACAGTACGAATGTCCGATTTTAGAAGATAATGCTTATGAAGGATTAAACTTTGAACCAGTATCGGCGCCTATCAAAGCATTAGATAATAACAACTTAGTTACATATGTTAGCACCTTCTCGAAAACCCTAATGCCAGGACTGCGAGTCGGTTACATGGTTGTTACAGGAAAACATTACCGAGAATTAGTCAAACAAAAAGCACTTCATGACATGCATGTTTCCACGGTATCACAAGCAATTGTAAGCGAATATTTAGCATCAGGACAATTTAGGCGCCATCTCAACCGCTTACAAACACATAACCTTCAATCTAGAAATGCCATGTTGCAAGCATTAGAAGCTTATTTTCCTGAAGCAGTAACATGGACTGTTCCCAAAGGAGGTTTATTCTTATGGGCACATTTACCAGATTATTTTCCTATTCAAGCAATTTGTAAAGAAGCTTTAGCTCAAAAGATACTCGTTGCTAATGGTGCAGCATTTTTTCCAGGTGTTGGTTATCCTGCAATGCGCTTAAACTTTTCTCACAACATAGAACAAATTGAAATTGGCATCAAAACGCTTGGTAACTTGCTCAAAAAATATTCATCTCTTGTGGCATAGGCATCCTGCCTGTGCTACATATATAACTGGCATATTAAAAACACTATCATCCCAACAGAAATAGTTAATAATAGATTTTGGCGCCAAATACCAACAACGAATGCAGCAATTGCTCCTATTAATCGAGGATTGGTGATAATATCTATTTTATCACCTGTAGGTATAAGTACAGCAGGAGCAATAATCGCCATCAAAACTGCGGGTGGAACATAACGAAGAATTTGGATGAACTGTGGCGCCATTTCTATCCGCGCACTGACTCCTAACACAGGATAGCGGATAATAAAGGTGACTATTGCCATTCCAACAATAAGAAAAAATTCATTCATATAAATTATTGAGTTGGATAAAGCTTTTCTGCACTAATACCAGATATTACACCTAACAAAGTAGCGACAATTAAACCTAAGTTATATGGTAGAGTATGAAAAACTAATGCCATGATTCCAGATACTACAACACCTATTATCATTGGTTTATTGATTAAATAGGGAATTAGCAAACCAATAAAAGTTACTGACATAGCAAAATCTAATCCCCAGTTAGCTGCATTAGGAATAAGATTACCTAATGTAAATCCAGCAATCGTGATAAGCTGCCAATTTACATACATAAATAAAGCTGCTCCAAAATGATACCAATGTTTGTAAGGTGATTTATCTACTTGATTATAACGAGCAATTGCAACAGCAAAAGCTTCATCAGTTAGCCAAAACCCTAGAGAAAATTTCCAAACTTGAGGTAAGCGTTGTATATAAGGTATTAAGCTAACTGCATAAAGTAAATGTCGTAAATTGACTACAAATACAGTTATAATAATTAAAGGTATAGCAGTACTATTATTAAGTAAAATCAAGGCGATAAACTGAGAAGAACCAGCGAAGACAAAAGCTGACATTGAGATAGTACCAGCAAAAGAGAAACCGCTGTTATTGGCAACGGCGCCGAATATAATCCCAAATGGAATGGCGCCTATTATTAATGGTATAATTCCTCTACAACCTGCGAAAAATTCGCTTTTACGAGATATGTTATCTGGAATGAGATTTATATTCATTGTTTGTTGATTTGTATAATTAGGACAGGCAAGGATGCCTGTTCCACAAGAGTTTTATATGCCTATTTTACAAGAGTTGTAATAATTGATTAATCATTGGTTTTTGCGAAAGCTAAACGCAAACCTAAACCAATTAAGACGGCGCCTGTTATTCTTTCTATCCAATGTGATATTGACTGGAATAGTTTTTTTACAGCATTTAGTGAAATCAAAACAGCAACTAATGTAAACCAGACCAGTGCTTGGATTATAATAGTTGCTCCATATACGACTTGTATATTTAAAGGTGTCGCTGGGTGGATAATTTGAGTAAACAGGGCAAGAAAGAATAATGTCGCTTTTGGATTCAGTACATTAGCGAATAAACCAACCCGAAAAGCTGCCCAATTACTTATATTTCGAGATTGTTTAGTTATAGACTCTTCTTGATGTCTTTTCGCTTTTAATGATTTTATACCTATATAAATTAGGTAAGCGGCGCCGACCCATTTAATGATATTGAATATTACAATCGAGCGCGTAATAATTGCTCCAATCCCAATTAAACAGTAAGTTACATGGACGATATTCCCAACAGTAATACCTAAAGCTGTATAAATACCAGTTTTGCGAGTATAAACTAAACTGTTTCGCAGTGTTAGCGCAAAATCTGGTCCAGGACTCATTACAGCGACCATTCCTAAAGAGAAAACAGTTAACCAGTTGGCAGACATAATTTTTTGACCCTAATATGATTATGATTATTATTGCAGCACCCAGATACATACTGCCCTGGTGTTACACCAACTAAACGCTTAAAATGGCGATGTAAATGACTTTGGTCAGTAAAACCAGTTTCAGCAGCAACTTGAGAAATTGGTATACCCATCGCTAGCATTGCTTTAGCACGATTAACTCGTAGTTGTACCAAATAAGCATGAGGTGGTAAACCAACTTCTCGCAGAAACGCACGTAACAAACGCAGTGATTTTAAATTGACTATTTTTGCTAGCTGTTCTAAAGAAATTGTCTCAGCATAATTATCATCCAAGTACTGCTTCACACATTGAACACGATTATGCTCACAACCAACAGGTTTACACAAAGGACGACTTTCTGCATAGCGTGTCACTAGCTGTGCGAGTGTCCAAAGTAGACGAGATTCTTTTTCGAGTTGAGAAGCAGAAGTTTCACAAGCAATATGAAATTGTCGTAGCTGTGTTGCCAGGGAAGCATCTTGAATTACAGGTTGTGGGAAAAAGGGAATTGTTTGTCCATTTTCCCTAACTTCAGTAAAAGCAGTTTGCAGCAACTTTACATCAGGGTAAAGCACTCGATACTTCCAACCATCAGGTATTCCTGCATGTCCAGTATGAACTTCTCCAGGATGAATGATAACAATACTACTTGCAGGCGCCACATAATATGACCCTTGATAAGTAAATGCTTCAACCCCAGCTTCAATAACACCAATTGTAAAGCCATCATGAGTATGGCGCCCGAAAGAATGAGTTATATATGTAGCACTCAGCATCTCTAAATTACTTAGAGCGCTGTCACGCCAAAACTTTGCCTGTTCCTGAGCCATTTTTACCGCTTCTCAACACTTGCAACCAGAGCGTAATACTTAGCTTAAGTAATTTTGCTTTGTATGTATTGTACGTTTTTGCAAGAAACCGGGTTTCTTCATCACGCTCACACAACAATCTTCAATAGAAACGAACAGAAACCCGGTTTCTCACTGTAAATGCAAAATTAAGATATACAGTACTATAAATATAGTCAGTTATTTTGCATATAAAATCAAAAAAAACACGGGCAGGGATGCCCGTTCCACAAGAGTTAGATACACACAATGAAACATTTTTATAGAATTAGTTATGCCGCAAGCTAATAATCAAAATCAATTTGTTCTTTGTATCAATAACAAAGAGTATCAAGCTTCTTTGCGAATACAGAAAATTTATCAAATAATCTTTGATTTTAAAGCTTCTCAATATCAAATGATTCGAGTAGTTGACGAATCAGGTGAGGATTATTTATACCCTACTAATTATTTTATACCTATTTAATAATCTTTGTTGATTTCCAATACATGTAGAGACGTTACATGTAACGTCTCCACATTGTATATATTGTATATGCTACGAAAAATTAATCCCACCAGAAGTAAAGATAATCACTTGAGCGCAACCTAAGCTGTATTATTATACTACCCATTTGATTTTTGGAAATTAACATAATTTACAGACTATATTTGAAACAGGCGCCATCCTCTTCTCGCATCAATATCAAATTTTAAGCCAACTTCCATTCCAGCAGTTGTTTGTACCTGTTGTAATGGACTGTTATTAATTCTTATGCTGATAATAGTTGCTGATTGACAGTAAGATATTTCTTCATTAACTAGAAAAAGACTTGCTCCGACTGACAAACTAGTTGCCTCGACCTTTGCAACTCCAGCATTTTGCTTTTTAAACCATTCTGTAATTTCGCCAATATCTCTTGCCTGACCTGTCAATTGTTGATATTGAATAAATCTATAAGTTACTAACTCAGTTATAGCTTCGCATAAAATATCTATAAAATCACATATTTCTAGCATTTCGTCGTAATCTAGAATATCACTTATAGATGTTCCGTGTGCTGCTTGGTTTCTATAAATAATCAATTCATTTAATTTTTCTTCTGCTGTTTTGTCCTTTTCTTTAATCCCTGCAAGTAGTTTTACAATATTTCTATGCTTATCTATCCAATTCCATGCATTTGTTATACCTGCATCAGCTAATAATTTTTCTAAAATTTCTTTTCGTAAGTTCTGCTCGTGAAAGAGAAACGCTTCTGGTGTTAACTCATATTCTTGATTATTAAGTCCATTATGTAAGCTGTCAATCATTTTCTTGATATCAAGATTTTCATACCTAGTTTTCTTTTGTTCAAGCAGTAATCTTCCTACTCCTATTTGATGCGTGCTTCTAATTCTTTCATCTAAATCTAAATAACATGGAATCTTTTTTGGTATAAGTTCCAACCAACTTTTTACTAATATCTCAACGAAACCTTCGTAAATAGCATATAAACGTGTTACAACAGAGCATTGGTCATATACTTGCCAATCCTTTATATCAGGAATATTTTGCCTAATATTACTTAAAATTTCTGCCTCTACCTGAGTGTTTAGCTTTGTAGATACATTTTCTGCAAAAGCAGTATTTCTTAATACCTCGCTAGTGTTAATCATGTAACGGACAGTGGAAGTATTTTTTCGCACTGTCAACAAATGCTCTTCAAACATTGCTATTTACTTGACGATGACTTGTGATAGCATATCATCAAATAAGCTAATTATCTCTTGAACATCAGCTTTTTTGTTATCTTGGTTTTCCCATAGTTTTGAATTTGCTTGATTAAACAGTTTTTTTGTCTCTTTAATAATCTCTTGCTTTTGGTTTAATAATGTTTCCGCTGCATCTAAATGTTTACTTATGCCAACCATTACAGCATCGTAACATGCTTGATTAGCATTATGCCCCCAAGTTTCTGACTGTAAGTTATATAACTTGAATAAGTTATCTTCGTAGATTTTATAAGCTAACTTAATAGTCTCAGTAAATATGTGTCTTAAAATCTTGATATCTTCGTCAGAAAACTTCAAACTTTTAATCATATATAAGTCAAGGAAAGTTTCGATTTCTGTACGAGCATCTTGAATATGGCGTAGAGCAAAAAAGCGAAGTACTAACTCAGCAAATTCTAAACTGTCTAATTTTTTGCTAAATCCATTAGTATTATTCGTTGATGTACTCCATGCGGTAACAAATATAGAATTACTGCTAAGTTCAATTAATAGTTCATTAAACTTGCCATTATACAAACAGTTTCTCACTTTTTGCTTACTTAAGCCTAGCCTATTTACATTAGAACGCTCAAAAGTAATCTGTTTTAAATGAAGCGCTTCTTCCACCTTAAATGTTGATTCGCTAAGTAATGCTACTGTTGATATATAATGATTGTTTAAATTGCTTCTAAATTCTATAGGAAGTTTGTCATAAATACGTCCTTCAAACTCAGTTAAGAATTCCAGTCCTGTCAATTGATACTTATCGCCATAAAAATCACGGATGGCTACTATTCTCTGCTTCCCATCTATCAATTCATAATTTCTATATCCTGTTTCAAACAGAATAATTGGAGGTAATGGAATATTTAACAAAATCGACTCTATAAATCTAGATTGCTTCTTAACATCCCAGGAGTAACCAATTTTAGTAAATAGTTCTAAATCTATATAATTACGATTTGTTAAATTTCTTAAAAATCCTGGAAGCTGCTGACGGTTTCTAAGTGTAAGTATTCTTTTTTGTGCTTTAAAGTAATCTGTAGTAAGTTCTTCATCACTATACAAATAATCATCGAGTGCGCTGATTTTATATGTTATGGGTTGTTCTTCCCACATTTTTTCTTCGTTTGGTGCAATTAGCATTGATTCGACCCTCCTTGTCAACTTACTATAACGCCCATTCTCTTCTATGATACTATTTTAAACTATAAACCGTGCGCCTTGATTATTAAGAGCGTAAATAACTGGCGCCATTCACATCAACAATAGTACCTGTTAAAAACTCAGAACCCGGTGAAGCTAAAAATAAAACTGTGTGTGCAATTTCTTCAGGATAGGCAACACGATTTAATGGGCTTTGTTGTCTAATAAAATCTCCTGCTGGACTTTCTAAAACTCCGCGCGACATTTCTGTTTCTACATAACCTGGAGCTACTGCTGTCACAAATATATTATAAGGCGCCAAGTATTGAGCTAATGATTGACTCAAAGAATTAAGAGCCGCTTTACTGGCGCCATATGCAGTAGCTGTTGGTTCTCCTCTAAATGCACCACGTGAAGTTATATTAATAATCCGTCCACTGCGTCGTTCTATCATATGTTTTGCTACACAATACGAAACATTCGCGGCGCCTATTAAGTTAACATTTATAGTTTGTTGCCATATAGTTTGCCAATCTTCATAGCTAGTTTGATATATAGGATGCTCCTGATAAATACCTGCATTATTAACCAAAATATCAATTTGCCCAAATTCATTTAACGTCGAAGTCACCATTTCCTCAACTGCCACAGGGTTGGCAAGGTCTGCTCCAACTGTAATATGTCCCGTACCCGCTAAAGAATTACACACACTTTCAGCAACCTTCATGTGCTGATGATAGTGAACTGCTACACGGGCGCCACTTCTTGCAAAACCTGTTGCTATCGCTTCTCCTATTCCTCGCGAGGCGCCTGTAACTAATACTTTTGTTCCTTGGAAATCAAAATTAATCATTATATTTGCCAGTACTACTGGTTAAGATTGTAGGTTGGGTGGAGGCAATAGTTTACGTAGTACGCCGCAGGCGCAACCCAACATATCCATGAACCAGTAGTACCACCACAAAGGCGCCCATCAAGTAAACATATCAAACAGTACTACTGGTTAAGCGTAAACCAGTAGTACCAGTTGTAAGCTTAAGTTCTGACTGTGCTTTCTTGAAGTAACATCAAAACCATTTGTTGGGTTCCAATCGGACACCCAACCTACAGTAGTACTAACACTCATGCACCTGTTGAGTAAATATATCAAACAGTACTACTGGTTAAGCGTAAACCAGTAGTACCAGTTGCAAGCTTGAGTTCTGGCTGTGCTTTCTTTAAGTAGCAGCAAAAGTATTTGTTGGGTTCCAATCGGACACCCAACCTACAGTAGTACCACCACAAAGGCGCCTATCAAGTAAACATATCAAGCAGTACTACTGGTTGACTCTTAACCAGTAGTACCAGCAAAAGTATTTGTTGGGTTCCAATCGGACACCCAACCTACAGTACCAGTTGTATTAACAAAACTTAAATATATCAAGATAGTAATTTACAAATAGCTTCAAGTAATTCTTCTGCGTCTACAGGTTTAGCGATGTGATGTTGAAAACCTGCTGTTAATGCTTGCTGCTGATTCATTTCACCAGCATAAGCTGTTAATGCAATTGCTGGTATTTTTTGTATATTTTTCTCTTTTTCTCTAGTCCGTATTTCTTGTATTAACATATATCCATCCATTTCTGCCATGCCAATATCGCTGAGTAACATATCGGGCTGAGAATGTGATAATAATTGTAAAGCTTCGGTTCCTGATGCCACTGTTGTAACAGTAGCTCCATACTCTTCTAAGATAAAGCTAAAAAATTCCAGATTGTCTGTATCGTCATCTACGATAAGAATAGTTTTACCTGTAAGAGGCAGGGTATTTGAAGGGGTGTCTAATAAGTTCATATTTATTTCTTCGGTTTTTGTTAAATTTTGTATCACGGGTAATTTAACTATAAAAGTGGCGCCAAGTCCTTCACCTGCACTTTCTACCTTAACTGTTCCACCATGCAATTCAACTAAATACTTAACAATTGCTAACCCTAGTCCCAGACCACCAAATTTTCGGGTTGTGGCACTATCTTCTTGACGGAAGTGTTCAAATACATAAGGTAAAAAGTCTGCACTAATACCTTTACCTGTATCGCTAACTGAAATTTGAGCTTGCTTATTTACACATTCTAAACAAATATTTACATGTCCAGATTGAGGTGTAAATTTGACGGCATTTGATAAAAGGTTCCAAATAATTTGTTGCAAACGTCCAGAATCACCTAGAACTTGTCCAACTGAGTTAAAATGTGTTTTAATCTGAATATTTTTAGCTTCTGCTGCTAAACGCACGGTTTCGAGTGCTGCCTCAATAACAGGTATCAAACTAACACTAACCATATTCAGGCTAAGTTTACCTTGTAAAATTCGTGAAACATCAAGTAAGTCTTCTATAAGTTGCGCTTGTAACTTGGCATTACGCTCAATTGTTGAAAGCGCACTTTTTAAAGCTGCTTCGTCAAATTTACGGGTTTGTAATAATTTTGCCCAACCAAGAATTGGGTTAAGAGGAGAGCGTAACTCGTGAGATAACACTGCTAAAAATTCATCTTTAATTCGATTTGCTGCTTCAGCTTCTGTGCGTGCTGCTTGCTCTTGTTGTAATAAACGTTCGCGTTCCTGTTCTGCTTGCTTACGCTCGCTAATATCTCGATAAAAAATACTTAAACCGCTCTCGCTAGGATAAGCATGAATTTCTAACCAAACATCGTAAACAGATGGCACATAATAATGGTGTTCAAAGTGGACTGGAACTTGATGCTTCATTGCCCACCGATACTGATATTCTACATTTGTACCAACCGAGGGCGCCCATTCCTCCCAGTGATTTTGACCTAGTACCTCTGTGCGGGATTTACCATTGATACGTTCGGCTGCTGCATTTTGATAGACTACTCGCCAGTCTTTGTCTAGAGCAATATATGCGTCGCTCATATTTTCTAGAAGGGATATTAGCTGGTTATAAGTTTCTTCACTTTGTTGACGCAATGCTTGTTCACGTATTAATGCTTCTTTGCGTAATTGAGCTAATTTCAAAGTTGCTGCAACGCGCGCTCTTAGTTCACGTGCAGAAAATGGCTTCACTAAATAATCATCGGCTCCAGCTTCCATACCTTCAACGCGCGACTCTTCACCCGCA
The DNA here is from genome assembly GCF_019977735.1 of Calothrix sp. PCC 7716. Taxonomy (GTDB): domain Bacteria; phylum Cyanobacteriota; class Cyanobacteriia; order Cyanobacteriales; family Nostocaceae; genus Dulcicalothrix. Next base: position 7,712,045 of record NZ_AP025018.1, on the reverse strand, counting down.
CGCGCTGATAGCATAATAATTGGAATATCTGTTGTATCAGGATTTGTTCTTAGTTCTCGCAATAACCCAAAACCATCAAGTCCCGGCATCATTATATCTGTCAGTACTAAATCAGGAACTTGTTGACGAATTGCAGCTAATGCCTCTATCCCATCTCCTACTGTTTCTACTACATAATTTTCTTCTAATAAACGCTTGACATATTCACGCATATCCGCATTGTCATCGGCAAGCAAAATGCGAAGAGAGTGCTGAGTGTTGAGTGCTGAGTGCTGAGTGTTGAGTGCTGAGTGCTGAGTATTGAGTGCTGAGTGCTGAGTGTTGAGTGATGAGTAATGAGTAGTTTGTAGTTCTTGACTCAGCACTTTCAACTCAGCACTTTTCACTTTTTTAGGTAGCCAGCGTAAAGCTTCTTCGACATAAGGTGTGGCGCCTAAAGCAGTTGAGGCAAGTGTACTAGTTGCACCGATACGGTCAGCAGGCAGATGGGCATACCCTCTCTTGATTGATACTGTAAAACAAGTGCCTTTATCTACAGTGCTTTCTACATGAATATTGCCACCGTGTAGCTTGACTAATTCTTGTACTAGTGATAGCCCAATTCCTGACCCTTCTAAAGAACGTCCTTTGGCGCCTTCAACACGGTAAAATCGCTCAAATAAATGTGGTAGTTCTGTAGTTGAAATACCAATGCCAGTATCGCGCACTTTTAATTCAATATTGTCACCAATAGCGTGCAGCGCAACTTCAATTTCTCCGACTAAGGTAAATTTAAAAGCATTAGAAATTAAATTTAGAACTACTTTCTCCCACATCTGTTGGTCTACATATGCTTCAACGTATTGTGGGCAATCGATTATTAGCTGTAGTCCCGCTTTTTCTATAGCAGAACGAAATACACTTGCTAGTTCTCTTGTCAGCGTTGCTAAGTCAGTTTTGTCATACACTGCTTGTACTCGTCCGGCTTCGATACGAGAAAAATCAAGCAGTGTATTAACGAGTTTCAGTAAACGCAAGCCATTACGATGAACTAATTCTAATATTTGCCTTTGCTGTTGCGTAAGGGAAGCATCTTCTGCCATCATGTCTTCTAATGGAGATAGCATTAATGTCAGTGGAGTTCGGAATTCGTGACTAACATTACTAAAAAAAGTTGTTTTAGCTTTATCTAATTCTGCTAACACTTCCGCGCGTCTCTTTTCTGCTTCATATGCCGAAGCGTTGGCAATTGCAGTTGCTACATTGTTAGCTACTAATTCAAAAAATCTTTGGTAAGTGTCATCCATACTGCGTTGGGGACTAATACCCATAACTAGCAATCCAGCTAGCTGCGTTTTTTGTCCCGATTGAGCAATTGGCATTACAATACAAGAATTCGGCGGTGTACTCCAGACACTCGAAGGTATTGCATCAAATTTAGATGTTAAATCATTTATAATTACCGCTTCGCAACTTTGGCAAACTTCTGCAAGCTTCCAAACATCACTGCTTTGATTTTGTGTTAAATCTACTTGTGTTGGACTTGCATCACATCCCGTCTCAATTCCTACCGTACCAACAAGACGCGCTCCGGTTCCCATTTCAATTTCTTCTACTAAGTACAACAAAGCAAAAGGAATATCGTAAGGATTATGAGATAAAGTATTAACAGCGAAGTTACAAGCTTCTTCAACAGTTTTGGCTTTGGATGTGTTGGCGCCAAGTTCGCGTAATGTTCGTAAATGTCGCTCACCAATTACACGCTCGGTAGTTTCGGTAACAGCAGTAAATACTCCTCCAACTTCTCCCGTTTCTATAAGAATAGGACTATAAGAATAAGTAAAATAACATTCTTCGATAAAACCAAACCGATTTATAGGTAAGTATAAATCATCAGACCATGTAGCTTGTCCTGTATTTAATACACTATTGAGTTGCGCTCCAATAATGTCCCAAGTTTCTTGCCACATGTCGTATCCAGGTTTGCCTAATGCTTTGGGGTGTTTAATTGGGCCAAGAATTGGGCGCCAAGCATCGTTATATATTAAAACAAGTTCTCGTCCCCACCAAATTACCATGGGGAACCGCGAATACAAACAAATATCTACAGCAGTTCGTAAACTTTGTGACCAGTTTTCCTTTGAACCGAGTGGTGTTGCAGCCCAATCCTTATTCTGCACAAGCTTCACCATTTCACCTTCTTCAGAGAAGAGGTTATTAGGACTAACTGGCTTCGCCTCCATCATAAGTTATACTTCATGCTGATAGTTGCTCAATATTTTAAGATGCTTTACACAACAGAGAATCTACCTTTGGTATTACTACTTCGATATAAAAATCTATCTAATGGTTAAAGACTATAATCCTATTTTTTGCGCGCTATAAATATTGCGCCTATCACAAACACCGTTAAACCCAAGTATGTAAAAACTGTCGCCCACTCTTCTATGCTACCAGTTGCCAAAAAATAATTCATTAATACAACCAATAATCTAAACCAACAAATGTATGTAGAGACGTTACATGTAACGTCTCTACCAGATGTAACATTATAACCTGTATGAAATTGTGAATTAAAATCGTAGACCTACACCACCTTGTAACGACAGTGCAGTACCACCACCATCGCGGTAAGCATCAAATGCAATAATCGCATTACCAAAAATTACTGTATTACTGTTAGGAACAACATAATCAACACCAGGTTGTAGCGCAAAGCTAATTTTGTTACCAACAGGAGAAGAGTCACTACCACCAGCAAGTACTAACCCGGCGCCTATATAAGCATCAGTTTGCCAGTTTAAAGGAATATCATAAGATACCGTAGGCACAACAGCCACATTATTACCTACAAAAGCTTGCGCGCGAAATGATATCGGTGTTTCTAACAACTTGTAACGCGCTGCTAAAACTCCTCCAACTTGAATACCATCCGAAAGACCAACAGCAGGCCCAACACCTACATAACTTCCATATGCAACTTGTGCAGAAGCGGGTTGCTCAAATTGCGTCAACCCCAATATGGAACCAGCGAATACAAGTGATGTCAAATACTTAAGATGCTTCATTGCCCTACTCCTCACATAATTTTGAATTAGGGGTAAAGGGTTATTTTTATTACTTTTCCCTTTCCCCATTCTTCATTTATAACACTACGGGCATCGTGGATGAATGCCACCTTGAGTACAAATGTAGGCTAGTTGCTTGGCATCTAGATTTCTGGCTTGGCTAAAATCAACACCTTTTACTACTGCTGACTGAACACCTATTTGAGGTTTCTGTACAAATTGATCGTTCGGGTCAAGACCGGAACTAGATAAAATTGCTCCTTGAAAATCGGCGCCTGCTACATTTGCACCTTGTAAGTCTGCCAGACTCAAATCGGCATTTCGTAAACTCGCATTTTCTAAGTTCGCAGAACGCAATATTACGTTTGTCAACCTAGTCGCATTCAAATTCGCACTACTTAAATTCGCATGGTCTAAATAAGCACCTGATAAATCTGCTGCTTGCCAGTTCGTTTTGGTTAAGTTGGCATAAGATAATTGGGCGCCTATTGCAATTGACCTGCCTAATTGGGCGCCAAACATTTCGGCATCATTCAATTTAGCTTCACCAATATCAGCACCTGTAAGGCTTGCATTTTCTAAAATAGCACCACGTAAATCGGCGCCTACAAGTTGAGCGCTACTTAGGTTTGCACTTAATAACCGCGCTCCAGATAAATTAGCTTTGTTGAGAGTGGCACCACTCAAATCAGTTTTGTTTAACAACACTCGACTTAGGTTAGCTTCGGTAAAATTTGCCTGCTTCATAGAGGCAAACCGCAAATCCGCTGTCCAGTCATCATATGTATCCCAGCGACCGTCTGAACCCGGACCCCGAAAACGAGTGTTTTTAAAACTAGCTTGATTCAGATTGGCGCCTCTAAAATTCATGCCCCACAAATTGGTTTTGTCAAGTACCAAATTAAAGAAAGCAGTTGGATTGGAGACAGTTTGTGATAACTTAGCACGGCTTAAATCAACGTTTAGTAATTGACCACTATAAGTTCCAATAATTTTGTTAATCGCTTGCTGGTTAACTTGTAACTGCTGTTGGTTTTTCAATTGTTCGTTTCCAGAACTCGTATCAACGGCAGTTGCAAGTTGTAAATTTTTACGCTTTAAATAAGGAATCGCATCAGCACCAACATTAACTAAAGCTTGCTGAATTGTATTAAGAAGAATTGGGTTAGTTTCTTCTGCCAACAAATCTACTAAAAACTGTGTTGCTTGTGAGTAATTCAAAGTTCCCATTGCCATAATGGTGCGCTGACGCTCTTCGACACTGGCATTAGAACTTGGTGTTAAACGCTTTTCTAATTCTGTAAACTGCTTACGATTACCTTCTTCTGTTGTTCGACTATTTTCTTGTGACTGAATGTATACTTGAGTACCGACTAATGTCCCTAAAACCGCAGTCATACTGACTAGCGCAATGCTAAACAGAGTAATACTGGGGTTGGAAACCATCCAACGCCATAGTCCGGAGCGTCGAATTGTGTCTGGAGACATTACCACTGAGGCAATTGCAGCTTCTTCATCTGATTCGTTCCACTGTTCTCTAGATTGCTTCAAGCCAGTATTTGGTGGTACAAAGGGTTTTGTTGCATCAATTGTATAAGTTCCTGCTATTTGGTCGTGGAACGCACGACGATTACGCTTTAAAGAAAATCCTGTTGCTTCGCCTACTAAAGCAATTCCAGCTAAACCAGTTAGAATTACTAAATTAGGAAACGCAGGACTATAACGCCATAATATATAAGCAACAGACATTGGTACACCCCAACGTCCAATTCCTTCACGTACTAAAACAGGCGCCAAACCCGGTGATGTTCCTTGTTCAGAAACAACCCTCACTGCAAACCAACGTTTAGGAATAGTGCTGCCTGTCTTTGCTAGTAAATATAATTGCCAACACGAAAGCGTTAAAGGTGCAATTGCAGCAATCGTCCACAAAATATTTGTGGGTAATGAAACGTTTCGATTTCCATAGCTTACAGGCAATGCTAAAGGACGCGAAACTTCACGCTCAATTACTCCAATCACCGGATTCAACGGTACTCTACTAAATTCGCTTCTTGTATTCGCAAAAGCCCCTATTCCATAAGGTACCAACCCACTTACAAACACAATTGCCACTTCTGCTGCCCATGCTACAAGGCACCTTGTTTTCAAAGACATTGAACGCGCCTGTTTGCCAGACTCTCGTGGCTTATTCTCGTTTGTCCCTCTCCTCACAATTGGGGTTGTCATAAATATTTCCTTTATTCTGAAATTTTTAAGCAATCACAACCTTTATAAATTAAAGGCTATTTAATAGTTAATAGCGAACGAGTTACAACTTTAATATTTCTCAACATATAACTAATCTTTACGTGGGACGATTGGAACCTCTTAATAGTTGCCTTCGTCTCTAAAATTAGCTTTTATAAACACTTTATCGCTCGTGCGTGAGTTGGCGGGCATTATTAAAATGAATACAGGTTTACTATTAAGGCTTGTTCCAGCTGCTTTAGCGATGAGTCTAAGTTTCACCATTGCAAAAGCAACAGCAGAGCAAATAAAAATCAGTCCCAATTTCAAACCAGACCCTCTCACCCTAACGGGAAAATCAGGAGGTTCTAACAAAGGTAACTGCGGTAATATTGCACCTACTCCAAATCAGGTTATCCAAGTTACTGACTCATTACCGTATTTACGGTTAACGGTCGAAGGTTCCGGACAACCAACATTACTAATTGATGGACCTGGGGGTCGTTTTTGTGTACTACCCGATAATTACTCAGGAAAGAAGCCGGAAATTACAGGGTTTTGGCAAGCTGGTAGTTACTCATTATATGTAGGTGAATTATCTCAGGGACAGTATAACTATACGCTCTCGATTTCGCAACAGAAGAAATAATCAATTGACAACTGTTTAACAAGACTAAGCTGTCAATTGTTAAAAATACCTACATTTATCATCCAAAATAACTATTCTTCGAGTAATTTCGTAGGTACTTCAACTGCGGTAACATCGATGGTACCTGCGGGAGTTATGCGATGAAAATGTGAATTTTCCACTGATAACGCTTCTCCGCAGTTCGGACACTGTAATTGCGTATTATTTAATCCTGTAAATTCAAATTGACATACTGGGCATTTATCTGCTACCAAGCTTCGTTTTAGCCACCACTGAAAGCCAAAAAAAGCAATAGCTGGCGCCACAAGCAGCAATCCAACGATAATTAAGACTGAATTAACCAACCAACTCAACCCTAGTGACCCTAGTAACCAAGCGATAGCGACTAGAGTCAGTACTGGACGGAGATTCGATAATTGATACTGGGGGGATTTAAAGCTCATTGTCAAACTTATAAATTCAAACTTCTTTTTTGTTCTCTTCCTAGGATAACGATTTTGAAGAAGCGAAGTTATAATCCGTTATTGAATAGTGGTAAAAACATTAGAACTGTTTTCTGAGTCGCGCGCTAAAAGCATCAATACCAAAGTGTGATACGACCTGTTCACGTAACCACTCACCATTACATCGTTGGTCATCACCCTTGAGTATTTCTATACAAGCTATTGCTACCGCTTTAACATCACGATGTGGAACACGCCAACCAAGCCTACCGTTTTGAAGTGGGTCAGCAGAACCATCAGCATCACCTGCTACAACAGGCACACCACAAGCCATTGCTTCTAAGTACACAATCCCAAATCCTTCTTGCGAAGGCATAACATAGGCATCAGCCAAACGATAATGCTCTACTAATTCTTCATTTGCTACAAACCCAGCAAACACTACACGTTCTTCTACACCACAATCTGCTGCTAAAGACGCTAATCTCGGTTGGTCATCACCTCGACCAATCACTAAATATTTTACGTCTGGAAAAACTTTGGCGATTTCAGGTAAAGCTTGTATTGTTATATCTACTCCCTTATATCGATCTCCAGACCATAGTCTTGCCACGGTCATCAGCACCCTAGCATCCTTCAAACCATAACGTTCTACAAGTGCCTCTGATTTTACTCCCGGCGTAAAATAATTATTATTTACTGCACAAGGTAATATTTTTATTTTTCGCGCGTCTAGTTTATTGGCACCATTTACAATTTGGTCACGGGTATAATGGCTTACTGTCCAAATCGAAGTTGCTTTTTGTAAACTTTTAACTGTGAGTGCGGGTAAAGGTTGCCAAACTTCTTTACCATGTGTCATCACCGTGTAAGGAATACCTAAAAAATTACAAAATATTCCAATTAAACTGGCAAGATTAACGTGTCCACAATAAACATGCTTTGGTCGATGAAGCAGCAAATGCAAAAATAATGCTGCTGCCATTCGTATTCTATCGAGTTGGGGCCAATTCGTTTTAAAGTAACGAAACCGCAAATTCCCAGATTCAAATTTATTCACGCAGTTAGCAGCATCTCGTAGCAAAAAGACTTCTGCACGAATTGCTTCGTTCTTATTTGTATAAGAGCGAAACACATCTTTTACATAAGATTGAATCCCACCCTCACGGGCAAAAATCTCTAAAAATACAAATACGTGACTTGCTGCTTCAATTTTGTTCACAGCTAAATCGTTTCTTTTTCTATAACTTGTTTTTAGCATTTGCTTTATATATAAAGGGTTTGTCACAAAGAAACCTGGTTTCTACGCATTCATTGTCGCAAAATTGTCATTTTTATTACATACTATCAACGAAGAAAGCAGGTTTCTACGTTTTCATGCTAAAATGGTACGCACCCTAAATTTAAGTCTTTATCCTGAATATTTTCTTAATTTTGGCACAAATTTTACTTGACATATATAATTTTCTAAATAATAGCAAAAAAAAACCGCAACTAGAAATGCGGCGTTTACGTAATTATTGATTTAATTTTATACAAATTCATTCAAAATTTACTCTTTAAATTTGCTGTGCTGTCAGTGAGGCGCCAAGTTTTGTTATGATTCGTTGACGTTTATTATTGGCTTTGAAAAGCGTATTTAACTATGAGCAAGCAATTTCGACCGTCGAGCGTGCGTTCGTAAACAACACGGTCAGCCAAACGTCGTAGTAAAAACCAACCATAACCTCCAACTTGAAGAGTACCTGGTTCTGGTTCTCTAATGGCATCAGGGTTAAAAGGTTTACCACGGTCCCAAATTCTAATTTCGAGCCGATCAAGAAACAAACAAACATCAATATCAATAGTTGTCTCTGGTGGTAAAGCGTGGTGAGCATGACGAACAGCGTTCGTAAAACCTTCTGCCAACGCGAGATTAAGACGGTAAAGTTGGCTTTCAGACCAAAGGGATGGCGATAGGTACTTCAGACAAAATTGTTCAAACCATTGTTGTACTAGGTTTAGAAGCTTTAGTTCGCTCTTTACCGTCAGATGGTCTTGCTGCTCCATGCCTAGCATTGACCTTGACTTAAACACTCTTCGGTTAATCGTTATTTTTAGTTAGGATTGTGATGTACAGATTTTATACTAAATGATTGAAACTAATGTCAAACGAATTGAGGTAAATCTTACCGATTCTTATTATTTTGCTTCATATTGACAACATTCTACACAGAACATATGACGCCTGCGCTCATTTCGCTCTGTGGAATTATCCCACAATAACGAAACTCACAGGCGTCAAACCGTTAAAAAACCATTATAAGGCTATTGGCTTAGAACAATCCTAAAGTCAAAGACTTGTCGATTGGGAAGGTGGCGCCAATACCAAGCCAAATTGTTACCAAAGTACCAAACAAGAATACAGCGGTAGCAACTGGACGACGGAATGGGTTTTGGAATTTATTAACGTTCTCAATAAAAGGAACGAGTATAAGACCCAGTGGTACCGCTGCCATTAAGAATACGCCGATAAGTTTGTTAGGAACCGTGCGTAAAATTTGAAATACAGGGTACAAATACCACTCAGGTAAAATTTCCAAAGGTGTTGCAAAAGGATTTGCTGGTTCACCAGTCATTGCGGGGTCAAGAACTGAGAGTGCTACGATACAAGCGAACGAACCCATAATTACTACTGGAAAAATATACAGTAGGTCATTAGGCCATGCAGGTTCACCGTAGTAGTTGTGACCCATGCCTTTCGCCAGTTTGGCTCTTAAAGTTGGATCCGAGAGGTCAGGTTTCTTTTGTGTTCCCATTTTAGATATGCTCTCCTGCTCAGGTTTAAGTTAATTGCGCTCTTCAATAAGCGCGTTTTACAGTGGACCGGAAATACCTTGCTTGCGAATCATCAAGAAGTGGAACAGCATGAATACTGCAATTAACCAAGGTAATACAAACGTATGAGCGCTGTAATAACGGGTTAAAGTAGCTTGTCCAACGCTGGCGCCACCACGAAGTAAATCAGCAATTAAAACGCCAACTACAGGAATAGCTTCAGGTACACCGCTAACGATTTTTACAGCCCAATAACCAACTTGGTCCCAAGGCAGCGAGTAACCAGTTACACCAAATGAAACTGTGATTACTGCCAAAATTACACCACTGACCCAAGTCAATTCGCGAGGCTTTTTAAAACCACCTGTCAAGTAAACTCGGAAAGTGTGGAGAATCATCATCAGCACCATCATGCTGGCAGACCAGCGGTGAATGGAGCGAATTAACCAACCAAAGTTCACATCGTTCATGATGTGCTGTACAGAAGTATAAGCTTCAGCAACGGTTGGTCTGTAGTAAAAAGTCATCGCAAATCCAGTTGCAAACTGAATAAGGAAGCATGTCAGGGTTATTCCACCCAGACAATAAAAAATATTTACGTGAGGAGGTACATACTTGCTGGTTACGTCTTCAGCAATTGCTTGAATCTCCAAGCGCTCCTCAAACCAGTCGTAAACGTTAGCCATACAATCTCTAGTTCCTAAAAATCGATACTTACTGTGATAAAGTTCCCAAACATCACTGTATGGGATTTTGGCTTATAGAGGTTCGCTTGTTGTCTCGGCGCCCAATCGTGCTAAGACTATGAAACTAAACTTAACACTCTTCAAAGTTTTTTCGTATTATGGCGTACTTTGCACCCAATCTCAGAGGATGATAGACACAAAGTAGATTTTAGCGTTTATGAAGGAGGATGAACCACATCAATTAGTCGCCTGTTTGATGAGAGAATGCACCGCTCCTATAAAAAAAGTAACATAATCGAGAGACATATTTCATCAAATCCGCACTTAAACGCGCGATTAATTTAGCAATTGAGTTAAACGTGTTGCTTCTAATGGTCAAAATGCAAAAGAAAACTTTTCGGGTGGTATTATCGCTGCTAATGGCGTTGGTTCTTACTTTTAGCTTCAGTCAAAGTGCAACAGCATTGACTGACGAGCAAAAACTCATATCAGAAGTTTGGCGAATTGTCAACCGTACTTATCTTGATGATAGCTTTAATCATCAGAATTGGGCATCCGTTCGGCAAAAAATATTAGAAAAGCCCCTCCAAAACCAGCAAGCTACATATGCAGCTATTCAAACGATGCTCAAAAGTCTAGATGACCCTTTCACTCGTTTTTTAGACCCAGAGCAATATCGTAGCCTACAGGTCAACACTTCTGGGGAGTTAACAGGAGTTGGGCTGCAAATTGCGCTTAACCCCGAAACTGGTAAATTAGAAGTTGTGGCGCCAATAGCGGGTTCACCAGCAGAAAAAGCTGGCATTCAACCACGCGACCGTATTGTTACTATCGAGGGTATTTCAACAGAAAAACTAACTCTTGATGAAGCAGCAGCTAGAATGCGCGGACCAAACGGTAGCATTGTAACACTCGTTATTGAGCGTGAAGGCGCCCCAAACCGTGAAATACAGCTAACACGCTCACGCATTGAACTCAACCCAGTTATTGCCCAACTACATAAAACAGAACAAGGTAAGTCAGTAGGTTATTTGCGCTTAACTCAGTTTAATGCTAATGCTCCAATGGAGTTAGCACACGCTATTAATAGTTTAGAGAAAAAAGGCGCCGATTCGTACATACTCGATTTAAGAAATAATCCAGGTGGTTTACTGCAAGCAGGAGTCGAAATAGCGCGTCTCTGGCTTCCAGAAGGTACGATTGTTTATACAGTTAATCGTCAAGGTATTCAAGGCAGTTTTGAAGCCTTTGGCTCGGCTTTAACTAACGACCCATTAGTTATTCTAGTCAATCAAGGTACAGCTAGTGCTAGCGAAATTTTAGCAGGCGCCTTACAAGACAACGGTCGAGCAACACTAGTAGGTGAAACAACCTTTGGAAAAGGCTTAATTCAATCACTATTTGAACTTTCCGACGGTTCCGGGTTGGCAGTAACCATTGCCAAATACGAAACACCGCAACACCATGATATTAATAAAATTGGTATAAAACCTGACAAGGTAGTGAGTTCTCAACCCTTAACACGCGACCAAGTAGCAACCAAGGATGATGCTCAATACCAAGCAGCATTAAATCTTCTACAACAACAAAACGTCGTCGTAGGAGCAGCGTAGTATTTCCTGTCGTAGAGACGTTACATGTAACGTCTCTACAAAAATTCGTGCATCCCATCACTAATTTGATTGTAGGCATTATCGATAATTCCTTTACCTCGAAGGAACCCTGTATTTGCACCAGGACATAAGTATTGCAGTGTATCAGGGGAGAAACGTTCCAATAGTAACTGTAAACTTTTGAGTTGACGTTTCCAATGAAAAGTTTTAGCGGTTCGCAATGGCATTGGTTTACCCGAACCGTCAGGAAGTATATGGCGCCCAGAAAATAATATCCCTCCAAAATCGCTATAGTAGAGACAAGAGGAACCAGGAGAATGTCCAGGTGTCCAAATCAACTGCAAGGTTGAGTCCAAGCTTAACTCTTGATTAAAAGTAGTTAATTCTACTTCAGGTAACAAATAAGCTTCTTGTTCTTGGATAATGACTTCGCAGTTAAGCGCAAGTTTTAGTTCAGCAGTTTTACCAATCGCTGTGCGGTGAGTAATAAATAGCCAACGTACCCCACCATGTGCTTTGATAAAATCCTGGTTTGTATCATCCTTCGCTGGACAATCGACTAATATGTTACCTTCATTTCTTACAATGAGGTAAGCAGTTCCTCCCAAAGTGTCCCGATTCGGTGCAAAGGCATAAATGGTATCAAGTATAACCCGTGGTTGCTTGACTGTTTGGTTTTTGTCTTGATTCTCTTGAGACATGGGAAGAACTTATTTTAAGAGGAGTGTTTGTGTAAATGTTGCTTTTATCAGGTTATAACGATTCAAAATATATAAAAATAAGATGACATTTTGGTTTCTCGTTTTACTGGGAATAATTACTTATTTCATGGTGCAGCGCAGTGTTGCCCGAATTACCAGAACACCTGTTTGGCTGTTATGGTTGGTACTAATGGCGCCACCACTCATTTGGACTGCATGGTCTGCTGTGTATGGTGTACAAGTCCGTCCACCTAGGGCATTAATGATTGCTCCTTTAGTAATTAGCCCTATTTTATACTGGGTATTATTTCAAATAGGGCGCCGCCCGAGTGAAGTCACCCAAACTCAATCAGCAACACCTCAACCTCAATTAGCTATTCATCAAGTAGCAGAATCGTCTGTATCAGTACGTCCAATTAAACCAGACGAAGAAGCTCAATTAAGAAATTGTTTTCCTTGGTCGTTATATTACCTTCAAGATATAGAATATCGACCACAAGCAGTGATTTGTAAAGGTCAACTGCGGACAGATGCAACCTTGGCTTACTCACAAATTAAAGAAAACGTCGAAGCGGAATTTGGCGACCGTTTTTTAGTAATGCTTCAAGAAGGTTTTAACGGAAAACCAATATTTGTATTAGTCCCTAACACTCAATTAGCTAAATATCAGAATAGTTCCGAAAAATTAACACGACCTGGATTAGCGTTAGGTTTACTATTTGCAACCCTAATGACAACTACTTTGGTAGGAGCAAGAATTGCTGGAGTTGAAGCACAACAACTAAGACAAAATTCGGGTGTATTGTTACAAGGATTACCTTACGCTCTAGCATTATTAACAATATTGGGAATTCACGAATTAGGTCACTACATTACAGCCAGACGCTACAAAATTCGTGCGACACTACCATACTTTATACCAATGCCACTATTTTTAGGAACTTTTGGCGCCTTTATTCAAATGCGGAGTCCAGTTCCGAACCGCAAAGCATTATTTGATACTAGTGTTGCTGGGCCATTAGCTGGCTTTATCGCGACTTTACCAATACTCGCGTGGGGATTAGCAAATTCAACGATTATTCCTTTAACCGAACAATCAGGATTATTTAACCCAGATTCTCTCAACCCCAGATACTCAATACTGCTAGCATTAATATCAAAATTAGTCTTAGGCAATCAATTAATTACCAAAACGGCGATTGATTTACATCCAGTTGCATTTGCTGGGTTATTAGGTTTAGTAGTAACAGCATTAAATTTAGTACCAGTAGGTCAACTTGATGGTGGTCATATTATCCACGCCATGTTTGGACAAAAAAACGCCATTATTATCGGTCAAATCGCGCGTTTCTTACTGTTATTACTGGCATTGGTACAACCAGGGTTTTTACTGTGGGCAATCATTTTGATATTTGTACCTTTAATTGACGAGCCAGCATTAAACGATGTAACAGAACTTAATAACCAGCGTGACATTTTAGGAATTCTTTCAATAGCTTTACTAATACTCATCGTCTTGCCATTACCAAACGTCTTTGTACGACTTTTGGGTCTTTAATAATTTGGAAAAGTTGGTACGATTGTTTAGTGACAGTTCACAGGGCGCCTGTCATTTTACATCGTTCATCCAGCGTAACCATATGCTTTCTCCATTTCCGGGAATGAATCCCTACCTCGAAAACCCTGACCTTTGGGCAGAAGTCCATCACGGGTTAATTGCACTCATGGCTTATAGCTTAGTTCCTCATCTACGTCCTAAATATCGGGTAGCTATAGAAAAGCGTGTCTATCAAACGGTTGGAGAAGAAACTGTTTTAGTAGGAATACCGGATGTGTCTGTAGCACGTTCCAAAACCGACTCTAATGACAAAACCGCTTCGACTGTAGCACTTGCTTCACCTCCAGCAAAACCTGTAACTGTAACAATTCCAATGCCAGAGGAAGAAAGAGAAGGATACCTGGAAGTACGAGAAGTTGAAACCGGAGCAGTTGTAACAACAATAGAAATTCTCTCTCCAAAGAACAAGCGCGCGGGAGATGGACGAAAAGCTTACGAAACTAAACGTCAAAAAGTATTAAGTAGCGATACTCATCTTGTTGAAATTGATTTGCTACGAGGTGGAAAACCAATGCCAATAGTAGGTAGGTTTATTAACACTAGCTACCGAATTTTGGTAAGTCGTAGCGATTACCGTCCTAAAGCTGAATTATACCCATTTGAACTAACTGAACCAATACCATCTTTTCCATTACCTTTACGTCAAGGTGATACTGAACCATTATTAAATTTACAAACTTTAATACAAGAAGTTTATGATCGTGCAGGCTTAGACATGGCTATAAATTATACACGTAAACCTATACCTGAATTATCTGAAGCTGATGAAACTTGGGTAGATAATTTATTACGCCAGCAAGGTTTACGTTGATTAAATTACAATTGATTTAAGAAAACGTTGCTTAACTCCTAACTTGCACATTCTAAAATCCTATATATAGCAAGGGTTTCAGAAAGATGTGCAAGTCCTATATTTTACTGGAGCGCGAAGGGCGCCAGTCGGAGGCTCACATCTTGCTACGATTATTTTGAATGGCGCCTGTCATTTTACATCGTTCATCCAGCGTAACCATATGCTTTCTCCATTTCCGGGAATGAATCCCTATCTCGAAAACCCCGACCTTTGGTCAGAAGTCCATGTTCGGTTAATCACGCTTATTGCTGATGAATTAGTTCGTCAATTGCGTCCTAAATACATCGTGGCTATAGAAAAGCGTGTTTATCAAACTACTGGAGAAGAAACAGTTTTAGTCGGAATACCGGATGTGTCTGTGGGACGTTCCAAAACTGACTCTAATGACGCAGTTACCTCGACCGTCGTGGCAGTTGCTTCACCCCCACGATTACCTGTAACCGTATCAATTCCAATGCCAGAGGAAGAAAGAGAAGGGTATCTAGAAGTACGAGAAGTTGAAACAGGCGAAGTTGTAACAACAATAGAAATTCTCTCTCCAAAGAATAAGCGCGTAGGAGATGGACGAAAAGCTTACGAAACTAAACGTCAAAAAGTATTAAGTAGCGAAACTCATCTTGTCGAAATTGACTTGCTACGAGGTGGAAAACCCATGCCAATGGTGGGTAGATTTATTAACAGTAACTACCGAATTTTGGTAAGTCGTAGCGATTACCGTCCTAAAGCTGAATTATACCCGTTTGAACTAACCGAACCAATACCAGCTTTTTCTTTACCTTTACGTCAAGGAGATACCGAACCATTATTAGATTTACAAACTTTAATACAAGAAGTTTATGACCGAGCCGGTTTAGATATGAGAATAGATTATACACGTAAGCCAATACCTGAATTATCTCAGGCAGATGAAACTTGGGCAGATAATTTATTGCGCCAGCAAGGTTTACGCTGATTAAATTACAATTGATTTAAGAAAAATTTAAAATAAATACTTATGGTTTCTCCATTCCCTGGAATGAATCCTTATCTTGAGAATAGTGACCTGTGGCCAGAAGTCCACAGTCGTTTAATAGTGGCAATCTCTGATGCTATTTCCCCACAAGTACTGCTTAAATACCGAGTTGCCATTGAAAAGCGAGTATATCAATTAAACAAAGAATCTTTATCAGTCGTATCGGCGCCAAATAAACCTATAAATATTATAAATGTAAATATTCCCATAGCTGAAGAAGTAATGGAGGGATATTTAGAAGTTAGAGAAGTAGGAACTGGTGAAGTGATTACTGTTATTGAGCTTCTTTCACCAAAAAATAAACTCTCTAAAGAAGGACGAATTGCATATGAAAACAAACGTCAGAAAATCTTAGGCAGTGCAACTCATCTTGTTGAAATTGACTTGTTAAGAAGTGGAAAGCCAATGCCAATAAGTGGTAAAGAGATTCCTAGTAGCTACCGCATTTTAGTTAGTCGTAGTAATTACCGTCCAAAAGCTGAGTTATACCCTTTTGAACTTCAAGAAGCTATTCCTCAATTTCCATTACCTTTACGTGCAGGTGATAATGAACCGTTAGTAGATTTACAATTATTAATAAATCAAATCTATGACCGAGCAGGTTTTTATGTAGCAATAGATTATACCAGCGACCCGGCGCCGAAATTATCTAAAACTGATACAGCTTGGGCAGGGAATTTATTGCAACAGCAAGGTTTAAGGTAAGGGGAAACAAAGCTATTTTTAGCCCCCCGAACTCACGGGGGGTTGGTGGATCATCTTTAACTAGGGTTTGCTGAACTTGCAGTTTTCGATTCCTTAACAGGAGGAACACCCATACGTATTTCGGTAGTGAAAGAGGTAGTATTTACACCACCCGCTTGTTTAATGACATTAACGCGCATTCTCAGATTATCGCTAGCAAACCACAAACGTTCTTCATAAGAAGTTGTGCCAGATTCAAAGGATAGAGATAATGCTTTATCTTCACCTAATTTATATTGACCTAGCGAAGGTTTATCTTCGTTACTAACCTGACGTAACAGCTTACCCTCATCAGCATTATTGCCAGGAACTAAAACTAAAACTGTTGTACCTACGTTTTTTTCGTTCAGTTTAGTTGTATCATTCCAATTAACCTTAGCTGCAACAACAGAAGAATTGGAGTTTACTTGTAAAACTTCGCAAAGTTTCACTACATCAGAGTGAGTTGCTGGTAATTTTTCTATAACAATTTCTGATTTAGCTTCGTTTGCTTTATTGGCGCCTAAGTCTTGAACAGTACGATGGGCAAACCATTTTCCGGCACTTAATTCAAAAAAGTCTTGAATATTCATTGTTGATAACGCCTTAATTAAATGATGTTCGTATTAAGGACTTTAGTCCTTATCTTCTAGTTTTTATTATTGAGCATTAAGGTAGTAAAAACTTCAGTCTTTATGGGGAAAGCACTGAAGTGCTTACAACGAGTGCTTACAACGAGTGCTTACAACGAGTGTACTTCTTTAAACTGGATAACCTGCTTCTTCTAGGCGTTTTAAAGAAATTTTAGCAGACTCAGAAACGTGATAATGACTGTCTTTTTCAAGATATTTCAATGCTGAAACGCTTTTTGGACTAGGAAGATTTCCTAAAGCTTCTGCTAGTCGCTGACGCACTAACCAATCTTCCGCTTGAGCAAAGCGAAGTATTTCATCTACTGCGGTTACATCTTTAATTTCACCAAGCGCAGCTATTGCCGCTTGCTGCAATACTACTTCTGGCCCATCTAACGCGCTAATTAATGCTTCACGTGCGCGCGGGTCTTTTAAATTACCCAATGCTACAGCAGCGCTAAATCTCACTAACCAATTAGTCTCTTCATAAAACACCCGTACCAACACTTCAAACGCGCGTTTGTCTTCTAAGTATCCCAAGGCGCCTGCCGCATCAGCGCGAATACTATAGTCGGGGTCGTTTTCAACGATATTTACCAAAATTGGATACGATTCAGCAGTTTGCTTGATACCAAGTGCAAAAACTGCCATCGCTCGAATTTGCAGCGATTCATCATTCAACACCTTCTTAATCAAGGGTACTGCTTCCTCAGCAGAAACATCGCGCAAATTTGCAAGGGCAACCATGCGGTCACGTAAGCTAGAGCTTTCTAGCTGGGCAGATAGTTCGTCTAAACTAGGAGTAGCCATCTATTATTTACAGCGCTTTTGCTACTTAATATTTATGATTCTAGTATTCTAGAATATTAAGTATTATTGCAATTTGTTTCATGTCAGGAAAGGTGTATTTTTCCGCTTAGAGTAGAGAGATAACCGTCATTTATTCAATTCAAACAGTCCCAAATGCTCCTCCCCTTGACGCGATGGCACTGAATTCGTCACTGGATTTAAATAATGAATCTTAAAATTATCCTGAAAATATTCTCTAATTTCCTCTGGAGTGGCGCCAAACGGAGGTCCATCAGGACGATTATGTGTAAAAAATAACCCAATTAGTTGACCATGTGGCTTAAGTATGGAACTTGCAACTTCTACATAAGAAAGGCGCCGTTCTATATCAATGGCACAAAAACAGGTATGTTCAAGAATATAGTCAAAGTAACCTATAAAATATGCAGGTAAATCAAAAATATCACGTTGTAAAAACTGAATGTCACAATTTGCTGACTTAGCAATATTTGACGCTTCCACAATTGCGGAAGTTGCAAAGTCAAACCCAGTAACTTCAAAACCATGTTTGGCAAATAGTACCGCATCATAACCGCGCCCGCATCCTAGTACTGCAATACGTCCAGGTAAAGGTGCCGAACCTGAAGATAAAAGACTAACAAATGGCGGCGCCGCTTCTCCAATATCCCAACGAGTATTTTGTTCTTGGTACTTTTGTTCCCAATATTCTGGGTTTGGCATATATTAATTCTCTTTTGCTTCTTGACGCTGTTTTAACTTTAATAATATTTCGGCGTGCATTTCGCGCGTGATGGGGTAGAAGTAAGTTAAAACCAAACCTAATATTAGTGAAACTAATGGCAGGGGACCAACCGCGATGCGTATAGCTTGAAGTGCTGACTCTGGTTGAACTGGTAAGGCGCCACTTCCAGCAGTTGCTGCTTTAAAACCAGACGCTTCGAGCGACAAACCCACAACAAATAAACCAAATGCTAACCCAAATTTTTGCAATAACACCATAAAACCATAGAAAATTCCCTCACGTCGCTGTCCTGTTTGAAGTTCATCGAGTTCAATCACATCAGGAATCATCGACCAAGGAACAAGATATGCTGTGGAAACACCAAACCCTGCCATTACCGCCAAAACGTACATTAACCCAATTTGACCAGGCTGTAAAAAATATAATCCTGCTGCTGCTAATATCCACAAAGTCATCCCCGAAAAGTAAACGATTTTTTTACCAACACGCTTACTCAAAGCACTCCATACAAATAACATTAGTAAAGCAGTACCCTGTACCCCTATCATTACCGTTGGTACATCAGATTCTTTCAAACCCATACACTCAACAACAAAATAGGGAATAATGCTGGCAGTGATTTGCACGGCAAGCCAGGAAAAAAGATATATACCAATTACATATAAAAAAGGAATATTAGTAAAAACTGCTGTTAGCTGCTCTTTTATTGAAAAAGCAGATTCTTCTTCGGTTTGAATACGCTTTGCTTCAAAAGCCAAAACCCGTTTACGTGTTCCAAACACACACCAATATAAAGAAGCTACAGAAATCACTCCACATATCGCAGCTAGAACAACATACTGCATCTGACGGTCTGGAACGGCGCCAAAAATAATTCTTGCCAATATTAATGAAAAAATACTACCGCCAATTGAAAACGCAAATCGATAACTATTCAAGCCTGTGCGCTCATCATAATCTTGAGTCAGTTCAGGCGTCATCGCTGTATATGGCAAATTCACAACCGTGTAAAACACCTGCGAACATATCCCTATTGCCACATAGTACCAAAACAAACCCCAAGTATTATTCTCACCACTACCAAACCGTGGTACTATCCATTGTAGAAAGAAAAATATTCCAAACGGAATTGCACCATAAAGCAACCAAGGTAAACGGCGCCCCCACCGCTTTGATTTCGTCTTATCTGTCAAATATCCAACAAATGGGTCGTTTATAGCATCCCAAATTTTCCCTATCATCAAAATACTGCCAGCCATCCCCGCCGGAATACCCGCAACGTTAGTAAAAAAAACCAGCAAGAAAAAAACCGAGATATTCGCAGTAATCGCTGGACCCAAATCTCCGGCGCCGTAAGCTAGCTTAGTACTAACATTCAGCTTCTCACCAGCCTTGCTCCTCATATAATCTAAATCAGAATCCTTCATAAATCTTCGCACTCATAATAAGATAGTCAAAGCTCGACAATTAGTATTATTAGCTATCACCAGGTTGTTTATGCCAGACCTTTACGTTTCTTGGTCAGATTACCACCAAAAAATCGAACTACTCGCGGCTAAGATTTATCAGTCTGGCTGGGAATTCAACCAAATTATTTGTCTAGCACGCGGAGGACTTAGAGTTGGAGATATCCTCTCACGCATTTACGACAAGCCCCTAGCAATTTTCGCTACATCATCTTACAGCGGCACGGGCAAGCAAGAAAGGGGGAACTTAATCTTTTCCCAACATTTAGCAATGACAACCGATACCTTAGGCTCGCGGATTCTACTAGTTGACGATTTAGTTGATTCAGGCGTTACCCTCAAAGAAACCATCCCTTGGCTTAAACAATATAGCGCAACTCTAATCGAAGATATTCGTACCGCCGTACTTTGGTATAAAGCCTGCTCAGTAATTGAACCAGATTACTACGTTGACTACCTAGCCGACAATCCGTGGATTCACCAACCATTTGAACCATACGAAACAATGGCGCCAGCAGATTTAGCTACCAAATACGCAGCAGTTGCAAATGTAATCTAAACCATCTTGTAATTTAAACCATCTTATAAGATTAATCTTGTGGGGTGGGCATCCTTGCCCGCCCTGTGTCATGCCCAAGAAGCATCTTCAATATTCTGACTTTATTCTAAAGTAAACTTTTAATATATTTCTAAGGTTATTATATAGCGAATATTCTCAATAAAAATTACTATTACTGCGGCGCCGAGTGGGATGATGTAAAAATTAAGTTACAAGAATTAGGCATATGTAAACCTGACCCACTAGGAGGCATAATATGAACCACGATAATTTTATTGCAAAACCAGGCGCCAAGTTTTCTCTCAAAGATTATGACCCTGAATACACAGCGCAATATGGAGATAAAACCGATGCTTCGGAAAAACTACGAGTAGGTATCGAGCGAATAGGAAAATACCAAGATATTCTCTATGCTCATGACCAATACGCTCTATTAATAATATTCCAAGCAATGGACGCAGCAGGCAAAGACAGCACAATAAAACATGTGATGTCAGGAATTAATCCTCAAGGGTGTCAAGTTTACAGCTTTAAGTCTCCAAGTACAGAAGAATTAGACCATGATTTTTTATGGCGCAGTACAAAAGCTCTACCCGAACGCGGTAGAATTGGTATTTTTAATCGTTCGTATTACGAAGAAGTACTAATTGCTCGTGTTCATCCTCATATTCTGCTAAACGAGCGTTTGCCTCATTCAACAGGTAAAAAAATATGGAAACAGCGATTTGAGGATATTAATAATTATGAAAAATACTTGACAAACAATGGTATTGTTATTCTCAAATTTTTTCTAAATATATCAAAATCTGAACAAAAAAGGCGGTTTTTGCGGCGAATTGAATTGCCTGAAAAAAATTGGAAGTTTTCTATGAGCGACGTTGAAGAACGCGCATATTGGGACGATTATATGGAAGCTTACGAGGACGTATTCAATCATACTAGTACTGACTGGGCGCCTTGGTATATTATCCCAAGCAATCACAAGTGGTTTGCACGTCTTGCAGTTGCCGATATTATTTGTAGCAAGCTCAAACAACTCGACTTAGAATACCCAACTCTTAGCGACGAACACCGTCACCAACTTCTCAAAGCCAAAGCTGTTCTAGAAAGCGAAGCATCTTAAATTAACTAAACTAGCTAGTTATAGTTTTTACAGATTCGAGTGAAGATGCGTGTTTTTTCCAGATTAGTACAGGCATAACTTGGCGACAGTTACGACAGAACCAGTAAACTTCAGTCTTTCGGACGTGTCGCAAAAGTCTGTCAGAACAACAGGGACAAGAATTCATAGATGTATAGTAGGTAACAAATAACAAAATTTTTGTAAGTCAAAATTTCTTTCTTCAAAGCTAACCGCGATTTCTTATCTACACCATAAAAAACTTAAAATCTTTAAATTCTCGCAATATTTCTACATAACCTACTATCAAGTTAATTGCTTGATAGTGTTTGTTTTGTGTAATTGGTAACTAAAGTAACACTACACACACTGCATGTATAAGCATTACTAATCATTTCATACAAGGAAAAAAATATCTTTAATAACCTGTAAGGATGCGATTATAACTATTATTTTCATCCTGTCTAGTCTCTTTATTTACGAAGACAGTATTCAGTAACTACATGTTATTACTATTTTTTTTGAAAAAAATAATACAAATTATACAGGTTCTTTTAAATGAAATGTAAAGCTAGTATGAAGTATTTTTGGCGATATAAGTCTTTGTACGTAAGAATTTGACAGATTATTATCCAAAACTAACCAGATGATGATATCTACACTTTGGTCTTGTAAATTTTAGACTAAAAGTTAGTGAAGTAAAAATAAGTCAACAAGTATAATTGTTGATTGATGTATAGTGATTTAAAAATAAGTGAATGTACTGATTTATTAGTCTCAAGAATTCAATTAACATCTACTCAATAAGCGCGTATATGTTCAATACAGCTAATTTAGCCTTCTGTCTGATGTCAATACCACAATATTAAGGAGAGTCCACGGTGAACAAAACTGAACTGATTACGGTTATTAGTTATGTGCTAGTGACCTTCTGTTTTTTCTTTAATTGGATAATATTTGCATTGCGTCATCCCAGTTCGTCTGTAGAAGACACTTTTTTATCTTTCGTTATGTGCTGTATCACTACTATTCTGTGGCCCCTCATCATTCCAATTTCTGTGATTGAGATTCTCAAAAAGCGTAGATTAGAGTTTGGCACAGCTGTTCCTGTTGCAGGCGCCCTTCTTGCTTTAAGCTTATCACTATACCTGAATTAGCAATTTCCGCTTTACACTTCGTTTTAGATTTTGCCCCGTATAACGCACACCACCCATTTAATATTATTTGTAACCCTACTGGTATGCTATAAAGCTTAGATTTATTTACCTTAAAAGAATACAATTTTGCGATACATAGCGCTTCAAAAAACCTCAAATTTTAGAAACCCTAGAAACTGGGTTTCTTTGAAATACACAAAAAACCTCGATTCTTTGAGTGAATCGAGGAGATTGGGAGAAAATGTAATAATCAATAAAGCTTTTACTATATTTACAACTTAAAACCTTAGAAACCCGGCTTATGACAAAAACCGGGTTTCTTTTGTTAAGATATTAAAACTTTTGTAACAATTTAGCAAGAGTACTTGACAATAAAAAACTAATGCCAGCTATGAGATTTACTTATCTCATTCACCTGGACATATTGAGCTATTCTAGGGTTTCAAAGTATTCAAAATCACAATGATGTAGAGACGTTACATGTAACGTCTTTACATCATTGTGTTATTGTGGTTGTGCTTGAGTTGGAAAAGCTCCAGGACGAACAGAAATAACTACATTTTGACCGTTGCGACGTACATCCATACGTAAATCGGCGCCAATTTTGGTATCTTCGACGACTTTTTGAACGCTCGATGCATCAGCGACGGGTTGACCATTGAGTTTTTGAATAATGTCACCTGCACGAATTCCTGCTTGTGCTGCGGGAGAGTTGGGAACTACACGACGTACCAAAACACCTTTATCGCTGTCAACATTTAAACCGCTATTTGGGTCAGAGTTAATATTTTCTTTCAACTCCTGGCTCAAAGCTTGCATTTGAATACCCAAGTAAGGATGTTGAACTTTACCTGTTGCAATTAATTGGTTGGAGATGCGCTGTGCTGTGCCAATTGGAATTGCAAATCCTAAACCTTGCGCTCCTTGTATAATAGCGGTATTCATTCCAACAACTTCACCCCTAGAGTTGAGCAATGGACCACCTGAGTTACCTGGGTTAATTGCTGCATCGGTTTGAATGTAACTAACACGCTTATCTTGGGCGCCAATTGAATTACTACTACGACCAGTAGCACTAATTACCCCTGTAGTAACTGTATTATCCAAACCAAGGGGATTACCAATGGCAATAGCTGATTCACCAGGTTGCAGTTGGTCGGAATTTCCAATTGTTACTGTTGGTAAGTTGTTTGCCTGAATCTTTACAACCGCAACATCAGTTAATTCGTCTTTACCAATAACTTTACCTTGAAAACTACGACCATCTTTTAACGTTACTTTTACTGTATCGGCGCCGTCAATGACATGGGCATTCGTCAAAATGCGACCATCTGCACTGAGTATAAACCCTGAACCGGTACCACGCTCGACTCGCTTTTGCTGAGGAATTTGACCTTGGGCGCCAAAAAAGCGACGGAAAAACGGGTCATTGAATTCATCAGGTAACGAAGCTTTGACGGTACGCGCAGAATCTATCCGAACAACCGCAGGCCCAACTTTGTTGACAACGTTGGTTACAAAATTTGACTCCCCAATGGCAGCAGAAGCAGCTTTCACTGACCCAACAACAAGGTTCGATGCATCTTTTTGTTGCTGTCCAGCAATATAACCACCTGCAAGCGTCATACCTGACCCGACTAATACCAGGGATAGATTAAAAATAGCTCTTCCCCAAAGTCGATGACGTTTGGAGTTAGGAGTTTGATTATTCGATTCGTTACTATATTGGTCGTGTGGTTCTTTGTTTAACATTTGGTGTAAGCAATATATTTTAGAAGAAGTACTTCCAATCTAGATACTCGTTGTGAAGCTTTTGTTGCACGGGTATTAAGACTGTATGAACTGCGATACGTATATTAGCTTCTACCTTAAGCCATACTTTGTCCAAGTCCCTATGTCGTTTCATTATTTGAAACAACCTGTTTTTTCCTCTCCCCTCTCCCATCCAGCTTTATCAGATGAAGATTTACAGTATTATGTGAATTTTGCTTAAAACTTGGGCACTCTATAAATAAGCTTTCATAGCAAAAAAATATTTGAGTGTGTTATTATGTCTACCGAACTGCTTCATGAATTGAATACTTTGCAAGCGCGCATTTCTGAGCTAGAAACCGCCTTCTCACAGCAAACGCAGTTAGAAGCAGCACTACGCCAGACAGAAAGTACATATCATCAAATATTAGACGCTATCAATGACTTGGTTCTAATTAAAGGCGCCGATTCACAAATTATATGGGCGAATAAAGCATTTTGTGAATTTTATGGCATGGACAGAGAGGAGTTACAAGGTATTACTGATATACCTTTTGATGAACCAGAACATACGCAAAAATACATAAAAGACGACCAATATGTTTTTAAAACCGGACAAACTCTAGTTATTCCCAAAGAACGCGCATTAAGACATGATAAAAAAGTTCGTGTCTTGAATACTACAAAATCTGCTGTACGCAACCTTCAGGACGAAGTTGTGATGACTGTGGGTATTTCACGTGATGTCACAGTCGAAATGGCAACGAAAAAAGCATTAGAAAAAAAAGCTATAGAATACCGTAATATTTTTGAAGCTGTCACCGACGGAATATTAATTTTTGATATGGAAACAGCAAATTTAGTAGAAGTTAATCCTGCAACTTGTAAAATGCACGGTTATTCATACGACGAATTTATCCAATTACCACCAACAGCATACATTCATCCTGACTCCCAGCATCAATTTGAGCAATTTCTGGAAACTGTTAGAAATGGAAATGATTATAGGTGTCAAGCTGTTGATATACGTAAAGACGGTACTAATTTTGATGTGGAAGTTAATGCTAGTAGATGTATTTATAGTGGAAAACCTCACCTTTTAGCAGTGATGCGTGATATTAGCGAGCGTAAGCAAGCAGAAATTGCATTGAGAGAGCGAGAACAGCGTCTGATTAATATCAATAGCTTAGTACCTGGAACAATTTATCAGTATGAGTTTGACTTAAAAACTGGACAAGCGCATTTTAACTATTTAAGTTCTAAAGCAAAAATAATTTTTGAATTAGATGAATCCGACTTGGTAGAAGGGAATGACCCTATTTTATCTTTGATTCATCCAGAAGATTTTACTTCATTAATATTTTCGATAAATTCTGCTATACATCAAAATGCACCTTGGGTTAGTGAGTTTAGAATTATTACTCGCTCTGGTAAGCAAAAGTGGATTTACGGTCAATCTGAACCAGTTAGAGAAAAAACTAGATATGCATTGTACAACGGGATATTTATTGATATTACCGAGCAAAAACTAGCACAAGAAAAAATAAAACAACAATCACAAGAATTAGCAAATGCACTTCAAGAAATACAGCGTACACAAACCCAATTTATTCATAATGAGAAAATGTCATCTTTAGGACAACTCGTAGCAGGAATTGCACATGAAATCAATAACCCGATTAGTTTTATATATGGGAATATTGAACCTGCGCGTGAATATGTTCAATATTTATTTAACTTAATTGCCGCTTATCAAGAAAATTTAAATAATTCAATTATAAATAATCAAAGTATACCTCAAATTGAAGCTACTGAATTAGAATACATTATGGAGGATTTGCCCAAATTACTTCAATCTATCAAAATTGGGGCAGACCGTATCAAAAAAATAGTCCTTTCGCTACGGAATTTTTCCCGAATGGACGAAGCCGAGTATAAAAAAGTTAATATACACGAAGGAATCGATAGTTCTTTAATGATATTAGAGCATCGTTTCAAACAAAACAATCGTCTCCATATTGAAGTAGTTAAAGAGTATGGTGATTTACCTTTAATTGAATGTTATGCAGGACAGTTAAATCAAGTATTTTTAAATCTTCTAACTAACGCAATTGATGCATTTGATAAATCTTTAATTACCAACGCATCACTAGTAAACAACTCGATAAATAATAAACCGACAATATACATCGCCACTGAACTTACAAACAATGATAACATAGCTATTTGCATTTCTGATAACGGAGTTGGAATCCCTAAAGAAGCATTAGCTAAAATATTCGACCCTTTCTTTACCACTAAACCAGTCGGTAAAGGTACAGGTATGGGTTTATCTATTTGTCATCAAATAATTACCCAAAAGCATAATGGCTCTATACAATGCCTTTCGGCGCCAGGTGAAGGCACAACATTTATTATCAGAATACCACCATCACAAGAACAATTAACTAATTAATCATTCTTCAACCAAATTAAAATCAACCCGTGTGTAAATATCTTTAAAGCTAATTTCAAATTCCACTGACTCAAGCTCTAAATATTCCTCTAGAGTATAATAATGTTTTTCAGTTTGTAACACCATTTCCCGTTCCCTCTATTCACAAAGAGTCCTTTATCTCATTTTACAATTGATATTTTCCCATCCGTTACATCCGTTATATCCGTTGCCAGTGTCTTAATATTTACAAAAAGTCTGGGCGCCTGTTTTGATTAGACTTTAATATATTTTCTAAGCTCTCCCAATTTTCTTGCTCGATTAAATTAATAATTTCATCAAACTTGTGGCGATATTGATGCATTGATGTTAATAAAGCTTCACGATTATATTTTGCCATCATTACGCCTAATTCGGGATTACCCCCACCAACACGACTTGTATCTTTAAAACCAGAGCTTGCTAAGTTTTGCGCTAGTTGTAAAACTTGATTATCTGTTTCTTCCATACATGACGCTATTAAGGAAGCACTTACCATTACAGGTAAATGAGAAATCCAACTAACCGCTCGGTCGTGCTGTTCTGGAGCGCAGTAGTAAATATTGGAGTTTAATTGTTTTACTAATTCAGATACCACCTCAACAGCTGACGCAGGTGTTGCTTCGGTTGGTGTTAACACATATGGTCTTTGTACGAATAAATTTTTTAAGGCTGCTTCAATACCACTATCAGCCGTTCCTGCCATTGGATGTCCACCAACGAAATTAGACCATAATGTTGATGCTGCTTCAACTATCGGTGTTTTTACTGACCCGACATCCGTTAAAACAGTAGATTTTGGCAATACCGTTATCAATTGCTCAATACTGGGCACAATAAGCCCAAGAGGTGTACATATAAATACCACCTCTGCGGCGCCAAGTACATCAATGTCAACTGACGAAGAGTCAACACAACCGATGGCAACTGCTGTCTCTATAGTTGAAGCACGTCGCGACACACCAATTACATGATGTCCGCAAGCTCGTAAATCTAAACCCAAGGAGCCACCAATTAATCCAAGTCCTAATATACCGATATTCACAAGTTATAAAAAAAGTAAGTTGGCAATTTAAGGGTAGCGCGAATGAAGGCAGAGGAGTTCCTAGAAAAATATGCTATGGGGGTGCGAGACTTTAGCGGTGTTGACCTCAGCGAAGCAAACTTAAGCGGTGCAAAACTCAACGGTGTCAACTTGAGCCAAGCAAACTTAAGTGTCGTTAATTTATCAGGCGCCAATCTTAATACCGCCAATTTGAGGTACGCCAAATTAAATGTTGCGAGACTTAGCGGCGCCCATTTAATGGGTACTGACCTTAAAGGTGCTAGCCTTAATGTTGCAAATTTGATTCGCGCTGACCTTAGTCATGCCATACTTCGTAAAGCTTCGCTAGTTCGTACCGAATTAATTCGCGCGAATCTTAGCCATACCGATCTAGTGCAAGCGAATCTCAAAAACGCTGACCTTCGCGAAGCGACATTGCGACAAGCAAACCTCAGTCGAGCAAATATGAGTGATGTTTGTCTTAGAGGTGGTTTTTTAACAGGAGCAAATTTAGAACAAGTAAATTTAATTAATAGTGATTTATGTCGCACCGACTTAAGTGGCGCCAATCTTCGTGATGCTGAACTTCGGCAAGCTAACCTCAGTCGAGCAAATCTGAGTGGTGCCTGCCTTAGCGGCGCCAACCTCCGTTGGGTAGATTTATCGGATACAGACTTAAGTTGGGCAGATTTAAGCGGTGCAAAATTGAGTGGTGCAAACCTAAATAACGCCAATCTTAGTAACGCCAATTTAACAGGTGCCAGTTTAGTTCATGCGAATTTAACGAGCGCGAAATTAATTAAAGCCGAATGGGTAAGCGCTGATCTAACGGGTGCAACATTGACGGGCGCAAAACTTTATGCTACTACTCGATTTGGATTAAAGACAGATGGCATAATTTGCGAGTGGATTGATTTAAGCCCAACAGGAGACTCTTCGATAATTCAATATTTCACTCCAGAAGGGTCGCGTGATTTTTTCAACGCCACCTCGCCAACAATTAGCATTATCGTTGATAAACCACTTGACCATGAAGCGAACTTTGCCATATCGGGAGCGTACTTCCAAATTGCCCAGCAGTATTTAAAGCTAAAACAACCACCAAGCGTAGAAAATAGTAGGCGCCGAACAGTTTTTACATTCCGAATAGATAGCGATGAATTGTTATTACCTACAGCCTGTATTGCAATTTTGCCCTTTCAAGATGCCAAAAGTACCCAGCGAAATTTAATTTCTGTAGTCGAGATGATGAAGAGTGATGATACATCTAACGATGCCTCCATCCCATTCCATCGCATTCAAAGTTTTAACCAACAGCTAGAAGAAGCACTTCGTCAAGCTGATACAATTAAACAGGTCAAGAATATTCTTGCACTCACACAGCGCCTTTCTTTCTTTCAGGCGCCAACACAAGTGATTTTAACAAATTCGAGTTCGCAAAATCTTATAGTTCATGAACACCCTAATTTTGGCAAGCGTTTAATCAATCGTTCTGATGTTAGCGATGCTGTTTATGACGATAAATATGACGAAGCTGTAAAATTTATACCTTTCTCTGTAAGTACAGTTATTGATTTTATTAAAGGGTTTCACTATATAGGTCAATAGATAGTTTTTGAAAGGAGTATTTATGTTCAACCGAATGCTGGGTAAGACTCGTTATGTAGTTTGCCGCTTGTTTGTACATTTAGCTGGGTCAGAAGTGGCGCCAATTTTAGGTACATTAAACGATGTCGCGCGCTTCGTTTTACAAAACGAGGGCGACATGCAAACAGTAAGTGAAGGACTAGTAAGGGTTTGCGAGAGTTTGCTGCAATACGATGAATATTGGACATCCGCAGCTAACGAAGGCGATGTATTTTGGAGTGAAGGGGAAGCAGGAGATTTTGTCAACGAACTATTTACAGACTCTGCCCAACGCTACCTGAGTGAACCTGATTATACTTCGCCAAATACAAACGAACCATTATCGGCGCCTGCTACCCGCAACGTTGTTGTCATGCTAACAGCAGCTTTTGAAGGAGAAGTACCTGAGCTTGAAACCGACTTATCTAATATCCAAGCATTAAAAGAAGGTTTAAAAGCATTAATTAGCTTACATTACAAAAATAAAATCCGCGCCGCACAAGTACACTTCTCACCCGCACAGTTCGGTGATGAACTTACTAACGACCAATTATTACAACATTACCCCGAACTAATTCCCCTCTAAAGTCTGTAGGGTGAGCATTGCCCACCCTACCCACCTTTTTTTATACATTCAGCCTCCAGCAAAAACAAATCCCCTGTTTCAACCACACCACAAGACTTTATCAACCCAGGCAAAACAAAATTACTTCCTTGTAAAAGCTTAGAATCAGCTATTTTTGCAGCAGGTTGATACTGTTGAATCCAAGTATTTTTACTTATATAATCCGGTTCAAAAGCATTACGCTCTAAAAGCCAATATTTAACACGGTATTTATCTATAAAATTAACCACCTGGCTGATATCTTGACTATATTGAGCATTAATCAAGTCAGTCATACGTTGACTAAACTGAGCATAATACTTTGTATGGAAAGGTAAAGCATATTCTTTACCTACTAAAATTGATTGCTTTGCTGCATGCGGTATATTGTCTGCTTCTTCTGCTAACGATGCAACTAAGCTATTGGTCGGTTGCTTCTGTAAAAATTCATATAGTGCTGGTGCGCTACCTACTACATATAGAGTTTTGGGAAAAGTTTTTAAAGTCGTTGGATATAAAACTAGTGCGGCGCCTACTATCGCAGTAACGAAATATATCAAAATTCGTTTTATACTTTTACTCGACTGGGTTTGTCTTACCCAATCAAAAGCTGTCTCTAACAACACACTCAACACAACTCCGGCGCCAATCGCAAGTACTATCTTAAAGGTGTGATGGGTATATCGACTGGGAAAGTGCAGCTTAAATGATAAAGCATGAGCAATAAAAAACATTGCTGTAGATGCTAAAACAACCTGTAATAATACTTTTACTTGATTCGTTATTTTTAACTTGGTTGAAAATTTTTGCTGGTATACAAGTATTACTGGTAAAAAAAGCCCAATCAAAAGTTGAACCGGGTTTAGCAAAGCAAAAAGACCACTGTCTCTACCATCAAGCCAAAAACTGACAATATTATCGTTATAATAACTGACTCTGCCACCTCTAAAATAGTCTGGCATTGTGAATGCCATTGCATCGGTAATTGTTGGGCCAAACTGTGAGGACTGCAAAGCATAAGGTGTAATTGTAATCAACGCAGCAGCCAAAGCAAAGCCAAATAGTATATAACTTTGTCTCTGTTGCGAAAAGCGAAAACGCATGTTTTGCCAATCCCATAGTCGCAAAAACAAAATTCCCAATTCAATAAACGCTATTAATGGGTAAATCAATGCTTGAATTATAAACGCTACTATAACTCCTGGTGCCGAACCTCGCATTAAATA
Organism: Calothrix sp. PCC 7716; assembly: GCF_019977735.1. Lineage (GTDB taxonomy): Bacteria > Cyanobacteriota > Cyanobacteriia > Cyanobacteriales > Nostocaceae > Dulcicalothrix. The sequence goes on along the minus strand of NZ_AP025018.1, from coordinate 7,680,442 downwards.
ATACAAAAAGGCTAAAAATAACGGGTAAGTAAAATCTCTAGGACAACCGGAGAAAAGGTCATCGTGAAGACCAAGACTTTGATTCAATATTAAAGTTGCCAAAAATCCTGCTATAGGTACTGGCAATATTTGCATACAAACAGCAAATCCATAAGCTGTTGTAGTTAACCCTAATACGATTGGTAAAATTTTACTCAGTACAATTGCATCAACTCCCAAACTCATCATCAACCGATAAATTCCACCATATCCAATTGGTGTAACAGATTGAAAATAATCGGCAATTAAATCATTAGGGAATAAATTTGGGTTTAAATAACGATACATCCAAGATAGATATTCCCGTGCATCATCTCCAATGACATACTCACTACTAAAACCTTGCCGTATTCCTAAACCAATATAAACAGCGGCAAAACACAAGCTTAAAATCAACCAAAATAATAAATATATTCTATTTTGTCTTTTCTTTTCACTTAACTTTTCCGTTAAAAATCTTTCTAATTGAGGAATTAACATATTTTAAATTATGCAATTATAGAAATCTATATATATAGATATAGGCAGCAAAATTTTACCTTAACCAGAAAAAGGTAGCAAGAATACTACAACCAACCCTCTCTTCTTTTGCTACTCATGCTCTTAGAATGAAAGAGAAACCCGGTTTCTCAATAAAGAAACCTGGTTTCTAGGGTTTCTTAATTAAAAACGTTGTTCGGTAGCCCACACTGAATAAAGAATGTAAAATTTTGTTAAGCTCAAAATGGGATGACTATAATATGCTCCTGAATGTAATCATGAAAGTTTTGCGTAAATTTACTGTCGTTGTTTTGGCCCTGTCGTTGTGTGTTACAACCGTAGGTTGTGGTGGTGGAGCTAGCCAAGTTAGTTCACAGGCAACACCACAAGCTCGAAACCAAAGTGCAAACTCAGTTTCTCAGGTTTCGGCAAACCTTGCAGACGGTCAATACGAAGTACAACAAGCGAGCTACAACGATGGTGATGGTGTGTACACGCTGTTTTTGTTGAACAGCACACCACCAACATATAGAACCGAAAATTTACAAATGGCACGCTTGACCGATGACGAAGTAAAGCAAGGTAAGAAGAGTTACCTCAAAGTCGAAAATGGCAAACCTGCTTTATACATAACAGAGGATTTCAAAATCGAATACGTTCATAACGTTACCGAAAATCGCGTTAATCCTCAAACTGGACAGCAAGAGACTGTCGTTGTTCGTCAACAAAGTGGTTTTTGGGCGCCGTTTGCGGGTGCAATAGCTGGTCAAGCAATTGGCAGCTTATTATTTAGACCGCAGTATTACGTACCTCCTGCGTATCAACCAGGTGGTTTAATTACTGGTTACGGTGGTTACGGTCGTACATATGGCGATGCAGTTTCAAGCTACCGCTCACGCTATAACGCACCTCCTGCGGTAGAAAGAAATCGTACAGCGTTTCGCACCACAGGCAACTTACGAAGAAATTATCCGAATAACCCAACAGTAAGAACTCAACCACGAGTTAATACTGGTAGTCGTGCTACAGGTTCCGGTTTTGGTAGCAGTACCTTACGACCATCTGGAAATTCGAGTTCCGTAAGAAGAAATCCAAACAGTGGTTTCGGAAGCGGCAGACCTGCGAGAGCTCCTCGTTCCGGCGGTTTCGGCAGCAGAAGAAGATAATAAAGAGTTATGAGTGCTGAGTGCTGAGTATTAAGTTATAAGTGCTAAGTTGGGAGTGATAAGTGCCGAATACGGAGTTATGAATAAAGAAATTTAACTTCTAACTCCTAACTCAGCACTCAGCACTCAGCACTCAGCACTCAGCACTTTTTAAACTGTTGCAGCAACAGGTTGGCGCCAACGTCCAACAGCTTTACCAACAACTGCTAATTCTTGCATAAGTCTGTCGAAAGCTTCAGGTGTTAAAGATTGTGGCCCGTCAGATAGTGCTTTTTTCGGGTTAGGGTGAACTTCTATCATTAACGAATCTGTACCCGCTGCAATTGATGCCATTGCCATTGAAGGTACAAATTCTGACCAGCCTGTACCATGACTAGGGTCTATCATAATTGGCAGGTGGGTTAACTTTCGTAATACGGGTACTACAGATATATCAAGGGTGTTACGGGTATATTGACGGTCAAAAGTACGAATACCACGTTCACATAAAATTACGTTTGGATTTCCTGCTGCCAATATATACTCAGCAGCCATCAACCAATCTTCAATTGTCGCCGCCATTCCTCGCTTCAATAATACTGGCTTCGGTTGGGCGCCAACTTTTTTGAGCAGAGAAAAATTTTGCATGTTACGGGCGCCGACTTGGATAACATCGGCAACCTCTACAATTTTATCTAGGTCAGCAGCATCCATCACTTCGGTAATAATTCCCAGCCCACTCGCTGCACGCGCTGCGGCAAGTAGTTCAAGCGCACTTTCACCATGTCCTTGAAAAGCGTAAGGCGATGTTCTTGGTTTGTATGCACCACCACGCAAAAACTTGGCGCCTGCCGCTTTTACACGTAACGCCACATCAATAATCATTTCCTCGTTTTCAACCGAACAAGGCCCCGCAACTACCGATATTGGGTGATTTTCACCAATAATAACGGCGCCATCAGGAGTATCAACTATTACTTCTGATGCCTCACCGTGACGATATTGCCGACTGGCACGCTTGTAAGGTTGCTCAACCCGCAACACCTGCTCTATCCAAGGACTGACTTCTTGTATTTGTAAAGGGTCTAAGTCAACAGTTTCACCAACCAAACCAATTACAATTTTGTGTTTACCAACAATTTTTTCGGGTGTAAGTCCCCAAGTCGTTAGTTCCTCATTAATGCGGTTTATTTCCGCTTCTGGGGAACCCATTTTCATAACTACAATCATGGTTATTTTCCCTGATTTAATAAATTTTTTACTAAGAAACTGGGTTTCTAGGATTTTATATCTATCGAAAATTATTGTAGAGACGCGATTAATCCCTTCGGGAAATCCTCCGGATTACACGTCTCTACTACTCAGCACTCAGCACTCATTACTCAGCACTATAAAATTACACTTTTTTTTGCCTAGTTGCGCGCCAACCCTCCACCATTCGTCCCCAGTTGGTACTAAATTCGCTAAACCCAAATAACGTTCCAGGATGTTCGGTGTCCCACGAAGCTGATAGAACACCATAGGTAATACCCAACACTCCTAGCCCAAATAAGCCCATATTGACCAACAAAACCGCGATGGGGGGCAGTTTGATATGAGCGTATGCAGAAAGCAAGTAGCTAACAACTAAACTGGCAATACCCAAAAATGTGGGAATACCAGAAAATGCTGCTACACGCTTGACCATTCGGTCACTAACTACTTTTGGAATAGCCATCTCCTCTTTTTTATAAGGAGCTTTTCTATTTTCTTTTTTCTCAGATTGCTTTACAACAGCTTGTTTAACAGGTTGTTCTTTCTGTCCACTTGCTTTTTTGTTAGCTTTCTTTGGTTTGCTTTTCGGTTCAAATGGCAAGTTGTTACGTTCTGGTTCGGCACTCATAGGCGTTCGTTTTATACTCTATCCACGGATACCCAGACGAGCAATTAAAGCTTGGTAACGTTCGCGGTCTTCTTGCATGATATATGATAGAAGGCGCTTACGTTGACCGATTAACTTCAACAAACCGCGACGGGATGAGTGGTCTTTTTTATTAGTTTGCAAGTGTTCTGATAGACGCATAATGCGTGCTGTCAGCATTGCTACTTGAACATCAGAAGACCCAGTATCGGTTTCGTGTACTTGGTACTGTGTAATTAGTTCTTGTTTTCGCTGTTGCGTCAGAGCCATGATTGAATATTTGTAAATTGACAGTTTTTAGCTAATGCAGCAGCTTCTAATATTATCACAATGTATTGGCTTCGGGAAAAACAAACCCAAAAATCGGCGCCGACAACAAATTTATCCGTTACATCTGTTGCCAACTGTTAACCTAAATTTATCATCAAGCAAGTATATTGTTCATAAGTAAGTTTAGATACGAAGTATAAACGTGCCGCTTTTACGCACGTACTAAGAACCGTAAAGTTATGAGAATTTTAGTAGTAGAGGATGACGAACTAATTGTTCAATCGCTTGTTGCTACGCTCACTCAGTCGCATCATACGGTTGATACCACGTCTGACGGAGTATCAGGTTTGGAATTTACTCAAGTTTGTAATTATGACTTGATTGTTCTTGATGTGATGCTGCCTAAACTCGACGGTATTAGCTTGTGTCGTCAAATTCGCGCTAGTGGTGCTAGCGTACCAATTATTCTTTTGACTGCTCAAGACAGCAGCAATAATAAAATAATTGGTTTAGATGCTGGGGCTGACGACTATATCACAAAACCATTTGATTTACAAGAGTTAACGGCTCGCATTCGCGCGCTTCTGCGTCGAGGTAATACGTTAGTACGAACTCAGCTAGAGTGGGAAAATTTACGATTAGACCCGTCAAGTTGTGAAGTTACCTATAACGACCAATTAATACGTCTAACTCCTAAAGAGTACAGTCTACTTGAATTATTCCTTCGCAATCCTGCACGCACGTTTAGTAGTGGCGCCATTATTGATCATTTGTGGTCACTAGAAGAAACACCCGGAGAGGATACGGTGCGAGCGCACATGAAAGGATTGCGCCAAAAACTTCGTTTCTCAGGAGTTACAAATGACCCCATCGAAAATGTCTATGGTATTGGTTATCGTTTAAAATCTCTGTCGGAGGAAAAAAAGAAAAAGCCAAAGTCAAAAAAACCTCTTCAAAATACCACTTCTAGCCAAACTACAATATCAAATCCCCCATCTATCAAACAGAGCCAACAAATTTCTGCTATTTGGCAACGCTCCCAAGAAAAGTTAAGTAACCGAGTCACTACAATCGAATTGGCAGCAGCAGCTTTACTTGAAGGTGTACCAGACTTGGAGATGATTAGTAACGCTTATCAAGATGCTCACAAACTGGCTGGTTCTTTGGGTATGTTTGGCTTTGAGTTTGCTTCGCGCTTGTCAAGTCAAATCGAACAATTATTACAAGTTGGACCATCATTGCCTCACTCTTCAAAACTACATTTATCAGAATTAGTGGTAAGCTTACGCCAAGAGTTACAGCAAGCCTCTACAATTACTTCAGGCGCCGAGGTTAAAGATAAACCATTACAAGAGCATTTAAATGACTTTACAGAATTAACAACAAGGCTTCAACAATCGCAAAGCAGCGCACAAGTACTAATTGTTGATGATGATCTAAATATACTCGAAACCCTTTCAGAGATATTAAAGCCTTGGGGATTAGAAATTACCACATTAGATAATCCACTTCAATTTTGGGATACTCTAATCGCCACAGCACCAGATTTACTCGTGTTAGACGTAGAAATGCCATCTATTAGTGGTATCGAACTGTGTCAGCAACTACGAAACGACCCGATACACAGTGGTTTACCAGTACTATTTCTTACTGCTCATTCAAGTTCAGATATTATGCTGCAAGTATTTGCTGCAGGCGCCGATGATTATGTTAAAAAACCTGTAGTTGGTCCCGAAATAGTCGCGCGTATCCTCCACCGTATCGAACGAACTCGTCTGCTGCGTAACTTTGCCCAGGTTGACCCTTTAACCGGACTTGTCAACCGCCAAAAGTCTACTGGAGAAATAAATAAACTCCTCAAAGAAGCCGAACGCCACAACCAAGCTTTATACTTAGTTGCCCTTCAAATCAATAATCTCCAACAAATTAACGATAAATATAATCATTCTATTGGCGATCAGGTATTATCTTTAACAGCTAAAGTACTTAAACAAACATTTAATCAACAAGTTGTTTGTCGCTGGGCGGGCGCAGAATTTATATTGTGTTTGTATAAAACACCACTTGAAGATAGTAAGAATTTAATATTCAACTGTATAAGGGACATTAAGGAAAAAGTATTAAACATTAATAAATGTAAAGAAGTGGAGGTATCTATTAATATAGGTATATCCCAGTATTCACAAGACGGCACAAATTTAGAAGCGCTGTACCATATGGCAACATCCCGATGCAAAGGGTAGAAGCAATGAGAAATAGAAGTGCGAGAAAAAAAGTTAAAGAGCGAAAACTGTGGCTACCGATTTTGGTAGGCACCTGTGTATTTATACTTAATTTATTACTATGGCAGGGTTTGTTATTTCAAGAACGGCTGCAAATTAAAAGAAATGTTGAAATAGTGACAGTAGATATAAGCGAAGATATTACTTCTGAAATTAAAACTCGAACTCATGCGCTGAAGCGAATGGCAGAACGTTGGGAGTTAGAAGGTGGAACTCCTCGAAGTCAGTGGGAAGAAGACGCAACAAATTATTTACGCGATTATAAAGGGTATCAAGCACTTGAATGGGTAGATAATTTAAGTTTTATACGTTGGATAGTCCCCCAAAAAGGTAATGAAGGAGTAGAAAACCGCGCTTTGCTGTTTGAATCAAATCGTCAAATTGCTATGAACACAGCAAAACAAACTAGAAATCCAACTATAACGCGCGTAGTTTCTTTGTTTCAAGGTGGCAAAGGCTTTTTAATATATGTACCTTTGTTTTTAAAGAATAATACTCAACAAGATACTCAAGTCGGCGCCAAAGAACAAAATTTTGATGGGTTCATTGTTGGTGTGGTTCGACCTAAACCTTTTTTAGATGCGATTATCAATAAAAATTTGATGCAGGATTACGCAATTGCAATTTTCGACAAAGACCAAGAATTTTACACCAACGAACTTTATCAGAACATTAATAAAGAATATACTAATAAATGGGGTTTTTACACTGAAGTAAATTTAAATGGTGTAAATTGGCGCCTGCGCGTGGTTCCAACTTTATCACTCCTCGCCAGACAGCATTCTCCTCTAGCTGATATAATTTTAGTTGGCGGTTCGGTAGCTGCAATTTTAATTGCTATCGTCGTATATATGACTTTTAATTTACGTCTATATGCTAATACAGTCGAACAAATTAATCTGAATTTATCTCATGAAATTAGTGAAAGACAAAAAGTAGAAGCATCGCTACAGCAATCTACAGCACAACTAGAAGACTTGTATAATAATGCACCCTGTGGTTATCATTCTCTAGATAAAAACGGTATATTTATTCAAATTAACGATACTGAACTGAGTTGGCTAGGCTGTAAACGTGAACAAGTAATTGGTAAAAAAATTACTGATTATTTTACTACTGAGAATGCACTTGATTTTGAAACAAGTTTTTCAGTCCTAAAAGAGCGAGGTTATCAGAAAGATTTAGAACTATTATTAGTTCGCAAAGATGGCACAAAAATGCCTGTTTTGGTCAGCGCCAGTGCTATTAAAGATGCAGCAGGTAACTTTATAATGAGTCGAAGTACACTTTTTGATATTAGCGAGCGTAAGCAAACGCAAGACGCACTTTCAGAGAGTGAAGAGCGTTTTCGCGGTGCATTTGCAAATGCATCAACAGGAATGGCATTAGTTTCACCCCAAGGTAAGTGGTTGCAAGTTAATCAGTCATTATGTCAAATGATTGGTTATTCTGAACAAGAATTATTAGCAACAACGTTTCAAGCAATTACACATGCAGATGACTTAGATATTGACTTGAGCTATGTTCAACAAATGCTCAAAGGTGAAATTTCTACTTATCAGATGTCTAAGCGTTATTTTCACAAGCTTGGGCATATAGTATGGGTTTTACTAAGCGTGTCGCTCGTTTGGGACAAAACAGGTAAACCATTATATTTTGTCAGTCAAATTCAAGATGTCACAGACCGTAAACGTGCAGAAGTTAAGTTACGTAATCTGAGCAATGCGTTAGAAAGTGCCGTTGAAGGTATTGCTCAAATCGATATAGGTGGATTTTATATCAGCGTTAACTATGCATATGCCGAAATGTTGGGCTATGAACAAGAAGAAATGGTTGGAATGGAATCCAAAATGAGTGTCCATCCAGAAGACTTAGAAAAAGTTACATATGCTTACCAAGAAATGCTTAACAAAGGTAAGTCAGAAGTTGAAGCTAGGACATTACGTAAAGATGGTTCGATTTTTGACAGACAAATAGTAATGGTTAAAAATTGTAACCAAGAAAAATTAATCGGTCATTACTGTTTTGTTAAAGATATTAGTGACCGTCGCGAAGTCGAGCGTCTTAAAGATGAGTTTGTTTCGGTGGTCAGTCATGAGTTACGCACACCTCTAACATCTATTCGTGGTTCTTTGGGTTTGGTGGCAAATGGTGTTTTACAAGCTCAACCTGAAAAAGCGCAACGAATGTTAGAAATTGCCGTAAATAACAGCGATAGGTTAATTCGTCTTATCAACGACATTCTCGATATTGAACGTATCGAATCGGGTAAAGTAATGATGAACAAGCAAATTTGCGATGCTGCTTTACTCATGACTCAATCGACAGAAGTTATGCAAGCAATGGCAGAAAAAGCTGGGGTAAGTATAAAACTTAATTCTGTCTCAGCAAGATTGTGGGCAGATGCTGACCGGATAATTCAGATTTTCACGAACTTACTCAGCAATGCGATTAAATTTTCACCTCCTGGTAGTACAATTTTATTTAATGCCAAAGTTGGTAACGAGCAAAATGAAAATATTCCTCACATAATTTTTGAAGTGAAAGACCAAGGACGTGGTATACCCGAAGACAAGTTAGAAGCAGTTTTTGAGCGTTTTCAACAGGTTGATGCTTCGGATTCTCGTAAAAAAGGAGGTACAGGTTTAGGGTTGGCAATTTGTCGTAGTATAATACAACACCATGATGGAAATATTTGGGTAGAAAGCGTTTTATCTCAAGGCAGTAGTTTTTATGTCTCTTTACCTGTAATATCGGCACCGAAACCAACTATTTTATCTAATGAGACAAATACTCCGACAGTGCTTGTGTGTGATGATGATCACTCAGCTCGAACAGTTATACAAACAATGCTGGAAGAAGGAGGTTATCAAACAATAACTGTAGCATCGGGTTTAGAAGCGATTGAAATTGCCAAACAGTCATTGCCTGATGTTATCTTTCTCAACCTAATGATGCCAGGAATGAATGGTTGGGAAGCTTTGACTATATTAAAACAACAGCCAGAAACCCAAGATATTCCTGTAATTATACTTAGTGGTTTTATGCCAGATGCGAAATTAGGTACAAACCATCCAGAAGTAAACGATTGGATAGTCAAACCACCCAATGAAAAAAACTTGTTTGAAGCACTCGAACGCGCGTTATCAAAATCTGATGATAATTTAAATGATAATTTGAAAGTTTTGATAGTAGAAGACGACATTGACTTAGCGCAGGTTCTAATTGCGATGTTCGAGCGTTATGGTATAGAAACTCACCATGCTCGTAATGGACGCGAAGCGATTCAGTTGAGTCAATCTTTAACACCTTATTTATTAGTCCTTGATATTGCACTGCCCGATGTTGATGGGTTTGCAGTTGTGGACTGGTTACGACACCATAACCATTTGCATCAAGTACCCTTAGTCGTATACAGTGCTATAGATTTGACTGAAGCTGACTGCGCGAGGTTAAATTTAGGGCAAACTTTATTTTTAACCAAAGCGCGTGTTACTCCCGAAGAGTTTGAACAGCGTGCTATCGGATTACTAAATTGTATAGTCTCTGGTAAAAAGGAAGGGCGCCGTAATGGCAAAGCGCATTCTCATCATTGATGACGAAGATGATATTCGCGAAGTTGCTCAACTAACCCTAGAAGCGGTTGGTGGGTTCGAGGTCTTAACTGCAGAATCTGGGAGCGAAGGAATTATAAAAGCAGAAACAGAACAACCTGATGCCATCCTTCTTGATGTCATGATGCCAGAAATGGACGGTATCACAACTTTCAAACAGTTGCAAGCAAACTCTCTAACCAGTAACATCCCTGTTATTTTACTTACAGCTAAAGTGCAAGCAAGTGACCAGCGTCGATTTGCAGAACTAGGCATTACCGGAATGGTTCCAAAACCCTTTGACCCCATGACCCTCACCGACCAAGTAGTGGAAGTATTAGGTTGGCAGTATTAACTCTTAAAAACCGGGTTTCTTTTATCTTCACAGCTTCTTCACTTTTAGATATTAATCTAAAAATAAGACAGGTTGAGCAAATGGATTTGAATTAAATAAAATTTATTATTGGCACAGCCTGATTCAAGAACAAAGTAAATTAGTTGTTTATCTTGCTGTTATATTGCGCTTAGTTTGATGTAATTCCCTATTACGACTCTTTTATAGTGTTTTCGTTTTTTGCTGGCTAAATATTCTCCAATTTTAATATCTAAGGTATTCTACTTTGTGTTTTCACAAGGTTAATGTATCTTGGATATTTTTAGTCTCATCGAATTTACGACATTGTTACAATTAAGAACAGCACATGTTAAAATACAGCAACTTCAACACCATTACTAACAGATTTAATTCAACTGCATTTTCATACGCATCTAGGGAAATAATGGCAGTGAAAGTTAAACATATTTTAATTATTGATGACGAAGAAGATATTCGCGAAGTTGTAGAATTGACGCTTCAAACAATGGGTGGTTGGCAAGTTCTTACTGCTGCTTCGGGAATTGAAGGTTTGGCAGTAGCAAAGGCAGAACGACCAGACGCTATACTTTTAGATATGATGATGCCTGACCTAGACGGTATAGGTACTTTAGCTATTTTACGAACAACTCCAGAAACGCAGCATATTCCAGTTATTTTAATTACGGCAAAAGAAAAAAAGCTTGACCGAGATAAATTAGCTGAACTAGAAGTGACAGCTATTATTGCCAAACCTTTTGACCCCATGACTCTAGTTGAGCAAGTATCTCAAAAATTGGGTTGGAGCGATATCTAAAAAAAACATAAAAAACTAAATAAAAAAAGTCACCTTCACTGGTTCTTCACTTTTGCAGTGTAATTTAGAAACTGAAGGTACTAATTAACGAGATTAATCAATAACAAGTCTCTGGTTAGCTCTACGAACGGTACTTCAAAACTCACCAGAAATTGCACTATGTGGGAGATTCTAAGTCTGTCATTATCTCCCATGATTTTTTATAAATCACTTAATTATTGGGACGCTAACTTATGTATAATCAAGATTTAGAGCAAGAGTTTAAAGATTTCGATACAGCAGTTAATTTACTCGTTAATGTTTTAAAGCTTCAAGATAAACATTTAGTCAAAATTTGCGAAGAAGCGTTAAGTCATTTACTTGGCAGCGAAGAAGCAACCCACATGCTCAATGCAGCAATGTTCCAACTTGCAGAAACTGCTCCCGAAACTTGTTATTGGACTTGGCATAATTTTCAAGAATTACAAGTATGTCTGGACTTAAAAGAGCATCTTTGTATGTTTGTTGCCCAAAAATTAATCAAAAAAGGTTTTATTTTAGGTAAAGATTTCAGTACAAATATACATGGTGAAATTTTAGTTAGTCGGGAAACCAGAATTTATATAATGCTTGACTCTGTTCCATCAGAATGGAAGTTTATCAAATCGGTTTTACAAATTGCTGAGTAATATTTATAGTTTAAGTTTTCTATTTTAGTTTTCCTATTTTCATTTTCTAAATTTCTTAACATAACTTTGCGTGTAGTGGCTTAAATGTGGTGAAGATGTGACTTTATATTCTTAATTTTATTAAAATTTTGATTTTCTCTAGATTATAAGGGGTTGGAGGTTAAGGGTAAATTTTACCTTTAACCTTTTTTATTCAAAAGAACGAACCGCAAAGTACGCTAAGGACGCTAAGGAAGAATTAAGAAGAACAAGATGTAGATGTTAATTCATGAGAACTTTTGCTTCGTATGGCTTTAAGTCTGTAATCAAAACATTTTGATTTTCTTCAGAACTTGCTTCAACGTTGCAATCTGCCATAAAATCTTGCCATGTGCCAGCATCGGGGAAGTGAGTAATTTTATACTCGCTAAAGTTTTGGTCTGAAAAGTTGAGTATTACTACCAGGCGCCCTCCCTGGTCATTCCAACGCACATAACCTAGTACGTTTGCATCAGGGTTTTCATGGAAGAATTCGATATTGTCAGATTGTAAAGCCAGATTATTGACTCGCAAGTGAATCAATTTTTTGTAATATTCAAATAAATCTTTATTTTCCTGGCGTTCTAATAATGCCCAAGCTATCTTTTTGGGCTGGGTAACAGTTTGACTTTTACGCTTGTGTTCTCCAAATTCTTCTCCCATCCACAGCATTGGCACACCCATCGCCGTTATTAATAACACTGCTGCTAACTTGGCACGTGTAAATGCTGCTTCATCAAAAATGCCTCTATCTCCTAATTCCCGAAAAAGATGTTCTCGGTCGTGGGTTGCCAAATAATTTATCACATTTATTGTGGTTTCATACCCTTGTCTTCTAGGGTCTAGCACTTGTTTGAGATTTTCTAAATCAAACTCTTCACCACAAATAGTGGGAATAGCAAAATAACGAAAGCTTTCATGCCAGCACGCATCTAATGGTCCATTTGGCCTTGTTACATCACTTGTATCAGGAATGTGTTCGGCAATATTATAAAACTGTTTCGGCGCCCCCTGAACTGTACAATTTTTCTTTGCTTGAGTGGCTAACCAATTCAAAAATTCAAAGTCAGCTAACTGTCGCACTGCATCATAGCGAATTCCATCTATATGATATTCTTCTACCCAATATTTTACGACATCACCTACATATTTCCATGCTGGCTTTACATCTAACTTTTCGTCGTAATTATTATAATTAAACTCTGGACCCCAATAATTACCAGGGTCTTCTGGATAGTGCATATGTTCGTAATACCAGTAATTACGGTCGATTAACATTAATGGACATTCTTCATCAGTATGGTTATAAATTCCATCCATTAATACACGAATACCACGTTTGTGACACTCATCAATAAACCGTTTTAAATCTTCTGTAGAACCATAACTTGATTCAGTCGCGAAAAAGTGACGTACTTTATAACCCCAACTATAATCACCTGGATACTCATTTACAGGCATTAATTCAATTGCATTAATACCTAGTTCTTTAAGGTAATCTAATTTCTCGATGGCATCTACATATTTACCACGTCTATGCTCGTCAACTTCTCCACCTGTAAAATCTGCGACGTGCATTTCATATACTACTAACTCATGATTTTGAGGTAAAGGTTGGTCATCGTACTGCCAAACATAAGTATCTACGATTCTTTCACCGTCTTTAATTCTAACTATACCGACAGTACGCTCATCATCAACATCTGTAGCGTAGGGGTCAATAACATCAATCCATTCATCTGGTTTGAAGTTTGGACTTTTGGTTTGTACTCGAAATTTATATTGATAAGTACCGTCTTCTATATTTACTTGAACCCTGAAATAACCATCTTCTCCTTTTTGCATGGGTGTTTCTTTCCATTCAGAAAAAGACCCAATTAAAGCTGCCCCATTGATGCGAGGAGCGAAAAGACTGAATTCGATTAAGCTTGCCATTGTATTTTATATGATTGCAAATAATACTATATATTCTTAGAATTATTTAAAATTCGATTCCTTCTATGGGTAGATGTAGGGGTTTGACGCTCTCCGACCTAAAGGTACGGAGATTCACTAAGAAGTTCTGCCGTATTTCCTAGCTATCCGTTTGTCGGGCGAGTGATACACAGTTGTGTCAAAAAGGCTCAACTGCGTTCCACTCGTCCCAGAGGCATGGTTCCTGGACACAACTCCATCGGTTGTTCTTTTCACAGGCGTAACTTTCGCGCAGTCCGCACGTAGGGTTTTCTTACAAACTTTGGCGGGACGGAGACCGACACCCTCCGGGTTCGCCAGTTTGCCACGCACGGAAACCGAGACGTGGCAACTGGACTCACCGCCAAGTTTGCGCTTTTCATTTTTTGGGAAAACCAATCCCACTTTTTTAGCAATTGTTCTGCTCGCTTTCGTGTCAGCGTGGTCGGTATGACCGCAATTTGTACACATTATGTGAGATAGACAAATCTTATTATATAACAACAACAACAAAAACTATTGACAGGATTTGTATCCTTGTGTAGTATGTTATGTAGTATAAGTCTACAGAGCCTACAAAGCTCATGAAAGTACAAAGAATAAAACTCCCTAGCAACGGGAAGAATACCTGGATTTTGATAGATGATAACTATTTACCTATCAACCCAGTTAATAACTATTTGCGCCACCTAGAAAGCATTGAAAAATCGCCAAATACAGTCTCAAACTACGCTTACCATCTCAAGCTGTTATGGGAATTTATACAAGATTCTAAGTTTGATTGGAGGGAAATCAATCAATCGTATCTAGCCAATTTTATACTTTGGCTACGTAGTCCTAATCCTAGAATTATTTCTATACAGCAGCAAGAAGCGAAAAGGACAGAAAGGACTATCAACACAATCCTATCAGCTGTGTACAATTTTTACGAGTTTCATAAACGTAATGGGACAGTAAATTCAGTAGATGCTTATCGGTACATTAATCCTGCAAATCGCAAGTACAAACCTTTGCTGTATGAAATGTCTAAAAACAAAGCAGTTAGAACAAAACTGCTGAAACTAAAAGAGCCAAAAGTTTTCCCAGGAATTTTAAATTTAGAACAGATTAAACAACTTGTCGATTGTTGTCACTCTCAAAGAGATAAGTTTTTAGTTATGCTTCTTTATGAAACAGGCATGAGAATAGGAGAAGCGTTAGGACTACGACACGAAGATATTAATTCAGTCGCGGGTAAAAATGAAATTCGTATTGTCACGAGAAATAATAACTTTAACAATGCCAGAGGTAAGTCAAGAAATGAAAGAATTTTACAAGTACCTGGCTCTTTAATGAAGCTTTATAGCAGCTACATAATTAACGAATATCCTGATGTTGACTCAGATTATGTATTTGTCAATATTTGGAAAAGTGAAGCCGGAAGCCCAATGCAATATTCGACTGTAACTGGTTTATTTAAAAAACTAAAAAAACAAACAGGAATAAAAATAAATGCTCACCTTTTTCGTCATACTCATGCATCTGAGTTAATCAAATCAGGAATAGATATGGCTTATGTACAGAAACGTTTAGGTCATAGTAGTATCCAAACAACAATTAATACTTATGTTCATCTTAATGATGATGACATGAGAGAAGCTTACGAAAAATATTTAGTATCCAAGGATAAATAGATGTTGCAACAAAACAAGAACAATAAAAATTACAATAACGAGCAAGAGTTAAAGTGCCCCAAATGTGGAAGCAGTCATCTTAAAAAAGCAGGAAAGAGTCGAGATACAGGAGAGCAGATGTACAAGTGTAAAAGCTGCCAAACAAATTTTAATAAAAATCCCAAAAGAATATCAAACAGTTATATCTCATTCGATGGTCTTTCTGTGTCAGAAATGTTTAATTTAGATATTTGGAATGTCACAGTTTTTGGTCTAGAACCTGACATTGCTTGCTCCAAGCGCTTGCTAAATTTTTCAGATATTGAACTATACTGGCTGAAGATAGCTGTTAAATATTGGATTCAATATAGAATTGGTGTTGGTGATGCAACTTCTACTATTTTTAACAGATTATATGACCTCAAATATTTTTACAGATTCCTGAAACTAAAATATGGTTCATTACAAGAGTCGGAAATTAATCGTGATTTAGTTGTCAACTATTTAGTATATTTAAGGGAAAAAATAAAAAGTCCTAGCACAAGGAATGGACGACTCGGTTGTTTAAAACTATTTCTAGAGAATTGCGCTAGATTTGATTGGGCTAATATTTATAAAGAGCCTTTAGTATATCCTGAAGATTTTGCTAAACGAATCAAGTCACTACCAAAATTTATTCCGCCTGACGTGATCAAACAAATTGACGATAACATAATGGCACTTCCAGAACCTGTTGCTCTAATGGTAAAAGTTTTGCGACAAACGGGAATAAGGTTATCAGAACTATGTTATCTTAATTTTGACTGTATTCGTCAAGATAGCACAGGAACATGGTGGCTAAATATTTACCAATTTAAGATGAAGAAGCAACTTGCTATTCCAGTAGCCAGAGAATTAGCTTCGGATATTCAAAAACAGCAAGAGTATATCAGAAAAGAGCTAGGAAAAGACTTTGATTATTTATTTTGTTTAACCAAAAGTTATTCGTGGTTTGAAGATTATACTTATAAAAGAACTTCAGCAACAACTAGAAAAATTCCTTATAGAGAACTTCAACACTTTATTCCTATACCTAAACGAATGAGGCAAAAAGTTCTCAGAGGTTATTTAAGTCAATTAGCTAATGAAAAAGAAATTAGAGGTTCTTCAGGAGAGATTTATCCTATTCATAGATGTCACAGTTTTCGACATACACATGGAACTGAGTTAATTAATGCTGGAGTTCCTCAACATATAGTGCAGAAGCGTCTTGGTCACGAGTCACCAGAAATGACAATGTGCTATGCCCATATTCATGACGAAACAATGAAGCATGAGATGAATAAATTTTGGGATGGTAGAGTAGTCAATATTAAAGGTGAAATAATTATATCTGAAAATCCAGATTTAGATACAACTGAGATGCAATGGATTAAGAAAAACATGAAAGCTCAAACTTTGGCAGACGGTTTTTGTGCTTTACCTATTACCCAAAATTGTCCAGTCCAAGGAAGTCCATGTTTAGCTTGTCAACACTTTCGTACAACAAGAGAACATTTAGAAACTCACAAAAAACATTTAGAGTCAACTGTCAAGCTAATTGAAAATGCTAGAGACAAACAGTGGGAACGACAAGTAGAAAATAATCTTCCCATTGTTGAAAACCTAAACAATATAATCCGTGGTCTCTCACAAAAAGATGTAGTTTACGGTCACGAGAGTTATCCAAAATTAGGAGATGAAACTAATGGCTAAAGGTAATCAAGGAGGAAATCCGGAATTATTAGTGGCTGCCGCTGAGTTGAAAAAAAAGGAAGCTATTGAAAAAACAGAAAAAGCAATAGCTAAATTAAGTTCACGTGGTGAAGAAATTACTTTCAGAAGTATTGCACAACAGGCTGGTGTCTCAGTTAGCTACTTGTACAAGTACGAAGAATTAAAAGATAGAATTAAATATCTTAGAGAACAGCAAAAACAAACAGTTGTAATACCAACCCAAGAAAAACGATACCAACCAGCTTCTGATAAATCAAAAGGAGTACTGATTTATAGTATAAAAGAAGAGAACAAAAAACTTAGAGCTGAGATTGAAGGATTAAGACGGCATATTGAAGTTGTGCAAGGCAGGAACTACGAATTAGCTTCAGTTGAATCAGATAATATTCGCCTGAAAAAAAGCTTAGAATTAATTAACCAAGAGTTAGAAGATTGTCGATGCCAAATCAAAGCGTTAACCATAACAGATACTAAAGTTACACCGTTTGATAAAAAAACAGGTTCTCAGGCGCCAACGATTAATGAACAGATTAAATCTAAGTTAGCTGAACTAGGGATTACTTTAAATACAACTCTAACTAAAACAATTCAATCTAAATCTTCAGAAATTGTTTTGGCTGCCATAAAGTCTCTTGAAGAAACAATTGAGCATGGTCAACAAATTAAAAATCCAGGAGGTTGGCTAAACAAGGCAATACAAGATGGCTGGATGCCTGACGAAAAAAATCTTTCTTTATTAAAAGGAGAACGAGATATTTTTAATGAGTGGTTTAATTTAGCTAGAAAACAAGGGTTGGTAATAGCAAGTACCAAAGGTGATGATGGTCAACTAATTGTCTATACAATCCAAGGTAGACCAGTACCGTTTAAGCAGATGCTAGCTGAGTACCCCATCGAGACGCTTAAACAGAAAAAATAGTTTGTGTTGTTTACTTTGTGGAAAAATATTTCTGGATGAAAGTGTTGTGTAGTAGGCTTTGTAGACGTTGTATATCACATAATACACAAAAACTTTTCACCTTCACGGTTACTTTTATCAATATGCCCGCACGCTGGGCACTCAATACTCGTGTGTTTTGGGTTAACAGCAATTACATGCTTTCCTGCTTTTAACGCAAGCCAAGCTATTTTGTTAAAAATATCTCCCCAACCACAATCTAGAATTGATTTATTTAATCCTGATTTGGCTTTATGTCCATTCTTTTTATATCCGCCTTTACCGTCATGTTTTGGTTTGGCGCGTTTGACCATATTCTTTATTTTGAGGTCTTCACGCACTACAACATCGGCGGTTTTTACTATATCATTAGCAACTTTCCAATTACGCCCATTTCTTTTGGTCGCAATTTTGTGTTTAGTTCTTGCTAATTTTATTACTGCTTTTTTCCTATTCTTTGAACGTTTAACTTTGCGAGCAATGCTCCGTTGACGCATTGCTAAACGTCGTGCTGTTTTCTTGTTTGTCGCAGGTCTTGTATTAATGGCAAAACTACCATCTGAGGATGCAACTAACTTGTTAATTCCTACATCAATTCCTACTACTGATTTGACCTTTTCAAATGGAACAAGCTCTTGAATTAAATCAGGAACTTCAACAATGACGGAGATGAACCAGTATGTTGCTTCCCTTGATACTGTGATGCTTCTAATATCTGTAACTGAGTCAAATTCTTTTTTGCGACTGTTATGGAACTTTACATTTCCAATGCCAGGAAGATATACAGTAGCGTAGTTTTTATTAGTCAATCCAAACTTGGCTTGACCAGGCTTATATTCAAACGAATCAAGGCGAGTTACATAGCTTGGATAACCACGCCCGTGCTTAAAAAAGTTAGCATAAGCATCATCCAATCTTTCTAGATTACCTTGCAATACGGCAGAATAGATTTCCCCAAAGAATGGAAACTTACCGCGTAATTCCGTAGTTACTTTTTTCTGTATCCCGCTTGCGTCATCCCACTTTACAATACTAGGTTTAATTAACTCTCCCGTTTTTATATCAAACTTTTCTTTAGTTTTTTTGAACGCGATAGATAATTTTTCTGGAACCACACCGTGCTTGAGAACTGGGCATGTTAAGGGGCAACATACACCGTACTCAATACGTGTTTCCAAGTCACAATAACTACCAAATGCGTAAACTATTTCTGACTCAACATCTTGGTTATTTGTGCTATATCCTTGCTCTCTTTCACGTAGTGCATAGTTACGATGTTTTCTAAGCGTAACCAGCCAACGCTCCATTTTTTCTACGTGTTCTTTATTCGGCTTTAGCTTAAAGTTCCACCTTATTTGCACTACTAATCACCCCCTTATTTGTTGCTATGTAAGCAACTTATATTAGTTTTATTGTTTTGCTATTTATTTTATAATACAGCTTACAACGACAATAAATCAATCTACCTTAAGAGGATGTTTTAAAAGTATCTGTGAATGTCATGAGTCGGGCACGAAGGGCGCAGTTTTCCCGCAGGGTAGCATCTCAGTATATAGTTTGAAACCCTAGATTCTAAGAAAGCGGGAAAACTGCGTTTACGTTCCGTAAGACTCCACTCGCTTGGGACAATTTATACCTTATCCGACTTTTCAAACATCCTCTAAGACCTATGGCTAAATTTGACCCAGACGAATATAGACACGCTCGTGAACGCGGTTTCTCTAATTAACTACCACTTTGTTTGGATACCTAAGCGACGGAAGAAAGTACTCCGAAGGGAAAATATCTGCTCATATTGCAGGAAATTATATGCGAAGTCTGTAATGAAAATCGCGCTTTAAATTATTGCGATGGAGATAATGCCCGACCATGTTCATCTTTTTCTCAACGTAAACCGACAGATTGCCCGTCTACAATTATGAACCGAGTCAAGGGACGTGCATCTCACCACCGTAAGAATTGAATTTCCTCAAATTTTAAAGTTACCTACCATGTGGACACAAGCGCTACTTTATTAGCACTGCTGGAAATATAAGTACTGAGCATAAGTTTTAAGGTATATTGCCCAGCAGCGTGAATAGTTAATGTCATGAACCATTAAAATGGTTCTAACAGCTTTCATCCCCGCCTTAAAAGGACGGGGTTTTCAGCATATCTCTTATAAAAAAAGGAGGAGTAGGGTTAACTACTTCTCCAGTTGATGCATCTACTAAACTTTTTAGTCTTTATAATTAATTATTTAACTTACACTGGCAGCTAATTCATTACCTTCGTTATTTACCACAGAACGACCATCTAAAATTGGCTTGTGAGTTTTGAGGTCAAATTTATAACCGTGCGGTAATATGTGAAGACGGGCGCCGCAAAATGCAAGAGGTTCATCGCGAAGTATTTCATCTACGTTATTGTGGACTAATTCGTTTTCATCCACTACGGTAATAACACCTTCACCTACTACTTCCATTTTGTCACCTGTTATTATCATTGCGGTATTTTCATCGATGCCAAAACCTAATACTGCTGGTTGTTGGGCAAGTGCTGATATTAGGCGCCCTAAACGACCGCGTTGTGAGAAGTGCTGGTCAATTACAATACCAGGCAAAAATCCCATACCAGGCCCAAGTTCTACAATATTTATGCGAGGATTAGTTTCTGAGTCTCCCTCAACAATCATTATATCAGGCATTACCGCCGCGCCTGCACTCGTTCCTCCTACTACTATTCCTTCGGCATAACGTTTATGAATTGCAGCATCAAGATCAGTATCTTTAAGAATACTAGTAATACGTGCTTGGTCACCACCTGTGAAAAATACACCTGTAGCTTCTTCAACAGCTTTTAATGCAGTAGATGATGAAGCATCTTCGCGCGTTTCAGTATCAATAATGCGAGCTTGTTCGGCGCCAAGACGTTCAAAAATACGAATATAATTTTCACCAACTTCTCTTGGTAATTCTGTGGCTGCGGTCATAATGACAACTTTAGCTTTTGTACCTCCTGCACGCCGCACAAATTCGCGAAGAATAATACAATCTCCTTCCTTATCCTCTGCTCCTCCAATAATCACTAGTTGACGTTGAATTTCGTTTGCCACAGCATTGCCTCCTGATAAATATTGATAATGCTTAATAAAGTTGTTAAAAACTTTGGTTGACGACTACAGTGAAGGCGCCTTGCCATTATATTGTCACAGATTGATGATATTTTGATCTCATTCCAACGGAACATTATTTGATTAAGTTTCATACAAACAGGTTTATACAAACATCAAACCCGGATTTTGAATTACCGGGTTTCACCTATTTAATTAAATTTTATGAATTTTATCACATTAATTCCTCAGCATCCCCATTACCTTCTAATAAAGCGTTTAAAAATGACTTGGCGTGTTCTAATGTTAGATGTCTTGGCTTTCCCTCAATAACAATTTGATACTCCGATACATCTGGACCATCACCATATCCGGAAATCAGCTTGCGATGAAAAGCTTCCTCAGCAAGCTGTCTGACTTCATTTCTGAGGCTAGCTTCTGTTGCATTCATACGCTGTGTCCCAACTTTTTTGTACTATTTTCAAGTTTTAACAGAAATACGTGTATAATAACACCTCCCAATGGATATAAATTTTAACAAACCCGGTAGAGATGTAAAAACTTGATACTCACATTAATTTAAGCGGGTTATTATTGTGAAGGAGGGTGTTTTGCCAAGGGTTTATACAATGATTCAAGATAATACCACCGAAGCAATTCGTGTTAACGCGCGTAAAACAGATGTTTTTGATATTTTCAACTTTCACAATTACGCAGGTCCTAACCCTTATCTAGAGACAGGGGCACTTGTATTCGATTTTGCTTTGACGGACGATCGAGAAGTCCTAGCTTTAGATGATTATGTCAAAGCTATATCCGAACGATACCCTGAGTTACGTGACGAAGAATACTCTTCACATGCTCATCTGTTTGCACGTACAGCTTCTGAAGTGGCAAAACTAGATATGGATTTGCATGTCAACCGTTGGAGTATTAGAGAACATGGAAATCACCATCAAATTGCGATTCAATCACTATACGCACGTACTACCCGTGGAGTGATTTATTTTGTTTGGGATTGGTTTGAAGCAATTACCAGAGATAGCGATGTCGCTTTTGAAGAACAGTTGACGACACTGCAAAATCGTTTTCGCTCTTCTGTTTACGGTGGTCCCACTGTTTATGCTTTGCTGCGAACTGCTGATAGAAAGGGTATCCCAGCTTTTTACCTGTGGGAAGAAGGGTTAATGCAATATGGTTTTGGTAAAAAGCATGTTCGAGGTGTGGCAACAACTTTCGATGGTGATAGCCATTTAGATTCCGACTTTACCACTCGTAAAGATGACTGCAAAGCGTTTTTAAAGACTTTAGGATTCCCCGTTCCCCAAGGTGACATTATAGTTAGCGAACGCGAAGCGCTATCTGTTGCGCGTGAAATTGGTTATCCTATTGCTATAAAACCTGTAGTAGGTCACAAAGGTATTGGTGTAACAGCAGATGTTCAAGGACCTAAAGAGCTTGAAGCAGCATACGGACGTGCGCTCAAAGCAATACCCGAAGACCAACCGACTCGAATAATTGTCGAAAAAAGTATAAAGGGAAGTGATTTTCGTTTACTGTGCGTCAACGGTAGGTTCGTCGCAGCTATTGAACGTCGTCCTGCTTCGGTTATTGGTGATGGTTATTCAACAATAGACGAGTTGATTCAAAAAGAAAATCAAAGACCTGCACGTCGTGACACTCCAACTTCACCGATGAGTAAAATTCAATGCGACGAAGCAATGGAGATTTACTTAGAAGAACAAGAGTTATCGTTAGCTAGTGTCATTGAAAAGGGTAAGCGCGTTTTTCTACGTAAAGTAGCAAATCTTTCAGCCGGAGGAGTCAGTATTGATGCCACACCCACAATGCACCCTGATAATATTATCTTGGCGCAGGATATAGCCCAGCATTTCCGTTTAACTTGTTTGGGTATCGATGTTATTTCTGAAAATTTAGGCAAATCTTGGAAAGAAGGCAACTTTGCTATTTTAGAAATTAATGCGGCGCCTGGTGTTATGATGCATCTCAACCCGGCGGTAGGTGACAGTGTTGATGTACCTTCCCACATTTTGGAAACATTCTTTAGTTCAAAGGATGATGCCAGAATCCCAATTATCACGTTTAATAAAGTTTCAATTCATGATTTGCAAGAGACTATTGACCATATTCTCTCACAACATCCTGACTGGACAATCGGCGCCGTTTGTCAAGATGCAGTGTTTGTAAATCGTTCGCGAAAAATTTCAAATCCAGATTACAATACCAATGTTCAAAGCTTACTGCGAAATCCCAAGCTTGATTTACTCATAGTTGAATACAGCGAAGAAATTTTAGAACGCGATGGTATGTTTTATTACGGTAGTAATATGGTTGTTTTAGACAATCCGACTGAGACCGAAATGATGCTATCGCGTGATATTTTAGATGGGTCTACATTAGTCGTGAAAAAAGGTGACAGTATTATGCTGCACCGCAAAGGACTAATTGAAGAGTATTCGCTAGGAGAAGATGAACCGTTTACACGGGTTTATTTGAAGGAAATTGGTACTATTGTGTAAATTTGTATTTGTAGGGTGGGCAGTGCCCACCCTACGAATTATTGCCAAACAAAGACTTTTGCTTCGTATGGCCCCAAATCGGTCATAATTCCATCATCCCCAGCTTCAACGTCGTAATTAGCTGTCCACTCGTGCCAAGTACCAGCAGATGGAAAACCAGGTACATGGTATCCAGCGAGGAAGTTTTCAGAGAAATTAGCTACAACAACCACTCGTGAACCTTCATCGTTCCAACGACTAAAAGCAAACACTTTTGCCTCTGGGTTTTCGTGGATAAAGTCAATATTTTCTGTATATAGCGCGTGATTATTTTTACGTAAGTTAATCAAGCCCTTAAAATACTCAAATAAACTACGATTTAAATCATTTCCAAGCAGCGTCCAATCGATTTTAGATGCATCTGGTGTTTTTGGTTTATATTCGCCAAACTCTTCACCCATCCATATTAATGGTACACCAACAGCAGTCATTAAAAGTGCGGCGCCTAGCTTAACTCGTCGAAATGCTTCTTCATCAAAAATCTGACGATTTCCTAACTCAACCATTAAATGGTCATGGTCGTGGTTGCTCAGGTAATTTACTACATTTGTGGCGCCCATAAAACCTTGACGCTTACAGTCGATGACATCTTTGAGTTGTTCTAAGTCAAATTTGTCACCACAAACATGTTCTTTTATACAGTGATAGAAACTATCATGCCAGCAACCATCCATTGGACCATCAATATTGGTAATACTGGTAGTTTCAGGAATGTGTTCCGCAATATTATAGAACGGTTTGGCACCAGCAGCGTTTTTAGCTTCTTGCACAATCCAATGCATGAAGTCATAATTAGCAATTTGCCGTGCAGCATCGTAACGAATGCCATCAAGATGGAACTCACTAACCCAATATCTAACTGTATCTCCAATAAACTTACGTGCAGGATAAGTTTCTAACTTTTCGTCGTAAAGTTCATAGTTAAACTCTGGACCCCAGTTGTTGTCAGGGTCACGTGGTTCATGGTGATACCAAAAATCATGGTCGATTTGTGTTAAAGGACTTCCTGCTTCAGAGTGATTATAAATACCATCGAGAATTACCCGAATACCTCTAGCATGACACTCATCAACAAAGCGTTTTAAGTCTGCCGTTGAACCATAACTTGACTCGGTAGCAAAAAAGAAGCGTGGGTTATAACCCCAGCTATACTCACCAGGATATTCTTTAACTGGCATCAACTCAATTGCATTAATTCCTAGTTCGGTAATATAATCTAACTTCTCTATTGCGTGCTTATACTGTCCGCGTGGGTTTGGGTCATCTTCACCACCAGAAAAATCAGCAATATGCATTTCGTATATTACTAACTCATGGTCGGGAGGCAATGGTTTATCGTCGTGCTGCCAAACGTAAGTATCAAGAATTCGTTCTCCATCCTTAATTTTGACGACACCGTTATCTTGTCCTGTAGACTCATCAATGTCTGTTGCATAAGGGTCGGTTACGTCAACCCATTGGTCTTCTTCAAAAAACCAAGACTTTGACTGAACCCGAAATTTATATTGATACTCTCCGTCTTTTAATTCTACTTTTGTGCGGAAATAACCATCATCCCCTTTTTCCATCTCAATTGGTTCCCAATTTGAAAACGAACCAATTAAAGCGGCGCCTTTGTTATAAGGCGCAAATAGATTAAATTCAATGGATGCCATAACAGAAATACTATTATATAATTGTAACCAAGCTGGAGTATAAATAAACACTTACTTGGCTATTAAACCGTTAAAGAACGCGGATAAAATAGCAATAATAAGCAAATCGAATGTTTATTTAATTACCCATAATTATTAATAGTATTTTCAGCTTTCGAGTAAGGATTTGCCTATCTCGCTGTAGAAATAATTAAATTCTGGTTGCCTCTATCTAGAGAAATAAACAAGGTATAGGTGTATAAAAAAGTTTAAATATTCATAACCAACGCAATTAATATTGAATACCATTAATTTCCATGTAACTTAATAACCAATTAGCAGCAGTAGCTCTGCGTGTTTGTTTGGGTCCAAATTCACCGATTTTGTAACCTTTAAATCCCAGCTTTTCTTTAAGTAACTGTTTATTCTCTTGAGGAATTGAACGAGTTAGCTTCATTGCTGCGGGACGACTATCAAAAAAATCTGGAGGTTCTGGAAAATCTTGGCGCCAGTCTTCAGCATATGTAGGTTCCCAGCGACTTGATACCTCATTGTATCTATAGCCTAAGTAATACCAAACTAACTGGTTAACAGTAGCCTCATCAACTGTTTCATTTAGAATTGCCCAAAGTGTTTCGGTATTTAGAGGTGGTAATTCATTCATACAATTCTGACTTCTAGAGAATTATAAACACAAATATTTACATCCAAAGGGAGAGTTGTAATTAACAGCTTGGATGCAAACTACATTTAGAAGCATTGCATTAATAGTGCTTTATTTAAATAAATTTTCAATTTTATTTAACTAAGACAGGAATATTATGGGACTAGGCGATTTTTTTAGAAAAGCTGTTGGACGCGAAACCCGCGAACGTGACGACTATCAAGACGAACGTTCGTATCGCCGTCGTGATGATGAGCGTGAAGATAATGAGGACGAGCGTCAATACCGTGATAGAGACCACGATAACGAGCGCGTGTCTAACTATCGTGATCGAGATGATGACCGTGATTATCGCGATAATGATTATCGTCGCGAAAGAGATGATGACGATGACGACGATGATGAGGAGTATAGCCGCAGATCAAAACGGCGCCGTGATGATGACGACGATGATGATGATTAATTTTGAGAACTTCCAAACCAAGAATTTTCAAGATACATCTTGTGAGGTGGGCATCCTTGCCCGCCTCTATTATTTGTAACAGGCAGGGATGCCTATTCCACAAGAGATTAAATATCTATAGATTATTGCGGTCGGTTAGAATTTCATACCCGGTTTCAGTAACTAATACGGTATGCTCAAATTGTGCTGAGAGCGAATTATCTACTGTTACTGCTGTCCAACGGTCAGCTAAGGTACGTGTAATTTTAGAACCGGCATTTAAAATTGGCTCTATTGCTAATGTCATACCCGCGCGCAGTTTGACGTTGGGCATTTCGCGAGTGCGATAGTTAAATACCGCTGGTTCCTCGTGTAAATTGCGTCCAACTCCATGTCCAGTAAAGTCTTCTACTACACTAAAGCCATTCATTTTTACATGGTCTTCGATGGCGCCTGCTAAATCAAGTAAACTTTTTCCCGCTTGTACTTGCTCGATACCTTTATATAAAGCTTCTTCAGCAACACGAATTAACTTGGCTGCTTGTGGTGTTACTTCTTCAACGGCAATCGTTATACATGAGTCACCATGATAGCCTTCGTAATAGGCGCCTGTGTCAACTTTTAAAACGTCTCCAGCACGAATAACTTTTTTAGCGCTAGGAATACCATGTACAACTTCATTGTTTATACTCGAACAAATTGAAGCTGGGAAACCATGATAACCCTTGAAACTGGGAGTTGCACCCATTTCGCGAATCCGCTTTTCTGCATGAGCATCCAAGTCTGCTGTCGTCATTCCTGGTTTGACCAGTTCAGAAATTTCTTTGAGTACAGTCGCCACAATTTTGGCAGATTGCCGCATAATTTCAATTTCACGCGGTGATTTAATTTCGATACCTCGACGTTGGCGTTTCGGAGCGGTTCTAACTGGTTGAGAAAGCAGATTGCTTAAAATGTTCATGATTACCAATAACTATCTTTTCTTTGCCACAGAGACTTTTTCAGTAAAATTCTGTAGTTAAGCAACAATATCATCTGTACTTAACTTAACTTATTTTGGGTGAGGTATGTTTTGCGTGCTTGCAAGATTACTTAATTTGGCTGTATATGTTGCATTGCTACAGCAGGACCAGCAGTTACGACGACAATTTTATCTGGGTGCAGTAACTCGCGCGCAGCTTGGTTAACTTGAGAAAGACCCACCTGATTGATTTTTTCAGTAAAATTACGTAATTCTTCTACATCTAACCCATAAACTTGATTCATCAAAATTTGGTGTACCAATTCTTCAGGATTTGCTAGAGACACAATATAGTTACTAACTACGGTGCGTTTTGCAGTTTCAACTTCTTGTTCTGTTACACCAAGCTTATGAATATCTTGAAGTAATTGACGTGTACTAGCAATAGCTTTCGCTGTATCTTGGGGGCTGGTTTGCATTTCTATTAAAAATGTGCCAGAGTTTTTACCAGCTAGAAAATTACTGAATATTCCGTAAGTTAACCCTTGACGGTCACGTAATTCGGCGCCTAACCGACTCGATAAAGTATCACCACCCAAAATTTGATTTAAAACCAGCGCAGAATAATAACGTGGGTCATTACGATTAATTGCCGTATTACCCATATAAGTAATTGCTTGAGCTTTACCTGGCAACACCGAATTGACGCTAATAACGTTATTAGGCACTGATACACTTGGATACAGTAATGTTTCTGCTTTGCCCTCAACTGACCAGTCACCTAACTCAGTTTTAAGACGTGATTTTACTTCTGCTGGGTTAAAATCTCCAACTAAAGCTAACACCATTGCATCAGGACGATAATACTTAGCTTTAAAATCAATTACATCTTTACGAGTAATTCGCCGTAAACTTTGTTTTGTAGGAAATCTGTGCAGCGGATGCGGTTTTGGATAAATAGATTGTACAAATGTTCTTCTCGCTACTTCTGATGGGTCATCTAAATCTTGTTCTAAAGCACTCAAAGCATGTTTACGACTTAATTCGAGTTCTCGGTTTGGGAAAGTTGGATTTTTAATTACATCAGCTAAGGTATGAAGCATTACAGATAAATCTTCTGCCAAGCTATCACCTTCAATGCGTACACCTTCGCGCGAGGGGTTAAAATCTAAAGAAGCTCCACGTTCTTCTAAAGCTTTGGCTAGTTGTAATACGTCTTTGGTTTTAGTGCCACTAAGTAAATTATCGGCAACTAACTCAGAAAGTCCAGCTTTATTATCGCAGTCAAATTCTGAGCCTGCTTTAATGTAGCCACTTAGTGTCACCGTTGGAGTGCTTTTATCAGGCAACATCAATACTCGTAAGCCATTTGGAAACACTACTAGTTCTGGTACACTTTGTAAAGTCTCTGACGGCGCCTCAAACTGGGGTAAATATTTCAACACATCAGCTTTATTTAAAACACCACCACTTGACGAAGTAAAACTTTCGTGAGTTTGGTTTGAATTAATTTTATTATTACTACTACTACTACTATTCTTGGCATTTACTGGCGCCTGGGTAGGTAAAAAGTAACCAAAGGTTCGTGACTCAATATTAAGATAATGTTTAGCGACACGCTGTACATCCTGTGCTGTCACCTTACGAATAGCATCCAAGTAATTATCCATAAATAGATGATTACCTGTGACGACTTCATCGTTACCCAACTGCATCGCTTGACTAGTAATATCCCGATTACCCAAAATTACAGAAGACTCAAACTGTGCTTTTGCGCGTTTTAACTCCGACTCGTCAACACCCTCTTCAGTAAATTTACTAATTAATTTTGTGACTATTGAATCAATTTTTTTTAAATCTTGCTTAGGAGTAGCTAATACAGTAATCTCATACCAACCAAAGTCTTTGAGACTTGCAACCGAAGCATCAACATCAGTTGCGATACCTGAATCAACCAACGCTTGATAAAATCTAGAATTTCTACCATCTGACAAAATATAGTCCATTACATCTAACGCAGGTGCATCTGGATGTTTTATATCTGGCAGAGGATAAACACTTTGCAATATTGATGCGGCGCCGGGTTCTTTTAGAATAATAGGGCTGAGTGCTGAGTGCTGAGTGCTGAGTAATAAGTGCTGAGTGCTGAGTGCTGAGTGCTGAGGGCTGAGTGCTGAGGGCTGAGTGCTGAGTGCTGAGTGCTGAGTGCTGAGTGCTGAGTAATAAGTGTTGCGTTCTTCTTTATACTCAGCACTCAGCACTTTTTTCTCAGCACTTTTCTTATTTTCAGCACTGTTATTAAATATTCTTTTAACGTCAGCGATGGTTGATTCGGTTTGAAAATCACCGACAATAACTAAAACGGCATTATCTGGTCTATAAAATTTATTGTAGTACTCTTGAACTTTTTCAACTGTAAATTTTTCGACATCAGATTTTTTACCCCCTACCGATAGTCCGTAAGGATGGTCAGGGAATGCAGCGCGCATTATAGCATGGCTAAGACGATATTCGGGATTATTTTCATAACCTTCTAATTCAGAAATGACGACTCGTTTTTCGCTTGCGAGTGCAGGAGCATCAATGAGAGAGTTGTGCATTCTATCTGCTTCTAGTTCGAGCAAAGCGTTTAACTTTGTACGTTCAACAGTGTTGTAGTAAGCTGTTTGGTCGTAACTTGTAAAAGCGTTGGAGTCGCTACCGAGCGTACTAAATAATCTTCCAAATTGAATTGGGCGCCGAGCAGTACCTTTAAACATCATATGCTCAAGTTGATGAGCAATACCACTGACACCCTGTTCTTCATTTCGGGAACCAATTTTATACCAAACTTGCACCGTTACGACCGGAGCGGTGTGAACTTCTTTCGTTATTACAGTAAGACCATTTTCTAATACTATTTTACGTGCATCTTCATTCATTGATTGCTTTTGTGGATTATTTATATTTAAACTTTTAAAGTTAGATGTTATCTCTTTACGTGTATATACTTGATTAGATATTTGATTAGACGCAGCATTTGATTCGCCACTAACAGAATAATTGCTTAGTAGCACAACCACAATCAACCAAAGACTTAATAGTAGCAGTGGAAAACGATACTGGTATAATTTATAAAACACGAACATGCATCTTACGATATTATCTGTAAACTCAACTACAGATTTTTTTATGACTATAGTATAATCCTAAAGATAGATTATGTCGCCTCGGCAACATTACAGATAAGATTATCCGCTCATACAGATGAAACAAAGGAAATACGGTTAAATTCGAGTTTTTCGCGATATTTAACGCATTTACACTTATCTAAGAAAATTATAATAACAAACTCCATATCAGTAAAAACACATAACAAAAGTTGCTTTTATAACTTTAATCTAGTCAAATTTACTGTTAACTTGTTTTTGAAAGAACACGAATAAATTCCAAAGGCAAACCGTCTGCATCGGCAATAAAAGTAACTTCGTAGATGCTGCTGCCTATTTGCTGCTGTGTTGGCTCTAAAAGAACTTTAAATGGTAATAGTCCATCAGGATAACTTTGAGAAGGTACAGCAAAGCGTTCTTGTAACGAAGCCAACCAACTGGGCAAATCAGGCGCCAAATCAGTTAAATCGAATGAGAGATGATAATACCCTACATAGTGTTCGTCTGCAAATGCATCTGGAGCAGGATTTGGTTCAGGGATTTGAATTAATTCAATTCTGCTACCTAATCCTTCCATCCAACAAGCCAATGTGTAACCAGTAGTAAAACGTTCAGCAATAGAAAAGCCCAACTGCTCGTAAAAAGCAATCGCGCGATGAATATTTGCCGTCCGAATTGAAGCGTGATGCATAAGAGTTAAAAGTGCTGAGTGCTGAGTGCTGAGTGCTGAGTTAGGAGTTAGGAGTTAGGAGTTAGGAGTTAGGAGTTAGGAGTAAAAATGCTCAAGTTGCTCATACTTCTAGAAGTTATTAAGTTAACTCATAACTTACAACTCAGCACTCAGCACTTATTACTCAGCACTCATCACTCAGCACTCAGCACTCTTAACTATTCAAATAATCGGAAGTACGGATACCTAACAGGGACTCCTGGTTCTTTTTCTAAATCAAAATTAATAACTTCCCAACAAGGTTCAGTATCTGGGTCGGGGCTAAACTCTACGGGTAAACCGTAAAGTCGCGCGGATGCTCCTTCTGACTGTCCAGAACGCCAGGGAGTACTTCGCTCTAAATACCCACCCATTAATTCCTGATAACGTCGGGCAATAATAACTCGCGTTGCCCGATAACCTTGTGTATAAAGTTTGTCCAAGGCTTCATGAATTTCAAAACGAATTCCATCTGGGTGCGTGTGCTGGCGATACCATTCGTTGTTCCATCGGCGCCAGTGTCTTCCTGACTGGAGATGGATGAGTTCTTCGGTTTTGGGGTTGGCTTCAAATGCACCATGTCGAGGGCACAAATAGGTGTCGGTAAGTGTCAGTGCCGGAATAGTTTGACGGCAATGAGGACACTGAATTTCGGGACCAAATATTGGGTACTGCAAAGCTGAGTTCATCATGAAGTGCATTTAAACATATTTTTTTATCACCAGTTAATCACCAGCATTGAATAACACTAGTTATATTTTAAACTTACTACATAAGCATAATCACCAATATAAAAGTAATGAACTGGGGTGGAAGAAGTTGCGAACGTAACACAACATATAGCATTTCATGGTTTGGGTTCGTTAGTTTTTAGCTTTAAGTTTAGATTTACAAATAAAAACTATAATCTAATACTTATGACTAATTCTTCCCACTTGGCTATCAGCACTTTCGTTCCTTAATTTACCTATATTCTATCGTGTCAACATCTTCCTACTGGTCTTTAAGCGACATTTCTCAAGCTTCTTTCGTTGCTCCTACTGCTTCGGTTATTGGTTCTGTAACAGTGAAAGCGGGTGCGAGCATTTGGTACTCTGCCGTAGTGCGGGGAGATGTCGAGCGAATTGAAATTGGCGAATGTACGAACATTCAGGACGGAGCTATTTTGCATGGTGACCCAGGAAAGCCAACGATATTAGAAGACTATGTTACCGTTGGGCATCGTGCGGTAGTTCACTCAGCTTATATTGAGCGGGGCTGTTTAATTGGCATTGGTGCCATTGTTTTAGATGGTGTAAGGGTAGGAGCGGGCAGTATTATCGGTGCTGGTGCTGTTGTAACAAAAAATGTACCACCGCAGTCACTCGTTATGGGAGTTCCTGGAAAAGTCGTGCGTGAGGTTTCTGCTTCTGAAGCAGCTGAATTAATCGAACACGCCGAACGTTACAAAAAGTTAGCTTTGGTACACGCAGGTAAAGGTTGTGACCTGGGATTTTAGGAAATTGTAAATATTCTTTACATAAAACCGAGGAAGAATTTGAAAAATTTACCATTTTAGCTAAAAATAAAATGAGAAGAATTGACAAAACTTAAATCTTTAACTTAAAAGAGGGGACTTGATAATGGATATCGATTATCGTGTAGCAGTAGTGTTGGCGCCTATCGCAGTTGCAGCAGGTTGGGCAGCATTCAACATCGGAGCGGCTGCATTAAGACAGGTTCAAGCCTTTTTGAACAGAGAAGCATAAAATCAAAGCCCCCAGGTTCAGAGCCTGTGGGCATTCATTATAAATTGTGAACATCGACGCCATAATCAAACCATTCCAGCGCTTTGGGGTACATCTAGGACTCCAAAGAATATATAAGCTTTTAGAGAACTTAGGAAATCCTCACCTGCAAGTTCCGGTTATTCACGTAGCGGGAACAAACGGAAAAGGTTCAGTATGCGCTTACCTATCTTCGGTTCTTACAGAAGCAGGTTATCGAACAGGACGCTATACTTCTCCTCATCTTGTTGATTGGACAGAGCGTATTACTCTGAACCAAGAACCAATATCACAGCAAGACTGGTCTAATTTATTACTTGAGGTTAAGGGTAAAATTGACCCAAATGATGAGTCTCCCACACTCTTTGAATTAATTACCGCAGCTGCTTGGTTATATTTCGCACATCAAAAAGTTGATATTGCCATTATTGAAGTTGGGTTAGGAGGGCGCCTAGATGCCACTAATGTTTGTCCTCAACCACTAGTATCTATAATTACATCTATAAGTAGAGAACATTGGCAGCAGCTTGGCCCAACTGTTGCTGATATTGCTCGTGAAAAAGCCGGAATAATCAAAGCAGGTTGTCCTGTGGTAGTTGGACAGTTACCACTCGATGCACAAGAAGTAGTACTAACGCAGACAAAAAAACTAGATTGTCCTACTTATATTCCGCACCCAGCGAGTCAGCTAGATGATGGATGGGCAGAATATTCATCAATATTTGATTCAAAACCAATTAAATATCCTTTACCATTAGCCGGACAAATTCAGCTATCTAATTCGGTTTTAGCATTAGCTGCATTAGAAATTTTACAGAACCTGGGCTGGCAAATTACAGAAGGCGCCATTATTCAAGGAATGGCTTTGACAAAGTGGCCTGGTCGAATGCAGTGGACTCAGTGGCAATGCAACAACACAACCTATAAATTACTGCTTGATGGCGCCCATAATCCTGCTTCTGCCGTAGTATTACGTAATTATATAGATTCTTTAAATATCAAATCAGTGAGTTGGGTTGTAGGGATGCTTTCGACCAAAGAGCATGACGAAATATTCAAAGCATTACTAAGACCATCAGACCGATTATATATAGTCCCTGTTCCTGACCCTAGTTCGGCAAAATCAGAAGATTTAGCACAACTCGCTAGTCAAATTGGTTCATTGAAAAGTTGCCAAACTTATACAGATTTAAAATCAGCACTAGATGCAGCTTTTGCCTTACCTGAACTAAATTATTTTGACTTTGATAATTTTACAGATAAGGCGGCGAAAGATTTAGTAGTTCTGTGTGGTTCGCTGTATTTAATCGGTCACTTTTTAGGAATGAGAGAGTGAAGAAAATCCCCCCTAACCCCCCTTAATAAGGGGGGAACAAGAGGGGTTTCTTAGCCCCCCTTATTAAGGGGGGTTGGGGGGATTTAACTTTGTTGACTATTCCATTCTTTTTCGGCGTCTGTGATTGCTTGGTCTACGGTTTTTTCATCTAGCATTGCTGCTTGGAGGTTATCGTAGATTGCTTTTTGTAGAACGTTAAAGTTCTTTAATGTTGGTGTTAGTACTTCTGCTTGTTGTAGTTGGGTGGCACTGACTGTGCGTGCTTTGTCGTAGGTTTCAGCATTTGCTGGCACTTCTTTGAAGTAGCTGTCAGCTAATGCTTTTACAGTTGAGGGTAAGACGTTGGCTGCTTTGGCAAAAGCTAATTGGTTTTGGTCGTTGGTTAGATATAGGGCAAATTTTACTGCTGCGTCAGGTTTTTTGGTGTCGCGGGGGATAACGACGTTCATGACAGCAACGTTTTTCTTGCCTGTTTCACCTGTAAGCTGAGGTGCTATGGAACTTGCTTGAGCTATTTTAGGTGCATTTTGGGCAATTGTTTTAAGAAATTCTGGACCAGAAGTTAACATTGCTGTTTCTCCTGACTGGTACAAGTTTATGCCGTGTCGGTGTCCTTTCGTAAGTGCTTCTTTGGGGAGCAAACCGTTTTTATACAGGTCTACCCAATATTGAAATGCTGCTTTGCCTTGCTCTGTGTTAAATGCTGCTTTGTTCGATGCATCCAGCAAGTTGACTCCCATTTGTACGAAAGACTCAAGTACTTCCCCTGAATCTTGTGGGACAAATGTTACAAAAAAGGCATACTTACCTGTTTTGTCTTTTATTTGTTTAGCAACTTGTGCGAGTTCAGTATATGTACTGGGCACTTTTGCTATCTCTGCCTGTTTTAATAAATCAGTG
Source organism: Calothrix sp. PCC 7716 (assembly GCF_019977735.1). Taxonomy (GTDB): domain Bacteria; phylum Cyanobacteriota; class Cyanobacteriia; order Cyanobacteriales; family Nostocaceae; genus Dulcicalothrix. The sequence goes on along the minus strand of NZ_AP025018.1, from coordinate 7,645,350 downwards.
TTATAAATGGTTAACCGAGTTGTGAGGTACCAGGGTATACCGAAACTCTTGCCGTTTAACGTACTCGCTTTCCATATGTTGGGCAGATAGGAGGAACGAACATCAGCGGGAATTTTCGCGTCTAAGTCTAACCAAGCGTTTCGTCCAGCTAATTGCGATGCGAAACCAGGATTTAGGTTCACCACATCAGGTGGCGTTTTTGCGGAAACAGCTGTTAAGATTTTGTTCTCCATCCCATCCCAAGGTATATCTACCCAGTTAACCTTTATACCTTGATTTTGCGATTCAAAACTCGTAATCAAGTTTTGAAAGTAGTCGTTAAACTTTGGTTTCAACGACATAGTCCAAAACTCTATTTTGGCGCCGCTTTCTGAGGTTTGATTGGTAGTGTTACCACTGTTGCCTGTACTACAACTGACAATCCAGGTTGTCAATAAGCCAAGTAGGGCACATACTGTTAGTTTTTTAAACTTTTGGACAGGAATCATTGTAAGAGATGGTTTTTGGGTTAATAAGGGTAAAAGACGAATACAGAATTGCGGTGATTATAGGTTAAATAAATTAATTCGTAAGTGGGTATGTGTAACTAAATCATTATTGAAACCAAAGGAATCGAAGAAACCAGGTTTCTGTTCCGAGATTTTTGGTTTTTGTGTAGGCCTTGAGAAAGAAACCTGGTTTCTAGATAGTTCGCAAAGAAACCAAAGAAACCAGGTTTCTGTTCCGAGATTTTTGGTTTTTTGTAGGCCTTGAGAAAGAAACCTGGTTTCTAGATAGTTCGCAAAGAAACCAAAGAAACCGGGTTTCTGTTCCGAGATTTTTGGTTTTTATGTAGACCTTGAGAAAGAAACCCGGTTTCTGGATAGTTCGTACTTTAATCATAAAAATATTTCATAGTTCTTCAGTTCTGCGGTCAAAACTGTGCTTAAACGCTTTAACAGTCCATTTGGGAAATCTAATAAAGGGGTGGGCATCGAGCTGGCGCCACAACGGGTTAATATTGCCCGTATTCGCAAACAGCGTCAAGGTCTAAAACTAGATGCTTTAGCATCGGTTCCTGTTCCCGAAGGTGTCTTCGTTGACGGTCAAATTGCTGACCCACCAGCGATGGCACAAATTATCCAGCAGGCACTTGCTGAGAGTAAAATCAAAGTTTCTAGAGTCGCAACTGCCGTACCTGGTCGTGATTCTATTGTGCGTCTAATACCTGTGCCAGCAGAGTTAGACGATAAAGAACTGCGAGAAATGGTACTTAACCACGAAGCTGGGTTGTATTTGCCATATCCTCGCGAAGAAGCTGATGTAGATTATCAGAAACTTGGTTACTTTGTCGATGAAGATGGCATTGAAAAAGTTCAGGTATTACTTGTAGCAACGCGCAAGGATGTGACTGATACGTATATCAGGACATTTGAGCAGGCAGGGTTACAAGTTGATGTTCTGGAGATAAGCAGTTTTGCGCTGATTCGGACGATTCGTGAACAATTACGGCAATTTAGTCCACAGGAAGCAGCTGTGTTGGTTGATATTGAGTTCGATAGCACGGAAATTGCGATTATTGTCAACGGTGTACCGCAGTTCTCACGAACAGTACCAATTGGTACGTATCAAATGCAAATGGCGTTATCACGTGCGATGAATTTACCAGCATCGCGCGATATGGAACTGTTACAAGGGATGACAATTCCTTCGAGTGGAATGGATGGTGGTAAAACTGGGCAAACCGCTGTTAACCCTGGTATGGCAGCGATGATGAGGGTTTTAGGAGAACTTACCGATGAATTGCGTCGTTCAATAGATTTCTACTTGAATCAAAGTGAAAATCTAGAAGTCGCGCAAATATTGCTGGCAGGACCTGGTGGTGGACTAGCACAGATGGATGAGTTCTTTACTCAACGCTTGAGTTTGCCTACTACCCAAATTGACCCAGTTGGCGCCAATTCTCTTGCTATCGACGATGAAAAATACCCAACAATGCAACGTCCTGGACTAGGGATAGTTCTTGGTCTTGGAATGAGGGAGGTATAAGCAAATGTACAGTTTAGATATTAATTTTCTCAAAGACCGGGCGCCTGCTCCAAAAAACGATGGCAGCAGAATCAAAAAAGCTCCCATGTCACCTGGAGATTTAACTCCTTTGTACATAGGTGGAGCAATTGCTGCTTTCACACTGGCACTAGTTGGAACTGGCTGGTGGTTTTTGCAATCGCAGAACGAACAGTTACAGCAAAATATTGCCCAATTAGAGCAAGAAAACCAAAAATTGGAAGCTGAAATTGGGAATATTAATAAAATCAGACAAGAAATCACTCAAGTTAAGAGTGAAACCCAAGCTCTGGTGACAGTATTCGACCAAATTCGTCCTTGGTCTGCGATACTTCAAGATGTTCGAGAACGTATTCCTGCCTCTGTACAGTTGGATAACGTTAAACATATTGCGGCTTCCTCGGCGCCTGCGGCAGCATCAACACCCCCACCAGCAGGGCAAACACAAAGCCAAGCAGGAGCAATCGAACTAGGAGGATTCGCGCGTTCGTTTGCTGATGTCAACGACTTTTTGGTGACATTACAACAATCGCGATTCTTAAAAGCAAAAGAAGTGCGAATCACAAACGCCGAGTTAACAGAAGCTCCGGCGCCTCCAGGTGGACTTCCCCAAGGAGCAAAGCTACCAAAGGTAGTGAAATACACTATCCAATCTAGTCTGAGTGATGTTCCAGCATCTGAACTGATGCGCGAATTAGAACAAAAAGGTACAGTTGGACTAGTGGCTCGTATTCGTAGTTTGCAACAAACAGGAGCGCTTCAGCGATGACTTATAGTGAAGATTTAGATTTTGAAGGTGGTGGTGGGTTTGAAGAAGCCGCCCCTCCATACCCCGTCGTTTTTGGTATAAGTTTTACACCAAAAATTGGCGGTATCTTAATCGGTCTTTTGGGACTTGGTGGAGCCGCTTTTGTAGGAATGAACATGGTTTTACCAAGTTGGGAAACATTCCAACAGCAGCAAACGAAGCAAACTGACTTACAAGGTCAAATCCAGCAGAAAAAAGACAGCATCAAACAAATTGACACTGTAAAAAAAGAACTAGCTCAAGCAAAAGTTCAGCAAACACAGGTATTAGGCTTATTTGCCAACGAAAAGACCTTAGACACGCTGCTAATTGATTTAAACCGACTAGTAGAATCGGGTAACGATTTGCTACCAGCAAACGCCGTCAAAGCCAAAATGCGGAAATACACACCCGACGCTCAAAAGACTGAAATCATTAGCGATAGCACTTTTGGACCATTAGTCAACGGCAAATTAAAACGTAGCAAAATAAACATTGAATTTACGGGTACATACGATCAAACCCAGTCAATTCTTCGCAATATCGAGCGATTACAGCCATTATTGCTAGTAAAAGACTACGACTCAAAACTCAACCAAGAAGTAGCCAACGACGCACTCGGGAAACCAATCCGAATGATTGGCCCAGTCCAAATTTCTACAAACTTCCAGCTACAAGCGCTAATGCCACTCACACCCGAAGAAACAGCAGCAGCGCAAGCAAAACCAGCAGAGGCGCCAAAATAGTGAGGAGTTAGGAGTTAGGAGTTAGGAGTTAGGAGTGCTGAGTGCTGAGTGCTGAGTGTCGCAAAATGTCATGCTGAGGAACGAAGCATCTTTCTTCTCTTCCTTTGTGTCCTTAGTGCCTTTGCGGTTCATCCCTCTATTTCTATATACGTAAAAAAACACGTAAACAGGTTCAATTCAACTCAAATAATTGCAGCAAATGTGAAACATTGATTCAAATTTAACGCCCCACAAAACTACACAAACTTTTACTTTATTTTCAGTGAGGAATGAACGTGAAACTTCACGGTAATATAAATAGTGCTTTCGTCCTTGGCACCACTGCTGCAATCTTCGCAGCACAGCCAGTTTTCGCGCAAGTAACACAAGTAACCCGCGTAAAACTAAACCCCGTTGATTCAGGAGTCAACCTAGTATTAGAAGCATCTTCTGGAGAACGCGCCCAAGTATTTACAACAAAACGCGGCAACACCCTAGTCGCCGACATAATTAACACCCAACTACGTTTACCAGAAGGCAACAACTTTCGTCAAGATAATCCTGCCCCTGGTATTGCCTCAGTCGCAATTAACCAACTCGATGCCAACAGCGTTCGCGTCGTAATCACAGGTAGCAATGGTACTCCAGGCGCCCAACCAGTAGCACGCAGTCGCGACGGTTTAACCCTCAGTTTCACACCTGGTGATGGAACTGTAGCAGCAACACCTCCCACAGTACCCACAGCACCACTGGCGCCACCTGCTGGTATTAGTAACGCTCAAACCGCACCCGTAACAGGCCCCGGTCAACCTTCCAACGTCGCACCGCCATTCTTACCACGTGCAGTGGCGCCACCAGTAGGAGACATTGCAATTTCCGCAATAGACGCATCACCCAGCGTAATTGATTTAGGAACACAAGAACGAGTACCTCGCTTAGTACTACGCGATGCACCAGTTCGTGAAGTCCTATCATTACTTGCGCGCGCTGCTAACATGAACCTGGCATATTCATCAGTAGACCCAACCGCACAAGGTGGTGGACAACCAGCAGCATCTGGACCTGGAGAAGGACTCAAAGTATCGCTCGACATTCAAAACGAACCCGTACAAGACGTATTTAATTACGTTTTACGCTTAAGCGGACTAGAAGCAAACCGCAGTGGACGCACAATCTTCGTAGGTCCCAGACTGCCAAACTCTAGCCGCGATACAGTAATGCGGAACTTACGACTCAACCAAGTAACAGTCGATGTAGCATTGAACTTTTTAGTTGGTTTAGGCGCCGAAAGTGCCATCAGCAGAGAGCGTCAAGTTACCAGCGTCAGTGCAGTACCTGTAGGACAGGGTGTAGCTACAACCCAAACTCAAACCACTACAGAAACAAGAGTTGAACGTTTGTCATTAGAAGATTCAAAATATTCTTCACCCATACTTCGAGGTTTGCAAGCACTAGGAGACCAACGTACTAACTCTTTAACTTTAATTGGTACGCCAAAGCAAGTTGAATTAGCAATGGCACAATTGAGTCAGTTAGATGTAAGACGGCGCCAAGTTGCTGTAAACGTTAAAGTTGTTGATGTTAACTTATCAGGAATAAAGGATTTTAATACGAGTTTTTCTTTCGGCATTGGTAATAATTTCTTTACCAGTGATGGTGGTTCGGCATCAGTAAATTTTGGCGGTTCTAGACCTGCAACCAGTGCTGAAGCAAGTGGTAGTTTAACTAGTACACCAACAATTGCTAACCCATATGCTGGATCTGCACCTCTACTAGATGCTAATGGTACTTTTACTGTACCTAATGGTGGTTCAGGTTTAAGGGTTCTTCAAGACGGTCGAGTCGTAACTGACATACCAGGAAACGCAACATTTCTTAATCCAATTTCTCCAACAACTAATTCACCCACAACTCCTGGTTTAACAGACTTTACACCTGGTACACCAGATACAGTCACTATTACTACTGACCCGACAACTGGAAGGCAAACGGCTGCCTTTGCTGAAGGTACTCGTGCTACGTCGCAATTTGGCTTACCATCTCTATATCAGTTTCCAAAGCGTTTTCTCGCTTCGATACAAGCTCAAGTACAGAATCGTAATGCCAAGATATTAACTGACCCAACGTTAATTGTTCAAGAAGGTCAAACAGCTAATGTAAACCTCACGCAGCAAGTTGTTGGTAACTTTAAGCGCGAAATTACACGAGGTGATGGTACTTCGACTGAAACAATTACCGTTGATAAAGAGAATGTCGGTTTAACTGTAGCTGTTAAAGTAGACCGGATTGATGACAACGGCTTTGTTTCTTTGTCAGTTGCTCCAAACATTCGGGCACCTCAAGCTTCAGAAAATGTAAATTTAAGTAACGGTAGTAGTAACAGAATTTTCTTAGTCTCTGAACGCTCTTTAAATTCAGGCTTAATCCGTTTGCGTGATGGACAAACTCTGATTCTTAGCGGTATTATCCAAGACCAAGATAGAACAACCGTTTCCAAACTTCCTATTTTGGGCGATATTCCTATTCTTGGTTCATTGTTTAGAAGAACGAACCGAGAAAATTTACGTAACGAGGTAATTGTTTTATTAACACCTCAAGTTCTTGATGACTCTGAGCGTTCTTCTTACGGTTACAACTACAACCCAAGTCCTGAAGTACGACAAATGCTCGAACGTCGCGGTTTACAGGTACCAAGAAAGTAGTTCACATTTGTAAAATTTGCTTTAATTGTGTAGAGACGCGATATATCACGTCTCTACATTTGCGTGTTTTGTCAAATTACAGAAAATAGTAAAGTGTAGTAGAAAACAATTTTATACTTAGTCTGGGTGTGTCTAATTCCGAACTACGCCGACAGATAGCTGCTATTGCTAGCCATTTTCCACTCTTTAAATGCGTTGAATGTGCTGAAGCGATTAAAATATTCTTAGTTAAGCAAGGAATTTAAGGTAAACAAATAAAAATATACACAAGAAGCACAGAAGAGCCGTTTTGTAATATTTATCATGAGGTTATTCAAGAAAACATATCAACTAATGGGCGCCATGAAGCTATAGCTGTATATATAAACGGTGAAGAAATTATTTTTGACAACATTCACCCTCAAGAAATATGAGCAATCTTTACGAACTCATATCAAAAATTCAAAAAAGACCTTCTATGTAGGGGTTGCTGAAAAAGAGAAAAAAGCAGGCGCCATCAGATTATCAGACCAAAGAAATATATCCAGATGCAAGAGAAGAAGGTAAAATTACCTAAAATCCTTGCATCTACGTGACTAGCGCTCAAGAGTGCTTATTAGTAACCATGTACCGAAAACAGGAGCAAGCTCCAATTTCACCTGAAAACTTTCAACTTCCGTTTGAGGGAAAATTATCAGAAGATAACCGTTGGGTACTGATGGCAGAGTTTGTACCTTGGTCGGAGTTTGAAGACGAGTACTCAACTTCATTCTCTATAGAAATGGGGGCACCTGCAAAGCCATTTCGCATGGCATTAGGAGCATTAATAATTAAAGAAAAACTAGGTATAAGTGATAGAGAAACTGTAGAGCAAATCAAAGAGAACCCTTACCTACAGTATTTTATAGGGATGTCATCTTATAGTAATGAGGCTCCATTCGATGCATCAATGTTAGTCCATTTTAGAGAAAGAATTAGTGTTGAGCTAGTCAACAAAGTTAATCAGGGAATGGTTAAGAAGATGCTAGAAGCCGCATCCGAAGAATTAGCCGAAAAAAAAACAGAAGAGACAGAAGAAGGTAATACACCAAAAAATTGGGGAAAATTGATATTGGATGCAACATGTGCGCCAGGTGATATAGCCTATCCGACAGATTTAGGTCTTTTAAATCAAGCCAGAAAACATACAGAAAAAATTATAGACTTACTTTATGAGCAACTCAAGGGGCGATTAGAGAAGAAACCAAGAACATATCGAGAAGTAGCTAGAAAAGATTATTTAGAAGTAGCTAAGAAACGTCGTGTATCTCAAAAAGATAGAAGAAAAGCAATTAAAAAACAACTTCAATATATCAATAGGAATTTGTCTCATATTAGACAGTTAGTCCTATCAGGAGCTACTCTAGAGGTTTTAACTGACAGACAATATGAGATGCTGCTTGTTGCAGCAGAAATATATCGTCAACAACTATGGTTGTATGAAAATCAAAAACAAAGTATTGATGACCGCATTGTTAGTTTAAGCCAACCTCATATCCGCCCAATTGTTCGAGGTAAAGCGGGTAAGGCAGTAGAGTTTGGCGCCAAATTATCTGCTAGTTACTTTGATGGATATGTATTTTTAGACCATATTAGTTGGGATAACTTCAATGAATCAGGAGATTTAAAAGCACAAGTAGAAGCATATAAAAATTATACTGGTTATTATCCAGAATCGGTTCATGTAGATAAAATTTATCGTACAAGAGAAAACCGAGCTTGGTGTAAAGAAAGAGGTATTATAATGAGTGGACCTGCTTTGGGAAGACCAAAAGTTAATGTTAGTAAAGAAGAAAAAAAACAAGCTTTGGAATCAGAGAGAATTCGTAACTGCATTGAAGGGAAGTTTGGACAGGGCAAAAGAAGATTTAGTCTTAATCGAGTCATGGCCAAACTTCCTCATACTTCTCTAACCGTAATTGCTATTACTTTTTTAGTAATGAACATTTCTACTCACCTGTCACGGGTTCTATATGCTTTTTTATGTTTATTTTTGAAAAACACATCTTTTTTACAGCCTAATATACTTGAAAATTATCATTTTGCTATTTTTCGACAACATAAACTTATGCTTAGTTGTTCTTAAATAACTTGTCAACACTTGAGATTGCTTTCTATGACTTTTTCAGCAACCCCTATGTACACTTTGCTCATTTGCACTAATGTCTTGACCTCAAAACAAGATGCAAAAATCTAATTGCTACGGATACACAGATTTTTAGTTGTCTCCAACGCTTCAATTGCTGCTTTTTTCTCGGCTAGTCGAGTAAACATCTATATTTAGCAGATTGTTGGTAGCGTAAAAATTTAAGTAACGGCTATTTGTCAGGAGAGAGTAAATATATTACTGCGGCTTCACCTGCCTTGGTAAATTGTTGTTTTATACGGGTTTGAGCTAATTTCCAATGAAAGGCAGCAACTTGAGCATTGGTAATAGTCAAAGCTGACCATTTGCGTTGGTCATTCTCTTTCCCAAAAGATATCCAACCCAAAGAAGGCAATTTGTTACAAAGTACAGGCACCTGCTTGCCTAATATTGCCGTCATAATATTGTTGTCACAGCCATTGAGGCAATGCTTTTCTGCTTGGATAATTTTTGATGCAACTTCTCTTAGCATGTCCATCAAGCATAAACGTTTAACCTCACAGTATGTAGGATTTTTATCTGAGACTCTTACCTTATCTGAATACTAAAAATAGTATTAGTCTATTAAGCAGGTAGTTTTGGGAAATGATTAAGTTTAAGCAAGACAACCTATTATTACAAAATGCTGAAGCCTTGGTAAACACCGTCAATTGTGTTGGTGTGATGGGTAAGGGCATTGCCTTGCAATTTAAACGTGCGTACCCTGAAAACTTCCGCTCTTACCAAAAAGCCTCTAAAGCTGCTGAAGTAAAGCCAGCTAATGGATTCCTGACAACCAGTTTTGCAACACGCAAACTTGAATTTCATTCGTACACATTAACTATGTTCCCACTAAACATAAAAACAGGTGGTATAAAAGAAATCAAGCAGCTATGACATGATACTCAACAGTAACGGTGTATTATTGCCAGTTGCTGTAAAACTGACAAATATAAAAGTCATGGTAGAAATTCCAGAATATATCCATGTAGAAAAACCAACCATTGATTAACTAGTGAGTATGGGTTGCCAGTACATGGCTGGTGGTAAATTTGACCCTCAAATCACAGAACGAGATAATTTTAAACAAGTTTTGCTTACAAACTGCCTCAAAGCTGCCATTCGTTGTATCAACCTGGACGAATAAGACCAACCTTGGCTAGAAGAAGCCCAAATTAATGCCGCTGCTAGTACTCTCGAACGTATTGTTACACAATGATTAATACAAGCAAACCAAGCTGCTACACAATTATTACTAACAGGTGCCACTGTTCAAGGTAAACATGGTAAACAACACACTGTCAGTTTTATTGATTTTGAACATCTAGACCGTAACGAATTTTTGGTAATCATCCAATACCGCGTAGATTCCCCGTGGTTGACAACCAACTACGGTTTTATCGTTCCCGACATCGTATTATTTGTTAATGGCATCCCCTTAGTACTTATCAAGTGCAAAAGCTCATTACTCGATAACGCCATCATCTAAGCTATTGACCAACTTCTCAGATACACTAACTAACCTAATACCAGTTAACCAGAAGGTACCGAAAAACTTTTTCACTACAATCTAATAATGATAGCTGCCTTCAGGGGTCACGCTTTTGCAGCTTCAGTGACTGTGAACTATGAATATTATATCGAGTGGCAAGACACTTCTCCTACAGATGGTAAAATTATTGTCACTGCATCAGAATTAGATATCAGTACCAGCACTACCCTGCGTCTATGGATTTAAGTTACCAATACTTGGCAGCAGTTTTCTGAATATCGGGGTCTTGGCGCATTGTTCAGTCTAGATAGCAAGTTAATTGTCATCACTGTAGGTAATACTGTACAGTTACGTCTAGTTGAAGAGAATTTAGATAATTTGCTAGCACGCGGTTGCGATTGGCTGCAAGATTACCTCACTACTTCTGATGAGTTGCGTGAGGAGTTGTGTCCACGTGGTTAATGTGATAGTTCCCTTCTACTTTTAACTCGTTTAAACCTTATTCTTGCTCCGAATTGCCAACATCTTTGCCACAGATGTATGTCCTTGCTACACCTCAACCTCTTCACTATCCCTGTAACTGTAAGGATATTGTGAGCAACTATGTAAGCATAAGTTGAACAATATATTCCTTCAAACCCTATAATCCCGTAGAGCCTAAAAGTAGAAATGGAGGTTTTGAAACTATAAGTTGAGCAAACATTATATTTAGAAACTATAAGTTGAGCAAATATTTCCTACACGCACGCTTATAAATGTATAGTGTTGTGCTGATATGAACCGTCGGAAAGGCTTGTACACTAAGGAAGATGGCTATATTTTCGTTTTGTAAGCATAAATTGAGCGAGTCATTTTGTAAGCATGAAGCGAGCAAGTTGCTCAACTTATGCTTACAGTTACAATCCCAAACTGGTGCTAGCTTCTAGTTTCCCTTATAATTTTATCCTTAATTCGGTTATTACTACTTTTTATTTCGGTTTACCGAACTTTATGTCCTGTATATCAATGCGATTTTGCTTATAATTTTATCCCTATTTTCCCTGTGTTTATTTTCCTCCTATGTATTTTTTTGTGTAGTTTATCACTTACTACACAATCCAAGGGTTACTTCACCCGCTTATAATTACGTTTGGCGCCTTCATTCCTGTACCTAAGCGCAAAAGATGTATATGAAGCTTTTATAACTGACAGTCCTTTGCGACTTGCTAATTACAAGGAGTATGAGCTTCTTTTAACTTTTGTAAAGCTCGTAAACCCTTTAAGCGTATCATGAACACAGCCTAATCGTAGTATTATAGTTGACGTAACCATAAATGTAAATATTCTACTCATAAACATCACAATAGTTTTACTACAAATGTTTCGTGCAAATCATTTTGCAAGTGATTACGTAAATTATATTAGATTTTAAAGCTTCTATTTATACTATGTTCTCTACCTGCTGTAACCTAGTTCAAGTTTTATTGTGCAGTCAGAGCAATTACAAAACTATAAGTCATCGTAAAGAACTAAAAATATTTATTGACGAACAATAATTCATCGTACAGGCGCCTTCCCTACAGTGGGAAGATGCAATTATGATTACATACGCAGTTTGTCTCATCAAGAAAATCAAGACTTGGGCACAGCTAAGTACTTGTGAAAAGCACAACACAAGAGCGCGCGAGACACCCAACGCTGATTTATCCGTTAAGAACATTCGCTTAATCGACAGTGCCAATGGCGCCAGTGACAAAACCCTCAAGGTATTGTTCATGGAAAAAATCGGTGCCCAAAAAATACGCTCGAATGCCGTCTTGGGTATCGAGATGGTTTTGAGTGCAAGTCCTCAGTACTTCCGTCCAGAAAATCCATCACAAGCTGGTTTTTACCTGCGAGGACGAGTTGATGATTTTGCTGATGCTTGTACCGACTGGCTACTCAACCGTTATTACAACAGAGTCGTGTGTGCCGAACTGCATCTAGATGAGACAACTCCACATATTCACGCTTTCATTGTACCGTTGGATAATCAAGGTAAACTTAACGCCAGAGCTATATTCCACGGTAGACACAAATTATCAGAACTCCAAGATAGTTTCGCGTGCGCTGTTTCCCATCTTGGTATCGAACGCGGTATCAAAGGCAGCAAAGCTAAACACACTGACATTCAAAAATATTATGCAGCAGTAAACTGCAAATCCTTCCACATCAACTTAAATGATGTTTTACCAAAACCAAGCGAGAATGAATCAGCCATAAATTACCGCGTGCTAATTCAAGAAATTCTCCAACCCCAACTTGATATCCTTAACAACCAACTAGCTGACCGCGACTTACAACTAAGAGAAAAAAAGAATATTGAGCAAACCGCAATTGAAAGCGAGCGCGAACGCCAGAAGTTAGAGCAGCGCGTACAAAACCTAGCTTGGACTTTGGAATTATGGCAAGCGCAAGCTAATTTGTTACGTGACCTACCCCTAGAAGAAGTCGCTTATCATTTGGGGTTGCATCTAAATAATAAGGGAAATTGGGAAGGCTACGGTCATACCATTAAAATAAATGGTGCTAAATTTTACGACTATAGCGGCGCCCAATATGGTGGTGGCGGCGCCATTGACCTTGCAATGCATTTACTACAGTGCAACTTCCGACAAGCCGTAGCTTGGTTACACGATATTTTTGGTGAGTCGGAAATGCTACGCGCAGTCACTCATCACGCACGCATGACTGCCCAAGAAATTTCTATAGAAGAGGCACCGCAATTTGTACCCCCACTACCAGATAATAGTCGTTGGGATGCAGTCAAAGATTATTTAGTCGCCACACGAAAATTACCCACAAATCTAATAGATAATCTACACACCGCTGGATTAATTTACTCTGACCCAAAACAAAATGCAGTGTTTGTAATGCGGTCATGGGATGGAGAAGTTACAGGCGCCTTTCTTCGTGGCACCTACGGCTACAACAACACCTTTTATGGTTTAGCCAAAAATAGTAAACGTAATAAAGGATGGTTTCACTTTACCGCTGGTGGTCAAGGTGAAGAAAAAATTACGCGCGCCGTCTTAGCACTTTCTCCAATAGAAGCACTCTCTGTTGCAGTACTAGACCAAGAGTTATCAGAAAAGACTATATATATAGCTGTCGATAGTCCCCGTTGTATGCCCGTCGAATTTTTGAGTTACTTCAAGAATGTAGTCGCAGCATACGACAATGATACTACTGGAGAAGAGATAGCAGGCGCCGTCAAAAAAATCTTGCCACAAACAACCCGACTTAAACCATCATGCAGCGACTGGAACCAACAATTAATTTTAATGAGGTGAACATGCAGGAGTGGTATGGCAACAACCAAACTATAACACTACAAATTTAACGGGTATTGAAGATACACCTCGCATAATTAAACTAGAATTCCAATGCAGGTTTTCTGGGCTAATAGCAAGTTTTAAATTTGGCAGTCGCTCAAACAATACTTGAAAAGCTATACTAGACTCAAGCCGTGCCAAAGGGGCGCCAAGACAGTAATGCATTCCGGAGCCAAAACCAACGTGTTTATTATTCTGTCTATCTAAAATTAAACTTTCTGGATTCTCAAATTTTGATTCATCATGGTTAGCAGAACCAAGTGCAGCAAACACTAATTCACTTTTGGGAATAGTTGTACCTGCCATCATGATGTCCTCACGGGCATAACGTTCTGTGGCAAGCAATACTGGGGATGTATACCGCATGAGTTCTTCAATCGCGGATTTCATGAGTTCTGGTTCTGTACGTACACGTTCTAATTCTGCTGGATGTGCTAGTAATGCCAACACACCATTACCAATTAAATTAACGGTGGTTTCATGGCCTGCGGTTAGCAAAAGTGCAGCCATGCCAACTACTTCATCTTCTGACAACTTCGAGCCTTCTTCTTCAGCCTGTAATAAAGCGCTGGTTAAGTTATCTTGAGGTTTTAGGCGATGTTCACCCAAAAGTCGCCGTAAAAATTTAACTAATTTATATAAGCTAGGGATAGCAAAAATACCATCCATAGGTTTAGTCACACTGACCATTACGCTTGACCAGCGATGAAAAGCATCTCTATCTCCTTCGGCAACACCAAGCATTTCGCTAATTACAACCATTGGAATTGGTAATGCAAAATCACGAATTAAATCCATTTCCCCTTTTGCTATAGCTTTATCAATTAGTTCGTGTGCCAAGCAATGAATACGATTTTCCAGCTGGGCAATTAACCGTGGTGTAAATGCCTGATGTACCAAAGAACGTAAACGATCGTGGTCAGGGTTGTCGGAGTCGAGCATATTTCGCTCAAGTGGCCTAACAAATCCCGGCAACCACATTTGTGGTGGCTTTTTATTACCATCAGTAGCATTACGTCGGTTTTTTACAAAACGCTCATCTGTAAGAGTTGTAAGCACATCGTCGTAACGAGTAACAAGCCAAGCACGTTGCCCAAAGGCTTTTACTGGTACAACAGGTCGATTATGGCGCCAATCTTTAAAAATTGGAAAAGGGTTAGCTCTAAAACTAGGTGAAGTAATATTAACTTGTTCGAGGGCAATGTTTTTATAGGTTCTCGTCATATTTAATCAAACCCATTCATCCCATAATATCCTAACCTTTTATTCAATGCTTTGGTGCCACTTTTAACTTGCAGGCTTTTTCAAAAATAAAGTATTAAGTGCTATTATATCTAGGAATACTTCAGCCATAGATATTGGGCAACAAAGTTTCCAAATCTTGATTTGTTTCTTGCAACAAGTCAGAAAGAAATTTATCACCAACTTGTATGTTGTCTAATCCACATATTTGTTGATTCAACACATAATAGATTATTTTAATCATTGAATGTTTAGGGGAGTTTTCGTGACAAGTAGAAATATTGGGGCATTTGTAATCAACCCCAGCCATTTCACGACATTCTAATCCCATTGGACAATACATAATTAATTGGAGTAAAAGTTATGTACAACAATATTAATATATTGGCGCCCGTATTACCTGACTAAACCAATGCTCTTGGTGCCAATATATATTTACAAATTGTTGAAATTAGTATCTTAGTTTACTTAATAAAGTCTCTAATCCAATTTCCTCGTCAGACTTCGCAAGTAACGTCTCAATCGTCTGCCCTTCTAATTTTTCAGCTAAATCTAAAACCTTTGTATTCAATTCACGAAACTTAACAAGCTGCTTCTCCAATCTATCAATCTCTTGTTTTTGGCTAGCAGAAGGATTGGAAAGCTTCCACTTATCCAATTGAAGAGTGTAAATACTCAAAAATTCCTTCTGTTCTGTATATACCTTTACAACTCTCTGCACAGTATAATCATCGAAAGCATAAGGTTTACCTTCAGCTTCGAGTAAAGTTGCTAGCTGCTGTTCAGTATCAACTATGCCACCATCAATAAGGTTAGCAATAACAGGCAACATACTGATTGGTTGCCAATTTGGTGTTTGTTTGAAGTTTGTCATCAAATATTCAAATTTTACAGCAGTCATACCTTATCAAATAATGCTTACACTGCACAACATAATGCGCGGTAATCGGTGCCAAAGCTATTTCTAAATTTTAATCAAAATCTGCATACTGAGGAGGACTGGCGCCAACTCGCTTGCTTATTCTAGGATAATTACCCGATGGGGTTTCGTCTAAAATTTTAGCTACATTAATTTGATGCCACCAATCATCACCAAAGTCAAACCAATAACCAAAAGCATCTTCAATAGATAGACCCAAAGAAGCAATTTGGGTGTTAGATGCATCATAATAAGGCGCCTCTGTAGAATCTTCACTTGAAATTGCTTGTTTCAAACCGTATCTTCTCGCATTTGGGTCTTGCGGTCCACGACCTCCAACTTGAAACTCATACATATGTTCGTCATGGCGGTCAAATGCCTTAAAGATAATTTTATGAAGCTCTGAAAGTGTATTACTGCCTTTAATCTCAATAGTTCGAGATACTACCGGGTTTTTAGCCACAAACTTCTCCGTGATTGGGCCGTCAATCAAAAATACATCCAATATATATAATGCATCGGTGGAAGAGTCTGTTTTAGACTTGCTATGCGATGAAACTTGTTTAGTATCAATATTTTCTTCGCGCGCGTCGGGAATATAAGGAATAAATCCCTGTGCGTGCGCTGCTTCTTGAATGTGTCGGGGGAGAGTTCTGGCATCTACGATAAATCCATCAATAGAAATCATCCAAGCCAATGGATTTCTATCTATCTTACTTGGCAGACACCAATTAGGATCCATTTGGCGCGTATTTAAAATATCTCGCACCTGTTTTGATTTCGCCTGTCCAGTGCTAGCACTCACACCAAACCAATTATAGATTTCCTTGGCGCCGACATAGGGTTTTTGCGAAGCATCGAACAGAAAATTAACCATACCGATAGCATGGGTAATACCACAAGCCCAAACTTTTTCCTTACCGCTCACTAGGGGAGATGGTCTCTTTCGACACAACGCCGCTGTCGCATAACGAATCATCTGAGCATATTCTTCGTTTAAATGCTGTTTCGCAAAATCGTCTGTTATTGCTACGATGGCATTAAACTTTTCCTGCATCGTACTAGGAACGTTTTCCGATTTGTTTGCTTTACCCATACTCATTACCTTGATGAACTAATGGTCAGCAGTAATTAACTTACCACGACCAATAATTACCTTGGCAACAGTTACTACCTATAACTCCACATAATATAAGGGCGCCTACACACCAAAACTACTTATCCCAACTGCTGCAACCACTTTCTACCTACACTTTCTGCCGCACGTGCTGAAGAATAACTTTTTTTCTCCCCATAAACGGCGCCTTCCCTGCTCAATATTCTGAACTGCCAAGAATGCATAGGTGTATAGAATACCATTAACGTATAACCATTAATATTAGTAACTGTTTCAATAGTAGTCTTACTCATGTATAGTATTTTAGAGCAGACAATTACTATACTTTATTATTTCTAAAACTGTTGTGCTACTCACACAACACGAATCTCATTTATCGGCTTGTAACCAAGCCGAAGCTAAGTATACAAGTATAAATTAGCGCAATCAATAATCAGCTTATACTTATAGAAAAAGATAATCCAGGTTTGTAGCATCAAAGACAGGCGCCATATAAAACCTCTATTGCATCTTATTTACCGTCACTTTCTTCTAAACCAAGATCAACTGGTGCTAGCTTGTATCTCAATATTTGGTACGTTCCATCTGCCTTTACTCTCTTAATCTCAATTTTTAAATCAGTATTGACTTTAAAATCACCATCTCTAAAACTAATTGTCCCATCAGCAATCCAAGCTATTACTTGCCTCAAACCGCGCTTTAATCCTTGTTTGTAAGCATTTACTATTTTTTCATCAATTGAATCTACTGCATTTTGAAAGTCTTCACTCGGATACCTAGTATTTGGTAAGTCTATACCTAGAGATTCTACTATTGCAGCTTTTGCTTTTCTATAAGTTGCACTCGCGGCTCCAGCGGACTCATCCCTATGGCTAAACATATAACTATTAATTTAAGTTAATTAGGTTGAAAAGCTATTGTATAAACTTACAACAAAGATGACAAAATAGCAATTCCCTTATCATCACCTGTTGTTCTTAACCAAACATCTTTATTACTCAAGAATTCATGTAAGTCATCTTGATTATACTCCCTTGTTCGGATACCGTGAAATATTTTACCCAAAGAGCGTGATATTTGTAAACCATTAGTACTCACAAGTTTTTCTGCTGCTCCATCTGTAAAAGCAGCGACTGCTGTTACATTTCGAGCATCAAGAAAACCGTAATGAATATCTTTATCTGTTATATTCTCTGTGACGAAAGTAGTTTGGTTCGCAAAATCGCCTTTTCCTAATGGACCAATTAATTCTAGAGCTTGGTCTTTCTCAATGACTATAGAACCATCTCCTACTTTCAGCCAAAATAATTTAGATTTACCAATTATTGTTATCAACAAAGTACACTTGAATAAATCAACAGGTTCTCTTTTTTCCTGTGACAGTTCTTGAAGTATTTCAAGAGTATACTTTACAAAGCGATATGCATATCTTTTTTCAGCTTCTACCTCTGGCTGCCTATCTTGATCTAAAAATTCTTGATTAATATCTTCTATAGATGCTATGAATCGATTCAAATATCTGACTACAGCACTTGACCCAAAGTGAGACAGTCGCGCGCTTCCTGCACCATCTGCAACAAAGATAGCAGGTCTTGGAACCAGCACAGCTAATGCTGCATCTTGGCAAGGAACAGGAGGTTCTACTCGTAAATGCGAACTTCCAACAACCGCACCAAAGACTCTTCGCCATTTCCAAGTTGTCAACTTCTCTTGAGCATCTACATATTTCTCTGGAGCAGTTGGTGCTAGAGCTTCTTGCTCAAAATTGACGCATACCTCTGTTGTTGCCTCTTTTTGTTCATTATTTTCTGAAACAGGTAAATTAGTTATACTTGGCTCAGATGATTTTTTCAGTTCAGTTTGTTTTTCATTCGCCAAACTAGATATTTCATTTGATGAAGTAATAGCTGCAATTGATAAGGCTTCTCCAACCTTTTTATTACAAGTATTATTACTTGCATTAACATCATCTGTCGGTAAAATTTTCTTTTGCGAGGAACTTGATGAAGTTTGTGTTGATTTAGAAGAATTTTTTGAGCTTGTTTTACTAGCGTGAGGGCTTGGATTATTTTTTTTAGATTTAACGTATTCGATACAGTCATCTGTTATGACATCCTCGCCATCTCTTTTTTGAAGAGTATATAATTCTTTTATAGTTATCGAGTAATGATTAATATCATGCACTACTTCTTTAACTACAGATGGACTAGCTGCTGGGAATTTATTCAAAAGATCTTTATATTCTTTTTCTGTAAGCCAGACTTTCTTGCTTGTCCCCATTATCTCATCTCCATCGTCCAAATGCTCCTTATCAGTCTTAAAAGGCGCCCTAAAAACAAACTTACTCCAAATACGCTTTAGTTTCTGAAAAAGTTTTTGAATAAATTTTAATGCCATAGTTAAAAGCTTTCCCATCCATTAGTTGATACTGTTGCTATAAAACTTACTCCCGGAGTCGATTTGGTAATTACTTCCCCTACGCTTTGAGACAGCCATTTAAAAAATTCTTGAAACTTTAGACCTGTGAGTTGTTTAGGTGGGTTATCGGATGGGCAAAACTCAGAGAGTTTACTTAGATTGCAGTCATTGCCAATACCTACTGCAATTACAAGCATTTTCTTTGTTTCAGCTAAATGACGCAACTTATTTGCAGCAGCCTTATAGTTATCAGTTGGTTCTCCATCACTCATCAATACTAACCAAGGCTGATAATAGGAAACACCAGAATTTTTATATTCTTGTTTGCGTTTTTCTAAAACCTCGATTGCTTTATTAACGGCCTCTCCCATAGGTGTATTTCCAGTAGTATATAGCGTAGGTACTTCTACCTGCTGAACGGATTTAATGGGAACAACTTCTTGGGCTGTTCCACCAAAAGTAATGACACCCACATCAACAGCGTAAGATGCAAAATCATCTTGGAGAACAGCTTGGATAAACTGATTAACTCCCTCGTTCAACTCGTTAATTGGTTCACCATCCATACTTGCGCTAACATCCAGCACTAACATACAGGGACAGCGTGGAGTAGGATTATCAATTAAATCATCATAGAAATTTGTAGGCATAAAATTTTCTCCATTTTAATGATTAATACTCGTCATTTTGACTTTGTTTTGCTTCTTTAGGCTTTATTTCTTTGGTATTATATCCCTTTTCCATTGCATAAAAATATCTTTCTAATGCATCTTGCCATTCTGCAATAGATGCACGTTGGGATGGTTCATTAACACCATCTTTTAAAGTTTTGATAAATAGACTTTTTACATCGTATGTTAGATGACTCCAAATATTGTACCAATCTCCTCTCGGAATTGCCCCTTCGTAACCAGGTCTTACACCTCCTCTCCCATATGGAAAACTACCATTTCTTAAATTCTCTACAGGATTTCCACCACCGATGTTATCATAAGGATGTCGTCCTAACATTAAGCATTCAAACATAAGAATTGCTAATGAAAATAGGTCACTTTCAACTGTCCTTGTGACTAACCGAAAATCTTTTCCATGATGTTCTACTGGAGTCATTTCTGGTCTACCAACAGGACAATGATAAGTTTTTTTATCGTTTTTTATTTGGTAACTATCTGCATCAATTAAATAAGGTTGAAAAGATTTAGGTTCACAAATGATATTTTCTTTATTTATATCTCCTATATATACTTTATGATTATGTAAATCTTTAACTATATCTAATAAATATAGCAACATTCTTACTATATTCAATCTATCTAAATTCGGAAAGTATTTTTGATATAGCATTGGATGTGCTAGTTTTGTCAATGGTACGCCTTCAATCCTTTTCATGGCATATCCAATGCATTGAGCATTTTTATCAAAAACTAAAATTCTTGGCCAAGCAATATTAGAGTGAGAGACTAATTCTTTCATCTCAATTTGTAATTGTATTTTTTCTATAAATCCTGCTCCTCTTTCTTTCAACTTATCTTGATGAAATATTTTGACAACTTTATTTGGCTCAGAGCCAACTAAATAAACATTTCCTTGACCTCCTCCACCGATTTGTTCTCCTAACGGGCGCCCCTGACCTTTGGCATCATATACATTCATAAGTTAGCTCCCATACTTAAAACAGCAAGTATTCCCAACTGTGAAAAACAATAGCTGTGTACAAATAGGTTTCCCAGTGTACAGCCTCTAAATTGAACTAACTGTTGTAATACATGCTTTCTAAGTATTTAATTTTGTTGCAAAATATCTCCTATTACATAACGTACCCAGTTTTTAAGATTTATTAACAGGCTTATAGTACTAAAAAAGATTTTTAGACTAAAGATTTTTTTGGAGCTAGTAGGGTGGAGTCGTTTACCTCACTGTTACCAACGCTGTCAAGGCGCCAACTAATTAAAAATCTCCAAGCATCAGCGCCAATTTCAATACACCAAATTTAAAACCTTTGTACTTAGTGCAAATATACTAATAATCACCATCAAAGAAAATTGGTGCCAAATTTAGCTGTCATAAACAGTCGAAATAAATCTATCATTCGCACCAATCACAGTAATTATACTTATATTTGATGAAAAAAATTAAAAAAATATACGTAATTTTTGTTAGTACTTGACAGAGAAGATACGGTGAGATAGCGTATGACATAGCACACGCTATATTAATGATTCGTCTAAGTATAAATGAATAGGCGCCCCATCTTGGTACTTTCACAACCAACATGTGGAAGGCTTATCCGCGATATTCGTTTGAATTTAGGGCTGTCTCAAGAAGACTTCGCTAGTCTAATTGGTGTGACATTTTCTACAGTGAACCGCTGGGAAAATGGTCATTCCATACCATCACGCCTAGCGGTAAAAAATCTTGAGCAGCAACTAATAGAGATGGGTGAGCGCGGAAAAGAGTTGCTAAATAAACATTCCTCTCATTAGTAATGAAAACCTTATTTGAAATTTGTAGTCCTCGCCCGGACATTTTAAAAGGAGATATTCGAGAGTCTGATTTTGCCGCAGACTTAGCTCAGGTTATAAATAAGACTGCACCAGCCGAATATGCTGTAGCAAATAAATTTTTTGCAAATACTCATCCCACCCTTGGGTTAAAGGCATTATTAAAAACTGTGTGCCAAAGGCTACAAGGTTTAGGAGGCTCTGCAGTTTTACGGCTAGATACGCAGTACGGTGGTGGTAAAACCCACAGTTTGATTGCTCTGACTCATGCAGCGCAAGGAATGCAGGGTGTGGAGAATATTCAGGAATTTATTGAGCCTGAACTTGTGCCGACAACTACCGTAAGATTAGCTGCTTTTGATGGGGAAAATGCAGACCCAGTTAATGGTAGACCTCTTGGTAACGGTTTAAGAGCTTATACACCTTGGGGAGAACTGGCTTATGGTTTAGCTGGAGTTGCTGGATATGAGAAAGTACGTCAAAGCGATATTGAAAAAGTTGCTCCCGGCGCCGCTACAATTCAAGAGTTATTTGCAAATCAGCCAGTATTAATATTGCTAGATGAATTATCTATATATTTACGTAAAATCAAAGGCAGAAAGGAGCAAGACCAGTTAACGCCTTTTTTGACAGGTTTATTTAAAGCTGTAAGTTCCTCAGAAAAAGCATGTGTGGTCTTTACTTTGGCAGTTGGTAAAGAAGGGAAAGCGACAGATGCTTACTCTCAAGAGAATGAATTTATCGCAGAAAAACTCGACGAAGCTACAAAAGTTGCTGGGCGCCTTGCTACGCTTTTAAACCCAACTACAGAGCAGGAAACTGTCCAAGTATTACGGCGCCGATTATTTTCCTATATTGATAATGATGCTGCTGAAGAGGTAATTCGTAACTATAACCAATTATGGGTAACTCATCGCAGTGATTTACCAACAGAGCGTGTCAACGTAGATAGAGCAGCAGATTTTCGGAATGGTTTTCCTTTTCACCCAGCATTGATGGACTTACTGACAGATAAACTCTCGACGTTAAGTACCTTCCAGCGTGTTCGGGGAATGTTGAGGTTACTGACACGAACCATTGCTTATATTTGGCAAGAACAACCTGCGAATACCTATGCTATTCATCTACATCATGTTAATCCAGGTTGCATTCCCATCCGAGATGAAATTACAACTCGTCTAGAATTAGGAAGATTTGACCCTGTAATTGAAAATGATGTAGCAGCAACCGACAAAGGAACTTCTTTAGCACAACAGTTAGATATTAAATACTATGCAGGTTTGGCGCCTTATGCTTCTTTTGTCGCTCGAAATATACTTTGGAATACCTTCGCATTTAATGAAAACCTTCAAGGTATCGATGAAGTAAACTTGCGTTATGCTATCCTTTCTCCTGGTTTGGATGTCAGCTTTATTAACGACGCGCGTCAAAAGTTTATTATTGAATCTGCTTATCTTGATGACCGTCCCACTGCACCCTTACGCTTTTTAACCGAAGTTAATCTTGGTGTCCTCATTCGGCGCCAAACAAAGCAAGTAGATACGAATGAAGCTAGAAATTTATTACAAGACCATATTCGTAGTATTTTTAGTGGGAGAACCTTTAATTTGAATCCCTTTGCAGGAGGCGCCTATGATGTAGTAGATGATATAGGAGATGGAAAACCTAATTTAGTACTAATCAGTTACGATGCTGAAACAGTTAAGAATGAAGCAGTAAAAGTACCACAGTTAGTAGAAAATATCTATCGCTATCAAGGAAACCAATCAAGATTTCGTCAATTACTAAATAACTTGGTATTTTTGGTTGCTGATGATGCCACTCGTGATGAAATGAAAAATAAAATACTTTATCGCTTGGCATTAGATGCAATGCGGGCGCCTGACCGTATGGCACAATTACCAGAACATCAGCAAGAAAAAGTTAACGAACTGTACAAAAAATCCGAACAAGAATTAGCGATTATTATCCAACAATGTTATCGACATCTTTTTTACCCATCTCGTAACCGTCTTGATGGAGCAAATGTTGATTTAGCGCATACAGCTTTTGACTTACCCTCAGCTTCCGAACGTCCCGGAAATGGGCAGCAAGAAATTGTCAAAGCATTGCTAGATAATCAAAAATTACTTCAGCCCAATAGTAACCCACCTGCTCCAAATTATGTTAGAGACCAAACACCCTTGAAAAAAGGACAAATTAGCACCGCTGAACTAAGAGCAGAGTTTCGCAAAGACCCCCGTTTCCCCATCATGCTTAGTGATGACACCTTTATTAAAATGGTGCGGCTAGGAATAGAGCAGGGAATTTATGTTTATCAAAGTGGAGACTTACTATTAGGACAAGGCGACCCCTATGCAGAAATTAAAATTGATGAACAGTCAATTGTTTTTACTGCAACCTATGCCAAAGAACATGGTATATGGCCTCGTCCTGCTGTTACAGTAACTCCAACAACCAATACAGGTACAACTAGCATTCCTGATGAAGAAATTCAGCCTACCATAACTAAAGTAGCAGACAAAGGCAGTAGTTACAATTTTACTACCAAAGGCACTCAAGAAATTATCATACCACCTGCTCGACCAAATATTTTTAAAGCAGAGGCGCCATTACGAGAAGCATTAACCAAAATTTGGGAAGACGCGCGCAATGCCCAAATCAAGAAAATAAATCTTCTTAGCTTAAGAGTATTTGATGGTAATGATGGATTTAAACTACTTGGTGTTATCAATACCATATCAGGCGCCGAAAAACAAATAGAACTCAAAGCTGAATATGAAACCACTAATAATAGCAGCTTCAGCATGGAATTTAAAGGACAAGTAAACGACGCTCAACCAATAAGAGGATTTTTAGAACCTCAACTAAGAGCAGCATCCGAAACCAACCTAGAAATGACATTTACCCTAACCTACACCAGCGGGTTAGACCTAAATGGAGGCGAACCAGAAAAAATCACAGAAAAGCTAACCAGATTCGCCACTGGTGCAGCATTTGTAGAAGCTTATGCAGAGGCGCGTTAAAAATGGTTGCAACTCTATCATTTACCCAATTTTCATATAATTACGATTCCTTTACTAAAAACTTGAGTACACCTCAATACCAATTAAAAGTAGAAAAATTGCCTGGAAGCGACTTATCATTAGAAATATGGCAACTACCATCTCCAGCCACACCACATCTTAAAAATCCCAAACGTGTAGCCGGAATAAAAGGTAGAAACTTCGCTTTAATTGAACATCGCTTACTACGTCAACTCAAGCAAATAAACATTGATTTAACCAAACTACAAAGAGGTGAAATCAAAGATTTTAACCTTGACGAAGAACAAGCACTAAGAATGGGCTTAATGTTTCGCGTATTGGCGCCGATGCGAAACCGCGAAAATATACGCTTTTGTGCTGAAGGAATAGAAGCAATGGGCAAAGAGGAAGCAGCTTACTGGTTAGGAATGGCAATGCATCGTAAAAACCCCCGGCGAGTCCTAATGGCATTGCGCTGTTTATTGACAGATCAAAATTAATCCTCTTGTAGAACAGGCATCCCTGCCTGTTCAATCATGTAATTCTCTTTACCACAGGGACACAGAGAACACAGAGAAGAGAAAGACAGCAACACCCAAAACTATTAAAAAATATTATGACTAGAAGGTTAATTGAAGAGTGGCTACCTGTAGCGGAAATAGGTGAAGAAAGCGTCAGAGAAAGACGTTCAATGACAGCCTTACCCCCTATATATTACCTTCATGTTTGGTGGGCAAGGCGCCCTTTAGTAGCATCAAGAGCAGCAGTCTTAGCATCTTTATTACCTGCGGATGCTGACCATAAAAGGTTTCTCCATGTTTTAGGTATTCATGGTGACCCAGTTGCAACTCGCAGGAAAATAGAAAAAGCTAAAAAGACTGGAGAAAATTTAGGTACTAATATTTATGGATATGAACGAGCATTTTCTTATATTCCTTCAGATAGGGATAAAGAATGGTTGAGGTATGAAACAAATAGAATAGGTCTGAAAAATCCTGTTACTTTAGACCCTACAGCAGGCGGAGGTAGTATCCCTTTTGAATCAATACGCCTTGGTTTTGAAACTATTGCTAATGACATTAATCCAGTAGCATCTGTTATTCTTAAACAAACATTAGAAGCACCTATAAAATATGGATTGAAAATTCTGGAAGAATATAAACGTATTTCTAAACAATTTATTAAAAGAGCAGAACCAAAATATCAAGGTATATTTCCTGCTGAACCTAATAATAATAGAGTTGACGGTTATCTTTATGCCCGTACTATACGCTGCCCTTATTGCGAAGGTCTTATTCCCCTTTCACCTAACTGGAAACTTTCACCTGATGGTACAGGAATACGCTTAAAGCCTAATTTAAATAAGCGCATCTGTGAGTTTGAAATTGTCCATAAAAGCAAAGACCAGTCAGAAGGAACAGTTAGTAAAGGTGATGCTCAATGTCCTTATCCTGATTGTAATCGAGTTGTTTCAATTGAAGAGATTAAATGCCAAGCTCAAGCTGGAGAAATGGGCGAACAATTATTTGCTGTTGTGTATAAAGAAAAGATAGTCAATACAACTAAAACAGGAAAAACAAAAGAAAAATGGCAAAGAAAATACCGCGCTTCTCTGCCAAGTGATAATAATTCAGTAGAAATTAAAGGAAAGTTAGATGAAAAATTAATTGAATGGCAAGCATTAGATATTATTCCTACTGAAAGTATACCTTACGGTTTTGAAACTCGTGATTCATACTTGTACGGATTAAATTATTGGTCTGATTTCTTTTCTAAACGCCAACTTCTTTGTCATGGTATAAGTGTAGAAGCATTACGAGAATTATTACAAGAGGAAAACACAAAAGTCGGGTTTGACGAAGCAACAAAAGTAGCGTTTGTTTACTTAAGTTTTGCTTTAGATAAACTGCTAAATTATAACTCTATAATGTCAGTATGGATGCCAACAAGAGAAGTTATAGCAAATACTTTTAATCGCCATGATTTTGCTTTTTGTTGGTCTTTCGCTGAAATGGCGCCTCTTATAACAGGTTTTGGCTATGATTGGGCAATAGAACAAACTGAAAAATGTATCAAAGAACTAATCGAATTAAGCCGTTCAGATATTAATATTAAAAATTATAACAGCAAAGGAAAGCAACTTCAATTATTAACATCGCCATCTTTTAGCATACCCAACATTACAATTACAAACGATTCGGGAGATAACCTGTCTCATCTAGAAGATAACAGCATAGATGCCATTGTCTTTGACCCTCCTTACTATGATAATGTAATGTACGCAGAACTAAGCGACTTCTTCTATGTTTGGCTAAAGCGTACCGCAGGTTATGTCTACCCTGAATTTTTTACTCGCCAACTAACAGATAAAGAAAACGAAGCCGTAGCCAACCCTGCTAAGTTCCAAGGAGAGAAAGGCGCCAAGGCATTAGCAACCAAAGATTATCAAGAACGCATGGCGAGTATTTTTAGTGAGTGTCGTCGTGTCCTCAAAGAAGATGGTATTCTCACACTTATGTTCACCCATAAAGCTCAAGGCGCCTGGGACGCTTTAGCCAGTGGTTTACTAGAAGCAGGTTTCACTATCACTGCTTCATGGCCTGTAAACACAGAAGCAGAAGGAAGTCTACATATAAAAGATAAAGCTGCGGCTAAAAGTACTATATTCCTCGTTTGTCGTCCCCGTCCCCCCAAAGCAGAAAATGATACCGTTTATTGGGAAGATGTAGAAAAGGATGTTGCCAAAGCTGTTAGAAAACGAGTCCAAGAATTTCAAAAGTATGGTATTAAAGGCGTTGACTTATATCTCTCCTGCTTTGGTCCTGCTTTACAAGAACTATCACAACACTGGCCTCTTACTCGTGGTACTCCCAAAACCCCACCAAAAATTAAACAAAAAAGTAAGCAAACGAACTTATTTGATGAGTTTGACCCTTATGCTGTTACCCCCGAAGATGCTTTAGACGCAGCTAGACGGGAGGTGAAACAATGGCGGATGGAACAACTTTTAGGTACAAAACGCCAAACAAATTTAGACCCCATCACCGAATGGTTTGTTTTAGCTTGGGATGCTTTTGAAGCTCCTCGTTTCCCCTATGATGAAGCTTTGCGGTTAGCCAGAGTTGTAGGTGTAGACTTAGACAAAGAAATAGTTGGTTACTTAGCCCAAAAACAATCTAGCGATTTAATATTATGGGATAGTAGCCAGCGCGCGGCAAAAGCTAGTTTAGGTTCACCAGATGGCAGTCGCGCGATGATTGATGCATTACACCATGCAGCTAACCGCGCGCGTAGCAATGGTTTAGAAGCTGCTAAAAAACTGCTGGAAAGTAACGAAGTTGATAAAGACCCAGATTTTCAAACCGCTTTATTAGCAGTATTAGAAGTGTTACCCGTCTCTAGTACCTATACAGGTTTCACAGATGAAGAAGGAGAAGTAGCAGAAGCAGCAAAAGATTTTGATGTCTTAGAAAGTTTGCGTCGTTTAGCATTCAGCGAGAAAGTACCTCAGCCTAAACAATTAGAACTGTGGTTAAACATTCAAATAGCATAATACCTCTTTTCTTCTCTTTCTACCCTTCGGGAAAAGCTCCGCTTTACGTGTCCTTTGCGTCCTTTGCGGTTTAATTCTTTAACGAACCGCAAAGAACGCAAAGAGCGCAAAGGGGGAAATATCATCATTTACTAAAAGTTTACCTATGAAAAGTCTAAAAGAAACCATTCGTAAAATTGTAACCTATCTCAACAATGAAGAATATCAAGGCGGTTTCTGGCTACCCAATATTCAACGTCCCTTCGTTTGGTCAGAAGAACAAATAGAGCGGCTATTTGACTCAATAATGCGCGAATACCCTATCAGCACCCTTTTAGTATGGCGTACAAACGCAAAAATCAAGTGTCGTAAATTTATTGATAACTACAAGCAAAATTTGAAGCTTACCGACTTTTATGTTCCAGAGAATAGTCAAACAAAACTACTAGTTCTAGATGGGCAGCAACGCTTACAAGCTATGTATATTGGCTTAAAAGGCAGCTATGATAAAAAAGAACTATTCTTCAACGTATTAAGTGGAGAATTAGCGGCGCCAGAAGATATACGTTATAATTTCAAATTTTTAAACCCTGACACTGTTAAATTCCCTTGGGTTAAATTCAAAGATATTATTTTTAGCTATCAAACCTATGACGAAATAGCCGAATCAATTATTGAAAATAGTGATGAAGAGTTAAGTAAAGACGACAAAAGACGTATTCGTCAAAATATTGCTCTAACTATGAGACAGTTTTGTACAGTAGATTTTGTCATATATCAAGAACTTGATAGTGTTGATAAGCCAAATGCATATCAAGAAGATGATGTTGTTGAAATTTTTATTAGAGCAAATTCTGGTGGTACTCAACTAGGTAAATCAGATTTACTATTTTCTTTATTAACATCTAGTTGGGATGATGCAGACGAAGAGTTAGAAAACTTAATCGATGAACTAAATAGATGTGGTTACAGTTTTACCAGAGACTTGATATTAAAAACCTGTATAACCATACTCGATAAAGGCGCCCAATATGATGTTAAAAAGTTTAGAGATGGAGTCACCAAGGAAGAAATTATTAAAAACTGGGACAATATAGCTAATGCCATCAAAGATGTCAAAGACTTCCTCTTAGGCAAAACCTTTCTCCGCACCGATAAAGGTATCCCTTCTTACCTATCATTAATTCCCATTATCTACTTTCGCTACCACCACCCCCACAAATGGTCTAACATAAAAGACTTAAATACTTATATACTAAGAACCTTACTTACAGGCGCCTTTAGTGGTAGTCCCGATAAATTAATTGATAAATTAACCAGAAATATTAAAGAAACTGGAGAATTTGAAATTAAACAGCTATTTAACCTCATTCGGGCAGACGGTAGAAACTTAGAAATTACTGAGTCTAGCATTTTAACACAGCATTACTCATCCAAATACATCCACCTATACTTTAACTTATGGTACAAAGATTTTAACTATCATCCGGCTTATAATGCTAACTTACCACAAATAGACCATATATTTCCTCAATCGCAGCTACGTAAAATCAAAAAAATTAACCCAACAACAAACCGCAAAGACACCCTCAAATATCTACAATTTGATAGAGACCAAATAGCCAACTGTATGCTGTTAACCGCTGAAGAAAACGGCGCCGGAGGAAAAAAAGATATTCTTCCTGAAGACTGGTTTAATGATAAAAACGACAATTATTTAGACATACATCTAATCCCCAAAGATAAAGAACTATGGAAACTAGATAATTACGAACAATTTATCGAAGCAAGGAAAAAACTAATCTTAGAAAAGTTTAGCTTTATGATTCAAAAGACAGATATTTAAATCCTCCTCTCTGTGTCCTCTGCGTCTCTGTGGTAAACATGCATGATACCCGAAACCTTGTAGAGACGCGATTAATCGCGTCTCTACATGTACCGTATGAAGATGGAATTAGCTGTATAATACCAAAATAACATTATGCCATTACTCACAGATTACACCTGGGCAACAAAATACGACTCCGACACATTAAGTTTAATAAAAGAATTTTACGAACCAGCGCTCAGTTGTGCAGTACGCTACGACCGTTCCACTGGTTTCTTCTCCGCGCGCATCCTTACCTTAGCAGCAATTGGAATCGAAAGTCTAATCCGTAATAATGGAGTTATGCGGTTAATTATAGGTTGCACTCTCCGGGAAGAAGAAGTTCAAGCAATCGCGCGCGGTGAGAAACTTAGAGAAGTAGTAGACCGTGTACTATCCAATTTTCCCCTGGCGCCAGAAAATATAGAAGAAGCAGACGCATTAGAACTTTTATCTTGGATGATCGCCAACGGTTATTTAGAAGTTAAACTTGCCTTACCCTGCTCACTCGAACGTCAACCAATACCCTTACAAGGAATATTTCACGAAAAAGCTGGAATTATTGAAGATAAAGCTGGTAACAGACTAGCATTTAATGGCAGTGTCAACGAAACAGCCAGAGGATGGACATCAAACTGGGAAAGTTTTCACGCTTTCACAGACTGGGGTGGTGCAAAAACTTATGTAGATGACGAAGAACGAGGTTTTGCGAAACTTTGGGCAAACCAAGCTAAACGCTGTTTAGTTATTGATGTTCCCACAGCAGTAAAAGAACAACTCCTCAGTTTTCTCCCACCCACCGACCAAAAACCGAAACGACTAATGGGGGTTGAAGATTTACAAGTTCCCACCCAAACTAAAGAAAATTTAGACGAAAATAACCAACAATTCCAGCTACAAGAACAATTTAAACAGATTTGGCGCCTCATACAGCAAAGTCCAGCAATTTCTCCAGAAGGAGACTACATTGGTGAAGCTACCTGTGCAGTAATACCTTACCCCCACCAAATAAATGCATTTCAACGTCTTTATCAAAACTGGCCTCCCAAACTTCTTATAGCAGACGAAGTTGGTTTAGGCAAAACAATTCAAGCGGGGTTACTAATACGTCAAGCTTGGTTAGCTGGAAAAGCCAAACGTATTCTTATTCTGGCGCCTAAAGCAGTACTTACTCAATGGCAAATTGAACTTAGAGAAAAGTTTAACCTAAATGTTCCTATTTACGATGGTAAAACACTAACTTGGTATGATTGCCCAGCATTAAGAATATTAGATAAACCTATCACCAAACCCATCAGTCGTACTGAATGGCACTTTGAACCCATTGTTATAACCTCCAGTCATTTAATGCGAAGGGTAGATAGAGCTAGAGAATTAATACACTCAGCTGAACCATACGATTTAATTTTCTTAGATGAAGCACACCATGCTCGGCGCCAGGGAGTTAGTAGTACTCAACCCAAAGGAGCAAATCAACTATTAAAATTAATGCAACAATTAAAATATAGAACTAAAGGTTTAGTTTTATTAACCGCTACTCCCATGCAAGTTAGTCCCATCGAAGTTTGGGACTTACTCGACTTATTAGACTTACCTCAACTATGGAACTTGCAAAACTTCCAAGACTTTTTTAAATATGCTAGCACAGCCAACCCCAGCCACAGTCAATTTGAAATGATGGCGCGCTTATTTCGTGCAGTTGAAGCAGAGTTTGGCGAAACATCTTTAGAAACAGCCCAAAAATTTATACCCAATGGTAGCAAACTAGCCACAAAGAAAGTATTACAAGCACTCAGAGACAAAGCCACTTTACCAAGAAAACAACTCAGTGGTGATAGAAGACGAGCAGCAATAGCCATCATGCGTTCCAACACACCCGTCAACCGCATGATATCCCGCCATACTCGTGAACTATTACGTCGCTATTACGAAGCAGGAAAAATTAGTAGTCGCATAGCCAACCGCTTAGTCGAAGATAAATTTGTCTCTTTAACACCTGCCGAAAAACAAGTGTACGAAGCAGTAGAAGATTACATATCCAGCACCTATAATAACGCCTCTCAAGCCGAGAAAAACGCAGTTGGTTTTGTAATGACCATCTATAGGCGCCGACTTGCCAGTAGTTTTGCAGCATTAGAGCGAACCTTAAACCAGCGAGTAAACATCCTCAAAAGTCGTAACTTTACTCAACTAGAACTTAACGAAGAAAACATTTCCGACGATGAAGCAGACGACGAAACAATGGATAGTGAACAAGCCAACGAATTAGAAAAAGAAGCCCTACAAGCAGAAGAAGTACGCGAATTAGAATATTTATTAAAACAAGTCCAACAACTACCAACCGACACCAAAACGCAAATTTTACATCAGCAACTCCAACAACTTAAAAACCAAGGCTACAAACAAGTAATCATCTTCACCCAATATACAGACACAATGGATTTTTTGCGTCAGTACTTATTAGAGCAAGCCGAACAATATAAAATTATCTGCTTCTCAGGACGAGGTGGAGAACAAGCAGTCAATAATAGAAATTGGCGAGTAATTTCCAGAGACGATACCAAGCGAATATTCCGAGAAGGAAAAGCAGATATTCTTTTATGTACAGACGCAGCAGCCGAAGGATTAAACTTTCAATTTTGCGGCGCCTTAATTAACTATGACATGCCTTGGAACCCGATGCGAGTAGAACAACGTATAGGTAGAATAGACCGTCTAGGTCAAATATACGAAAACATCAAAATAATCAACCTCCACTACTCAGGCACCGTAGAAACCGACGTATACTTAGCATTAAGAGAAAGAATAGGCTTATTTTCTCAATACGTAGGAAAACTACAACCAATACTAGCAACCTTACCCAGAAGCATCACCAACGCAACCCTATCCGATCGTACCGACCAACAGCAAAAACGAGCAACCATAGTTAGCGAACTAGAAAACAACATACTTCAAGCGCAACAAGAAAGTTTTGACCTAGACACAATAACAGAAGCAGACCTAGAAGAACCCGCACGTCCACAACCAACCTATGACCTAAACACCCTAGACCAAATACTACAAAACCCATCCCTCCTACCCCCAGGAATAGAAGTAGAACTCATGCAAAACGGCGAATATAAATACTCAATGCCAGGAATGAAACAAACCTTGAGAGTAACAACCAAACCAGACTACTTCGACCAACACCCAGGCAGCACAGAACTATGGGCGCCGGGTAGCCCATTATTCCCCATCGTAACAGAATTAGCGGAATAAGCTGTCATATATACCAAATAATAAACATTACACAACAACAAACCTTATTGACTTTTTTTATATTGTAGTATATTTTTACTGTAAAGCATTTTCTTTTTAGTAGAACATTAGTAATGTAGTAATAGCATTTCGAGTGAATCTAAGCAGGCGAAACGTTTGTTACTATAATACAGTCACCGGAATGTAGTGTTTTTCTCTTAGAAAATGTTAAAAATATTAACTAACTCATATCTTGCACCTAACGTAAAAACCCGTATAAAGCCAATTAGAGATGGTAAAACTATAACCAAAAGATAATTTTATTACCTAAGTATGAAAGAACATATTTTTGACTACGAGGCACCATATTAATACGTATTTTAAAGCTGAATTTTCATTTGATAATGGCGCCATTGAATTGAAAAATACATACAAATATACTGTTAGCAGTAAGTGATAATGAATTTAATTTGCATTGTGGCGCCAAAACATGAGAAAAAGGGCGTTGAAGTTTATATGAATAAGCAAGAAATATGGTTTCAATTCTTGCCCACGCCCAAAATCTAGTTTACACTTTGCTGTCATTGATGCCTTCTACCTACCAACAAGAAAATCTCGAAGCGATGTTTGGGATGTTTTTAGAGGCACAAGGTTATCCTCTACCTCAACACAGTAAAAGTAAGTCAGCTAGCGCCTTAAGCAGATTTCTCAACGTTTATAATTGGTCAACTAGAGGTGTGATTCGCACTGCCCGTAACCGTATTATTAAGGAGATTTTATCTGAGCGTTCGTTGGGGCGCCAACCATTTTTACAAGTTATTATTGACCTAACAACTTTGGAGAAAGCCGGAAAATTTAAGGGGCTTGAAAGCTTAATCAGCGTTTACCACGGAAAACGAGGTATGCATTTGGTTGTGGTGTACTTAGTTGTTGGTCGGTGGCGAATACCCTGGAGCTTCCGTGTTTGGAGGGGGAAAGGCGCCACTTCCCCAGCAAGATTAGGATTAAAAATGGTTAAATCTTTACCTAAAAAATTAACCAAGCACTTTAAAGAGGTAATGGTTTTAGTAGATACAGGCTTCGGCAGTATCCAATTTATACACGGTGTTCGAGAGAAAAAATTTCACATAATTGCTGGCATAGCTTGTACCCGTAAGTTAGTTGATGGGCGCAGTGTCGCCCAATTACACAAACGAGGACAGCAACTTTACCTTCAGGGTTTAAAATTTCCTGTCTATATATCCTGGTATTATTTTAAGCGTCATGACGGTAAGTATGAGAAACGATTTGTTATTTCAACCAAAGCCCTCAAAGCAAGCACTATTTCTTGGTGGGGTAAACGAAGATGGCAGATAGAGGGTTGGTTTAAAACCGCAAAACACCGTTTTGGATTACATCGCTTTGGACAAGGAACCCTCCTAGGGGTTTATCGCTGGTTAGTGTTGTCCCTGATATCTTATGTTTTGGCACATTGGGCTTATTTATCGACATCGGGCGCCAACGGCGACTTACCTGACTGGGGTGAAGCAGCAGAAATTGCATTCCAAACTATATTTCCCCATTTAGTAGTGTTACTTCTTTTACAACATATCGAACAGATGAGAGACTTGCTACTGAGTCAAGGAATTGACATCCAAATTTCCAGGTGCAAGATATGAGTTAGGGTTTGCCCCTTGGGGTTGGAAAGTTAGAGTAATGCTTAAAGAGGAACGAGAAGAGAGAGAAGCAAGAAAAATAGAAGAGAAAATGAGGAATGGAGAATTCGTCTACTTTAGTACGAAGATGGAGTTTAAATTTTATTCAGGTGGATATACCTTCCTTAAATCAGTCCTAGATGATATATTTATTGCCGGATTTTTAGGCATCGTTTTAGGTTGGAAAGCCATTTGGAAAGATATTGAACAGTTAATATACGATATTCAAACTCTTTTTTAGTCAAAGCAATTTTTAATTATGATCATTACTTAACTCCAAATTAATAAATGTATTAAAGTTGCGATAATAGTTAATAAAGTGAAAGTTTACTAGATAAGATATGATTTTTGATGGTATGTTAAAACCTTTTCCCCAACCCCCCTCCTGCAAGGAGAGGGGAGTATATTTTTCCCCCTTCTCTTACAGAGAACTGGGTTAGGGGGGTTAAGTTTTAAGTTAGTTTTTCCCCATAATGTGAACAGTCAGATTAATAAAATAGATTTTTAATAAAAACTAAAGATGTAAATTTACCTTAAAAATATAAAATATTACAGCAGCTAGCGCTGGCATTATATAGGCAACTGCTCGATCCGCTTCAAGAGAGCATGAGGTAAACAGATATGGAAAGTACATTCAAAATTATCGACGCTTCATTATACATTCTTATCTACGGTTTTTCGTGTTTGTTCATATTGACGTTCATATTAGAAATTCAAGCTGCATTTATCAACCACTTGTCAGGTTATACGTTTCAAGAATCAGTAGTTGAACTGAAAGTAGAGTTAGAAAACCAGCTTGAACGTCAGCTAAACCTGTTACCGGAAAGTAATCTACAACCAGCCAGTATGGCGCCGAAATCTAAGACTGCACAGCTAAGAAGTTTATGTGAGAAGGAAAATATTGATTGGTATTACACAAGCTTCAACCCTAAAACTAAGCGCAAAAGGCACATGACAATAGCAGAAATGGAAATAGCACTCTCCAAAATCAAATCAATTGCTGTTTGAAAATTAGATTGCTAAATCAAGCAACTGTTTTGTTTCATTAATTATTTTGTGGTAGCTTATTATACAATAAAATGTGCAAACTATACCCAAATTGGATGGAGAGATAAAAATTTAATCAAAAATTAAAGCCTGATTAACTCAATCACAGGCTAATTCCTCACGTTCAGTATTTTATAATCATTATCGTGCGGAAATATACGTAGAGAGCATGTAGAATAAGAGGAAATCACCTGAGTATCTTTAATAACAATGTCCAGTCAAGACCAGCCAAAACCAGGCATTGAGCAGCAAGCGTCAGAATCAACGCTTGGTGGTGGGATGATGGCGAATCAGGGGGACAACAATAACCAGATTCAGGATGATAATAATATTCAACAGCAAAATAATAGCCAAGCCCAGGTTAACCAAGATAATAGTACAGGTTATCAAACTAATGTAGATGGTGGAACGGCTTACATAGGAAACAATACTATTATTCACCCACAGAACAAACCC
Source organism: Calothrix sp. PCC 7716 (assembly GCF_019977735.1). Lineage (GTDB taxonomy): Bacteria > Cyanobacteriota > Cyanobacteriia > Cyanobacteriales > Nostocaceae > Dulcicalothrix. The sequence continues at coordinate 7,609,046 of NZ_AP025018.1, read as the reverse complement.
AATGCTGCAGTCAAAGAGATTCCTTATATTGGGGTTCGCCATTTCGTAGGACGGGAATCAGAACTGGCGAAGATTCACGAAGCACTTCATCGAGGGAAAGCGTATGCTATTTCTGCTGTTGCTGGTATGGGTGGTGTGGGGAAAACAGAACTAGCGATAAAATATGCAAGGTTATACGAAAAAAATTATCCTGGAGGTATTTGCTGGTTTTCTGTCAGGAACGGAAATCTCGCAACAGAAATTATTCAATTTGCTCAACTTCACTTAAACTTACAAGTACCCCAAAAGAATTTTCAAGGAAATCCTCTCAGTTTAATTCAACAAGTAACTTGGTTCTGGGAAAATTGGCAACCATGCCAAGGATTAGTGTTAGTTGTTTTAGATGACGTAACTGATGCAAATAATTTTATTGAGTATTTACCAAAAAATAGTCGCTTTCGTGTTTTAATTACAACAAGATTACGAAACTTGGATAGCAACATAGAGGAAATACTCCTAGATGCACTTTCCGAAAAAGAAGGATTACAGCTATTTGTCAACTTAATTGGCTCACTAAGGGTTAATAAAGAGTCAGCAACAGCAAGAGAAATATGTCAATGGTTAGGCTATCTTCCTTTAGGTTTAGAATTAGTGGGGCGCTATCTTGCAGAAGATTTTGATTTATCACTAGCTCGCATGTTAGAACGCTTGCAAACTCAAAATCTGCAAGATGAAGCCATTGATATAAAATTGCAAAAAGGGCAGAATAATTATTTCTTGATGACGGGAAAAACAAGTATTAAAGCAGCTTTTGAACTAAGTTGGCAAGAGCTTAATACTCCTATAGCTACTGTTGCTCAACTGTTAAGTTTATTTGCTCTTGATGTTATTCCTTGGAAATTTGTAGAATTTATAGCTAAGTATTTAAATTGGGCAGAAGAGACTCTTGATAATGCCAAAAAGCTACTATATAAACTTCAGTTAATTCAATCAGCAGGTGAAGGTAGTTATAAAATTCACCCTTTAATTCGAGAGTTTTTACAAGCAAAGCTACTGGAATCAGGGCTTGCGGATAACCTAACACTAGCATTTGCTACATCAATGGCAGCGCTCGCAAAACAAGTTCCTAAATCTCCAAGCTTTGTGGAACTTCAGAACATAGCACCAATTGTGCCACATTTGACACAAGTTGCAAAATCAATGACGAAATATCTTAGCGATAGAGACTTGTGTCATCCTTTTGTATGTTTAGCCAAATTTTATGAAGCACAAGGCTTGTATAAACAGGCGGAACCTTGGAGACTACAGTGTTTGTCAGAAGCTCAAAGTCGCCTTTGCATTAAACATCCTACTGTAGATGTCGCTGCTAGCTTACATGGGTTAGCAAAACTGTATAAATATCAGGGACGCTATACCGAAGCAGAACCTCTGTTTTTGCAAGCACTAGAACTGAGAAAAGCTATAATAGGCGAATACGACCAAAATTATACAGAAAGTTTGTATGAACTAGGAGAGCTGTATCTTCCTCTTGGACGCTATAGTGAAGCAGAAACCTTGTTATGGAAAACACTAGAACTTAGACAAAACTTATTAGGTGATAGCCATCCTGAAATAGTAGAGGGTCTGGATGGTTTAGCAATGCTTTATAGCTATCAGGGACGTTATAGTGAAGCAGAACTAGTTTACGAAAAGACTTTAAAACTTAAGAAAGAATTTTTCGGTGACAATAATCTTCATGTAGCCAATAATCTATATCGTCTAGCTTTAGTACTAGCACGTAAACAGTGGAGAAAAAAAGCGAGAAATTCGATTTTGTTATTTACGTCTGATGATAGAAGAATAGAATCTTTGTTTGAGCAGTCTATAGACATCACTAAGCGTCTACTAGGAGAATACCATCCCATACTAGCGGAAAGGTTAAGAGAACTATCTTTGTTTTATTATCAGCAAAAATGGTATCGCGCCAGGTGACAAGCAAAAGAAGGAGAGCGAAAGACTACCAGTAATCGAAGCTATCAGTAAATATACCAAAGAGCATGTATTATTAGTCGGGAAATCAGGTTCGGGAAAATCAACTGCTTTACAGCGTTTATTGTGGGAGACAGCAGATAAAATAATCAAGGGAGAAAATAAACTTGATGTTATTCCCGTATTGGTAGAGTTGCGCGCTTGGCAAACACCAACAACCTGCGTCAGCGAACTAATTCAAAAAGTCTTTCGTCAAAATAGTTTGCGCTTAACAAAAGAAGAAATTGCAGACCTGTTATTTGATGGTCGGTTTTTACTGCTACTGGATGGTTTAAACGAGCTACCAAATGATGAATCGTGGCTCATTGTGGCGGATTTTCAAGAAGAATATCCCCAAACCCCCATGATATTTACCACTAGAGACTTAGGGATAGGGGGTGATTTTGGGGTTAAGAAGCAATTATCAATGCAACCCCTGACAGAAGAACAAATGCGCCAGTTTGTCAGAGCGTATTTACCTAAACTTGGGCATGAGATGTTAAAGCAGTTGGGGGGTAGACTACGAGAGTTGGGAGAAACACCGCTGATTTTAAAGATGCTGTGCGATGTTTTTGATGAGGTAAAGCAAATTCCCAACAGTCGGGGTGGGTTGTTTCGGTATTTTGATAGGGAGTTTGATAAATTAAAGGGACAAGTAGCAGTTACAAATAAACTGCGTCAGTGGAAAGCTGAGTTATTGCAAAATTTAGCATTTGCGATGATGCGAGGGGAGAAAATAACAGATTTACAGTTGGTTATTTCTCGAACCCAAGCAGAAGACATTTTAGAAAAGTTGTTGAAAGATAGGGTAAATTCTCCTGGAGAAAAAGCTAAGGATTGGCTGCTAGATTTATTAAAACATTATTTAATTCAAACGGTTGATGGGGAACAGATACAGTTTCATCACCAATTGTTTCAAGAATATTATGCGGCGGAGTATTTATTAATAATTTTACCGAAATTGAGCGATGAGGAATTAAAGAAAAACTATTTAAATTTGTTTAAATGGACGGAACCTTTAGCGTTGATGTTGGCTTTGGTGGATAAGGAAAGCCAAGCAGTGAGAGTGGTGCGTTTGGCTTTGAATGTTGATTTAATGTTGGGTTCCAGGTTAGCAGGGGAGGTGCAAGTTAAGTTTCAAGAAAAGACTATAAACTTGGTTTCGGAATTGTCAGTTGACCAAAGACTTAAGATTGAGCTTTTGGGAATGACTCGCTCGAAATTTGCAGTAGCATCCGTAAAAAAAGCATTAAATAACGAAAGCGTAGATATTCGTTTTACAGCAACTAATGCTTTAGGTAGAATTGGTACAGACACAGCTATTTTGGGATTACTCAAGGCTTTAGATGATGAAAATGTTCGTGTCTATCAGAATGCTGCTGAGTGGCTAGGATATTTAAACTGTAAAGATGCACGCTTAAAATTACTTAATAAATTAGAAACATGGGAAATATTTGTAAAAAGGCAAGGTTGTTTAACTGATAAGGATATTTCGGTCTGGTCAAGTTTAGTTAAAGCTCTTGGAGAAATTTCTAAAGATGATGCTATTTTAAAAGTGCGCGATAAATTCTTAAAATATTTAGATGAAAACTTTATTATATTTTCTATATGTTACGCTTATGGTGGAAGTCAACTGTTAAAATTAATTGATAATAACGTGTTATTGCCAGAGATATTTAAAGCTCTGCAAGACCAAAACTCTAATAGACGTAGACAAAATGCTGCTAATATTTTATCAAATGTAGATAGCCAAGCTGCAATACCAAAATTGGTCGAAGCGTTAGAAATCGAAACAGATTCATATGTTCGTGAAGCTATACTTAATGCATTAGCAAAGCTAGACAAAAATTGTGTAGTTCCATATCTAATTAATGACTTACAAGATGTATCTTTTTCTGAAAAGGCTGCGAAAGTTTTAATAGAGTTAAATATACAAGAAGCAATTCCTCATTTACGTCAACTTCTAAAAAACCAAGATGAAGGTATTAGCTGGTTAGCTGCTGTTATATTAGGAAAGTTAGGTAGAAAAGAAGCCATTGATGTTTTAATCGATTGGTTAACATATTCTAAACCTCATGTTCGTGAAATTGCGGCTCAAGTATTAGGAGAATTAGGTTGTCAATCAGCTATCGCTCCATTATGTCAAGCATTGCATGATGAATGTTATTATGTTCGCAGAAGTGCTGCTGTTGCTTTAGGAAAATTAGGTTGTCAAGAAGCTGTTCCAGAACTACTTAAAGCATTAAGACATTATCAGACAAGTGGGACTAATTCCTCAGTAACTCTAGAAGCTCATCAAGTTACAATTCAAGGTATAAGTGAGGAAGAATTACATAAATTAGGTGATGAACTAGCAATAGAACAATGGCTATATGAATTTAATAATTGTAGTGTATTTATTAAGGTTGCAGAAGCATTAGGAAAGCTAGGTGAAGAAGTAGCAATTGGAGGATTAATACAAGCATTAGAAAATTCATCCTATGCTGCCGCTATTGTTTTAGGAAAGCTTGGTAAAAAAGAGGCGGTTCCAACATTAATTAAATATTTTAGAAACACACATCCAAATTTAAGAAATGAAGTTGCTAGTGCTTTAGAAAAATTTGACAACAACGAAGTAATTCACGAATTGATAAGTGCTTTAGATGATGCCGATTTCGAGATACGCCTTTGTGCTGCTAAGACTTTAAGTAAAATATCTAGTTCTAAAGCTTTACCTTCTCTTTGGCATATGCAAATAGAAGGTAAAGATGTTATTAATACTATTGACACAATTCAAAAAAACTGTAAATTTTATAACCATAAAATTTTCCATTCTCTACCACTATCATCAGAAAAAATTTCAGAAAATACTTCAACATATAATAACTCTGTAATGTAAGTATGTAAACTGGCGCCTGCCCAAGCTACGGCTAGTATATATTGAGAAATGGGGTATTAATTTTTAGATTTAATACCAAAAGCGCGAAACGCACTCAACAAATTAGCATAGTTATCAGTCCAAGGTGTAACATTTGACTTTTGAACTATTTTCCAATTTGGTACATATTTATCAAGAGTTTGTGCGTTACCTACTGCTAGCCAAATGGCATCTAGTTGACCTTCTTCTTTTTCTTTTTTAGAAGGATTATACTGCTTGATTCGGCAATCGAGTCCTAAAGTAGAAACAGTCACGGCAACAGAACTGGACAAATCAAAATAACGGTTGGAGATGTGAACTAAAATAACTCCGCTAGCATCTAAATTATCAGCGTATATTTGAAAAGCTTCTTTAGTCAGCAGGTGCGATGGTATCGCGTCACTGCTAAATGCGTCAAGAACTAGTAAGTTATACTTCTCATCAACATTTTGAATTTTTAAGCGCGCGTCACCTTCATATATATTTATGTTAGCAGGCGCCTTCTTCAAATAAGAGAAGTAATTTTCATCGCTTGCTACCTTTACCACCAATGGGTCAATTTCATAAAAGTCAAGTTTGTCTCCAGGGTGTGTGTAGAGAGCGCTAAGGCAAACCCCACATATACCAACCTTCCCCAATTACCTATACGTGAAAGTACTGTTGCCAAACAATAGCCTAGCAGTAGTAAGAATTGAAAGAATAGGTTGACTGTTATCCAAACGTTAGGTGAACCTCCTAGCATAGGCAACATCACCTTCGATGCTAAGAGTTGAATCGAAAACAGTAAGAAAGCCGAAATAACCAAAGTTGGGATGTATATGAAATCTAGTACCATAACCGAGAATAATCAAACTAAGTTTATTAATTTAACTGGTGTTTATATAGTCAGTAATTTTCTAATTGCTACTGCTTTAATTGGATTATTTATTTCCCGTATTTATGTCAGCAAGTTAGTAAATGCGCCCATTTTAAAAGCTATTATCTCCATGTTAGTGATAGCAGGTGTATATGGGTCAATACTACCAACCCAAACTCCACAAAAAGTAGGTATTAAACCATCTTTAAAATTACAGACTTATCTAGAAAAGCTAGTTGGTAAAAAGCTCGAATTTAGAATTACTCCAAGTTGCGATATTTCTATAGTCGAAAGTCCATATTTTATACTGTGGCGCCGTCAAACAGTTTACATTGGAATTCCCCTCCTTTTAGATACAGACACTGCCAAAAATCATATAATACAAGCAATTGAACAAGCCTCAGTGAATTCACCCAAGCGAGAATTAGACTTCTGGCTTGGAATAGCTAGCGTTACATCCAACAATTTTCAAGTATGGAAACCATTCACAAAATGGTATATTAATTATTTGAAAAGTGTTAATGACAGCAATTTAGAAAAATCGACAAAAGTAAACAATCAAGATTTTAAACTTTACTTCCTTTCTTCAATACAAGTAAGTAATACAAATATTTTAACAAGTTATGTAAAAGAGAAAGGAATGAATGATAACTTGCTTGTAGAAGCATCACAGCTTGATTCGGTTTGTAGTAACTTGTGGAATACCGCTCATCATTATTACAATGAAACGAAGGGTTTAAGTTTAACTGGTAATTTACCCAAGTATCAGGACTTATGCCAGCTAGCAAGTCTTGATTTAATAGATATACCTTTGGATAAACTTGAAGCTGGTTTAGCAGAAAGGACTGAGACAATAACAGCATATAGTAAACTTAGTCAAGTTAATTTAAGTGAAGATGAGTATATTCACATTCAACAAGTTATCAAGGATATCTCATCAGATGTTGAGATTATTACTGTCGCAAAACGAGAACTTGAATATTTTCCACAGATACCCAGCTTTGTTGTAGTTTGCTGTTCAAAGCAGTCTTATCTAGACCGGAACGAAAGAACTATTCTTATTCAAAAGCAGCTACAATCTAAAATTAACCAAATTAGCGGAGATTGGACGGTAATAGTTGGTAACAAGCACGATTATAGCATCAAACAAATAATTAATAGTATCAATTAATCAACGATTACCACAAAGGCAAATGCCTATATTAATAGTGCAAGAAGTGAATCGTTCCATTCATGGTAGCATTTAAACGCTACCTTTTATTTTTCTAACCTTGACAGCCATATTTAAAATAGTTATAACCAAAAAGTAACATATGGATATAATATAAAATGGAAAGACTGTCAATTGAGGAACTAACAAGCATTGTTTTAATTTTTAAAGGGTATGAAGGAAAGTATCCCTCAGCAAAACTATTTATAGAAGAAATTAAGTGTGGCATTACATTTGACCGCGAAAGTAGTAAAGATGAGATGGTAAAGGATTATTTAAATTTACATGACATTGACGAAGATAAACTAGCAGTTAAATTGTATAATCTCTTAGAAAATCATCCAGTTGAATTTGAAAAACTTTATTTAGGTATTGAGAAATTTTGGAAGGTTGAAGTAACTAATGTTCAAGAAAGGTTAAAGGAGCTTAACTTAATTGAATTAGTCGCTTTATCCAATAGCTACTAATTAGCAGCCAGATACAAATAGTTAATATGAGAATGAGTAGTATTATCATCCCAACGCAATTGAGAAGTCAGTGCTTCAATCAAACCTTCAGCTTCGTTTATACTAATACCTTCTAGATATATAATCACTTCTCTCAAAGTAGCTAAACAATCTTTGGGGTATTCGTGCATTAAACGCTCTGAAGCATAAATCAAACTGTATTCACCGAAATCAATTGCTTGAACATGAAGCAGCCAATATGATAATATTGCTCGAAGCGCTAATTTATCTGAGAAGGTAAGCTTTTCTAACTTGGCGCCAAAGTTGTTAACTAATTGATTGATTCGGTCAGTTTGCACATAGTAGGTAATACATTTGCTCATTAAAACTTCCTTATTTATATCCATAGAATGCCAATTTACTAATTTCTAGCTTCTAGCTGCCAAATAACCTTGACGATAGTTACTTTTCTTTAACTTTGAAGCTTGGCGATAAGTCCACTGACAGAGTGGGTCTACCTTACCCGCATGACGCAATTTCTCTTCATAAGTGGTATTGCCTGTAAGTTTAGCAATTACAGTAGCTATGACAAGCGCGCAACGTTCAGGTTGGCTAGAAATTTGTTCCTCCGCAAACCTGATTACTACCCAGTTAGCTTCGATAAAACATTTGTTCCTATAATCATCCTCACCGATACAATGAGTGGGTTTTCCCGTTGCAAATGAAATAGGTTCGTCAACTTCTACATCCAAATGTAATTTGGTAGTAGGTTCGATGATTAGAAAATCAGCCGTATAGTGCAAATCATGATTTGGTGGTAGCATCTTCTGTTGAGGTAATACTGCGTCACCAAAGTAATGCTTTAAAACATTCTCAAAAAGCTTTTCACTGGCGCCTACAGGAGCATCGCCCGTACCCGTAGATGGTATTATAGGAGCAAATTTCCTATCTTGTACTGATTGGGGAACAAACACCTGGGGAAAAGATGGGACTTGTTTATTTGACTTAGCCATAGTTAATCAAATCTTTATAAATTTGGTAAATTAACTAAACAATTCATTACAAAAATCTACCTATATCAGTACTAACCCAGTGGTGATATTCTTCAAAACCAACTTATATTGGATATTTTTTACAACTAATATTGGATGTCAGTCTTAGGAACGCGGAGGAAAATGTGCATTTATATATGTAAAATTACAGAATATGCATACTAGCTTCCAAGTACTTGAAAGTCTGATTCAAGAAGAATATCCGCTTATAGCGTGCGAATCTCCGCTACAAGAAAGGGTACGGTTACTCACCCACATCACCCAGTTTTGCGAAAATATTGGTAAAAAGTGCTATCTCTGGAACTTGGCGGAAGATACTATTAAAGAGTTGAGTTTTAGCACTAAAGCACTAACAACCACGGAATTCAAAGCGTATACCCCCAAACCCAAGCAAAATAAAGAAGATTATTTTGACGTACTAAATTTTTGGAGAGAGTATCAAGAAAGTGGGATACTGATTATCGAGAACATTTACCCCTGGATAAAAGAAAATAGCCCTGAAGAAACTGATTTTTTCTTGATGTCCGAGTTGATTAAGTCTTCCCTGATTAATCTTAAACTTTATAACCAAAATACTGGTAAAATTGCTTTACTGCTTGGCGCCACTGCTGATATTAGTAGTGATATAGCGGCTCTTATTCCTGTCTGGAAGCAAGATTTACCTGATATAAGCGAAATTATCAGTTCACTCACAAGTGCAAGAATACTACCCCCAGAGTATACAGATACCGATTATCTCGCAGTTGCAAATGCTGGAACAGGTCTATATATATCTGATATGTTTAGCTTGCTCCAGAAAGTTGGTAAAACTACTGACTTTAGGAATTTAGAGGAAGTAACACAATCACTTCTAAAACAGAAAATCCAACTTCTCAACCGTCTTTACGATATCGAGTTCTTACCCCCTCCGAAAATAGAATTGGGAGGGTTAGAACTAATGCAGCAGTCATTCAAAAAGTTTAAGCGATTGCTGACACCGCGCGCTAAACAATATAACCTGCGCGTACCCAAAGGTATCATGCTAGTGGGTCCACCAGGAACAGGTAAGTCTCACTCGGCAAAAGCTTGCTCCCAGAATATGGGAATTCCTTTAATTATGGTCGATTGGGGCAACTTCCGCAGTTTTGGCAATCAAGCTGAAATCAAGCTCGAACGTTTACTCAAATTAGCAGATAGATTATCTCAAATCATACTTTATTTTGATGACTTTGATAAGGGATTTGCTGGAGATGATGACCTAGCAAAACGATTAGCTGGCAAACTATTAACCTGGATGCAAGAAAGAACAAGCGATGTGTTAGTTATAGCTTCGGTAAATAGGATGGAGTGGTTGCCTCCTGAACTTACGCGCGCAGGACGATTTGATTATATATATAAAGTAGACATCCCTAACAATGGGGAAAGACATACAATCCTAAGATTGAATTGTGCTAGATTTGACAGACGGTTCCGCAATGGTGGCGACCCCTGGACAGAAGACGAGTGGCGCCGCATTATTAAAGCAACCAACCGCTGTGTAGGTGCCGAACTACAAACAATAGTTGAGCGCGCTGCATCAACTATATTCTGCGAACAAATAACAGAAAATACCTACAATGAAGGTATACTGCCCCCACTGGAACTAACTATAGAAGCGTTACTCGAAGAACGGCGCCAAATTAACCCACTTGCTATCCGTGAAGCTGATAGAGTTGAAAGTATGAGGAACAAGGCAGACGCTCAAGGATTGCCGAGTTCGCCTATCGACGAATCCCGGTTTGCTACTGGTAATATTGAAATTTTTGGATAATACTTAATAAATGCGGATATTAAATTTTACCAAGTCTCAAAGGGGAGAAGAACTTTTCCTCAAGATAATCAATAAAATAGGACCAATTGCTGGTATTATCGTAGCAATCTTACCTTTGGCTCTTTATCTCCACAGCAGGCAGCCGCAAAAATTACCTATTGGCGCTAGTTTTACCATCACCAATCAAACTATACAGCTAGAAGTAGCGCGCGAACCGCAAGAATTATATAAAGGGCTTAAATTTCGTACAGCACTACCACCAAACCACGGGATGCTGTTTGTTATTAACAAGCCAGAGATAATTAGTCTGTGGATGAAAGATACATATGTACCTCTTGATATGATATTTCTGAAGGATGGGGAAATTAAGAATATTGTTAGAAAGGCGCCTCCTTGTACTACTAAGGAATGTCCAACATACAGTTCAAAGTATTCTGTCAATCAAATCATTGAACTACCTGCTGGAAGTGCTGACTCGTTAGGACTAAATATCGGTAAATCTATCAAAATAAACGTGACACCTCTATAGTTCTGACTTTTAAAGTTTCTCAAGCATTGGGTAGTCAATGTATCCTTGTGCGCCACTGCTGTAGAAGGTGTTACGGTCGTATCGATTTAGCGGTTTAGAAAGGGCAAAACGTAATGGTAAATCAGGGTTAGCAAGAAAAAGACGATTAGCTATCCGTATTGTTATTACTTGTGTAATTATCATTAAACAAGCTTTAATCGTATGCCGCTAGTAATCTTCCATCTTCCATATTTACAATACGATCAGCTATATCTAAAATGCGCGTGTCGTGAGTGACTAAAAGTACTGTGCAATTTTCTTCTTTTGCAAGACTTTGGATAATATCTACTATGTCACGTCCTATTTTGCTATCTAGTGAAGCTGTTGGTTCGTCGGCAAGAACTAACTTTGGTTGAGCAACTAATGCACGTGCGATAGCAACTCGCCAGCAATTCTCATTTTAAAAAAAATAGAGTATTAACCCCGATTTTGGAATTGCCGATATAGTACTAAGTAACTATTTTTTGATACCGAGAGGATAACTAAAAAATAATTGGGTCGAATAATTGAGTATAAATACTTAGTAGAGTACAGGACTGCTTGAGAACAAACGGGGGAAATCCGGTGGGATAGCTTGGTTTTAAGATAGAGACTTCAATGGAAATAAAAATTTATAATTGTTGCCAGATGATGTAAAATCAGTGAGTAAAAAATATGACAGTGTATCAAATTACTTAAATATGGCTACAAAAGAAACGACTCTAGAAATCCCTGAATTAATCGAATTTTTACGGTCATCATTACATAATTTACCCGACGAAAGGAAGCCAGGTAATAATACAAAATATCAGGTAGAAAATGCAGTGATGGCTGCCTTTTCGGTATTTTTTACTCAATCAGAATCTTTTTTAGACCATCAACGCTTAATGAAAAGTAATAAGGGAAAAGATAACGCAGCAAGTTTATTTTCAATTGAATTAATACCGAGTGATAATCAAATAAGAAACTTATTAGACCCGGTGCCAGCTAATAATATTTTTATGGTTTTTCAAAAAGTTTATGAATGGTTAGAGGAACAAGGAATTTTGAAAAAATTTTTCTACTTAGGCGAAGAACTTTTAATAGCTTTAGATGGCACAGAATATTTCTCATCTAATAAAATTAATTGCCCTCATTGTAACTGTCGTAATCATCGAAATGGAACTACAACTTATTTTCATGGTTGTGTTACGCCTATTATAGTTTCTCCCAATCAAAAACAAGTGATAAACTTAGAACCAGAATTTATTAAAAAACAAGATGGGCATCAAAAACAAGATTGCGAAAATGCGGCTGTTAAAAGATGGTTAAATCAGAATCATAAAAATAAGTATGGTAAGGCTGTAACCCTCTTAGGAGATGACTTGTATGCTCACGAGCCGATTTGTGAGTTAGCTTTAAAACAAGGTTATAATTTTATTTTTGTTTGCCTTGAAACATCACATAAAACTTTGTATGAATGGCTAGATTTCTTAGACAAGAGTGGAGAAGTTACAACCATTGAAAAGAAAAAATGGGATGGGAGAAAGAATCTAATTTATCGTTATCGCTATGCTTCTAGACTTCCATTAATGGATAAAGACTCAAGCATAGAAGTTAATTGGTGCGAACTAACTATTATTAATGAAAAAACAGAAGAAGTTATCTACCAAAACAATTGGATAACGAATCATAAAATCACCGAAAATAATGTTGAGGACATTGTTAATGCAGCGCGCAGTAGATGGAAAATTGAGAATGAAGGCAATAACGTTCTCAAAAATCACGGTTATAATTTAGAGCATAACTTTGGTCATGGTAAAAATCATTTGTGCGAGTTATTATTATCCTTAAATTTATTAGCTTTTTTATTTCATACTGCTTTAGATTTAGTTAATTTGACCTATCAAAAAGTTCGCGAGCTATTAGTAACTCGAACTACTTTCTTTAAAGATATTCGTACCTTACTAAAATATTTATTTTTTCAAGATTGGTCACATGTATTTTCATTTATCCTCACAGAGCATGTCCCATTTAAAAAGGCAAATTCTAGTTGAAAAATATTAATCTATTGAAAGATTAGGTAAAAGTTATTTATTCAAAAAAATAAAAAGTTGTTTATAATTTCATCTAAAATTATCAGTTGAAATCTATTTTTCATGGAAAAATTTATTAAAACTTGTCTATCTTCAGCTTCGGATGATAATTATCTATCAAAAAATGATGCTTCGGCACAAGTTCTCTATTTAAATAACAGAATTTTCTCTATTTTTTTTCAAAATGAGAATTGCTGGCAACTCGCTGTTTTTGTCCTCCTGATAATTTTTCTGGATAATAGTCTACGCGGTCAGCAAGTCCAACTGCTTCTAATATGGCAACCGCACGCTGACGATGTTCTGACATGGGTATTTCTGGATGAAGTTTGAGCGACATCCGCACGTTTCCATAAGCGGTAAGACATCTGAGTAAATTGTGGTGTTGAAATATAAATCCTATTTGATTACGAATTTGCGTTAGTTGCTTTTTGCTGGTGCCACGCATTTCTTTACCAAAGATTTTCAAGCTACCTTCTTGTACTGAACGCAGTCCACCGATTAATGAAAGTAAAGTTGTCTTGCCACTTCCTGATGGACCAGTCAAGATTATTATTTCTCCAGAGTTAATATTTAAGTTAATGTCATTTAGTACTGGCTTACTTAAAGTACCTTGACCAAAAGTGTGATTGAGGTTGGCAATTGCGATGGTTGGTTTCATAATAAATTTAGAATACATCTGCTGGGTCAGCAGAACGTAGTTTATTTATAGCAATGGCACCGGATATACTACACATTAATATAGTTAATATAAAAACTTGAAGTGCAACACTCGCTTGCATAACTAAAGGTATGCGAGTAAGTACTACCAGTAGTTGGTAAATACCGATAGAAGCAATAAAACCAGGAATAAATCCTAGTATACTTAAAATAACTCCTTCTTGTAACACAACTAAAAGCAGCGCACGGTCTGCGTAACCCATTGCTTTGAGAGTTGCATATTCAGATAAATGTTCGCTAATATCTGTGTATAAAACTTGATAAATAATAATTACTCCGACTAGAAAACCCACTATAGTCCCAAACCTTAATACGACTCCATTTACTTCTGTTGCTTGATACTGAAGTTCTCGCTGCATCAATTCTTGACGAGTAAGTACTACTACATCATCCGGTAAAGTCGCGCGCACTTTTGCTTGTACTGTTTTAATGTTGGTGCCTTTTTCTAGACTTATTATACCAATACGAGCTTGGTTCAAATTATGGGCGCCGTAACGTAAAGCATAATTCCAATCGCTCATCACTACGTTACCTTTTTCAAATAAGGTGCTTCCCATGCTAAATAAACCAACAACGTAAGTACGACGGTTATCCATCAAGGTTTGTACTTCTTGGTTTTTGGTGAATAATTCAGGGATGTCACCTAGGGTTGATTGTGATAATTGGTCGTATAGTACTGAGTCTGCTGATGTGATTTTTTTTAGTTGTTGGTTAACAGAGGGTATGTTTAATATTCCTGGTTGAGCGGGGTTGATGGCTATTATTCGTACTTCGTTTCCAAATAGTCCACGCTGACGAGGCACCTGTTTTTTACCAGATATATCTTGCTGTTTTTCTAATTGTTTTGGATTTACCCAGTTTGCGCGTGTAATATAAACTGGGTTGACTGAGGCTACTCCGTCTACTGCTGCTGCTTGGAATAAATATGCGCGCGGGAAATTAATCCGAAACTGTAAACTTGGAGCAAACGAAGAAATTATTACTAAATCGCCACCTAAACTTTCATGTAACTTTGTTGTTCCTTGCGTCAGCATTGCCAATAGTCCAAGCTGAGTAAACATTAGGATATTGGCAAAACAAACTCCCGTAATGGCAACCGCTAATCTGACTTTTTGATGTGATAACTGTGACCAAGCTAAAGGAGGTTCAAAGTTAAATAATTTTTTCATGGTGAGACATCTATTTTGACTCTTACTTGCATCCCCGTTAATGCAGCAACTTTCTTACTGTCTTCTGGATTTAAACGGATGGCAATTTCGACGACGCGCGAGTTTATATCGGTGTTGGGGTTATTTTGGTCTTGGTTCAGACGACTTTTGCCTATTTGTAAGCCAACTCTATAAACGGCGCCATATATTTCACCTTTAAATCCACCATACTCACTGTTTACAGTTACTTTTTGCCCTGGACGAATTTTTACGATGTCTGTTTCATATACTTCTGCTGTTACATACATTTGATTTGTTCTGCCAAGTTCGGCAATACCTGCTTCTTGATTTACTTGTTCACCTACACGAGTATTAATACGTAAGATTTGTCCAGCAATTGGTACTCGCACTAATGTATCGTCTAATACGGCTTTTTGCTGTTCAACACGAATTTGTGCTTGTTCTAGTTCTCTTGATGCAATTTCTATATCTACCGGACGAACTTCTCGTAAACGTTTTAAATTGGCATTTTCTTTTGCTAGTTGCGCTTGTAATGTAGATGTGGTGTAATCTAATTCTGCTTGAGTTTGAGCTAGTGTTGCCGTTGCTTTTTCAAATTCTTCTCTTGCATCATCGAATTCAGAACGTTTAATGGCGCCTTGTTTTTCTAAGTCTGAATAACGTTGAAATTTTATTCGAGCATTACGAATTGTTGCAGTAGCTTGCGCTATCGCTGCTTGCTTAACTTTTGTTTCAGTTTTAATTCGTGCTTCTAACTCAGCAACAGTCGCGCGTTGTGCCGTAATTTCTGCTTGTTTTGCATCACCTTGCTGAATTTTAAGTAGCTGCGCTCGTTTAATTGCTACATCCGCACGAGCGTCACGAAGTTGCTGTTCTGCTCTGTCTCTCCCTTGTAATATGGCAATGACTTGATTCGCTTTAACAAAGTCTCCTTCTTTTACTAAAAGTTGGTTCACCCTGCTATCTCTGGCATTTACTACAGAAATCTTAATAACATCACCTTCTGGTACAAGTTTTCCCAGTGCTAATACGCGACTTGATGCATTTATATTTACAGGTGATGGGTTACTGATATTATTTTTTGCTTCTATTGAATCGCACGCAGCGCATAATAATGCTATCCCAATTATAAAGCGCTTATTAATTTTTATATATATGTCACTTTTTAGTTTTAACATGCTGTATCAAATTGTCAGTAAGGATTCAGGCATAAATATGGTCTCCTTTCCAAAATTTTAAGCTTGTAACTCCCTGGAGTATATGCAACCGTTTCATTTCCTCTTAAACAGGATTTGTTAAGCTGGTTGCTCCCAATTACTTCTGCTAATTCTGTGTCTGTCAGTGGAACGATAATATTGCCGTTTTTTTTTAGCGTATAAGCAAAAAATGGCTAGATACCTTTGTTTGTAGGCGTTTCTTTATAAGACTATAAGCTGATAAAAAAGAAGAATTATTACCAACACTTGAACAGAAAACTTTGCATTCAAAACTATGTATAAGATTATAGTCCTACAATAAAATGCTTATAAACAAAGGCATCCAGCCATTTTTTCCTAATTTGGTTTTCATAACAACGTGCTTATGCTTCCAATTCATGTAACTTAAAAGATAAAGTGGCCGTTTTTAAAGGATAAAGTGGCCGCCCAGAAAGGCTGTAATCCTTATTTTTCCGTTATGTACGTTCTGCATGTTATCGCAGTTCTCAAGGATAAAAATCCTCGAACATGCTTCTGTTTTGGGTTTCGTCGTGCGGTCATTTTATGCTTAAATTCCGGCCACTTTATCCTTTAAGTTACATGTTGTGGCAATATTATGGTTTCAGTTGCGGCAATATTATCGTCACACCGACATGCAAGCTAGTAATAAATTATTAGAATTTTATCCGAATATTAGCTATAAGTAGTCATACAAAATTAATTATACAAAATCGGATTTAAATTCCAAGTCGGTGCTTAGAAACAAATGTGTAATTATTTTTGTCCGGGTACTTATAAGCTTCCGATGTGTGTAACTATAGCAGGAATTTGAGGACGTGGTAACGCAGTTTAGATAATTGGATTGCTAGAACAAATGAACTTTGCCTCACTTCTTTTGTAGCCAGTCATACCTAACAGTCTCCAAACGTCTCCCTGTTTTACTTCACCGCGTCTCCGCGTCTCAAAGTCTCCGCGTCAGCCTCTATTAGGGTTTTCTTAGTAACATTCGGGTAGCGATACCCCTAACCTACCCGACCACGTTCTAGCCCGTAAGTCCTGTTAAAATTTTACCCCCTGTTTTTCCTTAACCGAGCAGTATTGTTCCACTCCACAAACAATTGATGGTACTCTGCCTCAGTCAGGAGCGGCAAGCCAGAAAGGCACTGCTCGGGATCTGTGACGATACCTTCGAGCAAAGTTTGGAAATGCCCGAGCATACGGGTTATTGTAGCTGCGTCAAACAGGTCGTTATTGTACTCGAACCGTGCTACAAGCTGCCCATGCTGAGTTTCTTCCATTCCCAAAGTTAAGTCGAACTTCGCAGCGCTGTTGTCGAATTCTAAAAGGCTAAGATTGAGCCCAGGCAGTTCCAGAACTGTCTGAGGAGTATTTTGCAGGACAAACATCACTTGAAATAAAGGCTGATGACTGAGATTGCGCTCCGGCTGTAGTACCTCCACTAGTTTTTCAAAGGGTAAGTCTTGGTGGGCGTAAGCTTCCAGGGTCGTCTCACGTACTGTCTCTAGTAAATGTTGGAAACTGAAATGACCATAAACTTGAGTACGCAGTACTAAAGTGTTGACGAAGAAGCCAATCAACTGCTCGGTTTCATTGCGGTTACGGTTGGCAATAGGAGAACCTACACAAATATCATTCTGCCCAGTGTAATGGTACAATAATGTCTGGAAAGCCGCCAGTAAAGTCATAAATAAAGTGACCCCGGAGTGCTGGCTTAAAGTCTTCAGCGACTGAGTTAAATTCTCAGAAAGTTCTAGAGATTGGATCTGACCGTTAAAGGTTTGGGCAGCAGGGCGCGGGCGAGTGTTTGGCAGTTGCAGTACAGACAAATTAACAAGCTGTTGCCGCCAGTAAGAAAGCTGTTCTTCTAGTGCTTCTCCCTGAAGCCACTGCCGTTGCCAGTGGGCAAAATCAGCATACTGAATAGGTAAATCCGCAAGAGGTGAGGGTTGACCGATAACAAAGGCTTTGTAGAGTGTTGCGACTTCTTGAATCAAAACCCCTAAAGACCAACCGTCGCAGACAATGTGGTGTATTGTCATGAGCAAAATATGTTCTGTCTCACCCAGTTGCAACAATGTTACACGTAGCAACGGGCCCTGAGCCAAGGAGAAAGGACACATTGCTTCTTGGATGGCTAGTTGCTGTACCTTAGACTGCTGATGGATTTCGGGCAACTCCCGCAAGTCCACCAGTGGTAAACTCAAGTGCAGGGTAGGGGCGATCGCCTGTATTGGTTTTCCATTTTGGGACGGAAAAGTGGTACGCAATGCTTCGTGGCGGCGGACAATTTCCTGAAAAACCTGTAAGAGCGCTACGTAGTTGAGTACACCACTCAGGCGCACAGCCGCAGGCATATTGTACAAGGGACTATTAGGTTGCAACTGGTCGAAGAACCACAGCCGCTGTTGAGCAAAGGACAAAGGCAACTCTCTATCGCGGGCAATGGCTACGAGGGGGAGAGCCTGCCTGGGCAGGTCTTGTCTTAAAATTATCTTTAAGTGCTTGGCTAGTGCGGCGACGGTAGGCGCTTCAAACAACTTACGCAACGGTAATTCCACTTTGAAGATGGTCAGCACACGCGAGATTACTTGGGTTGCTAACAAGGAATGCCCACCCATGTCAAAGAAATTGTCATGGATGCCCACAATTTTCAGTCCCAAAACTTCGCTCCAGATACCCACGAGCATTTCCTCTACAGGGGTTCGAGGTGCCGCATACACTCCTGACAATTCAGGTTCAGTATTGCCAGGATATGGGAGGGCGCGACGATTTACCTTGCCACTTGGTGTTAGTGGTAGGGCATCTAGTAGTACAAAAGCTGAGGGTACCATATATTCAGGTAGGCGTTCCTTGAGATAGTCCCTGAGATAGTACTTCAATGCTTCTGGACGACTATTTTGATTGATTCTGATGTCAGCTTTATAGCTATGATTTCTCCGGTCATCGTTGGTGATAGCGTAATCTAACAGTTTGTCATATACTGGGTATTCTCCTAGGGATGACCAAAGTTCGATTTGACTTACCTGTTTAGGCGCTATATAAGCCACTAAACGCTTATCACCAGGAGAATCTTCCTGAACAACAACTGCCGTTGCTTGCACAGCAGGGTGCCGCTCCAAGACTGCTTCGATTTCCTCTAACTCTATACGGAAACCACGTAATTTTACTTGGTTATCAAAACGGCCAAGATACTCAATATTGCCATCAGGTAAGTAGCAGGCTAAATCACCCGTTTTGTACAAGCGTGCCCCTGCTTCCTGACTAAAAGGATTGGGAATAAATTTCTCTGCAGTCAATTCTGGGTGTTTTAAATAACCTTGCGCTAAACCTACACCACCAATGTGCAGTTCACCAGGGACACCAACGGGCACAGGATTGTTATGAGTATCTAAGATATAAACTGTCCTGTTAGGGAAAGGACGACCAATAGGAACTCTTTTGGCAGAACCATCTGCTAGAAATTGAGCAAGTATTTCATAACTTGTTGCTGTGATGGTTGTCTCTGTAGGACCATAAACATTCAGAAGACGAGTTGAGCGTGCTGGAGTTTGCTGCCAAACCTTCAGCCCTCCGAGCGATATTTTGTCACCGCCAACAAGAATCAGTTTCAGTTGGTGGTTGAAAATTAATTGTGGTGTGTTAGCCCACTGTTGAACCAATTGTTCCCAGTAGGCTGGTGGAACATTAATGACAGTAAGTCCGTACTCTAAGAGCTTGTGACTAAACTCTATGATTGTCCATACATCCGTACCTCGTAAAAATAATTGTGCACCAGTAATCAGGGTTGTTAAGATTTGTTCTAGAGAAGCGTCAAAGTTGAGTGAGGCAAACTGGAGGACGTGATCACTTGCATCCAGGGTGTAAGCCTGCTGAACATGACGACAGTGATGAGCAATTGAATTGTGCGAAACGGGAACACCTTTTGGTTTGCCTGTGGAGCCTGAGGTGTAGATGATGTAAGCTAAATTTTCAGCTTCGATCTGTTGCTCAAGATTGCTATTGCTTTGTTGGGCAATGACATCCCATTGGTAATCCAGATCAACCACTTGCATCTGATGCTGGGGTAGCGTTGCCATCAAGTGCTGCTGAGTTACGAGGACTGTGATTTGTGCATCTGATAGTATCCAGTTCAAGCGTTCTTGGGGATAAGCTGGATCCAGAGGTACGTAAACTCCCCCCGCCTTCAAAATTCCCAGCAAACCGATAACCATCTTCACCGAACGCTCCAAGCACAGACCCACTAAACTATCCGGTTCCACCCCCAGCGAACGTAAGTAGTGCGCTAGCTGATTCGCCCGTTGGTTCAACTCAAGGTACGTCAGTTCTTGGTCTTCAAAGACCACCGCCACAGCTTCGGGAATCCGCTCTACCTGCGCTTCAAATAACTGATGAATACATAAATTTTTAGGGGAATCCACCCCTGTGCAATTCCATTCCTCTAGCAAAGTCAGGCGCTCTGCCTCAGTTAAAAGCGGCAAGTCTCTAGGGCACTGCGATGGATCGGCGACAATGCCTTCAAGCAAGGTATGGAAATGCTTTAGCATCCGGGTAATGGTGATAGCATCAAACAGGTCACTGTTGTATTCCAATCGCCCTACTAGTCCCTGCTGCGTGTCCTCCATCGACAGAGTCAAATCGAACTTTGCAATTGTGCTGTCCATCGACAAGGCGTTTAAGGTCAACTCCGGCAATTCCAGCACTGGCATTGGAGCATTCTGGAGGACAAACATAACCTGAAACAGCGGCTGGTGACTGAGGTTGCGCTCGGGCTGTAGTGCTTCCACCAGTTGCTCAAAGGGCAAGTCCTGGTAGGCATAGGCATTCAAAGCCACTTCTCGCACCCGAGCTAGTAACTCAGAGAAACTTGCATTTCCCGATACCTCAGTACGTAAAACTAGTGTGTTGACAAAAAAGCCAATTAACCCCTCAGTCTCACTGTGTTTGCGGTTGGCAATCGGGGAACCGACACAGATGTCGGACTGCCCGGTATAACGGTAAAGCAACGTTTGGAATGCTGCCAGTAAGGTCATAAACAAGGTGACCCCATGACGCTGACTGAGAGCTTTGAGCGCCTGGCTCAACTGTTCGGTCAAAGCCAGAGATTGGGTCGCCCCTTGAAAGGTCTGAATCGGCGGTCGCGTCCGATCAGTAGGTAACTTTAAGACAGGGGGAGCACCAGCCAGTTGTTGCTTCCAATACTCAAGCTGTGCTTGCAGCACCTCACCAGTTAGCCACTGGCGCTGCCAGTGAGCAAAGTCGGCATACTGGATGGGTAATTCTGGCAGTGCTAAAGGTTGAGCGCTAGAATAAGCTTCGTAGAGTACTGTCAGTTCGCGGATCAGTACTCCCATCGACCAACCATCGCTGATAATGTGGTGCATCACCAGCAGCAGTACGTGTTCTGTTGGACTCAACCGCAGCAGTGTTGCTCGTAGCAACGGACCACTTTTCAGGTCGAAGTGCCGTTGAGCCTCAAGGGTAGTCAGGCGTGAAACCTCAGCCGATTGCTGGGGCTGTGGCAACTCGCACAGTTCTACCATTGTCAACCTTAAGGTGGAGACTGGGGCGATCACCCCAACTGGTTCCCCATTCATGCTCGTGAAAGTGGTGCGTAGAGTTTCGTGGCAGCGCACGATTTCGTTGAAGCTCTGCTGTAGCGCCGCCACGTGGAGCGAACCCGTCAGGCGCACGGCTGTTGGTATGTTATAAGCAGCACTGTCTGGCTCTAATTGATCTAGGAACCACAGCCTCGCTTGTGCAAACGACAAAGGCAGGTGTGTGTCTTTTAAAATCGGCACTAAGGGCGGAGTATGCAGACCAAGGGAAGCACGACGTGCCGTTTCGATGCGCTCAGCTAGCTCCGCCACTGTGGGTGACTCAAATAGCTCACGCAGGGGCAATTCTACGCAGAAGGTGTCGCGCAGTCGGGAGACCAGTTGCGTGGCGAGCAACGAATGTCCACCCAACTCAAAGAAATTGTCGTGGATACTGACGTTTTTCAGTCCCAGGACATCTGCCCAGATAACAGCCAGCATTTCCTCAACGGGGGTTCGTGGTTTGACAAAGGTACCTGACAATTCTGACCTAGTTGTGTCTGGTGGCGCCGGGAGGGCACGGGGGTCTACCTTGCCGTTGGGTGTCAGTGGTAAAGTCTCCAGCAGTACTATGGCAGTGGGCACCATGTACTCAGGCAGCTTCTGCTTAACAAAGTATTGCAGTTGCTTGCTCTCGGGGACAGGTGTCTGATTAACTACCACATATGCCACTAGGCGCTTGTTGCCGGGCACATCCTCTCGGGTTATGACCACGCTCTGTTGCACTGCCGGATGTTGATTCAGCACCGCTTCAATCTCCCTTAACTCTATGCGGAAGCCACGAATCTTCACCTGGTCATCAACGCGACCGAGATACTCGATGTCGCCGTTGGGTAAGTAGCGAGCATTGTCACCAGTTTTGTACAGACGCGCTCCCGGTTTATCGCTAAAGGGGTTGGGAATGAACCTTTGAGCGGTTAGCTCCGGGCGATTGAGGTAGCCCCTGGCTACACCAGCGCCGCTGATATACATTTCACCTGGAACCCCAATAGGCACAGGCTGCAAGTATTGATCCAGCATATAAACCTGCAGGTCGGGAATTGCATTCCCGATAACACTACTCGTCCTGCTAAGATCGGTCATATTTAAGGGGCGATAGGTGACATGTACGGTCGTTTCCGTGATGCCGTACATATTGATTAACTGAGGGCACTCGTCTCCATTTCGCTCGAACCAGGGCTTCAAGCTTTGGAGTTCAAGAGCTTCCCCACCAAAGATAATCAGGCGAAGGCTGTGTTCCTTAGTGGTGACACGTAAAGACACCTGAGTTTGTATGAGTTGGCGGAAGACTGAAGGTGTCTGGTTAAGGACTGTTACCTGCTCCGTGTACAATAGGTCGTAGAACGCTGCCGACGATCGGCTTACCCAATAGGGAACTACTACAAGACGCCCCCCGTGGAGGAGAGCACTCCAAAGTTCCCAAACTGAGAAGTCGAACGCATAGGAGTGGAAAAGGGTACACACATCACGTTCATTAAAGTGAAACCACGAATGAGTTGCTTCAAACAGACGAGCGATATTAGAGTGACTTATTAAAACTCCCTTAGGCTTGCCTGTAGACCCTGATGTGTAAATTACATAAGCTAGGTTGTCAGGCATCACTTTGGTCGTGAGGTTTTCCGAGATGTTTTGGGCAATCTCCTCCCATTTACTGTCCAAGCAAACAACACGTGCTTTGTGTTCGGGAAGCTTGTCGATTAAATACTGTTGGGTTAGTAGGACTAATGCCTGTGAATCTTCCAACATGAAAACCAAGCGCTCCTGAGGATATCCTGGGTCTAAGGGTACGTAAGCCCCACCAGCTTTGAAAATGCCCAACAGCCCCACGACCATTTCCACCGAACGCTCCAAGCACAGACCGACTAGGCTATCTGGCTCTACCCCCAGCGAACGCAAGTAGTGCGCCAGCTGATTTGCCCGTTGGTTCAACTCAAAGTAGGTTAGTTGTTGATCTTCAAATGCCACTGCCACAGCATCCGGTGTACACTCGACCTGTGCTTCAAATAGCTGGTGAATATATGTATTTGTAGGATCGACAACTTGGTTACTGTTCCACTCCACTAGTAATTGCTGCCGCTCATGTACGGTTAACAGCGACAAGTTTGAAAGGCTTTGTTTGGGGTTGGTTGATATGCTCTCCAGCAAATTTTGAAAATGTCCCAACATTCGAGTTATCGAAGTGGTCTCAAATCGGCAGCTATCGTAAATAATGCGTAGGGACAATTTTGAACCAGGTATGACCTCCACTGTGAGAGGGTAATTTGTCTTGCTAAAAACACGTACATCTTGGAGTTCTAAACCTCTACCATGCTCCCATAAAGAAGCATCTATAGGATAATTTTCAAAAACCAGAATGCTATCAAATAGAGGTAAACTGCGGGGAACCGCACTCCATCCTTGAATCTGCACTAATGGGCTGTGTTCGTACTGGTGCATCTCCATTTGCTGAGTTTGGATTTGCTCTAACCAGGATAAGACCGAACTTTGCGGACATAGGCGCACCCGCATTGGCAGGGTATTGATGAAAACCCCTATCATATTCTCTATTCCCTTCAAAGCGGTTGAGCGACCAGAGACGGTAACTCCAAAGACTACGTCATTTTCGCCGCTGTAGTGACTAACAAGTAGTGCCCAAGCTCCTTGCGCTATAGTGTTCAGGGTTAATTTATGCTGTTTTGCTAAAGACTGTAGTGCAGCTGTGGCTGTTATTGATAACTCGATGTGTTGATCACTATAGCTTTCCTCTTGAGTAGACAAGTTACCTATATCTCTATTTATCCTTAAAGAAGTTGGTGTGCTAAATCCTTTGAGTATCCGATGCCAAAATTCCTCAGCATGGGATAGATTTTGCTGCTGTAGCCAACAGATGTAATCCCGGTAAGGACGACTGCACTCTAAGTGTAAGTCCTGTCCCTTAGAGAAGGACTCATAGTAAATAAGAATTTCCCTAAAGAGTAAAGGTAAGCTCCAGCCATCCAGTAGCAGATGGTGATGAGTCCAAACAAATTGATGAACATCCTCAGCTAGCTGAAAAAGAGCCAGACGCATTAGAGGCGCTTCAGAAAACTTGAATCCACAACACCGATCTACCTTAAGATAAGCTTCAAATTTTTCCTGCTGCTCAACTGCGGAGAATTCTTGCCAATTATACTTCTCTAACGGTAGTTCGACTTCCCGATAAACTGCTTGAAGGGGCTTATCAAGTTCCTCCCAATGAAAAGAGGTTCGCAAAATAGGATGTCGCTCTAAAACTTGTTGCCAAGCTTGTTTAAAGGCTAAGAAATTTAATTTACCATGTAAAGTAACACATACTTGTACAACATAAACCCCAGATTCAGGAGTATACAAGCTGTGAAAGAACATACCCTCCTGAGCAGGGGAAAGCTGGTATATAGATTCAATATTCTCTAATGTCACTTGGGTTTCCTCTTGTTAGCTTGGTTGATTTTAGAAAGGAACTTATCTAGATTTTTTTGGTTCAGCTTCGCTTCTGGAAAGTCGGAAGGCGTGTAACCTCGTGTTTTTTGAGACTGACAGTGAGCAATGAGACCTTGCAACGCTTTTATAAAGTCTTGGGCCAGTCTCTCGATTGACGAACGTTGATGAATGTTTTTGCTATATGTCCAGTTGAGCTGGAGTTGACCTTCGCTTATACTTCCCCAAATGTCTAGCAAATGAGATCGGGTTGCCTGCAAGTTAATAGTCGGTCCGGTGGGTTCTTGGGACAGTCTAAATGGAGAAGATTTGGGAAGAGTCCCATCAAATTGCCCTAAATAGTTGAAACTAACTTCAGGTTTGGCAAATACCCTCAGTTTCTCAGAAATCTCTGCGTCTTTACTAAGATAGCGCAATATACCGTAGCCAATGCCATGATTTGGGATTTTGCGGAGCTGTTCTTTAACTGATTTTAAATTATCTCCTGGTACAGGAGACCCTTTCCAACGTAGTTGTATAGGAAATAAAGACGTAAACCAGCCTATTGTGCGGGATAAGTCCACATCCTCAAAAATTTCTTCCCGCCCATGCCCCTCTAAATGAATCAGTAGGGTGGGTTCTCCTGTCCATTGTACAAAAGCATGTATCAATGCCGTTAACAACACATCATTGATTTGGGTATGGTACGCTTTCGGCACTTCTTGAAGTAGGGCATGAGTTTCTTCAACGCTGAGAGACACCCATACAGTTTGGAGCGATGCAAAAGTATTTACGCCGTCTGACCAATCCATTGGTAGAGGATAAACTCGTTTATCAAGGCTTTCAAGCCAGTACGCCAGTTCTGAGCGCAGTTCCTCTGACTGAGCATACTTTATGAGTCGCTCAGACCAGTATTGGAAGGACGTTGTTTTAGGCGGAAGTGCTATATTTTTGCCCTGATTGAGTTGTAAATAAACTGTCTGAAAATCCTCTAGCAATATCCGCCAGGAAATACCATCTACTACTAGATGGTGAATAATGAACAACATACGACCTTTTTTTAGGAGACCAAAGTCAAAATACACAACCCGTATGAGCGGTCTCTGCTGTAGGTTCAAGCTGGTTTGCAACTGTGCAGCGGCTGTCTCCATAGTAGTAATATGTTCCTGTTCAGGCAAACTTTCCAGATTAATGTGGCAAAAGACTGCCGTTTCTCTTGATTCTTGCCATCCTGCGTTAAGTTGCTGCCAATCTGATTCGTGTTGCTCAAAACGCATGCGGAGCGCATCGTGATGATGCAGAAGTTGTTGAATTACTGCTTCTACTAGCGAGGTGTTCAAATCTTTTGGTACTTCCAGAAAAATCGCCATATTAAAATGATTGGAATCTGGAAGATTTTGCTCAAAAAACCACTTTTGTATGGGGGTTAGAGGAATCTGCCCTCCTGTCATCTCTTGTTCAGCTTGCACGCTTGGGGTTGTGCTAACTAAATGCACCAACTCTGCAATCGTCTGAGCTTGAAAAAGCTGTTTTACTGTGAATCGAAGACCTAGCTGGCTTGCTTTAGCTACAGCTTGAACACCCAAAATGGAATCTCCACCTAACTCAAAGAAGTTATCGTAAATACCCACTTGCGGTATATTGAGCAACTCTTGCCAGATACGAGTAATCTGATGTTCTATCTCAGTTCGTGGTGCGATCCGTTTGGCAACTCCTGTTTGATGTACAACGTAACCAGTAGCAATTAACCGCTGTTGATCTATTTCGCCTGCGTCTGTCAGTGGTAGTTCTTGAATCTGCTGGAAATCACAGTGGCTTTGCAGCTGAAAACGATCCCGGATGACTTGCTCTTGTAATCGAGCGGTAGGTAACTGGTTAGTTTGTGCGGTGAAATAAGCACATAGTTGCTGAAAGTGACGAAATGCTGTCTCTGTGTGGCGTTGAATATGTCGGTTGTTGCCATCCAAACCAATTAAGAGCCTTGTTTGATCGTAGTGTAACCCAGCAAAAAATGAGTTAAGTCCTTGATCTAATTTAATAGTATGGTATCCTTTAGCACGAACCAACTCTTTCATTTGATAGCCACGACCCATCCCTATTTCGTCCCATAAGCTCCAGGCAAAGCAATAACTCTGCAACCCCGATTTATAGCGCTGATAATGAGTAAAATCATCTAGAAAACGACTGGCAGCTGAATATGCACCTGCTCTGGCGCCTCCAAAAAAACCATTGACAGAAGAAAAGCTAATGAAAATGCTTTGAGGCTTGTTTTTCAGGAGTTGATGCAACACCCAAGTGCCTAAAACTTTGGGACGCATGATTGTCGCCAGGTCTTCGCGGGTTGAGTCAACTAGCAATTGCTCTTGGTAAAGCCCTGCTAAATGAATCACCCCCGCCAGTTCACATTCCCAGCGAGATTTTGCTTGGTCAACTACCTTTTGCAATTGCTGAAAATCGCATATATCGACAGACTCATAAATGACATCTCCCTTAAGTTGCACTAAGGATTGATAAGCTTTAATGCGATCGCTGGCAGTATCTTGCTGTTCTAGATCGTGAGGTGTTGTATTTCCAGTAGCTAAAGGAGTTTGGCCAATCAATAACAACTTGGTTTGATAATGTTCTAATAAATACTTAGCAAGTTCAACCCCAATACCACCCAGACCCCCACTAAGTACATACATTGCACCCTGCTTAAACGGTAAAGGCTGCTTTTGCATTTGTGACAGGTTAGCTTTCTCTAGTCGGGGAACCCAACGCTGCTTATTACGGTAAGCGACTTCTCGCTCTCCCTGCCTTCCGTGAATCTCCCGGATAATATAAGCAGCGTTTTCCTCGACCGGGTTTGCAGGTAAATCAATATGGCAACAATCTAACCAAGATGTTTCTTGAGGAATTGTCTTAATCAGTCCCAACATCGGAGTTTTTTCATAAGCTACCTTATCAGTTGGGGAGACAATTTGTGTATAGCTGGAAACAACCCATAATCGGAGTGTATGTTCATCCTTCTTAAGTTGAGTCAAAGCTTGGGTCAAGAAGAGTAAACTATAAGTTCCTTGATTCTGCGCTTGTTCTAGTGCCTCAAGGCTAGAAACTTCTGTCGTCCACTCATTGTAGGTCCATAGGTGGAGAATCTGATTAACCCGAAAATCGTTTTCTGACAGAGACACCAAGAGGCGCAAGTAGTGTTCAGGGTTTTCAGGGTTAATACAGTAGTGTTTAGCGCTGATTTGAGCAAAATTGGAGCTTGGTTCCACACTTATACAAGTTATACCCTGCCGACTCAACTCTGCACAAAGAAATGCACCTAATCCCCCTTGGTCGAGAAATATTAAGAGGTGGCTTGTCTGAATCTGAAAAGACTGCGAGACTAATTGCCGACAACGCCAAATCTGACGATAGAACCAGGCTGGCAGCGTGTTAGCATTAGCACTCAAGATGTCCATCCGTTTCATGATGCTATCAAATTCGCCATCTTCAAAGCGTTGCTTGACTTGAGAGCGTTGAATCTTTCCGATAGCAGTTTTAGGAATTGCTTCTTTCTCAACAGGAATTAGGTAGGTGGGATTAATTCCAACTTTATAAATAACCAAATCTCGAATTTTCTTGAGCAACTCTGTCAATAGCTTTTCATCACTTACAGAAGTATTGAAGAAGATAGCTAGGTTATCAGTGTTGCTATTACATAGCCGGACAGCACATGCACAAGTATAAGAAACCTCTACACCCTCAACCTCTTCAACCACCGCTTCAATTTCATGACTGTAGTAGTTGATGCCATTGATGATAATAATATCTTTCAGCCGACCAGTCAGGGTGAGGCGATCCTCGTGTAAAAATCCTAAATCTCCGGTATCAAACCAATCATCATCTGTAAAAACTTCCTGGTTAAGTTTTTGGTTTTGATAATAACCAGAGGTTATCATAGATCCCCTGACCTGCAAACGTCCAATTTCCCGTTCCTTGACAACTTGGTTGTGATCATTTACAATTCTGACGGAACATCCAGGGATAGGTGTTCCCAATTCAACAAATGAATCGTCATCCTTTGTTGAATCTAATGAAAAACGCTTCGAGTAAATCACAGCAGAAGCAGTTTCAGACATTCCCCAAGCAGGATGCATAGCAGTCGCCATTAGCCCATGAGGACGAAGCAACTCGAGAAAACGCCTTGCTGTTCTGGGAACAATCGCCTCTCCTGCATTCAAAATAAATCGCATTGAGGATAAATCCCAGTGTCTTCGAGCGATCTCTTCAGCTTGATCGTTGATCAATCCATAAGCAAAGTTAGGAGCCCAAGTGATAGTAGCCTGGAACTGCTCAATGCAGTCAAGCCATCTAAGAGGTTCCTGTAAAATAACTTCGGTAGGAGCATGAATTTGCTGGCAGACCAAATAGACATCCCGGATATGGAACATCACAATACCGCCCACGTGATCTAAGGGTAACCAGTTTAATGAAACATCTTCGCTAGTAAACCCGTTCATTTGAGCTGTACCCACTGACTGGCTCAACAAACTGCGATGACTGTGCATCACAGCTTTTGGTATTCCGGTACTACCAGAAGTCAAAAGCAGTAAAGCTAAATCATTCTGCTGACTGTCATACCAGTTTGTATCAGGTTGACATATTTGTAACTCATCAATCGTTGCAACCCGAAAAGCCTCAAGACCCAGAAGAGTGGACAGAGAAAGAACTGCAGAGACCATCTTCTGGTCGGTTAGGATAATTGGTTTTTCTAATAAATTCCAGGTATGGTGCAGCTTGTCAACAGTGCTGTTAGATTCTTTGTAGCTGGGAGCAACTGATAGCGGTACTGGGACAAAACCGCCTAGCATACACCCCCAAAAGGCTGCAATGAATTGTTGATTGCATTTCAACTGGAAAATCACCTTGTCTTGAGGTTGCAATCCTAGTTGTCTGAGACCAGCTAAAATTCGCTCAGCTTCTTGCAACAAATTGCCGTAGGATTGCACTCTTTGAGATCCATCAGGCTGAATATATACGATGCTTCTATTATGTCCTTGTAAAGTAGCTCGCTTTAAGGCTGCTGGCAGAGTGCTAGGAGCATCTGGTTCAAAAATCAGTGGTTCTCCGTGGCTACTAGCCAAAGTTTTTGCTAACTCACTATTTTGCGGTACGACTTGAGAATTTACTGTATTAATTGGTACTTTGACATTACTGGTAAGAGAACTTTTCCAATCAGGAATCAGATCTGACAAATGTAGCAATGGGGTGCTTTGAGCTTGTTCTTGAACAACCACTTTTACTTGCTCAATTTCTGGCATAGATCGCAATCTTTCTTCCCACCGCTGTATTAAGTCAGAGTCAATAACTTCCACACAACTTAGAGCTTGCTCATCCACTTGACCTGTAGCAGTAAACGGCAAGTTTAAGACTGACACATAGGCACTCGGCAGCATGAAAGCAGGCAAAATCTGTTGCAAGCGAGCTGCTAATCGTTCTGAGGAGAACGGTTTGGAAGAGACAACATAGGCTACAAGTTCCTGCTTGAATGTCTCCGTTTCTCGCACTAATACTACACAGTCATCAACTAGCGGATCTTCTAGCAAGATGGCTTCTAGCTCTCCTAAATTAATATGGAAACCATTAATCCAAGTGTACCTACTATTGGAGCCTAATAGCTCAAGTGTACCATCGTTCAACCGACGACCTTGGCTACCTGTTTTGAATAAACGTTTTTTATTATATGAGTCCGAGAAGGGATTTTCGATCAAACGTTCTGCTGTTGCTTTTGGACTGTGCAGATAGCCACGAGATATTCCCTCACCAGCAATGCAAATTTCACCAATTCCACCTAAAGGGACTGGTTGTAAGTACTGGTCTACAATATAAACCGATACATAAGTGGGATGACCAGCAGGCACGAAATCTCTAAGTTCTCCAGGTTGACAAACTTGAGAAATAACTTCTGTTCCCGTTTCAGGATAACCATAAAAATAGCGTAACTTACATGAAATAAATTGAAAAAATCGGTCAACCAACTGACTTCTTAAAGGAGTCCCACTGCAGAACACATAGCGCAACGAAGTCAATTCAGCTGCTGAATTTTTGCAAACTTCGATCCAAGCAGATAAAGTGGCAGGAGTAAAGTGAATGAAACTGATTCTTTGCTCAGCAATCAGGTTTTGCAAATGGGCGGAATTGTCTTGGTTTCCTGTGGTTACAATAACTAAACGATTACCGTAAACCAAAGACCAGAAAACCTCCCATATAGAAGTATCTGAGACTGACGATGCCTTATGCAGCGTAACATCTACTTTGGAGAGACCAAACTCACCCTGTAGCCACTGTAAGCGTTGATAAATTCCGCGATGCTCAATTTGAGTTCCCCACTTTGATGCATAGAGAACATATGCTAAACTCTTATCTGTCGCACCGCTGACTGGATTCTCCTTGCTTTGCTGTGCAATACTCTCCCAATCCGAGTCCAGACAAATCACCTGTGTTCTATGCGCAGGAAGCTTTTCTAAAAGCCAGCTCTGGGTCAAGATTAAAGGTAATTGTGCCTCCTCCAATATAGAGGAAATGTATTTTTTAGGATACTGTGTATCTAAGGTAACATAAGCACCGCCAGCTTTAAGGATACCCAAAAGTCCTACCACTGTCTCGAGTGAACGCTCTGTAAAGAGACCAACACACACTTCTGGTTCCACACCCAATGCTTTTAGATGATAAGCTAACTGATTTGCACGGATATTAAGTTCTTGGTAGGTCAGTTGTTCATTCTCAAAGACTATCGCAACCGCATCGGGTATTTGCTGTGCTTGATTCTCAAACAACTCGTGTATACAAGCAGCTTGGAGATCAGTTATTTGCGTATTGTTCCAATTCGTTAGCTGTTGATGTTGTTCTAGGTCACTCAAAATTGGCAATCTTGAGAGGTGTTCGTCAGGTTGCTCCACTATACCTTTCAATAAAGTTTGAAAGTTTTTTGCCATCTGACTTATGGTCTGGATATCAAAGATATCGGGGTTGTACATCAGCAAGCCACACAGCCCTTCTGTTTCCTCCATCATGCTCAACACTAAATCATAGTGTGATGTTGCATTTGCGAAGTCTTGTATAGGACTAAGTACTAGTCCTGGCAGATCTATAGCTTCTACTTTAGGAGGATAGGTAAACATCACCTGAAAAAGCTGACCGTTTTGCCCACTACGTTTGGGCTGTGCAACCTCCACTACTTTGAGAAAAGGTACGTCTTGATGTGCATAAGCCCCTAGAGCCACTTCACGAACGCGAGCTAGAAGCTCACGGAACGTGGGATCTCCAGACATATTAGTAAGTAACACTAGCGGGTAAGCAAAGGAGCCTATTAAATTTTTAGTATAAGGATGAACACGACCTAAGGTAGGAGAACCTACAGAAATATTTTCCTGACCAGAGTACCGGTAAAGTAACGTCTTAAATGCAGCCAGCAGTGTCATGAAGAGAGTAGCACCTTCCCTACGACTTAGCTGTCGCAGCGACTCAGATAAGCCAAGGGGAATTTGGAAAGATTGCTGTGCAACCTGGCAGCTTTGTAATGGAGGTCTTGGTCGGTCGGTCGGTAATGTTAGGATAGGTAAATTGTCAGCTAGCTGCCGCTTCCAGTAGTCTAATCGATCAACCAAAGCTCTTGTTTGTAACCACTGTTTTTGCCAAACCGCAAAGTCAGCATATTGGATGGGCAGATCTGACAATGGTGACGGTTTTCCGGAAGAAAAAGCTGTGTAAAGCCTTGCCAGTTCGTGGATAAAGACCTTTGCAGACCCAATATCGAAGACTATGTGATGTACGCTTAAGCACAGTACATATTCTACTAAGTTTATCTTTAGTAAGGTAGCCCGAATGAGCGGTCCTTGGGTCAGGTCGAAAGGAGGTTGGTTCTCATTTGAGGCGAGCTGTAGAACTTTTTCTTTTTGCTTAATCTCTGGCAACTCTGAGAGATCCACTATAGGCAATGGCATCTTAAGGGCTGGAGCGATAACTTGTATTGGTTGCCCATTTACTGTTTTGAAAGTGGTTCGCAAAGCCTCATGACGCTGCACAATTTCTTGAAGGCTACGCTTGAACACCTCTATATTAAGGTTGCCACTTAGGCGAATAGCAAAAGATATTGTAGGGGCAAAGTTCTTAAAACTAAGTTGTTCAATAAGCCACAGTTCTTCCTGAGAATAGGAGAGCGGTAAGTTGCTCTCTCTTGGTCGAGGCAAGAGAGGTGGGGCAACAATTTCCTGCTTTCGTTGCGGTTGGTTTAGCTGCTCAAGAAACGAAAGAAGCTCCACCTTACGGTCTGCCAACTCTTGAAGCAGATCTGGTGTCATAACTCCTTTAGGGGCGCGATAGCGTAACCCGCCCCCGCTAACCCATAACTCTACACCTTTTTCAGAAAGATTTTCTAAGAACTCCGTTAGTATCACAGTTCACCTTCCTCCCAATCATTACTAGCGTTTGCTGTGACGAGTGACATAGATGCCTTAGACAAGTATGTTGTCAGTTGCGTTGCGAGTTGAATTACACTGGAGTCACCGAGAAAGCTCTCCATAGGTATAGCTACTGCTAGGTCATCCTCGACTTGGTTTTTCAGTTCCAACGCCATGAGAGAGTCAAGCCCCAGAGTTGCCAGGGGATGCTGTCGGTCTACCTGCACAAGATCTACTTTTAAAATCTGAGCAACCTGCTGTTGAAGATAAAACTCTAGCAGCGGCTGGCGGTCTTTTGGTTTTGTTGCCAGCAAAGCTTCACGAGTAAGGCTATCTTCGTTTCCTGTGGAATAGAAGCCTTCTAAGATGCTGCTTTCTAGAACATTCAGGCTTCCATTTACAAAGCTAGCACGGCAGGCATGGCGTTGAATCTTGCCACTTGAAGTTTTCGGGATGCTTCCTGTCTTAAGCAACAACAATGCATAAACATGCAAATCATGATGAGAGGCCACCGCCTTACGGATAGCTCTCATAACCTCCTCAACGTTCAGGTTTCGCAGGTGACTGCGCTTCACTTCTTGAGCTACCACCAGCCGCTCTTCACCCGCAACATCAATAGAGAACGCTGCACCACAGCTAGGTTGTAGTGCAGGGTGGCTCTGTTCCACAGTCCATTCAATGTCTTGAGGATAGTGATTGCAACCCCGAATGATGATAACATCTTTGAGACGACCAGTGATAAACAGTTCACCAGACTTTAAAAATCCTAGGTCTCCTGTGCGTAGAAACGGCCCCTCGCCAGTGTCTATTAGGTATGCCCGGAAAGCATGCTCCGTCTCCTCGGTTCTGTTGTAGTAGCCCTGAGCTACGCTAGGACCTGATACCCAAATTTCACCCACCTCATCGGATTTACAGTGGGTTAATGTTTTGGGATTCGCAATCACTATATGCAAATCTTGCAGGGGTTGACCACAGCTAACCAGTGTCTTGGCAAGAACATCTTCTTGACTGGCTGGCACGACCCAATTTTTCTCTAGTGCTGTTTTCTGAAAGTTTTGAAGTACTGGTGGGGCTGTCTTGGAACCACCAGAAACAATTAGAGTCGTTTCTGCCATGCCGTAACATGGGTAAAATGCGCGGGCACGGAAGCCACAATCAGCGAAAGTGCGAGCAAACTGTTCAAGAGTGTTGGCACGGACAGGTTCAGCTCCATTGAAAGCCACCTCCCAGCTACTTAGATCAAGAGTAACCCGTTGCTCAGGAGTGATTTTACGAACACATAGGTCGTAAGCAAAATTGGGACCGCCGCTGGTAGTAGCTTTGTAGTGAGAAATAGCTTGGAGCCAGCGCAAGGGACGCTGCAAAAAAGCCATAGGAGACATGAGGACGCATGGGGTACCTAAGTACAGGGGCTGAAGCATATTCCCGATTAGACCCATATCATGAAAAAGGGGCAACCAGCCTACGATGGCAGTTTGTGATGTATGCTCAAAAGCTTTTTGGATAATTCGTTCGTTATGCAGAATATTGCCATGACTTACCATCACACCCTTCGGCGCAGCTGTGGAACCCGAAGTGTATTGCAGGAAAGCTAAAGTGCCTTTAGTTATCACTGGTTCCTGCCAGTTGTCCTTTATACTACCTGCAATACCATCTGTAGCTAACCATTGCATAGTCTCCAAGCCTGCAACATGAGTGGATTGATGCTCTATATTGGATAGAATCTGTTTTGTTGTGAGTGCTACCTTTACTTGTGCATCCGCCACAATAGCTTGAAGCCGGGGCATGGGCCGATTGAATTGAGGTGGATAAGCAGGTACAGCAACAACCCCAGCATACAGGCAACCAAAAAACGCGAAAATGAACTCTAAACCGGGCGGATAGAGTAGCAGCGCACGCTCTCCACTTACTCCCCAACTTTGTAGCAAGGCGCCGATGGATCGAGCTTGACAATCCAGTTCTTCATAAGTCAAATGGTATCCCTCAACTTCTTCGTCGAGTAGAAAAGTATATGCCTTTTGTTTAGGCTGCTGCATTGCTCTCCACCGCAGGAGTTCGACTAGTGTAGTATGTTCAACGATTGGCTCGAAAAAGGGCGATTGTTGCACTGACTTATTCATGCAAGTGTCTCCACCTTAAGAATTACTTTTATTTTGATTTGTTGATGCTTGTACTTGTGCGGTTTCGTAGACTGGAATCTCAAATGCGAGGGTTTTGTGACAAAATTCTTGCCATTCAGGTGTTACATTCTCAAAAATGATATTCTCATCCTTGAAAATTCCATCTGTGACTACATAGTTTTCTTGCAGGTAAAGAAAGTCATTATCTCTTAGCTCCCTATTAATTTCAACTTCCCTGCCCGAAACTTTCTTCTTTTCTTTCCTTGTATTTTCAGCACACTCCGTCCACTGAGTAAACTCACGTAATTTTTTCAGAGAATAAGCTTTGCAATATTTTCCCATTGTTGCCATAATGATACCTCCGTTCACATTCTTTTACATGAGTTGACCTACTCAACCTTTGCCAACTTGTAGTGTCTTGTTGCTTCGACTCATTTGTTTTGTAGCTGTTGCCATCTATATTCTAAGTGCTTAGGCAAAATTAAATATATATAGTCATTGCGAGGAACGAAGCAATCGCAAGGACTTCCATTTTTTGGAATGTACAATTAATTTTGCACAACTACTTATTGTTGTAGGAAAATAAGTCATTAGATTAAAGGTCTGAAACAGTAATGTTCAAATGTGCCAAATTGGCACATTTAAATTGAGTAGCTACTTGCATAAATCTAGCAGATATTCTAACACTCCAGTCAAACTCAGCCTTGAGCCAAGTTCTGAAATTTCTGTGACCTACTTGACCTAACTGTTCTTTTACTTCGCTCAACTTCTGCCCAATATTAATTGTCCTGAGCACTCCGACGCATCAAACTCTTAACTAAACTCCACGAAATCCCCCACCGCCTTTACGGTGGGGATGGATAGTGAAGCAACTACGAGGTACACCCCTCGTGTGTGTCCGAGGTGTTGTCTAACTCTGGCAATACTCACCTGTCTACCCAGTCTTCTACAAGTTGAGTTACGGTTTTTTCTTTGGCTTGGGCGTATAATTTGAGCTTATTGTATCTGCGTTCCGTCAGAAGCGCTGAGAAGTCTTTTAGAAAACTTTTCGGTCTCACCCGCAAGCACGCAAGTGCCCAAGCGCGTTTCTTATAGAGTAGAGCTATGCTAAACTTTGCGCTGACTCCTCCATTTTTTTTCTAAGGCTGAGCGGTCTCATATCAGTCCACACTTCCTTAATATAAGCTAGGCATTCCGCCTTAAGACCACTTTTGCCTGCATCCTTCCAACCCAAGGCGTTCTCCCGATCCGCAGGCCAAATTGAATACTGCTCTTCATGATTCAAAACTACTTTGTAAATTGTGTTGTCTTCATAGTCATCTCTATTCATCGTTGTCTCCTGTTAGTTAATTAGTTCTGCCTTGCATAACAAGGTAGGAACGCTCAAAGTCTTCCTGCTTCAGACAAGTCATTCGTGAACTCTGTACAGATCGCTAAGAGCGCATCTCATTCTTCTATTGGCTCAAGATGTCCCGATCCTTCAAGGGTTTTTAGGTCAATATCTGCAATGCATCGCACTTTTATGTAATTAAGTGTCAGATTTCCAACCAAGTGGACTTTCCCCGCTTCATGCTCGAAGTCAGCCTCTTTAAGATTGGATGCTTTTGGATCAAGTCTGACACCTAAATCAGTACCTCCTTTAGTTTGAGTGAATTTGATATGAACGTACCCTCTGTCAATACTCTCTTTGAGTGCTGCAATGGTTTTTTCAGGTCGTAAACTGGCTTCAACAGGATGATTTCCTTGTGATAATCGTTGCACTAGTTCGTTCATGCTCGGTTCTCCTTTTCTGTCCTTTTCTAAGTACAGCTTTCTCCATCATTTCTGCGACTGTATATAATAACCATTTTATATCATATCCGGGAACGTAACTGTTACCATACCCAAAACTTTTCTGACTATGGAAGCATAAGCGAGAATTTTCGTGTCACTTAAAAGATAAAGTGGCAGTTTTTAAAGGATAAAGTGGCCGCCCAAAGTTTGCTGAAATACTTATTATTCCGTTGTCATACTCTGCAAGCACGCGCATTCAACTCTCTCAAATCCCTTTCCACTTTAGGTTTTGGACTACGGTCATTTTATGCTTCAATTTCGGCCACATTTTCCTTTAAGTTACATTCCTTACCATCAATCTGTTTTTTTTCTTTTCTACCGTTTTCAATCTGCTCAGTCCATTGAATGTTTTTTGAAACATCTAAATGTGATTACCCGATCGCCATCTTCTGGTTCTCTATTTTTGAAATCTCCATAGGTGCTGATTCTGCAAAAGCCTGCTCTTTCAAGAAGCAGTTGAAGTTCATACTTCCCGTAATAGCGACACTGCATCTCAGTAAGCAGCGTATCCGTTAATTTACTATTTGTATAAACCTCATACTTTATTTGTAAATGCTCCAATTGTTCTAAACGGTTATGATTTGCGACTTGACTTATGTGGACAAAACGGTTATCCGGTAACATCCCTTTCCGGCTTAACTTCCACATTCCATTACTAGCTTCTTCTGTCAAAAGCCACGGAATACTCATGTCTAATATAAGCTGTCCTTCATTTTCCAAGTGAACAGAAATTTTGCGTAAAGTTTCAAAAGCCTTAGTTCGATCTGTCAGTAAGGCGAAAGAGGAGTAAGAGAAGAGGACAGTTTTATAACGACGAGGCAGTTCCATTTCATGAGTAAACTGCTCATAAAGATTGCAATGCAAGCCTTCCTTTTGAGCTTTTTCACGGCAGCTTGCAAGCATTTCATTTGAGCAATCAAGTCCATCGATATCAACGCCCTGACGCAACAAGGGGATTAAAACTCTTCCAGAGCCACACATCATCTCTAAAACCGCGCCATTGACTTCATCTATCAATGACTTGTAGAAAGGAGCATCATTGATATTTCCTTCAGGATGAAATAAATTGTAAGTATCAACGACTAGATCGTAGTAACAGTCTCCGTTATGAGCCTTTTTTACCATAGCTTTTTACCAAAATAAATCAAAAACAACAGCCGTCATGAGCGATCATCTACCAGCACGAATGTAAATTCCATTTACGATTAAGCCAATTATAAGAAAATGTCATTACCAAGTATGAAAATATAATACTTTCCCAATAGCCCTCTAAATTAAGGTTATAGCGTTTCTTGATCGAATGGGGTACACGTTAAAACTTGAAAAACCTATTTTAAAAGAATTCATTGTACCTCACTGGTGTTAGAACTGCTATATATGGTTTAGTAATACAGTATGCAGCCTGGAAGATAACCTATGACATTATATCCCACATTCCGCACCCAAGGCACCTACTTCTCAAGAACACTTGTATGTAGTATTTATGAACTGTACGTATCAGGAAATTTTATTAGAATACAGACCCTATGGACACAGATGCTGAGATAAGTACCACCAAATTTCACACTGCCATTATGAAATCTAACAAACTTCGAGAATTCCATCAAGCCGCTTACAAGCTTTTAGGCAAAGCACATGATGCGACATTTGAGCGCTTCTGATGCAATATTAACAACACGTACCGCTTATAGCTTTGCTGATTTCTCTCTGTCACCATTTTTTCGACGCAAGTGGTAAGCGCATTTACGAGGCGCTACAAGACAGCAGACCAAAACGCTCCTAAATTGATGAAGCTATACATTAAACAAATGCCTACTACGGGTCGTCCTTTACAGAACTGAAAGCCTTGCCTAGCAAACTTTTTAAATATACTATAAGATAATTTTATCATCGAAAATCCTGAAGAGCTTTACTTACCAACATGGAGATTAGGACGCTCTATATGACCGGGCTAAGGATCGCATTTTTAGAGCACTCAAAAAGTATAGCGTCCGTAACCCGGCAAGTGTGAGCCATTGCCTCAGAGGCGTTGACCACCAAAAGTTTATAGAGATTGTTGTATCCGTAGAGATAGAGTGGACTCCATGCCACCAGAAGGGCGGTATAAAAAGCATCTCGCCTGGTTGGAGAAGACACTCGAACGACTTTGCTTTTTGAAAATTTATAAACTTTTGAAGCTGACTGCCTGACAGAAGTCTGAAAAGCCCAGTAAAATCAAGCAATCTTATAAAAAGGGCTAAGAAACATGAGATGATAAAGTTACCACACTTCTACCAGGTGCATCATGTTAAACTCGACCCAACTCTATAGTCAGATATTTGGTACGATTCGTGCAGTTGAAACCTATCTTTAGGGGGATGACTGGCTTTAGTAGAGCAATGCATAAGGATAGAGTTCGCACTTTAAATCCTCTACTAATTAACAACTCGCTTATCCATTTAGGTGAGGTAATCTAGCCGAGCTAAAAGGCTAAGAAAGCTAGAGTATTTGGGTTAAAATCTGCTGATTTATGTCCAATATAACCCAAATCCAAATATACCAAGCTTTAAAAACATTACATAAGTATGCTTTAAGGTTTCGCGTCGAGTAATTATTTCTCGATAGTAAATTAGGCGCCTTTGAGTTGGAGGGTTCTCGCCTTAGAAATGCGACCGACATTGGAGCGTTTATATTTAATTGCTGCTTTAATTTTACTTTATAGTACAGTACAAGGTATTGCTATAGAGGCCGCTGGTTTGCGTCAACATGTTGACCCTCATTGGAATCGTGGTTTGAGCTATCTTAAAATTAGTTTACAGTGGTGTGAAGCCTCTTACACCACAACAGAAATCGGGTCTCCTAAATTTATGGTAAAAGTGCTACAACCTATACAAAAATTCTGAGAATGCGAAACTCGAAATGCCAGTACTTAACTCATTCAGTTAACTGCAAATCTTCTCAAATGCTTTTTGCGTTACGAAATCAATATAAATTCCACGTTTTGATAAACAAAATGTAGAAGTTGCAAAACGTTTTTTTAGTAAGCGACTAGTTGATAATGCCAAAAAAAAAGTCAGTCTTTACACTTCCAACTAAAAAACTTCCTGCATATACAGTCTATGCGATTTTAACTAGTGTATCAGCGCTAATATATACTATGTATTCCACTATTAGCGCGGTCTACCGCGTGACTAATGCAGGTCTCAATCCGCTGCAACTGCTACTAGTTGGCACGGTTTTGGAAGGCACGGTTTTGCTGTGCGAAATTCCTACTGGCTTGGTGGCCGATATATATAGCCGTCGTTTGTCGATCATTATTGGCGTTTTATTGATCGGCGTAGGGTTTTTGCTTGAAGGTTTAATCCCCCGCTTTCAAACAATTCTTCTGGCACAAGTGCTTTGGGGCATAGGATCCACATTTACCAGCGGGGCTGAAAATGCTTGGATTGCTGACGAAGTAGGTGAAACCAACGTGGGTTCTGTCTATTTACGGGGTTCACAAACTGGTCAGATTGGTGCCCTGGTCGGCACATTTCTCAGCGTTGGTCTAGCTAGTTTCCAACTCAACTTGCCAATTATTGTAGGAGGTAACTTGTTCATTGGGTTAGGGATCTTCTTGCTTATCACCATGCCTGAACAAGGCTTTATCCCAACTCCGCAAGAAAAGCGCAATTCGTGGCAGGCAATGGGTCATACTCTGCGAAGCGGCGTACAGATTGTTTGCCAAAAACCAGTACTGATAACGGTTCTTGCCATTAGCGCCCTGTATGGTATGGCTAGTGAAGGATTTGACCGCCTCTGGGAAGTCCACTTATGGAAAAATTTCACCTTACCTAATCTAGGTCAATTCCAGCCGATCGTCTGGTTCGGTATTATCAATGCCGTAGCGATACTTCTTAGCATTGTTGCAGTTGAGTTCGTCAGGCGGAGGGTTAATATGACCAGTCATGTTGGTGCAGCACGGGCCTTGTTCACCATTAACATCCTGCTAATTGCCAGCCTTGTTACCTTTGGTCTGGCTGGTAATTTTGTCGTGGCCGTTGTTGCTTACTGGGCAGTTTATCTCCTCCGTGCAATGAACAACCCAATTTATACTGCCTGGCTTAACCAGAAACTCGATCCGAACGTGCGGGCTACGGTGTTCTCAGCAAGCAGTCAGTTTAATGCACTCGGACAGATAATCGGTGGCCCGATTCTTGGCGCCATCGGAAAAGTAATGTCCATTGGTGCTGTGATGGTAGGTGCCGGCATTGTGCTGTCCCCAGTACTCCTACTCTATGCGCGTATACTTCGTCGGGGTAATTCACAAATTGACATTCAGTAACTTACATCTTGCACTTTTCCGTACATACTCAGGCTAAATAAAAATTAGGGTGATAAAGCTGCATTATTTTTACTGCCTTTTCTAACTAAATCAAGGACTAGAGGTTTAGTACTGAGTGCTTAAAATTTATCAAATTTTATTGATGCAAGATGTAAGTTAACAGAATATAAGTAAAGCTTAAACCTTCTTCCCTCTTGCTATCTGCCTTTTCTCAACGATAAATATTTATTTCCACCCGCTCAGGGTTAAAACTGAATTACAAAATGCTCAAGTTGGAACTATTATTACTAAGCTGTTGAAGTTAGGAGCGCTAATTGTATATTACGTGGTCTTTTATAGAGCCATGCTCATACTACAATTTGTAGTTATAAGGTTTGAAGGGGTGTTTTGTGTTCATCAACGACGATTCTCAATTATCCTCAAAGAGGTGTTTCGTAATGGAAAATATTGATTTAACTAAAATAGATAAAGTTGAACGTATTCAACGACCGACACGAGAGGTGTTCTATCGAGATTTCTTTTTTCGCAGCAAGCCCATTATCATCACTGAGGCGATGAGTGATTGGAGAGCATTGTCCTTATGGACACCAGATTACCTAAAATCTGTCATCGGAACAGTGCTTCTCCCCATAGCTGTTTCTTCCAACGGGATCTTCCCTTGCGATCCCGA
Source organism: Calothrix sp. PCC 7716 (assembly GCF_019977735.1). Taxonomy (GTDB): domain Bacteria; phylum Cyanobacteriota; class Cyanobacteriia; order Cyanobacteriales; family Nostocaceae; genus Dulcicalothrix. The sequence goes on along the minus strand of NZ_AP025018.1, from coordinate 7,566,726 downwards.
AAAAGGGTGGTCTTCCACCTGTTATGAAGAAATGGAGTTTAGAAACTATATAGACTTAATCTCATTAAAGAATGAACTAAAAAAAACTTACTATCTCCAACATAAATCAATTCCAGAAAAATTTCCTGTACTTGCTAATGATCTCGAGTATCCAGAATACTTCAATAAAAATAATACAACGATGAATTTGTGGATTGGATCTGGCGGCAACTTTACTCCGATCCACTACGACTTTGCGCCTAATTTTTTGGCGCAAGTTAAAGGTCAAAAGCAAGTAGTACTTTTCCCTCCAACGGAGTCTGCTCGATTGTATCCTTTACCTTTGCATTCTGAAAATGCGAATCTTAGCCGAGTTAATATAGATAAACCTGACCTTCAAAAGCTGACTGCCTGACAGATTGATACGGAAGGCAGTGAAATCAAGGTCTGCACTCTAAACAGTAAATGCGAGAAAACCATATTCCGTAACTTATATCTTGAAGAGCTTTTTTGGAAGCAAAACAAGGCTCAGGGTCTTTTGGTAACAAAGGAATTGGGGTTAGCAATTGGCGCCCCTTATGAATAACACCTTTAAGCCAGCTAATACCAATTTTAAGATAGCTTAGACCACGATTCCAATGAGGGTCAACATGTTGACGTAGACCAGCCACTTGTACTGCCATGCCTTGTGCTGTACTATAAAGTAAAGTTAAAGCCGCAACTAAATACAAACGCTCCAATGATTTTGCGTTTCTGAGGCGAGAGTCCTCCAATTCAAATGCACCAGATTTACTGTCAAGAAATAGTTCTTCGACACAAAATCTCAAGGCATATTCATGTAATGTTTTTAAAGTCGGAGGTTCATTTGTAATAACAGCCCAATGCTCAGATACCCCTTCTGGATAAGCGACTACCAGATTACAACGAATCAAACCGTCTTGCCATAATCCAACATTACGATAAAAAGCTGCTTCCCCTTTTTTGGGATAAATTGAAGATGCTTCTATCGGATGGCGCCTAATTCCATGTAACTTTGTGTCACAAGTTATACGTATACAATAATACCAATTACTTGCTTGCAGCCAACTCAAAAAATCATGATTGGCAAAGCCTCTATCTGCAAGCATCATGACATCAGGATGATGGCGTAGTAACCATCTGGCTTTACGCAACATTGGTTCGTATTCTTTAAATGCGACTGTCGCGCTGCCATGCTCTAATACACGCCACAGTAATGGGATTGCTCGACCACAACATACTACTGAGATATGAATCATACAAAAACGATTCCATAATACCGTCGTATCAATGGCTAAATATAATCGATGATTATGCCAATCTTTTAGTGCTGCCATCGCCAATGGTAAATACAACTTCTCGACGCAAACCCTACTATTTTCAAGAAATCTACGCCACCTACGTTCGTAACTTTGGGCTTGTTCTGCATTACTTTGTACGTAGGGTTCCCACGCACTCAAGCTTAACTGCCCACTATATATTAATCCATTAATCATCCAGGCTAAAGTTTTTAAGTGACGTAAGTCACAGTAATTACTGTATTGACGTAAGTATCCAAATACCTGACCATAGAGTTGGGTTGAGTTCGACATGATGCACGCTTGGTATAAGTCTGGTAACTTTACCATCTCATGTTTCTTAACCCTTTTATTGAATTCCCTGATTTTACGCTTGTTTTCAGAGTTCTGTCAGGCAGTCAGGGTAACTTCTTTGCAGTTGGTAAATCTGGTAGCGCTTCAGATTTTACGACAGGTTCAGATATAGCAGTTGAAGCTTCTGCTAGATTTGGTAAAGTTAATTGCTCTGTACTACTAGTTTTAGATGAACAACCTATAAGATAAATAAAAATTGACAATAAAAAGATTTTCTTAAATAGCATAATAACTATACCAACATTAAACCGATAGCCTCAGTATAAATACTAGATAGCCAGTTGGGTTTATTTTCAGTAAAAATATTGTGAATATTTTGTAAATCACCACATTCGCATACGCTTTGATCAAGGTGTAAACATCTAGTAGTTATACCTCAACAATGGAAATATACTTTAATAAAGATTGCTCACAATCTGATTTACCAAAGCTAGAAAATCTAGAACGGTTGGAATCAATACTATTTGAGAACTTGGGTACAGCAATATTTATAGTCATTGACAGTATTCACTACAGAATTGAGATTATACCAGATGCCAGCCGTGACTTTAAGCTAGACAATCCTATTATTTGCTACTACTGCCAAGACCCAGAAGGAGAGAAAGTATCCAAAACTCCCGGAGAAGAAAATCAGGAAGTACTGTATAGGGAATTAACTGTTACTAATCTTGATGATTTAGGATATTTTATCAATCGATATCAAGGGAATCATTATATCCTCGACATAAAAAACTTAGCATTCGTAATTCATAAACAAGAAGATTCATGAGTTACAATCATAGGAATTTTATTACCAGAGTCGGTAATAAAATTATTGTTGATGAAAATAAGCTTGATATTTTTTGGGAAGATACTACCCCCATCCCTAAATGGAAACCAGCGACTAGTCTTACCCCGTACCCGAAGCTTAAAACTTTAGTAGTTGATATTGAGACTGCGGGAATGAATCCTAGAGAAAATCGCATTTACGCGATTGGTTGTATGGACGAAATGGGAAAAATATTCATTTTTATGAGTATTTGCGAAAGCAAGATTCTCAATCAGTTTGTGCAACTACTAGAGAGAAGTAAACCAGATGTAGTTTATACCTATAACGGGACAGAGTTTGACTTGCCGTTTATTACCGTCCGGTGCGAGTTACACGGTATAAAACATCCATTTAAACTTGCATCTAAGAAGCGCACTATTGCAACTGCCGAAGTAAGAGGCAAACCCCTGGAAATTCAGGAAGTATTTATTCAGGGTTGCCAACATGTTTGGACTTTGGACAAAATAATAAGTTTGCGAACAATGTTTGTGAGCTAAAAAAGGACGCAGTTTTTTATCCCAGTTATGAGATTAACTGAGTAAAACAAGTATATTTGCAGAAAAACTACGCAGCTTTAGGCTGTGAAATGTTTGATTTTTGACTTTTTTTGATAACAGGATGCTTAACTCTTTTAGTCTAGGTCTGACCCCTCACCCTACCAGTCGCATTTCCTCGGGGTTTTGGCGAATTTCCTGGTTTTCCGACCTCCGAAATAATTCTTTGGAAGTCACGTTGTACGGTACTGGGAGAAATAATTTTATCATTGTTTTGCTTTTGATAGCGCTCCCACGGTCTTGGTAAATAGTTAGATAATTCTTTTGCAGCCCATAATTGTACGTAGGCGAGCATTACTAAACGTATCCAATTTTCTTCGCGCTTTACGTCGGTCGTTTGGAAATTAGTCATTAGTAAACGTTGCTTTTTAAATCTAAACATATGTTCTATGTCAAACCGTTGCCGATAGCAAGAATAGACTTCTGCAAGCGTAATACGTCCGCGTTGCTCACCCATAACTATCAACCACATCGGTTTCCAAACCGCACAGCCAGTATCATCGGTAACATGAACCCGTACTAGAGTAAATGGGCATTTATACATTTGTTCTTGTTGAGTTCCCCTCATCAACATATGGTGCCAAGCCTTGAGGGTTACTGTGAATTGGCGACCTTTCTTGCTAGTGCTCTTGAATTGTGTTGTCTCGTCAGGCGGGTGCCAAGTCTCTTCAAGGGCAAGGTCGAAACGTTCAGCAAATTTTTTTGGACACCCGCGTTTCTTCTCTTCTTGTTGTGCAGGTGGTGAAGAGTAAAAAATTCGATTACTACGAACTCTGGTAATTACAACCAAATTTTTGTGTTTGGATGAATTAAATAGGAATGAGCGTTGACTATAAGCACTATCAGCAGTTAATACTGATAATTTACCGTGCCACGGAAGCGATTCATCTGACATCAATGCGTTAATTTGGTTAATGCCAACACTTATACCTTTCTTATCAGTTGGAACTCTTTCTCCCGACAGTGGAATTGACCAAGGCGCCGACTGGTGGGAGTCTTTTTCAGGTAACAGCGACACGAATGAAAAAGAATGACCAACACCGATGGATTTATTACCTGCAATAGTATTTGGCTGGTAAATATAACCTCTTTCAGGTAAGGTTGGAGAGTAAGGGCGCGGGTGAGGAGTTGTATCCGTTGCAAATAAGTAAAAAGAGCGTTTTTCCGGTTGGGGCGTAACTTCAGCAATTAGTCGAGTTAAATTTTTTAGCTTTTTTCTCTTCTTTTTCTTATCATCGTTGAAATTAAATGATTTTTCAATTGCCTTGTAGATTGAGCTATAAGTCCTTTCAAATAAAGGACTTATAGATAACTCAACAGGGGAAGAAGCGCCGTTTGAGTTACTAGCCAAAGCATCAATTAAATCAATAATACTATCACTGTAAGATTTAAACAATTTACGTAAATGTTGCCGAAAAGAGCGGAATTGCGCTATTAATTGATTATTGTTTATTACTTGCATAGCCATCAGTTGTTTTGGTATGTAGTTCGTTTCTGATAATACTATGTATTGATATACTCACCCTGATGGCTATTTTTATAACTAACAACTTAGAGCAAAAGTTTTTATTAGTTCATATCAACTACTGGGAAGTCAATCTAATAAAATGAAAAATATAAATGAAAACAACGTAAATGTTCTTCGCAATATTAGTGCGCGAACGTACTATTTTGTCCAAAGTCCAAAACATGTAGATATTTTTATTTGTGTGCTGAGGTGGGATTTTGTTGCTAAGGAACTAACCAACGGACGTTCACTCAAACTTGCTGTCTTGGAAATGGGATTGCGTACTCAAGCTAGGTTAGTTCTCCAATATGAAGAAATACTCGCTTGTTGGAAAGCTGGTTGTGGTAAAGGGTGGGCAAAAATCAAAAAGTATCTTATTTACGACCTTGAGGATACCAAACTTATCGCCCAAAGGCTTGTACCCTCTTATTACTACGAAGGGCTAATTGTACCAAGAACAAATCTACAGCAGCGCGCGCTCGGTGGTAACGGCTGGAAGTGGGAGCGAATTTACGAACATCATTACCCAGATTACAAACCCAAACCCGACCGCAAGTACAAATTCCAGGGAGGAATAGCTTATTCCACACCAGGGTTGTATTACAAAGTTGCTTACATCGATTTTAGTTCGATGTATCCCAGAACCATAATATCGAAGGGGATTGTTTCTTACAAAGATACCGACCGCATTGGGTTAGGTATTCTACAGTACCTGGTTGATGAAAAATCGAGGCTAGAAAATCTCAGTAGAAATGGAGATATTACCGCTAAAGACAAAATTGCATCTACCAAAATCTTAGCTAACTCCCAGTTCGGCTTCTTTGGAACATCTGACCTACCGTTTAACGACATGGAAGCTGCTGCTCTGATAACAGCTTACGGGCGCCGCATCCTCCAGTATACGATTGATATCATTACCTCAAATGAGGGAATACCCGTCGAGGTCGATACAGACGGTATATTCTTCACCCATCCCGACCCAGAAAAGGTATATACAATCCTCCAATCTCAACTACCGAAAAGGTTAACAATCAAACTGGAGTTTATTGCCAAAGCAATGTTCGTTCCTGAAAGGGGAACCAGAAACTATTTGCTGTGGCTAGAAAACGGCAAGATTATCCGTAAAGGCAGTTGGAGAAGTCGCTCTCGTTCTAAATTTGAGAGAGAATATCCTATTGATTATTTAACACATCTAATCAAGGATATCTCAGAAGCTGAGAAGTTTCACAATAGCGTTAAATCACAGATTTTGTCCGGTAATTATCCTCTGGAAGATTTATCTATCACTCGCAGAATACGTGAGGGAGAAAAGGAACTTCTTAAAATAGGAAATTTTGGTGATTTAGTAACTTACTATCATGGACTTACAGGAATAGTAAATATTAACACTCAGGAAAAGTATGCTCGCCAATATTATCTTGATCTTATCAACCAAAAAAGAGAAAAAATTCTCCAAATAGCTAATCCTTTAGCGTTAGATAGCAATAAACAGCTAACTCTGTTCTAATTATAATTGACAATGGCTAAGAAATTATCACTGCTAAACAAGAAGCAGCGCAAATGGCTGGATAACTTCCTCAGAGACAAACTTGGCGCCAGATTAACTAATGTGTATAAACATAACGATGGCGACCGAGTTGTAGAAATCGAGTGGTGGGAATATACCGTCCCTGTTGTTCTTGATAGCTATACACTGATTCAAGGACAAATAACTTACAAAATAAAGGTAAAGCTCAAAAAGTTTGGCGACCCTAGAAAAACAGCCGAATTTTCATACAAAATAACTCAACCTCAAAAACAATATGTATCATATAGACTTAAGGAGCAACTATCAATCGAGCTTCCACAAAGCTACCTTGTACCCACACCTCAAAATCCTGTTGTCATTAAACCGAAAGCTAAAATCAAGAAGAAAGTTAATGAATCAAAACAACTCACTCTACCTCTATCAAGAATAACTTCCCTGTTAAATCATATAAACCTTAAAACTAGTGGTGTAGTACTATCCGAGCAGGAATTGCTTCTAGAAACTACACCTCACCTTGATTTAGATACTGGTAAAGAAATAAAGCTTCCCACCGCTATCATTACAATCCTTCAAGAGAAGAAAGCAACTCTCAAAGAGTGGGAATCAGCTATATCATTATATCAAGTAGCTGGCCCGTCAGCAGTGTTGTTATACCTTCAGGAGCTAGATGGATGGCGCCAATTTCACGGGACTCAGCCAGATATTTCAATTCAAAAGTCCAAACAATCTACGGTTGAGAAGCAAATAGCTAGTGACAATTAGATTTAGTAGTAAGTATAATAGTGCCACAGTTTAATCTGTAGTACTATTTTTTATTTACTCCTAAGAGAAATCATATGATCCCCCCTAACCCCCCTTAATAAGGCTACCGTGTACACACAACTTTTTGGCATCGGGGGCAGGGGTGCAGGGGGTGCAGGGGGAGTACGGAAAATCAAGCAGTTGGAGAGTTGGGAGAACTCGTGATTGTGACGCCGTTCCCAAAACCGATGCCTCTAAAAACCTCCTCCCCGCCCTGCATCCCAAGCATCCCAGGCATCCTTTGCAAGCTTTTCAAGACTTGTGTATACACCGTAGCGCGCGGAAGGGGGGAAAAGAAGAGTGGTTTTAGTTCTCATTATTAAGGGGTGAAAATAAGAGAGAGATTTTAGCCCCCCGAATTCGCGGGGGGTTGGGGGGATTATATCTAGAATTTAATTTTTCAAACATCCTCTAAAGCCAAAAAATCACACATAAACTATGAATAAACTAACTCAAATAATAAATAAGTATCCGAAACTAATATACAAAACTTTAGGCTATATTTTCATAATATCACTTTTGTATACTGCGTTATTTCAATCAATACCCTATTTAATAGTAAGTATAAGTTGTTATATTTTAGCATCATACTTACAAGCTAAATTTAATTTAAAAAGTTTTACTCCATTTAAATTATTGCAATATGATAAAAAATTAGATTTATTAGAAGCTGAGACTAAAAGCCTAATTCAAATAGTTACAAAACTCAACAATAAAATTAAAAAGATGCAGAAGTATTAAATATCACTGCTTACTGGCTTACGCATTTCGTTGGAGAATTTACGCCAAACGTTTGTAAAAGTATGCCAGTAAAATTGGTTTATGGAGAAGATATCTACCTAATTTCAAAAAGGGTAGAACAATTGACTAAAGAGTTTACAGCTAAAGAGTGGGAAATATTTAGCTATAGCAAAATTGAAAACAAACTATCTGCAATACCTCAAGCTATTACAGATGCCAGAACGGTTTCTTTGGGAGAAGGTGGAAAAATTGTCCATATTGCAGAGGGCACTATTTTTAATAAATGCTCAGATGAAATAGTATTGTGCCTAGAACAAAATTTAGCCAAGATACCGAACCAAAACTTACTCTTAGTTACTTCAACGAGCAAGCCAGATGGTAGAAGTAAAGCAGTTAAAATACTACTCAAATATGCTGAAGTTGAAGAGTTTCCGCTTATCCCCAGTTGGGATAAACAAGCGATAGAAAAACTAATTCATTCATCAGCAAGCGCGCGCTCCCTAGAACTAACCTCTACAGTTATAAGCTATCTAGCAGAGGCAATAGGTAACGATACTGCACGAATCGATAGCGAAGTTACTAAAATTAGTACTTACTCAAATGGGAAAAAACTTGAACTAGAAGATGTGCAAGCACTAGTCAGTAATAACAATACTAGTTGCATTGAACTTGCTCACGCTATCAAGAATGGCAAAGCAGATACAGCAGTGCTGTTAGTACACCACCTGCTAGATCACAACGAACATCCACTCAAAATAATCGCATTTCTCATTAACTGTTTCCGTACTTGGCTCATAACCAAAGCTGGGTTAGAAGCAAAACTACCCGACAACAAAATTTCAACACTTGCCGAACTTACTAATCCCAAAAGACTGTACTTCCTCAAAAAGGAAGTCGAAGGTGCAAGCACAACCAAACTTAAGCAAAGCTTAGTAGCACTTATTCAACTCGAAAACGAACTCAAATCTGGAATTGATAACTTTATTCCCTCTATCATCAAAACCTGCACCATATGAATAAATTCGACGATATAGTTGGGCAGCATACCGCAAAACTTATCTTAAGTAATGCAATTGCCCAAAATCAAATTGCTCCTGCATACTTATTCACTAGCACCGCTGAAGGAGTAGGTAAAACTAGAACTGCCTATTTGTTTGCTTCCTACTTGTGCGACACCACAGACATGCTCTCAGTATATCCCCAAGAGGAAAATCTCTCGATTGGGGTGGAGCAGGTACGCGACATTATAACCTTCCTATCAACCTCTCCTATTAAGGGCGCGCGCAAAGTGGTAATAATTCACGACTGCGAAATTACTGTCAACGCAGCTAACACGCTACTTAAAACATTAGAGGAACCAGGAAGAGGAACACTCATCCTCATCACGTCTCAACCAAGCAGCATACTACCCACAATTAAGAGCAGGTGCCAAACAGTACCTTTCAATCTATTATCTGGCGATGAAGTGAGCCAAATACTCAGTAGCCAGAAAATTAACCTGCATCAAAACTTGCTCGAAATTTGTTCGGGTAGTCCTGGTCGCGCGATAAAGCTGCACAACTTGTTGAATACTGTACCAGAAAGTATGCTTGACCGCTTACAGGCGCCACCGCAGGATATGATAACAGGGCTTGAAGTAAGTAGCTGGGTAAGCAAGCTAGATAAAAAAGCTCAATCGCTCTTACTCACTTACCTACAAACAAATTGGTGGAAGCTAACTAAAAAGACAGCATTGCTAGCTAAATTCGCAACAGCAAGAGAACAGTTCCAACATCACGTATCACCTAGAAATATCTGGGATGCGCTACTCATAACCTAGATTCGGCGCCTAACAAACTTACCAACTTAGCCAACCGCTAGTTAACAGCTAGCGGTTTTTGAATAGGAGAAAATATGCAACAACAAATTTTTGATATTGAACAAGCAATCAAAAGTAGCAAAGTAAAGGGAGAAGGGGTATTAACTCCCGAACTACAAAGAATGCTTAGAGCAATGGCAAGCATAGGGATGAATACAAAAGTATTTGCTTGCTTATTAGAAATAGCTGAAGTAGATAAGCAGTTAATTAGATATTTAGGTGGCCCAATTCTTACAGCCGAAAATCAATGGAAGGACTCAATACCAAAATGGGTGATTAATGCGGTAGCGATTGATAGATTAGATACAATCCTAGAGGAAGTAAATAAAGGAGAAATAAGTGAGCTAGCTACGCCAAGCGAAGTGATTGCCGTAATGATGCCTATTACATTTCAGGCGCCATTGACTTGCGAATGGACAAACGTGTACTTGTGGGCATCGCATCAGACTATTAGCAAGCATAAACCATTCCCTGATTATAATTACGACAAACTTTGGGAAAAAATTGGCATCAAACCAATTGATTATAGGGAAATTAAAGATAATTACGAATATCTTGCTAGAGATATTCGCTCTCGTGTAATCAAACATTCTAGTAAAGAGTGGGGAACAAAGATTAAGAAGCGCGATTTACAAGCACAACAAGAAGATAAACCTATATTACAGAATGATGTTCAACTATCTCTATTTGGCAACTAATAAATAAGATGATTGGGAATTACTGTTAATTAATATTAAGCAGTAATTCTGAATCTTATTTATACAAAATACTAGCTTCCTTTTTCCCTTTTTCATAAAAGGGTAGCACACTCAAAAAAGCATCATGCAATAACCAGTTTCTACCCTGTACCCATTCTTCAATATTCTGACTAGCAATAAAATAACCAACCCGATAAGCAGCAGCAGCTAAACTAGATTGAAAGCTACCACTCGCACGAGAAGTAAATGGTATCGCTAATATTGCATCTAGATTCTTATCATCATATCCATGACCAACACATAAGTAATAAACTACTCTCGTAACTAACCTTGATAGTAGTTGCTGACGGTCAGTTAATTGTGTAATAAATGGCTGACATTGAGTATAAGTTTCAGGTTTATTCAACCAATTTTCACGCTCAAACTCTTCTTCTTCAACGTCATCTAAAGTATTATAATATTCCCAAAACTCTTTATTATCATCAATATCGCTGACAAAGAAAAAGTCTCCATAGGCTACTATCTCATGAGTGAGATAATACAATGCATATCCCCAACATACCTCATCAGTCGAATCGATAGTCAAATAAAAGCTATCTTCTCGATGACCAAAATATCTTTCTTTATTCAGCAGTTCTAAGCTGTGATAAACTAGCCCGCGCGCGAAACACGGGTCAGCAGGATTAATATATTTACCAGCAATTTCTTCATCAATTATATGCATTGCTATTGCAGCGATTGCATGATAACAAGCAGCATGTAAACAAGTCGGGTAAGCGGGAATCAGTAATTCTTTAAGTCCAAGCCGAATCACATCCTCCCAAACACCAATCCGCACAGTATTGGATACTTTTCTAAAATGCTCAATCTCAGAACCAAATTCATTAGACCAAGTAGAATTATCTACCAATAAAGGCGTAGAGTAATCATCCGTGATATTCTTTTGCTGGTCTTCCGAATGTTCTATCCACATTAAAGCAAGCAAAACTAACTTACATTCCACAAATCTTGATTTTAGTGGACGTACTGTATCAAATTCAAATTCCATAAATTATTAATAAATCTATACATATATATTGCCCATCTAAGTGAAATTTATATCGACAAACCTTAAGAGCAAATACAAATCACCCCTACTAGTAATAACAACCACAATCAGGACATGTGCTAACGCAATAAAAATTTGGAGTATTAGTAATCGAATTCTTAAATATGGAATATATCAACAGAATCACATTGGTTGGCAGAGCAGGTCAAGACCCCGAAATTGTATACTTTGAAAGCGGCGCCGTTAAAGTTAGCCTGTCACTAGCAGTCAGACCTCCTTACAAAAAGAAAAGTAAGGATAAAGATGACACTTTATGGTTTGATGTTATTGCCTGGGGAGTGACCGCAGAAATAATAAAAGACTATGTATTAAAAGGCACTCAACTTGCTCTAATTGGCGAATTTGGGTTTGATAGATGGACTGATAAGAAATCAGGGGTGATGCGGTCTAAACCTGTCATAACCATCCAAACAGTTGAATTAGTCGGTTCTCGCAACCAGAGCGAAGAAAAATCCTCTACGCAGCATGACTTCGCCACAAACATAGCTAACGCCAATTTCTAATGATTGCAAAACAACCCCAGTTAGTTAACTAGCTGGGGATTAACGAATTAACTAATTAGTAATATAAACTACAACACCATGATTGAAATCAACACCTCTGTAATCATCAAATCCCTTAATGAAAGCCACGATAAAGAAGGTTCGCTTATATGTTATGGTTTAGCCGAATTTTGCTACCGTGGCAAAGACGGTCTAGTAGTCGATGAAATCCCTTATCGTTGTAAAGGAACCCCTGCCTTAGATATTAGAAGCAGCGGAGAGTACTCGCAAGGTATAGCCAACGGGTACATCGATTTACAAACGAGCGAAAGGGAAACCTATAAAGAAAAGGTAGCCAGCCTCGTTATTAGGGGTTTTATGGAAATAGGAAAACCTATCAAAGAAGTGGTTCAGCCTGAGAAAGTTGAAACCCCTGACTTCGCGCAAGAAATCTTAGACCAAAATGGCGAAGAAGCGAGCGATACTCCTCCATTCTAATTAACCCTCACAAAAATAATATCTACATGAGTACCCGAAACTCGTGTTGATATTATTTTTTTGTTCTTAAATTTTAAGTTTTAATAAAATCATAACAGCTAGCAGCTAGTCACGAATATCATCATGTGTATACGAGTAATTGGGTTCTTAACTGGCAATGGCTAAAACCCTGATTCTATTGTCAATATTTTTTAATCGGTTCAATAATTGTAAGTTGTATAAAGATACTTGTACCTCGTAAGTATGGTAATTTTATATCCAAAGGTTTTATAGATATGTGGCAGTCAGGAAAGAACTAAATTACCTACTTAAGAACCACATTCCCTATGTATAACAGTTAGTTAAGAACCGAATTATCTAGATCAGAACCGAATTCCCTATGTACAACACAAAAACAAAAGTAATTGCAGCATTTAATCAATCAGGCGGCGCTGGAAAAACAACTTTAGTACATAATCTTGGATATCATCTTGCCAAAAAACATAAAGTCTTGCTTATAGACATGGATCCCCAAGCCAGTCTGACAACATTTATGGGAGTTGAACCAAAAAATTTAACTGAAAATCAAACAATATATGCTGCTATTACCGACCGTGGAGAACTGGATATCTGGCACGAACCTATACATAATATGCACCTTGTGCCTAGCAATAGTTTTCTTGCTGGTGCCGAATTGGAATTGGGGAGGGATATTACAACCGATAGTCGTCAAAAGCTAAAATTTACGCTTGAAGAAGTAGTTGATAAGTATGATTATGTCCTTATCGATTGCCCTCCTTCACTGGGGTATTTAAGCATTATGAGTGTAATTGCAGCAACACATCTTATCATACCTGTACAAACCGAGTACAAGTGCTATGCTGCAACAGAACAACTGCTCAATACGATAGGTCGTCTTAAAAAGGGTGGACATAAGGATTTACAAATTGCCGCTTTTGTTCCAACCCAGTATGATGGACGTACATTACAACACTCTGGTATCTTAGAAGGTTTAAAAAACCAAATTGAAAATCGTGCCCACATAACCAAAGCAATTCCTAATTCGGTAGATTTTCCTAGTGCATCACAAGCACACCTTCCGCTTGCACTATGGAAGAAAAACCACCCTGCGGTTAATATCCTAGAAGAAATTACTAACCATCTCATTAAGTTAAATCATGCAAACTAAAAAACCTGAACTAAAAGAGTATAGTAAAAACACTCTTGATGATTTATTTGGAGGTCAGGAAGAAAAACCTGCATCTGCTACCACTCTGCCTCTATCGCAAATTGTTCGTCCCACGTCCCAACCCCGACGCTATTTTGACGAAGAAAAACTACAGTCCCTTGCTGACAGCATCAAAGAAATAGGACTACTCGAACCAATAGTTGTTAGAAAGCTTGAAGATAGTAAATACGAACTGATTGCCGGAGAGCGGCGCCTAAAAGCAAGCCTTATCGCAGAATTAAAAGATATCCCTGTCAATATAATCGAATGTGACGACACCGCAGCCAATCGCATCCGTCTAATTGAAAACCTACAAAGGGAAGACCTTAATGCTTTTGAAGAAACCATCGGCATATTGGAACTACTCGCAATCTTGTTAGAAACTGACACTGAAGACGTAGTTTCTATACTTTATCGAATGGCAAAAGAAGATAAAGGTGAAGCAGCCCAAAACGTTTTGGGCGGTTATGAAAGCCTCACTATACAAGAACTGTTCTCAAAAATAGGCAAAATCACCTGGCAGTCCTTCGTAACAACTAGACTACCTCTGCTCAAATTACCCACCGACATTCAAGAAGCATTAGCTGGTGGATTAATTGAATACACAAAAGCATGTGCAATCGCCCGCATCAAAGATAGCAGCCAAAGGGCAGAGTTATTAAAAAAGGTAATCGATGAAAAATTATCTTTATCTAAAATCAAGGAAGCTGTAGAGGAAATTCTAGAGATAAATCAGCAGGATAAGCAAGATAAGCAAGAAACTCCCACTAAGAAATTAGTGGCACAGATTGGAGAAATATCCTCGCTAATAAAAAAGGACAAAACGCTACTGCAAGATAAGAAAAAGTTCAACAAAGTGAATAAGTTAGCACAGCAGCTTTTAGAATTACTTCAATCTCCCAATCAAGTAGAAACTGTGGAAACCGCAGAGTAAAATTCACGAAGCTATTAATAAGGAGTTCCAACTTTTAGAACTCCTTCATTTTTCAAAACAAAGTAATGTACTACCTTGTAGTCTTTACTAAACATGCTTGTAAATTGTCTATATTACTCGTACAATTGCTATCAAACTTTGGAATTGTAACAATCTAGCTGCGAGCATACTGAAAGAAAATTAATCTGATAAGGTAAATGAGCATTTATTAAGTGCAAATGAGAAACAACACTAACAAATCCGTAAGGTCGTTTATCATCAGGAGCGTACAAAAACCTCGACAAGTCATGTCCCAAGCGAGAAAGTATGTTATTACAGTTTTTTAGGTAAGCTATATCTTCAGGGCGCGCGTAAATACGGTATCCTAAACAACAACCTACATCCCAAGGTTCTCCAGTTTCGTAAATAGGACAAAATAACGGTTCTACAGCAATATGAGAACGCTCCAAATGAGAACGAATCAAACCACTGGTTGATTCAACAAGCAACTTCGGAATAAGTAAACTATCTTGGTAATTGTTTTTCATAGTAATAGCTCCTATTCAAGCAAAATAGGAAGTAACATCAACGCGATATTGACGCTTGCAACCAATATTTACTAGTTCAGGATGATTAGAAAACCAATCAAAAAACTCGTGTATAACTTCATAAGAAAGATATCTTGAGAGCCAGCCAAACAGCACCTCATGAACAATTACTGTTTTATAAGATGAACCTTCTTGTAATTCTGAATTAGGAATTTCATTAAAACGCAAAGTTTGCTTCACATTCAACAAACTATCAACAACTTCTTCTTTAGAATCTTTGCCTTCAGATTTAATTAAACGCTTGGGACGACAACTTACTGGCAAAGTTTGTAACGCCCAATAATTAGTACACATTTCATCAGAGGGAAATAACGCGCGCAAAATATCTAGCGCTACCCATTCCAAACCCTCTGAAGCAATGACAACACGGATAGGTGATTTTTTATAATAAAGAGTTTTTACTTCCAGCGGTTCATGAGTGCCACCTCCCGCACCAGATAATACCTTATTAACTCTCCTTCTCTGAATACGATTTCTAGTAGATTGAACACCAATGTCTTGCCGTGCTACTAACATAAAAACTTGCGCTACGTAAATCTAAAACGTCAACTTTATAAACATAATAATTACTTACGTACCGCAATTCCCACAACAAACTTGTATTTGATAATCATGTAATATTAGAGTTTGAATTCATTATAGATATAAGTTGAAGTCAAGTAGAACACTTATGCATTAAATTTTTCCACCTCTACAACAGTTGCTAAAGCAAGTTTCAAGTGGAATATAAGCTTATGTATCATGATTCACTTTCAAATTTGTGGCATCTGGGTATCTAACGCCAGTGGTAACTGTTTTAGTCCCGCTATCCAGTTTAAAGATAGAGAATTAATAATTCGTACTAATGACTGGTTAGAAACTAAGATTTGGCGCCGTAATAATGGCACTTGGGGCTGGAATAGTGACCATATTGCGTGCCATTTAGGTAAGTTAATCGAAGGTGATGAATCTAAAGGTTATCCTGATGTCTGGGAATACAAAGGTTGGTTAGGTAATCACCAATATTTATAAACTAAATTTACTCTCATATAACCACAGGCTACCAGGCTTGTGTTTTTTTTCTGCTTCAACACTACCTAACTATCTACTCTACATCTACAGCTATCTGTCAAATTTATTCAACTGGCGCCGCGACCTATACAGCTGCTTCGCAGAAAAACAGTGAACAACTCGTATGGGATAAAACACCATGAAAGCTAGAATTATCGACGCTACAATTGCAACTCTCCAAATTGCTCACTTTGGCTGCATTATAGTAGCTTTCGGAACAGTTGCGTTAGTGACACTCCAAAACTATGACAGCAACAAAGTTCAGTCTAACTTTGAGCATTTGGGTTCACGGTATCAGGAAGTGTTTAAAGCCGACTTAAAGAAATTTGGGCTTTAATCTTTAAATCATATTAAATCAGCGATTGTAGCTAATACAATCGTTTATTTTTTACAGGCGCATAAAGCGCAACATTTATGCAAATAACTCTTATAGGAGATGTTAATATGCCTACTAAAGCCAAGAAAGTTAGCTTAATCGACGATAGTTCAATGGGCGTGTTTCGGATTGGTTCCTACAATGAGCGCAAACTCAAAGCAGTCTACTACACATTGCGGGAAACTTGGGGACTAACTTTACAAGCACAGTCTGGAACTAAGTGGAATAAAGCAGATTGGCAAGAGTTTAAAGCAAAGTTCGCTGCTACGTTCGGCACCGTAGATAATCCCAAGTATACGGCAGAACAGATGATTGAGTATTCAATTAAACACTTCAATAAGGGTTTAGAAGAATTACTCGAAGTCAACAAACGTAGCTGGAAAAAACGCGAACTGTTTAGAGCTTTAGAAGCCTTGAAAAATTAAATATTGCCTGTGTCTACTCTTAATAAATCTCACTCGTCATTGGGTGAGGTTTATTTTTTTTACAGGTGCTAAACGCACAGAATTCATGGAACAGTCTCGTATAGGAGAAATAATCATGGCTTCTAAAACTAAAACCCCAGTTGTAACTATCGACGACTCAGCAATGGAGCAATTCAAAGTTGAGCCATTCGATGTGCGAAAGTACAACGCAATTTTCTACACGATTCGTGACCTCTACGGCAAAGAATCGAGACGGCAGTTAGGAGAGGATTTCGACTGGACAGCTTTTAAAGCTCAGTTTGCAATCTGTTTCGGAACTCCTGAAGAACGCCGTTATAGCTTAGAACAATTGCTGATGTTCGCGCAAATAAAGTTCAACATGGGCATGGAAGACCTCTTAGCACAAAATCGTAAATCCTGGGAAATTCGCAAGAAACAGGAAGAACTACGTGCTAAGGAAGAAGGAATTCTGGTTGATGATGTCCCATTTTAAAACGAATAATTTAAAATAACTCAGTTAGGGTGTAGCTGTCGCACGCAGTTAAACTCTAACTGATTATTTTTTTAACCCGCATCTAGGCTTTATCGCTCATCAGCAAAAACTCTTTAGGAACTGCTTGGGGTGCATAGTTTGGAACACGCTTATCATGCGTATTAGAAATAACTACTTTATTATTGGTCGAAGAAGATTTGGCTACAGGAGTATCAAATAAAGGTTCCTGGCGCCCGTAGCCAGTTACTCTATCGAACTCTAAGACCATATGCTCGTGTAAAGCAACCACATCAGCCATCCGATTACCCATACTACTAGCTATATTTGGGATCGCGATGTCAGCGTGCCAGGATACTTTAATACCCTCTTTCTCACAATAAGCATCTATTTCAGGTCGAATGTAATCAGCAGTACCACCGCAAAATACGAATTCACATACATCATCAAGAGCTTGTGAACGCAACCAACGGGCAATTGCTCGCCAATATTCATCGCGCGCAAGTAGTAAAGCCTTCGACATTAATTCAGCATCAGCCTTTATTTCGTTATACTTACGCTTACGAGAAAGTTTTTCTAGCATCTGGGGACTACACTCGGCGCCAGCTTCAACCAAAGTTTCAACAACATTCTTATCGTCAGGACTTAGCCCCGATACTTTAGATACAAAATTACTTACAAGCCACGACATCCCCAAATCGCTAGTAATTCCTCGGTTAGGGACACCATCACGAACAAGAAATACACTCGCATTACGATAACCGAGCATCACGAATAAGGAAGTAGGCAAAGTACCACCATGAAGGCGCCTGCGATGAAAAAAGATGCCGGCGCCTTCAGGAGAAACGGTAAAGTTAAGAATCTTCACTCGCATCTTACCCGCTGGAGTTTCAAACCCACGGAAAACTTCTTTCAATCTAGCCTGCAACTGCTCCTTGTCCTGAACCTCACCTGGCGGCAACAGTATATTCAAATAAATTAAAACATCATTACCCAAATCTAGCTTTTCTTTAGCAAGCCAAATCATCCCGCATACTTTGGGAACCGCTAGCTGATATTTGAGTTCCCTAAGCTGGGATATACCCCAAAACTGGGAACGAGCAAGCACTCCTAATGCGTAGTACTCACCAGCTACACCAACCCAAGCACGAGTTTCTGGAATGCCTTCTTGTTGTATGCCTTGAAGCGAAGCCTTACTTACATCAGCAACTTCTGAATCCATAAGGAGTACATACGGCTTACCTTCAGGATACTCCTGCACAAGAGCTTTTGTTTTACTACCACCTAAATCTAAAGTTAAAACTATCTTAGACGCTTCCTTAGCTCCTGCCTTGCCGCTAGTTTTTGCCATACCTTAATTTTTTATTAATTGAATTATTTGTGACTTCCAATCTAACTCACAAGGAAAATCAGACGTAATGAGGAGTAAGTAAGTTTACCAAAAATTCAAAAAACCTATTTGCAACTTGACTAAAACAACTTCGTTTTTTCGACTTTTATTTACAGATGCTTCGCATACAAAAGGTGGAACACTCGTAATATTTTAGTCAAAAATAGGAACAATCATGGAAGATATTGCTTATTTCATCTGGGAAAGTGGATTTGCACAATACCAAGAGTACATCAAACACGAAAGTACTAATTTCGATTACGCATGGCGCTGCTACCAGCGTGCAGAAAACTTACACTCCCTTGCAAGCTTTATGTGCAAATATTGCCAGTATAGTTATGCAACGCATTACGAAGAGCTAGAACATCAGCAGTGGGAATTAGAAAATCCCAACTGGGAAGATGGCTACGCTCATGGTCGTTACCGCTAATTAAAACAGTCTTGGTCGAAAAAGTACTCCGTTTTGGGGTGCTTATTTTTTGGCGCCATTCTCTACAAATCCACTTAATCGTACCTCACTTGTATAAACAGTTGCTTACGCACAAACTTTGTGACACTCTCTAACAGGAGAAATCCCTATGGCTATGATGTTTGATGGCGCCACTGATTCCGTATTAGCTGATGTACTTAACAACATTCGTTGGGAAATTCACTACAACACCTTATGCGGAATCTGTGATGATACACCATCTTTGGCAGTAGTAATACCTGGCGCTGGTCCTGATGATAACGGAGTTCTCCAATCTGAAGGCACATTCTCAATTATCAACGCACCAGCCGCTGGTAATCAGAAAACAACTATTGCCTGGTATCGCGATGAGGGAAAGGTTAAATTCCGCATTGTCGGAGTTACCGACGCGCGTTAGTACAGTACCTCAGTGTAATAACTGAGGTTTTTCTTTTCTTGCTCCGATAGGTCTGGAAGTATAAATCAGTAATTTCATCTAACTTTTTCGCCGCATCATTATTACTTAGATACAATGCATATCTATTTAAAATAACTTCAGCTGCCCGATTCTGCTTGAGTATATTTCGCAGTGTTGCCAATAGCTAGGGCTTTGTATACTTTTATCCCGTCAGAAATTAGTCCCTTTTGAATGGGTTTAGGGTAAGGTTTACATTTATCCATATTGTGAAAACAGACAGTTCCATCTATTTTCCAATCCCAATGCTTTATTATTTTTTCACAATCAGATCTTGAACTAGAAGTTTTTATACATATTGGTATATTTAACGCTGTTTTACCTAAAGCTAACTTTAATACCTTTGCAGCACCAGCTTGTAATAATAGCTGTTCACAAGCATATAGCGAATTACCCGATGTAGTAACATCGTCTAGTAGCAATACATTTTTTCCTTTTATAATTTCTTTATTATTGACGTTGATTGTAGACAAATCTACATCAATGCTTCTATTGCCACCTCTTGATTTTTTCTCAATTTTTGTATGTCTTTGTAAACAAGATGTAGCATTTATGCGACTATGTTGTGATAACAAAATCGCAATTTGACATATTCCTGTATTGATATTTTCAGGATTGCTAGAAGGAACTATCGCAATAGGACAATCTTGACGCACAAATGAGTCTAAATGCTTAAAAAAATGATGAATAGCAGATTGTTCTTTCTTTTTAACATCCAAAATTAAGCTACTAAATTTATCAAAATTGGGATTTTTATATTTTTTGATACCTATATAATAAGGATGATAAATATTTAAATAATATATGTCTTTTATCTCACGTACATTGTTATTAAGTAATGATTCACAAATTTGTTTAAACATTCGGTATACTTCAAGTAGTTGCATACTTACATCCTAAAAATTAAATACTTAAGTGTGTAAACTATAAGATAAAGAGTCTATAAAAAAGAATAAAGTATCTATGAATTAAAATAACTCATGACAGCCTTACACTCTAAGAAACCAGGAGTAGTAAGTACCAAAAAGTAATTACTTGAGTAGAAGCACAGACAACTCAACTATATAAGCGACAATTGTCAATTTAACTACTGTGTAAAACATTACACATAGGAAAAGACAGCTAAAATCAAAGGCGCCACCAAAGCTATTATGACGTTGAGTTAGGCCGAAGTTACCCGCGCGCTAGTACAGAATCTCAGTGATTACACTGGGGTTTTCTTTTTCGCTACCAAATTTTATTGGCGCCATTATCTACTTTCTACTTCTCTACATCTACTGTCTGTACGCAATTCATCCCTACTAATACATTTTATACAGGCGCTTGCGCGCAAACAACGCGAACACAACTCGTAAAAGGTTTTAATACCATGTTCGCACGTATTTTCGCTACCACCACTGTAATCGCTACTCTCACTTCTGGTCTTGCACTTGGCAAAGTGGAGAAAGCTCTCTGTGGGGTAGTTAGAAGCGATGGTTCCATATGCCAACGTCTTAGCGGAGACAATCCAGCAAAAGATTGTCGAGAATTAGGCGGAAAGTGGGACCCAAAAAAGAAATGCTGTGAAATCAACGGTGTAGGCGGCTAAGTTCCTGCTAAGAAGGTTGCATTTATTGCAACTATTCTTTTTTTCTTTCTACTCCACTCTACTATTTACTCAAACTAAAGCCTAAATCCTGGGTCATCTTCAACTAAACCTGATGGAATTACATCCGAATCGTCAGCAAAAAAATCGTCGAATTCATTATCTTCTAAATCTTCTGTTTGGTGAGATTGTACGGCGACAAGAACATTTTGAGGGACAGTCAACTGAGTAGGAATTGCTGGGGGAACATTAGTAGAACTAACTTGATTAGCTGGATGGACTAAAACTACCTGCGATAAACCCTCCATTCCAAAAGTTCGTTTTAACTTAACTATATGCGATTCTAGGTCAGAGATTACATCCAATACACACTCGGTAATCTCCTTCTCGCTCATACCAGCAGAGCGTAAGCTATATGGCAAATAGAAACTCATCATTGCCGCCATAGCCAAATCACTTCCTCCCCCGTCATGAGCTTTCAAGTATTCGAGCAATTGCCCTTGGCGAGTATTCGTCTTTCTCATAATCCTCAAAATTGAATTTTTATCCAGCCTTACAGCCATAAACTATTTATTAATTTCTATAACAATCACTAACACCAAACTATGAACTATAAACCTTGACTAAAACGAGGGCAGTTTATTCAATCGATATACGAAACATTCTCCGTACTTAATTTGTATTCCATACTACTTTTACTCAACGTGACACTAAGGTGCAACCTTAGTTACACCTAACTTTAACCTTACTTTCTCCATTCCAACTGTTTGTCAATGAAATTAGTATTTTGATTTAGTATTTCACCACTACAATAAGCTTAGGTGCGTCAATCATGTATAACCTTACTTACACCTTAGTTACACCTAACTGTAGGGCAATCACGCTTATCAGAGATACTCCTCACAATGGCTGTATCTCGCTCTAGCAAAGCATTTGACCTCATTTCACCATCCCCTGCGGCATTGAGGCTCCTCTACTTGTTCATATATACTGACAAGGTATGCTAAGTAGGGTCATTTTTAATCAAACCGTATGTCAATAAGCAATGATTATTGATAATAAATTAGCGGCACTGTATACTATGAATACTAGTACAATAACAAAACGCGCGCTTGTGTTCTGCGATATACATGAACATAATTCCGCGAAGCAGTAACTTCACAGGCGCCACTAATATATTAGCTGAATTAGTCAAACATCGATTAAGCCCAACGCCGATGCGTAGTAAAGCAAAAATACTTACAACGTTTAAGCAAGCTTTCTACCCACCCTCGCTATACCTCATGTGCATCAGTGCTGCTTTTTTATCACGAAGAAGGCACCTGCCGATTAAACGCTGTAGGGACTTGCCCGTAAACAGCGGGTGGTTATGAATTGTGTAGTTGCTGCAAATAGGTTAAATGCTGCGGCGCTTGTTTTATTGGGAAGGCAGAGGGCAAGAGGCACTTATGCTTTTATGGAATTCTGATTCCTGCCGTGCATCATCTTAAGTATTTGATGATTGTGAAAAATAAATATGATACAGCACCGACAATAACCCAAGGCTCCATCTATATAAAGAGAAATTACAACTTTTGTATGTGAGTCCGGCGTATAAATATCTCAGTAATAAGTATTATTTGATTCATTAAAGTTGAAATGTATTTAAGTATGAAATACAGGCACCGATTGATGGAAGGCGCCTTGAAAAATCAATTATTATCTTCTTTTTGCATAAGCATAAAAAGACAAACATGTAAAGCTTTAGAAGAATGAGGGTCAAAACTTACAATTGTACACTAAAAGGATTTTTACGATGATTCATCATATTGCGATTGCAGCAAAGGCGCTACTCCTCTTCTGTACCGCTGGTTAAATTTACACAAAATATGTAGGAGGAATTTACTTGAAAACAGTACAATCTGAAGATGTTTTGAGTTTCTGGTTCCCCGGCTTACCTACCAATGATATTGCGGCGATGGTTCGTATCTGGGAATGGTGGTTTCGTGGCGGTACAGGCACCTATATTAACGAACATTTTATACCCCTACTGAAACAAGCTGCTATAGGTGAACTTGATAGTTGGTCAAAGGCGCCACGATCAAGGTTAGCGCTTATCATTATCCTTGACCAGTTTTCACGAACTATATATAGAGGAACTGCCCAAGCATTTGCACAGGATTCCAAAGCTTGCGCGTTAACTCTTCAAGGAATCGACATCGGTCACTACGCAGCGCTTGAGAATCCTTGGGAAAAAACTTTCTTCTTCTTGCCGCTAGGGCATTCGGAGAACATCAAAAATCAAGAATTAGCGGTTGAGCTTGCAGAACAATTAGTTTTAGAGGCGCCTCTACAGTACCGTGCATTGCTAGAATTTTCTGCTTCACAAGCGTGCGGGCATCGAGACGTAATTGCACGATTCGGGCGCCATCCTCATCGGAACGAGGTACTTGGGCGCCAGTCAACTACCGAAGAACTTGAATATCTTACTTCATCCCAGCTTGTACATACACGTTCAATGCCATCTAACTTGTCGCAATTTCTTTCTAATAGTTAAAGGTTAAAAGGCGCCGTGCATTTTTCAATGCTGTATACTTATGTAGTATATGTAGTATCAATTTAGGTTTTACCAATGTCAACAGAACAATACGAACAAAGCCGCACTTGCGACAACTGCGGTTTTGAAGAAACAAGGTTGCTCAACGAGTTGAGTGCAGCATTTGAAGAAACGCGCGTTTGGGGAGAGCCATGTCCTAAGTGCGGTTCAACGTGTTTTGGTGAAAGTTGTTCAACTCCAGCACTTTCACGCTCTATATTAGAAGTTTGGGCAAGTAACGATGAACTTTACTTTTCGCAACAAGATGAAGATTTAGTTATTGCATCTAAAGACAATTTAGAGCTAATTTTAGAGTTTCTAGATTATTCTAGTACTGATATATGGAAAAGGAGAGTGCTAGCTTCTGCGCTTTACGTGCTTTGGTATAATGCTTATCCTAAAACTAGTAACGTGGTTGGATTTACATTTGTTTACGAGGCGCCGACTTCATGTGAGTCCAACTCAACTTTAGAGGAGTATGAGGACGAATTAGATTTGCTATCGAGCGAGGAAAGTAATTTTTGCTCTTTTCAACAAGTAAGTCCTGAACATTTTTATGATGAGGAATTTGCTTTAAAAGTTGCATCCGAGATAAATAAACGGGTGCCGTTATTTATTGAAATAGGAGCGGAAAAAGCCTCCGAGTTTGGCGAGACACTATGGTATTTAAGCAATTATGTTAGAAATGCGTTTGAAAAATATGCTGTTCAAAAGCATTCGTGATAAGAAGCGCAATAAAAATAAAACACATGAGCTAGGCGCCATTGAATATTGCGCTTATGAGGCACGCTTACAGCGCCACATTTTTATTGTTAAAGGATTACATTCGTTTGCGTATACCACAAATGTTGGACTATCTGGAGTAGCTTTTTCAAAGGCGCCAGTCTTCACAAGCGCGCTCCTATATTCGTCCAACCGATAATTAAAAACAATTTCCCAAATGAAGCAACCATTTTCTTGAACGTGATAGTTTATGTACCAGAACCTTCTAGTACTGAGGATAAGTAAAAGGAAAGATTTCACGTGTCAATAATTAAAATACTTGATAACTTCGCGGTAGAACTGCTTGATTACGCAAGGCAGCAGATGAAAGATACTGAGTTACTAGTTGAAACTCAAACAAAAGACTTTGCGCTAGCAGCCGATTACCATGAGCGTCTCGCGCTTAAGCGAGGTCAATATATAATGCTTAACTTTTGGGTGATTTTCAGCATTGCTTTTGAGTCTCTTCTTAAAGCTGTGTTAATTCACTACGAGAAGGATGGCGTATTTTGTCCAGCAAAGACATATAAAGAATTACGCCGACCTATCCGCTCTCAATTTATCAAACTGACTCCACCTGATTTACCACAAGTTAGTGGGGATGGAGTTGTAGGGGTTGAGTGGACTTCTTCAGGTGATCTTGTTGTTGTTCAGGATTATCTAAAGACAGGAACACGGGTAGTAATCCAAAATTCTGGGTGGTTGAAAGATCAATTTCAAAAGCATGGATTTGAGTACTTGTTGCAAATTAATACCTGTACCTTATCTAATGCAGGCCAAATGGTAGCTTTAGTCATGAAACAAAATGGAATTTCTGCTGTTGAAGCTGATCGCATTGATTTTGCATGTCAGCATCTCGCACAATTAAGGCGCAATCGAGATCTCCATTGTTACTTCGGTGAGCAAGTATTAATGCGTGTATACTATGGAGAATGTGACCTTACTGATATTTATATACCATCTGTAAATAAGTTGATTCAGTTCTTTCATCAAAAATAATTTAAAGAATCTCAAAAGCAGGCGCCTCAATTATGAAGCACATTATATCTGTTGGTATCGATCAGTTTATTGAAATTGAGTACACTCCTGGAGGCAGTGGTTCAATGACCTCTGTAGGGTTAAAATGTGATGACTCTAAAGCGGTATCAGAAGGAACATTTGAAGCACTCGCTACATATAACGGCGCCATTGACGGTTTGGAAGCGTTAATCCTTGCTCAGGCTTGCGAGGGTATTGATATTACTACTGATGCGTACAAGCGTGCGGTAATATCAGCAATAGAAGGTATCGATAACAACTTTGGCTAAAGGCGCCTGCTTACAAGAAGCGCGCAAATAATAAAGATTACATTGAGGCGCCGAATGTTATTTATAGGCGCCGTGGGTTAGGTTATTAGGTTAAGAGAGAAAAATCGCGAACCTTCTCTCCCCTTCTATATCCCGTGAAAAATCAACAGAATTTTCTTTCTTTAGAAGAAAATTTTCTTTGTGTTTATAAAAGTGCAATAGCTTTTTCTATAGCATTTTGAATAACAATAGAAGAATTTTCTAATTGCTCTTCAGCATTACCAATTGTGTTAGCAGCACCTTTGATAGCTATGTAATTCAAGTTATTTTCATTGTCAAATAAGTTACAAAAATGATAAAACTGTGCAACTTCCATATCTACGCGCATCAGTTGTGTAAAAATATTGGTTAACTGCCTGAATTAGTCTTCGCGTTTGATTAGGATAATTTCCACTAATAACTCTTTCAGAAAAACCATAGAAAAAATCGGTAGACACAATCGAAGCTGTTGAAAAATCACATTTACCCAAAAAATTTGGTGTAAGAGGTTGTTTGATAGAGTCATCGTCAACTGCTGTAGCTCCTAAATATGCTTGGTCTATAATATAAACATCACCAAGCTTTTTACTTGATAATGGTAATTTTCCTGCTGTTCCAATCAAAATAATTTTATTAACTTTGGATTTAATAGTTGGATTAAAAAGTATTTCCCAAATAAGTGGTTCTAAAGTACCAGTGCCAATTCCTGTCAATATTAGCGAAAAATTTGAATATTTCCAAAATCGATAACATCTATATTCATGTACTTTTGTACCTTCCAAAGAGAGATTTTTTAATGAATCAATAAGTTCATTTGCATCTTCTCCACAAGATAAAATTATATTTTTATCTATATATTCAGGAGTTATTTTCGTATTTGGTGCAATAATAGTCATAGTTCAATTCCCAAGAAGGTTATGCAGTTAGGGTGGTCGATAAAAATTGCTTTAATACCAGCAGGTGGAGATGAACTTTCTTGCTCCGCGACAGCAACTTCCCAAGGAATTCCAACAATATCGAGCTTCTCGTCCACGCAAACCCAACCGCGTCCAGTAATTAGAGTTACCCAAATGTCGAGGTCTTCGCGTTTCCATGCTAATTGTCCCTGAAATGGTTCACAAGGGTTGTAGCGATATACAACATTGTCGATCCGGCGCCTGAACTCAAAGCTTCTACGATTATTAGTAGACATTTTTTTATACAGCCTCAATAATCTTATATGCTTGCTTTGCTATATACTCTGCTGTAACTTAATATTTCATGAATTATTTACAAAAATTAGTATAGTGCAGGTGCTAATAAACGAGGGCGCCTTCTACTCTAATTGCATGGCATTAAAACTAGTAAATACTTCAAAAAATTATCTAAAAGAGATGTAACAGAACTGTTAAAATATACAATCAACGAGAAGGTTGACAACAATATATATGTGCTGAAATATCAAAATAAGATTAATTTCAATGGACGTGAAGCTTATGAATACTATGTTTCTGAGAGGAAATGGCACCAAGGAGAAAGGTCAATAATTTTTTTTGATATGAATAAATCAATTTTATATGAAATATGGGCTGCTACTGTATTTGAAGTTAGTGATAATGGAATTTTAGATACTCCACAAACAAATTTTTTTCTAGGCTCGCTAAAATTAAAATAACATTACACGGGAACATTAGTTTGTTAATAACTGTCTTTTGTGGCAGTTTTTACAGTAAACCAATGGTTAAAATCCTTTATTTCTCTTCTTATTTAAATCTTCTAATAGCATTTCTGCTTGTTCTGCCAAGTGTGGAGCAATGTAAATATATTCTAAAATCGCTTTGCTTAAATTATCTAAAATAGGAATTTCTTCGCTAGTCAATCCTTCAACAGGCTCATGGGTGCCAATATTCCGTAGCTTCCGAAGACCATCAACAACTCCTACCAAATTGACTGGAATTTCACCCTTATCAGCTAAGAATTTAAACTTCTCATATAAATTTTTTGGTTCTTCAGTACTTGTTATGCTAAACTAACAATTAAAGTGCCAAGCTAATAAGCATCGAACTCGGAAATTTTCAAAATTTCTAAACCCATAAGCGGAGCGCTTAATTAATTTAATTTTATTATTGATACCTTCAACGGCGCCGCTAGTAGTGCCATTATCAAAATAAGCAATAATTTCATCAAACCAACGAATAAAAGTGTTATTGCTATTTGGAAAATATGTTTTAGCTTTTGAAAGCCACATACCTAATTTAAATACTGCTGGATACCAATGATTAGTTTTATTAAAAATTATTCTAAGTTTTTCCTTTAATTCATGCATCATTTTTAAAGTAGGAGATACAGCTTTAACTTGAATTAATTTTTTGATTTGTTCTTCATTTAAGTCCTTTTCATTTTTGAGTAAAGCATATTTACTATTTTTCAAACCTTCTAATATTTTTTCGTACTCATCTTTCTTTTCAGATGTTTCTGCTAATTTAATTAATTCCTCTATTTTGTACTTTTCTCTCTTCCTCTGTGTGTCTAATTCTTTATTTACTTGCACCATTACGTGAAATCTATCGGCGACGACTTGAACGTTAGGCATTAATTCTATCACTAAATTTTTGTACCCTTGCCATAAATCTATACTCACTTCTTTAATTTGCTCTAAGACCTCAACTCCCCAACCGATAAGAACTTCCTCGATTACTCCTTGTGTACGCGCGTTCAAAATAGCGATTGGTTTAGATGTATCTAAATCTATTAGCACTGCACAGTAATTACCCTTTCCTTTTCTTAAAGCTATTTCATCAATTCCAAGCCTTTTTAAATTTTTAGGTTTTGTTAAATTTAGTTTTTCAGATGCATCTTTTAACATTCTTTCTATCTCTTCTGTTGTAACTATACCTTTTGATGCTACGCTATGTATGTCGTTTTCTAAAACTTCTTGTATTATTTGATTTGCAAGCCGATTTGTATAAGTTCTTTTCTTTCTTGCAAAGTCAAATTCTTCACTAAAGGGTTTTTTACAAATTCTGCATTTAAATTGGCGCCGATTTATTTCTAAAAAAATTGGTTTCTCTCCAAAAGGTAAATCTTTAATAATATGACGATGGTTTTGATGTAGTTTATGGCTTTCCGTACCACAAGATGGACATACACTATACAGCTTTATTGGCTCTGTTCGTAAAATTATTCCAATTTCGTTATAAATGCTGTGCGATATAACTTTTACTTCGTCTATATCCAGAATTTGTGATAAGATTTTTATATCTTTTTTATTGACCATGACTGTAAATGTACCCTAAAATACAATAATTATATATATAGTCAATAATAAATAAGGCTTACAAGTCAATGCCATCAAGCTTTTTTGTAATATTTTTTAAAATAAGTTAATAATTATTTACATCTATATTTAACAATTTAGCATAACAACTACTGAAGAACCAATTTTTTCCCTGTGCTTTACGGTCTTCACAAACCACTTCTAACATGCATCCTAATAGAGTTGCATATGCATTAGCATTAATAGCCCTTACTTTTAGTGCTGCTTCGTATGCTTGTTGAACTTTATGAGGAAAGTGATATAATTTTAATCCCTCTGGCGGATAAATAGTTTCAACTTTAATGCTTTCTTCATCCATTTCATCCATGAATTCATGTAAATAATATCTCTGTAAGGTTACTTCCTTGCAAGCTAGGCATAACAGCAAACTATAATGATATCCTTCTTCTGGTTCAGAGTAATAATATGAAGCAATAGGTTCCCCGTTTAGGGATAAGTAATATTTAGCCACAATATGCATTGGGGCATAATTCCCGCAGTGTCTACACTTTATATAGTCTGTTTTTTCTGGTTTTGTATTAGACATAAAATTAGCATCGATTTAACAATGTCCCAAGCTAATATACACTGCCAGCCATAAATGCTATCTGTTAACTTACATTACGTTCCTGCTCGCGCGCTAAATATTGTTCAAGCGCTTCACGAATTAAATCAGGGACTGTACATTTCCTGTCGGATGCTAATTTTTTCAATCCTTCTTTGATTTCTGGATATACCACTGCTTTGACTTGCTCTGTTAAAGGTACATCCCTACCAAAATTAAGTTTGTATTTAGTTCCGAAATCTGGATTTCCTCCAACCCTTGCCATATGCTCTCTCTACTTACATATACGCACTAATTATATCTTGCAATGCTTTTAAGATTTATTACAAAATTATTATCACTTTATAGAACTGTACACTACTAATAGTAAGATTAATGGTACAAGATTTAACCGTAAGAATTTATGGCCGCAAGTTATCAAACCAAGGGTGCAGGTGCCACACTCAGAGTTAGAGAGTCTGGAACACCATACAAAACCAACAATGATAATCAACCTGTTGAGACTGAGATTGTAGGCGCATCTGAACTCTCGTATGACGAACAGCGAGAGCGTGACCGTCTAGAGAAACTGGTTGAAAGAGCATTCTATGAAGCAGGCCGAGCGCTGTTTCAACTTCGTGGACAGAAGCTGTATCGTAGTACCCACAAGAGTTTTGATGAATACTGCCGTGAAAGGTTCGCATTTACAAGGCGCCATGTTGACTACTTGATTGCAGGTTCGCAGATAGTAGATAACCTAATTGAAGTAGATTGTTCTCAAAACTCAACTCCAGAAATGAGAACGAATCGTTCTCATATTTTGCCAACGAACGAATACCAAGTTAGACCCCTTGCAAAGCTGGAACCATCAGAACAACGGGAGTGTTGGTGCCAAGCGGTAGAAGCTGCGGGTAATAAAGTACCGTCTAATCAGGTCGTTAAAAGCATTGTAGATAAGATACGAGAACGGACGAAAATTCCTATACCCTACTCGGAAGGCGAAGTTTGTATAATCATTCCTAAAGATAACCCAGAATTAAAAGGTAAAAGCGGTCATTGGTGTATTATTAGTAATGTAAATGAGTATAGCTGTTCTATTATGACTTGGGATGGAGAATATATGGTAAAGCCGGAAAATCTTAAGAGTTTAGAATTATTAGAAGATGATACCGCAGCAATGCAAGAGTTGTGTAAGCGGCTGCGGCACCTTAACAGCATCGATAAAATAGATGATATTGAACGGTCTATACTCCAAGCAATGGGGAAGAGAACCAAACCTTTAACCCCAGTGCAAGAGGAAGTACTAGCTTTAATTGAGAAAGCTTACGGGGTTAGGTAAGAATGGGCACCTACCAAAGTATCTGGATACTTTAATTTCAGGCACCTGTGGCAACAGTTTCTATTTTACAAGTTCGAGCAAACCTGACATTTCTAATACTTTTTCGCTCTCTATTGCGCTAATTTCTGCAATTTTTATTAATTCTGCTTCTTGTTCCGTGATAGTTGACCAGTTATGGTGCCAAGCAAGTAGTGTTGAATGAAGTTCATGGAATTCTGAATCCATACCTTCTTTCATAAGTAACGAGACGTATAGTATACTTTCGTCGAGGATAACCGAAGCGACCTCACGGTTTGCACTTCCCAAAAGTAACCATCCTTTAAAACGTGATAAAGACGATGCAAGCTCACCCAGTTGCTTTTTGCGACTGATACGTAAAAATGATTTTTCGATTGAATTCCAATCTGGCATCATAATCCTCCAAGTAATCTAGTTGTAATTATAGTGATTCGTTCTCTTAGTTTTGGATATGATACTTAATTTAATAAGGTAAATTTTTGATCAGAATCGTCTAAATTGTAATTTGATGCTTTTGGGTTAAACACATTGCTATACCTTTTTCGTAGTGAGCTGCTTCATTGATAAAAGTTGGATAGACAGTAGAGTCTCCTTTATAAGGAATTATTTTACCATCCAATGTCAATAACATTGGGTCATCAGGATGCAACGCTTGATAATCTTTGAATTCCAGTTGAGGATGAATCATTGCCTGAATTTCTCCGTGTTCGTTTCTTGGAAAATAAACTGCTTCTATATATTCGTAGAGGATGAGTGTATTTTCTTGAGATAAAATTTCTCCTCTATTATACTTTTCCAAATAATCTAAAATTGCGTAAACTAGGGCTTCTGTTTTCAAAAAAATGTCAGCATTCAAAACACCTTGAGCAACAGCACCAACCTCAACACAAACACTCGACTTGGCAAGCGCGCGTAATGGAAGAAGATTTGGACTAGGATATAAGTTTCCAAAACTATAAACTTTGATTTCAGAATTAATAGAACTTAGGTAGGCAGCTAGTTTTAAACTGAAGGAATCATCATTATCCACAATAAGCGTTAAGCCCATGTTGGTGGTTGTACTATGTACATCAAAAATAAAATCAATCGGATTTTCACTATTGTGGCCAAACATTTGGTCAATCTCTTTAGCTCGTAAATCCTCGTAAAAAGAAAGTGTTGTATCCTGTAAATCAAGGCGAGAAAAGCAATGATTTAAATCTCGATCAATGTATCGTCTTACTGCTGTAAATGCTTTGGGATTAGCAAACAACGTTAGTGTTTCAAAACTGGATCGACGAATTAGCTCAGGGAACTGTTGGAATTTTTTGATCAAATATGCTCCAGTAAACTCGTTTCCATGAGTTCCACCTACAATCAACACTCGATTTAGCTTGCTGTTACTCTTCATTATTGGCTCTCCAACTGGTAATGGATATGCTCATTCTATGTATTATAATGTAATACAATAAACTGCTCTTGGATATTGTAGATGCCTACGATTCGGACTCTAAAACCTGGTGATGAAGAGGCTCTTGAGACGTTTTTAGTACAACATGCTAGTACCTCAATGTTCCTGCGGTCAAACTCACGCGTGGTTGGGTTGCAGGATAATGGCGAAAGATTTCAGGGTACATATGTTGCAGCTATTGATTCGAGACAAATTATCGCAGTTGCCGCGCATTACTGGAATGGGATGGTAATTCCCCAAGCTCCTGTATACCTTGAGGCAGTGGTTAAAGCTGCTGTAGCCCAGTCTGGTAGATTCATTTCTGGAATTAGTGGGTCTGCAAATCAAGTTGAAGCTACAAGAGATATCCTAGAGCTTAAAGAAGCACAGATTTGCCTTGCCGAGCGAGAAATTTTATTTTCTCTACCCCTCAGCAACTTAAATATTCCTGGCGCCTTAACAAATGGAGAAGTTCTCTGTCGGTTGCCCGAATCTTCTGAGTTACAGTTGCTTAGTGAGTGGTGTGCTGCTTTTTGTGTGGAAGCGTTAGGGCAAATAGAGACTCCAAAGTTACTATCTGAATGTCAACAAACTGTACAACGGCGCCAAGCTGACAAAGTTCATTTTTGTTTGATTAAAGAACACAAGCCTGTTTCTTACTGTACTTTCAATGCTCAACTACCTGATATTGTTCAAATCGGTGGAGTTTGGACACCTCCCGACATGCGTGGTAAT
The DNA here is from genome assembly GCF_019977735.1 of Calothrix sp. PCC 7716. GTDB lineage: Bacteria > Cyanobacteriota > Cyanobacteriia > Cyanobacteriales > Nostocaceae > Dulcicalothrix. The sequence continues at coordinate 7,533,505 of NZ_AP025018.1, read as the reverse complement.
GGATATGCAAAATGTGTTGTAGCTGGTGCATTATTACACGCGCGCTCTACTGGAGTAACGCAAGCTATTTTATTTACTCCCAAAAACAACATAGCTGCCCAATCCGCTTATGAAGCCATTGGATTTGTGCCAACCGGGGAAGAGTACGGCTTATTGCTGTTACATGATGCTGTTGCAGGTAGATAATTCAAGCATTCGGAAGTTGTACACGCTCACTAAACGCTCAACCTCACTTATAGTTAAAAGGAAATCAAAAGTACAGTTACCATGATTAGACCCGCCACATTAAACGACAGAGATGCAATGACAAAAGTATTTGCTGCTCTAAATTTATTTAATAATGATGAATTAAAGTTTATGTCTAATTTAGTAGATAGCTACTTTGATAAAACTTTAGGAGAGGGTCATTACTGGATAGTTAGCGATGATAATGGTATTACAAGTGCAGCGTACTACGCTCCTGAATCTTTCGGGCAAGATGTATATAATTTGTATTTTATAGGCGTGCTACCCAATCACCAAGGAAAGGGAACAGGCTCATCAATACTAAAATATGTGGAAAATCATCTTAAAAAACTTGGACAAAGGTTGCTACTGGTTGAAACCTCTGGACTGCCAAATTTTGAGAAGGCGAGGGAGTTTTACCTCAAAAATAATTATGAAAAAGAAGCTACAATTCGAGAGTACTACAAGGAAGGCGATGATAAAATAGTTTTTAGAAAAAAACTAACCATTTCCTAACTTTCAAATTACAGTGGCAATAAAACTTATAGTAACGCTCCTTAAAAAACGAGGTGTTGAAGGTTTGAAAGTAATTGAAACAGAACGTTTAGCTTTGCGAAAATTGTCGATTGAAGATAGTCCGTTTATTCTTGAATTGTTAAATGACCCGTTGTGGTTGCGGTTTATTGGTGACAAGGGTGTGAGAACCCTCGATGATGCTCGTAGTTATATCGTGAATAGTCCACTCTCTATGTATGAGCGCTTGGGCTTCGGGCTGTATCTTACCGAGTTAAAGGATAGCTATACCCCCATTGGACTCTGCGGTTTGCTCAAACGAGATGATTTAGAAGATGTGGATATTGGGTTTGCCTTTCTCCCACAGTTCAGAGGAAAAGGTTATGCTTATGAAGCTGCTTTGGCTGTGATGGAGTATGGAAGGACGGTGTTAGGTAAGCAGCGCATTGTAGCAATAACTTCTACGGATAACAATGCTAGCGCCAAGCTGCTCATTAAGTTAGGTTTTAAGTTTAAGAAAATAATCAGCTTGCCAGGTGATGATGAGCAACTCATGTTGTTTACGTTTGATTCTTAATAAATAGTACATAAAAACTAACAAAATTAGATGTCAGTTAGGTGATACCTAACTTAAACCTAACTTGCACACTAAAGAGCAAAAAGTCGCTCACGACAAGCAAATTAGTAATGCAATTGACTATTTTAATTGAAATATAGCTCGCTACTCGAACAAGTATACTATCAGTGAGATTAACCTAAGTTAAAGTATAGTGACACCTAACTTATACTACACCCCAATCTGTCAATCTATATCAAAAATCGCTGTATTCCTCTCTCTCATTACGTTTGCGGTCATTCGAGCCAATACGATGGCATACTTCACTGTCTTTACAGTCGTATAGTTAGACAAGGTATGTTAAACAGGGTCACTTAAACATCACTTTAATGTCAACAAGCAAGTCTTATTAGGAATATTTTCAATACTTGTAGTATCGCTAACTAACATCCAATCATTTTAAAATATTACTGGCGCCCACACCATGTGAGGTAAAGACTCCGCGAACTCCAAAACTTATACCCGTCACACCTTGCTCGCAGAACCAATAGCAGTATTTTTTCGGTGGTTGAACGAGCGTTGTAATGTTTATAACAATAATATTCTTCGAGTTTTCCGGTTACAGTGTGGAATACCTATGGCAATTGACCCTAGTAAGAGAACTAAATCGATAAAGGTATACGTGTTTGAGAAAGAGAAAGTTGTCATCGAGGAGAAAGCAGCAGCAACAAGTACAACTGCATCTGAATACTTAAGGTCATGCGGATTGAAGCGCGCGCTGACAGTCAAACCCACCCCTGACTTGATAAGCATCAAGGTAAATGCTGGTAGGGTAAAAAGTGAACTGATGATACTGTTACACTTGGTGAAAGAGACAAACAACCAACAAATGTTAGAAACCGTCAAAAGCGCGCTTGTACATGTGGATAAAATAATTGCTGCTGCATTTCAGATAAATGCTCGACAGGATAAACCAGACGAAACAGTAGAAAATTGATTACATTGATTTTATAAATCCCAATACCCAATGCAAAGGCTCATCAATAATCATGAAGATATCAAAAATGAGGTGAATCCATTGTAATAGGCTGTAACCTAGATATACTAAGGTATTCACCTATTAAATAAACCAGTAGTACCCCAAAATTAACAGAATTAATTCTCAACTAACGAAGTACTCAATATTGAATTATTCGTCTATTGCTTATAAAGTGCAAACCTAGAAGATGCTATTTTGCCAGAGAAACATCATCTTAAAGGCGCAATTATGCTTGATGGTAGTATAAATTAAAAATTGATTAACACAATTAACTAGGACATACAGCTACAGAAGTACGCGCTTCGGGTGTAGTTACTGGCGCCGTTGCAACAAGTTCTAAACTCCCATCATTATTCTTGACCCAGCCTTGTGCTTCAGTTATTGCGTTTTGCATTTGGTTAGGGGCTATGTTTAATACATTAGTATTGTTGTCTAAAGTTGCTAATTTGGTGGTGTTGGTGTCGCCGGGTAATGGTTCTAGTGGGCTGGGTGGTAAACTACCGCGTCCAGTGATGGTAAATTCTCCTAATGGTTTGGCGCCAGGTTCTCTTGGACAAATTTGAGCTACTCTACGGGTAGCATCAACTACTTCCTCTGGTAACTCAACTAACCCTTGTGCAGGTTGAACGTCTGGTTCAGTAATGGATATTTGTCCTTGAACACCACTTTGGGAGCTTGCAGTAATATCGCTTGTTAGTAGAGATTCAAGAACACGCGGTTCAATACCAAAAATACCTTGCGCGCGGATATTTACATTACCACCTCTACCTGTAAAAGCATTGGCTGTAATGTCGCTATTTTCTTTTAGGACTGCGACTATAAAACGGGAATCAATATCAATATTACCTCCATCGCCACCTTTTTGCTCAGTACCTGCGTTGGTGGAAATTTGGGCACCTCTTCTTAATAAAAGTAAATCACTGTTGAGGTTTATATTACCACCATTACCTGATGCAGAATTGGCTTGAAGTTTACCTTGATTATCTAGGGTAATGTTGGGAGAGTTTATTTCAATATCACCAGTGGTTCCTTGTCCTGTAGAGTTGACGAAGAAGCCAGCGTTGGCACCGATATTTGAGATGTTGGGGAAAATAGTTAGGCGGTTACTATAATTCGGGTCAATACCATTAATAGTAACTTTGTCTGTAGCATTGACTGTTATTTTACCCGCACTTCCATTGTTTGAAGTAGTAGAAACAAGTTGTCCACCGTCGAGTGCTTCAAACTTATTAGTATTCACATTAATATTGCCACCTCTATTGCTATTTTCGGTGCGTGCGTTTAGTATAGCTCCCGAACTTAATTTGAAGGAATCTGCGCTAATAGTAATGTTACCCCCATTACCGACTGTATCGGTTTGCACACTACTAAAAATACCACTAGAAAATCCATTTTTTACACCAGTAATGTTAACTTCTCCAGAAACTTTTACATTTACATTTCCAGCATCTCCCCTACCTGCTGTTTGAGTTGCAGATGCACCACCAGTACCAGTTACTATTTGGGCACCATCAGTTAATGATAGTGTTGCAGCATTTATATCGATATCGCCACCCTTACCTATACCTCCTGCTTCTATTGAGCTAAAGATACCGGCAGATGTAAGAGAAACAGTATCTTTTAAATTAAGTGTTACATTTCCTGCATTTCCTTGCCCCTTAGTTGATGTTTGAAATTCAGCACCATCTCGTAGGTTTAAGGAATCTGCCTCAATGGTTATATTACCACCTCGTCCTTCTGTTCCGGTTCCCACACTGCTAAAAATTCCACTTAGAAACGTGCCTTCTCTGCCAGCAATATCAATAGTACCTATAACTAGTACATTTACATTTCCCGCATCTCCCTTAGCTGGTGGTTGAGTGTTAGATGCTTCGCGAGTAGAAGTTAATAATTGGGCACCCTCTAGTATTGATAATTTTGCAGTATTAATGTCGATATTACCGCCCTTACCCACACCCCCTGCTTCTACTGTACTGAGAATGTAAGAACCATTTCCTACAAGTTGCAAAGCATCTTTCGCAAGCAAAGTAATATTACCTGCATTCCCCTGTCCAAAAGTTGAGCTTAAGATTGCGGCGCCATTTTGTAACGAGAGGGTTGCAGTATCAATAGTAATATTTCCAGCCGAACCCTTACCTGCTGATTGAGTTGCAGATGCACCACGAATTGCGGTTGCTACTTGAGCGCTATCAGCTAGTGTCAATGTTGCAGCATTAATGTTAATATTGCCACCTGTACCTATACCTCCTGTTTCTACTGTGCCGAAGATAAAAGCTTCATCTGCAAGATAAATTGAATCCTTTGCAGTTACAAAAATATTACCTGCATTTCCCAGCCCAGAAGTTGAGGATTCAAGTCGAGTATCATCTATTAACTTGAAGGAACCAGCATTAATAATAATATTACCTGCATTACCTACTGTACCTGCTTCCACGTTACTGAAAATTGCACTGTAAAATCTATCTTTTTTGCCAGCAATCTCAACGGCACCTGTAACATTGATATTCACATTCCCTGCATCCCCCTTTCCTGGTGGTTGAGTATCTTTGGCGCCACGAGTAGCAGTTTGCAATTGGGCAACATTCAAGAGTGTTAACGTTGCAGCATTAATGTCGATATTGCCGCCCTTACCAACACCTCCTGCTCCTACAGTGCTAGCGATGATCGCATCATTTATAAGGGAAACAGAATTAGAAGCATTTACTGCTACATTTCCCGCATTCCCTTGTCCAAAAGTTGAGGTAACAAGTTGGGCACCATCAAGTAATTTGAAAGAACCAGTATCAATGGTAATATTACCTCCGTTGCCCACTGTGCCTATTTCTAATAAGCTACGAATTCCGCTCTTCAATTCATCTTTTTTACCAGCAATATGAACAGAATCTGTAACTTTGATATTCACATTCCCTACATCCCCCCTTCCTGGTGGTTGAGTATTAGATGCTTCGCGAGTAGAAGTTAATAGTTGGGCACCCGAAAGTAATGTTAATTTTGCAGCATTAATGTCAATATTGCCACCCTTTCCGACAGCCCCTGCTTCCACTGTACTGAAGATGTTGCTATTTTCAAGAAAAACAACATCTGAAGCAGTCACTTTCACATTCCCAGCATTTCCAATTCCTAAAGTTGAGGTGGCAAGTTGGGCACTATCAAGTAATTTGAAGGAACCAGCATCAATAGTTATATTACCTCCTTGTCCTTCTGCTCCTGTATCTACACTACTGAAAATCGCACTGGGTAATGTATCTTTTTTACCAGCAATATCAACAACACCCGTAACTTTTACATTAACATTTCCTGCCGAAGTTCTATCTGCCCCCTGTGTATTAGATGCGCCACCAGTAGAAGTTGAAATTTGGGCACCATTTTGTAACGATAGTGTTGCAGCATCAATGGTAATGTTGCCAGCTTTACCTACACCCGAAGCTTCTACTGTGCTACCTATGGCAGCATTATCCATAAGGGAAACAGAATTAGAAGCAGTCACTTTCACATTTCCCCCATTACCAATTCCAAAAGTTGAGGCAAGAAGTTGGGCACCGTCTCGTAACTTGAAGGAATTAGTATCAATCGTAATATTTCCGCCCTGTCCTTCTGCACCTGCTTCTATATTGCTGAAAATCCCGCTCCTGATTTCATTTTTTTTCCCAGCAATATCAACAACCCCTGTAACTTTTACATCTACATCGCCAGCCGAGCCTTTACCTGCTGGTTGGTTCCTGGATGCAGCACGAGTAGCTGTTAGTAACTGGGCAACATTAGCTAAAGATAGAGAAGCTGCATTGATACTAATAGTGCCACCTTTACCCACAGCCCCTGCTTCTATGGAGCTAAACATGGCAGCATCTTTCAAGGAAACGGCGCCTGTTGCATTCACCGTTATATTCCCAGCATTCCCCTGCCCGAATGTTGAAGCAACAATTATACCTCCATCAGATACATTAAAGGAACCAGTATCAATCACAATATTTCCGCCATTCCCCTTTGCGCCAGATTGCACTACATTACGAATTCCGCTTCTGGTGCCAGCAATTTTAATTTCTCCTGTTGCGTTTAACGTAATGTTACCTGCAACGTTCGTCGGCGCCTCTAAACCTAGTCCAATACCAGATAAAAGACCACTTCCTCCCAAAATTTCTATATTTTGAGCATTGATAGTAATATCGCCCCCTCCAGCACTTTCTACATGTATTTGAGCTTGATTTGTCAAAGATACCGAAGCACGAGTCACGTTCTCAGGAAACACTAACCTGAAATTATCATTATTTATATCTAACGCAACAGTTCCAGGTTCAGCCAATCCACCTAACTCAACTCTTCCACCAAGAGCATTTAATTCACCCCCATCCATGCTGACATTACCACCTACTAGCAGTAAACTCTCACCATCTGGTACTTGCAATCCAAATACTATGAAACCTGCTGGATTAAAATTCACAGGTGCCACCGAATTATTTACAATCGCAGCATTTGGATTAATCTGATTAAAGAACAATGCTGAAGGATTGATAGTTAAAAGTCCTGGCGCCTCCGGATTTGTCGCGCTAAAATTACCTTGATTACCAAACTGCACGCCATTCGCAGTTGTCCCTACAAACGAACCCCGTAAATCTAAAGAAGCATTTCGACCAAATAAAATACCATTGGGATTAATCAAAAATAGATTGGCGGCACCATCAACACCCAACGTCCCCAAAATATTTGACGCATTGCTACCTGTTACCCGCGTTAATATATTCACTACTCCAGATGGATTAGCAAAATACACACTTTGTCCATCTTTAATGTTAAATTCTGTAAAACTATGAAACAGGTTATCACCACGCAGGGCGCCACCGTTAATTAAATCACCATTGGCACCGTTAATTATTAGATTCGGAGTAATTTTGGATGATTCTCCCCTTAAGGTACTGTCAGGTGTAATTTGTGCCTTAACATCAGTACTAACAAATAAAAAAAAGCCGCATAGTAAAAGCTTTTGAACCAAATTTAGTTTCTTATTCATAAAAATGATTATCAAAGTTTATTATTAGTTAGAGTCGATGCCCGGTATTATCCGGGGCACCTCTCTGTTCAATCTGGACGTGTAACTTTCGCTACATCCAGCTTTCGATATTCTTTGGGGTTAGCTTCTTTTTGCCTTACTTCTCACTCTTCTAGTAGGAGTTTGCGCCTGCGAGAATTCGATAAATTTCACTTCCTCTTTGCTCATGTGTACGTAGTCATGACAGCTTTTATGTAGAACAATTAAATTGTTTTTCTTCCAGTTGTCATGGTTTCCGTCTTTGTGGTGTAAGTGTACTCGTTCTTCACTTGTAAACTTTAGTCCGCAATATCCACATGTATGGTTTTGCTTTTGTAATTGCTTTGAGGTTTCTCCGTCGTATAGTTTACTGTTCCTTTCTGACCAGTAGACCAAGTTTCCATCGTAGGGTGACTTATTTCCCTTGACTTTAATATGACGGTTTTCGGAGTAAGACACCTCTGGGAACGCTTGCTTAACTAATTTCTTAGCTGAGTGCTTGTCCTGTTTGGTTTCTTTGTTGAATACCTTGAATGCTCTATGGCTCATATTCCACAATGAGAATCGGGAACCGTCCATTTTGCAATACTTGTGATAATTCCTCCAACCTCGCACAATTGGTGCTAGCTTTTGGGCTTTCACCTTTGCACCATCATTCGAGCTATTGACGATTTTCTTGACCTTCTTCCGGAAAGCTTTGTAATTTTCCTCTGAGGGATAACATCTAAACTTTCCGTTTCGTTGTACAACAAAGTGCCAACCTAGAAAGTCAAATCCATCTGTCGAAGCGGTGAACTTTGTCTTTTTCTCACTTACCTTTAATCCTCTTACTGCTAGGAACTGACTGATTTCATCAAGTATCTTTTTCTCATCTTCCCCAAGTTTTAGGAAAAATACCATATCATCCGCATAGCGTACTGACGGGTGTATTTCTTCTATTCCGTTGAGAGCGATGTTAGCTAATAATGGACTTATTACCCCACCTTGACATGTACCTTGTTCTGGGAATTCAGGATTTATTCCTGCTTTTAGCGCTCGAAATATTCCTTCCTTCAATGCCCTAGGAGCGATAAGGTTTTTCATAATGGTGGAGTGGTTTATCCGGTCGAAACATTTTTCAATATCAAGCTCAAGGATTCTTTTATTGATGCCGTTTTTGTTAGATTGTAGGTTTAAGAAAACCTGTTTTTGGGCATCATGGGCAGAGCGCCCGGTTCTAAATCCGTATGAATTAGCGTGAAAAGTCGCTTCGTGTGCTGGTTCTACTGCGAATTTTGCTAGACACTGCCAGCATCTATCTGCAATAGTTGGAATTTTCAGCAATCTTGTGGAACCGTCTTTTTTTGGTATTGGTATTACTCGCAGTCGGTTATGATACCAATAAGGTTGTCTCAATAGAGATTCAAGATTGAATCTTTCTTCATGAATTAAGGCGGTTTTTCCATCGATTCCTGCAGTCTTTTTTCCAGCATTTAGCTGTGTTACTTGACGTATAGCCAAAAACCTAGCTGCGCGAGATTTCAGAATAAGTTTCTGTAAAGACCTAGCTTTTGCTTTGTCTCCAGCTTGAACAGCTTTGAACACTCTCTTTTGCAGGCGGAAAAGGTTCGCCCGGAATTTTTTCCAGGGTAGTGATTTCCAAAGTTCACTAATATTTCTATCGTGTCTAACCATGCTCTGACCCATTAAGTGTTTTCTGAATACCTTGCAGCAGTTACGCCGCATCCTACTCAATACAGAAGGTGTGTACACCTCGTCGTGCCTACCTGGGGTTCGACCTTTCCCAAGACTTCTGTATTGTTTTTATCCGTTCCATCCTCTTGATTGATTTGATGATTTAGGGTAGTCCATTTTGCCTATTTCCTTCTCGGAGATTACAGCTAACTAAGTTATATTGCTGTGAGAATGTAGGAAATGAGGTCTGCATTTGTTGTTCAGGTTGCAGCCTTAAATTGAGACACTTTTCTAGGACTTGTTTGCCCATGTCATCGCCCCTTTAACGCCAGTGTTGTCACCTGCTTGTTTTACAACTGATTGCGTCCTGTTCCCAGCTTCAGCCTGTAGAATTCCGAGTCTACTCACTGTGGGCAGATAGGGAGTCACATCACTCCTGATGGGTGGGATTAGCTTTTCTAGGTTACTAAGCTTTACCCACATCAAAGGGATAGTTATACATTTTGATGAGTAACCTCCAAAAATATACCTTGCTTATACCCCTCTATTTTCTAGAGGCTCCTAGCAAGAACGAACCGCACAACTTATATTTATCAGTATTTCTGACTAGAAGACACTTATGTTGTTTTTTCTTAAGGAATTAAAGGGCGCCTAGTACCACGTACTGATTTTATCTTTTCCAACTTATAGCAACAGTTGTACCGTTCTCCATAAGTTTCTTTTTGCAATCAATGTCTTAAGTCTAAAAATACTAACAAATACATTTGCTCTGAAAGAATTTCTTTTAAAGCCTCGGTAGCTTGCTTATATATGTATATGGATTTTGTCCGGTACTCAAGCCCCACCCTACTGTACTGTTTATGTTTATTTCCAACTTTAGTATGAGTCATTTTGTTGGAGAAAAATTATGTTGCAATCCAACCTTTTTAAGGATGTACAGTCCTATGAGTATTTATATTATAAGCACATACATAGGAACAGAACGTAGTAATTCAAAGCTTACATACCATTAAAGCCATGTATCTACCTACTTTCTTTCATCCGCTAAAGCTTTACGAGCATCTAGCTTCCAAGTGTTTAATTCGTGTAGTTTCCAGTCTAGTTTTTTTAGTGACTAGTTATCTGGGTCATATTTTAGACAGTTTTGCCATGATGCTAAGGCGCCTTGTTTTTCTCCTTGAGCTTCTTGGACTTTTGTTAATAAACAGTGAGTTAAAGCGCGTGAGCTATCTAATTTAAGGGATATTAGCAAATGTTTTTAGCATGTAGGGGCATTATCATGAAGAAATTAATTTTTTGTTTTCTGGCTATTTTTTTCTTTTTTGCTATTCCAGTTGAACAATCTATTGCTCAAAACGTTAATCAAAACCTCTCACTGACAATTATCGCTCAAGTTGACTATACTGTCAGCACAGTCGAGATGATTGAAGATCATGGTTATGATACGCAAGGAGGAGCATTCCGAGGTATCTTCCTCTTTAAGGGAAAAAAGTATGTTGCATGGTATAACTCACAACCAAACGTATCAATTGGTCGGCATCTTCGTCTAACATATCTTGATCAACCAGGTGGTAACTGGTACTCGCTTTTTAATCCAACAACGAATACAACTGCTTACGTTACTGATGTGAACCCATTCAATTAACTAGTAAATTATTACACCTGATTATGAACCCGTAAATTATTTTTATCTTTGCTTTTGCGTTATTGGTTTTGATTTTTTTGAAGTAAGTATTTAAGTTTTAGTAAATAAGGAGTTTACGTCTATGTCAACGATTCTTGGTCTTTTCGGTTTTGTTATTTTATTTGTTCTTGTTGTTATGGGTTTTGATTATGTAGCAACTCATGACATTCCTGTTGTAACATTAGCCATCACTACTACAGGAATTGTGATTGCAATTGGTGCTACCACTCTTTCAAGCTAATTTCAGAATCGCTTATTTAAATAACTACTCAAATGAGCATTTACTTAAATAACAAGATAATAATAGTAACAGATAGCAGTTATTACCAGGTCTTATCCTAATTTAGCTCTCATATTCCCGGCGATAACTGCTTCAGTTCCTTAAATTATAACTTATTAAGCTAGTTTAAACAAAATTGTCATCTTTCTAGGAGGTTAATACAGTGAGTGAATTTATTTCAACTGCCGTAATATTAATTGTTGTAGTTATTATTATACGCTCTATTATTCGCAGTATAAATGAGCATAACAATCATGTAAGAACTGTAGAACAATTAGTTGACACAATGAAAATAGTTATCAATTTAGAAGAAAAAGGTGAAACTGTTGAAGGAAAAAAAGATAAAGAATATTTACAGAAACGAATTCAAGAAGCACAAGCTGCACCCAAAAAGTATCATAAACAAGCAGAAAGAAATATTGAACGCACCAAGCAATATTTGGAACAGAAAAAACAGGATAGAATAAAATTTCATCAAGTGTATTTAGAAGCAGGTGAGGCTGCACTGGATAATTTGCGTGGTAAGTAAATTTTGATTACATGCTCAAAATTCTTTAACAGCTTCCGTTGGCGCCATATAAATTTAGATGACTTGACTAAATGGCGCCAATTGTGTTTTGCTAATTTTCGCGCTTCAATATCATTATCTGTAAGCTAAATACCGTCTAGCTTTTAGCTCTTACATAACTCAATAATACATTAGTGCTATTAAAATTATTTTCAATTAGCGAAGTGTTCAATATTGAATTATTCGTCCAAAACATCAGCATTTTTTAACAAGTGCTTACGCACCAAATACGTGCAAGCATTTAGGTAAGTAAAATGGATAAATACTATGCAAGGTTGGTATATTTTAAATCGAGTGGGAAATATTATACTGAGGCAAAATTAGAGCTATTACCAGAAGAAATCAAGAAAGGCGAAACTAAAGAAGCTGACTTAGCTTTGATGTACATGGTTTCTGATAGAGTCAAATCTCTCGCAGTTCTGAAAAATCTTCCTGGTATTAGTAGTAACTGGCATGAAGAAGGATACATCTATATAGATTGTACAGAAATTGGTTATCCCGTACTACTACAACCCAACCGCTAGTTAATAAGTAAACTATCTCTTAAAGAGGGATAGTTTCTTTTTTAACAGTAAATTCACGTAAATAATATTGATTTTTTATAAATAGTTATACAAATATTGCTATTAAATGAAGCACAGGCAAACAAATTAACGATACAAATGTGATTCCTGTCATTTATAAAAAGCCTAATTTCCTTAAAACGCTTCAGTATGTGCTGGGGAAAGAGGATGCTGCAATTATTCAAACCAATATGGCAGGAAGAACCCCAGATGAGTTTAACCAGCAGTTTCTCAATACTAAATATTCTAATAAGTCAGTCAAGCGACAATGCGCGCACTTGATTATCTCAATTGCTCACCGTCAGGACTATCACGAGCATTTGTCCGATAGTCAATATTGTTATGTTGCACAGGAGTACCTCAAGGATTTAGGGTATTTGCCTAAAAACGAGTTAGTTACTGAGGCAGAAAGTCAATACGTTGCAGTTCGTCATCATGACCGCGACCACGAACACCTGCATATAATAGCTTCTCGTATTAGGTTGGACGGTAGCTTAGTTCGAGATTCCTACGACTATTTCAATTCCCAAGTGTCAACAAGGCGCCTAGCTGCTCAGTCAGGACTAGAGGTAACACCCACAACAAATAAATCTATAGCCAATAGGTTAAAACAAGAGTACGGTATAGATACTCCAATTAGCCCCAATCGCTCAAAAAGTATTAGGGCAGTAAACAGTAAACACAAAACTCCCACTAGCAAAGAAATCATCCGGGAAGCAATAGCAGAAGCGATTGAAAACAGCCCTAACCGTGATATCTCAACTTTTATTGAATATCTCGAAAAAAGTAGAGTACAAGTACTACCAAAACTAAAAGGAAAGGAGCTACTAGGGTTTAGTTACATCCATGAGAACGTCATAATCGCTGGTCATCAAGTTTACAAGCCCTACAGTTGGAAAAATCTCCAAGCTGAATTTGGATTTGAGTACAACCCCCAAGGAGATTATGACAGCCTAGTAAAAGCGCGCTCCAGGGGGCAGGAACTTCTACTTACTCCCAGCATCACCAAAAGCACAAATAATAACAGTGATGATGGTAATCATGGCTCTCAGCAAATCGCTAACACACCAGCACTCAATGAAAATAATCAAAACCAAGAAGTTGGTAATATAATTGCTACCCCGGTATTACTAGAAGAAAATCAACCTAAGAAGGGTGTGTCTGGCGCCAGTAAAAGTCTCAAGGAAGAAAATACTGGTACAGAGGTTACATCAAGACAAAAAGAGGAAGACCTAACACCACAAACTAAAATTAATCCGCTTGATATAACCGACCCAGCAGCTGAGTATAGAAAACAAGTAAGAGTTGCAATTGACACACTATACGATAGCAAGACTAGCTTAGAAAAATTGACCAAGGTAACTTCATATGAGGTACAGAAACAGCCTCTTACCAGAAATGAGGCAAATAAACCTGAAATTGTGGACATAGTAAAACCTCCACAGCCAACTATTTCAACAGAAACGACTTCCGCTCCAACTGCACAACCGCAGCACGTAACCTTAATACCATCAGCTAATCAAATTTCTACAGAAGACAAACTCTGGGCAGAAAGTTTACTGCCTACAATAGGTAAAATTTGGCACAGGGCGAATCAAAGCGGGAAAATCAAACTACTTGCTGGAGGGATGAAACAAGTAAACGGCAAAGAGTATACAATTACAATTGATGATAGTAATAAACTGGCTGTTTCGTCTATTATAAATAACAGAGAAATCGCAACCTACGACCTTGATAAAAATATTTTGATTGCTGCTAAACCTCAAAATACAGATAAACTGTATTGGGAAAAATTAGTAAACAAACAACTAACAAGCAATCAAAATAAAGCTATGGATATTTCTTATTAATATTTTAGTTAATATAGACCGTAACTAGTTTCGGCTTGATATTCAGCCCAAGCTAAACCAATCTCGCCCCACCACTCATCTGGAATTAACCATTCTAGTATTTCACCGTTACGTAGCATAATATTTAATTCAATATAGGGCATATTTTCTAAATATTCAAGACTAAACATACTGCTTTAAAGAAAGTGAATATTTCAATTATATAAGTTTATAAAACGCTTAATAATTAATTTGTAATAATATCAAATTTTAGTTGGATGCAATATTTAATAACCAAGAAATAAAATTAAGTAAATATACTATACCCTTTTATATTAAAAACATGGTATTGTCAGTCAAACATTTTGATGTCCGCCTAAAACAGTGGGTTCATACTGATAATGATACTAACAATCCAAATTCCATTTTAAAAGATAAGCTAGAAAACACAGAGTTAGAGTATTTCTTCCCAGATAAAAGTTTTTCGGCAACGTACATTGACGAAAAAATTACCGCTGAACAACTTAAAAATAATCATCCAGATGGTCACGTACTGTTGCTAGCACAAGGTACTCGGCTCACCTATGGACCTCCAGAATGTCTTCCTATTATTGAAAGAATTTATCCTGACTCAAAAGACAGAGCAGCATATAATATATTAACAAGCCCTTGTGAAAATTCTTTAATCAAAACAGTTAATATTCTAGTAGTCGATGATGCTAACGGTGAGAACGGTGGAATTATCGACAATAATCAAGCTTACGAGATGACCGGAGACGGTTATGGGCAAATAACAACTAAATTATATCAAGAACTGGTTGGTCATCAAGAAGAAGATGAATATGCTTTACTTCAACATAGACTTTGCTGGAAAGAAGGTAGCGGAGATGATCCATATGATAGAACTGCTAAGGGGACATTTAGACCAGAAAACCTAAACGGTAAAACCGTATTATTTGATAAGGAACTCACTTATCAGGATGAGAATAATAAACCTACTATTGATATAATCATACCAGTATCTTCGTTTAAAGGTAGCGATAAAGATAATCCTTTAGGCGCCACCAAAGCACAGATCAAACCTGGTTTATACACTCAGGAAATTTGGTTAGGGGGAAAAACATTATCTGAACTAACCGAAACAGCTATCTCTCAACCTATAGCTTCTTTTCCCAAAGGGGTAAAGGATTTGGCAGAACAAGTAGAACTAGAAGCCAAAAAGCTTAAAGAGATAGCGTCTGACCCTCGCAAAACGGCAGAATACTACTGCGAAAAACATGAGAAGCGTAAGAGTTTTCTCAAACAGCAAGCACTTGAATTAGAAGAACAAGGCGCCACTGACCCAGAAGCTTCTGAAAAGCTAACGAAGTTAAACGCGCAAATAGAAACCGAAAGCTCTATTTACAAACTTATCAAAAAAGATTTACAAGGGCATGGGCAACTTCTTGAAACCGAAAAAGTAAAAGGTGAGCTAAGTCGCTTTCTTCAAAATGAGTGGAAAGATACTTCAATCGGTAAAAACCTCTCTTTCGAGCGCGCGATGGTTATTCCATCCAAGAAACTCCAAGATGGAGAAGTATTTATTCCTCATTATAAAGAAGATCAGCTAGTTCCTAATTTCCGCTCACCTTTTCTTAACTCAAACGGTATGTGTGTCTCAACCAATACAATGGTTAGAGACGTACTTGGGCCTGATGGCAAACCCCTTAAAGGTGTAGTAGCTGTTTCTGATGAAACCTCAGAAAAAATTTACAATCGTCTGTGCAAGCAAATTCAAGAATTGATTCCCGCACTTGAACAGCAAAATGCTAAACCCGAAGGAATAGAGGAGATTTTTAACCAAAACCAAAAATTCAAACTCGAAGCTTCTACAAAAGAAGAGTATAATCAAAAGATAAAAGAGAAAATTGATTTTACAGATAAATTTAACCAATACATAACCAAGCTACAAGAGCTAGGATACAAAATCAACCCTCTCCCCCGCGAATCTGAACAAGAACGACAAGCGCGCGACTATGACGGAGATACAATTGGGTTTGAGCTAGCTGAGAAATATCCTAACCTGACAGCAGAAGCTATCGAACGTAATCTTCCCCAAAACGCCTACGACCCCACTATCAAATTTAAAAAACAATCTTTCTATAAGGAAGATGGTAGCCAACCTGAGTTTGAAAAAATTGCTATCCACATGGCTGACGAAATCAGCGTTGGGGTAATTAATAACTACTTGACGAAGGTAGAAGCATTAGAATCTGAAATTACCATACTTCTTGAGTACGGCGAAGAGAAAGACCAACTTGAATATGTACAAAAAGTAGCTAATTACTACGAAAAAATACTTGACCAAGATATTCCTGACCAGTATCTCGATTACTTACAAAAATTTGTTGATATTGTGAAAAATGAACCCTTAACGCAAGAATCTGTGCTTAGGGCGATGGGCTTAAACCAGCTTATGTACCGCGAGATGATTGCCGAAGCTACCTTCGAGAATCAAATTGCGGTTGACATGAAGAAAAGTAGCAGAAAACCCGATGTGGAAGTTATTGAAGCTAATGAAAAGGTTCTCCACCGCAATGTCAATTATATAAAAGACAAGAAGAAAAGCGACGTTTACATAGACCAAGGAATACAACCAACAGGCAACTCACCTGTAGAAATACTTATTAGTAAGGTAAACCAGTACTTTGAAACAAGTAGATTAGAGTCGCGGGAACTTACCCAATTCTCAAAACTTTTCAAAGGCGTAGATTATACTCATCAACAGTATCTTCAAGCAACTCTTGCTAAAAGGGAGTACGATAAAGAATTTAATAATGCTACACGTTTATCTAAGCGTCGGGAGACTGAGAAAGGACTATCAGCCAGTATTGATATCGGTGGTGGTAAAACACTTGATGTAACAAATATTCTTAAGTATAATCATCCTCAAATCTGGAATGCACAAAAAATCAGGCTTAGAGTGTCACCAGTAGACCCAGAAAAAAGAGGTCTGGGAGGGCATAAATATAGAGTATATGCTCAAATTAATGATGAACTCGAAGACGGCAAGCCCAAATTTAGAACATTAGGTACTATTTCCAAGGAGCAAGAGTGGAAGCTTGAGGAGTTAGGAGTTCAACCTGGCGCACAAATTACCTCTACCAAAATATCACTCAAACCAGGACTTAGCGAAGCTCAGGTAAAATTGGCTTTTCAAAAAGCAAGTGAAATAGCTCAAAACTTTCGCTCGGCAATTCCCGATGACCAAAAACTGCCAATGGCTGCTGCTACCTACGCATTATCAACCACACGCGAGAGTTTTGGTTCCTCGAAAACTCAAGATAAAAGTGAGGTTGAACAAGAAATTGAGAAACAGAAGAAAGTTTCAAACTTTGTATTCACTGTTTTCAGTGATGAGATTGAGAATCAGTTAGAAAAACTTCAATTCAATGATTTCGTACTAACAGGATACAAATATAATCTTGAAAATGAAGCTACCGAAGCACAAAATTTAGGGCAAATTCAAGAAGTAAGATTTAATATTAGCGAACAAGTTAATAAAGCAGGTAATAGTATAGTCAAAGATGTAATTGAAGTAAAAGACCCTCAAACCGGAGAATACAAAACTTTTGCTAATATCAATGCTAATGATAACAAACTGCCAATTGGTACAACTGCTACTGGTATAATTGAAAAAGGTGAAGTATATACAGCTACAGTTACAACAAAAGTGCCAGGACAACCTGAAGTTACATTTACTGTTAAAGAATTACAGAAGTTTCAGGCACACGACCAAGTATTTAATGGTGAGAAAGTCAACTTAACCATATCTTGTAATAAGCTCGAACGGGAAGATTACGTAGTATATTTTCAAAACGGCGCCAAAGAAGAGAAATTAGGAACCATCGCTGAAGAGTCCCTAAAGAATGGTATAAAAGAAGGTTGGCTAGCAGAAAAGCCCGGTCAAAGTGGACAAAAGCTACAGCTACAGCTTAATAGCATAAGCACAGGTGATAACGCTTTTGTTATTGGTAAAACGCCTGAAGGTAATCTTCTTAGAATTAATGTTGAGAAAAAGTTACAGAATAAAGAATTTAAAAATCAAGAAGTATCGGCAAGAGTTAATGCTTATGATAAACTATACGTTTACACTGCCAAAATAGGCGATGTATCTCTTGGAGTTATCGGACAGCATCACGAGCGTATACAAAGAGATTTAGAAAAGAAAACTGGGCGCCAAAGTTCAAACCGTAGTAATACACTTAGCCAACCAGAAAAATTAATCACAACAGGTGTCATTAAAGAAAATCAGTTTCAAACAACTATACCAGTTATTATTACTAGTAACGATGGTACTTGTAAATTAACTATTGACCCTGAATCAGTACGATATCCTGAAACTTGGGTCAAGCGCCATCAGCTAGTAGAAAAGCAAAAAGAAGTCTCACCAGCCGAACAAAAGAATAATAAATTATTTGAGAAAATTACAGAACGTCCTACTATCCTGTTTCAAAGTAGGAGAGATAAATCTGAAGGATTAGTTCGGTTAGCTGTTGATAGCAAAAAAGCCAAAGCCACTGAAAAGTTCTTAAAAAGCTCTGGGATAAAATACGAGAAACTCCCTCAATCACAGGCTAAACTAGAAGCCAGGAAGGGCATGACAGTATTCATGCTCGATGAAAGCACTATTACTCCTGAGAAGAAAGAACAGATTATACAAAGAACTGGTAGCATAAAAGATAGTACCATACCACCAAAACCTATACCAGTAGTTCGCGAACAAACTTTATACTTCAAAGACCCTAATCAAGAATATACATTACCAGATGGTAATAAAGAAAATAGAGAAGGTATAGGAATAGTTGTGCCATTGCAAGATGGGAAAGCTCTTTCGGAATGGCTTGAATCAAAAAACTTAAACAGTGGCTACTTACAGCAGGGTAATGTAGCAGTTTTTGGAATTGAAAAATCTGAATTAAACGATAAGCTACAAAGGTATTTAAATAGAACTCTTGGTAAACCTATCGATATCACAACAGTAGCTGGATTTAAGAAGTATGAGTCTTTTAACCAAGAGATTAATCAAAAAATTGAGACAGGTAGTTTAGTAAAGCTAGATTTTGTAGCACCAAAAAGCGAATACTCTAAGATTCTTCAATCACTCCCTAACCGTGCCAAAAAGCTAAATCAGGAAGAGGCGCCCTTACCAATGGCGCCTGCTAAACCTCTTGAACTAGATAGTGACATCAAAAACGCTGAAGCTGAGGTTTTAAATAATCAAACTTCATCTAATGTAGCAACTATAACATTTAAGGGTATCGCCAACGAGAATAATATGGCTACAACAGGAGTAGAAATTACTACTACTGACAATGACGGATACATCCGTACAAGAAGTTTAGGTGAGTATTTAGGTAATGCGACGGCGCCAGAAGCTGAATATAAAGCTGCTATCCTTGGCATGAAAACAGCACAGGAATTAGGAATTACTGACATTAAGCTAGAAGGTAGCTCGCAAACGATTATTTGTCAACTTCAGGGCAAATATTCAGTCAAAGCTGATAACCTTAAACAGCTTAACCAAGAAGCTAAAGAACTTTTAGGCAAGTTTAATTCAATTGAAATCAACTTGGTAGATGCTCAACATACAAAGAACGCTAAATTAACTGCTGAACTTATCCTCAAGCGAGAAATTAAGAAAGACCAAGTTGAAGAGAATAAGGCGCCTATAGATTATTCAAAACTCAAGGAACAGCAGAAAGTCGCATTAGATAAAATGCTTGCTTTTACGCAACAAGCTAAAAGTGGCAATCCCAAAGATAACGAATTTCTGCTTACTGGTTTTGCGGGAACTGGAAAAACTTATGTTATCCAGCAATTACTAAAAGCTTTACAATTAGAAAAGAAAATTTGCTTGACAGCACCAACGAACAATGCTGTAAAAGTTCTGAGTGAGATGGCAAAAAGCCAAGGGTTAGAAGCTGACGCAAAAACTACCCACTCTTTATTAGGTCTTAAGGAGCAAGTAGACCCAGAGACAGGTGAAGCTTTCTTTGCCGCTGATCCAAGAAATAAACCTAAATACAGACAATATGACATTATAGTAGTAGACGAAGCCTCAATGCTCAATAGTAAACTTTATGAGGAGTTAAAGACTATACAGCAGCAAGGCATATTAGTCATTTATATGGGAGATGAAGCACAATTACCTCCTGTTGGTGAAGCTGAAAGTCCTGTATTCAAAATTGAAAACTCTGCTAAACTCACCGAAGTAATGCGATATGGTGGAGAAATTGGTAAGGTTGTTCAAAACATTCGTGATAATCTTGATAATAGTAACCCTTCACGCATTCAAACTTCTCAAGATGGCTCACTAGTAGAAATATCCAAAGCTGACTTAAAGGATACATTAATAAAATTATTTACATCAGAACAGTTTAAGGAAGATAACGGTAGTGTAAAAGTAATTGCCTACACCAATAGACGTGTTGACCAACTCAACGAACTTATTAAAAATGAGTTATTTGGTAAAGATTCTGAAGAATATGTGCGAGGAATGCGGATTATTGCTCGTGAGCCAATTGTAAATGGAGATAAAATACTTTTAAGTACAGCAGAAGAATTAACCATCGATACAGCCACAAAAATTAAAGAAAATGGGTACAACGCTTGGTTTATTGAAGGTACTAACGAATCTAATGAGCCAGTAACTTTCAAAACTTTAGCTAATGATAGTAAAGATAGATTTAAAAAAGATGTAGACACTTTATTTAAGACTGAAGGTTCTAAACCTAAAGGTGAAAGAGATTATTTAAGTGTAATTAGTTACAAAAATCAGTACGGTAATGTAAGACCTGCATACGCAATTACTGCTCATAATTCACAAGGTAAAACTATTAAGTTGGGTGTAGTTGACGATAATAATATCGGCTACAGATTAAAGATGGCACTGAATGAAGAAAATCCAACTAAGCGCGCTCAAGGCATAAAAGAACATAATCAACTGCGCTATGTAGCCATGACTCGCTTTCAAGATAAAATATATGTTCTTGGAGATGAAAGACAGCGCGAAATACCAAATCAGACTCAAACCAATGAACCAGTAAAGCTGCCATCTGCGAAGGAGGCTAATTCTACCAAAGCAATTGAAATTCTAGGTAAGGTTAGTGAGGAAAAAGTTCAACAACTACGGTCACATCTAGAAACTCACCTTGAACCTTTACTGGAAAACGACAAGTCAAACTACTCACCCGGACGGCAAGTGGCCTGGGTTGGCGCCAAATGGGATTTGAAAGAAAAGGACTTTAAGCCAGGAGTACAGGATGACAAGTTGATGGAGTTAGTCAAACAAGTATATCCTGATGCAGATATTGTGCTGGTTGCTTACTCAAAAGACCCAGGCGCCGGCATCAATTACCACCGCGATGATAGTTATGCTGCAATCGAAGCACGCAGTATAAATATTGGTAATTCCGAATGGGGATACCGCGCAGCTAAGGAACAAATGGCATGGACTAAAGAGGAAAATACTAAGGCTCCGTACCAAGAATTTAAACTTGAATCTGGTACAGTAACTAGATTTAACTGCAAAAACGAACATGCAGCACTCAATACCGAAGCTGGTAGATGGTCTATTAACATCTGGTCAATCAAAAATGATCTGGGTAAAGAAAACAGCGTTCGCCAAAAATTCGATAATTTCATTGCCTCTAACCAAGAAGCGCGCGCAATAGTTCAATCATCAGCAGACCTTACAATTAAAAGCAACGAGTGGACACCTGGGGGAGAAATTAAAGTCGAACGTTCGTACAGCAGTCAGAGAGAAGCTACTCGAAACACGCTCCAAAACGCAAAACAACTAACAGTCGAAGAGCTTATCACCATTGGTAATCAAACCGCCGCGCGCGCTGCTAATCCCCAAATTCCAGACAACCTAACTATATCTGGAAAACCTATACCAATGAACTACGCGCTACACAACTATGGCGACCCTCCCCAAGTACCAGTCAGCACAACTATCGAGGCCATGAGAGGATATGGTAGAGTACATACCACTAGGGGTGTGGATTATCAAAAAGCCTATAGTATCAAGGAAGGAGATATTGCAATTGCTGTTGGTAAAAATAACGAACAGGTTGCTTTCCGAGTAGGCAAACAGTACGAAATTACTGAGCAGATGATTAAAGACCCAGCTTATCAGCAAGCCTGGGCAAATTGGGAGAAACATTCTCCAAAAGAGCTTACCCAAAGCCAAGCTAGTAAAGATAAGATATACGGCTTATTCATTGAGCCACTAGGAGATTACGTTAACGGAAAGGTTGTTCCCTTTCCACCAATTCAACAGCAAAAAAGTACTACCAGCCCAACTAATAAAAAGGAGTGGGCACGATATGCTCCAGAAGGAAAACAAGCATACGAAGTGTCAAGTGTTGGTGATAGCAGGTTTAGCGCTCTCAATGCCAAACTCAAAGACGGCAGAACAATTGAAGAAGCTTATCAACTTGATGTAAAAGGTTATCGTACTCAAGGGAACGACTGGCGCCTGGGTAAAGGTAAACCTCCTCTAAATCCAATATCGAAGGAGGAATTGTACCAAGCGTATAAAGCTTTATGGCAAGAGTGGGCAAAAGAAAACCCGCGACTTATTCAAGAACTAGCAGAAAAATCGAAGGGTCAAGTCCTTACCGACAGATTTGCGAATACTGAAATATCACAAGCCCGTGCGCTTGCGGAAATCCTCAATGAACGTCAACAATTTCAATTGCCGAATCCGCTTGCTAACCTTAAACCTCTAAACTCAGCCGTCGCTGAACACATGAAAAAAGATGTTGCTATGGCAGAAGTAGCAACTCAGTTTATAGGAAAAACAGCGGCGCCATCAGAAACTCCTTCTTCTACTCGCAATTACACTGAAGCTTGGGGACAGCTTGCGAATACAGGAACCTATACTAAAGAAGACACAATCATGGTCAGTGGTTCCGGTCCCTGGCGTGGTGTCACCGAATCTCAGATACAACAAACTTTCAACCAACACTATATACCACTTCTCGATAAAGCTATCGAAGCTCAAAGTAGTTTTGTTGTTGGTGGCGCCAAAGGTACTGACCAACTTGTACAAGCATACCTTCAGGAAAACGGGTATAAACTAGAACAAACTAACAAAGGGTATACAATTGCAACTCCAACCGAGAAATTAATCGATGTAGCTGCTCCTCCAAGTAATGCTTCTCAAGTACCGCAACAGGTTACTACAACCAAAGAAATTGCTCCTGGTATAAACCTAACATCACGTAGTCCTGATCCCCTAGGAGCTGTACTTACTAGCACAACAGTCAAATCTCAAAACGCTGGGGCTATAGCTAATGATTATCCTGTTTCATTTCGTGACAACAAGGAAATGCCAGCCGGGAATTACGGACCAGAAACTTACGCAGAAGCCAAACCAGCAGGGCAACCGTTCTTGTCAGCCGAACAAGCATTTTTCGCTTACAAGGAAAGTTTACCATTAAACGAACCAAGAGTTCAGCTTATGGCAGAAATTCAGCAAGCTAAATTTGAGCAGTACCCCCAAATTATGCAAGCTGTCACAGAAAGGGGTGGCGCCGAATGGTTAAAGCAATGCTCCTATCTCGTATCTAGTGGCAAACCAAACTTCTGGGAAGGTAAGGGTTTAGAATCACCTTACATCCGCGCGCTTACTCAAGGGTATACAAAAGCACTAGAAAACTCCAAAGCGGTAGCAGCAGAAAATCAACCAGAACAACCTGTAAAATCTACTAACCGAAAACCTTCTCAGCAAGAAACACTCATATCAGAAAATAAGAATGAGAATCTAAATACAGAAATTAAGCAAGCTCTATCAAACCCATCTAGTAGAAGACAAGATTCAATAGATTCGACCCTTGACGCTATTAAGCAAAGTACCATTCAAAACCTTCAGTACTGGCATGAAGCTGCCCAAAAGCTGGGAAGAACTGAAAAGTACTTAAACCGAATTCAAGAAGTTACTGATAAGTACACTCAAGATAGTAGCTATAATCTTGAGAAAGCGTTCAAAGCTATGTCACAAGATATAAAGGAATTACAGCAGATTAATGACACAATAAAGCTTGCCCAAAATATTGTTAAAGTCTTGGGTAAAACAGATATCAACGGTATAATGTCTGTTAAAACTGAAAATTATAAGAGTTATCAAATTGCTGCTAAACTAGAGGATAATACTTATATTATTAAAGATAAAAATGACAAAGTTTTATTGTTTATTAAAGATGGTAAGACTAAAGCTAACAACCTAACTGAAGAAGTTATAAACGACTTTAGATTTATGAACTTCCGCATTGAGAATGGTCTTCAAAATGTTAAACGCGAACTTATAGAAAGATAAATAATAGAAGGTAATTATTATGCAAATGACCGAAGCTATGTATGCTGCCAACTTACAAGAAAAGATAAACCAATTAGGAATTACAGACGAGAGCATTGCAAAACGGGCACAAGAAATTGGAATTGTATCTTCAGAAGAGAAGGAACAAGCAAAACAGCAACTTGCTCAAATTGTTAGTCAAATACATGAAGATAAAGCTGCACAAGCTCAAGTTACCATTGAAGGAGTAGAGCCTATAAACATTACAAGCTTTGAATCTAACAATAATAATCAAATTCAAGAACAGACTATCAACGTAGAAAGTCAGCCATCTAACACTGATAAAAAAGACGATGACAATAACAAGACTGAAACTACAGTTGAAAATCAGGAATTTACTATTGTTAAAAACTTACAAATACAGCAAGTAATTATTCCCAAACTGTTAGAAGTATTAAGTAATAAAGGTCAGCCTGAAAATGGAGCAGTAGTTTACCAAGGTGAGAAGTACACTGTTGGCATTAAGCTAGAAGAAAATTCTAACACGCTTTCTCTCGATAGAAATTCGGACTCAGAAAACAAGGAAGCACTTATAGCCTCGAAAGGTAGTGACGAGCCTAATTATAGCATCATAGTTAATAATATAACTCAAGCAGAATTTGAGCGGTTTAAGCTCCTATTTGAGGAACAAAACCGCCGCACAACTCAACAAACTCAACAACAAGATAATGTAAAGTCTGTTGATAATGAAATTGGATAACTAGATATTAACCATATCAAACTATTCCCATAAAGATACCGAATAAAAATCCACAAACTATAAAGATAAACTTACTCGGTATCTTGTTCTTAGGAAATGTAAGCCATGCCATACTTACACAATATATAAGTCGTAAGTAATCAATGTTAATAAAATTACCTACAAAATAATTTATTGTTAGAAAAACTGATTGTAAGCTAAAGCAAATACAGAATAACCAGGATATATCAAATCGGTTGGATAAATCGACTATGCCGTCAAGTACTAAATCCAAGCGCGTCTTTTTTTTTGAGGTTTTTCCATTTTAAAAGGTATTCTCAATTAAGTGTTTAAACTGAGAATAGCATTTAATATTAGCCTCTAAATTAAAGATTACGCTAAATGTTGTACCTTCACCTATTTGAGAAGATACATGAACACTAGCTTGATAACAATCCGCAACTTGCTTAACTGTACGTAAACCCAAACCAGCACTCTGATCAAGAACGTCAGTAGTGTCTTTCCTAGTTAAAGTTACATTGGCGCCATTATAAGTGCTAGTACGCCTTCTGATACCCACAGCAGATGAACGGTTTTGGGAGTAAGGATAATCTGAAGGAGAAAGAATTGCCTTACCACAATGTTGTATCCCGATAAAATTTAACTGCTGCAACTGAGAAGGTGCCATACCTACACCAGTGTCTTGAACTGACAAACGGAGAAAACCTCGGTTTTGAGCATCAAGCTTGATGGAAACAAAACCTCCAGCGGGAGTATACCTGAAGGCGTTAACAATCAAATTGCAAACCATCCGCCAAATATGATTACCATTCGCATAGAGGCGCACGTCATCCGCTTCAGGGTCAACCAGTAAAGTAAAATTGATATTCTGGGCAAGTGCAGTTTTACAGAATTGAGTATGAATCGAGCGTAAGACAGTAGAAACATTAAGATACTCTACATCTTTCCCTGAATACTGATGCTGACTCAGCTGACTTTTCAAATCAGCAAGCACCCCTAAAGTTGAGGCAATAGTAGAACAAGAAGTTTCTATTGCAAAATTAATCTGCTCTAAGCTATCACCGTAACTACCCGTTCTAGTCAACCCTAAAACGAAGTTAACTGCCTTGAGAGGATGATACACGTCATGGGCTATCATCTCCAGATACTGAGGAAGCTTTCGTAAATTGCTGCTTTGGCGCCTCAAGCACAAATCAATTCGTTTGAGCAGCTCACAAGTAGAAAATGGATACAGTAAAAAGTCATCAGCAGAAAACTCCACAGACTCCAATGACTGCACCACCTTGATTACTGGCAAACTCTCATAACCAATTACATCTGGCTTCAAAGTAACATCCAGTATCAAATCAATATCTTTCAAGTCATTAGGTATTGCTCTCTCCACAACAAACAAATAATCTGACTGCTGTAAGCTATCCACAACACTCGTAACAACCTGATTACCCCTTTTACCAATTACCAATATTTTACAAAGCACAGCAGTTTACTAAATGCTACTGCTTTTATCAAAACATCATGAAGAAGTCATTCACCAGAGAGAATATACCAAACAGCATCATCAACAATACTTAACTAAAAGTTTAAAATTCGCCCTATTGATTTAATTTTCATGAACGTAAAGTAATCATCAAGCTAATAACTGCTTATGTGTAAATATCATCAAGTTGTAGCGCCTTATTTAAAGGAATGCTATAAGTATTATCACGACATAATAATATCAATTTAAGTATGAAAACTATCAAAACTGTTCTAGTAGAAGACCACGCTATATTCAGACTTGGATTAAAAGCTGTACTTGAAAGTGCAGGCATTGAAGTATGCAGCGAAACCGGACAAGGGAAAGAAGCTTTAAGTATAATTAATAACACTTTGCCAGATGTGGTGATTATAGATATAGGTTTGCCTGATATAAGTGGAATAAAGGTAATTGAGCAAATTCGTAAAGCTTATTTGAATAAAGTTAAAATTATCGTTGTTACTGGAGTGGAAGACAAAAAAGCGATAAAGGAAGTCTTTAAAAAGGGGGCAACTTCCTTTTTCAGCAAGAGTAATACAGAAAGTAAAATTGTCGATGCGGTCAGAGCTACCTACAGAGGTGAATCATGGATTGACACAAACATTCATACAATAATGGCAGAAGCTATGTGGGAAGTTACCAGCGAGGGACCTACAGAAGCAATAACAAAGCGTGAGTTAGATGTACTAAAGCTACTTGCTAGGGGATTGACATACGAGGAGATGGCTAATAAACTCTGTCTAGAAATAAGTACTGTGCGCTCCCACGCTCATCGCATTATTGGTAAGCTTGACAGACCTGAAGAAGACGGCAAAAATAAGCGCAGACCTACTAGAGGAAAAGCTGTATGCGAAGCCCTAAGATTAGGTATACTAAAGAGCGAAGATTTGACTCAAGAGGTCTACAACCAACCTCAAGAATCAGAATTCACCCATTACGACAGTCGCAAATTCTTAGCTGCATAGTAATTAGCAATAATGTCAATAAGGAAAATTGGCGATAAGTTAGACCTTAATCATCGAAAACGCTTTATTTACAGTAGTCAAAACGAATCATTCAATATTGAATTATTCGAGAATATCCGGTAATTATTGCAACTTAGTCTTAATAAAGCTCAAGGAGTCAATAAGAGAAGGCGCGCGCGAACAGTTCATAATCTGAAACTACCTTTATTTTTCAACTCTAACATCCATAATGCAACCGCCTGGATTTTTTCCTTGACGACAGGTTTGAATAATACCAACATTCCTAAAGTAAACTTGGCGCGCGTCACGTCCTTCTTTAGATTTAGCCCACTCCAGAAGCTTGGCATCTTCAGGCTTGAGATTTGTAACAGCAGCGGGTTTAACTCCATTAGCTTGGGATGAAGCTGCCAAGCTGAAAGTAAAACCTCCTATGGCGGCGCCTAAAGCTAGCACACAGCCTAGTGCAAGCCCGACTTGCGCTAGCTTAATATTACTAATGTCGAAATTCAAAACAGGCGCCGCATTAGTATTCAAACTAGAAGACTTGCTAGTAGACTTTACCAACTCGGAAGCTGCTTTAGCTATTGCGCTTTTTTGCTGGACTATTGCTACATCAGCAGCTTCATCAAGCTTCTTATCAACTAAAAGCGTCCAGCCAGATATAACAGAATCAAGCTTGCCAGGTAGTTGAGCAATTGCGTACTGAGTTGTACCAATATGAGCGTAAAGCTTGAATAGTGGGTCGGATGGACGCATTCCCGACTTAACTATCAACTCCTCAATAAACTCTTTCTCTTTCTCCAAATCTTCTTTACCAGGACTATTGTCCACTGGTTTTGTTGAATTAGCCATAAACTATAACCTAAAATCGTAACTCTTGCGGTTGTAATTCTGCCCTATCCCTCTTCAAACCCAAATACAAAGGAATAACACTATCTTTAACGATGACATCGCAGAAGTTTTCCATCCAGTTATAGGCTACCGAACGGTACAATAACTGAATATCTGAATCAGATGTTACAGCTAAACTGTAAGGCAAGTGTGTATCTTCCAAGTCTTGATAGATATTATCCCCAATATGAGGTAGAATTAGTTCTACTCCTTTCAAACTTTCAATGTTTTCTCGCACCTGGCTATTGTCATAAAAATCAAAATACTCACCAAAATACTGATTTTTGACTACTATATAATCAACACGATTACCAAAAAAATCGTAAAGTGATTGTAAGTATTTAACACAATCTCTACGATTTGAGATAGGATGAATAAAAGTCGGACGATAACCCAGAGACTCTAAATTATCGGTAAAATATACCTCCGAATTAAATCTAAAAAAATCCAAGAGGTTCTGACCTGGCATATCAGTAAGTACCAAGTCAATTTCAGAAAACATTTCCAATTCGTTTAACAAAATATCAGAGTCACCACGGTTGAAACCCAAATGTTTAATATTAAAACCCAATTGTTCGTAAGCTGATAGCTTGTTAGACAAATCACCTGGTCGCTGCCCATGATAATAAACACGAACATTTAATTCATGTCTATTATACAACTCCAGTAACAACCTAGAAATTGTAGACTTGCCTACACGCGAATCACCAACTGTAATTATAAACCTTTTTCTGAACATGATTGAAATTATATGTTATGCTGCATCTGAAACTTGCTCTTTATCTTGTACATCAGGTTCATCTTTAATAACATGAGAGGCGCCATCAGGTAATCGCTCACAATTAAATCCTAATAAATCATGAGCAGGTTGTATCTTCTGTTTAAAATCATCTAACCATGACTTAACTCTTGCTCTAGTAGCAATTTGCGCGCCAACCTCTTTTAATGTAGCTTGTTTAAAAGTTAGATTATTATAATCGATAAAATCATAACTATCATCCATTAAATCAGGCATCGATAGTTCTATCAAACCTTTCTCTAACAAAGTTTTACGAATAGAAGAGTTATTATAACGCCCAAATTTATCTTCATCGCCAAAGAATAAATTTTTCACAACTACATAATCAACTTTATCTTGAGAACATCTCTCATACAAAGCATTCAATATATTTACAGAGTCACGTAACCGATTAATAACTGAAACCATAGTAACCCTGTAATCAAGCTCTGAAGCGAGCATATCAAACACACTCAATTCCTTAACAAATTTCTCGAAAACTCCTCCAGATTGAGCAGGCATATCAATTAAAACAAGTGGATAGTAATCTGCTTCAAGGTCGTTTAATAATTTGTCAGTTTTTCCCCGCTCAAAAACGTCAAGAAAGCGAACTAAGCCAGGGTATCTATTATAATGACGATAGAGTTGGTTATTACGTTGGTCTGCATCATAACCTAAACACCAAAGGTTTTTATCAATATAAAGTTGTAGTAAACCTCTAGCAAATGTACTCTTGCCAACACCACCCTTATCACCTGTTACAATTACCAGCTTTTTAGGCTTATTATTAACTTGTTCCTGATCATTGTTTTGTTGATTATCAGTTGCCATATCATTATTCCTTTTGTGATTATTACGACCCATAATTAAGAAGCTTTGAAAGAGAAATTATCTATTAGAGTTGATAACCAGTTGAGATAAGCAAACTTTAATGCCAGCGTTAACCGAGATGTTATAATTTGACAAGAATTACAACCGTATAAAGCCTGTAAAAAAATACTTCCTTCCAAAACACGAATCAAAGGAAAAGGAAAAAAGTTTCTTGTATAGTGGAAAATAATTGCTAAATCTAGTTCTTGAGCTAAAAGTAAATTATGAGAATTACTAACAAAGGTTGAATAAAGGTTAACATAAGATATATCTCGATTGTTTAGTACAGCTTGCGCGCAGTTAAGATAAAGTGTAGATAAAAGCTGTTGCGATAAATTTAAACTAGTTTCTTCTAATATAGGAATATCAACTTTCTTGTAAAGCAAACTAAAATAAACACTATTCAACTCAGAATCAGAACTTATCCGATTTGCATCAATCGTAGGTACTAAAGAAGGTGGAATACCCAACAATCTAAAACAATCATCTTGATGCATTAAAGCTAAAGTATCAAGTTGAGGTATTGTTACTTTATTGAACCAATTGAGCTTATCAAAGTGTGGAACTATCAAGTTAGATTTACTAGTCCTAGAAATATTAGACTTTTTTGGCGCCGCAAGCTGTGACTGAGAAGACTCTAAAAACGCAGCAATATTTTGACTAGAGTCAGCAGAGACTTTAACATCTTTACGTAACCATCGAATAAAATCAGTCTGCTGCTGGTAGTTATATTGAGAAAATACATACTTTAAGCCTAACCAGCAAAGCGTATCAACCTCTATTACTCCAACTGATTGAATAAATCGACTACGTTTGAATTTATCTGGAAGCTTTTTAATCAAAGACTCCAAAACTTCCACTGGCAAGGTTGATACCAATTTGAATATGTCGATAGCAACAAATTCTAATCCTGTATCAACATCGAGCAGTCTTATCTGCTTCAACTTAAATTTGGCGTTTGTAGGAATATAAATGTTCGTCATTAGACATAGCAGTAAATAGCTTGTTAAAACTAATCTCAGTATCTCTACTGAAACTCAATCTTGAAAACAAACTTATATTGCATTTATTTTCAAACTTTCATATTAAAAATAAATTATTGAAAACTTTATAGATGTATAACTCAACAATTATGAATTCTATCTAAGGTAGCGTATCAGTTATAAAATATTTTTTAAATAAATATAAAATACTCTAAATATAGTATAATTAATATTGAAAGTTTTTGAATTATTGAAATGACAACAAATCAATTTATTTATGTAAATTCTGCTAATAGAGTAATATTTGCCGATTTATTAACTTGGCAAAGTAAGCTGACGGGGTGACGAAACAGGCTGAAGCGTTTAATTTGTAAGGGATGTAACATTTCGTGGTAAAAAAAGATAGGTCTCTTATTTGCAACAAGACCTACCAATTGAAAATGTTACCAGAATTCTACCAAAACCACTTAAAAAGTCAATTAAGTTTAGCAGAATTTGTTTTCCTAAAAATTTTGCTAACTCTTATACAATCAATTAAAAGTGTTAACTTAGAAAGATTAGCAAAATCCTTACCTCTAGCAATTCAGTTTGAAAGTAGAAGAAAAAGAATACAGCGATTTTTATCATTGTCAAATTTAACAATTGAGAAGATTTGGTTTCCAATAGTTCAAGAATGGTTAAAAACTTACTTCGCAGATGGAAAAATAATTTATGTTGCATTTGATAGAACTAATTGGAAATGCATAAATTTATTTATGGTTAGCGTAATTTGGGATAAAAGAGCTTTTCCGATATACTTTACATTATTACCAAAGCTCGGTAATAGCAACATCTCGAAGCAGCAAGATATATTATCTCATGTACTGCCAGTTTTTAAAGACTATAAAGTTTGTGTATTAGGAGACCGAGAATTTTGTTCTGTAAAATTGGCAAAGTTCCTTCAGTCAATGGGTGTATACTTTTGTTTACGTTTAAAAAAGAATGAGTTTGTTGAACGTGAAAAAGATATTTTTATTGAGTTAAGTAACCTGGGATTGGCACCTGGAGTTTGTTTTTTTATTAAGGGTGTTAAAGTTACAAAGACTCGTGGTTTTATCAGTTTTAACGTTGCTGGTAAGTGGAAACGTAAAATTAATGGAATGGCGCCAAAAGAAGGGTGGTTTATTCTCACAAATCTTGATAGTTTAGAATCTGCTATATCCGCTTATAAGCAAAGGTTTGATATCGAAGAAATGTTTAGAGACTTTAAGAAAGGTGGTTATAATTTGGAAGATACTAATGTTGAAGGAGAACGTTTTATTTCCTTAGTACTATTAATAACAATTGCTTATACTTCTGCTACGATTCAAGGTCAACAGATTAAACGTAAAGGACTACAAAAATATGTTGCTCGTGTTAAAGAGTATGGTCGTTCGGAGCGAAGACACAGCAGTTTTCATGTTGGTCTATACGGCCAAAATTGGGTCAATTTTAAGGACATTTGTATTGAGTTAGTCAACGAATTAATGAAATTAAATCCTAATAAGCGTAAGTATTATCAACAAGGTTTAAGGGCTATGAAGCTTATAGAATCTACTTTGTAGCTGATTTCGTCGCCCCGTCAGCAAAGTAAGATACAGGATTATTTGAACGAATACTATGGTGGAAATCCAGAGAATGCGATGAGAACTAAATTTGGGGATTGTATGGGTAAATCCCGTGGTCTGCTAGAAGCTGCTTATGATAATCCCACTATGTTTAGGGGAGTGACAAATAATAATATGCTTCAAGCTGGTGCAATCATTGAATATGGGATTGGACAAATATATTTGTATGAGGGACGACAACAACATGTATTACTGGATATCGTTTGTTCAGCACCCTGGAATTGTTTAACTAGAAGTATTCCTGAAACGTGTAAAGGTGCAGCCGAGTGGTTGTTAGCAGATATTATCCGAGAGATAACTTCTCCCCCTAGTCAAGTGAGTGGAATACTTAAAGTAGCAGCAATACCTAGAGCTATTGATTTTTATCAAAGGCTTGGTTTTGAGGAAAACCCAGATGGTTCCAGGGAAATGATATTGACAGAAGAAAAAGCGCTACAATTTTTAGAGGAACATACTAGACATTGGAGGCAAGGGTGATGCAAGAACAAGTTAATAACCAAGTTGAAGAAGACCTAGAGCTTGAAGGTAATCCGTTTACTCTTCCTGAAGTTACGGACGAAGAAGTAATAAGACTAGGTAATTATTACCTAAGTGGCGAGTACTTGATTCGTAACTTAGAAATAATTCAAGAAAAGAAGCAGGAAGCATTACTAGAGCTTACTCGTTTAGAAGCAGCAGAAAAAGAAATATTAGAAAGAATGCTTAAAATGCAAATAAATCATAAACCAGACCAAAGTTAGTAAGCAAAATTTTTAACCTTAATGTTTAAATCACAGTGAATAATATAGCTAGCCCTACAAATTAGGGTTTTTCTTTGACGTTGCTTAATTATGAGATGATTTAGCCTACTTTGAAACAAAACGACTTAAATTTGACGTTTATAGAAATATAAATAGGGCTTGCTGAAAAACTCCACAAAATGAATCTAGACGCGCTCACAGTATAAAAAATGGTTGTTTCGGAGGTTTGCTTACAAATCAAGCCCTAATTTTTCCACCCAAATGCATGGATTTTAGGTCTGTAGGCGCCTTTTTCTTGCACCTAATTAGAATCAAAATGCTTTAAACTCGTACATGGTAAAGGTTATAGTTATATTCAGCAAGCCCTAAATATTTGCGATTATACCTAATAGCCAATAGCTTGTTAAAACCCATATTCCGCACTTCAATATCTAGCACGCCGCTATTCAAACATAATTCCTAATTATAACCGTTAATTAAGTATTAATATTGTCCATTATTTAACCTTAGATTAGCAGTAAATTAAAAATCTACGCATATTACACGATTTAGTACGGAAAGTGGGTTAAAATTAGGGTTTTGACTCTGAGGGTTTTCGGGCAATTCTTTTTCATGCACAATCTGTGTTTTGCGGCGCCGACTGGAAACCTTCTAAAATAGCGACTTTAACTCTTTAGCTTTAAGCATAAAACTTGTATGAGCTATTTTTGCCTAATTTAGAACAAAGTCAACACCCGAGGTTAAAACTAATCTCAGTATCTCCACTAAAGTTCAATTTTGAAAACAAACTTATATCGCATCTATTTTCAAACTTTCATATTAATATATTTCAACATTTGAAAATTATCAAGACAGGCAGTTAAAAATATTAGTTAAATAATTAGCTTTGCATTAAAAATTTTTATTACAAATCTAATGATTTTATTTATTAATAATTCAACTATCAATAAACTAAATAATTCAATTTATAATTACAAATAAAACTATACTCCAAACATCTAATAATTAGACTTTTGTTGGTTTGGTGTAAACGTAATTTTCTCGTAGGGTAGAGTAATGTGACGTAGCCCAATATCAACATTCAAACTGTTGGGAAGCGAAAAGCCGTTCCACCCAACCTACGAGTTATTAGCTTAAAGTTGATTTCCTAGTGGTGTAAGATTTGCTCTCTTTAGTATTTGTATTCGATTGATTTTAAATTAACTACAAAGTAATAGTATTAATTTATATATATTATTCTAAATAATTTAACCCAAAACAATAATGGATAGAAATTTTCTCAAAATCTATCCCTTTATTAATGAAACTTTATAAGGCTTTTAGCTCGCTTAAAAAGGCAGGAGGTTTAATTCTTAGAGGATGCTTGACAACTTATATTTACGCAACCGTCTATAATTCCCCTTGACCGCTCCGTGCGGAAAGGATAACACAATGAGAACGGTTAATTAGCCCCTTTTATTTATTAAGGGGGTTGGGGGAATCAAATTTGCCAATCGTTTATTATTCAAAAATAAACTTTAAAGCTTATTTTGATTAAACTTAACCCGTATCATCAAACCCAAACTTTAAATCCTCAACTAACCATTCCAATCCACCTGTTATCTTTGCTATTACAGCAAATACAACCGTCAGCAATTGAGTTTTAACTTCAATATTCGTGTTTACTAACACATCCCTGAATTTGATACCAACCACACCAACTGCTCCTAGCAAGTTGGCTATCATCTCAGATGGAGGTTCCTCCCCAATCAATGGTAGGTAAATATTACGTAGCCATTCCAAATCATCATCTAAATCTATTGGTTTGCCACGATTTCTAGCTGTAAGTGATGCAATCAAGTCAATTGCCGCTTGTCGTAACTGGCGCCATCCCCCTTCATACTTCAATTCTTTTACAATCTGAGATATTCGTCCCTGGCTAACGGGTTCTGCCATCGTTACCATCACATCAGGTTGCCTTACATCGTGCTTGCCTTTCAGTATGTACTCACCTAGTGACTTAATTATTGCGTATTGGGTTTGTTCGCCATAGGAAGCAGCTTCAACCGCTATTTCAATTACGGGTTTCTTTACAAATTTACATCCAGGTAATTCATCCTTAACAAATGAAATATCAAAATCACCTACAAAATAATAAACTAATTCTTCATTTAATCGTAAATGTGAACGTAGGCGCCCACTTTCTTGCAATATCTCAGCACACACCATCCCATCAATAAATTCTTGGAAGGATAATAGTTGATTATTATCAGCATCATTCTTTTTATTAAAGAGCTTTGCAACAATATCATCTACTTCCTCAACCACTTCTGTTACAACATTATCGATATCCTCAGATAGCGCCGTATCGGCATTCTCAAAATTTATCTGACTAAATTGGTTATTAGCGTGAACATTCAAATCAACCTGTTTTCCTGTCAGTATCTGATATTCTGCTGCCATCTCCCCGATATGCGAATACGGCACCCCCAGTGATGTCAAAACTTGTGTATCCAAGAAGCGGTTTACACCTCGTCCATCCCGAAAATGATAACCATCACCATCAAGAGCATGAACTTTGCGCTCTATAAAACTGGCTTTTTTACCAGGATGACTGTTTATAATTCCGTCACGACACGCTAGTACTCTTGGCAACATTGATTGCTTACGTCTATCTTTACCCAGCGTTCCCATTCCAGTTACATGCACAATGGTCAAATTGTCATAACTTGGCACTGCTTGTTCGACAACTAATATGTCTTCCACATCACTATGCAGCTTTAATGCCAAATGCCGCACGTCCATTGTGCCATCTAAATAAATATTGAATTTGGCAGCGCGCGCCACATCTCGATGACGATAATCAGCTAAATGTATTGTTAGTACGCCTTTATTAAACGCTAGCGACCCATCAACATAATTGCCCAATACTTCCAAAAAAGGCGCCAACCAATTTAAACCAACTAAATTTAATTGCTGTTTAACTTCTTTATAATTATCACCACGCAATAACTTATTTATCTTTCTATCGCGCGCTTTGTCCTGTTTTGTGCCAACACTTGTACTAATGCTATCTGCTTTTTCAGCTACAAACGATAAATTGGGTGTTAGCACTTCCAACAAGTTTGAAATTATGTCGTATAAGTTGTCAGGCAATTCTCCAATTATTTCGCGAACTTGAGCATCCCCAAAACCATAGCGAGGAAACTTTAACGAATTATTCGACGCAAACAAATCTTCCAATTGTAGTAACACCTGTTTCAACTTATCGTAGGTTTCAGATGCCGTTAACGCCAATTCTCCAACAGTTTGCTTGAAATCATCAAGACGAACTTCAATTTTAGTACGTACACGCATTAATTGAGATACTTCATCCCAAATCAAGCCGCATTGATCGTAGCGATAGTCTTCAATCATCGGTAAACTATCAGGATGCGCGCGCACTTGCGGATGTTTCAAAGTTTCTGTCCGTAAGAAACGGAAGCCAAAACCATCACCTATATTATGTGGACAAGCATGATTTAAATGGCAACCTCCACAAATCGGATTATCATGACTCTCAATATTGTGAATGTTCTTCGCAGCAAGCACTCTGAACATATGTTCGCGAAAACAATTCGACTTGGTTAGCTTGCTCTCATCAACACCATCGGTTGGTCGTACCAAATATGGTTTGCCCAGTGGTGTTGTGCGCGTTTTATCAAGTTCTAATCCATTGTGACGAGGTATTAAATCAACAAAATTCTTCTCGACAGTTAGTGTAGTTGGATTGCGATGGTCTGACGCTAGATAAAACAGTTGCTTGATGGAATCAAATTCGGAAGCTTTTAAACTACCTGCTGTATATGACTTGCCCAATCCAGGCAATGATTTATCTAATATATTCTTCCATCCCTTGTCGGTTGCTTCCTGCCACAAAGTAAACCGTTCTGAAGCTTGGTAGATTATTTTTGGACAACCAAGTTCAAGATATTCATCATAATTGGGCAGTTGACCAGGAATATAGTTAAGTTCGTTTACAATTACTTGCTTTTTATCACCATTTGGTTTAAAGCCAACTCCGCGTTTCTGCTTAAAGACATTTGATAACTTACTCAACTGCTGCTTAACACTATCCCAAAACTGTAATGGATTGCGCGATAAGCTTTCAAATTGATTCCATGTTAGCAGTTCGTACTTCCCAGCGTATTCATCAGGATCAGGATGGGATTTGTCAACCTGTCCCCACCAAGCAACCTGCAATTCATATCCCCATTTTTTTAATAGCTGGTAAGTCTTTTTGTACTGCCGCATCACTTGTTTGTTGCTAACGGCGCCAGCATCAGCCCATAATACAACTTGTTTACTGCCTGCGAGCATTACTGAAGCTGCTTCAAGATAACGCTTCAATGTTTGAGGACTAGCTGCAAAATTACCACCAGCGGCGCCAATACATAAACAATCTCGTATTTGGGACAATATCCAAGGTTTGAGAATACCTTCGGCAAGCATTATGTATCTCAGTCTCAGTTTTTCACTTTCATGATTTTCAGCTAACAAACCCGGATTTTGCAATAGTTCTGCACTTCCAGAAAAGTTTTTACTTAAATTTTCATTGTTTGATTTTAGACGTGCAATTCGTACAGGTACGCAGAATGTGAGGGGAAGTTCACCATTTTGTAAATGAACACTGGCGCCTGTATTCTTCTTATTAGATTTACTGCTTGCCCAAAAATATTTAGGATTATCATCACCTGGATTATCATTACGAATTTGATAACCAACGATTTGAAAATATTCGTTCCACACCGGAACCATATATCCAGTAGTGAAATTA
The DNA here is from genome assembly GCF_019977735.1 of Calothrix sp. PCC 7716. Lineage (GTDB taxonomy): Bacteria > Cyanobacteriota > Cyanobacteriia > Cyanobacteriales > Nostocaceae > Dulcicalothrix. The sequence goes on along the minus strand of NZ_AP025018.1, from coordinate 7,495,262 downwards.
GTCAGACTTTTACCAGTTATTCCTACACCTGCGAGACGATAAGATACTTCAAAATCAAGCTTTTGGTATTGGTCAATACTACGAAATAACCCCGCGCGTATTAATTCATCAGACAATCCTCGACGTTGCAAATCTTCACGATGACGCGAATGGAGAGAAAGCTGATCAATTAGTTTGCGATGTTGGTAATGGCGTTCGCGTTCATCCAGAGACTCAGCGTGTTGTTTGCGACGTTCAACTTGAAGCTGCTGCCATCGCTCTTTGTAGGCAATACGTTCAGCTTCTGTATATTCGCGAGTAGTATCAGGGACAAACATTCCCCATTGGCCACCACTGGTTAGACCTACAAATTTCCATCCAGGGGGTGTGCTATAAGCATCATGGGTATTCATGCAAAACCGGAAATTAGGGTCATCCGGTTTCCAACCACAATCCGGTTTTTTTCTACCGCAGATAGGACAATCGTCGAAACGTGAAGTGCGTGGAAATTTCATCTCTCACCTACCCCTGCGCGCGTTTTTCCTGCAATTCGCCATTCAATAATTTCTACCCAGTCAACTTCCTCACGAGTACAAACTGCGGCACCTAATAATCGATTTAATACGTATCGGTCAGTTGGTGTAGAATTTTCACTTTTAATTAGTTGATTTATACGGTCACGCAAACGAATTTGATTATGTGTCTCACCATCCTTCTCTAAGGTGAGTAGCTCATCACATTTATATTGATGTTCATGTAAATCATCATCATATTTATCTCGGAAGCAGACAGTGGCGATGGTATTGGCAATTCGGACTACACGACCTGAATGGTAGTAAGTTGATTTACGCAACATCTTGTCAGGAAAGAAAAATATTGCTCCCTCTACCACTGCACTCATTTTCTGAACACGATTTGCTTTTAATAATGCAGATTGAATTGTTTTTGCTTTTCCACTGCCAACTAGACTTAACACTTCGTCACAGTTAGGCGCCTTTAGTAGATTTGCCACTGGATTAATTCCTGCTGATTCTAAATAAGCTTCGAGTGCAGCAGCTTCTACAACATGACCCGAATGCCGTAATTCTTCACATTTCTCAATGATGGGTTTGGCACGTTGGTATGATGCTGCCGATATTCCAATGCGGTCACTAACCTTATCAATTGTTCGTGGATTCTTTTTTGATTGGTTCTGCTCACGTGAGCAGAACCAATAATCGGACAATAGTACTACTGGATAATAATCATGTTCATCATCATCAATGCCTGATTTCTCTTTGTCTTTATTCTTCCAGCGTTGCTCAAGACCAGATTGGCGCCTCAACGCTGCTGCTTGTTTTTCAAGTAATTCCCATTCTCTACCTTCGATAAGTTGTTGATATTTAGTCTTGGGTCTATTACGGTTGGCAGATAATATAAAGTGCTTCTCTGCTTCTTCACTCTTGAACTTATAACAAATTACTGGAACTGACTCTATACTGAGAGCTATTGCTACACTTCTTCGGCGGGCACCAGAAACTATTGTATTAATTGGTGTACGTGTAGATACTACTAACGGCACCATAATGCCGTTTACTGCAATATCGGATTGCAAATCAAGATTTTCGTCTGTTGTTCCGTATATACGTATTAGCTCGGCATGTAAGACTAAATCGTTTGGGTTAAAGTTCTTTGTTTCTAGATTATTTTTCATGCATCCCCCGATAATCAATTGGAATATCAGGTAGCTTGTACTTGATAAGGTTTACATATACCTATTGGTCATCAAGGAATAAGTAGCATAAAATGAAGACTAATTTTTTTGTTCTTTTTGGGTTGCTTTCCAGCACGCTGAGACGGTTGTCGTCGTCTCACGGTCTTCATTCTGAGCTTGTTGCTACAGTTTTCGTTGAAACCAAGCACTTTGGCAAGCTACCCAACTTTTGTTTTAAAGAGAAAACAGATAATACTTGAGGTCGTCGGTAGATGTTTTCTAAAATCCATACGTAAAACTCCTGGTAGAAATGTGATTGTTTTTTGGTAGTGGCTGTCGCTTATTGTTATTGCCAGATTATGCCATACCTGAAAAAACGGTGCTGAGACTGCTTTTTTTGGCATTTAAACCTGTTTTAAAAAAAGAAAATTATGATTTAGCTAGGGTTACAAAGTTTTTTTGTTAGGCGATACTAGAGTTTTTGTTAGTCGATACTAGAGTTTTTGTTAGGCGATACTAGAGTTTTTGTTTTAAGACTCAACGCTTTATGGTGTAAGGCTCTGAAGCCAATTTTTTCAACTTTTTGTTTTAAAACTAAAATGAACACGAAAACTATTTTAGTAGTTTAAATGTACTGAGTATTGTTACTCAATCATCAATATTTAAAACAGTTCGGATAAGTGCGGATTGCTGTAAATTAAGAGTGCGTTCGCCTCGCTCAACGAGTGAGATGAAATTTTGAGATACACCGAGGATGCCAGCTAGTTTAGCTTGTGTCCACTCCTTGGCAATACGGGCTTTTCTAACTTGGCTACTAGTTAAAATAGTGTCCTGCAATGTTTCATCCTTGGCTTTCGGCTTTAAACGTTTTACCTTAGATTCAGCTTTCGGTGCTATAAGTTCATTCAGAGGATGTGGAGGCTTGATAGTAAGCTTGGAAGAAAGCAACTTATCAAAATAGCCTTTGGGTTTTTTGCTTTTGCAGTCTGGTCTTAACCATTCTGGGTATGCTTCTGATTCAAATGTAATTTGCCAACCAATTTGAAGCAGGTGCTTTAAAGCGTCATCCCATCGTTGCTTTAGGCTAAAAGATTTAATGCGGTCTTCTTTGGCTTTCTCAATTTCCGTTTGTGGTAATGCAATTTCTATTAGCTCCTGTACCCCATAATTTCCATCAGGACGAACCCGACTATCCAACGTCAAATATATGGCTAGCCTCAACGCAAGCTCCTCATGATAAGGGTCAATCTTCAATACCTGTTGGGCTAGGTAGCTAAACTGATACAATGCTTCACGTGATTCGGCGCCTGCTCGGTTCAAAAAGTATTGTGTCCAAGTGCCAGGTTGAATAACCAGTTTGATTTCGTCAGGCTTTTCTATTTTGCCAGATGTATCAACTTGACCATATGGAACAATTGTAATGTTCCACATTCGTCCTATAGGTGTACTCGCATTTATACGACCCTTCTGGCTTTTACCTTCTACCCATACTGTTTTAACTAATAAACAGTCTAAAGCAAATGCTGTTTTCGCTATTTCTAAAAGTTTTTGATGTTTTGGTAAATCTGTACGCTTATCCCAACCAATTTTTTCTATTAAATCACTACCATCCACTGCAAACAGACTTTCCCAAGGCTTTTCCTGCTGCATTGTATAAGCAGCAAATATCAAGTGTAATTTTGCACTAGTAAAACCAAATTTATCAATGATTTGTTGAGCTTCATTCCAAGGGAGTAAGGTTATATCACCTGGTGTTGTAATATAATGCTCGATATAATTTTTTGGATAATCTTTGGTTTTATGCAGTGAATGGGCTACCCCATCTTTATTTGCTTGCCATGTTACTTCTTTCTTGATTTGACAGTTCATACTAGAAGCCATAAGTGCTGCTGCTGCGATAGCCTCAAAGGGCTGTGAGTGAAATAACGAGTTTTCCTGACTCTTCTTAGAGGATTTAATTTTATTATTTTTTATATTATAATCAAGTTGAGGATTATCATCAAGTTTTTCGTTTGAAAACATTGAAGAAATTGTGCTGTACAATACTTGATTGAATGTAGCCTCAAATAAATCTGAGTTTTCTGCTTTTTTCAACGACAGTTCGGCTACAGAATTTACATTTTTAGATTGCAAATATTGAGGAAGTTTATCACGTATAACTTGCCTAATGTTTTCTTGAATTTCTGAAATAAAGGTATTAGTTATTCCATCTATTTCATTAACATTGGGTGTTTCCAATTTATCTTGACTCATAATATTAATGCTGTTAGGTAAATATTATTCAAGTAATTATGTTAGGAAATTGCATTCTAAATATGATGTTGCTAAACCCGCATTTCTTACAAGTGGTAGTAAATAGTGGGCATTAGGAAAACTTTGTGTTATGCTGAAAGATTATTTTGACAAAAAATATTCTGATTTCAGGTAAAATTTTTGTTATGAGATACTAGAGTTCTTGTTTTAAGCTTTAATCCTTTACTGTGTAAGGTTTTGAAGCTTATTTTTGAACTTTTTGTTTTAAAATAAAACTGAGTTTTACTCGCGCTTTTTCTTTGTATATCTTTTATACAGTGCATAATTTTTCGTTTTTTGCATTTTTGGCTATCGTTTCCAACTTAAGGTTGTGTAACTCAAACATTTGCTCATAAATACCAGTCTCTAAAATATCCAAAAGTACTACTTCCTGCGCTGTAAAATAGGTAACAGTCAGCATATCGTTCAATATCAACCGCAGTGAACGAACATCGGAATATTTCTTCATCAGACGATACACTCGTTCTCTTTCAGGTGCCGATGGTTCTTCCACTAACGTTGCATCAACAAAATGTGATGGTCTAAGACCCATAGTTTCTAACTCATGAGTTTTTTGATTCCTAAACACGAGTACAACAAACTCATCTGTGATTTTAGTTACACGAGCTAATCTGTAGCAACTTGGTCTAGGTTCCTTTTTAAATTGATAAACTTGTCCAACTTCAAATAGGCGCCAGGGATTGCGAGAACCAGTTCCAACCATTGCTAAACCATCACGAATCGTATTTACTTCACCATTCTCAATAATCTTTAATACCTCTTCTCTACGGTTGTTGGTAAGGAACTTGTAAGCAGCATCAACACTGCGGTTCAGTTCGTCCTGCATTGCTTCGGCTGAACGCAATTTCTTATCAACCTTTAATTGAGAAATAAAATCATATACTTTTTTACCCTTATGATAGTTCCCAACACTGAGTTTTACTTTGCTAGCAACCTGTTTAACAGTTGATAAACAACCTTTATGTTGATAACTTATGTCATCTGACGAAGTATTCAAATTTGAATTATTCGTAGATTCAACTTGGTCGCTCGAAGTGTTCAAATTTGAATTATTCGTTAAATTCTTTTCTCGCTTGCGTTGGTTTAAACTACGAGCATTCTGCTGCTGTCGATGTTTAGCTTCCTTCTTAAACTTGGGTTCCCAGTAACTAGCTTCTTGCAGCTTCTGATAGTAAGTCTTTTGTTCCCGGTGGGTATTCAAGTCATACAGAACATTTAACTCGTCTTCTTCACAAGAGTATTCGCCTATATAAACTGGAACTGTTGTGAAACCAAGCTCTTTGGCTATCTGCAACCTGCACTTACCCGCAAGCACAACCTTTACACCCGTGCGTTCAGAAACTTCCAAAGGAACAAGAATCTTCATTTCACGTCGAATGCTCTCGACCAAAGAGGGGCGATTTTCTGTTTCACCGTAAATTTGTATTAATTCAGGATGAATAACCAAATCATTAAGAGGAAGATACAAAACCTGTCGATGCTCTGAATCGTACATTGTTTTAACTCAAACATTTTTCCAAATGTAACGCGCATTGTTTTAGCAACTAAAATATTTGCTGTTTAGCAAAATGAAACAATTTGTGTGTTACAACTGGGGAGTCGTAATAACTGTTGAAAATCACTGTGTATAGAACTACCAAAAAAGTTAATTTTGGTTAAGCATTTGGTTAGATGCAGATTATAAGGCGAAAAACATCTGTCTAGGGAAAGATGTGCTATGAAGGGTAAAGTCATGGTATTATAGCTATTGAATCTAAGTTCGCAAAATAATTCCCCCTGTCCCAGTGGCAGGTGGAGGTGTTTTATTTCTCAGAATTCTGGTTCAAGCAGGGTTCTGAGGGAGTTTTCAAGATACAATAAAGAGTATACCAGATATCTATTATTTTGGCACAAGTCAGAACACAAGGGGTAAAAGATGCCATTTAGCATTACAGCTCCATTAGAAATAACTATTATTGAAAGAAAGGCGCTGGAGTACGTAATTGAGACAGGCTCTGAGGTCGTAAGCACCAGAGCTAAGATTCTCCTTGAACTGACGACAGGAAAAAGCTTAACAAAAATTAAGAAAGAGATAGGGGTAAGTGGGTCAGTAGTAAATAGATGGAGAAATAGATGGGAAGCAAGTGAACTGGCGCCACAAAACTTGGATGATGCAATAGCAAAAGTAGAGGAAATCCTTAGTGGTGGAATGGGAAGACCCAAAAAGGTCAAAGTGACCAGGGAAGTTTCCAAAATCATCGAACTAAGCGAATGGAGCAAAGATCGAAAGCCATGTAAATCCAAGCACCAGCACAATAAACTAGTAGCTGAAGCTGCTGCTGCGAGGGGTTTGCCAGAGATGTCACCAAGAACAATTGGTCGTCTTTTGGAAGGCAATAAAAATGAAGAACTCATACTGAGATGTAAGTAATAGCCACTTAATTTAATCAAGTTCACGCCTGTTTGACTTGAGGTAAAAGTTCCAGAATTACCTCAAGTTAAAGATGGTGTTATTCGTTAAAAACTTGTGAGGTCACTTAGCAATAAGTTGTTTAGGCGTAAATAACGACACTTCATGTTTGAGATACTTCCATTTGTGAATGACTCTCATAAATGGGTAATAACTACCGCTCAAACATTAAACCGCTACATTGACAGATTTATAGACTAAGTAAGCTCTTGTAACGTTTTAACATCGATTGTCAGGAAATGTAAATAGATTATAAAAATTTACAAATCTTAGCATTTTAGCTATTGACTACCATACTGAAGATTGTCGTTTGTAATAAAGCAGCAGTAAGCGTTTCAATCGTCTGCGCTATTTTGGGCATTATTTTATAGTACATAATAATTACCTGAAAAAAGAAAATAAGATTGTAATATTTAATCCCGATGGAAACGCCAGGGCTTTTCGTTAATGTCCGCGTGCCAACGTCTCTACATGCTTGAACTGTTGCTCAATTTGATGAGCGTAAATTTGTTGTGCCAATAAAAAATCTACCAATCCGTCCAGTCCACTTCGGTTGTAAGCACTGGCGTACCCCTTGATTTTGCTATTTCGGCAAAAGTCTCGAAGTTTACGGGTGCCCAACGCTTTCAAGTTTTGGTGTTCAGTATCAACATCGAATGATTCAGATTTTTTGGTTTTATGCTCATCAATTGTTGCAGCCATTTTGGCAAGCAAGTTTTCGAGCATTAAGTTATCTCCAGCTTTTTGAGCAGTATTATCATTATCAGTTGAGTTACCATCGAGGGCAAACCGCTCATCCATCAGATGTGAGTCCAGTACCGTAGGCGCCTGGTAAACTCTCAAGGATGATTGAGTTTCAACGTCTAAGAAAATCTCACACAAAAACCAGAAAATAACTGCAAATAGTAAAACCGGAAATAAGAAATCATTTAACGTTGCTACAGTAGCAGATGTTTCAAAAGCAGAACAATCAAACATGGTATTTCTCCAAATTATTGACAGGTAACTGTAAAATAATTACCCAGTAGTGGGGGATAAACCCCCGTGCTGAGAATTACTTACACATCACCAACCAAGTAGAAGAAAATATTGACGTTATTTCCCTAGCAACAGATAGACCAAAATAAATTCAAGGTTATTTCAAAGGAATATACTTTGATATATTAGTCTGGTATTTGTAGTAGGCACCTTGAGTTAAATGCTGATTCATCTTCTGATTTTAGATTTATTAGCTTTCAACCACTCAATAAAAGTGACAAGGTTGTAATTGTGCTTTAACTCTACAGGAACAATTGACTCGTAAGGATACAATGGGATACCATCGAAACGGAAACGATAGGTACGAGTAATATTAATATTTAAACGTGGACAATAGTTAGTCCGAATATTAATACCCTCATCTTCGATTTCAATAGTAGCAATACCCTTTAATAGTTTAACAAACTCATCAATTTTAGTAGAGTAATCAAACTCAACTACCGCACGCACTGCAAAATATTGGCAGTAAGAAAGTAAACGGGCATGTGTGCCCAATTCTAAAAGTCGATCTGAATCATCTAGAAGAATTCCTGCCCATGTAAAGTGGAATCTACGTAATGTATGGTTATCCCACAATGTCAAAGTACCATCATCGTTTTTCTGGATTACCGCCTTATTCGGTTCGATATCCTGATTTAAACGCTCGATAACTTCTTCTCGCTCGTATGAAAAACAAATTCGCTGTTTGTTTTGAACAGGTTGCCAATCAGGACAAGTGCAATCTTCTTGCCACCCATAGGGGAAAATTCCGCAAACGACGCTATTTTCGCCGTGAAAATTACGACACCCAGTACATTTTTCAATGCAATTTCCTAACCAGTCTTTTTTTCCCAGTTGAGGACGGTGATAATCAATAAAATCACGAATTGCATCCCACGGATTTGGAAGGGTTGACGAAAACGCTTTTCCTACTAGCTTATCCTCATCACAATCAGTATCAAATATTTCCATTAAACTGTCAACATGATGGTTTAACGTATCGTAAATTACAACTTTCCGGGTTAGTTCATCCTCAATTCTTCCTACAATTAGCCTACCATTGAGCGCGCGATGACCTTCGATTCGCATCACCTGATATAGGTATAAGGAATCGATATTATTTTGTTGCACGCTATCACTTGTCCTGAATACCACACGATTATCAGAAGTTTGAGATTCCTCCTCCTGTACCTTATCATCTGCATCTAAAAGGCTTGCGGCGCCAGCAGCAGCCACAACCGCACCAGCAAATCCAACTCCACCACACATACAAAGACCCATACCAAGATTAGTTAGGCTTTCTGTACGTTCTTCGGGAATGATAGAGATTCCTCCTCTTGCAATTAAGCGAAGTCCTAAACCTGAAAAGGTAGATACGGCGCCAATCGCAATTGCAGTTAGAGAAATAAATCCCAATGCTGCATTAACCGTTTTAAATGCCTGACCACAAAATTTATTCAACATAGTCTATCCCTCTCAATAGCAGGTTACAAGAACAAAAAATTACTCTCGCCCTGGCATCTTTTTAATTGGGATTTGAGGAGAAACAATTAACCAACACTTTACTCTGTTAAATTTTCCAGAACTGTAAAATTGTCCCGTAATAGTTAATTTTCAGTATCGCTAACTGCTTCATCCCCAATGGTGATAGTAAGAATCGAATCTTACTTTGTTACAAGTAGTAACACTTCCCCACTTGGAACATCACCCATATAATGCAGCATTTATTTCAGAACGCAGCACTTCAAGATAATCCATAGCTTCCTTTTGCTCATCTAACTTGTTACCAAATATCAAATTTAAATTGAACTTGATTTGAACAATTGACATCCTCCCCGCTATCCTTGCAACGGGGATTCCACCGATACGAGAGGGGAATGGACTAAGGTAGTCAAAGTACCTTCTAGACTCTCTAATTTGCGTTTTTGAGCTTACTTTTGATTAACTCCGAGCGCTTGCTCAGATGTTTATTCTTTAGGTGGTCAGACAAATTGCAATATTGCCCTTTCACGCAATTGATATCAACATTTCTATTTGTGGAACGAGCATTTTTATCATCTTTTTTTTTCCAAACAAATAGTCTTGTTGCAGAACGCAAAGATTGAATTGTAATACCTGATAAGTCAATGTTAACGTATTGACTTAAGCGACGAATTAAATTAACCGCACCATGAATATCAGCATTCACACAAATACCGAATTGTGACTTATACAATCCACGTCTAATTCTGCGACCAGAAAACTTATAGCTAATGGGTTTTGCACCATATAAAGGCAATAAGTCTCCATCCAGAAAAGACGACTTAGATGAGTAAGATTCATCTATCTCATAAAATAGAATATTGTTAAGAATGCATAGATTTTTGATAGCATCTCTCAACTTGGCTAAGGGCAACTGAGTAAAACTCTGATTGCTTTTACGACCAAGTTTAATAGCATCTTTAAATCCTGAATTCCAACCGAAACCAACGATACCAACGTTATTTGCTAGACATCTTTCTATGAATAGTTTAGCAGCTTTGTTGTACCAATCTCTAATAGTATTATTTCTCTTCAATGTCAAATAGTCGCAATACTCATCCCAAAAATCACCATCCTTACCTGTTTTATACTCACTAATTTTCTTGTTGTACAGTTGATTGATAGACTTAGCTTGTCTGCCATCTACTATAAAACTATCACCAAAATTACTCATAACAGAAAGTGCATTATTTAAACCGGGGTCGATACAATACACTTTGCTGTAATCAGGAAGAGAAGGAACTAGCTCTTTACCAACTGATATTTCTAAAAAAAACTTACCATTTTGAGGTAAGATGCTCACTTCTTTAATCTTGTTCTTATCAATATGGCTAGGGAATGGTAAGTACAAAGCATCAATTTCATACTCCTGCGAGTAACCTACACCTAATGGTATTTTGATATATCCTTCTGAATAGGTCAAATTTTGAGCAGGATAAGTTACTTTTTGTAGACCCCCTCTTTTTCTATAACCTGGTAACTTAGGCTGTTCGCTCAATTCCCCAACTTTATGCAATCTTAAACCTTCTTTATAAGTGCTAAATGCTTCAAAGACGGTGATAACTGACTGTTGTGCAGCTTGGGAATATAGATATTTACAACTGTACGAGTACCATTCGCTATCGGCTTTAGTTACAGCATTGATTAAATCAAACTTACCTAAATAGCCTTCACCAAAAAAGAAATTTTGGCGCTGTACAAACACCGCTCGGTTATGAACGTTGTTACTGTACTTACAAATAGTCTCAAGGTGAAATTCATATTCACCTGAAATATCTAGCTGTATTTTGGTAACACCGATATTCTTTGTCGGAATTTCGGCTTGTTTAACTATTTGCTTGAACATCTTTTTTTGAGCCAATCATACACCTCCATTACTTCAAGTAAATTTGAACATTTTTTTTGAATATTGTATCTAAATTGTATCATTAAATATGATAAATTTGCGACAATCAAATATTTTTTATTTTGATGATTTTTGTTAATCTTTAATCGGATTGAATGTATATTTTAGAACTATACGCGTTACATCCCCAATCTTATAGAGAATGGGGTATTACGGCTTTATGATAAAATATTCCAAACCGTATGAGCAACTTCGTACAATAATTCATCATCTGACATCATCGATGATGCTTGTAAAGTATCGTCAACTTGTTCGTATATATTCTTCATATCAATTAGCTCACAATTTATCTACCTATCTGCCAAGTATTAGCCTCATTTAGCTCCAATTCCTCAAAATAATCAGCAAAATTTGAAAAGTGGAAATACTTCAAGGGCATTCTAGATATTACAAGCACAGATAGTTTTTCTAATTTTGCTAACTGCTGTAACCGAAATAAATCTTCTTCAAAAGTCTCACTTACACAGTGTAATCTGTCAAAAGCATCTATTACTAATAGTCTGTTAAAATCATTTGTTAACTGAGTAACAATTTCATACCAATCTTGCTGGTAATATAAACCAAAGCTCATGGGAATAACTTGAAAAAGGTTATCCACGCTAAAAGGATAATCTAAATTGAGATAAACCGATTCACAACTAATATCCTTAAGCAAGCAATTCTTAACAGTAAAAGTTTTACCAATAGCCTTTTTACCCCATAAATTAATGTTTTTACCTGAATTTATATTTTCAATTAACTGATTGTAGTCTTTGAAGCGTAGCATAATTAGTACCTCTTTTAGAATTGTTTGTTACTTTTATGGTTTAATACCCCCTAACCTAACTAAATAAAGCGGGAACAAGAGGCTATTTTTATTTCCTTAAGAAGTGGGAAATACGGGGCTATTCTTAGCCGTCCTTATTAAGATGGGGGTTGGGGGGATTTATAATGACATGTCTATTTTTATAACATTAATCATTTTCATCATATATAAATTTACTGATTTTTTGTTGACAGTCTCGCAGCGCAAAATACGAATAATTATTAGCAGTAAGAATATTCTCTAACAAAAAATCTGGTGATTCGGAAATTCTCAACATTACACCATTGTCTTTACTACTACGGTGATAGTAATGAACTACTGGGGATTGAATTACTGTTAAATTATCGTTACGAATGGTGTTAGCGTTAACTATTCCATCCATAATAAATTTGCAAGCAGCAGCAACATTATCAGCATCTCTTCCGAAGTTGGTGAGATACCAGTGAAATTCTAACCAAACTTGACCAAGAAACTTAATATCACATTCTGCCACAAATCCAGTAATTTTATTAGTCCACAATTTTTTCATTGATGCGCTTTTCTGCCAGCTTTCACGTGCAGCATCGATAATCTCATTCAATGTTGGAGGCAATTCCATAGTCAAAGTATAAATCATAAATTATCTCCTTCGTTCAAAGAATGAATATAGCGTTCAACAGCATTTTTGAGTTTTGTAAATTTTCTATCACTATTACGACCTCCAGGTGAGTCTCCAAATATTTCCTTAACTATTTCTTCAACGCCATAGCCACGACGATGTAGTCCTAAAATCTGATTCTTAATCTGGGCATCAAACTCGACGTTAAAATCATAGTTAGCTAGAAATTCAACTTTTTCTCCATGCCGATACGAGTCAGCATTATCTGTTTGTTTGTTTTTAGCCTGCTGGTTTTTTATTTCCTTGTTGCCAACAATTCTGTCAACTCCATTTGGGTCTACTGACCCCTTATTTAAATATAATTGTTTGACAAAATCATCAAATTTTAGCCTTGATTCCCATGCTACATACGAGTCTTCTTGATTTATTGCCTCAGAGAGTAAGCAACAAAAATACTCTATATCCTCATCATCTGCCAGGTACAGTGCTTGCAAGCGCTCATCAAGTTCGTTTGTACGCAAAATAAAATCACCACGACCGAGCAAATGGTAGGCGCGTCTATCCTTGTCATCCGCTAAAGCGATATAACTGTCTTCTGGTCGCGCGGCAGCAAATGCAGGGGAAACGCATCTTAATAGTCACAATCTAAGCTAAATAAGCGTTTCAAACAATAAAAAAGAGTAATTTGCTCTTGTTATTGTCAAATAAAAAAATGTGATATAAATTTCAATAATAATTTTCAAAAATGCAAGTGTTTCCACTAAAACTCGCAGCCCAAAAAGTCGTAAGTGCAAATACACTTACGTATTTTATGTATAATAAAAATTTTTATAAAACTTAAGATAAAATTAGATAGTCAACACATTCAATAAATATTTATCATCCCAGCCAGCTTTTTTTCGCTTATTGCTTACTCCTGTATTCAAAGACTTTTCCTGGGTTAAAAGGCTATGGGCAATATGTCTTAAAACGGCAAAGTTAGCCGGAGCATTATCTTTACGAATTCTAGAATCGTCTTCATGGAACTGAACATCCAATACCCAATGTAAGCAATTTTCTATTTGCCAATGACTACGTATTGAATTGCCAAAAAATTCTGCATTACGGTTTACACTTAAAATATAGTAACGACTTTCTAATTTTATTTTACCATTTGCAATCCTCAAAGTATCAACTTTGCCAATACTATTTAAATTAGCCCATTCGTTTTTTGGGTCTACTAGATGCCCAACATTATTTAGTACACTGTAATATCTAGTGACTGTACGCCCGTGGCTTTCATCAACTAAACGATATTCGGTATGTTTATATCCTTTGTATTTAGAAATAACTGCATTTCTAAATATAGCTTCTACTTCATTATACAAGTTTTTTTGATTCTTTTTAAGAGCAATAATATAATCAGCTTCTTGCTCTACAATTTGTTTAACAATGGTTTTTTGGCAACCGATTGCGTCGATAGAAACAATACAGCCTTTCAAAGATAATAGCTTAATCAATTCAGGAATTGCTGTTATTTCATTTGATTTATCATTAACTTTTAATTGGCCTAAAACTAATCGCGCATTTGTAGCCCATGCGCTAATCATATGAATAGCAGCTTTATCCTTACTTTTATCATATGAATGACGTAGTGCTTTACCATCAACTGCAACAATTTCTCCCTCAGTTAAATTACTAATTGACTGAATCCAATTTATAAAACTGCTTTGAAATTGTTCTGGGTTTATACGTGCAAATACACGAGAGAAAGTATCATGTGAAGGTATACCATTAGATAACTTTAGAATTTTTTTTAGCCATTTTTGTTTTGATTTTCCATATTCTTGAATATCAACCCATGTATCTGCACCACAGATTACAGCACAAATTGCGATGGTGATAATATCATTTAAATCATGTAATTTTGTCCGTTCAATTCTTGGATCTTCAATTAAGTCAAAGTGGTCTGCGATAGTAATTTTTGGTTTTAGCTTCATCTGTAAATTTTAATTTTCAGTGTTTTGTTAAAATTTAAAATACCATCACTAGGTGTAAATTGCACAAATAATTACCAATTTTGAGATAAACTCACTAATTGACACTTCTGTCAACCAAAAATATACTAGTCAAAAAATATATGTATTGTGATAAATAAGACAATAGTAAAAATAATACATTTTGAAGATAGCTTACATACAAAAGCATTGAATTACTAAAATGATTTACTTTGATAGCCCAAATAAACTCAAATCATTTTTAATACATTAATATCGAATTTTGTCAATATCCCTTAACATTTTTTAGATGCGTTTCCCCTGGAGTTAGGGGTGACACCAACGGAAGTAAAATCAAACTTTAATTGCCCTGAGCTTTCTTTTGCAATCAGGCTTGCAACACGCTTTAATCTATCTCGCACCCAATCATCAGCTATTTTCTCACGTAAATCAAGAAAATACTCGACTGGCTTTGATACTACGTATAGCTGATAAATAAGATTGTTCAATACGTTACGAAGCATGTTGTTAAGGTAAATATTCTTCAATCCTACAAAAAGTTCACATACTACCTCAAGTCCTTGGCTTATCTTGGAATCAACAATCCGCAAAAAATTAGCTTGTTCGCTATCGGATGGAATGCGGTTAATCAAAATATACTCAAGTGCTAGCTGGCAAAACGCGAAATCATCTAAATTGCAGTACTCACCGCATACCGTGATAATATCGGTATCGCCCATACCAGATAAGACGGACTGGTAAATAGCATTAAATAAGAACTCACGGCTATATGCAATTGCTGGACGATTTAGCTTCTCTAAAAATTCAATTTGATTAATCGTTGTTAAAACAAGCTGGTATCCAGCATAATCACCATTATACTCAGCGACACGTTGCGCTGATTGTATTATTTGCTGATTATTGTAACCCTGCTGCTTGGCATCTAATACCACTGTAAGCAGCGGGCTAGGCTTACTTGTAATATTTGATTCAACAGTGGGTAAATACATCAAATTTCCTTACTTTTATTAAAAAATGCAAACTGGGTGTTATAATATTTGGTTAATTCTTCAATAGTTTTTGGATTTTGATTGTAATCATTACAGATTAGGCTAGCCCATACTTTCCCGACCTTACAAAATGCCATTTCGGCATTACCTGATTCCACATCGTTGATAGCTTTGTTACGGCGAATATATTCAATTGCCATTTTATCTTGCGAGGGTGGAGAAAAATCTTTTAGCCCTAAATCAGGTTGCAAATCATTCCACGATATATCTAACATTTGGTAGGCGCCAGCAGCAGTTGAACACACATTTCTCCCCGATACCTGCGCGCACTGTTTTATCTTAGGATGGGTAGAGAAATCGTTAAAAGTGCCGTTGAACACTAATTTACGATAACTCGAATATCCACTAGTACCTGTTTCTGCCCATCTTATAGTAGCAAGAAATGCAGCCATCCGAGGCGAATAATTAGTAACAGTTGTTTTATTCTTCGTATTGCCAATGATAGAAAATGCTTGATTGTTAAAACCATAAAAGCCTAAAACAGCGACACTCCCAATTGAAATTGCAGTTGGATGCAGTTTAAGTTTAATTCGATGCAGCATTACTATTTATCCTCAAGGATTAGAACTATAAACGCATTTACTATAGTTAGCTACTACGTAGTTGTAAATTGCTGGCAACGCAGGACGATATTTAACTGGATAAGGATTACTCAATTCTTGACTAGTTACTAAATATGCCCATTTGCTTGCATATGTTTGTCCTTTTTCAAGTCGCAATTCTCCTTTATATGCATAAAAGCCAAAAGATTGATTATTGTAACAAGCGCTATCCGCCAAATTACGGATAGTTTGTAGATTTAACGCTTTGATTATCTTCCTATCCTTAGAACTCAAACGCGATATAACCCCATTCTTAATAGTAGACGCATCACTTTGTGTAAAATTAACCCTATTTACTACCCGCTCAAATTCGCTTTGAATTATTGGTACTTCAGGTTCAGCAATAACAGGAGTTGATCTAACAAGTGTTAATTCGGCAGTCAGTAGAATAGATAAAATTAATTTCTTCATAGACTAAGTAAAACGATTAATAAACATGTGGACGCACCGCAATAACGCGCGAATTAGGAAAAGAACGTCTAATATTCCTTTGTCTTACAGGTTCGGAACGAGTACTTCTATCAATGAATTCGCCATTACCCACATAAATACCAACGTGAGTAATTGCTCCAGTTGGGAAACTGCCATAAGTATTGGTCAAACCAATTAAATCACCAGGCAAGAATTGGTTTTGGTCAGTCATCACCTTACCAATATCACTGCCGAAGAACGAGCGTGCCATCAATTCGCCATTATTGGGTTGTTTGCCAGCATCCCAAGGGTGATTTGTAACTCCCACACCTTCAACGAAAGCTTCAGCAAGAATGTTACGTACAAAATCAGCACACCGCTCACCCTCACCTGGCTTGAAATCACGTCCCACCCACGCGCGCGCACGGTTTAACACTCGAAGAGCTACTGGAGATATTGATGAAGTACTAGTTGTTGATAATGTACCTACCATTGACTGAAGCTGTTGTACAAAGACCAAGGAATCAAACCAAGTCGATACCGGAGATACCATCAGGACAACGAGTACTAAAGACGCAATTGCGTATCTCCATTCACCGATACTGAAAGAATTAGCATCATTTACAGTCAGTTGGTTGGCAGAAGCTTTGTGTTGATGTTGCTTGCTACTGCCTTCACCAATTTCAAAAATTATTCGCATTAATTAACGGGTTCTTTCTTCACAACCAATTCCCTGAATGCGTGCGAGTCTCTCAAAATCATTTGTTGGCGCCGCACAAGCTGCATTTACATATCCATCGTTATTATTCGTAGAGGTTTGTGTAGGAGTGGGTTTATAGGTGTTTGTTTTAGGGCTTTTTACAACACTGGACTTCATCACAACTGCTACAACTTTGATAAAAACACTCCTTGCATCATAAAATTTCAAATATCCAGGTTGCAGGATGTCTAAAATCCACAGCACAAACAAACACCAAAATATCACCCGACTCCACACCATATAACTCCTAATTCAATCGACGTACTACTGGCACTGCTAACGAAGGTAAATTATCAGGAATAACTTTGATTTCCTTACCCGCAGCATAACCAGGTCCTGTGATTTGTGAATTGAGTACAAACCCAATCGCACTTACCACTAAAAATGTAGCGGTACAACACACTCCAACAGGCGAACCAAGAATATTGCCACACCACGTCACCGGATGCCAGAAATAACGCCACGGGTTTTGAGGGTGAAACCTATGTGCTTTATAAGTTTCCACATAATCAATCTCAATTTCTGGTACACGGTGCCGCATAGCTGAACGGTCTTGCATACGCACTCCTGGCATCGGTTGAGATACCCCAGAGGGATATATTGGTGTTGGCTGCGATACAGTCTGTGCCGTAGTGTTAACAACCCCTGCACCATTTTGTTGCTGCATTGCAGAACCCAACATGGTTGCTAAATTGTTCATCGCTACTAAACCCCCGCCTTGAGAATAATCTACATCTAAATCACGATTTCTATTTGAGTTACCACGATTTGACATTCAATCCTCCTAATCCCAAAAATCTTCTGAATCCATAGCTTTTCTAAATTCATCCGGCGCCAATTTGTTTGTTGGCGGTACAAAATTAGTATTCGTATCATGTGGCATTGCACCATCAGCAGTTGGATGCACTAATCGTAGATGTGGATGCTTAACCAAATTTGATTGCGGTTCTAACTGCTGTGGACTTGAAGCGTTAATACTCTCTGCCACATAATCCGACTGCGCTTTTAGGTGGTCCTCGGACTGATGCTCCAGAGCGGACTCCGCGTAAATACTCAAGTTGTATCCCTTCAATCCTAAGTAGAGAAAGTATATAAACCCCCCAAAAAATACAACACCACATAACAAGTGCAAATTCTTCCCCGGTGACGAAATTGCCACAATTCCAGTTCGACTACTTTCTTGGTAAGTAGTCTCCACCAAATCTTGCTTAAACGAGTAGATAACGTTGAAAGTGCTTAATCCTAGACAAGCAACACCAACCACAAAACTAATTAAATAACTACCCCCTCTATTTCTTTGCTCCATACCCATCACCACCTTTGATTACTGGCTTTGGCTCCGGTGTTGGCTTACGACGCAGTTCTTTTAACTGCTGGTGCCGTAATTGTTCCAATAATTCCAACTCTTCAACCGCTTTATTGGCATCGCTCATCTGTTTGAGCGGGTCAGTGTACCCTTGCGCTCTCAACAATTGTTTTTGGCTGTCAACATAAGGCTTGTATCCACGCTGAATTTCGCTCAACATCCGAGTAAAATCAACATTTGGCTGGCTTTCGAGATTATGTGCCAAATCAATCGCTTCGAGTTTACCCAACAATAAATAAGCAACCGCGCTTGCTGGTAATTTTTGCTTTATCTCCGTACCATCCGTGTCGGTATAGGACAAATAAAATTCATTGTTACCACCTGATACTTCACCAAAAGTATCAAGAGTTCGTATCCTTTCAACCTCCAAACTAGGTGTCATATGCATCCGGTAAAACGGATTGCCTTGTTGGTTACGGTTGCGCTCTGATTCGATATAAGCTTTGATGTCCTGTGACCAACGCGCTGCTGCTAACTGGCGCCAACCTACCATTGACGTTCCATCTGGATTATTAAGCCGCAAATTTGTTGAATAGTCAGTTCGGGATAATTTTTCAAGTACTGCTTCGCGCGCGACTTGTAATTGTTGTTTAGCTGCAACAACTTCAGACTTATCCTCATTCCCATTTATGGCATTTACATCTACTCGTTGCTTTGATGCTGCAATTAAGGAAATTGTCACCAAAACTAAGAATCCGCCTATGCCCAACAACAAAAGTAAAGTATTTTGCGGTATTGGTTTTCGCTGCTTACTCCCATCAACAAGCCCATAACGTTGTTTTGGTGAAGGATGTTGCATTAATTAACACCCCCATCAATCACCACAAAACAGCGTTTCGGGCGTTCAGTTGCACGTAATATTGCTATAGTGGCGCCACCTATCAACACTCCAGTCACCATTAATAGAGGGTTAAATGCAAGCGAGGCGCCCACACCAGTCAGCATCCCTACAACAGAGGAAATAGTTACGTTCAAACCCAAACCTGCCAAACCGTTGACTAAAAAATTAATTGCTGCCATCTTTCAACTCCCTGATTTTATTTAATACAACACCAATACCAATCAAAAAACCAATCACAGTACCCCAAAACCCACCATTTAATATAGGTTCGGGCTTTACTTCTACTTTTTGAGAGCTTGGCGGCTGGGTAATATACCACCCAATCAACAGCCCGGAAAAAGTAGAAAAACCCATAATAATCAATGCTGTAAATGCACTATTTCTTAAAGAGTCCAGCGCACGGTCACGATATTCAATCGCGATAGGTATCATTTTTTGGGCGAGTTCTTTGCTGATGTGGAAGTCTTCGGAGTGGATGAATTCAACTGTTTTTGCGGTTGTGTCGATGCACCTAGCAGCATTGGATGTTCCCCCACTCCCCAGTTGATATTCTCGAAAAAATTTATATCAATAGCTTCTAAAGCTCTATCTTGCGCTGTACTAAATTCAACTGCGTTTTTTGTACATCCTGATGACGAACTACCGTTAGTTAAACGATCACGTAACACATGTGTAGAAACTTCAACAATTGACATAAACCGTGTATCACCTAACTGATATGCAATTGGCATATCCCGGTAAAGAATTCCTACAAAGCTATCTTTAGCTTCGTTCTCAGGGTCTTTACCAAATCTTTGCTTGATATAAGCGCGCGCGTCGAACTTGTAACCATCAGCAGAAACTTGTTTTGCTTGCTGTTGCATTTCTAGTACATGATTTGCAGCTTCTAAAAAATTTATATTACCGTTTGTTGAAATATCTTTAATTTTCTTTAAAAACTCAACAGTGTCCGGTGTTAATTGATCACCATTTACATCCAATTTAAAAATTTCGCATACAGCTAAGATTTCATCACGCTGCACTTTCAACTGCGAAACCACTTGATTGATATGCTGCATTGCTCTCTAATCTCCTCAATACTTCAATTACGACTTCATCTTCTTGATTTACATACTTCGGGTCTAATAAAAAATCCCTCAGTGGTATCTTATGGCTATTTAATATATATTCAGCCAATCCTCCCATTGGTAAAACATATAATTGATATTCATTCTTTGTCACCTTTACATAGCGAGTAGCAACGCACAAAAAATCTAACTGTTCAACATCAATTTCTTTAAAAAAGCCTCCCTTTTTCCGTGGTGGTATTACTCCAGCAGGCGAATACCATTCTTTTAAGCTAGTTGTCGTTATTCCGTACCTTGCTGCTAGCGTTGTTCGCGTATACAACCTTTTAATGTTTACCATTCAGGTATCCTCGAACACCAAATCAAGCATTTCGGGTTTATCTCAGGTTTAGTTCAAACTTAATTAAACTAGCTTTATAGGTGATTATATAAAAGGCGCCAGTTCAATTCAATCTTTGCTAAACCTCGGTAAAACCGTCCTTTGACCTTGCTATACCCTATAGACTATACACACCTACAAATACGCCTGCAACAAAAACTTATCAGATGTAGAAAACAGTTTTTTATTAGATTTATGTAAGTAGTATTGCTGAGTAGAATAAACGGGTATATGTATGAAATATTGAAATTTTGCATTTTACGGTATTATCCAAGCTGATATAAGGTACTTACCAACTCATCACCAGTTGATAGTTTTTCCACAAACGCGCGCAAAACTGTTTTAAAATAATATTATGAATCAAACTAACATTACTACTACTGGCATAGAAGTCAATTAATGGTAATATTATTAAGTAGATAAAATATTCATGCATTTTATGACGATTAATGAATTTAGATACGTAATTGGTGTGCAAGAAGAGATTCTATTAGGTTTACAACTTTGGCAGGCAAAAATTACAGAATACATCAATCTTTACTATCAAGGTGATATAGAAAATGCTAAGAATACTATTTTCTATGGTTGTGTATCAAAAACGAGAGAACTTTATAGTTATTTATTAAGTAGACCAGAAGATTACAGAAGTGCAATAGACGACCAAGGCTTATTAGCATGTGCTTGCATTATTCAACCAACAGATATTTATCTTGATAATGGGGAAGTGTTACAAGGATTAGAAATTGAACATTTGACTAACTCGCCTTGGAATACGCTCTTATACCCACAACCAGAGACAAGAAAAGGTTCAGCTACATCATTGGTTGAGGAATTAGTTAAAGAGAGTCAAGCTTTGGGCTTTAGTGGTATCCTAAAAGCAGTAACAGTACCAAGCGTTCGTGAATTCTATAAAAATATAGGATTTGTCGAAGATAATGGTACAGGTTGGATGACACTTACCTCAGATGCAGCAGAAAGCTTTTTAAATATACAACTTCTTAGAAGGAGAAATAACCATGAGTAACTACAATAAAACAGAAAATATAGATATAAATAAATGGCAAGAAAAACAGTATGAACTTGAAAAATATGCAGTTTCAGGAAGGGGAATGACTCAAGAAAGGATGGATAAAAATGTTAAAGAATTACTCGACCCTAACTTTAACTATATTTTACTAGAAGAGGCAAAAGCACACAAGCAAAAGCTGTTAAAAAACCTTGAATGGACTGAAAAAAGAATACAGTATCTCACCAATCAAATTGAAGAAGAAGCAAACAATAAAACTGAACCTTGACTGAATTATCAAAGACAGAACAAATGCTTAGAGAAAAAATAGCAGAGTTTCAAAGTCAATAGGTGAGTTAGCATTACTTTTATTGGCGTGCGTCTCAAGACGCACTCCAATATCATAATAAAATAATAATTGATGGTACTCTAAACAACTGCATCAACATTAGAGAATTTGTAACTTTAACCATGACAAGTCAAAAATATCAGCCAACAGCAGAAGATTTGAAGCGATGGGAAAGATTAGACGAACTTGGTATGACCGCAATGTGTGGCACACCTATGTCAGATTTACATAAGTTTATTTTTTAGCACCTACTTGCTTATATTGAATAGCTACGGACAGCAATTACAGATAGTTTTACAAATAGCAAGACTAACAGGTAACATAATTAAGTCTTAGTTTACGTGTTTACATGTGATTTTAATCACAGCTATTACAGCCATGATCTAATATAAGTATTATTTGTAAGTAATTCTATGTACTGAAAAATACTAAGTAAAGGTTGTAAATAATGGCTGATAGAGTAGTAGCATTTCGTATTGATCAAGTAGAGTCTGAAATCAAGCAAATTTTTACAGATTTAATAGATATGTCAGACTATGAAAATAAAAAAACAAATGATAAAAATAATGCTTTTAATAGCCGAGCATTAGCAGCTTATTCACTACATATATTAGCTGATGTTAGTGCTAGTATTGCAGCTGATTCCATTGTAGACGCAGTTGACGATAATGGAATTGATGGCTTTTTATTTAATAAAAAACAAAAGACACTGTGGATAGTTCAATCCAAATGGATACAAAGTGGTCAAGGATGTCCTAATAAAGGTGATTTACTTAAATTTAAAGAAGGAATTTTTGATTTAC
This sequence comes from Calothrix sp. PCC 7716, assembly GCF_019977735.1. Classification (GTDB taxonomy): domain Bacteria; phylum Cyanobacteriota; class Cyanobacteriia; order Cyanobacteriales; family Nostocaceae; genus Dulcicalothrix. The sequence goes on along the minus strand of NZ_AP025018.1, from coordinate 7,472,351 downwards.
TAGATTTTAGTCCTAAGAAAGCAAAAAAATTTAATTATAAAGTTAAACAAAAAGAGGGAGAAATTAAACAGGCAACTAGAACACCAGGGTTGAAAATAAAAATAGTAATTGCTTACACAGGTGATAAATTACAAACTCATGGTAGATGTACTTTAGAAGAATGTATAGAAGAATTAAATGATAATGATAATGATATAGCGTCTTTGGAAATATTCGATTTAGATAAAGCTTATAGTGCTGTAATTGAAAGCAGTAAACAAGAAGATATAGAGGTACAATTTTCTCTTTCCAATTGGGGCAAAGTTGATGAACCGTATCAAGCATTTTATGGACAAATTAGTGCATTATAAGTGGGCGAATGGTGGTTACAACATAAAAATAAACTTTTTGCTAAAAATATCAGGGATTTTCTTGGTGGAAGTGAAGTAAATAGTGAAATAATTAAAACTATAGAAACTGAACCAGAGTTTTTTTGGTATTTTAATAACGGAATAACTGTGTTATGTAAAGACGTAACTAAAGTAAGTGTTAAAAAGGATAGAATACAAGCAGATTTTATTGCAAAAGGTATCAGCATTGTTAATGGCGCTCAAACTATTGGCAGTATAGGAGCAATATATGAGGATGCTTCTGATGAACAAAAAGAAAAGCTGGAAAGTGCGGAGGTATTTATACGGTTTATATCTTTGGATAAATGTGAAAGTGAATCATTTGGGTTAAGGGTGACAAAAGCAACTAACACGCAAAACCGCGTTGAGGTTAGAGATTTTGTGGCATTAGATTTTGAACAAGAAAGATTAAGCAAGGAGTTTAGAAGAATCAATAAAAATTATCATTATAAGCGCAGTGCAGATACTTTTAGTCCTGATGAAAGTAATTATGGTTTAGAAGAAGCTACGGTAACTTTAGCATGTGCCAATAATGATGTGAATTTAGTAATTTTAGTTAAGCAAGATATTAGTAAAGTTTGGTCAGATACTTCGCAATCACCGTATATTGACTTATTCAACTCAAAAGTTGATGCCTTACAACTTGTGAGACAAATAAATATTAAAAGAGAAATAGACTTGTTAAGTATAAAATTGCAAGAAGAGTTAGAGAGTAAAATTCAACAAGATATTTTGAAATATGGAAATTTATTTATATTACATCTAGTACTTAAGCAAGTTAAAAATGAAATTTACTCCATCAATTATAGTGAAGATAAGTTTCAGGAGTATAAATCTGTTCAGTTGCCAACAATAATTCATAAAACTCTTAGAATCTCTGAAGATTTTATAGAAAAAAGTGGGAATAAAAGTAGACTTTGGGGACTGTTTAGCAGTTCAAGAAAAAGTGATGAACTTAAAAGTTTCATAATGAAGCAAAAATAATTAGATATTTGTGTTTGAAGGTGGGCGCCTATAAGCTGTAGGTAGGTTCCACCTGGCAAACTTGCTAAAAGTATTGAAGAGTAGGAGCGGTTGCAATATTCTCATAATTTCCACCCACTCATCTGTGACAACTTCTTCAACACATTCTCTCCAGTCAATCTAAACTTCCATTGCCTTAATTGAGAATTATCAGGGTCTAACTGCTCCCAGGTTTGTAACCATGCATTAGCCTTATCTTTTTGTTTTTTAGCCATACACAATTCAATTTGAGCGTTGCAAAAACTACTAAACTCTGAAACATGAAAGCGCTTTCGAGTCATCAAAGGTTTTAGTAATTCCTCTCCTTCGGAGATTTTACCTTCATCAATTTTCAACCTAGCCAAAGATATTCGTGAAAATGTATAGTTAGGAAACTTTTCTGATATTTCTAGCATAAGTTGGTATACTTCCTCCATGCGTCCCTGAATTTGATACACACCAGCCAAGTTATTAAGTAAATCTGGTGAGTTTGGTTCTATTTCTAAAGCTTTTTTGAATATTTTTTCTGCTTGGTTTGCGTCTTCTACTTTTTGTGTTTTCATTAGGGATACGGCAGTAGCAGCCATCTGCTTAACTCTACGTGAGTGATTCGTGGTAGGTTCTGAGTGGAGTTCGTAACGAATAAGGTTGATATCCTCTTGCCATTTACCTTGAATCCACATGGACATACTCTCTGGTAATATGCCAGCTTCTGATGCTTGAATCGCAGCTTCATAACGCATCGCATCAAGACCATGTTGACTAAGGGCAAAGTCCCGCAGTGCTGCCAACATTTCAGGGGTTTTAGCAAAACATGCGAGTCGAAAGGCAAATTCTCGTCCTTGGGGGTCGCCTAATTTTAGCAGCAGCGGTACAAGATTAGTTATTTGGGGATATTCTTTAAGATAACGCTGCGTTGCTTTAGCTATTTGCTGTTCGTCCTTTAACTTGGAGTTAGAATTTACCAACGCTGCAAGTTCTTCAAGAGTATTTCGTGTTATCCAGCTAGCTAGAGGCAGTGCCCAAGGTGCATGACGCTGACCAACTGGCTGTTTTAGGTCATCAAGATTTGCCTGTGCTATTTCTGATGCTTGAGTAGCTTTTGCTGCTTCTCGCCATAATTTACGAGCTTCTTCCACACGTCCAAGCCTAGCTAGCGCTGCTGCAACGAAGTGTGGGAAATAGCCAGTTACTGAAGCTTCTCGAAGTTCCCCTTTAGCTTTTACCTGTTCAAAAAGTTCTACAATTTCCTCATCCATACCGAGGTAAGAAAATGTTTCAGCTTTCTTTGTCCATACATCCCAACCAGGCGCCTGCGATTTTTTTAATTTCTCACATGTAATTTCTGATGATTTAATATCACCGCTTAGTAAATAGTAGCGAGTCAAATTTGCGAGACTATGAATGTTATCAGGCTCAACTTCCAAACCTTTTTGAGAAATCGCAATTGCCCCCTCTAAATCTCCCTGTGCAAAGCTAATCAAACTCAAATTATTATACGAGGAAACAAAATCAGGTAGTAATTTAAGCAACTCTTTCTCTGCTTCTTTGGCTTTATCATACTCCCCTTGTGCTAAATAAGATTGTGCGCGTTCAAACAAAGCCGCAATATCCCAACCATCTTCACGTGTTAAATTTTTACTAGCTAAAATTTCGTCTACCTTGGGTTCTAACTCCGCAATAGCCTTGCGTGCGTCATTCGCTTTTTCATGGTTGGGAAAACGACGTACAGCATTTTCAAAAGCTTCAAGCGCCAGTACTGGACGCAGGTTAACATAACGACTACCAGCCAAAGCATAAGCAGCATGAGGATTGTTTGGTTCTAAAGAAGCTAGCATCTCACAAGCGCGTTCATAACCTGGTAAATCTTGTAATTCGCAGCAGACATTAACCAAATATGTTGCAACATCCGAATTCTCTGGGTATCTACGGCTCATATTCTCCAATACTACGCGCGCTTCAGCCTATCTCTTCTTTATTATTAGAGCCTCAGCCCTGTCAAGCTCAGGCACCAGTCTTTTTGCACCAAAACCTGCACTCCCCAAAGTTTTCTTTTTGCTTGCCATCGCTGCAAACCTCCTGTTAATCGGGGGTAAGTCGCACCGTTACGCACCCCTTTTTAAAGAGTTTATTAGTAATGGTCACATTTGAGGTCGTTATTTATCTTTTCTTTAAAGAATTTATTACCAGCAGATTGGAGTGTGTCTTGAGATGCACTATAATACCAAACACAAGTACTAATATATAGTACATCTAAACAACTATTGCCGTAGTATTATTCTGCTTCTAACAAACCTTATATAAATTAATAGTTAACTCGTAACTTACAAACATTTGATTAACAACCTTATTAACTAATACTATGAATCACACTGACAATACCCCAACACCTGAAACGCTTGAAATATGGTGCGCGTGCAAAGGAAATTGACCAAGACCCATTTATAGGGCGCCTAACAGAAGAACAAAAAAATGCCCTCTTTGACCAGTTTTTTAGCAAGGAGGCTAAAATGGCACGTAACATGCGAGTACGTCAACGCAAATCTGCTTTAGAAGAACAGATGACTTCATTATTGGCAATGGAAAAATAATTAGTAGAAAGCCTTCAATAATAAAACGACTTTAGTTTACTCTGAAGCTTGAGCCAAAATATCAACTCCTAATAAATCCTGTAAAAAATTATAACCCGCTTGTTCCAAATCACCTGCTAGAGAAAAAGTCAAGCTACGAACTCGAATATTACCAACTTTGATGTCCAATGGTTCTGCCAAGGGTACTGGGTAAATTAGAATTGCTTCCTGACAGTATAAAGCCTCCCCATATGCGACCATTTGATTAATATCAGTAGTGGTTGGCTTATCAGCAGCTTTGTATTTAGTATCTAACACGTATTTAGCTATCCCTGTTGCTGTATCATAGATTACTAAATCAATGTCAAAATACAATGCTTGACTTTGATCCAAATAAACTCTTTCTTGAGATTGAATATCTAACCCTTGCCTTGAAAGTGCTGTTTTCTGATGCGACGACAGCCAAAGCGCTACAAAACGTTCATAAAGTTGCGACATATTAACCAAAAAGGGCAATGTCGCGCTCGCACCTGTTTCATGACTCGGTGCGGTATGTTCTAGGAAGAAGCGGCAAAGTGCGTGTAAAGGACGATAGTCTTCATTTAGGCGATTATATTGTCGTCCTACACAAATTTTGGGATGGTATGGTTGTAATGTAACCAATCCCTGTAGTATATGATACGCACGGCGCACCGTTGGCATTACCCGTTCCGTACATAAACCGCTACGGGCAATACACCAGAGTGTCCAAACGAGAATTTGATTATCTTCAACGTCTGCCGTATGTTCTTCATAATCACACTTTAGCGACGTATCCCACGGTCGAGTGATGAGGAACCGTGCATCAATACGCCCTCGAACATAAGGCAAATGTTCTGTCTTAGAGACGTAAGCGCAATAAAAACCCTGACGACTTCGATTGAGGATGCGATGAGCTAAAATATCAGCCAGCCGTTCATAAAATTCCTCTAACGTTTGACAATCAACTAGCCCCTCTAAGAAACGAAAACTTTTCAGGTCGTGTGCATATTCTAACATTCGTAAAAGGTTATTTAGCTTCACTTTGGGGCGCAGGGTAATATGAAAATCATTTGTTAAAGGAATGTGACCAACCCAACCTTGAGCAGTTAGTCGCCAGCGTGAGCCTGTTTTTGGAGAAGGAAAGTCTACATTTACTTGAGTTTTATAATCTTGCCATAACATCTCTCCTACTTCGTCAGGAAGTAGCGTTCGCGGCAAAAATTGGGGGATGTACTCAGTTAGTTCTATTATTTGTGGTAATATTAAGCTCATAGATTGATTTGCTTCTTCACTTCATTCCAGCGAAACTGTTGGACTTTACTTGGTTGATCAAAGAAATATTCTTCCAGATATGGCTCAATCTCCAATTGCCAAATACTATCAATTTGCTCATCTAAGTCAGCTCGTAGGAAGAAGCTGATACCCACGGAGTTGTGAGGATTAGCAATTGCTTGGTTTAGCTTTAAAAGAATTGTGATTAAGTTCTCCACTGAGAAATTAGTATTTGAGTGATAGCTACGTAAAATATCATAGTTTGGGTAGAGAGGAATAAAGGCAAAACGGCGCCGAAGAGCATGGTCAAAACACGCTATTGAGCGGTCTGCTGTGTTCATTGTACCGATAATTCGCACGTTGGCAGGAATGCCGAACACCTCACCTGCTGCCAAAGACATTTTTTCGCCGCGATACTCTAACAAATACATCAATTCACCAAAAACGCGCGCAACATTAGCGCGATTAATCTCATCTATAATTAGTACGCAGGTATCTTGATGACGACATGCCTTATCACAAAAATCAAGAAACCGCCCATTAACTAGTGGATAACTAAGTTCTCCATCTATCCTTTGTGGACGAATACCTTGTATGAAATCTTCATAAGTATAAGCAGGATGAAACTGGACAATATCTACAAAACCATAACTACTACCAGTTAGATGTTTAGCCAGTTTTTTAGCAACATATGTTTTACCTGTACCTGGAGGTCCGTAGAAGATTGCCTGCTTTTTACGCTCTATTGCCTTTAACCAGTTTAAAAGTGTCTCCTCTTTAATACCAGTATCTAACGCACATTCGCTAAGTGTATACTCCGGTTGCAATTCTAATACTTTAATATCGGAAATCAATTCGTTAACCTCATTCATTAATTCACTTTCCTTATAAGAAAAGTCGTACTTTCTAATAGCTACCAGCCAATGACAAAACATATCGAATAAATCCGAATTTTGCATAGATGGTACACCAGACTGCTGCAAACTAGGAGCCAATTCTTCAATTAACTTTTGCCCTATTGTGTTAATAGCTGGATAATCTGCTAAATTTTGACTATAATATTTACCTGTAAAGTAATTGATTACTGGTTGTGATTTCTTGTTAACTAATAGAAAGTCATCCGGTTTAAGCGCATTAAGGATAGGTGTAAGCATTTCTGTTTGGAACCCCTTGGTACAAGCTAAGAGTGAAAAGTCTTTGCAGGCTTTTGCCAACTGGGTAGAATCATTATTACAGCAACAGACGAAATTAAAAATTGCCTGAGCTATTTTTGACAAGTCTTCTGGTTTTTTCCAACCTGCGCTTTCAAACCACTCTTTAATATCTTTGGTAATTGCCGCAGCATGATGAATCCAAACATTTTTCTCACTATTGTTAGCTGTTTGCGCGTAAGGGAGAAGCTGTAGCAGAACTTTCTCGTTTACATCTTCTCCAGACTTAAAAGCTTCTTCAATCGCTTGAAAATTTTCCTTCCCTTTCTTACGCTCCTCATGGTAAACTTTCTGATGGCGTAATCCAGCCTGGGTATAAGGGTAAGAACTAATAAATTCTTGAAATAACTTGATAAATTCGTTCTTTTTCTCTAAAATAGTAACCTTATCGTCACTATGTAGTTTATTTTTACTCATCTAGTTAATACTTGTACATAGGAATAATTTATTGTAATACTCAATACTAAGTATTTGCCATAGCCGCTGGATTTTCCCCACCCAGAAGCATAATGGTTTTATATTCGCTTTCATTAAGATAGCGATAGCTTTGAGGAGGACGTAAGTAAGATAGTTTTTCTTGTAAATGATGTAATTCAATAGGTTTTTCAAATTTTTTTGCATTTGTCAAAAAAATTCCTACTGCAACTGATGCACCTTCATAATATTTGTAAAATTCTTTACGCTTGATACCAGCATGGTCTTTAACTTCTTCCCAAAATTCTTTTAACTCCTTTTTTGAAACTTCTTTTTCAGTAACAAATTTTACCTCAAAGAAGCCTAAAAAAGTTTTTTTAGGAGATGATGCGTATACAACAACAATATCTCCTGTTTTCACACGAGTCCGTACTCTACGTAATTCTACTTGCTTGGTTTGTTCTTCAAAAATTTTATTGGCATATTCAGGCTTTATTGAAATTAGAAGTACATTACATGGCATGACAATTTTTTACATATTGAATTATCTATTTCCTAAATTATACAACTTTATAAATACATCTTTATTAATTTTATTGGGAGAGACAAGCAACAAATTATCTTGTTTTAGAACGTACTGTAATTCTTGAAAAGAAATAGGATTTTTAAATAATTCTGTATCGCTAAATCGAATCGCCATAATTTCGCCTTTCTTATTTTTTAATATTCTGTTAATATCACTTTCCTTATAAACTCCTAATTTTTGAAAACGTCGATAAAGCTCTTTTGGTTCATCAAAAACTACCTCATCAACATAAGAACAAGCTCGAATATAGCCTACTTTGTGAAAACCTTTTCCTTTTCCTTCAGCTTGAGTTTCGCTTACATACCAGAGAATTCGACAAGGAGCATTTAACCCCCTAGAGTTTATTGCGGCTCGGTAATAAACTCCTTCACGATTAAATGCTAATTCTGCTTTGGCTCCAAACCCATCCAAAGGAAGCTGTTGACTTGCTAAATTTTCATCAAATAAACATGAAGCCCATCTAGGTTGAATAGGAATAATAAAGGTATTAATTTCAGAGTCAGTAATTTTTGCAGGAAAAATAAATCTTTCAATATCTACTGAAGATTGAGCATCTATAACTAAGTTTTTGTTACTCAGGTTACTAGCAAGTTTTCCAATAAAATTATATTTATCTCCAAAATTAGAGACTAAATTATTAAGATAAGTTGACAATTCAGAAGAAGTAAGTACAACTTTTAAATTTGCTTTTAACCACCCATTTTCAACCTTCACAAAAGCGTCTTCTTGAATAGCTTCGGTAACAAAATCTTCTAAATAAGGGTCAGTTATTATTGTGAAATGTCTCTGTTCATGAGATGATTTTAATATTGACTTAAAAATTATATGCCGCGCAAGGGTAGGGGAAAGATTATGATTCCCAACTCGAAGCATAGGAATTTCTAATTCATATTCTTTGTGTCTCCCATACACAATTAAAGCAAGTAATCTATCATTTGACTCTTTGACAAGAATACATTGAAATTTATTAGACTCAACTAAATAACGTCGTAATTGCTGCTGAAATTCTATTGTATTTTCTCTTAGCTCAGAGTTACAAAAATAACTAGCTATAAATTCTTCTTGCCCGCTTTTTACTTGTATTTGTTCTAAAGATGTACCAGAAAAACGCGCAGGTTGGTAATTAGGTTTATCTCCAAGTTCATCTAGTTGCAAAATAAGTTTGTCGGGATGAATAACCGACAACTTAAATTTTTCGTATATTACATCTGCTAACTCTAATAATTTCTTATCTTTCGTTAAAAATACATGAGATTTAGATGTAATACTTCTAGAAATATAACGTAAGCTATATTCATCAATTATCAATTTATTTTCTTTCTTTATTTTTTGTAAAATATTTAAATTATACTCTAAATTTTCAATATCGCACGGTAAGCAAATGAAAGATTCTGCAAAATAGCGTTGACTATTTTTCTCTTTAATATCATCAATTTGGTCAATTTTATTAAAAATTTCATCATTTATACACAAATTTAATTCAGTTTCTACCCAGTCAGCTAATAATATATTTTGTTCTTCACTATCCGGATTTTCATTATTTTCAATAGCATATAGTTCCAAAAAAATATCATGGGCAATTACAGCACATAACTTTGACTCAAGCTGCTGCTGAATCATTGTAGAAAGCAGAGGAAGATTATTGTGTTCTAAAACCCAAAGAGTAAGGATTGTTTTTTTCTTTTTGCTCCTGCCTTGCACATCCCCACGAGCAGTAAAACCAAAGCTCGACCACATTCCTTGTAAGTTATAGTCTCGACGGCACTTTAGCTTAATCCCTCGAGAAGATTTCGTTATTATTTTAAGGTGATCAACAAGTTTTTTGGCTACTCCCTGACCCCGACAACTCGGATCGCTACACAGATGAGCAATAGCAAACCAATCCCGTGAATGTCGGTACAATAGATAACCAACGCAGTTACCCTCAGAATCAAGCGCTACAAGGATTTGACGATGCGCTGCTCGTTCCTCAAATCCCCCTTTGGGCATGTGACCAAGTGTTTTTGAGTAAGCTCGCCACAATTTCATAACCGTCGCTAGATATGGAGAATGATTATCTATTGCTTCAACTTTGATTTGTCTGTCAGTTGTCACTTTTGCTTGCCTTAAACTGTATTTTTAGCTTTACTGATCCAATAATAAATCCTCATTTGTTTTTAGTATGATTTTTTATACATTCTATTCCTTGTATAAACCAAACGCTATCATCTATATTTGTATAAATTATTACGTATAATAAATTTGTCATGTGAACCTTGAAAGGACGGGTCAGACTTAACCAGTCCAATCATTACCGTAAGTATTCGCAACAATTTAATTGTTCTATTTTTTTACTTTATACTTAAGCTTACAAATGTCTAACTGTACACAACGCTCATATATACTTGTTGTTAAAACCACAAAGCGCTTGCCGTAAGTATAAAGCTTTAAGTTTGAGCCTCTGTACTCTCATTCACTTGAAATAAATCTCTAATATCTACATCCAATTCTTGGCAAACCTTTAAAACTCTTAACACGGCGCCAAGATTTCTGCCATTTTCCCAGTTTTGAATCGTTGTTTTAGTCAACCCTGATACTCTAGCTAGCTCATCCTGGCTCAACCCTTTTAGCTTTCTATACTCAGATAACTTAGAAATCACTTTTAAATCTTCATCTTTCTCTTTGGGCATAATGCAGTTAGCTAATTTAATTTAGCCAAGCTAAGTTGACAAGGCTAAGTGAATTTGGTTAAATAGATTTATTAGGTGGTAGTTCCTGTCCTGAAAAACAAAGCCACCACCTAAGAAGCCACAAAACACTTAGCTAAATAAAGTTAACTAATTATGCCCCAAACAGCAATTAGCTCTCAAGTTAAATTTGAATGCGCGTTCTGCACTTAGTTCAGATAACAGCAGTTTTTACCCAATAGCATCCTTCATTGCGGCGCCTAATTTCGCTATAGCCTTGTCTTTAACGTGGTCACCAGCAGAGCGCGATGCTTCCGCCAAAAGGGTGCAGATAGCAGGACTAGGCTTAAAAGAACCTATTAAGTAACCCAAAGTTTTGATGTAATTATCAGACAAGTAAATGGCTGATAACAACTTTACTCCTTGGTAGTCACCGCTGGTGTAAGCTTCATATGCCTTTCTCTGCTCATCAGTGTCAGGATTTCCAAGCACATCAACGATAGCTGCTCGAACTTGACTGATTTGCTCACTTGTTAGTTCTTTAGTTTGTTCTACAATTTGCATATCTTAAACCCAATTTTCAAAATCTTGTGCGGCTACTTGAGATGCATACAGCGCATCCCAATTACGAGCTAGGTGTTCCTTAACGATGCGGGAAATAAAATTAATTGCATTATCGCGATCGTAATGAATCCCAACCTTTAAAAATACCAGATTTTGGGCGCCTAACCATATATAGCTAATCTGGCGCCTGACCAATTCATTTACATTGGGTAAAATTACGTGACGCAAAGGACTAGGAGGAACATCTTCTGGTTGATGCTCTATGGGTGGCAAAGCATCCATCCCCTCATAGTAAACTTTTTGCGCCCATTCTTTATAAACTATACCTCTAGCATTGGCATCCAAACGTGCTAACTGCTCGTAATAGCTGCGATTTCTGCCAATCCAACCTCTTACGTACTGTCCTATTAATGCTTTATCAGTATCACCTGATACTTTCTTAAAGGAATCTATCCTCTCAGCATCTTGGGGATACACGTAGTAATAGGGGAACGAAAATTTCATCGATTCTTGTATAACAGACGATTCCACAGGCTCTAGAGGGTCATTTAATTCTATTGCTTCCATTATCTTATGTTATAAATTACTAACTCTATATTATATACTGTAACATTATCCTATAAGCTATAATATGATGGAAACAACCTAGAACACTAATCACTGCCCTAAACACAAAATCATTCTCTCTAAGCATAATTACTCATCAAAAGCCAATGAAGACTCCTATAGATTACTTGCCGTCAGAACGAATAAAGCCAAGAGATTTTCTACGGCGCCTGTTAATAGGTAAAGATTACAATGAAATAGAGTACCTCGAAGCGGAAACCAGTAACTCTTATCGTACCCAAGCTATTAAAGTTCTTTCTTGCCTACTATGTGTAAGTCCAACCACCGTTCGTAATCACTGGGGTAAGACATTAAACTTTGAGTCAATGCCTGAAAATTACCAACTTGTACTTGGATACATTGAAACTGCGGGTATTAATCAAAAATATGCAACCCTCATTGTCAAAGATAAGTACATCCCTTCAAGACTGACTCCGAAAGAATTTCTAGACTATGCTTTAGGATTAGATAAGCTGACAACCGAAGAGATATCAATACGATTATCCAACAGCAATTTCTTTACAGAATGCGCGCGCACATTATCCCAAGTTTCAGGATTTGGGTATCGAACCGTAATAAATTGGGGATGCGATATCAGATTTCATAAAATGCCCCAGGAATATGAACACATCCTCTACTATGCTTTAGAAGCAATAAAAGTTAAGCAAACGCAGTATATAAAAAGCAGTCTCGCTGCTGCGTAAAATACCTGCTCGCCTGACTGCATTAGTTTTAATAAAGACGGACAAAGCCTTATAGTACCAAAATATTAATATCTAATATCAACGATTAAAGCGCTTCAAAACCAAGTATTGATTCAGGTTTCGTCACGCAGCACATCCTCCACAGCAAACAAATCTGAAGGTAGGCAATCTAACACCTCGCATAGCTTCGCAATTTTTGCTGCATGTTTTAGTTCCATCCCTGTCTCTCCCAATTACGAACTGTAGAGGGTCTACACCAACTAAATCGGCAAGTTGGCGCCCTCGTTAAATTTTTCTGCTTTCGCAGTTCAGCCACTTTTGAAATAGTGCTTATATGAAGATTTTGTTACTTATTATGCTTCGTTTGTTGTCTCAGTATCAAATTTTACTCCTAAGTCAACACCCAAAGCTTTTTCAATTCCCCTTAGTGTCGCAATTGGTAACTCTTGAATTTTTTCATTTTCTACCCTATTCCAGTGGGGCACGCTTATACCTGCTGTAGCTGCTAATTCAGTAAGAGATTTATTTGATAAAACTCGGTAATCTTTTATACGTTTACCTAACCCAGGAAACTCTTTGCTGAAGGTGACTCGCATCCACGCTATTCCATACAAAATACCTCTTTAGTATCCCCCCTCCAATTAAATATCATCACAACTTGTTAAGTATTGTATTAGAGGTATTACTTATAATGTAATATAGAGAAAATAAGAGAAGCGGTCAACGCATTGGAAACGAAACCGCTTTCTTGTCCCAATATTTGTAAGGACTGTTGTTCATTATGCCTCAAATCATCGAAAATACCCAACCGACTTTTAACAATCAACAATTACCAGGTGCCCAAAAGCTAAATCTGGTGCCGCTCAAAATAAGCTATAGCTTTGACTACGAACGTTTTGCGAATCCAGACCTAGAAGGCAGAGCAAAAAATACCCTTGGCAACTTCCTGGGGTTTATGCGCTACACATTCGACGGCTTCATCTCGATTGGTCAAGCACTACAGAATTTTTATATTGACTGCTTGACATCGTGTCCAGATGGTAAAAAAGTCTTCGACGAATGGCTAGATAGGGATTTCGCTGCCTCCAAGTATATCGCCTCTTCATCCATGAAATTTCATGGGTGGTTTCAAAATTTACACCCAAGAGTACAAGATTTACTCCGCTCCCGTATTCAAAACTGGAGCATATCGGCAATATCCTTACTAATGAAAGCAAGCGAAGAAATTTTAGAAGAGTTAGTGAGCGCAGAATCTGAACAACGACGATATCTAGAAATAAAAGGCGCCGCGATTTCCGATGCCAAAAAGGAAATTGCATCTTTTGAGAAACATGCTCAGAATATGACCGATAAAGTTTCTATGCTAGTTAAGCAGTTAGAGGAAAAAGAACAAGAAATCGCACGCTTAAACTCTTTGCATGTTGAGAACCAACAGTTACAACAACGAGTAACAGAACTAGAAAATGCACTCCTAAAAGCGTCAGAAGACAGTTGGGGTAACACTTTCAATACTCAAGCTCAAAAAGTACTGAACAAAGATGTTGAACAGAAAGCAGCGTTGCTATTATCTGAAGTTGAACAGTTAAAAGCCTCAGTCAAAGAGAAAGATACCCTCATTGCTCAAATGCTGCATCAAGCATCAATATCTGATAGTGATTTTGTTATTTCCGAGTTTGGCGAGATTGCAAAAACTTTAGGTTGGAATGGTTGGCGCCGTTCTGGATACAGAGATAAAAACGGTACGTTGCATAAAGGTATGAACGCTATAAGTGCATTTGTTTCTGACTTAACGCACGAGTATCAATATTACTAAAAACAAAAACATTTTTATTCAGCATAATTACTCATCAGAAGCAAATGAATATTCCAATAGACTACTTGCCGTCAGAACGGATAAGACCAAGAGATTTCTTACGGCATCTACTAATAGGTAGAGATTACAGTGAAATAGAGTACCTCGAAGCTGAAACTAGCAACTCTTATTGTACTCAAGCTATCAAAGTTCTTTCTTGCCTACTACGTGTAAGTCCAACCACTGTTCGTAACCATTGGGGTAAGACATTAAACTTTGAGTCAATGCCCTCTAATTACCAACTAGTACTAGCATATAAGGAAAACGCTTTATAAATTGGGTAATCGTAGGTGGAGAATCCGGCTCTGGTTCACGCCCATGTAAAGTTGAATGGATTGAAGATTTAGTTAACCAATGCCAACAGTTTGAAATACCAGTATTTGTTAAACAATTGGGAAGTAATAGCAATTGTAAAACTAAACACCCCCAAGGAGGAAATATTGATGAGTTTCCAGACCATCTCAAAATTAGAAAATACCCAAGTAGATTAGCTTGAGGAAATAATTTATCAACTTTCTTGTAAAAATTCGAGTTAGTACCGCGTGGATGTTAATGGCGCCACATAAGTCAAGCTATCGTATCTCGGTTGCGCTTGTACATGAGAAGGCGCGTATATTACATTAAGCAAGCAAATATTAAGCGCTAGTTGTTTAACAAACAAATTTTGGCGTAGGTGCTGTTGACAATTCTCCTACCCCAAAATCATAAAATTTATTTGGTTGATTCTTCCGGTGGCGGTGCCCTGCCACTCGACTCTTGACTATGTATTGGCTGCTTTATTTATCGCGCTTCAACGCGCGAAAGCAATTTTATCAATATACAAATACCAATTCAAGTATCAATGAAAACCTACGTAAACGAATAAATTCCCGTGTCATGGTCGAATATCATCGGAGTGCGTCACGTGACGGTGAAAGTATTGATAACAGTGTATTACAGCACTTTTGGTGTTATCACGAGTGTAGTTGATCTAATATTGATTTTTTTGTTGGAATGATTATCCCACAAGCAATTCATCGTTTGCATGGCGGTTGGTAGCAGCCGAGCTACTTTCCATTACGAGGCATTCTATACCAATATAGTAAAAATGCATGGAAAATAAAAATGCAATAAGCTTTTTAAAACTCATATTAAATCATAATTTCTACTACATTTTTATGATTCCCAACAACATTGCAATACTAACGCACATAAATTTTTAACCTGCCTTAGCTGAAGCCAAAACAGGTTGATGTTTTTCACAAAGGAAAAGATGACTGTTCTAGTTTAATCGCCTATTGCTTTCAATTAGAACAGCTACTGCCCCATAAAACGGATTTATGTAGGCTCTATTCCAATGTATTAATAACGCCTAAAAGCATCATCAGTAATTATTCGGAAGTTTCTTGTTAATATTGTGTGCTGACTAGCATTGATATTTGAGAACTATATTGAGGCAATACTTTTGTAATATTAGCAATTTATCTTGCATCATCTGTTACATAACATCATTTTCTGGGAATTATATAAATAATACTTAAAATATTTATTTAATTAAGAGTATCTATATGATGAAATTATTCGAGGTAGCCAATACTTCAAGCCGTTGGTGGGTAATTGCACCTGATGAAGAAATTGCTATTAAATATAGTTTTCTTAACACATCAACTAGAGAGGAAAGAAATCTTCATATATATCCACCATCGACATTCTCTATCGAAATGTATAAAGAGAATATTTTACGTCGTCGTGATGTACAAAAAATGCTAACTCCTGAGTCAGGTTTGCATGAATTACTAGAAGGTAATCAAGTGGGGATAGCTATTTGTATAAAAACTAGTGACCCACCAGGATATAAATGGAAATTTACTGTGTCTGATAAGTGGTATCCTGAAAAGCGCATTTGGGGTTTTCATTAAAACATGCTCCGCGATGCCATCTGTATTTTGGACTCTTTAAAAGTGCCTGCGGGAGCGGTTAACAATTATTTACAGTAGACGCATTTTTAAGATACCTCAGAATGGAAAGGTATCTATTGAGAATGAAACTGTGCCAACTGCGAAAGTAGCGAGACTGTCACAAGCCGCCACGCACGGCTCAAAAGCTTTACAACATAAGCATTTCATCGAAAAAATCAATAATTAAAGCAACTGTCTCACATTATCTTGCAATCTTGTTATAGCAATCGTTTCACGGCAATAGCAGCATTAACCTGTAAATACAAAGCTTGTATAGAGTAATACCACCAAAGCGCTTAATCACTTTTCGCTCGTGTCCGCTTGTGTCGGCGCCTGCAACAATCATTACACCAAATATATTTTGCTACCTAGCCATTCTCAAAATCTTGCGCTAGACTGATATCAAGTTTGTAATATCAAGTTTGTAAGATAAGCTGTAGTGGGTTGTTTTATACAAGTAATGGGATTTTTTGCAATATGGCAAAGCACAGAGACAACGGAGTAATCATACTTTCGGCATTGGAAGAAGACTTATTGACATTGCTGTTGGGTAGGGAACCGACTTATGGTCTAGAAATTTTGGAATTACTCAACCAAAAAAGGAGAACGTATGAAATACCTGACTTAAAGATTGGTTCGCTTTACCCAACTTTGAAGCGAATGGAAGAACAAAAGCTGATAACAGGCGAATGGGGTGAAGCTGTAGCAGAATCCACACGTCGGCGTTATTACAAAATTACTGCTGATGGAGAAGTCGCCATTACTCGTACACAGGCATACCGTAGAGAGTTATCGCGACAGACTGAAGGGCAATCTATACCAGATGGCAAGCAAGCGTTTGGTTTATCGAAACTAATCAGTGCTGTTTTTAACTAACTAGGGTTTGCTGAAAAACTCCGCAAAACGAATCTGGACGCGCTCGCAGTACAAAAAAGGTTGTTTTGAAGGTTGGCTTACAAATCCAGCCCTAATTTTTCCACCCAAATGCACGGGTTTTGAGCCTGTAGGCGCCATAAGCTTGCACCTATTTGGAATCAAAATGCTTGAAACGTTTACCATGTAAAGGTTCTAGTTCTATTCAGCAAGCCCTAATTATTAATGCTCCTAATGCCATGCGAAATGGCTTTGCAGGTGCCCCCATTTCTATAGAGAATGAAGTTGAGTACTCGTCTTCAAACTCCGACCAAGGTACAAACTCTGCCATCAGTACCCAACGGTTATCTTCTGATAATTTTCCCTCAAACGGAAGTTGAAAGTTTTCAGGTGAAATTGGAGCTTGCTCCTGTTTTCGGTACATGGTTACTAATAAGCACTCTTGAGCGCTAGTCACGTAGATGCAAGGATTTTAGGTAATTTTACCTTCTTCTCTTGCATCTGGATATATTTCTTTGGTCTGATAATCTGATGGCGCCTGCTTTTTTCTCTTTTTCAGCAACCCCTAATTAAAGAAAAACTAGGTATAAGTGATAGAGAAACTGTAGAGCAAATCAAAGAGAACCCTTACCTACAGTATTTTATAGGGATGTCATCTTATAGTAATGAGGCTCCATTCGATGCATCAATGTTAGTCCATTTTAGAGAAAGAATTAGTGTTGAGCTAGTCAACAAAGTTAATCAGGGAATGGTTAAGAAGATGCTAGAAGCCGCATCCGAAGAATTAGCCGAAAAAAAAACAGAAGAGACAGAAGAAGGTAATACACCAAAAAATTGGGGAAAATTGATATTGGATGCAACATGTGCGCCAGGTGATATAGCCTATCCGACAGATTTAGGTCTTTTAAATCAAGCCAGAAAACATACAGAAAAAATTATAGACTTACTTTATGAGCAACTCAAGGGGCGATTAGAGAAGAAACCAAGAACATATCGAGAAGTAGCTAGAAAAGATTATTTAGAAGTAGCTAAGAAACGTCGTGTATCTCAAAAAGATAGAAGAAAAGCAATTAAAAAACAACTTCAATATATCAATAGGAATTTGTCTCATATTAGACAGTTAGTCCTATCAGGAGCTACTCTAGAGGTTTTAACTGACAGACAATATGAGATGCTGCTTGTTGCAGCAGAAATATATCGTCAACAACTATGGTTGTATGAAAATCAAAAACAAAGTATTGATGACCGCATTGTTAGTTTAAGCCAACCTCATATCCGCCCAATTGTTCGAGGTAAAGCGGGTAAGGCAGTAGAGTTTGGCGCCAAATTATCTGCTAGTTACTTTGATGGATATGTATTTTTAGACCATATTAGTTGGGATAACTTCAATGAATCAGGAGATTTAAAAGCACAAGTAGAAGCATATAAAAATTATACTGGTTATTATCCAGAATCGGTTCATGTAGATAAAATTTATCGTACAAGAGAAAACCGAGCTTGGTGTAAAGAAAGAGGTATTATAATGAGTGGACCTGCTTTGGGAAGACCAAAAGTTAATGTTAGTAAAGAAGAAAAAAAACAAGCTTTGGAATCAGAGAGAATTCGTAACTGCATTGAAGGGAAGTTTGGACAGGGCAAAAGAAGATTTAGTCTTAATCGAGTCATGGCCAAACTTCCTCATACTTCTCTAACCGTAATTGCTATTACTTTTTTAGTAATGAACATTTCTACTCACCTGTCACGGGTTCTATATGCTTTTTTATGTTTATTTTTGAAAAACACATCTTTTTTACAGCCTAATATACTTGAAAATTATCATTTTGCTATTTTTCGACAACATAAACTTATGCTTAGTTGTTCTTAAATAACTTGTCAACACTTGAGATTGCTTTCTATGACTTTTTCAGCAACCCCTATGTATCTGGGCAAACCAGCAATTAGTAATCTCCGCTCTTGTATTGCTGGTTATATACTTGCTCGTCGTGAATTAGGAATTGCTCAAACCGAGCAATAAAAAGGTTTTACTGAATTTCAATCATGGGTTCAGGAAAAGTTTAATATTAGTTCTAGTCAATCTTGGGACAAAATAATTATTTTTTATTCAGAAGATGAACGTAAAGCTTTAGACCGATTTTGTGAATTGTTTAATGAGTATTTAGAACTTAATATTCCATCCGAATCATTTAATTCAACTTCTGAGCCTTTAATAAAATCATGATAGGGGAGTATTTTATTTAAATGCTCTTAGTATATTTTCCATTGGTAGAAATGCGTATTTATTTAAAGAATCATTTAAAATTGCATAGCCACAGTCAAAACTTTGTTTTTGAAATTTTTTATGAATTGATAAAAAGTTCCATTTAATCCTGCCATCAATTAACATAGTCTTCTTTATACTTGTCAATGGCTTCTTTTAGTTTTCCTTTCAATTCAGGTGGATTTTCAATCACAGAAAGAAACAAATCTCTATCTCTATTTGACAAAAATAGCCGTTCATGGGTATCAATATCTTGCTTGGCAGCAGGTAACAGATGAAATAAAGTATAAGCACTTAAAGAAAGACCTTTAAGACTTGCTGCACGTTCTAGCAACTCTTTCTGTTCTTGAGTTACTCTTAAATAAATATGACTATCTTTTGCTGATGCTTCTGGCATATTTTGTTTTGCTTTTAATACAGCTTAATCTAATAGGATATAGAATAGCTGATTTTTCTGGGTAATGTACATAGATTGAAGGAAAATATACTCAGAACGGGTTATAACTTTACTTTTAAACAAGCTTCAAAATATGAAAGATGCTACCCTCCGGGAAAACTGTGTTAACGTTCGCGACTCATGACATAAGTTCAAATTTCACCCGTTTGCAGTATATACCGTTCAGTGCGAATTGATATAAAAATCGCATATTTATTTGTAAAAATCGCGCATATTGTAGAGACGCGATAAATCGCGTCTCTACACGACATAATAAAAATCCCTCTTAGGTTAGATTTTAAATAAACACATATTGATTTTTTTGATACTTAAGATAGTTGGTATAACTAATCCTAAGTAGGAAGATTTGCTTTATTATACGGACTAATATCTTAATTGACCGTAACAAAACTTAATATATAGCACGGTAATTCTTTTTCGTAACCAAGCACTTGCAAGCAGTGCTTCTATAAACTTGTTCATATCTTTAAGTAAGGAAATTATCATGCAAGCAAAAGAATACCGTCCTGGGCCAGAGGAAATTCCAGCATTGCAACTGGACTATCCTGCTAGTCAAAGGGATATGACTCCCCAACCTGATTCTGACCTTTCTAATTACCGTCCAGCAAATAAACTTGAGGGTAAGGTAGCACTAATTACAGGTGGTGATTCTGGAATTGGACGCGCGGTTGCTATCGCTTATGCTATGGAAGGCGCCGATGTTGCTATCTTCTACAATCAACATGATGAAGATGCTGCTGATACACGCGCGCTTGTTGAGGCCAAAGGTAAGCAGTGTCTAACAATTAAAGGTGATGTTCGCGACTCAAAGTCTTGTCATGAGGCAATTGAACAAGTTGTGAAAAAGTTTGGTAAGTTGAACATCTTGGTAAATAATGCTGCTTACCAAATGTGTCAAGACCGTTTTGAAGATGTCACCGAAGAACAGTTTCGTCAAACTCTAGAAACAAATGTCTTCGGCTATTTCTACATGGCAAAAGCTGCACTTCCTCACCTGCATGAAGGTGATGCCATTATTAACACGGGTAGTATTGTTGGTAAAATTGGTAAAGAGTTTTTAATAGACTACGCTGCTTCTAAAGGCGCCGTTCATTCATTTACAAAAGCATTAGCGCTCAACTTAGCTGAACGTAAAATCCGCGTCAATGCAGTAGTTCCTGGGCCTGTGTGGACACCAAATATTCCGGCAACGATGCCCGCAGATAAAGTTGATAATTTTGATACTGATGCTGCAATGAAGCGTTCTGCACAACCTGAAGAACTGGCGCCTGCATATGTATTTCTCGCATCCCAAGACGGCAGCTTTGTGACAGGCGCCTTACTTGATGTAACAGGTGGTCAATTATCTTCAGGTGATTAAACACTTTCAAATTTATCTAAATACAAGGGTAAGTTTTATAACTACCCTTCTTTTTATCTCTTCTTGTCTTTACAAATCTTTACAAAAGCTTAACAAACTTTATGCAACGCTACGACATTATCATAATTGGTACTGGCGCCGGTGGTGGTACTTTGGCATATGCTTTGGCGTCAACTGGTAAAAATATTTTACTTATAGAACGCGGTGAATATATTCCCAAAGAAAAAGCCAACTGGAACCCAAAGCAAGTTTATATAGAAGCGTTATATCGTACAGAAGAACGCTGGTACGATGACAAACAAAACCAGTTTCAACCAACGCAGTATCATCGAGTTGGCGGTAGTACTAAAGTATATGGCGCCGCATTACTGCGAATGCGGGAAGAAGATTTTCGTGAAATGCAGCATTATGAAGGAGTTTCTCCAGCTTGGTGTTTAGATTATCAAGATTTTGAACCGTACTATACCGAAGCTGAGAAAATTTACAAAGTGCATGGTGTGCGAGGAGAAGATCCAACTGAACCAGTTACTAATTGTGAATATCCTTTTCCACCAATACCTCATACATCTAGAATTCAACAAGTAGCAGATAAACTGAGTAAACAAGGTTTGTATCCATTTTCTCTACCAATGGGAATTGATAGAGATAGTAAAAATCCTTTAAATGGTAGCTGTATACGTTGCGATACGTGCGATGGTTATCCTTGTTTGCTTGGTGCAAAAGCTGATGCACAAACTTGTTGTGTTGAACCTGCGCTGAAATATCCAAATGTTACGCTTGTGACTGGTGCAAAATGCGAGAAGCTAATTACTGATGCATCTGGTAAAACTGTAACTGAAGTAGAGACGGTAATTGCTGGGGAAACAGTTACATTTAGCGCTGATATTGTTGTTGTATCATGCGGCGCCGTTAATTCTGCTGCTTTACTATTAAATTCTGCAAACGATAAACATCCTAATGGTTTAGCTAATTCATCAGGGTTAGTTGGACGTAATTTAATGAAGCATAATACTACAAAATTATATGCGATTTCTACTACTCCCAATAACTCAGTATTTCAAAAAACCCTTGCGGTAAATGATTTTTACTTAGGTTCTCCAGATGATGAATATCCTTTAGGACATGTACATTTAATGGGTGAACATAAATGGGAAATGATGCGTCCTGATTTTCCTAAGTTTATACCCAATCAATTATTAAAAATAATGGCTCAACACTCTGTTGACTGGTGGGCACAAAGTGAAGATTTACCAGAGTTAGATAATCGTGTTACTGTAGCTAATGGTAAAATCCAAGTTAAATATCGTCCTAATAACTTAGAAGCACATCGCCGTTTAAAGAAAAAATTTAAAGAGTATCTTCAACGTGCGGGTTTTCCGCTAATATTAGAAGTATCTATGCCATTAAAGGTGGTAAATCACCAATTAGGTACTTGTCGATTTGGCACTGATGCAACAACTAGTGTTCTTGATGTAAATTGCCGCGCGCATGATGTTGATAATTTATATGTAGTTGATGCAAGCTTTTTCCCGTCTAGCACGGCAATAAATCCTACTTTGACTATTGCGGCAAACGCTTTAAGAGTTGCAGACCATTTGCAACGCATGTAACAGATGTAACGGATGGAATAATATAACAAGTAGGTTGGGTGGAGCGACAGCGTAACCCAACATACATAATATATGTTTTCAACTTGATTTAAGCCCATAAGATATTACATAAGGGTCATCGCTTTTTGTAATATCCCAATCCTCTTTAATAAGTGTTTGTTTTACAGTTTCATGTATTGCGTCTTTTTGTGGCATGTTTTAGGTGCCTTTTGTAAAACCATATGGCTTCTATAAGGAACGGGCAAGGATGCCCATTCCACAAGATTTAACTATACTTTATCAGTGCCTAGTAAATAATATTGGTTAAAAAAGTTTTAAATTCCCTTTCAACTCAGGTGTATCTTTTACTCAATATTACTAGACTTATTTTTGACTTTCTTCCACCAATCACCTAGGGAACTTGATTCGGCAACAGTGCGATAATATTTGATTTGCTCTTCTGGAGTAAGATTTTTAATATTCTCAAACGTCTCCTCTTGAGCTTTTTGTTTTAATTCTAAGCAATCAAAATCTTTTTCAAATTTCGTCTGACTCATTGAATGATACCTCTCTGAGGATAAAATTATTATAATTTCATAACGTTTAAGCAAATTAACTTAATTATATAATTTTATTATATTAGGATGCGTTAACACTTCGGAAATGGCACCTCAAAGTATCAAGATACAAATATATAAATGGTGCATGAAAGCTATGATAATCTTTCTTTATAGCAAAATTTGTTTTAGCTATCACGCACCCAAGTCCACTGGTGCAGTATCAAGAGTTTTTTTATAGTGGGCGTATATCTATATATCTATAGTGTACTTGGATAAATTACCACAATTGGAGCGCCCATTCCTTGGTTTAGGAATGATACAATTAGTGCAAGGATCGTTGGTATTTAGTCATATAGTTAGTGGGAGGGGACGGGCAAGGATGCCCGTTCCACAAGAGTTATTATTTGCCGAATTCTTGACTGCGCGTTGTGGAAGGTGTTATACAGTTTTCAATTTGTTGGAGTAGTGTTTCTTTGTCTAGGTTTTGACCTATTAGGACTACTTGGTTTTTCTTGGCGCCTTGCCATTCAGAGTCATCCATTGTGAAACGTTTGCCGCATAAGTGGAATATGTGGCGTTTGGGACTTTCTTCAAACCACATTATTCCTTTGGCTCGGAATACGTTTGTGGGTAGTTGGTTATCTAGAAAATATTGGAATTTTCTAATTATGAAGGGTTTATCGCTTTGGAATGAAATTGATGTAAACCCATCGTTTTCTAAGTGGTGAGAGTGGTCATGGTCATGGTGGTCATGGTCGTGACTGTGGTCGTGACCGCAGGTTGAATGGTCGTGGTCGTGTTCGTGATGTTCGTGGTCGTGTTCGTGATGTTCGTGGTCGTGGTGGTCGTGGTGGTCGTGGTGTTCGTGTTCGTCGTGGTTGTGTTCGTCGTGTTCGTGGTTGTCGGTTTCAAAGTATTTATCTGACTCGAATAAACCGACGCTGAGTATTAAGCCTAGGGGTACTTGTGAGTTTTTGGTGCGGATGATACGGGCGCCTTCTTTGACTTCGTTGATTTTTCTTTCTAAGTCGGTTAATTTGGTTTCTGTTACTAAGTCGGTTTTGTTAAGTAATATTACGTCACCGTAGGCAATTTGACTATGTGCTGCTTCGGAGTTGAATAAATCTAAGCTGTAATTTGCTGCGTCAACTACGGTGATAATTGAGTCTAAGCGAGTTAAATCGCGTAGTTCTGTGCCAAGAAAGGTTAGTGCAACTGGTAGTGGGTCGGCAAGTCCGGTTGTTTCTACTACCAAATAATCGATATTAGAGTCACGTTCGAGTACTTTGTAGACTGCATCGACTAAATCGCTGTTGATGGTGCAGCAAATACAACCGTTGCTTAATTCCACCATGTTCTCGTCGGTGGAGACTACTAATTCGTTATCTATACCAATTTCACCAAATTCGTTTACTAACACAGCAGTCTTCAAACCCTGCTGGTTTGTCAAAATGTGATTTAGTAATGTTGTTTTACCGCTACCTAGAAAGCCAGTAATAATTGTTACTGGTAATCCTTGTTTAGGTGCGTCCATTGCTTGAGATTCAGAGGTAAGTGTTTGCATGGCGGCGACACGAAGGAACTTAATTTAAATAAATTTGTAGCGTAAATAGTACCGAAAACATTAGCATAGGGATGCGGGGGCGGCATCGTCCCAATGACTAAACATATTATTACTCATTCTTGTTGAGACTCAGAAATCGCTATGACCCTAACCGTTTACAATACCCTCACCCGGCGCCAGGAAGCTTTTGAGACTGTTGAACCAGGTTTGGTTAAAATGTATTGCTGCGGAGTGACAGTGTATGACTACTGCCACTTGGGTCATGCGCGTTCGTACATCGTTTGGGATGTACTTCGTCGTTATCTCCAATGGCGCGGGTATCAAGTACGCTACATTCAAAATTTTACCGATATTGACGATAAAATTCTCAACCGCGCGCGTGAGCAAGGTTCGACGATGGAGGCAATATCAAATCAATTTATTGATGCCTACTTCGAGGATATCCGTCGTTTGAATGTAATAGACGCGGATTATTACCCCCGTGCAACCGAACATATTCCAGAAATCGAAGCTTTAATTAAGAATCTTGAAGATAAAGATTTGGCTTATGCAGCAGGTGGTGATGTTTATTACCGAGTCCAAAGTTTCCATACTTATGGGAAGTTATCAGGACGCAACCTCGAACAAATGCAAGCAGGCGCCAGTGGTAGAGTAGATGTAGAAGACCCTGAAAGCCAGAAAAAACAATATCCGCTTGATTTTGCTTTATGGAAAGCAGCTAAACCTGGAGAACCTAGTTGGGACTCACCGTGGGGTAAAGGTCGTCCTGGTTGGCACATCGAATGTTCGGCGATGATTAAATCTCAGTTCGGTGACACCATTGATATTCATGGTGGTGGTGGAGATTTGATATTTCCGCACCACGAAAATGAAATTGCCCAGTCGGAAGGCGCCGTAAATAAACCTTTGGCAAACTACTGGATGCATAACGGCATGGTAGTTGTCGATGGCAAAAAAATGTCCAAGTCCTTGGGCAACTTCACCACTATCCGCGACATGCTAGATGGCAAATGGTCGAAGTACCCCCAACCTATTGACCCAATGGCGATTAGACTTTTTGTACTACAGGGGCATTACCGTAAACCATTAGATTTTACCGAAGAAGCAATTACAGGCGCCGTCAATAGTTGGAATACTCTGAAAGAAGGGTTACTATTTGGCGAACAGTTTGGCGAAAAGCTTGGTTTTACCGATAATGAAAATCAACTTGATAAAAGTTTAATTCAGCGCTTTGAAGAATGTGGGGATGATGACCTCAATTTTTCAGGTAGCTTGGCTGTGCTTTTTGAACTAGCTAAAAAGTTGAATCGTGAAGGTAATATCCTAGTACATGGCGGTAAAATCGAATCCCCCACCGCAGAACTACAGATAGCTTGGCATACATTAGTTACACTCGCTCACGTTCTTGGTTTAGAAGCCAAGTTAGAAGTTGACGAAATTAATAGTACTGGCTTTAGCGATGCGGAAATTGATGAGTTAATTAAACAACGCACCGCAGCAAGAACTAGCAAGAACTTTGCCGAAAGCGACCGTATTCGCAACGAACTGCAAGCACAAGGTATCACGTTAATTGATACCAAAGAAGGTACAACCTGGCACCGGATGTAACGGATGTAACGGATGTAACAGAAATATTATCCGTTACATCTGTTCATAATTTGTTGCCAAATTCTGCTACTTTTGATAAAAGCACTTATGTTGTTACTTATGGAAATAAGTCGGCGCCAAGAATAGTTATTTACTTAAATTAATAAATTGATATGTTAATTGAACTAACAAAAGCAATAAACAATATAGATATTGCCGCTGATTGGGTTGGTATTAGAGCAGTAAAAGATACATCTGCTACGCGGAATGTTCGTGACGGAATACCACAGCGCAATGGCAAATCAAACACTCTTGGAGCAATGGTTGAAGTTTTAGTTGATGGCTGTATTGGTTATGCTGCAACAAATTCTTTACAACATGATGCTTTACAATTAGCGGCAGAAACTGCATACAAACAAGCTCGTTCAGCACAACAATGGTCGGTATATAAATTTGCACCTACAACCGCGCGTCCAAAGGTGGTAGGTGAATATGTTTCTCCTTATACACAGCCGTTTGATGCAATCGGTTCTGGAGAAATCAATGATATACTCGTCCGTACCTGCAAAACTCTCAAAGTTAGCGACAAAATAGTTCAAACTGTTGCAGAAGTAGTTACTACTGACAGAGAAACTTGGTTTGTCAGCAGCAACGGTTCCGAAGTATATCAAAAATTTCTATTTATTAGTACGTATTATGGTACAACTGCCCAAGATAATGGAGTAGTTCAACAGCGTACTAGTAACGGTTGGCAAGCACATACATATCAAGGTGGATTAGAACGTTTTCAAGATGATAAGCTTTGGCATCGTGTACAGCGTATTGGTGAGGAAGCTATCGAATTACTTGGCGCCGAAGAGTGTCCTGATATTCGTACTAATCTAGTTTTGGCGCCTGACCAAATGATGCTACAAATTCACGAAAGTGTAGGGCACCCGCTAGAAATTGACCGAATATTAGGGGATGAACGTAATTACGCAGGTGGTAGTTTTGTTAAGAAAAGCGATTTTGGTAATTTGGTCTATGGTTCTAAGTTGATGAATATCACCTTTGACCCAACTGTTCCAGGTGAAATAGCTAGTTATGCTTTTGATGATACAGGCGCCGTTGCTACACGGGAGTATTTAATTAAGGAAGGAGTACTGCAACGAGGTGTAGGTAGTTTAGAAAGTCAAGCACGAGCGGGTATTCCTGGTGTTGCTTGCGCGCGTGCATGTTCATGGAACCGTCCAGCAATTGACCGCATGGCAAATTTGAATTTGGAACCGGGTGAAGGTACATTTGATGATGTTATCAAAGATATCGAACATGGCGTTTACATGGAATCGAACCGTTCTTGGTCGATAGACGACCGTCGTTATAAATTCCAGTTTGGCTGTGAGTATGCCAAGCTCATTGAGAATGGTAAATTAACCAAAACGCTTCGTAATCCTAACTATCGCGCGACCACTCCGGAATTTTGGGGAAGTTTATCTAAGGTAGGTGGCGCCCCAACTTGGGAAATGTATGGCACTCCATTTTGCGGCAAAGGTGAACCAAATCAGGCAATATGGGTAGGACATGGATCTCCTGTTTGTGTGTTTGCTTCGGTTGAAGTCTTTGGTGGAGGTGCGTAAGGTGGGCAATGCCCACCACATTCGGGTTTTGGTGGGCAATGCCCACCCTACAATAATTCTTAATTCTTAATTAAATTAACCCATGAGTATCTCGGAACTATCTACTTTAGAAACAAGCTTTAATAAGTTAGTTGAAACACTAATAGCTAAGAAATTAGAGAGCGAGGCATTCACTGTTAAATTAAGCAGTGAGCGTAGTCAATTTACTCGTTTTAATAATGCGAAAGTTCGCCAAACTGGTAGTGTTGCTGATGGCTATGTTCAACTTACTTTAATGGATAATCAGCGCACTTGCTATCGTCACTTTCCGTTTACAGGAAACTGGGAAATTGATTGGCAAACTGCCTACGCTGCTTTATTAGAATTGCGTGAAGAATTACCTTATTTACCAATTGACCCTTATTTAGTGTTGCCGTCAGGTAATAATACTAGTAGTGAAGTTAATACTGGTAAGCTATTAGAATTAGATATGGTTGTATCAACTATATTGGCGCCTGTTTCTGAATTAGATTTTACAGGTATTTATGCAGGTGGTATAGTTATTAAGGGATATGCTGATTCCTGCGGGCAAAAACACTGGTTTGTTACAGATTCGTTTACTTTAGACTACTCGATTTTTAGTTCGGAAGGACAAGCTGTAAAAGGTTTTTACGCAGGCAGTAAATGGGATGATAATGGTTATATAGCAAAAATCAATGATGCGAAAAAACAGTTAAAATTGCTCGCGCATCCACCAAAAGAATTACCAAGAGGAGAATATAGAACCTATTTTGCTCCTGCAGCAGTTTCCGATTTAATATCAATGCTGTCATGGGGTGGAGTTAGTGAAGCGGATATTCAACAGGGACATAGTTCTCTAGCTTTATTATGGCGCGGTGAAAAACAACTTTCTCCGTTATTGAATCTTAAAGAAAACTTTCAGCTTGGCTTAGTACCACGATTTAATGAGTTAGGTGAAATGGCAGCGCCTGAATTATATGTTATCGAAAAAGGTACTTTGGCTTCGACACTTGTAAATTCCCGTACTGCTAAAGAATATGACAAAGTAGCTAACGGCGCCAATAATAACGAGTCATTACGTTCTCCAGAAATATGTCCTGGAAATCTTAGTTTTGATGACATTCTTACTCAGTTAGGTACAGGTTTATATGTATCTAATTTGCACTATTTAAACTGGAGTGACTTACCTACTGGTCGTATTACTGGAATGACTCGCTATGCTTGCTTTTGGGTAGAAAATGGCGAAATTGTGGCGCCTATTGAGAATTTGCGCTTTGATGAGACTCTGTATAAATTTTGGGGTGAAAATTTAGTTGATTTTACTAACTTCCAAGAATTTATTCCCGAAGTTGGTACTTATGACTCGCGACAACTAGGGGGTAATATGGCGCCGGGAATGTTGGTAGATAATTTTACTTATACTTTATAGTAGATGTTGTAGCACAGGCATCCTGCCTGTGCAGTGAGATGTTAACGGTGTAGCAGTAGTTGTTTGGACAGAAAGACAGGAAAATATTATCCGAATTATTTCAGCACGCAAGGCAAATCGATATGAGCGACAAAAATTTGAAAAGTACCTCTCGTACTAATTGGGAAGCATTAGAGTCAATGTCTGATGATGATATTGATTATAGTGACATTCCACCATTAACAGATGAATTTTTTAATAAGGCTATATTAAGGATTCCTGTTGCTCAAGCAAAAAATAAGCGTGCAGCTTGACCCTGATGTAATAGCTTGGTTTGAAGCACAGGGCGGAGAATACAAAGCAACTATCAACTCTATATTACGTCGTCATAAATAATAAATAAGAAAGTAACTTAAAGTATTGTGGGATGGGCATCCCTGCCCGTCCCTATCTATTTTTCCTAATTCAAAGGATTATACTCCTTCTTCAAATTATCTAATATTTTACGCTCATTACGAGTTAAATCATTTGCTAAAGTATCACCTAATTTATGTAAATTTTGGTAAATCAAGTCATGTTCAAATGCTTCTATACTTTCTCTAATTTCCTCATATAGCTCTTGAAAGGTAAACTCGGTTGCTAAAGCTAAGGCGATTTGTTCTCGCTCTTCACCTAGCAATTGACCTTTGAATTTATATTCTCCTTGAGATTGAGATATCATATTTAGAGCAATTGCTAACATTAAGGTAGAATAAGCTAATATAAACTCACGATTTGAACCAATTTCATCTGGTATTAAATCAGGTATATTGTCTAGCTCATCTGACTCTTTTTGTTCGCTTTGCGCGCGTTCATAGCAGTCTCGATAAAACTCAATTTTACTGAGAAAATAAGCTGGAAAGCCCAAAGAACGAGTTAAAATGCATAACCGTAGCTCGTCTTCTGCTTCTAAAGCTGTTAAAGTTCTACTTAAGCGACTGTAATGTCCAAAAATTTGCTCTTTATCTTTCGGCGCCACCCAAAGATTTGTTTCACGTTGAGAAGTTGGGTTTAAGTTTGTATCAATATCTTGAAGTCGGAGTAACAGGTTAGCACTATCATGAAGCTGATTTAAACGCAAGGTGGCAGTATTTGCCGAAATTAAATCTGATTTTTTTAATACTTCGCCTATTGACAAATTACTTAGCTGCTCAAACTGTTTCTGAGCAAATGGGATGAGCTGGTTTTTAAAGTCTTCGGCAGATATTTTCCATGACTGAGAGCGACTAACTTTTTCTTGAGTAAATTTATCTGTTGAATTTGATGCTAGGAAATTTTGATAGTATGCATCAATATCAGTATCAGTTAAAACAGTCAATCTAGTTTCGGAATAAATTGTTTTTGCTTGCTCGCCTCAACAGTCAGAAAACCTGCAAAAGTATCAGCATAGCTACTTAAATTATCTTTAAGTTCACCAATGCGTCCATCAATTAGCCAGCAATTATCGAAGGGAGTAGCTCTTTGACTAGCTGCAACTACAACTCCAATGTTCATTTTGTAATCTAACTCTTTGAGGAGTCCATATGCTGCACTGTAATCAGCAGTTGTGACTTCGGCAAATAATCCTGGTAATAATAGTAAAGCTTCTAAACTGTAGGGTATATCTGGAGAATACGTACTAAATAACCAGCGAATCAAACGTACTAGCTCAAAAACGACTCCCCTAGCTAGATGATTACTGGCTGACAGCATCAGATATATTTGATGTGCGCTGCTAATTTCTAGTCCTTGGCGTTTTGCTGCAATAGCTTCGGGAGATTGATTTGCTGATTTGATTAAATTAATTAGTTCGGTTTGGAGTTTACTAGCAGCTTGGGTGAAGGAAGTACGGATTTGAGAGACAGAAGTTTTACTATGAGTTTGTGCAAGGTTAAAACTTGTGTCAGCGAATTGGTTTAATTCAGGACTAAAGCTAAAAGCTTGTCCGTCCCAATTTAGGGTATAAGTCTGTATTAAACTGCTTTGAATTGTGCTTGATGTTTGGAGTTGCCGCTTAATGGCTGCACAAAATGCGGCACTACGGGGGTCGAGTGCTAGTAAAATTGTTGGTTTTGGCATGGGAATGAAAATTAAACCACAAAGGTCACAAAGGTCACAAAGGTAAGAAGAGTTAAGAGAGTTTTAGGTAAGTAAGGTTAGCTAATTACATCTAATTCTTCTAGGTATGTTTCTATTTCTTGAATTTCCATTTCTACCTGTTCTTTTACTTGGGAATCAACCTGACCATCCCTTAAACGCTGATTGAGATAATTAATGTAATTCGACAAAGTAGATTTAGCTGTGTCTTCGTCTTTGTGGGTAATAATATGCTCAACTTTGTCTGCAATTTCCTTAACTAGAGGTAAGTTGCTTTTGAAAGCTTTAAATGCTGATTTGCGATTTTCTCCCAAAAGCAACATTCCATCTTCTAATTTTCGAGCTTGCTCTGTATGGACAAAGTATTTTTTATTTTTGTTAACAATTAATTTATACATGTCAGGCGCCAGTGCTAAAGCAAACCAGCGCAGCGCTCCTCCGTCATCTTCCGGTGGAACTAAATTAGGAAGGTTTGTCCAATTACGGTCTAAGTGCTTGAAGACTTTATTGGGGTCTAGGTAAGCTTGCTCCATATCCTTCATTCCATTAAAGGCAAATAATGGAACACCTATTTCAACTCGAAACAGTGTAAGCTTATGGGGTTCACCCGTTGGTACAAAAGCAGGATTAGTTCTTCCCTTTGGTAAACGACTCGAAAGAGGTGGACTGCTAAAAATAGTATTATTACTTTCGACTCCGTAATAATAAAACTCTGTTATTATGTGCTGCTGCTGAGTGGGTATTTCCGCATCGTCGTATTGCCATAGAGGTACTGCTAGTCTGCCAAGTTGTTGCAAATCTTCTCCCGCATCTTCTGGGTTACTATCTGCCAAAACTTGCTCAACAGTCATATTAGTGAGTGGATGGTAAATCTCGTCTAAAAATGCCACGATTTCATTTTTAACGTCAGTAGCTCTTTTATCTGACCACTTGGTTAAAGTTTGAGATTGTTCTCGATACCAACGAATAAAGTCTTCGCCACTAATTTTAGGACGCTTTGATTGCAAGTTGACGCGGGCAATTGTGTGAATAAAAGGATTATCGTTAGTTGCTTGACGGTTAACTTCGCTATAACTTTGTTCTATATCTCGGTAAACTTTATCTAGATTGCTGTGAATACGTTGGCACTTTTCCTTAATTTCTTCTATTTTCGCTCGTAGTATACCGTAAAGTTCAGCAGCTTTGTCACATCGCTTCCAATGTAGGTAAATTTTCCATTTTTGGTCAGTACGCTCTTTATATCTTTGGCAAGCTGCTTGAATATTATTTTTATTTGAGAAAAGTGCTTCTGCTGCTTGTTTAATTTTTTCTTCTTGCGGCTCTAATTTTAATGCATTAAAACTAGATTGCGCTTCCTGTGACTTACGCTGCACACTCTGCTGCAATTCATCAAGTTTGGGGTAAAGTTGAGTCAAAAATTTTAAAGTATAAGCTAGACCATTCGGACGGTTGAAAGCACGTTCCCACCATGCTTCTATGGCGCCAGTTGTAATTTGCTCTAAGCGAGAAAAATTTGCTATTAGTTCTTTTGCTGCTCGTTGCTCCATTTGGTCTGACTGACGCTTGTAGAGTTCTTTTATTGTTGGCAATGCTGTACGGTCATAACGCATTTCGCCAATTCTAAACTCTTGTTTAAACTGTCCTCCATGCTCACTTTCTGTCAACGCATTTAAAACAGTAGCAGCTTCTGCCAAATTAGAGTCGATCAGAAAACGTGCGACTTCGCTATCTATATCAAGGGGGAGTGTCGGCGCCATCAATTCGTTCTTAAGCAAGCTTTGAGCATCTTCTAGTTTCATTCGCTCATACTGTTGTACTGGCAGAGTTAGAGTAGCAAAGCCAAAACTACAGTAATTTATTTTGCGTCCTCGAACTTTTTCACCAGTTGCTAAATAAGCGCGAATATTATCGGCAACGTTAGCAGCATCTAAACCTATTTGAGAACCAATCTGGACATATAAACCATCTGCGACTAAATTTTGCAAATCATCAGGACGCGAAACAACAGTTCCTTTTTTATTAACACCATCAATTAAAAACACAGCATCAAACGGGGGACGGTCGGCTCTTACCTTTGCTACACCGTAGTCAATTTCAATAGTATTGGATGGTGTCAAGCCCCAAAAGTGTTCGATTTCCTTGAGGGCGCCATAAGCGTTTGACTTGACTAAATGAGTTTGGGGAAGATTGGCAAACACTCTTGGTAAAACAAATACTCCCGTAATATTAGAGAAGCTATTGAGATATTGCCGAGCTAAAAATGCTATATCTAAAAACGTTCCACTTCCTGTTCCCCCAGCTAAACTGCCAACAATGAAAATCTCGACACCATCGCGGTTGGAAACTTGAAAGTTGTCTGAAAATGCTTGTGATGAAGTACGAATTTCGCGTACAGTGTTAATTGCTTGAGCGATTAAACCGTTTATATCGCCCACTTTCGCAAATAATGCTAACCTTCCACGCGCTCGAATTTGTCCGGCGCCACTGATTAAACTAGATGTTGGAATGTCTTTAGGCCACCATTCAGCAATATTATCGTTACGTGTGTAAGGTATTGGATTTGCTACAGATATTGCATAAAGCTCATTCGGTTCTAAAATCACCTTGTTGCCATCTGGTGACTTTTCTCGTTCTTTGATATTTTCGGTAGTATCAATCGAAAGAAAACGAATAATTTCTGGTACATAACCGTAAGCGTCTATAAAGCGCTTTTTAAGCTTGAGTACAACTTCATAACCTGTACCACCTAACCCAATTACAACAGTAGGACGAAAAACAACCGTAGGACGTGACATTTAATATCCTCTCACATTATTAATAGTTGAATAATTAGTTGAATAATTAATAGGCATCTTCACCGCTACTGATTTCAAAGGGGCGTTGATGTTCAATCCAGTTAAATTGCAGTTTTACTTTACCAATTTCGATAACATCGTCATCGTAAAGTTCATATGTAGTTACTTCCTTAGTATTGACATAAATTACACCTTTCAAACACCGTAGCTCTATCTTTTTTTTCCCAGCTTCCCATGCTACGACTAATTCAGCATCAGAATTAGTTGCAGCAACCTCTGGTATCAAATCGCTTAGTAGTACTTTAGTTTTGTGGAGGCGAGTCAAACTAATTTCTTCGTCTTCTGAAGATTTTGGCAACGGTTCCAGTACAAAAATAGCTCCTTCCAAGTATTTGCGATTTTGGATATCTTGGAGTAATTCAAAAGGAGTTTTACGTTTAATCAAACAAGTTACTGTCAGCGCAATTAGCAACACCAGCAGTAATAAAAGAAACCACAAGACTATTTTTCGCCACAGTGGCATAAAAATATTTATCTGAGCTTTTGTACTGGTGGGACTTGCAATTGGATTATCAGGAGTTAATACTAATGTGAAGTTACGGGCGCCTTCAAAGCTGGTATCACTAACTTCCAACTGCACAGGAATTCTAGTTTCCCCTGCTTGCAAGGATACAGATGTGACTGAAGAAGGCACAGAAACGTCTTTGGTGCCTTCTATCTGTAATTTTGCGGTTCTAGGTATATTATTTTTGACTACTAATGTTTGAGTGGCAGTTATTTTACCTGTTTCTGCCAAGCCAAAATCTATAGAAGCAGGTTGGACTTGTAGTTCTGATTTGATGGTTACAGGAAAGTCTACTTTTATGGGCGCCACTTTATAGTTTACAGGATTTAAAACTAAACGTAAGTTACTGGCGCCTCCCCTTATATTTGCTGGAATTTGTAAACGCAAGGGTATAGCTGTGGGTTTATTAGCAGCTAATTCTATTGAACTATTAGGTGAAATCAAGCGAATACCACTTTGATTAGGTTCAATTTGCAAGCTGACCTTGGCGTTTACATTACTAATGGCAATAACATTAATCGGTTCGGTGGTTGTTCCAGGTAATACTGGTTGTAAATTCCCAGTGGGTAAATTGATATCCAGTTTGGGTTGAACTAGCACAGGTCGAATATTATCAGCCAGTTGGTTTAGCTGCACTCCTCCAGGGTCGCGCAATACTCGTCCTTTACCACACAGTGCTGGGTTATTAGCAAAGTCGTTCAGCTGCTTTTCGTGTTCTTTTAACCCTAGAGATACGTACTTGTGTTACAACTGAAGGCGAATGAGTGTTGATTATTACTTGCCGTAATGGATTATCTACACCAATAGGTTCTTCGGCATCGGTAGCAATGTCTTGAAGAAGTCTTAGTGTTTTCGTTATACGGTCTGGGTGTATACCATTTTCTGGCTCTTCTAAACACAGAAGACCTTGCGCTTGAGGGTCTAATTCCAAAACAGCCAAAGCTAAAAAGCGTAGTGTTCCATCACTTAGCGCACGGGCTGGGTGTGATGTACCATATGAATGTTGTAAGCATTAATGTTAAAAGTTCGCGACGCTCATCTCGGTCAATGCTTACGGATACTACATCATCAATTAGTTCAGCTAAACGATTTGCAATTTGACTATATATATATGTATATGTGCCTCGGCTTGTTCTTCTGAAAGGTGTACTTTATTAAAACGTGCCAGATAATAAAGTGTAGCTGCTAAGTGCGAACCATCCATGCCTAGTTTTGTTGGGGATGTAAACTCCGAAGGTTGCCGTAGTGCTGATGGTTCTAGTTGAAGCAGGCGCCACGATTGCATTTCTCTTCGTGCCAGTAACATTGTCGGGCTTTCTGCTGCATTTGCAATAGAAAGGACTGTTCTTGGAAGATTCGCTGCAAGTCGAGATAAAGGTTTTCCATTTCTTCCGTCCTGATGTAGCTTAATAACTGTTTTGCCTTTATCGTCTTTTGTAGAAATAAAGGGTGAAGTACGTCTGCCCTTGACTGCTGATTTTCTCCACTCAGCCGTATGAGGAAATAATAACTTTTTCTTAGCATCACTCAAGTTGATATGAACTAGCTCTTCTTTGAGTATTTCTAAGGCGCCGTTGAGGGAACGCAAGCTATCATCTGACCTATAAGTAAGAACTATTGAGTAACGAAGAAAAGTAATACTAGCTTCTGCTTTGTGTCCTAAATCGTCAATGCCTTCAAAGGGTATAATCATCTCAGCTTCAAACGACATTATATCCGTGTAATTACTTCCAACACGGTGAAATAAAGCACGTATATCAGCTGTTCGACCTTCTTCATCTCGAATAGAATTAGCAGCTTCAATTAAAGGACGGTCTGCGATTGCACTCAAAAATCTAATAGCGTCGAATAAGTTAGATTTTCCTACACCGTTGGCGCCTGCTACACAGGTAAATGGCCCGAAGCGCACATCTACATCGACGAGATTCTTAAAACCAGATACTTTTAACCTTGTTAGCATAATATTTCCGCATCGGGCCACACCATTGTACCAAAACGGATCTTGAAGCTAGCTTACGTACAGCTATCCCATATTTCTTTTTAAATTTCTTTGTCCGGATACAATTAATCCCTGCGGGAAAACCTCCGGTTTGCGTATCTCTACTCTGTGCCCACCGTATTAATTTATTTAATACAGTATATAATATTACATGATTGGCATTGTAGAACATTTAGTGCATCATATGTTCCATTTTGCTTTTATACGGGAATAATATCTGTACGAGATAGAAATTATGAATTGGACAGGGGCTAATATGTTTACACTACCTGGTTATGAGCCTTTTGAGCAAATATATTCTGGTGTTAGAACTTCAGTATACCGTGCTGTCAGAAAAGCTGATAAACAGCCTGTTGTTATCAAGCTATTACGAAATGAGTACCCGACCTTTAGCGAACTCGTGCAGTTCCGTAACCAATACACTATTGCTAAAAGTCTTGATATTCCAGGTGTCATCAAAACCTATAGCTTGGAACCTTATCAAAACAGCTATGCACTCGTAATGGAAGATTTTGGGGGAGTTTCGCTCAAAGACTGGAGTACAGGCAAAATAGGAGTAAAAAGCCCTACTTATCTTCAAGATTTTTTTAACATTGCGATACAAATCGTTACATCTCTAGAGAGTTTATATCGTAATCGAGTTATTCATAAAGATATAAAACCTGCTAATATTCTAATTAATCCATTTACAAAGCAAGTAAAACTTATAGATTTTAGCATTGCTTCTTTATTACCTAAAGAAACACAAACTCTACAATACTGTAATTTTTTAGAAGGTACCCTCGGCTATATTTCCCCAGAACAAACCGGACGTATGAACCGTTTGGTAGATTGGCGTAGTGATTTTTACTCTTTAGGTGTGACTTTCTTTGAACTTTTAACTGGGCAATTACCCTTTACTAGTCAAGACCCAATGGAGTTAGTGTACTCACACATAGCACAGCTTCCTCCTTTAGTCCACAATATTAATCCTGATATTCCATTTATTCTATCTGAAATAATCGCTAAATTGATGGCGAAAAATGCAGAAGAACGTTATCAAAGTGCTTTAGGAATAAAGTATGACTTAGAGCAAGCAAATTTAATTTATCAAGACGGAATTCAGATTGATAAACCTTTTAAGTTGGGACAGCGAGATGTATCTGACCGTTTTGTAATACCCGAAAAGCTTTATGGTCGAGAAACTGAAGTAGAAACTCTTCTTGCAGCATTTGAACGAGTAGCAAACCCTCACCCCTCTATATTAAATAACGGAAGAGCATTAGAAATAGTTATGGTCGCAGGGTTTTCTGGTATTGGTAAAACTGCTGTTGTTAATGAAGTACACAAACCGATAGTGCGGCAACGAGGCTATTTTATTAAAGGTAAATATGACCAGTTTCAACGAAATGTTCCTTTTTTAGGATTTCTACAAGCTTTCTGCGACTTGATGGAACAGTTAAGTAGCGAAAGCGATGCTCAACTAACTTATTGGAAGACTCAAATCTTAGCTGCTTTAGGCGAGCAAGGTCAGGTGATTATTGATTTTATTCCAAAATTAGAACGCATTATTGGCCCACAGCCAGCATGTGCTAAACTTTCTGGTAGCGCAGCAACAAACCGTTTTAATTTACTTTTTCAGAAATTTATTAAGGTTTTCGCTTGCTCTCAGCATCCCTTAGTAATTTTTCTTGATGATTTGCAGTGGGCTGACTCTGCTTCTCTAAAATTGATGCAGTCTCTTGTTAATAGTGATATTCAATATTTATTATTAATCGGTGCCTATCGAGATAATGAAGTTTCTGCTGCACATCCACTACTGTTGACGTTAGAAGAAATAAAGAAAAATAATACTCAAGTTAGTACTATAAAACTCAAAACTTTGTCAATAGATAATTTAACGCATTTAGTTAGAGATACGTTAAACTGCAGTTTTGAAAGTGCGGCGGCGTTAACAAAACTGATTTATCAAAAAACACAAGGTAATCCTTTCTTCAGCCATCAATTTTTTAAGTCGCTGCATGAAGACGGGTTGATATCATTTAATAAAGATGAATATGACTTACATAAGAGTGGGGGATGGAAGTGTAATTTTTCTATAATTAAAGAATTAGCATTTACAAATAATGTTGTAGAATTTATGGCATTAAAATTACAAAAATTGCCATTTGCTACACAGTCTGCTTTGAAACTTGCCGCGTGTATTGGGAACCAATTTGATTTAACAAGTTTAGCGATTGTAAACGATAAAAATCAAGCTGAAACTGCTGTTGATTTATGGAAAGCATTACAAGAAGGGTTGATAATTCCAACTAATGAAATTTATAAATTGTACCAAGGCAATTTAGCAAATGATGAAAAATTATCTGTTGTTAATAAGTCAGTAGTCACTTACAAATTTATCCACGACCGTGTACAGCAAGCTGCTTATTCTCTTATTCCTGAAGCACAGAAACAATCAACACATCTAAATATTGGTCAATTATTATTAAATAATACATCAATTGATAAACGAGAAGAGAAAATTTTTGATATAGTAAATCAATTAAATTACGGTGTTAATTTAATCACTAACCCAGAACAGCTTTTAGAATTAGCGCAGTTAAATTTAAATGCTGGACGTAAAGCTAAAGCTTCGACAGCACATATTGCGGCAGCTCGATATTTTGACGTTGCTCTTGAAATACTTGGTGACTCCTGCTGGCATCAATATGAGTTAGCATTAGCTTTATATGAGGAAGCATGTGATGCAGCGTACTTATGTGGTGACTTTGAAAACATGGAGAAGTTTGCCCAGCAAGTAATAAGTCAAGGAAAAATAATTATAGATAAAATTAGGGTTTATGAAATCAAAATTCAAGCTTGCGTTGCACAAAACCAATTAATTGAAGGTTTAAATATCAGCCTTGAGGTGTTAAAGCTACTTAATATAGAATTTCCAAAAACACCAAAAGAGTTAGATATTCAACAAGCCTTTCAAACAACAGCAGCGCTGTTAGCAGGTAGGGATATAGCAGATTTAATTAATCTACCTGAAATGAGTGACCCTGAGAATTTAGCAGCTATGCGTGTTTTATCAAGTATGTTTTCTGCTGCTTATCTTGGCAGTCCTGAATTTGTGCCTTTAGTCACCTTAAAGATGGTTGACTTATCAATTCAGTATGGCAATACAGGACTTTCTGCAAATGGTTACTGTACTTATGGATTTTTACTATGTTGTGTTATTGGTGATATTGACACAGGTTACGAATTTGCTCAACTATCGTTAAACGTGTTATCTCAAACTAGCGTCGCTTCGTTACAAGCTAAAACTTTACTTTTATATAATAGTTTGGTAGGACATTGGAAAAATCATGCACGTGATTTTTTAAAACCATTGCAAGAAGTTTATCGGATTGGTTTAGAAACTGGTGATTTGGAATTTGCTTCCTATGCGCTACATAATTATTCGTTTGGTTCATATTTAACAGGTCAAGAATTGATTGGACTTGAAGAGCAAATGTCTGTTTACTGTGAAATCCTCAGACAATTAAAACAAAAAACAGGACTTGGTTATATTAAAATATGGCAACAAACAATATTGAATTTGATGAATAAAAGCGATGATGTATGTAGTTTAGTTGGCACTGCTTATGATGATCAAGTAATGTTACCGCAACATCAAGATATGAATGATATCACGGCAATATGCATGGTATATTTCAACAAATGTACACTTAATTATTTTTTCAATAATTCAGATATTGCTTTAGATTATGCTCTGAAAACAGAGAAATATCTGAGTGGATTAACAGGATTAATAATTTTTCCAGCCTTTTATTATTATGATTCATTAGTGAGATTGGCAGTATATTTAGATATGGCTCCAGCGTCTCAAAGCGAAATTTTGGAAAAAGTACGTTCTAATCAAGAAAAAATGCAGCATTGGGCAAATCATGCTCCGATGAATTTTCTGCACAAATATTATTTAGTAGAAGCTGAGATATATAGAGTTTTAGATAATAAGCTTGCTGCAATGGAATGTTATGAGCAAGTAATAAAACTTGCGCGCGCAAATGATTATCTTCAGGAAGAAGCATTAGCTCAAGAGCTTGCGGCAAAATTTTACTTAGGATGGAATCAAAATACAATTGCTCAAACTTACTTGATTAACGCTTATTACTGCTATGCAAGATGGGGTGCGTCGGCAAAAGTACAAGATTTAGAAAAACAATACCCTCACTTGCTAACTTCAATTAAAGAGCGCAAAATAAACTTTAATTCTTACGAAACTATTGCAATTAGTAATAGTAATAGTTTTACCCTAACTGAAACTACTTCTCAAATATCCAACTCGTTAGATTTATTAAGTTTAGTGAAAGCATCCCAAGCA
This sequence comes from Calothrix sp. PCC 7716, assembly GCF_019977735.1. Lineage (GTDB taxonomy): Bacteria > Cyanobacteriota > Cyanobacteriia > Cyanobacteriales > Nostocaceae > Dulcicalothrix. Next base: position 7,431,461 of record NZ_AP025018.1, on the reverse strand, counting down.
ATTAGTAGCGAAATCGAGCTAGAAAAATTATTGGTTAGTTTGATGCAAATACTAATAGAAAATGCTGGTGCCTCTAAAGCTGTTCTAATTCTATCAAAATCTGGTAGGCTAGTAGTTGAAGCTGTTGGTTTATCTACAAAAGTAGTTAAGTCATTATTAGAATCAATTCCAATTGAAGAAAGCCAAGAAATACCAGTTAATTTAATTAATTATATATCACGAACAAAAGAACATGTAATTTTCAATAATGCAATACTTGAAAATACGAATTATCAAGACACATATATTTTACAACAAAAGCCGCAAAGCATATTATGTAACCCAATTTTAAACCAAGGAAAATTAGTTGCAATTTTATATCTTGAAAACAAGATAGCAACAGGAGCATTTACAGAGAGTAGACTAAATTTTATTAAACTATTATGTTCTCAAGTTGCTATTTCCTTAGAGAATGCAAGCTTGTATCAACAATCTCAAGATTATGCTCAAAAGCTAGAGCTATCACTTGAAAATCTCAAACAAGCACAATTACAACTAATCCAAAGTGAAAAAATGACCGCTTTAGGAAATTTAGTTGCAGGGATAGGACATGAAATTAATAACCCAATTAATTTTTTGACTGGTAATTTACAACCAGCGCGCGAATATGTACAAAACTTGCTAGGTTTAATTGATTTGTATCAAAATTATTATCCTAATCCAGTTACAAAAATTGTTAAAGAAATTGAAGATATAGACTTTAGTTATATAAAAGAAGATTTGCCAAAAGTAATAGATTCAATGCAACAAGCTGTTGACAGAATTTATGAAATAAGCATTAGTTTACGTACCTTTTCTAGAGCAGATACTAATAAAAAGATTTTATTCAATATTCATGAAGGTCTCGATAGCACTTTAATGCTTCTTAAACACCGTTTAAAAGCATCAGAAAATCGTCCAGATATTAAAGTAATTAGAAACTACGAAGATTTACCATACATTAAAGGTTTTCCTGGGCAACTAAACCAAGTTTTTATGAATTTGTTAGCTAATGCTATTGACGCATTAGAAGAATCAAATGCGGGACGTAGTTTTAATGAGATTACAAAATCACCTAATCAAATTACAGTATCTACCAGCTTAAATAGTAATAAAAGTTATGTTTTGATTACGATTAGAGATAATGGAATAGGAATGACACCAGAAGTTAAAGCAAAAATGTTTGACCACCTATTTACTACTAAAGGTGTTGGTAAAGGAACAGGGTTAGGACTGACAATAGTTCGTCAAATTGTGGTGGAAAAGCATGGAGGTATTATTGAAGTTAATTCAACTATTGGTGAAGGAACTGCTTTTGTAATATCGATTCCTGTAGAATAATCCTGTTAATTTTTTTTTATTACGTTAGGTGCGCTCCTTGGACAGCGTAACACATTATGTTTTAATGCTGAATATTGTACAAAAATCTAATACCTGGATTTCCTATTCACAACAATGGGAGGCAAATGTGCATGTGATAAAATACAGGAATACTATCTTTGACGTAAGTATTCCACTTAAAAATTTATATAAAAAACATTTTAATTATTGATTATTATCAATTGTCTAATCAGTAATATTACTGGCAATTTTAGCAATAATAAACTTAAACTATATAAATATAGTAACAATTATATATTTAATTTTTACATAATTTTTACCACTCATATTGATTAGTGAAATACTATTAATTTATAAAAAACTATTTTGAATTTAAAATGGGGAATAAAGGATGTTGTTAACCAAAGATCTAGTTAAAAATGATGTCAGTAAACTAATATCTGGAAATTTTGCATTAATAAAAATGCTGCAATCATTAGGTATAAAAACTTATGCAGGAGTCAATGGTGGTGGTGTTATAAAACTAGCACAATATTTACAGCCATTGAATCATATCAGTCAAGTTGATGAAAGCGCGCATATGTTAACTATGAACGAATATATCGCTGGTTTCGTACCTCTTGGCTATTATCTCGCAGCCGGGACTCTGGCTGGAACTATCCTAACAACAGGCGCCGCGACTAAGCTGGGTTTATGCGGATTAACTGAAGCAAAACTGCATAACATCCCAGCAGTGTTTTTAGTGGCATTGAATTCTACCAATGTACAAAATAAAGCTCCATTACAAGATGTCACAGAGCATGGAATGAACTTGCTTCCACAATTAAAAGCTGAGTTGGGTGATGGTTGTATTGTTATTGATGACTTAAGTGTTATTGAAGAAAAGCTACGGATGGTTCATAAAATTCTGCAACAGTCACGACCAGTAGTGATTGCATTTCATCCAGATATACTTTCACAAGATATACAAGATATAAATATTAATAAATTAACATTTTCTCATACACAGCTATATAACTCAGTAAACTATTTAGATATCGAAGCATTAGTCAGCCACCTATCTCGATTAGAAAATCAACGAGTTGTGCTGTATGTAGGAGAAGAAGCTGCAAGGTACGAAGGTATTGCCCAATTCATCGATAAATTATCGTATAGACTAAAATCTCCAATTATCTGGTCTACTAATGGCGCCAATGCAGTCAGTGAAACAAATCCCTATGGATATGGGCATATCATGTTCGGTGGGAATGACCGTGCGTTGGAATTATGGCATACCCTCAATGAAGATGATACGTTGATTATGATTGGGTTTGACCCACATGAGTATGTACTTAATTGTGAGCAAATCAAAGCTGGAAACGTATGGCATTTAACAGATTTTGAAAATCCTTATGGGCATGAAAATGGAACTTTTAAACATCGTACAGCTTTTGAATACTGTAAAGTACATGGTAATATTAATGTATTGCTTCAGGAAATATTAAATAGACTGCCTTTTTCAGAATATCAAGACATTATATTACCTAATTATCACAGTTTAAATACTCGCAAAATATCTCGTCAAGTACACGCTAATACGGTTGATTTAGTATCTTTCTATGAGAAGCTAGAGCAATGTTGGCAACCCAATAGCATTGGTTTTGATGACATCTGTATGGCTTATAAAGACCGACCATATTTAATGCAACGGCGCCACCCGAATATAAAATTTTACTCAATGTATCATGGTTCTGCAATGGGTGGTGCTTTTGGACTTGCTTGTGGTGCCAAGCTGGCAAACCCATCATTGCATACGTTTGTATTTTCCGGTGATGGCTGTTGGCGTCTATATGGTGGTGCCTTAGCTGATGCTTCTCGCCTTGGGTTACGTTTATTCATTATGAACAATAATTGTTATGGAATAATCGAACAAGGGGCACCGTCCATTATTCCAGGACTTGATAAAGATTTATATCATTCTCATTTACCAAATGTTGATTTTGTTGCAGCAGCGAAAGCTCATGGTTGGAATGGTTACACAGTCAGGCCAGACTTAAGTAATTTATCGGAAATAATGAGCGCTTGCTATGACTGCTCTGCTCAATCAATTTTAATTGAAGTACCAGTAGATGCTACACAAGTAATTGGAATGAACCCACGTGTTCACAATCTTCGCGGTGATTGTTATTTATAAGTAAAAGTTTGTAGTAGCGCTTTATTCTCAAGCGCTACTACAAATTAAGATTAAGGCATAGAACCTAGAGCAACGTTACCCCAACGCATAACGCTTGCAGCAGCACTACCAGCGGCGCCAAAACCATACATTAAAACTAAGTCATTCTCCCGAATTTTACCTATATGTGCCGCATGATAAAGATTTGCAACAGTTAATGCTGGGCCAATATTAGAATAAAGCGGGTAAACGTTAATTGTACGCTCTGGGTCAATGTTCAGTACACGAATACAAAACTTTGAAAACCAAGCGGTAGGAGTGTTGAAAATAAAAAAGTCAATATCATTTAGCGTTAGACCAGCTTTCTCGATAGCTCCATCACAGCATGTACGTAAAAGTTCTGTGGCAGTCTCAGCTATTATTTTGTTTGTGTTTCTAGCCACATGCAAATGAAGACGAGTATTTCCTTTCTCATCATTTGTAGTTTTGACTTTGAATTGGTCGCATAATACACCAGTATTAACTGCATGTGTACTTATAATGCCTTGATTAACTTCTAAAGCGCTGACAACAGAAGCTCCTGCTCCATCGCTGAAAAACCATGCGAGCGTATCACTTTCATCGACGGTGCGAGAGTAAGTACATGAAACAACTACTAATACATTTTTGTACTCCCCTGCTTGCACTAGAGCAGAGGCTGTCTGTAATGCTACTGGTGTGCTACCACAGGTTGCATCCAAATTCCACGCACTGCATTTTAACCCTAACTCGCGCGCAACAAAAGCAGCATTGCCATAGCCAATATATTCAGGTGGTACAGAACAAACTATTAATAGGTCAACTTCATTAACAGAAAGATTTGCTGCTTTGAGCGCATCTGATGCAGCTTGACATTCTAGCGTTAGAGAAGACTCGTTTGGAGCAAGTATCCGCCTTTGAACAGCACCCCGGAATGGGTCTTGAAGATACGGCATCATCTCCAAGTCATATTCATTGGTGGGAGCAGATGTATTTGCAGGTGTAAATAGTTTTGCCAAACTTTTCTTCTCAGCTTGAGCAAATAGCTTAGGATATTTTTCCTTGTAGTAATTATTTGTACGAATTATACTTGGGAACGAAACCGAGAGTGAGCGAATTCCAATTGGAGGACGCATAATTAGACTTTACTTTGTACAGTTTCCTCACGTTAACTTATGATTGAGTAGCTATACTTTAGAGTATTTACGGAAAACAAATAAAAGAATTAGTGAAGTTGCTTATAAAGGCAAAACTCTACAAGCATTTAATCAAGAATTACTCGTATGTAGAATATTTTCGTTATCAGTTGTATATCCAGCTATAAAAGCTCATCAAAGAAGAATCCGTTTTGTGGTAAGTGCAGCACACACTATGGAACAAATCGACACTACTGTAAATATACTCCATGAACTTGGTTTAAAGTACGGTGTAATTAATCACGCAATAGTTGCTACATAGTAATATAACTCTTAAGTACGGTGGGCACTGCCCACCGTACCTACTACTTTTTCTTTTGTGGTATTCTCGATGCATTAAGTGAGGAGCGCCCATTACGGATAATACGTGTCATTTCATTTAAATCTTGCTCGATGTGTTCGAGAACACTATCAGCATAATCATCGGCGCCTTGTTCTATTTGTTGGGCTTCTGCCATAGCTTCGGCTCGCATTTGTTCTATTTCTTGTTGACATTGACGACGTTTTAGGTCAATTTCTTCGAGAGTTTGCTGCATTAACAATTCACACTCTTGTTGAACTTTCCGCTTTAACTCTAAAGCTTCGTGTTCTGCGGAGCGAATAATATCACTTTCTTCTAAAATTTGCGCGCGCTTGGTTTGAGCAGCATCGACGATACGCTGTCCATACTCTTCTGCTTCGAGCAAAATTTCGTCTCTTTGCTGGGTTATAACCGTTGCTTCGTTAAACGCTGCTGGTAACGTCGAACGAATATAATCAAGTAGGTCAAACAGTTTTTCCTCATCCACTACGGTACGTTTAGTAAATGGAATCCGGAAACCAGCAATAATCATTTCCTCAAAATGGTCGAGTGATTGCTGAATATTTAAACATCCATCTCCGTCTGGTTGTGAATTTCCAACAGTGTGTCCATTGGAGGATTCGTGAGGGATGGGATGTTTTCCGTTATGCTCTGGTTCGATTGGTATTTGTGGGCGTAGCATTGGTATATATCTAGGGCAACGTGCGGAGGAACAAGGTGATTGACAGAGCCACCAAACTTTGCAATCTCTTTTACCACACTACTACTTAAAAAACTATATTCATTTGATGTTGCCAAAAAAACAGTCTCAATTTGGGTCGAGAGCGTTTTGTTGGTATGTGCCATCTGAAGTTCTACTTCAAAATCAGAAATTGCACGCAATCCCCGCAGTAGTACACCCGCTCTTCTCATTTGGGCATAGTTTACAGTTAGCCCATCAAAGCTATCAGCTTCAACGTTTGGTAGATGCTTGGTTGATTTACGAATTTGTTCAATTCGCTCTTGCACTGTAAAAAGAGGTGTTTTGTTCGGGTTACGCAGCACAGCTACAATAACTCGTTCAAACAGCTTCGCACCACGCTGGATGATATCGAGGTGCCCCAGTGTTACGGGGTCAAAACTTCCGGGATAAATGGCAATCACAGTTGCAGGCGCCTTTAATTGCTGGAGTGATAATTATACCTAAAGTTTTGTAATTTTGACTCAGGAATTTATGTATATTTAATCACTTGCATTACTAAGAATAATTGGTAGTACAAGATATGAAGGCGCTTTTTGCTCATGGTAAATAACTTGTTTTGCTTCCACTGGGTTCGTTTCGGTCGCAATTGGGCGCCCAGTATTTGGATTGCGGTCAAATCGCGGATAATTACTACTAGATACTTCTAGCCTGATTTTATGTCCTTTGAAGAAAACCTGGCTTGTTGCCCATAGTTCAATTTCTATTTGAGTTGGTTGTTTTGGAGTGTATTGCCTACGGATAATTCCTTCAGAAACGTTATAAGCGGAACCATTGGGATAAACATCAACGAGTTTTGCTGTAAAGTCGGTCGAGGGCGCCGTTGTTGACACGTATAAAATTAGACGTATTGGCCCAGTGACTTCAATATCTTCTTGTAAAGATGCTGTTGTGTAATTTAAAACGTAATTTCGATTTTCTATATCGTTTTGTTTTTCAATTCCAGCGCGCGGGCCAAGCATTGTACCTCCTGCGCTTGGTACTGGGTTCAATGGATTATATATGTAAGTATCTGGTATTTCTGTGTTTTGTGGTGTTAAATTTAATACGCTATTACTGTGTAAATAATATTTTGTATAAATAGTACGGGCTAAAGGAAATTCTTTCTCTTGGCGCCATATGTTTTTACCCATGACGTAAATTTGTACAGGAGCTTCTGATTTAAGATTATCGAGTAGATGCTCATCGAACCAGGGAATAGTTGGCGCCAAACTTTCGAGACGGTAGTTGCGAGGTGTGTAACCATTGGGAAAAGTAACGGTGCGTGCGTGTGCCCAAGGACCAATAATTAAACGAGTGTTTTTAGCAACAAGAGGTTTAGCTTCGCTTTTAATTTTAAGAAAGTCCGCAAGTTGGGTGGGTAAGAATGGGTCGTACCATCCTGCCATTAATAACGCTGGCGCCTGCCCAGTATAAAGCGCTTTCTAGAGAAAAGGCGCCTCCAGGATAAAACATGCGATGAAAATCTGTGCTACAAATTTGCAAAATTAACGCTGATAAACCAGGATTTACTTTATCCGCTAAAACCCATTGTGTATATCCAAAATAAGAACCACCCCACATACCTATTTTGCCGTTATACCAAGGCTGTTTTTCTAACCAGGCTAAAGTTTCTATTCCATCTGTTCTCTCGGTTTTGAACGGGAAATATTCTCCCCCAGATTCATAACGTCCTCTTGTTCCTTGAATTACAGCAGTATAACCGCGCGCTGCCCACATGCGTCCAACGACATTGGCAAACGTAGTATTTGTAAAATTTTTAGAATAAGGTATTCGTACTAAAATAGTAGGAGTTTTTTCAAGTTGTTGCAAATTTCAATTGTGAAGCTAATAAAAAAGGTGCCAGTATTGGAAATGCTGTGATGATAATTGTAGTCAGCAATGCAAGCAAAGCGAAAGTAACTATAAGTATTTTTTTTATTCTTTTTCTTGCCATCTTGCAGAAAATTTTCCCCAAGTAAATAAATATCCAGCTAGCACAAAATGAAAAATAATCGGAATTGTTCCTTCTCCAAACCAACGACGTTCTGGATATAGGTACATAGTAATTATATATCGTATGACCATGATAACAGCATATGGATAGCTGAACCATTGAAGCAACTTGCCGAATTTACGTCTTGGTTTTGCAAAGAAGCCTTTATTTCTAGAGATATCTATATTGATTTTTATTTGTAATATTATAATTAGTATCTGTATTGGTAGTAGAATTGGATAGGGAAGCAATCCTGAGTACCAATGAGGCATTGCTGGTAGAAATGAAACGTTGAAATATGCTACTAAAATTTGACCAAGGACTCGAAGGAAAAATAAGAAGCTAAGAAGCCATAAGGTAAAAGGGTAATTTTTCATAAATTTTAACCATTTTCATGGCAAAGAATTTTCCATTTATATTGGAAGTTTCGTTTATTATTTGCTATTTCTTTTCTTGTTTCTGCTTCTGACCAACCGGGAGGCATTATATATAAAGATGGCAAATGTAATCGTTTTGATTGTCGCTTTTGTTCGTATTCGCAGTTGATATGACACAGTTGTAAGTCTATTGCTGTAATTATTTGCTGTAAGAGATTTTCTTGTATGGTTTGCGTTAATTCTAAATCTAGTTCTAAATAAATTTTGTAACGCTGATTTTCAATATCTGGTGTAAATCGATATGTTACTATTGGTAAGTTATATTTTTGTCTGATTATTTCCATTGCCATCAAGATATGATTGACGTGCATTTTCTCGCCTGTAATATTAGTCATATCCTGACTTTTACGAATGAATGCTAATAATGGCGCCTTTCGATAAAACCCTGTAACTTCTACAATGTCATGAATTTGATAGCGGTAAAGTCCAGCGGTTGTAGTTAATAAAATACCGTAGCGTTTGCCTAATTCTATTTCATGACTTAATAATATAGTTGGATTGTCTGAGTCTAATTCCTCTTCTGGAATAAATTCATAATAGTTGGTAGTTAGCGCTAATATTCCGCTAGGTGTATTATCTTGATAAGGTAATGTGATGCGAGCTTCACTTGCTAAATACCCAATGTCGCGAATGGGAACGGCGCCATAATAATTTGCTAACTTTTGTGCTTGAATACCAACAGTACCACCAGTCCAACAACCAATTAACTGGAGATGGCGCCAGCAATCTTTTGGTAGTAAAGCATTTGTTCTATCGGCGATTTTATCTAGTTCTTTTGCTCTCTTGGGTTGAGGTTTAATAGATTTAGTGCCGAAAGTACCGTCATGAATAGCACGAATAATATCTTGTTTATAAGTATTTGCGACTTCTGCTAAACGTAGTAATGTACTTGGGTTAGGTGTGGAAATATATGAAACTTGGCACCTAAAAGCAAAACACGCAATAGCAAAATATCTTTCGTCGTAGTCTTTTAGTTCAAACACTTCATAAGGTACAGCATACGAACGTTTAATAATATAAGGAATTCGCTGATAAATTCTTCCAGAAATACTACCGTAGCTCATTCCTGAATTTGTATAACCTTCAACTGCTGGACTTACTACCCCTACTATTGCACGTGACAGAAACTGAGGATGGTTTAACAAACTTCGGTAAAGCCATTGTCTCATCAACTCAGAACCTAGTCTTTCAGATGTTTCTGTAACGGGTATGTACTTGGGTTTACCAGTTGTACCACTCGTTAAAGTTAACATTGTACATGGTTCGCTTGTCAGGATACCCGCTTCCCCTGCAACAATACGGTCAACATAAGGACGAAATCCTTCATAATCTCTAATTGGAACGAATTTATAGTAGTCACGAGTTGTTTTGATTTGGGAAAACTTATGTTCTCTACCAAAAACAGTGTCAGCATTAGGCGCCAAAATTGAATGCAGAAGTGATAATTGTGCTGCTTCTGGATTCAATGCTGCGACATCAAGCTGTTTTGCAAGGCGCCTACCAAAACGAACAAATGTGCTGAGTATCATTACTATACTTTTCTAGTATTTCATCTTTAACTTCAATTCCTAGTCCAGGTTTACGCAATAACCCACCTTTACCACCGTTACCAAAACGAATGCTTTCACGACTAACATCTTCGCACAGTAGCAAGTCACCGTAAGAACCCTCAACGAAAGTAACATCATCTAGCCATGCAGCTAAATGCCTACCTGCTGCTGAAAGTATCGCAGTTTCTCCTACTTGACATCCGAGTTGGATTTTTATTCCTGCGGTTTGGGCTAATTGTGCAATTCTTATTGTTTGGGCAATACCACCACATTTAGAAATTCTTAAGTTAAAAAAGTCACAAGCATGTGCTGCAATTAAAGCTTTGGCATCTTCAATTGTTACTAATGATTCGTCTACCATTTGGGGGATAGGCGCCATTTCTCTCAGTTTTGCCCAAGTTTGTGGTGTACTACGCTCGATTAATTGTTCAGCAGAATCAATATTTAACTGGGTTAATTCCTCACAGACTCTAACGGCGCTATCAAAATCATATGTACCATTACCGTCGATTCGTAGTGAGGTTTCTTGTCCGACTGCTTGACGAATTGCATGGAGACGCGAAAAGTCCTCTTCTCCAGTTACTTTGACTTTGATATGTTTTAAACCAAATAGTTTAAACGATTTGGCATTTTTAACGGCTTTTTCTATTGAACTTGATGTAATGGCACCGCTATAAATAACAGTATTACGCTTGGGTGGTAAAATGGTAGATAGGGATAGGTTTTGACTTTTTAGCAAACAATCGAGTAAAGCCAATTCAAAACCAGCTTTAGCAGCATTAAACGCAATAACACCTTGACTTTTTGCCGTGGGAATTGTCTCGCTGATTTTATATAACCAAGATATATCTGGTTCTGGCTCTGGATAATCAATGTGTTTGATATGTTCCCAAATTGTCGAAGCCATAAACTGTAAACAAGATTCTACAGTTTCTCCTGTCACATAAGGACGCGCTACAGCTTCACCATAACCAATTGTACCATCTGCCGCTTTTAATTTCACAACGATGGAATCTGAATAAGTCCTAGATTTAGTGCTATGAGAGAAAGATTCTGTAAAAGGGATTTTGAGCGGAGTTATAGTTGCTTCGATAATTTTCATGTTAACATTTTCGTTTCTTTTGCTAGTGCAATTTCTCCAAAGTATCGCTTGATAAATATATTTTCACGAAACGTTATATCTAAGATAGTTTTTAAGTCATCAATTTCAAACCCATAATATTCAACGTAATTAACAACGGAATCTAAACCTTCTTCAGCATGACGTATATCAACTTCCGAATGATGAAAAAACCATTCTAAGCTTTCTTTCTCAAGTTTTCGGTACTGTTGCAGAGCTATTCCCATTTTTCCCGAAAGACGTGACAGCATCCATTCAAAACAAGTTACTTCTAACAATACCGATAGTGCCAGTTCTTTTAGTGTCCCATATAGCATTGGCTCGGAACACATTTTGTGTAGCTCTGCTTGTGATGAAGCTTCTATTTGTGCTTGCTTGGCATTATCTAGTCCTACTGCACTCGCTAACTTTCGCAATAAATCAGGATGGCAAATTCCTTCAGCGTCAAATCCCAGTTCTTCTAGCATATTATGCTGAATGGTATTTGCAACAGTCGGAGGCGCCGCTGCATAAAGAAATGCTAGTATTTGAGGACTCTTAAGGTGGGTTTTACAAAGGTTAGCGATAAATTCATCATAAAATTTAATATTTGCTACACCTGATACTAAGTGTTGAAAGCCTTCGGACTGTTCAAAGAACTTAGTTTGCTCGGCATATCGGGATTCTATTAAATTACGTATCAACATAGTTCAATATGTTTTGTAACCTTGACAATAATTAATTATACTTAAGCTAATGTATATGTTGGGTTGCATTTCACTACCCTACGGGAAAGCTACCCTTACACTCAACCTACGAACTACGAACTACAATCTAACCTGTACAGACGCAATTAATTGCGTCTCTACGACTTTTAACCCCTGTACGGGTGGGTTTACCTATATCCTGGTTAATAATAAAAAATTTCGTAAACCCGCCCCTACTACTCCTAACTATTGATTATGCTATTAGATTTTTTCGTTGGTCCTTTGGCGTTTCAATTCACTTCCCCAGGTCCAATTTGGTTTCAATTTCAAGTTGGACCATTTCCAATTACGATTCGCTGGTATGGTTTGTTAATTGCTTCTGCGGTGCTTATTGGTGTTACGCTGTCGCAATATTTAGCGAAGCGTCGCAAGGTAAACCCTGATTTACTCAGTGATTTGTCTATTTGGCTAGTGGTTGGCGCCATTCCTGCCGCGCGTTTATATTATGTGATATTTGAGTGGTCAGAATATGCTAGACATCCTGAGCGTATTTTAGCTATATGGCAAGGTGGTATTGCTATTCACGGGGCAATTTTAGGTGGAACGGTTGCTGCACTTATTTTTTGTAAGCTTAAACAAGTCTCGTTCTGGCAAATGGCTGACTTAGTGGCGCCATCGCTTATTTTAGGACAGGCAATAGGACGTTGGGGAAATTTCTTTAACTCTGAAGCTTTTGGTAGTCCAACCAATTTACCTTGGAAACTATATATTCCACCCGAACGGCGCCCAACAGGATTTACTAATGTTGAATTTTTTCACCCTACGTTTCTTTATGAGTCACTTTGGAACTTAGGGGTATTCGCTTTGCTACTAACTTTATTCTTTAGGGGTTTGCAGGGTAAACCGAGGTTGAAAGTTGGTACATTGTTTCTAACGTATTTGTCAGCATATAGCTTAGGTCGCTTGTGGATAGAAGGACTGCGAACTGATAGTTTAATGCTGGGTCCATTACGAATAGCGCAAGTTATTAGCTTGATCGGAATTGCTTTAGGGTTAGCGGGACTATGGTGGCTTTATATAAAAAATCGTCCTTTACCCGATGTTGTCGCGAATGTAAATGAGCCAATAGAAAATAGGGAATAAGAAGCTCGGGGCAATGTCCCCTAAAAATAAAAAATGCCCCAGAGTTTTTTCTCTAGGGCTTAACCAGGGTGCATCTACCAATCACTTCTACTATATATAGGGTCATCATCCGGAAAGGTACTGAGAATTTTCCAAATTTTTTTTTCTAAACTTCTATTTTTTTGGAAATTATGCGCGAATATACGTTAGATATATGTAACAAAAATAATAATAAATACCAAAAAAATACTGTATATATTATTGGTGCCGGACCAGGAGACCCAGAACTGCTAACGATTAGAGCTAAAAATTTATTAGAACATGCTGATGTTGTTTTATTTGCCGACTCTTTAGTTCCACTTTCTATCCTGCAATTTTGTCGAGAAGATGCTGAAATTATTCCTACCGCACGTCAAACTTTGGAAGAGATTATCGAAGTGATGGTTGATAGGGTAAATTCGCAAAAGTTAGTAGTACGCGCACACTCTGGCGACCCTAGTTTGTACAGTGCTATTCACGAACAAATGCAGCTTTTGGCTGAAGCTCATATTAATTTTGAAATTGTACCGGGTATTAGTGCTTTTCAAGCTGCTGCGGCAAAGTTGAAAGCTGAGTTAACGGTACCTGGTTTGGTTCAAACTATTATTTTGACGCGCGTTAGTGGTCGTACAGAGGTACCATCATCTGAGGAGTTGGGTTCGTTGGCAGCACATCGAGCTTCTTTGTGTTTATATTTGAGTGCGCGTCATGTGGAAGATGCTCAGGTTAAGTTGCTTAAACATTACCCTGCTGATACGCCTGTGGGTATTTGCTATCGCTTGGGATGGGATGATGAGAAAATAAGGGTTGTTCCTTTGGAGCAGATGGCTAGTTGTACGCGCGAGGAGAATTTAATTCGCACGACTTTATATATTGTTAGTGCTGCGCTTGGTTCGGTTAATGCGCGTTCTCGTCTTTACCATCCTGAATATAATCGTTTGTTTCGCACATAAAATCAAAAATCAATTATGCCCCTGATTAAAATTCAAACATCTATTCCGGCACCTGAAAAATCTGAAGTTGAAATAATGCTTAAAGGTTTATCGGCAAAGTTGGCGAAGCATACGGGGAAACCTGAGTCTTATGTTATGACTTCTTTTGAGCCAGATGTACAGATGACGTTTGCGGGAAATACTGACCCTGCTTGTTATATCGAGGTTAAGATTGTTGGCGCCATGAAAAGCGAGCAAACACAGGCAATGAGCCAAGATTTTTGTCAAGAAATTAACCAAGCTTTAGGTGTGCCGAAAAACCGGATATATATAGAATTTGCTGACGCGAAAGGCTATATGTGGGGCTGGAATGGTTCTACGTTTGGTTAATAATATGATTTTCAATGTGTTGTAGAGGCGACATGTTCGTTTTAGTACCAAGATGGGAATCCTGAAGTAGAAGGAATAAAATACTTTAGGATTAATGTATGTACGGATTGGTTAACAAAGCTATTCAAGAATTGGTGTGTAGCCGTTTTGGTGAAGAAACTTGGCGCCAAATAAAGCAAAAAGCAGAAATTTCAACAGATACTTTTTTGAGTATGGAAGGTTATCCAGATGATTTAACACATCGCTTAGTTGTTGCAGCAAGTCAAGTGTTAGGTATATCTACTGCGTCTGTGATGGAAGCTTTTGGTGAGTTCTGGGTAAGTTATACGGGTAAAGAAGGTTATGGTGAGATGATGGATATGGGTGGGGATACTCTACCTGAATTTTTGGAAAACTTGGATGAACTGCACGCACGTGTTGGGATAAATTTCCCTAAGCTTGTACCTCCTTCGTTTGAGTGTCACGAAGTTGAGGAAAATCAACTCGAATTACATTATCATTCTAGTCGCGAAGGTTTGGCGCCGATGGTTACAGGACTAGTAAAGGGTTTGGGGCAAAAATTTGATACTGAAGTTAAGGTTACTCAGACTACTAGTCGTGAGCAAGGTTCAGAACATGACACTTTTGTGATTGAGTACAAGCCCAACTAGTACTATTAAAAAACATGATTGTTTCTGCCTTTAGCTTGGCACCAGAATTGTTTGCGCGCAGCTTTCCTTTTCATATTATTTTTGACTGCGAATGCAAAATTTTGCAGGTTGGAGAGGTGTTGCTGCGTATTCATCCAGAAAATTTAATTGGGTGTAATCTTTCCCAACATTTCAAAATTATACGCCCTGCGATAAAAGGGGCGCCTGATTTTGCTGCAATTTCTAAACAGTCGCGTTTATTATTTTTGCTGGAATCGTTACACAATGGAATACAGCTAAAAGGGCAAATGATTCCTGACCAAGAACAGGGTGTCATTTTTTTTCTATGTTCGGTTTGGATTACAGAAACGAATGCACTTGCTAAATTTGGTCTGAAGCTCAAGGATTTTGCAATTCACGACCCAATTATTGATTTTTTATTTTTACTACAAGGTCAAAATACAGCTTTAGAAGATGCGAAAAAGCTCACTATTGAATTAACCCAAAAACAAGAGGAATTAAAACAAGCACTTACAATTCAAGAAGTATTAGCGCAGACTGCTGAAGCACAATCGCAAAAATTAGAACAGTATTTATTAGAATTACAGCGAACTCAGTCACAGCTCATTCAAACTGAGAAAATGTCAAGTCTAGGTCAACTAGTAGCTGGAATTGCCCATGAAATTAATAATCCAGTTAATTTTATTCAAGGTAACGTTAATTATGTAGAAGAGTATATCCAATCTTTGCTTAGTTTACTTTCTTTATATCAAAAATATTTTCCTTTACATGCAGAAATTGAAGCATTTACAGAAGAATTAGATTTAGAATATATAATTCAGGATTTATTCAAAATTTTGTCTTCAATGAAATTAGGAGCTATTAGAATACGCGATATTGTTTTATCATTAAGAACTTTCTCACGTCTTGATGAAGCTGAAATTAAAACTGTTGATATTCATGAAAGCATAGATAGCACTTTATTAATTTTATCATATAAACTTCAAAAAAAGATAAATTATTCTGGCATTGAGATAATTAAAAATTATGGTGATTTACCACTAGTTGAATGTTATGCTTCTGAGCTAAATCAGGTGTTTCTGAATATCCTTACAAATGCGATTGACATCTTACAAAATAATATAACTTTAGATTCGGCAAAAATTATTATTAAGACTTGTTTAGATTGTAATTTAGTTTGCGTAAGTATAAAAGATAATGGAATTGGAATTGATGAAAAATTACTCTCAAAAGTATTTGACCCATTTTTTACGACTAAACCAGTAGGTCAAGGGACAGGTTTAGGATTATCTATTTGTTATCAAATCGTCGTCAATAAACACCGTGGTCAACTTGATTGTATTTCAAAACCTGGACAGGGAGCAGAGTTTATCATCAAAATTCCTTTACGCTAAAGTATTCAAGCAAACCACGTTAATTTTGTGCAAAAAGTTCTACCATAGAATATGCAACGTGTTAACTAGTGATTTGTTATGTCTGTCTCGGTAATAGGTTCTACCCAAGAACAACCACGAACTACTATATCTATTCCACCACTACTCGGCGCCAATGTGGACGAGTTGACAAATTGGGTGGTTCAACAGGGGCAACCTGCATTTCGTGGTAAGCAGTTGCATGACTGGATTTATAATAAAGGTGTACGAACATTAGCTGATATTTCAGCGTTTCCTAAACAATGGCGCGCGGAACTAGCTAATATTCCCATTGGACGTTCGATAGAACATTTCCGTTCGGTTGCTTCGGATGGTACAATAAAATATCTACTGCGACTTGATGATGGTCAAATAGTTGAAACCGTTGGTATCCCTTCTGATAATCGTCTCACGGTGTGTGTATCGACTCAAGTCGGTTGTCCTATGGCGTGTGACTTCTGTGCTACAGGTAAAGGTGGGTTTAAGCGTAACCTCACACGTGCGGAAATTATAGACCAAGTTTTAACAGTACAACAAGATTTTCAGCGTCGTGTTAGCAATATAGTATTTATGGGGATGGGTGAACCGCTATTAAATATAGATAATGTTTTAGGCGCCATTCATTCTATAAACAAAGATATTGGGATTGGACAGCGTAACCTTACAGTATCAACTGTTGGTATTCGTAACCGTATTCGTGAATTTGCCCAAAACCATTTGCAAGTTACTTTAGCAGTAAGTTTACATGCTCCTAATCAAGAACTACGTACAAAATTAATCAAGAGTGCCCATTCGTACCCTATTGAAGATTTACTTGCGGAGTGTCGTGAGTATGTAGAAATAACTGGGCGCCGAGCTACGTTTGAATATATATTACTTGCAGAAGTGAATGATTTACCTGAACATGCATTGGAATTATCAAGGCGCCTGCGCGGTTTCCAAAGCCATGTAAATTTAATACCTTATAATCCAATTAGTGAAGTAGATTATCAACGTCCGAAAACTGAGCGTATTAATAATTTTGTAAAAGTTTTGAAAGATAAGCATATTGCTGTGAGTGTTCGTTATTCGCGGGGTTTGGAAGCTGATGCAGCTTGTGGGCAGTTGCGGGTTAATAAGGTTGGTTAAAGTGTTTGGGACGGGCAGGATGCCCGTTCCACAAGAGATTGCATATGTTTTACAAGATAATTTTGTTCAATTAGGCTTTAAAATTAAGGTTGTGTCATTTCTAGTAGTCCTTGTTGGCGTGAGATAACTGGTGTGTAGCCAAGTTCGCGTCTTGCTTTTGTATCATCCACGGTAACTTCAGAACCTATCATAGATAAGGCTGTTCGAGTGACTGGAGGTGAACCTTTAAGGTTTAATAAATTCCAAGCAGTCTCTAAACTCCATGCGAATTTCCAAACTAGCCAATACGGTACGCTAAGTCTTCCTGGCTCAACTCCTTGAGTTTTGACTAGCTCTGTAATAAAGCTGCGGAACTCTACAGGTGTACCATCGGTAATAAAGTAAATTTCACCTCCCTTTCCTCGCTCTGCTACACAAATAAGTCCTTCACACAAGTTTTTGACGTGGCAGGTAGAAATAAAATAGCGACCTCCAGATATCCAAGCAAAACTACGATTACGCATAGCTTTGACAAAGCGTGCCATTAATGTTGTGTCTCCTTTTCCCCAGACAAAACGGGGACGAACTACCATTGTTGTAAGTTCATTTGAATTTGCTTCAACAACCTTTTTCTCTGCAATTGCTTTGGTGAGTGCGTAATAACCTAATTGTTTTGCGGGAAGAGGATGAGTTTCCGAGGCATTGATGATTGGTTTTCCTCCGATCAAAACAGCGTCGCTACTTACATAAACAAGGCGCCGTACACCTGTTGCTCTTGCTGCTGTAATGACTTGCTCTGTTCCATTGATATTGACTTTTTGGAAATCTTCTAAAACTCCCCAATCATCTACCTTAGCAGCTGCGTGAAAGACTATTGCACATCCAGACATGCCAGACTTCAGTGCTTGTAAGTCATTGATATCTCCGCTTATGGGAGTGGCGCCACAATTTAAGAGAATAGGAATTTCTGATTCCCATTTGACGAGTGCGCGAACTTCAATACCTTGTTGAACAAGATTTGTAATTAGGTTACGTCCAACAAATCCAGAACCACCAGTTACAAAAACACGCATTATTTTATCTCCTAAAATTTAGTATGCTTACTTTTTGGGACTTATTTTTTACAATTTATCGTAAAATCAATTTGAAACTTTCATAAAATAAGAAACCCGGTTTCTTGTTGAAATGTTGTAATCAAAATGAATATTTGGCGTAGAAACCGGGTTTCTAGGAAATTGTTCCTATATAACAACAGCTAGAATTTTGTATGAAGTTAAAGTCTATCTCAACACTACTTATTACAACCGCAGCTCTTGTTACAATTGCATAATTAATACATGTACAAATATAACAAAAACTGGAAATAGCCTTTTCCAGGTGCTGGCTATACTAAAAATTACTTTGAATCTTGTATTTCATTTAAAAGCATGACGAAGAACCCCAAATTAACATCCCGTTTTGAAGCTGCATTAGTATATGCAACCCAACTTCATGCTACCCAAGTACGTAAAGGTAGTAGTATTCCTTATATCAGTCATTTATTAAGTGTGGCAGCATTGGTGCTAGAAGACGGGGGTGATGAAAATGAAGCTATCGGCGCCTTGCTTCATGATGCAGTTGAAGACCAAGGTGGCGCCAAAACTCGTGAAGAAATTCGTCTTCGTTTTGGTGATGAAGTAGCAAACATCGTTGATGGCTGTACTGATGCGGAAGTAATACCAAAACCACCTTGGTTTGAACGTAAACAAAAATATATTGATAACTTACGATATGCTTCACCTTCGGTGAGACGAGTCTCGCTTGCAGATAAATTGCATAATGCGCGTTCGATATTAGCAGATTGGTATAAAACAGGGGAAGCGGTTTGGAGTAAATTTAAAGGTGGTAAAGAAGGAACGCTTTGGTACTACCGTAGTTTATTAAATGTTTATAAAGAAGCTCAACCAGGTTTTTTAACTGATGAACTAGAGAGAGTAGTGACGCAGTTAGAATAAGCTAGTAGTTTGTGTAATTAGAAAGAATAAAATGAGGTTAAATTGACAGATGCTCACAAAGTTTGATTTAGTTTAAAAAATTAGCTAATACTTTTGATGTATATATATAATATATAAATATCACTACAGGCAGAGGATTAAACTTTATATTTTTAGTCAAATGGAATGCGAGTTTAGTCAATTTTAACTGATTTTTATTCACGACAATACGCGCATTAGGAATGTAGGCATGTTTTTTCATAAGAAAGACCCAATTCATACTGTAAAGATTGATGAACCAAACCCTCGTTTTGCTCAATTACTTTTAGAGCAATTTGGTGGCGCCACTGGAGAATTAACAGCAGCTTTGCAATATTGGACACAATCGTTCCACTGCGAAAATGCAGGGATTCGGGATATGCTGCAAGATATTGCATTAGAAGAGTTTGGGCATTTAGAAATGGTGGGCAGAATGATTGAAGCTCATACTAAAAATGTTGACCAAACCGAAGCATATAAAAGTACTCTATTTGCGGTGCGCGGTGTGGGACCTCATTTGCTAGATAGTCAAGGTAATACTTGGACTGCCAGCTACGTTAACGAAGGTGGTGATGTAGTGCGTGATCTACGAGCTAACATTGCCGCTGAAGCTGGCGCCCGTCAAACTTATGAAGAGTTGATTAAGCTATCTACCGATGAAGGTAGTAAAAAAACATTAGTGCATTTGTTGACACGAGAAATTTCTCACACGCAGATGTTTATGAAGGCACTAGATTCTTTAGGTAAGCTAACCGACCCGATGTTTGGTAATATTCAACCTGATAACACAGTTGATATTTACTATAATTTGTCTTCTGGGAATCAGGAAAATGGTGTAAACCAAGATGAACGCGGTCCTTGGAACTCTGAGCCAACATTTAAGTACATTGCTGACCCAGTTAAGGCTGGTTCATAAGTTTTTCCAATAATCTGCAATTGTGGAATGGGCATTATCTGCAATTGTGGAATGGGCATCCTTGCCCGTTCCATGTTAAAAGGCGGGCAAGGATGCCCGCTCCACAAGAGGAAAATTTTACTAAGTGCTAATTGGTGGGGTTCCAGATGAATTCACCTTGTTTATTAATGTAACCGGCACCACCACGGGCGTACACTAAAGCTAATTCATCTGTGAATGCGAGCGCTAAATCAAATTGCGGTGGAATAACCATTTTTCCGGTTTTGTTAATGAAGCCATATTTATCGTTGACTTTCACTGCTGCTAACCCTTGCGAGAAATTTGTGGTTTTATCGTATTGTGCCGGAACTACCATTTCACCCTTCGCATTGACAAAACCCCATTTTTTACCCACTTGTACTGCTGCTAAACCATCGGTAAATTCCCAAGCATCGTGGAACTGAGGTTTTATAACATATTTACCTGATTGGTTAATATATCCGTATTTATCATTTACTTGTACTGCTGCTAGACCTTCGGTAAATCTCAAAGTGCTTTCAAACTCAGGTTGAATGACTATTTGACCATCAACATTTATATATCCCCATTTATTACCTACTTGCACAGCAGCTAGTCCTTCGTTAAAATGTAAAGCTGCTTCAAACTGCGGTTTAATTACTGTTTTACCTGTGTAATCAATATATCCCCATTTATCGTCTATTTGTACTGCTGCCATTCCATTTCTAAAAGCTAAGGCGCCGTCATATTGCGGTTGAATTACGACTTTTCCTTCAGAGTTAATAAATCCGTATTTATCTTTAATTAAAACTAATGCTACACCGTTTGCAAAAGCATATGACAAACGGTATTTTGGCGAAATTACTTTTTTACCCTTCGTATCTATATAACCATATTGGTCGCCAACTTTTACTTGTGCTAACCCATCAATAAAACCCCAAGCTAAATCATACTGTGGAGGGATGACAACCTTTCCATTTTGATTTATGAAACCGTATTTACCATTTTGGACAATACGATATAGTGGGGATGAAGTTTGATTATTTCTTGATGAGTAATTAGTTTTATTTTCATAGTTCTTTTTGAGAGTTGATGCTGTTACTTGCTGGTCGTAGCTAATAACATTTATGGCGCCGAAAACAGCCATATATATTGATAATGCCTTAATTTGCTTCATAATTAATTACACCAGTCCAGAGATACTAACAGATTGATTTTGCTTCTCAACTGTGACATGATGTGTAAAAAATTTGTTTCTCACGGAAGAAAATTGGCAACGGATTTTGAACGGATGTAACGGATGATTGATTCGTGGAAGGAGGCGCCTGAAATAACTACCCTACCTATTTATAACAAGCTTATCCGTTACATCCGTTGCCAGCTTCCCCTTTTATAGTCAGTTTTTGGGAATTTCTTGACGTGACTCAATGACTAGTTGCATTGTCTCTATTGCTAAATCACGCAAGTCTTGGTTTATAAAAATTGTACCCTTGGCGCCGAATGAGCGGTCAAATATTGCTACGTTACGAGGATTACCGTTTACGACTCCTTGCATAAATTTAATTAGCGCAAAGTTCACAGAGTCCAGAAATCTCGAATTGTTCTCTGGTACCATACACGCAATACCTTCACGCGAGAAAGGACGGTCGGGTACTATTTTAAAAGCATCATGATTCTTCTGCAATTGCAGCCACCCTTCAGAGAGAATACCATCCGATGCAAAAGCGTCTATTTTTCCTTGTTGTAATGCTGTGTATGCTTCGTCACGACTTTTGAAGTTTACAAGCTGTGCTTTAGGTTGCACTTTACGAATTACCTGTTCGTTTGTAGTTTGCGGCAATACTCCAACCCGCTTACCTAACAATGACTCAGGCGTACCCAGTGTGCTATCTTTTTTAACTAGTAGCTGTGTACCTGTGACGGCATAACTGACAGAAAAATCTACTAGCTTGTCACGTTCCCAGGTAAAGCTGCTGGCATCGCACACTATATCGACTTTGCGAGTTTGAATTTGCGGGATTCGCTCTCCAGGAGTAAGTTTAACTAGTTTGAGTTGAATTTTTCTGCCTAGTTGTTTTTCTAATTGTTCCTTAACCATTACCAGCATGTCTACCGAGTAACCCACTGATTGTCCTTTGCTATCTACATAAGCAAAGGGAATTGCGTCTCTACTAGTCCCTGCTGTTAATACTCCTGTGCGCTTAACTCTTTCCATGACTGTTTCTGCTTGTGCTGGACTAAGTACAAAAGTACCGCTAACCAGACTCAGTAATGTAACGGCGCCAAGAAATAGCGATTTATGTTTATGCATCTGTGTCTCGGACATACTATATGCCTGTTTAAAGTTGATGATGCATTAAAATACCGCATTTTACTCGCACGCGTACATCACAATTTGATACAGGTTATTTAGGGTTGCTCGTGAAGGCGCCTGTTTGTCTCTAGTAGCCCATCGCTTTACATATCAAGGAAACTATTTATTGATTATGCTTTTATCAATGCACTTGAAGATTGCTTTGACTGATATTTACCTATTACTTATAAATAAAAGTATGAGATGTTTTAAAAGCATACAGTGTTTATGAAATTGTGGAGAAATGTTACCTTTAGGAAATCAATAAAATTATTTTTATTTCAGATTTTCATAACTTTTTCTATTTACTTTCACATAAAAGTAATTACAATAGAGAGTTAACAGCGGTATGAAGCATCAATAACTATTTATAGCTCAACTGACAGGATTGCAACACAATTGGAATAGTTAGTGTTGCATGACCTAAGTGCTAGCTAAAATTAGTCTAATTATCATTTATATGCTTCTGTATGTGTAAATGTACAGAGACATTTGTTGTGTAGCCTAACTTTTCTAGATAGATATTATTACGTTAATTTTTTTGAGGATGTCTGAAAAATACTCGGCTATTAATATAGATTGTTGTAATCTCCTAAAGTTCCCATTAAAAAGGGAATTGCGTATTAAATCTCATAGTCCCCCTTGTCGGGAGTATCGCAATTGCTGCGTAAATTTTTAGTTACAAAGAGCATAACAGACGAAAAGAAACCAAGTTTCTAGTTCCCTATTGCCAATTCCCTCAAGTATCAATAATCTAAAATAGACATGCAAAATTCTAAACTGCGTACCTTAGTGACAGATAGCAATTCTCAGTGGCTAACTGCTCCGCCTGAATTATCGTTGTTGCAAGACGAGATTCATGTTTGGCGAATGGAGCTTGACCAGCCAGAGTCTAAAATAAAACAATTTGGCAAGCTTCTTTCTGAAGACGAACTCGCGCGCGCTGAACGTTTGTACTTTCAACAGCATCGACAACGTTTTACAGTTGGTCGCGGTATGTTGCGAACCATATTAAGCCGTTATTTAAATGTCACACCACAAGAAATACAGTTTGCTTATGAAGCATTTGGTAAACCAGTACTAGCAGAACCATTTAAAGATAGTCAAGTGTGGTTTAATTTGTCTCATTGTCAAGGGATGGCACTGTGTGCAGTATCTCTTGGGCGACCAATTGGGATAGATTTAGAGTATATTCGACCAGTAACAGATGTTTTAGTACTTGCTCAACAATTTTTCTCAGCTTCGGAGTTCGCGGTGATGAAGTCGCTTCCTCCTAACCAAAAGCAAGAAGTATTTTTCCGTTACTGGACTTGTAAAGAAGCATATCTTAAAGCTACTGGCGCCGGAATTTCTCAACTGCAACAAATAGAAGTTTCGCTAACTCCTAACGAAGGAGCAAAAATTAACAGTGCTTCAGATTGGAGTTTATTGGAATTAGTGCCTGCGCGCGGTTCCGTTGCTGCTATCGCTGTACCTGGCGCCAAGGGTCATCTAAAACGATGGCTGTATAATTAGCAACTCCCACAATTAAATTAACCATCTGCTGGAATGGGGCTAATCTTGTGGAATGGGCATCCTTGCCCGTTCCAAACTGCTTGTCTTATTCCAAAGCTTGCCCGTTCCAAACTGCTTGTTTTATTCCAAGGGCGGGCAAGGATGCCCACCCCACAAGAGAAATTTTGCCTTCTACCTTAATCCTTGCGCGCGTAAAAGTGTATCTAGCCAATCAAAATCTATTTTAGATAAACCAGGTATAGGTTCTTGATGATAATCTATGACTAAATCATAGCTCGCACGGTCATATAACTCGTTTAATATATTTTGTAAATCAAGCATCGGTTCTACATCTCCTGTACGTAAAGGTAGTAGAAATCCGGGAATAGGGTTTTGTATATCAAAGGCATATAAATCAGCTTGGGGACGGCGCTCACTGCGACTAACTAAAATCCGATAATGACTTTTAATGCTAGTTTCCATAATGTGTAACGGAACTCCACAGCGTAATAAGTCTATCTCTACTAAATGCGTATTACTACTTAATATTCGTTGCCGTTTAGTTTCATAATTTGTACGCCCCTCTCCCGCTCTTTTATTTTTGGGAGATAAAATCTCAATGGTAGTAACAACTTCTTTAGTTTCTACTCGTTTTACTTCTAAATATCTTTCCTTAATTTCTTCATAAATTCGCTCTTCAACTGCCACAAAGTAATTTGGACGCAATAGGAGCGAGAGAATGTCCGCTATGGTTATGATAAGGCGCCCATGTAACCCTGACCATAAATCAGCAGCTTCAAGGTAAGGATTCATCCCTGGAAATGGTGAAGGCATAGCAGTAAGCAGAATTACTATAAATATAGTAACGAATTACCCGCTTCAAAAAATCATGGTAATTTCTAAATTTACGCACTTTCGTTCTAAAAAGGATAGTAAAGTAGTTAAAGTTGCTCAAAGACTAGTTTTTATACTCTCTAGCTTCACAATTTCACTTATCCCTTCAGCTACATTTGCTGGCTCAAGTCGTCAAACTTTGGACGGTGGGACAGTAATTATAACCTGTAACAATAACACTGGCAGATCACAAGCTCAATTTCAATTAATCTCGTCTGTTGGAACCATTGGAACTCTTGATTTTGATTTAAGATTTAATAATGGTGAAAACATAAATGTAACAACACCTACCCAGATAAGAAGAAGTATTACAGGATTTAGAGATGCTATGGGATTGGCTAGTCGAGTAACAACAGTAGGACAAGCATTTGGGTTTGATAATCAAGGAAACATAGTTCGATACGATATTCCTGCTTTTGATACTGTATGCGATAATAATTTTTAAACCTGAGTAAGGTATTATAAAACTTTTATAACATGCTTTAAACTCGCATCCTTGTCGATAGCTAACTTTATCATGTTTAATATATCAAAAATTACAGAACAACATCCGTGGTCATTAAATAGTTGTTATAACCGAAACGTAGATTTTTGTGTTTGGGTTTTGCAAGTTGCTGGTTTAGATGCCCAAGCGTGGTTAACCTGGCTGACTTTGGTTGTAGCTACTCAGGATAATCGATTACACTGGCATGTAGAAGATGTCTCTGGTGAGGTAGAAAGGCAATTATCCCGAACTGTAGAATTGAGACAACAGTATTGGTCGCATTTAACCCAATCAGTACAGCTAGATGAGGAAGTATCTAATTTTACTGTTCCTACATTTGATCTTCAAAGGGAGCGGTTACAATTAAATCAATATTTACAATGGAATGAGCAACAATATCAAGAAGCTGCGGCATTAGCAGGTTCTTTCTCTACAGATACTCCTCCAGCATCAGTTTGGGAGGGTGAACCAATTGTACGAGAGCAGCTAGAGTTACTATGGCAGGAGTTTCTTACAATTCCTAAAGACACAAATCGATTAGAAGATCTCGATGTAATAGACGGGTTTTACCAAGACTTGCGGCGACAATTTAGTACTAGAATACCAGGATTGAAAGTTTATTTTGTACAGTACCCAACACCTGTATTTATAGCGATTCCCCCAGTCTCAATTCTCGTTTCCCAGGCTAAAGATTTACCCTATGAAGATTTACGAGCAGGAATTTTTCAAGCTACTGATACCTTAGCATCATTTAATTAAGCTCTAAACACAAAACTAAAAAAGCGGGCAATTTTTTATATACCCGCTTTAATATAATTCTATGCAGTAATTGCCTGAGATTGCATTTGTGATATTTCTAAGACTCTTGATAGCCATTCCTCTGTTTGCTGAATGACTTTAGTTTTTTCTGTAGCATCAAACCAAATTTTTTCCAACTGGATAGCCATCGCGTCAAAACACGCTGTAAATCAACAATTTCTGCTGCTTGCTCTACGTTTATGGGCGCCATATCTGGAACAACCCACTCGATAAAATACCTACTTTCTTTAACGAGCGCTAATATTGATTGCTGATCCGAATTTGACATGAATAAAGATTTTATCTCGGATAAGTTTGTAGCAAGATGATGCAACCGTGTAGGTACGTCATTTATTATAAAGTTTTGTTGCTTTATATTAAAGTTTGTCATACGTTGTTTAAGTAGGCGCCATTAAATAATTAGGGGCGGGCAAGGATGCCCACCCCACAAGATTACCTGACAAGATTACCTGACAAAATTTAATCTTTTACACAAAAACCTTTAAATAACATGGTAAAAATTAGAAGATTCTTGTGGGATGGGCATCCCTGCCCGTCTTATATCATAATTAAAAGCACATTAGCTTATAGCTTCAAGAAACCAGATTGAATTAGGTAACTTGCGTAAGTCATAAATAACCTTGAGTCAACTGGCGCACAAGTTATAGAACTGTCTGCAAGTGCTTTTTGTGTTGCTTCGCAGCTAATTATTGGTCGGTTTTGTTTTAAGTATAAATCGGGTATAGTGAGTTGCTTTTCTGACCAGCGTTCAAGTAGGAATGGTCGCAGTGTATATAGGGGGTTGTCGGGAGAAGTTATGTTTAATAGCTGGTTTTGCCATTCTTGGTAGGGAACCAATTTGATGGGGATACCAAATTGGCTTATCCAGTTTACTAGGTCTTTTAACGGCGCCGGTTCAGGATGTTGTAAGTTAAATGCTTTGCCTAGTGATTCTTTTTGTAATGAGAGATAAACGATAGCTTTACTTACATAGTCTACGGGGGACATATCCATCATGTAATCGACATCGGGGAAGCACCCCATTTGGATACAACCTTTTGCCATTAAATTAATAAAGTCATCTATGTTGCCGACACCTGTTTGGCTATGTCCTGCAATTAATGGGGGACGATGGATAGTGACGGGAAGTCCACGGTCACGCGCGACTTTGACGAGTTTTTCTGCTACCCATTTAGTTTGTGAGTACCCAAGGAAAATACCTGAATATTCGTTAAATTCATCGTCTTCTTTGACGACTTTACCAGCGTAGAAAGGAGATTCAAAGACTGCAACACTTGAAACATAGTGCAGTGGTTTGGTTTTTATTGTGCTTGCCAAACGTATTACTTCTTGAGTACCAAGTACGTTGGCTGTTTTTAGCGCTGAATATGGATATACATAATTGAGTGTTGCTGCACTATGGTAAACAGCGTCCATGTTTGCCGCGAGCATTTCAAACCCTTCTCGGCTAATTCCTAGGAGCGGTTGTGATAGGTCTCCTAGAATGGGTATTATTCTGCTATCAAAGTCTTCTGACCAGATTGCATATTTTTGTAAATTTTGCTTGAGTTTATTCCTTCCTGCTGATTCATCTGTCGCACGCACTAAGCAGTAAACGTCAGCATCTGTTTGTGTTAATAATTCATAAATTAAAAAGGCGCCTAAAAAGCCAGTACCACCTGTTAAAAATACATTGTCTGGGTAGGATATAAAATCACTTATGTAAGGTGAAGCTGGGTAAATACGCGGGTCTAGTACTACTTCTGCTTGTAAATCTACAGTTACGCTTTGTGTTGCACTACTTGAATCTTCAGTATTTGATGTATTTTCTTGACAATCTTCGGCTAAACGTTCTGCTAAGGCTTCAATTGTTGGGTAGTGCCATAATAATACGGGTGATATTTCTACACCAAACAATTCTTGTGCTTGTGTAACTAATATCATGGCGCGGGATGAGTCTAAACCATAATTTTCTAAAGGTAGCTGTACATCAATTGTATCTGGCGCCAAGTCAAGCAACTCAGCGAGTTTTGACACCATCCATTCTTGAATACCTTCTGCGGTAAAGAGTTTGTCGGGAGTAACCATTTATTTGCCTCTGTTAAAAATGTTTATTTTTTCTTCCTCTCTGTCCCTCTGTGCCTCTGTGGTAAAAAAAGAGAAGTTATTTTATTTACCACAGAGACGCAGAGTCCACAGAGGGTTTTTACATTAATGTCGAGCTTGTTGGATAGTATTGAGTGTAGGAGTCTTGGAGTTGTAGACCTTGTAGTTTTAGGCTTTGGATACGGTATAAGTAGCCTGCTCCAATCATGATATGGTTGGCTATATCGACTACATGACGGTTTTTGACTTCTTCTAAGTAAGAACCTCTTACCCAGTCGTTGAAACCACCCATTGCTGGTCCACACCAAATTTGATAGTCTGCTTCGCGTCCTTTTTCTCCTGAGTTTGACCAGCGTGAAGATAACCCTAAGTACCAACGGAATATCAATGCCATTTTGAATTTGGGATTGTTTACTGCTTTGGCTAGTTTCTCTGGGTTACGCTGTGTTAAGTATGTAACTGTTCCTTCCCAAACTTCGGCGATACTTTTGCGGAAGACTTGCTTTTCTAGTTTTTCACGTTCGGCAAGGGGAATTTCTTCGATTGAGTTATAAGCTCTATATAGTTCATAAAGCTTTTGCGCGCGCATGGGAAACATTGTGCCACGTTTGAGTACTTGTAGTTTGACACCCATTTCAAACATGTCTGCTGCTGGCGCCATCATTACGTCTGCCATTTCTGCTTGTGCGAGTAGTTTTTTTGTATACTCACAACTACCTGATTCTACGCACGATTGATTGATGGAACCTGTGACGATGTAAGCGGCGCCCATCATAAAACCTGCTAGTGCTGATTGGGGATTGGCAATTCCACCAGCTACTCCAATCCGAATAGGCTGTTTGTAATTATACTGCGCTTGAATTTCATCGCGTAAAGCTAACATTGAAGGCAGTAAACACACTAATGGTCTATTATCTGTATGACCACCTGAGTCTGCTTCGACGGTAATGTCATCGGCAATAGGTACTTTTTCGGCGAGTAATGCTTGATGCTCGGTGATTAAGCGAAGTTCAACTAGCTGTTTGAGTATACGTTGAGGTGCAGGTTGCATAAATTTGCTTGCTACTTCTCGACGTGATACTTTCGCTATAATTTTGTTTTTGATTTCAATTTCGTTATTAGTATTTAATCCTAATCCGGCTGCACGGTAATGAACTATATTAGGAGTTAAATCTAGAAATGCTGAAGCTTCAATAGTGCGTACACCGTATTTGAGGTATAACTCTACGGCGCGACGTTCAATTGAAGGTTCGTTAGGACTATGAATTAAATTAAATGCGTAAGGCCCATTCGGTAATGCGGTTTGAATGGTGTTAATAGCTGCTTCTAGTCGGTCGGGAGTTAAACCTCCGGCGCCGAATGAGGCGAGTATTTTGGCTTTACCTAATGCTATTATCATTTCTTCTGATGCAATACCACCTGCCATTGCACCAGTGCTATAAGCATATTTGACACCGTGAAATGATAGAAAGTTGGGGTCTCCTAGGTTTGATGTGGTAGTAGGCGCCACTACTGCAAGTAATTCTATTGATTTATCAGTGTTGTCTGTGGCGTAGGTGTAGCCATCATTTGTAACGCCTATTTTGCCCTCATGTCTAATAATATAACAAGGTTGATTTAAGCTTAAGAGTTTATTTCTAATGCTTTGAGGGTCGAACGATACGCACGAAAGTGAACCTTTCCAAGTTTGGTTTTGATAAAAGGAAAAGGCGTGAAAGTTTAAGCCGTTATCGTGTAAATTTGTGACTGTATCTACAGTTTTCACGTAATGTATTCCTTTGAGGTATTCAAATTGACGCAGAGGGATGAGGGCAGAGTGCGCCCGTAAGGTGGGCAGTGCCCACCCTACAATTATTGTTTTAGTAAATTTTGGGCGCAAGCAATTTGTAATTCGATGATTTCGCTCATTTGCTTGCTAAATTGTTGTCTGGATTGTAAGAAGGCTGCGTGATTTTTACTGATGCTAGAGTTGTTTGTATTGAGCTTGGATAAGTGCTGCGACATGCGCTGTGTTGTAATGTTAGAACAAGGTGTTATTTGCTCTAATTTTTGTATGGTAATGGGTTGGTTATAAGATGGTTCTGGAGCTTGTTTGGTTGCTTCAGTTAACTTTTCAAATTCTATTGCGGGGGTAGAATTTAAACTGTTATTCGTAACCTTTTCCATTATCAATTCCTTTTGTGTTGTTTGAGGCAATTTTGGAGGTTGGTTAGTGATGGGGATATTTTGGAATTTTTGACGGTTTTCTGGGTCGAGGATTTTTTCGATGATGTTTTGTCCACCTGTGGTGACGGTTTTCATGGTGACTTTATTGGTTTTGGCGGTTTCTTGGGTGTAGAGGGGTTCGAGGTTGAGTTGGACTTGATGGGAGAGTAGTTTTGCTAATGCTCTAACTATGGATGTATGGTCATCTACTCCCCGACGGTTTAAGGGAATAGTGATGTGCGGTTTGTTTTCTAATATCTTGTCTATCCAGCGTGAGCATACATTTCCTGAACCTGTTTCTAAGAAGATTTTGGCGCCTGAGTTATAGACTTGATTAACAAGACGCGGAAAATCAAGTGGTTCACACAAACATTTGCCAATACTTTGAGCAATTGTATCGGTGTTTAATGCTATTTCTTGGTATTCTGCACTTGAATAGAATTTTACATTTGGTAGTTGTTGCGCTGGTAGGGTATTGAGTTTGACGATTTCTGAATATTCCGAACGCATTGCTTCGTTGTGAATGGCATGGTTAAATGGCGCCTTAAATGCGTTACAACCAAGTGCTTTGATGGTGCGTTCTATGGCTTGGGTATCACCTGCGATGACAACTTCTTCGGGTGTATTAATTTGTGTTAAGTAAACGCGCGGTTCATTTTTGAGGTATTCGCGTACTTTATTCGGGTCTGCCATTAATAGGTAAGTACTCCAGAAACTGTCATCGTTTGCTTGGTGTACTGTGGGCATTCCCCAATATTCACGCACGGCATTTTTGGCACCTGATACTCTATCACTAAATAATGATGAAGTGTGAAAAGCGTTGATACCTTTGCTAAAGTCACTCCATACTCCAGAAGATGACATCATACTTGTTTCACCCAAGCTATAACCAAATACATGCTTAGGTACAAGGTGAAATTCGTCGCACATTATTGTTGTCATTAAGCGCGCGAACCCCATATCTGTCTCGAAAATAGCAAGTGAGTCTTCGAGAAATTGCTTTTCGAGGGTTTCAAGTTGACGTGTGGTAAGTTTGTTAAGACTACGGGGAAAGACTAATTGAGCAATATCAGCTACGAGACTATAAAGACTTTTGATTACTTTGTCTTCGTGAACATGGGGAAACAAGCGGAATAAATTGCGACTAATGCCAATATAAGAATTAATTGCAGCCGGGTAAATATAAGCTACTTCACCGTGTTTACCGAGTGGTTTCGGAGTAAAATAACTACCTAGAGGTGTTTGCCAATCTTCCCCGGTTTCAAATGCTTTTTTTAGTCCTGTAAGGGCGTTGTCTATTTCTTTGCTTACTTCTACAGAGTTACGTCCAACTATTGCAAGAGTGTAGTCTGGGTTGTTGCTGGTTTTAAAGGTTGTGAAAGTTTGACTGGCAAGTTTTGCAAGATTGATGGAATTATTGCCAATTTGCTTTTGGAGATGATTGAGTTTTTCAAGTAAGTCGTTTGAATTACTTCCTGCGATTGGGAATAAGTAAAATGGCGTTTGTTCTAAATATTTACTTGGACGCTCTACTTGTTCGGGTTCTTCTGATAAGATTACGTGAGCATAAGTACCATCTATGCCAATACTGTTAACGGCAGCAACTCGCTTTTTGACATATGAGTTTAAAAACCAAGGACGTGATTCGGGAGCTACGTAAAAAGGACTTCCTTGCCATACTGCTTGGTTTTTCACACCCGTCCATTTAGGTGTTCCAGGAATGTATCTATGATATAGACATAATGCTGTTTTGATTAAGCTGGCAATTCCCGATGCTACAAATGTATGACCGATATTAGATTTGACGCTTCCTAAAGCACAGTTCAATCCATGCTTACCACGATACGCTTGTAGTAACCCGGCAATTTCTGCTTCGTCTTCTTGTGCTATACCACTACCGTAAACTTCTACATACTCAACTTCGTTTGGTTGAACGTTAGCTATTTGTAGTGCTTGCTGTGAGACTTTTTGTACAAGTTTAGCATTTGGAGTAGTGAGACGCTTGTCTAAAATATCTGTTGTGGTGGTGTGCTGTTGGCAAAGACTAACTGCATCAATTACTGCATAAGTACGATGTTTTTCTTTACTATCATGACGCATTAGTACCACGGCGCCTGCACCTTCACCAACATTCCAACCGTTGGCTTTTTGGTCGTAGCTTAGAGTATTAATACCAGTGTTAATTGGCGCCATTTTGTTGCGTAGCAATACATGCTCTAATCCACCAGCTAAATCAACCGCTCCTACCAATACTGCATCAACTTCCCCAGTTGTTAATAGGTGTTGGGCAATCTCCAATACTTTGAACGTGGAATTTTCACCCGCAGTTATAGTAAAAGTTGGACCCGTAAAATCCCACAACGCACTAATTCGACTTGCCATGATGTTAGATATGTAACTAACATGCTCGCTGATTTCAACTCTGTGGTGAACTGCGTCTTTAACAACTGTTTCAAGCTCATTAACTGTATGTGAAGGTAAGCAAATTTCACTCTTCTCTAAACCTTCTTTTACTTGCCAGTCTAAATTCCACCTTTGCTGCAACTGATGCACAGAATATTCGGTTTCCGTGGCAATTAACACTGCAACATTGGCGCCTTCAGAGATATTCGCATCTTGTAACGCTCGGTCAGCGACTTTCAACAGTAATAATTGCTGCGGATTCAATTTTGCTAATTCATTGGGTGGTATTTTATACCCTAATGTATCAACATCAAAATTCTGAATATATGCTCCCTGTGGTGCTTTGCCATCAGTTAGACCGTATTGAGACAACAAATCGTGTTGCTGTTCTATACCATGCCAACGCAATGCAGGCAGAGAAACAAACTGCTGCGTACAGTCATAGATACTGCGGTCAAATGCATCTAAACCGTTACAATTACCAAAAATGGCATCCATTCCCACAATTGCCATCTTTGTAAGTGGAAGTGGTTCTTCTGAATTTGCTGGATGTGTAGTCATTCCTTGTTCGAGAATGATATGGGCATTTGTACCGCCAAACCCAAATGCACTAATTGCCGCACGCTTAATATTTGCTTTACTCGACCAATTAGTAGCACTACGAACAACATTTTTGGCAGAAATGACGTTATTTGCTGTTCCCGTCGGTTCTTTAACATTAATAGTGGCAGGAATGACACCTTTGGACATACTCAAAAGTACCTTAGCCAAACTAGGAGCTGCTGCTGCTGTTAAAAGGTGTCCAATATTAGCTTTCACCGAACCTACAAGCGGTGAAGCTTGATGCTTGCCGAAAAAAGTTTCAACTGAATTAAACTCTGTTGTGTCACCAAGTAAAGTACCTGTAGCATGACACTCCATATAATCAATATCGCGTGGGTTTATATTCGCCTCACGATACGCGCGCTCGAAAGCTAAAACTTGACCTTTGGAACTTGGGCTTAAAAGGTGTTTACCACGTCCATCGTTAGATAAACCATTTCCAGCAATAACCGCATAAATTCTGTCACCATCTCTTACAGCATCACTATAACGTTTGAGTACAAACATTCCAGAGCCTTCAGCAGTTATCAACCCGCGCGATGATTTATCAAGCGGACGACTAATATCATTATTTTCGGGATAACCTTGAATAGTCGAAAACAGCATCCTGATAAATAGTGGGTCAGCAGCGCTAATGCCACCAGCCAGCATCATATCTGCTTTATGCGTCCATAAATAATGCGATGCTAACCGTATCGAATATAAAGGTGAAGAACAAGCTGCGTCTATACTCATATGAATATTCGATAAAGATAGCGCTTGGGCGATTACAGCCGCTGGCAAACCCGATATCATGGCATTATGAGTTGAGGCGCCACCGTTACCAAGTGAAGGTAAATCAAAGTCTGTTTTTAGCAACTCACTCAAAGCGGGCGCCAAAATTTGCTTATAAATAGGAGCAAACAAACGATTGGAATACTTCGTAGG
Organism: Calothrix sp. PCC 7716; assembly: GCF_019977735.1. Lineage (GTDB taxonomy): Bacteria > Cyanobacteriota > Cyanobacteriia > Cyanobacteriales > Nostocaceae > Dulcicalothrix. The sequence goes on along the minus strand of NZ_AP025018.1, from coordinate 7,397,084 downwards.
TAAAGAAAGAGTGCCTAATATGACTCCGCACTTTGCGAGTATTTCAGAATTACTTAAATAACCACTATCTCGGAGTGCTTGCTGTGCAACATAAAGCGACCATTTAAAAGTGTTGTCGAGACTGTCAAGAAAAGCTGGAGGAAGTTTGTAACCTTTGCTATCAAACTTAAAATCACGAATAAAGGCGCCTCGCAATGAGTAAAATTTATCAGGATTACCTTTTACTGGGTCATAAAATATACTTGGCTCTACACCAATTTCTTCAGCAGTAATTGTTGAAGTAGAGTCTTTTTGCTCGATTAAATTATGCCAAAACTCTTCAGGGTTTTTGGCATCGGGAAATAGACAAGAGTATCCGACAATAGCAATTTTTTCCACGATTTATAGCTCTGTTAAATATAAGTGAAATGACATGTTGATCCCCCCCTAACCCCCCCTTAATAAGGGGGGGAACAAGAGTAAATTCTTAGCCCCCCGAAGTTCGGGGGGTTGGGGGGATCATCCTAGTAATTTAGGCAAAATAATTCCTTTGGTTCCAAGCAATCGCAGGAATACTTTACCATTAGCATCATGAATGATAAAATCAGCACTTATTCCTGTTGCTGTTTTTTGCTTAACTTCGCAAGAGACATAATATAGTTGATTGACAGGAATTTCTGCAAACTGTTCAAATTTATCCATTTGACCAGGTAAACAGATTTGATTATGGTAATGATATAACCATATCCATAAGGGATGCGTACTCAAGTCAGTCGCATAAGGATTAAGCCAATCAATTGGAAATTGACCAGCAACTTCGCTGCTAATAGGTTTCCACAAACATTCAGCAGTAATTTTTTCAGGGGAGATATTTAGTATACGTTGGATTTCTTGGAAAGTGGCGCCATGAAATAACGATGATGGGTCTTGCTGGTAAAATTGTTTACCACGCAATGTAATTATATTGTCTTCCTCAGAGTTAAAGTTATTATAGATAGGAGATTCCGGAAGTTCACGAACTAATTTGATTGCTGCACTAAAATGATAGTTCAGTTTGCCATTTGGGAGTTCGCTGATAATTTGAGCTTGTAGATTAACTTCTTGTCCGTCTACCTTGCTAATTTCTTTTAATTCTACAATATGTTCGGGCGCCATAGCTGGGTTAAAAGTAATACCCTTTAGCACCTTGAAATTAGAGTCATTAAAAAATATATATCCTGGATAAAGTTCCTTACAAACATTAGAAATCCAAGATACAGCACAAGTCGCAGGTAATACTAAATTACCAGAAATTGTATGGTCGAGTAAAAATGGATTAGCTTCAGCTAGTAGACGACGACGTACTTTATAACTGCGTAACTCTGAACCAAGAGGTACAGGAGGTAAAATCATTGGACTACCAATAACCACCTGAGTACTATCGTGATAAATGGGGTTAAGTTCATTAACCAACATTTGAGTACCTGCATCTACAGGGATAATATCAATACCTCGACGTGCAAACTCTTTCTTTAACTCTGGTGTCACCATACCGCTATCCCAACCACCCCAGTTAATAGCGACAACATGACATTCAGGATTTTGTTGCTTAACTAAATGAGCAGACTTATTGAGAATTTCATTTGCAATAGCGTAATCAGACTGTCCGATGTTTCCGTAAAAACCTGTCACCGACGAAAACAACACCAAATGCTGTAACTGACTCGCAGGAATACTATTAAGTAAATTTTCTAAACCTTGAACCTTAGCAGTATAAACCTTCTCAAAATCCTCGCTAGTTTTTTTCTCAATTAATTTATCAGCCAAATTACCTGCACCGTGAATAATACCAGTAACGGCACCAACCCTAGCTGCTGCTTGCGGAATTTTAGCTTTTAAAGCTGCAACATCAGTTACATCCACACTTAAATACTCAGCATTACCACCAGCTTTTTTAATAGCAGCTAAAGTTTCCTTAATTTCGCGACTCGAAGCAATCTGATTATATAACTTTTGAATACTCATAGGAGTCGGTTTACCACCAGTGGCAATAAAATCCTCCATAATGCGCTTCTTCAAAACAGCCTCATCAAAACAACCCTTAGCAAAATCAGGTTCATTATCAATTAACTCAGACCGACCCAACAAAATAAACTTACAACGATGCTGTTGTGCCAGCTTAATCACGCATTTAGCAGTAATACCCTTGGCGCCACCACTAACAACAAAAACAGAAGAAGGATTTACTTGAACAAGTGTTGTCATATTTAAAAGAGTTAGGAGTTTTCAACTGTAGGGTGGGCAGTGCCCACCTTACGATATAAGGGTGGGCACTGCCCACCTTACAAGTTATCTAGAAACTATCGCAAATCATCAAATGAATCACTACGGGGAGTTCTATCATAAACAGGACTACGACGAGGAGAACTTCTAAGGGACAGCGAAAGCAAAATAAAAAATGCTATTATAATGACAGCAATTACAGGGGTTAAATTACTATCACTTTTACTTTGTCGGCTACCTGATTGATTACTTAGCTGATTACTTTGTTGAGTACTTTGTTGATTATTCGGCGCCCCCAATCGAAAATCACCTAAATCTTTCTTATCCGGCGCCAAATTAATAAAACCCCCATAAGATTTATACCCAGAAGCTTCAATAAAAATCTCAGCACGTACATTTTTAGATTTATCAGGACTAATCTGAAATTTATAAATCCCTTCCAAATCTGTGTAAGATGTCAGAGAAATATCATCAGTTCTTAGAGAAACTTTGGCGCCGCGAATTGGAGCTTCTTTTCGATAGTCGATAACTCGACCAATATAATTGATTACACTTTTCTTAGACATATCACACACCGGAAGAGAAAACTGTAGAGACGCGATATATCGCGTCTGTCTTATAAATTTATTTAGCAATTAACGTCACGCGACCCTGGCTACCATAAGCGACTTCAGTCAGATAACGATTTGGGTCATGCAGTTCAGCAATGATGCAACGTGCCGATGTATCAGCATCTAGTTGAGGACTAAGGTCAATTGCTCTACAAAAAACATTTGCCCATTCCCAAATCATTGTTTTAGTTAGTCCAAATAAACCCGAACCAACGGCGCCGAAGTTTACTTGGTTAGTTAGTCCAAATGCTCCATCAAGACGGGCAACAGTGCAAAAACAAGCGCGTTCAAGTTGTGCTGCAGACGTTAGCGATTTCTTCAAGTATTTTGCTATAAAGAAAATATGTTTGACGATTGCTTTTTCTCGTGGACTGTAGAAAACACCTTGGGTATTACTAACTTGAAAGAGTGGGTGAATATGAATAAAAGCGCCGACAGAACCGTATGTAGTTGCGATTTCGTGCAGCTTTTGTTGTAAGTGCAGTTCGCAAACGTCTGTCAGCATTACTCTGTCGATACCTTCTGGTAAAACCGATTTTTCGGGGACGAGTGTGGGAGGAAGGTTTAAGACTACAACTTTCCATCCCTTCTCGTTTAAGCTTTGAGCAACTTTTGCTGTCGTTGATGTACCATCATCAGTAATAAGAGCTACATACCCCTGTGGTAAGTTAAAATCTAACCAATCTGGTTCGTTTAACTTTTTAAGTTGAGCAGGTAGTCGTTTAATACCTACGTCAACTACGTTAACTACTACATCGGTTCGTCGGTCAATCGTATCAAACTGATACTTTTTTTTTTCACTTCCAGATAGCTTCTGGAGATACTCAACTATTTGACCTATCGTTCGGAGTTCCGCCATTTCCTCCATGTTACTTGGTTTGGGCAAGTCGGGTAATTGTTCTTGTAAGGCGCCCATTATTTCTACCCGTTTAATCGAGTCAATTCCTAGGTCAGCTTCCATATCCATGTCGAGTTCAAGCATTTCTATGGGATAACCTGTTTTTTCACTTGTAATAGCAAGTAATGTTTGGTCGAGACTTTCAAACTTAGATTCAAACTCAGATTTTGTGCTTGGTATTGTTTCTAGTTCTAAAGTTGGAACTGCAACTTCTTGGATGGTTGTTTGAGTTTGAATTAAAACGTTACTTGGCGCCGTAGTTAGAACTTCTGAAATAGTAGGTGCTGTTACGGGGGTCATATCTGCGGTGGTTCGCACTTCGACTTTAGCAACTTCTACTGATGCTGTTTTGGAAGAATTCGACTGTAAGTATTCGACGATTTGACCTATGGTGCGTTTTTCGCTCAGTTCTTCGAGGTTTGGTTGAGGTAGTTCGGGGTATGCTTCTTGTAAGGCGCCCATTATTTCTACCCGTTTGATGGAATCAATGCCTAGGTCAGCTTCCATATCCATGTCGAGTTCGAGCATTTCTATGGGATAACCTGTTTTTTCACTCGTAATAGTTAGTAATTTGTCGCTCAGGTTGGATAAGTCAGGTGTAGCTGCTACAGGTATAGGGGCTGGTTCTTGTTTTGGTTGTACTGGTGGTGTTGGAATTTCGGGAATAGTTACTTTTGGTGCAACTGGTTCTACTATTTTAGTCACAGGTGCGACAGGTGTTTCGATGCGGGCAACTTCAGGGTTTGTTGAAGGCGCCAATACAGGTTGAACTTTGGCGGAGCTTACCTGTTTAACATCACCTTCTACAACAGCCGCATATTCTTGCTGGATGAGTTGGAAGAAGTTTTTGGTATGCTCAACTTGATGTTGAAGGTACTGTTCGTGAATACGTAGGGTTTCACTTTGCTGTGAGTGAAACTGCATCATGCTTCGCTCTAAGCTTTCCATGATGACAGGTTTCATTTCTGGGTTAGGGTTGGAAGTTGATGGTGCAAATAATGCGTTTTGTTGTTGCATCAGTTGGAAGAAGGTTTGTGCATATTCCTTCTGATGGTTCAAGTACATTCCGTGAACTTGTAAGTTTTCACTTTGGTTTTGTTGGAATTGTGCCAGGACATATTCTAAGCTTTCCAAAACCCGTTGGTAATAAGCAAGGTTGTTTGCTGTTGGTTGTACTGGTACTTGTACTGGCTCTTGTTTTGGTTGTGCAATGGGGGATGAGGCGCCATTATTAGTAATGGGTTCTATTTGTGGTTTGTGGTGATGCCCATTGGTTTCGGGTAAGGAAATTTCTGTTATTGCCATACTAAGAGTGTCGATAGTTGCTGGTTTACTAAGCGATACTTGATGTTTGTCTTGCAGTGCTTCGATACGAGTTTTTTGGGTTTTCTCTGATAAGTAGTTAACGCCGTTGATACGAATGTTTAAACCTTTGTTGGTTTCGGTTGTTAACTGTTTTGGAATTTGATATGGGTCGAGGTCTTTAAGTGGCATTCCTGCTACGCGCAATTGTACGGCAGCTTCGCGTAGAGTTCGGTAACTATTTTTTTGAGGTGAAGCGTTGAGTGCAATAGCTAGGTGAGGACGGTTGCCAAGAATATCTTTAACAAGATTGGTAAGAATTTTCTTGGGACCAAATTCAACGAAGCAGTAACCACCAGCAGTATAGATATTTTCGATTTCTTGTTTAAAGAGTACCGAGTTGGCAAGGTGGGTTTCTAATAGACGTTGAATTGTCTTTGGTTCGTTTGAGTAAATATTACCAGTGACGTTGCTGTAAACTGGAATTTTGGGAGTTTGGAAGTTTACAGATTTTAGCGCTATTGCAAATGCTTTCTGTGCGAAGGCTATTTGCGATGTGTGGAATGCCGCTGATACTGGTAGTAATATTGCACTATAACCTTGGTCTTGCAAAGCTTGTCTAACTTTGCCTATTTCTACCGTTGGTCCTGCGAGTACAATTTGATTTTGAGAGTTGTAATTAGCAATGCTTACGTGCGGATGTTGTTTGAGTATTGCTTCGACTTTAGATAATTCTTCTCTTACAGCTAGCATGGCGCCTGCATCGTAGTCAGGGTCTTGTGGTGGCGACATTGCCCGACCGCGCGCTTTAACTAAGAAGCAGTAATCTTCATCACTAAATACACCTGCTGCCCATAAAGCTGTTAATTCGCCAAAGCTATGTCCAGCAGTAAAGTCAGATTTAAAGCCTGCTTCGGTGAGAATTTTATACATCCCTGCACTTAACATACCAATTGCTGGTTGAGTATATTCGGTGCGTTGCAGTGCAGCAACTTGAGTTTCTTTCTCTGTAGCATCAAATACAGGATGAGGGAAAACGATTTCCGACAGTGGTTGACAGTTGTCTTTTAGTAATAAACTATCCATGTAGCCATAAAGACGCTGCATTTGGGGAAAGTTCATTACTAATTCGCGTCCCATCTCTAAGTATTGCGAACCCTGTCCAGAAAACAGTGCTACAACCTTACCGTTTAATTCCATCCCTGTTGCACGGTAGTGAATACCTTGGGGATGTTCCCATGCTGGTGTTGCTTTGGAACGTAGTAAATCTACTGTTTGTTGTAATAACTTAATTACTTCCGTGCGTGACTCAGCGACAAATCCAACTCGTGCCGCATTTAGAGGAATTTCTTTGGTTTTACATTCCTCAACTAATTCGAGATATTGTTTTTCTCCAGCTTCTGATTGTAATTTGGTTAATACTTCTTCGCAATGTGTAAGTAACTGTGCTGGGTTGGGCGCCGAAAGTATTATTTCTACTGGTGTTGTATGAATACGATAGGGAGATTGCACAGGCGTTTCAGGTGTTGTGGCGCCTGCATATTCTTCGAGAACGACGTGATAGTTAGTACCGCCAAATCCAAATGAACTTACACCCGCGCGTCGAGGAGGTGTACCTTCTGCGCGTACCCAAGGACGAGTTTCGGCGTTAAGGTAAAATGGCGAATTTTTGATATTTAATTTGGGGTTCGGTTCGGTAATGTTAATTGTCGGTGGCAATACTTTGTGGTGCAGTGCTAATGCTGTTTTAATTAAACTCGCGGCGCCTGCTGCTGCTTTAGTATGTCCAATTTGTGATTTAACGCTACCAATGGCAATGTACTGTTTTCTGGTATTGTCTTCGCCAAAGAAGTCGCGTAAAGAGCCGAATTCCGTGGGGTCTCCTGCCATTGTTCCCGTACCATGTGCTTCAATTAAACCAACGGTAGCAGGGTTAAAACCAGCATCATCATACGCGCGTTGTAGTGCTTTAACTTGTCCTTCTTTGCGAGGTGCATAAATACTCTTATAGCGTCCATCGCTCGAAGTCCCAATGCCTTTAATTACCGCGTAGATTTTATCACCATCGCGCTCGGCATCTGCCAGACGCTTGAGAACGTACATTCCAATACCTTCGCCCAGCATCATCCCGTCTGATTTAGCATCGAAGGGTCTAACATTATCGCTAGGTGAAACTGCTGGAGTTTTGCTAAACGAGATGTAAGCCATGATGGAGTTGTCGGTATCTACCCCACCTGTGAGCATCATATCGCTACGCCCTTCGGTTAATTCGCTAATCGCCATTTTGAGGGCGCCGAACGAACTCGCACAAGCTGCATCAACAACGCAGTTAATACCACCAAAGTTAAGACGGTTAGCAATGCGTCCAGCTACAACATTGGCTAACATTCCAGGAAAAGCGTTTTCATCCCACTTGATGTAAGCACTTTTAAACTTTTCGATGATTTTTTGCGTATCTTCTTCAGATAACCCGCTACTTTTGAGTACCCTTTCCCATACAGGATATTCCAAACGCGCGGCTAAAGGAGTTGCAAGTTGTTTTGAGGCAGCAACACCGAGTATTACTCCAACGTTATCGCGGTTAAATTCACGGGATGTGCTATAACCCGCGTCTTCCATCGCTTCTTTGGCTACTAGCAAACTTAATAACTGCGAAACATCAGTTACTTCGAGGATATTTGGCGGTAGCCCAAATTCCATCGGGTTAAAATCAACATAAGGAATAAAACCACCGCGTTTACAATAAGTTTTGTCTTCTGTTGTGCGCGGATTCGGGTCATAATAATCTTCGACATTCCAATGTGAATCTGGAATATCAGTAATACAGTCAACTTTATTAATAATATTTTCCCAGTACTCGCGCAGAGTTCTTGCCTGTGGAAACAGACTAGCCATGCCGATAATAGCAATAGGATTATCTTGCAGCTTTCTGTTTAAATGTATCGGCGTAGTTTGAGCTGTCATCCTCTTTTTATCCTCAATAAACTTGAACAATACCTTTTCACAATTACTTATTTCGTCGTTTAACTGTGATAAGGCTGTATCTATCCAAGAAGCAGACATAGGCTAATCTTTGGTAGTGTTGATAATAAATTGGTAATGTCTGTTACCAACCAAAAACGAGCTATCTGTTTCTTACAGCAGCTATTTATTTGCAATGACCAAAGTTTTTCGCGTCAACAGAAGGTCATTTGTTAATGTTACTTACTAATAAGTAATAATTAATAAGTAAAAATTCATAACTAATGACGACTAACTTTTAACGCTGTTTAAATTTAATCTAACAGCAATTGTAATACCATTTGGTTGAAAAGTGACACAGATTTTTGTATTGAAGAGTTATCGAACTATTCTACTTTATATTTACTACATAATAAATAATGATAATGTTATCCAATAACTAAGCGAACTAAAATAACTTGCACTAAGTAAATGATTTTGGAATAGTGATAAACTATTTACAATTGGCATTTTTTTGGCAAAGTTAAATAATGTCATACATCCCTAATATATTGGTGTACATCTATCTAGAATTCAAAATAGTAAAACTACTCCAGCACCTGTTACAAGCTTCAAACAAAATGATATTAATCACAGAGCGTAAGAAACCGGGTTTCTATGCAAAAATATTATTTTTTGCAAGATTTCAATAAAGAAACCCGGTTTCTAGGATTCGCGCGTGTTCATAATTACATCCTCTTCACTAAGAGCGTATATAGCTATATCTAGTTTTGAGCTTTACAATTACTTCAAACACTAACACATATATAAAATTTCGGATAAGAGTTTTATAAATTTTATAAAAATGTGTAATAGTTATTATGTGAATGTTAAGGATAATAAAGCTGTATATCTAGTAACTATTTATTGATATATCTTTAGGTTTGTTCGGTTATATATAGACACAATTTCTAGGGTGGGCAGTGCCCACCTTACTGTTACAAGCTGGTTTTTTTGGCTTGTTTATTAGTGAATTTTTGCCACCGCGCGATTCCGCGATTAATTAAGTCAGGACTTTCATCACCGACAAAGCAAATACGTCCTAACCTTTCACAAGCAATGAGTGTTTCACCATGCCCCATGAATGGAGATATCACAAAACTGTTGGGATTTGTGTACATGTTTAACAAATAACTAATAGCTGCTTCGATACCTTCGATACAAATTGTTGGCTCTGGCTTGGTAATTGTGTGATGAGAAAAAACACTTATATAAAGTTGATTAAGCACTAATTCATACTGGAAAGGCATTTTGTTGTTACGACAAAAATTATTGATGTGTCCTTGAGAACGTAATACTGCGACAACACGCGCTTCGTTAATAAGATAATCATGTTCCCAAAATGGTGATAGGGTGGCAATTGCGAGTGCTGCATCTGATGGTAATAAGTTAATAAACTGCTTGCCTGTAGTTTTGCCACGGTAAACTAAATGCTTGTGAAGCATCCATTTTTCACCTGTATCTACACTACTGATAGGTTTGATAATCGGTTTATCGTTTTTGCTGCTTGTGGTTGATTTGTTTGATACTGCTTCTTCGAGTGCTTGTAGCTGTAGTTCTTTTTGTTTATCTCTAGCTTGTTTTGCTAGTTGAGCTTGATGTTCTGCTTCGGTTTTATCTCCTTTTGCCATTGCTTCAGAGAATGCTTTTTCTGCTATTTCGGCACAATTTCGCTCATAATAAGCAATTCTGGCTATTTTGAGTTGAAGGGTACGACTTTTTTTGAACGGAGTCGTGATAATTTTCTGTTTGACATCGGGGTGAATATCTCTTGCGATTTGTTTACCTTGTTGAAAAGAACGTTCGCTGTATCCAAACCCTCTGGCTAGTTCCAATGTTGTTCTTGGAGGTAGCGAAACCGTTTCACCACCCTTTTTTGTGTATTGGTTATCCCCTGGTTTGAAGCGTAGACCCATACGCTCAAGAATTCTATCGCGTTCTAACCAGAGTTCATACCGCTCTAAAGGTTCTAGTTCATTACGAATAAAATTCTCATCAATTTCTGCCAGTCGTGCTTGGTCTGCATCTTCATAACTTACGACTTTGCACTCTACATGCTTATAAGAAAGCATCTTACAAGCTGTGAGTCGATGTAACCCCGCAATTAAATTAAAGTTTTGGTCAATTGTAATTGGGTTCAACAACCCGTTGGCTCGAATTGATTGCATCAACTCAACTACTTTGTCATCCTTGACTGGACGACGATTGGCGCCAACGTTTATTTGGTCGATTAATACTGCTAGCACTTTAGGCATAATTCTTTTTCTTTCATAGTGCTAAGTTATGAGAAACCAGGTTTCTATGTTTATTTTGATGTTTAAATTCTACTGTACAGTTGTTTGCTGGTTAAATAACTGTATTAGCAGAAATATAATTACTGCTTTTAATCAGAAATATTGGCAATTACAGCAAAAAATCTGTAATTAACGTAACGCTTTGTGAAGCGATTTCTGAATAAAGTAAACTAATGAGTATTAGATCAAGTGTTTACCATGATTTGTTGATTATCTCATGAAACACATGGTTTTTACAATCAAGTAATTCATGATAACTTTATACTTGCAACAAGAAATGGTATACCAATAACATTTGCTTGGCATTTACTTTACATTTGCTTGACAATATTTAAATTGTTTGCAATATTTAAAAATAGGTTTATTAGCTTATTGCTATTAATGCTTTATTAATTGACGACAAGCCTCTACATTTGTAGTCATTTATAGCAAACCTCAGTTATTTGTCTTGTGGGTCAGGCATCCCTGCCTGACATTGTATATTTTATAACAAGTTACACAGGCAGGGATGCCTGTGCCACAATGCCTGTGCCACAATGCCTGTGCCACATCAATAATTATGCAGCGTACTTTACATAGAGAACAATAAACAATATGACTGTAGATAACGACAGCCAGTTTTACACGAAGCCTCGTTCTCGTGTTCCGATAATTTTAGCTATTTCTCTGGGAATTAGTGCGGCACTCATCTCTTTTTATGCAGTTACGCGGTACGTAATGTCGCAAGGTGAAAGACAGGTAGTTCGACCTGTTAAAACTACTCCTGCTAGAGTTGCTGTTACTGCATTAGGTCGTATTGAACCATTAGGTGAAGTCAGAAAGTTATCGGCGCCAAGTTCATTAAGTGGAGTGAGAGTTGAGAGAATTTTTGTAAAAGAAGGTGATGCTGTACGAGCAGGACAAGTTATTGGTTGGCTGGAAGGATATGCCAGAACATCAGCAGCATTTCAGCAAGCATTAGATAAAGTGGAAGTTGCACGTGCCAAACTAGTTCAAACTAAATCAGGCGCCAAAATTAGTGATATAAATGCTCAAAAAGCCACAATTTCACGCTTACGGGCTACTATTAGGGGCGAAATTGCAACGACACAAGCTACTATTGCCCGTTTACAAGCACAGTTAAATAATGCTCGTACTGAGAATAATAGATACCAACAGCTATATAGACAAGGCGCCGTTTCTGCATCTGTAGCAGACGATAAACGATTACAATCACAAACTATCACTCAACAAATTCGCGAAGTTCAAGCTGGTCTAAATCGCACAACCAATACACTTAACGACCAAATAAAGGAAGCAGAAGCAAAATTAGCGAGTCTTAACGAAGTACGTCCTGCTGATGTTCAACTAGCTATTGCTGAAGTAAAAAGTGCAACAAGTGCCGCAACTCAATCGAAAGCAGAACACGAATTAACTTACATCAAATCTCCTATTAGTGCCAAAGTTTTGAAAATTCATGCCAAAACAGGAGAAGTTATTGGTAGTGATGGAATTGCAGAAATTGGTACCATATCACAAATGTACGTATCAGCAGAAGTTTATCAAACTGACATTAAAAAAGTTCAGATAGGACAAAAAGCTAAAATTACTAGTACAGCATTTAACGGTGCAATTCAAGGAACCGTTAGCGAGATTGGTTTACAAGTAGAGCGTCAAAGTATTTTGAGCGTCAATCCTTCTGCGGATACAGACCGGAGAGTAGTTGAAGTAAAAATTCGGCTCGATAACCCCATCGACAGTCAAAGAGTAGCAAGCTTAACCAATCTACAAGTTGATGTTGCCATTCAAATCCCAACTCCTAACTCCTAACTCCTAACAATGGTTTTTAAAACTCCTCTAGCTTGGCTACAGCTAATTCAGCAGAAAGGACGTTTCACCGTAGCTGTTGCGGGTATGGCATTTATTGTACTATTGATGTTCGTACAACTCGGTTTTCAAGACGCACTTTATTCGAGCGCTACCGCAGTTCATCAACGCTTACAAGGTGATTTATTCCTAGTTAGTTCTCAGTATAAAGCACTAACATCAAATCAAAGTTTTCCCCGCGCGCGTTTATATCAAGCATTAGGATTTGATACCGTCGAATCAGTCAGTCCAATGTATTTGGAGTTTGCCAAATTTAGAAACGAATTGACTGGGGAAAAATACCCAATATATGTTATAGGAGTAGAACCAGGAAAATCCGTAATTAACCTTCCTGAAGTTGAAGGTAATATGGATAAATTAAAAATTCCTGATGTGATACTTTTTGACAGAGACTCACGACCTTACTTTGGTGATATTCCTCTTCAATTTAGCCAAGACAAAGCTAACCCGGTGATGGTAGAAGTTTTTCCTTTCAATAACTCTACTGGTTATCGAGTTAGAGTAGGAGGTTTATTTAGTATTGGTCCTTCGTTCGGAGTTGATGGAAATTTAATTGTTAGCGACTCAACCTTTTTAAGGATTTTTGCTAGTCGTCCATCTGATAGAATTGATTTAGGTGTAATTACTCTAAAACCAGGCGCCGACCCCGAAAAAGCATTGAAAAACCTACGTCAAAACCTTCCTAGTGATGTCAGGGTTTTCACAAAACTTGGATTTAATAGCTACGAAAAGCAATATTGGGCTGCAAGAACACCTATAGGCTTTATTTTAAACCTGATGTTGACAATGGGTTCAGTAGTTGGGGTAGTAATAGTCTATCAAATTCTTTACAGCAATATTTCTAGCCAATTTGTTGCTTACGCGACTTTAAAAGCTATTGGTTACGAGAATAATTATTTATTAACGGTAGTTTTGCAGCAAGCAATAATCTTAGCTATTTTAGGTTATCTTCCAGGCTTCATATTTTCTCTCGGCTTATATGACTTTGCAATGGATACAACCAAATTACCAATAATGATGACCTTTCAAAATGCGGTAATTGTGTTTGTTTCCACAATTTTAATGTGTCTCATCTCTGGTATTTTAGCCATTAACAAATTACGTCTAGCTGACCCTGCCGATATCTTCTAACAACTCACTCTTCTTTATGAATCAAACCATACTTATCACTGGCATCAACGAATGTATCGGACAGCGTGCGGCAGAACTCGCAATTCAGCGAGGAATGAAAGTCAAGGGATTTCAATTAACACCAGATAAAAATAAACAAAACCAACTAGGAATTGACGTAATTACTGGTGATATTAATGACTCCGCAATCCTTGAAAAAGCTTGTCAGGGTGTAGATATAGTTTTACACGCAGCCGAAATTACCAAAGAAGGAGGTAAGCTTAAAGACTTTCAGAAAGTTAACGTCGATGGTACCGTAACTTTAGCACGTGCAGCGAAAAAAGCTGGTGCTAAAACTTTTATTCACATGTCGAGCGTTTTAGTGTATGGGTTCGACTACTTGAATAACATCGCTGAAGACGGCAAATTAAAGGGTGATAATAATCCCTACTGCCAAACCAAAATTGAAGCAGAAGATGCCATTCTCAAATTTAACGACCCATCATTTGGGGTAGTTATCATTCGTGCAGGAGATGTATATGGCCCAGGCAGTATACCTTGGGTAGTTCGTCCTGTCACAATGATGCGCCAAAATATGTTCGCTTGCGTCAACGATGGTAAGGGTGTAATGAACCATGTATATATAGATAACCTTGTGGAAGCTGTATTTCTTGCCATCGAAAAACAACCATATGGCGAAATATTTAACATCACCGATGGAAGTGAAACCACCTGGAAAGAATATTTTACCCGTTTGGCTGCAACAGTAAACTTGGCGCCTCCATTTTCACTACCCAAAGACGAAATCAAACTATTCTTACAACTGCGTCACCAAGGACAAAAACTCTTCCGTAAAGAAGCTGATATATTACCAGAGTCAGTAGACTTTATGACTCGTCCTTACGCTTACTCAATTGCCAAAGCGAAAAATCTTCTAAACTACCAACCCAAAATCAACCTCGACGAGGGTATGCAGTTAACCAAACAATGGTTACAGCAGCAATAAGGTATAAAGTGCTGAGTGCTGAGTGCTGAGTAGAAAGTACTCATAACTTATAACTATCAAAGTTGAGTGGCATACACCATCTATTTCATCATAGACCATCTATTTCATCATAGACCATCTTGTGGGATGGGCATCTTGTGGGATGGGCATCCTTGCCCGTCTCCTAAATTTCAGGCGGGCAGGGATGCCCGCTCCACAAGAGAGAATGTTTTAATAAAAGTGTGATTAATTATGAATTCAAATAAAATCAAAGTTGTGATGTGCGCTGATTATCTTGGGACTGGCGCCGTTGAAGGTAGTACTACTGGTTTCCAACAAATGGTCAATGACTGGATTAATCAATCAGCAAAAGATATTGATATTGAGTTAATAGTTTACTGTCTAGGTACAAAAACACAGCAATATCATCCCTTTTCTAACGTTACTATTAAGCAAAGTAAACCTAATATTACTACTCGCGCGCTTTTTCCATTATCTCCACCCAGTGTTTTCCCCTTCTTAGTTGATTTAATTCCAATTCATCTCAGCATAATTCAAGATATTATAAAAGAGAATCCTGATATAATTCATACATTTGGAACTTTTACAGCTACCGAAACTTCAGGTTATATAGCTGCTAAAGTTATGAAATCTAAAGGTAAAAAAGTAAAATTAATTAATACAGTCTTCACAGAAGTAGATACTTATTTTCCAAACTATCTTAAAAGTATTATTTTGGACTTTTATAAGCTTATAGATTCAAAATTTATATTAAAAATAATTATAGAAAGCGCCAGAGGGGGTATTTATGCATCAACTAAGTTAAAATACTTGAGTATAACATTCTTATTGAAATTTTGGACTTATTTACAATCTGGGTTATCTGCGTTTTTTTTCTTTCGATTATTTGAATTACTGGGAATACTGCAAGATTTAATAGTCAAAGCTGTAAAAATGATAGTCAAACTTATATTTACTGATAAGTATAAACAGTTAGAAGTAGAAGTTAGTAAGTATGTAAACCATCTGAGACACTCAAGGTCGCATAATTTAATACAACTAACATACGATTTTATTAGAAGAGGCGATGAATGTCCAAAAAGCCCATTAGTTGGTATTGGTGGTCTTCTAGCTAATATTTTAAGATTTTTTCTCAAACAACAGGTATCTCTTTTTGTTAACCGTTGTGATGCTGTGACTATTTCACGGCCAGAGGATATAGCTAGATATTGTATCAAGGCGCCTGTTTGGGAGCTACCATTAGGATGTGATTTATCGCGGTTTAAGGTTTATCAACCATCTGTAGAGACTTTTGTCGAACGAGTCAACTACGCACACGAATTAGAAATGCTTTCTAATAAAAGCGCTTTGGCATTAATAGACATTGCCACGAACCCAGAGAAAATATCTAAAAGATGTATTTTATACGTTGGTCGGTTAAGCGACGAGAAGAATATTTCAATTTTGATAAATGTTTACGAACAGTTGCTTCAGTGTAAAGGCATGAAAGATAAAGTTCATTTTATCTTTATCGGCGCCGGATATGCTGCATCTGAGTTAGAAAAAAGATTTGGAGACAGCGTAACAGTCACAGGACTAGTGCCAAATCACCTCTTACCAACGCTATATAACTTTGTTCGTTTGCGTCATGGTTTCTTTGTTAGCGCTTCAGACACAGAAACATATGGTATTACACACGAAGAAGCAGCAGCTTGTGGAGTTCCATTAGTCGCAATGGAAAAAGGAACTAGAAGACATTTTTACTGTCCAGGAGACAGAATTGGCAGCTTCAAGATTGAAAAAGACGAACAAATAGCTAGAACAATCGAAGATTTAATTGTAAACGCTACTAATAACTTCACTGTTGCCCTCAACGGTTTATGTATTCCTGATTATTCTGAAGATAGAGGTTTATCAACCCTATTCACGAATAATAAAGTTATGGAATCAGTACAAAAATCTTTACTGTGTGCAATGTATTGTATGGCAGTATTACCAGAATCTGCTTTAGCAAAAATGTCCGAACATGCATCTAGATTAGCACAACTAGGTCAATTTGGCTCAGAAGGAACATGGCAGTTGCTACGTTACATATATCTCAACGATTGGAAATCATTCTACACCTCATATAACAAAAAGCAGCACTCATACTTTTAGCATTTGTAGGGTGGGCACTGCCCACCATACGACTCGCTACTATATTTATGTCAATCTAGTAAGTAAATGCTCACCTACACGCAAAGCATTTGCCATAATAGTTAATGATGGATTTATTGCAGTACTTGAAGGGAAAAAGCTGCTATCTACAATATATAAATTATCAATATCATGCGTGCGGCAATTAATATCGAGTACAGAGGTTTTAGGGTCTTCCCCAAATCTACATGTACCACATTGATGTCCGACTTCTTTTATAGACATTTTCTCGGCATGATATATAGATAATTGTCTTAATTTATATCTGTCCTTAATAGATTTTAAAACTTCAATCCAGCGTTTCATCAAACGGTTAAATGCTTTATTATTATTACTGGTATAGTCCAAACGTATTTTGTCATTTTTGAGATAAACACGATTATTAGAATCAGGTAAGTCTTCTGTTATTAGTAACCAAGGGACACAATGATTTGCAATTTTATCTGCTATAAAGCAAGGTAGAAATGAAGCATTGGCAAGTACTCTTTCTTTATGAATGTTACCTAGCATCTGTACGCTACCCATTGGGTATGGAAAATCTTGTTCACCCCAATAAAAATCATTAAATCCCATTGTTTTTTGAAATACTGTCGGATTCGCTTGTGTTGATAATGCTAAAACGACTCCAAACTTATGTGCCATGTAATTCCGTCCAACCAAACCTGAGCTATTCGCTAACCCATTGGGGTGTTGGTGGTTAGCAGATTTTAACAGCAAAATCGCACTATTAACGGCGCCGCAAGCAAGTACAATTATATTAGCTGAGTAATATCTTGGTTTTCCAGCAACTTCTACATTAACACCAGTAACTTCTTTCCCGGATGCACTAGTATGTAAGTGTGAAACTTTTGCACGAGTTATTAAAGTTACATTTGAATGTTTCATTGCTGGACGCATACAGTTAATATCCGCGTCAGCTTTGGCGTTGAGAAAACACGGAAAACCATCGCATGTATCACAGCGAATACAAGCACTTAGTAAGGAATTGGTTTGATTAAGTTTGATTGATAGAGGTAAATAAAAAGGATGAAAGTTTTTATCTTTTAAACGCTCATAGATAGCTTGAATATGAGGTTCATGGGTAATAGCAGGAAAGGGGTAAGCTTCTTGTAATGGTTCAGTAGGGTCTAAACCGCTCTGTCCATGTACTTCATAGAGTTTTTCTGCAATCGTATAATAAGGTGCCAAGTCACGATATTTCAATATCCACTCTGGAGAAACACCATCGTGGTGAGTAACTTGCTCAAAATCTTTTTCACGGAATCTAAATAAGGCGCCACCGTAAAACTTGGTATTTCCACCTACATAATAATGTGTATTGGTGTTGATAGGTTTACCGTGTTTGTCACTCCAATTCTCAGCATTACGGTAAATAGATGCTTGTAAAACTTGTTGCGGATTCCAGTTTGCTTTTTCTCTTGGTAAAAAATCACCACGTTCGAGTACTAAAATTTTTTTGCCGCTTGGCGCCAGTTGATATGCTAAAGTAGCTCCACCGGCGCCTGTACCAACAATAATTACATCATAATGATTATTGTTCATATGCTTTTTAACCTTTAGTTCCCATCCGGTTAGTAGCACATGTTTGATTGAGTTTAGTTAAACCAATCCATCTATAGAGTCTGTCACCAAAATCAGGAACAAGCTGTATATACGCAAAAAGTATTTTAGTCAAAAAGCCATCTAGCATGACTTCACCATAATTTTTTTCAATTGCGTGTAATATTGCATTCGCTACATCGGTTGGCTCAGAAACGCGCGCCATTTTTGGTGCAGATAAACCAAATGCTAAAAACATTCCCGCATTCGTATATCCAGGACAAACTACTGTTGCACGAACATTGCTACCCGCTAGTTCTTGACGTAAAGAATCTGTCCACATAATTAACCCAGCTTTAGTCGCTGAGTAAATGCTGTTATATGGCGCCCCTTTTTTACCTGAACCTGAAGATATATTGACTACATGACCGCTATCACGCGCTATCATTCCAGGTAGTAATAACCGCGTCAACTCCATTCCAGCCATTAAATTTGTTGTTAAAATCGAACGAATATCATCTAAGCAATAATTCTGAAATGCAGAGTATTTTTCGATAGCAGCGTTATTAATCAAAATATCCACTCCACCGACAGTTTGAGTAATTTGCTCGATTAACTTAGGTAATTCTTCAAGTTTACTAATATCAAATGGAAAACTAGTTGCTTTACCACCACTTAGTTTTATCTCTGTAACTAATGAAGAGAGTGTAGCTTCTGAACGCGCTACGCAGATAACATTAGCTCCTTGTTTGGCTAATGCACGCGCTATATATACACCGATACCTCCAGAGGCGCCTGTCAAGAGTACGTTTTTTCCAGCGATGGTTGTCATAAATATTTGTTTGATTGAAGCGAAAAGTTATGAATTGATTGAGTTTAATAGCTAATTTAACTTATCAAAATATTATTTCTGTGGTTGAATATACTTTTATTGGATAAACGTATTGCAAAGGAGACATAAAAAGTTAATCAGTAACTATATAAATTTAGAAAAATATAAATATTGTTGCTAATAATTCAATTGATATTTAAATTAACTATTAGCATATCTGTAGGGTGGGCATTGCCAGCCCTTTCAACGTGAACAATAGTACTAAAAAAATTACCTAAAATACATGTTCAATTAACTTCCCAATAATAAGCTTTGCGGGATATCGTTCAAAAAATGAACAATATATACGGCGCCATCTTGACCATTTTTGATATGCTCTCGTGAGTAAATTAGGTGGATGACTAAAAAGCTTAATTTTTAGGTAACGTAAGAATGGGGGTTTCAAGCGCCGCTCTAGTAGTTCTACTGTTCGCGTTGAAAGGGCTGGGTGGGCATTGCCCACCTTACGTAATTACGTAATGGTTATATTTATACACCGAAATTTAGAGTTGTAGGTTGAGTTCCGTTCCTCCACCCAACCTACGTTATATTTATACACGGAAAAATTGTTGATATATGAATAACGTTAATACTATGAATAAGCGACCACTTAGAATTGCAATAATTACCAGTTTGTATGCTCCTTTTTTAACGGGAGTTTCAATTGGTGTACACCATCGAGTTCATTGGTTACTTAAGCAAGGACATAGTGTTTTTCTTATACATCCAGAGTGTAATGATAAATATCCCAAAAAGTTATCTAAGCGTTCAATGCCGGGACTCGATGATATAAAATCTTTCCCTAATTTTTCACATTATGCTTTTCCTACTCAACCACTCATATTTTATAAATCACTTCCTCAACCGTTAAATTATCGGTATTGGAGCGATACGGAGTTATTAAAAGAATTTAAACCTGATGTTGTAATAATTGAAGAAGCTGCACAATTACGAGGGTTTTATTCGCTATATCTTCAAGGTTATGGTCGTCCTATAGGCGCCGAATATGGTAAGTTAACAGGTACACCAACAGTCTCATTATTCCATACTGATATAGTCGCTTATATCAAATATTACTTAGGTGATAAATTCTTTAACTTAGTACGCCCAATTCTACCAATAACTATTAAGAAATTTAGCGAAGTTTACGATTATAATTTTTTCCCTTCGCGCGAACAGTTAGCTCGCTACCAAGAATTTAAATCACAGCGCAGCGAATATGTACCATATCAGGGTGTTGACTGTCAAAAGTTTCAACCTGCAAATATTGTTCATGACCCCATACCCGACGACAAACGACCCACATTATTATTCGTCGGTAGAATTACCGCAGAAAAGAACGTCACCCAACTTATTGAAGCATTCCCATATGTAGCTGCAAAAATTCCCGATGTTCATTTGGTAATAATTGGTAGTGGTCCATTAGACGAAGAAGTTCGCACCCTAGCAGAAAAGTACGATGGTATCACCATTTGGGGTGAATCATACGGCGCCGAATTACTAGGATGGTACGCGCGTGCGGATGTATTTGTCAACCCATCAACTACCGAAAACTTTTGTACCTCCAACAACGAAGCACTCGCATCGGGAACACCCATTGTTTTAGCAAAAGCTCCCTCAACATCCGAACAAGTAACCCCAGGAGTTAATGGTTTTCTTGCAGAAGCAAATGACCCCGTAGACTTTGCCAACAAAGTAATTACCATTCTCTCTAACCCAGAGTTAAAAGCACAAATGAAACAACAAGCGCGCTCTGGTATCCTTGAATTTGACTGGCCTGCTTGTATGCAAAAATTTGAAGACAAACTCTACGAAATTTTGAACAAGTAGCTGATAGTAAGGTGGGCAGTGCCCACCCTACAACGAACGACATGACATGAACTACTAGGCGTTGTTAGAGAAATTGACTTGAACAATGACATCATTGAAGTCCCTGTCCCCTCCACCTGACAAATCCTCGAAGCCAAAGGTATTATTGCCTAATAGACGAACATGATCGACTCTATCGGCATTCGCTCCTAAAAACGGCAAGTACACGTCATTTAACTTCTGCCCGCTGACAACTTCAGCCACTGTTCCGTTTGCAATTAAGAAGGGAACGTAAATAGAGCCACCCGTAAACTGTCCTGTAATATTCGCTGTCTGTTGGTTCCCCACCCTCAAGTCAATAGAAGCTACGCGATTATTTATAGCTGCTTGGGTGTAACCTGCTGTTCCCGGCAGAATATCCGTCGTTCCATCGCCATTAGTATCTATTCCTCCGTCCCGATTTACGACACGATAGAACCCAACGGAATTATCGAACGCTGCTTCGCGATTGATAGTAAAAGTGGCATTAACTTGTCCTGTGAGAGAACGCAAATCGAGCAATTCTCCTTGTCCCTGACTTTGTAAAGCTGATACTACTGCGGCGCCTTGATTAACCAAACCTACCTGTACCACTGCGTCATTGAAGACACTGTTGTTACTGGGGTTGTCCTCAAAGCTGAAGGTGGCGCCAGTGGCAATCGCGTTACTTACCCGTAGCGAAGTTTGATTGCTGAAAATAACGCTACTGTTTGGTACTTGTCCTGCTCGTAACCCATCAAGGCTACCGTTTTGGATTAAAAAGGTAGAGAAACGTGCATTTGCGCCAAAATCTAGAATGCTCGATTGTCCGTTTCCAAAACCGTTAGGATTGTTAGCAATTGTAGAGAAAATAACGCGCGAGCGGGCTATAGCAGCTTCGAGATAACCTGTGGCGCCAGGAGCAATGCCATTAATACTACCTAGCTCGTCATCAACATTGAAAGCAACGAGTTCGTTAACAGATGCGTTTTCCTTTCTGGTTAGGGAAAACTGCACGAAGCTTGGAGAATTACCCCCAATTGCGGTAACTGCTCTGCCGTTAGAGGCAAAGTTGGTAGAAAGGGTGGGATTAATAGGGGTTTCAGCAGCGGTTAAGCCGATTAGTCCCGTTGTAGCTGAACCAATGGCGCCGAGATTGGTTGCAGCACCAGTTAAGAGGTCAATCGTATAAAGATTAGTGGCGCCAGCAACCGTTAAAGCTGCGAAACCTAGTCCGGATGTCGGTGCATTTGATGCAGTTGTCCGCACGGTAGAAGGAATATCAAAGCCGTTAACGGCATCAAAATTAAGTGGGCTACCGTTAAGAGTTACTGCCAATGGTATTGTCTGAGTACCATTGTTGGGTGGGTTTTGGATAAATAGCCTGTCGCTGTTTGCATCCAACGTGTATTGGGTTGTAACAGTAGCACCACCAAAGCTATTAGTGTAAGCAGTGGCATCGACTGTAGTAGTACTGCCATTAATTCTGCCATCTGGCTGAGTGCCTGCTGTCACAGTATCCCCATCAACGAAGGCGCCATTGTTGGGATTGACGCGAAAGTTTAATCCGGTGTTGGTGACGATGCGGATGCGATCTACGGTCGGATTAAAGTCGATACCAAACTGAGTACTACCTGCCAATGAAACTGGACTACCTGCGGCATCAGTAACTGTACCAACTGTTGTAGCGGCTCCTGTTTGTGGATCAATAATGTACAAACTACTCGAACCGTTGGTACTGTTGACACCTAAGCCGAATAGTTGCCCTGTTGCTGGACGAAAATCAATACCTACCAGCGTCTCGCTTGTAACTAGTCCAGTAATTGCCACACTGGTAGCTGTACCGGGTGTAGCACTATTAAAGCGGAGTAATTGTCCCGATCTATTGATTCCGATGAGCGGTGTACTATTAGCAACAGCCGAACTTTGAACTGCGAAGCCTTGGACTGGAACTGTACCCGAACCAATCGCCCCAATTAACGTGGCAACACCAGTAGATAGTTCAATCCCATATAGCCCAGTCCGACCACCAACAGTGAGGGCGCTAAATGCCTGTCCAGTAGCTGGAGCATTCGATGTAGTGACATTCACGCCTGATGGAATGTCAAACCCATTGGCAGCTGTAAAGTCTAATGGGGCGCCACCTAGAGTTATTGGCAGTACTGACGTTTGAGTACCATTATTAGGTGGGTTCTGGATAAATAGCGCGTTCCTATTTGCATCCAGGGTATATTGTGTAGTTACCGTAGCATTAGGAACATTGTTCGTGTAGGCAGTGGCATCAACTGTAGTAGTACCACCGCTGATATTAGCGTCTAGTTGGTTCCCTGCTGCAGTCGCGTTGCCATCAACTGCTGCCCCATTATTTGGGTTAATGCGGAAGTTTAAACCATCGGAATTTACAACGCGAATACGATCTACGGTTGGGTTGAAATCAATCCCAAAGCTGGCATTTCTGTTGATGGCAATGGGCGCCCCACTAGCATCGACGAATGAGGCTGATGTTCCAACTTGAGTAGCTGCTCCGGTCTGAATACTGATAACGTAAAGTTTGACACCACCCGCACCATCAGCAGCAATTCCATACAACTTCCCGTTTTGGGGTCTAAAGTCTATACTTAATAGGCTATCTGTCCCTAAACCAGTAATTGGGATAGTACTGGTATTATTACTGGGATTTCCAGTATCAAAAGAAATTAGAGTGTTGTTGCTAAGGGCAAAACCAGCACTAAGAGTACCTGCATAACTTTGTTGTACTTGGGACGTAAATGCCAAGGCTGCGGTAACATCGCCAATTTGTTTATCAAGTTCCCATTTGCCTTTACCGACTTCTTGACTTGATGCAGCGATACTTGCTCCCGTCAATGCGTGCAGGGGTTTTAAAATATCGGTACATCCCTTGGAAGCAACACGGCAACCGTAGATAAGAATGTCAGCGCATTGAGCAAGGGTTATCAGCAGTAACCCAAAATCATAGGATTTCATAGGATTATTGATTTAAAATCTCGATAATTCTGAGGATAATGATTCAGTAGTAAATATTTATACATAATAAACTCCGAAAAATAAGTATGTATTATTCACGAAGAAATTCGCATCTAAGTACCCACCTTTAAAAAAGTGGGATTGAAGCAAGGACATCAGAACGCGCATTTTTATTAGCTATTACGAATTCCTTCTTCCTCCTTACTTCAACATCATTTGTAATAATTCTTAATTGACTCGAAGCGAGTAAAATATATAATAATAAATATATAATAATTAAAGTCGTGGAATTGATATAAAAGGGTGTATTAAATGCCGTTAAGAAAGCAAACTTATGTAAAGCAAATACATACAGATACCAATTCAGGTTTGTTTTTGGCAGACTATGCAGCCATTTCGATGTCGGCATCAATATTTAGTCTTAAAGGATTGCTTGAAAATCAAAAGTTGACTTCTTTGAATAAGACCCTGCAAGATAGGTTTGCAATTAATAAGCGTCAAGCTTCGAGTATTATTACATTTATAGAAGGCGAAATCAAAAGCTCGAAAGAATCATCTGCACGACATATAAAAACTCTTGAAGGGAAAATAAAATCTTTAAAAGCTTCAGTCGATGCCCTCGAAAAGAAAGTAAAAAAGCATATTGAATATTTACAAGCAGTCGTTAAATATAATCAAACTGCAAAGCCAGGTAAAAAAGCAAAAATACCATCAAAATATAAACCCCAATTTGACCAAGCATCATCGAGAGCTTTTGGACGCGATACAGGCACCTATTACCAGAGTGCGAAAAATAAGCTCCATCATCAAAAACGCAAGTTACATAAGTACAGGTCTCAGCTTAAACATTTAAAATCAAAACAATTGCACGTGAATTTAGGCAATAAAGAAACCATTTATTTTGTTGGCAGTAAGGACGAGTCAAACGGGAATCAAGTTTGTCAATTAATTATCGGTTTCGAGAAAGATTCTCTTGACATATTAAAAATTCGTGTGCCTTATGCTTTAGAAGCGAAGTATGGTGAGTATGTAGAAATACCAATTAATCTAAATGGCTATGGTGACAAAGAAATTAGACAAGCATGGGCATGTGGACAAGCGATTACTTACCGGATAATTCAACATAAATATGGTGTCTGGCAGGTACATATTACAGTTGATGTATATCGACCCATCACATCTGATTCAGTCATGTTGGGTTGTATCGGTGTAGATTTAAATATCAACTCGGTTGCATGGTGTAAAGTAAATGCTGATGGCAATCCCAAACGATTTGGAGACATTAAATTTAATCTTCATAGTTTGTCCCATAATCAAACAGAGGCAGTCTTAGCATCAGTCGTCACAGAATTGACAACCGCTTCACTTGCTTTTAAATGCCCCATTGTTATTGAAGAATTAGATTTTGATGCTAAAAAAGCACAACTAAATAATGGCGCCAAACATAAACGTTATAATCGGATGATTTCTGGTTTTGCCTATCGGCGTTTTTATGAATTACTTTCCTCAAGATGCTTTAAATTAGGAATTAAATTAATTACCGTTAATCCTGCGTACTCATCTCTAATTGGCATGGCAAAATTTATGTCCACTTACGGGATGAATTCAGGTTGTTCTGCAGCATTAGTACTTGCACGCCGTGCAATGAACTACTCTGAGAGCGTTCCAGCCAGAACCGCCTACGAAGGTAAGGAACCCAAGAAGCACGTCTGGTCATACTGGAACGCAATCAGTAAGAGGGTGAAAGGTTCAGCCCGACACTCTTTCTTTCAGCCTAGGCCAACAGCCTCCTCTAGCTTACGCAACGGGACAACTGAGAATAGTTTCCTTGAATTTGGTAATTCGGTTGCCAATGAGTATATTGACTCAGGTGGATTAAATTACCCGAATGAACAGACGTTTGCAAGTCCTCGTTAGGACGGTTAGAGTGCCATCCTGAGATGGGTGGAGGAAATCGTACAATGAACCGCGATTGTGCGTGGATTTAGGAGTTCCAGATTTTCCTAGGTTTTTTGAAGCGGAAAGGCGCCAAGAAAGCAAATAACCTGCATATTGCCGCAAGCTGTTGAAATCGAGCCGAGTATTACCTAGATATAAGCAACCTGGGCTGCCGTGTGCTACTAAATGGACGGATGCAACCTCTTGGCTGCTTTGCAAAACTTCGCTAATCTGAGCAATGCCGTCGCGCTCTCTATCTAGCAGGATAACTTGATAGCCAGACTTGACATTTTCTAGTAGGGTTTGGTAATCCTCTACACCGCGATCAATAAAAACGTATGAAGGTCTGTTCACATTCCTCTCCATTTACTCAATAGCCCAATTGCAATAACTACAAATGTTGCACTAGAGAATATTACACGACGAACTATTCCGAGTAAATACGGTTAATGGCGTAAAAAAGGTTGCTTCATATACAGAAAAAATAGCTTTTGTCTGGGTGTTGTTACATTTACGTCTTCAATTCGTTGGGATTTTTTGAATTTGCTCAGAGAAGTAACCATCTTCGTATTGTAGCTGTCGAGCTATTTTGAGTCCTTCTTCAAAAGCATTCCGTGCTTGAGGAAACTGTTTACGCTGCAAGTGCATTTGTCCAATTTGGTCGTAAGTGGTCATCATCCCATAGAAATTACCAGCGAGTTCTTCGCTTTGGAGTAAAATTTGGCTCGTTTGCAGTGCTTCATCGATTTGCCCTTGCGAGCGGTATAGTGCTACTAACTTTTGTAACGCTTCACCCGCGCGCACGAATTGCTCTTGTTCCCAAGCGATGGTGTAAGCTTGTTGGTAATTTTGAAATGCATTCTCTAATTGACTAGGGTCTTGTTTCGCTAAAGCTTCGTAACTATTACCTATAGCCATCTTTAATGTCGGCAGTTCTGCTAAATTATTATCTTTCGTGTAAATTGCTGCTAGTTTGTTACGAACAGTAACTGACTGCTGCGGTAGTCTTGCTTGGTCATATATATAAGCTAGCTGTTCTAAATATGTTATTTCGTTAGCTCGGTCACCTCTAGTTGAAGCTAAACTCAACAATTGCTCATAAGTCGTTGCTGCTTGAACATAATCAAACCAACTCATGTGAATTGACGCAATTGTAGTTAAAGTTTCTAATTCTGCTGTAGTATTTTGCTGTTGTCGTACTTGTGTTAGCACTTGGTTGTAAACTTCAATTGCGAGTTTAGGCGCCCGTACATTTTGGTAAGCTTGACCTAGCGCGCGTAGTACCTCTAAGTCAGTAACAGGTTGTGATTTCTTCGGTTTTTGAATCGACTGTAACCGTTGTGTAATATATTGTACTTGTGGACGGTCATTTTCTCGCCAAGCAATTTCACCAACTCTTGACAAAGCTTCTACTTCTGCTAAATTTCCTAAATATCTACGTAAACGTAACTCTCGGTTCCAAGTATCAAAAGCTTCTTCTCTATTACCTGCTTGAAGTTTGGCAATAGCTTCTTGGTTAAGATTATTTAGTGCTGCTTCTAACTGCTGTTGTTCACTAGGAGTTAAAGGTTGTTGGTCGAGCTTGCGCGCGGGTAGTAATGGGTCAGAAACTCTTATTTCTAAAGGGTTTGGAGGAAACTTATCAGGTGACTGTGGTTTTTTAGTTTGTGCCAGTACAGAAGAAGTTGATATTAAAGATAAAGTTAAGGCAGCAATAACACTTAAACGACGCATAATGAATTTTCCTTATTTTTAACTATATATAGTCAATGACGGCATCAAAGCAAAAATTCTCCTGCCCTGGAAGTTGCTACAAGCTCTACAATAAAAGTAGCAGTATGAATCAATTTTGACCCGATTAGATTATCCAAAACTGGCATAATGACACATTCTACAGATGTTGCATCTTTAGCGCGCTTGATGGCAGCGGACTTTAGTAACCAAGAACAAGCTTACGAAAACCCACCTTTTTTTGCTCACATCCGTGTATGCATCCGCCCTTTGCCCCAAGAACTTTTATCTGGAGTTACACTGTTTCTTGAACAAGCTTATCATTTTGCGCTTAATCAACCTTACCGAATGCGCGTAATGAAGTTAATACCATCTGATAACCATATTCAGATTGAACACTATACCCTTAAAAACGAAGAAAAATATTACGGCGCCTCGCGCGAACCCGAACGTTTACAATCATTAACACAAGACGAACTCGTAAAAATGCCCGGTTGCAACATGATAGTTGAGTGGACAGGTACAAGCTTTAAAGGCAAAGTCGAACCAGGCAAAGGTTGTGTAGTCGAACGTGACGGCAAAAAAACCTATCTAGACAACGAATTTGAAATTAGTGAAAAAGAATTTTTCAGCCTAGACCGAGGACGAGACTTTGAAACCGATGAACACGCATGGGGTTCCGTCGCAGGCGCCTTCCACTTCGTCCGCTGGGCTAACTTTGCGAATGAAGTAAAAGTTTAAGTTGAAAGTGCTGAGTGTTGAGTGCTGAGTATTGAGTGTTGAGTGCTGAGTATTCTTGTGGAACATCTTGTGGAACGGCTGTCCCCAGCCGTCCTAAAAGTAAGGTGGGCACTGCCCACCCTACAATTGAGACTTTTACTACAATTGAGACTTTTACCTTATTAGGCACAGAGTACACAGAGAGGAGAGAACCACGCTCGTCACAAAGGACACAAAGGAATGACATAGAACATTAATTATTTTATAATCCTCTTGACCTTAGCAGCAGTTTCTTCAGGCTTTCCAGAAAAAGGAAAAACTAAAATACTCTTAATTTTATTATTATCAATCAACTCCTTCAAGCGACTAAACTGATAATCTGTAATTGCCACCCCAGCATAATTTTGAGCATAATTCAACTCTTCTTTAAAATTAGCATCATTGTAAGCTTGAATAAAAATTCTATCAACTTTCCAAGCAAGTAAATCAGCAGCAAAATAACGTTTAGCCCAATAAGGGTTATGATGACAAATATCAAAACTAACCTTTGGATTAGCCTTTTTGATATCAGCTATCATTTCCTGCACAAACTTAGTTAAATGAGCAGTGCGGTCAACTTGACCAGGCAACTCAGCATGATAACCTAAGTAATCATCCCATTGCACTGCATCAATATTTGAATACTTCTGAACAAATTCAACAGAGATTTTCTTAAATAAATTAGCCACCTCTGGAACTTCCACATCCAGAACATAATGGTCTATTCCAGCATAGGTTTTATCAACACCAGGCACAAGCCACTTTTTAGAAACAGCCATATCATAAATAGGACTATTCTTATCTATTTTAATACCCTTTTCAAAATAAGCATGAACTTGCATCCCCTGTTTATGTGCCTCATCAATCATCCAATCTAACCATTTATCTTGAAACTGATTTGGACAACTTTTAAATCCAAGGGTTTGCTGCAACACTTCGCTATTATACATAGTACAGCCATTACCCCAAACTCCATGAATAAGCGTATTAATTCCTTGTGCGCGATAATAACGAACTCGTTCACGAATAGTTTGCTCGTCAGCATTATTGGTAACTTGATATCTACTTAAATAAATTCCTCTAATAGCTTTTTTATCCCAAGGAGTTTGAGCTAATGGTGCTTGTGGTTTCGTTGTTGGTGTACTAACTGGCGCCTGTGGTATGTTCGTTGGCGTACTAATAGGTGTAGGTGCTTGTGGTGAGTTTGTTGATGTAACAATTGGCGCCTGTGGGAGCTTTGCAATGGGTTCATACGTGCTTGGCGCCTCCTTTATAACAGGAATAGTCGCTGGTTGATTATTCGGCAAAAAGCTAGTTGCATAACTAACTATCTTATTTAAATTACCTAAATGTATAAACCACCAGTAACAACCTCCTAAAAACAGTAAAATAACTGAGATTGGAATACTCGAACATCCACATCCACTTTGTTTTTTATCTGGCATATTAATTAAAAAATTATTTTTATCCTTGTGCTGAAAATTAAACCTATTACAATATTATCTCCTGTGCAATGTATCATTAACAACAGAGTCATTACGGTAAATTAGCACCCAGTCGTAGTCGTAGGTTGGGTTCCGCAAAGCCTCCACCCAACATAAAATTTGAGCATAAGCGCGCGTTACTTAACCTACAATCAAATTAATAGCTTTTACAGCGCCGTCCCGTAGTTGCCACCCCAACATATAAACTTCTTTAACTAGAAGCTTTAGCTATATATACTTCTCATATTTTGCGGGTATGGGTAGTAGTAAATGTAATAACTATATACTATATTTTTTTTGGTACTACTGGTTAACGTTAACCAGTAGTACTCGCGGCGAAATGTATATCCATTAAAGCTTTTGGCGCATGAACTTATAAACTCTTATAACTTCACACGTTGTTGAGCTTGCTTAAGATTTTCTTTAGCAGTCATAAAGTCACTATCAACAGAAATTGCAAGCTCAAATTCTTTAATTGCTGCTTCTAGCTTTCCTTGTTGTTTTAGCACTAGCCCCAAACCATTATGTGCCATTGCATGAGAGTAGGTAAGAACCCAATCAGTTTCTCCCGGTCTTGTGGTAATTAATTCATTGGGAAGATTTAAAGCTTGACAGTAAGCTTCTATAGCTTCATCAAGCTTGTTCTGTTTTTGTAAGATATTACCCAGCAAGGCATAACTAAAAGCACTACCATCTTGCTTAATTGAATCCTGCACAGTTGAAAATGCTTCATCAAACTTGTTTTGATAGTAATAGGCTTCAGCTAAATTAGTACGAATATCAGAATTATTTGGGTCTAATTCAAGTGCTTGTCGATAAGCAAAAATAGCTTCATCAAATTGATTCTGTGAACCTAATGCTGCGCCTAAAGCATTATAAGCAGTAGTTAATTTTGAATTAAGTTTGATGGCTTGACGAGCAGCGCTGACAGCAGATTGCTGATTATTATTCAATCGTAATCCATGACTTAAGCTTGACCAAGCATAAGCATTTTTAGGGTCAATTTCAATTGCCTTGTTGTAAGCTGTTTGAGCTTCTTCCCATTTTCTCTGTTGAGTCAAGATATTGCCGACTCCAACATATGCTTGAGAAGACCCAGGATTAATTTCAGTAGCTTTGCTGTAAGCTGTGAGTGCTTCATCTAACTTATTCTGTCTGCCTAATATATCTCCTAAATCGAGATATAAAGTAGTATTTTCTGGGTCAAGTTCAATAGCTTTACCATAAGCGACAACTGCTTCATCCAGCTTATTCTGCAAGCGTAACGCAATACTTATTCCGGTATTAGCTAAACGATGATTAGGGTCAATTTTAATAGCTTTTTTAAAATGTACAACTGCATCATCTAATTTTCCTTGAATACCCAACATCATCCCGATATTACTATAAGCATCAGCATAATTGGGATTAATTTCAATAGTTTTGCGGTAAGCAGCAATTGCTTGGTCTATTTTACGCTGGTGGTAAAGATTATTACCTAAATTCAGGTAAGCTTCAGAATTTTTTGGCTCGACTTGTAAAATTTGGCGCCAAATTGCTTCAGCTTTTTTATACTCACCTGCACTTTCAAGAGCTAGACCTTGCTCAAACAACTTATTAGTATTCTGCTTTTCTACGTTGTTCTTACTTATAAGGTAATTTTGCTTTGCTGTTGGGTAAGCAGAAGCTTGTGATGACAAGAAGAGTGAAGAAATGCTTACAGCTGCTACTACAGTCAAAAATAAACCAACGAAACCTTTACGTCGTGTTCTCATTGAGACAACCATAGTTTTAGTAATTGTAGTTAGATTTTGGACATTCCCATTGGAGAACGAGAGAGCATTTATACTCTCGTCTATTACAAGCCTTGGGAATTATTTAAATTAGCTCCTACAACTACATACCTCTGGGCTGGGGATACTTATGCAAAATTACGCATAAACATGAATTAATAAACTACTTACAGTACGTAAAGTAGAGTAAATTGCTGAGGAATAAAGGTTTCTCTAATTTTTGCCCTTGACTTTTGGTACTACTGGTTAACGTAACCAGTAGTACTGGCGCCACAAAATTATTAATTTTATAACTCGTAGCTATTTAGACACAGAACATATAGCAGTTGTTAGAGATGCAGACGGTGTAGCTTCTGGTGCAGAGGCAGTAAGTATAACTTGACCGTCGGCAGTTTTCACCCAACCTTGAGCTTCGACAATTGCTTCGGGTGGAGTAGAGGTAGGTATGTTGAATGGTTTGTTTGCGAATTTTCCATCCAAAGTTGCTAGTGGAGTAGGGGTAGTTGTACCTGCTAGCGGTTGCAGAGGGTTAGGTGGCAAACTACCGCGTCCGGTGACAACAAACTCACCCAAAGGTTTGGCGTTTGAACCTCTGGGACAGGTTTGACCTATTTGGTTGCTGGCATCAACAACTTCATTTGGCAGTTCAATTATTCCTTGGGTGGGGTCAACATCAGGTTGAGTGATGGAAATTTGCCCTTGAACACCGAGTTGGGAACTAGCAGTAATGTCACTTTCTTCTAGAGGAAAAGGTGATGTTTTAATACCGAAAATTCCAAGAGTGTTGATATTGATGTTTCCACCGTTTCCGCGAACGGCGTTTGCACGGATACGACTGTTTTCTTTGGGAACTGCCACAATTGCTTGAGCATTAATTTTAATATTACCGCCGTTACCGCCTTCTGCTGCTGTTGCTGAAATCAGGCTACCTCGACGTAATAATAATAAATCTGTATTTTCAATATTGATGTTACCGCCATCTTGAGACGCTGTTTCCGCAACAATATTGGCGCCGCTTAGTCGTGCTGACTGGGAATTAACATTAATATCACCAGCTACACCACTACCGCGACTATCAACAGAAATGCTTGCGCGGTCACGAATATTCAATCTTTCTGCGTTGACACGAATAGTACCACCTTTACCAGAGGATTCTCCTGTTGTATTAGCATACAATCCGCTAGCTTCGCTAATACTCGTCACAATTGGGCGCCCAAACTCGTTAAGTCGTTGGGCGTAAGTGCTATCAATTCCAGCTAGGTTAACGTTTTTGGCATTGAGAGTGATATTACCTGCTTGTCCACTACTGCTTGTTGAAGTCAGAATTTGTCCGCCGTTTGTAATATCGATAGTGTTAGCATTAATACTGACGTTACCACCTGGTTCAGTATTTGCTGTGGTAGCAAGGATATTTGCTCCAGAATTTAAACTTAAGGCGTTAGTATTGAGGGTAATTTGCCCGCTACCTAAAGTTGCCTTTGCTGTGCTTCTGGCGCTAATAACGCTAGATGAACCGTCTTGAGTGCCATCTAATGTGATGCTATCTTTTGCATTAATAAATATATCACCTGCACGCCCTTGTCCATTAGTACGGGCGCTAATGAAAGCACCATTTAGAATAGTTAAGCTATTGCTGTTAATGTTAACAGTACCACCATTTCCGTTAGCAGTTTCTTCAACTGATGAGAGCAATCTGCTGGCTGCACCGTTAAATACAATGTCTCTTGCCTGAATAGTTAAATTACCCGCACTTCCATTGCCAGAGGTGGTAGAGGATATATCTGCTCCATCTTGTAAATTTAACCGCTGCGTGTTGATACGGATATCGCCTGCATTGCCTACAGCTTTTTCATAAACCTCTGTTGATATCCGAGAGGGAAACCCACGCAAATCAATTTGACCTGCGTTAATCAAAATATTTCCAGCATTGCCAGTAGCAAAGGTTGCCGCAGAAATTTGTCCGCCATTGCTTAAGCTCAAGCGTCCTGTTTCAACATTTATGCTACCACCAGAACCGATGCCTCCTATTTGCACTTGAGCGAAGAAACCCGATGATAATGGTACATTATCGCGGTTTGGGGGACCTTGACCGTCAATATCAATTGAGTCACTAGCACGAACTATTAAATTACCAGCTTGTCCTCGTCCACTTTGAACTGATGTGTCCAAATAGGCGCCATTACTAAGTCGCAACCGCTCGGTATCAATGCTCAACGTACCTGCTTTCACATCCGCGTCACTAAGAACGATATTTGTAGCTATTTTAGTTCGAGCGAAATCAGCATCAGGTAATGCCACAAATCCATCAAGTTCAACATCAAGAGCGCGGATAGTGATATTTCCAGCATTGCCCCTACTTTGTAGCGATGAAGTACTAACTCCTGCTCCATCGCTTAAGGTTAATCGTGGTGTTTCGATTGTAATATTGCCACCATTGCCCGTTGCTTTTATGATGTTGCCAGTGCTATCTTCTCGTTCCCCAGCAGTAGCACTTGATATAAAACTATATAGAGAATTAGATGGTGAAACACCACTCATTGACGCTGACTCACTGGCTCGAATGACAATGTTGCCCGCATCAGCAGCACCGAATGTGTTTGTAACCAATGCGGCGCCATTTGTAAGATTGAATCGCTTTGTGTCGATAGTAATATCACTTCGACTTTTACTTTCAAGCAGGGCACCTGTAATAATTTGACCATTAATTACTTCAAATGCATTCTTTGCTTGAATGAAGATAGAGCCTGCACTTCCTGAACCACTGGAAAAGGCGCCTATTCCATTTGTATTTTCGATTTTGAGCGTGCCTGTTTCAATCCGCAAGTTGCCCGTTGAACCTGAACTTAGTGCAGAAAGAGCTAAATTCCCATTTTCAGTAATGTTAACTGAATTCCTCGCCTGAATTGTCAAGTCACCTGTGTTACCTGTACTGCCAGTAGAAACCAAAACGGAACCGCCCTTAGTAATGTTGATATCATTAGCATTTAGAGTCAGTTTCCCAGCATTGCCTTGACTACTAGTGAAAGTAGCAATACTACTTGTTAAGTTTCTTCCATCTCCAGCAATTGTGATATTCCCAGCAGCAATATTGATATCTCCGCTATCTCCACTATTTGCTGCTGCGTTGCCAATTTAATATTAAATTCAGTGAAGCTATGGAAAAGATTACTGCCACGAACGGCGCCGCCATCAATCCGGTCGGAAGAAGCACCATTAATTAAAATATTAGGTGTCAGGCGAGAACCTTCTGCCCCTAAAGTGTTATCAGGAGTGATTTGGGCTTGCGCTGGTTGATGAGTGGATATCAGACTGCATACCAGTAACTTGTAAAGCCAACTCTGTTTATTTGTCATGAATAATATAAATAATATAAATCATCTATTTACAAAGAGCGCGCACATAACAACTCAAAGCCAGTTATATTTTCACCGATAATCATAAAACCAAATCGATGTCAAGAACAAAATAAAATTTTATGTTGCATAGTTTTAAATAATGCTTAATGTCATGCACAAGCTTGATTAGGACTTTGTTACAAATTGCAATAAAATTCCGTCATGAAAAAAGCCGTGGAATCATCTTTAAATTGTCTATAGCGATACTATAGCATCAGGAGAGCGTTTTAGAAATTAAAGATACGATAAATCCATGACACCATTACCTGTAATTGTGGAGCATCTGCTATCGACACCTGAAACGATTAACGCTTCAGTTACAATAGCTTGGTGATGCAGGCGCCGCAACAGTAAAATTCTTCATAATACGTAAATTAAATTCAAATAAATTGTTACAAATTAATTTACTCCGATAAGCGGCTAATTAATCGCTGGGTTTTTTTGAATAAGTGGTAAGACAAATGTGATTATTTAATAGTTTCTATATCTACAGCCGAACACTGCCTAGCAGTATCACAAGTATAAATAGCTCTCGAACCATTAGGCTGAACAGAAATCAAAAAGTTGTCAGCATTGTAAGTAGGGTGTCTTCTGGTAGTTCCAGCGTAAACAGGATTATATCCCACTAAAACTAACCCTTGCGATGAAGACTTAAGTCTGATTGTTTGGTCTACAGCCTGCGTCCGTCTTAAATTTGGGTCAAAATACCTAGTTCTCATTGCTCCCGAATACCCATTCATCGCAAGAACGCTTTCATGAACAATTCCATTAACGCTAAATTTGAGCTTCCAAATTCCATAAATTGGAGAGCTTGCTTCTGTTAATTGAGCGATTACATATGATGAAGATTGAGTAATCTGAGTTGAAGGTGCGGTTACAGGTGTTTTTACTCTTTGATTTCTTGCACCTGCTGACTCTGCACTAACCGTTCCAATTCCTACTACTAAAATTCCAAGCAAAGCAGTTTGTTTGAAGTTCATGTTTTTCCATTCTCTGTTTAGCCTTCTACCTACGTATATTTCTCAGACTTTGGAAGTTATGCAAAAATAAGCCAAATCTTTTTAAAAGTATCTTGATATGTGATGAGTCCCGTAGTCAAGCACAGGAGTGTATATCACGATTACCTAGATGCTTCGCTTACTATCAATATTTTATACCTTCGGGGACTTTTAATAGTACTACCTGTTTATTTAACCAGTAGTACTGGTGTGGAACTCCCCCTGCCTTTATTTTCTTGGCATTCAGAACTCGATACATATTTAATGAAGTAGACCGAAGTCTAATATTCAGGTAATGCTGCGTCTGTATCCATAAGTAATGCAATTAGCTAAATCCCTCTTATACACCATATTCCCATAACGACACTTGCTATTATCGCTTTTGTATCTTGAAGGAGCAATGCTGTAATTTAAATATAAAGTTTTGTAAACGAAAACATAAATTCTAGCGGCTTAAAGTGTAGTTATAATATTCGCTTTTGTTGCTGCCTTTATTAACTATAGTGTACACACAAATTGAAATCCCCCCCTGCCCCGCCTTAATAAGGGGGGGTTAAAGTACTTTTGTCCCCGCTTAATAAAGGGGGTTAAAGTAGCACTCTTATTCCCCCCTTATCAAGGGGGGTTAGGGGGGATCAGCAGCGTCCAACATACAATCGCCAAATGTAGTGTTAAAATCCAAATAATTTTTAGTTAATATTCATACACAACTATATGAGTGATACTATATTATCCGTTCGCAACTTACGTGTAGAGTTTCCAGGAGATGGTAGAACCGTCAAAGCTGTTGATAATATATCGTTTGACCTGCGTCGTGGCGAAACTCTCGGCATTGTAGGAGAATCTGGAAGCGGTAAGTCTGTTACTTCGTTTGCTGTTATGGGTTTGTTACAGTCTCCGGGACGGGTAACTAACGGTGAAATTTTGTTTTCTCCTCAACCAAATACTCCACCCGTTAACTTGGTGGAACTACCTGCGAAGCAAATGCAGCTTTACCGGGGTGGTGATATTGCGATGATTTTCCAAGAACCGATGAGTTCGCTTAATCCTGTATTTACTATTGGTTATCAGCTTATTGAAGCTATTTTACGTCACCAAAATATTTCTGCTGGTGAAGCTAAACAAAAAGCTATCGCTGGTTTGCAAGAGGTGAAGCTTCTCCCTAGCGATGAGCAGTTACGCGCGCAGTATTTAGAAACAGCAAAACAAACTGGTTCATCTGTGGAAGCTCAAAAAATTTCTGAGCTAGTTAACCTGCACAAAGATTCAATGCTCCAACGTTACCCCCATCAACTTTCGGGGGGACAACTGCAACGGGTGATGATAGCTATGGCTATTTCTTGTAACCCGTTATTATTAATTGCTGATGAACCTACTACTGCGCTTGATGTTACTGTGCAAGCAACAATTATTGATTTGCTACGCGAGTTACAACAAACGCGCGATATGGCGTTGATTTTTATTACTCACGATTTAGGCTTAATATCTGAAGTTGCTGACAATATCGCTGTAATGTATAAAGGTAATGTCGTTGAGCAAGGCGCCTCTAATCAAATTTTTAACAATCCTCAGCATCCATATACTAAAGGATTAGTTGCTTGTCGTCCAACACTTAATAGTCGTCCTGTGAAACTTCTTACCGTTTCTGACTATATGAGCGTTGAAGAAACACCAACAGGAGAAATGATTATTCAAGGTAAATCACCCTCAGAACCTATTGAAATTAGTTTTGAAGAAATTAATCGGCGCCTAGATAACCTTGAGAAAGAACCAGCACTCGTACAAATCAAAAATCTTAAAGTCGGTTTTCCTATAAAAGGAGTATTTGGCGGTACTAAACGCTACTTCTGGGCAGTAAATGATGTATCGTTTGATATCAAACGCGGTGAAACCTTGGGACTTGTGGGTGAGTCGGGATGTGGAAAAAGTACGCTCGCTCGTACATTGTTACGACTTATTGAACCAACTAGCGGACAAATTATCTTTGAAAATAACGATATTACTGTACTTAAAGGTGAAGAATTACAAAAATTACGGCGCCAGATGCAAATTGTATTCCAAAATCCCTTTAGTGCCCTCGACCCACGCATGAAAGTTGGGGAAGCAATAATGGAACCGTTAGTAATTCACAGTATCGGTAAAAGCAAAAAAGAACAGCGCGAACGTGCAGCATACCTTCTCGAACGAGTTGGACTTAGTGCTGACGCAATGAACCGCTACCCACACCAATTTTCTGGAGGACAACGGCAACGGGTTTGTATAGCACGCGCTCTCGCATTAAATCCTAAATTTATTATTTGCGATGAGTCAGTATCAGCACTCGATGTATCTGTACAAGCACAGGTATTAAACTTGCTCAAAGAACTGCAAGAAGAATTTGGCTTGACTTATATATTTATTTCCCACGATTTAAGCGTAGTCAAATTTATGAGTGATAGAATTATGGTCATGAACCGTGGTCAAATTGTCGAAGAAGGTAGAGCCGAAGAAATTTACCGCGAACCCAAACAAGAATATACGCAAAAGCTCATTGCATCAATTCCTACAGGTAGCGCTGAAAGAATTAAGCAACGCCAAGCCTCATGATAAATCTCTTGTGGAACGGGCATCCCTGCCCGTCCCAATTGTAAATTAATATTAAGTGGCTGTAAAATTCAACTTTCTTTTTACAAAAAGTAACTAGTTATGAATTATTCAAATTACTCAGTTCGGGCAACATCTATAGAAGAAAGACAAGAGCAAAAGCAGTCCTTTACTCAGTTTTTACAAAATTCAAAAAAAGCTTCTCCAGAAGAAATTGAGGCAGTTTTAGCTGAACGTGAAATAGTTGATCCCGAACCAGAATTAACTCCCGAAATTGTCGCTCGTATTCGGCAAAAAATACTAAATGTTAAGACGGGCAGGATGCCCGTTCCACAAGAGTTAAAATAATGTTTGCTAAAATTAGAGACACGGAAATATTCTTTGATGTTGAAGGGTGTAGTGTAGTAGTTGAAAATAATCGTACCTACACAAAACCTACTGCTTTTTTAATTCACGGTGGCCCCGGCGCCGACCATACTGGTTACAAGCCGACTTTTTCAACTTTAACACGTAGACTGCAATTAGTATATTTTGACCACCGTGGACAAGGACGTTCTAAACGCGGCGCCAAGGAAACTTACACTCTCGATAATAATGTCGAGGATATGGAAGCTTTGCGTCAATATTTAGGACTTGACAAAATTGTTGTTATCGGTACTTCGTATGGTGGTATGGTGGGACTATCGTATGCTATTCGTTACCCGCAAAATGTTTCGCATCTTATTATTATTGTCAGCACTGCGAGTTATAAATTCTTGGAACGGGCAAAGCAAATTTTAGCTGAACGTGGAACTGAAGCACAAAATTTGATTGCTCAACGACTTTGGGATGGTAATTTTGAAAATGAAGAACAATTGCGCGACTATTTTAAAATTCTGGCGCCGATGTATTCACTCAAACATGACCCAAATACTTCTGTAAAGGTTTGGGATAATAAAATTCTCTCAATAGATGCTATTAATGAAGCATTTGGTGGATTTCTACGAACTTACGATGTACGTGACCAATTATACAAGATTATTGCTCCGACATTAGTAATCGGTGGGCGCCATGATTGGATATGCGCTCCTGAATTTTCAGAAGAAATTGCTCAAGGTATTAAAAACTCTGATTTAAGAATTTTTGAGAATAGTAGTCATTTAATTCGTGCAGATGAACCAGAAGCGCTCTTTGACGCAATAAATGGATTCTTGGTTTACAAGAATTAAAATCTTGTAATAATTATAATTTATAACTTTTGGTAGATGACCTGGTTTGTAAAAATCACCTTTGAGCTAGGTGGTTAAGCTAGCCGTATTCTGCTAACTTTTTGTAAGCAGTGTTGTTGAATTTTAAACACATTGCTGTAAAGGAGAAATAACATAATGCCCAATCACGATATAATCGTTGTCGGAGCATCGGCAGGAGGAGTTGAAGCACTTACTTATTTAGTAAAGAATTTACCGTCTGACCTCAATGCTATTATATTTGTAATTCTTCATGTGCCTTCTGAAGGTACTAGTGTATTACCTAGAATTCTTAACCGAGCTAAACGTTTACCAGCGCATCATCCTAAAGACGGAGAAGTCATAGAACCGGGGCATGTTTATGTGGCGCCACCGGGTTATCACTTACTCGTAAAATCTGGTTACGTTAATTTAGTTCGTGGACCAAAAGAAAATAATCATCGTCCAGCTATTGACCCAACGTTTCGCACCGCAGCGCGCGCTTACGATGGCAGAGTAATAGGTGTGATATTAACTGGTGCGCTTGATGATGGTACTGCTGGATTAGCGGCGGTAAAAATAAGAGGTGGTTTAGCTGTCGTTCAAGACCCTTCGGACGCATTATATAGTGGAATGCCGAGCAGCGCAATTGAGAATGTTGACGACATCGACCATATTGTACCTTTATCGTCGATTCCATCTTTACTAGTAGATTTAGTAAATACACCAGTCGAAACGAAAAATCAACAGCATGTTCCCGAATTAATGAATTACGAATCTGATATGGCAGAAT
Source organism: Calothrix sp. PCC 7716 (assembly GCF_019977735.1). Taxonomy (GTDB): domain Bacteria; phylum Cyanobacteriota; class Cyanobacteriia; order Cyanobacteriales; family Nostocaceae; genus Dulcicalothrix. The sequence goes on along the minus strand of NZ_AP025018.1, from coordinate 7,356,701 downwards.
TTAGTGTAACAAGGCTTCACTCAGACGATAAACCTGGCAATCCTTCGGGGTATAGTTGTCCAGATTGTGGCGGTAATCTTTGGGAACTACAAGAAAAAGGTATGTTTCGTTTTCGATGCCGTATTGGTCATGCTTATTCTCCAGAGACTTTACTCGCGAAGCAATCTGATGCACTAGAAGATGCTTTATGGATTGCATTTCGGGCTTTAGAAGAAAAAGCATCGCTAGCTCGTCGTATGTCTAAAAGGATGCGAGACCGTAACCAAAATTTATCCGCACAACGTTTGGAACAAGATGCATTTGACACCGAAGCGCGCGCTGAAGTTATTCGTAGTGTACTTATTCAAAATGGTGGCACCCAAGAAGAAGAAATCGTAAACTCCTTTAATCAACCGTCTAATAATCGAAAATCAACAAATGAGTAACCACTACTTAGTGGTGCTAGCAGCGTCTGCCGGTGGAATTAAAGCTGTGAGTACAATTTTATCAAATTTACCAGCAAACTTTGCTACACCTATCGCGATAGTGCAGCATCTTGACCCAAATTATCAGAGTTATCTCGCCGAAATTCTTGACCGACGTACACCTTTGTTGGTTAAACAAGCGACTGACTTAGATATCTTAACTCCTGGAGTAGTGTATGTGGCGCCTCCTAATTGGCACTTAGTTGTTAACCCTGATGCGACGCTATCTTTATCAAACGCCGAAAAAGTACGTCATGTGCGTCCTGCTGCGGATATATTGTTTGAGTCAGCAGCTAATAGTTTTCAAGAACGTGTTATTGCTATAGTCTTAACTGGTATGGATGCAGACGGCAAAGATGGAGTTATGGCTGTAAAACGTGCAGGTGGTAAAGTTATTGCCCAAGATGAAGCAACTTCGCAATTTTTTAGTATGCCATCTAATGCTATTAATACTGGATGTGTAGATTTTATATTGCCTTTAAAGGAGATTGCTCCTAATTTATTAAAATTGGTTGCCAATTGATTTTTTATGACCTCTACCGAACAAGAACCAGATTTAGAAGCTTTATTAGAGTACATTCGTCGTAACCGTGGTTTCGATTTTAGTGGCTATAAGCGTACTAGTTTAAGTCGCCGTATACGTAAGCGAATGCAAGTTATAGGTTTAGAAAATTACAATGATTATCTTGATTATTTGGAAGTACACCCAGATGAGTTTATAAATTTATTTAATACTATATTGATAAACGTAACCGCTTTTTTTCGAGAGCCACAAGCTTGGCAGTATATTGCTTCAGAAATTATTCCTAATATTATTAACAGTAAGCATGTGTCTAAACCTATCCGTGTTTGGAGTGCAGGTTGTGCTTCGGGAGAAGAAACTTATACTGTTGCCATGTTGCTTGCTGAAGCTCTTGGTATGGAAGAATATTCTAGGCGCGTTAAGGTTTTTGCTACAGATGTGGATGCAGAAGCTCTTAATCATTCACGTCATGGTATTTACAATCCCAAAGATGTACAAGATATTCCTAACAATTTACTCGAAAAATACTTTGAGCGCGTTAATGGACGCTACAGTGTTCTTAAAGAACTACGTCGTTGTGTTATTTTTGGGCGCCATGATTTAGTACAGGATGCACCAATCTCTAGAATCGATTTGCTGATTTGCCGTAATACTTTAATGTATTTCAATACCGAAACACAATCTCGTATTCTTGACCGTTTTCACTTCGCGCTTAATAATGGTGGATTTCTGTTTCTAGGTAAAGCTGAAATGTTGTTGACTCGTAGCCACTCATTTACACCAGTAGATTTACGGCGCCGACTATTCACCAAAGTAGTAAATGGTAACTTACGCGATATGCTTTTAAGCATGTCTAATTCTGATAATCAGCCAACTGCCCCAGAAATGATTGACCAAATTCGTATTCACGAAGCGGCTTTTGAAATTGACCCAGTTGCTCAAATTGTAGTTGATTTAAATAATTCTGTATTACTCGCCAATAACCAAGCCAGAACTATATTTAATCTCAATCTTCGCGATATCGGGCGCCCTTTACAAGATTTAGAGCTTTCTTACCGTCCTGTTGAGTTACGCTCGCGTATCGACCAAGTTCGCAGTAATGCCCGTAGCATCACTTTAAAAGATGTTGAGCATCCTGACTCGGAACGAGAAATCAGATATTTTGATGTACAAATTATACCATTGGTAAATGGTGATACTGCTGAGTTAGTCGGTGTAAAAATTGTATTTACCGACGTTACCCGTTTCAAACAGTTACAAAATGAATTAGTACATGCAAATCAAGAGTTAGAAACCGCTTACGAAGAACTCCAATCGACAAATGAAGAATTAGAAACAACCAACGAAGAACTACAATCGACTGTAGAAGAACTTGAAACTACTAATGAAGAGCTTCAGTCAACGAACGAAGAACTCGAAACCATGAACGAAGAACTGCAATCGACTAACGAAGAATTGCAGACAATTAACGAAGAATTACGTCAGCGCAGCGAAGAACTCAACCGCGTTAACAGTTTTTTAGAGTCGATACTTACCAGTTTACGTGCGGGTGTGGTTGTTCTTAGCCCCGATTTTCATATTCTAATTTGGAACCGCAAAGCAGAGGATTTATGGGGTTTGCGTAACGATGAAGTTTTGTTACAACACTTTATGAGCTTAGATATTGGTTTACCGCTCGAACCCCTGAGAATACCAATACGCGAAATCTTTGCTGGAAAGTCTGATTATTACGAAATTTTACTTGATGCTAGAAACCGTCGGGGGCGCCTGATACAGTGCCATGTCATCTGCACCCCGCTACGACGTACAGGAACAGATATTCAAGGAGTAATACTGCTTATGGAAGAGCGCGAAAAATTAGATGATTAATATACGTACAATGACTACATAACTTCCTCTACAGATAGATATATTAAAACACTACTATTAATAACTTTATAGATGTTGGGGGTGATTTAGGTTATATTTATGCATGATTTTCATCAAAAAATACAAAAAGTATACAAAAATACACAAAAAATCAATCAACACATTAATGAATCGCCTTTGCACGAACAAGATTTGTTAGTCCAAGCTGTTGAGGAACTTCATGTTGCTTTAGAAGAGTTGCAAGTAGCAGATGAAGAATTACGGGCACAAAATCAAAGTTTAGCAGAGGCACATTTTTCACTTGCTCAAGAACGAGAACGTTACCAAGAGCTTTTTGACTTGGCGCCAGATGGTTATGTAGTCACTAACACCGACGGAAAAATCCAAAAGGCAAACAATGCTGCCGCTGAAATGCTTAATATCCCCAAGCATTTCCTTGAAGGCAAAGTTTTGGTTAATTTTATCGCAGAATCTGAACGTCGGGCATTTCGTTCTTTAATATTGCGACTGCATGAGTGCGAGCGAATTTCGGAATGGGAAACTCGTGTACAACCACGCAGAGGTAGTATAATTGACGTTTCTATCAGTACAACTACAGTCAAAAACGAAAGTGGTGAGGTTCAAGGTTGGCGCTGGATGTTACGAGATATTACAGAGCGTAAGCAAACGGAAGAAAAATTGCGTGCAGTAGAAGTGCAAAATTTGCAACTCGAAGAATCTGCCAAATTGAAATCGCAATTTATGTCAATAATATCTCATGAATTACGCACACCATTACATGCAATTTTAGGTTTTGCAAGTTTACTTCAGCGTCAAGTTCAAAAGCAGTCTTCATCAAATTGCTCGATGATGATAGAAAGAATTATTAATAATGGCAAACTATTATTAAATTTAATCGAAGATATGCTAGATGTTTCTAAATTAGAGTCCAATCGATTACAGTTACAATTACAACAATTTAATTTCCCTGAATTAATAATATCAACTATTAATGAACTGCGTCCAATCGCACAAACAAAAAATTTAGCAATCAATTTAAATCTGGAATTACAAGATAATTTTGTTATTAACGACAGCATTCGAGTCAAGCAAATCTTAGTTAACTTAGTTTCTAATGCAATTAAATTTACAGATAAAGGCAGTGTAGATATTCACGTCAAAGAACTACCACAAAACAAAATATCAATTTGTGTTCAAGATACCGGAATTGGAATTGACGAAACAGATTTAAAATATATTTTTCAAGCGTTTCGGCAAATCAACCAAACGACTGTACGCAAATACAATGGTACTGGAATGGGGCTAGCAATCGTAAACCATTTAGTTAGGTTAATGCAAGGTAATATCTCTGTTAATAGTAAAATCGGTGAAGGTTCTACTTTTTGCGTCGAATTACCCAAAGTAGTAGTCAGCAACAAAGTTTAATTCTGGTATACAAAAATTTTCTACCCTAAAGTACTGGCAATAGCTTGACTGTAGATAGAGTCGAATCATTGGATTAACCAACTACGATATTAAATGAAGGGGAAATAGCGGTATGTGAGTTATGGACAGATTTGCTCGACAAATTAATGCAGTGCAGCGACGAACGGAGACACTTAATCAAAGTCTCGCTGAACCCTCAGTGCTACAACCAGGTTTGTTGGTGCAAGCTTTTAACCAACTGCACGATGCTTTAGAGGAACTGCGAGTTACACACAATGAGTTACTAAATCAAAAAGAACAATTAGCCAACTGTTATCAGAGTGCAGAACTTGAACGTCAGCGCTATCGCAATTTGTTCGACTTCGCTCCCGATGCTTATTTAATTACTGACCGTGATGGCCATATCATAGATGCTAATCGTGCTGCTGCTAATTTATTTCAATTACAAATTCACTCACTCAATGTCTGGGCAAATAGATCATTGATTGATTTTTTACCCCAACATCAACATCATGCATTTCATCATCAGTTACAGAGACTACCATCAGAACAAACGCTTAAAGACTGGGAAGTTATTTTTTGTAAACAAAACGGTCAAACATTTCCTGCGACAATTAGTGTAAACACAGTCAAAAATCTTGATGACGAAATCCATTTTCACTGGTTGATACGTGATATTAGCGCGCGTAAGCAAGCTGAAGAAGCGCAAGCAATCAAATCTGAAAACTTACAGTTACAAGAAACTGTACGGTTGAAGTCACAGTTTATGGCGATGATGTCGCATGAACTGCGTACCCCCATGCATATAATATTAGGGTTTGCTCAACTGCTTCTACGCCAACCATATCAGCTTTTGGCGCCGCAGTTAAAAAACATGGTAGAGCGAATATACAATAATGCCAAGCATTTGCTAACATTAATCGAAGATATCCTTGATTTTACAGCGTTAGAATCAGGTAAGTTAAGTTTAAACTCCCAACAATTCAACTTAGCTGAACTCATTCAAACGGTTACTCAAGAACTACAACACCTTGCAGAGCGCAAAAAATTATCATTATTAATTGAGGTTCAGTTACAAAATCCCTCAATAATTGGTGATAGCGACCGTGTTCGTCAAATTTTAGTTAACCTTCTCGATAACGCTATTAAATTTACCGAAAAAGGTAGCGTAATACTTGAAGTATATGAAGCATCTGAAAATCGTATTGCAATAGTAGTGCGAGACACAGGTATAGGTATTTCTAAAAACGATATTCAATTTATATTTCAAGAATTTCGACAAGTAAATCAAACCTATTCCCGTACACATGGAGGTACAGGTTTAGGGCTTGCGATAGTTGACAAACTTGTCAAACTAATGCTGGGAACTATCACTGTTGAAAGTCAACTTGGAGAAGGTTCAACTTTTAAAGTTGAATTACCAAGAGGAGTGAAAAGTGCTGAGTGCTGAGTGCTGAGTGCTGAGTGCTGAGTGCTGAGAAACGGAGTTTGGAGTTTGGAGTGTCATGCTGAACGTAGTGAAGCATCTCTATAACTTCACAATATCTTTTAGATTCTAGCCTGCGGCAAATGCTCCGCATTACGCTACGCTCAGAATGACATTTTATGCTCTTCACTATACTCAGCACTCATCACTCATCACTCAGCACTTTTTGAGCAACTCGTAACTTAGCTGAACGAGAACGGGAATTTTTGATAATTTCTTCTTCAGTAGCAATAATTGGCTTTTTCGTTACCACTTGTAACAAAGGTGATTCGCGTAGAGAATGTTTTACCAAACGGTCTTCGAGACTGTGAAAGCTAATTATTACGAGTCTACCATTAGGCGCCAATCCATCAGGCGCCTTTGCTAAAAAGGTTTCGAGAACTTTCAATTCGTCGTTAACTGCGATGCGTAATGCTTGAAAAACACGGGTGGCAGGATGAATTCTTCCGTGACGGTATTTTGCTGGTACGGCAGATGCTATAGTGTCAGCTAATTGTGTAGTTGTGTAAAATGGACGTTTTTCTATAATTCGTCTAACGATACGTCGTGATAATCGTTCTTCACCATATTTAAAGAAAATATCAACTATGTCAGCTTCACTCCAATGGTTGATAATATCCGCAGCAGTTAAAGATTGCTTTTGGTTCATTCGCATATCTAAATTAGCTTCTTTACGGAAACTAAAACCACGTTCGGGTGTATCGAGATGATGCGAACTTACACCTAAGTCAGCCAAAATTCCATCATAATTAAGAGGTGGGTAGTTAAAAGCTGCAAAATTGGTATGAATAAATTTTACAGAGTCCCCAAACTCCGACAGTTCCTTTTGTGCAGCGACCAAAGCTTCTTCATCTTGGTCTAATGCTGTGACTCTAACATCAGGCGCCGAATTTAAAATCAAACGAGTATGACCGCCACCACCAACTGTAGCATCTAAATAGTGACCACCCGCACGCACCGCCAAACCAGAGATTACTTCAGTTGGTAAGACTGGAATATGGGAAAATGCCAGTTCTTCGGGAGCAAGCGATTTTAAAGAGTCGGGGTTCATAAGTAACAATATAATATTGACTAAAAGCGACTTGTATGTTGCACAGTGAACAGGTAAGTATTTTCTTATGCTTGTGATTGGGGATTGAGATATTAACTTCAACAGTGTACAACTGTAAAATTGGTAAATTTGGTCTGTGCGTCTTTACTGGTCAATTTTTAAGCCTTTTGGGACAACATTCCTAAAAAAATCCGGCGCCGCTGTGTGGTTCAATCTCAATATCAATATAATTGAATATGTGCAACAAAACTAAACATCTTATCTTATTGCCTAAGTGCCTACACGTTGGGACACCATAGCATAACTAAAGCAATCGTGCGCGGTTCAATTTTAAATTTTTACAAACTGGAGAACGCTAAAATTTATGGCACGAATTGAAACTAGAACCGAACCGATGGTGCTGAACATGGGCCCGCATCACCCCTCTATGCACGGGGTTATGCGGTTAATTGTTACCCTCGACGGTGAGGACTGTATTGACTGCGAACCGGTAATAGGTTACTTGCACCGGGGAATGGAAAAAATCGCAGAAAACCGCAGTACTATAATGTATGTCCCTTACGTGAGTCGTTGGGATTATGCAGCTGGTATGTTTAACGAAGCTGTTACTGTAAATGCACCAGAAAAAATTGCCGGTATAACCGTACCCAAGCGCGCGTCATATATTCGCGTGATAATGCTGGAATTAAACCGCATCGCTAACCATTTACTATGGTTCGGCCCATTTCTTGCGGACGTTGGCGCCCAAACTCCCTTTTTCTACCAGTTCCGTGAACGTGAGTTGATATATGACCTGTGGGAAGCTGCTACAGGTTATCGGATGGTTAATAATAACTATTGGCGTGTTGGTGGTGTTGCTGCTGACTTACCTTATGGTTGGATTGACAAATGCTTTGAATTCTGCGATTACATTGTACCTAAAATAGACGAATACGAAAAATTGGTGACAAATAACCCAATTTTTAGGCGCCGTATTGAAGGTGTTGGTACTATTACCCGTGACGAAGCAATAAACTGGGGACTTTCGGGTCCAATGTTACGTGCTAGTGGTGTGAAATGGGACTTACGTAAAGTTGACCACTACGAATGTTACGATGATTTTGACTGGGAAGTACATTGGGAAACTGGTGGTGACTGCATGGCACGCTATGTAGTGCGGATGCGGGAAATGCGCGAATCAGTCAAAATTCTTCGCCAAGCATTAAAAGGACTTCCTGGTGGACCTTATGAAAACCTCGAAGCCAAGAGAATGATGGAAGGTGCAAAATCTGAGTGGAACGGTTTTGATTACCAGTTTGTTGCGAAAAAAGTCTCTCCATCATTCAAAATTCCTAAAGGTGAAGCTTACGCGCGTGTTGAAAGCGGTAAGGGTGAATTAGGAATTTACATGGTTGGTGATGATAATGTATTCCCTTGGCGTTTTAAAATTCGTCCAGCAGACTACAATAATCTCCAAATTCTGCCTCAATTGCTACGCGGTGTCAAAGTTGCCGACATAGTAGTAATTCTAGGTAGTATCGATATTATCATGGGTTCCGTAGACCGATAAATCGCACGTGTACGGTGGGCACTGCCCACCCTACCTTACTTCCGTAACGGTTCCTACCCATTCCCATACGTTGCCATCTACATCGAAAACGGGTAGCCCAACTGCTAGCATTTCTTGGTATGTGCCATCACGCAAGCGAAGTCTAAATAAAACTTCTATAGGGTGTTTTATTTCAAGCGCATCTATCCACAGAGTTAAAGTTGGGTCGCGGTCATTTGGGTGTAGTGCATTTAACCAGCCATAACCTTTATACTCGGCAGGAGTTTGACCTGTAAATGCTTCCCACATTGGTACATCCTCTATAATGCGACCGTCCGGCGCCGCAGTCCAGACAATTGCCGCAGTTACCATTTTCAAGCAGTTATAACGTTCATTGCTTAAACGTAGCGCTTCATCAAATTGTTTACGCTCAGTAATATTCATAATGTAACCCAGTAAACGAGCTGCATCATTATTCTCGGTAGGTGGAATATATTGAGCGCGTGAGAGAATCCATTGTAGCCCTTTTTCAGGGTGGTTGATACGAAATTCGGTATCCAAGCCTAATTCACTATTCACGGCTTTCCAATGAGTCGCTTTAATTCGCTTTTGGTCATCACGATGTACACACATAAGAAATTTTGCAAAGCTCCAAGCTTCATCTTCTTCTGGATATCCCATTAGATGGCGCCATTCTGAAGTCACAAAACCTGTATTTGTCTTTAAATCATAGCTCCATAATCCTATGCCCGCAGCACGTTGTGCATAAGCAAGTTGTTCCTCTTTTTTTTGTAAATTCTCATACAACTGACAATATCGTTCCTCAGAAGCTAAAACTGCTTGTCGATTATATTGCCGAATGCGACTAACCTCGAGCTGTGCGACAACGCGCGTTATTAGTTCGCGTGCCCCAAATGGCTCTACTATAAAATCATCGGCGCCTTCAAACAAACCGTTTACAGCAGTTTCTTCGTCCGCTTGTGCTGTCAACATTAATACAGGTATGGCATTTCGATTTGCACGAATCTCCCGCAGCAAGGCTAAACCATCACTTCCCGTCATATTCATATCTGTAACAACAAGGTCTGGCGGGTTGTTAATTATAGACATTACTGCTTGTTCGCCATTATTTGCGACTTCAACGCTCCAACGTACAGAAAGAATGCGCTGTAAGTAATCACGCATATCAGCATTATCATCAACAACCAGAATTTTGCCACCTGGTAGTATTGGGCGCATAAGTTAAGTCGGTGCAAATAAATGTAACTGTATTAAAGGGGTTAAGGTCAAGTAAAAGCATAAACCTTTACTTACTCTTACAAAACTTTATATAGTTTCGTTTTAGTACGCCAACTTACTTATGGTATATATAATCAAATTTGCAAAATTATTGTCATATTAAAACTGCTTAGTTCACAACCCCACCCTACATATTTCAATGGAACCTATAACTTTTACTAATGAAATTATTGCCTGTATCACCTCCAAAGTTGAACAGAGAATTACTTTTGCTGAATATATGGATATAGTATTATATCATCCTAATTACGGTTATTATACTCAAAAAGCAGCGAATATAGGCGTAAGTGGAGATTTTTTTACCTCGGTTCACCTTGGCGCCGACTTTGGTGAAATGTTGGCAATACAATTTGTCGAGATGTGGGAAATTCTTGGAAAACCAGCACCGTTTACGCTTGTAGAAATGGGCGCCGGACAAGGTTATTTAGCTGTTGATATTTTAAATTACCTAAAGATGCATCATAGTGATTTATTTACTGTTTTGAAATATACCATAGTTGAAAAATCACCCCTATTAAAACAAGTACAGCAGGAAAAATTGCAAGGGTTTTCTGCATACTGGTGCGATTTAGAACAGATAGAGATTAATTCAGTAGTTGGATGTTTTTTTTCTAATGAACTGGTAGATGCTTTGCCTGTACATCAGTTTGTTGTAGAAGCAGGGCAATTAAAAGAGGTTTATGTTGGAGTATCTAACTCAGTACAAGAAGTCAATCAAGATACGTTCATAGAAATTATTGATGAATCTTCAACGCCAAAACTCAGACAATATCTTGATTTAATCGAAATAGATATCAGTATTTACCCCACAGGTTACCGTAGTGAAATTAACTTAACAGCACTCAATTGGCTAACGCAAGTCGCCGATAAATTACAGTATGGGTACGTACTTACTATAGACTATGGCTACCCAGCACATCGTTATTATAATCCTCGTAGAAATAAAGGTACACTGCAATGCTATTACCAACATCGGCGCCACGATAATCCATATATAAATATAGGAAAGCAAGATATCACCACACATGTAGACTTTACTGCTTTAGAAAGATGGGGTGAAACCTGCGGATTGGCTAAAGTCGGATTTACACAGCAAGGTTTGTTTTTGATGGCATTAGGTTTAGGAGAAAGAATTGCCACTATGAGTCAATCTAATCTTTCAGTATCCGACATGCTGCGGCGCCGTGACTCGTTACATCAACTAATTGACCCAATGGGACTAGGAGATTTTGGTGTTTTGGTTCAAAGCAAAGGATTTACTCCCACACAACCTCTCAAAGGTTTGACGTATCCTTCGCTTTAATAGAGTAAAAATTAAAACATTGTTAATCTTTTTGTAAGACTAGTCGATTCAGTGTTGCAACGTTTAAAGTCTATTCATAGGCTAAAAATAATAATCACAAGGTAAAAACAATGAGTACTCACGATTTATTAATGTTAGTAGGACTACTTACCCCAGGTATCTTACTCTCGGTGCTAATAATGGCAACATTTGCAGCAGGTGGCTAAATGAGTGCTGAGTAGAAAGTGCGCTGATCAAGTGCTGAGTAGAAAGTGCTGAGTGCTGAGTAGGAAGAATAATATTCTTCACTCAGCACTCAGAACTCAGCACTCAGCACTCAGCACTGTTATTAAATAACTTTTGAAATAATTTATTAATTAAGAAGCTATTGTTCGTAGCGATTGTACTTTCAAATATAAATAATTAACAATTAGGATAGAGAATATAAAGAACAAGTATTGGGATACAGTATGAAGGTGGCATTTCTGGGAACAGGATTAATGGGGTTGCCAATGGCGCAACGGTTATTAGAAGCAAATGTAGATTTAATTGCTTACAACCGTACAAGAGAAAAATTGGTGCCACTCAAAGAGAAAGGTGCAGAAATTGCTGAACACCCACGCCATGCGATTCGTGCCGCAGACTGTGTAATACTGATGTTAACTAATGCTCCAGCTATTTACAGTGTTTTACTTTCTGATACTTCTTTTAGAATGTTAGCTGGACGTACTGTGATTCAAATGGGGACTATTACCCCCACCGAAAGCAAAGAAATTCGTGATACTGTTGTTGCTGCTGGAGGAGAATATATTGAGGCGCCTGTTTTGGGAAGCACTACCGAAGCGACTCAGGGTAAACTAATTGTAATGGTTGGCGCCTATCGCGAACAGTATCAGCGTAATTTAGAATTACTAAAACACTTTGGCCCAAAACCTGTATATGTAGGACAAGTAGGAACTGCGGCAGGTTTACAACTAGCATTTAACCAGCTAATTAGTTCACTGACAGCAGCTTTTGCACTCTCATTAAAATTTGTACAGCGTCAAGATATAGACGTAAATGTGTTCATGCAAATTTTACGTGAAAGCGCTTTATACGCACCAACTTTTGACAACAAGTTACAGCGAATGCTTGATAATAATTATGACAATCCTAGTTTTCCTACTAAACATCTACTGAAAGATACAGATTTATTTATTGATGAAGCGAAAAATGCGGGTCTGAATATCAATAGCATTGATGGTGTTCGTAGTATTCTTGATACAGCAATTCGCATGTCATTTGCTTCTTCTGATTACTCTTCACTTTTTGCTGCAATGACTTCATCCCCTGACGCTGAATAAAAAGTTAGGAGTTAGGAGTTAGGAGTTAGGAATATCACTCAGCACTCAGCACTCAGCACTCATCACTCAGCACTCAGTACTCAGTACTTTTAAATCTTCTACCAAACTTGCCAATAAATTTACAGCATCTACCTGTAACGCTACCCAAGCATTGACTTTATGTTTCGCTACGTGTCGATTATCTATAATGGTTTGACCTTTGGTAAATTTACCTGCTGTTTCTATATCAACTTGCGCGCGTTGTAGTAAAAGAGTTTCTGGATAAAACAAATAAGCAACAGTCGCAGCATCATGAACTAGAAAGCCTTTTATACCTTCACTCTGACGGTAAGTTAATGAGGTATAAGTCAAAAACTCACATAACTGCACGATAAATTTCGCTACAGGGTTTTGTGAGTTAGACAAATAAACTTCTTCTGCCATTTCTTTTGTAAAAATTAACTCGTTAGTCACATCTAACGACAATACAACAGTATCATTACGACTATTAAATACGAGTTCTGCAGCGTCAACATTAAAAGCGATATTAAACTCAGCTTGTGAGGTGACGTTTCCTGGTACTGCAAAGGCGCCACCCATCAGTATAATTTCTTTAGCTTTTCTTAAAATACCAGGAGATTTGATTTCAGCAGCAGCAAGATTTGTTAATGGCGCCACAGCTAGTAAAGTTATTTCGTAAGGGTGGGCATTTAGCTTATCTATTATAATGTCATCAGAATAGCGTGCATTTTCATAATCGTGCTTGACATCAGGTAAACTTTCTGATAAACCTCCCATACCATCGGCGCCGTGAATATAAGCAGCATCCTCCATATCAGTAGGTTCTACAACTCCCTTACCTAACTCCACTTCTGCAAAGCCAGTAAAATTAAGCACCTGACTAGCACAAGCAAACGTAGTCTTAGCATTCACATTTCCTTCAGCAGTAGTAACAGCTACCAACTCCACAAAACCTTGTTTCACCAAACTTAAAAGCCACAGCAACGCAAAAATATCATCGCCACCTGGGTCTGTATCTAAAATGATTTTGGTTTTATTGTCCATGTAAATTATTTGGTAAGCTTGATGTACAACTAATTTGTAATCTATTTTACCGCAAGAAAAGAAGGGCGAAGATATTAATATTATTTTAATGAAATTGACAAGTCATGCTAATTTCAATTCTTCAATTGGTATTAGATTGATCACGTTTTCGAGTTTGACAAAGCCATTAATTTCGATTCGCTGCACTCTAAAAGGCTGCCAACTACTGAGGTGAGGATAGCAGTTGTCCCAAACTACTATGTCACCGACTTTGATTGATGCAGGTTCATCAGTGGTGATATTTTGATTTTGTTCTTCCGTAGCAATTGATTTTATTTCGTAAATGCGGTTTTGTTCTTCTTTAGTGAGCATTGACCAAGATGCCATTCGTGTAGGCTTATCTAGCTTTGAAGTAATTACTGTGATTTCGAGCCAAGTATCGCAGTCGCGTAGCAGTGCCGCAATTTCTGCCGCACTATATGATTCTGCTGATGGTTGTTCGGCTTGCACATCCTCTCGCATTTGTACTATTTTTTGTGCTACTTTATCTACTACTTTTTGTACTTGTTCAACATCAGGTGCCGTTTCTCCTACTGCTGTTGTTTCTTGGGCTTCACTCTCATGATTACTTGGTGTTGGCGCCTCATACTCTAAACCTAATATCGCTTTGAGGTGTGGTGGCAATTCACCTACCAACTTGAAGGCACCACATTTGAAAGCTTCCCGTTCACGTAGTGACTCCGAAGGAGTAAATGCCGCCGCTTCTCTAACAAATCTTTGTGCTGTGATTTTTTCATCATCCATCGCACGTTAGATTGACGTACCTGTGTACTGGTCATCTTCTTTAATAGGAGGAATGACACATGTACGACTTGTGTCCTTTTCACCACGCCAAATTGTTGGTTTGTCGGGTTTGCTTGCCCGTGACGCTTTTAAGCCATCAATCAGATTTTGTACGAATTGTTGCGTAATATGACCAACCGCGTTTTTGATTCCAAAGACCACGCTTGCAAACCTTTTGCTTGATGTGATTTTGAATAATGTGCGTGGCTCAATCGTTACCAGCTTCCTTATTTCTATATCGATAAATGCCATTCCCAGTTTGATGTAGCTGCGAACTATCTCCTGACTCCAACCAAATGATTCCACCATTTTGTTGTTAACGTAGTTTGCCCGGAGGGCGAAATCGGCTCTTGGTAAGTATTGTTTATCATTCACTAGCGCGCGTGCAAATTCTAGTATCGCGTATGTTGAACCGTCTAGTGTATCAATTTTATCCAATGACGCTGATGCGTATATTGTTGTAATCATGATAGGATCGAAGCTCGATTTAGTATTAGTAGCTGGCTACATATATGTATCCAACTACATTTCTCTTTATTTACTATATGTGTAATAGATGCACATACAAAATTATTTGTAATAAAAGTTAATAATTTTGGCATTGACGTTTATTCTTTGCTGAAGTTATGTCTTAGGATGAAGGTGTTTGGTACTGGAAGGCGCGGTTTTAAATGGCTAAAAAAGCAGTTGGCGCTGTACGTTGGAATTTGAAGAGATTGATGGACGAGCGTGATATAGGCTCGACCGAGTTTGCGCGTGTATTGAAAATTGATGTCAGTAATGTTACTAGATGGCGCCAAGCTGAGTATTTGCCACAAATTAACGAAAAACGTTGGATACAAATAGTAAGTGCGATTAATTATATATGTGAGAGTCGTGGGAATTATCGAATGTTGATTCAACTTGATGAATTGGTTGAATTTCGCCATACTGAGCAGCGCGATTTTGATCTAGACTACCAGGGCGTATCCAGTAACGCGCGTAAGAAGCCAGTATCTAAGCAAAAATCAAAACAGAAAGATGTGGATGGTGGTAAGGAAAGTACAATTGCGGCATAATGTGACAATAAATATATAGGTTAACCCACCCTACAGCTATTTTACACCAAGTTCTTGAAACATATATGAAATCCGACCTTTCTACAGACACAATTATTAAGCAAAAGTCAGCTTTGATGTTGCAGCAGATCGAAAGCCATGCTCAAAAGATGGTAAGCAGATTAATACGCAAAAATGATTAAAGCAAGTAAACAAGCAGGAATTATATAAAATCAAAACACAATTAAAGTTTGAAATTTTTAACTAATGAGTTAACTGTTAATCCGAAACTAAGTTTTTTTTTTACATTAGTACCAGGAACAATCCGAGACCGATCAATTTGAGATGGTGGATTTATATTTCCAGTATTAGGATCATCAAAGCGGTGCATTTTCTTGGGCTTTGCAATTTTTATTTTCTTTATTGCTTCTTCTACCGTTGGAATAGCCTGCTGTGCTTGTTTTTCTTTACTCGTATCTACTAAAGTGATGCCATTCCATTCCGCTATACGTTCACCATCTTTTTCAGATATAATACGCGCCCCTTCAGGGAGCAGACTAAACGTATGATTTTCTTTAGCCATAGTTTTTAAGGGTACAAGTATTGTCAGTAGAAAGCCTAGAAGTACGAACTCCAGCATTAATTTGTGTATGTACACTTCTTACTTCTCCTTACTATTTTAATTAATCTTCCGTTTTAGAAACTAGTAAGCATTATAAAAATAAGGTGCGTTTGCCCTGCTCAAAAACCTATTAAATCGTTTGAGTGAGAGGTCAAACCTACTATTCGCTCGGATGTATCCTTATTAAGGGGGTTTGGGGAAATCTTCTTAATTCACAACTTAGGCAAAATCTCAGGTAGCAAGGAACCAGGAACTTTAGATAAAGCTAGATTTTGTCCTTGAATTCCTAGTTCGTTATGGAATTCGCGTATAGTTTTAATTATATATGAGAGCGTTGTTTGATACGTTTCAGGTTGTTTACTCATACCATTAAGCGCTTGCAAATGGTTTTCTAATGCAGCTTCTAAATGTTGCGAGCGTTCATTTTTATTTCCATCATAATAAGCATCGGTAACAAGTTGATAGTACGCTAACCCTAAGTTGTTATGCGTGGCAAAAACATCAAAGCTTAGTGTTATTCCGCTTAGTGAATGCGCGTTCTTTAATGCTTCTTGATAAGACTTAATGCATTTTTCTAAATATTCGTGTCGTTCTTCTTTTGGTGTTTTAACTTGATTTGCTAAATGCCAATAAGCGGTTCCAAGATTATTTTGTGTAGCAGAACATGCAGCAGGTTGATTTGCTGGTGTTCTAAATTTTAAAGCTTCGTTATAGGCGCCAATGCAAGTGCGTAAATGTTCGCACTCTTGTTCGTACTGGGCTAAATTCCAATAAGCAGTACCAATATTGTTTTGAATCATCCCATATTTTAAGGGTTCTTGATTAGGGGTGTAGTACACCAACGCGAAATTATACGCGGTAATGGCTTTCTTTAAATGCACAACAGGAAGGTTGTACTGTGCTAAGTGCCAGTACGCAGTGCCTAAGTTATTTTGACATGCAGCAAATTTGAGCGGTTCCATGTCGGGAGTACGATAGCGCAGTGCTTCGGAATATGCGGTCACTGCTGACTGCCAGTTTTCTGCTGGATTTGAAAAACGCGCTAAGTCACCGTATGCTGTACCTAAATTATTTTGTACCCGCGCGTAAGTTTCAGGATTGGTTTGCGGTGATACTAATTTTAATGATAGTTGATAAAACTCGATTGCTTGCTCGATATATGACTGCCCCTCCTCTGAGTTGGGAGGAGTACGGTACAACATCCAATATAAAGTCCCTAAGTCGTTCAATATATCAGGAACTTGAGGCGATACTTCATCATACGTAATTGCTTCTTGGTAAGCTATTATCGCTACCATTAAACTTTCTAAGTTAGACTGTCCCTGCTCAATTCGTAAGCGATATAAATTACCAAGCTTTTGATATCCAAGCGCTAAACTTTCAGGAACTGCTTTTTTACTATGTAATTCTTCAATTTCCTCTAAAATTACTTGGGGTGAAGTTGTTTCACCTTCTGCACGAGTATCTAACGTCGCCAGCACAAGCTCGACTAATTCTTTGGTAATATACGTAAAATGTTCCAGTGGCGACTGTTCATGTGCGTTAGAAATTTCGCTACTTGTTTCTCTACTTGGAGGTTCATCACTAGGTAATCCTACGGCGAGCAGTTCTGATTTTAACGGTTTTGGTTCTTTCTTTTTGTGGCTACGATTGACGGGTTGTTCGGTTGTTTGAAAATCAAATGATACATCTTCGCTACCTACTCCACCAGGAAGAATAGCATCATTTAATATAGATTCCTCCAGATTGCCTAAATCTACTTCCTGCAATGAAAACTTTTCTGAACCCTTAGTTTTAGCTGTAGGTGTTGGTTCTCCAGCAAAAGTAAACACACCCGTTCGACACCGCCAAAACTGTGGCGCCGATTGTTGTATAGCATGTAACCACGGACGTGGCACCCACAATAGTAAACTCGACTCTAAAAATCGATTTGATTCCTGTGTTGAGATACGCTGTTCAGTTAATCGCAAATAGTTTAAAAATAAGCGCTGCGCTGCAACAGGTTGTCGCGTTAACTGCTCAACTCCAACAATTTGAAATGCTGGTATTGGTAGTGGTCTACCAGGAGTATCTTTCGTGCCACCTACAATTGGTGGTGGATAATTTATTAACCACTGGTTAATTTGGGCAATAGGGTTTGGGTCACTCAAATTCAACCGTAACGTTACCAGTCGCGGATACGCTGATGTACTAGCTTCCATTAAATTGGTCTGCTGGTACAAAACCTGCCCAACTGGATATGCCAGTGTTGAATGCAACCGTGCTGCCACCTGATTTCGGAGGTTTAAATCATCACACACCGCCAAAAAGACTTGTCTCCGCAAGCCAAGACTTAGGGCAAGCTTGAGACGGTGGTACACTTGCTTGTTCCAAGCTGAATTTTCTGAGTGTGTAGCTTCATTCACGCTCATGGTGGCGTCACATGCCTACTTGCTGTTTACATTTAATTGGATGAGATATTTGCTTTTTGCTACCTATAGCTCTTGCAATGACTTCGTTTTTCTACTTTAAATCCTGCTGTTCAGGACAAATAGTGATTTTAAAGTTATTAGCAAAACAAGTATCTTATTATACGCACTACTTTATGTAATTTTAACAAATAAAAAAGCAGGTTCACACTACGAGTGGGAACCTGAAAATGATAGCAAGTTTTTTGGCTTGAGGTTTTCTCAAGTTTTAGATGCTGAAATTTGACGCAAATTTGAAGAAATATTTAAGAACGAATTATTTTCTAAAGGTCAAGATACCGAAAATGCCACAAATATTAAACCGCCAACTAGTACAAATGCTGCAACTCCCATAAAAATGTAGTTACGCTTTTGCCCGTCATTTGGAGGTTCTGCGGTATATACTTTTGGTTCTCTTGCGAAATTATTAAGACGACCGCCTTCTTCTGTGGTATAAGGCATGAATTGTTCCTTTATTTAAGTTCTTTTGCTTTATGTTACATAACTAGGCATAAGTACTCTCACCTTAATTTACAAAAGTTTATAAAAAGAGTGCTGAGTAATGAGTGCTGAGTGCTGAGTTCTTTTCCTACTCAGCACTCAGCACTTTCTCCTAATTAATGGTTCCTGTTAGTGGAGAGGAGGCGCTAGCGTAGTCTTTAGTTGGCATTCGACCTGCTAGATATGCTAGGCGCCCAGCAGTTGCGGCGAGGTTCATGGCTTGTGCCATCGCTGGAGCGTTTTGTGCTAAAGCGATAGCGCTGTTAATTAGCAATGCGTCGGCGCCCATTTCCATAGCTTTGGCTGCTTCGGATGGGGCGCCTATTCCAGCATCTACTACTACGGGGACTTTAGCGTTTTCAATAATAATTTGGATGTTGGCGGCTGTTTGTATTCCTTGTCCTGAACCAATAGGCGCCGCTAATGGCATTACAGTAGCACAACCAACTTCTTCTAAACGTTGGGCAAGTATTGGGTCGGCGTTAATATAAGGTAATACGGCAAATCCTTCTTTGACCAACTGTTCTGCTGCTTGTAATGTCCCAATTGGGTCTGGGAGTAAATACTTAGCATCGGGTATTACTTCTAACTTGACAAAATTATTCTCTTCTTGTCCCAATAGCTTCGCCATTTCACGCCCTAATCTTGCCACACGAACAGCTTCTTCAGCAGTTTTACAACCAGCAGTGTTTGGTAGCATCCAAATTTTACCCCAATCAAGTGCTTCTGCTAATCCTTCATGTCCAGGTGCATTAGTTTGAACTCGTCGCACGGCAACAGTAACAATTTGACAACCACTCATTTCAACACTTTTTTGCATTTCCTCAATAGAACGGTATTTACCTGTACCTGTCATCAAACGAGAAGTAAAGGATTTTCCGGCAATTTGAAGCAAGTCAGAAGGCGCCACTAAAGAATTGGAAAGTGATAGTCTCGTTTCAATATTGCTTTTTACTATATTGCCGTTACTAAAGTTGGCGGAGTGGGTAAACATAGGTGTAGAGGTTTTTTCGTTTTTTTGAAAGCGAGAGTAATGGAAATGTTGAAGTAAAGCATCACTTCTTAGCTGTGTAATAGAGTCAGCAATTAGTAATGCAGTGATTGGTGTTAATAAAATGCCGTTACGGTAATGTCCTGTGGCAAAGGTTAAGTTTTTATAAGGACTTTCACCCAAAATTGGTAATTCGTCAGGAGTTGCAGGTCGATATCCCCACCACATTTCTTCTATTGGGTAATCTTTTAACTGCGGAAATAATCGAATCGCGTTTTGTAGTAAGCTTTGAATTCCGGTGGGAGTATTGTAAGGTGTAAAACCAACATCTTCACTCGTGGCGCCGATAATAATTCGTCTATCGTGCCTAGGAACAATGTATATTTCCTCACCATATAAAACTCTATTTAAGGGTAATTCCGTAAGAAAATCTGGAACGCGCAAACTTAGCATTTGCCCTTTGCGAGGATATACAGGCAAAGGAAACAATTCGTTTGTCCATGCTCCTGTTGCCAAGATGTAATGTTCAGCACTCATTACACCTGCACTAGTTTGTACACCTGTAATTTGACCCGCAGAAATTAAAATACCATTAACGCGACAATTTTCTTTTATTTCCACACCAAGTGATTGTGCCGCAGTTAATAATGCTCGACTTAGCGCACGATTATCTACTTGTCCATCTTCAGGATACCACCAGCCACCGATTACTTCTTCGCCTAGTCCCTGCTGGTATTGGTGAATTGTTTGAAAGTCTAACCAATAAGAATGATTATCTTGTTCATTTTTTACTTTCACGTCATATACTGGTGTTAAAATGCCACAAGCCCAGTATCCTGTATTTATACCTGTAAGCTGTTCGAGTTTACTTGTCCATTCAGGGTAAAGACTACGTGAGCTTAAACACAAATCACGCATTGCCCCTGGTAAAATTTTCTCAGCATCAGGCGCCAACATTCCAGCAGCAGCAGTAGTAGCAGCAGCTTTATTATCGCGACTGATTACAGTAACATTGCAACCCCGTATCTTTAGCTCAATGGCGGTTGCCAAAGCAATAATACCACCACCAATAATTAAAATATCACTAGCCATTGCTCACAAGTCGTTAGTTATTAGCCGTTAGTAATTAGTCATTCGTCAAGGGTCTTTATGTTACAACTCCTCTTCAGGACTTACAACTACCTAACACTTACACTCATAACGCAAATTCTACGCCATCAGATGTAACTACCCATAACTCGTAATGCAACAAAACAAAAGCACAACAATATAACTACTGTTGTGCTTTTATGTTAATAATTGTTTACTTGCTTACCATAAAGCCTTAATTGGCGTGTTGCCATTGGAATCAGAACCAGAAGAAGTTGTAGATTGGTTTTGGTCGATATTAGTCTCGTTTGTGGTTGAACTATTATTATTGTTGCTTGGAGCTGCGTTGTTGTTTTGAGCCACGGCGCCGCGATTGCCTGAACCAGTTGCTGTGCTGTTAACATTGATGTTAGCAGGCAAAACGCTTGATGCTCGGTTTGGCGCCTGTTGAGGAGACTGAGCAGTTTGAGGACCCATTGGATACAAAGAACCAATTAAAGTACCTAACAATATTGCTAAACCGCCTGCCATCAAAACTAGTGGTGTCCATCTACCCATATAAATATTCCCCTTAATTAAATTTATTCGTGTACACCTTATTACTTCCACTTATGAAAGGGAAGTCCAGACAATTTGAGAACCATGTCCCCAAAATCCGTCATATTTTGTTACTGTTACGTCACCTAATACTTTAGTTTGGCACGCGAGACGTAAATTTCTGGTGGGAGAATGAGGAGGCAGAGAACGACGAGCGTTATCACGCCAATTGCTTGGTGAGACTGAGCCTTCTATTTCAACAGCACAAGTGCCACAAGTGCCGATACCACGACAATTAATTACATTAGAACCGCCATTGTACAGGTCAACATCATTGGCGAGCAAAACTTTTCTTAAGTTTGCTCCACTTTTACATTCAATTGCTTTACCCTGAGCTAGTACCTTTGGCATGTTATTT
Source organism: Calothrix sp. PCC 7716 (assembly GCF_019977735.1). Classification (GTDB taxonomy): domain Bacteria; phylum Cyanobacteriota; class Cyanobacteriia; order Cyanobacteriales; family Nostocaceae; genus Dulcicalothrix. Next base: position 7,334,923 of record NZ_AP025018.1, on the reverse strand, counting down.
CCACTTAATTCTAACTTCTGTCTCTCTTGTCTCCTGTTGTATATTTACACATCACCTCGGTAGTTGTCTTGCTTCTTAAGAACGTTATGACCAAAAATTCTTCACCTCAAATCTGGCTTTACGACACCACGCTTCGAGATGGCACTCAACGTGAGGGTTTATCGGTGTCGATTGAAGACAAATTACGAATTGCCCGCGCGTTGGATGAGCTTGGTGTTCCATTTATTGAAGGAGGTTGGCCGGGTGCGAATCCGAAGGACGTGCAATTTTTTTGGCAATTACAAACGGAACCGTTAAAGAACGCACAAGTTACAGCTTTTTGCTCAACTCGGCGCCCCAACACAACCGCTGCAACAGAACCAATGTTACAAGCAATCCTTGCTGCTGGCACTTGTTGGGTGACAATTTTCGGCAAATCTTGGGATTTACACGTTATTGAAGGCATAAAAACTACTTTATCAGAAAATCTCGCGATGATTCGCGATAGTATTGAGTATCTTCGAGGGCAAGGGCGTTGCGTTATTTACGATGCCGAACATTGGTTCGATGGCTATAAAAATAATCCTGAATATGCTCTACAAACTCTAACTACAGCACTTTCTGCAGGCGCCGAATGGATCGTTTTGTGCGACACCAACGGCGGCACCTTGCCCCACGAAATCAGCCAAATAGTATCCGAAGTTACCAGTCATTTGGGCACCGTCAAACTCGGAATTCATACACATAACGATTCGGATACCGCCGTCGCCAATGCCCTTGCTGCTGTCATGGCAGGTGCCACAATGGTTCAAGGCACTATCAACGGCTATGGTGAACGCTGTGGTAATGCTAATTTGTGTTCTTTAATACCCAACCTTCAAATTAAGCTTGGTTATCAATGTATAGAAGATAACCAAATAGCCAAATTAGCAGAAACGAGTCGTTTCGTTAGTGAAGTAGTTAATTTGGCGCCAGATGAACATGCAGCATTTGTAGGACGTTCAGCTTTTGCTCACAAAGGAGGGATACATGTTTCTGCTGTAGAACGAAATCCTTTGACATACGAGCATATTCAGCCAGAACAGGTAGGAAATAGGCGCCGGATTGTAATTTCGGAACAAGCAGGAGTTAGTAATGTGGTAGCAAAAGCGCGCACGTTTGGTATAGAACTTAATAAACAAAACCCAGCGACGCGAGAAATATTAGAGCGACTAAAAGTATTAGAAAGCGAAGGGTATCAGTTTGAAGGGGCAGAAGCGAGCTTTGAGTTACTGATGCGTGAAGCATTAGGTACAAGGCAACAATTTTTTGAAGTCAAAGGGTTTCAAGTGCATTGTGACTTAGCACGGGGGAAAGAAATAAATAATGCCCTTGCGACAGTAAAAGTTGCTGTGGAAGGTAAAGATATTCTACAAGCCGCAGAAGGTAATGGGCCGGTGGCAGCTTTGGATGCAGCATTACGCAAAGCTCTAATAAATTTTTATCCTCGTATAAGTGAATTTGAACTTTCTGATTATAAAGTCAGAATTCTTAATCCAAATGCGGGTACAAATGCCAAAACACGCGCGTTAGTAGAATCACGTAATGGGCTACAGCGCTGGACTACTGTAGGTGTGTCAGCAAATATTTTAGATGCTTCGTATCAGGCTGTTGTTGAGGGGTTGGAATATGGGTTGATGTTAAATGTAGGGGCGCCTGCCTTTTGCGCGCTTCACATCATATAAACTTTCTTGTGGAATGGGCATCTCTTGTGGAATGGGCATCCCTGCCCGTTCTATATATTGGATGGGGGCGGGTTTACGAGATATTTCGCTTCGTTGTGTGGATATTTGTTAACCCGCCCCTACGATATTTTTCCGTTCTAATGTTGATGCAATGGTGCCTTGTATACCTTGTGAACAAACACGTCAATTTTCATAAAATGTAATTTTTTAACCAATTTGGTAGCGTTTCAACTCTTTAGGCTTATTGTTATTCATAAAAATATCCTTGAGATGTGCGGAAACCACGCGGTTTTAACTAGTGAAGGAAATTCGCCGCGAGTAACGCGAGCGAACTTTATTAGTTAATTATAGCCGTTTTTATCCTAAACCGGATATATCTTTGGCAAAAAGATGACGTTGTATTGCTTCATCTAACTTTACTCTGCTTTCGTGCGCTTGCGCTGCGAGCGGATACGAGTGGGTTAGTATCTCAATAATTCTTTCTTTGTGTTCTTTGTGCCTTTGTGGTTCACTCCTCTTGCTCTCCTTTCTCTGTGTACTCTGTGGTTTTGTGGTAAAAAAAAGACACATAAGTACACAGGCAAGGATGCCTGTGCTACAAGTCATTAAAATTAATGGCATGGACTACTAGATATGTGGGGGTGGGTTTACGAGATGTTTATTAGCGTTTTAGGATATTGATTAACCTGCCCCGACGATAATCATGGCTTCTTATTTCCGTTCTAATGTTGATGCAATGGCGCCTTATGTACCTGGAGAACAGGCGCCACCTGGTACAAAAATTATTAAGTTAAATACGAATGAGAATCCTTATCCACCTTCATCTCAGGCAATGTCCGTTTTGCAAAATATAGATAGTGAATATTTACGACGTTATCCTGACCCTTATGCAAACGAGTTTCGACAAGCTGTTAGTGATGTGCTGGGTGTTCCACGTGACTGGATAATTGTTGGTAATGGTAGTGATGAAATTTTAAACGTGTTAATTCGAGCTTGTAGCGAAGGCGCCCGTAAAATTGTGTATCCAATGCCTACTTATGTTTTGTATCGTACTCTAGGAGCAATGCAGCCAACAGAAACCATAGAAGTGAGTTATGGTGAAGATTTTAAGTTGCCGATAGAAGAATTAGTTGCGGCAAACGGCGCCGTAACATTAATTGCATCACCGAATAGTCCTGATGGACACGCGGTACCAATAGATGATTTACGCTGTTTAGCTTCACGTCTAGAAGGAGTTTTGGCTATTGATGAAGCATATGTTGACTTTGCCGAAGAATCTGCCTTGGCACTTCTAAACGAATTTGATAATGTTATAAGCTTACGAACTCTTTCCAAAGGATACTCCCTAGCAGGACTGCGATTAGGATTTGGTATTGCTAATCCCAAAATACTCGAAGGTTTGTTTAAGGTTAAAGACAGCTATAACATTGACGCTATCGCTTGTGCTGTAGGTTCCAAGGCAATGCGCGACCAATTTTACAAAAATGAATGCTGTCAAAAGGTAAAATTGAACCGCACCAAATTAGCCTTAAGCTTGCAAAAATTAGATTTTAAGGTCTGGGAATCACAGGCAAACTTTCTCTTCGTACAACCTCCAAATGCAAAAGCCGAAGCACTTTATTTAGAACTCAAGCAACGCGGTATACTTGTACGTTACTTCAAACAACCAGGTCTTGATGATAAGTTACGCATTACTGTAGGCACAGACGAACAAAATCAGACATTAACTGATACGCTGAGTAATATCCTTTACAATTGTTTGTCTCAAACTTAATCTGAATCATTGCCAATCTCATATAAACCTACTTGAGACTCTCACACCGCGCATCTAGTGATTGGCAATCAACATCAGATAATTTCACAATCATTCTTAATCGCTATTCAGTTATCTATTGATTTTAAGTTGATGACAAACAGTTACAAACTGTCCCATGCTTGGGCTACTACTTGACTTAACCAGCGACGTTGCTGTTTATCGAGAACCAAGTCATCGGCAAGTACTTGTGCCGTGAGTTCTTCGAGAGATTGACCTTGGGCACGGACGATTTTGATTACACCTGCTATGGCAGCTGCTACCAATTCTTCATCTACTGGCGCCTGACGTAGGTCAAAAATTTGTTCTGGACTGTTTGGGATGGGATAATTCATGGCGTGATGTAAAGAGCGAACTAATGGATGATAATTTTTGATAAACTCTTAAAATTTCTTTACTGAATTTTCATCTAGCTGATAGGGCGGATATTACCGCAATTTACAGGTTTGTTAAATCTGTCTTAATGAGTAGATTTTTCAGAGATTTGCCAAAAAAATGAAACAACTGCTTTATTTAGAAATCCCAACCCCCGATACAGCGTCAGTTCGAGACTGGCTGCAAAACGATTTTGCGCCTTTCCAAAATGAGTCAACTTGTACAAAATCAAGAACTCCTGACGGAATTCGATTGAGAGTAGCTTCTACAGCCCAAAAAGCGACTATTCCGGACAAACTTCAGGAACTTTCGATATTTATATGGTCAGTACAGCGAACTACTTACTTGAAAGTTTTTCGCTGGGGAGATAGTAAGTTTCCTACTGAAGCGCAAATTGTCAAGCGTCTTTCAATAGAAATTCGCAACCGTTTCCCCAATCAATACCCTGAACCACCAGAAATTGATTTATCTAAGCAAACTATATTTGAAGCCTTGGTGCCACACTATCCAAGTACCGTCAAGTACTTTCAAAAAATGCCTAACGGTGAATATGACCTAAAACGCGCGTACTGGTGGGAACAACGCTGGCGCCAAGGTGTAAGAAACCCCACCCAACCTCAGCAGGTAATTTTTTCTCATCAAGATGTAAAACAAAATTCTACTTCTCCCCAATACGATATTATTTACATTGGCGGTGCCCTTGGAGTTATTCACGCAGCAGTCATGGCGCGGCTTGGGTATAAAGTTTTACTAATCGAACGTTTGCCATTTGGACGAATGAATCGCGAATGGAATATTTCGCGAGATGAAATTCAGAACCTAATAAATTTAGGCTTGTTAACTTCAAATGAAGTTGAGTCGATTATTGCCTGCGAGTATAAAGATGGTTTCAATAAATTCTTTGACGCGAATAATCCCAAAAAACTGAAGGCGCCAGTATTACATACACCAACCGTATTAAATATAGCACTAAAATCAGATAAATGGCTGCAATTATGCGGAGAAAAGTTGAAAGCTGCAGGAGGTGAAATCTGTGATAATACAGAGTTTATTCGTGCTGATATAGATAATTCTCAAGTCAGTGTTACAGTTAAAAATTTGACTAATAATTCCGAAACAAAAGTCAGCGGAAGGTTACTAGTAGATGCAATGGGAACTGCTTCACCAATAGCTTGGCAGTTAAATGGCAGTCGCGCATTTGACAGCGTTTGTCCAACAGTAGGAGCAGTTGTCAGCGGATTTACAAAAGGAGTATGGGATTCACATTACGGTGACGTTTTATATAGTCATGGTGATATATCACGGGGTCGGCAGTTAATTTGGGAATTATTTCCTGGAGAAAATGATGAATTAACGATTTATTTATTTCATTACCATCAAGTTAACGCCAAAAATCCTGGTTCATTATTGGAAATGTACGAAGACTTTTTTACAATATTGCCAGAATATCGCCGCTGTGACGTCGATTCATTAGAGTGGAAAAAGCCAACATTTGGTTATATACCGGGACATTTCAGCACAAACGCTAACTCGCGTACCGTTGCCTTTGATAGATTAGTGGCAATTGGAGATGCAGCTTCGTTACAATCTCCATTAGTATTTACAGGGTTTGGTTCACTAGTTCGTAACTTAGAACGTCTGACCAAACTTCTTGACTGTGCTTTAAAGCATGATTTACTAAGCGCACAACATTTAAATAGAATACGCGCGTTTCAAAGTAACATTGCTGTAACTTGGATGTTTTCTAAAGGGATGATGGTACCAACTGGAAAATTCTTACCCCCTGAACGCATCAACTGTATGTTAAATAATTTCTTTGGCTTACTGGCAGATTCTTCTCCAGAAGTTGCCGAAAACTTTATCAAAGATAGATTTGATTGGTTAACATTTAACTTGCTCGCACTCAAAGCAGCTAAAAAGAATCCCGCTTTACTACCGTGGATTTGGGAATTAGCAGGCGCCAAAGATTTATTTCGATGGTTAGGTAATTATATCAACTTTACTCGTCATGCAATAGTTTGTGCATTATTGGGCAATTGGTATCCTAACTTTCTCGCTAAAAATCAAAAAAGGTTAGAAAGCAACCCAGGTTTATGGTTACGACTGCTAGCTATTGAGTACGCAATTAAAACGGGTAAACCACCATCCAAGCATCAAATAGTTACCCACGCTGCCACAACAACAACCGTCCAAAATCCAAAGGTAATTTAATAGTAATTACCTTTGTTAATATCTTCAAATGCTAAAACTGTCATTCTGAGCGCAGCGATGAATCTATATAAGTCAAGTATAAACAATTAGATGCTTCACTACGTTCAGCATGACAATTGGCACTGAATATGATATATTAAAGGCTTAATTTATAATGAATACTACTTAATATGATAAAAATTATTTGGAAAAAAATTATAGCATACGCATTTTTTCTGCTTATGACAGTTGGGCTAATCACAAACTATGTAACACAAGCTCAAAGCGCACCGCTACCCTCAAACACTTCAACAGCAACAATAGAGTTTGAAATTCGAGGTACAGAACCATTCTGGAATATTGACTTAAGTAAGCGCGCGATAATATTTTCAACACCCGATGCGAAAAAGCAAACTTTCGCTTATGTACAACCGCTTTCTTCAGTCGGACGCACTCCTGATACCGTGCGTGTATATAAACTTCGTGGTGATAACACGCTAATTATTAAGAAAGTTAATGGTTGCAGCGATGGAATGTCTGAAACAGAATATGATTATTCGGCAACGTTCATTTCGGGCAACAAGGTTTTAGACGGTTGTGCCAATAAAAAATAAACTAAAAAATTATTAAAGAAAAGTGAAGAGCAGCAGTATATGACTTAACTCTCCACATCTAACCTTACAAAGTTCCACTTTTGACTAAATTCCGAATAATGTTATCTTTGACCATTAACATACGTGAAGTTTGCATAAGTACATCTAACATTTGTTCACGGGTTAATTCTTGAGCAGATTCTTGCATTAAGCGCATTTGAAATTGTTGCTCTAAACTTAATTCAAACATAGTAGTGTCCATAGTTAATCTCCTTGGGGATTAAATTAAATCGGATAGTAGATTCGTTATTTCTTATCTACTAATTTATATTCTCGTAACAATATTACACACTATCTTGCGACTGAATTCAATTTTGAGATTGCAGATATATGTATCACTTAAGATATCTCACACGTTTATCTAAAGAGTGAAAAATAATACACAAGTATTGATTACGTCTTAGGATTGAAGAATTATTGACTATACTAAGAACGGTTTAGAAATGTCATTAGTCGCGTAGCGTAATGCGGAGCATTTGCCGCAGGCTAGAATCTCTAAGATGCTTCACTGCACTGCGTTTCGTTCAGCATGACAAAGTTTATATTTAACCCGTTTGCAGTATATCTCGGTTTTTACCTTAGTCTTGTAGTTTTTAGACACCAGAATATACAGCAGATTTTGTGTTAATGCGGTACATGTAGAGACGCGACATGTCGCGTCTCTACAAGGTTTTGGGCATTATTTGTGTACCTCATATACCTGAAATCTGCTGTATCTAGATTTTATAGTTAATATAGATTTTTTTTATATCTCGTTATTCTTCAGGCGCCGTCTATTAAACTAAGTAGGTGGGCATAAATATTTATCGTTGAAACAAGGTAGGGGGCAGAAGTCAGAGGGCAGGAGCAAACAGGCTTTTGAGCAACTTTACTTTTCGTTACATACTTTCGTTTTTTTGCGCCTTCCTACTTAATAGCACATTATGTTGCACTAATTTTTGAGTTAGTCCAGCAGTATCTCTATGCTTTCCACCATCTGCAATACTGCTCGGTTAAGGATTTTTACGATGATTATCAGTACGTAGAGACGTGAGGAACATCACGTCTCTACAAGGTTTTGGGTTTATCGAAGGACTAGAGACTATAAAGATAGTTAATCTTAATTTTGGCGCCAGTAAATACCAGATTCTCTTTGCATCAAATTGTAACCTATCATTTCGCGTCGTAGCGTAGCACAATCAGGATGAAATTGCTTCAGAATTTCGTTGACCTTAGCTTCTGAATAGTTGGTACCCTGGTCAAAATGACTTGCTAGCCATTTTAAAATTACCAAGCGCTTTTTACGAGTCGCTGGAATATCCTTTAAACGTGGTAATGCGCTTGTTTTATCAACCACTGTATAGTTACTTAGGACTTTTGCAGCCCAAACTTCATCCTCAACGTGTTCGAGCGATATGTCAAATTGTTTGTTAAGCATAATATTATAATTAGATGTGTGTCTAATTATAATATAGCACTGTAAGGTGGGCACTGCCCACCTTACTAGTTTTTCAAGTCACGGTGTGTGAAAGGTTTGGCACTGGCGCCTGTATAATTAGCAGCAATATGTCCGTTACCAGTCATTTGATATTTGTAGGTTACTAAACCTTCTAAACCAACGGGTCCACGTGGTGGCATTTGCTGTGTGCTGATACCAACTTCGGCGCCGAATCCGTAACGGAAACCATCTGCAAAGCGGGTGGAACAGTTATGATATACACCTGCGGCATTTACTAAAGCTAAAAAAGTAGAAGCAGCGTTGGGGTCTTCGGTAATAATTGCATCAGTGTGCTTAGAACCGTAATTGTTGATATGCTCAATTGCTTGCTCTAGGCTATCTACAATTTTTATGGCTAAAATCAAATCGCTGTATTCGGTTTGCCAGTCGGTGGGTGTAGTTATATTAGGTAAAATTTCACGAGTTCGCTCGTCTCCCCGTAACTCAACACCCATATTCTCTAATGCTGTTGAGACTTTTGGTAAAAAGGTTGGCGCCACTTCAGCATGAACAAGCATTGTTTCAATAGCGTTACATGCGGCAGGATAGTGAGTTTTTGCGTCTACAGCGATGGTAATAGCTTTGTCGATATCTGCTGCTTTATCTATATATAGATGGCAAACACCGTCTGCGTGTCCAAGTACCGGAATGCGAGTATTTTCTTGAACGAATCGTACAAATGAATTAGAACCGCGTGGAATAATTAAATCTACATATTTATCTAACTTGAGTAGCTCTAAGGTTTCTTCACGTGTTGTTAGTAGCTGCACTGCATCGGGGTTTACAGCAGTCTGGGCTAAACCTTGTTTTATGGCTTTAACTATAGCTTCGCATGAGCGTACTGCTTCTTTACCGCATTTGAGAATAACACTGTTCCCTGATTTGATTGCGAGTGAGACAATTTGAATCGCAGCTTCAGGACGTGCTTCAAAAATAATTCCCAACACTCCTAACGGACAAGTTACCCGCTTCAAAATTAATCCAGTATCAAGTTCGCGATGAATTTGTACATGTCCTACAGGGTCAGCAAGCTTACCGACATCACGTACACCTGTAATGGCATCTCTTAATTTATGTTCATCTAACTGCAACCGTTTATAAAGCGGTTTGGCAATACCATCAACAACAGCAGCTTCACAGTCAGCAATATTTGCTTTGATTATTTCATCACGCGCTGATTCTAAGGCTAAAGCAATAGTGTCTATAGCTTGGTTACGTTGTTCAGTCGAAAGTACTGCCAAAGAAAGTGCTGCCGAACGGGTTTGTTGGGCAATTGTAATTAAAGATTTGTAAGCTACTTGGGAAGCGGTCATAACTTGTATATCGCAATAATCTTCTGCTACTTACCAATCGTAACGTCTTAAAGCCAACATAATATATTTTAGATGGCGCCATCCGAAATACTACGACCCTTGATTGTATCAACTACCTGTAAGCATCTCTAATTAAATATTTAATTATATATAACAAGGAATCACAGAAATGACTTCTGCAAGCAATTTACCTCCAGTAGCTACCAACAGACCTGTATTGAAAAAAGGCGACCGTGGTGCCAACGTTAGGGAATTACAAACACTTCTATATGATTATGGTGCCTTTGCGTTAGCTTGCATCTTTGGACTTCCTGAAGCTTTAATTGACGGTGATTTTGGTAATGATACAGAAGATACAGTCAAAGCGTTTCAGCGACAAGTATTTCTCACGGTCGATGGTATTGTAGGTAATATTACTTGGCAAGCACTAATTAGAAAGGCGCCTATTAATATGCCAGTACTGAGAAGAGGTAGTAAAGGCGAACTTGTATCGCGCGTTCAGATACGATTAATTATTAGCGGTGATTATCAAGGTGCTATTGATGGTGATTTTGGTATAGCTACAGAAGAAGCTGTTAAATCTTTACAACGACGTAATCGTTCAGATGTCGATGGAATTATAGGTAACGGCACTTGGCTATTATTAAGTCAAATCAAAGAAGCTGAATGTCTACCTTAAAAAGAAACCGGGTTTCTAAGATTTTGTTTGCGGAATAAATCAAATCGAATTTGATTATAAATATATATTCACCACCATAGTCACCACCAGAGTAAAAATCATGACAACTACAATTAATACTTTAACACCACTCAATAAACCTATTCTAAAACAAGGCGCCAAAGGTGAAGCTGTCAAAGAGTTACAAAAATTATTATTTCAATATCATGTCTTTGTACATTTAGATAATAAAGGCACCTGTGTATTTCCTGGCGAAGAAGTTATTGATGGCATATTTGGCGCCAAAACAACCGACGCGGTAAAACTCTTTCAAAACCAAATGTTTCTCACACATGACGGTATAGTTGGTGATACTACCTGGAAATCTTTGTACAAAGGGGCGCCTGTAGGTTTACCCGTTCTCAAAAAAGGCAGTCAAGGTGATTTAGTAAATCTTATTCAAGAACGCATGTCCCTTGAAGGTTATTATAAAGGCATTATTGACGGTAAATTTGGTGCTGGAACTGAAACCGCTGTAAAAGCTCTACAAAAACGTGCGGGTTTAACTACCGATGGTGCCGTTGGTGATAAAACCTGGGCAAGTCTTAGCAAAATTAACACTATATTTTGCTAAAAAACTTCCAAAAATTGAATTATCCATCTTGTCTATCCATCTTGTATATCCATCTTGTATATCCATCTTGTCTATCTATCTTGTATATCCATCTTGTGGAATGGGCATCCTTGCCCGTTCCAACCATGAGATTATTTCAAGTTTATTCCGTTACATTTTACTAAAAGAAAGTAAAAATATTCTTAAGATATTAGAAAGTATCTTTTTTAGACTTACACTGATTAAAATTAATTTGCATCCTGTAATCATTTGTAGAGACGCTCCGAAATCGCGTCTCTACGTTATTTCAGAGATTTAAAATATCAGTGAATACGTATGAACTCTTTGCTAACGAATTTACGTCTTAAATGGTTTACTGCGACTAGGGCACTTAATTATAGTACAGATTTTGTAACAATTCTTTATCAAATTTATCTGAACCACAATAAAATTATTCATTTTCGGCAAGGTTATCCTGTTTATTCCTTGTCAACACCAGCTTTGTTCAGTAAACCTTCAGCAAATTTTATTTCTAGGGCTTTATATAGAACAATTCAAAATAAGAATTTACCCAACATGATGAGTTTTGCCGTGAATGATATTTGTAATGCGACTTGTGAGCATTGCAGTTTCTTTTCGGCTGTGGAAGAAGCACATAGAAATATTTTAAGCCTTGAACAGTCACAGAAATTAATTCAAGATGCTCAAGATTTAGGAGTTTCTGTAATTAATTTTGTTGGTGGTGAACCATTAATGCGAGAGGATTTACCCGAAATTATTAGCTCTGTGAATAAAAGTCTTGCGACTACTATATTATTTACTAACGGGTGGAATTTATTTGAGCGAGCAACAGAGTTAAAAAAAGCTGGTTTGGATAGTGTTTATATTAGTATTGATGCTGCTACAGCAGAAAAGCATGATAAGTTTCGGCAAAAGCCAGGTTTATTTGATAAAGCTATTCAAGGAATACGCAAAGCAAAACAGTTAGGGTTTTCTTGTGGAATTTCTACTACCATGACTCCAGAATCTTATGAAGATGGAGAATTAGATAGAATTGTAGAGTTAGGAAAACAAATAGGAATTCATGAAGTTTTAGTTTTTGATGCGTTACCCAGTGGAAGATATCAGGAACGTTTAGATTTAGTTGATAATCAAGATTGGGTAGAGTCTATGATTAATTCTGCGAAAAAATATAATTTAGATAATAGTTATCCTGGAGTTGTTTTCTTTGCCTATTTTAGCAGCTACCGAAGTGTTGGTTGTTCGTGTGGTACTAGCTACTTTTATACTTCTCCTTACGGGGATATTATGTCCTGCGATTTTAATCATGCTAAGTTTGGCAATATTCTGCAAGAACCACTTTGGAAAATATGGGATAGGTTAACGACTTTACCTGAATTTTGTCAGTCTAAATGGGGTGGGTGCAAAATTAAAGATTCACAATATCGACAAAAAGAAGTTGTCTCTGGTGGAAAGTAAAACTATGATTTCAGATTTTTCTCTGGTTCCAATACTTGCAACATGCAATTTTGATAAGACTCCAACTCTGCCAATTATTATATTTGAATTATTTATTGCTTTGGGGTTTGCAGTAAGTATGTTTTTCTTGCCAAAAGTTAAAGATAAAATGTGGCAACGGTTTGGTATTATGGCTGTGGGGGTGTTGATATTTGAAATGTTTACGGCGCCCATGTGGAAAAATCATAGAATGGGTGAGTGGGCTTATTTATATCATGATGTTAGCTGGATTTTAACAATTGGTTGGACTTCTTTGATTTTAACTACTGTGTTAGTAATTGATAAGTTACTTCCCCATGTGAAAGAGTCACAGAGATTTCTTATTTATTTGGGAATCTTGACATTTTTAATTGTACCGTTAGAAATATGGGCTGTGAATATTAATTTACGGGGTTACTCGCCAGAAGTTAACAAAGTTGTGTCTGGCATTTTTATTTTCAGAGTTCCAATAGAGATTTTCTACTACACACCCGTGTTTACAGGTTTGATTATTAGCTTCTATAAGTACTGGAGTTTTGTAATTGATGATGTACCATTAGTACCTTTAAAACGTCGAAAATGGCTGCGTGATATTACAATTGCTTTCATAGGTATCTTTTTATTTGAAGTCATGGTAGAACCAATGGCGGTAAATCAAAAATTTCCCCAGTGGTCATATATTTTCCACGATATCAGCTTATTTATTCCTGGAATTTGGATTGTCGTAATCGGTATAACAGCTGTTTTAGTCGGAAAATTCTTTAGCCATTTTCCCATGCTTTACAGATTTTTAATTGCATTGAGTATTACTACATCTTTAGCTATACCAATTGAAGCAACATTTATTAGAAATGGCTTTAGAGTATATAGTGAAAGCGCTCAACATTTTTATACAGGTGTGTTTATGCCTGTTTTAAAAATACCTATTGAAATTGCATTTGCCGTTCCTTTTTATATGGCATTAATGATTGCCTTTATACGTTATTGGGAAAATATTCTAGATAATAATTTATAGGAAGCATCGGAAATGAGACGATTTATAAAAATTTTAATAGGCATCCCCATTGTATTTGGTTCCCTGGCTTTAATGTCTGGTGGAATTCAGCCTGCATTGTTAATAATTCAGGTATCACTTTTTTGCACTCTCGGAATTAGTTTAGTAGTTTGGATTCCTCTTTGCTGGCTTCTTGGTTCGGTAACGCTCGAAGTTATTGAAAATTTATTGGGGCGAACTCTTGTACCAAATAATTCAACAGAAATAAGAAGTGATGCTCTTAGGGAGCAGAATATTTCACTAACTCCTCAAAGTATTTCTTTGATTGATTATATAGAAAAAGGTATCAAGCAAGGTTGGAGTGAAACTCAAATTACTAGCAGACTCAGAGCGCAAGGTTGGAATGACGAAGAAATTGCAGAAGCTCAGTTGACTGTGAGAGCTAAGTCAGAAGGAAGTGAATAAATGCTGCTAGAACAAAACCGATGGTGGATTTATCAAAAAGAACGTTTTCCTGTTTTTAAAAACGGGATATTAATCGCAGTTTTTAGTGGTTCTGCGGTAGGTTATTCTGGTTTGTTGCGTGGTAATGGCAGCCTACCAAATTTATCTTCATTATTAGTTGCCTTTACTACTATTTTTATTTTCTTTCTACAACTGCGGATAGCAGATGAATTTAAAGATTTTTCAGAAGACGCGCGCTACCGTTCTTATCGTCCCGTTCCTAGAGGATTAGTAAGTTTAGATGAATTAGGTTGGGTAAGTATTTTTGGCGCCTTAATTCAGTTGAGTGCAAGTTTTTATTTATCACCTTGGTTAGCATTGGTGTTGGGTGGAGTTTGGCTTTATATCGGGTTAATGAGCCAAGAGTTTTTTGTAGCGAAGTGGCTAAAAGCAAATCCTGTAATTTATATGTTGAGCCATATGCTAATTATGCCTCTAATTAATTTTTATGGTACTGCCTGCGATTGGTTGGTTTCTGGCACCCCATTTCCATTAAACGGTTTGTGGTTTTTGTTGGCTAGCTTTTTTAACGGGATGGTAATTGAAATTGGACGGAAAATTAGGGCGCCGAATGATGAGGAATTTGGGGTAGAAACATATAGTAGTTTGTGGGGATATAAAAATGCTGTGCTGGTTTGGCTGTTTGCGCTTGGTTTAGGGACGCTTGCTACTTGGTTTGCTGCGTATCAAATTGGTGAAGTAACTTTGGTTGGGTTTGTAGTGGTGACATTATTATTTTGCGCGGTGGGAGTCGGATGGGTGTTTCGGCGCCAACCTGTGACTAAGTGGGCAAATTTAATTGATACCATGTCTGGATTGTGGACTTTGTTTGTTTACCTTAGTTTGGGTATTATACCGACACTAGTTTAAAAATCCCCCCAACCCCCCTTAATAAGGGGGGCTTTAAACTCTCTTTTTTCCCCCTTAATAAGGTGGGCTTTAAACTTCTCTTTTTTCCCCTTAATAAGGTGGGCTTTAAACTTCTCTTTTCCCCCCTTATTAAGGGGGGCTAGGGGGGATTCTCATGGTAATAACGCTTAATTGAGTAGTATTATGAATTATATTATTTATCCACCTATACAAAAAGATGACCTGATAGGCGCCAAAGCAAAAACTCTTTTCGATTTACAACGTCATGGTTTTTTGATTCCTCAAGGGTTTGTAGTTTCAATCAATGCTTGGTCAGATAGTCTTACTCCTGAGCAAGATTTTAATATTCAGTTACATCCAATAGTTAAAGAAGAAATTCAGCAAGCTGTAAAAGAACTTTGTCCAAATGGAGAATTAGTAGCGGTACGTTCTTCTGCTATTGATGAAGATGGTGAGCAATATTCCTTTGCTGGGCAATTAGATAGTTTTTTGAATGTGACTCCAGAAGATGTCCCTGCTAAGGTAATAGAGGTTTGGCGATCTGGTTTTAGTCAACGAATTTTAGCTTATCGTCGTCAACATAATTTACCTTTAATTCCTTCTCCTCCTGCTGTTTTGATACAGCGTATGGTTAACCCAATTGTATCAGGGGTAGCTTTCGGCGCCGACCCTGTGACTGGTAGACGTTCTGTTGCAGTGGTGAATGCAGTTTCTGGTTTATCCACTTCTTTGGTATCGGGAGAAAGTAATGCTCACACATATTATATAGATATAAAAGGTAATATTAGTCAACATCAAACTGAACAACTGTTGGAAGATGAACAAATTACCCAAATAGCTACCTTGGTACGTCAGTTAGGTAAACATTTTGCTTGTCCCCAAGATATTGAGTGGGCAATTGAAAACAAACAGTTATATTTATTACAATCCCGTCCGATTACAACTTTGGCTCAAATTCCTGACCCTGATGGATTGTTAAATTTATGGGATAACAGCAATATTGCCGAAAGTTACAATGGCGTTACTACTCCTCTAACATTTAGCTTCGCGCGTAAGGCTTATGAAGAAGTATATCGTCAATTTTGTTACTTCATGGGTGTTCCTCAAACTGCAATCGTGCGTCATCATGATACGTTTGCTCGGATGATTGGGTTAATTAGAGGACGTGTTTATTACAATTTGTTAAGTTGGTATCGAGTATTAGCTCTGCTGCCTGGATTTAGATTAAATCGAGGCTTTATGGAGCAGATGATGGGTGTAAAAGAATCTTTACCCGAAAATATTGTTAGTGAATTGCAATCTGCAACTTGGCAGGATAAATTACAAGATAGTTGGCGCCTATTAAAAACGTTTGCTGGTTTAGTGATGAACTATATACTATTACCCAAACGAATTCAGAGATTTTATTTAAGATTAGAAAATGCTTTGTCTTTATCAGAGCCTAATTTAGCTGATTGGCGTGCTGATGAATTGGCTGCATATTATCGTAGAATAGAAGGGCAATTACTGGCCCGTTGGGATGCTCCTCTCATCAATGATTTCTTTGCGATGATTTTTTATGGAGTGCTACGGCGCCTGACTGAGAAATGGTGCGATGGTAAGTTAAATAGTTTGCAAAATGATTTAATTAGTGACGAAGGTAAGATTATTAGTACCGAACCTGCTGAACGAATGCAGAACATGGCGAATTCCGTGAGGGAAAATGTTTCCTTCGTCAAATTACTGTGTGAAGGTTCCTTGGATGAAATTCTCAAAGGGATGAAACAACAAGCATTTGAGGCACAATATCAAGAATATCTGGAAAAATTTGGCGACCGCTGTTTGGAAGAGTTGAAATTAGAGAGTCCAACACTTCACGACCAACCTCTACCCTTATTACGAGCTATTGGTCAATTGGCAATGTTAAGCGAACAACGAAATACATCCAATAACCGTCAAAAAGCAGAACAGATAGTAAATGAGTTGTTCAAAAAATACCCTTCACGAAAGTTAATATTTAACTGGGTATTAAAAAATGCCCGTATCCGAGTACGAGAGCGTGAGAATTTACGGTTTGAGCGTACCCGTGTTTTTGGTAGAGCTAGACAGGTATTTGTAGAATTAGGGCGCCGTTTTTATGCTCTCGACTTGTTAACATCACCACAAGACATTTTTTACTTAGAAGTTTCGGAAATACTCGGTTTTATTGAAGGAACAGCTACCTGTACAGATTTAAAAGGATTGGTAGCTGTGCGTCAACCTGAATTTGCTAAATACCGAGAAATGGCGCCGACCGATTCGCGCTTTGAAACTCGTGGCATAATTTATCAAGGAAACTCGTTTGTACAACATGGAAAAACAACATACTCAGAATTAGTATCGCAAAAACAGGGTATTGGCTGTTCTGGGGGTATAGTAAAGGGTTGTGTGCGAGTAATTAAAGACCCCAAACAAGTTTTAGGTTCTACAAATCAAATATTTCCTCCAGACACAATTCTCGTTGCCGAACGTACAGACCCAGGATGGATTTTACTATTTCCTTTCGCATCTGGGTTGTTAGTAGAATGTGGGAGTTTACTATCTCACGCAGCAATAGTTTCCCGCGAATTGGGAATTCCAGCAATTACTTCTATTTCTGGTGTTACTCAGTGGTTACAAGATGGTGACTATATAGAAATGGATGGTAGTACTGGAATAGTATCTAAAATTGCTTCTACGCGCGGGTTATAGCGATTAACGTAGTATAAGCTTTCGGCTCCATAACATCTAAGAGCGAAACAGAAAAGAATAAGGTAGTCAAAGTGAACCTTGGGGAAGTCTCCGCGTAATCATCTGTTGCAATTGGTTCAAAAGGTAATATAAATATAACGCCTCCAATATATTAGGAGGCGCTTTTTATTACAAATTCTATGCTTGTTAAATTGATATTAACCGTTGGCGCCTGCTATCTTATATAAAGTGAAAATCTTAGCAGAAAATTGTACTAATCTTGCTTAACTCAAACCAAGTGCGGTCGCCAACTACACCATCAACAGGTAAACCAGTGTTTTTTTGCAACTGTCTTACAGCTTTCTCTAGACGGTTGCCAAAGTCACCATCAATGGCGCCAACTTCATAACCACCAATTGATAGTCTTTGTTGAACTGCCTTAACTAAATCTCCTTTGCTGCCTTTTTTTAGAACAGGCATATCAACGGGGGCACCTTTGAACAATGAACGCCAAGTTCTATCACCAACAATACCATCTTGTACTAAAAACATCCGTGCTTGGAACAATTTAACTGCGGTTGTAGTTTTGGGACCAAAGTTACCATCAATTACTTCCTCTCCTGGAAATACACAGGCGCCGGAACTGCCAATTGTTACATAAGCATTATATTTTAGTAAGAGTTTTTGTAATTCCTTAACTGCTTCACCCTTGGAACCTTCTTTTAAAACTGGCTTTTGAAGTTGAGCGGTTGTGTTAAATATGTCGGTCATAATTTTTATCCTGTGTGAATTGTTATCTAAGTAATTCATCACGGCGCCAAACAGGAATTACGTACTTTGTTTGGTACACAACAGGGTACTATTTCTTAAACGAATATGCTCTAACATTCGACGACTAGAGGCGCCACGTCCAAAAAACCGCTACGAATAAAATAGTCGAAATAAGTATTCAGCAATTTAGTATCTACCGGAGGACATATAATCGAACCTTCCTTGAGCGCGGTTTGTGTTGCTTGACAGGTAATTTTTGGCTCTCTAGCTTGTTGATGCTGACTCGAATTTTTGAGAAAGAAAGGTAAAAGAGGATATAAAGGATTTAATTGCGAGATAGCTCTATTACTAAGCTGTGACTGCCAATCTTGATAAGAAATATACGTTAGAGGATAGCCTAAAGAACGAATAAAATCAGTCAGTTCTTTCCAAGAAATAGGTTGAGGATTGTTTAAATGGAAAGATTTACCAAGAGTTTCGCGTTGTCTTGATAAATAGATAATGCTTTTGCTGACATAATCAACAGGAGATAAATCCAATATATCAGTTAAACTCGTCATGCTTCCCATTTGGATGCAACCTTTAATCATTCGACAAATAACATCATCTCTATACCAAGCACCTGTTTGACTATGACCGGAAATAAAAGGTGGTCTGTAGATAGAAACGGGAATACCTCGCGCGCGGGCAATCGTAGCTAATTTTTCTGCAACCCATTTACTTTGAGAATAAGAAAGTTTCATTCCAGAGCTATGGGCAAGTGGTTCTAATTCGTTAACTGTTTTTCCCAAATAAAAAGATGACTCAAAAACAGCAACGGTAGAAATATGATGTACTGGCTTAACTTTACCAAAACTTGCTAATCGGAAAATTTCTTGCGTTCCCAAAACATTGCTAGGTTTTAAAGCTTCGTAGGGATAAACATAATTTAGCCAAGCTGCGCTATGATAAATTACATCAATTACACTCGCAATATGAACAAAATATTCGGTTGACAGACCTAACTGGTATTTTGATAAATCGCCTAAAACTGGAATAATTCGGCTACGGAAAGCATCCTGCCAAATACCATAATATTCTAAGTTTTTTTGCACTTTGATGTAAGCAGAGTCTTTATCCGACGCACGAACTAAGCAATAAATATCAGCTTGAGTTTGTTGCAGAAGTTCTTGGAGTAAAAAAGCTCCTAAAAATCCTGTCGCTCCTGTGAGAAAAATGGCTGTTGGTTCGGTAATAAATGAGTTATCATTATTTTCTGGGTAGATTGCATCATCTAAAATCACTTCAGCTTCTAAATCTATAACATGATTAGTTGCAATGCTTTTTGTTGTTAATTGTTCAAGCAATACATTAACCAATTGATGAATATTTGAACCTGCCAGCAAAATTTCTATAGGTAAGTTTACACCAATTTCGGTATCAATCTGGTTTTTCAGGTCGATATTGCTCAGAGAATTTAGTCCCATTTCCGAAAGTGGCTTTTGTAAATTTAGATGTTGGGACTCATCTAACCCTAAAACTTTGATAACTTTTTCTCTAATGTAATTTACCAGAATTTCTTGGCGTTTTGTTTCGTCAGAAGATGTTAATTGTTGAAGTAACTGCAAATTTTGAGTCAATAGAGGTTCTTGTGGTTTTTCTCTTACATTTGCTATTTCTCGTTGCACTAAAAGCCGACGCAAAATTTTACCAGAAGCTGATTTGGGAATTTTATCGACAATTTCCAACCGACGGATTCTTTTATGCGGCGCCACAAGTCTTGCTACAAATTCCATAATTTCTTCGGTAGTAGCAACGCTATTGAGGACAACAAAACCCTTGGGAACTTCACCGGTGCTTGGATGGGGACTGGGGATTACAGCAGCATCAGCTACTGCTGGATGGGATAACAATACAGCCTCTAGTTCTGCTGGTGCAATTGGATATCCGTTGTATTTAATTAACTCTTTAATCCGGTCAACTATGTAAAAATAACCATCTTCATCTACATAAGCTATATCGCCAGTATGAAACCAACCATCAGCATCAATTACTTTTGCTGTCGCTTCGGGGTTATTTAAATAACCTTTCATTACTTGCGGACCCCTAATCCATAGCTCTCCTTGCTCACGAACACCCAAGGGTTTCTCTGTTTCAATATCTACAATTTGGCATTCAGTATTTCTCATGCAGCGACCAACAGAACCGGGTTTGATTTTTTCACGTTCATCTGGGTTGATATGCGTTACTGGGCTGGTTTCTGTCAAACCGTAGGCTTGCTTGATAACACAATTTAAACGCTGTTCGCATTCTAAGGTCAATTCATTACCCAATGGCGCTGCTCCGCAGGTAATTATCTTTAAGCTAGAAAGGTCGTATTTATCTACTATTGGTTGTTTTGCTAAGGCTAATACTATCGGAGGTACTAAATGCGCGCGCGTAATTTTATACTTCTCTACTAGTCTTAAAAAAGTCTCTAAATCAAATTGTGGCATCACAACTATGGTGGCGCCGCAATAAAGGCTATAGTTTAAGAAAATTTGCAGTCCGTAGCTATGAAAGAATGGGAGAATGCCAATTATTGTGTCTGCTGAACTTATCAATTCGCGGCTTGTAAGTTGGTATACGTTAGCTGCTAGATTATGGTGTGTTAGTGTGACACCTTTTGGCAAACCAGTTGTACCACTAGAATAAGGCAAAGCAACCGCGTCCTCTTTTGGATTAATTTCTACCTTTGGTAAGTCGTCACAATTTTCTAGAAGTACAGAAAATGGGATTGCGCCCTCAATGTTACCAAACACGAATACTGACTCAACTTTTGATTGACTAGCGGCCTCTAATGCGCGTTCATAAAGGGACGGTACTGTCAACAAATATTTAGCACCAGCATCATTTAATTGATATGCAAGTTCGCTAGCTGTATAAGATGGATTTGCCGTGCTGCAAACTCCGCCTAAACTAGCGATTGCCTGAAAAGCGATAGGATATTCTAGACAGTTAGGACTATAAATAGCAACTACATCCCCCTTAGACAAACCCAAGGCAGCAAAACCAGCAGCGACTTTGTTAATTGAGTTGAAGAGTGAGTTATAAGTTATCGTTCGACCAGTTAGCCCGTCAATCATCGCTGGTTTATCAGCAAATTTTACGGCTCGTTGCAAGACAATTTCTGTGATTGGCTGTTCAGGGATAGAGATATTCGGTTCTGTACTACGAAAAATCATGAGGTTTCCTTAGATAGAGAAAAGTTAGCTTGACTTTGGCTTAATGTCTTATCTAAAAACTGTCTTCTGCTGATATATACATTACTTACATGTCCACGATAATAAAAGTGGCGCCTACGTATTGTAATCATTTGCTAAAATCAATTCCAACTTTGGGCACATTCATATTTATTTATAGATGATTAATCCGCGTAAGAACCAACTCAAACAAAAACTCCAACGGGGTGAGGTCGTTATTGGCCCGTTTATCAACTGCTCCGATCCAACATTTATAGAAATTTGTGGATACGCAGGATTTGACTTTGCTGTGATTGATATGGAACACAGTCCCCTGCATACTCTGGCTGCGGAAAATCTCTGTCGTGCTGCCGAGTGTGCGGGAATCTCACCAGTTGTTCGCGTTCGTAAGAATGATGCACCGCAAATTCAACGCGCGTTAGATATTGGTAGTGCTGGTGTACAGGTACCCCAAATTGAAACTCCACAAGATGCGAGTGCTTGTGTCAAGGCAGCTAAGTATAGTCCTTTAGGTACGAGAGGTCTTTCATTTGGTACACGTGCGGGCATGTACACCGCAGCTGGGACACTCATTACAGACCAGCTCAACCAAGAGTCTTTGGTAATTGTTCACGTTGAAGGTGCGCGCGGCGTAGAGAATATTACAGAGATTGTTAATGTCCCCCATATTGATGTGATTTTTCTTGGCCCCTACGATTTATCGCAATCATTAGGAATTCCCGGTCAGGTTGGAGATCAACGGGTAATTAACCTTATGCAGCAATGTATCACAACTATTCGCAATGCAGGTAAGATTGTGGGCACCTTTGCCGACAATCCAGAAGTTGCCAAACGGTGGATAGATGCAGGCATTCAGTACATAGGTTTGGGTGTCGATGTTAGTATCTTTTTACGGGCTTGCCAAACCTTGGTGAAAGCAGTCAAGGACTAATGAACGCTGTCAGCTTGGTGTATCTGTTAAAAAATGTAAATGAAAAATCACATATCATAGAATGGTAATTTATGTAGTGTAGCTCACGACTTTTTTCAAAAAAATAGCTATAATAAATTTTATAGCTTCCCAAAAAGAAAAATTTTATTGGGAGATTTGAATATAAAAGGAGATACCCTATGCAAAAAGTAGGAGCATTAACGGAATTAGAATATGCTTTTCTGTTTACCTTAAGAAAAGTAAATTCAATTAAACTAGAGGGATTTAAACCATTTTTTAACGACTTACCTGTAGACCCTTATATCAAAGGTAATTATCGTTTGAGAAGATTATCTAGATTTATAGCTTCTAAAGATAGTGTAATTAAGCTACCGAAAGGTTATTTCTTTCAAGCAGCAGAATACAATCCATTGGTAGGTAATATCAAAAGAGAGTATGCCGAATTAGATGATGCACTTATAGAGCTTGATATATTTAAAAATATGGTCTTAGCATTTAGTGATTCTTGTAAACTTCACCCTGAAGCAGAAATAGGAGTGCATCAAATTAGAATTACTTGTTCTGAGGATAATTCTGGAAATCCTGCACCAGAAGGCATTCATAGAGATGGAACTAATTTTATCGGTATCTTCTCTGTTGACCGAGAAAATGTCCAAGGTGGAGAAACCCATTTATATGTAAATAAAAAAGAAAATCCCGTTTTTAGCAAAATCCTGAATCCAGGAGAGCTATTATTAGTTAATGACCATGAATTTTTCCACTTTACAACTCCTATCAAGCCTAAAGTTGAAGCGAAAGGAACCAGAGATGTTTTTGTATTGACTTCTCCAAGTTTACTTTCTGGTTGATAGTTAGCTGAATTCAAAGATTAGCCGCCTATTTTTTACGCTTCTGTTCTGCCAAAAATTTGTATATTATATTTAAGTTCTACCACTACGCGCGCGCCATACTAATTTCCTAGATTCAAACATTAATAAACCCAAATTAGCAATACCCAACGTAAAAGCTATTGCCCCTATTACCCCATGTAATTCTGGGGTTTTTCTCATTTGTTCATCCCAAGCAAGCCAAAGAACAGGGAAAGTGTGTATTGCTCCTGCTGCTATCAAGGCGATTGCAGCTAATAATTTTATATAGTGTATAATAAATAACTTTGTATTACGTAACAAGTTTCCACCATATATGTATTAAATTAAATCATACTTACATGGGGGGATGATATAAATCCGATTGATTTGCCATTAGAAACATAAATTTTTAAACTACTTAAATGCCAAGTGAAATTAGTTACAAAGCAGATTTTTCTGAAATTCGCTATGCCCAGTGTTGGGAGGATGCTGATATACTGTTGGATGCTCTAGATATTCAGCCTGGTGACGTTTGCTTATCTATTGCTTCTGCTGGTGATAATACCCTAGCAATGTTAAGCCAAAGTCCAGCTAGAGTAATTGCAGTAGACATTAATCCTGCACAAATTGCCTGCTTAGAGTTACGAGTTGCAGCTTACCGAGAACTTAGTCATCCTGAATTACTGGTGTTAATTGGCTCACTACCTGGAGACGGCGCCTATAGAAATAGTTTATATCACCGTTGTCGCCCTCAGCTATCTACAGTAACTCGTCAATTCTGGGATAATCGTAGCACAGCAATTGCACAAGGTATTGGGACAGCAGGTAAATTCGAGCGTTATTTAAGGTTGTTTCGCTCAATATTGCCTTTAATTCACAATCAGGACACTATCACCAAAGCTATTACAGAAAAAACAGAAGCAGAACGTCATATATTTTACCAACAACATTGGAATAATAATCGTTGGCAGTTGTTCTTTAAAATCTTCTTTTCTCAGTTTATACTAGGTCGTTTAGGGCGCCACCCAAGTTTTTTTGAATACGCTCAAAAGAATGTGGCAGAGCATTTATTACAGCGTACTGCCTACGCAATGACAACAATAAACCCCTGTGATAACCCTTACCTACAATGGATTGCCACAGGACAACACCTGACAGCATTACCATACGCTTTGCGTCGTGAAAACTTTGAAATAATTCGTGCAAACCTTGACCGTTTAGAGTGGCACTGCACTGCAATTGAAGATTTATTAAAAAATCTAGATTGTGACTTTATCCATAAATATAACTTAAGTAATATTTTTGAGTACATGTCTAATCAAAATTACGAGACTTTGCTCAGAAAGCTTATACGTGTAGGAAAAAGTAGCGCACGGTTAGCTTACTGGAATTTACTTGTAAAACGTTCTCGTCCAGAAGATATGAAGAATTTATTATATTCTCTCACTTCGGAAGCTACTAGGCTGTATCAACAAGATAAAGCTTTTTTTTACAGTGCCTTCATTTTAGAAGAGATTATTTGAAATGCAACAATTGATTTCTCATAACTTTGTACAGACAGAAGAAGTTACAGATGCTGATGCTCACTGGCAACTCGTGAGCGACCAAAAGGTAGTAGGGCAATACTCTCTATGGTGGAAAAACACACCCTCACTGAATGGATGTAAACTTGGTTATATCGGACACTACGAAGTGCTTGATGAAAATGCTACAGAAGTATTAGCACATGCTTGTAACCAACTTGCTTCCCTTGGTTGTAATTTAGCAGTTGCACCAATTGATGGCAATACATGGCAGCGTTATAGACTATTAACAGAACGAGGTGTACACCCAGCTTTTTTTTTAGAACCCAATAACCCAGATAATTGGCGCCGACACTTTATAGAGCAAAATTTTACACCTCTGGCTAATTATAGTTCCAGTTTAAACACTGACTTAACGCAAATAGACTCTCGCTTGCAATCCGTGAAACAACGATGTGAACAAGCAAATATTCATATCCGCGCGTTAGACTTGCAAAACCAAGAGCAAGAACTACATCGTATTTATACCGTAGCAATTCAAAGCTTTCGCAATAATTTTCTGTTTACACCAATTAACGAAGCTCAATTTATTGCCCAATATCAGTCATTATTACCATACATACAACCAGAATTAGTATTAATCGCAGAACATGAGCAAAATCCAATCGGGTTTTTATTTGCCATACCAGATTGGTTGCAAAAACAGCGAGGAGAACCTGTAAATACCATCATTATCAAAACCGTCGCCATTTTACCAAAACGTATATACGCTGGATTAGGCAACTTACTCGTAGCTCAGTGTCAGCAAATAGCTCACCAACTTGAATATTCACAAGCTATCCATGCTTTAATGCACGACGCAAACCCTTCCCGCAATCTAAGCAGTCGCTATGCAACGACAATACGTCGATACACCCTTTTTAGCAAAAAACTCTAATTGTCATTCTGAGCGCAGCGTAAACGGAGTTTTCCCGCAGGGTAGAATCTATAAGTCTCAATGTATACTCAGATGCTGAACGTAGTGAAGCATGACATTTAAAACATACTCTTAAATAAAAGAATGAATATTATTACCATATTACAACAATTTGCTACTACCCAGGCTGAATTACCAGCAATAATTGATACTCATAAAAAACGCTCTCGAACTACAACCTTTGCAGAACTAGAAAAAGCATCTGCCATTACAGCGACTTTATTGCAACAAAAAGGGTTACAACCTGGAGATACAGTATTAGTATTTCATCCCATGTCGGCAGAACTTTATATTATTCTTGCTGCTTTATTCCGCTTGGGACTAATTGCCATGTTCCTTGACCCTGGTGTAGGTAAAAATCACATCAATGACTGCTGTAACTTATACACTCCAAAAGCACTAATTGCCAGTTCTAGAGCCTACTTGCTATGCTTACAATCGCAAGCTTTACAACGTATACCTTTAAAATTTGCCATTGGTTGCCCTATACCAGGTGCCATATCTTTGAATTATACCCAACAGGCGCCGTATGATATTTCTAGTCAAATTTTTACAGCTACAAAAGATAGCCCAGCTTTGCTAACATTTACCAGTGGAAGTACAGGGAAACCCAAAGCAGCATTACGTACCCACGGATTTTTACTAGCTCAACACCAAGCTTTAGTTAATACTTTACAACTTCAAGCGCAACAACTAGATTTAACAACCTTACCAATTTTTGTGCTTGCTAATTTAGCATCTGGTTTAACTAGCTTAATTCCAAATGCAAATTTACGAAAACCAGGAGCAATAAATCCTGCTCCAGTCATAGCTCAGATTTTAACTCATCAACCTTCACAAACAGTAGCATCACCTGGTTTTTTATCAAGGTTGACCGCATATTGCTTACAACATAGCTTAACTTTACCCAGCTTACAGAAAATTTTTGTTGGTGGGGCGCCAGTGATGCCAAACTCATTAATAGAATTACAAAAAATTGCGCCCAATAGTCAAATAACTACAGTATATGGTTCCACAGAAGCAGAACCCATAGCTTACTCCCATCATCAAACCCAAACAGAAGATGTAACAACCACATTAACAGGAGGAGGATTGCTAGTTGGAAAACCCGTAGACAGCATTCAATTAAGAATATTACCCCAATGTTGGGGTAAACCTATCAGTCCACACACCCATGCTGAGTTTACTGCTGCTTGCCAACCAATAGGAACCCCTGGAGAAATCGTCGTTAGTGGAAACCACGTTTTATCTAGTTATCTTAATGGTGATGGTAACGAAGAAACAAAATTTACAGTCGAAGAAACTTCATGGCACCGAACGGGTGATACTGGATATATAGATAATCAAGGTCGCTTGTGGTTACTAGGTCGTTGTATAGGTTGTATCGACGATAATTACGGGACTCTTTATCCTTTAGCTGTAGAAGGAATCATGCAAAATCATCCCGACATCCGTTATAGCGCAGTAATTCTCCATCAAGGTCAGCGAACTTTAGTAGTAGAACTAAATAAACCGAAGTCACAAATAGATTGGAAATCTGTGAAAGATTCTTTAGAAAATATGCACATTCAAAAAATTAAGGTGTGCAAAAAATTTCCCTTAGATAAACGACACAATGCCAAAGTTGATTATCCCGCACTGTTAAAACTTTCTTTAAGATGACATAGTTTTTTAACCACAGAGACACAGAGTTCACAGAGAGAAAAGTGCGGGGTTATTATGTTCTTGGTCAGGTTTCGACATAATTACTCGACCATTGAGTTGAAGAGTGTAAAGAATTTTATTATACTTGTTTTATTATAGCCGCGTTTAATTGGTTCCAAGCTAAAATAATTTTAATTAATTTATGAAAAATAACCAAGCTAGTCTTAAGTATAATTATAGCCTATGACTTATACGCCGCCTAAACTTTTAACTTTTGAGCAATTTATAACTGAATATGCAGATAACCCCCGCTATGAACTAATTGATGGAGAACTACGTGACATGGAACCGACGGGTCCTCATGAAGATGTATCAGGAAATATTGCTGGTAGAGTTTATAGCGAAATTTACCGTTTGAATTTAAATTGGCTAATTCCGAGAACCTGTCTAATTAAACCACCATACGCCGAAGCAACGGCACTACGTCCTGACGTAATTGTTTTAGATAGAGCAAAACTGAGTCTTGAACCCCTGTGGCAAAGAGAACCTATAATTTGTAATGGTGCCACAATTAAATTTGTTGCCGAAGTTGTTAGTACAAACTGGCAAGACGACTACGCTAGAAAAGTAGAAGAATATGCTTTTCTTGAAATTCCAGAGTATTGGATTGTAGATTTTCGCGGTCTAGGTGGTTTAGAATTCATTGGCAGCCCAAAACAACCTACTTTTACAGTCTGCCAGCTAGTTAATGGTAGATACCAAAAGCAACAATATCGCTTGAAAGATACAATTACCTCTAGCCTTTTCCCAAACTTGCAGCTTAAGCTCGAAGACCTTATCCCATAATAAAAACAAAATCAATGACATAGAGTACTAATATCTCAACAAGTAGGCGCCTGCAAGTACATTTCTGCTAGATTCTTCCCTACGGGAAAACTCCGTTTACGCTACGCTCAGAGTGATAAATAAATATACGTAGATAAAGTACTAATTTATACTTTTTGTAAACTTTGCCGAAATTGCGGTGACGAACGGTGAATCTATATATTATCCATGAATTGTAGGCGCCTCCTACTAGAGGAAGAAATATGTCATTGCAATCTGGGTTAGATGCCCTAAAAAGTGGAAATTATCAAGAAGCTATTGAATTGCTAGAAGATTTTTGTCGCGGTGAGAGTGCTGGAACCCCTGACTATGCGAAAGCGCAGATGGGTTTGGTTAAAGCTTATCAACGTGTTGGTCAAGTCGAACAAGCAATGACGCTGTGTCAGCAATTGATGCATAGCGAGAATTCGCAGGTTTCGGAGTGGGCTAAACTTACTTACCAAAGTTTAAATTCATCACAAGCACAAGCGCAACAAACAGGCGCCCATACAGCAGGACGTGCTGCAACTGCTGGTGTCAAACTCGCAATGGGTGGTGTGGGTGGTAGCTTGGCGTTAGCGTCGGGAGTTACTATATCCTTACTGTTTGGAATGGTTTTTGTGTTGGGGTTGGCGGTAATATTAATTTTGGGTAGTGATAATCCTACTCAAGGGTTAATATTTGCTGTTGCAATTACCCTGATATTTAATACTTTAACTTTCTTCTTGGCGCCGTTTTTGATGGACTTAACTCAATCGTGGCTTTATCAGACACGTTGGGTTGATTTTTCGGATATTGAGATTCGCAGTCCAGAAACAGCGCGCGTACTACGTCGAGTTTGTCAGCAGAAAAATCTCAAAATGCCGCGTTTGGGAGTTATTAGTGACAATAACCCAACGGCATTTACTTACGGTTCATTACCTAACAGCGCACGTTTAGTTGTGAGTGAAGGACTGTTTAAATACTTAGATGATGACGAAATTGCTACTGTTTATGCTCATGAATTAGGACATATTGTCCATTGGGATTTTGCTGTGATGACCGTTGCATCTACTTTGGTGCAAATGTGTTACTTGATTTACGTTACGTTCAGACAATTTGGACGTGGTGGTGGTGATAATAAAATCAAAGATGCTCTGCAAACAGCTTCTATTACCGCTTATGTATTTTATATAGTCGGCACATATATGGTGCTGTACTTATCGCGAACACGAGAATATTTCGCTGACCACTTTGCTGCTGAAAGCACAGGTAATCCAAACGGACTTTCGCGCGCTTTGGTAAAAATCGCTTACGGTATTGTTGAAGAAGGTTCCCGCAGTAAAGAACCTAGTCGTTTAATTGAAGGTACTCGGGCGCTAGGCATTTATGATGCTAAAGCTGCTAGTTCAACTGGAACAGCGTATCGTGTTGCTTCCGATAAGCAAAAAGTTGGGCGCGTTTTCTTGTGGGATATGTTTAACCCTTGGGGCGCCTGGATGGAATTAAATTCTACTCACCCATTGACAGGAAAACGAGTTCGTGCATTAAGTACCTATGCTGAACAATTAGGTTTAGATATTGAGTTCGACATGGGACGAATTGTTGCCGAAGGTAAAAACCTTAGTAAGACCAAGTTATACGGTAGCTTTGCTTTAGATGTTGTACTTTACGGCGCCGAAACTATTGGTTTTGTTGGTGGTATCATTGCTGGTATAGTTCTAGCTGCTGGTACTAATGGTCATATTGGTTTTGTATTTGGCTTACCTTTAATTGGGTTAGGTTTGGGAATACTTATCAAAGCGTTTATTATGTACCCAGACTTTAGCCGAGCTACTGCAACCGATGTTTTAACTTTAATGTCAGACCCTTACGCGAGTCCGTTGCGTGGAAAACCAGCTAAACTTCAAGGCGAATTAATTGGACGCGGTGACTCTGGATATAAGTTTGGCTCGGATATGATGCTACAAGACCGTAGTGGGTTACTATATTTACATTACGCATCACGTTTCGGTCCACTTGGTAATTTTTTATTCGGCATGAAGCGTGTTGAAAGCTTGATAGGTCGTGAAGTTGGAGCCACTGGTTGGTTCCGTCGTGGCGCCGCTTCGTACATGGATTTGATAGAACTTAAAAGTGAAAGTGGCACTGTTGTTAACAGCTACCACCGCTTTTGGTCACTTTTATTTGGCAGCATGTTAACAATTGGCGGTATTGTTTGTGTTGTTTTAATCAAATAATTAAAAATTAAACACCAGCTACCTGGCGCCCAACACGAATTTGAATATCTGTATATTCTGGAACCCAGCCAGCCGTGCCGCAGAAATAGCGCACGGCTTTTACACGTTTTGCAGGTGTCAAAATAAACCAGTGTTGTGTACCTGCTGGAACGTTAATATATTCTTGCGCTTGCACTGTTAGTTCTACTTGACTACCATCTGGACGGACAAACCCAAAAATTCCTTCACCCGCGACTATATAACGCACTTCATCATCAGCGTGGGTATGAATTTTATCAAATTTTGATAGCATTGTATCGAGATTTGGGACTTCTGGATGTAAAACGATTAAGTCTCGTGATGTGTAGCCTGTGCTTGCAAGTTCATTAAAATAATGGTCTAGATGAGTTAGCACGGTTTCTTTTTGTGCATCGTCTAGGCTGTCTTGAGATAGTAAGTGGTGTAATTCAGGGTTATCGCCAATTGACCAGTAGTTAAGGGTTATTCCTAGAGGCGCCAGTTCTTGTACTATGGACTGCAAGTCTGTGAGTTTGCTTCCGTTTTCCATTTGTAAAATTGCCATATCAACCTCCTTTGATGTCACCTTTATTAAGGTAGCAAATATTTGGGACAGGCAGGGACAAATATTTGGGACAGGCAGGGATGCCTGTTCCACAAGATTAATTTAAAGATGTTGGAATATTAGTGAGAGGTTGTTTGCTGGCATTTGAAAGGTTTTTAGGAAGGATAGATTTTGTGCGCTAGCTGCTTGTATCACTTCTTCTAAGTCGCGTACACCCCATTCTGGATTTTGCATTTTTAAGGATTGGTCAAAGGCTTCGTTACTTGGCGCCGTATGTTTGCCATTTTGTTTGTAGGGGCCATACATATATAAGATACCGCCTGGAGGTAATATTCTATTGGCGCCTGCCATTAAACCCAAACATGCAGCCCACGGTGATATATGAATCATGTTTATATTGACGATGGCTGTTATTGGTGAAAAGTCTTGATGCGTCTCTACACTCCAAGTTGGTAAAGAAGCATCTATATCCAAAGGTTCATAGATATTATTGCTTTCTACTTCATGTAACCATGCTGCTATGGACGCACGCGACATGGGGTTAGGGTCAGAAGGCAACCAGTTATGCTTTAATAAATGCGGCGCCATAAATACCGCATGTTCTCCTGTTCCAGAAGCAACTTCTAAAATTGTGCCACTTAGTGGTAGCACTTGCTGAAGTACTTTTAGAATCGCTTCACGGTTGCGTTGAGTTGCAGGAGCATATTGTTTTGCGCTGTTGGTCATGTTTGTTTGGTTAGATTCTTTCAGCTAGGTATTGCATTCATAATGCTTTAATTCTCCTTTACTAAACTAGCAAGCAATATAAATATCAGACTAAGGAGATGTTAGAACATTAACCCATTTGCACTATATAGTACAAAGAATGACATGATTTACATAATCTACATATTTTTGGCTTGATTTTTGTGCGCTTCTTCATTTTAGGATGAGTGGTATTACTTGATTCCTAGAAGTATATGGTCAAATAAAGTACTTTTTAGCAGACAGAGAAAAATAATAAAAAAAGCCGTAATCACTCTGGTGTCTAAAGCTATGAGCCTATTCCACAATTAGGTTATTGATAGCAAAACATACCTGGAGTTAAAAACATGTTTATCAAAAAAG
Source organism: Calothrix sp. PCC 7716 (assembly GCF_019977735.1). GTDB lineage: Bacteria > Cyanobacteriota > Cyanobacteriia > Cyanobacteriales > Nostocaceae > Dulcicalothrix. The sequence continues at coordinate 7,302,909 of NZ_AP025018.1, read as the reverse complement.
CTCTTACAATCGCTGCTTTATCTGTTGTTGCATCTGTTAGCTACGCTGGTTCCGCACATGCTCTTGGATTTACCTACAATGCAGGTACGTTCCGCACCCCAGGCGTAACTAACCAAGGAGCTTTTTCAAATAATGTTAATGAACAAGGCTATACAACTTTAGACTTTAATAATGCTGCGTTACCTGGCAACGACAAAGTACAGTATTCGTTTTCAAATGGTTCCATATCAACAACAGCAGGCTCAAGGCAAACTGGTATTTATGCTGACCAATGGGCGCCTTCTGGTGTAACCGGTGAAGTAAATAACTCTAAATATTTAGCGGTATTCACAGGGAATGATGCAATTATCGAAGCTAAGGGTGGTAAGAAATTTAACTACTTTGGTTTAAATCTGGGAGCGCTAAGTATTGGTAATACCTTGAAATTCTTTAATGGAGCGAACCTAGTTAGAGAACTAACTTATGACCTAATGACTACACTTGCCCCAGTTACAGCAACGCAGCACGGTGGTCAAAAGAATGGTTTCTTCGAGTTTTTCTCAGAAGGTGATAACGATAACTTCGACAAAATTGTTTTGTCACAAACTGACGCCAGTGGCGGTTTTGAAACTGATAATCATACTTTCCGTATTGGCACAGGTAGATATGCAAGTGTTCCTGAGCCAGGTGTAGTTTTAGGATTGGTTGGTGTCGGTGGTATGTTGTTACGAAAGCGCAAAAGTCAGAAAACTGCGTAGTTGACCAAGAAAAGGCGGTCTGTGAAGACAATGAGCATCTACTTTAATTGTTATTTGTTGATTTAATGTCATTGGAAAGTTGGGGATGGATTTATTATCCGTCCCCTTTTTGGTTTATATATCTCCTTGTGGGTATTCGTCCCATAAAGTTGTGATTTCCCGCAAGCTCTGAAAGTTACCGTTACCTAAAATTACGTGGTCTAATAGTGGTATGTTCAAAAGCAAGGCGCCTTTTAATAATTGACGAGTTAAATCAATATCTTCAGTACTCGGTTCAACGCTACCAGAAGGATGATTATGTGCAACTATTAACCTAGTGGCGCCTTGACGTATAACTTCGCGGAAGATTTCTCTGGGTGGTGCAAGAGTTTCTGTTGCTGAACCGATAGTTATGACTTGTTTTCCTAGCATTTTATTTTTCACGTCTAGTAAAATGACGGCAAATCTTTCTTGCGGATACCACATTAAGTCTTGACTCAACACTGCTGCTGCATCTGCTGGACTCTCTACTGGAATTCGTTGATCTGGACTTGCTTGAAACGCGCGCTTACCTAATTCAACAGCAGCTAGAATAGTTGTTGCCTTTGCTGGTCCTATTCCTTTTATATTCATCAATTCCGAAGGATTGACTTCACGTAGAGCAGCTAAAGGGTCACGTTCACACTTTGACAACTCAGATATTATGTGTTGTCCTAAACCTACCGCAGATAACTTTCCGGCGCCTTGACCTGTAGCTAGTAAAATTGCAATTAACTCTGCTGTGGATAGTAATTTGGAACCGTGTGCAAGCAAACGCTCTCGCGGACGCTCGCATTCTGCCATATCAATCACTCGAAGATTATAAGCCATATATATAGGTAGAAGCTTATTAAAACACAAATGTACCTATGTACATTTATCGTCTTTTTTTTTGAAAAAATCTTAATTTGACAGAATCTTCAATTAGTTTAAATGTATGCTTCATTAAGTTATGTATCATTTAGTAAGGTGGGCACTGCCCACCCTACTACATTTACGGGTGTACTTGTGTTGCTTTGAGCATGTGGTAGGTTACTAACAGTTGAGTTAAAGCTAAAGGGTAACTTTGAATTGTTTCACCTGTTGTGCCAGAAACCTTACCTAGTTCGGGATTTGATTCACGGTCGCACACGCTTTTTAAATGTGGCATATCTGAACAAATCATTTGCTCAAGTTTATTTACTTGTTCTAACGTTGCGTGTCCGTCAACTCCCAATACATCAACGGGTTTTCCCATATCTCGGTCTAGTTCTAATCGAATAGCTGAACTGAGATTGCCATTTCCAGAGGCTAGTACTTGGGTAAAATCGGGATGAGGTATTGTTGGACGAAGTACTAAGCGTACATTTAAATGTCCGTTAGCTTGGTCGATATCATCGTTAGGAGGGCAAAAACTAACTACAATATCCGACCATTGACGCTGCGGACGAATGTACTGTTCAGAATCTGGTTCTCGCTTTTCTAATTCTGCTAATACTTGCTCTTCGGTATAACCCCGCTTTTGGGTATCACGTTTAATTTTCCATTTTGCCCGCAGTCCTTCAGGAGGAGCGAGATATACTTTAACGTCGTAACAGTCTCGCGCTGCACGAGTTGAATATCCTAATAATCCTTCGACTATTACAAATTGACCAGGCTTTATATACTCCGGCGCCTCAAAGGTTCCTGTTTTGTGACTATAAATAGGTTTTAGAATTGCTTGCCCCATTCGCAACAGTGATAACTGCTGTTGCATAATATCTAAATAGTTACAATCTGGGTGAAGCGCTGTAATACCTATTTCTGCACGCTGCTTGCGGTCATACCTGTGATAATCATCAGTGCAAATCACCGTCACATTCTCCGGCCCTAATACCTGAGCAATTCCTTTCGTTAAAGTTGTCTTACCTGCTGCACTATCACCAACAATACCAAGTATAATAGGACGGCTCATCGTACTTCTCCCAAATATGCAGAAAATGGAATTATAAATTGTATTTTAGTTTACCAATTATCATCAAAATAATCATTTGAATAATTATGGAAACCTTGACATTCTGCCAATGCTCAATAACCTAATAGCTCTACAACCACGAATTATCAAGTTTATTAGAGCTAGTAAGTGTATTTATTTATTATTATTTTGTTTCATAACGTTTTGTAACGTGTAGAGATTAAACATGTTTAGCCTCTACACGTGATTTTATTTATTTTTGGGAGGATTTACCTATAGTTAGTATCTAAATAATTGAATGCATCTTGTGGAGTTTTGAAACTACCCACTATTTGCGGCGCCTGACTAAAAGGATGTTTTCCAGACCTACTGACTTTCAAATAGTAACCAATAGTATCTTCTGTATTCCATATTTCATAGCTGTAATCACGATTGTTACCTTTTTTCACTAGGGGGCTAGTATTATTTAATACTGGCGCATTGAGCAAGTTTAATGCAGCTAAGAAATGTACAGCCATTGTTTCTCCCTGATTATTTTACAACATAAGATTTTACAATTCCAATGATATTTTGTTAAAGAATCAAAAGTATGAAGTAGATTTGTATTTTCAGTAAACTAATTTTGTTTTTTTAATATTTTGATATTGTAAAATTAGTTATATTCACCGATAAATATCTTGATTATAAAGAATTAACACAAATAGAATGTATAAAAAATTAGATACATTAATGTATAAATACGCAAATATTGATTGGAAGACACGCTTATTAATATGACAAAACAAACGCTTGGACTTGAAAATAACCTTCGTGATTACTTACTTTCTGTGTCGGTACGAGAACCAGAAATATTGATGCAACTGCGACAGGAAACAGCGCAGCACCCAATGGCAATAATGCAAATTGCTCCTGAACAAGGACAATTTATGAGTTTGCTTGTACAGTTAATTGGAGCGAAAAAAACTTTAGAAGTCGGTGTTTTTACTGGATATAGTGCTTTGGTAGTAGCGTTAGCTTTGCCACCTGATGGTAAGGTTGTAGCTTGCGATATTAGTGAAGAGTATACACAAATTGCACGGCGTTATTGGGAGAAAGCGGGGGTATCACATAAGATAGATTTGCATATTGCTCCGGCGGTTGAAACGCTCGATAAGTTGATTCAAACAGAACTCGAAACGTTTGATTTTGCTTTCATTGATGCAGATAAAAGTGCTTATGATGATTATTATGAACGGTGTTTGCAACTCGTGCGTCCGGGTGGTTTAATTGCAATCGATAATGTATTGTGGTTTGGAAGGGTGGCTGACCAAGAAGTACAAGATAATAGAACGAAGAAAATCCGCACGTTGAATGCGAAGTTACATAAGGACGCGCGGGTTAATATTAGTTTAGTGCCTGTTGGTGATGGGTTGATGTTGGCGATGAAAAAGCACTCCTCGTAATAAGCACTTCAGTGCTTGTCCCAAAGAAAGCACTAAAGTGCTTTATTACGATGGTTTTGGCGCCTTTTTTCTTTCAGACCCGCGCGTTTCTTGTTGCACTTCAGTGCTTGTCCCAAAGAAAGCACTAAAGTGCTTTATTACGATGGTTTTGGCGCCTTTTTTCTTTCAGACCCGCGCGTTTCTTGTTGCACTTCAGTGCTTGTCCCAAAGAAAGCACTAAAGTGCTTTATTACGAAGGTTTTGGCGCCTTTTTTCTTCCAGACCCGCACGCTTCTCAGGAGTCAACGTATCGTAACAATGAGAACAGCAAATTCCTTCTTCGTAGTGAGGGGAAAGTTTATCTTCGTCGTTAATAGGGTGTCCGCATCCTACACACATGTCATGAGTTCCTTGTTCTAACCCGTGTTGAACTGCAATACGTTCGTCAAACACAAAACATTCTCCAGACCAGAGACTTTCTTGCTGTGGTACTTCTTCTAAATATTTCAAAATACCACCTTGAAGATGGTACACTTGCTCAAATCCTTGAGACATCATATAAGAGGAAGCTTTTTCGCAGCGAATACCCCCTGTGCAGAACATTGCTACTTTTTTGTGTTTTTTGGGGTCGAGGTGATGACGTACATAGTCGGGAAACTCTCGAAACGAGTGAGTCTCTGGGTTAACGGCGCCTTTAAATGAACCGATTTTTACTTCATAATCGTTACGAGTATCTATAACAACTACATCGGGGTCAGATATAACAGCGTTCCAATCAGATGGTCTAACGTAGGTTCCAACTTGGGAAGTAGGGTTAACAGGTAAACCTAATGTGACGATTTCTTTCTTTAACTTTACCTTCATACGTTCAAAGGGAAATTCTGAAGCTGAAGATTCTTTATGTTCTAAGTCAGCTAGGCGAGAATCTGAACGTAGGTAAGATAATACTGCATCAATAGAGTTACGCTCACCCGCTATAGTACCGTTAATACCTTCAGGCGCCAGTAAAATAGTACCCTTAATTCCTTGGACTTGACAAAATGCCAGTAAAGGGTCTTGCATCTGGGCAAAATCTGGCAGTTTAGTAAATTTATAAAATGCAGCTACTACCAGAGTCATTTTTCTTATAACCTCTTTCTTTTAAGAACATTATCAGATATAATCTAATCTATCAAAATAAAAGGGGGTTTAGCTCAGTTGGTAGAGCGCCTGCTTTGCAAGCAGGATGTCAGCGGTTCGAGTCCGCTAACCTCCATATATATAGGTATATAAGGCACAATTAATGTAGAGACGTTACATGTAACGTCTCCATTACAATATATTTGTAGCAACTGGGGCAAACTGCTATGGTAAATCCAGCGGATAGAGGTTTCATAGAACCATCACAACGCAAAAGCGCTTCTAAGTTAGAAGTTCTTAACTGTATATCAGGGGAAAGGTTTAAGGTTGAAATTCTTGGTTACAAAACATTATCGGGAATAAACGACCCAGTAACAGCCCAAGCAATATATTACGCGAATCAAGCTGGAATGCAGCTTAAACAAATTAAAATAACTCTCCAAGGTGGAGAAGCGCAAATCGAAGCAGGCGCCTTACAGTATTTACATGGTAACATTCAAGTTGAGAATAAAGCGGGTGGAGTCGCTGGACTCGGAAAAGCAATGCTGAATAAGTTGCTTACCAACGAGTCTATATTTATTCCTCGCTATCGTGGTGATGGAGTTATATATCTCGAACCGTCGTTTAGTCATTTCATGGTTTACTATCTCAACAACGAAGAACTTATCGCTGATAAAGGTTTATTTTACTGTGGTGAAGGCGCCCTTGAGGTTGGTGCCTTTATGCAAAAGAATGTTTCCTCAGCATTATTAGGTGGTGAAGGTTTATTCCAAACTCGCATTCGTGGTACAGGTATATGCATCTTTGAACTACCAGTACCTGCTGACGAAGTGCATTGTGTACATTTAGAAAACGAAACGCTTCGAGTCGATGGTAACTTTGCTTTAATGCGAAGCGGTAGAATAGAGTTTACCGTCGAGAAATCAACAAAGAGTATTTTAGGCTCTTTGGCGAGTGGTGAGGGACTATTGCAAACTTTTCGAGGTACAGGTAGAGTTTGGTTGGCGCCAACTCAAGGTGTTTATGAACAAATTCGTCTTGGTGGTATCGATAGTTTAACGACTGCGCCGAAATCCTCGAATACCTACACTTAACATACATGTAGTTAGATTAAATTAGATGATACTTAGGTTAGATGTTATTAGTTTCTTTGTAGATGTAAAAGATAAAGCATTTACTTTAAGAACAAATTAATATAAATTAATTATGTCTTTATCTGAAGAAACATCATTATTTATAGGTTCGGCGCCTTTAACAGCACCAGTAGCATTACGAACAGAACAAGCTGCTCGCAATTCAATTGATGACCCATTAATTGCTAAAGATTGGGAAACTGCTTCTTACGTAGGCATAGTTATACTAGTATTTCTGATTTTAGGAGCGGTTAGATTATTTAGCCGTAGAATTGAATACGTTATGATTACCGCTTTGTTTTTTAGTTTATTGTTTATTGGCTTCGTTATAGTCGCGCGTTAATCTCAAAATCTAACATTATATATAGATATTTTGGTTCTTTGGTATTTAGCGTGCTAAATTTTTAGTCCTAGTAGATAACTTTCCTTTAAAATTAGATTAAAGAGTTAGCATTTAGTTTTGATGGCATATATTTACCACCACCCAAAGATTTAAAGCATTGATTTATAATTTTAGAAAAATGAAGAATATAGTTTTTTGTGATTTTGATGGCACGATAACCGCACAGGAAACTTTTGTTGCGGTACTAAAGGAGTTTGCACCTGAACTTGCTTCTGAGTTAATTCCCCAAATGTATGCTTTAAAGGTGACGTTGCGTGATGGTGTGCGTCGCATATTAGAATCTATACCATCATCATGTTTACCCGAAATTATTGAGTTTACTCGGCATAAACAAATGCGTGCGGGACTTCCTGAGTTATTAGATTTTTTGGAAGAGCGGGATGTACCGTTTGTGGTGGTGTCGGGTGGGTTACGCTCGATGGTATGCGCGGTATTAGATTCTTTGGTGGAACGCGCACACGCTATTTATGCCATAGATATAGATACGAGTGGTTCGCATTTTCGCGTTGTATCGCCATATGAAGGTGAAACTGAGTTGGTTGATAAAGTCAAAGTTATGGATTTATATGACGCAACGAGTACTAAAATAGCAATTGGTGATTCTGTTACCGATTTAAATATGGCTACTTCGGCGCCTGTGGTTTTTGCTCGTGACCGTTTGGCTAAATATCTCGACGAACGAAGTAAACCTTATATTGCTTGGAATGATTTTTTTGATATTCGCAACGCTTTAATAGAAATTTGGGGCAATGAAGCAACAATTACTTGATACAGTTAGTGTTAATTTTGACCCGCGTGTAGAACTTATCGGCGCCGCCGATTATTTCTATGCACAAGGTTGGATGTTAGGCACAGCAGGAAATTTATCAGCAAAAATGCCTGATGGTAGCTTTTGGATTACTGCAAGTGGTAAGTCTAAAGGAAAACTATCCCAAGAGGATTTTGTTCGTGTTTATCCTGATGGAAGCACAGAGGCGCCAGTTGATGCCAAAGTAAAACCATCGGCAGAAACTTCTATTCACTCTAGCATTTACGAACTATTTGCTGATGCACAAGCTTGTTACCACGTTCACTCAGTTGATGCAAATTTAGTATCGAATTTTATTAAGGGTGATGAAATACCATTGCCACCTTTAGAAATGATTAAGGGTTTGGGTATCTGGGAAGAAAATCCTAATTGCGTTATGCCTTTGTTCGATAATCATTTAAAGGTTCCACAAATTGCCTCGGATATCAAAACCCGCTTCTTGGCACAAAAACCCCAAATACCTGCTTTACTAATTCGCAACCACGGTGTTACAGTCTGGGCAAACTCTCTTGAAACCGCACGTAACTATATTGAAATTACAGAGTTTGTATTTCGTTATATGGTCGCTGCAAGAAAAGCTGGAATTTAGGTTAAAAACTAACTATGACTCTTCGCGTTGTTGCCCGTGTTGTGACTTTACCTGGTAAAGAAAGTGAATTTAAAGCTTTGGCATTACCTCTTGTTGAAGCTACAAGACTTGAAACTGGGTGTATTAAGTATGAACTTCTGCAAAATTTAAATGACCCGACTGATTTTACGTTTGTGGAAGAATGGGTAAATGATGCTGCTTTGAATTTACACTTACAGGCGCCGCATTTTGTTGAAGCTGCTGGAAAACTTGATGGTTTGGTTGCTATGGCGCCTGATATTCGTCGCTATGAGGTAATATTTTAAGTATATTCACGGTATATTTTCTCGTTACTTACTTATAATTTGAGCAACCTTGTTGTGACAAGATTGCTCAAAGTGGTTCAGTATATAGTTTGGCTTTAGAAGGTTCGTAATATATTTCATTTTATAAAATATAAATATTCAAATAAGCTTCAGTGAAAATACTAATTTATCGATTTTGTTCGTTACATCCTCCGAAAATATACGTGGTTTCTCTACTCAGTAAGCCAAAATCAACCGATACGGTGATGCTAGGATGCGATATTTAATGAAATAATGAGTTTGCTTGATTTATCTCAGCTAGTATATTTGTTTTATGAGTTTTTCTGTTAGTCGTAATATTACTTATAGAGAGAAAAAACAGCATAAGTGGCAAAATACTATAGCTGGCGCCTTGATTGGGATAGTATCAACACTCGTAAGCGCAACTCCAGGTAATGCTGCTGAACGTATTGCTTTTTATTACCCTCCGTTTGGGGAGTTTACAATATCAACTGATGATATAGAGACTTATGCCGAGTCAGGTAGGGTAACAAACGATTTTGCTTTTTATCTAAATCGTGTACCTTCATCTCAACGCGCACAATTTCGGCGGTTGCTTAGAACTTATTTCAAATTAGATGCTACTTTAGTTTCACAAGTTACCTACTCAGCTTTAGGTGAGAGTGTAGTGCGACGGTTATCTGAGTTGATAATGACGGAAAGTAGGCAAGGTAGCTTTTATGCGTTGCGTTCAGCGTTGATACTATCTGCGACTAACCCCAAGGGGTTAAATATTGTTGAAGTAATTCGTCGCTATCCTTCTAGTACTATTCGTCTTAACTTAACTGAAGGGCAGTCCATACTTACTAATTTTTCAGAGTTACTACGAAGAAGGGATAGGGTTGTCGGTGGTCTTAAAGAAGTTGCCACTGCGGAAGTGTTAAACCAAACTACCAATTTTTCACAACAGCCAGATTTACGAGTCAATGGTAGTTTTGGTTATAAAGTAGTCTCTTTGGAGATGAACGATGTTGCCCGAAGTCGCGTTTTTCCTGTTGATTTATATTTACCTTCGATTAAACCACCATTTCCATTAATTGTAATTTCCCACGGTGTTGCAGAAGACCGAGAAACTTTTGCTTATGCAGCGCAGCATCTTGCTTCGTATGGTTTTGCTGTTGCAGTTCTCGAACATCCAGGTAGCGACGCTAAAAAAATTCAGCAATATTTTGCAGGTTTAGCAAGTCCACCCGAAGCACGCGAATTAATTAACCGTCCTTTAGATATTAAATTCTTACTCGACCGACTCCAAAGTCTGAATGAGTCGGGTTCAAATTTTGTTGGACAACTCAATGTTCAAGAAGTTGGTGTAATTGGACACTCTTATGGAGGGTATACAGCTTTAACATTAGCAGGTGCCACAATCGATGTAAACTCTGTTAGTAGGCAATGCAATCCTAATAACTCATTAAATTTATCAGTATTATTACAATGCCGAGCTAACGAATTATTACAAAAAAAAATACCAATTCCATCATTCCAAGACACGCGCGTTAAGGCTGTAATGGCTTTAAATCCTTTCGGTAGCGTTATTTTGAATCGAAAAGGATTTAGTAAAATACAAGTCCCGATAATGTTTATGGGAGGTAGTCAAGATGTTATTACACCAGCAGTACCCGAACAGGTAATTCCTTTCACTTGGGTGGCATCGCAAAATAAGTACTTAGCATTAATTGAGAATGGAACTCATTTTTCAACTTCTGAAAAATTAAACGCTTCACAACCCGTTCTACCAGTGCCTAGAGAATTAATTGGGCCTAACCCTGCCATTGCTCAAATGTATGTTAAAGCATTCAGCGTGGCATTTTTTCAAACTCATCTTGTAAACCAACAGCAATATAGTCCATATTTGACCGCAGCTTATGCTCAGTATATTAGTAAGGCGCCGCTCAATGTAGATTTAGTACGTTCATTAACTAGTGAGCAATTAGAAAAAATCTTCGCGAATAATTAATAGACACATGTAGAGACGTTACATGTAACGTGTCTACAAGATTTTGGGTACTGTAGCTGTTGTTCCTGCGACGGGTATGGCTTTGTTGCTTTTTCATGAATTATTACACGAAGGCGCCTCTGTGATTCAAGGAGAAAAGTATGTTTTGCGGACTGATATTATTATGTATGAGGCGGATAAAGGCTTATGGATTCAAATAAGCTTTGTATAATTTTTTAAGACTATATTTATTTACCACAGAGACGCAGAGTACACAGAGGTAAGAGAGTTTCTATCAGAACTTTTGGCGGTTCAACATCTTAATAATTCTTTCTTTGTGTACTTTGTGTCTACCCTGCGGATAATGTGGTTAATTTCTCTTCTCTCCGTGAACTCTGTGTCTCTGTGGTAAAAATAAGCAAGTGATGGTAGAGTATTATTTTACACATGAAAATATCTATAAAATGTCAATATAGTCAATAATATATGTGCCAGATTTCAAAAGGGCTTATTTTACCACAAGCTAACAAGCAATACGCTTTATAGCACATGCCTGTATGAGAGTCTGTCAGATGCTATCTAATAGTTACCGCAACATCGAAATTTACCGTTTTGATGAATATACAGGAGTTGTGTTTATTTTTGCCAGTGAAGAACTTCAAATTATAGTACCACCTAATGGACAATGGAGGTTTTTAAATGCAACCGAACTTTGAAGCGATGACAAATAAGGAATTATTAGCTTATGCTCTTGCACATCGAGAGGATGCTTCCCCGTTACGTGAATTATATAGGCGCCGGACACCCGATGAGGAAGCTACTTGGTATGGACCATTTGTAGCAGCAGACGGTACACCAATACAAGAAAATATTCGTATTGCAGAAGAAGCTATTAAACAACGAATAGAGCAAGTTAATAAAAATAGTTAATTAAGTTTTTGTTGGGTTACGCTGTCGCTACACCCAACCTACAATTTTGTATTTTACTCAGCACTCAACACTCAGTACTCAGCACTCAGCACTCAACACTCAGCACTCAACACTCAGTACTCAGCACTCAGCACTCAACACTCAGCACTCAACACTCAGCACTCAGCACTCAGCACTTTCTACTGTACCGTCCACCATGCTAGTGCATAGGGTTGTTTTGCTTCGTTGATTTGTTTTTTATATTGAATGCGAATTTTATATTTACCTGCGGTTGGAACTGGGCAAAATATGTGTTCTACGCTGTCTACTTCGCTAACTGATGAACATGCTATTGATGTCGAACCGTTGGGTGTGTCTTGGACTAAATATAAATCTAGATTGTTTAAACCTCGGTCGCGGAAGTTTTCTTCTTCGTCATACATTTTATTGTTATTTTTGTCTTCGAGTTCAACTAATCTATTCCAACTCAATGTTAGGGAAACGAAACTACCTGCTTTGAGTGGTTTTTTAAGTTGATAATCTACATTAGTATTTGCTGTAATTGTATTGTAATCCCATCCTAAAGCAGGCGCCGATTGGTTTGGTTGCCACTGTCCGGCGCCAAATTGTTGTAGTGCGCGCGATGCGTTCATATGTCCGGTACCCATTTGGGCATGAAGTGGTATTTTGGGGTCTTTATAAACGTCAGAAGCTAGCCAGTCTAAGTTCTGCTTATCGATAATTGTTCGCGTCATGCCTAAGCGTAAACCATCACCATTGTCTTTTAATTTTTCGGCGGAGTTTAGTAATATTGCTTTCATGACTTCGTGGCGCCGCGAAGCCATACTCCAATTTGACTGTCTTTTTCGTATCTGTCTATCACCAAATTCTTGCAATAAAGCTACTGTTCCTGTTACATGAGGCGCCGCAAAACTTGTGCCTGTAACTTTATTTATTTTGCCATCAGGATTTAACATCCGAATATTACTGCCAGGAGCAAGAATATTCACCGAACGACGAACTCCAATATTTATTTCTTTACCTGCTAGCCGAGTTGTGGCGCCTTCATTCGCTGCTGCTAAGTTGGAAACGTCAACTTTTGTAAAGATATCGCCACGACGCGAAGAAAAGGCGACGTTTACAGCGTTGAAGTTATCGGTGGGTATAGGAATTCCACCTTTACCTTGATTTCCAGCAATCACGTATAAGGTATTATGAACTCTACTCGACCAGTCAACACACATAGTTAATAATGCATTGCCGTCGAGAACAGGGTCGGGACGTGGGTCACGATTAAGTGGTTCACCAAAGCTAAAATTAATTGCGCGCACATCACTACCATTTTGCGATGCAATATGCTGCGTTGATAAACATTCTTCGGGTTGACCTTGGCTTTTTGTTGAACCCACTGCCGAAGAATATAGTCGCGCGTTTGGCGCCACTCCAGGAAATGCTTTGTCATTACTTGCCATTACACCCGCAACATTATGTGCGTGGGGGTCTACACCACTATTCGACTTGGCTGGAATAGTTCGTGCAAATACTGCTACAGGTGACAACGCACGATTATTAGAAACTGATTTATCGACACCAAACTTTCCTGGGCGCCCAATTTCTACTTGACCAATGGCGATTTTGCGCCCAGTTAAATTGTAAGGAGGTTTGTGTAACTTCAGCGCATCAATTCCAAAACTATCTAGTGAACTGCTAAATTTAATAGCTAGAACTGGCGTACTTACTACAAGTGTACTCAATCCCCAAAATATCCAGGTTTGTTTTTTCGCCATCGTCTTTTGTTAATCTTTATAAAAGGTAAATAAATGTAAAGGGTTATTGTAGGATGAAATTAGATAGATGAGTCTCGGCTCATATTTTGTTACAATGAATACAGAATTTCAAGCACCTATAAGCGAAGCGCCATGACCCATACGCCATCCGACAAGCCCATTGTAATTGCTCCGTCTATATTATCAGCAGATTTTAGCCGTTTAGGAGAAGAAGTTCGTGCCGTAGATGAGGCAGGAGCTGATTGGATACATGTTGATGTAATGGACGGACGCTTTGTTCCGAATATAACCATTGGTCCGCTGATAGTTGAAGCAATTCGTCCAGTTACCAAAAAACCACTCGATGTCCACTTAATGATTGTGGAGCCAGAAAAATATGTAGCAGATTTTGCTAAAGCTGGCGCCGACCATATTACGGTACATTGTGAGCATAATGCTTCTCCGCACCTGCACCGTACCCTTGGTTTGATTAAAGAGCATGGCAAAAAAGCTGGTGTGGTACTAAATCCTTCAACTCCGTTGGATTTAATTGAGTACGTGCTTGATATTGTCGATTTAGTATTAATTATGAGCGTTAACCCTGGTTTTGGGGGTCAAAGCTTTATTCCTGGGATGGTGCCTAAAATTCGTCAGTTGCGTCAAATGTGTGACGAACGCGGTTTAGACCCTTGGATTCAAGTTGATGGTGGTTTAAAAGCGAATAATACTTGGCAGGTTTTGGAGGCAGGCGCCAACGCGATTGTAGCAGGTTCGGCGGTATATAATGCTCCTGACTATGCACAAGCTATCGAAGCTATCCGTAACAGCAAACGTCCCGCTCCAGAATTGGCGAAAGTCTAAGTATCGCATAAGCCTTTTCACTTTTGCAGAAATTTATATAGTAGGTTTGAAATGGCAGCCTAATAGGCTGCTATTTTGTGGCATCGTTTACAACGGATGTAACGGATAAGTTATTTGTTATAAACAAATATATTTATTTTATTTATCGTTATTCACAGGTTATTATATATCTACTAATGTTATTGCTGTGAACGAGATTCTCTACTTCTTTAAGAAGCTAGGAATGGAGTTTCAGTATAATGTTTATAGAAATCAATTTATATAATCAACAATGATTTTTGGATTACTATTTTATTAAAGAAAATTAATTTTAATTAATTGCAGGTTTTGTAAAGTTTTAGGTACGGTAAAAATGACAGTGAGTATTCCAACTATTTTAGCGTCTGATTTTGACGGTGTTATTTGTGACGGTATGGTCGAGTACTTTGAGGTTGCTTGGCGAACTTATTGCCAAATATGGGCGCCGACTCAACAAATAGCAACCGATGATTATGCATCAATGTTTTATAGTCTGCGGCCAGTAATAGAAACGGGTTGGGAAATGCCTGTTTTGATTAAAGCAATAGTAGAAGGTATATCTGAGGATAATATCTTAAAAGATTGGGCAAATATCACTAAAAGAATTTTAGCAGAATCTAATCTTCAGTCATCAGAAGTTGCACATAAACTTGACTCATTACGTGATGATTGGATTGAGAATGATTTAGAAGATTGGATGAGCTTACATCGATTTTATCCGGGAGTTGCAGACAGAATAAGAAACATGATTGCCAGCGGCGTAAAAATATATATTGTTACAACCAAAGAAGGTAGATTTGCTCATAAACTCTTACAAAAAGAAGGAATAGATTTACCGCGCGAAGTTATATTTGGAAAAGAAACCAAACGACCCAAATACGAAATATTGAGAGAACTAAAAGCTTCGACAGAAGGCGCCAATATTTGGTTTATCGAAGACCGTCTTAACACCTTACAATTAGTTAAAAAGCAAAGCGACTTAGATGATGTAACCTTATTTCTAGCTGACTGGGGCTATAATACTCCATCAGAACGTCTAGTTGCCCACAGCGATGCCCGTATGCATTTGTTATCATTAGCACAATACTCACAAGACTTTTCAGATTGGGTGTAAAAGAAAAGAGTGCTGAGTGCTTAGTGCTGAGTGGAAGAGTTAAGAGTGAAGTGTTTTACTCCTAACTCTTGGCTTGTAGCGTAATCACTATTACAGTATAACAAAGTTTGATTCGTTACGTTTACAAGCTGTTACACGAATTATGGCGCCTATAAAAAAATTAATTTATATTCACAAGATGCAGCTTCAATAGTTAAACTTTTGTTACAAAATCGTGAACCGGAAGTAAGATATGCTGCTTTAGAGGCAATCAGTTATGCTTTAGATGAAGTAAAAATAGGTGACGAAGTACTTGCAGAAGCGAAGAATTTGCTTAAAAATGAAGAGAGTGCATTTGTACGTGAATACTTGGAGTCATTATTAAGGTGTAAGCGCGATATGTTATTACATACAGATTTTTCGCTCTTGAACTAATGGCAATTTATAATTTCTTTAACTTTTAAAACATTCTCTTAAACTCAGCACTCAGCACTCAGCACTTTTTACTTCTACTCAGCACTCAGCACTTTTTACTCATTTTTATGCTTGACATCACAAAACTCGCTGGTCAAATTCAAGGTTTGAGTCAGCACTTAACGCAAGAAGCTGTCGCAGGTCAAAAACGTCTAGAATTAGCTTCTAAATATTTAGTTGATGCTTTCGCTCGTCAAGAGGAGTTTGTCGAGAAGCAAGAGAAGTGGAAAGACCGCATTGTGTTCGCTAATGCAACTCCTATTGAACCGCTTGATACTCGTGTTGAGATTCCAGTTCCACCAAAGGTACACACTGTTATTGCGACTGATGGTTCGCAAATAGCACCGAATCATCACGAAATCGCTTACTGTTATCTTCTTAATATTGGCAGAGTCGTTTTACATTACGGACAAAATAAACATCCACTCCTCGATAGTTTACCCGAAGTGTTTTACCGTCCCGAAGATTTATATGCTTCACGTAAGTGGGGAATACGTACTGAGGAATGGATGAGTTATCGTCGTACTGCTTCGGAAGCGATGGTTTTGGCAGAGCTAGCTTGTGGAGTTGTAGGTGAGCAAACTCCACTTTTGAATCAGCTAAACCCTCGCGTTCCAACTTTGGCAATGGTTGATGGTTCACTTATTTATTGGTTTTTAGAACAGTTACCTTTGGAAGCACGCGAACATATTTTGCCGCCAATATTAGAAGCATGGGGTCAAATGAAAGAAGCACGCGCTCCTTTAATGGGTTATTTGAGTGCTTCGCGTAACGTTGAAGGGGTTAACTTTTTACGTTTGCTTGCTTGTACTCATCCTGTGCCAGATTGCGCGAGCTTTTGTCCTAATCAAAACGATAAAGTTCCATGTAAAGTATTCGACCCATTACGAGACAGTACTCTTTGGGCAACCCAACTTCAACCTGGACAGCGTGGACCCTTGTGGCGTAGTAATGCTCGAATTCTTGAATTGTACCAAGACCAGCAAATTTATTTTTGTTATGTTCACGTTGGTACTGAGATTGCACGAATTGAAATACCTAGATGGGTTGCAGAAGATACACAGTTATTCGATGAGTCACTAGGTTTGATGTTGGCTCAGGTGCAAAAAGGTTATGGTTATCCTGTCGCTATTGCGGAAGCGCACAACCAAGCTGTTGTTAAAGGTGGTGATAAAGCTCGCTTTTTCTCGGTTTTAGAACGCCAAATGATTAAAGCTGGATTGAGAAATGTTGGAACTTCGTATAAAGAAGCACGTAAGCGGGGAAGTATTGCATAAAATGTTCCTGATAAATCGAATCATTATCATTATAAAACTTCCTTGTTTTTACGGTGGATTTAATATAATTTTTAGCTTAGGCTACTTAGAAACACTGTGATTAAGCATCGATAGTTGATTAGACCCAATGAGAATTCTGCTTGTTGATGATGATGATATATTTTCCGAACTGCTTAAAGCTAATTTGGTTGAGCAGAATTATGTTGTTGACGTTGCTTTTGATGGAATAGAAGGTTGGGATTATATCGAAGCTGCTAATTATGATTTAATTGTTTTGGATGTCATGTTACCGAAACTTGATGGTATTAGCTTCTGTCGCAAGTTGCGCGCGAAGGGTTTACAAGTTCCAGTCATGCTTTTAACTGCTAGGGGTATTAGCGATGATAAGATAGTTGGTCTTGATGCAGGTGCCGATGATTACGCGGTAAAGTCGATATCGCTACCAGAACTTGAAGCACGCATCCGCGCATTACTGCGTCGCAAAGCTAACACAGGAACTCCTGTATTGATGTGGGGAGATTTACAGCTAGACCCTAGTAAATGCGAGGTATTATACGGAGAAATTTTACTCAGTTTGACTGCAAAAGAATATGGCTTAGTAGAATTGTTCATGCAAAATAGCCAAAAAATCCATAGCCAAACGAGTATTCTAAGTAAATTATGGTCGTTGGAAGATGAACCACCTAGTTCAGAAACATTAAGGGCACTTATTAAACGGTTACGTCAAAAACTTAAATCGGTTGGCGCCTCCGATTTAATAGAAACTGTATATGGAATGGGGTATCGTCTCAACCCTGTTTTTCAAAAAGCACACAAGAGTAAAATTAATGTCCTCATCTCAAAAACTAACACCTTAACAGCAGAATCCAGTCCAACACCACGTAATGATGTGTTACACGGTCTGGTTCAATCTACGACTCAATCAAATATATTAAATACATACGATAATCATAATCAATCTCTAAACCAAAATATTAAACCTCCCAAACAACCTGAAGCAAAGGTGATGGTGGTAGATGACGATAAATTAGTATCGCGTTTAGTGCGAACTTTGTTAGAACCTTGGGGATTACAAGTTACAATTCTTAACGACCCACAGCAAATTTGGGAAGAATTAGATGCTATAATACCAGATTTACTAGTTCTTGATGTGCAAATGCCTGACACAAATGGCATCGAGTTATGTCAAATTATACGTAATAATCCTAAATGGGCATGGCTACCAATTTTATTTTTAACAGGACAACGCGACGCAGAAACAATTCAAAACGTGTTTGCGGCAGGTGGTGATGATTATGTCAGTAAACCTGTGGTGGCGCCGGAGTTAATTACTCGTATATTTAATCGTTTAGAACGTGCGCGTTTATTACGTGAGCAAGCAGAAATAGATACTTTAACAGGTCTACCAAATCGTCACCGTTCCAGTCAAGATATAGACAAGTTTATACATTTAGCTTCACATTATCAACAGCCTTTTTGTTTAGCAGTAGTAACATTAGATAAATTATCGCAAATCAACCGTGATTATGGACATCGACTCGGCGACCAAATGCTGCGTAAGTTAGCTCATCTTTTACGTCAAAAACTGCGAAGTGAAGATGTTGTCTCACGTTGGAACGGCGCCGAATTTATTATTGGCATGTATGGTTTAAATCGTGGTGAAAGTGTAGACTGGTTAGCAGAAGTGTTGGAATTATTGCGGCAAATTGAATTTTCTGTATCTGATATAGAAAATAATCAAAACGACAATCAGTATAAAATATCTAATACATTTAGTGCTGGTGTAGTTCAGTATCCCGAAGACGGTAAAAATATTCAATCTCTTTATAAACAAGCTGTATCGGTTCTAGAACAAGCTAAAACATCTGGATGTCGTGTATTATCAGCTACGTGGCAACCGCTAAAGACGCATCCACTTCCAGTTTTTGATGTAATATTATTACATTGTGACTCAGAATTCGCGCATAAAATAATGGGCGCCCTCGAAATAAGAGGTTATCATACTCATTGGATACAAGATGGGCAGCGTGCTATCTCAGTAATCGTAAATAATCCTAGTATATACGGTAAAATTATTTTATTAGAAGATAATTTGCCCATTGTAAATGGGTTAGATTTACTCAAAGAATTTAAGCGTAGTAAAGTAACACAACGTACAAAGCTATTGTGGTTAGCAACTCAATCTAATCATGTAGAAATTGCATTAGACTTAGGATGTTTAGATTATATTAATGTGCCTTGTAATGTTTCTGCTTTTATGCATAGGTTACGACATTTGTTATAGAAAAAATAGAGATTCCCAACCCATCAAGAGATATTTACATCAAACAAGGTTTAGATAAATTACAAACGGTGAGTATTTAACCGAGGCAGAACCAAAACAATTAAAATTAACAGTGCAACGGCAGCGGATGTTGTTACAGTTAGTAAAGCCAAATTACTCGAATGCTTGATAGCAATGGCAATTAATGCCCAAATTGTGACTCCAGTATAAGCAATATCTTGATATTTTGTCGTCATGATAGATGCTAAACCAGTAGCAATCAATACCATAATAATAGTCCAAGTCGTTGGAGAAATTCCTCCACCATTCCAACCGGAAGCAACAAGCGCAGAAGCAACATTGACAATTGTAGCAACACTTATCCAACCAAGGTAAATACTCATGGGAATACGCGCATACCATTTGTAGCTACGAGTTGCAGGGTTTACTAATTTTAACTGTAAAACGGCGCCGATAAGTGGTAGCAAAATCAAAAGCATTGCGACCACCGACAAAGTAAACATCCGTGACAAAAATAAATAGACCCATACACATTGAGCAATACTCGCAACAATTAAAAATAATCCGGCTTTGCGTAGATATGGATTGTTTCGCTGTGGAGGTAGAATTTGATAGACTCCAAACGCAAATAAACCTAGATAAATTACTCCCCAAATAGCAAAAGCATAATTTGCAGGAATAATTAAAACATCCTTAAAGACAGTATTAGAAATTTCACCAATACTGAGTCCACCTAAAGGAAAAATATTTGACCAGACATTAACAACGAATGCAGTAATAATAGCTACAAGAGTTGCCAGAGGTAAAAGAATACTTTGATGAGAACTAGAATTAGATTGTTGCATACAATTTTAGGTACAAACGTGATTGATTATCCGCAATTTGGTGCCGAATACCAATTGCGTTGAAGAGTAGGTGAAGCTTTATCGGTGACTAGCTCAACTTTACCTTTATTATCTACCACCAATCCAGTTGCTTCAACTAAATCTAAATTATTATTTACTTTAGAAGCTTGCCTCTTCTGAGGATAAGAATTATAGTTATCAGTGTTGCGAAAATCTTGCCAAATAGTTTCACCCTGTAATGGTTGTATAGGTGATGCTGGAAAACCACCTCGTCCAGAAATAGTAAATCTATTTTCGTTTACAGCACTACAGGTGTTGGTTATTTGAGTATTGTTATCTAAAAAACTCAGTGTAAAAGTATTTATTGCTGGAGTAATATCAGTTTGAGAAACATTTAAATTTACTATACCATTTACACCAAACTGCGAACTTGCTGTGATATCACTTTGTGGTGTAAGGTCAGAACGAAATTGACCACCTAAAAGTCCTTGAGTATTGATTTGAATGTTTCCACCACGACCATTAAATGCTTGGGCAATAATATCACTGTTTTCTAGCTGTACAACTGCTTGTGCATCAATTATAATATTTCCGCCATTGCCTTGATTTTTAGCTGTAGCTGTGATAGTACTATTTCTTTGCATTTGTAATAATTGAGTTTGAAGATTAATATCACCACCTTCTCCAGAGTTTGAAGTTGCTTGAATACTACCGTGGTCTAATTCTAAAGTATTTGCTGCAATGCGTAATTTTCCGGCATCTCCAGTACCGTCATGTTGTACGCTTATTCTGGCGCCATCATTAACAATTATTTTTTCTGCATTGATATTGACTTGACCTGTGTTGCCAGTTGGTACAGGTGGTAAAAAATAAAATGCCCGTACTTCATCACTAAAAATAAGGGCATTCGAGGAAATTTCTGATGGTATTCCATTATTACTTACCCCAGATACTTTTATAGTATCTGCATTTACTTTTATGGCGCCTGCATTTCCTGTGGCAGCTGCTATTGAACCAACTTTAGCGCCATCTTGAATAATTAACTGACGGGTATTAATTAAAGTATCTCCTCCTTTGCCTTCGCCAGAAGAAGCAGTACCAATGTTGCTAGGGGTAAAAAGGAATTTGTTTGTTCCCGATACTTCAATACGACTAGCATCTATGATTAAATTACCACCTTTTCCTTTACCGGCATTTAAATCAGGAATTCCTAAACTCAAAGCTCCAACTATTACGCTTGTTGATATTGAGGCGCCATCTTTTATTATAAAGCTTTGAGCAGAGACTTTAAGATCACCGCTACGTCCAGAACCAGAAGAAACACTCAATAAACCACTATTAGTGTCAGGAGCTAAAGCACTCACTCCTACCATTTCCACTGAGTTCGCATTAACTATAATATTACCGCCATTCCCAGTTCCAGAACTAGGTACCGAAATTCCACCAAGCGGTTGATTTGATGAGAATGAATAAACATCAGCACCATTAAATAACTGTAATTTATCGGTTAAAATATGAATATCTCCACCATTGCTAGTGCCAAACGTAGAAGTCCCAATACCGCTAGATACACCTTTTATTAAAGGGTTATCATCTGAAGCATAAATTGACTCGCTGGCATTAACATATATATTTGCACCTTTTCCGCTTCCATAAGCATAAGATTGAACTCCCGCTCCTTGTTGCACGTTTAATTGTTTCGTCGTAACACGAATATTACCACCATCACTGGCGCCAAAATTTACTGCATTAATGCCACTACTATAAATTGGAGTTAAAAGGTTGGTGCCATTACCAATAATACTTTCTGTTGCATTTACATTTATACTTCCAGAGGCGCCAGTTGCTCTTGGACTTGCAAATGTACTGATAAAACCACCGTTTAGCAATGTAATATTTTTTGATGATACATTAATATTGCCTCCATTGCCAACATTTGTAATTGCACTATAAATACCACTACTAGCAAACTTACTTGCATCTTCTTGACTTTGAATAGTCGAAAATCCATTTATATTGATTGTATCTGATTTTATGTTTACATTTCCTGCGTTTCCCTTACCTAGACTTGCCGTCTCAATTCTGCCCCCATCAGTTATATTAATTTGGGGTGTAATTATTGAAATATTACCACCCATTGCCAAAGCACCAGGAGCAACAGTACTACTAATTTGAGAATTTATTGGTTGAATATTATTCCTACCACCAATATTTAAAGATTGAGTTGCTTTAATATTTATATCTGCTCCAGGTTGAGTGCTTGGGGTTAAGCTAGAAATTTGGGAACTCGTACTTAAAGTTATATTACTAGCTTGAACTTGAACGGCGCCATTTGGTTGTGAGCTACTTGATATATTTGATATATTCGCACGGTTCAACAAATCAATGTTTCCAAATTTATCTACAGAGTCATACCCTAAACTCCAACCAGCGGTAACAGAATTAATACTAACACTTCCATTTGCAACGCTACCTATTTCTATTCTTCCTGATGGTACTGTAATTAACCCTCCATCTAAGCGAATATTTCCACCAACTAAAGCGAGAGTTTTCCCTGGTGCAATAGATAAACCTTGATTTGTTGTTGTATTCCCTGCATTATTAACTTGAATTGCTCCTTGACTATTCAAATTCAAACCAATAGGTGTACTAATAGTTAAAAGCGGGTTAGATATATTATCAGTAGTAGAAAATTTCGTACCGTCTGCAAAATTAATACTGGTAGCTGTTGTTGCAAGAAAAGAACCATTCATTTCTAAGCGTGCATTGGTGCCAAATGTGATTCCATTAGGATTAAGCAAAAATAAATTAGCATTACCTAACACACCAAGCGTACCATTTATATTTGAAATATTGGCGCCTGTAACGCGAGTTAATATGTTAGTAACATCATTCGGGTTTATAAAATAAACACCTTGCCCAGCATTCACATTAAATTCACTAAAGCTGTGGAAGAGGTTACTCCCTTTAATACTGCCTCCATCGATAACAACACTTGGCAAGTTGTTGATATCAACGTTAGTTTTTACCTGTGTAGGAATTGTATTATCGGGAACTACCTGAGCCAAACACCGAGGCACCGTACTACAAGAAGCTAAAATAGTTAAAATAAAAGTCTCGATAATTGAGTTGATTGTAGTTCGCTTCATCCTTGTTGCTGCCGTATCAGGTATTTCAGTCAACAAGGCGGAACGTTAATTATGCTGACTGTGTAGTTACTAATATTACCATTAGTTTCAATAAGTAAGGTGGGCACTGCCCACCGTACCTTTACAGTCCCATTACTAACCGATAATGCTTTTCTAACTCTGCTGCTGTTTTGGATTTGCGTGATTTTTGCCACTGACTATGTTTTAATAGTTCTTGCCGTAGGTTCTGTACGTCAATTGTTGTAACATTTCCGCTCTTCACTATTTGCTTTCCATTTACCCAAGCACTATCTACTACGTTGACAGGGCGCCCAAGTACTAGTAATCCAATTGGGTCTGTACGGGGTAATAATGATAAGCTGGTTAAATCATAAAGTACTAAGTCAGCTTTTTTACCAACATCAAGAGAACCATTATTATCAGCCATATTTAATCCAGTGGCGCCACCTAATGCAGCCATTTTGACAGATTGATGTGGTGTAATCCAGTGTTGATAATCAAAATCAGTCACATTATGTACAATAGAACCAATTTTGATAGCTTCGAGTAAATCTTGCGAGTCGTTACTTGATGCACCATCACAACCAAAAGAAACATTTACACCAGCTTGACGATATTTAAGGATAGGGGCAATACCACTACCTAAGCGTAGGTTACTAAGGGGGTTGTGAACCACAGTAGATTTAGTGTGGGCAAGAATTGCTATATCTTTATCGGTAAGGTGGACGCAGTGTGCTAAAGAAGTACGGTAATCTAAATAGCCTATACGCTCAAGATGTTCAACCGCAGTACAACCGTATTTTTCTTTAGCAAGTTTTTCTTGTGCTTTGGTTTCGAGTAAATGTGAGTGTCGGCAAAGGTCGTATTTATCGCTAAGTTCAGCGCATCCTTTAAATAAAGCATCGCTACATAGTTGAATACCTGTAGGCGCCACAGCAATATTAATACCTTTTTCAGGACAATGAAACTTTTTAACAGCTTCTTCAATAATATCAAGGGTTGCTTGGGTGGAACGAAAATAAGGTTCGTGAGTTTGCTTGGTATCTCCAGATGGTATTCCAGCAGCAAGTGACTCGTCTTGAATAAGAGGAGCAACAAAAGCGCGAATACCAACTTCTTGATACGCACGCACTGCGGTCGCAATAGTTTCGAGTTCTTTGCCAGGAATTAAAACTAAATGGTCTACAACGGTAGTACCACCAGAAAGTAAAGTTTCAACGGCAGTACCCAAAGCGCTTAGATAAACCTTTTCAATATCAAGTGGTGCAAAGTCGTATAATTCAGCTAACCACAGTTCGAGGGGAAACATCGACATTATCCCACGCTGCCACATTTCGGAAGAATGAGTGTGAGCATTAACGAAACCTGGAAGTAAAAGTTTATTGTCAGCGTTTATTGACGTACCAACAGTATCAAGTTGTGAGGAAATACCAGCAACACGACCACTCGTAATAAGCACTTTAGTGCTTACATAATCATCCTCTGTTGCAATTAAAGCATTCTCAATAGTAAAGTCCATGATTTTAACCTTAATTAAGTAATTAGACTTAATAGTGAATTTTCGAGTTAAAAAGTAAGGTACGGGAAGTAGCGAACCAATTCCCCTTCCCAATATAAATCTCTTTATGAACTTACCACTTCGGAAATTAGGGGTAGAACCAAACGCTTGGTCTGTAAATCACGAGGTTGCTGATATTACTCGTCCTCCACTATCTCCACAACCTGTGATTTTAACAACTGCTACCAAGCAGCTACGTATCGATTTAGCGAAAACAGCCATTCTCGTTATCGATATGCAAAACGACTTTTGTCACCCAGATGGTTGGTTAGCGCATATTGGTGTAGATGTAACACCTGCACGGCAACCAATTAAACCGTTACAAAAATTATTACCAATATTACGCCAAGTTAATATTCCTGTACTTTGGGTAAATTGGGGTAATCGTCAAGACTTAATGAACATAAGTGCTAACGTGCTACATGTATATAATCCTACAGGTGAAGGAGTAGGTTTAGGCGACCCACTACCAAAAAACGGCACCCATGTATTAATGGCAGGAAGTTGGGCAGCAGCAGTGGTAGATGAACTAGAGGTGGCGCCATCAGATATTCGCGTCGATAAGTATAGAATGTCAGGGTTTTGGGATACGCCTTTAGATAGTATCATAAAGAACCTAGGACGCACGACACTATTATTTACAGGTGTAAATGCCGACCAATGTGTCATGGCAACACTTCAAGATGCAAACTTTTTAGGATACGACTGCATATTGGTAGAAGACTGTACTGCCACAACATCACCTGAATATTGCTGGCAAGCAACTATATATAACGTCAAACAATGCTTTGGTTTTGTCACAAACTCCCAAGCAATCGAAGAAGCAGTTAGGAGTTAGCAGTTAGGAGTTAGCAGTTAGGAGTTCAAAATTACAATAGGAGATAATTATATGCAAGTGAAGAGTTGTGTTATTCCTGTCGTTAAATCTCCCAAAGACTATCAAGTCTATCGCATAAGTCCCCATGATTCAAATCGATTAGCAATTGTTTTCGACACCGCTAGTGCCAACACCTCATTAACCTGTTGCGTAGAAATTTTTGATATTGGTGGAAAAACTCCACCCAACCGTCATCAATGGGCAGTAGAAATGTTTTTCGTGCTTAAAGGAGAAGGAGTAGCTATCTGTGATGGCAAAAATGTTTCAATTAAAACAGGAGATAGTTTACTGGTACCACCAACAGGCACTCACATGATAAAAAATACAGGCGCCTCACGTTTATATACCTTAACAATCATGGTACCAAACGAAGATTTTTCCGAACTTATTCGTAGCGGTATTCCTGTCGAGCTAGACGAAGAAGATATGTCAGTACTCAGCAGACTGGCACCTTAATTTTAACAGCTTCATTGTGGCACAGGCATCCCTGCCTGTGAATTGATATTCATTGAATAATCATAAAAAATAAAAAAGCCTCTATCAAACGATAAATAATACATTCGTTTGATTTTGGCTCTTTAGAATGAGGGAACTGATATTGTAGATTCGTAAACTAAAACTTATACATTTACAAAATTCTGTAGCAAGTTTTACATTATGGCAGGCAAAACACAAGCAAAAAGTAAGCAGGAAGCAGACCATAACGAAGACGAAAAGCAACCTGCACAACAAAATGGCACCTCTTCAAAAGCTGATAATGAATTATTAGAGAAGCTAGATGAGTTGCGTTCAACACTTAGTGGTGATTTGACCGACCTAGAAACAGAAGCAGCAGTTGAACTAGTTAACGAATGGCAAGGTGTACTGCAAAAAGTCAAAGAACCCGAAGTCAAAGAAATAGTTTCGCACCTGAAAGAACTAGGAAAACTCCTGAAAAGCAACAAAGCTACAGGACATGAAATTAGTGAAGTTTTAATAGAAATTGGCGAACAAACAGCTAACTATGCTGGGGACGCTGAAAAAGAAGTTAAAACTCCAGTTAGACAACTAGGTAAGCAACTAACTAAAGTTGGTAACACTGTAGGTAAAATCGAAGAACACGAGCAAATCGAAGAAATCGATGGCTTAATAGATACTTTAGATGGTGACTTAACCCAAGTTGATAGCGAAACTTCTGTAGGCGCCATTGATACTTGGTATAAAGTGCTGCATAATTCTGAAGACGAAAGTATTAAAGAAATTGCCAACGAGTTGAAAGAACTTAAGCAAGTATTAAAGCGTAGCAAACCTAAAGCTAATGATATTGCAGAAGTATTAACTCGTTTGGGTGAGCAAACTCAACAAGCTGCTCACGAAGCAAAAAGAGGATTTAAGGGGCCTGTTCAACGTTTGGGTAAATTACTATCTAAGACTGCAAAATCCTTAGCAGAAGAGTAACCCTGGCAACCGATAAGAGCGGATGTAACGGATAATTTTTCATTGTCATGCGGAGCTTTCATGTCATGCTGAACGCAGTGAAGCATCTTAGTACTGTCTCCCATCATTTATCCGTTACATCCGTTGTATTCGTTGCCAATTCTTCCAATCAAAACTAGTAAATCTAACCTAGACATAAGCGCAGTAGTGATTATATAATTCCGGTGCTTTGCCAATTTCACCGTATTTTTGCGGTTATTACCACAATATAAGGTAACAATATTTATGGCGCAACACCGGAAAATGATTGAGTTAGCTGTGTGTTTATTGGGTACATTTGCAACAACACAGGTTTTAGGAATTGGCGCCGCTCAAGCTGCTGATACTTTAGTGGTGAGATATGGGCCATTTACTGAGACGATTACGCTCTCGGAACTGCAACAAATAGCACAAACGGGTAAAATTCCTAGTGGCTATGACATTTATACTTATAGGTTATCGCTTGGGCAGCGTCAGCAACTTGTTACAGCACTGCGGACAAATGTGCCAATTAGCGTTGTGACGATGAATAATTTATTAAGTACACGTATTGGTTCGACTATTCTAAATGACTTGTCAAGTGTAATTCGGCGCCGAGATGATGCGCGGTTTCAAGCTGTGCGTGGTGCATTGGTTTTAGGTTCAACGGCGCCTCAAGGTTTATCTGTATTATCATTTATAGCTAATTATCCTAGCAAACAGCTAGAAATAGATTTACCACAAGCTTTTAAAGTTGCAGGCAGTTTTAATACTGCATTTTGGCAGACGCAACGGTTCATGGCAGCAATAGAACCTCGTTTGAGCAGTCGCAAAGTTCAATTAAAGTTACCACTTGATGCTTCTAAACCTGGGTCAGCAGAAGTTCAAATTTTGAAGTTGAATTTGGATGATAAAAAACGGACACGAAAAATACCTATTGATTTATATTGGTCAAAAGAGGTTAATTCGAGTAAACCTATAATTATTTTTTCTCATGGACTGGGGTCTGTACGCACAGAATTAAAATATTTGGCGGAGCATTTAGCATCATATGGTTATCCAGTAGTTACATTAGAGCATCCTGGAAGTAACGAAGCAAATGTAAATTCGGCACTTGTTGGTAAGAACCGAATTATGAAACCGCAAGAATTTTTAGAACGTCCTCAAGATATTAGCTTTGTCTTAGACCAACTTGATGCGAGTAACCGTAATGGGTCTTTTGCTTTGACTGGCAAACTTGCTACTAATAATGTAATTATTCTTGGTTACTCGTTTGGAGGAAGTACTGCGCTTGCTGTTGGTGGCGCCGAGTATCAGCTAGAATTTCTTAAACAACGGTGTAAAGATAATCTTGCTGTTGTTAGTCTCGGTGAAGGTATGCAGTGTATTGCCCAGGAATTACCAGAAAACAATTATTCTTTTCGCGACACTAGAATCAAACGGGTTATAGCACTAAACCCCACCACATCCTTATTATTTGGCGATACTGGTTTATCTAAAGTACAAGTTCCTACGCTTATACTTGCTGCTTCCGCTGACAAAACAACACCCGCACTAACCGAACAAGTAATTAGCTTTGACAAACTTCCGAATCCTAAATCTTTAGTTGGTATTGTAGGTGCCACTCACCTAAGTGTAAAAGACCCAAGTGCAACTCTTGACCAACGCGGCAAAATCGATACTCCGATCAGTGGGGGTGAAATCGTTGGCGACCAAGCAGTTGATGTCCGCAATTATGTAAAGAGTATTGTACTAGCATCTGCGGCTCAACTTACACCCGAAGCCAAAAAATATGAAGTGTTTTTGACTGCGGACTATGCTCAGTTTGCTTCTACACAAGCATTTCCCATCCGTCTAATTACTCAAATTCCCAGTAGCGCATTAGCTATCGCCAAGGAATTAGTTCAAAAGTAGGATATGTAAGAAACCAGGTTTCTATACCGTTTAGAGTTTGACGATTTTGAAATAAAACGTTACATTACTTAATATCAGAGGTATTCCACCCTTTGATATCGGTTTTATAGTATCTCCCATCAATGTTTAAAGTAAAATATACCTCGGTGCGGTAGCCGAGGTTTTTTTTGTGTCTAATTATGATGCTTAACCTTCGCCTAGATATGCTTTACGGACTTCTTCGTTGGTTTGTAAGTCACTAGCTCGACCTTCTAGTTCTATTTTGCCAGTTCGTAGTACATAACCGCGTACTGCTACATCTAATGCTTGGCGGGCGTTTTGTTCTACTAATAAAATAGTTGTTTCTCTTTCTTTGTTTATTTGTTTAATTAGAGAAAATATTTCTTGCACTAAGTTAGGCGCCAAACCCATACTTGGTTCATCAAGCAGTAGTAAGCGAGGTTTTGCCATCAGTGCCCGTCCTATTGATAGCATTTGTTGTTCTCCTCCGCTAAGTGTTCCTCCTTTTTGGCTTATTCGCTCTCGCAAACGGGGAAATAAGTTAAGTACATATTCTAAGTCTGATTTTATTGATAAGGTGTCTTTTCTTGAAAAGGCGCCCATTTCTAAATTTTCTAGTACTGTCATGCGCGGAAAAATCATTCGTCCTTCGGGACTTTGAGCTATTCGTAGTTCGCGCACAATTTTTTGCGGTGATACGGTTTCGATTGGTTTTCCCTCAAATAATATCGTACCTTGGCGGGGACGTATTAACCCTTGGATGGTTCTTAAAAGGGTGGTTTTTCCGGCGCCGTTACTGCCGATGAGTGTGCAGATTTCGCCCTGGTTGATTTTTATTGAGATTCCTTTGAGGGCTTGTATATTACCGTAGTATGTGTGTATATCTTTTACTTCTAGCATAATATTTTATTAGTTTAGTTACATAGTTACGTAGGGTAGGCAGTGCCCACCTAGCCCTGTCAAGGTGACTTTTTGGCTTCGGCTAAAAGCCTTGCAGTAGCGACGTGTCGGTGACGTGGGTCGCAAGTTGGAGGGTCAATATTTTTCTTTGGGGCGCGCGGTTGTTTGAGAAATGAACTTAAGCGAACGCGCGCAGCCAAATCAACTAAAACTGAAGCAAGCTGTTGTTGATTTAATTCAGCAAAAATACTCCAATTTTCGGGAGGAATGGCAATCATCATACCCCTATAAGTACCCTGAATTTCTTCTGCCATATAATAGTCAGATAGACCTGCTTCAACTTTTCCAACTCCATGTACTGATGCTAGAACTGCACGAACAGTTGCCAAAATATTGTAGGTAACTAATGCTAAACAAAAAGAAAATAATGCGGCTTTGGGATAACCCAAAGTTTGAATTTCACATTCGTAATTTTGAGTTACATCTTGGAATAAATTTTCGACACTTCGTCGCCCACGGTAAAGTTCTGCAACAATTTCAGTTTTTGCTTCACTAACTGGTAACATAGTTAGAATTGCTATTTCTGACTCCCCATTACGGGTTGGTTTAAATAGTTTTAAAACTATTCGTCTTACAAGTACTGATTCTCCCCCATAAGTTAAACGTACCATTTGCTCAAATAGCTCTCCTGTGGTGGTTTTGCCTTTTCTGCGTAAAGCACTTACTATCTCTTGTGGCATACTTTTATGTTCACGTATGACAAAATTTGAACCACGCTTAATGATTCCAAATAAGAATCCTAACGTACACATGCAGCGGTCTCCAATCCACAGTTCTCCCGCATTCACTGTTGGCAAAACTTGATTAAATAATGACCGTTCCTGTGCGTGACCATCCTCACAAGGAAAAACATTAATTGCTAATCTTAACTCTGGGTCAAGTATGACGAGAGATTTTCCCGGTAGCGCGACTGCTCCAATATTTCTGAGTACTTCAAGGCGATGGTCGGTTCCTTCTAAACAATTACCATCTATTACTCGAATCTTATATGGCGCCAATAAGGAAGGTGATTTTCCTCCAATCAATTCAATCAACGATGCCATCGACATCCCTGTTTCGCGGACAATTGCAGCGCTTACACAAGTATCAACTCGATTTAATTTATCGTACACAGCTGTTCTACTAACATTTAATTGTTGAGCTTTGGCTCTATACGCCGCGTTCACGGATGGATGAATTCCGCATACAACCAAACTCATCAAATCTACTACACTCGAAAACAGCAACTCCCGCGTATACTGGGTTTGAGCGTTTGTTTCAAATATTTGATTGATTTTTTCTGGCGCCAACACTTGTTCCATCAATCCTCTAACCATGACACTGATTGGACTTTCTTCCACAAATCGCTCAAAAATTGCACCCAGCATAAAGCTAGCCCTTCCTCAAGTTGTCGCTCGGCGCCCGCGAATTCAGGCGCTGTAGATAATTATCCCACAAAAGGATATTGTCTAACCTTGCCACCTTGACAGGGCTAGCAGTGCCCACCTTACTATTTGCGTAGTTACGTAGGGTGGGCAGTGCCCACCTTACTATTCTTTGCCTAGGTAGGCTTCGATGACTAGGGGGTCTTGACGTACATGATTGGGTGTTCCTTCGGAGATTTTTTTACCGTTTGCTAGTACGGTGATATAGTCGCTGATTCCCATTACTAGTTTCATGTCGTGTTCGATTAGTAATATGGTGAGTTGGAGTTCGCGGCGAATTTGTTGCATGAACGCCGTTAACTCTCCTGTTTCTTTGGGATTCATTCCCGCTGTTGGTTCATCTAGCAGCAATAATTGCGGTTCGGATGCTAATGCTCTTGCTATTTCGAGGCGCCTTTGTTCACCGTAAGATAGGTTTTTTGCTAATTCAAATGTTCTAGATTTGGCTAAACCTGCGTATTCTAACCAATATAAGGCTTTTTTTCTGGCGCTTGCTTCTTCTTGCACAACTGCTGGTGGACGTAGTAAGGTTCCAACTAAATTAGCTTTAAGTTTGGAGTGCATCCCAACTAGTACGTTATCTAGTACTGTCATGTTGTTAAACAAACGGATATTTTGGAAAGTTCTAGCTACTCCTAGTTTGGTTAGTTCGTCTGGTTTTAAGCCTGTTATGTCTCTATCATAAAGCCATAATCTACCTGCACTAGGGTTGTAAATTCCGGTCAGCATGTTGAAGAATGTTGTTTTTCCGGCGCCGTTTGGACCGATAAGGCTAGAAATGCTTCCTTTTTCTAGGACAAAATCAACTTGATTTACTGCTGTTAAGCCACCAAATCGCATTGTCAGTTGCTGTGCTTCTAA
Organism: Calothrix sp. PCC 7716; assembly: GCF_019977735.1. GTDB lineage: Bacteria > Cyanobacteriota > Cyanobacteriia > Cyanobacteriales > Nostocaceae > Dulcicalothrix. The sequence continues at coordinate 7,270,767 of NZ_AP025018.1, read as the reverse complement.
TATTGCTACTTTGGGTTCTACTGCCATCATATATACTTTCTTTTTAAGTAAATTTGACTATTAGAAACCAGGTTTCTTTAAGAAACCTGGTTTCTTAAGTTGCTGCTTCGCTATCTGTTGAAACTCCATGTAATTCAGCTTGATGCAGTCTATCGGGAACTAGTCCTTCTGGACGCACTAACATCATAATTACAAGAGTTAAACCAAACAGAAATAAACGCATTTGTGTTGGGTCTAAGCTGGTTCTAATAAATTCTTGCCATTGTGGATTGCTAACTAGCGGTAGCAAAGTTGTCGTGCGAATTCCTTCTAATATTCTGGCGATTTGAGGTAGAAATAGTCGGTCGGCACCCATTATAATGATGCCACCTAAGATAACTCCTGTCATGTTTCCTAAACCGCCTAAAATCACCATACACAGTATAATGACAGACACTGAAAAGTCAAATACACTAGGGAAAATCGCACTAATATAAGCGGCGTAAAATGAACCTGCAAATCCTGCAAAAGCTGCTCCCATTGCAAATGCCAGTAATTTGGTTCTAACAAGATTTATACCCATAGCACTTGCGGCAAGCTCATCTTCGCGAATTGCCGTCCAAGCTCTTCCTAAACGCGAATCTCGTAATCGACTAATTGCGAAGTAAGAGAAAATTACGAGAAATAAAATCAAATAATACCAAGGAAAAGGATTGCTGCTGGTGAAACTACCGATGATTGGTAGGTAGGGTCGGTCAATAGGGTTAATTCCTGGTTCACCACCAGTCAAATTAATCGCGCGGTCACATCCAACAAGACAAATCGCCATTTCTGGGCGCCCAAGTAAGCTACCAATTATTTTGGATATTGGTTCTTCGATACGAATTTGCGTTAAGTTACGAAAAAGAACAGGAACTATTTCCCCGAAACCAAGGGTAACGATAGCTAGGTAATCACCTCTCAACCTTAATGTTGGAGTTCCAAGAATTACGCCAAACATCGCTGCAACTGCTGCTGCAATGGGAATTACTAGCCAAAAGTTCCAGTGAATATTAAGTTGAGGTGAACACAGTAAACCTGTTGTGTAGGCACCAATTGCAAAAAAAGCTGCGTAACCCAAGTCAAGCAGTCCAGCAAAGCCAACGGTAATATTTAGACCCAGTGCTAACAGAACAAAAATTTGGATTTCAATTACTGTTGATATCCAACGAGTCTGCGCGACTGCATCTACGAAGGGAAATAAAATTACTGAAAAACCAAGAACGATTAACATTCCTAGTTGTCGCTGTTTGGGATTTAATGTTTGTATAGCTCCAGTAACAGCGGCAAATAATGGCGCAATTATTAGACCGCTAACTCCAAATAATAATGCTTGTGGGAATGGTATTGCTGGGCGCCCTGAAATTGGCAATAATAACAAACCCTGAATTAAACTAGCGACTAGTACGCAAATACCTAAGCTTAATCCTGAAAAAGCACCATTACTAGCACCAGTCGTAGGAGTATTAATTTTTTTACCTTGAGTTTGGGTAATTCCTACTGCAGTACCAAGTAGCCAACTTATAATGGCGCCACTCCAACCACCAAAGGTTAAAACAGTAATAACAGCAACTATTCCCAAAGCCCCAATTGATTTGATAATTTGATTTAGTAATTTCTTCATGGTGATTACTTATATCTATCTTGTTAAACCTTTTCTTGTGAGCTATCACCAAGTAAACCACCTGGTCGAAACGCTAAAATTATCACTAAAACGGCAAAAACCCAAGCGTTTGTCCATCGGCTAGAAAAATATTGGTCGCTTAAAGCTGAGAGTAGTCCAATTAATACTCCCCCTAACATGGCGCCGACAATATTACCAATTCCTCCTAAAACTGCTGCGGTGAATGCTCGTAACCCAGCGGTAAAACCCATTGTAAATACAATCGTATTGTTATAAAGTCCGACTAATAGCCCTGCTGCTCCTGCTAAACAACCACCAATTAAAAAAGTCAGTATAATAATGCCATCTACATTAATACCCATCATTTTAGCTGCATCTCGATTTTGGGCAGTTGCGCGCATTGCTTTACCCCAAGATGTAAACTGTACAAATGAATGTAGCCCCACCATTAAAACTAGTGCAGTCACTAATACGATTAAGTCTTTAGTTGTGAATTGAATACTGGTTTCAATTCCTAATGCTTTGAAAATATCTACACGCGGTAATAAGTCTGGGAAGTTCTTTGGTGCTGCTGCGTTTACACCCATTATAGGGATAAATGACTTTAAGCCACCCCAGAACAGTCCAGTATTTTGAAAAATGAACGAAACTCCAATTGCCGAAATTAAAGGCGCCAATCGTGGGGCATTTCGTAATGGTCGATAGGCGTACTTCTCAGTTAGTATATTTAAGGAAGCGCATAAAGCACAGCTAACAATCAAAGCTATTATTATAGCCCCAATACTAGCTTGAAATGAGGCACCATCAGTAATTCCAAAAGCACCAATAACAGTTAGTGATGCAAATGCACCTAACATGTATAAATCGCCGTGAGCAAAATTAATCAACTCGATGATGCCGTAAACCATTGTGTAACCTAATGCAATAATCGCAATAATTGCACCGTTCACAAGTCCGATTAATAGCTGTTGTACTAAAAGAGCAGGGTTACTTTTGATTTCGCCTATAATTCTTGGTAAATCGAACCCTGCTATTGGCGCCAGTAGTAAAACTAAATAAGCTATAACTATATATAAAAGAATTTTTTGCCAACCGCTTAATGATTTTTTACCTAGCGAACTACTTTTAGATGCTTTCTGGAGTGATTTTATCATAGTTGTTTTATGTGTTAGTCATTATCTATATGTATGGTGGGCTTCGGCCCACCCTACGTAGTGTTAAAACTTATTTGGCTTTAGCGTCTAGCAAGGTAACAAATTCCCATTTGCTGTTTTTGACGGTATTACCCGACATTGTGGTTAAAGTTGTATCACCATTTGCATCAAAACTCCAAGTACCAAGAATACCTTGATAGTCTTTAGTTCCTAAAACTGCATCTCGAATAGCCGCACGGTCATTTTTACAAACTTTGCCAATACCATTAATAACTACTTTGGCAGCTTCGTAACCATATGCAGCATAAGCTTCAGGTTCAGCGTTAAATTTCTTCTTATAGCTGTCGTACCATGCTTTACCGGCGCCTGTTAACTGTTTGGGTGGAATACCACCAAAGGTTGCTAAAACACCTTCTGCATCTTTCCCTGCTGCGTCAATCAAAGCTTGTTCATATGTACCATCAGGACTCATAAATTTGACTTTATCTTGTGCCATCCCAACGTTACGCATATCTTTGATTAACTGCCCAGCGTTATTTTGGGTAATACCACCAAAATAAATCATATCTGGGTTGACGGCTTTGATTTTATTCATCAATGCTCTATAGTCTGTTGCTCTGGCGTCAATACCTTCGTGTCCTAAAACTTCGATACCAAGTTTTTTGGCAGTAGCTTTAAATACATCAGCAAGTCCTTTGCCGTAAACTTCTTGGTCATCGAGGATGTAAACTCTTTTGACTCCGAGTGATTTTGCCCAATTTGCTGCTGCAGAACCTTGTAAATCATCAGCAGGAACTACGCGCGCATAATTTCGCTTGCCATTGGGGTAGTATTTTTCGGGTTCCCCTGGTTCTCCACCTGGTTTAGTTAAGCCCACAGCGGTATTTGCTGGACTGACCATTACTAAGTTGGCTTGGTTGAGGATGGGAATTGAAATTTTGGCGGCACCGGAGTTAAAAGTACCGATATACGCAACAACATTGGGGTCTGAGACTGCTCTATTTGCGTTTTCAGCTTCTCTAGCAGCATCCCATTTTCCGCTTGCGGCAGTTGCACCGTCTAAAGACTCATATTCAATTTTGAGCTTACCATCACAAACTGTTGAGTTAGTCTCGTCGAGTGCTTGTTTGATACTGTTGACGATTGTTTGGGTTTGACCGACAGAACTACCTGTTAGGGGAAAGCTGGACATAATTTTAACGGTGTTGCCAGAAGCACCTCCTGAAGCACCTCCTGAAGCATCTTGATTTGCGGCGCCAGTACCACCCGTGTTAGTACCACCACCACATCCAGTTACAAACAACCCAATACTACAAAGAGCCATAAAGAGGATATTGCTGCGAATAAACCCTTGTTTTGACTTGATACGATTGTTAAAGCTAGTTTTTTCGATGTTTTGCATACTGATTTTACGTTTACTGGGTTATGAAGCCTTATTAAACATAAGAATTTTTACGTTATCAAGAATAGTATCCAAAAAATAGACTTTGTAAAGATACAGAAATTAACATTGGCAATTTAAATGTCAAATTCAATATCGTCTACGTTGGTATCGATTCTAGTAAAAACCATTCATCATTACATATTATCTTTAGAATAACAAGACTTATTTTTATGCATTTTTTGGGAATTATAAAGATTAGTTACGTTCTTAGAGTTTATTTATGAGTGTGCTGCGACCCCAGTTGCATGGACTAATAGAACAAATGACCGATGACGAACTCCAACTAGTTTGGAGTGTAGTGTATGCGCTGCATTGTGACTACAAAGTTCTCAAAGCGATACAGTCCGTTAAACAATTGCAGCAACCGTGGGATGCATTAACGCATGAGGAAGCGGTGCGATACCTAACAATGACGTAGAAAGGGGAAATGTTTGTGTGAATATCGAAGTACGCTATGAGCGGTCGTTCTTAAACGATTTACGTCGTTTGGAACCTACTATTTACCAGCAAGTGTATAATTTAGCGTTTGTGGAGTTTCCCCAAAAAGGGCAACTGCACTACTTACCACAGTTACGGCAAATTGATGGTGAAGGCATATTTTACCGATTTAGCCTCGATAGATACCTTATTGGTATTGAGCTACGGGGTGAAATTGTTAAGTTTCTGCGAGTTATACCTATGCCAGATGTTAAGGACGAGCAGATGGCATAAGACTTAAAACTGTATAAGGTTGAATGGGATAAGCCAGTCCTTACCTTAAACTTGTTGTTGATAAAACTTACTTGAGATTTCCCTATGGACGCTTCGACACTTTGGCAGCGATACCAGGAATGGTTATATTACCACGAAGGATTGGGGTTTTACCTCGATATTAGTCGGATGCGCTTTGATAATGCGTTCGTAGAGGCGTTGCAACCAAAGTTCGAGAAGGCTTTCGCTTCGATGGCGGAGCTTGAAAAGGGCGCCATTGCAAACCCCGACGAAGACCGCATGGTTGGACACTACTGGCTGCGAAATCCTGATTTGGCGCCGACTCCCGAACTGACACAAGAAATTGTGAGTTCAATCGAACAAATCGAAGTTTTCGCGGAAAAAGTTCACACTGGTGGAATTCATCCTCCCAAAGCTGCACGCTTTACTGATATTATCTCTATCGGTATCGGTGGTTCTGCACTTGGTCCCGAATTTGTCGCTGAAGCCCTTGCCCCCGATTTTCCTCCTTTAGCAATTCATTTTATCGATAATACAGACCCAACTGGCATCGACAAGATTCTCACGCATCTACGTAATAAACTTTCTAGTACTTTAGTTTTAGTAATCTCTAAATCTGGTGGTACTCCCGAACCGCGTAACGGCATGTTGGAAGTTAAAAAGGCTTATGCGGGACAAAATTTAGATTTTGCGAATTACGCCGTTGCTATTACCATGCCAGGTAGTAAGCTAGACGACCAAGCCAAAAACGAAAACTGGCTAATGCGCTTCCCAATGTATGATTGGGTTGGTGGACGCACTTCGGAAATGTCTACCGTTGGGTTAGTACCTGCTGCACTTCAAGGCATTGATATTAAAGAGATGCTTTCTGGCGCCAAAGAAATGGACGATGCCACACGCATTGCCGATATCAAGAAAAATCCTGCTGCAATGCTAGCTTTAGCGTGGTATTACGCAGGGAATGGGAAGGGTGAGAAGGATATGGTCGTTCTACCCTATAAAGACAGCTTGCTGCTATTTAGTCGCTACTTGCAGCAACTCGTCATGGAATCTTTAGGAAAAGAAAAAGACCTTGACGGTAATATCGTACATCAGGGTATTGCTGTATATGGTAATAAAGGCTCTACCGACCAACACGCTTACGTTCAACAGTTACGCGAAGGGGTGCCAAACTTCTTTCTTACCTTTATTGAAGTATTGAAAGACCGTGAGGGAGCATCTCCTGAACTCGAACCAGGTATTACCTCTGGTGACTACCTCTCTGGTTTCCTCCAAGGTTCGCGTACTGCATTATACGAAAACCATCGTGACTCAATTACCGTCACAATTCCCGAAGTTAACCCTCGTACTGTCGGCGCCTTAATTGCATTATATGACCGAACAGTTGGTTATTATGCAAGTTTGGTAAACATAAACGCTTACCATCAACCAGGTGTAGAAGCAGGTAAAAAAGCTGCGGCAGTCATATTGGACTTACAAACAAAAGTCATCAACGTATTGCAAACCGAAAAAGCACCTATGACATTAGCGCAAATTGCTGACAAAGCAGGCGCCAGTGACAACATTGAGTCAATATACATTATTTTGCGACACATGTCGGCAAATAATCGCGGTGTAGTTATGCAAGGTAACTTAGGTGAACCCAACAGTTTAACTGTATCTATGGGATAGTACGTGTAAAGTACATATCACAAAGAGTCAATATTTGTTGCTTTTGCAACAATTTTTTATAGCTGAACATTTAAGATTGAGGTAATTACTCAGTTCTTCAGATGTTCAGCTTTTTTACTAGCTAACGTACATATTTACTTGTATCTACTAATACCTAAATTTATGAACGCAGAAATTACTATCGGCGAATATCTACTTCAGCAGCTACACGAACATGGAGTTCGCCATATATTTGGCGTTCCTGGTGATTTCGTGTTGAAATTCATGACTTTAATTGAAGAGAGTGAATTAGAATTAATCAACACCTGTGACGAACAAGGCGCCGGATTTGCGGCTGATGCATACGCGCGGGTTCAGGGGTTAGGAGCAGTTTGTGTAACCTATGGTGTTGGAGGTTTAAAAATTGCCAACACAACCGCTCAAGGATTCGCAGAACTATCACCTGTAGTAGTAATTAGCGGCGCCCCAGGAATTGAGGAGCGCTTAAGACACCCCTTAATTCACCACAAGGTGCGTGAATTTGATACTCAGAAAAAAGTATTTGAACAATTGACAGTTGCTTCCACTGTCCTAGATAACCCAGATACAGCACTAGAAGAAATTGACCGTGTATTAGCAGCAGCATTGCGGTTTAAGCGACCAGTTTATATAGAATTACCGCGTGACATGGTAATGGTGACAGGAAGACGTTACCATACCCCTACTCATGCCAAAACGCAAAGTGACCCAGAAACCTTGCAAGCTGCTATCAAAGAAGCTTTAACTTTAATCAATAACGCCAAGCAGCCTGTAATTTTAGCAGGAGAAGAAATTCATCGTTTTAGATTACAGAATGTCTTGCTTGATTTGATTCGCAAGTCAAATATTCCTGTTGCAGCAACAATTCTAGGAAAATCTGTAGTTGATGAAGTCGAACCAGCTTACTTGGGTATTTATCAAGGAGGTATTGGACAGCAAGATGTGCGTGAATATGTAGAGTCCAGCGACTGCGTGATTATGTTGGGTGTAATGATGACAGACATGAACCTTGGCATTTACACCGCGCGTTTGGAACGTGAGCGTTGCATCCATGCTTTTAGTGAAAAGCTTTCAATTGGCTACCATGTTTACGAAGATGTACAATTTGCCGACTTTATAAACGCACTTGCAACATTACCAGACTTATCACCGCGCGAATTACATTGTCCGCCAAACTGCAAGCTGGCGCCAATTTACAAAGTCCAAGACCCAAATCAGCCGGTTACAGCAGAAAGACTATTCACACGCTTGAATACATTTCTAGGAAAAGACACAATAGTCATTGCTGATGTTGGTGATGCATTATTTGGCGCCGCTGATTTTTCAGTACATCGTAGCGCTGCTTTTCTCTCACCAGCGTATTATGCATCTTTAGGTTTTGCCGTACCAGCAGCAATTGGAGTCCAAAAAGCGCAACCCCATCTGCGTCCATTAGTACTAGTCGGTGATGGCGCCTTTCAAATGACAGGAATAGAACTATCAACAGCAGCAAGATTTGATTGTAACCCAATAGTTATCCTGCTCAACAACGACGGCTATGTAACTGAACGTTACATAATCGACGGCTCATTCAACAACATATTACGGTGGAACTATAGCCGCTTACCAGAACTATTAGGTAAAGGACGAGGCTTTTTAGTCAAAACCGAAGGAGAACTAGAAATAGCACTCCAAGAAGCAGCCCTGCACACAGAAAGTTTTTGTATACTCGATGTCCACCTAGACAAAATGGATGCATCATCCACCCTTAAACGTGTAGCCTCCGGTCTCATTTAATATCCTGTCTTGTAGATTACATTGTAAATTGTCTGTGTAGATTACATTGTCTTGTGGAACGGGCATCCCTGCCCGTTCTAACGTTATCATGGTGACGTTTAGCAGGTTAAAAATTATTTTTATCAGTAGCAAAAATCACTCATGAACACCCCAGCAAGCCAACTCCCCATCCCTCCTCACTTCAAACCAGAAACAGTAAGCGAAGTCTACCGTGTCCCCTATCAAATCTTAGGCGCCGAAGCAAACGAATGGACAAAAAAACATAACATCAAACCAGCATCACAAGACAAAAAGCGCATTTGCTTACTATTAATAGACGTACAAAATACATTTTGCATTCCAGGGTTTGAATTATTCGTAGGAGGACAATCTGGAAAAGGCGCCGTAGAAGACAACATCCGCTTATGTGAATTTATCTATCGTAACTTAGGGACAATCACAACAATTATACCAACGCTAGATACCCATACAGCAATGCAAATATTTCATCCTATATTTTGGGTAAATGATAGCGGACAAAATCCAACACCAGCAGCAACAAATATTACACCCGCAGATATTGACAAAGGTATATGGAAAGTTAACCCAGGTGTTGCCTTTAGTTTAGGATGGGATTACGAATTATTAAAAAAACACGCTTATCATTACGTCAAGCAATTAACACAAAACGGCAAATATCCTCTAACCGTTTGGCCTTATCATTCAATGTTAGGTGGTATTGGTCATGCATTAGTATCAGCAGTAGAAGAAGCAATATTTTTTCATTCAATCGCGCGTAGCAGTCAAACACAGTTTGAAATCAAAGGAAATAATCCTTTAACCGAAAATTATTCAGTATTACGTCCAGAAGTTGCCACAAGCTTTGATAACCGTACAATTGCAGAAAAAAATACTCGTTTGATTAAACAGCTTTTACAATATGATATTGTCATAATTGGTGGACAAGCAAAAAGTCACTGTGTCGCTTGGACAATAGACGACTTGTTAATAGAAATTAAACAAACAGACACAAATTTAGCTAAGAAAATATACCTTTTGGAAGATTGTAGTTCTCCTGTAGTCGTGAAAGATGTGGTTGACTATACCCAAGCTGCTGATGAAGCATACAAAAGGTTCGCAACAGCAGGAATGAATATTATAAAATCAAATTATAAGTTTTAATTCATGCCTCGTGTCATGCCCAGGTAGAAGCATCTTGTAAAGGCGACGGGCAAGGATGCCCATCCCACAAGAGTTTAATTAATGGTTTGTATGCATTATTAGATGTGTTATATTTTGTGGGTTTAATTATTTGGAAGTTTTGTTTTGTGGTTACCTTATATCTTGCAGCATTGTCAACAAGCTTAAAGAAACCGGGCTTCTTTACGACAAACTAGGGGTTTATAGCAAAATCTTTCTCAAGAAGCCCGGTTTCTTGGACTGCTGCAAGATATGAGTTACGGCGCCGTTTAGAGGATGTTTTAAAAGCTTTATTAATGTATAAAATATCATTTTGTAAAGATTATTACCACAGAGACACAGAGGGCACAGAGAGAAGAGTTCCCATGTGTAAAATAGGTGCCTGTCACCAGATTTAATGACATGTTATGCATTTTGGACTTTGGACAAAATAGTACGTTCGCGCACTAATATTGCGAAGAACATTTACGTTGTTTTCATTTATATTTTTCATTTTATTAGATTGACTTCCCAGTAGTTGATATGAACTAATAAAAACTTTTGCTCTAAGTTGTTAGTTATAAAAATAGCCATCAGGGTGAGTATATCAATACATAGTATTATCAGAAACGAACTACATACCAAAACAACTGATGGCTATGCAAGTAATAAACAATAATCAATTAATAGCGCAATTCCGCTCTTTTCGGCAACATTTACGTAAATTGTTTAAATCTTACAGTGATAGTATTATTGATTTAATTGATGCTTTGGCTAGTAACTCAAACGGCGCTTCTTCCCCTGTTGAGTTATCTATAAGTCCTTTATTTGAAAGGACTTATAGCTCAATCTACAAGGCAATTGAAAAATCATTTAATTTCAACGATGATAAGAAAAAGAAGAGAAAAAAGCTAAAAAATTTAACTCGACTAATTGCTGAAGTTACGCCCCAACCGGAAAAACGCTCTTTTTACTTATTTGCAACGGATACAACTCCTCACCCGCGCCCTTACTCTCCAACCTTACCTGAAAGAGGTTATATTTACCAGCCAAATACTATTGCAGGTAATAAATCCATCGGTGTTGGTCATTCTTTTTCATTCGTGTCGCTGTTACCTGAAAAAGACTCCCACCAGTCGGCGCCTTGGTCAATTCCACTGTCGGGAGAAAGAGTTCCAACTGATAAGAAAGGTATAAGTGTTGGCATTAACCAAATTAACGCATTGATGTCAGATGAATCGCTTCCGTGGCACGGTAAATTATCAGTATTAACTGCTGATAGTGCTTATAGTCAACGCTCATTCCTATTTAATTCATCCAAACACAAAAATTTGGTTGTAATTACCAGAGTTCGTAGTAATCGAATTTTTTACTCTTCACCACCTGCACAACAAGAAGAGAAGAAACGCGGGTGTCCAAAAAAATTTGCTGAACGTTTCGACCTTGCCCTTGAAGAGACTTGGCACCCGCCTGACGAGACAACACAATTCAAGAGCACTAGCAAGAAAGGTCGCCAATTCACAGTAACCCTCAAGGCTTGGCACCATATGTTGATGAGGGGAACTCAACAAGAACAAATGTATAAATGCCCATTTACTCTAGTACGGGTTCATGTTACCGATGATACTGGCTGTGCGGTTTGGAAACCGATGTGGTTGATAGTTATGGGTGAGCAACGCGGACGTATTACGCTTGCAGAAGTCTATTCTTGCTATCGGCAACGGTTTGACATAGAACATATGTTTAGATTTAAAAAGCAACGTTTACTAATGACTAATTTCCAAACTACCGACGTAAAGCGCGAAGAAAATTGGATACGTTTAGTAATGCTCGCCTACGTACAATTATGGGCTGCAAAAGAATTATCTAACTATTTACCAAGACCGTGGGAGCGCTATCAAAAGCAAAACAATGATAAAATTATTTCTCCCAGTACCGTACAACGTGACTTCCAAAGAATTATTTCGGAGGTCGGAAAACCAGGAAATTCGCCAAAACCCCGAGGAAATGCGACTGGTAGGGTGAGGGGTCAGACCCAGACTAAAAGAGTTAAGCATCCTGTTATCAAAAAAAGTCAAAAATCAAACATTTCACAGCCTAAAGCTGCGTAGTTTTTCTGCAAATATACTTGTTTTACTCAGTTAATCTCATAACTGGGATAAAAAACTGCGTCCTTTTTTAGCTCACAAACATTGTTCGCAAACTTATTATTTTGTCCAAAGTCCAAATCAGTAGATTTGGTACATAGTATGTTCTGATAATACAATGTATTGAGATACTGATAGCTATTTTTATAACTCAACAAAACAGTACCTAAGTTCGCATTAGTTCACGTTAATGTTCAGCAAAATTAATACAATAAACTGGAAGCATAATTAAAAATGATTAAATTTTCTTAGGACATTAGTACGTAAGCAAACCTTTTTTGTCCAAAGTCCAATAATTACCTTAAAAAGCTAAATATCTAACCAGTTCTGACCTTGTAACACAGCAAATCCACCAGTTCTTTTGCGTCCTCTAGCAACTTGTAACGCTGCTTGCCTAAATGGATTATCTATACCTGCTAAATTATTAATAAAATTGATTCCAGGAAAAAGCTTTTGCTCTGCATGGAGTTTTAAACAAAAGCTAAATAAATACTGAAGTGGTTGTTCTGCATCTTTAGGAGCATAAGCGACATTACGCTCAGTTTGTCTAAAATAAAACTTTGGTTCTTCTTCATCTTCTCCTTCTATACGAGAAAATTTTAAATTACCAACAGTTTGTACAGGTGTTACAACAACAGATACATATGTGGCTGAATTTGGTGTTCTTAAAAAATCTAGCAACTCAGAATATTTCTCTTTTACCTGATTCAGCAATTTTTGTTCTGAGTTTGGTTCCTGCATATAAGTTTCACATTTTACTGGAACTAAGATAACAAGTCTTGGAGAATTCAGGTTTTGGTAAGCTTTTTTGAGCAAATTTGTAATGACTGTTGGTTGGTTAGTTTTTTCATGCCATTTGCCTTCCCTTTCCATGAGAGCAGCAGCATCTATTGGTATGATAACAGCGCATGATTCTTCTAAAAATTTTTCCACTTTCTGTATCTCTTCTTTAGTACCTTCTGATTCTATGTAACCTCCAGGAAAATCTTGAAAATGGACTTGTAGCAAAGGATTTATAGATGTCTGACTAATATTATAATAGAGAGACGTAGGTTCTTTTGTCTGCTTCACTCCTCCTTCTGCTTGGAAATTATTGCTGCTGACTAGATACTTTAGCTGTGCTAAGTAATCTTCAATTTCTCGTCATGTTTCGCTACTGGGTATTAACTGTAAACTTGTGATACTAACTTTTTCCATAAACTGATGGAACATAGCTGTTATCAAGCTAGTTTTACCAATACCGCTAGGCCCGAGCATTGTAATATTGATTTTTTGCATTTTCTTACCTTTTTATATACAGTTTAAAAATTGCATAAATTCTACTTGATTTGCTAATATCGCTTTTCGCACGATATCAAGCCATCTTTGCCTAATTTCAGATTGTTGGTTCAATTGAGCAAATTTTTCTGACCAAACCTTGCTTTTTTGTTTTTTGAGAAATAGCCGCCATTCTTTATTTACTCCTTTTGCCCGCAGAGCTTGGTCTACAAATTCTTCTACTATTGCTAATGCTGCTTGACTTGGCTCACTTAACATACTATTTAAAGATTCTTTACATTTATAAAGTGCTTCAGCATGAAGTATTTGTAAATTTTCCTGTATCTCTTTTTGCATTTTCTCCTCTAATAGTGAGCTAGAAAGCCGAATTACTTTCGCATCAGGTCTTAAATCATTTAGATGTTTACGGATACGAGGTTGAACAAGCCCACGGAAGGAAAGTTCAAAAGTTGATAAAAGTTGAAAGCTTCGCTTGAGATTGTTATGTTTTTCAGGTAGTTCTTCTGCCATAAATTTGAGAAACTCAATACCTCGTTTTTCGGTTAAACCTCTTAAACCTCCTTGTTCTAGCAGTACATGTGCTACCATTTTTTGAGCTTTTTCTATAGAACAATTCAAACCTTTATCTAAAGTTAAAAAATGTTGTGTTAAACGTGTCCTGACTTCATCTAAGTATTGGTCATAAGCTTTGTTGTAACTACCCATACTATCGTGCTTCTGCTTAATTTCTCTAAGGTCAGAAGGAATTGCTGTATTAGATTTGCAATTGGCAATAGTATCATTTATTGAAAAGAGGAAGTCATTATCGTTATCAGACTGTTCTTTAAATTCAGTCACTAAACTCAGAAGGCTACTTGTCAGGGTGTTCCAAAATTCCTCAAATAAAGATTCAAATATTTCATCTTCTTCATCTGTTTGCTCTTCGGAAGTAAAAATATTTTGACATTCTTGCAATTCAGCAAAAATATGACTTTGTAGCTGAGTCAGTTTTTGCTGACACGTAGATGCATATTTTTCGTCTAGGTCATTTATTTTATTAGTTAGATAATTTAAAACATTGTCTAGTACACCACCTGCTTCTTCTAAACTTGCACAATTTGCAATAAAAGGGTTAATAACTTTAATATGTTTGTTAGTGATGTCACCGGCTAAACCTTTACAGTTATTTAAATTATCACCAAGCTGAGGATTTCCACCAATGCGGTTTAATACCATAAAAGACCATAACTCTAGTGGTAAATCAGGTAACGAGGCACGAGCTGTATCATATAATTCCACATCAGACTTACCCCAATAGTCGCCAGATGGTTTAGGCATCCGCACGAATAATACGGCATCAACATCTTGTCCTAATGTTTTCATTAAGCGTTCTTCGTCCCCAATCCCAGTATCTCCTAACCCTGGCATATCCACTAAAGCAATGTTGCCAATATCCGCATTTGGAAATTGACAGAAAATTTTCACTTCCTTTACTGCCAGATAGTTGAAGTAAATACGTTGTCCATCAAGTGTGTCTTGTGCAACGTACTCCCTAATCTGGTTTCTAGATATACGAAGAGCAGATGTTTCCCGTAACAGACGCTGGTATTTATCAAAATTGATGTAGTACCGTTGCAAGTGTTCGTACATTGCTCCCAGTTTAGTGGAATCAGAAATGTGTTTAGGTAATGCAGGTAGGGATTTATGGGAAAATTCTTCAAGTGATGTTGCTTTGGCGCCTAATTGCAGTTTCTCATAATACGGTGCAATTACTTCATTTAAAAACGACCGTTCGGAATGAAATAGAACCTCAGCATAGGTCTCTGTAGATGGATTATGGTAAATTGTGCTGCGAACACCTGTACAGTGTTGTCCATCACCATCAGGAATTTCGGCTGTAGTCAGTCCTGTTAAGCTTTGTAGCAAGCGACTTTTACCTTGTCGCGCGAGTCCAACCACACCTATATTTAATGTTTTCCGACAGAACCGCGCTTTTAGTTGAGAAAGTGCTTTACATTCATTTCCGATACGACTTTGCCAGGATGTTAAATCAATATCTCGCAGTCGTCCAATAACATCGTCATCAACTTGAGTCAGTAGCTGCTTACGATGTTCTTCAAGTGAACGTAACGCATCAAACAGTGTTTGTAAGTTATTTTCAACCAGAGCAATTTTTTCTGCAAGTGGGCGCCGTTTTTCAATTATGCTAGCAATAGTAGCAGCACGATTAGTGACTGTATACATAGACATTTATCAATAGATGTTGAATATTAAGACGTAAATAACCAATATAGTAAGATTACGTAGACAATACCAAAGCGAGAATTGCCTACGCTTACACAAGTATTCCCAAAAAATTTAACTGACTAACATGGAAGCAGAAATATTTTGGCAATTTTTCATCAAGCGCCTACATAAATTTATGCAATATCCCTTACGCTCCTGCCTTACTTTAATAAGAATAATTATGATTATTTAATAGCAGAAAATGCTACCAACTATTTTTTAATTTTACGAAAAGTAGAATTTAATACAAGGTGCTTTTGACGATACAAAGCATTTAGCAATCAATTATCAAGCAGGCATATTGACACTAGGAGATTAGTAAATCACGAAGGAAGTAAAACCTATCACGGCGCCAGTCTTCGCCTTTAATTCGTCCTAAATAACCTGCAAGTGGTGATGATAGTTCAACTAATATTTCGTGTAGTTCTCGTGGCTGAATTTTAATTGATGCCCCTGCAACAAAACCATGTAGAGCATCAACACTTGCACGTTCGTAGCCTGTATTTTCCAGATATTTTTTAACAAGCTCGACTAACTGCGCTCTCAGTTTAATATCTTGATTGATTTTATCTATATATTTATTAACTTTCTCATCAGCTATACCAAATGGCGCCTGCTGCAAACACTCTTTAAGTTCTAATAAATTAATCGAGTTCTTATAATTGGCTTGTAACTCAACTAATTTTTGTAATGTTTCTGGTGTAATTACGTTCATACCATTTTCAGTTGCTGTTCTTTTTGCAAAGGAATTTAGCTCACCTGCTGCTACAATCAATTTAACCGCGTTTTCATACTGCGTTTTACCCAAATGATTCATACCTATTTTCAGAAGTTGTGCAGGAGTACTATCAGGTACTTTTTCTGATTTAGTAGCTTTGCACTCACCGACTACTGGGTATGGATATTCGCAATAAAAGTCCATTCCTCCGGCGCCACCGCTTCCTTCGGGGTCAAGTCCTGAACCAGTAAAGCCCAGTTTTAATAAACTTTTACGAACGAGTTTTTCAAAGCTGTGTCCATCGCTTGAATTACCAACTTCAGCAATTTTATGTATCCAGCTTAAATCTATATCGTCGGATGCTGCGAGTAATGGGCGCCTCCAACCTAAGAATATTTGAATATCTTGTTCTAATTGCTTCGCAGCAGGGTTTGTAATTGGTGTTAAGGCACCTTCTAATTCCTCTAATTCCCGATGTAATGGTGGTTGAAGTTCTTCGAGTCGATGCTTACGAGCAGCAAAAGTAGTATCTGTTAGCACAGGATATGTATCGCCAACTTTTACCTGTCGTGATAATGCTACAAAATGACGATTAGGAAGTTGCAACGAAATTTCTAAAGGCTCAAGCAAATCGTAAACACGCAAGTAAGCTAGAAAAATATTTGGTCTTTGTCCAAGGGCTTGTAATAAGCCTTGTTTAGTCCAAACTGTTGACTGTGATAATATATCAAAAGCTTCAGAAGTAGGCATTTGGCAAGTTTCACATCTAGCCCAAGTTTTAATTAGAACTGTTTGTGAGGTTAGTTGAGCTAAACTTGTTTGGACAGTAGGGAAAAAGCTTGAGTAATAGTATTGGCGCCAAGGGAATGAAACATCTACAGGACAAAGCACAAATTGTTGCCCCGGATTTATATATCTCCGAGGCATTGCAACAATCATTCGTCCTTGAGCTAACGCTTCAACATCTGGAGCGGGTAAACACAGCGCTGTTTGAAGCAAAATTGATTCGACCATACCTTAAGTAAATAACTCACTCAAATCATCCGAATCGTCGGTGTCTTGTGTGCTAGATGGATTAAAGAAGTCGTTTAATAACTCTTCTCCTTCAACAGCATCCTCATCAATTTGACCAGAAGGGTCACTTAAAATTTCTAGAAGTAAAGGATTATCACGGGTGATTTTTTGAGAAAACTCAATAACTTCTTGCTCACTAAGTTGATAATTGTTTCGTTTCTGGTATATAGAAAACAAGTCAACAAGCGGTCTAATTTCGTCATTCTTTAAATCAACCCATTCTCCTCCTAAGTTTTGTACAAGCTTATTGAGATAGACATAAGAATCCCAGTTCTTACGAATTTTCTTATCTTTTGAGCGAACTAAACATCCTCTAGTTATATCAAATGTATTATATTCTATTAACCTCCACATTCCTGCACCTACTGCTTTGCCATTTGAATTCTGAAGAACAGAAACGCCAAGCTTAAAAGTTTTATCTTTCTCCTTACCAATAATTTTAAAGTTTATCCAACTCTGATTTTTTGATTTTGGCTCGATGTCAGCTATTTCGTTAATTATTACTTGTTCTAATTTCTCAGCTGTTGCAGTTTCACCTTCTAGGATTTGACCTTTCAGTGTCTCAAAAGCAAAGCGTAAAGCGTAAGCAATTAGAGTATTATCTTCTAATAAATTGCTACGTTCAACTTCACTTTCTGCCTTCAAAGCAATTTCAAACCTTTCGTATGGGTCTTTAGCTAGTGAGTTGTCTTCTACCTTGAAATGTTCTGCACACCATCTTAAAGCTTCTCTTACAGTTAATCCACCCCCGCCATATTTTCTCAATTCTTTTTCTTCAAACGGGTAGAGTGTATAAGGAGGTGTTAAATTTTTTGATTTGTAAAAATCTGTAAGCCATAGACTAACTAACTCAACCATTGAATCGCTATTGAGATTTTTCAAATCAATAGGTTTACGCTGTGTATATGTTGAAATTCTGTCTGGTGTACCACCTGGCATTATATCGACTTTCTTAGTCCATGTATCAGGTAGCATAACAGTGAGAATAACAATACCTCTACCAAGTTCCAATTGTTCGAGAGTATCGTGCAAACGTTTAACTAGGTCAGCTATTACTGATGGAGTGGGGAGTCCATCATCGCTACAGTTATTCTCTACGTCTATCTCGTCAAAGCAAATGACTACTGGTTTATAAAAGCTAACTAAATTCAAAATTTGCTGAATACTTTTTAGAGCTTCAGCTTCCCTGTCCTGACTGCTCTTGCTCAGATTTGGTAAACCGAGTGCATCAGCATTGGAATTCGCTAATTCATTACCAGATAACCATTTAGTTGCAAAAGCTGCCTGAGTCTCTGATAGCGTCCATAGAATTGCTCGTACAAAATAAGGGTCTGCACTTGGTTTTGTTTTTAGAACTTCTTTAATCAGTCTGTCCATTAAATTTTTATTTTTGGCAGACCAACTTGCACAGACTTTATCAAATTTTTCTACCAAGTCCTCTGGTGAAAGACTAGGAGCATTTGCATTAATCGCTTTAAAACCTTCATTTGCCATTGCAGTCGCTACTTCTTGCCACTGCATTACATCAGTACTACCAGTATTACTAAAACTGTCTACTAAAGTTTGTTGAAATTGGTATTTAACCAAGTTTAAGTCTGTATAATTATTTACTCCTGCATAAACAAAAAAAGCCGTTCCATCTGTTTTAAGTCGATGGCGAATGCGACTAAGAAGATGAGTTTTTCCTACTCCTTGTTGAGCAGTTATAGAAATTGATGTTACTTTCTCTTGAGCCGATTGACTGGTACGTACCATTTCAAGCGCTTGAAAAACAGCATCCGAAGCATGGGCATTTAACGTTGGCATATCTGGGAATCCTTCTCCCCAGACATCTTGTTCTTTAACAATCCCAGCATTAATAAATGGGTTGTAACTTTGAATTGCGGCATCAATTGTTTCTTTTGCTGAAACACCGGAATTGTTCATAGTGTTTTTATCTTACTATAGTTAGCTAGGTATAATTCACGAATTTAAGTGTTTGGCGTAGTATCTTAATCCACCTCCAGGAATGGTAATAGAATCTTCACGCTTATCTGGAGTTATATCTCGCATTTCTCCCGCCATTAGTTGAAAAACTTCATTAGCTTGCATTTCTAGTAGCCAATCATCAAAATTTTCTCGGCTAATGCACTCACCAATTTCTCTTCGCATTTGGTAAATTGGTACTAAATTATTTAATTTATGGTTATGGTTTAATTTCTTATAAGTTTCTAATACAACTTGCTCAAACTCCTTATAAGATTCAATACCACTTTTGGCGCCATTCATGCCATTCATTAATATAGATGTATTAGGCACAGTACCATTCATTTCACCTATCCACTTTAAAAGTGCATTTGCTGCCCAAGTACCAACGATAGTCCCTTCAAAACGGAAATCTGAGCTTCTTAAACCTTGGCTCAAAACCTCCAAACCCTCTGGAGTTGCAAGCGAATATCCTTTCTTAGAAACTATAATCGCTCCTTGTTTCTCTAGTTCGCTAAATACATTTTGATAATCAGCGACTTTCTTACCCTTTGTTACAATTCGCTTTGTAAGATCACCTTTTTTGACTTCCTGCTTCGTGGCGCCTAAATCCCACAAAGCAAGCAGGAGGCGAGTTTTAGATTGAAATTCCATACTTTCAGACAATGTATTTTTTGATGCCATAACCACTGTAATATTTGACACCCACAGTATATTCTAATGAAATATCACTTTCTTTGCATTTAAGTAAATACCCGGAAAATTTTTATGGAGACGATAATATAGAGCCAATTCAATCAATCTCATTCTAAAGGCATATGTCTTTAGAAATAGGATAACTGTACTGCAAAACTCAACTACATCAAAATCTTTTTTGTTTAAACAGCCATATAATGATGTAAAGATGTATATGGCAAAACTTTACGAGCAAATTTTCACACTAGTTTTGTTGCTTTGAAATAAAAGTATCTAAATTTAGTACCGAAGTGCTTTTTGTCTCAATGAAATAGGAGTTACTGGTCGAATATGATACAAGGTCATTTGATGATGCTATGGGGCTAAATAGTGAAGAATATTTAATTAATAAAGATAATATGAAAGTTGATAAGTGATTTAAAAATAACAATGCAAGCCATTACCTATTCTGTATAAATAAAAGCTTAAGGAGTAGTAAAATATGATACATACAATGAACTATTACTTTAACTAATAATGGAAGTTTAAAAAATATTACTAAGTAGTAATATCAAAATAAATACAATATATAATGTATACAGTCCAAAAGCCAAAATTTTATGACTGAATCTGTAGATAAACCTCGCGCACGAAGCGGTAGGATGTTTCCTGAAAAAACTATTACACCTGAAGAGCTTGCACGACAAGAAGCTCTTGATGAAATATTTGATCAGCGATGTCAAGCTATTTTTGAGCGTCTGCGTCCTGAATTAATTGATAAATACTATGGTTGGTATATTGGTATAGAACCAGATAGTGGAGAGTACTTTCTTGATGAAGATAGTATAGAGGCACACAAAAAAGTACTTACAAAATATCCAAATAAGGATAACTTTGTCTTTTGCCTGAATGAAACTGGAGCTTCAGGCAGAATATGATAAATGGTAGGTTTGATGAGGTTGGGCATCTACTTTTTGAAATAGAGTTAATACCTGATAGTGGCTCAAAACTGCCCGAAGATGCAATGCTAGATACTGGCTTCACGGGCTTTATAGCTATGAATAAACAAGATTTAGACGGTTTTGAGTGGGCTTATCTTGGTAAGCGAAAGATGCTAACAGCACAAGGAATTACAACATTCCAAGCATACTTAGGTAAAATAACTTTAGATGAGCAAGAATATGAGATACCAGTATTTGCAGGTAAAGGTCTTACCGAAATATTGCTTGGTTCCGCATGGCTAAAAATCTTACCATTAGCTGTAAACTATCAAGCAGGTATCCTGACGCTAGGAGATTAGTAAATCGCGAAGAAAGTAGAACCTGTCACGGCGCCAGTCTTCGCCTTTAATTCGTCCTAAATAACCTGCAAGTGGTGATGAGAGTTCAACCAGAATATCGTGTAACTCTTGCAGTTTAATTCTAATTGATGCTCCAGCTACGTAACCATGTAGAGCATCAACACTTGCACGTTTATAACCTGTATTTTCCTGATATTTTTTGACAAGTTCAATTAACTGCGCTCGTAGTTGAATGTCTTGGTTAACTTTATATATATAATGATTAACTTTATCATCAGCTATACCAAACAGTGCCTGTTGCAAATACTCTTTAAGTTCTAATAAATTAATCGAGTTTTTATAACTAGCTTGTAACTCAACTAATTTTTGTAATGTTTCTGGTGTAATTACGTTCATATCATGTTCAGTAGCTGTTCTCTGTGCGTAGGAAGTTAACTTACCTGCTGCAATAATTAATTTAATTGCGCGTGTATACTGTGTTGTTTTTAAATGATTAATACCTATTTTTAGAAGCTGTGCAGGGGTACCATCAGGAACTTTTTCTGATTTAGTTGCTTTGCACTCACCGACTACTGGGTATGGATATTCACAGTAAAAGTCCATTCCTCCGGCGCCACCTGCTCCTTCAGGATTTAGTTTAGAACCAGTGAAACCCAGTTTTAACAAGCTTCTACGGACAAGTTTCTCAAAGCTATGTCCATCGCTTGAATTACCAACTTCAGCAATTTTATGTATCCAAGTTAAATCTGTATCGTTGGATGCTGGTTGTAATGGGCGCCTCCAACCTAAGAATATTTGAATATCTTGTTCTAATTGCTTTGCGGCAGGAATATTAATGGATGTTAAGGCGCCAAGAAGTTCCTCTAATTCTTGATGTAATGGAGGTTGACGCTTTTCGAGTTGCTGCTTGCGAATGGCAAAAGTATTATCACTCAATACTGGGTTTACTTCAGAAGCAGTGAGTGAGTTAGGTAAACCAATGAATTTTCCTAACTTTTCCTTTTGACCGAGATTAGCAGATACATCTTGAGGTTGAGGTAACTGATAGACACGTAGGTACGCCAAGAAAATTTGCTGACGCTGTTGAATTATCGCTTGTAATGCTTCTTTTGCCCAGATAGTTAATCTTGATAAAATATCCAGATTTGCTGTGTGGTCAAGAATTTCACAAAACTCGCAGCGTGCCCAAGCTTTCACCTGTACTGTTTCATCAACTAACAAAGGAAGTTGTAACTGTTCGGTTTGTGCAACTAAGCTAAGTTGTCGAGGTTGAAGTAAAACACCCTGGTGAGTTACTACGTTGTTTGCAACAGGTAAAAAACTTGCACGGTAGTAACTCTCATAAGCAAGCGTGTCTATTGGATAAAGAGCAAACGTTTGTCCGGGACGAAGAAACGGTTGGAAAAATACTGAAAAATTCTTCAGATAATTTTTTCAATAAACTTTTAATCTAAGTAAATTCACTACCTAAACCAAAACTCTTGTGGAACGGCTGTCCTTAGCCGTCCCTAAAAACATATAAAGTAAAATTACAAACTAACCCAATCAGGAAAAAGCACCTAACTTTCATCTTGCTCAGTAGAATCTAAATTTTCTAACCACTGCTGAATAACCTCTCTTAGCTTCTCAGGGTAGTTTGGAATAGCTTTTACTTTATCTCTCATGCTAGGAGATACTCGAATATTGAGATTAGCGGTTAATGGCTCATCTCTATTCGTCGTAAATTTACCACTTTCATCTTTATTAAGATTCATTTAACTATTGAAATAACCGTGTTCACATGGTAAAGTATAAGCAGGTAGGAAATTTAGCTTGACCGGCACTTTCCTACCCACTATCTCAATTCACACTTTTGAACCAAGACAACTTAATTATATGCATAATGCTGCATTCGGACGTTCGCGCTACCTTGCGGGTAACATGCTAGAGTTACGAACACTTGCGAAGCTCTATGGTATACCTCCAATGGGTAATCCTAAAATGATGATTAATTGGGTAGATGCTTTAGTTGAGTATTTGCCAGAAGCAAAAGTAGTCACTTGGGGAGCATTACGCGATAAGCAACGGTTTATAGCTCAGAGTCTAAAAATGAGTTTACTTGAAACTCTTAAGTTTGTAGACAACGACCATAACCCTAACGCTATACAGCTAGCAATACTCGCGCGCTTGATAGAGCTACGTCCTAGATATCATGACCTGGGGCACTTGTGTGATGAAAAAGGGCTTAAAGCTGAAGAGAAATTATGTACTGAGGCTTTATGGAAGATAAACCAAGCTAGGCAACTACTTACTGAAGCGTTAGAACTAATAACTGATTTATAAACGAATTAAGGGAAGGGCTAAAAATCCTTCCTTTTTTTTTACGTTTACATTTACATTAGTGGTTAATAGTATGTGAGGCATAGCCCTACTTACATAAATAGTGGTTAATAGTATGTGAGGCATAGCCCTACTTACATAAAGAGCAATTAAAATGACAAATTTAGAGAAATAATAGTAAATTTTATACTTACACAAGACAGGATAATAACTGGATAAGGGGATATATTTTTTATTAAATGCACTAATCGCAGCAATAAGTAAATGATTGATTTAAGCCTAACACCAGAACAGCAGTTATTGAAGCAAACAGCGCATGACTTCGCTTTGAATGAGGTTCAGCCAATTGTTGAAAAGATTGATTCAAGCGATTCTCATGTCGAACCTTGGGATTTGTGTAAAAATTTCTTTTCTAAAGGAGTTGATTTAGGATTTACTCAGTTATTACTTCCTGCTGAGTACGGTGGTAAAGGTAAAAAGTGTGTAGACTTGGTATTGGTTTTAGAAGAACTCGGCGCCGTTGATGTGAGTGTTGCTAGCAGTTACTTTAATCTTACTGCTGCAATGGCGCTTTTTGTTACCAGGGCTGGAACGAGCGAACAAAAAGAGCGTATATTATCCAAAGTCAGTAACTCTGAGCCTTTTTTGTTTAGTGCCGCAGAGAGTGAGCCAAATGTGGCAACGTCAGATATGTTTTGCCCCATGCCAGATGCCAAAATTGGTATGAAGACATTCGCGCAAAGGGAAGGCGATACATATATTCTCAAGGGTGAAAAGTCATTATTAGTTACAAACGGTGGTATTGCCGATGGATATTTTATCATCGCGCGTACAGACGAAGATAAACCAATGCGTGATAGTCTTTCGTTGTTCTACGTCGAAGCTGATACACCCGGTTTGAAATTTGGTGAACGTACATCGCTTATTGGCTGGAAACCCTCACATCATGCAGCTATTCATCTTGATAATGTGCGAGTTCACGAAAAAAACCGAATTGGAGAAGAGGGACAAGCAGCAGAATTATTAATGTTGCTTCCAGAAGTCGCTATTGGACTTGCTGCTTCTTATGTAGGTTTAGCGCGCGCTGCATATGAGTACGCCGTTGATTATGCTAAGAAACGAGTCAGCTGGGGTCGTCCTATTATCGAACATCAAGCTGTTGCTTTGAAATTAGCTGATATGATGGTGAACACCCAAGCTGCAAGATTAATGGTGTGGGATGCAGCTTGCTGTGCTGATACAAATCCTTTTCTTGCTGCAACAGTAAAGGCGCCTTCTTGTAAGACTTTTGCTGTAGATGTTGCAATTAAAAACGCGCAATTAGCGCTTGAAATTCTTGGTGGGTATGGAACTACTACCCAATCAAAAGCTGGTAAGTTTCTTAATGATGCAATGATTGGCTATTCTTGTGATTTTACGCGCGAAATATTGCGTCTTAGTCTTGTTATGTCTATGTAATATAAAGGGACGGGCAAGGATGCCCATCCCACAAGAGAATTAAAGCCCCCCTTATTAAGGGGGGTTGGGGGGATTTTATTCCAAATTTACATTTCTTCTAATTCTTTACCCTTTGTCTCTCTAATTAACAAAATTATAAAGAAGATAGAAATAGCTGAAGCAATGGTATATAAACCGTAAGCGGAACCTAAGCCAAAGTTTTTCAGCAAAGGAGGAAACGAAGTAGATATAAGAAAATTTGCAAGCCACTGTACCGCAGCAGCTAAAGATAAAGCAGCAGCGCGAATTCTATTATTAAACATTTCTCCTAACATTACCCAAACAATTGGACCCCAGGAGAAGCCAAAGAACACTACATATAAATTAGCTGCAATCAAAGCGATTATTCCCGCTGTACCCGAAAGACTCGGATTACCTGTAACTGCATCTACACTGGCGCCACCAAAAATGACAGTCAAAGTACCCAGAGTCACAGTCATTCCAATAGAACCAATTACAAGTAAAGGTTTGCGACCGAATTTATCTACATATGCAATTGCAATTAAGGTGGTCAAAATATTTACCACACCAGTGATAACGGTAATCAGTAAAGAATCCTTTTCCGAGAATCCCACTGCCTGCCAAAGTACACTGCTGTAATAGAAAATTACATTAATACCGACAAACTGTTGCAAAATAGATAATCCCATACCAACCCAAACAATTGGTAATAATCCACCACTGCGACTCAACAAGTCAGAAAATTTAGGCTTGCGTTCCGTCATCACAGTCTGGCGAATTTCATCTATCTTAGCTTCAACATCTCCACCAAGCACTTTTTTCAGCACTACCCCTGCTTGCTCGTAACGTTGTTGAGCAATTAAATAGCGTGGTGACTCTGGAATCTTTAACGCAGCTAATCCATACAACACTGCTGCGGGAATTTCTGACCAAAACATCCATCGCCATGCTGTCATCCCAAACCAAAACGGCGCCTCTGCCGAACCTGCTGTAGATGCAATAAAGTAATTACAAAGCAGTGCTATAAATATTCCCACAACTATCGCTAACTGTTGTAGTGAACCTAATCTTCCTCGCAAATGAGCAGGTGCCACTTCAGCAATATACGCTGGAGCTATCACGCTTGCCATGCCAACTGCAACTCCACCTACAGAGCGCCAAAATATAAAATCCCAAATTCCAAAAGGAACTCCAGAACCAATTGCACTCAATGTAAACAAAATTGAAGCAGCCACCATCGTTTTAATACGACCTTGCCTGTCAGCAATTGGCCCAGCTATCCAGGCGCCAGCGGCCGAAGCTAACAACGCCGAAGATACTGCAAACCCCGTCATAAAGCTATCAATATTGAACGCTTTGCTCAAAGCTGAAACGGCGCCATTAATTACAGCAGTATCAAAACCAAATAAAAAACCACCTAGTGCTGCGGCGATTGCAATTAAAATTACATAGCTTGTATTTTGTTGTTTCGTTAAAACTTGACTGTTAGATGCCATTTCCAATTCCCTAACTTGCTTTGATTTTTCACAGGTAAACTTGCTCGCATAAGTCTATGCGAGTAACGTCAGTTGTATTAAGTTAATCTCCCCCTTACTAATTCAATTTTTATACTTATGCGTTATTTAGTTCTCTATTAATAGGCAGATAAATTTAGAAATGTCAACTGTACCTTACCCCTTAATTTGGAGAGTATGTAAAGTTTTGTAATCTTTTAACTAAAATTATTAAATAAATATTAAGTATATTGAGCTATGTATAAAAAACAATGTAATATCCCAAATCACATTTGTGTTCAATTTGCCTCTTGGTGCATCAAAATAATCGAAAGAAAGCTGTTTATGAAAAGCATATCCCTATTAATTCTCTCCTTACTACTTTCTATCTCCGCTAGCCCAGCACTTGCAGAAGTAAAGCGAGCTAAATTTAGTAACAGCGGTCAAAACCTAATTGTCGAAATATTAGACAATGACTTAATTCATTTTGAATTCTCTACTAAGAAAGATAATGATAATAGTTTTGATATCAATACTCCCTTGCCTACCTCACCGATGATTTATCGGAAAAACTACCCAGGCCCATCGGTTTATTCCCAAAATAAAAACATTATCGAGACAAGTGACATTCAAGTTAACGTTAATCAAAGCAGTCTATGTATTTCTCTATTTGACAAAGTAAAAAAAGCTGCATTAACTACCGTTTGCCCCCAAGATTTACAGCAAGATTGGAAAGGTTTAACTCTGGCGCCGGAAAAAATCGAAAACGTCTACGGTTTAGGACAGCAGTTTAAAAAATTGGGTACTACTGATGGTGACTGGTTGAGTCATGGAGTACGAGAAGAACAACCCAAATGGCAAGAACAAGCGCATGGAAATGGTTTTATGCCATTTGGTTCTGCGGGGATGGTGGGAAATGTTCAGTTTCCGATTATGTATGGTTTGGGAAAGAATAATCTCAACTATGCTCTATTTCTCGATAACCCTTACAAACAACGCTGGGACTTTACAAGCAAACCCTGGAAAGTCCAAATGGGGGGTGAGCAAATTCGTTTCTATATAATGACAGGTAAAGATTTACCCGACTTACGTAAAGATTATCTAGAGCTAGTGGGTAAACCTCCAGTTCCACCAAAAAAAGCTTTTGGTATGTGGGTTTCAGAGTTTGGTTATAAAAACTGGAATCAAGTTAAAACGCTTCGAGATGGGTTACGTGCGGACAAGTTTCCTGTTGATGGATTTGTTCTAGACTTACAGTGGTTTGGAGGAATTATCAAAGACAGTCCAGATAGTCGCATGGGAGCATTAGACTGGGACGAAAGTAGTAACGATGGTAATAACTTTGAATTTCCCAACCCTGTAAAAGAAATTTCCAATTTTCTACAAGATGGTATTGGTTTAGTTGCCATTGAAGAAGCTTACATCAGTAAAAATACCAATACTTTTGCACCAATGCAAGGCGCCAATCTATTGGCTTATAACAAAACTAATAATCAATGTGATGCTAGCAACCAATCTACACCCGTAATTCTCAAAAACTGGTTTGGTGAAGCTGGGATGGTAGATTGGTCGGATAAAGCAGCAGGTGAATGGGTACATGAAAATCGACGCTTTCCAAATTTGGTGCAAAAGGGAATTCTTGGTCATTGGACAGATTTAGGAGAACCAGAAAAGTATGATGGTAATGCTTGTTACGAAGGTATAGAAGTTGCAGGTAAACGTAAAAATCAGCACGCTGATATCCACAACCTTTACAACTTATTTTGGAACCAATCTATATATGAAGGTTATTTCCGTCATCGTAACAAAATCAACCGTAGGCCTTTTATTGTCACACGTTCCGGCGCCCCAGGTACTCAAAGATATGGCGCCGCAATGTGGTCGGGGGATATTGGTTCTAACTTAGAATTACTTGCGACTCATATAAATTCGCATATGCACATGTCTTTTTCAGGCATTGATTACTATGGGTCAGATATTGGTGGTTTCCGGCGTGAAGGTATTCCTTATAACGAGAATCATTCAGGTAACTTACAGTATCAAAACGAAATGTACACCACATGGTTTGCTCATGGCGCCTGGTTTGATGTACCCGTTCGTCCCCACACAGATAACAGTTTCCAAACAGCAAAGCGTTATGAAACATCACCTAACTTAGTAGGTTATAAACAAATCAACTTAGCAAACCTTCGCCAACGTTACGAATTAACCCCTTACTACTACTCGCTTGCTTACCGCGCGCACTTATTCGCAGAACCCCTCATAGCTCCCCTAGTCTTCTACTTCCAAAATGACCCAGTAGTTAGAAACATGGGAAATCAGAAATTAATTGGTAAAGATATAATGGTAGGCGCCGTAACCAAACATGGGGAATACGAACGCGACATATATTTACCCAAGGGCGAATGGATAAACTACCATACAAATCAATCACTAACAAGTTCAGGTGAATGGATAAAATCTTTCCCTACATATATAGATGGAATTTTCCGTTTACCTACTTTTGTACGTTCCGGCGCCATTATTCCCTTAATGCAGGTTGACGCTGAAACCAAAAACGTCTTAGCTTCAGATAAAAAACTAATCCTCAAAGTGTACCCCGACGAAAAACAGAGCCAATTTACACTCTACGAAGACGACGGTTCAACCATCAGCTACACAGATAACAAAGAACCAAATTATCAAACCAGAACAACAGAAATTACAGCCACAAAATCAAGAAACACAGCCACAGTTACAATAGCAAAAGCAAAAGGTGCCTACGAAGGAGCAACTCAACAGCGAAACAACGTAGTACAACTAATCGCCGAAGCCAAAGCCACAGATGTAACCGTAAATGGCGCCAAACTACCCCAACTGAATAGTAAAGCAGAATTTGAAGGCGCCGAAACAGGCTGGTATAACGCAGGAGAAAACCTAATTTTAGCCAAATCAGGAATTCAAAACACGCAACAAGACAAAACATTTAAATTCAACCTAACCGCAGTACCCACCACAACATCCATTAACTTCGTCTGTGACAACGCATGGACAAAACCCGGAGAAAGTATATACGTAGTAGGAAATCAACCACAACTAGGAAACTGGGACACCAACAAAGCCAAAGCACTATCACCAAACGTCTACCACGAATACATATACAACCCACCACCAAACCATAACGGCCCAGGCCCAAAAACACCAAAATGGACAAGCTTAATATCAGGCTTTTCCCCCAACACATCAATAGAATGGAAATGCGTCAAAAAACTCAGCAACGGCAAATGGCAATGGCAACCAGGAGCTAACAACCAAATTCAGAGTCAGAAAATAACTTATTCAGGTTCAACAAAAGCAAAACTGTAGCCTCAGCAGTAAGGTGGGCACTGCCCACCTAGCCCTGTCAAGGTGTACCAATACAGTACTAGATAAAAGCCTTATTCTTACGTTGTACCCCCAACTCTGGAATATAAAATTGAGCGCAAATATTATTTTTTGCTTTCAAATTTTAATCAGTGAAAGGCTAAAACCCTTATAAATGGTTAGTACCCATGCTCACCTTGACAGGGCTAGCACTGCCCACCCTACGTCATGTATATTTTTTGCATATGTACACGTAGAGACAGAGTTAATTCGGTCTCTAAACAGAAGAAGGATGAACCACAAAGACACAAAGGACACAAAGAAAGAGGTAAGAAGAGAGAACTTACCAAAATAAACTTTTTGAACACTCTTTATAAATGCCATTAAAATATAAGAATGTATGGCACCGAAGTTGAATCTTCAGACATAACATTTCTGGCGATTTCATTTGCTGATACCGTACAAGTCCGTAAGCTTCCTCTACATCACCGTGACCCTTTTGATAGAATACTAGTTGCACAGGCAATGAACAATTGTTTAGTTATCCTCAGTTAGTGGGTGGTAGGAAAGAAAAGTACAAGCGGTTATTAACTTGCTATTGTAGAATCTGATAGTGCTACTAGTTGCTGTAAAATCACTCGGCAGCGTTTACCAGTCTCATTAGCTTTTTTCATTAACGTGCCGACTGTAATCAGCAGCATATGCAGCTAAATCTTTAGCTCTGCTTCTTAGGTCTATCATTATTCCTCCATTTCAGAAATTATTGTATTTATATTTTCGGCTTCTTAAAAAATTTTATCTGCCCTTGTTTCTAATAGAATAGCATCAAATATTAAAGACCGGCTCTTAATTTGAGTCGGTCTTTTTTGATGCGCGATTAATCTTTAAGAGTGTTGATTCAACCACGTCTCTAAATCAGACGTACTTGAAAAATCTAAAAGCTCAAGAGCTAGTATTTCTAGTTGGGCGGTAGGTAATACTCGAATACGCTCTGTAATTAATGAATCTATATTACCAAACCTTCGATTCAACTGGCTATTGACAAGACGGAAAGCCTCGTTTTTTTCTCCCTTTTGTAATATATCTTGGTAAATCACTGACTCTTTCATAATGTCCTCACTTAGTACTTGACGAATAAAGTCCTTTTCAAAACGTAAACCTGCTAATATCTCCGTGTATGCTGCTGTATTCTGTCTTTCACCTCTATCTGAAATTGTAGCAATGCTTTGAGCAACCTGCGATAGTAACCCCGGAAGTGAAGTTGTTTTGGCTAAAGGCGCCAGTGGTAGTAATGCGGGGTTATTAAGAAACAGTGCTGGGTCTTGTTCCCACATCCGTATAACTCGATACTTATGAACTGTGTTTTCATCACGGTACTCTTCGGTAAAGGCTATTTCATCATTTGTTTCTTGCAAGAAAATTATCACCTGCGTTACAGGAAGTCGGTATATCCGTTTAAGTCTAGACCCATAATCCAAAGCTCGCAAGGGAATTGGAGGGTCAGATTCTGTTAGGGTTTGAAATTCAATATGAAGAATGCGATTCATCATTTGAAGAAATGTCACTGAATCTGCACGAATAGGCTCAATACTTAATTCTGTCTTTAGCACTTTAGCTTTTCGCGGTTTTTTAGGCAACAACCAGCCTGCAAATTCGAGCGGATATTTTTCAGCTAGTATTTTACATACGTTGTCATAACTCATTGTTGCCACCTATTTTATACAGCTATTTAATAATAGGATTAAATTTAAATTTGCTAAATATTCAATGTGTTAATTATGCTCTACCTCAAGAAATATATTAAAAAAAACATGTAGAGACGTGACATGTCACGTCTCTACCAAATTTGCGATATTATGCGTTTCCTGCCAAAACCTAAAATATATTATATATCCATGAATTTTTATTTGTAATCTATCTTATAGGTTAACAACAACACACCGTTATTATAAGCCTTTGAGCTAATTAATGATAAATTAACCGCCTTTGTACTTTTCCCAAAAACCCTTATACCACTACCAAAGACAACAGGATTAAGCTTGATTATTAATTCATCAATCAATTCATTATCAAACAGAAAACCTCCAAAAGTTCCACCTCCACACAAATAAATATCAGTTCCCGGCGCCTTTTTCAATTCCTTGACAAATTCGACTTCGTTGTTATCTATAATTTTTACCTGCTCATGGGCTTCGGCGCCAAAGCGTAAAGTTTTAGAGAAAATATAATGCTTCATATGAGAATAAACAGGTGAAGGTTGTCCAGGTTTAACACCATACTGATAGCCAAACTCATACGTAACTTTACCCATCAATACTGTATCGTAAGCTTTTAAACTTTCCAAATAATCATCTACATGTTCTCCCTCCCCCAAAAACCCTTCGACCGAGCCATCCTCATGGGAAATATAATTATCAAGTGTAGTGGCAATATGATATATAAGCTTTCTCATTACGTCGCCCTTTAAATAATAATTTTGTACTCATGACAATCAGTTACTGGTAAATAACCGATTTTGCGATAAATATGATTTGAAACAGGATTTGCCAAGTCAGTAAACAAAAAGCAAGAATTACAACCCATATCTAAAAACTTCTGACTTAAATCAGCTACACAAGCAGTAGCATAGCCTTTTTTACGGTATTCTTTTGGTGTATACACAGGCCCAAGTCTTTTACCATTGGGTGTTGAGCCTGCACAGCAAACAAATGATACAGGAATTTCATCCTGCCAGATATAAATAGTGTTTTGCTTTATGTGGTTATCTATATATTGTGCATTTGTCAAAAGTTCACCAAATACTTCAATCTCAAAATCTTGATTCCACTGGAGTAAAAGCGCGCGGTCTGCTTCTGTGGCATTGCGTAAGTAACCATTGGTTCTGACAATAGGTTCTACGGCTTGTAGTTTATGAATCCGCATTTGCATACTTAGTTGGTAGGTTTGACCAGTGAGATTTTGCCATATGTTTGCAAAAGTAAGAGCTTCGTTTGTTTGACCATTAACTCCAGGTACTTGTAAGCTTTGAGTGTATAAGTCTTTGGCAAATATTTCTATTGCTCCTAAATCCTCACAAGACAATACTAGCTTGTAAGGATGTGTCATTATTGCTACCGCTACAACTTGTTCTGCAACTTCCACAGATGCCAGATAAGGATTGGGTGGGTATCTTTCTGGATTATTAACTAAGGTATCACTGATACCTAAAAGCAAGCAATGTTGTGCTTCTTGGCTAATGAGGTAATCTTTTACTTGATTATAAAATTGACTGGCATTACAGAAGCGATTTAGTTTCATTGTTGACCTCGTGCGTGTTTTTTTATAGTAGGTTGGGTGAAGTGCAACGGAACCCAACACTCTTTTAAGAATTGTTGGGTTACGCTATCGCTTTACCCAACCTACATTTAGATTTTATTAAAATTGTGATGCAATAAGTTTAACATCGGCATGTTTCCAAGTTGTTTCAAACTGTTTTTGTATTTCCTCTGCTTCTTTTATCTTGCCCTGCATATTTAAACTTTGTGTAAGTCCAAACAGCGACCAACCGTTTTGGGGATAATGTTTTAAATCTTCGCAATACACTTTTTCTGCATCTGCTGGACGGTTTGCTGTCAGTAATACGGCGCCTAATAACTTATACTCAGATACTTCACTGCGTTCAGTATGACATTGTAAAATAGTTTTAAAACATCCTCTAATGTAGAGACCGAATTAATACGGTCTCTACGTGTCTATTTTGTAAATAAAATACTTGACTGCACAGGCGAGACGCCTATGCCACAAGTCATAAAAATTAATGAGATCGAATAGCAGATAATTCCAATGTTCTTTCTAAATCAAATAGAAAACCGTGAATATATTCTTCCGTCCACTCTTGCCCATAAAAACGCTGAAACATTCCTCTTGCAGGGTCTTTTTCAGATCGGTAACGTAAGTATTGTAATTGTTTCTGTTTAATTTTAGCGATTTCTTCGGGATTAGTGATTGGTTCAGCCTGCGTTACAAAATCTAGATAAGCTTTGAGATAGTCTTTAAAGGCTTCAAATACATAAGTTTCTACTACTGAGGTTTCTTTAGGACGTGTCCAGAGAAATGTAGGGGAGAAAAATGGACGCGCGTCTTCGGGAAAGTCTCCTCCCCAAGGGAGGTGCTGCTGATAGTTATGAAAAATAGAGAGAATCGGCGCCGTATATTTATCTTGATAAGCTTGGTCGTCTCGGAACAGGGGTTGCATATCCAGAGCTATTAGATGCCCACCTGGCAGAGTTACTAAATCTGCTCCAAAGAAAGGGAGATCGTAACTTAGTTGAGGAAAAATTACGAAGTTGAGTACCTGGAGTGAATTCCCCCCTTGTACATGTGCTGCTCGAATTTGGCGAAGCTTGGGCGCCTGAAATGCATAACTAGTGGTAACGACTTCCTGCTCATTTTTTCCCTTTCCTGTAACAGCACTTTTGCGCTCAAATCCTTCGGGAATGGGATATGGCTGGAGTTCTAGGTGCGACTCCAAGTAAGAAATCGCATAATCAAGAAAGGGTTGATAAAGCGTCATTTGTCACTGGTTACTATTTACTAGCCACAGCTAATGGTACTGCATCTTCAAACAAAAACTCATACAGAAATTTTTCTGACCAGGCATGACCGAAATAACTGCTAAATAGACCAGAAGCTGGGTCGCGGTCGGCACTGTACTGGTCGTAATCTTTTTGAGCTTTAACAATACGCTGAATATCTTCTGGGTCATTCAGTCGTTCGGCTCTATCCAACAGTTGCCAGTACAAATTCAAATAATCTTTGAAGGCTGCAAATACTTGTGTAGCAACCGTTTCGACATCTGTTTTAGCAAACAGTAGGTATCTAGAGAAATATTGATTCGCATCATAAAACTTCATCTCTAAATTCTGTGCCAAATCTGGGTATTGGTCATGCAACGCTTTCAAAGGGTAGATGTATTTTCTCTGATACGCCTCATCCTGAAACAAGGGTTGAAAGTCAAGGACAATCAGGTTTTTGACTTTGCCGAAGGACAAAAAATCAATTCCTAACAAAGGCAGGTCGTAATTATGACTAGGGTAAATTACGCTGTTGAAAATTTGAGCGCTTTCACCTGCATCGATGTACGTGTAGCGAATTTTGCGTAACTGAGGAGATTCATAACACCAACTGCGGATAGTGGCAGGATTTCGACCGCGCTCGCTGACATTCACCTCTAACCCAGCAGGAATCTCTCGCTTTTGTAAATCAAATTTGTAAAACAGTGATTCTTCTAAATGCTTCAGAAATGGTTGATACATAGCTGATTGACTCACTAGCCCAAGTAGAAATGACCATAGGGGATTGCCCTAACTTCAGTCCCATTTCTGAGAGACAAAGCAATAAAGCGTAATATTAAAGTAATAAAACGTAATATTGATGTTAGTTTACCTTCTCTCTTGCTAAATTTCGTTGAATCATTTGCTCCAACTTTTCAGTAGAAACACAGCGACGTTCAGAGCAATAGGATACTAAGTTAATGCCATTAACTGTTTGCACACTGCCAACTCGGACGCGGAAATCATCGTTAATAAACCAGCAACGTTCTTGTCCTTGGTTGTTGTCGTATTCAGTGTCTATTGTGAGAATACCATCTTGACCAAACCAGTATCGGCATAGGACAGGGATTTTTTCAACGTAACCCTTATCACGAATTAATTTCCCTGTTCGACCGCTCTCAGAATCAGGAATGTCAATCAGTACTGCTGCATAATCAGGATTGGGTGGATGCTCGTCAAGATTGTCTTGCCAAATAAAACTGGCGCCACCCATCGCTAACTCCGGGTCAATTCCTTGTTCTGAACACGCCACTTTAACTCTAGGGTCATCTTTTTTTACTACTGTAACAATTAGATTTGATTTTCCAGATTCATCCGCTACAGTATCAAAGTGCTGAACATGGCGTTCAATATACCAAATACCTTCACTCCGGCAAAAAAAATCCATCATTGTCATAGGAGAGATAAATTCCATAAACTTCTTAGCCTTGGTGCGTCAAAAAATAATGTATTCTATGGCTTATTGACAAAACAGCGTTACAAATAATCCTCTCTTAAATGCTGTCACTTTAGAGCAATAAACATGAAAAATTCTACAATGCAGGTGCCCTCACCAGATATATTAGTAGCCCTTAAAGCTGGAACAGTTAACTATGATGCCTCTCAGTTTGATTTTAAAGGAGTCGATTTACGAGGCGCTTGCCTTAGCAATACCAGTTTGTTAGGCGCCCATCTTGAAGGTGCCATATTGAGTGACGCTAACCTATCTGGGGCTGATTTGCGAGGTGCTAATTTACATTCTGCTGATTTGCGAGGTGCTAATTTACACAGTGCTTCTCTAAACCGAGCCATGCTCCAAAAAGCCGATTTGAGTGGGGCAAATTTAACAGATGCCAGACTACAAGTTGCTTATTATGATTCTGGTACGATTTGGCCCGAAGGATATTCTTACAAAAATTCTGGGGCAATTGGTCCAAAAGCAATTTTAAACGGCGCCTATCTCTGTACTGCGTATTTACGAGATGCTGATTTCCAAAATACAAGCTTACTAGGAGCTTATTTAAACGGCGCCGATTTAACCGGAGCTAATCTACAAAATGCCCGATTAAGTGGGGCAACCATGCGTCTAGCTTTTTTGACCGGAGCTTATTTAAGAAATGCTCGGTTGAATGGGGTAGATTTGCTTGGCGCCGATTTACGGGCAGCTGACTTGACTAATGTTGAGATGGAAAATCTCCAAAGTATAGCTGGCGCCGACTTTAGCCTTGTTCAAGGATTAAGTGAAAAAAACAGAGCTATGCTTTTGAGCCGTTCAAGCGCAGAACTTGATGTCTGGAATCCCTATACTCGCCAGACAACACGCCAAAGTTTGAGCATCAACTAAGAGCTTGTGGCAAGTTGAATTCTTGAAGAGCGTAGGCTACTTTGGTACGCAGACGCTCAGAAGAGGCATTGACAAGTTTTAGGAGTAATTTTAAGGCAGGCGCCTCCTGGGCAGTTCCATTTAGAGAAGCTAGAGCATCAACGGCTGATTCTTGCACGTTCGGGTCTTCATCATTCACGGCTTGGTTACAAACCTCAAACAATTCGTAAGGGCAGTTCATTTCTACTAAGGCTGCTAAAATACTACGACGCACAAGCCAGTGTTCATCTTGATGAAAAGTGACGACAAGATGGGATGCAGCAACTGTGCCAAATAGGGAGAGCGAATTGGCAGCTTCTGCTCGAACGTTGGGAGTGTTATCAAACTTCATGATTTCCAGCAAAGCTGCAAACGATTCGGGAGTTTTTTGTTTCCCCAATCCCATAGCAACGAAGGAGCGAACTAAAAACTCTGGGTCATGGAGTTTGCTCACCAGGAGAGTAACTGCCACTCCTGGGTCATAATCTTTTAAGGCGGAAATTGCCTTGAGACGATGTTGAAAATCAGAATCGTTCAGCTTTGTTTCAATTTCGTAAATATTCATAGCAACAACTAGTAGGGGTTTTTCTTAACTTTATGCGTTGAAATTACAGTAAGATACTCAAGGCAATTATTCTTTATTATTTTTACAATGTTTAATAATACTTGCCTGACTCAAACATAAAAATTTCAAAATGGATATTAATCAATTTGTTGCATGTTCTTTTGGTCAATGGCGATCGCAGCGTAGCGCCCACCATCTGATTTTTAGTCATTTTGAGGCGGTACAGTCGGTTATTGATATTGTTGCTCTCGCTCCTGATGATCCAGCTGTGTTGGCTCTTTGTCAAGATAATAATATCGACCCCCTTCACATTGCTTCTCCGTTTCGGATGAGTTGGGAGGGACAGTCCGACTGGGATGAAAATCAAAATGAAGAACTTAAAGGGACAACTGTTCTAGTACCTGTTCCCGATTTGTCGTCGCCTAATCGTGGCAAATTACTGCGCGATCAAGGTTATGCCGAGACGATGCCAGCCGTTGGAGACTATCACTTAACTGATGACGGCACTTTTGTTTTGCTGACCAAATATGATCGTGCGACTGCCGAAGAGAAGATTTGGTTTGTCAATCCTAATTTGCGGTTCCGGGTATCGATGATTAAAACTAGTGATGGAATTGGTGTTCTTACTGCTTCGTTTTCGTCAGAAATTCGCTCTCTCAAATCTTAAAGCTTTGCTTAAAGTTTTAATAAATTAATACATTTTATACTTTTAGGAACATGGTTGCTTCGGAAAACACGGATAATTTGAAGACTCTGGCTCAATGGATAGCAGGGGGTTTTAGTAATTACAAACAAGCCCAAGCAAATCCTAGTATTTACGCCCACATCCACATATATTTCCGCCCTTTACCGTTTGAGTTTTTCTCTGGAATTGGTTTCTATTCTGAACAAGTTTATGACTACGATTTGTGGAGTCCTTATCGCCAAGGTGTCCATCGCTTAGTTGATACTGGCGACCATATTTATATTGAAAATTACGCTCTTAAAGATTCGATTCTTTATGCTGGCGCCGCACGGGAATTATCAATTCTGAGAACGATTACCCCTGCAATTATTTCGCGACGTCATCATTGCTCTATGGTATTTAAGCGCGACGGTGAGCGCTTTCTGGGCAGTGTAGAACCTGGGAATTGCTGTTTAATCCAGCGTCATGGTTGTCAAACTTACCTGGTAAGCGAGGTGGAAGTCACTGAAAGCACTTGGAACAGCTTGGATCGGGGTATGGATGTGAACACCCACGAGCAAGTTTGGGGTTCTGAGTACGGTTCCTTACAGTTTGAAAAGTCTCAAAGTTTTGCCTCAGAATTGTTGTTAGTGTAGCTGTTTCCAGGCTATTAATACAATTTACAAAGCAATTGTTAAGGATTATTACTTAGTCTCTAAGAAATGAGACTGTTGCCATAATGATTTTTTATGGTCAATAACAACTGGTCGAACAGAAAGACCTGCACGAGAGTGACTATCAAGGAGAACTTAATGCTTGACGCTTTTTCTAGAGCCGTAGTTTCGGCAGATGCTAGCACCGCTTGTATTGGTGACATCAATAAACTTAGATCTTTTGTAGCTGAAGGTAACAGACGGCTTGATGCTGTCAACGCAATTGCTAGTAATGCCAGCTGTATGGTTTCCGATGCTGTAGCTGGAATTATCTGCGAAAACCAAGGTTTGATCCAAGCCGGTGGTAACTGCTATCCCAACCGTCGTATGGCTGCTTGTCTGCGTGATGCTGAAATCATCTTACGCTATGTTACTTATGCTCTGTTAGCTGGTGATTCGTCTGTTCTTGACGATCGCTGTTTGAACGGGTTGAAAGAAACCTATACTGCTTTGGGCGTACCAACCTCATCTACTATCCGTCTCGTTCAGATTATGAAAGCGCAAGCGACTGCTCATATTCAAGACAATCCTAGTGAGAAGTTTGCAGGCGCCAAACTGCGTAAAATGGGATCTCCTGTCGTCGAAGATCGCTGTGCAAGTCTAGTGGCTGAAGCGAATAGCTACTTTGATCGCGTTATTTCGGCTCTCAGCTAATCGCGCGAATAATTATTAGTACTTAACAGACGCGGCAACGCATCGAAATAAATATACGATGGTTCGCGCGTGGCAACAAGGCATCCAAAATTAATCTGGAGATAAAAAATAATGAAATCAGTTGTTACTACAGTTGTTTCTGCTGCTGATGCGGCAGGTCGTTTTCCCACCAGTTCTGATCTTGAGTCGGTTCAAGGTAGTATTCAACGTGCTGGTGCTCGTTTAGAAGCTGCTGAGAAGCTCGCTAAAAATATTGATTCTGTTGCACAAGAAGCTTATGATGCTTGTATCAAAAAGTATCCTTACTTAAACAACGCTGGTGAAGCAAACTCCACCGATACCTTTAAAGCTAAATGCGCTCGTGACATCAAACACTACATGCGCCTAATCCAATACTGCCTAGTTGTTGGTGGTACTGGTCCTCTCGACGAGTGGGGTATTGCTGGTGCGCGTGAAGTGTATCGTGCTTTAGGTTTGCCTACCGCTCCTTATGTTGAAGCATTATCGTTTGCTCGCACTCGTGGTTGCGCTCCTCGCGATATGTCTCCTCAAGCTTTAACTGAGTACAATGCTCTTCTCGACTACGCAATCAATTCACTTTCATAGTGATATTATTTGATTAGACTGTTAGTGATTACTTAATTATCGCGCGAGACTTGCATGTCAACGGCTTTGCCTGATAATGGTTGAGTTGTTGACAAGAAGTCTCTTAATTTTGGTTTAAATGAATAAACGTTTTTTTAATATATTCAATTTGACAGAAGAAGAGGCTATTACTCTTCTAGACACTCCTCAAGATCAAATAGGAGAGGATGATTCTCGCTATATTGCTGCCTCTCATTTGGTTAACTTCTCTACAGATAGTTCTATCAATGCATTGATGCGGGCAGTGCAAAACACCAATCCTTCACTGGATAACCGCATTGTACGCCGAAAATCTGTTGAGACATTGGGGCGCCTGCAAGCAACACAAGCGCTGTCGGTCATTTGTGCTTGTTTGGCAGACGAAGATTGCTATACAGTAGAAAATGCTGTTTGGGCAATCGGTGAAATTGGCACTAAAAATATAGATATTTTAGAAGAAATAGCTCAATTACTAGAAAAGCCTGGACAAATTTATCGAGTAATACTTCATACCTTAGCAAAGCTAGAGTATAAAGGTGCAGTAGAGCGAATCAGTAGATTTACTGAATCAGAAGATAAACCAACAGCCAGTGCCGCAATCACAAGCATTTGTCGATTGACGGGAGATTATGCCCAGATGAACAA
The DNA here is from genome assembly GCF_019977735.1 of Calothrix sp. PCC 7716. Taxonomy (GTDB): domain Bacteria; phylum Cyanobacteriota; class Cyanobacteriia; order Cyanobacteriales; family Nostocaceae; genus Dulcicalothrix. Next base: position 7,230,361 of record NZ_AP025018.1, on the reverse strand, counting down.
GGTAGTGGCTTTTTTACAACATCCTAACTGTAATGCCCGCCGTGCCTGTATTCAAGACCTAATTGATGCTTGCTACTACCCAGCTATTCCTGAAATTGCTCGTTGTTCAGTTTCCATTGCGTTTCGGCTTCGAGCCATTCGGATATTAGCAGATGTTGGTGTTGAACGGGGAGAAATTACTTTTGAGGGAATCAAGCCATATTTGGAACAAACACTGCGCGATCACCCTAACGATTTAGATTTGGTTCACGAGTACGATCAACCCCCTACCCTTGATTTTGTAATTCGGGAATTATATCAAACTGATTTTGGTCGCTGTTATCTAGCTAGCAAAACGCTACTAGATACTTATACGGTACAGGCGCCTACAGCTTTGCTTCAAACTTACGAAGAAGAAGCTTATACTGATTATGGCGCCCACTATCATGTAATGAAATTACTGGGCTGGCTTAAATACACTCCTGCCTATAACTTATTAATAGAGGCACTACATAATAAAGAGCCGCAGTTCCAAAAATCTCGGTCGGCAGCTGCCATCGCTTTAGGGGAACTTGGTGACCAACGTGCGATTCCAGATTTAAAGAAAAGCCTAAAAACTCCAATCTGGGATTTGAAGTATGCTGCTTTAATGTCGCTAGAGAAACTTGGTGATACCAGTGGTCGTGAAATCGTTGCCGACGACTCTGACTGGTTAATTCGAGCTAAAGCTAATGTAAACTCGAACTATATCTGCAAATCATGACAACAGATTCTCTTTTTGAACAATTAAAACATCCTAACCCCCACCTTAGAGAACGCGCGATGTGGGAACTCGCAGAAGCGCGCGATGCATCTACTATCGCGCGTTTAGTAGACGTGCTGGGAGAAGAAGATGTCGTCTATCGACGGGCAGCAGTCAAAGCATTGGGAGTTATAGGTGTAGATGCCGTCCCTCCCCTAGTTGCATCATTGCTAAACAGCGACAATGTTACCGTTCGAGGTAGTGCGGCAAAGGCATTAGCGCAAGTTGCCGTTAACTATCCAGATGTGACTTTTCCAGAGGAAGGGTTGCAAGGCTTAAAAACAGCCATGAACGATCCAAATCCTGTAGTTAATATTGGCTCAGTAATGGCACTAGGCGAAATCGGTTCTCCTGCATTTGAGATTTTGGTTGAAGCACTCAAAACAACAGATAATCCAGCACTACAAGTGACAATTATTAATGCGCTTGTTTCTTCAGGAGATGAGCGAGGCGTAGAAATTTTAACAGCCTTAACTAATGATAAATCAGTAGACACCTATGTATCAGAATCTGCAACGAGCGCTTTATCCCGCATGGATTTAGTAAATAAATATAAAAGAGAATAAAATTAGCTGCATTTGTGGAATGGGCATCCTTGCCCGTTCATTATAATGCGGAAGAGGTAGTATTTTTACGGTGTTCAGGTTTATCTTGGTGTTATGTAGTTATATGAATAAATGCGTGACGCGCAAACTACAGTACCAGGAAATCTAGGATACAGGCGCCCATGAAAACCCTATTTGACATTTGTGTACCTCGGAGTGATATATTAAGCGGTAATATTCAAGAGTCTGACTTTGCGGCAGATTTGGCACAGGTAATTAATGGTACGGCGCCGCTTGAGTATGTTTTGCCGAATAGTTTTTTTGCGAATACTCATCCAACTGTTGGTTTGAAAGCTTTATTAAAAACCGTTTGTCAAAGATTACAGGGAACTGGTGGCAACGCTGTTTTACGTTTAGATACTCAGTATGGTGGTGGTAAAACTCATAGTTTAATTGCTTTGACTCATGCAGCTCATGGTATGAAGGGAGTTAATAACGTTGAGGAATTTATTGACCCCCAACTTGTACCAACAACGAAAGTTAGACTTGCAGCTTTTGATGGAGAAAATGCTGACCCTGTAAATGGCAGACCTCTTGGTGATGGTTTACGTGCTTATACTCCTTGGGGTGAACTCGCTTATGGGTTAGCGGGAGTTGATGGGTATAAGTTGGTACGTCAAAGTGATATTGAACGAGTGGCACCTGGTGCTGCTACTATTCAGGAATTGTTTGGTAATGAGCCTGTATTGATTTTACTCGATGAGTTATCTATATATTTACGTAAAATCAAAGGTAGGAAAGAACAAGAGCAATTAACACCTTTTTTAACTACGTTATTTAAAGCTGTTAGTTCTTCAAATAAAGCTTGTGTCGTTTTTACTTTGGCAGTAGGTAAAGAAGGTAAAGCTACAGATGCTTATTCTCAGGAAAATGAATTTATTTCTGAGAAGAACAACCTACTCAGTTATTTATGAGTACTCCGGGCTTGCTTCCGTTTGCTGTTTTAACCGATACTAATTCCAAAGACAGCACATTGCAGGCAGTCGCAGCACAAATTGACAACATCACCGACCGAAGGACACAAAATAATATTACGGCATCAGCAGCGATATTAGCTGGGCTAACATTGAAAGAAGATGTAATTCAACGTATCTTAAGGAGAGATATTATGCGTGAGTCAGTTATTTATCAATCGATTAAGCAAGAAGGACGAGAAGAGACTGCGCGAGAAATTGCTGTAAATATGCTTCAAAAGGGTGTTTCACTAGAATTAGTTGCAGAATTTACAGGTTTAACGCTTGAGCAGGTTCAACAAATACAAACCCAGCAATCAAAAAATCAATCGTAACAGTTAGTAGATGGCACCTGAAAGCATTACGTTTTTTAAGGCGCCATTTTTGTACGCTTTCACGCACCCAAAGAGCAATACCTGTATCTTAAGGAGAAACCGGAATGCGCGAATCAGTTATTTACCAGTCTATTCTAAAATAAGGACGAGAAGAGGGACGAGAAGAAGCTATACAAAGAATTGTTACAAATATGCTGGACAAGGGAGTTTCTGTAGAATTAATTGTGCCCTCATTACCAGTCATCCTCATCCAATTGCTTCTGAATCTGAGAAATTGCCAATTTGATAATTGTCTGAACTGCTGCTTCTGTTTCTTGGGTCAAGGCAGCTTGTAGAGGGTCTAAAGCAACAGGGTCTCCTATTTTCATCAATGCCAAAGCTGCTGCTTTTCGACTTTCCCAGTCAGGATGATGCAGTAACTCAACTAAGTTAGGAATTGCTGGTTTATAAGCCAGATTACCTAATGCTGATGCGGCTTCGCACTGTACACTAAGAGAGATATCGCGAAGGGCATTGATTAGTAAGTTAAATGCTGTTTGTTCTTGCTGTTCTTCGGCAACTTTAGCTATTGCACCTACTACAGCACTGCGAACCTCTACCGACTCAGAGGATATTTCTCGATACAAATGCTCTTTCGCTTCTGCTCCAATAAATGCTAATGCCCATGCCGCATGTCCTTTGGTACTTTCTGAATATTCTTTTGATGTTAAGATATTCAGCAATACTGGGACAGCAGCTTCTCCCATTCTGGCAAGCCCTCCTACTGATGAGCCTTTAACAACTGTATCTTCATCATTGAGAAGGGCGCCGATTAAAGTTGGAATTGTCGCGGGGTCAGCGATTAAAGTCAAGGTTTTGGCTGCCGCGCGTCGCACAACCACGTTTTGATGATTCGTTAATGCTTCTGTGAGAAACGGGATGGTTGGTTTGCCTATTTCTGCTAGTGTCTGGGCACAACGCAACCGCACCGTTCCGCGTGTATCTCCTAAACACTCCACCATTTGTCGAAGCAACTGGTGATTGTTGACATCGAAAGTTTGCCCATTAATTTGTTCTGCGACACTTTCAAGCAGAGCATCGGTTTTTTTCTGCACTATCAATACCCCTAATTTGCAGCTAAAGCCGCTTGCTGATTTTGAAGTGCTTTAATTGTGGCATCAATTTTGGCAAGTTCTGGTTCCAGTTGTGCCATTACAACTGACTTCATCAATTTAGCCCGTTTTGCTGTTTCTAAAGTTTCATTAAGCAGCCGTTCTCGATATTCTTCATATTCTTTAATCACCTCTGCTAGTTCTTGAGCGTTTACTTGTTCGGTTGCTGCAAATTCTGAATCAGACATATTACTTTTTTCCTAAATGTTTTCCTAAATGATGTTATAAAAAAATCTTGGTTGAGCTACAGTTGAGCTATACCAGCTTGATTTTATCATTCAAAGGCACATTTCTTAGCCATATTCCTTGTTAAGTCGATAACCGATGCTGTGAACGGTTTCGATAAAATCTTCTGGGGCGCCTACCGCTTTAAGTTTTTGGCGCAAGCTGCGAATGTGAACTTTCACTGTATCTTCTTCTGGAGGCGCCTCAAGTGGCCAAATATGTCCAATAATTGCACGACGACTAAGAACGCGGCGCCCATTTCGCAACAGTAACTCCAAAAGGCTATATTCTTTTGGGGTTAAGTGTAGCTGGTTATTGGTGTAGCTCACTTCGTAGGTGCTGGGGTCAAGATTCAAAGCTCCCCACTTCAATATGGGTGGACTTGAAGCACTGCCTCGACGTAATAAAGCTCGAATGCGAGCAAATAACTCACCTAAATCAACAGGTTTAACAATGTAATCATCTGCCCCTGCATCTAGCCCAGCTATTTTATCACAAATTGTATCACGGGCTGTCAGTATCAAGATAGGTATTTGATAACCGTGAGAACGTAACTGTTGACAGAGACTAAAACCATCAAGAAGAGGTAGCATTACATCCAGTAGTAGCAAGTCATAGTCAGAAGCCCTTGTATAATCTAAAGCCGACTCTCCATCTATTGCTATGTCAACGGTATAAAGCTGGTCAGTAAGAGCTTCTGCTAAGGTTTCAGCCAAGCGGATATCATCTTCAATTAAAAGAATTCTCATTTTTATTTAACTGACTTTGACTAATAAATTTAAACTTACACATTTAAACTTATAAATCTAAACTTACAGAAAAACGTGACCCGTTTAAAAGCGGTTTATAAAAACTTTGTAAACAAAAGAGAAGCGATAGGCACCCTCAGCAAGCAATTTAGGGTTTTTATCTCAAATAAATATATAGTTTTGTTAAGATATATTAAGTAATATCAAATTTAGTCCGATTGTTAAAATCTTTCCGATTTCTTTACCATTTTCTCACTGTTTTCATTACGGTTAATTTAGTAAATTCTGATAGCTAAGTATTCAGGAGAATTTTCAATGGCTCTTGGGCGTGCGTCCCAACTTGGTGTTGGTTTGTTTGAAGATACACCACCGTTGGAACTGGTATCAGGATGCTCTACTGAAGAAGTAGAGAGTATCATTCGTGCCGTTTATCGGCAAGTTTTGGGTAATGCCTATGTTATGGAAAGCGAACGCGCTACCGTACCAGAGTCCCAATTTAAACGGGGAGAATTGAGCGTAAGAGAGTTTGTACGAGCAGTTGCTAAATCTGATTTGTACCGCTCTCGCTTTTTCGATACCTGTCCTCGCTATCGTTATACCGAACTTAATTTCAAGCATTTTCTCGGTCGTACTCCTGATGGTTTAGAGGAAATGAGAGTACACAGCACGATTTTAGATACTCAAGGGTTCGAGGCAGATATTGATTCTTATCTTGATAGTGATGAGTATCAAAATGCTTACGGTGAGAATATTGTTCCTTATTATCGAGGCTACAAGACTGAATCGGGGCAAAATATGGTTGGGTTTACACATATGTTTGCTTTGTTGCGTGGAGCTTCTAGTAGCGATTTAAAAGGAAGTCTTGCAGGAAAAGCCCCTGCTTTAAATAAATATGTTATTCAAGATATTCCTATCCCTGTTATTCCTCCGTCTGGTGGTTCGGTAGGGGATGGCTGGTCGTTTCAAGATACTTCACAAGGAGCATCAACTCGTTTGGGTTCTTTAGAAGAAGGAAAGGTTTATCGAATCGAAGTTACTGGATACAAATCTCCTGGTCGCGTTAATCAAATTTCTAAATTCCGTCGTAGCAACCAAGTTTATTTTGTTCCTTACGAGCGTCTCTCTCAAGAATATCAGCGCATTCATAAACAAGGCGGCGTAATTGCTAGTATTACCCCTTGTTAAGTAGTTAAGTACTAGTAAATTTAACTATGTCATAAAAAGTAAAACGTGACATAGTTATGTTTAGAAATTGAATTTGCTCTGACTGCATTACTTAATTTAGAAACATTTGTTTAATTTTAAATTTATAAATGCGTGCGTAAGATGGGCATTGCCCACCCTACTGTAGTAGTTTTCACCAATTTACTTAAGGAGAAATTTGATGAGCGTTGTTTTAGATAAACCTGTAGAACTTAGAGCTAATAGTGACTTAGGAGATATTACTGCCGTTATTCGTGCCGTTTATAAGCAAGTACTAGGCAATCCTCACGTCATGGAAAGCGAACGGTTAGTGACAGCAGAATCTCAATTGACCAATGGGGAAATAACCGTTAGAGAATTCGTGCGCGCGGTAGCTAAATCTAATTTTTATCGCAGTCGCTATTTTGAATCTTGCGCTCCCTATCGCTTTGTCGAGCTAAATTTTAAGCATTTGTTAGGTCGGGCGCCTTTAGACCAAGCTGAACTATCAGAACATATTCGCCTTTGTATAGAGAAGGGATATGAAGCTGAAATTGACTCTTATCTTGATAGTAATGAGTATCAGCTTTCATTTGGAGAAAACATTGTCCCTTACTATCAAGGAGCTAAAAGTAAAGTTGGACAAAAGCAAGTAGGATACAATCGTACTCTTTCTTTATATCAAGGCTATGCCGGAGTGGATAGTGCTTTTTCTGACTCTCGCTTAGTTTATAATATTGCCACTAATAGTGCTAACAAGGTTACTTTACCGAGTACAGGTGGGCGCCTGAGCTATCGTAAAGACGCAACGGAAAAGATGTTTAAAATTAAAGTTTCGGGGTCGAAGTTTGACGCTCCTCGCCGACTTAGTGTCACTGAATATATTGTTTCTGGAGCAAAGATGTCTCCACAAATTCAACGTATTCATCGCGCGGGCGGAACCATTGTTAGTATTACAGAAATACTCTGAAGCACTAATCGAAGCTAACTAAATCCTCATCTATAGCAGTCCTAAATCATTCGTAAAAATTCCTACAGGCAAACCTTCGGTTTACATGCGTTGTCGAGACGCATAAGACATCGCCTCTCTACGGGAATATAATTTTTACAACTCATATAGAAATGCTATATGAAGAAAGCTTCGCTATTTGTCTTCATTTAAATTTTGTATCTTTCCTATCTCCTATTCTGCTAGAGCGAGTTTATTTATTCGCTCTATTTATACTGCAAAATAAAATTTAAATTCTCAAAATTTCAAATGAATTTGGGAAGGCTGTTGTCTCTAGATTTTTGAGCTTTTTTTTAATTAACGTGAGTTAAACTATTATAAATAGTGAAAAAAATTAATCAAAATTTTGCTAAACAGAGGAAATGAAGTATGTTACCTCCAGTAGCTTGTAAAAAAATGCAGACTTGGATCAGAAGCCGTCATTTGATTTGTGATGGTCAATTTATAATTTTTGAAACTTTAGAATACCCAGCTATTGAAAGATTTGAACAATGTATTACAAGTTTAGGAGGAAGCTTAATCTCTGTCGAACCTTTTAAAAAAGTTTGGATGGGAAGCCATCGACAAGTAATTCTTTATCAAGCAAAAGCCAGCTTAAATACACCTCATCATGATCTAAAACAATATTGGTTCAAATACGGTAGTTTTTATACAAGGTTTGATGAACGACCTTAGCCATTTTAAAGTAAAAATTGTAGTTGGACGTTTTCTCCGTAGGGATAATTTGGGAGCTGGTTATGTTGACCGACATCGCTGTAATGCTTATCCAATTTGGTGTTGCACTCAATTCAGATGATTTTATCACCATAATTGGCACTAGTGCGTGTGTCGTAAGCATTGCTTTGTTGATTATTTACTACCTACTTCAACGGCGAATACAAGAGCGTCGTACTGCAGAAATTTTTTTACAACAACAAACCAAACGGGAGCGAATAGTCAATCAAATAGCTCAACATATCCGCCAATCTTTGAACTTGGAGGAAGTACTAGCAACGACGGTAGCAGAGGTCAGACAGTTTCTTGAGTGCGAGCGCGTGTTAATCTATCGCATCTGGGAAGATGGTACAGGTAGTGCCATTACAGAAAATGTTTTGACCCAATATCCAGCTATTTTGGGAGAAACATTTCCAGCAGAAGTCTTTCCTAGTGAGTACCATCAAGCTTATATTAGGGGAAAAATCGGCGCCATTACCGATGTTGATCAAGGCGACATAGCACCTTGTTTAGCAGAATTTGTTAAACAGTTTCGAGTCAAAGCAAAATTAGTAGTACCGATTATCCAAGAAATTAGAGAACTAAACTCTTCTTCTCCCTATCTTTGGGGATTACTAATTGCACATCAATGTAGTCAATCTCGACAGTGGCAGCATGAAGAAATAGAATTAATGAAGCAATTGGCAACCCAAGTAGCAATTGCCATTCAACAGTCAGAATTTCATGAGCAACTGCAACAACTTAATGCCCAACTGGAACAGAGAGTACAGCAACGCACCGAAGAACTTGCTTTGAGCAACGATTTTTTAAGAGAAGAAATTGCCGAACGCCAACGCACCGAAGCTGCTCTACGCCACACTAACCAAACCCTACAATCTTTAATTGCCGCCTCTCCCCGTGCCATTTTCACCCTCGACCTAACCGAGCGCGTTAAAATTTGGAACCCAGCAGCAGAAAGGATGTTTGGCTGGACTGAAGCAGAGGTAATTGAACGCCCTAATCCCATTATCTCCCAAGAGAGCGTGCAGGAATACGAAACAATAAAGCAAAGTGTCTTACAAGGAATAACTCCTCCAAGTTTAGAGATACGACGGCAAAAAAAAGATGGTTCTCCAATTGACATTGTTTTCTCGGCCGCTCCTTTAACCGACAGCAGTAACAAAATTAGCGGAATGGTAGCCGTTGTTAGTGATGTAACTGAGCAAAAACGGCAAGCCGAACAAGTACGGTTACTTCAGTCTGTCGTAGTTAATACTAATGACGCTATAGTGATTACTGAAGCTGACCCGATTAATGAGCCAGGTCCACGTATTCTTTATGTTAACGAAGCATTCACCCGAATTACTGGCTACACACTCGAAGAAGTTTTAGGCAAAACACCCCGTCTTCTCCAAGGCGCCAAAACAAGTCAAACCGAACTGGATAAAGTCCGCTCTGCCTTGGCTATGCGAAAGCCAATTATCGTTGAAGTTATTAACTACCGCAAAGACAGCTCTGAGTTTTGGTCGGAGTTTAGTGTGGTGCCAGTAGCCAACAAAACTGGTCAATACACTCATTGGATATCAGTGCAGCGAGATATCACCGAACGGAAGCGGTTAGACGAAGTGCGGTTAGCATTAGAGCAAGAGAAAGAATTAAGTGTTCTCAAAACCCGTTTTTTCTCAATGGCATCCCACGAATTTCGTACACCGCTCAGTACCGTATTGGCAGCAGCCCAACTACTAGAAAATTCTCCCCCAGATAACCCAGAAAAAAGGTTGAGGAACCTGCGCCGCATTCAAGACTCTGTTAAAAATATGATTCAGCTATTAGAAGATATTTTAACAATCAATCGCGCGGAAACAGGAAAGCTGGAATTTAATCCCAAACCACTTGCTCTGGAAAATTTCTGCCGTCAATTTGTCGAAGAGATGCAAATGAGTGCGGGAAGTCAACATACCCTGACATTTGTTAGTCAGGGAACATGTACTCACCCTTATTTGGATGAGAAATTGCTACGATCTATTTTAGGTAATTTTCTATCTAACGCCATTAAATATTCGCCCAGAGGTAGTCAGATTCACTGCTTTTTGAAATTTGAGCCAGATTGCGTGCGACTTCAAATACGTGATTACGGCATTGGCATTCCTCCCGATGACCAAAAACAGCTTTTCGAGCCGTTTTATCGCGGAAAAAATGTTCGTCACATTTCAGGTACAGGGTTGGGATTAGTAGTTGTCAAAAAGTGCGTTGATTTGCATGGGGGTAATATTGAGATTGCTAGTTATCTCGGTCAAGGTACAACTGTGACAATTATATTACCTATTAATGGGCGGGCAAGGATGCTTACCCCACAAGATTAAAATTATACCAACCCTATTTATTAAATTCGCACTTCTAATATTAAGTTGAAGGGTGTTGCAGTCGCACGACGACAATGACTAAAACCTGCCTCAGACATGACTTGAGCTAGTCTCTCTTCTCCTGCTTGGTTACCTAGTCCTAATCCAACTTCTTGAGAAAGCGAATTTGGCGTGCATATGGCTGTGGAACTTGCGTAATACATCCGACCGATTGGGTTGAGATTATCTTCGAGTTTTTTTCCTGCATAAGGTTCGACTAATAATATAGTTCCATCTTTGCTTAATACTTGTTTGGTATATTTTGCGGCGCCTACTGGGTCACCCATATCATGCAAACAATCCATAAAACAAACTAGGTCATAGTCGTTTCCTGGGTAATCTTTAGCTGTGGCGACCTCGAAGTGAACTCTGTCTGCAACACCCGCAGCTTGGGCACGCAGACGTGCAGTAGCAATTGAGTCAAAGTGATAGTCAAAGCCAAAAAAAGTGGAATTAGGAAAAGCCTGCGCCATGATAATAGTAGAGGCGCCGTGACCACAACCCAAATCAGCTACTTTGGCGCCTGCCTTTAACTTTGCCTCGACTCCAGTAAGTGCAGGAATCCACGAATTAGTTAAATAAGTTTTGTAACCATTTCTATAGAATGCTTCACAACTGCAAAATAATCTTGGATTATGCTCGTGCCAACCAATACCTTTACCTGTTTGGAAAGCATCAATAGTTTTGTCCTCATCTAACCACATTGATGAAACCAAGTCGAAAGCAGGGCTTAGGAACACAGGACTTTCAGAGTTAGCTAACACCATCGCATGTTCATCAGGTAACTCATAAGCGCGCGTAGTGGGATGATAAATAACATAACCACCTGCGGCTTGATTATTTAGCCACTCTTGTACGTAACGTTCTTTTGTATTTGTCTTTTGGGCTAGCTGCTTGGGTGTGATAGCTCCGGCGCCTGCCATTGCTTTATAAAGACCGAGCTTGTGTCCGATGTTAGCCATCACACCAGACATACTTGCTGCCATATCATTAACAACTTGATACAAAAATTCTTGTAAGCGCGCTTCATTCATATCACATAACCTCTAATTTTTTGTATTGTGTACTACAAAATAGCAATATAAACTTACATGAGATTAAATAGATTTTTATGCAAAATTATCTTGTGGAACGGGCATCCTTGCCCGTTCTAGATTTAGGGACAGGCGAGGACGCCTATCCCACAAGAGGATATTTTTAAACTTTGCTTTCTTTTGAAAGCTTCAACGGTAAAGGTAAACCAGTTGCCCCTAAAATCTCCTGCACTGGCGCCTCCCGTGTTCCACTTCTAAGATACTCCCCATCGTTAACAGGAGGAACCACCTTCATTTTGTGAGGAATACTGTAATAGCGGTGAGTTTGTTTAGTTCGCTCTCGTTCTTGAATGCTTTCATTCGCGATTTTCTTTCGTAGTTTAATAATCGCATCAAGTACAGCTTCAGGTCTGGGTGGACATCCTGGTATATAAACATCAACAGGAATTAGCTTATCTACTCCGCGTACTGCACTAGGTGAGTCTACACTAAACATCCCACCTGTAATAGTACAGGCGCCCATCGCTATTACATACTTAGGTTCGGGCATTTGTTCGTAAAGTCGCACCAAGTTAGGCGCATACTTCATAGTTATAGTACCTGCGGTAATAAGTAAATCTGCTTGCCTTGGAGTCGCGCGTGGAATCATTCCATACCGTTCCATATCAAAGCGAGAAGCATAAGCTGCCATAAATTCCATAAAACAGCAAGCTGTACCGAACATCATTGGATACAAACTAGACATTTTTGCCCAGTTGTAAAGGTCATCTAAAGTGGTGAGAATAATGTTCTCAGAGAGTTGTTGCGTAACTTCAGGATGTTTAGCAGGATTAATAATTGTATCTGTCATAACTAGAGTCCCCTTATTAATTTATGACTATTAAATATGTTCTGTAATTTCGTAGTAGGGTGGGCAATGCCCACCTAGCCCTGTCAAGGTGAGCATGGGTACTAACCATTTATAAGGGTTTTAGCCTTTCACTGATTAAAATTTGAAAGCAAAAAATAATATTTGCGCTCAATTTTATATTCCAGAGTTGGGGGTACAACGTAAGAATAAGGCTTTTATCTAGTACTGTATTGGTACACCTTGACAGGGCTAGCAATGCCCACCTTACCTCTACAGTATGTAATCAATAAATTTCAGGTGCCAGTAAAGATAAAGGCGTTAAAGTGCTAACTTAAGCTGCTACCTTAAGTTATATAAAATGTGTATATTTCTTTGAAGTTACTGATGGCGCCTAGTCGCAAACACTGAGGCGTGGTGTTATACTTAACCTTCAGGGATGAAAAAAACTCACAGAGTCTTTAGTCCGAATCGTAAAACAGAAGCTAGTTGTAGTAGTGAATTAGATAATTGTTTATTACAATTAATGTACATGTATGAAACACTGGCACTCGTATGGTTAAAATACCCACAAGAAAAAAACTCACGCTCTTAGAATTTCTATCGCTTCCCGATGGAGATATATATCATGAGTTTGTTGATGGTTATGCGGTTCCAAAAGTGTCACCAAAATTTTTTCATTCAACTTTACAATTAGCTTTAGGACTTTTGTTGCGTACATGGTGTAAAGGCAAAGGTCGAGTCTGTACTGAATGGGCAATTTTATTAAAGCGCCAAGGTCAAGATTGGGCGCCAGTACCAGATTTAACTTATATTTCTTACACTCGTTTACCACGCAGTTGGAGGCGTAATGAAGCATGTCCAGTGCCTCCAGAATTGGTAATAGAAATTATTTCTCCGGATCAAACAATGGAAGATTTTGAGGAGAAAGCCAAGGATTATTTTGCTGCTGGTGTATCACGAGTATGGGTAGTAGACCCAGAAAAAATTATCATTCGCGCATTCTTCTCAGCACAATCAAGTCAAGTATATACAGATGAACTAACAATTACAGATAATTTATTACCCGGTTTAACATTGACAGTAAAGCAGATTTTTGAAGAAGCAGAATTAATTTAAAGTCAACGACCCCGGTTCTATAATCAAGTATTTCGGATGCGAGCAAAAATAAAGGCGCCATTGGTGCTAACTTAAATTGTCATATGTCATGATAACCACCTTATAAGTATTAATTTAGGAAGTAAGTAGTTTTTATTACTTTGAATTTTTTTCGTCTAAGCAAGCAATCCTAGGCGTTTACCATTATCGCGCGCCAAACGAATAAGCTGTTGACGGGTTGCACGGTCAATATCAAAGTAGTCGCAAAAATAATTAATGACTTGAGCGTGTTGTGCAATTAATCTGCCACGTAGCTTATTAAACTGAGCATTACCGAAATATTTACGGGTTAAAATTATCATTGGTGCAAACATATTCTTTTGTACTCCTTTTTCCAAGTTGTAAGTTTTCTAGTTGGTTGTAATATCAGTGTCGCTCTGGTTATCGGTTTGCACCAGTAAACATAAAGGTTTTAAGCGCTAAGTTAAGTTTTGTAACAAAAATCTTTGAGAGTTATTACTCAAGCCCTTTTGGAGAAGATTGTCAAGCACCGATGTTAGTTAAGTTGTATAAAATATAAAGGAATTCCTTAACTTAGCTTAAAACCAGTAAAATTAATTTCTGTAAAGCATTGGCCCTTCTTACCCTATGGAAGCCTCTAAACAAAGACGCAGGCGTGGTGTAATTCTTAGCCTCCAGGGATGGAAAAAATTGACTGAGGCTAAACATCAAGCAGAAATTTTGGAAAACGATGGCGCCAGGTTGACTCTGGAAGAACTAAGCGCGCGGACTCAACTTGCTCCTTTTACTGTTTCCAAAGTGATGGCAAGGGAAGAAGGAGTAGATAAGCAAACCTTAGAATGTTTCTTTAGAGCTTTTGGGCTAAGTTTGACGAAAAATGACTTTGTGAAGGGGAATAGTGAGTGGGAGCAAGGAATACAAGGGGAAATCGTTCCTATGCATGTCTCCTCGACTTCTGTCACAGATTGGGGTGAAGCAGTAGACGTTGCGATATTTTTTGGACGAGCGCAGGAGCTTGCACTTTTAGAGGATTGGATTGGTAATGATAATCGTTTAATTTTGCTGCTGGGAATGGGAGGAATTGGTAAGACCTCTCTATCTATAAAGCTAGGGCACCATATTCAAGAGGAATTTCAGTTTGTAATTTGGCGCAGTCTTCGTAACAGTCCTAGTTTGGGAGAAATGCTAGCCAGTCTACTTCAGTTTTTTGCCAACTCTAAACCCGTTAATTTATCTGAGAATATTAACGAACGTTTAACACAAGTAATGGCTCATTTGCGTGAGCATCGCTGCTTGATAATTTTAGACAACTTGGAATCAATTTTAGCGGACGGCGCCCGTTCAGGTCAATATCAAGTATCTTATGAGAATTATGGAGAATTTTTCAAGCTAGTAGGAGAAACGAGTCATAATAGCTGTGTAGTATTAACGAGTCGGGAGAAACCACAGGAAATAGCGACGCTTGAAGGTGATGCTCTACCAGTTAAAACATTACAATTAACTGGTTTACAAGAAAAGGCAGCCCTTGAATTAGTAAGAAGCAAAAGTGTTTTTTATGGTTCAGATGCCGAATGGCAAGATTTAATACAGCATTATGCAGGTAATCCTTTAGCTTTAAAAATTATTGCAACGACTATTCAAGAACTATTTAACGGTGATATAAAAGAATTTCTTGCCCAAGGTACAAAAGTTTTTGGTACTATTTACGACTTGCTATCACAGCAATTTCACCGTCTTTCATTTCTCGAAAAAGACTTGATGTACTGGATTTGTATTAACCGAGAACCAGTCACTTTAGCCGAATTGCGTGCGGATTTAGTATTGCCTGTATCATCAATGAAGCTTTTAGAAGCTTTAGAGTCTTTAAGTAGAAGAAATTTAATCGAAAAAACATCACTTCCCCATACTTCAGTACAATTTACTCTTCAACCTGTAGTAATGGAATTTGTAACAGAACAATTGATTGAACAAATATCTTTGGAACTCGTAGAGACCGAATTAATTCGGTCTCTACACTCAGCACTCAACACTCAGCACTCATCACTCCTTAACACCCATGCTTTAATTAAAGCCACAGCAAAAGATTATATTCGTATTACTCAAACCAAATTAATTCTCCAACCTGTAATTGAGCAATTACTTTTAAAACTAAGAACAAAAGAGTCAATAGTAACTCAACTAGTTCGGGTCGGTTCAGATATATCTGGCAAGCCAATTGAGCCAGGTTATGCAATTGGGAATATTATTAATTTGTTGAATAACTTACAAGTAGATTTAACAGGCTATGATTTTTCTTATTTAACTATCTGGCAAGCATATTTACAAGATACACCTTTAAAACAAGTTAATTTTACAGGCGCCGACTTATCAAAATCGGTATTTGCCAAAACTTTTTCGACAGCAATGTCAGCAGTGTTTAGTCCAGATGGTAAAATTTTGGCAACAGGTCATAGTGAAGGTTCAATTTCACTATGGGATAGTACTAGCGGTCAACATCTAATCAAATTTCAAGGGCATTTTGCTCCAATATGGTGTATTGACTTTAGCCCAGATGGTAAAACACTAGCTACTGGCGCCGATGATAAAGTAATTAAGTTGTGGGATATAAGTACAGGTGATTTAAAAATACTAAAAACTTTGGAAGGGTATAAAAACGGAGTTTTTTCAATTGTATTTAGCCATGATGGCAAAACATTAATTAGCAGTAGTACAGATAATTCTGTGAGAGTCTGGGATATTGACACCGGGCAATGCACAATAAAGATTTTACAAGAAAATCAAGAAAATCCAGTATCAATAACTTTTGCAGCACTAAGTCTAGATGGTTCCATAATTGCCACTTGCGGTAAAAGTAATGTTATTACCTTATGGGAACTGAAGACAGGTAATTGTATCAAAACTTTGCAAGGACATAACGACTGGGTTATGTGGGTGGCATTTAGCAAAGCAGGAGTACTTGCTAGTAGCAGTTTAGACTCGACTATTAGACTTTGGGATATAAACGAAGGTACTTGTATAGGAGTTTTGCAAGGACATACCAATGGAGTATTAAGGGCAATATTTGTTGGTGATGGAAATATCCTCGTTAGTTCGAGCATCGACCGCACAATTCGTCTCTGGGATATTACTAGCTTTGAATGTATTAAAACTTTGTATGGACATACAAATTCGATTAATACTATTGCCGTTAATTCTCAAGGAACTTTGCTTGCTAGTGGTGGTGATGATTTTTCAGTAAAGTTATGGAGTATTTTAAATGGAGAATGTGTAAGAAGTTTCAAAGCCAGAATTAATTGGGTTGGCGCCATTGCTTTTCATCCAAGTCGTACAATTATTGCTAGTGGCAATGAAGATTGTATCGTTAGACTTTGGAATTTAGATGGACGGCGCCGCGATTTAATTGGACATACCGATTTTATTTTTTCAGTAGCGTTTAGTCCAGATGGTCGTAGCTTAGTTAGTGGTAGCGCTGACCAAACTATAAGATTGTGGGATGTAGAAACAGGTAATTGCACTAAAATATTGCGGGGACACTCTGGTATGGTGACAGGAGTTGCCGTTAGTCCAGATGGTAAAGTTATAGCGAGCAGCAGCTACGACCGTAGTGTTAAACTTTGGGATATGGCAACAGGTCAGCTTCTGCACACATTTCCAGAACACATTGCAATGTCTGTAGCTTTTAGCCCAAATGGAAAAACTTTAGTAGCAGGTAGCTTTGATGATACCGTTAGAATTTGGGATTTAGAAACTTTTCTATGTTGTTTAACTTTAAAAGGACACAGTTATTGGATTTGGCGCCTTAACTTTAGCCCAGATGGTGCTACTATTGCCACTGGATGTAGTTCCGACCGCACAATTAGACTATGGAACGCGCGTACAGGTGAATGTATACATATACTCTCAGCACATCAAGATTGGATATGGGCAACTATTTTTAGTCCCGATGGTAAAACCCTTGCTAGTTGTAGTAGTGATGGCACCATTAAATTTTGGGATGTAACAACAGGTCACTGTCTAAAAACATTAGAAATAGCAGCAAATACCTGGGTTATGTCTCTAGCTTTTAGTCCGGACGGTCGGATGTTAATAAGTGGAGATACAAATGCTGTTATTCAAGTTTGGGATACAAAAACATTTGAACGTATTCAAACTTTAAAAGCAGAACGAATTTACGAAGGAATGAATATTTATGGCGCCATAGGTTTAACAGAAGCGCAAAAACATACTTTGTTAGCCCTTGGGGCAGTTGAAAAGCCCTTACATAAATTAATCTTATAAAAAATTAGTATGTCTATAGCCAAAGTTCAAAGAAATTACTGATTCAGGTTTATCAAGGCAATTGCTAAAATTTCGCTAAGTAAGGTAGTAGCGCTTTGACATGGTGACAGAAGCGGAGGGCAGGAGGCGAAGGACAGAAAGAGCTTGCAATTGGTGGTGGTACATATCTACGCTATATTGCATCACTTTTGCCCTTTGGCTTGTACTTCTGGCTTTTAGCTATAATTGCGCTGCTTTCTCCTTGAAAGTTAACCACTTAATACACTAATGAAATCTCACAAGACGGCACTTATTCTAATTGGATATCAAAATGATTATTTCTCCCCAAATGGAATACTCTATGGAGTAATCGAAGAATCATCCAAAGTTACAAACGTCATAGCCAACACAGTCCATCTTCTTCAATGTCTTGCTTCTACGGCTACATTGATTATCACAACTCCAATATTCTTTACATCTAACTATGAAGAATTAATCGAGCCGATTGGCATTCTTAACACTATTAAAGAAGTAAATGCTTTTCAGATGGGAACTCCAGGTTCAGAAACAATTGAAGAATTATACCCTTTTAAAGATAGAATTATGGAGGTGCCTGGTAAGCGAGGATTTAATGCGTTCATCAATACTAACCTTGATGAAATTCTCAAAGAAAAAGGGATTACAGATGTTGTGCTAGCAGGTGCTGTTACATCCATATGTATTGACTCTACTGGGCGCTCTGCTCATGAAAAGGGCTACCGCGTAATAATTATCTCAGATTGTACTTCAGCTCGTACTGTCTTTGAACAAGGTTTTTACTGTAGTAGTATTTTTCCGCTCTACGCAGAAGTGATGACTCACACAGAATTATTGAGCCATTTAGCTTCTTCAGTTCCTGTGTAACTAATAAATATACTTTAAAACAATTTTTTAATGAAAATTATTAGTTTGAATTCAGCGTGATAATATATTAAAACAGCTGGCTATATTTTTATGAAATCCGATTTTTTAGCTGATAATGAACTGCATACGCAGATTCAATACCGTTTAATAGAACAAATTTCTGAGTCAGAAAAACGTTATCGAGAGTTAGTTGAAAATCTACGTGAAATTGTATTTAAGTGTGATAAGGTAGGAAATATTATACTTTTGAATAAAGCTTGGACACTAACTTTAGGGTATAGTACATCTGAATGCTTAAATCACCCAATAGATGACTATCTTCATGCTGAAGATCGGCAGGTTTGGCTAAACTTTTTAACTCAAATGCATACTAAACAGGATCTTGCCTGTTGGGAATTACGATTTCATCATAAAAGTACAGAAATTATTTGGTTAGAATTATCAGCTCGTTCTGAAGCTCATGGAGAAATAAGTGGCTCTTTAACAAACATCACCGATCGTAAACGAGCGCAAGGAGCGTTGAAAGAAGCCAACGAAGCATTACAAATGCGAATTGAGCAGCTGCGCTTTGAAAACCAGGAACGGAAACAAACAGAAGCAACACTTTTACAATCAAGAGAGCAGTTGAGGCTGCAAACCCAACAATTAGAAGCAACTTTACAAGAACTTAAACAAACCCAAGCTAAACTGCTACATGCGGAAAAAATGTCAAGTTTAGGGCAGTTAGTTGCTGGTATTGCCCATGAAATTAACAACCCTGTCAATTTTATTTACGGCAACATAACTCATGCGAATGAGTATATCCAAAACTTACTGGATTTAATCCGTCTGTATCAGCAGCACTATCCTAAACCAGTTAAGGATATTCAGGATAAGATACATAAGATAGATATGGATTTTCTGCTGGCTGACCTGCCCAGACTGTTGTCTTCTATGCAAATGGGGGCAGATCGTATTAGTGCAATTGTAGTTTCGCTCCGCAATTTCTCCCGTTTAGATGAGGCAGAGATTAAAGCTGTTGATATCCATGAAGGAATTGACAGTACTTTAATGATTTTACAAAGCCGTCTTAAGGTTGAAAAAGACTGCAACCCTATCCAAGTGATTAAAGAGTACAGCGAATTGCCACAAGTAGAGTGCTATGCAGGGCAATTAAATCAGGTGTTTATGAACTTGCTGACCAATGCTATCGATGCTGTTGTGTCTCGCTGTAAAAGCGAATATGACGAAAAAATTCAGCATCAGATAGTTTCACAGGTTCCGGAGGACATAATTTTGTTTGTGCCCATAATCCGGATTCATACAGAAGTTGTTGGCGAACTTTATGTGGCTATTCGGATTGTTGACAATGGAATTGGCATGGATGAAATAACCAGAAAGCGAATATTTGACCCATTTTTTACTACAATACCTTCGCCAAATTTAAGAACTGGTGGAGCAAGTACTAGCAGGGTGTATGCGCCCTAAATTGGTAACTCTGTGGAAAATATTTGCCATTAAAACTGGGTCTGGTTTTTCGGGAAGGAGTTTTATAGTTTCCTCAACATATTTATAACCTCGGAACAGTGCCTTCAAGTCCGTAACACTAAAATCCGGATTAAATTTCCGAAAATGAACAAGCAAAACTTGTGAAACACTAACCATAAAAAATGCAAGATTAGCAGCGTTTGTAACTGCTGTTTTTCCAACATTCATAAAATCTTCTAGCCCCCAAAATTGTTTAGCATCTCGGTAATTGAACTCAATTTGAAATCTGAGACTGTAATAATCAATTAACTTGTCATAGCTTAAATTTAAGTCAGTGGAAAATAACACAGCATGAGTTCTATGACAAGTTTTAATATCTGTTCGTACTATGATGACGACATTTAATGCTTGACAATACTCCTTGTGTAGAAGTTGTGCTTGGTAAATATCTGTACGAATGTCATCTTCAATGTTAGATTTTTTTAAAAAACGCTCTGGTATAAATGAATAGTTTATTTTCTCCCCGTACTTACGACGAGACTTACGGGTAGGGTCTGGATTTTCGTAAGGTATGTATAATGCTGAGTCATGGCGCATTTTACAAATTAGGTGTAAACCTAGCTGCCGAGCCATTACTACAGCTTTATTATTTCCAAAATAACCATCAAGTACTAAGTAGGTTAATGGTAAAAAATTACTGATTTTTTTAAGTAAATCCTGAACTAGACGACGAATACGTAAAAAGTCGGGAGTTAAATTTACTTCTTTCTTATCCCTTGTCTTACTACCCTTTGGGCGCCCACCTTTCTTTTTTACAGCTTCTTTATTCGACTCATCTTTAGTCGCTTTAGGCTTTTCTATTATTTTTTTTGCTTTATCTTCTTTAGGCTTTATAACTTGCTCTATGCTAATAGGAAATGCTCTTCTTTGCTCCACACTTACAAGCGATAAAGTAAAAAAAGATAAACCGAGTATTGGTTTTTGATATAAGGATGAGAAAAATCTATCGATTCCGTAGCTTTTTTCTCCTGCTTTACTAATTACTACTTCATCACCAGCTAGTATATATGTTTCTTTGCTTCTAAATATATGTTCTTTAAAAAATACCCAAAACAACACTGCCCAAGGTAGCGATGAAGCAAAAAAACGTTGTATTGTTCGATAACTCCCCCCTTTTCCACACCACCGTGATATGCCCAGCATAGTTATTCTTCCACTCATAGCTAGTATTGCTGGTATGATTCGACCCCACCGTCTCAAAGTTGTTCTTGTCGTATGTCGCTGTAGGCATTCCAATAGTGCTAATATATTTGGCATGGGCTTTCTGTATATGTTTGAGTTGTAGTCTAGTAAACATAACTCTACTACAGAAGGCCCTCTTTATTTTGGCGAAGGTATTGGCTTGGGTCTGTTAATTCAACGTGGTGAAGATTGGGCTTCACGAGTCGATTTATTTGCTGTTGCTGGGCTATATGTGGCTACAGATCATCGCTACATGATTCTTTCTGAAGATCAAATTGAGGAAGACGTTGTGATGTACGTAGGTATGGATAGTATGGGACTGGTTTATACAGCTCCTCAATATCCAGTCAATCGAGTTTTAGATCTCTGCTGTGGTAGCGGTATTCAAAGTTTAGTCGCAAGCCGTTATACGAAAGAAGCTATCGGAGTTGATATTAACCCACGAGCAATTCGCTTTGCTCGGTTTAACGCTCAACTCAATGGTATATCTAATACTCACTTCTCTGTCGGCAATCTCTACGAAACAACTTCTGGCTACTTTGATACAATTCTAGCAAATCCTCCGTTTGTTCCTAGTCCTAGCCAGGAATGTCGCTTCCGGGATGGTGGCATAACTGGTGAAGAAATTCTCGCTCAAATTATTACTGAGAGTACAAAGCACCTGGCGCCTAATGGCAGGGTATTTATTGTTTCGGATTTAGTTAACATTCAGCAGTATGAGTCTAAACTGGAGCAATGGTGGCAGGGAGGAGCGGCTTATAAGTTAGTACTGAGTACTGCCGATCGTAATGATATTCTGTTTTCAGTTCCCCACTGCCATACAGCTTTTAATCAAACCTGGCAACAATACAACATCGAATTAGATCAGTGGCTACAGAACTTTAATACTACTGGTTTACGTACAGTTAACTTTGGTTATATCTTAATTTGTCAAGTTGATAGTATTCGTACACGCTCTTATTATAGCCGCACAATCCACAACCCGAATCAGCCAATTTATCAGTATGTACAAGAATATTTCCAGCAACGGCAGTTACTAGAAGAACAGCAAATAAGTGATTGCTTTTTGGTTATGTCTCCTGATTTGCGATTTCGCCTAGAAATCAGTCCCACAACGGGAGAGCGCGAAATAGAATTATTTTCTCCCAATAATCCCTATTTTACAACTTACCAAATTAGCGAACAAATGTATCGTATGTTGCAAGATATCAATCACTCTCAACCTAAATGGCAAGCCTATGCAACTGCAATTAATCAAGATTGGCTCTATGAATTGATTTATAAGGGTATCCTTTACTTAACTCTTGAAGCTCCCGCAGTTAACCGGAATCGGCGATTGAAGAGTCCACCTCCCACAGAAGGATTAAAAATCGAAGAATTAGAAACCAAAACAACTCCAACTTGTATCTCGTCATATTTACGCTAATTGATTAAATATTGCTAGTTACTCTAGCGTGCCGCACGAAGTCGAAAGTTTTGGGAGCATGTAATAACTTTTGTATAACAATTAGCAAAGCTATAAATTGGGTAGGCGCCTTCTACAAGATAGTAAGGCGCCGTTACTTATCTTGACATTGAGCGCTTCTTTATTTGGATAGATATTGCTTCTGTTTGCTGGTTTGCCAATAATATTGTAGTAGTTAGCGGCGGCAACAATAATGTCCAAAGGTAAAATTTCAAACATTGAAAAAATTAACATACAGAGACAACAACCAAAGTTTATGGCGCCAATGCTTTCGAGTGCAGGCGCCTCTTGGGACAGCATTGTTGTTGAATACTGGCAGCTACAAGCACACGAAATACCGCCACAAACAACATCAGATTATATTATTAACCTGCACTTCCAACGCCCAGCTAGGGTAGAGTTAATGTGGAATGGGCAACTAGTCAGCAAACGCTTTACATACGGCGAAATTACAATTATGCCTCCAGGTTTATTATGTTCTGGAATATGTTATGATGCTTGTGACTTCCTGGTATTACGCCTCAAACAAACGTTTGTGACTCACATTGCACAGGAGTTGAACTTAAAAGATATTGAGATTGTGCCGAGCTTAGGTGTAGTAAGTCCCCAAATTCAATATATTGGGCTAGCCCTGAAAACAGAACTTGAATTTGGTTGCAAGTCTGGGCATCTTTACGGTGAATCATTAGCAACCGCACTTTCTAGTTATTTGTTACACCAGTATTCTACTTCTATCACTGTTGAGGATTTTAGTGGTGGTTTACCTAAATATAAGTTATCAAACGTACTCACATATATTAGTGACAATCTTGAACGTGACTTGACGCTAACGGAACTTAAGAACGTCGTACAAATGAGTACTTATCATTTTTCTCGTTTATTCAAGCAGTCAACTGGTCTTACTCCTCATCAATACGTAATTAATTATAGAATCGAGCGAGCAAAGGTTTTACTAGCTCAAAAACAATTGTCAATAGCTGACATTGGTGAGTGCATAGGTTTCCGCAACCCTAGTCACTTCACAGCACTATTTCGGAAGCATACAACAATGACACCAAAAGTGTATAGAGAAAATCTTTAATTTTAAATTTTTTACGTTTATTCGTCTTATATCAACCTCTAATCTAAATGTTTTCGCAAATTTAGAATATTTATAGCAAGAATACAACATAATGTTAGGTAGACTTTTTGGAAATATAGACTTATCATTAGTACAGATTAAATAATAAAGCAAGTTTAGTTTTTAGTTAGGTTTTTTAGCGACTAATCAAATTGAATACTACATTTATGTTTATGAGCGCTTGATGTTTTTAAAAATAAAGTGTTCATAAATTTTTTGTTTGATTGCAATATAAATACAATATAAATAATAGATATATTTTCCCCAAAGAATGTTCATTTCAAATAACCATTAAATCCGGTAATTTTTAATTAAAATAACTTGGAATTTTAAAGGTTATGAAAGCCAAAAAATTTACGATTACTTTTGCTCTAACTACTTGTTTTACTGCTGTTGCCGGAACGAAAGCTGTACAAGCTGCATCTCTGACGGTAATTGCTGATGGAATTAGTAACGCGCGCGGTGCTGCATTTGGCCCTGACGGTAATCTTTATGTAGGTGAACCAGGTATTGGGGGGAATGGAAACTGCCAACCATCCCCTAGTACACTTTTTCAACCAATTTGTGCTGGTAACACTGGTTCAGTTGTCAAAATTACGCCGGACGGCAAGCAAGAGCGTATATTCAACAACTTCCAGTCTCTAGCAGAACAACCCTCTGGTAATCAGGGAGCGGGTCCTCAAGAACTTCAATTTGACTCGCTGGGTAATGCTTATCTTCTGACTGGCTTTGCAGGTTATCCAGGAAACCGTGACTTAGAACTAAATACTCTTGGTACTCAATACCCAATTCCAGAAGCGCAACTTAATACTTTTCCTCCATCCCCACCAGATCAACTCTTGAATACCCCTAACTTAGGAAAACTATTCAAAGCTGACTTGAAAACCGAGCAGTTGACAGAGATTTTCGATTTTGGCAAATATGAAATTATCAATAATCCTGATGGCGCGGATGTCGTTAGTAACCCCTATGAATTAACTATTGGTGGTAATACTGCTTACGTTGTTGATGGAGGAGGGAATGCCGCCTATAAAATCAAACTTGATGGCAGTGATATGGCGGCAATTCCATTACCCAAAAAACTCATAGATAACCCAGACTTTCCACCGCTTCCACCAGGAGCAGAGATACCTCCAGGGCTAGTAGAGATACCAGCAGACGCACTGCCAGACGGGCAACCTGCAGATGGAGCAGGACAAATACCTGCTCAGATATTAGTTCAATCAGTACCCACAGGCGCCGCAATTGGTCTTGATGGCGCCTTGTACGTTGGCGAATATTTGGGTTTTCCTTATCCCGAAGGTCAAGCTCGGATTTTTCGTATTGGGGAAGATAATCAGCCACAAGTTTTTGCTGAAGGGTTTACACACATCACTGACTTAACATTTGATAAAAATGGCAACTTGCTTGTATTACAGTTTAGCGACCAGGCGCAGTGGAAGGGTGACTTACAAAACTTGCCAGGTTCTTTAATACAACTAGCTCCTGATGGAACTCGCACAACTCTCGTCGCAGCAGGTCAAGGACTGGCATCGGCTGATGGAATCACTATTGGCCCTGACAACCAAATATATGTAACAACGCGCGGTGTAGGTCCAAACCTAGGGCAAATTGTTCGGGTTGAAAGGACGCGAATTCCAGAACCTTCTTCTATGGTGGGATTACTAGTAGTTGGTGCTATTGGTGGTAGTGCAATGTTGAAGCGCAAGCACAGAGTTAGTTGCTAGTACCTATATATCATTGAATTTGGAGGTTGGTTTGCAACGGATACAGCAGATGTAACGGATAATTTATTAGTTACAAATAAGTTCTGGTTTTATAAAATTAACCATCGGTTACATCCGTTCATAATCCGTTGCTAGTCTTCATAAAAGTCCTTGACTATCCTGCTGACATTGAGATACCAATATCTTCGCGCAAACTCTAAAATTTTGCCCCAATGCGCGCACATCGACGCTCTTAAAACTGATATACGAAATCTTCGATGCAATACGGTTAGGTAGAGACGTTACATGCAACGTCTCTACCTAAAGAGTGCTAGTTAGTTTAAATCGCGGCAATTAAGCAAAGACAAATTGGCTAGCATCATCTGGGTTCAAGCTGGTTGCTTCAATACCACCTAGAACAGCCAAAGTTTGACCGCCAAAAGCAATCTGTGTATCACTACCAACTTGGCTTAGATTCACAGTTGATGCAGAAATGCCCAAACTAGCACTACCAAGAATGCCAATTACATCAGTACCAACTTGGAAATCGAGAATAGTGTTCGCTGTTGAAGGTAATTCCGCGTTTGCAATCCAGAATTGGTCTGCACCAGCACCACCAGAAAGCAGGTTGTCACCACCCGATTGAACATAGAATTGGTCGTTACCATTGCCACCTAATGCGCGGTCATTACTACCAAGATAGAAAATATCATTCCCAGCCCCACCGGACATGCGGTTGCCACCAAGGGCATTAGTAGCATCGAATACATCATTTCCGGAACCACCAAATGCACTATCGCTCTTGCTAACAAAGACAGTATCGTTACCGCTACCTAAGTCAATGCGATTACGACCAGCAATTGGAGAAGTTGCAGTTTGTGTATCAACTTCATCATTGCCTGCACCAGTAAATACGGAGTCATTAATACCGTCAAAGCTACCACCAGGGGCGCCTGCAATTAAGATATCATTCCCACTAGTACCGGATAATAACTTGGTTTCTTGCTGGGCAGCAGCAAATTCTGGTGTGACACCAAACAACGTCTGGTACATCAAATCGTAGATTTTGGTGTTATCTAAGGTACTAGGTAATTTATCAGCATTCATACCGTAGGTTTTGGAAACAATGCTACCAGGAAAGTCTGGAGTACCGACCCAGGCAACACCAAAGTTACCCATTGGTCCATCTATACTGTCCTGAGCAGCAAATGGTATCCAAGGTGCCTCTGCACTACCTGTACTGCCATTCACACCATCCAACACAGCTCGGTTGGTATTGGTTGTTGTTGGGTTAACGTTGAGAAAAGGAGCAGATGGTTCACTATCGGCGATTGCTGGATTGCTAGGAGTATAGTTTCCAGATGGACGAGTGTAAGGAGCAAATTGGGTCACTTGCAAACCACCAGCATCACTGTCTGCGGCAGTAATAACTAAAGTGTTAGGGTCTTGGGTATTAACATAATTCATCGCCACGCCAATTGCTGCATCTGCCCGACGGACTGCCTCAACTGTCCCTACGGCGTTGTTATTGTTAGCAAAGTTATCCGAACCTTCTTCCTCAACTACTACAAAGAAGCCATCCGGGTCTTTATTAAGTATCTTCAAAGATGCCTCCATCATCTCGGCGACGGTGGGTGCTGTTGCTACATACAAAGGTAGAGGATTGCTGCTGTTGAGTCCTAGTGCTTCTTCAGTGCGGTCGTTATAGGTATTTGTTGCAGCGAACACACCCAAGAGTTTCTGTGGTGGGTTAGTACCATTAACTACCTGATTCATTTGTTCTTCAGTGTAAACCACTGTGTAACCCAAAGACTTAGCCAAATCAATCAGGTTAGTAGTAGGGCGCCTTTCGGGGCTGCTTTCTGAAGCATCTAGTTCAGTAGTGACGTGGAAACCTGTAGTGCCTTGCGGCAACATATATAGTTCACCACCGCCCATAATTACGTCAGTACCAGAGCGGATGACGTCCTCGATAATTTCAGCATACTTATCGCGCGCTCGAATATTATCACCATCACGGTTAGTAGTTTCCGCAGCAAAAGCAGCAGTACCAGGTTCTGCTAAGTGACCAGATTGTATTAGCGCAGTTGCTTTTCCAGCTTCAATTGCTTCTTCAAGGATGGTGTAGCCAGTTTTACCTGATGCTGGAGTAACGCGAGTATTATCTTCTTCCAATCCAAAGGATTCGTTGAACACCTTTACGCCGTTCGCGTGGGTAACTGCACCCGCGTTGGAAGTACCTGTTAGTTGGTTTTCCATATGTCCCAGGTAAACCCCAGCATCGGACATCATGTCCCAGTTGAGGCGCCCATCGGGACCCTTATCGATGTTTCGCAACGCCATGTAATGCGAAGGGCTGGTACCATCGGGGTGAATGAAGATAACGTTGCCAGTGTCCTTGGTGGCTTTCGGTGCTGCTGTTGGTGCTTCGTTGCGCGAAGGTAGTTCGGTATTAAACAGAGTTTCGTACATCAACTCGTACATCCCCGTGTTGTCCACCGTTGCAGGTAACTTATCTGCGTTCAGACCGTGTGCCTTCGATACGATGGAACCAGCAAAGTCGGGTGTACCTGCCCAACCGACAGCAAAATTGAAAACATCACCATTCGCGTCAGGAGCAGCAACAAAAGGCAGGGTATTTGCTCCTGTTTGACCATCAAGGGGTACGTTGCGTGGTTCGGTAGTGGGGTTATTGTTAATATTGCTGACAGGCTGACCTGGAGTACGTGGGTCAACTACTTGTAAACCACCTGCATCGCTATCAGCTGCAGTTAGCAACAGGGTATTAGGATACTTGTTAATAAAGTCCATTGCTACCCCAACCGCCGCATCTGCACGACGCACACCTTCTAGAACTCCAGCAGCATTGTTATTGTTACCGAAGTTGTCGGCTCCTTCTTCTTCAACAATTGTAATCGAGCCATTGTTGAAGTTAGGATGTTTTTCCATCAACTTCTGGGTAACATCCAGCATCTCGGCGATTGTCGGGGCTGTTTCAGCATAGAGTGGTAAGTCCCGTGAGGCTAAAACTTCTTCTGGACGGTCGTTGAAGGTGTGGATAGGAGCAAATACGCCCAACACTTTGGTTGGTGGTGTAGGAGTCTTTGTCGGATCGAGCAGGTCGTTGAGTTGTTGCTCGTTGTAAACAACGGTATAACCATTGCCCTTCGCCAATTCAATCAGGTTTTCGCTGGGACGTTGCAAGGCGCTAGTGCTAAGGGCATCATATTCAGCCGCCGTACCGTGGAAGCCCTCAGTACCGATGGGTATCATGTTGAGTTCGCCACCACCTAAAATGAAATCTACTCCAGAGAGGATGACTTCTTTAGTGATATCTGCCGCACGCTGACGGGGTGGAATTCTGTTTCCATTTGCATCAACTATTTCACCCACCTGAGATACAAACGCGGCTGTACCAGGCTCGAATGCAGCACCCGACTGAACCAAAGCAGTCACCTTGTTCGCTGCAATTGCTTCTTCGACAATGGTCTTACCTGTGTTACCTGAGAGAGGAGTAACTGGCGAACCATCTGCATTCAAACCAAAAGATTCTGCATATACCTTGGCGCCTGTAGCGTGAGTCACTGCACCACCATTCGAGGTTCCCCCCAGTTGGTCTTCCATATGACCCAGGTAAACACCTGAATTAGACATCATGTCCCAATTCAAACGTCCGTCAGGCCCTTGATCTACAAATCTTGCCAATGCATAATGCGACGGACTGGTTCCATCTGGGTGCAGAAAAATTACGTGATTCCCACTGGTAGAATTCGTCATATTCATAAAACCAATAATTTTTTGATGACTATGTAGCTATTGCTTTTTGATGGTGTCAATTATTACGCCGCTTCACGTCCGGGGTATCTAGTACACGAATAACTTGATAATATACAGTCACTAATTATTGTTTCCTAGAATCCACGCTTGTTTTCTTGACACAATGATGTCATTCCCTGATTAACGGAAGCTTATCTAGAGTTTAAAGATTAACTTATTTCTTTTTTCTCAGGGTTTTATGCTCTTACCACCTCACTCAAAGTGCAAACGCACAGTTCTAGAGGATGCATAAAAGAAAATTCCTTACCGTTTGAGTTAATAGAGAGCCATTCCACTGTATGGATAGCTCATTAAACGGATATTAAGGATGAAATTAATTATGACTACAGTACATATTGAAGCCAAAAATCATCAATTGGTTGTTTCCCAATTTGTGAAACTTTTCCGCCAATTACTTTCTAAAGCTAAAAATGACTGCTTTGAAACAAAAGGGAAAACTTTTTTAGCAGAGCAACTAATGTATTTTATCCGCAGGAGTCAACCAATAGAGATGATTTTGCCTGGATTTCCCTGCAAGTCACCCAACACAAACTCTAAAGTATTTGGCTATTTACCAGACCGAGGAGAAGAAATTGCCTTAGAATATCTAGATAATTTCTGCGAACAAGTGAGAAAATTTTACGCACCAGGATGTAAACTTATCATTTTTAGTGATGGAACTACCTTCTCTGATTTAATTGGAGTTTCTGAAGAAACCCAAGATAAGTATAATATTACTCTTAAAAATCTTATCAAAGTTCGTCACATTTCCTGGGAATCTTTAGATAGCTTTTTCTCATCACAAAATGGATATGATGCTCTCCGAGAACAACTGATGAGCCAATATTGTTCTCTTGACAAACAGCAAGTAGAAGCGCAAATCCAAAATGATGAACAAATACGTCAAACTTACCAAGGTCTGAAGAATTTCCTTTTTCAAGACAATCCTTGGACTAATAGTAATTCCCCTAAAACAAAAAAAACTCGGCTCAAGCAGAGTGGTGAATTCGCTAAAATAATGATTCAACGGAATGATGCATTAACGAAACTACTTTCAGAAAAGTTTCCACATCATGTTCGGCTTTCTGTTCATGGTCATAATAATTCAGGACCAAAATTTGCTGTTCATGTATTGCCTAATGATTATCGTTGTATTACCCCTTGGCATAACGTAGTTGTTAAAACTTCTGACAATCAAGAAATTATGATGAAAAAAGAAGAAGCAGAAAAATTACCACTAACCGCTTTAGTTAAGCGTCACCAACAACCTTGGTATTTCTTACAGTCAACTGAAGAAATTTGGAGTGAATGTGAATTAGAAATTATCAACCCGCCAAAAACAGGAATTCGCATTACTTATAAAGGTAATGTTAATCAGCAAAAGCCTGACTGTTCTTGCCTTAATTCAAAAACATTACAAAATCTTTGTTTAGAGTATGGGTTTGTGGTTTTACGAGGTTTTCATGTTGACAGTAAAGAGCATCTTGTCGAGTTTTCAAGCTTGTTTGGAAAACCAGTAATCTGGGACTTCGGACCTGTACATACAATTCGACCAAAAGAAAGACCTGATGGTTATATTGCTTCTCGTGAAGCTGTTCCCTTACATTGGGATTTAAGTATGCCACCCTCTTACTTAGAAGCAAGCGGTCGCTATGAAGATTTTACACCTCAGTTTTTTATTCTTTATTGTCATAAAGCTCCAGCAAATGGAGAAGGACAGACCACAATAGTTGACGGTCGAAGAGTGCTTGAAAATGCCGGCTCTACAAAAGTTGAGGTTTGGAAACAAATAGAAATTGATTACTTCACCAAACTTACTTACTACGGAGGCAAAAAACACAGCTATCCATTAATTATGCAACACCCGATTACAGGTGAAGATATCCTTCGCTATCAAGAAGCTTCTAGCTCTAAATTACAAACCTTTGAGCTATCATCACAAAGTCTACCCCAACAAGATTTTCAACAACTAATTGCTGAACTACAAGCCAAGGTGTACGACGATAGCTGTTTAATTTGCCATGATTGGCAGCAAGGCGACCTACTTTTAATTGAAAATCATTACATGTTGCACGGTAGAACCGCTGCAAGCGATTTAACTGATGACCGAGAACTCTGGCGCGTGCAATTATTACCACACTCACTTCCACAAAAATCTATATCAGATTTTTCAAAGAAGTTAGACTCAAACAAAGTTGCCTAATACTAGGATTCATCAGTCACTCCTGAGCGGGCTAGGTATCAGGCGCCTACCTGCTACCGCTTCAAGTGATTTAAGAGAGTAAGAAACAAAATTTTACAATTTAGCAGAATCAGTAAGTGTACAGCACTCAACTTTTGGTTCATTGCGATATCTTTCAAACCAACACTTTGTAACTGTGTACTCGGGGTGTTTATTTAATTGGAAGTCCCTTTTTCTTGCTGGTTGTAATCAATATCTGCAAACACCACGGGACTAGAGGCGCCCCCTGTGTTTGGTACAAATATGCTAAACCGTGAAGAGTACTAACAATATCAGGATTTTCTTTTCCTAGCACCTTTTCTTGTACCTGATATACTTGAGCCAAATTGTTGAGAATTCTGGCAATTTCAGGATGTTCTTTTCCACGCACCTTTTCTAAAATAACTAGGGCACGTTGCAGGAGAGGTTCAACCTGTTGATAGTTTCCCTGTACTTGGTAGAGTATAGCCAAATTTTCAAGGCTAGTAGCTAATTCAGGATGTTCTTTTCCTAATATCTTTTGAGCAATTGCCAAAGTACGCTCTGCAAGGTTAATAGCATCTGTGTAATTGCCTTCCATGTACAATCGAAGCACTTGTAGATTCTTTTGCTTGACTTCTTCTTCGCTGTTTGGTTGTCCTACTTGCTGTATAGGTTGAGATTGAGCAAGGAGACTAACCGGAATATTAACTATTATCCCTATTGCCATCAAGATAAAGAGCGACCAAGGTGTTAATCTCATATCTGCTACTAAACAGCATCATCAAAAGTTGAGCTTATAAATATAATTCATTTTTATGCGCGCGGTTTTTACACAAACTTGCCGAAATTGTTACAAATCTTATCATTTAGCCCCCAATGTTAAACAGCTACTGACTAAAACTGATATACTAAACGCAAGGACAATTCTTTATTGGTATTTTCCGGCATGACAGCATCAGTAGAGCAAAACCTTAATAGAAGTACTTACATTCCACCATTGGAAAATGGCGATAGGTTGACTCGTCATGAATTTGAACGGCGATATACCGCGATGCCGCATATTAAAAAAGCAGAATTGATAGAGGGAATAGTATACATGGCATCTCCAGTCCGCTCTAAAGCTCATGGTAAACCTCACGGAAGGTTGATGACGTGGTTGGGAGTTTACGAAGCAGTTACTCCGGGGGTTGATTTGAATGATAATGCAACAGTTCGGTTAGATGCAGACAACGAACCACAACCTGACGCTTCGCTACGTATCGAATCAGGTGGAAATTCGCGTATTACTATTGATGATTATATAGAAGGGGCGCCAGAATTAGTTGCTGAAGTCGCAGGAAGCAGCGCAGCGAATGATTTACACGATAAGAAAAAAGTTTATCGTCGCAATGGCGTAAAAGAATATATTGTTTGGCAAACGTTAGATAATAAACTTGATTGGTTTTGCTTACAGAATGGCGAGTATATATCTTTAGAAGCTGATGCAAGTGGTGTAATTAAAAGCCAGGTTTATCCAGGTTTGTGGTTAGATGTGAAAGCATTGCTTGCGGGTGATATGGCAAAGGTTTTAGCTGTGCGACAACAAGGATTGAGTAGTTCCGAATATGTAAGTTTTGTACAAAAATTAGCAAAACCATAAGTTGGATAGGTGCCTTCTACAAGATAATGGGCGCCGTTGCTTATCTGTAAAACATATTACACTTTACCTCTGAGAATTTTCTCCTGATACGAATTTAGAGATACAGGAAAAATCTTGTTGTTTATTTGTATAGAAAGTATTTTTCAAGCAAACGCTAGTCAGCTAAAATAACTACAGTGTTCTAGTATAAGTGTAATTAAACAAGAGAGCGGATATGCAGCAGCCAGCTTTGGACTTTCGGCAAAACCTTATTCAAAAGATTGCAAAGTGGAAAGCTGGGTTAGCTGACTTGGGGAAACGAAATCCTCTTATCAAGTTTAACCAAGATAGTCCACGAGCTTTAGAGATTCTCACAGATTCTGCGAATATTCTCTTGCAAAACCTTGTATTTGAGAAGAAAACGCTTAATTTTCAGATGTTTGATAGTGAGTATCAAGATACTTCGCTATTGAAAAATAATAAAGCATTACCAGGCGCCGCAAATCCTCTGGAATTAATTACTCGTCAAACAGGTAGCGAACAACTCAAACGCCTGAAGAAATTACGTAGCGAAGCGCGACTGTCATTTGAAGAGCGAGGAGTAAACAGTTTATTTCTTGCATTGGGAGCATTAACTTGGTATGACAAGGATAAACCAGAAGAAGCTTTAACCTCGCCGTTAATTTTAGTTCCTGTAAAGTTAATTAAGCAACCTAGACGAGATGTATATAAACTATCTGCCTTAGAAGAGGATGTAGTATTAAATCCAACCTTAGTGCAAAAGTTAAAGCAATTTGGGATTGAGCTTCCAGAAGCAGAAATTATACAAGACTTAAATTACGACGAAATAATTACCCTAATTAGAGAATTTTTAGTAGACCGTCAGACTTGGCAAATTAAAGATAATGTGTTTTTATCACTGTTTTCTTATGCCAAAGCGACAATGGTTAGGGACATCATTGAAAATGAGACACGAATTTTTTCTCACCCGATTTTGCAAGCAATTAGCGGAGATTTAACTAGCTATCAATCCAACTTTAAAGAACCACCAAATGCCGAAGCTTTAGATTCACTAGTTAAACCAGAACAAATATTTCAAATTTTAGATGCTGATTCTAGTCAGCAAGTTGTGATAGAAGCAGCAAAAAGAGGTTCTAGTTTTGTTGTTCAGGGACCACCAGGAACTGGTAAAAGCCAAACTATTGTAAATATAATTGCTGAACTGGTTGGTGAGGGTAAATCAGTTCTATTGGTTGCAGAAAAAGAAACAGCATTAAGTGTTGTTTATAAGCGCATGGTAGAATGTGGTTTAGACCATATCTGTCTTAATCTTCACCACAGTGGTACAACTGATAAACGCAAACTTATCCAGAATTTAGACAAAACCATTAATGATATATCACAAATATCTAGTTCAGAAAATCACAATTTATTTTTTGAAAGGTTTGCTTCTAATCGTCAATTAGTTAATTCATATCACACAAGTCTACATGCGAAAGAAAAGCCTTTAGATAAATCACCATTTGAAATATTTGGCACACTTTTGAAGAAAGAGCGCGAAGGAATTCCAGATATTGATATTATACTTTCTAATTTCAGTCAATGGAATTTACACAAATTGCAAGAGGCTGAAAATTTATTGAATCAGCTAGCGCAGTTTTTACCGTTCTTTCAAGGAGATAAAACAACTATTTGGGCAAAAAGTTCTCTTGCGACTTATTCTTACCATCTGGAATTAGAAATTAGAGAAAAAATACAAGAGTTCCAGCAAGCAATTATTTCAACTCAAAACATTAGTCAAGAGTTACAAAGAATATTACAAATTCAAGCTTTAACTAATTTAGAGTCACTCGAAAATTGCTACTCAGCTATATATCATATAGTAAAGGCGCCATTAGAATTACCAGAAAATTGGACTAAATTAGATGTTTCCAGCGCTCGTGAAGCATTTAGTATTTTAGAAAAAGACGTTCAAGAAATTGAAAACAAAAAAATTTCTCAAGAAGCTAAAAATCTACTTGCTCGACTTTATTCATTTTTATTATTCTTAAGAGGAGAAAAAACACTTATTTGGGAACGAAGCAATTTAAAGCATTGCTCTGAAACGCAGGAATTGGAAATAAAAAGTAAACTTGAGGAATTTCAACAAGCAATTTATTTAATTCAAACAGTTAGTCAACAGCTTGAAATGACACTTAAAGTTCAACCTTTGTTGAATTTAAGAGATGTACAAATTTGCTATCTAACTCTTCAACATATATTGAAGGCGCCATCTAAGTTACCAGAGAACTGGGTCTTATTGAATATTTCAATTATTCGAGATGCTTTAAATATTTTGAGAAACGATGTTCGAGAAATTGAGAAAAATAAGCTTTCAGTAGAAGCTAAAAATTTACTGCATCAGCTTTCTATGTTTCTACCCTTTTTAAGAGAAGAAACTACAACTATTTGGCATCACAGTAAATTACAATCTTGTTCAGAAACTCTAGAACTAGAAATTAATAACAAAATAGAAAGTTTTCAGAAAGCTATTTATTCGCTTCAAACAGCATCTCAACAGCTTCAAACTATTTTAACAATTCAGCCACTATTAAATTTAGAAAATATTGAAGCATCCTTGCCTGCTCTTCATTATACATTAAATAGTCCATCTGATTTGCCAAGTGACTGGAACACAGTAGATGTTTCAATTGCTCAGGATGCCTTTGCTAAGTTAAAAGCAAATATCACATTTTTAGAAGAAAATGAACCATTTTTAAAACAAAAATATAATGCAGAATTATTTTCTTCAGAATTGCCTGCTTTGAATAATAGGTTTCAAAGATATAATCGTTATTGGATTATGAGAATTTTTAATCCCAAATATAGAAACGATATTAACTATTTGAAAAAACTACGCATTCAAAAAGGACAGATTTCGTTTAATGAATTAAAACGTGATTTATTACAAGCTGTTGAAGTACAAGCAGCAAGAAATGAACTGTATGAAAGCAACTACCCTGCTCGTCAAGTTTTTGGGTCTTTATTTAACCCTGAATTTTCTCGTCAGTCAGAATTAATCGAAATTGAGCAAGCTTTAAGTTGGCTGACTAACTTACCAAATTATTCGCTGACTCATGACTCTGTTAGGCGCCTTATAAATTCTCCATCTTTACGGCAGGAACTGAGTGAACTAGTTAAAATAGTTGAATCATTCCCTGATAACTTTAACCAGGGAATGAATTTTTTGACTTCATACTTTAACGAAAATGATATCATCGGGCAATATCTACCTGCAAATAAAATATTATTTACTGACCTGATAAAGTTTTTGAATCAAGCTAAAACTGATTTACCACATTTTCGTAATTGGTCAACATACAAAGAAATTCATACAAAGCTAGAAAATTTAGGATTTCAAAACTTTGTAGATGCTTTGCGAGATAATAAACCAAGTCCTATAGTCGTCCTTCAAAATAAACTCAGCCAAATAGATTATTTACCTGCTCAAGTTTTTGGCTGCTTATTTAACACGCAAATTTCGAGCCAAGCAGAATTAAAACAAATTGAGGAAGCTTTAAATTGGCTAGTTGATTTACAACAGTATCCGCTCGACACTCACTATATTCAGCAAGTTCTAAATTCTGCTGGAGAGCGACGTGAACTAGTTGAATTATTTGAGAAAATTGAATCCTTTCCTGAAAATTTTAGAAAGGGTATGAATTTGGTACTTATGTACTTTAAAGAAAATGATATTGTTGGGCAATATCTACCTCATACTCAAATTTTATTTACCGATTTGGCGAATTTTCTATTTGCAGCTAAAACTGATTTATCACATTTCCGCGATTGGCTAACATATAAAGCAATACATACAGAGCTAGAAAATTTAGGGCTTCAAGAATTTGTAGATGCTTTGCGGGATGATAAACTAAATCCTATGGCTGTCCTTAAAAATAAGCTCAGTCAAGCTGATTATCTACCTGCTCAAATTTTTGGTTCTTTGTTTAACCCGCAAATTTCCAGTCAAGCAGAATTAAAACAAATAAAAGAAGCTTTAAATTGGCGCCTTGATTTACAACAGTATTCGCTCGACACTGATTCTGTTCAGCAAATTCTAAATTCTCCCTCTCAACGACGCGAACTCAGCGAACTTGTAAAAACATTTGAATTAACGCATAAAAATATCAAGCAAGGGTTAGATTTTATCCTATTATACTTTAATGAAAGTGATATTACAGATTCTTATCTACCCAAAAATAAAATTACTTTCGTAGAATTAGAAAGTTTTCTGAATTTAGCTAAATCTGAATTATCTGACTTCCAAGAATGGTTAACTTATAAAGAAACCTATGAAAAACTTGAAAATTTAGGTACTAAAAAATTATTAGATGCTTTACGCGAGCGTAAAATAAAACCATTACAATGGTTTCCATGTCTAGAAAAAATTATCTACAAAACATGCCTTGATGCTATCCTTGCTCAGAAACCTGAGTTAAAGAACTTTAATGTTGAGGTACACGAACGACAAATTGAAGATTTTTCTAAACTTGATAGCAACCAACTTGATACTGCTAGAGAACGTTTAAAGCAACTTCACGCACAACGCTGGCAAAATTACGAAAAAAGCTTAGATATTCAAGCTGAGTTACAAATACTGAAAAGAGAAGTAACTAAGAAAAAGCAGCATTTGCCGATTCGTAAACTCCTTAATGATAAACAAAAAGGGGCGCCAAACTTAGTCAAAGCTTTAAAACCTTGCTGGATGATGAGTCCACTATCAGTTAGTCAATATATTGATGCATCGGTAATTCATTTTGACGTTCTAATTTTCGATGAAGCTTCTCAACTTCGCACGGAGGATGTTGTTCCTGCGATTATTCGTGCCGACCAAGTTATTGTAATAGGTGACAACAAACAACTTCCACCAACATCTTTCTTTACAACCGGAGATAATGGAGAAGATGTAGAAGATGAGGATAATGCAAGCTATGAAAGCGTTTTAGATGAATGTTCAAATTAAACATTTTTACGAATCTCAATTAATTACATTTCCGAACCCAGTTCAAAATCTCAACTTGGGAGTATGGTTTAAACATGTCCCTGATGGTATTTACGACCGAGGTGGGCGCCGGGATAATAGACGTGAGGCAGAAGTAGTTGCTCAGTTAGCGTTAGAACATTTTCAATCATCTCCCAACCAATCTCTCGGTATTATTGCATTTAGCGAAGCTCAAGCTAACGCAATTCAAGAGCAAATAGAGATTTTGGGACGCGACAACCCCGAATTTGAAATATTTTGCAGCGACAACTCACCTCAGTTTTTCCTCAAAGCACTAGAAAATGTTCAAGGTGATGAGCGAGATGTGATATTACTTAGCGTCGGTTATGCTCGTGACTCCGAAGGTAAACTTTATCTTAATTTTGGCCCAATTATAAAACAAGGTGGAGAACGGCGCCTGAATGTAGCTATTACACGGGCAAAAAGTAAAATTACCTTAGTCTCCTCTCTCCTAGCTGGTGATATAGATATAACACGCAGTAAAAGCCAGGGTATAAAATTATTACGAGATTACTTAGAGTATGCAGAAAGCGGTGGTAAAAGACTCGAAGGTAATTTGTATACCTCGGAACTTAAATTTGACTCACCATTTGAAGAAGATGTTTACCACACCTTAGTAAAACATGGGTATACTATACGTACTCAAGTTGGATGTTCAGGTTATCGAATTGACCTAGCAGTTGTCAACAAAAATCACCCAGGAGAATTTTTATTAGGCATTGAATGTGATGGTGCATCCTACCATAGTTCCCCTACAGCCAGAGACCGTGACCGTTTAAGGCAACAAGTACTTGAAAAACTTGGCTGGAACATCCACCGAATTTGGTCAACAGATTGGTTTCGCAATAAACCCGCTCAACTTCGTCTCTTAGTCGAAAAAATAGAAACGTTACAAAATGCCCCCCATATGTAGCACATCTGTCTCAGATGTGCAGTCATATAATTTTTTACCACAGAGACACAGAGGGCACAGAGTAGAGGCGCCTCCTTAAATAAGATGATTTCTTATAACATAATAAAACTGTCATTGGTGATACGATATTAGGAATGGGAGGAATTGGTAAAACATCTTTATCTGTAAAAGATATTCCTTAGAGGATGTTTGAAATGCAAAGGATGCTCCTACCTGAAATAAGCTATTTATAGTAATCGCGCGGCGCCCAACTTCAGTAGTAACAGGCTTACCTTGCTTAATAGTAGCTCTTGTTTCTTGATATTCTCCCCTGGCGCCACGGTCAAAAAGAAAAGTATCTGGCATCTTGATAGTACTTAATTGGCGATTAATTTCTGGTATGTCGAAAGCAGGTTTAGAGGGATTAAAACCAATTGCTAATACATTTGCTCGCTTACGGGTTTGGGGATTTTTCCAAGAAACGATACCAAGATAAATTCCTTGAGCTGATTTTACTCCTGGTATATCCATTGACTGCAAAAGTCTTCGTCGTGTAAGGTTCTGGTGTAGTTTGTAG
This sequence comes from Calothrix sp. PCC 7716, assembly GCF_019977735.1. Lineage (GTDB taxonomy): Bacteria > Cyanobacteriota > Cyanobacteriia > Cyanobacteriales > Nostocaceae > Dulcicalothrix. Next base: position 7,190,969 of record NZ_AP025018.1, on the reverse strand, counting down.
ACAAATAGAAGGTAAAATTCCCCAGTTACAGCTTGCTGCTGTTTGGCGCCAAGAAGAATTATCTCCTGTTTTAATAAAGTTTATTGAGGTACTGTTGGAAATATACAGTTATCATAAAATAGATGAACTCATAACAAGTACTGAACCAAAGAATTTTGAATATCATAATAGCTGAATATGGAAAATTATCATGTTAATCTAAATCCAAAAATAAAGGATTGGGAAGTTCCTGACCTGAGAGAATCAGTAGGTTGGGAGAGGCGTGACAGTGATTACCCATTACTATTTGAAAAATGTACCTTTTGGGTAGGGGTACACGAAAAGGGCAAATTAATCGCATTCGGCTACATTGCGGGCACAGGATTAGAACACGGATATTTAGAGGATATTATGGTTCATCCAGGTTACCAGCGTAAAGGGATTGGTTCTGCTTTGGTAAAAATTCTTCTAGAGGAAGCTAAAAGAATTGGAATCAAAATCGTCACAGTGACATTCAAAGCCTCGCATTCAAACTTTTACTCACGCTGCGGCTTTATGCCGTCTTCGGCAGGACTTTGGAGAAATGAAGTTAACTAAAACTAATACGCACGACAATTATTATTGCAGGTACATTAAGCGAAAAAAGATAACGCTTGAATAACGTTTATAATAAAAAATTATCGATTCCCAAGTATTTATGAGCCTTGACGAACTCCTAAGTTTAAAATTGGCATCGAATTATCAAAAAATGCACTCATTATTAAATAGGAATAAAAATTAATATTATATATAGTTAATGAAGTACGTCAATATTTGATATTCTAAATATTAGGTTGCTCTTTTGATACTTATTGGAATATGATATAGTTAAATTAATGAATAAAATTGGAGTTTTTCAAATAATGAACAGTTTTAGTTACGTTATAGGAAATTCAATAGATGTTTCTAGTATTTTAGATGAATGGGCATTAAAAGCTCAAGAATACATTAATATTTACTTTGAAGGCAATAGAGAAAACACCCGTGATACACCTTTTTGGGATTGTGTATCAAAAATACAGTTTTTAAGTGATGCAATACTATTTGGAGACCAAGACATAACAATCGATGAGTTTAGAGGAGTTGTTGATGATAACCAAGTTCTTCAAGCTATTGCAGCAATCAAAGAGGTAGAAGTAGAGTACGAAGGAGAAAGATTAAATGCGATAGCAATCGAATCTCTGACTAATGCTCCTTGGAATGTTGTTGAGCAAGTACAAGTGGAAACAAAAAAAGGCTCTGCAACTTCGTTGGTGGAAGAAATTGTTAAAGAGAGTCAATCTAAGCAATTTGGTGGGGTTGTTAAATTATTTGCTATCCCTCGCGCCAAATACCGTTACAATGAAATTGGGTTCATAGAAACTGATGGTTCAGGAGAAATGTTGCTTACAAGAGAATTAGCAGAAAGATTTCTCGCTAACCAAGCTTACCGTCGTTCATCTCAATTATTTGATTAGTAAAACCATGAGTCAAATTAATAACACTCCAACAGAAGAACAACTTAAAATGTGGCAGGTTCTTGATGAAGTAGATAAAGACCCAGGTATTGGACGATTAACTCCAACTCAACAAGAAGCCTTGGTAGAAAGATTTTTTAGTAAAGAAGTACAAGCGCAGCGGTTAGAAAGAATTCGTAAGCGCAAGCAAGCACTAGAGCTAGAGTTAGCACACGTAATAGCTATGGAGAAACAATTAGCACAAAGCTTTAATCAATGAAACCTTTTTGAAGATGTATAGACTCACGAACGATAAAATCCGGCACATCTGTACCAGGTAAAAGAATACAGGCAGTTTCAGAGCTACTTCTCCGAGTTGTTACATTGACAAACAAGTACAAAATTTCAGATGTTTGTGTGTGCAATTGCAATGTAGAGATGTTCGCCATTGGGAGGTGTATTTATTAAAAATGCATCTCCCAGATTGATAACAATACTAGCCAATGGATTGCCATAAGCGCTCTAAATGAATTATTTCTTTAGTACAATACTATTATAAACTTGACTATATACTTTAACCACCTATATTTCACATCTTACCAAAACATACGGTGCCACAATCAGATTAAGTAACAGTTATCAAAAGCATATTTTCCACTAAGTTTATAGGCACTTTTGTAATAAAATTTAGTAAAATTAAGAGTATATTCCCTATTTCATATGAGCTGTGTATTGTTTAGGAGTAACACCAGTAAAACGCTTAAAATTTTGCGTAAAATTACTTTGACTGTTAAACCCAACTTTTAAAGAAATTTCCGCAATATTTAACTCTCGATGCAATATTAATTCTTTCGCGCGTTCAACCCGACACTTCATTACAAATTGGTAAGGCGCCAAACCTGTTGCTTCTTTAAATAAACGAGAAAAATGATATTGACTCATTTCTACGTGTTGAGCTAACGCTTCTAAAGATATATCCTCTGCTAAATTCTGATGGATATAATCAATAGCTTGTTGCAGTTTATATTTTGTTATTCCACCCTTGAAATTTTGTACAACTGCTTTTTGAGCAGAGTAATATTGCAATAAATGTGCTGCTAAAGCTGTTACCATTGACTCAGCATAAAGAGAACTTCCTTGTGGATTTGTTTGCAATATGTTTTTTAATGCCGAACAAATTTGGTAAATTAATGGGTCAGGTTTATCAAAATGGGGTACTAATTCTAGTTTATCAGGGTCAGTTGATTCGTATGCAACGCGCGCAATAACAGATGGATTAAGAATTAAAAACGTACATTCACTTGCTTGGTTACAAGCTAGTCTATGAGGTGTATAAGCAGGAATAATAGCGACTTCTCCAGTACTAATTGAAGTTTCTTGCCTCTTATTTTCAAGTACTCGTTCCAATTTAGCTACTTGTGTATCGCTGATATCAACTATATGGTCTGTATAAGAATGTTCAACGCTTTCCCAAGCTGGTAAGCTGTTGTGCAGAAGTTGGATACTTTTCCAGCCTGCACTACGACTGGAATACTTGGGAACGCAAGGTAAAATCTTTAAAACGTCCTCTTCTTTTGCTAAATCAATAATAGGAGAATCGTTCTGTGGCATTACCTTTACCCTGGTGTGTCTTGGATTTAAGATTAATGAGTTTAAATCTAAAAAATTAGTTTTATGAATATTTTAGATTTTCTTAATAATCTTGGCATAACAGTCTCTATGATATTAGATAATTGTGAATAGGTATAAATAGCATAGATTAGAATCTATGCTACTGTGTGAAGATCGTAGACGTTATGTTGGGTTCCGCAAAGCCTCCACCCAACCTACATTTTGCAAAGTTTATTCAAAATGCTTGGGTTTTATTCTTTGATAATAGCTTGCGGAAGCGCCAGATAAAACATCCTGCGGAAATTGCAACACCTATTGACTGCCCTAACCACAAACCTGTACCACCAAAACCAAGATGAAATCCTAGAAAATAACCCAAAGTTAAACCTATTCCCCAAAAAGATATTAAGCTCAAAATTACTGGCACGCGCGTGTCTTGCAATCCTTGTAATGCTCCGTAGGTAGTTTTTTGTACTCCATCTAAAATCTGTGCAAAAGCTGCGACTGTTAACATTGAAGTTGCAAGCGCTAACACTTTGGCATTTTCTGGATTGTTGATATCTAAGAAAAGCCCAACAATCTGTCGTGAATGAGTCAGAAGTGCTATTGCCGTCAAAGTCATAAATATTGCCGCACTTGAGATACTAACATAGCCTGCCCTAAATATACCTTCATAGTTTTTCTGCCCCAAACATTGACCAACGCGCGCTGTTGTTGCAAAAGACATACCTAAAGGAACCATGTAAATAACCATTGTTGTTTGCAAAATAATTTGATGCGCTGCAAGTACTTCAGTTCCTAATATACCCATGAGGTAAGTAACAACTGCAAATAGACCACTTTCTAATGCCACTGCAATTCCAATCGGCGCCCCAATCCATAATAATTCTCGAATGATTGTTGGTTTAATGCGATGTAAATCTTGAAATACTCGGTAATTTTTAAGTCGCTCGTGTTTAAGGACATAAATTACTAAAGCCAAAAACATTAGCCATTGAGCAAGAGCGCTTGACAAAGCTAAACCTGCTAATTCCATTCGAGGAAAGCCAAATTTACCGTATCCTAAAGTGTAATTTCCGACAATATTGAACAGCGTTCCCCCAATTACAATTGCCATTATTGGACGAGCTAGAGAAAGTCCAGAGATAAAGCTCCGAAGCATTGCAAACCCCACTGCTGGAAATAATCCCCATAACATTACATCTAAGTAGCTATTGGCTAAGGTAACAATATTTACTGCTTGCCCAAATTTAATCATTAAACTATCCATATGCCCAATTAAGAACATCGTTGGTATAGCGATTAACAGCGACAACCATAATCCCTGGCGCCCTAATACCGAAACGCGCGTTTTTTTACCTTCACCGTAAGCTTCAGCAACAAGAGGACTCACCCCCATTACAACACCACTTGCTGTAAATGACAGTACAAGAAAAGTTAACGAAGCCAAACCTCCCGCAGCGAGAGCTTCTTGTCCTAATCTACCCATCATCACAGTATCTACAAAACCCGTTAATGACTGTGTTACTTGAGCGCTCGCCAAGGGTATTGCTAGTTGGACAAATTCTCGGATTTCTGTTTTTAATTTGGAGTTTGGAGATATTGAGGTCATAAGTTGGTAACTGGTAACTGGCTCTTCGAGCGTGAAATAGGTAATTATTTCAATGCGGCTTGATATAGTTACAAGTTAATGATGTTGAACCGAAAAATCTTTCAGTTTCTTGCGCGAATATAAAAATCTTGCTATTTAAGAACAATCATCATAGACTGCACGCTTATTCACTGTGGCTCAAATAGCCAAACTAACCGTCAGGCATTTACGTCATTATAATAATTAGATGTAGTTGAGACTCGTGCAAGGAAATACACATGCAAGCAGGGTATGATTCGATTGCTAATTGGTATGACGCTTGGGTACGTGATCAAAGCGCAGTAGACAATACAACTGTATCGACATTCCTTGATTTTATCGGCGCCGTGGATAACCAGTTAATATGCGATGTAGCCTGTGGACAGGGACGCATTGCTCGGTCATTGGCTCAAAAAAAGGCGCGAGTTGTTGGTATTGATATTTCTTCTCAACTGATTGAAATTGCACAACGAGAAGAGCAGCAGGTTGGGCTTGGTATTCAGTATTTGGTTGACGATGCTCAAAAGCTGGCGCAACTTGATGATTGGCTTTGATGGTGCAACTTCTTATCTGGCGTTAATGGATATTCCTGATTTAGATGCACTGTGCCATGCAGTATATCGGGTACTTCGTCCAAGAGGCTGGTTTGGGTTTGCCATCACGCATCCCTGTTTTGAATCGCCTCATAGTCAATGGCGTACCAATGCAGATGGAAAAGTCAGTTTAGAAGTGACACAGTACTTTACAGAGGGATTTTGGCAGTCGGCTAATTCAAATCGAATTAGGGGTATATTAGGTGCCTATCATAGAAAATTATCTACTTATATCAACACTTTGATTGGAACAGGTTTCGAGATTAAACAGATATATGAACCAGAAGCGACACAGGCAGCCATAGAGCGCGTTCCTGGATGCGGCATTGTTCCAACCATTCTTTTTGTATCCTGTGTAAAAAAACATTACAGCAATTAGAAGTTATTTAGAGAATTCCACTAAAAAAATGCCCAATGTCATTCTGAACGCAGTGTTATGCGAAGCATTTGCCGCAGGCTAGAATCTCGCGGATATGCTAAGAAAGCGGCAAAACTACGTTTACATCACGCTTTGAGATGCTTCGTTCCTCAGCATGACAACATTGGATCCGGGCAATATTAAGATGATGAATTGAGCAAAGTAATAGTTAACTTTTATCACTGTTAAAGCTCCTATTTTATGCTTGTTGAAATTTTGGCTAAAAAGAAAATACTGTCCGAAGTGTACTTGTTACAATATCACCGTTACTATCTTGGTTTCCTGCATTAGTAATGACTTGAACTGATGGTGTAATGCGAATATTTTGACTCAACGGATAGTTGTAAAAAGCTTCTAAACTTGTTTGAGTTGCGTCGCCAATATTACTATCGATGAATGGCTGACCAACTGCTACGCCAAAAATGGCGCCTTCTTGGAATAAATCTCGTAGAGAAACTCCTGCCATCCAATAATTTGGTTCTATATCCCCAAATACTGTGTTATCAAAGCGACTGTAACCGTACCTACCAAAAATTCCAAACTGTGTACCTAATGTAAGCTCAAAATTGGCGCCGATTACATCAAAGCGGTTGTTAAATACTTCTCCACTACTGTATTGCAAACGCAAGGCAAAATTCTTAGTCGGTGCATATTCTATCTCTACACTTCTTTGATAACTATCGCCAAATAAGCCACGGTCTCCACCCGGTGAATTGGGATATAGCAAACGTGCAAATGATGAGGCGCCAGTAATTCGACCAGTATTACTTGGGTTAGCTGCATCGGCAACAGCATATACGGCTCGTAATGCAAATGCTCCTTGCCCTGGTTTCCAGTCAACTGCCCCTCCAGAAGCAGGACCACTAACGGGAAAGAGAATAAAGTTATTTACAAATGGTTGAGTGCTAAAGTCTAAAAAACTGCGATTAGCATAACTGTTACGGTCTAAATAATCAGTCGTGCGAATATCTGGCCCAATAGAAACTATGAAATCACTATTTGGTTTAAAGGTGTAATACAGCCTTCCGATTACCATATCACGGTCTACAGGTGGCTTAACTGAGTAGTCCAACGAACTACCGAAATTTGGTTCTAGAACTCCTGCGGCATTATCCAATGCGCCACCACTACCAGTCTCAACTCGTATTTTGAGTAAGTCTGTACCGTGGAAACTTGTATTTAAATCAACTCCCGCTCTATATATTACTGTTGGGTTAGGATTTGTATCAGCAAGTTCTCTCCCATTAGAGTCGATAATCTGTTTTCCATCAAACCCACCCGCATTAACAGACATGATTACTTGCCCTTGTAACTTGGTAGTTGTAGAAAATTGTTGTGATTCCAAACTTGCTGTATGAGCTTGTAAAGTATTTACTCGTTCCTGCAAGATACTGAGTTCAGTACTAAACTCTTGTTGGAGCTTTTTCAAGGTTGTCAGTTCTTCTGTTTTAACGCTTCCGTCTGTGACTGATGAAATTAATTGATTAATGTTGTTCAAACAAGTATTTAAACCAGCAGCAAACTCATAACGGGTAATTGCGCGATTACCACGGAAATTGCTATTGTATCCAGCAATACAACCATAACGTTCTATTAGTGATTGTAGTGCTTTAAATGCCCAATCACTGGGTTGGACATCAGAAAGTTCATCGACCGATGTGATTTGATCGCGAAAAGGCGCCTCACTTATCTCAGTTTCTGCTTTTGCTGGATATTTAGCCAACAGCAAGTAAAGTAACAAACTAATTCCAAGAGCAATGGTGCGAGTTATAGGTTTCTGGTAGATATTGGTAGCAGCAGTGTAATTTAACATGTCATGCGGATGTTGAGGGCTGTTGTTTTATTTAGCAAGCATGGTTACAGAGATGTTTTACGCCGTCCCCAAGGTTTCAATACTGAGATGACGATGATGAATACAAGTACAAGCGTTTGTACGGCGCCTCCAACAATCACTGCATCACGAATAAAAACATAAGTAGGATTTTGCAAGACTTGTAAACGTTCGGTTGCAGAAATAGATGTAGCTTGTTTAGTCCAAGGGCCAAGCCAAACTGACCCAATAATGATGAGCATCATAGTTAAAATCTGCTTTGCAATTACCCAACGATGCTTGAAAAATCCCCAAACTGTAAAGCTGCACAAAAGTAACCCCGAAACTAAAGATGAAACTGCTGAAGGAACAATAATCAACTCACCCATTATGTTACGTGCTGTATTTATTGCATAGAGTTCGTTACCGTTTGCCCAGTTTTGATAATAGATAGCGAGAACTAGTGAGCAAAAAGCAGTCCCTAACCAAGTGCTTGCAGAAACAATATGGAAGCTCAACAACCAATTTTTCTGGTGTACTTTCAATTTCATGACCAAAATCCCTAATTACATTAGCCACCTGATAGTTAGGCGGCTAATTATATTGTGTCATGCTTTGTAGTGAAAGTAAATATTGTTAGGCGGCTTATAATAAGGTAGCTATCCATAAATGTACCTCTATGAGAACTTTCCCAAATCGCCAAGCTATTGATGAACTTGCCAGTCAATATTCTGAACTGGATATTCCTTCTGTCGAAACCTGTTTGGCATTCCTTGATGTAACGGCATCCGTTTATGCAGCCTTCGATATCCACTTTGCTCGTTATGGTCTTTCAATCGGAAAATTTACACTGCTAATGCAGTTGTATGTTGCTTCCGAAGGACTTACACCTTCTGAATTTGCTGAACGCGCGGATGTAACTCGTGCTACTATCACTGGACTGTTAGATGGGCTTGAGCGAGAAGAATTAGTTAAACGCGAAGCACATCCTAACGACCGTCGAAGACTGATTATTCGTCTGACTCAAAAAGGGCGCCAGTTAGTTACTAAAATATTGCCTGATCATTTCTGCCGCACGACAGGATTAATGGCAAATCTGGCGCCAACAGAAAAGAAAACTTTGATTAAGCTATTAAACAAGGTGCAAACTGGAACAGATGCTCTATCAAATCCAGACTTTAAAAACGCAACCTAAGAATAACTTCCCCAACAATAGGATTTTTCAATTAAGGCTAAAATCTCATCTTTTAACTAGCTGCGTAAATCTCTCTAAGCAACTATAATTATTCATCAATACAGAAAACCAGAACTTAAAGCAATTGATGAGCGATAAAGAGCCAGATATTTTAGCAATTCGCTCCTAAGTACGCTCGTTTGAGGGCACTTATGAATCAAACAAGCGTACTTCCCACTTGTAGGAAGGATATTATAATGAAAACTAAACCGCATTATTTAATTTATGTCTCAAGCTCCTACCTTGCAAACAATCATTGATTCCGTGGAAGCTCTTTCAGAAGACGAGCAAGATGTGCTATTTGAATTGATTTACAAACGTCGCATTGCTAAACGGCGCCAAGAAATTGCCGAATCAGCACTTACAACAATGCAAGCCGTCAGTAACGGCACTGCTATTAGGGGCACTGCCGCCGAACTGATGGCTAATATATTTGGAGATGAGGAATGAGGCTGTTAATTTTCGACGAAAGTTTTCGCCGTGCCCTTAAACGTCGTTGTAAAAATCGCCCTCAACTTCAAGCCAAAGTTTTAATTACTTTAAGTCAGCTTGAAATGGATCCATTTTACCCTACCCTCAAAACCCACAAACTGCAAGGGGAGCTTAAGGGTCTTTGGTCGTGTTCTGTGGAATATGACTTTCGGATTATCTTCTATTTTGAAAAAGTTGAGGATGAGGAAGAAGAAGCAATCGTTTTAGTCGATGTAGGTACACACGACGAAGTTTACTAACGTGATTTTTCTAGTGTCATGATAGTGACTGGGTAAATACACTAACTGTCAATTTTAAGCGTGTTTACTTTCAAGAATTTAATGTTATGACTATGAATCATAATTTGGCTAAAGCTTTTCAACTTTTAGCACGTGTTTAAATTTTTAACTGTACTAATATAGTAGCTAAAAGCCTTTGGCGCCAATAAAGCCATCCAAAAATTAAACTCATAACACTATTTTAGTATACCGTCTAGATGGTATACTAATTATAATTAATGATATTTTATCTGGTAATTATTGCAAATGATACAGAAAGCTATTGCGCTAATTCCTTCGGAATTTCGTTGGGGACTGTTTTTTCCGATGTTGTTCCTCAACGGCTGGCTTTTGCTTATACTCGTACAACAAGTGCAACCTCTAGCTACAATAGTGGTTCTAGCTATTTTGTTTGCATTTTTGCTTGATTATCCAATTGGGTTTTTGGAAAAACTTGGTTTAAAGCGAGTATTAGCAGTAGTACTGGTATTCGTAAGTGCTTTGATTGGTATAACTGCTCTAGCTCTAACGTTGGTGCCTGAAATTATCCTCCAAGCTAACGAATTATTAATTAATCTGCCGCATTGGATTGAATTAATTGACAAACAAGCTGATGTTCTTAACGCTTGGGTAGAAGCTCGACAGCTACCAATAAATTTGGATGGAATTACTGCTCAGTTTAGTGACCAGTTACTTCACCAAGTTCAGGTAATCGCTAGTCAAGCGTTTAATGTTGCTTTTGAGACTCTTGGTAGTATTGCGAATATTTTTTTAATCCTTGTTTTCACCCTTGTGTTGACTTTGAGCGGTGATAGGGTTTGGAAAGGTTTATTAAGTTGGTTGCCTTTGTGGTGGAGAGAGCAAATACAAAATTCTCTACGGCAAACTTTTGAAAATTTTATTTCTGGTCAATTTATTATTGCAACGATTTTAACTGTTTTGCAAACCAGTGCATTTTTATTATTAAATGTACCTTTTGGTTTGCTGTTTGGAGTGGTTATTGGAATTATGAGCTTAATCCCTTTGGGAGGCGCCACCAGCATTGCAATAATTGGATTAATATTAACTATTCAGGATTTTTGGGTAGGAATCAAAGTCTTGGTTATAACAGTTATACTTGGTCAAATAAATGAAACGTTGATAGCTCCCCGTATTCTTGGTAACTTGGTTGGCTTAAATCCTTTTTGGCTTTTGATTTCGCTGTTCTTAGGCGCCAGATTTGCAGGCCCATTAGGGTTATTTTTAGCAGTTCCAATTGCCAGCTTTATTAAAATTTTAGCTTCGGCAATTAGAACCTCTAGTGCTACAAAAGAAGCAGAATCAATGCCGCAAATCAATTTGACGAATCAATAAAATTATTCTTTTTTACTGCCTACTTGTGAGAAATGCGGTAAAGTAGATTATGGAGGAGCAATATTACGATGGTGTATAGTCACTTTACGTTAGAAATGGTTCTCGAACAGTTTAATCTTAGCATTCGGGAAACGCGCTCGCTAATTCAAAGTCAACCCGTACAACCAACGGAACTATTAGTTGCAATTCTCGAACGGGAAATGCCTTGGGCAATTGCAGTGGGGTCTGAAATTGCTCGTTATAGTGGGATTATTGCTCAAGTACTGCTGGAAATAAGAGAGATGAAACATCAGCAGATAAGTGTATTTGCTGGTAAAGAATTTAACGTAGACCCGCAACGCAAGTTAAATGGCTACTGTGATTTTTTAATTAGCCTTAGCCCTATTCAATCTGTAATTCAAGCTCCAGTTGTAGTGATAGAGTCAGCCAAACGTGGTATTTTAGAAAATGGGCTAGGACAATGTGCCGCCGCTATGGTAGCAGCACAACTGTTTAATCAAACTCACAATCTTACGATTTCCTCTGTCTATGGTTGTGTAACCAATGGCAGTAATTGGAAATTCCTCAAGCTCTCAGGAACTGAACTTGTGGTTGATATTACTGAATATGATATAACACCTATCGAGCGTCTCTTAGGAATTCTGTTGGCAACGCTCACAACCGATTAACGCCAAATAATGCAAATTAATTTGACGAATCGATAAGTTCTAAAATTGCATCTTTTAACTGACTGCGTAAAGGCTCTTGAATTGGTTCAACACCAAACATTTCTGTTGGATATAAACCTTCTGTAGCTAATCGAATAATACCAGCACGAACAGGGTCAAGTCCACTTTCATCAAAGTGGCGTTGCCATTGGGCACAACCATCACGTGCATGTTCTACTAACTCTGGATTATGTGTAACAGCTATAAATAAGCCAGCAATTAAGGCTAGGGGTGGTTGGCTACTATTAAAGCTTGCTCGTACATAAGCTTTAAGCCATTCTTTTGAAGGGTTATCTGTATGTGAGTGTTCTAATTCTTTTTCAATTGCAGCATTAAAATCATCAATTAAATAAGATATGACCCCAGCAACTAAAGCTTCTTTACTAGGAAAATGATAAAGCAAACCACCTTTACTAACGACCGCTTCACGAGCAACCGCATCCAAGGTTAGCCTTTCTATACCTTGAGTAATAATAATTTGAATCGCTGCTGAAAGGAGTTTATCACGAGTCGCAGAGCCAGATTTCGATTTACTGGCGCCTTTTGATGGCTTTGGTGTAGAAACTTCAGCAGATTTCATAAACTCGCTTGCAAGAAACTATTGTTTTTACAAGCATACATTGCTCGTATATCCATACTATACCATATAGACGGTTTTTTGTTGACATCTTACCGTCTGGTTGGTACAGTAGATTTATAAACCGTCCAGACAGTATAGTAATTCGCTTTACTGGCACCATACTTATTGATTAATTAAGGACTGGAGTCATGGAAACACTAAATATACAGAAAAAAGACAACACAAATTCTTTTCAAGAAGACTTGATGGAAGCAATTCTGGCAACGTTTACAGCTACACAAGAGACTGATGAATTTGATATTGATGCTGTAAATGAAGTTTACGCCAGATTAACAGAACATCTAGTTAAGTCAAGCGTTTACAAAGAAGCTGTGAAAGATATAAAGTCTAATTCAGATGTTGCTGCAATTATTCAAGAGCGTTATTCGGCGCCGCTTCCAGAACTAGAGACTTTATTGAAATTGCCTGAAGATTCTTTAGGTTATGTCTACGCATCACGCTTAAAGCAAGCTAACTTAAAACCCTTAGACCTTGATCCAAATTTATTTTCATGGCAAAAAGTAAATTCGGATGTGAGTTATATAGAGTACCGCTATCAAATCACTCATGATTTATGGCATGTTGTGACAGGATTTGATACTTCTGTCTTGGGTGAACTAGGTTTACAAGCGTTTTATGTAGCACAATTTCGTTTACCTTCAGCAGTAGTTGCTCTTGTTGGTGCTTTGATTGGCAGTTTGGTGGCATCAAAAGACATGCTGCCAAAGTATCTTGCGGTTATAGAGCAAGGTTGGCAAATGGGAAAGACTGCTAAACCATTAATTGCAGCTAAGTGGGAACAAGGGTGGAATAAATCAATCTTGCAATGGCAAAAAGAGTTAGATATTCAACTGATAAATTAATTTGATAAATAATCGGTAGAGACATTACGTGCGTCGTGTCCCTACCTGGTTTCATCATTAAACGGCGCCAATTCCTGTAACAGGAGGTATTAATTATTACGTTATTTTTCTTAACAGTACTGCGAGAATGACTAGCCTGTGTTGCTCGTGCCCCATATCCAGTATCAAATACTTATAAAAATCCTGCGTAAGCCCGCTAAAATCATTGGTAAGGGCATTTCATCGCTTTTTATTGCTCATCAAAACTTTACTCACAACATCTTAGGGACTTCCAAAAAATTAATTCTCCATGTTGTGGAATGGGCATCCTTGCCCGTTCCAACTGTGGGCGTTTACCAACACTAGTGGTCTATGTTATTCATGAAGAGGAGTATATATATTTACCACAGAGACGCAGAGTACACAGAGGCAAGAGGAATAAACTACGTAAGGAGCGAGGATTTCCCGCTTTCTTAGGGCACAAAGGACATTCACTGAGTTTGCCTAGAATAAGTCGCCTCTACAGCTTAAGTATACCATCCAGACGGTTTCTTCTTGACATGTTTACCGTCTAGCTGGTACAGTAAAAGGTGTCAGCAAATATCCATGCTATGAACTTTTATGTCGCATAGCGCATAAAAGCACGTTTGTCTTAGACTACCGCACGTAGTCTTATGAATTTTAAAATATTTGCCCCCCAGTCAAATATGAAAGAAGATCGGCTATAAGTTGCTGCGATTACAGTAACAGGAGGTATTGCTTATTACGTTATTTCTCAATTAACCATAATTTTGCTGATTTGTTATATAACGAATGTTCGATATACAAAAATATGCTGAATAAATTATTTCGCAAGACTCCTCTAGCATGGCGCCAGGTAATGAAGGAAAAGACACGTTTGGCTGTAGCTGTAGCTGGTATAGCCTTTGCGGATATTCTTATCTTTGTGCAAATGGGGTTTGAGGCTTCACTTTATACCAGTGCCACCAAAGCCAACAAAATGCTGGATGGAGATTTGATAGTAGTGGATAGGCAATTTCAAAGTTTATCCACAACAAAAAGCTTTTCCAGAGACAGGCTGTATCAAGTATTGAGCTACTCTGGAGTGAAGTCAGTAAGCTCGATTTATGCAGGTATGGGGCAGTGTAAGAATGCTCAAACTGATATTAATCGCGCGATTATGATTTGGGGTATCGAGCCAGATGGCGCCAGTTTTAAGTTACCCGAACTGCGTCGAAATGCTTCTGAATTAAAACTTTTGAATTCGGCTCTCTTTGATTTGGCATCGCGTCCTGAATATGGAAATGTAGCTGAGTCGATACAAAAACAGGGACAAATCGAAGCGAATTTAAACCGTCGGGATGTCTTAGTGAGCGGTCTTTTCAACCTTGGCACTTCGTTTACTGCCGATGGCAACGTGATTGTTGGTGACTCAACATTTTTGAGGCTATTTCCAGGGCGCCAAGCATATGAAGTTGATGTTGGTTTAATTCAACTGAAACCGGGAGTCAATCCAATATCTATGCGCGCGCAGTTAAGTATGGGATTGCCAAAGGACATAAAAATTTTCACCCTCGAAGAATTCGTTGCTGCGGAGAGACATTATGTAGAGAGTGGGGGGACAATTGGTTTTATTTTTGGACTTGGTGTAATTGTTGGCTTTATCGTTGGCATTGTGATTGTATATCAAATTCTTTATACCGATGTTGCTAATCACCTGCCAGAGTATGCAACTTTAAAAGCAATGGGTTATGGAGATGGATATTTTATTGGTGTCCTTATGCAAGAAGCATTGTTGTTGGCAGCTTTCGGTTTCATTCCAGGATATTTGGTGTCTATAGGCATTTATCAAATTGCCTATGTAGCAACATTATTACCAATCGGTATGACAGTTGAGAGAGCAGTGCATGTGTTCTTACTAACTGTGGTTATGTGTACTTTTTCAGGCGCCATTGCACTTCGTAAACTTCAATCTGCCGACCCAGCAGATGTTTTTTAGTAATCAATAGCTAATAATTATCATGTTTGGACTACTAACTTATCTTGGCGTAATTGCTCTTGCCGATAGTATCAATCCTACGGCAGCTATACTACAAATCTATTTACTTTCCACACCCAATCCAGTCAAACGTTCTGCAACATTTATATTAGGAGTTTTTCTTGCATACTTCATTGCGGGTTGCTTGCTTGCACTGGGTTTTACGAAATTAATTGAGAATATTATCAATTATATTGGTTCGTACATCTACATATTACAATTCCTAATCGGCGTAGCGATGATAGTATTTGCGTTAAGTATCAATCCATATTCATCAGAAAAAGCTATCGATAAGCCAAAAGTGACGAAACCAATTAATACTTTTTTATTAGGACTCAGCGTGACTTTTTTAGAGGCGCCAACAGCTTTCCCCTACATTATAGCTATTGAGCGTATCGTTCAAAGTAAATTGAGTTCCATAGAAGTGATTTTTACACTAATATTCTACAATTTTATTTTTGTATTCCCATTACTAGGTCTACTGCTAATTTATCTTTTTTATCGAGAACAGTCAGCCCGCTTAATTCTTAAAATTGCTTATCAAATCACAAAATACTCACCCAAAATTTTTCAAATACTTTTATTTATAATCGGTGTATGGTTAATTATTGAGTCTATTGTCACATAATTTTAATGACTAATGTATTAGTTACTTTTCATGGCAGTTACTCTCACTTTTACTGCTGTTTATTTGATATAAAAATTACTGTAAATAACTGCCATTCAATTAAAAACATACTAAAGCCTAAAGAAAACCGGGATAAGCTTTTGCAAATACCTTCACTTAAGTACTTGGGTCTAAATATGGGTTAAACAAAGCCCTTTCTTCTGGAGTTAAACGCTTTGGACGCATTGTCTGCGTGTCAACAAACAAACCTTTTTGAACACCCTCTGCTGCAAGTGCCTGCCCTCCGCAAACTCCAGGTGTAATCTGAATTGGATTTTGCAACATCAGCACATAGGTCAATGCTTGATCAACTAGTTCCTCCGGCAGAGCTGCAATTGCTTCCAGCAATAGAGTCTTTTTACTCATGACAATAAAACCTTTCTTGCTCATTCCATGCTAGCATGGAATGAGCGTAACCCATTCATATTTTTTACTTTTGAATTAAGTATTTTTCGTCCTCACATACATTACAAAAATTGCTTTCAAGCTTGATTCGGCTTTGAAAAAGTTGGTTAGAAGCCGTAAGCCAAATTGCTTTAACACCCGGAACGCTAACTAAATTTAATACAAATTTTGGCCATAATGCAGAACCCTCAAGTACAAGGTATTCCTTTGATTGTCCTCTGTTTCTTTTGAAAAGTCTATATTTAAAGGTTTCTTTTTTGATATTCTTACGTTAATTATTTAGTTACAATCACTTAGGGACTTCCAAAAAATAAATTCTTCATGTTGTGGAGCGGGCATCCTTGCCCGCCTGCGTCTAGAGCAGGCAAGGATGCCTGCTCCACAAAAAAATTTGGAGATTTTTTTATATGGAAGTCCCTTACTTAAAGTCCATATTCGCAATGGAACGTAGTAGATACTCGTTAAAGTCCTTTTGTTCTGTTGGCGTGAAATTCGAGAAAAAGCGCGCTTCTGTCTCATCAACAATATGATCACCTTCGCGCAAAAGCTCCTCACCACGTTCAGTTAAATATGTTTCTAAGATTCGACCACGTTTTGGAGGGCGCCGAGTAATTAGTTTTGCTTGATCCAAACGTTGCAACATTGTGGCAGCCGCTTGTGGAGACACAAAAGCTATCCGTGACATATCCGCACCTGAAGAACCTGGATTTTCATATATAATTCGCAATGCACCCCATTGTGCCGTTGTCAGCCCGATAGGCGCCAAGGCAGTATCAAGCACACTTTCAAGCACAGCACTGGCTCGATAAACATTAATAATCTTACTGTTGCTTGTAAACTGATTCACCTTTGAACTGCGCCCGAAACGTACTAATAATATTCATCACATATTCAAAGATTTTATCACAACTATCAACTTGTTGATATGGGTAAGTTGGGTCAGGCAGTGCTTGAGTATTAGTTGCATCCTAGCTGTAATTTTTTCTTGCCAATCTCAACAAGTTGATATAGGATAGATAATATCAACATGTTGAGAAAAATACGTAAAATCCTGCTTCCAAATCTAAGAAAGAAATTTATGAGGAATCTTTCATGAGCTTCCAAGTAATATTGAAGCCTTTAAAAAATAGGTGGATGATTGCTTTAATTGTTGGCGCCACTTGTATTACAGGTGTAGCGGTCTACTATGGATTTTCTCAAATTGGGCAAACTCAGAAAGAACCTGAACAGACTGTAATACCTCAAGTGAGGCAAGTGACTGCTTTAGGAAGACTTCAGCCAGTTGGAGAAGTTATAAAAGTATCTGTTGGAGCAACATTAAGTAATGACCGTGTAGCAAAACTTATGGTAAACCGAGGTGATAAGGTAAAAGCTGGTGATGTGATTGCTGTTATGAATGCGCGCGATAGCTTAGAAAGTACACTCAATGAAGCACAAGAACAGGTAAAAGTCTCAGAAGCTGAATTAGCAATAGTTAAAGCAGGCGCCAAAACAGGAGAAATAGGGGCACAACAAGCTACTATTGCGCGCTTGAAGGTAGAAAACACTACACTTGCTGAAGCACAACGAGCAACTATCAATCGTCTTCAAGCGGAGAAAAATACAGAAATAGAGGCACAACAAGCAGCTATCGCGCGTTTACAATCGGAACGAGAAACAGAAATTGCAGCACAAAAAGCATTGATTGAAAGCTTTCAGGCAGAATTAAATAATGCTCAAACAGAATATCAACGTAATCAGCAACTGTTTCAAGAGGGAGCAATTTCTGCTTCATTAAGAGATAGTAAGCGCTTGGCAATGCAAAAAGCACAACAGCAACTAGCAGAAGCGCAAGCAAATTTAAAACGTATTCAAGCATCGCGACAGCAGCAAATAGTCGAAGCACGCGCAAATTTTAACCGTATTCAAGCATCACGTCAGCAACAAATACTCGAAGCACAGGCAAATCTAAGACGTATAGAGTTGTCAGGAAAACAACAAGTTAATGAAGCAGTAGCCACGCTGAATAGGATAATGGAAGTACGTCCAGTTGATGTCAAGAAAGCTACTGCTAGCGTGGACAAAGCTTCATCTGCCGTCAAGATCGCTCAAGCTAATTTAGATAATGCTTATGTTCGGGCGCCAAAATCCGGTAGAATTCTAGAAATTCATGCAAAAGCTGGAGAAATTGTTGGTACATCGGGTATTGCCGACTTAGGGCAAACTAACCAAATGGAAGTAGTCGCAGAAGTTTACCAAACAGATATTGGTAAAATCCGCACAGGTCAACAAGCAATTATAACAAGCGAATCATTTACAGGAGAAGTGAGTGGCGCCGTTAGCTTGGTTGGAATAATTGTTACACCACAAGAAATTACAAGCGGTCAACCAGGTGAAAATCTAGAGCGTCGAGTTGTGGAAGTGCGAATCCGCTTAAATCCAGAATCGAGTCAACGAGTTGCAAATTTAACAAACTTGCAAGTACAAGCAGCAATCCAAATTTAATTCAAACATAATCGAAAACATCTTATGTTTCGTCAACTACTGCGTAAAACTCCACTGGCATGGTTTCAGGTGCGACGTGAAAAAACTCGTCTTGCTATAGCTTTAGCGGGAATTGCATTTGCTGATGTTCTCATGTTTGTCCAAATGGGATTAAATGAAACACTTTATGAATCCGCAGCTAACCTCCATTACTCTTTGCAAGCAGATTTATTTATCATCAATCCTATTTCCGAAGCATTTACATCGCTCAAATCTTTTCCTAGAGAACGGTTGTATCAAACAGGCGCCTTTAAAGAGGTGAAATCTGTAACTCCAATTTATATTGGACGTGCAACATGGCGCAATCCACAAGAAACTCAAAGAGAACGTACTGTATTAACAGTTGGTGTAAGTCCTGCTAAACCAGTATTTAACCAACCAGAGATAGCACAGCAATTTAACAAACTCAAGATGCTTGATAGAGTCATATTTGACAGAGCGAGTCGTGCTGAGTTTGGAGATATTGCAACTCTTTTTCAGAAAGATAATTCTTTAACAGTGCAAGCTAACGATAAACAACTACAAGTAGTGGGGTTATTTACTTTTGGTGTTTCCTTCGGTTCTGATGGAATGATGATTACCAGTGACTCAACGTTTATGCGTATATTTCCTGAGCGCCAACCAGAGGAAATTGACGTTGGTTTAATCAAATTAAAGCCTGGGGTGAATAAGCAACTAGTACAAACTGCGTTACGAGATTATCTGCCAAAAGATGTGTTGATATTGACTATAGAAGAATTTGCAGAACGAGAAAAAGTATACTGGGCGACTAGTACGCCTACAGGTTTTATTTTTGGATTTGGAACCGTGATTGGCTTTGTTGTCGGGATTGTAATCGTTTACCAAATTCTCTATTCCGATGTATCAGACCATTTGTCCGAGTATGCCACCCTCAAAGCAATGGGTTACAGCGATATGTATCTTGTTGGCGTATTAATTCAAGAATCATTGATTTTGGCAATTTTAGGATTTATACCAGGTTTTGTACTTTCTAGTGCTTTTTACTTACTTGCTGCATCTGCAACACTTTTACCCATTGGGATGACAGTTAACCGCGCGATTTTAGTACTTTTTCTCACCATTGTTATGTGTACTGTATCTGGTAGCGTAGCAATGCGTAAGTTACAAGCTGCTGACCCGGCAGATATTTTCTAATTTGATAGCTAATATATACAACTAATCGTTATGAAACTTCAAAAACATCAACACATACTGGCTCAAACGCTTGTGTTTGCTTTGATAAATACAGACTTGTTAATTAACTTTCCAAATAATGCTAAAGCTGGTTACATTGCTTCCGAGGCAAATAATGTAACATTTCAAGCTGATACAATTGTTCAGGTTATTGCTAATCAACCTAATACGAAAACGTTTCGCAAAGCTGTTGAAGCCGCAGGATTAACAGAAATTTTATCAAGTGATAAAATATTTACAGTGTTTGTACCTACAGATGAAGCGTTTGCAGCTTTACCAAAAAGTACTTTAGAATCTTTATTCAAGCCAGAAAATAAAGAACTATTACGCAAAGCCATAAATTATCATATTGTTGCCAATGCGTATAATTCTAGAAGTTTTAGAATTGGTCAATTAAAAAGTTTTGAAGGCAGTTCATTAGATATTGGGGTTAGTATAACTGGTCGAGTGCGCGTTAATAATGCCAGGGTAACTCAAGCAGATATTAAAGCAGCTAATGGTGTTATTCATGTAATTGATAAAGTCGTTTTTCCTGAAAGCAATAAATCAAGGTAAACTTATGCAAGATATTAATTTTGCTAATATTGAACAACGAACAAAAACTGAACCCGTAATTTCAGCTTGTAATGTTAATCATTATTTTGGAGAGGGTGAGCTTCGCAAACAGGCTCTGTTTGACATCAATCTTAATATTAATACTGGTGAAATTGTGATTATGACGGGACCTAGTGGTTCTGGGAAAACGACTCTGCTTACGTTAATGGGAGGTTTACGTTCAGCGCAATCTGGAAGTTTAAAAATACTTGGACAAGAAATTTGCGGCGCCAGTAAAAAACAACTAACGCAATTAAGGCAGAAAATTGGCTATATTTTCCAAGCACATAACTTACTCACTTTTTTAACCGCAAAGCAAAATGTGCGAATGTCTCTAGAAATACACGATGACTTTTTGAAAAAAGATATGAATAAAATTGCAACCGAGATACTTAAACAAGTTGGGTTGGGAGAACGTGTTGATTACTATCCAGATAGTTTATCAGGAGGCCAAAAACAACGTGTAGCAATAGCGCGCGCTTTGGTCAGTCACCCCAAAATCGTGCTTGCTGACGAACCAACTGCTGCTCTTGATAAAAAATCAGGAAGAGATGTAGTAGAAATGATGCAAGTACTAGCTAAAGAGCAAGGTTGCACAATTCTGTTAGTAACTCACGATAACCGTATTTTAGATATTGCCGACCGAATTGTATATATGGAAGATGGACACTTAGTTAGCGATGGAAGTATTAACGCTTCTGAAAAAGTTAAATAACGTGAATAACTCGTCGAAGTTAGTTTTTTAGAAAAGGAATCAAAACCTCACACACTTTAGCCTATTGTAGTCCTTATGGGGATTGGATCGAATGGCTTCTTCATGATACTAATCAAGACTATCTTATTAACCACCAAAAGCTAGAGGAAAAATTAATTTAAGCGCGGCTGTTATTAGTAGATTTACTAAAGCGACAGGTAGCAAAAATTTCCATCCTAAATTTAGTAGCTGGTCGATACGAACGCGCGGTACTGTCCACCGTAGAAGAATAGCGATAAATACGAGAAAGTAAGTTTTGAGCAAAGTCATAATTATTCCCAAACAAGCGGTTACAACTTGTAGTATGGGATGAGTTTGACTAATCGAGAGCCAATTAGCTATTAAGTTAATCGGAATTGGAAAATCCCAACCTCCTAAATATAAAATTGATACCAGCAAGGCAGATAAAACCAAGTTGACGTAAGAAGCAATATAAAACAAAGCAAATTTCATTCCAGAGTATTCTGTTTGATAACCTGCTACAATTTCTTCTTCTGCTTCTGGTAAATCGAAAGGCATTCGTTCGCATTCAGCAAGCGCTGCTATCCAAAATATAATAAAACCTACTGGCTGGCGCCAAATATTCCATCCTAAAATACCGTAACCAGACTGCTGATTAACAATATCGATAGTACTAAGGCTGTTGGACATCATGACTACAGCTAAAACACTGAGGGCAAGAGGAATTTCATAACTAATTGACTGTGCAGCAGCACGTAATCCTCCTAATAGAGAATATTTATTATTCGACGCATAACCAGACATCAGCAAACCTATAGGCTAAATGCTAGATAAAGCAATCCACAAAAATACACCTATACCAACGTTACCAATAATTAAATTCTGTCCAAAGGGCACAATCAGGTAAGAGATAAATACCGGAAGTATTACGATTATGGGACCAAGTGTGAATAACCAAGCGTCCGCATTCGCTGGTACTACATCTTCTTTGAATACCAACTTTAAACCATCCGCCACTGGAGCTAATAATCCCAGAGGGCCTATATACTCTGGGCCAATACGTTGCTGTACTGCGGCAGAAATTTTTCGCTCTTGCCATATACAAACCAGCACTCCCACCGTTGCAACAATCAACATTAGTACCATTGGTAACGGCATCCAGATCGCTTTTGCGGCGCCAATTGGTACTCCCATATCTACAAGAGATTGGATAAAACTTCCTTGAAAGTCAAGTTCTGTGTTCATTTTGCTTAAATGACGTTTCTTGTAATAAAGCAAAATCGACGGTTCGTTGTCTTTCAGATTATTCAGATTTTTGTAAGTTATTACTATTTCTGTTGAAACTGTTTAGGAGTTATGCCAAGCAAACGCTTAAAGTGCATATTCAAATGACTCTGATTTGCAAAACCGCAGTAATGTGCGATTTCAGCAATGCTCATTCTTCCTGCTCGCAATAACTGCTTGGCAAGTTCTACCCTGGTACGGATGACAAATTGATGAGGAGTAATGCCTGTCGATGTTTTAAAAAGTTTTAGAAAATAGCGCGAACTCATTTGTACTAACTCTGCTAGTTCTGCTAATCCTATATTTTCACTCAGATGTGCATGAATATAATCAATAACTGTTTGCAACTGGTATCGCGATAATCCCTGTGTATAATCCTGTATCACAGGCTTGTTAATTAAGTATTTTTGTATTATGTGAACAGCCAAAGCGTTTGCCATCGTTTCTACGTATAAACGACTGGGCGTACTATAATTTTCCAAAGCTGATTTTAACGCTAGTCCAATTTGGTAAACTAATGGGTCAGAAACTCCAAAGTGTGGCGCCATTTCTACTTTGTCTGGGTCAAGCAACTCGTAAATTGTACGCTTAAAAACTAATGGTTCAAAGCCAAGTAAAATTGTCCCAAAAGTCTTATTCCACCGCGCGCGAGTACTTGTATTTGCCGGAGTAATTACAAGAAAAGGCAGAGGGCAGAGGGCAGATGGCAGAAGGTAAAATACCAGTAAGAAATGCGCGTTCTGGGTTTAAAGCCCAGTAAAAAAAAGACGTTTTTACCTTCGGTACACTACGTGAACGAGACCGCGAAGCGCGAAGAAAAACAGCGTCCTTGCTTCAATCCCACTTTTTTAAAGGTGGGTTCCTTCTGCCCTCTGCCTCCTGCCTTCTGCCTTCTGCCTTCTGAAAATATCACCAGAACAAACTTGTTTACAATAAAGGCGCCTATCTAAAGTTTGTTCATACTGAATAGCTTCAGGCACTTGTGTAAAAATAGCAACACCTATTTGTGGAGCGATTACTTCGGGAGTTTCATGAGGTGGTTGATTGTCATATGCAAAGTAAACCCCATCCCAGACTGCTCCAAGGTTTGTTAAAAGTGGCAATCGTGAGTAAACACGCTTATAGCCTACCTCTGTTTCTTTTGAAAAGTCTATATTCAAAGGTTTCTTTTTTGACATTAGTACATTACTTATACACTGTGCAAACGAATCCTACTCTGTATCAAATTAAACGCATCATTTTAGGGCAAATACTTGTGTAAACTCATCACAACTTATGGGCTACATATAGAACATAAAAAATCTCGTAAAATCAAGCGTAACTGACTCGAATGTGTCAGCCACACATAATGCCCTGCCCCCTTAATTATTTCAAAACGAGCTTTGGGCATGAGGTTTGTTATTTGCTCAACTGGCCAACTGGGACGAATATCTTCGCGACCAACCACAGCAAACATCGGCGCCGCGAGTATTGAAACTTGTTTCCATAATAATGGTTGCTTGATAAATGCTTTCCATGAACAATTGCCCACCTCGTTGACTTCCATATTCATTGGGTAAGCAAAATCTGGTGCAATTTCTACTCCTGCGTCACGTCCTCTACGGTAAGCATCCTTCCAATCTTTGTCATTTTGTAACCCTCGACCACAAAGGTAAATGATACCGCGTGTACACGTAGGGTATGTAAGAGCATAAGCAAGTGCCACGTCTGCACCCCAAGAATGTCCTAACACTACCCATTCTTCAATACCAAGTATTTTACGTAACTCATCAAGGTCTGTAATTGTCGTTTGGAGGTCGTATGGTGGTGTCAGTGAAGAACGACCACACCCGCGAGGGTCAAAACGAATTGTGTGTACTATATCATTAAGAAGTGCAGCTACGGGTTCGAGATAGTTGTAGCAGCCAGGTCCACCACTAATTAAAATTACAGGGAGGCCAAAGCCTTGATTTATATAAATTATTTACTCTTATGGCTTTTTTTTCGGATTAGGAAACTTCCATGTCAAAATCAAGCCATTGAGTTCCACTGACACATTTCTATTTTTGGCATCGTTATAAGCATCAATCGCTTCAGCCTCAGTATAAAGTTCAAAATGCAAACCTTCTTCGCTTGGATACACTCGTTTTGCACCAAACTCTTTTTGTATCATAAGCACTTTCACTTCCTTAAATATTTAATTACGTCTATATATAATAGAGAATTATATAACTCGAATCGGAGACAACAACGCTTTAACCCATTGTTCATCTTGTTTTGACAATGCAGGTGATGGAACAGGCTGGTGATAATCTATACGTGTTGCATAACGCGCGCGTTCATAAACACCATTAAATACTTCTTGTAAATTTACTAAAGGTTCTACTTGATTAAGCTTCAAAGGTATAGGGAAAATTGGTAACTGCTGTTGCAGGGAAACACGGTAAAGTTCTGCTGCGGGACGTTGATGACTGCGACTAACTAAGATTCTATACGCAGTTGTTGATTGCATACCTCGAATCTCCATCGGTTTGCCTGCCCGTAATAAATCTAGTTCGATTAAATTAGTAGCACTACCTAAAATTGCTCGTCGTTTTTTCTCATAAGCAGTTCGACCATCCCCAGCTCGCTTGTTCTTTGGTGATAAAAGTTCAATCACAGTAACGACATCATCCGTGACCATCTCGCGCACTTCCAAATAACGCTCGTTAACTGAAACTGGCATCGGTAACATAACTAATTCAGGACGAGACTGTGTTGCAACAGAGCTATTATCCGTAAGTTGCTCGCTTGTTATGTCAGATTTGCTCGCGAATATAACAGCATCGGGGACACCTATCAGTAAACTATCATCGCTGTCATCGCTTTGATAAGTTCGGGTTTCAACTTCGACATAATACTGCGAACTTAACTGCGGTTCAATTACATCAGCAATGGCTACTATGAGTCGGCTATGAAACGAAGACCAGAAAACTGCCTGCTCAAGGTATGGATCCATGCCTGGAAATGGTGAGGGCATAGGTGAAACTTCCATCACACAAACTTTTCTCTAGTATACAAGTTCCCTAGACTTCTGGCTTAGTCGCTCGAATATAATAAGAGGATAATAGGGAGGATAAAATGGTCAGCAGTTCTCAAAAAACTTATTGAAGAACCAGAAATAGCTCAAGCTGATGACCCAGAGGAAAGATTTATCACTAGTGGCGCCAGTTGGCATAATTATGAAGAATGCACGTTAATTTCAGATGACATTTTAGCCATAGACGAATTTGAGCAAGGAATTTGAACTTCTCTTCTCCTACTCTTCCTTTGTGTCCTTTGTGACGAGCGTGGTTTAATCCTTTGTACAGACCGAATTAATTCGGTCTGTACTGTGCCCGTCGAGTCTCTGTGGTATAAAAAATAAACTTGTGATATGAAACGGGCAAGGATGCCCATTCCACAAGATGTCTATCCTACAAGATGATTAATTGTTAGCAAAGCTGGGAATACTAAGCACATACAACTACAGTTTATCGGGGAGAAGACGTTTTGTATGGCTGACGTGAAAATAATACGAGCAGCCTTTCGCGAAATCCAAAAGCTTCCACCTTCTGACCTGCAAAGGATTTATCAGATTTTGCATCGGTTGAGTCAGGGAGATGAAAGGCAAACGAAAGCGCTCAAGGGTTTTGATAATTTATTGCGAACTCGCTCTGGCAAGTGGCGCGTTATTTGGCATCGCGCGGATAATAATGTAGTTGTTATCAAAGCTGGGTTGCGCGATAGTGTTTATGATGATGCCTTTGATGAGCGACAATGTTCGCACACAAACGTTATTGAAGAACTTTTGCACCCACAAGGTACTGCGTTAGAAGAGAACCCAGCATACCATTGGAATCGAGAGCAAGATACCGATTGGTATAGGTTTGTGTATGGTAGCTATCGGTACTCACCTATTTTGACGAATTACCAGCGCAATATTTTGGATGAACCTTTACGAATATTGTGTTCGCAGTATCAACCAAGTACAGTGCATGAGTTTGAAGATAGTTCGTGCATAGTTATTCAAAGCGCACCTGGTACTGGTAAGACGGTTTGTGCAACTTTATTCGCTTGCGAAATTCACCGTAATTTTGGGTGGAATACAATGTTGATTGTACCGGAAGCTTTGCGGCGTGATATTTCCGAATTTTCTGAAGTTAAAACAGCAGCAACTCAAGATAATTTTTGGTTAGGTACGTTTCCGCAGTGGTTGACTAAAATTAATCCTGAGTTTAAAAACCGTCTAGCTTCAGGACAAGAAGAGTTAGATGCATTAAAGCAAGCACTGAAATATAGTCGTCAAACTGATATTACAACCGATGACGTTCTATTATATCAAGCTTTTGTATTAGATGAAAATAAATATAAAGCTAATGATAAAAACGTTATGTATCAAGTAAACTCACACCGAGTCGAAAATTTATTGAAAATTAGTAAGAAGCATTTTTATAAAGCTTTATCTTGTCGTATATCACGGTCAGATGCAGCGAAAATATTACAGAATTCACAGAACATTAACCCTAGTAATTCTGAATGCACTTTATTAATAGTAGATGAAACGCAAGATTATTTATTAAGCGAGTTACAAGCTATTATTTCAGTATGTAAATCATGGGCTGCCCAAGGACATCAAACCTATTTATGGCTGTTAGGTGATTTAAATCAACGCATTCAAGCTACTGATTTTAACTGGGGACAGTTACATATTAAGAACTCAATTGAACTAGTACGTAATTACCGTAACTCACGCCAAATATTAGAATTTGCAAATCAATTTTGGGAAGTAGCAAAAACAATTACATCCGAAAACAAATGTAAAGAGCTACCATTACCAGCGAATCCTAAACACGCTTTTGAAAGTGGTGAAAGTGTAAAATTATTAGAATGTGCATCTAAAGAAGAAGCTATTTTATTTTTAGACAAACTTGCTGGAGAATGTGGTAACGAAGAAAATCGTCGTTATTTACTGCGTGACTTAGCTAAAGCTGTTAAAGTACTTTCCAATAAAGTATTAAACTCAAACGATAACTTAGTGATTCTCAACCCAGAAAAAGCTAAAGGTCGTGAATTTGAAGCTTGTGTAGCTTTTTGCTTGTTTGAAGGTGAAGAAAAACCAACTCTAGAAGAAAGTTTTCAGTGGTATACACTTTTGACGCGCGCGCGCTCCCGTTTGTTAGTAGTTGTAACAACATCGGAAATAAGGCGCCTTACCAATAACGGCTATAACTTTTTTCAGCAATGTGAAACAATCGATACCCAAGGTGCCATAAATTGGATTAGTGAAATTGTCAGTGACGCTGACTTAAATCAAATTACCGATGACGTACAACAACGTCTACTCAAACGTTGCGAAACAGGTTATCTATATTGGGATAGTTATTTAGCACTGCAATTTGCCGGAGTAGAAAACGCAGAACTATATATATGGGAAACCCAAGCCATAACACTATTAAAAAAACACACACATGAACACTTAAACAACGAACTCCAAAAAACTCAAAATATTCACCTGCGCTGTTTACTATTGCGCGCGATGGGGCTATCGTGGCAAGCAGTAGCAGAAGCAGAAATATTAAAAGATACCGACTTTCAAGAATATAAATACTTATTAAAGAGTATAGCCAAAGACCTAGAAGCCAAAGGACTACCATATGAAGCAGCGCGCGTCAGGTCACATATATATGATGGCAACTACCAGCAAAACCTAAGTTTTTGGCAAGATATCAACACTCAATCAAACCAACAAAAGCCACTTGTAACATTACTATGTGAATCATTTACATCACGTCTAAATAATCTATTATCAAAAGGAGAAAATTAAATGAAATTACATACAGATGCAGAAATAGCCAAACAACTAGAAGAACTTTGGCATACTATCGAACGAGGAATTACAACAGCGAACAGTGCAGTCAAACAAGCTGCCAACATTCACACAGCTATTATAGAAGATAACAGCAAAATAGAGCAACTAAAATCAGACACATTCTTATTCTTACAAACTGTTAAAAACAACATCCAAGAAATCCAAGAACAACAAGTCAAACTAGAAGCAAATATCAGCACAATCCATGAAATTCGCGATGAAATAACATCATACTTAGAGCAAATAGGAAATTACCAAACTGTACTAGATTCATTTAGACAAGGGCTAAAAATTGTCATAGACAGCGTAGACGCAACAAAAACTCAAGCACAACAACTAGAAGCAATCTTACCAGCATTCACCAAAGACTTGCCTCAACAACTCGAACATATCAACCAACTAGCAGCGCAAATCGAAACAACCAAACAAGAAATAGCCAGATACCAAGAAAAAACCCAATCACAAACCAACGAAGTATCTCAAGCACACTCACAAATTCAAACCATAAAAACCGAAATTCAAACAATAATAACCGACTTTGGAGGAAAACAAGCACTAGACAAGCTACATCTCGATAACCAAACCATCCACAACCAACTTCAACAAGCACAGACAGAAATCGAACGACTACACCAAAAACTAGAAACTCAAGCAAAAAAGCAAAAACAATTCAACACCTGGTTACTTGCCCTCTCCCTATGTTCAGCAGTAACCCTCATCCTATCAATAATCCATTAACCCTTCTTTTCTCTCTTGTGGCACAGGCATCTTGCCTGTGTTCGGTACATGTAGAGACGCGATGTTCCTCGCGTCTCTACAAGGTTTAGGGTATTATTTATATACCTCATATACCTAAAATTTGATGTATTTTCCTACCCGCATGTTCCTTTCAGTCCCCATGCTAATAGCAGAAGTCTTCTATAAGAAGACTAAAAATAAATGTTACTTTTACTACTTTTTATTAACTAATATGTAGTTTATACGTACAGCTACAATATATCAATCAAAAATATTAATTGATGACATTTTGTGATAAAATGTGGGTAAATATATAGAAGAACTAACGTTTTATCACTTAAATGTAAATTGAACCAGGTGGGGAATTAAAATATGTCCAAAATGCAGCAAGTGCTGGAACTCGCCCATGAGATGGGAGTGATTCGCGCTAAAGACGCGGAAGCAAAAGGAATCCATCCGGAATATCTAAAACGTCTTGAGCAGCAAGGACTGCTAATTCGTTCTGCCCGTGGGCTTTATACTTTCACAGAAGCAGAAATTACAAAAAGTCATAGCTTTGTGGAAGCAGCCAAAAGGGTTCCTCATGGAATAATCTGCCTGCTTTCTGCTCTCAGCTTTTATGAACTGACGACCCAAGCCCCTTTTGAAGTATGGCTAACTATATCCCAAAAAGCACGCGCTCCTAAAGAAGATATACTTCCACTACGGATTGTTTATATGTCTGGTCAAGCTTTGGAATCTGGGATTGAGGAGCATGAAATTGAAGGAGTGCGCGTAAGAGTTTATTCTGTTGCCAAAACCGTTGTAGATTGTTTCAAGTTCCGTAACAAAATTGGTCTTGATGTCGCTATCGAAGCACTACGTTCTGGCACACGGGAGAGACATTGCAGTATTGATGAGATTTGGCATTATGCGAAAATCTGCCGAATGCAAAATGTGATGCGTCCTTATTTGGAGTCGCTCAGATGAATAAAAAGTCACTTCGTAATATTCCAGCTTCAGTTAAAGGGCGGTTGCTGTAGCTCTCAAAACTACGACAAGAGGATTTTAATTATCTGCTTACTCGTTATGCCGCTGACCGTCTTTTGTACAGGCTGAGTCAGTCTCCATACAAGCAGCAGTTTATCCTAAAGGGAGCAAGCCTATTTAGGATATGGCATGGTGAGCCGCATAGAGCTACTAAAGATTTAGACCTCCTTGGTTATGGGGAAAATGAAATTTCTTATCTGGAAAAAGTATTTGCAGAAATTTGCTGCATAGCCTTTGAGGATGATGGCATTGTCTTTGATCAAGAAAGTGTGAAGGGTGAAAAAATCAAGGAAGAACAGGAATATGAAGGGGTACGAATTAAGTTGACGGGTAAACTGACTTCGATTCATATCCAGGTTCAAGTTGATATTGGATTTGGTGATGCAGTTACACCATCAGCGGCATTAGCTGAATTTCCTACTATCTTGGATATGCCTGCTCCCTGTTTGCTTGTCTATCCTCGTGAAACAGTCGTTGCTGAAAAATTTCAAGCAATGGTTGACCTTGGCATCACAAACAGTCGATTAAAAGATTTTTATGATATCTGGTTTCTCTGTCAAAAATTTGAATTTCAGGGAGAAATCCTTTCTGAAGCAATCAAAAACACCTTTAACCGACGCAAAACAACATTACCTACAATCTTACCCTTCGCTTTAACCTTAGAATTTGCTCTTGACACCGCTAAACAGAAACAATGGAAATCCTTTGTTGATAAGGGGCAACTGAAGACAGAACAAGTTTCCTTGACTGAAGTCATTACTGTTATCGGAGAATTTTTAATGCCTCCAAGCCTTGCTGCCGCGCAAGAACAGAATTTTAACAAAATATGGATTCCTTCAAAATATTGGTCTAATATTTGATGCTCCGAAATAATGAATGCTAAATCATCATAAAAAAGGGTAGCAGGCAGTAAGTTGGTCAATAATAAAATTTTCTGCCATAACACATTACTCGTAATACTTCTACTATTCCCGTATCGCGTTAATAATGCTCAAACTTCTATAAATTTTAAGAAACTGCCTGACCTTAACCTTTCATTAAAACATATAAGGCTGTTCTACAAGTGTTCTACGTATACAATTAAACTAGAGACAATATATATAGGTAGCAAACAATGCCAGCACAGTTTAAGTACGTAATGCTGATGGTGAAGGATGTGCCCGCAGCAGTGAAATTTTATAGTGAAGGGTTAGGATTAACTGTAAAAATTTCTACACCTGGATGGGCTGAAATCGATGCAGGTGGTACTACCATTGCTTTTCATGGCGCCGAATCTGATGCCGAAACAGGCGACTCACCAATTTTAAGCTTCAACGTCGATGATATTCACCAAGTCATTGCCACACTTGAAAACATGGGAGCAAAATTAGAAGGACGAGTTCGCGAACCGTCGTTCGGCAAAGTTGCCGCAGTACGTACCCCCGATAAACATTTACTAAGTTTATTGCAACCAGCTACAGTAGGCGCCACCGCTTAATTTAAATAAACTCTTGTAGCACAGGCATCCTGCCTGTGTAGTCTTCAAATCACACCATAAATATACATCACTAGCTAATCAAAAAGTTATATATACATCTAATTATCTCAACTTTGCACTGCAAAATTTTCTGGCTCAATACCCCAATTTACCCAACAAATAGCCTCACGCGCGGATGTCATATCTGGTGGGACACGCAAAATATGAATGCTTCCAGTGCTTTATAGTATAACACCTTTATCAACGTAAACCCTGAAACCATCTACATACTCTATTGCTGGTTTGCCCTCTGCATGAAGAAGGTTTTGGCTGTTAAAAGATAGTTTTGTCGGACGGTCACAAATAAGACAAGCTTCTTGATATGCATTAATCCATCCACAATGTTCAATAATATTAAAAAAAATGCTTAAGCCCACATTACTTTTCAAGTTTAGCTCAGAAATGATAAAATCAGCTTCCCAAGCAAAATTTAGACGGTCTATATTAATACTTTGTAGTGGTCTTCCCTCAAATTCGGCAGATATATATAGCGTTTTATCATAGTTTGCTTTTAATTGTTCCGCAACTGCTCGCAACATAATCTCATCAAAGTTTGTAATTTTGTCCCATAATTCATCATTTACTTGTAGTTCCAAGGAAAGCTGAGGATAATTTTCTCCAACTTTGCACACTTCTATTATTAACCTAGTCAATAGCTCATCATAACGCAAGTTAGAGTAATTATCATTAAATAGTAAATGTTTGGCAGCCTCATAAGGGCTATCAAAGAAAATAACATCTGGTTCATCTTCATCAATTAATTTATAAGCTGTTTTGATTGCCTTAGCAGCTTTGTCTCTATCAATTCGCTCAGTTGAAAGCGCTATTTGGCACCATTTTTCCTGATAAACTGGGATTAAAGCTTCTTGTTCAGGTGTAAGCTGGGCAATTATTAAATTTTCTGACATAACTTGTTACTCATAAAGTAGATAAGAAACAACTACTATAGTTTAAATATATTTTTGGATTAGTCTTGTATGGACTTTAATAAATTATTGTTAAACTTAAACAATTTAGTGAGCGCCTTTGCATTTGTGGCATAATTCAGATATCTGAATG
Source organism: Calothrix sp. PCC 7716 (assembly GCF_019977735.1). GTDB lineage: Bacteria > Cyanobacteriota > Cyanobacteriia > Cyanobacteriales > Nostocaceae > Dulcicalothrix. Next base: position 7,158,318 of record NZ_AP025018.1, on the reverse strand, counting down.
CTTGGACAAATTTATAGAGCGTTTCACTCAAAGTAATGTGCTTGTAGTTAATTATTTTAGGATTGTTTTTAGTTTGGAGATTTATAGAGATTCTACCCTGCGGGAAAACTCCGTTTACGCTGCGCTCAGAATGACATTTTAGGCTTGTTTTTACTTTTGATATTTGGAGAGATTCTTCGCTGCGCTCAGAATGACATTTTTAGAGTTATCTTAAAGCCCCCCCTTATTAAGGGGGGGTTGGGGGGGATCAACTCAATTTCTCACCGCGAATTGCGTAATCTAACAATTCTATTGGATGCATTACTTCAACATTTTTACCTTGTGCTTTTAAATGTTTGCTAATTTGCAGCGCGCATCCTGGGTTTGGTGAAGCTATTAGCTCGGCGCCTGTATTAAGTAAATTCTGCACTTTTTGCTGTCCAAGCTCCTCTGCTACATCCGGTTGCAGCATGTTATATACACCAGCACTGCCACAGCATAATGCCGCATCTAACGGTTCTTTTAATTTGATATTAGGTATTTGTCGTAAAAGTTGACGTGGTTGGACGCTAATTTTTTGACCATGTAGTAAATGACATGCATCTTGGTAGACTAATGTCAAGGGTTTTTCGGTAATTGATGATAGTTTTGTTGTTAAGCCAATAGTTGCTAAAAATTCTTGTGCATCTCTGACTTTTGCTGCAAATTGCTTGGCTTTTTCGCTGTATTCTGGGTCGTTTTCTAAAATGTGACCGTATTCTTTTAAGGTGTGTCCGCAACCTGCTGCATTAATAATTACATAATCGACGTTGGTGTCGGCAAAACTGTCTATCATTTGCTTTGCTAATGCTTGTGCTTGTTGGGTTTGTCCTTGGTGTTCTGGTAGTGCTGCACAACATCCTTGTGATTTGGGAATTACTACTTCACAACCGTTCGCTGTTAGTACACGTACTGTTGCTTCGTTGACTGGTGAGAAAAATAAGCGTTGAACACAACCTAAAATTACACCAACACGGTAGCGCTTTTCTCCTTGTGCAGGAATTATTGTTGGTAGGTTACTCTGAAATGACTTTAAGGTGATTTCTGGTAATATCGAATCCATCGCGGCTAGGCGAGGAGAAATTAGTTTGAGTAAACCTGTTGCACGTACTAGTTTTTGTAAACCTAGTTTTTGGTAGATAAACAAAGGAACTAAAAAAACACGTAAAAGATTCGGGTAAGGAAATAACGTGAAGATTAATTTACGTATTAATGTGTCAAACCAGTTACGAGAGTAGTTACGTTCGACTTGATGACGAGTTGCCGATATTAGTTTGTCGTACTGTACCCCAGAAGGACAAGTTGTTACACAAGCTAAACATCCTAAACATGAGTCAAAATGTTGTGCGGATGCTTCGTTGAGTGCAATTTCACCTTCGTTTATTGCGTCCATTAAATAGATACGTCCACGTGGGGAGTCCATTTCTTTGCCAAGTACTCTGTAGCTTGGACATGTTGAGAGACAAAACCCACAATGAACACAGCTATCTATAAGTTTGGGGTCGGGTGGATGGTTTGCGTCGAACCCTTTGAGGTTTTTTATGTTGGCAGTTTCGTTGATTGGATTTTCTGAAGTTTGCATAGGGTCAGGAGGGAGGAGAATAGGGGTCAGGAGGGAGGAGAATAGGGGTCAGGAGGGAGGAGAATGGGGGTCAGGAGGGAGGAGAATGGGGGTCAGGAGGGAGGAGGGGATGTTTAAGCTATAAATTTATCTGGGTTTAAAATATTCTCTGGGTCAAACTGCTGTTTTATCTTTCGCATCAAATCTAGACCATTTCCAGTGTAACCCCATACATCTGTTTTCTGCTTGACAGAAGCAGGCGCCTCTAAAATCGTCAAATATCCACTGTGCTTTTGACATAACGCACGCGCTTCTAATACTTTGTCTAGATGCGTAAACTCTAATACTCCTAAACCACTACTGATATGAACCATTCCTATCTCTCCTAAACTCAGCACATCAACTGCTTGTGTCGGTAATATTCCTATTTTGCACTTAATTAAGTCCGTATTACTAGAAGAATGGATTTGTTGTTGTAATTTCTCCCATAAGCTTGCGTCATCTTCTAATTCATATAAACTTCCTTGCAAACCTAATTTCTGCCCAACCTCTAAAAGTCGAATTGCTTGTTCCTTAACACTTTCGGCAATACTTTGAAAGCGAACAATTAATCCTAGTCCTTTGCCTAACTCTAAATTTGTTACTAGTTGACTCGATAGTAAATCTGCTTGTGTAGGAGTTAACGCTGAACCACGTAGAATGTCTGCTGCTTGCTGTATTGTATCACTTTCACCCGTTAGTACAACGGTAGAAGATGCTGACTGCATAGGATATAACCGAAATGTCGCTTGGGTAATAATTCCTAAACTGCCATAAGAACCAGTAAATAATTTCATCAAATCATACCCGGCAACATTTTTTACTACCCTTCCCCCAGCTTTTGCAATTTGTCCGTCTGCTAAAACAAACGTAATACCAAGCAATTGGTCGCGAACACTGCCGTAACGCTGTCGTAATGAACCAGTATCTCCTGTAGCAATAACACCACCAATCGTTGATAATGGATTGGGGTCAAGGGCAAGAAATTGTTTAGTGTTTCCTAACATTTGCTGTAAAGCCGCAAATTTCATGCCAGAATATACTGTTACCGTCAAGTCACCAACTGCATGTTCGATAACTTGATTCATCCGTTCGGTACTGATGACTATATCTATATTACTTGCCAAATTGCCCCAACTAAGTTTGCTGGCATTGCCGCAACTCAAAATTCGCCATTTATTGCCGTGTGCAATAGTTAGAAGTGAAGCTAATTGACCTTCTGACTGTGGATAAACGATGCAGCTAGGAGGTGTGACTGTAGGTAAAAACGCACGACTAATACGGGAAAGGTGACTAGTTTCTATAGAATCCCACATACAAACCGCATCTTCTCCAACTATTGCTGCAATTTGTGGAATTTGTTTTTCTGATAACATCGCTTTCATTCGCTCACCTATTATTCCCGTTATTCCCGACTTAACTATTTTATGCCTTTAATTCTCGTTACAGCAGGTACATATCGAGTGGAAATACAGATTTATTGTTTTGAATGTACCCTAACTCATTAATATAGTTTTATACAAAAAACAAACTAGCTAAACAATTGTGACATAAACAAGACTTAACATATTAATATTCATTTCACTTGCACCTGAGCTATGAGAACGAACGCTTATGCCAACAGTAGAAAGTATTGTTCCGACACTAACGTTTACCAGTAATACGCCTTTACCCCATGTAATTAATTTTATGGGTGCATATTCAGAATCTACATGTCAAACGGTGCCATGTGATTGTGTTTATGTTGTCGAACAATCACGTTTAGTTGGTATATTTACGGTTAATGATTTAGTAAAATTACTGCTCTCTAAAGTAGATTATACTACTATTACAATTGGCGAAGTTATGCAGGCGCCTGTAACGGTTAACAAAAATGTGGAAATTAGTACAGCATTATCACTCTTCGGAAAACAATATCATAAATCCTTAGCTATTGTTGATGAAGACGGTTCTTTTTTAGGGATTTTAACACCAGAGACAATTGCAGCACAATTACAAACTCAGTTGAATGAAACTAAGCAACATGCAATTCGTGCAGAAAAATTAGCAACAGCTAATCAGCAACTACAACAGAAAATTTACTTTTCGGTTAAAACCGAAGCACAGCTACTAAAAACAACATCTGAGTTACAGCAGATATTTCAAGCATTTCCCGATATTTATTTTCGTCTTGCTGCTGATGGAACAATACTTAGTTACTATGCTCAAGACGAATCAGCACTATATTTACCACCTGAAGAATTTTTAGGTAAACCTGTTAAGGATGTTGTACCATCCGAGGTTAGCGAAAAGTTTAATACTGCAATTGTCGAACTTAACCAAACAAAATCGCTAGTAGCAATCGAGTACTCTTTATTGATGCACGATGGAGAGAAAAGTTTTGAAGCACGTTTACTACCATCGATTCAAGAGCAAGTTATCGTAATTATTCGTGACATTACACAGCGTAAACAAGCGCAAGCTGCTTTGCAAACAGCCAAGGACTCACTTGAGCAAAGAGTTGAAGCTAGAACATATGAGCTAAAAAAGGCTGAAGAACGTTATACACGAGCGATTTATGCCGGAAAAGTGGGAATATGGGAATGGAATATTGATACTAATGAAATATATATCGACCCTAACTTAAAAGCAATGTTGGGTTACGCTGATAACGAATTATCAAATTGTTTTGAAGCATGGTTAAATTTAGTTCACCCTTCAGATATTGATGCGCTCAAAGTCGAGATAAATGCTTATATTGAAGGGTTGATTCCTAAGTATGAGATAGAGCATCGAATGCGACATCGTGATGGTCAGTATATTTGGTTTTTAGCACGCGGTACAATGTTGTGTGATATTAACGAGAAAATATGCTTCATGGCAGGCTCAAATACAGATATTACCGTCAGTAAGTATACAGAAGCTCGTTTAAAAGGCTCTTTAAAAGAAAAAGAAGTATTACTTAAAGAAATTCATCATCGCGTCAAAAACAATTTACAAGTCATATCTAGTTTACTTCGACTACAAGCACGATACATTAAAGATGAAGAAGCACTAGATATTTTGCGTGATAGTCAAAATCGTGTGCGTGCAATGGCAATGATTCACGAGAGTTTATATCAATCGACTGATTTGGGTAAGATTAAGTTTTCTGAATATATTCGTAACTTAAGTAATAATCTTGCATGTGGGTACTCTCTTAATAAAGACATAAAAATTAACTTACAAATTCATCAAGTAGAGTTGAGAATAGATACAGCGATTCCCTGCGGTCTCATTATTAACGAGCTTGTTTCAAATGCAATCAAGCACGCATTTATTAACGCTGAGTTTGGAGTGATATATATAGAATTTTTAGATTTAGGAAATAGTAAATACTCTTTCAGTGTCAGCGATAATGGAATTGGTGTTCCCGATGATATTGAATTACGTAGAAATCAATCTTTAGGGTTACAATTAGTTTGGAGCTTAGTTGAGCAATTAGAAGGTTCGATTATTTTTAATAACAAACTCGGTACCTCATTCACAATCACATTCGTCGAACAATAAGGAGGAATTAACTCATGAAAAATATCCTAGTTGTAGAAGACGAGCGCATTATCGCTTGCGATATTAGAAACTCTCTAGAACGTTCAGGTTATAATGTACCCGCAATTGTCGCATATGGAGAACATGCAATTGAAAAAGCTGAAGCATTAGAGCCAGATTTAATATTAATGGATGTAATGCTTAAAGGTGAAATGAGCGGTATTGAAGCAGCAGAAGAAATTTATTCTCGGTTTCATATTCCTGTTGTATATTTAACAGCTTATTCGGATGGGAATACACTTGCAAAAGCACAACAGACCCAGCCATTTGGATATATTCTAAAACCATTTGACGAAGCTCAACTAATTACTACTATTGAAATTGCACTTTCTCGACATCAAAATGAAATGGTCATGCGAGAAGCGCTAGCAAAAGAAAAAACACTACGTCAACTAAAATCGCAGTTTGTTTCAAGAGTTAGCCATGAGTTTCGTAACCCTTTAAGTGCCATAATTACTTCAACCGAATTACTTGTAGTTCACGGTGCCCAAATCAACGATAATAAAAAAACTGAATATCTCAATCATATCAAAAAAGCTGCAACGCATATGACAGAGTTATTAGGTGATGTTTTACTCGTTGGTCAAGGTGAAGTCGGTAAAGTTCATTTTAACCCGGCGCCTCTAAATTTAGAACAATTTTGCAAAGACCTAACCGAAGAAGTTCAACTTTGTACCAAAAATTCTAATCCCATTATTTTCACCGCTCAAGGAAGATGTGCAAAGCAAGGAGAAGATAGCACATCAACTTCTAACTTACGGTGCTTAGAGAAAAACCCAGCAAATACAACAACTAATATTACCTCTACAAAAGAAGCAACCACCCAGTTACCCATTCTCGACGAAAAGCTGCTACAACACATTTTAACAAACTTGCTCACAAACGCTGTCAAATATTCACCAAACGGTGAACCCGTCAAATTTGATTTATTCTGTCTTCAGGAAGAAGCTATCTTTCGTATCCAAGATAAAGGTATTGGTATTCCCTACACAGACCAAGAGGAATTATTTAATGAATTTCACCGCTGCCGCAATGTTGGTAAAATTCCTGGTAACGGCTTAGGGTTATCCATCGTCAAACAGTATGTTGAACTACACGGTGGAGATATAAGTTTCGTCAGCAAAGAGGGAGTTGGAACCACTTTCATCGTTTCTATCCCCCTCAAATAGCTTTTAACCAAAATCATCCACATATGGTATATTTATAACACGGTATCCCTACCCAGTAACCGTAGATTATAAATAAAGGTGGTTAGTCAGTGGGCATAGTAGTTGAAAGCGTATCCAAACAGTTTGGAAGTTTTAAGGCAGTTGATAACGTTAGTCTAGAAATTAAAAGCGGTTCGTTAGTAGCGTTGTTAGGACCTTCAGGTTCCGGTAAATCTACATTACTGCGTTTGATTTCAGGTTTAGAACTGCCCGACACAGGTAGAATATTGTTAACAGGCAAAGACGCGACTTATCAAAGTGTTCAAGAACGGAACATCGGATTTGTGTTTCAGCACTATGCTTTATTCAAGCATTTAACGGTGCGGCAAAATATCGCCTTTGGTCTAGAAATTCGTAAGGCGCCAAAAAATAAGGTAAAAAACCGAGTTTCAGAACTACTTGAATTAGTACAATTGAGTGGACTTGGAGATAGATACCCCTCACAGCTTTCGGGAGGACAACGGCAGCGTGTCGCATTAGCACGAGCATTAGCTGTGGAACCAGAGGTATTATTACTTGATGAACCATTTGGCGCCTTAGATGCGAAAGTTCGTAAAGATTTGCGTGCATGGTTACGACGTTTGCACGATGAAGTGCATGTAACCACAGTATTTGTAACCCATGACCAAGAAGAAGCAATGGAAGTTTCTGATGAGGTTGTCGTAATGAATAAAGGTGCTGTCGAGCAAATTGGGACACCCGCCGAAATTTATGACCACCCAGCATCAGCATTTGTAATGAGTTTTATTGGTCCAGTAAACGTTTTACCCAGCACATCAGGGTTATTTCAGAGTAATGGGTTTGACTCAGCACATCCAAAAATGTTCTTACGACCCCAAGACGTAATCATAGAAACAAACCCTAACGGTACAACAGTACCTGCAAGAATAAGTCGATTAATCAACTTAGGTTGGGAAATACAAGCCGAGTTAACGTTAGAAGACGGACAAGTAATGACAGCGCACTTATCGCGCGAACGCTTCGACGAATTAAACCTCGAACCACAGCAAAAAGTCTACGTCAAACCCAAAGACGCAAAATCATTTCCCCTTTATTATTCAATTTGAGCATCAAAACACCAATATCCACAAATGATGTAGAGACGCAAAATTTCGCGTCTCTTTATTTTTTGCGTATATATATTCCTATTCCTTTTGATGTAGCAACTTTCTATCTGTGGTGGAAGTGAAATATAGTTAAAGCTTTTATCCTAGTTAAGTGTTTATTAACTCAATCTAAATATCTCAAACTAATTTCAAAGGAATTTGAGATAAATAACTTCTGTTCTAGCAATCGAATTCAAATTGTAATTATTGCATCGCCAACATTAACTCACCAGAATGTACCTCGAACAGAAACCGGGCTTCTTGCCAAAGATATTGCAATGAAACGTTGATTTTTGGTACAGAAGCCCGGTTTCTTTTGGCTTATTGCGAATGATGCAAGATATTAAGTTAACCCATTATCCTAAAAAATCGGAGCAACTAAAACAATGAAACCTTCCAAGATATCCAAACTACTATTGACCAGTGCCTGTATTTTCGGTATTGCGACCTTACCTATATATTTACCAGCTTCAGCGCAAACAGGTGGTTCAGGTTCAGGCGCCTCTTCGTCAGGTAGCAGCACAGGTGGTACAACAGGAACTGGCACAACTTCTGGAACGGGTAGCACTGGTACAACTAGTACAGGAACTGGTTCATTAGGTACAGGTACTACTGGTACAGGAACTGGCTCATTGGGTACAGGTACAGGTACTACTGGTACAGGAACTGGCTCATTGGGTACAGGTACAGGTACTACTGGTACGGGCGCCACAGGTACTGGTACAGGTTCATCAACTTATGGTACAGGTACAGGCGCCACAGGTACTGGAACTGGTACAACAGGCACAACAGGTACTACAAGTCCCGGAACTGATTCAACATTAGGTACAGGAACTGGCGCTGCAGGTACAACAGGTACAACAGGCACAACAGGCACAACAGGTACAGGAACTGATTCAACATTAGGTACAGGAACTGGCGCCGCAGGTACAACAGGCACCACAACTGGTACTACTACGAATGAAACAACTACAACAGGTGGGGCAACAACAGGCACTACTACCGATGGAACAACCACTGGTACAGGTACAACAATCGATACTACTAATTCTCAACGCACAACGGGAGTCCAAGAAGAGCGTGGTACCAGTTGGGGATGGCTTGGTTGGTTAGGATTACTTGGTTTAGCTGGTCTTCTCAAACGCGATGAAAAACCTCATGCTTATCGTGACCCCAATGAAGTAGGCACAAGATATTAAGCTTTTGTAATTTCAAGAAAGGATTTTATCTAATTCTTGTGAAATAATTCTTGTGGGATGGGCATCCTTGCCCGTCCCTTACATAATCACCATTAAGGCGCCGGATTAGAATTTGAGTTATCTGTATTTTTTCCCAGCAATGCTTGAAAGATATTAAAAAACAGCGAAGATATTACTGAAAAGAATAATACAAATAATAAGCCAGAGAATGCTGCAAACGGCGAGAAAATAAATAATAAGACAAATAAACTTATTACAATTGATACTATCGTTTTATTCATTGTTTTATTTTCCCTTGTTTATACTACTCCTATTTTAAATAAACAATTAAATTATTTGTTTGGCTACATCCTTAAGAAGGATTGCATTGATTTTAATTATTATAGTGTTTATGTTGGGTTTCCCTGCGGGACACTACGTGAACGCAAAGCCTCCAACGGCACTCGCTTCAACCGGGGGAACGCCGGCAACGCGGTGCCTCCCCAACCTACAAGTTAAATTTTTTGTAGAGAAAGATGTTTCCATTGAGATAGTATTTGGGTAATTCTACGTTTGTTTCTTTCTTTTTTTAATGCTTCTAGGGGTGTGCGAACGGATGATACTGCTTGCTGTCTAAATTCTAGGTTTGGTTTTACTGCTACTTTTAAGCCTTTTTCTAGGTGTAATATCAGTGTGTCTAGTTCTTTTGTTGATACTTTATTTACTGTTTCTTGTGCGTTTGTGGCTATACTTCCTAAAGCATACGCGGCACTATGTCGTACTGATATATCTTTATCTTCCATGCTTGTTACTAAAGCGGGTAGTGATGACAGCGCACGTACTCCAATATTACCTAGTGCTGTCGCTGCTGTTAATCTCACCCAAGTTTCTTGATCTTTTAGAGTTTCTGTCAATGTGGGAACTGCGCTTTCAGCATAATTACCAAGGCGAGTTAATCCGTGTGCTGCATTATAACGTACAGATGCGTTTTCGTGTTTTAAATTAGCTACTAAGTAAGGTATCATGGCTCGTTTGCCGATACTGCCAAATGCTTCCACTGCGGCAGAGCGAACTTTTGGGTCTTTGTCTTGTAATGCTCTTGATAGTGCTGGTAAAGCTGGTGCCGCATCATTGCCTATTTGAGCTAATGCAGTAGCAGCAGCAGCACGGACTTCAGGGTTTTGATGCTGTTGTAGTGCCGTAATTAAAGCCTGAACTGCAGGTTTACCTATATTTACTAATGATTTTAGGGCTTGTTGATTTTGATTGGTGTTGCTTAGTTGCTGGATATATGAATTTATTTGTGATGGGTTGGTTGATTGCGCTAAGGCTGAGTGCGAAAATAAGGGTGTGATAAATAAGGGTGATATAGCAATTAATATTGAGGCTTTACGTGACGCGCGGGAAATAGTTTTCATATATATATATCTTAGTGAATACTAGCTACTGTTTAAAGCATCTAAGAATAATAACGAACTTTACTGTAATTTGTTTCTGGACTCTCCTCTTCTCTGCGCTCTCTGTGTCTCTGTGGTAAAAAATTGTGGTTCTTCAGTAGTTGTTATGCTAAATTGTTAAATATAGATGTAAATAATTATTAACTTATTTTAAAAAATATTACAAAAAAGCTTGATGGCATTGACTTGTAAGCCTTATTTATTATTGACTATATATATAATTATTGTATTTTAGGGTACATTTACAGTCATGGTCAATAAAAAAGATATAAAAATCTTATCACAAATTCTGGATATAGACGAAGTAAAAGTTATATCGCACAGCATTTATAACGAAATTGGAATAATTTTACGAACAGAGCCAATAAAGCTGTATAGTGTATGTCCATCTTGTGGTACGGAAAGCCATAAACTACATCAAAACCATCGTCATATTATTAAAGATTTACCTTTTGGAGAGAAACCAATTTTTTTAGAAATAAATCGGCGCCAATTTAAATGCAGAATTTGTAAAAAACCCTTTAGTGAAGAATTTGACTTTGCAAGAAAGAAAAGAACTTATACAAATCGGCTTGCAAATCAAATAATACAAGAAGTTTTAGAAAACGACATACATAGCGTAGCATCAAAAGGTATAGTTACAACAGAAGAGATAGAAAGAATGTTAAAAGATGCATCTGAAAAACTAAATTTAACAAAACCTAAAAATTTAAAAAGGCTTGGAATTGATGAAATAGCTTTAAGAAAAGGAAAGGGTAATTACTGTGCAGTGCTAATAGATTTAGATACATCTAAACCAATCGCTATTTTGAACGCGCGTACACAAGGAGTAATCGAGGAAGTTCTTATCGGTTGGGGAGTTGAGGTCTTAGAGCAAATTAAAGAAGTGAGTATAGATTTATGGCAAGGGTACAAAAATTTAGTGATAGAATTAATGCCTAACGTTCAAGTCGTCGCCGATAGATTTCACGTAATGGTGCAAGTAAATAAAGAATTAGACACACAGAGGAAGAGAGAAAAGTACAAAATAGAGGAATTAATTAAATTAGCAGAAACATCTGAAAAGAAAGATGAGTACGAAAAAATATTAGAAGGTTTGAAAAATAGTAAATATGCTTTACTCAAAAATGAAAAGGACTTAAATGAAGAACAAATCAAAAAATTAATTCAAGTTAAAGCTGTATCTCCTACTTTAAAAATGATGCATGAATTAAAGGAAAAACTTAGAATAATTTTTAATAAAACTAATCATTGGTATCCAGCAGTATTTAAATTAGGTATGTGGCTTTCAAAAGCTAAAACATATTTCCCAAATAGCAATAACACTTTTATTCGTTGGTTTGATGAAATTATTGCTTATTTTGATAATGGCACTACTAGCGGCGCCGTTGAAGGTATCAATAATAAAATTAAATTAATTAAGCGCTCCGCTTATGGGTTTAGAAATTTTGAAAATTTCCGAGTTCGATGCTTATTAGCTTGGCACTTTAATTCTTAGTTTAGCATAACAAGTACTGAAGAACCAAAATTATTTCACCACAGAGACACGGAGGACACGGAGAGAGAAAATAAAAAGCCTCCCTAATTTAAACATGGGAGGCTGGTATTGAGATTAAGGGGGAGATAAGGGGGGTTATATCAGTAAAGCTGTGGCTGCAACGGCGCCTGCAATTGCTGAGAAAATAGCGGAGACAACTGCTGTGAGGAATAACCACCAAGCGGCATTGGCTGCGGCTTTACGGGTTTCTTCCGCTTGACGTTGTGCTTGTTGTTTAACGTCTTCTAGGCGCCGTTGTGCTTCGTGTTGGATACGTTCTGCACGTTGTAATACGTTGTTGCGCGCGCGCTCAACTTGGTCAATAACTCGGTTGGCATCATCTTGAGAGATGTCATCACGAGAACTCATTATTGCAACCAAGGTTTCACGGTTAAACGATTGCAAGCGGTCTTTTAATGCATCGAATCCTGCTTGTGGGTCATCGAACAATTTACGAACGTCACGTTTGATGCCATCGTAGTTTAATTCCGGACGGTCAAGCGAATTTAGGTAGTTACGAATTTTTCCGAATACTCCATCGATTGCGTCTTGAATGCGTCGTTGTATTCCTCGTACTTGCTCGACAAATTGGTCGCGTACCGAGAAGATGTTATCTGCGATTTGTTCAGCTTCGGCATCTGTAATATCTTCACGAATTTTGAGCAGCGCTACTATTGTGTCGCGGTCAAAGTGCGAAAGACGCTCGGATATAGTGTCTACTCCAACTCGTGGGTCGTGTAGTAGTAAATTCAAGTCACGTTTGATACCTTCTGGGTTGAGTTCTTCTTTACCTGTTTGGCGTAAATACTCTTGCAGGTAAGCTTGGAAGGTTTCTACTCGCTGCTGTGTACGAGTGGCTATTCGACGTGGAGCGCCTATAATGTCACGAATCGAAGTTTGTACCGAATCGATAACTTGGTTAACTTGCTCTTCGCTTAAATCGCGTCGCTGTGATAGTAATTGTACGAGAGTATCTCTGTCAACTTTAGACAAGCGATTACGTAAAGCAATTACGCCTTCTTGGGGGTTTTGGAACAGTTTGTTTAAGTCGCGCTGAATACCTTCAGGGTTTAATTCTTCTTTGCCTGTTTTGCGTAGGTAATCTGTTAGCGTAGCTGTTACGTTGTCGTATTGTTCTTTGGCTTTGTCAGCTATTGCTGATGGCGCCTTTTGAACATTATGCCACGACTCTGAAACTGTATTGAGAATTTGATTTGCTTCACTTTCCGTCATATCTTGACGTTGCGCGAGCAATTTAACCAGAGTATCACGGTCAAATCGAGATAAACGCGCTTGAATTGCCGAAAGTCCAGCTTGGGGGTCATCAAGTAATCTTTTCAGGTCTGCACGAATAGCATCAGGATTTAGTTCAGATTTACCAGTATTTCGCAGGTAAGATTCTAAATTCAACCACAAAGTCTCAGCTTGATACTTAGCTTGCTCTGCCAGTCCTTTCGACTCAATTAAAGCTTGGTCGCGCTGCTTTTCTAACAGTTCAATAACATAGGTAGCTTCGCGAGGTTGAATATCATTCCGTTCGAGTAAAATGTCAAGCATTTGCTGACGGTCAAGTACTAATAACCGTCGTGATAACGTTTCGTAGTCTGCGTTTTTGTCTTCGAGTATGGGTTTAAAGTCTCTCTCAATAGCTTCGGGTGTAAAGTTGTCTTTTGGAGTGACGAGCAAATAACTTTCAACTCGTCGCTGTAAGTCAAGCACTATTTCGCGCTCTTCTGCTGCTGTGACGCTTACCAAAACTTCTTGACGAACTGCTTCGAGTTGGTCGGCAATACGTTGAATTTCGGTTTGTGTCAACAACCCACGCTGCTGAAGAATATTTATAAAGTCATTACGTCCAAGATTTTCTACTTCTTGACGGACTCTTGCAGGGTCAGCAGCAGGATCATATATAACGTCGCGGAACTCCTGAGCAATTTTTTCGTTACTTAACTGCCATGCGTAGGTGTTAAGTAAATAATTTTCAACGTCCGCACGAATTGCACTAAAAGGTTTCGTTGGTGTTGGTATACCTAGTTTATCTGCTTGGTTACTAACTTTATCTTTGGCTTGACTTAAGGCGCCTATAATTTTCTCAACGTCAAAATCAGATAAATCTGTACGTCCTAGTACAATACCCGATAACGTTGAAAATCCTTGTTGTAATGTTCTTTGTAATGGACCAGGAGCTGCTTCTTTTGCCGCTCTATCATCAGCTTGTTTTGCCGAACGTGTTTCTGCAATTAAAGCTTCTAACTTAGCGTTCAGTTCATCTGTTTTAGTTTGTCCTGGTGGTAAAGACTTGAGGTAATCAACTAACTCACCTAAACGGTCTTTTTGAGGTTGTTGATTAACTACTTGCTGCCATACTCCATATAATGTATCCGCGATACGATTTGCATCACGTTTGGAAATATCAGTACGTTCGCTTACTAAATCAATAAATTTGTCTTTATTAATATGGCGAAGGTCACTACCTGCAATGTCTTTTAACTGAGGGTCATTGAGTAACTTTTCAAACTCGCCTCTAATTTTACCCAAATCTAACTCAGGTGGACGAAGCATTTCGAGATAATCTTCAATATTATCTCGGATGTGGCCTGGGTCAATGGCACCACCAAATTCTCTACGAACTGCTGCTGCTGCTGCTTCTGCTGTTGAGACAACTTGATTATTTAATGCTTTGGCGCCTAATGCGGCAGTTGCAGTACCCATAATCGCTTGCAGTCCAGATGTTGCAGTATTGACAACATTACCAATTAAAGAACCTACCGTTGTAGAACTTACCCATACTAATAGTAAAAAGTAGGCACCCCAAATTACTAGCCCTAATATTGCACCCAACCCAGGACTGAGAACTAATAAGCTTAGTTTAACTGCAAGAAACGATGCAATAGCTAGTGCAATGGTAACGGTAACTAAAGTCCACATACCCACAGCAGTTCCAATTTTACGGATTGTCCCGCCAAAACTGCCTGCTTCATTATGGGTCGAATGTGAGTCGGAGTCAGAGGAACGTCCTAAATAGGTAATACCAGCAGCAACCGATAAATTTGTTAAAACTAGTTGAATTGCAAAAGCCAAAATCACACCAGCGATTAGAGCTACAAAAAACCGGGGGCCTGCTGTAACCACCGAAGCTTGCGCTGGTGAGATTTGTGAGGTGTCTATTGGCGCCGCTTGCATAAACCACAATAGCGGCTTAATACTAAACAGCCCTATATCTAATTTATCAAACATTGTATCTGCTTCCTCTAATCGTATTAAAACATTGGGGAATAAAATTACATAAGGGAAAGTTATTGTATGGATTGACCCAACTCTTAAGTAATAGAATCGGCTATACAACACCTTTTGGGCATCTCTCGCTAGTTTGAACCCTACCTCCAGCGTTAGATAGAAATGTCATCATCTTTAGTCCAAAAGCGCCAATAAACCAGGTTTGTACTAAGAAACCCGGTTTCTGTTACATTCGTTACATTTCGTTACATTTTGTTTTTTTTAACATCCTATAGGTGGATATTTTCACGTAAATACTATTGAAAACAATAGTCCACAAGTACGTGCATGTTGTGCCTGTAGACAGAAACCAAAAAACTTTTTAAAAGTTAAATTAAAGACAAGAAAAACACAACAGCCGACTAATTAGATAAATAGCTAATTAGATTAAGAAATTAGGCTAAAACATTGCGCTCGAAATGAAATTTAGGGGAAATAAAAATGGAAACTCGTGAAACTCGTCCTTCAAGTGATTTACCAGCGGTAGCTAAAGAATATAACGGTGTAGACCGCAACGCTTTTCTTTTCGGTTTTACTCCTCAAGCAGAATTATGGAATGGTCGCTTGGCAGCAATTGGATTCCTCGCTTACTTGCTTTGGGACTTGGCAGGATATAGCGTGTTACGTGACGTATTACACCTCATCGGTTACTAACTAATTAGAAACCGGGTTTTTATGCAAAATATTGTTTTCATTGCAAGATATCAATAAAAAAACCCGGTTTCTCAAGCCTATTACTAATTACCTAATACCTAATATCGGAGAAAGAAAATGGAAACTCGTCCTTCAAGTGATTTACCAGCAGTAGCTAAAGAATATAACGGTGTAGACCGCAACGCTTTTCTTTTCGGTTTTACTCCTCAAGCAGAATTATGGAATGGTCGCTTGGCAGCAATTGGATTCCTCGCTTACTTGCTTTGGGACTTGGCAGGATATAGCGTGTTACGTGACGTATTGCACCTTATCGGTTACTAACTAATTAGAAACCGGGTTTTTATGCAAAATATTGTTTTCATTGCAAGATATCAATAAAAAACCCGGTTTCTCAAGCCTATTACTAATTACCTAATACCTAATATTGGAGAAAGAAAATGGAAACTCGTGAAACTCGTCCTTCAAGTGATTTACCAGCAGTAGCTAAAGAATATAACGGTGTAGACCGCAACGCTTTTCTTTTCGGTTTTACTCCTCAAGCAGAATTATGGAATGGTCGTTTGGCAGCAATTGGATTCCTCGCTTACCTGCTTTGGGACTTAGCTGGTTACAGTGTATTACGTGACGTATTACACTTTATCGGTTATTAACTAATCAGAAACCTGGTTTCTACGCATTCATTGTCGCAGACAAATGATAATTTTGATTGCAACATGTCAACAAGAAACCAGGTTTCTCCTCAATACCTAATATCGGAGAAAGAAAATGGAAACTCGTCCTTCTAGCGATTTACCAAAAGTAGCTAAAGCTTATAATGAAGTAGACCGTAATGCTTTTATGTTTGGCGCCAATCCTCAAGCCGAACTATGGAACGGTCGCTTGGCAATGATTGGATTTCTTGCTTATTTGCTTTGGGACTTGGCTGGTTACAGTGTGATACGCGATGTATTAAGCTTTCTTGGTTAATTTTAATTAGTGCTGAGTGGAAAGTGCTGAGTACTGAGTGAATTGAGTAGTATTTAATTACTATTTTAAAAGATTATTTTTTAACCCTCCAAAGTTTGGGGGGTTTTGAGTGCGTGTAAATACTTATTAGAGGGAACTATAAATATAGATGTCAAATTTAATCTATTGCGTTATATTTTTTCCAGATTACAATCGGTAATAATTATTGAAGAAAATGCAGGAGTTGACCCTTGAGTAATGCTGGGTTTTCTGGAAAGCCACAAAAACCCTCACCTGATTCTGGTGAAGATATTCCCGCAGCGTTACGTGACGCTTCTGATGTGGCGCCTGGTAAGGGTAAACTACCAGTATTGATATTGGGTGGAGCCGCTGGGTTTGTTGTGCTTGCTGTTATTAGTGGATTTTTATTTTTTATCACTGCACCAAAAAAATCTACACAAGAAGTTTCGGCGCCATCAACCACTGCAAGTCCATCTGTTAATCCTGCTGATGCTCAAGCTCAAGCAAATGGTTCATTATTAGGACATTTGCCGTATGCTGAAGCTCCTGAGTCTGAACTTGCTCCCATTTCTAACGATGGACGTTTCCGAATGCGAAAAGCTGCTGCACAGCAATTTTTAGCAATGCAACAAGCTGCTCGTAGCGCTGGTGTAAATTTAACTGTTATTTCCGCGTTTCGTTCAGTTAAAGAACAAGAACAGTTATTTTTCGCTGTTGGCGCCCAACGTAACCAAACTCCAGCGCAACGTGCGGCACTATCGGCGCCTCCTGGTTATAGTGAGCATCATACTGGTTACGCGATTGATATTGGTGACGGGAATGTACCGGCTACAAATTTAAGTGCTAACTTTGAGAAAACTAAGGCTTATGAATGGTTATCACAAAATGCCGCTAAGTTTCGCTTTGAGTTGTCTTTTCCTAAAGATAATATTCAAGGTGTGAGTTATGAACCTTGGCACTGGCGTTTTGTTGGTGATACTCAAAGTTTGGAAACCTTCTACAAAGCCAAAAATTTAAAGCCCCAAAAGTAACCTGTGGCACAGGCATCTTGCCTGTGCAGTGAAGTATTTTATTTTACCACAGAGACTATTAGGACACGGAGCAGAGCCAGATAGAGATTTAATAGTTGGCACCGTCTTTCTTACATTAATATAGTGGGTTGTTACGAGCGATAATAAAAGTGGGAATAATACAAGTAATAGCTAGTAGTCAAACTTAATTTTTATGGATTCAATTCCGGAACAGCAAGCTTGTAATCTAAATACTCCACCAGAAAAATTACGCGCGCTTGCAGAGCAAAGTAAAAAGCTAGCACGACTAGTATGTACAAATCCTAATGCCGAACCAGATTTATTACGAAAGTTAGCAAACAAGTCTGATGAGAAAATACTCTCAGCAGTAGCAAGTAACCCAAATACTCCTACAGACGTTTTATGGAAGGTAGGAGCAGAATTTCCAGAGGAAGTTTTGAGTAACCCTGTATTTCCACTGCTGCTTATAGAAAATCCTAATTTAGTAGAGATAATTCCAAAAAAGACTATAGAAAGCTTTTTAAAAGTAGCTGTTGTCCCAGATTCGTTTGTTAAGTGGGCAGTAGATAATAACAATGAAAATAATTTACTACTTGCTATTGCGATGAATTTAAAAATATCTAAAGATACTTTAGAACAGCTTATTCTTAATAAACCAGATATAACAGTTCTATCTGAAGATTCATATAATCATGTTATTGACGCAGCGCAATTACACATTAATTGGTCAGGTGAAGTAGATACTGACTGGAAAGATGCAGCTTGCACTATGATAGAAAGTACTATCTTTTGGTGTAATCAGAAAGATGTTGCTGCATATCAAGTAGGATTAATACCAGAACCGCTAATCATTAAATTTGGTCGTCATGTATATGCTAATTTAGCTAGTGAATTAACAACTCCTGTATTTATTTTAAAACAAATAGCAGAAAATACATTTTTACAAATATTGAATAATGCTGTTGATAATTCTACTTTAATTGCACTTTCTACAAATATAAACACTCCCTTATTTGTATTAGAAAGACTTGTTGGAGAGTATAATGTAAGCTTTGGTAAAGCAATTTTACATGAAAAAGTTATTTATAATTCCAGTATTCCGCTAACTGTTCTACAGGAGTTTTACTCTTCTAATACAGCAATCACAACTCGTAGCACCTCATCAGAAATACTCCGAAAATTAGCCAAGAGCAAGTGGGTACATATTCGTAGAGGTGTTGCTTATCATCCTAACACACCAGTTGACGTACTAAGCGAACTAGCAGAAGAACTTGATGAGCTACTTTATACCGCTTTAGCTGTAAATGATAATACTAATGCTGATATACTTGATAAAATTATCAAAAATTATACTGAACAAAATAATAGATATTTTTTTGTTATTGAAGCAATTATGTGCAACCCTAATGCAAATGAACGAATTTTAAAATTAATATTAAAAGACAATCCTGATTATTATCTAGTAAAACTAATCGCTCACCATCCTAACGTTACAGAAAATATTATTGAAAAATTAGCTGACATGAAATCTAATGCTGTTCTCACAACATTAGCAGCTAGTCCAAAAACACCAGCATCAATTTTAACTAAACTGGCAAAAATTAACAATAATGCTATTCATATGTCTGT
Source organism: Calothrix sp. PCC 7716 (assembly GCF_019977735.1). Taxonomy (GTDB): domain Bacteria; phylum Cyanobacteriota; class Cyanobacteriia; order Cyanobacteriales; family Nostocaceae; genus Dulcicalothrix. The sequence continues at coordinate 7,139,091 of NZ_AP025018.1, read as the reverse complement.
AGCTGGAAATCCAAGTACTCCAAAAGAAGTTTTATTAGAACTTAAAGCATATGATAGTAAAATATTTTCTCATAAATCAATTAAAAATCATACCAAACAGCTTTTGAAAGCAATCAATCCTCAAATTCGGTCAGATAAAATAGCTATAGAAGCAGGTTTCGGTTTTGTTGTCAAAGAAGAGAATATTGAAGTTTTATTAAATTTAGCACAGCATACAGATATTTCAATTAAGCAAAAGGCAATTAAAGATTTGTGTGAGTTAATTATCGTTAACCCTAATGTTTCCACGCAAGTGTTGGAACAAGCTGCTAAAATTCCATATCTTGCTTTAGAAGCTGCTATAATCCGTCATCCAAATACATCTATTGAGATATTGGAGCGATTTGCAAAACACCGTCAAGCTAATATACGTTTATTAATTACTAAAAATTCTAAAACTCCTATCAGTATTATAAGAAGTTTTCTAGAAGATAAGGATAAACTTGTCAGAGAATCAGCTTTAACTGTTTATCAGCAATCTTTCTCAGAAGAACGAGATATTAATTTCAGTGAACAATTACAAATTGTTGAGAATATTAATACAGTGCCTGACATTCTTGATGAAATTGCTATTAGTAAATGGTTAATTATTAGAGAACGTGTTGCGCTTCACCCTAATACTTCTATAGATACTTTAACAAAACTGGCTGAAGATAAAGCAAGACATGTACAGTTTGCTGTTGCACAAAATCCTAATACTCCCAATGAAATTCTTGAAAAGTTGGCTGACCGTCACAAATGGAATACTAATATTCATACAGTAGCAGTCAAAAATCTTATTTCAAGAGGTTCTAAGCGAGCAAGTAAATTCATCGGTCAGTATATAAAAGATTCTCCATTTAGTTTGAGTCGCTTGTTTGCTTTGCTACATCCACTGGCGCCTACTCATTTGCTTATCAAAAATTATCGTTCTAGCTATTGGTTAGAAAGGTATGCAATAGCTCAAAATCCAAGTACGCCTGATTATATACTAGAATTTCTGACTAAAGATGCTAATCGTATTGTTCGTGCTGCTGCGAAAGCTAATATGCTGAAAGATGGTTAGAAGTTTTTTGTAGATAAAATCAAAATTTTAAAGATGCTTCGTTCCTCAGCATGACATTATAGAGATGCTTCGTTCTTTAGTATGGCATTTAGAGATGCTTCGTTCTTTAGTATGGCATTTAGAGATGCTTCGTTTCTTGGCATGACATTTAGAGATGCTTCGTTTCTTGGCATGACATTTAGGGATGCTTCGTTTCTTGGCATGACATTTAGGGATGCTTCGTTTCTTGGCATGACAGGAGAGTAAGGGATATAACGAATCAACCATCCGTTACATCCGTTCTATCCGTTGCCAAGTTTACAACTTGATATTATTCAAGTTACTGCGTGGGTTATAGGAACGAATTGCGCGTAGCTTTTCGTATAATTCGCGTTCTTGCTGACTCAAATCTTTAGGAGCAACAATCATAATTTTTACGAGTAAATCACCACGTCCACCTTTTCCTGATACCCAACCTTTACCACGCAAACGCAGTGACTGCCCAGAACGTATTCCTGCTGGTACATTTACTTTTGCTGTTGTTCCGTCAGGTGTTGGAACGTCGATAGATGCTCCTAGTACTGCTTCATCTGGTGCTATTGGGACTTCGCATACTAGGTTATCGCCGTCTAACTGGAAAAATGAATGTGGCTGTATTTGAACTTTTAGGTATAAGTCACCACGTTGTTTTGTTTGTGGATTGGTTGGCCCTTTTCCGCGTACACGTAACCTACTTCCTGTTTTGGCGCCTGCGGGAATGCGAACGTTAATAATATCGTTAGCAACTTGGAGTCTTTTTTCAACTCCGTTATACGCTTCGCCTAAAGATAGTGAAATCATTGCTTCGCTATCTTGAGTTCCACTACCCCCAGGATAATCTTGTTGAAAACCAAAACCATCATACCCACTTGGGGCGCCTGTTGAAGTTCGGTACGAGTAACTTTGACTGCGGGCGCCTCCGGGACCTCCAAAGCGACCTAATAATTCATTTATAAAGTCTTCAAAGCTGCCGTACTGCCCGAAGTCGAAGCCGTTCATGTCAACGCCAACACCACCAGCTCCGGCGCCTCCAGGGAAACCTTGCCCTGCTTGTTTCCAGTACTGACCAAATTGGTCGTACTTTTTACGTTTGTCTGGGTCAGATAATACTTCGTATGCTTCGTTGACTTCTTTGAATTTTGCCTCGGCTTGTTTATTTCCCTGGTTTACATCAGGGTGATATTTACGTGCGAGCTTACGGAATGCTTGTTTAATTTCTTCTTGGCTAGCAGTTTTGTTAACTCCCAAGAGTGAATAATAATCTTTAAAATCGGTTGCAGCCATTCAGCAGCCTCCTGTAGAAATTACTGATAATAGGTTTTTAGTTTATACCTTATTCCTAAATATTAGGATGCAAGGTGTTAGATATTGTTTAGAGATATATGGCGAGAGAAAAATACTCTGATTTATAACTTAACAAATAATTCAACACGACTAAGTGCGGTTCTTGCTCAATGTCAAAGGGCAATTTCCGAACTAAAAGAGTGCTGAGTAGAAAGTGCTGAGTGCTGAGTTTTAACTCTTTACTCAGCACTCAGCACTCAGCACTCAGCACTATATAACTGTTCCGTCTGGAATAATGGCGCCTTTGAGTACTACTACGATACCGCTTCTAATGTAAAACCCTTGGGCTTCACGGTTAGCTTCTTGAACGTTATCTTTGTTGATAATTTTGACATCATGACCAATACGTGCATTTTTATCGACGATGGCACGGCGAATTATTGTTTCTGCACCAATACCTACAGGAATATTTCCTTCATCTCGAATACCTTTTCTATCTACAGAAGTTTGGTAAAAGTCGGCGCCCATTAATAACGAGTCTTCAATTATGCATCCAGAATCTACGCGCGCACGTACACCAAGTACCGAATGTTCGATTCGACAATTTTTGAGGATACATCCTTCCCCAATTATCGATTGGGTTATTTGACAATCTAATAATTTACTTGGAGGTAAGTAACGAGCGCGGGTGTATATAGGAGCTTGTTCGTCATAGAAACTAAATGGAGGTAGTGGCTGTTGCGTTAGCGCTAAGTTCGCGTGATAGAAAGACTCTATTGTTCCAATGTCTTCCCAGTAACCGTTAAACAAATACGCCTGTACGTTATGGTCTTTTGCTGCATCTGGAATAATCTCTTTACCAAAATCTGTTCGTTCTAAAGATTCCTTGAGTAACTTGATCAAAACCTCTTTCTTAAATACGTAAATCCCCATTGAGGCAATATACGGTTGAAGCTTGGCTTGCTGCTCACTTAATCCCAGTACGCTAGTATCAACTTGCATCTGTTTAAGAGCATCACCTTTTGGCTTTTCGCTAAAGTCAATTACCCTACCTGAGTCATTTATTTTCATTAACCCAAAGTCTGACGCGCGTCGCTCATCCATTGGTATTACCGACAGTGTAATGTCAGCATTTGTTTGACGATGACGTTCTATAAATAATCGGTAGTCCATCCGGTAAAGGTGGTCACCCGATAAAATTAGGAATTCCGAAACATTCCATTCCTCTAATAACCAAAGGTATTGACGTACTGCATCTGCTGTTCCTTGGAACCAACTAGGGTTTTCGGGTGTTTGCTGTGCTGCTAACACCTCCACAAAACCCTCACTAAAACCCGCAAAACTATACGCACGAGCAATATGGCGGTTTAAAGAGGCTGAGTTAAACTGTGTCAGGACGTATATCTTATATATTTCCGAATTTATACAGTTACTTACAGGGATATCTATTAAACGGTATTTACCTGCCACAGGCACTGCCGGTTTCGCACGTAACTTCGTCAATGGGTAGAGGCGGGTTCCTGCACCGCCGCCGAGAATTATTGATAATACTTTTTTCACTCTGGTTTCTCCCGACTGCCGTTCATCTCCACCTTCAGTTTATGACTCTCTGTTACTACTGATAAGGGGGTTACAAAATTCTATTGAGTTTATTTATAAACAATATTTTCTTTTTTATAAAAGTTTCACTTTGATTATTATTACCGTAAGTATAAAAAAATACATTTAAATATAATTGTCATATTCCTAAGCACCACTCTTGTACGTAGGTTGGGTGGAGGAACGCAACCCAACTCATGACAATATTATATTTCCAGAGAAAAATAACTTCTGAACTCACTGAAGACAAATTAACCCAGCATTAATAAGTAATAACACTGCCAAAATCTGAGCAACTAATTTCCAACTTTCATCAAGCGCAGTTTTTGCGATAGCTTAATAGACTTCACCCAAGGTTGGTGTGACAGTTGAGAAACTGTACCAGATGAAACGGTGGCAGTATAAATATCTTTGTCGCTAGCTACATCTTTAATTCCTAAGCTTTCTAAAAATGTAATTGCAGGCGCCTCAAGTGGCTGGTTAGTATGAATAAATACTATTAGGCTGGGTTGTTCTGAGGTATCTACTTCGTCAATAGCCATTGCTAAAGCAGCATCAATTTTCTTGTAGTTCATATGTTTGTATTTAAAATCAATACACTATTAAACTAACAAGATTTATTTAGTATGCGTAACTATCTTAAGAGATAATGTTATTTGGGACAGGCAGGGATGCCTGTTCCACAAGAGGTTACAAGAGGTTACAAGAGTTTACAGGTTTTCGGTGTTGATTAATCCGAATCCCCATTTTGGGTCGAAGGTGTTTTGAGGTTGTTCGGGAATATAGCTGTTGCTGCGTAACATTTCTTTGGCTTTTTCAGGCGCCAAGCTTGGGTCACGTTGTAACATTAAAGCTACTACACCTGTGATAAATGGACATGCCATACTTGTACCAGCCATCATCACAAATTTGGAGTTAATCATCATGGAACGGTCGAAACCTGCTGCCGATGACATTGTTGATGCTATCATTGCTCCCGGCGCCGCAACATCGGGTTTTTGAGCTTGGTTACGCAATGGCCCTTCGCTGCTGAAATCAGAAATATCGTCTAGCTTTAATCCAACTTCGCGCTCTTTACCGTCGATGTCGTTGTACTTGTTTGTTGTTGTATAAGCGGCTACTGTTATTGAAGAAGCTGCACAACCTGGAGAGCCAATTTTCATTGCATCTTGGACGCTTTGACCTGTAAAGAATACTGAGCCTGAGTTGTCAATTGTCCATACATCAATACGGGTTTCGTTCGATGTTTGATTTCGTAAGCGTAATTGCCAAATTCCACCTGATACTTGTGAAGATTCTGTACCGCGAATTTGGACGAAGAAATTATAGTCTCCGTTTGCTGCATCTGGGCCAGGTGTGACGATTTTTATGCGCGCATCAGGCAAAGTATATTCTTGTGCAGGATTACCTTCAGTGACAACTTTTTGCCAAGGTGTAACAAAATCGTTAGGACTCCGTAATTGCACTTCTAATTGTGCGTCTTTTGTATACCATCCGTTTAACCAAACAATACCAGCTTGATTAAGCGGTACGTTGAACCGCATTGTATGCATTGAACAAGGCGCCACTAGAGCTTGACCATGAATATTATCGTTGCCTTCGTTTCCTGCTGCACAACAAACTATACGTCCAGGGCCTGTTTCTGCGTCAATAATTTTAGATAGTGAGTCACTACCATCGTGCGCGTCGGCATGTCCACCTAAGCTTAAATTTACTACTGCTGGTTTGCCTAACTCGCGCGCAACTCGAAAAACGTAGCGAATACCATCAGCAATGTGAGCATCTTGTAAATCACTTCTAACTATTACTAATTCGGCTTCAGGCGCCACACCACCATAATTTTCATCTGCACCTGCTGCAATACCAGCTACGTGGGTACCATGTCCTTCGGTATCTGGAGAAATAGTAAGTTGCTCTCCTGTAAACTCGGCGCCGTAACTACCTTCAGCAACACCAGGGCCAGACATTGTTTGGTCCCAAATACGCAAAATGCGACCTGCAAAAGCTGGGTGTTTGGCATCGATACCACTGTCTACAATACCGATAACTACACCTTTACCTGTTAATCCTGTTTTATTTTTAAACTCAGGAAGCTTAACTTTACCAGGCGCCACATCCATCAATAACTTCATTTTTCGTGATGGCTTAATACGTTGAACTGTGTCTTCTTCTGATAATGCATCTAAACCATCAATAGGTAAATATGCTGTTCTAACGGTGCCTGTACTTTGGTTAACTCGGACTCCATATGGTTCAAGGTGACTCAAGTCGGCATTTTCATTGCAGTAAACAAAAACTACGCTCTTAGTTGGCTTAACATTACTTTTTGCCGAAACTATACCAAGAGAACGTTTATGTGGTATTAACGCTTGCTCACCTTCATTTTGATAATCTTCGTATGCAAGCAAAAGTCCAGCGGAAAGTTTTTCGTGTCTCATTTTTAGCCTCTATATTTTAATTTTTACTAGTTAGTTGTTTAGTTATATGTCTGTAGTAGATTAATCACCCAAGTGACTTGAGATATTAAACAAATTTAGATATCGTACATGTGACTGTATCAGTTTAGACAGTGAAGACCTTTATAGCCCTCTCAATTTCAGATCGAAAAGGGGGCATGACCCCTCTTTATGTCAAATGAATTACTATACTGCTAGATAATTAAAGCTATACACGGTCAAATTTGAAGATTTCGGAAACAGATACAGAAGAAACCTGGTTTCTTGAAGAAACCAGGTTTCTAAGGCAAAAATAAAGGTGATACTTATTTCATATTCGTTTTTGCGTCCTTGACTGCTGCTAAAAAGCTAAGTACAGTTGCTGGAATGCTCAAAGCCAAAATGATGGCAGTGGTTTGCGTACCGAGGTTAGGTTGACCATAACTTAATTCAAAAACAGAACCAACTGCTGCAATTGCAGTGACGCACGAAACTGCTAGGAAGAAACCGCTTTTTGGAGTTAAATACACTTTTACTATCCGCCTTTATACTATTGGTTTTACAGCCTGCTGTGAGAAACCATTTTTAGATAGTTCTTGTCCCAATGCAAGCGAATTTTCCACGCGGTCTACAAAAACCACACCGTTGAGGTGATCCATTTCATGTAGAATACAACGCGCGAGTAAACCATCAGCTTTCAGCGTTTTCGGGCGCCCATATTCATCTTTGTAAGCAATTTCCACGGTTTCTGGACGTTTAACATCCATATAAACGTTGGGGATACTTAGACAGCCTTCTTGAGCAACGTCACATTTTTCGCTGGTTTGTTTAATGGTAGGGTTAATTAAAACCAATGGTGGACTGTTGGGTTTGTCGGGTTCTAAATCGATAACAATAAGTTGCTTGTTAATGGCAACTTGAGGCGCCGCTAACCCAATACCATCGCTACTGTACATAGTTTGCAGCATTTGACGTGCGAGTTGACGAATTTCATCGTCAATTTTTGTAACTCGCTTGGCTGGTTGACGCAGCGCGCGGTCTCCCAGGTAGTGCAACTTCAAAGGTGGATTTTTTAACTTTTTCTTCTCAACGGCGATATCAGATGGCATGGGAAAAGTCACTCGCTCTAACTGGCTAGTTTTATACGGTATGTTACTTCAATCTTAACAATTCTCGCAGCATTGGTTAGGCAAAGGAAAAGGATGGCAGAATGTAAATAATATTAAGTGTTAAAACAAACTATTTCTCTCGAATAGTATAAATGTAACAATAAAATTGTAAATTTGATAAAAACTATGAGGCGCCAATTTTAATTCCTCCTCTGTGTCCTCTGTGTCTCTGTGGTAAAAAGTAATATGGTGTTGGGTTCCGTTCCTCCACCCAACCTACAATTGTGACGGGCAAGGATGCCCGTTCCACAAGAGTTTAACAAGAAGAAAGGTTATACTCTCTTTACTGTTGCTTGTTGCTTCATGTTATAACAGTAGGCTGGTATTGAGTGCAATTAGGCACACAGGGGAAACCGTGTTAAAAATATTTACAAAGTTAGATTATCTTCTTAAAGAGACGTTTTTGGGTTTAAAGCGAGGCGCCTGGATGAACTGGGCAGCTGTTAGTACTATTACAGTACTTCTGTTTTTGTTCGGTATGAGTCTGCAAACTTCTTGGCAATTAGAAAAGTTGCTGAACCAGTTTGGTAGTCAGTTGGAGGTGTCGGTATATTTAGAGAGTAATGCTTCGGCTGCTGTTATGGTGCCAATGGTAGCTCAAATGCCGGGAGTAGTGAATGTAGAAAATATTACAAAAGACCAAGCTTGGACAAAGTTGGTGCAAGAGTTGGGAATGTCTGATATTGAAGGCGCCACTCAGCAGCTTGGAACTAACCCATTGGTAGATGAATTAAAAGTTAAAGCACGCTCGGCTGATGCAGTGCCTAAATTAGCAACGCAGTTGGCGAAGTTGAAAGGTGTGGAAACTGTGCAATATGTGGATGAAGCGGTTGTACGCATTGCTCAGTTAAATCGCGGTTTGAATTGGATGACGTTGACTATTACGGTTATTTTAACTTTGACTGCTATTGCTGTAACGAGTATTACGATTCGCTTGATTGTAATGGCACGGCGCCGTGAAATTGAAATTATGCAGCTTGTTGGGGCCACTTCTACGTGGATATACTTGCCTTTTATTTTTCAAGGTGTTGCTTTTGGATTATTTGGTGGTGGAATAGCATGGGGTTTTATTAGTTTGACTTCTCGGTTTGTTAACCAGCTACTTCGTAACCAACCCGAATTTATTAAATTTTTAACTACAGGGTTAAAATTATCCTTCGCACAAACATTACTTTTACCATTAGTGCTTTTGGGGTTCGGTGCAACGGTAGGATTAATGGGGAGCTTGTTTGCTGTCCGTCGGTTCGCAAAAGGATAGGGTTGTGTTAAATCAATGGGAATCTTTTCTAAAAAATTTGAATGTTTGGGTGGGTTCGTTTACACAGTTCTCACCCCAAGGAGAACAAGTTAACGACCGTGCGAGTCGTTTAACGCTCGAAGGACTTAATAATAATCAATCTGCACGCTTAACATTACAACGCGAAGGATTACAAGATTTAGTTTTAGAATTTAGTACGATAGCACGGAGTACGTTATTCTTTAAAAACGGCGCCTTTAGTCAAGGGACAATACAGTTCGCACCGTTTGCAGAATTTGGCGCCGAATTTGGGTTGATTCACGAAAATCGCCGTATGCGTTTAGTACAATTATTTAATAACGAAGGTAATTTAAAGTCACTTACTCTAATCAGGGAGCATAGTGAAGGAAGCGATAAAGCTGAACGTCCACCGTTGAGTGTGGAAGCTTTACTGGGAGAATGGGAAGGCGAAACTACTACTATATTTACAGATTTACGTAACCCTGTGACTTCCACAACCAAGATGAAACTGCATCTCGAAGACGGTCACTTAGTGCAAAATCTTAGTTTTGGAAATCATACCATCACTTCAACAGCTTTAATCAACGGTTCCATTCTTGAGTTTGACGGCAACCCAAATAACCCTATACACATATTAATGTTGCCTGACGGCGCCTCGGCAACTTACCCTACCAAATTACAACCACGACAACCTTTATTTCTAGAAACCGGATGGCTTATTGAACCAAACTGGCGCCAGCGTATGATTCGTTCGTATGATGATAAAGGAGAATGGACGAGCTTGACTTTGGCATCAGAAAGAAAAATTGGGTAATCTACTTATCTAAAATTAACCACCATTCTTTTTGCTGGGGGTTCCACATTGGTTCATGTGTTTCACCTACAATATATGGCCCCCAGTAACGACGTGAACCATCTTGGGCAAATGCGACGACGACATCTCCTTTGGATAATTGGAGTTTGCCATCGGGAAGTGACAAGAGTAAACCTTTTTCGCTTCCTTCTTGCGGTGCAAAGTCCCAATGTGCTGCGGGTTTTGCTTGTTTACTTCTTGATAATAAAGCTAGACGCACGGGTTGGTTTGTTTGGTTGCTAAGACGTAAGATTCCAACACCTGTATTTTTGTTGGTTTTAACTGAGTTATAACTTAATAGTTCAGATGTTTGGGACGTTGAAACTGTTTTCGGTGGAATGTCTACAGGTGATGTTGATGCTACTTCGGTACCTGATGGTTCAAACGAAACACTGACTTGGTAGCATCCGGCAAACAGTCCTAATATACCCAAGCAGCAGGCCGCTAAAAGGGTTGGATGATATTTTGACACCATATCAATAATATAAAAATATAAGAATTGGAAACCTTGAAAGGTTATATTTTAAACTGAATTACGCCGAGTTCTTGAATCGAGCAAGTATATTATCCTACTAAGAGCAGAAATTAACAGGGGTAATTACCCCCCATACAATATGACTAAGTTAAGAAGATATTAAGACAGAAACTATCCTAGAAACCCGGTTTCTTTGTCGATATCTTATAATGAAAACAAAAATTTTGCTCAGAAACCGGGTTTCTTTATACTTAATGATAAGTTGTTTTTTCTGAAATATCTATAGTGTGCATAAGGTATGCAAAATACACGGTTAAATAATTTGGTTGGCACCATTACGCTACGGTTAGGGCAGTGGTTATCTAACCCCTGGCGCCGTTGGTCGGTAATTATTATCAGTTTTCTGCTAGGTATTTTTATAGGAACGGCTATTTCGACGAGTGCAGGGCAAAGAGCAGAACTAGATATTTACGTAGCAGCGCTTATTGTTTTGGCAGTTGAGTTAGTCAGTAGATTATTTTATCGGCGCCGTGTTGGTGTGGAATCATTTTGGATAGAAGCATTAAATATTTTTAAGATAGGTTTGACTTATAGTTTGTTTATTGAAGCATTTAAGTTAGGTTCTTAGAGTTGATGAGTATCCACCAACAATTAGCAGCACAAATAGCCCAACTGCGCTCCCACACAGGTCGTCCTATTATCCAAGGCATTTTAGGTGGACAAGGAACAGGTAAAACGACGTTAGCACTTAGTTTAATTTCAATTCTTGAGCTTAGGGGGTATTCTACTGTCACCTTATCGCTCGATGATTTGTACAAAACTTATAATCAGCGTTTGGCACTACAGCAACAAGACCCCCGTTTAATTTGGCGTGGTCCACCCGGAACCCACGATGTAGACTTGGGTTTGAACGTTCTTGAGGCAGTACGCAATGGCATTAGTCCAATTAGCATTCCACGCTTTGACAAGTCAATTCATAATGGTGCAGGTGATAGAACAGCTCCAGATACTTATACAAATATAGATATATTACTATTTGAAGGTTGGTTTGTAGGCGCCCGTCCAATTGACAGCGTGAAATTTGAGGCGCCTGTACCCCCTATTATTAATGCAGCAGACAAAGCATTTGCACGCGACATGAACCTGGAATTAGCAAATTATCTACCCTTATGGGAACGGTTAGATAGTTTAATAGTGTTGTATCCTCAAGACTACCGTTACTCGGTTCAATGGCGTAAAGAAGCTGAACATAAAATGATAGCTTCCGGTAGACCAGGAATGACCGATATTCAAATCGAAGAATTTGTTAATTATTTTTGGCGTGCATTACATCCCGAACTATTTATTAAACCGCTAATAACATCACCACAATATGTAAACTCAGTAATAGAAATTGATGCAAACCATAACTTCGTCAAACTCTACCACCCATCAACACCAACAAAACTATGATACATTTTTACCTTATATCAGGCAATAGTTATTACTTTTATGAACCACTAATCATCCCATCAGGTGATGTGTATATAACGCAAGAGTAATATCTTAGAAATATCTAGAGTTCCCTGGCTTGAAGGGGGTCGAGAATGAAAAAGATTATTTTTACTTTATTATCTTTAACGACTGTATCAGTATTTTTACTCAATAACGAACCAGCGCAAGCACATCGTTATCGACACCCTCACTACCGTAACTACCATTACGGTAATTTCTATCGTCGCAAAGTATATCCCAGAAGATATTGCTACCCTGTGACACGGTGGTATGTAGACCAAGACCCAGGATATCATCCGCGCGCTTATTCTGACGGTTATCGTCAAGGACGAGAAAGTGCCAAAAATGGTAACTCATATAAAGAGCGTACCGCAGGTGGAGAATTTGCGCGCGGTTTTGAGGATGGTTTCTATGGTAGAGAGTTTCAAGGGCAAAAAAATATTGTCGCAAATGCTTATCAACCATTTACAACAAGTGAATGTAACTGGTATTGAGTGCTGAGTTATGAGTGCTGAGTTATGAGTGCTGAGTTATGAGTGCTGAGTGCTGAGTAGTTTTAACTAACACTCAGCACTCAGCACTCAGCACTTTCTACTTTTAAATAACACTCAGCACTCAGCACTCAGCACTTTCTACTTTTAATTTTGGATTTCTTTGATTAAATTGTAGAAGGGTTCCCAGTTGTTGTTTTGTGCGATGGGTTCCCATACTGATTCTATGATGGGACGCAGGATTACTGTTTTGGGGTTGGTTTGAATTAAAGTTTGACCGACTTTTTCGATATCGTCCGGCGCCATGTTCGTTAAAATTTTATGGTACAACCCAGACCAGTGCAAGAATAATTCTGATGCTCCTAGTTCTACAGCAATTTCTGAACCGCTTAATATCAAGCTAGCATCATCACGCCATTTGTTCGAGAAAGTTGTAGCGAGGTCGCTGAAAAAGTCATGGTAGCTAACGGGATAATTATTTAGAAATCGTAGTGTTGCTTTTAATAGTTCTTCGTATTCACCAGATTCTAGCTCTTCTAAATTAGTAAATCCTAATTTTTTGAGCATCAACACGCGGTATTGAGCGTGATAACAGTCTTCAAATTGTGATAATCCTTGTTCCATGTCAGCTGTGGGAATTACTGCTGATAGTGGTTTTTGTAACAATTCAAGATTCAGCTTACAAATTCCTGGTTGGTTGGAATAACTGTAACGTCCGTAGTAGTCAAAATAAGCTGCTGTAAAATTGGGGTCAAATTTAGGGATAAATGCGTAGGGACCGTAGTCAAAACTTTCACCAGTTATTGACATGTTATCTGTGTTTAAAACTGCATGACAGAAACCAGCTGCCATCCACTGTGCAACAAGCAAAGCGACTCTTTGTACTAGTTCACTGTAGAAAAGGGCGTATTTATCTGGCTCGGCGCCAAGATGCGAATAATATATATAGATAACATGGTTTAATAAGTTGCCGATTAAATCAGGGCGCCGGATATAATTCAATCTTTCAAAAGTTCCGAAGCGAATGTGTGATTTACTAAAGCGCACCATTACCGAAGAACGAGTCGGTGAAGGTTCATCACCACGCCATAAATCTAAACCTGTTTCAATCATACTCAAACAGCGTGATGTGTTAACACCCATTCGGTGTAACATCTCAGCAGCTAAAACTTCGCGTACCCCTCCCTTGAGAGTCAACATTCCATCACCACCACGCGAATAAGGTGTTTTTCCTGAACCTTTTGTGCCAAAATCGTAGAGTTCCCCATCAGTTCCACGAACTTGAGCATACAGAAAACCTCTACCATCTCCTAGTTGCGGATTGTACTCACCAAATTGATAACCGTGGTACCGCAATGCTAGTAAGGGTTTATGCACCTCAAATTTTCCGAAAGCTTCGATAAAATGTTCGTCACTGACATTTGCTGCATCTAAACCTATACGCGACAGTAGTGCATCGTTACGCCATCGTAAAATAAGTTGAGGAAATTCTGCTGCTTCTACTTCGTCATAGTAATCATCACCCAGTTCGAGTATGGCACTTTCGTAGTTTAGAGAAAGAAATGGGTTTTGCGAAGAGGTGTTAAGGTTAGTTTCAGGCAAAGTCATTACGAGTACGGCAATTATTGGTTCTGCTTTCATCGTACCTAAGAAAGCGAATGGTTGACCAAGTTAGTTTTTAGTGGTACAGATAAGGAATTTTAGGTCAGTGCATCTAAAATCTAAGAATTACAGTCATATAAACTGTTGGAAAGATTAAATATTATTAGAGAGCGTAAAAAGTAAGGTTATGAGTGATAGAATACAAGATTTAAAAAATAAGCTTATTCGGTTAACAAGTTTAGATAAAAGCTTTGAAGTATTTGGTTCGGAATCGCACCAGTATAGATTAAATCCTTGCTTGAGTGAAGCTGAAGTTAATGAATTAGAGGCTAAGTATAAAGTAACACTACCAAAAGAGTTTCGTGATTTTTTGTTAAACGTAGGAAATGGTGGTGTTGGGCCAGGTTATGGATTGATAGGTATAGATAGTGTGGAACTATCTAAAATGGAAATATTGGGGTTAGACTTTTTATCTTTGCCGTTTTGTTTAAACGAAGAGTGGAATAATTTAGATTTATTACAAACTAATAACGGAGATGCTCCAAACGCTTATTATGACCCAAGGCTAGTGCAAGGAAGTCTTCTTGTTGCCGAGTATGGATGTGGAATTGAAGCTCGCTTGGTGATTACAGGGGAACAAGCGGGTAAAATTTGGATTGATGACCGAGTAGGGGAAGGTGGTATATATCCTTTAACTTGTCATTGTGCAGCTTTTTTCCATGATGACCCAGATATTGAAGATAATTTGTATGAGTCAGTAGAAGAGGTAAAAGAAGCCTTAACTTTTTACGAGTGGTATGATAATTGGTTAAATCGCAGCATCAGCCAAGTCGTACAGTTAATGTAGAGACGTGACATGTCACGTCTGTACAATGTCACGTCTGATTCCAGTTGGGGTTTGTAATGCTGGTTAATATATGGTCTTCCCATTTACCATTTATCATTAGATAATCTCTAGCATATCCTTCTACGACGAATCCTAGGCGCCTGAGTAAGGTACCACTACGCTGGTTATGGGGAATATAGTTTGCCATAATGCGGTGCATGTTAAATTCTTGAAACATGTACTCAATGCTGCTTTGCATAGCTTCTGTCATGAAACCTTTGCCTTGTTCGTTCTCTGCCAAACTGTATCCAACGTTACAGTACTGCGCGGCGCCTCGAACAATATTGCTAAAATTGAGGGTACCAATAATTTGATTCGGGTTAGCTTTGGGGAAAATAAAAAGTCTCAAAGAACGGTCGTTAGCAAACTCCTGATAATTAACTTGAATTTGTAATTCCCAGTATTCTCTAGTGAAAAATCCATCTTGCCAAGATGGGTAGTAAGGAGTGAGATGCGCTTTATTCTCGCTAAAGTAATTTAGGATTTTAGGTATATCCTCGTTTGTTGCCATGCGAATAATGATGCGTGTGCATGTAATTAGCGGCAGTTCCAAAGGCATAACAACAATCAAGACATATTTACAATCTTAATTATAAAGTCGCGCGTGACGTTTGTAGCATAGGCATTCTGCCTGTGCATTAGTACTAAACCCTAGAAACATACATAAAATATTAAGTTTAATTTAAATGCCAATTTGGCAGAAAAATATCAACAAATGATACAAAATTATATTGTCAATTACAACTCCTTACTATAAGATGAATATAAAAATTTAGTAAGTTGTTACTTGATATATAAATGTTTAGCAAAAGAATAAATTATGTTAAAGACAAATTGTGTTAAAAAACAGAAACCCGGTTTCTTCGTTACAATCTGTTAGAAAAATGAAAATTTTACGTAGAAACCGGGTTTCTAGGATTTAGGAGAAATTGAGGAATTAATAAATGCCAACTTTTTTAGTTACAGGTGGTTTGGGTTTCATTGGCGCCAACTTCATTCTCAAAGCTAGAAAACAAAAGTTAGCTAATATTATAAATATAGATAAACTGACTTATGCAGCTAATCCTCTGACTTTAGCAGAATTGCAAGATGATAGTGGATATAATTTTGTGCGTGGAGATATCGGAGATATAGATTTAGTCAGCAAAATTTTAGAACAGTACCAACCCGACGCAATTATTAACTTTGCAGCTGAAAGTCACGTTGACCGCTCAATTCTTAGTCCGATAGATTTTATTCAAACCAATGTAGTTGGAACTTTTCAACTTCTTGAAGCAAGCAAAACTTACTGGCAAAATATATCGTCTCTTAAACGCGCGTCTTTCCGCTTTTTACATATTTCAACTGATGAAGTTTATGGTTCCTTGAGTCCAACTGACCCAGCTTTTCGCGAAGATACACCTTATGCACCCAATAGTCCATATGCAGCATCGAAAGCTGGTTCTGACCATTTAGTGCGTGCATACTATCATACTTACGGTTTACCAACTGTAACGACTAATTGCTCGAATAACTACGGCCCATATCAGTTTCCAGAGAAACTAATTCCGCTGATGATTTTGAATGCGCTAAATGGAAAACCGTTGCCAATATACGGGGATGGACAAAATGTCCGTGATTGGTTGTATGTTGAAGACCATTGCGATGCGATTTATTTAGTTTTACAACAAAGTTCTATTGGTGAAACTTATAACGTTGGTGGAAATAACGAGCAAAACAATCTTACTGTCGTAAAGAAGATTTGTGAAATTCTTGACGAATTAGTTCCTCAACCTGGTTTGTCTCGCTCGGAATTGGTAACTTTTGTTAAAGACCGTCCTGGTCATGACCGTAGATACGCAATTGATTGCAGTAAAATTAAGCGCGATTTGGGTTGGGAACCAAAGGAGAGTTTTGAGAGTGGTTTGTTAAAGACGATTCAGTGGTATTTAAATAATTCCAATTGGGTTGAACAAGTTCAATCAGGTAATTACCAAAACTGGATTGCAAAAAATTATGGTGATAGAAAATAAGGCACAGAAACCTGGTTTCTACCCAAAATTGTCGTTTTTATCACAAATTATCGATCAAGAAACCAGGTTTCTAGGATTTTTGCGTAAGTAAGATAATTGAGGAGCGAAATATGAAAGGCATTATTTTAGCAGGCGGTTCCGGTACAAGGTTGTATCCATTAACACAGGTGATGAGTAAACAGTTAATGCCTGTGTATGATAAACCAATGATTTATTATCCTTTGTCAACTCTGATGTTGGCTGGGATTCGCGAAATTCTGATTATTTCTACACCTGCTCATTTGCCTTTATTTAAGCAATTATTGGGAGATGGTAGTCAATGGGGTTTGGAATTTAGCTATGTTGAGCAACCAAGTCCTGATGGTTTGGCACAAGCTTTTATTTTAGGGAAAGATTTTATTGGTAATGAACCTGTTTGCCTTATACTTGGTGATAACTTATTTTATGGACATGGTTTAGTTGATGTGCTAAACCGTGCCTCTCAGTTACGTGATGGCGCCCTTATTTTTGGCTATCGAGTTGCGGAACCTCAGCATTACGGGGTAGTAGAATTTGATAAAGCTGGACGGGTAGTAAGTCTTGAGGAAAAACCAGTAACTCCTAAATCGAACTATGCAGTACCAGGAATTTATTTTTATGATTCTCAGGTAGTAGAAATTGCGTCACAGCTTAAACCCTCAGCACGCGGTGAACTAGAAATAACTGACTTAAGTCGAATTTACCTTAACCAAAAACAGTTAAAAGTAGAACTTTTAGGTAGAGGTTATGCTTGGTTAGATACTGGTACTCATGAGTCGTTACACCAAGCTGCTAGCTTTATTCAAACCTTAGAACAACGCCAAGGCTTTAAAATAGCTTGCATTGAAGAAATTGCATTTCGTCAAGGATATATTGGCGCCGAGCAACTTTATCAACTAGCAAAACCTTTAGCTAAAAGTAGTTATGGTTGTTATTTGATGGATGTTCTCGTATGAAAATAATTGAAACTAGAATTCCTGATGTACTAATAATTGAACCGCGTGTGTTTGAAGATGAGCGTGGATTTTTCTTAGAAAGTTTTAACGAACGCGCGTTTCAAGAAAAAGCAAATATTTCTGCACATTTTGTACAAGATAATCATTCTCGTTCGCTTCAAAATGTATTACGCGGTTTGCACTACCAAATTAAGCAACCTCAAGGTAAATTAGTGCGAGTTATAGCTGGGGAAATATTTGATGTTGCTGTGGATATACGGCGTAGTTCTAAATACTTTGGGCAATGGGTAGGAGTGAAATTAAACGCGCAAAATAGGCATCAAATATGGGTTCCTCCAGGTTTCGCACATGGTTTTTTAGTAGTTTCTGAATACGCTGAAGTACTTTATAAGACTACCGATTATTATGCACCTCAGCATGAACGCACCATTTTATGGAATGACCCAGATATTGGTATTAAATGGAAAATTGATTTGCAGCCTATCCTTTCTGGCAAAGACCAAGCGGGTAAGTTAATTAAAGATGCTGAGGTATACTTATGAGAATACTTTTAACTGGTAGTACTGGTCAAGTAGGTTGGGAATTGCAACGTAGTTTGATGACTTTGGGTGAAGTAATTTGTGTAGGACGTGAGGCAACTTCTGTTAGTTTGCAGATGGATTTATCTGTACCTGAAACAATTCGCGCGGTAATTCGTGAAGTCAAGCCCAACTTAATTGTAAATCCTGCTGCTTACACTGCTGTTGATAAAGCAGAAGCCGAGCCGGAATTAGCAATGGCTGTTAATGGAGTGGCGCCAGGAGTAATTGCAGAAGAAGCGAAGCTTTTAGATGCACCCGTAATTCATTACTCAACAGATTATGTTTTTAATGGTACTCAAGCAACACCGTATACCGAGCAAGATATACCTGACCCGCAAAATGTATATGGCAAAACCAAGTTAGCTGGTGAAAAAGCTATTCAAGCAGTTGGAGTACCTTATTTAATTTTAAGAACTAGTTGGGTATATGGGCTACGGGGTAAAAACTTTTTACTTACTATGTTGAAACTTTCACGAGAGCGTGAAGAACTAAAAGTAGTTGATGACCAAATAGGCGCCCCAACTTGGAGCCGAATGATTGCTGAAGCAACAACACATATAATTTTGGGAACACGTGAGTTAGTAAGAGATTATAGTGGGGTTTACCATCTCACAGCTACTAATCAAACTAGTTGGCATGGCTTTGCTAAAACAATTTTTGAATTAGACCCCAACTCAAGTCAACAAAAACTTAAACAATTATTAGCAATTCCTTCAACTGAGTATCCAACTCCTGCAAAAAGACCTGCTTATTCATCGTTGGATACTAGTAAAATATCAAGTACATTTCAACTAGCTTTACCAGGTTGGAGAGAGAGTTTAGCATTAGTGCTTGATTCAAAATGTTAATTTATGTCTTAACTTACCGGAATGCAGCATTCAAGGGCAAGCCGCAAGAAACCGGGCTTCTGTACGAAAAATCAACGTTTTGTCGCAACATGTTTGGCAAGAAGCCCGGTTTCTAGACCTGATGCAAGATGTGTGTTAATGACGCCCATTCGTTAAATCGTTCGCTGTCTATTGCTTCAAACTAGTGGTTCGTGTCATTAATTTTGGAGTGTAGAATTAAATCCCCCCAACCCCCCTTAATAAGGCTATCCATTACCCGCATCTTTCTTAATATAGCTCAAAGCCCTACATTTAGGGCTTTTCAGGGTTATGGCAGAGAATTAGGCTTGACAAATAAAGCAAGATGTGGAATTGAATAAAGAAGCGCTGGTATCTAAAAAAGAGCGTGGATTCATAATTCCTAGAGCGTATAAGTGCTTAACAGAAAAGTCTAACGGGAGCATATTACTCCAATCGAGCATGTTTTTAGCCTCGGTATTGATGCGAAGGCGGTCAGAATTTAGTCTAAAAATAAACGTTTTTCTCTAACGCATAAATTTACGCCCGACGTCAACATATATTACTAGACCCACACAAAGCGGGTTAATAAATCTAACTGGGAGCATCCAATGAATGGAAGAAACATAATTACCTGGCGCTCTTATACCCTACTATATGGTTGGTCTAGAAAAGTCTATCTGCCTTTCACTGGATGCCCCCAATCGAACTTTATTTTCAAGCATGGACAACTGTTGATGTAAATAAATTAATTTTCGGTATAATATTTATCCAATAAAAAATAATTATCACGTTCATTTTGAGTCAATTCAGTACAAAATTATTATCAGACTGGATGGCTCGTTGCCTCGGCGCGCCGACGGCGGCGCCTATAAAAAGAGCGGATGTTTTTAAGCAAAATTATTTATTAATTAATAGACTTTATGTGCTGAAGAAATCGCAAGATTTGAAGCGAGAGATCAAGAAACTCATTAATCGTATAATTTTGAAGTAATTCAAAGCGCGTTAGTACTACGCATATGATTGGGGGAGGGCTGCCGCAATACTGCTCGGTTAAGGAAGAATGAAAGGTAAAATAAAGAGAATTATGTTCTCGTGTAAAACACGAGAATATATTGAAGTGTATATAAACGCATGACAATCCACGCACATACAGATAGATTATCCCAGGCGCCCGTGTAATATTTATAGATTATTTTGAGAATACTTAAAAACTTCAATTTGTTTATAGTACGGATAGTTTACCCACACTCTGGTACTACGTAGACGCAGTAATAACAGTTTTAAAAACCTTAAAAGATAACTGCTGTTTAGTAGTGCCATTACCTCGATGGCATCGTTTTTTACTCTTAAATTTACATCGAGTTTTTTTCACAACTCTTGGATTGCTTCTTTGCTGTGGTGGTGGTATTTCTAAAGCTAAAATCTCCCAAATTAACCAGCTATAATATACATTTATATCTGACGATTTTAAATCAATTTGTTGGAATTGTGGAACAGCGCGTTTAATCACTCGCAAGCTCCCAGTAAAGCTTAAGCGTAAAGGAGAGATATTAGCAACCGTAGCACTTTGAAACATCAAAGAACGTATACAGTAATGTCCTATCAACCAGCCATAAATTTCCTGAATGACTTCACGAGGGTTTTTAGAACGTATAGGTATTTTACGACCATTCAAATGAACTTTTAATTCATCCAAAGTATTCTCTGCTTCCCAACGTTGATGGTATTCACGTGCTAAAAGTAACGCTGGAAAAGTTACAATATCCATTAAATCAGTTATCAAGCGGTAAACTTTTTCTACTCCATTTTCTTCAACAATATATTCAATTACACGAACTTTCTGGCGAGTGGCACCCTTCTTTCTAGATTTTCCATCGGGCACAATCCATGATACGTAAGAACCGTCAGGAAGATTTTTAACAACTTCAAATTTAACGTTCTTCGGCACACGACCTAAAACGTGGCATCCTTGTTTTATTGCTGCATTAAACATCTTGAATGAATGCAAACCTCTATCCCACATTAATAGCATCCCTTTAGAGACACTACGTAGTAGTTTTAAAGCTCCCTTCCTTTCTCCAATTCGATAAGGGCAGCAAAACGCATCTATTATTAAACGTGTACCTGCTTCGACTAAAAAAACTAATCTCGCCTTTGGAAAAGCTGGATACGTACCAGGTCTAGAACCAGGATAACTAAAGACTCTTGCGTTATCTTCTGTATCTGGAACATCAAAAACTGTTCCATCCATTGCCATTACTCTTAAACCACCTAAAAAGGCGCCTGGTGTTGAAATTGTTGCTAATGGTTTAGCAACTACTTCAAATAAACGGGTCATTACTGCACAACCAATTCGTTGCCGAGCTTCGCTTATTGATGAAGAAGTCGGCGCCTTAAAACGTATTTTTTCAGGAATTAGTACCGAACTCAAACCATGAGTCAAATTTTTAAAAACATCGACGATTGAATCTCTTGACCAAAAACTCATGGCGATAATTAAAGCTACCACTACATGTGTTGGTAGTATTCGTTGCCGACTTTCTTCTGAAGAAGTAATTTGAATTGCTTTATCAATTTCCGAAGCTGGAATTACCGTCTCCAAAGCACCTAGCAGTTGCTCAGGAGGAATACAGTACTTTTGTACGTCAAAATTGATTAGTGGCATGACACCCAGAGTGGTATATTATTTATTATGAGATAATAAATATTAAACATCTATTAGTTCTCGTAAGCAACACGAGAACAAATTGCCAAAATCTGTTAATGACCACAAAGCAAGATGACATCATAAACAGGGCTGAACTTTTGCAGCAGGGAATTGCGACCCTACAACTGCAAATTCAGCAAATTAAGTCGAGTGGCGAAGTGGCACCACCTGGTTGTTGCGTTGTGCGCTACCAAGCACGTGGTCAAAGAGGGACTTATTGGTACTATAAATTACACGCTACAACTCCTGTTTTCCCAACAACTCAACCCAACAAGTTAACTAAATACAAACATCTAGGCAAGGCTGGAACTCAAGCTCATGTTGATGCTGTAATTTCTGTGGCGAGAAGAATCCAAATTGATTACCTGCAATCGTGTATTGACTCACTTAGACAAAACTGGGTGGACTTATACGAAAGTATTAAAGAGAAAAAATAAACTATTGTTATCGTTATTAACACGCGAACACAATTTCCCTTACTTTGACCCCTTTTTCCCTTAACCGAGCAGTATTGAGGGCTGCCGCCCATCCCCCAAACCCCCACCCGTCACCTGTTCTTGACTGACTAGCTGAACTCCCTGACGGTCGTTCAGGTCAGTCAAAAACAGGTTTTAAAAAAATGAAAGCTGTTTGATGTTTATAAATCGCAAGAATATAACAAGCAGAAATATTTTTGACGCCAAAGGTACATTTAAACGAGTATTTGAATGTATTAACCCAAAAGTATTTGAGCGATACTGTTAAAAATGGGTACAGTTAATAAAGGTAGTGTAATAGTAACTCAGAAAAAATAGAAAGATATTATTATGGTACTCTCAAGCGTCAATAAAAGGTTTTATCGCGTCTGGTGGGCTAATTTCCAGGTTGCGGCGATATCGTGTAATCTCCGCAATCCTCTCCAAATCGTTTTAACACCTGGTTCTCCATCTCCTTTGCGTCCTAAAAAACCACCGAGCGAGGCAATCATACGTATCGCTTCTCTTAAAGTTGGCGGGTTTTCAGGCGGGACAGGATTTTTAGTAATCGTGGCACATAAAGCTTGCCATTCAATAGTATCTAAAACAGTTTCACAACTAACATCTGGATTATGTCTGGCTTCGTAAGTTAGCCACAACAAACGCCATGCAACAATCGAATATGTAGCTAAGGCCATATCTATTCGCTTTGCGGTTTCAAGCTGTAATTCTTCAATTCGACAACCGCTTTTTAAAGTATAGTGATAGCGTTCTATCAGCCAACGGAATGTGTACCATTTGACGCAACGTACTGCATCCTCAAAACTATTAACTTCCAAAGTTGTTAACAATAACCAACTTATCGGGGTGACTCCGGAGGGCGGGTTTTTTTCTTCTGCTAAAACTACTTGTAATTTAACTGGTTTTAATTGTGAGCGTGCAATATGATTCTGAGGTACATCGACTTCAATTGTTGCGTATCTAATTGTTAGTTCCGCGTTTCTAGCAGCCGTTTCTGGATTACGTTTGAGTGATACTACTATTTTCCCACAAGCTGGCGTTGAACGGATTGCCTCATGTAAATACTCGGCTGTATGATTCACTTTTCTATTGTGAGTACCGCGTATAAGTATATGTGAATTATTTGGACGTTTTTTGTTAAATAAATCAAATATATCAGCTTCAGAATCTCCCATTGTTACGACTATTATTTCTGATGGTATTAACTCTTGCGTTTGCTCTAACCCATCTAACCAACGTTGGCTTTCTTTCTCTTCTGTTTTTCGTTGATGTCTTTGTTTCGCTATTCCTAAATCTTCTATATTTCTCGCCCAAACTAGCTGGTTTACTATTCCTAGAGGTACTCCGTCTATGCTTGCTGCAAGTGTTGAATGTACTTTTAATCCAAAGCAATATCTGTTATCTAAATATCCAGTTCCTCTTGTTGCTGGATGAGTTGTCAAATCTATATTTGTTGTGTCTTGAATCATCAACAATATCTTGTGTTCTTTAATTCTTTCCAAAGTCGCTTTGGTATGCCCATCTCGTATATCGTTGGGTTTAAAGTACGGTGAACTCCAAAAATCATATGCTGCGGTTGTTGCGGCTACACTTCCACAAGCTTGAGGAACACTACTGGTTGGTTGTGCAGCCAAGTCTTCTACTATACGCACAAGACGTTTATTTCGTCGTGCATCTCCTAGGTCTACATGTTTTAATTCTTCTGAAGCCCATCTTTCCATTATCCATCACCCTGATTACTATCTCACTCCAAAACTATACCTAGCAATCTACCCAAACTGTCGTTAAGTAAGTTTTAGCTTAAGTTAAGTAAGTTTTAGTATTGTTGAGAAAGATGCGGGTAATGGATAGCTTAATAAGGGGGGCTAAGAATAGCTCTCTTGTTCCCCCCTTATTAAGGGGGGCTAGGGGGGATCAAAACCTATAGCAACACCTCAAAACTTATGACACGAACCACTAGGGTGTTGACTTTGTGGGAAACGGGCGCCCAAAAGTTAATACAGTTTTTGTGTCTAAAATAAAAGCTCTAGAAGCCTTATTTTATAAGCTTTTAGAGCTAGTGTTATAAAATACGTATTATGCATGAGTGAAAACTGCGACATTGCCTACAGTTTGCAGAGACATTTCCAAATATCGAGATTGTGAACACACTGTGTTCTAAATTGAGTTGGTCACATTTGCGACTTTTAACAGGTATAGACGAACCACTAAAACGAGAATTTTATATTGAAATCACTCAACTAGAACGATGGAGCGTTCGCCAACTGCAAGAACGTATTAACTCCATGCTATTTGAACGCACTGCCCTATCCCGCAAACCCAAAGAAACCATACGTCAAGATTTAGAAGAACTACGCCTTTCCTCAACAAGTATCACCCGATATTTTACTAAAAGACCCTTATATTTTAGATTTTCTAAATTTAAACGGGCGAAAATTTTATAAGTTTTGATTAAGATGCATAAAAGTATAGAGTCCATAAATTTACTGACTTTACATTTCTTAACTTGCCCCTACATTAATCTGTAAGTTAATGCCACCCACTCGTTCAGTCGTTCGCTATCAATGATTTCAAATCCTTGTGTTAAAAGCGCTTTTGTTACTGACTCTTCATAATCTTGGTCATAGCCAGATGTTATTAATATTCCGCTGCTTTGATTTTCTTTATATAATGCTTGTCGATAATCTGGCGCCAGTGTTGTGTGTATTCTTCCAAGGATATTAGCAACAATCAAATCAAAATTACCATTAGGGGAAATACTTGATACATTACCAGTATTGGCGCCACCCATCCAATTCCCCATTTCGCTACCACGTCCTAAGCTTCCTTGTATTACTCGTACTTTATCTGTAACATCATTACGAGTAATGGCATCTTGAGTTGCTTCAACTGCAACAGCATCATTATCTAATGCTAAAACGTTTGCTCCTAGTTTTGCAGCAACAACGCTGAGAATACCTGAACCTGAACCAAGGTCAAGTACATTCATGTTATTGGTTATATGACGTTCTAGAAGTTTAATTGCTAATATTGTTGCTGGGTGTAAACCGCTACCAAATGCTAAACTTGTTTTGAGTTTAATAATGATTTTTTCTGAGATGTTTGGTAAGTCAACGGCATCAGAGTTAAGTACAACAAATCTTTCGCCAATTTGAATAGGTTCGTTTTTTATATCTGATTTATTGGGTTTTTCTGCGATTACGTATGCTTCAAGTGTGCTTGTTAATGCAGTGCGATGTAAGGGTGAAAGTAAATTTTCTATTTCTTGAATGCGTACACTTGCTTGGGTGTTGTTGGGTAAGTAGAAATTAATTGTACATGTCCAATTGTTTTGGCGCCTATTCTCGTCAGTATTAGTATATTTATTAACAGTAATGTCGCTTGTGTAGTTAGTGGAAGCAAGTAGCGTACATACCCAGTCAACAGCTTCACTCGTGGTGTCTAAAGTTAATTCGATACATGACATGTTATCTTCCCTTTTTAAAGCAAGCTTTTATGATTATCGCGCGTTTTGGTTAGGTTCCCTCTAGTTTTCCTTAATGTTGGCGCTTTTACACGTGTTAAGCTTATCTTCATAGAAGTTGTTCGCATGAGAATAATTATTCTGGTGTATAAATTCCCAGTGCATGGGTGGATTTAATATACCTTTATTAATGCGAGAAGAACGTACTTTTAATGAATAAGCTTGTGAATGATAATCGTAAATATAAGCCCAATTATTTTTGTAAATTCCAATATCAAGCAAATATTCACCACTAGATAAATCTAGTCTATCAATATCAAGTTTTATTTGCCCTTTCCCTTTAATTGTCGGTAATGATATTTCCATATCAGCAGTATTTATATCAAGACATTTTTGATTATTGTAAGTAATACTTATGCTGACAATTGGCTCATCAATATTATCATGTGATAAATATTCAATTATGATACTTAGGGAATCACCACTATTTATTTCTTTATCTGGTACCAAATGAACATCGGTGATTTCAACTTCTAGAGAACCAAAGCGGTTTTCATTCATTCGTAATTCCACACCCGATACATTAGTTTGAGACGGTTTTTTCGGCGTGCGCTCAAGAGTTTGCAATTGCATTTCATTGACAAACTGTGAAGTTACTAATTTCGGTTCGCCATAAGCCAGCATCTTACCTTGACGCAGCCATAATGCCTTATCACACAATTGTTCTACTTGCTCGGCGTTATGAGAAATTAAAATAATTGCACAGCCAGAGGCTTTTAATTCCTGAATTCGTTTCAAACACTTGGCTTGAAATGCTAAATCTCCGACGGAGAGAAACTCATCGACTAGCATTATATCTGGTTGGGTATGCACTGCAACTGAAAATGCCAAACGCATTTGCATTCCAGTACTATAAGTTCGTACCGGATTATCAATAAACTTTGCTAACTCCGCAAATTCTACAATTGCATCCAAACGTTTCGCGACTTCTTGACGGCTTAATCCTGCAACTACCCCTGCCACGAACACATTTTCTCTTCCCGTTAAATCTGGACTAAAACTGGCGCCTAAATCAAGTAAAGCCCCAATTCTACCTTTAATTTTCACCTTTCCTTCATCGGGATATCCGATTCCACCAATAATCTGTAACAGCGTAGATTTACCAGCGCCATTATGACCGATAATGCCTAGCATTTCTCCAGGTGACACGGTAAAATTGATATTGCGTAATGCCCAGAAACGGTCAACCGCATTTAAACCCCGCAAACCAGACAGTACTGCTTCCATAATAGTTCGCGGTTTATTACCCTGATAGCGCTTAAAACTTTTACCTAAATTTTCAACAACAATTGCATCCTGCATTTATATTTCCTCCACAAATCGGGCACTTTGTTTTTTAAAGTAAAAATAACCTACTGGTAAAATTATTGTTGTTGATATAGTTAATAATAATAATGCTAACCAATTTGGTTGAGTTCCATTTATTAAAATATCCCGATATGCTGTTACCAAATTTGCCATTGGATTAATTAAATATAATGACTGATAAGCTTTTGGCACTGTATCGATATCATAAAAAACCGGAGTCAAATAGAAAAACAATTGTAAAAGTACACCTATAGTATGTTGGGTGTCGCGGAAGGTAACGTTAAGTGCAGCAAGTACATAAGATAATGTTACTGTTACAGCGAACTGAAGAACTTGTAAAATTGGTAGAAATAGAATTAAAGGCGTTAATTTAATCCCATCAATTAATATAAAGGCAATTAAGACAGGGAGTGCTAGTATAAAATGAATTAAACCAGTAGTAACAGTCACTACAGGAAGGATAGGAGTAGGAAAACCTGGCTGTCTAATAAGAGGACGACTACTAATAATAACTCCAGTTGCTTGAAATAGGGAGGTTTGAAACCAATTCCATACTAGTAAGCCGGAAAACACAAATGATGAGTAGTGAGGTAGATTTACTGGTACAACTAACTGGAATACAAAAGCAAAAACTCCTAATTGTAAAAGCGGGCTAATTAGCGTCCAAGCAATTCCTAAAACTGAGCGTTTATACAGTAATTTTATTTCTCGATTTACTAATTCTCGGAGTAAATCATAGAGATATGGTAGGCGCCAGTGAAAGCGGTTTTGGATTAAAGACATTTGAATAATAAAAAGTTAATTTTATCGTAGAGGCGTAGCATTGCTACGTCTCTAAAGCTAATTAATGACTAGTTCTGATGTTTTGGGTTCTACTTGAATGGCTTGATTTTGCTCTTGGGAAACCGGAATATCAAAATTACTGCGTCCTTCACGCTTAACGCGCCTTCTTGACTGCCACAAAGACCAAGGTCCAGCAAGATTTGCAGTAAATTCTAGTAAAATTAAACTAATGGGATAATCGCTCCAACCGCGCAGACGATAGTAAATGCGCTGGAGGTGGTACAAAGGAAGAAATACAAACAGATTAGATAATGCGCGGAAATCGCCATCCTCTAGCAGAGTCGTGAGAAGATAAGAGACTATACCCTTGTTATAACCGTACAGTTGGCGCCGCAATGCTTTCATATCGCTACGGTGTTTGTGCCAAACCTGTGCTTCCGGTTCATAAACTATGGTATAACCTGCTTTTAAAACCTTATAGAAAGCATAGATATCTTCTCCTACCCCTGAAGGCATACCAGGACCTAGCGCTTCATCCATTAAACCAATTTCAGGATGTCTAAAGATACTAGTACGGAAAGCTGCATTTGCTGTTCCACCGAATTTCCAAGTTGGTACAGCAATAAACTGAGATTGTGTAAACCAATCATTATTAGCTTCTCGCCTTTTAAAACCACGTCCTAAACCTCCATCACCGTAGTTTTCAAATAAACATTGCGAGCGCGTTCTCAACTCAATAGGTAATACATTACCTGTAACAATCATTACATCATTTCTAGCAAATGGAGCAACAATTTTTTCTAACCAGTCTTGAGGTACTGTTACATCATCATCAATAGTTATAACAATATCTCCAGTGCAAGCTATAAAACCTGCATTTCTTGCGTAAGCTGCTCCTTTACGCTTTTCGTTGACTAAAATCACGCTAGGGAATTCTGCAACTACGGCTGGAGTTAACCTGGAGGCTGGATTATTATCAATAACAATAATTTCAACAGGTCTTCGCGTTTTTTGAGCTAATAAGTAATTCAAGCAATTACGTAAATCATCTGGTCTATCGAACGTTGCTACTGTTATAGAAACAGGGATATTTGTAGGTAGTTGAGTAGATTGTGCTATTGGTTTTAAACGTTTAGTTAATGCTGCTACCGCTTGATTGCAGTTTTCTTCAATTTCAATTAGCTTATCACCAAGATGTTTAACAATTTCTTCAATCAAGCGGCTGGCGCTAATTGATTGCTGATGATTACTAATATCACACTTACCAATAGGGAGATTCTTCCAAGTCACAAATACTCGGACGCGGGAATAATCTGTAATATCAGTTAACGGTTGTATCGGTTGAGATAATTCAACTGTATTTATAGCAAAAGGTTTTTGATAATGAAAAACTTTCTTTAACGATACTTTTTTAAAATCTCGTTTTAATTTAGCAAAAGGAAATTCACCGTATTTTTGAATAATATTTGCCACATTATTGCAGGCTTTTTGATAAACAGTTAAACCTTTTAAATCCCCCCAAAGTTCAGCTAAGATTAAATCGCGCGGAAAAAGTGAGGGATATATAAAGGAGATTAATAAACGGCGGATATTCCAATAGTACATCCACCAAATACCTAGCCGCACAAAAGAAAGAATTTGCTTTGGATAAGATAAGGCACCGCACACAAAGTATGTGTAAAGACTTCCATTATTAGCAATTTGCTTGCGTAATTTTTCGTAAGAGAGGCGATGTCGGTGACGGATAATTGCACTTGGTTCGTAAACTAAGGTATATCTTTCATTTACAACCCTGAAAAACATTTCCAAATCACCAGCCCCATTAGTAATCGTACCAACATCCAAGGCTGGATTGAAATAACCAATTTCATCAAATACACGACGGCGATAAGCCATGTTTGCACCCGTACCAAATTGTCCCGTACCTAATAAGGATACTGCTGGCGAATGGTAGGTCTGACCCCTCACCCTAACGATTTAATAGGGTTTCTGAGCCATTGTTTGAGGCGCCACTTATTGCTGAAATGCTTGATTCCTCGTTCAAATGTGGGGTGTTACCCCTGAATCGCCAGCAGTATCCTAATAAGTAATCTGGCATTTTTTCATCTTTACTTACTGCATACCATTTGCGCTCAAAGCCTCTGCCAAAACCTCCGTATATCTCAAAGAGTATTTGGGCTTCGGTTTCTAATTCAAATGGTACTACTAAGCCAGTTACCGCCATGACTTCAGAATTTTCGGTAAATACTTTGGCTAAAGCTTTTACCCAGCCAGCATCAACTACAACATCATCATCGGTGTAAGCGATAATTTCACCTTTAGCTTCAATAATTGCTCGGTTTCTTGCCCAATCTAAACCAGGGCGAGGTTCACAAATGTAACGAATATCAGGATATTCCTCGACTAGTTGTTTTGTAGCATCATCACTAGGAGCATTATCGACAATCAAAATATCTAAATTAGGATAATCGAGTTGCCTTATACCTTCTAAACATAAAGCTAAATCGGAAGTACGGTCTCTTGTGCATACCGCGACAGTTACTAATGGAAAGTTTACTTGATATTCTGGCTGTGGTATATCAAATAAGTCTTCAATTTTTAAGCTTGTTGCTGTTGATTGTGCTGCTAACCCTTTTTCTAAAAGACGTTTGATAATTGATTCACTATGTTGTTCCAGAATCAGCTTACTCAAATCTGTAGCTAGACACTTATTATTTGTAATCGGCACCTTCACATAACCAATTGGCAAACCATGCAACCGCACTAACGCTTGTACTTGCATATAGCCATCTAAACCTTCAATGTCTTGTAAAGGAAGGCTTAATTCAATATCTATGACTTTAATTGGACACAACATACATTTAATCTATTAATTATTGGTAGAGTAACAAGATACGAATTATTTACTATGTAATAAAAGATGAAAAGCTCTTCCTAGCAAAATTTTGAAATAGATACGGACTAGGCGCCGTTTGTCAAAATTATAAATAGTAATATCTTGAGGTTGAGTAATTAGTCCAAGTAAACTTTTAATTGTTAGGGTATATAAACCAATCCGAAAAATAGGTGTGATAAAATCTGCCTTTAATGCTTGGGATAGCCAGTATAAAGTTTTATGATGATTTTTATACACGCTGCTCTGTTGCGCCAAATACATATAAAAACTACTTTTCGATAATCGATAAAATACCGTGGAAATCTCTGGATGTTTTTTTTGAATTTCTTTTAACATCAAATTATGAGATTTCGCCATTTTGTTATAGTCACCAGACATACTATTAGCAATCTTACGATAGCCAACTAAAAACTCTGGAACGACTTTAAATTGAAAATGTTCAGCAATTCGTAAATAGAAGTCCCAATCTTCACAACCTTGAGCATTTTGTGCCTTAAACTTAGAGTTATAGCCGCCTATTTTTTCTAAACAATTACGTCGAATCAAGGTTGAACTAGCATTTCCTAAAAAGTTGTGACATATCAAAGTTGTGAAAACATCTCCCTCGATACTTGAAGCTCGGAAATTTCCAGTTAGTTTTTCTTGTTCATTAATATCAACTGACCATGAATAAACTAAACCTACAGATGAGTCTGACTGCTTCATACATCGCACCTGTTTTTCTAAGTTTTGCGGATACCAAATATCATCTGCATCTATTGGTGCAATAAATTCTCCTTGAGATTTATTTATTCCTAAATTTCGAGCTACTGCAACTCCCGAATTTTGTTGCTGGAATAAAATGATTCGGCTATCTTTTTGAGCAAGTGATTGAACAATTTCTACTGTTTTATCGTCTGAACCGTCATCTATTACTAAAACTTCGATATTTTCATAAGTTTGAGATAATACAGATTCTAGTGTTCTTGATATAAATTTTTCTGCATTATATGCCGGAATGATAACTGAGATTAAAGGATTCAAATGAGTCAATGTAGTTGATTTAATGATTGCTTGTATTTATATTTTGCCTTGTCATTAATTGACATATGTTTTGACATTTTGAGGCGTTTCTTGATGTAAGGAGTTAATAGACTTTAAATACCAGAAAACAATAAGTAAGGGTAGGAGATATTTATCCCAAGGAAATGCTTTCATCATCAAAACACAGTTAACTAATAAAATCCAGAAGGCAATATCGAACCGATGAGAAAATCGTAGAATTGCTATAAGCGCTAAGACATAATATAAAGTCAGGATAAAAAAATCATTTGGTAGTAATTTGGCTAAATTGGTTAATAGTCCGTGAGTTTGTAGAGGTGGAAATATAGCGAAAAGCATGAGTAAGACAAAAGCTAATGAAAAATTCTTTAGTGTTAGTTGCTTACGAATTGCAATCTGAGGGCGAAATAAAATGCGAGTACTAAATAAGCATAATTCAGGAATCACAAAATATAAACCAACACAAGCAAGAAAGTACAAACTACTATCTGGTGCAACAGAAAATACACTTTGTTGTACTTTTGGTGTAACTGTTAGAGCAAGTCCATTTTGAGGAGCAATACCATTAAAGAGAATAAACCAGGCTAAAATTGATAATGAAGCAATTAATGGCATGAGCAATCGAGTTGATAATATCTTAATTATGTTTGTACTTTGGTTTGATAATTGCTTTTCATCAAGAGAATTATCGTGATTTTTATTTGGTTTATTTAGTTGGTTTTTAAAAATATTAAATAATTCAAAAGCAAGTATAGAGACAGGAAATACTAACATATATTGACGCGATGCAATTGCCAATATAAAAGCAATGTTACTGATAATATTAAAAGAGCGAATGTAAAAGACAAATCCTAATAGTACAAAGAAAGCAGCGATAATATCGGTGTAAAAAAAACTACTCAGTTGAAAATAGTAAGGATATAATAATAGACCACATACTGCAAGCAGTGAAGATTTATAATTTCTAGGTTTAGAAAGTCCGATAGTACAGACAATAAAAAACGAAAGAATCATATTCAAAAGTCTTCCGGCAAATATTCCACCTCCAAAAAAGCGTTCCAAATTTCCAAAAATAATAAATGGTAATGGTGTATTGAGTTCTCCGTAATTTCTCAATAAATTTAAGTCGGGAATCAAAGTTTTACTAAAAAGCAAAGTTGTTTGCCAAAAACGTGGTTCGTCCCACCTTGGTGTAAATTGAAGCCAATTAAGAGAAATACATACTATTAAATAGATAATAATAATTGTTGAAAGAAAGAATACTTTATATTTAGTAGTTTTAATTTGTGATACTTCCATCGGATAAAATATGTAAAAATTTTTGGAAAGTTGTAGGGTGGGCAATGCCCACCTTACATAAAAAGAATCTTATTTCAGTACAATTAAGTCTTCTGATTTTGGCTTGGTTGTAAATTCTTCGTGGTAAGACCTTTCGGTATTCACTTCCCACAAATCATGCTTCTCACCCAAAATATTTTTTGCTGCTAACAACCCTGTCAGCATTGAGTGGTCTTGGTTATTATAACGATGCATTCCATTACGACCAGTGGTTTGGAGATTTTCAAATTTTTGCAAGTAAGTTTGAATCACTCCCAGATGTTGACGATATTCATGGTCGTACACTGGATAAGCTTTGGGTTGCCGAATCACGACTCCATCCTCTACTACCTTACCTTTGGCTAATCCGAGAATACCCAACTCTTGTTTGGCTAATTCAATTAATTCAGCATTAGACATTTCCCATAGAGAGTCACCGGCATTGCAAAAATATTCCATTCCCAAACAAGTCTTACGCGCGTCAGGTACCATTGCAGGACTCCAGTTTTTGAAGTTTTGTATTCGTCCCACTTTGACCCCAGGACTGTGGATATAAATCCAGTTATCAGGGAATAGGTCGCGCGCGTCAATAATCAAAGACACAATCAAGAAATCTCGATATTTCAATTGGTTTGCAGCATCCAACACTTTACTTGGTGGCGCCGGGTCGAGTCTGTTAATTAGGGTTGTGAGAGGCATACTGGAGATAAAATGTTCTGCCTCAAACTGAAGTATATTGTCACCTTGTTGTGCAATAACTTTTGTGATGCGACGATTATTATGTTCTAAACCGAGTACACGGGTATTTAAATGTACCTCGCCCCCACCTGTCTCTACCTTTTCTGCAAATCGCTGCCACATCATCCCCGGTCCTAATAAGGGATAATTAAATTCCTTAATTAAGGTTTTAGTATCATTACTACCAAATAAAGCATTAGTAATTGCCTTTTTTAGTGATAAACCCTTAATTCTCTGTGCCGCCCATTCTGCTTGAATTTGGTTGCAAGGGATTCCCCAAACCTTTTCGGTGTAGGTTTTAAAGAAAGTCTGGTAAAGTCTGACTCCAAAACGATTTGTTACCCACTGCTCTAGGTTGTCTTCAACGGGTAGCGGTTGTTGTTTTACTTTAAAATAAGACAACAAAATCAATAAGCTTTCATAGATACCAAGCTTATATAAAGTATCAAAAGCACTTAGAGGATACTGAAAAAACTTTCCTTGATAGTAAATACGCGACAAACGCGGTGTCTTGATGAATTCATCTCCCAATACCTCATCCCATAACTGTTGCACTTCCGCAACTTTAGTATAAAATCGATGTCCGCCGATATCAAAGTGATAACCTTTGTAAGTTTCTGTGCGAGAAATTCCACCTACCTTGTCTGATTGTTCCAAAACAATTGGCTGAACACCTTTTTTGACCAATTCATAAGCAGCAGTTAACCCAGCAGGACCGGCGCCAACAACTAGAACAGAACCAATTTTCATTTTATTCCTGAACTGTTTTTTGATGTGATTGAGTAGAAAAGTGGTAGATTAAATCTAGTATTTAGCAACCCAAAAAAACGATAAATAAAAATTTCTTGTTTTTTGAAAAAAAAGCTGTAGTAATAATTCGCTCTAGGTCGTAGCCTAGCTGTCACCAAGGGCAATGAGTATGAATACTTACTTAGTCATTATATATACTCTTGAGAAAATAAATACTGCCTTGTTAATCTAAGCGCTCGTTTGTAAATTTTTACAAGCAAGCAAAGATTTAATTATTATTAATATTACATTTAAGTATAATCTCTGTTAGTAAATTTACTAAAGATTTACAGTAGTTTCCGGTATTACAATATTAATTTTAGTTAATCTGCTCTCTGTAATTAAGTATTTGCAAGGAAGTGAGTAGTTATTACGTCAGATTTCATGTAATTATAGTGGCAGTCACTAAATTTACTGAATCTTTACAGTAAGTTTCCGGAATCTTAATTATTGACTTATTTATCCCACATTCTGTACCTAAGTCACACAAGGGTTTTTCACTTAAATTTTTTATTCATTAAGAGTAAAATAAAACTTACCCGGTGAGGTAAGCATATTATTTCAACTGTTTCAAATGAATTTTTGAGAATGATAATCGAAAACTTTGGGCAGCTTACATCTTGCACCATTCTCAGCAAGCCCAAAGAAACCGGGCTTCTATAGGAAAAATCAACGTTTTATAGCAAAATTTTTGGCAAGAAGCCCGGTTTCTGTTCGATATGCAAGATGTCAGGCAGGGAATTTAGAACTACGCTTTTATTGCACCGTTTTGAGTTAAAATGAAATACCTCAGCTAAAAATAGCTGCAATTAGTTTTGCCTGATTTATGGTTCAGTATACTCTTGCTCAAAGCCCAGATATTATTCTTACAGTTTCTGGTAAAGATTCTGCCAAAGCCCGTGATAAAGCAATGGACCAGTTGATGGAACTCATGGACTCAGGTAAATTGCCTACCGACTTAGAAGAAGGATTTGGGCCTCAACAATTAATCGAAGTAAAGGAAACGAGCATTGATAATGCTGGTGACGAAGACGCTGTTACACAAGCAGTTCAGGTTCTTAGCAACCTCGCGACGCTTAAGTTAAAAGTTCAAGAGTCGCGTTCGGAAGCTTTAGATATTCGTAAAGCTGTCGATGTTCTTTTTACAGACGAATCTGTAAGTGAGGAAGAAATTACTCGCTTAAAGGAAGGGTTCAAAGTTTTAAAGACTTTTGCCCAGGCAAATCTTCGCTATCAAGAAGCGCGCAGCAAAGCTGAAGGCGCCCGTCAAGTTCTTGATAAAGCGTTAAAATCGCCAGATAAATAAAGTTAGGAGTTAGGAGTTAGGAGTTAGGAGTTAGGAGTTAGGAGTTGGTATAAACTGTCATTCTGAGCGTAGCGAAGAATCTTTCAAAGTTCTGATAATTTATAGAGATGCTACCCTGCGGGAAATCCTACGGATTACACTACGTTCAGCATGACAAAAAACTTATAAATCAGCGCATATTTTTAATTTCGTCAATATTTTTACTAAATTGTTCAGTGAAAATACTCATAACAGTTCGCTGACGTAATTTAATACTTGTACTAATAGACATACCAGATTGTAAAGGTAATTGAGGTTGAACCGAGATAGCGGCAATTTCGGAAATTCATGCTCAAAACGATTATTCCATATAGGTTTGGAAATTTGCTACTTTGTTGTACTTAACGCTATTGTAGGTAACAAAAAATCAAGGGTTTTCAGCCTCTATTTCCGTTCTAGCCCTTATCTCGGCTCGACCTCGATATCAGCTTCGGTTATTTGTCTTACGTCGTGTTTTACGGTTCCCGGCTTCTGTAAAACAACCTCACCATTTGTTAGTGCTTCCACTCCTGCGAGAAGGATATCGATAAGGGTTTTAGACCTATCGCAGCCGCTATCGTTGTCAGCAGGGTAATACTCCTGTCCTATTTTATCAATGGCTTCCAGTAGGGTTTCGGGGCATCTAAAATTGAGTAACTTGTTTGCCATGTCTTATGCCGTCTTACTGCACCTAACCGGATTTTACTGCTGGTAAGGAACCCGGTTGTAAGATGCTTCATCAAACTTTGTACCACTTGGAGTAAGACAGTTTGGGCATCTTCCAATAGTGGTTTAAAATGATTTAAAACTACAAATCAATCGTCATCTTTATCCATTAATCGCTCAATCTCTTGGTCAATCTCGAATTCCTCCAAACTTGTGCCAGATGCCTCAAGTAAAACGCCTTGTGCCACAATAGCAAATTCTTGTTCTATGATTAAGCGGTCACTGGTGGATGCTCCCCTTAGTTGCTCAGTACGTTGATCATAAATCTCCCAAATTTCTTTCCAGTGCTTTGCCTCTAATTGATTTTCATCTATTGATACACTGTCGGAAGCATTTAGGTCATCAATTATCTGCGTTAACCATTCGTTGAATTCTGCTTTGTTTCTAGCCATTTTTTATCACTGTAAACCTAGTTTTTTTTGAGAGTTTTTTAGTTATACTTTAAACGGTTAAGATTTGAACTTTACGAAAAGATTGAAACTTGAGATTTAACAAGCTATTCAGCTTTTCTTTTTTATCTGTATTAGCTAAGTCAATACAGTTAGATATAGCAGCCTTAAAGTTGGCAAAATTTTCATAGTACTTAGAGTACAAACATTCTTTTTTTACATACCTCCAAAAACGTTCTATTATATTTAACTGCGGAGAATACGATGGTAAAAAACATAACTGTATACCATTATCTTCAGCGTAGTCTTGAACAAGTCTACATCTCTGATATCGAGCATTATCAAGAACAACCGAAGAAGGTATATTTAGACCTAATGATGCCAATTTAAATAACATTTGACAAACTGTTTCCGAATTAATATAAGTTTCGTTGGTTAAAATAATTATTTCTTTTGTAACTGCATTAACAGCACCAAGAACATTAAATCTTTTACGACCACAAGGTGAACAGATAAATGTTCTCACGAAGCACCATAAATACCCTAAGTAGGATTTATATACGAAGTGGGCTGCGTCGAGGAAGAAAACAGCCTTTTCACCGTTACAAGCTTCTTTTAGTAAAGGCTCCAGCTTTTCTATTCTATATTCTTCTTGTTCATTAATCTTATTTTTATCTCCAGACAATCCTTTGCACGTGACCAACTTTTAAGCATCGTAAACCCTCTCTTTTTAAAAAATCTCTTACTTGCGTAGGGCTACGTTTAATTCCTGTTATTTTTTCTATTGCATCACTAGCTTCTGCAACAGTAGAAGGGGGGTGTTCCTTCAGATACTCTATTAAAATGTTACTATACTGGTTCAACTCACTTGGGCGCCCTTTATAGTCTAACTTTTTAAAATTAGGAGAGAATATAAAACTATCCCGGTGCCGCATTTTAGTGTTGTAATTTTTTGATTTTTTACAACAGCGGGTCACACACCAAGATGGCACACACCCCCTTGACGCATTTATTACTTGCGAATATAACAGTACGAGCTACAGAGTTGGGCGCCAGTTACAACGTTGATAAGTTGGCAATTGCCACCAAAGAAAGTACCAATACCAAAACTCGTAGCGCGAGCGAGCATCAGTAATTTGAATTTGATATCAATCTTGATTGCGCTGCTTTTCCAACAGTTTATTGAGTACTGGTACAACTTCAGGGTCATCAAACCCTTGGTCGGGCGAGTATACCTTGGCATTTGGTTCACGAAATCTTTCTACGTAAATTGATAAAGCTTCGTCGTCCTCTCTGTGTTCAAGAACGTATTGATGAAACTCCGAGCGAGTCATTGTTGCGAAATTAGGTTTGTTCATAGAAATCTCCAGCGACCGTTTGGATAAATTACCATTTCTTTTTCCTGCCCAGCCAGGATAACCACCGCAGCCTGTACGCCTGTCAAAAGTCGCTAATTTTATCGGTACATATATTTTAGTCAATCGGCTGTTGGTGGTCGGGTAGCAGGACTTATATTGCTATAATCTCGCCCCTGAAGGATACAGAAGAGCGCAAAACGGGGTCACACCCCACACTTGAACGATAAATTAACCATTTCAGACACAAGTGGTGCCTTAACTGAGAATTGAGCGCTACTGTTGTGCTGATATCAACAGCTTACAGTACTACATTTTAAATAATCCCCAAGACGTAAATTTAACTGGATTATGTGTGTTAGACATCGATTCATAAGATTTGACCTGTTACAGAAGTTGATTTTAAATTAAAATCGACTATTATGTA
Organism: Calothrix sp. PCC 7716; assembly: GCF_019977735.1. Classification (GTDB taxonomy): domain Bacteria; phylum Cyanobacteriota; class Cyanobacteriia; order Cyanobacteriales; family Nostocaceae; genus Dulcicalothrix. Next base: position 7,100,229 of record NZ_AP025018.1, on the reverse strand, counting down.
GTTACACACGTAATTACAGTCATCTAGAGTGGTTGATTAAAGTCATGGCAACCGCAACAACAACAACTAATTTTGCCAACCCTCCAAAAAAACTACCTTTTTTGGAATCAATTTGTTGGCAAACAGCGGACGTGTATCGCTTTACACCAGAAGAAATGCTGAGTCGTTATGAACGTGGTTGGCGATATCGCAATATGTTCAGCAATCTTGAGGGTGAAGAATTATATTTTCTTAAAGAACTCGCCAGATATCATAAATCATGGTTAGTAGCTGATTTATGAATTTTAGATTAGACCACCACAACAAAATTTTGACAATATTACAATCTTTAAATTGTAATTTGTTTGAGAATGGTTCTGCTTACTTTGGAGGCGGAACCATTCTTGCTTTAGATTTTGATGAATATAGATGGAGTAAAGACATTGATTTTATATCATCTGTTAATACAGAAGGTTATAAATATTTACGTACACTAGTATTTGACAATGGGCATGAAGCATTATTTAGTGATTTAAGTAAAATTCAGATAGGACGTAGAACTACTGACCAATACGGAATTCGGATGATTGTGGTTGTTGATGCTCAATCAGAAGAAGCGACTCCACGATGGAGAACGGCATGATTGAAAGAGCAAGAGAATTAATTTTTACCTCTTCGCTTACTACCATACGTATATTCTTTTCCAAAATATGTCTTACACATTATTGGAAAATGGCGCCAAGCTTACTGACTGCCCTATTCCTTTCCCCTCAAGGCATTAATTCCTCTTCGACTCTAAAAATCAGCGAACGCACAGTACTAAAGATTTGTGCTGCTGATTTTAAATGTGAATAAATTTATATTTTATTACAAAATAAATGTAGAGACACAACGAACATTGCATCTCTACATCTAAATTTATAACTTTACATTTATAGGAACTTCCTACAATGAGTAGAATGGGTATCTTTGCCCGTTCCATATTTAGGGCGGGTGAGGATGCCCACTGCACAAGAGATATTTTGGATATTTATTTACCTCGAATTTTACGAACAATTGATGACGCGCTTGTATGTACGGCTTCTTCGTCAGTATCAACGCGCTCTACACTTTGAGATTTTTTGTAATACTCTTCGTAGTAAGTGTAAGAAGCTGGCGCCGGTTCTTTAGATTTATTTGCAACAACTCCTAATACTGGTGTGCCAGAGACTTGAAGTTCTTCTAAAGCTTGTTGGAAGACTGTACGTTTGACTTTTCCTAAGCCTGCTGCTAGCACCATACCGTTTGTGTTGGCTGCTAATAAATTTGCATCTGCAAATCCAACTATTGGTGGTGTATCGTAAATTACAAAATCAAAGCTTGAATGTAAGTCGTTCATTAAGTCCTGCATTTTTTGTGATGCAAGCAAGCGAACTGGGTCTGGTGGAATTTGACCGGCACTAAGGACATAAAGATTATCTTCAATTGGTGAGCGCTCAATGACGTTACTCCAATCTAGGTCAGAGGAGATAATATCGGTTAATCCCTGAATATTCATAACTCCAACTCGTTTGTGCAACGTTGGACAGCGTAAGTTGGCATCAACTACCAAAACTCGATGTCCCATTGCTGCTGCTGCTAGTGCTAAATATATGGCAATTGTTGATTTGCCATCACTTGGCGCCGCAGAACTAATAACCAGCGAACGAATTGGTGTGTCGGAACCTAGTAAAAGGATGTTGGTATATAGTGAACGGAACACTTCAAAGAATGACGCGCGGTCAGGCTTTTTAGTTTGACTGTTAACGTTATTATCTTGCAGAGCAGAAACTGCAAGTTCTTTTCGTAATGGAATAGTGCCTAACAATGGTAAAGAGGTAGCGTCTTTGATGTCTTTGGAAGAGTAGAAGATGTTGCTGAGTTTATCAATAACTAGAGCGGCGCCTGTACCTAGTAGTAGCCCAAGTAGTCCTCCTAACGCTAAGTTAAGTCTCGCGTTTTCTGAGACTGGGGTTGGGTCTTTTACTTCAGTGAGTTGTGGGTCGAGCAATTTCCAAGGTTGTACTTTTTGGGATAACTCAATATTTAGAGCTTGTTTTTTCGCAAGGAACTGACCGAGGTTTTCTGTGGCAATCTTTAGTTCAAGTTGAATTTTATCGTAGTCTCGATTCACCCTCGCTAAAGTTCGTAATTCCTGATTCAATTTATCAATTTTTTCTGCCAAAGATGAGTCACGCGCAACGATAGCGTTAATACGACTTAGATAGTCTCTTTGAACACGCTCTTCTTCAACTTTAAGCATTGGCAGTAAACGTGCCTCTTTCTCACGCAAAGTAATCATAACGGGATGATCTTCGGTAAAGAGCGCTGCTTGTTTGATATCAATTTCAGCTTGTTGAACTTGATCTAAAACCTTTTGGTAGCGTGAGTTCTCGCTAAGTAATGAGTTTCCTGTGCGTTGGCTTGGCTGTTGTGCTAATTCGCGTTGCAAGTCTTTAAGTTTAGTCGTCATTTGCTCATACTCAACACGCGCGTCCATGCGCTGTTGAGTTAGAGACGCAATTAATCCTGATATTTGTTGAGCTTTTTGACCAGGTTCAACCAAATTATTTCTTTGGCGTAAATTGCGTAGCTTGTCTTGCCAATCGTCAACTCGCTGATCTAATCCACCTTGTTGAATTTGTTTATCAACGAATTTAATCGCTTCTTTTACATCTTCTTGTTGTTCTTCCAATTTGTAATCTAGATATGCCTTCGACAGCGCTTCAGAAACATCTTTAACTAGCTGCTCCGAACCGTTGACGTATTGAACCGCTAGTACGTTTGGCTGCGTAGATTGAATAGTTAAACCGCTAACTAGATTCTTGTAGGTTAAGTCTGGATATTTGATTTGTAACTTTTTAACTACTGGGTCGAGCAAGCGAGGGCTTCGTAAAACTGTAATTGTTGTTTTAGTTTCACCAGCTGTCTCAGGTGGTGCAACTGAACTAAGCGTTTGCGGCACGTTTGCAACAGCCTTTGACTCTCCAGTTTCAGGTTTGGCTAGAATCTGAAATTGACCTAAGTAAACTGGAGGATCATTTTTTGCCCTTAATACGGCGCCTCCTGCTACTACACCAGTTACACCTACGATTAAAAACGCCCGACGACGTAGCGCTGCTCCGACTTGACCTAGATTCAATCCACCTTCTTCAGTATCATTTAGCTGGGCAGCATTCGTTGGTATCCAAGATTGGGGATATTTTTCTGACTTCAGCATAGCGTTCGTCAATTATGTGTGATATTGATTAATTTGTACTTTTCTATGTGACGCTTCGATAAACTCTTTGCGTCTTAATTTAATTTGATATGCCAAGCTTTGCGACACATGCAGGTAAATGACTGAGTTTTTATATTGGTTACGCTCCTAACAGCTTGAAGCTTATACGAGTGTCGGAGAATTTTGCCCTCGAAAGCATGGTGTGTTCAATTGGTAAGCACTATGGCTGGTCTACTACCCTGGTTTGAGTATCTAAAAATCTGGAGCGATGCACTATATCTACAGTAGCATTACGCAATACAAATTGGTTATCCTTTTTGGTAGTTTAAGAAAAATATATAGATATTTTATACATAGTGTTACTGCCTCAACTTAGGGCTAAGGTATGGTATTTCAGGGTTTTTGCCTCTTTACAGAAGCTTTAGGTTGGTTAAAAGCAATATAAATTTAAGTATTTATATTTACTAAAATATACTTAACTCACCATTATTACCAATTTCATTTGCAATTTTCCGGATAAAAACAGTGATATAAATTTGACAAATTATTTACGTGTGTATAGTTAAATTAGCTACTAAGTCCAATTCAGTAGAAAGTGTTGAGTAAAAATATATAGGACTTACCTCACATCTTGAAGCATTCTCAACAAGCCAAAAGAAACCGGGCTTCTTTACGATAAATTAGGGTTTTATGGCGAAATTTTTGTCAAGAAGCCCGGTTTCTAAGCCTGGTACAAAATGTGAGTTACGCAATTGACACATAAAAACTGTAGGGTGTGTGACGCTAAAAACAAATCTCAACGTAGCGATAAGACTTGTAATGTCACGCACTAACTCTTGTCGCGTCACGAATTGGCAGTGGCGCCATTTCATATAAGACGGGCAAGGATGCCCATCCCACAAGATGGAGGATTTAATATTTTGCAAGCAGAGACTTCACATGTAATATCTCTAGAAAATACCAAATAATAAAAGGGTAGTTGAATGACTACCCTTTATTTACTGAGGCGCTAGGATTCGAACCTAGGGATGTCGGGACCAAAACCCGATGCCTTACCACTTGGCGACGCCTCATTGCATTGACACTAAATAACATAACAGTGACTTCCATATAGTGTCAAGTATTTTTTTGCCAGATTTTGTGAATTCTTTTATTGAGGAGCGCGTTGGGCATTTTCGCGCATCCATAACCGATGACAAACCACTTCAAGGCAAATGACATAGAGAAGTTGGCAATTTGGCATAATGTCGTCACAATAGCACGCCAAAATAGACATAAGAGGCTATGCTGGATAGCATAGTGAGGATACGTCTAAAAGATAGTAGCACTTTATACTGATAATCACTTTGTAAAATACTTATTTGATCCAGCCATGTCATCTGCCAAATTTGGTATAAATTTTATTAATACTTCGGCGCTATTCAACTTTTTCATCACCAAGCCGAAAGCCAAGAAGCAAAAAACATACGACTATACTCGCCAGATTCGGGGTCAAGACTACGTCTTTGAGCAAGTCAAAAATGATACTAAAGGCTATATGACGGGTCAAGGTAAAGGTATTGCAGTTGGTGATTTTATTACTCTACAGGACGGCGCCGAGGTTTGCTGCTATCAAGTGGAGCAAATCGATTATTACGCAAATCCTTCTGATATGTGGACTGCTCTATTGAAACGTGTGGTATGAGTATTTTATTATGGGCGCCAATTTTGAGGTGTTTGAAGGGATTTATAATGCAAAAAATGCGCTTCAGACACAAGTGTTACATTTAGCTGCATAGTTAGAAGCAATTGAAGATACCAGCTTTTGGTTTACCTCGTGCCCGTAAGTTATATGAAACTGGCACCCGTTGCTCATAATATAATTCATTTTAATACATCTCAAATCAGAAAATCAATAATCAACGAGCTACGGCTAAAGGTTTATTTTCCACAGGTTTTCTATATACAAACTTCTGCTGCCTTTATCCGGATAAAATTAAATAATTCATATAATCTCTACAAAGTTTACTTGCCATTCGTAGAGTGAAAATTTGGATTGAGACTTAACAAATCCAGTGCTTAGAAGCTTTTTTGCTGTAAAAAATATAGCAAAAAATAGATATTGTAATTTTAAAGATATTTGCAATGTTGCCAAATTGGCAAACAGATATGACACAATTTTCTAGGTAACTGCAAGCAAAATTACTAGTGTACTAATGATCTATCTAGATGATTATAAGTCAAGCTTATGCAGTTGAAGCAACGATTACAATAATTGTATATCTTGTAACTAAAATTACAAGAATCAACTGGAGTTTTTAGCTGTAGGAGGATTTTAATCCAAAAATACTTGTAAGGTAGATATCTTGGTGCTAAATCAGGTAGGAGGAAAAATAAAATTTGATTAGCTTTGCTAACAGTAACAGTAGTGCATAACATATTACAGTAACTGTTCAAACTCTAATATGGTTTTTCGAATATAATTTTTGAGTATTACCGTTACTTCAATTTGAACCAACATACGCTCTATAAATTAATCGTAATTCTCTCACAAGAGTATTTAAAAGCTGAAAATAGGCGCTCATTGCTTGCTTTTAATATAAAAATAAAATTAAGTAAATATCCTGATCGTGCAAACACTGAATGAAATAATTGATAGACAGTGAAAAATGAAAGATCAGAATTTAAACTGTAAAAATGCAATAATAGCATTATTATGCAAATTTATAGCAAGCTGTTCAGAAAATAATTGAGGTATACATAAAAATATGCCAGATTAATTAATGTTACTGATTAAATAAAAGCTCCTAATTGTGTTGTAATAAAACTTTGATATCAAATCTTCTACTGTGAAAATCGGAAAGAAATGTTTGCTCCCATATGTATTGTATATTTTGTAAATTATTCTTTTAGAGAGTGAATACCAATAATATTACTAAGCCTAATTGGAAAACTATTCATTAACATTAATTTACAAACCTATTACCGAAGATGAACTTAAAACAGAAGGCAGTTAAAGGTGTAATTTGGACAGCAATTGAAAATTGGGGCAGCAGAGTAATCTCATTTGTTGTCTTTTTACTACTAGCTCGTCTGTTGGAACCGAAGACTTTCGGTCTGGTAGCATTAGCTAGCGTATTCTTCGCTTTCATGCAGGTCTTTCTTGACCAAGGATTTAGTCAAGCCATTATCCAACGTAAAGACGTAGATAATGAACATTTGGATACTGCTTTTTGGACTAACATCAGCATTGCTTTGCTGCTTTCAGCAATGAGCATGGTTGGTGCTGGACTTATAGCTACCCTGTTTAAAGAACCGCAACTGATACCGATAATACGTTGGCTTTCTTTAAGTTTTTTATTTGCTGCCCTCAATAGTGTACAAAGCGCAATTCTTAGTCGCAACCTCGCCTTTAAGGCTTTGTCTTTACGCACGCTGATAGCGACTCTTGTAGGCGGTGCAGTTGGTATAACTATGGCGTTTTCGGGCTTTGGTGTCTGGAGCCTAGTCGGTCAACAGTTGGCGAATGGGTTGGTTGGGGTTTTGGTTTTGTGGTGGAGTACTGATTGGCGACCAGGCTTTAATGTTTCTAAAAAGCACTTCCACGAATTGTTTGCCTTTGGAATCAACGTAGTAGGAATCAATGCACTGAATTTTCTTAACACCCGTTCTGATGATTTTTTAATCGGATACTTCCTCGGTTCTGTAGCACTAGGATATTATACTGTTGCTTACCGCATTTTGCTGATGGTAAACCAATTAATGGTCGGAACTATCCAAAAAACTGCACTGCCAGTGTTTTCCCGGTTACAGGCAGAACCAGAAAGATTACGACAGGCTTTTTACACTGCAATTGGATTAACCACTTTAGTTGCTTTTCCAGTATTTATAGGACTATCTGTATTGGCGCCTGAATTAGTGATTGTTATTTTTGGCGAACAGTGGAAGCCAAGTATTCCAGTAATGCAAATTCTCAATCTCATCGGTCTGCTCTACGCTGGTTTCAACTATAACAACCCAATGATTATGGCACTAGGGAAGCCTGCATGGGGTTTGGGTCTTAGCGGTCTGCAAGCAGTGGGCAATGTTATTGGCTTTGCCATAGCAGTCCGTTGGGGAATAATAGCCGTTGCGTCAGCCTATCTGATTCGTGCCTATTTGACAGCACCAATTACCTTGTGGGTAGTTTACAAGCTAATTCGTATCAACTTTAATACCTATCTTAAACAATATGCTGCCCCACTTGTGGCATCGCTGGCTATGGTAGCAAGTCTGTTTGGAGTTAAACATTTCCTTAGTCAAATAGTAAGCTTGCAGATTTTATTAACTATTTGCATAGGGCTTGGCGCCGTTGTATATATTTTGACTATTATGTTAATTGCACCTCAGCTTTATAAGCGAGCAACAGATTTGTTTAGGTCAATTTTACCAAAGTTTATGTGGAAGAAAAGTTAAATCAAAAATGATAAAATAAACAACTATGTAAAACGTTATCAATTTTAATTCAACTATCTAACATTCTGTAGTTATTCTAGAGAGAAACAATGGAAATTCAAGCTAGTCCTAGAAAAATCGCCCACGTTGTTAAATATATAGCCAAAACTGTAATTCCTGAATTTGGCATTATCAAGTTGAAGCAAATTGCTCAAAGCTTTCCGGAACTAATTTTATCTTCATGCGTCCGTTCTCCATTCTTAAGTTCACTTTATTATGCCTTTATTTCACCAGCTTTCCGCAGAGAACATTATGGTGTTGTATACGGAAAGCTAAAGTATTCTGAGGAGTTAAAGTTAGCAAAAGACAGTGACTTTTTACTTAGACGCAATATCCACCGTTTGGAAAAAGGTTTGCTGATGAGACCTTTTCGTGATATCTTTGCTAGAGACTACATTGATGAAACAGTGAATAGCTACAAAAATGCGCTGCTCGCTAAACAGAATGTAGTTCTCAGTACTGACAGCGAATTGCACTGGGCATATGATGTCCTAAAACAGTATTTCAGCATTGTTGGTTCAGAACCAACCATTGACGAAGCGAGAAAAATATTTTTAGAACTACCACCTCTTAATAGCAACAACCAATCTGTTCCTTATAAGCGAGACCTCAGTAGCCCACTTCCTGTAAACTATGACCAGTTCCTCGCTTTGTCTCATCGACGTCGGTCGGTGCGCTGGTATCTGCAAAAGCCAGTGCCTAGAGATTTGTTAGATAAAGCTATCAAAGCAGCAACCCTTTCTCCAAGTGCCTGCAATCGTCAGCCTTTTGAATTTCGTATTTTTGACGAGCCAGAACTTGTAAAACAAGTTGCCTCAATACCTATGGGTACTAAAGGCTTCAATCACAATTTTCCCGCCATTATTGTTGTAGTTGGTAAATTAAGGGCTTACTTTAGCGAGCGAGATCGTCATGTCATATATATTGATGCATCTCTTGCTTCTATGTCATTAATGTATGCTTTTGAAACATTAGGCTTAAGTTCATGTCCTATTAATTGGCCAGACATCGAAGCATTAGAAAAGAAAATGGAATTGTTACTTAAATTAGAGCCTGATGAACGTGTAATTATGTTAATTTCTGTTGGTTATCCCGATCCAGACGGCATGGTTGCTTACTCGCAGAAAAAACCTCTTAGTCAAATTCGTAAATACAACTGATTGTTAGTAATTAGTGAAGAATAAATAAATGGATTGTTAATGCAATTGATTCATCTTAGTCAAACATATATTTATGTAAATGGAGAGTTAAAATGATTACTGAGATTAGAGGAGTACAATTTGAGAACAAAGGAGCTGAATTAATGCTCCATGCAGTTGTTCAAAAAATGTCTGAGTGGAATGAGAAGAATATTGTGGCAATTCGCCCTAAAGTTGGGTCTTTTCGCCAAAGATCTCCATTGGGGCTTTATCAACTTTTATGGTCAGATAAAAAGTTCCCTCTTATTGGATCATCTCTTAACTCCTTCCTAAATTTAATTCCTCAAAAAACAAAAAATTCGTTTGGTTTAGTAACTTATTCGCAAATTGATGCAGTTCTAGATGCTTCTGGTTTTAATTATTCGGATCAGTGGGGTGCTGAGAAATCAGCAGTAATGGCGAATTTAGCCAAGAAATGTCGAAAAGAGGGTAAAAAAGTTATTTTACTGCCTCAAGCTTTTGGACCTTTTGAAAACACACAGGTAAAGAAAGCTTTTATCGAAGTAGTAAAAAATACCGACTTGATTTTTGCAAGGGAAGCTATTTCTTACAAATATCTCATGGAGTTAGGAATTGAATCTTCCCACATTAAGATAGCACCAGACTTTACTAATCTGGTCAAAGGAACTGTACCGGATTACTTTGACACTAGCTTCAAACGCGCGTGTATTATTCCTAATATCAGGATGACTGATAAAACCTCTGAAGAAGTAAAAAACCGCTACATTTACTTTTTAGAAACTTGTGCAAAAATTTTCCTTGAGAAAGAATTAAAGCCATTTATTTTAGTTCATGATACTGAAGATAGTGGTTTGGCATTTCGTATTCAGAAAAAGTTCGGAGAATCACTTGAAATTATTTCAGAAAGAAATCCCTTGTATATTAAAGGTATACTTGGTAATTGCTATGCAGTAGTTAGTTCTAGATTTCATGGTTTAATAAATGCACTTTCACAAGGAATTCCTAGTATAGCAAGCGGATGGAGTCATAAATATCAGATGCTCCTAAAAGATTATAATTGCCCCGAATGTTTGATTGCTTCAATTAGCTCAGAAGAAGAAATCAAGCAAAAAATTGATTTGATTACTGATGAACCAAATCGTTCTTTATTACTAGAACGATTGGAATATGCAAGCCAAGAGCAAAAAAAACTTACATCTAATATGTGGGAAGAAATTTACAATCTATTGTCTAATTAGCAAAATATTGACTAATTAAGTAGACACGAAAGGCACAGCTTTTAAAAGCTGTGCTGCTCACACCAATAATCTTTGCCATGCAATAGGTGATAGTAAGCTATTTTTAAAGTGGTTCTGCTTAGTATATATATTGCACTCCAATTCTATTCTTAAAAATATAGTGAGACTGAAATTCTCTTTTTAGAAGAGTTTGATCTGGAAAAAAATTAAAAACCAGACAAGTTTCCTATATAAAATCAACCGTTTTTATTTATTACCTTGGTGTTGATTCAATGGTAAATGCACTTACTAATTACTTAGTCCAAGAATTTGTCTCAGTGATCATTCCAGTTTTCAATGACTCCGAGCGCCTGAAGCTTTGTTTACAAGCGCTAGAAAATCAAACCTATTCAAAAGATTTATATGAGGTAATAGTCGTTGATAATGCTTCCCAAGAGGATCTCAAAAGTGTAGTTATTCAATTTAGTCAAACACAATTTGCTTATGAAAGCCAACCTGGTTCTTATGTAGCTAGAAATAAAGGAATATCAATTGCAAAAGGTGAAATTTTAGCTTTTACCGATTCTGATTGTATCCCAGCTTTAGATTGGATTGAAAAAGGTGTAGAAAATATCCTCAGCACCCCTAACTGCGGATTAGTAGCTGGTAGGATAGACTTTTTCTTTCAAAATCCCCAGCAACCAACTTCAGTAGAACTTTATGAAAGCATTGAACTGGGTTTTAATCAGGAACTCTGTGTACAAAATGGCCACTTTGGTGTGACTGCAAATCTCTTTACATTCAAACATGTAATTGATAATGTTGGCAATTTTGACGAGAAGCTGAAATCTGCTGGCGATCGCGAATGGGGAGAGCGTGTCTTTGCAGCAGGTTATAAGCAGGTTTATGGAGATAATGTTTGTATAAAACATCCTGCTCGATATTCGTTTGCTCAACTTCAAAAAAGGATTGCTAGATTTGTGGGCGGGCGCCATGATGTTCTGATGAGCAAAAATCCTTCATCATTAGAAATAGCAATGGATTTTATTGATATTTTTAAACCCCCCTTTAGAAGTTTTTATCGAATTTGGAAAAATCCCAAATTAAATGAAACCTCACAAAAACTTCAATTCGTTCGAGTAATGTTTTTTACTAGATATGTTGTGATTGTTGAAAAATTTAGACTGTACTTTGGCGGCATTTCAAAAAGAGAATAATTATAAGTCATATTCTAATCAGCTATGATTAGTTGTAAAAATGCTAACTTATTCCACTAATTGCAATACCTTTCAGTAAAATTATGAACTATATACTTAAGTCTAGTGAAATTATGAATTCTTATCAAAAAGACCAACCATTAGTTAGCGTTCTCATTAATAACTACAACTATGCGCCCTATTTAAAACAGGCTATAGATAGTGCTTTGAATCAAACATATGTAAATACTGAAGTTATAGTAGTAGATGACGGGTCTACAGATAATTCTCGAGATATTATTAATAAATATGGCAATCAAATTATTCCTATTTTTAAGCTTAATGGTGGACAAGCATCAGCAATGAATGCGGGTTTTGCTGCAAGTCATGGAGAGATTATTTGTTTGCTTGATTCGGATGACATCTTCTTACCTGAAAAAGTATCAGAGGTAGTTAATTTATTTAAATCTCAACCAAATATTGATTGGGTTTTTCATCAATCTGCTCCGATTAAATCAGAAGAAATATTTAGCACTAATTTTAAAGAGCTAGTTGATAAAAATTATAATATTCACTCTGAATCACCAAAAATAATTGATTTTAGAACTAATATTATAAATGCAGAACTACCTAATTTTACGCCTTCAACATCAAACTTATGCTTTTCCAAAGCAGTCTTAGAAAAGATATTTCCGCTACCTGAAGTTAAAGGTTTTTCGGGTATGGCTATTACAGACTTATATATCAAGTATTTAGTAGTAGGTTTGGGTATAGGATTTAGTATAAAAAATAACTTAGGCGTTTTTAGATTACATAATAATACTTACTCTAACTCAACAATCTCTCAAGATAAAAAGAGAAGAATGTATGCAGAAATAAATATGATTACTGCTTATTGGATGCGAGTGAATTTTCCGGAATTTTCAAAGTTAAGCAAAAAATTATTTACCAAGGGATTAGCAACTTATTGGAGAAGCAAAAATAATGAAGTAAATTATGACGAATTAATTAAAAAATATTTTTCTCTTGTCCCATTTATGGAAAGTTTTGAAGCCAATTTAAAAAGTTTTTGTTACTTTATAAAATTAGGATTTGTTCCTCTATTATAGCTGGTTAACTCATTAAAAAGCTAATTATAAATAATATTTCTGTAGTCAGTTTTACTTTTGAAAATTATGTCAGTGAGGGTTTGGACATAAATATAAAAACGCATTGTTATTTTGATGAACTTAGGAGAGTAAGAGGTGACAGACAGCCCTTTAGTCAGCATTATTGTTAACAACTATAATTACGCCCAATTCTTAACACAGGCAATCGACAGTGCCTTAAATCAAACTTACCCTAATACGGAAGTTATTGTTGTCGATGACGGCTCGACTGATAACTCACGCGATATTATTGTTAGTTATGACTCACGCATTATCGCCATCTTCCAAACAAATGGCAAACAAGGTAAAGCTTTTAACACTGGTTTTGCAGCTAGTAAGGGCGAAATTATCATCTTTCTCGATGCTGATGATTACCTGTATCCATATGCTGTTAAACGCATTGTTGGTATGTGGGAACCAAAGTTTGCCAAAGTACATTACCATTTAAATGTGGTAGATGCGTCGGGTGAATCTCGTGGTTTTTCTTATCCGCAAGGAAATCAGCCGCTTTCGATTGGAGAAGTATGGAAAAGTGTAATATCAGTAGGGGTTTATATAGGTACCCCCACCAGTGGTAATGCACTTAGTCGTAAGGCGATGGAGAATGTTTTTCCTATCCCTGATGAGTTCAATACAACTTCTGATGATTATTTATCTGTTTTAATTCCACTGTATGGGGAAGTTGGCGCCATCCAAGAATCATTAGGAGCTTACCGTATTCATACTACTAATCAGTGGGCGTTGACCACAGTTAGTGCCGAGCGTATACGTAGGTTTGTACGTCATGATTTGCAACGTTGCGCGCTCCTACAACAAAAGGCTACTGAGTTAGGTTATGAAGTTCCTAGCGATTTGAATATACGATTTTTTGGTAGGGTTTGGTCGCGTCTTGCTTCTTTAAAACTCGAACCACAAGAACATTTAGTCAAAAGTGACCGCTCAATTGTTCTTATGTATTGGGGTATTCGCGCGCTCTGGAAATATTCCACTTACAACTGGCAGAAACGAATTATTTTTAGCTTGTGGTTTATTTGGGTTGCGCTAATGCCTTTACCCTTGGCAAAACCAGCCATCGATTGGTTATTGGCACCACATTTTCGTCCGAAGATAATCGCCCAAATTCTAAGCACAATTCGCTTATTAATTAGTAAAAGAGTGGTTGTTAAGTCATAAAAACGAGATGATTTCAAGAAAGCTCTTACTTAGAGAGTGTTGCGCGAAACCTAGAATCTTTGTGAAACAAAGAATGACAATTTATATTAATATGTTTAAATCTGGTTATTTTATATGGACACTGTTTCATCAATACGAGTACTTTTTGTTAGTCACACATATGTAGTCGGAGTTAATCAGGGTAAGTTAGATGCAATCGCCGCAGCTGGCGCAGAAGTGGGCTTGCTTGCTCCTAAGCGATGGAAAGCTGTACAGTGGAACAAGCAATTTGAACTTGAGAAGCCTTATCCGAGAATTAAATATTATCCCACTCAAGTCTTTTTTTCAGGACGAGCTGGCGCCTTTATTTATTCCCCCTTGGCAGTTTTGAAAGCAATAATTGACTTTCGTCCGGATATTATACAAGTCGAGCAAGAAGTATTTTCACTTTCAGGTTTTGAAATCGCCTTGTGGGCAAAACTACTCAATAAGCCAGTAGTATTTTTCGGCTGGGAGAATATGGATCGACAACTATCGCGGTTTCGTCGCTGGATACGCCAATTTGTCATGAATACAGCAAAATTCATCATTGCTGGCAATTGCGAAGGCGGAGAATTGGTAAAGAAATGGGGTTATCAAAACCCTGTTGAGGTAATGCCCCAAATGGGAGTAGATACTACACTATTTGCGCCCCAGCAACATAAGGTAGAAAACTCTGAACTTTGCATTGGCTTTGTGGGACGTTTATCCTTCCACAAAGGCATAAACACACTGATTACCGCAGCCCGCCTACTACGCGAACAAAATTACCAATTCAAAATTGTTTTATGCGGCTCAGGTTCTGATGAGCTTACTTTTAGGCAAGAGGCGCAGAAACAAAATGTAGATGAATTTATTACCTGGCGGGGTGGATTGCGTCACGAAGAAGTTCCCCAGGAAATGAAACAATTTGATGTATTAGTTTTGCCTTCACGTACCATTGCAACCTGGAAAGAGCAATTTGGTCATGTATTAATTGAGGCAATGGCAACGGGGATACCAGTTGTTGGTTCTACCTGTGGAGAAATTCCCAACGTAATTGGTCGATCCGATCTTGTGTTTGCAGAAGGCAATGCCCAAGAGCTAGCAGCTATTCTGGCACGCCTAATTTCTGACCCTGGTTGGAGATCAGAAGCAGCACAATACAGCCTTAACAGGGTAAACCAAAACTACAGTCATGAAAAAATAGCTGAACGATTAATTAACCTGTGGAGCAACGCTGTTAAACAGCAGGGTACCTTAGTTCCATCTGTATCAACATCTAACCCCAACACGGCTTTGGGGATTCAAAGCAAGTAAGGAGCAGTTAGTCATGCGTGTAGCAATTGTCCGTAGAGCGCTGGGAGCTTCCTTCAGTATGGATGTTCATGCCGATGGATTAGTCAGCGGTCTTAAAAGTGTGCGACCAAACTGGGAAATTATTGAATTAACCACCTCACCTGAAGAAAAGCAAAACAAGAGAAATTCTTTGTTAAATGGCTTGTGGAAATATTATGAACGTTACTTGCACTATCCTCTAATAGTCAAAAAGCAGGAAGCAGACCTTTTTCACATCATCGACCACAGCGATGGTCACTTTGTATACTGGCTAAAAAATACTGGCAAGCCAATCATCGTCACCTGCCACGATTTAATTAATTTTATCCAACCAGATAATATATCTTCCGAAGCACGTATTGCCAGCATCAGCATGGCAATTTGGAAGCTTGCTGTAAAAGGCATACGTAAAGCTAACCGTATTATTACTGTCTCTGCTTATACAGCTAAGGATGTCGTACAAATCCTGAATGTGAGGCCAGAACGCTTAACAGTCGTTCCTAATGCCGTTGAATCCATATTTCGTCCTCTTCCACAAACAGAAGTAGAAGTTTTCCGACAGCAATATAAAATTTCGCCAGAGAAAATTTGCCTGTTAAACGTTGGCTCAAATCATCCTCGCAAAAACGTTTTTACTGCTTTAAAAGCTCTAGAAGCATTGAAAGCTAAGGGCGTACCGATACATCTCTTAAAAACAGGTGCAGATTTCACCAGCGAGCAGAAAGAATTTATCCAGACATACAACCTTGAAGACTGTATAACTTATTTGGGAAAGCCAGACAAAACCACTTTAGTAAAAATTTACAATGGTGCCGACATTCTGCTTTCACCGTCACTTTATGAAGGGTTTGGCATGACAATTCTAGAAGCAATGGCTTGTGGAACACCTGTAATTACTTCAAATGTTACATCTTTACCAGAAGTGGCAGGAGATGCGGCTATTTTGGTTGAACCGATGGATATTCAGGCAATTGTAGAAGCTGTATGTCGTGTGCAGTCTGATGGTGAATATAGGCAATTGCTTAGAGATAAAGGACTTGAGAGAGCAAAATTATTTACCTGGGAAATGACAGCCGAACAAGTCGCTGAAAGTTATGAAAAATTAGTAATGCACGGTAAATAAAAGAATTAAAAAAATCAAACTAACAACTGAGGCAACTCAAACATAACCATTGAGCATTTTAATTGTCTATATATTTTTGATTAAGTTGACGTTTTAAATTTAGTGAGATGAAAAACTATGAATCTAGCTTACGTTACAAATTACGATCCATTAGAAATAAAGAATTGGTCTGGCCTCTCTTATTATATTGCTCAAACACTCAAGCAGCAATCCATTCCTCTTGAGTATCTAGGACCGTTAAAGGATAAGTTTTTTTTGAAAGCTATGCGTAAAAGCAAGCATCATTTCAATGATTTTTTTTACAGAAAAAGATATCTTAAAGACCCTGAGCCTATAATTTTGAAGGAATATGCAAAGCAAGTTTATCAAAAATTATCTGAAATTAAAACAGATATTGTGTTTAGCATAACACCTAATCCTATAGCTTACTTGGAATGCGATCAACCAAAGGTATTTTGGGCAGATTCTACTTTCGCAGCCATGTTAAATTTCTATCCCCACTACAGTAATCTCTGTAAAGAGACAATTAAACATGGGCACTTGGTGGAGAATCTTGTCTTGCAGAAATGCCAATTAGCTATTTATGCCTCTGAGTGGGCAGCTCGTTCGGCTATTGAGGATTACAATGCTGATCCATCTAAAGTCAAAGTCGTACCTTTTGGCGCCAACCTTGAGAATCACCAAAGCTTTGATGAAATTAAAGATTTGATTGAGTCTAGACCATCAAACAAGTGTAAATTGCTGTTTCTTGGTGTTGACTGGTTTCGTAAAGGGGGGGATATTGCTTTTGAAGTTACTAAAGCTTTAAATCAGTCAGGTCTGGATACGGAATTAACCATCGTTGGCTGTAAACCAATTATTGATGAACCACTTCCAAGTTATGTGAAGCATCTCGGTTTTATTAGTAAATCCACTAGAGAAGGGCAACAAAAGATATCTCAATTGCTGGCTGATTCACACTTTTTAATTTTACCTTCAAGAGCAGAGTGCTTCGGGGTCGTTTTTTGTGAAGCCAGTTCCTTTGGAGTTCCATCTTTAGCTACCAAAGCTGGCGGTATTCCCACAGCAGTAACAGATAATGTTAATGGTAAGTTATTTACTTTAGATGCCAATATAAACGAGTATTGTAAATATATTTCAGACTTATTTATAAACTACTCAGAATACAAAAAACTAGCACTTTCTAGTTTTCATGAATATAAATCACGTCTTAACTGGACGATAGCCGGACAAACCGTGAAAAATTTACTGATGAATTTATAAGCTAGTAATGCAGGGTAATAAAGGAAAATTAATTTTCTCAAATAGAACTAACAGTTGAGGCAACCTAAACATGATAGTTGAGCAAATACACAATAATAGTAGTAGTAGTAGTAATAATAATTTGGAAAGTTCCAAAGTTCTAATATCCGCTTACGCTTGCAGACCAGATAAAGGTTCTGAGCCAGGAGTGGGCTGGAATATGGCTCAGGAACTGGTAAAGCACTGTAAAGAGGTATGGGTGATCACTCGCAGTGAAAATCGCTCAAGTATCGAGACTGAGCTTGCCAAAAATCCAATTCCTGGACTTAACTTTGTATACTATGACCTACCTTACTGGGCTAGATGGTGGAAAAAAGGGGATAGGGGAGTACATCTCCATTACTATTTCTGGCAAATTGGTGCCTACTCAGTCGCTCGAAAACTTCATCAAGAAATTAATTTCAACTTAGTACACCACGTAACTTACGGTAGGTACTGCGCTCCGTCGTTTCTTTCTCTTTTACCCATACCCTTTGTTTGGGGACCAGTCGGTGGTGGAGAAGTGGCGCCGTCAAGCTTCCGGAGAGACTTCAGTTTAAGTGGTAAATTTTATGAGACCTTGCGGGACTTGAGCCGTTGGATAGGAGAGCGAGATCCGTTTGTTTACCTAACTGCTCGAAGGAGTGCGGTAGCTATAGTGGCAACACCAGAAACTTCTGCTTGCTTGAGTGCCTTGGGTACCAAACGAATTGAAACTATAGTTGGGCAAACTGGAATTAATCAACAAGAGCTTGCAAGGTTTGAAAAGTTAGCTGTTTCGTCAGTGGAGACTCCTGTACGATTTATCAGCATGGGTCGTTTGCTTCATTGGAAAGGATTCCATCTAGGCTTACGCGCCTTTGCTGAGGCAAATTTAGAAGGGGGTGAGTACTGGGTTGTCGGAGACGGACCAGAACGACAGCGCCTAGAAGCTTTAGCTAGTAAGCTAAATATTGCCGACCGAGTACGTTTTTTTGGGGCGCTACCTCGTGAAGAGACTTTACAAAAACTAGAGCAATGCTGCGCTTTAATTCACCCCAGCCTTCATGACTTTTCGCCAACAGTATGCTTAGAAGGTATGGCAGCAGGGCGCCCAGTAATTTGTTTAGACCTAGGAGGACCAGCAACCCAGATAACTCACGAAACCGGTTTTAAAATCCCTGCCAAAACTCCTGAACAGGCAGCTAGCGGCATAGCTCTTGCAATGTCAAAGCTCGCAACCAATCCAGAGCTAAGGTTACGTATGGGAGAGGCAGGTAGGAAGCGAGTCAAAGAATCTTATAGTTGGGAATTTAAAGGACAATTCTTGACTCGGCTTTATAAAGAAGTTCTTGCTCAAGCTAGGACTTAACCTAATATCAAAGGAAGTTTATATTATGCGTATCCTCAGTATACATAACTGCTATCAAATTCGTGGAGGTGAGGATGAGTCTCGCCAAGCCGAGGAACGTCTACTAAGGGAAATGGGGCATGAGGTTGAAGTTTATGAAGAACACAACGACCGCATTGCTACTATGAATTCCATACATGTGGCATCCCGAACGATTTGGTCGCAAGAGGCATATCAAACTGTTAAACAGCAACTTAATAAGCATACTCATGACCTTATTCACGTACAGAATTTTTTTCCTTTAATTTCTCCCTCGATTTACTATGCAGCTAAAGCTCAAGGAGTGCCCGTAGTACAAACATTGCGAAATTACCGCTTGCTGTGTCCTAATGGTCTGTTTTTTCGAGATGGGCAGGTTTGTGAAGACTGTGTGGGCAAGTTTGTTCCCTTACCAGGTGTTGTACATGGTTGTTACCGAGAAAGTCAAGTTGCCAGCGCAGCAGTAGCAACCATGCTCACGTTACACCGTACTCTACGTACCTGGGATAACATGGTGGATATTTATATTGCCCTAACCGAGTTCGCGCGTCAAAAGTTTATTCAAGGGGGATTCTCAGCATCCAAGATTGTAGTTAAGCCCAATTTTGTCCACCCCGATCCTGGTTCTGGCTCTGGAAGTGGTGGCTATGCTCTGTTTGTGGGAAGACTTTCTGTTGAAAAGGGGTTAGATACGCTGCTTGCAGCTTGGGAACATCTGGGTGGACACATCCCTCTAAAAATTATTGGGGAAGGTCCTCTTGCTGCTGAGGTGGAGTCAGCTACAAAACGACTTCCTCAAGTTGAATGGCTGGGACGTAGACCGATGAAAGAAGTTTATACTCTAATGGGAGAAGCGATGTTTTTAATCTTTCCATCAAAATGGTATGAAACTTTTGGTAGGGTTGCAGTAGAAGCGTTTGCTAAAGGAACACCTGTGATTGCTGCTGATATTGGCGCCATCGCCGAGCTAGTAGATTCTGGTCGAACTGGACTCCTTTTCCCCCCTGGTGACTCAGAAAAGTTAGCTGCTCAGGTAGAGTGGGCTGTATCACATCCAACGGAGCTTGCCCAAATGCGCCAAGAAGCGCGCGCTGAGTATGAAACCAAATACACTGCCGAGAAGAATTACCAGCGATTAATGGAGATTTATACCCAAGTTAAATCTGTCTAAATTAATCAACTTAATTGTTTTAAATAAATATAGTTTAGATTTGTTACATAAAGTAAAGTACTTATTCAAATTAATAAGTAGGTGCCTATAAATTGCAAAAATAGTAAGTTGATAAAAAATATTCTGTATGATTAATGAGTATAAGCGAATGTAGGAATAAAATGTCATATCTCAAGAAAAATCAAGGGTTGCTCAAGAGTACAACGCTGCTTTTAATAGCGTTTACAACTGTCTTTTTCCCGCGCCTACTCGAGACAATAGGTTTTCCAGCAATCATTAATTTTGTTCACTTTGCTATAGTTCCTTTTGCAAGCGTATTAGCACTATTTAATACGCGAACCAAGAATTATAATCAGATTTCAATATCAAAGACGCTGCTGTCTAGTCTGATAATTCTATTAGGGGTGATAAGTGCCAGCGCACTAGTTAATCGTGCTGGAGTAATCAACCTTTTATTGCAGTTTTTATTACTTGTTGAGCCTTTTTTATTTCTACCAGCGATGATTTGTCTGCCTATGGCTCAAACAAGTTTTATATCGTTTAGAAAATGGTTTATAAGGTTTAACTGTTTTCACATTTTTTTGGCTCTCTTCCAGCAATTACTTCTAAGCGCTGGCATTCTTAAGCTAACTACAATGAAAGTTCCTGCCGATAATATTCAAGGAGTTTTTTATTTATCGGGAAGTGGACATGTTGTAGGAGCTTCTGTTTCCATATCTTTTGGAATATATTATTTAATTAGTGCAAAAAAATCTCCAATGTGGTTGCGGCTTTCTGTTTTTTTTGCTGCTTTTCTTCAGCTTTTATTTGCTGATGCCAAGCAGACGCTTCTTGTATCTTTGATATCTTGGTTTATTGTAATTGTGATTAACCTAAAAGATGTTGGAAAAACTATACAATATACAATAGCAGCAGTTTTGATTGTTTGGATATTAATATGGTGTACGCAAAACTTAGAACTATTTCGCGCTTTTAACACCTGGAACAGACCAGAGCTTTACGGACCTGATGGTGAGGCTACAAAACTTAAGACGGCATCAATTCGCTTGATTATGAGTCATTATAAATCACCTTTGAATTGGCTGTTTGGTCTGGGCCCTGGACACACAGTTGGACGATTAGGAGGGTGGATGCTCCCAATATATTGGGATCTATTAAGTCCATTAGGCGCCACTATTCATCCTGTCAGTCAGGAAGTATGGAATGCAGTGTCTGCCAGTTGGCTTGGTCCTGCTTCTAGTATGTTTTCTCCTTTATTCGGTTGGGCAGGTATTTGGGGAGATTTAGGATTAGTTGGTCTAGGGGCCTATACATATATATTGTTTATAGTCTGGACTCGACTTTGCGTTGATAACTTTTCCAAGTTTTTGATACTCAATGTAGTGGTTAACGGTTTGATTTTCTCGCAAATGGAAGAGCCAGCCTATATGCTCGTTGTCACTATTTTAATTGGTTTACAGTGGCAGGAACGCCGAATTAACAAAGCTTTTAAAGAACGCTCTCTATATGGGAGTACAAATCCTACACATTCCCTAGAAATGGGTTGAAATACTCCCCTATTAAATCTGTTTTTAAATTATAATTTATAAATATTATTGTTCTCTATTAAACTATGAATAAAAAACCTTTACTAGCTATAGGAGCTATAGGTAGTTTAATAACTTTTTTAGCTATCATTATAAATATAAAGCAATCGTTATCGTTAAATGATAAGGCGCCTACCCTAGCATTTAAAAGTACGAGTAGCGAAAATATTCTTTTTCCAAAGAATGCTGGTGTAATTAATGTTAAGGATGCTCCTTATTTCGCCAAGGGAGATGGGGTGACGGATGATACGCAAGCAATTCAACGCGCGTTAAATGATTACCCTAATAGGAATAAAATTATCTATCTACCAAATGGTACTTATTTGATTTCAGACCAATTAAGATGGGCAAAGGGTGTTGAAGCATCTAGAGAAAAAAGGATAATTCTACAAGGTCAGAATAGTACTAAGACAATTATTAAGTTAAAAAACAACGCTAAAGATTTTACAAACCCAGCTAAACCCAAAGCTGTGATTTGGACTGGAACTAGTCCAGCACAGCGTTTTCGCAATGCTATTCGCAATTTGACAGTCGATACTGGTAACGACAATCCAGGAGCGATTGGTATCCAATTTAACGCAAGTAATCAAGGTACTGTACGTAACGTCAATATTCAATCTGGTGACGGTCAGGGTGTAGCTGGGTTGGATATGAGATATACCGATGAGGTTGGTCCTGTTTTAATCAAAAACTTGCAGGTTATTGGCTTTAATCGTGGTATTTGGACGGGACATAGAGTAAATAGCCAAACCTTTGAAAATATTACGTTGCAAAACCAAAAAGAATTTGGCTTTTATAATGACGGTCAAGTCATCAGCATTCGGAATTTAGTCAGCCGTAATTCTGTCCCTGCTATCTACAATAAGCACGGCTTGATGACACTATTAGATGCTAACTTAACCAGAATTGGCACATCATCTCCAGAGAAGGCAATAATTAACGGTTCATCTCTGCTTGCTCGTAATATTACTACACCAGGCTATGGAACCGCTATTCAAAATAACCGAGGTTCTCGCCAAAACGTTGCATCTGGTTCGGTTAAAGAATTTGTCTCCCATCCGATTATCAGCTTATTTAAAACTTCACAGAAAACATTAAATTTACCGATACAGGAGACACCGGAAGTAGCTTGGGACTCTTTAAGTCAATGGGTTAGCCCAACCGACTTCGGCGCCAAACCGGGCGATAAAAGGGATGACAGCGTAGCGATTCAAGCTGCTATTGATTCGGGTAAAACTACCCTATATTTCCCGAATGGCATATATAACATTAGCCGCCCAATTTACATTCGGGGTAATATTAAAAGAATCATTGGTTTAGAAGCCAACATTTCAGGCAAAGGAGTTTTTCATTTTGTTGATGGTTCTTCGCCAGTTGTTATCATCGAGCGGTTTGATGGGTTGGGAAGCGGTGTTGTACATGACTCCAACAGAACCTTGGTTTTGAGTAGCACAGCTTTAGCTAACACCAGTAGTAAAGCAAGCTACACTAGTAAAGGAGGAGGTCAGCTATTTATTGAAGATGTTGTTGGTGGACCTTGGACTTTTAATAATCAAAAAGTATGGGCTAGACAGTTAAATCCCGAAAATATCGGAACGAAAATAGTCAACAATCAGGGTACACTTTGGGTACTCGGTCTCAAAACTGAGCGACATGGTATCGTTGTAGACACTAAGGGGGGTGGAAAAACAGAAATCGCTGGCGGGTTTATTTACTCTACTGCTGCTCCTAAAAAAACGCCTATGTTTGCCCTAGATAATTCTTCAATATCTCTAACTATTAGTGAATGCAATTTTAATGGTAATCCTTTCAAGACTTTAATTAGCGAAAAGCAAGGTAGCAATACAAGAGTTATTGAACGAGGTAGCAGTCCTAGTAGTGGCTGTAACGGTAGTCTGTTACCTTTATTTGTTGGCAATAAGTAGAATTTGATCCCCCCTAGCCCCCCTTAATAAGGGGGGAACAAGAGGGTTTTTAGCCCCCCTTATTAAGGGGGGTTGGGGGGATTTTAAAGCTATGGTCTAATGCAATATTTTCAAACATCCTCTAAGAGCAAGAAACTTCTTGATACATCTTTTCTAAAACTTTAGCTTGCTTAAAGCTATCAAAATTAGCTCGGATATGCTCTTGCCCCTCATAGCTAAAAAGTTGCCAAAGAGTTGAATCTTCTAATAACCACAAAATATATTTAGCAAGCCCTTCAAAATCACGCTCTGGCACTAAAAAACCCGTTTTTCCATGAATAACCGCCTCTGGGATTCCAGCATGAATAGTACTTACTACTGGTAATCCCATTGCTTGAGCTTCAACAACGACAGTAGGTAAACCCTCAGAATCTCCATCGGTAGCGGTGACGCTTGATGCCACAAGTAACCGGGCACGATTCATCCAACTTTGCACAACATCTGGCGCCTGTACTCCTAAAAATTGGTAGCGGTAAAGTAGTTTTGACGCTTGCTCTTCCAAGCTTTTGCGAAGCGGACCATCACCAATTATTACTAATTCGACATCAGGGAGAACAGTCTGTACTTTAGCCATTGCTTCAATTAAATACTTACATCCCTTTTTTTCAACCAGACGACCAACAAAAAGTACTACTGGTTCACGGAGTACTGATGCATCTGGCTGAAACTTTTTTATATCAATGCCGTCATAATTGACAATTATTTTTTCATTAGGAAACCCTTGTTCTAAAAGCTTTTCACGAATAAATTTGGATACGGCAATGAAAAGCCGTGCCTCAGCTTGGAGATTTTTACAACGCTGATAGTAAACCCAATGGTTGATAGAGGAGTAGCGAACATAATCTTCTTGTTGTGTAGCATCTGCACCTCGGAAGTGAACGAGTAAAGGAAGCTTTAATGTTCGTGCTAAAGGTAGTGCTAACGAGGCACTTAGTCCAAATTGAGCATGGATTAAAACTGGATTCAACTGCTTTACTTCTTGATACAGCTTTGGTGCAAATCCGAAAATCTTGAACAAGCCCTCCTCTGCTTTACCGCGAAAGTCTCCTTGATTAACAACTAGGGTATGCTCTTTTGGCAAAGTTAATCCTCGAACATAACGCGAACCTACATAGTACGGAGTAAAATTTTGCAGTTTTTCTCCAAGATTACGCACGAAAGTCTGAGAAGGCGGAAGCAAAAGACTATTAAATATAACAACAGATGGTTTACTCACAGTTGCTACTGTACCTTATGAGAGTGGGAAACGCTATATACAACCTGAGTAAGGAATTCTGCGGCTATTTGTGGAGTATGTTGGCTCATTAATTGTTCTGAATAGCGACCCATTGATATAGCTAATTCTGGATTATCTATAAAATACTTCATTAAGTCTGCTAGCTTTCCCGGACTTTTTGAGTTAAAAAGGTAACCATTTTTACCTTCCACTACAAGTTCGCAAGAACCAGCCTGCATAGAACAAATAACAGCTTTACCCAAAGCTATTGCTTCAGTTAGTGCCATTCCCCAAACATCTTCATGGGTGGGAAAAATAAAAACATCGGCATATTTTAAATAGCTTCCCAACTCGCTATACTCTACTTGTCCTAACCACTTAACATTATTTTCTAAATTATGGCTGATACTGAATTTTTCTAATTCCTGCTGCTGCCATCCTTCACCAGCAATTAGTAGAATATAGTTAGAATAACCTTGAGTTTTTAGAATCAAACAAGCTTCTAAAAGTTCGCGTACTCCTTTTCTAGGAATAATTTGTCCAATATACAGAAAAACTACTGGATATTTTGGGTGTGATTGTGTTGTGATATTTTCTATAATATTATTTAGGGTATTTTGGGATTGAAAACTATGTAGCAATGCTTCAACATCGGGCACTAAATATGGTCGAGCAAAGACTATATTTTTGTTTATCCCTAACACATCAACTAGATAATTTTTTCCAGCACTATTATTTGTGATGCAAGCGTCAATAAATCTAGCCATTAATCGGCGCCAAAATGTTCTAATTTTTGAATTTTTGTAATCAACACTTGGTGAACTACCATCATAAACAATAACAATACGCCACCAAAATAAGAATTTGAGAAGTAAAGCAAAAATAGTCCATAAACAAAAACCATCAGCAAAAATTACGTGAGGTCTGAATTTGATTAAATGACCGATAATATTTGGAGATAGAAACATCAGCGTATCGCCGTACCCTGTTGTAGAAGAACCGACTTTTAAAAATTTGCGGTTTCCTACTACTTTAACTGTAAATGAATCTTCGTAGCCGCGAGCAAATTTAGGCCATTTGGCTGTAAATAGAATTGTCTGGGGAAATTGACGTGCAAACTCACTGAAGACAGGATGCCAGTAATAGGGTGCTGCGGTTAGTAACCAAGCTATTCGTTGGTCATTCATTGTATTTTATTTATGTTACATCGTTTGATGTGGCGATAATATTGCCATTTTTATCACTAATGCACCCCAAAGCAACAAGTGGTTTTTTACCAGTACGGAGAATAGCACAATCACCATCTAACTCTAAACCATCACCCAGGTTAATTACTTCATGACCACTCATGCGAACGGCAATTTTTTCTTCTGGTGTACCGTCAATTTTAATGGTTAAAAATAATGAGGCTTCTGGATAAGGTAGAATTTCCACGGTGATTTTCGGTATTTCACCTTTAGCTGGCGCCAATACCCAAGCGAAGGTAGTAGATGCTGCAATTTTTGTCGAATAAATTGCTGTGGGGGTTGGGGTTATATGGTTATATTCCCGACTCCACCAGCCTTGCACAGGAGATTCTTGTCCTTTGACAATATCCACTGTCCAATAAAAATTGGAAACTGGGAAAATTTTTAAATTTCCAACATCGGCATCAATTGAGCCAACTGATTGTCCTTCAACAGTCACGGTACAATCTGGATGGAAATGCCAAATTGCTTCTATTATACGTGGCTTATTTGTAAAAATATAGTCAACTACTACCCAGTATTTTCCCCGTAAGTAGACGACAGCCCGTGAATGAGTTGCTTTTCCTTGGATGCCACTAAAACCTCCGTTGAATGTGCCTTTCGCAAAATCAAATTCGGGGTCAATAGCAGTCTTTCCAATTATAGGCGAGTGGAGTTGCTTAATGTCATTTTTTTGACCTTTGCCGTCAATTAAAATTACATTATGACCAGCAGATTCTCGGAAGTATCCCCAAAAATTATCGCGTACATAACGAAACCTTCCACTGTCTACTAATAAATCCCGTCCATAAGCAGCAATAGACAAGTGCAATTTATCGTAATGTACATGGTAGTTAGTTCCCAAAGCACCAATATCAAAAAAAGCCCAATGATCTGCATTATTCCAGCCACTTCGCATAATCATTTGACCTGCCCAAGGGAAAAATCTTGATGGTGTACCCTCTGGCTTTTTACCCTCTGAGCCATTAGTCGCAATATAAATCCAGTCTGGTCGCTGGTAAGTTGCTGCAAATTCATTAACTAAAGGTCGATTATAGTCTCTGTCAGAATCGTTGTTAAGCAAACTGTGACCGTCTGGACGCATTGAGTAAGCAAGATAGTTCCACATGCGTTCCAGTCTATCTTTAAATTCTGAAGGAATAAAATAACCTGACGCGCGACTTAATTGAGCAAATTTTTCAAAATTTTGTAGCGTAACCAGGTGGTAATGGCTTGTTAGCTCTTTGTGAACACCATCAGGATAAACCTGTTGTTTGCTTTGATTAACTAAGCGACTGCTAGCATACTCAAACCATTGCTTGGCATCTTTAAACTCTGGCCAACATAAGCCTGCTGTCGCCAAACCGTTCATCTCTTGGATAAATAAGTTCGGGCGCCAAGTATGCATGTATTTAAGGTAAGAAGCGTGTTCGGCAATACTTGACAGCATCAGAATGCGAGATGCGTCACTGAACTCATTGACCTCTTGCAAAGCATAAAACAGTGTAGCCCAATGAACAACGCGAAAAGCAACTTCCAAACCGCGCCAAGTTGCCCATGTTTGAGGACTTGTTTTACAAGGACTAGAGAGAACCCAGTCAATTACATGGTTATTAATACAATAAACATAATCTAAATTACCAGTTTTTTGATACGCAACACATAAATCTAGCAAATGGTAGTGGCGATTGAAAAACCATGCCCATTCTTTATCGTTTTGAGGACCTTTATAAGACCAGTCAAGTAAACCACTGTCGTGACGTGAGGCTTTACCCGTTACTAGCTGAAATGTAAAAGTATCGTTAAGCATTGCCTGCACTGACTCTTGACCAATAGCACTCATTGTTGCAGCTTCATTCCGCAGCCAAGTCACAGTTTCAGCATCTCTATAATAGGTAATTAGAGCTTCGCAAGCAGCTGGAAAATCTTTTGTAATAACAGCCTTTTTTACTGTTTCTAATCCTTTTTTATTAAGGTCAAGCTTGGTAAACAATCTTTCAATCCGATTCGGATATAGGGAATAGAGTTCCTTTAGTGATAAGGCTGATAAGCCCTGGATATTATAAGATATAATAGAAGTTTTCGGAGTATTTAATTTAATCAGTGAAGCAGACAGTAAAGGAGAAAATATTTGTTTAGTTAAATTAAATTTAACCCTCTTAGATACAACAAATATTTCGTCGATCAATTCCCTTATTGGCTCATATAACTGCTCTACTGACATAGAATGATATTTAATAGTATTTACTTGAATAGTAGGTTGGGTGGAGGAACGGAACCCAACCTACAACTATTATTGCTAACAAAGATGGTTAAATATAACACTAGCGAAGCGTTCAATTGAATTTTCTTGGGCAAACAAGCTCATTTGCATATGGTTACATAATGATTGAGGAGATTCTAAGAGCAAGCGAGTTAACCCACTGGCAATTTCTTCGGGTTTCGTTGTATCCACAGTCAAACCAAGCTGGTGGCGCCGCACCATTTCTCCCATTAAAGCATAGTTTGAGCTTAAGATTGGTTTTTGTGCAGCGGCGCCTAACAGTAAAATACCACTCATGCCAACATGGCGTTGGTAAGGCGCCAATACAAAATCTGTGAGTTGAAAATAACTTTGCACTTCGGAACCAGGAATAAAGTCGTAACGTCTAATAATTTGTATAGGTTTAACTTGACAAATATTTACTATAAGTTTTTCGAGTTCGTCTTTAATTTCTGACTCTCCCACAATTAATAAGCATAATTTTTGACAAACTTCGGATGGTAACAATAATAAAGATTCTAATAACTGATAAATTCCCTTGCGTGCTGTTATAACTCCAAACAAAAGAAATATCTGTCTACCTGCTTCAACACCTAAATTTTCTTTAATGCTGCTTGGTTGAGTTTCTGAGACCTTAAGCATTTCTACTGGGTCTGGCAAATAGACAGCTTTAACGTGGCTATTAAATTTACTTAAGTGTTTGACTGCAAACGGGTCAAGGGAAAATAAAGTTTGTAATTGGCTATTTCTCAATATCCTAGACAAAAGAAATCTTTCCCGCAACTCCTGTGCGCGGTCTTTCCAAGAAGGTTGATAATCTGTAAACTCGTTGTAGTGGAGTGTAGGGCGGAAATAAATACCAGAAAATGGACAGGGGGATTTTACACCCAAAATAATGGGTAGTTTATATGTATCAAAGTACATTAACAAACTGTGTGAAGCTTGCAAATACTTAGCGTACTTAGTATAGATTGTCCATTCTTTAAAGTTACGTAAATTCCGTATAACCTTTGATTTCCCAGAATTAAGGTTAGCTTCTTCCTTATCTGTAATTGCCGTGAATTTGACATTATCTGAAGATAAAGCTACTACATCAGCATGTTTTTTGAAGAATTTTGCCGAGACAACAATATCTAGGTGACCGAACAACTTTTTATCTTGCCAATACTTAATTAAATGCCGAATGTAATTTGAGTGATGACCTTTAATACAAAGATCAAATAACATAACTTTTCGTTTAGTATTATAAAGATTAGTATTCATATTGCTCTTATAAAGTATTGCAATCACTAAATATTAATACCTATACACCTTAACAAAGGACGTTGATATTTATGCAAAACTCTAATTGGACGAACCAAATAATATAGGAAGTAAAGAGATTTGGGTAAATTTACTAAATCTAAATCTTTTTCTGTTGGTTGCAACCAACCAGAATAATTCATTAAGTCTACTAAAACTTTGATTTTTGATTGTAGATTTTCTCGAGTCTTAATATGGAATAGGCATCTATGAACTTCTAAAATTCGCTCATTACTTTGAGCAAAAAGCTTTTGGATAGTTTGTTGCGCCAAAACTTTTGCTTTTGGATACATCTGTATCTGTTCTAAAACAGCTTCTGGTACAGGTGCTTGCAGTAGGTCTTTCGCTAAAAAAAGTGCCAGAGAAATTAGCCTTTTGCATCCCAATGTATCGGCTTTTTGGAAAATTTCTTGCCAATTCATTTGTGGATAAGCGCGAATGATCTCAGCAACATCACAAATGCGATTTAAATGCTTCCAACATTCCTTGTTGCCATTTAGACAAATTAGGAAAAACATGGCTTCTGGTAAAAGGTTAGGTACTGTTAGACCTGCGAAAGAAAATGGCTGTGTATTTTCCCACCAGTAATTTTCGTTGATAGAACATGCAAGATGCTGAGGTATAATTTCACTATGAAGGTCTATGTTATGTATACCATCATCCTTGATAAAATGACTTTCCCACCGTACATTGGCTTCTTCGGAATATTTATATCCCTGAGCTAATAGCAAGTCAGCGGCTTTTTGAAAGTTTTCTTTGCTGACTAGGATATCTAAGTCTGAGATATAACGTAGGGAAAGGTTGTCATAGACAGAAGTTGCTAGCAAAGGTCCTTTATAAGCGAGAGCAGGAATTTGATGGGTTTCAAATAAATGTAAAACATTTACTAATTCTTGAGTTAGAATCAGATTATTGCAAGTATTTTTTTGGGCAACCTTATGGAGAAAATCCAAGGCGTTATCTGGAACAGATTCTGGACAAGTACTTTTCAAACTCCAGTATAACAACGGCATTACCCCATGTCTCATTGCTGTTTGTACGAGATATTGCCAATCAATATTTTGCTTAACAAGAGTTTTTATATGCTCAGTTGTTGAGTTATCAATTTGAGTACGAGTACAACAAAGAAGTAGCTCAAGTTCGGTCGAGAAATTATAATTATTTTCCGCTTTTTTGATATCGGATATAGTTAAAGTTTGCATATTTTTGAAAATTTGGTAGTTATTTTTACAAACTGTACTTACTTTAACCTATTACATGTATATTGCATCCTATCCGGACTACTAGAGACGTGACATGTCACGTCTCTACAACTCTCAACTAATGACTATGCTCTTCTTTATTCGGTGTAATTAACCAACGTATGAAAGATTGAAAATAAAGAAATTTGTTTTGCCAACGTTGTTTAATTCGGATGTGGTAGATAGTCTTTGCTAGAAATTTCGGTTGATTATCTGTAAAGATTTCCTGACAAATACCGTATGCGAGAGCAACTGATTCTTTATCTGCTTCTATTTTTTGTAACACTTCGACTGGTAAGTTAACTTCCAGAAGATTATGAGCTAGATAAAGACCTAAGAACAGCATTCTTTGACAATCTAATTGATGTGTTAATTGAATTACACTATCCCAGTTAATCTTTGGTTGAACTCGGATAAGGTCTGCAATATCACACAGCCAATTTAATCTTTCCCAACGATGCCGAGAAGCATGTACGCACAAAATTGGTAACCAATCTTCTAGTGACAAAGTTGATATTTTTGTACAATTAAATACAAATGGCTCTAGTTTTCCCCAAAAATGTTTGGTTTCAATTGGCGATGTATATTCTGGTGTAATTCGCCAATGAATTTCAATCAAAGCATCCTTGCTTTTGTTAATCAAACTATAAGTATGTTTTCTTTTATCTTCAAGATAAGCAATTTCTTCGGCATTAGTCACTTTATCTACAGGTTCATATCCATAAGGAGCTAGTAAATGTTTGAACTTAAAAACATGTTCTTTTTGCACAACAATGTCTAAATCACCCGCAGGTCGCAATGCGACGTTACCATATAATAATGCTGACAAAGCTGGACCTTTATAAGGAACTGCTGCTATGCCTCTTTCGTTTAACAATCGCAAAATTTTGATAAGTTCTCCACTTAAAAGTAAAGTGCGATTAACGTTGTTATGAAAAGCGAGACTAATTTTATCAAATATGTTATTGGGAATAATTCCTTTTGCAATATTATTTAAATTTGGATATACAAGCGGAATTACCCTATGGAAGCCAGCTTTTTTGATAAAATATTGCCAGTCAAAATCTTCTTGTATTAAATCTTTTATACGTTGAACTGTTTCATCTTCTAATTTTGCTCGCGCACAACAAAGAATTAGCTCATCTTCAGGGCGAAGAGTTATTCCTAAAACATTACTGTTTTGTTTGGATTTTAATATAGTTTTCATTTAATTTATTTGTTGTCTTGACCAATATATTTAATTTAGATTAGTTATAATTATTTTTTTGTACCTGTTGCTAGGTAACTTCCATAGATATCTAACCAAGGGAAATGATAGCCAAAAAGCCGAGACATTTTGCCGCTGCCGTAAACTTTAGTTTGGGAATAACCCATCATTTTCATTTTCATTTTCAAAGTGTCAGGGAAGTGTTGAGAAACATGGGCGCCACCCAAAACACTTTCACCACGCATTCTTTTTTTTATATCTAGAGGGTTAGGAGTTGTTAGCAAAAATTTGCCACCAATTTTTAAAACTCGAAATATTTCTGCCAATGTCTTGTCAACATCTACAGCATATATATGCTCAATAAATTCCCCAGCTACTACAACATCAAAACTATAGTCATCACAAGGAATTTCTGTTGATAACCCATAAATTCCATTAGTATATGCTTGCTTAGGTAGCTTATTAAGCCTGTCTTTAACGCAATCCAGACCAGAAATTTCAAGTTTACTATCAAGAGTTTTTAGCACTTGCCCACCTCTACCTGTATTGCACCCTATATCTAGTACATTACGAGCATTTGCAGGAAAAAAGTGATAAAACTGCTGATACCGCTCAATTGTAAACGCATCTCTTTCGCTAACTTCTTGCTGTACATTTAACTGTTCATATGCAAACATTATTAAATCCTCTAAATATAAAATAGCAATAAGACTAAGTATACTTAAGCACTATTACGGGTTAATTTGCTACCATCAGGAACTTAAAGACAAAAAAATAGACTTGTTACACAATCTAGCTTTATACACTGACTTCGTGATGTGATTCCATTTGCGATTTCCATGACTCAGCATACAAACCACCCAAAGCCAGCAATTCATCATGGCTACCCGATTCCACAATTTTACCCGCACGCATAACATGAATAATATCCGCGCGTATAGCTAAGGTAAAACGGTGAGTAATTACAATTGCAGTACGACCATTCGCCATTTTCCGGAAGCGATCTAGCCAATCATGCTCTGCCCAAGGATCCATTGCACTTGTTGGTTCATCGAGGATAATAATCTCGCCTTTTCTCAAGAATGCTCGTGCTAGTGCTAAACGCTGCCATTCTCCACCGCTTAAATCGGTACCACCGGGAAACCATTTACCCAGCATTGAGTCGTAACCATCTCTTAGGCGCACAATTTTATCATGAATTCCGGCGCCTCTAGCAGATGCTTCAATTTCAGATTGGCTGGGAGTTATAGATAAATCACCCATCGCAATATTATCTGTAACCGAAACATAGTAGGGTAGTGGGTCTTGAAACAAGACCGTAATTAATTTTCGGAATGCTTCAACGCAATACTCTCGGATATCATTATCATCTAGCTCAATGCTTCCAGACTCTGGGTCGTAAAAACGACATAGAAGTTTGATAAGGGTACTTTTACCAGCACCGTTATCCCCAACAATTGCCACAATTTTACCAGCAGGAATAGTAAGATTAAAGTTCTTTAATACTGGTTTTTCGCTACCTGGATAGCGGAAGGTAACTTGTCGAAGATTAATTCCTTGTTGAAGTTTTGAGGGTATAGGCAAGGGTTGCGGTGGGTCTACAATTTTGGGTTTTATTTTCAAAAACTCAAATAAATTACTAACAAATAAACTATTTTTGTATATCTGCCCTAAACTTCCTAACAGAGACTTTACGATGCTCTGCCCTTGGTTAAAAGCTTGATAGAAAAGTGCCAAATCACCTAAAGTAATAATTCCTAGTAACACTTGCCGACCCATCCAAGCAAGAGAAGCACTAGTAACTAACAGCGCTATAAACCCAGCAACCAGACGACTCACAGTTCGCTGTTCAATCAGTTTGATCTGCTCGTTGCGTAGGCGGCGCCGCAATTTTTGATAAGCTGATTGAAAATAGGAACCAAAATTAAATAGCCGTAATTCTTTTGCAGCCCAACTGCTGGTTAGTAGCAACTCATAATATTGAAGGCGCCGTCGGTCTGTAGTTGTCCGCTGTGACCACTGATATTGGTGTAAATTTAGACGAAAAGCCACATAAAAAGCAGGGAAAGCGCTAGCAACTAAAATAATCGGTAGCCAAAAACCATAGGGAATAAGTATTGCTGCTACTGCAAAAAGCGTGATGCTGTTCTGCAACAAAGTACCAGTATTTTCTAACAAAGCAAGCGAACGACTACCAGCACCCTCTCGCGCTCTTTCTAAGCGGTCGTTGTATTCTGAGGATTCATAGCAACCAAAATCAATAGCTATAGACTGTTTGTGAACTAACCCGCTAATATAATCTTGTACTAATTCGGACTGTGCAGTCCTAATCCATTCGCTGGCACCTTGCAAAAATTCAGTTAGAAGTAGAACACCTGCCATCAAACCGACTGGGATTAAAATTGTTTGGATACTTTCCCAAGAAATACCTTTACCAACTACTTGCACTACGCTATTAACTACTAGTCGAGTTAGGTAAACAGAAGCAGCAGGTAGTACTCCCTGAAAGACTAGTAAAATAATCCAAGCTAAAGTCCAATTTCGGGATGCAGCCCAAATTAAATTAAAAGTTTGTGGTAAGTAAGATAGCTGAGTGATAGAGCTACGTAATTTAGTCGTAAAATTTCTTGACATAGTAAACAATAGTCGAAAATTAAGTCATTGCTGGCTCAAGCTCATTTGCCAAATCTTCTTCCACTAACCGCGCAATATTAGGTAACAAATCAAGGGAGCGGGGCCGTTCAAGGCTATAAATAGGTAAATTCTGGGCAAGACTACTACATTGACGTAAGTGCAAAGCAGCTTTTGAACTTTGGAGAAATTTATTGCCCAGCAACATCGGAATAAAGGAATTTGCAATAAGTTGGGCTATAGCCTCTTGAGGTTGGAGAGGTTTAATTTCAGGATGAAAGCCTTTACGAAGTACGTAGATACGCTTGAGAGTCAACGGTGCTTGCAAGAAATTATCAATGGTGGGGCGGGCACGTTTCTCAACCTCCGGGTGAATTCTGTTTAAACTTTCTGGATTATCACCCAAGGCAGCAGTGAGAGCTTCGGGCCAAAGTTTGATTTGAGGAAAGCCTGGAATTAATATAGGCTTGGTGACGCTTTCTAAGTTTATAGCAGCCACGTCATCAGCCATCAGTTTATGACCTCTGCCATAAAGTGTAGCTGCCATTGTAGACTTACCTTGCCCAGATGCTCCCAAAAATATGGCAGCATTGCCATTGATGGCAACAGCACTAGCATGTAACACTAAACGCTGCCGCTGGTGAAGTACCATTGCTAAGACCGATCCCAATAAGGGGAGGTGAATTACACCCTCTTCTACATTTAAAAGTGGTTCAATAATAATCTCGGATCCAGACTTGACTTGAAATTTACCAACTACTTCCCAGTAGAAGTATGCTGAATCGCCATCAACATGAAAATAACTCCACTTAGGGAGAGGTACTGGTGGAGACCAATTTATTGTGCCAAGCCGAATGACTACATCTGCTCTAGCTTCTGTTGAGACTTGTAGTTCGGGCAAAGGTAAATCAGAGCAAATGCTCAGACCGTAAGCATTGTAAGCATACATCTAAATAAACTCCATCAAAAGTATGTTTCTGAACCGAACATTGAACACTCGTCTGTGTCTTGTTGTTTGCCCACTGGCGAGTTAAGATAAACGGTTAGTATACTGATTTAACAAAACAACTCAATTTGTTTTGTAGGAACGTAATTCCCTACATATTGGGTTGCAAAAATAGACTAATATATTTGTAATTGCATCGGTTGATACCTCTGCCTAGTAGTCCATGTCATTAATTTTGTTGGTATAATGAATGATTCGTAAGTTAGCTGTCCTGCCTGACCAATGCACAAGCGAGATGCCTATGCTACAAGAACTCGCTAAAATTAATGACATAGACCACTAGTTGCAATCTAAGCAGAGTTTAGCTAGAAGGAATGCCTAGGCTCTAGAAACCTAGGTATCTTACTTTAACCAAACCGTACTATTAGATTATCCTCTCATGGGAGTTTCAGAGAAGGTCAAGTCACCTCTGGGTGTACCATCTGGGAAGTCTCTGTCGAGAAAATTACCGGTGCTTCCACCTTGGGTCAGAGCTTCGACATTTCCATGAACGGAGAGTTTGGGCTTGGTGTAGACTTTATTTTGGGAAGTCATAGTTTTATCCTTTGAGTTTCGTTGAATTAGAAGATTGACTCGTAGAGAGCCTAAAATACAGCTATTTGGTTAACAACCAGACTCGCTGTGCTGTTGGATGTTCCCTAAAAGGCAATAGCCAACAGGACAACGATCTGATGTATAATGTTGAGTCTATTAAAGAACTGTGACGCTGGCTTAAACTGCTTTTTGTCTAATTTCATTAAGTCTGCCTTCTGCTGTATAGTCCAACCATAAAACCAGAGAAATAGCGATCCAAATTTTGCGTGCATCCATGCCTGTGGTTTGAGATTCACTGGAAACAAATCGTTGATAAATTTTCCGTAGGGTGGTGCTATCTACATATTTCTCAAAGGTTCCTAAATCATTGAGAATTAATTCCTCCAAACGCTCTTGCTCAAAATACAACAAACCGTGGGAAAGATTTGGAGAAAAATCTGCTTTGCCTCTGCGCCATTGTACTTTTGCAGGCAGAATATTTGCCATCGCACGGCGCATCACGACGCGGCTCCAGCCCATGTGCAGCTTTTGCTCAGGAGGTAGGGCAAGGCAAAACTCCACCAATCTTTTATCCCAAAATGGGTAGCGTTGATCAATAAAACAAGCAGCAGAACTTTTGTCCATATACTCAAGGGCAAATGATGTTAGACCTTGAGTAGCAATGTTTCGGTAGTGCCTTTCTCTTTCGTCTAGACCAAAGTGACCTTGGAGCTTTCCCCAAACCTTATAGCGTTCTTCTAGACCAATACGCTGGGCAAACTCAGGATTAACGATCTCACTCCATACAGGTTGCTTATTTTCCCAACGTAAAGGCTTTAGTTTTTGCCAAATCCGTCGTATCAGCCTAAAGGGTCGATATCTGGAAATTGTTGGATTGATTGCATAGTGCTGCACGTAACTCCACAGCCATCCCCAAAAAGGTTGATTTAAAGTTTTAGACAGTTCCTTAACTTCTCTGCTTAAAGTGAGCCAACGCCCTGCCCGTGCTAATTCACTTAAGTATCCATAACCATTAGAGACGACGTTATCACCATCATAACCATCTAAAACTACACGAACACCTTGCCCTTGAATTTCTTTATACAACTCCCAACTCATAGACCAATTAGGAGCGTAAAAGGCTTGATCTTGATGCCAGAACATCCGGTCTAAGTCTTTTAAAGGGCTTGACGAATCGCCCTTAACATAGTGCGGCTCGATTCCACCTTGAGCAAGAACTGCGTTGATATAGGGACGCTCGTCACATTCGGTTAACTTATCAAATACTGCGGAGAAGGTGTGTAGTTGCTGCTGCGCCGCATTTTCCGTCAGCAGTTTTCTTGCTGTGCAGGTAATAGATGAAGAATCGAGTCCACCGCTCAACATTGAACCAACGGGAAACGCACTACGTAGACGGCAGCGCACTGCTTCTATAAAAATTTCCCGAAACGCCTCTGCATACTCTTCGTCTGAACCCAAATGCAACTCACGCTTAGGGTCAACAGACCAGTAACACTGTAACTGTATTCCTTTACGGCTTACAGTCATCCGATGAGCAGGTGGGAGTCGGAAGATATTTTCATAGAAAGTTATCGCTGTGTCATGAAACATTGATGTCAGGTAATCGCCAATTCTGACTTCATTAATCTGATGTGGCACCTCTGGCTGGCATAATATACCTTTAATTTCGCTGGCAAAAACAAAAGTTTGACCAGCCTGGTGATAGTAGTAAAAAGGCTTAACCCCAAAATGGTCTCTTGCACAGAATAACTTTTGCTGTTGCTTATCCCAAATTGCAAAGGCAAAGTCCCCTAATAAATGCTCTGGACATTGTTCACCCCATTTCTCATAGGCTGCTAATATTAACTGGCTATCTGTAATTTTCTCAGGTGGACAGTTCTCAAACTGCAATACAGAAATAAGTTCTTCCCTATTATCAATGCGACAATCAGTTGTAATGACAATATCGCTGGTTTGATTAACCAAAGGTAACTTTTCTAGCAAAGATTCAGGAGTTGTCCACAGCATCCGATGCCCAAACCCAACTGCACCCTCAATCCAAATATCGGCGCCATCAAGTCCTCGGTGTGCCAAAATGTCAACCATCTTCACCAAGTTTTCACGTTCTACTGGGCTACCATCAAGGTGGTAAATCCCCATAATGCCGCTCATATTTTGACTCCTTCAAGAGATGGTAAAGGCACAAAGCGTGGAAGGTCTTGAAGATAACCGATTACCACTCGTCCTTGATATTCAATCCAAGCATGTGCCTCAAAGTTTCCAGTTTTACCTTTAGCAACACCAATACGGAGTTCAGGTTTATAGCCGCACCAACTCATCAATACTTGTGTTGTCAACGCACGCGCAAGACATTTGGCGCCACCTGGCATATAATGAGTAACAACGTTTACCGCCCAAACAATTTGACCGAGAGAAACTTTGTTTACAGCAACCGAGTACAAAAACCCTTCACTAATATGTGTTACTAGTTTAATCAAATTACGGAAGGGTAGTAGCAATAAACCTAATCGAACGCCTGTTAATAGTATTGATGCTGCTAACAGCAGAACGCGCGCTCGGTTGGTCATCTTTAGAAAATTACGCAGTCGTTTCATTCTTAATCACAACCAGTTCTGCTGCTAAAAGTTCTTCGACTAAGGCGATTACGTCGCTGTGGCACTGTTGGGGTTCAACGTCGTATTCTTCCAAAAGTTTCTGTTCAATTTCTATGATTGTCTTTGGTTCTTGAATCAGCTTCCAAATGCTGGCACCGACTTCGTTTAACCCGTGGTAAACTCCAGACTTAAGATTTAAAATTACTGCTTCAGAACCAAGGTCAGAAGATATTTGCTCAGTTGATGCAACTATCACTGAAGACTCCAACATTTTTTGATCTAGTTCTTTTAAAATCATAACTTTCCTATCCTCTTAGTAAATTTACTGAATTTCTTTTTTATTGTATAAATTCTTCGCTGGCTCTTGACGGTATCCGGAATTTTCTCTTTAAAGTAGAAAAAATCTGTGTAAATTGTGCTACCGCAGTCCAAAACCTCTAACCCGAATTACAATAAGTATTTATACTTGGCTTTTAGTGAAGGTTTCCTTTTATAGAAACCGTTTGTGGTTGTGCAAGTATATAATTATGAGTGCAGTAGTACAGCAGAACCAAGCATCTGTCAAAATCTCTAAATCTTTTAGATTCTTCGTGCTTTTAAAGCTCTGCTTCGCGCTATATCCAGAACAGCCTTATCTTTGCTTGCATTAGGATGCTTCCCTTTTGCAAGAGAACAACTTTAATTTGTTCTTTCTTTAACTTTCTACTTTTTAAGTGTAACAACACCTAAGTAGTTTAACAACTGTAACAAATAAGACTTATTGTAAAATATATAAAACTACGGTGAAAATACATAAAATGTAAAAATTATATAAAGTAATGCTGATAATGAAACTTTTTTTTGATTATATAATACTACTTTGTGTTGTTCAGATTCCCGCCTTCGTAGAAGTTATCAGTAATCTTATTTTTCATCTGACTTTTCACGGTAAGTCCTCAAACCACGAAAACACGTGACTTTTTCCACAGGCTAATTCGCAATAGCTTTGAATTAATGAGAAAGCCTAACGTAATAATCAGGGTTAAAGAAACGCTCAAAATGGCGTTTTCCACATACGTGAAAATTCAGATTTTTCAGGGATGCTAGAAATATCTATAGCAGTCCTAAATCATTTGTAAAATCCGAACGCTGTAGAGACGCGAGGAACATCGCGTCTCTACGTAATGTGGAAATTATGGGTAATTAACCGGACATGATATAACTCCCGGTAAAGCCGTGAGTAATTAGAATTCCAGTTCTATCAAAAGCAGCGGCAATCATACCTAACTAACAAACCCTTTGAATACAACTAAACAACCGCGCTTTCAACTGAGTTACTAAAATTAGACTCCATTTGTGATTTCCAAGACTGAGCATAAAAACCACCCTGAGCCAACAATTCATCATGAGTACCTGACTCTACAATTTCCCCAGCACGCATGACGTGAATAATATCAGCCCGCATTGCCAATGTAAAGCGGTGAGTAATCACCACCGCAGTACGATTGCTTGCTAATGTGCGAAATCTTTCTAACCAGTCGTGTTCGGCCCAAGGGTCCATAGCGCTAGTAGGTTCATCTAAAATAATGATTTGCGCGCGTCTAAAAAATGCCCTAGCCAATGCTAAACGTTGCCATTGACCGCCACTTAAATCAGTTCCTTCAGGAAACAACTTACCTAACATAGTGTTATAACCTAGGGGCAAGCGGTCAATCTTATCGTCGATA
Source organism: Calothrix sp. PCC 7716 (assembly GCF_019977735.1). Lineage (GTDB taxonomy): Bacteria > Cyanobacteriota > Cyanobacteriia > Cyanobacteriales > Nostocaceae > Dulcicalothrix. The sequence goes on along the minus strand of NZ_AP025018.1, from coordinate 7,059,890 downwards.
CCCGATGCTTTGGCAGCTGCTTGAATTTCTGTATAATTTGATGCTGCTGATATGTCACCCAAACCAATATTTTCCCCTGCCGTGGTGTAGTAGTGAATTGGTGACTGGAATAAAACAGTAATTAACCTGCGGAATGCTTTCACCGAAAAGTTACGCAAATCAATACCGTCTAATTCAATGCTTCCCGACTCAGGGTCATAAAAACGGCACAAAAGCTTAATTAGCGTACTTTTGCCAGCACCATTATCACCAACAATCGCGACAATTTTGCCTGCTGGTAGTGTCAGGTTAAAATTATTTAACACTGGTTCTGATGTACCAGGATAGCGGAAAGTAACTTGCCGAAAAAGAATTCCCTTTTTAGGTGTTGACGGTACGGGGACAGGATTAAGCGGCTCTACTATTTTGGACTGGATTTGTAAGAATTCAAATAAATTACCAAGAAACAAGCTATTGCGATAAATTTGTCCTAGGTTGTTTAATAAGTCTCTGACAATGCTTTGTCCCTGACCAAATGCCTGAAAAAACAGAGCTAAATCTCCTAAGGTCAAAATTCCTAGCAATACCTGTCGTCCTATCCAGGCCATAGCTCCACCAGCAATTGATAGTGCGATTATGGTAGCAACAAAGCGACCTAACGTTTGTAGTTTTAATAGATGGAATTGTTCGTGTCTGAGGCGCCGCCGGAGATTACGGTAAGATGACTGGAAGTAATCAGCATAGTCAAACAATCGTACTTCTGCCGCAGTGGCATTGTTTGTCAGCAAGTAGTCATAATACATCAACCATCGGCGATCAGTTGTTGTACGCTGTGACCATTGATACTGAATTTTATTGAAATATGTCAAAACATAGAAAGCAGGAAAAGCACTGACTACTAAAGTGATGGGTAGCCCAAAACCATAAGGCGCCAAAATCCCAGCCATCGCAAACAAAGTAACGGTGTTTTGTAATAACCTGCCAGTATTTTCTAGTAAAGCAAGCGATCTACCACTAGCACCTTCGCGCGCGCGATTGAGTTGATCGTTGTACTCAGAGTATTCATAAAAGCCATAATCCACCGTCACTGACTGTTTTTGAATCAAACCAGTGACGTAATCCTGTACTAATTCTGACTGAGCCGTGCGAATCCATTCAGCAGTACTATTTAAAATCTCCCCCACTAGCACGATACCTGCCATCAACCCTACTGGCACAATTACTTTCTCGACGTTTGCCGCAGAAATGCCCGATCCAGTTACTGACACTAAAGCATTAATTGCCTGTGGAGTCAGGGATATCGAAGCTGCGGGAAGCAATCCTTGAAGCAGCAGCAAAAACATCCAAGCTACAGTCCAGTAGCGAGACGCTACCCACACCAAGTTGAGAGTTTTTGCTAAATGGGAGAATATGGTGTTTGCGCTACGGAGTTTGCTAATCAAAATATTAAAACCCTGTGAATTCAAAAATAAATAATTAATCGACTTTGATTTATATAGTAGCTAACAAAGATTAAGATACAAAATTAAGGGCATTTGTGCTGTCGTTTTGGTACGATTGTGCCAAGTCATCCTCAACTAACTTCATAAGCTCAGGTAAATCTCCTAAAGAAGGTTTGCGCGTAAAGCGAGAAAATCTAACATTTTTGATAAGCTCGCTACAAAAATGTAAGTGATTTGCCATAAATTCCTGTTTAGAAATTGAGCTAATAGCGCGAGTATGACGCACCAACTCAATGAAGGCTTCTTGGGGTTTAATTCTGGTAATTTTGTGTTCGCTTCCCTTATCCAATACATAAATATGATGTAATGGAAGGGGAGTTTGTTGGAAACCATCAGAAAGTTTATATGCTAGTTTGAATGAGTTTTGCGAAACAGGCGATAAGCTATTAGTATCGTGTCCTAAAGAAGTTGCGGCATCCGGGCAAAGTTTAAATTGCGGATAGCTCGGGAAAACAACAGGTTGACCTGTCTTAATTTCAATAGGTAATACATCATCTGTTAAAACATCATAGCCCTTAGTGTGAAAAGCAGTTGCCAAAGTAGACTTTCCCCAACCGGAACCACCCATAAACGCTACACCCTTGTGATTGATATCAATACAACTAGCATGTAGAACTAACAGACCCCTTTGTCGCAGCAGTACGCATAATATGGGGCCCAGAAGTACAGTGCGAAGAAGAGCTTCGTCAACACCTGGTAGAGGATTGATAATAATTTCTTGTCCATTGCGAATAAAACACTCAGCTACTTCTGGCATTTCTCCCAGAAAATTTTGACCGCCATCATGTTGTATCGCGATTGCATTATCTATTTTGCCAAACCGCACAATTACATCTGGTTCACCCTCAGTTTCCACCAGTTCAGGAAGTTGCAATTCGGAAGCAATGCATAAGTTGTAGGCTTTATAATATTTCATTGTTTAATATTATTTAGTGCAATAATAACAGACATTTTCTAAAAAAATATCAATAATTTTGTCTTGGTATGATTACGCTTCCAAAATTCAAATAATTATATATAGCAATCTTATAATCTACATGAAAATTTGTGGTGAAACTGATTCCCGACTTATTAAATAAGTCGAGAATCTAACTTCCCCGCTCTCCCAAACATACTGGTATATATTTATCCAGTTACTTACTAGTGTTCTGCATCATTAATTTTCAGGGGTTTGATTTGAGTATTTAAGCACTCAAATCAAAAACTAAATTCGTGACTATGAACTTATTGAGCCATCAAAAGTAATGAGATGAAACACTAGTTTCAAAGAGCAAGCGCTGTGTGCTAAATGCACAGTTCATAAACACTAGAACCGAGGATCGCAATTGGCTGGTGGTTGAGCAGGATCTCTACGTCCTAAGCAAACATCTCGTGAACCTTGGTCAGGAGAGGCATCAGCGTCAGGACTAGCTGTGCCATTTAAAAAGATAAAATCTCTCCTTGACGATGAACCAAGAATTTGTGTAATCTCAGCAACATTACCGTAAACAGTCAATTTGGGAGCAGTGTAAGAACTTTTCATGATCTATTTCCTGATTTTGAACTATTGATGTACTAGTTTTTGACGGTAGTGCCCCATAATTGGACTTACGGTGTGGCATGGTTGTCGTAAATACGACAATATTTCCCGCCATAACCAGCCAAGACTACTGGACTTACGGCGCCATTTGCTTGTAGTCGAACCACAAAGCTAAAGTAACTGCCTGCCAAGTTGCTGTAATATCCTCATCTCTGACTTCGTTTCCTGTTGATATCAATCGCTGATAAGCAGCTTGCACAAAATCTGAATTAATGTACTTTTCCAAGTATCTAATTTGATTAGACATCACATCATCTAAAATTTCACGGTTGCGGTTGATAAATCCATCGTCAAAATTTGCACTTAAATCAGCTTTGCCGCCACGCCACTGAACTTTTTCTGGTAATATTCCTTCTAGCGCGCGACGCATTACAACTCTTCCAAAACCGTTGAATAACTTTTGTTCCGCAGGTAAAGCTAGACAAAATTCCATCAATCGCTTATCCATAAATGGATGACGAGTTTCGATAGAAAACATTGCAGCATATCTATCTGCCAATTCTAAAGTATAAGACATTACACCCTGAGTCATGCCGCGCCAATGTTCTTCTCTTAAATTTTGAGGTGGTTCACTCGTCTCCATAATCTGAATGCGCTCATTCAAATTTATCTGCTTGGCAAAATCACTATTTAGTAGAGGTTTATCTGGTATAAAAGATTGAGCAGAAGAATTTTGAAGTTGGCGTTGCGATTTAATAGTACCTTTGAATAAACCTTTGAAAAAACTCCTGATAAATCCTCGCACCTGTTGCAAAATAGGTTTTAAACCAAAATTGATGACTAATTGCTTGCGCGACATGCGTAAATGCTTATGAATAATCCGCACAGCTTTCACAAACGTCAACCATCGCCCTTGAGTCGCTTGTTCAATCAGGTATTGTAAACCGTAACCCCGAAATAGACTGGCAGGTGAAGCATTGTAATTAGGTGAAATAGCTTTAACTTCATGGAAAAAACTTTTCCATTGTCCTCGCTGCGCTAGCTCTCTTAGTCTGTTAATTCCGTGGCTGACTGTAGTATCACCATCAAACCCATCTAAAGCTATCCGCATTCCTAATTCTTTAGAGGCACGGTTAACAAGCCAAGGATAGAAATGGCTTGGACCAAGTAAACCTTCATCTTCGTACTGAAAAATCATGTCCATATTTGACAGCGGACCAATTTCTTCACCGTAAACGTAATGAGGAATAAGTCCACCCTGTTCTAATACTGCGTTGATGTAAGCACGTTCATCACACTCTGTTATTTTATTATAGATAGTTGAAATTGTGTGTAGTTTTGTGTTTTTTTCTTTACTAAGTATATCGCGCGCGACACAAGTTACCGAAGAAGAATCAAGCCCACCACTTAAGTGACTGATAATAGGAAAAGCGCTACGCATACGACAGCGAACTGCTTCGGTAAATATTTTCCGAAATTCTTCGGCGTAAGCTTGATTAGAGGGTAATTTAATTTCTCGATGTGGGTCAAGCGACCAGTAACACCGCAGTTGCATTCCAGATTGGCTGATAACCATCGCATGTGCGGGTGGTAACCTTAGCACGTTTTCATAGGAAGTAATTGTTTTATCTTCCATCATCAATGCTAAAAAATCAGCAATTCTCACCTCGTTGAGACGACGGGGTATTCGGTTGAATGCAAATAGTGCCTTGATTTCCGTCCCAAAAACAAAGATTTCGCTTTCTTTGTAATAGTAGTAAAAAGGCTTGACTCCAAAATGGTCTCTGGCACAAAACAGTAATTGATTGCGCTTATCCCAAATTGCAAAAGCAAAATCCCCTAAAAGATGCTCAGGGCAATAATTACCCCACTTTTTATAAGCTGCTAGTATAAGTTCGCTATCTGTAATTTTTTCTGGTGAACAGTTGTTAAACTGTAACGCATCAATCAGCTCTTCGCGATTATCTATGCGAGCATCGGATGTAATAACAAATTCACCTGTTTCATCTATAAAAGGTAATTTCTCTAACAATGATTCTGGTGTTGTCCACAGCATCCGATGTCCAAGCCCAATTGAGCCATCAACCCATATATCGGCGCCATCAGGTCCGCGATGTGCCAATATATCCACCATTTTTTCCAAATCTGTTCGGTCTATATGGGCGCCGTTAATGTTGTGAATTCCCAGAATACCACTCATGTTCTTACTCCTTCGAACGATGGTAGGAATACTAAAGTTATAAGTAAAAGAACACGTGCGCGCGTTCTCAATTTGAAAAAACTACGCAGTCGTTTCATTGCTAATACTAATTAATTCTGCTGCGGAAAAGTTACATAGTAGTGCTATCAAATCATTATTGCATTGTTCGGCGTCAACATCATACTCTTGCAATAACATTTTTAAAATTTCTTCCACTTTTTTTGCCTGTTGAATAAAAGCCCAAACTTTTGCTCCAACTTCATTTAACCCGTGGTAAACTCCTGACTTTAAATTTAAAATTACAGCTTCATCCCCAAGGTCAGAAGAAATTTGGTCGGGGCTGGCAACCACAACTGATGATTCGAGTATTGTTCGTTCTAATTGTTTTGCAATCATGAGGTTAGTATCCACTTAGTACATTTACTTATTTTATTTAATATACTGTATTATCTATGCTCAGTAATTGTATGTTGTCAGGAATAATTTTTTGAAAATAAAAAGATTTAGAATCTTGTTTAGTTCATAAATTCAATGAGCAATAAGCTTTAAGCATTTTGGGCTAATTTCAAACTACTAAAGTCTAACAATACGTAAATTAAATGGCAAGTGTTAAAAATATGACTTCTTGCAAAATATACAAAAATAACCAAATATACGTACATCATAAAAATTAGGTAAAGTATTCTCAAAAAAATAGAAGTCGGATTTTACAATAAATCATGACTTCTAAAAACACGTATTTTTTGTTGATTAAATAATATTGTTTGATTTATTTCAGCTAACAAGTATTCATAAAAATAGCTTCCTTAATTACAATATAATATTGATAAGAAAATATAAAAGCATGTGATATTAGCAAACTTGCGTAGACGGCAAATTTTATTGCCGCCGGAGTGCAAGTTATTCGTGACGATATTTCACAAAAATCTTATAGAACCCTGACTTATAATTTTACTTTTAAGTTTAATCAGTCGTTCCATCTAGATATGCTTGTGGAATGCTTTTATCTGTTAGCAGTTGTTTAAGTGCAAGCCAGATAAATGGTGGAATTGTCTTTGTGTAACGTTGCCAAAGTCGGCGCGGTTCCTGCATCCAACGGTAGAGCCATTCTAATCCCATATCACGAACAACACGAGGCGCCCGCTTATGAATTCCTGCGTAAACAGGGAATACACCACCTAATCCAATCATGACTGCCTGAACTTTACCTTTATGTTGAGCCATCCAGTTTTCTTGTTTAGGGCAACCTAAAGACACGAGTACTACACCAGCACCACTAGAGTGAATCTTTTTAATCAGCGCTTGGTCTTCTGCTTCTGTCAAGGGACGAAAAGGTAGAGGTTCCATTGCTGCTATTTTCAGTCTAGGAAATTCCTTGTTCAAGCGCATCCGCATCCGCGAAAGAATCTCAGACTGCGAACCTAAATAGAATACACTGATGTTTTTAGCTTCAGCTAATTTACACAGTGACATCATAATATCCATTCCCGCTACTCTGTCTTGATATCGGGCGCCCATTTGACGCATCATCCAAACTAGAGGCATACCATCTGGAGTCACAATATCTGCATCTTTAAGAATATTTGCAAACTCCGGATTCCAATGCGCTTCCATCAGCATATGTACATTTGCTACGCACACTGTTTTACTTTCACGTTCAACAGCCCAATCTAAAATCGTCTGTACTTGATCATCAAGCTTTAAAGCTGTTATAGGGAAATCAAGAACCTTCTTAGTAGGGAGAAAGTTTTCTCCTACCATAACTAAACTCCTTGTGTTTAAAAATTTGACAAATTGAAGCGCTCCTTGCCAGAAGTGAGTAGTGTTATCAACTACTTTTTCTTACTGGAGGAATATCGCGAGTCAACACATGGAGATGCACTAGCTCTCAGTAAATTTTCGGCTTCCTGGTAATTTTTTCATTAAGGCTATTGTATATTACTTTACTCACAAAAAAAATGCTTATTACTTATTTGCGATAACTTTACATTCAATTTATATTAGCTTGTTATTTTTTTAACATATACCTAAAAACAGGCTTCTAAGCTATTTAAACAATTTAAATATAAATAGCCACGTAGTATAAAAAATTATTGAACTACTGAATTTTTGATTGATTTGTGAAATTTATATATAGAGGAATAATAGATAAAAAAATTATAATTGCTTGACATAATTAATTAAAAAAAACTGGGAGAAGAATCTCTTTTCTTCCCCCAGTCTTGATTGTCTTGATTTTTATTTTTGTTCTGATTTTTGTCTTGATTCTGGTTTTGCTTCGTTTCCTCCTTTAGTCGCTTCCGCAGCATTTGCTGTTGCTTCTTAATTTGTCGTTGCCTTGCCGAACCACCTCGACCTTTGTCATTTCTCCCTTCCTTTCGGGGAGATTCCCATCGTTTGAGTCTCATACTTATATCCCTAGAGTTAGTTTTGAAATAGTAAATTGTTATTACTCTGTACTATTAATTTTACTCCATACATTTAATATCGTCAAATAATCAATTAAATGTGCCAATGCTGCGAAATATTATTTTAATATACCTGTAATGAATCCCCCCAACTCCCCTTAATAAGGGGGGCTTTAAGAGCTTGTCTTTTTTTATTAGCGCAGTCTATAACCCCTTCTTATTCCCACCTTATTAAGGGGGGTTAGGGGGGATAAACATTTTTTATGCTAAAGAAACCGGGCTTCTTTTTGATAAATTAAGGTTTCTAGCAAAATCTTCGATTAGAAGCCCGGTTTCTAATTAGGTAATTTTGTCTTCACTTTCCTATATACATTATACAATATTTACTTTCCGGAAAAGTTTGATACAATTTATGACACATTTTATAAACATTATGTTCATCTCAGTGACAAAAGGGGGGTCATGAGTATATTTTCATCTCATTCTGCACTTATCCGGAAGATGCCGCAGATATCTCAGTTTTAAATTTGTAACCTTGTACATCAATGCGTCCCTATACAGCGCCACTGCGTCTTCGTAGCGCTTCTAAAAGTTTTGTAAACTCCTGGGGAGGCGCCGCTGTAGCTTCTATATATTCTTGTGTAACGGGGTGTTGTAATTTTAGGCGCCATGCGTGGAGTGCTTGACCAGATAAATTGACACCGATAGAACGTGCTGAACTATATATTGGGTCTCCAACAATAGGATGACCAATTTGTGCGCTATGAACTCGAATTTGATGAGTACGTCCAGTTTCTAACTGAAAGCGTACAAGTGTATAATTTCCTAAACGTTCTTGTGCTTGCCAGTGAGTAACAGCTTCGCGTCCTCCTTTTTCTACTGGAACTACTGCCATTTTTTTACGGTCTATCGGATGGCGCCCAATTGGTAAATCAATTGTACCAGTTTCAGTTTTCGGCGCCCCATAAACTATACCAAGATATTCACGACGCGCGGTTTTGGCTTTGAGTTGTGCTTGCAGGTGCTGGTGCGCTTGTTCTGTTTTGGCAATAACAATGGCGCCTGTAGTATCTTTGTCTAAACGATGCACAATACCCGGACGCTGAACTCCACCAATTCCAGGTAAGTTAGGACAATGTGCGAGCAAGGCATTAACTAACGTGCCGTTAGGATGACCTGGTGCAGGATGAACTACTATACCTGCTGCTTTATTAAGAATTATTAACTGGTCATCTTCGTAAAGAATATCAAGCGGGATATTTTCGGCAGAGAGTTCCAGAGGTTGAGCTTCGGGAATAGTAATCGTTACTAAATCACCCGATTTGACCACTACCTTTTTTGATGTACATTCGTTGTTGTTGACGTAAACACAACCTTGTTCGATAAGACTTTGAACGCGCGAACGAGATAAATCTGGCAGTTCCGATGCCAAATAGCGGTCTAAACGTTCTCCAGTATCTTCAGCTTCAAAATAAAATTCAGTCACAATTATCTATATTAATATTACATTTGTAAATTATATTACAAATCTAATTATAGTTAAATCTTGAATTCTCTCTATTTATCTCTATTTTTTGCAGCCTAATCGCCTATTCCTGAAAAATGCAACAATACAAAAGTATAAAAAAATGCATGTGCTTAAAACTTAAAACTAAACTCAACCCCATATTGAGAATTTCTAATTTTAAAATGTCCGGAAAATAATCTTGATATAAGAAATTATATCTAATGCATATAAAGGATGATTAACCTGCAAGATTGACGAATAACTGCTAAATTGCTAAAAATAGGTTGTTCACGCACTTAATTTATTAGGTTACATTTATAAGTACAGATAAACCTATCATAAGTAGTTATTTAGATTACCAACTTATATTATTAAAAACAGTATAAAAATGCAAACACTTCCTATTGGTCGATACCGATTTTTTCAGCGTTTACAACCATTGCAAATTTTAAGCTCTTCTGTTAATGCACACGCAACTGGTTGTTTACAAGTTTTTAGTGCTTCTGCTTCCTGGCTTATACATTTAGAAAAGGGTAAGCTTGTATACGCTTGCTATGAGTCAGGAATGTTTGAGATACTATATAAAAAGTTGCAGGTACTTAGTAAAACTGTTCCAACACTTAATCGTGAAGTATATACTCGACTAAAGGCTATTTTTGAAACTAGTATTGAAAATCAAGCAATACCTAATTCAGATTACTTAGCAATATGCTGGTTGGTCGAGCAAAAATATATCAACCTAACTCAAGCTGCAATGCTTATTGAGGAAATAGCAGTCGAAGTTTTAAAATCATTTTTATTATTACAAGAAGGTTGTTATGAATTGGCATCTAATAGCTTCATGGATAAAATGCAAAAATACTGCCGTTTAAATATTCTGTCACTCGTTGAAAAAATTTCTTCTCCAAATAAACAAAAATATCAAACTCAAAACACAACTAATAAATATAATACATCTAAACCATCACCGACAAAACTTCCAAAATTACAATACACAATTATGTGTATCGATGATAGCCCAAGTATGTTACATGCTATTAAAACGTTTTTAGATGAAACTTTTTTTGATGTTGTGCAACTCAATGATTCTGTAAAGGCTTTGATGCAAACTATTCGCGTCAAACCTGATTTAATTTTACTCGATATTGGAATGCCAAATTTAAATGGTCATGAATTCTGTTCTTTATTAAGAAAGCACTCGTATTTTAAAAATACACCTGTAATTATGGTGACAGCAAGGACTAGTTTAGTCGATAAAGCTAAAGCTAAAATTGTCGGCGCCTCTGGGTATATAACGAAACCATTTACACAAGTTCAATTGATGAAGGTTATTTTCCAACATTTAGAAGTTTAAAGCCACCCTTATTAAGGGGGGTTGGGGGGATTTTATGGCACAAAAAGCTTAATTAATTATTAAAGACTCTTTTATTGTTTGTGTACTAGCTAGATAAACTTCATAGTTCACAATAAATAAGGGCTTTACCTATTACCAGTTAAAGAAGAATTTTTATTAATTAAGTATTATGACTCTAATCTCTAAAGTAAAATTCTGGGAACACAGATTATTTTATATCTTTTGCTGGGGATTTTGGATTTGGAGATTTTGCTTAGTAAGTGTTTCTGCTGAAGTGAACCAAAATACTAAAGTGTTTAGTACTATAAGTAATACTAACCAAAACACTAAAGTGTTTAATACTAATCAAAGTAGTACGGTGTTGGGCAGAATAATTATGATTCCGTCAAATGCTGCTGTACAAATATCTAATTGGTTACAACCTAAGTTAGTTAAAAGTGTTATTGAGCAATATACTCCTTATGTTTATGCTTACTTTCACTCCGCAGTTTGGCACTCTATTCATGCACGTGCGAGATTAGCTAAAGTACCTGTTATTATGTACCACGACATCCTGCCGCAAAAGGTAGTTTCTTGGGATGTAACTCCTGCTGAATTAGAGCAACATTTTCAAGAAATTAAAGCAAGTGGCGCCACTCCTATTAGTATAGATTTATTGGCGATGCATTTACGAACAGGAATACCGTTACCTAAAAAACCAATTGTATTGACATTTGATGACGGTTATGCTGGGCATTATGAGTATGTCTATCCACTGCTTAAAAAATATAATTTTCCAGCAATGTTCGGAATTTATATTAAAGGTGTAGGAAATAATGTTGGAAGAAGGCACGTTAGCTGGGAACAAGTAAAAGAAATGGCATCTAACCCACTAGTGACAATATCATGCCACACTTTAACCCATCCGCTTGATTTAAGGCGCCTGTCTGACGAGCAACTGCAAATCGAAGTTATGCAATCCAAAAGTATTTTGGAATCATATTTACATATTCCTATACGCTACTTTACCTACCCTGTTGGTAAGTTTGATGAAAGAGTCGCTAATTGGGTAAAAAAATCGGGCTATGAGCTTGCATTTACAATGGATGACACTTCAGACAAATTTGCTGGAGTTTCCAATAATTTATTAGCTGTTGAACGTATTGGTCAATCAGGGTTAAAGAATGCCCTCGCACAAGCTTGGGGAGGCGTAAATAAGTAAAAAGTGCTGAGTGCTGAGTGCTGAGTGGCAATTTAAGAGTTATTACTCAGCACTCAGCACTTTCAACTCAGCACTCTATTTATACTGTTGCAGCAGCTTTGGTGAGTGCAGCAAGTTCGCCTTTAGCGTACTTAGCAGCGAAGTCATCTAAAGACATTTGCTTGATTTTGCTTCCGTTACCAGCAGTACCAAACTGTTGATATCGGTCAGCACAAACTTTTTGCATGTACTTAATAGAAGGTTTGAGGAAGTGACGGGGGTCAAATTCCTTAGTGTCTTTCGCTAACGCTTCACGCACAGCAGCGGTGATAGCCAAACGGTTATCGGTGTCGATGTTTACTTTACGTACACCGCACTTGATACCTTTTTGAATTTCTTCAACTGGTACACCGTAGGTTTCTGGGATGGCGCCACCGTATTGGTTAATTAATGCAATTAAATCTTCTGGTACAGATGAAGAACCGTGCATTACCAAGTGGGTGTTAGGCAAACGACGGTGAATTTCTTCAATGCGGCTAATTGCCAAAATTTCGCCAGTTGGTTTGCGGGTAAACTTGTAGGCGCCGTGGCTGGTACCAATAGCAACAGCTAAAGCATCTACTTGTGTTTGTTCAACGAATTGAACCGCTTCGTCGGGGTCGGTTAGAAGTTGGGAATGGTCGAGTTTACCTTCAAAACCATGTCCGTCTTCTGCTTCACCCATACCTGTTTCCAATGAACCCAAACAGCCAAGTTCACCTTCAACACTTACACCCAAAGAGTGAGCTACTTTCACTACTTCGCGAGTAACGTTAACGTTATACTCAAAGCTTGCGGGGGTTTTGGCATCAGCTTGTAATGAACCATCCATCATTACACTGGTAAAGCCATTTTTCATTGCTGAATAGCAAGTTGCTGGCTCGTTACCGTGGTCTTGGTGCATCGCAATAGGAAGATGAGGATAAGTTTCCACTGCTGCCAAAATTAAATGGCGAAGGAAATTCTCACCTGCATATTTACGGGCGCCGCGTGATGCTTGTAATATTACGGGGCTATCTGTCTCATGGGCAGCCTGCACAATTGCTTGAATCTGCTCCAGGTTGTTAACGTTGAAAGCTGGAATGCCGTAACCGTTCTCAGCGGCGTGGTCCAACATGAGCCGCATTGGTACGAGCGCCATAGATAGTCCTCCTGAATGTGTTGTCAGATAATCGGTTGAACGATGAGCGTATGTACTACGCTGAATCTTAATGTTTTTTTCAACTTATAGGAAATTATAACTAGTGATTGGTGTTTATGTTTAAAAAGTTTAAGAAAGATAAGAAGTGAAGAAGTGCTGAGTGCTGAGTGCTAAGTGAATAGAGGGTGATAATGAAGAATTATGAGTTGAAGAGAAAATTTAATCTGTAACTTATAGTTCAATAGTCTTATTCTATCTTGTGGAACAGTCTTGTAGAACAGTCTTGTGGAACAGCCTTGTGGGACAGGCATCCCTGCCTGTTACTGTTAATTAAATTTTGAGGGCAGGCAAGGATGCCTACCCCACAAGAGTATTTTAATGTTTAGTATGGGTAACCCGGGACTCGAACCCGGAACTAATCGGTTAAAAGCCGAGTACTCTACCATTGAGTTAGTCACCCGTGCCGCGTTTTTTCGCTGGCTTATACACTCTAACACAAGGGTATATAGTTTTGTAAAGGGGTTAAGAGAAAAAATTTGCTGTGAGTTTGAAAAATGTTGAGTAACTGGCGCCTGGTTGCAGCACTGTAAGGTTTTCGCCTGTGTTAATGGCGTTTCTACCAGCGCTCCAAGGTTCGAGACAGTAAAAGTCTTTGCCTTTGAGTGTCCAAAATACTAGGGTTGAAAATACGTTGTCGTAATCGAAGGTTAATTTGAGTTTACGACTTAAGTCGGTAACGGTAGCTGTTTGACTGCTAATTTGTTTGAAAGCTACATCGATTTCATCACGGTTAAAGTCAAAGCTGCCGTTAAATGTATGATTTTCTTTGGTTTTCTGGTCTTGGTACTCTCGCGATGGTATATCAAACTGAAGTTGATTTTTATCCTGCACGACAAAGTAAGGATGAAACCCAAAGGAAAAGGGCATGGGTTGAGATGACTTGTTTATATAATGCTGTCCAACATTCAAACTGTTACCTTGAAGTTGATAGGTAAAAGTTATCTGAAAGTTGAAAGGGTAAACTGCTTGTGTTTGCTCGTTGCTATGTAAAGTAGCTTGCAGCGACACTCCTTCATCTGATACAGAACCAAGAGACACCCAAGGTAAATCGCGCGCAAATCCATGCTGCTTAAGAGTATACTGTTTGCCCCCTGTGGTGTAGGTGTTTTCTGGCAAGTTACCGCAAATGGGAAATAAAATTGGATTACCTCCTCGAACACTCAACTCTGGATTAACAAAGCGTTCTTCATCTAGGTAAAAAATTTCTTTTCCATCAAGGCGCCATTTAGTAATTATTCCACCACGTTCTGGTACAACTTCTAACTGGGAGTTAGCGCTTTCATCCGTGAGGATGTAGGTTTTATATTGATTCTGTTGGAGAGAAATTGAATACATATGTTTTAGAGTGCTAAGTTCTGAGTGCTGAGTTCTGAGTGTTTTTTACTCAGCACTCAGCACTCAGCACTTTTTACTTGTTTACTCGTCTTCGGCGAAGATAAAGCGGTATAACTCGTCTGGACTTGGTTCGGGACTGCTTTCGGCAAATTTGACGGCCTCTTCGACTTCTGTTTGTATCTTTTTGTCGATGGCTTTTAATTCGTTGGCAGTTGCTAGTTTTCTTGCAATCAATTCGCTGGCTAGCTTTTTGATTGGGTCGCGTGCAAACCAAAATTCTTTTTCTTCTTTGCTTCGCAGTTCGTCAGGGTCTGCTAACGAGTGTCCTCGGAAACGGTAGGTTAATGCTTCGATTAAAGTTGGTCCTTCTCCAGAGCGCGCACGTCGCACAGCTTCTTTGGCTGCTGAATACACTGCAAGAACGTCCATACCATCAACTTCAACACCCACCATGTTGAAGACGCTGGCTTTTTTGTAGATTTCGGGGTCAGATGTTGCGCGTTCGTGCGCCATCCCTATTGCCCATTTATTATTTTCGACAACAAAGAGTATTGGCAATTTCCATAACGCTGCCATGTTGAGCGTCTCGAAAAATTGCCCGTTGTTGGCGGCGCCATCACCGAAGAAACAAGCTGTTACCTCCATCGGATTGGTATCACCTAACACTTCTTTGCGGTACTTACTTTTAAATGCAGCACCCGCCGCTACAGGAATACCTTCAGCAACAAACGCATATCCACCGAGTAAGCGATGTTCCGCAGAAAACATGTGCATCGAACCACCGCGTCCTTTGCTACAACCTGTAGCTTTGCCAAATAGCTCTGCCATAACTTCGCGCGCTGGGACTCCAGCACTTAAAGCATGAACGTGGTCGCGGTATGTGCTGCTAACATAGTCTTCTCCCGGTTTCATAGCTTTGACAATACCACTGGAAACAGCTTCTTGACCGTTGTAAAGGTGGACAAAGCCAAACATTTTTCCCCGGTAGTACATTTCGGCGCACTTGTCTTCAAACATGCGCCCCAAAACCATGTCTTCGTAAAGCAGCAAGCCTTCTTGCTTCGTAATTTGTGCGGATGCCGCATCAAACGTTGGTAACGTGCGTTCTTGAACCATTATCTTTTGAGTATCCCCGTAGTAACACTTAATGTCACCATTATTTATTATGACGCTCATGCGCGCTTACCCGATTTATAGGCGACTTCCTTTTAATGCAGGCAAGAGCGCTACCCAAGAGCGTCCAATCGCTTCGACTTTACTACTCTCTAAACTTAGAAGCAGCAAATAAACTGTCAAAATCAAGATTCGATGACTCGAAACTCATTCATTTGATTGTAAGGAAGCAACCTTATTTGATGTCGTAGTCGGCGCGCTTTCGCTACCCTCGGCTATACACTAACAGTTAGGATAGCAAGATTCTGCATATTGATTAACAATTTTTAGCTTTCGGCACAGCGTTACTTATCAGCAATGTGCTTCTAGGTAATTGTAACAATAATGTCGTTGTGGTAGAATTTTACTCGCTCTATAGTAGCGAACAATAGTTCACAACGATGTATAATTCGTTGCTAACTTGAGAATGAATATAGCTACCTATTTAGGTTTAATAATGCCTGGAATGGTCTAGGTGAAACATCACATAATACGCTGTAGGGGAAGTAGGCTGTGCGAATTCCGCTCGATTACTACCGTATATTAGGATTACCGTTGGCGGCAACAAGGGAACAATTGCGGCAAGCTTATAATGACCGCATTGTCCAGCTACCACGACGGGAATATTCAATTGCAGCAACTACATCGCGAAAACAATTAGTTGAAGAAGCTTACGTGGTTTTATCTAATCCTTTAGAGCGCAAAGAATACGACAGGGTGTATTTAGCGTCTGCATATACTCAAAACGGCACCGATGTCGCTGTCGCTGTTGAGAACAGAGTTGCTCGAAACCCAAATTCTGATACTCAAAACCCAACTATAGATGTTAATGAAGACGAATTAGTCGGCGCCTTGCTGATTTTACAAGAGCTTGGAGAATACGAACAAGTTCTTAAACTTGGGCGCCCATACCTTGTTAACAGAAAAACAGATAATGAAAGTTTTGCCTCCGAACGTCCGGATGTAGTACTAACAGTCGCATTAGCCTGTTTAGAATTAGGACGCGAACAATGGCAGCAAGGAAACTATGAAAACGCAGCAATTTCCTTAGAGACAGGAGAAGAATTGTTAGCAAAAGAAGGAATGTTTCCTAGCGTTCGAGTTGAAATTCAAGCTGATTTAAATAGATTGCGTCCATATCGTATTCTCGAATTAGTTGCATTGCCACTTGACCATGCAGCAGAAAGGAAGCAAGGATTACAGCTATTACAGCAGGTTTTAGAAGAACGTGGTGGTATAGATGGGTCTCTCAACGATGAGTCAGGATTAAACGTTGATGATTTTTTACGTTTTGTTCAGCAGTTACGACATCATTTAACCGTAGCTGAACAGCATCATCTATTTGAATCAGAAAGTAAACGTCCTTCAGCAGTTGCCACATATTTAGCCGTTTATGCTTTAATCGCACGTGGATTTACTCAACGTCAACCAGCATTAGTTAGGCAAGCAAAGCAAATGCTGTTGCGTTTGGGTAAACGGCAAGATGTTCACCTTGAGCAATCGTTATGCGCGCTACTTTTGGGACAAACAGAAGAAGCTACTAAGGCATTAGAATTAAGTCAAGAATACGAAGCTTTGGCTTTTATTCGCGAACATTCTCAGTCATCGCCAGATTTATTACCAGGACTGTGCTTATACGGTGAACGTTGGTTACAAAATGAAGTATTTCCACATTTTCGTGATTTAGAAGACCAAGTAGCATCGCTCAAGGAATATTTTGCAGACCCTAACGTGCAAGCTTATTTAGAAGTTTTACCCAGCGATGCAGAAAACGTTGATGGTGACTGGCGTAGTTCTACACTTAAGTCTCCAAATGGCACATCAAACACTACATCAAGTAATTATAATAATTCTACAGTTACGGCTCGACCTAATTATCGCGATAGGGTAACAGAAATTTCCAAGTCGGCGCCTGTAAATTACAACATATCAACCGATAACTACGATACTAGATTTAATCACGAGGCGCCTGTTACTTCAAGACCGCAACCGAACGGTCGTGTACCAAAAAATCAAAATAGTCAAATTGCGACAAACACAGTTACGGCGCCAAAATCTCCTAGACGTAGACATAAACCATCTGGTAGTGTCAAGAATATTCCGAACGCGAACCAACGTGTGGCGCCAAGACGCAGACAATCTCGTAATAAAAGTGCGAGTTTGCTGCTAAAAGTATTAGCTTCGGTCGCGGGTGTATTATTATTTTGGCTGTTAATTAGTACAACATTTGGCTGGTTAAAAAATATATTAATTCCAGGCCCAGCATTACAAGGGAAACAGCTAGCAATAGAAATAAATGAACCACCTGTAGCGATTCCTACACCGGGTAGTCAACCGCAGTACCCAGAGGGAGATTTAACCAAAGAATCTGCAACACAAGTAGTTCAGAGTTGGTTATCAGCAAAATCAGCTTCTTTAGGTTCTAAGCATGATATAGATAGTTTGAACCAAATACTAACAGGTCCAGCATTATCATACTGGAGAGGTATTGCTTTGCAAGTCAAATCAAGCAATAAGTATCGACAGTACGAACATACAGTATCAAACGTATCTGTTAAACCAGATGCTAATAATAAAAACCACGCAACGGTAGAAGCAACAGTAGTAGAAAGTACGACTTACTACGAAAACGGACAAACAAAGGAAACAGAAAAAGATAAAGTCAGAGTTAGATACGAAGTAGTGCGCGTAGACAACGGGTGGCGTATTCGCGATATTGCTTTGGTCAACTAACTTTTACTTAATTAAGGTAACTTGGTATTGGACTGCATTTAAGTTGGGAAAAAAGTAAATTTTACTGTTCCCAACTAGCCATTACAAGCAAATTACTTTAATGACTGACACTTTATTTCAAGCTTATACACCTTTAATTATCTGGATAGGGTTAGGGTTGCTGGTATGTCGCTTACTACCTAAGTCTTTCTCAAAAATATTAGGTCGTGGTCTTTACTGGGTTGGAGTCCCTCTGGAACTTATTGCGTTGTCTCGTCAGGGTAACTCTGGGCAGTATCAAGCAATTGATACCTCCGTATTGGCGCCAGTAATAACCGTTGGTACATTAATAATTGGTTTACTGGTGACACTATCAGTTATATGGATATGGAAATTATTAGCCAACCAGCAAAAGTCTGAACACGACTCAAAAATACAACCACTGAGTCGAGTCAGCGAGGGGAGTTTTCTTCTCGCTGCAATTTTAGGTAATACTGGTTTTGTTGGACTGGCAATTGCACCTTCGTTAGTTGATGCTAATGCATTAAATTTAGCAGTAATATTCAGTATTACCCACAATGTTATTGGTCCATTTGGTTTAGGAGTATGGATTGCTAGTTACTATAGCCACACTCAGCAACAAAATAACTTTTTAACGCAACTACGAGATATTTTAATAGTTCCTCCGTTATGGGCATTTATATTTGGATACTTTACGCGCTCTTTAAAACTACCAGATGCTATTGAAATAGGACTTCAACAATCAATTAGCATCGTTATTGCATGTGCTTTTTTACTCATCGGAATTAGACTAGCTCAACTACAAGGATGGAAAAGCCTTAAATTAGCCCTTATTCCAGCTACCTTGCGAGTTATTATAATACCTTTATTAGTTGGAATTTTTACTAAATTTGTACTTAAACTGCCTGCTTCATCAAGCTTGGCAATGGTGCTGATGTCAGGGATGCCATCTGCATTTCTGGGTTTAATTCTGGCAGAAGAATATAATTTAGACCGTGATTTAATTGCTAGCAGTATTCTTGTATCAACAATATTGTTGCTTTTTGTATTGCCCTTATGGATTTTTGTATTTGGATAAGCTGCAAGTGCCCCAATTTGGTACTACTGGTTGAGTTAACCAGTAGTACTGCTAACAGGTTGCCAAAAATTTCTTGTGGAATGGGCATCCTTGCCCGTTCATTCAAAAGACTACTAAATAATTTCATTAACTATGACGCGACGAATAATTTCGGTGACATCTGCTGCCATACGCGCGTCAACTTCAACCAAAGTACGAGGTGGTTGCACTGCTGCTCGTAATGTCATTGCTAACGTTTTGAATTTACCAGGTTGGTTTGCGTTACTGTTACGTTCATCGATGAATTCTACGAACGCAACATAAGTAATTTCGTGTGAAGTTCTACTTTCGCTAAAACCATTACCTAGTTTTGAGATAATCACCGGAGAGGTAATAACATTTTCTAGTCCAAGAGTTTCTATTGCCACATCTATATATCTTGCTCTGTCATTACCCATTGCTTGAACTATAGATTTTAAACTTTGCCATTGGGCGCCGGGTAAACGTGCATCTCCGGGTAAATGCCAATGCCATCCTAACATTGAGATTAACCGCGTCAAATCGTATGCTGATAATAAATTTTGACCATCTAGTGGGGCGCCCGGTGAAGTGAGTATTTGTTTGCCTGAGATTCTATCGAATAGTTTCGGTTGTCTAATAAATGCATTTTCACCATACCCACCCCGAAAACTAAGCTGTTGATTACCTGTAATATTTTTTACCCATGTTTCTAACGCTGTTGGAGTTTGAAACAGCTTTAAGCAAGCTGCTCCGGCATTTGAGGAAGTAATTTTGCCTCGGTAGCTAATAATATCTAAAGCGATATCAGTAAATTTGTTTCGTGATTCATTTATATAGCAGTTCGCAATATCAACTCCAGGCGCCTTAGTGTTAGCATCGCAAACAATATTTAAAATTGGAATAATCTTGCTAGCACTCCAGAACTGACGTTCTTCAAGAGCACTTTTCCCTAACCAGCGGGTTTTTATTTCCTCATTAGCAAAATTACCAATACAAATACAAGCTTCTTTAATATCAGAATGAAGAAAATTTAAACCTTGACTATCTATATTCGGAATAACTCCTCGTTTCGGATACGGTGTATAAGTTGATGGTAAAGCTTGAGGTTCATGCTTAGTTGTTAAGCGTTCTGCATACTCAGCAATTTCTGGAATGTACTTAGATTTTTGAATACCTCTGTGTAAAAAAGCAACTTCCCCTTCAGGAGGTCGGGTAGCTTTGGCAATATCAAGTAAATTTTGGAAAGTTTGCGTGCGGTTACTAGTAACCATTCCTAAAACAGAAGGTAACTGCTTTTTGGTTAAAAGATTTTGAGCAAAGTTTCTATCATATTGAGGAAAGGGAATACCAACAGCATCACAAAAGCTTTTAATCGCATTCCTAGTTCTTGGGCCAAAGTCACCATCAACAAACTTTCCACCCGGATATAAACCTAAACCTCGTAATTTAATTTGAATTTGTGTAACTAACTCATTATCAGCTTTTACTTGTTCTTCGCTAAGACGAGAAGTTATATTTTCTAATTTCATACTATATGTATTTTTGTATAAACTTTTCTATTTATACAAGTATACACTTAAGCATTACGGAAAAGTTCGATCCCCCCAACCCCCCTTGATAAGGGGGGCTTTATATTACTATTTCCCCATGTAAAAATAATTACTCTCTTCTCCAGTTCCCCCCTTATTAAGGGGGGTTAGGGGGGATCAAATCGATAGAAAACCAGCATTTAACGGCAGAAATGAATACTTTATTAGTGCCAGTAAAATATCTGTAACAAATGTACTTTTTAGTATTTAAGTTTGATTAGAGTATTTTATTACTAGTCTAATGTTTACTAACTATGATCACGTGCCAGTTAATAGCAAGTAGTATAATAGTACAAAAGTTTTCAAAATATTGTAATCGGGTGGCGCCATGACCACTGTGGATATTATGACAGTCAGCAAGTTAAAAATAAAGAATTTAAAGGCCCAGACTTTTTTATTGTCTTAGATGTGCCACCTGACCCGGCACGTCAAGGTTGGGTAGTTTGGGAAGAAAACGGACGTTATCCTGACATGATTGTTGAGTTACTTTCTGATACTACAGAAGTAAATGACCTAGGAGAAAAAAAAGCGCTGTACGAAAAAGTCTTTAAAACCAAAGATTATTTTGTATTTCATCCCTTCAAGGTCAACTCACTACAAGGATGGCGCCTTGATAGCTACAAAGGGTACCAACCAATCGAAGAAGATTCGCGAGGGTGGTTGTGGTGCGAGAGTTTACGTCTATGGTTAGGGACTTGGCAAGGTGTTATTGAAGATGATGACGCAGTTTGGCTAAGGTTTTACGACGAAGCCGGAAATCTGGTTTTACTGCCAGAAGAAGCTGAACAACAACGTGCTGACACCCAACAGCAACGCGCTGATGCCGAACGGCAGGCAAGATTAGACGCGGTATCTCAATTGCTACAAATGGGATTAAGCGTTGAACAAGTTGCACAAGCGCTTTCATTAACTGTCCAAGAAGTTGAGGCAGCTAGATAAAATATCTCTTGAGAAACCAGGCTTTTTAAAGAAGCCTGGTTTCTTGGTCTGTATTTTCCGAAATGATTCAGACGGTGCATGTAGTCAAAACCACAAGAAAATTCCAACGAAAAATATTATTATTGCGGAGAAACTACATGCCAGCTTTATCAACTCCTATTCAAAATTTAATAACCAACGCGCGTTTTACTGTTGCCGAAATGGTCGAGTTAGAAAGACGCATTAAAGCAGGGCAAACAAATAGACAAGAAGCAGAAGTAATAGCGACTCGTTACGCTGACACAATAGAACCAGGTGTAGGTAGCTGGTTAAATAAACTTTTAAAATCTCTTGGTAGCAACGTTACAGTTGCACAACCAATTGCTAATCTTGCTAACGATACTGATTTACTCAATGGCAATATTAGTTTACCCGACTCAGGACGTAATCATCCCTCTGTTCGTAATATTCAACGCGCGCTAATTGCTTTAGCCAGCCGCACTAGTAAATTAAATTATATGTTAAGAGAGTTTGGCGCCGATGGTGACTATGGTGATGAAACAATTAAAGCTGTACGGGCATTTCAACAAGGTAATGCATTACTCGTTGATGGTAAAGTTGGTGCCAAAACAGCGAAAGCCATCGATGCAGCACTTCGTAAAACTGATGTACCAGGAATTACAGGCGCCAGTCCCAAAGATTTAGTAAACGCAGCAATTGAACTTTCTACAGGTGAAGTAGCAAAATTTTATGGTGTACCTCAACCTTGGATAAACATTGACCCCAGACATAACGTACCTACCAACAGACCCTTTGATTTTCTCAAAGACCGTTGGAAATGCAACTTATTCGGTGGAAACGTTTTGCGTAAAGGTGGTTACGAACCTCCTTATTACAGAGACAACACCAACGACAATAAAGGTGAATATCCCAACGCGAACCAATGGTTTAGATGGACAGATAAATACGCTGCTGCAAACAACAACCCCGTTCGTTTCCTATTAATAGACGAAATCAAACCAACATCATTAACCGAAGCGCAACTAAGAACAAGACTTCAACAACTATTTACAAAAATTCAACCCGGTGACTTCTTGCTGGTTGACCATCAAGGTAGCGGAGTTCAAGATGGTGGACACACGCGCGTTGCAACCAAGAACAATTTCTCAAGCAACGGTACAATTTCCTTCGCACAAGCAAGTTTTGATAGTTCGTTAACTCGCGAAGAAAGCATTGAAGCTCTAATGGCAGAAGAAGCTATTTGGTTAATGCGTCCTAACACCAAAATGTAATTAAAGTGTCATACTGAACATATTACAATATTGTCATCCTCACTACGTGAAGTATCTCTAATTTCAAGCATCGCTATACTAGCAGAGCCTGCCAACGCGCAGGCTTTTTAATATAAATATTTATGCTATAATATAAAATCATAAACTTTATTTAATAAATACTAAAAGTAGCAAATCTAATTTGCACGTCTAAATATGGTTGAATTACTAGATGTGGCTCGCTACTTTATCATCAGAGCCTATGAAGATGGTATGGAAGCGGAAATTACTAATATGAAGATTCAAAAGCTTTTATATTATTCGCAATGCCTTCACTTGGCAATGTACGATGAACCGTTATTTATAGAAGAAATCCAAGCATGGCGATATGGGCCTGTATGCCCTCCTGCTTATAAATATTATAGCGAGTTTGAAGCTCAACAATTACCTGTCCCAAGTAAAGAGTTTTTGGAAGATATTCCTGATGATAAGAAAAAGCTTCTAGAGGAGGTATGGGAAAATTTTGGTGGTTATCATGCTTATAAACTTAGTGAGATGACTCATGGGGAATTTCCTTGGAAAAAAGCACGTAAAGGATTAGCACCTAGAGCAAGTTCGACTGAACCAATACCTGTTGAAGATATGAAAGCATTAGGCTATCAAAAGCTTGATTTCATAGAACGTAATCACCCGGCCTATGAAATAGTCATGTCCAAAGTATTAGAAGATGCTTTGACTTCGGAGTCATCAATTCGTATTAAAAAAGGAGAAGTCCGTGACTGGATTAACTCCCTTCTCGATTGAAACAACTGATAATTTTCAGCGTTCTCTTAAAAAAGTTGCTAAAACTCTTGGCGCTGGTTTTGCTAAACTTGTCACAGAAGCTCTAGAAGGCTTAATTAATGACCCGTATCCAATAAACTCTCGTCAAGAACCCTTACCTGCAAAAATCCAATTACCTGATGAATGGACTTTTCATAAACTAGAAATTAAAGCAAGGACTTCTTTTTCCATCTGAAAAATTTAATGGAATGCTGCATTTCGGTGAGATAGGCGCCGTTTTTTATTCCTCCTCTCTGTGAACTCTGTGTCTCTGTGGTAAAAATAGAAACATTATGCATTGCACAGTTCGTATGCCTGTGCCACATCAATTTGCACCCCCGAATTCAAATGTTATGATTACATGACATGATTTTGGCGATTTGAAGGCTGAAAAAGCTTGTAATTCCGTCAGATGTTATGAAATGATGACATTTTGCTCCCCGAAAGCGTGTAAATTCGTTGAAAGCTTAAAAAATACCCTTTGAGACCCCTTGATCCCTAGTGGGGGTAATTGGTTAATATTCATTAACATAAAGACTTGTTTCGCTCTTAGTGAATACCCGTAGGAGAAAAGCAAGTTGTAAAAGGTAAATTAATTCAAATAAAAGCACGTTTCTTAAGCTATAAGTTTAGCAAATAAGAACGTTAATTTTTGATTATGTGAACGACATTTATGCTCATTAGTTGAATTAGCCAGGGGAAGTAAAACTTAAAAATCTTAGGAAAAAACTGGAGTTAATATTCATGGCAAAAGAACGCCCACCGTTAGATGAGATGACATTGCGACAGTTACGTAAAGTAGCTAGTGCTTATGGTGTATCTCGTTACAGCCGGATGCGTAAGACCCAATTACTTGCATCCATTTTAGAAGTAGAACGTAGCAAACCTTCATTAAATCAATCTCGTACATTAGAGGCACAGGAAGTCGTGGAAGCAGCAAAGTTTGAGTTAGGACAAGTAGACCGCAATGCAGGAAATCTCTCGGATGTCGATGAGTTTTTAGCTGACCTGCCAGGTGGTTATGGTGAAAGCCGCATTGTATTAATGCCTCGTGACCCACAATGGGCGTATGCTTACTGGGATATACCCAAGGAGCATAAAGAAGAGTTGCGTCGCAATGGTGGACAGCAATTAGCTTTAAGAATCTACGATGTTACTGATATAAACTTTGACCACCAAAGCCCCCACAGTATTCAAGAATATCCAAGCGATGAAATGGCGCGGGAATGGTATTTACCTATTCCTGTAAGCGATAGAGATTATGTAATTGATATTGGTTATCGTTGTGCTGACGGTCGCTGGTTGGTGCTTGCTCGTTCCGCGCGCGTTCACATTCCTCCTGTGTATCCATCTGACTGGATTGAAGATGTCTTCATTACCGTCAACTTTGAAGAAGATCTCCGCAGTAAAACTTTATACGAACTTGTTCCTCCAGCTAAGAAAGTTGCCGCTGCGGGTGCGGGTGCGGGTGTTGCAGGCGCCAATGGTAATGGCATTTACGACCAAATCTTTGGTATGGCAGAATCTACCGAAGCTCTACGTGTAGCTGGTTCGTTGTTTGGTTCAATGCAGCACGTACCTGGTTCGATGGCGCCTGAGCAAGCAATTAGTTCTTACGTATTCCCATCTGGTGTAGGTATGTGGGCAGTACCCACCACATCAGGTTTGAATATGTCTGGTGTAGGTATGTCGGGTGTTGGTTTGGGTGAAGTTCCAATGCAACCCCGCAAGTTTTGGTTAATTGCTGATGCTGAGTTGATTGTTTACGGTGCAACTGAGCCAGATGCAACTGTTACAATTGGTGGGCGCCCAATTAAGTTAAATCCAGATGGAACTTTCCGCTTCCAAATGTCGTTCCAAGATGGATTGATTGATTACCCCATCATGGCAGTAGCAGCAGATGGAGAACAAACTCGTTCAATTCAAATGAAGTTTAACCGCGAAACCCCATCGCGCCATACCAATACTAAAGATGAAGCAGTGTTGGAATGGTTTAATTAGTTTTGCTCCGCACATGGATGGATTAAATAAAACTTAATACCCAACTAGTAGCTAAATGTTATTGAAGCCCACTATAAAAGTTATGGTGGGTTTTTTGCAACGGATGTAACGGATGTATTATTTGTTATGAAGGATGTTATTAAGTTGGTGTGTGCCTTTAGTGTTTTAGCGATTTTTGTGGGTTGTCAAAGGGAGGGTATAACTCAACGAGATATAAGTCAGTCTCCTATATTAAAGTTAGAACCAGTTGAGTTGGCGCCAAAAAAGGATTGTTTTGGAGAAAATAAAGATTTTAGTATTGAGTTTTTTAAGACGAATAATTCTGGGGAGGTGTATGAGAAAGGTATTAATCACGTAATTATTTTTAATCCAAAGTCTAATAAGCTTGATTTTAAGGTGAATGTGGGGTTGGGACATAAACTATATGAGAAAGATAATCAAGGTAAAGTAAAACGAGAGTATGTACCAAAAACGTTTCGTGAAATTATTAGTGATGAAAATGCGAAGTTGAAGGGGAAATTACCAATCGCTGCGATTAATGCTGATTATATAGATACGCTAAATAAACCTCAAGGTTTGAATATTTCGCGAGGTGTTGCGTATGCAGGTGATTTTCAAAGTAAGCGCTCGTCGTTTGGAATATCTTCTGGAGAGGCAACAAGGCGCCGAGCGACAATTGCTACAGGTAGAAGGAAGGAAGATATATTAAATTACAACCTTGTTGGTGGTAACGGTAGATTTTATCGAGATGGAAGTTTTAAAGATATTTGTCAAGATTTAGGTGAATTTGCTTGTAAACAAGCAACTAATCGTTCTATGGTGGCTGTTACTAATCGCGGTTATGTAATTTTATTAGTCAATGACGCAAAAGCGAACTCGGATATAAGCGTATCAGAGAATAATCAAGAGTTGTTGCCTGACCAGTTTGATAATGTTTTGATGGGGATAACGAAAAATAACTGTTTAGGTTCAATTCAAGAAGCAATGCTATTTGACGGGGGAATGTCTCCAGGTTTGTACTACGATAATAAAATCTACGTCGAAAACCCAGGACTCATAGGTTCGGTGTTTTTAATATATAAGAAACCGGGTTTTTAGGGTTGGTAATTTCGGCGCCATTGTTCGAGTTTTTCTATTGAAATAGACTCTGTAATAACACCAGCATTATTACCACGCCATTCCACTTCGGGGTCGGTAGTAAAGACACCACAACTTAGGTACGCAAGCTGAATATCCCAGTACTCACTAAATCGACTTTTTAGAGTAATTACTTGGTCAAAGACTTTATTTCTGTGCTTATTACGACGTTTACGTTCGGTGGCGCCTGTTGCTTCGGTATCAATAAATTTGGTTTCGATAAGAAATAAGTTACCAGTGGTAGTTAGGTAAACAAAATCACATTTACCCAAATCAGTATAGTCAGCAATCGGAGATTTTTCAAACAGCAGTAACTCAGAGCAATTCGTGAACAAGCTCTGGATGTTTAAAAATAAATACGCTTGTAAAAGGAGTTCTTTATCGTAGGGAAACCCCACAACTCCTTCAAAAAAACGTTTTATGTCCTGCTGTGATTGGGGCTGAATTTTTTTGCAGTAAGCCACAAATTTATTCAGTTCATCTGCGCTCATGCAATCTTTGTTCATTCCACTGATGCTGCATACAAATAGTATATGGCATAAAACGATACCATACATATGCAATATTTCTCATCCGCATAAGTAACTAATTATATGATTTAAATACAGAATACTTACGTTATTATACTGATGACAATAGAGTGCTGAGTAGAAAGTGCTGAGTGCTGAGTAATATTCCAAATCCCACTCAGCACTCAACACTCAACACTCAGCACTTAATTGGTTAGGGGTTGGAGACGTGCTTTGAAGTCGGCATTTTGGAGTGCGGTGATAGCGTTGATGGAATCTTGCACCCAAAATTGTCTGCCGAAACGAACGAGTTGACGAGTTCCTCCAGATTGGACGACTCCGATAACGGGTGTTTTACCTTTTTCGCTGCCACCTGCTTGTTTGACTAAGACGTTTCGCAAACGGTCTTGTTCTTCGATAACGGTGGCTTGTTCAGGGGTAAGTTCGACCATTATTATTTGTACTTGTTCGACTGGCTCTACATCGTCTACAATTATTTGATTTTGATCGTCGCGACGTTTGATTTTTGCCCAAATAATTAATCGTGCATCGACTTGAAGTAGTGGACTAATACGTTCGTATATTTTAGGGAAAACGACGGCTTCAGATTGTGTTGTTAGGTCTTCGATTTGTAAAATTGCCATTGGATCGCCTTTTTGGGTGATGCGTTTGATGACGTTATTAAGCATCACAACCGTGCAAATAGCAGCGTCTTCTTTTTGTTCTGAGATTTGCGATAGGTTTACGGGTGAAAGAATACGCGCGGATTGGCGAATTGATTTAAGCGGGTGGTCAGAGACGTAAAAGCCAAGTAGTTCTTTTTCTTTATGAAGTTTTTCTTGGGGAGGGAAATCTGGAACGGGTTTGGCTTTAGGCGCCGTATCAAAGCTATTCTTTTTGCTAGTATCGTTACTGCCAAATCCTCCTCCTAACAAGTCAAATAAGTTTCCCTGTCCGCTAGCACGGTCTTTTGCGCGACTCAAAGCCCAGTTAAAAGTCAATTCTAAATCGTGGATTAGTTGTTGACGATTTTGAAGGATTGTATCGAAGGCGCCGCAATATATTAAAGATTCTATAGTTTTACGAGTAACAGC
Organism: Calothrix sp. PCC 7716; assembly: GCF_019977735.1. Lineage (GTDB taxonomy): Bacteria > Cyanobacteriota > Cyanobacteriia > Cyanobacteriales > Nostocaceae > Dulcicalothrix. The sequence continues at coordinate 7,031,362 of NZ_AP025018.1, read as the reverse complement.
ACGCAAATCAACACGGTCACAAAAATCACCAAGCGATTTAAATTCCCCACCTTCGGAGCGTGCTTCTAATATCGACGAAATGGCGCCTTGTCCTAAACCACGCACAGCCGACAATCCAAAAACAATTTTGCTATCCGTTGGGGTAAAGTGAATACCAGAGCGATTTACGTTTGGTGGCTCAATTGGAATAGACATGGTGACGCAGGCAGAAATATATCTCTGTACCTTCTCTGTATCAGCACTGTTAGCTGTTAACAGCGCTGCCATGTACTCTATGGGATAATTCGCTTTTAAGTACGCAGTTTGATAAGTTACATAGCCATATGCAGTAGAATGTGATTTATTAAAGCAGTTAGAAGCTACAAAGCCTTGTTTTATAACAAAATTATGGTCTTGCGCTAGCCCAATATCATAGACATTTTGTATACCAAGAGTTTTTTTAGCAGTTATTTTTACCATTAATTTTGCCTCTGAATACTTATGGAATTGACTAAAAGCAACTTATATCAGGTATTTATAAAATTCTGGCTGTGCCATCAATACTAGTTTAAAACGAGTTACTCGTGCCCAACCTATATTAAAATCAATCTTTTGATAAGTTATGAGTGCTGAGTGCTGAGTGCTGAGTTATGATTTTTAACTCCTAACTCCTGTACAGACGTGTTATCCGGAGGATTTCCCGAAGGGATTAATCACGTCTCTACTCAGCACTCAGCACTTTCCACTCAGCACTAAATAAGGGAATTACTATGGCATCGATTCGTGAATTACATGAACAATTAGTTAAAAAGGAGCGTTCAGCGGTTGAAATTGCCCAAGAAGCACTCAAACGTATAGAAACGTTAGAACCAAAAGTACAAAGTTTCTTGTGTGTTACCGCTGAAAAGGCAATGGAACAAGCACGCGCTGTGGATGCGAAAATTTCAGCAGGTGAAGAAATCGGCATGTTAGCTGGTATCCCCATTGGGATCAAAGATAATATGTGTACGAAGGGAATTGCTACAACTTGCGCTTCACGTATTTTAGAGAATTTTGTCCCACCTTATGAATCAACGGTAACGCAAAAGCTATTCGACGAAGGCGCCGTAATGGTTGGTAAAACGAATCTTGATGAGTTCGCAATGGGAGGTTCCACAGAAACATCAGCTTATAAAAAAACTGCAAATCCTTGGGACTTATCGCGTGTACCAGGTGGTTCATCGGGAGGTTCAGCAGCAGCAGTTGCAGCAGGTGAATGTGTTGTGTCAATAGGTTCAGATACAGGTGGTTCCATTCGTCAACCTGCTTCGTTTTGTGGTGTTGTGGGTATTAAACCTACTTATGGACTTGTCTCACGCTATGGTTTAGTCGCATTTGCTTCTTCGCTCGACCAAATTGGACCTTTTTCGCGTAGCGTTGAAGATTCGGCTATTTTACTAAATGCGATAGCAGGATATGACCCTAAAGACTCAACGAGTTTAAAAGTTGAAATTCCTGATTATGCGGCAAATCTCAAACCTGGTTCGATGTCGTATAACGGCAAAAAAATTCGTATTGGTATTATCAAGGAAACTTTTGGTGAAGGTTTAGATGCCACTGTTGAGCAATCTGTCAATACTGCTATTGAAAAACTTAAAGAACTAGGAGCAGAAATCGTTGAAATTTCTTGTCCTCGTTTCCGCTACGGTTTACCAAGCTATTACATTATTGCTCCCTCAGAAGCTTCTGCGAATTTAGCCCGTTATGACGGTGTTAAATATGGTATGCGTGCAGAAGATGCCGAAAATTTACTATCAATGTACACCCGCACTCGTGCTAATGGTTTCGGCGCCGAAGTCAAACGTCGTATAATGATAGGTACCTATGCACTATCTTCAGGTTACTACGATGCGTATTATCTCAAAGCCCAAAAAGTCCGCACGTTAATTAAACAAGACTTTGAAAGCGCATTTGAAAAAGTTGATGTTTTAGTATCTCCAGTTGCTCCCACAACGGCATTCAAAGCAGGAGAAAAAACAACCGACCCATTGAGTATGTATTTAATTGACTTAATGACGATCCCTGTTAACTTAGCTGGATTACCTGGTATAAGTGTACCATGCGGTTTTGATAATGAGGGAATGCCAATAGGTTTACAGTTGGTGGGTAATGCTTTGCGGGAAGATTTGTTATTCCAAGTTGCTTATGCATACGAGCAAGCAACAGATTGGCATTCACGCGAACCCAAAATTTAAATCAATAAAACAAATCATTTTTGTCATTGTAGAGACGCGATAAATCGCGTCTTTACATTTTTCGCGTCTCTACATTTTTTATGGTGTTGGGGAAGGTGTTGGTGTGGCGCCAGTTTCAGGAGTATACTTCACATCTCGAACAGTACCTTCAGGACCCATAGCTGTAGCAGGTTGTTTATTTTGGGATACTAAAACAGCACCAGCATTACCCGAACGTATCGAAACTTCTTTCAAAGCTTTCCACGTTCTTTTTTCTCCTTTATTTAAGGTTCCTTCAAAATCGGTTTTTCCATCAACTTTGACTCGTATCCACGAACTATCTTGCAGTTCTACAGCAACTTCAACTCCTTCCCCAGCTTGAATAGTTGGAGTTGGAGTTGGTGTTATTTGGGGGGTAGAAGTTAATGTTGGTGATGGTGATGCTAACGCGATTTCTTGAGAGCTTGTTGGACTTGATGTTGGTTTTGGTAACGATGATGCTACGGGAGAAGTTTTAGAAATAACTGCTGTTTTAGTAGTATTACTTTTGTTTTGAGCTACCGACTCAGCTCCTTGACGAGGAACAAGAATATAAATAAGTCCTAAAGAAGCGGCAACTAGTAGTAAGATATACGGTACGGCTAGAGGTATATATAAACTTTGTTTCTTTTCGATGTCTTGTGGTTCGCTTTCAGTTGGTACGGGTAAAAATACATCGCCAAAGTTTGTGGTTAGTGCGGCGCCATCAATGCCAATAGCATCACAATAGCGGCGAATGAATCCCTGTACAAATACTGCTTCAGGAAGAACCTCGGCATTTCCCTCTTCTATGGCTTGTATGAACGCTGGGCGTATCCGCGTATGTACTGCGATTTCATCTATACTTATAGATTTGTCTTCGCGTCGTTTGCGTAAGTAAGCCCCAATCTCCCTTAATTGCTCTATTTGAGCCTCAGTCGCTAACTTCACTTGATTCTCCTCTTATCCACCTATGCTTATTCAATAGAGAAAGTACTGATTTTTGTGTATATAATTAAACTAATTAATCCCAATTATAAAAATTCATATTTGCCAATCGTATCTCTAATTTAATAGAGTACCAAATTTAGTCACAAAAATGATGATGATTGTGTTTAGAATTACCTGAAGGAGGGCAGGAAAGCTGATACATATAATACATTTACTCCCCAAGTTTCTTCTTGGTATGGGGCTGCTGGTTATTATTGCTTATATCGCAACGTGCTTATTTTTATACGCACGACAGCACAAGTATCTTTTTTATCCTTCGTCAGAGATTGAAAAAACACCTGCTGCTTATGATGTACCTTTTGAAGAAGTTTGGATACCTGTAAGTTCCAGTGGCAATGAGCTAATTTACGCTTGGTGGATGGATAATTCTAAGTACTCTGATGGTAAAGTGCTACTCTATCTCCACGGTAACGCAGCTAACATTGGCGCCAATCTTTATGCAGCAACTGGGTATTATAAAGCAGGTTTTTCAGTATTGTTAATTGATTATCGAGGGTTTGGGCTGAGTATTGGTAAGCATCCTACTGAAAAGAGTGTTTACGAAGATGCGTCCATAGCTTGGAATTATTTGGTAACACAAAGAAAAGTAGCTGCTCACAACATCTATATATATGGACACTCGTTAGGTGGCGCCGTTGCGATAGAATTAGCCACAAAGCATTCAGAAGCTGCCGGTTTGATTGTGGAAAGCACTTTCACATCAATACGAAATGTGATTGTAGCTCGGAAACTTTTCCGGTTTTTCCCCGTCAAGTTGATTCTGAAACAAAATTTTGATTCAATCAGTAAAATACCACTGATAAAAATACCTATCCTATTAATTCACGGCGCCGAGGATTCAACAGTTCCAGCGTTTATGAGTAAACAGCTGTATAATGCGGCTCCAAAGCCTAAAGAAGTACTAATTGTTCCTGGTGCAAACCATAACAACGTTGGAGAGTTCGCTCCCGGAGTATATATAAAAGCTGTACAGTCTTTTATAAAACTAATTGAAGCGAGACGACCAACTTTTTATTAAAGAAACCAAGAAACCTGGTTTCTACGCAAAATCATCTTATTTATATGTATCATCGACCAAGAAACCAGGTTTCTGACAGGTGCCGATTTAAGCAATTACACCTAAGCAAGGATGTAATTGTTTATATTTTCGTGCGTTTGTAAAAATGACTTTGGTGGTTCAAAATACCTGATGGATTGATACACAAAAATCCGGAATCACCCGCAATCAAGAGAATAAATTACACAGAGAAAGCTTTTTCGCTCTTATAAATATTATTGGTTTAGACAAAGATTATGACAGCTGTATACTCACTAAGTATTCCCGGAAAATCAGCTATTGAGATCAGCCAAGACGAACTACGGTCAATCTTAGGCGAAATTGAAGCAGAGCTACATCGCAGCAAAGTTTACCGTCGTGCGTTAGCTACTGTAAAAAAAATGTTCGGAGAATCTTCTGAACAAGCACAGCAGCTATTTAAAGCTATTGGACGGGAAGCAATAGGTTTAGCTTTTCATCAGTTTGCTAAACAGCAGCAACAAATAGAAGAAGTCCAACCAGGTGCTGCTTCATCTCCAAATTCTGTAAATAACGAAGAAAAAGCTCAATTAGAAGAAAACGTTAATCATTCTGTTGAACATAATCTAGAACCCAATGGTGATTTATCTGAATGCTTAACCAGCGCAAAGTTTCATTCCAAAGCAGAACATGAAACTGATGCAGTAGTAGACAATGGTAATTCACCTAGCGTAGAAGTTAAAAGCCCTGTTAAACCGAACTTATTGTTACCGTGGTTGAACAAAAACAAAAAACCTTCCAAAGTAGAACAAGCTTTACTTGCAGCAGCAGAACAACGCATCAAAACTTTAAACGACATCGGTCAACAATTGCGACAAGCACGTGAGTTGAAAGGAATGTCACTGACTCAGTTGAATATCTATACTCATGTACCCGTCCATCAAATGGAAGCAATTGAGAATGGGAAATGGGAAAATCTACCTGAAGAAGTATATGTTCGTGGGTTCATTCGTGTAATGGGTAATGCATTGGGACTCAATGGAACTAATTTAGTTGCGACTTTACCAGCTCCTGAACCAGCAAAGACAATTGCACCAGTTTGGTATAAAGAACAAAAAAGCTCTGGTAGTGGAATTGGATTAAATATTAAACCGATGCATTTATATGTCGGTTATACAGCACTCGTAGCTGGCGCCGTTAGTGGACTATCATTAATGTCACAGCAAGCAGAAGCAAAACGACTACTCCCCGATACAAACACATCTTCAACTTCATCTTTCACTAAAATACCCCAAGAGAAAGAAACAAATACCAAACCCGGATTACAATCTAACGGTCAAGTTTCAGTAGGCGCCGGCATTGCTGCACCTGAAGCTCTATAAAAGGATACTTAAATTGCTCTTGTGGAATGGGCATCCTTGCCCGTTCCAAATATGTTCCAAATATATAGGGTAGGGCGGGCAAGGATGCCCACCCCACAAAATAAAAATTACCTTTTCATTCGGGTCTTTAGGTAGATTTTCTACAATTGGTTGAAATGGACAGCGAGTGTATTTTAGTAACCCGTCTGGGGTATCAAATATATTGGCACGGGTGACAGGTGGGAACGCATCGAATATTTTGGGAATCTTGGGCGTTGATGGTGGCGCCAATTTATTTATAATCAATCCAAACGGGATATTTTTTGGAGAAAATGCGCGCTTAGATGTTCGCGGTTCGTTTGTTGTTACTACCGCGAGTGGTGTACAGTTTGGTAATCAAGGTGTTTTTAGTGCAACTACTCCACAGCAACCTGGTTTATTAACAGTACAAAATTAACATTTAGTCGCTTCCGCTTGCTGCACATCATAATATAAATAAGAAGATTAATTTAAACTTGTAGAACATTTTTATCGGTGAACTCTAGTGTGTCTCTGTGGTAAAATGTCTTACACAAAGACACATAAATTAGGTTATAATTGTATATTAATAAAATTTTTAAAATATCCTTTTAGAAAGGCGCCGTTTGGTGTTCAATAAATATTCGATGGTGCGTGACAGCAGTTTAATTGTTTGCTTCGTTTCTAGTTTGTTATGGCTCAGAGCACACCCTACGTAATTTTATATTTACTTTTTATGCTGCAATTACCTCCCCACCTTAAAGCGAGACTTTCTACTCCTCTAAAAATCGGCGCCCTAGAAGTAAACAGTCGTGTCCTTCAATCTCCTTTATCTGGTGTAACAGATTTGGTATTCCGGCGCCTTGTTCGTCGTTATGCTCCAGAATCAATGTTATATACCGAGATGGTTCACGCTTCTAGGTTACAGCATATAAAGGAAATTCCCATTATTATGGAAATTGACCCGAACGAACGCCCGGTAAGCATTCAGTTATTCGATTGCCGTCCACATTTTTTAGCTGAAGCTGCACAAAAAGCGGTTGCCGAAGGCGCCGATACTGTGGATATTAATATGGGGTGTCCGGTAAATAAAATTACTCGCAAGGGTGGGGGTTCTTCGCTGTTACGACAACCAGAAGTAGCAGAAGAAATAGTAAGAGAAATAGTTAAGGCAGTTAATGTACCTGTCACCGTAAAAACACGCATTGGTTGGGATGATGCAGAGATTACGATACTAGATTTTGCTCTTCGTATGCAAGATGCAGGCGCCCAAATGATAACTGTACATGGTCGTACTCGTGCCCAAGGTTATACAGGTAACGCGCGTTGGGAATGGATAGGAAAGGTAAAACAAGTATTAGATATTCCAGTAATTGCCAACGGGGATATATTTTCTGTAGAGTCAGCAGTGCGATGTCTGGAAGAAACAGGTGCCGATGGTGTAATGTGTTCGCGCGGTACTTTGGGATATCCGTTTTTAGTGGGAGAAATTGATTATTTTTTAAAAACAGGGGAAATATTAGCGGCGCCAACACTTATACAAAGACTCGAATGTGCCAAAGAACATTTAGAAGCGTTGTATGAATATAAAGGAGAACGCGGTATTTACCAAGCGCGTAAACATATGGCTTGGTACGCAAAAGGATTTGTTGGCGCCTCTGATTTACGTGGTGAGTTGAATAAAATAGAAACCGTAAAGCAAGGAGTTGAATTACTCGATAAAGCAATTGACAAATTAGCTACAGGCTACGAAGTTATCGAGGAAAAAGAAGTTGTGATGTCACAATAATAAAGTTTTATGGTGGTGGATGCCTGCCTAAAAGCTCCTCTTCAGATCGAATTGCTAGTATTAATGCACGATTCATACGTAAAGCATCAATAGTTCCTCGTCCTGTAGCAGTCAACCCAATAACTCGTACACCATCCCACTCAAAATGTTCTTTCCATATTTGTTGACGAGGATTAAAGATTTTGACAGTTCCCCCTGTTTGCGGGTCTTGAACCATTTGTCGAGCAGATTTATGTAATGAGCAGGATACACAAGCAAGCGCTAAATTATTTTCTACCGTTTGCCCACCTGCCACAACAGGTGTGACATGGTCAATGTGAAATGTCGCTTCTTGTCCTGCTTGAGATAAACCGCAATACTCGCAGCGATTACCCGCCCTTTGAATAACTAATCTACGCAAAGAAGCTGAAATTGATGTTGACATTTATAGTTTTTTCGTAACTCGCTGTGACCTTAAGCGAAGTAGAGATAAAAAATCTGACAATTCGACTAATCCTTCTGCTTCTTGACGTTCTTCGTCACTTAACAGTTCGCCTGCATCCTGACGGTCTAACAAAAATTGAAGACGGTTTTGAACTGCGCTAGGAAGCAAAAATGGCGTTAATTCCGCTGGTATCTCAATTACCTCAGACATACTGATTACTCACATTTATAGATTTGGATGAAGTTGTTACTTCTTTTAAGTCTAGTATAGTGCTGCTCAATGCGCTCTTCAGGTGTAGACAGGCAAGCCCGCAGTGAATCTACAAGGGGTTGTAATGCTGTATTGGCTAGCATTGCTTCTAATTATTATTGCTATCAATAAAGTCAAACAGTAATTCTGTATATTTAGCTACATTTTATTCAAATATTAAGTTATCATGACAGAATACAAAGGAAATCCCGTGAGCGATTTAGGCAATGGCAATATTTATGCAAAAGTCAGATAAAGTAAAACGATATTTTTTAAAACTCTATAGAAGTTCTGTACATCAGCCAAGCTTCTCCTATAGACAGATTTTACTGTCAGGCATAGGCAGCTTTTTAGGTATAGCATCTCTTGTATACCTATCATTACATACAAACTATCCATTAATAGCGGCGCCCTTCGGAGCAAGTGCAGTACTTTTATATGCGGTACCAGAAAGTCCTCTAGCACAACCTCGTAACGTAATTGGAGGGAATATTCTCGGAGCTTTAACATGTATTATTTTAGTTCATTTATTTGGGTCAGCTCCGTGGGTTCAAGCAGCTTCTGTTGCAGTAGCAATTAAGTTAATGCTGCTAACAAAAACAATTCATCCTCCTGGTGGAGCAGTCGCACTTGTAGGAGCAATGAGTCACGCTTCGTGGGGATTTCTATTTGCTCCAGTCTTAGCAGGGTCAATAATTATACTCTCCTGCACATATGCTTTCAATAATTTAGTAGCAAAAAGAACTTATCCTAAACATTGGATTTAATAATTAAAAAACTAATCATCCGTTACATCCGTTCCAATCCGTTGCCAGGGATTTGTATTAGTTAACATTCCTTAACAAAGTTTTGTAAATTTAATTTGATAAATACGAACATAGAAATAATGCCACAAAACAACGTAATGCTTACCATTGACTGTTTTCGACTAATACGCAGTTGCTATAATAATTAAAAAATATAAACTTTTAATAATAACTTATGTAGAATCTTTTATTATCATTTCACGATAATTATTTTTGTTTGACGAATTGCGAACATCGCATGAGATTCTATAAACAGTGAAAAAATTTAATTCTGTTTTGATGAGGTTTTAACAAATGGTAGAAGGTCAAAAACCAACGGTAATCATTACAGGCGCCTCTTCGGGAGTAGGTTTGCACGCTGCGAATGCGCTGGCTAAACGTGGTTGGTACGTTATAATGGCGTGTCGAAATTTAGAAAAGGCAGAACAAGCAGCAGCTAGTTTAGGAATGCCAAAAGACAGCTACAGAGTTATTCATCTCGACTTAGGCAGCTTAAACAGTGTGCGTGCGTTTGTAAACAGTTTTCGGGAAACAGGCAAAACACTGGATGCGTTGGTATGTAACGCTGCCGTGTATATGCCTTTGTTAAAGGAACCATTGTATAGTCCAGATGGTTATGAGTTAAGCGTTGCCACAAACCACTTTGGACACTTCCTGCTGTGCAACTTAATGCTGGAAGATTTGAAAAATTCAGGCGCCAAAGAACCAAGACTGGTAATATTAGGAACAGTAACAGCGAATTCCAAGGAGTTGGGAGGTAAAATACCCATTCCGGCGCCAGCAGATTTGGGAGACTTAAAGGGATTAGAAGCTGGGTTTAAGGCGCCTATATGTATGATAGACGGTAAGCAATTCAAAGCAGGTAAAGCCTACAAAGACAGCAAACTCTGCAACATGATTACCGTGCGTGAGTTACACAAACGCTATCACGACTCTACAGGCATTACTTTTAGTTCGCTATATCCAGGATGCGTAGCTGATACACCTTTATTCCGCAACAGCTATCCATTATTCCAAAAAATATTCCCTTGGTTCCAAAAAAACATTACAAAAGGATATGTTTCTCAGGAATTATCTGGTGAACGGGTAGCACAAGTCGTAGCTGACCCTGAGTTTAACCAATCTGGCGCCCACTGGAGTTGGGGCAACCGTCAAAAAGAAGGGCGCCAGTCCTTTGTACAAGAACTTTCCGAAAAAGCCACAGACGATACAACCGCAAAACGTATGTGGGAACTAACTGAAAAACTAGTTGGACTCGCATAACACTGTAAAAACTCTTGTGGAACAGCTTTCCCAAGCTGTTCAATATCCATCTAACCCAACAAAATCTTGATGATGCTGAGTTTCTCAAGAAATTAGTCCGACCCTGAAACAATAGAAATAACTTGAATGCTTTTTGTGCGGAAGATCGATTTTTCAGGTTTTTCATAGGTTAGGAATTCTACCGCACCTACTGAAATAGCTGCGGAGATATGTAAAGCATCCATTGCTCCTAACCCATACTGAGCGCATTCTTTATAAGCATTCTCAATAATTTGCTCGGTATCTGTTGCCCAGTGAGTAAGGGGTCATCGCACCAAAAAAGATATTTTGTACGCTAAGGAATTAGACGAATTGCTAAAAGTATTATCAGGCAAGCTTTTCAGACCAAAGCCATGGAGGGATGTTTTTTACTACTTTTAGCCACTAAACGCTAAAAAAATCAAATTTTTAAAATATCAGAGGCACCTTGAATTAAAACATGAGGAATGACATCTTTATAAATAGCGCTAGCAATTACTAATCCACCATTTGGTTCTCTCCTACAAGCCGCAGATAAGTGCAAAGTCAGGTTTTCACTCTGCTTCCTTCCAGCCTTCTAAAATAGCAATTCCCACGTTAATATAAGAATTATCTAAGAACTCTTTTACAGCTTCTTTCCAGCCAGCTTGCAAAGCATTCAGGCATCTTGTTCTGAGTTTTGGAGAAATTGACTCAGTAACGTAAGCATTTTGTTCTGCCTGCGTTGCTGTAGGGTTAGTTTTCTCTAATTGTTTTAGTAGTCTCTGAATTTCTGTTGCTGCTTCTGATAGCGTTTGCTTTTGCTCTGAGGGGTAAATGTTTTGATTTCCTTCAACATTTCCAGCAACACCACCATAAATTTTACCATTGATACTTTGATATACTTTAGGTTGTTCAGCCATTATTTTTGGAACCTCACCTAGTTTTTCACTGAGTTGATTAACTGTATAAAATAAATTATTAATTACTTTATCTTTATCTAATAATCTTTCTTGATATAGTGCATCTAATGCTTTGTGGGCAAGTTCGTAGATGTGCATGATGTCACCTTCAATTTTAGACTTATCCGCATTTTCTACGACACTGACCCTAATTAAGACTACCTCATCTTTATTTTCAATACTTTGGATTTCCAATGGAGTATTTTGATTTAAAATTCGTGTATTTTTAAATGAGTAAGCAAAAGCTTTCCAATCAATACCATTACGAAAAATTAGGTCAACGGTTTCTAAAGATTTCTGAAATAATTTAGTAAATTCTCCAGGTGCGAATTCTCTACTGCTAGGACGGCATTCTTGTTTGTCATTTCTTAAATAGATGTACTGGCAATTAATGTCATTTAACTTTGAAGCACTATTGATATTCCAGTTTTCCAAACAAGCTCCTGTAAACTTTGCACCAGTAAAATCTGTTTCTAGCGCTTGAGCTTTACTCAGGTTAGCCCCGCTGAGATTAGCCCCGCTGAGGTCAAGTCCGCTAAGGTTAACTCCGGTAAGGTTAACTCCAGTGAGATTAGCACCGCTGAGTTTAACTCCACTGAGGTCAAATCCACTAAGGTCAGCCCCGCTGAGATTAGCCCCGCTGAAGTCGGCTGCGATGAGGTTAGTCCCGATGAGGTTAGTCCCGCTGAGGTTAGTACCGTTGAGGTTAGTACCGTTGAGGTTAGCTTTGTAAAGGTTAGCCTCGCTGAGATTAGCCCCACTGAGGTTAGCTCTACTGAGGTTAGCCCCGATGAAGTTAGCCCCGGTGAGGTCTTTTCCCATGAGGTTAGCCCCAATCAGGTTAGCCCCACTGAGGTAAGCCCTAACGAGGTCTTTTCTTGTGAGGTCTTCTCCCATCAGGTTAGCCCCAATCAGGTTAGCCCCAATCAGGCTAGTTCCAATCAGGCTAGTTCCGCGTTGGGCAGAATTAACTCCCTCAATCAAATCTTCTAAAATGAGCTTTGGTTTAGCGGCATTAGAGATATGTAAGCCAAAATCTATCGACAGGTGTTCACAAACTTTGATACCTCTGATGCTATTGCCTTTGGCATCTAGCGAACGCCAACGTAAACGGAGTTTTCCCGCAGGGTGGTTATGCAAAGCAAAACCCAACAAATTTTGACGTTAATGTTGGGTTCCGCAAAGCCTCCACCCAACCTACAATTCGTTAAGTAAGTGCCATTCGTTATTAGGGTTAGTGTCATAATCAGCAATTCGACGGTTAAGTTATCGTTTTTGCGCTTCTGTAAAGTCAGGATAAAAGTTTTTTGCGTACTTAACGTGCTAAAATGTTAAGTTAACTATCCTTTTTCCCAGTAAGATTTATTATGAAAAGAGTTTTAACCGAACTATTAAACTTGCCTAATGTAGTGGTAGAGTCCAGTCTACGAGAAGGTTCAGTCTTAATTTTATCAGTAAGTAAAAAGGTCAAAAGTGCAGTATGCCCGGATTGCGGTAAAAAGTCAGAACATTTACACCAAAATCAAAAACACTTAGTAAAAGATTTACCTATAGGAGATAAAGAAGTAATACTAAATTTAAATAGGCGAAGATTTAAGTGTAAAACATGCCGAAAAACCTTTACTGAGCAGCTTGATTTTGTTGGAACGAGAAAGGGGTTCACGCATCGATACGCAGAAAATATTGTGAAACAAGTTATTAGTAGTAATGTAAGTAATGTGGCGAGGAATAATGGATTAAGTGATGAGGAAGTTAATTCGATGATTGAAGATGTAGCTCAAAACTATGTTGATAATTGATAATTAGAATGTAACCTTACTTTTGCCAGACTACCAGATGTGTCCTGTAGCTATTCGTACCAGTAAGTCCACTAACGCTTTAGAAACAGGCGCCGCTAAAATATGGCAGTTGTTAGTGGGTGTAAATCAATATGAAGACAAAAATATACCTGGCTTAAATTATTCGGCTCAAGATTGCCAAGGTTTAGCTGATGCTTTACTGCTAGCTACACAGGGGTTTCCACAAAAACAAGTGATGGTTCATCATGATTTTACTGAGCAACTTCCATACTTAGAAGCTGTTCGTGGTAGTTTACGCAAAATTGCTACTTCGGCTAAACCGCAAGATACGGTGATATTTTATTTCTCTGGACATGGAATTATTGATGCTTCCGCACGTGTAGTTCTTTGTTTACAAGATACGCATAAGGCTAATTTAGGCGCCACAGGTTTAAGTTTACAGGAATTGTTACAAACCCTCGAAACTTGTCCAGCACAGCAGCAGGTGGTTTGGTTGGATGCTTGTCATAGTGGAGGAATGACTTTATTTGGCGCCAAAGGAGATAATGAAAACGAAGGAAATTCTACGAACCAGTTAGTCAACTTGTTGCGGCAACGTGCGGCTAAAAGTAAAGGATTTTATGCTTTACTATCTTGTGACCAAGACCAGTTATCTTGGGAATTTCCAGAGTTGGAACATGGATTATTTACGTATTATCTCATGCAAGGGTTGCTTGGTGATGCGGCAGACACACAAGGTGTAATAGATGCAGATGGTTTATATAAGTATGTCTATCAACAGACGCTCTCATATATAGATAAGACAAATCAACAATTAAGATTAATTAACCAGCAGAACCGAAGTATTGGAATTACTCAAGCTTATCAAGAATATTCTTTGCAAACTCCTAAGCGAATAGTTGAAGGGGTAGGACAATTAATTTTGGGTTTGAAAAGTAGTAAAGGTAAACAGCATCCTTTGCGAAAAGCTTTAGTTATTGAAGGACTTCACAAGAGTGATGCTTGTCAAGGGATTATTGAAATACTACGTGTTGATGGTGGTTTTGATGTGGATTATCTATTTCAACCTGCAACATCGGTTGATTTACGTTATAGTATAAATAAACTATTAGAATTGGAACATGGCGCCGTTTTGTTGTATCTACGTGCGAGTATTGAAACAACACCCGATGGTGAAACATTGCTCGAATTATCGCCAAGTTTAAAGATGACTCGTTCGTGGCTGAAAAAACAGTTACAAAAAATACCAAATCTACAACAAATTATTATTTTAGATTGCCCAAATATGGTGCGGGAATGGGTAGAGACATTACATGTAACGTCTCTACATCATAATAATAAAGGACAATGTGTAATTGCCGCATCACCTGGGGAAAATTTAGAACAATTCACAAATATTCTACTTACTACTTTAAAACAAAGGCGCCAAGCATCAGGGTTAACGGCAGCAAGTTGGATTACTCAATTACAAATCGAGTTAGCTTCATCAAATATTAAACCATATTTTTGGTTATGGGGAACAAAAGGCATTATTGAAATTCTGCTAAATCAAACATTGTTCACAGACAAAGTAAATATAGAAGATATATCTTTAAATTTTGGCGCGAATTACCAAAAATTACATGATTTACTCAAATCAGGGAAATGGCAGGAAGCAAATAATGAAACAACGCATATTCTACTTGAGCTTGCTCATCAAAACATCTATCTCAAGCTAGAAGATATTAATAATTTAGCTTGTGAAGACATTTATACTATAGATAGTCTTTGGGTCAAGTATAGCGGTGGACGTTTTGGTTTTAGTGTTCAGAAGCAAATTTGGGAAAGTTTAAAATCAACCCAACCTAACGATTACGTTTTAGCAATGGTCATTGGTAAAGATAATGTCAAATTTGGTGAAACAGGTATTGATTTTGCAAACCGTGTAGGTTGGAGACTTAAAGATAACTGGTTAGATTATGATTATTTGAATTTTAGTCTAGATGCTGCTTTTGGTCATTTACCGTTTTTTAGCTTTATTGAAAACCCTTGGAGAATAAAGCTTTTGGGGATATGGGAAATGAATAGCATGATTTTAACTGCTCGCTGGTGGCAACAATGTGTGTGTTTTTTTAGTCGATTAGATAATGGTTAGAGAGTAAAACTAAATTATGAAAATAATATTTATATGTTATTAGTTGTACAAATAAATTGCCTAATTTTAGATTTAGAATAATATAAAACTTTTTGAATTAAACAATAAGTAACAAGAATTACAGTTAAATGTTCAAATATTAGTGAATCTAATAAAACAAGTTTTAATCAGAGTGTTATGAGTATCGACGAACTTTTATTGAGATACAAATCAGGTGAAAGGAATTTTAAAGGCGTAAATCTGATTGGTAGTTATCTCAACGGTGTGAATTTGAGTGGGGCAAATTTACACGGCGCCACGATTTGTGAAGCAGATTTAAGTCAAGCAAACTTAATGGGTGCTGATTTAACTGAAGCGTCACTTGTTGGTGCTAATCTTAGTGGCGCCGACCTCAGTGGTGCAAATCTAAGTGGCGCAAAATTATATGAAGCGAAACTTACTGGTGCTGTATTAAAGAAAGCAGAATTAAAAATGGCACATTTAATAGATGCAGATTTAACGGCAGCAGAATTACTCGAAGCAAACCTTTACGGAGCATATACTATTGGAGCAACATGGGACGGCGCCATAATGCCTGATGGAAATATATATAAGTAAATAAGCATAAACTGTCATTCTGAGCGCAGCGAAGAATCTATAGTATGACTGTATATCAAAGATGCTTCACTACGTTCAGCATGACAATTCTCTAAAAATTAACTAAAATACTCTAAAAATAAATGGGTAACGGAATGGTTCATCGACATTACTAATGCAGTGCAGCAACGCGATGATAGTTAAACCCCAGTGTATTGCAAAGCCGAGCGCAACTACTGGAAAGAATAAAATTCCACCAAGACCAAAGGTAATAAAAGATAAAATACCAATGGGCACACCAATCACAGTTGCCCAGAACCAAACATTAAAGTGAAAGTTTATTGACTCTTTCGCGTTGTTTCTTACTACTGGGTCATCCGAAACAAAGTAAATTGCAATCGGAACTCCCACTGACAAAAGCGTTGTACTGAAGAAAATCGCTCCATGACACAGACAGGACAACAGTTTACGCTTATCGAAATCGTATGACGTTTGCATCCTGGTTGCTCCTCTACTTGTTTTCTTACTTCGATTGTAACGGTCGTTTAGATGAACGCGCGTTATGAGCTTACCGTACTCTAGCTGTTTTTGTCGATTTGCTTTAGATAGCTTAATAGAGATGCGTTATTTCTTCGCCAGTGCTTGAAGAGTTGATGAGGTTTACCGAACTATTGAGGAATTTTCTTTAATTCAATTTATTATCTTGTGGAGTGGGCATCGCAAGCCCTGCCCAGATATATGAACTGCCATCTACAAAAAGTTAACTTTTTGTTACAAAAGTACTAATTTGAACATAAAGTCACCACAAATCTTGCGGAAATAATTTATAAGGTTTAATATAGCCCGGTTTGCGATTAACAGATGTTTTTCATCAGATGCATCATAATTACTGTATGCGAGGTGGATTTAAATTATACGTAGGCTTACTGTTGTGATTTTGTTAGACTCGTTTTATATGTAATTTCCTTTAATGGCTGCCTGTATAAATAAATTTATGACTATTGTATTTTCTGAAACGCGGGATATTGAAATGATACAGGTTGTTCTGTTGTACAAAGCTAACCGTTGGTCTTCAGTTATGAAGCCACATTCATTACATCAAGCTTTGCTAAACTCGCATTATCTTGTTTCCGCGTGGGATGATACACAATTAGTTGGTATAGGAAATGCTATTTCTGATGGTTCGTTGGTAGTTTATTATCCTCATTTGCTAGTACATCCAGACTATCAAGTGCAAGGAATAGGAAAAACTTTGGTAGAGATGTTGAAGAGACGGTACGAGGGTTTCCATATGCAGATGCTAGTCGCAGATGGCGAAGCTATTGCTTTTTATGAAAAGTGTGGGTTCAAGAAAGCTGGAAATAGTCAGGCAATGTGGATTTATGATGGAAATGAGCATTGATGGTATAAATTATCTATGTTTAACAATTCATCGTTCGATTTAATTTCTATACTTTACAGCATTATCAGCCTTGATACTATTATTCGTTTATCACATAGTTGGAGTTCTGTTTGGGATGATTCTGTAACAGCAAAAGATAAGCTTTTAATTCAACGAACAGCAGCTTTTATACTAATTCCATTTGGAGTATTTTTTCATGAATTGGGACATGCTGCGGCAACTTGGCTGTTTGGTGGTCAAGTTCGAGAGTTTCAATGGCGCCTTTTTTGGGGTTACGTTGTTCCTGTTGGAAATTTTACCATAGACCAAATTTGGTGGATAGCGTTTAGTGGTAATTTAATTTCAATTTTACTAGGTATTATTGCTATATTAATCCTGCCTGTAGTTAAAAAGCCTTCATTGAAAGAATTATTTTATACTTTTGCTATTGCTCAGTTAGTTTACTCTTTAATTTTCTATCCACTTGTTTCGTTTACAGGTTTTCGAGGAGATTGGCTAACTATTTATGATTTCTCGATTCAACCATATGCACAAGTGACGCTTGTTTTACATATAGCTTTACTTTTAACTTTATGGCAAGGCTCAAAAAACAAGTGGTTGGACAAGTATTTAATCAATAATACGCATAAAATACAGGCAATTATTGAAACACCACGTTTAATTATACGTGAATTTACAATGTCAGATATAGATGACTTAGCGTATATTCTAAGTAAACCGGAAGTAATGCATTATTCTCCTACTGGCGCCATATCTACCGAAGAAACAGCAATCAAAATCAAAAGCTATATAGACTCATATCAACAACATAGGTATGGGAAATGGGCAGTAATTCACCGTAATACAGGAAAATTAATTGGTTACTGCGGAATAGCGATAGAACAAATAGATAATAATTTAGAAAACGAACTAGGTTATCGATTTGACCCAGATTTTTGGCGCCAGGGTTTTGCCACCGAAGCAGCTAGTAGTTGTATTAATTACGCATTTGATACATTACACCTCGAATATTTACTAGGTATAGTAGAACCAGAAAATACAGCATCAGTAAGAGTTTTACAAAAAATAGGCATGGAGTTTGTCAAAGAGTCACTATGGTGCGACAAAATAGTTCATATATATAAAGTAAATCGAAAAAGTGCGTTATCTTAAAGAGAGTAAATAATGCTTAGACCAATTCGCATTCTTCTACAAACCACAATTCCTACTACCGAAGATGATTGGAGTATTGCGCGTTTCTCAATGCTACAAAATTATCTAGCATCGTTACGCGATGAAGCTGGAAATGCTTTGTTTGAAGTATTCGGACGTGACAGGGTGACAGATATTGAAGGTAATGACCCAATATTAAGCTCGCTTGACCAATCTGACTTCGACGAACTTTGGTTATTTGCCTTAGATGTTGGTGAAGGACTAAGCGAAAAAGATATAGCAGGTATTAATGCATTTCGTCAACGTGGTGGTGGTATTTTAACAACACGCGACCATCAAGACATGGGATGTTCGATGTGTGGGTTAATAGATATTGGTGATACTCATTACTTCCATACCAAAAACCCTGACCCAGATACAGCACGTTTAACTCGTGATGACCCTTATACAACTTATATTAACTTTCCCAACTATCATTCTGGCGCCAACGGTGACTATCAAAAAATAACCGTACTCGAACCACACGAACTTCTTAAAAACCCCAACTCACCATCAGGAACTATCGAATACTTCCCAGCACATCCACATGAAGGAGGAATAGGGGCGCCTGCAAATAATAAATACGCGCGTGTAATAGCAAAAAGTAAAAGTATAATAACAGGGCGTGACTTTAACTTAGTAGTAGCTATCGACCATCATCAAGACAGCGCAGGAAATAATTTAGGACGTGCCGTTACAAACTCTAGCTTTCATCACGTAGTAGATTATAACTGGGACATTGAAAAAGGTTGCCCCAGTTTTGTAGATGAACCACCCGGTAACGGAATGAAAACCGAACCGCGCGCACTAGATGATATCCATACTTATGTTAAAAATGTAGCCATCTGGCTAGCAAATTAAATTTGTCTTGTCTTCTCTTGTGGAGCGGGCATCCCTGCCCGCCAAAATCATAAAGCAGAGGGCACAGAGGGGGATTATTCACGTAGTGTACCGCAGGTAAATTGGCGCCATTATTTGAATTATAATAAGCATAATAAAACTAACTTAAGATACGCATTCGACTATGCCCTCACCACTACCAGGCATGAACCCTTATTTAGAAAATCCGGAATTTTGGTCAGAGTTTCACAGTCGTTTGATTGTAGCAATTGCTGATGCTCTGGATGATTGCCTCAGTAGAGATTACCGCGTTGCCGTCGAGAAGCGTGTATACCTTAGTGATGATGGTAATAATATACTGGTTGGAATTCCAGATGTTTCTGTAACTACTTCTTTACAAAGCACAACACAAACAGCTACTTTAGAACCAATTACTCAACCGTTAAATATTGAAATTCCAATTGCTGAGGAAGTACAAGAGCGGTTTTTGGAAATTCGTGAAGGCGCCACTGGAAATGTAATTACAATTATCGAACTGATATCGCCTAAAAATAAACGTAATGGTGAAGGACGTAGTACATATTTACAAAAGCGTCAAAAGATTTTAATTAGTGCAACACACTTAATTGAAATAGATTTATTGCGAGGTGGTGAACCTTTCCCAATGGGCGCCGTTATTCCTTCAGATTATAGAATAATGATTAGTCGTAGTTACCAACGTCCAAAAGCACAACTATATGCATTTAACCTGCAACAAATAATACCAATTATTCCAGTTCCTTTACGTTTTGGTGAAAATGAACCTGTTTTAGATTTACAATCTTTGTTGCATAAAGTTTATGACCGTGCCAGATTTGAACTAGGTATTGATTATAAACAAGCTTGTACACCTAAATTGTCTAAAGAAAATGAAGCTTGGTTACGAAGCATAATTTTATAGGCGCCAATCTTAAATCTCTTTTTCTTCTCTCTGTGTACTCTGTGTCTCTGTGGTAAATAAATGTACTATAAGATGCTTCGTTCCTCAGCATGACATGAGGGAGGAGTGAAAAGTATAATTTTTGTGGGATGGGCATTGCAAGCCCTGTCCCTAATTATATCTTTTTTACCTAAGCACTGGCGCCTTGGTCTAAACTTTGGTCTGCGCTGTTTAATGCTGAACGCGCGTTTAGTGATAACATTACTCGTGATACACCTGTTGCTAAAATGCTGGCACCTAGACCTGTACCAATTAACCAAGGTGCGTTATATGGAAATTGGAACCATATTAAGGCACCTAATATTAAAGTGACAATACCGTTACCTAATGCCCATGTCCAGTTTTGTTGTGGACGAATACGGAATGCTAGGATTAACTCGAATGTACCTTCGGTTAGTAAGAAGCTACCAAGTAACAGTGTCAAAGTTAAAATTCCTGTTAATGGGTAGACAAATAGCATTATACCTGTTGCTATATATAAAGCGCTGAGTAAAATCTTCCAGATGAAACCACCTTCATGACGGGTTTGGGTGGCATATACTAATTTGGTAAATCCTGCTGTGATTAAGATTAAAGCTACCCAAGTCTCTGCAAATATTGTAGATACTACTGGTAATGCAATTGCTGCGATTCCCAATACTGTTAGTATTATACCTGATATGAGGGCGCCGTTTACACTTTTTTTAATTTCGCTGGAGTTAGCTACCATAAATACCTTCTTGTTGCTTGAAATTCCTTAACCTTAAGGTTAGGTAATTTCGAGGGTGTTTTGCATCACCTTAAGGTAGAACTGTAGGTATGATTTTATCTGCTAAAAGTAGGGTGGGCAGTGTCCACCTTACCTTATTATGTCTTCTAATCTATCTACTACTTGTTGAGCTAAATTTAATAAGTCAATTCCACTTTTATTGTTGATACTACTTATCAGTAAATCTTTAACTGCAAATACTCTATTTTCTTCTGTAGAAATATTCATGCAGTTGTCTAAGTAATTAGATATTTCTGGAATTGATTTGTCGTGAAGCATATCTCGTAAATTTAATGCTACCAAATCATTACTTAGAAGAAAACTTGTTATTAATTCTGATGGTGTATCTTCGTCTCCCCATTTTGATAGCCAGTCTCCATCTACATCCTCATAATATAGATAAGCGGCATTTATTCCATATTTAAGTATATTATTTTGCAGTTCTTGGGCGGCATCTACAGCTTGCACAAACTTGGATAGTCTTTGCTGACGGTCAATAGCCTTATTTACCATGATGACTGTTATTCTCTCAGTAATATTAATGTAATAATTGTTTTAAGTGATTGAAATTAGAATCAAAAAAAATCAGTGTGATGGCATGGGGTTATAAGTTAAATTTTAGATAAGTAGTAGGCGCCAGATTATTGCTGTTATATACTATTATATTTACAATTTGACTCACATAGTTACTTGTGGCGGGGTTGTAACTCAAAAATAGCCCTCTTTCTATTGCCCATATACGTAGTGTATTTTCCCATTCATCCGATTTATATTGTGAGTGTTCATCTCTTAGACTTGTGAGTTGTACACAAAGTGGTTTCTGCCTGCTACAAACTATTATATCAGTTGCCATCGATAAGTCAGCTATATAGCGTCGAACAATTTCACTATTACGTTTTTGTATCTCCGAACTAACAGATTCTATCAAGGCGCCGTCTTTTTGAGTAAACTCACCCGCCATAATTTTCTGTCTCCAAACATAAAATTTGGGGTCGTTCTCGTTTAACCATCTGGGGAATAACTCACTGTACCAGTATCTTAATGCAGGACTGAGGACATTTAACGCAGCAAGTCGTTCTTCTTCGGATGGCATTGATTGGAGTATCAGCCAAGCTTCTGCATCTTGAATTATTTGTAACAAAAGTAAACTTACCAAAGGTTTGGCTGTCAGTAAACCAGGTTTGACATTTTTTACCCAACGATTTAACTCTTCTAACCTCCTTGCTAAATTCATATCGACCTCAAAAGCTGACTCTATCAATGATTTCAGCCTTTCTTTTAACTCTGTTGCTTGCACTCTGCACTTTTCCTTGGAGAAATACTCACGCTCGAAAGAGATTTTAAGATTTTTTGGACACTTAAAAAAGGGTAGGCTTTTCAACCCACCCTTACAAATGTTATTTATTTTTCTGTTTCAGCTTTTTCTGAGTCGGGTTTTTCTGGTTTTAGGAGCGGGAATGCGATAACGTCACGGATGCTCGCAGAGTCGGTAAGTAGCATGACTAATCTGTCTATACCTATACCTAATCCTCCTGTTGGTGGCATTCCATATTCCAAGGCAGTCAGAAAATCTTCATCTACACCTTGTGCTTCTAAGTCTCCCTCCGCTTTACGTGCTGCTTGTGCTTCTAAGCGTTGACGTTGGTCGATGGGGTCGGTAAGTTCTGAGAAACTGTTTGCTGTCTCTCTTCCCACTATAAATAATTCAAACCGTTCTACTAAACCTGGTTTGGAACGATGCGGTTTTGCTAGAGGTGAAATTTCAACCGGATAGTCTATTACAAATGTTGGCTGAATTAAAGTTGTTTCTACTTTTTCTTCAAATGCCAAATTTAATAGCTTACCTATCGATTTACATTCATCTACATTTGGTACACCTGCACTCAATAAGGCGCCTTTTGCTTCATCTAAACTGCAAGTAGTGATATCTATACCTGTGGCTTCTTTGACTAAATCATGCATTGTCGCACGGCGCCACGGAGGTGTTAAATCGATTTCCTGTCCCTGATAGTTAATTTTCAAGGTTCCTAAAACAGATTCAGCAACGGTGGTAATAACCCCCTCCGTTAAATCCATCATGTCGTTATAATCAACATATGCTTGGTAAATTTCAACGGATGTAAATTCAGGATTATGACGAGTCGAAATACCCTCGTTGCGGAAAATCCGCCCCATTTCAAAAACTTTTTCAAACCCACCTACTATCAACCGTTTTAAGTGTAACTCGGTAGCGATACGTAAGTACAACTCCATTTCTAAGGTGTTGTGGTAGGTAATAAACGGTCTAGCGTCGGCGCCTCCTGCTTCGCTTTGTAAAACTGGGGTTTCAATTTCCAGAAAATCGCGTTCTTCCAAATAGCGGCGAATACCCGCTGTAATTTGGGCACGGCGCCGAAAAGTTTGTTTAACTTCGGGGTTAACAATTAAGTCAACATATCGCTGACGATAGCGCTTGGTAATATCTGTTAACCCATGCCATTTGTCGGGCAAAGGCAATAAAGATTTACTCAAAATATTAAATTGCTTGACAAATACAGACAATTCACCCTTTTGAGTTCGTTTAATAGTACCTTTAACGCCAATGATGTCACCCACATCTACGAGTTTGTCAAGTGTTTTGAAGGCATTGGGAATTGTTTGTGCCATACCTTCGTCTATAACTTGCTTCTCTATATATAGTTGAATTTTTCCCGAATCATCTTCAAGGGTACAAAAAGCCAGCTTTCCCATAAAGCGGCGCCCCATTACACGTCCAGCAACAGCAACTTCAACATCCGCTTCTTCGCCACTTGGCAAGTCAACGAATTTTTGTTGCAACTGGGCTGTATGGTGGGTTGACTCCCAACGATAAGCGTAGGGATTTATTCCTAGCTGTCTAAACTGCTCTGCTTTCTCTAGCCTTGTGGCACGGATATCTTCTTCCGACATGGTTTACGAACGATTAATGGGGCCAGAATCAATTATAGAACCGTCGATACGCCACCAGAATTTTAAATTCTTTCTTGGCTATCTAAAGATAAAACTTAAAAGTCTCAGAAACCTGCTTTCTACAGCAAAATCGTCGTTTTTATTACAAATCATTGAACAGGAAACCAGGTTTCTTGGATTTTTGCGTAAATGATTCGACTTTTAATTGTTAACAAATTTAAAGCAAAATTCCTTTACTCTTCCGTATAACTACGAGTGACATGGGTACTTTTAACAAGCTACAACGTAAGTGAAATTGATGCTGTGGTGTTTCCCTAAATTGTTTTGCTTATGTATTTCCTTTAGCTGCTGCTAGAATATCTAAGCGAAATTAATAATTTCTTAATAATTTGAGTAAGTATTTATACATTGTTACTCAGTTAGCATCAAATTTAGACAAGCGTAAAAACACGCTTCTACTATGTCGTCATCAACAAGGTTAAAAAGGGGAGTTTTGTTGTTATTGCTCTTGGATACTACTGTTTACATACATTTTCAGTAGCATTGCTCACCAAAGGGCGACTGATTATTTATTGTTAACTAACAAAGATTAACAATAAAATTAACATATGTTAACCATTAACTATTAACATTTTATAAAGTTATGTTTATTTTCTTGCTTTAGAATGGAAAATATAGTTAAGGGTTGTCATAGAAAATTAAAAAACAGCAACTTTCATCCACAGTTTTTAACTTTTGTTCATGAAATCGGTAATGTTTAAGCCGGAAAGTTGACAAAAAGTAGAGAATTTACCGAGTGATTGCTCACTTAACCCTTTACCAACAAGCTGTTGCGCGCTTGTACCCAAGGTTACTGAACCTGTGTCTACCGTGTTCGCAGCACTTTTTAATGCCTCTTCAAATAGGCGCCCTCTTACTAGAACACAAATACTAAAATTTTTTGAGCGGGACTATGTTTTTACCATCACGTATATCGAATTTCGTTTCCGAATCCACTGCAAGTGCTGCAAACCGTGTGTCTTCAATAGAAGCTTCAGCTAAAAGTGCTGTGTTATCGCCTGTGCAAGAATCATTAGGGAAGACGGTAACATTAGGATTAGCAGAAGTAGCAGTAGAGGTAGTTAAAAAAACTGCTTCGTTACTTAGAGCTACGAGTTGGAAGTGCGTCCATAATTTTTTGAGAAACTCGCAGGCAGTAGCATTTAGTCCCGATGGAACAATGCTAGCGACTGGTAGTATAGAGATTAAACTGTGGGATTTGCAGACTGGTGAAGTAATTCATACAATCAAGCGCAACTCTGGTATTTTAAAGTCACTTGCCTTTAGTCCCGATGGCAAAACCTTAATTAGTACTGGTTTGAGTCAGCGTATTGAGTTGTGGAATACTATTAGTGGTGAGCAAATTCGTGAATATGTTACTCATGCGTATGGAGTAAATGCACTAGTGTTCGGTGCAGATGGTAAAACTTTCGTTTCGGGTGACAGAGGTAAAACAGTTCAAATTTGGAATGCAGACGAAGAACATGCAGCAGCTACTTTTGTCAAGCATGATGATTGGGTAAATGCTTTGGCAATTAGTGGTAACGGTGCAATTCTTGCGAGTGGAAGTTATGACGAAACCATAAAACTATGGAATTTGAATACAAAAACTGAAATTGCGACCTTCAACGCTCAGTCTCCAGTATTCTCAGTCGCGTTTAGTCCAGATACACGACTATTTGTTTGTGGTTGTGCTGATGGAAAAATTAAATTGTGGAACTGGCAGACCGGAGAGTTTGTTGGAGTAATTGTTGGTCATAGCGACGAAGTATATTCTGTAGCTATAAGCAGTGATAGTACTGTACTAGCTTCTGGTTGCGCTGATAAAACCATTAAACTTTGGAATTTACAAACTGGCGAAGAAATTACAACTCTTACCGGACATGAATCCAGCGTTAAAAAATTAGTGTTTAGTCCAGATAGCCAAATGCTAGTAAGTGCTGGTGCTAATGGCGCCGTTAAAGTTTGGCAACGTGGTTAATTATACCAACAAATAATTCATGCTAATAAGAACTTGAAGGGTGCAAAGCTTCGGCTTGGCGCCCTTTACTAATGTCATCCATTAATGTCATGCTGAACGCAGTGAAGCATCTTAGGTATATATTTAAACTTTAGATTCTTCGCTCGATGTCATGCTGAACGCAGTGAAGCATCTTAGGTATATATTTAAACTTTAGATTCTTCGCTACGCTCAGAATGACAATTTGTATTTTACTCAACTTTTAAGACATATCTTAAGAAGGGTCTTGAAGTTGTGCGGTACGTATAGAAAGTTGCTGTGTTTGGCTACCGCGCTGAACTTTTAATTGTAAAGTTTGACCGATGCGACTTTGCTCAACAATATTGAGTAAATCTTCACCTTTGGTTACACGCTTACCATCGACTTGAAGTACAACGTCTCCAATACGAATTCCCGCAGCAGCAGCAGGAGAGTTAGGAACTACACGCGCGACTAAAATACCATTAACTTCTGGCACTTGAATGGGAGAATTAGGATTTGAATTGAATTGTCTTGCCGTTTCGGGAGTTAAATCTTCCATGCCAATACCAATAAACGGGTGAGAAACTTGTTCACCACGTTGAAGTTGAGAGGCAATCGATTTTGCTCTGTCGATAGGAATTGCAAATCCAATACCCATTGCATCACCGCGAATTGCAGTGTTAATACCAATTACTTCACCTTGTGCGTTTAAAAGTGGTCCACCAGAGTTACCTGGGTTAATTGCTGCATCGGTTTGAATAAATTCGAGCCGTTTATTACCAATACCAACATCTCGACTAGTACGACGTAAAGTACTTACAATACCTAAAGTTACAGTATTATCTAATCCCAGAGGGTTGCCAACTGCAATCGCCCAATCTCCAACTTGTACATTTGAAGATGAACCTAATGCTGCTACTGGTAAATCGGCGCCAGCATTAACTTTAACTAACGCCAAATCGGTAACTTCATCGACACCTTGGACTTTTCCTTGTAGAGTACGGCCATCTTTGAATCTGACTGTAACTCTATCAGCTTTATCGACGACGTGAGCATTAGTTAAAATTAATCCACTTTTGTCAATGATAAAACCAGAACCCAAACCGCGTTGCTGTTGACTCGGCGCCTGTTGTGGGAAACTATCACCAAAGAAGCGGCGGAAAAATGGGTCATCAAAAAAAGGGTCAGCAGTACGTCGTGTAATTGTACGTTCAGTATCAATACGAACAACAGCCGAACCAACGCGGTTAACTGCCGCAGTTACAAAGCTACTGTTACCAATAGCAGCGTTTGCATTTGATGGACGTTGAGCTACTAACTCCGGCATTAATTCTGGCGCCGTCTCACTCGATACAGGAGAAGCAATGGAAGGAGATACGCTTAGGGTGCCAACTGTTAGCATGACCCCCATAATTATAGCTAATACATGCGTACCAAATTGGCGGAGTGACCGAGGTAGTTTGGAAAATCGCATATCTACAACCTAATTTTTCGTTCAATAAATAAAGTGATAGGAGCGTGAAAACCGCACGTATTGGTTTAAATCTCTAGAAAACAGACGAAGAAAGGCGCCTAATGGTTGCACTTCTCGCTCCAACAAACGGATAAGTTTTCTTAGCAATACAGCATAAACCACTTATTATCAAAGTTATTTGTAAATGTAACTCTAAAGCTATTATAGACATCCGTACTTGCTCATTCGGGTTTTACACCTGAGCAGTTGTCATCTTATAATTCCACTTCTCGGCTTGCATCTAGGCTAGGATTGATTTTAATAACACTTGCTGCTTACTACTCATGAATGGAACCAACCGACTAAAAAAAGAACCTTTGCCTGTTTCTGATTCACTAAAAATCGAACATGATGAACATGACCATTCACATAACCATTCAGCCCATCCTCATGTACATAGCGAAGAGTCTCTCAAACGTATTGTAAACCGACTATCGCGAATTGAAGGACATGTTCGCGGCATAAAAACAATGGTACAACAAAATAGTCCGTGTCCAGATGTACTATTACAAATTGCTGCTGTGCGTGGCGCCTTAGACCGAGTAGCCCGCATCGTTTTGGATGAACACTTAAGCGAGTGTATTTCTAGAGCCTCAAAGGAAGGTAATATTGAAACAGAAATCGAGCAACTCAAAGCTGCCTTAGATAGATTTTTACCTTAATAGAGTAATGAGTGCTGAGTAATGAGTGCTGAGTAATGAGTGCTGAGTGCTGAGTAGTGAGTAGTTTAAAAAATGTTGAGTGATAAGTATAAGTTGAACTACTGTATTCAAGGGGATTTGAGTAAACCGACAATTCTATTTCTACACGGTTTTATGGGTAACTGTGAAGAATTTGAAGACGTTGTATCAATAATTTCAGATTTAAATGATTTTTCGTTTTTAACAGTTGATTTACCAGGACATGGAAAAAGTCAACTGTTAGAAAGTAATGATTATTATACAATGGAATTCACGGCCCAAAGTCTAATTAATTTACTTAACGAATTAAAAATATCTAACTGCTTTTTGATTGGTTACTCAATGGGTGGTAGATTAGCTTTATACTTAATATTAAACTTTTCTGAACGTTTTTTGAAAGTTATTCTAGAATCTGCCTCTCCTGGTTTATCTACAGAAACACAGCGCTTAGAACGAGTCAAAAGCGATAATCAAATAGCCAGAAAGCTCAACCGAATTAATACAACTGAGGATTTTACAGGCTTTTTATCAGCTTGGTATACTCAATCTATTTTCGGTAATATTAAAAACCATTCTCAGTACGATAAATTAATTACAACTCGGCTTAAAAATATCCCTGCGGAATTAGCGAAATCGTTATGTTGGATGGGAACAGGAACTCAACCATCACTTTGGGACAAGATTAAGACAAATACAGTGCCAATACTTTTATTAGTTGGAGAATACGATAAAAAATTTATTGAAATAAATACTAAAATGGTAGATGCCTGTAAATATTGTAACTTGAATATAATTTCAGGCGCCGGACATAATATTCATTTTGAAAAACCAAAGATTTTTGCAGAAAAAGTTTCAACTTTTTTTATACCCTCAGAAACCGGGTTTCTTTTCCAAGTGGAACGATAATTTCGAGTTTTACGAAGAGAAACCCGGTTTCTTTAACTCATCTTGCAACATTCTTTGATAAATACCAGGTAAAGAGCGACTCATTGAGTTATTTTCAATACCATATCCTAAACTAGTCCAAGTCGGAGATAATTTTTTTAATACATCATTAATTCTACCTTGACGTAATAATTGGGAAATATCGGCGCCCCATACACGTGAATCACTTAACCAGCGATGAACTACCATATCTTGGTACTCTGCCTCAAAGCTATAATTCGTCCAAAACATTAAATTTGATGGATTCGGA
The DNA here is from genome assembly GCF_019977735.1 of Calothrix sp. PCC 7716. Lineage (GTDB taxonomy): Bacteria > Cyanobacteriota > Cyanobacteriia > Cyanobacteriales > Nostocaceae > Dulcicalothrix. Next base: position 7,002,252 of record NZ_AP025018.1, on the reverse strand, counting down.
TGATAGCGAGGAGCAATTCTATACCAAGTTGTATTAATAATTTGGTAGCGACCAGCAGCAGTAGAACAGTTACCTTTATTCGGTCCATTAACTATTGTGACGCAAATTTGCGGATGACGACTTAGGTCATTAACATTTTTACCACCATATAAAACAGAATAGGGACGTGGTGTATTAGACTCGCTAGCAGAAATTGTTCGCATCAGCGCACGGATATATGGGTCTCCCCCCTTCATTACCAAAGGTGGCTGTTGTTGGTTAAAAGTAGGGTCAGAAAACTCGGAGCGTAAATCCCCGCGTATTAGCCATTGTACTAAAAACACGAAACCAAGCAGTGCAATAAGTGGGGCAATAAGTTTTTCAACCCCTTTAGCTTCAACCTTTTTCAGAAATTCCGCTCCTTGAACTAGCTTCATTTAAATATCTAGCACAAATATCTCTAAACCTATAACTTAACTTAACCGATGTGGAGTTTTCATGGAAAAATAGTAAAAGTAGTAGGCGATGCCGTGTATGACATCGCTAGCACAATTAAGCTATTGCTGCCATTAATTGTTCTGGCATTTCAAAATTAGCTGTGACGTTTTGGACGTCATCTAATGCTTCGAGGGTGTCAATTAACTTGAGGAGTGTGCGTGCTTGTTGGTCGTCACTAACTTCAACGCTATTGTCAGGAATCCAGCGTAGTTCAACTTCGGTTACTTTAAAGCCTTGATTTTTGAGGGTTTGGCTAAGGGTTTCGAGGTCAGCGACTTCGGTAAATACTTCGGCTGTTTCTTCGTCGGTCATTTCATAATATTCGGCGCCACCTTCAATAGATGCTTCGAGTAATTTATCTTCATTTTTAACAGATTCTACGATACATACGCCCTTTTGGGCAAACATCCAACTGACACAACCAGTTTCACCAAGGTTTCCGCCATTTTTGCTAAACGATACTCGCAGTTCAGCAGCAGTACGATTACGGTTATCGGTCAGCGCTTCAATTAAAATAGCTACACCACCTGGGCCATAACCTTCGTAACGAATTTCTTCTAATTGGGTATTGTCACCAGCAAAATTCCCGGCGCCTTTAGCAATGGCACGCTCAATATTATCATTGGGAATACCAGCAGCTTTAGCTTTTTCGATAGCCGTTCGCAGTTGAAAATTTCCTGTTGGGTCTGGAATGCCACTGCGTGCCGCCAAAATAATCGCTCGTGACATTTGCGTAAAGGTTTTACCTCTTTTCGCATCCACCACTGCTTTTTGGCGTTTAATATTTGCCCATTTACTGTGTCCTGCCATAATCGTTCGTAAGTCAACTCATCTATATTTATTAAGTATTTGTCTTATGCCGTTTTTTTTCAACGCTCGCAGTTATAGAAGCACCTTCAGGGGGTTACTAGTAGTACTCCTGTGTACCATATTCTTAATAACAGGGTGTCAGGCGCCTTCTAACACTTCTAACAATAATGGAGTAATACGTTTAACATTGTGGCAAGGTGTCAACCCACCACCAAACCGTGACGTACTGCAAAAGCTAGTCGATAAATTCAATAAAACTCATCCAGATATTCAAGTTGAATCATTGTACGTTGGGCAGCAAGACCAACAATTACCGAAAATATTAGCAGCAGTCGTTGGAAACGCACCCCCTGATTTATTATGGTACAATCCAACTATTGGTGGTCAGCTAGTCGAACTTAATGCGTTGATACCTTTAGATGAATACTTAAATAAATCTCCTGTAAAAGCAGAGATTGACCCGACACTATTCGAGTCGATGGAATACAAACAGAAAATATGGTCTGTACCTTTTGCAACAAATAACGTCGGTGTTTTTTACCGTCCTAGTTTATTTAAAGCTGCTGGGGTGAAAGTTCCCAAGACTTGGGAAGAATTTAGACAAGTAGCAAAAAAACTAACGCGCGATACCAATAACGACGGACAAATTGACCAACATGGTATGGTTCTACCTTTAGGAAAAGGAGAATTTACAGTATTTACCTGGTTGCCGTTTATGTGGAGCGGTGCCGGTGATTTAGTAAATGGTGAAAGTCAAGTAGCTGGCGCCGTTAATTTAGCAAATAATAAAGGAGCAATATCAGCATTAGAGCTTTGGCGAAATTTAATTACAGATGGTTCAGCTGTGCTGTCGGGTCCCGAACGCGGATATGAAACCGATGCTTTGGTAGCAGGTAAAGTAGCCATGCAGTTAACAGGGCCTTGGACATTAGGAGAATTTCAAGCTAAAGGTATAGACTTTGGTGTATTTCCCATACCAGTAGGTCAACGTCCAGCAACCAGTATTGGTGGTGAAAACTTATTTTTGTTTAAAACGGCGCCAGAACGAGAAAAAGCCGCATTTAAATTTGCAGAATATGCACTTAGCGAAGAATTCCAAACTGAACTAGCACTCGGAACCGGATATTTACCCATAAACATCAAATCTCGCCAAAATCCAAAATACCTAGAATTTGCCAAAAAACAACCCGCAGTTAAAGTCTTTTTAGACCAAGCCAAATATGGACGCTCTCGTCCAATATTCCCAGGTTACAACCGAGTCTCAGAAAACATAGGTCGAGCAGTAGAATCAGTTCTACTAGGCAAAACCTCCCCCACAGAAGCACTAAAACAATCACAACAACGCCTAGACCTAATTTTTAACTAAACAAACCAGAAACCAGGTTTCCCCAACACTGAACATAACAACCTTCAACGTTATCAAAGGAAACCTGGTTTCTCGTATTCACGCTTAATAAAGTCAAAACTTTTAAGATGCTTCGTTCCTCAGCATGACATTATAGAGATGCTACCCTGCGGGAAAACTGCGTTAACGTTCTTCAGCATGACAGAAGTCAAGATTTTACGTGTTTGTATTATAGATGTTTTTTTGCTTCTGTTTTGCCATTAATTGCTTGTTGAAAATCTTTTTTTACACGAAGAGCTTTATTAAAAGCATTAAATGCTTGTTCAGGTTTATTTAAAGCCAAGTAAGCATCACCTATATTGCTCCAAGCTACAACACAAGTATTTTTTTCACTTTCAACCTGAGAATTACAAGTTTGAGTAGCTTGAGTAAACCTTTTAATTGAGTCTTCATATTGCTTTGCTGCAAATTGAACATTTCCAATACAAATCCAAACTAAAGGAGAATTTGAGTTAATTGTATGTGCTTGAATACAGGCATGAGCTTGCTCGGCAAATTTTCTGCGTTGACCATAAGCATACCCTTGATTAACCCAAGCTTCTGTGAATTTTGGATTAATTTGTGTTGCTTTTTCAAAAGCTGCAATGGCTTGATTATAGTATTTATTAGCTTTTTCAATATCACCAGCTTTTTTATGATTGTCTCCAGAGAGTATTTTTTCTGTACCTTGATTAAAATAATGTACTGCTTGCTGTTCTTGAACGCCTGAATAGATAGAATAAGCAATACTAAAGCTAATAGCAATGGTAGGCATAGCTATTAGGCGCCAATACTTTTCAATTTTTGCCCACGATACCTGAGTATTTAAGTCTTCTAAAACTTTTTGTGCGGATTGGTAACGTTTCTCAGTTTTAGAACGCACCATTTTATCTAATATTAGTGCTAAATTTGGGCTGACATTACATAGATTTTTCCATGAAACTTCACCATGTAAATCTACTTTTAATTCTTGAGGATGAACTCCTGTTAATGCTTGAATAGCCGTCATTCCTAAAGCATATATATCACTGGCAGGTTGCAATTCATTTTTCTTGCTAAGTTGTTCCGGCGCCGCTAAATAAATCAGACAAATTTTGCCATCTTGCTGGCGCCTAATTAAATTGGAGGGTTTAATATCACCATGAATAACACCTTGCCGATGCATAAAATATAATACTTTTAATACATCTTTGAGTAACGCAATTACTTGTGCTTCGCTCCAACGATTTTCTCTTGTTAACTGCTCGCTTATAGATTCTCCTGGTATCAGCTTATAAACTAAGTAAAATTCTTCATTATATTCAAAATTATCAAAAAGTTGTGGAACTTGTTCATGAGAAACTTTATCTAATAAATTCAATATGTTAGTAAAACGGCTTTGTGCTTCTTGCAAAACATACTGATTATTAACTTTGAGATGAAGTTGCTTAATAATACAATCAGATTGAAAAGGAGATTTCAAATCTTCCGCCAAATATGTGTAATAAAAATCGCCTTCTCCTAAATACTTTGTTATCTTATACCGATGGTTAAGTGTTTGCCCTAATAAAATTAATGGTTGTAAGTCGAAAAGAACATTTAATGGTATTTGATAACGCTCTTTATAATTAAATCGCACCATTTTTCGCAAAATTTTTGCTAAGTCTGGGTTAATCTCAAGTTCGTTTAAAATACTTTCAACTTCCTGAGTTCCATGTGGAATCTTTTTCGTTAAAAGTTCTAGTGCTGTTATACCCAAAGCATAAATATCACTGGCAAAAGTTGCTTGACCTTCAGCTTGCTCAGGTGGTATGTACTTTAATGTACCCACAACCATTGTTGAAATTGTTTGTGTGTAAGAATCAATTGTTAAAGTGCTTATTTCTTTAACTGCCCCAAAATCAACTAAAAAAATTTTTTTATCGTCATTTCTCCTGATTAAGTTAGCTGGTTTAATATCTCGGTGAATAACATTATTTTGATACAGGTAATCTAATAATTTCAAAGTATCATACAATACTTGAATAACTTGTATTTCGCTAAATACGCTACTTTTTAGCTCGTCAGCAAGATTTTGACCATCGATATATTCTTCAACTAAATAAAATTTTTGATTTTCTTCAAAGTAGTTATACAACTCTGGAATTTGACTGTGAGTTCCCAAACGACGCAGCGTCGAAGCTTCTTGACAAAACTTTTCTTGAGCAATTCTCAAAGACGATAAACTAGTAGTTAGGGGTTTTAAGTACTTAAGTAAACAAATAAGTCCTTGTTGCTGTTTATCTTCAGCTTTGTAAGTCTCACCAAATCCTCCCCGACTGATGAAACTGATGATTTTATAACGCCCATAAATCATATCTCCAGGGCTATGTTCTGCTTGATACAGCATATAGTTTGGTTAAATTTTCCACTTCTAATCGTAATTTCTCATTTGGCTAAACTAATAGCCTAGCTATTTACAATTTTTTGCTTTAAAAATAAAGTAATTTTACGGTATTATAACGTAAAATACAATACATGATTAATTTGTGTCGAGAGATAATTTGATGTTACAAGAATCTGTTTATGACTTATAAACATTCATATCTAACCAGAAGGGCGCCTATTCAAGATTAAATTAACAAACTTCTTGTGGGGTGGAGAGAACTTGCCAGGAGATTATTCTTCTGGCAAAGTTCGGAGCATCCTTGCCCGCCCTGGTCTAAATTGAATACTAAATCAATAATATAAATTCTACCTTAAACCAAACAATCTCTTCCAAAACGTTCTAGACTTAATTGGCGGGTAGGTTACACCAACAGTTCTAAGATTCGCTCTACCTAATTCGGCAAAATCTGGGTTAATAATTGTTGAGAAAGTTTTAGCACTGGCTTCTTCGTTATTAACTATAGTTTTGATACGAACTAGTTGATTGCTGCCATTGGGTTGACAAATTCCACCACTTCGACGAAGTAAACAAACGGTAGATAAAGTCATTTTATCTTGAGAGTTAGTATCGTCCAATAATTTAGTCTCAACACCCAAAGAATAATCTGTCTCCGAAAGTTCCTTTGAATTGAAACGTTTACCTAATGTTTCTGCTGCCTTTTTACAATCAAGCTCAATATTCTGTGAATCAATATGCTCTTGCTTCCAAGTAATTATATTAATTGGTTGTTGTTGCTGGTTACTGGGGTTATATGCAACGGTTACTGGTATTAGCTGCGAAGTGTCACAACGAAATGAAACCTTATTTTCTGAGTTCGATTGACTGAAAGCTGGGGTTGCAACAATCGTCATTACTCCAGTTAAACTAAGCAACAATGATTTTTGGAATGTCATAAAAGCTTTATTCATAAGGCTGCTCACGGGTTCATTGTTCGTGCGAATGCTTAATCGTTAGCAATAATACCTTATTATTTGACTATTACTGTTTTTTTATAGTATTTTTCAATAATCATTACCATTGTTGCCATTTATCGGCAATTATGTATCCCATGATACGAAATGCTCTACCTTCCTGGCTTGTTTGTAGTCTTTGTCTATGCTTGCCCATAGCTTCGAGTCCTGCATTGGGGCAAATAGTTCCAGATAACACTCTTCGAGTTAACTCAGTTGTCACACCGATTGGCAACATCAATTTTGAGATAAATGGTGGTACTGTGGCAGGAAGTAATTTATTTCACAGTTTTAAAGAATTTTCCGTTCCTACTGCTGGATTAGCTTTTTTTAATAACCCTTTGAATATTGAAAATATTTTGACGAGGGTTACGGGTGGGTTTATCTCTAATATTGATGGTTTGCTTCAAGTTAGAGGCAATGCTAACTTATTTTTACTTAACCCTAATGGAGTTTTCTTCGGTCGCAATGCTACGTTAAATATTGGTGGTTCTTTTGTATCTAGTACAGCAAGTAGCATTATATTTGCTGATGGTAGTGAATTTAGCGCGACTAGTCCTCAAACCACATCTTTATTGAGTATTAATGTACCTTTGGGTTTGCAATTCCCAGCAATACCAGCAAATATTATTAGTAATGGCGCCAATCTGCGAGTCTCTCCTGAAAAAACTATAGCTTTAGTAGCTGGGGGTATTACTCTAGATGGTAGTCAGTTAACAGCATCACAAGGACGTATTGAAGTAGGTAGTGTTGGCGCCAACAGTTTAGTTAGCTTAAACCCAGTAACTAATGGTTGGACTTTGGGATACAATCGTGTAAATAATTTTGGCGATATTCAATTATTATCACAGTCTGCCCTGAATAGTAGCGGTAGTATTCAAGTGCAAGGTGGACATGTTACCCTTACTGATAGCTCAAACATTGTTGCTGAAACTTTAGGAAATCAAAACGGTGGCGAAATTTTTGTTCGGTCACAAGATTTAAATGTGACGAATGGTTCTAAAATTTCTGTGGAAACAGGAGGCGCCGGAAATGCTGGTGTCATAAATATCCAAGCTAACAATGTAACCGTCAGTGGCGCCAGTTCTAATGGTGAAGTATTTAGCACAATTGCAGCGACATCAAGGGGAAGTGGAAATTCTGGGAGTGTAAATATTAACACTAATCGCTTAACTGCAAGAGATGGTGGCGATGTATCTGTAACGACTTTTAACTCAGGTAAGGGGGGTAATCTTACCGTTAATGCTTCTGAGTTTGTAGAATTAATAGGCGCCCGCATTAGTCCAGGGGGGCAAAACTTTAGTCGTAGCGGTTTATTTGCTGCAACTGAAGGAACAGAAAACGGTGGTGATATCACAATTAATACCCCTAAATTACAAGTAACGGATGGAGCAAGGGTATCTGTATCAACGCGCGGTAGAGGTCAAGATAATAAACCAGGGGGACGAGGTGGTAATTTGCTGGTTAATGCCAAAAACATAGAACTAAGTGGCGCCAGTCCTGATGGTCGTTTTATTAGTGGTTTGTTTGCTTTATCTGGAGAGCAAAGACCAAACCCAAATATTGTTCCTAGCAGAGCGACAGGTCAGGGTGGAGATATCAAAATAGAAACTGAGCAGTTAAATATTCGCTCTGGGGCACAAGTGTCAGCTGCTACAGAAGGTATTGGGCAAGGTGGAAATATTACTGTTTTAGCAAATTCAATTAATGTAACTGGAGCATCAACATCTGCCGAGCAGTTTAGTACTTTAGCCGCTACTTCCCGTGGCGCCGGAAACTCCGGTAACATCACAATTGATAGTAAAAAGCTAAGAGTTAGCGATGGAGCAGATGTTTCGGTGACAGCTTTTGGAACGGGACGTTCTGGAGAACTTAATGTATTAGCTCGTGAGTTTATAGAATTAATTGGAGTTAGCGCTATTCCTAATACTACTATTTTCAGTCGTAGTGGTTTATTTGCCTCCACAGAAGGAACTCAAGATGGAGGTTCTTTAACTGTTAATACTGGTCGTTTGGTGGTTCAAGATGGTGCAAGAATTTCTGCATCTACTCGTGGTAGAGGTGAAAGTGGTATTTCTGGAGGTCAAGGAGGTAACTTAATTATTAATGCCTCAGATACAGTAGAACTTAGTGGCATTGGTAAAGTACAACTGACACTAAATAATCAAGTACAAACACGTACATTTGCTAGTGGTTTGTTTGCTTTATCTGGAGAAGATAGACCCACTATTGCCGCAAATGAAGCTACAGGTACAGGTGGCAACTTAGAAATTACTACTGGTTTGTTGAATATTCAAGATGGCGCCGAATTATCAGTAAGTGCTAGTGGTAGTGGGCCTGCTGGTAGACTTCAAGTACAAGCTCAGTCGGTTAAATTAAAAGATGGTTTTATACGAGGTGCAACAGTAGTAGGTACTGGTGCCAACACAACGCTACAAATTCGAGACTCCTTGCAGTTGCGGGGAAACTCTCAAATTTCTACTGTTGCTGGTAGTAATAGTAATGGCGGTAACATCACGATACAAGCAGGTGCAATTGCTATTTTAGAAAACAGTAGTGTTAAAGCAGATGCGGGTAGACAAGGGGGCAATGTACGAATTACAACCCAAGGACTATTTGCTTTTCCTTTTGCCATTACTGCCAGTTCAGAATTAGGAACTCAATTTAACGGTCTTATTGAAATAAATCTTCCTGATGTTGGCTCAAACCAAGAATTAACAGACGTACCAACAAACTTTTTCAGTCCAGAAAACCAAGTAGCATCTGCTTGTACCGCAGAAGTCGGAAAAAACCGTAATCAATTTTTCATTACCGGACGAGGTGGACTACCACCCAGTCCTACAGAACCATTAAAGAGTGAATCTGTAAGAGTATCGGCGCCATCTAGTAATGAGCAACCTCCTGCTACTTTAGTTAATTACCCACGACCAGCTACGGGATGGGGAGTTAATAATAAAGGAGAAATTCTTCTTACAGCTAATACTGTTGGGTTCCGTTCCTCCAACCAACCTACAACTAACTGCCATGCATATTAAATTTTTGGTTGTGTTGGGGTTTGTTGCTTTGAGTAACACATGTTTGTTCGCACGCGCACAAAATATTCCTTTTGTTGAAGAACCTCTACTTCCCCAAGAAGAACTTCTACGAATTTTTCCTGACTTACCGACTCCTGAGCAAAATCTTGATAACGTTACAGGTAGAATTACTATTGAGCGTTTCGATTTTGATGGCTCTAATATATTTAGTAACCAAAGGCTGCGTCAAGAAATTCAAGAGTTTACAAATACAAAGCAACCTATAACTTTTACACAACTCCTCCAAGCTGCTTCTAAAATTACTAGCCTTTATATTAAAGAAGGATATGTGACTTCCGGCGCCTATATTCCAGAACAAACATTAACTGGTTGTTTTGTCAAGTCACAAGGCGCCGAAAGTTGTGTTGTTAAAATTCAAATTATTGAAGGTAGCTTACAAGAACTGCGAGTTACAAGAGAACCAACAAGTTCCAAACAATTAAATGATAGTTACGTGCGCTCACGTTTAGAATTAGGTATTGCCAAACCTTTAAATATCATACGTTTACGCGAAACTTTACAACTGCTGCAACAAAATCCTTTAATTGAAAGCATATCAGCAGAATTATCTGCGGGCACTATTCCTGGTACTAATTTACTGAAAGTTACATTTAGAGAAGCAAGTACTGACAATATTGGAATTATATTAGATAACAGCAGGAACCCTAGTGTGGGTAGTTTTAGACGGGGTGTAGAAATAGAAGAAGCTAATTTAACGGGGTTAGGAGATAGGTTAAATATAGGTTATGACAATACTGATGGCAGTAATGGGATAAATGCAAGCTACACGATACCGATAAATTCGCGGAATGGTACTATTGGTTTTAGCTATAGCAAAACTTCAAACAATATTATAGAACCGCCATTTAAAGATTTAGATATTGAGTCAAACTCTCGTAATTATGAAATTAGCTTGCGTCAACCAGTAGTACAAAACGCGCGTGCAGAGTTTACACAAGAGCTTGCACTCGGTTTAACATTATCTCGACGAGAAAGTGATACTTCTGTTTTAGGGGTAGATTTTCCTATTTCTGTAGGAGCAGATGCACGAGGAAATACTCGCATTTCAGCGCTGCGTTTTTTTCAGGAGTGGAGACGAAGCAGTTTTCAAGAAGTATTTTTGGCACGCTCTCAGTTTAGCGTGGGAGTAGGTGCATTTAATGCCTCAATGAATGACTCGGCGCCTGATAGTCGTTTTTTTGCATGGAGAGGACAACTACAGTGGTTACGTTTGCTCGGTTCAAAAAGTAATAACCCCCGTGTTACACCTAGACTTTTAGTTCGTTCAGACGTGCAACTAGCTAATACAGCACTCGTTCCTTTAGAACAGTTTACATTAGGTGGTATTTTTAGCGCGCGGGGTTATCGTCAAGATGCTTTATTTAGCGATAATGGTGTTTTTGTCTCAGCAGATTTGCAATTACCTATTTACAGTACAGCTAAAGGAAATAATATATTACGGGTAATTCCATTTGTTGATGTTGGAACTACTTGGAACAGCGGTAGTGAGAGTACTTTAGATACTACTAATACTTTGGCTTCCGTTGGCTTGGGTTTGCAATGGCAAATGGGTGAACAATTTAACGCGCGTTTAGATTATGGCATTCCGTTAGTTAATATTGATGCGAGGGAAAGAACATGGCAAGAAAAAGGTTTTTATTTTACCTTACAGTACAATCCATTTTAATATCAATATTATTCACGTTTGTTCTAAGTATAATTGCTCCTATTCCATCTCAAGCATCCAATGCCTTAAAATTAGAACAGCAAGGTAACTCATATTACGAAGCTGGACGTTTTGCCGAAGCCGTAAAAGTATGGCAGCAAGCAGCAGATGCATATAAAAAAGATGAAGAAGGGAAAAATAGAAATTTAATTAATAAAGCTCAAGCTTTACAATCATTGGGACTTTATCCAGAAGCGTGTAATCAAATTACTCAACTCTTTATTAAAAATTTAACCTGTGACCAATTAATTAAGAATAACAAAAATAGTAATGATATTAAAATAGTACATAAAAAGTTTATAAATAGTTTACAAGTACACGCAAATATAAATAAAGTAATTAGCTTACGTCTTCTCGGTGATATTCTGCAAAAATTAGATGAGTTAGAATTGGCAAATACAGTTTTACAGACAAGCTTAGAAGCATCAAAACAATATCCAGAATATCAGAGCATTATATATATTAGCTTAGGTAATCTCAAACGTATTAAAGCAAGTAAAAATAGAAATAGCTTAGATTATAAAATAATCGTAAGTAATATTCTTGATGAAGATGCTAATTTTAATACTGCTGATTTTACTTTAAATTTATATCAGCAAGCGATGAGTAACTATGATTTAGCTAAGAAACAATCTTCTATATTAACACAAACTCAAGCTGAACTGAATCAAATAAGTTTATTAGTTGAAAACAAACAATGGTGGGCTGAACAAATTATCAAAATCAACAAGGATGATTTAGAAAGATTACAGTTAAAGCTAGATAATATTTTGGCACAGAAATTACCAAAAGTCGAGTTAAATTTAGAAAAATTACCACAGAATCGCGAAGCTATTTATGCATATATTAATTTTAGCAACAGCTTAATTGAACTTAATCGTAACAAAAAATATTATCCAGAACAAAAAATTGCCAAAATTTTATCTACAGCTATTCAGAAGTCTCGTAACTTAGGAGACAAGCAAGCAGAAACATTAGCTTTAGGAAGTCTTGCTAGATTATATGAACTACAGGTGCCGGAAACAGGAAATTTAACGCAACAAGATAAGCTCAACCTTGATACAGCAAAGAAACTAACTGAACAAGCTTTGTCGTTGTCGAATGAAATTAATGCCGATAGGCGCCAAATATTATATCGTCATAGACACCAGTTAGGACGCATTCTAAAAACCCAAGGAGATATAAAAGCAGCATTATCATCTTACGCAGAAGCATGGAATATACTTCAGTCACTGCGAGCGGATTTAGTAACTAATACAGATAATCAGTTTTCATTTCGTCAAAATGTAGAACCTATATATAGAGAATTTATCGATTTACTATTGCAAGCAGACAGAAATAAAATAGATTTTGAGCAGCTAGTACTACAAACAGAGGGTAAACCACTAAAAAGTCCCTTAGATACAGCTCGTCTTGTTATGCAATCTCTACAATTAGCAGAACTAGATAACTTTTTTCAAGAACCATGTTCCCCTCCTGTTGCTAAACCAGTACAAATAGACAAAATTGACCAAAACGCTGTTGTGATTTATCCAATTATTTTGAAAAATCGCTTAGAGGTCATTCTTTACCGTTCAGGACAAACAACTAGTAATTATTTTCCTGTCAACGAAGATGAAGTTAAAAATACTTTAGAAAGCTTGGCAAGCATTATATATAATAACACAGAGCTTAAATCAGACTCGGCTCTTCTAATTAATAGTGGGGGAAATTTAGATACAGACGAATTTCAACAGCAAAAACTAAAAAAAAATAAACATGAATTTTTGAAAAAATCTCAGCTTGTATATAATTGGTTAATAAAACCTTTAGAAGAAAATAATCAATTAGACCCAAAAGATGTCAAAACTTTAGTTTTCTTACTAGATAGAGCCTTCCAAAAAATTCCTATAGCAGCTTTACATGATAACATATCTCAAAAATATCTAATTGAAAAATATAATGTCGTTCTAAATTTAGGTCAAGAACTGGTGGAAACAAAACCAGTGTCACGCAGCAATATGAAAATTTTAGCAGCAGGTGTTAGTGAAACTCAATATATCGGTAAAGAGCCATTTCCAGGACTTCGAGGAGTAGAAAAAGAATTAAATAGTATTAAGCAATTTGAAAAAGTAGGAGTAGCGACTACAATACTTCCTAATAAAAACTTTAACCAAAAGAATTTGCAAACACAAATTAAAACTTCTCCTACTATTGTGCATTTAGCAACCCACGGTGTTTTTAGTTCTAATCGAGAACGAACATTTCTTGTAACTGGCAATAATAGTACTATTAATGTAGATGATTTTCAGAATTTGCTTAATCCTCAAGATAGTATCAACAATAAAAATATAGAATTGCTTGTTCTTAGCGCTTGCCAAACAGCTTCTGGAGATGAAAAAGCAGCTTTAGGTATGGCTGGTGTAGTAATACGCTCTGAAGCAAGTAGTACTATCGCGAGTTTGTGGTCTGTATCAGATGATGCTACGGTCGAATTGATGAAAGAATTTTATCACAATTTGATTACACGCAAATTGTCTAGGGCAGAAGCACTTCGCAATGCTCAAATATCTCTATTGAAAATTCAAAAGTTTAATCATCCTTTTTATTGGGCGCCTTTTGTTTTAGTAGGTAATTGGCTGTAGGATAGGCCGGAAAGCCTGCCCTACGGTAAATTTAATCGTTTACGCGCTTCTTTTTCACCATCTATTGCAGGTTTATAATCATTTTTGATAGTAAGAGCTTTTCTAAAAGCATCGAGCGCATCATTATATTTTTCTAAACTTAACAGAGCTTTACCCTTACCAGTCCAAGCAATAGAATTATTTGGCTGCTTTTGAGTAGCTTGTGTATATGCTTCCAGGGCATCATTAAATTTTTGCAATGCGAGTAATGATTCACCTTTATTAGTCAAAGCTTTTACCAAATCATCAATATCATCTGGTTTAGAAGCTAATTTAATACTTTGCTCGTAATCTTGTAAAGCTTCTTCATATTGTTTTAAACCATGCTTTGCATTGCCCAAGCAAATAAAAATTTTAGGATTATTATAATCATCCTTTTTTGCATCATTACAAGCTATTAAAGATTTTGTAAAACTACCACGCTGAACATGAGTATAACCCAAATTAACCTTAGCCTTTGTAAAAGTTGAGTCTATTTCTAAGGCTTGATTGAATTTTTGAATAGCTTCATCATAAGCTTTATTGGCGCCAATAATATCTCCGTTATTTTTTTTATTATCTCCTTCCTGCTTTTTCTCAAAGCCTTGATTGAAAAAATTGTCTCTTTGCAATTCTTGTAAAACTATATAAATACGAAAAGCAAGAAGCGCACTTAAAGTTATACCAATTAAAACTAATACTTTCCAATATTTTTCTAGTTTTTCCTGCAAAGTTTGAGTATTTAAATCATTTAAAACACTTTGAGCAGATTGATAGCGTTTTCCAGCTTGGAAACGTACCATTTTATTTAATATTCTTGTTAACTTTGAACTGACTTGAGCTTGGTTTTGCCATATAACTTCATCTTGGGAATCTCTTTGTAATTGGTCTGGATAAATTTTTGTTAAAGCTTGAATAGCTGTCATGCCCAAAGAATAAATATCACTGTTAGCTTGCAATCTATTTTGAAATTGCTCAGGCGCCATATATCCATTTGTTCCTCTTGGTGGAACAATTATATTTTGTCCATTAAAGCTTAAATTTGCTATTTGTTTCAAATCTGCAAAATTAATTAGACAAAATTTCCCATCTTGATGTCTTTTAATTAAATTAGAAGACTTGATATCACCATGAATAACTCCATGTTGATGTATAAATGATAATATATTTAAAATATCTTTCAACAATGCAGTCACTTCAACTTCGCTCAAGCTTACTGCTGTAATTTGTTTACTTAAAGACTCTCCGTCAATAAAATCATAAATTAAATAGAATTCTTTATTATTTTGAAAATGGTCTGATATTTGTGGTATTTGCTGATGAGCAGGTAATGTTTTTAGTGATTGAACTGCGGCTGAAAAACGATTTTGTGCCTCTTGCAGCAATCTTTGGTTATAGTGTGTAAGCTTCAATTGTTTAATAATACAATTAGCTTGATAAGGACGTTGCTTATCTTGGGCAGAATAGGTGTAAATCAACCCTTCTCCACCTAAATAACTGTTAATTTCGTACCGATGGTTAAGTACTTGTCCTAACAAAGTTAATGGTTCTAAATCCGCAAGAACATCAGATGCATTATGATAGCGTTCTTCATATTTATAACGCACCATGTTTTCTAAAATTTTTGCGAAGTGAGGTTGGATTCTCACCCCGTTAAAAATTGAGTTATTATATTGATTTAAAACAGGAATTTGTCTTGTTAAAAGAAATAATGCCGTTACACCTAAAGCATAAATATCGCTAGCAAATTGTGGTTTTCCATCCAATTGTTCAGGCGCCATAAAGCCGGGTGTGCCAATAGCCATTGTTAAGATTGTTTGCCCCTGAGCATTTACTACTAGGGTACCAACTTCTTTAACTGCTCCAAAGTCAACTAAAACAATTTTGTTATCAGAACTTCTTCTAATTAAATTTTCAGGTTTAATATCACGGTGAATAACATAATTTTGAGAGAGATAATCTATAATTTTTAAAACATCATATAAAACTTCAATAACTTTTGTCTCGCTGAATAACTCCATACGTAGTTCATTAGCAAGATTTTGACCATCAATATATTCCTCAACTAAATAAAACTTGAGATTTTCCTCAAAGTAATCATAAAGCTGTGGAATTTGATTATGGCTTCCTAAACGACGTAAAATATCTGCCTCTTGAGCAAACTTTTCTTCTGCGAG
This sequence comes from Calothrix sp. PCC 7716, assembly GCF_019977735.1. Lineage (GTDB taxonomy): Bacteria > Cyanobacteriota > Cyanobacteriia > Cyanobacteriales > Nostocaceae > Dulcicalothrix. Next base: position 6,986,605 of record NZ_AP025018.1, on the reverse strand, counting down.
TCTCAAAACCGTTGGACTGCTGTTTTGTGGTCTTAGGTATTTGAGCAGACAAATGAGATTTGCTTGTTGTGCATCTTCCACTTTGTAAGTCTCACCAAACCCTCCCCTGCTAATGAAGTTAATAATTTTATAACGCCCGTGAATAATATCTCCTGGGCTGTGTTCAGGTTGATACATATATTTTAATAAAAGTTACCATTTATCAATTTATTTAAGGTTTCGCTGAACATATAGCCTAGTTATTTATACAAATTCTAGTATATTTACAGTGTTTGCTCTTAAAACTAAGTAATTTTATGGTATTTTACCGAAAAATGGAATATGTTAATTAATTTATGTTGAGAGATAATTTAATGATGCAGGAATGTGCTTAAGAGGCAAAAATTAAATTAACCATTCTTGTGGAATTAACCATTCTTGTGGAATTAACCATTCTTGTGGAATTAACCATTCTTGTGGAATGGGCATCCTTGCCCGTTCTATACATGGGCGGCATCTTCTAAAACTTTGGTCATATTTATAACCTTTTTAATAAAAATAAAATAGAGACGTTATAAATAACGTCTCTACTATAAATATTACGATATTGAATCAATTATTAAAAAAATCACTCACAGTAGGGTGGGCAGTGCTAGCCCTGTCAAGGTGGCAAGGTTAGACAATATCCTTTTGTGGGATAATTATCTACAGCGCCTGAATTCGCGGGCGCCGAGCGACAACTTGAGGAAGGGCTAGCTTTATGCTGGGTGCAATTTTTGAGCGATTTGTGGAAGAAAGTCCAATCAGTGTCATGGTTAGAGGATTGATGGAACAAGTGTTGGCGCCAGAAAAAATCAATCAAATATTTGAAACAAACGCTCAAACCCAGTATACGCGGGAGTTGCTGTTTTCGAGTGTAGTAGATTTGATGAGTTTGGTTGTATGCGGAATTCATCCATCCGTGAACGCGGCGTATAGAGCCAAAGCTCAACAATTAAATGTTAGTAGAACAGCTGTGTACGATAAATTAAATCGAGTTGATACTTGTGTAAGCGCTGCAATTGTCCGCGAAACAGGGATGTCGATGGCATCGTTGATTGAATTGATTGGAGGAAAATCACCTTCCTTATTGGCGCCATATAAGATTCGAGTAATAGATGGTAATTGTTTAGAAGGAACCGACCATCGCCTTGAAGTACTCAGAAATATTGGAGCAGTCGCGCTACCGGGAAAATCTCTCGTCATACTTGACCCAGAGTTAAGATTAGCAATTAATGTTTTTCCTTGTGAGGATGGTCACGCACAGGAACGGTCATTATTTAATCAAGTTTTGCCAACAGTGAATGCGGGAGAACTGTGGATTGGAGACCGCTGCATGTGTACGTTAGGATTCTTATTTGGAATCATTAAGCGTGGTTCAAATTTTGTCATACGTGAACATAAAAGTATGCCACAAGAGATAGTAAGTGCTTTACGCAGAAAAGGCAAAACCACCACAGGAGAGCTATTTGAGCAAATGGTACGTTTAACTTATGGGGGAGAATCAGTACTTGTAAGACGAATAGTTTTAAAACTATTTAAACCAACCCGTAATGGGGAGTCAGAAATAGCAATTCTAACTATGTTACCAGTTAGTGAAGCAAAAACTGAAATTGTTGCAGAACTTTACCGTGGGCGACGAAGTGTCGAAAATTTATTCCAAGATGTAACTCAAAATTACGAATGTGAAATTCAAACTTTGGGTTATCCCAAAGCCGCATTATTTTCTTTTTGTTTAGCATTAGTTACCTACAATATTTTGGCAACTGTTCGTGCAGTTCTAGCATCAGTACATGGAGTTGGAAAAGTTGAAGCAGGTCTATCTGACTATTATATGGCAGAAGAAATTCAGGGTACTTATAGGGGTATGATGATTGCCATTCCTCCCGAAAATTGGAGTATTTTTGCTGAATTAAATCAACAACAGCTTGCTTCAGTTTTAGTTGATTTGGCTGCGCGCGTTCGCTTAAGTTCATTTCTCAAACAACCGCGCGCCCCAAAGAAAAATATTGACCCTCCAACTTGCGACCCACGTCACCGACACGTCGCTACTGCAAGGCTTTTAGCCGAAGCCAAAAAGTCACCTTGACAGGGCTAGCACTGCCCACCTTACGCCTGAAGTTACAAGTTAAAAATTATTCCTAACTCCTAACTTATAACTCCTAACTTTTTACCGTCTACCTGCGAGCTTCTTTGCCATTTTGCGTAAACGAATTGATTGAGGAGTTACTTCTACAAGTTCGTCTGGACCAATGTATTCGAGCGCGCGCTCTAAACTCATTTCAACAGGCGCCTGTAATTGTACTAGTTCATCGCCACCAGAAGCACGGTGGTTGGTTAACTGCTTGGTTTTACAAACGTTGAGTTCTAAGTCTTGAGGACGGTTATGTTCTCCGACTATCATGCCTTTGTATACTTTAATGCCGGGAGTAATAAAGAATGTGCCTCTGTCTTCTGCGTTCTTCATTGCGTAGAAGGTTGATACACCTTCTTCAAACGAGATAAGTACACCTTTGTTACGTGCTTCAATGTCACCACTTAAGCCGCGATATTCTAAGAAACTGTGGTTCATGATACCTTCACCACGAGTCATCCGCATGAACTCACCACGGAAACCAATTAAACCACGTGCGGGAATTACAAAGTCAAGTTGGGTACGTCCACCGTTACCTGGTTGCATGTCTTGCATTTCGCCTTTACGTTGTCCCAAACGTTCAATACAGCTACCAACTGCTTCTTGAGGAACGTCTAATACTAAAAGTTCATATGGTTCGCAAGGTTGACCGTTAACTTCGCGGTAAATTACTTGTGGCTGAGAAACTTGGAACTCGTAACCTTCACGACGCATTGTTTCAATTAAGATACCCAAGTGTAATTCCCCACGTCCAGAAACGAGGAATTTATCAGGAGAATCTGTTTCTTCTACGCGCAAAGCTACGTTGGTTTCAAGTTCGCGCATCAGTCTGTCTCTAACTTGACGCGATGTTACTAACTTACCTTCTTGACCTGCAAATGGTGAATCGTTTACCCAGAAAGTCATTTGTAAAGTAGGTTCGTCTACTTTAATTAGTGGTAATGCTTGTGGGTCGTTGGGGTCGGTAATTGTTTCGCCAATGTTAGCATCTGCAAAACCAGCAACCGCCACAATGTAACCAGCAGAAGCTTCTTCCATGTCCACACGACGCAAACCTTCAAAGCCCATCAACTTGCTAATTTTACCTTTGATGATGGCGCCTTTATCGTTGATTAATGCGGCTTGTTGTCCCATACGGATTGTACCGTTATGGATACGACCGATAACAATACGTCCTAAGTACTCAGAGTAATCAAGAGTTGTAACTTGTAACTGCAACGGCTTGTTAACGTCACCTACTGGTGGTGGAACATGGCGCAATATCGCATTAAACAAAGGCGCCATGTCCTTAGATTCGTCTTCTAACTTATCTTTCGCAAACCCAGCTAAACCTGAAGCAAATAAGTATGGAAAATCACACTGGTCATCATCGGCGCCGAGTTCTAAAAACAAATCAAGAACTTTGTCAATAGCACTGTGTGGTTCAGCTTGAGGACGGTCAATCTTGTTTACAACAACAATAGGACGTAAACCCTTTTCGAGTGCTTTTTTCAACACGAAACGAGTTTGAGGCATTGGGCCTTCGTTAGCATCCACAATTAAGATACAACCATCAACCATGCCAAGTACGCGCTCAACTTCGCCACCGAAGTCCGCGTGTCCAGGAGTATCAACAATATTAATCAGCGTCTCTTTATATTTAACCGCTGTATTTTTAGAAAGAATAGTAATTCCACGCTCGCGCTCTAGGTCATTAGAGTCCATAACGCAGTCCGGAACGTCTTCGCCTTCGCGGAAAATGCCGGACTGTCTCAAAAGGGCATCAACCAAGGTGGTTTTGCCGTGGTCTACGTGGGCGATAATAGCGACGTTACGGATAGGGAGCGTCATAGTGCGCGTTCCAATAATTTAAGAGGGGGTTTTCAGATATTGTTTACACGGCTGTAGTAACAGAATACGGAATTTTTGTGTAACTCTGTAAAGAAGCCTTAACAATTATATTCTAACCTTAATACTTCACCATTGTTTGCTTTGACAATACTTTTTTGAAATTAAAGTAAAGTAACCCCTAATTACCCATCCATTGTAACATGCATGTAATCTTGTAGCACAGGCATCTTGCCTGTGCAGTATAAGTAATTCTCTTTACCACAGAGACACAGAGAACCCAGAGAAGGTAAAGTTTAACAGGAATTACATTCTCTATCTTGTGGAATGGGCATCCTTGCCCGTTCCATATGGGTGGGCGGTATCCGTTGCAAGTTAGCCCCTCATTTTATTGAATCAACACGCAAGATGCCTGTTCCACAAGTGGTGCCTTGTATAATTTGTGCCTCAGTAATGGGCATACTTAAAGAAAAGTAAACAAATATGAATTATGAATAAATTCTATACAGTTTTACGTAGATAATTGAGGAAGGGAAAGCAGGAACAAGGTTATTGCCCTTACTTTCCTTGTGCATTAAAGCGTTTTGTCCTTTTTGTAGGCTAGCTCACATACAAAAAGGCTGTTATCGGAACATACTACTTACAGAGCTATCTTCGTGTATGCGCCAAATCGTTTCTCCGAGTAGATTCGCCACTGACAGAACTACGAGTTGTGGGAAGCGTTTACGAAGCGATTCCATAGAAGTGTCGGCGCCTAACATCGGTATTGTATTGGTGACGATTACTTCTTCAAATAGTCCGCTTGATAAACGCTCGATTGCTGGTGGTGAGAACACCGCATGGGTCGCACAAGCGTATACTTGTCTCGCGCCTTCTTCGCGCAACAGTTTGGCGCCTTCGGTGATGGTACCGCCGGTGTCTATCATGTCATCGACTAGTACGGCGGTTTTGCCTTTTACATCACCGATTACATTTAATACTTCAGCGACGTTGTGCGCTTGACGACGTTTGTCAATGATTGCCAACGGGGCATCATTGAGCTTTTTCGCAAATGCGCGCGCTCTTGCCACACCACCTGTATCAGGTGATACTACGACTAAATCCTCAAGTTTTTTGCTTACCAGATAATCTAAAAGAACTGGTGAGCCGTATACATGGTCGAGAGGTATGTCGAAGTAACCCTGAATTTGAGCAGAGTGCAAGTCCATCGCCAAAACCCGGTTGGCGCCTGCTTCCGTAATTAGGTTTGCAATCAATTTGGCGGTGATTGATTCGCGTCCTGCCGTTTTACGGTCAGCGCGTGCATAACCATAGTACGGGATTACTGCCGTAACTTGCCGCGCGGAAGCACGACGACAAGCATCAATCATGATTAGGAGTTCCATCAAGTTGTCATTAACAGGATTACAACAAGGCTGGATGAGGTAAACATCACAACCCCGTATCGATTCCTGTATTTGGACATATAGTTCTCCGTCCGCAAAACGTTTGCGAATCATCGGTCCCAAATCCATGCCCAAATAACGGGCAACTTCTTGGGAAAGTTGTAAATTAGCAGAGCCAGAAAATAGCCGCAGACGATTACTTTCGGTAAATCCTGTTGGCGCTGGCTGCATTTTTAAAGTTGCAGAACTAAGCACAGCAGTTCCTCGATGTGCATTCATGGCAATCTTATCATCAGAGATTTGGCTTTTCTACGCGGAAGTTGCTGAAAAATGAATAGTCTGTTGTTTGAAGTTTTGATGAAAACTTTCACGTATGACTCCGCAAAACATAACTATTAAGTTTTTCAGTCTTAAAATAGTAAAACTACCTTTTTGACAGCTTAACAGACATGAAGTCTGGATATAAGACCTATTTTTGTTTTTTTCTGTAGAGACGCGATGTTCCTTGCGTCTCTATCCTCCTCAGTTATAGCTTCTTGCATCAGTATTGGATTAATTTTGTGTACAGTTTTTATTTCGGCAATGACAAAAGCACTTATGAAGAGTGCAGCTAGGGGGTAGTACAATATTCTATGCTATTCGTCGCAAATTGTTTACACTGTTGTAACTCCTCTTATCAAATGCAATGCTGATTTTTACATGTAATGCAAATCACTTTGCTTGAGTGTTACCGAGGCAGTATTTTGTATCAAGAACTAATATTGATGACGCAACATACTTGATTTCGGGTTGCAAATCTAACAATATATCCAAGAAGTGCGGAAAATCATATTTTTCTGCTGAAGTACACTCATGGTAAGTGTAAAAATTGTCAATCTGAGAGTTACACAAGCCGTTTAAAGTCTACGGCACTTACGCTAGTTGTGCGTCTGTCTGTCTTTATAGCTTATCCTCGTATAAAGCTTTTATTGGCGTTCTTAAATTAACATCACCATGCAACCACCCATTCCAGCTGGCACTATCCTACAAAATCGCTATCGAATAATCAATATTTTGGGTCAGGGCGGGTTTGGTAGAACCTATCTGGCAGAAGACCAGCGACGTTTTAATGAACCTTGTGCAATAAAAGAATTAATTCCCAATGCTACTGGTACAACTTCCGCTTGGGAGAAAGCACAAGAGCTTTTTCAACGCGAAGCCGAAATTCTCTATCAAATTCAGCATCCCCAAATTCCACAATTTCGCGAACGATTCGAGCAAGACCAGCGGCTATTTTTGGTGCAAGATTACGTTGCTGGTAAAACTTATCGCGATTTACTCGAAGAACGCAAAGCGAGAGGAGGTACTTTTACAGAGGATGAAGTTGTCTATATTATACGCTCTTTATTACCTGTACTCGAACATTTACACAATCGCGGTATTATTCATCGTGATATCTCCCCAGAAAATATTATTCAACGTCAATTAGATAATAAACCAGTACTAATAGATTTTGGTGTAGTTAAAGAATTGGCGACTAAGTTACAGTCACCAAGTGGAACTGTTAACGCGACATCAGTTGGTAAGTTGGGTTATGCCCCTGGTGAACAAATGCAAACTGGCAGAGCATACCCTAATAGTGATTTATATGCTTTAGCTGTAACCGCAATTGTTTTGTTAACTGGCAAAGAACCAGCAGATTTATATGATGAAAATTTGACGTTGTGGAATTGGCAGCGTTTTGCTAAAGTCAATCCCCGTTTTTCCCAAGTTTTGAATCGAATGCTTAAGTATATTCCTGGGGAGCGTTACCCGTGCGCGCGCGATGTTGAGCAAGCATTAGATTCTATAAATGGTTTAACAAATAGTTCAACACAGCCAGACCCCAGAGCTAATAATTTATCTAACGTACAAACTGTTGCTGTGGGTCGGCGCCCAGACCTAGTACCGCAACCAATCGAACAAGAGTACCAAGGACGCGCTTCTAACAGACCCGACCCAGTTATTCCTCCTGCCAATAGCAATAATTCGGTATTAGATAATCCTTTGGCAGTTGGAGCTATTGGGGCTGCGGTCGTTGTGCTAGCTGGATTTGGTTCTTGGGCATTAGTTAGTTCAATTCGTAACCAGCCTAAACCACAAACACCAATAGAAACACCACCGCAAACTTTTCCTTCTCCTGTAATTAGTGAAAGCGCAACGGTAACTCCAACACCAACGTCAACCTCGGAACCTGCTGTATTTAGTAAAAGGTTGAGATTTGACGCTTCTGGTCTTGCTACTGTTCAAGGTAAATTAGGCGCCAATCAAACTGTTTTATACACATTTCAAGGTCAAGAGGGACAGCAACTAACAGCTTCATTGGCTCAACAAGGTCAAATCGAGCTAACGGTACTGGCGCCAAACCGCGAAGCAGTAGATGGGGCCGCAAGAAATGTTGCATCATATCAAGGCACGCTTCCATTTACAGGTAGATATACGATTCAACTTAGTCCGGCGCCTGGAGTTACAGAAAGCGAGTATAGTTTAACAGTTGGGTTAGTTAAACCTTTAATTTCTACACCAACACCATCTCCCATAGTCCCAACACCCACACCAACCGCAACGCTTGAACCAACTCCCGAACCAACACCTACCACAACAGAGATTTTTCCAACACCAACCCCAACTTTTGACTTAACAAAACCAGCAGAAGGCATTTTCGATAGAAGAGTACCTGGTAGTTTTCCGACTCCAACACCAGATAGCACTCAACTAGAAAATGCTGCTCCTACTGATTCGTCAGGTCGAAATAATCGATGAAATTTATAAGATAATAAGTAAGCAAAAACCTTAAAAAAGAAATCTAAAGTTGAATTCACTATTAATTACAGCCACAGATACCGAAGCAGGTAAAACAGTTTTGACAACTGCGCTTGCAGCTTATTGGCAAAAATATCGTGCATCCCATAGCTTTGGCATCCTGAAGCCAATACAATCAGGAGAAGGAGACCGCGAAACTTACCAAAAGCTATTTTCATTACAGCAGTCACCATCTGAAATCACACCACTATATTTTCAGGCGCCACTGGCGCCACCAATTGCTGCTGCCAAAGAAAATAGAAATGTAGATTTGGGGTTAGTGTGGCAAACTCTAACTAAATTGCAGCAAAATAGAGATTTTGTGTTTGTCGAAGCATTAGGAGGACTAGGTTCTCCCGTCACTTTTGAGTTAACAGTAGCTGACTTAGCAGCCGAATGGCGTTTACCTACTATATTAGTTGTGCCTGTCAAACTAGGCGCCATTTCTCAAGCTGTTGCAAATGTCGCGCTCGCCAAATTAAGCAAAGTTAACTTATTGGGAATCGTTCTAAACTGTTCTCAACCATATAGCGAAGCAGAAATTGAAGATTTGGCGCCAGCCGATTTGATACAATCACTTACTAATATTCGAGTTTTTGGCTGTTTGCCATATTTTGAAAACCCTAGTGATTTAGAACAGTTATCGGCTTCAGTATCTAATTTAGATTTAGAACACCTCTGGCAACGTATGTAATGGATGTAACGGATAAACCAAAGCATAATAGGAATAGAAGTGCATTACTGTTATTAAATTAGAGTTTTAAGATGATTTCTGCTTTTCCAAATTTAACTTCAGTCGATTTATCTCGAATTCGCCTGTCTATTCGCAACCTTCATCCGCAACTAATCGAATGGCGGCGCCGACTCCATCAACAGCCCGAATTAGGTTTTCAAGAAAAACTTACTTCTTCATTTATTGCAAGTAAGTTGCAAGAATGGGGCATTGAACATCAAACAGGTATTGCCCAAACAGGTATTGTCGCCATTATCACAGGCGAAAAACTCCCCACTCAGAACTCAGTACTTAGCACTCAGCACTCTAAAGTTTTGGCAATTCGTGCGGATATGGACGCGCTACCTGTTCATGAACTTAATGAAGTAAGTTACCGTTCGCAGCACGACGGGTTGATGCACGCTTGTGGACATGATGGACATACTGCTATTGCTCTTGGTACAGCATATTATTTATATCAACATCGTCATGATTTTGCTGGCACTGTTAAAATAATTTTTCAACCTGCTGAAGAAGGCCCAGGTGGTGCCAAACCGATGATAGAAGCGGGGGTTCTCAAAAATCCACAGGTTGATGCGATTATTGGCTTACATTTGTGGAATAACTTGTCTGTAGGAACTGTAGGTGTAAGACCCGGCGCCTTAATGGCTGCTGTAGAATCTTTTGATTGTACGATTTCTGGTCGAGGTGGACATGGCGCCATGCCACATCAAACTGTAGATTCGGTTGTTGTTGCTGCCCAAGTTGTTAATGCACTACAAACTATTGTCTCACGTAACGTTAACCCGATTGATTCCGCCGTTGTTACCATTGGTAAACTTCATGCAGGCACTAAGCGTAATGTAATTGCTGATACTGCTGAGATGAGCGGGACTGTTAGGTACTTTAACCCAGCTTTAGTAGGGTTTTTTAAGAATCGTATCGAGCAAGTTATCAGTGGTATTTGTGAAGCGCAAGGTGCTAAATATAACTTAAATTACTGGTCATTATATCCGGCAGTAATTAATAATATAGCCATAGCAGAACTTGTTCGCTCTGTTGCTGAGGAAGTTGTGGAGACACCGCTTGGTATTGCACCCGAATGCCAAACTATGGGCGCCGAGGATATGTCATTTTTCTTACAGGAAGTCCCAGGTTGTTACTTTTTCTTGGGTTCGGCAAATCCTGAGAAGGGTTTAGCATATCCGCACCATCACCCGCGATTCGATTTTGACGAAACTGCTTTGGCAATGGGTGTAGAAATTTTTGTACGATGTGTAGAGAAATTCTGTAATTAGTTTGTCCGAGCAGGTATAAATGAGTATAAGTTTATTTTTAACTAATTTTATTTATACCAGCTAATTATGACTTCCCAGCTATCAAATCCTACAGTCCTCGGTGCCTTAACAGACTTTGAAAATTCCAAAACTCCTGGTGTATGGGCAAGCGTTGATAAAAAGCAGTTAGTTGCAGAAATGCGGTTGCGTCTAAATGACCCGTTTCAAATTAACCAAGGCGCCCAACCTTTTTGTGGTCCTGCTGCGATTGTATTTGAATTGGTTCGCAAGCAGCCTTTACGGTATGTCCAAATTTGTCGTAGTTTGTTTGAAACAGGCAGTTACACTGGTTTAACAACCAAAATAGAAGCATCACGGACTTTACGACGTAGCAATGGGCGCCTGCGAATGAGTCAGTCGGACTGGATGGTTTTAGCGACGTTGCGAGAATCTGAAAACTCGATATTTAATATTGAAGCAGAGGCGCCGGAGATTGTGCGTAACTTAGCTGGGATGACAAAATCTTGGGAAATGAAAGGTTGGACAAAAGAAATATTAGGCTATCGCACCTGCACTTACCGTCACACATATTTATATGGAGAATTTGACGCACTGCAAGAAGCATCTGCATCAGTTGCAGCAGGTGGAGTTGCATTTGCTTTAATTACTGCTGATGGTTTGTTACGCGGAAAAACACCATTCCTTCCACTTCCCACCCATTGGATTAGCATTTTAGGTGATATCTCAATAAAAGGAGGCGACTGGTTTTCTGATGAGAACGGGCGTATTAGTATGGACGTGTATTCTTGGGCTAAACAATATCATATCAATTTAGACGAGGCGCCTTTCGAGGATTATTTCTGGGGTGTCGTAATTGGAAATTAACAAAACGCTGCTGCCCCACGTAATAAGCACTTCAGTGCTTTCCAAATGTGCTTCCCAAACGTGCTTCCCAAACGTGCTTCCCAAATGTGCTTTCCTCCAATAAAAAAAGGTGAGCATTAATACTCACCTAAAATTCAACCACAGTAAACACTTAAATTCCAGTAAGCCTATTATTGAAGCTCTGGCACTGGTAAAAACTTTAAATTTTTGTCTATATTTTGTTTATTTATTGATGAATGTTAACTTAATACCTCAGATGATGCCTTCTCTCTATTGGGATAAGCGATAGTCTACTTAAAGATAGATACCACGTTTCATTAGAAGCAGGCGCCAGCAGTATCTATATAGAGCGTAAGGTGGGCAGTGCCCACCCTACAATGAACCAAAACTTAGACAACATACGAACTAAAAAACCCGATTGTTCAAAATCGGGTTCAAAATAAATAAGTTTTACTTATTGAATTAATTTAAATTACTAATCTAAAAAGCCCATTATCATGTCGGAATCGTCGATGCTGTTTGAAGCGACAGGACGATTGCCCATTACTGAATAGGTTTCTGAAACAACAAGCGCACTGGAAGCGATAGGACGAATACCAGAAAGGTTGATGTTGTCTACTACATCAATTGTATTCGCACCAATTGGACGAATACCCATGATATTCATTGTGTCTACAACATGTAGATGGCTAACCCCAATTGGACGAATACCAGAAATTGATATTGTTTCGGCAATTTCTAAATCACTTGCGGCAATTGGACGTTCACCAGAAACTGCAAGCGAACTAGGTTTTTCTTCACGAAGCTCAAGCTTGCTCGATTTTTCTTTTCCGTTGGATGATTCTGCTGGCACTGGCTTATCCTTTGTTAACTCGACTTTGTTTTCTACTTTTGTTTCTTCTGTTTCAACTGAATTGTTGGTTTCAGGTGTGGTTTCAGCTTGACCTTGGCTGTTTTCAACATCCACTGTGGCTTCCCCTTTGAGCTTGGCACGTCGCTGCCGAGGACTGGTTGGTTTGCCAGTGCTGCTGATGCCCATGTATTATACCCTCACTTCTTAATTGAATTTTACGATACTTAGGAGTATGAAAAATTTCCCTCTATATGAGAGTTTAACTTCAAAAGAGCTTACATAGGTATAATTATCTTCATCATATACATATAAGTAAACATTAATCGTTACGATTGGTAAAATTTAATTACAAAATAAGAAACCGGGTTTCTTTGTCGAGATATTGTAATAAAAACGAGAAGTTTCGTATAGAAACCCGGTTTCTGGTTATCCGTAGGAAAATACCGTATTTTTAGCAGGCGCTCTTAGTGGTACATTCGCTACTATTATGTAGGGTATTCATAGTACTTAAGTACGAATATATGAAAGAGTTTAATCTTCAAGCACCCTTTCAACCAACTGGTGACCAACCGCACGCTATTGAGCGATTGGTTAAATCTGTAAATGCTGGTAATATGTACCAAACGTTGCTCGGCGCCACTGGGACTGGTAAAACGTTCTCAATCGCGTCAGTAATAGAAAAGGTAGGTAAACCAACGTTAGTTTTAGCACACAATAAAACGTTGGCAGCACAGTTATGTAACGAATTACGAGAGTTTTTTCCGAATAACGCTGTTGAATATTTTGTTAGTTATTACGATTATTATCAGCCAGAAGCTTATATTCCCGTCAGCGATACGTTTATAGAAAAGACAGCTTCGATTAATGACGAAATAGATATGTTACGACACTCAGCGACTCGTTCGCTGTTTGAACGGAACGATGTTATTGTTGTTGCCTCGATTAGCTGTATATATGGTTTGGGTATCCCAAATGAATATCTCAAAGCTGCAATTCCGTTTCAAGTCGGGATGGAAGTAGACCAACGAGAAATTTTGAAAGACCTTGTGTCTGTTCAATATACCCGTAACGATATTGAAATGGGTCGGGGTAAGTTTAGGGTTCGGGGTGATGTTCTCGAAATTGGACCTGCATACGAAGATAGAATTATTCGCATTGAGTTTTTTGGGGATGAAGTTGATGCAATTCGTTATGTTGACCCAGTAACAGGGGAAATATTACAGAGTTTACAAGCAGTAAATTTGTATCCAGCACGTCACTTCGTTACACCCGAAGACAGATTAGAGGTAGCTATTAATGATATAGCGGCTGAACTCAAAGCACGTAAACTGGAACTAGAAGAACAAAATAAGTTGTTAGAAGCACAGCGCATTGACCAGCGTACCCGTTACGATTTAGAAATGTTGCGCGAAGTTGGTTACTGTAACGGTGTGGAGAATTACTCACGTCATTTAGCTGGGAGACTTGCAGGAGAACCACCTGAATGTTTAATTGATTATTTTCCTAAAGATTGGTTGCTAGTAATAGATGAGTCTCACGTTACAGTACCTCAGATTCGCGGTATGTATAATGGCGACCAAGCGCGTAAAAAAGTACTAATCGAACACGGGTTTCGTTTACCGAGTGCTGCTGATAACCGTCCTTTAAAATCAGAGGAATTTTGGCAGAAAGTTAACCAGTGTATTTTTGTCTCAGCAACTCCTGGGGATTGGGAGTTAGGAATTTCTGAAGATAATGTCGCTGAACAAATTATTCGTCCGACTGGAGTGCTTGACCCAGAAATTGTTGTCCGTCCTAGTAATGGTCAAATTGATGATTTATTAGGCGAAATTAAAGACCGTGTAGACTTACAGGAACGGGTATTAGTTACGACTTTAACTAAACGAATGGCTGAGGATTTAACCGAGTATTTGCAAGATAATAGTATTCGTGTTAGATATTTACACTCAGAAATTAATTCCATTGAACGTATCGAAATTATCCAAGACTTACGTGATGGAAAGTTTGATGTATTAGTAGGTGTAAACTTACTGCGGGAAGGTTTAGATTTACCTGAAGTATCGTTAGTGGCAATTTTGGATGCTGACAAAGAAGGATTCCTACGTGCGGAACGTTCTTTAATTCAAACAGTAGGTCGAGCTGCGCGTCATATACGTGGGCAAGCGATAATGTATGCTGATAACCTTACTGACAGCATGTTAAAAACCATTGAAGAAACCGAACGGCGCCGTGGGATTCAAATGGCACATAATAAGATGCACGGCATTACACCGCAACCAATAACTAAGAAAAAATCGAGTAACGCAATTTTATCATTCTTAGAAGTTTCGCGGCGCCTGAATTCCCAGGAATTACAAACCGTTGAAGAACACATCGACGAAATACCATTAGAAAGCATTCCTGATTTAATTACCAAATTAGAAGCGCAAATGAAGGATGCTGCCAAGAACTTAGAATTTGAAGAAGCAGCTAAGTTTCGCGACAAAATTAAAACCTTACGCGACAAATTAGTAGGTAGATAACTGGCAACGGATGTAACGGATGTAACGGATGTGTAATTGTAAGGTGGGCATTGCCCACCAAATCCTGGTTAGCTAAAACAAACTATCCGTTACATCCGTTCATCATCCGTTGCTAGTTTAATCTCTATCTCACGATATAACTGTTATCATCCTTGTTAAAGAGGTAAAGAATTGGCAAATAGATAAATATATAAAAAGAACATAACAAGCAAATATTCATTGCAGGTGAAAGTGATGTTACCCACCTTTTTAACAGTCTTGGCTACCACATTGAGCCTATTGATTGTAGATATTCTTTTCCGTGGCGTTGTTATCGCCAATTTCCCAGCAGCTTTAATTGCGGGTGCCGTAATCGGTTTTCTTAATGGTTCGCTTAAGCCAGTTTTATCAGCGTTGTCTTTACCATTGAATTTTGCTACTTTCGGCGGTTTCTCATTAATTGTCAACGGATTCTGTTTTTGGTTGGCAGCAGCATTAGTTCCTGGATTTGGCGTACATGGAATTGCAGCATTTATTTTAGGACCTGTAATTCTGTCGCTAGCTAACACCTTTATTAATAACTACTTCGTTGAAAAGAATGTTGCCCTGAAGGGTAGCGAAAACAAAGCTCAATTGCCTTCTAGCTAATTATTCAACTAGATCTATCTGTATTAACAACTCACAAAACTATGAAAGCACTTCGTTACATTCTCGGTATTGCAATACCTCCTTTAGGTATTTTCCTCACATACGGTGTAGGTCAAACTCTAATTATCAATGTTCTGTTGACTTTATTAGGTTGGCTTCCTGGTAGTATTCATGCGCTTTGGGCAATTTCTAAGTATGAAGAAGGTCTCGACCCCCGCAGAACTGTATAAAAGTTTATCTAGGTAAGTAAGGATAAGAGTGGTTTTCAAAAGGTGTAAGTTAAGCTTACACCTTATTTTTTTGACCTTATTTTTTTGATATATAATTAATCCCCCCAACCCCCCTTGGTAAGGGGGGCTTAAATGCATTAATTTACTCCCTTGATAAGGGGGTTTTAAATGCATTAAATTTACCCCCCTTATTAAGGGGGGCAGGGGGGATTCTATCTACAATTTCATTTACTTACGAATTGCAGGTTCTTTACTGTTGTCTACAGTTTCTTTGTCTTTAAACAAGCTTGTCGCTGCTACAAGTAAGTCTTTTAATACTTGTTTCACTTGATGTTCACGACGTGCAATGGCGCCTCCAGCTTCACCCAATTTAACATCGAGTTGCCCATGCTTTTCTTTGACTTGTCCAATCATGGATTCAGCTTGTGGGCGTGAATCATTGTACCATTTTTTGGCTTCTTCAAGGTAATTAGTTACTTCTTCACCACGTCCACCATAACGCGCGGCTAAGTTTGCTCTAACAATTGCCAGTTGTGCTTGTAACTGAGCGTAGCGTTTTCTTAATAATGCTGCTTCGTCACTATTTTGAATTGCGTTTACAGCAGATTCGATAGAGGTTTTGATGTGTGAAGAGTTTTCTGTGCTTGTGTCTTTGATTTCTGCCAAGATTCCGTCTACTTCTTGTTGAATTTTTTCTTCTTCTTCGTCTACCTGCGCTTGCAACTGCTTAACTTGAGCTTGTGTTTGTGCAATTGCTTCGTGTCTTTTGGCGTTTACAGCTTCGAGGGCGCCTTCAATAGATGCAGTAACTTCTTCTTTAATTTCAGTACCACGTTCAGTTAGGTTTTCAGTTACCGCAGAAACAGCTTCACGTACCAGTGTACGTAAATCTTTTGAACCTTCTTTAAATTCTCCAACTACCCCTGAAACGGCAGATTTGACGATTTCTCTAACTCGTTCAACTCGCAGTTGTCCAGTTTGTTTCGCTAAATCTAAATCCGCTTTAATTTGTTCTTTTATGTTATTAGCCATATGCTACTACGGTTCTTACCGCACTAATTAATTGACATGTGATATTATTTTTATATTGGCGCAATAACTTAAAATTCGTTACTTCCTTTAGGTAGATAATCAGTACATTTTTAATAGCATCTATCTTTAGATATACTTCTCAAGTAGAGTATAATTATAGATACCAGTAATTATGAGGTGAATAAATTGAAGAAGTTAGTAGTTCTAGTATTATTATTGATAGTTATTACTATTCAACCCGCATACGCTGGAGATATAGGCGCCGGAAGTAAAATATTTGAAGCAAATTGTGCAGGATGCCATATTAATGGTGGTAATATTGTGCGACGTGGTAAGAATCTTTTTAAGAAAACTCTGAAACGAAATAGAATCGATTCGATAGAAGCTATTACTGAGTTGGTAACTAATGGTAAGAATAATATGCCTGCTTATAGAGACAGATTGACGGCGCCAGAAATTCAGGATGTTGCAACTTATGTACTACAACAGGCTGAGAATAACTGGCGCCGATAACTCATCTGTTACATCTGCGTTCATTTGTAACTACTAACGCATCAGCAATATCAATACATACATCCTGTCACAATGAAAGCTAATAACTATACATTGATAATTCTCTAAGACTAACTACCTGTACTGAAAACTGCATATAAATTTATACTAAGTTGTACTTAAGAGGATTCCACAAACTTCATGAATCTAAATGTAACACTTGCAGTACAGTAAAGAGTTAGATTTGATGTGTTAAAAACTGCCTTGACACTTTAAATGCTTTTATTATAAAGGTTTCAGCTTTTTAATGACATTTTTTATTTGAACGATGAATAGCTGAAATGCTACGTAGGTGTGTGATAATTGTACCGAGGATGATTGTAAAGATTTTACAAATTTGTTTTTTAGTGGTAAAAGAAAAAGAATAGTTTATTATGCTTAATCTAAACCAACTTGTGCCTGTAGTTACACAAGAAACACCAAGGGTACAGTACTTCTTGGGTTAATACGGCTACAGGAAATATGGTTACAGATGTATTAATCTATTTAATCGCATCTACCACTAGGCGCTGTATCGACCATTGTTTATATATATTAAATTTGTGCATGTGAGTTGCTATGGAATCTTTACCAACCTTTGAAGAGGTAGATTTTCAGAAATACTTACAGGTCTTGCAACGACGTTGGCTGCCTTTAGTGGGAATACTTGGAGTATGCCTTAGTTCAGGGACTCTGTATGCGTTATCGCTAAAACCTTCATACAAAGCAGAAGGAAGTTTGATGGTCAAGTCAAACCGAACTTCTTCCTTGACTGGGTTGACGCAAGATTTAGGACGGTTGGAAGCTTTGGGTCAAAACGAAAACCCATTAGAAACTCAAGTCAAAGTTATTGCTTCTAACCCAGTAATTCAAGAAACGATTCGTGCGCTAAAATTAGAAGACGGCAAGGGCAAACCGCTAGCAGTTCCAGACTTTGCAGCTAATCTCAAAATAGAAGGTCTTAAAGGTAGCGATGTCATTCAAGTTTCTTATAAGCACGGCAAACCTGAATTTGCGGCAAAAGTCGTTAATACAGTCATTGATACCTATATTAGGTTAAATGTAGAGGCAAATCGCAGTGAGGCAACGAGCGCTAAAGCGTTTATTGTACAGCAATTACCTGTATCAGAAGAAAAAGTTAGAAAAGCCGAATTTAGCCTGCGAGTATTTAAAGAAAGAAATAAGATTGTTGTACTTCAACAAGAAGCTGCTGCTGCTGTAGACACAATTACCAAGTTGGAAAGCCAAATTTCTCAAGCTCAAGCTCAACTTGTTGATGTCGAAGGTCGTTTACAAGAGTTAAACAATCAAGCTAAAGTTGACTCCTCACAAGCTGTAATTGCTTCTGATTTGAGTCAAACACCTGGTATTCAAACGGCACTGGCAAAACTTCAAGAAACTGAGACCCAACTGGCGCTTGAGCGTACTCGTTTTTCGTCTGGACATCCCACTGTTATTAACTTGGAGGAAAAAGTAGCTAGTCTTAAAAAGATTGTTCAAGAACGTACACAAGAGGTTTCTGGTGGACAGCAGGTAGCTCAGGGAAATTTGCAGATTGGACAATTACGACAAAGCTTAATCGCAGAGATTACCCGTGCTAAAGCCCAGCGTATTGGTTTAAAGATGCAAATCGCTACTCTGACACAACAGTGGAAAGATTATAAAGAGCGAGCGAAGTCTTTGCCAAGACTTGAGCAGATGCAGAGAGATTTAGAGCGAAACCTCAAAGCTGCTCAAACAACTTACGAAACTCTTTTGACGAAAGTTCAAGAAATTGGTGTTGCTGAAAATCAGAAGATTGCAAATGCTCGTGTTGTTTCATATGCTTTAGAACCTGCTAAACCAGAAGGGCCAAAGAAAACTATATTTGTGATTGGTTCCGGCGCCGCTGGTCTGCTGTTAGGGTTAATTGCTGCCTTTGGTTTAGATTTGATAGACCGCTCAATAAAAACTGTCAGGGAAGCTAGAGAAGTAATGAAATACACTCTTTTGGGTGTAATTCCAAGTATCAGCAGAACCAAGGTTCATTCTTCTGCTGGTATAGAGCGAATTGTTCCAAAAATTGTTGGTAGAGACTTACCTCACTTTCCTCTAGGTGATGCCTATCAAATACTGCAAGCTAACTTAAAGTTCCTTTGTTCTGACAAACCGCTCAAAAGTATTGTTGTTACTAGTGCGGTTGCCAAAGAAGGTAAATCTGAAGTTGCTGCGAATTTAGCTGTGGCGATGGCTGAAGTTGGGCGCCGTGTGTTACTAGTTGATGCGGATATGCGTCAACCAATACAGCATCATATTTGGGGGTTAACAAACGCAATCGGACTAACCAACGTAATAGTAGACCAAGTTGCTTTAAACTCAGTAATACAAAGAGTACAACCAAATTTAGATGTTCTCCCCTGCGGAGTTTTACCTCCAAATCCAATGGCACTGCTTGATTCTCAGCGCATGACTTCATTAGTTGAAGATTTTAATGAAAGGTATGATTTTGTCATATTTGATACTCCTTCTATATCGGGAACCGCTGATGCTGGAGTTTTAAGTAAGCTTGCTGACGGAATGCTACTAGTTGTTCGTCCTGGAGTGGTTGACTTAGACAGCGCAAATGCGACTAAAGAGTTTTTAACTCAGTCAGGTCAAAAAGTTTTGGGTATAGTTATTAACGGTGTAAATGTAAAAAAAGAACCCGATAGCTATTTCTATTACACTAAAGCACGACAACTTGAGACAACTTCCACACCTGGCACTTTAACAAGAATTAACGAAAAGCTATCAGCGTCACGTTCAATTAATAAAGAGTATTAGTCTTTAAGTAAAACAGAAACCGGGACTCTAAACCCGGTTTTAATGTGAAAAATTTATATATAGGAGTATAAGCTATGAAGACGTCTTGTTTGATTAGTAACTATAACTATGCGAAATATCTAGAAGAGGCTATTTCTAGCGCAGTAAATCAAACAGTTAAATTTGACGAAATTATTATTGTAGATGACGCTTCTACTGATAATTCATCTGAAATAATATCTAAGTTTGCCCACGAAGCAAATGTAAGATGTATTTTTAAAACTCAAAATCAAGGGCAGTTATCATCTTTCAATGAGGCTTTTTTGGCTGCAACTGGAGATATTGTATTTTTTCTTGATGCAGATGATATCTACCGTCAGGAATATCTTGAAGAAGCTTTAATTTTTTATAAGAGACATATTGAATGTGACTTTATGTTTTGTGCATATGAAAAATTTGGCGCCGAGTCTGGAATATTTAAAGCTTACGAAGTTGATTTAGACTTGGGTTATTCTGTAATTAAAACTTTATGCACTCGTGAATGGATTGGCTCTATTACTTCAACTTTATCTATACGTAAAAATGTACTAAACAAGATTTTACCGATACCGCAAACTGAAGACTGGCGTGTTAGAGCTGATGATTGCTTAGTATGGGGTGCCTCTTTAGTTGGAGCTAAAAAATTTTATTTATCAAAACCTTTAGTAAAGTACCGTATCCATCAAAGTAATAACTATCATAACAATAAAAGCAAAATTCTTGACATGGATAAAAGTTATGAGTATAAAAGATTTTGGAAGTGTAACTCTTTATTTAATTACATTTGTACAAAAAATAATATTGCCTTACCTTTATTATTTTGTTACACAACTTTATTTGAATTAAAAACCATTCCGTGTCCGGAATATAAGGACTTTACGTTGTATCTAAAAATAATTTTCTTGTTTGAGCAAAATTTTTACTGGAAAATTAAAGGAATTGCCCTTTTATTCAGTTATTTCATTAAATTACTAATTAGCGGCAAGCTAAAACCCGCCTAAAGATTCATCCCAAGTAAAGTAATAGATTAAAAAGGTAAATACGCTCGTCTATGAAAATTCAAAACTTGTCACGATTTAAATCTCACACTAAGCTTCGTGCAGCTGTTGCCAATACAAGTTGGCTTTTTGGCGACCGCATTCTGCGTATGGGTACAAGCTTAGTTGTAGGAGTATGGGTTGCACGTTACTTGCAAGTTGAGCAGTATGGTCTTTTTAACTATGCTTTGGCTTTTGTAACTTTATTTACACCTGTTTTCACCCTTGGTTTAGATGATGTAGTAGTTCGCTACCTTGTACGTGAGTCATCAAACAAAGACGAAATTTTAGGAACTACTTTTTGGTTAAAGTTACTAGGTGGAGTTGCATCGCTACTACTCGCAGTTGGTTTTATGCTGTTTTCAGGTAAAACTGATGTATCAAGAATATGGTTAGTAGCAATTTTAGCATTAAGTGGAATTTTTAGGGCTAGCGATACCGTAGAACTATGGTTTCAGTCGCAAGTAAAGTCAAAGTATACTGTAGTTGCGAAAAATGTTGCATATGTAATTAGTACCGCAATTAAAATCGCACTTATTTTATACAAGGCGCCTTTGATAGCTTTTGCCTGGATAACAGTAGCAGAATTGGCGATGAGTGCAATAGGTTTGGCGGTGGTATACCAAAAGAAAGCATCTTCTTTATGGTTATGGAAATGGAATTTATCTACTGCTAAAATTCTTTTAAAAGATAGTTTACCACTGATGTTTTCGGGGTTTGCTATCATGATTTTCATGAAAATTGACCAGTTAATGCTGGGTCAAATGATAAATGAAGCTGAGGTTGGTATTTACTCTGCTGCCGTAAGGATTTCTGAGGTTTGGTACTTTATTCCGACAACTATTGTTGCTTCGGTTGCTCCTTCAATTTATGCAGCTAAGGAAAAATCAGAAGCGCATTACTATAAGCGAATAGGACAGCTACTTCGGTTAATGGCTGGTATATCTATAGCAATAGCTCTGCCAATGACGTTTTTATCAAGTTACATAATTACTACGATGTTTGGAAGTGGGTATGCAGAAGCTGGGTCTGTATTAGCAGTACATATCTGGACTTCGTTGTTTGTGTTTATGGGTGTAGCTACATCTCCCTGGTTTATAGCTGAAGGTTTGAACAATGTTTCTTTAGGAAAGACAGTACTAGGAGCAATTTTAAATATTATTCTTAACTATTTACTTATCCCTGAATATAAAGGACTCGGCGCCGCCATTGCAACAATTGCATCTCAAGCAGTTGCTGCATTTTTAAGTAATGCGTTTGATGGCAGAACTCGAAAACTGTTTATGATTCAGCTTAAATCAATCTTTCTTCTTCCAATAAAATAGCTTGCACCTCACTTATTAGAGGTAACGAATAAAACTTATATAAAACAATATTCTAAGTGAATCAACATGAAAACAGCAGTAACCTTTATTATTTTTAAACGACCAGAAACGACTCAGAAGGTTTTTGAGGCTATTCGTCAAGCCAAACCCCAAAAACTTTTTGTTGTAGCAGATGGGCCTCGCTCTGACCGTGATGGTGAAGCCGAAAAGTGTGAAGCAACTCGCGCAATTATTGAAAAAGTTGATTGGGATTGTGAAGTCATTAAAAATTACTCTGATGTAAATTTAGGATGTGCTAAACGGGTCTCTAGCGGTATTAGTTGGGTTTTTGATAATGTCGAAGAAAGCATTATTTTAGAAGATGATTGTATTCCACATTCAACTTTCTTTCGGTTTGCAGAAGAATTACTTGACAAATATAGACATGATACTAGAATTACGTCGATTACAGCACAAAATGCTCAGTTAGAACGTAAACGTACAAATTATAGTTATTATTACTCTCGTTACAGTCATTGTTGGGGGTGGGCAACTTGGAAACGCGCGTGGCAAAATTATGATTTGTATATCAAACTTTGGAAAGAAGTCAAAGCAAATAATATTTTGGGTGATATATTGCAAAACCCAAAAGCAGTAGATTATTGGACTAAAGTATTTGACTCTATTTACGAAAATCCTACAGGTATAACTTGGGACTATCAATGGACATTTGCTTGTTGGATGCAGGGAGGGCTAAATATTATTCCTGACGTAAATTTAGTATCTAATGTTGGTGTTGGCGCCGACTCAACGCATTTTACATCAGGTCAAGAATACTCATATATAAACATGCCAACACAGACAATGGAATTTCCATTAAAGCACCCACCCTTCATAGTTCGTAACACAAAAGCAGATAACTTCATCCAAAAAACAGTATATACAAACAACCAAATTCAAATGATGCAGCAAAGACTCAAAAAACTGCGAGAACTGCTCATCGTAATAAGCACTTCAGTGCTTCCCAACCCAAAAAACCCCCAAAGCATCTAAGGCAAAAAAGTGAAAGTTCAGTTACCCGAAAAAATCCTAACCGTTATACTATTGCTAATCACAGCCGGAGCATTAGCAATCCAACCAGCACAAGAAATATCCTCCGTACCACTAGGAGGCGCCATAGTAGACACGTTATTAAACGCCGTATCCTATGCAATATTATTTTATTTAATACTTCGTCATTGGAAAGGCTTTTTTTTTGTAGGTAGTAAAGGAGTACTCCAACTACTATTACTGGGAGTAATCTTATTCTCAGTATTATGGTCAGCTGATGTTGCTTCGAGTTTAACCTATTTAAGAGGTTTGATAAGAATATATTTGTTAGCAATTTACCTCGCAATGCGTTACACAATTAGAGAGCAAATGAGGTTTATTGCTATTGCACTAGGGACATCGGCAGTTTTATCAATTATTTTTCCATTAATACCTGGTTTTGGTGGAATTCATGTAGCACCTGAACTAGCAGGAATGTGGAGCGGCATTTTTGGTCATAAAAACGAGATGGGATACATGATGGCTTGGAGTGCGGGAGTTTGTATGCACCTTGCTCTAAGCATGAATCGATACAAATGGTTGTTATGGTTAGTATTTGGCATATCTGTATGCTTAATTAGTTTGTCTCGCTCTACAACCTCATTGACAATTTTACTTGCAATGACATTACTTTTACCTTTTTATGGAAGTCTGAAAAAAACGAACTATAAATTACAAGTTGTTATGGTTGCTTCGGCAATAATATCACTAGTTACAATTTCGGTATTAATCGCAAATAATATAGATAGCTTAGTGGGTGCGTCAGGAAAAGATTTAACTTTTAATGGACGTACTGATTTATGGGATTTTATATTTGCTAAAATTTTTGAAAGACCTTGGTTTGGTTATGGATTTTATGGTTTTTGGGATAGCGAAATTGCAGCGAGTTTACGAAGACAACATCCGTGGGCAAGTAATGCTCATAATGGTTTTTTAGAAATGATTTTAGAGTTAGGATTTGTCGGATTTTCTCTTTTTATCGCTGGATTAATTCGCTTTATTATGATGGCACTCAAGCGAATTAACTCGATAGCAAAAAAAACAGAAGATTATTGGTGTCTGCAAATGCTAGTCATTATCATTATCACTAACTTTTCCGAAGCGAGGTTATTAGGACCGAGTTGGAATTGGTTAATGTATATAACGATGTCGCTGTCTTTAACAGTTAGCGAATATATGACTAAAAAGCAAGCGATTATAGATAGAGAAATTCAGTTAATAGCTCAAACTAATACTTAAAATAGAGGTTAACAATATGAAGGTATTACATTTAAGTACACATGATACCAGTGGCGGTGCCGCACGGGCAACATATCGTCTGCATA
This sequence comes from Calothrix sp. PCC 7716, assembly GCF_019977735.1. Taxonomy (GTDB): domain Bacteria; phylum Cyanobacteriota; class Cyanobacteriia; order Cyanobacteriales; family Nostocaceae; genus Dulcicalothrix. The sequence continues at coordinate 6,962,177 of NZ_AP025018.1, read as the reverse complement.
AAGGTTTACAGAATATTGGTTTACAGTCGCAGATGTTGGTGCAAGAAAAACATAGTAGCGACAAAACAGTAATTGCACCTAAGATGAGACTGTTTCAAGGTATTGCGAAAACAAAGTTGACATTTGAGGTTTTGCCATTAAAATTTTATACACAAAAACCTAAAACTACTTTTTATACACAGTGGTTGCCAGATAGAGTAGTTTCTCAAATTGCAAAAATCAATCCAGATGTTATTAACTTACATTGGGTTAGTGCCGCTTTTATGCAAATCGAAACTTTTGCAAAACTAAAGCGTCCACTTGTTTGGACTCTTCATGATATGTGGGGATTTACTGGAGGATGTCATGTAACTGGAGAGTGTACACGATACAAAGATTCTTGTGGCGCCTGTCCTCAACTAAGTAGTAATAATGATAATGACTTATCTCGTTGGGTATGGCAACGTAAAGTTAAAGCTTGGAAAAAATTAGATTGGACTTTAATATCACCAAGTACCTGGTTAGCTTCTACAGCGAAGTCTAGTTCACTCTTTCGTGACTCACGAATTGAGGTAATTCCACACGGATTGGACACTTCATCCTTTCGTCCAGTTAATCAACGTATCGCACGCGAGTTACTCAACCTACCTCAAGATAAAAAGTTAATTGTGTTCGGAGCTATCGAAGCAACGAGTGATAAAAACAAAGGATTTCATTTGTTATTGCCAGCGCTGCATAAGTTAAGTAGGTCTGGATATAGTAATGATTGGGAGGTTGTGATATTCGGTGCATCTAGACCAGATAACCCTCCTGACTTAGGTTTTAAGACACATTATCTAGGGCATTTATACGATGACATTTCTCTTGTGAGTGTTTATTCAGCAGCGGATGTAATGCTAGTTCCATCACTTCAAGAGTCTTTTGGGCAAACAGCTTCTGAGTCTTTGGCTTGTGGAACTCCGGTTGTTGCTTTCAACTCGACAGGGTTAAAAGATATCGTTGACCACCAAGAAAATGGTTATTTAGCTAAACCATACGAAGTTGAAGACTTTGCAAAAGGTATTTATTGGATACTCGAAGATAAAGGTAGACTTGAAAAACTTGGTTTTTACGCACGTGAGAAAGTAGAGCGAGAATTTACATTAGAACTCCAAGCACGTCGCTATTATTCTCTCTTCCAAGAAATTATTGAAGCTAAAAATCATTCACTCTCACCTGGATATCTTGACTCAAAACAACCTACTATAATTGGCGCCACTCGATAAACTCAAAATATTTATCTTATTGAAAAGTTTACACTCAGCACTCAGCACTCAGCACTCAACACTACATACAGTAAAGATTTTACAAAGAAAGGAGAAAAATATTACATGTCAGTACCTATTGCTTTTATAATTTGTACAGAACCAGGACGGTTAGAAGCACAATCTTTGATGCTTGCTGAAAGTATTCGCAAGTTCTGCGGCAACCTCAAAGATACACCAATATACAGCTTTCATCCGAGAGTCGGTGAACCTATTGCTCTCGAAACTAGAGAAGCTTTCCTTGATTTAAATGTCATTCACCAGCAACTACCTATAAATCAAGAGTTTCATAATTATTATCTAGCTAATAAGCCATTAGTTTGTGCTTATGCAGAACAAAACATTGATGCGGAAATTTTAGTTTTTTTAGATAGCGACAAATGTTTTTTCTCTGAGCCAGAAGAGTTTTTACTTCCAGCAGATTGTAATGTTCGGATGCGTCCTGAATACGGTCAAGGAATTGGCTCTGTTGGTAGTAAAGACCCGAATGAATGGTATTGGCAGAAACTGTATGACGTTTTGGGGGTAAAGCGCGAAGTGTTTGTAAGTACGCCTATCGGCAATAAAAAAATTAGAGCTTACTGGAATTCTGGGTTGGTTGCCGTCAGAAGAAGTGCTGGCATTTTTACCGCTTGGAAAGAAAATTTTACCAAAGTAATGCGTCTAAATATTAATCCTCCTCAAGGTATTTATTTTGTCGAACAGTCGCTATTATCTGTGACTTTGTGCGCGCTAGAACAAAACGTCTCGCATTTCTCTTCGAGATATAGTTATCCATTACCATTACACAACCGACTAGTCAAAGAAGCGCGTGTTAAGCAATGGAATGATTTTGTGTCTATTCACTATTTCAATTTGTTCTTTTATGAAGATTGGAAAGCACAAATTCACAAATTAAATAATCTTAATCGCAATTCCGAAAACTACCAGTGGTTATGTGAAGCAGTAACAAGACATCAAATGCCACGTACACCCGTTATACATCGTCATATGTTGACTGTGAGAAAAGTTGAGCAAAAACTAAGTGCTTTTAATTTAAACATTCGCTTTAGTTCTTGGATAGAAAAAGTTGCTGGTCTGTAAATGAGTGAATCTTTGAATTATTGAATAAGTGAATTTTTAGTTTTTACTGGATTTAAATTTATGAATTTATCGCGTGTAGCAGTAATTATGACCTGTTTTAACAGACGCGAGACAACACTTAACTGTTTACGCGCGTTATCTCAGCAAACTCATAGTGCTTCGGTTTACTTAACTGATGATGGTAGTTCTGACGGAACTCGCGATGCAGTTAGTAAGCAGTTCCCAGAAGTCAAAATTTTACAAGGAAACGGTAATCTGTTCTGGGTAGGAGGTATGAGACTTGCATTTGAATCAGCAATGCAAGGAAATTATGATTATTATCTTTGGTTGAACGACGACACGATATTAGAATCTGATACTCTTGAGCGTTTACTGACTATCCATCAACAGTTAAAACTACAAGGACGCTTTAACTCCATTGTCGTTGGTTCCACTAAAGACCCTATAACAGGACAAGCTTCTTACGGTGGCGCCGTCAAATCGAACAAATGGTACTCGAATAAGTATAATTTTGTAGGCGCCAGTCAAAATCTTCAAGAGTGTGACACCATGTTTGGCAACTGCGTTCTGATTCCTAATAGTGTTGCTTCTAAAGTCGGAAATATTGATAAAGCATTTATTCATAGTTTAGGTGACTTAGATTATGGGTTGAGGGCAAAAAATAAAGGTTGCTCAATATGGGTTGCACCCGGTTATGTAGGTACCTGTAGTAAGAACTCTATTAAAAACAGTTGGGTAGATACTAATTTATCTACTTTAGAGAGGTTAAAAAAAGTAACACATATTAAAGCCTTTCCTCTCAAACCTTGGACTGTATTTTGTAGTCGTCACTCTGGATTTATGTGGCTAATTTATTGGTTCTTACCTTATCTACGCGCAATGATTGGCTACAAGAACTTAGCTAACTCTCCTACATTTACAGAAATACCTGCTTCACAGAAATGAATAAACGTTTACTAATTGTCTCAACCCTTGATTCTGACCAACCTTTTGGTGCTTTTACTCGACCTTATTATCTTGGTCAATATCTAACAAAATATTTTGATGTATTTCAGCTTGGTTTAAATTGTTCTGCTGTTGACTATGCACCATCTAAATCGATTGGTTCAAGAAGTCTTGGTTCATATATCAAAGCAATACAAAACAGTATCGATGAATTTCAACCCGATATTGTTTATGCCCAAGAAACTCTTCCAGGTTTAGCAGCTTTGATTTCTCTGAGAACAAAAAAAAGAAGTAATTGCTCTTTAGCATTAGATTTTCATACATTCTCAGCGTATGAATACTGGAGTCGTTTGTTTTCTGTTGACAATTCCCTAAATGAATTTGTACAACTGATAAAGACGTATATTGCTCAGGGTGTATTAATTTGTTCTGGTAATCCAATTATCGCCGCAGGAGAATCTACACCTAAGCTAATTAAACAGTGGTACGGATTCAATCATAGTAATATTCACTGCATTGGTAACGGAGTTACTCAAGACTTTTTAGATGCAGATGCTTCAACTGCTTGCGACCCCTTTGAAAAACTCCGACCTGCTAAAGTAGTAGTTCTTGTAGCTCCTAAAACTTTTCAGTTTCCGAGTAATGATATGTCTGTGTCAATGGCAATTGATGTTGCCAAAAAATTGGAAAGTTACAGCGACAAAGTTCAATTTGCTGTAATTGGTCGTGACGCCGAAAATATTCAGCAACCACTACCATCAAATATACATTTTTTAGGGTTTTTACCTAACCGAAAAGATTTCGTTACTCATTTACAATATGCTGACATCGGGTTTTTACCATTTCCGAAACAAGCGGTTGCAGGAGGCGCCCGCAATAAAACGTTAGATTACTTTGCTTCTAATAAATTAGTTATATCTACACCTGAAGGGTTACGAGGTGTAGAAGAGTTTCAAGATTCCAAACATTTGTTAGTAACAGGTTATGGAATTGAAGAGGTTGCTGAGAAAGTACTTGATGCGGCTTTGAATTTAGAAAAATATCAACATTTGGCTTCATCAGCACATGCACTAATTCGTAAAAAATACTCGTGGAGTGCAAAAGCACAAAATGTTGCAAAAGTGCTGATGTCACTACAAGATTCTCAATTTGTAAACAACATAAGTAATGCACGAATATGAACAAAAAACCCTATAAATTTCTCGGTGTCCAACTAGATGCTCTCAGTATCCCTGAATTAAATTCCTTGATTCAAGAATCTGTTGAACAGAATAAAAAGCGGATTATTGCCAATCATAACTTGCATAGTCTTTACATATACCACAATGACCCAAAAATGCAAGCTTTTTATGCGAAGGCAGAATACACACATATTGACAGTATGCCTTTAGTTTTAGTTGGTAAACTTTTAGGTTTTCCACTCAAACGTGAACAAAGAGTTACATATGCTGACTGGGTATGGCCGTTAATGGAAGAAGCTTCAAAGCATAACTGGCGAGTGTTCTACTTGGGTTCCAAACCTGGAGTTGCCGAAAAAGGCGCCGATATACTGCGTCAAAAATATCCTGGATTACAGATAGCTTGTACAGATGGTTATATCGACGTTCGTAAAAACAGTAAAGATAATCTTGCCACCATCGACGCTATAAACGCTTACCAACCTCATATCCTAATGGTCGGAATGAGTATGCCACGTCAAGAGCATTGGATTCTTGATAATTTAGACCGTCTGAGTGTCAACTCGATTCTGACTAGTGGAGCTTGTCTTGACTATGTAGCTGGCGCCGTTCCAACTCCTCCCCGTTGGATGGGTAAAGTTGGTTTGGAATGGTTATACCGTTTATCGAGTGAACCAAAAAGGCTGTGGAAACGCTATTTGGTAGAGCCTTGGTTCTTAAGCAAGCTATTACTACTAGAAATTTTAAATATTCCCAATCAAGCACAGCAAAATGCTGTTTCTAAAGGTCGTTATTAGAGTACTAAATTATATTAAGGAGAATACAAAATTGTGGTTGGTAAAAATATAGCCTTGGGAAGTTATGATTCTGACTTACGCTCGGCTAAAGGTACATCGATACAAAAAGGATTACTAATAAAGATAGCACGAGTATTTACATTATCTTTTATAGATACTCTTTCTTCAATAGCAGCATGGATTTTAGCACTTGCATATGGTACTCCAATGGACTCTCCTTGGGTACAAAATCCATCTTTTATACTATTGAATATTAGTGTACAACTTGTAATTTTTAGCACAATTGGGCTTTACAGAGCAGGTTTTCATCGCCGTAATAATTGGGGTATTATTCAAGCAGTATCTATATCTGTACTACTGTTGTCATTTATCGCATTTCTTTACGAACCAAACCGCTATATTTCACGCTCTTCTCTACTACTATATTGGTCGTTATCTATTGTTTTTGTCTGCACATCTCGTTTGATATTTGATTTATCCACCAGATTTGTACGTCGAAAAGGGATGGTTCGTCATCCTATTTTTATAATTACTCCTCCTGAAGAAAGAGACTATCATTTAAGGCTAGTCAAAAAGGAGGATTGCTACAACATACAAGGCATTGCAGATTCTAGTTGTTTAGATTTAGCTTCGCGAGACAAAACTTTTGAATATCTCCGCTCGCAAGGTATTACAGAAGCTTTTGTTTCTTGGAGTGCGATTAAAAATCGTCTATATATTTCCTGGCATTTCTCAACTGCTGGAATTACTCTTAAAATGCTTCCATCTGAGTATGAATCTCGCCATCCTAATTCAACGTTATGCATGGTTGGTGATATTCACTGTCCAACTATTTCGGCGCCAATTATTGTTGGCAGTGATTTTTGGATGAAGCGACTTTTGGACATAGTATTTTCAACAATTTTAGTGTGCTTACTTTCACCTGTATATCTTTTAATTGCCATCTTAATCAAATTAGACTCTCCTGGACCTGTGTTTTTTAGACAAAAGCGAGTTGGTCTAAACAGCAAGGAGTTCAAAATTTGGAAATTCCGAACAATGGTAACAAATGCTGAAAAATTACAAAAAGAGCTAGAGGCAAAGAATGAAGTTAAAGATGGTGTATTGTTCAAGCTCAAAGATGACCCACGTGTAACCAAGATAGGTAAGTTTTTACGTGCGTATAGTTTAGATGAGTTACCACAAATTTTTAATGTACTAGGTGGAGAAATGAGCCTTGTTGGTCCTCGTCCTTTACCTCTTCGCGATGTAGAGAAGTTCACAAACCGTCACTTTATTCGTCAAGATGTGCTTCCTGGAATTACTGGTTTATGGCAGGTTTCTGGACGCTCTAATATTGATAACTTTGAAGATGCTGTAAGATTAGATTTATATTACATCGAAAATTGGTCTATATGGCTCGATTTTAGAATCTTACTGCGAACTATAAAAGTTGTTTTACGTAAAACAGGTGCTTATTAACCACTCTCTTGTGGAGACGTTACATTTAACGTCTCTACAAGGTAAAATTATTTAAGTTAATCTTCTGGTTTTAACCTGATAATCGTGATAGTTCATAATTACTATATTCACTCAACTAGCTTTGGCAAGTTGAAATTTTTTTGTAATCGTAGTTATCTTTATATGTAGCTTGTTAATTTACCCTGGTACGGTGAATGCTAGCACTACCACAAGCACTAAATACGAACAACGTACAAACCATAACCCCGATGGTATTGGTAAATTCTATATGGGTCGTGAAATTGCCCATGTAATGGGACATACAGGCGCCATGTGGTTAGAGCGTCCAAGTCGAGAAGCTGAAGAACAACCTAGTAAAATTGTCAATGCACTAGAGTTAAAACCATCCGATGTAGTTGCCGACATAGGCGCCGGCACAGGTTATCTAAGTTTTTTGATGGCGCCGACCCTTACACAAGGTAAAGTTTTAGCCGTGGATATTCAACCAGAAATGCTCGACATCATTAATTTTTTCAAAGAAGATAAGCACATTGATAACGTAGAACCCATCTTAGCAACTCTCAATAGTCCAAATTTACCACCAGAAAGTATTGATTTAGCTGTGATGGTGGATGCATATCATGAATTTGAATATCCTTATGAAGTGATGTCCGGTATTGCCAAAGCATTAAAACCAGGTGGTAGGGTTGCACTTGTTGAATATCGAGGTGAAAACCCTTTTATTATGATTAAAGGGTTGCATAAAATGACACAAAAGCAAGTTAAAAAAGAAATGCAAGCCGTAGGTTTAACATGGCAAGAAACAAAAAACTTACTACCACAACAGCATTTGATGTTATTTACAAAAGTGTGAATTTATTTCATATAATATCTTGTGAAACAGGCATCCTTGCCTGTGTCAGATTCTGGGCGGGCAAGGATGCCCACTCCACAAGAGGTAAATTTGAGTATTTTAATTTGGCGCCTTTGAGTCAGTGTTTTTAGGAATCACACTCAGAGTTTTTGTCGCACTATCCCACACAACCCATGCAAACTTACCATCTAACTCATGGTCGGTATCAGAAACATTAAAGTAAAGCTTTTCACCACCTCTTTCAATTGCAAAATCAGCATTTTGTGCATACACTACTTTAAACCCCTTATCACGTAACACAAACATTGTCCACTGTTTTAAAGACTGTTTTGTAGGGTCATAAGGAATTAAAGGTCTTCTGATGGCATCTTCGATAACACTATACAACTTAGCTTGTTCTGACATTTTTTTTACATTAAAACGCTTTTTACTCATTGTAAATAATTAGTGGCTTTAATTTTAACTTCCGGCGCCATTGTTAATTCTGCATGTAGAGACTAAACATGTGTAGTCTCTACGTGCATTATTTACACTGGGTCACAGCGAATTTCTACCATGAACCCATCAGGGTCATAGAAATATACACCTCTACCTGTAGGACGACTGACTGGGCCATGTGCGATTGTTATACTATTTTCTTGTAAAACCTCTACTGCGCGGTCAAATGATTCGGGTGATATGTCGAATGCAAGATGGTAAGCTCTTGTAAAGGTATGTTCTGGATTTGGGTCGGGTGGTTGTAAATCGGGTTCCCAGAATAAATCAAGTATAGTACCGTCAGGTGTTTCAAAGTTAGCGACTTTTCCCTCTGCTACTAATTTTGCTAAAGTTTCGGGTATTTCATCACCTACCAGCTCATGTAACCCCAAAAGATTACCGTAAAACTTCCGCGAAGCTTGCATATCTTTAACATTTAGCGCAATGTGATGAACTCGTCGCAAATCACCGCGCGTTAGAGTACTGTTTAAATGAGGAGAACTTAATAGCATAACTACACCAAAGTTATTTACTAAGACAGAAGCGTGACTTTACTCTTAAATCTTAAGATTAAAAATAAACTTCTGCTATGGCATTTGATTATTCTTTAGATTTTAAAAATATAGACTTCCGCGCACATCCTGAACTTTACCGCGTTGGTAAGGGTGAACAAGGTGTATTACTGGTTGAGCCATATAAATCGGAGATTTTACCGTATTGGCGATTTAAGTCTCCGGAAATAGCCAGAGAATCAAGCGAAAAAATATATGAATTGTTTCTTGCTTATTTGGAGAAAGATGATTTTGTGGGTGCAGATATGGCAAGAAAATTTCTGCAAATGGGATACACCCGTGCGCGTCGCTATGCAAATCATAAAAGCGGTAGGAAATATAAAAGCAATCCCCAAAAAGAATTGTCACTTGAAGCACAGCAACAAGCAAGGCAATTAATTTTACCTTATGAAGAAGACCCTATCAAAGCTGAGTCGGCAGCAATTTTTAAACAAAAGTGGCAAATTGCAAAAACCGACCCTAAGTATCTTCAGCTTTTGAATCAACATAAAAATAGTTATGAGTGCTGAGTGCTGAGTGCTGAGTGCTGAGTGCTGAGGAGTAGTTAAGACTCAGCACTCAGCACTTTCTACTCAGCACTATTAAGAAATATTAAATTTTGTAACTTTGTAGGTAAACTACCTCTGAAGATAGATGAAGTATGCCAATCTATTCAAAACATCTATCGGGAGTTAGAAATAATGCAGCCAATCAACGTGGGACAATACCATTTAGCTCAGGTGAATACAGCAAAAATGCGCTATCCGCTCGATGCTCCAGAAATGGCTGATTTCGTTGCACAAATTAATAGTGTTAATGCCGTTGCTGATGATGACCCTGGTTTTGTTTGGCGATTACGTGGTGAAGGTGCTGAAGATGCTACCAGTATTCGAGTGTTTGATGATGAGAGTATTTTAATTACTTTGACTGTATGGAAATCGCTCGAAGCTTTGTCTAATTATGTTTATCACGGCGCCCATAGTGATATCATGCGTCAAAGGCGCCGTTGGTTTGAAAAGGTAGAACAGCCAATTTTAGCAATGTGGTGGATATGTGCAGGTTACACACCAACGGTTAGCGAAGCGAAGAAAAGACTGGAACATTTACAGCAATATGGCTCTACACCTTATGCTTTCTCGTTTCGTAAACCATTTTCACCGCTTGATGCACTTGAATACGAACAGCTAAATCTGGCACTGGCCTAAAATCTATATAAAAATGATTATGAATATATGGCCCCTAAACTTAAAGTATCTGCATCGCTAGAATGATGTTGTAGATATTAGTTGTTGCGAGGATAAAGCTAAAATCGAACAACTATATAAATGACTAGCTCAACCTTACCCAATACATTAAGCAGCGTTTTTGAAGAACACTCCGAACCAGAAGCACTTTTCAATGCTTTAATGCCAGCACTTGGAGAAATTTTAAAATGTGACCGCGTATTTCTGTACGTGCGAAATCCTAATACCAAAATTGGTATAGTTCCCGTTTGCTGGCGCCTTCATAGTGAAATTCCAGAGGTGCTAGACTCTGATTGGAAACAAGAACCAGCATCTTTAACTTCAGAAGACCCCATGTTTGCTGCTGCTGTGCGAACAGAACCCTCAATTTATATTGAAGATGTTGAAACTGCAAGTCCAGATGTTCTATCTGTTGAATTTGAGCGCTCATCGTTTGGACACCGGGCACTAGTTCACGCGCACCTATGTCATGAAAATCAACTTTGGGGAATTCTACAACCCTGTATGTTTGATACTCCAAGAGTTTGGTCGCAGTTTGACCATGAAGTAATATCCTCGGTTGAAACTTTACTCACACCTGCTGTAGTTAAATATGTCAAACAATTTACAGCTTAATCTTGCTCAAAACGCTTAACCATAAGGGGTAAAGGAAACTTTTTACCCTTTACCCTTTATTTCTTAGCCTTTACCCCTCCTGTCAAACTTGTAGTCGTTCTGCTGGAGCAGCTTTTGAGTAGAAACCAAAACAACCACTAGTAGCAAAAGCTGGATTTCCCAAGGCGCCAGTATTAAGCTTATAACGAAACTAATAATAGCAATACCACCAGCGAGATAACCTATCTCGTCAGTGCTTTTTTGAAATAAGTAGCCGCTAACTAAAGCAGTCAGAAGCGGTAATAAAAATGCTAAGACCATCTCTTTAAAACCTCTGAATTCACAAGCAGAAGCGCATAGATATAAATCTTGCGACCTTCTAATATAGCAAAAGTAGTAAATTTTACACTTACTTTCAACTTTCGTTACTGCACCCTGCTTAAGATAACAAGAATGGGGAGTTAAATTCCGAATCCATTTGGTATGTTATCTTAACATCTGATTATGAGAATATTAATACTTATAAAGGAATAAAAAACAAAAAAGCCGAAAACCACGTGAAATTGTTATTTTATTATGAGTCATAAGTATAAATACGTTAATATTTCTTAACATATGACATAATTTGAAATTTTGATAAGATTTCAAAGCGCATAAGTATATTTACTTAACAAATTTGGATTAGTTTAAACTATACCCAAGGTAAGAAAAATTTGTTACTACACTTAAGAAACCGCGCTTCTTCACGATAAACTAGAGCTTCGATGCAAAATTTTGACCAAAAGCCCGGTTTCTCTAGTGAAAGTAGGTTATAGTAACTTCGGTTTGAATAGCAGCTTAAAACATCCGATGCTTAATATTCCACAGACTCTAGCAAGCGAACTTAACCTTAAACCCTTTCAAATTGAAAGTGCGCTTGAACTTTTCGCTGAAGGTGCGACGATTCCCTTTATTGCACGTTACCGTAAAGAACGCACTGGTGAGATGGACGAAGTGCAGTTACGGGACTTATCAGATAGATATAGTTATTTAACAGAGTTAGAAGAGCGTAAAGCGGCGATACTTAATTCAATTAACGAGCAAGGTAAACTAACCCCAGAGCTAAAAGCGAAAATAGAGACTTGTTTGCAAAAAAATGAGTTAGAAGATTTATATTTACCTTATCGTCCCAAGCGTCGTACACGTGCGACTATTGCCCGTGAAAAAGGTCTAGAACCTTTGGCTGAATTTATTAAGTCTTTAAACGTCAAAAATGGCCCGCTTGTTCCTCTTGAACAAGAAGCAATTAAATATGTTTCAGAAGAAAAAGGTGTAAAGAGTGGTGACGATGCACTCAAAGGCGCCGCCGATATTTTAGCAGAGGAAGTTGCGGAATTAGCAGAATTACGGGCATATTTACGCGATTATTTGTTAGACGAAGGTACATTTGTATCGCACATTAAAGACGAGCATCCAGAGGGAACAACGAAGTTTGAGATGTATCGTAGCTTTAGTGCGAAAGTTAGAAATATTGCACCTCACAACTTATTAGCGCTGTGTCGCGGTGAAAATGAGGGGATATTGAGTTTTGAAATATCTTACGACGAAGATACAGTACTTTCGTATATAGAATCTCAAGAAATTAAGACAAAGCACCGTCCAATACGCGCGTTTTATCAAGAAATGCTCAAAGATGCATTTAACCGCTTGATGAAAACTTCGCTGATAAATGAAGTTATTGCCGAGAAAAAGCTTTATGCTGATATTGAATCAATAAAAACCTTTGAAACAAACTTACGCGAGTTGTTATTATCGGCGCCTGCGGGTATGAAACCAACAATGGCGGTAGACCCAGGTTTTAGAACTGGTTGTAAAGTCGCAATTCTCGACCAAACAGGAAAATTTTTAGAATATCAAGCTATTTTCCCCCATACAGGCGATTCGGGACGTGTGAAAGCTGCACAGTCGGTCAAAAATTTGATTGAGAAATACAAAATAGAGTTGATAGCTATTGGTAACGGTACAGCATCACGTGAAACCGACGAATTTATTGGTGATGTACTAAAAACAATTGACCGTAAACCCGTCAAAGTAATAGTAAACGAATCGGGAGCATCTATATATTCGGCGAGTAAACTAGCTGGTCAAGAGTTTCCCGACCTTGATGTTACTGTGCGCGGCGCCATTAGTATAGGTCGGCGCCTGCAAGACCCACTTGCAGAACTTGTAAAAATTGACCCCAAGTCGATAGGGGTGGGACAATATCAACACGACGTAGACCAGAAACTATTAAAGAAAAAGCTCGAAGAAACTGTAGAAAGCTGTGTAAACTACGTTGGTGTAGACTTAAACACTGCTTCGAGTCAACTATTAACTTTTGTTTCGGGCATTACATCAGCAGTCGCTAATAATATAGTTGCTTATCGTGATGCTAACGGCACATTTAAAAATCGGCGCCAGTTATTGAAGGTTCCCAAACTTGGGCCAAAAGCTTTTGAACAAGCAGCAGGTTTTTTAAGAATAAGGGGTGGTGAAAATCCTTTAGATAATACTGCTGTACACCCAGAAAGTTACAAATTGGTAGAAAATATAGCATCTGACCTCAAAGTTCCAATAAACCAGGTAACACAAATTGCCGAAAACCTGAAAAAAACAGGTTTGAAAAAATACGTCACTGATACCATTGGAGAACCAACGCTGCGTGATATCCTTAGCGAACTAGAGAAACCAGGACGTGACCCACGTGCAGAATTTAAATATGCCACGTTCTCTGAAGGTATTAAAGAAATTACCGACCTCAAAGTCGGAATGGAATTAGAAGGTGTTGTTACTAATGTCGCTAACTTTGGCGCCTTTGTCGATGTCGGTGTTCACCAAGACGGATTAGTACATATATCCCAACTAGCCGACAGATTTGTAGACGACCCTAAAAAAATAGTCAAAGTCGGGCAAGTCGTTAAAGTCCGAGTAATGGAAGTCAACGAAAAACTCAAACGTATCGGTTTATCAATGAAAGCCGCAAAACAATAGGATGTTAATCCCCCCTAACCTAGGGTGTTGACTTTGATAATTTTTGGGCAATTTTTACTCATACATAATACGTGCTTTAGAACACTAGCCTTAAAAGCCTATAGAATAAGGATTCTAGAGCTTTTATTTTAGACACAAAAACTGTATGAACTTTTGGGTGCCCGTTTCCCACAAAGTCAACAGCCTAGGCTAAGACCTTCCTCTTATTCCCCCCTTATCAAGGGGGGTTAGGGGGGATTTTTTAAACTATTGCATTAACTTATCCTGCTCCTCTCTCAACCATTGTTTCAGCATCTCTTCAGAAGGAAGCGCCACCATATAACGAGAAACAAATAACTGATTATCTAGCCCTGCTGTCGCATAATGAACTGCTTCAGCATCCTTCTCAGCACAAAGAATAATTCCCACAGGAGGATTCTCATGAGGATATGCAACATTCTCCTTCAAGTAATTCAGGTAGAAATTCATTTGCCCAGCATAATCATGTTTAAACTTCCCTAGCTTCAAATCAATGGCTATTAGGCACTGTAAAGAGCGATGGTAGAACAACAAGTCAAGAAAATAATGCTCACCCCCAACTGTAACCCTAAATTGGCGGTCAACAAAACAATAATCTCGCCCCAACTCGCGCATAAAATCTAGCAAATGGCTAATTAAAGCTTCTTCCAGGTCAGACTCTGAATAACTTGCTCGTTCCTCTAGCCTCAAAAACTCCAAAATATATGGGTCACGCAAAAGAGTTTCAGGACTCTGAATAATCTGCCCTTCACTCTTCAGTGCCAAAACAGCTTCTTTATCCTTGGATAACCCTACCCGCTCATAAAGCATACTGCTGATTTGCCGCATTAATTCCCGTTTAGACCAGTTACTTTTAATACACTCTAACTCGTAAAAAGCTCGTTTAGTTTTGTCGTCTATACGAATCAATTCAACTATATTTGTCCATGAGACACTAGAAATCAAGCGTTGGTAATAATTGCTATCTTGCCACGAGAGAGATGGGTTTTTTAATTCAATAGCTTTTAGGGCTGGAAACAAGTCTAGGTCGGCGTTTTTAAATTCGGCAGCCACTGGCTGCCGAATTTGAAGAGCGTTTACAGATATACTAAGTACAGGTAAAAAAGCAGATATATTTTCATTTTTTGCCAAAGCAGGATAAGCCAACGCAAACTGGCGAAAATTCTTTAAATTACGCTCAGATAAACCTTCAATTTTTCTACGTTTTAGGTCATCGGCAAGCCTTTGAAGCAACTGTGTGCCATATGCCGCCCTATCAACTCCATTTTGCTCATACTCAAAAATGTAGGCACCTATAAACCAATTACGAATAGTTAAAATCTTATTAACCGCGCGTGCAACAGTCGCTAAAGTTGTATTGTTAATGTTACTAATATCACTAATAAGTTCTTCGTAGTTCACAATAATACCTCTGCACCAACAACTATAAATAGTAAAACATATATATAAGCATCGAGTTTAAACTCTATATAAAAAATTTACATTATGAAATGTGAAAACATCACCATTTTGGCTGAGTCTAAAAATGCGATTATGTTAAAATTATTATATTGATGGAAGAGTAAATTGCGCCGCACAGCAAGTGCGAATGTTTGTAAATCATTGAAAGAGGTAAACTAAAATGGTGGTAAAAGTCTATGATATTGTCGGAGAATATGCAATGGGAGCGGATAGAGGAGAAAAACTCTATGAAGAAATATATCCAAAATTACTGGAAGGCAAGAATATAAGTTTAGATTTTACAGGTATAAAAATTTTTACATCTATATTTTTTAGTTCTGCAATAGGTCAGCTTTTGAAAAATATTGCATGTGAAAAACTGTATGAACTTATAGAATTTACAGGATTATCGCAAGATGATCAAAAGCTTCTTGCTCATGTAATGAAAAATGCTGAACGTTATTTTTCTGACGAGGAATATCGTAATGCTGTTGATACTGTCATTTCAGAAAAAGCATCAGCATTATAGTTTATGGCAGTAAATCTTAATATTCAAGCAAACATATAGTAATGCCTTTTTTAGTGTTAGAAGCCGAGACCGTTACAAACTAATTGATTACCCTAATTATCTTGTACAAGCTTTTCAAAATAGAGCAACGTTAGTCTATTCAGGATTAACTTTGGCAGAGCTAGCCCATATCATTGAAAAAAACGAGTACGAAATTTACAGACAATCTAATTCTAATATCACACAAAAAGAATATCGTCATAATTATCCTACAGAACGACTGAAGCTTGTTGCAGAAGTTGAGTCTTCCTGGCGGCAAGTTAAAGTTACTGCTGTTCCTGTAAATTTGAATGTTAATGATGATACAACTGACTCAGCTTTGAACAGATTTAAAAATCAAGCTCTCGATGGATACGATTTATTAATACTTGAAGCAATTAGTCGAGCAGGCGCCGGAGACATAAAAATTATTACAGATGATATTGATTATATTGTAGTTCCAGGTATCCAAGTTTTTACTAGCAGGCGATATATTATTGAAGAAGCTGCAAGACAAGGAAAGTTACAGGTAAGAGCTTAAAAAAATATTTGTCACTAGCTAGTACTTAAGTTTGGTATTATAGGCGCCAACAACCCAGATTTACAGCTTTTTAATTTATAATATGACGTAATTATGGCAACGAGGCGCCCAGTTGAACGCGCGCTATACTGTAAGCTCAACAACTAGGAGTAACAGTCATGCTCTTAAACATTAAACGTATTAACGTTCCACCTGGACAACGTGTATTGTTGCGTGATGTTACATGGGAAGAGTTTGAGACAATTCTTGATGAGCTTGGAGAACATAGGGCAGCGCGAATTGCTTATGATAAGGGAGTATTGGAAATTATGGCGCCGTTGCCAGAGCATGAATTTAGTAAGGAAATAATAAGTGATTTGGTAAAAGCGCTTCTAGAAGAACTTTTTGCGTCTTCGTGGTCATCAGATAGTGGAGACAGAATTTCGAGAATACCATCTAAATAAGTCAACCGCGCGCCCGTTCCTTGCAGGTTGATATCAAGTTGTTCCAACTGTTGCCAACTGACATTGTACAGTAAAACGTAGGAAGCTTTTGGAGCAGTAGGTTTATCTATAACTGGAGTAGCCATACAAAAGCCTTAATGGAGGGCATTACTTATATCATAATAAACTTCTTGTGGGATGGGGCATCCTTGCCTGTCCCTTAGATACAATATAAAGCACATTACTTATTTGAACATTATCATTATATTGGGTTACTTCATATATCCGTTACATCCGTTGTATCCGTTGCCAGTTCTACGGCGCCTAAAGCTAGTAAAGTAGAAATGGTAGCTTCAGTTAATCCTTTGACTCCGGTTATATTCATTTCTTCGTAGGGACGTTTTGCTCTGAGAGTGTTGAGACATTCACCTGTGTTGATATCCCAAAGTTTAATTGTCTCATCTTGACTACCACTGGCAATTATGGCGCCTAATGGATTAATTGCCACAGACCATATTACACCAATATGTCCCTCTAAAGTTTTAACGCATTCGCCTGTTTTAATATTCCATAACTTGATTGTTTCATCGGTTCCAGCACTAATTAAATATTTACCATCAGGACTAAATACAACCGACTGAACTGCATAAGCATGACCTCGTAAAGTTTTAATACATTCCCCTTTATTTGTAGACCATAATTTTAATGTTCCGTCATTGCTGGCACTTGCAATTTTACCATTTGGACTAAATATCACTGAATTTACTTCTGCTGTATGTCCTTGTAACGTTTGCACACACTCCCCTGTTTCTGGAACCCATAATTTTATAGTGCTGTCACTACTACCACTAGCTAAAATTTTTCCATCACTACTAAAAGCTACTGATTCTACACGTCGTAAATGCTGATGTAATATTCTTAGACATTTACATGAAGCAACGTCCCATATACATATTGTTTCATCGGCGCCTGTACTTGCAAGCATTTTTCCATCAGGACTAAATTCAAGTGACCGAATATGATATGTATGTACAATTATAGTTTTAAGAAGTTCACCTGTATTAACTTCCCAAAGTCGAATCGTTTTATCGTCACTACCACTAGCAATTATTTGCTCAGAAGGACTAAAAGCAATAGACCAAACCCGGTTTGTATGTTTATTGAAGGTACGTAAAAGTTCACCAGTTGCAACACTCCAAAATCTTACAGCAAAATCATCGCTCGCAGTCGCAAGAATTTGACCATCTTGACTAAAAGCTACTGACCAGATGGAATTTGCATATCCTTGGAGTGTTTTTAGACATTTTTCGTTGTCTACATCCCATAATCTGACCGTTTGGTCAAAACTTCCACTGACTAACATTTTATCATCAGGGCTAAAAGCTACTGATTCAATTGACTGAGTGTGTCCTGCAAGAGAGGATATTAATTGTGTCTCGATGGAATATTCGTTATATAAGATAAACCATAATTTAATAGTTAAATCTCTACCCGCACTCGCAAGTAAAAGTCCATCGTGACTAAAAGCAACTGTACGCACTTGACTAGAGTGTCCTTGCAAAATACTTAGACATTCTCCTGTCTGTGTACTCCATATACGAATAGTGCGGTCATAGCTACCACTTGCAATAATACTACCATCTGGTGAAAATGCTACCGAGCGTATTTGGTTAGTATGTCCGTATATAACTTTTATACATTTACCTGTGACTACATCCCATAACCGTATAGTTTGGTCATAACTACCACTAACAATAGTTTCTCCATCTGGACTAAACGCAACCGCACTAACTACATTTGTATGTCCCCGCAAAATTTTTAGGCTTTGAGCTGTGTTTATATTCCAAATACGTATAGTATGGTCAGAACTACCACTCGCAATAATAGTACCATCGCAGCTAAAAGTAACCGACCTTACCTCACTTGTGTGTCCTTGTAAAGTTTTGATTAGCTGACCATCTGATAGGCGCCATAAACAGATAGTATGGTCAGAGCTACCACTGGCAAATATACTACCATCACAGCTAAAAGCAACCGACCAAACCCAGCTTAAATGTGCTTTCAAGCTCAGAAAATGTTTACTATCTGCGACTTGCCATAATATAATTTGTCCATTTGTATCGCAGAAAGCAAGTTGACCATTAGGACTAAATGCAACTGATTGAATACTACCAAATGGTTGAGTAAAAATACATTTGTCAAAACTAGAGTTACTAAAATTACACGAGCGTAAATTTACACCCTGCAAGTACGCTTGTTTTATTGCTAGTTCCGAAAAATCATATCCATTTAGATTTATTTTTAAATTAACCAATAAATTAATAATATTGCCCGTTGCATATCCTGATTTAAGTTCTGGTTGATTACGTAATATCTTTAATAAATCACTACCACGTTTAAGTTCGGAACTGAGTGCATAAAGTATTGGATTGAGAATTAAGCGAATTTGGGAAGAACGAATATAATCACTAGTAGTTGCTTTAATAATCGCATGAGTATTAAATAATTCAAATTCTCCCTGATTGATTTCAGTAATTATTTGCTCAATAAATCTATCTGTGATATACTCCATAACCACATTTTGAAGTGTAAATGTGGAAGCGTCGGATGTTGCATCTCTAGCTTTTTCAATTAGAGAACGTTGCATTAATGATTCGAGGGTCTCAATTAATTTAGGCGCCTTTTCAAGTGTAATTATATCATCAAGTAATTCCAACATCGTTACAGGTTCACGATTAATCGCTAACCAATACATGACTTCTTTTTCTAAGTCAGATAAGCGATTAAATTGGGTTTCGAGCAAAGTTCTAATTGTGCCAAATACAATCGACTCTTGTGCTAAAAACTCGGAAATGCTACCATGAAATATATCTTTAATTGTAGTAGAAATAATTTTGAGTGCTAAAGGATTACCTTGATAAGAATCTACAAGTCGAATTTGTTCGTCTTGAGTTCCACTAATTCCCTTCTCTTGAAAAATTACTCCAGAATCTGACGCAGGTAAACCGCTTAACTGTAATGAGCGAACTGGAAACGTTTCACCTTCACTCGCTGCGACTTCTCTAGGTTTTTCTCTACTGGTAATAATTAAACAACTGTTATGAAGTTCTTCACCAATACGTTTAAGAAGTATACCATAGTCCTCATACCCCTCCCGATATTCTCCGGCTTTATCACCTTCTGTCAATATAGATTCAAAATTATCGAGTATTAAAAAACAACGCGACGCACGTAAATATTTTTTAAGCAGCGTTATAAGGGCGCCAATGTCAAATAGTAAATTTGTTTCTTGCTCTAAAGAAATAAATCTTATTAATTCTGCTAATATATCTGGCAATGGTGGAGCATTACCCAAACTACGCCAAATTACAAACTCAAAAGTTTTTGAAGAGACAATTTTTTGCGCTAATTTCACCGAAAGTGAGGTTTTACCTATACCCCCCATCCCCAACAGCGCTATCAAACGACAATTATCATTAATTATCCATTCTTCTAAAGTCGCGAGTTCCTGCGTGCGTCCATAAAAAACTGAAACATCAACAGCTTCGCCCCAATCGACACGGCACTCGATATTTGGTACTATATTTGAGATTTGAGCCGGATGTGAGTGTACATCAGACTTTGAATTATTATTCTGTAGTTTTTGAAACCATTTGTCGCGTCGTTTTTCAATTTGGTCTAACACTTGAAACGAAGCTGCAAAAATGCCGATTATTGTACCAAAAAAGGCAATGGTACTAGCTACACTGCTGATTTCAGGCATAAGTAGAGGAATGCTATCCCAATTTTTTAACTTTGCTTAAACTTTGCTCAAGCTGCGCCCTTAATTCTACATCTACCCTAAGTTTGATGTCATGCACAGCACAATACGAAAATTGAGATTGTTGACTGAAACTGGGTTTATTCAGAATTTCAAATATCAACTATCCTTTGGGTGTAGATAAAAGCAGTACACTTATTCCAAACGGGAAATATTACATTATACCTAAAGCCACTAGCGAATAGTTACCTATAATGTGACAATAGTTTTACTTAATTGCTATACACAAGAACCATGACGATGCATTCTACTCTTCAACGTGCGTTCACTATTCGCCGCGCTTTAAAAGTAATTAGCGGTTTGAATAATTTCGACAAGGATAATGTCGCTGCGGTTGTAAGAGCTGCGGAACTCGGAGGCGCCACTTTTGTTGACATCGCCGCTGACCCAGAACTGGTAAAATTAGCTAAAAGATTGACAAAATTACCTGTTTGCGTATCTGCTGTTGAACCAGAAAAGTTCAGAAAAGCAGTAGCAGCAGGTGCAGATTTAATCGAAATTGGTAACTTTGATGCGTTTTATGCTCAAGGACGAAAATTTGAAGCAGCGGAAGTATTGGCACTAACATACCAAACTCGTGAGTTGCTTCCTGAAGTTACTCTGTCGGTAACAGTTCCACATATTCTGACGCTCGACAAACAAGTTCAGCTTGCAGAAGAATTAGTGCAAGCAGGTGCTGATATTATTCAAACCGAAGGTGGCATCAATACAAAGCCAGCACATGGTGGTACAGTTGGTTTAATCGAAAAAGCTGCTCCAACTTTAGCCGCAGCTTACGAAATTTCACGCGCAGTTGCTATACCTGTACTTTGTGCTTCTGGTATTTCTAATGTTACCGCACCACTTGCGACAGCAGCAGGTGCCGCAGGTGTTGGTGTGGGTTCTGCGATTAATCAACTTAATAGCGAAATCGCCATGATTGCTGCTGTACGCGGTATTGTAGAAGCGCTAGCAACTACTAGCACTTCCGCTCATAGCTTTAGTCCTGAGTATTAAGTAATCAGTGCTGAGTGCTGAGTGCTGAGTGCTGAGTTTGAGATCATTACTTCTTTTAGTGAGTAAATTACTTGGTCTTGCTGTTCAGATGAAAGTTCGGGAAACATCGGTAATGATGTGACTTCCTTACTTAGTTGCTCACAAACGGGTAATTGTCCCTCTTTATACCCTAAATCTTTATACACAGGTTGTAAGTGCAAAGGCATGGGATAGTAAATCATTGTATTTACTCCCATGTCTTGTAGCTTTTTACGCACTATTTCACGTTGATTGTCGAGAATGCGAATTGTATATTGGTTCCAAACGCTGGTGCCACCTGGCAGTTCTTGAGGAATAATAATACCAGGTACTTTAGAAAGAAGCTGATGATAACGAGATGCTATAGTTTTTCTTTTAGTATTCCACTCATCTAAATATTTAAGCTTAATTTGCAGAATAACTGCTTGGATACTGTCCAAACGGCTATTTACACCAACTTCGTTGTAATAATATTGATTTGTTTGTCCGTGATTTTTAATGACTCGCATTCTTTGGGCAATTTCGGGGTCATTTGTCGTTATTGCTCCTCCATCACCACAACCACCTAAATTTTTTGTGGGATAGAAGCTAAAGGCGCCTATATGTCCAATGCTACCAACTTTTTGGTCGTTCCAAGTTGCTCCCGTTGATTGAGCGCAATCTTCAATTACTGCGATTTTATGAGAAGAAGCAATTTCCATCAACCCAGTCATATCTACAGGTTGACCGAACAAATGTACCGGAATAATTGCTTTTGTATTGGGTGTAATTGCGGCTTCTACTTGTTGTAAATTGAGATTATATGTATTCGCATCTATATCGACAAATACAGGTTTGGCGCCAACAGCACTAACAACTTCAGAAGTCGCGATAAAAGTAAACGCAGTGGTAATGACTTCATCACCTGCACCAATATCCAACGCACGCAAAGCTAAATAAAGAGCATCAGTACCAGAATTACACGCAATGCAGTTAGATACACCGTGGTATGCAGCAAACGCTTGCTCAAACCCGTCAATAACGGGTCCACCAATATAACGTCCTGATGATAAAACTTCGAGGACAGCAGCACTAACTTCTGCCTCAATTGCAGCGTATTGTTGTTTATTGTCAAATGCAGGAACAGATTTTACACTCTGTATCATAGTTTGTATGAAGGTTTATGGAAGTATAATTTGGACAAAAAACCCAAGAAACCCGGTTTCTGATTGGTTAGATTATCATTAGCGATAAATGTACATATATATATAGATATCCATCAAGAATAAATCGTTACAATCAAAGTTCCCACTCCTGCTTATGCCAGAAATCATCAAGTTAGATTTTACAGACTTAGGTATTGCCGTCGCGCTAATGGCTATAACCATTGGGTTGTCAGCTTGGGAAAAACTAGGAATTGAGATTAAGTTGCTTATGGCAACTGGCAGAACTATCCTTCAACTGATGGTTTTGGGATATGTACTAGATTTTATCTTCGCCATTGATAATGTAATTGCAGTTTTGGCGATTTTAGCAGTAATAATCACAATTGCGGCAATTATTACAAGAAATCGTATTAGTCAAAAAATTCCCCTTGTTTTACCATTGGTGTGGGGAGCAATGTTTATTAGTACTTCAGTATCGATTATTTATACAAATTATTTAATAATTCAGCCTCAACGTTGGTTTGAGCCACGTTATGTGATACCTTTAGCGCTGATGGTGATAGCAGGCGCCATGAATGCGGCAGCGATAGCGGGGGAGAGGTTAGTTAAAACCATAGATTCGAGTCACTTAGAAATTGAAACCCACTTAAGTTTAGGCGCCACACCAACTCAAGCAGTGGCAGAATATCGTAAAGAGGCAATACGTGCGGGAATAATACCTACTATCAACCAAATGACGTTAGTAGGTATGGTAACAATACCTAGTTTTTTCACAGGACAGTTACTCGGTGGTGTCAAAGCTGACGAAGCAATTTCATATCAAATAGTGGTTTTATTTATGATTGCCTTTGCCAACCTAGTCACAACAATATTAATCACACGTGGACTATCACGCCAGTTTTTCAACGAACACGCACAATTAATTCGTTAACTCCTAACTCCTAACTCCTAACTTTGTTGTCGCGGAATGTGGGTAAAAATTTGCTGTCCTTGTGCGTCAAATACCAAGACCGCTGTATTGGCATTATCGCCAATTACTTCTAGTGCTTTTTGTAAAGTTTCTAGATGCTTTTGAACACTCTGGACATCTTGGGGAGCGTTACTTTCTAAAGTTTTTTCATATTCTGGAGTAATGCGAACTGTTATAAATCTCTCATCGACAGTGAAATTACAAATCTGAACGCTACCTTTACAGGTTTTTTCTAAATCAGCACGAGTCGAAGTTGTACTAGCTGTCGCACCAGTAACCATCATTGTTTGTGATTTGGTTTGAGCTTGTTCAAATGCAACTGCATACGCTTGTAATAAAGGTTGTGCTTGATTATACAGTAAACTTTCAGGTGGAATTTGCTTAATTGTGTTTATTGCTTGTTGCCAGCGAACAGTTGCTGCTTGCCACTGGTTTTGCTGTTCGTATTGTTCAGCTTGTTTTGCGGTAGCTACTGCTTGAGCTAAACTTGTTGCCGCAAGTTCAAGTTTTGAAACGCGGTCGCGAAGTGTTAATAGTCTTGGTTGGTAATCGTTCAATAGTGTCCGTGCTTCGGCATAAGCTGGACTGGTTTGAGGTACTGCAATTAAGGCATTGACGACTATTTGCCAAGTTGTGAGTGCGCGTTGTAAATCTGGTAGTGATTTTGCGTTTGTTTCGCGCTCACGTGCTACTTTTGCTGCTGCTTGAGCATCGTTTACTTTTTTCTGCCATCTGCTTTGAGCTAATGTTTGGACATTAACCGACTGTAAACCGCTACGAAATAGTGATAATTTTGACTGGGCAAAGCCGTAAAATTTACTATCTGTACGAATTGCTTCTAATGGAACTATTGCTTGGCGCCATAATTTTGAACGCGCTTGTAACTCGTTAATATCGTTGCTCGTGCTTTGTGAAGAACGCAAAGCTGTGGCGCCTAATTGCAAAGCTTGTGTCAACAGTTTAATTTGTTGCGACTCGCTCGATAAAGCAGTTGCCGCTTGTACAGCATTTTGGTGATTTGGCGACCAACCAGGTATTCTTTGTAGTGATGCAATTGTTACATCTAACTTAAGTTGCAGCTTTGATAAATCTTCTTCGGTTTTGACGTTGTTAGCTAGTTGAGAAAATGAATTTTGTAATTGTTTTGCCGTTTGTAATTCTTTACATGTAGATAATATACAGGGACTCATTAGAAAGTAACCACTGGCGCCGAATATTGTCGTAACAGCTAGAACACATGCTCCAATTAATAATGGCTTGAAGTTGCGCTGGCTTTTTTTAGTTTGGCTGTTGGGAGGCGCCGACTCAAAGGGGTCAAATTTCTCTTCTTCAACAACCGACGCATTTATAGTCAATAGTGAAGCAGAAGAGTCAAACATTCCTTCAGAGGATGATGATGACTGAGGTAAAGGTTCTTGATTGAGTTCGGGAAGAACAAAATCTGAAAAAACATCATAATCTGACAAATCTGATGAATTTAAAGCTTGCTCGTTATTAATTGAGATATTTGGGACAATATACAGCGTTTTTTGAGCATACGGGAGCTTGATTCCAGTATGACGCACAAACATCTGTACTTCTTGCGTTTGATATATGGTATCTGACTGAAGGGTTTTTGCTACGACTGCAAAAACATGCTCGGTATCGACGGTGATAGTTTTAGGGTGCTGTATTAAAACCATTAGCTGGTCTTTAACAGCACACTTAACTTCAAAGCGATTGCGCTGACCAATTTCGAGCAAGCTTTCTTCCAAAATGGACGATAGAAAATCTAAGTCTTCCTGCTGTGCTGCTGATTTCATTGGCGATGACAGGCTGGGGTTTGTTAACAAAGACACAGTTTGACCAGTTACTATTTTCCTATACAACCAGCCAAATGTTCTAGCACAGATTTAGAAAAAACGCTAATAAAGCAATAAATTTACAATCGTAGAATTTTATTATGACTCTTTGTCAATAATTTCATCTATCTAAAGATAGTTAAGCAGATGACAAAAAATTATAAATTGGGTTACAAATGTAACTACTATGTTGTTAGAATATGAATCACTTATACTACAAACCTGGTTTCTTACTATACTAAACCTGCCATATTTCTATGCCAATTTTACATATCTAAATACTTGAGGAGTTAGAAAATATATACATTGTAGAAATACTAATTGAATTGTTAAAAAAAATGCCTGCCATTGGTGACGTAAGCGGTTTTACTGAAATTAGATGCCAATTTTGATGTATGTAAGTAAATTCAAATCGCATGTTATTTACCGCATCAACCGAATTGGATAGAATTAATGGTGGAGAAAGAAATTATAGTTAATTAAAAGCCGACTTTTGCTTTGGGGATGCAACGACTTAAAAAATTGACGGCAACTCCAACAAACGCGAAGTGGTATTTCAAAGGTGCGTGGTATGGATTTACTAGAATATCAGGTTAAAGAATGGTTCGGGCAGATTGGCATTCCAGTGCTGCCATCACAGCGAATAGACCATCCAACAGACTTAAAGAGGTTAAAAATACCTTACCCAATTGTTCTAAAGTCGCAAGTCAGTGGGGGAGCTAGGTTAAAAGTTGGTGGAGTTAGGTTTGTAGAGACAACAATTGATGCCATAGCAGCAGCCCAAAATATCTTTAATTTACCAATAATGGGTGAACTACCAGAAGTGCTGCTAGCAGAAGCAAAATATGATGCTGAACAGGAATTATATTTAGCTGTTGTAATTGATACAGCCGTTTGTCGTCCAATTTTACTGGGTTGTCAAGAACCAGATATAGATTTGGACTCGTATGGAGATAAAATGCAGCACGTCGTTGTCGAGCATGAATTTTCATCGTTTTATGCTCGACGGTTAGCGTTGAAGATGGGATTGCAGGGAAAGCGAATGCAAACTGTTAGCAGCGTTATTGAGAAAATGTACTATCTGCTAGTTGAGAAAGACTTGGATTTAGTTGAAATTAATCCTCTGGGTATAAATTCGCAAGGTGAAGCGATGGCGTTGAACGGTAGCATTAGTGTCAATGAGCGTGCAATCTCGCGTCATCCTGACATTGCTCTAATGGCGACTAAAATGCATAATCGGTATAACGGCAATGGTAAAAATCAAGATTTAAAAGACTGGGAGGGATTGGAGCTGCACGGCAAAATCGGTATTATGGGTAATGGCGCCGGTTCGGTATTAACCACAATGGACCTAGTTAGTTTAGCAGGTGGAAAACCCGGATTCTGTCTGAATTTGCGTCATGCATCTCCCCTTGATGCTTCTCCAACGACATTTAAGACTCGTTTAGAAAAAGCTTTGAGCATCATGAGCGCTGACAAAAGTATTCAGGTGATTCTAATTAATCTTTTGGGCAGTATACCTCAAGCGATTGAAATTGCAGAAGTTATTACTGAATTTGTGCATCATTATAACAACGAACATAAATCAAACGGTACACGCAACGGTAACAAACACAAACGTGATCATAATTTCCCACGTTTGGTTGTGAGACTCGCTGGTTCAGACTTAGATGGCGCCAAAAAAGAGCTAACAGCGTTAAAACACGAAAGCGATATGTCCATAGTAATGACAGAAAGCTTAGATGAGGCAGTAAGTGAAGCAGTGCGCCTTACTCAACCTCTCGTGTATAAAAAGTAAAAAGTTGCCAACAAAGTAGAAATTATATTATCCAGCAGATGTAACGGGAGGTATTTACAATATCTAATTCAATTTTAAAACAAATCCGAAAAAAGTTTATGATTTATTTATAGGTCAATTGTCTTTATAGGCAATTTCTAGATATCAATAATATGATTCGGCAAAAGTGAGTGTTCAGTAGAAACAAGGCACAAAATTGAATAACAATCAAATAAACCGGACACTTTATAAAGTGTCACATCTCAGTTATGACTACATGCTGAGTGGAAAATTTACTACGTATTTTATGAACTTAACGCCTAATAGCAAAGTTATAATTCAAGGCTTTTGTGAATTCATATCGCCAACGCAAATCGCGCAAATGAAAGCTTATGGCACCAATTTAATTGCTGGGGTGAATCCTGGATGTGGTGGCAATACGTTATACGATTTGCCGATATTTGATTTAGTTGAAGAAGCGACTGACCAATATGGAATAATAGATACAACGATTTTAAATGTATATCCTTACGAAGTTTTGGATGCAGCATTAGAAGCGATTGCATCAGGTATTCGTCAAATCGTAATAATTTCACCTGGAGTTCCACCTTTGGACATGGTGCAGTTATTACGTACAGCAGAAGCCACAGAAACTTTAGTAATTGGACCAAATAGTCCTGGTATTATAGTTCCAGGGAAAATTCTCTTAGGTACACAGCCTAGTGAATTTTATACTCCAGGTTCAGTAGCAATATTGAGTCGAAGCACAACTCTTACTTATGAAATAGCGAGAGAATTAACGCAAGCAGGTATAGGTCAATCTATAAGTGTAAGCATTGGTAGCGACGCAATAGTTGGTTCGTCGTTTATGCAGTGGTTACAAATTCTAGATGAAGACGAAGCAACCGAAGCAATAGTGCTAGTTGGTCAACCTGGTGGAGGTAGTGAAGAAGCAGCAGCACGTTACATTGCTGAAGTTATAGATACACCTGTTATCGGTTATATAGCAGGAAAAGAGGCACCGCGTGGTAAACACTGGCGCCAAACAGGAACATTAGCAGCAGTTATTGGACGTGACTCCGACTTTGGCACAGCTAAAAATAAACTAGCAGCATTTACCGAAGCTGACATTCCCATAGCTGAACGTCCATCTCAAATACCAGAGCTACTCAAAAAAATCATAAAAATCACTCATTAACCCGTGGCACAGGCATCCCTGCCTGTGCAGTAATATAATTTTTTTACCACAGAGACACAGAGTACACAGAAAGAAGATAGTTATTGAGAATTAGCATTATTAATGGCGCCATTTCCACCAGCTTCTAATTTTTGGCGAATCGCAGCTTCAACTTTCTCGTCAAAATCAGGTACGGTGGGCACTGCTCACCTTACAACACCCCAGGATTAATGACACAGACCACTACTTTAGTGCTTGGGTTGCAGACTCACCCGCTAACTTGATTTGTTTTGCCATACGAATATTTAAGAACCCTAACACCATTACCTCAGTAAACAATGCCATAAATACAATTGGTAAGCTTGTTTCTGCTAAAGCTGCCCAAGGGTAACTTGAAAAAAGCCATAGAGCAGAATTTTTAGCGATTGTATTATTGAGTATTGATAAAATTATTGCAGGTGCGAACAATAACGTGCTGGTTGTACCAAGTGCCCACAAATAACGTTTCGATGTTTTTAACAGTAGCATTCGTTGGGCAACAGTGGCGCCAATACCCCACAAAACAACCAATAAAACAATACCTAAGATAGCTCTGAATCTGCCAATATCTTGAATTAACCAATCTATTGCATAGTTATTACGAACATTAAGGTGTTCCGAGAGGATGATCCAAATGGTAATAGGAATAGTTATGATGAGCGAGCAAAGTGCAAATGTAAGCAGTGCTGGACTTTTTTCGCCAAAAATTAAATCTCTAAGCAGAGAATTATGCCACCAACTTTTACGGGTAGAAGTGCCTTTATAACGGTAACGCGCCCAATCTTGAATTGTTTGGCGTTCATGGGAGAGAATAAATATCAAGCCAAATATTAGCGCAAAGTTGAATAGTGCGAATATTGGCAAGTTTTGTAAGATTTGAGTATTTATATCATAGTAAGAAGGTTGTGGCTTACCTAAAGATGAACTCGGATAGAAATTTTTGACGTTTTGTAGCGTAAATCCCCATGACAACACCTGTACAAAAGTGACAAAAAAGTAACTTTGTAATTTACTAATTACTGGTGTGTTTGGGTTGCGGAAACGTCGTAGAAGTCCTTGCCAAATTCCATAAGTCCAAAGACCATAATTAGCTAAATGCATTCCGATAAAGCTTGCGACATTAGCGCCAATTGGAATATAGAAAAACTGTAGTTCTTTATATTTTTCCCAATATTTATCAGAATAATTTCTAAATAAATTAGGAAATAGATAGCTAGTTGCATCTATTGGGCTAAACATTCTAAACCAAGCGGCGCCATTATTTAGATAATTACTGTATTGAGCAGTTGAGAAAACAAAAGTTAAAAACATTAAAACTGCACCAGCGCCCAACCAAGGTTGAAAACCACCTAGAACGCGCGTAACTAAGCTAAATAAACACGCGGCACTAAAAAAGAAAATACAACTGCCGACTAAAACAGCGTAGTAACTTAAAATATGACTAAAAGCAATACCCGCAGCTTTTCCAGAAAAAATATGAAAAGGAATCGCAAGCACCACAAATAAGTAAACTAGAATTGGCACACCTAAAATTTTACCTGTCAAAACACTAACTTCAGACTGCGGACTGAGACGAATAAAATTGAGTGTACCTCGACGTTCTTCTTGCGCTAAATTATTTATCAGTAAGTAAGTACCTGCAACTAGTAGCGTGAAAATTAAAATTATACTTAATGACTGAAATATATATCCCCAATGGTCGTGCCACCATTCAACCATATTAATTTGACCGCGCGGACATGGTTGTTTATAGTAAGAGTCTTCTAGACGAGCGCGTGTATTTTTAACTTCTTGTAATTGTGTTCGGATATTTTCTAGTTTTTCCGCGTTAAAGTATTTTTTGCTACTGTAACGGTAAAAACTATTTTGTAGCTTGGTTAGAACTTGACCCAGGTCGGAAATTTGCTCTTGATAAGACTTGCCAATACCGCAGTATTGTTCATTCATCCGATACTCTTTACCAGGTATTTGTCCTAGTTGAGCTAGGAACACAACAGATTGAACGATTAAAGATATTGCACTGGTAACTAAAACTGGAAAGATTTTAAGGCGCCCTTTTATTTCCCTAGTAAATTGTGGATTCCATTCACCGATTTTCTCAAAAAATTGAAGCATATATTTATTCCTAACTCCTACCTATTCACTCAGCACTCAGCACTTAGCACTCAGCACTTTTAACTCCTATGAAGCTTGCTTATGACCCATTTTCAAGAAAATAGTTTCTAAATCTTCTTGAGTACAATGAAAATTAGTTAGAGGAACCCTTGCGTCAATTAAAGAACGCAGCAAATTAGCACAGTCTTGTTGTTGACCAGAAAAATTTACCCGTACCTTGTCCTTAGTAGGCATAACTTCCCACTCTTGTACAAATGGGTTATTTTTCAATTCCCCTAGTAACTCATCAATTTTTCCAAGAGTAGAAATTTCTATTTGTTGACGAGACAGACGTTGGTAAAGTTCCGTAAGCGATGTGCTTTCTACCAAACAACCCAACTCCATAATTCCTACAGATGTGCAAAGTTCAGCTAAATCACTCAGAACATGTGAAGAAATTAATATCGTCATTCCAGCTTCTTGCAGTGCTTTAATAATTTCGCGGAACTGCAATCGTGCAATAGGGTCTAGTCCAGAAACAGGTTCATCGAGTAGCAACACTATTGGTTCATGAATAATAGTGCGTGCTAAACTCAAACGCTGTTTCATCCCGCGCGACAACGTAGAAATCAAACTATTACGTTTATTTCCCAATTGAATGAGTTCTAACACCTCATGTAACCGTTGGGTGCGACGTGGTTCGCGTAACTTATATAATCTGGCGAAATATTCTAGGTAATCCCAAACAGTCAGTTCATCGTATAAAGGGTAATCATCGGGTAAATATCCTAAACGACGCTTGAGAGTTGGGTTACTTTTGTCACGTGTCAGTCGGTTCCCATCAATATAAATTTCCCCTTGTGTAGGTTCCTCAACTGCTGCCAACATTCTAATTAAGGTGGTTTTACCAGCACCGTTCGGGCCAATTAAACCATAGACTTCCCCGGCGCCTATTTCCAATTCGACCTCGTTAACAGCAATGTGTCGGTCAAACTGCTTAGTTAAACCAATAGTATGTATTGATAAATCTGTCACCATAGCGATACCAGAAAGCCACGTAAGTAAATACTAACTTAGCTTCTATCTACGAGCTTTGTTGCACCTGTTACGGAAAATGTAACTGTATTCATTGAAACTTTATATATGTATTATCAAAACAATAAAGATTCATTTAAGCATTACATTCTGTAGTTAGTTTGATAATAAAAATGGGAACTATGGAACTGTAGGCTTTAAAAAAATCGTTTCAGTACCAAATATTTTATGCTTTTCGACATTTCTGGAATCAGGTTGCACGTAATTGGACAGACAGTTGCCCTAGCAATAGAGCATGGTAGGGAGTGGGGGCAACTGTTCGTCAATGACTTATCTTGGAAAGGTAATAAAACTAAAATGGCTAAACACGCTATTAGCGAGTCAGCAGTTTATACCTTGCGAAACAATATTGATGAACAATATTGCGGTGATTTTTTTAACACAGCAGGAATACCATCAGAAATTGCAGCATTGCTTTACTCACATATCAAACTTACATCAACACTTTTTACTATTTATGGAATTGATACAATACGTGCAACCGCACATCCGCTTGTATTAGCAGCAGCATCAGGTGTCAGCGTTACAGAACTAGCAAATCAACTAGAAACATCCTCGGCGCCCTCCGCCATACAAAAAGCCTTACAATCGGTATCAAGAAATCAATTTGCTGAGATTAATAAATTATTGGGCGCCAGATTAATAGACAAATTCAAAGAACGAGAGAGTGTAAATTACACAACATTAAACGACTGTGGAGATTGCGTAAAAGCATTTATTACAGCATATCGAAGCGCATAAAAACTTTTAAATTTCTCTCTCTTGTGGGGTGGGCATCCTTGCCCGCCTCTTCTAATTATTGGAACGGGCAAGGATGCCCATTCCACAAGACCAAAAATGCCCATTCCACAAGACCAAAAATGCCCATTCCACAAGACCAAAAATGCCCATTCCACAAGACCAAAAATGCCCATTCCACAAGATAGATTAAAAATTCTAGGTGAAATAATGCACTTTCTCTGTATGATATTAAATTTATTGGCACTATAAGAATATTTCCATAACCCTTATGACACAGCAATTCCGCATAACCCTCCTACCAGGCGATGGCATCGGTCCCGAAATCATGAACGTTGCTGTGGATGTACTCAAGGTTGTAGGAAAGAAGTTTGATATTGAGTTTCATTTTCAAGAGGTGCCTATTGGTGGCGCCGCTATTGACCTAACTGGGGAACCTTTACCACAAGAAAGTTTAGAAAAATGTCGTAATAGTGATGCGGTGTTACTTGCTGCTATTGGCGGTTATAAATGGGACTCATTACCACCTGCTCAACGTCCCGAAGGAGGTTTGTTAGCACTA
The DNA here is from genome assembly GCF_019977735.1 of Calothrix sp. PCC 7716. GTDB lineage: Bacteria > Cyanobacteriota > Cyanobacteriia > Cyanobacteriales > Nostocaceae > Dulcicalothrix. Next base: position 6,929,462 of record NZ_AP025018.1, on the reverse strand, counting down.
CGCGCGGGTTTAGAGTTATTTGCTAATTTGCGACCAGCAAAAATCATTCCTGAGTTAATTGACGCCTCGACGTTGAAAAAAGAAGTTGTCGAAGGCGTTGATATTATGGTAGTGCGCGAGTTGACGGGAGGTATTTACTTTGGTAAACCTAGAGGAGTTTTTGCCACAGAGACAGGTGAAAAGCGTGGTGTGAATACGATGGTTTATACAGAGTCGGAAATAAATCGTATTGGCAGAGTTGCTTTTGAAGCAGCACAAAAACGTAGTGGTAAATTATGTTCTGTAGATAAAGCTAATGTTTTGGATGTGTCACAGCTATGGCGTGAAAATATTACTCAGCTAGGAGCAGAGTATCCTAATGTTGAACTGTCGCATCTTTATGTAGATAATGCCGCGATGCAACTTCTACGGGCACCTAAACAGTTTGACACAATTGTAACGGGTAACTTGTTTGGTGATATCCTGTCGGATGCCGCAGCCATGTTGACAGGCAGTATAGGTATGCTACCATCTGCTAGTCTGGGTGCAACCGGACCAGGAGTATTTGAGCCAGTTCATGGTTCTGCACCTGATATTGCAGGACAAGACAAAGCTAATCCTTTAGCACAAGTCTTAAGTGCTGCAATGATGTTACGATACGGCTTAAATCAACAGAAAGCCGCTGACCATATTGAAAAAAGTGTGTCGCTGATTTTACAGCGGGGGTTGCGTACAGGAGATATAATGTCTCCGGGTATGAAGCAATTAGGCTGTCGTGCAATAGGCGACGCATTAATTCAAGCCCTTGAAGAATAATAGTTTGGTTGAATCTGTGAAAATTTAGGAAGTTTCGGCGCCTAAATTTTCGGATAAACTAAAAGTAAACCTAAACACAAATCATTAGTATAAGCAGTGTACGCTTTAAAACAAGAACCCGATAATTACACGAACAATAGAAACCAGCCAGCTTTGATTGACCCTGCCCTCATTAGAGCAGCTGGACAGATATATCATATATATTGCGAAGTTCATCCTGAAATTACAGGACATGCTTCGGGTGTAGCGATTAATCGTTCTAACCACCGAGGTAAAGTTATTTTTACCCAGCATCCGGTATTGTTACCAGAAGAGTGCTTTGTACCTATAAGTCAAATTGAATCGTATATGTATTAGCCATTGTTCCGTGCGTTCTTTGAATTTGTTATTCAGTAAAGAAAAATAACAAGTGACAAATGACACTTGTACAAAGTACAAATGACAAAGGACAAATGGCTTAAATGATATATGGATGTTTTGATGTTAGTCCCGGCAAGTCTTATTGTCTTCGCTTTGGGTGCATCGATTGGCAGTTTTATAAATGTAGTGGTCTACCGTCTCCCTGCTGGGTTATCGGTTGTTTATCCACCATCACGGTGTCCACGTTGTTTGAATGAGTTAAAAGCTTATGACAATGTTCCTGTGTTAGGGTGGTTATGGTTGAAAGGGCGTTGTCGTTACTGTAAAAGTAAAATTTCGATGCGTTACCCTGTGGTTGAGACTATTACAGGGTTGTTGTTTTTGTTGATATTTTGGGTATTTCAATATTCGCCCCAAACTATAGGATATTGGATTTTTTGTAGTTGGTTACTCGCTTTATCGCTAATTGACTTCGACACAATGACTCTACCAAACCCACTAACTAAATCTGGTTTAATGTTAGGGGTTTTATTTCAAACGGTTTTAGGCTTTATGCAGTCTACTTCTTTTATAAACCATCTAATAGGTGCCATAGTTGGTGCAGTTGTAGGGATATGGCTTTTTGATGCTATTTCCTTTATTGGCTCAATCATATTTCAGAAAGAGGCAATGGGTGGAGGAGATGCCAAACTTGCTGCGATGATGGGCGCCTGGTTAGGATGGAGACATTTGCTACTAGCTGTTTTTATTAGCTGTATAGTTGGTGTAGTCGCTGGTGGAAGCGGTGCAGTACTCGAGCGGAGGAAATGGGGAAAAAAAATGCCATTTGGCCCATGTCTTGCCTTGGGTTCGCTAATTACCCTGTTAGGAGGCGAGATGATTATATCAAGCTATTTACGATTATTTCCCTAACCATATTTTGTGTCACACTGCAACTGTAAATTTCATTACCTCAACTATTCTTTATATTTTGGTAATATTATTTTGCAGCTTAAGTCCTCTTCAAGTGTACCAACTAAAGTCTTCTGGGGTGGTATTCGAGCAAAATACTTGAATTGGTATACATATTTTCGTTAAGCTGGCAAGCAAAGATGCTGTTAAAATGTCAGTCTTGCTAACAAGATGACTTTCATAACGACATACTACCCACGACCTATAAGAAAAAAATGGCAAACAACGAAGAAACACGCGGTTTAAAATCTCTATTAGATTGGTTTGCAAACCGCCGAAAATCAGGGTCAACAACACCAGAACGTCAAGAGCGTGAAATAGCTGATGGACTCTGGCACAAATGTTCTAAATGTGGAGTATTAAGCTATACAAAAGATTTAATGGCAAATCAAATGGTTTGCACCGAGTGTGGATATCACAACCGGGTAGATAGCGATGAACGCATTAAACAATTAATAGACGCGAATACATGGAAACCATTAGATGAGCATTTGCGTCCAGCAGACCCATTACAGTTTCGTGACCGCAAACCGTATATTGACCGTTTGCGAGAAATGCAGCAAAAAACAGGTTTGACCGATGCTGTAAAAACAGGTTTAGGAGAAATAGACGGTTTACCAGTTGCACTGGGTGTAATGGACTTTCGTTTTATTGGCGCCAGTATGGGGTCAGTAGTAGGAGAAAAATTAACACGTTTAATAGAAACCGCCACACAAAAACGCTGTGCTGTGGTAATTGTGTGTACATCAGGTGGCGCCAGAATGCAAGAAGGAATGCTATCGCTAATGCAGATGGCAAAAATATCAGGAGCATTACAACGTCATCAAGATGAGCGACTATTATATATACCCGTTTTAACAAACCCAACAACAGGGGGAGTAACGGCAAGTTTCGCAATGTTAGGAGATATAATAATAGCGGAACCAAAAGCAACAATAGGCTTTGCTGGTCGGCGCGTGATAGAGCAAACCCTGCGAGAAAAACTACCCGAAGATTTCCAAACGGCAGAAGATTTACTTAAGCACGGGTTTATCGACGAAATAGTCCCCCGCACCCAAATGAAGAAAACCTTAGCACAGTTAATCGCCCTGCATCAACCTTCATCACCAATACTCCTAAGTCACGTTAACAGTCAGCCCGTTACACATACCAGTCACAACGTTGTTATGTGGGATACTCGAAGCCTAAGTTCCACTGTCGCTGAATAAATACAAATCCTTGTGACTCTTGTTGCTCTTGTGGCACAGGCCAAAACGCCTGTGCAGTCAATACTAATAATTATTTTTACCACAGAGTCACAGAGAATAAGAAGATTAGCAACGGATGGTAAACGGATGTAACGGATGTGTTATTTTACATAGTTCAGTTCAAGATAATGAATTTTTAAGTCACAACTGTGAAGTACTACTGGTTAAGTAAACAAGTAGTACCGTTCGCTAAATTTAGCTTGTTCGGCGCCACGAATAGATGTTTCGAGTATAAAATAGTACTTGCTTATTGTTTACAAATGTAACACCCTAGTGATAGCATGACCTGCGTCGCATTTAGTGGGGATTGCCATTGGAGACGAATCAACTTGACTTGTTCTCACCAACTGAAATAGTAAGGGCACCACTTAATAGAAGCCCTGTGTTATTGATGGATGACATAGCACTTTGCAAATGGAAAAAACAAATTGCCATCCATCAACAACAGGTAAGAACAAACAAACCAATAGAAGAAGTAAGTTTATTCGACGTGCCCAGGTCACACGTTGACCCAAATATTATCGACCCATTTACCCTACATTTATCAGCATTATCTTTTTATCGACTACCTGTAGATAGTCCTGGACAAGCTTGTCTATATTTTGTAATTGATTCAACAGCTAATCTACTTTTATACATCGGTGAAACGATGTTATCTAACAAACGATGGAAAGGAGTACATGATTGTAAGCGGTATATTGAAAATTACCAAGACTTACATCATAGATATAAATTAGAGACAGCAGTAAACATCAGCTTTTGGTGGGATGCACCCGTACCAACAAGACCACGACAGCTATTAGAACTAGAGTTAATCAAGAGATGGAAATCTCCATTCAACAAAGAAAATTGGAAATATTGGGGACAACCCTTTGGTAAAAAGTAGGGTGCGTAACAGCAGAAACTAATGTAGAAATATAATAAAGTTGGAAACTGAATAATAAAGTTGGAAACTAAATAATAAAGTTGGAAACTCAAACATGAAGTTTCTTGAAGACTGTCTCGATGTTCCTATCATTATACAGTACAATTTGCAGTATGAACTGTTATTTGATAGCTGGCGCGAATGCTGCTCTCAATAAAGCAGGTACGATATTGGTGTGATGCGCTGTGGGGAGAAAGCTATTATCCGAAAGTTAGTAGCTAGTTAAAGTACAAGTTTTGACGATAAAAGTAAAACCTTTGTTTTCGTTTAGAGTGGGTATGACTTTAACTGTCCTATGAGTCATACTGTTGTAGTTTTTAATCAACAATTTCCCGTTAATAGCGTGCGTTGCAGGGGGTATTGTTTATGGCGAAAAGAAATCGAACTGTAGATGATACAGTTATATCTAAACGTATAGATTCTGGTCGTGGTCAGGGTAAAGGTTCTTCTTACAAACCTTGGTTATTAATACAAGATGTTCCTTCTATTGGTTTAGCAACCCGAATTAAAGGATGGAAAACTAACAGAGTTCACCATTTTCTTAGTAATCTGGAACTTAACTATTTCTACATACTCGAATGGTCAAGTGTCATCACCGATATTCGAGAACAGTACCCATTATTACCAAGAGAAGAAACTTTGGCGATTGCATCTAATTGCGGTATCCGTCACCCACAAGAGCCAAAAACTCAGATACCAATTGTAATAACTTGTGACTTTTTTATTACAATTGCAGAAAATATTGGAGAAACAGAAGTAGCTCGTACAGTTAAGTCTAGTAAGGAATTACAGTCAAAGCGTACAAGAGAAAAATTAGAAATTGAACGTCTTTACTGGAGTCAAAGAGAAATCGATTGGGGAATTGTTACTGAACAAGAAATTCCATTAATTATTGCTAAAAATGTTGAGTGGTTACACCCGTTTAAAAATCTAGAAGACCTTGAATTCTCCCAGGATTTTGTTGACCGAATATCAAAATTTCTAATCCAAGAAATAGCTAAGAGCCAAACACCTTTAGTAAAAATTACTAACTTTTGTGACGACCAGTTAGGGTTGCTATCGGGTACAAGTTTATCAGTAGTTCGTTATCTCATCGCTAATCGAGCATGGTTAGTTGATATGAACCAACCAATTCAACCTGATAAACCATTGATGGTAAAAAGCCTCGTTAATTGAAGAGTAAACTGTTTTAACGGAGTCCGCACTATGAATATTCATGTTAATACATTATTCGAGTGGCTAACTGGGTTTACTGTAGGTAATATTGAGCGCGTACTTTGGATTAGTTCATCTGGTAATGATATAGTAACCATTGAAATTAATAATCCCAAAGCACTTCCAAGATGGCAAAAACTTATAGATATAGAAGAAGCTATAACTCTAGGTGAAATTCTTCTACTTCAAGCTGATCCCTATGCAAGAAATTCTTCGTCCTTGAACCCAGTTTCTTCTTTACATCAAGAATATAGAGATAAAGCATGGTCAATAATCGCACCAATTATTGAAAGTTCTGATGGTAAAGCTTTTATTCCAAGTTTGAGAGGAAGTTTAATAAGTCAAGTTTCTCAACGCACAGGGTGTATAAAAAAGACAATTTACAAATATTTACGCTCCTTTTGGCAAGGAGGACAAACAAAAAATGCCTTGCTTCCATCTTTTGAACGATGTGGTGCTTTTGGCAAAGAACATCAAAGTTCTGAATGTAAACGGGGTCGTCCACGAAAGCTATCTTTAATCACAGAAACACCGCTTGGAGTGAATGTGAACGAAGAAATTCGAGAAAAATTTCGGCGTGGGATCAAGTTATTTTATCTCAATCGACAAGGAACAACTCTCAAAGAAGCTTTTCAATTAACATTAGAACAATTCTTTCATTGTGGTTATACTTTGCAAAACGGGGTTTTAGTACCTGTTTTACCTGAAGTCAATGAACTACCTACATTTACTCAATTCCGTTATTGGTATTTTAAAGAGCGCTCAATTAGTCAGGAAATTTGCGCGCGAAAAGGTAAACGTCAATTTAATTTAGACTATCGAGCTATCATTGGAAATTCAACTCAGATGGCATTTGGTCCAGGTTCGATTTACCAGATAGATGCTACCGTAGGGGATATTTACTTAGTAAGTTCCTTAGATAGAAGTCGAATTATTGGTCGTCCTGTAATTTATTTTATAATTGACGTTTTTAGTAGGTTGATTACAGGGTTTAGTGTCAGCTTAGAAGGACCCAGTTATTTAGGAGCAATGTTGGCTCTAGAAAATGCGACTGCTGATAAGGTGCAATTTTGTAGTAAATATGGCATAAATATTACTGATTTTGATTGGCCTTCGCACCATCTTCCGGAAGCAATTTTGGCTGACCGAGGTGAACTTGAAGGTTATAATGCCGACAACTTGGTAGATAGCTTAAATATAAAGGTATCGAATACACCTCCTTATCGAGCTGATTGGAAGGGGATTATCGAACGTCACTTCCGCACCTGTAATGAAAAAATGATTCGTTGGATACCAGGCGCCGTGCAAAAACCACATAATCGAGGTGATAAAGACTACCGATTGGATGCAGTATTAGACCTACACCAGTTTCGCAAGCTAATAATTATTTGCATACTCGACCACAACAAAAATCACCGGATGGACTGGTATCAAATGGACGAGTTTATGATTCAAGACCATATTGAGCCATACCCAATAGAGCTTTGGAAATGGGGAGTGCAAAACCGAAATGGTTATTTAAGAACTTTGCCACCTGAAATTGTTCGCTTACACTTGTTGCCAACAGCAACAGCTTCTGTAACCCCAAAAGGAATTTACTTCCAGTCTTTATATTACACTTGTGCAAAAGCAACTGTTGAGCAATGGTTTGTAAAAGCAAGAGTTTCAGGTAGATGGAAAATTCAAATTGCATTTGACCCACGAAACCTTGACAATATCTACCTGTATGACGATGCCGATAAAGAATTAACAACCTTGTATTTAATTGATTCAACCGAGACATTTAAAGGTAGAGATTGGTACGAAACGGTTGATTATTTTGAACTCAAAAATATTGCTTCGTATGTTGCACAAACTGATTTAATTCAAAGTCAAGCCGAATTTCACGCGACTATTGAGTCTATTGTAAAAGAAGGACGTTCACAAACATCCCAATATAAAGCGCCGAACAATCAGCAGAGCGTGAATTCAATTCGAGAAAATCGCGCGGCTGAACGTGAGTATGAGCGCTCAACAGAATTTTGGAAATTAGAAGAATCTAATACTCAAGAATTACCAGATGATTTATCTCCTTCAGAAACATGTGAATATGTAGCGCCTGCTAAACCAATTCAAGAATTACGTAAACTGCGTTCAAAGAAGCTAGAATCATGACTCAAAATAATTCAAAACTACCACTTATAGTTGGTTCAGGAAAAGTTGTACGAGCAGAGTACCAAGACCCACTAATTTCTAGTTATCGTGACAATCCTCTTATCGAAGCATTACCTAAAATTTTAAGCTCATCAGAGGTAATAAGCTCAATTGCAAATTACCCAAGTTATGATGAAAAAGAGCGTGATCTACCTTTACATTTACGCTTGCATTTAGCTCAGAATGTGCTTCGTTTCTTTCAACCTCTTCCGGTTCACTTAGACCTGGAAGCAAGATTTTCTCGTTTAATTCGAGGAGGATACCAATTTAGAAATCCAATCATGATTGATTTTTGGAAAAACTCAAAAAATCGGATTGAGACTTTATCGAACGATGAAATTCCACCAAACTATATGTATACGTCAGCTTATGGCTTTACCATAATTGGTATTTCAGGTATTGGAAAAACTACTGCTGTGTCAGCAATTTTATCCTTATACCCTCAAATAATTGTTCACAATCGCTACAAAAATAAGAATTTTACTCATTGCCAAATTGTATGGCTTAAGCTTGATTGCCCTTTCGACGGTTCTATAAAAGGATTATGTCTCAATTTTTTTCAAGCTGTCGATGAAGTTTTAAAAACTAATTACTCGAAAAATTATATTTCATCACGTCGTACAGTAGATGAATTAATCCCTAATATGGCTCGTATCGCTTCGTTACACTGTATTGGAGTTTTAGTTATCGATGAAATTCAGCACTTGAACGAAGCTAAGAGTGGCGGAGCTAATAAAATGCTTAATTTCTTTGTGCAATTAGTTAATACAATTGGTGTTCCTGTTGTTTTAGTGGGAACATATAAAGCTATGTCAATTTTGAGTGGAGAATTTCGTCAAGCTCGCCGAGGTAGTGGGCAAGGAGATTTAATATGGGACTCAATGAAAGAAGATGATGTTTGGGAATTATTTATTGAATCACTTTGGCGGTATCAGTATGTTAAAAAATCTTGTCCCTTAACTTCCGAAGTAAGTCATGCTCTTTATGAGAGTAGTGCTGGGATTACTGACTTTGCTGTTAAAGTTTATATGCTTGCACAAATTCGAGCAATGACAACTGAAAGTGAGGTTGTTAATGAAGGGGTAATTAAGTCAGTAGCAGCAGATAGCTTACGTTTAGCTAGACCAATATTAGATGCATTAAAAACAGGCAATACCAAGGTTCTACATAATATTGATGATATTTATCCGACTGATATTACATCAGTAATTAAATCAGCTACTAATAATATAAAGGTGCATGGTAAACTTAGCTCTTCACCGATTGTTCAAAAAAGTTTGCCTGAGTCCGAGTTGGTAAAATTAGAAATTTCCGATTTGGAAAAAGAACAAAAAAAAACAGTTAAAAATCCTACTCTGAAGCCAAATCAAGATGGATTATTAGCAATCAATAATTCTAATTTACACAATAAAGTTACTGTTTATGAAGAACTTAAACTGAAAGGTTATATCCGACCAGCTACCGAATTTATAACTTTATAAGGAGACAAATGATTGGTTTTTTCCCCGACCCCTATCCGGATGAGCTACTTTACAGTATTTGTGCAAGATACAGCAGTCGCGTGCAATATGGACAAGTCAAAAGTATCGCGTCTGAATTATTTGGTACTAAATGTAATACAGCAATTATAGAATTACCGTGTTACCTTGATCATCTTATTTCTGTTTTACCATTGGGACATAAATATACAGTTGAGCAACTCATTGATAACCACACTCTTTTGCGATTTTATAGTCCATTTTTAACAGAATTTCGAGTTAAACGTTTAGTCGATAGTATGAGTGGTTTGAATAACTTTCCAATCTATAGTTGTTTAAGCCTTTACCGCACAGCGATTGAGTCTCCAAGATGGTTAAGATTTTGTCCAAAATGCGCCGAAGAAGACTTAGAAAATTTTGGTGAATTGTACTGGCATCGTCTCCATCAAATTCCTGGTGTGTTTGTATGTTCAAAACATCAACTTTTTCTAGAAATCAGCCATGCACAAGTAAGAGATAGAAATCAACCTGCACTTTTTGTACCAGCATCCGAAGCTATTAAAATAGCATCATACTCTTTTCTTGACTTATCAAATATTTCTCATAAACATATGATGCAAATCGCTAATGATGTTTTTTGGTTATTAAATCATTATAGAACAGTACCAGGGTACTCTTTATTGCGTGACAAATATATGATAAATTTGCTTGACCGTCAATTAGCTTATCCGAATAAAACTGTCAATATTACAGCTTTAGTTCCAGAGTTTTTAAGCTACTATCCTAATGATTTATTGAAGAAACTGTCATGTTCAATTGACAAAACTAAAAATACTAATTGGCTAATTAATTTAGTACATAGTTTCAATAAAAATGCAGCTAGTCACCCAATCCATCATCTTTTACTTATTCAATTTTTAGGATTAACAGCATCAGATTTTTTTCAAAACGATTATTCGATAAATATTTTTAAACCATTTGGTGATGGTCCTTGGCCTTGTCTTGATCCAACGAGTGAGCATTTTGGACAATTAACAATTAATAAATATAGTATAACTTGCGTAAACTCAGCTAAGAAACCCGTCGGTAAGTTTCATTGTGCTTGTGGCTTCGGTTACTCAAGAATTGTTACTAATTCATCAATAGATGATAAATTTTCTTATTCCCGCTGTTCTCCTAACAGTCAATCATGGGAAACAGCTTTAAGAACTTTTTGGATAGATTCATCCCTAAGTTTATGTGAAATTGCACGCCGCCTTGGTGTTACTGGTAGAACTATCAAAGAACGTGCCGTTAAGCTCGGCCTAGAATTTCCTCGTGTTGGATCGCGATATCAATCAAAACTTACTGATAAGGATTTACGTTTTGATACCAAAAATCAAAAAACATTTCAAGAAAAACGAGAACAGTTACGTGCTTCTTGGCTTGATATTTTAGAAAAATATCCACAAGCAACGCATTCGTTTCTAATACAAAAATATCATTCTATTTATAGCTGGCTTTATAAGCGAGATTATCAATGGTTTTCAGCTCATCTACCACCTCGAAATAAAGGAGGAGCCAGAACGTTAGTAAACTGGTCTAAACGCGATATTGAGCTATCTCAAGCAGTTACAAGTGCAGCAAATTTGATTCAAAATGCTCCTGGTCGTCCAGAAAGAATAACAATAAAAGCAATTTGCGCTGCTATTAACCGTCCAGACCTGTTCCGCAAAAAGATGCGTAACAAATTGCCTTTAACTTCAGAGGTTATATCATCAAAGCTTGAAAGTTATAAGGATTTTGCTATTCGTCGTCTAAAATGGGCAACTGAGAGCTTTCGACAAAAGATGTTTTGCCCGAAGCGCTATCAACTCTTGCGTCGAGCAGGCTTGGCGAGTTCAACAATTGTCGAAGAGCCTCAAGTCAAAGAAGCAATTGATATTGCTTTAGAATTTTTAAGTAAATTTAAGTAATGTAATGTATACTTTTGTAACAGTTTCCAACTTTATTATGATCATAAACGCTCTTATCCGAACGACTGGGCGCCTCAGTTTCCAACTTTATTATAAATAGCTATCCAGTACCTAACGGCAAATCAAGGCTTGAGCGTCCCTGTCAGTATCCAACTTTATTATATTTATACACTTGAGTATAAATATAATAAAGTTGGAAACGATGCTGCATAAGTTGATTTACACCACACCTATTAAGCGTATAGAAGAGGCAAAAGCATCTTCTTGCAAAATAAATATAAGCGTTTATTATTAGGGAAAATCATCATGTCAACTGAAAATTTACAGCATTTACAAGGCGAAAACTATTCAACTACACCTCAAATTAGTGGAGGTAATAATCAGCAACTAGCTGAAGGAAAGGAACTAATAGAAGCTACTGTGTTTGAACCTTATAGTGAACAGGTACAGGAAGTTTTACAAAATATAAAACTTGAGATGAAGCTCAAGAGCAAAAAATGCATAAAAATAATACCTTGCCCAACAAATAATAGTCCTCAAGGATGTAAAGTATGCTAGTACAGTATAGATAGGAAATTTTAATCTGAGTTTAAGAATCTTTAAGTATGTAGGATGGGCTATTGCTTATCCTACATACTTATGTGGAATATAATGCATTATCGTAGAATGTAGAAGTTTTACGTGCCATATCGTTCTAAAATGTACCAATAATCAATCTATTATCAAGTTAATTTGATGATAAGCATTCGTATATGAATCAATGATTGCTGAAAAGCATGTATAATTATGAACACTATCTTAAGTATGTTGAGAGTTTTTGGCGTAATTTGTTGTAAAGTAATAGCTTTAAAGGAAAACTTTGCTGTTGCTCAAATCATACCAGACACAACTTTACCTAATAATTCAAGCATACAGAGTATTAATAATAGTAAAATCATAAATGGAGGAACTCAAGCAGGAAGTAATCTATTTCACAGTTTTGAAGAATTCTCCATACCTATTGGTACTAGTGCTTACTTTAACAACAAACTAGATATTCAAAATATTATTAGCCGGGTAACGGGTTCTAAAGTTTCTAACATAGATGGTGTAATTAAAGCGAACGGCGCCGCTAATCTATTTTTTATTAATCCGAACGGAATTATTTTTGGTAATAACGCTGAATTAGATATTGGGGGGTCATTTATAGCAAGTACAGCATCAAGCATTAATTTTGCAAATGGTAGTAAGTTTAGCGCCACAGATACTAAACCCCAACAAGTACTAAAAGTAAGTGTTCCAGAAGGCTTACAATTTGGAACAACCGCGAATCCTATCTATCTAACATCTCAAGCAAGTCCAGATAGTAAAACTAACAGCTTAGGTTATCCAGTTGGTCTACAAGTGTCCATAAACAAAAACTTAGCACTTGTTGGCGGCTCGGTGATACTGAGTGGTGGCAATTTAACAGCACCAGGGGGAAGAATTGAGTTATTAAGTGTAGGTAATAATAGTCTATTAAGTTTGCACTCAAGAGAGCAAAGTTGGGTTTTTGGGTACGAAGGTATCCAAAATTTCCAAAATATCCAAATCCTTGAGCAAACTAAAATTCCATCGATTGTAGATGCTAGTGGCTTTGGTGGCGGTAGTATCCAGCTTACAGGAAGGCACATCCTAATTAATGGTGGTTCAAGTGTTTTAAGTACAACGTTAGGCTCCGATTCAGGAGGAAATTTAACACTGACTGCAACAGAGCTTGTAGAACTAATTGGTAACGGTGGTAATCGCTTGGAAATTGGAACAAACAGCGTGGGTAATGCCCCTTCCTTAACGATTACAACTCCCAAGCTTGTTATTAAAGATGGAGCGCAAGTAGAAACTTATAGTAGGGGTTCAGGGTTGGGAGGGCGATTGATAGTAAACGCCGATTCTGTAGAACTTCAAGGTGGTTATTCTTTTAAGTTTCCAGGTATAAATCGTGATTTATTTATACCCAGTGGAATTTTAAGTTCAGCTTATGCTACTGGAAATGCGGGTGAAGTAGCAATTAATACATCTAGGTTGAATATTCAAGGTGGGGCAAGCATATCAACTTTTTCATTACCACAGTACCTAGCGACTTCTGAGCAATATATACCAGCTACTGGACAAGGAGGAAATTTAACGGTGAACGCCAGAGATTCCATAGAACTAGCTGGTGGATTTTATGGTAAAAATAATTCTACAGTTAGTGGTTTATTTACTTCGACCCAAGGTTCTGGAAATGCTGGAAACTTGGAGCTTAATACGCAGCAATTAATTGTGCGCGATAGAGCCGAAGTGAATGTTAGCAGTGTGGTTGTAAACGATTTTATAAACTATTCAAGTGATATAAATAATCTCGGTTTAGCTGGCGCACTTAAAGTCCAAGCTCGTTCGATAATTTTGGATAATCAGGGTAAACTCATATCTGAAGCTGACTCTGGTAAGGGCGGTAATATAAATTTATTCTTAAGTGATTTATTACTAATGCGTAGAGGTAGTCAAATATCAGCATCAGCAGGTAAGTTGGATACTCCTGGGGATGGTGGCAATATTAATATTGATATCCCTACTGGTTTTATTGTGGTGCCACCTCAAGAAAACAATGATATTACTGCGAATGCGTTTAGCGGTAGTGGTGGCAAAGTTCAAATTTTAGCAATTAGTCTTTTTGGTATGGCGCCACTCAGTCGAGAAGACTTAGTGAGAAAATTAGGAGTCAACAAGACAGACCCAAGTTTATTAAACCCAACAAGGCTAGACTCAAGCGATATCACAGCTATTTCCCAGGAAAATCCAACTTTGAATGGTGTGGTAAATATTAATACTTTAGATGATAGTATTAACCGTACACCTATTAATTTACCAACGCAGGTAGTTGAGCAGAAACTTAGTCAAAGCTGTAGGACTGATGTATTAAGAAATCAAAGCCAATTTGTTATCACTGGACGTGGTGGACTGCCTGTTAGTCCTAGAGACGTGATTAGAAGTAATACTACCATTGAACCTGATTGGGTGTCAGTTAAGAGAGGTGATAATGAAAGTCGGCAAGATTCTCTTAATTATGCACCAAATAAAACAAACATAGATTCTTCGCGCTATTCAGATAAAATTGTCGAAGCTATTGGTTGGGTGCGTTCTGATGAAGGAGATTTATACTTAGTTGCTAACACCTCTTTTACAAAAAATAATACACCTCAATTTCAATCTGTATCTTGTAAGAAAGAGTGAAAACTGCATTTACGTTTATATTTATTGCGACAACGTGAGTGGCGCCGATACAGTATTGAGTATAAAATATTATAAATTATGTTCTTGTATTAAATATGAATAATGAAATCACGGAATTACAACAACGGCAGGAGTTTCTAAGCTTTTTCGAGTACGTCCTCAAAGATCAAATGTTATTTGATAAATTTATGTCTGTACTTGATAACGATGAAGAGATGATTTATTTAGCTGCGGAATATGGTTTCCCACTCGAACAAGCAGCCATAAAGCCGGGTGTCGCGCGAGTAATGGAAATATTAAAACAATGAGGATAGGCGCCGTTTATCAAGTAAAAACCGAACATATGAGTATAATTTTTTATTAGTATGAGGGACTTTATCCAGGGATACCAGAAAATTTACTTCTAGGCGAAAAGGTATATATATTGACGGCTCCCTCACCTGAAAGGGGAGGGATTCTTAAGGCGCAGAACTCGATGCATCCTCAATATCCTCAAACAGATTTAACTGTTTCGAGAGGTTCCCAGGCTGCGAGCGTTTGCTATTCCTAGCACCCGCATTTCTCCTTTCAACCTGTGTCGATTCACAGGTGGGCGTTTCAAACAATATTAACCCAAGGGTTAACTGTTCCGGTTCCGGCAAGTCCCTCCGTACCGCTTTCTCTTTTTTAATATGTGGCTTAAGTGTGAGTTTAATATTAAACTTGTCTAAACAACGTTGTTTAATATTGCGAGCGGCGTTGTTGTCTGCATCCGCAGCATAGCCACAAACAGAACACATTATGTGAGATAGACAAATCTTATTATATAACAACAACAACAAAAACTATTGACAGGATTTGTATCCTTGTGTAGTATGTTATGTAGTATAAGTCTACAGAGCCTACAAAGCTCATGAAAGTACAAAGAATAAAACTCCCTAGCAACGGGAAGAATACCTGGATTTTGATAGATGATAACTATTTACCTATCAACCCAGTTAATAACTATTTGCGCCACCTAGAAAGCATTGAAAAATCGCCAAATACAGTCTCAAACTACGCTTACCATCTCAAGCTGTTATGGGAATTTATACAAGATTCTAAGTTTGATTGGAGGGAAATCAATCAATCGTATCTAGCCAATTTTATACTTTGGCTACGTAGTCCTAATCCTAGAATTATTTCTATACAGCAGCAAGAAGCGAAAAGGACAGAAAGGACTATCAACACAATCCTATCAGCTGTGTACAATTTTTACGAGTTTCATAAACGTAATGGGACAGTAAATTCAGTAGATGCTTATCGGTACATTAATCCTGCAAATCGCAAGTACAAACCTTTGCTGTATGAAATGTCTAAAAACAAAGCAGTTAGAACAAAACTGCTGAAACTAAAAGAGCCAAAAGTTTTCCCAGGAATTTTAAATTTAGAACAGATTAAACAACTTGTCGATTGTTGTCACTCTCAAAGAGATAAGTTTTTAGTTATGCTTCTTTATGAAACAGGCATGAGAATAGGAGAAGCGTTAGGACTACGACACGAAGATATTAATTCAGTCGCGGGTAAAAATGAAATTCGTATTGTCACGAGAAATAATAACTTTAACAATGCCAGAGGTAAGTCAAGAAATGAAAGAATTTTACAAGTACCTGGCTCTTTAATGAAGCTTTATAGCAGCTACATAATTAACGAATATCCTGATGTTGACTCAGATTATGTATTTGTCAATATTTGGAAAAGTGAAGCCGGAAGCCCAATGCAATATTCGACTGTAACTGGTTTATTTAAAAAACTAAAAAAACAAACAGGAATAAAAATAAATGCTCACCTTTTTCGTCATACTCATGCATCTGAGTTAATCAAATCAGGAATAGATATGGCTTATGTACAGAAACGTTTAGGTCATAGTAGTATCCAAACAACAATTAATACTTATGTTCATCTTAATGATGATGACATGAGAGAAGCTTACGAAAAATATTTAGTATCCAAGGATAAATAGATGTTGCAACAAAACAAGAACAATAAAAATTACAATAACGAGCAAGAGTTAAAGTGCCCCAAATGTGGAAGCAGTCATCTTAAAAAAGCAGGAAAGAGTCGAGATACAGGAGAGCAGATGTACAAGTGTAAAAGCTGCCAAACAAATTTTAATAAAAATCCCAAAAGAATATCAAACAGTTATATCTCATTCGATGGTCTTTCTGTGTCAGAAATGTTTAATTTAGATATTTGGAATGTCACAGTTTTTGGTCTAGAACCTGACATTGCTTGCTCCAAGCGCTTGCTAAATTTTTCAGATATTGAACTATACTGGCTGAAGATAGCTGTTAAATATTGGATTCAATATAGAATTGGTGTTGGTGATGCAACTTCTACTATTTTTAACAGATTATATGACCTCAAATATTTTTACAGATTCCTGAAACTAAAATATGGTTCATTACAAGAGTCGGAAATTAATCGTGATTTAGTTGTCAACTATTTAGTATATTTAAGGGAAAAAATAAAAAGTCCTAGCACAAGGAATGGACGACTCGGTTGTTTAAAACTATTTCTAGAGAATTGCGCTAGATTTGATTGGGCTAATATTTATAAAGAGCCTTTAGTATATCCTGAAGATTTTGCTAAACGAATCAAGTCACTACCAAAATTTATTCCGCCTGACGTGATCAAACAAATTGACGATAACATAATGGCACTTCCAGAACCTGTTGCTCTAATGGTAAAAGTTTTGCGACAAACGGGAATAAGGTTATCAGAACTATGTTATCTTAATTTTGACTGTATTCGTCAAGATAGCACAGGAACATGGTGGCTAAATATTTACCAATTTAAGATGAAGAAGCAACTTGCTATTCCAGTAGCCAGAGAATTAGCTTCGGATATTCAAAAACAGCAAGAGTATATCAG
Source organism: Calothrix sp. PCC 7716 (assembly GCF_019977735.1). Taxonomy (GTDB): domain Bacteria; phylum Cyanobacteriota; class Cyanobacteriia; order Cyanobacteriales; family Nostocaceae; genus Dulcicalothrix. The sequence continues at coordinate 6,912,220 of NZ_AP025018.1, read as the reverse complement.
AAAAGAGCTAGGAAAAGACTTTGATTATTTATTTTGTTTAACCAAAAGTTATTCGTGGTTTGAAGATTATACTTATAAAAGAACTTCAGCAACAACTAGAAAAATTCCTTATAGAGAACTTCAACACTTTATTCCTATACCTAAACGAATGAGGCAAAAAGTTCTCAGAGGTTATTTAAGTCAATTAGCTAATGAAAAAGAAATTAGAGGTTCTTCAGGAGAGATTTATCCTATTCATAGATGTCACAGTTTTCGACATACACATGGAACTGAGTTAATTAATGCTGGAGTTCCTCAACATATAGTGCAGAAGCGTCTTGGTCACGAGTCACCAGAAATGACAATGTGCTATGCCCATATTCATGACGAAACAATGAAGCATGAGATGAATAAATTTTGGGATGGTAGAGTAGTCAATATTAAAGGTGAAATAATTATATCTGAAAATCCAGATTTAGATACAACTGAGATGCAATGGATTAAGAAAAACATGAAAGCTCAAACTTTGGCAGACGGTTTTTGTGCTTTACCTATTACCCAAAATTGTCCAGTCCAAGGAAGTCCATGTTTAGCTTGTCAACACTTTCGTACAACAAGAGAACATTTAGAAACTCACAAAAAACATTTAGAGTCAACTGTCAAGCTAATTGAAAATGCTAGAGACAAACAGTGGGAACGACAAGTAGAAAATAATCTTCCCATTGTTGAAAACCTAAACAATATAATCCGTGGTCTCTCACAAAAAGATGTAGTTTACGGTCACGAGAGTTATCCAAAATTAGGAGATGAAACTAATGGCTAAAGGTAATCAAGGAGGAAATCCGGAATTATTAGTGGCTGCCGCTGAGTTGAAAAAAAAGGAAGCTATTGAAAAAACAGAAAAAGCAATAGCTAAATTAAGTTCACGTGGTGAAGAAATTACTTTCAGAAGTATTGCACAACAGGCTGGTGTCTCAGTTAGCTACTTGTACAAGTACGAAGAATTAAAAGATAGAATTAAATATCTTAGAGAACAGCAAAAACAAACAGTTGTAATACCAACCCAAGAAAAACGATACCAACCAGCTTCTGATAAATCAAAAGGAGTACTGATTTATAGTATAAAAGAAGAGAACAAAAAACTTAGAGCTGAGATTGAAGGATTAAGACGGCATATTGAAGTTGTGCAAGGCAGGAACTACGAATTAGCTTCAGTTGAATCAGATAATATTCGCCTGAAAAAAAGCTTAGAATTAATTAACCAAGAGTTAGAAGATTGTCGATGCCAAATCAAAGCGTTAACCATAACAGATACTAAAGTTACACCGTTTGATAAAAAAACAGGTTCTCAGGCGCCAACGATTAATGAACAGATTAAATCTAAGTTAGCTGAACTAGGGATTACTTTAAATACAACTCTAACTAAAACAATTCAATCTAAATCTTCAGAAATTGTTTTGGCTGCCATAAAGTCTCTTGAAGAAACAATTGAGCATGGTCAACAAATTAAAAATCCAGGAGGTTGGCTAAACAAGGCAATACAAGATGGCTGGATGCCTGACGAAAAAAATCTTTCTTTATTAAAAGGAGAACGAGATATTTTTAATGAGTGGTTTAATTTAGCTAGAAAACAAGGGTTGGTAATAGCAAGTACCAAAGGTGATGATGGTCAACTAATTGTCTATACAATCCAAGGTAGACCAGTACCGTTTAAGCAGATGCTAGCTGAGTACCCCATCGAGACGCTTAAACAGAAAAAATAGTTTGTGTTGTTTACTTTGTGGAAAAATATTTCTGGATGAAAGTGTTGTGTAGTAGGCTTTGTAGACGTTGTATATCACATAATACACAAAAACTTTTCCTCATCACGATTTGAGCTATCAACGTGATGACATTCCGGACACTCAAGCGATGTATGATGCGGTGGCACAACTTCAAAACGCTTTCCTGACTTTGCAGCCACGTACTCGGTTTTTAATCGAAGTTCAAACCATGCAGCATCAGATATTGAACGATTCAACCCCACTTTGCGGGATTGCCCATTATTTAGATACTTTCCTGTAGCTTCATCAAATTTAGGCTTACAACGTTTTTTCATGTTAGAGACTTTTAAATCTTCAAACACCACTAAGTCAGCCTTGTTTACAATTTGATGGGCTACTTTCCATTGATAATCAGTCCGTTGGTTAGATATTTTTTGATGTAATCTACCCACAACGTTTGCTGCTTTTTTACGGTTTTTGCTTCTCTTCTTCTTTCTAGCCAAACGGCGTTGCCTTATTTTCATACGGCGACGCATTTTTTTGTTGGTAGAAAACTTCGGGTTTTTAACTTGTGAGCCATCGCTTAGGCTTACAAGCTTCTTAATGCCTAAGTCGCAACCAACCGCAGTGTTTACTTGTTCAATTGGTAAAGGTATATAGTCTGGTACACTTTTATCTTCAATCCGAATAGAAACATAGTAACCGTCAGCTTTTTTCCTTACCGTTACAGATTTAATTACAAATCCGTCTGGTATAGGGCGTGAATTATAAAACCTCATCCACCCTAACTTAGGGAGATAGATTTTATTACCCTCAACTCTTACACCACTCGCGTATGTAAAGCTTTTAAAGTTACTTCTATTTTTGAAGTTCGGGAATCCCTTACCTTCAAAAAAGTTTTTATATGCCGTATCTAAACGTTTTATATTTTGCTGTAATACGGTCGAATCTATATCTTTAAACCAAGGTCTAGCTTTCTTTAAAATTGGTAAAGTTGTGATTTGTATGTCTCCCGCATTACGACGCGGTGTTTTACCACTGTAGGGTAAATTATTGGAGTCATAAGGCAATAAACAGCACTCACCACTTTCATGTCTATGACGGGAAATTACTACTTCAGAGTTATCTAGCTTCCAAGGTTCCCCAGACGCTCCGTTTTTACTGACAAAGCACGTCAAAGTACAAGCTTCAGCCTTAGTTCTTAAATCGCAGTAATCACCGCAAATATATTGTTGGTAATATTGCTCAATTCTGTCACTCAAGCACCAATTGTAAGATGAACGCAGCATGTCTAACCAATTATCTATCTTGGCAGCTTGGTCATCATTTGGGCGTAGCTTGTAAACGTATCCTGCCAGCACTTTACATCACCGACCGTGTTTGCTAACTTTTTTTATACTACAGCTAGTAAATACAACAAATCAATCCATCTTAGGACGTATGGCAAAATTTTTTAAGGTATATTGCCCAGCAACGTGAATAGTTTATGTCATGAAGCCTTAGAAGGCTTCTAACAGCTTTCATCCCCCCGTTTCAGGGCTGATTCATTCCCTCTCAAACGGAATTTGTTAAGATGGTTAGCTATAAAAATCATAAGTATGGGTAGGGATGAAATAGAATATTAAGCACATGAGTATAAGTGTGATTGTCTATTTTATCGGCGCCTTGGTACCAAAATTGCCAAGAAAAAATTGCGCGAAACCCTTGATTTTTAAACCTTTTTAGGGAATGAATCAGCCCTGCCGTTTACGGGGGGTGAAAGCATATTCCTTATAAGCGCTTGAAGCTATTTGTTCTAAAATAATTATCTGTTGGTGGAATTGAGAGGTAGTTGTGGAAGCACGGCAATTAGATATATTTTCCGATAATGGCATTGAACAGGGTCAACCTCGGCAGCTTGAACTACCTCTTGATGTGTCGGCGCCTCCACTACCACCCGGCGCCCAATTAAGTTTATTTCCCCAAGCTAAATTCAAGGCGCCGAACAATGAAAAAGTGATTATAGATATTGATACTTTACAATCTTGGAAAAATCAGATAGTAGAGTATCAACAACAAGCTCGTAACACTAAGCCTGGTGAGCAGAAAGCATTATTTGAGCTACCAGAAATAAGAAGTGAAGATTACACGCAAATTGACCCATTGAAATTAAATAACCAGGTTTTATCTAAATACAAAGGTACAGATTATCTATACTTTGTTTTAGATAAAACACCTGGCTTAATTCTCTACATAGGACAGCAGAGAGTAAATAAGAAATTGAAGAAAGTACACGAATTTAATGAGCATATCACTACTTACCAAGAATTACATAATTATTACAAATTAAAAACGTCTATAAGTATTGTATTCTGGCAGAGTGTACCGCAGGATTCATATCGGCGCCAGGAATTAGAGGAGTATTTTATCTTGAAGTGGCGGGCGCCGTTTAATAAACAGTCTTTTCAGTGGTGGGGATTACCGTTTTAACTGTATTAGTTAACTATAAAGTTGGTGCCTCACAAGCATAAAGCAGAACTGCCCGTTAGATTAGCCTTTGTAATGGGAATAATATAGCAGTAAATAAATATACGCAAGAACCAGGAAAAGAGCGTCAAAGGTTGTTAGAATCAAATAAAATTCAAATACAGAAACAGATAGACGAAGGAGTATTTACCCAGTCTACATACAATGAAGCAAAGTTAAATAAATCAATAGATGAAATAATCAACTATTTAAAACTAGTAATCAACTGTGTTTTATACCTCCAATCCTACCCTGACGATATAGAAGAAGATTATACAGAGTTGGCGCCACGCAACCTAGTAGAACAAACTAAACGGGCGCCAGGTGCAGCTGCTGCGGCTCAAAAGAAATTAAATCAACTGGGGTATAGAAAAATTAAGTTCTGCGGTAGGAAGAGACAGCAGTTCTGGCAAATTGACGATGAGGATGTAGAAGAACCAGCATTAGTGAGTGCAAGTTCAGGAGAATCTCAACGTAATATGGCGCCACATAAAAGACGCGCGCATATCCGTAAACAACGCTATGGTAAAGAGTTACAGTCCTGGCGGTACGTTTGGATTAAGGAAACAACAATACATAAGGAGAAGTATGAACAGGCGCCTACTATGTATCGAATTTATGAGGTAGCTGGTTAATGTAGATGGACGCCTGTTCTGGATAATTGGTGTCCACCCTCTAATAAATAATCATTCCAGTGGTGGGACTGCCGTTTTGAATGTGTTGGTTAACTACAAACAGGCGCCGCTCCTCTCTTCAGCTTTACTATAAATTGCTACACGCTTAGAACGATAAATCAATAGTTTTAAGCTTTGTCAGTATAAAACTTTAATAGATTTATACAATATTACCCTGATGGGTACTTCGTATTTGGACTAACGTTGTACATACTTAAGTCATATGAACAATACTTGTTCGTTAACTTAAATCATAGGAGACTGATATGGCAGAGCGTCGTCTTGTTGTAACGATGAACATGCATGGTGTAGACCATGAAACTTTTGGAAGAAACGAAGAGACACGAAAAACTGAGGTAAAGGAGACAATCTTGTCCAACCCAAATCAAAGTTTAAATGTTCTTGAGTTTATTCACGGCTGGGGCGGAGAGTGTCGATTGGAACTGCGATTGACAGGAACGCTTTTAGATGACAACACCATTCGAGTTCAAGGTAACGCGCTTTTATTTGAGGGTGTATCTGAAGGTACTGGTGACTTGGATGGTCAGAGAGATATTAGCTTTATCGTTCCTAGAGGAGGAGTTGTTGCTTTGCAAAACTTCCGTGTTAATAACGATGATGAAGGCGATGATTTTGCTGATGTACAACTTGCTTGTACAAACTCGCCCGTTGAATAAAAAGACATATCTGTAACAAGATTTATCATTTGTGCAAATCAGGTTACAGAAGAATGGGAGCCATAAGTTGTATATACTAATGGTTCCCATTTTTAATTTAGTTTTGCACGCACGCCACATTAAATTGAAATTTCAGAACAAGTTGTTCTCACTTTTATGTAATAAATATGTATTTATCAGTATCAATGATATTAGCTTGGCAGTATTATTTAGATTCATTTAGACTTTAATTTTATACAGTGGATTGGTAAATATAAAAATATTAAAATAACAGGCGCCTTTTCCAGATAGCAGCATTAAGTTCATAAGTATGTAATTTATATAATTGTTACAATTGTTACTTTTATATAAGTTTTTACTGATGAATGGCCCTTTGCAAGATTCTAGTGCAATGCAGTAGTCATAAATCGTTGAAAATTACAGGGTTGAGCATGAGTGATGGAGACACTAAAACCTTTGTAGATGGCGCCTGCTTACAACAATTTAATTTTTCTAGATAAAAATAACCCCCAGAAACTGAGGTTGTAGATAAGACAAATTTAATATTTCTTGTAGTTATGCAGCTTCTTCACTACCCATGTCGCGTTTAGGAGGACGGTTTGAGTTGTACGTAAATTGATATTTTCCATCGCAATCAATGACTTTTTCTATCTCTTGATACATTGGATAATTACCAATTCCAGTTAAATTAACCCAACCGCGCGCGCGTGTCATGGCAACAAAAAGCTGGTTCCGTAAAATAATATTACTTTCACTTTTAGCAACATTATCTAACCCAACTACATAAACCATATCAGCCTCGTTACCCTTGGCTCGGTGGATACGTGAGATTGTTACACCACCTGGATACCAAAATAAATTAGGATTATTATTGGGGTATTTAGGATTTAATTGATTGAGTTTAGTTCCGCTAGGGATAAAAATGTTAATTCCTTGGTCGATTAAGAAGGAAGCTACATGAGTTTCCAATTCAGAAGCTTTAAAATTGTCACCAAGTATAACAACAAGAATTTCCCGGCTAGACATCAAACCATCGTTTTTGAGGTTGTATTTAATATTGTTAGCCAGTGCTGTTAGCTCATCATGACGCGAATTGTAAACTTGAAAGTTAATTACAGATTCACCCCATAATTCTGGGACTGGATTAGGAGAATTTTCTTTCAGGCGCCTGAGAGTAATTGGCTCGTTACTTTTTCTAAAATCACCTTCAATTTCGTAACCAATCGATTTCCAGTCAGACGCGCGTGTTAATCCCGATAACATCCCATCTGGTCGCAATAGTCCCATACCAATCGCGTGAGCAGCAGTTAGAATTGGTGCGGGTGTGCGATAGCATTTGTGCATAATCTCGCTTTTTTTAATACCCCCTTTATGGATACCAGTTACAATGCGCTTAAAACTTTCATCATCACCAAATAACTCAGGCGCCGTTGGAATTTTGAGCGTATCTAAACTTTGTGCCTCATCGTATGCCCAAATTAGGCGCCGCTGTTCAGGATGTTCTTCATCAAATGCACGTAAAGCTTTATACGCTAACCAGTAAATTACTTGCTTGTCTTCAAATTTGAGGTCATCACCATCGACAACTAAATCCTGACCTTCATCAATCAGGATTGCATCAAACAGTGGGGAAAAGTCAATTTGTTCAAAAAGGCGCCGACAAACATCAGCAAGTCCTTCATTTGGTTGCTTGTATTCAGTATCACCAACAGTTAAAGGTTTAACCCGATGCTGTTGACATATATATCGATATAAACCTTGACGGTATGAAGCTCCCCAAGCGTGTAAAACCTTTAATTTAGACTGCGCTGTTGGGTTATCTTTGTAACCAACTTCACCACAACTAAAATGTCGCATCCATTTGTCGATAAGCTCGGTAATTTGGTCATACAACGAACGAGTGAAGAATACGAAAGCAATATCCCAGTCAGGATGTTTTAAATAAATATGAGCCGCTTTTTGAGCTAGCAGTACAGTTTTACCCGACCCAGCTATACCACGAATACGCTGGGCGCCTGGTGGAACTGTCATCCCTATGCTTACTTGCTGCAGGTCAAATTGAAATTGTTGTTCGCGCAGTTGATTCAGTACAGAAGCGCGCGTTTTACCGTTACTTGGTATTGGTTCGGTTTCACGTGGAGCTTTTCTTAATACGTTAGTACCTGCAATAGTTACATTTAGTCTTTCCCACTGCTCATTATTTAAAGATACGCCTCTGGTTACAGGGGTAGCAGATACAATGCGTTTGAGGATAGTAACGGCGCCTAATTGGTTCTTAAAAATTATTGGGGGACATGAAGGTAATTTATCAAACCCGCGCGCTATCCAGTCTTTCTCATCGATTAAAGGTAATGCTACAACTACTCGTCCTGTGACTTGGCGCCGGATATCTGGTTCACGGTCAGCGTAACCAAGTATTGCATAAAGTTGATTTTCGGCTTGCTGATAAGGGTTAATGGTGTTGGAGTAAAAGTTCTTAACTGACCATTGATGCCCGTTGATGCTTACAATTTGGTCGATAGTTATTGCTTTAACTTCAATGATGATTATTCCTTCAGATTTATCAACGATGAGTATATCTGGCTCTTTGCGGGTTTCTCCAGTTTTAGAAAATATAGGGTAACGCCAGTATCCGAAAGCTTCGCGCTTACCAAATGCTTCTTTAACTACATCCCAAACTTTTTGCTCAGAACTCGCTCCAGCTTGTTGTAGTGCCTCAGTTTCGATAAAACGACTGTTATTACTATTGTTTATTATCATGCGGTGTTTTTAGAGTGGCTATATAAAGCTCTAAATTTAGGGTTCCCATCGCATAATCTAAAAAATCTTTCAGCGCTAAAAATCGGTGTAAATACTTCTCTTAGACAAGAAATTACAATTAAATGCTAGATTTGTGATAAAAAAGTGGTTTAGTTAGTATTAATACTGAAACAAAATTTTACACGGCACCATCTGGTTGCGTTTACGGCATACTCGGATATAATACCCGCAGTGGAGTTAAGAGTCCCCAAGTGCAGGAACCACAGCAGTTAGACATATTCTCAGACAACGGTATAGAACACGGGGAACCTCAGCAGCTTGAACTCCCTCTCGATACGGCGCCACCAATACCAGCAGGTGCCCAGTTAAGTTTATTTCCTCAAGCTAAATTTAAGGCGCCTATCCAAAAAGAAGTTATAGACGCTGGTACTTTGCAGCATTGGAAAAACCAAATAGTAGAGTATCAACAACAAGCGCGCGCTGCAAATGTTGTTGAACAGAAGGCATTATTTGATATTCCTGATTTATCTAACAATGATTATACACAAATTGACCCATTAAAGTTAAATAACCAGGTGTTGTCTAAATTCAAAGGTACAGATTATCTATACTTTGTTGTAGACAAAATACCTGGTTTGATTCTCTATATAGGACAACAGAAGGTAAATAAAAAACTGAAAAAAGTACACGAACTCAGCGAGTATATCACTAGTTACCAAGAATTACATAATTATTACAAATTAAAAACATCTATAAGTCTTGTGTCTTGGCAGGATGTACCGCAAGACAAGGAGCGGCGCCAGGAACTAGAGGAATATTTGATTTTAAAGTGGCGGGCGCCCTTCAATACGCAATCATTCCAATGGTGGGGGCTACCGTTCGTGAAGTAAAGTTATTAATACTAATGACTATATTTGTAGAAATATAATAAGGTTGGAAACTCAATTATAGATTTTTCAAGCATATTTTTTTGTATACTAAATAATTAATAACAATTTATCTCTCTCGACAGATACAAGAAAGAAGTTTTATCTCTAGCGATAGAAATGATAAACAGTTTCCTTCTGTCGATAGATTTAAATATAATTTCACTCAGTGTACAAATACAACAGGAGCCATTAACGGTTAATAACTTACAAAACTGAATAAACAAAGCAAAGCGCTCCTAGAAATGGGGGCGTCTTTTGCTATATATATAGATGTTTTAAATGTGAGTGGCGCCGATTTATGGTCTATTTCTAGAGATAACATTAATTGTGACATCTTTGATTAATAAATATATTAATACTAAGAATAGTAAGAAATTAGCGAATTGAAGAATAGGGTCTAGGCGCCAACCTTGAAAAACTAAAATAGAGCCGCTTATAAGTATTGGGATTGGTATAAATATAATTTGTAGAATGTACATAGTGATAGCACTTGGGTTAAGTCTATTAAAACGTGGAACTAGCCAAGCTATCATGAAAAAGAAGTAAACGATACTTAGAAGGATATAAGCTAAACCAATGAAGGTTACAGGAGTGGCGCCGACATTAACCTGAGATAAATAATACATTTGTAATCCTGTGTTTATAATAAGCATTATTTTAATAATTTTGGACAGGCGCCACAGCCTTAGTAGTTTTTACGGCGCCTCACCGCATCTTCTAGCTTATACTTTCTGTTTTCTGCCCTTATTTGGTAGATATATTGATGCGTTTAAGAGTACAAAGAAAGCTACTATATTTCCTGGTTCCGGAACACGACTAATAGTAAATGACCCAGAATATTTATTATTGGGAATAGAAACCTGGTCTGAAGTTAAAGTTAATTTAAATTCACCATTAAATGTTCCGCTTGTAGGAGTTAAAAATTGGTCTAATTGAGTGGTTGGGGGAATATCATTAGTAGTAAATATGATTCCTACTGAACTTGGTTGAAAAAAAGGAGGTCTGGGAGCGACGTTACCAAATAAAACTTGTAACTCTTCTGTTGTTCCTCTTGCTCCGACAAATATTTGATTACGTGTACCTAAAAAATCTGATGTATTAAAAACTACAGTATTTCGATTTACTGTACTAGGAAACGTCAGGTTCAAGTCTTTAATAGCTCCGTTAAACCTTCCCGCGATTGGAGTGGTTGAATTATTGGGAACTGAAGCATCCAATACTAAATTACCATTTAATGGCTGAGATATTGCTTCTGCACCTAGTGGGTCAATTCCAGTTAGTGTACCATCGAATTTAAAGTTAAACAGAACTGCAGTTGCTCTTTCTGCATGAGTTGTAGCCAATGCTATCAATATTGGAGTACTAGTCACAAAAGTACATAAAGCACGGTTTAAAACAGCAATATTTACCATTGTTTTTATTATTTACACAAGTTACACAGTTCTAAATATTACCATGCTGCTAGAAATTTCTTCAATTAACATAAAAGCGATTAAATCACCAGGTTTCATAGAACAATAATCATTACTAAGCTTTTGATACATAATTCTCGTCAAATTTTAGTATAAAATAGCACAACTTTAATGAAAGGATAGATTATGAAAGCGCCGCATATAATGTGAGTCGTCTATGTGGCGCCGTCTTATTAGAGTTCTAAATGTTCAGCAAACCGACCAAACGACCAAGTAAGCATAGAACGTACAGACTTACGGTTAATTTTTCTCTTTGCTTTTAGAACCATCTGTGAAGTTTCATAAGTTGGGAGAAAAATCACTTTATAATTCTGAATTAATAAACTTGATACTTTATAATGCATGTCATTTATCAAGTTTTTAATCCTGATCCTTACCCGTTTAATTGCTTGCCCTACCTTGTACCGAAACTTTTTATTTTCCTTACCAAATTGCGAATTGGAGATGACACTTCGATGCTTTCACAATTCGGTAATTACTTAAAATAAATCTACGATTAAAGAATAAAATAATACTTTAAAATAACTAAAAACATCAAAAGACAGGTGAAAAGATGAACCACCCCTAAGCCACGGCGGATGAGGTTTCTAGTTTACTGTCTGGGTTCTGTGAGAATAAACGGCGCCTAAATATATTGACTCTAAAAGCATTCTGTTATAGCTTTTTTAGAAGAGAGGTATTAATGGTAAAAAAATATACTTGTGTGTTGAGAGTTTCTCTTTGCATAAACAAACTCTATTGCTACCCATAAGTACTTTGGAAACACAGTTATGTAACTTCAAGGACAGGAAACCCTATGTATCATCAACAGGACGCAGGTGTTATCACAGGCAATTCTTTGGATAACAGCAGTTCTAACCTTCGCTCGGCTCAAACGGCGCCATTTGAAGAGTTAAATTATAATTTGCGCCACAGCAGTGACATAATTGGTAAAAAACCGTATGTAGGAACGCCACAGATATCAGGAATTGAAGTATTGGCATCAGGTTTGGACAGTCCACGTAAGCTGAACTTTGGTCCATCGGGGGCACTTTATGTTGCGGAAGCAGGACGAGGGGGAACAGGTGTCAGCATTCCATCTCCAAGTCTACCAGGGGCATTTTTGTCTTATGGCGCAACGGGTGCAATTACCCAAATAAAAGACGGGGTTGTAGAACGAGTTGTTACCGGACTACCATCGTTGGCATTACCCAATGGCTCGGATGCAGCAGGTGTTAATGACATTGAGTTTGATGCTTATGGAAACGCCTATGCAATTATTGGTTTTGCCAGCAATCCTGCTAATAGAGATGCTTTGTTGAAAATTCCTGATTTTAGTCATTTAATCGAGCTTAATAGTCTTGATGCTGGTGCTGACTGGACTCTCTTAAAAGATTTTGGCGCCTATGAACAAAACAATAACCCCGATGGACAAGATGTAAATACTAACCTCTACGATTTGCTTATCAAGGATAATACTGCCTATGTTCTAGATGCAGGCGCCAATGATTTGTTATCCGTTCGCGCATTTGGTAGTGAAGTGAACTTAGAAACAGTTTTTCCGGCTCGCACCACAACTAATCCCCTCACAGGTACTTCATTGGTGCGGCAGTCTGTTCCCACCTCAGTCACCGTTGGTCCTTCGGGCGCCCTTTATGTTGGCGAATTTACTGGTTTTCCTTTTCAAATAGGGACAGCGCAAGTTTATCGCATAAATGCAGAAGGTCAACCCGAAGTTTATGCAGGTGGTTTTACGAATATTTCTGATATCGCCTTTGACAAGTCTGGCGGTTTATATGTTTTAGAATACGACGCGGATGGTGTTTTGAATGGCAGTAACGCAGGCGCCTTGATTTATGTGTCTCCAGATGGTAAAACTCGCACGACGCTTGTGGATGATGAGCTAATTAATCCCACAGGTATAGAAATTGGTACTGATGGTGATATTTATATTTCTAACAAAGGCTTTACCGCTGGACAAGGCGAAGTGCTACGTTTAAAGATAGATAACCACGTAAAACACGGTGAAAAACCGCAGGTTGGTGTGACACTCTCACCAACAACAGTTGTTGAAGGAAGTGGGATACCGTTGGTATATTCATTTAACCTCAGTACACCTGCACCAAAAGGAGGTTTGCAACTGAAATTTTTAGTGAGTGACTCTGATGGTGGTTCTGATGATGCATCTGTTGTAGGTTTTGAGTCACAAAGCAGCAACATTACAGATACATCATTTGTTATAGAAAACGGTAGCGCTTTTTTCTTAGTTGATATTGCCCCAGGTGCTAAAACTGCTTCTTTTGCAGTCGGAGCATATGAAGATAATGTTGTGGAAGGGGACGAAACTGTTGTATTTAACCTTGTTGATAATAAAAACAGTTATACTATTGATCGGAAGAATAGCTTTGTTATCGCTACAATTAAAGATGCAGAGATTGTAACATCACCGGCGCCTATAACTATTGATTTGGATGAAAGTTGGTCTTTCAAAATCGATGACTATGCAATTGAGCATCAAGGAAAAGCGGTTATTGATATTGATGTCAGCTATGACTATATTGATGGGATTGGAGTTCCAGACCCTTTTCAGTATCCAGATTTTTTGCCTATTGAGAAATATATTGATAATTTCTTGGTAAATTATCCTAACGAGGCTGATTTTTGGGAGATTCTAAACAAAAATTTGGTTAAGTCTTTACTTACAGAACCAATTCCTACACCATATGGAATTGACTATAAATTAGCTGATGTTGTAGATTCTTTAACTGTAAAAATAGACGTGGAATCTGGTTCATCAAATATTAGTACTCCTCGTTCTAGTACTGTTACGGGTAAACCACAAAAAACAGCGATTTAGTTTTTAGTGACACCAACCAAGAGAAAAAAGAGAGACTTTGTGTACACAATAACTTAATAAGGAGGCTTAAATGCCTCTTTTCCCCCTAATCCACCGATGATTTGGGGGATTAAGCGAATATATGTATTAAATATAACTTTTTAACCTGTTGGCGTTACACTGAAACGGCGCCTGCTAAAAACTGCGGGGAATTGTCAAAATAGTATATATGTTTTGCTGAAGTAAAGTAGTGGTCAGGCACCTGTTTTCATAATTATTTTGTACACGTGCGTTTTTTATATATGTAAACGAAAGTACAGTCATATCACGGCGCCATTAATGAAAATAATTTTAGATGTATTGCGAGTAACAAATGGTATTAAAGCTTTAAACAGCCACCCATTAGTCTTGTTCTCAATAATCCGAATGTAGTCGGGGTGAACAATATTTGAATCAGTCACTTCGCTGTTGTCCATATAATAAAGCTCCATCTTGATAGTTTATAAGATAAGGCGCCTTTCTTATTTCTAAGTTTCAAATGAATGTATGTAAACTTAATAAAGCGCCAACATTATAGTAATTCAAGTAAAAAATAATTACTTGCTACATTATTCAGATGCGGACACAAAATCGTAAATGTAACCCTTTTTCTCTAACGCTTGCCAAAAAGGCATTATATATTCAGTTATTAAAGTAATACCGTCTATTGCATTTTCGTCTTCATTCTGGCTTATTAGTTCATCATATTTATTCAATACAGTTTGTAAATTCTCGGAATAGTCGAAAAAACCATTGATTAGCTGTGGTTGAACACTATATATTTCTTTATGAATTTTCCATATGATTGCTTCTCTTGCTAAAATGTTAAATTCTGTACTAGATATATCTTCTACTTCCGCACTGTCCTCAATTTTATCTATTATTTTTTGAGATTCTTCACTACCCAAACTTTTAATAGTTGATACTAGTTGTTCAAAATCGGGTGTAAATTTTGAAGTTTTATATATAGCATGTGTTCGTTTCTCGAATAAAAAATCCTTGCCATGTTTATAACCTAGTTCTTCAATCGCAGTAATAATGCGTTTCTCTTCTGTATTAAAAGGTGCGTATGGTTTAACTTTTTTATTCTTTTTTAGTCTACCAAATCCTCTAGCCATAAAAGTCTCCTATGTGTCGTGTGTGCTTAACCCGGTCTATAACACCAACTTGATTGCACCTACATCAAGGCGCCTGCACTAGTGTAGCAAAATGCTAGCACTTTAAGATTAAAAGGTGTTAGCACCTTTTTAATGATTCGCGCACGTATATTTTGTATACTGGAGAAAGTGCTAGCACTTTGTTGTTGGCTTGGTTGCGCTCAATTGCTTGCCCTATATATGTTTTGTTAGAACCGTAGTCTACAAAGCGCTCCTACTTAACTTATGCCAACAACAAAGAAAAGAATTATGTTTCAAGCTTCGGACAAGTTAGATGAAGCTTTGAAAGCCTGTGCTGGCGATGAAGACAGGTCAATTAGCAGCCTTATAGTAAGCGTGATGAGCGAGTATTTGGCATCTAAAGGATATTTAGACGAAAAAAAGTCGGCGCCGATGAAGAAAACAGTACACAAAACTTAACAGAAAATATTGATGACGATGTTACCCTCAATGAACCAGAAAGTGATAATGTAGAACATATAGAGTTGTTACCCCCAAAGGAACTACTTACTCTGGCGCCTGTAACCCGATTACAGGAGGATGCTACTCAAATGAAAATTTTTCTACTACCGGAGGATAGAGAACTGATTAAACAAGCATGTCAAAAAAAAGGCGTTACGATGACACACTTAGCTCGCACTTTATTGGTTAGCTGGGCTAGCGAAACATTATCAGAATAACAGTGTGTCCGCACAAGCGTTTGTGTAGAGGTGTAAGCGCGGTATTCAAAAACTTCTACAAATCGGTAAAAATCAAAAACCCCCCGCAACGACTTGCAATCAAACGGAGGGCTTTAAAACCTAGTACACGGAAATTTATACACGTAGGTAATCCCATTATGACTGCATCTGCCCCAATTTTTCAAGTATTTAGTTATTCTGAATTCCCAAATCAAGATTCAGAAGCATTAGCTAAAGATACGTTCGTTTTTCTAGTTGCCTTTGCACGTAATTATTTTGATGGGTTGATTGAGATAGGAAGTAAGCTTTGCAATGTTTTAGAAGAAATATTGAAATCAGACAAAAACGGGAAGAAGGTGTTCTCGAAGTGGTTGGGTAGCTTCGGCGCCTTAGAGTATCTTGCTAGGAACGCGATAGATATTTACAACTGGTTCAAGGCTTTAGACCCAGAGTTACAGCAGGAACTCCGCGAGAATGTTCAGAGTTTGAAAATATCAGCACTACGCGAACTTAGATATTTGACCCCAGAGCAACTAAAAGAATTTATCACAAGCGGCAAAAGGACTGCGAAGCAAATCAAACAGCTACACGCGCGCTCTACTAAGAAGGCGGTTAAAAATACCAACGGCGCCCGCCTGGAGTACCAAAACAACGACTTGGATAGTTTTGAAGCAATCGAAGAGCAACCAGTGGTAGAGGTAATCGAATGTGATGTAGAACTGGCGCCAGACTTTCGAGTATCCAAATCGAAGAAAATCTATTCTCAAGAAGAGTTTGAAGCAAAACTAGCAGAAACCCTTGCCCAGAAGGAAAGAGAGCTAGAAGAGAAAAAAATTGGTCGCTTTGTGGAAGTTGAAGAGGCAGCAAAAAAATCAGCAGGCGCCGAACTGGACTCATACAAAAAACGCACTGCGGCTTTGGAGCAACGTGTAACAGATTTGCTTCATCTTCTGGATGCAAAAGAACAAGAGTTAAGAGAATTACCTTCGCTTCAAGCTAGAAATGAGCAACTAGAGCAACGTGTAACAGATTTGGAGAAGATATGCGAGAACTCCAATAAAAATTTGAGTAATGCTAATCGTCAAGCAACTGAACAGCCAAAAGCAGATTTGATTTTATTGCTACCTCGGTTAATGTCTGAAGCTCACGAACTTAGGGAGGTTGTATCAGCACAGAAAAAGGAATTAGCTCAACTGCACGGGATGAATCTCAAACAGCAGGAAGAAATTACAGAATGGCGCCTGTCATCAGAACAAAGTACCAACATAGAAGCAATCGTCAAAGAATTTGGAACTTTAGGGGAATCTATAGGTTGGAATGGTTGGAATCGTTATGGGTATCGCGCGGCTGATGGCACGTTATACAGAAATCTCGATGCTATTACCAATTTCATTTCTGATTTAAAACAAGCGTACTATGAAGAAACTTCCTTGGTGTTTCATTAATTACGCGCGCATTAATTTCTTAGAGTCGTGTTAAACAAGCTGGCGCCTAAACAAATCAATCAGGAAGTACCCACACTCGCACCTAACTTAAGTATCATTAGTAACTATTGTTTATTTAATACAAAGGGGTAAATTTAATAGTATGTTTGTTTTACGCGATTACCAAGAGGAACTCGTGTCAAAAACGCTCGGCGCCTGGACTAATGGAACTCGGAAAGTTTTACTACAATTAAGCACAGGTGGTGGTAAAACAGTTATTTTTGCAGCAATCGCTTCTCAATTCGCACGCCATCAGGAAGGAGTTTTAGTAGTTGCCCATCGGGAAGAACTAATTTTACAAGCTGCATCTAAACTACAATCTGTAACCCAAGAGGCGCCAGGTATTATCAAAGCTGGTTACAAACCAACCGACTCGTTGATACAAGTTGGTAGTATCCAAACTCTCGCGCGTCGTAAAAATTATCCCTTAGCCGGATTAGTTATCATCGACGAAGCTCATCACGCCAGCGCAAACAGTTACCGAAAATTAATCGAAGCTTACCCAGATGCTCTAATTCTAGGAGTAACAGCGACTCCGCGACGTGAAGACGGTTATGGACTACGCGACGTATTTGACGAGTTAATTTGTTCTATTAGTACTAAAGAATTAATTGCTCTTGGCTATTTGACTGATTATAAATTAATTGCTGGATTTAAATACTCAAAGCACAAAGTACCTAAACAGAGAGATTTTACAAAAAAAGAATTAGCGGAAGTTGCCCAGGATTACAAACCCGAAGAAGTTTTAAAGCAGTGGAATAATTTTGGTGATAACAAAAAAACTATAATATTTGCCGTTGACGTAACACATTCAAAATCCATAACTACTCAGTTCCGCATGAATAGTATTGCTTGCGAACATATTGATGGGGAAACTCCGCAGGAGGAACGTAAAGAAATTTTAGAGAGATTCCGTAAAGGCGCCACACAAGTAATATCCAACTGCGCTATTTTAACCGAGGGATTCGACTGTCCCGATTCTGAAGTTGTTATTATTGCGCGTCCAACTACAAGTACTACTTTATGGTTACAGATGATTGGGCGAGTATTACGTCCGGCGCCGGGTAAAAGTCATGCTGTAATAATCGACATGACGGATAACTGGTTTAGATTAGGCAGACCTTGTGACCATCGCGAATGGAGCTTACAGCCAGTTACATGTGACCCCGATACAATGGGCGCCCGTTGTTGTCCTAGCTGCCATCACGTATTTAAACCGATGCCCGCTTTAATTCGTACATTTGAAACTTTCAATACGAAACAGTGCGAATTTATTACTACTTATGAAGCTGATTGTCCTAATTGTGGAAAACCGTTACGTTGGGTGTTAGAGGAAGGACGAGTAATCGAAGGTGGTGGTGTTGCTACAATAGCTAGTTGTGAAGGCGCCGAATGGCAAGAAGTTCCAGCATCTGTACGTCCTGCTGTATTACGTCCAATTGCAGAGAATAAGAAAAGAAAGTATCGAGGTAACAAAGGGTTGTACCAGAGATTTGAAGTAATTCAAGAGTGGTTTAATTCTCACCGTGATATAAACCTTGATGAAATTAAATATGCTGTTAACCTAATGGAATTAAACGCTAGAGAGGATTTAATAATGAATACCATATTGTTTCGCATGGTTAATCAAATTAGAAGTTCTTCTGATTGGGATGATATTACTAAACATATGTCGGAGCGCGCGGGTGATGTGAAAAAAGCAGTTTGGGATAAGTTAGATACTCTTGAAAAGCAAAAATTAAATAATTGGAAGAAGAGATATACTGAAGAACTTGAAGTTTGGGGAACGGAAGAAAATCTTATCGTAATACAGAAAGATTTGGAAGCTTGTGAGAATCTTCAGATGCTAGAGGAGTTGTGGCAAATATATAATAAAGAAGCAATCCGCAACGCATCGAAACGTATTAATGGTGACAAAGGCGCCGTTGTTCGAGATTGGATTGATAAAATTGATAATCCCTCGTATTTGAGCCGACACCCCCAACTATAAGTTGGGGGATTCTGGCATAACCCGTAGTCCTGGCTGTCCAGAACCGCTCGTTTCTAGCTTGTCGCCCTTTACAGATGCTATCTGGCTAGACTGGTTACGCTTTATGCAGTCCCGCTCCGAGGATGTAATGACACAGCCTGACTCAGTACTCGACTTTGTACTTGCGGTTTTATGCTCCCTCCAAGCCTGCATTAAGAGCGGCTCCGCCCTTCCCCAATCACTTTGGACTTGGGTGACTTGAAGTTCGTCGCAGTCATTGACATACCTACCCAGATATGCTGAGAATAAATCGCGCTGCATCTCAAATCCTGTTGCATCTTTATGGACTCGTTCTGACAAAGATTTTTTTATCCTTGTGCCATCTAAATGCGTTTGAGATAACGCGGTTTTTTGGGTAGAAAATGTTGTGAATTGCCCGCCAGCACTTTCAGCCTTGCGTGCTAATTCCGATTGAAAAAAACCTGGCGATTTGGCAGATATTGCTTTACCATATCTTTTCTGCCAACCTCTTACAGAAACTTTTTCCGCTTTAATATTGTTGCCAACTTCACGGATAATTTTGTTAGCCAAACCTCGATTTTGAGATTTGGAATATGCTGCCTTGCGTCTTTCTAATTCACGCTTCTTACGGGCATATTTTTTATAGGCGCTAGAATTTTTCCAACGTCTAGTTCCCTTCTTTACTTTACCCTTTTTGCGTTTGATGCGCCGTCCAACTTTTTTCTCAAAGTCTGACTCATAGTTTTCTGGATTCATACTGCGTTGAGAACGTTGCATTTTACGTTGTAAAGATTTTATTTCTTGCTCAAATGTTAGTACATTTTCTGCAAAGGGATATAAACCAGCTTTATTATCTCCAACAACTGCAACATTACTAACGTTTAAATCCATCCCTACTAATCCACTTAAAGATTTAGTATTTTGGCGATACTTATAAGGCTCCCCTTCATTAATAAGCTGAACAAACCAGCGACGTTTGCCATTGAGTTCGCGCCAAATAATTCGACAATACTTTACAGGGCAACGATACCCGTGTTCTAGTACATCATTCCATTTTTCTGGAAAGATTATTGGCAACTCCAATCCGCACCAAACAATTTTACAGTCGCTCCCACCTTTAAACATGATTCCCTGTTTATTGGTTTTGCCTTCAAGGGAATGAAAAGCGTTAAACGTTTTGAATCTAACCTTTCTTGCACGACCAAATAAAACTTTTTCTGATGCCTTGAATGCGCGCGTCGCTATCTTCTGAATTGTGTTTGAATCTAGTTTTTCTGCAATCCACTTGGAATTATTAGCGGTTATGACTGCAAAAGCTTGCAATTCAAAATCTGAATATCTTGATTGTTTACGTGCAGTTGTAAATAATTCATTCCGATGTTTTTTATCATCGTCAGTTTTGATTTTAATTTTTTTGGCTTCTTGGTATGGGTCAGAATTACGAACTAACTCAACTCGTGCAATTGCTTCGCCCAGCGCTGCATTATATAACTGCCTTCCCGCTTCAAACCTCGCAACCAATTCTTTTTCCGAATCGCTTGTTATTAAAAGTGGAAATTCTGTTACAAAAGAAGGAGTTTTCTTTCTGCCCACATCAATCACCTCCTGAGATTAAATATTTGCTTTGATAGAATAATGTTACATTAATGGTCTATACTTGTCAATCCATCGACTCGCTTCGCTCAAATTTTTGAAGTTTGGATACCTAAGCGTAAAAAACCTATATTAAAAGGTGCTATTAAGCACAGGCTGTCAGAAATTATGGACTCGGTTGCATCTGATAAAAAGTGGTTTATTAAGGCTAAAGAAATAGCCCCAGACCATGTACATTTACTCATTGAATATGACGAACAAACACCTATATGCGATGTAGAAGCGTGCGTTCAAAGGGCGAAGTTCTAAACTATTAAGAGACGAGTTCCCCGAACTAAAAAAGCTTCCGTCATTATGGACTCATATGCTAATTTTAGGATACATCTGGTAAGGTTAGTACTGCCAATGTCATGGCGTATATTAACGACCCTCATCATGACCGTCATTAAATTTTAATGCCGTTGAAACGGCAAGTCGGATTTCCGCCCCTGCTTGAAAGACAGGGGCTACCATCCTCCGGTATTCTCGTGTGATGGCGCCTGTAAATTTAATGCACGTCCGAAGTTTTTGTAGCAATTAAGGCGCCTACCCAACTAACTACAATTTATGTTAAAGACCTAAGAATTTAGATACTTGGACATTTAAATACTTAAATACGTACTTGAGTTTAATTTATGTACAGTAAGAATTTGGAGCAATGCCCTTTATATTCAATCACCTGCACTCGTTATAGACATATAATATAATTGAATCCTTTTGTGAGCAATTTAAACACCATTTAATCAATCAACCATTCGTTTAGTAAGTAAACTATAAACACAAACCGAAAAATGATAAACAGTATAACCCATACCAAAATCATAAGCCTTAAATGTGGCAACCAATTATTTTTGGTAGACACTCTTTGTTGCGGTAGAAGAAGCGTGAGATTGGTAGATAGTAGAAACGCTAGAATATTAGCAAATAGAAACCAATGCGCTTCTGTTACACCTCGTAACCAAGGTAATAATGAGCCTGCGTTTGCACTATTAGGTTGAAAGGTTGGGTCTCTCAATGGTGAAACTTGGTACACAAAAATTCCACCAGCTATCAATAGAACTAGGGAAAACCCAAGACATACAATATAAAAACGTCGAAGTCGCTGAGAAAACATACTACTACAATATCTTCGTAAAGTTTATTGATTTGATTTATGCTGCTGCTCCACTCGCAAATCTAAAACTACACCCCAGCCAGAAACTTTCCGGTTTAATAAATTTAAAAACCCACATCTAAGTGAATGACGCACGCTTGAACCGGATTTGTTACAATACCATCTTTATCTCCAAGGCAATACCATTATTGTTTAGGCGCCAGTTAGTTAGAAGCAATACAGGCGCCACTCACTTGTTCATCTATTTCCAATCACCCTGTAAAGTGAACGCTGCCCAATAATAAGGACTTTGCCACTCTTTACTCTGCCATAACTGTAATTGTGCTTCTCGTAAAGCAACAGGGAAAGGCGCCTTTCCTTCCAAAACAGCTTTATAGAATATTGGCATTAGTTTAGATGTACCTTCGTCACTAACTTGCCACAAAGAAACAACCGCGCGTTTGGAACCTGCATACATTAGTCCTCTTGTTAATCCTACTAATCCCTCACCCTTAATGTCTTTACCCAAACCAGTATCGCAGGCACTAAGTACGACAAGTTCGGCGCCTAAATCTAAGTTAAAGATGTCGCCTAAACGTAAATAACCTTTTTCAACAGGTTTACCTTGTTTGTCTACTTGTGAAAGAACAATACCTGATAATTCGGGGTTTGTAGTATCAACAATTCCATGAGTGGCAAATAACAGGAAGCGATATTTTTTAAGTTCTGGATTGGTTACAAAACTGTAGTTAGCATCATAATCATAAGCGTGGATAGCATCTTGAGATGATAAAGTAGCGAGAATTTCTTCTGCTTCCGCGCGTGTACCTTTCAACCGTGGCATTCCGTTACGTTTAGTATTTTTTAATGCTCGTTGTAAAGTTGAACGGTCGAGGTTTAATTCAGGAGCAAGGGAAGGTTCTTTGCCCGTAACTCTAGAGTCAGTAGCATCAAATATTGGGTCGGCAAGTACTGCAAGAGTTTTTGGTGCCTTACTTCCATTATTAAATCGTTGTCGTTGAGTGGCGATAGCTGTAACAGAAGGTAAATTGACGATTTCATGGTTAACCATTAGCGGCTGGTAAGACTTCGGCGCCTTTATAGTTGGGTCTGCTAATGCTGCGAAGGGAATGGTTTGTAAGGAAGAGTCTGCTACTATAGCTAATCGTTTTTTACCTAGTAGGTTTGCTACTGGCGCCAGTATCATTTGACTAAGTTTATTTAACTTGGTTGCTTTAGCTGGGTGAGTTATAGGAAGTGAGTCTGTGATGGCGCCTCGAAAATCTTCTGCCACCAATTCAATTTCTGAGCTTTTAGGCAGTTCGTATGTATTGAAAGAGTCAGGTGTAACAGCCCAGAGATAACTTCTATCTTTACCCAAGGAGTATTGTAGTAGTAAGGTATCTTTATCAAGTTGTTGTTGAATTTGCTTTAATTCCAGAGGTTGAGGATATTGAATAGCAGCGTATTGTGGGCTACTGGTACGAATTTTATCAACCAATTCACGGTATTGGTTAAGAAGATTATCATTTTCCTGCTGTAACTTTTCAAGTTTTGCTTTATCGTTATTATTTGACGGCGCCTGCATTTGTTTTTGTAGTGCCTCAATTTTTCCTAATATAAGTTGTTCTTCTTCAAGTAGTTTGGGGTTAATACCTTTACGAATGTTGGCGTTTGCTTCTGCTAGTAGTTCGACGAGGGAGCGCGCACGTTGTCGTTCGCTGATATTGAAGGCGCCTGTATTATATCCAGACGAAGGGTATTTTTTGTGCAATTCCATCAGCAGGTTGATGTAGAACTGGTAATAATCCTGCACTGTAGCAAAATAAGTACTTTGTAAATTCTTATTAGTATATGTTTGTCGTAGATTTTCAACAATTTTAATTGCTGACTGAATTTGTTTAAGTGATTCTTTCAATTTGCCTGTGTCACGCTTTAAATTAGCAAGATTCAATAGGATTTTAGCTTGCTTTTCTTTGTCCCCCACTTCAATTAATAAAGGTAGAGATTGATTATAAAATTGAAAAGCTTTCTGTTTATCTCCGAGTGAGTCGTAAACTAATCCCATATTGTTAAGTTATGTCTCATCAAATTTTAAATAACAACAACAACAACAGCGTAGCTAATTAGCTTGCTAATTACACGCTGTTTTGACTTTTAATCGTCTTGTAGTATAATACTACAACGTAAACGAAGATGCTCAGGGTGGATGAGAATGAAAGTTCAAAGAGGTATTATATGCGACTCTAACCGTTCAGTATGGATGGTTTTGGGTGATGACTGTTTACCGATAGAGGCAATTGGGAAGTACCTGCATTATTTAGACAGCGTAGGGCGCTCACCAAACACGATTCAAGCTTATGCCTACAATCTCAAACTGTTCTGGGAGTTTTTGAGAGATTCAAAACTTTCTTGGCAAGAAATAAGTTTAGAACAACTATCAAACTTTATTCACTGGCTGAGAAATCCGTATACAAGCGTGTTATCAATTAAGGTAAGTTCTTCCAAGCGTTCAGAGAAGACAATCAATCATTGCCTGACAACAGTTTGTGGATTTTATGAGTTTCAAGAGCGTATCGGGGTAAATTTAGGCGTTAATAGTTACGGCTATCAGTTACAATCAAATAGAAAATATAAGCCTTTTTTACACCACATTAGTAAAGAAAAAGAGGTTAAAACACGACTATTAAAGATAAAAGAACCAAAAACATTCCCAGGATGTTTAACACCTGAACAAGTTGACAATATAATTACAGCGTGTAATACTTTACGTGATAAGTTTTTAATTAAACTGCTGTATGAAACAGGGTTAAGAATAGGCGAAGCATTAGGACTAAGGCATGAAGATATGGTGACTGGTAACGCATGTGAAATTCGTGTGGCGCCAAGATTAGATAATGTAAATCATGCTAGAGCAAAGTCCGGAGTAGAGCGAACAGTTCATGTGAGTAAGGAACTGATGCAATGGTACTGTGCTTATTTAATAGACGAGTATCCATCAGATATTGATTGCGACTTTGTGTTTGTAGTTATCAAAGCTCATAATCAGGATAAAATGGGTAAACCTTTGACATATAAAACTGTTAACAGTTTATTCAGAAGATTATCAAGAAAAATAGGAACTAAGATAAATCCTCATTTACTAAGGCATAGCCATGCATCTGACCTAATAAGAGCAGGAGTTGACATGGCTTATGTGAAGAAGAGGTTAGGTCATAGTGATATTCAAACGACTATCAACACTTATGTCCACCTAGAAGATGAAGATTTGAAATTAGCTTACAAAGAATATTTACAAAACCGAGAGAAGCAAAAACAATGAAAGAATCGAAAACAAATAAACAGCTTATTGACTATATTATTTCAGGTAATGAAGCAAAATACCAGTATATGAAGTCTCAATTGATTGAATACTGGGCTAAAGATATATGGTCTCCAGCCTCAAATCCTTTAAAAGGAAGTTCTAAGATACGAGGAAGTTGCTTACATTTTGAAAAATGTCCTGGTCGAACAAAGGTAGAAATAAAATTTTTTTGTTACCAAAAAGTTGTTAATCAAGACTGGAACTTAAAAAGTCTTCATCAAAAGGCTTCTAAAATAAATAGAATATGTGAGTGGCTACACAGTCAACATTCACTTTCTAATTCTCTTTTAGATAAGAAATTAGATGAATGGGTATTATCCTTGAGAACTTATCTAATCGCAACAAAGAAATATTATGGGCGCCAGAGTTCTAAGTTATTGAGTAGCAATCAAATAAAAACCTACAAAGGAGAAGATGAGTGTATTTACAAATTTCAACAAATTTATAAGTTTTTATTAGACTTTTATGATGATAGAGATGAATATGAGAAAGAGATTTGGGATGTGTACAAGTTAGGATTTGAGGAGAAAGATACTAATGCAACAAGGTATCGTTGGTTCGACTTTACGGCTCTCCCGTGCTTTACGTGCTAAAATATTAAAATAATCATCTTTTGTTTCAGTAAAATCAGTTATGAAAAGGGTTTTGACCGAACTGTTAAATTTACCTGACATAGTAGTAGAATCCAGTCTACAAGAGGGTAACACCTTAATTTTATCAGTAACTAAAAAGACTAAAAGTGCAGTATGTCCACAGTGCGGAAAAAAGTCAGACCATCTGCACCAAAATCAAAATTACTTAATTAAAGATTTACCGATGGGAGATAAGGAAGTAATACTGAATATAAATAGACGAAGATTTAAATGTAAAAAATGTTGTAAAACATTTAATGAAGACCTTGATTTTGTCGGAGCAAGAAGAAAGCATACGCATCGATATGCGGAAAATATTATTAAACAGCTTATTCATAGTGATGTAAGTAATGTAGCCAAAAATAATGGATTAAGCGAGGAAGAAGTTTATTCGATGCTTGAAGATATAGTTAAAAATATTTTACCAATAAATGTTAGTAATTTAGTAAGGTTAGGAATAGATGAAATAAGTTTAGTTAAAGGTCAAGGAAAATTTATTGTCGTGCTTGTAGATATAGATACAGGAAAATTAATAGGGTTGGTTAAAGAAAGAAAACAAATTGATATAGAGAATGTGATGATAAAGTGGGGGAAAGTAGTTTTAGAACAAATAGAAGAAGTAAGTATGGATATGACCGGAAATTATAAAAATTTAATCGAGAAGATTTGCCCAAACGCCGTTGTTACAGTGGATAGGTTCCATGTTACAAAAATAATACACGAAGAGTTGAACCAAGCTAGAATAGCAGAAAAAAAAGCAGCGTTGGAATTAAATGTTGAATCGAGAGAAAAAATATTTGATAGTTTAAAAGGTAACAAATATACAATTTTAAAAGCAGAAGAGAACCTAACAGATAAGCAAAAAATAAAGTTAGATACAATTAGAGAAGCATCTCCTTTATTAGCAATAATGCATTCATTGAAAGAAGAATTTCGTAATTTATTTGATACGACTGAAGACCCAGGAACAGGAATATTAGGGTTACTCGATTGGTTAAAAAAAGCTGAGCCTTATTATCAAAAAAGTGTTAATACAATTAAACGCTGGTTTGGAGAAGTAGCAGGATACTTTGATAGGAAAACTACCAATGCAGTTGTAGAAGGAATTAATAATAAATTGAAGCTAATAAAAAGAAGTGGATTTGGCTTTAAGAATTTCCGCAATTTTGAGATTAGAGCTTTACTTTCTTGGCATTATAATATTAATTTAGCAAGTTAAGTACGGAAGAGCCGAAGATTTATAAGCCAGCAGCATGGTTAAAATATGCTATTGAAAAATGTTGGAAACCTAACATCCAAAATTAATTTATGCAGTCTGACAAATAAGAATGTTTGAATTTATACTTGTACTGAAGGTTGGATACTTTTTTTAGAGATGTTAACTAAGTAACGACACGATACGTTGTAGAAAACGACAACAAGGTTAAAGGCTTGATTTGCATACGTTGTAGACGTTGTAGGCGACATAAACTCAGGGTATTAGCTTGCCCCGTTTTGTCCCCCACTTCAATTGTTAAAGGTAGAGATTGATTATAAAATTTAAGGGCTTGCTGTTTGTCTCCGAGTGAGGAGTAAATAGCACCAATATTATTAAGGATACTAGCTTGCTTTTCTTTGCTCCCCACTTCTATTAATAAAGGTAGAGATTGATTATAAAATTTGAGGGCTTGCTGTTTGTCTCCGAGTGAGTTATAAACTGAGCCAATATTGTTAAGGGTAACAGCTTGCTGTGCTTTGTCTCCCACTTCAATTGTTAAAGGTAGAGATTGATTATAAAATTTGAGAGCTTGCTGTTTGTCTCCGAGTGAGTTGTAAACTGAGCCAATATTGTTAAAGGCGATAGCTTGCTTTTCTTTGTCCCCCACTTCTATTAATAAAGGTAAAGATTGATTATAAAATTTGAGGGCTTGCTGTTTGTCTCCGAGTGAGTTGTAAACAAATGCGATATTATTAAGGGTAACAGCTTGCTGTGCTTTGTCCCTCACTTCTATTAATAAAGGTAGAGATTGATTATAAAATTTGAGGGCTTGCTGTTTGTCTCCGAGTGAGTCGTAAACAAATCCGATATTGTTAAGAATAAAAGCTTGTAACTTTTTATCACCTATTTGTTGATACAGTTTTAGCGCTTCCTGCCATTTCTCGATGCTCTTGCGTAAAGATTCTGCTGTTCCTTGCCTATAAAGTTTATCTCCTTCATTAAATAATCTTTTAGCATCCGCGCGCATAGCAACATCCGAACTAACACTAACAGGCGCCACATCTCCATTCGCTACTACTATCTCAAACTGTGAAAGCAAAACCATACAGACGAACACACTTAAAGCAAGGCACGTAAAAACTTTGAGCTTCTGTTGTTTTTTTATTACTCTACCCATAATTTATTACCAGGCGCCCCGGCCCGCTCACTCAGCACTAGATAATATTTCTCGCACTCCGATACTTATGCAATAGCACGTAGTTCAACGTTAACTATTAAGTGTTATTTATGTTAATGTCAAAATTACCACAGAATCAATCACACAGTGGCGCCAAGCATTTTAATAAAATTACAAATATACTAAAATACATGAGTACTGATATGAAAGAAGGAAGCACTAGTAAAAACGGCGCCCCCGAACTACAGCACAGTTTAGGCGCCGTTATTATATAATCTAGTTTCACAAAAAAGGAAAATACGCCCTGTTACGGGCGTAGCAGTACTAACGTATTTTCTAGAGTATCAGTGAATAAAGTACAAAATATTTGTTGTTTGATAAATTTATATTTATCCCTTGAGAAATTTTGCTTGAATAAGGCGCCGTGGGTACTAAACAATTAAAAACGGCGCCCAATATACAGGCGCCGTACTTTAAGATTGTGGTTTGAAGAAACTATGATTATTATTTAACAGCGATAGCTTGACCAGCAGTGCTATAAATTTCTGTCAGGTTGGTTAAAGAAGCTGTACCGCTACCAGTAGGACCTGCGAATGTTTGCTGACCAACTTGGAGTTGCTTGAGTGAGTATGTGTTAGAAGCATCTGAAGCAAAACCACCAACATCGCAACAATTCGCAATTCGCAAGTCGCAATTCGCAATTAATTACTAATTTTAGAATTGATTTTCTCTTTGATTTTGCGGGTAGAAGTTACTAGAATTTTTCCTATCTCTTTATTCTCTTGAAGGAGAGGTTCAAACAGATTTTTCTCTACTAATTCTGATTCTATCAAAATTTCTAACCAGTATTCAGTTTCTCTTTCTTCCTTCAGTGCAATTTCTAATTTATGAAGAAAATCTTTATCTGATTGTGCGGATTGTGCTTCTCTTACATTGGCGCCAATACTAGTTCCGCTACGTAATAACTGTTTTGATAATGTTTTACAGACACCTGATTTTTCATCTAAAAATTCGCAAGTTTTAATTATTCTGATAGCAAATAATTTTGTTCTTTCTGCAATTGTAATCTTGTTTTGCATGATTAATAACCCAAATCATAAAATTATTATACTGCAAAATAATATTATTTTACTAATAAATTGTTGAATTATTTATTAATTGCGAATTGCGAATTGCGAACTGCGAATTGTCATCATACTTTTTACTGAGAGCTAATGTACTAAACTTTGAGGCGCCATTTTCTTATTACCAGGCGCCTTTAATATCTGGCGCCTCTTTCTAACGGGTACGATTGCACTTGTTGAAACGGCGCCAACTTCTACACCATCAGCAACTAGTACTGTTGCTAGCTGTCTTGGTAAGGCGCCTGCTACAACATTATTTTTCTTACGATATGCGATGCACGATAGTGATACGCCGATTATTCCTAAAATAAAACTAGGCTCTGGAACTTGGATAACTGACGCAACAATTCCTACTCTGGCTCCTCTATAACCAGATGTATTAATGGCGCCCCCGGATTTTAGTAAATCACTTATTTCTTCGCTAAAAATTAAGTCAGAATTAATGAATAACTTATTGTCAACTACTGATAAAAATCTGACAAAATCTAACTTTCCAATTGGTACTTGGGCATCTAGATTATCTTTGAGGAACAAATTGCTACTGTTATTATCAAAACCAATTGTAAAATTACCTAATCTTTTAATTCCTGACAGAGGTAAATTTGTTGCCGAGTTATTAAATACAAAGTTACCAGTGGTTTCAATGGCGCCAGTAACAGGGGTGAATTGTCGAGTATTGGAATCGTAATCAAAAGTAAAGTTACTACCACGTAACGAATGGTTATCTGAGGGAGGCAAAATATTAAAACCTACTTCAGAATTTGGCAATAGTGTTGTGTTTTCTGAACCTGCCACAGTTAGTCCAGCCGATTCAAATATTTGTAATGTAAAAGGGTAAAAATATATACTTACTGTACCAGACTGAACTTCGTATCTTGATGCTG
Source organism: Calothrix sp. PCC 7716 (assembly GCF_019977735.1). Lineage (GTDB taxonomy): Bacteria > Cyanobacteriota > Cyanobacteriia > Cyanobacteriales > Nostocaceae > Dulcicalothrix. The sequence continues at coordinate 6,882,192 of NZ_AP025018.1, read as the reverse complement.
CATACGAGGCGCCTTTTAGTCCCAATAAAATGGTAGTAGCAATTATTGCAGTAACAATACCTGATCTTAAAAAACGCATAGCTTAGATAAATTAACTATCCAATAAAGTGTAGGATAATACCTTTTATAAATGTGTAAAGCACTACACATAAATATTTGTACTAGTAAATATGTCATATGCCGCCTTACTCATTAATAATATTGCCATCCTTGTCACGTTTAATTTCCACAACTGTAACGTTCCCACCTTCCCAAGGTTCGACAGTAAACCCTGCGGTTGTCTCAAGAGGGTATCGACCAGCCATAATTTGCCAAGCTTCTTCCTCGTTACGTGCCCATATATAATGTCCTTGGCGCTCTCGCAAGTCATCGCGCCCTGGACAGTCGCATTGATATAAGTCATTTCTCGTACACCTGTATTGTCGCATTTTTCAAAGCTGATTATTAAACAGCTCCACATTTTAACGCGGTTGTGCATAAGTTGGCAGTAAATATTAGGCGCCTGATAATTTGTTCTCAAAGTGTACTATTGAGTAGTATATAGGCAGAAAGTGATAGGCGCCGCGCGTTGCATAAGTATAAAGGCGCCAGAAATATAGAGTTTGCATATGTAACAATAAACGCCCTTTTTTATCCCTAAAAACTCTATGAGATTTCAATACCTATTGTGTAGGCTAAGTATTGTTTGCCTATCTGCACTTCTCGGCTGTACCAACAGCGAATCATCAAAAAAAGCTCAATCAACAGATATTGGTGCAACTGTAACTCCAACTCCATCAGTATCGTCCCCAATTCAAAATCCTCCAGCACAAATACCGACAAGTTCATCTTCGAGTGATGAGTTTGCTTTTCCAGTATCGTTATCACCTGTACCAGTAATTCCATCAGTTGTTACACCAACAGAAGTAGCAATGCGAGAAGGTCAAATCAAAATAGCTCAAGATTTAAAGGAGTATACAAAACGTTTAGAAAGGGCTGGTGTAGGAACGCGAAACAATGTGCGTCGGGCTGACTACTTTGTTTTCTCGAACCAGATTCAACTACTTCAAGCAAAACAGGCACTTCAATTAAAACAGCAACAAGAGAAAAGTAAAAATTCTTTATCGTCTCAATAAGTTTAGACACTTAAGACCTACACTTCACGGAAAAAGCAAAGCATTTTGCAGAGCTTACATAAGTTCATGTGTCGGATGTTGTGAAGAAATTGGAAGTACTAGGGGTTGATTTTAATTCAGCAGTTGAGTTTGATTTACCTGAAGGCGCCAAGAAACGGAGAAGGGCGCCGAAAAAGGTTACATAAATTCATAAAAGTATGGGTATCAATTTTAATCCTGGTGCCTTGGAAGCAACTTTCGTTCAACAAGCCTATGGAAGTAATACTTTCAAAATTAACGGTATTAACTAATTTGAACACATAATAGTTTTGTATGTTGTAAGCAAACTACTTCCTGTCTCTGGTTGATATCTAACAATATTTTTTGCTAGAAAGTATGTTTGATTGCCATCAAATTTTTCTGGAAATCTAGCAGTTAGCATCAAGGTGATGAATTTAAGATACCATTCTTCGCTACGAATAGGAAGATTGCATTTAACCGCTTTATGGACTAACTCATACCTTTCTGTATCATTAGGTTTTTGAGCTATGTATCGAGCATAGTCCAGTACTTCAGGTACAGTATTATTGTCTAGATAGTACGTTTCTGAGTCTACTTGAGACAAGATTAGAGGAGTAGTGGTAGGAGTTGGCGCAACAATTTCGACTTTTGGTTTAGCACTAGATGTAGGGACAGAAGCCACTGTCGTGGCTGGTGACGGTTGTCGATTTGACTGAATCGTGCTTTGAGTCGGCGCTAATATTCCAATGACGATTGCACTTAAAAGAAATACAAATATTCGCCCAATAATGTTCCCAACTAAGCCATAGCGAGCAGTTAGTTTGTATAAAAGTGGTAAAAATAAAAGCCCCCATAGTATCATACTAATTGCTATAACCGGATTAATAGCAAAACCAACAATTCCAATAAGAAAGAAAAAAGCCGTCAAAACCCAACCACTGAATAATAAAATCCGTTTCAGCATAAATGCACTCCATAAAAAATGTTTTTCGTCATTGCTAATGTTGCGAATACTTACTCTTAACCCCCATGTTCATAAAAAAACAAGTACAAGTATTATTATTTACCTCTATCAAAAGTATTATCCCTCTAGAGTTAGAATTAAAAGAATAATTAATACATTAGTTTTAGTAGGAAATGTTTTCTATCTAGATAACCAAACACTTGCAAGTTGCTTGTAAATATCAGGCTAATATACTGTTCTAAGTATATGTACTGTAGGTCAATGTATGGTGAAGCGAGTACTGTCATTTATTGGTTGGCTGTTAGTGGCATTTATTCTTATTGGTACCTTGGGAGTGATGAGCAAGGGTGCAATTTTAACCGGAATTGGTTATCTCGTGTGGGGTCTTATTTTTTTACCACCACTGTGTAGGTTAACCAGACGGTATGGATTAATCAAAAATATTGCCGTGCGCGCGGTGTTATTTATATTGGTTCCACTTGTATTCCCGGCGCCACCCCAACCAACCGCAACACAACCCATACCCCAGCCGACACCGACAAAAACGCTACAAGCTACGCCTACTCCTACACCGACTATTACCGTAAGACAGGCGCCAGTAATAACTCAAACACCTGAACCGATAGAAACTCCTTTCCTAGAACCAACTGAGCAAATATTATCCCCGGCGCCTGTTCCATCCGTACAACTAACGCGCGAGCCTCAAAATATACTTGATGAACCAGAGACAAAAGTTAATGCTCCTTCCATTGACCCAGATACACCAGTGCGCGCATCTATAAGTGGTAGTTGTGAGTGCCCATACGATACCGATAAACGAGGTCGCAGTTGCGGTGGTCGTTCAGCCTATTCAAGACCTGGTGGAGAAGAACCAGTTTGTTATATAAAGGATAAACAATAAATACTACTTAATCTCAAAATTAAAGCCTATTGATTTATAGATAATAGCATAAATCAGTACAGCGCCCTACAATTTAAATCAAAGTCCAAGCGATTTTATCATAGAGGATAACTGATTGAGCCGATATTACAGGGGCATACTTAACAGCATCCTTATAGTAAAACTGTGAATGTTGAGGATGTAAATCATAAGAAGCTTTCTTATAACCCTGATTAAAAAGTTCTTGTAGTGCTTTATCAGAAAGCGCATCCCAAGACAGCGCACGTAAAATACCGACAACATAAGCGTGTACATTCTTGCGACCCTGACGAATAGCCCGCGCGCGTCCAGAGTATTCCACTTCAAAAGTAGCATCAGATAATTCACACACAGCAGCATGGGTAAGCAGGCGCCCATTCCTTCCACCTTCCTTAATAGAGAACACGTAGTAGTGCAGATTATAGTACACGGCAACACGGCGGCCGTAGTAGTCAGTAGGGTTTATTACGCTGAATGGATATCGATGAGCCATGCATTAAACCAGCATTTATATTGCATTGCATAGCTTACTACAAAGTACAAAAATTCAGTATCCCTGTATGCCTGTGCTTTTAATTACTCATGAGTTAGGCTGGTGCAGAACTATAATGAGTATAATTTAGTACAAATGTCAGAAGCGAAGTTTTTCGCAATAGAGCCGAAGTTGGAGGATTATTGGCGCGCGATTATTTTGTTTGGTAGGAATGTAGCTAGTTATAAATTCGCGCTTGCCAAGTCTCTGTTGGAACTGGCGCCTTCTGGTAAGACTGTTATTACTCTGGAAGATTTGGCAGAGCCGTATTCAAGGTATATCACCGAGCATTTAAAATTAGCTGAGACACAAACTACTTCACTTTCAAGCCGTTTTTTAGATGCTTGTAGCTCCTTCAATGCAGGGGAAATATCTAAAGCTAAACTTATTGATAATACTGTACGTCTAGGATTTGGAAATGTGATCGATGCCTTCCATAATCTCAGTAGCGGTGAAACACCTGTACGTTTTTTTACTGATGAACGGAAGGGTGCCGCTAGGGGGATTATCCTAACTGATGAGTTGTATGAATTATTACAGATAGCACATGCAGGAAATTTACCATCGGAAGTAGAAGCAAGGTGGCGCCTGGTAGAGTCAGCTTGGGATTTAAAGATACCCTCGAAGCTAATATCTTATGATTCTACGCAGGAATTATTGTTTGCTGTAAATGATTTAAGGCGCCGGATTAATGTAACGTCTGCTAGAGACGCGCTCAATGGATACCAAAAAGGTAAATGTTTCTATTCGTTTGCTAATATTTCAATAATTTCTGGGTCAGAGAACCTAGCTGATGTAGATCATTTCTTTCCATATAGACTTTTTGATGACATTCCAAATATCAATGGTGTGTGGAATCTGGTGCTTGCGTCAAAGGAATGTAACAGAGGCGAGAATGGTAAGTTTGATAGGTTGGTTGATACAAAGTATTTAGAGCGATTATATAACCGTAACGAGTTTTTAATTACTAGTCACCATCCGTTAAGGCAAACTTTGATGCATCAAACAGGAGGTACAGAAAAACAACGGCGCCAATTCCTACAGTCTATTTATACTATCGCTCAGTTAAAGTTAGGTACTGGCAAGAGTGATGGTTGGAAGGCGCCGTTTGAATATCTTGCAACATTTTAATTGTTATAAATAGTACAATATAATAAGTATTTACTATTTCAGAAAATTTGTTTATAATTTAGACATGACAATTCCCCTAAAAAGGAATTGAGGATTGAAACTTATTACGGCGCCGAACAACCAATACATATAAGTGTGACAATTTCCTTTGCAGGGAGTTGAGGATTGAAACGGACGTGAGTGCCTTACGTTACTTCGGTTAGTAAGTAACAATTTCCTTTAAGAGAATTGCACAGAATAATTGATCCAATATTGTCATGCGCTCGTGTAGCGTAAGCGTAACGAAGTATCTCAAAGTTTTAAGAACACTTTAAGAGATTTTTGACTACATTTCGGGAAAAGTTCCGCTTTACGTTAAGAATGACACTGGGCATTTCTTTTCGTGGAATTCTCTTACAAGGAATTAAAAATTGAAACAAGTTGCCGAAGGGCTAGTTGACATTTATGATTCCCGGCGCCTGAAAGTTCGCTGTTAATTCTTCTTCATATGTGGCGCCGAGAAAATTTTGCTGTTTCTTAGATTAGCAATATCATTATTGAAATTTACACCAGCATTGATAAAAATCTGTTGATTAACTTGCAAACCATCTTTATCGAAAAGATTAAGTCTTGGAGATGGGTTATTACGAGACTGAGTACCAGATTCATCAAATTCAAGGAAACCAGAGAATGAACCGCCTTTCAAATCCTCAAACGAACAACGTCTATTTGATGGTGGTCCTTCGATAGTACATGAAATCTCATCACCAAAACGTCCTGAGTAGTCCAAGGTAACAGCAGATACCGAATCAATTAAGGTAGGAAATAATATACTGGTACTGATACCAAGTGTAAGGAGTTGCCTGGGAAACCTGATGTTCATAAAATTTAATACAAGCTTTTTATATCAATATAAATAATGCCTAATTTTGTTACATCTGTAAATGCTTATGATGTTTATTGAAGGCGCCTTTCTTCAAAAGTTAAATTCCGTCGTTATGAATTGTAAGCATAACGCTTTGAGTATAATTATTTACTTATGTTTAGATTTTTGCTGAGAATAAAGAGCAATAAGACTTAAGCTAATTAAAGCAGAAATTGATGCTGGTTCTGGAATCGAAGTTGGTGGAGATGATTGTGGCGCCAAGAGAAAAGCGCGTTCTAAGCCGTTAAAAAAACCATTGCCAACAATGTACCCGTTATCATTAATTGCCCAAGCATCTTGTATAACCCAACCACTCGACGGATTGATAAGACTTTGTAGGTCGGTCATAACACCGTCAGACCAAATAAAGCCACTAGTACCAATATTCGTAGTAGAAGTACCAACTACTTGACTTTTATTATTGATACCATAAGCACTGCTGAAACTATCACCGTTATTTCTTGTGCCTAAAACACCCAAGTCGCGAACACCGCTGATTCTATCCCATAAAAAAGCACGATTTTGATTATTTGTTAGAGGAGATTCACCAACTATTTGAGTTTTGTTATTGATAGCGTTGGGTGACAAGTTAATACCTATTTGTTCGATTTCCCCACTACTAGTACGTAGATAAGTACGCGATGGCGAATTTGAGTTTCTATCAAATATAAAACCAGTTACTTCTCCTTTATCATTAATCGCTTTAGCTGTAGAAACAATATTATTACTGCTGTTATCTTCTATAGTAACTAAATTTTCTTTCAGCCTAGTATCCCAGATAAAGCCGCGCGTAACATTATTTGCAGAAGTTATATCACCCACAACTTGACCAAGGTTATTGATGTCATTACCAGAAATTGGATCGAAATTTTCGCTACCTGGAATGCCTAGGTCTCGTATTCCTGTACTTTCTTCCCAAACAAAGGTTCTCAATTTTAGATTGTCTCCAGAGAAACCGATGACTTGACCTAAATCATTAATATTAGTGCCTGTACTGTAAGCTCCACCAACACTAGTTGGTAGCGTGCCAAGGTTTCGTAGCCCTTTTACACTATCCCAAATAAAAGCTCGTTGCCCTTCGTTAGCTGAATAAACGCCAGCAACTTGATTTTTATTGTTAATGTCAAAAGCATAAATATAACTGTTGTTGCCACTAAAATCTTTGTCTAATTCACCAATATTACTAATTGTGTATAAAGTTATAGCTAGGCTAGGAAGAGAGGTAGCTAAACTTACCAAACTAGAAGCTAATACGCCAAAGCTAATCTTATAAATACTCTTCATTGTATAATATGTTGTATCGTATTATAGGTTGAGTGTAATTACAGATATTGTCTCATGAAACATGACTAAAGATTTGGCGTACTATTGCAAAAAGTTTTCTCCTAGGGTCAAACAAATAAATCCTGGTGGTTTGAATGTGAATCGTAGTGTGGGACTGGCGCCTAACAAACCAATTTTACTGTTATCTATCATCGAGCTTATAAGTAGAGGAGAGATTAGAAAAAACCAAATACCGTTATCTGGGGAGCTTATCGCTTCATTCATGGAACTCTGGCGCCACTTGGAACCAACTCGTAAACCAGATATCGGACAACCATTCTTTTACTTACGAAGCGATGGATTTTGGCACTTCCAACCTAACCCTGGCTTTGAACTAGCAATTAATTCCAAGGCAAAACTAGTATCCGCAGGCGCCTTAAAACAAGCCGTAGAATATGCGTATTTGGATAATGAGTTGTGGCAAATATTACAAGATTCTCATAGTAGAAGCGTTCTGATACAGGTGTTGATTGATGAGTGGTTTAGTGGCGCCAGTAATATAGAAGGAATACTACATATAAATGCTTTTGCGGAGTTGCAAGAAGAGTTAGAGCGCGCAGGAGGGAAGATATATCAACCTGAAGAACTAGATTCTGAACAGAAAGTTATAGTTCGAGATGCAGCGTTCCGTAAAATTGTTACAGTTACTTATAATTATAGTTGTGCATTCTGCGGGCATCAAATATTAGATATAAATGGTCAAGGAATAGTGGATGGCGCGCATATTCTCCCATTTTCAAAATTCTACGATGACAAAATAGACAATGGGCTGGCGTTATGCAAGACCCATCATTGGGCATTTGACAGAGGTTGGTTCAGCGTTGAAGATAACTACACAATCATTGTTTCTGAAGAGTTAAGGGAACAGGCGCCGAACTGTAAACCAATGAGAGATTTTGTAGGTGAGTCAATAATATTACCAGCACAACAACAATATTACCCAAGAATAGAAGCACTACGATGGCACAGAGAAAATGTATTCGATGCCGCCTGAAGTTAACTATATTTTTCTTTCTGTAAATAAATACGTATCTTACCACTGCTTGCTCTTTCTCTTAACAGAGAATTAGAGGCGCCGATTCATGATGAGCAAGTAGGGAATTGGTAGGGAAAAAAAGACCAGTAGCTTGACACTGGACAAAAAATCCCTACTGTTTCACTCATATAATATCTATGTCTAAAGTTATAAGTATTTATACATTGATGAATTGCCGCCTATGGTTTGACGACAACAGCAAAAGTATGAAGGTTATTATTTTCGTTGCTTTCATCAATAGTTTTGTCGTCATCAATTGATAAAGTTACCACATGTTCTCCTTGTGGCAGATAAACTTGTGTATGAATACTCTCAATGGCGCCTCCACCAGCATTCCTTTTTCCACTAAACTTGATGTTGTGTTGATTAACGACTTCCTTGTTACCAATAAATAGGCGGTTGGTAAATTTTGGCAGCGATGGCGCCTGTTTATCGGGTTTGGCAAATAAATAGTATCCAACGTTAAAAGCGTACTTGCCATTGGATTGTAAAAATGAATCAGTTTTGGTCAAAACAATTTTTTGTCCGGCGCCAACATTTCTGGAACCTTTATACATATCTTCTAATTTTCCTGGTTTGCCACCAAAGTACAACATAGGACGACAACTAATATCTGGCTTGGTTGGCGCCGCTGCTACATCACGAACCACAGTTAAAGCTAACGTTGATATTAGAAAAGTCTTTATAAAAGCTTTTTTCATTTGAGTATTCAGTTCATCGATGAGTGTGCTTTAGTATACGCCTAATTTATTTTCAATACTAGTAACATTTCTGGCTTGACAGCGGTAGTTCTAAATGGTGCCTTATCGAGTAACAATCAAAACACGGATGGTACAATCATTAATTAGTACTTTAGAACTGATAATAATTAAATTTCAATATCTGAACTTACATAAAAGCCCTCTGTCCTCTGCCTCCAGACCTTTAGCATCTCTTCATATAAACAAGCGTAATTATACTTAGCAATTTTACATATATAGTAGTATAACTAGATAACAGCTAGTTAATTATACTTAAAGTGCTTAATTCATGTTCAATCTACGTAAAACCTTGCTTCCGGTAATCAGCTTGTCAATTGCGAAAGAGTGGAAACTGCATTCTACCAAGCCAAGCACAAGCTTTGATTCAATTTAATCAGGAGTATAATTTTTTCACTAGTGCCAGCTTTATCGTAGAAAAGAATCTTTTGGTTGGTCCTGCTGAAGGTGTCACAACAGGTGCCGATTTTAGTTTAAATTTGTTTGAAAGCTTAGTATATGCAAACCTTGCAGATACTAACCTCGCCATCCAAACAGGCGCCGAAGTTATTTTTGATTCAAATCCACAAATGGTATGTTTTATAGTTCAAAGTAACTATGATAAAGATGCATAATTTCTCTACTTTTAGAAGTATAAGCTTATGTTCTTCTACTTGTAACGATACTATTTAAGTACTGGAAAGTAAATTAATGCTTAATCTCAAAATAATCGGCAGTATGCTGCTTGGAATTTTAATACCTAGCACAGTAATTGCTGAGACTTCCACGTATGGAACGACACTTAGACCTCGTACTTGTCCATCAAGAACAGAACCAAAAACAGGAGCGCTTAGTCTCGAACAAGCAAAGATGTATTTTATCTGTGATAGCGAATGGCAAAACGGAACTCCTGGTCAAGCTGGCACTACTAGTTCTATAAAGCTTATTGACAATCTTAACCTTAAAGTTGCCCCACGCTCGCGTCCATTCAACCAAAACGACTTTACATATGCTCATTATCAAGGGGGAAAAATTTTAGCCATCGATACAGAAAAACCTGTATATGATATCAGGGGCAGCTACGACAGTTATACTTGCTTTGAAATTAATCGTAGTTTTTCGGCTGGAAAAAACTGCGTGATTACTTCTTTTTACGACAGTAGCGGTATATGTTTCCGAGATACTTTTGACGAATGGCACTGTCGTATGAGGGGTAGGTCTAAAATGTTCCACAAGATGCCGCCGCCTGACGAGCGCAAACAGCATTTCAAGCAGGCGCCTAAAATTTCAGTAAGTAACGCCCCCGGAATTGTGAAACGGCGCCCCGAAGCTGATGTGGTTATTTACCATGTCTAATGTGAAAGGCTGTTAACGAAGTTATCCGCAGGAAAAGCCCCGTAGTAAAAGTCTTAATTTCAACAATAATTAAGACTTTTACGTTATTTATAACGGGGATGAAAGCCTAATCAAAAGCGTAAATATTTACAATAAATAATATAAATGTATTTGATGCCGCATCAGGGGCGCCGAACCGTTCTAGAAATAGGTACTTAAAAGAAAATCAATATCTTCTGGGCTTTTTCCAGTTTCTAAAGCTTCGACTAAGGAGGGAGCATCTTCTTTTTTTATAATTTTAACTTTTTTACCGTTGTAGTAAATAACTATATAAACGCTATTATCTTCATAATCATAAACCGGATAATCACAAGTATAAACTGGAGATTTGTTAACTTTTTCCTTCATTTATTACCCTCACTGGCGCCTGAGTTATGAGAATTTTACACTTTTATAGTGATGAGTTAACGGCGCCAGAACAAAAATTAAAACGCTCCGGCGCTGTTATTGTAAGCACGCTTGTTATACGCACCTTCTCACCAAGGGTTTTTTAACGAAGGCGCCAATTACTTTACCTACAAAGTCTTAAGTATCTAAATGCACAAGTATGTAGATACGTACAAAGAACAGGCGCCTCCCATTGCTCCCCCAGTGTAAGGTAATTACTCAGAATCTGACTCAAAGATGGTATTCTGAGTAAGTTAACATTTGTATCTTCCAAAAATAGGATTTTTAAAGCTTTGTAAGTTACGTTTTTGATTAATTGCTTTTGTACTGTTAGCATTGACGGCGCCTGATTCCCAAACAAGTAAAAATGTTTTAATTTTGATTAATCTATGAGAATAATATTAATTGCAAATACTATTTTTGAACTAGGAATTGGTTGTATATTTTTATTATTTCCAAGCTTGATTATAAAGAATAATGAACTAGCTATTTCTTTTCTACGGGTAATAGGGTGTGGTGCAGTGGCTTTGGGAATTTTGAGTTTTTTAATGCTAACTTTAAAAGAATCAAAAGAATTAAAACCAGGATTAATTACTTTATCTGCTTTTCATTCTCTGGTAACATTAGCTCTATTTTCTAACTTTACTAACGATATAACTAATTCAATTCTAATTATTGTACATTTATTGCTTGCAGTGTCGCTTGTTAGTGTGACATGGAAGCGAATCCTATCATGAGCCGTTGCTCATATACTTCATAGCGTGAACCTAACCACCGTAAAAACGCTCTGGCGCCTCAATAATCGCGTGCGCGTTTATTGTAATCATGCTTATTATACGTCGGGATCACAAACGGTTACTCTGTTAAAAGGCGCTAACTACTTTATTTATAAGGTTTTACAGTGTAAGTATTTAAGTATCTAAATTTTTAGGTATCTAAATATTTACAGGTACCACACTGTAAACCAATGCGAGATTTTAAGGGGGAATCAATAATACTACCTGCCCAACAGCAATATTATCCGTTTGTCAGAGGCGTTGCAATGGCATAGAGATAATGTATTTGATGCTGCTTGAGAAGGCGCCTATATAATGACGTATCAGTTATATACTTGTAAAAAATAATATGTAAGATTATGCCGTCGCTATATGTTCCTCATAAGAAATTAGAAGATATAAAAGAGGATGATGAACTCTGGTATATTGGTTTTGATAAAATTTATTTTAAAATAGAAGAAGATTGTATTTACTTTGAATACCAATCTAGTAGTAAAGCAACTTTAAAAGATAACTTTGCTGTGAGAGTTTCTTCGTTTGGGAAAATTAAAGGCAAAGGGTCTGTTACTCACAAAGGAACAATTGAATATATTCTCAGGTGGTATAAAATTGCTGCTGGAGAAATAGAAACCAACCTATCATCAAAATTTATTGACTCCCTGATTTACGATGAGTAGGAGTGCTTTAATGGTATTAGAATATATACGGCGCCTGTATATGTATGATAAGTCAGTATGAGTAACAAACCTAAAGGATGGTATAATAAGATAGTTCTGCGTCCTCTGACTCACGTAGATGGCTATGCTTCGTATGAGAAAGTAATAAGCAATATAGCTAATATTTATTTTTCTGTAGGAGATGATTTTGACATAGAGCGCGCGGTACTATCTCATCCAAAAGAATCAATGTATATCAGCGCATATACAATGTACAAAGTAGCCGAAGCAAAATGCCCTACTTATTATATACCTCAAGATTTATTAACAGGGTTAATGCAATCAGATTTATCTGTAGAAACCGACAGCTTGAATTGGGCAATGCGAACAGGGATTTTTATGTTACCTGAAGGCGCCATCTTATCTCCAGAAAACCTTAGTATGCAAGCTATATATTGGTACTGTGACAAGGACAACGGTTTACTATACTGGGCTGCAACTGATGGTTTATCTTCCTTTTGTCGTCGATATAAATTAATTGAAAATGAGAATAGATTTTATTATACTGATGCGGCTGATATGGATTCAGAGACAGTCGTAGAATTCAACACTTATTTACAATCAATATTTTTACGATTACTTTTAATAATGGAAGCTCGCCCAGAATACGTAGATAATGATAGCGCGCGTGTAGTTATAAATAAAGGTTTTTCTAAAAAAAATGACAAGGACTACTACGAACCATTATGGATAGGCAAAGAATTTAAATTAAAAAGAGAAGGTAATACGGAAAATACAGGCGCCAGTACGGGAAGTAGTAAGAGCGTTCATTGGCGCCGGGGTTATCTTCGTAATCAAGCTTACGGTGAAGGACGGGCTAAAAGAAAGCTTATTTGGATAGAACCAGTGTTGGTGATGGGTGGCGCCGATAATTAATAACTAAAATCATATAATGTAAAATTTAATTAAGAATATACAAATGAGGGTATATTATATGCATGTTGCTTTCAACCAAATCATATTTTACTTAATTGCTGTAGGAGGCGCCTGTGTTGGATTAATATATCTATTTAGTCCAAAAATCATGCCATATCACGAGCGTTTCTTAGAAATGACTCATGAACAATTGCCACCAAATGTTGCAAAACTTCTTCTGACATTAATGAGAGTTGCTGGCAGTTTATTTTTAGCACTTTCATTTTGCATTGCGATGTTAGTATATTTTGGTTTACAAAATGGTATTGAAAAATGGGTGTTATCGGCAATCGTAGGAACTGTCCTTATATTTTCAACACCAACATTGTATTCAACTCTTAGAATTGGTTGGTATACCCCTTGGTGGCTGGTAGCGCTATCAATTGTATTAGCAATTACAGGATTTCTTCTTTAAGGTGACGCAGAGAGTTAATTTATCTTTATATATTGTGTCCGCGTCACTAAGTCCCCCAATCTTTGTGCGTCTCTTAATGGGTGGCGCCGATAATCCATAGGTGCCAAAAGCTTGAATAATAGTAATGATGCGCGCGAGTAAAAAATATGTCAGTATCTACTTATTCACCTCCTGTATCTAATTTACTTACTTGTGGCAAGAGTCGGGCAATATGGGATTCAATTAATTATCTTCAAGAGTTTGGTTTTAAGGAAGAACATACTCCAGAACTGATTCGTATAGCTACTGATAAAGAATTATACTCATCTAACCCAGAGACTTTAGAACGATGGGCGCCTGTTCATGCATGGCGTGCGCTAGCTCAACTCTGTGCAACAGAAGCAATTGAACCATTAATTGATTTCTTCAATGAGGGGGAAACAGATGATGATTGGATTAATGGGGATTTATTAGGTGTTTTTAGTTTAATCGGCGCCTCTGCAATTCCTGCACTTAAAGAGTATCTTGGTAATCGCTCGAATGACTTTGTTAGACGTATTAACGTTGCTGGATGTTTGGTTGGTATAGCTGAAAAACATCCTGAATTAAAATACAAATGTGTTGATATTTTAACAGAGCAGCTAGAATTATTCCAAACTCAGGTGCCACGGTTTAATGGTACTTTAGTTCGTTATCTTATTGAATTAGGAGCAGTTAATTCGGTTTCAGTAATCGAAAAAGCTTTTGCTGCAAGTAAAGTAGATGTTAATTATGCAGGCGCCGACTGGTTTGAAACACAAGTTTATTTACGTTTTAAAGAATAGCATGAAAATAATGATTATGAAGATGTAAAATACTCAGTATCACCTGCATTATCTTACAAACCTCAAGGATTTTATAGCACTGCTTATAAAACAGATAAGAAAAACAAAAAGCATAGATAGAGTTAAGTTTATTAGCATAATTATGAATTAACATTAAATATGATTCACTTGAGATTCTAAGTTTGTAACTTTAGAGTCATATACTACAACAGGCGCCATTCTCAAGGTGCTTGTTGTAGTTTTTATTATTGGCGCCTGTTTATAAAGTCAATAACCTTATTGTACAACTGGGCAATTCGTTGTTGTCGCAGTACTCTTCGAGGTAATAGACGGCGCCTTTGCAACAAGTTCAACACCACCATCACTAGTTTTTACCCAGCCTTGTGCTTCAGCGATTTGAGGAGCAGGGGAATTGTTGATTAAAGATACAGGCGCCTTGGAATTAGAATTTTCTTGTTCTAAAGTAGCTAATACTTGTTGGTTCGTGGCGCCTGTCAGTGGTTCGAGGGGACTGGGTGGTAAACTGCCACGTCCTGTTATGGTAAATTCTCCTAACGGTTTGGCGCCGGGTTGTCTTGGACAAATTTGAACTACTTGTCTCGTCGCATCAACAACTTCTTCGGGCAATTCGATTAATCCTTGTGCTGGTTGAACTTCTGGTTCGGTAATAGATATTTCTCCCTGTATGCCAGCTTCTGAACTAGCAGTTATATTACTTTCAAATGTCTCAATTGGAGAAGCCGCAATACCTAAAAGTGCGTTGGTATTGATAGTAACATTACCTCCTCGACCTTTAAATGCATTCGCACGAATATCGCTATTTTCTCTTGGAACAGCAACAATGGCGCCTGCATTTATCTTGATGTTGCCACCATTACCGGCGCCGCTATCAAGACCAGCAGTTGCAGAAATCGAACTATTACGACGCAACAGTAATAAATCAGATTTAATATCAATGTTGCCACCATCAACTGCCTTAGATTCAGCGTTAAATTTAGCTCCGTTATCAAGTTTAATTATAGGAGTTGTAACTTGAATATCTCCGGCGTCGCCTTGTCCAGTGGAGCGTACAAACAAACCACTTTCTTCACTGGTGTTTATAAAAGAGTCTTGACCGATCTTACTACGCCGATTCTCATAAGTTGTATCAATACCATCAACACTCATTTGTGCAAAAGCGTTTACTTCAATTTTACCAGCAGAACCTCTGCTAGTAGATGTAGTAATAATTTGACCTCCTTTCTTTAGCTCTACAAAATCCCCGTTTACTGTAACACTGCCACCTTTGCCTGCATTTTCAGTACGCGCATCTATAACGGCGCCTTCTGATATACTTAATAAATTAGCGTCAATATTTATGCTTCCACTATCACCATCAGCATTACCTTTAGAAACTGCAAATAGTCCACTGGATAGTCCGGTAGTTAAATTATTCCCAGAAACATTAACTCTATCGCGTCCTACAATTCTAAGATTTCCTGCATTTCCCTTTCCAAAGGTATTAGTAGACCATTGGGCACCGTTAGTCAAAGATAATAATTTTGTATTAGCAGTAATATTTCCACTTTTACCATCACTGGAAGATTGTGTATCTGTCTTAATATAACTATCATCAAAAGAAACAGAATCAATAGAATTTATATTGACATTGCCTGCATCATCGCGTCCATAGCTTGTGGTGGTTAACAAAGATTTATTGATAACTGAAAGTGTATGAGTATTAATACTTATATTGCCACTATTGCCGAAGGCAGATGCAGAGGCAACAGTATCAATAAAAGCATTATCTAATAGAATACTTTCTCTAGCATTGATGGTGACGTTCCCTGCTGATAGAGCTTGTCCAGAAATTCTAGTAGTTAATACAGATTTGTTAATAACCGAAAGTGAACGAGTACTAATATTTATATTACCGTTATTACCGAGGGCAGATACAGAGGCAGCAGTATCAATAAAAGCATTATCTAATAGAATACTTTCATCTATCTTTATATTTATATTTCCTCCATTACCTACTCCAGAAATTATAGTATCTAGTGCAGAACCATTACGTAGAGTAAGCCTCTTTGATTCAATATAAATATTTCCTCCATTTCCGATTGCTTGAATACGATTCCTATTACTAGCATAAGCATTATCAAATAATATATTTTTACTAGCTTTTATATTTATATCACCTGTATTTCCTCTTCCTTCAGTAAAAGATAATAGTTGTGCATTATCTGAAACTAAAAATGAACCTGTATCAATATTAATATCACCACTCTGACCATTAGCATTATCAAATAGAGCATTTGCAATTATACTTTCTTGTCCAATTTTTATTTCTGAAGTCGCATTAAAACTAAGATTTCCCGCTTTACTATCATTAGGTGCCAAATCATCGTTAATACCAGCAATAATTACACTTTTACCTAAAATATCTATTTTACGAGCATTAATAACAACATCTCCTTCCCCTTTATCAGCCACATACACCAAAGAATTATTAAGGGATACATCCGCACGCTGGACTTGTGATAAAAAATTTAGTTTTAGAATATTATTATGTTGAAGTTCAACACTCCCTACATCAGCTAAGGAAGCAAGTTCAATTTGTCCACCCGGAGCATATAATATCCCATTATCGATGCTGATGTTGGCGCCAACTAGTAATAAACTTTTACTTTCAGGAACTTGTAAACCTGCACCCTGGATTTGAATTGATGCACCTTGATTTATCTGATTGAACAATAATGCCGAAGGATTGACTGTCAACAAACCAGGCGCCTGTTTATCAGCAACATCAAATACCCCCAAGTCCCCAAACTTAACTCCATTCGCCGTTGTCCCTACAAACGAACCCCGCACATCCAACCGTGCGTTCTGACCAAACAAAATCCCATTCGGGTTAATTAAAAATAAATTTGCGGCGCCATCCACCCCCAACGTCCCCAAAATATTTGAAGCTCCGGCGCCTGTTACTCGCGTCAGTATATTTTGCACCCCAACAGGATTGCTAAAATACAACCTCTGCCCGTCACCAATATTAAACTGGCTAAAACTATGGAACAAGTTAATACCGCGTTGGGCGCCTCCATCAATACGGTCAGCACTGGCGCCGTTGATTACTTGATTTGGTGTAAGGCGAGATGCTTCGTTCCCCAACGTCGTATCTGGCGTAATTTGCGCGCGCGCAGGTGCGGTTAGTAACAAGATACTACATACTAGAGATGTGTGAATCGTTTTGAGGATTGGATTCATTACGTATAACCTTTTGGGAAACATGATAGATGCAGCTTTTTAATTGCTACATATATCACTATTTCCAGGCGTTTACTTACATATGCAATATAACTCAAAAAAACAGGTGATTCAGGCGCCGAAGAATTGAAATATGTATCAAATAACCAGTTATTGACTGCATGGATGTTTGCTTGATATCTTCATCTACTAAAGGCGCCTTGATAAATATGAATACGCTCTTATTCTATTTATTACAATTACTGTCATAAACAGAGGAACATTAGTTCATTACTAACGGTCTTTTGAGGAAGTTTTGATAGTAGAAGAATGGTTAAAATCTTTACAAATACTTCATTGAAAACTTGTATATTTGCTGCAATTACAACTTTGTTATTAATCCAAACAGCAACGGCTAAGAATCCAATAAAAAAGATTGAGGCGCCGTCAGTTCCAGCAGTACAAGTATATCCTGGTAATCAAGTAAAAACATATCCTGCCAATAATGACCTACCAATCGTTAGTTTAATTACGATGCAGGAAGCTACAAAGAATTCCGGTTACATGCGGATAACGGAAGCTAAACTTACAACTTATGGAGAGTTTGCGGCTTTCAACAGGAGAGTACAAAAAAATATATTCAAATAACCGAATGATATGGATGATTTCTGGTTTTGTCCCAGGCGAACATACATCGTCAAGAGGAAGAATGACTTGTATTGCTGGCGCCAAAATTATTGAAGTTATTGATGCAGAAACAGGCGATAGCTTTGGTGCAGGCATTAAGTGCCCACCAGGTAATGAGAGAAGCAACTTCAATTTTTAAATATCTGGGTATCTGAGTATTTAAATATTATAACGGCGCCCATCAATCAACGACCATTTCAGCCAGTAGTGCGTCGTTAATAGCCCGCGCTTCTTCGTCAGATTGTTCCATAACCTCAAAGGCGCCGTTAATCGCTTCTTGTACTTTTGCTGGCAACGCTTCAAACTTCATAGTATCAATTATGTGAATTCTACAACCAGTGTATGGCGCGAAATCAGTGAACGGCGCCATACCATGTTTCATTAGCAGTTTTGACAATAAAATTATTGGCTGCCTAGGTTTATTGTTATCTAATGTACTATTTATCTCTGAGGCAAAGTATCCGCAAAGCCAGCTTAAAGAATCAATATCTTGCTTTAATGTTTTTACAGTACCTTTTAATACTTTGTCGTTCAACTCCACAGGCAGGTTATCAAATATTCTGTCTAACGCTTCAGGGTTCCGGCGCCGGGTATGGTTTACTGCTTGCTCAATAAATTTGTCAAGTTTAGTAGGTTGGGGTTTACCGAATCCTTTCGACATAAAGACCTTTGTTGTTAATAGGATTATCAAAGAATAATGACAAATTATTGGCGCCTGTAATAATTTTATTATAAAAATGTTAACTTAGAATTTGATTCACTTTGAGATTCTAAGAAGATTAATTCCTTCTATGAATTATATACCACTGTTAGGCAATGCTTAATGGTGGTTTTACTAATTAATAGGCGCCTATCCTGCTAAAATTAATAAATTTATATCTATAAAGTCATGTGACTATACTTGCTCGATAGCTACTGCCTGATATAGTTATTATCAATCAGATGTTTGAAGCTCTACTTTCTCCAAACAGCAGTCAGATGTCCATGAATTACATTTTATCAGTGACATAGGTCACATATTTTTTAATGAATAGTACGTAGATTATGTGCATATAATCACAATTTATACAAGATAACAATCACAACTTGTTAAGTAGAAATACTGAATAATTAGTCAAATTAAAGAATAAAAAATTGTGGAATTATTTTAGTTCGACTTAAGTAGTACTAAAGAATTAGTTAATGATAACAATCAAATAGTGTCGAGGTGCAATTACATGGCAGAGAAAACGCTTTTAGGTAAATTGATACAAAATGATAAAGATATATTAGTAGAACCATCAGCTTATATAGAGATAACAAAGAAAACTGTAAGATTTGGAAGAAATGTTTATCAATTTTCAAATATAACTGGTTTCGGATTAGTAAAAATTCAGAATAATTATGGGCTTCCCATATTTTGTCTGATTTTACTACTTGCTGCTGGAGGCTGGTTAATGACAGATGGGTTTAGGAATTATCGATGGGAACGAGTTCTCTGGGGCGGCGCCTCTATTTTTATAGGAATTTATGCAATTATAATGATTTTAAGGATACCAACTCCCTATGGATTCGAGCTTGAGCTAAATTCAGGAAAAAGTAGAATAATCACCACAAGGGATATTGAGGGAGTTAAAAAGATTGTTTCAACATTATACGACTTTATGGAAAATGAAGCAGAAAAGAGTTTAGTAGTTAATATTGACCAAAGGAATGCTTCAATCGGTGTTGGTTATGGTGAAAATGTTCATGCCCAAAATATCGGCGCCTCGAATTACAGTATTAAATAAATAATTAATAAGGATAAGATATGTCAGAACGTAAGATTAATATTAACCAAAATAATGCCTCAATCGGTGTTGGATATGCTGAGACGATTCAAACTGAGCAGATAGGTGGCGCCATACATAATTATGCTCCCCAACAAAACCTAGCTCAAGCAGCAGCAGATATTCAACAGTTACTCAGGCAGCTTGAAGAAACTAACCCAAGTTCTACTGAAACTGATAAAACAATGATTGCTGTTAAAGCTGCTGACACTATTAGAAATAATTCTACCCTGAAAGCGCGCGTTATGGGCGCCATCAAAT
The DNA here is from genome assembly GCF_019977735.1 of Calothrix sp. PCC 7716. Taxonomy (GTDB): domain Bacteria; phylum Cyanobacteriota; class Cyanobacteriia; order Cyanobacteriales; family Nostocaceae; genus Dulcicalothrix. The sequence continues at coordinate 6,862,146 of NZ_AP025018.1, read as the reverse complement.
CAGGAGGGAAGGAAGCATTTAAAGAAGCTGTTGATAATCCAATTGTCAATGTGCTGGTTGCTATAGTTGAAGGCTGGCAAGAAGTGTCATAATTAATGACCGTGTGCTTCCACGGTTTTATGTTAAAAATATAACCGTTAGCTATAATTGTATTTATAAATCGATAATTAGATGTAGGTTAGAAGTAAATGTTAAATGAATTCGTCAAAATAGTAGTTGATGGTTCTGGGTTAACTAATCAACTGAAAATAGCTGAATGGGCAAAATTAAACAGGATTAATCCATTTGATATGGGTAGTAAAAACTATCAAAGATGTTTGTATGATTTGAGATGATACTCTGTGTACAGGAAATTTCTGAACTAGTGTTTTGAGATGTACATTTTTTGATGTCATCAATAGCCTTACTAACTTCACGGTAATTGTTCCGATAGGCGCCTAATTGCGATTGAACCCTCGTTCCTAAGTGACTGTTTGTGCCAACAAGAGCAGCGAAATTAATAGCTTGTTGCCACTGTAACTTGGCATTTAGTAAATCAGGCAATGTTATGTTAATTGTATCTTTGGTGAAATAGAACGCTCTTTGTGCTGCTTCTACTGCATTCGTAAAGTTATGTAAAGATTTTTCTTCGCCTGTGATATATTGACCAACATCTTTAAAATTGCGTTCAACTGCGGTTATCCCAGATTTTGCTGTATCAGATACAAATGTGCCTGTGGGAATTTTTTTGAGTAAACTAATCGCTTGCTCCCACTTGCTTTTAGCTTCTTGCCAAGATGTAGAATAAGTTTTACTTTGAACTAATCTAGCTGCTTCTGCGTCTAAACGCTGTGCTGTTTGTAAATTGCTTAAAGCTTCATCCTCAATTTTAATTTTAGAATCAAGTTTTGCTAAAATATTATTGAGTTGAGAGATTTGATTTTGAGCATTTTGATAAGGATAACCAGGTACATTGGGAACTTCTTTGAGTTTGGTTACGCTTTGCTCAATAGTAGTTTTAGTTGATTTTAAAGATTCTAAATTAGGAATATTATTAATGTCAGTGTTGCTGCTTGCAAGAGTTTTTACCTCAGCAAGCATTTTTTGATGCGCCGAGTAAGATGAAGCAACTTCAATTATTTTACTAACACCAAACCAGCCTAATATGACAAAGATTGCTATAGCAATCCAGTTTTTCTTCTTATTTTCACTCATTAGTTTAATAGTGCTTGTCTAAAAGTATTATTCCCGTTTTCAGTATAAAACTAACAATATAGTCTTATTTAAGACGTATTATGGAGATTTTATACTGATAAACAATGTCTTTAAGGATGGCGCCCTTTAGGATACAGTGAAGAATCTTATATATTTTCAACAATTTCAATGCTAATGTACTGTATAGCTGTTATAAGTGTGTCCGATTCGGGCACAAAGTTTGCAGCTAAATTAATAAAAGTTTTTTGAATCGAGTTGTTGTCGATGCCACTGGATGACTGTTTTTGTGTTGTATTTGGGAATAATTATAGTTATAGAGCTTGTGTAGGCACCTGAATAATAATTCACTCTTGAGCAATAATCAAGTTATCAGTAATGCTGTTTAAGTAGTTGAATATTGCGCTTGTAAGGCGCCGTTACAAAGTTAGAACTTTAATTTGACTATCTTGAGACAAAACTCGATAGGGTTGCTTTAAATGTTTTAAGAGGTAAAATTATTTTATTTAAGCTGCGCTTGTGTTTGCTTTCAGTGCTGTGATTGGTTTTTTATTATTAGTTATGCTAACAATTTAACGGCGCCATGTAAATAGTGAAGAAAAATAAACCTTCACCATTTACAATTTGTTCTTTACATAGAAAGCATCGTTATCCTTGCTATGCGTACAAAAACACTACTTTATCAGTTCCTGCAAATTATCGTTTGAATTTTCGTTCTCGTCGTTAGTACGTTGGATAGTACGTTTATTGAAGGCAGGGAACGTAAATTTAGGATATTGCTGAACACACGCGCGCAGTTCATTAAATATCGGCGCCTCGACACCAGTTACAATACACCAAACGCGCGCACGGGTAAGAGCAACAAAAGCTTCGTTACGTTTGTGTAATTCACTTTCATTTTTAAAGGATAAAGGTTTGGTTGCGTAATGGAAGCGAGAAGCGTAAACCTTCCAAGCTTCGTTACCCTTAGCTCTAAAAATATTAGAGATAGTTACGTGTCCATCCATGCGGAAAATATCCCGTTGCGTATCAACACCAGCAATACAGCTTTTTACACCGTATGTTTTGAGAGTTTGTTGTAGCTCATAAAAATAATCTTTTTCGTAGTCTCCAGTTGGCCCAGTGACGACGATATCGCATGGGTCAAACCCAAGTTTTAAGTCATTGGCAACTTGCTGGGCTATCCACTCGCGCTCTTCATGTTCGGAATTGAATGATTGAATTATAAGAGGGGCGCCAACAGCTTCATGCGCTTCAAAATCTTTTTGGTCAATAGGATGGGGACTTCTATCATCTGGACGAGTAATTGTAACTGTCTTTTTCTCCTTGATACTTTTATCAGTAAAATCACCGTCTAAAACTGTATAACCAAGCTTTTCCCATTCTTCTTGTTTACTTACTCCTTGTAATGCTCCTTGTGCGCGGAACAGCCCCATGTTAACTGCGTGTGCGGTCATCAAAAGCAATTTGGGAGTACGATAGCACTTATTCATGTTGTGTGCTTTTGCAATACCGTCTGGATAAAGCGGCGCCGTTTTACCACCACTAGGCAAATCATTACCACCCAAATCAACTACAGGCGTACCATCAGGATTTTTACCAAATATAGTTGAAGGTTGAGGTACTAAAAGTGAACCAATACCTTGTGCTTCATCATATGCCCAATACAAACGTTTGGGGTCTGATAATGTAGCGCGCGCTAATCGATAAAATGATGGCGGTAAATCTTGCCCTTCATCAATAAGGATTGCGTCGTATAAAGTAGGGATATCTGGCGCCTCTTGTTCTAAACAATCACAAACGTATTCAAAACTTGCACCTGGAGAACCTTTACCAATTGCTGCTTCTACATCATTAAGACTCATAGGATTAATACCGCACTTCAAAGCTAAACTGCGATAAAAACCATTTCTATTTTTGGCGCCCCAGGAATGCAATATATGGAGATTGTACCAATTGGGTTCTTCCCCTGTCATTGCTCGATATTCTAAACCGATACGTTCAGTAATTTCATCGTATAACGCCTGAGTGAAGAATATATACGCTAACTTCCATTCAGGATTACGCGCGTGCATTTTAGCAATACGTTTGGCAAATAGAACTGTTTTACCAGTACCAGCTAAACCACGAACACGTTGTGGACCGGAAGGAACTTCAAATGCAACTTTTTGCTGCTGTTCATCAAGGATTTTGAGTTTGGATTCAATTGCGCTAATTACTCGGATAGGATTATTTGGTGGTGTACCAGTCGCAATGGTACGCGGTTGTTTTGACGGTAGGGTTCCTCCAAGTACTGCTTTGACCGTAGCCCACTGTTCATCAGTCATCATTCGTTGTGGTTCAGCGTTGGCTTTATCACCTTGGATAATTTTGTTTTTAAATGCTTTTGGTGTTAAATCATCACTGAAAATAACGGCGCCGTTAGTGCAAGGTAGGTTATCAAAGCCTTTGGATTGCCACTCCTGTTGTGTAACAAAAGGTAAAACAGCACAGAAGTTATAGCTGACTAGTCCTCTGGTTTCTCTATGTTCAGTCAATCTATTTTTAATGGCGAACATTTGGTCTTCTGCTTGTGCCAAGGGTGTTTCTACCTCTGAATGCCAGTTATTCATGTTCCACATGTGACCATGAATAGAAGCAATGTTGCTGATAGAACATCCTTTGCACTCTAAAACCCATAAACCGTATTGACGATGTACTATTAAAATGTCTGGTTCTCTATGTAATTTGCCATTACGATGAAAAATAGGGTAGCGATAAAACGCCACCCCGTCTTCGTCTTTAAATGCGTTTTTTAATTTGTCCCAAACTGCTCTCTGCCCTTTGTTTTGGTCAAACGGCTCGTAAGGAAAAAATTCCATATTTGTAAATTAATTCTCGTTTAAATTATTAATAATTATCTTATTTGTATCAAAGTTTTAATGTCATCCGAGAATTATACTCTCTGTTAATTGATAAACTATCTATTTAATATAGTAATTATTACTGTTAAAAATTCCGAATATTTTAAGATTTTTATATTTAGTATGTATAAACACTTAAATAAAACCTGTATTGAGGTGAAGTTGATTTAGGACGCTTGATTGAGAATAGTGCGCCTTGAATATGCACGTGCAGTTATATTACGGTAGAAAAGTGCAGTAAGTGTTTATGTATCAGGGTGTGCAGGTGCCTGTTCATCTCTTTGATATTTTATCCCTAATGCTTCTTCAATCTGAATAATAGAAATCTCTCCAAAATTTCGTATATTTTTAAGCTGTTGGTAAGTTAATTGTTCTAATTGTGCAATTGTAAATAAATTGTTTCTTATTAACGTGTTATATGTTCGAGTTGGTAAACCAAGACTTTTAATATCAGAATTAAGATTGTCACCATTGATATCATATATATATTTGTCATTGTTGTATTGATAAATAGTTTTTAAAACACTTAATACTTTTCTAAGTACATGACGTTTTCTCCATTGTGCTTTTGACATTTTGACATTATGTTTTGCTGCTATGTCTTTAACTGTATCACCTTTAATTACTTCTAGAGTAACAGGAATATATTCTGATTTTAATGATAACAAATCATTGACTATTAACTTAAATATATCTGGATTATTATTACACCAAACAAGAAATAATACATCATAGTCATGTATGTTCTTATCTAGCCATTTAGGTAAATTTTCTTTTACCTTAAAATAAGCATTTCTAAACTGCTCATCAGTTTTTATTCTTTTTTTAAGTGAAAATGCAAAGTCGTTGTAACCCATAATAACTATATAAAATTTGGCTACAGTTAGTATTCCCACTTTTGTGTAAAATAATTAACTTGATGTAACATTGATGACATAATTTTTTATCCTGCTTAGTCCCGCACACACTTGACTGCAACACCTACTCACAGGCGCCGTATCCAAAGTACGCAAGAGTCGGCGACGGATTTGTAAAGTTTCAAGATGTACCCAACTTCCCGGCGCCATTAAACAAATGTAACAAACCAAATTATGAGGCGCCGTGCAGGAATGTAAATAGTACAGTAGCTTCCTTTCTAAGGCTAATGAAGACAGGCGCCTTCTAACTTTCCAAAAATTCTTCTTTATATTCTTTGAGGGTTTCTCGCACTACGGAGTTTTCCCTTTATGATAGTGAGCGGGCGCCTAAATCTAGAACAAAACCGAGCATTTCACTTTATCGGCTGCTGCCACTGCGATTGCTTCTTTGTCTTCGGATGATAAAAGTTGTTGAAGTAAAGATTGTAGTACATCTCGATTAGAGATAAATTCTTCGTTGTATAACTCATCCTGCTTTAACACCAATTCGAGGTGAGGGATTATGTCAGGAGACGGAGAGATTAATTTTTCTTTAATACAAGCGCGTGCGGTTTCAAGTGCTGCTTTTCTGCCAACTCCCAAATCCATGCTTTCGAGGGTTAACCGCATTTCTCGGTTCAAAGATATACGTAGGGTTTTCAGGCGCCAGTACAACCCTGGATTTAGTAAAAGTTTTGGTAATGCGGCGCCCCAATCGAGTCCTGCACTAATGTTTCCTACTGCGGCTTCGTCTTCAATACGGGCGCCTCTTTCACTTGAGCCTTTGCCAAAGAATAAATCAATTGCTTCTTCTCGACTCATGATATTTTCTTCAACCAATGTACTTGAGTCTTGCTCGGTATTCATGACTTGTTTCCTTGAATTAACGCGCGCTTCTTAAAATGTTACTACACATATTACAATACTACAGATGTGAACGAATTGTTCACAAATTTCACCCATTGCTCAGAATACATATGTAGTATTGTGTTTCAAATGTGTCCAAATTGGGCACAGAATTATAAGAATGCGTTCAGGCGCCTACGTCAATCATAAACTTTCGCGTGTACTTCAATCCAACCAATACCATTTGCTTGGTGATGTTGCTACACCTATTAGGCAGTATTACAAAGCTACAAATGGGAACCAAATGTTATATTACATATGTAGTATTGTAATTTAAATGTGTCCCATTGGGGCACAAAATTTCAAGTCGCGCTCTGGCAGGCGCCACTCATAGAGCAATGTTCATGTGACTACACATGTGAACTAATTAGTCTCAAAATTTAGACTTTGGCGCTCAGAAACTGTGGGTAATAAGGATTGTTATACTGCACCAAATTCTTGGCTGTACTCTCCGTCCCAGATTTTTAACCCTGATGCCTGCTCTATAACTTGTTCACAGCTATTAGGCAAAGCTATAGTATATTGCTGTAACCGTCGCCAATCATATTGACTTACAATATCTTTATTGTGTAGTTCATTAATCAAATCTATACCTTTTCCCCACGGTACAACCACTGATTGCTGCCAGTCGTTATCAATTACTTGAAATTTCTTAGCTACCTGGGGGTAATCATATGAACATCTTAATTTTTGAATTTCGTCTCCACCTGCGTGAATATCGTTAAAATAGGCGCGAAAGTATTGCTGCATTGAAACTTGAATATCTTTGTTTAAAGCATTTGGATTATTTTGTAAAATTGCACGAGTTATTTCAATCCGATTACGATAATCTCCTGGGGGCAGGTTGGCGCCTTCTACATTAAACACTGTTACGACTGCATTGTGTGTGTCTAACTTGTTATTACGATTACAGCGTCCAGCAGTTTGAATGATACTGTCAAGTGGTCCAAGCTGTCGGTAAACACGAGGAAAATCAATATCAACGCCCGCCTCAACAAGCTGAGTACTTATAAGGTTACACGGTAAATTTTTATCTAGGCATTCACGTACTTTTTGTAATACTTCTGCACGATGCGCTGGACACATGCGCGCGGAAAGATGAAACCAATTCCCAGGTACTAAATTAGATAGTTGTTGATAACCAACTCTAGAAAGTTTAGTTGTATTAACTACTGTCAAAGATTGACTAAACCCTGATTCTTTAATATCCTGCGCTAAATCCAACCAAGACCAATTTGTCTCATGCTGTAATCTATAAGTATTACGCTTGTTAGCTTGGAATTGTTCATTGACAGCTTCTAAAGGGACAATATCTGTTGCATCGAAGCTAATATTTTTCAAACGGTCAAAAGCCGGTTGAGTTGCGCTCATCAGCACTACTGTGCAGTTCCAATCTTCAACGAGTGTTTTAAGTACATCAAGTATAGGTTTGACTAAGTGTAGAGGAATTGTTTGAGCTTCATCTATAAGGATGACTCGGTTCGCAATATTATGAAGTTTCCTGCATTGACTAGGACTGTTACTAAATAAGCTTTCGTAAAACTGCACGCCGCTTGTAACAATAAAAGGCTTATCCCAACGTTCGGTGTCTAACTTGTAATTTTTTTCTTCAGCTAGTTGTGGTTCAAAACCTGAATGATGCTCTAATACATTAGCTTCTCCAAGTAGTTCACGATAAATATTAGCAGTTTGCTCAATGATGCTTTTCAATGGTCCAACATATATAATCCCTTTCAAATTCCATCTAAGAGCATGAATCAATCCAAACCTAAGACTGGATTGAGTTTTACCAATACCACAGGCGCCTGTAAGCCTGAACAAACCTTTTGGACTATCAGCTTTCGAGATATAATAAGTAGCTGTGACGTTCCGAAGTTTATCGATTTGACTCACTGCCGTTGGTAGTGTATGAGGATCAAAACCCAAAGAACGAGGATTGAAACATTGGCAGATAGATGTCTCATTGAATAGTGTTATCGGGAAAGGCAGAGGGCAGAAGGCAGAAGGATATTCTGATTCCTGCCCTCTGAATATTTTGGTGGGCGCGCGACCGATTTGTTTTTACTTGTGATGGTGAGAGAATCACCGAACGTCCAGTCATACAGCAGTGGTGGTCAAATTATTATGAAAGTTCGCAAGATGTGGAAGATGGAACTTGTATTTTGACAGGTGAGCAAACTCTGATTGTTCGGCAAAAAATGCCAATGATGGTAAAGGGTGTACCAAATACTCAATCTTCCGGCGCCGCGCTAACCAGTTTTGATAAAGCTGCATATCAATCACACGGTTGGGATGGTACAAAAAACGCAACTATTGGTTATGATTCATCAGTAATCGCACACCAAGCTTTAGATATATTATTGCGTGATGACAATCATCATTACCGTAGTGGTGGAACTGTGTTTGTTTTTTGGGGTTTGCAGGACTGTGAAGGCTTAAATCCAAAATTATGGTCAGACCCAGCAGCCGTGACGACGAAGGAAATTTTTACGGTTCCAACCTTACTATCATCACTTCCAGGGAAACAAGCTCAAAAGCGGAAGTTTTATCTAGCCAGCCTCAAAGGTAATAAGGGACGTATTGCTTTAAGTAGTTGGAGTAGTCGTGATCGTGAGGAAATTAAAACGAATGTTAAAAGATTTATTGAATCTCAACAATGCGCTCCTGGTGTTAAAGCAAAACCTATTTGGGCATTACGTAACTGTGCTTTTCGTGACCCAGTGAAGGAACATACAGATAAAGTTACTACAGCTTTAATTCATGCTACATTGTTCGGCGCCGCATTACCGGATAATTATGCGCTACTGGTATGTGACCGTATTTGTGCTGAACAAGATGTTTTGAAAACTTATGACCGCGCGCAAGCTTTAGCTTTTTATCTGGCTTCTAATGACTCAACAATTATGGAGAAACTTTCAAATTTACCTACACCAGTTAGTCCTACGAGTGAACAAATTGCTTTTATTCTTGGACGTATTGCCTTCCTAATGCACATGGCACAAGTCCGGGCACAAAACTTACCACGTGAGGAAACTAATGTTTCTCGTTCTTTGCGAACTTTTAGTACTACCCCCGCTTTGATGTTCCCACGTTTGTACTACGGATGTATCGCCCATCATCTGGTAGATAGAGATGGTAAGAACCTGGGTTATATAAGAAATTCCCTTGATGAAGAATTTGGTAAATTCGGCGCCTGTTTTAATCCAGCATCTGATTTACCCAAAAACTTTAATGCCAAAGAGCAATCATGCTTCTTCCTTGGTTGGGGTATTCGTCGTGCGGAATTTTTCCAGAAGAAGGACAAGAAAGATAACCAAGAAGAGTAGTTCTATTTTGTACTAAACATTACGGAGATTAAAAACATGACCCAACATCTTGACCCAACCAAAAAACACGACGCAATTCTTCTGTTTGATTGTCTTGATGGGAACCCCAATGGCGATCCAGATGCAGGAAATCAACCTCGTATTGACCCAGAAACTCGACAAGGATTAGTATCTGATGCTTGTATCAAAAGGAAAATTCGTAACTATGTAGAATTAGTTGGACGAGATGAACCTGAGAGTGCAAAATATAAACTATTTGTTGAAGAGGGGACAGTACTCAACGAAAAAATCAAGCGAGGTTACATTGAACTTAAGTACAAAACTGAAGGTGTAAAAGAAGGTACTCCTGAACAACAAGAAGCTGTTACCAAATGGATGCAAGAAAATTTTTATGATATCCGGATGTTCGGCGCCGTACTTACCACTGGATTAAAAGCTGGACAAGTTTGGGGACCTGTACAAGTTAACTTCGCGCGCAGTTTTGACCCTGTGTTCCCAACTACTGTAACCATTACTCGATGTGCAGCAACTGAAGAACGTGAGGGGAAAGACAATAAAACAATTGGGCGTAAAGAAATAATTCCCTACGGCTTGTATAAATCTTATGTTTTTTACAATCCTCATTTGCGAAGTGAATTTGTTACTCAACGTGACCTAGAATTATTATGGGAGTCGCTAGTAAAAACTTGGGAATTTGACCGTTCTGCATCGCGCGGCTTTATGGCATGTCGGGGATTATATGTATTTACCCATGAAGGTAAGTATGGCAATGCTCCTGTACATGAGTTGTTCGATTTGCTTTCGGTTACTCTTACTGAAGATGTACCACGTAGTTTTAATCACTACAATGTTCAGCTAGATGAAAATAATTTACCCAAGGGAGTGGGCATTACCCGTCTTGCTTGATATTTAATACTCGTTAACCTAACAGCGAGAAGACGTGTATTAAATAAGCGTGACAATTCCCTTAATTGGGAATTGAGGATTGAAACAAAGCTGTTGAGTTTGTTGAAAAGGAGGCGCCTAGTGACAATTTCCTTGATTGGGAATTGAGGATTGAAACGTAATTATTCAATCTAGCTTTGGTACTTATGGCACGTGACAGTTCCCTTAATTGGGAATTGAGGATTGAAACCCCGATGGCGCCCAGATATTGTTTGTTGGAGACAGTGACAATTCCCTTAATTGGGAATTGAGGATTGAAACTATTTAGCATACATTTTCTTGCTCTCTGATTGTGACAATTTCCTTAATAGGGAATTGAGGATTGAAACCAATCTACCAAAGCTAAACTTAGGCGCCGTGGTTTGTGACAATTCCCCTAACAAGGAATTGAGGATTGAAACGGATATAATCTTTGATAATCAGCCAGTTGATTTTGTGACAATTCCCTTAATTGGGGATTGAGGATTGAAACATTATTGAGATTTTGGAGTAAGCGGCAATTTATGTGACAATTCCCTTAATTGGGAATTGAGGATTGAAACGTGGGCGCCTCTAGAGCAATAAATTTGGCTATAAGTGATAATTCCCTTAATTGGGAATTGAGGATTGAAACGCTGGATAAATAAATACGGATGTTACCACTGCTTGCTCCTTCGACTTCAAGCATAAGCAGTCTGGGTTGAACGCCTCACAGCAAGTAGGAAATTGCCAGGAATTCTGTGTACCACTAGCTTGATAGTGGCTAAATAAATCCTGCCAATTTCCTGCCAATTTAATCTACGTCTAAGGTTATAGACACTCAAACAATTATCGGCGCCGTTTTTAAAGTTCTATTTGAGAAACAAGGAAGAGAAAAAACATGCTGCTAATACCCAATCATAAACAGCACAGAAAGGAGGATACCATTTGGGTACAACAGTTGTGACAATTTTAGGATGATGTAGAAAATCCCAAATACCATGCATTAAAAAACCAACTCCTGTAATAACAGGTGATACTAAATAACCAGCAATTGCTATACAAACAAATAGAGCAGCAATTATTATTTCAAGAGCAGTATTTTTTGGAGAACTATCTAAAAGCCCAAATCCAATATAAATTGTACCAATTGAAGAGAGTAATAAAGCATGAATTTCATAAGAATAAGGCATCGCTCCCAACCAAATTATAGTTGAGTAGCGACAGTGCTAGTGCTACTCCTGCTAAGATTGCTTTCACAGACATCATACGATAAAGCTATATTTTAACCAATTTTCGTCTTTGTAAATTTTTAGGCGCCTGTTAAGTTGATTATTGTTACAAATCTTGTTCATCGATGGCGCCGAGTGCTTTGAATGTGGCTAATTCTTGGGCGGTTAGACCAGTGGCGCCTGATTTATCGCTTCGGGAACAGGCGCCTATTCCAACCCTACATTAATTATTATTACAAATCTTGTTCATCAATGGCACCGAGTGCTTTGAGCGTGGCTAATTCTTGGGCGGTTAGACCAGTGGCGCCTGTAATATTCATATGTTCGTAAGGTCTATCTCTCTTAAAGGTTTTTAAACATTCACCAGTCTTAATATTCCAAAGCTTAATTTCCCCATCTTCACTACAACTAGCAAGATTTTCAGAATCTGGAGCAAAAGATAAAGATAACAAAGTTATGGTGTGCCCTCGCAAAGTAGATAAAAGTTTATTTGCTTGAATATCCCAAATTCTAATTGTAAGGTCATCACTTCCGCTAGCAAGTAATTTACCATCCAGACTAAAAGTAATTGGCTTGACCTGACCTGTATGCCCCTTCAATACTTGTAGACAATGACCTGTGCTAGTATCCCAGAGTCTAACATTATAGTCATCACCACCACTTGCAAATATATATCTATTTGGGCTAAAAACGATTGTTCCTCTTAAACAATTGGTATCAACTTTAAATGTTTTAATGCATTCACCAGTCCCTGCATCCCAAAACTTTATAGTATCATCATGGCAACAACTAATTATGTGTTTACCGTCAGTGCTAAAAGCAATGCTTCTTACCCGCTTAGTATGTCCCTGCAATATCTTAAAACATTGACTTGTTTGGGTGTCCCAAAGTCTTATAGTCGTGTCATCACTTCCACTAGCTAAAGTTAAATTATCAGGGCTAAAAGTAACACAACGTACCCAACGATTATGCCCTGTAAGAGTGTATATGCAATTTCCAGTTTCTAGATTCCAAATTCTTATCGTGCTATCATCTCCACTGCTTACAAGTATCTTTCCATCAGGTCTAAAGGATAACGAATGTATCCAATTAGTATGCCCCTCTAACTCTTTTATACAAAATCCTGTAATTGCATTCCAAATTTTTATAACATGATTTTCATCACCACTGGCTATAAATCGTCCATCAGGACTGAAACTAATTGACTTAACCCAATTAGAATTTCCTTGAAATGTATTAATACATTCCCCTGTATCAGTATTCCAAAATCTTACTGCATGGTCTTGTCCACCACTTGCAAGAATTTTCTTGTCTGGATGAAATACAGCCGATTGCACCCAGTTATTATGACCCTGGAAAGTTTTTAAGCATTGTCCTGTTTTTGCGTCCCAAAGTTTTACTGTATGGTCAGAACTACTACTTGCGAGAATTAATCCATTATGATTGTAAGCAATGGAATTAACTTGACCAATGTGTCCATAAAAGTTTTTTAAGCATTGACCTGTACTAATGTCCCATAGTTTGATTGAGTAATCTTGACCACTGCTAACTATATGATTTCCATCAGGGCTAAAAGCAATACATTTTACCCAATTAGTATGCCCGTTAAAAGTTTTTAAGTGTTGCTTTGATTTAATATTCCAAAGTTTTATATTATACTCATCACTGGTGTAAGCAATTATTTCTCCATCAGGGCTAAAGGCAACTGAGCGTACATACCCATTTGAATTTGATAAGGTCTCTAAACATTCAGAAGTACTGACTTTCCATAATTTAACAGTTAAATCTTCACTGCCACTAACTAATGTTTGTCCATCAGGGCTAAAGGCAATTGAACGTACTACGCTCTTATGCCCGTGTAAAGTTCTTAAACATTCCCCTGTATCAATATTCCAAATTTTTATAGTCTGGTCGTTGCTACTACTTGCAAAAGTACGACCATCAGGACTAAAAAGAACTGAACGAACTACATGATTATGCCCTTTAAATTTCCATAATTTTTGTTTATCTACAAGCCATAAATGAATTTCACCAGCAGCGTCACCCATAGCTAATAGCTGCCCACTTAAATCGAATGCTACAGAAAAAATTTGATTCAAAAGTTCTTTAAAGACACAACATAATAAATTTGCCTTAATAAAGTTTACACGCCGTAAATTTGTATTACTAAAATCAGCACCTTTGATAACTGTATGACTTAAGTTTTTACCATCTAAAGCTGTTTTATCAAGCTTAACAACTAACGTAGCTGCATTACCTCCTACATAATCGACTTCATCCTCATTACAACCGCACGTTCCTTGAATCACTTCAACAACAGACTCAATATCACTTACCATCGGCGCCATCAATTCCAAAACAGCTTTAGATAAAGGCGCCTTTCCAAACGTCTCCCTCAACTTCTCCAAAGGTTCTGCAACAAATTTATCCAACGGCGCCATTACACGCTTTCCAAAATAAGAAGACCAAGTGTAATTAGTCGGCGCCTCCACTCCCAACTCTCCGCGAGCAAGCTCAGTAAAATCATCCGCCAAGGCGCCTATCTCAGCAGCAAACTTATAAGCTACAAAAAACTCTAATAATGAACGATGGGCTGGAGTATAATCACCATCAGCGTTACGAATGAGCATAGTTTGACCCATCATATCGAACTGCCAGTGGTCTAAATCTTTTTCTTCCTGTACAGATGCACCAAACAGGCGTCGAATTCTATCGGGGAAAAGTCTATAATTCAGACTCATTTGGTCAGTTGATAACATTTCCCAAGATAGTTCGCATAAGAAATAAAGCTTTTCAGCAGAGGTAGTGAATGTACGTTTGGTCGCGATATCGTTTTCTATTTTTCTTCTCACTGCATATAAATACACACGCGACATATCCACAGGTTTACCCGCTTCTATATCTGGTAATGCTTCTAAAATTAACTCGGTCATTACAGGGCGCCGAGCCAAATCCAATAACTGTGGGTTGCTCATCACTTGTTCCACAGTTGTGGAAGTTGTCTGGTATGAGAGTACTTGTTTGATTTGTTCGTCGTTAAATTTCTCTAATTCCAAAACCTCAAACTGTGGTGTTTCTCCAGTTAAAAGAGCAGTGGACGCTTGTAACTCAGCACCTAACAGCGCGCGTCCTTCTTTCGCCTCTGGAAAATGTTCACTCCGACAAGTCAAAATAACTTTGGCGCCAGGAACAACTACTTTCGCCAATTCCCAAAAGTTATTTATCATTTCTTGCCTATCAACGCGCGCTGCCATCTCATCAAACCCATCAAATATCAACAGCAGTTTACCCATGCGGTTAAGTTGCTCAAATGCTGAATAACCAGGTAGAGGTATTTCATGCTTACGAAAGAAAAACTCTGAAAATAATGATTCCACACTTACAGCTTTGGCATAGTCTCTTAATGGAATTACTAAAGGCAAACGAGGAAGTTCAACACCACGTCTTTGAGCATCTTTGTATCGTTGTAGAGCTATCCATGCATAGTGGAGAGCAAACCAAGTTTTACCAGTACCAAATTCCCCTAGTACAGATATATGTTCTTTTACTGGGTCATCAAGCCAGCGGTCTATATATCCATCAATCCAACCGTCTTCTTCTTCGTAACAACTGACTGCTACTTGGCGCCCTGTTACCGGGTCAACCTCTTCCTTACTACAAGCAAGCGGAACATACTTTGTATCGATTTGGCGCCGTTTTATCTCTGTCTCTAACCATTCTAGATATCCACTAAAATCAGCATCTTGCGCCAATAATTCATCGAAAGTGTAACATCCCAGGTGTTTGTTTTCATCTTTCTCAACTTCCGCACGCGCTGCTCGTGATATACGACGTGCAGTTACTAACCATCCCTCATCCGCGCGTTCTCTTTCTACAGAAGAACCTAGTGCTAATACATCACTAACTTGTGCTTCTCCTGCAATACCTCGAATTAAAACACGGTCATAACGATTACGTCTTACAGGGATGTTAATTATCCACTCGAAGAAATCCTGGCGCCAAATTTCCTGTTTCTCAAACCTGTAACCTAGAGTTTCCAACCACCCACGCATCTGTTCAGCAAGTGCCATTGCTTTACATTGAGGAGAAGGCGCCGTTTCTGTACTACCAGGTAAAGCAAGATTATCTTGTTGTAAGAGAAGTTGAGCAATTTCCGCGCGGAGACCTTCAAGCGTAGGAATCCTGTCAAGTTTTTGATTAAGCGTATTAATTTGTTGACTTAATAAAACATCTGAAGGGGTACGACTTGTTTTAGCTACCTTACAAAATACCAAGTAAAACGCTGCTAACTCCCTGCGCGCGTCTATTCCTAAATTTCTAATATCATTAATCAGTGCATGTGTATCAAGATAATTATTTATTTCTGAAAGAATAATTGAAGGGGTGTTATTATCGAATGCTTTGCGGAATGCCTTTTTTATCTCCTCGTCACGGAACAGTTCTAGGAATACCTTGGGTTTACCTATACCGTATTCCACCAATGCATAAGCGTAGATACCAGAAAAGTCTGATGGAGGGTGTTCCGGCGCCAGGTTAAATTTTTGTAATATCTTAATTACGGTTTCGTTACGTTGCAGTTTGTCCTTAAGAACTGGACTAGCGATACCAGTAATCGCTTGTATAAGGCTGTTAAGGTCAATTGGTGGTAACACGTTGGTATAAAATATATAATGATTATTCTTCTTATACTAGCGTTTTATAGCTATTCTGCTGGATAAGTATAAATAGTATTTGTAGTATAAGCGAATTATCGGCGCCCATAAATAGCCAGCGATATAAATATTATGGAGCTTGGTTTAAATTGCAAATCATGTAATTCCGGGAGTACATTCGGCAATTTGAAAAAAGGCGCCGCTCGGACTTATGAAATATAAGCATTGCTCCCAATTGGTCTGTCCATATCCAACCATGCTGCTTCAAATAAGTTTTTAAGTCCGTGTACGAACGAACTAACAATCTTTGTTGATCAGAACCGACTACAGAAGCGTTGGTACGGGTTAGCTCCATAAAGATAGCAGTTTTGATAATTTCTGGCGTGTCTTTTTCTTGATTTACTGCTGTTGCGAAGGAAAACAAATAAATTAATATGCTGCTACCCAAAATTAGTAGAAAAGATTTAAGTAAACGATAATTTGAAGACTTCATCTAACATTATCCTGTAAGTCAAGACTGGCGCCAACTCGTAAATGCTGATTATTATATTTTTAAGTCCTGTTTGGATTACTCCACAACTTCATCTTCTACGGCGCCGAGTGCTTTGAGTGTGGCTTTTTCTATTGAAGTTAAACCAGTGGCGCCTGTAATGTTCATGTTTTCATAAGGTCTTTCATTCCTCAAAGATTTTAGACATTCACCAGTTTCTGCATCCCAAAACTTTATAGTTTCATCATGACTACCACTGGCAATAAGTTTATCATCAGGACTGAAGGCAACTGAATTTACCCAGTAGGAGTGCCCTTCTAAAGTTTTAATACAATTACCTGTATAAACATCCCATAATTTAATAGTTCGGTCACGACAACCACTAGCAAGCATTTTACCATCTGAACTAAAAGCAACTGAACGTATATAATACCTATGTTCTGTTAATGTTTGTAAACATTTACCTGTATTTATATCCCAAAGCTTTATTGTGCCATCACCGCTACCACTAGCAAGTATTTTACCATCACAATTAAAAGCAACTGAACTGACCCATCTAGTATGTTCTTGCAAAACTTTTATACATTTACCGCTTTCAGTATCCCAAAGTCTAATTGTTTTATCGTTATCAGCACTGGCACTAGCAAGTCTTGTTCCATCAGGACTGAAAGTAATAGAAAATACACTATCAATATGTTGATTTAGTGTTTTTATACATTCTCTATTATTAATACACCAAAGTTTAATTGTATTATCTTCACTAGCACTAGCAAGTATTTTACCATCAGGACTAAAAACGACACAACGTATCCAACCCTTGTGCCCATAGAATGTATTAATGCATTTACCTGTAGCAACATCCCAAATTTTTACGATTGCCTCTCTATCTCCAGCGCTGCTGGCAAGCATTTTACCATTAGGACTAAAAGCAACTGAAAACAACCAACCTTTATGGGCAGATATAGTTTTGATACATTTCTCTGAATAGATATCCCAAAATTTAATAGTTTGGTCTCCATTTCCACTAGCAAGTATTTTACCATCAGGGCTAAACGCAACTGAGCGAACCCAATTTCTATAGCCTTGTATTACTCTTATACATTCTCTTGTTCCGATATCCCAAATTCTAATGGTTTGGTCACCGCTACTGCTGGCAAGTAATTCACTATCGCCAATAAAAGTGATAGAAGATATCCACTTTTTATGTCCATGTAATATTTTTAAACATTCACCGCTTTTAATATTCCAAAGTCTTATGGTTTCATCGTCGCTACTACTGACAAGTATTTTACCATCCGGACTAAAGACAACTGAAGATACAATATCTTCATGCCCTTGAAATATTTTCAGACATTCCCCATTGTTTACATTCCAAAGTCTAATTGTTTTATCCTCGCTACAACTAGCAAGTAGTTCTCCATCAGGACTATAGGCGACTGAACGTATATTACTTTCATGACCTATGAGAACTTTTAAACAATCATCGCTTTGAATATCCCAAAGTTTAACTGTTTTATCATTACTACAACTAGCTAATATTTCATTTGACGGGCTAAAGACGACTGTTTGCACCGCAGCACTATGGGCAATGAACGTTTTTATACATTTGCTTTGCTCAATATTCCAAAAATTAATTGTTCCATCATAACAACTACTTATAATGATTTTGCCATTAGGAGCAAAGGTTACATCTGTTACGTTATCACTATGACTAAAAAATATTTTTAGGAGTTCGCCTGTTCCTATACTTAATAGCTTAACTGTTTTCTCTCCGGCGCTAGCAATAATTTTACCATTAGGACTAATGGCAACTGAATTTACCCAGTAAAAATGCTCTTTGTTAATAGTTAAAATTTCTCTTCCGCTTGCTACTTCCCATAAACAAACGGCGCCATCATCGCTACCTGTAACTAAAATTTTACCATCTGGAGTGCAAGCTAATGATGAAATTCTACTTAAAGTTTTTGCAAAAGTACAATTATTTAAATGCGAAGAAGTAAAATTAACATGCTGCAAGCTAGCATTAGAGAAATCAGCTTTCTTAATCACCGTACCAGTTAAATCTTTTTCCAAGAACGCTGTTTTATCAACTTTCACAACTAATGTTGCTGCATTTCCTCCCACATAACCTACTTCATCCTCTGTAAAATCGCGCGTTCCTTGAATCACTCCAACAACTGACTCAACATCACCTACCATCGGCGCCAACAATTCCAAAACAGCTTTACTTAAAGGTGCCTTCCCAAACGTCTCTCGTAACTTCTCCAATGGTTCACTAACAAATTTATCTAACGGCGCCACTGCATCTTCTCCAAAATAAGAAGACCAAGTATAAGGAATCGGCGCCTCCATTTTCTCCTGAGAGCGCGCAAGCTCAGTAAAATCATCCGCCAAGGCGCCTATTTCCGCTGCAAACTTGTATGCAACAAAAAACTCTAATAATGAACGATGGGCTGGAGTGTAGTCTCCGTCAGCATTACGGATGAGCATAGTTTGACCCATCATATCGAACTGCCAGTGGTCTAAATCCTTTTCTTCCTGCACTGCTGTTGCAAACAGGCGCCTAATCCTATCAGGAAAAACTCTATAATTCAAACTCATTTGGTCAGTTGATAGCATTTCCCATGATAGTTCGCACAGAAAATACAGTTTATCTGCTAAACTAGTGAATGTACGTTCGGTCTTTATATCAGTTTCCATTTTATGACGTACTGCATATAAATACACGCGCGACATATCGACAGGTTTACCTGCTTCAATATCTGGCAATGCTTCTAAAATTAAATCTGTCATTACCGGGCGCCGAGCTAAATCCAACAACTGCGGGTTACTCATTACATGCTCAACCGTTGCCTCAGATGCCTGACATGAAAGTACTTGTTTAATCTGTTCGTCGCTGAATTTCTCTAATTCCAACACCTCGAACTGTGGTGTTTCCCCAGTTAAGTTTGCTATTGAAGCTTGTAATTCTGCGTTTAATAGCGCGCGTCCTTCTTTTGCTTCTGGAAAATGTTCACTTCGACAGGTAAGAATAACTTTGGCGCCAGGTACAACTACTTTCGCTAATTCCCAGAAATTATTAATCATCTCTTGTCTATCAACGCGCGCTGCCATCTCGTCGAACCCGTCAAAGATTAGGAGTAGCTTACCCATGCGGTTAAGTTGAACGAATGCATCGTAATGCGGCAAGGGTATTTTATATTGACGAAAGAAAAACTCTGAGAATAATGATTCAACACTTACTGCTTTAGCATAATCACGTAAAGGAATTACCAAAGGTAAGCGGGGAAGTTCAACACCTCTATTCAAAGCACCCCTATATCTCTGTAGAGCTATCCAAGCATAGTGGAAAGCAAACCAGGTTTTACCTGTACCGAATTCTCCTAGTACAGAAATATGTTCTTTTGCAGGGTCATCAAGCCAACGGTCTATATATCCATCAATCCAGCCGTCTTCTTCCCCATAATGACTAACTGCGATTTGGCGCCCAGTAGCAGAATCAATTTCTTCTTTAGTACAAGCAAGCGGTACATACTTCGTATCAATCTGGCGCCGTTTTATTTCTGCCTCCAACCATTCCAGATAACCGCTAAAATCAGCATCTTGAGCTAATAATTCATCAAAAGTGTAACATGCCAGTTTATTTTTATCTTTCTCAACTTCCGCACGCGCGGCTCTTGATATACGACGCGCGGTTACTAACCAACCACCATCTGTACGTTGTGCGAGAACTGACTGACGTAATGCGATTACATCTTTAACCTGTGCTTCTCCTGCAATTCCACGGATAACAAAACGTTCGTAACGATGGCGCCATATTTGGATAGTGATAACCCACTCGAAGTAATCAGCTCCCCAAATCTCATACTGCTCGAACCTGTATCCTAATGTTTCAAACCATCCCCGCATTTGTTGGGCAAGTGCGATAGCTTTACATTGATTTTCTGGCGCCGCATTTGTACCTGGTTGTAAGGCTAAATTATTCTGAGCAACCAAACGCGCGATTTCTGTACAAATTCCTTCCAGTGTCGGAAGTCTGTCAAGTTTTTGTTGAAGTGCTGTAATTTGCTGACTTAGTAATACATCACTTGGTTCACGACTGGTTTTAGCAACTTTACAAAACACCAAGTAGAATGCTGCTACTTCTCTACGCGCGTCAATTCCTAAACTTTTAATCTTGTTCGAGCGTGCATATGTATCAAGATAGTTATTTATTTCTGAAAGAATAATTGAAGGGTTGTTATTGTCAAACGCTTTACGGAATGCCTTTTTAATTTCTTCGTCGCGGAACAGTTCAAGAAGTAATAGGGGTTTACCAATACCGTATTCTACTAACGCATAAGCATAAATACCTGAAAAGTCAGATGGAGGATGGTCAGGCGCCAGGTCAAATTGTTGTAGTATCCTAATTACGGTTTCGTTACGTTGAATCTTATCTTTAAGTACTGGACTGGCGGCGCCAGCAATCGCTTGAATTAAGTTGAGAAGGTCAATCGGTGACACGCGCCCTCTTGTAATTTAAATAAGATAATATTCTTATTTAAGCGTATAATTACTATGTATTCCAGTTGTAAATGTAACATTTGCTATGTCCTATCGCCTCAAGAAGAGGCGAAAGCAATCATATCCATAACAAAGAAAGAAAGAATTAATATATACCTCTGTTTAAGTATTAATGATTGATAATGAACGGCACCGATTCATATAGCTCTTAACTATTAAGAGAAATACTTCATTTTTTCACACTAAGGCGCCTTAAGAGCTTATTTACCCCTTCCCCAATGATAATTAATTTAGTACCCATGAACTTGTAATAGTTAGAGACATAGAATGTAGGCAGTAATACTTATATTAAAAATCAATGCTGATATAATCCAACATTATGCAGCACCTTGAAGTACAAGACATTACTAGTTTTACACTCTTGAGCAAATTCTATGCTTTCATATTTTCGCTTAAAGCTGATTACAGCCGTGTTCTTGGCTAGTTCTCTGTTTGCATCGCCCGTAGAAGCTCAATCGTTAAAAATTCAAGACATTCTTCGCAACACCCCGTCTTCACGGGTAAAATTCTCACCTTATACGGTTGGAGTGGTCATCAGAGGGGGAGGCGATATAGTTTATAAATTAAATCTGCAAAAAGGTCAGAATTTAGAAGTTAATGTTGATAGCACAGGTCTGCGGGCAGCAGTTTTTGTCTTTGATAAAAGCGGTAAGGAGCTGAAAGTGCTAACTGATGAGCCAGATCGCAATAACTTTAACTATAAAGTTCCCGACTCTGGAGATTACTATATTTATTGTTACAGTGGAGGCCCCGCAGCTTACACGTACAGCTTAACTGTTGTAGCCCAGTAGTGCGCGCGGTAGAGTTGGCTTTAAAGTTCTCAATTTCTGCAAAAGTATCCGCAGGACGAAACTGATTTGCTCCGTAAATAATCAAACTGTATCCGCCTTTTATATAGCCTTGTTTATGCAATAATATGAGTTGCTCCAACGCCTCTGTAGTAAGTTCGCCATTATGCTCAAAAACGAGAGGATCATTGTATTCATGCGAGAAGTTTTCTTGTTTTTGTTTCTTTTTTTTCATGTTGTGCTTGTTGTGATTTTTACTTATGGAGTAGGGCGCCTTCCGGGAATCCTTCAATCTTGAATTTATGCCGCTGTCGGTAGTCTGTCTCCAAAACGCCAAACTCATTAAATTTAGTAACAAAATCAATCACAAAGTCACGGTTAAAAGCGGCGCCGAAGTAAGCTGGATTTGATGGTTCTCTCCAAGTAGGGTCAACAACTTCCCCTTTTTCATTAATAAGCCAAGCGTGGGTAAATATTTCTGATACCTCATCATCGGTAGCGTAACCTTCACAATAAGTTAAATCTTGGTATTTATTGATAATTTTGAAACAATTTTCGTAACAATTTTTAGGAGTACCTTTAAGTTTAGAATTTTTAGCTGTAGTTACGTATGGTTTACCTACTTCAAGAATCAGTTTCTCCATGCTTTTATATTTATACATGGGATTTAAAGGAAATGAATCAATTAAATCTACTCGTGCTTGAAGTTTATTTAGCAACCGTGTAAGGTTATCGCTCATATAAATTAATAAATAACTATCATATAGATATTGTACAATAAAATATAATGTTATCTTTAAACGTTAATGTATGGAAGTTAAACAAAACTATTTTATTATTCTAGATACAATAGAAGGCGCCTATCTTTGTCTCACGCCTAATGGTAATGCAATACTTACATACTCAACGGATGAAGAAGCTAGAAATCTTTTTGAACTGCATTATCAAGAATGCCACGAACACCAAGAATCTTTAACTTGGTCAACTAGCGCTGCGTTGCATTGGATGGTATTAAAACCTTTTGTAGTAGCTCTCGACGCGAGCTTATCCCCTATAGAAGTAATCAATATGTTATCAAATGGGAAGGCGCCTGACCCAACGGTATATTCCTTGCATAGTACTGTAGTACGTACCATCAAAGGGTTAAAAGTTGATTTAAATAGCTGTCGTCAGTATGAAGTTTCACAAGTTAGGTTAATTGTGGAAAAGGCGCCTGTTTCCTAAATCTTGTCAATTATTTTCACGCTTTACCAAAGTGAAAATATATTCAGGTTTATGTCCCCTCTTCCATGAAGGATTTCTTTTCAATGATTTTTTCTCAATAGCACCTCTCCTAACTAATTTACTTAACAGCGAACTAATGGCGTTAGGGTCGATGTTCGTCTCTGCTGCTATCTGCGCGCGGGATGCAGAACCGCCAAGCTTTTCTAAGCACTCAATAATTGTATCAATCTTTGCTGGTGCATAGGGTGATACTTCTCCGAGTTCTGCTAATACAGTAGATTTTATCTGTTCTAAAATTTCTTGATTTACATCAATTTGTTTAATCTCGCATAATAAATCAATCGTGAGTTCAACAGCTTTTAGTATTTTTGCATTACTGAGATTAGGCATTACAAGGGACACGGCGCCGACTTGATTAATATATCACCGTTTTTTGTAAGAAGCATACCACGCTTTGATTCCTTGGGGTTTTAACTCAGGCGCCAGTTCTCCATACTCTTCCTCGTATCTTTCTACTAACGATACTAGATTCATTACTTCTGGGGTCGCGTCTGTTATAGCGTCACTTAGTAGTAAACGTTTGGCTTGTACTGCGATTGAATGTAGTGCTTTGTTCATAATTGGGCGCCTGTAATTAGTTACTAGAAGGTTTCACAGAACTCATCACTTTATCTAAAAACACTTTCCTGTCAACTGCTTGAATTTCAAGAACACTTTTACCAATAGGATTGTAATCTTCGGGGATTCGGAAAAATTCAGATGCCCAGTAACTCTGTTTTGTTTCCTGCTCATATTTTACCACATCGTTATATGAGCCAATACATATATTCTCCCATGTAAAGTAAAGTCTTGTTTTCCCTTCTGAATTAGTTTCAAACATAAAACTTATATACTGACAATTACTACTGAATTTATTTTACACTCTTCTATGGGCGCCAATAGTTATTAATTATCAATTGGTAATACGTGATAAATCAGTGCTATCTAAATTTATAATCATAACCATCGGCACGATAAATAAACTTTACATTTTTCATACTGGAGATACCCACTCTACCACCTTTAATTATGGTTTGAAAACCTTTGGGTGCAGAACCCCTTTGAAAACGCGCGGTTTGATACTGTGAAGAAGTTGGCGGAGATACTAGGCGCCGAAGTTGTGATAAAGGTTAAGTCGTAATTTTATTGTTGGCGCCTGTTGATAAAAGGTTCGGTATGAGAGCGTAAACCGTACTTTAAGTATGATTACATAGTTAAATCTTTGTATATTTTGTTTGAATAATCAGAAATATTGTGAGGCGCCGTTGTTTATTGATATAGAACGCACGAGAGGAAATTTCAAGCAGTGATAAATAGATTTGTTATTTTTTGGGGGTTGATGAGTACTTTATGTACAGGCGCCATTGCAGGTGTGCTTAGATTTTACTCAGTTAGCTGGCTGCCCGCTAATCATAATATACTTCGGTCAATTATAATATATTTCGTTTATTGGATTTTATTAGCAAATTTACAAGCAACAGCGCTAGATGGGAAATTCAAAAATAAAAAATTTGCTTCTAGATGGTTTTTTACAACAAGTATAGTTGGCATTTTAGTTATGTTCTTACATGACTTTATAGTTGTAAAAGTAATGGATATAAATACTGGAGGACAGGGAGCAATCATTTTATTATATACTTTACCCAGCTTGGCAGTTTCTGGTGGATTTATATTAGCTTTTGCTCAATTATTGCTTATCCGAAACCGTTATAAGCCTAATTTTAAATCGAATGAAGTTGAATTAAATTTGCTCTGGTTATTTATAGGTGTTCTCTCATGGGTTACAGGTTTTGCTGTTCTGTTTTTTGGTACTATGTTTCCTCCATTATTACTTGTTTTTCCTGTTGTCAGTACAATTAAAGGCTGGTTTATTAATAAGTTTTTACAAGCAACGAAAGAATAATTGAATGTTTAGGCGCCGATATAATCGTTGCTCAAGATTAACTACTGAAACATGTAGTTCTTTTTCGCATGTCAAATTTCTTAAAAGGTGGCGCCACTTTCTTTTGTTAATACAATTGTTATTAAATAATAAATTACCAACAGAGGGTATTTCTGTTAATCCAACGACATTACCCAATGGTATATTACCGAATGGTGGTTACAAAACAACGACGTTAAGAGGTTTGTATTTCAGCGCACCATATTTACACGATGGAGGTGTAGCAGTACGGAATGGTAGTTTAAAACCTTCTTGGGATGGCAGATTTGAAGTTGTTGACCCTACTGGTTTAGGATTAACTGGTACGAATAGCCAAGGTTTACCTGCTGAAGAAAGCTAGCAGTTTACGCGCGTTGCTAGATCAGAAACTTCGCTCACTTGTTGTCGCAGCTAATAAATTGAACCCAGCTTTAAGTTCAGAGCGGAGTAACCTAGATGGCACAGGTCATAATTTCTATGTAGATACTCAAACAGGGTTTAGTCCACAACAGCAAACAGACCTAATTAATTTTTTACTGGCACTTGATGATAATCCTGGCAAGTTATAAACCACCCCTAAGCCACGGCGGTGCTGGTTTCTAGTTTACAGAGCCTTGAATTTTTAATTTGAGTGCAACAAGTGGCGCCTACATTTGCCCGCGTGCAGCTGCTCTAACAATGCGGTTAACATCCGTATCGAGCTTTGCACGGACATGTTGCGGTGTGTTTGGGTTTTGAGCAACAGCATATCGTTCGCTCCCAAGATGTGGAATTGGCATGTTGTTCTAAAAACTCAACTGGCGCCATTGCTACAAGCTCGCTCACTCCCATCTTGATTCTTAACGAGGACTTGTGCCTTAATTACTGCGTTTTGCACTTTGTTGGGGGCTATGTTTGATACATTGGTATTGTTGTCTAAAGTGGCTAGCTTGGTTGTGTTAGTGGCGCCTGATAATGGTTCGAGTGGGCTGGGGGGTAAAGAACCGCGTCCGGTGATGGTAAATTCTCCGCTCTTGTTTGGCGCCGGGTTGTTTTGGACTTTCTTTGAGCAACTCGCGCGCGTTGCATCAACAACTTATCGACGGTAGTTCAATTAACCCTTGTGCTGGTTGAACATCTGGGTCACTAATCGATATTTGTCCTTGAACGCCGTTTTCAGAGCTTGCTGTAATATCGCTAGTTATAAAGATTCAATTGCGCGCGGTTCAATACCGAAGATACTCTGCGTGCAAATAAAAACATTTTTACCTCCACCTGTAAAAGCATTGGCTGTAATATCGCTATTTTCTGTGGGGACTGCGACAATAAAACGGGAATCAATATCAATGTTACCTCTATCACCATCTTTTTGTTCAGTACCTGCGTTGGTAGAGATTTGGGGTTTTCGAGAGTTTTATGAATTAAAATAGCGATATTGACCAATAATTTTCCAATTAAATAATATATCTTCTTCTTTCGTTCCCGAACCAATGTTATGAATTATTAGAGGATTTTTAGTGTTTGTAGATAAATTATAACTAACAATACCAATATGTTGTTGTCCAAAGCCTAAGTCCCAAGTAACTATATCACCAGGCAAAAATTTTTCTTTATTATTTGTGACTGAAACCGCTTTGCCCTGACGTTGGAGATAAACCATCAAATTAGGTACACGTCGGTGGTCAATATTTGTATCTGGTTTTTGCAGTCCCCAATTTTTTGGATAAAGGTGAAAATTGCGCTTCATATCTTCATGAACTTCTTTTTGTAAATCAACACCAACCTTGCGAAAAGCTCTAATAACAACATCGGTACACACTCCTGTTTCTATGGGCACATCTCCACCAGGATACTTGATTTTTACATACGCCGGGTCATAAGAACGTGTATATTTTATCTGCAATAATCCACTCTGAATTAATTTTTCAGTTATTGTCGGATTAATTTTAACAGATGAAATAACTGCATTTGTAATTTTGTCATTAGTTAATTTCTCGATTGTCGGGCGTTCCTGTTTGCAAGAGGCTACTAACATCAATATAGTTAATGCAGCAGTGTAAATATATAAACTATAAATATTGGTATAAATTATTTTCATTTCACCTTATATTTAATAAATATATAATAATGACGAACAAAAGATGAGATTGTTCCAAAAAAAGATATTAAACACACTCAAAATGTGCAAGAGGTGAAGGCGCCAATAAATCCTGAAATAGCTGATTTATCGTTCGTTGCTAAATTTTATCCGGTAGAAAGGCGCCTTTTCAAAATTAACTGTTTGGACATACAGATGCTACAACAGGTGAATTTGGTGTAATATTTGGCGCCGTTGCCACAAGTTCCATACTGCCATCTGAATTTTTAACCCAACCTTGTGCTTCAACTATTGCGTTTTGCACTTTATTAGGAAGTGTATTTGATACATTGGTATTGTTACTATCTAAAGTTGCTAGCTTTGTATTACTAGTTGTACCAGGTAAAGCTTCGAGGGGGCTGGGTGGTAAAGAACCCCGTCCTGTGATGGTAAATTCTCCGCTCTTGTTTGGCGCCGGGTTCTCTTGGACATATTTGAGCAACTCGACGAGTAGCATCAACTACTTCTTCTGGTAATTCAATTAGTCCCTGTGCAGGTTTAACATCTGGTTCTGTAATAGAAACTTCTCCTTGAACACCACGTTCAGAGCTTGCTGTGATATCGCTGAAGAGTGAAGATTCGATTGCGCGCGGTTCTATGCCGAAAATACCTTGCGCGCGGATATTTACGTTACCACCTCTACCAGTAAATGCGTTTGCTGTAATATCACTGTTCTCTGAGGGAACGGCAACGATGAAGGGTGTATTAATCGTGATATTACCACCATCACCATTTTGTTGGGCTATACCTGCAGTCGCAGAGATTTTGCTGTTCCGGCGTAACAGTAGAAAATTATTTAAATTCAAATTGATATTCCCGCCGTCAACAGTGTTCGATTCGGCACTTAAAATACCTTGATTAGCAAGAATAAGTTGTTGTGTGTTGACTGTAATATCACCCGCACCACCAGAGTTTTGAGACAGAACAAAAATGCCACTGTTAGCAGAGATAGGAGAAACCTGATCACCAAATGATGAAAGGCGCTCGCTGTAGGTTGGGTCAGTGCCATCAATTTTAACTCTTGTTGCAGCATTAACAGTGATGTTGCCTGCTTGCCCTTTGCCTTGGGTAATTGCGAGAAATTGCCCTCCTCGATTTATGTCAACAGTATTGCTATTAACTGTAATATTGCCACTATTGCCATCAGCCGAAGTTCGAGCATCAATTACACCTCCATTACTTAAGCGTAGGGCATTGGTATTAATTGTGATGTCTCCTCCTTTTGCGTTTGCAGCAGTGTTTGTAAACAATCCACTGGAGTTTCCAAATTGTGGTGAAGTTCCAGTAATGTCAACCGAATTGCTTGCAGCAATCTGAATATTCCCAGCCGAACCCGAACCAAAGGTATTAGCGTATAATACGGCGCCATCAATTACTTCGGCATAGCCAGTGTCTATGCGGATATTTCCTCCTTCTCCTGTCGCGCCAGCCTGCACAGCGCTGCCAGCAAGACTACGGTCAATCTGACTGGCGCCTTTGAATATAACGCGGTCGCGTGCGGAAATAGTGATATCCCCTGCTCTGCCTTGCCCATAAGTGCTGGCTAGCAGTAAAGCGCCTTCTTTAACTGAGAGCGATCCTGTTTTAATGTGAATGTCACCACCTTTTCCTACACCACCCGGAAGTACACTACTAACTACTCCACTAATCGAGGCGCCATCTTCACTTATTGCAATTCCATCAAATAAAACATTTTCACGAGCATCAATTATTATATTTCCCGCCGAACCTTGTCCCAAAACAGAAGTACTGATAGTCGAACCATTGGTAACTGATAATGACCCTGTGGTAATACGAATATCACCACTATTACCAGTAGCATTAGGAGCAACTAAGTTGAAAATATAGGTTTCATATCCATCCAATCTAATTTGTTCGGTTGCATTGATAGTAATGCCTCCTGCTTGACTATTAATTGTCTCCCTTCCCGAAAGGATTCCAGTAGAAAGAGTGCTTGCGCTGGAAATATCTATATTTCGAGCGTTAATTACGATATCACCACCCGCTTGAGAAAATACGTTTATTATCGCTTTGTTGCTTAGAGATACCGAACCTCGTTCTACTGTTTCTGGAAAAACTAAACTCCATATATTGTCATTTGTCTCAAGTCCAACTGTTCCAGGTGCTGAAAGACCTCCTAGCTCTACTCGTCCACCAAAAGCAAGTAACCCGCTAAGGTTAGGTAAATTATCACCATCAATGTTGACATCACCACCTACTAATAGCAAACTTTTCCCATCAGGTACTCGCAAACCGTTTGCACGAGCATTTCCTAAAGGATTTATTCCGGAGGGTGCAATAGAGTTACTTTGAATCGTAGCATTTGGATTAATCTGATTAAAAAACAATGCAGAAGGATTAACAGTTAACAGTCCCGGCGCCTCCGGGTTAGTCGCACTAAAATTTCCCTGATTACCAAACTGCACACCATTAGCAGTTGTCCCAACAAACGAACCTCCTATATCAAGGCGCGCATTTTGACCAAATAAAATACCATTGGGGTTAATCAAAAATAGGTTTGCGGCGCCATCAACACCCAACGTCCCCAAGATATTCGACGCATTACTACCTGTAACGCGCGTCAATATATTTACTACTCCAGACGGATTGGCAAAATACACTCCTTGCCCGTCTTTGATATTAAACTCACTAAAACTATGAAATAGATTACTACCACGTAAGGCGCCGCCATTAATTAAATCAGCACTGGCGCCATTAATTAGTACATTCGGTGTAAGTTTAGAAGCTTCTGTCGCCAAGGTATTATCAGGTGTAAGTTGTGCATGAACCGAAGTACTACCAAGCGAGAGAAAGGCGCCCAGTAGAAGCGAGTGTACTAAACCCTGGTTTTTATTCATTGCACTTTACCTGTTGGGATAATGATAATCAAAGTTTGTTATTAGTTAGAGTCGATGCCCGGTATTATCCGGGGCACCTCTCTGTTCAATCTGGACGTGTAACTTTCGCTACATCCAGCTTTCGATATTCTTTGGGGTTAGCTTCTTTTTGCCTTACTTCTCACTCTTCTAGTAGGAGTTTGCGCCTGCGAGAATTCGATAAATTTCACTTCCTCTTTGCTCATGTGTACGTAGTCATGACAGCTTTTATGTAGAACAATTAAATTGTTTTTCTTCCAGTTGTCATGGTTTCCGTCTTTGTGGTGTAAGTGTACTCGTTCTTCACTTGTAAACTTTAGTCCGCAATATCCACATGTATGGTTTTGCTTTTGTAATTGCTTTGAGGTTTCTCCGTCGTATAGTTTACTGTTCCTTTCTGACCAGTAGACCAAGTTTCCATCGTAGGGTGACTTATTTCCCTTGACTTTAATATGACGGTTTTCGGAGTAAGACACCTCTGGGAACGCTTGCTTAACTAATTTCTTAGCTGAGTGCTTGTCCTGTTTGGTTTCTTTGTTGAATACCTTGAATGCTCTATGGCTCATATTCCACAATGAGAATCGGGAACCGTCCATTTTGCAATACTTGTGATAATTCCTCCAACCTCGCACAATTGGTGCTAGCTTTTGGGCTTTCACCTTTGCACCATCATTCGAGCTATTGACGATTTTCTTGACCTTCTTCCGGAAAGCTTTGTAATTTTCCTCTGAGGGATAACATCTAAACTTTCCGTTTCGTTGTACAACAAAGTGCCAACCTAGAAAGTCAAATCCATCTGTCGAAGCGGTGAACTTTGTCTTTTTCTCACTTACCTTTAATCCTCTTACTGCTAGGAACTGACTGATTTCATCAAGTATCTTTTTCTCATCTTCCCCAAGTTTTAGGAAAAATACCATATCATCCGCATAGCGTACTGACGGGTGTATTTCTTCTATTCCGTTGAGAGCGATGTTAGCTAATAATGGACTTATTACCCCACCTTGACATGTACCTTGTTCTGGGAATTCAGGATTTATTCCTGCTTTTAGCGCTCGAAATATTCCTTCCTTCAATGCCCTAGGAGCGATAAGGTTTTTCATAATGGTGGAGTGGTTTATCCGGTCGAAACATTTTTCAATATCAAGCTCAAGGATTCTTTTATTGATGCCGTTTTTGTTAGATTGTAGGTTTAAGAAAACCTGTTTTTGGGCATCATGGGCAGAGCGCCCGGTTCTAAATCCGTATGAATTAGCGTGAAAAGTCGCTTCGTGTGCTGGTTCTACTGCGAATTTTGCTAGACACTGCCAGCATCTATCTGCAATAGTTGGAATTTTCAGCAATCTTGTGGAACCGTCTTTTTTTGGTATTGGTATTACTCGCAGTCGGTTATGATACCAATAAGGTTGTCTCAATAGAGATTCAAGATTGAATCTTTCTTCATGAATTAAGGCGGTTTTTCCATCGATTCCTGCAGTCTTTTTTCCAGCATTTAGCTGTGTTACTTGACGTATAGCCAAAAACCTAGCTGCGCGAGATTTCAGAATAAGTTTCTGTAAAGACCTAGCTTTTGCTTTGTCTCCAGCTTGAACAGCTTTGAACACTCTCTTTTGCAGGCGGAAAAGGTTCGCCCGGAATTTTTTCCAGGGTAGTGATTTCCAAAGTTCACTAATATTTCTATCGTGTCTAACCATGCTCTGACCCATTAAGTGTTTTCTGAATACCTTGCAGCAGTTACGCCGCATCCTACTCAATACAGAAGGTGTGTACACCTCGTCGTGCCTACCTGGGGTTCGACCTTTCCCAAGACTTCTGTATTGTTTTTATCCGTTCCATCCTCTTGATTGATTTGATGATTTAGGGTAGTCCATTTTGCCTATTTCCTTCTCGGAGATTACAGCTAACTAAGTTATATTGCTGTGAGAATGTAGGAAATGAGGTCTGCATTTGTTGTTCAGGTTGCAGCCTTAAATTGAGACACTTTTCTAGGACTTGTTTGCCCATGTCATCGCCCCTTTAACGCCAGTGTTGTCACCTGCTTGTTTTACAACTGATTGCGTCCTGTTCCCAGCTTCAGCCTGTAGAATTCCGAGTCTACTCACTGTGGGCAGATAGGGAGTCACATCACTCCTGATGGGTGGGATTAGCTTTTCTAGGTTACTAAGCTTTACCCACATCAAAGGGATAGTTATACATTTTGATGAGTAACCTCCAAAAATATACCTTGCTTATACCCCTCTATTTTCTAGAGGCTCCTAGCAAGAACGAACCGCACAACTTATATTTATCAGTATTTCTGCTTACAGCAAACTTATGCAATTGTTTCTTAAAGAATTTATTGGCGCCAGTTTCAAAACGTGTGTTTGAATTAGTAAAAAGATTTAAATAAAAGGCGCCTGTTCTAATTAATCGTATTTGTTTATACATTTATAGATACTAGTAAATTTTAGAAGAAACAATATTTTATAGGTTTGGTAAAGGATTCCAATCATCACCATCGTAAGTATAATCAAATTTTGCAGTAGGGGTAATGATGCGATTATCACCACGGTTGTAATAAGCTCTTGATAAACCGTTACAGAGGTTGTTAAGAACTTTACCACTAATAATTACTATTTCATCAATATTTTTGAGCTTTGAAATAGAAGTTGCGTGAACGCCCGAAAGCTCCGAAAGCTCTCTGTTTGTTCTCTTTTTTTTAGCCATTAACACTCGCAGGCGCCATTTAATCATTGTTGTCTTTATGTTTCAGTAGATTTTTGCATCTTTTTTTGCAGAATTTCACTTACCCTCGCTACTTGGAGGTTCTGGTACGTAAACAAGTAAATCGCCTGGTTGACAATTGAGAGCTTGGCAATATTTTAAAAGCGTATCTCTCTCTAGCCTCTCTGGCATAATTCTCATGTTTTTATGCCTACTTATAGTCACATGATGCATTCCTGTCATGGACGCAAGCTCTTTATAATCAACTTCTCTGTCCGCCATCAACACAGCGAGGCGCCATTTTATCGGCATGTTTTCTTGTGTATGTCTCTTCATATCTAACTTACACCCCCGTTCATCTTGCTCGTTAACTGCTGCGGTTAATTAGTGAACTAGCACAATAAATATGTTAACATAGGTATTGAGGTTAGTTAATCGTAGCGGTTAATAAAGCAATTGTGCCAATTTTCTTCAAACTGCCTGTAGAGGTTGGCAAAGTTCTTTAAGCTAGCTAGCTATATAGTTATTGACCGATGTAAATGTCACAACAAAGAAACAAAGGCACCTGCTTAAAAACCCTTTTAAGGGAGCAGCAGGCGCCTCTTAGAAAAAAACTACCAGTATGATTACACAATTCCAGGAATTAAGCATTACCAGTTTGAATGAACTAGTGGTATCTCCATCACTATTCAACGATTTGATGAACGATGCCAACGATGTTGTACATCCAATGGGCGCCATATATACGTCAACCGTGCAGCTTCTACGTTACTCGTCTTGGCTAGCAGAGCAAAAAGCAAAACTGACCAAACAAGAGTATAAAGATTTGTTAAGACAAATGGGTTGGGAAAGCGAGGAAAAGGCTTATCTTAAAGTAGATGCAGCTTTTAACGTGTTTGCTCCATATCAACTAGCTCAAATTGAACCACGCACAATCTTTTTAATTGCTCTAAACCTTAAAAAGTACCAATCTGTTATCACTCAGATGCAGAGCTTGCCTATAATCACTCAAGATAAAGTTCGCGGATTTATGAAAAAATGCCATAAAGCAAGAGCGAAGAAGGAATCCGGGGAAGCTACGATTTGGCGAATGATGCCAGATACTAAGCGCGCGTGTGTTATCGGTCCTATCTATAATCAGGCAGCAGGTGTGATGTTGGAAGAGATGGTAAAAGCTCAGGGCAGAACTGGGGAGTCAATTACCGAGCAAGCGATAATATATTTTTATGAAAATGAGTTTAAAAAATCAGCAGAGATTATAAATGTAGCAGAGACCGTTACGGAAACAACCGCTTGTGAGGCGCCTATTGTTGGTGTAGAAACGGCGCCACAAGATATGGATGTCTCTTTTACTTCCCCCGCTGCTGTGGAGGCGCCACAAGAAGAAGTGGTTAATGAAAATCAAACGGCGCCATCTGTTTCAGAAGTAGCGTCAAATTTTGTTCATTCTTGGGATGAAGACTTAGTGGTTGTAGAGGATATGGAGGTTGAAGAGACATCTGAATATAATCCTTGGAATATTGAAGACTCGGTTGCCGATGAGACTTGGAGTTTCGAGCTAGAAGAAGATTTTATTGAAGATTACGAATTATTAACAACTCAGTCACAAACTTTGGCGCCGCATCAAGAATTAGTTCAAGCATTGCAAGCAGCTACTTGTTGGCAAGAAATATCAGTAGCATTTAATACACATGAGCAATATAAATATGAAGCTTGGAATGCTCTTACAGATGTGGAACGGCGCCAGATTTTAGATTTAACTCCCCCTGCAATACTTAAATTAAGTAATGCTAAACGTGATGGATTAATTGGAGATTTCCGATTTGAACGTGAAGGTGTGTATCAAGTTAGAGAAAATGCTAACTTACCTTGGGATATTGTTTTTGAGCATCGACTTGATGATTATCTCGCGCGCTTGTAAAGTAGTGTAGAAATTTATAGGCGCCTCCCTAAACGATTAATCAAATACTTGGGTATTTAAGTATCTAAATTTTTAGGTACGCGCGAGTGTGTGTACTTAAACAACTGGTTTAGTGGCGCCATTTATAACTAAATTATTTAGATACGCAGTTACCAGTACATACGGTTTTTGTGTTGTTTCAGGCGCCGTATCTATCTGTTTTTAAATATCCACGTGCTTGGATAAAAACGCATAAGTCGAACGCACGTACAAGCTTTCAATGTAATAGAACAAAGGATACTTGTCTGAATGCTATATTTATATTGATGCCATCCAAGACTGCTTACGCACGAATGCGTGTGTCAGGTTTGGCGCATGAAAGCAGCGTTTTGAATAAATCTCAAAAAATAGGAGGTTCAGGATGGCGAGAGGATTTGCTCAGGCTATAAAAAGGAAAAAGCTGAAATTATACGCATCTTACAATACAGAAGAAGTAAAAATTATTACAACTATTGAAGAACTTGGCTATAAGCACGGTAAAGATTTTTTATTAGATAAAAGAACGTATAAAATATTGACAACTCCAACATTCACAACAGATGCTAGTCAACTGATATCAGTGCTTGAAAATTTAAACAGTGAGGAAGCTTCACAAATAATACAGCAAATTAAAAAAGGTTTAGTAGAGGAAACAAATTTACTATCCTGCGAAGTAAAAATGTTATTAGGAGACGCAGCAACATGGATGTATTATAAAAAAATCTATAATGCTCAACCTCCATTTATAAATAACTTCTTCAATTATTCTCAAGAAGAAATGGAAGCTGTGTTAAAAGAATGTAACAACCCAGAGAATGCTATACCAGACGATACAAATCTGTATAAAGAGTATATTATACCTTTCTGGGCTGCGCTAGAAAAAAAGGGTTATGTATATAAGTTCGTATCCGCACCTAATGACATGGAACTTTCATTAATTTTGAGTAACTCCAGTCTCAAACTAAATATGTAAAAAGCCTTAATGATTATGATAGGCGCCCACATTATCTTTCTCAAAAGGCGCCAATATTTCTACCACATGCTGCCGCTCGTACAATTCTGTTAGCATCATTCTTCAACTTGTTACGAATGTGTATAGGCGTACTATTGTTTTGAGCAACAGCATATCTCTCCAACCACCATATAGAATTAGCGTGTTTTTCCAAAAACTCAACAGGCGCCAGTTCATGAAGAAGAAATATAAAACGTGGAACTGATGGGTCAGGGGAATTAACGAACTCAGCAAGAACGGCGCCTGCTCTTTTAGGGTCTTTGTCTATCAAAGCTTTAACTGCACTTTGGCGGATATGGAAGCAACCTTTACGTTTCTTAGATAAGAATACAAGTGTATCTACTGTTGTATTTGGGTTGTTGGTGACAGCAAGTCGAACGTCGCGCGATTTATGAAAAGCTAATTTATCTAAAGCCGATGCTGGTGTATTAGGGTTTTGAGCAACAGCAAAGCATAGAGAAACATTTCTATCGTTAGCAATAGTCAATAGTGTATCAGGTGATGATTTTGGATTATTAGCTTGTTCCAATTCTCGCAAGAATTCAACTACGTTTTGATTATATGAAGCAAAGTTTGTTTGGATGTTATGAATTGCGGCGCCGCGAACTTTACAACAATCATCTTGTAACAGTTTAAATAGAATATGAATAGGAGTTTGAGGGTTTTTTGATAAGAATATCCTGATTTTATTATAATATTTTCTCAAATGAGGAAAATAATTAAATTCTGTTTTATCTTTAGTACGTTTATATACGTGTTCAAAAAGATGTACTGGTGTTTTAGGATGGCGTGCCAATGCAATTAATAAGTTAATATTACTAACTGTTCCTATTGCCTGAAAAATTTCATTAGGTACATCTTTCTCTAGACTTAGGTATATACAAAAATTTTGACTTGTAATGCTATCAAAATCTATACATCCATCAGTAAACTCATGTGTTGAATGATTTTTTAATATTACTGACAATATATCTACTGGATTTTTGTTACTATCTTTAGACGTTATTATTTTAGCTATTTCTTCATGCTGGTACGCTATTTTTAAAATAGAATCAGTGACATTATAATTATCACAAACACCTGCGACAATTAGCGCATTTGTATGATGAGCTAGTTTTTCCAAAACATGAATAGGTATACTAGGATTTTCCGCAAGAGTTTCTTTAATATAAATTAAAGGACTATTAGAAAGTTGAATTAAAGTGTTTATAGGTGTATCTGGATTACCTGCTTTTGCTAATTTCAGTTCTTTTTTTGATAATTTATCAACGAGAGTTTTATTTATAATATTTTTGATATGCTTAGGTGTTTTGGGATTTGCAGCAATTGAAATACGAGTTTTTTCATACAAACCTGGTAAAAACTTTTCTGGAAAAATACCAAGATTGTATAAAAACAGTTCTTTTTCAGGAATGTGTCGTAAAAAATAAAAATAATGAATTGCTTTATCTACTAAATTTTTCCATCCTTCGATTGCATTAATGTTATTATAATTAACATTTAAAATTGCTGCAAAATATTCTTCGTCTTCTTGATTACTACAATTAATTATTTTGTTGAGAGCTTCCTCCGGCGCCTTAACATGGTTTGCGACAATACTTAATACTTCGTCGTCTTCATAATCTTCCACAGCCTTCATCAAATATGCTTCAGGAACATCATCTAAACTCAATATGCTCGCGATTGTGCTAAATGGCATATTTAGGAATAAAGACGAGTTTTCGAGTAATAGCAATGGAAATACGGGATTATTAATTAATTCTCGTGGGAATTCGGCGCCGACTTCAAATAATATATCAACAGGAGTATTTGGGTTTGTCGCAATATTTCTACATAACTCCTCGTCTTCTAAATAAACCAATGCTTCAAGTAAATCTGGTGGCGCACTTGGATTTAAAGCAACAGCGCGCGCAAGTTCAAAATTTGTATCTTTGTATGCTAGTTCCTTTAATCTCTCAGGAGTCGTGTTAATATCGGAAGCTTCAAGTAAAAGATTTGACATGATTACGGAAAGCCTGTTTTACTTTGACTTACCATTTGATTGTAGTTATTTTTATACGGCGCCGACATTAATGCAATAGTGTTAGTATAAAAAAATACATAATTAGAAGTAATCAGCAGGAACCAAAACCACCCGAAAACCCATAACGTAGTCATGAATTTCGGGGTCGGGGTCACTGTACTCTCGGCTAGCACAACGACATAATTCCGCAGGGTCGAACCAAGAACCGCCACGCAGCACCCGGTTATTATCATCTCCACCGTTTAACCAAGCACTTCCATCTGTTGGGGCGCCTTGATAATCAGTATGCCAAACATCTTCACACCATTCCCATACGTTCCCATGCATATCGTATAGCCCAAATACATTAGGAGGAAAACTACCTACTGGTGTTGTTTGTTGGCGATATTGCCCTAGTAGTGCAGATGCTCTCGTCTTTTCTCCTCTGTAATTAGCCTTTGCAGTTGTGATTGATTCTCCGAAATGGAAAGGTGTAGTTGTCAGAGCGCGACAAGCATATTCCCATTCCGCTTCACTCGGCAAACGGTAAGTCAACCCAGATTTTTGACTCAATTGCTTACAGAACTTCATTGCAGAATACCAAGATACTTGCTCGACAGGACGGTTTGCACCAATAAAGTGTGAAGGATTAATTCCCATAATCGCTTTATATTGAGCTTGTGTAACTTGATATTTCCCCATAAAAAAGGAAGATACAGTTACTTGATGCTGCGGATTTTCTCTATTAGTTCTACCAGCTTCATTTGGTGGTGATCCCATAGCGAAAGTATCGCCTGGTATTTCTATTAGCCGCAACTCTACACCATCTCCTAACTCTTGAATAAAAAATCTTGAACCACATCTCTGACATGCTTCTCCCCAAGCGCGCGTTTCCTCTTCATCTGCACTCAATTCGTCGAGTAACCTTGTTCCATAGCCACAATTGTCGCAAGTGAAGCTTTGTTCGTATTGCTCTATAGACATTCTTAAAGCCAAAATCTATACTACATATAATACAATAATGTACGGAATTGAAAAATTCTAGGCGCCTTCAAGAGTAAATTTTAGTTTTTATTCAGATGCTTAATCGGGCATGTAGATGTG
This sequence comes from Calothrix sp. PCC 7716, assembly GCF_019977735.1. Taxonomy (GTDB): domain Bacteria; phylum Cyanobacteriota; class Cyanobacteriia; order Cyanobacteriales; family Nostocaceae; genus Dulcicalothrix. The sequence continues at coordinate 6,823,363 of NZ_AP025018.1, read as the reverse complement.
ATAACACGCCTTATGAGTGTAGTATTCGGCGCCGTTGCAACAAGTTCCAAACTCCCATCATCGCTCTTAACCCAACCTTGTGCTTCTATTATTGCGTTTTGAACTTTGTTAGATACTATATTTAATACATTGGTATTGTTATTATCTAAAGTTGCTAACTTGGTGGTGTTAGCGGCGCTCTTCGGGTTCGTGAGTTCAACGAGATGGAGACCGACACCGTTGACTCGCTCACCGGGTAATGGCTCAAGAGGGCTAGGTGGTAAACTGCCGCGTCCTGTGATGGTGAATTCTCCGAGTGGTTTGGCGCCGGGAAACTTTGGACAAATTTGAGCAACTTGACGTGTAGCATCAACTATTTCTTCAGGTAATTCGATTAATCCTTGTTGTGGTTGAACGTCAGGTTGAGTAATAGAAATTTGACCTGGTACACCAAGTTCACTTGATGCAGTGATATCGCTGGTTTGTAGAGATTCTACTGCGCGCGGTTCAATACCAAAAATACCTTGCGCGCGGATGAAAACGTTACCACCTCTACCAGTGAAGGCATTGGCTGTTACATCGCTGTTTTCTTTCGGGACAGCGACGATAAAACGAGAATCAATATCAATGTTTCCTCCATCTCCACCAAGTTCTTCTGTACCTGCATTGGTTGAGATTTGGGCGCCTCTCAAGAGTAAAAGTAAACCACTGTTGAGTTTGATATTACCACCGTTACCAGATGCAGAATTAGCTTGAAGTTTTCCTTGGTTGTCTAGGGTGATTTTGGGTGAGTTGATTTCAATGTCACCTGTACCTGACCCTACAGAATTAACGAAAAAGCCAGAGGAAGCACCGATATTTCCGGTAGTATCAGGAAAATTAGCAACTCGGTCATTATAATTGGGGTCGTTGGTACTGATAAGTACTTTGTCAGTAGCATTTACTGTGATTTTACCCGCGCGTCCAAAGTCCCCGCTAGTAATGGTAATCTGCCCTCCAGTGAGTGCTTCAAAGATATTTGTATTTATAGTAATATTGCCGCCATTATAATTAGTTGCAGTACTTGCGTCTAATAAGGCGCCGTCTCGTAGTTTAAAAGAACCAGCATCAATCGTAATGTTACCCCCATTACCTTCTGTTCCTGTTTCCACACGACTGAAAATCCCAGTCGAAAATCCATTTTTCACACCAGCAATATCCACTTCTCCTGTAACTTTGATATTTACATTCCCTGCATCCCCCCTACCAGCTTCTTGAGTATTAGATGCACTAAAAATAGCAGTTTGTAGTTGAGTACTATCTTGTAGCGAGAGTCTTGCGGCATTAATGTTAATATTGCCACCCTTACCTTGTCCCCCTGCTCCTATTCTGCTAATAATGTCAGTATTTATAAGGGAAACGGCGCCTGTTGCACTTATGGTAACATTTCCCCCATTCCCAATTCCCCTTGAACCAGCAGAAATTTGGGCACCGTCTTGTGAATTTACTGAACCAGCATCAATAGTAATATTACCTCCATTACCCTCTGCACCTGTTTCCACTCTGCTAAGTATTCCACTATAAAGATTATTCTTTGTCCCACCGATATTTACAAAACCTGTCACTTTCAAATTTATATCTCCTGCATCCCCCCTACCTGCGGGTTGGGTATTAGATGCACCAAGAACAGCAGTTATCAGTTGAGAACCATTTTGTAGCGAGAATGTTTCAGCATTGATATTGATATTACCACCCTTACCTTGTCCTCCTGCTTCGACTGTGCTAAAGATAGCAGCATTATCCGCAATTTGTACAGCACCTGTTGCATTCACTGTTACATTCCCCGCATTACCAATTCCGTAAGTTGAAGCAGAAAGTTGGGCGCCCTCCTGTAGCGAGAATGTTGCAGCATTGATGTTAATATCGCCACCCTTGCCTACGCCTCCTGATTGCACTGTGGTGAAGATATTGGCATTAACAAGGGAAACAGCATCAGTTGCATTCATTGTTATGTTCCCCGCATCTCCCGTTCCTAAACCTTGACCAATACCAGCACTAAGACTACTTCCTTCTAATATTTCTATGTTTCGGGCATTAATGGTAATATCACCCCCACCCGAAGCTTCTACATATACCCTAGCTTGATTGGTCAAGGATATTGAAGTACGATTTATATTTTCAGGAAATCCTAACCTCAAATTATTTTCATCAAAAAAGAGATTTATATTTCCAGCTTCTGCCAATCCTCCTAGCTCGACTCTTCCACCAGAAGCGTTTAATTCACCGCCCGAAATACTGACATTACCACCCACCAGTAACAAACTTTTTCCATCTCTTACTCGCAAACCAAACGCATTAAATCCTGCTGGGTCTTTCCCTGCTGGCGCCACCGAACTATTTACAATACCAGCGTTTGGATTAATCTGATTAAACAATAATGCCGAAGGGTTAATAGTCAATAAACCTGGCGCCTCCGGATTGGTCGCACTAAAATTTCCCTGATTACCAAACTGTACACCATTCGCTGTTGTCCCTACAAACGAACCTCGCACATCTAAAGAAGCATTCTTACCAAATAAAATACCATTGGGATTTATCAGAAACAGATTTGCGGCGCCATCAACACCCAACGTCCCTAAAATATTTGATGCGTTCCCACCTGTAACGCGCGTTAATATATTCGTCACTCCAGAAGACTCGGCAAAATACACACTTTGCCCATCTCTGATATTAAATTCTGTAAAACTGTGAAAAAGATTATTACCACGCAAGGCACCGCCGCCAATCAAGTCAGCAGAGGCGCCGTTTATCAGTATATTTGGAGTAACTTTAGAAGTCTCCCCTCTTAAGGTATTATCAGGTGTAATCTGTGCATTAACTGAAGTGTTAATTAATACGAAAAAACTACAGAATAAAAGCTTTTGAGATAAACCCTGATTTATAATCGTCATGCTAATAACCTGATTGCTTTAAAAACAATTACTAAAGCTGTTTATTACATATCAGTATTTCTAGCCATAACAAACTTATGCAATTCTTTCTTAAGGAATCACTAACAAGTTCACCTATAGTGATTAGATTATGTAAGTGTAAAGATTGTTTATATATGTCCCAAAAGTTAGTTTATGCAAGATATCAGCATACTCTGTTACTTACTGCTTCACGAACAGGCGCCTAATTTGATAAAACATAAATTGTTGTTCGCGCTTTTTCAAGTTATTCATGTTCAGTCATAATAGTTCATAGCGCTCACATTGTTTTTTTAAACATAAAAGGTTGTGAGTGCGGATTCGAGTTTTTCATATTTAACCATACATATCGCCGCACTCACGTTGTTTCCTTTTTTGCTCCGACAGGCTACGCAAAAAAGCGTGCAAAAAATGGCGCGATTTTTCATTTTATCACATCGCACGGTGTGATAAATACTCATAAACCAGCAAATCTTGCGTCCGTGCAATGTGAAATGAAAAAATCTTGGGCGCCATTTTTTGCAATAAAGAGAGAGAGGTTGAAAAAAAAGAGAGGTAAGGGTATCTCTTCTTTGTCTTATTTTTGTGGTTTTTTTGCTATTTTAGTTCATAAATACTTAATATTAAAAATACATTATCTTTGCCTATTTTATCTGTGTAAAAAATAAAATATAAATATAAGCGAAACAAAAGAGGAACTTCAAAATGGGCATTTTAAAATATGAATTCGTAGAAGAGCATGAAATTACTGAGCGAGGTTTGCGTCAATTAAATTTCAAGTTTAACGACAAATTTGCTTATGTTTTAATAGAGCATTGCGACCACTCGTATAAAGCACATTTATACATTTGGGGTCCAGCATACGATGCTTATTTTTTACTAGGAGCAATGGAATATCACAGTTTAGAAGCTTTAGAAGAAAACATGGAGAGAGAAATGAGAGAAGAAATGCAAATTGCAGAATATGAAAGGCAAAAGCAATTTTCTAACTAGTTAATTTCAAGGGGTTTGGTTTTTCCAAACCTCTTCACTAAAAAATCATTTGTTATCGGCGCCTATAATAAATGTAAAGTTTCTGTAAAGTTGCGTCGCCATCGCCGCACCGCGCTCCGTTCCTCCGCGCCGTGCTGATGGGTTGGTAAGGAGGCGCCCGCCGCACCATGCTCCGTTCCTCCGCATCGTGCTAGTGGGTTGGTAGGGAGGCGCCCGCCGCACCGCGCTCCGTTCCTCCGCGCCGTGCTGATGGGTTGGTAAGGAGGCGCCAGTAAAAAATATAATTGCCTACCTACGGAAACTTATACAAGTAACGGAACATTGTGCGCGAATGCAACACCGTTCCTTATGGAAACCAACATTCACGGAACTACCTGAAGAAAACAGAACTTAAAACAAATGATTAATGCAATTGCACACCGCTCATAGTAAACTTTATCAAGAGCGCGAATAACCATGCTCCTAGAAAATGAAACTTGAAACCTGATTTTTAACGGTTGGAAAAAGTGGCGCCGGGACATAAAAAAACCCGATACGCTTATATCAGGTAATCACGTACAAATTTACAAATTACATTATCGTAATTATTATACCGCCATAAATGCAAAACATTAAAAAGCTTGGAACACTTCGTTCAACTGCTCCAAGCCCTTGTAAATACTCGAATTCATTTACCAGTAATAATTTTAACAATTTATGATTTATATGCCTTCTCGGTAATTGCGGATATCAAGCGATGTGTGGCGCCTGTCAAAAATATGGGGTGATAATGAAACCAACCACCCCAACAACACTTGTAAATTCCCGGATGCATATTACCAGTAGCAATAATAACCTAAGCGCGGTGAAGGCGCCTTCCTAGTAATTACGGAAATAAAATAGTGGCGCCTGTACATGTAGACAATAAAAATACCCAATACCAAGACCAAATACCAGGCAAAATGGTTAAAGTTATAACACCCTGCCATTTTAACGCGGCACCTTAAACAAGAAAAATTAAAAAACTCGCTCACAAATATTAAATCAATATTTCAAGTTTTATGAACATTTGAACCTAACTAGTAGTAATGAGAATAGGAAGAAAGTAGAAAACAGGCGCCACTCACTTCGTGATAATTGCTGAAATTAGATCGAAAAACCGCGCGGTAACATCATATATTTTCTTAATATTTATTCAGTTTTTAGAATCCAAAACTTAACTTTAGTATAGTGTTTTATAAAGATGCTTAGTGTGGAATGCAAAATCTACTACTCCATCTAATTTCAATGCGAAATTAAAGGGTAATATTCGATGGCGCCGATTCAGAATTCAAGACCTACGCAGTGTTAATATAATCACCATCACTGACCCGCGAATTCACTCATGAACAGTAACACGCCTAAAACAATTTTGATTTTGGCAGCAAATCCTGCAAGCACTTCAAGGTTGCGATTGGATGAGGAGGTGCGGGAAATCGAGAACGGGTTACAAGCAGCAAAGCATCGCGACCAATTTAAACTTGTACAAAAATGGGCAGTGAGAACGCGCGATTTTTACCGAGCCATTCTAGAACATCAACCTACTATTGTCCATTTTAGTGGACATGGAACAGGGGTCGATGGAATTGTTTTGGAGGATGAAACTGGGCAACCAACACTCGTTGGAGAAGAAGCATTATCTAGATTGTTCAAGCTATTTGCAGTTAAAGGTGTTGAGTGTGTTGTTTTGAATGCTTGCTACTCAGAAGTGCAAGCTCAAGCTATTAGCCAATACATTAAATATGTTGTGGGCATGAATCGCGCGATTGGAGATAAAGCAGCGGTTGCTTTTGCTGTAGCTTTTTATGATGCGCTTGCGGCTGGGGAAGAGGTGCAGTTTGCATACGAGCTTGGTTGCTCTCAACTTGTTGGGTTAGGAGAAGATAAAACACCAGTACTGAAGAAAACGCTTATTCATAAAGCTGATATTCAATTTGTTGCAGGTGATATCCCCCCAAACCCCTACCTAGGATTATCTGCTTTTGGTGAGAAAGATGCAGAATTCTTTTTTGGGAGAGAGAAATTTATTGAGGATTTATTTCAAACAACCTACAAGCAACCAATGGTAGCAGTTATAGGCGCCAGTGGGAGTGGAAAATCTTCTGTTGTGTTTGCTGGGTTAATTCCAAGGTTACGCGAAGAGGGTACTTGGTTAATCGAATCGTTCCGTCCTAAAAGTCAACCCTTCGATGAACTTGCCTTGGTATTAGTGCGGCAATTAGAACCAGATATTGATAAAGTCGAAAGGGCGATTAAAGTAGGTAGATTAGCAGAAAGTTTAAAAAAAGGTGAAGTTAAATTATATCAGATAGCGTCTCAAATCTTAGAGAATAAGCCTAATAAACGATTATTGTTAGTAGTAGACCAGTTTGAAGAACTTTATACCCAATGTCAAAATCAGGAAGAACAACAGCGTTTCATTGATACCTTATTGGCGCCTGTTCATCAAAAAAGTATAACATTAGTTTTTACATTACGAGCAGACTTTTATGGTTATGTCCTCTCCTACCGTCCCTTCAGTCATGCATTACAGCAATTTACACATAAACCTTTAGGCTTGATGAGCCAAGAGGAATTACTTGCAGCAATCTTAGCGCCGTCTCAAAAATTAAACGTAAAACTACAAACGCATCTAGCGCAAAGAATATTAGATGATGTGGGGCAAGAACCTGGTAATTTACCATTATTAGAATTTGCTTTAACTCAGATATGGGAGAAACAGTACAATAGCGAACTCACTCATAAAGCATATGATGAGATTGGAGGTATAAAGCAAGCGCTAGTTAAACATGCTGAGTCAATTTATAATAAACTTAGTGATACACAGCAAAAACAAGCTCAACATATTTTTCTGCAATTAGTACGTTTAGGAGAAGGTACACAAGATACCCGGCGAGTCGCAACCCTTGAAGAAATAGGTAGAGACAATTGGGAATTAATAACTTATTTAGCTGGTTATGAATCACGTTTATTAGTCACAGGACGTGATGATAAATCGGGGCAAGAAACTGTAGAAGTTGTTCATGAAGCACTGATTAGTGAATGGGGGCGCCTGCTAGGATGGGTCAATCAAAATCGGGAGAAATTAATACAACAGCGTAAAATCGAAACGGCAGCAGGTGAATGGCGAGATAAGAAAAAGTCAAAGGATTATTTGCTTGGCGGTAAACAGTTAAACGAAGCTAAGGCTTTTCAAAAAGAGCAAGCTGGTTTATTGACATTATCTCATGAAGCTTGTGAGTTAATTCAAAAAAGTCTTAAGTATAGACAAAATCATCAGCTGAGGTTAATCGGTTTTGGGTTTATTCCAATTATATTTTTAACAATATTTTTAGGGTTTATTGGGTATAGGCAAATAGAAATCAGTCGGCTTCGTAACGATATAGAAAAAGCTAAAGGACAGAAAGATAATTATCCTAAATTCAAAGCACTTGAAAAACTGGTTGAGCTTGGCGAGCCTCTAAATAATATAAATCTAGAGCGAGCTAACCTCGAAAGTGCCAACCTCACAGGTGCTAACCTCACAGGTGCCAATCTCACAGGTGCCAACCTCAGAGGTGCCACCCTCGCTAGTGCCAACCTCTATGTTGCCAACCTCTATATTGCCGACCTCTATATTGCCGACCTCGAAAGTGCCAACCTCAGAGGTGCCACCCTCGCTAGTGCCAACCTCAGAGGTGCCAACCTCTATGCTGCCAACCTCTATGCTGCCAACCTCACAGGTGCCAACCTCACAGGTGCCGACCTCGAAAGTGCCAACCTCACAGGTGCCAGCCTCTCAGGTGCCAACCTCTCAGGTGCCCACCTCGAAAGTACCGATTTCAAAGATGCTGAATTTGGTTGTGAAAACTTCTTTAAAGAAAAAATTGGATGTACCAACCTGAAAAATGCTAAAAACCTAACACCAGAACAAGTAAAACAAGCAAAAAATTGGGAAAAAGCAGAATATGACCCTGAACTCCGTAAAAAGCTCGGTTTACCACCGGCGCCAGCCAAATAAATGTTGTTACCTGCATTAAGAATAAAGTTGCTACTCAATTTGTTGAATACCAGCCTTTAATATATAGCCGTTAGAAAATTTCTGTTTGAAACGAGTAACCAACGGGGAGTAAATTAAATACTCGCGCGTACAATTTACAAAGTAGTTGATGTACGGCGCCATCAACGATAAAAGTATGAACTATAGCAGTGTTCAAGCTCACAGCAGCAACAGTCAACAATTTAAATACCTCCGAATCCTTATTTTTACATAGCTCAATTTTTCCTATAGCATTCTTTGCCGATTCAATGAAGCTTTTAGCCTGCCAGCACTCGTACATGATTAAAACGTCTGTATTGCTGTTTTTAAGTAGTCGTTTGATTTTAATATCGGCGCCTTGAATCTCTTTATACACCAGTCGAACTTCGTCAATGATGCTAGTCCAATATATGTGTGCCATACAAAATAGGTAATTAAGTAATATATGCCCCCATGAATGGAGGCATTGAAAGTTAAATTTATTATTCGTTCTCTTCTACTGCATCGCTGCGAATAGGTAAAACTGATGTTTCTGGAAATTCGCAATTTTGGTTGAATGTGACTTCAATCAAAGATTCTGCGAGTTCTGCGGCTTTCGATTTAGCTTCGCTTGCACTGCTCGCTTGGATTGTGAACTGACAACTCGCCTCAACGCGCGCCCGAAACTGTATATGTCCTCAAATTTTTAGTTCTCATGATTCTGTAAAAAATAAGTTTGTGTTTTTGAGAGATGAATGGGGGAGTAATTCCCCCCTTTGACCTACTAGTTTTTAAGAAAATACGGCGCCTAGTGTTATCAATTCGTCATAATCAAAACGAATGCGTTGACCCTGAAAATCTAGAATTACTGAATTAGGATAAGTATCGATAACTACATACTCAAATCCCTTAAGAATAATCTTATCGTTGGTACGCGCGTTGAATAAAACTGGTTGACTCATGGTAAATTCTCCTTGTTGATAAATAGGCAGTACGGTAAATACTGCCTGTAGTGTTGTTTATTTGTGTGTGTTGAGTTCTGCCATTACCTTAAAGACAGCGTTTTTAATGAACTCTTCTACAAACTCTTGATTCTCTGGTGCTTCGGAAAGCGCGCGTAACCAGTCCAGTTCATCCGAGTTCAGATTATGCACGTACTGTTTGAAAGATAGAAGCTTCGCTCAACAGCGCTTGCAATAGCATCTCTACAAAATTCACCCTTCATAAGGGAGTGTATCTAGCTGTGCTTTGCAGTAATGATTAGGTTAACAAGCCCTTGGAAATATAAGAGTAGAGAAAACCTCGAATGGTTAATTCGAGGCGCCATAGTCAACAAATTAACTTCTGTTTAATTACCATCTGGTATAAGGTGAGAATTCACTTCCTTTATCGGTTAAATACCAACAATCACCAACAACAACAAGAAAACCTGTGCCAACCAAGTCTTCAATGTATTCGAGAATCACTTCAGAGTCATAACAGCCAATTCCTTCCATGATGTTTTCAAGATTTGGTGGATACTCGTCCGAATTGTCTTTATTTCTTTCGGTAACACCAACAGATTGAAGAATCTCTACCCAAAGTGTTGATACCAGGTATTTTTTGCCATCAGTACCACTACAGTAGCACTGCATTTCAAATGGAAAAATCACGGCGCCGAAACCTCCATAACTTCAAGTATTGTTTCATACCATCTCAAGTGCTGAACTGTTTTATCATGTCCTTTCGCAGTACCCAACGTTAGTTTTGAATATGGCTTACCTTTTTCAGTAGCCAAATAATCAGGATTACCTTCTGGGTTACGAACTTGAAAACCCTGTCCAGTTAGCAGTTTATTAACTCTCTGTGCTGACCAAGGTTCACCAGTCTGTTGTGTTAGTTTTTCACCTAACTTTTTCGGCGCCAGTAAATTATCTTCGACTGGGACGAGTAACATTGATTTCGCGTCTTCCACTTCCTTGAGCAAGTGAGGATACCTTTTACCTATTGCATTTAGTTTGGCGCCTGCTACTAGTTTCGGCTCAAGTCCAGCTTTGCCAAGAGTTAAGTCCAGTAAGGTTGAGATTTCTTCCAAGGATGGTATTGGAAGTTGCGACTTTGCTTGAGGCTGCGAATGCTCTTTAGGTTGTTCTTGCTGCTCCCAACCTTTAAGTTCTTGCATCCACTTACGAATACCATTAGCCGTAAACGCTTTACAAACTAACCTGGCAAGCTTAGTACAGTACCTACCAGCATCATGTGCGTAGTACTCCAAGATAATTGCGATTGCAATATCTGGGATACCTTCTGTTGAAAATGAAATTAAGTTACCACCAGAAAAGCCATGCTCCATAAGCTTTTTAGCTAGGTTAGACGAAGCTCCATTACCACCAGAAAACGCCTTTATTAACGCAACGTGAGATACTCCCGCTAACCTTGCAGTAGCACGTATAGTAGCCTTTCCTCGACCTTGAGCATCAATCTCAATCTCGTTTTCAATCTGTTTGATGACATCAGCAATTTCTATCTGTGACATATAATCGAAGATGCTCCTATATATTTATTCGGGCAGAGAGGCGCCACAGGTCTGGACAACTCGGAGGCGCCTTCTCTATTGTCAGTATATACTACTATTGTGAGTATAGTCAATAGTGATATAGTAATGATATACTGAACTTAAAAGACCCAAAAATACCTAAAATTTATAGTTATGCATGTAGTAGTAGAAGATAAGACAGTAAAAAACCGCATCAAGCAGTTGATAGACGCAAAAAACGAAACCAGGTATAAGTTCTGGAAAAAAACTGGTTTAGCTCAAAACACTGCATATCGCCTTTATGATGACCCAGAGTATATTCCGGGCAAAGAAGTTATAGCAAAAATCTGTAATGTCTATGGTTGGAAACCAGGAGACTTTATTGTTTACGAGTAAAGCGCGCCATTTATATTAATGCACGGAGTCAAAGAAAAATGAACAATTACTTTGAAACTGCAATGAAGTTTATCGAGGTAGAAAATCCTAATATATATACTACTACTGGATTAAGTAGATTACTACTTGATTGTAGAATGGCAAGTTCTATAAAAAATGCTGACTCCTTTAAACATCAAAGCGCGCGCGACCGTAGAATCCGTATGATGCTAGCAGGCATTGAGCCAGAGAATATTAACCTAGAAATGTTATCGCGCGTTATGTCTGACCCCAGTGGTTGGGCTATTGATGCTGATACAGATGTACAAGAAGGCGCCAAATTCTATGAAGGTATGAGCAAAATCTTTAATGCCGATAAAATGGTGGAAATGACCTTGTATCACTCTATTCGTGACAATATTCAAGAGTTACAAAAATTAAAAAATATTTCATGTATCCAAGAGAGAGAAATTGAAATTAGAGGTCAAAAGTTAGAGTATCAAGACCGTGAAGATCAATTAACAATGCTTGATTCAGATTATATAATTCTTGAATCCAACGTTTCACCCATAGTCTCTTATTATCTACAAGTAACTTCTGGATATAATATTTTTCGCACTTGGGATAATGACAACGAAACTCCTGTAACTATAAATGAAGTAAAACTAATTACAAGTACAGCAAAGTATGCTTGGGTATATCCTGAGTCTATCGAGTGGGAAGGTGATGTTGGGCATTACGTACATAAAGACGACCCAGACAAGATAACGTTAAGTACGTACTTTGAATGGGATGGCGCCTGTGAAGAACGAGGAGTATATTTTGTTGCCTATCATCCTGACAGAAGTAGATTTTAAATGTCCAAGTAGCGAGTGGCGCCACTCGTTGCATTAACGGAGTTTTCCTATCTCAGGTAGTGAGCGGCGCCACTCGTTGCGTGACAAGAAAAATACCTGATACCGAATACCAGTCCCGTTTTTAAAACGGAGGTGTCCTTCATTTCTCGGCGCCACACATGTTACTGCCGCTTAATTATATAAACCATCTTTCTCTTAATTGTGTTCGTCAAGTGAAAATAGGCGCCACTTCAGAAAGAAGAAGATGTTCGGTTTGTTCGGTCAAACGAGCTTTGAATAGTTAATTTTAAGGGGTTTGGTTTTTCCAACCTCTCTACTAAAATTGGTCATTACGTAATTCTAGTATAAATTATTACTTAACTAGTCAATCACCGTTTTTCCTGTAATTGCGTTTGTCAACAAAACAGGCGCCAAATCTGGAATTTTGGTAATTTCTAAGGCTTTTTTCGGAATTATGTGTATATTTTGTGTATAACTATCCGGGGTTGCAAGTTTAGTAATATTGGTTGTGCTTATGCTGAATTTAAGCTGAAGGGGAGTAAACAGAGAAAGTATGAGGGCTGCATCACTACCAAGAGTCTCGCTTGATAAAAAGGCGCCTGACCTAAAAACGTACTCTGACGCTATGCGCGATTACTAACATCTACAAGTTGTGCTGATAGTTTGATAAATCCTAAAACCAATTCAATATTTAAAAATTTATTAAGTGTAAACTCAATGTAAAGAATTATGAAACTGGATATTCAAAGTTTTTTTCAAGCTTGCGACCCTAGTAAAACCTTAGTTGTAGAACAACCTCAAGATAGGCAGTACTATATAGATTTTTCAAAAGTACGTGGTGGAACAATTATTCAAGAGTTACACAGAACTATTACTTATTTATTGCCAGAAAAAGCAACTTGCCAATTGTTTACAGGACATATTGGTTGTGGAAAATCTACTGAATTACAACGTTTGAAAGCAGGGTTAGAGCAAAGCGGCTTCCATGTAGTGTATTTCGAGTCTAGCCAAAGTCTTGACATGGCAGATGTGGATGTTACTGATATTTTGCTTGCTATTGCTCGTGAAGTTAGTCAAAGTTTGGAAGCTATTAAAATAAGTTTAAAACCAAGTTATTTCCAAAAGCTGTTTGCTGAAGTAGGAGATTTTTTACTCACTCCTATTGAACTTAAGGAAATAGAACTATCTGCGGGCATAGCAAAAATCACTACCAAAACAAAAGATAGTCCTAAACTGAGAAGTCAGCTTAGACAATACTTAGAACCGCGTACTAGCAGCCTTTTAGAGGCAATTAATGAAGAACTGCTCAAACCCGCGCGCGTAAAGCTTTTGAATAATGGAAAAAAAGGTTTAGTAGTAATAGTCGATAACCTTGACCGGGTTGATAACTCTTTAAAACCAACCGGATATTACCAACCAGAGTATTTATTCGTTGAACGTGGCGACCAGTTAAATAAGCTCAATTGTCATGTTGTATACACAGTTCCACTGATTTTAATATTCTCCAATACTTTAGGGCGCCTGACAAATCGTTTTGGAGTTGAACCAAAAGTATTACCGATGGTTCCAGTATTATTGCGAGATAATACCGAATGTAAAGAAGGCATAACACTTTTGCAAAAAATGCTGATGGCAAGAGCTTTTCCTGGTGTTAGTTGGGAACAAAGTAGTAAATTAGTTACTCAAGTATTCGACAGTCATGATACATTAGAACGACTATGCAGAGCTAGTGGAGGTCATTTGCGTAACTTATTAGGGCTTTTGTTCCGTTGTTTGCAAAAAGAAAACCCACCAATTTCTCGTCAATGCTTAGAAAGCGTGATTCGTCAGCGACGAAATGAACTTGCCCTTACGATTACTCATGATGAATGGGATTTGTTACGCGCGCTTAACCAACAAAAAACTTTTAGTGGTCACGAAAGATACGAACTATTGATTCGTAGTATGTTTGTATTTGAGTATAGAGATGATGATGGTTCTTGGTTCGACATAAATCCAATATTGCGAGAATCCAAAGAATTTACATTATGAACGACCAACATGACTTAGAAGATATAGCTGTAATTAATGAAGATTCTTTACACGCGATTGTACGTACTATAACTATGAGTCAGGGTCGTTTTCTACTAGTTTTACTACGATGTAATTATGCTGCTTTGCGTAATTCAATGATAAAAACAATACATCAATTGTCACCTGTTACAATTAGTGAGATTACTTTACCAGTATCTGTAAAAACTCTTTATACAGCAATTGAAGAACAAATTGGAGAAAAACAACCAGCAGCATTAATGGTTTATGGATTAGAATCAGTTCAAAATTTGGAAGCTGTTTTAATTTCAGCAAATCAGGTGAGAGAGGAGTTTAGAAAGCAATTCTCCTTTCCAATTATGTTATGGGTAGATGATAAAGTTTTTAAAAAATTTGTGAGATTAGCAACCGATTTAGAAAACTGGTCAACAACAATTGAGTTTGTTGCTGCGAATAACTGTATAGAATACGAATATTATGAACTAATTTATCAACAATCTCAACAAGCTAATTTAGCTATCTCGTCATTTTTATCAGAATTTAGTGCTGAAAAGTTTTTAATAGATTTAAACACTCCTTTAAAAAATCGTTTACAAATAAATACTGCATGTCAATATTTACAGAAAATTAATCAGTATCCGGAAGCGGAGCTTTTAGCTAAGTTAAATTTAGTTTTAGGTAGGGACGATTATAACAATAACAAAATAGATACTGCTTTGGATAAATTTCAGCAGAGTCTTGATTACTGGCGCCAGTTGAATGATTGGGAGTGGCAATTATTTATATTGCTCCATATAGCTGCGTGTTATGGCAAGAGTCGTATACTAAATTTTCAAAACTTTGTTACTCAAGCGTCTGATATATTTACTGCATTGCAAGACCCGAAGACAGTTAAACTTAGCATTCACTCACCTTATAGCAACAACGAAAAAACTAATTTATCACTAATCAAAATATACGAAATATTAGAAATATTAGATTGTTGGCAAGAGTTAGAAATCTTTGCTAGTAAATTTATAAAACTTCATCATTTCAATAATGATAATCATATTTTAATAGCTTGTAATTATGGTTTTATTGCTGAAGCGGTTATACAACAGTCGCAATGGTCTAAAGCTGTTCAGTATATAAAATCGGCTTTGTTTCACTTAGATGAAGCAAATAGGCATATCAAAAATAATTATAATTTGTTCCCTTTGTTGCTGAAGCAGATTTATAAGTTATCTTTAGTAAAAGTTTTAAGAAGTTTAAATGAGAACCAAATTGCTGATAAAGAAATGTACTCTTCTAGCAAGGAGCTAGAAAAAAGTTTAGATAATAATGACTATAGTTATAATATATACAGCTATATCCGACATTTAAAAAAGCTAAGAAGGCTTTATTTTGAGGAAGGTCGGTATTTAGAAGCTTTTTCCATTAAGCAGAAGCAGTATTCTATAGAGCAGCAATACGGTTTTAGAGCTTTTGTTGGAGCAGGGCGCCTGCATTCTCAAAAGAAAAATAACAAGGTGGAAACAGTCGCTCAAGAAATTATAGCCTCACCACGAAAAAGAGATTTAGAAAACTTATTAGAAAAAGTTAGCGGTACACAGCATAAGCTTACTATAATTCATGGTTCCCCTGGTGTTGGAAAAAGTTCGCTATTAGGTGCAGGATTATTACCAGTATTAAAACAAACGCCGATAGAAGCGCGCGTTGTATTACCAATTCTCGTTCAAGTCTATACACCTTGGATAGAACAATTACTAATTGCTTATAAAAAAGCTTATATAGAAGAAGTGGGTAGTGAGTTACAAATTTTACCTGAAGTAGAAGAAATTATAACCGCTTTATATAAACATGTTGAACATAATTTTTATATTGTATTAATCTTTGACCAGCTTGAAGAATTTTTTACTAGTCATTCTCTAGATTCTAAGCAAGCATTTTATAATTTTTTACAAAGATGTTTAAATATTCCATTTGTAAAAATAATTTTTAGTTTACGTGAAGACTATTTACACAATCTTTTAGAAATAGAACGTCAACCAAGCTTTAAATCAATTATACCTAATATTCTAGATGATAAAATACGCTATTATCTAGGCAACTTTTCGACTAAGGATACTAAAAAGTTTATTGAGCAATTAACAACTAACTCTAAATTTAATTTAGAGCCAGCCTTAATTACAACTGTAGTAGGAGATTTGTCAAATAAATCAGGAGAAGTAAGTCCTATTGAATTGCAAATTGTAGGAACACAATTACAAAATCAAAGAATTACTACAATACAACAATATCTTGCCCACGGACCAAAAGAACGTTTAATTGAAGCGTATATTAAAGAAATAATCAATGATTGTGGTTCTGAAAATGAAAGAGCAGTTCTATTAACTCTATATTTTTTAACTGGTGAGAATGGGCAACGTCCACTAAAAACTAGTACAGAGCTAGCAACTGAACTATCAGAATTAGAAAATGTTGACAAGTTAGGATTAATTTTAGAAATTTTGGTACGTTCAGGTTTAGTAATGGTTTTTCCAGGAAAAGCTGAACACTATCAATTGATTCATGATTATCTTGCTGGTTTAATTCGTAACTTACAACAAGCTGAACATAATTTGCAAGAACAAATCAAGCAGTTGCGCGTGCAAGTACACAGCAACGAACAGGAAATTTTGCTCCTCAGCAGCGCACTTCGCCATGATAAACAGCAAAATAAAATTCCAATAGAAAATCAAGTTACTAGTTCGGATTTATTAAGCGAATTAAAGGAATTACGAAAGCGCTATGAATTTAGCCTTGCTGAACGTGAACGTTTACTTTCAGAGATTGAACAGCAAAAGCTACAAGCAGAACTTATTGAAACTGAAAAGCTACGTACTAGTCAAGTAAAAACGAATCGCTTACTCAAAAATGCGCTTGTTGCCTCAGCTTTGGGTATCGTACTATTAATGGGTTCTATTTGGACAGCTTTTTCCCAAGGGCGCCAAGCAATTATTAGCAATGCTGTTGCAGCAAGTGCATCGAGTGAAGCTTTGTTTGCTTTGGGTAAAGATATTGAGTCGTTAGGTGAAGGATTGCGTGCAGGTAGAAAACTAGGGAATGTTTTTTTACCTGATGAAAAAACGAAGCAAATTGTTAGAACATCGCTATATCAAGCAACTTATGGAATGCGGGTGCGCGAAATCAACCGTTTAGAAGGACATTTAGCTGATGTAAATGGTGTTGTATTTAGTCCCAATAATCAGTTAATTGCTTCGGCAAGTAGTGATGGAACAGTCCGACTTTGGCAGGCAAGTGGTAAAAAATTACGTATAATAAAAGCGCATAGTAAGCGTGTTAATAGTGTTGCGTTTAGTCCCAATGGTAAAATGCTAGTTTCTGGAAGTGCTGATAAAAGCGTTAAATTGTGGACTATTGATGGTAAATTATTAAGAACATTTCCACATAACGAAGTAGTAAATAGCGTCACGTTTAGTCCTGATGGAAAAACTATTGCATCAGGAGGCGCCGATAATATTATTAGATTATGGAATCAACAAGGGAAAGTGCTTATTACTTTGACAGGACATACCACACCCGTTACTAGTTTAGCCTGGGCGCCAGATGGTAGTGTAATTGCTTCGGCCGGAGCGAGTAGTGAAAAAAATCAGACAGAAAACGACAACACAATAAAGCTGTGGAGTTCAAACGGTAAGCTGTTACAAACTTTGAAAGGACATAGCGATGCAGTATTTGCCGTAGCTTGGGCGCCGAATAGTAATATGTTGGCATCAGCAAGTTTGGATGAGACTGTTAAGCTGTGGAATCGCGATGGAAAACTACTTAATTCAATACAAGCACACAAGCAAGCAGCAATGAGTGTTGCTTTTAGTCCAGATGGAAAAACTTTAGCTTCAGCCGGTTGGGATAAAACAGTAAAACTATGGAAACTTGACGCAATAGATAAACCCATAAAGCAACCGCACTTAACTTTGAAAGGACATAGTGATTGGATAAGCAGCGTTAGCTTTAGCAGTGATGGAAAAACTTTAGCTTCTGCAAGTCGTGACACCATAATTAAACTATGGCGTTGGCAATATCTACCTTTAAAGAGTATACAAGCGTACAGTGCAGCAGTAACAATGTTAAGTTATTCTCCAGACGGTGATGCATTTGCCGATTCTAGCGAAGACGGTACTGTAAATATATGGAGTGCTAATGGTCAGTTACAACACACTTTAATTGGGCACAAAGGTGCAGTTTGGGATATAAGTTTTAGCCAAAATGGTCAAACTATAGCTTCAGCGTCGAGTGATAGAACAGTAAAGTTATGGAGTCGCGACGGTAAGCTAATTAATACTTTAGAGGGACATAGCAAAGGAGTATTAAGTGTTGATTGGGCGCCTTCTGGAGAAATATTAGCATCAGCAAGTAGAGATAAATCAGTAAGATTATGGAGTAAAGAAGGTAAATTTATCGCCAAATTATTAAAACATACTGAGCCAGTTAATTGGGTAAGTTTTAGCCCAAATAGTGAATACATAGCATCCGCAAGCGATGATAACACCGTAAAAATATGGAATAAAGACGGTAAATTAATTAAGGATATTATATCTCATAACCGCCCTGTTTATGCTGCGGTCTGGTCAAAAGATAATATATTAGCAACAGCCAGTCTAGATAGTACAGTTAAATTATGGGATAAAAATTTGAATTTGATTCAAACTCTAAATGGTGAAGGTGAAGGTTTCATGAGTATCAGCTTTAGTCCGAATGGTGAAACTATTGCCACCATGAGCGAAGATAAAATAAAGCTGTGGAATAGTAAGGGCATATTAGAGTTAGTTATCAACGCAGAGGATGAGACATTTTCAACTATCAGTTTTACCCCTGACAGCAAAACATTAGTGACAGGTAATAGTAAAGGTAAAATAGTTTACCGTAATTTAGCCGATACTCGTGTAGAAAATTTAATGTCAAAAGGATGCGAGTTATTGCGAGATTACTTGCAGAATAATACTAAAGTTTCTGAAGCTGACCGTAATTTATGTCCTTGATGCAGGAACGCGCGCTTATAAATAAAATTAATATGTGCCTCACAAAAATAAACCCGTTCATGTCCCTATACCGGGAAAACCCAATTTTTAAAGCATCGTTGGGAAATTCGCTATATGTGCCTGTTTCAAAAAAAATTTCAATCCGGTCTTGAAACTTTGGGACTGGCGCCAACTTCCAGGTGTCCGTTAAAAATTACATAGGTAACTAAGTATACCTTCTAGATTCGGAGCTAATATATATGTCCTCAAAAAAATCAAATCTGCATTGTTGATTTTTAGGGATTGCTGGAAAACAGGCGCCGCTAGTTATCTGTTATATGTGCCTGTTTCAAAAAAAAATTAATCCGGTTTGAAACTTCGGGGACTGGCGCCGGAGCAAATATAACTTCTTTATGTTCGGTTTGTTCGGTTTACCGTACTCTAAATATCATTGATGTAAATCAGGCGCCTGCGCGGAATAGCTGTAAATTTATATGTCCCCAAAAAATACTTGAAACTCAATTTTTGACAATCGCGGCGCCAGATACAAGAGAAATTAAAAAACTTGGAAGTAATAGTTAACTGCTAGACATGGTAAACCCAATGTTGTCATCAATGACAGTTATTGGACCAATAGGAAGTTTTTCTGGGTCTGGTAGTAATAATTTTAAGAATTGATGACCTTGATGCCTTTTCGGTAACTTGCAATGGGTAAAATTAGATAAATTAGCCTACACGTGTAATGGATTTAGTCTCTGTCAAATAAGTAATACAAAGTTTTTCTTTTGTTACTATTTGGTTCCAAAAGTCGCCCCAACCTTTTTTCAATGCAGTCACAACGGGTATATTTTCTGAACTCATATTATCGAGCAGAATCGTTTGGATAACGATAGGTGTGATCCAGATTAAGCCATAATAAGCAGGGATGGTTTTCATTACACCATACCCCTGCACAGAATAGATATACTCCATCATGCCCACAAGGGTAAGTAGGTTGTTATCTTCTAAAAACTGATAAAACGTTTTCTCTAGTAATGCCGTTGGTGGCTTCGGTGGCATCGGTGTTTGTGAACCCATAATCTCCCAATGAAGGATACTGTATTTGGCGAGGTCAAGAGCAATTTTAAGTTGTACCGACTTTGGATCATGATTTTGGGAGAGACCTAGTAATGCTTGAGCCTTTAAAATGATATATTCGGTTTGTGTAATAATAGGAGGTACATCAAAAGAATCTGGAAATTCCCCTTTGGTGACAACCCCTCTAAAATTCGGATCATTCTTAACGAAATCGATTTGATCGTTATCCACAAAAAATTCCTTCAGATCCTTAATCAGATGATGATAGGCTGGTGATAAATAACATGTGCCTAACTCACAGACCGTCTTCTCCGTTGATCCGCTTGGTAATAGTCCTTCTACATTGATGGTATTGGTTTTTCCACTGTATCGGTCGGTTGATTCCAGAATTTCTATATTCGTGTACCCTAACCTCTTTAGCCTAACGGCAAACAAGAGACCGCTAACTCCAGCACCCAGGATTACAATAGGCGCTTCTAACTTTGTTGGTAAGGGTTGTTTTGCACTGCCTACAAAATTTAGCATCAGTTCGGCGTAATCCCAGCAATGCAAGACCGATTCAAAACAAGTGAATCCATGTACATACAAGGTATTATTTTGTCCCTGTAAATTTAGAATATCCCAAGGTAAGCCCTTGTTCAAGTCTTCATTAGAGAAGTGATTAAAGTATGGTGTAGTGAAGGTTTCCAGTACCTCGTAGTCGGGAGAGAAAGTCCACCAGTCGCTGTCCTTTAATTGCTGTTGAAGTTTTTCCTGAAACTGGCTGGTGGACAATGGGGTCTCTGTTTCGCCTTCCAATTGATAGACAGTCACCAAGTTATGCGTCATCGTATTCGCACGCTCAGGTCCAAATTGCTTGGCGGATTCGTTACGATATGCATAGACACTTCCGTTCATTGCCTGCAATAGTTGCGGAGCAAAGGTAACAGAATATGTTTTTGTCTGGGAAGATGAATTATTTACCTTAACTTTGAGTAGTGATGTATGGAATGTGAAATTTCTCAACTTGTCAAAGATAGCCCGTTCTTCAGTCGTGTAATCACAAATGTTATACAAGTTCCTGGGGTCACAAGCTATGACAAGTAATTCACAGTCTTTTTGAATGGGTGTGCTATTACCCTTGATTGTGTATTCGAGGTGGACTGGGGTCAAACGTGGGGGCGAAGAAGCCATTACGTCGTTGCTGTTTACTTGCTGTTTCATGACTGCTTAAATGCTTTATATTTGCTGTACGATAAATACTATTACATATATAGATTGTATTCAATTAGACCAAAGTCTATATATACCGACAAAAAAACTTTAAATTTGGTTTTTAATAACTGTTGAAAATTAGAAAGCTTCGGTTATGCGCTTCCGCTATAAGGGTATGCACCAAGACAATAAAAATACCCTTTTTGTAAATCAGGCGCCGTTTGAACTGCTTGCTATATGTGTCTTCGTGAAAAAAATAAAATTCAGTTTTTAACAGTTGGTAAGAATTGGCACCGCTACTCTATCCCTTATATATATCCCCAATGTGAATTCATTCACCGTCTTTTTTGTAATTGTGAAAATCAAAAAAATAAACCCGAAACTAAATTTTTTAATCATCGTTGGAAACACGGCGCCTTGTCCAATTGCTATATGTGCCCCACAAAATAATAAATTAAAGTGATAATTTACACATGCAGAAAAGTTGCGCTCAATGGTGCCCGCACGCTAGCTACTCATCAAATATATATGTACCCTTTTTGAGAATAAATCCAAAACTCGATTTTTAGCTGTCTCTGACCCAGGTGGCGCCGTGTCTGTCTGCTATATGTAGTGTTTTGAAATCAATTTTTGTTGCTCAGTTTTCAAATGTTGGGCTAGCTACCCATCAAGTATATATGTGCCATTTTTAACAATAAATCCAAAACTCGATTTTTAGCTGTTCCTGATTTAGGTGGCGCCGTGTCTGTCTGCTATATGTAGTGTTTTCAAATAAATTTTTAAACTCAGTTTTGAAATTTTGAAAAAGACACCCGCGTGCTAGATAAGCGTAAATCTATATATGTGGCTTTTTTAAAATAAATATGAAACTCGATTTTTAATGATTTGGGAAAATTGGCACCGCTACTTCTGTCCTAAATATATTCCCCACAGAAAAAATATGATGTGGAAAAGGCACCCTCTCGAACAGGCGCCCTTTTCAATTTCTAGTCAGAAGATTTGTTGTGTAAGTAAGCCGCTACGATGTGATGGCAATACGGGCGCCCATTAATCACTTTCCAATACATCGGCAACTCTACTGGAATCCGGTTTCTCCAGCAACGGTACTTCATACAAGAACATGTCCAACCAATTCTGGTAGTCGTTACAAAATGCTTATCATCGCATTGTCTGGATTTAACCCACCATCCACCATCAACTTTTTCAACTGGTAATTTTGATGCGATTTCAGTTGAAGCAAGCCGAGTGTATTCGTTTAATTGACGGTAGCTGATAATTGTTCCAGCTTCTTTGATCCAAATCCCAACAGCCCAAGCTTCAATTGTTAAGTTATGCTCAGTGTATTTGCTTTCCCATTTAGTTCTGCCAAGATGTTTAAGTACTTCTGCTACTGTGAATTTTGGAAACAATTGCGATTGAAGTTGTGATGAGACTTGCATAAGAAACCCTGTGTGTTTAACTATATTTATTCTCTCAAAAAATAATAATATTGTCAATACATATTTACTAATTAAAATTGTGTTTATATGTGAGATTATCTATGTATAAAATATTGTATTGCTATTAGTAATAAAACAAATTGTTGAATATGATTAATATAATTACAGGCGCCAGAATTGCAAAAAAGACCCGATACAATAAATGCACCGGGTAAATTACACAGGGTTAAAGATTCTATTCTAGCTTTTTATGGCGCCAGTAAAATTAATTAGTGGGTTTCGATTTTTTGGGCGCCTGTCTGATTCATAGTATTTTGAATGCCCCAATTGGGGCAACAAGTTATTGAACTTTTAAACTTGAGTAAGCCGCTGCGATATGCCTACAGTAAGGCTTGTGATTTATAACTTCCCAGTAAGCAGGTAACTCATTAGGAAGGCGGTTTTTCCAGCAACGGTATCTCATGCACGTACAAAGCCAGCAGGAATTTGCGCGCGAGTATCTGACAAAGTGCTTCTTGTTTTGCTGACTTATAGACTCAACTAACCAGCCCATATGAGTTTTTTCAACATCCATAATCTCACCCTGTGCTTGTGCGAAATTACGATGAAAATCATTCAGAATGCTGTAGCTAATAACTACATCTTCTTGACATACCCAAATACCATCTTCTTGCGCTTCTGTTATTAATTGGTATTCACTTTTACATAGATACTCCCAACTCGTCATGCCTAATTCAGAAAGAATATGCGCTACTAATTGATTACTGAAAAGTTGTGATTTTAGCTGTTGAGAAACTTTCATATAAACCCTGTGTTCGACTATATTTATTTTCTCAAAGAATAATAAATAAGTCAATACATGATTACTGTATTTATGGATGAATATTATAGTTAATTTTTAATTGCATCTCGTCCAAACCTAGCAATAAATTATTTATCTTTACTGACTGAGGCGCCTATTCTTCGTCTAGCTCCATAAGAGCTTTTTTAACAGCATCTCGCACAAACTGACTAACAAACTCCTTATCTTTATCTTCAGGTAAAGAACGGCGTTTATGCATAACAAACGCTAATACATAACCAATAGCTAACTAACTGACAGTGAGATATAATACTTATAGAAAGAAAAGAAGACCTGGTTTAAAACCAGGCGCCTAAATTAAACATAAGGACATTCTAACAATGGAAACAATTGAGAAAATCAACCAGCTTAGGATTAACCAACAGCAAACGATAAAATTATTATACAACTAAATAGTCATAAATAGTTATAACTTTGCATATTTTTTCGATATTTACTATCTATCTTTAGATTGAAATATCATTGATAAATCTAAACTTTTACCAAGGTTTGATTAATGGTTTATTATCTTGTCTTCATGTAATTATCATGATATCTGAGTATTTTGTCAAAATTTTTACAAATAAAGGGTTGACTATTCAGAAAAATTATTTAATAATAATTCACGCAGATTTAACATCAAGTCGAGATATCTGTCGAGATATCTGTATATCCGGGAGTTAAGGCTTGAAATAATTATTCTGTTTAGATTTGGTAATTAGCTAATTTTTGAATTGACAAGGATTTGATATGTTTGTTATATCACGAGAGGTTGAAGAAAACCAACAAGAATGCAATGTCAGTGATGCTAGTAATTCAATAAGTATAAATTGGTTAGGATACATTGGTTTAAAACTGATGAAATGGACTGGAGAGTTTTATGGGGCAGATTGGGAAAGCCACGTCAAAGCTTTATCTTTTTTTCAAGACAAAAATAAATTATCCAATGACTTGCAAGAAGAACTTGCAAAAATAATTAACCCTCAAATAACTTATCCTAGCTATTACTTCAAAAACTATCATGCTTATGAAGAAGGTAATTTATGTTGGCAGGCAGTAACGGAAGTTGAATTAGTATACTATACTATTCATTCCTTTCAGGGTTTTCTTAAGCCTCGGTACTTTCAAAGAGATAAAAGTGAAGTAGTTTTAGAACGATTATACCAAAGTCGCTTCTTTAAAGAATATCATTATATTATTAAAGATGAATTGAAAGAAGAGCCTAAAGACATCCTAGATTTAGCTTGCGGTGTAGGAATAAATACGCTACTTCTAAAAAAATCTTTTCCTCAAGCACAAGTTTCTGGTTTAGATATTTCGCCTTATGCTTTAGCACTTGCTTGTCATCGTAGCAAGCAACACAATGCTCAAATCAATTGGATTCACTCTAATGCTGAGTCTACAAACTTACCTGACAATTCTTTTGATTTAATTAATGCTACATTTCTCTTTCATGAACTACCTCATAGTTCTACAATAAAGATTTTAGCTGAGTGTAAAAGACTATTACGTCCTAATGGTTCTCTGATAATTTTTGATGTTGACGCTGAATTATATGCTCAAAAGCTACGTTCTCTATTACCCAAAAGTAAATTTGATGAAGGTTTAAAACTGTTATCTCATATGGTGGCAGAGCCTTACTTGGCTGAATATTTTACATTTGATTTTGAGAAATCAATGCCACTCTTAGGATTTACTCAAATTAGAAAACGTCATATGAACTCACGTTTTGGACTCCAGCCGCATTATAGAATTTTCATTGCAAAACCAAAATAGTTGCTAATTAAACATTAATATCGGCGCCATCCTGCATCTAACAAAAAACTCTGGTATGATTCATTACCAGAGTAACAGGGTCATCTACGAAAAAAACAAGCGCAGGCGCCAATTTTTTTGCTGTACTCATATTATATCTGTTCAGTACATATTTTCTACTTATTGCAAGTTGGTAACTATTCTTAACAAGTTGCCAGTGTCTACAACGTAAACACCATCAATAGAGTTATTTTGGTCAATTGCTTCCATACCAGCTTGAGTAAAACAAAGAATAGGTTGTACAAATCTCACGTTCTTGAGTTCTTTTAATGCAAATGCTTGTCCCTTAACTGCTTTCAGAATATTTTTCCCATTACCAAATTCATAAACTTGTTTGCCATAGCGAAGTTTTAACATAGTGCCATCATAAAACACGCTACCCTTGTTGCTTTTAGTATCAATTACAAAACACTTACCGTTCGGCGCCTGTAAAAAAGCATCAGCATCACCGTAATGCTCAAGCCGGACGTTGTATTCTATTTTCCATCCTTGACTTTTTAAAAAATACAGTCATGTAGTTTTGCGTCCAGTGAGCATGAAGTTAGCCTGCTGGTGAGCGTTGGTGGAGTTGATTCAAGTTTTACTAATTTCCTCCCACCAAGCTGCTTTTTGCTCAATCATACACAGGTATTTCTCACTCCAACTCAACATTACCTGTAAAACAGGTTTTAAGCCTAGTCCCAGGTCAGTTAGAGAATATTCTACTTTTAGAGGAACTTCGGCATACACTTTTCTGTGAACAATACCAGACTGTTCTAGTTCTCGTAACTGCATAGTAAGCATCCGCTCAGTTACTCCAGGAAGATGCTGTCTAAGTTCCCCATATCGTTTAGTTCCCTGAAACAAAAGAGTAAGAATTGGCATCTTCCACTTTCCCCCAACGACATCGACAAGGGCTTCTACTGGACACATGTATTGTTTATGTTGCATGTTCGTCTTGTTCCAACGATACTTTTTGATAGTTCCCAACTATATTGTACGTACTTGAAATACTAATATCCTTCACTCATACTGATGTTGTTGAAGCAACAGCACTCAACAGAGCAGTGAGCAATATGACGCTCTTTAATACAAACACAAAAAAGCAATAAAGGATGAATTTATGAAAGGTTCTGATGTAAAACAGGGCTTAATTTTAGTTGACATTCAAAATGATTATTTTCCTGGTGGGAGTTTAGAACTTTTTGGCGTAGAACAAGCTGCAAAAAATGCTCAAGAGCTTTTACAGAAGTTTCAAGACAAGCAATCTCCAATCTTTCATATTCAACACATATCAAAACAACCGGGAGCAACAATTTTCTTGCCGAACACAAAAGGATGCGAAATTCACGAAAGTGTAGCTCCTCAACCAGATGAAATCGTTATTGTGAAACATTTTCCTAACAGTTTTAGAGAAACACATCTACTGGAGTACCTCAAAAACTCTGAAGTTGAAGAAGTGGTCATTTGTGGTGCAATGAGTCATATGTGTATTGATGCTACAACTCGCGCTGCATTCGATTTTGGGTTTCACTGTACAGTCATTGAGGATGCTTGTGCAACGCGAAACTTGGAATATAAAGGTAAAACAGTTAAGGCGCCCGAAGTCCATGCGGCTTTTATGGCGGCATTAGCAATGGGCTACGCAAAAGTTATCTCCAACGACGAGTTTGGTTATGTTCAGTTGTAAAAAACGCTCTTAGCTATATCCCTATTGATTAGTGTTATAAATTTTTTGATGCCCTAGAAAATTTAGTGAATGGGCGTTGCATAATTTACCTCATCTGAGTGGGCACCGTCTTTTTTAACTTTTTTGCGTAATTTATAAAACAATTGCACTTTTTAGTTGGTACAAATTGCACTTTTTAATTTCTCCCTAGCAGCAAATTAGCATCAAGTACTTATGTACATTTGTAATCAATAGAATAGCGGCAGGCGCCTGTTTTCAGTTGCTTGTGAGGAAGAGCGTCTTTGTTCTAAATCAAAAATTAGTACTTATAACAATGTTTACAATCAAGTTACGTAACCATTCAATCGCTGGGTGGCGATGATTTCGTTCATGCCACATCATCTTTAGAATAGATGGTGCAATTTCAATCTCCAAAGGTAGCGAGCAGTAGTAAAGCTGTTCTTTCAATTCACTTTGACGAACAACTAGCAGTGGTAAGATAGCAATAAAATCGGAATTAATAAGTAGATTTGGAGCAGTCATAAATTGATTTACTGTTGCTCCTACACGGCGTTTTAATCCTAAGAGTTCAAGTTTTGGTTCAATTAACCCAGTAGGTTCACCACTTAACGTGACTAATAAATGCTTTGCTTCAAGATATTGTTCAAATGTTAGTTCTTGATTAGCAAGTGGGTGATTGTGCCGCATTACACAGACCAACGGTGATACTAATAATTCTTGTGCGCGCAATCGAGATTCGGTAGTTTTATTAAAGGCGCCAATGGCAACATCAATTTCTGCTTGTTCCAAAAGCATTGGAGCATTAATGTTAGTCGTTGGTACTATTCGTAAATCAACAAACGGCGCCTCTTTTTCAAGAACAGTCACGATGCGTGGCAATAGCAGGTTTGTAATTAAATCGTTCATAGCCAATGTAAATGTTATAGGCGCCGTAGTTGGATTAAAACTTTCAGGTTCCAAAGTCAGGCGAATTGCATTCATCGCATCTTTTATACCAGACCAGATAGAAGTTGCTCTAGGTGTAGGAGTAACTCCACTTGGCACTTTGATAAATAACTCGTCGTTGAAAAGGCGCCGTAAACGGTTGAGAGCATTACTCACAGCAGGCTGAGTCATCCGTAAGCGCGCGGCTGCACGAGTTACATTAAGCTCAGTCATTACTGCATCAAATACTTTCAATAAATTTAAGTCAACTTTATCGTAATTCATGCCAGTGATAATGGATATACCAATTATCTATTAGACAATATAATGTTTAGTTTTTAAGCTGTATTTATGAATTAATAGTTGGTCACAAAATATGGAACTTCAAAATCAGGAAGTAGTTATTATCGGTGGTAGCAGTGGTATTGGTTTAGCTACCGCAAGTCTAGCTCTGTCATATGGCGCCAATGTTACAATTGCTGCTCGCAACTTTACAAAGTTAGAACAGTCTGTAGAGAAACTAGGAGGTAAGGTTCGGAGTGTTGTTGCGGATATTATGGATGAATCGCAGGTTGAGCAGATATTTCAAGGTTTAGAAAAAGTTGACCACTTATTTGTGGCAGCAGGTAGTTTGTCTTCAGGTGGGTTAATTAGTGGCGCCTCGATAGAAAAACTCAAGCATCCAATTGCAGAAAGAATTTATGGCGCCGTTTACGCTGTTCGTCATGCAGTGCCTAAAATGAAATCTGGTTCTATTACCTTAATGTCTGGTTTATTTTCTAGTAGACCAATGCCAGGTAGTGCTACTACTGCCGCTGCTGTTGCGGGAATTGAAGCAATGGCAAGAACTCTGGCTTTAGAATTATCTCCAATTCGAGTCAATGCAGTTTGTCCTGGTTATATTAATACTCCCTTACTTGCGAATGCATTCGGGGACAATTATCAGCAAGTTATTCAATCTCAAGCTGCAACACTTCCGGCTAAACGTATTGGAAATGCTCAAGAAGTCTCTCAAGCTGTAGTATTTATGATGACCAACGGTTTTATAACAGGTGAAATTTTACATATTGATGGAGGTGGGCGCCTGGTGTAGATATTTAGGTATTGAAATATTTGCGAGTATTGGCGCCAATGCTTCTTGGACTTGTGATGTATTCTTGGTAGCGTTTGTAGTTTCTGTATCTGTAGAAGTTTGATTTAAATCCTGGTTCGTTTGAGAGCATCCAACTATTGCAAGTAACCCTAAAATAAAAATGCTTTTCATAGTAATTTATATACGTATATTTACTTATGACAGCATAGTAGCTTGATATGTAGTGCCTATTTGTGATTTGGGTCAACGATGTTCGTGTTTATGAATCACAGGCGCCTGTAAATGTGGAATCTAACTCATTTGACTTAAGTTTAGTAAGTTGCAAATTTTGGCGCCGTTTTAAGTATTGCCGTAAAGTACTTTCATTACATATTGCCGGATGTTTTTAAGAGGCGCCGTTTACTCTGCTGGATAGAACTGGCGCCATAGCTAACGGTTATAATCAGGTGCCAGTTGCGAGAAGAGTATTAATAAGTAACTTTGCTTTTAGTATAAAATGTTGCAATAAGCTGTATATTAGTGATGTTGATTTAAGGGTGAAAGAGAAAGAGTGAAAGCTTGTACACGTAAAACTCAAAACGCTTAACTTCTGTTAAAAAGCTTGAAGAACATTATGACTATAGATTTACAAAGATTTTTTGAGATGACTAACAAGAGTAAAAGCATTGCTGTAGGATTTGGGTTGGCTATGTTGGCTGTAACAGCCAATTGTCAAGCTCTAGAGTTTCCAAAATCAAAGCAGTCAGTTGATGCGACCGCACCGACGGCACAAATAAATGGGAGCAATGCTGCTAATTCTGTATTTAAAATAGTCGGAAAATTTAAACAAGACAAAGGTATAACAGCAAAAAACCAAACCATGACAACAGCAGATGCACGACAAGCAGAGCCAAAAACTCTGACAGGTCATAGCGATTTGGTTGTTAGTGTGGCAGTGAGTGCAGACAGCAAAACTATCGCTTCTGGGAGTTACGACAAAACCATCAAACTCTGGGATGCAACCACAGGTAAATTAATTAAAACCCTTCTTCATCGCTATATGATCTATGGTTTGGCTTGGAATCCGGACGGCAAAACCCTCGCTTCTGCAAATGGGAACGAAATAATTATCTGGGATGCAACTACTGGAAAATCACTCAAAACCCTAACTAGTAAAGATGGACTTTGGAGTGTGACTTGGAGTCCAGATGGCAAAAAACTTGCTTCTGGAAATTGGGACAAAACCATCAGGCTTTGGGATAGCCACACAGGTAAACTAATCAAAACCCTGACTGGGCATCAATCTGACGTCTATAATGTGGCTTGGAGTCCGGACGGCAAAATTCTTGCTTCTGCAAGTGGAGACAATACTATTAAACTATGGAATGTGACCACGGGTAAATTAATCAAAACCCTGAATGGTCATGACGGAACCGTTTATGGTTTAGCTTGGAATCCGAATCGCAAAACCCTTGCTTCTTCGGGTACAGATGGAACTATCAAACTCTGGGATATAACCACAGGTAAATTAATTAAAACTCTGACTGGACATAGCGATGCAGTTGGTAGCCTCGCTTGGAATGCAGATGGTAAAACCCTTGCTTCTAGTAGTGCAGACAAAACAATTAAACTGTGGGATGTAAGCACAGGTAAATCGGTCAAAACCCTAAATGGACATAGTGATGTTATCTTGAGTACGGCTTGGAGTTCGGACGGTAAAATCCTCGCTTCTGCAAGTAGAGACCAAACCGTTAAAATTTGGAATGTCAATTTTAATCAAAAGGTTTAAAGGCGCCTACTATTAAGAACAGGCGCCAATCTTGTACTATAGGCGCCCATAGTTAAGTGCTTTAGGTGAATTACCAATACATAAGCGTAGTTTTAGGTTAGTTGCTTGAAGGCGCCGGAGAGTAAGAGGATTCCTTATGTCGAATTCGACAAAAGGAAACGAGAGCGAATTTATATTAGAACGCAAGTATTATCAAAAGCTAAATATATTCCCTAGAAAGCAATGGAGCATTTAACGTTAGAAGGATAGGCGCCAACACTCATGAATACTTAAATATCCAGATACTTAAATGTTTACATTACACTTATAATGGTCGCCGGGTAAAAGCTTGCTATATAAGCATTTGAATCAGTTTGATCAGCCATAGGTCGCCAGTATATATAATAACCTTTCTAAAATTATGATAGGCACCATTCCATTGTGTATTTTCTAATAAATTTAACCTAAATTTTCGCTTCTTAATTAGAATAGTAGATATCGTTTAAGAGCTTTAGGAGGAACTTTATGCCTGAACCAATTACAATCGGCAGTCTTATAGCTGCACACCAAGCTTACCACCAAGCGCACCCTCATATTTGCAATTTCCTGCATAAATCAGCTGGGTTAGCTGGGAGAGGTATAAACACCATGTATAAAGAATGGAGTAAGCCAAAGCAGCAATACACGATACCAAACTATAAACTCACCAATTTTTCAAACTCCCAAAGAATTTTTAAAGAAAAGGGCTTTTAATAGGGTGTTAAACTTACAGGCGCCATTATGCCAGATGGTACAACTCACGAGTAATCAAGCGCTCTCAGATTGAGCGTTAGAAATCAGGCACCTTAAGTCATTTAAATAGTATATATGTATGTAAGATTTTGACAACGCCCGTTGTCAAATTTAGAAATGTGGTAGTTTCAGGCGCCATTCATGCTTGGTGCGGTTCGATGCATTCAAGCAGCAGTGCAATTATTTCGTACTCTTCTTTAACATTGTTTCAGGCGCCAACAGTAGTAAACACTTGAATATCTGGATACTTAAATGTAGTTGCCATACTTAAAGAGGTCGCCAGGAAAAAAGGTTGTTATATAGGCATTTCAGCAAGTTTTAGAAGTCATAGGTCGGCAGTATATTTAATAACTGTATTTTCACACGGCGCCTTTGTTGAGAGAATTCCAGCTTCCGTCAAATTTGACGAAAGCAAGCTCCACGAGTTTAGAGGCGCCACTTAAGAGAACGCTATTCCATTGTTAAAATAAACATGTAGTTTTATTAAGTTGTCCGTTTTTGTGACAACTTACAGGCGCCAGCTATAAATTATCTAGTATCGGCGCCAATCTCAACTAATTCGACCATGTTCAATTGAGAAACAATCCGCGCGCTAACATGCACAGGCGCCTGCCGCTGCTATTTCTTCTCTATCTGAATCTGTTAAAAGTTCTTTAAGTGGCATATTTTAAGACCTGCCTATCAGATATATATTCTTCGGTAAATAAATCGTCTTGTTCTAAGACAGCTTTTAAATAAGGAATAGCTGTTTGTGTCGGCGCTAGCAATCTATTTTTAACACAAGAAGAGCGCTACTCGTGATATTTCTTTGGCGCCGTCTCCCAAATTTAAAGCTTCAATATTTAAGCGGGCTTCGCGGTTTAGAGATATACGTAGAGTATTTAGGCGCCCATAACCTAGCACGATTTTTAATTACCTGAATATTTATAGTTAGAGGCGCCTGTTAAAAATATGTGTATCTATTTAGTCTTGCCGCCTGTATTGTTCTAATACTGACTTTCTGATAGTATGCGAATACTATGAATCTTGACTATTTTTCAATTTTGACAACGACTCGTTGTCATTTTTTGTAAGTATTGGCGCCTAACTCCTTTGTTTAACAAGGTTGGGAAGAGCTAGGACTATAAATCGCATTTTACCCTAGAAATTTTAACCAAAAATATGATGTTTAGATAAATTACCTGCAACAGATGCAACCTCTAATAAGGCGCCTTCATCCAGAGATATTTCTTCCCAGTGATACTGCCAACGAGCTAGAGTTCGTCCTAAATCAACAAGCTCTGCTGCTTGTTCCACGTCAATCTCTACTAAAGCAGGCGCCGTCCATTCAACAAAATCCAAACTTTCTTTAATTAACAAAAATGCTGCGTCAGGGTTAGTTATAACTTCTCGTTGGATGGCGCCAAGATTTTTCGCTATCTTCCCCAAACGAGTATTAACGTCATCTTGTGTAAAAAGCTTTTCTTGCTGTATTAAATCTTTCATATTGTACCTACTTGTTCTGAAAAATTTAATTGAGAAACAATCCGCACACTAACATGCACTAGCTCCTGCCGCTGCTATTTCCTCTCTATCTGAATCGGTGAGAAGTTCTTTGAGTAAAGATTTTAAGACCTGCCTATTAGATATATACTCTTCAGTAAATAAATCATCTTGTTCCAAAACAGCTTTTAGGTGAGGAATAGCTGTATCGGTCGGCGCCAGTAATCTATTTTTAATACAAGCTCTTGCTACTCGTGATACTTGTTTGGCGCCTTCCCCCAAATTCAAAGCTTCAATATTTAAGCGGGCTTCGCGGTTTAGAGATATACGTAGAGTAGTTAAGCGCCCCAACAAAGGTAAGTTGGTTAAGAGTTTACCCATTAGTGGTCCCCAGTCTAAGCCGGCGCCTACATTTCCACCAAATTTCTCCTCCGCTGCACAAGAAACGCCGCACGTATTCTTTCTTCGAGCATTAAATCAAGAGGATTGGAAACGTCGTACATTTGTTCTTTTAAGTTGTCCATTTTAACCTCCTTGTAAACGTTGGCGCCAAAGTTAACAATGGGGAAAAAGCACGAAACGTCTTCTTCCCACACTTGTTGTTAGCTAAAAATATGATGTTCTGACAAATTACCTGCAATAGATGCAACTTCTAATAAGGCATCTGCATCTTGCGATATTTTTTCCCAGCGATATTGCCAACGTGCTAGGGTTCGTCCGACATCAACTAGCTCCGCTGCTTTTTCTACATCGACTTCTACCAAGTTAGGCGCCGTCCACTCAACGTAATATAAGCTTTCTTTGATTAAGGAAGCTGCTGTATCAGGGTTAGTTGTAACTTCTCGTTTGATGGCGCCGAGATTATTTGCTATCTTACTTAAACGAGTTGTAACGTCATCCTGTATAAAAAGCTTCTCTTGTTGTATTAAATCTGCCATATTCCACCATCTCCAATTCGCAATTCGCAAGTCGCAAGTCGCAATTAATATCTAACTTAACAATTTATAAGTACCTAAATTCAAATTTAATTATATTTGTTTTCATCAATCATTTAAAGATTTTGTAACCTAAAGTAATCAATTTACGGTTTAAATTCTCTAATCTTAAATTGCGAACTGCGAATTGCGAATTGCGAATTGTTATGATAGGGTCTGATATTTCCATCGAACGATTTTGAGGAGAGCGAATATTAATCAGAGAGTCGTAGGTAATTTTCTGCGTGTCAACCTCAAAACCCGCTCCCCAGATATCTTTTTGTTTACTACCATCTTCAAGTAGCTCTTGCTCACAGTAGTAATGCATTTCTCCCCCACCTGCCAATACACGACGCTCGATATCAACTGCGAGTTTAATGTACATTCCGAATTCTAAGAGCATCTCATCAACTTCTTCAACAGTCGCGCGCTCCCGTATTATCAAAATCAAGCTTTACACCCCCCAAAATATATTCTATTTTTACTAGTATTACTATAAAATTAAATGTATTTGTATGTCAAGTAAAGCTAGTAAAAAATTTATTATGTTAGAACTCGATGTTGTCGCATCTGTGGATTGGACACCAGAGTTTGGTCAAAAACTAAAATTGATGCGTGGTAAAGTTTCCCGACGCGCGCTAGCCCAGAAAGTTATTGACCAGTACGACTATAAAGTATCTCAGCAGTATATACAGCTTTTGGAGCATCCCGAAGGAAATGAAAAGGCGCCTGCTACTGTATCGTTCAAACTTCTTAGATATTTGACAGAAGCACTAGATACAGACGTTTATGAACTCTTCGACTCTCCCCAAATATTTTATTAGTTACACTTGAAAAATTTATATAGTACTGGTAAACTATGGATATAACAAAAACGGTGGCGCCTGACTCCAATCGAAGTACCACCGTTTTGTTAAAACCCACTATTGTTGAGGTTCATAAATATCATGACATATTGCAATTGGAGTATTGATGTTAAAGGTTATTACACAGACGAAAAAGGAAACTTTACTGCTATTGTTCCCCTGTGGAGTAGTTATTCTAGATACTCAAACCAACGACCAGTGAACCATTTAAAAATTACTGGTGTAGTAGTTCGTTTTTCGGAATTACACAAATGTGAAAATGCAGATTGGCATCCGGGTAATCCAATTAGTCAAGAGAAATGGATTCAAGTTCGTTTGCGTTGGTGTAAATGGTCAGGCGCCTGCTCCTGGAGGAAAACATTTATAATACAAAATTATTTTTTTTCAATGGTGCCTGGAGGTTTTAAATGAAAACTACCGAAGAGTTAAAAGCGTGCGCTCACGAATTAACTAAGCTTGCTGCCAGTTACGCGCGCTTCTTCTGGCGAAGTTATTAAATTAGACAGAAGAAAAGGGATGGATTTAATGAAGCAAGCGCGCGACGCAAGTCAACGTTCTCAGGTCATTATTGGTGAAATTCTTCGTAGAGAAAAAACGCCACCGATTGATTTTGATTAAAATTAGGCAAAATTGGCACAGCATCAATGCTTTTAGTATATGAGGACGCATAAGAGCGTACTTTCCAGATGGTATATTTTCACACTATATGAAAGCGAATTTTTCATAATGCTGCGTTGTACGTGTACCATTTCTGGTCTTTCTAAAAGTAATTATGTACTGAAATACTTTGTTTGAAGGCACCTGCTATTAAGTATGTACTTCGACCTATGAGTATAAATAATTGCTTGCTTACGGTATTTTTATACTGAAAAACTCTGAATTTTTGGGTTTTGACAACGTTCGTTGTCAAATTTTGGCAAATAGCGACTATTAGTATCTGAGAAAAAAGGCGCCTGTATTACACACAGTTTTTCTGTATTTTCCCATGCGTGTTGAGTAATTAATCAAACACGCATAGCTGATATTTATTAAGATGGTGATTGTAAATTGCTGTATTGTTCTTCAACTAAAGCTAAAAACTTCTCTTCAAGTAGTTAAATAATTAGTATATAAATACTAAAAATCTTGAAATTCTAATGTGATCCATTGGATCACATTTTTCAAATCGGCGTTTGACAGTCAGACAGGCGCCGTTGCTTAATCATCGTTTTTAAACTCGTAAACAATCCAATCTCGTTTGTTGGATTTGCAATCCCTGACAAATATCCCCAATGTCTTGAGTGTTAGGTTTGATTTCCCGTTTTGCTCTTGTTCGTGCTTATGTTACAGATTGTTGTTAAAACCGCGCTCTTCGCCTTCCACGGACATCTCCACGCCAAAATCAACCTCTAAAACTTTTTCTATCTTGCGAAGTGTTTCTAAAGGCAAGGATTGCTTTTCATCTTCGATTCGATACCAATTCATCTGAGACATGCCAACAGCTTCACATATAGCTTTTAACGAGCGATAATCACGCTCTCTGGACTCCTTAATTTTGGCGCCTAGACCAGGAACCTCGATTGTGATTGTTTTTGTAACCTTCATTGCGGATGAAACCATAGTTCTCCTTTATTAGACCATCATGTTAAGTTTTATGCTCAAATTATAACTCTTAACGTGAGGTGTTGACAACCTTTCACGTGATGGGTTAATATTTTAAATATAGAGAAAGCGGTTCGCGCCTGGACAGCAAATAACCGCTTCTCTAGCCCAAAAACCTTAGTTAAGGACATTGCTTATTATGACTCAAACAACCGAGTAAATGCTTTCCCATCACCTTTACAGGGTGTTCCTTCAACACCCTTATAACCCAAAAATTCATCACCACTTGGCTGGAAGCCAAGCTAGAGGAAACATAAGTGTCAGTTAGAAGGAGGTATTTTGAACCAAACTGCATTCAATGCAATAGTACAAGCGATTTATCAGCTACAAGAAATAGCCTCTAGTTTGTACGATACTTCATCTGTAGTATCGGAGCAGGGAGCTTTATCTGATGCTACCCTGCTTCAAACCGTAGCTGATAAGTTATATAAAGAGTCAGAGAATATAGATGTGTTACTTGTTGAGATGGAGGCATAAGAATGAAAACCATTGAGGAGTTGAAAGCGCGCGCTCACGAGTTAACCAAGCTTGCAGCTAGTTATAGTCGTCAAGCAGGGGAAATCATAAGAATCGATAGAAGAAAAGGCTTAGACCTGATGAAGCAAGCGTATGAAGCTAGCCAGCGTTCCCAAGTAATTGTTCGCGAAATACTTCGCCAAGAAAAAACACCTTAATAACGTTCTTCATTCGCATTTCAATCTATGTCACGCGCCAGTGTTTCCTGCACTGGTGCTTTTTATATTGGCATAGTTTGAGGCGCCTACAAAGGAAAACATCAACACTACTTTAAACAAGGAGTCAAAATAATGGAATTAAGCGGATTAGTTGCATTGCTTAATAGGCAAGAGAAGCTGCTAACAGAAATCAGGGATAGTCTCAACAAACCTAAGTTAGGATTACACAACGACGCAGGCGCCTGTAAAATCTACTGTAACCGCCAACACGGTTCACTTTGGTACACACTAACTGATAAAATCGCTAATCCGGTAAACGAAAGTGCGCTAACTGGGTATTTGAAAGAGTTGAAATTCGAGGAAACTGAACGACGCGGTAAGCCTACTTATAAGTTGTTAACAACTATTGCAGCCCAGAGGGTTTATATTCTCGAATCTGGCGATGATAGCCACTTTACTAAATGCTTACTGAGTGCAATAGCCAGTCTGGCGCCGTCTCAACTCTCGCTTCCTATCACTATTTCTCCCCAACCAGGAGATGACGACAAAGTTCTATTTTGCAGAGTTTGGATAGGTTCGGAGTACGTGAAGGCGCCTTATTCCGAAGACACCGACTTTCAAGCAATAGGCGATAAAGCAATAGCTCTAGTTAGAAATGCTTCTAGGGCGCCAGTACAGCATCAACAGCCAACAAGACAAGCAGTTTTGCCAGTTATACAGGCGCCTCAACAAGCAAAAGTGCTTAGTCACAACGAGCGTGTCAAAATCATCCGTAAAATGCTTGATTGCCCTGTAGAGATTGCACTTGAATGGTTAAAATCTCAAAAAGCGAATGATTTTAATCAATTGCCCAAAGAAGCTATTGATGGGTTTATACGAGATATTTGTATAAGTTGGGCTTGTCAAAATGGCATAAAAAACCAATCGGATGCAATGAAAATTTTTGAAAAGCACGTAATCAATGTTGATGGCCCAGAGTTTAACCTTATCAAATCCTGGATGAACTATATTCAGACAATCAAGCTTGATGTA
Source organism: Calothrix sp. PCC 7716 (assembly GCF_019977735.1). Classification (GTDB taxonomy): domain Bacteria; phylum Cyanobacteriota; class Cyanobacteriia; order Cyanobacteriales; family Nostocaceae; genus Dulcicalothrix. The sequence continues at coordinate 6,785,390 of NZ_AP025018.1, read as the reverse complement.
TCGGATTTAATTGAAGCGTAACTTTGAGTTTTTATTGTAGTGAGTGGCGCCACTCGCGCTCTGCTCAAATTCAGCTTTGACCTATACAAACAAAAAAGCTCTACCTATGCGTGGAAGCTCGACTTACAAACGCATTGCGCCAAGACAAAATAGCCCTAACTACAACCGTCGAACTCTACCAAACAATCAATTAGGTAGAACAATCATACAAATTCTTAACTATATAGTATGGCTAACAAGTCTTGGAATGCAACTGATGTAAAAAAGCTAACCATACGGTAGGGCGCCTATCCAATACAGGGAAACCCTACTATGTCTACACCTACTCCAAAATCCCACTATCTTAACCAAAAACACCGTGCGGAACTCACAGAAAAACGTGGGTTGAGCGAAAAATGGTGTGAAGTTAATTGCCGTTCGGTAACAGCACAAGAAGCATCAGAACTACTGGGATATAAAGCGCAATCTGATGGTATTTGGTTAGAAGGCGCCAATTTTCAGGGACAGTTCAAACCAAACAAGCCGTGGAAGTCAGAGGAAGATAAGAAGGCGCCGAAGTATCGTTCTCCTTCATGTGAGTACGATGTCATGCTGCCTATACATCCGGAAATCCAAAATTACTGGACTGACTTAGAAGCATTGAAACAACGTTGTTACGTAATTGATGGTCATCCATTATTGGTTTTATCCGAAAGTTTGTTTAGAGGAATCGCTGGATGTAGTAACGATATACCAACTATTGGGCTAATCGGGGTAGAAAATGGGTTAACACCAGGCGCCGCTGACCCACAAGGCAAACGATACTTAGTTCCTGGTTTAGAGAAATTCGCCCGCGCGGGTTTTGGTTTTATTCACGCAATGGACGCTGACTCAACAACTAATAACAATGTTGTAATGGCGCAAATTAAACTAGCTCATCAGTTGAAAAAATTTGATATACCGCAGTACAGCGTAACTGGTTTGTGGTCGATTGATGACGGTAAGGGCATGGACGATTATATCCAAAAAAACGGCGCCGATAAGTTTAGAAGGGAGGTATTGGCGAAAGCAATAAGTGTTGAAGAGTGGGAGAAACAGTTTGCACCACAAGAAGGCACCAGTGATAAAAAACTATCACCACGTCTATGTGCCCAAAAGCTTATAGAAAATTATCGCCCCAGTTGGAAATACGATTTAGAACGTCAAACCTGGCGCCGTTGGAACGCGCGTGTTTGGGAAGCATGTGAGGACGAGGTATTTGTACAAACTGTTTACCACTCGGTTGAAGCTTTGAAAAATCCTGACTATAAGAATTTTGGGTATGTAGAAAACGTTGTCAAGTTTCTTAAATACGAGTTGCTAGCAAGGAAATGGGTCATGTTCGACCGGATGGAGTGGATTGCTTTCTGTGATTGCGTTTACGAAGTTAAAACTGGTAAAACCCATAAACATACGCCTGATTTTGGTTTTATTTCTTGCCTTGAGCATAACTTTCCTTTGTTAATAGCTGTTGACTCCACAACCCAACTTTTAGAGCAATTGCGTATAAACGTACCAACATTTTACAGTTGGGCGATGCATTCTCAAAACGGCGACCCGCTCAAAGTACTGAAATTACTAGCAATCGTTAACGGTGTTATCAAATTTAGATTCTACGATTTGCAAAAGTTTGTACATCTATGTGGTGTACCAGGCAGTGGTAAAGGTACATTCGCGCGCTTGCTTGAATCGGTGGTAGGTAAACAAAATTATGCTTCCGCACGTTTGAGTAAACTTGGAGACGATAACGTAATTGGCGCAGTTATCGATAAACAACTGGTTATTTGCCCTGATGAAAAGAAGACAATGGGCGACTATATCAGCACGCTGCTTAACTTTACAGGTGACGATAACATTCCTTACCGTCAAATCTATAAACCCCAAGCAAGTGGAAAATTCTACGGCGCCATTGTAGTTATTAGCAACAATCCATTATTCGTTGGTGATGTGACCGGGATTGACAGGCGCCTGTGTTTAGTAACGTTCGACAAACCACTCGTAGAGCGTGATTCCAAGGTAGAAGCGAGGATGCAGCAAGAAGTTGCACAACTAACTGCTCTTGCTTTGGCGATGGATGATACACAAGTCAAAGATTTAATCAACGGTGCAGGTGAAGGATTCATCCCCGACTTCAGGCGCCAGTCCTGGTTACACAAAACTGAGAATGATACTATTGCACTATTTATGGAAGAGATGCTTACTTCAGGTAGCGAAGATAGTTTTATCTTGGTTGGCAATAAGAACAGTGGTAGTGAGACGTTGTATGGCGCCTATGTTCAGTTCTGTGAGAACAACAATTCTAAGACGTTGTTTACTGCTAATAATTTCAGGAATCATTTACTCGAACTATGCCGCGAGATTGGTTGGAAAGTTAGGGAAACTCGGCAACGGAACAATGAGTACCGCATTTATGGTGTTCGGTTACGGTTACTTGAGGAAACGGCGCCAAGAGTCAGTGAAGTTTTTATGGGTATCCAAGAGGAGTGTGTAACTGTGTGTAACCCGACTGTAAATTTGAAAGTATTGCAAAATAAGGAGTGTGTGAAGTGTGTTGAGTGTGTACCACTATCATCGCGTGAAAAAGATTCATCACCAACTGACCCATCCCTTCAGGATTCTGATGATAGTGGAACCCAACAGACTGACTTGAAAAAAAATTATTCCGATGACCCCCCTCAAAAGGCTACACACTCACACAATTCAGATACAGAGCGACTTACAGGATTTACACACCCACCTACATCCCAACTACAGCTATTACACATGATGCTCGCAGTTTGGGAGAACATCGCGTCACTTGGTGAGTTAGTTTTAAAGGCGCCTGAACATGAATTAATTGCAACGGCTAAACACTGCACCCCAGAACAGATAGCTCATATCAAAAAGGCTGCACTTAGTGTCTGGCGCCCTGGTTTAAATCGTGATGTTGATTTTTGTGGTGAGCGCTGTGAAGTCTGGGCAGCTGGTCAGGGTAGAGACGTTGATATTAAAACTCCGTCCGGCGCCAGATTACTTGTAAAACTAGGTAGCTTACGTCCTTGGTTGGGAATTTAGGAATTAATAGAGGGCAAGTACAGGCGCCTCAAAACGCTTGTACTCTCTTTTACTCGCGTGCAATAAAAAAGTTTGTGTCCGAATCGGCCACATTTGAAGATAGAACGCTTGTACGTTTGTAAATGCTAAATTTTTGAGAACAGATTGTTCTGGCTTGTTGACTATTCGGCGCCATCTAAAATCAAACCCATGTGTCCCCGAAAAGACACAATTGAAACCTGTGAAGTGCTTGTAACACAAGTGGATGTATAAGAACAAATTGTTCTCATACGTCAGGTATTGGCGCCAGCATCAAACCAATTTGTGATCTAATAGATCACATTTGAATAAATATATTAGTACTAATATATTTTGAGAACCATTGGTTATATACACCACAACGTACACAACGCTTACTGGGTAATATTTTGACGTTGTGTATAGTTTATATAACGTTCAAAAAATTGTTCATGATACTCCAAAGCCACTAAGAAACCAACACCCCATACGTTGTTGGATGCCAGAAGCAATTTATCCACACAACGTAACAAATGAGCTTACCAGGAAAACGTTGTTGTTGTTGTTACTTGTACAAAATCAGGTGTATATAACCAATGCTTCTTATCTAGATATTATTAACAGTTTGCTTTCTAGTAACGGGTGTTAACTGTGTTATTTATACATAATATTTTAAAATTAAATAGTAAAAAATTAGAGATTATTTTTGAAGAAAATTTTAATATTTTATTGAAATAAAAAACATTATTTACTCTACAATATAGCTAATACTTCTTGAAGGGAATGAGTCTACAATATGCCGAAATTTAAAGTTTGCGACCGTTTAATATCATTTGACTATCCAACAAGTCTGTCTGAGTGTACAGAGAGAATTTTATCATTGGCAGCCCAAATAAAAATATTAGACAGGACTGGTCAAAAAGAGGCGGCTATAATCGCTGATTGTGAACTTGCAATGCTGCATGAATGGCAGAACTCATCCTATCTTTTAACCATGATGTCAGTGCGTAATTGTTCCGATGTCTCAGAATCTAAACTGAAAGAAGAAGGCGCCTTAGTCCGTCACATGCAATCTGTACTGCTACGATTACAAAAGCAGAATATAGAAATTGGTGAAGAAGCTAAGGTTATATGTCAATACGCGCGCGAGTGGTTGGCATCGAAGGGGTGTCAGGAAATCCCTCCAGAGTATTTAATCCCTGATAAATTCAAAGTTACAGACTCAAGAGAAGCACTCGAAGAGAGCAAACTGGTAATGGCTGCTATTAACAATCAAGGAACGTTGACGCAGTTAGGCAAAGCAATGCGCGCAAAGATATCTCCTCAAAAAACTGTTACTCCGGCGCCGGACATAAATCTATCCAACCAGATTGAGATATTTACCAAGTGGCTGCAAGATATGGACATAAAACTGAATAGCCTAGAAGCTGCTGAGTTACAAGAGCGCACGGTACTTAAGAACGATACAGAAGCGTCATTACAACAAGTTGCTTCGGAGTTGCAGCAAGTAAAAGTCAGGATTAACGATTTAGAAGAATTAGAACTCGACAGGATTGAAACAACCCTCACTACCGACCAAATCAAAGAGCTAGTTTCTACAGTTACAAGTAATAACGGCGCCAGTATAACAGAATCTACCGATAGCGCGCGGTTGAATAGTCTCCTCAAAAAATATCAAGATGAAATCAAAGTATTATCTACATCTAGAAAGGATAGATTATCCAAGCTAGAGAAAAAATTAGAATCATTATCTGGATTTGTTGAAGTTGAGCGTAACGTTCGGATGGCGCAGCATCGAACAATCACTGGCAGTATCAAAACTTTGAAGCAAGCTTGTCAATTTTTAACTCAGGCGCCTGTTGATGTACATAAACGGGAAGTAGAACTGCTGCTTTCCTCTGTAGGGGTTTCATCCAGTAATTTTAGTAACAAGCAAGCTACTTCACAACCACAGCTTGTTACCGAGTTGACGCTGTTTAATTAGAAAATTGGCGCCGTGATTATTTTGATAACTGCGGCGCCGATAATGGTAGCATCGGCATTACCTTGAGGTTTGGAATATGGATTGTAAAAATCATGGCGCCAAAAAGATTTTGTACTGGGGTCTATCAACCAATTCTCAGGGACAAATTTGTAGGGTTATACTTGAATCAATTGTTGTTGGTACTACGGATAGCGAACTGGCGCCTGGTTTTTTTATACCGGGCGGACGGTGCGTTGATTTACGCGACAACATTGAAATCCACGACTATTAATAATTTACGCGCGTTCAGTACTGGATTTAACTTAGAAATCACTGGCGGACAATGAAAAGTGTACATGTGTTCGTAATTTTCGTTTGCGCCCAGCTTTAAATTGCTTCGTTTGATTTTTGTAGTGAACAGAGTACTAATAGTGCTGATTGAAGAATAAAGTTTTATAATTTACGCAATTTTAATCTCTCTTTTATTTCTTCTTTTCTCAAATTATATAATGTATCTAAAAAGTTTACTTGCATACTGCCAGAACCAGCAGATTTATGAGCGGCGATTTCTCCAGTTATACCCATCACTGCCATTGCATGTGTAGCTGCTGCAAAAGCATCTGTATTTACTGCTAAAAAGGCGCCGATTATTGCTGTGGCTGTGCATCCCATGCCTGTTACTTTCGTCATTAATGGATGCCCATTATCAATTTGAATTATGGAGTCAGCATTAATAATAAAATCTTTAGCACCACTAATTACTACAGTGCAATTGTAAGTTTGAGCAGATAACTTTGCAGCTAAGACTGCAAATTCTGATTCTTGCGTACTGTCTACTCCTTTTGTTTGAATGTCTTCTAAAAGGGAACAAATTTCAGACGCATTTCCACGTATAACAGTAGGAGTAATAGTTTTCAAAAAATTTCGGCTAGTTTCTGTTCGATAAGTTGTAGCACCAGCACCAACTGGGTCAAAAACTATTGGCTTTTTAATTTTATTAGCTTGAAGCATTGCCTTATGCATCGCTTCAACCCAATATGAGCTTAATGTGCCAATATTAATTACTAATGAGGAAGCAAGACTAACCATATCTTCTACTTCCTCAATCGCATGTGCCATAACAGGTGACGCTCCCAATGCGCTCAAGAGCGTTAGCAGTATTATTCATAACTACGTAATTAGTTATATTGTGGATAAGGGGAGCGCTAGAGCGAATTTTTTGGATGTCTTCCCAGATAGTATGAGCATTCATATTCGTTGTAATTTGCGGCTCCTCTATTTTCCCACGATTATTTCAGATAAGAGGTTGTGGCTTAAGGCGCCGTCTTACATGAATTAATTGCGACTGCCCTTCATTGTACTCCTGAACAAATTGCTCACCGCGTGCAAAGGCTGCACATCATGTCTGGCGCCGTTCGTTTGAACCGCGACGTTGATTTTTGCGGTGAGCGCTGCGAAGTTTGGAGAGCAGGCCAGGGTAGAGACGTTGATATAAAAACTCCGTCCGGCGCGGCTATTGGTTGTAAAACTTGATAGCTTACGTCCGACTTTAGGAATTTAGACACGCAATTCGAGGAGCGCGCAATTCGGTACAAGATTGCGCGTGTCCCACGGGCAAACAGAACCATGCTACTCCGCAGCACAGCGAGTAATAGATAGCCCTGTTAAGATGCAATAATATTTGTGTAAGTACGAAATAGTCAAAATCTTGTCAATTATTTGTCAAACTTAAAAACTTGCGCCCAAATGCCAGCAATTCAGAGTTTAGTTCACTGGTATCATTACAAAATAAACTGGCGCCTATAATTTTTAATTAAATGCAGGTGCCAGATAAATGCAAAATTTTTGTGCGCTAATTTTTACTTAATGTGTTTTACATTAAGCAGTAGGTATTACTGAGGAACTCGCTGCCAACCTTGAGACACTGTTAAGTCCATAGAGCCGCCAAGGTTAAATGGAGATGTTCCAATTACATCTGGACGTGTTCCATAGACTCGTTTTCCATTAATAACTAGTTCGTATCCAGGGAAACCATCAGTGGCACCTTCAAGTTTATATTCAGGAGCGTCACAAGGACTCTTTTGGCGAATAAACACGTTAACGTCTGCATCAAGGTTAGGGGTAACAAAGGGTATTGCTAACGGATTGCCCCCACTAATCTTCAAATTTACTTTCACAGTATCATCGGAAATACGCTCAACTGTAACATTGTTATTGCCATTTGTAACAGGAAGAGTCGCAGCAGCTAGAGGTGTTTCCCCAGGCTTTATAGCCCACCACCAAAATGGCTGACCAGCAACTGGGTTTCCTTGATCTGGAGAGTATTTGGTTGTTTGACCCCATGTTCTAGTGGGGCTTCCAACAGTTGCCGATTTATCTGGGTCAGCAGTTACAGTTACATTTTGAGTGAAACGTGAGGAGCCACCATCTCCAAAACCTCGATTGTCACCACCAAAAATTGGTTCAAGAAGCCCAAAGATATCTGAGAGAATAGATGTTGCAATACCACGCTCAGGCACTTTAACACGGGATGCAAGCAATGAGACTGCTGGACTAGGTATAAAACCTTTAAACTCAATATCTACATTTTCATAACCCATGTCCATGTCTTTAGATTCGATAGAGTCAATCACAACTTGCGAATCAAACAGACCGTCAGCTACGTTAGCAACACCAATATCTACCTGTATCGTATCACCTTCTTCATTTACAGGAATCGTAATTTCTCTAAATTGAGTGGCGCCGCTAGCATCAAAGGCACTAAGACCCAATCCATTCATACTATTGCTTTCAAAAACTGTACCTCCACCTTTTAAACTACGAATCGAGACGCTAAAGTAATCGTTAAACTGTGTTCCAAAAAAGCCCCCAGGTATTTCAGTAGTAACAAATTTGTACCTTAAAGTAATACATTTGGTTCCTGGTTCAGTTGTGAAAGTCCTTGATATTGACTCTTCTCCTTCTCCCGAAGTATTTAAAACTAAATCAATATCTGGCGCCGCTGCCGCAGAAACTGCAAATGTAGAACGTAATCCAAAAACTGATGAACTTTCTTGATTCGGTACTAATTGTACGGGTGCGTTACCAATATTCCAACCTTCTAGACCAAGGCTAAAATCATTGTTATTTATAGGGCTAGGCTGATTGATACCTTTTAGTTGAAGCAAAACTTGTCCAACGTTACCTGTGCTTCCTATTGAATCAAAACTATTACCAACACCCAATGCATCAAATAAAATTGTTCGATTGGGAATATTTTGGAAAATCGCTTTACCGTTGCTATTAGTTACAACTTGTGCTAAAACATCTTGGTTATCACCTAATCTTGCATTAACAACGGCGCCTGTTACAGGGTTAGAGTTTTCATCAACCACTGTGACTTCAATCGTTTCATCACCAGCCCATAAGGTCAAAGCATCGATTAGAGAAAACGAGTTATCTTTTATACCATAAACCTGAATATCATTTCTGCCTTCTTTAAGTAGAGAAGGAATGACGACATTATCACTGACAGTTTGTATTAAATTGTTAGGTAACAACTGACCATTACTGTAAATTCGCAGTGTTGGTAATTGAGGGGAGTTAATGCCGGATAACTGGAATCCCAAGGCGCCACCAGTTTGATTAAATGCTGTTTCTGACGAATTTACTAGTTTAATAGTAGCTTGTTCGGGAAACTCAGTAACTTGACTAAGAGAAAGGTTTAGCCGATAGTTAGTATCTCCACCATATGCTTCAACTATTACAAAGTACTCACCTTTAGATAAAATAACGTCGATATTCTCTGGTGTCGTTCCTTCAAAATTTGATAAAGTGACTAACTCATCAAAATCAATTTTATTATTTAAATTTAAATCTTGAATAAGTCCAACATCAGCGTCCGCAATTAAACTATCTAACTTTAAAGTGAAATTGCTTAAAGAATCAACGTTAAATTTGAAGAAATCTACAGAGTCTGATATCCCAACAAAGTCATTGATAATTTTAGAACCTAGTAAATTGCCCAAATTTTCTGCTGAGGTTAAATCTATTGGTGCTGGTGTAGTTTCAGCAATTGCTTTCACTGAAGCAAAACCATTAAAGAAAACATTTCCTTTACTATAGATTGAACCAACTAAATCAGCATTGGCATTGAATGAAATATCTCCAACGCTCTTTAGCTCACCACGTACAGTTGAAGTAGCATTGTACGTAATTTGACCTTGAGAAATTATTTTTAAAAAGTCTTTATCAGTTGCAGTACTAGCGGCGCCGCTAAAAACGATTCCGTTTGTCGAACCGTTAGCCAGTAGTGTTTCTCCACTAAAGACTGCTGATTGGTTCATGTTAATCGAATTAGCTGCAAGCACAGTTAAGTCTGATGCTTGAACGTTACCTAAGTTAACACTACCTTGAAGAGCAATAATTGCAACGTTATTGAGTTGATGACTGGCGCCGTTAAAGTTAACATCACCATTTTCAACTATAATGACAGCGTTTTCAATCTTGACATCGTTTGGAATGTTAAGACCCCAACCGGATACTTTGACAATAGTTGGTTTATCTGTAGTTCCTCCTTGGGGAAAAAATTGAGACCAATCACTAGCTGTGTTGATTGGATTTGCAGATGCGTTGAATGCAATAGATTGGCTACCAGTTGGAACATTAAGCGATAATTGCTGATTTAAAATATCTTGATATAAAGGTACTTCAACAGTCTTTTTACTAACTACTTGTGGTGATATTGTTGCACCATCTATTTCTTTTGGTGAATTGAATACTGAATAGTCGCCTGCAACACTTATTGCATTTTCGATTAAACTTGGGCGCCCGTCTAATAAAACTAAATTACCATTTTGGTCTCGTACTAATGGTAACGATATATTACTACCATTGATGTTAAAACCTTTACCTGCGTATAGAAAAGCATCGTCGTTTAAATTACTGAGATTACCAGCAAAGTTACCACCATTATTTATTGATAAAATTCCTTCAGCAATTACGGTTGCGCGCGTACCTGTTGAAGTATTCGTAATTTCAAAGCTAAATGTATCTGAGGAAACATTCGTGATTGGCGGAAAAGAACTATCTAAAACTAAGCCATTTTCTACACTATTGCCTTCATTACTTCTAAAAAATATATTATTTGATTCCGATACCCGTAAATCGCCCAATTGGTTACTTGAATAAGCAATTGCTAATTCATTTCTGTTCGCAATTCTAGCTTGAGTTGTTGATAAATCAATAGTTTGCATTCTGTATATCCTGAATTTTTTACAAGTGTGCAATCAATGAGTATTAATCTGCGAACTGTATGTATTATCCGCACATAAACTGTTCAGTCACTTCTATTCGATAGAAAATTCGTTTTGACAATTCGCGAACAAATTGCTGGTATCAAAAATACTAACTTGATACTTTAACCATGTATAACTAATTAGTTTTTTGCTGGCAATGTTACTGATGTTGTTTTAACCAAAGCTTTATATCAATATCAATTTTTGATAAAGAATGATAATCAGTATAGAGGATTACATTAAATACTAGCAATTTAAGATACTATATTTTAAGTAAATATACAGTTATATATATTGTTAGCGTTTAAGATTGCCTGGGAAAAATATCGAGAAATCAAATGCCTGCTAGAAGAATTAAGTGACTAAGAGTTCAGTCAAGCTAAGTATCGGGCACCATTGCGGTGACGGCAATAGATTGCATACATATGTACTGCGAAGCATATTGATAAAGAACATCAATACAGGCGCCACTTTGGACTTTATAACAATACTATTGTTCTATAAGTATAAATTACTTAGGGTGCGTTTATAAGCATTTTCTGTTGCGGAACGCACCCTAATAATGTGAGCAAGAAACACATGAAAAAATAATGAATTCCTTTCTGTGAAAGAATTAGAGTTGATTTAGTTTTTTTCATATGACTTGACTTATAAATGCGGGAAATCCCGTATTTAAGCAAAGTAGAACATTAGTTTTAATATACGCCTTAAAATAAAGGCGCCACTCGCAAGCGGACAATTTGTTACGCACAAGAACATACCGGAGTCGCAAAGCGCAGTGTAAGACAAATTATGTTCATGCTTTGAAAAAGCGCGCTGATATTGGTAAATACTTAAATATTTAGATACCTAAATATATATGTCATCCTTAGATTGGTCGGCAGGAAAAAAGCTTGCACGCATAAGCATTTGAGCCAGTTTTATCAGTCGTAGGTCGGCAGTACATATAATAACTTTCTACAAAGCACGGATAGGCGCCCTTTATGAGTAGAGAGCAACCTTTATAGGCGCCAGGGCATGAGAGAATTCCTCATAAAATCGAATTCAACATTCATCAGCTCTATGAATTTAAATGAGTACATAAATATTATAAGATTCATATTCTGAACGAACTGCGTACAGCAAAAGCAAGTAAGCTTTATAAAGCGTTGACTGATTCTTTGGTAACGGCGCCAACATTTCCCCAACTGTCTTGAGTGTCGGATTTGATTTACAGTATGCAACCACACTGCTATAACTGACGCTTATGGGGATGAAGGCGCCACTCTAACTAATGTGCATGTAATACGGTTTCCTACAAGCATGAAAATAATTATCAGAAGCGCCATTACGGAGACATCCGTGAGTATATATACGTCAGTACTGTCATTAAAAACGTAAAGAATATTAAGAAGTTGACTATCACCCTTGTATTTTAAGCAAGACCTTGGATATTCAAGAGGGTGCAATAACTAAAACATCTCACATTGAGGCGCCCTACAAGTCTATTAATCGCTCTCTGTCTATCAGGGCGCCCATAAAACTTCATGTAAAAAACAATTAAAGGATAGTGAATCTACATAATTTAACTATTTGTTAGAAATTTTTTTAAGTAATAAGGTGTACTTAATTCTTGCTATTAATATTAGTTATTAGTTAAAAATATCGTTTTCATAATAATTAATGCACGATTAGGATAGAGGAGCATAATATTGTTTGTTGCTTTATCAAGCTGCATTCAAAGTTTTCAGGCGTTGCTATTAAATAAGTTGAGGGTTTAAGAGATGAATTCCTATCCTCTGATTAAGTACCCGTCTTGCCTATCAAAAGTTTTCTCGGAACAACCACCAATACCAGCGGCGCCCAAGCAACCATCCAGACCAATACAAACACTTCCTTCAAAACCTATAGAACCAGGAATATTCTCTGCCACACCACCAAAGCGATTATCCTTATTAGGTTTAGGAATCGGAGGAGTAGGAGTTGCAATTATAGGCGCCGTAATCAGTAATATCACCAACAACAGTAGTGCGGGCATAACAGCATTTATCATTGGAACTGTAATTGTCGCTTTGGTTGGTTGGGGTCAACACATTAGTTATCCTTCCAGAAAAGATAAATATAAAGAACAGCGAGAAAAGCATGAATTGAAGGTTACTGATTATCCTGCTGCTTTGAGGCAATGGGAATTACAACGCAATCAAGCACAGGAAGCATATCAACAAGAGCTTGAAATTTGGCAGCAAAAAGTTGAAAGCATACAGTTTAAACACGAACTAGATAAACAAGCTTGTAGCACCCCAGAAGCTATACAATCTTGGAGAGAAAGCGAGTTTCGGCGCCGTATCCAATCTCTCAATCCGGCGCCGTTAAGTATAGGACAAATTGTAGAACGTTCACAAGAAGATAAACGTGGGTATGCTGAGTATCCTAATTCGTCTAGATTTCCTGCATTAATTCGAGAGTATTTCGGTCATAACAATATCCACATTTTACGTAAGATGTCGTTGTACACCCCAGATTTTGCTTTAATAGATACGACTAACAAGATATGTATCGACGTTGAAATTGATGAACCTTATACTCCTAGACAATATCCCAATTGTGATAGCGAGCTAAAATTGACTCACTGCGTAGATGCAGACAATGCTAGAAATAAATGTTTTATTGATGCAGACTGGTTTGTAATTCGGTTTAGTGAAAAACAAGTACTATTGTATCCAGAAAGTTGCTGCAAGGTAATTGCACAATTATTGAGCGACTGTACTGGTAATACCTCAGTATTGAATCAATTCTTTCATGTTCCTGATTTACAGCCAGAAATTCAATGGACTAGAGAAGAAGCTTATGAAAAGGCTAGAAGTCAAGAACGTTTGAATTATAGACGCACACCTTCGGCGCCGAAGGCACAATCTCAAAAGCCAACCTCTAATCAAGATATACGATTAAAGTCAACACAATATCAGAGACCAACTTCTAACAATCACATAGATATATTAAGGCGCCTGCACAGAAACAAATAGTATTACCTGAGTGCGTATAAAACCAGTATCACTACTGAACTTTTTAAATCTATAACTGGTGTAAACTGATTGGTAGCCTACATAAATCCGTTTTGTGTGGGCAGATATAAACTTTGTGGCAAGTAGCTGCTTTGATTAATGCCAAGTCATTGGCCTCAGACGAGTCATCAGGGCTTATAGACACTCAGGTATTTAAGTATTACGGTATTTCGTTACTTCCAGAAAAAACCTTTATCGAGTTACTAAATGCTTAACAACCACCGCCTCCAGAGCTACCGCAATCACCTCCAGAGTTACCGCAATCACCTCCAGAGTTACCGCCATCGCCTCCATAGTGCCCACCATCACCTCCACACTGACTACCATTATTCAATGTTGAAGTTTTACGTGGAATACTATAATAATTACTGTATTCGTGCGAGCAATGGTAGCATTGGTAAGTATCTACGCTTTTTCCCTCTTCAAGCTCTGTTGACTCTTTGAGAATTACACTGGCTACCTTTTTCACCGTTACCTCATCGCAATTATTACATAAGCTGAAACTCGACAAAGAACTAATATAAGCCCTTACATTAATGTACGACCGCCCTAATATAGAATCACAATTAGGACAATGCCATCCTTCAAAACAAGTACTACCAATTTGGTTAGCAGTATTTTCAGGAGGTTCAAGATAAGATGATATTTGTTTTGGTTTTAGCTTTTTCAAAGAGCTTCGGCAATTTGAACAGTGAAGTGGGCGTATAGATTTCCGTCCTTTAAACAATCTTGCTAGCATTCCTGATAATAAAATTAATAAAAAAGGAATTATTACTATACCAATTACCAGGAATAATAAATTCCAGTTGTTTGAGAAAATTTCTTCAAAGCTATGTTTATTCCAAGAAGATAGCCATTCATTATTTATTGGAACAATTGTCAATAAATATGGTAACGATATAAGTAATCCAATGTAGCCTAAATAACTATAAGTCAAAACTCCAAAATCATGTTCATCCCAATCATATACTCTTACTTTTCCACGTGGTTTAACTAAAACTGGCTGAAAAGATAAGAAAACTGCCGCGCAAAATCCAATTGGTATTAGTACAAATCCAACCGCTGTCATAAGGGAAAACAAGTCAATCGCTTTCCTGCTATAGCTTAAAAAAATTGTAAAAATGCCAACTGTAGCAAATAATATTGTATAGAGAATAAAGTTCTGTAATTTACGCATTATTACTCAACGTTTTCATTCAAGTACAATTTCAGACGGCGCTATAATCCTTATACTTCTGAGACTGAAGAACTTATGCAAACGATTAAAAACTTAATAGTTCGTATTGATTTGTTACAAATTCATTTGAAAAATACAGGCGCCTTTTGACAATCTAGATATATTTATGAGAGGAAGAGTATAAAAAGCTATGATACGAGTTATTTGCGCGCGGCTGGTTGTGGAGGTCATTCTGTAAACGGTAGCATGTATTTAAATACAGGTACTCCGGCGCCAAACGTTAGTGAGTTTACCGTATATCAGTTTACTCAGGATTATAAAACGGCGCCTGCATTTGATTTACCGAATCAACCTGTACCGATAGCCATATGGGCTGATATAGATAACGGTAAAACTTTAACTGGTAATAATCGTGATGCTCATGGGATGGTAGTTACAAAGGATAAATATTTACACCAGTTTGACCGGATACGTAACAATGTAGAAGTTTTCAAAGTCAACAAGAATCTTGAATATGAAGGTAGCTACAGTTTGAAAAAATCCGGCGCCTGTACAAGTACTCTAAATGCAGCAACCCAAGATGACCCAACCCCTGATTTAGCTGATGTTGATTTAAAAGATAAGAGAATTTATGTTGCTCTACGCGGTACTTTACCTCAGTCTGTAGCTCATGCAGCAGTAGGTAGTTGCCCTGGATTAGGAATTATTGATTTGGATAATAAGAAAACAGGGCGCCTGACTCATGTTTTACCTACAGTTATCTCAAGTGGTGATGCTAAAGATAATTTGAGTGACCCTCACGCTGTTATTCTCGTTAAAAATTGAGCAATATTTTATATCGGCGCCTATAACCTCTGAATCTTCACAAAAGAACTATCCCCGAACCGAATTTTGTAGGAGGCACCTAGCAGCAGTTGTTGTTGCCGCCGCAGTTTCAAGACTTAAGCGCAAACGAAAATAATAGATATACAGGTGCCTGTAATTTAAGTATTTGCGTATTTATTAATATCGGCGCCTATATCATACTGTTTAGTTTTTAGGGCAAGGCAACCGCGCGACATTAATACCTGATGGTGTGGTTAAAGGCGCCACTGCTACAAGTTCAACATCACCATTACTATTTTTTCTAAATCCTTGTGCTTCAATGGTTGGAGTTGGGTAAGTTAAAGGCGCCTGTCTAATTGATATTTCATTTTTACTGGTGTCTAAAGTTGCAAGAGTACTAGTGATGTTATTACCTGATAATGGGTCTAATGGGCTAGGTGGATTTGAACCACGTCCAGTAATAATAAACTTTCCTTGTGGGCGCCTGAATGCTTCGGTTCCTCTTGGACAAAGTGATTTGACTCTAGAGATTTCGGAAATAATAGCATCTAAGCTTTTGAAATTATTTTGAATATAAGTTTCAACACGAATTATATACGTACTGCGTGGTTCAGGTGGGAGAGGTGGAGGTGGTGTATGTGCAGTGTTTGGAGGAACTTGCGCGCGTGCTAGTGTGCTGGTGGTAGCAAGAATAAAACTGCATAACAATACATTGTATGCTTTGTTCATAATACTGCTGTACCTTGTACAAATAGTTCGGTGTTTTCATGTATCGCTATTTCCGAACAAGACTAGCATATGCTTTGTTGGCGAAAAATAAATTTTGTTTAACTATGGGTAGCAAGGTTTGCAAGTACTACTAAATGACGCGCTTGATAAAGACGATGCCTATTTGATGGTATTTATATATGGTGCCATACGGAAATTCAAGAACAAGTTGTTCTGATTTTAGGTATTCGGCGCCTTTATAAGGGATGGAACATATAAGGCGCCTGTAATTTAAGTATCTAAATGTTTAAGTATTTGCGTACTTATTAATATCGGTGCCTATCACCAAGTTCTACATCTAAAATAAAAACTCTGGTATGATACGTTACCAGAGTAGCAAGTGGATCATCTACCAAAAAAACGAGCGTAGGCGCTGATTTTTTTGCTGCATTAATTTTATATCGTTAAGTACATATTTTCTACTTATCGCAAGCTAGTAATTATTCTTAACAAATTAGCTGTATCTACTACACAAACACCATCAATATAATTATTTTGGTCAATTTCTTCCATTCGTGCTTGAGTAAAACAAAGAATTGGTTGAACAAAGCTAACATGCTTCATCTCTTTTAACGCGCGCGCTTGTCCCTTCACTGCTTTAAGAACATTTTTACCATTAGGAAAATCATAAACTTGTTTGCCGTAGCGTAACTTCAACACGGCGCCATCATAGAATAAGCTACCTTTATTACTCTTGGTATCAATTACAAAACACTTACCGTTGGGCGCCTGTAAAAATGCATCGGCATCACCGTACTCAAGTACTACGTTATATTCAATCTTCCAACCTTGCTGTTCCAATGGTTTTAATAACTGAGCTACACCTTCCTCTGCAACGGCGCCTTGGTCAGCTTGCTTCGCACGGAGTAATAAATATTTTCCCTTATTGATAAATACAACCGCTGTCACCAAACAACCGACCCAGACTAGAACCATGATACCCCCTGGTAAATTTAGGGGTAGTAAAATAACAGGCGCCAGTCCTGTAATTACTGCGATACCAATCTTTTTATATGCATCGGTTCGTCTCTGGGTTGCTAGTTCTCTGATGTTTTCCCCGGCTTTGGACATGATTGGTGCCTCACTATAATTTTGTTAGTTATACAAAACCATGCAGTTAATAGCTAGTCATTTTATACATAAATACTACAAACTTTGATAGATGCACCTTGAATCATTGGTTGTACATGAATACGAGAATTCCCGTATCTATGAAAAAGCTTTTAATCGGTCGGCGCCTTTGTAGAATGTGATTTCGACTCATGAATTGTTTAGGATCTAGGGTGCATTTTTAGGCATTTTAGGTTGTCGAGCGCACCCTAATTCACTAAAAGCACTGCGAATATACATAAATACTACAAATTTTGATAGATGTGCTTTGAATTGAAGTCTTTATATGCTATGTTCCACAACTTTCTATACGCCTAGACAATGCTAACATCACCTGACCCTGACCCTGACCCCGCCATAAATTTAACCGTCGCCCCGCCGCCTCCGCTCGCCGCGAGAAATCTTCTTTCCAAGAATCCGATACCTCAGCAGATGCCCAAAGTGTATCAATAATACGTAAATCTTCACAAGGAAAATTTTCTATATCTTCTATAGTGAAATTATGTTGATTTTCCCCGCCAGCGACTTTTAACATTACCTCCCAAGTTTCGTCATGCGACTTTACTGCATCACCTTGCATTAAAGATTTTACAAGTGGGTTGTATTTTGAAGGTAACTTCTGGCGAAGCAGACGAATTGCTGTTTTTTTATCTTCTGGTGTATTGTATTTTTCTTGTTCTTTTGGTGTTAGCAATCTGTACCATGTTACTTTATCACTTAGTGGGCTAATTTTATCTCTTGAACTCAACCAGTGACAAAAAGAATTAGCATGTTCTATTTCGATTCCATCAATTATATTTTTAGCTGTTCCTCTAGTAAAGTTTCTATTTTGTCGATGTTGTGATAATTGGCGCCCAATCTCGCGTTCAAATAATTCATATTCGGCAGAAGTAATATAGTTGTCGTCAATTTCTAAATCTTCATTAACCTGCCTGAAGTGATTTAACCTTTTTGCTAACTTTACCTCTACTGCTAACTTAAATATTTCTGGGTTATTAGATTCTAAACCTGCATCCAGCTTATTAAATAATAGTTGCTTCACTTGTGGATTAATTCGCCAACCTTCATCTTCGTAATCAGCTACAACCAAAAAGGCATTAATTGAAGATGAAGGCATATTCACAACGGCGCGAACCAAATTACTGGCATCTTTAACCTGTGCTGCATACAGACGAATGGTTTCAGCCCACCATGTGTTATTAATATTATTAATTAAAATTTGTTCCTGATTTAATTCTTTGATTTGAATTGCAGCTAAATATTCTTGAAAACTTAAATGAGCAAATTCATAAATCCCAATCTCTTTTTCAACTAATAAAGCACAATCGTCCCGAATATGTTTAATAAACTCTTCCGTATTATTTAATTTAGGTAAAGTTATTAATTGTTGAGATATCCAATTATCAGCTTCAGGTAGTTCAAATTCTCTTTTCCCTTCCTGCATTAATTTAAATGCTAATTCTTGTAAAATAGATTGCTTTTGCGAAACATCTAAAATATCAGGCATATTCTTTGCCCGTTGACGTTTTTCTAGTAAAATCTGACAAATCTCTTTGTAAAGTTCAACTCGTTTTGCTGGTAGCATATTTCCCCGGCTGTGAACTGTAGCAATCATTTTTAGTAACAACGGATTTACAGCCATTGCTATCAAAGAGGGATTATTTACAATTTGATTAATTAAATTATGAGCTTGTACTTCAGCAACTTGTTTTACTCCTTCATCATTTTGTCCACGATTTTTAAATTCAGTTTGTAAATACCAAAGCTTTAAAAAGTCTGTAAACTGCTGTTTATTAAATGGTTGAACCTCTAATACATCAACTGATGTTTGTGATTCTAATTCTTTATAACCGTTAGGACGGGAAGTGAGAAGAAAAACAGTGTCGGGATAGTTTTGCATTTGACTATCTACCCAAGTCCTTACCTGCTGGCGCTGGGATTTATCTGCAACTTCATCCAATCCATCCAGCATAATGATAAATTTGTTGCGCTCTAATTTGTTATTTACCCAGTGAGACGGTGGACTCAGATATTTATCATTGATTTTGAGCTTTTCTATTTGTTGCGTAATTAATATCTTTAATGACGGACTTTGGCTGATAATTATGTCTCGTATCTCGCGCAAGTAAAATAAAACTGGAATTAATATTGGTGTTTCTGGGTTAAATTTTCGCTGCTCCTTAGTTGCGTAAACTAACGTTAAATGTCTCAATAATGTTGTTTTCCCTGAACCTGGTCTTCCTAAAATTACTAATTTTTTATATATACTGTTTTTTTCCTCATTTTTTGCCGCTAAACAGTCCCAAATCGTCATGTTTGGTACTAATGTATCTACATTTGAAGGGATTATATCTTGTCTGACATTACTAACGCTCTTAGCAGCTATTTTCAGTTCTACAAATACTTGTTTGAACTCCAAAATTTTTTCGCTATATAATCCTTGGGTTTCATCATCTCGGTATTTGTATTTTAATGCTTTATAGTAATTACGCTTAAATGGTGATACTAAATCTTCTAATTTAGTTATAATTAATTGGCTAATTTCCGTAGCTTGTTGATTTTGTAAATCTTGCCAAAATAATGCAACATCTCTAATTACTTTAACTAAAAAGGTTTTTGCTGCGAGCAAAATCAGCGAAATGGCAGTAAAGCTAAAAGATATAAATAATGCATTTAAATTATTAACACTAAAATAGTGGAAACTAAGAAACAACCCAATTCCAGCAGACAGCAATAGTAATATATTTTGCCATTTTTCTTGCATTAATAAAAAGCTTGGTACTACTGCACCAAAACCACATAAAATTAAAGATATGTAACTAAACTGAACACTGGATTGCTTTGGAATTATATTTATTTGCAACAATCCATAAAGTACAATACCCAATAAAAATAGTACAAAGCCACCAATCCAATTAGATTGCAAGCCCTGAGATTGTAAATTTGTATTACCTGCTACTGAATTTTGTTGCGATTGCGCTACAAAAGTTAAAATACAAAGTATAGCAACACAAATTGCTGTGAAGGCAAATATCGAAGCGTCCGGAAGACCAGTACTTGCATTTCCTGAGTCTTGTCGAATACTTGGTAATTGGTTAATAAAGTAACTTAAAATTCCATTTAGGACTACCGTACTAATTGGTGCTAAGTAATTTTTAATAAATGTAGGCATAACTACTTATTAGTTATTTTATTTGTAAATTTTAAATATAGAAGGGAAGAAATTTCATCGTATTTAATTTTATTATAAGATTAAGTATAGTAATAAATTCTCTAAAATTAAAACAATTCGCAATTTCTCTTTCCTGCGGAACACTGCGTTAACGAAACATGAAACGCAATTACCTACAATACATTCCGTGAACGCAATTACCTGCCGACATAAACGCAATAAGTTTACTCTTGAGAAAAATCAGAAGAAAAGTAAGGCAAAAACCAAGTGATTCCCTCTGCCTAAATGGTATGTTTTGTTACAATTTTTTATATGAGTCAAAGGATAAATTAAGTCTCTAGACCACGATAAATTCTTGCTTTAGCTATATTTTTTCCATACTGAATATTAACTGTTGATGGTATACATATTAATTAAATAATTAAATAGAAACACTTAACTAAAGTTAAGTTGCATACCTATAATTTGTTAACATTTGTAACCAAACCCGTAATTGGTCTGGATATGATCACACGAGCAAAAAATAAAAGCATCAGCATCACCGTACTGAAGTACTACATTATATTTAATTTTCCAACTTTGTTGTTCCAATGGTTTTAATAACTGAGCTACGTTTTCCTCTGCAACGGCGCCATGCAAAAAGCTTGTTTAGCTCGAAGTAATAAATGTTGCCCTTTATTGAAATATGTATATGCTACAACCCAGCAACCAACCCAGGCTAATACTACAATACCCGCTGGCAGTCTTAGGGGTAGTAGAATAACAGGCGCCAGTCCTGTAATTGCTGCGATACCAATCTTTTTATATGCATCGGTTCGTCTCTGGGTTGCTAGTTCTCTGATGTTTTCTCCGGCTTTGGACATGGTTGGCGCCTCATTATAATTTTGTTAGTTATACAAAACCGTGCAGTTAATAGCTAGTCAGTTGATATACAATTAGGGCGCCTGTAATCAAGTACCTAGATGTTTAAGTATCTGAGTATTTATGACGGGCGCCTGTATAAGTGTGGAACTTACGACCGCTAAGAGACAGGCACCGATATTTAAAGCGCGCGCTTAAACCTTCTTTATAAATTATTTCACAGTACTATTATTGAATTAGTATGTGATATATAACACAAATAAATATGATGTAAGTCAAATGAATATTTCAAGCAATAGGGAATAATCTTAGTAAAATTATACTTTTAGGTTATGGCTGATATTCTTACCTCTATTAGCGCTGTAGTTTTAACTGAAGCCAGCAAAACAATTACAGGAAAACTTCTTACAGAAGACCAAATAAATGCTATTTCCAAAAATATAGTAGGCAGGTATTTTACAGATTTTCTTCCAACGTCACAAAAAGAATTAGAAGCTGAAGAACGTATATCTACTGCTAAACTACATATTTCAGAAGCTACAAAAATTATTGTTGGTTTACAAGATGACTTAGAACAGCAAGCTCAAAAATTAGACTTATTAGCAAAAGAAATTGAAGAAAAAAAGCAAATAGCAGAAAGATACGCAGCTATTGCTCAAACAGATAAAAGCACTGTTGATGCATATAAGGCTGAAATAGAACAGGCTATTCAGAAAACTTTAACAGCAAAATCGGAAGAAGGAAAGGTAACGAGAAGAGTTTTGAACTTAGTTGGTTGGTCTACTACACTAATTCTTGGGGCGTTTTTAGGAGCTGCCGTTCAGATATACTTAGAGCCTGTAATTAAGCCTGCCCATACTCAGCCCTCTGATATTCAACCTGTGTTAAAAATTTCTCCATAGCTGCACCTTTATATTCCTAGTGCCTATATCCAAGTACCTAGATGCTTAAGTGTCTATAAACCCTGCTACACTTATGAATATTCAAGGGGGTTAATTATGGCAAGTTTCAGGGAGTATTTAAGGACTTACCACAAGGGACAAGACACACCGATAGGTGATTTATACAAGGACGCTACAGACCTTCGTAGAGCTAGGTTTAGCACAGACTATGAGGAAACTTGGGAGGGAGAGACAGTAGAAACTTTAAGAGAGTTTATGCAAAAGCACAATGCTTGTTATGAAGCTTATCAGGTGTTGGAGGAAGCCGAGGATGAGTATAAAAAGCATCTGTAACGTTGGGCGCCTGTCCTTTATAACTATCTAGATATTTAATGACTGGTGCCTATCTTCCTGGGGACAGGTTGATTGTGGGAAGGGCACCTATTTTGTTAGTTTTTTATTAAACTAACTTAAATAGATATTAATCATTTTATTCAGTTTAAATTGCTTCAAACGTATATAACCATCTAAATAGCTATCGATATCATCTCTAGTTGTGTGAGGCATTTTAGGAATCCAAAACTCGCTTTTTATTTCTAACTCTTTAAAATTGCTGTCTTGATTGATGTGCTGCTGTAACAAATACTCATAAACAAATTGTTTACGAACGCTTATTTCTTTTAATTTTCTTTTATTTTCTTCCTCCTCAAAATATTCAAGATAAAAATATTTTATATCAATTATTTTAAAAGTAGACTGAAGAGATTGAATAAACTTTTTAAATTTCACAACTATCTCATTAGTGTCTTCACTATTTTCTATAAATTCTAGAGAACGAAAAGAATGCCCTCGCAGTAAAGAATCACAAAATAAATTATACTCTAAAGAGTAGTTAGCGTGCTTTTCAAAAACTTTTTTTGCTAAAAAATCATGAAATGTATTAGGGCAATAAGCACCATTTTTTAGAGCTATATAGAATATGTGGTTTAGCTTTTTCATTAAAGCAAATACTTCTTTATTAAGCGGATTTATTATTTCTACATTCCAGTATGAATAAAAAATAGAAGGTAACTGTGAATCAATTAATACTTTGGATCCACTTGTTATATAATATTTTTTTAATTCTACAATAGTATGTTGTTTGTTTCTACCCTGACCATCGTATACTATTTTAAACTTATTCTCTTTATTACAAAAATAATTCTTGAAATACTCCAAATTAGATTTAAAAGCTGTTCTATATGAATAATCATCCCAATCATCTGGAGTAATAATAAAACTTTCAATTTCAGGTAAATTTTTAAAAGGGTGGGAATATATAACAGCATCAGGCATTAATTTTTGCTCTTTAATTTTAAAAGCACCAGCTATATCAAATACTTTGCGATATTTATTAATCTGCTCAACAATACTATTTGCTACATTTTGAGTATCTAAATGTAAAATCTGTTCTGGTGATATTGTTTTAGCTATATATGTTAAACATATTGACTCCCAAACATTACAAAAATTATTGATTCCCCAAATCTCCCCATCCCCTAAATTTAAAAGCTCACCGTATAGAAAAATCTCAATAGCCTCGTAGTAATACCAAAAATCTGAATCTTTTAAAGCAGTGCTATTTTCAATAATATCTAAAGTATCTTTAAGAATATTAATGACCTGTTTTCCACTTTCTTCGTCAAATATTTTTGATTCTGCCTCTAAATATTTATGTTTAAACTGTTCAGCTAAAACTGTTATTTCACTACCAACTTCTTGTTTTAATTGCTCTTGAATTTCTCTAAAAATATAGCAATACATACCAACAATATCAGTAGCTTGATAATGCGCTTCATTTCTAGGTAAATTCATTATATCGATATACACGGCACCGTTATTTAAATAAACTGCATGATGCATAAACAAATGTAGTTTACTATAATCAATTTTTTCGCTTCTTCCTAATTTATAAGCTAAAGATAGTATTTTTGGCTCATCATATGCATTAAGAATGGAGTCTATAAAATCTAGTTTTGAGTAAAAAATAATTTCCTGATTTTCATTATCGGGTAAACCAATCTTTTGAATGCTACCACTAGCTCTAATAACGCCATCTCTATCATAAGTTTGTGTGCCGACAACATTTGATTTTTGAAAACAAATGTTTTTAAATTCAACTAAAACCCGATAAAGCAAGAAGAATAAGTCACGTTTATCATTATATGTAGTATAAAAATCTGTATTAAATCCTTTTGGCAAATAAAATATTAATTTAGAATCTTTATTTTTTATTCCAACAAAAGAATAATTTTTATCTACAACAAGCTCTAATCCGGTAAAGTCTATCATAGTTTAAAACATTATGTCATCATCATTTAGTTCTGGTAAAATAGGCGCACTGTTATGCATATAATTTAAAAATATATTAATACGATTTGCAAAATCAGAATAAGTAGCAAGATTAGTATTACACTCCAGTTTCTCTTCAAAAAGCTTTATTAAGGGTTTTTTATCTCTAGCAAATACAGTATCCCATAAATAAAACATTACTTTATCTCGTACTTCTTCCAATCTTATATTTTGATTTTTAGGCTTAACAAACCACCAGCCAAGCTGCTTATCTTCAATCCTTCTGATATATTGATAGTTAGATTTAATAAATTCATTAATACCGACAACACACCTATACCATTTTAATTCTGTATCCCAAATTGTTTCTATGTTAATTTGTGCGATTTCTTGAGGCACATTATTGCGTAATATATCTAACGCATTTGGAGCCTCTATATATTCCCAATCCCAACGCCTTTTAAATGCACTATCTAAACAATATATAGATTCATCAGAAGTATTAATAGTACCTATAATTGATAAGTTGGGTGGAATTTTTAATTTAAATGTTTCTATACATTCCAATACTTCTAATGTGTTTATATCGTCAAGGTAATCACGTTTATTTTTTAAATATTCATTGAAAAAAGTTCCTTCAACCTTTATATCTTTGATATCATTACTGGACAAAACTTCAACTTTATAGTCCATAGCTTTCAATAATCCAATAAATTCCATCTCAGAAATATTTACTTCATAACTAGACCAACCAGAACTTTCTCTATCTAACAATTGAAATATAGGTCCGAAGATGGCAGCCGCATTACCACGGTTTAATTCATCTATAACTAATAAGTAATTGTTGTCTTTGCCGTCAATTAAAGCTCGGTATGCTTTACCCAATGCTTGTAGAAAATGACCTGGATAATATTTATATACTATATTATTACCAGCAGTAAGGGGTAGTAATTTACCCATAAAATCTGAGTAAGTATATTCAGGATGAAATACAGTTTTAACTAAATTTTGGGAAGTATTATTATAAGTGTCAAATGTTATCTTTAACTCTTGTTTAGCAATCTGACGTACCTTATAGCTTTTACCCGTACCAGGACTACCAAAGAGAATTTTTTGAATTGCCATTGTTTATTTAGTCGCTTTAAATGTGTTTATATATTCGATTAGGTTAACTAAGAGCATAATACATTATTACATACAGCCAGCATGACAATGATACCTGCTAACTACTAGTACAAAAATAATACACTCTATGCTAACTAAAAATTTTATATTTTATGTAAAGTGTAAATACCTTCAATCCATTACTTCGGCTTTGAAATTCATATGTATTAATACTTTTGTAGACCTGTGCTTTGGAAACTTACGATTACATATGAATAGGCGCCCACCCACCAAAAATGACAACAAATTGTTGTCAAAAACATCAAATAATACGATTTGTAAAGTTCCCGGACAAGATACGCTTGTATGCACGGACAGTAGTATGATGAGGAATTAGTTACAAATTTGAAAGCCCTTCGTGATGCGTCAACATCCAAGGGCAGTATGTCCCACAAATTACAAGGAAAGACACACAAAATGAATATTAACCCTAATTTAGCAGCTTCTGCATCTGCTGAAAACAGTACTGCATCGAAAATTTATTTTGACGATGCTTGGATGTTAGAGGATAAATACGCTGCGGAGCCTCAACCCAAGCAGACTTTATGGATTCCTAGTACATCTGAAGTACCACTATCCTTAACAATATTTAACATTTGTCGATTAGGAGAGGCGCCAGAAATACTACCAGGGCGCCACATCATCATTGCCGAACGAGACATACCCGAAGTACTAATCAAACAATGCGGTTGGCGCCTGCAATCTGAGGGCGTTGAATGTCTTGTATATTCTGTAAAAACAACGCTGGAAGTTTTACTTAATCACGAATCTACAACAATACAGGAAGCTGTAATCCAGATATTAGACTTTGCTCAACCTTTTGAAGAGTGGAGTAATCGCGTTGAGAGTCAACAGTTAGGAATTAGAGAAGCTGCTTCAATCGCGCGCGCGGTAATAACCAATCTACCTGAACCAGCTAGAAGTATTGAACTTGCAACATTGAGACAGCGTTGTAACGAGGCGCCGTACAATTGGAACCAACTAATCACAGCCCTGGAAGCGGAACACAAAAAAGCGCAACAGTCCGAGAAGGAACATGTACAGCGGTCTTACAGCAAAGAAGCTGCGACGAAAGAATCAAAACACCTACAGAAATTAAGGCTTATAGAAGAAAAGTGGGGCGCCAGTTTAAAGTTCAACGAAGCACTACAACGTTTAGAACTCGACGGTGAACATCTCCAACTGGACACTATTAAAACTAGAATCTCGGTTGAATTTAATATAGATATCGGCAAAGAGGACGCTATTGATATTTTGTTCTACCTCGGCGCCAAGCGTGGATACCATCCTGTCCGTAATTATCTCAACCAAATTAGCCTCGTTCATGCCAACGTTGATACAAGTATTTTGGATGATATTGCGTCTCGTTACTTCAACAATCACGATGAGATAGCCAATATTTATATGAAAAAGACACTTATCGGCGCCGTTGCCCGAATTATGGAACCTGGTTGTAAATTTGACACAATCACTATTCTGTATGGGATGCAAGGCGCCTATAAGAGTACCTTTTGGAGAACATTAATTGGCAATGAAGTTTTTACAGATTCGTTAGTAGATTTAGTTAACAAGGATGAATTAGCGAAACTACGACGTTTCTGGGGATTAGAGCTAGCTGAGATTGACTATCTGTTCGGTCAAAAAGCAGTGGAGTCATTCAAAAGATTTTTATCAGCACAAGAAGATACTTATCGTCCCCCTTACGCGCGTGAGAATGTAACCGTACCAAGAACTTGCTTTTTTGTTGGTACGACGAATAAAAAAGATATTCTCCAAGACCCCACAGGGAATAGAAGATATTGGGTGCTTGATGTTCGTACCAATCGTATCGACTATCTAAAACTCGAACAAGAACGAGATTTATTATGGGCAGCCGCTGTCAAACTTTATCATGAAGGCGCCCAGTGGGATTTGACCGAACAAGAGAAACTATTATCCACAAGTAGTAACAAAGAGTATGATACCCAAGACGTTTGGACGGATTTAATTTCTAACTACATGTCAATTCGTCAGAAGGCCACAACTTTAGAAGTTATGACCGAGGCGTTACATATAGAAGCTGGACAGTGTGACAATCAAAAACAACGTCGCGTAGTTAACATTCTTCAACGTCTAGGTTATGAATCCAAGACTATCTCTCGTGCAGGCGCCAAATTACGCGCGTGGGTGTACTGTCCTATTGATGAGGTTATAACCGACACTAGTGTTACTCCAAGTTACCTTAATGTTACCCCTGACGTTACCGCTGAAAC
Organism: Calothrix sp. PCC 7716; assembly: GCF_019977735.1. GTDB lineage: Bacteria > Cyanobacteriota > Cyanobacteriia > Cyanobacteriales > Nostocaceae > Dulcicalothrix. The sequence goes on along the minus strand of NZ_AP025018.1, from coordinate 6,757,500 downwards.
TGAGTCTACAGAAGACATTCAGACAAAGGTAACGCCAGTAACACCAAATAATCAAGATTTTCAAGAAAAAGAAGAAACTGAACCACCATCTAATTCTTCTGACTTTAATAAAAATGATGTTACCCGCGTTACCGCAGATGGTGAAAATACTTCAAACCCTGATAATAACGACGTTGTAGAGGGTAACGCGACGGTAACAGAAGAAGAGGCGCCGATTCAATACGAGAACAACAGTATTGAAATCATCCAAGCTAATGCTGAAAATATCCGAATTGCTCTTGGTGACGACTCTTGGGAGATGATAGCCTCACTCACTCTTTATTGGAGTGATGAGTTTAAATTGGCAGTGTGGGGACAACTAACAGACGAAGAAATTGATGCAATAGAAGAACTCTCAACTAACTCGCAATAACTGATTACATTCTTAGGCGCCAGAAAACAATGAACCATCCCTCAGTTTTGTAGACCGTGAACTGTGGAAGAGGCGCCTACGAATTTTAACAAGCATATGTACTAAAAATTCTTGTCAACAGTTTGTATTGCAGCGAGGGCGTTATGAGTGTTTTGGTTGAGTCAAGTGTATTAGTCTATCCAGATGAACTTACAGAAACTGAAGAACAACAACGTATATGGCTTGAACGTAAGGTTGAGCGCGCGTTTTATGAGGCAGGTAAAGCTTTGATGGAACTGAGGGATAAAAGGCTGTATCGCTCTATGTATAAGACTTTCGAGGAATATTGCGTAGCTAGGTTTGGACATACCCGCCAAAAATCTAACTACCTGATTGCAGCCGCTCTAGTGTATGAAAATTTGACAACAAATTGTTGTCAAAAATCTGTAGATGAAGATTTGACAACAAGTAAGGCGCCTCCCTTACCAACGAGTGAGGGTCAAATACGCGCGCTCTTTAAGTTAGAACCAGCCCAACAAATCGAAGTTTGGGAACAAGCAGTTGAAGAATCTGGTGGTAAAGTACCATCTGGGCGCCAGGTAAAAGATATAGTGGAACGAGTTATGCAAAGAACAAAGATACCAAACCCGTATCGTGAAAAAGAAGTTTGCCAATTAATCGCCAAGGATAATCCCGACCTCAGAGGTAAAGCTGGATGTTGGTGTATTGTGCAGGAAGTTCATGATTTTAGTTGTACCGTTACTACCTGGGATGGTACATATACATTAAAGATTGACCATCTGAAATCTCTCAATTACCTAGATTACCAGTGTGAGCAAATAGAATCTTTGTACAACCGTATTAGACAAATTTTAAAATATCCAGATTTGGAACAAGCTGCTTGGTCTGCGTTAAAACAGTTAGGGGAAATCAGGCGCCCTTATTTAACTGAACTTGAAGAGGTATTTTTATCCGCAATGGAAAAAAAATATAATCCTTTATTAGTAGTTTAATTCCAGGTGATTAGTACAACGGGGGTGGTAATTGGATTACCTGGAGCAAAAAAATTAGCACCCGTCGAGTGTAGTTTGTATACCTTAGTCGATGATGAGTTAAACGTCAACTTTAATTGTGGGCGCCTGTAGCTTATAAACGCAAGCACGCAAGTTATAGATGTGCTTACCATCAAAGTCGGTTGCTGCCAGTAATGTTATTTTTTTCTCCGGTAAGGGAAATATATAAAAAACCCCTTTAATACTGAGTGAGATTAAAATGCAAGTAGATTCAAATTTAAAAGCAAAGTATAACCCTGCCCGTATTCATCAATCTCAATATTCTAATGCCAACCATGTAACACAACCGCAATTTAGCGATGAAGAACTTGGAAAGCCCAATCCTCCATTAAGCCCCGCATTAACTGATGATAACTGGATGCCGATACAAGGGACAATCATATTACTATTCTTAATTCCATTTATTCCTGCATTTGCATTGTTTGGATTGATAGGGCTTTGGGTATGGGCAATTTTTACTAGACTTTCTACTGACCCAAATAAAATTACAGCATTAAAGGAAAAATATAATGAAGCAATAAAGTATTACAACGAAGTTGAATTACCTAATTGGCAAAAGAATAAACCTTTTATATTACAAGAGAAGCTTGCGGATTTTAATGATAATATACTTTATTATTTAATCATACAACAAGGTTGGTATGAAGAATTAGATGTTGATGAAAAATATATAGGAATGGGAGAACAAGAGGTCTTTGATGCTATATGTGTAGAAAATATTAAAGCCTGTCGCCATGTACGAGTGCAAGATAATTATACAGCCGACATTGTATGTTTTAATCCTAAATCTGGGAAGCTTTGTGTTGTAGAAATTGATGGTAAACAGCATTGGGAAGACCCTAGTCAGGTTAATAGAGATAATCAAAGAATGCAAGATTTAGCTACAAAGGGAATCCCCACGATTAGATTTATAAACTTTTTTGCTAGAGAAAATTCTAAGGTATGTGCTGGACACGTTGAAAAGTTATTAGCTTGGCATCGTCCGATATAGTCCATGATTTCAGGCGCCGTAGGACATTTGGTAACTGCTAATTCTCGAAGGGCAAAGGGTTATATTGAGGTTGTCGCGTTCTATGACAACAAAGAGGCGCCTATAATCAAGTACTTATGTATTTATATAGACAGGCGCCTCAAATCCTGTATGGTTCTCAGAATTTAATAATTACAATGTAATAACAATATTTCCTTTTTTATGTCCTAAATCAACATACTGATGAGCTAATTGGATTTGTCCAAGCGAGTAAGTTTTGTCGATTACTGGTTTTAAATGTTTATTTTCAATTAACCAGCCAAGAAATTTGAGGTCATCGGAATTTACTTCAGCAACTCCAGCAATAAGTTTAAGCTTACGTTTTTTAGCTATCCACATTCCTTGAATTAATCCTTTAATAATTACTGCTCCCAGAATTAATATCCCATTGGTGCGCGTTAATTGAGCTATAGTTTCTACTTTGGTTTTGTTTACTGTTTCAAAAACTACATCAAAATCCTTATTCAGTGTTGACAAGTCAGTTGTATTATAATCAATAACGTGGTCGGCGCCTAGATTTTTTAGCATTTGAATATTACTTTGACTGCATATTGCTGTTACTTCGGCGCCGTAATATTTGGCTAGTTGAACCGCAGACGTTCCCACAGAACCAGACGCTCCGTAAATTAATACTTTTTGACCTTTTGTAATATTGGCTTTTTTGAGAAAATGTAAGGCAGTATGACCACCAAAAACTATGGCAGCAGCTTCTTCAAAATTTATATTACTGGGTTTGAAGAAGAGTGGAATAGTTTCTTGCACTAGTACAAATTCAGCATAAGTTCCCATTGTTAAATCGTTTAATCCAAAAACTTGATCACCAACTTTAAATTTGGTGACTTCGTTACCAATTTGTTCGACTATACCCGAAATAACTGTTCCAAGAACTTTTTTATTTGGGCGAAAAAGTCCAAAAGCTAATCTGATTAAAAATGGGTCTGCCTTACGCAAACGAACATCAGCGGAATTAACCGTAGTTGCCATCATTTTAATCAAAATTTGATTATAGGAGGGTTCTGGCTTAGGAATATCGCTAAGTTTTAAAACTTCAGAATCACCATATTGGTTGTAGGTTATTGCTTTCATAACAGATTTTTATTTATATTAACATTATTAACAATAATTTGTTTAGTTTGAGTATTGCAGTAAGTATTTTGTGTCTGAAGTCAATACTCTTTAATTTAATAGTAGTTACTTTTTCAATTTATAGCAAATTCTGATTAGCTAGTTACGGATGCATGTTCAAATAGAGACGATTTAAGCGGTGCCTGCTTTCATTCAATTTGTAAATGTTTGCGCTATTAAAATCAAGATAAATAATGTAAGTATGCGAATACTATGCACTTTATCGATTCAGCGCTTCGTAATTAAAAAAATATAAATATAGAACAGGCGCCGAGCAATTAAAAAAATTCTCAAGAATTGTCGAATCAGGCAAGGAGGAAAATTCTTGCTCTTTGCAAGCGCCGCTGGTTCTAGGTATAGGTTTTTGCCTTCATATGAATGTCACGCAGTAAATATCTGGATGCTCAAGTATCGTGCGTATTTATAAAGGCGCCTGTCGTTTAAGTACTGGCGCCTATCATATAGAACAGCTTGGTTGTGAGAAGGGCGCCAAGCGTCAAGATATTCATTATGCATTTGGCGCTCTGCTTCGTGGTTGTAGTGGGCGCCATACGAGCATAAATAAGAGTTATCTATATATATGGATATGGGCGCCTGTTATATTGGTGTACGAGTTACTGATAATATCTAACTTACAGTCTTTTTAGTATATTAGAACTATGAAAGTAAAAAGGCTAATAGTTAGTTTAATTCGTTTATAACTATCTCGAAGAGTAGGTAAATTGACAAACTCTTTACAATTCAGTAATATAACGTAAATCTAATAATATAAACTCATTTTTTATACATATATGAAAAAGTCTTGTTTGCGTTCTGGTGGCAAATTTTTTCTTTGGTGCAGTCTTGTATCTTTAAGCTTAGGGACAGCTATAGATTCTTCATATGCCCAAACAATCTATCCATTCAATGCAGTTTACGATGTATCGCTATTAGCTACACCTATTACACCTGAAGTTTTTAAAGTCACTGCCACAGGTACTCTGGTAGATGCTCCATACGGTTTAACTTTTCTCGCGCGCTCAAGTTATAGCCGAGTTAACCCTACGACTGGTATAAGAACAGAAGGCGCCGATGCAGCACAATTTGGTTTAAATGAGTTCCCTATTCTCACTGATAGCTTTTTTGGAAGTGGTGATAATAAATTGTTTGGAACAAGCCAATTAACTGCGGTAGCTAACCTACAAAAGCTAACAGCATCTGGGGAAGGAACTTTTACTATTACTGGAGGTACTGGTCAATTCACCAACGCAATAGGTACGCTTCAGATTTTGAATACATACACACTGAATTTAGACCCAACCCTTCCCTCTTCTGTCCGTTCTTCTATAAGTGGTTCCATTCAAATCTCGCAAAAAGTTTCGGAGCCAAATACAGGAATTGGTATTGCATTTTTACTTTTTGGCGCCAGTTTATTTCTAAAGCGTCAACGTAAACAAATACTGTTACAAGTTGTTAAATAAATCTGTTAAACGCCGTACAATACAGTTTTAATAATCGGCGCCCCACTGTTAAACCTTCATGGAAGTTGGTTATAAGAAGGTAAGTCAATAATTTCAAGAAAGCGGATTCGCCATTAGTCTCCATATCCCAATTAACTGACGTACTTGTGAAATCTTACCGCGCGCTTAATAGTGAACGCCATCATGTATACAGAGTTAAGCGGGTTTGTGCTTCTGAAGTAGCGAACAACTTCGTCTTTAAGTGCGCGCGGTTGTTCCGTTCCAAGTATCAATTATCTAAATGTAAATTTTAGTTCGTCCTTTCCGTAATTCTAGTTTGTAAGTATCGTATATTTCCCTAATTATTTTCCAATCCAGCGCATTGAGCTTCGCAGTGGAGAGATGGACGTAGTGTCCAGCTTTATGATTTAGATTAGCAATCGTACCTGTTACCCAAGCTTTAAATTCGCCCTTTTGACCAGCAAACTCTTTCATGCACCAGATTGATTTTACAGAAGCAGCAAATGATATTTAGAGAAAGCCAGTAATACAAAATACCTTCTCATCTTCACATGGAAGAAAGAGCGTATACATTACCGTTCTTAGGCACAACTTGAGCCTCAGACCCCATTACTATTTTCAAAATTTAGAAAGTTGACAGGTGCTTTGGGAATAAGAAGTGTAAAACGGTGCAGGGTGAGTGCAAATTATATTTATTCTGGTATTAATACTGAACTTCTTTCTCTGCCCACAGATATAAGATACCAATTTTTCTGCTGAAGACTTAGTGTATTAGTTTATACTTTTTGGTTGGTTGTTGAACTACAAGTTGTAGAAAAGCCCAAACCTTTCCATTCTCCACATCATCAATGAAGACGAATAAATTAGTAAAGAGCAGAAGTTATGAATAATGATGTGCGATTCCAGTCTGTTCAAAAGTGTATAAATTAATACAGCAATTTTTAATATAAACTCACTCTTTAGATAGATGGATAAATCTCTGAAGGAGTCCAAATAATGGTAAAAATACTCCCACCGAAATATGACCAAAGGTATAGACACGAATGAAGTATCGCCCGAATATGCTCTCTTTCTCAAGCACTACCAAGATTTTCTTCACCACTTTAATCGTTGCCGGGAAATAACCGTATTAATTCATAAGCAAAATGTGGCAACCGATACCTGTTTGCTGGAACTGTCTAAAGAAGCTTGGCAAGCCCACATTAAGGCTGTCAATTCATATAAGAAAGCTGAAGCAGCACACCAAGAATTGAGACAGAAGGTGGTTACAGACTTTTTAATGCAGTCTGTTAACTAGCTTCCTGCAAGCTGATTTCACTCGCTGATTCAGCTTTTCAATGGTTAATCTACAATTTTAGTCTTTTAGATGTCCGGTACTGTTTTACCAATGCCCAACTCTTTTTTACTATTTTTCAACTGTTTCCAAAGGGCTTTGATTCTCTGGTAGGCTTCAATGGAAGACAGCTTACCGGAGGTTTCTAGGGCGGTAATGTAGCCCACTTTTTGGGCAAATTCTTGTAAATTGGCGTTGAAAATCAAGTTTTTTGGGTCAAATTCCCCGTAGTAGCGACTGCGAGGGTAGAGAAATTTCTTTTTAGCTTCTTCCGGCGTTTCCATTGTATCACCTTCCTCATCAGTTTACTATTCTCTGCCTACGGCTTTCTGCTTCCATTTTTACCTATCTAAATAAATCATGCCTCTTTCTTGTAACTTAACTTTTCTAACTGTTTTTTGGAAGCTAAAACTGCCTGCACCGTACTAATGGTTTTCTCCCAGTTAACGGGTTTAGGCAGAAAGCCATCAATCGGTGCCTGAGCAGACAATTCCTCTAACAATTCATAATCAGAAGTCACTAGCACAACTGCCACACTAGGACGGTTTTGGCGAACCCATTTTGCCACGTCCAGCCCATTTATTCCCGGCATCATTAAATCCAGCAGCACCAGATCGGGTGGACTGGCTTCAATTTTGGCAATCGCGCTATATCCGCAATTAGCTGTCTTCACACTATAGCCTTCCGTCTTGAGAATGTATACTAAAAGCTCAGAATGGTCTGTAACATTATCCACTACCAAAATTCGCTTTTTATTGAAGTATTGGGTGCTAAAGATATTAGGCATAATCTAAACCCTAGTTAAATTAACTGGAAACACCGACTCCTAATTAAGATGTATCCTTGAAAGCAAATGAAGGGTTTTCAAGAGAAGTATGTTAATTTCTATAATTTTTCTTATTTTGCCATAATCCCGCAGGTAAGACCCTTCTACCCTAAGTTAGGTTGTGTCGTTGACTAAAGAAATATATTCATTAACTAGCAATTAAATCTTTTATAAATTTAAGAAATATAACTCAAGATGTATACATTACGAAGCTATGACAAGAAATCTTCTGGTTTAGTAACAACTTATAAAAATTATGTAACTTTATCTTTACATATAGTCTCAAACACGCACAGTTTAATAGACTAGATACAAGGTCGGGAGGCAATTGGTATCCTTTCGGGTTAAAATTAGCACCTGTCCTTGTAGCTAATGGTTAGGGGAGCAAGTTGTGGGCAGAATAAAAGTCTCAAAGGGAAAATTTCTTGAAAATGGTTACTTAATTCCCAGAGTTTTGCCCACATGAAGGCATTTATCAGTTTGGAGTTAAGCAGCTAGTTACTCTGGCCACCAGTAAATCAAAATCAATGGGTTTGGTAAAAAAAGCCACCGCCCCAGCCTCTGTAACTTCTTCGTATATCTCTGGGCGGGCATCTCCGGAGCAAACAATAATTTGCAGCAACGGATCAACTGAAAGCAGTTTGGGGATTAAGTCAATGCCTGAACCGTCTGGTAGGGACATGTCCAGGAGGCATACACTGAAGCTGCTGGTTTGCATTAGCCCCAACCCATCTTGGAGAGAATTTGCCAATTGCACTTCATAGCCAGCTTCATTCAGAACAAAATCAACCAACTCACAGCTATCCTGTGAGTCGTCAATGCACAAAATTCTGTTTTTTAAACCAGTCATTTCTACCTTTGCTTTGTTAAGTAGTTTTAAAACATTGGTGGAACACATTAATCGCAATAATTTAGCCCGCACGTACAAGTCCGTTGTTATTACTCTATTATTCTGTTAATAGCGCATAGCACCAGTGGCTTACACACCCCACCGTTGCTGTTGCTACTTTCAGCCATTCATGTGCAGTCTGCCTCTAGCCTTGGTTTACACTGCAAAATTCTTGCCTAAACGTCGATAGCCTTGCACTCGTTTGTTGTCCCAATCTGCCCTCAACTGCACTCTCTCGATTATTGGTTTTTCTCAGCAAGAGTAATGCTAGGGAGAAAATCGGCAACCTTTTATTGGGTATTTTTTCTGACTAACTTATGGATTGTGCCTGCCAAGTATAGCTAGGGGCGATTGCGGTCAGTCTTGTCGGCACCCGTATCTCTAGCTAGCTCATTTACACTAATCAAAACTAGCCCGAACAAGTCAAACTGTCAATCAGGTAAAAATCATTTTGCTCTAAATGTTACTAAAATTGACAATCATTAGCTGAATTAAATCCTTTATCTTTATAGCAATTAGTATTTGCCATCTTAGTTCAGGTTATGATTTAACGTTTGAGACGCATACGACTTGGATAGTTTGCTCTTCCTGCACACAAATAAGCAGTTCTTATTAGCTAAAAAGTATTTATAGTGTTAATCATAGAATTTAATAATGATAATAATTTATTTTCATCAATAGGTTTAGCCAGCATTCCGTTTAAAAGACTGTAATCCGCATCCCCAATTTCTTCCGTATAGGCTGTGACTAGCACAATCGGAATATCTTGAATTAAAGGATTGGCACGGATGTGGCGGGCGACTTCAATGCCATTCATATCCGGCATCATCAAATCCAGAAAGATTAAGTCCGGCGGCTCAAACTCCACCATTGCCAGGGCTGCCTTGCCACAGTCGGCAACGAGCGTACTAAATCCAAACTCTTCCAGCAGGTACTGAAGCAAAATAGTATTGTCTGGGTTATCGTCAACTACCAAAATACGTTGTTTTGAAGTTTGCGGGAATAAAGCAGACCAGTTCATGTAAATTTTAGTTTTGATTGCACGTTTTAAAATAAGCTGCACCAGAATTCAGTAGTCAAACAGACATTTATTGCCTTAAATTGACTCCTGAATTGGTTTGAAAGCTAATGTTTTACTAACCTTATATACCATAAGATACTAAAGGGGTCTTTCTTTGGGTATAGATTGTACTGGTTCTAATCTATTTTCAAACTGCCCTCCTGCCAACGGTTTCAAGCTTGGCATCTAACCCAAGAGAGATTAGTTTGACAATTTTATTGGCTTTTGTTCCTTGAGCTAGCAGTTGACTTAATGCAAGAACTGTTTGTATTCGTTGCTACTTAGCTCAACTGTTTTTGGGCAGGGAAAAATAAAATGTTGCCCCAACATTAACTTCGCCAACCGCCCACACCCGCCCCCCGTGACGGTGAATAATGCGTTGCACGTTGGCCAGCCCAACTCCCGTACCTTCAAACTGAGGGTCTGTCTGCAAGCGTTGGAAGACCCCAAACAATTTATGGGCAAAACGCATGTCAAAACCGATGCCGTTGTCTTTAATGTAAAATACTATTTCCGTAGGACTACTTGCAAAGTTAGTAGAAACCTGACTAAGCGCGTCTGGACGGGAGTTAGAGGTTGAGAGTAAAGTGTTTAGAGTTAAGGATGAGGATTTAGAGCCTACTGTAGCCCTCTCTGTTTGGCATTCCTGATTTGCTTGAGCCTCTTGCTTGTCTTCAATTCTCTCAATAGTGCCAATTGTAATTTCTGCTACTTCACGGGTTTTGCTGTATTTAAGAGCGTTTTCAACTAAATTCCGCACCACCAGACGCAGCATTGACGGGTCGCCTTGCACTTGGGGAAGATATTCTATCTGCCATATACAGGAGCGATTGTTGATGATATCCTGACAATCCTGTTTAACTTCTTCCACCAGTAAGTTCATATCCAGGGTCATGTAGCGCATTTCAGCCCGTCCCATACGGGAAAAGGCCAGCAACTCATCAATCAGTGTACCCGCCTGCCCAATAGCCTCGTTAATGGTGTTAAAGTAGCGCTTGATCGTATCATCGCTTTCTTGTTTTTCTATGCGTCTTTTTAATAAGTCCACAAACCCAGCGATGTGGCGCAAAGGTGCCCGCAAGTCGTGAGAGACTGTGTAAGAAAACGATTCTAATTCTTTATTGGCCGCTTCGAGTTGAGCAGTGCGCTGTCGAACCCGTTCTTCCAGAGTTTCGTTCAGGCGCCGAATTTCCGCCTCCGCTCGCTTTCTATTAGTAATATCTAATATAAAGACTACGGATTGACTGCGGTTTTCACCGTGAAGAATATAGCCTATTAATACATCAACGCGAGTTGCGTCTTTGCGAATGTATTGTTTTTCGTAAGGTGTACAGCTACCACGCGCGCGAGCTTCGGCAATCCCCGCTTGGTCTAAGGGTAAATATTCAGGTGGGGTAATCTCAACCCAACTTATACGCCCTGCTTCTAAATCAGAGCGAGTATAACCAATAATCTCTAAAAAGGCATCGTTGGCTTGCAAGATACCACCGTTAACATCACCGTACAACATCCCAATTACATCAGATTCCGCGAATAAGCGCAATCTTTCTTCGCTTTGCCGCAGGGCTTCTTCTGTTTGCTTTCTTTCGGTGATATCGTGGGCGACAGCATACATTAAACCACTTTCCACATCAGAAGCTACGTTCCACATTAACCACCTGTACTCACTATTCTTGCAGCGATAGCGGTTCTCAAATTGAAGTGTTTTGGCGCCTGATTTTAACTTATAAAATTCGCGCTCAGTTGCTGCAACATCGTCTCTATGAACTAAATTAATAAACGGTGTAGAAAGTAACTCTTCTTCGCTGTAACCAAGCGTATTTACAAAAGCAGGGTTTATACGTTTAAAGTAACCATCAAAATCAGCTATACAAAGTAAATCTAGGGATACATTGAAAAACTTGTCGCGTTCAGTTTCGATTTGTTTACGCTCAGTAATGTCAGTTGAAACACCTATTAGCCCAATAATGTTACCGTTATCATCATAGTAAGGTGATTTTGAGGAAATATAAGTACGAGTTCCTTTTGGAAACAATACTGTTTCTTCGAGTATCTGAACACTACCACTTTCCATCACTAAACGGTCATTTTCCATTATCATCAAAGCTTCCGAGCGCGCTCTGAGAAACTCTAAGTCTGATTTTCCGATAACTTCTGTTTCTCCTAAACCTATCGCTTCTAGTGTCGCGGGGTTTGCCATCAAGAATTTGCCATCACGGTCTTTTGCGTAAAGAAAAGTCGGTGTTGTTTGGTTAATTGCATTAAGAATAGCTAAACTCTGCCGCAATTGGTTTTCCATTTCCTTACGGTTCGTTATATCAACAGAAATTCCTATTAACCCAATAATATTATTGTCTAAATCGTAATAAGGTGACTTTGTAGTTAGAAAAGTGCGAGTTACTTCGGTAACTTGTACTGTATTTTCAAATACATGAACATCGCCACTTTCGATAACTAAACGGTCATTTGCTAGCACCAATACAGCTTGATCAAATGGCAGAAAACTAGTTTCGCTTCTACCTAAAATATCTGCTTCCGACTTGCCTATTACAGAAAGTGTCGCAGCGTTAGCCATTAAGAAGTTGCTATCACGGTCTTTGACGTAAATTAAATTCGGGGTATTTTGATTAATCGCGTTGAGAACAGCTAAATTCTGGCGCAACTCGCTTTCTATCGCTTTGCGTTTTTTATCTAATTTATTTAGGTAAGTAGCATTTCGCCAAATCGTAAATAAATATATCACGATTAACGAAATCACCATCAACGACGTACCAAAAGCGGAATTATAATGATTTGCTTTTTCGCCTTGAATAACTACCCAACCTAATACTAAAGGTAGCAATACAGCAGTTGGTATTAATCGACGCGCAGCGACACCACCATTAAGTTCAGTGCTAACGGTTGCCATCAACCCGTGATAGCGATTATTAAATAAAAGTCCGCAACATAAGACGTTGAAAGCAAGCGCTGTAGATACTGCCATAGAAGTAGTATAAACGCTGAACTGGTAGAAAACCCTTACACCATAGATATACCCTATTAATGCTTGAAACGAGATAAAAAGAGCAATGAGTGTAAGAATTTGTTGTAAAAACGAGACATGTCGCCTGTTGCAATTTGTATTGTCCCCTATTTTCAACCATTGTGCGGCGCTGATTAATAAAAAATTAATCGCAGTATTAACAGCCATTCTACCTGGGTGTGATGTTGCACTTGATAATGGAAAGTCACGAAACAATAACTCATCCATACCTAAATTCCACCCAAAGAGGTATTGACTGAGCGTTAATAGCGCAATGATAATAGTTATCAATATGCAAGAGCGCAAAACTAAATTACGAAGCCTATTACTATTACTTTGCCTTATCGCTGCTTCTAACCACAGCGTTACCCCTGACAATAAAAAGCAAATGGCTGTGTTTGCTTTCATTGTAACGGCGCCGGGGATTATACTTTTAAAAATATCAATATTAGTTGCCCAACCAAACAAAGCGATGCAGCCTATGCATATTACAACTGCACTCGCCAGTTTGGTAAAAGCGTTTGTATCCCTCAAGTTATGCATAATTTTTATATATGTGATAATTTTTTTACCAAGCACCAGTTTCATTAATGTTACACAAAGTAATACGTGGGTAATTAAATTTATTTAGATAAAATTTAATATTATGCTGCCTGACTAGTACAAAAGCACTCTGGAGTAGTTACTATACCTTGAAGCTGGAAGCAAGTTATTGGTTATGATGTTTGGGAAACGAATTACAGCCAAAGCCTTAAGTACCATGATTGAAACATTAAATTACTTTTGATTTATAAATTTAAGTCTCAACCTGCTGTTGATTTGCCAAACATGATATTAAATATTGATTTTAGTGCAAAGTATACTTACTGTTCTAATTTTTTACTATTTTGCATTTCACCCTTCGCCCAAAATCAAATTGATCAAGCTAAAGTAGCAATTGAGGCAATTTTCAAAGATGAACAGCGCAGTAGGCAATAAGTTACCAAGTTACCTACTGCTATCTATGTTTTATCCGTTGAAGGACAAGCTAGATGAGTACTTATTTTGCAGTACAAATTTACTGTTAGCGCGCGGCCGCTATCGTGTCTATCAATTAAGCAAGGAATTAAATTGTTGATTTTTACTCGTAACAAATCAGAAGAGCGAAAAATTTCAGGTTCTCGCTCACTTTTGGTGATAGCTCTGGCATTGGTTTTTGGCATCTATGCTGAGGGCAGAGGGCAGAGGGCAGAAGAAAAAGGGATATAGAAGTTGGTGATGCGTCCATTTTGTGGGACAAGATTCGTGTAACTTTAAACTTAAATGCCAAGTAATAGGCTGGAATTAGCAATGTTATGTGAGGTTATCCCTAACTAATAATCGAGGGGGAGCTTCTTTATTATTGGCTATAAAGATAGTATGGGAAGAACAAGTGTACTAAATAAGTATAGTGTATTAGTACTAGAAAAAATTACTTCGCTTATATGGTTTCATTACACTGATTGTTAAAACAACTCAAACCCAACCTCTATGCCCTCGTTGTCATAAAGCTTCAAAGCGTGTACATAGCCGTTATCAGCGCTGCGGTGGCAGACTTACCGAGCGCAAGGGAAGACTGTGCGAATACAGTTATCAACTCGCAAGCTTTTTTGTTTACAAGAGGACTGTAAACAAAGAATTTTCTGCGAGCGTATTCAGGAGCGTAGTTGATACTTATGCTCGACAAACAGTTAGGCTAAATGATACGTTCTGTTTAATTGCGTTTATGTTAGGTGGGCAAGCAGGAAGTTTCCTTTCTACTCGCGCGCGGAATGTCAATTAGTCCAGAGACATTACTACGTCGAATTAGACGGACTTCATTACCAAACAATCCTACTCAGGAGCGTTCTGGGAGTTAATGATTGGGCATTTCAAAAAGGGCATCGCTACGGCACGTTGCTAGTAGATTTAGAACGGCGCCGACCAATTGATTTATTACCTGACCGTAAATCATCAACTTTAGCAGATTGGTTGAGAGAACATCCAGGTGTTGAAATAATTAGTCGAGACCGTGCGCTGTTTTATGCGGAGGCTGCTCGTGAAGGGGCAGTGTATTTAAGCAATAGTTAAAAGCGGATTTAGGAGAGGTGCCTATAATCTCTAAGTACCTAGATACTTGGATATTTATGAGCATGGGCGCCTGAACTTTTGAATCTTTACAAAAGTTAAAATTTTTCAGCGTCTGTAATCACATACATCAACATGTAACTATATATTAATGATTGGCGCCACTATACGAAGATTGCAACAGGCACCGGAATCATTGATTTACATTTGTTGTTAAGCAGCGATTTCGTCTTGATTTTCTTCTGATGAAATTGCTATCAACTTGATGTGCTTTCTACCTATATTAAGGGAAAATTCATCCCCTGCCTTTAATCCTAATTGTTTTGTATAAGCAGAACCTATTAGCAAATTGCCGTTAGACTGCACTGCAATTCGGTAGCTAGCACTACGTCCGCGACTTTGTTATCCGAGGGGGTATCAAATGATATCTCTTGTGCATCAAGTAGAGCGTTGAGAAATTTCATTATGCTAACTCGCTCTACGCCGTCTTTGGTGACGCTGTAATATCCACAGGCTTTAGCTTTTTCTTCTTTACTGCTGTTGGGCATTTCTTTGACTTTATCAACTAATGCCTTACCTTCTAACACCTCAATTTGTTTAGCTTTTTTAGCAGGCGCCTCTTCAACTTCGGGTTTAGCTGCTTTTACTTCCTGAGATGGCGCCTCACTTGGGGAGGGTTCGCTTTGTTTAACTTTTTTAGCTGATGCCTTGGGTTCAGAGGACTTCGTTATTTTCTTTTTCGCCATTTTGACAGTTCGGTTACGAAATTATTTAGAATAGTCACGGAATTTCTTTATTGTATAGAGGATATTTACGTTATGGCAATAATTTTTTACTTTAGGTGGCGCCTGTTTTTTGTCAATGTAATCAGGAATATTATAGTAATTCGAGGCGCCACAATCATATATAGTAAAAATTAACTATAACAAATAGCTTTATCCCGAACAGTAGTTTAATTTTCCTTTACTGCACTTAAAGATTTGTAAGTATTGGCGCTCCCGTAAGCAAGTAAGAACCGTTAGGAGCGTTGTGTGTTGGCACCCTCAAATGAGTGTCCATAAAAAATGGCGCCATTTAACTTCGATAACTTGAGCGCGTGATATTGGAGCGCTACGAGCGTTGCCTAAGCGCACTTCATATTTATTATACCCCGTAGTACATATAAGCTTTTAATTGAGCGAGAACAAAGTAAGTGGCGCCTATTTTTTCTTTCTCTTGATTTTTTTCTGATTATTGGACTTAAAAAAGCCTTGAGGTTTTTGAAATAATAGCTGTGGGATAGAGTAATTTAACATTGCTGTTATCGAATCGAGTTCTTTATCAAAACGGTAAACTTTTTCGCGCTTTTTCAATCCCAACTCTACTTGGACATCATCCCAATTACCCAAAAGCAAGATATCTACTATAGTAATGGTGGTTTTAGCGGCGCCAGTGATATTAATAACTTAGGGCAAGTAGTAGGTTATATAAGTGGGAATGACGGTAGCTTTTTATGGAACAACGGCAACATAACAAACTTTCCTACAGGCGCCAATGCTATCAGCGATAAAGGTCAAATAGTTAGTTCGCCTGTACCTGGTGTAGCTAGTGCAGAAGTTCTTTGGGATAACGGTGTAACAATTGACCTTGGTACATTTGGTGGCAGTGGCGGCGCCAGTGACATCAACAATAATGGTCAAATAGTAGGCGGAGCATGTACAGTAAAAGGGTTCCGTGCTTATTTTTAGGAAAATGGTGTACAAGCGTGACCATCAAATTTAATACTTAAAGATTCAGGTTGGGAACTTACAAATGCAACAGCTATCAACAATCGCGGGCAGATTGTGGGTTCTGGCACAATCAATGGTCAACAACGTGCGTACCTCCTAACACCATTGACGCGCGTCGGCGCCTGTACCTGAACATTCGTTTACATTCGCGACATTGGTAATTACTGCTTGTAGTGCTTTTTATCTATCAAAATGTAAACTTTTATCTAAGTAATTGAGTATTAATTGTAGGCGTCTTTAACAATTCGCGAATTGAAGATGACGTATGTTGAGTGTAGATATTTAAGTACTGATGTATTAATTAATATCGGCGCTTTTTTAAAAGATAATATTGACCCATCAATTCACGTTAAACTGAAAACAACCGCTATTACCAATCTTTACAAAACAGTAGATAAAAGTAAACAATAATGGAAGAAGCGAATGGAAGGAAAAATTTTAGCTGGACGTTACCAGATTGTCAAACTTTTAGGTGAAGGTGGGTTTGGGAAAACCTATATTGCTATTGATACACATTTACCAAATAATCCTGAATGTGTAGTAAAGCAGTTAAATACTAACAAAATAATTAGTGAAACTAATTTGCAAATAGCTAGACGTTTGTTCAATACAGAAGCAGAAGTTTTGTATAAACTTGGCAATCATGAACAAATACCTAGACTTTTTGCTCACATCGAAGAAAATGAAGACTTTTATTTAGTGCAAGAGTTTATACAAGGAGTTGAACTTAGTAAAGAAATACAACCAGGTTGTAAATTAAGCGTTCAAGAAGTTATTTGTCTTTTGAAAGAGATTTTAGAAATATTAGTATTTGTTCATCAGCAAAATGTTATACATCGTGATATTAAACCAGCTAATTTAATACGTCGTCAACAAGATAGAAAGCTTGTGATGATTGATTTTGGGGCAGTTAAACAAGTTAATACTCAATTTCTTTCTCTTCAAAGTCAATCAGGTGTAACAGTTGCAATTGGTTCACATGGATACATGCCACCTGAGCAGTTAGTAGGAAACCCTCGCTTTTGCAGTGATATTTATGCTGTAGGAATAATAGGTTTACAAGTTCTGACAGGTTTACATCCTACTAAGTTACCAGTAGATTCAAATAGCAGTGAAATCGCTTGGAGAGGTTTCTGTACAGAAGCAGACTCTCAATTGTACGACATTTTAGATAAAATGATACGCTATGATTTTCGCCAACGCTATCAATCATGTACTGAAGTTATTTCATCTCTGAATAATATATATTTAACAAAAATTCAAATAAGTCAGACAAGTTATTTAAAAAATAGAATTGAAGTTATTGAAGGTGACATTACAAAACAAAAAGTACAAGCAATAGTTAATCCAACTGATATACAATTTTCAGGTGGCGGTGGTGTCGATTATGCGATTCATAAAGCCGCAGGTCCTCGACTTAAAGAGGAGTGTAAACGTTTAAGTTTTTGGGACAGAGGACAGGCTCAAATTACCAGCGCTTACAACCTTGATTCGCGCTGGATAATTCATACTGTTGGTCCTTTCTGGCAAGGAGGCAATAATAAAGAGGGTCAAATCTTAAGCCAGTGTTATATTAACTGTTTATCACTGGCGCAAGAGTATTCCATAAAAACAATTGCTTTTCCATCGATTAGTACTGGAACCTTTGGTTTTTCAATTCAGTTGGCAACTAGAATCGCGGTACGTGAAGTTAAAACATTTCTTGAAAAACATAGATTTCCAGAAAAAGTTATTTTTGTTTGTTTCAGTAAAGATACTTACAATTGCTATATAGAAACGCTTGAAGAAATCATAAATTTTTAGAATAATAAAGCTAGTTAATATTCTGAAACACTACAGGTGCCGCTTCGTCCAAGCGAATAATACTTCTGTTTCATAAGTATAAATTACTTAGGGTGCGCTTATAGGCATTTTTTGTTGCGGAACGCACCCTAATAAATATGAACAACGTAACGCATGAAAAATAATGAGTTCCTTTCTGTGAAAGAATTAGGTTGATTTGCTTTTTTTCATCTGACGAACACTCGAAGAAATGCGAGAAATCCCGTATCCAAAATATAGTAGTACTTTTGTAGTAATACATATCTTGGAATAAAGGTGCCGAAAACAATATCTAGATACTCAAGCATTTATGGCTGTTGGCGCCTTTAACACATGATTAATACAAAGTAACTATAAAAATTTAAGCGTCCTGGAATACACGGGCTTTTAGGTGCCCTGGAATCGTTGATTAACAGTCATGTAGCAGCTAGCTAGTTAATTGATATATATATTAATTTTTGGTGCCAGTGTAAAAATATGATTAATTTATGAGCATAGTTCGATAAAGATATGGTTCGTTGTCTTGTGTAGGAAAGATTATCAAAGCTAGAACAGAAGAAAATATAACCAATTTAAATATGCATTGTTTTAGAAAAGCATTTGCCAGTTTTCTTGTTCTAACTGCTTGTTCTAGCCCCGCATTTGCACAGGATAAATACGGGTATCCAGTAATCAAAAGTCCTGAAACTCCCAATTGCTACATGATTACCCGAAACAGTATGAAACTTGATTTGATGCGGTTATGCGGACAAGTGACATCTGTCACCCAATCAACAGGCGCCTCTGTTTCTACTGTAGGAAATGGCGCCTCATCAAATGGTGAGGGAAATTGTCAACATTCGTATCAACTCGATTCCGCAGGTAGAAAGTGCGGTGGGCGCGCGGCTGACCAACGTCCTGGTGGAAGATAAGTTTTAGTTTTTCTACAAGGCGCCGTATTAAACTTTGCGCGTGTCAGTTTTGAAACACCATTTCCTTAGCCCCCTGATACTCCTCCTTCAAGTCAGCAACAAAACTCTTTATTGCATCAACATCTTTATGCAAAGTACCATCAACCGAACGATACCCATAACGGTTCCAACCATTCCAACCTAATGACTCTCCAACGCGCGCAAATTCTTTGATGATTTCTTCCACATCGGTATTTACTTCATCATACTGGCGCCTGAATTGAATTTCTTTCTGTAACTCAGTATTAATAGCTCTAAGTTGTACTAACTCTTGGTTTTGAGTTTCTATTACACCCTTTAAATCTTTAACCTCAGACATTAAGACTGGTAAAAGTAGAACAAAATTAGGATTAACTTCCTCATCTGTTTTGGGTAATGGCGCCAATTTACTACCCTTATTCGATGAATCTATAACTTTCTCTAGGTCTGCTACACGCTGCTCTAATTGCTGATTACGAGCTTGAAGAGAACTAACAAAAGCTAACTCAGTATCTTGAGCATCAAGTTTTTGAAGTAATTCTTGTTTGTTTTCTTCTAAAACCTGTAAGCGCTGTTGATAGGATTTAATTGTGGCACCAACTGCTTTTTTTCCAGCTTCTTCCGCTTCAACAGTTTTTCCAATTAATTCTTCTTTTTTCTCCTGCTCAAAAGCAGCAAGCCTTTTTTTAACTTCCTGCTCTACTTCCTCCTCAGTGAACAAACGTTTAGATGTTGACTTTTGTGTGATTATTTGTAGTTCAGGCGCCAATTGTTCAGGTTTGAATAACATCTTGGCTACCGAACCAGTTGCAGCAGTGTGGTCTAAAAGTACCCAAAAATTACCGCCATCTTTTCCTGTTATTATCCCAAGAGAACCATTGTATGCATCGTTGGTCTTGACTACTATTCTTACTCCTGGCGCCAATTCTACAGGTTCAATAGAAATTGCAGGCGCCTTCATCGATTGAGGAGCTTTTTTGATAGATGGCGCCAGTGCTTGAACCGCTTGCTTTACTTGTGCAGCAGTTTTCTTACCACCGTTTATTACTTCTTCTAAAAACTTATCAGCAACTTTGCTTAACTGAACTAATGCACTGACACTCCATTTTTGTACTTTTGAGCGAATGCTTTCTTGACGAATTGGTTGTAAACCGTCGAACCAGCCAGCAATTTCCATCGAACTTTTTGCTAAATACTGACTGGCGCCGAAATCAGAGCTTGAAATCCACTGCTCAAATACCTTCTTTCCATTGGGTAAGGATGCAACACAATCGTTGTATAGTCTTCGGAGCATTCGACCAACCTGTAACAACCCGTCTAGGGTGGCGCCTATAAACCCAAAAAAACTGCCGAGCGCGCTTTTGGCTCTATTTTTCAGGTCGGAATTCTTGAAGCAATCGTAATCAAAGTTGTAGTTCAAAACAACTGGTACAGATGGTGGATTTGAAATAGTAGTGCGGAAAACCTGGTTTTGTGTCATGATACTGGTAGTATTTTTATCAATTGGCGCCATACAACAATTCGCAAGTCGCAAGTCGCAAGTCGCAATTAAATTATTTCAATTGCGAACTGCGAACTGCGAATTGGTAATTGAACATGGCGCCTTTTAACTTTTCTACCATTATACGTGATTTGCGTAATTAAGTTTCATCAATAAAATCAGATAATTCACTTTTTTTCACTAATTCTCGAATTTGAAGAATTGTATCTTCCTTCTTTAGGGTAGTTAAAACGTACTCAGGACGGTTAGAAAAATCTGATCCCCAACCTTCAACAGTACGAGCAGAAAGCCCTGTAGCCTTCGCTAGAAGCTTTACACATGTCTTATAGTATCCACGCTCACCAGGAGCAGGCGCCTTCAACCATTTGTGGCAAAATTCAAGAGGTTCCAATTGCATAATCTGAAATCATCGCCTCCATAATGCACTCTCCGAGAAAACATATAAATATCCTGTTTGAATATATCTACGCAAATTACGTACTTGTTTGTTGTGCAAGTGGTGCCTACTCGTTTATTACAGGTGCCACTTGCACAACATTACCAGCGCTCCTGAGTGTGAGGATTGTCTCGTCTGGTTGGTGTAGTTGGGTATTTGGAGAACGGTGCTTGCTGCTATATTTATCACAAACGGCGCCTCCAGCATAATCAATTAAGAATTTGGGGAAAGAATTTTTAGAACGTGAGCAGGTGTATTAGGATTTTTTGCAACAAACATACGAACATATATTGTGTCACGAGAAAGAATTTCTAGAATGTTAGGAGGTATGTTAGGGTTAAGTGCCATACTCATGCGAACAAAAGGCTCGTCATCATGGCAAAGAGTTTCTAATATATCGATAGGTGTATTAGGATTAGACGCTACATTACAACGGGTAAGAGTACATATATCTTGAGAAAGTTTTCTTAATGTGTTAGCTGTAGTATTTAAGTTCTCTGCAACTACAACTTGAACTGCTACGGCATCATAATAACAGTCATCAGTAGCAAGAATATCTAAGATGTCACCTGGTGTATTAGGATGACTTGCAAAGGCTAGACGAAAACCAAAATAGTTTTCCCACCAATCGCGTATATTGTAACCCTTGGTTTGAAAATTCAAGTTTTGTAACTTATTCATCGTATTAAGATAGCTGTTTTCTTCAGAAAAACATTTAAAAATATCTTCAAAGTTTGGAAAAATATCTGTAAGAATACTAGCAGGAGTGTTTTTGTTATTTACAAGTGAAGCGCGAACATTAAAAATAGTATCTTGAGAGAGAATTTTCAAAACATCTAAAGGTGTACTTGGATTTGATCCAATACAAGCACGAACATGCTCATCATGAGTTGAGTAAAGTTTGAGAAGATATTGAGGTGTATTTGGATTTGATGCTACACCTAGACGAACACATTCATCGTCATTCGAGAAAATTTTTATAAAATCAATAGGTGTGTTAGGATTAGATGCTACTGACTTACGAACAATAGATTCTTTATCATTAGTAAGCATTATCAAAATATTGACGGGTGTATTAGAATTTTCGCCTACCCAACTACGAACTTTATAATCATAACTATGAGCAAGTACTTTTAATAATCTGGTAGGGATTTCTATTTTTTCAAATATGTCTAACCAATCGGAACGTCTAACAACTGTTTCAACCGCCCAAAATTCAAACTTTGAGTCTAGTTTGAGTAAGCTAATAACTGTATTGTAAGGCATTTCAGTTATTAAATGTGGATTTTCCAATAACAAAAGTCCTAAAACTGGATTATTAAAAATTTCTTGAGTAAAATCTTCTCCTAGTTTGAATAATATTTCTTTCGGAGTATTCGGATTCGATGCAATTATTCGGAGAACTCGTCGAGTAGTACTATAATCATTTGCTAATTCTTCTAATCTTTCTGGGCGAGTTGTTAATGATGTAGCTTCTTGCTCAGGAGTTAAATATTTATCCATAGATGTGCATATAACTAATTTACTTTACATCTAGCTAATTACTTAATATACGTTAGGCACCGATGCCATAATAGGACTATAGTACTACTAATTGAGGCGCCTTCGTAGAGCGAACATTTATAGCGCAATAATCAGGCGCCATATGCAACATTCGACAGTTCCATGCTTGGGCGTGCCTTCTGGTTAGTATGGCATCTGCAAGTGGAAGCCTATCAACATTAGTCATCATTACATGGCGCTCATCCACAGTTCACAAGTAATTGTTTGCCTTTAGTTAACTCACTGTTTGCGGGAGCAATGCAGTTGCAGTTGCGGCACAGCCGCAACTATTGTTTAAGACTAGTCAAACTAAATATAGACTTGAATCCTTACGATTCAGTTTACCGCAAAATTCGCAGCCTAGTATATGCTTGATAATAGCCTTGTTGATTTTGTCATGAAACTGACTCAGTATAAAAATATGTTATCCCACCAAGCTTTGTTACAAGAACAATTACAAAAAGACTATGTTGATTTTGACAATGCTATGGGAAAAGGAACGGGGTATTTTAGGCAAATTGAAAAGTATAAGGGTCAGAACCTCAAATCTTTCCAATTTTTTAAAACCTTATATGAAAAAAACCACTTTTTAAACGTTGAACTTCAAGATAATCCAAAAATTCCCCAAATTATTCATCAGATATGGATTGGCAACCGTCCGATTCCTTCAAAATTACAGGAATACCAAAAAACTTGGAGAGAACAACATCCAAATTGGGAGTATAAAATGTGGACGAATAAAGAGGTAAAAAACTATACCTTTGTTAATGAAGAGCTTAAGTTTTTATTTGACCAAGCTTTAACTCTAGGTGAACGAGTCGATGTACTACGATACGATATTTTATACCAATATGGGGGAATATATGCTGACTGCGATTGTATTTGTTTAAAGCCGTTGGATGTTTTTGTTTATTGCTATGACTTCTTTGCTGGTATGTTTCCTCCTATGTTTGCCACAATGGAGACAGCGGTTTTTTTACAAAATTGTATGATTGGAGCCAAGCCCCAACATCCGATTATCAAAAGACTAGCATCACTATTGGTGCAAAATTGGGACAACCTAGAATATGAAGACGATGAATTTTATACTACTATCAAGCGGACGTTTTATGGACTGACGCTGGCATCGCTTTCTGAAGCAGAAAAAGATAATAATATAGATATTTTTATGCCTCCACCATATTTTTCTCCGATTACTACTTATCCAGTATTTGATATGATGATTAGGGGATTTAAAGATACAATCCTGGGATTGTTTAATAAAGAATTGGCACCCTATTCATCATTTAAAGATTATAGTTTTGCTCATCATTATTCAACGAAAGAATGGGTAAAAGATATTTATTCTACTATAACTTTTAAACATACAGGCTGGACGTTGTTTAATTTGAAAGATTGGGTGTTATTTTTAAGAGCAAAACTACAGAGAAAATCTGGTCAAAAGCAAATTGTAAGACAAACTTTTGAGGAGCTTATTCCTCGTTGAACGGTCTGTAATTTAGACAACTATGCCTAAATCTATGAGTATTTGGATATTTGAATGCCTGTAAGTAGTGGCGCATACCCTACTTCTTGACATAAACCTTGTTGGGGTAAAGATTCTCAAAGTAGGCAATTGTGGCTTCACCAAACGCTTTAACTGCACCTGCCCCAATCGCTGGTTGAACAAGTCCTCCTACACCAGGAATCATGCCAGCCAATGTTCCTCCAACCCTGGCTAATAATTGTCCTCCACCCGCTGCAATGATTGCTTCCTCTTGGGCGCCTGCTCCACCTGCGGCAATGATATCCACGTCATAAACTTGAGCAATACGAGCAACAACAGCAGCTTGCACAGCAGTTAGGCTGGCATTGAAAACTCCGGCGCCACTCGCTGCGCTCAAGTTCAAAATTAAAAATTAAAAATTAAAAATTAAAGAAGTAATCCAATACTCTCTAATCAACATGTAGTTTAGGTACATTTGAATACCCTCTATCATTTTGAATTTTGCATTTTGAATTTTGCATTTGAACGAAGTGAGCGGCGCCTCCTCCCATCATCAATGTCAATTCTTCTCTAGCTTGGTCGCGGCAGTATGTTGTCATATATCCCTGTATGTTTTTTAACGGAGAATGATTATTCTATACAGTTAGGATACCCAGGTCTAGAACGAAACTAACGTCCAGTGGCGCCTGCATAATTTGATTTTTACGCGCGTTAATTATTTAAAGAGGTCTCAAATCATCCTTATAAAAAGGAATTGTTGCTTCAGTAAATAAAAAGTACATACGTTTTAAATTGGCGCCAAAAACGATTAATTATATAGAAAAATTAATTGTTAAACTTTTAACGTGGTTTGAACAACATCCTAGCCACTCCACCATTTGCAGCAGTAATGCTACAAACGGAAAATTCAAAACTGCTAAAAATTGGGATAAAGCCAAGTATGACGCTGAATCTCGAAAATGCTTGGGTTTACCAGATGATGTATCAAATAGCTAAAAGTGGCGCCCAGAGCGAGTTTCTTTTTCTGGCTCTTTGTTTCGAGACTTGATTAACGATTACTATATAGCAAACGATTCAATATAGGCTGTCTGTTAGGATGATATATTTCTAAACGAATAATATTTGGCTGTTTTGGTCGGTAAGAAACTTTATAACTATATCCATCCTTTTTCCAGGTGTAGACTTGACGGTTTTTATCGCCAGACTTTGTTACATCTGTACTAAAAATCGACTGGTTAGTTTGAAGATGAATGCGCTGAAAATTATATTCCCCTTCATTAAATCTAAGTTGAACTGCCCATGTATTATCACTATAATAACCACTAGGATAATCAAAATTTTGTGTAGCAGCGACCGTAGGTGTAGCAAATCCTATAATTGTAACTAATGCAATACTTTCAAGTTTCATAAATTTTTTTTTACAGGTGACTATCATTACCTACAGGTTGATTAGTTGAATTTCGTAAAATATGAGAGAAACTCGTTCTACAAGTTTTCGGTGCCTGCACGCTCATAACTGGTAAGGGTGGCGCCTATATATTTAACCAACATGTTTATTGGCGCCTGTTTATATAGAAGCTTCTCCACTACAAACGGCGCCTGTTATGCTGTCATTCAAGTATTTAATTTTACATACACACCAAAATATTAGTGTTCCTATAATTACCGATAAAACTAATATAATGCTTAAAGTATTTACTTAAAATATCTTGAAAGCAATTATATTTAATAAACGAACGTTTATACACCATTAGGCTTTTCAGACTTCTTGTAAAGGTTTAATAGCTTCTTTAGCAAGGAGAATACGCTACGTATTATCAGATAACTGTTGACATAGTTCTTCCAAATCCTTATCTTGTGTTTCAATAATTGTTTGAGCTAAACTTTTTAAGGATTGGATATTGCGATAACTTGTATCATCTATAATATCACTAGGTTCTAATTTATCAGTTTGAAAACGATAGTAATATTTCTGACAAAATTTTGAAGGTAGTAATTGTTTCAATTGGTAATCTATAGTATCAGCGACACCATCAAAAACGATATCCAACAGTGGTTGCGACCATTGAGCTATTCCCCAATCTTTAATTTGTTCGTAGTACAATTTGCGCGTTAATTCTCCTAAGCGTGTAAAATACTAGACACTCATAAATTTTCCAGACTAATCTAAGAACGAGCGCAGGCGCCGATGATGCAGCAAATGATTGTTCAAAATTTGAATATTTAAGTACTTAGTGTAAGTATTGGCGCCACGTTTATAGCATTCCGCAGCTTAATAGTTGAAATATTGCAGTTGAGAGTTAGATACGCCTGATAGAATAAATTGAAATTGAATCGATACTCGATGCGGTGCTTATTAATTTTATACTTAAGTACTTCTGTATAGACTTAATTATGACCTCCTACTAAAGTTGTCAAAATGGATGTCTTCAGTTTCTTACCACTACTACACAGTGAACCAATGACTTTTCATATTATGGTATAAAAATTATAAGGATGTACTCAATATAATTTAAATACGCACGAAGAAATTAAGGCGCCGTTATAATTACTATTCCAATAGTATATGATTACTATTTATTTTCATAAAATTTTTACTACATCAACATATACTTAAATGCTTAGGATGAAGAATTTATACTTTTTGTGATTAAAAAGGCACCGCAACTAGCATCTCTATTATTTCTAAGACTTTTCTATAAAAGATTTAATTTCGCTTACAGTTTTGTGGCTATCAATCATTGCCTGTATCGGCGCCACTTTACTTCTAGGTACTGAAAGTGAACGTCCTTTCCACTTACCGTTTTCCAGCACTTCGTATGAATAACCCCAATACCAATGTTCTAAATTATTTGGGTCACGCTCACCTGTAACGCGCGGGTAGGAAGCAACTACACCTGACTTCAAGGTTTTATCTTTGGTATATGGGTACAGGCGCCCGCTGGCGGATTTTTTTTCTAGAGAAAATGGTGCCTTTTCCTCTAGAACCCTTTCTCTAGAAATTTCTAAATCATTCCTTAGAACTTTTATAAAATCTTTTATTACTGCAACGGATGTACTATTTTCTATCATTTGTCGCACTGCATGAACCTTTGGTCTAGAAACACTCATAGACTTAGATTTCCAACTTCCACCAACTAGAACTTTGTAGTTGTAACCCCAATACCAGTGACTTAGATTGTCTGGGTCACGAGCGCCTTCAACACGCGGATAGGATGCGACAATACCAGATTTTAATTTGTTGTTCTTCAGATACCTGTATAAACTACCACTCGGACTTGATACGACTTCTATAAGTGTTGTTTCAGGCGCCTCCGCTGGTTCTAAATTTTCTTCTAGAGAAAATGGGACTTCATCTACTAAAGGCTTTTCTCTAGAAGTTGTTGATTCATCCACTAGAACTTTTTTAAACACTGGCAGGTGAACAGTTCCATAATCCTTAAATACTTCTCTGAACCTACCTTGATTATTTCCCCAATAAACTAGTACATAGGGTTGTTGTACAGGCGCCGTTAGCAAATAATCATCATCTAAAAACTGGATTTTACCTCTCCAAAAACAAACAGCTTGAGTTACCAACAATTCTGATAGCCAATCCGTATCAGTGGCAGCTGCGACCAATGCAATTGCTTCTGTGACTCTGTTTGACTGGATTTCTTCAATTAACTTTTCTATCCACAGACCGGAACATTCCTGTGGTGGATTAACAAACAGGCGCCCGTTCCATTCTTTCTGCAACCCATTATCAGCAGCAGTATAATGTTGACGCGCGGGTATGTGTTTAGCATCGTCTGCACAGGGGTCAAGATCAATGGCGCCTAATACTTGAATTACCAACTCGGCAATGTGATACGGGGTATTGGCGCCATCCTGACCTTGTTTATTTGAAGTCGAGTATTTACTACCCGACTCCCTAACTCTGTAAGTTGATGCAAAATTACCCTCTATGACAACAGAAGGCGCCTGTTTGGTTTTATGTTGGTTGTAAATTTGAGACTGTTTCATAGCATTGTTTCACCCTGACTTAATCACTATGATTCCCAGAAGTAAGTTTTTGAATGCGATACTAGAAAGTAAGCTTTATATATATTTTGTTCACATATAGTGAATATAGTTAATTATCAGTGAATCTAGGTAACAAGTCAACAATGCTCATAAATCAATGTTTTGACGAAACTTTAAAAAAATATGGTATTACAGGCGCCATATTATCGCGTCATATCGGTATAAGCCCTTCACACGTGTCGCAGTTCAGGAATGGTAAGGGCGGCGCCGTATCTCATACAACGTTGGAGCAGATGTTAGAAGCTATGGAAGAACTGGCGCCGGGTTCAAGATTCTATTTTTGCTTATTGCTTGCTGGTAAAAATCCCGCTGAATTTATGGCTGGTCACTCAAATATTGATTTACACTCATTGGTAGCATTGGCAACACCTGCCCAAAAAGCTGAAATTCTGGTGATGATTGCTAGCTGGGTTTCGTCCAGTAAAGAAGAACCACGTCATAGCACTCAGGAACTTAAGTTAGCTAGTTAGTGATTCGTGGCTGGTATGAAGGGCGCCTGTGTTTCTATATAATTGCCTCTTGAGTTGGCGCCGTCTAAGTAACGTTAAGGTACGCAGACGAATGGTAATTACCACTACTTGTAACGTTATAATTAGCGCTCATCTGGTAGCTTGCACAGAGTTTAGCCAGTGAAACTTGGAACGTCAAGTTTGAGGCGCCTACATCAAAAGTTTCCACTATGAAAAAAATAATGATTTTTTTATCTGAAGAAAGAGTTTTCATCATTGTTTCACATTCTTAATCTTTTTGTAAAGATAGGTTTTGATCGAAACAAAATCTTACTATATTTCGTTACTTTTATTAAAGGCGATTTTATTTTTGTATGTAGATAGATTGTGAAAGAACAAAATTTAAACTTGGTAGAAATACCGCATCAGAGTAAAATTGTAGAAGTTCGTGATTTATCTGGAAAACTAAGAGTATTTGGTGCATGGTACTTATGGCAGGCTGCATGTGGTATTGCCCTTAGCCTTTATTTAGCAAGTACAGGTATTTATATTAAAAAAGGTAATTATCCAGATATAGAATTAGTTTTACGAGGAACAATAGCAGCCGTTATTATGAAATTTAGGATGGATGTAAAAGCTCGTAAACGGTGGATTGAAAAATATGAAAGGTAAAACAATATTTATAACAAGTGCCTGTTATTATATTCGCTACAACTATTGCTTATATAAAGCATAAGCCTGTAATTTGCGCTTACCCTAGGAATGACACCATTTGTCTATAAGCTATGGAACCAAAATTATAGCTCATCGTATCTTAATCTGATAACTAGTTATAATTTATACCTAAAATGAAAACTTTATCAGTAATACTGTTATCTCTCACTTTATCGATAGTTTCTACTCCCCAAGCAAAAGCAAACAATTTCGTTATCGTAGCGGGAACTACAAAAAACGGTAGTCGGTTGATGTTTACTCCTAGTAGTGTGAACATTAAGTTTCCGCAGAATCCGAAAGAACCAATGTTAGGAGATTACAACAGGTCTTTTAATTACGCTGTTCTACGTAAAGATGGTTCGCAATCTATTAATCTCGGAGCTTACACTCATTGGTGTCGAAACGGTAGAGTGGAAGTAGACGGCAGAGCAGTAGATAACCAAAACTTTTTCTTTATGAAAATATATAACAACATCGATGTCATGAAGAACCCCGGATGGTTCACTGACAATAGTTATATTTTTGCCGACTCACCCGCATCAATGAACCTGTTGAAGGCTGTTTGTGCTGCAAAACATGTGCCTGCTCACGGTATCTTCGATTAATTAAAAGTCATCGTGCCCTAAAACGGGTTTCATTGTACGTTAAGGAAGATTCTCAGACTCTCAAATCCTTACTGTGCTATAGTTACAGACACTACTTAATTTATTATTTGATTATTGGGGCAGATAGTGGTTTTAAAACTAACTTGCTCCGTCAGATAGGCACCATTTATGCAAGTCCAAAGTATTTCAGTCGGTCTCTTTGCGGCGCCTGTGGGAAGTTATGAGGTGATTATATATATTCAAGGCTCAGAAGGTTGATTTTCGTTCTTTTCTGGAAGAATAGTGGGGATAGCCATGAAAATTAGCATAATTATATTTGCTATCCAGAACAACATAACTAGCCATAATAAACCTAGCTCAAGTTGACTGTAAGAAGTTAAGTGCAGTCCTTCCCAAACTTGCCACAGGCGAAAAATTGTATAAATAGTACCAATAACAACAACAACACTTTTGACAAGCCAACGACTAAAGCTAGCTTCACAGGTTAATTGAACTATAACCACTGCAAGATAGCTGGCTAAAAATTGACGCGCGATAGAATTCGACCATAAAGTTATTAACAGTACAAATGGAACAATTACCCCAATCGCCAAAGCGATTTTTACCCAAACCCGTATAAACTGCAATTGTTTCTCGCTGTATGCCATCATCGTTTTGAGCGGTAAACTTCCGGTTTTTATCAACCAACCTATCAAGATGCTACTAAGTGTGGCACCTGCTATAAATGATGCAATAGTCAAAGGGTTATTCGCAATTGGAGTAGTAATGATGTTCATAAATACCTTTACCAAATTTTGTAAGGAAAACAGGCGCCTTGTTGAATTGTAATGTATGTAAATAAATGCTGAGGTAGTTATAAAAACTGATAATTAGTCCTAACAGTGGCGCCTGCTACCAAGTACCTAGATATTTAGGTATCGTGCGTATTTATCAAATTGGCGCCTGTTTTACCTCATACAAACCCTATTAACGTTAGTCGTCATCAACACGAACAGCGCCCATCCATAATCAGGAAAGTCGTGTAATCCAATCATGTCCAGGTATTCTCTTGTAGTTAAAACATAACCAGAATCTTCATATTTATCCTCATCATCTGTTTCATTTAAATCAATAATCTCATCTAATGTATCCGCAAGCAAGCGCTCAATCAACCATAACTTAGAAGAAGAAAAGTCACGCTTTAACCCTAAATATATTGCACCAAATACAGCTTCAAACATTTCTGCAAAAAGCTTTCCTTGCTCATTTAAATTTCTTCCTTGTAAACTTTTACCCAACAAGCAAAATTGATGTAAACTTATTTGGCGAGCGAACTCGGATAATTGCACTTTACCCACCAGTTGTTGTTTAAGTTGAGTTAGTTCACCCTCTGCTAAATCTGAGTATTGTTCATATAGATAATCTGTAATAATTGCGCCAATTACGGCATCTCCCAAGTGAGCTAGGCGCCTGTACTCTTTCTCCTGTAAATCTTTTTTCTCTCTATCTACATTTGACTCATATAAGTATGACGGATGCATCAAACTTATTTCTATTAGTTCTTTATCTAAATCTGAAATACCAATGATTTTTAAAAACGCTTGAATGTCTTGCTCACGTTCAGTGCTAGAGTTATAAAATTGTACCATTGTCTTAAGGATATTATTCTATGAATTATAAATGGTGCCTTTAACTGAGGTAGTCAGTTAGAGGTAATAGTTTCGACTTCTCTTTAAGTAGTTAACTAGGAAACACGAAGCGCACGGTAAATAATAGATTACTCGCCACATATCAGCTACGGGAAGATTACTCCTCAATCCGGGAAAATACAGAGAGGATGAGAACAATTTACTTTTGATGCAGTTTAGGGCGCCATTCGTCCTTCATTTCTGGAGTGGCGCCTGTATTACAAAATCAACACTCAACCCTTTAATGCATAATCAATAGTTAAGAGTATTATTTGTAAATGAACTCGCTTTGATAGTTCAAGTTTGTCAAACGGCGCCTATATATGATGAAGCGATTCAGGGAACTATATATATAACGCGCGTACATTCGAGACATCCGAGATGATTATTTTCTCTCAAGTTAATGTTGCTCCAATAAATACAGGTGCCAGTGGTATAGGTATTATTTATGTAATTGCTGGTCTTACTTATCTAATATTCTGCCTAAACAAGTTTAATCAGGGCACAGCCTCTACTTTGGATATAGCGCAATTGGTAATTGGAGCATCTGCACTATTACTCAACGGTTTTATAATGATATTTCAAGGCTGGCGCCTGGATGTAGGTTTCCAATTTGCACAGTTTTTGATGTTATTGTTCGTTGGTTGCTTGGCTATTAAGGACATTTTGAAACAACCATGAGGAGAGCATATGGTTTTGGTTTTCTCAATATGGAAACGGCGCCTGTGCTAGTACAAGTGATTCACATAGAGAGGCGCCTGTCTTGGAAAATGAAGGGCGTATCTATATATAGGCGCCTGTTATGAAACAAAAGCAGCAATTAAAACCTTAACGTAATTTTTACAGTACAAATACTCTAATATTTTGAGTAAGCTTTGTAGGCGCCTGTAACAGTGTTATATAAATTTTTATTTCAACAGATTTTATTCAAAAAGCCTTGATGTACATTTTATATAAACTTTACGAATAAACATATATGATTTGAAGTTTTATACATGAGACAGAACAATAGATTTGTTAAGGTGATATGTATATGAGAAAATTTTGGATTATTTGACTGAAGTGAAATTTAGCAATTGTATTCAAGTATTGAATAATTATAAATGAGCTTGGTCTGCACCAGTTTAATATAACTCAAATTAACTATTTATTTTTAAAGGGTACACCCAGAATGAAATTAAACTTAGCGCGTCCACTCGCGTTTATCGATTTAGAAACAACTGGAACAAATATATCTACTGACCGCATTGTACAAATTGCAGTGCTGAAGGTGTTCCCAGATGGTACAGAGAAACTAAAGCAGCAAATACTTAACCCAACTATTCCTATACCTGTTGAAGCTTCGCAAGTGCATGGTATTTACGACAAAGATGTGGTTGGTAAGAAGACATTTTTTGATATTGCACCTGGTATCGTATATTTTATTGATGATTGTGACTTGGCAGGATACAACTCAAATAAGTTTGATATCCCCTTACTGGTAGCTGAGTTTCTACGTGTAGGAATAGACTTTAAACTTGAAGGTAGGAAGTTTATTGATGTTCAAACCATTTTCCATAAGATGGAACCTCGTAACCTGAAAGCAGCATATAAGTACTACTGTGGTCAGGAATTGGACGGCGCCCATAATGCTGCAAATGACATTCGTGCTACTTACGAAGTTTTCAAATCACAGCTTCAAAAGTATGAGAATGTTGAACTAGAGGACAATAATGGTAATTCGTACCATCCAATCCAAAATGATACGGATGTTTTAGCTGCTTTCACACCGTTTGATTTACTCGACCCTACAAGAAGAATAGTCTATAACGATTCACACGTAGAGACGCTAGCTTTCGGCAAGTACAACGGTAAAACTTTAGTAGAAGTTTATGCGACTGACCCAGGCTATTTGGATTGGATTATTAAAGGAGATTTTTCTTTATTCACCAAAAAAGCTGTGAAGCGGGTAGTGGAAGCGATGAAGAACCAGTAGTTTGGGCGCCTGTTGTTTGGTGTGGGCGCCGATTACGGTTATATTCTAATTTTCGTCAAAATATGAAAGTAAATCAACATTTAATAATGGCTCTTTGTTTTTTTTTTTTATTAAAATTACGATATTTGCAAATTTCCTGAAACAATAAATTTTCGATAAACGTTGATAAACTTTGTTTTCTAGAAGCCGCTATATTTTTCATGACTTCAATAGAGTCATTGTCAAGGAACGATTCTAATCTTATTTCTGCTCCTAAATCTTTATCTATTTTAGAGTTATTAATTTTAGGAGAATATTTTGAAATTAAATAAGCTTCTAATTCTATTAAAGTTTCAATCTCAGTATACTGATACCAGTATATTGTAATATTTTCATATCTTAGAAAATCAAACCTTCTGTGATGAGTTTTCCATCTATTATTTAAGTTTAATGACTTACCAATATATAAAATTTCTGACTCTGATAAAACAAAGTATATAGCTGATATTATAGGTAATTGTTTTTTGAGTTTAATTGAAACTGATGGCAAATCTTTAATCTGAATATTCGTAGCTAAATTTCTAATTCTATCTTCAAAAATAGGTTCTTGATAGTAATCTCTATACATACATTCACTAATCTTGCTTGCTCAAATAGTAAACTTACAGGAGGCATATTATACATATTAATGTAAGAATAAAAGATTATTAAAATATAACCATAATTTTTCTGTGTAGAAAAAATAAATTTTTGCTAAACTTAAAAAACATATTAGGCGCCGCTCAAAACTCACTATATCCCCGGCGCCCTTCGCAACACTCCCCTATCTACCAACGTCTCAAACTGCGCGTGCATTGCCTTAGTTGCAACAGCACGACGATTGGAAGCACACCAGCCTCGATATTACACTCATGTGCAGATCAGCATAAAATTCGCAGAAATTACAAACAACCGTTCCTCGTCTACAACTGCACATTTGGCATGAAGACAAGCGAGGGGCGCCAGTATCAATTTCAAGCGCGCGGGTCGTAAAGTATCTTTGATTAAGAAAATATTTATGTAGTAATATTGTAGCAAGAAAAGAGTTGAGTTTAGATAATGAGTTTAAGCTATTTTTTTTCTCGACCAAGTTTAGTGGATTCTTCAATAGCCCAATCAACCAAATTAAATGCTTTTAGCATTCTTAATGATTCTCGACCATCTATAAAACAGTAATGTCGTGGTTTAGAAGGTTGGGTAGCAAAAACCCTAAGTGTTTCTATGACGGGTGGCAATATATCATGACAGTGTTGAATGACTAAAACGTTAGCAGGCTCTTTAGATAATCTCACTATTTGATCACCATTTTTACCCAAGTGCTTGAGTGTCATTGGTGAGTATTTTGCTGGTCCCTTTAAAAGAAAAGCAGCCGATAGCCTACGCCCTTGAATATGAAGATGAGAAGTGAAGAAATCAGATGATTCCCCACCCCAATCTTTCGGAGTTGACTCCGTTAATATCCTACCCAAACATTGCTTAAATACATTTTCATGAATAAATTTCATTTCTTCAGTTGAACTTGGTAACGGATGTTGTTTAACTATCTCAAACTCTGTGAAATCCTCAAGATGAAGCTGATAAAAATCTGTATATTTATTCCATGATAAATCTCCTGTTTTCACATCAGCTAAATATGGATAACCAATTAACAGAGGATGAAATATTAACGTGTTATCATCTCTACTATTATACTGTGCCACTATTGCAAAATCACCACCTTGATACAAGCCTGACTTTAAAGTTTCAGACCAAACTTTATCAGATGTTATATGAAATTCAACTTTATAATTAATGTCATCAATGCTTTTGCACTTAATAATTACACGTTTGGATTCATAAATTTCTTTACAAGGTAGAACGTTAACGATAGAGCAGAAGAGTTGACCGTTTTCATCAAACAATACTTGTTGTAATGTCTTAATTTCATTGACTCTACAAAAATCTAAGGTAATTCTTGAATATATATGGCTTATTATAACTTCCTTCCTCCAGTTAGGAGTTTGTGAAGGAATCCTTTCAATTTCTTTACTAATTATTTCTGTTCCTGTTTGTCCCAGGATTGCTTCGATTTTTCTATGATGCACAAAACCAGGGTCTACTACAAGGCTTGTTTCTCTCATAAAACTTTTGCTTTTCTCTTAAAGCTATGGGTAACTTTAACCTCAATATTAACAAATTAATTTTGGGGTATGCCAATACCAGTTATATCAAGCGGTTTACAAAGCTTTGGCTATGACGAAGCTACTTGCACGCTTGAAATTGAGTTTCATAGTGGGGGTGTATATCAATATTCACGAGTTCCACTATCTGTTTACCAAGGGTTGATGGGCGCCTTGTCACATTGTAAGTTCTTTCATGTTTATATCAAAAACAATTACTCTTACCAAAGAATAAGCTAAGAGTTAAAAGGGCGCCGTTATCTTGCTATATATAGTATTTAATTTTGCATATAATAATCTTTCAGTATAATACTTACTATTAAAGAAAACCCTTAACTTTTAAAATTTTAGAGAACATTTTTTATCAGTGATAGGATAAATGGAAGTAGTATTATTGCTGTTGAATTGGGTGGCTGGATCAATTGTGTCGATTGTGATTACACTCTTCATGAGTGAAACGCTAAAAAACTGGCTTGCCCCGTTTGTATCGCAATTAGGTTCTAAACAGGATGAAGGAGTTAAAGGTCTTTGGCTAGCAACGTTTTACTATGGACAGCAACAAACTCCTTATATTGAAGCAATCGAGGTATCAGAGCTGTTTGGAGTTGTTGTTGGTCGTATTGTTCCGTACCCAGACAACCACCCCACAGCTAAGAAAGTTGAACAGAAATTTCCCTTAAGACTTCGCGGAAGTGTACAAGATAGTCGCTATTTCACAGGCATTTGGTTTCACCCGAATCGTCGTTCTCATGTTCACGGAGCATTCAAAATGCTTATTTCCCAAGATAATGAGCATATGAATGGTATGTGGCTTGGTTACAGCGAAAGTAAAAACGTTATCGAGAGCGACAAGTGGATTTGGCAAAGATTGGATGTGTAAAAGCTTATAGGGTATCTACTGGGAGATAGAATCGAGATAAGACAATTAAATTGCTGTGATGGTATAAGGAAGTGCTTGATGTATTAAATTGGGAGGACAATTAGTCAGTAAAATTGTACTGTTGCCAATTTCAAGCGCGCGGCCTGTAAAGTATCTTTGATAAACACTCAATAATTTAAGTGAAGACGATGTATATCTATATATATCATGATTGTTTGAAGGCGCCTGTCTATAAGTGTAAGCCGTTTATAACAGAAAGTGGCGCCTATACTAGGTAAATATCTACAGGGGAGAGAGAATGGAAGACCTATATAGGCGCCTGTCATGAGATAAGACGAGCCATCGAATATTTGACGGCGCCGGAAGAATTTGTTGGTTTTATTTTCAGAGAACAATAACCAACTTTTTCTCTAACGAAATATATTTTCAGTAACCTCAAGAGCAGCTACATATCGCTTGCTATGCCTTTATAGATAAGGCGCCTGTATAGTACAAGCATAAGTACTTAGTTTTAAAAATCACTTGACAAGAGGTATTTAATAAAACTAGTTAATATCAGAATTTTCCACTAGACTGGGAACATATCAGATGACACATTACTCTATATAATCAACCAGCTTGCGAAAACTCAGCAAATATGCTGACTTCTAGCTAGTTTAATAGAGCGGCAATTGACAATTGCTGGTGTGCAACTTGCTTAGGATACTTTACATTTCTGTGTAAGTTCACTTATCATCACTAGGAGATATTTGCCCAAAGTTAAACTAAATAATCAAAGTAATCATTACTGATTATTTAGCAAGAATTACAAGTTATCTAAGTGATTTTACCTTTACTGAAATTACTTAGTAGTAACCACTAATAAAGTTTAATTTAGTGTACAAAACTGTACTGCTATAAGCTTTTCGATTCAAACTTACAGGGTATAAATGTTTGAATCAGAAACATCAGCACTATTAAGGCGCCAATTAAATACCCTCGGTTATTTCTGATGGCTTAAAAATTTTCTGTGATTATAATGTTCGATATATCAAATAATATATCTTGCACTAACTACCCACTACGCCCTTTCGTAGAGAGTTAAATGAAGCACAAGTTAATAACCAAACAACCAGAAGTTGGACAATTCATTCGTGAATTGCGTCTTCTATGCGAACTTACGCAAGAACAGTTCGCGGCATTTGTTGGAGTCACATACCCCACCGTCAACCGCTGGGAAAATGGACACTCCAAACCATCCCCGATGGCATTTAAACTCATTGAACATAAACTTCTTGAGCTTGGTACCAGAGGAAAAGAATTACTTACTAAATATTCGGTGTCCTAAAAAAATTCCTATTAAAATTTGGTAAAAATTTATAGTTATTCTTTGTTACTAATGCCCTTCAGCATTAGACGCATTTTACAGGTGTTATTACTTGTAGATGTATATTTGTAGATTCTGCTTTATTTGCAGATATCTTGCGCTGCATATTTGACATTGCTAGTTATTTCATAATATATATAGGGTTGGTGTTTTATGACTTTCACCAAGGAAAACTTGCGCGCGATTTCAGCGGGTAATCAGCAAAATCGTATTACAGCATTAAAAGAATTATTAGGATACCCGATTGTACAACGTGACCCACAAAGTGGTAACTTCTGGTATTTACGTCCTGGTGAAGACGAGGACGAAGCACTTGAAACATGCCCAATTGCTGTAGGTTTTTTACCAGAATTAAATGATGCAACTGATGCACAAATTAAACAGTTACTAACACAGGAAAAAAAACAAGAAGTATACGGGCATTACTCTAATATAAAAGATATTGTTAATAAGCCAGTAATGTACCTTTTGCTTCCCACTCAAGAAAGTAGTGGTCGCATTCCATTGGTATTACCAACTGAAGGAGGATTACGTAAAAATCAAATTCAAACCTTTGAGTGGAACGACAGCCAGCTAATTGGGCGCCTTGAGCGGCTTCGACAAGGTAAATTAACTATCGCTCAAAGAGGAATTTGTCCAGTTCCCCAGGTCGATTGGATATTTTATGAACCAGTTAAAACAGCCAGTGAACTTGCACGCGCACTAGCTGAAGCTGCACGCCGTATTGAACATGCTATTCCAAAAGTTTACCAAGCTGAAGGGAAAGACGGGTATCTTCACAATTTGCTAAAAAAATTTCAGAAGGAACTATTACCTACACTTCAGTTAACATCAGACAACGAAAAAGACTACAGCTTTGCGGATATCTACGCTCAAACAATAGCCTATGGCTTGTTTACTGCAAGAGTATTTAGCTATATTAAGGATAAGAAAGCTAATAAGACCAAAGAGACTGACTTTAATCGTCAATATGCTTGGCAGCAACTTCCAGAGACTAATCCTTTCTTACGCAAGTTATTCGAGGATGTGTCTAAGCAAAGCGCTAATAAATTAGGTGAGGAATTAGTAGGCGCCGTTGCTGATATTTTCAGTATTCTGCGCGCGGCAAAGATGGATGCTATCTTATCTGACTTTGAAATGAAGATGAACAGAGAGGATATTGTTATCCGGTTCTATGAAGACTTTTTAGCAGCATACAAACCGCAAATGCGTGAACGGCGGGGAGTTTACTACACACCGGAGCCAGTCGTTTCTTACATGGTGCGTTCAGTAGACATACTCTTAAAGAAGAAGTTCAACAAGCCTCTGGGATTGGCTGACCCTGAAGTGATGATACTCGATCCAGCTTGTGGAACTGGTACTTATCTACTATGGGTTTGTCAGCTTATATATCAACGCTTCCAATCTTGCCCGGAAGCACTTACAGAAGGGCTAGAAGATAAATCATGGTCTGGTTACGTTACAAAGCGTTTGCTACCTCGGATATTTGGGTTTGAATTACTGATGGCACCTTACGCTATTGCACATTTAAAGTTAGGTTTGTTTTTGGAAGAGACTGGTTATCTATTTAATAGTGGTAAACGCTTGTCAGTTTATCTTACTAACACACTTGATGATGCTGTACGCAAGACCGATACTTTATTTGAAGAGTTTATCGCACAGGAAGCTGACCAAGCTACCGAAATTAAACGCGATTTACCAATAATGGTTGTTCTTGGTAATCCTCCTTATTCTGCTAATTCTGCAAATACTGGCGAATGGGCTAGTAATTTAGTCCGGAATAATTACTATCCAAAAGATGAGATTAAAGAACATAATCCGAAATTACTACTTGATGATTACGTTAAGTTTATCCGCTTTGCTCAATGGCGTATTGAACAAACTGGTTATGGAATATTAAGCTTTATTACAAATCATGGTTATATAGACAACCCTACATTCCGTGGTATGCGTAAAAGTTTAATGCAAACATTTGACAGTATTTATACTCTTGATATACATGGTAATTCTAAAAGAAAAGAAAAATCCCCTGATGGTTCAAAGGACGAAAATGTTTTTGATATTCAGCAAGGTGTTGCTATTGGAACATTTGTTAAGTTTATCAATGATGAACACAAGCAAGATAATATTTATCATCTAGATTTATGGGGTAACACTAACACAAAGCTTAAATGGCTTAGTCAAAATAATTTTTCTAATATTAACTGGAATTCATTAACACCTAGATTACCATTTTGCTTATTTTATCCTCAGAATAACGATATCACATTAGAATATGAAAATTATTGGAAAATAACAGAAATCATGCCTTTAAATTCAATCGGCATAAAAACTCATCGCGACCATTTCGTTATAGATTTTGATGAATTAGAGTTATATAAACGCATCCAAAAATTTAGAAACTTAAAATTTACAAATGATGAAATAAAAATACAATATCTCCTTAAAGATACGCGAGACTGGAAGCTAAATGATAATAGGTTATCTCTTGCCAAGATTCAAAATTGGGAAAAGTACTTGACAAAATGCCTTTACCGTCCTTTTGATAAAAGGGCTTATTATTATCATGATTTTGTAGTAGAACACCCAAAAAATGATGTAATGCAACATATGCTTGAAGATAACTTATGTTTTTTAACTAATCGACAGATTAAAATTGACTCAATATATCACACTTGGGTCACAGATGCTCCTGTTGATTGTCATCTTTTAGAAACAGCAAATGCCGCTATGTACGCTTTCCCACTTTATTTATATCAAAGAGATACTAGTTCTAAAAAATCAATTTTTACTGAATATAAACGTCCAAATTTATCCGATAATTTTCTTTCGGCTATAACTTGTAAACTCTCCTATACTCCGACTCCAGAAGCCATTTTTTACTATATATATGCAATTTTTCATTCTCCATCTTACCGTACACGTTATGCTGATTCCCTCAAGACAGATTTCCCGCGCGTTCCACTCACCAGCAACAACGAACTATTCTGCCAACTAGCAGAGTATGGTGAAGAACTAGTAGCACTTCACTTAATGAAATCACCTAATTTAGACAAGCACATTACAAAGTTTGTTGAATCTAAAGGCAACCGCGCGGTTGATCCTGGACATCCTAAATACAGTAACGGCGCCGTCACAATCAACAAGCTAGAAGACAAGTTTACAGGAGTACCCGAAGAAGTCTGGAACTTCCATGTTGGTGGCTATCAAGTCTGTCAAAAGTGGCTCAAAGACCGTAAGGGCAGGCGCCTATCAGATGAGGATATCCAACACTACCAACGTATTGTTGTTGCACTCAAAGAAACTATTGCGCTTATGAAGAAAATTGATGATGCAATTCCAGGTTTCCCAATCCAATAAATCTTGATTTAAGTACAAAATACATTACAGCAGGTAAAATAAGTATCATGCTAGAACAAGCCATACAAGATATCATCCGTAAACAACGCCCGTACTACTTGCCTCAAGGTAGCCCCATTAAAGGTGTTGATAATCAGTATTGGCTTGTTTTTAAGCATTGTGATGCTGATAACTTGTTCAAGAATATTATTTCGTTTATTGGGTTTAGAGAAAAACACCCTACTTACAGGTTAGTACGTATCGACCCTAAAACTGCCAAAGTATTTGAATATGTCCCTCTTAAAGACAATGACATACCCGGCGCCACTTTACTACGAACTCAATCTGTAAAAACCATTGAAGCGTTTCTCAAACTAGAACGTAGCACTAAAGAAAAATTATTACTTGCCAATAGTTTTCTCGAACTAAAAGGGCGCCGTCGCAGGTTCAACCTCCCGGACGAGTTAGATAAATATCAAGGGTATATTAGTTCTGCGCTGGAAAAAGTCCAAGTTTATCGTCGTTCGACTGCTTATTTTGACAGCGGTGTTCTCAAACTCTACGAAGAACCCTTACGGAATATTATCCAATCAGAGGGAAAAATACGCCTATTAATGGATTGGCAGGGGTTTACCAAAGAAGCAGATGTCAAGGAACTTGCTAAATTAAATGACCAAGACTACCGCACGCAGTATATTCGCCGTACTTTAAGTGAGTTTCTTCAAGGGTTAGAAGACGGCGCCTTTACGGGTACACAAATTATGGCAGAGCTTGTGTGGTTACAGATACTACAAATCAAGCTTGTCAAAATGGCTTCGGGATGGGGTATTTATCATAAGAAAACTGGTATTCTTACAGACGTTCTAGAAAACCACATTCTTCATGAGGGGTCAGATAACTTTACCCGCGCGGCACATTCTAAAAATGCTGAGGCTGTAACATTTTTATATTCTTGGGACTCTAAGCTAGATAGCGATGCTATTTACGATAGTATTCGTCAATTTGACTCAGAGTGGGAACGAGAAGATTTATCATTTGACCTTAGCCAAGAATTTTTACAGCAAGTACTTACCGAACGAGAACGGCGCCAGCAACTCAACGAACCAGTTATCGAAACTATCTCACCTCCAGAATTACCACCTGGTGAAACTACAACAGTAGAAATTACAGGTAAAAATCTTGATAAAGTCGAGGATATTATTATCCCTGACGATACTTTAGTAACCGTAACAATAGAAAGTAAGAAACCAGAAAGTATTACTGCTACTGTAAACGTTGACCCTGATCACCCACCAACAACGTTAACTGAATTCCAAATTACCACTGGCGACGGTACTTATATAACCTCCCCCACGGCGCCACCTACTGTTACTCCAACTTTAGAGATATCCGAATATCCAGAAATCGTTGGCTATAAACAAGCTGTGGAAATTATCCTAAGTGGCGCCTATGGTAAACCCAACGATTTTCTTTACTGGTTAGCACAGCAGCGGCCGCATCAGTTCCAAGTTGAAAGTAGCGATATTTTAGACAAGTTGGTTTACGATGGTGTGTTGTTTGAACACCAAAAATCAGGCGCCCAACATTGTTTACGAGTCATGCAAGATTTTGGTGTCGCTGTATGTGCCGATTCGGTAGGTTTAGGAAAATCTAGACTCGCAGCAACTGTGGCTAAATTATATGGAGAACAAAACAACGGCGCCAAAGTAGCTATCATCGCCGCGAAGAAGCTGCATGATAACTGGGAACGGGAAATGGCTGAACTTGGTTTCAATAGCAGTAATTATGAACTATACAATAAAAACTTAATGAGTCGTAAGGGGAATAATTTTCTTACAGAGTTCAACCGTTATGGTGGCGCCGATATTATTATCCTCGATGAGGCACACGAGGGTATCCGTAATTATAGGAACCGTATTCACAGAACTTGCTTACAAATTCAAGAACAAGATAGAAAGTCTGGTAAGCAACGTTATTTTTTACTGTTAACTGCTACTCCCTGGAATAACCGCCGTGAGGATATCTATAATATATTGTCTCCATTCCTCAACCGTCCCGAAGGTTTTAACAAATTAAATTTACCTGGTGAGTTAGTAACTTGGTTTCAAAGTAGG
This sequence comes from Calothrix sp. PCC 7716, assembly GCF_019977735.1. GTDB lineage: Bacteria > Cyanobacteriota > Cyanobacteriia > Cyanobacteriales > Nostocaceae > Dulcicalothrix. The sequence goes on along the minus strand of NZ_AP025018.1, from coordinate 6,714,371 downwards.
GAAATAGGAGTAGAAAACTTTACAGATAACACTGAAATATTTAGACGTGTTTATAAAGAGCTTTTCCTTCAGCGTACCCGTCAAATGCTACGGGAAGCTACACCAGACATGAATTTGTACGCTAAACGTATTGCTGAGTGGCTCCCCGTAGAGTTCGAGGTTAGTACAGAAGAAGCGTTAGAACAAATATTTACCCAATTTGAAGACAGTTTATTTATTCCGTTTGCTGACCCAATTCGTTATTTAAGAGAAAACGTTGAACAGCGGTCATTACTCCGTAACCAACGGCGCCTGTTCCTTCAGCGCGCGGAGTCATCGATGTACGCGCTACAACGTACTATCAAGGCTTTTGGTAATAGAATTCGTGAATTGCAAAACCTTTTAGAACAAGTAACTCCTGATGCTGACGGGTTAAAGCAATTTCTCCTTGTCCACTATAAATTTGAATCACTTCCTAAAAATCAACCAACTTTGTTTGATCTAGATGACCGGGAAGCATGGGACGAAGATTATGAGGAAGAAGAGGAAGACGAAGATAATGATACCCAAGAAGAGGGACAACAGAGGCGCCAGCAGTTAAGAACCTTGATTAATAATTACACCGACGCACTTCGAGATAACCCTGAGCAAGCACAACATATATATAACCGTATTCTTGAACACTGCGAAGGAGACTTACAGCAGTTAGACCAAGTTCAAAATTTACTATCTGGTGAGTTTCTCCGCGACCACAAGCGTGAACAAGTTACCAACAAAGTAAAGGAACTTATAGGTCTCGGTCATAAAGTACTATTAATTTCTACCTTCTCGGATACAGTTATCGACTACTACAACTACATGCGTCGAGATGGAGTTATCGGCGCCAAAGGTATTGGTATGGCAATCGGCGCCACTAAAACTTATTACCGCAACAATTCAACAACTATTTTTGCTCCTCACAATATCTATAAGGGAAGTAATCATCGTACTGGAGTTAAACGCGCGCAAGTTTTCCGATTATTTGCACCAATCGCTAGCTGTAAAAAGCCCGCTGACCGTCCAACTGCGAGCGAAGAAATATCTGTACTAATTGGTTCTGAAACTCTCTCGGTTGGTCAAAATCTCCAAGATGCTGATTATATAATTAACATAGACTTACCGTGGAACCCGATGATTCTCGAACAGCGAATCGGTAGAATTGACCGTCCTAAAGCTCATAAGTGTGAAAATATTTACATTTATTATGCGAATAGTGAAAGTCAGCTACTGCGTCAAGCATCCCGTTTAGCTAATTTAAACAAGAAACTCGTTGGGGAACTTGCAACTGGGGAAGGAGAAATTCCAACCATTACTGATGTTAAAAATTTAGGCGCCTCTATTTATGGCGATACACTTTTTGACTCTGAGGTTCTCCCCGGTTACATCGACTTCATCAATAGTTTGGTCAACGCGCGCAAGTTAGAACAAGGTAATTTACAGGAGGAAGTTTACAAGAAGCAAGAAACTAGTACTAGTGTATATACTCAAACTGAGATTTTATATAGCGAGGAATTGAGTAAGTTAGTCAAGGAGTTGGGTGATGATTATCAAGCTAACCCGATAACATTAGGGCGCCGGACTGGTAATGATGAACCGACTGGTTTAGTAGCATTGACCGTTAAATACTATGGTCCCAATGGGGAAGCTATTGATAACCAAACTCAAACTATCTTCTGGAATGACCAAACTGGGGATAAAGATGGGTATGGTATAGCAATTGCCACAGCTTCCAAGACACCAGAAGCTGGAGATATCTTCTCTGCTAAGTATTTACTCGATAATGCTAATAATTTATACCAGTTATTAGTTGAGTATAAACGAGAGTTACAAAGTGGGTTACAGCAAGAAGATAGTAATGAAAGTATCAACACAACATCTGAGCGGATAACCAGGATACAAAATCGCATTCAAAAAATGACTGCTTTACCCAGCGGTTTGGATAGGAAAGCTGTCCGAGACGCACTTAAGAAATTAGCTCAATGGAAGGAAACACACAAAAATGTTCAAAAGTTGCTTCGCGAGTTTACTGAAGGCGCCAAGTCTAAGCTTGATGACGAAAGTTTCTTGCGGCAGTTGGTCGAAGATACCATCGATTTAGGTCTTATCGGTGGAGATGGAATAAAAGCAACTAGTTTGACGGTTTCGCTTGCTGCTGTTTTGTTGCGCGCGTAGGTCTTAACAACAAAATTCAAAATTAGATTGTGTTATTGAATTAGTTTATGAATAAATGATTAAAGTTCAAATTAGAAAAACAAAGCTTAAAAAAAGCGACATTACTTAAAGCTTTTTCGTAATTCATTTATACTGTTCTCTAAATCGTTCACAATATTTTCTTACTTCTTGAATCCAGGATTCGTACCAATACCAAGTATTAACAACCTGTACTCCAAAACCTTTACTTAAGCTTTTAGCATCCATCTCTTTCCACAATTTAGTATGTTCATTCATGCTAAATCGTAAAAAGCCTTCTTTTTGCATAATTTTCACTACATCTTTAGGCAAATATTTAGGACGCTCTGTTTCCTTAATAACTGTATAAGTTTTATTTATATTTTCTGCTAGTGGGGAATCTGCCTTAATAAATTCTATAACTTGATCAGCGTGACCTTTTTTATTAGCAGTTTTAGCTACAAAAAATACTCTATAAGCAAACTTAGAGCTATTAAATTCGTTTTCCGATAATTCACCATCGAAACCTTCTATAAACCTCTGAATGTGTTTTGGTAGCTCTTCAGCTTTAGTGAGTGCATCTGATTGATATTCGGTAATAGTGGATAACTGAAGACTAAACCCCAAATGCTTATCTATTCCTTGATTCTCTCCAAATAACAATTTAATATAGTAATTAAAGTTTAAACAGCAAGCTTGGAATCTAGCACTAAGGTAATTATCTATTCTACTAGTCATTTGATGCTCAATTTCATGACGTAGAAATATTAAAAATCTTAAGTTATTAGATGTATCTTTATCTACTGGGCAATTTGTTTCATTAAGACAGCGTTCTAATTCCCAGTGTTTATAAGCTCCTGCTTTTGTTCTTTCATATTTTTTTCTATTACCTTGCTTTTTATAGTAACGATAATCGATTTTATTTTTACGGTAAAATGCATGTAAAAGATATGTCCAGGCAATGATAATAATTACTATAAATATTTCTGATTTAAAATAAATTTGTGGATTGTTAAAAATCTGGACAGATGCTAGCGCGGCTTCTCTTGATTTATAAAGAAGCTCATCTGTAACAGACTTTTTTCTTCGCATTTTTTGTTTTCTTATCATTAGTTTTTGGATATTACAAATTATATCTATGGTTAAAGATTATAATTGCATAGATAGTGCTTGTAGCTACAAAAATTGTGTATTTTACAAGCACTGCATTTACAATTGTCTTTCGCCTATAAACTCTAATGAAATACTTACTATTGGTACATGATATTTACTTAATAAAAAGCTAAGAAGGCGTTGTTAAGTTAAGACCACCTTGATTCTGACTAATCCAATCGTTTCCCATTTTTCGAGGAACCCATATTGAAATTACAGGTATATTTTCAATTATTTTTTCTTCAGATTCTACGTTTAGTTTATGAATTTGAATTGTTAACCTATCTTTTATCATGATTTGTCTATCACCTGGGTATTTATCCCAAACATCGGAATCTGCTCTCCCTTGAAATAAATTTAATCTACTCATATTCTTAACACTTCTTAAGCGTTTCCTACCTTTGTCCATAAGATATATATCGCAAAGTTCGTCTGGATTTTCTTCCAAATAACTCTGTACTTGTAACATTAGCCCGGTTAATCGTTGTGAATCGTTAGGGTGTGTTGTACGAAACTTTATAATAAGTTGTTCAAATGTATTTAAAACAGAGATATCAGTTGCAAAAAAATGCTTGTTAACTGGTACTTTTCCAAATATCTTTTCGTCAGTATAGCTTAACTGCGACCAAAATGTATCTACAACTTCTTGATTTTTTATAATAGTATCTTCGTCTGAGTCATAAGGATAATTTGGAATGTACCAATCATTACTAAATCCACCTGCTGTTAAGGGTAAATCTAACACATTGCCTCTAGTTGGCTTAAGAGAATTATCTAGGAAAAAGGCACGTTTCCATTCTGACAATGGTTTGCCTCTATATTTTTTCAATTGATAGCGTATATTTTCTTCATGTTCTACGTAAGTTATAAATGCATCTTTTACGTCCTTTTCCAGGAATACGCGGCAGTAACCTAAGTATGAGCGTTTATATCCAAAGAAACGCGCTCTTTGTTGAAGTGTATCAGCATTCCCAACACCTGCTCCTCTTGGCATATAAGTTATAGTCAAGCCTTCGATTGTAAAACCTCTATCCATTGCTTGTCCACCAACAAGAATGTGGGCATATTCATTTTTCCAATCTATTTGAGGTGTTCTACCTCCAGTAGCATTTATCTCTTGGATATTTGTCTGATTTATAGCACGTGGAAGAGCTTCAACAAGCTCTTTAAAAGATGGTAGATTAGGCACTGTTTTAACTAAATCATTGTAGGCAATTTCAAAAACTTCTAGCAATTTTATACGTTCTGGCTCATATATATCCTTGCCTAAAGCTTTCTTCCATTGGTTATTTATCTGTCTAGCCCAATGAAAGTATTCTCCATGAGGAGCCGTATTTCGTGATGGATGAACCATCATTGAGCGGTTTCCTCTGCTTTTATCTTGTATATAACCAGCTGCTACTCCAAGATAAAAGAGCATCGAAGCATATAAGAAGGTTTCAGGAGGTTCAATAACCTCATTATTTTTAGTTGGAATTTCTTTGGAGGGAATAGTTTTTATGAGACGTAAGTCGTTATTTAAGAAAAACTCCTTTCCTCCAGTATAGTTTGCACCGGGACTTAGGGCTTCAGCAAAATCAGGTGATAATACATCAGCTATATTTATTAGCAATGGAGCTTGAGGTGTTGCTGTATATTGCAGAAAGGAATGATGAGGAAGTAATTGTTTAAGCTCAATTATATTACGATAAATCGTACTCATTAACCCCTCGTTTACTTTGTTATTAAGTCCTGCTTGATCTGCCTCATCATCAATTATAAGCACAGGTACTCCCTCTAAATTAAGGCTACGAAGTAGGTTGTTTAAGTGTTGTAGGTGATCACTCTGCTTCATTACTGTCAAAAGTGCTATTTCTTTTTCATCCTCCAGGATTGAAGAGTCATCCCATGTGTCTAGAGAGCTTTGAATATTTTGCCGTTTATTTTCTCGTGGGTTTTCAAAATACTTCCATCTACGATCCTCGCGCGTATCCCAACGCAAATCCTTTTTTAGCCTGTCGTTAGATTGTTTGAACAAATTTGTCTTTGTTCCTCCTATAATAATCACCATACGATAACCATTATCACAAGCTAAAGCTGTAACTGTAGTAAAGGACATCGTTTTACCACTTTGTACATATCCGGTTACTAGCCCTGTCTTACTACCACAGGCTAGTTTTGGTGACACACATCGCTTTATTATATCAATCGCCTCATCCAGTATTCTTGTTTCACTTTCTATATCACAAAGATTAAGATGCTCAAATAAATCCTCCGTCTCTTTGCCTACGACTGGAGACCATAAATCCTTTGGCTCGTGCGTTTCAGTCATATTTACCGTTTTTTCCAGGGTTTCTGAATAACTGTTCATAGTTTCGCTTCCATATACTACTAACGCTATAATATAAACACTAGCGTGATTAAGCTCTACTAGCGTTACTGTGGATTATACTCTTTTTTACTACATAAGACAACATAAAGCACCATGAAGAAAATTCGTTGTAATCTAAGGTATTTAATGGAAAAGCGCGAACTGTCTCAATATCAACTGGCTAAGGAGACAGGTCTTAGCATTAATGCCATCGGCAGGCTTTATAAAGAGGAGTTTGACCGCATTGATTGCAACACGGCTGAAGTGCTGTGTAATTACTTCAACTGTGACTTATGTAAACTTTTTCCCTTAGAGACAGCTTTTTCTAACCGAATAACAGATTCTGAGTTTCGTAAACGCTACGCAGATGGGGAGAGAGATTTTTCTGAAGTAGACCTAAGCAAAGTTGATCTAAGTGGATTAAGTTTTCAAGATTTAAATTTTACGGGAGCAATACTGAGAAAAGTAATATTTCGTAATATAAATTTAATAAATGCAAATCTAGACAAAGCGGACTTAACAGAAGCTGATTTAGAAGGAGCAATTCTTGAAAAAGTGTCTTTAAATACTGCAAAGCTTAATAAAGCTAATCTCAAAGCAGCCCAGTTAACCTATGTTGAACTAAAAGATGCAGAACTCAGTGAAGTCTCGCTGCAAAATAGCAAGTTTCATTGGTCGGACTTAAATGGTACAATTTTGACAGCAGCAAAGTTAAATAACGCACAAATAGTCAGAGGTAATTTTGAAAAAGCAGACTTAACTAATGCTGAGTTAAAAAACGTGGACTTAAAATGGACGGATTTACGGGAAGTTAAGCTTGGTAGTTCTGATTTGAGTGGTGCTAAAGTAGAAGCAAGTTGTTTGATAGGCGCCGATCTTCGCAATGCTAACCTTAATAATGCTGATTTCAGCTTAACTGACCTTACTTTTGCTAATCTGAGCCATGCTGATCTTATAAGAACTAAATTTAATGATACTAACCTTAGTTATGCTAATTTAAGCCTAACTAACCTTACTCTTACTATTCTTAATCAGTCTAGCTTAGTAAATGCTAACTTAAAGGATTGCAATTTAGGTGGTTGCAACTTAAGCGGTGTTAATTTGAGCTATGCTGACCTTACTAGTGCAAATCTAAGAAATGCTACTCTCAAGGGAGCTAAACTAACTCACGCAAAATTAAAATTTACTGACCTTAGATATGCTGACCTTCTTAACACAGATTTAAGCAGTACCAATCTAGATGATGCATATCTTGAAGGAGCAACAATGCCTAATGGGAACATTGGTAAAGCATAATTTAATACCTTTCTTTTAAATACCTAATAAATAAGAGTAGTTAATAACTTAACTTATCCTTAAATTGATTCGTCAAACACTTAAAATTTTGGACTTATATTTTATTGAGGCAACTCATAGATACCAGCGCCATACATACACAGGCGCCCTAACCAAACAGCTTCTCCACCCCTCTGCGGATAACGCCAGCAATCAAACTCCGGCGCCTGCCCAAAAACTCATCGTACTCCATCTTCTCCCAACCATCAGGTAAAGCGTGCCACTGCATTAGAAGCTCCAACTCCGTAGGGTTATCCTTATACAACGCGCACTCGAGGAAAGGCGCCTTATCCTTAATAGCGATATTATCCGACCATTCAACCAAAGCAAAGTTAGCAATTTGGTTAACTTGCCTTACCTCAGTAATTTGCAAACTTTTCAGGTGCGCTCTAGGAAACAAGTGATGCTTTTCAACCGCTGACTTCTTACTTTTTATAGCCGGGTCAAGCATCTGCGACACCTGGAGCTTAGAAAACAAAGCATTGGCGCCTAATAAATTAAGTGCAGCATAATAAGCAAATAATACAGGAGTGCGTGCGGAGGAAGTCTCTAAAGCATTGACAAGCGTAATGTTCCAATAGTCCTCAGTAAGCGTGTTTTTTATCACGTTATCTAAGGTACTAATAAACTCCTTGGCATCTTTAACAGAACGTAGCTTTGCTAAATCTGACTCCATAACGCTTTCAGGGGAGTTTGTGTAGCGTCCTGTAATAGCGGTCATGAAGAACCAGCGCGCGGTTATATCACGTAGGTCGCTAAGTTTTAAGTTAAACTGATATTTCCCAATTAAAAACGTTACGTATGCGTACAATAACCCAATATTTGAGGTAATCATATCATTACTGCGAAAACCATCTTGCATCAATGCTTTTAGGAACTCATGCCAATTTGTTAAATCTAGTGTTTTGGTTTGTGCTGCTTTGAGTTCATCAAACTGAGCAAGGCGCCTTTCTTCAGAAAACTCCCCTGTCTCCAAGTCTTTACCGCGAAGTATAGAGTAAACATACTGCAACCGCGCGCGTTTAAATGCCAGTCCTACACATACTCGTAATATTTGGTCAGGGTCAGGATGGATGAAATAGTTGAACGGAGAAGGTGCCGAAGTTGAGGATGGTACACGGCATTCCCTGCAAAATTTCTCTAGCTGTGTTCTGCCTTCGTCCCAATGTACTTGGTACCACGTACTCAAAAACCTCAGCCACCCAATTTACTATCATTATCCTTTCCTTGAACAATTATGTAAGAAGAATTTATTAGCAATTTTTCGAGGAGAGCTATAATACCATCCACTTGCAACCGTTGATTTTCTGTAAATATTCCAGTTATCGTCAAGCTGTATCTAGGTTCTGCTGTCTCAGAAGGTTTCTTTTTGCTTAAAATATCAGTGTTAGGAACTAGAGTACTATCTATATCGGCAATGCTTCGCCAATCATCAATGCCTACTGCTTTACATGCAGCAATAAAGTTTTGAAGAGAAATTCGTTTTTTATTCAGAAATCTGCTTAAAGTTGATTGTGAAATGCCACATTGCTGCATCCATTCTGAAGATGTTTTATTCCACCCTTTTGATTGTCTAGCTTCATCAACTCTTTCATAGCCATCACTTGTTAATCTAAGAGACGTTCTAGCCATTATAGTTACTTCTTACAATGACAACCGAGAAATTACGTATTTATTCTTCAGCATTGTAATAATTTTGTTGCATTTAAAGCAAGGTTTGAGACTATTTTTTTCTAAAAAACGTCTAAAATATAAGATTATTGAACATAAGAGAACGTTTATTCTATTTACTTTAATGGTATAAAAAGTTCTCTAGAAGAATTTCTAGAAAGCAAAGTTGACTTGTAACTGACCTGAAAGTGAAAACTGTTTGTATATGTACATAATTTTCTTAAAACAAAGGCTATTTTTATATGAATACAAAATATTCTAGTCATTGTAATAAGCCTTAAAGGTTTAATTACCCGATTCATCCTCGTTATCTTTGTCCTTACCTTGGATAATTATTTGAGACCTCGATAACAATTCTTTCAAAGCTATTAAAATTCCGGTTATTTGTAATTGTTCATCTTCTGTAAAAATTCCTGTTATTGTCAAACTAGATTGGGGTTTTGCTATCTCTGATATTTGATTAGCACTTAATCTTACGTGATTGGAGACTCTTGTACTATCTGTGGCGATATCTTTATCCCCATCGACTAACTTACACCAATCCTCAATACCTACTAATTGACACAATTTTATAAAGTGATCTACAGAGATAGCATCTCCTTTCAAAAATTTTTTTAAAGTTGGTTCTAAACTCATGCGCTCCTCTATAAACCCTTTAGCAGTTTTTATTCGTCTTTCCGTTTGTCAAGTTTTATCAAATTTAACTACCTCAGTTGTTAATTTATTATTTGCTTTGCTTATTGTAATTAATGGTTTATTAAGATGACATCTGGGAAATTACGTATTTAATCATATTTAAGATAATAATTTGGTATATTTTGAAGCAATATGCAATATTTGTTTTATTCAAGGAACAGTGAAATCAATAGATTTTAAACATTCGCAATGCTGAATATTCATTTCTATGTCACAAAAAAAGAGTATAAAGTGACACAATTTTGCATAGCTTTTTTCTTTATATAAATAAAAAAAGGACTACAATGGATTTAACAAGCTTATAACTTGCTTCTACAAAACTCTAAAGTTCTAAATGCTCGAACAATATAGTGAATCTCATAATATTTGTTTTGATGAGAGTATCTCTTGAAGAAAAGTAAGGCTTATTTCTTGCGACACCTGGAGGATAATGACAATTATAAAGAACTATAGACGGACAAAACTGGACATGATGTGTGTGGAAGAAGCCTACCTGTAGTTTGCGGCTACAAGGTAGGTTCTAAAAGCAATTCTCTAAGAAGGTCGTTAAATAGACACGTTTGGTAAGGACGAGTTACTAAACTGTCGGATAAAGGCAGACCTTCAAAAATCTCAAATCAATCATTACTACAAACTTAACATGGAAAACCAAACAGAAACCGACATAATAACTACTTTGTCTAGTCACAAAGTAAACGGCGCCGAATTAACTTCAGCCAAAGGTGCAGAATATATAGTCATTTCCGCTAACGATAAAGTAGACGGCGCCAAGCATGTAAGCGATGAAGAAACAGAATCTATTGCAGAAGAGACAGTTGAAGCGATAGCGCGCAACAAGTCGCTAATTTTCGGTGCCCTAATTTTCCTACTGGGGATTATCAGTTTATGGATAGTCGCGAAGTCTAGCTGCGGCGCCTCATTCTCTTTAAAGCTAGTTCCTCCAGAGCTACAATTGAACAGCAGCAGTTGCGACACTCAAGTAGAGCAATCACGGAAACCAAAAGTATTTGAGAGTCAAGACATGAGTTCAAATAAGTAAACGTGAACTAGATATGTCTATATAGATAGGCGCGCATATGTAGAATTTTTCATATACGGCGCCTACAAGCTAGCAACCAGAATACGCGCGTTTTTGCACCTGCTTAAACCAATGCAATGGCTTAAGTAATTAAAACATCTGTACGAGAGTGCTGTTCATCAGCAAAATCTTACTTACTCACGGCGCCGTTCAATTTATATCCATGAGCGATGATACAAATAGTAGTACATTGCTTATGGAGAATTCTTCATATGCGGCGCCTGCAACGTTTACTTAAAGTGTTCAAAAATTGCTTCTTTGAGTATACTGAAGGCGCCAAGTCTAAACTTGATGACGAAAGTTTCTTGCAGCAGTTGGTTGAAGATACCAATAAGCTTAACCTTCTTGCAGGGGATGGAATAAAAGCAACTAGCTTGACCGTTTCGCTGGCTGCTGTTTTGTTGCGCGCGTGAATTTATTGGGAATAATAAAATAGAAAAAATTTTGACTCACGCAAAAACTTTATTGCACTAATTTACGAGGCAACAATTTAATGAGTTTACTTCCTAATAATGCAATTGATGACATTACTAAGTCAGTTTTTTGGGCTGATTGTATGGTTAGAACAGACCTAGCTCTTGGTTTGATTGCCAACGAAAATGATTACACCTCTAATTTGACAAGCGCTATAAGGCGACAAATCAATTCCAAAAATCGCTCCAGTCTTAGAGCAACATCACTTGTTTTGAAGCATAAAGTTGAAATAGAGGTAGGATGTGATGCCTGTATTATTTTATCAGATACAAAAAAGTTTAAAGTTTGCTTATTTGAAGCTAAGTTACCAAGACGAAGTAATAAAGATTATTGGGACAAGTCAAAGCGTTTCTCAAAGCAGGTTCAGAAGCAATGCTCTGTATCTAACCAGTTTGCTGTATGGGAAATGTTTTATTGTGATTATGCCCTTGGGAAACAGCCAAGTTGGATGAACGATAAGACATCTTCTTGTGTTTGGCATTCAGATGCCTATGCCAAGGTTCTATCGAGAGATAACTCAAAAACGTGGACAGACGCAGAGTTAGAGGATTTGCTTACCCATGTAGCGTCTCAATCGTCTAAATTATCAACACAAATAGATCATATGGTCAAAGAAGTATGTTTTTGTAATAAAGGTCAAGTGTTTAAAGGAAATCAATATTCAGATATACTTTCTGATTACGATTTACCGCCAGAAGCTCTTATTATAGAATACTCAGAAGCCAATAATCTTTTTTTTGAATAAAATGCTGTATACAACAAGCTTGGACTACCCATCGAAATATATTTTGAATGGCGTAATAAAGAAGGAGTGGATTTCCCTGGTGAAAAGGCTAAATTGGCTTGGGCACCTTGATTTTACAGTAAAGGGACAGCCTATATAAACCCCTGTATCTGTAACATATATAATAAAATGGTCGATTTTTAGTTGCACAAGAAAATAGTTACGAGTCGGCACCTGGAATGCTTCTACGCTTAAAGATATTCATAGAAACAATGCGTATCGTTTTATTTTTTCAATATTAAGGAGTTGAAACTATGGTACACTGGAGCTAAATATCACAAGTTCTAAATTTTTATGTTCGTACTAATTTTAGGCACCACAATTAGTTAGGGTGCGTTCAACACCACTTTTAGCGATGTAAACGCACCCTAACAACTTCAAATAACGTAATATCAAGACTTTTAAGTACTTTTTTTGCACTGATTTTAGGCACCATGATTAGCTCACGGGTGCGCGACTATGCATTTTTAGACGCATGAGCGCACCTTAAGTACATGAAATCGCCAAATACTACAATTATTTAGTACTAGAGTTCGCATTCATGCCAAAAGGCGCCTGCTACAAGTATTTGAGATAAAGTAAAAGCAACTAACGTAAAGATTTTAAATAATTTAAAAATTCTTTAGTTTGAACGTTAGTTAATTCTCTGCGCGTTAGCTTATTGTAAGTAGTTTGTAAATATGAGCGTCCATGCTCTTTAGTCCAGCCTATTCGCTTCATTTCAAATAAAATAGAATCTATATCAGATAATTCAATCACAGACGCTATTAACCTCCAACAAGTTTCCTCTTCAGATAAGTGTCTTTGATAAGGCTGTGAAAAACTCATAGTAAATAAACACTCCTCACTCAACTTTGCACCGGAGTTAAGTTTATTAATTAAAGATATATCTGTAATTTTACACTTAAATTGTTGGTTGTTAGTTATAAAAAAGGAAGCTTCCCATTTTTTAGTATCTTCATACTTGTATAAAGTGATTCTAGATGGCTTAATAAGTTGTAATGTTCTTCGATTTTGAAGTTGTAGTGTCTGTATAAAAGAAAAAGGAACACTTTTTTGCCACTGACTATAAAGAATTTGATTTTCACAGTACGGAACTAAATCATCTATAGAAGCTTTTTTTATAAACTTCCATTGCCCTGATGATATTAAGCTATTTTCGCATTCATACCCATGACTAGTATTCAATAGAGGAACTTCTAATATATCTAATACATTAGGTTCTCTACCATTTATTGTAGATAATTGTTTAGGAATTCGACCATCAGCATATTGTCCGTAAACAGGGCGAATCCATTTGCCTGTAGAAATATCAATACCAGCAACGCAGCGTTCACGAAGTTTATAAGAATTAGCAAGACAAATAATTTTAGTCATATATTTAAATTAGAGGTGATGTATGTTTATCTTTCCAAATTTGTCACGTAAGTATTCAGCCACTAAACGACGGTGGCAATGATGAGGTTTTGTTTCGCTACATAATAAGCAGCTATTTGCTAATAACTCTTGTGAAACTTTACTTTCAATCTTTCGTTCACTAATTAAATGCAAAAATTCTTTTTCATAGATTTCCCAATCGCCATTATTTTTCTTGTAAGCATCTAAAATATTTTTTGTCGGCGCCATGTCCAATACGTGAACGTATTCAATACCACCTATTTTTTGCAAAAAATACTCTAAATCATTTCGTTTTGTAAAACCAGCTAATTGAGAAATGTTATTTAACCTAGTGTCAATAACTCTTGTAACTCCAGCATTAATTAAAGTTTCAAAGAATTTTTGAGCATTTTTTTGAGTAAAACCTATAGTATATAGATTTATTGGATGATTCATTTCAACTCCCTTTATTGAATTAAATAAAAATACATTATTATCCACAGCGCAATTTCTAAATAAAGCGCATCACAAACAATAAGGGTAAACCTCTACATAGGTAAAATATCTATGAGTTGGAATGCTTTAAACAAGTCAGAATATAGCTAAATAATAATTACCAAGCTTAATCAATAACAAATTTAAACTAAATAGATTTGAGTCAGTTTAAGTTGTACGATTTACAGTTACAAATTTTTTTGTATAGGCAGCTAATACTGACTCTGTATGCAAAGCATACGGAGGATAACCTACAACTTTGGTTAATAATATTAGTTAATGAATCGGAAAGTATTATAAATAACTTTATGAGCTATTTAAATAACTACACTATTCTCAATTTTATTGAATTTAATTAAATCCGCTAGACATTTATTAATAAGGACAACACAGAAAATATTTATTTTGTCAAACTTATACGCAACGGACGTAGTAAGTTACATTCTCACGCTAAACATTATAGAATTCAGGAAAGTACTTGGCTATCAGGACAAAATTATATAAATGTGTTTATTTAATTTCCTACTAACTCCAAATATTACACCCTGTGGAAGTATGAATGATTTTATTAATTGTTTCGTTGAACAAACCGTAAAAGTCGATATCTGTAGATAAATAATCGAGTTTTATCTGCTTGCTATATATGTAGAATGAGGTGTGAAACCATATGTTCCCAAGAACCGCAGTAAATTTTGAGCATTGCTGTGATATAAATTACAGTGTAGTACCAAATTATTTAATTTAATCATAAGTAAATACTTCCGCTTATAGTACTAAGGTTCGTAATGATATACATTACTTGATAAAATCCAAGTAAAAGCACCGGGGGAGGCTGTTGTGGTGTTGTCTCGACGGTCAGTTTTTTGTAAGCAGTGCCGATACTGAGCGAAAAAACACTCTTTTCTACCAACTCTTTACAGGCGCCAAGTCATTATATTCATTCAAAAGTAAATGTTGCTTGACTGCCAGGGAATCTTATATATAGGTTACTCAAAAAGTCTGTAGGAGAGAATTAGTGGATTTTGACCGTCTGGAATATATTAAGAACGTAAATGATGATAACGGCTGGGCATATAGCAACTACCTTGTTGCATCTTACTTTCGATTAAACTTTAAAAGAAGTGATACTCAAGATGTTTTGGCTCATGCATTGAGCCTACCCAAGGGGTCTCTTATCATTCTTTCCCAAAGTTACCACGGAGAGCGATACCTGACCCACGTAGTTGAACTGGTTAACGAAGGAAGTGAAGATGAACCCCAACAAGAGGAAGGTACTTGGGGTATTTTCCGGTGGGTTAAGGTTCATTGGGTTGCTGATTTTAATTGTCCCGATAATATACCTCTTGATAAGGATGTAATGCAAGTTAAATGGGGATGGTATGACACAAAAGCTAAATTGCTAACAAGTCCAGGCTTGATGTCTCAGTGGAAAACCATCGAGAACCTGAGAGACACACTTCAAAGAGTATTTAACGTTGAGACCGCACTTTCTCCATTCCTCTGCAACTAACAAATGCAACGCGCACTCTCAGAAAGGCGCCTGTAATAAATATAAATACAATGCGTCGAGTTTCGTAATATAAACAATATTCGGCGCCACGAATACTCCCATCACATCGCGGCAATATTTTATGCTTTACTAGTAAGGCTATAAATATATATGTGATTTTATGTCAAGTGTTACTAATAAAAAGTTAATAATGCTCGAACTTGATGTGATTGGTTCGATAGAATGGAGCCAGCAGTTAGGTACGAGGTTAAAAGAGATACGAGGTAAAGTATCAAGACGCGCGCTAGCTGAAAAAATCCTTGATGAATACGATTATAAGGTGTCTCAGCAATACATACAGCTTATTGAGCATCCCGAAGGTAACGAAAAGGCGCCTGCTACAGTATCCTTCAAGTTGTTGAGATATTTAACAGAAGCACTCGGAAGCGATGTCTATGAATTGTTTAACTCTCCAGAAATAATTACTAGAAATGCTTGAAAAAAAGAGATTGTTACTAGTAAACTATAAATACAACAAGGACGATGCCCCGACTGCAATCTGACGCATCGTCCTTGTCTAAACCAGTTACAAGGTTCATTATCATCATGACACATACAAATTTAAACACGGCGCCTGTCCAACAGGTGAGAATTGCTATTACCCAAGAGGCACCAGTATTTGAAATCGACACGGAGCATTATCCCGGACTTGGAACAGTTTATCGTCTCTGGCAAGGGTGCAACTTGCTTGGTATTTTTTATTGTGACTCCACGGATGGTAAGTGGGTTACACAACCAAGTTGTTCAGAACGATGGTCTCGTTGTGATAATGCCGAGCAAGCGCAACTGCTGATTGTTACGGTTAGTGGTCTTCTTGTTGAAGGCGCCGAATAAAGTTTCCCATCACTGAACTGGGCGCCTAAATACGGGCGCCTGTTACCTGCCACTTCAGAAAATATATAAAGTTTTGATTATGAGTGATAAAAGCTCTTTGATTTCGGCATCCGATGCTGAAGAGAACCAAAGCTACTGTACCCGTCAAGATGATGGAGTCAGTGGAATGACGGTAACTGCTCTAGCTGATTTTTGTGGAACAGAACAGCAAACAATCAGCCAATTACTTAACCGTCTTAGAGATTCTGACCCCATCACGAACGAACTCGCAGCGTGTCTAAAACCCTTTGCTGGCAATGATTGGAGGCTAACAACGAGTAACCCCGACGGTTCGGTTTTTATTATTGATGATGTATGTCATGCAGTACTTGAGTATTACGCTTTAGAAGCACGCAAATACAAAGGAAAGCAAATAGCAATTAACAATTACCGAATGGTTGCTAAAGGAGGATTGAGAGTTTTCATTTGGTCGCAAACAGGTTATGTTCCAGCAAAATTAACCTCTCAATCTGTGTTGAGTAAAGAGGAAGTCTCTGCTGTTATTACTGCTGCTATTGAACAAGCATTGGCGCCAATTACTCAACGTCTCGACGCAATCGAACAGCGGCTCAAAGTTCTACCTCCTGCAAAACCTAAACGCCCTTGGACTTTAAGTGCTTCTACTCCTGACAGTGAAGTTCCAGATGATTATGTACAACTGGAAGACGGTTCTTGGTTGTCACCGTCGATCTTATCAATCCATCCTCAGACAAAGTAGACGCTCTTTACCTTGGGAACTGAGGCGCCTTAAAAACAACGATTAATCACGCTTAAACAATTAGGTGCCTGATTACGGGCGCCTCTACCAAACTTTACAATACACGAGTACCAAATCATGATTATTGAATTATTCGACCGAGATGTTCAATTAATTTGTCAGAACATGGCGTATATTCCATCTCGATTTGAATTAGAGGAAAGAAAAAACTGCTGGAAGGATGCGATTAACATCCGTAGTTTAGGTTTTAAAACTGAGATGGATTTTATTATTACAATCTTCAAATGCTGCGGTATTGAAGAGTATATGTTTTTTCTTGGATATCAAAGATTTTTCATCACTTTGAATGATTACGCCATCGCGCTCAATCACTGAGTGGAACGTTAACAAAAAAAATTAGGTATGAAACAGGCGCCTTGAATCCAAATGTAAAACACCCCTACTTTGTACTAATATTTCAGTACTGGTGTTTGTGAGCGATTTCAGGCGCCACGAACGCTATATGACCGTGCGCCATATCCAAACAGGCGCCCTAACCCAACCATCTAGTAAAATTGTAGAAGGCAGAAACCCGTAGTTATCGAGTACCAAAGCAATGTCACTAATCGAACTTTTAGAAGACGGTGATTGGCGCACGGCTCTCCGAAGAAGCTTTGAGGGAGCAATTCGTTTATTACAAACAGACCGATATGGCAGGTGTTCTAGTGCCGTCGATGATGTTAAAAGTTGGTTAACTTCGGGTGGCGTTAGTCGTGTAAAACTTCAACTCGACCGACAAATGGAATACCGTCGTTTAGATGAAGAACACCAAAAAGGAATTCGTGATTTTTTGGGTCAACTGATACAAGAAAATCAGCGTCCTCTATTACAACTAATGGCTGACCGCATTATTCCTTGGGATAAATCTGATTTTTTAGCAACTTGCAGCACTAGTGAATCAGATTTTGAAAAAATGTTAGAACAAATTACCTCCGATGCCAAACCGTTTGAAAATTGGATGTTAGCTAACGGCTATACCCAAGAACATATTAACTATATTTATAAAATGATTGATGAGTGGCTTGTTAAAAATGGATGCGTCCTCCCGCGTGCCAAGAGCGACCCTAATTTGAACTAATATTTTAGTACTTGTGTTTTGTTTTGTTTCAGGCGCCATAATTAGAGTTGCTAGCAGGTGTGTTCCTTGGAGATTTTAAAAGTGTAAGCGCATCCTAACAAGTAAACCCAAGTTCAGCGACGGTGCCTTGAGATATTGGCACCTCTTCGTAAACATGGCACCTAGTATTAATCTAAATAATGCCTAATTTTTAGTACCCATGTTCGCTTGAGTCTCAGGCACCCTTTCTCCAGTACTACAACTTGGAACTCAAAGGAGTGCGCCCCAAGTATTGTTTATTGTCGTCAGATTCGACGGAAATAGTTGAAGGCGCCTATAAATATTATTTTTGGTACTCAAACAGGCACCATGAATAGTGAGCGGGTGCTTTTAACGGCGCCATTAAATATGCTCCTGTGATAACTAGCCCAATTGTGATGCCATATGCAAATTTAAACGGTATTGTCAAGATATCGCCGTCACAATTTACTTACTTTACACAATCTTCATGCTAACTTCATAAAAGGGCGCTTGAATGTGAGTTGATTGCAAAGCAAGCGGATGCAGTAAATCAAACTAAGTATTAGGGAAGTAGGAATGGTGAAAATAAAAAGCCGGGAACTCCCGGCTAGATAAGTTATTGTTAGCACCGTTTTTCAGCTTATTTTTTTGGTTTCGGCAGTTGTGAGTAGTAACTCGTAAATGCACGAATCAAAAGTGCAGTTAAAACACGGGAAAACAATCCTAAAATAATAGAACCTATTAAAGTAGGATTTTCGCAGCCACATCCAAACTGAGGTTCCACAACAGTTGGCGCTGATGCAGGAACTTGCTGAAGGGGATTATTCAAAGTAATCTTCCTTTTCGATAAAGTTTGTAGAGCGGCAGATACCCTATTACGTAGAAGCTCTATGACACATTAACGGTAAATTGCAGGTTTACCAAAACAAATGTGACATGGAGCTTCTTGGTAATCTTTACATCAAGAAAAATTGCCTAACAGGACAATTAATACTGAGACACGGAAAAAACATATTAATTTTTAGTAACATATAGTACAAAATGCTCTGTATAATTGAGTAGTAGATTCTTGAGTGTAGTACCTGGAAGAAGAAAAGAGTAACTAATATATATGTTTTATAGTGCTTCTTCCAAGCAAGCCTATAGCTTTGCAATGCACGCACAGTATATATAAACATGTTATTCGGCGCCTTTAACATCTTACAGATACAAAACGTTTAGTTTTAAAATAATAAAATTCGGCGCCAAGAAGCAAACGTTAAAATTATGAGTTTTCTGATGTCGGTGCAAACTGTTGATGAGTAAAGTTAACTTTGATACTGTAGAGTAATTTTATCCTGATAAAAGGGGTTTAAAACCCCATCATAATTAGGGTTGCGTGTTTTGCGTTGGGGTTTTTCATTGTCGCAGACAAATCCCCATTGCAAAACATAATTGCGTTTCATGTGCGTTCACGCAGTGTTCCGCAGGAAAGCAAATTGCGTTTCATGTCCCTATACCGGGAAATTGCGTTCATGTCCGCAGGAAATTGCGTTCATGTCCGTAGGAAATTGTTAATACACACATCTCGTTGCAATGCCCAAATCGTCTTTAAGCAACATACCCCCTAAGAAGCATCTTTCTCAAGGGGTGTGTAGTTTTTAGTAAAATGTTTTACAAAAATCTATCCTTAGTAGGATTTTTTTAGTTGTTCACACGGCTAATTGTAAAATTTGCCTCATTCACTGGTACGATTTACTGTGGCATTAGGAAACCAAGTGTAATTGCCACTAAAACCAAGGGTGCGAGATGACTGCCTGACAGAAGTGTAAAAAGTGCAATCGCAACCTACCTTTAATTTTACTTCCCGTCTTTCTATGAATCTGCAGGATGGGTTTGGCTCAACTCGCGCGCCATGAATTAAACCTGAAACAATAAGGAGAAAAAACATGACTGATATTACCTCAGTTAGCCAACTGAAAGATGTCCAAACTACCGACTGGTACTTCAAGCATTTGCAATCTCTAATCGAAAAGTTTGGTATCAGTGTGTGCTGTCCAGACGGAATGTTTAACGCGAATGAACCTCTGTCGAGAGCTGAAGCCGTTTCGCTTCTGAATCAAGGATTAGAGCGAGTCGTAGAATTGATCGCAGTTTCAACTTCAGAGGCAAAGTAGCCTTCAAATATCACGACCTGTTGCAGTCTCCCAGTTCACTACTGATGAATTAGAGTCATTAGTTCTTGGGGAGATGCAGCAATTTGGCTTTTAGAAGAGAGGAAAAAAAGACGCGCGCGCAGAATGGTCAGCTGGTCGATGGGCCGGACTGGAATCCTGCAATGAATTGGTTAACTGCTAGTGCAGGCCGAATTAATGTTGCAAGAATTTGAAAGTTTCTTAGAATTCCGCGATAGTCAATACATACCATGATGAATATCAGGCGCCACTAAAAAATAAGAAATAGTTCTTTGGTATCGTCTTATAGTTGACTCTCTCCTGCTTGAAAGCTAGGAGATTCACAAGAGGTTTTAGGCTATATCCTCTTGTATCCCAGTTTCAGGATTTTCACCCTTAGATGTTGGGTTCCCAGGCTCAACACGTTTGCTCTTGGTAGAGCGTGCTGATTTCTCCTTACGTTGTTTCGGGCGTTTAGAGTTTTCAGGCTCAGGTTTCACGGAGTCCCCGTGTACCTTTTGATATTCTATTAGTTTAATTACTCTATCTCGAATTGTTTTTGCGGCACCAATGTCGGCATGTTCGTAATAGCCACATTGAGAACACATTATGTGAGATAGACAAATCTTATTATATAACAACAACAACAAAAACTATTGACAGGATTTGTATCCTTGTGTAGTATGTTATGTAGTATAAGTCTACAGAGCCTACAAAGCTCATGAAAGTACAAAGAATAAAACTCCCTAGCAACGGGAAGAATACCTGGATTTTGATAGATGATAACTATTTACCTATCAACCCAGTTAATAACTATTTGCGCCACCTAGAAAGCATTGAAAAATCGCCAAATACAGTCTCAAACTACGCTTACCATCTCAAGCTGTTATGGGAATTTATACAAGATTCTAAGTTTGATTGGAGGGAAATCAATCAATCGTATCTAGCCAATTTTATACTTTGGCTACGTAGTCCTAATCCTAGAATTATTTCTATACAGCAGCAAGAAGCGAAAAGGACAGAAAGGACTATCAACACAATCCTATCAGCTGTGTACAATTTTTACGAGTTTCATAAACGTAATGGGACAGTAAATTCAGTAGATGCTTATCGGTACATTAATCCTGCAAATCGCAAGTACAAACCTTTGCTGTATGAAATGTCTAAAAACAAAGCAGTTAGAACAAAACTGCTGAAACTAAAAGAGCCAAAAGTTTTCCCAGGAATTTTAAATTTAGAACAGATTAAACAACTTGTCGATTGTTGTCACTCTCAAAGAGATAAGTTTTTAGTTATGCTTCTTTATGAAACAGGCATGAGAATAGGAGAAGCGTTAGGACTACGACACGAAGATATTAATTCAGTCGCGGGTAAAAATGAAATTCGTATTGTCACGAGAAATAATAACTTTAACAATGCCAGAGGTAAGTCAAGAAATGAAAGAATTTTACAAGTACCTGGCTCTTTAATGAAGCTTTATAGCAGCTACATAATTAACGAATATCCTGATGTTGACTCAGATTATGTATTTGTCAATATTTGGAAAAGTGAAGCCGGAAGCCCAATGCAATATTCGACTGTAACTGGTTTATTTAAAAAACTAAAAAAACAAACAGGAATAAAAATAAATGCTCACCTTTTTCGTCATACTCATGCATCTGAGTTAATCAAATCAGGAATAGATATGGCTTATGTACAGAAACGTTTAGGTCATAGTAGTATCCAAACAACAATTAATACTTATGTTCATCTTAATGATGATGACATGAGAGAAGCTTACGAAAAATATTTAGTATCCAAGGATAAATAGATGTTGCAACAAAACAAGAACAATAAAAATTACAATAACGAGCAAGAGTTAAAGTGCCCCAAATGTGGAAGCAGTCATCTTAAAAAAGCAGGAAAGAGTCGAGATACAGGAGAGCAGATGTACAAGTGTAAAAGCTGCCAAACAAATTTTAATAAAAATCCCAAAAGAATATCAAACAGTTATATCTCATTCGATGGTCTTTCTGTGTCAGAAATGTTTAATTTAGATATTTGGAATGTCACAGTTTTTGGTCTAGAACCTGACATTGCTTGCTCCAAGCGCTTGCTAAATTTTTCAGATATTGAACTATACTGGCTGAAGATAGCTGTTAAATATTGGATTCAATATAGAATTGGTGTTGGTGATGCAACTTCTACTATTTTTAACAGATTATATGACCTCAAATATTTTTACAGATTCCTGAAACTAAAATATGGTTCATTACAAGAGTCGGAAATTAATCGTGATTTAGTTGTCAACTATTTAGTATATTTAAGGGAAAAAATAAAAAGTCCTAGCACAAGGAATGGACGACTCGGTTGTTTAAAACTATTTCTAGAGAATTGCGCTAGATTTGATTGGGCTAATATTTATAAAGAGCCTTTAGTATATCCTGAAGATTTTGCTAAACGAATCAAGTCACTACCAAAATTTATTCCGCCTGACGTGATCAAACAAATTGACGATAACATAATGGCACTTCCAGAACCTGTTGCTCTAATGGTAAAAGTTTTGCGACAAACGGGAATAAGGTTATCAGAACTATGTTATCTTAATTTTGACTGTATTCGTCAAGATAGCACAGGAACATGGTGGCTAAATATTTACCAATTTAAGATGAAGAAGCAACTTGCTATTCCAGTAGCCAGAGAATTAGCTTCGGATATTCAAAAACAGCAAGAGTATATCAGAAAAGAGCTAGGAAAAGACTTTGATTATTTATTTTGTTTAACCAAAAGTTATTCGTGGTTTGAAGATTATACTTATAAAAGAACTTCAGCAACAACTAGAAAAATTCCTTATAGAGAACTTCAACACTTTATTCCTATACCTAAACGAATGAGGCAAAAAGTTCTCAGAGGTTATTTAAGTCAATTAGCTAATGAAAAAGAAATTAGAGGTTCTTCAGGAGAGATTTATCCTATTCATAGATGTCACAGTTTTCGACATACACATGGAACTGAGTTAATTAATGCTGGAGTTCCTCAACATATAGTGCAGAAGCGTCTTGGTCACGAGTCACCAGAAATGACAATGTGCTATGCCCATATTCATGACGAAACAATGAAGCATGAGATGAATAAATTTTGGGATGGTAGAGTAGTCAATATTAAAGGTGAAATAATTATATCTGAAAATCCAGATTTAGATACAACTGAGATGCAATGGATTAAGAAAAACATGAAAGCTCAAACTTTGGCAGACGGTTTTTGTGCTTTACCTATTACCCAAAATTGTCCAGTCCAAGGAAGTCCATGTTTAGCTTGTCAACACTTTCGTACAACAAGAGAACATTTAGAAACTCACAAAAAACATTTAGAGTCAACTGTCAAGCTAATTGAAAATGCTAGAGACAAACAGTGGGAACGACAAGTAGAAAATAATCTTCCCATTGTTGAAAACCTAAACAATATAATCCGTGGTCTCTCACAAAAAGATGTAGTTTACGGTCACGAGAGTTATCCAAAATTAGGAGATGAAACTAATGGCTAAAGGTAATCAAGGAGGAAATCCGGAATTATTAGTGGCTGCCGCTGAGTTGAAAAAAAAGGAAGCTATTGAAAAAACAGAAAAAGCAATAGCTAAATTAAGTTCACGTGGTGAAGAAATTACTTTCAGAAGTATTGCACAACAGGCTGGTGTCTCAGTTAGCTACTTGTACAAGTACGAAGAATTAAAAGATAGAATTAAATATCTTAGAGAACAGCAAAAACAAACAGTTGTAATACCAACCCAAGAAAAACGATACCAACCAGCTTCTGATAAATCAAAAGGAGTACTGATTTATAGTATAAAAGAAGAGAACAAAAAACTTAGAGCTGAGATTGAAGGATTAAGACGGCATATTGAAGTTGTGCAAGGCAGGAACTACGAATTAGCTTCAGTTGAATCAGATAATATTCGCCTGAAAAAAAGCTTAGAATTAATTAACCAAGAGTTAGAAGATTGTCGATGCCAAATCAAAGCGTTAACCATAACAGATACTAAAGTTACACCGTTTGATAAAAAAACAGGTTCTCAGGCGCCAACGATTAATGAACAGATTAAATCTAAGTTAGCTGAACTAGGGATTACTTTAAATACAACTCTAACTAAAACAATTCAATCTAAATCTTCAGAAATTGTTTTGGCTGCCATAAAGTCTCTTGAAGAAACAATTGAGCATGGTCAACAAATTAAAAATCCAGGAGGTTGGCTAAACAAGGCAATACAAGATGGCTGGATGCCTGACGAAAAAAATCTTTCTTTATTAAAAGGAGAACGAGATATTTTTAATGAGTGGTTTAATTTAGCTAGAAAACAAGGGTTGGTAATAGCAAGTACCAAAGGTGATGATGGTCAACTAATTGTCTATACAATCCAAGGTAGACCAGTACCGTTTAAGCAGATGCTAGCTGAGTACCCCATCGAGACGCTTAAACAGAAAAAATAGTTTGTGTTGTTTACTTTGTGGAAAAATATTTCTGGATGAAAGTGTTGTGTAGTAGGCTTTGTAGACGTTGTATATCACATAAAACACAGAAATTTTTCTTTGTCTCGATTTGACTTATCAGTATGACCGCAATTTCTACACTCAATGCTAGAGTTTTTCGGGTTAATTTTAACTACAACTTTTCCTTGCTTTGCAGCGAGATACTCAATTTTTAAAATTAACTCATTCCAACTCGCATCTGAAATAGAACGATTTAAACTTTTCTTTCTTGATTGTCCGTTAGGTAAGAACCTCCCTGTATTTTCATCTATCTTAACTTTACAACGTCTTAGCATTCCAGCAATATTTAAATCTTCTACACCAATTGCATCAACGTTACGAGATACAATAATGTTAGCAATTTTCCATTGATAGGCTTGACGTTTATCAGCAATCTTTTTGTGCAATCTCCCTATGGAAGAGCTTACCTTTTTTTGATTATTGCTATTTTTCTTTTTACGGCTAACTCGACGCTGCCGAACTTTCAGCATTCTTCGAGTCTTTTTGTTCGTTGAAATGCGCGGATTATCAATTTGATGCCCATCTGATAGATGAACCAATTTGACAATACCCAAATCACAACCGATTACTTTGTTTACTTCTGATAATGGTTTGGGGATGTAGTCAGGAACGGTTTTATCTTCAATTCTGACAGAAATGTACCAACCACAGGAGCGTTTACGTACCGTTGCAGCTTTAATTACAAAGCCTGGTGGTATTGGTCTAGAATTATGAAAACTCATCCATCCTAACTTTGGTAAGTAGATTTTGTTGCCATCTACTTTCACACCCATTTGATAAGTAAAAGATGTAAAGTTACTACGATTCTTGAACTTGGGGAAACCTTGACCATTAAAGAAGTTTTCGTATGCCGTATCTAGTCGCTTAACATTTTGTTGTAATACAGTTGAATCAACATCAGCATACCAAGGTCTTGCCTTTTTAAGCTGTGGTAATGCAGTAATTTGAACATCTCCAGAACTGCGACGGGGATTTTTCAAGTCTACAGGGAGAAGACAATATTCACCTTGAACTGATTGCAATGTTTCTTCAAATGTCTTATCTTCTTTCCAAGGCTCTCCACTAGCTCCACTCTTGCTAACACAACAAGTTATGGGACTTGCAGTTGCCTTGGTTCTAATATCACAGTATTCACCTTGTATAAATTGCTGGTTATACTGAGATATTCTATCGTTTAAACACCAATTGTAATGACTTCTAAGCATATCTATCCAACGACCCATTTCAGTACTTTGACTGACATTAGGTTGAAGTTTATATACATAGTTTGTTAGCAAGCTATACTCGCCTCCTTTATCGATACAAACTAATATTAGTATAGGTGTATATTCTAAATATGTCAACAGGAAAAGGGAAAAAAAGAATTAGGGAACAACCAGTTTTGTATGACGAGCCAAAGAAAAAGCGTGGTGTAATGCTCACGGATACTGCATGGCATAAAATACAAGAGTTAGCAGCGCGAAACAGTATGAGTGCAAGTGAATATCTTGAACAAATGATTAGAAGTTATAATCTGATTGATGGCTAAAGCCATCCTCAAAGCTTTCATCCCCGCCATAAATGGACGGGGTTTTAGCTGCGCTAAACTTCGCTCTTCAGCATATTTCTTATAAGAAAGAATAAAACAGGCGCCACGAACGTTCTCAATCGCGCGCTCAATCTGATTCGGCGCCATATCCAAAAGAACAGACGCCAAGAGCGACCCTAGTTTAAACTGATATTTTAGTACAAAAGTTTGGTATTGTTTCGGAAAGACTGCAATACTCAGGTCGTAAGCCAATTTTTATAGTACAGGCGCCTTTAATCAAATTACAGGTGTGCAAATAAATTTAGCTCGTGAAAGCACTACCTGACTTTCTCAGGTTTTTTTAAGGTAACTCTTACTCGCATCTTAGTTAATCATCACGAGCTTCTCAGCATCACCCTCGATATTGGTAATTAAGGAAAAGGAAACAAAAAACACCGAGGAATTACAAATCATGAAACTTAACAAATTAGCAGCCGGAACATTTGTATTATTATTCGGTACTATTGGACAATTAGCTATCAATACTCAAACTGCAAGTGCTGCTAAAGTCACACAAACCACCACAGTTGCGGTTAAATCCCAATCGTTGATTGCATCCGGTAGCTTTGTTACGACCGAACAAGACCATCCCACCAGCGGTATAGCTAAAGTTGTTAAAGTTGGTGGTAAGCGCTATGTTGAATTTGACAAAGCTTTTACCACAGCACGCGGACCGAAAGTTAGAGTTGTTTTGTATCGCAATAATACTGTACCTGTAAACCTCAAAGCACAAAATTATGTGACAATTGCTCCCCTCAAGAAGTTTGATGGCGCTCAACGTTACGAAATACCAGCTAATCTAGATTTAAAAGACTTTAAATCTGTAGCTATTTGGTGCGAAAAATTTAACGTTACCTTTGGTTATGCTAGTTTGCAAAATTCTTAAGAAAGAAAATTACTTTTATCAGGCGCCGCAACAAATAATAAATCTTCGACGCCGCTTCAATTTTATACAGATAGATATTACAACGAAGCTAGGGAAATGCGAGATATCGTGCTACAACAGTTAGAACAATTGTCATAAATATACTCAAATCCTTACAACATAAAGTAAATTTGATAAATTTCGGCGCCTGTAAATATTCTTTTTGAGTAAGGATTCAGGCGCCTCAAATTGATTAGGGTGCAATGATTAAGCATTTATTAACGTATGAGCGGCACCCGAAAAAACCATAGAAATTAGAGGCACCTGTATTCACAACCAACATGCGAAAAGGTGCCGGGGTATCCAAACAATTTCTTCAGCCATGAAGCTCCTTAATTTTTGATTACCAATTGAACAACGATTTCACCCTCTTCTAACTTGCCCGTTGGCACAAATCCCAAGCTGTGATAGAGTTTTGCAGCTACTGTGTTTTCTGGTACATAGCTTGTTTCAATTATCTGACAATCAGGATACTCCTTTAGCCGAGAGATGACCTGTTGCATGGCTGTACGTCCGTATCCCCTACCTTGATAAGTGCTGTCAATCATTAAGCGACAGATAAAATATGCTTTTTGTATTTGATTCATCACATCCAACTCGTACATAATAAAGCCCACAAGGGTTTCGTCATCGTACACAGCAAGTGGGGTACAACCAGGTTTAAACTGTGCCTCCGCGATTGAGTATAAGTTTGAAGCAACAAAATTCTCTTGAGAGGGATTCACTTTTAATTTAATACAGTCTTTCCAGTTGTCCTGAGTTAAGTTCTTTAAAATAACAACCATGACTAAAACCTTAATATGTATGCTACTTCTCTTATAAGTTCTGCTTGAGTCATTTATGCAACGTTACGATATAAGGCGCCTATAGTTATAACGGACATGTTTACTGGATGCCTATAGTATTAGCGTACTGTCCAAAAGTAGCTGGCGCTTGTAACGAATTGACTTTGACTCTACTACAATCGTTCAAGTTAATTTGCAGGAAAATAATTTGTTTATGAACAAAATTTCTATTGTCGTCAAATTTGACGGAAATAGACACAGTTATTTCTTTAACACAGTTTTATATTGATGTGGCGCCTTGACCCTAACAATCTTTCACTTTTTAGGCGCCTATATTTATAACCAACACTTTACAGGCGCCAGTAACAAAATACTGTTTTATCAGCTATTGTTTATGAATGCAAACCAACTACCCAACTAATTTAAAAGCTATCAGTATCCACGCGCCATTCGCCTATGCAATCTGTCTTGGCTTGAAAACAGAGGAGTATCGAACGCAACCGACCAAGCGTAGGGGCTGGGTATTTTTCCAATTCGCAATTCGCAATTCGCAGTTCGCAATTATAAAAAAAAGTAGAAGTTGATTCTCGCAGGATACAAGATAAGAATAAGTAGTAAGACAGGATTAATTACACAAAATCAAACCTGAAACCTTTATCTAGCCTAAAAACCGTCTGTAAATATTTCTATCCAGGTACTTAATTAACAATCACTTACTATACTGTAAATATTAAGTATTTAAGTACGCTTTCTAAATACCGTTTACACTCTTGGTTTTTAATTGCGACTTGCGAATTGCGAATTGCGAATTGTAATGATGTAAGAGGAAAACAAGCTATATTCTGGGGGGCGAACAGTCAAGAATTGCAGGAAGCTTTTACATTAGCATCCCAACAGATTGCTCCCGTTTTTGAATGCCAATGGAGTAGTTTGAGATTGGCACCACAACTATTAACTATAATTCCGAGCAGGACACCTACCTCAACTATTGGAGAGAAATTGCTCTGTTGTGGGCGCCAGTAAAGCAGTTTAAATTTTATAATGGAATAAGAAGATTTCAGGAAGAGCGAATTTTATTCATTACCTGTCGTTTTGCTTTATTGATTAATTCGTCACTAATTTTTGAACGAAAATTAGCTAACATTGATACATTTAAGAGAACTTCATTGCTATAAGACGGCAAACCAACAAAATACTGTAGATAAGGGTTTTCCTTAATTAGTTCTACTGTTTCCTTATCACTCATACCTAGTTTTTATTGGATAAATAATGTACCCAACGCCATCCTAAACGATTCAATCGGCGCCTCTACATCTACAGAAAAATTAGAATTGCACTCTTGTTCTAATTCTGACCAAAGTATTGAAGAAGCCATAATCACCAACGATTATCTTCTTCTAGCTTACCTTTGAATGGAAGTGTAAACTTTTCTGCTGAGATAAAATGCTGCCCTTATTTTCAATACATGCACACTAGCTAAGTATTTAGTACTGCCATAAAATACAAGTTGCGGTACTGTGTTTTGAGATTAGAGGTGGAAGGAGCTATAGAGCAGTGCATAAGTTGTTCCGTTCATCCCCTATATAAATACAGGTTTGTACATTTGTTGCTTTGTGGTAATAATACTTATATTCGTTATCATCTTATTGCTTATGCATATTAGTATCGCGGATGACCTCAAGAAACGATTCCATTCTGTCTGTGCTTTACGGGGGCTGAAGATGAGTCAAGTTGTGGCTAAGTTGATAGAGCAATGGTTGAGGGCTAATGATGGTTCTACATCTGGGGTTGTGTTTGACGAATCTGTGACAAGAGCCAAAGTAACCAAGTAGTATGAGCGCGTTCATTTGAACTAGCCACAATAATTTCCAACTTGTAGTGAAAATATAAGGATTAATAAATATGGGTTTATCCGGTCAGCAACGTAAAGAACTACAATTGGCTTTAATTGACGCTTTTCCTGATATAGCGTCCCTAGAGCGAATGTTGGCATATGAATTAGATAAAAATCTAAGAGCAATTGCAGGCGAAGGGAGTTTAGAAGATATTGTGTTTAAATTAATACAAGCAGCAAATTCTCAGGGCTGGGTTGAAGATTTAGTTCGTGTTGCGTGTAATTCCAACCCTGGAAACCTAAAACTAAAAGCTATTGCCCAAGAACTATTATTAAATCCTAATCCAGAAAAATTTCCTGTTCCCTTACCTAACAATTCCCCAAAAGAAACTAATCAGCTACAAAAAATATTAGTTTTAACAGCAATTCCTCACGGTCTGCGTTTGGACAAAGAGATTAGAGAAATTGAAGACGCTATACGACGAGCAGCAAATCGAGATTTATTTGAAATTCGTATTAGAACTGCTGTACGTCCTCAAGATATCCGTCGTGCTATTGCAGAAGAACAACCTCAAATTGTTCATTTTTGTGGACATGGTTTGGAAGATGGCAGCTTGCTATTAGAGGATGATGGCGGAAACAATAAACCTGTCTCTCCAGAAGGGCTGGCATCACTATTTAAGTTACATGCTGGTTATGTGAAGTGTGTGCTGCTCAATGCTTGCCATTCAGAAAAAACTGCTATCGCAATTAGCAAATCTATTAATTATGCAATTGGCATGAATCAATCGATAGAAGACAGAGCCGCGATTGAGTTTGCTAAAGGATTTTATGATGGATTGGGTTACAAAACTTCAGGAAATCAAGATGTATTTCAACGAGCCTTTGACGAAGGTATGGTAGCCATTGCATTGGAAAACGTTTCACAAGGTTCTATACCAGTGTTAAAAAAAGATGAGACAGGTAAACCCTAACAATGAAAGAATTAATTTTATAATTATCTTCAAAAGTAAATATTTTTAAAAAACTCCAAATTCAATATATGAGCAGCTTACATTTAACATATGAAATTATCTGGTAAACAGCTTGAAAACTTAGAAAATGCTTTGATTGATGCTTTTCTTGATAAAGCATCCTTAGAAAGAATGTTATTGTATAAGCTCGATAAAAATCTTAACCAAGTTGCTGGAGGTAGTGATTTAGCTACCGTGGTTTTTAATTTAATAAAAGTGGCAAATGCTGAGGGATGGATAAAAGATTTAGTTTGTAAAGCTTCTCAATATAATTCTGGAAACCAACTCCTACAAGCAATCGCCACTGAATTACGCGCAAATAATCTAACCCCAACACCGTATAACAGCAGTAAGGAAGATGCTATAGCAGAGTACCGTCTGAAGGTTAAGGAATTTGCAGAGGATGTAGAAATTACTTATGGAGAATCGGAAATATTAAAGGATTTACAAAAAAAACTAAAATTAACAGAAGAAGAAGTTCGTACAATCCGAGATGAAGTATTAGAACCTTTTGGAAGATATAGAGAAAATTTAGATAAATACAGGCAAGTTTTTACTAAATGGGTAGATGAACAAGGATATCCATTTAAAGAAAAGGCTAAAGCTGATTTGAAAAAACTACAAGAACATTATCAGCTTAAAGATGAAGATATAGCTCTTCTCTTTAAGGAAGCTGAACAACAAGAAGCTGAAAAACTCCAACGACAACAGGAAGCAGCAGAAAGATTACGCCAAGAGCAGGAAAAAGCAGAATATCAGGCAAAACTGCAACGTTATAAGCAAGAGCTATCCAAGGCAATAAACGTTGCCTATCCCCTAAATGAATATGCCCGCAACGGCTTAAAAAGCTTTCAACAGTTTTTAGGACTATTAGATGAGGATGTTGCATTAGTTGAACAGTCAGTTATTGCACCAAAAGAATCTGGGTATCGAAGACAACTTGAGACCGAAAGGCTAAAACCACAACAACTTACTAATAACCAAGATACTAGCGCCTGCTCAGAATTTGGGCGCAATTTAGCATTTGTTATTGGTATAAATAACTACAAAAATGGAATTTCCCACCTGAATACTGCCGTCAATGATGCTAAAAAACTTGTAGAAGTTCTGCGGTCGAAGCATAAATATCAAGCTTGGGTATGTTTAGATTCAGTTGCAACTCTAAGTAACTTAAATAAACTTTTAGAGGAAACATTACCCGCACAAGTTACCGAACAAGACCGTTTATTATTTTATTTTGCTGGTCATGGAGTCGCATTGAATAGTGATGATGATCCTGCTGGTTACTTAATACCCCAAGATGCGAAACTGGGTGATACCAATAGTTATTTACCAATGACGAAGTTGCACGATGCTTTGAGTAAATTACCTTGTCGGCATTTTTTAGGTATTTTAGATTGTTGCTTTGCAGGCGCCTTCCGTTGGTCGAGTACACGCGATTTAATCACATCACCTGAAGTTATCTACCAAGAACACTACGACCGTTTTATCCGAGATGCAGCATGGCAAATAATAACTTCCTCAGCTTCCGACCAGAAAGCCTTAGATAACTTTAATTTAGGCACAGAACGTGGGCAAGTTGGTAATCATTCTCCTTTTGCTGCTGCACTGTTAGAAGCACTAGAAGGCGCTGCAGATACTTATCCTCCCGCCAAAAATGGTCAACAGAGTGGAGATGGTGTAATTACAGCCACCGAATTATATTTATATTTACGCGATAGAATCGAAATCCCCACAGAAAAATATTGTCTACGTCAAACTCCTGGTATTTGGTGTTTGAATAAGCATGATAAAGGCGAGTATATATTCCTCTCTCCTAGTCACGAGTTAAATTTACCACTGGCGCCATTAGACGAAGGGGTGAAATAAGCAGTGGTGCAGAAAGTTACGTTAAGGAATTGATCACCAGGAAGAAAAACTGTACCCAGCAATTCTCATTTTGAAAAAAATCAGAGAAAATTCTGTTATTTAAATAGATTTTGTGCCTACCTACAAAATTTAAGCGCCTCAACTTGCGTGAATTAACTGACTTGTATTCATACAGCAAGTAACTTGCTATTTCCGGAAACTTTCCCCATCCCTACAACGCGTGCGAAAGCTCAAAGCAGCTAATCGTTTGGTACTTGTGTTCTTTTCCAGGCACCTCTTCTTACATAGAAGGCTGATTTCATAGATTCCTGCATAATGTCTATAAAACCCACAGTATATAAATTAGTCACTGCATCGACCTTACAAACTGTAACAATAATCAATATTACAAATCTTCTGGAACAATAATCAAGCAACTAGCATCATGTATATATACGTAAACTAAGTGTCTTTATAATACAGATATTGTTATTTCTAGGCACCGTTCATTACGAAAATCGTATACAAGTAAAGAGTTATGGAAGCATTGCCAGTAATTGATTCAACCTATGTATATCTAGATTTAGAAGTCGGCGCCCAAGATAATATATTCCGTCTAGGTTTCGTGTCCCCTGAGATAGCACAAGACTTAGAGGGCGATAAGGTAGCAGAAACCTACGATAAACTGACTCATCTAAAAAATAGCGGTTTGAGTGTTTGCGGTCATAATTTCCGACGTTTTGACCATCCACACCTAGTAAAACAGGCGCCTCTCTTATCCAACTGGAACATTATAGATACATTAGAACTATCAATTCTGGCATTTCCTCTACTCCCCTCACATAGGTTGAATAAAGAATATAAGCAGAGCGAATATAGTTCAAATAGCCCTCTGCAAGACGCGCGTGCAACTCGGTTATTGCTGCACGTGCAAATAGAATCGTTACAAAATAAACCGGAGTCGTTACGACATCTTATTATTTGGTTACTTGGTTGTGGATATGAAGAAGCTTCGCGCGCGTATAAGCAACTATTTTGTGACATCTTAGGTTGGAAACTGGCGCCAGTAAGAATTGAAAAACTACCAACAGAGATGTTGCTGGGTGTTAATCAATCTTACCTGCATCAATTATTATTAAGTCCACAAACCTATGATTTTGATACCAGACTATGTGCAGCTGCCTTATTGGCTTGGAATTATGAAACCAACTTAAATAACGAGCGCGAAGCTTTTTCTAACTGGCTTTCTAACTTGGCGCCATTCCAAGATGTACTTAACAATCTATTCCCGCTGATAAATAATAAGTTTGCTATTTCTACCCACTTAGAGCATTTTGGTATTCCTGGTTTCCGACCATTACAGGAAAAAGCTGTTAGGTCAATAATTAATAGAGAAAATCCTTTAATAATGATGCCTACTGGTGGTGGCAAATCGTTGTGTTACCAACTACCAGCTTTGATGTTCCATCATAGACAAAAAGCTTTAACTGTCGTCATATCTCCATTACAAGCATTAATGGCTGACCAGGTAGCTGACTTAGAAGAAACTGGTTTGTTTTTCTCTACCTACATAAATGGTAATTTAACTGCACAGGAACGGCGCCTGCGTTTAGAAGAATTACGCTCTGGTAACAAGAGCCTGCTATATATTAGTCCCGAACAACTACGTTCAATGAGTATCCGTGCGCTACTAGAACAGCGTCCACCTGTACTATGGATACTCGACGAAGCGCACTGTATAAGTCAGTGGGGACATGACTTCAGACCAGATTATTGTTATGTTCCTAAATTTATCAAAGAACTATATGAACGGCGCCAGTTACCAAAACCAATGTTAGCTCTACTAACTGCAACAGCAACTCAAAGCGTCGTAGAAGATATTAAAAAGCTATTCGCTGAACAAGATTTAAACATCAGTACTACAATTGATGGGGAAACAACCCGTCCGAATCTGACATTTGAAGTTATCCCAACGGTTGGTAACAAAGAAAAAACTCTAATTGATAAAGTTAAAGAAGCATTAACTTATGGTGGCAGTACTCTTGTATATACAACAACTCGCAAGAACGCTGAAAAGCTAGCTAAACTATTGAATCAAAGTGATATTGATGCAAGGTACTACCACGGTAAATTATCAACGCACGAAAAATATGAAGTCCTACAAGCCTTTAAATCAGGTGAATTAAACGTAGTCGTTGCGACTTGTGCTTTTGGAATGGGCATTAATCGTAAAGATGTGCGCGCGGTTATCCACCACACGCTAAGTTCCAACTTGGAAGGTTATGTTCAAGAAGCTGGACGCGCGGGTCGTGATGGTCAACCTTCTTACTGTACTTTGCTCTACGATCCCAAAGACGCTGACACAATATTTTTCC
Organism: Calothrix sp. PCC 7716; assembly: GCF_019977735.1. Lineage (GTDB taxonomy): Bacteria > Cyanobacteriota > Cyanobacteriia > Cyanobacteriales > Nostocaceae > Dulcicalothrix. The sequence goes on along the minus strand of NZ_AP025018.1, from coordinate 6,679,492 downwards.
TCCAAAGTTTAAACCAACTCAGCGAACAAGATTTAAAGAATACTTTTATCTCAACAAGATATTTACGTAACCGCATTCTTAAAGGCGCCTCCGAAGACTGGTTTTGGGTGACAGCCAACGAAATATTACGCGAAGGTGATTTTGATGAGGAGTTTGATGTGGCGCCAGAACAACTCGACACTAAAATAAAAGTTGCTTTACATCACTTAGAAAAATTCGGTTTATTAGAGCGCGCGGAGAATTTATCTACCGTCATCAAGTTTGAATTACTACATAACACTTACGACGAATCTCGCGAACATTTTGTAAAACACAGCAAAGCTCAAAACTTTCCTCAATCAGAAATAGAATTGTTCGAGAGTTTGATTTTAGCAATGCATAACGCTAAAATATATTTTACCCAAACGAACGAACATTTTCCTATTGATAGACTTAGTGATGAATCTGGTATTAGTACTAAAGAACTTAGTTCAAGAATTAGAGAGTTGAAGACAGCAGGTATTTGTTCGCTTGAAATACCTATTGCGGTGATGATAACCAAGGGTGTTACAGGAGACGCACGCATTCTACACGACAGGAAACGTGAGTTAGAAAAACAGCTATTAGAAGTACTTACTGAGATGTTGGGTGAGGCGCCTGATATTCAAGTTAACTTACGTGGTTTGGCTTTCCTTCTTGACCCTGATAACTCTAAGAAACTTAGAGCATCAGTACTGATGGATATTTTAGAAGGTTGGACTAGTCAGAAATGGATTAAATTACACCACGTCGCGCGCGATGTTGTTAAACTCAGCAAAATAAATATTGGTGATAATTTAGACCGCCATCAAATATTATCATCAGATATACTCGATAGATTTTATGCTGCATTGGGAGATAAAAAAGGCGCCCGTTTACCTTTATCATATGATTTGGAACGATTAGCAACCGAAGTTACAGAAAGTACGCAGTTAGTTTGGAGCAGCAAAGAGTTAGAAGACATGCTGCTATGGTTACACCAAAGACAAATTATTAGATTGAGTGAAGGTCTTAATTTATTACAGCATTCTCTAAAAGTGCGCGTTATTAAAGGCGCCAGTGTTAACAAAGTTAGCAAAGGTTTTCCTCAAGTAAAATCTCGTTACGATGAGCAAACGAGACGCACTCATTACATGTTGAAGTACGGGGAAGTTCCACCAGAACGGCGCCTGCAATATATAGATGATTATTTTGGTAAAGCTCAAGAAGAATTTATCCAAACTCATCAACTACCCACAGGTGAGGAAACGATACGTCCTATAATTCCAAATGATTATAGTAATATTATAGATACACTCAACGAGTCTCAAAAAGAAATTGTTTTATCTAACGATGCTGCACTAGCTGCAATTGCTGGTCCAGGGTCAGGAAAAACTCGAACAATTGTCCATCGTATCGCTTATCTAGTAAAAGTAAAACGAGTTGAGCCACAAAGTATATTAGTCTTAGCTTATAACCGTAATGCGATTACAGAAATACGAATTAGGTTACAGAAATTAATTGGAAATTTAGCAGCGCGCGTTCGTGTGTTTACCTTCCACGGTTTATCATTAGCGCTTTTAGGTCGTACTCTTGGGGAAAGTATTAAGTCTCAAGAGTTTAATTTTGATAATTTAATAACAGAAGCATGTTCGCTCCTAGAGAAAGGAGAGGAATCAGAGGAAGAGTCAGACGATACGCAGCAGCGACGAATTCAACTACTTGGTAAGTTGGAACATATATTTGTCGATGAATATCAAGATGTTAGCGAATCTGAATACCGCTTAATTAAGTTAATTGCTGGGTTAAATGACTCTGACGATACCGAACGTTCAGTACAAATAAATCTTTGTGTTATTGGTGATGATGACCAAAATATCTATGAGTTTAGACGTACTGACACTAAATATATAATTCAATTTACCGAAGAGTATAAAGCAAAGCAATTATTACTTAATGAAAATTATCGTTCTACTGAATCAATTATTGCAGCTGCAAATAAATTAATTTCCAATAATAAACAACGTTGTAAGCAAAAAGAAGAAGAACAAGTACGTATAGATAGTGGGCGCCGAGGTTATAAAGGATTTCCAGTTGAGGCTTATACATTTGGAAGTATTGAAAGTCAAGCCACATGGATACAACAGCGCATTTTATCTCGGATAGAACAAGGCGCCTCTATGAAGGATATAGCAGTACTAGCGAGACGCTGGGATAATTTAGATGCGATTCGATTATTGTTAGAGAGAGCAGGTGTTCCAACTTGTACTTTAAGGAAAGATGGTATCAAACTGGTTAGAAATTACATCACATGTAGACTTATCGACCAATTGAAAGTTAAGAAACATCAAGTCCTTACACCAGACAAGTCAATTTTGAGTTGGTTTGAAACCTGTTTTACCAAATGGGGGCGCCAACTAACCGAACCAACAGTACAAGTACTCCTCAAAATCGCGCGTGATATTGATATTGAGCGAGGATACGGTATTGAGGACGAAGCACTACCTATCAGTGCCGCTGATATTCTCACCACAGTATTTGAATTCAATGAAACTTTTGAAGCTGCTAGAGATGAAAACGCTGTACTCGTAACAACTTGTCACGGCGCCAAAGGTCTTGAATTCCGAAACGTTATATTACTCGGTGACGGTTTTAGTACGAATGCTACGGAGATTGAGTCTGAGCGGAGATTGTTTTATGTAGCAATGACACGCGCAAAGGAAGAACTCACTATATGTACTACTAAGCAATCACAGTTTGTGCATGAAACAGGCGCCGTTCCAGAAAGACTTACCGTAAGGACTGACTCTTTACCAGAGAAGTGGTTCTATTTTGATTTAACTCCTGGGGATATTTTTCTAAGCAATTACAACACGAAGAAAAATCAGCAAGTCATTGTTAATTTAACAGAAGGCGCCGAATTGTCAATGAAAGTAAATCCAAACAATAATGGTTGGAATATTTATAGTACAGATGGTCAATGTGTTGGCGCCTTATCTCAAAGAGCAAACAAAGAGTTATTTAAGAAAGGGTGTGTACCAGGGCAGTTTGAATTCCTTTCAGGTGAGGTAACTGTTAAAAGTATATATCGCCATTTGACTATAGATGATATATCTGGAGAAATTAAGGAAGATTGGTTTGTTGTTATTCCTCAAATTCGAGTGTGTCGTTAAAATTGGCGCCTGTATAAATTAATAATTAGTGCTTTCAGGCGCCTGAGTCAACCGAAATGTGTAATAAGCAACTTGTAGATATTTACTGAAATTCTGTAAGTATATTTAAAAGCAATGATAAACAAGCGTCTCTGGATTTTAGTACTACTTTTTATAAGTGTTATATATGTAATTATAATTACTAAACCTATTTTAGATAGAGGAGAATTAGGAGGAGCAGGAGGTGACGCAGGCTCTTCCTCAGTACCAAGAGCAGAACCAACAGATGCAGGCGCCGCAACAACTCCACCAGCGCAATCTGTAGATAAAACTTCAATACCAGACGGCGCCGATGAAGCTTTGAAGAAAGTTGTCGAAACCAGACCTGGACAAATAGCTTTTAACGTTCCAGATAAAATGAAGGTTAACGATGCTGAAGTAGTGGAAGTAGTAATTAGCGATGATTTACGACGTGATTTAAAAAAAGAACTTGGAAACCAATCTGGGAAAACGGAGACAGACCAATTACAGGTTAGCTCATTCTTGAGAGCGCGACTAGAAGGCGCCAACTTTAACACAAAATCTCTGAATGAAGAAAATAGATTTTTAATTCAAAATGGTGTCGCAGCATGGCGTTGGAGCGTTACCCCAACAGAGGCAGGTGACCAAAAGCTATATATGTCTATTTATGCGCGCGTGCGAAAAAACGGTTCGACTGAAAATGTTGATTTGAAAACTTTCCAACGCGCGATTAATGTATCGGTTAGTCCAACTAGCTGGTTAAATCAAAACTGGAAATGGGTTATTGAAAACTCTACAGGTATTGGAGCAATCTTAGCTGGAATATCAATTTTTGTTGTTGCTAAATGGAAATGGCTTAGAACAAAAATTCAAACCTTTAATAAACAAGGCGCCTCTTCAACAAATAATAAACTTTGATATATCCGCTTGTAGTGTTTCTCATTATTTTATAAACGGCGCCTTTGAATTTTCCGGTTCAGTCGGACGAGGACGAAACCCATAACTCCACCCCACAACGGGGCGCCGATGTAAGGGGGCAACCACACACCAGGTATTGTTAGCACCTGGATTACCACATACCACCACGGTTTTGATTCACCGCGCAGCCCCCAAGCAGCCATAATAAAAATAAAGCATAACGCAGTGTACACAAGCGAGCAAAGCGGGACAAACACCCAGTAATGCCACCGCGACTGTCTTGCAGAAGAAGACCTCATGATTGGAGGTTCACTTTTGGGCATAGTTTTTGTTTATTCGTAAAAATCTTATTTTAAGTATAATCATTACTTTGCATGTCAGTATATTTACTAAAAAGGATTACAACACCTTAATAGGTGCCTGTAACAAGCATTGATATTCTAGGCACTACTCACTACCTAATTTTAGGCGCCTACCAATCATTCATCACTCCAGCCGCAAGTTGGACATATGAACTCAGTTCGTAAAAGTTCTTTTCTTGAAAACTTGTAATTGCAATTCGGACAGGCGCCACTCACTTCATAGTGCGGGAAAACTACCAAATAGGGAAAACTGCGTTTACGTTTACGTTCAAATTTGCTACCAAATAGGGAAAACTACGTTTACGCACATGAACATTCATGTCCCTATACCGGGAAAATTCAAAATTCATTCATTGTCGAAGACAAATTCAAAATGACAAGAGAGTATTCAAACATAATAATAATGCGTGTAGTTATGAGTAATTGGAGTTGAAGAGCAAAATCAACTATTCTACTAGCGCGACCTTTCCTGATCCGAAATTCATTATTAGTCTCCCTCGGAAATTATTTGTTCAATGAATTTTTGTACCAGAGGTACTTGAAACTTGTTTCCTTCCTGATTCAATACTTCCTTTCGTATTAACCTTCGCATAATCATTTTATCAGTTTCTATTGGATTTTTGCCATTAGTTAAACCATGAAGGTAATCTCTTTCCGGCTCTTTGAAGCTATACCATAACTCGCGGAAGTATTGATTACCCCTTTCTAAAACAATAGGTATAACCGAGTCAATATCATTAATAGACGCTGTGATGTTACTTGCCTGCCGTTTTTTAGCTCGGATTTCACGATTAAGCAATTCTACGACTTCATAACATACTAATTGGATAAGATAAGGTTGACAGTGAGTAAGTTCAATAATCTTATCCACGGCGCCTTGTTGGTAGATGTTTGGAAAGTCTTTTACTGGCTCTGTAATCAAACTACGAGCAGATTCTTCATCCAAAAAACTAACACGTATAGTACGAGTATTTATTAAATAATCGCTCCAATAGTTGGGAAGCTCATCAAATGTATGCGAACCACTAAAAAGTAAAATCCACTGTCTACGATGTTGCAGAATATTACGGAGAAAGTTAAGGGGGACGCGACTATTTGTTGCGCTTATAACTTCGCTTAAACGTTCAAATTCGTCAAGACAAAGAAGAAAGCGTTTTTCAGGATGCGCGCGTTCAATTTCTGCAAACCAGTCTTGCAAATCTATAAACACATCTTGTTGAACAGTAAAGCGGGACTTACCCATTAGATGCAGTTTGTTATTTTGAAGGAAACTTGGATAAGGCAAGTCTAAACGTCGAGGTAGACGGCGCCCAGCTTCAATAATTTGTGTCACCAAGTTTTTTGCCAATCCTTCGAGCGTAGTCGCAGATGCGGCGCCTTGTAAATCTACAAGCAGCGGTAGAATCGTAGAGCCAACTCGGTAAGGTAAATACTTGAGTGTCGAAGTTTTACCTGTGCGTCTTCCACCATACATTAGTAACACAGGTGGTTGTTCCATAAGTGTCAAAGTTTCGATTTCACGGAAAATATCAACCCGTCCTTTGAAGCGATACTCTGCCGTCTCTGGGTCTAACGCATTACCCGCTACGTAAACTTGCTGTATTTCCTGTGAATGTAAAGTTTGCTCTTGTAAAGTACGTTGTGCTGTTTCTAAAATTTTCAACCACTTACTACATACCTCATGAAGGGCACCTGCTGTTTGTGAACTTTTTTCAAAAGCCAGACTTTTTAATAAATTTTGTAATGCTTTAATTGGACGCTTGAGTAACTCATTACGTTGGGAAAGTCCAGTAGTTTGTGTTGATGCCCATACATCTTCACTAATACTTAGTAGTTGAGGTAATGTAGTACCAATTTGTTTTGGTGTTGGTGAAGGAATCCAAGATAACTGAAAGCGAATGCCAGCAATATCACTCATAGTCTGACAGCGTATAAGAATATTTACAGCAATTTTATTTAATGCAATAGCTGCTACTGTTTGAAGATTATGATTACTTGAGTGTATAAGGGCTTCTATTTCATCTTGAGCAGTCTCTGCATTTTTTAGATAATCTTCAAAAAATCGTCGAGAAAAAAGAGGATACAAGTATAATTTACAACATATTATTACCGTTATTTGAGTTAAAATTAAAGCAAAAATAAACGGAACGAGAGGTAGCCAAAAACTTTGCTGTATAAAGGCAACAAGACAAACAAAATATAAACTAGCAATACTGCTTCCAACGATTAAACTTATATTTAAAAAGGAGGGCCGTAAATTCCAAGCAATAAAAGCTCCTACTATTGAAAAGGTAAAAATTAAAACAATTTCAGCCCAATCAGATAAATACCAAATTTGTTGTTGTCCGTCTAAAACAGTGCTGAGAATTTGACTTGCTACTTGTCCTTGGATTAATACCCCTGGCGTTCCACTTAATTGATTTGGTAGTAAGGCTTTATAAGGAGTAAAAAGCTTATTATTAAAATCTATGTCACCGATAATAACTAACTTGTCCTTTACCCAGTTAAAATTAATTTTATCGTTTAAAACCTGTTTTAACGTAACTTTACGAGCTAAAGAGTTAGGGTGACGGTAATTGATCAAGATTTGATGCCCACGTGTGTCTATATCTTGGTAACTACCAGGTTTAGCTTTTAATTTAGGTATAACCTTGTCACCTAAAACCCAACTCTTATTTTTATTAAAAGTAGACTTAAAACCTTGTTTTTCTAAGTAAACTAATGAGGCTAATGCGGCAAAAGAATAACGAGTAACACATTCTTTATCATCATCTGAACTCGCAAATAACAAAGCGCGGCGAATAGTAAGGTCACTATAATCAGGTATGATATCACTAAAACCGATATTTTCTAAGGGTAAATCTGATGGTGGAGGAGTTTCAGAGCGTTTGTAACTACTGAACGTGCAGGAAGCTAATAGCTTACTTTTATCCACACTTAAAGTGCCTAAACCTTTCTCCGAAGAAACATCGTTAATGTATAGACCAATAACACGCGGTTGATAAGACTCTAATTTTGTTATTAACTTATTAACTGTTGTCACTGATAATGGGTCGCCAAAGGTTTGTCTATCTTCCTTCGTTATCGTTACTAATAACAAGCGCTCATCAAGGGGCTTTATTGGACGACTTATTAACATGTGATCATAGGCGCCTAATTCAAATGATTGTAGCAAACCTAAATGCCGAACTCCCAGTATCAACGATGTAATTGCAAAGCTGGTGATAGTAGCAATTTGCAAGCCAATAAGTTTTGAACGTTTAAACATTATTCCCACAAATCAATTTAAAAGATTCTCTAAAAATTTTTGTATTTTACTAGGATTGCGTAGACAATAAATTATGAGAGTAACAAATATTGCTCCAAATACAACATCTTTCCTGTTATTCCATAATTCAACTAACCAGAAACTAGAGGCACCGACTGTTGAGAAAAAGTATCTAATAGAACGCAATGGATGTTTATAATCTTGTTTAATATTTGTAGAATAAGGTAGTCTATTACGTTGAAATTTAAACTGTTTTCTTATCCAAATCTCATCATATTTATGCTGACGTGCTTCACAAACTAAATTTGCTGCTAGCTGAAGCAAAAAGGGATGATTTCCACCTAATTCTTTAACTAATTCTTGGTCACGTATACCTAAAGTAGGCGAATAATTAGGTATAGTAGAAGCTGGTAAGGATAATAAATCTTTAACTTCTTCTTCATTAAATAGTTTTAGCCTAAGTATATGACCTAAATTAAAAAAAGAAGAAGTTAAACCATGTTTGTTACGGTATAAATCTAATTCTTTATCTGTAGCTACTATAAGCATTAAAACGTTGTTGTCCATTAAAGAACGTAAATTGTCATAAAATCTATCATCAAATTCATTCTTATGGTTAAACAATTGTTTGAAATCGTCTAAGCAAATTACTGGTAAAATATTCTGCTTCTTACACTCTGTCATTATTAGTGTAAATAACATTCTGTCAATTGTTTCTTTGGTCAATATATCGCAGATAGATTGTTTTGCTAGTATGCTTGGACGAGTTAATAATTCTTGAGCAATAGTTTTATAAAAATTATTCTCACACTGGCATTGTACACTTTGTAATGATAAATAAATTACAGTGTATCTACTTGGGTCTAAAACTCGCTGCTCCCAGGTAAGATAGAAATGATATAGCAATGATGATTTACCTATTCGCTTTGCACCAACAACGTTCACACTTGTTGGCTGGGCGCCAGTCATGCGCGAAACCAAAGCTTGTAATTCCGAACTACGAGCCACGAATAGCCAAGACTCTTGAATCATTCCTGCTGCTACAAATGGGTTTGATAGCGTTTGAGAAGATATTGGAAACAGCTTTGTTTGCTTTTTTTCTTTAAAACATACATGTGTTTTCTTTGGATATGTTAATAATTCTTCAACAGTCGTTTCTAACAATACGTTGCCAGGATTATATTTGCGTGCAGCACAAACTAAACCCTCTACCCATCCCTGAGAATTTGCTGTTTGAATTAATGTAAAGATAATATCTTGTAAATTTTTTCCTTCACCAGTAATGACTTCTAGATTTTCATCTAATTCATGTGACAACATTTGCTTTAAAGATGAAACATTAGGAAAAGCATCAATTAAAGCTTCTTGTAGTTTTTTTCGTTGTTGACTAGATAACTTCATCTTTCATATAATTTTGTAATTTAATTAACATTTTTATCAATTACTCTGATTAAATTTTTATATATCTAAAAACTTGGGAATTAGTTATAAAATTTGATATCCTAAGATTATCAAATCATATAATTTACAAAAAAATTTGATAATTATACATTCCCACTTAGCTCAAAAAATTGTATTTATGAGGCTTATAATATAAGTTTTATGATAATGATAGAATTTGCACGCCTTCAACTCAGTAATATCAAAAGTTCGTATTTATACAATTACCAAGTCTCTCTTTTAGAAATTATACTGTGTATTTTAATTGATGTACTCAAGTAATGTAAATTATTTATGAAATCGCAGTAAAGACTTTTATTCTGATGGGCTTAAACAACGTAATACTATCGGTATATATCAGTTATGATTTCAGGCACCTCTAAATTCTACACAGAAGGCTAATTTTATAGATTCCTGCATAATATTACAAATTTTCCGGAACAATAATCAAGTAAGTAGTATTAAGTATAAATATGTAGATTGAGTAATTTCAAGTCTGTGCTAGAAATAGTGGATAATTTAAAGCGGCACCTGCATTCAGTAGTGTTAAACTTGCAGCAGCTAGCACAAAACGAAAACTGTTCATGTCAAAATCCTCCATTTATACATCACACCGGAACTATTATCCCTTGAATTGATGCGTGCATAATTTTCTACAACCAGATAATTGTAGAAAGGCGCCTATTTTCTGTATGTCTAGATATTTAAGTATTCGGTTATTTATGACGTTGGCGCCGTAAGGATTTAGTTTCAGCGCGTATTATTTGAGTTATATAGACTTATGAAAACATCAAAAATAACGTTCAAAGCTCAAATGTTGAAATTATCGTCCTGCAACAGCATTGTGTAATAGCAACAACCCGTATTCTTCCCCGGTTGGCACAAATCCAATAGCTTTATAGGCAGATTGGGCGGCTATATTATTCTTACAAGTAAACAGAATCGCTTGCGTTACTCCTACAAAGCGCACGTGTAATAAAGACCCAGCTACAATACCTCCCAGCATACCCATTACTAAATTTTAATTAAAAAGTTATGGGATGCGCGCCGTCAATTAATTAGGGTACTAAGAACATATAAAGGCTTTAATAGTAGCAACACACTGATGGCTATCAATCATCGACTGTACTGCTGCAACTTTAGACTGTGGAACTGAGAGCGTTTTACTTTTCCATTCTCCATTCTCTAAAACTTCATACGAATATCCCCAATACCAATGATTTAAAGCATTTGCATCGCGTTCACCCTCCACGCGCGGGTATGAGGCAACAATACCAGATTTGAGTTTTTTATTCTTTAAATAACGGTAAAGGGCGCCGCTTGCCGATTTTTTTTCTAGAGAAAATAGTGCTTTTTCCTCTAGAACTATTTCTTTGTAAACACGTACTTCATTAATGCTTCCATTAATAAACTCACAAATCTTGGCAACAGGGGCATCGTTCTTAATTAGTAACTGCACCCCGTGGACTTTATTCCTGGCTACACTGAGGGTTTTAGATTTCCAGTCACCATCCAATAGAACTTTATAGCTGTAACCCCAGTACCAATGTGTTAGTTCAGTTGAGCTACGTTCTCTATCAATGCGAGGGTAATTGGCTCGAATACCGGATTTTAGCTTTATGTTTTTGATGTAGCGGTATAAACTGCCACTAGCCGTACTTGAAACATCTATATATCTGGTGATTTGTTCGCAGGCGCCAACCGAATCATTTTTTTCTAGAGAAAATGGGGAATTATCCTCTAGAACTTTTTCTGGTTGCTGCGTAGGTTGAGGAAGGCAATCATTTAAGAGAGGCACCTCATGTGTTCTATCCCCTGTGTCGGGTTGATTTTTTTCTAGAGAAAATAGCGGTTTTTCTTCTAGAACTTTTTCTAAGTACTGATGTTCTGTTGACTGACTTTCTCTGTTTGCAGAAACGCAATCATCTATAAGTAACTCCTGACTCTTATCCCCTGTGTCGGGTTGATTTTTTTCTAGAGAAAATGGGGAATTATCCTCTAGAACTTTTTCTGGTTGCTGTGTGGGTTGAGGAAGGCAATCATTTAAGAGAGGCGCCTTGTGTGTTCCATCCCCTGTGTCGGGTTGATTTTTTTCTAGAGAAAATGGGGAATTATCCTCTAGAGCTTTTTCTGGTTGTTGTGTGGGTTGGGGAAGGCAATCATTTAAGAGAGGCGCCTCATGTGTTCGATCTTCTGTTGGTAGTGATTTTTTTTCTAGAGAAAATAATGGTTCATCCTCTAGAATCTGAACGGCGCCTTCCGAAGCTGCAAGTGTCGAAGGAATATAAGTTACACCAAATTTAGAGAAGACTTCAAAGAAGCGCGCGCTATTACTTCCCCAATAAATCAATACGTGTGACTGCCGTGCAGGAAGTTTCGGCTCGTAGTTAGTATCAAGGAATTTAATCCGTCCTTTCCAAAAACAAACTGGTTGAGTTTTTAAAACTGGTGATAGCCAATTGGTGTCAGTGGCGCCGGGTACTAATGCAATCGCTTCGGTAACTCGACCAATCGCAATTTCTTCAGTAAGTTTGGCAATCCACTTACCTGGACATGAGTAAGGGGGATTAAGGAACAGGTGCCCATGCCACTTCTGCGATAAACCATCTTCGTTGACTGTGTAATGTTCGCGCGCGGGAATTTTCTTACCAACTTCCGCGCATGGGTCTAGGTCAATATCCCCTAGTACCTGCACAACCAAATCAACAATGTGAGGTGGAGTGTACCAGTTATCTGATGACTTATTAATGGTTTGATTTTTCACAACGTTCTTCTCAACTAGGGTTGTATGAACCGTAAAAGAGTGCGAAGAAATACAAGAAGCCCTCGGTGTTGCTCTCTAGGCGGCGCCCAAACTACTACCGACTATGCAGTGGGATGAACGCCTGTATTTGAGCAGGAGGAATATCCAAAGAATTAAGGCGCCATTATGCCGGATGAATACTAGTACTCTTGATGCGCCAAATTTTTGAATTGAGTAAACGCCGAGTCGAAAAGCAGTTTAATAGCCCCCGTTGGTCCACTCCGAGACTTAGCAACAATGAGTTCAGCTAATCCTCGTGCTTGAGAATCCGAATGATAATATTCATCGCGGTACAAAAACCAAACTTGATCAGAGTCTTCTTCAATCCGTCCAGATTCCCGTAAGTCAGACAGCAAGGGGCGTTTAGAGGTACGTGACTCAACACTACGGTTTAGCTGAGAAAGAATGATGACGGTTGTATTGCACTCGCGCGCTAACTGTTTGAGTTGTCGAGTTATCTTACCGATAAGAAAAGCAATGTTTCCACCTTTATCGTCATCACAACCTTCCATCAATTGCAGGTAGTCAACACCAACAAATCCAACGGCGCCATATTCAGCGGCAAGTCTTTTCACTTTAGAGCGCAATGAAGAAACGGTAAGTACTGGGGAGTCATCAATAAATATCGGCACCTCGGATAAGTCAACAATAGCTTTAGATAAATCAGCCCATTGATTGTCACTTATTCTGCCGCTTTGTAAGTAGCTCGATTGAATAAAAGAAGACTGCGATAAAAATCTTTGCCCCCAATCACCTTTACCCATCTCCAAGCTAAATATAATTACTGGCTTTCCATGTAAGGTAGCAACATTTAAAGCAAGACAACCTAAAAATGAGGATTTTCCCATTGATGGGCGCCCAGCAATCGTAATTAATTTACCTGGTTGAATTCCGCCACTGGTCATAGCATCAAGGTCATAGAAACCAGTACTAAGACCATGTAGTACTGTGCCTTGTTGTTTTTTCTCTATTTCTTCATAGGAATTAGCAAGTATATCTTTGATATGAACAGGGTAACTTTCTGATGTAATTGCATCACTGCTTATTTCTAGCAATTTGGACTCAGCTTTTTCTAATTGCTCGGTAATTTCTCCTTCTTCATCATGCGCTAATTCATAAATTGCGTTAGCTGCTTTTATCATCTGTCTGCGCTGATACTTTGCTGCCACTAACATTGCGATAGCGTCAATATTAATAGCAGATACAGTACTTTCTAACAAAGCTGCTAGTCTGTTTCTACCACCTACTGTTACCAACAAATCATGATTAATTAACCACTCTGTAACTTGCAATAAATCAGTCGGTTTACTTTTACTGTAAAGACTAGCTGCAGCTTGATAAACAATTCTATGGGCGCCGATATAAAACATTTCTGGTTTGAGAATGTGTTCTATGCGTCCAAATGCTTCTGGGTCAAGCATTATTCCACCCAGTATTTCCATCTCCGCTTCAATACTCATAGGTGGCAACTTCGATGGTGCCCTGAAAGATAATTCTTCTGTCATGGTTCAGAACTTTGCTTTGAATGTAAAATTTGGTAAAACAATCTGTCGGCACCGTCTGTTATCTTGGTGCCCATGTAATGTAATTACGTTTATCCTGTCTTCGGGTGTATTAGTGTTAAATCCCTGTTACCTTATAGTGCTGTTTACGTAATCCAATTAGTTAATTGTTATGCAAACTTCAGGCACCCGTTTTCTACAATGTTCTGTTTAGCCCAATCTATCCAGTGACGCATCCAAGGGCATCTGTCTAAAAATACTTGCAATGAAGCTCTTCCTTCTTCCAACGCTGTTTGATAATCGCGCCAAAACATTTGATGTTGCGCTAAATCCATTTCTGTAAAATCAGGTACATTAACAGGCTTCTCTCCACCATTACTGTTTTCACACCAAGCCTCAAATAAATCTGTAGCTTCTAGTTGATGACGATTACACCACCCGCGCGCTCTTGATTTGGCATTGATTTTATCGACACCACGCACGCCATCATTGAACATTTGTTCTCCCTTCCAACGCAGAAACTCATCAATCAAATTTGGTTGGGGGCAGTTCCAAACATCATCGTTTGTATTATCAAATTTCTTTGTAACTTCCTCGGCGCCGTTCGATTTAATTTCGATAGATATAGGCGCTTTTTTAGGGGAATTCTCTTGAACCAATACAGGTGGTTGTACAGGAATGAAATTTTCTGACTTTACTTCCTTGGTTACTTCCTTGGTTATTTCTTCTACTTTTTGCTCAGTTGAAAGGAATTCATTGGCGCCCAGATATTGTGGAGTAGGGGGGAGCAACTCAACAGGAATCTGTTTTGTATCAAGAGTTGTAGCTTCACCCAAGTAACGAGAAATGGCGCTAACAATTGCTTCTTTATTCAATTTGTAGAACAATCTACGAGGTAAGCCAGCGTGCTTGATGGATATAAGCCCTAACTCAACAAGGCGTTTGACAACAGTATCCTGCTGGCGCCGGGTTAGTTGAGTTTCGTTAAACCACTCTTCCTTGGTTTTGTAGAACCAACCTTCAGCGTTATTGGTTCTAGAAGTCCAATAGTAAGCTTGTGACAGAAAAACTCCAGCTTGCACATCACCACCGATTGCAGCGAAGATTGGACTATATGCAATTCTTCGATACAAAACGTATTGTAAGTTATCCCAATCTATAGTTTGGGTTTTATTAGTACCTGTTTCTTCCAGGCGCCGTTGGGAACTAGGTAATTCAACTGAATTGGTAGAGCGAAATAACATGAGAATAAACTCCGAAGCTTTATAGTTAATCGGTCTTTTGAGCAGTTTTTGTCCTGTACACCTAATCTGGAAGAAAGCATTCTACGAGTATCTATTTGTTTGTGTTACCAAATTTACTGCTGTAAGACAGTAAAAAGTAGCGGATCAATACACAAAGTTGAACGTTATCTTGTAAGATGATGGTGTACAGAATGCTGCGAATACTACTCCTCGGTTTACTTATCAATCCGCTCCCCAGCAGAATCAAGTAAATCGTAGGAGAATTTGCACTTCCTACACAATTAAATATCGAACTTTAGTAATCTTACAGCCGAAATGACACTTGTAAAAGGCAAGAGTGTATTTTTTGGCTGTTAATTTTTGTGTACTTATCTTGCCTCCTTTTATTTGTGATCAGAGCCTCGTAGGACACTTGGATTTTTGTATTAATGGTAGTTTAAACCCGCACGTGGTAACTGCGTCCAAGTTTCCTGCTTGGTTCTTGAGTATGAAGGTTTTACGCTTTTGAAGAAGGCTTATTTTGTTTTGCCTTTATCTCGCGTGCCAAAAGTGCTTCTTCAATTAGAATCGCAGCCATTTGGCTTTGGGAGCGTCTTTCTACTTCTGCCAAGTTTTTGACAGTTTCATAAATCGCATCGCCTAGAACAACGTTAACTCTTCCACTCATTTTGCTCACTTTTGTACATGTTGTTATTCCATGATACATCCTGTGAATTAGATTACTTATAACACAGATTGTGTACCGTGTGTCATTATGCGTTATTAAAAATTAAAAATTAAAAATTTAATATTTTGTACTATTAAAGTATTTTGTACTAAAAGCGCACTGGAAGATTTACCTTAATGAGGGTCTAGGTAAAGTTTGAAGATTTTCCTTTTGACCAAAGAAGAAGATTCTTGGGTTTTTAGATTTTCCTTGTTGGCTTCTTCTTTTTTGTTCAGGTACACACACACTCTTTGTGGGGTTCCGGGGCGCCGATAGGCGGGCGGATATTTGTGTGTGTATTCTTTTATTTATTCTATGTAGTAATATATGGGGTGCCTTGAAACGCTTGCTGTAACTGGCTTTGAATGCTATTTTTATAGGCTTAATTGTGTAGCTAGTTTGGCAAATGTGTGCAACTGGTTGGGCAGGTTACGCAACTAACCCCTACAAATCGTGCAGCCAGTTAAGCGTAATTGTGCAACTGTTGATTTTACGTTGTTTTACAGTACCGCGATTATCAAGTACTGATGTTTGTACTGTTTCAAAATATTAAAAATACAATACGTTTAGTTTTTAAATAAAATAAGCATTAGGCGCCGCTTCTTGATTTCCTTATATCGGCGCCTGTTAACATGTTGACTACTATTTTTGACAAAACCCCTGTACATCAATGTTAGGAGGTGAGCGTTACAAACAGTGCTTATTTTAATATTTTAATAACTCGTTTTTTTAAAGAGAAAACTGAGGTGCAAAATAATAACAAACTTGCGATAGAGCTATTTTCTGGAATTGGCTTAGATTGGCTAGTTACTCTAACATTTTTATCTAATTCATCACCAGTAACAAAGACATAATTAAACGCATCCGCATCGTTTAATATATTAGCCCTTAAAAAAAGTCCACTCCAACGCGCGATAGTCTCTGTTGCAGTTGCTTGGTTTAGCGTTGGTCGATTCTTTTCTCTTATCAGGTTGTCGTTGTTGGTAATACCATAATGATTCGCACCTTCAACTTCAATAAATACTTTGGGTGGATTTTTGACTTGGTTATATGTTTCTTTCAGCACATTAAATGAAGTCACGCTATCTTGAGTACCAACTATTAAGCCTACTGGTATATCTCTATTATCTAAAGGAAAAACGGTTTGCGATTGCGCGTCGCCAAACGGTGCGGCATAAAATATACCAGCTTTTAGTTGTGGAGGTACTTTATAGCCCGAATTACAAATCGAGGGAAAGCAAAATTCTTCTTGAATTGCACCTAGTCCGGCAAAACCTCCTAGCGAGTGTCCGAGCAATCCCACTTTTTCAGTATCAACTCTTCTATAAATTGGCGATGCTGGATTTGCGTTTTCCTTTACCAATTGCTCCTGGACATCGTACACCTGCTGTTGCTCTGATATTAATCCAGTGAACGACTGTCCGGATGGAGCGAGTGCAGTTCTAATGCGGTTGGGCACAACTACTGCAAATCCATAGCTTGCTACTTGAGACGCATAATTTGAGTAGTTCGATTTATCAACAAATGCACCCTGTAACATTAAAACAATCGGTAATTTACTTGCATCACTGTTATTTGATAGTAAGGGGAAATAAATGTCAGCCGCATCTTGATTTTTTTCAATAGTCGTTTGGTAGCTAACTACCTTTTCAACCATTGGTGTGTTTGCAAGCGCTGCGTTTGAAGTCAAGCACAAAGCTGAAATAAAGACGATTGGTAGAAATTTCATACTATCTAACTCAATTAATATTTTACTATTTATAATATTTAAACAGCAATTTTATACGCTGTGCAACTTAAAATACACAAATATTTAAGTATAAACAAGCATCTTAGTATACAATCATTACAGTAAAATTGTTACCATTAAAACAGTCTTCATACAACCAAAAATAGACATCGTTGAAACTTTCATGGATGAAACTATTCAAGTACCTATACACCGATAGCTGGGCAGCAGTTATAACAAACATGTTTACTGAATATCTATGGTACTAAATTACTGTTTAAAAGTAAGCAGGCACCGATATAATTATTGCAGTTATAGGATTAATTAAGGCGCCTTTCTGATATAAGTGCTTCTTGTGTTGATGGCAGTTTCAGATCACTCCTAACAACTGCAATATCTCCTGAACAGGAGCTTTTTGTTGTTCCAACTGATAAACTATCTCTAATAAATGCTTGGGTATATTGTCGCAGACAAATTACCTTCGGTACACTTTCCTGCGGAACACTACGTGAACGTGAACAGAATGAATTTGAACGTTAACGCAGTTTTCCCGTAGGATAGTGAGTGGCGCCTACTCTTGAGATATGATATTAATTATTCCGAGAGTTTGCTGTTGCCAATTGGCTGCTTATATCAATTGGAGTATGAAGCAATTTCCAAGCATGTAGCTTTTTTATAAAAAGTCTAAGCTTATCTTTATCGATATAATCGTCTACATAAGCAGCAAATCTAAGGCTAGTGCTGTAAGCTTCATCTTCAGAATAAAAAAGATTAATTGTGTTTTTTTCACTTGCAAGAAAACTAATATTTGGTCGGAGAGCAAAAAACCAAGTAATGATATCTTTTGACGTTTTAAAATGACCTTCAGATATTGATAAAAAATCTTTATTAAAGGCTTCTAGTAGAGATTCATAATTGCTAGCATTTTGAAAAGGATATAAAATGTTAACAATGGTATAGTCTACAAAAGTAAGTATTTGTTTTGCATGTTTAAAAAATAAACGCTCATTTATCCTAGCTTCTAATCTACTCAAGTAAATACTCTGTAGAGCATTTAAGGTATTTAAATCATTTAAACTAAGATTTTCCATTTTCAAGTCACTAGAGTCTAAAGAAGCATGAAAGCAACAATTGACAATCTTAAGCTGCTTGTTGCCTAGTTGTTATACTGTATATATCAGCACCTTTACACAATCCTTCATTATTACTAAATACTAAGTCTTCATGAGGAGAAACTGCTAGTAAAGAACGAATTGAAGAGTCAGCTATCTCATAAGCTTGGTTTACATAATGATGAATAGACATAACTTAAACTTTACGTAGTTGAACGACTAAACATGATAAATCAATTTTGCCAACAAATTACACTTTATTTATCGAACGCAACCGACCAAGCGCAGGGGCTGGTTATTAATACATGCGTCTCAGTCAAAGGTAAGTGATTATGAGGACAGGCACCTGCAATGAATTCACTTTGACCCTACTACAAGCGTTCAAGTTAGTTTGCAGATAAATAATTCGTTCATGAGCAAAGCTTCTATTGTCGTCGAATTCGACGGGAATAGACAGGCAACAAATTACAGCGTGGCGCCACTTGCACAACATCAGATATAAACGAATGGCGCCTGTTAAAACGAACATCACAGGCGCCTAAACTCATCAGATTTAATTAAATACGGTACGAGTTGTAGTTTAAACTACACTTTTGGCTAAATTGAAAGGACTACCAGAAGCAATAGCTTGCTGCTGGAGATCAAGAACAGAAGAAACCGATAGTCCTGTTTCAACACCATTCGTCATTAACCCAGCAAGAAGGCTACGACTTGGGGCGCCGTTTGGTAGTGACATTCCTAAACTTGGAGCATCCACAAACGAGTCACGAGTAATTGAACTTGCTTCTACCCACTTGAGGCTAGCAAGTTTATCTCCATTCTCTGTAATACTAATATCGGTAGAAAACTCATTGCCCTGCTGACTTTGGGTGATGGACAATTGGTCGTAGCTTAAACCACCAATGAGACCAAGACGGTCATTACTTTGGAATTGATTAATTATTGTTGAGCCAACACCGCTTGTAAGAACAAATAAATCGCTGCCGCTACCACTATAAATGATGTTGTCACCAGCACCTGCCGCAATCAAATTGTTACCTTCAGCAGCGTAAATAACATCATTGCCCTCACCTGTAAAGACCCAATCACTTCCGGCGCCTGCATAAACGACATCATTACCAGAACCTGTACCAATCAGGTTATTACCTTCTGCGGCGTATATTTGGTTATTACCATTACCTCCGTCGATTAAATCATCACTGGCGCCGCCATAAATGGTGTCATCTCCGGCACCGCCTAATAAAGTGTTGCGACCTTCCGCACCGTACAGTACATCATTTCCTTCGCCACCATCCAAACGGTCATCACCAGAACCACCATATAGGATATCGTTCCCGGCGCCGCCAATTAAGAAATTATTACCCTCGCCACCAAATATCTGATCATCTCCTCCAAGACCGTTGATAAAATCGTCACTGTTATTACCAAAAAGCGAATCATTGCCTGGAGTTCCCACAATGCCAAAACTAGTTTTTCCTGTAATATTTACTGTTACATCCGCAGTATCAGTACGACCAGTGTTGTCGCTAATAGTATAGGTAAATGTGTCAGTGATAGTTTCATCTGGCGCCAGGAAATTAAATTTTCCATTTGGGTCATAGGTTAAAGTTCCATCACTGTTAAAGATTAATAATGCACCATTGGGCAAAGTTTGCTGATTACCTACCTGTATAACTTGGTTGCCAATTTTAGTAATAGCTAGAGGGTCTCCATTTGGGTCACTATCATTCCTTAGCACATCAATAGTCACTGCTGCATCAGAAAATGTAGATATAACGTCTAGTAAAGCATTGGGAGATTGAGTAGCTGTGTCTATCGCCTCAAGAATTACGGATACAATTTCTCTTGAATTTGCAGCATTAAAAGTTTTTCCGCCAGTGGCTGTTGCTAAACTTGTAAAGTCAGCAGATGTGGTTGGATCATTACCAATTATGATAGTAAAGATTTGAACTGGGATTGTGACTGTAGCTTCAGAAGTATCCACCGCAGATAAAGCAAAACTTGCTAATGCAAGACCATCTGTAACATTTCTTGTTTCTATGTCCCCTACGATAGAAAATGCCCTAAGCCCACTGACGCTTGATACCCCAACGTCAGATGCAAGCTGAAGCACCTGTGCGCGAAGTTGAGTGTCTTTTGGCGGTGCGTCACCAAACAAAATAATTGTTCGAGAAGCCGCTTCTTTGTTCCATTCACCAGCACCCCCGGATAATGCGCGGATTAGTCCGGCATTCACGGCTTCGGGAAAATCACCACCACCACCAACTGTAATGCTATTTATTGCGTTAATTGCTGCGGTTTTTCGATCCGCAATCTCCTCTTGATCAGTAAAGGAGAGGAAAGTGTTTGTCCCCGGATCGTTATAACCAACTACAGCAACACGAGAAAAAGGAAAGCTGTTATCGAAAATTGTATTAATGATATCGTTAGCACTCGTTTTAACTGCATCAATGTCATCAAACATACTGCCAGTTGTGTCAATTACAAATGCTAAGTCTAATCCTTTGAGAGGAACTTTTTTATCTTTGAACTGAGCAAATTCAATATTTATTAAAGTATCTGTGCCGTCTTCTTGAGTTCCACCAATATGGTCAATAGTAACTGTCTTGAAATCGTCTTTTGATAGAGTTAGTTTGTAGTCTTTATAGTTGCCGGAATAAATTGCAGTATCTTCGCCCTTTCCTCCATCAAGAGTATCATTTCCTTTCCCCCCATCAAGAGTGTCATTGCCGCTAAACCAAGAGTAATAGTCTCCAATGAGAGTATCATTTCCGCCTAAACCTTCTAAGAAATCATTCCCTCGACCTGATTGAATAACATCATCATCATCGTCCTCTCCCAATATAAAAGCATCTGGGTTAGAAAATGTAGGGATTTCGCCGTAAATATCGTCCGCAACATCTGTTCTATCTATGATAACTAAGCTATCACGCCCCATTCGATTATAATATGCTGATTTGAGGATTCTATCTGTTGTGTAGATGTACTCTACCATACTATGCTCTTTAGTTAATCCAGAGCCGTGTTCATCTCCAATAACGGTATAAATGTTGGTTGTAGAATTTGCGTTATCATCTCTTAGTCCAGATATTGAGTAAACAATATCGTTTTCATGACCAATATTTAAAAGTCTCGTGTCACTATCATTTAAGCTAGCCCGAGGAGAAGCAAAAGCAACACCATTAATAAAATCAGCTTTGTTTATATCCAAATAGTGTTCCACCACAGCAGCACCCAAGCTATGCCCAGTTACCGACAGCTTAGTAATTGGATTTGCTAGAATATATTTGTTCAAAGCTTCAAACAAAGGATAAAAGAGTTGGAAGTGATCGAAAGTTTTTGCCCAATCGAATCCATCTCGAAATGAATCAGTTCCCCTGAAAGCTAGTACCAGAGTATTTCCTTGTTGTGCAACAACTGCATTGGCATCTCCCTCACCGTCAAAAATGTTTAAAAGATCGGCATTGGCGAAAGAATTACCTCGAATTAAATCTGCTGATAATCCATAGTCCGTAAGTTTGGGAGTAATTGCTTCCCAACCCGACACATTTACTGTGTCATTATAAACAGCATTTGCAAATTGAGACAGAAGTCTAATTTCATCACTAGAGAGGTTTGGATGATCTAATATTTTTGTCGAAGATACCGCATATTCAACCATGATTTAATTACCTCGTGTAAATATTATTACTAAAATGTTAAATAAATATAAACAGCAAAGATTTATACAATTTGCAAGACTTTTCTATACTTGTTATTGAATATATTTACGTGTTTACACTTAAGTATATAAAATCTAACATTGAAAATTTGAGCTAGCAATGCGTAATTATTCAAATAATGTGAATCTTATGTGAAATAATCAAAAAGACTCTTAATCGCTTCGGTTAGTGTAAAGTAGTACTTTGTGATGATTAGTATGCTATGGTTACAGATTGTCCACTTTCCGAAGCAGTACCGATATAATTGTTACATCTTCGCTACAAGCATTGATGTCACTACGTGAATGCAATTTCCCGGTATAGGGACATGTTCATGTCCGTAGGAAAATGTAATTTTCTGCGGATAACTTCGTTAATGTGATGCACGCATAATTTTCTACGATTAAATGATTATTTACAGGCGCCTAATAAAACTAGTTGCAGTGTAATTGACAATTTTTTAGATTACTCCCAGTATCTTCAGTATTTCTGACACTGAAGCTTTTTGTTCTTCCAACTGATAAACTATTTCTAATAAATGCTTTGGTATATAAGTACTTTTAGAGATAGTACGAGCCTGTTCATGTATTTGCCAGTCGTACCATGTCAGTAACCGAATACATTACTGCGGCGATACTCGGCTTTGTACTTATTAGCCCGAATGCAGCACAACTTGTCAACAATAAAGAAAATCTATTTAAAGAAGCAAAATTTTCAAACTTAGTCGTTAACCTTATAGGTACTTGGGTTATCGATACGCTTGCAGTACAATATATAATTTTTAAGCCTGACAACCAATTGCAAATTTTACTATTATTAACTAACAAGCAACACCTCCTATATCTTGACTTGAATTTCCTTACTGGTAAGGAATGTTACTTGTAATAATATGTAAATTGCATCTGCCATCCGATAGAGTACCACGATTATTAAGTACTTATGTTCGCTTCGGTCTAGGCGCCTGTAAATGTATTGATTAAAGGCGCCACTCACTTCCTGAAGGAAAAACTAGCCTTCGGCAAAACTTCGTTTACGTTTACGTTCAAATTACATAAGCGTACACTGCGTGCGCCCTTTGAGAAAGGGGAGACAAGGAGAGGTGGTGAAAGGGGGAATGTTAGAACTAACATCCCCACTCCTTTTTAGGCGCCGATTATTCATCACTCCACCCGCACGCTTTCCACAGAAACTTTTCATTCAAAAGTTCTTTATTGGAAAACTTGTAATTGGAACTGGGACAGGCGCCCTACGAGTAGGCTCAGTGAGTGGCACCTATTATAATAATATTTTCATAAATTTATATTCTTCGCGCGAGCGATAAGAGTTGATATGATGATACGACTCAATTATCAGATGTTTTTCTCCATTAATCTCTGCTACATAGTCTACTCTTCCAAAAAGATCATGTATTGAGAATTTGACATTATTAGCTTCATTATCTACTACATAATGACCACTATCAGAATCTCCATAATCTTCTTCAAACAAGGCTTTAAATGGTTTTGGTGTGTCAAATGTGCTGACTTGAATAACAGTATAATCAGGGCAGAATTTGATATAATTATAATAGTTACCTCTCGCAGACTGATATGCACCGTCGAAACGAATCAAATAATATTTTTGATGAAACTCCTTTAATTTTACTTTGATGTCACGCGCCTTCATATTCTTCAAAATTTTATAAGCTTGAGTTCTGACTAATATATCAGAATCATCTAAAGCTTGTGTCACAAGGCTTAGTCCTTCACGCCCGTATTTAAGAGCTTCTGTTAAGGCTGCGATTCGATGCTCAACTACTGGCGCCAATAATCGTTGCTTAACTCCCTCAATTCCTCCTAAAACTGCGGCGCCTGTATAATTAAAACCATTTCCAAGAACTGCGTCGTACTCCCCTGGTTGATTTACTTTATCTGACATATCACAAGTTTTATTTTTTATTTGGGACAGGCGCCAAACTTGAACTATTAAATTAACAACTAGCTGCTCCTAATAAATAAGTATAATTATCCGGCGCCTGCAAATGCACTCCAATATTAAAGATGGACTTTTGAAGTAGATTCGAGTAAGGCGCCGAATAATTAATTGCACTACCTTGTGTTGCTACTTAAAGTGGTAATTAAAAATTTATATGAACAATTAGCACTCTTAAAAGCGCGCAACAAAATGTATAATACAAATATACGTTACATGCGTCAAGGAAAATAATATATAGATATCAACAAATCAACCTCAAATATTTCAGCAATTCCACAATCTATCTTATGACAGATATTGTGTTTGAGCCAAAACAGGTTTACCCGTGGATATTGCCTGTTCAATAATATCAGCCGCGCGACTAACACCCCCAGCACTCTTGGTAGCTTCTTGTAATTTAAGTACATTTTGCTTATAAGATTCTTGGGTAAGTACTTTCGTAACAGCAGCCCGCAATGAAGTAACATTCAATTTTTTAAGGGTAACAAACTCACCTGCTCCCGTCCAAGCAATGCGTGCTGCTACCCCTGGTTGGTCATTAGCAACGGGAATCGCCACCATTGGCACTCCATATTTTATACATTCCATTGTCGTATTCATACCTGCATGAGTAATCATTAAAGCTGCTTTTTCCAACAGTTCTAATTGAGGCGCATACTCAACAACTAAAGGATTTCCCGGTAAAGCAGGTAACGATTCGGGTTTTGCGGCGCCTCCTAAAGAGATGACGAGTTGAGCATCCAATCCCTCACAAGCCGAAGCAATAGTTTCAAAAACCCACTTTAAGCGATTTTGCAGCGTTCCCATCGAAGCATAAATCAAAGGTTTTTCTGTCAACTTTTCATAAGGGAAACCAACAGATGCCCGACTAGCTTTTGTATGGAAAGTCCCAGTGAAATGAAACCAAGGGGGTAATTCCAGCCTAGGATATTCAAATTCAGAAGGCGCCTGACTTATTTGAGCCAGTTTAGAGTAACTATCCGAAGGGTGAGTGTACAAAGGTAGCTTCCATTCTTTGCGATAATTATCTATCAAGTCTTTAATTGGCTTGGCAACTGGATAAAGTAATGCGTAACCTATGTTATTACGTAAACGTCCCCACCAAGTTGGGCTATATTTCCAGGTGGTGCAAAAAGGAGGAACGTTAGGGTCTTGATTAAATACCACAGCACTGCACACAGTTACAAAAGGAATTTGGAGAAAATCAGCAATAGTCCCTCCTTCCGCTGAACTTTGGTTTACTAGCATTGCTTCTACACCTGCTGCTTTAAGCAATGCTGGAGCATCTCGAAAAGTAACAGCCGAGATTTCTTTAAGCAATTCAATGGTATATTTTAATGCAGCAATTCCACGCAATTGCCCTAACTTAGTCAAAAATTCTGCCCCTGAACCAAGCGGGAAATCTTTCTCACCAATTGCTTGGAATTTTACTCCTGCTGCCAGTACCTTGGATTGACTATCAAGTGTTCCAAAGAGTGTGACGTTGTGCCCACGCCGAATTAGCTCTTGCCCCAAAGGAAGCATTGTGTTGAGTGGGCCAGTTGCTGCACCAGGAGTAATAATGCCAAAATTAGTCATAATAAGGTTGTTTCCTGTACTTGTATTTCTTCCACACGGACTTATTGTTCTGATGCCTTAAAGTGTAATGGGTGTGATCCACTATAGATTATGCAGTTAGTCAACGACTCAGGTCTAAAGACACACTCGCTTCTAGCTTAAAACTTTAAATTTAGTTGACCAGCCGCGCTACGTTCAAAGACGTTTGTTCATGAACCTACCTTGGAGATGCGTAATACCGCTGTTTTTTAAAGATGCGCGTGTCGTTCATGTGGCGCCATATTTATTTTATATTCACTTTTTATTGCTCCAAAAAGGCGCTGGTTCAAAGAGGTCTTCAAAGGTTTACTATATATAAGTCCTGAACAATTACGCTCTTTTTGATTATCCGCGCGTTCTTAGAACAGCGTCCCCAGTACTAAAGTGAGTGGTGTCAGTTCCAGTCCTATTTTGTCATTTGAAGTTATCCCAACCGTGGGGAATAAGGAAGAAACCCTAATTAATAACTCCCTTGTGTAATTATGTTAGAAGAAACAATTGGTATCACATCTATTGGTTACTATATTCCTGAAGGAAGATTGACCAGCAAGGAAATGGCAAAACTTGCCAATCTACCAGAATTTGTCTTCACCGAAAAAATTGGTATAAACAAGAAACCAATCGCAGACACAAACGAGCATCCGAGTGAAATGGGCACAAAAGCCGCATTAGCAGCAATAGAACAAGCAGGAATTACGCCCAAACAAATTGATTTAATTGCTTATTGTGCTGCTGGAGACTATGACTACAGATTTTGGTCTCCTGCCGCCAAAGTTCAAGATAATATCGGCGCCGAAAATGCGTTTGCTTTTGAAATTAAAAATTTTTGTAATAGTGGTAATTTAGGTATACATATTTGTCGAAATATGTTATTAGCTGACGATGAATTAACTTATGCCTTAGTCATCTGTAGTGATAAATTATCAATGCTATTGAATTACGCAGATGCAGATTGTTTATCAACATTTATTATGGGTGATGGTGCAGCAGCAGCAATTATCAAAAAAGGAGAAAAAAGTAACAAAATCCTCTGTTATCATGGTATGACTAATGGAAATCTGTCCGATTATCTGAAAGTACCGCTAGCAGGGACAAAGTTTCCTATAAATTGCAACGAACGAGACAGCGAACTCAATTATTTAAAAGTCTCCAATCCTAAAGACTTAGATAAAGTTTTATCAGAAATGTACTTGATAAATTACGAAAAAGTAATTCAAAAGTCTTTGCAAAAAAGTGGTTATTCCATAAATGATATAGATTTTTTATTAACAAATCAGGTTAAAAAAAGCATATCAAAACAAATTTTAGAGACTCTTGGATTAAAAGACGAGCAAACATTTATATCTTTATTTGAATACGGTCATCTCGGTGCAGTAGATAATTTATTTGGTTTAGCAAAAAGTCTAGAAAATAAAAGAATAAAACCAGGTTATATCGTAGTTTTAGCTAGTAGCGCTGCTGGTTTTTCATGGGCAGGGTTAACAGTTAAATATAATTAAGGGTATGACTAAAATTATCTTTAATATGGGTAATTGACTAGCTCCTAGTAAAATAAGTAGAATCATCGGGCGCCTACAAATGTACTCAAGCATGATTGTATGATGGACTTCAAAAGCATACTGGTAAGGCACCGAGCAATTTGCTGCACTACTATGTGTTGCGGTTTGGAGTGGCAATTAAAATTAGGACCAAAGTATTAGCACTACGCTCTTCACACAACTCGCGCCCTTCTTTTATGCAATGCACGAATTAAATTCCAAACCAACCACCTGTATCGCCACCAGCCCACCCGGCGCCTTGTGCAGTGAAGAAAGTTTCATTACAAAGGTTTATCTCCCTGGATTCCTCAAACGAACTGCGGCGCCTGTATTAACTTCTTTATGTCCCTAGAACAGCATCATGTTCTCCAGGTTGATTTATATTATCTGACATCCTAAAAAGAGTGATTATTTTTTACAGCAATTAGCAAGCGGCATCTATTATAATGATAGCTCTATAAATTGATATTCTTGAAGCGCGTAATAAGAGTTTATATGACTATACGATTCAATAACAACAATATCTTTTTCCGCATTAATTTCTCCTACATAGTCTACTGTTCCATAAGTAGAATGTGACGAAAAATTGATAATTTTAGTTTGATTATTTACTATATAATGACCATGATAACAACCTTCATAATCTTTTTCAAACCAAGTTGATAATTGTTCTGGAGTATCAGATGTACTTACTTCAATAACAGTGTAGTCAGGGTAGAATTTTATATAATGGTAATAACTCTTTTCTAGAGACTGATATGCACCGTCGAAACGGACTAAATAATATTTTTTATGAAACTCATCTAATTTTGCTTTGATGACAGGCGCCTTAATATTCTTCAAAATCTGATAAGCTTGAGTTCTAATTAATACATCAGAATCATCTAAAGCTTGCATAACAAGGCTTAATCCTTCATGCCCATACTTAAGAGCTTGAGTTAAAGCAGCAATTCGATACTCAGCTTGTGGCGCCGCTAAACGTCGCTTAACTCCTTCAATTCCTCCATATACTGCGGCGCCTGTATTAATTTCCTTATTTCCTATGACCGCATCGTATTTCCCAGGTTGATTTATATTAATCATGAGTTTGTTTATTATTTATAAAAACAGGCGCCGTAATAATTGATGTAATCGCAGGCGCCATGTATATCCTTAAATGTAGAGCAAATGGGCATATAAAAGCAACGATTTGACTCAAGTGCGCTCTTGTCAATGTCTACTGTCGTTAAAGAGCAACGGTGCAGAGAGCTTTTATTTAAGTCACAGAAGCGCTGACCCAATAGATTGCGTATAAAATAGTAAATAAATCGGCGCCTCTCTCCTTAGTACAAAATATATTTATTAACAGACCTACTTCCAATTAGAGAAGCAATAATGAAGAGTAACAGCAAGCTGAATCGAGTGTTGATTGTAGGTGGAACTCATGGAAACGAGTTTACAGGAGCATATTTGATTAAAAAGTTCCAACAGAATCCTGAGCTAGTTCATCGCGAAAGTTTTAAAACACTAACATTGTTTGCTAACAAGAGAGCATTTACAGAAGTAAGACGATACATAGATAGAGACCTCAATCATTGCTTTTCTCGCCTTGATTTACAGAATACAACACTTTCTGGTTACGAGAATCTACGAGCCTTCATAAATTGACCAAATGTTTGGACTCAATAGTGAAAACCCAATTGATTTCATTTTTGATATACATAGTACAACAACCAACATGGGCTTGACACTGATTGTGGACAATGATGATTTATTCAGTTTACAACTCGCTGCCTACCTCAGTTCTATAAATTCTGAAATCAAAGTTTATAGTTTTGGAGACTTATATCCGAGTCCAAATCTTCTTCCACTGCGCGCGCTTGCTCAATCGAGTCTTTGTGTTGAAGTAGGCGCCGTTGCTCAAGGTGTATTGAATGCTGACATTTTTCTAAAAACTGAAGCCCTAGTTTACGCAATTTTAGATTATTTGGAAAAGTATAACACTGGAGAAATTCCATCTAAACAAAATACACTTATTCTCTACAAATATATCGAAGCAGTTTATTTTCCAAGAAATGAACACGGAGAAATTCAGGCGATGGTTCATCCTCAACTTGAATTCAAAGATTATCAGGCTTTACATCCTAATGACCCAATGTTATTGACGTTGAATGGTGAAACAATTCCTTATAAAGGAGAATCTATTGTTTATCCAACTTTTATCAATGAAGCGGCACACTACGAAAAAGGCATGGCGATGTGTTTAACCCAAAAGCATCAAATAACAATATAATAAAATTTTAGCAAACTTTAGGCGCTCTCTACTTTAATTTTAGGCGCCTAAGCTAAGTACAAACTATCGCATTGGCGCCTGTTTAAATCAATAATTTACTTATAATTAGTTTTTATCTAATAAACTCTGTGACTTTGAGGTAGTCAATAACATCTGTTCTGTTAACATCACAATCACAACCAGCATTCATTTCTATTATACCTTTAATACTAGGCACCTTAAAAATACCATAAGCACTATAACCACTTTGTGATTCTATGAGCAGTGCCTGTATATTATTTTGATTATAGTCATATACCTTTTTAAGTTGACCTTTATAACTAGATTTGGCAAATGCTTGTAGAGATAAGTTTTTAGGATTAGGTAATAGTTTAATGTTAAATGAATAAAGCCCATGAGGCGCCTGACATCTGACTGCTTCATACGAGCCTGGGTCAAGAATGCTTATAGAACCGTCTTTACGAGGAAACGTTTTATAGTTAGAAGGAATTTTAACTTTAATACCAAATTTGGGGAATCTTACTGTTTTACTTGTTTTACTGGGTTTAACCGCTTCCGTATTTCCACACTTCTGTACAACTGTTATTGAATTTTGCTTCTTTAAAATATTTTTATTGTGTGCCAAGACTGGTTGATTAGAGAAAAATGGTACACCAGTATTTAAAACCCCTAAACTTGTAATAACTAGGATGAAACGAAAACTTCTCATATCAAAATTCCCCATTCGCATATCACCAACAACTCGCATTATCTCCTAAAATTAGTATCAAATATTTTTATACGCTCAGATTATAAAATATACTTGGCGCCGTGAATCAAAACATAACAGGCGCCTTCTTTAATCCGTAGCACTTATTTTTTAATAAGACACCTTGAATACTGTTTTATTCAAGGAGAAGAGAATATTTTAAAAGCTTTAACTGTCTTCGGCACCTACATAAAAGCGTAAAAAGCAGCAAGCCTATAAATAGGATTACTGCTGTTACTTAATGTACAAATGAATTAAAAAGCTTTGGATATGCACGCCGAGCATAAGTATTGGCACATAAGCTTTTAAAAGAGCCACACCACACATAAAATCGTGGAAAAACACATCGAACGGGTGTTCATATTTAATCTTCTTATTCTCGTGCGACAAAGGAGCCACACATAAAAGTGTGGAGAAACGTCTAAAATGGCGCTACGACCCAACACGCGCGTGCTACAAAGGAGCCACACATAAAAGCGTGGAAAAACATTGCAATGAAGTAGCTGAACAAGACATCAGTCCTACAAAGGAGCCACACATAAAAGCGTGGAGAAACCCAGTTGTACTTGTTGCGGGGAGCATCTGGCTTGCTCTACAAAAGAGCCACACATAAAAGCGTGGAAAAGGCTTACATTTTTAATGTATACAGCATAAGCTTTCTGCTCTTCAAAATGGCTACACACAAGTTATGTAGAATTTCATAAGTGCAAATTTAAAAATGTAAAACACCTACGATTATTATACACTACAATAAATATCTGTACCATAAGAAAAGGGAAAATTTAATTTAGATTGGTACAAAGGCGCCTAATCCAAAATGGGCTGCATATCCAAGCGCAATTGGTCCCTTTACCGCTTGAGCAAATTCTATATCAAACCAATACCCCCTATCTGAGAATTTTTTTCCTTCACCATGATTACGGCGCCTTGTGAAAGCTCGCCAATCAATATTAGTGGCACCATTGTTACACACCCTAACCTTTACTAAACAATTTTGATCAGAGTCTTGTAAGTATAACCATTCAGATAACTCAATAATATTGTTACCTTCGTACTGTAAGTTAAGATGACTAAGCTGTGTCAGCATTTTAAGTACTTGGTGTTCCGATCCATCAAGCTGTTTACTTGTACCTGAAATATATTTTTTACTACCATTGTTGTAACACTTTGGGTGTCGAGGTAATACTACAGGGGTTAAGCTCCGCCATTTTTTACTAAGACCAATCGCACGGTAGTGTTTATCATCCCTAACTACATATTCATCAACCCTTCCCAAAGACACTAATATTGTCTGTATATCAAATCCTTCACTCCCCCAAATTTTTTCAAGTTTCTTCAGAGTTGGAACCGCACGCTCAAAATCAAAACCAGACGTTGCGTACACAATTATATGGTCAATTTTCCCTTGTTGATTAACTTCTGGCAAATACCAAGCGTGCGATTGCCCTTCTAGCAAACTCGATTCTGTGGATTCTGAATTACTTTTCCTTCCAGAAAACACACTTGCACTTTCTCCATCGGCATCTTTACTCAATGCCATTAATGCTTGGCGAAAGCGTTCACCAATAGATAATGCCTGTGTAATATTCGGTAACACCTTTGAAGATAAAGCAAACCGAGCAAAATTAGGCTTTCCTATATTCTTATAATCGTGCGTTACAGGTTGCAGTTTTTTGTTCGTCCCTAATAATGCGTATGTAACCCAACGGGCGCCGGGAACATCACTCCAACCATCCTTATGAAAATCACCTACATCCAATTCCAACGCTTCTAAAATATTACTAGGTATTTTTAACTTACTTTTACCTTTTTTTAATTGAGGTACAGTTGAAAGCGCAAAGTTAAACCCTTCCAGTTGAGAAGTAGTTAGGGGAGTTAAAATCCTTGTTGTTTCCTGCTTCTCTGAGTTTTCTTCCAAGTTATATGGAACAACGTTGAATTCTAAATTAGCTACATTATCCATGAGTTTCATTTCAACCCATGACTCTGCACGCCCTATATAACTCACCTGACTACATAACTTACTTAGTAAAGATTGTTGCTCCCCATTCAATGTAGCATCTTGCCAAACAACTTGTACTATTCCATCAGAAGACAATGCACCTCCTTTTAAAGCGCAGAATGCATCAATTACTTTCGTTGTTGTTGTTTTACCCTCTTT
Source organism: Calothrix sp. PCC 7716 (assembly GCF_019977735.1). Lineage (GTDB taxonomy): Bacteria > Cyanobacteriota > Cyanobacteriia > Cyanobacteriales > Nostocaceae > Dulcicalothrix. Next base: position 6,647,248 of record NZ_AP025018.1, on the reverse strand, counting down.
GATGACAGGCATGTAATGTCTTGTATGTGCTTCAGTATATTCAGGCGCCACATAACAAGGTAAACATTCTGTCAAAGACTCTAATAAACTACATAACTCACTTTTTGGTGGTGCCTGTGGTAGACGGTAGTAGCTAGAAACCAACGCGCGCATAATTCGCCAAGGCGAAGGTGGAAATTCTACAACTCCCTCGTTCACCTGGTTGTTCCAAGGAGTTGCATGATAACGACCCGTTAGAAATTGAATTGAAATTCCAACACTCATTTCTTTTTACCCTCTGCTACATAATTAACCTCTGTTATGGCAGGGTCTGCAAACACTCCATAAGCAGCCTTAACCATATCTGGTAAAGCTTTCACAATTGTCTTTAATTCAGGCAACACAAAACTACCAGGGCGCCGCAAACTTCTACTGCAATCACACTGATGGGCGTTACTCAGATGGAGATTTAACCGTGTGCAACAGAGGCGCCGCAAAAGCTCCTACAGTGTTCCAAACATCCAAGTCTGATATCACAAGAGGAAGCAATATTATTTATGTTCATCCAAACAGTTTGGTTGTGCATCATAAACTTATCGAAATCTATGGAGAGAACGAAACTCGACCTGAGTTAGAAGAAGACATCTCCATACGAGGGGTTATTCTAACTCCCCTTGTTGTTTCGTCCCTAAATAATTTACTAGTCTCTGGTAAATGCCGACGCGCGATTGCAATCAAACTCGGTTGTCCGAGTGTACCAGTACAGTATGTTGATTGTGCATCTGATATCGAGGAAGAAGCTTGGGTGTTATCACTCAACCTTAATCGCGATGGTAAGACCAACTACCAGAAGATGGTTGAGGCGCAACACTGGGAGAGTCACCTTAAACCTTTGGCTAAGAAAAATAAAGCCGCGATTGCTGACTATGCAAGAAAATTTCTATTGTCGTCGGATTCGACGGAAATAGAACCGACAGATTTAGACATTCAGAAAGTTGATGTTCGGAACACTGTAGCAAAGAAACTTTCGATGGGCGCCGGACCATATTCCAACTCAAAACAAGTCTACAAGCAGATTTTGACATTACAGTCGGAAGGTAAACTCGTAGCAGCCGCCGCATTGGAGAAGGAACTTAACAGGAGCATCGATGCTGCTTATAAATTTGTTCGCAATCCCAACTACTCAGAAGCAATCAGTATTCTTGAGTCAGGAGACGTAAATACTGTGGGTGAAGCAATTGCTTGGGTCAACAGTGGAGAGCGTAACCCTTTCCGTATATACAAACAATGGGACGTTTATATGTTTACAGAAGAAGCGCGCGTTCCTGATTGTAGTTTATGTGGTCGTATCATCGACATAACGAACGAGTTCGTAGTATTTGGATTCAGGAACATGAGTACATGGCGCCTCAAAGTCGTTCACCTGCGACCTAAAAATATTCGCGCAGAACTTGTTGCTGACCCAGAAACACAAAGGCGCCAAAGGATTTTTTCAATGATGGAAAAATATTCTGATGTTGAGCCGATTGCAACTGGGCTTCTTAGCTTGCTCAAGCTTCCTTCACTGACCCACCAAGAAGTTAAATTTTTGGATACTATTGAATTTCATTACGACGAGGAAGCTCCTGAACCCAAATGCTCTTTGCTTACAGTACTCTAACAGTATTAAATTGTAAGGCGCAGCGAGTGGCGCCTTCCCCCTACTTGTAAACTGTCTTGATACAGATAAATGCAATAAATATTACAATCAAACTATTAATATCTAAAGATAATGAGGTGTGCTAATCATGGGAAAAGTAATTGACTTATCCAATAGTAGTAAGCGTAATCCTTTTAGTAAATACAAGCTGTGGGATGTTTACAGCTTTGCAAAGGAAACCATACCAAATAATTATAGTTCAATCGGTCGTGTAATAGATATCACTGAAGAGTACGTAGTGTTTGGATTTAGAAATATTACAAACAGGCGCCTGGTCGTTGTTAATTTACACCCAGGAGACATACACGCAAAATTAATTGCTGACTCAGAAGCACAAATCCGTAAGAGAATTTTTGCATTAATGGATAAATATTCCGATGTTTACCCGCTTATGGTTACGTTTGAACATGCACTTAAGTTTCCTGACTTAACCAGGCAAGAAGTTGCTTTTGTTGATAGTATTGAATTACACTTTGATGATAGCCTGCGTGAAGTAAAACGTTCACATTTTAAAGTAATTTAACAAATGTTGAACGGTGGAACGGCGCCAATATTAATACTTATGTTGATATGTTCAGGTCGTCGCTTTCTGTGACAACTTCTATAGGGCAGGCGCCTGCAATTCAAGTACCTAGATATTTATGATGCCAGATTGGAATTTAATTGAGAAATCATTTTTACGTCTTAGTCGTCAAAAGCAACTGGGCGAGCTTGCCTCCGGGTTATCACGCTTTAAAGGGTGGTTACTTTTGGGTAGCGTAAATCATGAGGTAGCTTCGGTCATCCTCGACGAGAGTATACTTTATGTTTCGTTGTTACAGCAAGAAAATGCAGAATTTAATGAGCTTCATAAACAACTACTTTCTTGGCGCCATAATTGGTTAACCATTACAGGACTTGAAGCTGAACTATTAAAAGTTGCCGAAACTAGTGCAACTTGGACTGACAAAGTATTATCCATGTCCGGTTTGCTTGAACTAGTTAAATAAACATGAGAGAACGGCGCCACTCACTTCGTTCAAATTACCGAAGGTAATTTGAGTGAAACGAGTGGTGCCTGGAATGCTGAAGCATAACTAAAAGCTTCATTTTGTAACTCATAACGTTTCGGGCACCGAGCAACTTGAATTTAAGTATTTTGAGCGTTTACGATTACAAGCACCGTAAATTAACATATAATTTGACCTTTATATGTTTCAAAGTATGAATTTAAAAAATAAGTTTCAAGGATATGAAGCTTGGTACAATCGAGGTTATGAGCTATATATGTTAGGGAAATTTGAAGACGCTCTTACATATTATGAAAAAGCTATAGAAATTCAGCCTAATTTTTATATGGCTTGGTACGGTAAAGGCATTATACTGTCTAAGTTAAATAAGTTAGAAAAAGCTCTCATATCTATTAACAAAAGTTTAGAAATAGAACCATTATCATACCTATCTTGGTATATACATGGTGATATCCTACTGAGGAGTGGTAGATTGAGAGAATCTGTTACGTCCTTTAATAAAGCTATAAATATAAAACCATTATTATCCGATGCTTGGTTTATGCGCGGTATTGTATTACTGGAATTAGAAAGAACTGATGAAGCGTTCAAATCCTTTGATACAGTTGTAGAAATAGAACCGTTATCATACCTATCTTGGTTTATGCGCGGTATTGTGCTACTTGAATTAAGAAAATTTGAAGAAGCAATTGCAGCTTATGATAAAGCCCTAGAAATAAACCCATTATCATACGAAATTTGGCACAAGCGAGGTGTTTTGTTGCATGGAATGGGAAGTGTGGCGCCATATGATTTAAGAAAATTAGAAGAGGCAGTTGCATCCTACGATAAAGCTCTTTTCATCAATCCTAATTTACCTTACACTAAACAATCTCGATATTCTGCACTTCAGCAAATAGAAAAATTGAAGTAAATTGCGTTATGAACTGAATGTTCATGCGCGCCCTTCGGAGTTATCCCGCAGGGTAGCTTTCTTTGAACGTAAACGCTGTTTTCCCGCACTATGAAGTTAGTGGCGCCAACAACCAACGTTGTATTAATAGCTATATAATCATCAAACGCGAACAACAAAGACTTGGGCTTTTAAAATCTTGTTGTTCGCGCTTGTTTTTACTACTGCTCCACATCAATTACTTTATCACTCCTTCGTAGCGGCGCCTATATTAAGTACTTAGATACTTATAATTGTGGGCGCCTGTTATAAGTATCTAGATGTTTATGAGTGTGGGCACCTGTTGTTAAAAAACTTTGAGCTTGATATCAATACTCAACATTAGGTTGAAGGTGGTTCATCTGGACAAAATTCTAAAACTAATGTGGCTTTGAGCTTTCCAGCTTGCCAACCAGAACTACCAAATTTCATGACCTGACAGTTTATACCTTTCCCAAACAAAGTATTATTTTGAGCATCCTTAATATCTAACTTTCTAGTAATAACTTTCCTAAATTGTTCTACTTTTAGTTGGGATTCAGTAAAACCATTTGATTGTATGCCGATAAAACGTCCAACTTGTTGATTATTAATAGATACAATTTCTTCATCGTTTAATGATTCAAATTCGTTACTCATATTTCTTAGTTAAGCTCCTTAAAACGTTTAAATATTTGGATATCTAGGTATCGGCGCCTTATAAATTTAAGTATCTCATATTCGAGCAAGCCATCTAGATAAAGCTAAATCAACCATAAATTCAAGAGAATTAGAAATGTTACAACTTTCTCTCAAGCTACTATACCAGTGAATTGGAACAGGGATTAAAGATTTGTACGAGAGGCTTTGCATTAATACAGGTCGTTTATCTGCTGGTATTAAATCCCATTCAGACTGAAGTTTCATTTTTCCAAGACCGTTAGGAATATGAGCAACATGAGTTATACAGGCGCCTTCAATCCATAATCTAACTCTACTAACTTGCTCTTTATTATTGCCGAATAGTGAACTTGGAATAGGCAACCATAAAAACACAACAGGTTTATTAGCTTTTTTATCAAAACATATTTCAGCAACTATTTTACCCTTACCACTGTAACGAAGAATCTTTTTAGCTTCGACATCCTCTTTTACCCGCGCGTCAAAACCCAAAATCCTCTCACGCATCTTGAGTATTGCGATTTGTTCATCAGCAGGAACGGCGCCCAACGAATCCAACAGTAACTGCGGAGGCGCCGGAACATTACTGGATGTGGTGTTAATATCAAGCTGCTGATAAGGAATTAAAATTTCGTTGCGAACATTAGTATCAGCATCCGTTAGTTGCAAATAAAAATCTTCTAACTTCTGGGTAACTGTAATTTGTAAAAAATCTATATCTAGCTTGCAATGCTTACGGTCAATATAATTATGTCGATGAAAAACAGGCGCCAGGGCTATTAATTTTACTGGTAAGTTGTAATCTATTTGTTGTGCAAACGGTTTAGTATCCAGTAAATTATCGTAGTAGCGTGTTAGTTGCTGGACAACATACCTATCTTCGGTGTTTTTCAGTTCAAGTATTGATAACTGTTTGTTATGTACAGCGAGGATGTCGCAGAATTCCCATGAAGCTGCATGTTGGCGTGCAACAGGTTTAAGTTGAAACAATTGTTCTAAATTATTCCATACAAACTCTTCCAATGCGTATTCTGAGGAGAACTCATAACCAGTAGATGTTTTGCGTAGAGCGGCGCCTGCAAGCATATATATCATCACATAACTATATGTAAGTATAAGGGTTAAACAGGCGCCTGTAATTCCCCCTTAATGAATCAGGCTTTATGTACTAGTTACTGGTAAGCGCTTGGGAGTGACAAAACAGGGCATAACTCAAAAAATTCACGGGTTTCTCCTTGGTTATCGTCTTATAGGTAGGAAACAAGAAAACAGGCGCCTGTAATTTTCTTCCCTAACCCCCCTTAATAAATCAGAACACGAGTACCAATCGCTGTGAATTTATTAGGGTGCATTTAGAAGCATTTATAGAGGCATGAGCGCACCCTAACAACCATAAAGCCAATAGTACCAAGATTTTTAAGTACTTATGTTCGCATTATCTAGGCGCCCACTAATTACTTAGGGTGCGTTCAAGGTCATTTTTATAGATGTATAGCACCCTAACAACCCCAAACAGCACATTACCAAGGTTATTAAGTACTGATGTTCGTATGATTTTAGGAGCCATAAATTTATTAGGGTGCATACAAGGGCATTTATGAACACGTCAACGCACCCTAATAGAACTGAATCTATTTGCTCAAACCCTTGATATAGTAGCTCCGGTACTTACCATCATGCCGAAACCTTAGATATGGATATGGTCCATAACCGTTTATAATTTTCCATTCAATTCTGGCGCCACCACGAGAACCGCATTCTGGACGTGATTCCTGTATATCCTCTTCCTCTTCTTCACTATCAATTGCTTCGATTAACGCTTTTAGTCCTACAAGTAAATCAAGTCGCTCGACCTTAGACAGCTGTCCTGCTTGTTGTAATATGCCTTCTACCGTTGGTTCTGACTCTGGTTTTTTACGCTTTGACATATAAGATAGACGCGCGCGCGGTTTAGTACATTTCACCTCCAGAAGACTTACTCATATTGTTAGGGTGCGGTCATCAGCAATTAAGGCATGTCAAGCGCACCCTAACAACTCGTGTTAGAGTTCGGCGCCGCTACAAAAAGCGCATCATTAAACGAATAAGTAAATACTGGATAACATTATTGTAAGATGTAAGCTAACGTCTTACAATGACAACATGGCAAATAGTTTAACTTTGGAGTGTTAGCGGCTATGTTAAAAGTAAAAATGAAGGTCAGACGTACTATAGATAGAGAAACTTCAGGGTTGGGACAGCGTATTAAAGAGGCAAGAATTGCTGACGGGCGCCCGCTTGAGGTGATTTGCGCGCTTGCTGGGTTATCTCGTGTTCATTGGTACGATATCGAGGCAGAAAAAGTTAGAAATGCATTACCAGAGGAAACACTTCGCAAGATTGAAAAAGTACTCGGTATTGATTTTGATGTTAACTTCGATACTTGAAAATGATTTTTATGCTTATAAGGCGCTTCGACAACACAATTATTAGGGTGCGTTTAAAAGCATTTTTAGGGACACAAACGCACCCTAATTAAACTAAATTCTATAATCGTTAACCAGTAATAATGTTCTAATCAAATTCTGATATCGGCTTCAGCACTCGACTCTAAGTAGCGAGAGATAGCATCAACAATAGCTTCCTTATTTAATTGATAAAAAATTCTACGAGGTACGCCATCATATTTAATAGATATAAGCTCCAAACCAACGAGACGCTGAACAATTGTATCAAGCTGGCGCCTTGTTAGTTGAGTTTCGTTGAACCATTCTTCCTTAGTTTTACTAAACCAACCTAATGGTTCATTAGTTTTCAATGTCCAGTAATAAGCATATGAGAGAAAAACACCAGCTTGTACATCACCACCAATTGCAGCAAAGATTGGACTATAGGTTATTTTTGGACGTAAAGCATCCTTCAAATTATCCCAATTGAGAGAGTGAGACGAGGCGCCTTTGTGTTTAGCCGAGTTGGTAGTAGTTAGTAACATGATAATTAATGTTTTTGTTATGTGAACTACTAGTTTAGAACTGGCGCCTGTAAAGTCGCATCTATACTAATCACGCTTACTATACGCCGGACTCACATACAAATTTAGTCGTATATACGGTACTAATTTCCAAAATTAGTATAAATTTATGCTTATATTTAAAATAAAAACAGTCCGTATAATCCCAACAGCGTTTACAGATGCTTCTCAATACTCATGATGGAATATAGTATATAAATTTACATTTATAACTTTAAGAGGTATTGGCGTCACATCAGAAAAATACTGCTAACTCAAAAAAATCACAAATAACCTTTCAACAACGTCTTTAAATGAGAAAGACGCGCGTTGTTCATGTATGATTGTGACGGCGCCTAAAAAGAGCAACAATATGGAATTACTATTAGACGAGAACACACCAGCAGAAGTTCTGCGAGAGTTAGCGTTAAAACAAAAATCAGAATTTATATACTCGCTTTATGATGCGAACTTAAGCTCGGAAGAAATGCCGCCGCAGTATAAGAAGTCGAAAAGTATTCTCTGCAAGATTGCTAAAAACCCCAATACACCACCAGATATATTAAAAGAGCTATTTAATTTGTTTCCTGTTGAGGTGTTAAACAATGTTAGTTTGAGTTTAATACTTTTAGAACATCCTTACTTTCTTGAGGAAGTTTATAACACTAGTTTAGATAATTATACAATTTTTGGGATGGATAATGTTCCATTATTCTTTGAAGAATGGGGAGCAAATAATAATGATATATCAATTCGTAAATCTGCTGCTTATGGAATAAAATCATCATTTTTATTAGAACAATGTTTAAACGATGATAACCCAGATGTGCGAGCTAATGTTGCAGCGAACGAAAATACACCTGGTCATATTTTAGAAAAATTAGCATTTGATGAAAATAATAAAGTGCGTGAAGCAACTGCTAGAAATATTAACACACCCAAGAATATTTTATCATTATTAGCTCAAGATAAAAACTCCAAAATTCGCATTGGTGTTGCTAGCAATACAAATACATCAGAAGAAACATTAAACTCACTAGCTAAAAGCAAGTCTAGACATCTTAGAGAAGTGATTGCAGGAAACCCAAACGTTAACATAAAGACTTTAGAACTGTTAGCAAAAGATGAATGTGAATCAGTTTTATCAATAATTGGTGCTAATAAAAAAACACCGTCACATATTCTTAGAGCTTTAGCCGCTAAAAATGATTACTTTATAAATATGGCTCTTACCGTAAATCCACAAACGCCTCGCGATATTTTAGAATTAATAGCATCTGAAAATGGTTATAGTTAAAGCATTACTATGATTGGCGCCACTCGCTGCCGCTCAAATTACATAAGCGTACACTGGGTGAACATTTCACGGGCGAGACATGAACATTGTCGTAGATAAATTATCAATTTCCTTCGGACATGAACATTTCACGGGCGAGACATGAACATGTCCCTATACCGGGAAAATTCAAAATTAAAGAAGATTATCTAACACTTTGCAATACAAATGTATTTTAAGTATAGTTAAATCTTTAAGTTCGTCACATTCTTAGGGTAATATCTTGAGTCTTTACGATGACTGGCGCCGTAAATTAATATATTATTTGACCAGTAATATATTTAAAAATATGAATTTAAAGACAAAACCTTTAGACCATAGGCATTGGTACAATCAAGGGAATTCGCTACGTGAGAACGGAAAACTTAAAAAAGCTCTTAGATGTTACGATAAAGCTGTAGAAATTAAACCCGATTTTGAAGAGGCTTGGTTTTTTAGGGGTTGTATATTAAAGCATTTAGAAAAACTACAAGAAGCTGTTATATCCTTCGATAAAGCTTTAGAACTAAAACCATTATCACACTTCAGTTGGCAAATGCGTGGTCATGCACTATTAGACAGCGTTAAATGGAGAGAAGCTGTTACATCCTTTGACAAAGCTATAAATATAAAACCTGATTTATGTGAAGCTTGGCTTATGCGCGGTCTTGCGCTAACTAAGTTAGAAAGAAATGATGAAGCACTGAATTCCTTTAATGTAGCTATAGAAATAAAACCTGATTACTTTAATGCTTGGTTTATGCGCGGTATTGTGCTGTTTGAATTAGGTGAATTTGAAGAAACAATTGTATCTTATGATAAAGCTTTGGAAATTAACCCTAACTCATACCAGCTTTGGCACAAGCGAGGTGCTTTACTACACGCATTAGGAGGTGTGGCGCCGTATGATTTAAGAAAATTAGAAGAAGCTGTTGCATCTTACGACAAAGCTTTAGCAATTAATCCTGACTCATCTGACACCCAAGAATGTCGATATTCTGCGCTACAACAAATAAGACAATTGAAATAAATTACTTATGCAGTGGCGCCTGTAACGGAAGTTCGATATTTCTTGTTATCCGCAGAATATGGGCTTCTGCTAGAGGATTTGAGAGTAAGTACGGGAGCAAATGTCCTTACTTAACGTGATATGCCTTTTTAATGCAGAATCTTGGATAATTTCACCGTATTTTCCGTAAAGACTAAAGTACAAGTTGTAGAAGTTAGTAACAATTTAAACAATTCTCTCTATCAAATATATGCAATTCAATTCAAAGCGCGCGGCACAATTGCTCATAGCTGGTATATGCTCACTTTCTCTTCCTTTTATACAAACTGCTCAAGCAAGAGAAGTACAAAGCTTATGTAGAAGCAATGAAAGTACATTTGTTGGTGCAGAGACAAGGAATTTCTTAGTAAGTATTTGCGGTAGCGAAACACCACTTACTTATGTAGGTCTAGATAAAAAGACTGGTAAAACTATACGTTTACCTTTAACCGTACATGGTGGTCAAAACAGAGGAAGATATTTTGAAGCTGTTAACGGTGAATACACATATGGTGTAACTGTTGCTTCCAGAACAAACAAAAACTTAACTGTAAAAAGAAATAATCGTGTAATCCTACGCGAACCAATAATTAGAAACCTTTACGCTGGCGGCGCCTATTAGTATAAAATCGTTAAGAAGAATTGGCGCCTGAAAGCATACATATATGAATATAAAACTATATGTAGTATATGCGATGTTAAACAGGCGCCACATCAAAAAACACCCCTAAGTCAAAAAAATCACAAACAATACTTTGATAACGGGTAAAGACAGGCGGTTAGAGACAGCCAAAGCGCGCTTCGGACATTCGTAGCATTTTTTCAAGGAGTAGATGGTAATTTGACACATTGATACTCATCCGAACCACTGCGATTATTTATACTAATGAGCCAGTCAAGCTGAATAGTAGTGCCATATATACCAATATTTGCGACACAATCGACTATTTTAGACTTGGAATGAGATGAAAATCTGATTATTTGTTTTTTTGACTCAACGATATAAATATCATTATATATATCTTGATTTTCTTTGTTGAACCAAGTTACTAATTGTTCAGGAGTGTCTTTTGTAGTTGTTGTAATAACTGTATAATCTGGATAAAATCGAATGTATTTATAATGCTGATTGCGTTTACACTGGTAAACACAATTGAAATGAATTAAGTAATGTCGCTCACAATATTGTATTAATGCAACTTGAGCTTCCGGCGCCTTTATTGTTTCCAAAATTTCATATGCGCGAACTCTAACTAATCTATTATTGTTCTTCAGAGCTAAAGCAAGCAAATTTATACCTTGTTGCCCATATTTAACAGCTTCATTTAACGCGGCAAGTCGATGCTCAACGACAGGCGCCAACAATCGTTGCTTGACTCCTTCTATTCCTCCTAGAACTGCAACAGATGTATTAACATCCTCATTTCCTAATACCGCATCATATTTCCCAGGTTGGTTTATGTTGTATGACATATCATGATTTTGGTTATTATTGTCTTGATTATAACAAGCGCTATCAAATCTCATCTTCAGAAATACGAGGCATATTTTATACAGCTAACTTATAGATTTTGAAATTTTACCCTTATTATTCAGACAGCAAATAACTGCTTAATTGATGTACGTCATGCTATACAAGTAGGCGCCTGTTACAGATATCTGAGTGAGCGGCGCCTTCTCCACCCAATTGCTATATTGTGAATTATTCAAAGAAAAGTATCCAGATATTTATAAATAAATGTGTCGATAACATTACTTATTTAAAATATTTTGACTATCAGCATCCTTAATAACTATTTTTTCCCAATCATCTAATACTTGGGTCTGGACTTGCATAACATTTTTTCTAAAATTTGCGATTGCAGTATCATCAGGTAAAGTCTGGCTGTAGCTTTCACCTATTCTTAACTCAAAGTTTAAGCGTTCGTTCTCTAATAAAGTTGCAGCACGCGCGCTTCTGACAGAGCTTAGTCTCCAGTTATAGACACTTAAACCAGCAGAAATTGAAGCTATGGCAGGTGGAATAGCTTGAAGCGATTTAGGAATACTATCCATTAATATCAATATTGGAGTAATTCCAGAAAAAACAACAGCCGCAAACTGTGAAATAAAGTATGCACATCTGAAACTTGTTGCAGCTAATTTATGATGTCTCTCATATTTTTTACAGTATTCGATTACAATTTGAGAAGGGTTAACAGTTTCTGTCGGTTCTAACTTTTTCTCTTGCATGAATATTAAGTATGTCAATTACGTTAGTTATATAATATACTAACTTAACGAGATTGCTTGCTCATGTACACTCTGCGCTTACGTTAATACATATAGTATTAAAGAATACATTTAAACTATATATTCGGGCACCTATCCTACCTGCTCTAACCATTTTCTACCTGTACTTTCTGCCGCGCGTGCTGAGTAATAAGTCTTTTTTTCACCATATACGGCGCCTTCAGAGCTAAGTATCCGAAACTGCCAAGAGTGAGCAGGGGTATAAAACACCATTAACATGTAACCATTGATATTCGTAACCGTTTCTATAACCGTTCGACTCATAAATATATTTTGATGCAGGCAACTAATATATCACCTTGAGATAAAACTATTAGTTGTGACTCTAATTACCAAGCATTAACTTATATTATCGGCTTGTAACCAAGCCGAATATCATCATACAAGTATAAATAATTGCATACAATATTTAGTTTATACTTATGGAAGAAGATTTGGACAGGCGCCTCAAATTATGAATCTAAACTGGTCACAAGATAATTACATCAAAGCTTACAAGTACGCAGCAACCGCGCATCAGGGGCAATTATACCCAGGTATGAAAATTCCCTATATCATGCACTTAAGCTTTGTCAGTATGGAGATAATCGGTGCCTTAAGTGTAGAGCAATGTAACGGCGATTTAGCGGTTCAATGTGCGATTTTACACGACATCATAGAAGATACTGATGTAACATTTGGACAATTAGAAGCTGAGTTTGGTTTATCTGTAGCTAACGGTGTGCAGGCACTGACAAAGGATAATAATTTACCGAAACACCTACAAATGTCTGATAGTCTACAAAGGATAAAAGAACAACCAGCAGAAGTATGGATGGTCAAACTTGCTGACAGAATTACAAATTTACAGGCGCCACCACATTACTGGAAACGGGATAAAATTATTCAATATAGAGAAGAAGCTATTTGTATTTACGAAACTTTGAAGGATGGAAGTCAGTTCCTAGCTTCTAGGCTAGCTAGTAAGATTGAGAATTATAAAATTTATATACAATGAGTGGCGCCTGTATTAAGTATTTAAAAGTGTTGGAATATAATCATACAAGTATACATTGTTACAATTAAGAGCAAGTCTATACTTGTATGGAAAAGATATTATAAATACTACATTCATAAATTATACAGCTGATGGCGCCTATACAAGCACAGACATTATTTTTTGTATTGTCTAATATCAACCGGGTTCCCGTCTTTGTCTTCTATTCCTCCAAATGCGATAAACATTAAGATGAAACCAACTATAAATATAGTTCTATTCTGATTGATAACCGTTTCTACTAAAGAATAATTTTCTCTAACAAAGTCTATATTATAAATACTGCTTGTCCCTACAGCTTTTAATACAAAGCTCCAAAACGCCACAACTAGTAAAATTAAGCTAACAGGTTGAAATATTTTTTTCATTGCTAACATTGCGTCAATTGTGGCATTATGAACCGTGCGATGAATGTTTTTGATAATCATTATTGCAAATAAAATTTTAACAATCCTAAAAATAACATAGAGAATAAGAATTGTCTCTATAATGACTTAATTATGCAGTGAGCTATATTTTGTAAGTATTTTGATATTCGGGTACTTAATAGATGTAGACTATAAAAGTAGATGCACCCTGGTAAAAAAGCTGGTTGTTGAGGTATATACACAACCAGCTACTTTTTATCTTTGTGACCTTCGCTCAATCCCAAGGTTCAACTAAATCACTCCGCGACCATATACCGTTACATTGACCGCGCGCTCTCTACAAAACGTTTTATTAAATGGTGCTTATTATAAGTATCTAAATTTTTAAGTACTTAAATACCTGAGTATCGGCGCCTGTTTTCTAAACAATTTGACCCCATTTTTTTTAGTGCCCCTTCATTTCTAACCGTGCGCCAATATCAATTAAACCTTGTTCGGCTAAATTAGTAACGGCGCCTGTAAATTCTGGGTCAGTAAAAGTAGTGCGGGTTCTTAAGTCACAAAGCTGAAAATACAATTTTAAATCCTGCATCCATATCCAAGGTCTGTCAGCTATAGTTTCTAGTATTCTTCGCTCCATAACTATACTTCACGCCTTTATAGTGCTACGTATAACCAAAATATTGCATAATATTTAGAGACTGCTAAGAGAATGATTATTCAATTTTTTTAAGCAAAAGATATTTACTGCACTGCATAAAGATATTAAGTTCTCCATGTAAAAAGTCATGCAGCTGCACAACTAAACCCAAAGGAGACAAAAAACAATGAGTACAAAAAAGATTGTAGCGAGTACTTTACTTGCCCTAACTGTAATAAGTGTTAGCCTTAGCACAGCACAAAAAGCAGATGCTAGATACTGTTTAGACTGCTGCGCTGCTGGTAAAAAGACTTGCCAGTAGCTCGGTACTAAACGCAAATAACTTACACAGTATTTAGTAATACTTGTGGTTTTATGATGGTATAGGTGCCGTAAGAATTGTACCAACAAACAATCGGCGCCTATTTACTCTGACCTATATTATCGCTTTAAGTAGCTAGTACCGCTTGGCGTAAATGTATAGACCTTTTTCAAGGCTTATAAACCGCAGTATTTTCGCTGATTCCAATGGTATGCTTACTTGCGCCAAGAGGTACTAGCCATATCAGAAAAACACCCGTAACTCGAAAAATTCAGAAATAACCCATTGTATCCTTCTTTAAAATACAGACAGGCGCCGGAGAAAAGTTCCAGAACAACGCAATATAACCATTATCTTTCAAAGCTTGTGCTGCTTTAATGTACCCAATATCCCGGTTACGAGAGTGGAAAGCTTGGGCGGATATTAACAAATCATAGGCGCCTGAGTACAATTATTCAAGACAGTGAGTGTAGTGCTACCGCGCGCACAAGTCGATTAACGTCAGTAGCAAGTTGAGAAAGCACATGTTTTGGCGTACTCTTGTTTTGAGCAATAGCATATCTTTCTATCCAACATAATGAATTGGAGTGCTGTTCTAAAAATTTTGCTGGCGCTCTTTGATGAAGCAGAAAAATAAAACGTGGTGATGTTGGTTCATCAGAGTTAACAAACTCGGCAATAACAGTGCCTGCTTTTATAGGGTCTTTCTGGATAAGTGCTTTCATGGCGTGCGCGCGGATATTGAAGAATCCTTTACGTTTCCTAGATAACCTTAAAAGTGTTTCCAAACTTGTATTTATATTTTTAATCACGGCGATTAATACTTCGTGATTTGGATGAAAAGCTAATTTATGCAAAGTTTCTGCTGATGTGTTCGGGTTATTAGCGACTGCCAAACGCAAAGAAATATTTCTATTATCAGCAATACTATCTAAAATATCTGCTGGTGCCTCCTGATTATTTGCTTGTTCCCATATATACAAAAAATATGCTACTTGCTGGTTATAAAAAGAAAAGTTTGTTTTTAAGTTAGTAATTGCCTCAACGCGAACCTCTAAACAATCGTCTCCAACAAGATATAACAGAATGTGAATGGGACAGTGAGGATGTCTAGCTAGCAGTACTCGCAATGTTTTTTTAATACTTTTAAGTTTTGAAGAATTATTCTTACGGTATGAAGATTGAGTATATATATGTTCCAAAAGGCGCCCAGGTGTTTGAGGATGACGCGCAAGTGCAATTAATATATCAAAATTAGTAATTTTTTCTAATTGATTCCAAATATAATTGTTTATGTCATTGGATAACAAAAGTAGTATTCTAATATTATCAAGAATTTTCAAGTAATTTAAATATAATGAATGTTTATATTTTTGGTAATGTTGCATACTCAGCATTACTGAGTCCTGTATCTGTTGAATATTTTCTTGATTATCCTCAACGTCATCAATTTTGTATAATATTTTTAATACAGAAGCTGGAGTATTATAATTATTATGAACAGCTTGTTGTATTTCTTTATTATCCATTCTAGCTAATTTTTCTAGAACAAATACTGGTGAATTAGGGTTACTTGCAACAGAAGCTAAAAGTAAGGTTGACTCTCCTTTAGAAAAATCGATTAAGGTATTGATTGGTGTATTTAAATTACTAGCTACATTTAAATTTCTTTTAGAATTGATTTGAGCTTCAATTTCTGAACTAGAAGCATTGGTTATCAATTCTACAATACGTGAAGGTGTTTCAGGGTTTGTAGCAATATTGAATTGATTGCATTGAAATAAACAAAGTAATAATCTTTCATCTAGTATACCAATATTGTACAAAAATTCTTCTCTTTCTTTAATACGATTAATAAATATATATTCCTTAATCGCGCGCCAAAATTCTTCATCCCAACATGAAGTTATCTCGCCTGCATATTTTACATGTTGTGATGCTGTATATCTATCTTCTAAAGTTTTAATTTCATTTACTATTTGGGATAAGGCAACGAACGGCGCCTTTTCATGATTAGCAACAATATTTAATATTTCCGAATCATCTCGTGAAGCAGCCATCACCAAGTACTCTTCAGGTACATCTTTGAGTAACAAAATATTACGAAGTGTTTCAACTGGTAACTCTTGGAAGAAATGCGGATTTTCAAGTACCAATAATGGAAATACTGGATTATTTATTAATTCAGATGGGTAATTGGCGCCGAGCAACATTAACATTTCGACAGGCGTATTCGGATTACGTGTAACATTTCTCAGTATCTCTGGGTCATGGTTATAACCACTCAATGCTTCTAAAACATCAGGTGGCACCGTGGGATTTTTGGCTACGACGCGCGCGAGTTCGACACTCTCATTCGCTAGGTTCCGCAAAATATCAGGATGAGTGTTTATATCCGCTGCTTGGTCGATTAAAGAATTTGACATGGGATTCTTTGAAATGGCGCCTGTTCAATTTTAATATTTTATATTTATATGTACTAAGTTTTTACAATCAAGAGCAGGCGCCGTTTAATAAAAAGAGTTAGAGTTATACATTGGACATATACCAAATTTTCATGATTGTATTGCTTAACGGTTCCTTCGGAGTTGGCAAAACTACTGTAGCAAAAATTCTGCGTGCTTACCTTCCAGGTAGTGCAATATATAATCCTGAATGGGTAGGGTCAGTTTTAATGCGCGCTCCATCATGGATAAAATTAAAAAAAACAGGAGAAAACGACTTTCAGCACATTGAACTATGGAGGAAATCTACAATTACGGGCATCCGTCTATATCATCGATTTGTTCCTGGTACAATTATAGTTCCAATGACATTTACTTACCATGATTACTTTAATGAAGTAATTACAGGAATTAAAAGCTTTGAAAAAGAAATTCGGGTATTTTGTTTAAAGGCTAGCCTCGAAACAATAAAAATACGGCTTATACAAAGAGGAACACACATTGAGGGTGCAGGTTCTGAGTGGATAGCGCAGCGAATTATAGAGTGTTCAAATACTTATTTAGATGATTACTTTGGTGAATCAATCGATACAGAATATTGCTCAGAAGAAGATGTTGCTCTTGATATTGTATCCAGGCTACATTAACCATTTCAAAATTTGATACTTATTAAAGGGCGCCGTTTACTAGCAATAATAAAATCAAGTATTTAAATATTTAAGTATCTAAATACTTGAATTTCTAAACTTGTGTGTTAAGCGCGCGTGCAACTTTAACGACTAGTTAACTGCTGCATTGCCGTTACCACCTTGCCTTAACAAATACTCCCAGATGCGCCGTATTTCCGCTTGAAAAACTTCACGGTCGCGTTCGGCATCTTGATTACTGAGCCGTAAAACTAGTTGATGGTCGCGCGCAATATCAGCAAGTTGGGTAACAGTTCGCTCCAAACGGGCGCCTGTCTGACTATTGATTCTAGTTTCGCGACGCACACTGTCTTGAATTGTACGTATTATATCAATTTCGTCGCCTAACTGTTCCAAGCGCGCGTCTACATCATCCAAACGCGCGCTTATGTTTTGAGGTTGATTTGTATTGGTCACAAAGTCTCCTTTGTAGTAATTTTTGAATGTTTTATAAACAGTAAAAGTTACTCTCCTGTATTATGTGTAAAATATCCTAATTCACGGTTATTAATATCACCAACTACTACGCCTCTATCTAAAAAGCGATTAAACTCCTCGCAAGTAGTTTCAGGCACTAAAGTACAGCTGTGACAAGCTGCTAAATTACATGAATCTGGTCCTTGTCCTCCGGTAATTCCAACTTCCATACATACAGGGTCGGATGAACACCAGCTTGCAGTTTCGATTAAAGAGTGTAATACAGGTTCAAAATTACCTGGTTTACCCATCCTAACTAGACCCCCCATTGTTCCTTCGGAATCACCAGCAGCGGTGTAAATTAATACACCTGCCATTGGAGCTTTAGGATTATCAGACACATAGAGCCTTTCTCTTAGTGCCGCAGAACTATAACCACATTCAAATGTAAGCCTATTTATCAATAAATGAGCAAAAGTATGTAAAAGAAGAAATCTTGGTGTTATTTGTCTTTTTCGCAGCTTTCTTAATTGCTGTATTCTATTATACCTTTTAGTTAGTGGTTCAACTCGACTAGAAATACCTGAACCACTTATTGCTAACCATTGACGCAAGCTATGCTCGTTAAACTCAATAAATATGCCTTCGCCGTAAACAACGTATGCAGGTAGCCAAGATTCTGTGTCTGAATCAAATGAAGAGCGCCTTAGTTGTAATTGTAGGTCGTCTAATGGTCGGTCAGTTTCAGGAAATATACGTGTAAAGCCTGTTAGTACTCTAGTTTCCTTTAATTTGTCAACCAACATAATTTTAGAGAAATAGCGCGCAATAGAAGCAGTATATTCTCCAAGGTTTATTTGCCTAATTTTGAGATTTGCTTCATTACGTACAGTACACAGCACATTAAACTCTTCGCGACGAAAACTAGTTTCTTGGTCGTCGTCTGTAATTTGCTGATTCTTGCTTTCTGTATCGGTAACAGACAAGATAGATAAGAGCGAATCTTGAATTTCTGTATTTGAATATGGTTGTAGGAGTGAAGGATAAAATTCTCGAAGTCCAAGAGGAGTCACATCGCCCAAAAGTTTTAATTTATTAATTAGCGTTGAAAGAGGCGGTTGTTCTAGAATTGAGAGAAGTTCACTATTAGTACCTCTTTGTAGATAAATTGCACTTTTGACTTGAGCATAATGAATGTTGTTTGCTGCTCGTAAACTTCCTCGTAGCTGACAACCACAAGGTTCGCTTTCAAGAGTACCTAACCAAGGACGTTTACCTTGACATAAATATTCAACTCTTTCCCTATCTAATGTTCGGCTGAGTGTTGTTCCTTCTTCATCCGCATTTAGAATTCCATTCAAAGAGCGTTTGGCGCCACAATCGCATCTCACTTGCAAACCACCGAGAGTTGCGCTTCCGGTTCCAATTAAACGTATTGACCGCTGACAATTAGGGTTAACTGATTGATGTACCCATTCACGCCAAGGAAAATCTTGAATGTGACCATCTTGACACATTGCAACAATTGGCGCCTGATCCATATATTTGACTTGTTTTTTTGCTTCACACTCTGGACATTTAACTTTGCCACGGGCGGTTAGAGGAGAACTTCTCAATAAATTACATGAAGGGCAAATATGCCAAGTCGGAAAACGCAAAAATGGTACTGTTACGTAAGCATTAGTAGTACCGTCCCCAATACCTGCTTTTCTAAAGTCTGGTGGCAGACGAAAATGATTTACTCCAAGAGTTCGTGCTAAACGCCATTCCTCAACTCTATACTCTGTAAGGTCTTCGGCTAAAGTGCCATTCTCACGTTTATACCAGTGGTCAGTTCCTGCCGTAATCAAAGACGTACCATCTCTAACTACTACCATTGCTCCAACACTAAAAGGTGCTATTAACTGGGCACGTCTTATCGGTCCTTTAGCCATTTTCTTCTCCCTCAGTTAAATAAAGATTTGTTATTTCTGCTTGACATTCAGCGTCTACATTTCTCATGGACATTGGTGTTGCCCAAGATAAACGTTGTGATTCAGGACTTGCATATTGCCCAGCTACTCTCAATAATGGAATATCTGTAGCATCTGTACTATCTCTCTTTTCCCAGTTTATTCTTTGCCAGCGTTTCCATTCGTCAATACGCTTTGAAAAAACTTTTTCAAAATTTTCAACTTCTAATGGGTCTACTAACTCTATACGAGGAATTATAATTTGACGCAGTTGCTCGATTAAATTATCTGGACAATCGACAGGACTATTCGCTATTTGTTGGTCGCCCAAAAGCCTTACATAAATAGTCATAATAGCGTGGAGCGCTCGGTCTAAAACAGGTGGCGAAAATGGAGTCACGCTTGTTGGCTCAACTTGTGCATACAATGACGAATGATAGCTACGAAACTTTTCAAAATGAGAGCGGTCGCGAGGTCTTGTTGGACTATACAGTGTTATCACTAAACCTGGACGTTCCCACCAACGGCGCCCAACACGTCCAGTAACTTGTATGTATTGAGATGTCGTTTTAGGCTGACCAACTACCGTCATCATTGCTAAACGGTCAATATCTACACCTACTTCGATAATGTTGGAAGCTAAACAAACATCAATTGGTTGAGGATTATTTGCGCTGTTACATCCAACCTCAAGTTTTGATATTGATTCTGCTACAGAGTCAGAGCGAATACGTCCGGTTAGTTCCAAAACACGCCACAGGCGCCTTAAATCCTTTATATCAAGTCCGTTACGATTTCTTATTACCTTCAAATAACCAGGTATATCTGATTGCAATAGTGAAACTGTTGTACCTAACTCTCGTAAGCTGTTAAAGAACATTAAAAACGTCCACCAAGGGTCTCGCTCCTCAACACTCAGTTTTACAGGCGCCTGTAGCAATGCAGAAAAACTACGTACTTTTGTTGTTTGTAATGAACTTAAACTTGGTGCATGGATACCTACATATATTCGACCTCGTTTGTAGGTTCCATCATCATTTAAAGCATAACGTGAGAAAAACGAATCAGAAGCGTCTATACCAGGAGACGGGAATAAGCTAACTAAGGAGCGTCCGTAAAGCGCTTTAACTTGTTCTGGGTATCTACGTATTGTTGCCGTAGAGCAAACTATTTTTGGTTTAATTACTTGTTTGTTACGTCTGTCAGTGCAAAGTTCTTCTATAACAGTTTCATATAATCCCACAACAGAACCAAGTGGTCCAGAAATTAAGTGTAATTCGTCTTGGATAATTAAGCCTGGTGGCGAGGAGGTTCTTTCTCCGCACACATCAATTCCAAATAAACCCCTAGCTGGTTGTGCATAACTCCATGCCAATAAGGCAAATTTATCAACTGTCCCAATTATTAAAGATGGACGTTTTTCGTAAATATCTTCATCTATTACATAAATTGGTAGTCCATGACCTTTAAAAAATTCACAAGCACTATCTGAGCATTTTATGGCTACCGTATTGCGAACAGCCTGATACCCTAAAACATTTGGCGCTTTTAATTTACTCCTAGTCGATTTGTTTGCTGTAACAGGTCCTAATTGCGCTCCACACCACGGACATTTACTTATAATGAAAGGATTTTCTGCCTGTGGGTCTTTTTCCAATTTCTTAAACTTAGCGATAGCGTCTTTGCGCGAGTTAGGAGTTGTTTCACCACCTACCCAAATTCCAATTGAAAAAGGTTCTGTACCTAGAACATTTTCTTGCTGACTGCGAAGATGTTCCATAGCACAAATAAGCGCGCTCGCACGTTGAAACTGTTGTGCAGTTAACAACCTTAACGTATACCGCATTAATACATGTACACCTATATCTTTTGGATTATTTAGGCGCCGCATAAACATCGCAAAAGCTGATAAACCCAAATATGCTTCTGTTTTACCTCCACCCGTGGGAAACCAAATTAGTTCAACCGTATCTCTATCTGGAATTTCTCCTTTAGCGGTTGACTCTATAGACATTAGTAAAAATGCTATTTGAAAAGCTCGCCACTTACCTCGATTTGCCGGAAGTGTTGTAATATTAGGCGTTTCATAAGTTGGAGAAAAATATAATCTATTCTCTTTTGGATTGAACTCAGCTTTACGTAAATCACGACTACTTCCAATCTGTTGGAGTAATATAGCATGGTTTGCTAACTGGAATGCTTTCTTCGCTGTTTGATTTTCTTTTAAATAATTAAGTCCATTTTTCATTCTTTCGACAGATGCGGTACATTCATCCATATGTCGGTAAGCTGCATCTTGATGATATTCCTCTTCGAGCAGTGAAATAGCCGATGTTTTTTCTTCAATCCACTCGGAGTAAAGATTTACGACTTCTTCCAACGCCTTCATACCGTCATTGTTAGGTACTAAACCAGCTAGAGGCGCCATTGGAACTTCGATTTTACTTTTATTTTTACGGGTAATATCAGGGGTAATGCTTGGTGTTTCATAAGTTGGAAAGCAAGTAGCAACCACCGTTTTAACTTTACCTTCCTTAATTTCCAAGTCCCAGTCAGCAGCACAACCATGTCCGACTGCGTAGGTTTGCATTGTACGATAAAGTAGGGATAATGACTGTTCCTCTTCATCATCAAGATTTATATTCTGTTTTGGGTAAGGCAAAATATGCCCTTCCCCATTTGGAGAAACAACAGTTACATCAAATTCTGCTTGGAATAAACAATTTTCGTGACTTCCATCTCTATCCGTTCGATTAATTAAACAAACTGTTAGTAACCGCACATCCTCTCGTTTCTCGGTGTCGGGACGAGAATATACCTCTATACTCAGATTTAAACCGTTTATGTTCTCTGTATATTTCAGTGTTTTTTGCTTCGGAGAGAATATTTCTTCACGTGAAAATTCTTTAGTTATGCTAATCGGCTTACGTAACCACCAAGTGCGTTGATTACTATTGACTTTAATTTGTTTTGATACGTAGCAAGCACAATTTAAAGCTGTAACTTTTAAAACTGAATTTTGTGGAAATTCTGCTCTGAAACTAATACCCATACTACTGGGTTTAGTCGAGTTGGCAGTAGTTAAGTCAAAATCGTTACTATCGACCTCAGAGCTTTCTAGAATGTTTTTCTCTATATTTTCTAAGTCTTTTTTTGCCTCGGTCTCGACTAAATCTATATTATCAGTGTCTGTGTTACCTACATTAGTAGATTCGTTTCCAATGTTTGTATTTACTACAAGGGGCGAGATTGAGTCAGCTTGTTCAGATTTTGTTTTTGTAGGATGAAGTACCCCAACACCGTATCTGACAAGTGGTGGATCTCTTTGTAAAATCTCCTCTCCATTATCTTGGCGCCTGGGTTTATAAAATTCTTCTTCCGTAGAAAATGAAATATCACCAGCACAGTTGATTTTTTCTCCCTGTGGAGAAGACCCTACCATCTCTTGGCGAAGTGCTTGAACAATTTTATCTCTATTAGCTATATGGTTAGGCATTGATAATATCACTCTCTATTATAAAATGGTTTGCAATTTTTGAACTTGTAATGAACGCTGTTTCCGTACTTATATCTATTACTCGAAATGCTGTCATACTACCACCCGAATCTTCAGCTAGCTCAAAATCCATTGTTCCTTGTTGCTCTAAATTACGCAAATTGTAATTAGGAATTCGCTCCAAAAGTAAAGAACGGATACGCTTACCTGCTTTTCGATGGGCACTTCTAATTATAGAAGCTGCATCGTTAAACTCCTTTAATCGATCTTCTAACCCAACAAAACGTAATATTGCATTAAAATCTTTATCGTTTTCAGGTCTAATGCTTCTTGAAGACACCCAATTACGTAGGTTTTGCTTGTTTTTCGCTAGTACACATCCATATCGAGCAAGATTTAAGCTTACGCTTTCGTAGCTAGTTTCTTGAATCTTTTGCTTTAACAGTTTTTTCCAATATTGCTGTAACTTTCTTACTTCATGAACTTGTTCCCCTAATATTTTATCAGCTACAGTAACAATATAATCTCCACCACCATTCGTGCGAAGAATAATATACATCCCCTGTTTAATTTCATCAACACATATTTTATTTACTTGCAATTGCCCTTTTTGTTCCAAATCAACTACTATTTGTTTACTATCAATATCTAGAAAAGCGGCTGTATAATTTTCTAATAAAAATAAACGAGCTTCCACATCCTCATTATTTGTATATGATGCAAAACTATGCTTTTTAACTATTTCGTTAATGTTAACAGATGGTGGCAATAGTTCATCTGAATCTATTTTGTCTAAAGAAAATTTATAATTGTCGGCGCCATCATTATTCACGGTTTGATTATTTGTTGAAGATTTTATATCATTATCAGCATTGTTATCCACATAAATATTTGAGACTTGAATATACGGCAAGACTAATTCTATTGAATCAATAAATGCGCTTGTAAATTTTTGTTTATCTCTACCTAACGCAAATTGTACTATATCTATACTTTTACAACGCGGAGCCGTAAATATATATTCATAATCACTAAACCAATTAATCATCCCAACTATAACTAAATTTTCATAACATTTCGTATTACGTAATTGTGATGCTAATATTATTTCAAAATTATTTATTTGATTAGTTTTACGTAAATAATCATTGATGCAAGAAATTAAATAATGTTCTTTAACCAATAAAGTAATTTTATCTTTTCTGATAAAATTATGTAAAGGATTTTGCGAAGATTTAGATATGTTCATAAAATCTTCAAACAATTTTAAGGCTGATATTTCATAGTCAGGATACAATTGTTTACATTTAGACAAGTGTTCTTTAATGTATTTAAGAGAGTCTGGTTGACACTCTTTAGGATAATTAAATGCTAATGGCGCCGCACACAGTTGAAATTGGTAGCGTTTCAAAGGTCTAATAAACTCTTTCCAATAATCGTCTTCAGCATTTTCACCAAGTGACTTTTTAAATTCTTTTAAATGCAAGTAATAATTAGTAAGCTCTTGATGATGTAATCGAGTTACATTAATTGTTAGTCCGCTATAAGAATAAATATTGCTAATATTGCTAACTGATACGCTCATATTTTATGCTCGCTGATAAACAGTAATTTCAACACCGATTGGAGGCAATGGAAAATTTTGTATTGTTTCTGTATTAATACGATTAATGTACTCACTATTAATAATAGTAGCAGCATCATTGAACCGCTTTTCAGTACGTTCTAGTAATACAATTTGATGACAATTAGGGTAATCATCTCGCCATTTTGTAAATCCTAATGCACCATCAAATATGCTTACAAATGGTTTTTTGGATACTTCAGGTAAAGTATTACTAAAAGATGATATTATTTCTGTACGATAAGCGTAAGTATCTGATGATAAAAAATTACGCACACGTAATACATCTTGCAAAGTACCTTTTTCAAATCGATTACTTGATAACCTACAAGCAAACGAAGCTTTTGTTATTTCATCTTCAAGTTCCTTAATATTTCCAATTATATGACAGTCAAGTTGCGCCTTAGTGTAAAAGTGTATTCCGCAATTATTCTTTAAGCAACAGCTAAGAAACTTATTAACAACAATCGGCTTTGCTATATTAACGGGAATATTATTTACATTATTTCGATTGCTAATTAAGGTAACATTATTTATATTTTCTTTAGAAATAAAATGTGTTGTATCTGGTTTTCCCTGTTGGTTTCTGCGATTAGTAACAGTATCAGATTTAACTCTAATCCTGATACGTGGTTCTTGATATTCTCTACAAACTCCATCAAAACAAGCTTCTATCCATTCATTATTACTGCAAAAAGCAACTCTTCTCCCTTCGCGTAAATTGCAGAATTTATCAAATTTAGCTTGATTTGAAATATTTCTACTATAATTAGCAGATTTAGCTAGTACAACTCCTAACGCTACTAGAGAAGCAGCATAATTTCTAGCAGGGATTGATAAAGCTATTACGTGTTGATACTTTTGGTTCGCTTCCTCTGCTACCCAACGCCCTATTTTGATGAAAAAAATTCCCCAATCAGGCAGAGCAATTAATTGATTATTCTCTGAAAAATAAATATCCACATTGGTACATACACTCGGTTTTGAAATAGAAGTCACTGCTTTCATGGGGTATCAAATTACTATGCTATGTCAAAGCAGCAACATTAAATAACGGGAGCGAAGCGCGTCAATTAATGTCCTTATGCTTTATTTTACATTATTTACACGTGGTTGGTGAATATGATAACTATGGCAATCTGTATTTGACAATGTATCAATAGCTGCTTAATACCAAGGAGCGGCGCCTTTAATTGAAGGCTTGATTGATATACTTCTTGAACTTGATGTTGCCATAAATAATTGAAGCGAAAGTCATAACATTGTTCCAGAATAAAACTGATTCTCAGTAATAATACTGAATGCAATTTCAGTTATACCATAGAGTTTTATCTATAGCACTATGTAAACTATGGCACCTATAATCAAGATAAATATACTGTAGCATGTGTCCCGCACCTTACCGACACTTATCCATCAACGACATGAATGAGTTTCTAGCACTATCAAATTTATGGTACTTGATTTGATAACACCACTTGCAATATAGAATCTCGCCATTTCTTAAGAGCAGCATTTTCTGATTTCAAGGCGCCGATTTCCTCTAAGCGTTGTTTGAAATTTATAAATTCAACTTCTAACTGTTTCAAAGCATTAACTTCTTTTTCTAGTCTCAGTAAGCGCTCTGTGTATTCGTCTGCCGCTATAGCATCGTCATTTAAGTAATTTCTTATCAATAGTAAGAGAAGTTGAGAAGTTGTTTTACCAAGAACTTCCGCGCGCTCTTTAAACTGCTGCTTTTCAATTACAGAAATTCTAACAGCTAAACGTTCATCCGCATTCATATGTACTACGTCGTATTTAAAGTTTTTGTCTCGTTATGCTTCGTTTGTTGTTTCGGTATCAAATCTTACTTCTAAATCAACACCAAGAGCTTTTTCAATCCCTCTCAATGTCGTAATCGGCAACTCTTGAATTTTTTCGTTTTCTATCCTATTCCAATGAGGCACGCTTATACCTGCTGTAGCTGCCAATTCAGTAAGAGATTTATTTGATAGTATTCGGTAATCTTTTATACGTTTACCTAAGCCAGGAGACTCTCTGCTGAAGCTAACTCGCATTGCATTATTCCATTTAGATACAAGACTAAGTAATTTACATTTATATATATGTACTATTTTTTCATTCCATTAGGCGCCCACTCGTTTCACTCAAATTCAAAATGCAAAGTTCAAAATTCAAAATTATAAGGGGTGTTCAAAATACTAAAAGTATGTGTAGTTAGGAGTGTATTGGAATTACTTCTTGAATTTTGAACTTTGAATTTTTAATTTTGAATTTGAACGAAGTGAGTGGGCACCCGTCCTAGTCAGCCTATGTCACTAAATCATTACTCTCCACTACCCAAAACATCCTCAACAGCAAATAAGTCTTTTGGCGAGCAGTTTAATACTTCACATAACTTTGCGATTTTAGCAAAGGTTTTTGTTCCATCTCTGTCTCGTTCCCAATTCCGGACTGTAGAGGGGTCTACGCCAACCAAATCGGCAAGTTGGCGCTGAGTCAGGTTTTTCTGCTTTCGTAAGTCAGCTACTTTTGAAACGTATATTTCTCCCATGCGCTAATTCATAGCACTATTATAGCGCGACTTACTTAGCGCTAGCTTACAAGCGCTAATAAGTTAGCGTATAATAGACATAACAAAAGCGATTACCCTCCCGCAAAGAATAGTAATCGCTTTGTTAAAACTGCTTAGTAAAAATAGTTCATAAACATTATGCACCCAAATACAGCAAATTTTCAACAGAAGTTCTATACAGAACAAAACGGCGCCCAAAAGCCCAATCTGGCGCCGCTCAGAATCAGCTATAGCTTTGACTACGAGCGTTTTGGAAATCCAGACCTTAAGGACAGAGCAAAAAATACTCTCGGCTATTTCCTAGGGTTTATGCGCTCCACGTTCGATGGTTTGATTTCGATTGGTGAGACGCTACAAAGTTTTTATATTGACTGTTTAAAATCATGTCCTGATGGGAAGAAAGTCTTCGAGGAGTGGCTAGCAACCGATTTCGGCGCCTCCAAATACGTCGCATTCTCGTCCATGAAATTCTACGGGTGGTTTCAAAATATACATCCAAGAATACAGGATTTACTTCGCTCTCGTATTCAAAACTGGAGTATATCAGCCATATCGCTGCTAATGAAAGCAAGCGACAAGATTATAGAAGAGTTAGTGAGTGGTGAGAAAAAAACAGCAGCACAAGTAAAAGAGTTCATCGCTAAAAAATCTAGTAGTGCTTCCAAAAATAAGAGTGACAAAGTATCAAGCAGTACCAAGACAATTTCTCAATCTCCAGTAGATTCTACATCTAGTAGCTTGGATATGGCACCTTCAACAATTCAGAACAGCGACTCAGAACAGGCGCCTGAGTCCTTAGAAGAAGTTACTGCACAAAAACTGGCGCCCGGAATGCGTGTAATCGTTCAAAACGACACTCGTGGATACAATGACCACAGTGGAATCATCACCAAAGTCGATGATAACGATGATATCTGGGTTCTGTTAGATAACACAGTGGCTCAAGGGAACACGACCACCCTAAATTTGTATAAACCTAACCAACTCCAACTGGGAACTCACGCAAATACTACTCCAAAAGCTTCGGTTAAAACCCTTACTGTTGCTGATATTGAACAAATCAAGGTAGAAGCAATTAAACAGTATCAACTAGAACATACTGAGGAAGAACAAAGACGATACTTGGAAGTAAAAAACGGCGCCCTTTCTGATGCGGAAAAAGAAATCGCATCATACGAGAAACATGCTCAAAACATGACCATTAAAGTGTCTGAGTTAGTTAAGCAGTTAGAAGCATCTGAGCAAGAAATCGCGCGCATCAAATCTTTGAATGTTGAAAACCTACAATTACAACAACGAGTCACAGAATTAGAGAATGCGCTTCTAAATGCGTCAAGAGATAGCTGGAACAATACTTTCAACCTTCAAGCGGCTAAAGTTGTAAATAAAGATGTTGAAAATACTGTAGTACTACTAATGACTAAAGTAGAACTGCTAGAAAATTCCATCAAAGAAAAAGATGCTCTTATAGCCCAAATGCAACAAAATTTGGCGCCTGATAGTGATTCAGTTATTTCCGAGTTGGGAGAAATAGGAGAGAATTTAGGATGGAATGGTTGGCGCCGTTCTGGATACCGCGATAGCAACGGCACATTACATAAAGGCATAAGTGCCATTAGTGCATTTGTTTCGGATTTAACGCGCGAAGTCTGCCACGGGGAGT
Organism: Calothrix sp. PCC 7716; assembly: GCF_019977735.1. Taxonomy (GTDB): domain Bacteria; phylum Cyanobacteriota; class Cyanobacteriia; order Cyanobacteriales; family Nostocaceae; genus Dulcicalothrix. The sequence continues at coordinate 6,618,099 of NZ_AP025018.1, read as the reverse complement.
ACTAAAAGTGGCTCGCTTCGCGCGAGTTTCACTACTGAGCTGCGTTTTAAATCAATCACGGGTAATACCAAATACCAATGCCGTTAAAACGGCTTGGGTCGCTTCCCTAGGACGGGCTAAAGCCTCTGAGTTTCCCGCATACCATGTAATCTTATGAATCAACTCAATCATACTTTACGTATCGTTTTGTTATAAAACGATTAGTTGATGCTGCGGAAAATTCGGCGCCTAACAATATCAAGGGAAAATGTAACAAAAGGTACTAATATAATCTGAGTAATACTGAAAAGTGATGGTGGTACTTACTTATATTGGCATTAGCGTTAAAAATTCTAGCAAGACAATAAATAATCCAATTTTAAAATTGTCACACTCAAAGCCTCTAAAACGTGCGTATTTATCACTAGGACAAATATTTAAACAAAGTCTTACTACCAAATATCTTTAAGCTAATATTACTGGATAGAAATAGTTAAATCATAAATGGACAGTAGAAATACTGGCACAATGTGTTATCCGTATACTACTGAGATTTCCATAGTATTATGGTGTTCTAGCGACACACAGTTGCTAGTGTCAACAGTGAAATCACTCTAATGCCGTTTATGTCAGCACCACAACTTAGTGTTCGGCTTCCCTTACATCTCAATCAACAGCTTAATAAATACATCAAATGTACTGGTATATCCAAGACAGATGTAGTAACTAATGCTCTGGCACATTACTTGGAGTGTGTTGAGGACACCTCGCTGACTCAGAGAGTAGCCCATCTTGAAGCAAAAATAGCATCGATAGAAGCTTTAATAAAAATTAAGTAATTAACAACCCAGCTAGGATAATTTAGGAGACTACGTAGGTGCCATTGACTACCAACAACAAAGTTTGAAAATCGCACGGGAGATTAACCTAAAATTGGTGCCCAACCGAAACTTCTACCATCTTTACCAGGTACAGAAAAAGAAGCCAAAGCTGCTGTACTGGAAAAATTACCGCGCGCGCGTTTCGTCCCGGAACGCAACACACGGCATATTCGACGATGTTCAAGGTATTAATAGCAGTATCGCACTGGCGCCATCTTCAAATAATAGTGGTGACGGGTTATTGACCGCTGGGGAAATTCTTGATTTAAAACTTAATGCTGAATTAGTTGTGTTGAGTGCTTGTGACACTGGACGGGGAAGAATTACAGGGGATGGGGTGATTGGATTATCGCGCGCGTTAATTAGTGCGGGTGTACCAAGTGTCTTAGTATCGTTATGGTCTGTACCAGATGCACCAACTTCCCTGTTAATGACAGAATTTTATAAGAACCTCCAAAAGAATCTAGACAAAGCGCAAGCCCTACGTCAAGCGATGTTAACAACACTCTTTTGAGTAGCCCAAAGGAAAGTTGACGCTCGCTGCTTTTACACTTATTGGGAAAGCCAATTAATAAGTATCTAGGTATTTGTTAATGGGCGCCTCATTCCCAAGGAAAAGCGTGTAAGCGCAAATTGAAGAAGGCGCCTTCAAATATTGATTTAAAGTGCGCTCTAGCTGAAAACGGAAGATTCTATAAAATTTAAATGGTATTGCATGAGTCACAAGGCGCTTGAGATATAGAACAATTAGAGTTATTAGATTCAGAGGCGCCGTTTTTATGCGTATCACAAGGAGCGGTAGTATATTACTCACGCTGGTCATCGTCACAATTTCGGCGCCTTTACTGTTAAGTTTGGACGCATCACTGGGTGAAATAAAGGTATTGGCACAGGAAGTGGATGCGAGAAAAGCACAAGCTGATAGTTTAGAGAAGCTTGCTAATCAACAGTATCAAACCAGTCAATTTGAAGCTGCATTACAATCTTGGCAACAAGCACTCTCTATCTACCGCGAAATTAAAGACCCCCTAGGTGAGGGTAAATCACTGTGCGGTATCGGCGCAGCCTACGATAGTTTGAGAGATTTTCCCAAAGCTATTAATTATCATCAACAATGTTTGACAATCGCAATTCGTATTAAAGAGCGTAAACTGGAAGGTCGTGTACTAGCAAATCTTGGACTTGCCTACTATAATTTGGGAGACTATCCCAAAGCCATTGAGTACTATCAACAGAGTTTAAAAATCGTACTGGCTATTAAAGATAGTTTAGCCGAGGGTCGTATACTAAGTAATTTTGGTAGTGTTTATCGTAATTTGGGAGAATACGCTAAAGCTATTGATTATTATCAGCAAAGTTTGACAATTGCAAACAAAATTGGAGACCTTAAAGGGGAAGGTCGTGTACTAGGGAATCTCGGTCTTGTTTACTTCTTATTGAGTGACTACCCTAAAGCTATTGATCACCAACAACTACGTTTGAAAATCGCACTTGTTATTAAAGACCTTCAAGGGCAGGGACAAGCACTGGGTGATCTTGGCGTAATCTACTATAGTTTGGGAGACTACCCCAAAGCCATTGATTATTATAAGCAGGCTTTGAAAATCGCACTTGATATTAAAGACCGTCAAGGAGAGGCACAATCACTTGGTAATCTCGGCATTGTCTATGACAGTTTAAGAGATTACCCAAAAGCCATCGATTTCCATCAGCAGAGTTTAAAAGTCTCACTTATTATTAAAGACCGTCAAGGAGAGGCACAATCATTAGTCAATCTTGGTATGTCCTACAATAATTCAGGAAATTATGCCAAAGCAATTAACTATCAACAGCAAGCTTTGACAATATTACGGGAACTTAAAAATCGTAATGGTGAAGGAAAGGCACTGGGAAACCTCAGTAATGTCTACTATCGTTTAGGAGAATACTCCAAAGCCATTGATTACGAACAACAAAGTTTGAAAATCGCACGAGAAATTAAAAACCCCCAAGCTGAGGCTACATCGTTAAATAATATCGGTCTTGCTCTATACAGACAAGGAAATCTAAGAAGTGCAGAGAGTACTTTATTCGAGGCAATCAAAGTCCAGGAATCCTTACGAGGCAGATTAAAAGATAGCGAGAAAGTATCAATTACCGACACGCAACGAGGTACATACCTCACTTTACAACAAGTCCTTGTAGCTCAAAATAAAACTGGCGCCGCTTTAGAAATAGCTGAACGCTCTAGGGCGCGCGCGTTTGTAGAATTACTTGCTTCTAGAATATCACCCGACACCCAACGAATACTTACTTCCCCAACAATCGCAGAAATTAAACAAACAGCCAAAGCTCAAAATACCACCTTAGTTCAATATTCGATTACTTATGATGACTTCAAAGTTCAAGACAAGCAGGAAACCAAAGAATCACAAATTTACATTTGGGTGGTCAAACCAACGGGTGAAGTCACATTCCGCAAAGCCGACCTTAAACCTTTATGGCAAAAAGATAATACAGATTTATATCAATTAGTGACTACTGTTCGCAATAATATCGGCGCCCGTGGTACACCATACCGAGGTATCCAAGTAAGCCACAACCCCGACACAACCAACACTCAAAACAATTTAAGGCGCCTGCACAAAATCCTAATCGACCCAATCGCCGACTTACTACCCAAAAACGAGAATGACAAAGTTGTTTTTATTCCTCAAGGTAGTTTATTTTTAGTCCCATTCCCAGCCTTACAAGATGCCAGTGGTAAATATCTAATTGAAAAGCACACTATTCTCACATCTCCTTCAATACAAGTACTCGATTTAACACGTAAGCAACGAGAAGCACAAAAGACACCTCTTCAAGATGTACTAATTGTCGGTAATCCAACAATGCCATCAGTTGCACCAAAGATTGGCGCCCAACCTCAACAACTGGCGCCACTACCTGGTGCAGAGAAAGAAGCAAAGGCAATTGGTAACTTACTCAACACAAAACCTTTGATTGGCAACGAAGCTACAAAAGCAGCTGTACTGGAAAGATTACCACGCGCGCGTTTCATCCATCTAGCCACACACGGTATATTCGACGATGTTCAAGGTATTAATAGTTCGATTGCGTTGGCGCCATCATCAAATAATAGTGGTGATGGATTATTAACTGCTGGAGAAATTCTAGATTTAAAGCTCAATGCTGAATTAGTGGTGCTGAGTGCTTGTGATACTGGACGAGGGAAAATTACAGGGGATGGGGTGATTGGATTATCGCGTGCGTTAATTAGTGCAGGGGCGCCAAGTGTTTTAGTATCGTTATGGTCTGTACCTGATGCGCCAACTTCCCTGTTGATGACTGAATTTTACAAGAACCTCCAGAAAAATCCAGACAAAGCGCAAGCTCTACGACAAGCAATGTTAACAACAATGAAAAAAAACCCAAATCCTGTTGATTGGGCAGCTTTTACATTAATCGGGGAGGCTGAATAGTATTTGGGTATTTGTGAGTGGCGCCTATAACAATTTTAAATGTCTAAGTAATTAGATATTTGAGTGTTAATTTCCTACTTTATAAGGTTTCAGGAACAAAGCATCTTCAAAAGCAACAGCCGTCCATCCTTTTGGTTCATGAGGGATTTCTGAAAAGCTTTGTTTCACATCAATAAAAGAGTTAGAAAGCCAGTTATTCACTTTATCACTATGCCCGTAGTAAAAAGCAGAACAGACTTCGTACAAAGACAAGTCCTGACTATGTATTAAAATCCATACACAGTCATAATTCTCAAAGAGTTTTAAATCCGAAGCATCAACCCAATCCATCATAGGCGCAAAATTTTCTTGCGGCACTTCGAGTACAACTTTCTCTTCGGTTATCTCGGTCATAACTTGATCCATTATAAATTCAAATCTTTCCAGAGCCGACTCTTCCATAATTTTCAATGTTAAACAACAGTCTCAAAATTAACACAGCTTAGAAAAAACGTCTTTAGGCACGTTTTTCACAAATATCAACACACGATATATTTGATGAAGTTCAAGGTATTAATAGTTCGTTCTTCACTGGCGCCGAATCCAAGTAAATCAGATAAAACTGGTTCTAATTTCTGTAGAATTTTAAAATTCGACAAAATTTAAGAATCAATTACGCCAAAGTGTAGTAGCCTTATAAACTACATGCAGCCGGAATTTTTTTAATTATGCAGCTTCGTTTAGCAATACTCGCCAACGCTGGTGGAGTCGGAAAATCCACGCTCAGTGTACATTTAGCGTATGAAGTTAGTCGTCAGGGTTTTAAAGTAGCGCTTTTAGACTTAGACCCACAAAGGTCATTAGATGTGTTTTGTGGACTAGAAGGCGCCGATGTTACAGAAACAATGGCACAAGTATTATCCAAAGATTTTAAGGGTAATTGGAAACTGGCGCCTGTTTGGGATGATTCAGGTGTTGAGGTTTGCCAAGGACATCCAACAGTAGCAGAAATGGCAAATGACTTAGTAATTCGGAAGCGGGGAGAATATACATTAGCAGATAGGTTAAAAAAATACCCCCTACCACACGATTTAATTATCATCGACTGTCCAGCCACATTAGGACCCTTAACAGTCAATGCGTTGTCAGCCGCAACACACGTTTTAGTTCCTATTCAATTAGAAATGAAAGCAATTGCTGGTTCCGCAGAATTAGTGGAATGGTGTGTAACTACAGCAGATGAATTACAACTCGAACCACGACCACCAATATTAGGATTTGTACCTAGCATGTACGATTCTAAAATAGCGATGCACCGTCAATACCTTGACCAACTTCCAGATATTGCTGCACAGTTAGAAATTAAATTATACCCAGCAATTCGTAGTTCCAACGAATTCAAGAACGCTAGCGCATATGGAATACCAATTCAAAAATGGCGCCAGTTACACCCAGCAGCCAAAGACTTTACTAAAATTGCCAGCGATGTAGTTAAATTAATCAAACAGAAATAAGGAGTTTATATAATGGCGCGCGCGTTACCAACTATCAATAAAAAGTTTGAGGGAGCAGTTCACAAAACTGAACAGGAGAAGAAAATTGCTGAACTACAAGCAGAAGTAGAACAATTACGTGCAGCATCGGCGCCTCAACTCGAAGAAGAAATAGAAAAGTTACGCACTCAAATACAGCAATCATCAGGAGAGGTAGAAATTGATGTTGAATTAATCGAACCAAATCCTAACCAACCGAGACAAACAATAACTGGCGCCTCTATTCAAAATAAAGCGCGCTTACTCAAAAAGCACGGTCAAATCACTTCGGTTATCTTAGTACCATATAAAGATAATCGTTATATGTTGCTTGATGGTCAACTAAGATGGGAAGCCGCGCGCGTTTTGGGATGGCAAACAATACGTGCGGTAATTGTACCCCAACCCCAAGATTTAGAACAATCTTCGCTGTTAACATTCCTGGGGTTTGAAGACTTAAATCCTTTGGACAAAGCAGAAGCTATCGTTAAGGAGATAGTAAAGACAACAGACTTTGAAGAAGAGGAAATTTCTACAACACTTGCTACAGTTACGAAGCGTATTGAGCGAGATGGAAAAACAAAAGAACTAGCAAAGTTAATCGATGTTAGCAGTGAGGAGCAACAACAAGGTTTAACTGATTTAAATGTAGTCGGCGCCGAACAAGATATGTTTTTAATCTTGCTTGAACTCGGTTTGAATCCGGTTTCTTTCCGAACCAACTTGATACCAATGTTATCTTTACCTCAAGACCTCAAAGATGCTATTAGGTCTTCTGGATTAAAAGGCGCCCATGCTTTGGCATTATCTACACTTACAGCAAAAGCCCTCTCCGTAGAAGATTCGGTTGCACTAAAAGAACGTGCGCGCGCGACAAATGAAGTATTGAAGAAAAATCTTACAGTACCGGAGACACGCGAGCTAATCAAACAAATAAAAGCAAAATACCTTACTGTAGATAAAATTGAGTCAAAGGAAATTAAAGTTGTAATGCAAAAAATTAATACTATTACACAGGAAGCTATAAAAGGCGCCAGTACCGAACAGCTTGCAGAACTCAAGGAATTATTACAAGCAAAATTAGCTGTTATAAATGAAGCTTTAAATTAAGATATACAAGGCGCCGATTATTTAATATTCTTTACAAGTTTTTGAAGCGCAAGCAACTAGAAAGCAATGGTACTTCTCGTTGTTTGCGCTATCGATGCTCCACACTCACTTCGTTCAAATTCATTCATGTCCCTCTTAGGGAAAATTCAAAATTCAAAGTTCAAAATGATAAGAAGGGTATTTAAAGATACTATAACTACTTGTAGATATGAAAGTTTTGAACTACCTCTTCAATTTTGAATTTTGCATTCTGAATTTGTCTACGACAATGAATGTTCACGCAGTGTACCGAAGGTAATTTGAGCGCAGCGAGTGGTGCCACTCACCAAAATATACACTATTCAAAGCGTTTGTAATTTTTCTAGTGCTACCGCGCGCACCAGTCGATTCACATCCACAGCAAGTTTATTAAGTACATGAGCAGGTGTACTGGGGTTTTGAGCAACAGCGTATCTTTCTATCCAACATATGGAGTTAACATGTTCTGCTAAAAACTCTGGTGGAGCTATGGGATGAAGAAGTAAAATAAAACGTGGGGATGTTGGTTCATCCGAACTAACAAATTCTGCAAGAACGGCGCCTGCGTGAAGCGCGCGTTGAATCTGGTTTAACTCAGAGGCAGGTTGCCGAGAAGCTGGGTGAACCACAATCGTTTGTCAGCAGGTGTGAATCTGGAGAGCGCCGAGTGGATATAATTGAACTTGCAGATTTTGCGTTAATTTACAGAAAATCCGTGGATTATTTTATTGATTTTCTGCCAAAGTATGATGAAACTTAAGGAGCGGTTTTGATTGCGCTCTCGCGACTCTATACTGTACATTTAATGCAAGTAGAATCATTTTTAACTGTTGATAAAAAGAATGGTGATTTAGGTTGACTACAAATTGAATTCACCCCATAAATGCAGTACTGACATGTTTTAGGAACATCTATTTGAGTATCGTTAACATTAACAGGCGCCGCATTAATGATTTTAAAACCATCATATGATTTAACTAATTTGTACTTCTTCTCAACAGGGCGCCATTGTATTGATTCAAGTTGTGAAGTTGGGATATAGATTAAAACACCGTTATGGTCTGAAGCAACAACTTCAACATAATTATCTGCGCTTATAGTTACTTGTTCAAATACTTTTGTTTTTTCATCAATTACCTTTTCAGTAATTAAAGCATAATTAGATACATGAAGTTGATTCTTTTCTCTATATCCATGACAAAGGTATATTGTAGAATTATTCATTTTGAATTGATTATTTGTTTGTACAGGAATTGTTAGATTTGCGGTTCTTTTTGTCTTGACTAATAGTTGTACTGTGCCTCGGCGGATAGTTTGTCTGACCCTACCTTGAATAATAAACACTTCTGATGCTTGTTCTCTTTCAAGTTCAACAATGTGATAAGAAAGAATTGTTCCAGCACCATCACAAATAGGAATTATAGAAAAACATCCTATTTTATCAACAATATCAGTGTCTTGAGAGCGATAATCACTTTTTATTTTAATCGGAAAAGTCTCTCCATCAGACTTACACTGAAAATATTTTTTATTATCCTCAATAATAATTTGACCTATTTGCGTAAACTTGAGGTAAAGTTGATTGTTACTATTGCTCAAATCATTACTCTGATTATTATTCTCATTTAAGCCCATATGCTACTTACTAGCCCTGTAATTCAACTAACTAGCATACAGCAAGAATTGTTAGAAAAAATAGAAAATTACTATGACGTGGGTAAAAATTCCTGTTTACTATTTCTACCAACTGGTGGTGGAAAGACTGTAGTAGCAGCAGACTTAATCGCGCGCTGGGTACAAAAAGGTAAACGAGTTTTATTCTGCTGCCATAGAATAAAACTAGTTGACCAAACGGTTGATAAATTGCAACGCTTTTATGGTGTTAGGGCAACGGTAATTCAAGGCGCCTCACGGGTTAATAAACAGGCGCCTGTCTTTGTCGGGATGTTACAAACTCTTAGTAATCGCGAGCTACCCCCAAATATAGACCTAGTAATTTTCGATGAAGCCCACAGTACAAGCTACTGGAACACTGCGTACAATATTATGCTGCACTACAGTGGTGGAATATTTGCCCTTAGTGAATGTAAATTTTTAGGATTATCTGGCTCTCCCTGGCGCACGAAACAAGACCAAGGTTTTTGTCAATTTTATGATTGTCTGGTGGCTGGTCCATACCTTGACGAACTCGCAACAGCAGGACAAATTACACCAGTTCGTCACTTTGGTTGGGGTGGTTTGATCGATTACTCCAAGTTATTTATGGGAAGAGAGGATTTTACACAAGATTCTTTGGAAATGGTGTGTGATGAAGCTTTGAATGAAAAAGTTGTAGCTGAGTACAGGCGCCGTTACTCACATTTACATTCAGTTATATTTTGCGGCACAGTTAAACAAGCAACCAATATCCATGCTCGATTTAACGGTGCCGGACTAAAAGCAGGTTTAATAGTCGGAACCACATCTAGCAAGGAACGAGATTCAATATACAAACAATACGAAGACGGTAAAATTAAAGTACTAGTTGGTGTATCAGTTTTTACCGAAGGGTTTGATGCACCAATATGCGACACTGCTGTATTAGCTTACCCAACGGCAAGTCTAGCCAAATTATTCCAAATGTGTGGGCGCCCGACAAGAAAATACGCAGGTAAATCATATGCTTATTTATTAGATTTTTGTGATAACTTTTCCAGATTGGGATTTGTAACGGAACATCATCCAATTGCTTTATGTCCAGGCAAATTAGAACAACAAAAATTTGTTGGCAAACTTAAATTCTGCCCTGAGTGTAATTTAGCAACGAACCGTTACGCGCGCGTGTGTGAATGTGGCTATATATATAGTAGAGAAAGTAACTTAGCAGCAGAAATTAAATCTAAAAAACAAAAGCCTAATTACGATAGTTACGGGGAAATTCTAACTCTTGAACAACGGCGCCAGATTGGTTATTTACATAGAAAGCTGCACAAAATCATTGATAAAGGCGCCGACCCTAGTTTAGTAGTACGCATATTCTTTGAGCAGTATAGAACAACTCCTCCAATTGAGTGGTTTTTAGGCGCCGTGTTTGATGGTGACACCAGCGACTCCACAATGAAAGTTTGGCACGATTATTTAATACGAGTACGTCCGTTCGGTGATACTTGGTGGTATGAATATTGGATGAGGGCAGAGTTTGGTGAGCGAGCCTACGGGGGTGGTGAGTGCAGCCACACAGGAGGGTTTCCCTCCGGAGTGGACTGCCGAACCCGTAAGGGTTTCCCGACTGATGATAAATGGTATGAGTTTTTTGGATGTAACAGTGATTCTACTTGGGAAGAAGTATTTGATTTATATGGTGGTTGGGTTACTGGTAAAAGCGAGAATGATGTAGTCAATGCTAATTTAATGCTTGAACAGGCAGCGTGCCAATTGAAGCAGTGGAATTATATTAGTACGTTTACTACGAACCGCGTGCGCGTGTCCGAGTTACAAATGAAGATGTTACAACTCGCATCGGATGTAATTGCGACGATAAATGATAATGATGCTGCTAAATTGAAAAAATTAATTAACCAAGATTTGCATTTATGGCAAACTTCTATTAAGTATTTAACTAATGATGAACGTGGTCAATTAAGGCGCCTGCTTGAATCTTACAAGAACTCAGAGGAAGCAGAAGATTTTTCTTTCACTTTACAGCTTAAGGAAAAGGCATTAGTTGGTAGTTGGTGTTTCTTAAATGATAATCGAATATGTTTAGTCATAAATGTAGATACTAAGAGCGGACAGTATCTTGGCGCCATAGATAATGAGCATATTACGTTTAATTTATATAACATTAAACTAGTAATAAATATTGGTGGTAAAGTCGTGCGCGAGGATTTTACTTGTGAGCCATCTATTACTTGGCGCCTGTTCATTGTTAAACATGCACCTCAAGTATATAGGTCACTCAATGAATTGTATATATTTGTCAAGTTTAATCAGGATGAGGCTGAATTGGAATTATATGTATCAAATATAATATATAAAAAGTTTATTCGTGACTTCTTTGATGGTAGAATGCTGGCGCCTCTTATCTCCACATTTCAGAGTGAAGGTATGCTGCGCTTTTTAAATATAAGGTGTTTTGACTCTTATTGACTTGCGCTCAATTGAGGAAGGCAGGCGCCGGAGTTTCTCACTACGAACGCTCATATAAGTAGGCGCCGAAGTATGATTCCTTGTGATTTGTAGTATAGTTAATATCCTGAAATAGTTATATAATGGTTCAATAATGCACCCTGTATAAAAATATAAAGCTGGTTGTTTTGTCATTTAAACCAGCTTTTACTTATTTAGATTAGGAGTGGCGCCTGTTTCAAATGTCTAGATATATAACCTGAGTTATAGCGTGTAATAGCTAATCATCCATATCATTTAATTCATCTTTTTGGTGAAACGCGCGGTTAACGCTGTGAATATATCGGGCATACCAAATATCAGATTGAATTTCATTACCATTGATATAATATAAAGCACTTAGGAGATTATTGGCGCCGCAGTAAATATTCGCAACATGCATTACATCTTGTAAGCATTCGTCATTATTTCTTTGTTCACGCAATTCTTGAAAGTTATCAAAATCTTCATCAAGTATTATACAAAATCGATAAGCGTTATCAATCAAGCGATTAATATCATGCCACTTATTAACTAGTTCAGCAGCATGTTTAATTGCTTCGAGTCGGCAATATTGAAAATTAATCATATATCTTAATCTTTGTTGTATACATTATGAATATTGATGTTAAAGTGGCGCCTGTCATAAATACACTCTAGAAAAAAAGCTGGTCGTAGATATTAACAACCAGCTAATGGAAGCACCTTGCTCCAGAATCAAACTAAGGGGGCTACACCGTGCAAGGTAAGGTGTAGAATGATGCTAAAAAACTACACTTCTGGGCAGAGAACGCTTGCTTCTTCAAAAGGGCTACGCAATACACATGCATAGAATGACAATCAGCGCTCCTTAAATTCTAGTAGTCTATAATCATTGTAATGCAATGTTTTTGTTTGAAAACATTTTAGCTCATAAAAATTTAACCCGCCTTATCGTCGTCTAACGAGGGCGGGTCTTCTTTGGCGATTTGGAGGATTTGTTCGCGCTGGCGCCTGAGAACTTCGTTTTGAATTCTCAGGCTTTTTATTTTTTTGCCATTTCCAACTGCGTTTGCTGCAACTGGGCTATCAACTGCTCATGTTCTTGAAGCTTTTTCTGTACAGCCTGCATCTGGGACATCTCTTGGTCTTTATTCTGCTTGGCATAGTCTGTGATTATCTCGTTTAAAAGCTGAGAAAACCTTTTATTTTGAGACGTGGCTATTTTCTCTAACAAGCTTTTTATCTCACTGCTGGTACGAAATGCAATTTGTGCGTCTAATGCCATACTTGCTCCGGTTTTGTTAAACAATTACCTTGTAACCAAAGTATAGCAATACTTTCTGCGAATACGTTATGCAATGCATTTCTTTGTTTGACATTGCAATGCAATCTAATTATAATATATAGCTAATAGAGAAGGCGCCCCTGCCTGGAAAACTGTGGCGCCTCTCATCTCAAACATATAGAGGATTTTATTATGACTCAAATTACGGTTGAGCAGCAAGTCGTCGTGCCAAAAATTATGGTTTTAGACGACTACGAGATAGATGGAGTGTTGGATAAAAATTTCGGCGCCGACGAACACGACAAAACGACAGACGATACAGAAAAAATGACAAGCGAAGAATTAAGAAATGTAACGATTGAATTACGGGAAATTCCGTGTACGCCAGCGTTCAAGATAAATCCTCAAGTACTCGCGACTATTAAGAAACATCCTCAGAATGTAGCAGGCGCCATTGCTTACCTCAAAGAAGCATTACGTACCTGGGATAGAGTAAATTCTCCGGAAGCTGTATTTAGTAAAGCTTGTAAGGAAGGATCAAAACCAGCAAATTGGGGACAACCAGTGGTTAGTTACCCTCAACCAAGTGATGAACAGCTTGTTGAATTGAAGCGCGCGCTGTCAAAGCGGGAGATAAGAGACTTATCGAAGGCGTATAATGGTTTATGGTTCGTGGATACAGGCGCCTCAATTCTGAGTTGGTGGGAGTATTTACAAGTTCAGGTTTAAAATGGTACGGACTTAATTATAAAATGGTACGGGCTATATTGATTCATACTATTCGCAAAGCTTTTTATTGCTCAATTCCTATAAACTTGTAAGAATAAACACATTTGCACAGCTAAGTAGTTATAATGCTAACAGGTTTAACACTACGCGACCGCTATAAAATCATCTCACTTCTAGGGCAGGGTAGTTTTGGTGAAACCTATCTTGCTGAGGATTTAGGTGTTCCCATCAACCCCAAGCCTAAGCGCGTTGTCAAACGTCTAAAAACCCAAAATTTTATCAATGCACAATTGGATTGGGTAAAAAATGCCTTTGAGCAGGAAGCAAGAACACTTTATAAGTTGAGTCAATTGCACCCACAAATACCCAATTTATTAGAATATTTTCAGGTAGAGGAAGAATTTTATTTAGTTCAAGATTTTGTTGATGGAGTAGATTTAACGAAAATCATCATCCCAGGAACAAAGCTATCTGAACTTGAAGTTATCCAGCTTTTATGTGAGATTTTAGAAGTGTTGGTAGTTGTCCACCAACAGAATATTATCCACCGTGACATTAGCCCCAAAAATATCATGCGGCGCCAGGTTGATAATAAAATTGTGTTAATTGACTTTGGTGCAGTTAAACAAATAATGTTCAAGACCAGCGTACAAACTAGTCTGACAATAGGAATAGGAACACCTGGTTTTATGCCGTTAGAGCAATTTAACGGAAAACCCAAAAAAGCATCGGATATCTACGCTGTGGGGATGGTGGGAATACAAGCACTAACAGGAATACCACCCCATTTGTTGGAAGACTCGGAAGATGGAGAAGTAATTTGGCGCCCAAGGGTGAGTATTACTGATGATTTTGCTCAGGTGCTAGATAAAATGGTAAGTCGTCGTGTTAGTCAACGTTACCAAAATGCCACAGAAGCTCATAAAGCATTGCAGTTATTAAACAAACAACTAAATAAACCTATTGCCCCCACAATTATTTTACCACCATCACCCTTAGAAATAAGTACTCAAGCTCATAATAGTACACTATCAAACCAGACGAAAAACGCCAAATTTTACAATAGTGAAGGTCTTAAAAAATTCAAAGCTGGAGATTATGTTCGAGCGATTGAAGATTACACCCAAGCTATTAAAATTAATCCTAACCATGCAGATGCTTATAGTAACAGAGGATTAGCTTACAATAATTTAGGAGATTATCAAGCCGCAATTTATGATTGCAGCGAAGCTATCAAAATTAATCCTAACCATTCATATGCTTATAACAACAGAGGATTAGCTTACAATAATTTAGAAGATTATAAAGCCGGAATTTATGATTACAACAAAGCTATTAAAATTAACCCTAACAATTTCTATGCTTATATTAACCGAGCAAATGCTTACAATAATTTAGGAGATTATCAAGCCGCGATTTATGATTGCAATAAAGCTATTAAAATTAATTCCAAACATGCAGATGCTTATACTAACCGAGGAAGTGCTTACAATAATTTAGGAAATTATCAAGCCGCAATTTATGATTGCAACAAAGCTATTAAAATTAATCCTAATGATTTCTATGCTTATATTAACCGAGGATTAGCTTACAATAATTTAGGAGATTATCAAGCCGCAATTTATGATTGTAACCAAGCTATTAAAATTAATCCCAAACATGCAGATGCTTATAATAACAGAGGATTAGCTTACAATAATTTAGGAGATTATCAAGCCGCAATTCATGATTGTAACCAAGCTATTAAAATTAATCATAACCATTCATATGCTTATACTAACCGAGGATTTGCTTACAATAATTTAGGAGATTATCAAGCCGCAATTCATGATTACAACCAAGCTATTAAAATTAATCCTAATAATTTCTATGCTTATATTAACCGAGGAAATGCTTACAATAATTTAGGAGATTATCAAACCGGAATTCATGATTGCAACAAAGCTATTAAAATTAATCCCAAATATGCAGATGCTTATACTAACCGAGGATTTGCTTATAAGAGTTTAGGGGAGTATCAAGCCGCAATTCAAGATTACAGTCAAGCAGCAAGTTTATATAAACAACAAGGGAAAAAAAGCGATTATAAAAATGTGCTAAACCGCATTGAAGAACTTGAAGCTATATCCCGTACCCCAGGCGCCACACTAGGTTCTTACTTATCTAAATTTTTGCCTTGGTCAATTAAATAATACTTTAAGTGTTTGTAATAAGGCAAAATTGATTTTAGGGCATTTCAAACCTTACCAAAAATATAAGTTATTAATTGTGAAAAAGGCTGGTTTTAACTACCAGCCCAATATTTTAACTCATGCAGTGATTTCTTAAACTCCCAAGGCGCCATAGACATTACCGAAACAAAAATCTAAATATCTAAATATCTAAATACGAACGGTATCTAAACTTTTGCTCTCCGGTAATACAGGCGCCGAAGTTGCCTTTACCAGCTATCCATCGATGGTGGGGTACAAATATCGACTGGCGCGGGACAATAAGTTTCCACTGGCGCCGGAGTGTAGCTATCCATTGGTGGCGGGCAATAGGTTTCTACTGGCGCCGAATTAAAAGTCTCCACTGGCGCCAGGGTATAAGTATCTACTGGTGCCGGATTATAAGTATCGGTGGTGGGAAAAAACTATCGTTCTTTGGACGAAGTATAAACATTATCTGATGATGACTGGCGCCACTATATCTATAAACTGGCGCCACATTTCAATACTCAAAACTTACAGTCCTTTCCACAACGTGCGTTTAACTTCTTGGAGACTTTCTTCATAATGGCGCTCTATCATACGCAAATGATTCTCATCTTTAAAAGACAAATCTGGAAATTTAAGCATAGCTTCTAATGCAGCTACAATCGACTCAACATCAGAATATTGCTCCAACAATGAAAAGATTCGTTGGCGCCTTTGCGTTTCCAAATCCGCAACAAGTTCCGCTCGTATATCTTTGGGGCGTAGATGCACAACTTTTAGGCGCCAAGTTTTCATGTTTCTAAAACCAAACACAACGAACTCGTTGGTTATGTCGATGATACGACCACACAAACTACAATCTTTGGGGCGCGCTTCTTCTGTAAATCTATACACATCCCATACTTTGTATTTACGGAATGGGTTACGCTCACCACTATTTGTCCAGCCAAGTGCCTCTGCCACGGTTTTTACATTTCCTGATTCGAGTATTTCGATAACCTGATTGTAGTGCGAACTATGTATGAATTTGTAAGCAGCGTCAATACTACGATTTAATTCTTTCTCTAATGCCGCTGCTGCAACGAATTTATTTTCCTGTTGTAATTCCAAAATCCTCTTGTAGACTTGTTTTGAGTTTGAATATGGTCCGGCGCCCATCTTTACTTTTTTGGCAACAGTGTTCCGAACATTGATTCTTTCGACATCTAAATCTGTCGAGTCTGCTTCGGTCGAATTCGACAAAAGCAGAAACTTTCTTACATAGTCGGCGCCTGCTGCTTGATTCTTAGATGCCAGTGGTCGTAGATGAGACTCCCAGTGTTGTGCCTCGACCATTTTCTGATAGTTGGTTTTACCATCACGGTTGAGGTTTAGCGAAAGCACCCAAGCTTCTTCCTCTTGGGATGAGGCGCAATCAACGTATTGGACAGGTACAGTTTCCCAACCTAATTTGATTGCTACCGCGCGCCGACATTTCCCAGAGACCAGTAAATTGTTGAGAGTTGAAACAACTAAGGGAGTCAAAATAACACCTCGATTGGCTATGTCTTGTTCCAAATCAGGTCTAGCTTCGTTTTCTCCATAGATTTGGATGAGCCTGGGATGTACAACTAAACTTTCTGGATTTGTATAAAAAATGTTGCTTTGAGAGGTGATGCTCATATTTGACCCCCTTGAATATAAATGTATTAGTTTGCTTGAAAACTTGAAAGTGTCTGAATGTGTCGGTGCCCATTACCTAAGTACGGTTATGTAGCAAACGTGAGAATGATTATCTGTATATCTATCCAAATAGACTAATTGGTGTTACTTGCTTCGTCCTTCGCCAACCACTTGGAGAAGATTTCAGTTCTCCTATCATTAGGGTTTTTGATGGAATAAAATCTTTGTCTCTCCCCGGCGCCGTCACGTCCACGAACTTTTAACTTCAACCCAATTTTTTTAATCAATTGTCGTAAAACTTCGATAGGCGTAGCATTTTTGGATATTTGAACACCTAGTAAATCTTTAATTTGATTACGGAATTGTAATGCTTTGGATAAAAGAGCTTGCATGTCCTCGTCGGCGCCACGGAATACACGGTCAGTTTGGGCAAGTATTGCAGGAATACCTAAAAACTCCAGTGTTGCAACACTATTACTCCACAAACTGCGATTCACATCTGGTATAAATAGTCGATTTGAACCCTCATTGAGCATGTTCTCAACGACTTTCTTATCGCGCTCAATCAAGAACGGGCGCCCAATTGTTAAGTAATAATGCAGTCGCAGCGCAGGGTATAACCCATCATCGTCAAGAGCTACTAAATCAGAATTAACGTCCACTAAATAGCGTTGAGATAACTCAAATTTTCTTTCAATTTGGCGCTCTTCTGGGGTTTTTGCCTTCTTCGCCTGTAGCGCTTCATACTCAGATATAGTCATTTCACTGATGTCTTTTCCTGCTACTGCTTCACAATAAGCAATGTGGTTATCTTCCTTGGTAGCTTTGATTTCACCAGCTATTTGTTTGTCCAAATCAGGTGAAGGTAGATTCTCGACTGGCGCCTCAGTTACTGTATGTCCCTCCAATTCCAAAGCAGACAAGATTGATACACAGTAATTATCCATACCGCAATTCACACGAGCGCCCATTTTCCCCCACATTGTCAAAGCAGTGGGATTAAAGGTATAGCTATCTTCACCATCAAAATTAATCAAGCTCAATCCGGACTTGAAAACCCGTGTCTGTCCAGCAATCAACGATTTGTGGTTTGTAGATTGGTTGCCTACAAAACTTAAACCACGTGGCGCCGCAAAGACATGAAGTGGAACAAGTTCACGCAGTCGTGCTACTGACTGACATGCGGAATTTACGGGACTGACACCTTGGAAAAATGCCCAAATGCTCGCAAAATGTCCCTTAATATCAATACTTACACCAGTTTCTATGGTTGGTGAACATATCACTATGTCATACTGTGTAAGGATTTCGTTGAGCTTAGAAATACACCCGTATGCTGGGTGTCCTGGCTCTCTGATAGAGTCCGAATCTATCCGTAATATCCGCAGGTTGGGAAATTTTTGGCGCCAGCGAGTTTCTAAATTAATAGTGCCGTACTTCGATTTTTCCTTCTGAGCTTGGGTAACAACGAATACTTTTTTCCCAGCTTTCACGTCATTTTCTAAAGCAGACAGTAAATACGTAGGTTTTTCATAATAAAATACCTGGCGCCCGGTGGACGGTTTCCATTCATTAAGAACTACCCAAGGTTTTATACCTTCGACCTCAGCCAAGCCCAACACAAAATCAATCGACAAATCGGTGAGGTCTGCGTCCAGTAAAATTACGCCCCCGTCAGTAGAGGTGAGCGCGTTTCTGAATAAGGCGCCCAATTGAGAAATTACTTCTGTACGATGCTTTTTAATTTCGGTGGAAGCGGTTAGTAGATGCCAAAATACTTGTTCGCACTCATCCACTATGACCAAAGCATCCTTCCAATTTTCCGCATTAAAACAAGCTTGACTCTCAGGATGGAGACTATCAACGCACAATCCAAAACCAAAATAGGTTCTGGTGCCGTCGTTTACCTCGGTAACATAATCCAGACCAATGCGCTCACAAATTGATTTACCCAACTGGATACGATGGGTAAGAAGTATTGTGGGTAATCCCGCGCGCGTTCTAGAGGCAACTTCATCAATCAACCGCTCGGTTTTGCCTGTTCCTTTTCCAGATTGGACGGCCACTAATTTAGCTCCCACTGGAAATTGCATCTTCCCTAAAAATTGTTGATTTATTGTTACCGAAACTTTTGTAAGTCTCGATAACCCGCGCGCTGTCCACTCATCAAAACTCAATGCAGCATGAATTCTGTCATAGGCGCCTGTTCCACGAGCAGCAATAAAATCGTCTACTCCCTTCTCTTTTCCTGGAAGACTGGTAATAGTTACGGTACATCCACACGACACAAACAAGAAGTTTAGCCCACCGATAGCGGCGTTCATACTTTGTATTTGAACTGGACGGTCTTCATAGTCAAAACAAATATTAACTTCCCGGTCTTGAGTAGCAAAGTGTTTCAATTCGGGGATAAGCGCGCGCTGAATAACTTTACCCGTTTCATCTTTAGTACTCGTATAACCACCGTTTACACCTGGGAGCGCGATAGCTACATAGCCCGCAGTTAAAAGGGCGCCTGCTTTTTTCGCTCCCTCAACAAGAGTTACGGGGAGATTATACAGATGCACCCACTCCCAGAAACTAATTTCGGGGATATACTCGTCCACGCATTCCGAATATATATTCACACCATTTTTTGTGATGGACGGGGGCATGGGGATACCATGACACTCACTAATTTTTTCCCAAATATATAGAGGGACATTCAAAAAAATCGCTCTTCGTGTGGCGCCTGCCGGATGTTCGTATTTAATTATTTTATTTTCGTCATCCCGTTTTTTACGGGGAGTGGACGGCTTGAAACTTCCCCACAACATTGGACTATAACCATTCAATGGGTCGGCGCCGCTTACCCACCAGCCGCCATTTTCTAAATGTTCATAGCGTGGACGGATATTTCTCCATTGAGCATCTGGGTGAACGCGAAGAGTAAAAGCATCTGGGTCTGGGATAAGGTACTCATAAGCCTCATCACCCATCAAAGTTTTGACGTTAAGCGCGATTATTTCTGGGTCAACCGCGCTCTCAGACCACTCCTTGAAGTGGATTTCAGCAACGTATGGCGCCTGTTCCGAAAAAGTAAAATTTATTTTTTCAGCAACCACTGGGCTAAGAGACGTTGGAGCAGATGGTTTGGCGCCTTTTCTTACTCCTAATTGTTGTTCAGTAACAGTTACGGGTACTGTACTTTCCGATTGTACTGCGTTAATATTTTTATTAATCATTGTTTTTTGGGGGGGGAATAGCACCCTCTAAGCAGTTGGTAGTTTTATGCTTTGCTGGTAACAAAGCACGCTATCTCAAACCCTGGTTGTTTCCACAACTGGGGTTTCTGCTTTAAGTGGTAAGCTTAAAAGCAGACGAACGTTGTAGTTTATGTTTGTAGCTCACCTCCTGATTTTTGTATTTCATGAGTTCAACAAAATGTATTTCACTGATTATTATACATAAAAATGTCAAAAGAGAAAATAATTTCTATCCGACTATACGAGGACATGTTGGAAGCCCTGGATGAATACGCTTCCAGTGAAAAGAAAGGACGTACACAAATTATTAGAGAAGCTATTACCAACTATCTTGGTTTACCAAAAGAGCCATTAGAGGAGAAAGTTGACATACTTGAGGAAAGAGTCAACTCAATTGAAGATAAAAATGAGGCGATTGAGAAAGAGGTGGAATTAATGCGTGAGAAACTAGATAGCGAAAGCAAGAAAAGTATTGCGCTAAGAGAAGAGGTTCGCGAGTTAAAGTCTCTTGTGTTTGAATTGGTTAGAAAGAAAAATAGCTAGCTCCCAATTTTTTTAGCTGGTAAAACGGCGCCTGTGATGTACTTGTAAACATTCATACATATTCAGAGCGTGAAGATTCTGCACGAATTCTTCTGTTGAATCGCGCTCCAAATCATATTGAAACAAGAATTTATAATTACATATATTTCCATTATCATAAATATTTAAGATAAATTATATACTTTTAATATCTTGAACTTACAAAAACTTTTAAAGTTTACACATTCATAGCTATTTAATTAAAAAAAATTAATACAATACAATACGATATTAATATAAGCTTTCATGTTAGAATAACATCAACAATACCGCAAAAGTATTTAGGATAAAAACAACCTAACCTTTATCAATAAATTTTTACAGATGCTTAAGAAAACTTGACAGAATAACTCAAGTTTTTCAATATAAGTAATACAAGATTACTTAGATTGAAAATGGCGCGTTACAATCAAATTGTACATAGCCAGTGTACAAATAAACAAGTGAAGTGCTTCGGTTATATTTCAGGGTTAGCGCAGAACATTACATAGTGGGAGCAATGCATGTCAAAGGATAGAGCAATTTCTATTAGGCTATATGATGATATGTTGGAAGCCTTAGATAAGTATGCTTCCGATAGAGGAAAAGACCGAACACAGGTAATAAGAGAAGCAATTACTCGCCATCTGAATTTACCGGAAGAATTAGTAGAAGAGAAATTAAGCATAATAGGCGAACAAATGAATATAGTTTTAGAAGAAAATCAAGGATTTAAGAAAGAGTTCAAAGTAATTCATGAAAAACTAAGTAATGAAAGCCAAAAAACTAATATATTAGAAGAAGAACTTCGCGAGCTAAGATTCGTGGTGTATGAATTAATTAAGAAAAAATAATCATCAAAGCCTTATATGATAGATAAAACGGCGCCGCAATCATATCTACAGGCAATGTAAATTATTCTTAATATTGCAAATTAATTGACTGTACCCAATGGAAAATATGAAAATATAGTTAAAAACAAATAATTAATAATTGTTACCGTTAAATAACATTATATGTCAAAAGAAGTAAAAGATAAGGCAATTTTTATCCGGCTCAACCTCGGATATGCTGGAAGCCTTGGATGCCTATGCAGACAAAGAGCGAAAAGCTCGTACCCAGGTTATTAGAGAAGCAATTGCACAATTTTTAAATCTACCCAAAAAGTCGGTTGAGCAGAAAATAGATTCGCTCTTGGCAAGAAATCGAGTTTTTACGTTCTGAACTTGGAAATGCAAATCATGCATATAAATTCATTTGAAGCACGCTTTGAAAAGGTTGAAATTCTTTTATCTAAAATAGATATATAGGTATTTGGCTATTGTTTTCTATATAATGATTCAAATAGTTCCACCATTGGTAGACATTTTGTTATACAGCTAATAGTTTAAGTACACTTACACTTAAAAATAGCATTTATCACTCTTTCCGGCGCCTTCAAGAATTTAGAATTCACTCTCCAGGAATTCAGGTGTATGAATTTTAACTATCAAGGTTTGAGATTCATGATACTGGCGCCTACCCAACCACATAACACACAGTAAAAAACTTAATTAAAAATGTCCACCGTTTGTAATATAATGCAAATTCTGTGTATTTATAAGCGGCACCGTTCGTTTACCCCAAAACCTCGTTTAAGTAAGCATTCAGATAACAACGTTACATCACTAGTACATAAAGACTGAAAATATATAAATTCAAATGTGATCTAATCGATCACATTTTTATAAATTACGGCGCCATCTTTCAAGTGCGACGAGCGCAGTGTTTCACAAGAAAACAAATTTGAGCTTATGGAGAGCGGCGCCTCTTTAACAAGTACTACATCGTTATTCTTATCAATAATCCATCCCTTTGCTTCTACAATTGGGGTGTCCGGGTTGACTATTGATGAATGTGTACTTGATACTGGTATTTTTTGTTGCGTATTTAAATTAGTATTTTCAACATCTGTCGGTAAAGATATCCAATCATCGCTAATATTGTCATTTCTAAGATAATCTTTAGGGTCAGCGGGTAAACCCCGGCGCCCGACAATAGAAAATTTACTTGCGTCTCGACCTGTTTGTGCAATACAACTTTGTGCTAGTGCAGGCTGACTTGGTTCTGTGGGTAATGGAGTCAATCCGCGATTGGGGTCAAATTCAAATGCATTAATATTTTATTAATCGTATTATAGTTTACAAATGTCTATAATTTATATCTTTTGTAAGAAAAAATATTTGCTATAAACTACGATGTTATTATGCAAGTTACGTAATAGTACGGAAGTAAAAATAAGTAATTAAATTTATCATGTCTTTCAATGGTTGATACGTTAACAAGTTGTATTTAAGTAGCGCCTACGCTCTCAAGTTTATTTGAGTTATTCACACTCCCACATTTTATGCGCGCGTTCGGACGGCGCCGTTAAAACCGTACTTTGTTTTATAAAACTGTTTCCGTTGTCTCAAGGTCTCCGTGTTTGTTTTATCTACCATTATTTTTGAATTAATCATTACAGCACGAGCTTATGTATAATCAAGACTTAGAGCAATTCCAAAATTTGAACGCGACTGTTACATTACTTGTTGAAGCTTTGAAACTTCAAGATAAAAATTTAGTCCAAATTTGCGAGAAGACATTAAATAATTTAGTTGATTCCGAAGAAGCAACTCGTATACTGAATGCAGCAGTATCCCAACTTAGGAACACTTATCCTGAAATTTATGATTGGACAGCCCGTAATTTTCCTTCCTTCCAATTGTGTAAGGATTTAGAAGAGCAAATTTATATGTTTGCTGTTCAAAAGTTAATGAATAACGGTTTTATTTTAGGTAAAGATTTTAGTACTAATATGAATGGCACAATTTTAGTTCGTCGAGACGTTAAAGTTTCTTTAATGCTTTTATGTGTACGCTCAGAATGGAAGCTTATTAAATCAATTGTAGAAATTGCGGATTCATAAAAAACAGGTATTCGTTTAAATGATGGTACAGGCGCTGCATCGTGGAAAGCGAATATTTTAAATTGATGATACGGAACCGGAACATCTCAAGCTGCACCAAGAATACATATATATAAGAAAGGCTGGTTGCACTACCAGCCCTTTGTTTTAACTTCTAAGAACGTTTTCTGTAATCCCAAGGTTTCACTAAATCAGAACGTGACCATACACCACGACGATTTGCCCGTGCAATTTCTTCAGCTTTCTCTAAGGCGCCACGGTTAGAGCATTTTTTAATGTACTGCTTATATAAATAAGCATGGCCACCAGATACTTGCTCCTCGTTAAGAAATTTCTCCGAATCTCCCCTATGTGTAAAAACTTCAGCTACAGTACGTCCGTATCTATCTGTATCTACAACATAACCAATTACTTTGTTATCAACTTCAGCAATTAGTCTCTGTAGATTGGCTCTCGATTCGGCGCCCATTTCTTGTTTCAGTTCAGGCGCGTCCAGGCAGGCAAGTCTGATTTTTTTAATCTCCCCTGAAGCTGTTTTGACTTTGAGGGAATCTCCATCCGCAACGGATAATACAGTCCAGAAAGCAGTATCAGGTTTTAATGGCGCCTGACCACCAACAGAATTTAAGCGCTCGAAAGATAAATAAGCAAGGGCGCCGATTACCAGCAGCGGACTAAGCGCGATTAGTTTTTTCAGCATGACTGACTCCCACAATTAACAAACTTAGTATTCCCAACAAGAAGGAAGCTTCTGGTATTTTTCTAAATGAGCGAACTTTTACTATCGATGTAAAACTTTTATCCCTGGTATCCATCAGTATTAGAGCGACATTATTACCTTTGACCCTGAACTCT
Source organism: Calothrix sp. PCC 7716 (assembly GCF_019977735.1). Taxonomy (GTDB): domain Bacteria; phylum Cyanobacteriota; class Cyanobacteriia; order Cyanobacteriales; family Nostocaceae; genus Dulcicalothrix. The sequence goes on along the minus strand of NZ_AP025018.1, from coordinate 6,593,529 downwards.
GTAGTTTGTACCAAAGGCGCCACTCTCCAACCGCCGTCAATTCTTTTTGTAGCAATGATACTCGTTCCCAATTTAATAAATTCTTTACCATTAAATAGATAAAATATATCTTCACCTCGATTTTCTTGGGTAGCAAATGACCATTCCAGCAAATAGGAATTTCCTTGTAACAAATTTGTAAATTTTATAGCACTTCCTTCCGTACCAATTGGAAGTTTAATGTTCAAATCTTTGTTTAGTAAATTAACGTCGCGCGCGCTCAGTGTCGAGAGTTCGAGCTTTTCATTGGCGCCAGCATTCCCGTACCGTATACCGCTTGAAAATGATACGAAAGTGCTAGCAGATACAGGATTTATCAGGGTACTCAGGGAAGTAATTGTTGAAATTGTGAAAATTAATGAGGCTTTCAAAAAATTCATATCAGTGATGTTTACAGATGACTATGTATTGGATATTTCATAAGCTATGAGTATTCAAATAAAGAAAACAACTGGTGTGATATGAAAGTTTCAAAAAGTTTTGTTTGTGCAGGATTAGTTATTAGTGGTATTGCTTCAAGTCTGGCGCCTGCAAGTGCCATCCCTTATAAAGGAGACACAGTATATAAAGCTACAGATAGAGGTATTCCATTAGTCGTGTTTAGCGCTTCACCTGGTTCACGGATACGTGTAAATTTAGGCAGTTCGGCTGCAACAACCGCGCGTGTAGCAGGCGCCTGTGGAGAGTTACGCATCAGTGTGCCAGCTTCCGGTTCATTTACTGGATTAAAAGTCGATGGAACAGCGGTAGATGCAAGTACTTTGCCTACACAAACATTACCTTCTTGTGTAAGCGGCACCTTTGCAGAAACACGTTCAGCTAATTTCAAAACACCCGCTGGACAGGTGATAATAGTGGGCAAGACACCGAACAGCGCTGTATCAATTGAACTCCCACAACCTACAGTTGCAAACGTATCTGTAAATGCTTGCGGATTCGGTATTTTACGTCAAAGAACTGGACAAACATTACCAGCGACATTCAGTACAGATTCGACTTCTTACACGATGACAGCATTAAAAGATGCATCGACACCACCTTTATGTAGAACTGCTGGAGGCGCCGCTGCGGCTTACATTCCTTCAACTTGGACTCCTTAGAATTCTTTGAAAGCTTGTGTACCATACCGAATGTTTGCGACCAGCTTATTTAATAAATTGGTCGCCATTTTTTATATATAGATATGAGAAAAAAAACTTTACTGTCTCTAATATTCTTGGTATCGGCGCCAATACTAATCACTCTTCCTGTCGAAGCCCAAACTGCACACCGTACAGAACGTGAATTTTTCATTCGTGGATTAACACCAAACAAACCTTACCAAATAGATTTAGGTGGTTCACCATTAATACGCGCTGCTAATTCAAATAAATGTGGAGTATTACAATTTAGACCAGGTACTAATTTTAGGAATGGTGACAAGGTAGAAATTCGTGATGAAAAATCTAACACGACATATGGATTTACATACAGTAGTACTCTTCCAAATAGTGAGGCGCCGAAGTGTGAAGGTGTTGTAATAACCGAAAAGAAAGTTTGGCAAACGCCTACGAATTTTATCGCTGTATCTGGACTGGCGCCTTCGAGTCCACAGACTATCAGATTATTATCTAGTAACCGAACAAGAAATGTAAGAGCGAACACCTGCGGGTTTGTTTCGATCAATTTAGATAACAGTAATCTACCAACAGCAATACTAACAGAGGGAAAAGCATTTCCTACCAACGTACAACCATCGCGCGGTGTTGCATGTAGAAGAGGTCAACTATATGTAGCGTATCCTCCACCTGTTGAAATCCAAGGAATTAATATTTCTACATGGCAATCTCAACAGGTGCCTATTAATTTCTCTCCACAAGTCCAACAAATAGCTTACGGCGCCGTTACTTCTGGAGGAGGAACAACAAGTGGAGGAACAACAAGTGGAGGAACAGTAGTTGTAGAACCACCTCCGCCCCCACCTCCGCCACCTCCAACTTGCCCTCTTGGATATAGCGGAACTTATCCTGATTGTTTGGCGCCTCCACCTCCACCTCCACCTCCACCACCACCACCACCTCCACCACCACCACCACCTCCACCTCCTCCACCACCACCGCCGCCACCACCAGAAGAGAAGCCTCCCGCAGGTCAAAGAATGTGTAAAGTTGGAAGCCAATTAGTGGTTTTTGAACTTGAATCAGATACTACATATGATGTGGATGTAGATGATGAATTATTCGACAGCTTCGCAACTACTGATAGTAACGGTAAAGCTAAATTTCCTAACTTTAATTGGTCTGCTAAATATGAAGGTAGTCCAGCGAACTTCATCCTATATAAACGCTCTGACCCTGATACAACCGTAATAACAGCTAATGTTTCTATTATCCAACCCTGTGAATAAATTTGTATCAGTGTTGATTTTAGTCTCTGAATTATTAATAAATTCAGGGGCTTTTGCTGTTCCTTATAAAAATAATCATGTTTACCGAAGTACCGATACCCAAGGGCGCCCGATAATAATTCTCTCTGGTAATAGCAGCACTCAATGGCTTATAAAATATTTAAGTCAAGAAAAACCAGTTACTTTTTATGTAAATGCTTGCGGGTTGATTAAAATCAATAACCGTAATAAGAAAATCAGGCGCCTCTCAATTGGCAATACTGAAATTAATCTTTCTACTCTCCCTATAAACCCTGTTCCTAAGTGCGATAGAGAAATTAGTCCTTTCTCAGTTAACAACACATCTAACTTCATCACCCATAATGGAGTTATCTATATCGCCAACGCTGGTGAGTCGTTGATGCCAGTCGATGGAACAGTTCAACATTTTATAGAAAGAAGAATTACCCCGAACTCATGCGGGTTTGCTGTATTTAGGGCGCCGTTTAATAAGACTCGCTTTCCTGGTAGTTTTGAATGGAATAATAATACTTATCAGGTAGGTAGCTTAGTAGTGGCGCCGGAACCTCCAAGATGTACTAAAGGTTTAATCCATATTCCACCTGGTTATTAATTCCGAACCTTACTATGTTAATCAATATTTTTAGATTTGTCTTTTCTACCCTATGGTGGATGCTTTGTACTTACTTGCTAACACTCATACTGATTTTTATTACGAAAACTTCTTTATCAATTCGTGTAGATAAAAAATTAAATTATAAATATTGGCGCCTTTAAAACGATTATTCCGCCAGGGTACGAATCGCACTAAATATTCAAACTAAGTATTTAAGTTTTTAAGTATTTAAATATCTAAATACTGTAATGCTTATCCGTGAACGGTTTTAGATTTATAAGTGTAATGGCGCCGGACATTTTACTGTATATCTGGTATATGAACAAAGTGGTATTCTCTGAAACACTTATAACCGTTTATATGACTATGCGATTTTAAGAAAATATTATCTCCATACATTCTGTTTCGTTTTGTTTCATACGAAGGCGCCTGTCTATTGACTCCAAATACTTGAAAGTCTTGTTATACATAAAATGTAGCTATTATTAAGATATGTAAAGTTGTTATTAAAATTGTCGCAGTGAGTATTTAGAAGCTTTTGCGAGAATAATAATGATAATCTAAGATAGTATGGTTATAATCAACCTACTTCTGAGCGAATTGCTTGTAAATAGGCTGATATCGCAGAACGGCGCCTGTTTACTTCTTGAACAAAGTGTTGTAAGTTTTTTATACACAAGCTTTTTCAGTGCAAGAGCGCAATTGAACCTTGAAAAGTGAATATAGTAAGAGTTTCTCTAAGGTAGGGTTAGATACTACAATCCCCGCTACAGGGGACGGAAACGTTACATTGTTAGCATTGCTGCTGTTCCCTGAACGATCGATGTTAGATACTACAATCCCCGCTACAGGGGACGGAAACATCCAGAATCCTCCGAATTCCTCACATATTTGTTGAGGAGATTTGTTAGATACTACAATCCCCGCTACAGGGGACGGAAACGCATAGTTATTTGGTGGTGGGGTAGATATACTCTTGGTTAGATACTACAATCCCCGCTACAGGGGACGGAAACAATTTACGGCAATAGCCTGTATTTACACCACGAAGGAAGTTAGATACTACAATCCCCGCTACAGGGGACGGAAACCGTGGATTTGCTTCAGTCATTGCAAGAGTACTTCTCAAGTTAGATACTACAATCCCCGCTACAGGGGACGGAAACTTTAGAAGAGTATCTCCATCAAATGCTGTATCAGAAATTTTAAGTCACATTCTTTACTCACCCCGAAAGGGGACGGAAACCCAAGTCCGAAGACACCCATCGCTGGGAAACCAAGCCAGCCCGTCACATTCTTTACTCACCCCGAAAGGGGACGAGAACGAATTAACTACAGTGTCAAAAACGTTGTTGCAGAAATCTGAGTTACATTATTGACTTCCCCTCACGGGGATTTAAATTAATGTCTTTCATGGAAGCTAAAACAGGCGCCCGCTCTTAACGTTTTGTGTCGATGCATGTGCGCCTGGGTATTGCTTTTAAATCTGTGTACAATAAGAATGATTATTAAGATATCTAAAATTGTCGGAGCAAGTATTTAAGAAGCTCTGGCAAGAATAATAATGAGAATCTAAGATAAAAAACATCCTGTCTAGTACTAATTTTTACAAATGAGAACTTTTTAGGCGCCTTCCCAAAAACCGATATGTACAAAGATTCATTGGAGCGGAAATACAAAAATGTGTCATATGTTATATTTAGTGTCATCAGACCCCCTACCAACCATTTATCAAAACTCAAAATATCCCCAACTTACAGTTAAAGCGGTTCCAGAAGATTACAGAGTTCCAAGCAAAATAAGAGAACTAATTCCGCAAGCAAAATATATATATAATATTCATCCAAATGATTTATGTGGCTGTTACTTTGAATATGAAAAGAATGATGAAAGAGAAGCTAACTTAAATGATTACATTAATGATTTACAGTGGGATAAAAAACTTAGTGACTGGTTATATAAAACACATGGAAGTATCGAGATTTTTAAACAAAAACAATTTAGTTTTTGGCAAGAATGTCGTGATGCGGTAACTTCCTTTGGCTGCTATCTGCACGACTGTATACATCTGACAAAATCTCTAATGTTATATATGACTTGGTGCGGTGATGAAGGTAAACCAATTATCGAGCGAAAAATAATAAGTCCGAGTTCTTTTAGTGGAGAAAGTTGTTATCCCTGGTCAAAAGACACTTTGTATACGATACGTACAGAAAAAGTGATTTTAATGCATAGGATAGTCAGAGCCATAAACTCTTATTTGACCAATAACAAATTTTCAGCATGAAACAATTTTAACCTCTATAATTTCAGAGCCTGACACCGCCGACTAGCTGACCACCGCTCGACAGCATCGTATTCTCTAGGATTATTTAAATTGTTTGACATAAAAGTGTATCAATATAAATCAAATTGATTAGATTCGCAGTACCAATAAGTAATAATATCTGGCGCCGATATGTTTCGTTTTGTTTCAAATGAAGGCACCTGCTTGATAATATGGCGCCGATACAATAAATTTACGGATAGTATCCTCTTATCAAGAACCTTGAAAATTAAATAGTTTATATATACTTTTTGGAGCTTTAGTATTGAATCTACACACTAAGCCGAAAGCTTGAAACCCCTATTATTTCGTTGGAGTGTGTCGATGCTTTGTACAGTAAACATTTCAGGCGCCGAAATTGAAGATTTTTTAGAAATTTTCTATCAAAATTTCGAGATGCGTCGATTGAGGGGTTTATAACTCCCTCTACGTAAGGCTTCCAGAAGTGACCTCTCTCCCTTATTCCCCGTTTCAAAGGGGATGGAAACAAACTTTCCACTTTACCAGCTTGAAGTGTCAGGCAAGGCTCTCCCTTATTCCCCGTTTCAAAGGGGATGGAAACAAACTTATTTTGTATACTTCCGGCATATGTATTTTTTCTCTCCCTTATTCCCCGTTTCAAAGGGGATGGAAACGTCACTGATATTGACCGCAGGCAGAGCGACCTGTGCGACTCTCTCTTATTCCCCGTTTCAAAGGGGATGGAAACTTTTACAACCGCAGTTGCGGCTGTGGCTGAGAAAAGCGAAATGCTCTCCCTTATTCCCCGTTTCAAAGGGGATGGAAACAAACTCGGCTACGTTTCCCGCAACTGCGATAGTCTCTCCCTTATTCCCCGTTTCAAAGGGGATGGAAACAACCTTCAATGTTTGTCACACTGACGCTCTACGTTTGACTCTCCCTTATTCCCCGTTTCAAAGGGGATGGAAACCTTTGCAGTGTTGTAAGCATTCGCCGCCGCATCACCACCCTCTCCCTTATTCCCCGTTTCAAAGGGGATGGAAACCATACTTGTACTCCGTGATGTTCTTCGGAATCGACGTGTACTCTCCCTTATTCCCCGTTTCAAAGGGGATGGAAACTTAAATTCCAAGCCAGAGCGTTGCAGCCGACCATAGACTCTCCCTTATTCCCCGTTTCAAAGGGGATGGAAACAACTACCACAGGTTTCTGTGGTGGTTTGGTATTAGGCTTCTCTCCCTTATTCCCCGTTTCAAAGGGGATGGAAACTCCAGCTCCCAATCTTGAAGAGCCTGGAATATCGCCTCTCTCCCTTATTCCCCGTTTCAAAGGGGATGGAAACGATCAAAAAATCTGAAAGGATTTTTTGTCACTTTACCCACTGGATGGCAGTAAATGTGGAACCAGACGATGGCAGTAAATGTAACTTAAAAGATAAAGTGGCCGTTTTTAAAGGATAAAGTGCCCGCCCCAGAAAGGCTGTAATGCTTATTTTACCGTTGTGTACGTTCTGCACTTTATCGCAGCCCCATCGCATAAATATCCTCAAACATACTTCTATCTTGGGTTTCGTCGTGCGGTCATTTTATGCCTTAATTTCGGCCACTTTATCTACATACCACTCAACATAAAGCACAGCTACTAATTCAAGCGTTCTTTACGATGTGTGGAGACCATCAACCTCGTATCTTTTTAACACCAATAAACTTCGGCACCTTAAATCTACAGGTGCCTTTTTTGTTGCGCGCGTAATTGTTTAGTTTTATTTCACGTGGTTGTAACAGCGCCTGTTCTTAACTACCCTTAGTAAGGTTGTTTGAAGTGTTGTTCTTAGTCTAAGGGTTTGTATCATGGAAGAGAAGGATAAATTGATTTTAAACCAAGCATACGGCATAGTTAAAATGAAAATTTATTCATATACTGATGGGCAATATAAACACTATTTTGGAGTATTAGACAATTCAGACCAAGAGAATATAGAAAATTTAGAATCAAACAAAATAACTGTAAAGGTTAGACCAAGAATAGAAAAAACATTAGAAAATAGAGTATCTTTTTCTCAACTAGTAAATTCAGATAAATCGGTTATATGCGGCGTATATCCGAAAACAACTTTATGTTTTAAGCTCAAACGCTTTAGCTTACAATCTGTATATTCAAACGAATCAAAAGCATCAGGGAGATTAAATTCGTTTACCATCAGAGGACGAGTAGATTATATAAATATTGAAAAACAAGTAGTTATTATCAGAATAGCACCCGAATCAACTAATTTAAAAGAGTTTGATATGGCTGTAAGATGCCAAGACATTAAGAATGAACTTGAAAATATAGAGTACAATCAGTACTGGCAAATCAATGCAAGACTAGTTAACAACGAATTTATACTTCAGTCAGGTAGTATGATTCAAGACAAAACAGAGACTGATAATAACAGTAATGTAATTTTTAAAACACCTAAATTAAAGTCTTATGTCGTTGATAAAATTAAAGATAAAACAGATAATATTTCTGATATAGTATCAACTCCCGAACTTATAGTAGAAGCACAATTAGTTGATGTTGATACAGTAAAAGAAAAAACCAAAAGAAAGAAGAAAAAGAAAAACTCTGAAACAATATCCTCCACTGACTTACAAGAAACACAATTGGTTAATACAACAACTACGTCGGATGTAGTTTCTGCTTCGGCGCCCACATCAGAAACACTTTTAGCAGTTAATACAGCAACTTCGGATACAACTCCAAAACAGGCGCCTACACTCCTAACACAATTAGTCAAACAAACAGAATCACAAGAAGGTACTCCCCGTATGCAAGTTAAAAGCGAAGTTGTAGTTAAAATAAGCGGCGCCCTTCCACAAGCAACACCTGCTCCAAATAAAAAAGTACAAGTTGAAGTAACCGACCAAAACGGGATAAATTTTACCGCTATTATTAACGGCAAAAGCTGGAAGAAAGCTGAAGCGAGTGTCACTCAATTTGCTGACTGGGCTGGCGCCATTTCAGGAAAGCTTGGTAAAACCGAGCAAGGACTCGAAATAGTTGATGCTGGTATTCAAATTTTTGAGAAATTATCTCGTCCAAAACAACCAGAAGCTACAGAGGATAAGGTTTCTACGTCGTAGATGCTTTCTACAGCGTTTTCTATTACCGGGTGCGCTGCCTTTAGCTAAAGTTAACAGCGCAGCCAAGAAGGCGCCGTTTTCTCTCTATCAACACTGCGGAAGTTACCATTTTCGGGGCTAAACCAAACTTCGCAAACACCGACACGACCGTTTCGGTTTTTGGCGACGTTGATTTCCATCAAGCCTTTGCTCAACGAATCTGGGTTGTAATACTCATCCCTGTAAATTAATAGTCCAATATCCATATCCTGTTCAATATCACCTGAATCTTTAATATCGGCTATACATGGGCGTTTATTAGCTTGAGTTTCCACCCCCCGATTAATTTGTGCCAAAGCAATTAATGGAACGTTAAATTCTTTAGCAATATCTTTACATGCTCCTGCAATGGCGCCGACAGTTTGTGCCCTATTTGAGGCTGCTCTGTCTCCAAGTTTTTGAATGTAATCAAGAATAATTAATCCAAGTTGACCTCGTTCCTTTTGAGTTCGGCGCAGTACGGAACGCATTCTGGTAGGATTTTGAGAACTAGCGGGTGAGTCGTCAATAATAATAGGTAGCTCGCTCAAAGCTCCAATAGCTGATGATAAAGCATCCCATTCACTTTTATAGACTTTGTTTTGAATCAGTCGTTGCGAATCAATTCCTGAATGCATTGCCAAGAATCGTTTAACCAGTTGCTCCTTAGACATTTCGGCACTAAAAAACACAACTGGTGACCCTTGAAGTGCCACTTGATTAGCAAGATAGCATCCTACCCAGGTCTTACCCATTGATGCCCTACCAGCTACGACTATTAAGTCTTTACGCTGGAGTCCTCCCATCAAGGAGTCGAGGTCAATTAATCCGGTAGTAAGACCAGGCGTTACTCCTTGCTTTAAATTTATAAATGCAGCAGGTAAGTACTCACCTATAGATTGTGGTTGAAATTTGTCACCTTTACTTTGAGTAAGGCTAAAAATTCTTGCTTCTACTGCTCCCAAAATCTGAGGTAATCCCGTGGCTGTTTCTTCCCCCAGTTGAGCGATTTCTAGGGCAATGGCGAGCAGTTGCCGACGCTGGTACTTTTCTATTATTAGTTCTGCCATTACATCAATATTAACCGCTGAAACAGTACTTTCTAGTAATTGGGCAAGTTTGTTTTTTCCACCCACGCGCTCTAGCTGCTTGTGGTTTTTTAGCCAAGTGGTTAGGGTTATTAAGTCAGTTCCAAGACCTTGTTGGTTGAGTGTTAATGCCGCGCGGTAGATGATTTGATGAGCGCTGATGTAAAAAGCTTCTGGTATTAAGATATCAACGACTTTATCAATAGCATACGGGTCTAATAAAATTCCTCCTAAAATTGCCTCTTCTGCTTCTATATTTTCATGTATTCGCGTCATTATTTAACTCCTTCCAAAGCTCTTGAATTTGTTCTGTAGAAATTAACTCTTCTTCAAATTGCTCCGATGCTTTATAAACCGGAGGGTTATATAATATTTGTTGCAGTTGTGGTTCATTTTTTGTCCAACCGTTTTCAATGGCACGGGCAAGCCATGCACCGGGACTTTTTACCAAGCCTTCTTTCATTGCTTGCTTAAGGGCTTCTATAGCAGCTAAAACCACGTCTGATGATGCTGTTACAATCTTTTTACTCAAAGTAGAATTGAGTTTAATTCCTAGCTCGAAAAGTGCCTGTTTAATTGTATCATTTATCTGAGACTGCTCCGTTTTTTTATTATTTAGCAACGTTACCTTTTTTACATCATAAGATTGCTCTTTACTGCGACTGAGACATTCATCTAGTTGTTGTTTCAGGTCATTGTTCTCTACCCTAAACCTTTCTAGCTGTTCTTCAATTAAGAGAAGTTGATACAGCTTACCAGATATAGCCTCAATCTGGTCACGAAATTTTCTATTTTCTGTCTCTAACTTCCTAATCCGCTCTTTAAGATGGGTGATTATAACTGTTCTAGATTTATCGGAAGCAGTCTGAGGTATAGAAGGAGAAGAAACTCCTTTTTGCTGCTCTTGTAAGTACTTAATTCGGTTTTTTATCTGTTCATATTTGTAAAGGTATTGAACTGATACACCAGCTTCCTTGGCAACCATAGGAAATGAAATACGCTTATTTTCCTTTACTAATTGGGTAATTGCTTTGTTAGTTTTATCCAGTGCCTCTTGGCGCTTCCTTTGAGTGGCTTCTTTCAAAGCTTCTATTTTCCGTTCAGTTCCCATTGCCAGTCTCCAGTGAGTTAATTATGTTTTGCAAGTTCGACGCTATCCTCTCATTCATTTCAATCTGACGAGTCCATCCGTTAGCCCTAGCCTTCTCAATAATCTTTTCAGTCTGCTCTAACTGCTGCTTATGTTGTTCAATAAACTCAGTAGTGGTACGAAAGTGAGTGCAGGTTAGACAGGCATTAGCATGAGGGCATTCCTTCATAGGGACTGGTAAAGCACAAGAGCCATTAGGCAGTGCCTGAGCTTGGATATTTCTTTTAAACCATTGCAAATCAACAGTATTAAGCTCTGGGTTAATAGGCTCAATTACTTGACCAGCAATATTAACTATTTTGCTCTGATACTTAATAATTTCCTTTTTTAAGGTTCGATCATGAATATGGGCATAGTGCATTGTCATCTCAGGAGATAGGTGTCCTAGATACTTCTGAATAATATGTAAAGGCACACCACTATTTACCATTGAAGTACCTACAGTATGACGAAACTGATGTGACTGAAAATTATAGTAATTACCATTAGAGTCCGTAATACCTTTCTCATAAGCAAGTTTTTTCAATGACATAGTGAATGCATAAGGTGTTATTGGTTTACGTCCGTTTCCACGAGGTTTTGGAGCTACAAACAAAAACGGATTTTCTTGGTTTCCCCAGTCAACTTTAACGGAAGCTTGCTGTTCTTGAATAACACGAGCTAACTCTCTACTAATAGGGATAGTATGTTCTTTTTTCATTTTTGATTGATAGTGTTTTAAAAACCAATCACCTGTGGCATCTTGTAACAAACAGTCAAAGTCAAGTTGACAAAGCTCACTAATCCTACGTCCGGTTTCTATCAAAACCAATAACATTCTTTTAAAATGAGGTAGCAATGAATCCATATGTTGTTTTAACTGCTCCATTACTTCGTCAGGGATGTACCTGGGTTGATAATCAGAACGTTTAGGAGCATCTTCTTTATAAATTAAGGGTAAGGAAGGCAAGTTTGCCCATTTTTCTCTAGCTGCCATTGTTAAAAATTCGTTTAGATGCCAAATGCTCTGCTGTCTTAGTGCCTCTGTTACTCCAGAACTGGTCATATAAGCATAGTAGTCAAGTATCAAATTGCGGTTATATTTCTCTGGAGGTATGTTATATGCATGTTCATTTATAAATCTAGAGAACCGCTTTAAATTAAATAGCTTATGACAACAAGTAGTACTTGCCTGGTTCGTAGAACAATATTTCATCCACGATTTAGCAGCTTGTCTCATCCAAGGCTGCAAAATGTCTAGAAAGTTCAAACGATAAAAAGTTGTTATAGGATTATGTTGCCCACAAACTTTTTTGAGATTCCAAACGTCCTTTTCAAACTCAGGACGGTTATCGTAAGCTGACTTTAAGTCTCGATATAAAGCTCGAAGAAAACAAATTCTTTTGTCTAGTTGCTTGCTTGAACATAGTTCCCCTTTTGCGTTTACTCGGTGTTTTACTGTTTCATAAATCTTAGCTTTTTTAGATATATATGAGCGAATGGATATCTCCCAATGCTCTAAGCTTTTGTCCATTAAGGAAACAGTTTTTGGAGCAGTTTCGTTAATCCAGTTGCAAACCCAATCAACCAACGAAGGCGTTACAGTCCAAAGCGTCGATGCCCGCTTCTCTCCAGATTGAACTCTTGACCAAAGAACAAACTTTAATTCAGTGTTTATTGAATCAGATAAACAAGTAAAAGTTAAATAACGTCCAACTTTCTTCCAGTCTGTGCGGTCTAAGATAACAGGGCATTTTTCCCTATCCCATACATTGTTCGCCCAATAAGATGGCAATTGATTAAATAAATCAACTTGCGTGAAATTAATTTGAGAATTCTTGCTTAGAGCCATTTTGTTTTTGTCTCTCCTTCCATTCGTTAAAAGCAGCTTTCATGTCCTCATCATTTAGATGAGTGTACGTATTAATAGTGGTTTGGACATTAGCATGACCCAAGCGTTTCTGGACATACGCCATGTCCCAACCAGCTCTAATTAATTCAGTTGCATGGGTGTGTCTTAGTAGATGCGGGTAAGCATCTAACCTTGTCTTTTTACGCAGTCGCCTAAATAAACTGTCTACCGCCGCATAAGTCATGGGACTGCCGAGGCTACCCTCCCAAATATTTACAAACACATAATCAGAGTCAATTACTGTAGGATATTCTTCTATCAAGTAGTCTGAATAAAGCCTCATCAAGTCTTTACTAACATGAACTACCCGCTCTGATGCCGACTTTGCCCTGGCGCCATTAAAGTTATCTAACCTGGGAACAACATGAATTTCATTCTCTCCGGTTGAGCGAATATCCTCATGCCGCAAACCTAGCGCTTCCCCTATCCGCAGACCACTTTCATATAAAAGACAAACCAAAAATTTGTCTCTAATACGATTACAAGCATCTACTAACTGCTTGACTTGTTCAGTAGTAAGGCAACCAGGGAATTTTTTAGGTTCTTTGATTTTGAGCAGTCGCGTTCTAATTTCCTTACTTTTACTAATGTGATGCAGAAAAGGTTTGTACTTACGCCCTGGTTGAAATTGGTAACGATAGGCATTTACATCCTCGATTGCTCCTAGGCGCTCCTGAAAGTCGTAAAATCCGCAGACCGCAGACAGAATCGTGTTTATAGTTTTCTCTGTTCTTTTAGCTTTGAAGGATTGTAGTGAGACAACTTTTGGGTCTGGACTGCGGAGCCAATGAATGAAATCAGCCAAATTTTCTAACGTTATTTCCTTCCAATCCAAGTGAGAATCTTGTAGAAACTCCCAAAAAAGCTTTAAATGCCCTGCATAAGACTCAATCGTATTGGGCGATCTCTCGAGGCTTTCCAAATAACGGAGGTAAGTTTGTATTGGTTGAATGGGTAAGTAATCATTGCCAATAACTATCCAAGTTATGCGCCCAGAGTCTGGCAGTCGGACTCGTTGAACTTGTATCACTATTTACGTTAACTACCAAGGTTTATAACTATAACATAATTATAAATAACGTGCAACTAAGCAGTAAACGAGCATTGTTGTTGTTGTTGTTTAATAAAAATATATTGAACGATATAAGAGAAAAAGCCGAAGGAACCCAAGCCAGAAGAGAACCCTTCGTAGGATGTCTATATAAGAAGGGCGCCTGTATGTTTCGTTATGTTTCATACGAAGGCGCCTGTCTATTGACTCCAAATACTTGAAAGTCTTGTTATACATAAAATGTAGCTATTATTAAGATATGTAAAGTTGTTATTAAAATTGTCGCAGCAAGTATTTAGAAGCTTTTGCGAGAATAATAATGATAATCTAAGATAATATAGTTATAATCAACCTACTTCTGAGCGAATTGCTTGTAAATAGGCTGATATCGTAGAACGGCGCCTGTTTACTTCTACAAGATAGTGTAATAAGCTTTTTATACACAGAGTTTTTCAGTAGACTCGCGCAATTGAACCTTGAAAACAAAATATAGTAAGCGTTTCAAAAGTCTAGGGCTACATGCTACGCAAACCCCGCAAGGGGACGGAAACTATTGCTCGGTCAGTTTGGTGCCGTTGCTTGTGGGTCTTACCGCTACATGCTACGCAAACCCCGCAAGGGGACGGAAACACTTACGGAAAACTTCAAATCGGCGCGACTTATGATGGGTTTCGCTACATGCTACGCAAACCCCGCAAGGGGACGGAAACCCTGATTCAACGCATCCTCCCGTTGGGATTCATCGTTGATAGCGATGCGCTACATGCTACGCAAACCCCGCAAGGGGACGGAAACCCGCATCTATAATAGATGACGGTTGACTTAATTAATTCATAAAGCTACATGCTACGCAAACCCCGCAAGGGGACGGAAACTCGTTGTTGTACCCGTATGTGCAGTCACACAGCCCTACGTCTTTACATGCCATGCAAACCCCGCAAGGGAACTAGAATCCTCAGCTATTTAAAACTGTGTGCCAATAACCTAATACTATTAGTTAATATCTAATAGGTATTTAAGTATGCAATTAGCTATATATTCAGATAGTTTTACTGGAACGGCATTGCCAATAACTTGTTCTAAGTTTGTTTTAGTTTGGTTCTCAATATCAAAATCAAAATTTTTGGGAAACGTTTGTATATAACTCCTCTCCAAGGTACTTAACGCGCGCTTTTTTAGGTTCTTCAAAAAGAAAAAGCAGCAACTATATAGTGCTGCTCTTAAAAATGCGCTTGGCGCCTAAAATTATTAGCTCAGTACATCTATGACAGATGGGAACCAGCGTAATTGTTGAACGGTTTTATTGTTACCAGTTGCCTCTTGAAGGATAACTTGTCCATACTGTTTGCCCTTCTCAGTAGGCAAATAAGAAGGCTGACCATCCTTTTTGGCTGTTGGACTAGGATTTTTAAACTGCAATCCCAAACTGGTAAGCATCTGATTCACTTTCATCGCATTGCCTTGGTCGGTGTTATTCTTACTCAACTGCTTTCCAGTACGTTTGATATACAGCTTGGCAACACTAGTGCAGCGTGGCGAAAATAACTATCCAGTTTAAAAAGCTTAAAAAGCTTATAAAATAAGGTTTCTTCCCTTCTGCCCTCTGCCTTCTTACTTCTGCCTTCTGGCACTAGTAGCACTTAAGAGTTCATCTTTAACCGGAAGAGGTAATAACTGCTTGGCAGCTTCCATGTACGGCGCCAGTTGTGGATGAAGCTCTACTTATCTCATTGGCAATTAATCCTTGAACAAGATTTGCATCAACCGTGTTGAAACAGAATACACAAGCGATTGCATCACTAATTTCTTTAGCCCTTGGTTTAGTAACATCTGTTTGTTCAGGTTGAGTAGGCGCCATATTGAGAATATCATTCAAATACATCAAAGACTAACTTTTGTTAGCCTTAACGCTTAAGATTTTATGCTAATAAATGTTAACATTTAAACTATATAATGAGTAAACTTTATTCGCTAAATAATATTATTAAATATTAGTTATATCGTAGTAATTATTAGCAATCTATTTTTGATATTACGTAGTAATTACTGATTTTATGTTAAAATATAAGAACAAGATTTTAAAGATTAATTATTGAGCTAGAAGTTATGTGAGTAGTTACGTTGAATCCCTTCTAACCAAAACTAAACTTAGGAAGTTAGCTTTTACTAATTAATCTTGAAAACTAACTCGGTACTAGTTGCCGAGGAAAGCCTAGACTGGTAACAGATTAGGTATGCAACAATACTAGAAAAGGTATTCAACGTACTCCTATTGCTGCATCGGGCAAGGGTAGACTGCCCCTAATATTCCTACTAAACTACGTACCATGTGGTTGAGTCTACGACTCGCTTGCTTCAGGCTACGACTACAGAGGAGTAGAAAAAGTGAACAGCGAAAAACGGGTTTTTCTTATGATTTACCACGTTTCATTGGCTACTCATAATCACGAATGTTCTTAACTGTGTATTTTGAGATGAATCAGGCGTATAACTCTTAGCGGAGGGCGCCTGCTTTTTGCTTGATATATTAGATACACCAAGTATCTAATATATGGTTATAATACCACTATATTTATTTACTTTGAAGCAAAAATGATGTTAATTTTAGCAACAGCGGCGCCTTATATTTCTTGGGGAGAACCGAGAGCAAAACTACTTCGGCGCCTGTTATATGAAAAGTTCGATAAAAATATTTCTTCGTACCAAGTACATCGTATGCTACTAGATGCTCATATCGATGTCTCTGTTGGTTATGTAAAAAAGCTTCTAGGTGACATGGGTAAAAATAACATCGCTGAAAAAATTACTTTTGATAAAGCGCTATCGCTATGTAAAGCACTCAGCATAGAACCAAATACGCGCTCTTCCCGTGTTTGAAATTCAGGCACCTGTAGATTTTATTGACCCTGTAGAATTAGATACATACTATAGCTAGAATTTGTACTTTTATAAGTGCAGTTGTAGGTGTTGAAATGCGGAAAACAGTACATAGGTTAATTGCGTGCGCTTGGAGTATATATAGACTGGCACCTGTATTTTATTTCGATATATAGGCACCTGTTTTAGGTTTAGTTTTATGTAATTAAATTCACTCTTGTTCCAACTGTTTAATCTAAAATCATCGCTCATATAATGCACTCTCTGGCATAAACATATAAACATCTTGTTTCAGAATAAATACGTAGATTACGTATTATAATCTTTAGTTTGTTTATAGGGACGATTATATTAAAGGCGCCATTCACTATCTACTCCGGGAGAACTCCGTTTCTTGCTTTTGTCGAATTCGACCGAAGCAGGCTCTATGGCGACGCGCGGTTGTTTCCTTCTGGCATTTATTTGTACTGATAAGAGGCACCAATAAGAAATTCCCAGTATTAAGCAATTTTAGCATCTATAATTTCAGAACCTGTTAAAATATAAATTATCAAATTGAGCGCTTTGAGTGTTGCTCAGACGATACTTAATCAGGCGCCGTTCGCACAATTTATTCCTGCGCGTTCACATAGGTATAATAATTAGTTATTATTTGATATCTGGTATCTCAGTAAAGCTGTATTCAGTATTTGTGCTATGTGCAATTTTATAACCATACATTCTAATTTTTGCCAAAAATTCAATTGTATTACGTTCGCTATTTATTGTAAATGTTAAGCAATTGTAATCAATTTGGTAAACGCCTCTATAAGTCACTTGATTATTCTCTTTATGAAACCATGTTGCTGATTTTTCAATATCTAGTCGATAGGCAGATAGATATGCAGCTAGAACTGTTCCATCTTGATAAAACCTAAAAAGATACAAATCCGATGATTTATTTTGACTATAGTAAAAACCATTAAAACGGAGAAAATAATATTGTCGAAGATATTTATCCAACAAAGCTTTAATTTCTAAATCATTTATATCTTTTAATAAATTATAGGCTGCGAGATAAATTTCCTGGCAATCATCATTTAATGCTTGTATTACAAGAACCAACCCTTGCTCCCCATAATTTAAAGCCTCTGATAAAGCCAATATTCGATGCTCTACAACCTTGCTTAACAGGCGCCGTTTTACACCTACTATCCCTCCCAGAACACCAGCACTAGCAGGAGCAGGGTTATCACCACCCAAGACAGCATCATACTCTTCAGGATTTGACATAAAAATACAAAATTTATGCGTTTTCATTCATATATTTATGTCTTAAATACCTCTAGTTTATGCATTTTAATATTAACTATTGTTAAGTTTTTAATATAATATTAGGCGCCCGTTCCCTCACCCGAACGGATTAATAGGGTTTTTGAGCTACCATTTGAGGCGCCACTTATTGCTGAAATGCTTGATTTCTCGTTCAAGTGTGAGGTGTTACCCCCGAATCGCTCTTCTGTATCCTATAGATAGTGAGTAGTGTTTAGGTAGAGATCAAGTTACAAGAACGCTTCAAGCACCCGCAAGACTTTTTACCCCTAGATACAACATCTGCTATATTTACGTCTATAATTTTTCCACAATCACATTTAAATTTCCAAAACTTTACACTCTTAACATTTGCTTTTTCTGAACGAGCAATACATTCTAGGCGCCCAAATTTCTGTCCAGTATAATCCTTGCGCGTGTATGTCGCGCACCCACAAGATTTTGTGTGTCCACTTACAACTTGTCTTATGTTTACATCTACAATTTTTCCGCAATCACATTTACATTTCCAAAATGTTTGACCATTAATCCTTGCTGGTGTACTTCTAGAAATACATTCCAGGCGCCCAAACTTCTGTCCAGTGTAATCTTTAAAGTAACTCTCACTATGTCTCAAACAACCACAAGATTTTTTCTGTCCACTTATAATACTTGCTGTACTTGCATTTATAACTTTTCCACAATCACATTTACATTTCCAGAATGTTTTACCATTAATCCTTGCTGGTGTACTTAGAGAAATACATTCCAGGCGCCCAAACTTCTGTCCAGTATAATCTTTAAATGCAAGCTTTAAACAACCACAAGATTTTGTAATTCCATTTACAACGTTTCCTATTTGTGTTTCTATAATTTGTCCGCAATCACACTTACATTTCCAATAAGTTGCACCATGAACTCTCTTCAGTGTACTTATAGAAATACATTCCAAATGCCCAAATTTTTGTCCAGTATAATCTTTAAATTTACCCATATTATAAATAGATATCTACAAATTCAAATAAGAGTGAAGTCGTAAAATAAATATTAACACCGCAAAGTATAACACATGAAGAAGGGGCAGTGTCCACTGTTACACAGGTTCAAGTGGCAGTTACTACACAGGTCACTAAAAATTGAGGCAGAAGCACAGTATAAGGTAGAGAGACCACACCGTTCTTTATGCGGGAAAGCTGTATTTAGGGCGCCGTTCCGTAGAGTTGCTTTTCCTAGTAGTTTCGAGTGGAATGGTAATAATTATCAACTATCTAATTTGGTAATGGCGCCGAAACCTCCTGTCCGGTGTTAGGGATAGAGGCGCCAAACAATTATTCCACCCTTGTTATTAAACTACTAAATGTCTAAACATTTAAGTATCTGTTAGCTTAAAGTGCTTATATAGAGAGATTTTTATATAAACCATAAACATGAGGTAAAAAATATATCTTATAATTTTGTAATGTAAATTTCACTTCCAATTCTTCTCTATTTTGTAATAACTTATAAGCAGTTAGCTGTACTAAAATTTCTGGGTCACTTAATCCTTGTATCAATAACTTTAAACCTTCTTTATCATATTTTAAAGCTTCAGACAAGGCAGATATTCGATGCTCAACAACCTGAGATGACAGGCGCCTCCTAACTTTTTCTATCCCCCCTCCCAACACAGCAGCATTTGTAGGAGCAGGGTTATTACCCCCTAAGACAGCATCATCGGAGCGCTTGTTATTTAAATCGTTTGACATAAAAATGTATTAATGTAAATCAAATCGATGATAAGTACTAAGTACTATTTAAGTCACAATATCTGGCGCCTATATTTAGTTTTGTTTCATATGAAGGCGCCTGTTAATTAGCCCTCAATACTTGAAAGTCTTGTTATATATATGATGTAGCCATTATTAAGATATGTAACTTTACGACTAAAATCGTCGCAGCGAGTATTTGGAAGCTTTTGCGATAATAATGATGAAAATCTCAGATAATATAATTATATCCAACCTACTTCTTGGTGAATTGCTTGAAAATAGTCTGATATCGTAGAACGGCGCCTGTTTACTTCTTAAGCAAAGCGTTGTAGAGTTTTTATACACAAGCTTTTTCAGTAGTTTGGCGCAATTGAACCTTGAAAAGTAAATATAGTAAGAGTTTTAGAAAGGTAGGGTGACATTCTTTACTTACCCCTCACGGGGACGGAAACAGAAACTCCACCACGAACAATTGATAGCTGATCCTCGCTGCCGTGACATTCTTTACTTACCCCTCACGGGGACGGAAACTTTTTTTGCCGCTGCCAGTTTACAGTGGAGCGATTGGTCTGACGTAGTGACATTCTTTACTTACCCCTCACGGGGACGGAAACAACGTTAGAGACATAAACCTAAAGTCAGCATAACCGATACGTGACATTCTTTACTTACCCCTCACGGGGACGGAAACAATTAACCTTGGACCTTGAGTTCTAATTCCGATTCCAAAGGTGACATTCTTTACTTACCCCTCACGGGGACGGAAACTAGCATGAAAATTGCAGTGCGAATGCCATTAGCGCAGCGTGACATTCTTTACTTACCCCTCACGGGGACGGAAACAGCCATGCTATGCCAGCTCCCTTTTTGTAGGTGCCGCACTTGATGGTTAAATACTCAAATTCCCCGACCAGGGGACGCGCTCGACAAGCCTTTATAAAAATGCCACAACAATCTTACATTCAATGACAGGCGCCCACTAAAACATCTAACTACCCAAATACTTACTAATAGCAACAGCAATGTACTTTGCCAGCTTCACGGGTACAGCGTTACCTATAGCTTCTTCCAAATCGGTCTTAGTTTGATTCTTAATATCAAAATTAAATTCATGGGGGAAAGTTTGTATATAACTTCTCTCCAAAGTAGTTAATGGACGAACTCTCTTTAAATTCCTACAAGCATCATTTTTGTGAGGAGTGTAATTTCTTGAGATAGGTCTATTAGTTCCCCGGATGGTAGGACTCGGTTCGTCTATACTAAATATTGCTTTGCGTTGATAACTCCGCGCGTGACGATAATAAAACTCCACCCCTAAACTATCCCCTAAATAATCCCTCACGGTCATAGGACGAGGCGCCAAACTTCCATGCAGCAGCGATAATAATTCATTATCATCACCGCCTAATACTCCAATACATATATATCGTTTTCTAGCTTGAGGCGCCCCACACAGCGAAGCATTTAATATCGTCTCGGTTAGTCCATAACCACAAGCTTTAAATATTTCCTTAACTTGTAGATATTTATTACTCTTCCTATATCTTTCTACATTCTCAAGTACAAATATTTGAGGTTTAACATGTTGGATAATGCGCGCGTAACTAATACTAAGTTCACCCCGTCCATTATCCTCATTACGCAGTCCAGCATTTGAGAAGTCTTGACATGGACAACCCCCAATAATAGCATTGCAATTTAATTTTTCAAATATAGGATAGCTATTCTCTGGAACACTTAAATCACAATTATATATAGGGTGGTCAAAATTTTTAGAGTATATACTAATTGCTGGTTCCCAGTTATCTATGGCGCCAACAATATTAAATCCGCCCAAGCGAAAGCCAAGGGATAAGCCCCCACATCCTGCGAATATGTCTATTATTCTAAGTTCTGAAAGTTTCACTTCTTTAATTTAAAAATGTAAGTATTTAAGTATCTGAGTATCTAAACATTTAGTAGCTAGAGTGCAGTATACAAGCGCATTACAGGGAAGTGAGGTGTACTCCGGCACCTGTATAAAGCTCTTAGTTATGTTAGTTATTAATAATGCCTGTCTATCAGCTTGAAATAGGAGATTTATCCTTATTTACAATAGTTGCTGGAATTTCTACTAAACGTATTTCTTTTCTACCTGGTCCACAAGGTTGGTGCCGAGTGTATCCTCTACGTTGATGAGGAATTGGACTATTATGTGTACCACCAAGAGAAACTGTAGCAGCGCGCGGGCTATATACTTTAACTCCCCTACCTATCCATTTAGGATTAATGAATTTTGGTTGTTTGAGTCTAGCTTTATGTTTTGTATGCTTTCCAAAACCTATTACAGAGTCAACATATTCTGTTTCTGGATTTTCCGCATAAGCTAAAGATTGAACCAATAAATTACTAATATCTTTGACTATCGCTTTTTCTTCCCTAGTTAGTTTCTGATTATCTGTATCAATTACTATTTCTAGGGTGTCTGCTAGTATGGCGCCTGTATATATGTAGTAGTATCCATCCTCCGAAACATCGTAAGTCATCCATATTATGGACTCGGAAGCAATAGGTGGTAATTCGACAAGTTTATTTTCTGTTTTTGTTGGTGGTAGCTTTACACCACTTTTAATATGTGCGAACATTACCCAATCTATAGGTTTTTTTGAATTAGGTGATTGGGGACTAATTAGGGATGGAAATAGTAGCAAACCACACGGAATATTTGTAGGTAATTTCTCCGGCTTTAAGGCATTATTACTAACTTGTTGAAGAAAATCCTTATCTACCCAATACGTATTACCTTGATGTTCGACAAAATGATTTACTAATTGTAAGGTTTTTAACAGTATAACTTCCTGTTCAATATTTTTATCTACAACTTCGCAGCAGTATAGTACTCTTACACAGTAACCTAGAACTTCGTCCCAGTTGTGATATCCATTAATTTCTCTACAAGTACGATTTTTAAATATTTTTTGTTTAATATCATAAAGTTTTTGTTCTAATTTTTCAACTTCAATTTGTTGTTCAATTAATTCTTTTAATCTTAAAGCATTTCCTCTAATGCTATCAAACAAAAATTGTTTCTCTATCTTTTCAATTTCAAGCAATCCTCTTGCCTTCTTTTTCCCTAATTTTTCTGCAAAATCATCTAATATTTTAGTAATATTCTTCTTGTATACCATATTTCACCCTTAGTTTCAGCAATATTTTTGGTCTTTACTAGAATACCCAGAATTTATCAATAATTAACATCCCCAATATTTTTATTTTAAGATTGAATATCATTTTTATGATTTCAAAAAATAAAATTTAAATATCTAAGTATTTAACATCTAGAGTGTAGTATAAAAGCGCATTACAGGAAGTTGTGGTGTAAGGCGCCTGTAAATAAGAGTAGGCACCTGTTATATTTCCTTCACTGGCTTTTCTAAATATTTCTTCATAACATTGATAACTATATCAACATCATTCTTATATTTATTCACTAAATTTGTATTCGGTTTTTTTGTCCATATTTTAAAATCATTTTCATCTAAAGCATATGCGGTATCAATTCCACGTTCATAATTTGAGCCATCTTCTAAAGCTGATACTGTAACAATAGATAATAATTTATTACTTGGGCTTCTTCTTGTTAAAGAATATAAATAATTCCCTAATTTTTGAGAAAATTCAACACATACTGATACGTCTTTATCTATTTTTGCAATATTTTTTTGACTAGATAACTGACACTTATTGTTATTCACATCAACTTTATTAGAATTTGAAGTACAAGAAAACAGTAGCAGTAAAGCACTAATTAATATTTTTTTCATATCTTAATATTTTTGAATAAAACAAATTTTTAAGTATGTCGATAGAACGAGCGCCTACAACTTGCGCTATCTCAAACTAATCTAAATATTTAAATTTTTAAGTACTTAAGTATCTAAATAAATATTTGAGAAAGATTATTTAATTATTTTCTTCCTCTTGATTTAACAATGTTTTCTGGTATTCAGCAAATTCCGGTGAATTTAAGATAGGCATTAAAATGCTCATCTTGTACTCAATACTTTGATACTTATAATTTTTATATATCCTAAGACAGGAATACAATAAGCAATTAATTACATAGAAACAAGTTATAAAGACTGGATAAAATTTTAATTGTATAGCAATTATAGATAATAGAGTTATCGACCAGAAGTAAATATTTAATTGACTATAAGTGATGCCAAGTATTTTATATACAACAATACTTTTCTGGAATTTTTGAATTAAATTAATCATTGTGTTTACTCCTATAAATTAAATTTCAGCTTCAACAGATAATACAAGTAACTTCAATTCAAACAACGAATGACGCATTTTACGCAAGAGCTATACAGTATACAAGCGCATTACAGGAAGATACGAGTAAGGCGCCTGTATAAAAGTGTGTAACCTATTGATTATGTTTATCTTTATATTCTTTCATGATGCTATCAAAAATAGGTCTTGGAAGATTCTCATAGTCGGTATGCTTTAAGTCGTAAAGAATATCTTTAACATCTTTTATGCTTTTTACATGACCATTTTGATACATGTAAATCCAAAAAAGAATATTTTCTCTTATATTGAAAAAGAAATTAAACATTTTTGACGCTCCTAATAAATTAACTTAGATTTAATTGCGGTGTTCGTGGTAAAATTTGTCAAGATATATCTTGTCTTGAGTTTTTACTTTTAATTCCTCCTTATACTTATTAACTTCTGCTTGTAATTTAGACTCATATTTGGCATATTGCCAGTTATCGGCTTCTAGAACTTGTTTTAAAGATAAATTGAGGGCGCCAGACAAATCAACGTCTTTGAGGTCAACCTCTTCTAAAAATGCATCTCCAAAATCTGTATTATGTATTATTGCAAGTTTAAAATCAGATTTTTTTAATATTGCCTCTTGGAAATTAGCATTAGTAAGATTAGCATAAGCAAAACAACAATTTTCAAGATAAGTAGATTGAAAACTCGCGTTTTCTAAATTAGAAAATTCAAAACGAGTATTTACAAACTCTATTTCATCTAATTTAACATGTTCTAAATTTATACAAGTAAGGTAAACATCTTCATCAAAAGTGTTTAATAATGTCAAACTATTAAGACAAGCTATAACAGTACTTTGAAAGTAATGATTACCTTGTAATTGTCTTAAAATATTTACTGTGTCTTGAAGTATAAATTTATGAAGTTTAGTATTTGATTCAAAGGATTATATACTAGAATAGCATTTCTCTTTTAGAAGTATTTGACTCATTCTAGCTAAATACTGTTCAAAAACTAAAGACTGTGCTTTGAACTCAATGTCTCGATTATTTTGAGTTGGAATTGCAGATTGGTTTATAGAATTAAATTGTTTAATCATAATCTTAGTAATGGTTTACATTTTAAATTTCAGCTTCTTTAACAGACAATACAAGTAGCTTAAGTTCAAACAAGGAACGGCGCATTTTTGCCCAAGCAGTATAAACTTGTGCTTTCTCTTTATCAAGCTTTGACTTTTGAGCTAAAAATCCTTCTGTATCGTTGTTGCCGCGATTATATTTTCTTCGATACAACTCGAATTGATGAACTGCACGGGCGCCGACAATTTGAGCAGTTTGGAAATCGGTTCGAGCTTCGTCAAACTTTACGAGTGACACAGCAACTTTCTCCCTAATTTCATCCGCAATCTTTGCCCGTCCTCTTTGAAGTTCGGCAACCTTTACTTGGATATCAGAGATAGCTATTGCATTACGTTGAGCTTCAGCATTGCCACCCTGCGACCCTTCAAAAAAAGGTACACCAATTACACGTAACAACCCGTTAACAATACCAACGTCACCACGAATCAACGCTGCAACGTTATCTATAAACCCCGTGCCACTTCTTTGTGGTTGTCCCGGCGCCACTGTTGGACCTAACAGATATTGAAGCGCTGGAGATAAAACAGCTAAACGTATAGATTTTTTATTCCGGGACTGCGCTTCAGCAATCTTATTATTTGCCTCCTCGATGCGCGTATCAAGTTCTTTCAACAAAGCAGAGGCGCCTACTGCCTTACCCTGTAATTGTTCTAGACATGTAGCTGATGTTTCTACACAAGGTAATTGCCCTTTCATAATTCTCCAAATATCATCGTTGAACTGCTTTTGTATCAACGTATCTATACTTGGTTTCTCAAAAGGATTTTGAGGCGCCTTGGGTAATTGACTATCCTCCTCCTCATTCGCAGCTTCGCTATCTTGATTATCTGTATTATCTGTATTATCAGATGAATCAGTGGTTACAGGCGCCGTTGTTTGTGTGGGAGGATTTGAACTTTTTGGTGGTTGAGCATCTTCATCAAGTACTTCAATACCCGAATCATCATTCTTCAATTCGCAATTCGCAATTCGCAGTTCGCAATTTTGAATTTTGAATTTTGAATTTTGAATTTGAGCGTCAGCGAGTGGGACGGGTAAATTTTGAGCTTGTACCTTGGTAATCGTCGTTGTTGTTAAAAGAACTAATAGTAATAGTTGTCGAATATTTGCCATTATTTCCAGTCCAAGGTTTAATTCGTCGAATAATTCCAGAACGCGGCGCCCGGATAATTGGTATTTGAGCGAGCTTATCCTCAACAGCGGATAACTGTATTTGTAGTTGTGCTAGCTGATACTCTTGGTCGCGTATTGCTTGCGCGTGTTGAGTTAACTGCTGTGAATGTAATTGTTTACTGCGGTTTTCCTCTTCTATACGCTGTGCGGTTTCAATCGTGGCTTTATATTCGGTGAGCTTACGATTGTTGCGTGCAGTTTCCAGGCGCCCGTGTGCTATTTGTAATTCGCTTCTAGCAACCTGCACAGCTATTTGTAAATCTTGAAGTTCTTGCTGCTGTTCATTACCAGCTGCTGCCATCAACGCTTGTTCACGTTGAAGTGCAGACTGTAACTGTTCCATCTCTCTTGTAAATTGTTTGAGCTTCGCTTCTTCGTGCAAGATAATATCTGGTTCTGACATATCCATATCACGTATAGATTTTACCAATTCTTCCTGCTCTCGAACTTTCTCAGTTGAAGCACCCAAAGCAGCTTCAGCTTTTTCCATCGACGCGCGTTTTTCTGGATTATCAGCTGTTAATACTGGTGTTCGCAAATTTAATATCGACTGTGCTTGTTGTAATTTTAAATTCGCTTGCGCTACTTGTGACTCTTCTTCTAAAAAATTGGCAGCAGGTAAAGGCGCCGGAGAAGATATATCTTTAGGAGTGAACGGTGCTGGCATTTGTTTGGCTTTGAGATTTTTGATTTGCAGCGCAATACTACTACGCTGTTGAGATAAACGTTTACGTTCCGAATGTTTATCAACTATTATTTCTCCTTTGGATATTTCGTCCCCAACTTTAATCAGTAAATATTCCGGCGCCTCCACGGTTACAGAAAGTCGAAGGCTTTTACCATCACCATTCGTAGTGCCACTATTTGATGATGTAAATAATTCAACATTCTCTTTCGTACCCGTATTTTGTTCTTTGATATTGGTATTTTGTGCTGTTGCAAGGGGCGCCGCAAAGAACAAAGTTAATAAAATTGCAGTGTACAGCGCTTTCATAGTTGTTTTATCAGAGTTTCTCCACTAAGTATGTAAAAATCTTCAAGAGGTTTTAAATCCTTACGTGAAGCATGTTCCAGCGTAACTCCATTTCCTGTACTTGTGACCGTTGGCATTACACCTGGTGGTGTGATAGGAAGTTGCACCTCAGAAGAATCTTCTATTACCAAAGTCCCTGTTAACAGTGCTTTTTGTGGTAACGAATTTATCCATTCAGCAGCAGATGCATCTTCTATACGCTGGCGCCGAATTTTCAAGGGTAGTCTATCAGCTAGCGTATTAACCCTTTTAGGAATAACTTCGCCAGCTTCGCCAACACGAAAAATATTATCATTCTTATCTTTGACAACAAGGTTAGAACCACTAGCAGAAATTGCCCAGTACTGTTCATCAACTCTACTATTGTCAACTTTTCTAACTCCTTCTACGTGTATTGCAATTGCTTTTTGATTCTCTTGTCTTAGTAACTCTACTGCTGTTTGAGATGTGGGAAACAGTGTTCTCGTTGCCCAGGCGCCGATACCTCCACCACCTGTTATTAAGTAAAAAGCAATACTGAATATACAAACTGCTGCTGTGAGTACTGCATAATCACCTGCTTTACCTGTTTCTATACGGTTGTTCGGATTTAATCCTACTACCCAATAATCCTTATTTACTGGGTAAAAAAATTGACAGCCAAGTTTTGTAGAACAGTCAGCGAAGCAACTAATTAAATGACCAAGTGGCGCCGCAACCCAAAGAGTCCAATTAAAGTAATACAACACAGGAGCAGTCACAGTTAATAATGCCAAGCTAACAAAGAAGGAATGTGTAATACTTCTGTGTGAAAATTTTTGTTCTAAGTAACTTGCTAAAGGGTAGGAAGCTTTACCTATCCAAGATTTTGTTGTATCCATATCTGGTATTTGACTACCAATGACAGCAAGTAACATCACTGATGGGTCAACAGAACCTGTCGCGCAAGCAACACCTGTTAAAGATAAAGCTACATGTGTTGGTGCTATCATTGTTTTCGACTCCATCTTGGAAACACAAAGCGTAAGTTACGAAGGGCAAAGAACAGAGTAATAGCAAGTCCTCCCAAAACTTTTAAACGTACATCATTCGTTGCCATACCAATAAACCTCACGGCGCCTATTAATCCAAAAATCGTTAATAAAAAGGGTGTTATGTCTCGGTAGTTGTTACCGTCTTGAATGTCTTTACTTTCTACTCCTTGTTTGTGTTCTTGCACCATGCGTTTCGCCAACATTGGATTTCCACCCGCACGCGAAGCCATTTCAGAAACTTGGGTAGTAGTAAGTAATAAAGATAACAATGAAGCATGTGCCCAAATGATATTTCTAATTTCGTCGTCCTTGAGTGGAGACAATGCTAACCGAGGAATTTTGTAAGCGATACCTTCTAAATCACGATGGTTCCCTGACAGTAAAAGAGTGGCGCCTTCAGAGTGTAAATCTTCAACCCATCCTTTTAGAGAAGCAGACCAGCGATGAAAACGGTCACAAATCAAAATCGTCTCACCTAAATTAAGTGCTATTTCCTCCTTGAGTTGTTTTGCTGTTAGTGGTTTACCTTCGGCGCCTTCTTGGTCGATTTGGTTTAACGGAATTTTCAGGTCTGATGCTATTTGCTGTAAGCATTTAGTATTATCACCCTTGTAATTTCCATAACAACACTTGAGTTTACTAGCAACTATAAGTGCCAAATGAGTTTTTCCGATACCGACCTCACCCGTAATACAGATAGAATCACCCTTTTCTAACATCCCTATTACTCGGTTTGTAACATCGCGTCTAAAATCACTGATGTCTTTTTCATCACTGCTATCAGGCGCCTCATTGGACGAAGTTTCTTGTGTTTTAGGCGCCTTACCGGAAGAATTTTTTTTGATTTTAGGCGCTGGAACTCCATTAGATGCTTTTATTACAGGCGCCTCCAGGGAGGAATTTGTTGTAATATTAGGCACCATTCCTTCAGTAGATACAAGTGTTACAGGTACCTGTTCTCTTGTAGATACTTGTTCTGTCTCAACAGGTTGGTTAGATAAATTTTCGTTATCATCAACTTTGTTTTTAGGTTCGGGTATTTGCGGCGCCTCCGAGTCATCGTCTACTCTTTTAATCGTGCGCCAGATATAACCATCTTTGCGAAAAAATTAACTTCATACCTCGCGGTGAAACCGTCTAATTTTTCATCAGTTGAACTTTTAGCTTGTGCAATTATTTCTTGAAGCTCTTCGTCAAGCTCCGAAGGATTTTCTAAAAAATGTTGAGTTCCTAACTCATAACCTACAAGTATGTTCGTCGCGCGTGTCGAGCTTGCCTTACGAACTTTATCAGCGTCTTGGTTTATTCGCTGGTTAATCACAACAGTTTGTACTATCTGCTGAGGCGCCTGTGCTTCGATATCGCTATTACCTTGTACTGCGAGGGCGCCTTTGTTTTTAAATTCTTTCCATTCTTTCCATTCTTTTATGTACCTAGAAACATCACGGTCACTTCCTCTAGTAACTGCTCTTATGGCGTCGCGCGTAACCTTTTTACCTTCTTGTTCAAAAGATTCACAAGCTAAGAAAACTCTTTCTCTTAATTTCGGTTCGTTCTTTGTAGCTGTCTCCTCCATATCATCTTCTTCAACATCGAATTCATCCATATCTTCTTCGGTTTCCGTACCAAATTCTGTTTCGTTTGTTTGCTCAAATTTGTCTGACATGATTTTGGTTCCTATTAGAAAAATGTATATTCAAATGGTACGAGTACAAAGACTAGTACCGTCATCAGTATATTTACGATGTTCTCTATTATTAGTACTTTCTTAAATTGGTATTTAACTATATTTGATTGAATAATTTTCATTCTCACTATGCTACTGAAATTATTATCTGTAGCTACTTTCAAGGTTGCAGAAAAATTATTTTTACTTCAATTAAGGGGTGCCTGACTTATGTTTTTATAAACATTAAAAAATAATTAAAAAACCTGTTGGGTATTATCAATCGTAATCATAGACAAAGGACGTTCATATGCCACTCTGCTCTTCCTTCCCGCAACAGAAACGCTCCTAAAACCAACTTTCTTTATCAGGTGTCCATAGAACTCGCGTATGAGTGATTATTGCTTGGTATTCACAGTCTTATGAGCGTGCTATTCGTAACATTCTTTCCTCTGGAATCTGCTCATGTCTATTGATTAATGCGCGCCGCAGGTTGTGTTGTCACAAGAACATCATACGAACATTCGTTCAGAAGCACAGTTGTGAATAGAAATAATTTGTGCTGACTCAGGAGAGACGGCGCCTGATTATAAACGCTTAAAAGAATACATATATACTTAATAATTTTACTTGTGGTACTCTACTTTTAGACTACGGTAGCTATCGCTATCTTGAAAAAAGGATATGAATCAGACAAAGACTTTAAGCACTAGTTACTGTTAGATAAATATTGAAAGTACCAATTTAAAATTACTAGGTACACTTCATAGTTGTCTAGGTACACTAAAGGTACGGGTCATGATACGAAAATTTAAGTTTTGCACCCGTTTCAAAAAGATTTTGTACCTATTCAAAGACTAAAAGGCGCCTTTGAAAGTACCTGACACTCATATAAAACTGTACCTATGAAGCGCGCAGGTACGGTCAGATTTTAAAAAATATTTTTTTAAAGGAACATAATATGGAACTCTAGAAAATTTTTTTTGAGTACGATAGACAGCGTACCTGGGTACAAAACAATATAGATGGAACTATCTCCCAGATGACAAGTTCATCGCTACAAAGTTATATAGAAGATATTTTAGGTACGCTTTTTAACCTAAAACTAGGTACAAAGTCCTGTTTTTTCAAGGTACACAGGGGTATTTAAGTTAGTTCAATATGGCTCAAATATAATATTAATTAGTTATTATTCATAAGCAATATTGTGTTTATATCAGTAATTTATACCTGTCGGTACAATTTTTAACTATAGCAATGTTGTTATTATTTATGTGCATCATTGAAATAAACGGAGAAAATAAAAATTTCGTATCTATCATCACGACAGTCTGAGGCGCCGTTTTTTGAAGGCGCGGAGACTTTTAGACACACCAGACACAAAGATATTAAGGTACAGAAATGTAATCATACACATGTACTTCCTAACTTTGTTTCAAAGGGCGCCTGTTAATTCAAAATGAAGTTTCTTGATGATGAACTAAATTATGGTTTGACCAAAGTTCTTCTTTTTTCCTAGGGGAAACTTTTTTAGATATTACAGGCGCCTGTAGATCACCGTTAGTACTATCAAACTTAAATTCATAAGTACTAGTCAGGGGGTAATATCTGGCGCCTCTTTTTCTATAGGTTGTTTTGTTGCAGGGTGGATTAATTTTTTTTGATAAGAAGTCTTATTATGTTTAATCGATAATTCGTTACTTACGAAGTAGTTAATAGCTTGGCATCTATTGTGATTGGAGTACCGTTAATCATGGCGCCTGATTAATATAACTTTCGTCCCCAACTTACGAGGTATCACGTGTGCAAGGCGCCAACTACAGCCTGCATATCACAAATACCTTTTAACAGTACACATGAATTGCTAAACAATAAATTAGGCGCCTATTATTAAATAACTAGTCGTCATGTAAAAATTGTGATTTTATTCTCTCAAGAAATTATAAAAACTATAATTACTCTTTGAATTGTTGTGTAGAATATATATCCTAAGCGCTGCGGAAAATAGTTTTAATTCCCGAACATACATTCTTAATAGTTGTAGAACGTTATGAAACAAGAAAATTCTGCAAAAAGCTTGAGCGATTTAGCTAATTTCTACGAATCGGAAGGGAAGTACGATGAAGCTGAAGCTTTGTATATACAAATATTAGAACTAACGAGGTGGGTAAATGGAGATAATCATACTGACTATGCATTACATTTGAACTGTTTAGCAGAATTCTACTTTTACTATGAAAAGTACGATAAAGCCGAACCTATATTTATTCAAGGATTAGAGTTAAAAAAACACCTTAAAGAAGACAATGATTTACAATATGCTCTCTCGTTGGGTAATTTAGCTTATATTTACAAATTCAAAGGTAAGTATGAGCAATCTGAACTAATGTACCAACAAGCATTAAAGTTAACAAAAGGTATTTGGAGAGATAATCATCCCGAATGTATACAAATCTTGAAAAATTTAGGTCATCTCCACTTTGAACAAGGTAAGTATGACAAAGCCGAACCTTTCTATATCCAAGCATTAGGGATAAAGAGACCCCAAGACGGAGATAATGATGAAGACCATGTACAATGTTTCAACAATTTAGGTCATCTCTACTTCAAGCAAGGTAAGTATGAGCAATCGGAACTAATGTACCAACAAGCATGTGAGTTAACGAAAGATGCGTTTGGAGAATATACTCGTGAACATGTTGATAGTTTGAAAAATTTAGCTAATCTCTACTTTCACCTAGGTAGTTATAATCAAATCGAACAAATATATCAAAAATTATTAAACATAGCTGAACTCTACTTGGGGGCAAATCATTCAGAAACTATTACTTACCGCAATAATCTAAAAAACTTGCAATCCAGGTCTTTTATATAAAGCAAGACAAGTTCTTACGGTTAAATATCGGCGCCACTGACTACCAGTAGGGAAAACTCCGTCTACGTTCAAATTGTTAAAGGCGCCTGTTTAATCGAAGTCTTGTTGATCGCGAAGCATGTTTTATATCAGTACTTTTGTTCGCTCTTGCACGTGCGTAATTGGAGTATTAATAGCTTGGGTGTCTGTTGTAATCGGAGTGTTGTTAATAGCGGCGCCCTGTTTAATCGAAGTGTTGTTTTATTGGAGTTTGTTTGTTCGGAGTCGCTTGTTAATCGGCGCCTGTTATGTTCACGAAGTTTATGTTTAATCGGCGCCTATTATGTTCACGTGCATTGATGTGTAATTGGTGTCGGTCTGAAGTAGTGACCGTGTTTTGTTTGGTACTTTTATTATCTATAAGTTAAGGCGCCCAAATTATTTTAATAACTTAGTTATCTTTTAATTGAATTTATTGTTTGCGAAGCATCTTTAATTAGAGTATCTTGTTTGCGAAGCTCTTCAAACAATAGGAATGATTTATAGGGTGGTGGTGAGGACGGGTCTAGGTAAACTGTTTGGAATCGCTTGTTTTAATTTGAGTTTAATTGCTTGCGAAGCTTCTTTATTTTTGGCGCCTGTAATGTTTGTGTTAATTGATATTGGTCTAAATTAGGGGTCAAGTTTCTGTTCTGGGTGTTTTAAGTATTGAAATTATAGGTGGGTGGAAGGGGGTGGGGGCGGGAACTGTATTAAAATAATCGCGAAGCTCTTTTGTAGCGATAGCTCAGGCGCCAATATTTAAGATAACTGGGGATAACACAGGCGCCGGAATTAATAAAAGAATACGAACAAATATATTCTCAAAAAAATATAAGGATTTGGATTAACCAAACCCTTATACTTTATTTAATCCTCTAAATCATACCCGTATTTTTCTTTAAATCTAGTACGATTCTTATCTATCATATCTATCCAAACTCTTAATTCTTTAACAGCTTCTAACATATTTTTTCCGTAAAAACAAACTCCTAACTCTTCCATATCAATTTCTTTTCTATATATCCACTGTTCTGCAACATAGTTATATTTCCAATAATCAATCCCATCCATAACCTCATCAGTTTTTACAACTCTAATTACGAAACCTTTATAATTCATTTCAACAATCGTTTTCATTTTATAAATCCTCAAAAACAACAACTGAATCTTCTCTTCAGCCTGCATTTTCCACAGCATATGTTCCTTTAAATGTCAAGGGTCTAGTGTTTCTTACCGAGTTAAAATTACTTAGGGAATACGGTTTTTAGTAGAATTTCTTAGTGAGGAGGCACGACGAACTTAGAAATTCTTTAAAAAGCCTATTTCCTTAGTAATTGTTAGAGGTTTAGAAACTCTCCCTTGACGTTTAAAGGTGTATGCTACAATTGAGAAGGCTGAGAAGAGGACAGAATTCGGAATACCTTTTCCTAAAAAAAAAGTATTTAACCTACACTGAACACGACTATTTACAAACAACAAGGGCGCCGGAATTGATGAATAACTGAGAATAACTCCTTCATATATAAAAGCTAAAAACCTTACTCCTCATTACTCCCCCTAAAAGTAACCGAGCAAAGCCTGCTGGTGATAGCGCGTTGTTTTATTTGTAGTTGTATTAATAATGATAGTTAGTAATATATTTTATATTTTTGCTATGCAAAGCTTACTATAAGTTATTTATTTGTTGTTACAAGCAGAATTTAATACTCCTTGCATCTTTTTTATCCCGAAGGTAATTAATTATTTGTATATCTTAATATTTTCATAGTCCAAGAAGTCAAACTTCCTGGCGCCAAGAAATTCATTCAAAAACGTTTGTTCTATACAATGAAATTTTAATTGTGCTATTTGGTTACGGCGCCGTAGTGCTTCAATACAAGATTGCATATGTTCAGAATTTTTTCCACCACGTATATGCAAAACTCTAACTAGTTGACCATTTTTACTTGGAAGAGAGCGAGTTTTAGATAAAAGTCGGTAATATCTAACTCTACCTGGGAATTCTCCATCGTCGATAAAATCGGCGCCTGGTCTAGGTTTAAAGTCATTACAATATCCTTTGATAATACAGTCCATTGGTGGTATCCATCCCTTAGAAGCAATAGTGTTAGCACGATTAATTACTTCGTCATGGTGGAGTGTAACAAATTGTTTACCACTGCGGTTAACTACAAACTTGTCCTTATCTAGTTTTACAGTTTCATATCCTAGAGTGCTTTCAATATATGCTTTTAATTCAATATGGTTAAAGAATTTAGTAAAAGTTCCCAGTGATGTAACTTCACCTTCATGGAGTCCGGCGCCTCTAACATTAGCGGATATAATCAAACGTTTTTTGGTTAAACTCCAAGCAGTTAGTAAAGCTTGGCGCCTCTCTGAGGTATCTTGTATCACATTGAGAATGTAATTCATTGTCACCACATCCGCAGTTTCTTTGTTTCCTGGGAAGTAGTGAGGGTCCCATCCCGTCGAGTTGTAACCCATTGTTTGTAAGCGCTCGACATCTCCACCGCGACCGCATCCGTAATCAAGGTGTGATTCCTCTTTTTGTAAAAGACCTAGTTTGATAGTAAGTTTTGCAGTTGCGGATAAGTGGTTACGGTAAGGTGCCGATAAATGAGAGTTATTCACAGTTAAATTTGTTTAGACAACCAATTAGGTTATTCAATAGGCGCCTTATCTTGTATCCGAAGAAACTCGTATTGCTATATTTTAAAGTTGCTATATATTTTTTTTAATTGAAGGTTGTTTGCTCGCGAAGCTTAGTTCATCTGTATTTGTTGATTCGCGAAGTTTGTTTAATCGGCTCCTGTATTGTTCGCGAAGCGCGCGTTAATTTGTATTTGTTTATTCGCGAAGCTTGTTTAATCGGCGCCTGTATCATTTGCGAAGTTATGTATAATTGGTGCGGGTATTTTGAACCCTTGAAGCATCTTTTTATTGGAGTATTGTTAATAGCTTGGGCACCTGCTTAATGGCAGTATGTTTGTTCGTGATAGCTATGAGGAACTAGGAATACCTGAAGGCGCCGGAATTTATGAATAGCTGAGAATAACGCTCATACACCGGGATTTATGAGTAACTGTGAATAACAAACCGCCAGCGAAGCGCAGGAAGAGAACTTCACTGAACACCACAGCTGCAAAGATGTTTTAAGTACTTTAGTGCTTCAGTTCTCGGAATTTATTACAGATGCGAATAACCATAGGCGCCCGAATTTATGAGTAACTGGGAATAACAATTGGGCGCCTGTTTTATTTGTAGTTACTTGCTCGCGGAGCAACTTGAGTGTTAGTAGTTTATGTGTTTGCTTGTGGCCTTGTTTATACCGATAAGCGCCAACTACAACGAAGCGCAAGATTTGGAATAACACAGGCGCCGACTAAACATTACAACCACCGAATAACATAAACCTCACTGAATACAAGAATTTTGAATAACCACAGCTGCCACTGAACACAAATAACCTAGCGTTGCTGAAGCGGAGCGAAAGCTACGCGGTGTAATACTTCTAACCCTTTTTACCAACCCACCAGTGCTTTCGCAGCTAGCGGAGCGACGCGGAGAATGCACGGCACTGAACACGACAACCAACTAGTTTTTTATAACAATTTACAACTTTTTCTAAAAGCTTGTGGAAGGTGCCCATAATAGCTTAACGATAAAGACTGAGGATTGGCACCACACATAACCCAACAGTAAAGACAGGCGCCACAAACAGCCCAACGATAAAGACCCGAATATGGGCGCCACAATTTAATATTAGAGACGTATCCCCCAACCCCCCGCTCACTTCGTTCGAGTTCAAAATTCAAAATAAAAAATTCAAAATGGCAAGAGGTAATTCAAAAGTACTTAATCTACACAAGTATGAGATAGTACAAAGTCACTTCTTAATTTTGA
This sequence comes from Calothrix sp. PCC 7716, assembly GCF_019977735.1. Lineage (GTDB taxonomy): Bacteria > Cyanobacteriota > Cyanobacteriia > Cyanobacteriales > Nostocaceae > Dulcicalothrix. The sequence continues at coordinate 6,556,865 of NZ_AP025018.1, read as the reverse complement.
ATTTTGAATTCATAATTTTGAATTTGAGCGAAGCGAGTGGCGCCGATGTGCTAAAATTCCTTGACTCCATCATTCCTGATACTGCTGAAGTGCAGCTTATTGGACAACAAGAGGCAATGCGTATCATGCTCACTCAAGTATTAAGAGACGCCCGTTCATCTAGTAATATGACGCAAGAGCAAATTGCAGCGGCAGTAAATAAAGATGCTGAATGGGTTGAATATGTTGAAGATTGTAATCATCCCATGTGCGTGGATGATTTTGTAACTTATATGCGCGCGTTGGGCGCCTGTTTTGAGATTACGGTTAACCTACCAAATGGTTCTTCAGTCAAACTGGATAGTAATGGCGCCATAATTTAACCCTCGGCGCCGGATAACTGCTTAACTATATGATTATCATCATTATTTACTAATCCCTCGGTGCTATATACGTATTGCTTGATATAGGCGCCTTTTATAGTAAATTAGTTTTATATATAATCTTTTTCATTTTCAGTATAAACTTGGCTTTTGCTGTTGCTATGTATAATAATGCTGCATTATTTAAACAGAGTTACAAGTTAGATTGATAATGCTGAGTTTTAAAAGCTACGGAGAATGAGTAGATGGTTGTTGATGGGCGCCTTCTTGTTGTTCTAAAGAGATAGGCGCCTTCAAAGAGAACAATCAAACTAGTAAGCAATTTACCCACTGGTACGGTAATTAAATTAATCATCCAATTCAGACAGAAGTTTGTCGAGTCTATCATTAGCGTCTTTGGCTAACTTAACGAAACCAACACTTGAAAATAAACCCGCAGCTGTTGCTATGCTACCCTCGGAGGCTTTATTAGACAGAAGTAACCCTCCACCCAGGATACTAATTAAGAAGGAGACAGTAGTTGCAGCGACAGCAAGGTTAAAACTGTAACGTGCTTGACGCAAGCGCTCTTGAGCAATTTTTAGTTCAAATTTCATAAATTTGGGGTAATAAGATAAGCTTTGCTCTTTCAATATCGACCCAAATCCCTGTAAGACTGACTACGCTGTGATTGTGTTGTAAATTACTTGTGGATTTTCTATGATTGCTTTATGCGCGCGTTGTGACTGAGCAAATTAGTTTTTACAGAAGTTATCTTAACTATGACTGACCTTAGCCTTACGACAAAAAAGAATAAATTAACTTACACTGCTTCTATCAAAGGTGTAGAAAAAGCAGAGAAAGCATTACGAAGGCTAGGGTTTGAGTCAAAAGCTAATTTTGCAGAGTCTCAACTGTTATCTCGCAGCACGGTTACGAAGTTTTTTGGGCGCCAACCCATTCAACTTGATTCATTTAAAAGAATATGTAATGCTTTGAAGTTGAAATGGGAAGAAATTACAGAGATACTGGAAGTATCGGCGCCCTTTAAAGAAGTATCGATTTCCTCTGAACAGGAAAAATGCAGTATCTCAGGCAGATTGGAGGAGGTAGGGCAAGTGATGACAACCAAGCGTCAAGTTACAGTGATTGATAAACACGCTCAAACAAAAGCGTGTATCAAATTAGAAGGTGATATAAATTCAGTTGATAATAATTTTAAATTGATTTTAGAAACAATCTTAAGAGAATCTTCAGGAGACACAATAATAGTTACGGATATTAAATCCGGTAGTATTAAAGTATTTATTGAAGGCTCTCAAGAAGATATTCAAAAGCTTGTGTCTCGTATCAAGTCAAAAGATATTACAGAGGTTAACAGTTTTCGTATTATAGATATTCAGGTATTAAGCGAACATCTCAATGATGCTGTTCATAACGATAAATGGCGTTTAGTAGAAGAAATCAAAGTTCAAGGAGCTGAAGGTAGAAACTTGAAAGGCGCCGATTTAAGTGATGCTGATTTAAGTAGCGCCAGTCTTAGAAATGCCGACCTTATCGATGCCGACTTTAGCGATGCCGACCTCAGCTATGCCGACCTCATCGGGGCTGACCTGCGAAATGCCAACCTCCAAAATGCCAACCTTATTGGTGCCAACCTCATCGGTACCATCCTTATACGTGCCAACCTCACAGGTGCCAACCTTATCCGTGCCAACCCCAACTATGCCAACCTCAGTTACGCCAACCTGATTCGGACTAACCTCATCGGTACTAACCTCAGACGCGCCAACCTGACTTGTGCCAACCTTCGAGATGCTAACCTCATTCGTACCAGCATCAACGATGCCGATCTTAGCAATGCCGACCTTAGCGGCAGCAACCTTAGCGGTGCTAGTCTTAGCAACAGCAACCTGACTCGCGCCAGCTTTAGCAACAGCAACCTTAGCGGCGCCGACCTTCGAGATGCCAAGCTGCAAAATGCCAATTTCAGCGGCACCAACCTTATCGGCGCCGACCTCCGAGATGCCAACCTACAGAATGCCGATCTCAGTGACACCGACTTCAACGGTGCCAATTTTAGCGGTGCCAACCTTAGCGGCGCCAACCTCCAAAATGCCAACCTCCAAAATGCCAACGTTACAAAAACTCAATTTAGAAATAATGAAGAAATTTCTCAGTCTATCAAACAAGACTTAATTAAACGAGGCGCCATTTTTGAAGATAGCCCAGGCGACCGCTCCCAGGTACTAGTGTAGAAAATATGAGCTTGCTAAACAGTTACACCATTCAACTACATGATTATCATCACTGTTTACTAATCCTCGGTACCTTATACACTTGTTGCTTGGTATATATGAATTTGATAGTAAATTAGTTTTATATAAATTTTTTCATTTCAGTATAAAGTTAGTTTTACTGTAGCTATGTATAAGAAAGCTGCATCATTTAAACAGGTTATTAGGTCATATCAATAATGCTGAGTTTTAAAAGCTACGGGGGATGAGTAGATGTGTTGTTAATAGGCGCCGCGATTCTGTTGTTAATAGACTTATGAATTTTCTATGATTGTCTTATGCACGCGTTGTCATTGGGCAAATCATTTTTTATAAGAATTATTTTAACTATGACTGACCTAACCCTTCCCGCGAAAACAAAGAAGAAAATAACTTATACTGCTTCTTCTCAAGGTATAGAGAAAGCAGAAAAAGCGTTGCAAAGGCTGGGAAAAGAGTCAAAAAGTAAATTTGCGGAGTCTATACAGTTATCTCGCACTACAGTTACAAAGTTTTTTGCGCGCCAACCAATTCAGTTAGATGGCTTTAAAACGATATGTGATGCGTTAACATTAGATTGGCGAGAAATTGGAAATATAGAAAAACAGGAGGCGCCTTCTATTGAAGAAATTGTAGAAATAGAGGAAGTAACGGTGCCAGAAGAGAAAGAAGAATATAGTACCCCTGATAATGCAAAAACTGCCAACTATAGTACTATGACTCAAATTATCCAAGATAATGCCAGGGGTTGGCAGACTAAAGTTGAAGGCGGAACCGCTTACATAGGTGAAAATACTATCCATAAATCTTGATAATTGGTTAATATTATGGAGCAAATAATTAAAGACGGCGCCACAGGTTTCCAAACTCATGTTACTGGTGGTAAAGCTTACATAGGAAACCATTATCATTCGCCTGACGAAACCTTCACACCAGTAAAACATATTCCTTATACAGGCGCCAAGCACTTTGTTGGACGCAGTAACGAACTTGCCACAATTCACGAAAAATTACACACTTCAAACACTCTCATTATTTCTGCTGTTTCAGGGATGGGTGGAGTTGGTAAAACTGAACTAGCTGTAAAATACGCACGGGAACATGAAAATGATTATCCTGGTGGTATTTGCTGGTTTAGTGTTCGCGAATCTAATATTGCAACAGAAATTCTTACGTTTGCTAAAAATTATTTAAACTTAGAAGTACCGCAGAAAAATTTTCAAGAACAACTACTTACGCTTGAAGAGCAAGTAAAATGGTGTTGGGAAAATTGGCGCCCAGCAGAAGGTTTAGTATTGGTAGTACTTGATGATGTTACAGATGTAGAGAATTTTGCCGAGTATTTACCAACTAATGACCGTTTCCGTGTTTTGATAACAACTAGGTCACGAAACCTTGATACAAATATAGAAGAAATATCCCTTGATGTACTGTTACCAGAGGAAGCATTACAATTATTAATAAATTTAATTGGAGAAAGCAAAGTAAATAAAGAGCGGGAAACAGCAGAAGAATTATGTAAATGGTTAGGGTATTTACCTTTAGGTATAGAACTAGTAGGTCGGTATATTCAAGCTAAAAAACTGCCCTCTTTTACTTTGGCGAGAATGTTGGAGCAGTTGGAAGAGCAGCGATTGCACCAAGAAGCATTAAATCCAAAGTGTAAAAGTTTAAGTACAGCAGAGCGTGGTGTTTCAGCAGCGTTTGAGTTAAGTTGGTTAGAGTTAGATTCTAATATACAGCAAGTTGCTGCATTATTGAGTTTATTCGCATCTGAGGTTTTTGCTTGGGAATGGGTCGAGTCTACAATTAAAAATCTTAATTGGAATGTAAATGATGCGGAGAAAGCTGTTGGGAAGCTTTATAGGCGCCATTTCGTACAGTGTTTAGAAGATGAAAATACGTATTACTATAAAATTCATCCCCTTATTCGTGAGTTTTTGCAAGAAAAACTAAAAAAGTATCAAGAAATTAATGAGTTAAAACAAGCGTTTAGCAGCACTTTTATTGAAATTTGTAAGTCAATTTCCTATTCTGATTTTCCAACTGTAGTAGATTTCGTCAATTCAGTAAAAAATTTGATTCCCCACTTAGCAGAATTAGCACTTTCTTGGACAGATGCAGTTAGTGATGAAACTTTATATTTGGTCTTTGCTTCTTTAGATATTTTTTATTCAGAACAAGGTTTATATACACTCGCAGAACCTTGGTGTCAGCAATGCGTATCCATATTACAATCTCGTTTAGGAGAAAATCATCTCCACTATGCTTATAGCTTAAATAATTTAGCCTTACTCTACTACTCCCAAGGAAAGTATGATGAAGCCGAACCTCTTTACATTCATGCATTGGAGTTATATAAACGCCTGAACAGAGAAAATGATTCCGACTATGCTGTTAGCTTGAACAATTTAGCTAATCTCTACTACTCCCAAGGAAAGTATGATGAAGCTGAACCTCTTTACATTCATGCATTGGAGTTAAATAAACGCCTGAACAGAGAAAATCATCCCGAATATGCTAATAGCTTGAACGGTTTAGCTTTACTTTACTACTCCCAAGGAAAGTATGATGAAGCCGGATATCTTTACAAACAAGCATTGGAGTTAAATAAACGCCTGAACAGAGAAAATCATCCCGACTATGCTGCTGGCTTACACAATTTAGCCTTACTCTACAATTTCCAAGGAAAGTATGATGAAGCCGAATCTCTTTACAAACAAGCATTGGAGTTAAATAAACGCCTGAACAGAGAAAATCATCCCGACTATACACTTAGCTTGAATACCTTAGCTGGACTCTACTACTCCCAAGGAAAGTATGATAAAGCTGAACCTCTACACAAACAAGCATTAGAGTTATGTAAACACCTGAACAGAGAAAATCATCCCGACTATGCTACTAGCATAAGCAATTTAGCCTTACTTTACTACTCTCAAGGAAAGTATGATGAAGCTGAACCTCTACACAAACAAGTATTGGAGTTAGCAAAACGCATTTTAGGAGAAAATCATCCCGACTATGCTATTAGCATAAACAATTTAGCTTTACTTTACTGCTCTCAAGGAAAGTATGATGAAGCCGAATCTCTTTACAAACAAGCATTGGAGTTAAATAAACGCATTTTAGGAGAAAATCATCCCAACTATGCACTGAGCTTGAACAATTTAGCTCAACTCTACTGCTCTCAAGGAAAGTATGATGAAGCTGAACCTCTACACAAACAAGTATTGGAGTTAGCAAAACGCATTTTAGGAGAAAATCATCCCAACTATGCACTGAGCTTGAACAATTTAGCTCAACTCTACTGCTCTCAAGGAAAGTATGATGAAGCTGAACCTCTACATAAACAAGTATTGGAGTTAAATAAACGCATTTTAGGAGAAAATCATCCCAACTATGCACTGAGCTTGAACAATTTAGCTCAACTCTACTGCTCTCAAGGAAAGTATGATGAAGCTGAACCTCTACATAAACAAGTATTGGAGTTAAATAAACGCATTTTAGGAGAAAATCATCCCGAATATGCTAATAGCTTGAATAATTTAGGTTCTCTTTACTACTCCCAAGGAAAGTATGATGAAGCTGAACCTCTTTACAAACAAGTGTTGGAGTTAAGAAAACGCATTTTAGGAGAAAATCATCCCGAATATGCTAATAGCTTGAATAATTTAGGTTCTCTTTACCACTCCCAAGGAAAGTATGATGAAGCCGAATCTCTTTACAAACAAGCATTGGAGTTAAATAAACGCCTGAACAGAGAAAATCATCCCGACTATGCACTTAGCTTGAACAATTTAGCTTTACTTTGCAACTCCCAAGGAAAGTACAATGAAGCCGAACTTTTTTACAAACAAGCATTGGAGTTAAGAAAACGCACTTTAGGAGAAAATCATCCCGAATATGCTAATAGCTTGAATAATTTAGGTTTTATTTACTACTCCCAAGGAAAATATGATGAAGCCGAATCTCTTTACATTGAAGCATTGGAGTTAAATAAACGCATTTTAGGAGAAAATCATCCCAACTATGCACTGAGCTTGAACAATTTAGCTCAACTCTACAACTCCCAAGGCAAGTATGATGAAGCTGAACTTCTACACAAACAAGCATTAGAGTTAAGAAAACGCCTGAACGGAGAAAATCATCCCGACTATGCACTTAGCTTGAATAATTTAGGTTCTATTTACTACTTCCAAGGAAAGTATGATGAAGCTGAACCTCTACAAAAAGAAGTATTGGAGTTATATAAACGCTTGAACGGAGAAAATCATCCCGACTATGCACTTAGCTTGAACAATTTAGCTTTACTCTACTACTCCCAAAGAAAGTATGATGAAGCTGAACAGCTTTACATTCAAGCATTGGAGTTAAATAAACGCCTGAACAGAGAAAATCATCCCAACTATGCACTGAACTTGAACAATTTAGCTGCACTCTACGGATATCAAGGAAAGTATGATGAAGCTGAACAGCTTTACATTCAAACATTGGAGTTAACAAAACGCATTTTAGGAGAAAATCATACCCACTATGCACTAAGCATGAATAATTTAGCTAATCTATACGAATCTCAAGGAAAGTATGATGAAGCTGAACCCATGTACAAACAAGCATTAAAAATTGCGCTCACTAGCTTAGGCGCCAATCATCCAAATACTATTACTATCCGCGAAAATCTAGAACAATTACAAAATAATCTTTAATACAAAGTTAAAAAGTTTTTTAGTTAAATATCCGGCGCCTGCGCGCGTTACTAATCTACAGGCGCCCTACGGGTTCGCGAGTTCGACAGGACGGAAACCGACACTGCCGACTCGCTCACCATAACCACGAAGCTTGATAAGTGAGCATCGACAATAAATACAGATATATTACCCTTCATCTCCAGGCGCCAGTTTTAAGATTACGATTAATTTACCAAATCAGACAATTTAGATTATAATTATACGCTACGTATCGCTTTAATATTGTAAGCAGGCGCTAGTAATAAACCAACAACAATAATGATGCCCATATTAACCTCCATCACTAGGCTTATAAGTCACTTCAATATCCGATGGCACCAGTTAAACAGCTTTACGAGTGAAACCATAATTTATTAGCCAAATACTCGACTCTTCCTTTAATCCTTGCTTGCTCCTGCTGAAGCTTTGCACAAAGAAAGCTTCGTTTGTCCATGCTTTTCATGCTTACGTGCGATTATTATGTAAGCTATATATTTACTGCTCGCTCTCCGAAGTTTTCCTTTGAGAGGTATCGGCGCCCAAACAGCCAACATCAACATATTCCCGCATAAACAAGGTGCCTTTCTCAACGCAACAATAAAGATTAAGGACAGGCGCCACTATTCCTTTACGCATAGTGAAATCATTTTAGAACACATCTACTAGTATTTTGAGCGCAGGTAAGCTCGAAGGAATAACGGCGCCACTAACATAGATACTTCTACAACTCAACTTTTCTAAACAACAGATAAAATACAGGCGCCACTTTGTTTAAGAAGTAGTCGAAGCATCAGACCGTAACAGTAATGTATAACCTACAGATTAACTGAAAGTTTGGCACCTAACTATCCACAAAAGCGAATAAAAATCATAATCATTTCCGGAATAGTTAGCCTTGGGTATGTATAATACTTTACACCCTCGTAGAATTACTGTTTCAGGTATGGAACCATTAACCGCTAGTGTAATTGTTACCTTAGCTTTTACGAAAATCTTTGAAAAGACTACAGAGAAGTTTACAGAAGCTGCTCTAGCAAAGATGGATGAGTTAAGAAAGAAGATTTTTGATAGGTTCCAGGGTAAAGTCAACGTAGAAACAGCGCTTCGAGCAGCAGAGAAGGGTTCTAAGAAAGATTTAGATACAGTAGCTGCTTACCTACAAGTATTAATGCATGAAGACCCTGCTTTTGCCGAAGAACTCCGCACGCTTGCTAAGGATATTAAAGCAAGTGAGAAACAAGACAATAGTACTATGACTCAAATTAACCAAGATAATGCTAAGGGTTGGCAGACCAAAGTAAATGGTGGAACCGCTTATATAGGCGAAATTACAGTTAATCAATCAACTCCCAATTCTTAGTATTATGTATCAAGAAAATAAAGATGGCGCCACTGGTTTTCAAACTCAAAACAATGGTGGTACTGTTAATAACACAGTAAATAAATATTATGCATCTAAGGAGACTATAAAAGCTGTAAAACACATTCCTTATACAGGCGCCAAACACTTCGTTGGACGTAATGAAGAACTTGCAACAATTCACGAAAAACTACACTCTTCAAACACTCTTATTATTTTTGCTATTGCCGGAATGGGTGGTGTGGGTAAAACAGAGTTAGCTATAAAATACGTGCGGCGATATGAAAATTATTATCCTGGTGGTATTTGCTGGTTTAGTGTTCGCGAATCTAATATTGCAGCAGAAATTATTACGTTCGCCAAGAATTATTTAAAATTAGAAGTACCGCACAAAGATTCCCAAGAACAGTCACTTACCCTTAAACAGCAAGTTGGTTGGTGTTGGTCAAAATGGCACCCGCCTCTTGGATTAGTATTAATAGTGTTTGATGATGTTACGACTTTAGATAATTTTAGAGAGTATTTACCAACAGATAACCGCTTTCGTGTCTTGATAACTACAAGGTTACGTAATATAGATACTAATATTGATAAAATATCTCTTGATGTATTATCATTAGACGAAGCATTAAAGTTACTAATAAACTTAATAGGAGAAAATCAAGTAAATAAAGAATTAGAAATAGCTCAAAAACTATGTAAGTGGTTGGGATATTTACCTTTAGGTATAGAATTAGTTGGTAGATATATAAATAAAAAACCTCCATATTTTACTTTAGCAAGAATGTTGGAACAGTTAAAAGAGCAGAGACTGCAACAAGAAGCAATAAATGTTCATCAGGCAACTTTAAGCACAGCACAGCGTGGTGTTAAAGCAGCGTTTGAATTAAGCTGGTTAGAATTGAATTCTACAATACAGCAAGTTGCTGCATTATTAAGCTTATTTGCATCAGAAATTTTCGCCTACGAATGGGTTGAGTCTACAACTAGATACTTAAATTGGAATGATGATGATGTTAATGTAGCAGTTCAGGAACTTTATAGGTGCCATTCGGTTGACATTATAGAAAATAACAATACATATTATAATATTCATCCCCTCATTCGTGAGTTTTTACAAGCTAAACTAGCAACATATTTAGAAGCAAACAAATTAAGACAAGCATTCGTAAATACTTTTATAAAAATTTCTCAATCAATTCCTAATTGTCCAACTTTAGAGTTAATCAATTCAGTAAAAAGTGCTATCCCTCATTTAACAGAAGTAGCACAAAATTTGACAGATGTAGTTAATGATAAAGATTTATGTTTGGCTTTTGAAGGTTTAGCTAGATTTTATGCGGGTCAGGGTTTATATACATTAGCAGAACCTTGGTACCAGCAATGTGCATCAGCAGTACAATCCCGATTGGGAGAAAGTCATCCCGACTATGCACTTAGCTTGAACAATTTAGCTAATCTATACCACTCTCAAGGAAAGTACGATAAAGCCGAACCTCTCTACACTCAAGCTTTGGAGTTATATAAACGCATATTGGGAGAAAATCATCCCGACTATGCACTTAGCTTGAACAATTTAGCGAATCTATACTACTCTCAAGGAAAGTACGATAAAGCCGAACCTCTTTACACTCAAGCTTTGGAGTTATATAAGCGCATATTGGGAGAAAATTATCCTGACTATGTACTTAACTTGAACAATTTAGCTTTTGTTTGCGACTCTCAAGGAAAGCACGATAAAGCCGAACCTCTCTACACCCAAGCGTTGGAGCTAAGAGAACAAATATTGGGAGAAAATCATCCTGACTATGCACTTAGCTTAAACAATTTAGCTACACTCTACTACTCTCAAGGAAAGTACGATAAAGCCGAACCTCTCTACACCCAAGCGTTGGAGCTAAGAGAACAAATATTGGGAGAAAATCATCCTGACTATGCACTTAGCTTGAACAATTTAGCTACACTCTACTACTCTCAAGGAAAGTACGATAAAGCCGAACCTCTCTACACCCAAGCGTTGGAGCTAAGAGAACGCATATTAGGAGAAAATCATCCTGACTATGCACTTAGCTTGAGTAATTTAGCTAATCTATACTACTCTCAAAGAAAGTACGATAAAGCCGAACGTCTTTATACTCAAGCTTTGGAGCTAACAAGACGCATGTTAGGAGAAAATCATCCTTACTATGCACTTAGCTTGAGCAATTTAGCTTTTCTTTATCGCTCTCAACGAAAGTACGGAAAAGCCGAACCTCTCTACACGCAAGCTTTGGAGCTAAGAAAACGCATATTGGGAGAAAATCATCCCGACTATGCTAGTAGTTTGAACAATTTAGCTAATCTATACTACTCTCAAGGAAAGTACGAAAAAAGCGAACCTATGTATATTCTGGCATTAAAAATTGCTGAACTTAGTTTAGGAGCAAATCATCCAAACACTATTAGTTACCGTAAAAGTCTAGAATTATTACAAAATAATCTTTGCTACAAAGTTAAAAAGTTTTTCCGTTAGGTATCGGCACCAGTCCAAACAGCTAATATCAACTTTCAGCAGCGACATATAAGGCACCATGAATAAGGTAACGATAAAAATCTAAATATTAGTGCCTACCTATAAACGGGATTGTTTGTTGTTTCCAATATTGGAAGCGCCAATACTTCGTTTGTTCGGGAGATTTGGCACTTTTCTTATTCAAAAAAACACATAAAAATTATAATTATTCTCGAAATAAGTGGTTAAGGGTGTGTAGTGTACAGTATAGACTCGTAGTAAATAGGTACTGTATGGAGCCATTAACCGCTAGCGTAGTTGTGACTTTTGCTTTTACTAAAATCTTTGAGAAGATTCAAGAGAAGTTTGCAAAAGCTGTTTTCCATGATGAACGAGCTACATAAAAGATTTTTGACAAGTTTTAGGGTAAGGCAAATATGGAAATATCAAAGTAAAACTATTAAATTTGTATATGAATGAAGCTAGAGCGCCTTGGATAATTTCAATGATAGTAACACTAATATGTTCGCCACTGGCTGTTGAAATTTACAAGCATCATGTCAACACTCAGCAAAAGTCTAATTTCACACCAAATTCAAGTTCCTCTAAAGAACCTTTAGAGAATCAATATCAATCTAATGTACATAATGCTATCAAAGCATATTTTTATGCAAGAAAAAAGGCTAATGAAACGCTTGAAATAGATAATCTCCATAATTATGCATCAGGTGAGGAACTTCATCGTTTAATCTATAATATCAATCTAAATAAAACTCTTAATTTTTATTTTAAAATTGATATACAAGATTTGCGTTTTGAAGATATCCAAGTAATCTCTGAATCAGAAGCAAAATCAACAGTAAGTTTTATTATGGAATCGAGACGTTATTCGCTAAAAAATAATCAATGTCTAGAATATTCTAAGGAAGGTTATCAACTTGATATGACTTTAAAACGTTATAATAATAAATGGCTAGTTGATTATATAAATACTATTCAGACAACAAATTATCCTAAATCCAATTGTTAATCTGGCAAGTATCTCTTTTTTTAGGACATTAAGTATTTAAATAAAATACCATTAACAACTATACAATACTAATTTTCTAAAAATGTGCAGAGGCACCCGTAAAAATGAAGGTGCCCGCACTAACTTTCCTGCTCTAGTTTATAACTCAGTACCCGTGAATCCCAAACACCCAACATCAACCCGGTGGCGCCATGTTGATTGCCATATTATTTTTGTTGAAGCAAGGCGCCAGCAACAATGTGAGGATGAAGATAGGCTCCCTCTAACAATCCAACAAAAAGCAACCGCCCATGATTTAACCTTGCTGAAGCTTGATACCTATATGCGATCACTCATGACTATCAAACTGTTTCATAATCCTTGTTGTAGGCGCCCACATAAACAACGGCGCCAGTCTAGACCAATTGAAGCATTTTTGATTGGAGTTGCTCGCTTTCGCTATGGTTCTTCCAAGAGATACTACAGGCGCCTGAATTTATGAACTACGAACATCCGGCGCCTATAAGATAAATTAATAACTATGAACTAGACTCAAATTACAAGTGTCTTCTCAAGGATGTCGCGCGCTGTTTTGTTGTATATTGCTTCGTACTGAACGCAATATATAAGAATATGATTCAACAATTACCCATAAGATTACTTGCATTTACAATTGCAATCGTATTTGTTTCTTTTCCTGTTTCTCCAATACTTGCGGTGCCACTCACCCAAAACAATGTACCGAGTACTTCTACGAACCAGACAAAGCTAAAGCTTTACGGAGGTGCAAAAACACGAACTCCAATGGTTCAATGGTACTTAGAAGAACTAGGTATAAAATATGATTATATTTCTTTAGATATTAGTGCTGGAGAAAATCGGAAACCTGAATATTTAGCTATTAACCCAATGGGTAAAGTTCCTGCAATATTGGATGGAAACTTAAAACTGTGGGAATCAGGCGCCATTTTATTATATTTAGCAGAGAAATATAAAAACAAACCTGCTTCCATAGAAGAATCCGCTCAAGTTACGCAGTGGGTATTTTTTGCTAATGCGACTTTATCTCCTGCTTTATTTACTGAGGAGAAGCGTAAAACAGAAATGCCACGTTTATTAGAAGCACTTAATCAAGCCTTGCAAAATAAATCATTTTTAGTAGGAAACGACCTGAGTGCAGCAGATATTGGAGTTGCTTCGTATTTATATTTTGCAAAAATTCTTGTACCTGTAAATTACAGTCAGTATCCTGCAATTAATTCCTATTTAAATGCAATGGAAGCAAGACCAGCTTTTAAAAATACTCTTAGCAAGCGTTAGAAGTTGTTTAAATCTTCTTGTTCTGGAGTTAGAGGCGCCATTTAACGTTCGCTCTTCAACCGAACCAATGAGCTATTACACTTGCATTGGGAAATAAAATTAGAGCTAATGAAACTAGGCGCCATTTTTAAAGATAGCCCAGGCGACCGCACACGTAGCGTACTGGGAGGTGTAAGTAAGGCGCCCATTTTATGACAGGCGCCTATTGTAATGTCCCTGATGCTAAAACGTCGTTCTTGGTTGTCCTTGTCCATCAGACCAACCCTTCTGATGACCTCGCATATATTCAGTTTCCTGTCCCGGATAGTTTTCTCTCCGTGCTGCTAAACCGCAATAACCATCGCGATGTCCCGCTTGATAGGCAGAAGATTCCTGTGGACTGGAGTTTCTAGCATTACCCGAACTAACACAGGCTAATGCTCCAATTGCTAACCCGCTTAAAGCTAGTACAGCGATGATTTGAATGTATTCAGTACCCTGTCCCGAATTGTTTTCTCTCTGTGCTGTCGAACCACTAAAACTATCGCTATGTCCCGCTTGATAGGCTTTATATTCTTGTGGACTGGAGTTTTGAGCATTACTCGAACCAGCAAAGGCAAATGTTCCAATAAAAAATGTGCTTAAAGCTACTGTAGCTGCGATGACTTTGTTCTTCATAATATTAAGTTTCATTTGTAGTTAATAATGTTTAATTGGTTGATATTGGGGTATGAAACAAGGGTCAAGATTGTTTTTACTTGTTGATGGTTAATAGGGTTATGTAAATTCAACTTATGCAGAGGACTGATAATTTCATTTCCACCACCTCTCCGATAATCTGGAGGAATAGGCGCCAATTTCAATATAAAACGCATGAACTATTCTAAATATATGGCGCCCAGTATAAACAACAGCGCGGCGATTAGATAAACACAAACATATGAACTATTACTAATTAAGGCGCCTTCTTGTTGTGGTTATAGAGGAATAGGCGCCACTTTGATTTTGAACGTGACCCTTGTAGAGTGCCTAACGATAACAACTCGCACAGCAATACAAAAATACTCAGGTGCGTTAATTTCTGTACCAACCCTTTTGCGTGCAATCTATTCTGTTATTTTTCTACATAAATATAAATCTTTTTATCAATTATCTTATCGTAATTACTATTAAGTAAAAAGTTAGAGTATCAATTTAAAAATATTAGGTACAACTCATATAGGCATAGGTACAACGACGCTATGTGTAGGTACGCGCTTGTGAAGCTTTTGTACCCTGTTGCATCAAAATTTCGTACATCATTAAATCTTTTGTACTACACAAATTGTACCTGTTACGAAGAAAAACAGTACTTCAAACACACGGGGGTATAGAAGAATATTGAAAAACTTTTTTTTCATAAGAACATAATATGGAGCAATAGAAAGAATTTTTTCTGTACCTGAAGGCGCCCGACCTAGGTACGCTCATCATATACCTGGGGCATTGCTCACATCACATGCTTGGAGAGAGAAAAGCTATATATAAGATTGTTTCGGTACAAAGAGGCGCCTAAAATTAGGTACATTTATCCGTTTTTTCCAGGTACGCTCATTATATTTCAGTTAGTTCAATATCACAGAACTGTAATATTATTTACTATTAACTACAAATAATTTTATCTTTGTATCAATAATTTATACCTAGCGGTACAGTTTTTTACTTATAGGGATGTTAGAGCTATTTAGACTTATTGTTGAAATAAACAGAAAAATTAAAATATTTTACTCGTCACAGCTTTTCCTAGGGGAAAGTTTTAAATAAGTTACAGGCGCCTGCGATAAGTATTTTGTACTACCTACATAAATGGAACAGGCGCCCAACATAAACAGTGGCGCCATTAATTTAACTCTCTATGCTGGATTTATAGTTACACGATATGTTGGGGGACAACTTCACAGTTTCCCGATTGAAATTTTGGAATAATTACAGGCGCCGTTTTAAACGAGTTATTCACTCTTCAGATTGCGAACTTGGCTCATCTTTATGTAGCTTCGCGCGCAACTGCTCGTTGACTAACCTTTTATTCGACTTTTCAGCATAAAGAGCTAACCCGTCTACCATAAGCAACCTGTATAACTCTGCTGGAGACCAACCATCAGAAGAAGCAATACGTTGAATCTCTTCGTAAATGGGTTCAGGAAGATAAAGTTCGATCCGCGTTTTGGATTGTGCCTTCGTTTTTGGCATTGTAGCTGTTTCCATACTTCTTACCCCCTATATTGTGGGCTACTAAGTTGTGTTTTACTAGCTGGCAATAAAATTTTAACATCTTTATTGCAATAAGTATCATATAAGTAGTGGTGTTATGTATATAATAATTTGTATCCAGAGTTATTGTTTTACCCAACGCGCGTTTTATTCATCGGCGCCCAGTCGTCTTTATAAACCAGCACTTGGGTAACTCACTGGATACAACAAAAAGGCGCCGCACCCAGGTATCCAAGCTTTGCGCGCCGCCTTTTTGTCAACCTACTACTAGAGAGGTATATATCTAATGTACAAACTCGACATAGTTTATAACCACGTGTACCCATTGGATGAGGAAGCTCTACCTAACACGGTACTGCGCGCGGTTAACACAGAACACGCCGAAGAACTCTTATCTATTGGTAACGGTTCCAGTTCTGTAGTGGCGCCTGCTTCTCCCTTGGCTTGTCCAATTGGTCAGTTAAGCAGTGACATCGATGTTGAACCCAACTTTGTAGAAAAAATGGGTTACTACGTTTCGTTATGGGGAGGCGCCGAAAATGCCAACAGCTAAGAACCCTAAAGAACATTCATCAGCAGAACCAGTTCAAACTGAGTTTGTTGATAACATGACGTACCAAGCGAACCTTCATATAGAGAAGGGGAAACAACACGCGCATCTGTTACGTGGTGAACGCGAAAAAACTCGTGGTGCCAAAACTTGGGCTGAGAAACAAAAGGTCAAAGCCGATAGACAGGAGGTTCAATTAGAAACTCAACAAGTCCGACTTGATGAGGATAAATTGAAACTTCAAGTAGCTAAGGATGAACGCGACTACATGCGCGCGTATGTTCCCATGAACCGTGTCGAGTTGACTCAAAAGTTAGTAACCAAAGCGTACAAAATAGGAGGAAATCCAAATACTATGCACTCTCAGGTACGAGGCGCCATTGCTCCAAGTACCACAGAAGCTGTGAACTTCGCGAATGCAAAAGTCGCTGAAACTGTTGATAGTAGAACAAAATAAATGGTTTTCTACATCTTCACCTTAGCCAGCACTCTCATAGCTGGTGTTAGCTTGTACAGTCGATTGGTACATTTCTTATGGCGCCGTAATCCATTGGTGGCGGTCATTACAGGCGCCGTTATTTTACTAATTGCTGTACTAGTTTCTTGGTTCTCTGTTAAATCGTCAAAGTCGAACAGTACAAACGACTGAAGGCGCGTAAATCAACAAATAATAAAGTGGCAATTCCTGTAATAAGGAATTGAGGATTGAAACATGACAAATACACCCCTACTTAATATTGCAGGCGCCGTAAGTATTTCCTCCCTCACTTGTTCGTGTGTAATTGGTGGGGGTGGCTTCTTATCCGCTGCATTACAAATCAACGCTTTCTTATTCGGTGTAAGTTACTGTTATTACGACAATAGGAACCCAATCAAAATACTTGGAGATTTAAGACTTCGCGTATCGGAACTTAATAGACTCCGCGCACAATTAACCTCGGAGTGTGACGAGTTACAACAAAATAAAGGCGCCTTAGCAACCCTTGATGAAATAGAAAAGTTAATCTCCCAGAAGGAAGCTGAATTAAAGAAAGTTGAGAAAAGTTACCGCGTGCGTTGGTCTGAGAAGGAGGAGGAGTTAAATAAAAGAGGCGCCCAGATAGAACAGTTTCTGGATAACGAACAATTCCGTATTAACAGGGAATTGGAAACTAGAAACATGGAATTAGATCAACGGGAAGCTTTTATTATTCAAGAGCAAGAGAAAATAGAAGCTGAGTTAGAAGAAGATAAGCAGAATTTTCTCAAACATCAACAAGCGGAGATAGGTGCCTACAAAGATGAAATTGCATTACTACGTTCTCAGTTAGCAGAAGCTGAGGCAGAAATTACACGGTACGAATTTCCTCGAATGCCAGAGGGAGTTAACCGCGAAGATGTCGCCGCGCGTCGTGTAATAGAAATATTACGAGACTGTAAATTGATTTGCGATTTTAGAGGCGCCTGGATCGAAGATGGTTTTGTGATTGTAAGAGTTCGTCCGCGTCGTGGTGGAGAAAAAGAGGTTAGCAAGTGGGCTAACAGGATTCATATCGAGCTTAATTTGGTCTCACCACCAGAGGTTAGCACCCAACAAGGAGCCGTTCAGTTGAGAATGGCGCCTCAAGAGATGGTTTCTTTACCCTTGGTGAACCCAAAATCACCCAGTCCTGAACCAGATGGAGACCTCGAAGAAGCATTACATAGCTTTGTTGAACCTCGTTTAGTTCTCGACCCACATGGACCAATCCGTCCTCTGGAACGCCGTTGGGTACTTTGGTTGTGGAATTATTGCAGTCCACAAGTTCGGAATAAAAAGAATGTCATTAGACGGGTTTGGGGCGCCACGAACGGCGCAAAACCAGAAAAATTTAGAGCCGCGCGTGAGCGGTTACACAAAATTCTTGACGATGCAGGAATTCCATATAGAACACAGGGAGATAAGAGAAATGAAGGATAAAGCTTCTCATTACCAGAAGTTAGCCAACGATTCAGAACTTGAATTAATAAAAATAGAGAAGAAGATAGCGTCATGTGAAAAGTTAAACATAGACGCTTCTCGGTTACAGCATAGTAAAGAATATTTTACAGGCGCCGCTAAAAACTTTTCTCATCTTGCACAAATTGAAATGAAGCGAGAGGAACTTGAGGAGACATATGAATAATGGCAGGTACTCAATTTATGTAAATTATTCCTGTATGCGGGCGCCTGACAGAATATTGAGTAGTGAGAATTGAGGCAATATTTATATAAAGTGGGTACTCATGAATAAAAGGGAAATTTTTAATAAGACATCAGAAAGATACGGGATAGTTTGCAATTTATGAGTAACGAAGAGTATTATCAATCTGTATATGTCCGAGATGATAACGTCCCTGGATATGTCTATTTAATGGAAGCTGAGGGATTTCACGGCGCCTTCTCTGGTTTATGTAAACGCATCAAAATTGGTTTGTCAAGGAATCCTGACGCAAGAGAGGATACGCTTAATTCTAATCAACCACCGTGCAATATCAATATAGTTGATACGGTTTATGTCTATAAAATGCTTGAAGTCGAGACTTATTTACACAATAAATTCAAGCATCGCAACGTCAAGCTTAGAAAATCAAGAGAATGGTTCGATTTTGATTATCTCAGTTACCAAGGTTTACGTACTGAGTTTACAAAAATTAAGAAAAATCCTAGATTATGTCCCGGCGCCAAGAGATTCTTTATCAGCTTTGAAATGAATACTTTTACAGCATTACTAATAGTAGTGTTAATGTTTGGCGCCTCGTATATAGTAACTTCTCTGATGGCATCACAAAATACACATAATACGATTAGGAGTAAATAGAACTAGGGTGAAGCAATGGACACTTCATACGACTTTGAATTTTTAAATGAACGTATAGCAGAACGCTACAATCCTTACCAAGAAGGCGAATATATCGTAATACAAACTTGGTCGAGCAATGTACGGTTAGTACCTCTACATAGAGGCTTTGACTACCGCGAAGCTAAACAATTCTGTGAATTTGAAAACCTCGGTAGTGACTATAACCATTACAGTTTAAGGATTGTCTATCAAGGGAAGTTGCATCATATAGGGTATGACGGCGCCCCCACTATAAAATCGCGAGAACAAGATTGGAAAGTAGCAGCCGACTATTTACAAGCTCACTATGACCGGAGTTCAGATGGAGAAATAGAAGTCTGTAACTGTAGCTATCCCTTCTTCTGGAAATTTAAAACTTACATCAATCAACATGGTGAAGGCGCCGATAAACTTATCCCTGTAACTTGCTTGATGGATGACCACAGCAGGGAAATAGATAACTGTCCTAATTGCAACGCGCGGTTAATAGAGGAAGAAGAGGAAGACACCTGGGAAGAGGCGCCGGATACTTGTAAAGGTTGTAAATATTACAGTGAAAATTACTTTATGCCTTGTGCAGTGCATCCATATGGGGCTGACGATGATATATGCCCGGATTACTCAATGTAGTGAGTGGCGCCTGTGCATTTCCAATTTCTAACTCATAGTCCTGAACTCTTGACTATTGATTTGCTCAGTATTTTTTTTTTCATTGTGACCCCTATTACTTAACGTTGGTGTAGTTACCATCGATTCGTTGAATATCGGCGCCGGAGACAAGCAGAACGAAAATGTTAAAGATAAGGCGCGTCCAATAGGTATTTATTCGGGATTCGTGGGAACACTAACCTTTGTAGGGAGCTTTACGTTTTTAATAACTGACAAGCGCATCCAACAAAACCGATTATTACAATCTAGACTATCCGAAATCGAAAGGATGAACGAAGAATCTAGAGAACTAGTCAAAGCAATACTTTTTCAAGTTCCTTCTAGTTGTAAGAGTTGTAAATATTACACGGAAGATGTGTATTTACTCTGTTCGGTTCATCCTACTGATATGCAATTCAATTGTAATGATTGGGCGCCAAATAAAACTAACCAACATTAATTATCATGGACACACCAGAAAATTGTTTATTTATAGACACGCGCATAGCAGAGGGATTTAATCCTTATAAAGAAGGGGAATATCTTGTAGTTCAAATTTTTCCAATTGACTGGCCTCTAAGAGTTATACACAGAAGTTTTGACTATAATGCAGCTACATTGGTACGTAAAGCGTGCTTAGAAGATTATTTTAGCCATCGTGACGAGCATAAATACTGTGAGTTGAATGTAATCCATCTTCGTAAGCTGTATTATGTCGATTTTGACGGCGTTCCTGTCGAACTATCAAGGCAACAAGATTGGAAAATACACGAGGATTATTTCAACGCGCGCTGTACTAAAAGTTTAGATTTTAAACTTAGTAGTTGCAGTTGTAGTTACCCTTTGTACTGGAGTTGGAGAGATTATACTTTCCCAAATGGAGACTTTGATGAATTATGGCACCCAAAAACGTGTCTTATAGATGACCACGGACGCGAAGTAGATAATTGTCCTAACTGCGATAGCGAATTAATGAAAGTATTTAGCAGACAGTTAACTTACACACATATGGCTCGGAAAAATAGGCGAAAAACTCTGTCAGGATGTGCTAGTTGCAAATATTACAGTGACAATCATCTATTACCTTGTGCAGTACATCCATGTGGACCAGTTGACGATATTTGCCCTGAAGGGGTGACAAAGGCGCCGTTCCTTACATGGGAAAAATAGTAGAGTAAAAACGAACACAGCTTTATGTTTAAATATCTTGTCAAAAAACAAACTCCTGAAGAAACAATTATCCAATTGGAACAAAGAATTTCTGAGCTAACAGCAGCGTTGCAGGCTTATGCAAATCGAGAAAATTGGGGTGAAACTTCTGCCTGGGGAACAAAGCGTAAAAATAGGTGGTTGGGTGAAGGGGATGGCGCCGATGTAGCGCGCGATGTTTTATCAAAATAATTCTTTTAAGTAAGAACTTCGTAATGGGCGCCTTATATGAGGCGTTTTTTTACTTTTGGATGTCGGCGCCTGAGTTTTGAGGTGTTTCTGGTGGTAAACCTAATAATGAACGGAATTCAGGGTCATATTTAGCTGTTTCCCATTCTTTAGCAGCTTTTATTTGTCCTATAGTTAAGTTTTTTACATTGATAAGGTAGGCACCGCTAAGGTCAGCATCGCTGAGGTAAGCACGGCTGAGGTTGGCATCGCTGAGGTAAGCACGGCTGAGGTTGGTGCCTCTGAGGTTGGCATCTCTGAGGTTGGCATCTTTGAGGTTAGCACCACTAAGGTTAGCACTACTGAGGTCAACATAGCTGAGGTCAACATGGCTGAGGTCAACATAGCTGAGATTAGCATCGCTTAGGCAAGCATGGCTGAGATTGGCATCGTTGAGGTAAGCACGGCTGATGTTGGCATTATAGAGGTAAGCACGGCTAAGGTTGATACCCATGAGATTAGCACCACTGAGGTTAGCACGGCTAAGGTAAGCATCGCTAAGGTTGGCACCGCTGAGAATAGCACGGCTAAGGTTGGCACCTCTGAGTTTGGCGCCACTTAAGATAAAGTTAAGAAGTTCTGAATCACGTAAAAAATCTAGAACGTGTCCTTGACGTTCTTCATCACCTTCTAATCTTCGTAATATTGTTGTTGTTCTCACACGCGCAACATCTCGCACAGGATTATCAGTACTCGTATCGTTATTATTGCTTTTATAAGGTAATAATTCTGACTGTACAGTATTATTAGTATCTGTACTGTTACTATTATTCTTATCAGGTAATAATTCTGACCGACGGTCTTTATCAATTAATATTTCTGCCATGCGGTCGATATAAGCTTGTAAAGCTTCTTCGCGCAAATTTCCATCCGCAATTTCTTTTTCAGCTTTAGCTCGTTTGTCCGCAGCTTCTTTCTCAGCGTTAGCTCGTTTGTCCGCGCGCCGTTGTTCACCTGCCTGAAATAGGTATATCATAACGGGAATGGCAATTGTACCACCTAAACCTAACCAATCCCAAAGCGTCTTAGCTGATTGAAAATGTTCAGTTGTTGTTTTCTTAGTACTAATAACCTTTCCGTCTTTTATTGTTTCCTCTACACTTTCTGACTTATTTGAATCTTTACCAAAACCACTCCACTCATACCTAGATAGAATTGGAATAGAGGCGCCAATTCCAATAATTCCAATGACGAGAAGCAGTCTTAATAACTTTTTTCTAGTGGTAAACAAGGACTGGAGCTTGTTTAGCATCGATGATTTATCACCTTTAATGTCCATGAAAATACATAAAAGCGTCATAGGCATTATACAAACTGATACGCAATAATTTCGCAAAAGTTCAAAATTACTTTTTGGTTATTTAGTTTTATAAAAAATTAAGTTTTAGATTAATCAACATCACAGGCGCCTGTAAATGTGGCGTTTTGTTAATGGGACAGTAACCCAACCCTTTATCACTATTAACATCGAAATTGCAGTATTTAAGTACTAACGAACAGATGCCTCTAGCTACAACAGCAGTGTCAAATTTTATCTCTAAAAACTTCCACTATTGTGTAGACATTTTCATACACAGGCACCTGTATATATATACTTATCGCTTTATTAAGTTCTTAAGTACTACTTCAATAATGTGAACAGGCGCCTTTACATGAGGGTGCTTTTTGTGTAGGTGGGTATCAGTGTTTATATGCTGGCACCTAAAAATAGGTATAATCAGTATCATTGTCATAACTCAATACTTACTGATGACTGATGAAGAATTGCTACAGGTAATCGAACAAGCTGCTGAAGAAGGGGCGCCGGAGTTAGACCTCTCTGGTAATAATTTGACAGCTTTGCCACCTGAGATTGGTAAGCTTACTCGACTAAAAAAGCTGATTCTTGGTAAGTATGAGCGAGACAAAAAGAGACGTATTATTATTATCGGAAACAATATAACTGATTTACCGAAAGAAATTGGGTTGCTGGATAAACTTGAAGAACTTCAAATAGTCGGTAATCAACTGAGTAATATACAAGCAGAAATTGGGCAGTTGGTTAACTTAGAATACCTTGACATCAGCAGAAATCAACTGAGTAATATACCAGCAAAAATAGGACAGTTGGTTAACTTAGAATACCTTGACATCAGCAGAAATCAACTGAGTAATATACCAGTAGAAATTGGGCTGTTGGTTAACTTACAAAAGCTCGACCTCAGTAGTAATCAGCTGAGTAATATACAAGCAGAAATCTGGCAGTTGGGGAAATTACAATACCTCATCCTCAGCGATAATCAACTGATTAATATATCAGCAAAAATCGGGCAATTGGTTAACTTACAAGAACTTGACCTCAGTTGTAATCAACTGAGTAATATACCAGCAGAAATCGGGCAGTTGGTTAGCTTACAAGAACTCTACTTATACGGAAATCAACTGAGTAATATACAAGCAGAAATTGGGCAGTTGGTTAACTTACAAGTCCTCTACCTCAGCGATAACCAACTGAGTAATATATCAGCAAAAATTGGACAGTTGGTTAACTTACAAGTACTTGACCTCAGCGGAAATAAACTGAGTAATATACCATCAGAAATAGGACATTTGATTAACTTACAAGAACTCTACCTCCAGAGTAATCAACTGAGTAATATACCAGTAGAATTTAAAAAACTTAGCAAACTTAAAAGACTTGATTTAGGTGGAAACCTAATTCCTATTCCACCAGCAATTGCTTCAGAATATACAGAATTGCAACCTCAAGAAACACCACTACAACGAGAATTAGAAATAGAGAAACAAAAATCTTTCCATATAACTCAAATCATTAAATTATCTGGGCAACAACGTAAACAACTCTTAAAAGCTTTACTAGATGCTTTTCCTACTAAATTATCATTAAAACAATTATTATCATTTGAACTCGATAAAAAGTTAGATTCAATTGCGGGAGGCGATAATTTACAAGAAATTGTCTTTAATTTAATAGAAACAGCAGAAGCTGAAGGATGGGTTCAAGAATTAGTTTGTAGCGCTAAAGAATCAAACCCAGGAAATCCGCTACTAATTGCTATTTTTCAAGAATTGTCCATTAACATGTAACGACTAAAAACAAAAACAATAAATGATAATCAGTAATAAGTTTGTTTTTAGGCGCCTTTAAAGTGAATACAGGCGCCCATCTCAAATCAAATCAGCCAATATGTCAGTCATCTCTTTTTGTAACTTCTGTCTATTATCATCGTATTTTATTACAGTGTCAGTTTTCTTGTGACGACTGAACCGCTGTGTCGCGCGATAATTACCGTTATTTTTATCCAACACGGTAGTTATCGAACTATGTCTTACCCTATGAGGTGACATCTTTTTAGTAATACCCGCGCTAACACAAAGTTCATCAATCAGGCGCCTTATTGCCTCCCCGCTCAAACGTGTACCATTACCGTTATAAGCAACAACTGTAAATAGAGGCGCCTTCAATAACGTTATGCCACCACAAGCAATCAACCAATCAGTAATAGCTTCGGTTGTTTTGAAACTTAAATCAATGGTAACTTTTTGAGTACCCTTACCTTTACCTAATATCCTTAATGTTTTAGCTTGAGCATCAAAATCACCAACGTTCAAATTACAAACTTCAGCACGTCGCAGCGCATTATGTCAAAGCAACCAGAGAAATACTGACACAAACCAATTGACGTAGGCGCTCTTGTAGTTATACTTGTAATTAAATTGTCAATGCACGTACTAACTCAAACTCCAAGATAACTTTTAAGGTGTTTCAGGTGATAAACCTAATACCTCACCCAATTCATTATCATATTTACCTGCTTCCCAATTGCTGGCAGTTTTTATTTGTTCCACAGTTAAGCTCTTTACATTGGTGAGGTCGGCGCCTTCAAGATTGGCACGACTAAGATTCGCATCGCTAAGGTTCGCAAAGCTAAGATTCGCAAAGCTAAGATTCGCATCGACAAAGTTAGCATCTTCAAGATTGGCGCCAAAGAGATTAACGCCTTCGAGATTTGCATTTTCAAAGCTAGCACCTTCAAGGTTTACATTTTTGAGGTTGGCAAAGCTCAGGTTTGTACGACTGAGGTTAGCACCTTCTAAGTTGGCAAAGCTCAGGTTCGCATCGAGGAGATTAGCAAAAATGAGGTTAGCACCATTAAGATTTGCACGACTAAGGTCAGCACCACTGAGGTTCACATCAAGGAGGTTTGCACGAACTAGACAAGCATTACTGAGGTCAGCACATTCAAGATTGGCGCCACTTAGGTTTGTACTACTGAAATTAGCAAAGATAAAATAAACACCCCTCAAGTTTGCACCACTTAGGTTTGCATCACTTAGGTTCGCACAGGCGCCTTTCGTACCGCTCAGGTTCGCACGTACAAGGTTTGCAAAGCTAAGGTTTGCATTACTGAGGTTTGTAAAACTGAGGTTTACATCGTTAAGTTTGGCGCCACATAAAATAAACTCCAAGAGCAACGCATCACTCAAAAAACTTAAAACATATCCTTGACGTTTTGTATCGTTTTCTAATCTTCGTAATATTGTTGTTGTGATTAAACGCACAACATAAATAGTATTCGTTTCGTTTTCCTCGGAAAATAATTCTGACCAACGTTCAGAGTTCATCAAAATATCCGTCACGCGGTCGATATAAGCTTGAAGTGCCGCTTCACGTAACTTCTCGTCCGCTATCTCTTGTTCTGTTTTAGCTCTTTTACTCGTTTCCATTCATAACTGTTTTAGGTTCACACAAAATTTAACTATATAACTGGGCGCCTGATATGGTGAAAACTCAGTACGAACGAAGCAACAATTTGATACAAACTTAAACCATGACTGTAAATAATATTTCTGGTACAAGTGTCCTGAGTGGCGCCTTCAAATACATGCAGTAACTAGTTATATTCAAAAACTTCCACCATTGGTAGACAAATATAATTAAGTACCTTTGAACTAATATTGTACACGATAGGCGCCAAAACACTGATTAGTGCTGCAAGGTTTTGATTGCGTTTGAAAAAGTACACGAAATGTAATAAGCATATTACACGCGATTGTGGCGCCTGCTTATATAAAGAACTGACAGAATACAAGGTGCGTCCGTTTCATGTTTGAGTAACAGATGGCGCCATGTGTGTTCCACCTACCATCTGTTTGTCTTTACTCTGCTTCCTCCGATTGAGAAGTGGCGGGTGAACGTGTTCGAGTTCTTCGTTTTGGAATATCTTCAGGTCTTCGCATTTCTAACAAATCTCCGACTTCCTTGTCAAAATAATTACATAATGCTTCCACGGTACTAACATCAATACGACTGAAGTTGTTGGTGAACAAGCGATTTACGGTTGTTATATCAAGTTCAGTATCTTGTGCCAGTTGCCTTTGGGACAATTGCGGATCTTTTTCTGCCATTAACACGGCTAATCGACAAAACATTTTTTTCATAACTACTATCTTATGAATTGGCTTGAAACGCTACAAAATAACGTACTACAGCTTATTTATTTTGTCTTACTAAAAAAATAGATTTTAAAACTTGAATTATATGCACTTATTCATATGTAGATATGTTCCCGCTCACGAAAAATTAAATAGTTTTAAGTGCTTAAACAATGGTGCAGCAATACTTATAGCTGCCGTTTACGCATAAAAAACAAGGCGCCCCATTTGTTTGGCTCAAATTCTCTACAAGAAAACGAACGTAAACGCAAACAGAGTTTTCTCATCAAATGGTAGTGAGTGGCGCCAGTTGTGCGTTATAGCTTGATTTCGTCGTGCCCCACCACAACCTCTTCTACGTTTTGCCATCGAATAACAACTTCTCCACCCATCGCACGAATCGCTGCTTCAACATTCTTAAAGCTACAGTTGTTTGGATTATCTAGCACTTTTGCTACAGAGGTTACGAGGCTACTCGTCTTTTTACTCTCCTCAGCAAAAAGCGAAACGCGGATGCGGTTAACTTCTCGTGCGAGCTTGTAAGTAGTCCATCCTAGCTTTTTGAATCTTTCCGAGAGAATTTTACTATCCACGTTTATAACATACATTTCACTCTACTCCTCCTATTATTTCACTATCATGAAATGTAGCAAGTGCTACAATCGTGACATAAAAATACTATTTCTTTCATGTAATATATCTTAAAAATAAATTTTTATGTCATGGCTATGATAGTATTAATATAGCAAAAGCGCCTGTTGTCCATCAATAACAAAGACAACAGGCGCCAAACATATAAAAAAAAGCTCTACCATGTTCGCACAATCACAGGAATTTCGCATTACTAGTTTAGATGAACTAGCGTTGTCTCCAGCGCAGTTCAACGACTTCATGAACGATGCTGATGATTTTTCGCATCCAATAGGCGCCTTATATACTTCAACCGTGCTAGCGTTACGTCATGCGTTCTGGCTCGCAAAGCAAAAAGCAACCTTACCTCGAAAAGAATATAAAGAAATATTAAAACAACTAAATTGGGAGGGCGAGGAGAAGCGTTACTTAAAGTTGGAAACAGCTTTTAACATCTTTCTTCCACACGAGCTAGCACAAGTTGAACTAAATACGCTGTTTAAGATAGCGGGGAACCTGAAGAAGTATGGGTCTGTGATTAGCCAAATGAAAGCATTGGCGATTATTACCCAAGACAAGGTTCGCAGTTTTTTGAAAAAGTGTCGTAAACCGCGTGCGACTCGTGAAGAAACAGAAGAAGGAGAAGCAACTATTTGGCAGTTGATAGACGGGAAGCGCGCGTGTCAAATTGGTCCTATCTATGACCAACCCACAGGAGTCATGCTCGAATTTATGATGAATGCTGAAAGCAGAACTGCTCAAGCAATAATCGGAGATGCGGTAGCAATTCGTTACGAGTCAAAATATAAATTTTTACAAGAAGCTAGTTCTGTACCTTCGGGCGTTGTAGAAGTAACTGAATGTTCGGCGCCTGTTGATGAAGTTGTAGAGAGTGAAAGTAATGGGGCGCCTGTAAATTCCGAGTTAGAAGTAACTCTAGATGAAGTTGCTTCTTGGGATGAAGGTCTTGTAAGCACAGAATCGAATCATGAAGAAGTATCTTTCTCCTGGTGCGATGAAGAGGAAGAGCAGGAAGATACTTGGAGTTTTGAAGTTATGGAGAAAGATGATTCAATAGACGACTATGAATTTTTAACTTTCTCGGAGATTGAATCTGAAATCGAGGCGCCCGTCTCTGTTGAGGAGACACACAAACAAGTTCAAGTTGCGGAGAATATTTTTTCTACTTCCCCCACTGCTGAACTGGCGCCAGTCGAGTTGTTGATTCAAACTCTCCAAACAGCTACTACATGGGCAGAAATCAGCGAAGCACTCAAAACTCATGAAGAATATAAGCAAACAGCTTGGGATACTCTAACAAAAGCACAGCGGCGCCGGGTTTTAGATATGACACCTCCAACGGTTAAAAGGTTAAATCATGCGAAGCGTGAAGGATTAATTGCGGATTTCCGTGAGATAAGCCCTGGTGTGTATGAAATTAGATACAGCGGTTGCTTATTGTGGGAAACCGTCTTTGAATACAGAATGGAAGAATTTTTCGTGCAACTGGCTACGAATGGCGCGCGCAAGTTTAGTTAAGAGTGCTTGCATTTTATGGGTGTAGCAGGAATGTTATATTAATTTGTGCTGTGTGGCCCCTTAGTACGTGCAAAGAAAGCTATATAAATAATTTCCACTCTTGTGTGGAAAACTTTATATACGACAGGAGCCTTAAAATAATTCAATACTTTTGAACTATTTTATGTCGGTGCTTGTAACTTGTTGCGCGTTCAATAATTTGTAACTTATTGCTCGGATATGAGGGCGCCAGTGTCAATGTAAATTTAATAAAGATTATCTTTATTACAGATAAAAACCGGAAATGTACATACTTAATGTGTATAAATTATAGGATACTTATACTTAAGCATTTGCGCTTGTCATGCCTCAAGACTTTTCTGGTCAAAACCTCCGAGGACGCTCTTTTAAAGGTCAAAACTTAGAAGGCGCCGATTTTAGCCGCGCGGATATTAGAGGGGCAAATTTTACAGGAGCTAATTTACGAGCGGCTAATTTTAGTGATGTTAAAGCTGGATTACAGAAGCGGTGGGTAATAGTACTTATATTAGTTTCATTGTTACTAGTAGGAATATCAGTATTTTTCTCAGCTTTTGTTGGCTATTTGGTATCACACATATTTATTTCAGGTCTACAATTCCAAGTGACTGGTTGGGTTAGCTTAATTATAGTCGCAGCTTTAATTGTAACCATAATTAGGCAAGGGATCAACGTAGTCTTTGCCTTCGCATTTGCCGGAGCCTTTGCCTTTGCTGGAGCAGTAACCTTCTTCGGAGCCGCAGCTGTAAACGGAACTTTCGCTGGAACAGCAGCCGTAGCAGGAACTGTCCTATTTGTTTTACTAAGTATCTATATCGCACGCCAAGCAATGAATGGTTCGGAAAAATACGCCTTGGTTCGCAGTGCAGCTATCGCGTTTGCATCTTTTGGTGGTACAAGTTTTAGAGGCGCCAACCTTACCGATACCAACTTTAATGGCGCCATCCTCAAGAGTACTGACTTTAGAGGTGCCAATCTTACCCGTACCTGTTTTCAAAAAACTAAAAAACTTGATAGAGTTCGTCCTGGTATAACTTACCTTGAAAAATCAAAAGTACGTCAAGTAATACTTACAAAACTTGGACAGGAATTAAATTTTGACCGTCAAGACTTGCGAGGTGTTAACTTTCAAGGAGCGTATTTACAGGATACTAGTTTTATCGGCGCCGATCTAAGTAACGCCAATCTCCAAGATGCGGACTTATCAAGAGCCAAACTAGTACAAACACAATTAGATGGAACTGATTTTACAGGCGCCACTCTTACAGGAGCTTACATAGAAGACTGGAACATCACAAACAATACCAACTTTACTGGTGTAGGATGCCTATATGTTTATATGCGCCAACCGACTAAAGATAACCCCGACCCTTATCGTAAACCAGATAATAGAGAGGAAGTATTTGGTGATGGGGAATTTGGAGATTTTATTCAACCAATATTCGATACTCTCGACCTTTACCATAGCCAAGGAGTTGATCCCCGTGCAATAGCAATTTCATTTAAACAGTTAGCAGAGAATCACCCAGATGCAGAACTTCGTATTGTAGGTATAGAAGTCAAAGGTGAGAATAATTTTTTACTACGTGCTAAAACGGCGCCTCAAGCTGATAAATCGGTACTAAGCGCTGAGTACTTTGATACCTATAATCATTTAAAAACTTTGGTGCCAGAAGAACAAATTAGATATTACATAACCGAGTTAAAAGTAAAAGATAACCAAATAAATTATCAAAAGAATGAAATTTTAAGATATGTAAACATGATAAGTACCGCACTAGGGCGCCCTAGTATTCAAGCAAAAACTTATAATAATTACGGAGATACTATGTCAGACACATTTAACACTAATAATCAAGGCGCCAACATAGCCAACTTCGCCAACCAGGTCAAGGATAACGCGCGCCAACAAGCCAACCAGTACAACATGGGAGAAAAACAAAACTTAGCTCAAGCCGCAAGCGAGATTCAACAGTTATTGCAACAACTACAACTAGACAACCCAACTTCGACAGATACAGACCGTGCAATAGTTGCAGCAAAAGCGGCTGATGCGATTAGAAGTAATCCAACTTTGAAAGCGCGCGTGATTGGCGCCTTAAAGTCAGGTGGAAAAGAAGCACTTAAAGAAGCTGTTGATAATCCAATATTCAACGTTTCAGTCGCAATGATTGAAGGGTGGCAGGAAGCTCAGTAGTTTTTCGTGTGTGGACGATTTAAGATTGGAATAGGCGCCTGGTTTCACTTCTGCTTTTCTCCGTTCAAAAAATTGAATTCAAAAAATGTTTACAACAATTGCAAAACATCATTCTTAATACAATTAAATTATGGATTTTTCCTTTCTTATGGCTTTTGGTCACATAGTTCCAACAACTAGTTCCGAAGATTTCTTTATCAAATTGAAAAGAACAAGTAACCAAAAAATTATTCAAGGAATTTTACTTTATACGAATGAAGATAAAATTTTAAAAGAATATATTCAAGAGCATTTTCAAGAATTTCATAAATTGAGTGGTCACTGGTGCCAAATCTTTGTTTTAGAAAAACCTTCTCATCAATGGATAGCCAAAAACTTATCTTCAGGTGAAGAGTTAGAATTCAAATCAATTAACAAAGTTGAAATTGATAAGAGTGAAGCATACGATATTGCAAGGGAACTAATGATTGATTTTAATAAAATGCCATGTTTGGTATTGTTTGGAGAAGATTATTATTTACAAAAATTAATAATACCAATCGAAGAAGTGTCGGCTAAATACTTTAGAAACATTTTTACAAAAATAGAGAAAATTATATATAACGTTTGTACAGAAATGAATAAGTTAGCTAGTATGTCTCCTTTTGAAGCTATTTCATATCATTTTGATGATATTATAAATTATTTAGATAAGCACGCAAAAAAAATAGATTTGCAAAACCAGTATTTATATCAGGAAATAACTATTTATTCTCAACAATTACTTATTGATGATAATTCTATTAATACATCAGAAACATTTAACAACAATAATCAAGGCGCCAACTTCGCCAACTTCGCCAACCAGGTTAAAGATAATGCGCGCCAACAAGCTAACCAGTACAACATTGGGGAAAAACAAAACCTAGCTCAAGCCGCAAGCGAGATTCAACAGTTACTTCGCAAACTACAAATAGATAATCCAACTTCAACAGATACAGACCGTGCAATAATCGCGGCAAAAGCTGCTGATGCGATTAAGAATAATCCAACCTTAAAAGCGCGTGTTATTGGCGCCTTAAAGTCAGGCGGGAAAGAAGCGCTCAAAGAAGCTGTTGATAACCCGATATTCAACGTCTCAGTCGCAATGATCGAAGGGTGGCAGGAAGCACAGTAGCTTTTATCACTACTAATTTAAAGATGTATAGTATTTATATACAGTTGTAAATTGGTGCCTTATTCCAGGTACTTTTTTAATGTCTATATCAAAAGTTATTACCAGGCGCCAATCCTAATCAATACAACTAAACTAATTAGTTGCCGCGCACTTGATAATTATTGTTGGTTTTAGATGGCGCCTTATTCCAGATGCTTTTTTAATGCTTATATTAAAAGTTATTACCAGGCACCAATTCTATTTAATACATTTGACCTAATTAGTTCCCGCGTGCTTGATAATTATTTTGGTTTTAGATTGGCGCCGTAATTAATGTAAATTTAATAACGTATGGACTCAAGGTGTATTAGGGTAAGTACAAATATAACCTTTGGACTATTATGTATAAATACTCTCTAGGAATGAAAATAATATGACTCCATAAATGCATAAGTTAGCTTTACTTCTTCCTATAGAAACATAGATTTGTACATTTGGAATTTTGTACAGATAAGTGACTGTAATCTTTATTACCATACAAACAGGCGCCTGTTATGTACAAAGACTTCTCAGGTCAAAATCTACGTGGTCGCTCTTTTAAAGGTCAGAACTTAGAAGGCGCGGATTTTGCTTCTTCGGATATTCGCAGTACAGATTTTACAGGAGCTAATTTAAAAGGCGCTAATTTTAAGGGCGCTAAAGCCGGATTACAGAAGCGTTGGGTGATGGTACTTGTACTAGTTTCGTGGCTGTTAGCGGGAATATTAGGATTTTTCTCAGGTTTTACTAGTCTTTGGATATCACGATTATTTTATTCACGTATAGAGGCTCAAGTCGGTGGTTGGATTTCTTTAATTGTAATCACAGCCTTAATTGCAATCATAATTCGCCAAGGAATTAACGCAACCTTCGCCTTCGCTATAGCCTTCGCCGCAGCCTTCGCCGTAGCCTTTGCCGCAGCCTTCGGTGTAGCCTTCACCTTCGTCTTTGCTGGAACTGGAGCCGGAACTTTCGTCGTAGCCACAGCCTTCGCCTTCGCCGCAGCCTTCGCTTTTGCCGCAGCCGCAGTCTTCGCCTTCGCCGCAGCAGCAGTTGTGGCTAGAGCCGCAGTTGTAACCAGAGCCGCAGTCATAGTTGTAGCAGCAGCCTTTGCCGCAGGCTTCGTCTTCGCCTTCGTCTTAGCCAAACCCGAAGCCGGAGCCGTAGCCAGAGCCGGAGCCGCAACCGGAGTTGTCATACTTTTTTTACTAAGTATCTACATCGTGCGCCAAGCAATGAAGGGTTCGGAAAAATATGCACTTATTCACAGTACAGTTATTATATTTGCAGCTTTTGGTGGTACAAGTTTCAGAGGTGCCAACCTAACCGATGCTAATTTTTCAGGAGCTAACCTTAAAAGTACTGACTTCAGAGGCGCCAACCTAACCCGCACCTGTTTTCAAGAAACTAAAAAACTCTCCTTTGTTCGTCCTGGTACAACTTACCTTGAAAAATCAAAAGTACGTCAAGTAATACTTACAGGGCAAGGGCAGGATTTGAATTTTGACCGTCAAGACCTTCGGGGTGTTAACTTTCAAGGAGTAAACTTTAAGGATGCTAGTTTTATCGGCGCCGATCTAAGTAACGCCAACTTACAAGGCGCTGATTTATCACGAGCCAAATTGGTACAAACACAATTAGATGGAACTGACTTTACAAACGTCACTCTCACCGGAGCATACATAGAGGATTGGAATGTTACCAATACTACCAATTTTAGGAATGTGAGATGCGAATATGTTTATATGCGACAGCCTACTGTAGATAACCCAGACCCTCATCGCAAACCAGATAATAGAGAGGAAGTCTTTGGCGATGGGCAATTTGGGGATTTTATTCAACCAATCTTTGATACTCTTGACTTGTACCATAGCCAAGGAGTTGCTCCCCGCGCGGTAGCAATTTCGTTTAAGGAGTTATCTGAAAAACACCTAGATGCGGAATTAGAGATTGTAGCTATGGAGAAACGAGGGGAGGATAAGTTTTTACTTCGTGCAAAAACGGTGCCAGAATATGATAAATCAGTACTAAGTGCAGAGTATTTTGATACTTATAATCAAATCAAAAGTTTACCAGAACGAGATATTAAATTACTGCTTGCAGAAAAAGATAGTAGAATTCAAAGTTTAGAAAATTTTGTTAATACAGCATTACATACTCCTAAATTTTATGCTCAAACTTATAATAATCAGGGTAATACTATACTAGAGGTGCCAAATTCTAATTTAGACTTATCTCGCGCCAAAACAATCTTAATCCTAGCTGCAAACCCCAGAGGTACATCGACTCTACAACTGGGCGAAGAAGTGCGAGAAATCGACTCAGGACTACAGCGCGCGAAGAAACGAGAATTATTTAATTTAGAACAACGCTGGGCTGTACGTATCAAAGATGTATATCAAGCGTTGTTAGACTACAAACCACAAATAGTACATTTTTCAGGTCACGGCGCCGGGTATAACGGTTTGATACTAGAAGACGAAACCGGAAATCACAAGCTAGTTAATACAGAAGCACTAGCTAATTTATTTAAGCTGTTCTCTAATATAGAATGTATCATCCTCAACGCTTGCTACTCGGAAGCTCAAGCAACCGCTATTGTAAAACATGTTCCTTATGTGGTTGGGATGAATAAAGCTATTGGTGATAACGCTGCGATTAAGTTTGCTACTGGTTTTTATAATGCTGTAGGCGCCGGGGAGTCCGTAGAGTTTGCTTACAAACTTGGGTGCAGTGTTATTCAATTAGACGGGATTCCTGAACATTTGACACCTGTACTACTGAAGAAATAGGGGAGGCGCCTCAATTTGATAAGATTAATCAAATTTAACCAAAGTTTAGTATTTTATTAATGTAAACAAGCACCTTTACTTGAATGCTTTTACTCTGGAGAATTAGAATATTTTATCCAAACCAATTTTTAATATCGAATTAATTTTATAATTTTTTTACAATTTACTGGTTGTCAGTAATGGTTAATTATTGTATTGTCTTAAACAAAGGGTAAATAATAGATCTAATCATTTACTCTAACTTAGTGCTGTTTTTGTTGAAAGATAGATAAATAGTTATTTATCCATATCTACTAGCGTTAAAAGGCGATAATCTTCATCGTTTTACTATTGTTGGTAAGCCGCACGCAAAAAACTTTATGCATTCTTGTGCAGGGTGTAAAGACAAGAAGATGCTTTGTTTATTTTTTGCCATCATCTAGCAGTTTGGAAGATTTGAATTAACTTTTTCACAGGGGTATAGTCCCAAGGCTTCTTTAATCAAAATTTTCGAGAATGCTCTTTTAACGTTCAAAAAGAACAAAGAGCTAATTTTAGCTGCACAGATACTCGCAGTACAGATTTTACAGGAGTAAATCAATTATGGCTGATATTTATCAAGAAATTTGGGATGCAGATCAAGCCCTTTCTGGACT
The DNA here is from genome assembly GCF_019977735.1 of Calothrix sp. PCC 7716. Taxonomy (GTDB): domain Bacteria; phylum Cyanobacteriota; class Cyanobacteriia; order Cyanobacteriales; family Nostocaceae; genus Dulcicalothrix. The sequence goes on along the minus strand of NZ_AP025018.1, from coordinate 6,521,216 downwards.
AAAAGCTGTTAGGAAGGGTGAGAAAATATCAGAGGCAGTAAAAGCACACGGTTACGTTGTTGTCAATGAAAACGAAAATGCAGGCGCCGACCACCGACTAATTGACGAAGTAGTTATTCCCGAAAAGAAACTTCATAGCTATGACCTAGCGTCCAAGCTGTTCAACAATTACACGCTTGACCAAACAAAATCTGAAAATGACTTTCCAGAGGAAAAAGCAGAGGTGCAGGAGTTCCTTGACGAAATCTATCGTAGCGCTCCGATGAAGATAGCTAGAGATTTTGTCTCAAAACAATCTGGACAGAATATATCTGAAGACCAATGGTGGGCAATTTTACAAAGGGTTTGGTTTGAGCAGTTTGATTCAGGTAAAAATAAAGACCTTAGCGGTTTTGAACACGTCGTTGTCGGTGAGCAAAAGCAAGGGAAGGTTCAAGGCTATCATTTTTGGTACAAATACTATATAGATGAACGCTTCCGTCGAGATGATGATGATGATATTGAGTCTGATTTGATTAAGTTTATTACATGGAAAAACTTACCGTCTGATGTTTCGCCAGAGGTTGCCACATTATCATTTGAGTGGCGCGCGTTTGACTATGAGGCTAAAGAGTTCCGTAAACTGACTAAACCCATTGGTGGTTTTTGGGTTGGCCCAAGTGTAGAAGGTTTATTAGCTCTTGGAACAGTTCGCTTCCTGCCAGAAGCAATGGCATCAAAGCAAGCAGTAATTAATGGTGTGAAGTACAATTTGCCTATGTACCGTAGTCCAACCGACCGACATATGCGAACGTTTTACCCCGAATTTGTTGGGATTGAGTAAGAGGTAAAACAATAACGTAAGGGCGCCTGTATTTCAAATAGAGGAAGGCGCCTGAAATTTTGATTGTGGTTGAAAAAGTAAACGAACAGGCACAAGTATATTAGTTCGCAGCAAACAAAATACAACTGCTGAAAAAATTATAGTTTTGGCGCCGATTAATAAATAATGATAGTAGTTATCATAGATAAAAATAAATAATGATAGTAGTTATCGTAGTTGCTATAGCTATCTGGTACTACAGACAAGTGCTAGGAGAATCAATGCCCAAACAAAAAATGCTAGTGAAAGTAAAGGTAATGTATTTGCTGGCACATGAACATTACTGCAACAACTAGCAAAGTACCTACAACGGCTTTCCAGTTTTTATTTTCCATCTGAGAAATCGCGCGGACAACGAGCTTTGTAATTAAGTTCCTTACCGATAGATTTGCTTACGCGCATATCTTTGCCATTGCTTTATGCAATTGCATAAAGAGTAATTTTAGCAATAAAACTGGCGCCGGATTATATATTTTTATCACAAACTAAAAAAATATAAAACTTTATATTTAAGAGTTTATAAGTCCCATCAGTTTAGGAAACTTATCATTAAGATTTTGTCCAAAATAGTACTGACACCAAAACTCTGATATTTCCAATAGTTTAGGAGCGGAGTCAGGAATTAAACCTGTGCCATAACTCGGTTCATACGACTCAGTATAGTCTCTAGCTAGCTTATAAGCATAGTTAGGGAAATCATGGTCAGTAAAACAGCGAATTGCATATTCAAGCTTTAATAAATAAGCACTATTAACAAAATGTATTGTAGTCCCGTGAATCCTACGAAAATTATCCCCTTGTAGCTGAGAAATATGTCTCAAAAAAGCAGATAATGACCGCTTTCCTTCATCAGTAGGAGTTTTGATATACGATTCCATCACAGTTATAGCTTCCATCATTAAACTTCTATGAATTTCCCACTCTTCCACAGTAGTACTTTCATAACGCAAAGCGCCGTTCATCTGTTTCTGTGCAGCCTTCGCCATATATAAACCAAAATGTCTTGCGGCGCCTTCATCCTGACAAAGACTTTTGATGCTAATTAATCGGGTAATAGATATAGAAATTGAATATTTGTCGGATTGCAACTCTTTTACTGTTTCAACCCACTTTTTTATTTTAGTAGAATGCGCGCGAAGTAACTTGATATCAGATATTGTAGACTGGGCACTTTCATGTTGCATTACTGTAAACCCACAATTCAATAAAAGTAATTAATTTATCATAATATGTAGTGAACAGCACTTTCTCTCAAAAAATATGTAAATTAATTTATAAGCATAACTCAACTACAATTCTACATTAATACATAATTCTATTACCATAGCTGAACCATTCGCATTTGTTTGAACACAAACAATTTAATTTTGGCACTAAGGTAACTCGTACTTACTTGAATTTTACTTAGTGGCGCCTGTCTAGTTAGATAATTATAAAAAATATATTATTCTAGATACATTGCTGACTCTTTGAATGCTTCTTCTGGAGTTCCATAAAAAGTTCCATTTAAAAATAAACTCAGTTCGTATTTGTTGTGAGCATAGCTATAATAAGCCATTTCCCACTGTTCTTCATCACCTTCGTACTTTAAGCGGAACAAATGAATTGGTAAATTTCTTAGTCTATCTCTACGTTCGGACGGTGTTTCTTTAAATAGTGATATATCATAATTTTCTTCTGATACAAATGGCTCTTTAAAAGCATCTACATAACAGAAAAGTCCATGAAAACGTACTTCAATACGTATGTATTTACCTGCGTAGTTTTGTTCAGCATAGTTCAATATTCGTTCTTTCATCCTTAGTTTCACGTTTTCTGGTATTTTTGCACTGCTCATAAAAGTTTATCCCTAATTAAAAGGTGCCATTTACTCAATGACGTTTTACACTTGTATTAGACACATAAAATTGCTCACAAAAAACCTCGTAGCAATCAAAGTTAAAATTACAAAAATAAACAATTTTTCGTTGACGTGCTTATAACTAAAAGGCGCTCATCTCAAATCAAATCAACCAATAATCCAATAACGTGTGCATATTCAGAGGAAGGAATATTTATAGTATTTTTGAATTACTAAACTTTCTTACATGAGTACATCTTGTGAGATGTAGGAACCATGCCCTAGCTTTCGTCCTATTATTGCTTTCATATTTTATTGCACAAGGGCGTTAGTTAATAAATGAACGTTCATACATTCTCAAATGAGAACCATTGGTTCTCTTTCAAATGGCGCCACTTATTTCACAAATTGGTATCAATTATTTTAGCGAAAAACAAACGTTCGGATGGGAACAAATTGTTCTCTTTCAAGTGGTGCCAATTTCTAAAAGTGCGCGTAAAGATTTCACACATCTTATCTGGTGACAAACCACTCGAATCTGTATAACCTATATCCAGCAATGTTTGAGCGGATGTCTGAAATCTTTGCCTCTAATTCGTTAACTCGACACGGTAAGTTGAACGCTTTTTGTTCTATCAATGATCTGTTACTGTTTCAAGTTTAACTTTGCTACAAAAAATTATATAGTGTCAACTAATAGTTCACAAAAAAACCCATCTCAATGCTCGTACTACTCCTACGTTCGCATTACACAAACTAAGCAAATTACAAGGGTATTTCATTAAAAATGTATATAAAAAATACTTATAATATCCTGGAATATCCCTCAGATTCCCTCAACATCTACTTTTTCAAGTAGAAAATAAAATTACTCTGGCGCCTGAAGTCTAATCATTAGATATATTCAGTACACTACATGCTCATTCAAGATTGTTTGACTTTACGTATTAGGTAAATTTGGTTACATAGACTCTTATATCGAATTAAGGAGATAGTTCAATACCCTTTAATTTATATGTAGCTGAAGTGTTTTCAAATACCCTCTTACCATTTTGAATTTTGTTCACGGAGTGTACCGAAGGTAATTTCAGCGAAGCGCGTGGCGCCACTTCAAGCTCTAAGCATTGCGGTAAAGCGATACTATAATGACATAATTAGGCACAAGATGACACAATTTGCATTACATTTTGAGATATGGCATAACAACAGTTGTCTTCGACTCAACATGACTCACAGGCATCCAACATTCTATCTGTATGAATCAAATAGTGTCATTGATTAGTAGGGGTAATAAATAGTGCCGTCTTGAGGTTCCCATAAAATATTGAGTGTTTTTGGAAATAGAAGTACTACACCAACACTACTGGATGTCAATAGTGCAAGTGACACTATTTCTGATTTTGCTGCAATAATTTAAAAACTTATTTATCAGTTAATCATGTGTTGTGACATATGGATACCACTGCTCTAATCGACCAATAGACAGATTTATGATTTGAGAGGTTGCCAACTTTAGGAGCGCTACTTCAATACGAGAACAGGCGCCGTACTGTCAACTAACAGTGTAAAATATCCTTTTTTTAAATTAAACACATGTTCAAGATGTTGCATACTTTCAGTATTAATTAACTAAGTATATAGTCAAATTGGCTACATTAGATTTTGTAATGCTTTTTTCTGGATTAAAAAATAAAATTTGTACACAGATAGTATCAAATGATTTAAACTAACATTAATGCAAAAATATCAAGTTTGCTATCAAGATTTTGTTACAGATGCAAGGAGGGCAACGTAAGTACACAAAAATTTACAGCCAAAAATATCTACTCTCATGTTCTACAAGTGACACTTTGGCTGTAAAATCGCTAAAGAATTAAATATTGAATTGTGCAGTAAGCGCAAATTACCCCACGATTTACAGAATTCTGCTGGGAGGCGGGATTTGTTAGTAAATCGAGGAGTCTATTCGCTACTTGTTTCTATACACCAACATCTTACAAGAAATTGGACAATTTTGTGTACTGTGGTGTGACTTTTAGATGCCTTTTTGCCGTTAAATAAGGGAAACATTTATGTAAATTTATGTTTCGCATTAGATTTACTGTAAGAACGCACGACAAAACGGCGCCACTTCAACACTGAGACGTATGTGTATGAAAACAAAGCAGTAATCATCAAATCAAATAATTTGCGCTTTCTGACAAGCTTTGTAAATGGAGGTAACAGCGCCCATGTAACGCCCATACAGCACCCATAAGTGTACTTAAGCCAATCCGACAAAATAAACAAAAAAAAGTCGGTTAGCAGTGTTTCCATCCCAAAGCTTGAATCCCTTTGGGCAAGAAAACACCATGCCAGAGCCAACCACATAATAAAACGTTCTAAAACATTAACAAAAATTAAGGCTCAAAGTCATCAATAGCATGATAAGGCATGGTAGTTTTTGAGGAAGTACGGCTAATCGACTCCACCTAACAGGAGTCTTAAATGCGTAAACCAATTCCAACTAGGCGCCATAATCCCTGTATATTCTGTGGCAATACAACAGGTAAATGCCGTGAACTCGACGGACTCCGTATGTGCATGGAAGGTGCAGACGGAACCCAGAATAAACCAGGTTTTCAATTCATTGGAAATACCAAAGATGGTTCATGGGGAATGTATGTTGAACGACAATCCAATGCGGATGAACTTTCAGCACGGCGCCAAGAATTAGAAGAAATTGCGCGCGTTCGTAAAGACGCAGAACGTAAACAGTTCCCACGTTTATTGGGTACATCTGAACGGGACGGCGCCATTCGTCAAATATTGTCGCAGTTAAATTTGTTTTCTAACCATCGTGAAGATTTGCTGAGTCGTGGATTAACCGACGAGCAAATAAACCTTGGAATGTTTAGAAGTGTCGTCCAGTGGCAGAAACTTGACTTCCAAGTTAATTACAAGCTGGCTGGTGTCTCAATTAACGGAGATTCCCTCATTACCCAAGCTGGTTATCTTTGTCCTGTATGGGCGCCTAACGGAGAAATCATCACTTGGCAATTACACTCGGACGATGCAGAAACTGGTAAATACAAATGGGCATCCTCCCAAACTAAAAACCGTCCGAATGGTGCAACATCCCATTTAATCAATGGGGAGTTACCAATTACTTGCTGCCGTCCAATTGGTTACACAACATCCAAACGGGTACGCATGGAGGAAGGTATCTTAAAACCTTGGATATCAGCACAAAAACGTGGAGAAATCGTTTTAGGAGCAGCGGGTGGTAACTTTGCTGGCTCTCCTCAAACCTTGGAATCTTATCTTGACCAATTAGCAGTAGAACTTGGAGGCATTGAGGAAATAGTACTCGACGTTGATGCAGGCGCCGTTGCTAACCGTCAAGTCATGCGTCAATATCGTCGCACAAACCAGCTATTAAACAAATTAGGCTATGAATTAAAGGTAGGCTGGTGGGGTCAATATACCAAAGATGCGGCTGACCCAGATGAATATAACGGCGCCATTGAAATAATTACTTGGTCTGAGTTCGAGGCTATACACCGCAGTACCCAAAATCACTTTGAGGATATTAAGCACGAGTTAAGCAAGCTAGGAAGATATTTATCCAAACAGTTTAAGGGTTTCGGGGAGGCGCCAGTAAGCACTACTAAATTGGCGCCTGTATGTGTACATATTTACAAGCTTGGTAACTTACCAACACAGCAAGAGTACATTGATTTAGGATTACCAAAAATCCAGTACACTTCAGAACAACGGTTATCAATTTGGTTAGAGTCAGTTGAGAAACAGTGGCACGATATCTTAGATTTATCGGCGCCTGGTTTGGGTAAGTCATACACTGCGGGTTTAACTGTAGCAGAAGACTTTGAGGTTGAGCGTTTATATTATTTAGCCGCAGACCATCGTAATCCAACCACAGAAACTGTTGAGCAAAACTATGTAGATTTGGTAATTCGTCACAATGGATTAGAAATAGATGAAACCCGTAAAACCGCTTGTGGAGAACCTTTCTTAGTACATCCTAGAAAGTTTGCAAATGTTAAGTTGACACCAGGTAATTGTCACCGTCACCATTTATTTAATGAGCTAAAGGCAAAAAATATACCCCACATTGAAAGTGGAGATTCTCCAATTTGTTTGGGTTGTTCTTTGTTTAAAGCTTGCCAAACTTCAAGTGGTTATGGTTTTGGTTTTCGTAATCAAAGATGTCATGTGTTGGCAGCTCCACAAATACGCGCGCATCCTGATAGTTTGCCATCTGCTGAAGAATATAAATATTCCGAATGTGGGATGTTTTGGGACGAAGCTTCAACACTTTTAAAAACTCATACATCTATTTCTGTTACCTTGGCTGACTTTAACCAAACGATTGGACAGTTGGCAATAGAAAACCCTGAAGCATTGGAGGAATTACGCCCAGTACTAACGGTTATCAAATCGTTACTTAGCCAAGAATTGAAACCATCAAACAGATATGGGTTTGATAACTCGGCTATATGGGAATTGCTACCTTATTGCCCCGCAAATCTCAGTGAGATAGTTGAGGAATTGGAAGAAGATTTGGCGCCTGATTTGGACTTCTTGCGTGAATCTGCTGACAAGGTGAGTATAGAAGGTTTAGAAGGTGGAGCCAAAAAAGCGGCTAAATTTGCTAACCGTATATTCCGTCAAGAAAATAATCAACTAACCAAGACTGCGTTACAAGAAGTTACGCTTAATTGGTTGGCGCCTCTTTTACAGGTGTGGGGTAAGGAAAAAGTTGGGGCATTCCGTTGTGAACATGGTGTTTTATCTATATACACACCAAATCTACGTCACCGTGAAGTTGCTTTAAATGCTGCGTTTAATATTTACCTTGACGCTACTATGCGTACTGAGGACTTGGCATTGAAGTTGGGAGTAAATAAAGATACCATTCTCCAAATTGAACAAGTTAAGCCAACGTATGAAAACTTAACAATTATTCAAGTTATGGGTATGGGTAAAGTTGGTAAGGATAGACGTGAGTCTATGGATGCACGAGTTTCTGCACTCAAAAAAGAATTGATTAGTAAACATCCCAATCTTCAATTCATAGAGTGGAAGAAACATGCATCTAACTATGATGGCTACCACTTCCGTGATGGGAGAGGTATTAACAGGTTTAAAGATGCAGACTCTCTGTGCAGTGTCGGCGTACCTTACCCAAATTTGGGAGAGCTTGCAATTGAATATCACCTATTGACAGGGGTAGAGGTAAGTTTAGATACCAAGGATGTTGATGCGGGTTTTCAGATGTTTGTGGGCGCCAAAGTTGAAGCAGAAATTCTACAAGAAGCAGGAAGACTGCGTTCACACCTGAGACCAGAAGAGGAATTGTATTACTACTTTATTGGTGATCACGACTTAAGTTTCCTACTGGCTGAACTTACATCAGTTAATTTCGAGCGTATTGAGGCAGTAAGTATTACTCCCTTATCTGGAACAGTAGGACAACAGACCAAGTGGTTACTAGCGTCTGCATACAAACAACTCGTAGAGAACGGTAAGAAAGTTACACAAGCTGCGATTGCAGAAATTGTTGGAATAACCCAAGAACGAGTTAGTCAGATATCTAAGGAACTGGGTGGTTGGAAGGCACTCAAAGAATTATTAGTTTTGTTATTAACGGCTAATAATAGCGAAACTAATAATTTTGAACCATCCAATGAAGACCTGATTTGGGCAACACAGCAATATTTACCAATACTTGTTTCCAATCTAGACAATCTACCAGCGAACCAGGTAGTTGTGCAGGTGTTGGAATTAGTCGGCGCCTACGGATGGTCATGTTTTACCCAAATGGTTGCTTCACAAGTACCACAAATCAAAGCATCTTTACTTGCCTACTTAATTGAGGTGTTACCGAGTGAAATTAGGGCGGTTTTCGTAAATTTAGCTACTACTACTCTCAAATTTACGTAGTACCAAGCGCACGTATTCTTCGCAGATTGAAAGGCGCCCTTCACACATGGATGGCGTGACAGAAAGACTTTACCTAAAAACAGTAGCAATGAAAAATAAATCATCTGACAATTGGTACACTCCGCCTCACATCGTTGATTTGGTTGTGCAGGTGTTGGGAGAAATTCACCTAGACCCATGTGCGCTTATTTGGTAAGAAAATACCCGCGCGCGAACACTACACAGTCAACGAGGATGGATTATCCCAACAGTGGCTGGGCAGAGTTTTCCTTAACCCTCCTTACTCGTGTCCTGGTAAATGGATTGCCAAGTTGACAGAAGAAATTAAAACTGGTCGAGTCATCGAAGCTATCGCACTCGTTCCTGGCGCCACAGATACTAATTGGCTGTCACCAGTTTTAAAAAATCAGCCTGTCTGCTTTTGGAAAGGGCGGATAAAATTCTTAGATACCAACTACGAAGCAAAATTACCTGCACGACAATCACATGTGTTGATTTACTGGGGAAGTAATAGCGCGCGGTTTGTAGAAGTGTTTGATGCGTTTGGAGTTGTGCAACTGCCCTCCACTGTAACGAATGAATTGTATTCTCCAGATAGTCGCGGTGGTGAATTACGCTTGGGAATTCAAAACAGCCCTAGTAATACTTGCCCTAGTAATGCAGATATCTCCCCTAGTAAAAAGCGCATTCGTGCCAGTGGCTCAATTTACCACCGTACTATTACTAAAAACGGCACTACCTACTCCCAGGCTTATTATCACTGGAGAGAAAACGGTCACAAGCGCAGCAAGTACATTCCTAAACAATTACTAGGGGTTATTGAACAAGCTGTTGCTACGAGGCGCCCAATTATGTCGATACTCGAATTACGCTTGGGAATTCAAAATAGCCCTAGTAATGGAGAATTACTAGGGGAGGTAGAAGATAGCCCTAGTAATGGAGAATTACTAGGGGAGGTAGAAGATAGCCCTAGTAATGGAGAATTACTAGGGGAGGTAGAAGATAGCCCTAGCAATGGAGAATTACTAGGGGAGATAGAAGATAGCCCTAGTAATTTGGATAATAGCCCTAGTAAAAATATCTCCCCTAGTAAAATGCGGCATAAAGGTGAAGGAAGTGGTAGTATCCATTGGCGCATTATTACTAAAAACGGTAAAGACTACCCGCAAGCTTATTATCATTACGAGTTTTGGAGCGATGGCGAGCGTGAAATTAAATCTACCAAGTACATTCCTAAGCGGTTACTATCCCAGGTACAAAACTTAAAAAAGGAAAAAGCACCTGTAAAAGAAGTTTTAGAGCTATTGGGAGTGGTGGAATAGAGGAGGAAACAAACCGATTTGCCGCTTCTGATTTCTCCATTACTAGGGGAGAAACGGAAGTAGCCCTAGTAATGAATGATAATTGCCCTAGTAAAAATATCTCCCAAGCGTAAAAGGTGATTAAGAGTTGAAGTGTCATATTTACTAGTTGTTGGTACATGGCGCCCAATAATTTCAATATTTGAATTACTAGGGGAGAAGTGAAAATTGCCCTAGTAATTTGAATAATTGCCCTAGTAAAAATATCTCCCAAGCGTAAAAGGTGATTAAGAGTTACAGTGTCATATTTACTAGTTGTTGGTACATGGCGCCCAATGATGTCGATACTTGAATTACTAGGGGAGAAGTGAAAATTGCCCTAGTAATTTGAATAATTGCCCTAGTAAAAATATCTCCCAAGCGTAAAAGGTGATTAAGAGTTGCAGTGTCATATTTACTAGCTGTTGGTACAGTGCGCCCAATGATGTCAATACTTGAATTACTAGGGGAGAAGTGAAAATTGCCCTAGTAATTTGAATAATTGCCCTAGTAAAAATATTTCCAAGCGTAAAATACAGTGTAAAGGTAATTCCACGTAGGTTTTAAGCTAGCCATTACTCGCTACCAATACCTAAAAACTGTGTTTACATGAACGAGCGATACCTTTAAAGCTGATAAGTTGTAACTATCAATGCTTGTATGCATATTATTGCAGTCTATTTAATCAGAAATATTAGATTGAATTAATTATTTTACAGCCGCTTCGATTAAACAATTGTGTAGTGTGTTCACAATATAAAGACTGAAAAATAAAAACAGGCGCCGATGAATAAAATGCTGTATCGCAACATAAATTACGGTGATTATAAAATATTTATTCTAGAATAGCTTGTGTCGTAAGCATTTCCGTTATTTACAGCCAATATAGTAAATAAACAAATTAAGGGATTTGCAAGGGGATGTAAATAAAAATATATATAATCAAGACTTATATTTCCCTCTATTAACCCTTGAACTCCCTTCATCTTCCCTCAATATCTACTTTCAAAGCATAAAAACGAAAGTACTAATTACATAAAAGAAAATAAGAATGTACTGATTTTAATATTATTTTATAATGCAGATAATTATTCAAAGTACGCACGGCGCCGAATAATTTAAATATGTCAAAGCACTCCCTAACTAAAACAGAAGATAAACGCTACCACTGCACTGTATGTAACGTCATCTGGAAAAGCCGACCATCCACCAATTGTCCAGGCGTCCATCGTTACGAGTATGGTCAAGTCCCCAATAATCTAATATTAGAGTCAGAATTAGCAGCATTAAATTTAAAATTAAAAGAAGGCGCCTCTCTTGCAGCAGTACTTAGTGTAAGTTGCCACAATTTATATAGACTTGAAGACACTGAACTTATTGACCCAAGTTTACCTGAAGCAATTACCTGGGACGAACGTCGGCGCCGGAATTTAAAAACAATTGGGGAATTAAAGAAACTTAACAAAAAGCCCCAAGATGGAATAAAACCAACTGCGGTTGCCAGAATCTGGGACGATATGAAAGATAAATATATATGGATAGATTTATATAGCGACGCTGACACCGAAGAAGGCGCCATTCAAGATAAGTTTATAACTAAGTCCTCATTGAAACAAAATTATTTACTCAGTGAAAGCTGGATTAAGCGCATTGGTGAACCAGATAGATATGTAACAAATCCACATTCTAGAAAGGCGGCGCCGATGCAATGGTTTTCAAGTCAGAGAGTTGAAAATTTTCTAGCTATTAACGCAGAGGAATATGCTCGTTGGTTGATTACGCGCGCGCGTAAAGTAGAAATCTACGAGCAAAACAGCGAGGCAATCCAAGCTGGCGCCGAACAATGGCGGGCAATGCAATATACTCGTAGGAACAATAGAGGTAACGAATCAAATTTAGTTGCTTTTCTTCGTGACCACGAAGAAGTTGATAAAAAGATAATAGAGAAACAAGTTTATTCTTGCTTATGTTGTGCAAGCGGCTGTGCGTTTAATAGTGGCTTCTTATGTGCAGTTCATCCTTCGGGACTATCGAACCTTCCTTGCCCTGACTTTAGTCGGCGCCGGAAAACTTAACAATTCTTAACTTCGCGATTTATTAGGGTGCAGTTAATGCTCGTAAGCGCACCCTAAGAACGCATCTACACAGTGATAAAAAATATACTTTAATTAAGCAAGAACTACGATTTTAAATAGGCGCATGTTTTTAAGTTAGAAAGCTTCGTTGTGGTTATCAAAATATATTAATCAATTATGGTGCCGATTATTAATACAGCATACTATTTATTCAAGAATAATTACGTATCTACGGACAATTAAAGTTATTTGTAGTATAATTGACTTGTGTACCTGACACGCGAATTTATGGATAAAGCACTACGATGTTTTAGACACTCGCAGTTCGAGGAAATTATTGAAGCTAGCGACGTAGATTTTAACAATTTAAATGACTTAATCGTAAAATGTTTGTGTTGTAAAGAATTTGTTGATTGGGTAGCAGCTAATAAAGGTGATGCGATTCGTACTAGGCAAGCACATTTCAGACACCAAAATTCACGTAATAAATCTTTTACATCAACGTGTGAAAAACGTGTTGCTCAATTTAAAGGCGCCAAACTTTCTGCTCAGATAAGCAAATTAGCAGAATCCCGTAATCGCTTTATACGTAGAGAGTTTTGGAGAATAGTTCGGCACTGGTTTGAAAAATCCAACGATTTTCAAATCACTCATATACTTGAAAACGTTGCACCCATCCATCGTCAAATCGGTGTCCAACTTGCAGAAAGTTTCCGACATTATCAAGATAACTGGCATCCTCAAGTTGATGAAATATTCGGCGCCCTAACTTAGGGCAGCAAATTATTATTCACCACCCTAACCAAAATTTGCCATACTCAATTATCCCTGCTGCTGAAATTCAAAGGCGCCTGATTGAAAACGTTGTTGGAAAAATAAATCTGACCTTACAAAAAGAGATTGTTCACGACGTGTTAGACTTTATCCAAAAACAGCGCAAAGCATGGGAAATTACAAATCAACTTTTTACCCTTGCATTTTATTGTTGCCTTGATGCGATTAAAGACGGCGTAATGTTAGGGTTAGAAGGTAAAGATGGGCGCCAGCTTCACGTTATACAAGATGGTCAAATAGGAATTGATTTATCTTTTTGGAAAAGTCCTCAAAACCAGTATATAATCAACGCTTACTGCTGTGGAACTGTGTTAACGTGGATTTCGATAATTCCTTACAATGTAGTGATTGAGAATATGCATGGCGCCAAGCTTACTACATAAGTACATTAATATTGTCTATAGTAATTCCAGTGTTGCTCCTTGGTTCCCGTCCCACATTACCAGAGTCGTAGATAAATTGGCTCTCTTTTTGGGCGCCTAATACCGTAATATGAACAATTATTAATAAAATTTTCAGGTGCTAAAAGTAATGTATAATTTGCCTTTAGCTAGGAGCGAATAAGTAATTATTGCGCTTACAAGTAATATCTATAATCGCTGTGTAAAGTAATTAGAAAAATTATGTCTAAATTTTTTAATGAACACTTTCAGGAAGATAAAATTTATTCAAGTCTAAAGGCTCAAATTATTAGTCTTATTAATTCGCGTTCTACTGTTAAGAAAAATCAACAGTTGGATAAAGATTTGATACCTGTCTTCTCCACTACTCAGAATAGATTTCCCATACTTAGAAAGGTAGTAAGAGATTTAGCAATAACAAATCCACATCTAAATTTTCAAGTTTTTGATGGTGATTTTGCTTGTATCGTGAGCGAACATATTCCTGTAGAAGAAGGATTTTCTTACACTTGGGTTGAAAAATCTCGCATGACAGGAAAGTATTTGGTTATGGCGTGTCCTCCAGCTGGATTAAGAAAATACAGTTTGAGTGTGTGGAATTCAGGAGTTGATGCACGTAACGTAGCTCAACAAATACTGAGTCAAATAAGAGAATTTCCAATTCAAGCTTGGGACGCTAAACAAAATTCTGATTTCTTTAAGAAGTTTTTGAGAACTTTACCCGATGACGATGATGAAATAATTGGATTAGTTAATTCCAACGACGGTAATGTGACAAAGTTTAACACAAATGCTCAAAAAACTGTAAATAATTCCTTCAATAAAGTACTTCAAGGTAAAATTAGTCGTGAGGAATTTTATACAAATGTTAACGCTGCTACTAAACAAAACGGCGCCAGTAATAACTAACAATTATTTTCTTTTAAGTACTTGAATTAATTAGGGTGCGCTCAATACTCTTAAATGCACCCTAAGAATTAAAGATTACTAGTCCTTAAGTAGTACATTATATAAACTAGCTCTCCCGTTGGGCGCCAATATTTAATTAATCCCAATTATCATTTTCCCTATGATTATTTAGTAATATAAGTTTTCATTAAATAATCAAAATACTTAATTTGTTTTGCTGTTTGTGGTGTAGGCTGAAAATTCTTACCATTATATAAGAATACTAGCCGATACATTTTAGAATTGGGTAATTTACCATTTACTTCATCACATTGAGATTCAGGTATTTTTTTAGCATTACTGACTCCGGCTCTCACATTGACGATTATATCTGTTGTACCATCGCTATTTATATCTCGTCCTGAAAACTTAGTTATTTTTATATCTCGGAATGGAGGTTTACAATTTCCAAGATTATTACTCACTAATAGTAGTGTTGTATTTTCATCTTTTGTCTTTTCAAAATCCACTAGAGTTAGCCATTCAGATTGTGAGTTAGCACTATAATACTCATATTTACAAAGAACATTACTTTGGTTGTTTTTAAATGGTATCTTAAAGCAATTATTTAATCTTAATCCTGATTTATACCATACAAACGACCAACCTTGACCCGAACGACGCAGTAACATACTACCACCATAAAAAGAACTGCGTGGTTCACTTGTAGCTTCTATATCAACTAAAGCTTCTCTAACACCTGGTTTACTAAAGCTACCGTAGATAACTCCTTCTACAGTAAATATATCTTCATCAGTAATCGATAAAGAAATACGTTTTTTAGCTTCGCGCGCGCTACATCCAAGTCTATTTTTTCCTGACATGTTTTCTTGCACCAGGATATTATTTTGTCCACAAATATTTTTAAGCATTTCCCTAACTTCTTTTTGCGAAGGTGTTGCTGTATCCTTGGCGGATGCAGGTAAACTAAAAATATTAATTCCAAAAGTTAAGCAAGCTGTTAGCCAGATAATTTTCCTTCCAAAAAGCATATTATTACATGTATATATCCATCTTTGTAATTATTACGATATTTTAAGTACAAACCAGGATAAATTAAAGCTAAAGTGGAAACATATAAAAAACTCCGTGTTAGGCGCCGAGGGAGAAATTAACAAAGTGCGCCAATCTTGAAGAAGCTTGTATTAAATCTAACACAGTAATGACTTCTCCGGATGCCATGTTAACTACTTCTATTCGACCGACAGTTATCAGTTTATTTGTAGGAATTAGATTTTACAGCCATGTAAAGACCTATTAACATATATCCCAAGATTAATCCTTTCGCTACTGCTACGAAGGTTGTTGAAAAGATTCCTGGGTCAACAGTATTTGTTCTGTAGAAATTAAATTGTCCTAAAAAACTTAGAAAAAGGGCGCCTGATACGAATCCCCAAGCAGCAATTAAGTATGCAATTGCATTATTTACATTTTTCTTTACCAAGTAAACAGCAATTAAGAGAACAGCACCAAGAATATAATCATCAAACCAATTGAAAAAGCGAGTTAAATCTAATAGTTGATTTGACCTTCTTACAGTTTCAGCAAGCGGTAAAAATACACCCATAACCACTGCCATTTTTACTGATATCTTTAAAGCTTGATTTGCCATATATCTTATTACTAATTAGTAATTTGAAACCATTATGAACGACAACAGGAAAATATTATTATTGCTAAAATTCTTAGGCACCACTTATTTTAGGACTCGGAATAAGTAACTAAAATATCCAATGCGTAAAATTGTTCACAGAATATATTATAGTCATCAAAGTTAAACTGACAGTTAGAACGCATACCAAATGACCCAAGCAGTAAACCCAACCAAACCTCAACAGGCGCCAATTCCCGTAACGCGCGCATCAAACCTGATACAGTAACTACCTGTCCCGGCGCCACATTATCTATATATATAGTAATTGCCCTAACCCAAGCTTCCACATTCTCACTGTGCGCTATATCTAAAACCGACTCCCAAATAGTATCCTCGCTCTCTTCTATAGGGAGTGTTTCAAGTAAAACTTCCTTCTCGACTATTTGTACTATTGAATGATTTTCTATTTCAGGCGCCCATTCATATTGTTTACGAGGCGGACTTACCAGTGGTTCTATAAACTCATCGAAATCAATGCCCATACTTTGCCGAACAAATGGAGCAAAGTCAGCATCACCCATCACTGGGCCATCATCACCTATAACAGATTCAATTTCTTCAAAAGTTTCAACACTGCGAGCATGGAATACTTCAACCATTTGTACTAATGCATCTGCTGCAACTTGTAGCTGTTCGGTTGTATCTAAATCTAATAATGATACATCTAAACCATTCCATAACAGGCGCCAGTCAACATTCATAGGCGCCGCAAGTGCTGACTCTAACAAATCCCAAATCTCTAACTGTATAAATTTTTCGTTCATTATATTTTTTGTTATGCGATACTAGACGTTTTTTGTTTTAGTTTTAAAGCTTCAATACTTGTATAGGAGTCATTTGAGCTAATTTTTTGGCAAGAATTGTTTTAAAGATTCGATTACTTATAATTACTTATATAACGTAGAATTTTAAACTCAAATATTTCTGATGACCTTTGTATCAGGCGCCTGCGAGTGCTTCCTACTCGTAAATCCCATACTTCTAACTGCACAAATTTTTCGTTCATTATAAATAGTTCATCCTGGCATACTAGAAATATACTTCTAGAACTCAAAGCTTTATATAGCAAGCATTACAGACTATTTTTAGCGAATAAACTTCTAAAATATTTAGTTTTGAGGATTATGAGGACAAGGTTTAATTGGGCAATAGCTTGTGTCCAGTCGTTCAAGAGAAGCGAATTTTTTGATGCCGTAATTTGAATTCAAGACCCCCAATAATTTCCTCGTGTATCCTAAAACCTGACTTTTAACCATCCCAACACAATGTATAGGTGTTACAACCGCGCGCTTTTCTTGACCCTTCCATACTTCGGCACCAATTGCGTGTATGGGAGTTTCATATCCTGGCGCCCTGTAAACAATTAGAGTCGCGAAGTAAATATCAGAGTATTCCTCGATGTCGATAGATATTTCCTCGGCTACAACAGAAGAACGTCTCACTGCGCGCGCTTGATTTCGCCTGTCTTTGTGTCGTGCATGAGACCTACGACTGTAACACACCGAAGGGTCCCAGCAATTATCGCCACTGGCGCCGTGTATTTCTTTCGCCTGATCAGCACTGAGCATGGCACATTGTTTGCACTTATTCGGTATCTTACGTTTTTCAGGCGCCATACTTTTTAAAACTTGTAGGTTCGCACAAAAGATGCTAATTATTGAACGTGATTATGTCGGTTCGCACATAAAGTAATATCCTGGAAACGAATGTATAAGGGTTTCAGGCAACGCAATTCGCGCATAAAGTGAAACAACGGTTTCATAAGACTTTCATCGATTTTCGTCAAAGCACATAAAATGAAATTTTCTGATTTTGACCAGACGATGCAATCAGGGTTTGAGCGGTAGAGTTAGGATAGTTATCGCGACCTATTCAAAGCGCAGAGCAGGAAGCAGCGATTTTGAAAAAAATTTATTTTATGTGCGAATTCACTTCATTTTACGCGCGAATTTGACCTTAAAAAACCGTCATTTTCATTTTATGCGCGAATTCTATAGGCTGAAACCCTTATAAGTTCGTTTCCAGAATTTCAAGTTATGCGCGAAACCACAATTACGTTGTTTCAGGCACATATTTTCGCACAACCTGGCTAATTTTTTCGCACATGCACGCTAATTTCTAGAACAATTCGCGCTCTGGAGGCAAATTCCAGGATTTGACTGGCACGGAGTCCAAAAGCATTGTGGTAGATACTGGAGAGCGCTTTTACTTATATCATGCTTGGATTTCCCCTTGGGCAATATTCCTTGCAGTATAAAGCTTACAGCGAAATAAATTGCATGACGTGCGAAAAATTAGCGGCTTTTGTGCGAAGATTAGCGCCTTTTGCGCGAACCGACAAACTGCTCGTTGTGATTTAACTCTGAGCATTACACATTTTTGTCTTAGAATAATCTTATTCCGGTTTACATGACAACCGGAATAGAAGACAATTGTAAGTAAGGACAGGCGCCATGAAGAAGATACCCGAAGTTGAAATAATTCCAGTAGTTGAAGAATCTACACCTCAAATGGCGCCTAATAATTGTACAGACTTACGAACAATACGAATTTATGAATGGATAAACGCACAGGAATTGGCGCCGCTTACTCAAAAAGCCTACCGTCACTACTTTAATTATTTTCTTAGATGGAGAAATACCGCATGGACAGACGTAGATGCGGAACATATGGAAGAATTTAAAAAATATCTGATGCTGCATAGGTTTGGAGTAAAGCAAAAAGTATTGAGCGACACGAGCATTAGAAGAATATTGGGAATCATTAAGAACTTCTTCGATTGGATGCACAAGAACGGTTATGTAGCTTCAAACCCAACTATCACGCTCGAACTTCCCTTACCAGCAGCCAATCAAACTAAGAATCTTCTATCTTCGGAGAGCGTAAGTTCTATATTAGGTGCGATTGCGTCTTTAAATTACCCAGAACGAAATAGTGCGATTTCTGCTGTGCTACGTCATGGATTACGTCCTGGTGAGTTGGTCAATTTAGATATAAAAGACTACGATGGGCGCCGATTACATGTTCGTTCAAGCAAGCACTCCAGTAGAAAATACGTCAATTTAGATGATTGGGCACAGCAATTATTAGATAATTACCTAAACTGGCGCCAGTCTAAAGGGGAAGTACTACTCGGTGATAATCCATTATTTCTATCTCACTCCAATCGTAATGCTGGGGAGCGCATAAGCTACGATACGGTGCGTAAATTAGTAGAGAAGATTAGGAAGAAAACAGGTATTCATTTTTGCGCGCAGCAGTTCCGGCATAATTAACCAAAAAATGTCATGGATGATAATTATTACCCAACAAGCGTTAATTCATAAATTATGTACAACGATATTGCTAATCTTTATCACCTTGTTTATCCCAATTGGAACGAAGCTATCGAAAAGCAGGGAAATGCTCTAAACGGTTTAATTAGAACTTTCGTAGGTTCGGCGCCTGTATCTATTCTTGATGTTTCGTGTGGTATTGGTACGCAGGCATTAGGGCTTGCTCCATTTGGTCATAATGTTACGGCATCAGATTTATCAGTGGCAGCAGTTGAACGCGCGCGCTCTGAAGCAGTAACACGCGGACTTAATATTACATTCAAAGTGGCAGATATGCGTAAGTGTTTTGAAACTCACGGTTCTGGGTTTGATGTCGTCCTAAGTGCTGACAACTCCCTGCCACATCTTCCAGGAGAAGAGGATATTCGAGTCGCACTTCAAGGTTTCCACGATTGTTTAAAGAAAGATGGGGTGGCTTTTGTTAACCTCCGAGACTATCTTGAGGATGAGGATA
The DNA here is from genome assembly GCF_019977735.1 of Calothrix sp. PCC 7716. GTDB lineage: Bacteria > Cyanobacteriota > Cyanobacteriia > Cyanobacteriales > Nostocaceae > Dulcicalothrix. Next base: position 6,501,527 of record NZ_AP025018.1, on the reverse strand, counting down.
GAAGTTCTCCGCAAATGTGGCCTTATGGTTTTCGCTACAACGGAAGCGAGCGCTACTTTGTGTTTCAAACTCGTGATTGGAGTAATAATAGTTACGAGGTTGCCATGTATTTTGTACGTGAGGTTGGTGAAGGTGTTCCAGCTTGCATTACTGCTGGCTTATCTCGTTACTACGCAATTACTATAGATAACCTGATGTCTCTTTTTAAGGATGTTGGTTTTACAGATGTGCAACGCTTGGATGGAATACTTCATCAACCTATTGTCGTTGGGCGCCGCAGTACCCTATAAAAATCTGGGATTTTATTTATAGGCGCCCATCTCAAATCAAATCCGCTAATATATCGGTCATTTCTTTTTGTAACTTCTGTCTATTGTCATCATACTTAATTACAGTATCAGTTTTCTTGTGACGACTAAACCTTTGTGTCGCACGGTAATTCCCGTTATTTTTATCTAACACAGTAGTAATAGAACTATGTCGCACCCTATGAGGAGACATCTTTTTAGTAATACCCGCGCGCTGTGACAACTCATCAATCAGGCGCCTTATTGCTTCCCCGCTCAAACGTGTACCATTGCCGTTGTAAGCAACAACAGTAAATAGAGGCGCCTTCAATTTAGTACTGACACCACAAGCAATCAACCAATCTGTAATAGCTTCAGTAGTTTTAAAACTTAAATCAATGGTGACTTTTTGAGTACCTTTACCCTTACCCAGTATCCTTAAAGTTTTAGCTTGGGCATCAAAATCACCAACATTCAAGTTACAAACTTCAGCGCGCCGTAGAGCATTATCCCAAAGCAACCGCAAAATCGCATAATCACGTTTACCTTTTAATGTTGCTCTGTCTATCTGAGAAATAACCCGCGCGTATTCTGCTGGCGGAATTCCAGTAGTATCTCTGTATGATTCAACCTTCTCACCTTTAATATCTTCCAAGGTGTAAGAACAATACCCTAGCTTTCGCCCCATTGTTGCTAAAGATTTTATTGCACTGAGGCGCCGGTTCACTGTTGCTTCTGCTAATTTCTTCTCGTTCACCAGGTGCGCTTTATATTTAAGAACTACCGCGACGGCGTGAGATTGTTCCAGTTGTAAAAACTCTAATACTAAATCTGAATTGGGCAGGCGCCCGGTTATGTACTTGAAGAAATCTTTCAGGTCTTTCTCATACGCGCGCTTCGTGTTCTCAGACCGAGTATCAGCAAGCAACTGTTTAATAACGTCCGTGTCCTGGTCGAGGGGAAAATCAACGACGGGCGCCAGTTGTGCTGTTTGTATAACCGTAATACTTGAATTGGACATAATTAATTTCCAGATATGCAGAAATTATAAGCTCCCCAAGTAGTTTTAAATCTAAAGTTTTATACTCACACAAACAATCTGTGATAGGCGCCGGGGGTACTTATACTCGTTGTTTATTCGACTATTTGTAATAACGCAAACTATATTTATAATGCTTTGGTGCTTGAAACTTTGCTATCCTAATTAATAGGCGCCTACCCGTTACGAAGTTGCGTGCTTTGAGTTTTAAACTAGTCGATTTTCTATAAAACCCTGAAAGTGTTGATATGACTGGAAAAAATAGTAGTGCGGAAATCGCCATTATCACACTAGTTTAAAAATACTAAGTTCTAAAGAAGTGTTGTGTAGGTTTGCGGCGCGTTAGGGATGGGTTTACGGCGCCACTCGATGGAAAAAAGCTGCTATCTACAAGATAAAGATTATCAAATGTGCAAATGTAGAGACCGAATATATCCGGTCTCTACAACAACATCTGTCTAATTTTAGGTAAAAAAGTATACATTCATTCAAAGCATACTGAATAATGATGTGGGCAAGGTTTTATTGGGCATAAACAAGGGTCGAGTCGTTCCAGGGAAGCAAATTTTTTTAATACTATAATTTGAAGTCAGTACCCCTTGTAATTTTCTTGTGTATGCTTAAATCTCTTAATTCTCAACACAAACCCAAGAGTTCTGGTCATACGGATAATTAGATTTTGCATAAACATTTTCCTTTTTATATTGCCACTTACATACATGATTCATGTCAATACTATCCCAAATAGGAAAAGAAGTATAAGTATAGCAACGCCATCCCGCATCTGTGAGGTCTACTAAATTTGCACGAGCATACCCTTGAGACTTGCAATATGCATTCATATCAACTCCACCTAATTCACCTGCTTGTGCTAAGTCAGGAGAAATTAATGTACCAACTATTATTAAAGCACTGACAAGCGCTAAATTCCGAAAACTTTTACTCATGTTTATTTCCTCCAAAAGATTGTTTGTACAAAACCTAGATATTTGAGATCGATATTCGAGAAAAAAGAGATTGCAAATATGCTGGATATCTGAGTTTAAGATGTGTTTGTTTAACTCAAACTACAATAGCCTCCGAACAGCTATAGTTGACTTCTTATTTCTCGCACTGTAAGTTTTTTTTGAATATAAGGTAAAGCTTATTTGCCTTCCCTATACTTTTAAATAGGTGCAAGCAAGATTAACTTATGCACGAAGATTGTCATTTAGAACTCCACGAAAAATAATGCCCATTGTCATTCTGAACGCAGTGTTATGCGTAAACGAAGTTTCCCGCAGGGTAGCATTTGCTGCAGGCTAGAATCTCGCGGATATGCTTATTTGCGGCAAAACTAGTAGTTCGTGTCATTAATTTTGATATGTTGGGTAGGGTGCGTCAAAGCTATTACAATCTTCAATAAAATGAAAAATTATGAGCTTATAGCACCACCGAGAATCTGGTGCGTGGCGCTATAAGTCTTTTATAAGAAGTGGAATTTTTTCGTGGCGCCACACACCCTACCATACCGTAACGGCAGGCGCCAACATCTCAAAACTTATGACACAGACCACTAGGTTTACATTAAACTTTGAGATGCTAAGAAAGCGGGAAAACTGCGTTAACGTTCCTCAGCATGACACAGCAGGATCAATTATTCTGTGGGGTTCTCTTATAAAGTTATTTAGCAATCAACGTGACTCGACCATGACTACCATAAGCAACTTCAGTTAGATAACGATTTGGGTCATGCAGTTCAGCAATAATGCAGCGTGCGGAAGTATCAGCATCTAATTGAGGACTAAGGTCAATTGCTCGACAAAAAACATTTGCCCATTCCCACATCATTGTTTTAGTTAGTCCAAATAAACCCGAACCAATGGCGCCAAAAATCCCCCGACTAAAATTCCCGATGTAGATTTGACAATTTCAACCAAACGTGTTCAATTCCCCTATTTACGTATATTAAAAGGACCATCTGCGGTAGGAGCTTTATTCACACTTAAAAATGACCAAATAAGGCTAGGTCGTAGTAGCGAGAGTGATATTATTCTAGATAGTGTTCAAATTTCCAGATTTCATGCCAGGATTGTAGTTCAAAATGGCAATTACTATCTCGAAGATTTAAACTCTGTTGGTGGCACAAAAGTTAATGAAACCAGAATTAATTGACCTGTAACTCTTGTTATGATATTGCGAATGTCGTCGGGGTTGTTAAAGAATGCTTCGCCACCATTAATTACAGAAAATTCTCTCAAGCTGTGAAAAAGATTACCTTCAACCCTTGTTCCAGCCTCGATGATACTAGTATTATTGTCTACTCTAACCGTGGTATTAATAGGTAAAGTCGTATCTGGGATAATTTGAGCGATTGCTGGATAGATGTAGCTATGAACCAAGCTACTGACTGCAAAGCAACTGAGCAATTTTAAGTAAAACTGCTTTGTGAAAGAATAGTTTATGCTAAGACTTGAGAAAAAATGCATATAGTAAGGATTCAGGCGCCAGTTTGTTTACTTATGGGGAACACCTCAGTAGATTTATGCAGTTAGAGTGTTCCAATTAAAAAAATATCCCAAAATAAATATTGTAGGGTAGGCATCGGCGCCTGCTCATGAAATATCTTAGGACAGGCGAGACGCAAGCGCCTACGGGATAATTTATTTTTTGAACTACTCTAACTTGTTGGCGCCATAAAGCATAGTTATTTGATACTATAAAAAATCGATTGTGTAGGGGAGACTGTTCGATGACGGGGAATAGTGCCAATAAACAACTGTTAAGAATAGTTTGGGTGCGGCTCTTTTAGAACGACGCAGTACAACCCTCTAGCTCCGTCTATATCTATCTTTTAGTTGTCGAGCTATTGAACGGCGCCTTAAAGCTTTAAAGAAGAAGTAGGCTAAAAAGGCAATATAAATTCGTTGGGGAATACTTAAATTAAATAATTTACCAATATAAAAACCTGCCAGCATTGATAGATTAAGAAGAACTACACCTACACCAGCTTGATGGTATTTCTTGCGAAGCTCGTTAATTGTTTGAATCAAAACAGGCGCCTGTGGTAGAACTTTCACTCGCGGCGCCTGCGCTCGCTCAAGCGTAAAGTGCATAAGTTAATGTTGCTTGCACTTATTCCAAAGTGTAAGGAAGGTAAAACTTACTATTACCTTATATTAAACAAAAACGCGCATTACGAGAAATAAGGAGTGAATAAACATGATTAAAAGTTTTCAGAATTTAGCGCTTGCCATTGCTTTAATAATAGTTGGTACATTAATTTCTCCTGACTTAGCACAAGCACGTGAAATAAAACTAGGTGGAATTAATATGGATAGGTATTGCAAGACTACTTATGGGGAAGATAATTTGGTGGGGGCAAGTTTAATAGGGAAAACAGCTTGGGATTGGCGTTGCTATACTGCTACTGCTGTTGGTGTGGATATTAATGTAGATGATGCATGTCGCCAACAATACCACTCGCTTGCTTATGCACGAGCTAAGAATCCGGATGACGCTTTCTCTTGGGTTTGTCTTGAGTTCCAGGACGAGGACGATCAAATTGAGTGGTAGTAATTGCGAATTGATTAATTATTCAGTATGTTCGGCTATCCAACGAGCAATATTTGGATATTTTTTCTAAAATGAAGCTTTCATTTTTTTTCCATAAATAATTAGCACATTGAGATTAAGTCTTGATTCTATGGAGCGCGCTTTTAATCGTTGTTAATTTTGTAAAGCATCCACTCAACTCCATAAAACTGGATGTTTTTCTCGTATTGCATACCGATTTTTTCCATCACTCGGCGTGATGCCAAGTTCTCCGGTTTCGCTATTGCAACTAATCGTTTGAGTTGTAACGTTTCCCAAGCGTATTGAAGTAACGCCATTGCTGCTTCTGTCGCTAACCCTTGCCCCCAATACTCCCTTGCCAGTAGGTAACTCAATTCAATTTCTTTGAGACTTGTGATATGTTCTAACCCACAATGTCCAATCAACTGCCGCGACGTTTTGTAAATTGCTGCCCATCGACCAAACCCATATTCTTTCCAGTGCAGTATATATGACTCCAAGCTTTCCTGAGTTTGTTTTCTAGAAGCTGGTTCTGGAAGTAAGCGATACCTCATAACTTCTGGGTCACTATAAATTTCAGCTAAATCATTTAAATCTGTTATCGCAAGTGGACGTAAGCATAAACGAGTAGTTTCTATCATTCTTTATAAATAATTAGGAACACTTTAAAACAATTCGCAATTTGCTTTCCTTCGGAACACTACGTGAACGCACATGAAATGCAATTCGCAATTTCCCCGTATAGGGACATGAACGCAATTAAGTGCGTGCAATGGGGATTTAGACCCGCTCCGCAGCACGGGCAACCCTTATTAGGATGGGGAATTAAACCCCTACAACTAGTTAAACAATAGAAAATAAAGGCAGGCGCCAGCAAAAACTATCTCATTAAAACTAACTGCTGGTTCCAATCACCAGATGAAGGTTTAAGCCGAGTAGTTTGCGGTAGTACTTTCTTAACGGCGCCAGCTATCTCATCTCCAACACCGTCATTATCATAAGCAGCAACAACTTCCTTGAAGTAACTTAAAAATTCGACTGGCATACATTGGGGACTATCGATAGCAATATATATAGTCTTCTCCAGTAACGAATGGTTCAACACTGCGATTGATAATGCTTCAATTGGTGACTTAGCAAGAACCGCGCGCATAATTTTGCTTTCAGGTTCTCCACCAACCGAAACATGGAACCAACCTTTGCTCAACTTGCTACCTTTGGCAATTCCATGAAACGTATTGTTAAAACCGTAAGTTCCCCGAATATAGGCGCCTGTAACTTCCCCATCTGGTAACGATCGCATCAAAAATATCGCGTTTTGTTTTTCGTCAGAGTAAATTAGCCCAGCCGCATGTAAGTTATCGATGAGAGCAGCGGGTAACTTACGGGCGCCAACTAAATAACTACGAACATCACCCCATTTACTTTCATCTTTTACAGGCGCCACAAATTGTTTAGGTTTCTCCTCCGCAATAATTTTTTCAGCTTCAGTTCTCGCGTGATGACTAACAGCACGCAAAGTATCGGATTCCCCGAAGGTATCGTGCAGCCAAGCAACAGCTTCTCGGAAGTTGCAATTTAGTAGATGCATGACTAAATCAATGGCGCCACCTCCACCATGTTGGGCGCCGATAAAATCATAAAACCTCGAACCAGTAATACTTATAGTATGGTTTTGATTTACCCAACGACCTTGATATTTTGGGTGCGGGTGTAATCCTAATTGGTAGGCTACTGACTCTAAAGGAATATCTCGAAGTAAGTTTGCTTGTGACTCCCAAAGTTCGAGAGTCCACTGTAATCCTTGCACGCGCGCTTCTAGTTGGCGCCGTTCCCTTTCACTATTTTGTGCAGCTTGTTCAATATTACGTTTCTCTCGAAGTTTCAACTCTTGGTGTACAAGTTGGTTATTTAGAACATCCAGTTGAGGTTGGAGAATTTTTTTTATCAGCGCGCGGTACTCAGAAATTGATGCAGCTTCTTCTTCGTCGGGTAAAACATCCTCAAGGTTGATGTGGTAAGATTTACTATTTACCGCAGCGTAATATTTCTTAATATCTGTATGCTTTGCTTTACTTCCCTTGATACCACGTTCAATACCCAAGTGTTCAACAGCGCGCGCAAAACTATCTAATAATTCTGAGAGTTTATAGCGACCGTGGAATAATTCTCTTGCATTAAGTTTTCCTCTACTATCCAACGGTACTATGTAAGCGTGGATATGTGGAGTTGATTCATCGAGGTGCATTATTGCTTGGACAACTTTACCGTAATAACGATTTAATAACCAGTCGGTACAAGCAGCAGCAAAATTATCTACTCGTTCCTGAATATAAAACCCTGCTTGCTCCGGGTTATCCGGTCGGAAGTATTGAGGACTAGCTGTGAGTAACATCTCAACTGCCAGTACTGCATTCGAGCGTATCTTTTGGGCGCCGATTTTTTCCATAAACATTTCCTTGATGTCCTTATCGTTGGCTCCATCAATTAACGAAACATTCTTTACAGATAAATCAGCATTCTCGATTTCATGTGCTCGTGCTACGTGCATCGCACTGTTAATCAGCGATGCCCAGCTTTTTATCTTTTGGATTCGGCAAACTGCAAAGTTAATCATAACAAGCATCTTCCCACCATCCATAGGCGCCGCTACAAACTATATTATTTTGTAAACATTTATTCTCACTTCTTCAAAATACTACTTGAAAAGTTACCTGTAGTCTCTATATATTGGTGCCGGAATCCATTACAAAGTGTATTAAGTTATTACTTACACAAAAAAATAATAGGTAGTACGGATAATGACATAAAAAAGGATTATACCATAATTATTAAAAGATAAAACATAGTAATAAAGAGTTTTACTTCAAAAAGTTACAACATAACTAATTAATCTATGAATCAATTAGTTCAAGCATAAACCGAACTAATTGATGTACTAAAAAATAAAAAATTTTCTAGGCACCTTGCAGAAATTCACAACTTATCGCTAAGTAAAGAAATAAAGAAAATAGTAGCACAGAATACAAATAAAACAAGAGATACTTAAAAGTATAGTATAATTCCCAAAGATAAAACCTAAAGGAGTAGAATAACAAACTTATGAAAGACAAGACAAAGAATAAAAGTTCAATAATATTTATAACAATAGTACTAACGCTGATATTTATAGTAGTTGGAGTAATACCATCGTTAGCTACAACAAATAAATCTAATAAAGATATAGAAACATTGATGAAGTTACAAGAATCAATGGTAACAGAATTAGCTTTTATGCGTGGGCGCTTAGATGCAATGGAAATGCGTTTAGGAGAAGTGGAATCTCGTTTACCAGCTAAGGCGCCAGACAAGAATTAAATAAAACTACTTGGCGCCGTATCTAATTGAACTACTTTGCGTACTAATAAATAGAAGCTGATTATCGGCGCCTATGTCGGTCTCGTTTATGGAACGACGTTAAGTTATAGGCGCCTCGTTTTACTACAACCAAGTTAGGATAAGTCGCTGAAACCCTCGTCAATACTGAATTGCCACTTTTGCGGTTTTTAAACTTTACTGGTTGTACTTATAGTTTTTTGGATTATATTCTGCTTAGAGTGCTTGACAGAACAAAACATATGTATTAACTTAAACGTTTAAAAACTTCCACGCCTTGTGGACATCTAGAGGTGCCATGATTAAAGACGTGAATGAGGTAGTGATTGATACATTATAAGTATAAAAACTTCCACCAATGGTGGACATTTAGAAGCGGCATCATTAAAAATGTGAATGAGGTAATGATTGATACATTGAAAGTCAAAGAGTTCCACCAATGGTAGACATTTTAGAGGCGCCAAGATTTACTGATTGTTTACTCCTGCTCATTGGAAACAATAGTATATTTATTCTCCATAAGATTCAAAAGTGTTTCTTCAAACTCAGTTAAGTAATGGCGCCTAATTTGCCCTAATTGTTTAAGCAAACAAACAGCAGTTTCTTCCAAATCACCATGCATTCTAATAGAAGCAATACGTTTATGTAATCGCTGTATAGTTTGACACCCCTCTTCTAAGAAGTTAAGAGGTTTTAAATGGTCAACTCGAAGGATATATTCACCGTCCCAAGCAACTACAGTACAGCTAAATTCATGAACATCTTTGACAAAACACCAACAGTCAGCTTTACCTCTTAATTCAGGGTTATCTTTGGGAATAATTTGGCAAACTTCACCTTTACGATAAGGATTTGGTACTTTTACTTTAGTTCGCTCCATGATTCGTTGAACGATACCTTTAACAAGGCACCCGCTAGGAATTTTTCCACCAGCTTCATTGACAGCTTGCTCCCAACAAGAGAGTTGTTCCTCTGGTTCAAGATCAGTTAACGGTCGAACTTGCCGTTCACTCGTTGGTAATTTTACAATGTGTGGAAATTTTTTGAGGTTATCCACTACAGCCGCAGCATCAATTAATTGGTAAGAACGCGAACGATTATAGTTGAACCTATGTTTACAGTACTCATCGAACGTTGTATAACTATTGCGGTAGAGGCGCCTGTCTCTGAGTTCCATAAGAGCTTTTCCCGCTTCATAAAATGCACGCTCAACGGTGCGTTCGAGTAATAAGCGGTCACGTTCCTCCGAAGGTGTTAACTCATGACTATCTAATTCTTCAACATTGGAAGACTCGCTCTGTATTCTTTGTTCCAATGATTGTTTAGCATTTAATACATTTACATTATTATGTAATTCTTGGCGCCTGAGTTCGTCTAGTTGCCATTTATCCCATGCGCTTTCAAACTCTTCAACAGTTCTATAATCATCTGGGTCAGGCGCCTCATATGACTCATCAAAGAAAACTGATAGTTGTCCATTACTATCTATACTACGTGGAGGTTCTTCTCCAAAATACTTGGAATTCCATCTACCGCTATCATTGCTAGGGGAAACATCATGTACATTGATGTCATTAACCTTGTTACGCACTTCTGGAAAGGCGGTGCCATCATCCCAACCTGGGTCATAAGTTAATTGATGAGTTTGCTTTGAATAGGCACCTGTATTGAACAGCGATTCGGATTGAGTAGACTTTTTATTCTTCTTCACTTTGAACAGCCTCGTATCTATCGCTACTTACTAATTGATGTTTGTACTGTGCGTTTTGGTTTTCTTCATGAGTACGGGCACGGCGCCGTATACTCTTACTCGTAGCGATTACAGCAACTGTGTTATCAACAAAATCCTTATTCACCTGGTTATTTTCAAGAAGGTCTTGTAAAGATTCTTCCCAGTTTTTTCTATCCCAGGTATCAAGTTTTTCGCAGGTGTCCTTGCTGATCTGCATATCTATATTTCCCTTCAGGTGCATCCAACGACTACCTAAGCCGCAACGTTGACATATTGGGTTAGCATCTCTTTTGGGGTCATAATCACGAATCGCATATTTGGCAAGGTGGTATCTAACTATCCCAGTGTCCCTACAACAGAAACAATTCCACCGGGGAAGAGTAAAAATTTCTTCGCCTTCTGGGGACGGAAGACTTTCCCTACGTACTATTTGCGGTAGTACCTGGGGTATTTCTGGGCAGTTAGTAAAGTCTGAATTTGAATAACTCATATGGCTACCCCCTAATATTCAGTTAACCCAGATGACAAAGCCCAATCGACAAACTCTTTGCGTTCATCGTCGAAATCGCCGTTCTCAATAATGAAGGCGCCGAACCCTAGAGTATTAATTTTCTCTAACCACTCCTCACGTTGTGGATGATCTGCCCATTTATGTGTTTGTGCTTCGGATGGTTTATTTGTACTCAATAACCATTTATCCCTGATTTCCTCCCAATTCTTGGCAACCCATTTTTTGGGAAGTTGAGGAGGTGATGGAAGTGAGTTTGCCATCAAAGAAGCAAACTTTTCAAAACTCTCTCTTTCCTCGGTAGAGAGAGAGTCTTTAAAGTCTTTGTAAGTCTTAATAATCTTAGGCGCCTGAGTTTGTTTTATAGAAGGGGTTTCAGGCGCCTTTTGTTGCCGTGAATTTACAACTGTCGCCGTAGATTTACTTGTGTCGCTAGCATTTGACAGGTGTCGCGGTGAGTTTACAGTGTCGCCGTCAGTTGACAATCTAGTGCCAGTACTATTTGTGTCGCTAAAATAACCAAAGCCTTTAATTTTGACTGTATATTCCACGTCTTCGCGGACAATAAAACCCTTCTCTTCAAGAGCATCAAAGGCTTTATATACTGCTTGCCTGCTAATTTCTAAGTCTTTGGCAATGTTTGAAGCTTTCAATTTAATGCCATTGCTATAAGGGTCTAACATGTGAATGTAATAAAGTACGTCTCTCTGACTTGGTGTAAATAGCTTACGAATACTCAAAAATTCTTCAAGTTGCATCGGGTAAAACTTACCCTGTATCTTATTCATGACTGTACCTCTTTAAAAATCGCAGCAATGTCAAGGCGCCTGAATAAATGAATGCGCTTGTTATGTTGTGGGAAAAACGAGGAATAAGCTAAAAATTTGCCTATGTCTTTCATGGCGCCTACACCTCACCGTTTATAAATGTTACGGATAATACAGTTGGCACTACAAAATATACGTCGTAAGACGTATTTAATACTTGTTGAATTGTCATATTCTAGATTTTGATGTTTTAAATTGTTGTCCTGTTAGGGACATGTAGTTCCTAACTGACTGTTTGTATATGGAAAATACATTTCACAACAAGAGGGTGCCTAAAAAGTAAAATTATTTGAACTGGGTTTTGTGTCATAATAATTGCCACAAGATATCAACCCCTACCAGCGTGCGTTAGGGTTATTTTTTAGCAGCAGCAAGTTTTGCTTACTGTTACACTTTTTGTTGACTTTCTCTGCTCCCGCGTAGCAACGTCATACTTTACTTTCAATCAATCGCTTGTCTTTTTTTCAAAAAGCACTGGTGTGAGTAAAGAACATATTAGCGGCGCCTACTCCGAGTGAGAAATACAAATACATAATCGTCAACCCCAAACAGTACGCTATGAAAAAAGTAGTGTTTCCGGTTTTAATGAACGTAAGATAGCAGTATTTATATAACTATTAAAAGTTAAAAACAAGCGACGTATTTCAAAATACGATAAAGAAGAGCGCACGTGTAGGATATTTGACCATTATGAGATGTAATATCATAAGCGAGCGCATACTAATAAGTTCTAATAGTTACTAGATAGTGATATTAAAGTTAAATTACAAGTTTTACAGCAGTTCAGAAAACATGGATTGCTGCACGCTTCTAAGCTTTCATACGTACTTTTAATGACGGCTTAGTAGTAACTTAACTTAACTCGTTAAATCATAATATAAATTATCTAAACTTCACCCTCAGTAAATATACTGATGTTACAATTTTAATAATCCCTGTTCGGATACAAGAATGAGATAAACAAAAGATATTAAGTTTTTTTAAGAGAAATTCAAATATAAGAGCGCAAAACAATCCTTTTAGTCCTTTTTTCTTGCGTTTACTTCAATATGCTGCTGTTTGTAAGAAGAGAATTGAAAGCAAGTTATAGGTTCAATTTAAAATATTTATATATGCACAATAAAAACGCTTTGTCTATATACTTAAGTATAATTTAATAATTTGCGTAAAGGTATTTTTCTGAATCACAAGTGCGACTGAAATCGACATTTTTAGCCATCGAAAATCTTCATAGGGTTTGAGCAAATTAAATTTTTTTATTTATAATGCTCGTTTGGTATGGTATCGATGGTATTCCTACATGGAAATTAACGATTCGTTTTGAGGGAATTATACTCGGGTTGTTCAGTCTTGCTTTCTGTAAGGCGCCACTTTATCTGCTTGTTCCACAAGGGTTGTAGATAAAAGTTGAATTTGTTGTAACGCCATATGGATGGTGTTCATGGTATGAGCAATTTCTAAAACTTTAAGTGCGGCATCTGGTCGGTTTTCAAATTCGGCACCCCAATTTTTATCAATGGTTTGCTTGGAATAAAACCCTAACGTTCCATGTACAAGCAACCTAACACAAGCTGCTCTGTACCCTCTTTGTCCTTTTTGTAGGCTTGTGATGTAGAGTTCACAATATTCGGTTGGCTCCATATCTGATTAAGCTCAATAACGTCACTCAAATAGAACCATATGACTCACCATTAAAAATACCCATTCAATATGGTATTGAAAAGCGATTTGTATCGGTTTATTAAGCGTTGAAGTTAAAATGGCGCCATATAACTATACACCTTGTTATTTAGCATACGTAATAATAAATTTTTGAGCTATCGGAACAAGTTAGGCGCCTGTAGAAAAAAGAATATATACCGGGAATATTTACAAAGTAAAAAAGCTAGATGAGCGTCAAAATACAAGCGAAACCTGTGTTTGACGGATAAAATCTAAAATCAAATGATAAATATAAAAAAATTGTGAAAAATATACGTATATTTACGGAAGGTAAAAAAAATAGTTTTGATATTATGATTTAAATGCAAAGTAAAATTACTACGTCAAAAACGTTAAAAATACTTATGGTGCCTTTGTTCAAGAAAAGAGCTAGTATTTTTATACTGTCAATTCGTAGTAAAATAGCAACCACATAAAAGTTATCAATATAAAGCGCCATGATACAAATGCATCTACTTAAGGTAGAGTCAGGCGCCTTGATTAGGTCGGTACTACGGCATCAGAATACATGCCACACTATCATCTACAAGCCGTATTTATACGAAGAATTCTTTACCCAACTTCAGGCAAAGTTACTTCAACCGTATTACAATTTCCTAACCCAAAGCTTTTCAATCAACCAAGTACGAACGTTTGGTTATTTAAAAGTGAAGTCCAAATATTTGACTAATAGTAGTAACAGACAAGCAACTCTATTCAAATTGGAGTTGAGTCAAAGTAATTTAATCAAAACATATTTACTATCGAATTGTATTATATATAAGGCATTAAGATACTACAAAAAACTTCATAACTATACGGCAAGTGGTAAATCCACAAAACTCTCTTTTTCTTTATCAGTGACGTATGTTCTAGTAACAAGGTCAGCAAGAAGACGGAGAGCTTCGGCTCTTTCTTCAATCGGCGCCGATTCAATCCATGTACGAAAACTAGCTTTGGGGTGGGTGCCAAGTAGCTGTGATACATACCAATTCTTAGCTTCTTCTGGGACAGCGCTTATTATCGGTAAAAACTTGGACATTCCTAAATCAGCTTTTCCACGACGGAAACGTGAGAGCATAACTTCGGAAATTCCAGCAGTATGAGCCAAATCCTTTGCTGAGATGTTGAAACGAGTAAGCATCTCATCAAATAGCTTCTGATGCAATTCCACGTTTTCTGTAATAATTTGTTGCATTTTCGCTACTGCCCGAATTAAAGTTACGTTCTATGGTTAAATTGAAACAGTCTCCTTTTTGGGAGTAATAATACTGTAGGTTAACCACTTACATCGTAGCAACTAATTGGCGGTTGACAAGAAAACGTTTACATGACGTTTCAATCAACTGTCAAAAAAATAACCCCAACGTTACTGCTGTTGGGGAGAGTATATCTTGGACATTATTATGACTCAAAACAACACGAAAATTCAAGCAGAATTATCTGAACATAAATTCATGCGAACTGAGGCGCCTTCTTTGTGTTTGGTTGCTCTTCAATTACGAGTAAACAGTCATTACTTAGAGCAAGAAGAATTGTAGTTACATAAGTAACATTAAACACAATACCCAATACTGAATAAAACATGTCGTAAGATGTTGAATTAAAAAATCAACACCCTGTACATGTGTGCGCTATCTCATGATTTTCAACATGCAAGTTTTATGGCTAAAGTACTTGAGACTTATAAAGAGTTAACAACTGTATGTGGCTCTTCGCTTGAATATGAAAGCAGCAAGAGTAATAATTCTGTTGCAGAAAATAGTTCACAGTTAATTAACGATGACTGCGACGAACTGACTTTAGAAGAAGAACGCGACAAAGTATTACTCGAACATAAAGTAGAACGCGCGTTTTATGAAGCGGGAAAAGCACTCAAGGAGTTGAGGGACAGGCGCCTATATAGAGCGAGTTACAAAACGTTTGAAGAGTATGCTATTCATAGGTTTGGGTATAACAGGCGCCAACCGTACAGACTAATAGAAGCTGCGGATGTGGTGGACACGATTATAAAAATGTGTCCCAATGGGACACAAATTCTTCCAACTAATGAACGTCAAGTTAGAGAATTGACTAAATTAGAACCTGACATAAGAGGTATCTGTTGGGAGCAAGCAGTGAAAGCGAATGGTGGAAAAGTCCCTAGCGGGCGCCTAGTAAAAGATATTGTGGAACGCATCATGGAAAAAGAAAGAGTACCAAATCCTTACTCAAAGGGTGAAGTCTGTCAAATCATAGCCAAAGACAACCCAGACTTGAAGGGTAAAGCTGGGTGTTGGTGTTTAGTTAAAGATGTTTACGAATTCAGTTGCACTGTAATTGCTTGGGATGGAGAGTACACCTTGAGAGTTGACCATTTAAAATCTCTCAATTATTTAGATACAGAGTGTAATGCTATGCAGCTATTACATAAACGTATTAGTACTATTCGCAGTTACGGAGAATTAGAACATGCTGCAATTGTCGCTTTAAAACAACTCGGACAAATCGGGCGCCATTATTTAACAGAATTAGAAGAAATATTTCTAAGCGCAATGGAGCGTAAATATAATTCACCAACGGTATATGACCTCGAAGAGTTAAGGTCTCATCAACATTACGTTAATCCTAGTACAAATAATATATAAAAGTACTAAGTTACACGCGATTGTAAAACGATAAAAAATTTGCTCAAGTTCTATCACTACTTGAGCAAAACATTAATTACGTAAAAAATTCTTTAGGTGCATTATGCCACAAAATGTTTCTCAAATACAACCAGAATTGTACGCAGATTCGTGTGATAATTATTCTTTCACACAATCAATGACGGCGCCCCACGAATTAGCTCAAATTCAAAATGGAACGGTGCCATTAAATCTAGAATCCGAACGTTCGGGTAAGCATAAAAAGTATATACATCCGCATGTAATTATTCCATGTTCGGATATGGAGTGGGCGTTCCAGCAAAGAATACCTGTCTTGAAATTATGGGGAGATGCTTGGAGAAGTGACCCATACGGTAGTCGTTGGGTACGATTAGAAACGACTCTTGGTAAAGAAAACTTTAGAAAAGCTAAAAAAGATTTAATCGAAGCTGGACTGTTTTTATTTGAATGTCGAATCGAATCATTCGGCGCCGAACAAAAATATTGTTGGTGGGTAAGAAATCTTCATGGATGTCGAACTGATTACTGGAAAAATGCTCAAAAAAATAGTGATTTAAATAACATTCCTTCAGAATTTCATACTGAAAAACAATCTGAAAACGATTTGGAAAGTAATTTAAACAACATATTACCAGAGTTCCATACTGAAAAAGCGAATCCAGAAAGTGATGGTAATTTAGGCGCCAACACAATAAATTCAGATTTTCCATCTCAAAACGATTCCAACAAGATTGAATCTTTGGATGCGCGTTTCAAAGTCAATTCTCAACAATCACCAGCAAACAAAGTTGATATATACATAGATAAATCATCCAATTTAGATAACTTACCATCAACTAATGGTGATGCAATTAAGGTAAAGAACCAAAATCCTGGGGTTGGCGTCCCGTCAACTGGGGGTGGCGCCGATTGTACAGGGGGTGGTAATGAGAGTACCATCCTTGGCACCACGGGTACCAATCAATTGGGTGTAAATGCTTTAATGCATTCTGTTTCAAGAGTTCTCAAGAACGTCTCAGAAACAGCTTATAAACATTTCAGTAACTCTCTCAATATCCAAGCGCGCGAGGGATTTATTAATTTTTGCATAGAGAAAATCTTGTCACTAAAGAAAGCGAATTTTGAAGTCAGAACATGGGATGCATGGATTGCAAGACATTATGAGCAGTACATGAACGAATGGAAAGTTCTTTCATCAACACGGGTAGAAACTCCAAAACAAACATCTCTCGATGAATTCAATTCTTGGCGCGCTGAGTTACTGGAAAAAGAAAAGCGCGCAAAAGAAGAACGCAAACGTCGTAGAGAACAATTAGAACCAGCGTAGTAATCAAGGTAAGAAATGGCAGAGAAAGTACCTCCATCAGCAATCGACGTTGAAGAAAGCATACTGGGTGGTATAATGATTGACCCAGGCGCCATAAGTAGAGTTAGTGATACTTTGACACCAGACGCATTTTACATAAGCGCGCATCAAATCATTTACACTTGTGCTTTAAGACTGTTCCATTGTGGAAAACCAACAGATTTATTGAGTGTAACCAGTTGGTTAATAGATAACGAATTACTTGAGAAAATAGGTGGTCGCAACAAATTAGCAACGTTACTTGAGTCAACTGTAGCAGCAACAAATATTGATGCACTTGCTCAAATAATCATTGACAAATATACCCGCAGGCGCCTGATTAGCGTAGGTTACAGAATTGTAGAATTAGGACACGAGCAAGAAACTCAGATAGAATCAATAGTTGACCGTTCAGAACAAAAACTGTTTGAAGTATCAAATTCTCAATTTAGAAGAAATACTGAACATAACAGTGCAATAAGTACTACAGCGTATGAGCAATTATTGAATATCAAGCCAATATATCCGACTGGTTATAGAGACTTGGATGATTTGATGAGCGGGTTTGATCCAGGTACATTAACCATTCTTGGTGGTAGGTCATCAATGGGTAAATCGTTCATATCTTGTAATCTTGCTTACATGATGATGAAAAAGAATAATTTACCTGTTGTGATATTTTCCCTGGAAATGTCCAAATTACAGCTTGAATATAGATTTTGGAGTCTAATTAGTGCTACGCAAGATAAAGAGTCAAATATTGTACCAGTAAATACCGGACGAATTCAGAAACATCGTTCAAAGGATGACCCATTAGATGAGTTTGAACTGGAAAATATAAAAAATATTTCCAGTGTTGCTTCTTCTTTACCGTTGTTTATAAACGACAGTCGAGATATGTCTGTTGCAAAAATAGCTTCTGAATGTCGGCAAATTATAGCTAATGCAGGTTCCTTGGGATTAGTTGTAGTTGATTATGTGCAAATGATGGCAGAAGACAGCGGTGGTAATCGTAGTTATGAACTTGGTGATGTAGCACGCGGTTTGTATAAAATAGCAGGTGAGCTAGATTTTCCCATACTCGCGTTGTCTCAAATATCCAGAGGTGTTGAAAATAGGCCAGATAAACGCCCTTTAATGAGTGACTTATCGCAATCAGGTATTTTAGAAACCGTTGCGGATAATATTCTCCTTGCTTATCGAGATGAATACTACAACCCTGATAGTACAGAACGCGGGCGCCTCGAATTAAGATTGGCGAAAGCGCGACATGGGGAAATTGGAACCGTTAAATTCCTGTTTGATACTTTTTATGGTGTTCTTAAAGATTTAGTCTAAAGGCATTTTCAAAATTAATAGAAGCATCTTGGAGCAGTATTTGATTGTTAAATGGAAGGCGCCAAAACTGGGCACGGTGGGGACAACCATTCGGCAAAATAGTTTAAAAGCGCTTTGTAGTACTTGATGTAGAAATATAATAAAGTTGGAAACTGAATAATAAAGTTGGAAACTAAATAATAAAGTTGGAAACTCAAACATGAAGTTTCTTGAAGACTGTCTCGATGTTCCTATCATTATACAGTACAATTTGCAGTATGAACTGTTATTTGATAGCTGGCGCGAATGCTGCTCTCAATAAAGCAGGTACGATATTGGTGTGATGCGCTGTGGGGAGAAAGCTATTATCCGAAAGTTAGTAGCTAGTTAAAGTACAAGTTTTGACGATAAAAGTAAAACCTTTGTTTTCGTTTAGAGTGGGTATGACTTTAACTGTCCTATGAGTCATACTGTTGTAGTTTTTAATCAACAATTTCCCGTTAATAGCGTGCGTTGCAGGGGGTATTGTTTATGGCGAAAAGAAATCGAACTGTAGATGATACAGTTATATCTAAACGTATAGATTCTGGTCGTGGTCAGGGTAAAGGTTCTTCTTACAAACCTTGGTTATTAATACAAGATGTTCCTTCTATTGGTTTAGCAACCCGAATTAAAGGATGGAAAACTAACAGAGTTCACCATTTTCTTAGTAATCTGGAACTTAACTATTTCTACATACTCGAATGGTCAAGTGTCATCACCGATATTCGAGAACAGTACCCATTATTACCAAGAGAAGAAACTTTGGCGATTGCATCTAATTGCGGTATCCGTCACCCACAAGAGCCAAAAACTCAGATACCAATTGTAATAACTTGTGACTTTTTTATTACAATTGCAGAAAATATTGGAGAAACAGAAGTAGCTCGTACAGTTAAGTCTAGTAAGGAATTACAGTCAAAGCGTACAAGAGAAAAATTAGAAATTGAACGTCTTTACTGGAGTCAAAGAGAAATCGATTGGGGAATTGTTACTGAACAAGAAATTCCATTAATTATTGCTAAAAATGTTGAGTGGTTACACCCGTTTAAAAATCTAGAAGACCTTGAATTCTCCCAGGATTTTGTTGACCGAATATCAAAATTTCTAATCCAAGAAATAGCTAAGAGCCAAACACCTTTAGTAAAAATTACTAACTTTTGTGACGACCAGTTAGGGTTGCTATCGGGTACAAGTTTATCAGTAGTTCGTTATCTCATCGCTAATCGAGCATGGTTAGTTGATATGAACCAACCAATTCAACCTGATAAACCATTGATGGTAAAAAGCCTCGTTAATTGAAGAGTAAACTGTTTTAACGGAGTCCGCACTATGAATATTCATGTTAATACATTATTCGAGTGGCTAACTGGGTTTACTGTAGGTAATATTGAGCGCGTACTTTGGATTAGTTCATCTGGTAATGATATAGTAACCATTGAAATTAATAATCCCAAAGCACTTCCAAGATGGCAAAAACTTATAGATATAGAAGAAGCTATAACTCTAGGTGAAATTCTTCTACTTCAAGCTGATCCCTATGCAAGAAATTCTTCGTCCTTGAACCCAGTTTCTTCTTTACATCAAGAATATAGAGATAAAGCATGGTCAATAATCGCACCAATTATTGAAAGTTCTGATGGTAAAGCTTTTATTCCAAGTTTGAGAGGAAGTTTAATAAGTCAAGTTTCTCAACGCACAGGGTGTATAAAAAAGACAATTTACAAATATTTACGCTCCTTTTGGCAAGGAGGACAAACAAAAAATGCCTTGCTTCCATCTTTTGAACGATGTGGTGCTTTTGGCAAAGAACATCAAAGTTCTGAATGTAAACGGGGTCGTCCACGAAAGCTATCTTTAATCACAGAAACACCGCTTGGAGTGAATGTGAACGAAGAAATTCGAGAAAAATTTCGGCGTGGGATCAAGTTATTTTATCTCAATCGACAAGGAACAACTCTCAAAGAAGCTTTTCAATTAACATTAGAACAATTCTTTCATTGTGGTTATACTTTGCAAAACGGGGTTTTAGTACCTGTTTTACCTGAAGTCAATGAACTACCTACATTTACTCAATTCCGTTATTGGTATTTTAAAGAGCGCTCAATTAGTCAGGAAATTTGCGCGCGAAAAGGTAAACGTCAATTTAATTTAGACTATCGAGCTATCATTGGAAATTCAACTCAGATGGCATTTGGTCCAGGTTCGATTTACCAGATAGATGCTACCGTAGGGGATATTTACTTAGTAAGTTCCTTAGATAGAAGTCGAATTATTGGTCGTCCTGTAATTTATTTTATAATTGACGTTTTTAGTAGGTTGATTACAGGGTTTAGTGTCAGCTTAGAAGGACCCAGTTATTTAGGAGCAATGTTGGCTCTAGAAAATGCGACTGCTGATAAGGTGCAATTTTGTAGTAAATATGGCATAAATATTACTGATTTTGATTGGCCTTCGCACCATCTTCCGGAAGCAATTTTGGCTGACCGAGGTGAACTTGAAGGTTATAATGCCGACAACTTGGTAGATAGCTTAAATATAAAGGTATCGAATACACCTCCTTATCGAGCTGATTGGAAGGGGATTATCGAACGTCACTTCCGCACCTGTAATGAAAAAATGATTCGTTGGATACCAGGCGCCGTGCAAAAACCACATAATCGAGGTGATAAAGACTACCGATTGGATGCAGTATTAGACCTACACCAGTTTCGCAAGCTAATAATTATTTGCATACTCGACCACAACAAAAATCACCGGATGGACTGGTATCAAATGGACGAGTTTATGATTCAAGACCATATTGAGCCATACCCAATAGAGCTTTGGAAATGGGGAGTGCAAAACCGAAATGGTTATTTAAGAACTTTGCCACCTGAAATTGTTCGCTTACACTTGTTGCCAACAGCAACAGCTTCTGTAACCCCAAAAGGAATTTACTTCCAGTCTTTATATTACACTTGTGCAAAAGCAACTGTTGAGCAATGGTTTGTAAAAGCAAGAGTTTCAGGTAGATGGAAAATTCAAATTGCATTTGACCCACGAAACCTTGACAATATCTACCTGTATGACGATGCCGATAAAGAATTAACAACCTTGTATTTAATTGATTCAACCGAGACATTTAAAGGTAGAGATTGGTACGAAACGGTTGATTATTTTGAACTCAAAAATATTGCTTCGTATGTTGCACAAACTGATTTAATTCAAAGTCAAGCCGAATTTCACGCGACTATTGAGTCTATTGTAAAAGAAGGACGTTCACAAACATCCCAATATAAAGCGCCGAACAATCAGCAGAGCGTGAATTCAATTCGAGAAAATCGCGCGGCTGAACGTGAGTATGAGCGCTCAACAGAATTTTGGAAATTAGAAGAATCTAATACTCAAGAATTACCAGATGATTTATCTCCTTCAGAAACATGTGAATATGTAGCGCCTGCTAAACCAATTCAAGAATTACGTAAACTGCGTTCAAAGAAGCTAGAATCATGACTCAAAATAATTCAAAACTACCACTTATAGTTGGTTCAGGAAAAGTTGTACGAGCAGAGTACCAAGACCCACTAATTTCTAGTTATCGTGACAATCCTCTTATCGAAGCATTACCTAAAATTTTAAGCTCATCAGAGGTAATAAGCTCAATTGCAAATTACCCAAGTTATGATGAAAAAGAGCGTGATCTACCTTTACATTTACGCTTGCATTTAGCTCAGAATGTGCTTCGTTTCTTTCAACCTCTTCCGGTTCACTTAGACCTGGAAGCAAGATTTTCTCGTTTAATTCGAGGAGGATACCAATTTAGAAATCCAATCATGATTGATTTTTGGAAAAACTCAAAAAATCGGATTGAGACTTTATCGAACGATGAAATTCCACCAAACTATATGTATACGTCAGCTTATGGCTTTACCATAATTGGTATTTCAGGTATTGGAAAAACTACTGCTGTGTCAGCAATTTTATCCTTATACCCTCAAATAATTGTTCACAATCGCTACAAAAATAAGAATTTTACTCATTGCCAAATTGTATGGCTTAAGCTTGATTGCCCTTTCGACGGTTCTATAAAAGGATTATGTCTCAATTTTTTTCAAGCTGTCGATGAAGTTTTAAAAACTAATTACTCGAAAAATTATATTTCATCACGTCGTACAGTAGATGAATTAATCCCTAATATGGCTCGTATCGCTTCGTTACACTGTATTGGAGTTTTAGTTATCGATGAAATTCAGCACTTGAACGAAGCTAAGAGTGGCGGAGCTAATAAAATGCTTAATTTCTTTGTGCAATTAGTTAATACAATTGGTGTTCCTGTTGTTTTAGTGGGAACATATAAAGCTATGTCAATTTTGAGTGGAGAATTTCGTCAAGCTCGCCGAGGTAGTGGGCAAGGAGATTTAATATGGGACTCAATGAAAGAAGATGATGTTTGGGAATTATTTATTGAATCACTTTGGCGGTATCAGTATGTTAAAAAATCTTGTCCCTTAACTTCCGAAGTAAGTCATGCTCTTTATGAGAGTAGTGCTGGGATTACTGACTTTGCTGTTAAAGTTTATATGCTTGCACAAATTCGAGCAATGACAACTGAAAGTGAGGTTGTTAATGAAGGGGTAATTAAGTCAGTAGCAGCAGATAGCTTACGTTTAGCTAGACCAATATTAGATGCATTAAAAACAGGCAATACCAAGGTTCTACATAATATTGATGATATTTATCCGACTGATATTACATCAGTAATTAAATCAGCTACTAATAATATAAAGGTGCATGGTAAACTTAGCTCTTCACCGATTGTTCAAAAAAGTTTGCCTGAGTCCGAGTTGGTAAAATTAGAAATTTCCGATTTGGAAAAAGAACAAAAAAAAACAGTTAAAAATCCTACTCTGAAGCCAAATCAAGATGGATTATTAGCAATCAATAATTCTAATTTACACAATAAAGTTACTGTTTATGAAGAACTTAAACTGAAAGGTTATATCCGACCAGCTACCGAATTTATAACTTTATAAGGAGACAAATGATTGGTTTTTTCCCCGACCCCTATCCGGATGAGCTACTTTACAGTATTTGTGCAAGATACAGCAGTCGCGTGCAATATGGACAAGTCAAAAGTATCGCGTCTGAATTATTTGGTACTAAATGTAATACAGCAATTATAGAATTACCGTGTTACCTTGATCATCTTATTTCTGTTTTACCATTGGGACATAAATATACAGTTGAGCAACTCATTGATAACCACACTCTTTTGCGATTTTATAGTCCATTTTTAACAGAATTTCGAGTTAAACGTTTAGTCGATAGTATGAGTGGTTTGAATAACTTTCCAATCTATAGTTGTTTAAGCCTTTACCGCACAGCGATTGAGTCTCCAAGATGGTTAAGATTTTGTCCAAAATGCGCCGAAGAAGACTTAGAAAATTTTGGTGAATTGTACTGGCATCGTCTCCATCAAATTCCTGGTGTGTTTGTATGTTCAAAACATCAACTTTTTCTAGAAATCAGCCATGCACAAGTAAGAGATAGAAATCAACCTGCACTTTTTGTACCAGCATCCGAAGCTATTAAAATAGCATCATACTCTTTTCTTGACTTATCAAATATTTCTCATAAACATATGATGCAAATCGCTAATGATGTTTTTTGGTTATTAAATCATTATAGAACAGTACCAGGGTACTCTTTATTGCGTGACAAATATATGATAAATTTGCTTGACCGTCAATTAGCTTATCCGAATAAAACTGTCAATATTACAGCTTTAGTTCCAGAGTTTTTAAGCTACTATCCTAATGATTTATTGAAGAAACTGTCATGTTCAATTGACAAAACTAAAAATACTAATTGGCTAATTAATTTAGTACATAGTTTCAATAAAAATGCAGCTAGTCACCCAATCCATCATCTTTTACTTATTCAATTTTTAGGATTAACAGCATCAGATTTTTTTCAAAACGATTATTCGATAAATATTTTTAAACCATTTGGTGATGGTCCTTGGCCTTGTCTTGATCCAACGAGTGAGCATTTTGGACAATTAACAATTAATAAATATAGTATAACTTGCGTAAACTCAGCTAAGAAACCCGTCGGTAAGTTTCATTGTGCTTGTGGCTTCGGTTACTCAAGAATTGTTACTAATTCATCAATAGATGATAAATTTTCTTATTCCCGCTGTTCTCCTAACAGTCAATCATGGGAAACAGCTTTAAGAACTTTTTGGATAGATTCATCCCTAAGTTTATGTGAAATTGCACGCCGCCTTGGTGTTACTGGTAGAACTATCAAAGAACGTGCCGTTAAGCTCGGCCTAGAATTTCCTCGTGTTGGATCGCGATATCAATCAAAACTTACTGATAAGGATTTACGTTTTGATACCAAAAATCAAAAAACATTTCAAGAAAAACGAGAACAGTTACGTGCTTCTTGGCTTGATATTTTAGAAAAATATCCACAAGCAACGCATTCGTTTCTAATACAAAAATATCATTCTATTTATAGCTGGCTTTATAAGCGAGATTATCAATGGTTTTCAGCTCATCTACCACCTCGAAATAAAGGAGGAGCCAGAACGTTAGTAAACTGGTCTAAACGCGATATTGAGCTATCTCAAGCAGTTACAAGTGCAGCAAATTTGATTCAAAATGCTCCTGGTCGTCCAGAAAGAATAACAATAAAAGCAATTTGCGCTGCTATTAACCGTCCAGACCTGTTCCGCAAAAAGATGCGTAACAAATTGCCTTTAACTTCAGAGGTTATATCATCAAAGCTTGAAAGTTATAAGGATTTTGCTATTCGTCGTCTAAAATGGGCAACTGAGAGCTTTCGACAAAAGATGTTTTGCCCGAAGCGCTATCAACTCTTGCGTCGAGCAGGCTTGGCGAGTTCAACAATTGTCGAAGAGCCTCAAGTCAAAGAAGCAATTGATATTGCTTTAGAATTTTTAAGTAAATTTAAGTAATGTAATGTATACTTTTGTAACAGTTTCCAACTTTATTATGATCATAAACGCTCTTATCCGAACGACTGGGCGCCTCAGTTTCCAACTTTATTATAAATAGCTATCCAGTACCTAACGGCAAATCAAGGCTTGAGCGTCCCTGTCAGTATCCAACTTTATTATATTTATACAACTAATCGAACTTAGTATTAAGTAAAATGGTATATAAATACTCTTTTGCTACCAATAACTTTAAAAAAATTTATAGTGATGAAGTTACTTACTGAATAATGTATTTTATTATCGGCGCCTGCTTCAGAAGCCAGCACAAAAGTACACAGCACATAATAGCCTGGTAAATCCATTCAATTATTTATTGATAGGATTTATCTAATCTTGACTAATTCCGCGTTTTGTGCTATTTCTTCTTTGCTTAAAAGTACCCAATTAGCGAGTGTATTTAAAATTTCTGCTTTTTCGGTCGGTGATGCCGATAGCACCAACGAGCGTATATCTATCTTATTTGTATCAACTTCTCCTAATTGGCATAACAGATAATTCTTAGCTTCCGAGGGTAATCCAGCTAATAGTCGCTCTAGACTATCAGAATAAATTCGCTGTTGACCCCGCCGAAAACCACTAATCATCTGCTGAGAAACACCTGTTTGCTCAGACAGCCACTTAGCACTAATCCCATACTTTTCGAGGGTTCTATCCAAAGCCTGTGAAAAATTCATAAGTTTGGTTACGCCATGACTGAATTTAGGTTATAATATTCAGTAGTGGCTTAATTTATAATAGCGAATTAACTTACTTCTCAATACTATCAAAATAATCGCGGAGGTAACAGTTTGTAAGTACTCAGACGCTATAGCTCTTGAAAGAGACAAAACTTAATACTGCAACCCGATACCATCTGACGCTCATTTACAGAATTAATCATGGTTTTAATAGCACACTTTGGTGGTAAAGCGGGAACGGTAACACACGTAAAAAGAGATTTCTGCGGAAAAATCAATAATGGCTGTTAAAAATGGTTAATGTAATCAATCGGTACTCTTTGAAGTACCAAAACTTGGGAGCAACGCGCGTTGTGATTCAAGAAAGTCCGAGTGCTTACTATACAACGAATACCCAACATTTAGATGAATGGTACACTCCACCAAATATTATCTCCCTTGTACAGAGGGTTTTAAATCAGATTGACTTAGACCCTTGTGCAGAGGGTAATAAGAATATTCCAGCACGTTCCCATTACACCAGAATAGATGATGGATTAGAACATGAGTGGAATGGGCGCCTTTTCCTGTCCCCACCTTCTTCTCATCCAGATAAGTGGATAGCAAAATTAACTGCCGAAGTATCAAGTGGTAGAGTCAGTGAAGCGATTGCTCTTTTGCCAGCACAGACGGATACAGACTGGTTAAATTCAGTATTAAAGACTCAACCAGTTTGTTTTTGGAAAGAACGAATTACATTTTTAGATGCAAATTATCAACCCAATTTATCAGCAACACAGTCTCACTGTTTTGTTTACTGGGGAAATAACCAGTATGGATTCAAAGAAGTATTTGAACCGCATGGTATAGTCTACCTTCCAATTTGGAAGTCAGATGAAGCGCAGCAACTACCATCAAACGATGAAGTACTACCAGTTGAGTTAACCAGTAGTACCAAAAGGAGAAGCAGAGGAAAAGGAACGGGAAGAATTCATTTTAGAACTGTGACTAAAAAAAATGGTAAGCAGTATGACCAACCTTGGTATGACTGGGAATTAAACACAGGAAGCAAAACAATTTCTAGAAGTACATATATACCAAAGCATTTGTTCAATATAATTATGGAGCTAGAAATTAGCAAAGCTCCTGTGAATGAGATTTTGGGGATGTTGGGAATTATTTTGTAAAACAGAAACCGGGTTTCTACGGAAACCCGGTTTCTTTATGTGATGGGTTAATTGAAATATTGCATTTCGGCTTCAATTTGACGGATTAAGTTCTCATCACCTTTGGTTATAGCAACTTCTAGACGATGCTCTAAATTCTTTTTAATGCTTTGTTTGTGTGCTTCGCGCGCTTTTTCGGCAGCCTCAAACTTGTTACGAATCATAGTAATTTGCCTCTATCATCTATAAATATCTATGTCTTGTATTCATAATATAGCATAAATTCGGTAACTGTTGTTACAGAAATGTAATTATTTATCATGTAGCAAGCAAGATAAGTGTCTATGTGATAACACGATGATTTTTCCACAACTGCTTACCTTGTTAAGCGATTTTGGTTTAAGTGATATTTATGTGGGTGTAATGAAGG
The DNA here is from genome assembly GCF_019977735.1 of Calothrix sp. PCC 7716. Lineage (GTDB taxonomy): Bacteria > Cyanobacteriota > Cyanobacteriia > Cyanobacteriales > Nostocaceae > Dulcicalothrix. The sequence continues at coordinate 6,473,893 of NZ_AP025018.1, read as the reverse complement.
GTGTAATAGCTCGAATTAACCCAGAAATCAGGGTGATAGACTTAACGCACCAAATTTCACCACAAAATATAGCTGCTGCGCGGTTTTGTTTAATGAGTGCTTGTCCCTATTTTCCAACAGGAACAGTACACATGGCAGTGGTTGACCCAGGTGTTGGAAGTACGCGACGTGCCGTTGCCGTAGAATTTGCACATGGGTTTTTGGTGGCGCCAGATAATGGCATAATTAGTGGGGTATTAAGTCAAAGTCGAGCGATTCGAGCAGTAGAACTAACAAAACCACAATATTGGAGAGTTCCAAATCCTAGCCATACCTTTCACGGTCGAGACATCTTTGCTCCGTGTGCTGCACATCTTGCCAGTGGTGTTCCAATAAAAAATTTAGGTAGGGAAATAGATATAGATAGTTTGGTAGAACTTGACTTGCCCAAATGTTGTTACATTACCACAGGTGCCGTAGGTTGCATCCAATATATAGACATATTCGGAAATCTAATCACCAACATACCCGGAAGCTACGTAGAAGGTAAAACTTGGCATATCGTAGTAGGTAACTTAAAGATAAAAGGAGGAGCAACATACAACAGTGTACCCGTTGGCAGTGCAGTTGCACTAGTAGGAAGTGAAGGTTGGGTAGAAATAGCAATTAATAGAGGTAACGCCCAACAACAGTTAAATATACAATTAGCGCAAACGGTAGAGGTAGGGACAGGTTAACCTAAAATCTTCATCACCAATTAGGATATATGTAAACCCGTCCTCTCATCCCAACCCACCCGCAAAGGAATAATATATGGAAATATATCAAGGACAGTTTGGCGAATTTACAGTAGATTCAGATGACCGTCGAGGAGTAATAATCTACCGTGCAGGTCTAGCAATAGCAGCATCATGCTTTGCAACAGGCGCCATCTTAGTATTATTCAATAACAACCCCAACATCTACCCACTTTTAACACCCCTATACACCTGCTTTAGTATAGCCCTAGGTGTCAGCTTGCTATTCATACACATATACATGGCAGCACTACATCGAGCGTTACAAGCATTCTGGGTAATTGGTAGTATCGCAGCTTTATTTGTCGCACACACAGACCCCCAACCCTTTGCAGTAAGTGTATACACCCATCCATTAACCATACTAGGAATAGGTTTTACATTTGCAGCGCTCACAGGTATTTTCTTTAAAGAAGCATTTTGTTTCAATCGCCTAGAAACAAAAATTTTAACTCCCCTAGTACCCACACTACTACTAGGACACATGCTAGGAATTTTACCATTACAGTGGGAGCGTGCATTATTAGGCATTTGGGCTATATTTTTTGTAGTCTTTGCAACACGCAAATTAATCCAAGCAATTCCTCCGGATATTGGAGATAAATCAGTGTTTGCTTACTTGAAAGCACAACAAAAGGGACAACCTTCAACATAACTAAATGCGTAGTAAAGTTCGTAAAAGGAAAAAACCTTTTGATATTAAATTAGTAAAACGGCAAGAAATGTTGACTCTAACACTGCAAGGCTGGATAATAGCGAGTACGCTGATTCTAGCTTTAATTACAATTATAATAACTCAAGTTCAACCATTTCTCGCCGTTACCTCTCCCATCAAAGCCGATATACTAGTAGTTGAAGGATGGCTTGCTGACGAAGCACTAAAACAAGCATTAAATGAATTTGAAATGGGTTCATATACTCATATAATAACTACAGGCATTCCCCTACAACGCGGATACTATTTATCTGAATATAAAGACTTTGCAAACCTTGCCGCAGCGACATTAAAAGCAATGGGCGCCGACGATGAGAAAATAATACCAATACCAACACCAGACGTAAGAAAAGATAGAACATATGCATCAGTGATTGAATTAAAAGAAAAACTAGCAATATCTCCAATTAAACTAGAATCAATGAACCTATTCAGCGATGACGTACACGCGCGACGCAGCTGGATGCTATATAAAAAAGTATTACCTAACACAAAAATAGGTGTAATTGCCGCCGAAACCCGCAGTTACGATGCAAAAAAATGGTGGAGTTCCAGCGAAGGAATACGGACAGTAATTCCAGAAGCCATAGCCTACATTTATGCCATATTCAAAAGCTATTAAAACCCTGAAACCACTGGTAATAAGCGCTTTAGCGCTTTCCCACTTTCCTACTTTCCCACTTTCCCACTTACTTACTCTTATATATCTTCAGATAACCTAACCAAAACACAAAATTGAAGCACTAATTGAGCCACAGATGAATTAAAATCTGTAATTACTTCACACATAACGGCGCCTGCTTATATTGATAAAATGATATTCGTGAAATAAATTGCATAAACCTGAATAGCCGAACATGTAAATGTTTAGATGGGTAAGGATAACAACTTACAAATCTATTAAACATACAATATTTGTGAGATTGACCATGAAAAAGTCAACAATTTTTAGTTTTGCTGCGTTAGGTTCAACTGCAACTGCCTTATTAATAAATGTAATTCCAGTTGTAGCCCAAACCTCATCAAACTTAAAACCTCAACAGTTAATTGCACAGTGTAACGGAGGTGGATACCCTGTTTTAACCTGTGAAATTATCAATGGTAAAAAAGTTTGTCGTAGACGATGCCCTGATGTTATGTTGAACGGTTAAGGTGCAAAATACTTTTAGCTAGATAGTTCGATACTTGAAGGCTATATTTGTATATTGCACGTAAAAGGTTTGATAGAAGTTGATTGATGTAAATTTCAACTTCTATCTTTTTTATTTATATTTTGAGAATAGAGTTACTGTAATTGTTGACGTAGAGTATTAATAAAATTAGTAACTTCTTGTTCACCGTTTTTCTCATTTACTGTTCTGAGCATTTTTAATACTTCTTCAGCAGTGCGTAATGCTTCACGAACTTTACCACGTTTTTGTTGTGTGCTTGCAATGCTATAAAGTGTATAAGCATCTTTTCTTACGTCTACTTCTGGTGCTTGCTTTTTGTCTGGTTTCGGTTTTGCATTGCTACCCAAATCACCTATAGTTAAAGAGCTAGATTGAGATATTTTTCTTGTAATTTCTAAAACTTGAGGATAATTTCCTTGGTCAGCATAAATAGTTCCTAAACCAACAAGTAGTTCGGATTCTATAAAAGATTTTTCCCTTGGCGCCACATTTGATGAATTGAGCTTTGTTTGGGCTAATTGTAAATATTCCAATGCTTGTGAATATTCATTTAGCTCGTTATGAATAATACCTATTTGACTTAATGTTGATATTTCTTGAGCAATATTACCATCTTGCTGGTATTTTTTTAAATTTTGCTGTAGTACAGATAATTGTTGGCGCCACTGTTGTTGTTGAGATGATTCTACTTGTGATTGTTGTGGCTTTTCTGTTTTAGTTGCTTCTATTAAGGATTGGTTTTCGTTAGCTTTATTATTACTGCTCAGTAACGTTTTACTCGTTAACAATATAAGTATTGTGATAATTGAAGCTATGGAAAAGATTCTTAAGTAATAGTTTTTCATGCAATGCAAATGTACTATAATAATTGAGCGTGGAAGTTTATTAGTATATAGTAATACTTTATTTTAGATGATTTTAGCTGCAATTCTAGTCTTGGGGAACAGACACGTACAAGGAGTAGCCAGCAACTGCCGCAACTGCTTACTCACTAAATATTGGCGCCAGCCTTAACTTGACGCCAATGGCGAGAACGCCCATTCGACAAAGTATATCAATAATTTAACTGTAAAGTAATCCGTCGTTACGCGATGCCTAGTACTTTGCGTAGGACTGTTTGGTCTTCTGATTTGACTTTTAGGCGCCCATTTTCGATGTCGCGTATCCAGCTTTGGCTTTTGCCTGCGAGTTTAGCTAGTTCGCGCTGAGAAAGATTGAGTTTTTTTCTTGCTTGGGAAATTTGGTCACCTATTAGTCCAGATGTGGTTTTAGTCTTTTTTCGGTTTCTTGTTGTGGCAAGATGCTTTTTTTCAGTTTCGGATAGTGCTTGCTCAAGTTCGGGTGGCAGGTCGAATGACAAAATGCGCGCGTTCATAAGTAAATTCCATTTGCCTCGTGGACCTGCATCGGTGAGACGTGAGTTACCACCACCGTCATTAATCCAAAATTCGATAGCTTCGTCGGGGTCTTCGGGAATATCAACTAGCTTTGCCCACATTGGTTGAATGTTAGGGGGATAGGTAACGGGGTCGAATTTGGGTTTCATTCCGTAGTGATTTAGTACTTCCAAGTCACTTTCAAAGGTTTTCAATAAGCGTTTGCGGTCGTCTCGCTGTCTGCAAGCTGTGGCTACTTTTTTTTCTCCGTAGGCAACGCGAAGTAATGTAGGGACGGTGATGCGCTGTTCTTTACCCATTTTGGTTTTGAATAATAACCACAGCATTAAACGCGCGGCGCCTTCGTGTTGTTGCCATATACTCATAACAGTGTTTAACAGCGATTTAGGCAAACTACCATATTGATAATAAGCGTTACGCTGCTTACAGCCTTGCTTGTTTAGAAAATATTGTGCCCAAATTCCGGCTTTGACCTTAAAAGTTAATCCAATTAGATATTTACATCCCTTGTCGTCTTCTTGGAAGTGGTGTTGAATATCCACCAAGTGCCACAAAGGACTTTTTTCTATTTCAAATCCTGGTACTCTACCCTGCTGTGCCCAACTAATTGATGTCATTAGCGAACAACAACTGCGAACCCAGTTTTTCATTAATGTTAGCTTCGCAGTTTTGTTGAGGTCTTTACGCTTCTCTAATCCCAAATATTTCTCGATTTGTTTATCATCTATAACAAACTCTTGATTCCACGGTTCGAAGAGGGCAGTTGCATGTGCTGCAAAAATTAGATTTACGAGTGCAGCACGAATATCTAGAGCTTCAACTGCTGCTGTTGTTGTCGCCAGTTGGTCGCTAAATGGTACTGCTAGATGAAATGCTATGTTACCCTTACCTTGGTTAACTTGGCGCCGATAGCAGATATACCCATCTTTATCTAGTTCCCACGGTAGAGACGTGCGTTGTGCTAAAACATTAGAAGCTTCCCAAATTGCAATAGCAGAAGCAAAGGGATTATTCTTGCCGTTAGCAAATAAATTTGAACTAGTGACTTCGCGTGGTTCAATCTTGCATCTTCCTCGTTTCACCTGTAAGGGAATAGGAGATTTAGTCGGACATATGGTCAAACATTGAGGTTCGGAGTAAAAACCCTCACAGTTATTACATAGACAAGGGTCAATCCAATATTCGTCATTTACAAGCTTGATAGCACCCACAGGGCATTGAGGACGACATTTATCGCATTCAATGCAACTGCTATTTGGAATTGTGTAAGGCATAAGGTAATGGCCACATTACTTCATTCGTATGCTTGGTTAAAAATTAGCCCCTGGATAGCAGAATGTTAGTTCATATAAGTATTTATAATACTTTGATTTGAATACTATTCAGGGTTATTAGTCGCTTCGTTTTACTCTAAATGTTTTCTATTCATAACAATTCCACAAACAACTTTACAAAGTTGTTCATAACGAGCCAAGATGTCTTGATTTTTCATATTCATAGCCCCCAATAAAATTTCCTAATCTTTCCTATTTATTTATTTGTACAAGCTAATAGTTATTGAGTAACACAAGCGACTATATTTAAAACTTCGGCGCCTTTGTTAATATTATTAATAAATAATAAAACATATAAATTTGTAACAGAAATAACAATTTACATAAATAATATTGTAATGTGCGTGACGTTTACAACAAACTCAAGCGAAGCAAATAATCCCGTAACGTCACGCACCATATTCTATTTTTTTATTAATTGATAAATAATATCAAAAATGATATTTTATAAATCACAAAATGTCATTCTGAGCGTAGCAAATAATCTATATATATCACAGTTCAAAAGAGATGCTAGCCTCCGAAAAAACTCCGTTTACACTACGTTGAGCATGACATTGAACAAGCTTTTAATCATAATTATTTGCATTACAAATACAACTATTTAATAAGCATATTTACAAAAAAGAATAAAAACAATTTTTTAACATAGACAATAATGTTACTTTTTTAAAAAAAAGCATCTGATAACATCAAAATTAGAGAGTGAATAAAGTACTAGTGCATAGGGTAAAATCTAGCACAAAATTAAACAAAAAATTGTTGAAGGTTAACACATGGCTACTCTAACAGGTTTGACATTTGGTGGAAAAACTTGGACACCTAAATTTGTTCAAGAAATTGACCAAGATAAATGTATCGGTTGTGGCAGATGCTTCAAAATCTGTGGACACGATGTATTGCTGTTAAAAGCAATGAATGAAGAAGGTGAGTTCGTTGAAGATGAAGAAGACGATGAAATTGAAAAGAAAGTCATGACTGTAAAAAATCCTGACAATTGTATTGGTTGCGAAGCTTGTGCCAAAATTTGCTCGAAGAATTGCTACACTCATGCGTCGTTGGATAATTAAATTGTGTGAATGCACAGGCAGGATGCCTGTGCTACAGTTTTTAAATATTTTTATAACACGTTGTAGAGACGCAAATTTGTGCGTCTCTACATTTATGTTTATTACTAACATATATTATAAATAAGATATTAAAAAAACTTAAAAATTTTACTAAAATCTATCAAAGTGTGTCAAAACTAGAAATAGTAAAAACAGGTTTAAAAGTGTAAGAGCCAATTATGCAAAGAAACCTGGTTTCTACGCATTCATTGTCGCAGACAAATCGTTGTTTTTATTACATGTCATCAACGAAGAAACCAGGTTTCTAAATTTTCATGAAACACTTATCGTTTTTAGTATGCAACAAGTTCCTGTTTCTCTTTTGACCCTTGTTGCTGGCATACTCGTTACACTTGTAAGCATCTGGGTAGGTCAGCACTCGGCTAGTTTGTTACCAGTGCAAGCATCTGAACAAGCTCCACTAGTAGACAGATTTTTCCAAATTTTGGTTGGTATTGGTACAGCATTGTTTTTGATAGTGCAAGGCGCCATTGTTCTTTTCATGTTTCAATATCGGCGTCGTCAAGATGATGACCGAGATGGAACACTAATTGAAGGGAATTTCCCGTTAGAAATATTCTGGACAGCGATTCCCTCGATAATAGTGATTGGACTTGGAATATATAGCGTTGATGTATACACGCAGATGGGTGGTTTGAGTGTAGGACATCATTCAATGGCTGAACATGCTGCTGCACCAGTTAAGGGAACTGCCTTGGCTGGAACACTGAGTGAGACTTCTGATATTGAAGCGCTAACTGAAGAAATACCTACAAACGAAGTTATTCCAGAACCAACTTCAGCAGAAATATTACCAGAAGAAGCACCTGTTGAAGCACCCGAACTGGCACCTATCTCTGAACCTATAACTCTCCCCGTTAAAACACCAATAAAAACACCTGTAAAAAAATTGGTAAATGTACCTCAACCAGGTATTGGTATTGGCGCCAATCCTAAAGTTTTAGGTAAGTCAGCAGATTTAGTTGTGAATGTAACAGGTATGCAGTTTGCTTGGATATTTAATTATCCTGAAACTGATATTACATCAGGTGAGCTACATGTTCCTGTAGGCGCCGATGTACAAGTGAATCTTGCAGCGTCAGATGTAATTCACTCTTTGTGGATACCGCAGTTCCGACTGAAACAAGACGCAATACCTGGACAAGCCACTGGTTTAAGATTTAAAGCTACTAGACCAGGTACATACCCAATAGTTTGTGCAGAACTTTGCGGAGGGTACCACGGTTCGATGCGTTCTCAAGTCATCGTTCATACCCCCGAAGAATACCAAGAATGGCTGGAATCAAATCGTGTAGCTAGCGCTCAAACTCAACAAATAGTAGCAGCTTTACAAAATCACTAACTCTCCTCTCTGTGCCCTCCGTGCAACGCCACTCTCCTCAACGGGGGAGACCCCCGCACGGAGGTGGCTCCTCTGTGGTAAAAAAGATTTATTTATTTCACCACAGAGACGCAGAGTACACGGAGGAAGAAACCCAAGACAAAAATAAACTTATGACATTACAACTTCCACAAAACAGTCCTCCTGGCAAGAAACCAGAGAATGTGGTCGTTACCAGCCACACCACCCATCACAAACCCTGGAAATGGTACGACTACTTTACATTTAACGTAGACCACAAGGTAATTGGCATCCAGTATTTAGTTACTGCATTTGCCTTTTATCTAATTGGTGGGTTGATGGCAGTGGCAATGCGTACTGAGTTAGCCACTCCCGACCCTGATGTACTTGACCCAAACTTGTACAACGCTTTCATGACGAATCACGGCACAATCATGATATTTCTTTGGATCGTGCCATCTGCTATTGGTGGTTTTGGTAACTATCTTGTACCACTAATGATAGGCGCCCGTGATATGGCATTTCCAAAGTTGAATGCTATTGCGTTCTGGCTAAACCCACCTGCTGGACTTTTGCTAGTTGCGAGTTTCTTCTTTGGTGGTTCACAGTCAGGATGGACGGCGTATCCTCCATTGTCGCTGATTACGGCGCCTATTGCTCAGAGCTTGTGGATTTTGGCAATTGTACTAGTAGGTACTTCATCAATTTTGGGTTCGGTAAACTTTGTCGTCACCATATTAAAGATGAAAGTCCCCAGTATGCGCTGGGACCAACTACCTTTATTTTGCTGGGCAATTTTAGCAACCTCTGTTTTAGCACTAGTATCTACTCCTGTATTAGCATCGGGGTTAGTTTTATTACTGTTTGATATCAACTTTGGCACATCGTTTTTTAAACCAGATGCAGGTGGAAACGTCGTTTTATATCAACACTTATTCTGGTTCTACTCGCACCCGGCAGTGTATTTAATGATTCTGCCTGTGTTCGGTATCATGTCCGAAGTGATTCCTGTACATTCACGCAAACATATCTTTGGTTATAAAGCAATTGCCTACTCTAGCTTGGCAATTTGCGTAGTAGGTTTATTTGTTTGGGTTCACCACATGTTTACCAGTGGTACCCCAGGTTGGATGCGAATGTTCTTTACTATTTCTACTTTGTTAGTTGCTGTACCCACTGGTGTAAAAATATTTGGTTGGGTTGCAACACTTTGGCAAGGTAAAATTCGTTATACCAGCGCAATGCTATTTGCCATTGGTTTACTGTCAATGTTTGTGTTAGGGGGTATTGGTGGTGTCATGCTTGGAACCACTCCCTTCGACATTCACGTTCACGACTCATATTATATAGTTGCCCACTTCCACTATGTCTTATTTGGTGGTTCAGTATTTGGTATTTACTCAGGTATTTACCACTGGTTTCCCAAAATGACTGGAAGAATGCTAAATGAAACTTGGGGACGAGTTCACTTTGCCCTAACTTTCGTTGGTACTCACCTGACCTTCTTCCCAATGCACGAACTGGGACTACAAGGAATGCCTCGCCGTGTTGCTATGTACGACCCACAATTTACAGCCATTAACCAGCTTTGCACTTACGGCGCCTTTTTATTAGCTTTCTCTGTAATACCCTTTACCATCAACGTTATTACGAGTTGGAGAAAAGGCGAAGTTGCAGGTGATAACCCCTGGAACGCGCTAACCCTCGAATGGACAACCGCTTCACCCCCAGCAGTTGAAAACTGGGAAGAATTACCTGTTGTTACACATGGGCCTTACGAATATGGTCTAACCGATAATCATCGCGCGGACGGATTCTCAGAGTTAGGAGTTAGGGGTTAGGAGTTAGGAGTTAGGAGTTAGGAGTTATAATTTCTCACTCCTCACTCCCCACTCCTCACTTTTTAACTTACGACTCTTAACTCAGCACTCAGCACTCAGCACTTTTAACTTATATGACAACAAATATATCTCACCACGAGGAACACCCTGATTTAAGGGTTATAGGTTTATTGACCTTTCTTGCATCAGAGTCACTAATGTTTGGCGGATTCTTTGCAACTTACTTGTTTTTCAAAGGAGTAACTCCTGTTTTTCCGCCTAAAGGTACCGAGGTAGAGTTATATTTACCTGCCATCAACACTGCTATTCTGGTTTCTAGTAGCTTTGTAATTCACCTTGGTGATGCAGCAATTAAGCGTAATAGCGTTTGGGGAATGCGGTTTTGGTATTTTGTTACCGCTATTATGGGCGCCACCTTTTTAGCTGGTCAAATTTACGAGTACCAGCATTTGGGATACGGTCTGACGACAAATATATTTTCCAATTGCTTTTACATTTTGACTGGGTTTCACGGTTTACACGTTTTTATCGGACTACTGTTAATTTTGGGTGTAATTTGGCGGTCGCGGCGCCAGGGTCATTATTCTGCCCATAAACATACGGGTATTGAGATGGCTGAGATTTACTGGCACTTTGTAGATATTATTTGGATTATCTTGTTTGTGCTGTTGTATGTGATGACTCAGTTTTAGAGTACGGGTTTTGTTTTTTGATGTTTGGGCGGGTTGATAACGCAAAACCATTGTTGTTTTTGATTTTGGTTTTTTGTTATCGATTCGGACGGGGCGGGTTTACAGGATTTTTCGTTACTGTTTAAAATTGTGGGTTAACCCGCCCCTACAATAACATTTTTATCGATATTTTTTATTATGTTTTCTTGGTTTAACGTTCCCGATGATATTAAACAACTGTTGATTCTTGCTGCTGATAATTGGCAAGATACGTCAAAATCACAACACTATATCAATCAAGCACTAATTCAAACAAATAATTCTATAGATGTATTAGTAGCTGCGTATCGTTACTTTTACTATAAAAATAATTATGAAATGGCACTAAGTACAGCTAGTCAGGTTATAAATAATATTAAAGACTCAGAAAATTTACCCAATAACTGGCAACAACTTCAATCTGTACTATCTAGTCGTAAAGAAGACTCTCAAATTCGACTTTATTTAAATGCTTATGCGGCTTCAGGTTTAGTACTGGCAAAGCTTGGTGATATTGAACAGGCTAAAACTATTTGCGCGCGTATCAAAGAAATTGATGTGAATAACGAATTTTTAGGCGCCAGTATTTTATTTGATATTCTCACCCGTACACCTGAAGAGGATGATGAGTAATAAATCCATACTTTAAGTGATAACGATTATAAAAACTACTCACTTTTATTTAATCTTGTACAATTTCAAGCGTTAATATATTACTTGGTTTATCAGCAACCAAGCGCATAACATCTAGCCAGAGCGAACCCATGATAGTTTCAGGTAAATTTTTACCGACATGGACAGGAATGATAACCTCAACACCATCAATTATAATCTTGCCTGAACAGATGTTAAACTTTGCGGAGCCTCGTGCTGTCTGCATATTGACTTGTAAGGTTATTAAAGACCACCCTAAAGCGCCTAAGTCCTGACTATTAATAGCTAACCAGCCATCAGTAAATCCAGTATCTAATAAAGCTTCAGTCGAAAACTGCTCACCATTGGCACCAACAAAAATAACTTCAAAAAAAAGTTCTTTGCTCTCGCCAAATCTTCCCTCAATCATATCCTTCCGCAGTAACCTGTATCGTTGAGTTTATACATCGTCAGCTTTGGGTCATTAGCATAACCATAAGCATCTGTAACCTTTTTAATTATTCCATCAAAAGTTGGGTCAATGATATATTCCTCTGTATCAGGGTCAATAGCAATATACCAGTTATGGTAATTGTCTATCAAGTTAGGACGTATACGTTCAAATATAACCTGACATCGTGCGGCAAGCTCATCACTGTGCTTTTGGTGCCGAGCTTCTTCTTCCTCTGATATCGGTTCGCTTATCTTAATACGGTTTCCTTGTGGGTTTGATAGCGTCATGTTAAGTTCATGCTTTTGTTTTCAATGTAATCTTATTATATCGGGGCATTGCCAGCCTTACACAACCCACAAACTACTTGCTAATAGGTGTCATGTTTTCAAAGTAAGCAAGAGTTCTCAACACTGTAACATGTTTAGAATTCCAGCCATCAGGGAGAAGTTGCATAAACTCATGGGAACAGGCGCCTATTAACCCTAAAGTCGAATGCTTTACCCTACTCCTATTGGCAATGGTACAAATACTCTAAAGCACGAATAGAAATTTGCTAGTGTCAAAGAAAATGTAGAAAATCGAAGTCGGAGAAGCTCTATTTTCGGCGCGCATATTATTTAGGTAATTTTCGAGAGCGTCACTATTCCCCCATTAACAGCTTGTATAGTTAATTCATAGCCTTCCATCAATGACATACCTACCAAGGGTTCAGAATCAGCCTCATCAATGGGAATTATTAACAACTGTTCATCCCAAATTACAGTTGCTTCATACACATTAAAAATACTTTGACTTCCATCTGCAAGTTCCGCAGTTCCGCGTCTTTTCCAAGCCAAACCAAGCATAGTTATGAAAGCCGATGGTAGTGATAGCCAACCATCGAAGCCTGTATCTATTATTGCATCTCTATCGTATACTTGACCGCTAGAATCACAGATAGAAATACGAATAATCGCTTCGTAGTCTATTACTTTTCCAGTAATCATGCTATTTTCTTAGTGCGACCAGCACCAAACTTACGAACATACTTATAGCCAACACGTACAATCCAAACTTGTGCATCTGGATAACGTTCTTCTAGGCGCCGACAAGCGACAATTTCTGACGTATCTATTTCCCAGGCGCCTGTCATAATATCAATTGCGACTATTTTTCCTTTACTATCTGGTTGAAGTTGTGGATAAATATCGCGCTCGTAAATTTGCTCACCTAAGCGCGCAAATTCTTCTTTACTATACTTTGGTTCTTTAGCTGCCATATATAATTGATGAACAAGAAAATACAACTGCTTATTGATTGTCCCTATAATAACATACTTAAAGTACTGATATGAACGCTCACACTAATATTCACAAAATTGCCTGTTAAATAGTCTGCAATATACACTTCAGCTACTTAAGTATAAAGGGAGTCATTTCTACCTAATTAGTTCAATTGTAACCTTTTTCATAGATGTAAGAAATGCTGCAAATAATTACATATAGCATTTCTTGAAGATTTAAAAAATACAAATGATGTATGAGTTTAATTCAAAATTTCTTGTGGAATGGGCATCCTTGCCCGTAAAAATTTCTTAGGTGCCCAATAGTAGAGATGTGCTGGGCGGGCGGGGACACCCCACCCCACAAGAAGGCGACCTACTCGGAGCGGCGCCGTCAAGCTTGCATTTGTAATGTAGCTAAATTATCCTCTGCAAGCGGAATACGACGGGGAAAGTGGAAAACAATCAAAGAAATTTCTTTAGAATTACGAGCAATTGCCTCGGTTGTAATCCCTAAACTGGGTAGACCTGGGATAGTAGAATCACTGTTATGGGTTAGTATCAATAAATCATCGGGTTGCAAAATTTTTAAGATGCTGTTGGTGAATTTTCCCTGTATGCGCTGTATTGGAATGTCCAAAATAATTTCAGGAATTTCTATATCTTTTGAGCGTTTCCGAGGAGGGGATACTTGTAATAGTAGTAGCGATGCTTTGAGTTCATTCGCTAAAATACGTGTCAGTGCTAAGGTACGTAAAAATGTGACTGAAGTTAAGTCTGTTTCGACAATTGGTAAAACTACTCGTTGAGTTGTCTTAATTGCATGGGTAAAGCGTGTAATTAATACTGGTATTGTAGTGCGTCGTATTACGTTATCAATGGCGCCGCCAAAAAAGTTATCCCGATATGTAGCAAAACCTTTCCAACCACAGATAATTAGATTGGCGTTGCGCTCGAAGGCAGTTCGCAAAATTCCTTTTTCAATTGAGTCGTCCAACCGACCAATAGCTTCAACGTTTGTCACTGCTGCATGAGCAATGGTTTCTGCTGCTGCTAGCAAATGCTGCTGTTGAATCTTTGTCTCACCTGAAATTTTTGGTTGGTTATCAACTATGATATTTAGCGGTAATAGGGTTCCGTCGGTAGCTTTTGCCAGAATCATTGCTAGCTCCAGTATACTCGCTTCAGTATTTGGGTTAGCGACGGGTACCAAAATACGATAACGAGGCACTTTATAGTTTCCAACGGTAACAAATTCCTGTTTGCTATTTGTACTTGAACTGTTTGTACCGTTATTTGAGCTTGCACCCCAACGGTTAGTTATCCAAGGAGAAGCAATACAGGTAACTAATATCATTGCTACCGTACCATTAACTGTGAGTTCGTCTACCAGCTTAATATTGAATGCTACGGTAATTGCTGCCAAGGTCGAGGCAGCTTGAGCTACGGAAAGCCCAAACATTACCATAATATTGGCAAAATCAAATTTAAATAGTTTTCCTGAACCCCAAGCAGGTAGAAATTTAGCGATGATTGCTACTAATACCATTACCAGCGACACCAACATCGAGCGTGGTTCTTTAAACAAAATCCAGGGATTAACTAGCATCCCTACAGAAATTAAGAAAAATGGTACAAACAGCGTATTACCAATAAACTGAATCCTGTTCATTAAAGGACTAAGTTGTGGTATGAGTTGGGAAATCGCAATACCTACCAGAAAGGCGCCTATAATTGGTTCAATTTCAATTAACTGTGCTGCGTAAGAGACTATAAATAGCGTGGCAACCACAAAGATAAATTCGGCGCCATCATCATGTCCAAATTTCTGGAAAAACCAACGACCAATTTTAGGAACTCCCCACAACGTCGCAAAGGTGTAAATGCCTAAAGAAGGTATCAAAAATAGCCAAAAGCTAAGGGTTAGGCTACCTTGATGAGCTTTAACGACTACTGCTAACACCAACAAAGCTAGTATGTTAGTAATTAGCGTTCCTCCCAAAGTAACCGTTACTGCTTGGGTTCGCATAATGCCCAGTTTAGTTGCAACTGGCAGTGCTAGCAAAGTATGAGACGCAAAACAAGATGCCACCAAAATAGCTGCTAAAAAATTATAACCCAATAACAGCATGGCGCCAGTACCTAACACCATTGGTATGATAAAGGTTGCTAGTCCAAAAATTATGGCTTTATTAGCGTTGAGTTTTAAGTCATCTATACTCGTCTCCAACCCCGCCATAAACATAAGGAACAGTAGCCCTACTGTCCCTAGTAAAATTATTGTGCTATCTCTTGCCAATAGACCTAATCCATTTGGCCCGACAATCACCCCTGCAATAATTAAGCCAACAATACCAGGCAGACGCAACCGCTCAAACATTATTGGAGCGACTAGCATAATCGCCATGATTATTAAAAATACAGCCACTGGGTCTTTTATTGGCGCCGATAAGCCAAAAACCCCTAGTAACTGTATTGGCGAATGCCATCCCCTTACTAAATTTACCCAAAGATTTTGCATTTTTGGTATACGTAGAATAAAAGTATTGTTCCCTCACATTTGATTACTCTTTGGGTTTATAAGCTAGTGTTCTTAGTAGTATTTTGTTTGAATCAAAAGGCGTAATAGAATTTCCCCGAAATTTGTATAATTTACAGCTTTTTATTGTTATGTGTGAATTGGCGCCACATTATTTTCCATTCAACACAACATGGCTAACGTGTAGTATGCTACTAAGTGTGCGGTGGAAGTGTGCTGATTAGCGTGGCTATATTACTAAGGAATGTTCATGTCGAACCAAGACCAGTTGTATATCCGATACTCTGATGATGTGGAAGTTAAGCAGCCTGATGAGGATAAAACTATTGAGGATATTATTGCTTCTTTTGAGAGGATGCGGCGATTTGTTTATGATAAGCACCGTCATGCAATGCGTGGCGCCCATGCTAAGGGTCACGGCGCCGTTAAGGGAAAGTTAACGATTTATGATAATTTACCAACAGAACTAAGGCAGGGTTTGTTCCGCGAACCTCGAACTTATGATGTTATTATTAGGTTCTCGAATGCCCCTGGTGATATTATTCCTGATGCTGTGTCTTCGTTTCGTGGCATGGCAATTAAGGTTATTGGGGTTGAAGGGCGTAAAGTTTTAGAGGAAAAAGCTTCGGCGCTTACCCAAGACTTTTTAATGATTAATCACCCTTCTTTTCCAAGTGGTGATGTGAAAAAATACCTTGTAGAACAGTTGGCACAAGAAAAAGTTGTAACCGTTCCCGAAGAGGCACAACAATTGGTAACAACTGCTCTTCGTACTGTAAATGCTGTTACCGAAAAAGTTGGTTTAGAAATATACCCTACTTCTTTGGGGATAACAAAGCCGGAAACTCATATTTTGGGTGATACGTTCTTTACTACAGCGGCACTTCGCTATGGTGACTATATTGCTAAAATTAGTGCTGTCCCTGTATCGGAGAGCCTTATTCCGCTAATTGGAAAGCACATTAAAGTCGATAATCATTCTGTTCTCAGAGATTTAATCGTTGAGTTTTTCCGTGAGAATGGCGCCGAATATGAATTACGCGCACAGCTTTGCACTAATTTAGAGCGGATGCCTGTGGAAGATGCTGGGGTTGTTTGGCCAGAAGAAGAAAGCCAGTACCAGCCAATTGGAAAAATTACAATTCCCCCACAGGATGCATATAGTCCTGCGCGTCGTGTTTACGCTGATGAGGTGCTTTCTTTTAGTTCCTGGAACTGTATTCCTGAGCATCGACCTCTCGGTTCTATTCAACGAGTACGGTTGAAGGCTTATGAAACTTCTAGTCGTTTCCGCCATGAAATGAACCAGCAACCACGAGTTGAGCCACGCAGCATTGACGAAATGCCGGATTGATGTGTGACATGGGGCGTTAAATGTAGACCTAACCCGCCAGCACCCTAGAAGGATACTGCTGGCGAATGGTAGGTCTGACCCCTCACCCAAACGATTTAATAGGGTTTTTGAGCTACCATTTGAGGCGCCTATACCTCTTGGAATGGTTGATTTTTCATTCCACTGTGGGTCTTACCTCTGAATTGCACTTTTGTACCCTACTCTTCAAAATATACAATAACGATTCAAGATTTATTCCAGATTGAGGTTTAAAACACTAACAATAACACCATGATTAATTTTGATACATATATTACAGCGCCCATTTATTACCGCGTAGTTCGACGTTGCGGTACACAGTGGCATTTTGTTAAAGGTGAAACTTTTTATAATCCGCTTAATTTGCCAAAACCGTCGCTTGATAGTTTATTTGCTACATTTGGTACAAGCTTACGCTCCTGTGCTGCTAAACTTCTATCTATCAATGGTGGAGAAGAGGGATTTTACCTAGTTGACATCATGAATAAACGGTATTACTACTGCGGAAAATCTGTACAAGATATTAAATCAAAACTACTTGAGCTTGGCATCGGGCGCCCTGACCCACATATATAAAGACGGGCACTTTTATCAGAAGCAAATAATCTTAATAATGGTTGATTCAAAAATTGTATCAATTTTAAATTTTTTATAATCAATTTTTCAAGTTTATAATCGAATAATAGCTAGTTGATTTTGAGATGTGAATTTGGTAGTAATAGTGATTTTTGCTACTGAAATTATATATAAAGCTGTAATAGATTAAATCCCCCCAACCCCCCTTAATAAGGGGGGCTAAGAGTTGTAATGAGGCATGAATAACACAGTATTCCTAATTGGTAAGAGGTTTTAGGAATCTAATTATTTAGTATTCGTATGGTCGTCAGTGACGAACTTACCTGTATTTCAAATATTAAATGGGAGTTATATATATGAAAAATCGTGATTGGTTTGTAGGTGGAGATGGTCAATATACTGCTTGTAAGTCTCCGCGCGAGTGGGATTTATTACGAGATAATTATCGTTTGTATCGGTTTTTGACTGAGGTGGAAGATGTTCTTAAGGATGTTGAAGATGAATCTAGTTGTCTCCCAGAAATACGGATGCTGGTTCGGCGCCTAATTACTAATTCTTACTGGGTGCAAAGTCAAGTACCAGAGGTGTCGGAGAATGGAGAAAAGGTTTTACTTTTATATGATGAGTTGGGTTTTCCTCTTACTGTTCAAACTGTTACTTTTGCTCCGGGTGTTAAGTCGAATATTCATAATCATGGCACATGGGGTATTGTCGCTGTATTACAAGGTCAGGAAAAAAATACTTTCTGGAAACGTAATTCTACTCAGCACTCAGAACTCAGCACTCAAAACTATCCTATTGAACAGACTGGAGAATTAACTTTGTTTCCTGGGGACATTATTAGTTTTGACAGTAGTGCTATTCATTGTGTAGAAGCTATGGGTGATACTCCGACCGTTACTTTTAATATATATGGAGAAACTGACCCACAAAAGCGGTATGAGTTTGACCCGGTAAACAAAAAAGCTAGAAAATTTTAGATAGATAGGTAGATAGGGAAATGGCAAAGGTAGTTTTTTACGAAAAACCCGGTTGTAAGAACAATACTAAGCAAAAAGTACTATTGACAGCGGCAGGACACGAGTTAGAAACCTATGATATTCGCACTTATGCTTGGACACCTGACGCGCTCAGGTCATTTTTCGGCAACCGTCCAATATCTGACTGGTTCAATAAAGCGGCGCCCAGCATTAAGTCTGGTGAGGTGGTTCCTGATAAAATCGATGCTGATACGGCTATTAAGCTGATGATACAAGACCCTTTGCTGATACGGCGCCCGTTAATTCAAGTCGGAGAACGTAGAGAAGTCGGTTTTGATGTAGATAGTATCAATGCTTGGATAGGTTTGGAACCTGTTGATGATTCACAACGCGCAGTTAGTGCAGAACTAATGCGTCAAGATTTGCAAGGCTGCGCTCATGGTCACGAGCATAATCATAACCATGCAGAGGGTAAGTGTAAACATTAAATTCGTACTAATCACTTTAGTAATTCAAAAACATTATTTTATACACATTCTTCAAAATTCAAAACCAGGTTTCTTGCTGAAGCCTGGTTTTTCCATTTACTGCTGCTATATTTTTATACATTTATTTTTATTACAAAAATTAATGCGTATTTATTGTTACTAATTAAATCTCAATTATGAGAATTTTTAAAATAAATATTTGGCGAATTTTGAATAAGTGGTTATACTAACTGTTAGCTGTAATCAAAATCTGATTTTTTTAACAAATAGCGGGCAACTACCAAACAGCAGGTGCGTCGGAAAAACCTAAAGTGGGGAGCATCCCAGTTTTAAAAAATACATTTGTCATTCTGAGCGTAGCTTGTCATTTTGAGCGTAGCTTGTCATTCTGAGCGTAGCGAAGAATCTAGTAAAGTTGTGAAGGTTAAAGAGATACTACCCTTCGGGAAATACGAGCGGATTACACTACGGTAACTCATGACATAAATTTAATATTGTGCTGTTATTAGGCTGTTAAATTATTAATTGATTATTATGTTTAGATGTAAATTTGAATTTTTAGGTGATATAAGTAATTTGTTTTTGACAACAGTATTACAGTATTCAAGGTTGTATATATTTTGAACAATAGCTTAATCCCCCCTAACCCCCCTTGATAAGGGGGGAACAAGAGGTAAGTCTTAGCCCCCCCGAATTCGCGGGGGGTTGGGGGGGATCAATATTGAACACTAAAGGGGAAATGGGAAGAAACAATGATGAAAAGCGATACGGCAGTTGAATTGTTACGCCGCTACAAGGAATATGGTGAGTCGATACTTCAGTGTTTGAACCTGGTTGCAGAAAATCCTCCTCCTACACAAGCTTGGGTACAAACGACGATTAGTGAATCAATTCAAACCTTTCAGCACTACGCTCAAAAAACGATTGAAATTTCTTCCTCTCCTGTCAAAATTGGCATTATGGGAGAATTTAGCAGTGGTAAAACTCTGTTGTTGGGGAGTTTGATTGGATATGCAGATGCGTTACCTGTAAGTGAAACTCCTACTACTGGTAACGTGACAGCAATTCATTTAGTACAGCAGCAGGGTTTGCAAACTACTAAAGTTGGTCACTTTACTGTGCAGTATTTATCGCACGAAGGTGTGCGTGAGTGCTTGCGGTTTATGCTCAAAGAAGTTGAAATACGCGCACAAGCTGCTAAGTTACCTCCGGTGCCTATTGCTACATTACGTTCTTTACAACCCACTACTTTTATTGATGCTAAAAGTATCTTGACATGGTGTGAGTTAGCTTGGAATCAAACCCAAAGTTTAGAGTTGCGGTGTTTACTGCGTGAATTAGTTATTTTTGTGCGAACTTACACTTTATATGGAACAGATATTTGTGGCAGAGTTTATCAAGTTGACCAATTAATAGCGAAAAAGGGGTTACGACTCGTCGAACCACCGATGAATATTTTGGAACTTGAGTTTGAGCGCATACCTACTCCTTATAAACGTTGGAATAATCTACAGGCGCCAAATTCCGAAGATTTACAACACACGTTTTCTCTGATTAGTCGAATTGATGTAACCGTCGAGTTATCGCGCGAAATTTGGGATTTATCGGGTTTACAGGGTACAAACGAGTTTATCTTGCTCGATTTTCCTGGATTAGGCGCCGCTGATTCTAGTGTTCGTGATACTTTTTTGTCATTACGCGAACTAGCTGAGGTGCAAACGATATTGCTGTTACTCAATGGTAGATATCCTGGAGGCGCCACTGCGGCAAAAATTCGTAGTATGTTGGAACGTAACAAGGGTGAAGACCTCAAAGACCGCATTATTGTAGGGGTTGGACGTTTTAATCAGTTGCCGATGAGTCCTAGCGATGAGCGAGCGTTAGATATATTAGTGCAGCAAGTATCTGAACCTGGAGATAATGACGCGATATTTTCGGTGTTTAACGAACCACTAAATGAAGAAGTTGTATTAGAACAATTACCGATTTTACAATTGATTGTTGCCAGTGCGAGTAATTTAACGACTGAGAAGAAAAATATTGTTTTGTTATCGCAGCTACATGGTTTGAATAAGTTGGCTGAGATTTCACGGTTAGTACAAGTTTGTTCACCTGAGTTTTTACCAGATTTAGAAATACCCAATAAATTAGAGGAATTGCGCGCACGCGATAAGTGGCAGCAGTTGAGCGAGTTATTACCAGCTTCTAGCACGCTTTCTAAACAACTTAGTCATTATATTGATGATGGTGGAATTAGTCGCTTACGTTCTTTGCTTAAAGAACATGTGTCAGTTCACGGAATGAAGCAGTTACTCGAAGATGTGCAGCGAACTGCTCAAGTGTTGCGGAGTGAACAGGTGAAGTTAGAAAATACATTACAGGAAGTAGCTGCATACATGCCTGTTGTAGAGAATCCGGCATTTTTGACGCTAAGACAAGCGGTGGAAACTTTGGTAGGTGTTTATAGGCAATTTCAAGAAGATTTAGACAGACAACCTATTTTAACCAACCGTAGCGGTGTATCAGTTAGCGATATTGTTAAAGATGAACTGACGAACAAGATATTTTTTGACTGGAGCGAGTGGACTTTATTATTAGACCGTACCAAAGACGGTATTATTTCGCTTGATAAGGGTGAAAGATTTTTTGAGGAAGATGAGTTTGATGACTCAATACCCACGACATCAGAAGATTTTTATCCAGCTTTTGTTCAGACTCTTCGCGATATGCAAGCTTTTGCTCACGACCGCATTACAGAAGCTGTTATTGATTTGTTTGGTAAAATTTCTCGCAATGTCGAACTTGAGCGCAGTAAAATCAACTCACTTATTCTTCCAGAAATGGAACAGTATATTCTGCATAATTATGGGAATAAACAAGCTCGTCTTTACCGTAATTTACTTAGAGCAATTGAGCCTGTAAGTAAGTGGCAAAAGTTAATTATTGAACGCAGTGCTTTATCTGGTAGCATTACACCAATTCAAGCAGATGCTTTATTTCCTCTGGCACAAAGAGATAGTAAGCATAATCAATGTCAAATTTTTGACTGGAGTCCGCAAAAATCGTATCCAGTTACACCACGACCGTTTAATCATCAAATTGCTGTTTTAAGGTTACGCGATGAAATTACTACGAGTTCTGGTTTGCACTTAATTCAGTATGTTAGTCAGTTAACTAAACAGGTTAAATCTTCATTCACGGTTGCCACTAAAGAAATTGTCGATAGCTTACAAGATTTGCTCAAGTCCAAAAATGAGCCGTTACTCAGGTATATAGCCAGTGCTGAAGAACGAAGTAACCGTGAAGGTAGGGCGCCACAACCACCTTGGTTAGAAGCACTTTCGCAAATTGTCGCCATAAGTTATCCAGAAGAATAATCGATGAGTATCAAAATTGAACTTTTAAATCGCTATCAATTACGTGCAAAGACGCAGGACTTACTCGTTTTACCTGTTATCGAAATCAAACCTGCTGACGGCGCCAATATTCCCTTTGTATCTCGAATTAATATCACAGTCGGTGGAGTTCCAGAAGATTTAGCGATTGCAATTCAATCGGCGTATAAAAGTGTCGCTTTTAGCACTAATAAACTACTAAAACTATCTACTCCACAACGATTAAAACAAGCTAATTGTCACTGGTATCAAACCTTACCTGCTGGGGTAAATTGTACAATGCTTGTGACGGTTGAATATTTTGAATCAGATGCTCTTAGTAATCCGATTTTGAATGTAATGAAAAAAACAACCGCTGAGTGTAATATTTGGACTTTTGCCGCTGAATCCTCACGTTTTGTGCAAATGACTGCAAAATTAATTCCACCCGAACCAATGATACCTGCTAAGTCACATCTTACCTACCCTGGTTGGTTTGCAATTGACTTTGGTACTTCCAATTCAACTGTAACGCTATATGACCCTAAAGTTATCGTCACTCCCGATACTTTGCCTATTGAGCAAGAGACAAAACTGCGTACACGTATTGCATCTTGGTTAGATAAGCGTCCTGTCGAAGAAGCTACTACCTCTAGTCGCGGCGCCTGGGATGTAGAATGGCAGAAGTTTCTTTCTGAATTAGGTAAAGATTATCCTTGTACCAATGCTGCAAATCGCTACAACTTTGGTGAGTTATTAATTCAAGGTGTAAATAGCATACAGTTACTAGAAGTAATTCGCCAAATCGAAATCTGTTTAGGTAAACGGATGGATTGGTTTCGTCGTGCAGCTAGTAAACATCTTAATTTGATATACCATGAGGTATTTCGAGTACCTGCGTTAGAGTGGCAAAGTTTAATACCAGTAGAACTCGATAAAAATCGACGTTCTACAGAAATACCAAGCGAGTTAGAAGTTATTAGTTTACATAAGGTAACTACATCAGAAAAAGATGCTGAAGTTAAAGTTATTCTAGGTGAACAAGCCAAACAGCATCGTTTAGATGCCATTAAAAGAGGTGAAGAAGATATTGAAGGAAGATTTTTACATTCACCTAAACGCTACTTCGGTCAAGATAGACCATGTAAAATTTCGCTCGATGGTGAAGTAGAGACAATACCTATCAATACTTTGTTGCAGTCAGCATATGCACACCTAATTGATTTAATTGAAAAATATCGCACCTCGAACGTAGGTAAATGTTCAGAGGGTAAATTTTACCGTGCGGTTGTAACGTATCCAACGATTGCATCACCGTTTGTAAGACGTGAAATTGAGAGTTTGGTACAAAAGCTTGATATTGCTGATGTCCAAATGGCTTATGATGAAGCGGTATCTGTAGCTATTTTCTTTTTATGGCGAGAGTTTAGCGGTGATTTGAATGTAGGAATTGAATCATTTAAAAGTCGTTGCCGTTATGACAATGAGAAATGGTGGCAAAATGTATTAGTGTTAGATATTGGTGGGGGAACGACCGATTTAGCGCTAATTCGATTAACTTTGGAAGAAATTAATCCGTTTGAACCGGGAGAAGATAGAGGTGACGGAGGTCGATATTATAAGTTGACGCCAAAGTTATTGGGGTCATCGGGACATTTACAGTTAGGTGGGGAATTAATCACGCTACGATTATTTTTGCTGTTAAAAGCTGCGGTTGCGGATTGTTTATTAACTGCTGTCGCTGATGACCGTATGGGTAAAGATATTTTAAAGATACAACCAGAAGAGTTAAGCGATAGATTTTTAGAAAGCGGTAAATTTCATCCGGGTTCACTGCTTGCGTGTGTAGATAAAGAAATTCGCGAAGACGAAGCTTACAAAGAAGCACTTAATGCTGCTGAGAGAGTTATTCCAACAAGGTGGAAAAATTCACCTTCGCGCGCTCAAAGCTTTTACAGTTTGTGGGAACATGCAGAAGATGCGAAATTAACGCTAGGGCAAAAGCGTCACAAAGATGCACCCGAACCAATGTATATTCTCGACGGACAGAAAATTGCTGAACTGCTCGCGCAAAATGATATTAAACTACCAAGTGCGCTGATAGATAGTTTGAGTGTAACTCTTACAGTAGAACAATTTGAGAAAGCAACGGCGCCTGTAGTTAAAGAAGCTGTAGCTATTGCTCAGGGTTTGGTAGAAAATGCCCTCTCCCATAAATCCGGAACATCCCATCAATACCACGAGAAACCAAATTACAATCACTACAATGAACAAGTCGATTGGTTAATTCTTTCTGGTAAAACTTGCAATTTAGATTTAGTCACCCGTGAACTATATCGAGTATTTAGCCAGTCTGACTATTTTATATGGAACTCTGAACGAGTCACCTTTGAACCTGAGTATACCAAATTAGCCACATCCGCAGGCGCCTGTTTTGCCGAAAAGCTCCGTCAACTTGGGTTTGCACCTAAAGAATCTAAAGAACTATTGCGAAAAGGCGCCAATCAGTTGTATGTAGATGTTAAAAATCTATTTTACTTTTTACCTTGTTCGTTCACACGCGAAGTAATAGGTGCCAGTCCTGAACCGATATTTAACGCAGGACAAGAACTCTACCAACTTCAACCCAAAGAAGGTATAGCTAAATTCCGTAGTGGTTGGCAGGGAATGCAGTTAACGAATAATATTATTCGTCAAGACTTTGAAAATATAAAACCTCAACTTTGGGGTAGTTATAACGGTGATGCACTGCGTAGACAGCTTGATATTAGTGAAGATGATTTTAAAAATCATATTAAAATCCAGTTTGAAATTAATCAGAAACTAGAAATTGATTTATTACTATGTCGTGGTTTACCACATTACTTTATCTCAAGCAGCATCCCATATATAGATGCAGCTAAAGCCATTAATATTCCAATCATGGTGACAGATGACGGTAAAGTAGCAGGTGATATAGCGGTAAACATCATCGAATCAGCAAATGCCTTAAAAACCGACGCTCACACATTATTATTCTCAGGAGAAAAAGATTACAGTAACCTAATTGAAATCTTCCGCGACGAAGAAAACACAACATCAGAATTTACCGGACTAATAGCAGAACTACCACCCTTCCCAATTAGCGGTAAACACACATTTTACTTTCAATACCACAACCCAAAATCCAAACAATGGGAACTAATTGGTGAACTACCCCAACCGCAAGTCAGTAGTGAATTTCCATGCAGGTATTATGTATCACTAACATCCAAAGGAATACTAAGAGTTCACGCCTTTGAAATTCCTTACTGGACATCAAATAGCTCTGAATGCCTACTCCAAGAAGGATGTGTATTTCGCGACGCACTCCAACCTCAACCCAACGACATCGAAGCAAAACGCGACCCCTTCTCTGGAGAACATTAAAGGAGTGCTGAGTGCTGAGTGCTGAGTGCTGAGTGCTGAGTATGGAGTCTGGAGTTAGGAGTGTAAAAAGTAAGGTGGGTAGTGCCCACCATACTAAATTTTCCTTCTTTGTGTCCTTAGTGCCTTTGTGGTTCACACTTCCCCTACCAAGGTTTTTGTGCTGAAACGAGAAACTCAAAAAGTTCTTTTTTAGAAGTGCGTTTACGAATTGTCTTAATGCTGATATTAGTAAACCCTACATCTTGAAAGATGCTGGCAAAAATAGATTCAACAGGGAGCATAACATCATAAAACTTTGAATTACCCACAATATAATGAATAAAACCTCCATGCTTAACTACCTTATAAAGCTCTTGACTATGAAGCACAATGTCATAAAAATACTTATGAACATAGCGTGCGAGCAAATCACTTGTTTGAGTAATTTGGTTTATGATTGTGTAAAAACCCTCATAGGGAATTTTCAAATCAGATTCCGGCGCCCATTTACCAACATTACTAGTAGCGCAACCCCAAGTTCCACCAATTGCTTTCCAATCAAGTTCACCCGCTTCTCGACCGCTTTGCAAATAACCCAACCAATACATATAAGGACGCAATTCACGTATATAACTCATACGATTAGGATAAGGAGGGGAAGTAATGACGCATGTGTAACGATTTGGTTCTAATTTAAGACTTAAATTGCGAGCATCACAAAGAAAAACGCGCGGTTGAGTAATATGAAGATGCTGATTGTTTAATTATATGAAATATTTCTTTCCATTGAAGTATAATTGGGTTTTCAAGCATTTCCAACAATGGATATTTTGGAGGAGTATTTTTTTGGAAAGACATAGATTGATGCCCAAAACTCACATTAGCGCGCTCAATCATGAGACGACAGAATGCTAGCTTAAGTAAACTACTTGTTTGAGAAGATATTGAGTTTTCGATTAAATTAATATTTTTGATAATACTGCTTAGTGTAGCTAGTGTTTTTTCATCCCACCACTTTTCTATTTGATGTAAAGGAGGAACCCATGAAGTTTCTATTTGAGAGATTGATATTTTTTCAACAAGCACATGAGAACATTCTTCAAACGCTCTTATATCTTCTACCGAGTATGAATTTGTTTTAGCATATGCTAACCATCTTAGAAATGGGTTAATATCAGTTGTATCACTTTCTATTCCTTGTTCTGCACAAACCAGTGCTGTAGTACCAGTTCCGCAAAAAGGGTCAAGAACAACTAGATTTTTATCTTTGTAGTTCTTTAATATATCTGAAACAAGATGGACAGAATATGCAGGTGTTAATCTCAACCATCCATAACGAGTTTGCTTGAGATTGCCCTTATAAGTAAGATGTTCGCTATTTTTTAAAACCATATAATTTTTTAATAATTCTAATTATAGTTTTGAGCTTAACGTGCTTTTTAGGCGCCGGAGAGGATTTATTATGGAAAATCTTAGTAAATTATTGACACTTGAAGAATCACAGCTTGCTTGGGTACTGCGTTTGGGACTACATGGTTTGCGAAGTCAGTTGCAGCAAGCACTTGAATCTGTGGATTCTGATTTGGGTAGTAATGCTTGTCAAGCTCTTGTTGAAGAACTTGATGTGCTTTTAGGGTCAGAAGAAATTTTAAAACCAGAGGATGTGTTTGAGCAAAACGTAAATGACCTGAAGTTACAGCATATAGCTGATAAATTACTGGCTGACCGAGAGTTATCGCAGTATATCGGGGAGTATGAATTTTGTAGTACTTCGGATGCTGATTTGTGGAATGAAATTCAACGGTTGTTATTGCGAGTTCCTGAAAAACTTGCTGATAGTTGGCGCCATCTTTCGTTTACGCTTGCAGAAGAAGTTGGCGCCGTTTTAGACCATCGTGTATATAGACAGCTACCATTTAATCGCTGTGAAATTATGTTTCCAGGTTTGACAGGAAGCATTAAATCAACGGGTTTATGCTTGTCTGACCGGGCGCCGATATCACAGCAACTAGTCAAAGAAGATACTAGTGATGAGTTAGTATTTCTGGCTGGAGTTGTTTCGACTTGTATAAAGTTTATTAATATTGATGCGTCACTGCATCATGCGCTTAAAAGTGTAGACCGCTTTGGAGTCAGGTCATTAAGCAACGAAGACGAACGTTCTAAATATGTGACTGTTTTGATTGAAAGGTTTCGTCGCGTTCAAAGTACTATTGATAATTCTGACCTTATTGTTGTACTACGCGCACGACTAGATTTAGATGAAGCTATTCACTCATTAGTATATTTACCACCATGTGACCGTTACTCATGGTGGGGCAAATTGCAACAAGAAACACGTCGCACTCTTGATACTGTTGTTGAACGCGCACGCAACGCTGGTTATCAAGTATTACTTCGTCCACTATGGGGTACTTATGCCGATGTATACACGTGGTCAAAAGACGACTTGCAACTTGATGTTGGTGGAGTACCAGGAGAAGTTTCGGCGTGCTTGCGTGTTTATGCCAAAATTAACGACGAAGTATTACCGGGACGAGTATTATTTCGTTCATCTTAAAAAGTTTTTGGGTAAAGATTTTTAGACTTTTGTTCGCTGAATATCTCCTTTAATTTCTTCTAAATCGGTGTAGCAATCAGCAACATTGATTAAACTATCGCTGGTCATTGATGCCAAGCTAACTACTTCGACTTGCACACCTTTGTAAGCAATCGAATTTACTGCATAGGCAAGGTCGCCATCACCACTAAGAAGTACAATAGTATCACAGTGTTTTGATAAGGTAATCATATCAACAGCTATTTCAACGTCAAGATTGGCTTTTTTAGAACCATCGGGAAATTGAATTAACTCTTTTGTAACTACACGATAACCATTACGACTCATCCACAGTAAGAAACCTTGCTGTTTATCGTTAGTGCTATCGCAAGCAGTATAAAAATAAGCTCGAACTAATTGACGTTCTTTAGCTAGACAGCGTAACAGTTTAGCATAATCAATTTCGAGGTTGAGTTGCATTGCTGCATAAAATAAATTTGCACCATCGATAAAAATAGCAACGCGCCCTGCTTCAAGCTGAAAACGTTCTCGCCTATCACGATGTGGCTGCGATGGTTTCACAACCTCAAGATTTGGTGCTTCATTTGACTGCTCAGATTCTAGTTTTAATCGCAATCGATTATTCATCTGAGGTCGTGGAAGTAGCTGCATTCGGATACGGCTCCTCAGTACGTGAGAAATATTAAAATGAACTGTGGTAAGTAGATGGGTATCAATAAACTAAAATTTGCAGTCAGTGGTTCACGCTTTTAAGCTTGAAGCACTAACATACGAACTTATAGAATTTTTGATATTTAAGAAAGCCCACGTACTTAAAAATGATTCGTGATTATTAAGGAACTATTGCTCATATATTGGGTAAGTCAAACGGTAGATGAATAAAAGTAAAAATCCTGCTTCTAAAGAAAAATTCAGTCAAGGGATGAAAATACCTTTAAAAACAGCTATCATCAGGCTTCTGCTAGTTTTCCTAATTGGGACTAGGGCGCGAGTACCTATCTTACGTTAACATTCAACTTCAATTACAACTACATCTGACATATTTGTCAGAATCAGCAGAATTCTGCTATGAATTGAGCTTTAGAAACCAAAAAGTAGATATACACGTATGCCTGTAGAGGCTTGATTTTATATTTTCTTTATTTTTTACAGTTTTTCAACTCGGAAAACCAGATTTTTTAAAAAAGTTTACAATAAGTTATATTTCTTAATATTTTGTGGTTTTAATTATTTAAATTTGCAACCGAACTATACGCTATCTCTTTATCCTGACTCAAAAAAGATATTTAATA
This sequence comes from Calothrix sp. PCC 7716, assembly GCF_019977735.1. Classification (GTDB taxonomy): domain Bacteria; phylum Cyanobacteriota; class Cyanobacteriia; order Cyanobacteriales; family Nostocaceae; genus Dulcicalothrix. Next base: position 6,444,560 of record NZ_AP025018.1, on the reverse strand, counting down.
TTTTTTTAAGATTTTAATTTTGTCATTGTGGAATGGGCATTTGTATTGTGGAATGGGCATTTGTATTGTGGAATGGGCATCCTTGCCCGTTCCTACAGTAAGGCGGGCAGGGATGCCCGCTCCACAAGAGAGGTTTAACTGACTGTTGCAGGTTCTAACGCTAAATCTTGGAACATAGGGGTGCTAAGGTAACGCTCACCAAAGGAAGGTTGAATTACCACAATTAGCTTTCCAGCATTTTCGGGACGTTTAGCAATCTGTATTGCTGCACACAAGTTTGCTCCAGAAGAGACGCCTGATAGTAACCCTTCTTCACGTGCTAGTCTTCGACCGTAAGTCATTGAGTCTTCATCACTAACACAAATTACTTCGTCAATTATGTCTGTACGAAGAACATCGGGTACAAAACCGGCGCCTATACCTTGAATTTTATGTGGTCCTGCATTTCCACCAGAAAGTACAGGACTATTTGCTGGTTCAACTGCAATGGCACGAAAACTTGGTTTGCGTTGTTTGATTACTTCTGCCACACCAGTTATTGTGCCACCAGTTCCTACACCTGCCACTATAAAATCTGCTTTTCCTTCGGTGTCGTGCCAAATTTCTTCTGCGGTGGTTTTACGATGCACTTCGGGGTTTGCGGGGTTACGAAATTGTTGCAACATATACGCATCAGGAGTTTTTGAAACTATTTCTTCTGCGCGCGCTATTGCTCCTCGCATTCCTTCGCTGCCCGGAGTTAACTCTAATGAGGCGCCATATGCACGCAGCATTGACCGACGCTCATTGCTCATTGTTTCGGGCATCGTCAAAATTAATTTGTAGCCGCGCGCTGCTGCCACCATTGCTAGAGCAATTCCGGTATTCCCAGATGTTGGTTCTACCAAAATAGTTTTGCCTGGTTGAATAAATCCCTGTTCTTCAGCAGCTTTTATCATACTGGCGCCAATACGGTCTTTGACAGAAGCTGCGGGGTTCATTCCTTCGAGCTTGAGGACTATTGTGGCAACACATCCTTCGGAATAAGGAATTTTGTTGAGTTGAACCAAGGGAGTGCGTCCAATTAATTCTGTTACGTCACGAGCAATCCGCATTTTTTTATATAACTCCTAAAATAATCAATTTACTACAACGGCAAATAATAGTGAAAATTTAATAGCTGAGTACCGAAGAATGCTAGTACCCTAGGTTGTAAAGTCTAGTCCCTTGTCCCGAAAATACTAGCACCCCTACCCTTATAAATTATTATATTGCTTGTTGTATATAGATTTGCACCCGGTCGGCACCTGCGTAATAAATCTAATAAACTCAATCGGACTCGGTTTTTGAGTGGTGTTTTAGGGCAACTGATATAAACAGTATAGGATTTACGCAGAGATTCCCCTCTACCCCCCCAAGCAATTGGGGGGGACTTCTTATCTAAATAAATTCAAATGAAAATGAAAGCCAAATTCCTAAATGCTTTTACAGTTTGTTTGGTGACTTTAGCAATACTTTCTCCTGAGATAGCTGTATTTGGCATTGTTTGGCACCAGCATTTACACTTAGAAAAAACTAATTTATTTGTTAATAATACTAATTTTCAACTTCAAGATGTTCATATACTAGAAAAAGACTCTTTTTTACAGCCAAAAGAGCAATATAATGAATTTTTGTTTATAATTAACAAATATAAAATAATTTTTATTCTAGAATCGTTATTAATATGTATTCCTGTAAGTATCGGCGTAAGCATTTACGCTTATGAGAAATATCTTATCTACCGTGCTGAAGTTTACAGGAAACAGGTGGAAATATTAGAAAAAATGTGGCAAAAAAGTAATTACTGGTAAATTTATGAACCCAACTCCACAACAAGAACAAGAGCAAGAGTCACCAGAAGAGCTAAATAAGTACTTTGAGTTAATCGATAAGTTGCTTAATTGTCCAAACGGTCAAGAGCCAGAAGTATTAGAAGATAACTTAGAGCTACTTGACGGAAGATTGATAAAAACCATGTTAAAGGTTGCGGCAATTTTTGTTCACGAAAATAATTCTGAAGGCGCCGAATTTTTAGTTCATATTGCCCGTGAGTTATCGAAGCAACTAGGTTTATACCCAGAAATTCCAGCAAAGGAGTAATAATGCTATTGTCTGCGAAACAAGCTGGCGATATAGCGTATTCGTTTTTGATGGAAGAATGGAATATATCGGAGTTAGAATCAGACTGGTTTGTTGTTTTTAGCGCCCGGTTGTTAGGTCAGCATTGGTATGTGGTAGAAATAGGTGTTGAAGGATTGCCTGATAGGTGGTTTCTTCAAGTCTATGATACTGGGGAGTGTGACCCCAATTATACTTTTAGTTCTCCTATCAAAGGCTCTGATAAATACACCGACTTAGCACAAATTCCTCCTCTCATTGCTGAAATATTAGTATCTGAACGAAATTCACGTTAATAAGAAACCGGGTTTCTTCAAGAAATCCGGTTTCTAATATTTAAATAAATCTTTAGATATAAAATAATAGAGTTAAAGATGAACTAATTGAAGAATTAGGAATCTAACTTTTGTGTCATATTTTGATAACATATTCATGTTATATTATATTGGTTAATGTGATGAGCGCTACGGAAATCGGTACTAACAACAATGAATACTGAAGACCTTCTCGCAAAAGAATTCACTCGCATTTTAAAACAATACTATCCCACAGTCAGCGAGTTATTAGACGGCTGCTATATTAAAGTTATCGTCTCTTATTGGGGGCGCCCTCCAAAACGCATTCGGTATGTAGGAATTTATTGTACAGACGATATAATGCCCTACTTACAAGCGAAAAAAGAGGTTTTTAGAGAAATAGCAGATAACATGGGATTAATGCAAGTTGTGTTTTTAAATGCAACAAGATTATTGCGTGACCCCAAATCTAGCTTAAAAAATGCAGACCCACGTTTATGGTTAGAATTGCACTTGATAGCAGCATAAAAAACTTACAATAATCACAACTTATATAGCTGTCATAAAATAGACAAGCAGGTGGCATTGGTGAAAAATTTGGAAAAATTAAGCTATCAACCTTGAAGAGGAGTTAAGAGGAAGGGATTATAGAATTTCTTTATTTATTTATCCTGTTGCTCATCACCTATAATTCATGACTCATAACTCCTCGCAGAATAACGCTAATAAAGGGTTTGAAACTATGAACAAATACTCACAGTCTCCCGATGATAAACCACCTGAAAATATTTCGCAGTTTGATAAAATGATACAGGTTGAGCTTGAGCGTTCGATTGCTAGGTGTATTTATGAAGAATGCGACCGAATTACACAAGCATTATTATCAAACTGTCAGTGGTATGTCACAAATCAAGCTTCGGTGTTAAAGTTAATTATTGATTGCCCTGATGTTGTAAGTTACTGGCATATCGTCAGCAACATTCCTCAAATAGGCAGCCGACTTGAGCGCTTTTCTAAAAATGCCAAAATTCGAGTTTATCCTCCTAGTGGTAAAGGAATGCCTTTTGAAATTAGCATCTCGGAAATTACAGCTTACCGCGATTGGATTTAATTAGCTCTCTGTTGTACTATACAGTACTATTTAGAGGTGCCGTTAGCTACAGCGTCTCTAGGGTATTTGATTGTGTGGCTGTTTTTGAGTAATGCTCAAACTCATTAATAACTTGACGATAAAGCATAATATATTCGCTAACCATTTTTTCTGTTGTAAACCTTTGAGAATTAAGTAAGCTTTCTGATTTTAATGTATCTATTGTTGGAAGATGATACAAAATTTTTGAAGCTGCATCTTCATGATTATTCGGTTCTATATAAATGGCAGCTTTCCCTCCCACATCATTCATAGGAGGAAGATTTGATGTAAACACAGGGCAACCACAAGCTTGAGCTTCTATCAGGGGCCAGCCAAAACCCTCTTGTAAAGAAGGAAATAGTAATGCTGTTGCCGTGGAATAGAGCGCGCGTAAATTTTCGTTATCAATGTTTACTAGTTCTATGACGTGTTGAGATAAATAATGGTTCTTAATAAAGAAGCGCATTTCATCAGTCATCGATTTACCCACCATAACTAGATAAAAATCTGGATGGTTTTGTTTTAGCATCATCTGATAAAAAATCGATAGCACTCCTAAACGATTTTTATACCAGTGATTTGCACCTACATGCAGAATAAAGCGACTATTTGAAGGAATTCCCAAATGAGTTAAACGCTGAAGCGCTTCGGTTGGCGCCATTGGAGAATAAGGGTAATTGAAACCTAAAGGAATAAAAGATACATTACGCTCGTTTAAAGAACAAATACGCATCACATCAATTTTTGTTCGTTCCGAAACGCAAGCGACTTTTGCAGCTTTATTTAACCCGTTTACAATCATTTGTTGTAATATTTTACCTGTCCATCCAGTTTTGTATTCAGAAAATTCTCCTAAACCAGAACGAATAGGTAATAAGTCATGGCAAGTAACAACGTGTGGTATATTTTGTAAATACTTGGTGTAAATAGCATAGCCTTGTTCGCAAACATGAACTACATCTGCCCAAGATAATGCATCACGTAATATTACAGGAAATAAAATATATTTATCTATATAAGCAAACCATTTTTTTAATCCCTTCGAGTATGGAAGTAGTTTGGCAAACCAAGGTTTTGGACGGATGACGCGCGCTTCATGTCCCAACTGAGTTAAATGAATTTCTAGCATTGAAGTAAACTTCTCCATGCTTTCTATTTCATCTGGTTGGTAATTACCAATCAGCAAAATTTTCATTATTTATCGTAGAGTTAATTTTTCTTGGAGCGGTTTGAATTTAAATTCCATATCATGCGCTTGACGTTAACTACAATCCCACCAGGTAATAGATTTATTGCTAATTTTTTACTCAAGGCTTGAAACGTTTGAGACAACAACCGTTTTTGCAGCTTCCAGACATCTGGAAGTTTCATAGTAGCAATTGATGAATTAGGAAATGCTGGGTAATTTCTCTTAAATCCAAATCCTAGATAGTCCATTAATTCTGAAGTGACATTATCAAGGTATTCAGTATTTACTAGATTTTTTTCACCATGCCCTACATACTCACTACCAACTTGATCTACTTGAAAAAGTAAAGTATATCTAGTATAGTCTTCATCTTTAAAAGGTTCTGCCCTATGAACTGCGTGAATATCACATACTATCACACTTCCCTTTTTCATAGGGAGAGTTAATACATCTTGGCTATAATTACTTTCAATGAAGCTATCACTCAAATAAATCTCATGCTGATAATCACGAGACCAGTTTTGAGATTTTTTTACTAATTGAAATGCATTAGTGGTTACGTCCGATAAATAAAACAAAAATAATAACCCTTGCATATTATGCTTGGCACTGAGTTGCTTTCCAGACTGAAGGTTGTTATCAGTATGCCAAGGCATATGTCCTTTTTTACTAGTTTTATAAACTCGATGATTGGTAAGTTTATAACTATCAGTGAAATATCCTTTACAAATATCTAATACTTTTCTAGATGTGATTACATCGTAGGCTTTTTTAGAGTTAGCAAGACAATGGGTTAAAAATTTTATATCAGAAGCAATAACAACACCAACATCATTGGTATTAACTAATATTTGCTCAAAATCTATTTCTTGAAGTAGTTCATCAACATACTGCTCGGTTAACGCTTGCTCAAAAACAAAGTATCCTTTTGTTTTTAGGTCGTTAACTATTTCACTGGTACTAGCACTTATAAAATTTAAATTAAACATAGATGTTACTTGTATCCTATTTTTTCTTCGCGAGTATTAGTTTCATTTGAATACATTTACTTATAATTGTGTTTACTTATATTTTTAGATAAATCAGTTTTATTAATGATAAAATAATTCTTTTTCCGTTTAATGATAATAAGTTAGGTTTAATTACTTAACTGTAAATTTCTTTTCTTAATAGGTTGAGCAGGATTTCCTGCATAAACTGTCATTGGTTCTAAGGAGCGTCCAGTAACTCCAGCTAGTGTCAAAACTGCGCCTTTACCAATTATAACTCCAGGTCCAATTACAGAGTTGGCTGCAATCCAACAACTTTCTTGAATATAGATGGGGGCAGTTATCAGTTTAAAATTGGCATCATTCCAGTCATGATTGCCAGTACAAAGATAGACATTTTGAGACAGGCAAGTATGATTTTCAATAGTGACATCGGCAAGATTGTCTATCCAAGCATTTTCACCAATCCATACATAATCACCAACAGTCAGGCGCCAGGGAAATTTCACCCGCACTCCGGTTTTTATACGGACACCTTTACCAATTTTGGCGCCAAAGGCACGGAGTATCCCAACCTTAAAACTTGAAATAGGAAGCAAATAACTGGCAAGTAATGGCGCCCCAACGAAATACCACAGAAGTTGTTTGCAGTAGGATGTGCCAGGGGTATATGTACCGAGGCTATATTGATCTAAACGCATAGGATGGATAATTGGGGTTAAGGTTTGCTGCTGTACGACCCGAAACAACCCAAATCAGAGAGCGAACTATATCGCGAACTATGCGCGCCGTCGATTCTTTGGGTTGGTTAGAAGAAATTGCGAGAGGAGTAAAAGTTATACCTTGACTACCGAGAACTATAGTCGCTATAGCTCTGGCTCTGGGCATATGAAAATCAGATGTAATGAGTAATAGGTGGTGTATACCCCGTTGTTGAAAATCGTCAACAAGAGTTGTAAAATTAGTTACAGTATCTGTAGCACTATAATCGCGATAAACGCGCTGTTGTGGAATGCCAGCAGCTTGAAATGCACGTTGTGATTCATAGAAAGCCACACCACTAGAAATCCAGATATCCAATTCAGAATAGTATTGGGCAAGTTGAGCAGCAAATTTTTCTCTATCTAAGCCACCACCAAGGACAAAAATGGCTTGAGGATGAGGGGTAATGTAGGAAGCAATTGCTAGTCGAACGGGAATAATACTTATTAGTAGAATTAGAAGAATAACAAAAAAAGCAAGGTAAACATTCAGGTGGCGCCGCATAAGTTGTAAGATTATTCTTGTTTTAATTTCTCAGCTTCCATCAAACGAATTCCTAAAAGAATTTCTGCTAAGACACGCTGAAATGCATAGTACCAACCATGCCAACCATCAAAAATACCGCCTTTGAGAATGAGGCAGTAAAGTAAGATGATGAAAGGAGCAAGGATTTTTTGTTTACGGATACGGTCTCCCCAACTAATTTCACTGACTGGAGTTTCCAATAACTTTTTAGCTTCAATCACCATATAACGGTCTTGCGCCCACAACCAGCGGCTTAGGGGTTTGCGGTCATCATGATGAATATAAGCTTTGAGTATATCAGATTTGCCTTCTACGTAAACCCGATGGGCGTGTCCATCATCTTGGTAAATTGCTTTTTCTCTTCGATAAAGGCATGAACGGGGTGGAAGTAAAGTGCCTCCTAAAGGTTTACCAAAGACACAGTACTTGAATTTGATACTGTAACTGTTTATATCAGATGGTTCAAGTGTTTGAATTTCTTTAATTAGTTTTTCGCTTAACACATAATCAGCATCAATAGAAAGTACCCATTCAGTTGTAATTTTTGATAAGCCATAGTTACACTGATTCGCAAAAGAATCAAACTTTCTTTGAAATATTTCCACTTGCGGATAACAAGATAAAATATCTAAAGTTTCATCAGTGCTGAAACTGTCAATCACAACAATTTTTTTTGCCCAAGTCAAACCCTTTAGCGTTCTATCGATGTTAGGCGCCTCGTTATAAGTAAGAATAAGAGGAGTAATATTTTCTGATATTGACATAAAATGAGTGAAAAATTATGCTTACTATTTAACTAAAATCAATCAGAAAAATAAAAATATTTGTTTTGACGATAAAAAGTAGAATGCAAATGGCTTTATAAAATAAGATGTCATTATTTTAATCTTACAATTTTAAGAGTGAATACCTTCTACCTTTTGAATTGCGAGCTGTTTTTTTGGGGTATTATCTAAAAAGTTTGTATACGTATGGCTTAGATTATTTGCAATACCATTCCATGTATACTTTTGCAAAACTAATTTACGAGCGCGATTTCCCATATCCTTAGCTATTTGTGGATGAATCAAGCACTGTTTAATAGCATTGGTAATTTCAGACACATTGAGTTTGGGAATGTAACCAACTTGATGTTCTGCCACAACTGAAGCTAAAGCAACACCAGGAGTAACAAGAACTGGTAGACTAGATGCCATAGCTTCTAACACTGAAACTCCAAAGTTTTCAGAATAAGATGTTAGTGCAAATAAATCAGACCCTTGGAGGAATAAATCTTTCTTTTCTCCTCCCACAAAACCAACTAGATGAGTTCGATCAAGAATACCATTAGAAAAAAGAAGAGACTTTATTTCTGCTTCATATTCTTTGGAACCGCTACCTGCTAAAACAAAGGTGAAACGGTGATGAGTAAGTTTACCTAAAGCTGGAATAAGATAGTCTAACCCTTTTTTGGGATGCAGACGAGATAAAAATAAAATAATCGGTTCATCTGCTGGTAGGTTGAGCAGTTGTCTGAGTTTTATACGCGCGTCTGGGATAGGAGAACTTACATCAAGTCCGTGGGGTAGAATAAAGCTAGGAGCAACAAGGCCTAACCGAGAAACTTCTTGCTGTTCTTGAACTGATGTTACATGAAGTCCCAGACTATTGTTGATATTTGACTGTTCTATCAACTTTAGATAAATCTGTTTTTTGTAAGCGCTTTGCTGGAGCGACCATTCACATAGTTGCCCTAGGGGACGGAGAATGTAACCCACTCCACGAAGACGCGCGATTGCCATTGCTGCGGTGGAGGCGTAAGAAAAGATGGCGTGAACGTGGAGCAGGTCATAGTCTTGGATGTTTTCCCAAAGCCATCTAGTTAATGCAGCAGAGAAGGCAAACTCTTTGATCGCATTAACACTTGGATTGAACCTGGGAAAAAACCAAACCGGAACCGATGTATTTTCTTCTAAACCTGTTAAAGGATAGTCGATACGGCGCCCAAGTGGAACATCCAATAAATCTAGTCCATTATCGTTAGTGGTAATAATTTCTGCATCTACGCCACTTACTCGCAACGCTTTTACCATTGCCACAACTGCTTTACTCGGTCCTCCTCGTACTGGTGCAACAGACGGAATTACATGTAAAACTCTCATTGTGAAATATTCCTCCACCAATGTTGAAGAACCGCTAAACTCCAGCGACGATACCAAAGTTTTACGTTGATGTTGCTAGGGCTGTTAATTTCACCAAAAAATTCCTGCCATTCTGTTTGCATCCACTGCTCATAAGGGAATAAAAACCCTTGCTTCGGACGATTGAAAATCCACTCTGGTATTTCAGGAACCGCTTGAGTCAGTAGTCGTTTACCTGGTTGAAGGCGCAAATTACTGGGAATTGAGGCAATAGATTCTAGCAACGCGCGGTCTACAAAAGGAACTCGCAATTCCAGACCCCAAATCATGCTCATGACGTCGCTATCTTTGAGCAATTGATTTCGCATATAGCGGCTAAGTTCCAATCGACTGACTTCATCCTCTAAGGTAGGCAAAGTTGTCAAGGATGCAATTCGACTAACTCGAACTGGAAGCGATTGTGGAAAGTAAGATTTGAGAATTTGACAAGCTTCTCGATGAGAGAAAATTCCTCGAAAACTACTATAGGCAGCTTCTGTAGTTGGAGAATCTTGTAAAAAATCTCCCAATCGTTGAATTTTAGTAGACTTTCCCCACCGTTCTAAACCCATGCCAATACCTGCAAGCACAGGTTGCAAAGGCTGCAAAGTGGAACGCAAACGCACCATTTGAGGAACCTTTTGAAAGGATTTGTATCCTCCAAACAGTTCATCTCCACCTAACCCGGATAATACTACTTTCATTCCCGATTTGCGGGCAACCTGAGATACACAAAAAGTGTTAAAGCCATCAATACTAGGTTGATCGATAGCAGCTAAAAATTGCGGTAGTAAAGCTTTTCCTTCTTTAGCTGTCATTTTGAACTCAGTATGCTTTGTATCAAAATGAGCCGCCACCTTTGACGCTAAATCTCCCTCATTCCATTGCTGTTCTTCAAAGGCGATAGAATAAGTATGTAACTCACCTGATTGAGTTTGACGCGAAAGAGCAACAATGGCAGTAGAATCAATGCCACCACTGAGAAATACTCCTACTGGTACATCACTAATAAAATGATGCCTAATTGAATCGATTAATGCTGTTCTTACCTTAGCAGTTGCATCAATAGCACTTATAGACTCAGTTTCAAAGTTAATTTCCCAGTACTGAGATTTGCGGTAATTACCTGCTTGCCAAGACAAGTAATGTCCAGCTTCGAGACTGTGAATACCTTCAATTAGCGTTTGTGGTTCTGGAACAGAGCCACTTACCAAGTAACTATATAATCCTTGTGGACTTAAGTTAATTTTGGGCAAACCTGAAGCAATAACCGCGCGTAATTCTGAGGCAAACAGCAACGTTTTTCCAAAGTGCCAATAATATAAAGGTTTGATACCTAAAGGGTCGCGCGCTAAAAAACAAGTTTTCTCAAGGTTATCCCAAATTGCAAAGGCAAACATCCCCCGCAATTGCTTAACGCAGTCTGCTCCTATTCGTTGATATAATTTGAGGATAATCTCAGTATCTGTACGAGAAGAAAACTGCTCACCTTGTGCCTCTAACTGCGACCGCAATTCTAAAAAATTGTAAATTTCGCCATTAAAACTAATCCAGTAGCGCCCATCTGATGTAGACATCGGTTGATGTCCTGCTTGACTTAAATCTAGAATAGATAAACGGGTATGAGCAAGGGCACAGTGTCGATTTGGTGCAATGTAAACTCCTTGATCGTCCGGACCTCGATGGAGCAAAGCTTTCTCCATCCTTTGAATAAAGCGTTCTAGGTAGTCTTGATGAGACTCAGTAGTCAAAATACCTGCAATACCACACATTTTTCTATTCGCTTTATTTATTTTGATTAAAAATCGTGTAACATTGGACTCTGAAATTATGCTACGGGAGCAAATAACGTGTCGGCGCCGCTATATTTTTATTTATCAAATAAAAATTGAAGTGGACTAAATTAAGTAGATATACACTGAAAAATATTCATGTTTAATATGATACAGCAATAAAAAATTAAAGTTGGTGTTTTAAATAACTACCAAGAGTTTTTTGAAAATGTTCAAAACCAAATTTTTCAATTGCCTTTTGTCGGAGAAGTTGTGGTTGATAAAGTAGGGGATTTGGATAATTACGTTGTAAAATTTGAATCAAAGTTTGGGCAATAGCTTCTGTATCATCTGGATTTACAAGCGCTCCTAATTCACCGTGACACAAAGCATCCTGGGCGCCATCCTGATTTCCTCCAAGGGTAGGTTTACCACAAGCAAGCGATTCGAGGTAAACAATGCCAAACCCTTCTTTTTTACTAGCCATAGCAAAAACATCACAAAGATTGTAGTAATCATTTAGTTCTTCGTCAGGGATAAAACCTGCTAAAGTTACACAATCTTGTAACCCAAGCTCAGAAATTATCTGCTCAACTCTAGGTCGATCATTTCCTTTACCGACTAAAATATAATGAGCATTTGGGATGCAGGTGCGGATAGTGGGTAAAGCTGCTAAAATAGAATCATAACCTTTGTAGCCTTCTTCTTTAGAAAGCCTTGCAACAGTAAGAATTATTGGCACATCAGGTTTTAAGTTATATCGTGCCAGTAAATAGGCTGGTTTGCTAGAAATTTTAAAGTTGTCAGAGTCAAAAGTATTGAATAAGATGGAAACTTTTTCTGGGTCGAGGTTCTGCTGTTTGAGCAAGATATCGCGCGTAAAGTTGCTAACGCAGAGTATTTTGTCAGCATGATTTAGGGCAGTTATTAATGCTGGATTTTTAATATCCCAAGCATCAATACCGTGAGCAATTGCCCAATAGGGAGTACCAGTCAAACGTTTAAGCCAATATGCTGCAACAGCAAAATTTAGGTGGGTTGTAATTACCAAATCAGGTTTTTTTAAAATGCCCTGCCCAATTATTTGAGATGCATATAGAGGTGTGCGAACTTTTTGTGGATAAGAGCCAGCAAAGTGAAAACAAGTTTTGCTTAAATAAGAAATATCAGATGAAGTCCGTACATCATGTTTAATAAAAACATCGTACTGACTCTCAGGATAAAGATTTTGTAAAGCTTGTAAAAAAAAAGCTGAGTAAACTTGAATACCTCCCTTACCATTAAACAAGTTAGGAACCCAAACATGTAAATTCATTCTCCCCTCCAATAAAACTTTATTTGAATTTGAATCAATACAAAGGCAAGGGGTAAAGGTCAAAATTTATTAAGCCTCTACCCCTCCCTACCTACTTACTTCGCAATTCCTACTATCGTAAATGCTCCTCCTTTTGACAATTGTCCGAAATAAGGTAACATCTTTAGCATTGCCAATACTCCTAGTCCAGCTATTAGAGGAGTACGTAATAGCTTGTTTGGAACACGGTAGACTTGAGCAGCAATTGAGTGCGGCTTTGTAGAATCTGCAATTACTCTCAAATGCAAAGCCCCTTTAAAGTTAAACCATGAAGAGGGTTCAAAAATTGCTGGCGTTGTTTCAAACCCTGCATCTTTTAATACGCGCGATAAACTATCTGCTGTAAATTTATTTATATGGTTGGGTGGCATATCAGGACAGCCCGTTAATCGCTCTTGACGAATCATAGCTTCACCATCTGGGACGCTGATGACCAATTTCCCTCCTACAGATAAAAGCTTGCGACATTGAGCTATAACTTCGTGAAATTCTGCAATATGCTCAAGTACTTGGAACATGGTAATTACCTGGAATGTTCCTGCTTCTTTATCGGCAGATGTGGACAAATCGCGAAAAACTTTAATTCCAGATGCTTCCAAAACTTTTCTAGTAGACTCGCTACCTTCAACAGCATAGCGTTCCCATTCTTTGCCTAAAGAGGATAAGAACATTCCGACACCGGCGCCAATATCAAGAATTTTTCCTCCGCCAGTTGGATTCAAAGCTTGATTAATAGCAACATCGTAGTCCCACCGCCAAACTGGGTAGCCTTTTTGCTCGTGCAAAATACCGTAAAATTCTTCATCACCACCTACAAATGGATAACCAAAAGCAAACCCACACTCATTACAGCGCAAAATAGAGCATTCATCACCTTGCCATAATTTTTTTATACTAGCTTCTAAGCGCTGATAACGGTCTGCATCGCGAGTTATTGGGCAAAAGTGTGCTGCTGCCTGTTTTGCAGTGTAATGATAAAGAGGTAAATCTTCGCAAACAGAATTACAAACTGGGCAAGTTACGGATGTTGGTGAGACTATTGAGTTCATAAAATGAGATTTTTTTGCTGTGAGTTTTTAGTGATGTTTGCAACTGGTAAATGACCCACTAGCCTAAATAAATTAAAAACCAACTGTAGAAACTTGCTTTTAAAGTGGTATGGTGAGTATTTCTAAAACATCTCCCCCACCCATTCTCTACTTTCTAATAGACTGTCTTAGCAAGCACATATAGCCTTTTGCTGAAGGATATTTGTGTAAATTTGCTGCATTTGTGAAGCAATTTGCTCCCAAGTGTATTTCTCAAAAACAAGTTGGCGCCCGCGTTCACCCATATCCTTAGCAGCTTGAGTATTAGTTAGGAACTCATCGAGGGTACAAGAGATCGCTGATACATCTAGCTCTGTGACATAACCGACTTGATGTTGTTTGATAATAGGAGCTAAGGCTACACCAGGGGTTATCAGAAGAGGTAGACCTGCGATTAAAGCTTCTAGGACTACTATGCCAAAGCTTTCGGAGCGAGAGGTTAAGACAAATAAGTCTGAACCTTGAATTAAAAGGTCTTTAAACTCTCCTTGAACAAATCCGACAAGTAGTGTAGAATTGTGCAAGTTGGTAGAGAACACCAACGACTTTATTTGCGCTTCATATTCTGGACTGCCACTGCCCGCAAGAATAAAAGTGAAGCGGTGATTGGATTTGGAGAGAGCTGGAATCAAATAGTCTAAACCTTTCTTTGGATGCAACCGAGACAAAAACAAGATAATAGGTTCATCTGGTGGGATATTAAAGAGTTGACGTAGACGTTTGCGAGCATTGTAAACAGGAGTTGAGGGAAAAATTCCTAAAGGCAATATAAAATTAGGCGCCTTTAGCTCCAGTACGTTCGCTTCTTGTTGTTCTTGTTGAGAAGTAAAATGCAGAGCCTGACTGCCGTTAAGGTTTGCTTGTTCTATAAGCTTAAGATAAATTTGCTTTTTGCAACTTTTTTGCTGCAAAGACCACTTACATAGCAAACCATGTGGCTGGACGATGTAAGGAACTTTTTTTAGGCGAGCTATCGCCATTGCTACCGTAGATGGATATGAAAAAATAGCATGGATGTGTACAATATCATAGTTAGAAATATTATGCCAGAGCCATGTTGTTAGCTGACTAGAAAAGGCATATTCTCTAATAAACTTGATATTAGGTGAAAAACGACAGAAAAACCACACTGGAACCTGCTCATACTCAATACATTGTTGTAGAGAGACATTAAGCAGGTCTGTACCATTATCATTGGTCGTAGCAATTTCGGCTTTAATTCCTTGATACTGTAAAGCTTTGACCATAGCTAATACAGCAAGGCTAGGTCCACCACGCACCAGTCCAACAGACGGAATAATGTGGAGAACTCTCATTTTAGCAACTTTGTAGGTAAGTTTTTGTTTAGCAATTTGTTGAAATTGGTTTTTGCTTACCCTGAATTAGCTCAAAGGCTAATATGGAACTAACAAAGAAGTTTACGATGGTATTCAAGACTACTAAATTAGTGTGAAGACTAATGTTATAAATTAAGAAAAAATTATAAAATTCATCTTTCACACTTAAGTAGCCTTTATTAAATATACCACATAAAACCCATTTTTACTGAAGCGCTAATGGCTTTTATAGGCTAACACTACGTTGTGCGCTATTTGTCAATTTAGGTAGTCGAGGGCGCCTAGTAGTCCCTGTGTTGCTTGGACATAGCTGTAGTTGGATATAATTTGACTACTTTCCTTTCCCCAAGCTTTCAAACGTTGGCGATCGCTCAGAGCTTCTTTTACACTATCAGCCAAAGCAGATACATTACCAGCAGAGAAAATTAAACCATTGCGATGGGGATGAACTAAATCTTGGGCACAACCTACATGGGAACTAACGATGACTGGACAAGCTAAACACATAGCTTCGTTAACAACCAGTCCCCAAGTTTCCCCTTTTCCATAGCTAGGTAGTACCAGTAAATCAGCAATGGCATAAGTGCGAGGCATCCAGCTTTGATTTTGAAAGGGAGCAAAATAAATGTTTGAGTTACCGAAAGCTACTTGTTTTAGGTCTTGCACGAGTGATCCGGCGCCTACAAATAACAGCGAAACATCCTTTATATTGGCTTGTAAAAAAGCATTGAGCAAATCTAAGGGACGTTTTTTGGTTTCAAATTTACCTGCAAATAAAATTACTGCGTGGTCATCAGGAATACCTAACTCCTGCTTCCAAGCTTTTGCCTGATAAGTTGCATTTTCAGTTGAGGCTAAGAAGCGTTCGTTTTCTACAGCGTGAGGAGAAAAAAACAAGCTTTTTTCAGGAACACCATAATAGCGGAAATAATCATAGTTAGCTTTGCCGACATAAAGACAAGCAGCAAAGCGACGATAAATTTGTGTAATAAACTGCTGCCGCGCCCAAGCTTTTATACCGCTACTTGGAAGCAAATGATGGGAATCTCCTCGAAACAATAACGGAATTTGATGAGAATTCCAAGTAGCAAGAAAACGGTAAATGCTAGCGTAATTATAATTCATTAACAACACAGCATCTGGGTTGTAAGCTTTCACGCGCGAGACTAAGGATGGATTCTGTAAACCCCAAAAGTTATGGACACCAGGGTTTGAGCTAACATTAGGTACAAATTCGTAATCATAACCAACAAGTAATGGTATATCCCACTCAATAGCTTGCTGAAAATCGACATCGACCTTCTTTGTGACACCAAAATCCCAAAGATAAAAGACTTTGATATCTAAGTTTGTAGTTTCAGCAAGATGACGAAACCAAGGAGCATAATACTGAATTGGGTGAGATGTAATAATAGCTAATTTATTCATAAGAATAAGTAGGTGGAGACCGAAAAAACATACTATGTAAAAATAAATGAATACGGAGAATACATCTAGCAAGATAACTTATTAATCATTATATTTATTATTAAAATATCAGGAGTTAAGTGTTCGATGACTTCTCATAAAGACTAATATAATAACGCAGATTATTATACTAGATTGGAAAAAAGAAGAAACAAATACCCCAGCAGTAAATTCAGGTTGTAAAGCATAGGTTGTTGTTAATACACCAAATAAAGATTGGGCTGAAAGAATTGGTGCATTAATACTCCAGCGAGTTATTTTTCCATAGATTATTCCTAAAACGATGGCAAGTCCACTACAACCCAATAACCCGAAATTTACATAAGACTCAGCTAGCAAACCCCAGCTAATAATATAATTTGATTTACGTGTTGCTAACCCATAGTGAATACTTAATATATTTGTTCCTTCATTAGCTATAACTTTATTCTCATTTAAAATACGAGGTACTAATAGTTGTGGCAAAATTGCATAAGTTTCACCATTCAAATGAGGTAAATAATTTGGAGTTTTATCCTGTGCTAGGAGTAGCATTTGAATAAGACTAGAACGCTCAAGAAATGACTCTTTTTGTTTTGATTTAGATATATTCTCTTGCTTATCGATATAACTAAGCCCGTAATCTAACCATTCAGAATACCAAACTGGATATTCCCAAGGCTGAACTTGTACTGTTTGGGCACTAGACCAATATTTAGCTCGCATCTCTGCTTTACCATAATGCAACACAGAAAGACAAATAAAGATAAGAACAATTGGTAGTACTGGAATTTTCTTCCTACCAATAATAAATGCCATAAGTGATATTAAAGCTGTAGTACCTGTAATAATTAGTAGCAAGGTAACTGCACTTACTACCATATTGCCAACAAGCAAAAAAATAAATAATCTTGATTGTAAATTTGATAATTCTCTTATACCTAATTTATATCCCAATATGAAAGAAGATACAGCTAGTAAAGCAATTACTCCACCTTGAAATATAGAAAATATTCCTTGTTCTAAAGATACCCAGCCAGCAATAACTGACATATTGAATAGCATACTAATCAGTAAAAAAAATAGAAAAAAATGATTGCTGTATTTATTATTTAAAGAGCGGTATGATTTAGGCATTCGAGGAGCAGATTTTACAAATTGAAACCAGATTGCAGTTCCAATTAATAAAAAACTAGAGGTTGTAACGCTAGCAAATAATTGCTTTTCTGGAGAGTATATTGTAATATTACGATAATTATTTACTAAAGGGAAAGCATGAGTCCAAATATAAGTGAGAGCGAAGATAGGAAAAATTGGTAATCCTTTAGCACGATCAGAACACCAAAGATAACTAGATAATAATGCAGAAAATGTAATTAAAACTGCACTAAAATTACTTAGTAAGTCACTGGTGTTAGTCAAAAACATTTCATATATGAATAAACCCAACGTAACAATCCAAAATGCACTCAATAATTGGCGCCGTTGCGGCTGTGCAAAATTAGATAAATATCTATGTTGGATTGGATCGACTAATTTAACCATGATTTAACTTTATTCTTTGTTGCAGTTGCAAGACACCGATTGAAGACAGCGCACTGTTGACGAGTCATTTCCCTAGCTGTGTAGGGTTGGAAAGCTAACCAGTTAGTTTCAGGTTGATAGGCTTTAGGGGTAGATAGTAACCAACGCAGTTGGGTAGTTACTTCTACTAAGAAATCTTGGGGCTGGTTTTCTGAAGCAAAAGTTATCGCTCTACCAGCCTGAGATTGTTCTAAGATATCAACTACAGAACTTTGATGATGGAAAACTGCTAGAATTGGTTTGCGAGCTAGAACGCAAGGGTAAAGTTTAGAAGCTGTATAGCTTGGGTCATCAGAGCCAATCATTAAAATAGCGTCGCTATCAACAAGAACTTGTAATGCTTCAAAGTAGGGAATGCGATGGGGATGCTCGGTGACAATATCTTCAAGACCAAATTCTTGAGCAATTGGCTCTACGGTTTTGATCGCTTTGTCACCCATAGCATAGCTAGTGCCAATAAAATGGAGTTGAAGCTCACGCCAAGCGTCTGGGTCATATTGACGTTGTGACTGAATACCTAAAAATAGTATCCGCAGTGCCAGAGCCATATCGTCACCCCCTCGACCAACATAAACCCAATGGCGTTTACCGTCATTAGGATCGAATATTTTTTGTTGAACATTGAAAGACGGAAGTAATTCAAAATCAGGCTCTGAAGCACCAAAAGGTAATACAGTAAATTGTTCTGGTAGTAAATATGGATATCTCTGTCGTAAGGTATCTGGATAGACTGGTGAAACACTAATGACGTGGCTAACCTTTTTCATGGCTCTAGGTTCGAGCAATTTTGCCTGGAGTTGAGAAAAGGCATACTTAAAGCGTCCACCAGGAGGTACAGATGAACCCAGTTGTTTGTAATAGTTGCTTAACCAAGGGTCTTGAAAGTCTAGGATGTAAGGAACACCGAAGCGACGATACCATCTAGAGCCAAGCGCCATAGAATTAAATATCGTCGTGGAAAAATAGACTAAATCAAATTTGTATTGACTAAGAAGACGATCGCCTTCTCTAAGTAAATAAGGATAACTTCGCACACCTAAGCTACCTAAGCAAATACGCCGAGTTTGTTTAACAGGTAATGCTCCTACATGGGTGACTGGAATATGCTGAGGAATTGTTTTTGCTAACAAAAAGTCAAGACTTCCTTCAACACAATCTGGCCGTACTGCCAAAATATGTGCTTTCCAGCCAAATTCTTCTAAGTAGGGTAAAGACATTCTTACCCGTTGATGATCGGGGGCGTTAATTGGTGGAAAGTGGGGACTGATGATTAAAACTCGATGTTTCAACTTGGAATACCCTTAACTATTAATCCGGAGGCTTATTTAAACAGCAGTCTTTGGTAAAGTTTTTCGTATTGTTCCACGATTACGGAAGCGGAAAAACATTGTTCAGCACGTTGGCGACAAACGTGGCGGTTAATATTAGCTAGTTGCTCGATAGCACTAACAGCTTCTTCTTGGTTCTGAACTAAGTAGCCATCGACACCATGACGCACAATTTCTGGTAATGCTCCCCTTGGACAAGATATTACAGGTGTGCCACAAGCTAAAGCTTCTGCAAATACAATACCAAAAGGTTCTTCCCACTCAATCGGGACAATCATTGCTGCTGCTTGTCCTAATAGCTCATTTTTTTGAGCATCATTGACAGTTCCAATATACTCGATTCCATTGCGCCCAAGATGAGGGACGATTTCTTCAAGCCAGTATTTCTCTGACTCACTATTGTTACTGTGATTACCAGCAATAATTAAACGCCGTCCAGTTTTTCTTGCTGCAGCGATCGCAGTATGCGCTCCTTTAATTTGCTCGACTCGACTCAGGAAAACTAAAGGCGCATTACTCCCAACTGTTGGTTGAAAGGTATATTTGTCTAATTCAACACAGTTATGAATAGGATGCCAAACTCCCCCACCATTTCGCCCCACACGACAGATGTAATCACTACAACCAGTGAACGTGAGAGAATTCTTTGCTAACTTGCTTCCCCAATTTGTAGTTCGAGAACTGGGGTCGCGCTGGTAAGACATTACTTTGGGTAAAGGAGATTGCAGTACCCCAAATAAGTAAAGAATACGAGAGAAACTGTGAATGATATCTGGCTGAAATTGCTGAACTACGGAACGCAGCCTGATTGTGTTCTTGAGCGCATCAAATTTGTTTTGTGATTGCCTACCCCACCAAGGAAAGAATTTAGATGCATTGGAGGTTGACTCAGGATGAGCAACGAGTCCAACAATGTTACCGCGACTTTGCAGTCCGGTGACTAAAAGGTCAACGATACGCTCGATACCCCCGTAGAGTTGAGGTGGTACTGGTAGTTCTGGGTCAGCAGTCAGTAAAATACGCATTCTATTCTAATTCATTGAGTTTAAATTTTATCTGGCTCAAAACTTTTACTTAGCAACTCCTTTTGACAATTGTCTTAGATTTAGTAGCATTTTTAACATTGCGAATGCTCCCAAAACAGCTATTAGAGGAGTAGGCAATAGTTTATTTTGAATACTATTTTTGTAAATTGAGTTTTGTACTGAGGCTAGAATTAGCAACTTGAGCAATCAAAAGAGCTTGCTGTTCCCAAGAATATTTTTGAGCAGCTTCTAAAGAAGCTTTTTTCATCAAGGCTAGTTTATCGGTATTGGTCAATAAATTCTTCAGAGTTTTAGCAAGACTTTCCGGATTATTACTAGCAACTAAATATCCAACGTCAGGGTATTGACTTAAAATTTCTCTTTGTCCATCTGTATTTGTAGCAATAATCGCTAATCCCGCTTGCAAATATTGAAAGAGTTTATTGCTAATAGTAAATTGTTTGTTAAAACAGTAGGGAATTTCCAATGCTAAACCAATATCGTGTTCCGCAATCCTTGACAATAATTCAGAATTAGGAACGGTCGGATGAATAAATAAGCGATCACGCCAGTTATCTGGAATTAGTGGTTCTAACCACTGGCGAGAACTTTCGGAGTAATTACCCCGTAAATGAATTTCTACGGCTATGTCGAGGTATTGTAAAGATAGAAATAATATTTCTAGCCCTCGTCCTGCTCCAATCGTTTGAGAGAACCAGTGCAAGGATGGTAAGTTTAAATTTTGGCGATCGCGCTTTTGATTGTCAATGTGTAATCGTTCCGCCCAAGGAAAGCTATTATAAATAACTGTTGGTTTTGGCGCTTGGTAAGCAAGAGCCAAAGCTTCAGCCATAGCATGGGAAGTAGTAAGGCTATAGGCGCACTTACGGATAAGTTGAGCCTCCAGCCATTTTAATTGTTTGATTGGTCTGTTAACACGAGCCTCTGGTAAAAGGTCTTCAGAAAACCAATCTTCAAAATCGACACCCACTCGAAAACCTTCGTTCAAAAGTTTTTCACCTGCCCAAAGTCCTGCTTCAGAGTGAACGATGGTTAAGTCAGCACGCACCTGACGGGCTACCTTCAGCATAGCTTTTGCACCATAGCCAAATAACCCTGGAGAAGAAATACCAAAGCGCCGAAATAGCTCTTTGGCTATACGGTTTTGCAGACGAACTACTAAATTTTGCCAACGATTAACTGGTTGAAAATCAATAATCGGTTTAAATCGCCATGCTTTATTAGCGATCATCAGGCGATCGCGTTCTACAAGAACTGGATCGAACCAAAAACCTTGCACTGTCACATCATGCCCCGCATTAGCTAATGTCTGTGCTTCCTTTAGAGGTCGGGGAGCTGTACACAGGTGTCCCCCAATAAGAATGAGAATTTTCGCCATTTAAGCTACGCTTTTTTGCGTTTTATCTAAAATTTGCACGAAATTTTGGGCACACCGTTCTAAGGTTAGATTCTTCAGAATTTAATCATGAGGAGCAAATTCCTCACGATTGATGTTGCGCTGAAAGCAATGCGTAAGTCTTAACTTAGGTAAATCTATGCCTGGAGTTTTTTACGAAATTTTTTCAAACCAACTCCAACTACAAGGGCTGTGAGCGAACCAAACATAGTTATCGGTTCGGGAACTGGGGTTGTTCCTATGCTAACATTATTAACAGCTAAACCATCATCATTACCACTAGAACCACTGACATAAGTATCAATCCAGCGAATAGAAAAATTGTCATTGTTATTTAGATTCAATCCAGTAATGGTAGCGGTCAAATCTCTGAAATTACCAGAATTGCCGCCTAAAAGAGATGTGTTAGTTAGCCCACTTGTTACTGGAGAGCTAAAATCTAAAGCGGTAAAAGGTGTCCAAGTACCATTTAATAAAGTCGTTGCATTTGTACTGTACTCAAATGCAAGTCTATCAACAGCTGTTCCACTACCTCTTCTCCACTGCTCTCCCTTATAGCTAATAGTTACTGAACCAACAGGAACTGTGGCATTAGCAATTGTAAAGTTTGCACCAAGATAAATAAGTCCTAAGTCTGAAGTAGTTAAACTTCCTAAAGATCGATCAAAAGAGCCAGTTGTTCCAAAACTATAAACACCTCCGGTGTTGCTAGAACCATCATTTGCGCTATAGGTATTGGCAGCGCTACTGCCTATTTCAACAAAATCCCAGCCATCAGGGAGGGTACTTTTATTAAGATTATTACCAGTATTGGGAAGTCCGTTAAAGTCCTGTACATACTGACTGCTGACATCGAGAGTCACAGCAATCGCAGGATTTGCAAAAAGAGAAGATGTGAAAGCAATTGAACTTGCTCCATAAGCAACAATTGCAAAAGTAACTTGTTTACAAATATTTTTTCCAGAAGTTAAAGTTGTAGCTGCCATAGAAGTATTCTTTACAATATATTTTGTGGAGTTTACAGAAACTGAATTATTTTGCACTTAATGAAGTAAAACTCGGTTCCAGTTATTCAAACTATTCTATCAGTCCGAGTGATAGTGTATTAATTTAGACAACTCGTAATAGAATATTTTACCAAGTTTAAATCTAAATTAATATTGCTTACATATTAATTTAAGGTGAGTTCTCCGTTTCTAAAAAATGGCAGGAGGTAGTGCTGGCAGGTCTTTTGGCAAGTCATTATTAGAATCTTCGCCATTTAAACTAGCTCTGCCTGTACTTTAGTCACAATATTCACGTAGTTTTCGGCACACTTTTCTAGTGTCAGATTTGCTAAAATGTAGTCGCGCGGTGTAAATTGTTGACTGTTGAGTTTCTCGATAAATTCTTCTAATTTCACAGGAAAATCGTTGAAATCTTTGAACTTGACTCCACACCGTTCATCCCAATACGGAACTGAACTTACAGATTGAAACTGGACTTTGTGAGGATAATAAGATGGGTCTTGCCAAAAACCACCCCTATCCCATGCTAGTATTGGAACTCCAGAGGATAAAGTTTGCAAATAGGCAAATCCTTGAGTTTCATGCTCACATAAAAATATCATTGCTTTAGCTCTAGTCAAAAGATTTTGGAAATCTTCTTCGCGATAGAAGCCATATCGTATTACTTCAGTTTTTAATCCCCTACTTGATAGCAATTGCTTTATTGGTTCAATTAATTCCTGCTCGTAATGAGTATAATTCCATCTTACTTTGTCATAAATTAAAACGTCTATATCCTTATTGTCATCAGAAGTAAGTTGCCATTTATAAGTATCAATGCCAGATGGCCAAACCATGACGCTATCACCTAATTCTTGAGCGTACATATTCTTAAACCATTCACATGATAGCAGCACTTTTTTAACTGGTAATTTTTCTAGTAAAAAAGGCGCTTCACAGGGGTGGGAAAACACCGCAGGTCCAAATATAATTGGGTTTTTCCACTTAATTTTTTCCAAAACATGAGGCTTGCCAATAACACAAGCAATTTCTGACGGATGCTTTTTAAGATAGCGATAGTTATTTACGCTATAGGAAATACCAATTCTATCTAAACCCGCACAAAGGTTAACAAAATATCGCATCATACCGCCTATTGGCGGTTGACCTCTGACAATACGGCGAATAAAACGGCGAGGATGGCGGTCTAATGGCAACCAACGGTCATTATCTGGTTCTTCGTAGAAGATATTTAGGGACTTTATCATTAGCTTTTTTTCCATATTATAATTCTGTAACTCATTCCACAAGCTGTAGAGTCATGGCGTTCAATGGCCATACTTTATACTGCTATACATAAATTAAATTAGTGTAGATTGTGAGCTAATTCTTGCATATGTTTGGCTAGCTTCCAACCCAAAATATTAGCTACAAATCGAAACATATAACCACCATCTGGCTTGAGGTCTGAACCACCCATAGACTTAACCTTCGCTTCTGCTTTTTTTATTAAGTTTGTAGCATCAGGGTAAGCCGAGTAAATCAAACGCTGAAATGCTGCGGCACAAGCATGACGAGTACGTGGACTGTCTTCATGCGAAAGTAAATAATTTGTACACAGTTCCCTAACCTGAAAGGCTGATTCCCAAGCTAGAGGAGAAGTTCTGTTACTCAAACTTCCGCTAATGCCAGAACGATAGTAGCTTTTTGCACCCGAACAAAACTTAACTCCCTTACTAGCTAGCACTACTCGACAAAAGTATTCTCCATCATCATCCAAGGATAAACTTTCATCCCAACCACCCGCAGCTTCTGCAATCGATCTTGGTACTAACCAAGCCGCAGGATGCATCATCCCCCCTCCTTCCCAAGAACAAATTAGCCAATCAACTGGAGGCATATCGCTCCAAACTGGCTCTGCAATGAAAGATGCCTCCGTTGGCGATTGATGAAACCTTGCCCATTCTCCTGACACAACAAAATCTAGATTGCTATCTAAAAAAAGTTTGACCTGAAGCTCAATTTTATCCGGCGCTAACAAATCATCAGCATCTAAGTATTGAATGAAATCACCTTGAGATTCTTGAAATGCTCGGTTTCTGGCTGCACTAGCTCCTTTGTTCGCTTGGCTAATAACTTTAACGCCATCTGGCTCAAACTGTTTAGCAACTGCTAAACTATTATCAATCGAGCCATCATCTACTACAATAATTTCGATGTTATCCCAGGTTTGAGCTAAAGCAGATTCTAGGGTTTCTGCTAGCCATTTTGAGGCGTTATAGCAAGGGATGAGAATAGAAGCCAAAGGTTCCATTGATGTTAAGTAGATTAAAATAAGATTTTATCAAGGAATTTATTTAGCGAATTGTTTCCGAAGCTGGGGTTTTAAGAGTCTGATGAACCATTCTCTAAAACGAATCGCGAAATGTGGGTTCCACTTACCAATGAGTTGAAATATAGTGCTTACTTCCTCTGGGATTTTGTTACTAAGAGATTTAGCTAAATCAACACAGTTATCTGCATTTTCCCAATCAAGTTGAGCAGCCGAAACTCCAGCAATCTGCCAAAGTCTTTGGGCAATTTCAGTAGAGTATTTACTATTTACAGCCTCCGCAACTTTTCGCATTACATGAAATTGCGCCCTAGAACATTTGATTTGATTAGCAGAAGACATCGAGTTTGAACGACAATAATTAATTACTGTAACTGTCGGGTCGGCAGCAAATTTTAGTCCGGCAATCGCTAACCGACAATGAAATGCTACATCTTCGTTATAAAGTACTAATGGGTCAGTATCATAACCTCCAGCCTGTAAGAATCGTGCGCGGCAATAAAGCCCGCAAAAAGGGTTAATTTGTTCGCGGATGCTGTAAGAAATAGCGTCTTCTCGTAACTCGGCATCATTAAACTTACGAAAGCCAATTACTTCATCAGTTTCGTAGAGCCGACATTCATAATTAAACAATACCACATCTGGTCTATTTTCTAATTGCATCCACTCGTGAGCTTGTTCGACAAAATTTGGATACAGCGCATCATCAGCATCATGAAAATGAATCCAATCACAAGTTGTATACTGTGCTAATTCGTTCTTACCATGAGAGCAGCCTCGATTTACTTCACCGCGAACAACCTTTGCTCCAAATTGTTCGGCTATTTTTTGCGTTTCATCTTGACTACAGTCATCGTATACCCAAATTTCATCAAATAAAATAGTTTGGGCTAAAGCAGACTCTAGTAATCGCGGCAGATAAGCAGCAGCATTGTAAGCAGGAATACAGAGTGCTAAAGTAGGATGAGACATGATATTAATTTATAAACTTTTTGAAACTGCGATTCAAAACATAAGTACTTAATTACTTTAGTGGCATACAGTAAACTAGTTCAAATTAACTTTATTTTGCAGTCGTCAATTCCGATAAAAATTGAGCCTGAATTAGCTCTGGATTAAACTCTGTGCAAGCAATAGTTTGCGACTGTTCAGCCATCTTCATCCATTTTTCTTTCTCTGTCATCTGATAAAGAATTTGCAAGAGTTTTTCTGAGTCAATCTGCGTCAAATAGCTAGACCAATTATAACTTTTTACCCAACTTCCTAAAGCTGTATTTAACGGCGCCAAAATCAGAATTGGTAGACCGAGATGAGAAAACTCAACTAATTTACTAGGAAAACAAGTAGCTGCCCAAGGATGTTCAGTAAGACTAAGTGGGTAAGGTATTAGTATGCAACTTGCTTTTTCTGCAAGGAAATTTATTACATCTACATTTTTAGCAAATGGTTCATATCGTTCCACATTTGGATAAATATTTAACAACTGTGACACACCCGAATTTTTAGGGGTAACTAGCAACAGCTTGCCATTTATTTTTTGCAGAGTGGAGGCAATACTTTCAAAGTGGGAAACTTGGCTGGGATAGATACTTCCCGCATAAGCAAGAACAGGAGAAGTTTTAAATTGTTCTTTCCAGTCAACAAAGTTTTGATTTCTCCCCTCTGGAATGGGAATCAAAGTGCTGATTTTAGTAGGGTCATTAATTTGATATGCATTACCAAGTTCTTCTGATACCGACCAAACTTTAGTGGCTTGATTAAGAACATCCAGCCAATTTTTTCTAGTCCAATTGTACTCAGCCTCAGATTTTTTCCATATTTCTTCTTGGTCGTGAAGAATTACATACAAAGGAACCTGCCAAACTCTAGAGAGGTGAGCAGCAAATACAGAATAAATATCCTGAAGAACAGTAAGAATTGCTGTTGGTCGCTCTCGTTTTAAAACGTGTTCGCATTTTTGCTGCCAACACCAAAATCGAGTTTCAAGTAATACAGGTATTTGAGGGCGATAGGGAGGCCACCACCATTGACGCTGTGGCATTGGAATTAACTGCCATGAATCAGGAAAATTTATACCTGTAAAAGATTGCTCTGGTGCAACAACAGAAATTTTCCAATCGCTTGATAGCCGCTTGAGATGACGATCTACAATAATAGGGCTACCAGGTCCCTGCTTTGGAGGACTACTTAATGAAAAAAGTATATGCTGATGCTGTTCCATAATTTTATATACAGTTTAAAATATAGTTAGCTAGTTTGTGGAAACAGATTCATTAATTACTTTAACTTGGCAACCATCGCTAATTCTGACAATACCGTGATCTGCACGGTATGCCCACATAGCATCCATAACTATTGCTGGATGAACTTCAAAAAACCAAGCGTCTTCTACTTCAAGGTGTGCTTTTGTATCGTTAATACGAACAACATGTACGCTTATGCTATATTGTCCCGGCATTAGTTGTAATCTTGGTAGGTTAAATGAAACCTCTACACAACCATCAAGTACAAAAGCTGCTATCCCTTCTTCTGGGGTACATATACTTGAAACCAAAGTTCCAATTTCATTAAAAACTTTTACTACAAGTGCTACGTTTGTGAGAGGTTCCGCTGTATTAAATAATAAGTTAAGATTGTAATCACGATTAAAGATAGCAGCCTGACAAAAATCTTTAGTTTGTTTATCCTGAAAAGTTACATTTACTAATTCGATTCCGTTGGAACCGCCTTTTGCTGAAAATGTTGTATTGCTTTGATTAACCTTGAGATAATGGTCAATCGTCTTTTCTGCGCTACCTAGAAAGTTTACACAGCCTTTTTGCATCAAAATTCCAGAATTACAAAGCTGGCGTACTGCCGCCATATTATGGCTGACAAATATAACCGTGCGTCCACTGTGCGTTACATCCTGCATTTTTCCTAGACACTTATTCTGAAATTGAGCGTCCCCTACTGCTAAAACTTCGTCTACGATCAAAACTTCTGGCTCTAAATGAGCAGCGACTGCAAAAGCAAGTCTTACATACATCCCAGAAGAATACCTTTTGACGGGTGTATCTAAAAACTTCTCGACTTCTGCAAAAGCAACAATTTCATCAAATTTCTGTTTAATTTCCGACTTACCCATCCCTAAAATTGCACTGTTGAGATAAATATTTTCTCGCCCCGTCAACTCTGGATGAAAACCTGTACCTACTTCTAATAAACTAGCAACTCTTCCTCTAATTTCAATTCGTCCTTTAGTCGGTTCGGTAATACGGCTGAGGACTTTTAAAAGTGTAGATTTTCCGGCTCCATTCCGTCCAATAATTCCAACGCTATCACCTTGTTTAATTTCAAAAGATACATCCTTGAGTGCCCAAAAATCTTGAGATTCTTGAGTTTGAATTTGACGCTTTTTGAATGGATTAAGTAAACTTTTCGCACTATTTGCAACTACATCTCGCAATGATGTATACCGTTCTTGTTTCTGATGTCCAAGAATATATTTTTTGCTGATATTTTCAACACATATTACTGTATCTGACATTTCTTCGACTCCAACTAAATAACGTCTGCAAAGGTTCGTTCCATCTTCCGGAAATACCAAATCCCACTGACAAATAGTAAGACTACCAGTCCTAAAGAAAGGAAAAAACCTGGTAGATATAGCTGCGAGTCTCCACCTAAAATTGCCCAACGAAACCCATCAATTACTCCTACCATTGGGTTCAACGAGTAGAGCAACTGCCATTCTTTTGGAACAATAGTACTGGCAAACCCTACTGGCGATATATACAGACCAAACTGCATAATAAATGGGACAACGTAGCGGAAGTCTCGGTATTGTACATTTAAAGAAGCTAACCATAACCCTGCTCCCATTGAAGCAGCAAAAGCGATCGCTATAAACAATGGCAGTGTGAGAATGCGCCAGGTGGGGACATAGTTATACCATGCCATTAGCCCTAGTAAAATCATTCCCGAAATTAAAAAGTCTACAAAGCAGACAACTACCGCACTTGTTGGTACTATTAAGCGAGGAAAATACACTTTGGAAATCAAGTTAGCATTACCAATCAAACTAGTACTACACTCTCCAAGCGAGCTAGAGAAAAACTGCCAAGGTAACATTGCTGCAAACACCAAAATTGGGTAAGGGGCGCCACCTTGGGAAGGTAGTTTTGCCAATTGCCCAAACACGACCGTGAATACCACCATTGTTAGAAATGGACGAATTAGCGCCCAAGCCATACCAATCACTGTTTGTTTGTACCGCACGAGAATATCTCGCCATGCCAAAAAGTAGAACAGTTCCCGGTAGCGCCATAAATCTTTCCAGTACTGCTGTTCGGCGCGTCCAGCTTCAATTACCAACCCTTGTTTGTTGGAGGTAATACCTTGACTTTTCATAGTTGGCTTAACCTAATAAATACAAAATATTTAATACCTTGACCATTGTTGATGCGAGCCTATTTAGGCATAAGATGAGCTTTTTGTAAACATTAATGAATTAATTTAAATATTTTTGTATTAAAAAATTAAGCTCGGATACATCAACATAATGATCGTGTGTTTTTTCTACAGAGTTAGTAAATGTTTTTCCAATTGTTTTCGCCTTGAGGCACTTATATCTCAAAGATAATAAATCAGCTAAACGCTCAAAGCAAGGTTCTATGTATGTATCTGGCATAAATTCAATTACAAGACTATTTTTTTGACAAAAAACTATATTTGTTAAAGCAGCACCATGTGGCGCGACTATTATCTTTGCACTTGCAAATAATTTTGCTTGTTCAACAATGGGAGTTGCTTCTAGAGTAATAGATTCAAAGCCATATTTTGTTAGTTCTATCAACACTTCATCTTCATTGAGGACTCGACGAGTTAGAGCGTCTCCTCGCGTAATGTACAAATATCTATTAATTTCAAAATCATAAGGCTCATTTAAAAAAATAGAACGCAGAAAATTGCATGAGCTACGAGTCATATAACTTATTTTTCCGGGCAGTGAAGGAACAATAAGTTGTTCAGACTGTATATGAGTATTAGATTGAGGGTTAATTATTTTTTCTTTAGGTATACCCAATATTTGAATAGATTCTCTCTGAAAGCTCTTTTCACAATTAATTAAATAAGTGTCTATTGATATTTGCGAGCGTTTAAGCAACTCAAAACGTGGAAGAACATCAAACATCCAGTGAAAATATCTTTGATGGGCTGTCGAACTAAGAACAGCTAGCGATCCTTGAATATTTTGTACAGGTGGAAGATAGGAATCGAACATTACTCCATGTTTTGATGAATCTCCTCCAAGATTTATAGAAACATCGCCTACCAACCTGTGATTTGGTGAAACTACAACTCCGTAGTCATAAATTACCCGTCCATTAGGTATGACTGCCACAAAGGTTTCTGGAGAAATAAAACAAGAATCTGAATCTATTTTATCAGACTCATTACTCTTATTTAGATAATTTTTTTTGTAGCTTAAATAGTTTATATATTCAGAATTGTCTAAAAGAATATAGTCGCCATTAATATCACTAATTAAATCTTTTGTTGAAATGTAATGACCGCGCAAGGGAGATTGGTAGCCCCGAAAAGGAAACAAAAAATAGCTTAGAAATCTCAACCCAGTATAGTGGGTTATTTGAAGGCTATTTTTTATAAGTTTTTTCACTATTTCAGGTGTTCGCGTTTTGATAAATGATAGCATAATTCTTCAGTGAGACCTCACAACTTTTTTTGCACTGCGTTCCAAAATATAATTAGTTAACTCCCGCAAAGTTAGATGATTAAGAAAAGCAAATGGTTTATCTTGATGTTAACTAAGATAAATCGCATCCAGCAGTTTATGCTTGGCGCCTCATTAACTTCCTTAAACCACGCTGTAAAGTATATTGAGATAGTTCTTGCAAAGTTAAATTTTCGAGGAAGGCTAAGGGCTGTTCTAGGGGAGAGTGAGGAGAAACAGCATCAATCAACCAGGGGTTTGGGCGTACAGGATATTTACCTCGGTTAATTAGCTGCTCGTATGCTTTGATTCTTTGCACAGCTACCTGTTGAGGATGGAGTAGAGTTTTCACAGTTTCCCGAGCCAATGCTCCCATTTGCTGACGAGCTTTAACGTCCATGCTTTGTAATTTATTGAGGGATTTTGCTAAAGCAACTGGGTCGTTTGCGCTAAAAGTGAAACCATTTTCACCGTTGTTAATTAAACCAGATGCACCAGCCCCAGTAGAACATAAAACCACTCTTCCATGACCCATTCCCTCAATAGCTGTGTAGTTGCATACATCCCAAGTTGAGGGAACCAAAATAAAATCTGCCTTGCTTTGCAGTTCGGCAGTTTCTTGAGGAGATTTTAAACCTACAGGGTGTAATTTTATTCCCCAAATATCAGGGTAAGTTTGAGACAGGTAAGTAGACATTGGGATGCCTAATTTTCCATAAGATACATCACGTCCTACCCAGTCAATAGTAGACGCAGCATCACCCATTAAGCGTAAGGCTTCGCAAACAAAAGTAGGACCTTTCCAATACTGAATTCGTCCAACTACTAATCCTTTTAAGGGTTTTGCTTCAGACTCATTTATATTATTTATACCAGAATCATTTAGATCAGAGGCGCTTGACCAAGCAGGTGGAATGTAAGTTACTGGTCTTTGAGTTAGAGAATTCCACTCGCGTGCGTTGGGTTGAGCATATGATTGTAGCTCATCAGCATGAGCTAATAAGCCCACTTCTAATAAACGAACTAAGTGAGCTAATAATTCGCCTCCTTTTTCAGGGTCGTGCCAATCAATTTGCCCAACGCTAGCGTGAAGTTGAACTACACTAGGAATAGAGTTATCTGCTACAATCCAAGGAACAAACAGCAAGCCCCAATCTGTTGCTTCTACTAAGTCATAACCTTGTCCTTGATTCACTTGTTCCCAAGCTGTCCAAGCGGCAGATAAATGACGCTTTAATTCTGGAACTGCATGGTAATTTTCAAATTTGGTAAGATTAGAGTCAACAGCCGCAGAGTCAAGAAATTCAACGGTTATGCCATCTAATTCATAACTTGGTTGGGTATCGGTAAATGCACTACCAACTAAAACATGAACCTTATGCCCTAGTTTAGACAATTCTGGTAAAAGATGTCGATAGAAAGTAGAGATTCCTCCTGCTGAGTAGGGTGGATATTCAGGGATAATAAATAGAAGTTTCATAACAATAATTAGATTATAAGTAGCCCATAATTTAAAATATACAAGGCAGACAAATACTGCGCTTATTGGTACTATTAAGTGGGTAAAATACACTTTACAAATAAGGTTGGCTTAACCTACAAATACAAAATCTTTAATACCTTGACCACTGTTCATGCGAGCCTGTCTACGTGTAAACTCTCCAACAGAAGGATTCCCATCGGGATTGGTTACTCCTATTGCTTGCTGCCAAAGTTCAGAAGGCGCCAGCAATATATCAAATCTTCCCTTATCGAGCTTTTTAACGTAATACCATTTTGTTGCCTGACAATGTTCGCACCAAAATGCTTCCAGCCATTCTCCATCAATAGCAACTGCGGTTTGAGTTGCCACTAAAATTAAGGCATTTAAACGACTAACTCCTCGTTGTTGGAGTTGTCCTGGTTTGTCAACATATAGTTTATATTTTTGACTTACACTGTCGATGTAGCACCCATGTATTGGACAGTAAATTGCTCTGCGTTTTGAACGTTTCCGATTTTTGTCACACCTTCTCTGCACTTGGGCCTCCCTTATCATTTAATACAAAATGGATTCATAAGAAGGTTGCTGTGGAGGGACTGAGATCAAAAAGACCATCGAAGCCCAACTCCTTGTAATTGCAAGTTATTCAAGTTTTATCTAACTATAATTTAAATCTACCTCTTAATACGTATATAGGCAATTTAATCAGGAATCAATACAGTCTTTTTATATAGGTTTTTTTCTTTTTCATCATACAAAACATAATTAGTTTTATTTGTGTGTTGAAATACTTTGATTTATTTATATTGATATAATCTGTGTCAACGCATTTTGATACATTTTATAAACAAAATAATTAAATTTGCTCCCATTGTAGGGTGGGCGCCCTCCGGGTTCACCAGTTTGACGCGCACGGAAATCGAGACGCGCCAACTGGTTCACTGCCCACCTTATCTTCGCGGTGCATTCTGGTCAGTTAAGTAATACTCTTACTTATTACCTTGAAATATTCCTTCGATATTACTTCTGGAGTAAAATTCGTCTGCAAGTACTCGCGTCCTTCCTTACCCATATGTTCCACCAACTGCCGATTGCTATTGAGCAGTCGAATATATTCAGCTAAACCATGACCGTCGCCATTCTCAAAGCTGGTTCCACATCTAGCATCTGTAATCAGTTCTCTGAGGTAAGAATGCTTAGAGCAAATAACTGCTACTGGTCGTCCAGCAGCTAAAGCTGGATAAAGTTTACTAGGAGCAACCAAGCTTTCCATAGCCATGTCTACACTCACCAATGACAAGTCACAAGCTGTCAAAGAATAAGGTAGTACATGTTTATCTTGATACGGTAAAAAGATTAAGTTACTCAATCCCAAGCAAGTTGCTTGTTGCATAACTTCCTCACGTTTTGCACCACCTCCAATAAAGACAAATTGAATAGGTTCATCTTTAAGTTCTTTAGCAGCTTCGATAATTGTATCCATATCATGGCACCGCCCCATATTCCCGGAATAGAGAACAGTAAATTTATCGACTAAATTATGTTTCCAAGCAAACCAGTTCTCTTTTTTCGCGATAGGTACGATTGCTTTTGAATTTGCCCAACTATGAATTACATAGATTTTATCTTTGATGTCTGGACAAATATTAACAATCCGCTCCTTCATATTTGGGCTGAGAACCACTATCTCTTTAGCTCGGCGCCAAACTCGAATATTGAGGTTCTGCCAAATTTTCGCCAGCCAATGATTTTGGGGAATTACCCCTAATGCGATTGCAATATCTGGGTATAAGTCATAAAGCAAACAAATATATGGAATACCAGTAAATAAATGAGCTAAATATCCCAAAAATGGGAGAAATGGCGGCGCGGTAGTAACTAATAGCACATTACGACGACGGTAATGCCTTAATAAGTGGAGTGCTGCACGTATTACGAACAAAACCCCATTCATAGCTTTACCCCGCACTCGTTTCGGCCAGAGTTGTGAGGTTCGCGAACGCTTGACTGTTACTCCATTCCATTTTTCAATCGCAGGAGCTTCCGACGTTTGGAATGCATATCCAGGCTGACCTGTAAAAACATCAATATCTACTCCAAAAGACCCTAATTGCCTTACTAGTTCATCAATTAGTTGCCCTGTAGCTGCAAAGTCAGGAGGAAAGAATTGAGTAATTACAGACAGTTTAATAGTGTTATAACGCTGACTTTCGAGTTTTGAAAGAGTGAATTGAGGAAGGGTTTTTTTTAAACCTTGCGGATGAGATTTCACTTTTGTTTTCCTGCTTTAATGTTTTTACAGCGCTTTATTTACGAAGTATGACAGCCTTGTTTAGAAGTTACTTTTAATTTTATGTAAATACTAATAAAACTTTAATAACAGTAGTGACTAATTTTAAAGCATAGGTTTTATACACTTTGACATCTTAGCACTAGGTATTTAAACTGCTCTATTTGATTATTCCCTACGCTATTTTAGTATTTTTTACTAAGAATCATTATCATTTTTTTTAAATATTAAATAATAATCCGAAGTAATTCAATCCAAAAGTAATCTTCTAGCACCATTTATAAATTTAGACGTTTTTTATTTAATATTTTAAACATTTAGATACAAAAAAATAATTTCTAGATAATTTTATATAAAATGCACGAACGTAAAGTTTTGATAAATTGCATATAGATGTAACGCGCAATCATAAATTTATTTTATACTCTATGATAAAACAAGTTAGGTCAATTATCATGACAAATAAATGTTATTTGCCAAACAAAACGCATTAATATTTAATTTATGCAGAGTATATAAACTGGAATACAAATACTTAAATGAGTAGCTTAAGTAACTATATGTAAAAAAAAGTCACTGGTTGCATTAATTTGCTATTAATATTATATGATGTGAATTAATCCGGGTAGTCGCATATAACGATAGTATTTACTATCAGCCATAGCAAGCAATACGGCAAATTTATACAATTCAATTTATTCATTTGATTTTAACTGTTAGATTTTTATCCCTGTGATTTTTAATCTTAAAGAGTTTGACACAAATTTTTGAGATTCAATTATAGCTGTACAATCATCAACAAGCGTAAATTTAATGATGAAGAATAATTCTTCTAAGCTGGCAATTTCTAATATGGATGAGAGTTTAGCAATCCAATCTCAACCAATTGTAACTCAAGCCTTAGTATTACCTGAAGGGCAAGAGAGTGATTTGAGCTTGCGCGATTACTTTGGTATTTTAAAACGACGTGGCTTAATTATTGTTGGAGTCACGGTCGCATTAACAACTGGTGTTTTTGCCGTGACAATGAGGCAGAAACCTCAATATGAAGGTAGTTTTCGCTTGTTGGTAGAACCTCCTGTCAACAATGAAAATGCTCTATCAAATTTGACTCCTACAGAAAATAACGGCAATCCTCAATCACAACTAGATTATGAAACACAAATCCAGATTCTCAAAAGTCCAAAGCTAATAAAAGAGGTTGTTAACCAGCTACAGGTTTCTCATCCAGAAATTGACTATGATGGTCTGATTCAATCTCTATCTGTGGCTCGTTTAGGCGAAACCAAAATTATAGAGACTCGTTACAAAAGTAATAATTCTCAAGAAGTCAAAGAAGTATTAGACAAACTAGCTAATACTTATCTAAAATATAGCCGTGAGCAAAGACAAACGAGACTGCGCCAAGGGACGCAATTTGTAGAACAACAGCTAAAACCTTTACAAAGCCGAGTTACTCAGTTACAAAAAGCCCAACAAGTATTTCGTCAAAAGTACGGTTTTTACGACCCTAATACTCAAACAGGGGAAATCACTGCTCAAGTCCAGGCTCTGTCTGGTCAAAGATTGGCAATAAACCAAAAGTTAGCAGAAGCTAGAGCTAATTTTGCTAGTCTTCAGGGAGAACAAGGGCAACTAGCAATTCTTAAAGATGCACCTGTGTACCAGCAGCAATTAATTGAGCTAAAACAATTAGATGCTAAGATTGCTGCCGAATCAGCTCGGTTCGTCGATGATAGTCCAACTATCTTGACACTTAAAGAAAGAAGACGGAATCTGTTACCGCTATTAAAACAAGAAGCCCAACGATTTTTGGGTGTAAGATATGCTGAAGCCGCAACTCAAGTCAAGGCTTTAGAGTCACAAAGTCAAGAACTTGCAGCATCAGAACAACAACTGCAACAAAAAGTAGACGAGCTACCTGCGTTAACACGGCAATATAACGAATTGCAGCGGCAATTGCAAGCTGCAACTGATAGCTTAAACCGTTTTCAAGCCACGCGCGAAACTCTACAAATTCAAGGAGCGCAAACCGAGCTTCGCTGGGAACTAGTTCAACCACCTACAAAGCCTGCGGATATTGTATCACCAAATACTTCACGTAATTTAATTTTAGGATTTGTCGCAAGCTCCTTACTCGGAGTCGGCGCCGGCTTTTTAGCAGAAAAACTAGATGAAAGATATCATAGTATCAAAGCTATCAAGAATAAAGTTCCACTACCGTTGTTAGCGACTATTCCTACAGAAAGCCGAGTCAAAAGACTCAAACCTTCTGAAGGGTCTGGAAAATTTATCGAAGCATTACGGGTATTGCATACAAATATTCAGTTAGTTGGTAACGATAGTACTGTTCGTTCTTTGGTCGTTAGTTCATCGATTGCTGGAGAAGGAAAGTCAACAGTTGCCTTCCATTTAGCTCAAATTGCCACATCTATGGGTCTACGTGTACTCCTTATAGATGCAGATTTGCGTAATCCTAAAATTCATTCTTTGTGTAAAGTAAATAATGAACCAGGATTGTCTGATTTAATTTCTAGGAATATACCTGTTAAAGACGTAATTCAGCAATTACCCGATGGAATTCCACTATCTATAATTTCTGCTGGTTCCCCAGTTTCTGACCCTACTAAATTACTCTCATCCACAGCAATGAAATGCTTAATGGGAGACTTACATAAAAGCTTTGATTTAGTAATTTATGATACTCCCCAAATCGAAGGGCTTGCTGATACTAGCCTACTGGCGCCTTATACAGATGGTGTTTTGTTAGTAACAAGAATGCACAAAACAGAACGCTCGTCTTTTGTAAAAACGTTGGATAATTTGAAGATTGGACGGATAAATATTTTAGGTTTAGTTGTTAATGGAAATTAGCAATACATTAGTAACTGTACCACTTAATTCCCCCTCTGCAAAAGGGGGAAATTAAAATCTTTGAGATTCCTGTTTTCTTAGATAGGTTATTTCATTTTAAAATTCTTGAATAAATATGGCATGAGAATACCAGTTAATAAGCTTGAGACAATAACTGTTATCCCTAATGGTATTTGAACTTGTGCTAATGACAGAAATAGTAATAAACCAATTACTGTACCAAATACTACCTGTTTAATAAAGTTTACTGGGTCGCGTAGTAATTTCCCTTTGAGAAATAGCCGCGTTGCGAACCATGCTATCTCTAACATTTTTTCTCCTTAAAAATTTTAGTTTAAGTGTGTAAGTATATTTAATACCGAAAGCCCTATCAGTATTGTTGGTATCACTCCTGCTGGCCCAAAAAATCCTCCTAATATTGCTGATAGTTCGTAACCTAAGTCTTTTCTGGCTAGTAATAAACCACCTATGGCGCCTCCTACCATTGAGACTATAATGGCTACAATTAACCAGACTAGTCCTGTAAAAAAGTTGATGTCGCCTACTGCTAAACTGGTGATGAGTTTGTTAATTAGCGGGTCGTTGATAATTTCTTCCATTGTTTTTCTCCTTTGAGTGATGAGTGATGAGTGCTGAGTGCTGAGTGCTGAGTTATGAGTTATTTTATTTCACTCCTAACTCCTAACTCCTAACTCCTAACTAAATTTGAATTTCTAAAAGTGCTTGAGAAACTATTTCTGCTTGCTCGGTTTGTTGGTGTTGAGTGAAAATAGAAAGTGCTTGCTGATAGTTTTCGCGCGCTTGTGTCAAGTTTTTGGGGTTTCCTAGTTCTGGGTGTTCTAGGTTATCTGGGATGTTTGATAGGACGTTGGCTTTGTTGGCAATGGTGTTCGCATATTCAAGCGGTGTGTCGTATGAGTTACGGACTTTTAATGCTTCGTTATAGCAAGCGAGCGCGCGCAGGTTATTCTCGACTGGATGCGAACTAGGTAGATACTGAAGTGCGTTGCCTAAGTTATTTTGAAGCATTGCATATTCGCGCTTGTGGTCTATCAAGTTGATGTGTTTGAGTGCTGTTTCAAATGATTGAACTGCTAAACCATGCTTTAAATACTCTTTTTCTGATGACAAAGGCATCGAAAGGTATGCAATCGCTATATTGTTATGTAATATCGCGTACTCTTGTGGAAATTCCTGCCAAGTAAAGACTTTTAATGCTGCTTGATATGCTTTAATGCTGTCGGTAATGCGCGCTAAGTTATGGTTTGCTAACGACTGCAATACTAACCCTAAATTCATTTGAACTTCTGCGACTTCTTGCGGGATGTTTTCCGCTAACATTACTGTCAAAGCTTCTTCATAAGACTCTTTGGCTTGTAAAAGTATATCTGTCCCTGCTGTTGGTATGGCTTGTAAGGCGCCTGCCATTCCTACTTTTGCTCTTGCTTTGAGTAAAGGATAATCGTTATTACATAACTCATAGGCTTGATAGTACAGTGATACAGCCGAACGTAAATCTTTTGGTGTATGGCGTGCCTTGTGACAACCTTTTGCCAATTCGATAAGCATTACTATCTTTTCTTCGGTTGTTGCATCGGATGCTATCGCTTCCATTGCCGCTTTGACTGTGAAATCTGTAATACTAGAGGACATGACGGCTACTTATGCGTGATTGTGTGAGGTAAGTATATAAGGTTTAATAAACAGTTATCCTTGCCGTGAAACCTAGTTTATCACCTCAATCAATATATAGATTTGGTTAAGCATTAATAGTTAACAGCTAACGTTTATGACGATTTTAATTATCAAAACTTTGCCGCAAAATAAATCTATTCTCAATATAAAACAATTTATTTATAAATTTATATAGGTCTTTTACAAATACTTTTTAGTTCCTCAGTGTCATTATAATTATTAAAAAAAGTTTTTAATGAACACTTTACATAATTTTGTTTTTTTCAATCAAGATACACTAAAAAAAGTATTTAATCCAATACAATACAATTATCACTAACTTATTAAGAAACCGGGTTTTTACCCAAAATTGTTGTTTTTATCACAAGATATCGATAAAGAAACCGGGTTTTTACCTAAAATGATTTTTTTATTACAAGATATCAATAAAAAACCCGGTTTCTGGTAAACAATCGGACAGTAGATAACAGATGACTAACGTATTATGGCTGCAAGGTGGCGCCTGTAGTGGAAATACCATGTCTTTTTTAAACGCAAGTGACCCTACAGCTTGCGATTTAATAGCTGACTTTGGTATCAATTTACTTTGGCATCCGTCACTAGGGCTGGAATTAGGTGAGAACCTTCAAACGTTGTTATGGAATTGTGTATTGGGTAACACTCCTGTGGACATTTTGGTGTTTGAAGGTTCAGTAGTTAATGCACCAAATGGTACTGGTGAGTGGAATAGGTTTGCAGACCGTCCAATGAAAGACTGGTTAGCTGATTTATCTAAAGTTGCTAACTATGTTGTAGCTGTCGGTGACTGTGCAACTTGGGGCGGTATACCAGCTATGGCACCTAACCCTAGCGAATCTAAAGGTTTACAATTCCTTAAGCGCTCTGAAGGCGGTTTTTTAGGTAAAGATTTTAAGGCTAAATCAGGATTACCTGTAATTAACATCCCCGGTTGCCCTGCTCACCCAGATTGGATAAGTCAAATTTTAGTGGCAATAGCTACTGGACGTATTGGTGATATTGCCTTCGATGAACTTAATCGTCCGCTAACTTTCTTCAAGACTTATACTCAAACTGGCTGTACTCGTAATATCCACTTTGCTTACAAAGCTTCTACAGGTGAATTTGGTCAACGTAAAGGTTGTCTATTTTATGACCTTGGCTGTCGTGGACCCATGACTCATTCTTCTTGTAACCGCATTCTCTGGAATCGTGTATCTTCTAAAACGCGCGCGGGAATGCCTTGTATTGGTTGCACTGAACCTGAGTTTCCTTTCTATGACCTTAAACCTGGAAGTGTGTTTAAAACGCAAACGCTTATGGGAGTCCCGAAAGATTTACCACCGGGTGTAAATAAAACTGGCTACGCAATATTAACAATGGTGTCAAAAGACACTATGCCTGAGTGGGCTGAAGAAGACTTTTTCACTGTTTAGTGCAACAAATTATGCAACGGATGTAACGGATATACAATAAATGACATCCGTTACATCCGCTTTTATCCGTTGCCAGAAATTACAAACAAGAGAGAAGGAATAATGGGAACTCAGATATTAGATATTTCACCTGTTGGTAGAGTGGAAGGTGATTTAGATGTTCGGGTAGAAATAGAGGATGGACAAGTTGTTAATGCTTGGACACATGCTGAACTTTTTCGCGGTTTTGAAGTAATTCTACGCGGTAAAGACCCTCAAGCTGGGTTGATTGTTACACCTCGCGTTTGTGGTATTTGCGGCGCCTCTCATTTAACGAGTGCAGCATGGGCGCTGGATACTGCTTGGGGGACAGAGGTTCCACGTAATGCAATTCTGGCGCGCAATCTGGGACAATTAGCTGAGACGTTGCAAAGTATACCACGCTATTTCTATGGACTGTTTGCAATTGACTTGACGCACGAAAAATATCGTCATAGTCCTTATTACCTAGAAGCAGTTAAGCGTTTTTCTGCTTTTACAGGAAAATCTTACGAAAAGGGTATAACGCTTTCTGCCAAACCTGTAGAAATTTATGCGCTTTTTGGTGGACAGTGGCCACACTCAAGTTACATGGTACCAGGTGGTGTAATGTGCGCCCCAACTTTAACTGATGTAACACGCGCATGGTCGATTTTAGAATATTTCCGACGTAATTGGATTGAGGAGGTGTGGCTGGGGTGTTCGTTGGAACGGTATGAAGAAATTCGTACCTACGATGATTTTATGTCTTGGTTGAATGAAAAGCCCGAACACTGGAATTCTGATTTGGGATTATATTGGCGAATGGGTTTAGATATTGGATTAGACAAATTTGGCGCCGGTGTTGGAAGGTATATCAGTTGGGGATACTTACCACACGAAACTAAATATCAAAAACCCACTATTGAAAATCGAAATTCGGCGATGATTATGAAGGGTGGTGTATACGACAGCTTTAGTGATACTCACACTGCCATGAACCAAGAGTTTGTTCGTGAAAACATGACTCATTCTTGGTACGAAGAAAGCGAAACTGATATTCATCCTCTCGACCGCACTACCAAACCAAGTCCTAATAACAAAAAAGACTTTAATAACGCTTACTCTTGGTCAACTGCCGTACTGCATCAAAACCAAGTTAGACTCGAAGCTGGACCTCTAGCTCGTCAACTTGTTGCAGGTGGTAAACACGGTGAGTCTTGGCAGCATCGCGATGAATTTATTCTTGATGTTTTTAAGAAAATGCGTGGCGCCAATGTTCACTTACGACAACTTGCACGAATGCACGAAATCGTTAAACTTTATCGTCAAGCTGAACACTGCCTGCGCGAATTTCGTCTCAACGATGACTGGTACATTAAACCTACTGAAAAAGATGGACGTGGTTGGGGCGCCACTGAAGCAGCACGCGGCGCCTTATGTCATTGGATTGATGTTCAAGGTGGCAAAATAAAAAACTACCAAATTATCACACCTGGTAACTGGAACATTGGACCACGCGATAGTCAAGGAATGCGCGGTCCCATTGAAGAAGCATTAATTGGCACTCCAGTTCAAAACCCTACTGACCCAATAGAAGTTGGACATGTTGCACGTTCTTTCGACTCGTGTCTAGTTTGTACAGTTCATGCTCATGATGCAAAAACAGGTGAGGAACTAGCACGCTTTAGAACCGCCTAATGTAATTCTCCTGTATTGTGGAATGGGCATCCTTGCCCGTTCTATTCCAAAGGTAGATATTTGTTTAAATATATACCCATTTTTATTTTAAAAATCCACTTTAGCTACTTATAAGTACTGAATTTCAAGGATTAAATAATTAAATTATACTAATATAATCGTTAAGTTACTTAAAGTATGACATCTAGTTTAAGTCACGCAATTTGGTACTACTGGTTTAGATTAACCGTAACCAGTAGTACTATTTCATCAGGATTGCATTTGTTCAAATATATACTCCTTTTTAAAATAAAAATCCGAGTTTGACTACTTATAAATACTGAATTTCAAGAATTAAATAATTAAATTATACTAATCTAAGCGTTAAGTTACTTAAAGTGCGGCAATTTGGTACTACTGGTTTGCGTTAACCAGTAGTACTCGTGCAGGCGCCACTTCTAAAATCAAAATTAATCATAACCAGTTGTGCTTCTACGTACAAACAAGTAATATTAAATATAAATGTTTAAAAAATTACATTTAATCCTAGTTCATTTTAATGAACTTAAGCCGCAACGCCTATAGTTTAAAACTATAGGCGGGTATGAGCGTAGTTATAATATTAGTTAATAAAATTACATTCAAATGACTCAATTTGGTACTACTGGTTAAGTTAACCAGTAGTACTATGCACCTCTCTATACTTTGTGCCTGACAAGGTAAATATAGTTACATGACTGCACAGGCAGGGATGCCTGTGCTACAAGATATGCAATATTTCAAAAG
This sequence comes from Calothrix sp. PCC 7716, assembly GCF_019977735.1. Classification (GTDB taxonomy): domain Bacteria; phylum Cyanobacteriota; class Cyanobacteriia; order Cyanobacteriales; family Nostocaceae; genus Dulcicalothrix. The sequence goes on along the minus strand of NZ_AP025018.1, from coordinate 6,401,746 downwards.
TGGGAATTATAATTTTACTCTTGACAAATTAATGATTTTATACAGGTTTGCGGAAAATACAGAAAATCAAATTTGAATGATTAAAAATGGTATTTGATATTAGGGATTAGGCATCGGTAACACAAATATTAACATCAAAAGCAAATTATAATCTAAAAGGAAAAGTTGTGTCTAAATTAGAATTACATCCTTATCTCTCTCGTTTGAGTAATGAAGCACTCAAAGAATTTACCGAGTGGTGCGTGCTAGAACAAGCAGCAGAAGCAGGGTTTGAATTGATAACTGATAATAGTAAGTTAGTTGGTCTTGAAGCGCCATATTATATAGAAGAACTTGTAGACCAGTTTATTCAAGCAACAAGAAATACTATTGAAGGGGGTATGGCAGCTCTTGCAGCAGGTACACAAGCAGATAGTCACGGACTACAAGGAATACCAATAGTTGTTGATTTTATTTCGCTTTATATTAAATATTTAGTTCCCAAAGGTCCAAAAAATCTTCTTACAGTCGATGAAAAATTGCGATCAGCTGAACAACAGCAGTTTGATAAGTTAAGTGAAATCGCCAAGAAGTACAATATTTCCTTGTAAAATACCAGTTTAGGCGCCCGAAAACTCATCGACAGGCGCCGTACACACAATCAAACAGTGTAGTATTGTAAAATATAATAACTTCTTATCTGGTGTCTACCTAGCATACAAAACACACGACATCGTGATAGCATTCCCTGACATATTATTGGGGAATGAGATGCAATGGCTACAGTATGGTTAATTAGACACGGAGAAAGCGAAGCAAATTCTGGATTGCCTACCGACGACCAGGTTAATATCAAGTTAACCGAAAAGGGACACCAGCAAGCGAGACAAATTGCTGTATACATAGAACAGCAACCTTCATTAATCGTGACTTCGCCATTTCTGCGAACTAAACAAACCGCTCAACCGAGTATCGAACGCTTTGCCTCAACTCCACATACTGAGTGGCAAGTGCAGGAATTTAATTATTTAGCGACCGCACGACGCAAAAATACCACTCTCGCTCAACGAATTCCAATGGCTGACGAATACTGGCAACGATATGACCCTTTTTACGTTGACGGTGATGGCGCCGAGTCTTTTGCCGAAATGGTGAGTCGTGTAAATAACTTTAAGAAGCAAATTAAAAACCTTGATGAAGGGTTTGTAGTTGTATTTACTCACGGAATGTTTATGCGAGCTTTTTTATGGTCGCTATTATTCAATGATATTGAAGCTAGTGTCGAGGGTATGCAACAAGTTAGAGTTTTACTCGATTTATTCAAAATTCCTAATGGTGCGATTTTAAAATTATTTAACCGTAATCAGGAAATTTGGATGAATGGCGTGCAAACTTCGCATCTAGTAGATTTAACAGCTTTAAGTAATGTAGATTAAGTTGATGTTAAATATGTTAGCAATAATTGGTTGCGGAAACCTAAACCGCTGTGATGACGGTGTTGGTGTAATAGTTGCCCAACGCTTGCAACAGTATTTAATTCAAAACCCTAATTCTAACGTGCGTGCTTACGATTGTGGTACTGGTGGAATTGAGGTCATGTTTCTTGCCCGTGGTTGTACTAAATTGATAATTATTGATGCTAGTTCAATTAAAAGCCAACCAGGCGCCGTATATAAAGTTCCTGGAGAAGAATTAGCAGCAGTACCAAATCGTGGTTACAGTTTGCACGATTTTCGTTGGGATAACGCTATTGCATCTGGGCGCCAAATTTTTCAAGATAGCTTTCCACAAGATGTAACTGTATACTTGATTGAAGCAGCATCGCTTAATTTTGGGTGGGAGTTAAGTTCAGCAGTACAACGAGCAGCAGATTTTGTGTTTGAGGAGATAGTTAAAAGTTTGTAGCCCCACCCGTTCACTGCGTTTATGCACCTTCTTTATATTCTCTATAAACTCCTAATTCATCAACACGCATTTCAAAAGGTAGTCCTTGACCTTCAGGTGGACAAACACGGATTTTTGCACTAGTTACCACTTGTTTGAGTAATTTGGCCATTGGTACCATTTTTCGTAAAACCTGCCAATTAGTAATTTGGTCAGGACACTCAACAACTAAAGTTAAGACACCCGAAATTGTAGTTACATACCATCTACATGCTGATAACAAATCCATGATGGTTCGGTCGCAACCATTATAGAAATATTTACCTATAGAATGCTCTAGTTGCTGACGTAAAATAATATCTGCTGACGTGAGTTGAACCGGATGCGAATCGTCGTGGTTAAAAAAGTTTCTTGCCATTGTACTTACTCTTAAGGTTTGATATTCGTCTAAATACACCCTTTGATTTATTTTTAAATGAAAATATTTAGTTTTAATTTCAGCAAAAAATGCTTCAACTGCCTTACACATGAAATAAGATTCTATTCATTTATAGCAGCGCTAACTCTATATATTTTGTTCAATATAATCAAATAAACTTAGGACTTACGCACATAAATCTGGTTTATACGCATTCATTGTCGCAGATAAATTGTCGTTTTTATTACAAACTATCGACCAAGAAACCAGGTTTCTAGAATTTTTGCGTAAGTCCTTAAACTAACAAATTATTTACAAAATATATATTCGCTTTGCGTAGGTAGATTACCTTATTTGTGAAATAGCTGTTAAATATTCATGCACTTACTATTTAAATACAGCTAGACAATATAATAAAGGCAACTAATCAAAAAAAAGAATCCAATGATACTATTACATAGTTTAAAAAGATTCTTTTTGATTTGAGACATAGATATATGTTTTACTACTAGAGAATTATTTGCAGGTATATAGATAATTATTGCTTGCAAATACATTTCCTACATGTTCAATCTTCATATCAGCTTTATATTTATTTATATCTTTAATCTCTGTCTATCGATAGATTTAGAGACATCCAAAGAAAGATATTATGCTTCGCAGTAGTAGTAAAAACTTTAAACCAGTTACAAAATCAGTAAACATGTGTTAGCATAAGTTAATTGAGAATATTTTTCATATATTTTCCAAATAAAAACTCCTATTGAGTAAATTGCAAAGCATTATAAGCATTATTACTGTCTTGGTTCCGAGCATTTGCATCTGCACCCGTATCAATTAATTCTTTGTAATCCAATACAACCATTTTGACCTGGTTTGTTTAAGTCAAGGTTATCGAATTCTTTAGTTATCAATCAATATTCTGTTGTTTCGCTTAATTTGTGCAAAATGCATGTAGCTCCATGCATTTTTACCTAGTTGCTTATGTACTTTTACTTACCAATGCAAAATATGTAGAGGGACAAGGCGCCTCTACATAACTCGATACACAGTGTTTTAGATTTTCCCTACCCTACGGGAAAACTACTTTTACGGGAATGAATAGATTTTAGAATTAGTTGTCAGTCACAATTAATTCAAACATTAGACAGTTTGTGCAACTGCGGATGTAGGAGCTGTGGTACCCGCTTGGTCTGCAAATAGTTCGCGTGCAGTTTTTTCTGGTTTTGGCGCCCCATAATAACCAGCTTCGCATTCGAGTTCGTCAACTAAATCCCAAGCTTCAATAGCTCTTTTAGAGTCTGCACCATAGTTAGCGGTAATTGAGCGCGCGTCGGAGACTGCTTTGTGCAGTTCTTTTTGTAAGAACATCAATTTTGGTTTTTCGACGAAGTTACCTTTGGTAAGAATATCGGTGACAGAGATAATACCAAGAAGTGTACCTTGAATAACAGGAGCGCGTCGTATTCCTGTATTTGCAAATAATCGAGCAACATACTCTAGGTCAAGGTCAGGATTGACGATGACACAAGGTTTGGTCATGATGTCGTAAATGTGAGTTCTTTGAGGGTCTTTGCCATGAGCAACAACCTTATATGCAATGTCTGTTTCGGTGACAATACCGTAAGCATCACCATCATGACGAGGTTCTACAATCAAAGCGCGCAATCCTTTTAATCGCATTAATTGCACTGCTTCTGCAACATTAACAGAACCACGAATGGTTGCTACATCTTGAGTCATAATATGTTTAGCTCGCATAAAATATGCTCCTTAAATTACGGTTAGTAAGCAAGTAAATAAGTCAAAGTTTGGGACAGAATCAAACTACTATTTTACAAAGGCTTAAATTGATGTAATGCCTATAAATACTGACTTTTACAGGAGAAAATTTACGCAATATATATCTAAAAAATCCCTAGAATTATGGATTTTACTCCCTATTTATCAGATGTATAGAGTTGCTTGAACCTGTCAACATTTAGTCAACACTGATATTTTAGTTTCAGCTTTTTAGCTTCAACCTTGCTCACCTTTTTATCCTATCATCAAATATTTTTTGAATCCTAAATAATTTATGAATATTCGCCTGCTATCACATTTATTTTTTTGGAGTCTATTATTTAATAAAATATTACTAATTGAGTAAATAATTATTAATACTTGCCCTAAATAAATATTGTATATTTACCAAACAGAAACCGGGTTTCTTATAAACCCGGTTGCTAAAAACTAAGATTATACCATTTTTGTCAAAATAGTAACACTGTTCTACTGGTAGTATTTATTTTTTTAAAAATTATTCCTTTGGGTACATTTATCAAAAACGGTAGCTAATTACTCTACAAATAGTTACCTGTTTACGTCCTCAATGGTGAAAGTCAACGGAATTAAACCACAGCTTCAAACTTGTTGTGTTGCGAAAGCTAGACGCTTCAAGGTTTTTATTGATTACAAATTTCAAGCAACTACCTGGACTCACACGAGGGTTTAATGCCGTAAGGTATGTTCCAGTATCGCTTAAAGTCCACCTTTTTTAATGAGTAACCTGAGAATGAGTAACGTCCAAGCAACAGTTGCGGCTTCTGAAAACACCTTTCACGTAGAAGGGTACGAGAAAATCGAATTTACCTTTAATATCCTAGATGGGGTGTTCGATATTGCAAATTCAGAATTAGCGGACAAGTATAGAGGTTTTGGTCGTTGTTTGGCAGTTGTTGACCATAATGTTAATCGACTTTATGGTAGTCGTATTAAAGAATACTTTCAACACTATGACATCGACTTGACTCTCTTTCCAATTTGGATAGAGGAAACCAGCAAAAACATGGAGTCGTTTGAGAAAATAACTGATGCTTTTTGTGATTTTGGTTTAGTTCGTAAAGAACCCGTGCTGGTAATTGGCGGTGGTTTAGTGCAAGATGTCGGTGGATTTGCGTGCGCTTCTTACCGTCGCAGTTCTAATTACATCCGTATTCCTACTACACTAATTGGTTTAATTGATGCAGGTATTGCGATTAAAGTCGCAGTTAATCATGGAAAATTGAAGAATCGTTTAGGCGCCTATCACGCACCAAAACAGATTTTCTTAGATTTCTCGTTTCTAGCTACGCTTCCTACCGCACAAGTTCGTAACGGAATGGCAGAGCTAGTCAAAATAGCGGTTGTCTCTAACTTAGAAGTATTCGAGTTGTTAGAGAAATATGGCGAAGATTTGCTGAATACGCATTTTGGATATGTAAACGGTTCAGAAGAACTGCAAAAAGTCTCTCGTAAAGTCAATTACGAGTCGATTAAAACAATGTTGGAATTAGAGGCGCCTAATCTCCACGAAATTATGCTCGACCGTATAATTGCATATGGGCATACATGGAGTCCAACATTTGAGTTGGTGCCATCAGTTCCCTTACTGCACGGTCATGCAGTCAATATTGATATGGCACTTTCCGCCACCATTGCCGCACGTCGTGGATACATTACTACCGACGAACGCGACCGTATTCTTGGATTAATGAGTCGAATAGGTCTTGCACTCGACCACCCTTTACTCGATATTGAATTGCTTTGGCAGGCAACTCAGTCTATAACTTTAACTCGTGATGGTTTATTGCGTGCTGCAATGCCAAGACCAATTGGTAGCTGTTATTTTATGAATGACCTTGGTCGTGATGAGCTAGAAGAAGCGCTTGCAGAACACAGACGTTTATGTGCAGACTATCCGCGTGCAGGTGCAGGTGTAGACCAATATATTGACTGTGCCGAAAATAGTAACCTTACAACCGAACCCGCATTAGTTGGAAGAAGCTAATTATGTAAGGTGGGCACTGCCCACCATACTCATCCGTTACATCTGTTGTATCCGTTGCAAGATTTGATTTGTAATCGGTAAACTATCCACTACCATAGATAGGCACAGCAGTATCATGTAATAAATTGAGTATGTAAAAAGATTATGTGCTGTTGTTTGATTATTGGGGTTTTCTAATACAGCCCAAGCTTTCTGGAGAAAAATTGCTCCCAAGATAAAAGCGGCACACATATAAAAGGCGCCTGTCAAAAGTAATGGGTCATACATCAAAAATGTACTGAGAATTAATAATACTGTGTATGTGAATATTTGGCGCCCGGTTTCAATATTTCCAGAGACAGCAGGAAGCATGGGTATACCAACTTTGGCGTAGTCGTCGCGCAGTGTTAATGCGAGTGCCCAAAAATGTGGTGGTGTCCACAAAAACAAAATTAAAAATATCCACCAGGCAGTTGAGCTTATTGTTCCTGTAACTGCTGCCCAACCAACTAAAGCACTCATTCCACCAGCGGCGCCGCCAATTACAATGTTTAATGGAGTACGACGCTTGAGAAAATGCGTGTAAACCACCACATAAAATACAATACCCAGCATTGCCAGCAGCGCACTAAATAAATTTACAAATGCTGCGAGTAAATAAAACGAAGCAGCAGCAAGTATAATTCCAAAAATTAACGCATGAATTGGTTCTATTTTCCCAGATGGTATTGGTCGATGGCGTGTGCGTTCCATCGAATAATCAATATCACGGTCATAAATACAATTTAGCGTTTGCGCGCTTGCATATGCAAATGTACTACCAGCTAGCGTCCACAGTAACAACATGGGGTCAACTTTACCACTACTTGCAATCCACATACTCGCCGCCGTTACCACTAATAACAATGGAATGATACGTGGTTGTGTTAGCTCGTAGTAGTGAGCGATAACTGGCAGGATATTCCCATGCTCGCGCGCAATACTTATGCGTACCATTTACTGATTCCTCATATACAAACAGTCATTTCTCATAATTCTTATATTTATTAATACTTCCTTTTTCTGGTAGTTCTATGAAACTTACCTAACAATTTAATAAAGTGAAATCTATGCTTGTGTATAAATACCTAAATATTTAAGAATAGCTTTGTTTCTAATGCATTCAAAATTTTTCATATACAGCAAGGTTTTGAGGCATTACCTGTACATTAAATAAACACAGTTGATACAGTTTTTTTATATATTCTATAACCAAGCTAAATAGTTATTTATTACTTTACTCATTTATATTAAGTACGCTTAATTGTCATGCTGAACGTCTAATTGTCATGCTGAACGTAGTGAAGCATCTGTAGATATTCGTTTTTATCCAAGTTTCTTGAGATTCTACCCTACCCTACCCTTCGGGATATCCTGCGGATAACGGGAAAACTCCGTTTACGCTACGCTCAGAATGACATTTGAAACTCTCAGAATGACATTTGAGATTCTCATAATGACATATAGTTTAATATAGGCTTAATTTGTAACAATGTTAATATAATTATTTTTTTCAAAAGTTAAATTCGCTACAAAATTAAAATTTTTTAAAAACGTCGGCGTTTAATTAAATAAAACTTATGTTATTATAGTTATTAATTATAGATAAATTAGAAGAAACCCGGTTTCTGGGGCAAAAAAAAGCCATAGCTTGATTCAGCTATGACTCTTAAAAATAAGCCAACGTAAGAACACAATCAAAAACACAAAATAAAAATATCAGTGATTACACCAATAAATTAAACAAGGTAAGGTTCTTGATGGGTTTTGATAGTGCAGTTAGAACGAGGATAGGTAACACAAAGAAGTGCGAAACCTTTAGACATTTGCTCGTCGTCCAAGAAAATTTGGTCAGACTGGTCAACCTCACCTTCCACTATTTTGCCTACACAGCTAGAGCAAGAACCAGAATGACATGAAAAAGGTAATTCGATGCCAGCTTCTTCGGCGCCATCGAGGATGGTAGTATCTTCATCAACTTCGATAACTGTATCGAGTTCTTCTTTTTTGTTGATTAATCTAACTTGATAGGTAGCCATTTCACGTTTTCCTTAAAGTAATAAAATTGACAAGTTATATCGGCGCGTTGATTGGCTAATAGCTATTTTTTAATCAGCTACTAGCAATCGATGCGGGATGGTTTATGTACAAGGTGTTCCCTTGGGAGTGCAATCACCTGCGCTGAATGATTTACCGCAGCTGCAAGTATTTGTGGCATTTGGATTGGTGAATTTGAAACCACTCTCCATGACGCCTTCAACAAAATCGATTACCATCCCTTCTAATAACGGTGCGCTTTTGGCATCAAGGTAAATAAGCACATTACCTTGCAATAGAACGACATCATCGGGTTTGGGTGACGAAGTAACTTCCATTGCGTATTCGTAACCATTACAACCACCGTCTTTTGCTGAGACGCGGATACCTTTGTTTGTTGGCGCCTTACTATCAGGTGTTGAACCAAGCAAAAACGTGCGTAAACGTGATTCTGCTTTTTCTGTTAAGGTAACTGCCATCAATCCTCCTAGTTGTCTAGACTTATTTACTGCTGGTAGTTTCTACTTGTTTAGAACAGGAATAGCGCCACGGTGCATTATTTCCGCATACTGGACATTCACGGTCGCGATACGAACGTCGTTTGGCAAACTCCATTCGGTGTAGGTCTATTGTCAACAATTGGGATAGCAACGGTTGACTAAACCCTGTAATTAATTTCACCGCTTCCAGTGCAGTTAAACATGCTAGTGTTCCCGAAACGGCGCCGAGAACTGAAAACGCGCGCTTATCCCAAACAGGTTTTTCAGGGAACAAACACGATAAACAAGGGGTCACACCAGGAATAATGGTAGTTAAATAAGCCTCCATTCCATCCATTGCCGCTTCAACCATTGGCTTACGCCAGCGCACACACGCTTCGTTGAGTAAGTCGCGTTCTGCAAAGTTGTGCGCGCAGTCGAGTGCCATATCAGCAGATTGCACCAAAGAGTCCACGTTGTCTTTTGTGATGTAATCGAAGACCGCTTCTATTTGCACATCAGGATTGATAGCTTGGAGCGTTTCCTTCGCTTTGAACACTCTTGGCTTGTTGACCCAATCATCCGTCATTAAAACTTGACGGTTCATATCATCAAGCCGTAAGTCACCACCTCGAACTAAAATCAGCTTTCCAACGCCTGCAACAGCCAGATATAATGCTGCTGTACCGCCTAGTCCTCCCACACCCGTAACTAGTACTGTGGCTGACTTGAGGCGCTTCTGTGCCATTTCGCCAAAGTTAGGAAGCATCATTTGGCGCCGATAACGTTCCAATTCGGTAGGCGTTAGGTCAATCACTTTGTACCTCCTAATCAGACGTGATTTCTGTCAGCGTGACTACATTTTTAGGCTTCTGATTAAACACTTTGAACAGCTTTTGTTCTTGAGGTGTTGAGTCAACGAAAACCTCATAAGCTTTATTTAATGCAGCACTATATAAATCGAGTTTTTCTGCAAAGCTCAAACTCGAATTTTGTTCGTCTATTTCTTTAATGTATAAAGAAAACTTTTTCAAAATATGTAAACGGTTAACATTTACAAGTTTTGCGTCGTAGGGAAGCTCAAAAAACTTAAAATATTCTTCCGCGTCAGAAATTTGTTTAAAGGTTTCAAAATCTTTACTCATTATCCGTTCTCCATTTGTTTTAGTTGTTGCTTCATTTCATCTAATTTCCGAAAAATCTCATAAGTTTCTGCCGCAACATCCATAAGTTGCTGGTAATTAGTCGGCAAACCTTCAGCTAGGTCATGTAAATCCATTTTCATTTGACCAGCTTTACTATTTAGGCGCCGAATTTGTGTTTTTAATTCTTCCACATCATTCGTAACTTGAGTCATTAACACCTCCCTACTCAGCACTCAGAACTCAACACTCAACACTCAGCACTCAGCACTCAGCACTTTCTACTCTTAAAGCTTTGCAACTTCTGTGTATTGCTTGGCTATATCTACGGCTTTTGTAACTAGCTTCTCACCTTCTTCGGCGGTTTTTTCTAGAGAATCAAAACCAAAGCGATGAGCGTCGCGCATTGTTTTGCGAATTAGAATGAGATGACCTGCAAAAACTAATATCCAGCCAAAACCTTCATGATTTATATCAACGACGACTTGCGATAAAAATCCTGTTTCTTTTTCAATACAGGCAGCAGCCGCGCGGTAAAATGCATTAATCCGACTAATAGTCATCGGGTCAACATCACCATCGACAGGTATCTCGCGCTTTTTAGGTTTACTAACTATATAAGGTTTTAGCAGTAATTCATCCGACCAACTACGGTAAACACCATAGGTATCTTGACCACGAATTTGTTGGGCAATAGCTTGTAGAAATGGTGAGCTTTTAACTTCAAAGGTACTATCTGGTTTAACGCTATTTGTATCGCTCATACTACTGTTTCCTCTTCTAAGTCATCCTCAAAGCTAGTTGGTTTTTGCTGTAATGCTTTGCGTAACCAAGGTGGTGGACTGCCTTTGAGAGTTAGTACTAATTTATCTAATACGTCACGGATTTTATCGTCATCTGATTTGGCTTTAACTGGTGTTACACCGTTTTTAATCAATTTTGCTGCAGCAGTTCCACCAATAGCAGAAACATATACAATGGTGCAATCGTATAGTGCTTCGAGTTTTGGTGTTACTTTATCTTCGTTACCATCTTGTTTGAGGTCTCCTTCAAATTTCAGTGTTTCGATAAAGTCATATCCATTATCTGAAATTTCGTAGACATCTATTTGTTTTGCCCACCCAAAGTGAGCGTTAATATGTACGTTGTCACTTGTTGTAAAAGCAATCTTCACTGGCAACCTCATCATAACAATTACATTTCGTAGCTTAATTCTCTGGCTTTTCTTTCTTCTGTTTCTAGCAAGATGTTACCAATGTCGAATAAAATGTCCATTGTGCCTTTGTAACCAATTTTTGTAACTTGACCGTTGCCTAGACGGTCATAAATTGGAATACCTTGGCGATATAATGGAATTCCTAAACGTCTAGCAACATTTCCTGCATGAGAGTTACCAATTAATAAATCGGAACCTGCTGCTAGTTGTTCAAAGTCTTCATAGTCTCCAATAACTACGTTTTCAATTGGTAGGTTCTCTAAAAGTGGAGAACGTGTTGTAGTTACTGCTGCTTGAATTTCTGCCCCCATTGATTGTAAGAACAAAACTGTTGACCACAACAAATCTGGCTCTAATGCTAAAGATATACGTTTGCGTCCAAAATAAAAGTGCGTGTCTAACATCGCATCTTGTAATTGGCGCCGTTGCCATCTAAATTTATCTGGTACACTAAGTCCACTTAAGTCAGATAGTGCCTGCATAAATTCATCGACAGGTTGCAAACCAGTTAATTCGGTAAAAACTTCATAGGGAATTTGAAAACGTTCTTCTAATATAGATGCTGCAGTGCGTACACTTTCACCTAATGCCAAAGTAAAAGCAGAACTTCCAATTTTTCGCAGTTCTTCTACAGTTGTACCACCAACAGTAATAGGACTCCAAGAATCAGCCAAATGTCCATCCATCGAAGCTGATAAGTCGGGTACAACAATAGGTACTAAGCCAAACTCAGTAACAATATCTTTAACTTGTTGAATATCACCAGGTGTAAACGCCGAACTCGCTAATATATTGACTTGTTGTGGTATTGTTTTACCTGGTTGTGGTAATTCACGAACAATTGCTTCTACTGCTGCTGCAAAACCATCTTGTAAGGCGCCTTTAAAATCTGGCGAAGACACTAATACAATAGGTAAATCATTCAATTCAGGATGACGCTTACGAAAATCTTTGAGGATACCTTGCATATCATCCCCGCGCGTTTCTGTAAGTGCAGTAGTACACAACCCAATAATTTCGGGTTGAGACTTTTGCATTAATGTCAAAATTGCCTGCGTAATATTTTCTTCACCACCAAGAATAGTAGTTACTTCGGTCATCGCAGTAGTAGCAAGCGGTATTGCTTCACGAAAGTGTCGCACCATTATTACTTTCGCAAATGCAGTACACCCTTGGGAACCATGTAAAAGCGGTATCATCCCCTTAAGTCCCAAAAAAGCCATCGCTGCACCAAGCGTCTGACTTTGTTTAAGAGGATTAACAACAACAGGTTTATTTGAATTTGAAACTATCGCCATAAATTAAATGAGGAGTGATGAGTTGGGAGTTAGGAGTTAGGAGTTAGTAAGGTGGGCAGTGCCCACCCTACGATTAAACAAGTACTTCTTCTGACAAATCAAATACGTCGAAATCAATCGAATCAGACAGAATTTCATTTTCCATGTCCCAAGGCGCCGGTTTGCGTATTTGCTCCCATACAGGACTATGCAACGCTTCATCTAATTCGCGCGCCATTTCTACCATTCCACTGTAGCCAGCATAGGTATGATGGCGTTCTTGGTTGATATCTAAGAAAGGAATTCTAGCTTTGAGCGCAGTATATTGGTTGCGGCCTCCCGCAATCAACATTTCGGCATTTGTATCTCTAATAACTCGCAGAATTTCTTGGGGATTACCTTTTTCTAGAGTAATACCATCTGTTCCTAATAACTGTTTAATACGAGCTTTGTCTTCTTCTGTACTCTTTTTTGTACTAGTTGCTACAACGTCCATTCCTAAGTCTTGAGCGGCTGAGATAATAGACCAACTTTTTACGCCCCCAGTATATATAACCACACGTCTACCTTTGAGGCGAGCGCGATATGGCGCCAGTTCAACATTAAGTTTTGCAGTTTCTTCCGCAATTAATTGTTCTGCACGTTCTTGTAATTGAGGGTCTCCGAGTTTAGCTGCGATATTCCGTAAACAACGGTTCATATCCTCAACACCGTAGAATGACTCTTCGATGTAAGGGATACCATAGCGTTCTTCCATTTTCCGTGCCATGTTGATTAATGCTTTCGAGCAAATCATTACATTTAACTTGGCACGGTGAGCGTAACAAATTTCTTGATAGCGCGCGTCACCTGTAATTTTTGATAAAACGCGAACACCTAATTTTTTAAGCAGTGGTAAAATATTCCACATCTCACCAGCGATATTATATTCACCAATGATGTTAATATCATATGGAGTCGTATATTCAGGTTCCGCAGTACCGATAACATATTCGAGTAAAGCTTCACCACCAATACGATTACCAAGGTTTTTACTGCCTACGAAGCCCGCAGCATTAACTGGAATAATTCTCCCGATGTATGAAAACCTTGTATCGCAATATTTTCAACGATATAAATTCAAATGTGACTTAGTTCTGACTTAAATACTCATCGAATAAGGGTTATTTGTCAAACTATTTTGAAAATTTATATGACTTATTTATGACTTAACTACTAGCTTCAATCGCTCTGAAACTTGAGATTACCACCGTCGGTGATATGGGAGAGTTGCCTACCTCACATCTTGCACCTTCGAGGGCAAAGTAAGGTGGGCAGTGCCCACCCTACGTAAAAATAAGCATTACAAACTCTTTTATTCGAGTGGAAGCTCATGGTGCAAGATGTCAGCCTCCGACTGGCGCCCTTCGCGCTCCAGTAAAATATAGGACTTGCACATCTTTCTGAAACCCTTGCTATATATAGGATTTTAGAATGTGCAAGTTAGGAGCTACCACTCTACCCAGTTTTGCATTGCCCAAAGTACCGTGGAATCTGGAAACATTAAATACTTGGTAATAAAGAATGCTGAGAGCAAATTATTGGTTTTAAGCCTAATTCCCATAATTTCATATCGATACAGTATAAAAATTTGTTTAAATTTGCTGTTTAAATAATCTAGAAGCACGTAATTTCAATATGAGCATAGTCACGCCTGTAAATAATGCACCAAATATTAAGTTTCCTAAACTAAAACTCTTGCCACTATAAATTACTAACACTGTTTCTAATATCAGAGAAGGTAATATGATAGCAAATAATAGTAATAATCTGTTAAAAGTATACCTTTTTTGTGCTAATATACTTAGAAACCCTAAATAAATGCCCAAAGGTATAAAACTTAGTCCATAGTAAACTATTTTTTGCTCTCTTGGAATTAGTTCTAATAAATTAAAAAAGTAAGAATTCTCTAATTTATCTATGTAAACTTGAACTTTTGCTTTGGAATAAGTAATAACTATCTTATGAAAGTTTGTATTCGTAAAAATGCTAGGAACATTTAGCTCTATATGCGAAGCGTTTTCTCCAGTGATTGATGTTCGTATCCGTAAGATTAAATTAGTTGTCTGCTGTCCTAAAGTGAAATTGCGGTTTAAAGTATTTCTTGAAAGTGAAATTATACGTGCAGGGCCAGTTTGGTTTACATTAGCGGTTGCCACAGTAGTAAATACTGTTAATTCAGATGTTTTGCGTATCCTTTTATTTAGTAGAGTTGGAGGAGTTTCTGTTTTAAACCAATGGCTAGGACTTAAAGTAACACCTTTTTCATTTTTAACGTTTGATAAATTTCCTTGCAATAATAGTTTAGGCATTTGCCCAGTAATATCTTGAAAAATATTGTTATCAGCTAACTTGTAGTCAGCTAACAAATATTTTTGAGTAGTGTTTAAATTATTTTGATTATCTAGTAGTTGTGAAACCTCGTTTTGAGAAAATGCTCTATCAGCAATTTTAATGTTTGTAATCTGCCCATTCCAAGGTCTATCACCTGTATTTTCATTACCCAGTAGTAGCGGATGATTTAAACTCCAATTACTTAGATTAGTTGTACTCTGCCATAATATTGATATTAAAAAAGAAATAAGTATATATCCAACAAAGAAGAATGTAATTTGTCTAATAGAATTACTGAATCGACTATTCTCTATACTTGATAAGATATATAAGAAGTTTTTAGAATTCCACAAATAAAAGCAAATTATGCCAACCACTCCACCAATTGTATTGTTTATAATATCAGCAGGTGTTGGTGTTCTAGAAGATAAAAATATTTGTAAAACTTCAACTAACGATGATAAAGCCGTACTAATAAATGTTACTACTAAGAATTTACTGAAGAAATTTAGATTTTTTCTCTGCAAGACAGCAGTAGAACTAAAACCCAAAGGCATAAACAATAAAATATTGTTTACAAAATCTTCAAAAGAACTACTATTGTCGAAACTAGCAATAATATATTGTAGTGAAATATCTGAAAAATAAAAATTGAAAGGATAAAGTGTTGCTATTAATACTGCTGAAACACTAAGGATTACTAAGGTAAAATTTTTCATGAGTATTAATTTTAAAAAAATATATTGGATAGCGATGTTGGTATATTTATCCACTGAGGTAAATTTTTTCCTTGATATAACCAAAGATGAGTGAGTAGCACATAAAAAGCAGCGATACCACGCATCATTCCATCTAGAAAATGAAGACGAAATTTCCGTTCATCAGAAATTGTTGTCTGAATAGAGTTTTCAGTCATAATTTGCACTCTTAAAATATTTTATAGTTTTTTTGTATTAGTAGGTTGTTGAAAATTAGCATCTTGTAATTTTCCTTTTTGGAAAAAATTTGACGTGAATGGTCTTTCAAACAACAGGTAGAAAGGGTAAGCGAAAAGTAGTGATGCAATTGTACCTAATAGATAAGATGCAGATGCAAATGTACTAGCAGGTAATTGTAAATTGAATAAACCGTAACGGACTAATGAAAGTACTGGTCCATGAGTTAGATATAAGCTATAAGAAATGGTTCCTATGTCTACTGCAAGAGGATGATCGAATATCTTTAAAATTAGAGGCGCCGGAGTTTTACCATCAGTGATAAACTTTGTACAGTAAATAAATAGGCAAGCGCTTGCTATTCCGAAAAAGCTATGACCTATCCATATATGTAATCCTAGCTTCCTCCACTCAGTTATAAAAGCAACAATAGTAAACACAACACTGAGTGCGCCCCAAGGTAGAGAATTTCTCATACTCATTAATTTTGGTTTTTGGGAAAACCCAATTTCTGCCGCTGCCATTCCTAAAGCGAATATTCCAAGATACCAAGGTGAAGCTGACTCAAACAACCCATTTAATAAATATATCGGTAAAAGACTAATCACAAAGGCTGTGATTACAGATGCAAGTAAACCAAAACGGCGCCAAACAGGTAGTAATATGAATGGAAATATAAAGTAAATTTGCCACTCTGTCGCAACACTCCACATTGGTGGGTTAATACTTATGTGAGTGGTGTAACTAAGATTATGAACTAACAAGAGGTGAGACAATACATCAATTAATGTAAATTTTGGGGAAAAATGCGCTCTCCCCGCAATGTCATCCCATTTAAATTGGCTAAATGTCTCCAGTAAAAAAACAGCAAATGCTAGTAATAAACTAAACACTAAAGCTGCATAGTAAGGTGGTAAAATTCGACGAGACCTACGCTTGATATAGTCAATCAAAGTACCTGAAATATGGCCACTCTGGGAACGCGACACCGGAAGCATTAATACATAACCAGATAGAGCTATAAAAATTGCTACAGCAAATCCACCGTATCTGAGAGTTTTTCCAAACAGTGACCAGAATAAAGGTAATTTTTCTCCCATTTCTGGATCAATATGGACAAGTAATACGTATAAAGCTGCAAGTCCACGCAACCCATCCAAATAGTGAAGACGTAACCGAGAAGATTTTTCTATAGGCTGATTCATTAATTTACTCTCAAACTACATAGGTAACTACTCAAACAGACACAATATTTATTCTTTAAGCGCTCACGTGAGTATTGTGGTGAGCAGGTTGTAAATTTAGTCCTGCATCTGCTTGTCTATTCTTAATAACTTTTGCTGGTACACCCACTGCCACTGAATAAGGAGGAATATCTTTAGTGACAACTGAACCGGCGCCAATGACACTTCCTCTCCCAATAGTCACGCCATCAAGCACCGTTACTGAATGTCCAAGCCAACAGTCATCTTCAATTACAATGCCTTTGCGTGTGACACCTTGCAGGGCAATGTCTATAGTTAAGTCTGAAAAAATATGGTTGTTAGCATATATACCTGATTTTGCGGCAATCATGCAGGATTTACCAATTTTGATATTTCCGGGTCCCGCGATAGAAACATAAGGGCCGAGAAGTACACCTTTTTCAATCAAGATATGAGTATCATTTAACGCCTGAAAAGTTACACCTTGCTTAACTTGTACCTCCGAACCGAAACAAATACGATTGTTTTCATGTCCAGACGCGTCAATATGCGCTCCTCTGTATATGGCAGTAAAATTGCCTATTTCTATATTTTGCGCTCCAATAAATTCCACACCGTCTTGAATATAAACTTTTTGACCAATCTTGCCAAAAATTAAACGATATACTAAGGTTCTCAAGTTTGAGCCTATAATTCGTAATGGGATACTAGCAAGTAAAGTTGTTAGTAAAACCTCTAGATAATGCTGCAATTTAATTTTCAAATTATTATTCATAGTAAGTACTCCCCAAAATTTAGTTAATTAACTTAATTACCAGAAAATTTATCTTGATATTTTTGTCTGCTCTTAAAGGCTTTGTGGGCAATCACCAAATTGCTCTATTAATTTTTCAACTAGTTGTTGATTTGAGCCTTTCCAAGTTACGCTAATATGTTTTTGCATCCAGACAGAATTGATTGTGACATTTTCGTGATATCTGCCACATTAGCAAGAGATACTTGTATAAAAAATACCAGTATCTATATATATTTGATTTGAAATCGACTCATTGAGTAGTAGTTACAAAATCATCCATAAGCGTACTGAACTTAATTATTAAGTTAGTTAAACACGCTCAAATACTGATTCTATTTTGACAACTTGCTAACCAATAACTATACACTAACACTGCGATAGCTCTTTTATTAGTACTAAGCAATAGTTACTTCACACTATCGTCTATTACTAGTTATTCGCGTGGTTCTAGCCTTCGATAATACAATTATGCTATCAACTGTAATACAAGAACAAAAAACAAACTTTTATAAAAGTACTATCAGTAACAGTAAAAGCTGTAAATTTAAATACTAGTATGTCAGTATTGACCCATTAGACATACATTCTTCAGTTACAACCTATCTTTCAGGTATCAACCTTCTCAATTACTAAGCTTCAGATGTTCTCAGTAGCGATTAGCAATTTGAACAACAAAAATGTCAAAAAAGCTACATGTTTATAAGTATCTGAAAACTTTACTCGTATTAAAATTACTAGGGTGGAGTCTCGCCTACTTCAGCCATTTCGTTGAAGTTTACCATCGGCGCAAACATGTAAGCACTCCCCCGATTTCGATGGCGGCTTTGCTGTATGTAGTTTTTAGAGGGTGTTAGTATAATCATAGCAATCACGGTGGGTCAGACCTTTGAGCTACCTTTTTGCCCTTTAAATCTGAAGAGTTTACATTTATTCTTGCAATTAAGACTAACATAATCATTTTAAAGTAAGTGTAAATTATTTAAATTATTTATAACGTTTTTATGAAATTATAGTAGATTTATTTACTTCTTAAGAGGTATCTAGGCATTTAGCTATCTTCTGGTAGCTTATGTGTTGAGATGAAGTAAATAGTCAAATGACTGAGATTCTGTAACAATTTGTTGCGGGAGACAATAAATTAAGGTAAATCGCTAATAACTCTTGCTCTGTGCTGTAAGCTTAAAAAACGCAGGATTTTGGCAAAATTTGTCCTGCCTCTCAAATAGTTAGCGTGAATGTGTTTGATAATTTAGTAAATAACCTTGTATAATTGGCGGATAATACGAAAGCAAATTTGGGACTTTCATACAGTGAGTAACCCTTGTACTAAGAAATTTCGCCAAAATAGCCTAAAAGTCGGCAATCAGTGTCCACCTTAGATTGCCCTACTAATATATATAGGCGTATAGCATCATAATTGTATCCCTGTTAAGCAAACTCTTATCACGTCGATAAGGTCACAACTTTTGGTCAAATTTGTCAAGATTTGTTAAGACGATCTCCACAGTTACAGCTTACGAGCATCTCAGAGCAGCGCTTTGTAGACTCTATTGCACAAGAAGTATAGCGTCATAAAAACGGGAGCTATTAACTCTTACCAGGATACACGTAAAACAACACTTACCGAAAAGCTTCTACTTTAGAAGGCGCCATCAAGAAGCAGGTGCTTTTAATAGCAAGACTAGTAATTAATTACTCTATGAGTATGTAGTAGAAGTGGTTATAAAACTTTGAAACTCTCTCAATAACAAATAATTAAGGATTAAACAACTAATGATAGTCCAAAATCAACTCAACATTAACCAAACGGCGCCTGCTTCACCTACAACTTTGTCAAGAATAATCGAGTTAAACATGACTAATTTAGTTGGATGGATTCCCCGTCCACTCGGTATTTTATTGCGAAGACTAGCTTACCCTTTAATACTGAGTCATGTAGGTAAAAGGCTTTACATCCAAGCCGGAGTAGAGTTTTTTGGAGCCTGTTTGGTAGAAATTGGTGATGATGTAAAAATTCTGCGAGATGCACGCTTTGATATGAGGGCGCCAAATAGCTTACTGCGTATTGGTAATCAAGTTTGTATTGATCGTGGAGTTGATATCAGAGCTACTGTTTCTGACTGTTTAATTGATATTGGCGACAGTTCTTATATCGGTCCTTACGTTTGTATGGCTGGTCCTGGTTTTATCAAGATTGGTAAAGGATGTGCAATTGCATCTCATACAAGCATTTACGCGAATAATCATAGAAAGGATGGCTTGACTCGTGAAGGAATTGAAATTCAAGATTCTTGTTGGATTGGCTCTGGTGTCAGAATATTAGATGGAGTAACTATTGGTGAAGGAAGTGTAATTGGGGCTGGAGCAGTTGTTAATAAAGATATTCCACCCTTTTCCATAGCAGTTGGAGTTCCCGCAAAAGTTATTAAAGCCAGCACAGATGCTGGCACAGCTTAATTAGTTGATACTCATAGGTTTACTAAGTTCTTTTTCTCCGCGCTTCTTGATCACCCGCGCGGGGACACCCACTGCAACTGAGTAAGGAGGAATATCTTTTGTAACCACAGAATTGGCGCCAATCACACAACCTTTTCCGATAGTGACTCCATCCAAGACCTTAACTCCAGAACCTAACCAACAGTCATCTTCAATAATAATTCCCTCACGAGTTATTCCTTGGTCTCTTATTGGTAACTCCAAATCAGCAAAATTATGATTATTCGCAAATATTCCTGACTGCGCTGCAATTAAACAGTTTCTACCAATTTTTATGTTTCCAGGACCAGCAATACAAGTACCAGGACCAATAAAAGTATTTTCATTTATGTGAATTAATGTACCATCTAGCGCCCCTATATTAACATTACGCTCAAGAGCAACTCCATTTTCTAGGCAAATTTTATTATTATTATTTTCTAAACAAACTTTATTATTGCTATGACCGCTTCCATCTATATAAACACCTTTAAAAATATACACGCCATTGCCAATTTCAATAGAACTAGTCCCAGAAAACTCAACATTATCTTGAATAAAAACAGAACTACCTATACGTGCAAAAATCGCACGATATAAAACATTTCTTAATTTTACACCTAAAAAAATTGTAGGTATATTTCCCAAAAATGTCATTAATACAAGTTCTTTAAAACGTTTCCATTTGGAAACAAACTGAAATTTATTCATGGCTATACTCTCTTCAAAAACTAAAGTTGTGAACTTTATGACAAATGTAAGTAAGGTATCAAAAACTTTCAAAATAATGATTTAACCCGCTAATGCAGATTGAGTTACATTATTGAACGATATTTTTAATTCTAGATTGAATGTAAAAATCTAGAGACAATGTTGCTTACTCAAAGAAAAATTTTGCTCTTTGAATAGATGTCACATGCAGATATTATCAAATTGCTAGGCGTAACCTAAACAAAAGATATCTGTAAGCTTGCTGACATGACGAACTTAATTCAAAAAAATTACGTACCAAAGCGCAAATATTTTAAAGCAATAACAAAAATTGCTCGCGCTAAGAAGAATGTAATTGATTAATTTCTCTGTATTATTTCTATTTAATTAAACAAATATTGAACCTTAAGGTGGAGTATCACCAACTTCAGCCATGACGTTGAAGTCTACCATCGGAGCAAACAAGTAAATACTTCCCCGATTACTGTAACGGCTAAAAAGCAGCCTACTTGTAGATTGTGTAGATTGTGCCGTTGTAATCATGACGTACAAAAATAATTCACATCAGTACTAAGATGACTCTAAAGATAACAAACAAATAATCTTATTTCTCTATTAAAGAATAAAATAGCGAAACAAGTTTAAAGTATTCATGCATTTTTTTGTATACATATTAAATTTATGTAAAGCAATGAATCGAAACCTTTCTATGTTTCAACACATTGATGCCCTAATCGCAATTTCGGTACGTTTACCCAAGTTTTGATCAAAAATGACTTATCCTCAGTGTTTTTTGTCATAATTATAACATCATAAAATAAAATACTTATTATAAAGTTACTATTGCTCAATGTATAAGTAAATCTCTCTTTAGATAGAAATAAAGAGAATTAACAAAAAGTAATAAATTTGGCGCCTGTTTCAAGAAGGGAGTTTAGCGTATCGAAGTTCTAGTTTCAGGCGTTCGTTTTCTAGTTTTGATTGTTCTAATTCTAATTTGAGTTGATTCATTTCTGATTGCTTATTAGTTGCTTCATTAATCATCCGTTTTCTATTTTCGCGTCCAAAGTGTTTTTGATAAGTTTCTAAATGCATCTCAACGCTGTGACCTAAATTATCTGCTGCTGCTTTAACTGGTATAAGTAGCATATGCGCGCGTATTGCCCACGCATGACGTAAATCATATGGTGGAAAATCAATGCCAACTTTTTCAAACCATTTAGCGTTTTTATGTACTAAATTTTTATAATGAATAAATGTACTTTTATTCTGAATTGCGTCTTTTAGTATAGAAACACATTGTGAATTTTTTAAATCAAAAAGTTCTATCCATTCAAGATATAATGGGAATGCTTCGCGCGCTCCTGTTTTGCAGTCTTTATGAACTTTCCAAGTGTTATCTATATTTTCTGAAGACAACCACCAATCTAAATCAGGTTTTAAAAATATTTCTCTAGGACGTAATCCGTAAGTAGCCAACATTCCATAGACCCATCTTTGCATTTTCCATATATCTACATTTTTTTTATAAATTCTACTTCTATTTTTAGCGTATAATTCAAATTTATTAAAATTAAGTACTATTTGCTCATCACTAGGGATATTTCTATTTTGTGGTTCATAATTTTTTTTAGCAAATTTTTTTACATCTATTAAAATACCAAATGTTTTACAAAGTACTGAAATACTAGCTGCTGATTGATATCTGCTAGATGGACTTACAATTGTGTTTAAGCAATTTTCTATATTAGTTTGATTAGCTAATATTTTTTTATTGAAGTGCTTGTTAATTTTTGATAAGTAATTACTGAATGTTGTTTCACTACTTATAGTTCTCTGTCTTGTTTTAAAATACTCTTCCTCAAATTTTTCTAATAATTCACCAATTGTAGGTGTAGTTTTATCTTTTTTTGTACACAAATACTTCTCATCCCACTCGAATTGTTTACGCGCGAGTAGTTTACCTAGTTCATAAGCTTCTTCTTCTGCTGTTTTTAATCCATCTAAGTTAGCGGGTATACCAAGACTGATTAGCTGTTGATATGGTTTAATTTTATCACTATTGGGTTTAGGTGGAAGTGTTGCTTGTAATTGTATCGCACTACTTACTTTTAATCCTACTTTACATTTACTAGCTTTAAGTCTTTGTTTTACTTGCTCTAATTCTTCCTCAAAGTTTTTTTTGTGTACTTCAGGTGTCTGAACGTGTTTTATTTTTACCATTTAGCTATTGTCTGTAGAGTTCTAATGTTTGAAATTGTTCTTACCATAAAACCTACCCCTCGACTCCCTTCCCTACCAAGGAAGGGGGAGAAATATACACTCTCCTCTCCTTATAGGAAAGGTTGAGGGAGAGGTTTTAAACAAACTTGAATTTGATTTAATTAAATAATACTTTTTTATAAAAATCAAAAAGTTATTATTTAACTTGTGCTATATTAGCAGTATTGTTAGTAGCTAACTTTTACTTAATTTAACATCCCTATAAACTGGAATAATGGGTATGTTAATTTTCTTTGCTGCCGCTTGACACACCGCGTCCATATCTTCGCCGATGAGCGCGGTGACACAGGTCGAATATACGAATATTGCTGCGGGGTTGTAGCGACTATGAATATCCAAGATAGCTTTATAGAGCTTTTTTTCGGCGCCGAATATGACATCATTTTCACTTAAATCGGTTGTAAAGCCCATTTTATAAAGTGTTGGGCCAGATGATAAACTGCCACGACTGCCCCAAGAATTACCAGCGCAAGCAATGGGTCCATGAACTAAATGAGCAGCATCGGTAATAGGTACAAGAGCAATCATGGCGCCATCAAAAGCACAACCACCTTGGGCGGCGCCGGGTTGAGCTTGTTGACTACAAGCCTTTTTCTTCTCTCCAATTTTTTGATTATGCTCGCAACCTGGTTCGCTCAAAAGTTCGTTAATTTTTGCTTGAGTAATTTTCATAGATTTGATGAGATAGGGTAATGTGTAATACTTAATTGAATATCTTCTTTATAAACATCTAGATAGTACCTGTAAGGTGGGCAATGCCCACCCTACTTAAAAGAAAAAAGGTAAAGGAAAGTAATTGGTTAACAGTAATTGGTAAGTGGTAATAGGTAAGAGAGTGAATATTCTGTGATTTACCTATTACCGATTACCCATTACGTTTCTACCTCAAACCTTTTCCTTTGCCTTATTCGGCACGCTGCATTTGAACTAATTCTTAACGAATTAAGTCGAAGGAGATATCTGTTACACCAGTAATATTGCTATTACGATCCATTTCATCGAGCAATGTATTAACAACCCAGTTGAGGAGGTTTAAGCCACCTTGGTAGCCAAGGGTTGCATAACGGTGTAAGTGGTGACGGTCAAACAAAGGATAACCAATGCGAACCATAGGAATTTTGGTGTCACGCCACAAGTACTTACCGTAGGAGTTACCAACGAAGAAGTCAACAGGCTCGGTGAACAACAGTGAACCAATGCGCTTACAATCAGGTAATATTAGCTAATATTTAAATAATTCCTCTTCAGGACTCATATATGGATGTTTGGGCTTACGCGCGCGTATCGACAGACGAACAAGCCGAAGATGAAGGCGCCTTAATAAAGCAGATGCGTCGATTGCGTACTGCTGGCGCCACCAAAATATATTACGATGTTGAAAGTCGTACCAGCGATAAACGCAAAGGACTTACCCAGTTAATCGAAGACATTAATGCATTAGTACCAGGTAAAGTCTCAAAATTATTATTTATTAGAATAGACCGATTAACATCCTCATCAATGACCTTTTATCGTTTGATGGATGCCTTAAAAAAGAAAAGTATACAGCCAACAGCAATAGATGAACCATTTGATATATCAAGCATAGGCGGAGAATTAACAATAGATGTACGGCTAGCAGCGAGTAAATATGAGGTAAAAATGTTAGGTATGCGAGTAAAAAAAGAACGAGATACCCGCAAAGCAAATAAAAAACCTCACTGGAACACTCCACTAGGATATGCAATAGAAAACGACAAATATATAATAGATAATCAACTTTGTGTTTGTTTAATCGAGACAAAGCAAGAATTAACAAGAGCGCAACTAATGCGATTAGTATTCGATACATTCTTAGAAGTAGGCACAGTATCACAAACCGTGAGAAAATTGCATGATACATTTGGCATTCAAGCCAACGCCACACCAAAAGATAGCAACAGTCAAATTAATTTATTAAACGAAGAAGACGAAATAGTATTTGAGAATATAAACAAAACCCGCAGCAGTAGCTTGCGTTATCCCCACACAGGATTAAAATGGTCTGTATCTGGTCTGCGTTCCATATTAGTAAACCCCATTTACGCAGGAGGAACACTCTACGACACTGTAGTTCGTCCCAAAGGACATCGTAAACCCTTCGACGAATGGGAAATAGCATGGGATACCCACACCGATGAATCTATTATTACCCGTGAAGAACACGAACAAATCAAAGCCATAATTCGCAGCAACCGAAATAACCGCTGGGCAAACGAGCAAAAATACACAAACCCATTCGCCAACTTAGTAAAATGCGCCCATTGTGGCGCCGCATATAGTCGTCAGTGTAAAAAACTAGTCAAGAAAAAGAACTTTGTTAGACATCACTACCAATGCAGCTTTTATCGAACAGGCGCCTGTACTAACGGACGCATGATATCCTCAGACGAACTAGAAAAACAAGTTATAAACCACATTATTCTTGAAGCCGAACGACTAGCCACCATAGTCGAACAAGAAGTAACAGTAACAGCAGAATCTCCACAAACCAAAACACTTAGAGCATCATTAACCACCCTCGAAGCACTACCATCCAACCCCGCAATAGAAAAAGCGAAAGAAGAACTTAGAATGCAAATAGCAGAAGCAATTGCAACCACAAACAACAACTCTAAACAATACCTAATAGCCAAAGAACGAGTAACACGCGCATTTGCCAACCCAAAATACTGGCAAGGACTAGAAACAGAAGACAAAAGAACCCTATTACAAGGCTGTGTAAAAAAAATAATCGTAGATGGTAGCCTAGTCACAACAGTTGAACTACTACACCTACATTAAATCATCTTCTCTTGTGGAACAGGCATCCCTGCCTGTCACATATATTAAGAGGGCATCCCTGCCTGTCAAATATATTAAGACGGCAGGCAAAAATGCCCACCCCACAAGAAAATTTGAGCTAATCAACAAAAATCATCTAGCATATATATAGCAATCCTATATGAGTTGTAAAAATTATATCTACGTAGAGACGCGATTATTCCCTGCGGGACACTGCGTGAAAGCGTCTCTACAACACGCGGATTTTACGAATGATTTAGGATTGCTATATAGTCAAAACTGTCATTCTGAACCTAGTTTAAACGAAGTTTTCCCGAAGGGTAGAATCCCTACTTAAACTTTTCCACTGATGCGGGGGTAGTAAAAGTTTAAACTTTTAATAATCCCTTTCAGGGATTGAAACGGACTTTAGCGAGCTTTTTATTGAGTTTAAAATTTATTTGCTAACTTATAATTAAAACGGTTTCTAACTCAATACTGCAAGGGATAGAATAAAATCCCCCCAACCCCCCTTAATAAGGGGGGCTAAAAACCGCTATTTTCCCCCCTTATTAAGGTGGATCGATTCCGATAAAATCTCTTAACCGAGTAGTATTGGTTTCTAACTTGACTTTTAAATAATCATAAAAAATCTTTAAGATGCTACCTTGCGGAAAACTGCGTTTACGTTCGCGACTCATGACATAAGTTCAATTTGACTCGTTTGCAGTACAAATTTGGAACGGGCAAGGATGCCCATTCCACTTTTATAGAGAATTTAAGCTTTGAACTTCTTGGACTGTTAATGAAAGAATTTGTGCAATTTGTTCGACGCTCATTCCTGTTTGTAATAGCTGAGATACTGCGTTTAATCTTGCCTGCCGTTCAGCATCTGCGCGTTGTTGTTCAGCATCTGCGCGTTGTTGTTCAGCATTCGCACGTTGTTGTTCAGCATTCGCACGTTGTTCAGCTTGTTGATATAATTCGTCGAGTTCTACGGGAGTTACAAATTTACGACCGTCTGGACGGTAAATGTCGAGTGTTGTCGGCGCCAATACAAATTTGATTCCCAAGCGTGGACTGACCCAATTGTTTATATTCTTAATGGGTTTGAGAGTTTTGTTTGAGCGTAACCAGCCTTTTAAAATATTTCTATCTGGGTCATATATATAGTATTCCTCGGCGCCGTATTTTTGGTCAAAGTCGAACTTGTCGTCCATTTCTTTCTTTCTGTTGCCGGGTGACAAGACTTCAAATATTACCTGTGGTGCAATATTACCCTCACGCGCTTGTACGTATGAGCCTCGATGACCTTTGGGTCTACCAAATACCACCATTGCATCAGGAGCATATCTTGTATTAATATCACCTGCAATTGGATACCAAAACAGGTCTCCAGCTACAAACACATCTGGGTTTGATGCAAATAGTATCTCTAAACCTTCTTTGATGATTACTATCCAAATAAACTGTAACGTGTTTTGTGCCATCGGTTCATCGTCGGTTTCTGGGTATATAACCAAGTCGTCGGCGGCATCAAATTCTGTAACTTGTCGTACCATGTTGCAGCACCTCTAGGTTTATTGAGGTTATTACCCCTCAGTCTAAATCGAAGATGGGTAGATTTCCACCGTTGCTATAAGTAGTAAAATACTACAAAAAACTTGGATACTACTTAATGGTTTGTGACAGATTTTCATCTGTACATATCTCAAATGTCATAGTGCTGACAAAGTGATTTGAGTTTTTCTTTGAAACGCGACCTTACACTAAGAGGCGCCACTATCTCGCAATCTTCAGCATATTTCATCACGTCGCGAATTAACCAAAACGGATGTGGCGCCTTTTTAACGACATGACGCACACCGTCTATAACTTCATTACTTATATCTTTATTTATAGATGCGGCTTTTGGTTCATAAGCTTTAACCATTCCTTTATAAAAGTGTAAGTACACTTCCAGGTAATCTAAGCCCTCATGGCGCCAGTGTCCGCTAATTGGCAAGATAGTCTTGATTCTATCGAGACGTAAACAGCGGTTGTGTATAAGTTCTGGGTACTCAGGATTTAGAATATCGTCAGTCTCATCACACCATATATATAGATAAAAGCCCTTATTATCTTCAAAGGCTATTTCAGCATAACGAACCGTATAGGCTAAATCTTCACCCTGAGCATTGGTATAAAGCAGTTGAAACGGCTGCTGGTTTTGAAGATGCTGCTCAACAATAACTCGCCATGCTTCGGTTGGTTGGCTAATTGTTTGTAGTACTTGCTGACGCATCGGCGCCTCAAGTTCTGCGCGTTCGAGCAATAATCTTGAAAGCGTCTGTGCTTCACCTGTGTGGCCAGAGTCGTTAAGTAAGCGAATACCTTGGAGTAAGGCGCCGACTTGAGTTTGGTTAAACGTGAAAGGTTTGCCAATTTCGTATGTTTTTTCAGCGATAGCGACGAGTAAACCTGAAATACTGGGGGACTTTCCCCAAAAAATGTTTAAGCGACGGGCTATTTCTTCTAGCTGCTCCTTAGTTCCATCGGGTATTGACAGTGTGATTGTGTCCTTTTTTCTGGGCATTTGTAAATTTGTAATTACACTAGTTGACATAACTGGGTCTATACAGTTATTGTATCTATAATAGAGTTTGAGAGCAGCTAATTAGATACAAAATATTTACATTGATTGAGTAGATGCTCAACAGGCACAGTTTTAACTAAAAGAGACATATATGGAAACAGCCATGTCCAAAGATGATTTACTATCAAGAATATCTATCGACCCAAATATCTGTTTTGGTAAACCCTGCATTCGCGGTCATCGCATCTGGGTATTGATGATTTTAGATAATTTAGCAGGAGGTGAAACCATAGAAGCAATTTTAGAAGAATATCCTAGTATCGAACGCGAAGACATTCTTGCTTGTATTGCTTATGGCGCCGAAATGATACGCAATGCTTTTGTTGAATTTCCTGATTAGAGAAGGCAACATTTAAGAATATAAACTCTTTGAGCCAGATGTATGATTACTGATGATAATTGCAACATAACTCTAAAATCTGTATATTCTTGTCCATCTGATGAAGTACCCAAGGATATTACATTGCCCAGAGATTGGTCACTTTCGTGGCATCAAGTAGAAACTCTTAAAGCACTGCGTAATCCAGATATAGATGTCATTTTTAACACTGCGATGACGGGTGATGGTAAGAGTTTGGCTGCATATTTAGAAGTGCTTCAAGGAGAAATTTCTGCTATTGGTCTTTACCCAACAAATGAACTTGCGCGCGACCAAGAGATGCAGATGAACAGATATATTGAAGTATTTCAACCTCTAAATAATCCGCGTGTAGCAAGATTAAGTAGCGCAGAGCTAGAAATTTATGCAGAAAATGAGAATTTGAGGAAATCAGCAGCGCTTGCAACCCTGACTAGCCAAAGAGAAGTGTTATTCACTAACCCTGATATATTTCACTACTTACATCGTGGTGTATATTTAATCCCTGGTGATAGCCCAGATAAGCTGTGGGGTAGGATTGACAAAGACTTTGATTTATTTATTTTTGATGAGTTTCATGTATACGCGGCGCCGCAAATTGCTGGTGTAATTAATACAATGCTGTTAATTAACTGCACTAACCGACGTAAAAAGTTTTTGTTCCTTTCTGCAACACCTGATACAGAGTTTATTAATAAATTGCAACAAGCTGGATTTTGTTGTGCAGAAGTAAATCCGCTTGAGCAGAATAAGTACCAGTTTCCAAGTAATTTAGAGCAAGAACAGGAACTCCGAAATAAAAACTGGCGCCAAGTTTCACGTTCTATCAATCTAAATTTTATTCCTTTAGAACCATCGTTTAAAGCTTCAGAAATTTGGTTACGAGAAAACAGCAATCTAATTTTAGAGTATTTTCTTAACAATCCAGGTAGTAAAGGCGCCATTATTCTCAATTCAATTGCCGCAGTTAAGCGACTTGTGCAGTTTTTTAAAGAAATCTTACAACCGCATGGTTTAACAGTTGGAGAAAATACAGGTTTATCTGGGAAGACAGCAAAAGAGAAATCACTATCCTGTGATCTTGTGTTTGGTACAAGCACGATAGATGTAGGGGTAGACTTCAAAATCAACTTGCTTATATTTGAATCATCTGACGCAGGTAACTTTATTCAGCGGTTGGGAAGATTGGGAAGACATGACGGTTACGAGCGTGATGGAGAGTATATTAACTTTGGAAGCTTTACAGCATATGCACTTGTGCCCAACTTTTTAGTCGAACGCTTGTTTTTGGGAGAATCTCCAGTATTAGAAAAAAACAATATATATGAACGTCCGTTCTTCCATATTAAGATTAAGGAACAATATCGACGAATAAATGATTTTCGAGGCTATTACAAGCGTTGGGGCGCCGTGCAGTCAGTTTGGCTGGCTTACAATTTAAATCATAAAACTGTGCAAACGCAGTATGCTCAAAGTTCTGAAAAGTTTAAAAAAGCTTGTGAGCAAGTCTTTAACACCAGTCTCGGCTCGGTAAGGGGACGTATTTCTGGATGGGCAACAGAATGGAAAAGTCTTTCAGGAAAATCAGGAAATCCAATTGCAGAAGACGCTTACAGTTTCCGAGGGTCAAGTTCCTTACAGTGTGGATTATATGATTTAACAGAAGAAAACGAAGCTGAACGCTTCAAAACCTATGATTTACCTGGGATATTAGGCAATTTAGATATTGAAATGTGGACGGAAGCTGCATTTATGAGAACTTTGAAAGACGCTTGCCGTGATGGACAACCAATTCCTAAAGGTAGATTTGAATATTGTTTAGGATTTATGAAACTGCGCGCATACCGTGAGGAACGACTCAATTGGAAATTTATTTACCCAGGTGAATTGCAACCAATAGCTGATTTATGGAAAGTGCATGTACTAACGGGGATTACAGTTTGGCAACCCGATAACAGTTATATAAGAGAAATTAACAAGCGCTTGAAAATACAGGGACTGGTTTGCTACGTTCTGCACCGTCCTGTCGCAGAAGTGCGGATGCGGTTGCGCTTACCTATGCACTTTCAGCTTTATCCAATATGTGACCAATATAGTTTGCATGATACAACGGCGCCGTATTGTATCGCGTTTGGGCAATCTGCATTACTACTAGATACTTTAGCTTACACTTTTAAGAGCAAAGGAGACGAGATATGGATTGTTTAGAGTTTCAATCCCTAAAAGGGATTTGGGGAAACTGTTATCAGGAGCAAAGAAGCAAGCGCCAATGCATTCATGGTTATTCGTTTCAATCCCTAAAAGGGATTTTGGAACTTCCAGCAGTGTGGAAGCTGGCACTTTTAACTCCTATTACAGATTATATCGTGAAAGTAACAATAGTGATTATACCTAACAGGGGTTGAATAACCATGAATGTATTTACAAGTATGGTGATATTATTATAGTCATACTTAGTAAAAGGGGTGTCGCAATGAACAAAAAAACCTATGCGAAGATAGTTAAAGCGGCTTCTTTCCTAGTAACTGCTTTGGATATTGAGTGTAGGATTTACCTTGATGCTCCTTTCCGGCTTGCCATTGACATTTTAGAAGTTCTAGCTGATGGCAAGCATCATAAACCTTGCGACATAGCTCAATACTTAATTGAAACTAATAGTAGCTATCGAGAAAAAGGTTTAAACCCTAGTACGGTGTATCAAGTTTTACAAGAAATTCGTGAGGGTTCCGCTTTAATAGCAAGTGACCGTAAGAAAGGCTGGTATTTCAAAATTTAGTATACATCTACTATACTGCTTCAATCCGACTCTAATGAAAGAGAAGTTTCATAGTTATAAGTTTCCTCAAAGTAACAATCACCAGTGGATACATGAGATAAGCAAGCCAAGTCCTTGCCCAAACTGTTTTTTACAAATGTTGGGTTGACCAGGCGAAATACATCTTAACATCCGGAGAAATACTTTATTTAAATACTTATACTATGAGCTTTTCTTTTAAAGAATCTAATCATATTTTCTTTGAGGAATAACTCATGAAATCAATCCCAGAAAAAATAGCATCAAAAAACGTCAATTTCGTTCAACTTTCACTTCCTCTATACCGTAAACCATTACTTGCTATCAAGAAAAAGGTGCGTGGTAAAAAAATCAGAGAGGGATTTGAAATATTAGAGGATACTGTATGTCCAAAATTTCAAGCCGCACTTGATGGGGGTGAAATAAAGTCTGTAGAAGCAAGGATAGCAATTCGGGAATTTTTAGCTTTTGTACAAGGAGCTAAATAACCGCTAATCTAAAATGTTTATGGTGCGCTAGGATTAATATAGCGTACCATTACTACGAAAAAAGTTAAACTAATGGAAACAATTACAATTGAGAAACTTAGAGAATTAGCACAGCAGCTTCCTGGTAAAATTCCTTACCTAAAAATGCTAGTTTTATTTGGTTCTAGAGCTACTGGTAACACGCATAAAAATAGTGATTGGGATTTTGCTGTCCTTTACGAAAAGGAACAACGTAATGCTTTGATTGAAAATGATGTTATGAAATTATTTGCATTACCTATGCTTTTGGATGATATTTTTGGCATAAACGCTGACATGATTGATGTTGTAGAACTTAATCATTGTTCATGGTTAATTGCTCATTTTATTGCTCGCGACGGTATTTTAATTTTTGAGAAAGACTTGCACGGCTTTGAATATTTTAGACTTACATCTTTAAGACCAGAATCAGAGTTAAAAAAATATCGCGAAGACCAGCACAGATTAATTGAAATGGATTTAAAGAAATGGAAAGTATAAACGGAATAGTTATTGAAGACGATGATTTTTTATCGGGTGATTTAGGTTTTGATAATCCTACTTCAGATAGAAAAGTTGAAAGCAAAAATGAGCTTTTAACTCTGAAGCTTTTACGTGAAGCTATCAAAGTGCAAAACCCAGATGACCAAGTAATGGTTGATTTTGCTGAATATGTATTACCGTGTTTATTGTTGATAACTATCGGTGTAACGGCGAAAGGTGGTAAATTTTTTGATGAGCTAGACCAGAAGAATGAAGCCGAAGGAAAAGATAAGGTTAGACGCGATAATGCTGCTGACCAGTCTTTAAATACTCATTTACTGAATGGGTTGTTTCCTGCTAACTTAATTGAAAGGCGCCTGCAAAATTTAGATACCACAGTTAAGCGATTAGTTCGAGAACGAGAACGTAGGTTAGTTATTGCTGGGTTTATTTTGCATGATTTTGAAAAGTTTCCTGATATTCCGGGTAATTGTCGCAAGCTATCTTTAGAAGCACACCGTCAAATTATTGATGAAAAAGTTCGCCAGTTAGGTTTAGACTATTTTATTAGTCCAGAGGCGCCAGAAGCTTACGGAGAGTATTTAGACGATTTGCTGTGCATGGCTTATAATGCTCAACGACGTTGGGATACTAATTGGAATTTTTCTGAGTTTGGTTTAAATCCAACTCTCAAAGACCGCGTGCTTCGCAACCTCTCAGATTTAACTTGTTTGGCTGATTCTCTCGCTTCGATAGTGAAACATCCCCAAGATGCTGAAAACTCTAGACTTAAGGAAATTATTCATAGTCTTAGCGATGGACAGTTGAGCTTTTCTTATCATCACATTTCTGAAAACCGAGGTGTACTTACTAACGTTGTTAATAATGCTTTAATTCAGGCACATACTAATTTAAATACTGATGATAAAATGTATTATGAGCCTTTGTTATATTTACCAACAGGGGTAATATATTTAGCCGCACGTAATGCTCCATCTGTCTCGTTAGAGGATGTACCAGATTTGGTAGTTAGCAATATAAAGTCACTTTGTCAGGGTCAACTCCGTTTGCGACAAACAGGTTTTGGTCGTGATGGCAAAGGAATGAAGTATGCTGAATACTATAATTTATTTTTCGATGAAATAGGTTTGATGCAGGTAGCTTTGGATGCTACTTTACGAGTGTTAAACCCTAACAAAGAATCCGTTGCTAAAAGTCGCAGTGACAATTTAGTTAAGTTTCAGCAACAAAACGTTTTATCTGCGGATTACGATTTCAAGTTCAATGATGATATTCGTATTGACCAAATTGCAGAATTTGGAGATTTAGTTAGTCGAAAAATATGGGGTGACAGTACAAATAAAATTGAAACTGCTTGCAAAAAAGATAAAAATCTGCCAAAATTTACACAGATTGATTTAATTCATAAAGTCGCTGAGTTTTGGAATTTATCTGAATACTTACCTCAAATTCGAGAAATCCAGCGCATTAATGAGAGTTTGAAAGAAAATAATCTCAAGGGTAACACTGGAGGCGTGCCTTATGAGTGGTACTATTTAGCAGCTAGGTACTTAGAAATACATCCAGGTATTGAAGATGTACGTGAAACTTGCAAGCAGGTTATTGAGCATATTAAAAGTTTAATTTCTCCAACACTTTCTCAATATCAACTACCTGATGGCTGGGATGATTTAAAACTTTGGGTAAAACGAGTTGTGATGTTACCTGATATGCAAGTGCAATCAGTTGACAACTTTTTGAATGAGTTGACTAATTATAATGCTGCCAAAAAATCAGGACGCGGGCGCCAGCTAATATGTTCGATATCACATTCGGCATATACTGTTACAGAGCAGATGGAATCAGCGGTACTATTTACACCGCAGGTTTATACAAATAAACAGCAATTGGGTGGCTCTAATGCCAAGCGTAATATTTCTAGCATTGCTGGCATAGAGATGATGCTACGGCAAATATTAATGAATCAAACTCAGGCTGTAGGTAAACGCTTTGAGGATGGTAAATATCGCTATCTATACTTTTATCCAACTTATTACTTCACACCTGAGACTAATAAGTTTTTACAAAAAGCTTATAGCGGGATAGCTCAAACCCGATTTGATACTAGCATCCGTAATCATTTTATCAACAAGGATTTAGAAGCTAACTTCAGCAAGGAGCAATATCAAAACGTAGACTCTTTTTTAATTGATGAGGATTTACAGCCATCCAATGACCGCACTTTTAAACTTTCCTACCCAGAAGACCAACCTTTAACATTTTACTTTATGGCGCTACCGCCAGGACGCGACAGTAGCGACACCGAATCTTGGGTAATGCCAACTTGGCTAGCGTTCGCTTTCCCAATGATATTAGATGTTAAAACCGTTGTTTCTGAGTCTCCAATTCCACCATTTAATGACGGCGCCGAATTTGAGGAGAGTGTATTTCTTGATAGTGCCCCTCATGCTTTCCGTACATTAGTGGGAAGAGATAGGTTTCGTTTAGACTACATTCTTGACGGGTGGGTAGATAACGGTAAATCATATCCGGCACCTTTAAACATTCTGACTGCGGCTTATGCCATTCATATAGATGTTAATGCCAAAGTGGGTAAATCGGGTTATGATGCGAACTGGGGTAGATTTACGGAGTTGGCTTCATGTATTGAAACTAGTCCACTCTACGTATTTTCTTACTTAAACCGCTGGGTAAGAAGTCAAGGAGTAGAAACTGCACGTATTGAAAAAATTAGGCTTTATGCTTACCACTTTTATCCTTGTTTTGACCCCTATGCTAAATATAATTTTCAATCGCAGGAATGGGAATTAATGTCAGAATCTCAATTGAACCATCCTTACAAGTTAACTCAATTATATCGAAAGTTCTATAGAGCCAATAAGCGATATAATCCTAAATCTAACGCCGTATTAAAGCCTATTGATGTTGCAGCAGAAACAATACTTAAAGCTGAAATGAGTATCTTTTCTGGGGAAACATTAATTGCAGCAGTTGCAGCAGAAGTTTTTAAACTTATGGATAGAGTTCACTCTTCCACCGCTGAGGGACGCTGGATGATGAGCAAACGTGAAGAAGAAAGGCAAGCAGTTTTAGATTTTGCAAGGTATTTAGTTGTGGAAGTATTTGAAAAATCTTTTGCAGGAGATAGAGCGCGTCTTGCTGGGCGCCAGTTGAATTTGCTCAGAGATACTTGTGAGTTCTTATATCGTTTAGAAGATGATAAGGAAAATCAAAACAAAGAGCCAGTAAATGAAGAAGTTGAGAGTTAACTCTATACACCAGCTTTTTTCAGAATCAAACCTAAAAATTTTATTGGAGGCAAAATCATGGCATTTCTAAAAAGTATTGACGCAAAGTTATTTCATCCTGAGATTCCCTATAAACCAATGGGAAAGTATGTTCACTTTTTGACTATTCGGATTACAGAATCTTATCCTTTGTTTCAAACTGATGCGGAACTTAATAAAGCCAGAGTAAGAGCGGGAGTTAAAGATAAAACTACAATTAGCCGTCTTTCTATGTTCAAACGCAAACAGTCTACTCCTGAACGTTTAGTCGGTAGAGAGTTATTGCGTAACTATGCTTTGATGACCGCAGAAGAATGCGAGTATAACGTTAATTTTGCAATGAATAATCCTGATTGCATTATTTATGGATTTGCAATTGGTGATGCGGGTTCTGAAAAATCAAAAGTGGTTGTAGACACAGCGTTTTCTATCACACCGTTTGATGAATCTCACGAAACATTTACGCTCAACGCACCTTACGAAAATGGTACAATGAGTCGTCAAGGAGAAGTGGCTAGCCGAATAAATCAACAAGATCATATTCGTCCGCAAGTATTTTTCCCTAGTATTGTCACTTTAAAAGACCCTACAGAAGCAAGTTTTCTTTATGTTTTCAACAATATTTTGAGAACTCGTCATTATGGCGCCCAAACAACACGTACAGGTCGAGTCAGAAATGAGTTAATAGGGGTTGTATTTGCAGATGGGGAGATTAGTAGTAATTTACGTTGGACTCAAAAGATTTATGATTCAATGAAAGCAAATAATACTCTACATTCTCCTGACCCACTTGACGAAGACGATGTTGTCTCCAGTGCAAAAGAAACAATTAAAGTATTGATGTCTGAGGAATTCATTGTGCATACAGACTTTATTGGTGAAGAGTTTACACAAGTATTTGATGAAGTTAAAGCTTTGACTGCCAGCGAAACAGGAATTAAAAGTATTTTACAGAAAGCTGATGCTGAAGCAAAAGCATATTTCAATAAATATGTAGAAAAACCTAAGAAAACCCCTGCTAAAGCCAAATAATAGCAATGACTCTAATTTATCGTTGTGAGCTAGAGTTGCATGATAGTGTATATTTTGCAACTCGTGAAATCGGGCGCCTCTATGAAACCGAACCTGTGATACATAATTACGCGCTTTGTTACGCTTTGGGTTTAGTAGATAGCGAAGTGTATTCAACTACCGTTGCAGAAGAATATCAGTATCGTTATTTTTGCTCTGAACAAGTACCGTTATATGAGCAACACTTGGCGCCTCTTAATGAGCAGGGTATTTATGTAACCCCTGCACGAGCAATTAGCTATACCTCAGTTCTTAGTACATGGAAGTACGCTAATAACAATTATCATGTAGAAATGGAGAAGACCCAAAAGAATATTCCTAGTTTTGGTAGAACAAAAGAGATTGCAGCAGAAAGTATATTTGAGTTTTATATTATTTCTGAAAAATCTCTAAAAGAAAAGCCAAAGAATTTACCGAGATGGATTCGTTTAGGTAAATGGATGAGTAAAGCCGAGTTAACTTTTGAAGAATTACCACCACCTAAAGAAACTGAAGGATTGTTTATTTGTACTCATCCATTAAATCCTTTAGATGTGATGTTCACAAATCAAGTAATTCGCTATGATGTTGTAAACATGCCACCTGTCAGCTTGATTCAAAATGTGCAAATGCGTGGAAGTTACTACAAATTTGAAGCCAAAAAAGGTGAAAAAATACCAGATTGGCTAAAACAGTTAGTTATTCCCGTACAAATGCAATACCGATTTCGGAGTTAGCTACTTTCCAAACCCTTTTGCAGGCTTTTTATTTTTCTGAGATGTCGGCGCCAATAGTTCAGCTTTGAAACCTCCTTTATTTTGTAACATTAAATTGCGAACTCGTTGGCGCTGATATGATTCAACTTCTGATGCGAGGGGATGGTTTGGGTCAATTTGTAAATGCGTCAATGAAACAATATTTGCTTGTTTCGCCTTAGCATCGCTAGCCAAAGCGCACATAATTCCACCATCATCCCCTGCATACATTACCTTAATTACTTCATATTCCCTATCAGGATTAGTTTCTCCTTCCTGTTTTTTTAACGTCTTCAAAAATTCTTTTCCTGGGCGTACTCTTATTGGCAAGCTAGCTTCTAGCTTCTTTGTCAGCGCTTTAGCCACATCATAGTTATCAATCATCATAAGTAGTGTCCCCTTGTTGGAGTTAGGAGTTATGAATGAATATATACCAATTGCGGCATTAAACCAATATGCCTACTGTTCGCATCGCTGCTGGAGAATGTTTTGCCTTGGTGAGTTTACTGATAATCAGTACACCATTGAAGGTACTAGTTTACACGATAATGTTCACACAATGAGCGAAACATACCGGGAAGAAACATTTCAAGTTAGAGCAGTATGGCTAAAATCTGAGCAATATAGATTAATTGGCAAATCAGATTTGATTGAAGTTGAAAGTGGAGAAATTTATCCCGTTGAGTACAAGCGTGGACATAAAGGTGAGTGGGATAACGATGAATTACAAGTTTGCGCGCAAGCTTTGTGTTTAGAGGAGATGACAGGAAAAACAATCTCAACGGGATACGTTTATTATGCTCAAACTCATCAACGTCAAACTGTAGAACTTACCAATGAACTACGACAATATACAATTGCCACAATTAGCGATGTGAATAGATTAATCGAAACAGGCGCCATGCCGCAAGCAATTTACAGCAAGCGTTGTAAAGGATGCAGCTTACACGACCAATGTTTACCAAAAGCGATAGAAAAAGTTTCTCGCTATCAAGAAGAATAAACCTCTCCCCAACCCTCTCCTGCGAGGAGAGGGAGCAAAAATACGATTTGTCATTCTGAGCGCAGCGAAGAATCTTAATTAAATTCGAGTTATTAAAGATGCTTCGTACCTCAGCATGACAGTTCTCCTTCCTCCATTACCAAATGTCATTCTGAGCGCAGCGAAGAATCTTAATTAAATTCGGGTTCTTGAAGATGCTTCGTTCCTCAGCATGACAGTTTCCTACCATTACCAAATGTCGTCACGCACCAATACCACAAATAAGACAAGCTAAAAATATGGGAACAGTCTACGTTATTCAAGAAGATGCCTTCATTGCTAAAGTAGATGAAAGACTCTGCGTTAAGTTTGAAAAGCAAACACTCATTGATTTACCACTAATCAAAATTAAGGGTGTGGTAGTCATGGGACGTGCGAGTATTTCTCCTGCTGCAATATCCGAACTCATCAATCAAAAAATTCCCCTCACCTTTTTAACACTCAACGGTAAATACATCGCGCGTTTAGAACCAGAAATGACCAAAAACATCTTTTTACGTTCTGCACAGTGGAAAGCAGCAGGAGAAACTCCGCAAGCAATACATGTCACGAAAGCTTTTGTGCGAGGTAAGCTCAAAAATTACCGTTATGCACTTCTCAAAACTCAGCGCAGTTACCAAGACGTTGATATGAGTGCAGGTTTATCACAACTAGCAAGCTCTATTACAACTCTGGAAACTGCCACCAATGTTAACTCAATTCGCGGTTGCGAAGGCGCCGGAAGTGCAGCATACTTTAGTTGTTTCGACAAATTTATTCGCGTCGAAGGTTTTAGCTTCCACAACCGTAACCGTCGTCCACCCGTAGATGAAGTCAACTCCTTACTAAGTTTAGGTTACTCTTTATTGCGTGCGGATGTTCAAAGTGCATTAAATATAGTAGGTTTCGACCCATATTTAGGATATCTCCACACCGAACGTTATGGTAGACCATCATTAGCACTCGACTTAATGGAAGAATTTCGTCCCTTGGTAGTTGATGCAGTTGTACTCAATGCCATAAACCGACGTATCCTCAAACCATCTGATTTTATCAAAGAACCGATAAGCGGCGCCGTTTCATTAACAAAAGAAGGACTACACACATTCTTACGCTTGTACCAAGAGAAAAAACTCACCAAATTTAAACACCCTGTCATGCAAAAGCAAGAAAACTACCAAGAAGCTTTTGAAACACAAGCAAGACTTTTAGGTAAATATCTTATGGGAGAAATCGAAAAATATCCACCACTCGTATTTAACAAATAACCATGTTTGTAGTCATATCATATGATATACCCGAAGACAGGCGCCGGACAAAAATTCACAAAACCCTCAAATCATACGGACAATGGATGCAGTACTCTGTATTTGAGTGTGAATTAACAGAAACCCAGTACGCCAAATTACGCGCGCGTTTGTCTAAACTAATAAAACCAAAAGAAGACAGCATCCGTTTTTACTTCCTTTGTCGTTGCTGCCAAGGTAAAGTAGAACGTATAGGTGGAGAAATGCCAATAGATACAACAGTATTCTTCGCATAAACACTTCTGCCTCTTGTGGAACAGGCATCCTTGCCTGTTCAAAATGTAAGATATATTTTAACCACAAGCTCCATATTTTCACTACAACACCGCGAACCACAGGGTGTTTTTTAAACGCTTCATTAATATAAGGCTGAAACACTTACCCCGTCCAGCATCGAAGCATTTTAACCACAAAGTAGGTTCGCGGTAACTCCAAAACCCTTACCAAATAAGCATTACAGCGATTTTGAAACATGGGCGCCTTGACATCCCAACCTCTAGAAAGCTATTCTTACTCTAGGTTCGCGGAACTGCACCTTGAAAACCAAATACAGCAACGCTTCTACATCGAGCGGTTTAAACTTTATAAAATCCCTTTTAGGGATTGAAACCTAATGAACGCACTAATGCATTTGGTAATACTAAGTTTAAACTTTATAAAATCCCTTTTAGGGATTGAAACAAGATATTGATAAATCTGGTACTTATATCTGGAGTTTAAACTTTATAAAATCCCTTTTAGGGATTGAAACCTGAGAAAGGACTTATCATATCTACCAATCCACAGTTTAAACTTTATAAAATCCCTTTTAGGGATTGAAACATTTATCTGCAACCCATAATTACTTGGATTAAAGTGTTTAAACTTTATAAAATCCCTTTTAGGGATTGAAACAGGTAGATATAGGGATGACTTACTGGAGGTAAAGTTTAAACTTTATAAAATCCCTTTTAGGGATTGAAACTAAGTTGATTACCTGATTAAAACATTCCATCCTGCGTTTAAACTTTATAAAATCCCTTTTAGGGATTGAAACAAACATACCCAATCTTTAATTGGATTATTTCTTTGGTTTAAACTTTATAAAATCCCTTTTAGGGATTGAAACATCAAATTTTTTAACAGACCGTGTAAACCCTTTTGTTTAAACTTTATAAAATCCCTTTTAGGGATTGAAACAAACG
Source organism: Calothrix sp. PCC 7716 (assembly GCF_019977735.1). Classification (GTDB taxonomy): domain Bacteria; phylum Cyanobacteriota; class Cyanobacteriia; order Cyanobacteriales; family Nostocaceae; genus Dulcicalothrix. The sequence continues at coordinate 6,360,528 of NZ_AP025018.1, read as the reverse complement.
CGCCGTCTTTTTTGGCGGGAATTCTAAGTGTTTAAACTTTATAAAATCCCTTTTAGGGATTGAAACTCTCCATTCCTCCTGTAAGTCTCTCTATCCCACTCCCAGTTTAAACTTTATAAAATCCCTTTTAGGGATTGAAACCTAGAGAATTACACCACTTACCGTACCTATTGCAAAGTTTAAACTTTATAAAATCCCTTTTAGGGATTGAAACGTGTAACTTTCTATCCATTGATACCAATCGGGAAGTTTAAACTTTATAAAATCCCTTTTAGGGATTGAAACCATCTCAGACTACAGGAACTTGGGGACATAGAAAAGTTTAAACTTTATAAAATCCCTTTTAGGGATTGAAACCCTGTTTGATTAAATCTTGCAGGAAAAAAAGCGTTTAAACTTTATAAAATCCCTTTTAGGGATTGAAACCCAAAACACCTCAAGCTGAATCTTATCAGGATTGGTTTAAACTTTATAAAATCCCTTTTAGGGATTGAAACCAGTGGATTTAGAACTTGAGAATCAAACACAAGCGTTTAAACTTTATAAAATCCCTTTTAGGGATTGAAACTTAGTTGATTATTAACAACATTATAAACATCATGTTTAAACTTTATAAAATCCCTTTTAGGGATTGAAACAAAGTAACTGAAAACGCTTCAAATTTTCTCAGGTTTAAACTTTATAAAATCCCTTTTAGGGATTGAAACTCTAAAACTATTTTTAATCGGTCTTGCAGGAATGTTTAAACTTTATAAAATCCCTTTTAGGGATTGAAACGTATTTCAGGATTACGTTCGTAGATGTCTTGCAAGGTTTAAACTTTATAAAATCCCTTTTAGGGATTGAAACATCAAACTTCTCAGGATAAATTATCTCTAGCGTTTAAACTTTATAAAATCCCTTTTAGGGATTGAAACTGTACCGAGTTGCCATTGAATAGAATCGATACCCAGTTTAAACTTTATAAAATCCCTTTTAGGGATTGAAACAGACACAGGGTAGGGGTGTCTTACTGTGTACAAGTTTAAACTTTATAAAATCCCTTTTAGGGATTGAAACTAACTATAGAAAAGCAAAATCAAACCCTAAGCTAATGTTTAAACTTTATAAAATCCCTTTTAGGGATTGAAACACTATTGTTGCTGTATTTGCTCTTATTGTTACGCACGTTTAAACTTTATAAAATCCCTTTTAGGGATTGAAACTCAGTAAGTGTGGATATTCGCGTCTTAAGTAGCAGTTTAAACTTTATAAAATCCCTTTTAGGGATTGAAACAGATAGTTTGAAGTATTTAAACCAAAAGATTCTAGTTTAAACTTTATAAAATCCCTTTTAGAGATTGAAACTTGAAACGCATGAGTGACATTAATATAATATAAGTGTGTTGTTTAAACTTTATTCAAGTAGCCGCTTAATCATTTACTATATCTGGCTCAGGATAAGATTTTATATTCTAGTTCTTATTTGTAAATGCCCTCTTAGTAATAATGCTGCCAGGAATGCTCTTGAACAACTATCAAAACTGCTCGAAGGTATAGAGTCAAAACATCCATACTTATAATATTTAGGATTTAGAAGTTAAATCACGCTTTACAGCTTCGCAAATAATCCTTCGTAAATATTTGACTCGCTCCTCTGGCGCCAATGAGTGCAGCATATCATGAACACTTTGGGGCAACCGTAAACCTGTTACTTGCTTTGCTAAGGGTTCGTTAATCCAATCCTCAATATAGCCTTTGTTTTGTTGCTCGATGAACGCTTGTGTCTGTTTAGGTCTTGGGTTGGGCATAAATTCATAGTAACGTTTGTTCTGTACACATTATAATTCGCCAGAATTTTTCTAGTCTAATTTTTATGTATCCTTGTTAACTAGGATATAATTATATATGGGAAGTTTTTACTTTCCATGCTGAACCTTGAAAACAAAAGGAGGTTAGATGACCGAAAACGGTAACGGTCGCCGCAGATTGTTTGAGCCAGTATTAGTTTTTATAAAACTTGTACTGGGTTGGGAGCGTCGAAACTTGGTTTCTAGGGAAGAAACTATCGTTAATATTGACGATGTTTTGGATGACCTGGATGACCGACTCGACGAGCCGGACAATCCAAGCGAAACCGAAAATTAATAGATAGTTACATGCCCCTAGTTGCACCTAGGGGTTTTCTTGATTTAATTATAAAGTATGGACACTATTGTTTACCCAACTTACATACGTATAATAATCCGGACATCAAATTGCTGGCGCTTTGTCAGAGGCGAGCGTTTTTACAACCCTTACAATTTTCCTGATCTTAATCAAGAAAATTTGTTTCGGTTTCTTGGTTTGACCATGAAAGAAGTTGCGAACGAGCTAAGGAAAATCAATAATGCGGCACCAGGTTATTATCTAGCCGATATTGTTGAGAGAAAGTACTACTACTGTGGTACTGAGTGGGAAGATGTAAAACGCACGTTGCGAGAAGAATTAGATATTGGGCGCCTTGACCCTTCATCAGTAGGATAACTTTTTGCGACCCCTAAAATTAGGGTTTCTAGCCGAAAGCGAGAAACCCTAATAAATTATATTTACAAATTAATGTTATGAGTAAACCAATTTCTGAAGAGTACAAAAATCTTCTATTAGAAATCAAAGAGCGTATTCGTTCCGCTCAATATGAAGCTTTGAAAGCTGTAAATAAAGAGCTTATCGCGCTATATTGGGATATTGGTAAGATGATTATTAGGCGCCAGCAGGGTAATAGTTGGGGTAAGTCAGTCGTTGAGCAGTTAGCAAAAGACTTACAAGCTGAGTTTCCTGGTATTAGTGGATTCTCTACTGCTAACCTATGGCGAATGAGACTTTTTTACGAAAGTTTTGCCGATAACGAAAGACTCGCGCCAATGGTGCGAGAAATTGGTTGGACTCATAACATAGTTATTTTAGAAAAGTGTAAAGATGATTTAGAAAGAGAGTTTTATATTAGAATGACTAATAAATTTGGCTGGACTAAAAATGTTTTAATTCACCAAATAGAGAACCAAACTTATGAAAAAACTTTACTTAACCAAACAAATGTTCAGCAGACTGTTTCAGAAGAAATTCGTAATCAAGCAAAGTTAGCTGTTAAGGATGAGTATATTTTCGACTTTTTAGAATTAAAAGACGAGCATAGCGAATATCAGCTAGAAAAAGCGATTTTAGCAAGGGTTGAACCATTTTTGCAAGAAATGGGAGGAATGTTTGCTTTTATGGGTAGCCAATATCGGCTTGAAATTGATGATGAAGAATATTTTATAGATATTTTATTATACCATCGGCTCTTAAAATGCTTGGTAGCGGTCGAACTTAAGATTGGTAAGTTTTTACCAGAATATGTAGGTAAAATGCAATTTTACTTAGCTGCTTTAGATGAGACAGTAAAACAACCAGATGAAAATCCATCGATTGGAATTATTCTTTGTAAGTCTAAGAGTAAAACAATTGTAGAGTATGCGCTTCGAGAATCCAATAAACCAATCGGTGTTGCAACTTATCAAGTAGTTTCCACTTTGCCGCAAGAACTCAAAAATAAACTTCCCGCTCCAGAACAAGTTTCTAAGCTACTAGAGGGAATTGATTAAAAATAATGTAGCAAACTCAGAATCACAAATCACATTTGATAAAATTATAGAAACCAGGTTTATGCAGCGTAAGTCCTTAAAATTTAAGATTTGCAAGCCAAATGCCTCACAGCTTAGTCCTTAACCTACTACCTCAGTCAAGTATCTACCCACAATTTTTAAGTGGCAGGCATTATCACGCTTTATTCCTCAACCTTGTCAGTTCGGTAGATAAGAGTTTAGGTGATATCCTTCATGATACAACCACAGATAAAGCATTTACGCTTTCCCCTCTACAAATACATCGTAGACAAACAGCACTTAAAAATAACACTTTACAATGGCAGTACCAAGAACCAATACAACCTGGTACACCTTGCTGGTGGCGCCTGTCTTTGCTCGATGACACTTTATTTGGTAAACTGACTCAACTTTGGTTAAACATAAATCCTGAAAAAGCTTGGCATTTAGGTTCTGCTGACTTATTTATTACTAGTATTCAAGCTACACCCCAGTCAAACCAATCTTGGGCAAACGCCTGTACTTATGCACAATTATATGAACAAGCAAGCGGCGCCGAGCGAAGCATCAACTTTACATTTGCCACTCCTACAGCTTTTCGCCAAGGAAACTTCGATACAGCACTACCCACAAAAGAATCAGTATTCAAAAGTTTACTACAACGCTGGAACAAATATAGCGGCATAGAAATATCGCCTGAAATAATAGATTGCATTTTTCCCAGCTTTTTTAACATCCGCACAGAAATTGCGAGTGACTCCCGCAGTAAATTTATCGGTTGTGTAGGGCAAGTAACATATAAAATTATGGGAGAAGTTGAGCCAGAAGTCATCAAGCAAGTAAACGCCATAGCTGATTTTGCCCTATACGCAGGAGTCGGAAGAAAGACACCAATGGGTATGGGAATGGTACGCAGGCAAACTAACTAGGCGCTATTACGCCTACTTTTCCCCACATTACCGCGAACCATAGGGTGTTTTTTTCATGTAACGTCAATTTATGCTCGAAACGCTTATCTTGTATATATTTGAAGAATTTGGCGCCTAATACAGGTTCGCGGTAACTCTAAAACCCTTATCAATTAAGCATTACACCAATTTTAGCTTATGCCAATCTTGACATCTCGGCGCCTGAAACGCTATTCTTGGTCTAGGTTCGCGGTACAGCACCTTGAAAACTAAATACAGCAAAGCTTCCATATCGAGCCATTGCAATTTCAAATAATCCCTTTAAGGGATTGAAACGACGATTGCTGGAATTACAAAGGGACATTAAACAATAATTGCAATTTCAAATAATCCCTTTAAGGGATTGAAACACTTTATTCCACACAAAAGCTACTTGGTTATCAGATTGCAATTTCAAATAATCCCTTTAAGGGATTGAAACCAGACCATGCACAACATGTAAGAGAAGTAAGAGAATTGCAATTTCAAATAATCCCTTTAAGGGATTGAAACAAGCTACTTCCTGACTGGGTGCTTAGGGAAGTAATATTGCAATTTCAAATAATCCCTTTAAGGGATTGAAACGCTTTCTAACGTATTACGAAACTTCACAAATTGAATTGCAATTTCAAATAATCCCTTTAAGGGATTGAAACAAATAAGGCTTCAATCCCGCTTGCTGAGTTGAATTGCAATTTCAAATAATCCCTTTAAGGGATTGAAACATTATTAGGATACTCAACGTATCCTATTTTTTATGATTGCAATTTCAAATAATCCCTTTAAGGGATTGAAACAAATAAGAATTTGAATCAGCGCTAACCTTGAACATTGCAATTTCAAATAATCCCTTTAAGGGATTGAAACTTATTATATCTGCTGTAAGACGCCACCACTTTAAAATTGCAATTTCAAATAATCCCTTTAAGGGATTGAAACAAAAGATTCAAAGCATTGAAAGGAATCGAACCTTATTGCAATTTCAAATAATCCCTTTAAGGGATTGAAACCTTGAACAGTGTAAAAATGCACTTTAACGCCTGATTGCAATTTCAAATAATCCCTTTAAGGGATTGAAACTCAAACGCTCTAGCGCGTTTTAGAGGGGTACTTCAGAATTGCAATTTCAAATAATCCCTTTAAGGGATTGAAACGAATTGATTCACGTCTATACTTCTTATCACTGCTACCATTGCAATTTCAAATAATCCCTTTAAGGGATTGAAACAACAAAAATTTCTTTTTATCTGAAGTTCGATTTAATTGCAATTTCAAATAATCCCTTTAAGGGATTGAAACCTATGTATTCCGTTACTTAACTGCTGTAAATCAATCATATTGCAATTTCAAATAATCCCTTTAAGGGATTGAAACCTAAAGGATGTCTGCGTGGAATGAATAAATTGTATTGCAATTTCAAATAATCCCTTTAAGGGATTGAAACTAATAAAAATCGACTGTATCAAAAACCATAGAGTATTGCAATTTCAAATAATCCCTTTAAGGGATTGAAACTTGATGAAAATAGGAGGATGAAGGGGGCGCCGGAATTGCAATTTCAAATAATCCCTTTAAGGGATTGAAACTTTTTTACACTGTTATAAAAATCATGAAACCAATATTGCAATTTCAAATAATCCCTTTAAGGGATTGAAACATAGTGAACGGCATACTCGTAGAGAACATAATCAATTGCAATTTCAAATAATCCCTTTAAGGGATTTTCGCCTATACAAATACACCGTAGACAACCAGCACTTAAAAGTAGCACTTTACAATGGCAGTAAATTTATAGGTTGTGTTGGGCAAGTAAGCTATAAAATTATGGGAGAAGTCGAGCCAGAAATCATTAAACAAGTTAACGCCATAGCTGACTTTGCACTATACGCAGGAGTCGGAAGGAAAACACCAATGGGAATGGGAATGGTACGCAGGCAAACCAATTAGACAGCATTTTGGCTAATTTTTCCCATATCACCGCGAACCATAGGGTATTTTTTAGATAGAACGTCAATTTATGCCCGAAACGGTTACTATATAATGATTTCCTGGTTCACAAATTAGTTAACTGTTATGCCCCATCGTATGACTTGCCTGTGATACTAAAATACCGCTCTGTGGCAGAACGGTACTAATGCTGCTTACTCATACTGGTGGTAACTGTTGTTTGTCACCGATAACAATAATAAGAGTACTATTGAATACTTTGGTACTCACTAATTTATTCAGAACTGAATTTGCCGTTTGTGTGTCAGTAGTGAATTTTGTGTTTATTATTTATTTTTGTACCCGTAGGCGCCGCTATATAATTGATATGTTTTTCAGTTAGTCGAATTTCAGATTTCTCCTCATTCGTTCTGGCATTTGGGCTATTTGTGCATCGAGGTGGTCGATGAGTTTGTCCATCATCGCGTTTCCTTCTTGTATTTCAGCGCGCGTTTTCCTTAGTCCTTCCAGGTGTTTTTGTCGAACTTCGAGTGGTGGAATAAATCTTATCTTATCCATTACAATCTCCAATTATTGATTATTTCCTCGATACTGCGTAACCAAGCTGGAACCTTTTAAATCTATCCGTTGCATCTGTCACTACACCCGCAAGTTCTTCTAAGTCATTAATGCTGTCCTCTGTCTCCCCGTATTCTGAAACTAATCTATACTCTGTTGATGATGCAAAGTTGATTATGCGAATTAGTTCCTGATAGTTTTGTACAATTCTATCAATATGACCCTGAGATATTTCTGCCATATTAACACTCAATAATTCGTATATTAATATTACCATTACTGCATATTAATTTGATGCATAATTGCACTTATTACATTATCGAATATTCGATTATCTACACTCAATTTTTGTGTGGCGCCTACTGATTGAATATTTGCCTGCATGAAATTAGTACTACTAATATTACAATGATTTCCCTTGAAATTTGATTTAAGATTAACGCAATTTTATCCATAAAGTTTTTAATAAATCCTATCATTTAATTTGCAGAAGCATGTACTCTATATCAAAGTATTGATTATTAAATTTATACGCCATTTTTTCGATTCCGTATATTTTAAAGCCAAATGAAAAATAAAGTTGTTTTGCTGGTAAATTATTTGTTACGACATCGAGCAATAGTATTTCTATCTCGTCTATAGCTTTTGCTTTTTCAATTAATTCGTTTAGCAGTAGTTCTCCTATACCTTGGCGCCGATATTCTGGTTTGACGTACATGCTGCGAATGTATGCTTTATGCTTTGTTTTTATTCTTGATTCTTGATGAAATGCTACTATTGCAATTAGGTTTTTATTGTCGTAGCAGCCTAGTATAAAGCTGTTGTTATCTACTGGTATTTTATCCCTAAAGTCGTCTATTGTCTTGATTGCTTCTTCTTGATTTATTGTGCCGAATGAGTCTGGGTTGTTATGTAAGGCTTCTAGTCTGATTTGACGGTAATCTTCGGCGTCTTGTTTTGTTAGTGTTTTTATTATCATGGAATTGTAATGTATATTCTGAATTTATTAGATGCTACCCTGCGGGAAAACTCCGTTAACGTTCCTCAGCATGACAATTGAGAGATGCTTCGTTCCTCAGCATGACAATTGAGTGTCTTGTGGGATGGGCATCGCAAGCCCCGTCCCTTGTATGTATAAACAAACCATTCATGTAAAATTGAGGGGAAACGTTTTGCCGCAGTTTTTATATAGATTCTCCTATTAGGGTGAATGCTGCCCAATGTTCGGGGTTGGGGTATTGTTTCATGGTGTTTAGCATGGCTTGGCGAAGCGCGGCGCCTTTATCGGGTGTTTTCTGCATTTGGCGATAAAATTCGGTCATTAGTACTTTGGTTGATGCGTCGTCTACACTCCATAAAGAGACGACTACACTTTTTGTACCTGCTGCTATTAATGAACGAGATAGTCCAATGACTCCATCTCCTGTTAGTGTTCCTTGTCCGGTTTGGCAAGCACTTAGTACTACTAGGTCTGCGTTTAGCTTCATGTTTAAGATTTCACTTGCTGTTAGTAGACCGTCGTTATTTTGTTGGGCTTTAGTTAGGTTAGTAGAAGACGGCGCCAATGCTATAGCTCCTGGTACACTATCACCAAAGTCATCTAATAGTCCATGTGTTGCTAGGTGGATAATTCTGGCTTTACCCATTAGTTGTTTTACTTTGGTTTTGGTGGCTTCTTCTCCTATTAATGGTTTTGTGTTGAGTATTGCTGCTATTTCGCGCGCTTCTTTTTCGGCAAATGGTAAACTAACTAGCTGTTGCGGTGGTTGCCCTGGTCTTACTGGTATGCTTGGCATTATTGGGTTGCCTACTACTAACGCTCCTTCTGATGATGGGCGCCTTTCATGCGTTAGTTGTAATAGTTGTATTGATGGTGATGTGAGGATAGTATGTTTTTCTACTAAGTATTTACCTTGGTTGTCTTGCAGTGCAGGAAAGGGTATTAAAAATAATTCGTTTTGAGGTACAAATATTACTTTATCGTTGGGGTTCTTGGGTAAATGTTGAGCTATTGGGGCAATTAATAGTTGATGGAGTGCTTGAAGTTTTTGTGTTGCGTTTGCTTGTGGCTGTTTATTTTCTGGCGCCAATACTGTCAACCCTCTCGTGGCGCCTATTGAGTCGAGAGCGGTGACGACTATATCTTTTAAAGGAGTGTTGGAATTTATAGCGACTTGTTTAAATTCAATTTCTCCCGTTGGCTTAACGACCCATATATATATGTCAGGTTTATTTTTACTGATAGAATACTCAACAAAGGTGGCGTTTTGCTGTTTGGCAATTTTTTGAATGTCTTTGAGTGTTGGTGGTAATATTTCTGGTAGGTTACTTTTATTTTGAGATTGGCGCGCGGTGAGTAAGTTAATAAATGCTCTTGCTCTGCCACGTTCTGAGACTTCCAAAGCTTCTTGATATTTGTTTTGAGCGACTAACACCTGTTGAAGTAAGCTGTAAACTTGAGCTTGAGTTTCAAAAATGGAAATTTGATTTTTGTCTGTAAGGTCTACTCGTATTGACTCAAAAACTTTGATGGCGTTATAAAAAGCTGTCGTTGCTTCGGGTAAATTCTTTCTAGAATGGTAAAGTGTGCCTATTTTATTGTAAATATTTGCCTCTTCTAGCTTTTGGTTCCTTTTACTCGCAGATGCCGCAGCTTGCTTATAATAATTAATAGCTAAATCATATTGCTGCTGTTTTTCTTGAAATGAACCTGCTTGATACAATACAAAAGACTCAAATAAAGGATATTCACGAGCTAATTTAATTGCTTTCTGTAAATATTCCCATGCTTTGTCTTTTTCTCCAAGGTCTGCATAAGCGTTGCCAATTTTAGCTAGTGCATTTGCTTCTACACTACGATTTCCTACTGACTGCGCTGATGCTAAACTTTGTTGAGCTTCTTCTAATTCATTTGATGTTTTCTGCGGTGGTGTTTTTGGTGTAGCTCCTATCTGACTCGATGCTTCTTTACAAGCTTTCTTGCTTGCTTCGTCTTGACCAAGTACTCTGTAAGAATCACATAATTTTATAGAACTTACTTTAATTCCTTGATTTGCGAGTAATGTATGACCCTGAAGTAAATATTGCTCGGTTGGGTTAGTAGTTGTAATACTTGCAGTTTGATTTAAAGATGTTTTTAAGGTTGTTATTGCTTGTTCATAAAATTTAATCGCTTGCTCGTACTTACTTGTATCTGCATAAGCGTTTGCAATATTTACTTGAATTAATCCTTGCTGGGTATTAATAACAAATGTATTAACAGGAGTATTAGTCGGTATTGCTTGATTTATTGCCAGCGCTTGTTGATAATATGATATTGCTTTATCTTTATTATTCCAGTTCGCGTACACCTCAGCTAAACTTGATAATGTATCTCGAACTTGAAGCTGTAAACCATCTGATTTTTTAAATATTTCTAAAGCTTGCTCATACGACTTTATCGCTTCTGCAAACTCGCTTCTTGCATTATAAATACTTCCTACCCCCGAAATTGCTTTACCTTGCTGTAAACTATCACCAGTCTCTTTGGCAATTACAGCAGCTTGTTGATAACATTCTAACGCTCTATCTAGTAATTTACCAGGCGCCTTACTTGGAGTGACATTTCTTAGAGTCAACCCTCCCCCGTAACCTATTCCATAATAAAAACCACCCAAACTCATTAAAATAGTAACTTCTAAATTACGCTGACGTAATCTATCATCACCCGTACCGTTAGCTTTACGCACAGCAACCAAAGCTTGTTCTATATATTCTATACCTTTACCTGCATCTGATATAATCGCAATGGCGCCTAACCCTTTAAGTGCAAGTGCTTCTGTTTCATGGTTGCCACTTCGACGCGCTACTACTAAAGCTTTGTTACAATATTCAAGCGCTAGCTCAGAGTCACCACTATCTCGATAAGTAAGTCCTATATTAGATAATATTCGCGCTTCTAAACCAGAATCTTTTATAGCTTTTGCAACATCTAAACCCTGTTGATAATAACTAATAGCTTGCTGCACTTGATTCAAATCAGCATATACATTACCAATATTATTGAGTGCCTTACCTTCAACTGCTTTGTTCTTATTTTTACGAGCAATACTTAAAGCTTCTTCAAACTTTTTCAACGCAGCTTGTAACTGCAAACTATCACGTAATCTTAGACCTTCTTTTATCAGCTTATCTGCTTGATTTTTGCTATCATTACTCGCTTGTGCTACAGCTTGTGATATGTTACTAGGCTCAACCGAAAATACGCTTAAAGGCGCCGAAACAGCCAGCAATATTAAGAACGATTGCACACGAATAAACAGCATAATAGGCAACGAATGATTAACGGATGTAACGGATAGTTTATCTTACAGAAGTAAGTATGATTATCGGAATACAAATTGTTTTAACAAATCATTTATCCGTTACATCCGCTCTCAGGAGTTGCTAACGGGAGCATATCGAACAGAAACCGGGCTTCTTGCCAAACATTTTGCGATAAAACGTTGATTTTTCGTACAGAAGCCCGGTTTCTTAGAGGTTAGGCTGCTTTAGATTTACGAAGCTTAGGTTTATGTTGTATCTGTGAAGGTTGTTGTAGCTGTACCTCACGTTTTTCAAACTCAATTACAGTCCGAGCTACCAATTCAGCTAGGGTTTCACGTTTCATAGTTGATTGTTATCGCATAAGAGTACAATAACTGCGATGTCGAAAAATTCTGTTAGCGGCAAGCTTTTGAATGGTTTTGCATGAATTAGAACGGCTAAAAACGGTAAACTAAGGGAAATTGCTAGAGGGAAGCATTAATGGCAAAGTCAAATGGGGCAAAAAGCGAAACATCTACTGTGGAGTCTGAGGTTTCAGATGCAGAAGACCTGGCGCCTGTTAAAGATTCGTCGGAACTAGTAGAAGGCGCCCAGGATATTGACGAAATCTTAAACTCGCTAAAAGCTTTACTGAGTGCGTTAGAAAAACTCCAAAAAGCTCGACTAGAAGTAGGCGATATTAAACCTTTAATTGGACGAATGCTCGATGGAGAACTGCTAGAAGGGGAAGAACTTGAGCAACTAAAGTCAGGTGTAAATGGTCTTTCTCGTCTTGTTCGTACTTACAGTGACCACCAAGCAGCACTTACTAAAGCACAACCTGCAAGACAATTACTAGATCAAGTTATTAAATAGTAATTCAATCCCCCCAACCCCCTTAATAAGGGGGGCTTTAAATCTTGTTCCCCCCTTATCAAGGGGGGCTAGGGGGGATCAAAAACGGCGCCTCTGAACCTTTAGCACAAAATACCCCACATTGCAGAAAATTTATGCTAGCTTAATCCGAGACATAAATTAAGGCTCTTAGCTTTTTTATGCCCGAACCAACCTGTGGAACACAGGTTAGCTTATAATTATTGTGTAATTATTAAGTTTTCTCAAAACATCAGGACTACTTCCGGTGTTCTATGTTAAGGAAATCCAGCCCTTGCTGGCGCTCACAGGCAACTCAAGTTAATTCTATAGTGCCATTTTAGAGCTATTCGCCAACGGTTTCTAGTAGTTTAGTTAAAACATGAAAGACCTCACTCGTTATCGAAATATCGGTATCTTCGCCCACGTAGACGCTGGTAAAACCACCACAACAGAAAGAATCCTGAAACTGACAGGAAAAATCCACAAAATTGGTGAGGTGCATGAAGGTGCGGCGACGACCGACTTCATGGAACAAGAACAAGAGCGAGGCATTACAATTCAATCTGCTGCTACCACCTGTTTTTGGAACGATCACCAATTCAATATTATTGATACCCCTGGACACGTTGACTTTACCATTGAAGTTTATCGTTCACTGAAAGTACTAGATGGTGGTGTCGGTGTATTTTGCGCTAGTGGTGGTGTAGAACCTCAATCTGAAACCAACTGGCGTTATGCTAATGACTCAAAAGTTGCTCGCGTCGTTTACATTAACAAACTTGACCGCATTGGCGCCGACTTTTACCGAGTTGTTAAGCAAATTAATGATGTCCTAGCAGCGAAACCGTTGGTGATGGTACTACCAATTGGTACAGAGAACGATTTTGTAGGCGTGGTAGATTTATTAACCCGTAAAGCATGGGTATGGGATGATTCTGGCGACCCAATGAACTATGAAATCAAAGAAGTTCCCGCCTCCATGAAAGATGACGTCGAAAAGTACCGCGAGATGCTGATTGAAACAGCTGTCGAGCAAGACGACGAATTGATGGAAAAATATTTAGAAGGCGAAGAACTTTCTATCGACGAAATTAAGCGTTGTATTCGCAAAGGCACTATTAATCTGTCCTTCTTCCCCACCTATTGCGGTTCTTCGTTTAAAAACAAGGGTGTGCAGTTAGTACTCGATGCTGTTGTTGACTACTTGCCCAACCCAACAGAAGTAAAACCACAACCAGAAGTAGATTTAGAAGGTAACGAAACTGGCGAATTTGCTATTGTTGACCCAACGAAACCGTTGCGTGCATTAGCGTTTAAAATTATGGATGACCGCTTCGGCGCCCTCACCTTTACCCGTCTTTACTCTGGTGTATTAAATAAAGGTGATACAATTCTTAATACCGCAACAGGTAAAACCGAACGTATTAGCCGTTTGGTTGAGATGCACGCTAACGACCGTCAAGAAATTGATTCCGCTCAAGCTGGGGACATTGTAGCTATTGTAGGGATGAAAAACGTCCAAACCGGACACACCCTTTGTGACCCCAAAGCTCCCGCAACCTTAGAACCAATGGTCTTCCCAGAGCCAGTTATTTCCATCTCGGTGACACCTACTAAGAAAGGTACCTCCGAAAAAATGGGGATTGCACTTGGTAAAATGGTACAGGAAGACCCATCATTCCGCGTTGAAACTGATTCCGAAAGTGGCGAAACCATCATTAAAGGGATGGGTGAGTTACATTTAGATATTAAAGTTGATATTCTCAGACGTACTCACGGTGTTGAAGTCGAAGTTGGTAAACCTCAAGTTGCTTACCGTGAGTCTGTTACCAAGCGCGTTGAAGATGGCTACGTCCACAAGAAACAATCTGGTGGTTCTGGTCAATACGCTAAAATCGATTACATTGTTGAACCCGGTGAACCTGGTAGTGGTTTCCAATTCGAGACCAAGGTAACTGGTGGTAGCGTACCTAGAGAATACTGGCCCGCAGTTCAAAAAGGTTTTGCAAGTAGTATCGATAAAGGTGTGTTAGCAGGATTCCCTTGCGTAGATTTGAAATTTACCTTGGTTGATGGTGGTTTCCACCCTGTTGACTCATCAGCGATTGCTTTTGAAATCGCTGCTAAAGCTGCTTATCGCCAAACCTTACCAAAAGCTTCTCCTCAGTTGCTCGAACCCATCATGAAAGTCGATGTGTTTACACCTGAAGATTATATGGGTGATGCAATTGGTGACTTGAACCGTCGTCGTGGACTCATTAAATCGCAAGAAACAGGCCCTACTGGCGCCCGTATTAAAGCGGATGTACCATTAAGCGAAATGTTTGGTTACATTGGTGACTTACGTACCATGACTTCCGGTCGCGGTCAGTTCTCGATGGAATTTTCTCATTACGCACCATGTCCTGCCAACGTAGCAGAGACCGTGATAAAAGAAACCAAAGAACGCGAAGCTGCTGCTGCTAAGTAGTAAGGAAACCATTACCGATAGTAGTAGGGTGGGCAGTGCCCACCTTACAACTTACACATAGAATTATAGAAGCCCGGTTTATTGGTTATAACCGGGCTTCTGTTTGTAAATTCTAAAAGTGTTATGACCGATACAACCGATATTAACGATATATCTACAGATAGCTCTCTAGTCGATCCAGAAAATGACTTGCTAGGTCATGCGAGCTTTGCGAAGTATCTAGCAGACAGCATTTGCGAAATGAACTTTCCAGAAGGTTTCATAATTGGTATTTACGGTTCTTGGAATTCTGGCAAATCAACACTATTAAACTTTATAGGTCATTATCTTCAGCAAAAGCCGGAAGAAGAGCAACCAATTATTGTTCCTTTTAATCCCTGGCTATTTTCTGGACACCAGAATATTGCAAGACGCTTTTTTGAGCAATTACAAAACGTTTTAAGCAAAGAAAAAGCCGTGCCAAGAGGTATAAGAAAGACACTTGCTGATTTTGCCGGAATTATTTCAGAAATACCTTTACCTTATGCTCAAACTGGCAAGGCATTAGTAACATTATTAGACGATAAAGACAAAGAAGCTTCGCAATTTAAAGAAGAAGTAGAAAAGACGCTTGCAAAGCAGGATAAACGTATAGTTGTCACAGTTGATGATATAGATAGATTACCAGGTGAGGATATTAAGCAGTTATTTCGGATTTTTAAAGCTATTCCGAATTTTTCTAACGTTGTTTATGTTTTAGCCTTTAATAAAGAAGCTGTAATGGAAACAATTACAGAAACCCAAGCAGTATCTAAAGAATCATACTTACAACAAATTATTCAAGCCGAGTTTGAATTACCTACTCCAAGTAAAACCTTACTTCGCAAGCTGTTTTTTAAAAAACTTAATAAAGTATTTACTGATATAGCAAAAGAAGAATTTAATCAAGCACGCTGGAGTAATATTTACTTCCAAGGAATAGACCATTTTATTAATAACATACCCGCTATTAGTCGTTTAACTAACACTTTAACAGTTACATATCCAGCAGTAAAAGGCGAAGTCAATCCAATTGATTTTATTGCTATTGAGTGTTTGCGAATCTTTTGCCCAGCTATATATGACATAATCTACCAAAATCCTTATGCTTTTGCAGGTAAGGTTGATACTTCCACAGACGAATTGAAAAATTTACTTAATACCTGGATTGCTCAACTATCCCCCGAAGACAAGCAACCTGTACAAAATCTTCTCATACAGCTTTTTCCAAAATTAAAATCTGTTTGGAGTAATAGCTCTGCTGATGAGAAAGAGTCTGAATGGCATAAGCAAATGCGTGTGTGTAGTTTAGAAATATTTCCAATCTACTTCCGTCTAGCCATTTCAGCATATGAATTATCTAACACTCAAATAAAAACTATGCTTGCTTTAGCTTACGATACAGAAAGGTTTAAAGAACATTTAATAGAACTTGTTAAGCAAAAGCGTACTGAAGGTATGGCACAAACTAGTATTTTTCTAGAACAGCTTGAAAGCACCGTTCAAGAAATTCCTGTAAATGCCATTCCCTCGGTTGTGGAAGCTTTGTTTGGCGCCAGTGAAGACTTTTTGTTAGGTCAAGAAGATGAATATAATAATGACATTTTCGATTTGAGCAACGAAGTTATAATTAGTCGTTATATCTCACAACTGTTGCGTCGAATTGAAGAACCACAACGATTTGAATTGTTAAAAACAGCAATTAGTCAAGGTAAAGTATTACCAATAATTAATCAACAAATAGCAACAGTAAAAGAACAGCTTGACCAAGATGGTTCTGATGAGGACTTAGATGAGGAAAGCCTTCTGAGCGCGCGACACCTTGAAGAACTTGAACAAATCGATCCCCCCTAACCCCCCTTAATAAGGGGGGGAACAAGATTTAAAGCCCTTATCAAGGGGGGAACAAGATTTAAAGCCACCCTTATCAAGGGGGGTTGGGGGATCAAGTTTGATAACCAACACATTAGGGAACGGAAGTGCCACAAGTCTTTTTGAATCCAAACAGTGGCGCCTTGACCGAATGGGCTAGCTTTGAGCATTTCTTCCATTTCAGCCTTAAATTCTTGGTCACCGTTGTTGCAAAGAATGTGAACAGGTTCGGCGCCCATTTCGAGCAAGAACGAAGTTACACTGTAAACAAGGTCAGGGTCGCCATAGATAGCGAACTTCTTACCGTGAATCCACGCATAAGAGTCAGTCATTGCGTCAACTAAACGACCGCGTTCAACTTCCAACTCTTTAGGAATAGCCTTACCAGTAATTTCTGATATAGCCATCAAGAATTCGTCAGTACCCTTAACACCGAAAGGACGAAGAACTTTAGTGTCTTGCTTCCAGGTTTTCTCGATGTACTCGCGAGTTTTCTGTGTGGTGTAGCGTTGTAAACAAACAGTTGCTTTCGCGTTGATGGTATCAGCTACATCTTCAATCTTGGTACCACCTGGGTACATTTGATACTCACCATCGTTAGGTGCATCAAAGTAATCGCTGGTGTCAGAAACGATGGTATGCTCAACTCCCATTAAGCCAAGCATATGCTTAACTTCACGGTTGTTACCTACATAGGTATCAAAACCAGAGATAATATTTACTTTACCGTTGGCTGCGCCCTTCTTACCTTCAGTGAGGTTTTGAAGAATACCTTTCATCATGTTGTCGTAGCCAGTGGTGTGTGAACCAACGAAGCTAGGAGTGTGAGCGAAAGGAATTGGTAAATCTTGGGGTACAGCACCAGCACCTTTAGCGTTGGTGATGAAGGCGCCAAGGTCATCTCCAATAACTTCGGCCATACAGGTTGTGCAAACAGCAATCATTTTGGGCTTGTAAAGTTTGTAAGAAACTTCCAAACCTTCAATCATGTTGTTTAAACCACCGAAAACTGCCGCGTCTTCAGTCATCGAAGAAGAAACTGCCGAGCAAGGCTCTTTGTAGTGACGGCTAAGGTGTGTACGAAAATATGCCACACAACCTTGTGAACCTTGAACAAAAGGAAGAGTTCCTTCAATACCCAGTGCTGCGAACATGGCGCCTACTGGTTGGCAACCTTTAGCTGGGTTAACAGTTAATGCTTCACGAGCAAAGTTCTTTTCGCGGTATTCCCAACCTTTTGTCCACTCAGAAACACGTTGTACTTCTTCTGCTGGGTGGGCGCCTTCAAATTGTTCGTGCTTGTTCTTGAAAAGTTGAGTGTATTCTTCTTGCTTGAATAGCTCTAAGTGGTCAACGATTCTTTCTGGATTCTGTGGCATTTTCTTTATCTCTTTTGTTGAGTAATGGGTGAAGATTAGTTAGGAGTTAGGAGTTAGGAGTTAGGAATTTTTTGGAGTTAGGGGGAGTTAGGAGTTAGAGATAAAAAATTAGCCATTAACTCTTAACTCCTCACTCCTAATTCATAACTCCTCACTCATAACTTTTTTAAGCAGCTTTAGCAGTAACTTCAGCTTTTTTCCAAGGAGTGTTGATTAATCCCCAGGTTGGGCTGTTGAGTGCTAAGTCCATATCACGTGCGAAGATTGCAAATCCGTCGTAACCGTGATAAGGGCCGGAGTATTCTGAGAAATGCATTAGTATTTAATGTTAAATGTTAACAATGTTTCTCTAATACTTTGTTTATAGATAACACATATATTTATAAACTGAATGTAGGCTAATTTGATCCCCCCCAACCCCCCCTTAATAAGGGGGGGCTTTAAATCCTTCTTTTTCTTAATATTTAAAAAGAGTTTTGAATAACTCTTGTCCCCCCTTACTAAGGGGGGTTAGGGGGGATCATCAGTGATAAATGCATCTACACTTCAAACGATGCGGCGCCACATTTTCTTTTTTCAACAAGCATATGCACTTCAAACTACAACAAGAATTAGAAATAATTAATCAACGTTTAAAATCAGCAAAAACAAAAGTAACAATTCGCGAATCAAATGGAAGTTTACAGTTACGCGCGACATTACCACTCAAACCAGGTGATAAAAACACAAATGGCGCCGATAGAAAGCAATATAATATCAGCTTAAATATTCCCGCTAACTTAGACGGATTAAAAACAGCAGAAGAAGAAGCATATGAACTAGGTAAATTAATCGCGCGTAAAACCTTTGAATGGAATCATAAATACTTAGGTAACGAAGCAATAAAAAAAGACTTTAAAAAAATTGGTGAATTATTAGAACAATTTGAACACGAGTATTTTAAAACACATAAACGCACTACAAAAAGCGAACATACATTTTTTTATTATTATTCTCGAACAAAGCGCATCACGAACCCTGAAGATATAGCCACAACCGAAAACCTAATCGGTTATATCGAAAAACTTGATAAAGAATGGGTAAGATATAATGCAGCAAGAGCAATATCAGCATTTTGTCAAACATTTAAAATAGACATAGATTTATCAAAATATTCTAAAATGCCAGAGCGCAATTCTAGAAATATACCCTCTGACGAAGAAATATCTACAGGATTTACTAAATTTGAAGATTATCTATATAATAGAGGCAATCAAGTTAATCAAGATGTACAAGATAGCTGGCAGTTATGGCGATGGACATACGGAATGCTAGCAGTCTTTGGTTTACGTCCACGCGAACTTTTTATTAACCCCGATATTACATGGTGGTTAAGCCAAGAAAATATAGACTTAACATGGAAAGTCCACAAAGACTGTAAAACCGGAGAAAGGCAAGCATTACCCTTACATAAACACTGGATTGAAGATTTTGACTTAAGAAATCCTAAATCTTTAAAAATGCTAGCAACCGCAATAAGTAAAAAAGACAAGACTAAACATGCTGATATAACAGCATTAACACAACGAGTAAGCTGGTGGTTTAGAAAAGTTGGACTAGACTTTAAACCATATGACTTACGTCACGCATGGGCAATACGCGCGCATGTTCTAGGAATACCAATTAAAGCAGCAGCAGATAATTTAGGTCATAGCGTACAAGTACATACCGAAACCTATCAGCGATGGTTTTCGCTGGATATGCGAAAATTAGCAATTAATCAAGCTTTGAGTAAGAAAAATGAGATTGAAGTAATTAAGCATGAGAATGCGAGCTTGAGCGTGGAGAATGAGAAGTTAAAGCTGGAAATTCAGAAGCTAAAGATGGAGTTGGTTTATAAACGAAGTTGAAAAGACCTCTCCGTTCACGTAGTGTGCCGCTTCGGCAAGCGGAGAGGGGCACAAATATTGTCGTTAAAATACAAGATAGCAACACTAAATTGTCATGCTAAATACTAAATTGTCATGCTGAACGCAGTGAAGCATCTTATAATATCGATATTTATAAGATTCTACCTTTCACAAAAAAGCTCCTCTTTATGCAAGATGAATATAAATTATATACTGACAATCAGAGATATAATGAGTAATTATACGTTGAAACATGCCAAATCATAAAATTATTACAAAGTTAACTGATGAACAAGAGGCTTTAATTTATAAATATCGATAAAAATGGCTTTTTATTCATAATTTGCTAGAACTCATTAGTCCCGATAAAATTATAGAGGTGATTAATGCAGCTTACTTAAACACTGGATATCCAGAACCTTAAATTTTATTTTATAACAATCCCTTGGTAGCAATTCAAGAAGTCACTTGTATAAAATATTTCAAAATCTATATAAATAAATTGCAGTTTTTTCGTAACGTCACGCACCCTACGCTTTATATGTGCTGATTGCGTAAGTTATACAAATTTTATGGGAATACTTAGCTTATAACCTAATACAGATAAATTAAGTATTCGTGAATGTTAGGAGGTGTAATTAATGGTTTTGGATAAGCTTGGCTCTCTTGAGTATCGAGATGCGATTCGTAAACAAGGTTCTGCGTATAGTATTTTTGCTGCAAAAGCACCTGTGGAAAAACTTGCAGAACAGCTTAGGAAGCTGTTTCAAGTTGAGGAATGGCAGCAAAATGTCAGTCGCAACGGAAAATTAGGAGATTTGGTAGGTGTACCAGTTGTGCAATTTAAAGCTTCCATTGGTGCTAATACAGTTGGTGGTATAATAAAGATTATTAAAAAGCAACTTTTATAAACAAATTAAATAGCAAGTTAATTTTGTAAGCGAATTACAAGCAATTATTTATGAGCAACTTATCATCAGCATTTTCTGAACCAGCATCGCCAACCTTGCTTCCCATTGTTCCGGAGACAAACATCCTAAATCAAAAAATAATAGTATGGTGGGCAGTGCCCACCCTACAACGAAACAAAACTTTTGATATGAAGTACTAAGGATGGAAATAAAATGCTGTTCCTAAAACCGCGTAGGTTATAAGTAGCAAGGCACCTTCCAACCAATTAGAGCTTCCATCGGTACTAATAGAGTTAGTAATAACAACCGCAATTGCCACTGTCAATACTTCAAAAGGATTAAATTCCAAATTCATCGGTTGTCCCATAAATTGACCGACTAATACTAAAATTGGAGCAACAAACATGGCAATTTGTAAACTTGAACCCATTGCGACTGATACCGCTAAATCCATTTTATTTTTAATGGCAAAGGTCGCGGCAGTTATGTACTCAACGGCGCCTCCAAAAAGTGGAATTAAAATTACACCCGTAAATAATTCACTCAATCCCAAAGTCTTAATTGCTTTTTCTAAGCTCTCTACTAAAATATCAGAAACAAAGACCAGTACTACAGTACACACTAACAAAATAATAATTGGTTTCCATAAAGGTTCTTTTTGATGGGTAGTATCAATTTCTTCCACCTCAGTTGTTTCCACTTCATATACATACTTGTGAGTTTTTATTGAGAACAACAGCGACAAAACGTAAAATAGTAACAGAAGAACAGAAGCAACTGCGGAAAAGTTATTAATAGTTGCAGGCTCTAATCCTTTTGATGTAAAATCGATGGCAGTAGGAGTTAATAGTACAACTAATGCTAAATTGAGTGAAGAAGCGTTGATTCTTGCAACCGTAGGCTGAAAATTTTGCTCTTTGAACCGTAACCCTCCTAAAGTAATTGCGGCGCCTAATGCCAAAAGCAAATTAGCTATAATAGTTCCCGTAATACTAGCTTTTACTACATCTACTAAACCAGCTTGAAGAGCAACAATAGCAATAATCATTTCAGTGGCATTACCAAAGGTAGCATTAAGCAGTCCTCCTAAAGAAGGCCCAATAACCGCAGCAATTTCTTCTGTGGAATTAGCAATGCGAGCAGCTAAAGGAACAATTGCCAAGCCGGAAGCTAGAAAAACAATCACAGGATGTAAATGCAGCCATTGCGTTGCAAAACAAATAGGCACAAACACCAGCATGCCAAGTAATACTTTATCCTTCGTTGTCATTTTTAATTTATCCTGTATCATTATCTACGTTTTCAGCAAGACTAGAAACCGGGCTTTTTGCCAAATATTGTGCTAAAAAAGCAAATCATCGTATAAAAGCCCGGTTTCTTTGAGCTTGTATGACGCATCGTACAGTCTTGAATTATATTACTAATAAGCAAAAATTCGCACGGCTTGATATTATAGACTAAGTGGGCAAACATATGTTAGTAATACATTAGCACTATGTCTAAGCGTAAGAAAGACAATCTCCAGTGGATTAAAAAAACGCTTGAATTAAAGCCAGACCACGGCTGGGATGGTCCACCTGGCTATAAAATTTTTGTGGCTGATAGAGGTGCCGTTCGTTTCAATGTCCCCCGTGACTGGGCTTTTGAGCCAAAAGAAAAGTCATTTAAGTTTACCGATAAAGAACCCCCTGATGATGATTGCTGTTTGGAAGTATCTTTTAATCGTTTACCTTCATCACGTGATTGGAGCTTGTTTCCGCTTAAGTCGGTTTTGAGACAAGCAATGGAAGAAGATGACCGCAATATTATTGAGCGTTCTGAAGTTATTACCGTTAAACGCCAAACCGCGCGGATTGTTTGGATGGAAATTAAATTTATTGATACTCAAGCTGAACCGCGTGAGGCTTTTTCGCGAACTTGTGTTGGTATTGGGTCAAATATTCAATGTTTGATTACATTCGATTATTGGGCTGACCAGGCTGAACAGTTAATACCTCACTGGGATGAGGTGATACGCTCGCTTACGTTAGGACTATATATTGGTGATCCTAGGACTGGTTTTGCTTTACCTGATTAAGTTATTGACTGCACAGGCAGGATGCCTGTGCCACAATATACTGTGCCACAATGGCATAAGAAGATTAAATGTTACAGTACATTAAAAGTCATACAGCTTCTTTAAATTACTGTTCATAATTACATTAATAGCTGATAAGCTATATCATACGGGAACATCCTAATTATTTGAAGGTATCTCACATCTTGCAGCATTCTCAATAAGCTTAAATAAACCGGGCTTCTTGACAAATAATTTGCTATAAAACGTTGATTTTTCGTGACTGTTGCCCGGTTTCTGGGACTAGTGCAAGATGTGAGGTATGGGATGTTGCTATTTCAACAGGCAATGTTAACAATTTGGATAGTTTGATATGTTCAAACAAATTAGAAACACAGCAAGAATTGTTGTCGGTTCCGTGTGTACTGTCATAGGTATAATTGGAGTATTGCTTCCTCTTCTGCCTGGAACTCCTTTTCTTTTAGTAGCTGGTGCTTGCTTTTTCACCTTAGAGCCATAACGCGCGTTGCGGCGCCAATAAAAAGGACTTACTTGCAGTCCTTTAAAAAACATAAAGGCTATGCGTAAATGAGCAGAATTATTACATTTTTAGGCAAAGCGTGTACTGGGCAAACCACACTCGCAGTTGCAACTGCCAAGTGGTTTGCTAAAAATTCTCAACGGGTTCTACTCGTTACTCATAATCCTAGTCCCTATGCAGAAGTTCTGTTAGAAACATCTTTAAAACCGGTTCCCCTGCATATTGCACCATTACTTGATGTAGTGCAGTTGCAAACTACGGTTTTATTAGAACAAGTTTGGGATGAAGTCAAAAAATGGTTGGCTCTTTACATTCCTGACTCTGTAAAAGTAGATGTCTATTCGGGAGAAGTCGTCATATTACCAGGATTTGATAGTCTTCTTGGCTTCAATGCTTTGCGACAGTACTATCAAAGTGATGATTATGATGTGATTATCTATGATGGACGTGGAGATTTAGAGTCTTTGCGATTATTTGGACTTCCAGAGAGCGTAGATTGGTATTTCCGGCGATTTCGCGAAGTTTTTGAATCTTTAGACTTGAGCAAAATTGCTGACTCTATCGGTGGCCCAATTGCTAGCGCTTTTGTTGCAGCAAATATGGACAGCCGAAAAGTCCAGGAAGCAATAGGGCAAATTCAAAGTTGGATTGGTAAAAGTCTTGCTGTAGTCGGAGATGCTAAACGGTTAACTGCATATCTGGTGACAACAGATGAAGTAGGCGCCATTGCTGAAGCTCGTTGGTTGTGGGGTAGTGCCCAGCAAATTGATTTGAGGGTGAGTGGTGTTCTTTTGTATCAAAGTCACGCTGTAGAAAATAAAGCTTTACTCGATGAAGCTTTTTCTCCATTAGAAGTCAACTTGATTCCAAGATTACAAAAGTTTAACTGGGAACCTTTACTACAAGCACTGCCTGATTTAAACAATATTCCTCATATTCCTCAACCTCTAACTTTTGATTTACAGCAACGTCAAGTAAAAGTATTTTTACCTGGATTTACTAAGCAACAAGTTAAGCTTACTATTTTGGGTACGGAGCTTACCGTTGAAGCTGGTGAACAACGACGAAATATTGTTTTACCCAAAGAGTTGCATGGTCAACCTGTTGTAGGGGGCAAATTTGAAGAACCGTATTTGATTATTTCTTTTTAATATGGCGCCTTCCTATAATCAGACCGCACGTAGAGACGTTACATGTAACGTCTCTACATTTTTATTATGGATAATTTAGTTAATATTACTACTGATATACAAAATTTAATCAGTATTTTATTTCTTATGACTGATTAAGTCTACACATTTAAGCAGAAGACAAGATAGATACATTTATATAAAGTAATATGTAACAATTTGAATAAAATATTTAGCAACGTAAAATTACTTTAAGGTTTGTTAAACGTTGCGCCAGTACGTGGATAAATATAATTACAAAAACAAAGATAAAACAAAAATCGAGGAAAAATTATGGATACTATAGTTGTAGTTGCTTTAGTTACTTATGTTGTTTTGTTCTGTATGACCGCTTGGGTGGTTCATACTTATGTTCAAGAAAGTAAAGCTATTTCCAAACGGCTAAAATATCGTTAAAATGGAAGCTCACCCTTGTAAAACGGCGCCTTGCTGATTTTTGTTGTGGGCGCCGTTATTCCTACGAGTTGTTAAAAGTGCTTGTTTTATTTGGCATGTTAGGTGATGATTATGTTATGAGCAGTTTTGGATGTTGGAGGACGGGCAGGATGCCCATCCCACAAGATTTGATTCTACAAGATTTGATTCTACAAGATTTGATTCTACAAGATTTGATTCCACAAGATTTGATTCCACAAGGTTTCATTCCACAAGATTTGATTCCACAAGGTTATTTTCATTCACTTAATAATTTACTCGTGAGGCGCTTATGTCTTATTCTGCAAGCTCGGCTAATTCTTCTTTTGTACATAGAGCAATTGATACTCTCAAGGTTGCAATTCCGAATGTAGTTGTTTCGTTAGTTGTTTCGGTTGCTGCTTCTGTTGTTTTAACCGGTTTAGCTTATTTCCTAAATGCTGCTTTTGGAATTCCAATGGTTCCTTTTTTCTTGATTATGCTGTAACTAACTTTAGAAACCTGGTTTCTTGGAGAAACTAGGTTTCTTTGAGCTAATTAATTTGAAAATTATGTATGAAGTTGTTCATAGCACGTTGGGACGCTATCGTATCCGAGTGCCTAGATTAGCTGATGATTTAGAGTTTGCTGAAGCTGTCAGTAATTTACTTGAATCATTGCAGTTTGTTAAGGAGGTTCGTATTAATTCGGCAGCTAGCTCTGTTGTTGTTGACTGTAAGGCTAGTGCAGCTAAGGATAGTACGAGCCATAGCAAAATTCAAGAAGTTATTTTGAGTTGCATAGAGCAGGCAAACTATACGAAGCAGGCAAATCATTCTGATTCTAAACAAACTGCAACAGACTCATTTGATGATTTAGACCAAATTCCAGAGGTTAACCAATGGAAAGATTTGGGTATGCCTTTGCTCAGTTTTACTCTTGCTATGATGGCTGCTCCGTTAGAAGTCCCACCTTTAATAGTGGGTACAGCTATTGCAGGCGCCGCATTACCTTGGTTTAACCGTGCAGCAGATAGCCTTATTAACCATCGTCATCCTAATATTGACCTGCTTGATTCGGTATGGATGACTATGCAAACTCTGCAAGGACAGTATATTGCCCCAGCACTCAAAACAAGTTTGGTAGAAATTCGCCGCAGTTTTCGTGGTCAAACTGAGAAAAGTCGAGAGCAAAAGGCTTGGGATTTGTTGGATTGTCTAAATCAAGATGTTTTGCTGGAACGTGATAATGTTGAATTAAGCCTGAAAGCTAGTGAGTTAGAAGTTGGGGATTGTATTAAGGTTCGCGCGGGTGATTTCATTCCTGTAGATGGGGTGATTATTTCAGGCGCCGGTTTAATCGATTGCTATCATTTAACTAGAAAAGCTACTCCTGTTCATTGTGGTGCAGGTAAAGAAGTTTATGCTTCTTCTATTTTGTTAGAAGGGGAATTGTTTATCGAAGTCAAGCGAACGCTCGATAATACTCGCATTGGGCTTGTGGCTAGTATCATGCAAAATGAACCTGTGTATGATACGCAAATAGGACTGCACCAAGCAGAGTTTGTCAAAAATGCAATTTTACCAACTTTGTTATTAGGAGGCACGATTTTTGCCGCAACTGGTAACTTAGGAGCAGCAATTTCTCCATTCCAATTTGACTTTGGTAGCGGTATTCCTATTTCTATCTCTACTACATTGCTTACTGCTTTAACTTACGCCACCGAAAATGGAGTGTACATCCGTAGTGGTCGCGTTTTAGAGGTATTATCACAAATAGATACTTTGGTGATTGATGATTCAGTACTAATGTATTTAGATGCAATTGGTTCTGATGTTACTAAAGTAATCAACGCTTTACAACAGCAGGGTATTTCTATATATATCGTTAGCTACAATTTAAATCAACAAATTGCCCTTGACCCTGACTATATATTGAGAGAAGCTAACCCACAAAAACATTTAAATCTGGTTCGTGGACTTCAACATCAGGGAAGAACTGTAGCAGTACTGCAAGATAAGTATAATTACATACCAGAGTTTAAGATTGGTGATGTTTCTATCTCAATTGCTCGTAATGAGTCTGTTGCAGAAGAAACAGCAGATGTAGTACTACTAGATTCTCAACTGTGGGGATTAATTTATGGAATTGCAATTGCCAAAAAAGCAATGCAGGTAGTTTACGAAAATACTGCAACAATTGTTGTCCCCAACTTGATGATGCAAATAGGTGGGGGTATGGTACTGGGTGTTAATCCCGTTTGGAACGTTATTGTCAACAATAGTTCTGCATTCATCGCTGAGTTTATAAACAGCGCGCGTACAGATTTTGCGTCAATTCCGGCGCCTGCATCTTTAAGTCGTTATAAACAGCAGAGAAAACCAAGTGTGCTAAAAATTGCACCTGGTTCTGAAGAATTGGCTTTGCCTGTTACTATAGGTTCAGAGCGATGGCGCCATGCTACTTAACAATTTTGTTTAGATAAGCATCTTGTAAAAATAGGCTTTCTTGTGGGGTGGGCATTCTTGTGGGGTGGGCATTCTTGTGGGGTGGGCATCCTTGCCCGCCTTATTAATTGGAATGGAACGGGCAAGGATGCCCATTCCACAATGATTAATTTCCACAAGAGTATGTTGTTAAACAAGAACTTCATGTTCAGCTTGGATGTTACAACGCTCCATGCTGTAAACAAAAACTCCTCCTGTATCAATTTTATAAACCCAACCATAGAGATTCATTTCACCCTTATGAAGTTTAGAATGAATTACAGGATAAGTCCGTAAGTTCTCTAACTGGGTTAAAACATTCTCTTCGATTGTGGCATTTAATAGTTCTTCTCCCTCGTAGTCTTGATAATTTTCTTTAATTAATCGACGAGTTGCTTCGGCATGTTTCAACCAGTCGTACACTAAAGGCATATCTTCGGCTAACCTACCCAGTTGCAATAAACCTTTCATGGCGCCACAGTTAGAATGACCGCAGACAATTATTTGTCTTATTCCTAAAACTTGGACTGCATACTCAACCGCTGCTCCTTCACCACCATTCGTTGCACCGTAAGGAGGAATTATGTTACCTGCATTACGAATAATGAAGAGTTCACCTGGTTCGGTTTGAGTCAATAAATTTGGGTCAATTCTGGAGTCTGAGCAGGTAATAAATAATGCTCTGGGATGCTGTTCAGTAGAGAGTTGCTCGAAAAGGTCGCGATGTTGGCTAAAATACTTGGTTTGGAATTCGTGTAGACCAGCTATTAATTTTCGCATAGATTAAACCCTTTTACTATATAAGTTAAGGGCAATCAACATTTTGGTTGTACATTTTTTGATTTTCAAGCCTTGCACAAGATTGCTCGGAAACTTTTAATACTTTACTGGGGTGCGTGGAAAGGTCAAGCATTGCAAATAACATTAGCAACGCTAAAGGCCCAACAACAAGCATGAATGCCAGTTTACGCACATTCAAAAAATCTGGATAGTTAACCATTATATGTCTCACAAAATTAAGTAAAAGGCTGATAACTGAATTAACTAAAAGTTATCAGCCCGGAATGGATATTCAGAATAGAGCAACTGTGTTGGAAAGAGTCTAGCCGATTGTCACTTCACGCGGCGATAAATCGCCAGTGCCATTCTTCGATGATCTAATATCTGCTTTTGCTTCAGCTACTAAATCTTGAAAAGATTCACTCGCTTCAGCTGCGCTCGACTGGACTTTATCGAATGCTTGGAAAACCCATACCAAGCCAGTTTTAGCTGATGATCTTGCTGCCTCGGAAACATTATGACCTGTTGCAGCATCTATGGCGCCAAGTACTGGTGCAGCAACTAAGGCGCCAACACCAATTACAGCAGCAGTCATTGGTTCTAGTCCTAACAATAAAGCTTCTAACTCAAACATATCAATTCAGGCTCCGAATAATAAGGATGTTACAAACCATCATTCGTTTAACTACCGCACTATAGATGACGGCAAACTAATTTTCCCTACCTAAATCTAATGGCTTGTTGATTCAACTTTATCCAAGCTTGTATGGAAAAAAGCCGACAGGCTATAGTGTGTCCCAGGATAGTAGCTAATGCGAAAGACGATTATTAGGTGGAAAGAATCACTACTTGTTTTTGATTCTGTGTTCCTACTCACTAATAATACAAGTATTGCAGATGTTTTGGAGATTAAGAATTGTTAATCAATCGACACAACATTTTTTGCATATATCATCAATAATTATTTATGATGATACAGTTTGTTACATTTTAGTAAACTTTGAAGAAAAATATAGTTATTGTGTTCATAACCTTTGTAGAGACGCGATGTTCCTCGCGTCTCTACGTAATTTATTCTGTCTCACGTGTTTTGCGGAAATATCTATTTGATTTGCTGATGGCGCCTATTGTTAGTCGGCATTAAATCAATTACATTATTAAAGCTGCTGAAGTAGTCTATGAGAGCAATGGCTGAACAACCCGTAAATTCAATCCATTCGTACTGGAATAAGTTAGTTGGGTTAGCTTGCTCTAAAGGCATAGAACAAGTAGGTATCGCAAGAAGTAGAGACACTTTTTCATCGCCAAAAGGGTCTTGACCCTCTAGTCTGACGGCAGCGATGTAAGTAGTATTGATGATCATATTATCAACTCTGATAAATGCCATATATTTAAATGTTTGTGGGTAAAAGAACAATAGATGAAAGTCTTGGTTTTTAATTAGAATTTTTGAAGTCTGCCGGAATTACAAATTATGTGAAAATTGCATATACTGCTTTAGGTACAGATTCATAGCAATTTTTGGACAAAAAATACCAGCAGCTACAGTAATTCTAGTGACACCTCCTCACAAGTTACGCTATTATAAGCTGCTGGAATTGCAATATTGAAGTAATTGAGTTTAATTCTTCATAACTATTGATTAGTAAAAGCTAATGAATCCAGAAACCGGGTTTCTTTAAAAACCCGGTTTCTCTAATTTTCTTTTCTTGCTTCAGTACCAGTCCACTTTTGCCAACGCTCAATAGCTCGTTCGACGTTTTCAGGATTTCTATCTCCGCTGAAACAAATCCTTCCCATCCGCTCGCAGGACATTAGTACCTCAGCGTTTCCTAAGAAAGGCGCCAAAACAAAGTTCTCAGCCTTAGTATACAAACTCATTAAATAAGAGACAATACCTTCGATTCCCTCAATTGCAATAGGTTTTTCTGGCTTTAGCATAGGTTTACGAGAGTAAACCCCTATATACATGTTATCTAAAATCCACTCGAATCTTAAAGGCATTCGGTGACGAGTGCAAAAATCTTGAATTTGACCTTCACGAGCAATTACAGCAACAACATGAGCTTCATCAACCAAATAATCATGATTCCAAGGTGAAGAAACCGTGGCAATTGCTAAAGACGCATTTGAAGGCAATAATTTATTGACAAATTTACCATCTGCTGTGTCGCCACAATAAACTAAATGACGCTCAAGCATCCACTCGTCGCCAACATTTACTTCGGGTGAAGCTTTATATCTAGAGCGTTTCTCTTCAAAACTTGGTTTCGTCCTATGGAGTTTAACAGATTGTTTCGCCTCAATTTCGGCAGTAGTACTTTGAAGTGCCATTAGTTGTTGCTCCTTATATTTAGCTCTTGCCTCTGCTGCTAGCTTTTCGTGTTTTTCCTGTTCTAGACGCTTTGAATTGCGCCTAGCTTCTTCAGCCTTTTCTTCAGCCTGTTCTGCAATTTCTCGCTCTTTAGTTCCTGCTCTCGCTATTTTGAGTAAATTTGAATGACTTTTTGCAACAGGCGTTTTCTTAATAACTTCTTTAACTTCTGGATCTATATTTTTGGCAATTTGTTTACCTAATTGGTAAGTTCGCTTATTGTAACCAGTTTCTTGAGCAAGTTGCTGTGTTGTCTTACTTGGGGGTGAAATCAATTCATCCCCTTTTTTCGTATACTGGTTCTCTCCAGATTGCGCGCGTAAACCAATACGCTCTAAAATTTTATCTCGCTCCAACCAAAGTTCAGCCCGCTCTAAAGCCTCTAGTTCGTTGCGAATTAAATTTTCGTCGATTTCTGCCAACCGTGCGTGGTCAGTATCAACACAGGTAACAACATGACACTCTATTTCGTCTAACCCCAATAACTTACAGGCAGTAAGTCGGTGGAGTCCTGCGACAAGATTAAGGTTTTGGTCGATAGTAATAGGATTTAAGAGTCCATTCGCTTTAATTGACTGCATCAACTCTGCAACTTTCTGGTCATTCAGAGGACGCCTGTTGGAATGGATACTAACCCGGTCGATGGCAACAAGGGACATAAAAATTACCAAATAATCAACTAGCGCTACAGAGACAAAAAATCCAGAAGCTTGATATTCTTTGGATTTTGTTAAATATTGGACTGTTACATCCGAGACTCACCTTAAATTCAGTACTATATATGAAATGACTTTTAAAATCAAATCTTTGCCTTATTTTAAGCCGAATCGCTGATTATAGCCGAGTTTTATGCACATGCATCTATCTTGGGGACGAAATATCAATCCCCAAGTGTTAATTTACACTGCTTTCGCTCTCAGGTCAAACAGCTAAAGGTAAGTAAAGTTGGTTTTTTAAGCGAGAGTTGCTGAGAAAGTGCTTATAAAGAAAAAATAATTAATTAATTACAAACACTTTTAATCATCAAGTCTATATGTATAACCCATAGTAAAGATAATTTTTGCTTAATGCCTCTATCAGTAGAAAGATAGATGTCAAAATATCAACGAATGTAAATATAAGTTAAGATATCTCACAATATAATAAATTTAAATACTTAAGAAACCGGGATTCTAGTAGCAAAAAGTTAAGCTAGTACTACTACCGAGGCAGAAATTTATGCCAGTCTTACCGGAATATGAAACTCAGATACTAAAGCAATCGCCAATACGAGACTACGAAATTATTCACGTTACTTCAGAGCGGTTTCGCATCCGCATACCTAGACTAGCTTTTGACCCAGAGTACGCTAGCAAGTTAACTTGGTTAGTTGAATATGAAGATTTTGTACTTAGTGTCCGTATTAGCTTGCCCAGTAGCTCGCTCATCGTCAATTATGACCCAGATGTACCAGTTACAACCGTTCAGTCAAGCTTGTTAAAGTGTATTGAAAAGGCTAGCGTTGCGGAAGTTCCTGCAGGTATTGTGCCTATTAAAACCGAATCTAGACCAGAAATTGACTGGATAGAACGATTAGGATTACCCATTCTGAGTTTGAGCTTGGCTGTCCTATCAACTCAGGTCATGCCCATACCAGCTGTTGCACTCGGCGCCTTAGTTACAACTGCCGCAATTCCCTTCGTAAGTCGAATCATAGAAATAGTAATCAAAGAACGGCGCCTCGATTCTGATATTCTCGATGCTATTTGGCTAGGTTTATATACATTAAAAGGAGATTTTGTCGGTCCATCGCTGATGCTAAGTTTAATGTATACAGGAGATGCACTTCGAGATGCCACTGCGCGCGCATCAGAACGACAGGTATTTGATTTGCTAAGTAGCATGGATAAATTTGCTCGCTTAGAACGCGACGGAGTTGAGGTATTAGTTCCACTTAAGGAAGTACAAAAGGGAGACCGCGTTGTAGTTTATCCAGGTGAAATAATTCCGGTGAGTGGCAGGGTACTGCGAGGAACTGCACTAATTGACGAACATAAATTAACAGGAGAATCTACTTTAGTATCTCGCTCAGAAGGGCAGGTAGTTCATGCGTCTACATTAGTTTTAGAAGGTAAAATCAGCGTTTTAACAAAACGACTTGGTTCAAATACGCGCGTTGGATTAACAGTACAACTTTTACAGTCCGCTCCAGTTCACGATACTCGTGTTGAAGACTATGCCGCAAAAGTTGCAGATGCCACAATTGTTCCTAGCATGTTGTTAAGCGGCGCCATTTTTGCTTTGACTCAAGATGTTTCTCGGTCGCTGGCGCCACTGCACCTTGATTTTAGTCATAACATCCGTATTGCCGTACCCTCTACCATCATTGCTGCTCTCACCTTTGCTGCACGGCACGGAGTTTATATTCGTAGCGGTCGTGCTTTAGAAATGTTAGCGCGAATAGATACAGTAGTATTTGATAAAACAGGAACACTTACCCAAGGCAACGCCGAAGTTGTTGAGATTTTAACGGCAAGTTCAACTATTTCATCTATTGAAGTATTAGAAGTTGCAGCCTCAGCAGAACAAGGTAACACTCATCCTGTCGCAGGCGCCATTCTCCGTTATGCTCAAACACAAAATATTCAAACTCAACCTTGTTCAGCATGGGATTATCGTATTGGCTTTGGTGTAGTAGCCGAAATTGGCGGTGAAAAGATTTTAGCGGGTAGTCATCGTTTAATTTCTCAAGAAGGTATTGATTTAAATCCCATCTATAAATATCATCCACAATTACAAACAGGAAGTCACTCAACAGTTTATGTTGCCAAAGGCGGCGAATTACTTGGCGTAATTTTATATACAGACCCAGCCCGTGCAGAAAGTGCCGAAGTAATTTCCACTTTAGAAAAGCTTGGAAAAGAGACCCATATGTTAACGGGTGATAGTAAACGGGTTGCGAATCATGTTGCAAAACAGTTAGGTATTAAAAATAACCATGTTTATGCAGAATCCTTCCCTGACCAAAAAGTTGAAGTCATTCGACAGCTTCAAAGTAAAGGTAGCACCGTTGCTTTTATTGGTGAAGGAATAAATGATGCTGCTGCCTTAGCTCATGCTGACGTTTCTATTTCTTTTGCAAGTGGTATTGATATTGCTAGAGAAACCGCCGATGTAGTGTTATTAGAAGATGACCTACGTGGTATAGCTGATGCTATCGCCATTGCCAAACAAGCAATGGATATTGTCTATCAAAATACAGCCCTCATTGCCATTCCCAACATTGGTGTAGTGTTAGCAGGAGTCTTATTTGCCTTCGACCCAGTATTAGGCGTTATCATCAGTAACGGTTCAGCTTTGGTTGCTGAGTTAAATAGTTTCCGACCTCTGTTTGAAAGTGGTTTTCCGACTTATAATCAAGAACCCGTCAAATCTTCATCGGCGCCTCAACCTTCTTCTCTATCTAAAGGAATAGAAGCTTTAACACCTAGTGGTTCATGTCATTAATTCTGGGGTGTTGTAAGGTGGGCAGTGCCCACCCTACGATTGGCGCTAACTAAGCAAAACTTGTGACACGAACCAATAGTCCAGTTTAATTGTTGTTTAACCAACCCATCAAAATCAATACCGTAAAACACCTCATTCATTTCAATCCACTATAATTACATCTCCTAATCATTCTTTGGTTATATTTATAGGTTAAGTTTTGTTAACCATATTGATCTTGTAGGTTAAAAATAGTCTTATACTTAAGTACATAGTTCAAATAGTAAAGAAATTCTTAAGTCTCACGCCCACAGGGTATTTAGTGAAGTTTAAGCTTTATTGCATATTTTCCAAATTTAGAAAATGTGCGTTGTACTATAGTTATTAAATTGCAAATGCTGGTTCAGGTTCAGAGGAAATTAGTATGCCTCGATGTCCTGTTTGCCGAACGAAATATGTTGTAGGTAAAGTTGATAATTGTTCACTTTGTGGTTGGAATCTTCAGCCATACTCCCTAGTTGTAGGGTTAGTACCAGAAGTTATGCTCAAAGAACAAACTCGGTTGGAATGGGCACAAGCACTATGGGCAAGTGTTAAATTTTATCGAGAACAAATACAGCAGTTTCAACTCAAACTCAAAGACACAGAGCAAACAACAGTCCAACTTCGTTCTGAGTTAGAGCAAGTAAAACAAACGCGCGATCAATTTCAGACAAACCTGCTTTATCAGTCAGAGCGAGTAAACCAAGAGTTGATTCACTTGCGTTCAGAACTTGAAAAAGTCAAAGAAGCGCAGAACCACTTGGAAGCTGAAGTTCCAATAGAAACAGTTTTATTAGTTGAGTCTCAACAGGAGGAGAAAGAAGAGAAAATAGTTGACATTCAACCTGAAGTTATACCAGCTTTAACAATCAATAAACAAACACTAACTATTTATATAGTAAATGTTGATGCTTGGGGAAACCAAATAGATTGTTATCAAAATAAAGTCTCTTATTTCCAAGAAAAGCTGGAAAATTTAGATTTAGATTTAGAACTTGTTGAGTTGCCTTCAGGTGAATTTTGGATGGGTTCTCAAACGACAGAGCAAGGACGAGAAATTCATGAAGAACCTCAGCATCTCGTCAAAATCGAACCTTTTTATATGAGCAGATTTCCTATTACCCAGTCACAATGGCGAGTAATTGCTAATTTGCCTACTATTAATCGTTCGCTTAATCCTGACCCATCTAATGTTAAAGGTGACAATCAACCTGTAGAACAAGTGTCTTGGTATGATGCGGTTGAATTTTGTGAAAGACTGGCTCATGCCACAAAAAGAAATTATAGACTGCCTAGCGAAGCTGAATGGGAATATGCTTGCCGTGCTGGTACTTCAACTCCCTTTCACTTTGGCGAAACTATTACATCCAAGCTTGCAAATTATGATGGTAACTATACATATAACTTGGAGGCGCCGGGTGAATATTGTCAACGAGCAGTAAGAGTAGATAATTACAAAATTGCAAATGCATTTGGACTTGCTGATATGCATGGCAATGTGTGGGAGTGGTGCTATGACCCTTGGCACGACAACTATCATGGAGCTAAGAGTGATGGTAGTGTTTGGTCTGAAGGAGGAAGTCAAAATCGTCGTCTCTTGCGAGGTGGCGCCTGGTATTGCTTACCTTCTTTATGTCGTTCAGCACAACGACACTGGGATGAAGCAAACCACGGAGGAAGCGGTATTAGTTTTCGAGTAGTGTTCTCAGTATGAATATGTGAGACAAGATATGTCAAAACACGTCAAACAATTTCACCAAATGGTAATGCAGAACCCGCCTCTGCTAAAAAGGCTAAAAAGTGCATCCGACCGAGACAGTTTTGTAAAGTTAATTGTACAATTAGGCGGGGAATATGGTTATAGCTTCACCTCAAAAGAAGTCGAAGTTTATATTAAAGAAAACTTATTGACCTTAATTAGGCAATTTGCTTGAAAAAATCAACGTTACAGTCATTTCTGCATTAATCAGGACTTGATTTCAATATAAATACATATAACTTCAAGTGATTTAGTTTTCTAAAGATTTCTGATTTCTGTTAAGAATTTACTGTAGAATGAATATAATCGCAGCAGAAGCATTAAACTAATAGCAACTCTGTATTGCAGATACTTTCCTCATTGATTACTAACCTAAATATTTTTAGTAAACGCTACTTATCAGATTTTGATACGTAGTGATTTAGAGGAAAGCATTAGGATTTCAAATTGCAATCTTCAAAATTTCCAATTGAAATTTACACAAGCATTTGCTCTATATAGGGGCTAGCAAACAGTTGTTTATTACTATTCAACGCATGTTTCTATTGCTGTGCAATTTTCTCAAAATGCAAACTACTCACGCCAAGCGGATTAATAGCCATATGTCACTTCAAACCACTGCTCAAAGGCTCGAAAGATCAGTTATTGAGACATACTCCAGTCACGTTGAAACTGTATATTACGAAGTAGTTCATTGGATTCCTGGACGGTTTCGCGTTCGCATTCCTCAATTGGCATGGGACGAAGAATATGCAAACCAATTGAAATATGTTTTAGATAAACAAAACTTTGTCACTGAATCGCAAATTAACCCGCAAGCTAGTTCATTAACTGTTAATTACAATCATGAGTGTACCGCTGTAGCAATTGCAACCATTCAAGAAAAATTATTTGATTCTATTCAACAAGCGGCTAATGCTGAAGTTCCTATAGGATGGGCGCCAACTGTTCATAGTGAAGAGGGGCACGAAAAAGCGAATAACGAAGTAGATTTTGTTGAGCGCTTAGGTTACCCTATGGCAGGTTTAGCACTTTCGCTTGGAGTTATGGCTGGGATGCCTATTCCTCCATTTTTAGTTGGTGCGGTTATATTTGTTGGTGCGATACCAGTATTTAAACGAGCATGGGAAGCTATTCAGCAAGAGCGTCAGTTAACAATTGACTTCTTAGATGGTTTAGCAATTGCATTACACACAGCTACAGGGCACTTCTTTGCACCATCATTTATGTTGGGTTTAGTAGAAGGTGGCGAAGCGATTCGTGATATGACGGCACGAGGCAGTGAGCGAGCATCTTTAGACTTATTAGATTGCCTAAGCAAAACTGCATTTGTACTGCGTGATGGACAAGTAGTAGAAATTCCCACCCAAGATGTAGTCGTTGGTGACCATGTAATTGTTTATCCTGGTGACCAAATTCCTGTCGATGGTTTAATAACAGAAGGTACAGGTATTCTTGACCAATGCAAACTTACTGGTGAATCAGTTCCTGTAACGCGCACCATAGGTGAAGAAGTATTTGCATCTACATTACTTGTAGATGGTACGTTAACCATTTTGGCTGAACGAGTTGGTAACAATACACGTGCTGGTGTAATTGTCAACTTAATGCAAGCGGCGCCTGTACATGATACTCGTGTAGAAAACTATGCAGCATCAGTAGCAAACCAAATGGTAATTCCAACCTTACTAATTGGTACAGGTGTAGGATTAGCCAGCGGCAACTTAGCACGAGCAATTGCACTTTTAACCTTAGACTTTGGTACAGGTATCCGGGTATCAGTCCCAACAACAATTCTATCAGTACTAACTTATGCAGCACGTAACGGTGTATTGATACGAAGTGGTCGCGCGATTGAAATCTTAGCGAAGATAGACACCGTTGTATGCGATAAGACAGGTACATTAACAATAGGTCACGCAGGTGTTAATGATATTGATGTCATGTCAAGCTTTAGCAAAGAAGAAGTTCTATGCTATGCCGCTAGTGCAGAGAAAGGTTTAACACACCCAATAGCTGAAGCCATTGTTCACCACGCTAAAGATACGGGAGTTGCGCTTAAGGAATGCGAAGAGTGGGAATATAAAGTTGGTTTAGGCGCCGTTGCCAAAATTGACGGTATAAATATTCTTGTCGGTAGTCCGCGCTTTATGAAGCAGGAAAATGTTGATTTAGAAGCTTATGACCTTCGTTATCCTGATGCAAAAGCAGGTGGACAATCGCTAGTTTATGTAGCAGGTGACGGTGAACTACTTGGTGTAATTCGTTACAGTGATCCACCACGTCCAGAAAGTAAAGAAGTTATTCAAGAACTCAAAGAAATGGGCATAACCGTTCACATGCTTACAGGTGACGTTAAACGGGTTGCTGATTCCATTGCAAATAATCTTGGTATTCATCCTAACAACGTAACAGCAGAAGCTTTCCCAGAAAAGAAAGTAGAAGTCGTCAAAGCAGTGCATGACAGTTGTAAGACAGTAGCATTCTGTGGAGACGGTATTAATGACTCTGCTGCATTAGCTTATGCTGATGTCTCCATATCCTTTGCAGGTGCTACCGACATTGCGAGAGAAACAGCTGATGTTGTGTTAATGGAAGACGACTTACGCGGTTTAATCATGGCAGTTAAATGCGCGCGGCAAGCAATGGATATTATTTGGCAGAACACAGCAATTGTAGCTGCTCCAAACTTAGGCGCCTTGCTATGTGGTATCTTCTTTGCCCTCGACCCAATTTTGGCAGTCGTCATCAACAACGGGACTGCAATTTTAGCAGAACTAAATGGTTTACGTCCACTTATGGGACCTGGCGAAGTTGCACCTTTACAACATCGCCTAAACCCAGCAGAACTAATCGAAGAAGAACGGCGCCTGCATGAAGCCACCCCCCAAAACACAGAACCAGCCCGTAATAAGCACTTCAGTGCTTCCATTCCATTAGACCAGCAAGAACACACTCACACCCACACCGAACCAACCCATATTACACTCGAACCACAACAGTTTGAAACAGAAGTAGTAATACTTTCCAACAGTCACTCAACCAATGCTAATTCCGCCAACGCTATTTTATCTGAGTTGGACAACATGAACCTTGAAGTAAAAAACCTCTTTAACAAAGGTGTGAAACTAAAACAACACTCCTTAGCAAAACGCTTAGGATTACCAAGCCAAACATTAGCAAGTAATCGCACCAGAGAAGATTTCGTTAATTGGAGCATGACCCAAGACCCTGAAGGAATAGCATGGGCTTATGAGCCAAATACAAAATGCTTCTACACAGTTGAATCTACTAATGGGCAAAAACCAGTTGCTGCAAGCATGGTCTAAGGAATGTGGAGCGGGCATCCTTGCCCGCCTATCTTAAACATCAAACAAAATTAAGGCGCCTTGAACGCCCATTCCACAACCCGAATAAATTTATTTTGTGAGACTTGTATGTTTCGTAAAATTTTAGTAGCACTCCATCGCTCCGATAAGATGAGCGAGCATGTATTTAGAGAAGCGCTCTCGCTCGCGCTAGCCACCAAAGCATCTTTAAAACTACTGCATGTTCTATCAGTAGATGAAAATGACAGTCCGAGTATCTTAAGCTTAATAAACACCCCAGAAAACAAAAAACATTGGGAGGAATTTGAAAAACCAGGTCTAGACTTACTAAAGTCTCTAACTCAAGAAGCAAACGCAGCTTCTGTAGCGACAGAATATTACCAAACTTTAGGTAGACCAGGACATATTATCTGTGAAACCGCGCGAACATGGGAAGCTGGACTAATTGTCGTTGGACGACGCGGACTTTCAGGAATGAGCGAACTAATTTTGGGTAGTGTAAGTAACTATGTCACCCATTACGCTCCATGCTCAGTAATGATAGTGCAAGGGCCAGAAAACTTTAGCGCTTCTAATATTCGAGTTCAGCAAGTCGCTACTGTTAGGTAGCATATCTATTTTTTTAATTATTCCCAACAAATACCCTTTAGCATTCCAATCAGAATCTAACATCTTGCTGCTGCAATCAAGATGTTTACATTCAATTATATCAGGATTTATGCAAAGAAACCGGGTTTCTACGCATAATCATTGTTGTCATTACAAGGTATCTAAAGAAACCCGGTTTCTAATAGCTTAAATTAAGGCAAAGCAATGTCTACTACAAAGTTAAATAAACTAGCATTAAGGAAAAAATCCGCTAAACCAGCTTCCATGTCGCGTAAAGATGCTTTTCTATTACGGATGCTGGTATTTGTTCCTCTATGCTTAATTTTACACCACTTAAATGTCAGTCCTAAGATTGTATTCTTAACGGCTGGGTTAGCAATAATTCCTTTAGCTGCGTGGACAGCCAACTTTACAGAAGCGATAGCTAGTCAAATTGGGCCTGCTCTGGGTGGTTTATTGAATGCAACTTTCGGTAATGCTACTGAAATGATTGTTTCAGTTGTTGCGCTCAATGCTGGCTTAATAGATGTGGTGAAAGCAAGCTTAATGGGTTCGATGATTGCCAATTTACTTTTAGGTTTAGGTTTTGCTCTGTTTTTGGGTGGAATCCGTAGTCGCTCTTCATCTACACGTGTTAACCACGAGCATTTAAGCACTGTTGCCCGCGTTAATGCTTCTCTATTGAACTTAGTAGTTGTGTTTTTACTGGCGCCGACTGCTATAGAAGTTACATCAATGGCGCTACATATCAAAACCACGAATGAGTTTTCATACATTGCCTCTGGATTACTGTTTGCATCTTACTTATTAATGTTGCTGTTCTCAATGAAAACTCATAGTCATCTCTATGGACTTGATGAGGACGCAGAACCAGAAAGCTATGGAAGTGAAGCGAGAGGTGAAAAGTATAACTTAAAACTGCATATTGGATTACTGCTAGCAACAACAATTGTTTTGGTGTTTGTTTCAGAAGTACTGGTAGATAGCTTAGGAGAAGCAATTGCTACTACTGGTATGACAAGTTTGTTTACTGGTGTAATTCTACTTCCTATCTTTGGCGCCGCCGTCGAAATCATTACCTGTGGAATTTGCGGTACAAAAAATAAAGTGAACTTAGCCTCGTCTGTAGCAATAGGTTCTAGTTTACAAATAGCAATGTTTGTAACTCCAATTTTGGTTTTTGCTGGTTTAGCGCTAGGAAAACCAATGAATCTTGATTTCGATAACTTTACAGTCTTAGGAATGGGCATTGCCGTTCTGATGACCAACTCAGTCAGACCGAACAGTCGCTCTAACTGGTTAGAAGGAATACTTCTACTAATGACTTATTTCATGCTAGCTACAGCATTCTTTTTACACCCTGACATGGCAGGATAAGCTGTAGAGACGTTACATGTAACGTCTCTACAATGTACAGGTATTCTAAAAAAAATAACAATCACCAAACTACAATAATGGCAACTAAAATAGTTGAACTAGGAAGCATCGGCGGCTTGCCAGAGTTTAGAGTTGTGATGAATGATGGTAACATTTTACCAATGCCAGTAGTTGAAACCAGAAAAACAACTTTAATAGCTTCTGTCGTTATAGAGCGCACAGAGAATATCAACGAAGAAGTATTAAAAGCTTTTATACAATCTCTTATGATGGCTGGCGCCTCTGTGCTATTAGCTGGATGCTTACCAGGAGGTGTAATAGCAATGCCGCTTTTTCTACGAACATTTGGCGCCTATGCAGCTTCAAAGGGTGTAGAATTGACTGTGGGTCAAATTAAGCTAAATACTGAAACCGTCTATGGTGAATGGGAATGCATTAAATTTACCTGAACACTGAGAGAACAAATTTAGGAACCAATTAACTTAAATGCTCTCTTACTCTTCCCTCTGTATCTCTGTGGTAAATATATATACCTAAATTTACAATATA
The DNA here is from genome assembly GCF_019977735.1 of Calothrix sp. PCC 7716. Classification (GTDB taxonomy): domain Bacteria; phylum Cyanobacteriota; class Cyanobacteriia; order Cyanobacteriales; family Nostocaceae; genus Dulcicalothrix. Next base: position 6,318,825 of record NZ_AP025018.1, on the reverse strand, counting down.
GAACTGCAAAATCAATCTTCTAATTAAGCAGGGAAAATTTATGTTTATTTATATTTACATTACACTATCGAGTTACCATTCATTGTAATATCTAATAATGCCAATTAGAAATGTTTGTAGCACTTATTTATAGTGCTGAGAGCATTGAGGTATTTTGTACTAGAAAGAAGTAAAGACAGAGAAAAAGCAAGTCTTCAAGCTTAAAGGTGTTGCCAATCTTTTACCCACCCAAATTAAATAGCACAGGCACCTCGGCCTAGCACAGGCAGGATGCCTATGCCACGTGTAAATATCTTCTTTCTAATTTCAACTTCTTTATTTAATTAGACGAGAATATTTTATGACTTCTACTGCTTCAGACTCTGGGTTTGCTCAACCGACCGAAACGTCTGCTTGGCATACCTTAGAAGTTGTTAAGGCTCTTAAGCGGTTGGGAAGCGACCGCACATTTGGTTTAACGACATCAAAAGTTGGAGAATATTTCAAGCGCTATGGCTCAAATGAACTGGTAGAAAGCGGAACACGTACTCCCGCAGAAATTCTTTGGGACCAGTTCAAAAACATCATGTTATTGATGTTGATTGCTGTAGCAATTATTTCTGCTGTTTTGGATATACGCGAGGCAGTCACTCTAGGCAAGTTTGTATTTCCTAAAGATGCTGTCGCTATTTTTGTAGTAGTGATTTTGAACGGGGTGTTAGGTTACATCCAAGAAAGCGGCGCCGAAAAAGCTCTAGCTGCTTTAAAAAATCTGGCATCATCTAAGGTACGAGTAATTCGCGACGGAAAAACACTAGAAGTCGAATCGAAAGAACTTGTGCCAGGGGATGTGATGTTACTTGAAGCAGGTGTAAAAGTTCCTGCTGACGGACGGTTATTAGAAGCTGCTAATTTGCAAGTTCGAGAATCTGCTTTAACGGGAGAAGCACACGCGGTTAACAAACAAGCCGAAGTACAGCTACCTGAAGATGCACCTCTAGGTGACCGAATTAATCTTGTGTTTTCTGGAACAGAAGTAGTGCAGGGACGAGCAACTGTTTTGGTAACAAGCACGGGAATGCAAACCGAATTGGGAAAAATTGCTAGTGCTTTGCAGTCAGTAGAGTCTGAACCTACACCACTGCAAAAACGCATGAACCAACTAGGTAATGTTTTGGTGACAGGCGCCTTAATATTAGTAGTGTTGGTAATTGCGGGTGGTACTCTATATAATCCCAGTTTGTTTGAAGAACTGGTAAAAGTGTCTCTAAGTATGGCAGTGGCAGTAGTACCAGAAGGTTTACCTGCTGTTATTACAGTAACGCTTGCACTAGGAACGCAACGCATGGTGAAGCGGAACGCGCTTATCCGTAAATTACCAGCAGTGGAAACTCTTGGTTCAGTAACTACCATTTGTTCCGATAAAACCGGAACTTTAACCCAAAACAAAATGGTAGTGCAAAATGTTTGTACCAATAGCAATACCGCGCGTGTTACAGGGGAAGGATATACACCCAATGGTGAATTTCAATGGCAAGATAAAAGACACCTTTCTAATGCACATCCAGAACTTCAAGCATTGTTACTAGCTTGTGTACTATGTAATGATGCCATTTTACAGAAGGAAAATGGTGATTGGTCAATTTTAGGAGACCCTACAGAAGGCGCCTTATTATCAGTAGCAGGTAAAGGAGGTTTCCGTAAAGACGAACAAGATAATAGATTTGCTCGTGTAGCAGAATTTCCATTTTCTTCAGAACGCAAACGCATGAGTGTAATGGTAGAAGCAGAAGGTTCCGGCGCCGGAATAAGTGCTTTTCATCTACATGCAACAAACTATTTAATGTTTACCAAAGGTTCACCTGAATTAACCTTAGAGCGATGCACTCACATTCAAGTTGGTCATGAAATAGAACCTTTAACTTCACAACAGCGTTCGCAAATTTTGGAACAAAACAACCAAATGGCAGGACGAGGATTAAGAGTTTTAGGCTTTGCCAACAAACTATTAAAAGAACTACCACCATCCGGTTCTGAAGAAACTTCTGAAAATGGCTTAACTTGGTTGGGGTTAGTAGGAATGCTCGATGCACCTCGTCCCGAAGTACGGGATGCTGTCGCGCGGTGTCGAAGTGCGGGTATTCGTCCAGTAATGATTACAGGTGACCACCAATTAACAGCGAAAGCAGTCGCTGAAGACTTGGGTATTGCTAGACCAGAGGACGAAGTTCTTACAGGTCGCGAGTTAGAGAAATTCGACATGGCTCAACTCGAACAACATGTAGACCGAGTAAGTGTATACGCGCGCGTTTCACCAGAACACAAGCTCAAAATAGTTCAAGCGCTCCAACATCGGGGTCATGTAGTAGCAATGACAGGAGATGGAGTCAACGACGCACCTGCACTAAAGCAAGCGGATATCGGTGTTGCAATGGGAATAACAGGAACCGATGTCAGCAAAGAAGCCAGTGACATGGTACTGTTAGATGACAACTTTTCAACTATTGTTGCAGCTACAGAAGAAGGACGTGTTGTTTATATCAACATTCGTCGCTTTATTCGGTATATTCTTGGAAGTAATATTGGAGAAGTATTAACCATTGCAGCGGCGCCGTTGATGGGATTAGGAGGTGTACCATTATCACCACTGCAAATTCTTTGGATGAACCTGGTAACAGATGGGGTCCCAGCATTAGCTCTAGCAGTTGAACCTGGTAGACCAATAGTAATGCAACAACCGCCTAAAAATCCGAAAGAAAGCATTTTTGCACGGGGGTTGGGAACATACATGATTCGGATTGGAATCGTGTTAGCAGTAGTGACAATTGCGATGATGTCTTGGGCTTATGGTTACACCAGGTCATACACAGAAGGTGGACTCGACCCAGACCGATGGAAAACAATGGTATTTACGACCTTGTGTTTAGCACAAATGGGACATGCACTAGCCATTCGTTCAAACACTCGCTTGCTTATAGAAATTAACCCCTTCTCCAACCCATATATCCTGCTTTCAGTAGTATTTACTTCAATACTGCAACTGCTCTTAATTTACGTTGAACCATTACGGAACTTCTTCAGCACCCATTATCTAACATTCACAGAGTTAATGATATGTGTTGGCTTCAGCGCCATCATCTTTGTATGGATTGAAGCAGAAAAACTATTCACCCGTTGGTTCCTAAAAGCCCGCAAATAAGAGACTTCCAAAAATTTAATTCTCCATGTTGTGGAATGGGCATCCTTGCCCGTTCTTTATCTAGGGCGGGCAAGGATGCCCACCCCACAAGAAATTTTTGGGTATTTTTTTTATTTGGAAGTCCTTAGAACAAAAAAGAAACCCAATCTTAGCCCCCCTTACTAAGGGGGGTTGGGGGGATTAAATTATAGAAGAAACAATTATGGAACTCAAAAATCAACCTATTGCAATTCAAATTTCTACTCAACCACTCCGCTATGACCCAGAAGCAATAGCTCAGAAATTTGAATCAAACAAAATACAAGTAATAAAACGGTGGCTAGAAATATTGCTTCCTATAATTAGCTTCGCCGCTCAATGGTGGTGGTATAGAATAATACGATTAAAACCCCAAATAAAACACCACCATCTAGCAATAAAACTACGACAACACCTAACAAACCTTGGAACCGCTTACATCAAAGTAGGTCAAGCATTATCTACCCGTCCCGACTTACTACCAACAGCTTACCTTGATGAACTCGCCAAACTTCAAGACGAACTACCAGCATTTCCTACCAAAATTGCACATCAATTTATCTTAGAAGAATTAGGCGCCACACCAGACCAAATATACGCAGAATTAACTTTAGAACCAGTAGCAGCAGCATCTTTAGGACAAGTATATAAAGGCAAACTAAAAACCGGAGAGACAGTAGCTGTAAAAGTACAGCGTCCCGACCTAGCAGAAAAAATTGCTTTAGACATGTATATCCTGCGAGGGTTAACTCTCTGGATAGAAAAACGTTTTAGCAAAATTCGTAGTAACCTAGTTGCTATATTAGATGAATTCGGCGCCCGTTTATATGAAGAAATGGACTATATCCAAGAAGGTAACAACGCCGAAAAATTTGCCAGTCTTTATAGTAATATTACTGATGTATACGTGCCAAAAATTTACTGGCAATATACCAACCGTCGCGTATTAACAATGGAGTGGATACAGGGAACAAAATTAACTAATTTATCAGAAATTCAAACTCAAGGCATCGACGCGCGTCATTTAGTTGAAGTAGGTATTCAGTGTACACTACGGCAGCTATTAGAACACGGCTTTTTCCACGCTGACCCCCACCCAGGTAACTTACTGGCAATGGAAAACGGCAAACTAGCTTATCTAGACTTCGGCATGATGAGCTACATAGAACCATATCAACGATATGCTTTAATAAATGCCCTAGTTCATATAGTTAATCGAGACTTTACAGCTTTAGTCCAAGATTATGTAGACTTAGATTTTTTACCACCCGATGTAGATGTAACTCCTGTTCGTGGCGCCTTGACAAAATTATTTAACGATGCATTAATCTCCAATGTAGCCGAGTTAAATTTTCAAGTTATTATCCAAAAGCTTTCCGAACTAATGTACGAACACTCCTTCCAAGTACCAGCATACTACGCCCTCATCATCCGCGCGCTGGTAGCATTAGAAGGAATCGCCATGAAAATAGACCCCGACTTCAAAATATTAGTATCAGCATACCCCTACATCGCCAAACGTTTATTAACCGACCCGGCGCCAGAACTAAGAACATCTCTAAATAACTTACTATTCAAAGACGGTAGTTTTCGTTGGAACCGTTTAGAAAGACTTTTAAGTAACGCTCGTAATCATAACGACTATAACCTGAACTCAGCCTTAGACCAAGGAATAGAATTATTATTCTCAGACAGAGGAGAATATATTCGTACCCGTTTAGCTTCGGAACTAATCCAAATTTTCGACACCTTGGGCGAAACAGTATTATACAGAGCAAACGTACTCTTACAAATGCAAATAGATTCTCCTTATTCCAACCCAGTCACAGGTATAGACCCCCAAACACTAAGCTACATCAAAAACATCTGGAAATTACTGCAAGACTCCCCAGGATTTAACTTTATAAAACTAACGCAAGCAATAACCAAAATCCTCGTCAAACCACAAACTCATCAACTAGGTCATTATCTTGCCAACACAGTACTCCAACGAACCCTCCACCGACTCTTCAACAAACCATCTTAATTGTCATGCTGAGGTACGAAGCATCTTAATATGTCATGCTGAGGTACGAAGCATCTTAATTGTCATGCTGAGGTACGAAGCATCTAAAGTTATGAGTCGCGAACGAAGGGCGCAGTTTTCCTTTATGGTAGCATCTTTCAAGAATTTAACCTGCTTTAAAAGTCAAGTTGTAACCAGTTTTAACATCAAAAATCGGCGCTCCTTGATTGCCCTTGACATAATTAACCGCTTGTCCTAAAACAAAAATTGTTACAAACTGTGACAATTAAAGTCCAACAACTTTGGTACGATTAGCTCTAGATGAATAAACTATATATTAAACAAAATTAATTCAAAAACAAATCTAACATTTATATTAGGGTAACTTATGGCTTGTTTAATCGTGTCGTTAACAGAGATAATTGCCGGATATGTTGCCAAATGGGTGATTGAAGTACTAGTTGAGGCATTTGTCACCTTCTTTGTAGAATTCGTAGCTGCTATAATTACCGAGTGGATTATGGAAGTAATATCAGAACTATTCGCGCAGCTAATAGCTTTAATCAGAAATACACTTATCCCAACCCCAGCGTAATGTACTCTGTAACTATCAATTTAATTTTATAAAAGCCTTATATAATTATGGATTATCAAATAGTTCATGCAATCGAAGGTCGAATTCGTATAGTGATTCCCTTATTAGCAGAAGAAACAAACTATAACAGCAAACTTCAAAGCTTAGTCGAATCACTAAATTTTGTCACAGACGTTCGCATTAACCCTCAAGCCGAATCTATAATCGTCACCTACAAATACAAAAAAATTTCATGTGCAGCAATGTTAGCGCAACTCGAACAAGCAATTGTACAAGTTGCTCCACCCATTGAACCACCCCCTACACCAAAAAAGGCGCCGTCCCCACCTACAGTAGAAAAAACTCCACAAACTCACCAATCACACGAAGTTGAACAAACGTTTATTTACGTCGGCGAACCAGTAAATCTAGAAGAAGACCCGTGGGAAGACAAAACCACAACTCAGCAAGTAAGCTAACAATACCCAATTTTTATACTTTAGAGTAAGCCAAAAAAAGAATGCTCCTGTGTTGTCATGCTGAGGAACGAAGCATCTCCACGAGATTTTATCCTACCATAAGTGGATATCCTTTGGGATAACGGGAAAACTCCGTTTACGTTTACACTGCGTTCAGAATGACAGTTATTATAGATGTTGATGAGCAGTTGTGGATTGCAGATAGGCATTCTGAACATGTACAATGCGCGCGTGGTCAACGAGTATTATCTGCTGGGGAAATAACTTTTACGCTTGCATCATCGAATGTACTGGTGTCGGAAGTTAGTAATCAGTCTACGGGTTACTGTCCTGAAACTTCCTGATTCTATATGGATTAAATTTATATTATATACAGTAGCAACTATAGTTGTGGCAGTTTTTATAAAAGCCTATAAATGCTCTAAAACGCAACTTTGAATATAAAAAATAAGTTTATTTTGAGGTAGTTTTGAGTAGATGACATTCGTATATCATTATTTTCATATACACATTCATGTATGTAATAAAACTTAAAAGTCTGGATTAGCTAACAATCTCATCTTCAACGGCGCCGAGCGGTGATTGCATGTGATTGTTTTTACTACAGAGTAATAGTTACTGAGGTATAAATTATTAAAACTCGCGCGAGCTACAATCCATCAAAAATTACCAGTAATAATATAGATTGCAGTTTTAATTAATTGGGTGTACATTGGGAATACAAAGAGACCCATAGGAGAAAAGTCATGTTTGAGGCAGCAGCCGCTACGCCAAAAGAAACGCGGCTTTCCATTCGTGCAACGGAGCCAGAAAAGGCAATACTGGCAGAAGCGGCACGAGTCCGGCACACGAATATAAGCAAGTTTGTACTACAAGCATCGCTTGATGCCGCGAACGCTATTCTTATGCATCAAACTGAGTTTCCCTTGCCGCCTGACCAGTGGGAAGCGTTCTGCGAACGTCTTGACGCGCCGCCGAAAGTCGTTCCAGAATTACAGCGGCTCTTTAGCGAACAAGAACCGTTTTAATGCAAGGAACTGGAATTGTTTTAATGCAAAATGAGCCTTTAAATGAGCCTACTCTGCTTGCCAAAAGTCATATAATTGCGGATTTCGATTGTGGCAAGCCGCCACTTAATGATTTCCTGACTAAATACGCTTTGCAAAATCAGGCAAGCGGCGGAGCCAGAACCTATGTCCTGACCCGCGCCGATGAGCGCGTCATCGGCTACTACAGCCTTGCCCCTGCGTCCATATCGCCGGACGATGCCCCCGCTCGTGTAATGAAAGGGCAGGGGCGTTATCCCGTGCCGGTTATCCTTATGGCGCGGTTTGCTATAGACAGTGGCGAACAGGGAAAAGGATTAGGCAAAGCCATGTTTCGCAACGCGCTACGCCGCTCCCTGGCGGGGGCAGAAACCATTGGCGGTCGCGCTTTTCTTGTCCATGCCAAAGACGAGGAAGCCCGCACCTTTTACCTCAAATTCGGCATGGAAGAATCCCCAACTAATCCCCTGCATCTGCTTTTGCTCTTCAAAGACATTCGACAATCGCTTGAAGCGGCAGGATAAGTTTTCAACGCAGAAATTTACCAAAAATCATGAAGGCTTACTGGCGCCATTGATTATATCGAGTCATCATTGCCTGAACATGACGACATGTTTACTTTACTATTTGGAAGGCACCCTGCGCTCCCACATTGCCGCTACCCCCTACTTATTGAGCGGATACCACCTGTCTAAATCCCAATTGTCGCATACCAGTATATAAAATTTGGGTTGGGTGGAGGAACGGAACTCAACATACAATGGCGCCGTTCCTCAAAATTTTTTACTCTTATCTCTGTTTTCTCTGCATGTCTGTGGTAAATATAAGTAGCATTACTAAGAATTAAAAAGTAGGAGAATTAAGTTTTATGAAACCAAACACAGTAGAGAAAGTTTTAGCTACTTTTGAGCCAAACAACAAGTATGGTAGTATTTACTTTGCCAAGTTTGATAAAACAGTTGAGCTATCTTTAGATGATGAGATAAGCGATTATTATAAGCGATGCATAGAAACTTTTTTCAAGTGGGGAGAAACTTTATTTACAGAGCTAGCGAATGCCAGCTTTAAATTTTTTCTAGACTACGAAGACGATTGTGGTGGATTTGACGACTTAAAAATTAATTCACCCGAAGAGGTTTGGCAGCATTGTACACCTATATATATTCATTTTGTCGCTTGCGAAAAAAATCCAGATAGCACTTTTATTGATATTCAACTTGATTGAGAATGGGAACCAGAACATTGTATGCAATGGTTAGTCAAAAATGATAATGAAGTTATGTATGTAGGACCTTATTATGGACATGCAAGGACTGATAATAAAGTAGGTATAAGTGATTCTAATTATGCTTAGTTTTTCTGAGAATAAAAGTCTTAAAGTCATTATTTGTAACGAATTATTTATCCGTTACATCCGTTGTAATCCGTTGCCAATTAGCCACTGCACAGGCGAGACGCCTGTGCCACAAAGCATTCTCTAACTGAGTTTGGCTATGAATTCTCTCAAAGTCTCACTTCCCGTAACTTCAACTCTTGATAGTGCGAGTAAAGAATCTTGAAAGCTGCTTAACCCAGGTTTACAGGAAACAATATATATATAACCACAGGCGCCAACTAAATGCTGCACAACTGCATCTGTATCACCATATGGATAAGCAAAAGTTAGAGGTGTTCTACCCAAACCTTGTTGTAATATGATTCGCGCGCGCGTGGCTTCCGTGACTATTTCAAGGGGTGAAAGTGCTGTTAAATGCGGATGTGTAGCTGTATGGGCGCCGAATTCAATGCCTTCAGATTGGAGTTCTTTAATATTATCCCACCTCATTAAAGGTAATTCTTCGTTATAAAAACTATCCCAAGTATTAGTTTTTCCGATATTATTAGCGACAAGAAAGACGGTAGCAGAAAAACCATAATGCTTTAATAAAGGAAAAGCATAGTCATAAAAGTCTTGATAACCATCGTCAAACGTAATTAAAATTGCTCGACCTGGAAGCGGTTGCTTTTTGAGTACTGCTTCACCCCAATCTACTAAACTAACGCTGTAATAGCCAGCTTCTTGTAAATATTTTAGTTGTTGCTCAAATGCATCGGGTGTAACTCGCCAACGCGCAGTCTCTGCTTTTCCTTCTGGGTGTACACGATGATACATGAGAATTGGCAGTTTTGCGGTGACGATTTCTTCGTGCCAGTAATCTTGCGGCTCGCCACCATGCCATAATATAGTATTTGCTACCTTAGTAGGCGGTGGTGTGGGTTGAGGTATTTCGATTATTTCTGGTGTTATTGGCGCCGAATTAGCTAAAGCTTGAAAAAGTTGAATTCGATATAAAGGGGTGTGTAGCTCTTTAATTAATTGTAGTGGTGGAATGTTAGCAAACGTTTCACCAATAACTTTTGCTCCAAATGCATAACCCCAATTATAACCTGGTCGGTCTGGTTCATCTCGAACTAAGTTAGCGTGTGCTGTAATAAAGTAACCACCTGGTTTGAGAGCATTAGCTATTTTGTTTGCAACTAAAGAAAGTATTTCAACTTTTTCGGTATAATACAGAACTTCGCTACAAATAATTAAATCGTATTTACCATTAATTGACTCTGTAATTACATCAAGACGTTCGTAGCTGATGTTGTTTAAATCTTTACATTTTTCTGCTGTTCTTTCTAAAGCAATTTGAGAAATATCTGTTGCAACTAAGTTACCAACTTTCGGCGCCAGTTGTGCTGTAAAGTGTCCTTCGGCACATGCTAATTCCAGCACACGCTCAAATTTGACATTTGGTAGCAATTCTAAAGTTTGCTCGTATTTTGTCTGTTCGTATGGGCTAGTATATTTCCAAGGGTCAGGGTTTTTGGCAAACAGTGTTTCAAAATTCGAGCGCAGGTTAATTTTTTGCTGTGGATGCTCACTCTTATTTTTTGCTACTAACTTTTCATCTGTATGTAATGCTGCTACAAGTAAGTCTTGTTTTGCAGCTTGCGGGAGAGTCGCTAGTCGTGAGCTACTTGTTCCGATTGCTCCAGCATGGCGCCCAAGCATTATATTAGTATCATCCTGATTTTGAAGCAATGGTTTTTTGGCTAACCGTTCTCTTAAATTACCAGTTAGCGGCATTCCTAGTAATCCTTCTCGGACAGCAGCAACAGCTAGTTCATACCGAGCTTCTTGTATGATAACGGTTCGTAGTTGTTGAGGTGTGACTTTGTTATCTAGTACTTGATAAGCTACTTTTCCTAAAGCAACTCCACCAACAGTAGGAATAATTTGTAGTTGACCTGCACTAGTTATCAGCGTAGGTAATTTTTGACTGACTTCAACTGTTACCCAATTTTCAACTTGCTTTATAGTCGGGATAAAATTTTCTGCTATCGACTTAATATTGCTTTGCTGTAAACTCTTCACAGCTGCTTTGAGTTGTTGCAGCTTTGTCATTGGGTTATAAAAATAGCTTTGCTCCCAGTTAGCTCCCCAAAGTTCTTGCAGAAAAACTATCCATCCGATGTGGTTGTGCAATGTTTCATTTTCAGACATTGAGGCAAGATGAATATTACCTCGCCAAATTGATAACCCTGTGGAAGTGCGTTTAGTAGTAAGTTCACGGTATACTGTGTTATCAAAGTAACTCCTTAGAATTTCCCAAGCAAATTGTGCAGCGATAGCATCTTTGAGAACGTGACTAGAAACAACTCCGTCACAGATTGGTAAAATAACATTTCCTAAATGCTTACCTTGTATGGTAACGGCACAATGCAAACGTTCTGTTTCAGATGGCGCCACAATATCTGTAAATGCTTCTGTAACTTCTTGCTGTATTGCATAAGTAGTGCCTAAAGTCAATGGCTTTGTGGCAGTTGTATGTTCTAAAATTAAATCGTGTAATTTTTTAGATGCACGAATAGTTAAAGCAGGCGCCAGAGATAATTTTTCTAATGCTGTTAAGAATTCTGTAATTTTTGATTCTAGTTTCAACCATAACTCATACCAATCTGATGGTGTTTGACCAGTAGGTAAGAATGTAGACCAAAAAATTGATAGAGCAACAATTTCTGGGTTGAGTCCAGGTTCTTGCTCGTTTTCTACAGCAGAAAGTATTGGTAAGAAATCACCACCTGAACCGAGTGCAAGTCCAGCGACCCAACAAACAAATATAAGTTTGGCGCCAGATAATTCCTGAGATGGCATTCCAGTAGCATAAGCAACAGACGGATTTTTAACTCGTGAGTCAGGAGAATGTCCTTGAGTAATTACTTTTATTCCATCATATAAAAGTTGGCGTGTATTTGCAGAAGCGGAATTTGGACGCATTCGATAACACGCGCTCTTCTCAGGTATTGCAGCAAAACGGGCGCCAGTACGAGCAATTCTTTGCCATAAATCCCATTCTTCACAAGTTGGTAATTCAGCATCGAAGCCACCAACATCTAATATAATACTACGGCGAACAATACAACTATGAATCGCAAATACACAGCTACCAGCAAATGCAGCGAACATTTGACTAGCTTGATTAGAAAAATCGTAATTTATAAATTTACCATCAGGTGTAACTCTTACCCAACCGGAGTAAACAGCATCAAGATTTGCATCTTGCTTAATAACATCTGTTAATTTTTCTAAGTGTTGAGGTAAAATCCAATCATCAGCGTCAAGAAATAACACCCAATCAAACAAAGCTTCTTTCACTCCAAAATTGCGCGCAGCACTTACACCTTGATTTAGCTGATTAACTACTCGAATACGTGAGTCTTGTGTTGCAAATTCATTAGCTACTGTAAACGTATCATCACTCGAACCATCATCAATTACAATAGCTTCCCAATCAGAATAAGTTTGAGCCTGCAAAGACAACAGTGTTTCACTAATTGTCGGCGCCGCATTATAAGCTGGTATAATAATAGATACTTTCATATATATAGTCTTCTCTTTTTCTTTGTGGTTTAATCCCCCCTAGCCCCCCTTAATAAGGGGGGGACAAGAGCCTATTCTTAGCCCCCCTTATTAAGGGGGGTTGGGGGGATTTGTAATTTATAATGTAATAAATAATACCGGAAAAACAACCTGCTATTTCCGCAAAGAAAGTACTAAACTTATACTCTTTAATCAAACCTTTGATAAATGATTTAATATACCACTTCGGCATAGTTCGGAATAATCGGCGTAAATTGCCCCGGTCATTATACTTTTCGTACTGTAGCAAAAGCGCAGTTACATGACCGCGCATATAACAATACATTTGTTGTTTCAAACTATCTACACTGCCGCGATGGTAATGATATACTACAGATGCAGGGTAATAACGACATATCCAACCTGCTGCTAAAAGTCGATACCAAAATTCTGAATCTTCACTACAACCAGCTGCTCCGGCGCCAAGACGTTCATCAAATTCACCCACCAAATTAACAGCTTGACGTAAAATCGCCATATTGGCACCTGCACCAATACGCCAAACGGGGGCGCCGAAAACTTTCGTTGATTGGAAAAAATCACTATCATAGGTTTTTGGCTGATATCCAAAGTTAAAAAAGCCAAGATGCTTTTCAAACATAACTTGCGCTTCTGTTTCTAACTCACCAGGTAATACTAATCCAGTTACAGACATGACTTTGGGGTCATCAAAAGCTTCCTGTAAACGAATTATCCAATCAGGATGAACAACCACATCATCATCAGTAAAAGCAATAATTTCACCTGTGCTGTGACGAATGCCAGTATTTCGAGCAATACTCAAACCAGGACGTGGTTCTTTTACATATTTTACACCTGACATTTTTGCAACTTGCATTGTTGCATCATCTGTAGGAGCATTATCTACAACTATAATTTCGTAAGAAGTTTGAGACAAGTTTTGTAGAGACTGCAAACAGCGCGCGAGTTGTTCAGGACGATTTCTGGTACAAATGACAATAGAAACTGTTTTATTATTATGCTGTTGAGAAATGTATTCTAATTTAGTTAAAGGATGTGTTAACCCAACTAAAGCCTCAAAATCAATTGGTGCATTTTCTAATAAATTTTGTTTTAGCACATAGGCGCCAACTGTTGGTGTAATTGCCCCAACTGCCAAATTTGCTACCTGTGTTGCGGGCATTGGTAACTGAGTGGCTAAAATCTCGGTATGAGCTAAAGGAATATGGCGCCACCAAAACACAACATGTATGTTGTTATCGCTCGACAGCGCAGGAATATCTTGACTTAAATCTATATGAACTATTTTCCAACTCATGAGTATTGCCTCCGAATTTGTTCAATGCGTTTTACCGAACGGGGATATTCGCCCCATAGTCCTACAATTCCACCCCACAATTCCGCCAATAACATAGATATTGGCAGTGGGTGTTTTCCCTTTATAGATTGTTTTAAGCGGTCGAATTCGTACTGAAACCACCACAATATTAACCGTCGTAGATTCTTGCGTTGTGGTAAATCGCTTTGGTAAGACTTTATAATAAAAGCCATTAATCCCAAACCCCAAGTCCAGTACTGATGACGTAATTTTGCTGTTTCTCGGCGATGTTGGTGATAAATTAAATAACGTGGCTCATATACAAGTACATAACCTGCACGAATTACGCGGTAAAAAATATCCAAGTCACCACCACCAGGAAGCGGGGCACCTGTATCTAACGCTTCATCAAAACCACCCAGTTTAATTAACATGTCGCGACGAAATGCCATGTTACATCCGGCGCCGAAGATACCGGAACCACAAGGATACAATTCATTACCAGGTAAAACTTGACCGTACCGAATTTTTTCAAAACCGCGTCGAAAACCTCCAGCAAGCTCAAACAGAATTTGAGCTTCTGTATTTAATTCAAATGGTAGTATTAATCCAGTGAATGCCGAAGCATCTGGGTTTTCTCCCCATGCTTCCTTTAGTCCATCTAACCATTGACGGTCTACAACGACGTCATCATCTATATAAGCGAGAATTTCACCTGTAGCTGCTGATATAGCTAAATTGCGCGCAAAATCTAATCCTGGTTTCGGTTCACGGACATAACGGACTGTCGGTAGTGCAGCAACGACATCTTGAGTACGTTGGTCAGAAGGTGCATTATCTACAACTAAAATTTCAAAGTAAGATTTTTCTTGTAATTTGAGTAAAGAATTTAAACAGCGTGTTAAATTATCTGGACGGTCTTTAGTACAAATAGCAACAGTCAGTGACGGAAAATCAGCTAGATTCGCAGTTTTAACTTTTAATTCTTCTTTGAGACTTGCTTCAAGTATCTTTTTTCCAACTTCTTTAGTAATGATTTGCGTTAGCTCATCTGATGCTAATACGCTTTTTTCTGGTAGCGCTTGCATTACAAAACCAATAGGTCTATCTTTACGACGTAAAATTAATGCAAGACCTGTGTCATTCTCACTGAGTGAGATAGTCGATAATGGCTGCGTTACTTCAATATCTTGAATTAAATAGGACATAAATAATTAAATTTGCTTATTTTATAATAATTATACTTGTCATTCTGAGCGTAGCGTAATGCGGAGCATTTGCCGCAGGCTAGAATCTAAAAATATTTGAGATTTTACGAGATACTTCACTACGTTCAGTATGACATTTTGAGATTTTATGAGATACTTCACTACGTTCAGTATGACATTTTGAGATTTTACGAGATACTTCACTACGTTCAGTATGACATTTTGAGATTTTACGAGATACTTCACTACGTTCAGTATGACATTAATTATGAACATTACGGTGTTGTAAATTATAAAGACGAGCAAACAGTCCGTTCAATTTTAGTAGTTGTTTTAAGTTACCTTGTTCAGTCACACGCCCTTCATTGAGTACAATAATTTGGTCGGCTTGTTCAATCGTTGATAAACGGTGAGCAATGACAATTACTGTACGATTTTGACTTAAGGTATTTAAAGCTTCTTGAATTAAATGTTCAGAAATACTATCAAGGGCATTCGTTGCTTCATCTAAAATTAAAATTTGCGGGTCACGGACAATTGCTCTTGCTAAAGCAATGCGTTGTTTTTGTCCTCCTGAAAGACGAATACCACGGTCTCCAACTTTTGTGTCATAACCTTGAGGTAGTTGAGTAATAAAATTATGAGCATTCGCTAATTTTGCTGCTGCTATTATTTCTTTTTCTGTTGCGTCTAATCTACCATAAGCAATATTTTCTAACA
The DNA here is from genome assembly GCF_019977735.1 of Calothrix sp. PCC 7716. Lineage (GTDB taxonomy): Bacteria > Cyanobacteriota > Cyanobacteriia > Cyanobacteriales > Nostocaceae > Dulcicalothrix. Next base: position 6,303,370 of record NZ_AP025018.1, on the reverse strand, counting down.
CGGTTGTACTAAACATATGTACATCTTGACTAACAATGGCGATTTGATGGCGCCAGTCATCAAGCTTTAATTCTTGTATCGGGTAATCATCAACATAGATTTCTCCTGATGTCGCATCATAAAAACGACAAATTAAACCTATTAAAGTTGATTTACCGGCGCCGGAAGGGCCAACTATTGCTGTAGTTTTACACGCTGGGATAGAAAGCGACATATCCTCAAGGGCAGGCTTTTCGTCAGGATTATAATAAAAGTCTACCGATTTTAAACAAATTCCTTGTGTTAAACTCGGAAAACGAATAAGTCCAGAACGAATGTAAGGTTTATCAGAACAATCTAAAAGTGAGATTACTTCGTCTACTGCACTTGTCAAAGCCATTAAACCAACACGGGCGCCGTCTAATTGTTTTACCTGTGGTTGAAGACGATATAAAATGAAGATAAAAGTTAATAGCGTTGGTAAAGCAGTTTTGTCTTGCAGTAACGCCACTACAAGAATACACAATAATAAAACGGCAGATAAAACTTCTGATAATGGACTAACAATACCTGAGAGAATATCAAGCTTGAAAAAAGTAGTACGCACTTTATTTGATGTCTCATCAAATTGCCTTTGCTCATATCTTTCTCTTCCAAACGCGCGAATTGTCTTCATTCCCGAAAACCCTTCCCACATCCGAATCGCTAAATTAGAATTAGCTTCTACTGCTTGTTCTCCTAAAGTTTTTATTTGCCGCGTTAAGAATTGAATTACAAACGATATCAACGCCATGCAAACAGTAACTAATAAAGTCAATCGCCAGGAAATAAGTATTAATAAAAATACATAAACAATAATTGTACAAGTAGTAATAATTAAACCGACTAACGTAGATAAAGCTTGACTAGTACGCCAAGTTTCGCTTGCCAGCGTATTCATTAACTTGCCTGATTCGTTCGTTTCTAAAAAACTGTAGCTGACATTTAAAAGCTGTTCAAAAATTTTTGACCGTAGTCGATGACCGATGCGAGCATTAAACCAAGAAAATAAAATGCTATTAATATAGGACAGACCATTTTTAATTATGATACTGGCAAGAATACACAAAGCGATAATTAGTAATCGCGTTTGCGAGGAGTAATTTGCAAACAACGTATTTAAACTATCTACTAAATAATTTGAATGTCCTAATTGATTTGATAACTGGGAACTTGGCTCAGAGACACTTTGCAGTAAAGGGATAAATAAGCTTATTCCTAACCCTTCAGAAAATGAGGAAATAATTCCAAGAATTATAATTGTGGGTATTGCCCAAGGATATAGCTTAAGGAGTGGTAACAGACTGGTAATAACATTTTTATTTTTCATTAATTCACCCCTTTTTTAAGCAATGAACCAGATGATAAATAAGCTATTTGGCGCTCAGATGAGTTTACTAATAAGGATGTACTTTCACAACGTTGCAAAATTGTTAGCCACCTTTGCCAAGTTAACTTTTCATATGGCTTCCATGTTAACACTTTTTGCGGCTTTTGCATTCTTTCATTAATTTCATTAATCGTGACTGGTACTGATATTGTTTCAGATACTTTGTTTTGATGACGGCGCCAAAGACGAACATTTACAATTGAAGATATTATTTGTAAGCCAAGAATATTAAGAGCGCAAACAGTAATTATTTGATATGTACTACGGCGCAATAGAATAATGTAATCTTTTTGTATTGCTTTATACAACCAAACTAAGGTATTCCAATAATCACCACCCTCAAAAGTATTTACCAACAAGTAAACGAAAAAAGAACTAGCAGACCAATTATATATTTGCTGATATATATCCTGGGGAAATTCTAAACGACGTTGCCGAGCATCTGTTATGACTAACTCAAAAGACTTAGCCATTGATTTAGTTGCTCTTGACATACTGCCTTTAACTTGGCGATAACCAACTAGAAATTCTGGTACAACTCTATACTCGTAAAAATCAGCTATACGTAAGTAAATATCCCAATCTTCACAACCTTGAGCATTCTGCTGTTTTAACTCGCAATTGTAACCTCCAACTTTTTCAAAACAACTTCTCCGAATCAAAGGTACGCTCGCATTACCAACAATATTCATATACAGCAATGCTGGATAAGCATTACCTTCCGCAGTTAAAAATTTGAAATAATGCTGAGGTTCGTATTGACCTAAAATTACATCTTCTTCATCAAGTAATACTGACCAATTATAAACTAAGCCAACGTTTGGATGACTCGCTAACAAGCATTGCACTTGCTTTTCTATTTTTTCTGGATACCAAATATCATCAGCATCAATTGGAGCAATAAATTCACCACTAGATTTGGCTATCGCTAAATTACGTGCTGCTGCTACCCCTGCATTAGCTTGTTTAAATAAAACGATACGACTATCTATTTCCATAAATGACTCTACAATGGACGCAGTTCTATCTTGTGAGCCATCATCAACTACTATAATTTCAAGATTCTTGTAGGTTTGAGAGATAACTGATTCTAAAGTTCGACCAATTAACACCTCTGCGTTGTATGCAGGAATTATTACCGATACTAGAGAAAAATCTGAATGCATTTTATATCCTACTGCTTATAAAGCTACGCTAAAGATACTTTTAATAACTACCATATAGCTATTAATCGAAGTTATGCTGATTTTTAAAGTATAAATACTTATGTTTCGCTATACATTTTCTCTCATACATAGAGTTATTCAAAAATAAATTTAGGTACTATTAATATTTGGTAAAGCACGTTATTGCTGATGTTATCTGCAAAAAAGTTCGGCGCCTATATCCAAGACATCACCTAGGACAACGGTATACACCGCACCTTTTGATGTCGCTTTTAATCGCCATATTTACCAACACTATGTATATTAAATTAACTTTGCGGCTAAGTTGATTCTTATTTTGTCTAATATCAGGCTTTTTTTTATGTATTAGAAAGGATGTAATGGAATATAAGTGTTAACGATTATTATTATCACAAATTACATAAATAAAATAACAAGTATTACCATCTAGCTATAGACTGATATTCGATGATAATTTGTAAATTATATCTTTAGGGCTAGATAAGAAGACTTAACTCTATAGTTAGAAGACTTATAAACCCTTTGGCTTCTATTCTGCTTATCAATACTATTTCCGTAACATTACGTATCAACAATGTATAACATAAATTGCAACTGTTTAAGCTGAAATCAAAACCTTCGGTTTACGCATCTCTACATAGACAATTTTTGAAAATTACTGAACGGATTTTTGTATAAGAGAAGCCCACAGAATAATTGATCCAATGTTGTCATGCTGAGGAACGAAGCATCTCAAAGCGTGATGTAAACGTAGTTTTGTCGCTTTCGCACGCATATCCGCGAGATTCTAGCCTGCGGCAAATGCTTCGCATAACACTGCGTTCAGAATGACCGAAAAGCATTTTTTTTAGTGGAGTTCTCTAAGTTGTAATTATTTATAAACTACTTCATTAACTCGTGGTTTACCAAATCGTTCCCAAGCACTGCCTCCTCTGAGAAATAGTTCCATCCAACGAACTCGTTCTTTACCATCAGCACTTACCCAACCAGCGCTACCAGGAGCAAAAGCCAAAGTGCCTTCAGGAACTTGGAAGCTACCATCTGAATAAATAGCGTCACTCACTACACCACCAATGCGAATAACACATTTAGTTTGCGGCTCTAAGTTAACTGAATAGTCTGGGATAGTAGTTTTAATATTTCCGTAACCATCAATCCAAGCAATACGGTCGTTTGGAGGGTCAGGAATTTCTTCTACACTCAATTCTTCCCCTAATAAACTAAAGTCACCAGAAGCTAATTCTGTTGCAGCGCTTGGAAACACATCGCGCGAGCGAAATTGAGAACCAGAGCGTGAAACGTTGACTCTTCTAAATTCTTTAGCGTGGTGCTTGATAAATGACAATGTATATCCAGCAAATACACCTACTACCTTCGTGTCATTTGGTAATAGTGCATAAGTCAAACCCTCACCTTCATTATCTCGTCGAGCTTGAGGGTCATCCTTACGGGGGGCACAATTATGATAGATCAATCGTTCTTTAGGGCCTGGATTTAAGCCTAATTGAGCAATCCAAAAACCCGTAGCGAGTGTACTGAATGCTGGCACTGAGAGCAAATGAACTTGGGCTTGAGGTAACGTCATCAATAAGCGTTGTGTTACCTCAGTAAAAGCTGGGTCACCAGTACCATAGTCAGCAATAAGAGAGATTAACATAGATATTCTGTTTTACTGTGCTTTTAGTATGCTAGCGCGTAAATTCTTGAAGCAGTAACTCCAACCAACACGATAAGACCTAACGTTCTGCGAAAATAATTAACTCCTTGAAATAATTCCAACCATGCCCAGGTAAATAGGGCGCCAAAAGCCACTACATCTAAACCTACGTTTATTTGACCGCTTGTAACAATTAATTTCAGTAAACTAGCGACACCCCAAATAATTAGAGGTAAGTTAGGTGGTTGAGCTATAACGATATTACCATTGCTATCGCGGAAGAATTTATCAAACAATGTACTTTCTGTATTTTGCATAGTGTCTAAGTTTACTTGTATTACAATTTTATAGAATACATTTACATTATTTTTTATTTGCAATCGTTAAACTTCATGCCGAAGGTATATATCAGCCAAACTAAAGAAAGAATATGATTTTTAGAACATAGGTGTAGAGACGTTACATGTAACGTCTCTCTATAATTGGTTTATTTACCAAAATAGCCTTAAGACGGATTGTAGGGGGAATAATCAAGCAATTCCCACTCGAACGACTGTGGTAAACTTGTTTCTAACCACTTTTCGACTGTTAGATTCCAGTAACGTTGAGTACCACCCGTTTCATGCGTTGAGTCGTCTAACTCCCATAAAATTTTTGGGCGCCCAATTAATTGCAAACTTCGACCGCGCTCAAAGTCCAAAAAAACTAAACCTGCACGAGGGTTTTCAACAAAATTGCCCAAAGTGTTAAACATACCATTGCCTGTGTAATCAGGAATTCTAAGAGTACTACCATCCAAAACTCTAATAAAACCAGGATTACCACCTCGGTGTGATGCATCAACTCCGCGATTTTGATGCGCGCTGGCAACAAAAAACATATCAGCACTAGCAATAAAAGCTTGTTGAATAGGTTCCAACGTTCGTCCAGTTCGTGCTTCTTCCAAGCTATGAACACTTCCTTGGTTTCGAGTCATATGGCGCCGAGTTATAAACTTCGGGCAATTTGGATAAGATTCGGCGACATCTATATATAATTTTTCTTTTGATAGACGAGTCGCTTTACCATTGATGCGAAGACGGCGCCGAGTCGCAAGTTCAATTACCAACATCCCAATTTGAGAATTACGCTCAATATTTGCCCAAAAAGGGTCTTGCCAATTAGGGGCAGCAATGGTTAAATCAAACTCAACACTACGTTGATCTACTGCGGTCATAAAGCTTGGAGAACCAAACATAACCGAAGCCCAAACCCAAAGCTCCTCATCCACACTGCCCAACACCACCATTGGTTGTTGTTCAATAAACTTCATGGCGCCTTCCATAATTGTGTCAGCAATTATACGTCCATTGCGCTCGGCAATTTCCGATTCCCCAAAACGCTGTTGCACCAACCGCTCACCATCATGGAAAGGATTAGCAATTAACATTGATATTGCCTCCGTCAATTAATTTTGGACAGCTAAAACGTAAGAACTTGATAACCGTCTGCAATTAAATTCCGCAGACTGGGCAACCCAGTTGTACCTGGTACATTATTATCTTTAATCAGGTCAAAACCGGATTTTACAACATCTTCTGTGGCGCCGAAAACATCCGCACAACCACACGATACACCTGCAACGTTGCCTTTAATTGCCTCAAATAAATCATGCGCCGGATGCTCTACTTTACTTACCTCTCCAATCCAACGAGTACCCGCACCTTGGAATAACAGGGTAACATCGTCACCATTTTGTTTCAAATCATAGGCAGAAGCTAGTGCATTAAATAAACGTCCAAGTGCTTCTTCTGTACCTGCTTTTGGGTCTGAAAGAATTACAATCGCAGCTTTCACTTCAAATTCTCCTTGTTTCAATCAAATAAACAGAACGTTCGGTACAATAGAAAGGCACAACAAAAATATTCCAATAAATAAATCACCCACCTTGAATGAATAAATTACCTATCTTGTGGGATATCTTGTGGGATATCTTGTGGGATATCTTGTGGGATATCTTGTGGGATGGGCATCCTGCCCGTCCTTTAATCTCTGCTCTAACTTTTGCTATTTTGTACCGAACATTCGATACAATCAACTTTACCGAACGTTTGGTACAATGTCAATAGGTAAAACAAAAAAAATCAGATGGATAAAATTGAAGCATCGCGAAGGTTAGTAAACGTATTTCGCCAATATGGTTACGAAGGTGCAACTTTATCCCGCATCTCAAAAGCAACGGGGTTAGGTCGTGCAAGTCTTTACCATCACTTTCCCAATGGAAAACAAGGGATGGCAGAGGCGGTATTAGAGTATGTAAACCAGTGGTTTAATGAAACAGTTCTCAATCCTCTGCGTGTAGGGGGTGAACCACTAGAACGTATTCAAGCAATGAACTCTAGCCTCAAACAGTTTTATAATTGTGGGCAAGATGCGTGTTTATTAGCGGTGTTTAGTCTTGGTGAGTCGGATGATTTATTTCATAAGCAGGTAAGTCAGGCATTCAACGCTTGGATTGATAGTTTAGCGCAGGTATTACAAGAAGCAGGGTTGTCTGAAACACGGGCACGTCAAAGAGCAGAAGATGCTGTCATGCAAATTCAAGGCGCCTTAGTTTTAACGCGGGGACTAAATAGTACGGCACCGTTTGAAAGGGTGTTACAGGAACTTCCAGATCGGCTGTTGCACCGAGACTAATTTTAATATTTTTGATTAGTTAGAATGTTTTTATGGCGCCAGTAGCGCCAGTAGGGTGGGCAATGCCCACCTTACGTATTTTCTGTTAGCTTGTATATATCAAATATTACTGTTCGGCATTAGCACTTCTTTCAGCAGTGTCAGGGTATACCGAGCCGAAATCTTTTACAGCTTCTGCGGTTTGTTTACCTATTCTTTGAAGTCTTTCACCAGGAGCATCTTCGGTTTCACGAGCTTCTTTATTCCAATCCCCTGTTGTTTTTGGTCTTTGGGAATCGTCTTGATGTACCAATTCGTCAATCTTGTTGGTTAGAGCTTTGTTACTACCATGTTCGGGAGCGACGTTTGTTGTCAGTAGTAAAAACCCAACTAGAGCAACAGCTAGAAAACGCTTTACTTGGAATTGTTTAAGCACGTTACTGATGTGAGAGATTGTGCTTGAAATTAAATTCGTCATGACTTGACTCCGTTAGTTCATTCTTAATACTTTTTCAGATTAGTTGTAAAAAGGTAATCATTCCTCTAGCAGAAGTCATAACTTTGTTATGGGGCAATTGTAACTTTCTTCCAAATTCTATGCATCTTACGATATGAAGAGGGCTTTATTTGCTAAAATGTCAATACCACCCAGTGCTGATAATAGCAAAATCAACTTTATACTGTTGAGACGCTTCAAATCTGCGCCATGCCACCATCAATAAACAGTTCGATACCGTTCACAAAGCTACTGTCGTCTGAGGCGAGAAAGACAACGGCTTTGGCGATCTCATCGGGCGTGCCTACTCGTTCCAGTGGAATTTTGCTAGTTTGGCTTTCCACGAATTTCTGTACCTGTTCCTCACTCAGTCCCATGAGATTGTAGCCAGGAGTAGGCACTATGCCAGGGCTGATGGCGTTAACCCTGATTTTGCGTTCTTTGAGGTCGAGTGTCCAGTTGCGTGCAAATGATCGCACGGTGGCTTTGGTGGCACTGTAGACGCTCAAGGCTTGGGCGCCCTTGATGGAAGAAATCGAGGCATTCAGGATTATGGAAGCACCCTCTGTTAATAGAGGCAACGCTTTCTGCACGGTGAAAAGTAAACCTTTAACGTTAGTATTGAAAATCTTGTCAAAGTGTTTTTCGGTGATCGATCCGAGCGGTGCAAATTCTACACTCCCAGCATTGGCAAAAATCACATCAAGGTGCCCTTGCTCTTGCTCGATTGTAGCATAAAGGCGATCTAGGTCTGTCATGTTTGAGACATCCCCTCTAATAGCAGTGACGTTCTTACCAATCTTCTCTACGGCAGCATCAAGACTATCTTGACGGCGACCAGTGATGAAAACGTAGGCGCCTGACTCAACAAAGCGTTGGGCTGTGGCAAGTCCAATACCGCTGTTGCCTCCAGTAATAAGTGCAATTTTACCTGCTAGTTTAATAGTCATAAAATACCTCTAAGATGCTGTCCACCCGCCATCAACCTCAATAATTTGCCCTGTTACATAGCCGCATGTGGCAAGAAAAAATGCTGCCGAAGCCACCTCATTACTTTTACCTGACCGCTGAAGCGGAACTGTGACTTTTATTGAGGAAACAAAATTTTCCAACTGTTCTTTTGACAAATTAGATTGGATATCTGTGTCTTCGATATATCCCGGTGAGATAGCATTTACACGGATGCCTTTAGGAGCTAGCTCAACCGCAAGGGCGCGCGTCATAGAGTTAACAGCACCACAAAGGGCAGAACCAGCGCTATAGTAGGGCAGTCCAACGGAAGCTGCAATTCCAGAGCAGAAGATAATTACACTTCCTGGTGGCATTTTGGGTACTGCATAGTGCGCTGCCGCTAGTTGACCAAAGAACCGTCCTTCAAAAAGAGATTTTGCTTGTTCCATTGGTACCGTATCAACTGCACCAAAAATTGCTGCACCAGCACAAGTGACAAGAATATCCACTTGAGAGAGTCCCTCAAAAAGCCGCTGCACCTGTTTAAAATCAGAGAAATCGGTGGGTATTGCAACAGCCGCTTCTCCAATGCTTTGAGCTGCTGTTTCCAAGCGTTGCTGTTGTCTGCTTGCCAGAATAACTTTTGCCCCAGCACTTGCAAAACGTTTTGCTATTGCGTAACCAATTCCCGTAGCTCCCCCTGTTACAACAGCAACTTTCCCCCTAAGTATTTCTTCCATATGGTTTCCTTGAACGCTGTGTTAATCTTTCTTGAACTTTATAAAAATGAAAAGAGTTTATAGACATTCTACCTTTATATACTCAGCACGATTGTCATACTTAATTGTATTTTTTTTACACTTAGTAAGCTTTGTGCGCTCCCAGAATCTCGATTACTACTTATGAGGCTTGTTCCAAAAAAGCGATTATATACCATGATTTTGCCCTAATAAAATATTCACTTACAGTTCTAAACTTGGTTATTAAAATATAGGTGTGAACCATATGTGTTTATGCAGTTTTTAAAAAGACATGTCACAAAAATTGGAATAACAATCATGAAAAGCTTTTTATTTTCTAAGTAACTATACGTTTTGTATCTATTTAAGACAAATGTTTGTAAAACGCCGAGACCATAACGCAAAGGATTAGTTTGCCCTCAAGAATGCTTACCCTGGCAGGCGCCTGAACTGCTGCTATGGTAATCGCTCGTCGAGCTATGGGTTTTCGAGAGTATATCCCCCAGAAATGGTTAAAAACTCTGACTGCGTTTTTCCGACCGGAGGATTGGCATGACGTAGGTTTTGCGGGAGGGTGGAGAAAGCTATCAGCTTGGCTGAAAAAATTCTGTATCCGCAGACCGCAGATGTTTGAACTCGATACCGAGATCACGGTTCTTATTAGATTCCTTAGTAAATGAATCTCAGAAAAAGACCCACAAAAGGCGCTCATCCGGGAGGTAGCAATAAGTCTGGGGGGAGGAGAACGGGAAAGGCAAAACCTACTGAAGGTCAAGTCCCACTTGAACGAGAACAAACATTGGTTACGAATATAGGGGCATTCACCGTGGCTCCGTAACTGGTAATTGTAATGATTTGATAAGTTATTACCAGTTTTATCAGGTTTTTTAGTAGGTGATGAAATAGTCAACTAGGGTAAGCAGGCGCCAATGGGCACAAAATCGACAGTCATGGAAATTACAGTACAAATGAATTATAGACTATGAAAACTTCCTGCCAATTGAGCGATTTGAGTACGAGCGTTCTCAAGTGCTTCTGCTAATTTTTGTCCACCCAATTCGTCGTTTTCCATTTCAACAAATCTGATATCAGTAATGCCGAGAAAGCCAAAAACTGCTGCGAGGTAAGGAGTTTGAAAATTCATCTGCTCGTATTGCCCACCGACACCAAAGCCAGAACCCCCACGTGTGGCGATGATAAACATTTTTTTGCCTAATACGAGCGGTTGATAAGGGTTTGCAGGATTTTCTGGCGCCAAGGCAAAAGTTCGCCCAATCCGCACGATTTGATCAATATAAGCCTTGAGAGTACTTGGAATGCTTAAATTATACATAGGAACGCCAATGACATAAATATCGGCAGCTAAAAATTCATCCACTAGGTAATCGCTAATACGAATTGCTTCTCGTAGTTGAGGGGTAAGCTGTTCTGGTGGAGTATAAGCTGCGGCAATCCAAGCTTCATCTACATGAGGAACAGGATTTTGTCCGACATCTCGATAGGTGATTTTATCATTGGGATAGAACTGTTTCCAAGCCTTAATAAATTCCCCTGAAAGTCTGCGGGAGTGGGAGCGTTGATTGCGGGGACTAGCATCAAGGTGTAATAAATTTGCCATAATTCTTCCAAATCGCTTACTATCTCAGCTTAGAAAAACAACTCATCTCCAGCTATCAAAATCTTGTGTCACTGTCACAATCTTGCGATATGTTTGCCCTGTATTAGTATTGATATTAATATCATTCTCGAACTTATGACTCAGAGTTTTGCTGCTTTTTCCAATCATCGGTTAATAAACCGCAGAACCCCCAATTTTCGTCTGCAATTTCTTGAATAACGATGTGCGTAAGCTCTGGTTTCTTACCCAGTATACGCACAAGTGAATCGGTTACTTCTTTGACAAGTTGAGCTTTTTGCTCTCTTGTTGCACCTTGCGTGATTTGGATATTGATATACGGCATAGTGTTTGTTTGCCTCACGAGGGTATTTGAAAAGTATCTTTTGTTCTCATACTTACGAATGGCTAATGACGATTTTCCCAAAGTGCTTGCTTTGTTCAAGCAATTCGTAAGCTTGCTTGACCTCTGCAAAAGGAATAGTTTCATGAATTACAGGCTTTAAACGGTGTAATTCGATTGCTTTTATCATCGAACAAAACATCTCTCGACTACCCACGTAAATACCTTGGAATCGTAGATGATTAAAAAATACAGATGCTGGAGTTAAGCCACCTCCACCAAAACCTGTGAGAACTCCAATAGCACCAATATAACCACCAATACGTACAGAAGAAAGCGAGCGTGAGAGCGTACCTTCACCACCAACTTCAACTACTTGATCAACACCGACTCCGTTTGTCAAGAAACGTACTTTCTCTTGCCATTCAGGATTTGTGCGATAGTTAATAGTTACGTCTGCACCAAGCGCGCGCGCACGTTCGAGTTTTTCGTCACTACTTGAGGTAATAATTACTCTGGCGCCCGTGTAATTGTTCATTATGCAGGTCATCAGGATGCTGCGGATGAGGTTGTAACTAAAATTAAAAATAACGGTGGCGAAGCTGTTGCTATTCAAGCAAATTTGAGCAAAGTTGAAGATGTAACCGCGCTGTTTGAAAAGACGGAAGCTAGTTTTGGCTCACCTGATATCATCGTTAATAATGCTGGAACAGGTGACGTTAGGCCTCTTGCCGACATGGATGAAGACGCTTTTGATAAAGTTTTTGGATTGAACGTCAAAGGAACGTTTTTGTGCATGAAAGAAGGCGCCCGTAGACTTAATAAAAATGGGCGTATTGTCAATATCTCTAGTGGATTAGTTGTTCGTCCACAGCCTGGATTTGGATTATATATTGCAAGTAAAGCAGCTGTGGAATTAATGGGAAAAGTTCTTTCGATGGAACTTGGTGAACGCAACATTACAGTCAACACAGTTTCACCAGGGCCAACCGAAACTGAGATGTTTATAAATTCAGGTGATGATGCTTCTTCTGCTGCTGAACAGTCACCTTTTAAAAGATTGGGACAGCCAGAAGATATTGCTGATGTAATTGCGTTTGTTGTTAGCGACCAGTGTCGATGGATTACTGGACATACATTCCAAGCAGGAGGTGGATACGTTTAAATTAATTATTTTACATATATGTGAATAAATATACAGGTGTATTATGACCCAAGATGATAAATTTGATACCGAGTCACTACGTTTAGCCCAAGAAGTGATAGCGCCTGTTTTGATTTTTAATTTTTCTAACACGCGCAGTTTCAACTAAAGCTTCAAAAATACGCAATTGTTGTGGGTTATCAATTGCAAGTTCCGGATGCCATTGCACTCCAATAGCCCAAGGGTGATATTCACATTCTATAGCTTCAACTACACCATCATTAGCGCGTGCGGCAAGGCGCCATCCTTCGGGTAAAGTACGTATTGATTGGTGATGCATTGAGACAACTTCTACAGTTGTTGCTTCCATAATTGAGGCAAGATGACTTTGAGGGTTGATTTTAACTTCGTGTTTAACGCTCTCTTCTGAATCTCCTGTATGCACTACCAATTTACCAAACTCCAACGGAATATGAGAGATAAGACTGGCGCCACAAGAAACAGCCATGACAGCAAGTCCTCGGCAAATGCCTAACATAGGGATATCACTGCTCAAAGCTTGATTAAAAAGTTTTAATTCAAAAGCATCGCGAGTGCTGTCAACAGAAGAAATAGCTGGATGATACTCGCCATTATAAGTTGCTGGGTCTAAATCGCCACCACCAGAAAAAATTAAACCATCCACAACTTCTAAAATTGCGGCACTTTCTTCTGGTTGACCAGGGGGTAATAAGATAGGCAAACCACCACAATGACGTATTGCTCGTACAAATGTATTCTTTATGTGATACTGACCATCATCATTTTGATTAAATGTAGTAATACCGATAGTAGGTTGTGTCGATTTGTTCATAGAGTTAACTCTTAAGCAAGCTACACCTAGCTTGACAAACAAAAATGACAACAATATGTCAAACTTATGTTCACGCACACTTAATATATCTTTACATTTTTAAGTAAATATACTGAGGAATGTAATGTGAAGCAAAGTTATTATTACTGATGTCTTAATATAAAAATAATTCATCATTCCTCCTTAAAAAAGCTAAATATTTAAAAATAATAAAGATTTTTTCCAATTAAGAATTTTCTTTAGACAATTATAAAATAAATATTAAAACACCACTTTAAAAGTCAAGTATAATCTTATACTCAAAATTCAAGATGAGAAAAAAGGCTATATCATGACAAAAGTGACTTTGAGAAAGATTGCGAATCTTAAAAAAGCCAGAACAATCGCTTCTCGCTACCCGAAATCAATTGTCAAAGCTTCATATGCCATTATGATTATGGTTTTCATTTCACTTGCGGGTTTGGGAATTGCACAGTTATATGAGCAGGAATTAGAAGAAAAGCAACAAGACATAAATGTGAAAGCAGTTGATGTTGATGCATTGCTTAAAACTACCTTAAACAATGTGATAGTAGTGCGTTCTCAAGCCGAATATTTGGGAACTCAACGTCAGACTAAGATGAGTTTGTCACTTGCACCGCTTTTGCCTGCAATTTATAAGCAGTTGCCAACAGAAGCAAGAATTTATTACACTTCGGTTGCTGGTACGCTTGATATAACTTATCCAGCTATACTACCAATCACTCGTAAAGAAAATGTAGAAACGTTTCAAAAAGCGATTCATCAAAAATTTATTATATCTGGAATAAAAAATAACCCTAGCCGTAAAGCTTATTTTACTAATCCTTATCAAGATATTTTGGGAAAGAAGCTAATAGTCACAGCTAGTAGTCCTGTTTATCAAGGAAATAACCATCTTGGAAATATTGGCATAGATTTTCCTGTCTTAAGCTTAAATCGTTTTGTTAAAAAGCTTGGCGGTAAAAGTGCAATAATTTTGACAAGCGAAGGAAAAGTATTGAGTCATCCCAACTTGCAACCTAGCGATTCCAAGTCTGCTGAGTATTTCATTCCAGATTTTAGCGTTCGAGCAAAGTTACTCAAATTATTAAAAACTGGAAATAAGGGTCAAATTACTGTCAATGGATATTTAATAACATATCAAAAATTAAATAATGCACCTTGGATGATTGTTAACATTGCACACAGAAAGACTTTAGTTAAAGATGTTATTAAAAAACAGTTATCAATAATTTTAGGAGTCATACTTGGTATGACTATCGTTTTATTAATAAGTCTAAGAATTATAAATCAAGTATTTACACAATGTCAAAAAGCGCGTATGGTAGCAGAACTTGCAAACCAGGAGTTACAAAAAGCATTAACAGAACTAGAACTCCTTGCATCAACTGATACATTGACAGGCGCCTGGAACCGTCTTTATTTTGAGGAGATAGTGTCTGCTGAAATAAATCGGCTTTCACGCCACAATCAATTATTATCACTTTTAATATTAGACATCGACCATTTCAAGAGCATCAACGACAACTATGGGCATCCAATTGGTGATTGTGTACTAGCTTCTTTAGCTCATTTGTTAAAGGAGAATATTCGTACATCGGATGTTTTGACTCGTTGGGGAGGTGAAGAATTTGTAATTCTTACTCCCTCAACTTCTATGGCAGAAGCTTACGAATTAGCAGAGAGACTACGTTTAGTTATTGCGAAACACAGTTTTCCAGAAGTTGCAAACATCACAGTCAGTTTTGGAATTGCCCAGTTTGAAACTGCTGAAACTTTATACAATTGTTTTAAACGGGCTGATGATGCATTATATCACGCGAAAAAGAGCGGACGAAATACAGTGGTTGCGGCGCCTTCCATAAAGAGCGTATATCAATTAAAGTAGCTTGCTAGTTGAATTTGTACTATTTAATCTAAAAAATATAGTTCAAAAATGTATTTAAATTGACTATTTTACTAGTGGCGCCTCTAATAAAGAAATTCTAGAAGCTATATATAGTAAGCTTTGTGGAGCGTGAGCTTGTCGCAGTTGATAATTATTGGCGCCTGAGTATAATTGGATTTAGGCTAAAAAATATCTTTTTTAATTGCTTTAACGTTAAAAAAGCTTGGCGCCTGTTGGCTTTTATGACCTATAATCAAGCTCGGAGTAATCCCAAGAGTGCATTTGTCTGAAAGGTAAGCCCATTTTTTGGAAAACATACTTCTCTTTAATACCAGAAGCAATCAAATCAGGTTTCTTAGCCTTGACAAACTCCTCAAATTCGTATGCAGTTACGTCATCATAGATGATCGTCGCATTGTCGATGTAGTGAGTAGTACGTTTGTAATCATCGTTGTGTGCAAATTCGTAACCAGTACCAACTACCTTGATACCGACATCTTCAAATGCAGGAACAACGTGACGAGGACGTAGACCACCAACATAAAGCATTACGGTGTTGCCTTCGAGACGAGGACGGTACTTCTTAAGAACCGCGTCCATGACAGGTTGATACTTAGCGATAACTTTTTCAGCATTAGCTTGAATTTTGTCATCGAACTTAGCAGCAATTTCACGAAGCGATGCAGCAATTTTGGTAGGACCAAAGAAGTTAAATTCCATCCAAGGCAAGCCATAAGATTCTTCCAAACTACGGCAGATGTAGTTCATCGAGCGGTAGCAGTGGATTAAAACTAACTTAGCAGCAGGTCCTTGGATAAGTTCGTTTATGGTCCCATCTCCAGACCACTGGGCCACAACTCTTAATCCCATTTCTTCGAGTAACATCCGGCTGGCCCAAGCGTCACCGCCGATGTTATAATCTCCGATTAATGCAACGTCGTAAGGACCTGGTTCAAAGTCGAGTTTGTTTTCTTTCTTAGCTTTGTCGAAGTGAGGGAATACCCAGTCACGGATAGCGTCGTTAGCAATGTGGTGTCCCAAAGATTGCGAAACTCCACGAAAACCTTCACAGCGTAAAGGAATTACTGGTTTACCGATTTCTTTCGAGGTTTTCTTAGCTACAGCTTCGATGTCATCCCCGATAAGACCGATAGGACATTCAGATTGAATCGAAATACCTTTGTTGAGGGGGAAGAGTTCTTCGATTTCGTGAATGATTTTGGTAAGTTTTTTGTCACCACCAAATACGATGTCACGTTCTTGGAAGTCGGAGGTAAAGTGCATGGTACCGAAAGCATCGACACCTGTTTTACCAACATAGTAGTTACGACGACCAGACCATGACCAGTAACCGCAACCAACAGGACCATGACTTATGTGAATCATGTCTTTGATTGGTCCCCATACCACCCCTTTAGAACCTGCGTAAGCACATCCACGAGCGGTCATTACACCAGGAACCGACTTAATGTTAGACTTAACGCCGCAATCAGCCTTACCTTCTTCGTGTACGTTGAGGTGTTTCGCGCGTTTTTTCTTAGATTTCTCAGGGTAAGCTTCGAGGACTTCCTCAATCAACTTCTGCTGTTCTTCTACCAGATTCTTGTCAGGAGGTGTCATATTTAGCCTCGGTTATTTGTAATTGTTAGATGTGGAGAATAAGTGCGTTTTTCGGAGAGGGGGGAAAAGGGGAAGGGGAAAGGGGGAGAACTTATCTTCCTTTTCTTCCTTATTTCCTTTTCTCCTTTTTAGATTGTCAGTTATTTGGTAGCTTCAGCAGGCTTACCGATAATTTCTGCGTGCTTGCTGTCGTCATCCAAAATACCGTATTCAATCAACAACGCTTCGAGGTCGTCCATTTCCATAGGAGTGGAAAATACAAGGTAATCCCATGAAATTATCTTATAGAATACACCAATTCTTTCGTACAATCCTTATATAACAACATGTTTGGGCAATAACATAATTCATAGTCGAACCATCAAGCGACTTGTTCAGCTTTGCCCCTATAATTATAGTTTATTTGTACTGTATTAGTATGTTAATCATGAACGGGTGAAAAACGTAATTCTATGTCACAAGTGAAACTCCGTTGAATGACAACAGTTTTTACCATGCATAACCCGTAAAGACCAATAATTTGGTTTACGTTATTTAAGTGTGGGAGCGCGGTTGGAAAAACAAAGATATTGAGTATGATGCTAGAGCTAGCCTTAGATGTACAACCTTCTGCTTACGCGGATGCTTATTTGTTTAGATTACGCCAATTCAATAACCATAGCCAACAAATTCCCTACCTAGGTAGTTTTGTTACCAGCCAGCCAATTAATTTAGGAAAGCGTAACAATCCCTCCCTGGAAACTTTGACTTTACTCAAACCAGATTTGATTTTAGGCTTAAATTTTCAGGAAAATCAACTATTGTCAAAAATAATGATATTATTTATCAATAAGCATAATACAACCCATCTTCTACCCCCTATCTGAAGAAACAAGGCAAATATGGCTCTAACCATCTCGGAAGAGGAATTTTACAATCAAATTTTTCAAGTCGAAGAAAATAATATTTCGCCATACCAAACTATTGAAATACCGCTCCATGACCCAAAACACCTGAGTAAAGGGTATCGTCGGTCAATTGAGATTTGTTCAGGACTGAATTTTTTGATTGATGACTATACGTTGCAAGAAGATTTAACTGTTGAGTTAGCAGATGGTACACCCGGCTGGCAATTAGAGTTAAGCTTCAGTCTTTTAGGCAATAATTATACAGAAAAAACTCCTCCAGGACAAAACTTCTTTGCGGCTGGATGGCATTCAGGAAAAGGGGGTTTTTTCAAATGGCAAGCAGGTTCACGCATTCTCAAATTTGATATCCATCTTGAAGTTCCATTTTTTCAAACTCTGATTGCTGATGATATTGAGCAGCTACCCCAACAAATGCTACGGGTAATATCCGTGGAGGGAGAACCAGATTATCTTCATTTTGCGAAAACTACGAGCGCGATGCAAAATCTGATAAATCAAATTTTAAACTGTCCGTATCAAGGAATCACGAAAAGATTGTATTTGGAAAGTAAAGCATTAGAACTAATTGCCCTACGTTTAGAACAAATTAAAAGTGATTCACACACAAATATATCCAGCAGTCTTAAACCTGATGATATTGACCGCATTTATGGCGCCAGAGATATTTTAATCAAAAATCTTGACAAACCGCCCTCGTTAATGCAACTCGCTCGGATGGTCGGTTTGAACGACTGCACGCTCAAAAAAGGCTTCCGCGAAGTATTTGGAACCACCGCATTTGGGTATTTATACGATTATCGCTTGGAAAAAGCACGATATTTACTCGAAGCAGAAGGCGCCAAAGTTACAGATGTAGTGCAAATGGTGGGATTTCGTGACCGCAGTTACTTTGCTGCTGCTTTTCGCAAGAAGTTCGGGGTGAATCCGAGCATTTATCTCAAAAATTCCGCCTAGCCACCATAAAAATTCCGTCTAGCCACCAAAACCATCTTCACCTACAAAGAGCTTACCTTTAAGCTTATTGATAAAGATTCTTTGTGTGGTGTGAGAATATGTTAAATAAAATGCAATACTTGTTTTTGGCGTTGAGCTTGTTTTCAGCGTTTTTCTCTGCTTCTGCAAAAGCTGAAGTAAAGCGGAATACTGATAGTCAAATTAATTCTATATCAAGAATCTCTCAATTAAGCGAATTTCCAAAACCTGCAACAACAATTAAAGAATGGCTTTCTCAATCACCTGCTTCACCATCTCCATCTTTAGTAACGGGTGTTCGTATAAACGAAACGAAAGAAGGCATCGAAATTATTTTAAACACCCCAGATGCAAAAAAGCTCCAGCCCACAAGCCGCAGCGAAGGTAATAGACTGATTGTAGATATTCCCAATGCTCAATTGCGTTATTCAGATGCAAATGCATTTCGACAAGAAAAGCCTATTGCAGGAATTGCTGAAGTATCGGTAATTAATAGTGATACTAATAACGTTAGGTTGATTGTGACGGGAGAGACAGCTTTACCGAATGTTGAATTATTTGACAGCGATGAAAGTTTAATATTCGGAGTAACGCAAAAGCTACAACAAGCCGAAGCAGAGCCAATCGAATTAATTGTGACGGGTGAACAAGACAGTTATAAAGTTGATACTACAACAACTGGCACACGGACAGATACGCCTTTACGTGATGTTCCCCAGGCAATTCAAGTTATACCTCGACAAGTACTAGAAGACCAGCAAGTAGAGCGTTTAAATGATGCGCTACGAAATTCACCTAGTGTTGTACCAGATAATTCAGTACGTTCTGCATTTGAAGGTTTTACTATTCGGGGTTTTTCAAACCGGAATATTATCCGTAATGGTTTGAGGGATGACACCAGTATTACAACCAATATTCTCACAGAAAACATTGAACAGATAGAGGTGTTGAGGGGTCCAGCTTCAGTTATTTTTGGTTCAGGTGGCGCCGGAGGTACAGTAAATGTTGTTACCAAAAAACCTTTAAGTACACCTTTTTATTCAATAGAGGGGACTATTGGTAATTTTAATACCTATGGTGGCTCAATTGATTTGACGGGCCCTCTAAATAATGACAAAACTTTGTTATATCGTTTAAATGCCGGGGTTTTAAGTACAGATACATTCGTTGATTTTTTTGATAGAGAAACTTATTTTGTGGCGCCAAGTTGGACTTGGATGATAGGTAAGGATACTCAGTTCACTGTAGAAACAGAATATTCAGACCAGAGACAACCGAATGATAGAGGTTTACCTGCTTTAGGAACTATTTTATCTAATCCCAATGGTAAAATCCCTATTAACCGTTTCATTGGTGAACCTTCTATTGACCAAAATAATCGGCGCACTTTTAGACTCGGTTATAATTTTGAACATCGTTTGAGTCAAGATTGGCAATTACGGAATGCTTTCAACTTTTCATATTTAAGCGTTCAGCAAAATTCTGTTTTTCCAGATACTTTATTAGAAGATAATCGCACCCTAACAAGAGGATTAGTCATTGCTAAATTTGCTCAACAAACTTATAACCTTGATACAAATATTGTTGGTAATTTTAAAACAGGTAGCATTGACCATAAGTTGCTAATAGGTATTGATTTGTCAAGAGACCGTTCTTTTCAAGAAGGAAGAACGTTTTTTCAAGAACTTGCTCCTATAGACTTATTTAATCCGGTTTATGGTCGTGAAAATGTTGGCGCACCCCTTGAGGAAATTTGGCTCTTCCGTACTTAACTTGCTAAATTAATATTATAATGCCAAGAAAGTAAAGCTCTAATCTCAAAATTGCGGAAATTCTTAAAGCCAAATCCACTTCTTTTTATTAGCTTCAATTTATTATTAATTCCTTCTACAACTGCATTGGTAGTTTTCCTATCAAAGTATCCTGCTACTTCTCCAAACCAGCGTTTAATTGTATTAACACTTTTTTGATAATAAGGCTCAGCTTTTTTTAACCAATCGAGTAACCCTAATATTCCTGTTCCTGGGTCTTCAGTCGTATCAAATAAATTACGAAATTCTTCTTTCAATGAATGCATTATTGCTAATAAAGGAGATGCTTCTCTAATTGTATCTAACTTTATTTTTTGCTTATCTGTTAGGTTCTCTTCTGCTTTTAAAATTGTATATTTGTTACCTTTTAAACTATCAAATATTTTTTCTCTCGATTCAACATTTAATTCCAACGCTGCTTTTTTTTCTGCTATTCTAGCTTGGTTCAACTCTTCGTGTATTATTTTTGTAACATGGAACCTATCCACTGTAACAACGGCGTTTGGGCAAATCTTCTCGATTAAATTTTTATAATTTCCGGTCATATCCATACTTACTTCTTCTATTTGTTCTAAAACTACTTTCCCCCACTTTATCATCACATTCTCTATATCAATTTGTTTTCTTTCTTTAACCAACCCTATTAATTTTCCTGTATCTATATCTACAAGCACGACAATAAATTTTCCTTGACCTTTAACTAAACTTATTTCATCTATTCCTAACCTTACTAAATTACTAACATTTATTGGTAAAATATTTTTAACTATATCTTCAAGCATCGAATAAACTTCTTCCTCGCTTAATCCATTATTTTTGGCTACATTACTTACATCACTATGAATAAGCTGTTTAATAATATTTTCCGCATATCGATGCGTATGCTTTCTTCTTGCTCCGACAAAATCAAGGTCTTCATTAAATGTTTTACAACATTTTTTACATTTAAATCTTCGTCTATTTATATTCAGTATTACTTCCTTATCTCCCATCGGTAAATCTTTAATTAAGTAATTTTGATTTTGGTGCAGATGGTCTGACTTTTTTCCGCACTGTGGACATACTGCACTTTTAGTCTTTTTAGTTACTGATAAAATTAAGGTGTTACCCTCTTGTAGACTGGATTCTACTACTATGTCAGGTAAATTTAACAGTTCGGTCAAAACCCTTTTCATAACTGATTTTACTGAAACAAAAGATGATTATTTTAATATTTTAGCACGTAAAGCACGGGAGAGCCGGTTTTTCCAAAGTGGTTTTTGTTGAAGTTGTTTAAGAACTTGTTTATAATTATTAGTCCAAGTTGCCACAAATAAAATATCACCATCTGCTTTGTTTAATTCTTCATGGGAAATATTGATTATTCCATAGGGTGCAACCACATTTTGCGCTTCCGGTCGCTCCAATCCTATATCATTGAGAATAGAGCCTGCAAAGGAGTTTTTTACATCACTTTCTATTCCGCGAACGCCAAGATGAATAAAGGAAATTTTTTTATGCTTATAGGAATCACCCAGCGCTCTTTTTAGTTCTTCAACTCTTTGATAGTAATGGTTCCATGCTTGTTGGGCTGCATCCTTTTTTCCTAACACCTCAGCTACTGAATTAAAATGCTCTCGCCAAGATGGCGCCCCTTGATAATCAAGTAATATAGTAGGGGCTATTTTTGAAAGTTGAGATTGAATTTCTCTACCAGTACTTTCCCAACCTAAAATTAAATCCGGTTTAATTAACAACAATTTTTCTAAATTCGGTTGTGAACGTCCTAGTAATTTTATTCCCTTCATTTTCTCTTCTAAATATCCAGGTTCTGTTTGGTAAAAATTAGTGCTTCCAACTGGTTTTATTTTCAAGTCAAGTGCAATAGCCGCTGTCACTAAAGATAAGGTAACAAGACTTTGAGGATTAGTAGGAATACAAATCTCTTCCATTGCTTGCTGAACTTGATGACAGCTAGAAGAAGCTGTTGTTTTATAGATATTGGGTAAACTATCATAAGCTTTTCTGTTGCAAGCAGAGATTAAAAAAATAGTTAGACTAACTAGCAATGACAGTATGATTACATTGTAAACTCTTTTAATCATTATAAATACTAACGAATAGCTTCCTCCCTCTTAAGTTTCTGCCTGTACAGAGTTTTGTCAGAAGGAGGAAAGAATAAGCTAAAACTGCCAAGAAACAGTTCCTTGTACTGTGAAAGGTTGACCATAAGAAACACGAGCTAAATTCAGCCCATACTCAAAATAGTCTACGTCAAACAAATTTTTAAAATTGAGGGCTGCACGAAATCTATCTTGTTGATAAAAAATTGCAGCATCTGTACGAAAATAGCTAGGTAGCTGGAAAGTGTTTGCTAAATTACCTTGTCGTTCTCCTACAAAAAATAAACCTAGCCCAAATCCAAAGCCTTTCAATGAACCTTGTTGAATTTCGTAGGTTGTCCATAAATTAAACGAGTTTTCTGGCGTGTTATTTAATCGATTTCCTACCTCGAATGTATTGTCCTCTGTAATTTTAGCATTTGTGTAAGCATAGCCTGCAAAAATATTCCACCCTGGCAAAATTTCACCAGCCAAGTTGAGTTCAACACCTTGACTGTTTTGCTCTCCAGTTTGGATAGAAAATCCTGGATTATTGGGGTCTGTAGTTAAAACGTTTGTCCGAGTCAAGTCATAAAGAGCAAGGGTTGCATTCAAACGCGCGCTTAAATCTGCTTTGACTCCAATTTCATACTGTGTTCCTCGCTGGGGCTTAAATTGGAGGTTTGTATCTAAAAAGCCTGTTCCAGTTCCAGGGGTAAACGAACGTGCATAACTTGCATAAAGTGAAATTGCAGGAATTGGTTGATACACAATTCCCAGACGCGGGCTAAAAGCACTTTCTGACTGGCTGCTTTCGCTACCATCTGTCAAAAACTCGTATCTTTGTGAAAATGTATCAAATCGTCCACCTAATAGTAGCTTAAAATTTTCTGCTAATGTAATTTGATCTTGAATGAAAAATCCTAATGAGTCTGTAACTTGTAAATTCCGAGAATCAGTAGTCGTGATATCCCCTAGAGGCTGTCTATATATAGGGCTAAAAATATCAATTGATGCTGCATCAAAGTCTATGTATTTTGGTGTTCTAATATCAAATCTATTGACATCAACTCCAAATACAATTTTATGTTTAATTGAACCCGTTGAAAATTGACCACTGATGTCAGTTGTCAAAGAGTAATTTTCATAATTAAGTTCATACTCTCGATAGAAACGGTCAAGTGTTCGATTATCAGCTCTCAATCTAAATGGAATTGTAACATTATCTTTGTAATTGCGGAACGTTGCTCTAAATGCATTTCGTAATAACCAATTTTCGTTGAACTTATGTTCTAATCTGTATCCAATTCTGCTGATGGTTTGTTCATTACCATCAGAAGGTTCACCAAAATTACGATTGCGTCTGATTTTACCGTTTGGGTTAGATAGCACGCTACCAATAACGGGTACGCCAGAATAGAAACCTGCATCTGTTTTAATATATTCTCCCTCTAATATGATGTTAGTTTTGTTACCAATGTCCAACTTTAGCACGGGCGAGAAACTTAAATATTCGCTATCAAAAGAGTCTATAAAACTACCGGAATTTCTATAAGATGCATTTAAACGATACAGTAGCGTCTTTGAGTCATTCAACGCTCCTGAAAAGTCGATTGCACCTCGATAAAAACTGTAGTTACCAATCGTTGCCTCAACTTCATAAAAAGGATTGGGAAGTGGTTGTTTTGTTACCAAGTTAATAGTTCCACCTGGGTTGCCAAAACCATACAACACAGACGCTGGACCTCTAAGCACTTCAATGCGCTCAATGTTGGGAAGTTCAGCAACACCGCCGGCTGCTGGGTCGGGTAAACCATCCCTAAGAAAATTGCTACCTGAACCTTCATTGACCGCAAATCCTCGAATAGTAAAAGTGCTAATTGTACCGTACTGTGAAAATGCCTGAGTTACACCACTGACATTTCGGAGAGCATCTTCCAAGCGTGTTACATTTTGATCGCGCAATACCTCTTGCGGCACAACCTGAATTGATTGAGGAATGTCTCTGAGTGGTGTATCTGTTCTAGTTCCAATCGTTGTATTTTGTACTTGATACCCATCCTGCTCTCCCGTTACCACCAACTCAATTGGGTCATCTTGTTGGGAGAAAGGTTTGTCTTGCGGCGCCTCAGTCACAGGCTTTTCTTCAGTTGGTGTTTTTTCTGGTTGCTGTGCTGCTGTGACTGTGGATGCAACTGTAAAAACCAACCCTGAATTATCATCAAATAACTCAACGACAGGTAAAGCTTTCTCTCCAAGAACCGTTACCCGCACAGTGTTCGTGTCAATATTAGTAACTGTAATCTCCGTAATTCCCGCTATAGGTTTTTCCGATTTAAACATGAAAGCATCTCCGGAAGGTAATTGTAATTGCCCGCCAGTGATATCAGCAATAAAATTATTACCACTACTGCGATTAGCGACTTGCAGTTTATCTCCTTGAGTTGTTTCTAAAATTATCTCCACACCCTTCTCGGTGGGATTAGCTTTCACACCCCCAATTACGACAACCTCCGCTGGGGTTGCGTTGGTTGGTGCGGGTTGTTGTACCAACATTTGAGCTGTGGTTGCAGGAAATTTTATATCCCTCAGTTGGGGAATTTGAAAACCTTTATCTTCGCTAACAATAGCCTTTGAAACTTCAGCTTTTCGTGTAGATAGACTTGGAGAGTTAGATGTTTCCTCTGCCAATCCTGGCTGTACTAACAAAGTACTCAAACATCCTGATAAAATTACCACTAGTTGTAAGTTGAAATTAGCAGAAAACTGCCAAAGCTTCATAATTTCTCCTTAAAATTACTTCTCACATACCAATTTCCGCCCTTTGTCACCAAAGAGAGGTCAAGAATTTTTAGCTTCTTGCAAATAATTCTAATTTTCTTAAAGCTCAGTATATAGAATCGGTTGGGAATAAATCTATCTGGATGTTTGTCACCACTATCACGATATGGACTTTTTTCCCATCAAGCATTCCTTGGGGCAGATACCATATTGCCGCTTAAACACGCTGGCGAAAAAACCTAGGTGAGAATAACCTACAAGGTTAGCCACTTCCGCTACACTACAGTTTCCTTCTCGCAAAAGTCTTTCTGCTTGTTCCATACGTATAACAGTTAGGTAGTTAAATACAGTGGTACCAAATAATTCATGGAAACCACGTCTTAGGGTGCGACCGCTCACTCCAGCAAGTTGGGCTAACTCCGACGATGATGGGGGATTTTCCAAACGCGCTCGCAAAATATCCCTAGCGTGATGAATTCGAGCAATGGTATCTAGCTTAAGTGGCGGTGATATCCGCTTTTTCTCTCCATCCTCTAAAATAGGGGCTAACTGTAACGCTATTAACTCTAATATTTTCCCCTGTAGATATATTTGCTTTGTTGCCCCATGAAAAGGACAATTAATCATTTGTTGCGCTACTCCATGTATTGCTGGCGTACTTTTTGGATAAAATACTGGGTGCCAGTCATCATCGTTAAACAATTGTCGCAACTCTGGTAGCAATTCTCCATCCTTTCCAGGAAAATAACTTGATAGCAGCTGACTAGACACCCCAATACTTACCCCTACAAGGCGTTGGAATTTTTTGACTTCCACTGTCGTTTTGTTTTGAATGCCACCACCACAAATGAGAGTGTAACCTTCTCCACATTTACCCTTTTCAGTTATAACTTTTCCTGAAAGTGAAACATCAAAATGTAGGGGATGTTGGCATTCAGGAGAAGTGATTAGTACATCATTATAATATTCCACATCATAAAAATCCAGCCAAAGTTCAGGATTAATATCTATCTCTTGCCAATAACCTTTACCTAGTTGCTGTGGAAATTCCCATAAAGCTTGAGGCAACTCCGACCCAGAACCTAGTTCGTTTCGATGTATGGGTTCACCCAACAGCTCCCACAATTCTTCATACGTCAAAGTAATTGCCATAGCTACTTTCACTTTCAAACTGATATTATCAAAATAATGATAAAACTTCTCAATTAAAAAGAAAATAGCGATAGCAAGAAAATATGGGTTCTTTCATACAAAGCGTGTGCTAAGTACGCAAGAACCAGTATTTCTTAATGAAGTTCGTCAAAAGCTACTCTCTAAAACTTAATCTGGTTATAATTGCAAGGAAGGTCTGCACGTAATTAAGATTTATGCCGAACCCAGGTGGAACAAAGAAAAATTTAGTGCCCATGCAAAGTGTATGGCGCCATCAGCCAACTAAAACAATAAGAGTTCCAGAAGTACTCGTAGACAAAATCTTAGAATATGCTCATAAGTTAGACAAGGAAATACCTGAACAGCGTATAGAAATTAATGATGGTTGGGTTATAGTACATTCGCCCTGTGACCCGAAAGGACATTTTCAGGATAAAGCCAGGTCAATACAAGGATGGCGTTTTCACCGGAGAACTTGTAGTTGGTGGTATCCTTTGGTAAAGCTCGAAGAAGTCGTAGTCACGTTTCCTGATTGTTCACTGCACGATAATGTTTTAGAAGTGCTTGCGAGTAGCGAGCTAGGACAATAGTTACTTATATAGTTACTATTTGAATATTTTATGGGAATACTAACCTTATAAGGCAAAATCTCTCTGTTTTATAAGGAAACTACAAATGGCTACTGCGAGTCACACCCCCACTATTCCTGGATATCAGGTTCTCTCAGAAGTATATGCAGGTTCGAGAACTCTTGTTTACCGCGCGATTCGGGAGCATGATTCCCTTGCAGTAGTCATCAAGCTTCTTGCTTGCTCTTTTCCTAATTTTAACGAATTATTACAATTTCGCAACCAATACGCTATTACTAAAAATCTCAATATTCCTGGTATTGTTCATCCCCTATTATTAGAACCTTATGGAAATAGTTATGTTTTGGTGATGGAAGATAATGGGGATATTTCTTTACGTGAGTATATAGGTACCACGATTCTTTCGTTAGTCGATGTTTTGGTAATAGCAATTCAATTAACTGATATTCTTCACAATTTACACCAAAATCGCATCATTCATAAAGATATCAAGCCTGCTAATATTTTAATTAGCCCAGAGACTAAGCAAGTTAAACTAATCGATTTTAGTATTGCTTCATTGCTGCCTAAAGAAACTCAAGAAATAAAAAGTCCTAATGTATTAGAAGGAACACTTGCTTATATTTCTCCAGAGCAAACTGGAAGAATGAATCGCGGTATTGACTATCGTAGTGATTTTTATTCTTTGGGTATTACTTTTTACGAGTTAATCACCGGGCAATTACCATTTATTGCAAATGATGCGATGGAGTTGGTACATTGTCATATTGCCCAAGTAGCTGTTTCTGTATCTGACATAAAACCAGAGATACCGCAGGTTATTAGTAAAATTATCAATAAGCTAATTGCAAAAAATGCCGAAGATAGATATCAAAGTACTTTCGGGTTAAAATCTGATTTAGAATATTGTTTATATCAATTAAAGAATACTGGTACAATAACTGATTTTGAAATTGGTAAACGTGATTTATGCGAGCGTTTTCTGATTCCTGAGAAACTTTATGGTAGAGAAGCGGAAGTTAAGATATTATTGGCAGCATTTGAACGTGTAGCAAGTCACACAGCAGATAATTCTAAATCTGAGATGATGTTGGTTACTGGTTTTTCTGGGATTGGCAAAACAGCGGTTATCAATGAAATTCATAAACCGATTACTCGTTCTCATGGGTATTTTATTAAAGGTAAATTTGACCAGTTTAACCGCAATATTCCTCTGTCTGCTTTTGTGCAAGCTTTACGAGATTTGATAGTGCAACTGCTTTCAGAATCTGACGCGCGACAATCGCAATGGCAAGTTAAGATTTTAGAAGCTGTGGGAAATAATGGGCAGGTTTTAATTGAGGTGGTTCCAGAGTTAGAACGGTTAATTGGCAAGCAACCTCCTGCACTGGAATTATCGGGAACTGCACAACAAAATCGATTTAACTTGCTGTTTTTAAAGTTTATTGAGGTATTTACAACACCACAGCATCCATTAGTGATATTTTTAGATGATTTACAGTGGGCAGATTCTGC
This sequence comes from Calothrix sp. PCC 7716, assembly GCF_019977735.1. Classification (GTDB taxonomy): domain Bacteria; phylum Cyanobacteriota; class Cyanobacteriia; order Cyanobacteriales; family Nostocaceae; genus Dulcicalothrix. The sequence continues at coordinate 6,274,982 of NZ_AP025018.1, read as the reverse complement.
GTCTTTACAATTGATTAAATTGTTGATGGGGGGTAAGGGGTATTTGCTATTGTTAGGCGCCTATCGTGATAATGAAGTACAAGCTGCACATCCGTTTATGTTGACGGTGGAGGAATTGAAGAAAACAAACGCGATTGTTAATACAATAACTCTGGCGCCTCTGATATTTCAAGATATAAATAGGTTGGTTGCTGAAACTTTGAACTGTTCAACTGAGTTATCCCAACCTTTGGCAGAATTAGTACAGCGCAAAACCCAAGGGAATCCCTTTTTTATTACCCAATTTCTCAAAGCACTGCATGAAGACGGATATATTATATCTAGTCACGCAGGGTGGGAATGCGATATTGCCAAAATTAATGCGTTGTCCTTAACTGAGGATGTGGTGGAATTTATGGCTACTCAGTTACATAAATTACCTCATGAAACGCGACGAATACTTACACTAGCAGCTTGTATTGGCAACCAATTTGATTTAGCGACCTTAACAACTGTTTCAGAACAATCAGATGTTGTAACGGCAATTGCTTTATGGAAAGCGTTGCAGGAAGGATTGGTTATACCGCAAAATGAGGTTTATAAGTTTTATTTGAGTCACGACGAGCAAGATACTAATATTGTAAATACTGAAAATGTCACTTATCGTTTTTTGCACGATAGGGTTCAACAAGCATCTTATTCATTAATTCCAGAAGACCAGAAACAGGAAACCCATCTAAAAATAGGAAGATTGCTGCTTCCGTCAGTTGCAAATGGAAATACAGAGCAAGTGTTTGATATTGCTGCTCAATTCAACGCTGCGGTTTCATTAATTACAGACCCTCAAGAACAAATCGAAATTGCCCAGCTAAATCTCGCTGCTGCACAAAAAGCAAAAGCTGCAACTGCTTATAAAGGTTTAGTTACTTATGCGAGTACTGGAATTGAGTTAATGGGTGTAACAGCTTGGCAAGATAACTACGAGTTAACTTTGCAATTGTACGAAGCTGCTGCGGAAGGTACTTACTTATTAGGAGAGTATGCCGAATTATCACGGTGGGTTGAACCTATTTTACAGCAAGCCAAATCTCTTGAAGACAAAATTAAAGTTTACGAATTACAAGTTTTTTCTCTACAAGCACAAAATCGTCTTCAAGAAGCAATTGATACTGCATTAGGTGTACTCAAACAGCTTGATATTTTCTTGCCTGCTCACCCTAATAAAATTCAAGTTCTACTCAAATTAGGAGAAACGAAACTAAAATTACTCGGTAAAGCTCAGGATTTGATAAATTTACCTACAATGAATCAATCAAAAGCAAAAGCGGCAATGCAAATTTTATCGAGTGCTTTGTCTACAACTTATATCGCGCGTCCTGATTTATTGCCTTTAAACGTTTTTGAACAGGTAAAGCTATCATTAAAATATGGTAATACAAATTTATCTGCTTTTGCTTATTCTTGGTATGCATTAATTCTTTCTGGAGTTTTACAAGATATTGAAAGTGGTTATCAATTTGCTAAATTGGCACTCGAATTATTAGAAAAATTTGGCGCCAAAGAAATTCGTTGTCGAACTCTATTTATGGTGTACTGTTTTGTATATCATTGGCATGAACCTTTAGGTGATACAATTGCACCTCTACGAACTGCATATACTATTGGTTTAGAAAGTGGAGATTTAGAATATGCTTGTTGGTCTTTAGCGTCTCTTTCTATCCATCAGTTATTTATAGGGGAGGAACTTTCGACATTAAGCCAAGAATTTGATTCTTATAGAAAGTCAGCGTTTGAGTTCAAGCAAAGCAATCCATATCTCTACGTTAGTATTTTACATCAAACAGTTTCAAATTTATTAGGGTATGCTGCAAACCCATCTCGCTTAGAAGGAGATAGCTATAAAGCATCTGAAAGTATCGCTCAACAGCAGCAGTCCAAAGATGGTACTGGTTTATCGATAATGATGAGTACTCAAATTTTTCTATCGTACTTATTTGCAGATTATCAATATGCTTATACTATTTCTCAAGAGGCAATTCCTTATTTAGAAGCTGGTACTGGTCTACATTCTTTGGGTGCGTTTCATTTTTATGAAAGTTTAGTTTATTTAGCTATTTACCCAACACTTGATGTTCAAGCCAAAAAGGAAATTAAGCGGAAATTTGCTGCAAGTAAGCTTCTGATTAGTAAATGGGCAAAACATTCTCCTACTATATACCAACATAAACGACTTTTGATTCTAGCTGAAGAAAAGCGTGTATATGGAAAATATCAAGATGCGGCAACACTTTATGAACAGGCAATTGCTGGCGCCAATAAAAATGGTTATATTCATGAAGAAGGGTTAGCGAATGAACTCGCAGCTAAATTTTACCTAGAATGGGATAAAGTAAAAGCAGCCCAAGCTTATATGCAAGCAGCTTATTTCTGTTATGCTAAATGGGGCGCCAAAGCTAAAATAGATGATTTAGAACAGCGTTATCCCCAACTTATAAAACCTATCATAGAACAAAGGCGAAGTAGCTTTAATCACCTAGAAACCATCGCCACTATTGCCCAAACATCTCATTCCTCATCAACTTATGCAAACTCGACAAATATCTGCGATGCTTTAGATTTTAGTTCTGTTCTGAAAGCTGCTCAAAAGATTTCAAGCAGTATTGAGTTAGACGAACTTGTTACTAGTCTCACTCATATTATTCTCGAAAACTCTGGAGCAAAAAAAGCTGTCCTCATACTCGAAGAGGAAAATACTTGGCAAGTTCGAGCAATTACATCTATAAATCAGCAAGGCGCCCAGACTATCCTTAATAAACAATCTATAGATATTTGTCAAGATATCCCTATAAGAATTATTAATTACGTAAAAAGCACTCAAGAAACTGTTGTCATAGATAACTGCCAAACAAATACTCAAGGACTAATTGGGGAATATATGCGCTCAGTACAACCCAAGAGTTTATTATGTACACCAATTATCAACCAAGGACATTTAGTAGGAATTTTATATCTAGAGAACCAAATTACATCTGGAGTGTTTACTCAAGAACGTCTACAAATAATTAACTTACTTTCTTCCCAAGCTGCAATATCTTTAGAAAATGCTCGACTTTACCAAAAATCACAACAAGCATTTCAAGACTTGCAACAAGCTCAATTACAAATTGTCCAAAGTGAGAAAATGTCAGCATTAGGTAACTTAGTTGCCGGAGTCGCACATGAAATGAATAATCCTTTAGGATTTATTTCAGCGACCCTCGAACAAGTAAAACCCTCTTTTGCTGATGTGTACGAACATTTAAAGCTATATCAAGAAAGTTTTCCAAACCCAGGAGACTTCATTACCGACCATGCGGAAGAAATCGATTTAGATTATACATTATCAGACTTGCCTCAAATGGTTGATGCAATGTCAATGGCTTGCAATAGGCTAAAAAATATTAGTACTAGTTTACGTACCTTCTCGCGCGCAGACCGAGATTATAAAGTGCCATTTAATATACATGATGGTATAGATAGCACCATTTTAATACTGAAACATCGCCTCAAAGCAAACGAACAACGTCCTGCAATTGATGTAATAACAGAATATGGTAATTTACCTCAGCTTGAATGTTTCCCTGGACAATTAAATCAAGTATTTATGAATATTATAGCAAATGCTATAGATGCTTTGGATGAATTTAATACAGGGAGAAGCTTTGGGGAGATTAAATTAAATCCGAATCGGATTATTATTAAAACATCAATGGAAAATAACCAGGTAAAAATAACAATCGCTGATAACGGTAAGGGAATGAGCGAAGATGTGAAAAAACATATATTTGACCATTTGTTTACCACCAAAGTAGTTGGTAAAGGGACAGGGTTAGGATTAGCCATTGCAAAGCAAATTGTCGAAGAAAACCACGGAGGTAAATTAAGTTGCAATTCTGTTTTGGGTGAAGGTACAGAATTTATCATCGTCTTGTAGCACAGGCCGGAATGCCTGTGCAGTAATATATTTTTTATTACAGAAGAGTTGAGGAATAAACCGCAAAGACGCTAAGGACGCAAAGAAAGACTTATGCTTCAGAGGAAGTCTCAGAAGAAAATTTTGGATTTATGATTAGACCTAAAGGACTTATATCTAACAATACAACTTGACTCACCAGGTTATACCTTTCATTTCACTCGGAAATAGTTTGCGTTTTGACAATCTATTTTCATCTAAAGCATTAATCAAATACTCTGCTGTTTCTTGTTGCTCTTGAAAATTTGTATCATCAATCCATGACTGAAGCACGTTAATAGCTTTAGCTTGTTTTGCTTTTAATGCAATATACTCTGTCAAAAGTTGTAAAGTGTAAGCTTCTGTTGAAAGTCCTTTTTGTTCGGCTTCCTGCATTAGATATTTTTCTATGTCTGTTGGTAAGTTTAGGGTTAGGGTCATAAGTTTTATCTAATATAGATATTAAACCTTACATAATAAACTTCATTTAAGCATTGATATATAAGGGAACAAGAAATTTTTAACGCGCAGGTTGAATTTAGTAAACTTAGATATCAGGGCGGCTGGGGACAGCCGCTCCACAAGAGGCTATTTGCTATTAATCAAGAGCAAATGAAATAATTTTTCAATAGCTGTGAAAATTTTTTATGACTCAAATCATTTGCTAACAACCGGATATACGAGACATCCTAACGTAACTAGCAGCATTGCTAGGCGCCCGTTCCATATTTCTGCTTGACGTGTAAATCCCCAACGCCAAGCATTGCGGTTTTCAGTGGCTGTTAAAGTGCTTTTTGCTGTATCTTGCATAATTGACGCTCCATGTTGACAAAGTACAACCTAATTTATTTTATAGCTAAAAATTTGCATTAATGCACGAAGCTAATTTGGATTTTTATAGCATTCCGCTGGATTGATAAGATTTTCTGTTGTAATTTTTGCGATAGGGCTTAGAAGGCCTGAACCGTGGTTCACATTTACCAGAGGGGCAGGCGAGGGACTTTTATGGTATTTATGTACTAATATTCGATAATCTGTAAATTATTGTGAAGATATTAATTTACTTGTTTTATAGAGTTATACTATGTCCGATTCATTGCCCATAAATACGCATCACGTAGAGACGCAATTAATCGCGTCTCTACTTCGGGCAGAGGTTTGGAGAGGGGTTCTATACTAAGAACGGTTTAGAAATGTCATTCTGAGCGTAGCGAAGAATCTCTAAGATGCTTCACTGCACTGCGTTTCGTTCAGCATGACAAAGTTTATATTTAACCCGTTTGCAGTATATGTTTAAGATAAGCCTGATTGTACGCTCCATAAGTTGGTGTAAATACCATTTTTGTGTAACAATTCTTCATGGGTTCCTGACTCTACTAGTTTTCCGCGTTCCATGACATATATACAGTCGGCGCCACGAATAGTAGAGAGGCGATGGGCGATAGCTATTGTTGTACGATTTATGGTAATACGTTCTAGCGAGCGTTGAATTGCTGCTTCGGTTTCGTTATCGACTGCAGATGTGGCTTCGTCTAAAATTAGAATGGGTGGGTTTTTGAGTACTGCTCTGGCTATTGCGATACGTTGTCGCTGTCCACCTGATAGTTTTTGACCGCGTTCTCCTACTATCGTTTCATACTTTTGGGGGAGTCGCATGATAAAGTCGTGTGCTTCAGCAATTTTCGCGGCTTTGATAATTTCGTCTTCTTTGGCATCAAAACTACCATAAGCGATGTTTTCAGCGACGGTTCCGTGAAATAAGAAAACGTCTTGACTGACTAAGCCTATACTACGACGTAAATCATATAAGTCTAATTCTTTTATATCAATTTCATCGATGGTTATGTGTCCTGATGTAATATCATATAGTCGTAGTAATAATTTTACCAAAGTACTTTTACCTGAACCAGTGGCGCCGACTATGGCAATAGTTTTTCCAGCAGGTATATGTAAAGATAAATTACTAATTATTACCTCACCACTGTTATAAGCAAAGGTTACGTGTTCTAGGTTAATTTCGCCACATACTTTTCCGATGGGTAGGCGAATATGTCCTGTAGTAATATTAATGGGAGTGTCTAATAAGTTCATCACACGATTGGTTGAAGCCATCGCACGCTGATAGTGGTCAAATATTTCTCCTAATGACACGAGCGGCCATAGTAAACGTTGAACTAATACAAGTAATACACTGTAATTACCAATAGATATTCTACCCTGATATGCTGCTACTCCCCCCATAAATAGTAAAGCTGTAAATCCTGCTAAAACGAGCATTCTAATTACGGGAATAAATGCAGCAGAAAGTGCAATGGCTTTTGTATTGCTTTTTCGATACGCATCACTTTCTGCTCTCAGTCTACCATTTTCATAATCTTCTGCAGTATAACTCTTAATTGTTGTGATACCACTAATATTATTCGCTAAACGCGCGCTCAAGTTACCTACTTTGTCTCGCACATCAGCATAACGTGATTCTAAACGATTTTGGTAAATCAATGAACCCCACACAATAAACGGCATTGGTAACATTGCTGCTATGGTAATGCTGAGAGGTAACATCAACAAGGCGCCGCCGATGAGAATAATTAGCGATGTGGTAATCTGTATAATCTCATTGGCGCCACCATTGAGAAAATCCTCTAGCTGGTTAATATCATCATTGAGAATAGACATTAAACCACCTGTACTACTATCCTCAAAATAAGCTAACTCTAGTTCTTGCAAATGATTGTAAGCTTCTAATCGCAAATTATGCTGAATATTTTGTGCTAAATTACGCCATAGCCTATCATATATATATTGGGAAAGTGATTCAAAAACCCAAATAATCACTGTGACAATCGAAAGCACTAAAAACTGTTGAACAACATCTTTTACACCGAACTTAGCTATACTAGAATTCTGTTGTTGCACTAAAATATCAACAGCAACACCTACTAACCAAGGCGGCGCCAAATCTAAAATAGTATTGATGATAGAAAAAGCACTTGCTTGCCATATTTGCTGACGGTATTGGCGCCCATAATTGAGCAAGCGTCCTAGTGGGTGGGGTTTTGCTGTCATTGGTGAAAGAGTGTTATTTATAGTATCTGTAAGTCAAATACACTAAGCATAATATTTTTTGGGCACCGTAGTCTATCCAAAAACGGCATTTTTTTATCCCAAAAGGGTCATTTTATTAAAATTTTCCAAAAATAAATCATTTTCTCTTGTGGAACAGGCATCCCTGCCTGTTTCAACTTAAAGGAGGCGGGCAAGGATGCCCGCTCCACAAGATCAGAAATTAACTGTGAACTAAGTATTTAAATAAGTCATCTAATATAAGTTTTCAAGTAGCTAGTTTATAGATTTACAGTTCTTTGTATCTTGGCTAAAAAAATGACGTGTACACAAACTGCCACAAACAAAAGCACGTAACGGATTATCTGGATAACCGTTACATGTGCTGCTTTCATTGAGTGTAAGTGGATTTGAACAAATATTATACTTGTTGCCAGTAGATAGCAATAGAATAAGTTTCCTAATGGTTAATAAAATATTAAGTTATACGTTAATACTACTTAACGAATCCTTAACACTGCTTTGCACTCTCAACTTCAGACAATTCTTGCTTTTTCCTGTGTCTTGCTTTAACAACACTCCAGACTTCATTCCAACGCTCACCTATCAAACCTCTCAATTCTTCGGCGTAATCATCGCTTAAACAGCCAGTCCGCTGATTCTTAAGCTTTCTTGAACAAAATATATTTTTGCTAATGTCAGCGGCGCCGGGTAAGGTAAACATCATACTTCAGGTTAAACTCCTATCAATTTATTAGAAATAATTATCAATATAATTTGAGCAATAGCCATAATAAAAAACCCAAACCCTAATAAAGGATTTGGTAAGAATATAGCCACTAACCACAAGGAACTAGTTACACAGGGATTTACGACAGACAGGGTAAAGGAATTATCAAATTACCACTCCGGTAGAAAAAGATGCTCCAGAGCGAGTCTTGACAATTTAGTTGCTGAAATTATTTTTTAATAAATGAGATAGTTTGTCAAGAGTTTCGGAAAAGTTATTAAAGATACAGTTGGTACGTCAGTATGAGAAACATTCAAAAGCAACATTTTTGAAAAAACATGGAATATTTTATGTTAGACACTCCCTGATATCCCAAACATCGCCGAAGTCGGGCTTTACTACACCAAGAGACTAAATCAATTTTGATATCAAAAGTATTGTTTTTGATTATTGATGATGCTAAGATTAACTCGTCAAGCTTTAATCTAAATAGCGAATGCAAGCTATTGTGCTATATAACTATTTAAGTATGACTGAACGAAAGAACAAATCTTTTAAGCTCGATGAACGAGTGTTAGAGGCTTTAGAATCGCTGGCACAAAAGCGCAACGCCTCTATGAATCGTTACCTTGAAAACTTGTTGTTTAGCCATGCAAAACAACAAGGGGAAATACCGATTGATGCTATGCCTATTGGGGATAACCGTGGAGGCAAACGTAGGAATGCCGGACGTAAGGTTACAAATTCAAAGGCAATGAGCTAATGCTTCAAGACCCTGATAACCCATATGAGGAATGGGAAGATACTGTATGGGCATCTTCAAGAGCAATGGCACAATCAAAGTGTGAACTTATTGCAAGTCAGTTTCCGCTCACCGAAGTCATTAACGTGACTCAAGCGACAAAGACACCAAGTAAAGACGGTACGTACAAGTTTATCTGTTGGTTTAGAGCCGAGGTAATAAGCTATGATAGCAACACTAAAATCGACAATTGAGGGAATAAAAATATTAGGTGCCATTCCAGAAAAAGGGAAACGGTTTCTATCGGTGAACCTTGCTTTAGTAGATGTTGCTGAGTTGATGGACATTGCAAAGGAACTAAGATTTAAGCCAGAATTGGTACAAATGCAATATCCAAAACATACGGAAATTCACGCATTATTTTGGCACGGAGTGGTTACAGATACTCCTCCAGATTTAGAGGAAAGGGTTGATGAGCTGGCACTCCGGATAAATACTGATGCTATTCGTTATGCCACAGGTGGTTGGGTAACACCAATAGCGCAAGCGTAAACGCTTGGGTGCGTTGTAGAGACCGAATTAAATACGGTCTCTACGTAGATATAATTTTTACATTTTTTTATCGTTTGTATGTACATTAAATTTATTGATTAATGCATGGTAGAAGATGCTAAGAAAGCGGGAAAACTCCGTTTATGTCCCTCAGCATGACAGGAGTATTGAGATGCTTCGTGCCTCAGCATGACAGGATGGGCGCCTTCGCATGACAGGAGTATTGAGATGCTTCGTGCCTCAGCATGACAGGATGGGCGCCGTTTGGTTATTTTTCTTCCAATATCAACATTATGGTTGCTGCCAATGCAAATATACTACCAGCGATGAATGTGGCATGGGCGCCGTAATATTGCCAAAGTCCACCAGCGATGAGACTTGCGAATAGGAGTGAGATACCTGTTGCTAGGTTAATAAAACCAAATCCTGTTCCTCGTAGTTCTCTTGGTACTCTATCGGCAATTAATGCTGATAATATTCCTTTGCTGATGCCTAGGTGAAGACCATAGAGTGCGAATAATGTCCATATTTGCCATTGTGTTTGAGCAAATGCAAATCCTAGATAGACTAAAGCGTATAGCAGAAATCCTGTTACTAACAGCTTTACTCGCCCTAAATGGTCAGATAGTACTCCTGCGGGGTAAGCGCTAAAACAGTAACTGAAATTCACTACTAATAGAGTAAGTGGTACAAAAGCATCTGATATCCCAACAGAAGAAGCGCGCAGTAATAGAAAAGCGTTGCTAGAGTTTCCAAGATTAAATAGTAATGCTACAGCTACTAACATCCAGTATTTGCGGTCAAGTCTACCAAGTATTTTCCAATTTAATGGCTGTCGTTTTGATTCCTGTGATTTTCCTCTTATTCTTTCACGTACACCGAATGCTAGTAAAATTACTGCAATAATTCCAGGCGCCAAAGAAGACCAAAATACAAAGCGGAAGTTATTTCCCGAAGCTGCCATTAAGCCAAATGCCAACACTGGTCCCAAGAAAGCACCAATAGTATCAAGTGACTGCCTCAACCCATAAGCGGCGCCGCGTATTTCTTCTGGTGTATCATCTGCGACTAAAGCATCACGAGGCGCCACTCGAATACCCTTACCAACACGGTCGCCAAACCTAGCTGCTAAAATCCAAGCAGGACTAGTAGCAAGCGCAAATAAAGGTTTTACCAGCGTCGAAAGTCCATATCCTATCACTGCCAAACTCTTACGACTCGCGAAATAATCACTTATCACACCAGAGAACATTTTGACGATAGCAGCAGTCGCTTCGGCAATACCCTCAATAATTCCAATTGTGAGAACTCCAGTTTGGAACGTCGAAACGAGAAATAATGGCAATAGCGAATTAACCGTTTCTGAACTAATATCAGTAAGTAAGCTTACAAAACCGAGTACCCAAACATTACGGGGAATGCGCTGAATATTCGCGAAAAACTTATTCTTCCGAGGAGGTTGCCCTTTTGTAACACTCATCTGTATATTGCCGTGTAGTAATGCAATATTCTATAGAATACCCTTAAAGATGTATGCTTTTGAACAGCATTTATAATTATTTTTGATTACAGTAGGGTGCGTGGCGCCACCAACAACCCTTCAAAGAAAAAAATAACCCTGTAGCGCCACGCACCAAATTAAAATATATCAACAACACACATGAAATATTATTTACGGATAATAGTAATAATTATAACCACAATCTTATTTCTGATTAAACCAGTATACGCTTCAGATTCAAGCCCGATGGATAATATGGACATAGCTCCCGGCGCCGTAGATATTCGTTTAATACCCCAATACTGTAAACTTTTATCTGGAGAAGAAGGAATCAAAGTTTGTAATTTAGCGATAATGTTAAATCCGGACGATATTATATCATGGAACAATCGAGGCGAGAAATTATTTAAACTAGGTCGCTACTCAGAAGCATTAAATACCTATAATCACGCTTTATTGATTGACTCAGAATATTCTCTAGTATTAGCAAACCGTTGTGGAGTATTAAGTGCTTTACAAAGATACTCAGAAGCATTGAAATCATGTAAATATGCACTCTTCGGTAATAAAAAATGGGGAATATCAGGAGAAGTACTTGCTTGGAATAACCAAGGAGATGCTTTATTTAATCTTGGTCGTTATCAAGAGTCATTAGCATCTTTTGATAAAGCCATTGCGATGAAGCCTGACTTTGAGAATCTTCAAACCAATCGAGAAATTGTTTTAAATAAATTACATATGTAGGTATTATAAATTATTTGTAAAAAATCACACATTGTAGAGACGCGATATATCGCGTCTCTACATTTACGTTTTTATATGATTGGGAAACCCTATGGTTTAAACGCAGTACATTTACCACCTAGGTTATTGACGATGGTACAGGTATTAGATTCAATCATTCCTACATAAGTAGCTTCAGGAGTACCTTTATCACCAAGTCCATCAGCGACTATGGGTCTTTCGGAGATTTTGACGTTCGCTTCTTTTGCTACTGTCTTAAGTACTTTGTCGTTTGCTGTTAATTCTGCAAATATTGTAGGAACTTTAGCTTTTTTGATTCCATCTGAGAGAGATTTTACTTTGGCTGCTGTGGGTTCTTCTTCAGTGGAAACTCCTACTAATGTTCCTTCTACTTTCAAACCATATGCTTTGGCAAAGTAACCTAATGCGTCGTGTGTTGTTACTAAACGACGTTGGTTTGCTGGAATGGTCGCTATTTGTTGAGGTACCCAAGCGTCAAGTTTCTTTAGCTTTGCAACGAGTGCATCAGCATTTTTATTATAAAAATCGGCGTTTGCACTGTCTACTTTTGCTAGGTTAGTTCTAATTGCCTCTACCATGTCGATTCCATTTTTGACATCATGCCAAACATGGGGGTCTTCTTCTTTTTTGCCGTCTTCTTCTAATGAAAGACGTTCACCAGCAGGAGCTGCTATTTCGTTCAAAGCAATTTTAGGCGCCGTACTTTTACTTGCTTGTACCATATCTACTATGGCAGGCTCAAACTGTATTCCTCCATAAAAGACAATATTCGCTTCATCAATAGCTTGTCGGTCTTTTGGAGTTGCTTCATAGACATGGGGGTCTTGTGCTGGTTCAATTAAACAGTTGAGGTCTACTTTATCTTGAGCAACTTCTTGCACAAGGTTACAGGGTACGCTATATGATGCAACTACTTTTAGTTTACCTGTACTGGTATTTGCAGCGGGAGATGCAGCACTCGTAGCTTCGGGACTAGCGGTTGCTTGTGATGTTGGCGTGGACTCAGCGCAACCTGTTATACTTAGCGCTACTGCAATAAATGCGGCGCCCCAAAACGAATTTCTTTCAACTCCTCTAAACACCTTCATAATTAATGCCTGCTAATTTACTGTGGACTGTTAACTATTGAGACTGAGTATCAATAATTCTAAAGAAATTTTTAAACTCAAGTCGAATACTGTACTTTGCCAATCAAGTTGAGTTATTCAAACACATTTAGCTATAGTAGCGTATTCGACTTGAATGAAATTATAGACAATATTACATTTGAATGATAATCATTATTGTAAAAATAGTTGAAGCTTAATGCTAGCTTTTATTATTTGCTACTAGCAATTTATGTATAATAAGCTACGTTGTTACCAATTTATGGAAAGGGGCTAGCGGGAGTCAAATAGATGATAGAAGTAGAAAACTTGTCAGTTCGTTACCGAGGGAGCTACGCATTGCAAGGTGTTAGTTTCAACCTTAATTCTGGTCAAATAGCTGGTATTATTGGTCCCAACGGCGCCGGGAAAAGTACGATGGTGAAAGCCATGCTGGGTTTGATACCTGTAGTGAGTGGAGTAGTTAAGTTCAACGGGCAGTTGTTACGGCGAATTTTATCTAAAACTGCTTATGTGCCTCAACGTGCTAACATCGACTGGGATTATCCTACTACAGTATGGGATGTTGTGATGATGGCGCGGACGGTGAAAACGGGGTTGTTTCGTCAACCGAGTCGAATGTCTATTGAGTTAGCTGCTACAGCTTTAGAAAAAGTGGGAATGGCAGGGTTAAAAGGGCGCCAAATTGGGGAATTATCGGGTGGACAGCAGCAGAGAGTATTTATCGCGCGCGCGTTAGCAAAGCAAGCAGACTTATTTTTATTCGATGAGCCATTTACAGGGGTAGATAAGAAAACAGAGGATGTAATATTCCAAGTCTTTCAGGAACTTAAGAGCGAAGGAAAGACATTACTAGTAATCAACCATGATTTAGGCGAAACATTAAACTATTACGATAAACTGTTACTGCTAAATAAAGAATTAATAGCTTTAGGCTCTAAAAGCGAAGTATTTACACCAAGTAATATTCAGCAAGCATACGGAATGTCGCTAGGTTTAATGGGAAAGTAAAGTAGAACATCTCAAACTGTCATGCTGAGGCACAAAGCATCTTAAAACTGTCATGCTGAGGCACGAAGCATCTTAAAACTGTCATGCTGAGGCACGAAGCATCTTAAAACTGTCATGCTGAGGCACGAAGCATCTTAAAACTGTCATGCTGAGGCACGAAGCATCTTAAAACTGTCATGCTGAGGCACGAAGCATCTTAAAAAACTCAAATGTAACTAAGATTCTTCGCTGCGCTCAGAATGACAAATTATATTCCGACAAAATAGCTATGCTCCCAGGTAAAGTCTTTATAATCAGAGGAAATAACAAATGTTAAATTGGTTTCTAGAACCTTTACGCTCAGAGTTTATGGTGAATGCCATTATAGTTGGTATCTTAATGGGCATTCTCTGCGCTGTAGTGGGTAGTTATATGATTGTGCAGCAGATGGGGATGATGTCTCATGCAATATCCCACTCAATTTTACCAGGACTGCCCATAGCATATGTAATGGGAGTTTCTCTATCGTTAGGCGCCTTTATTGCCGGAGTAATTAGTGCCCTCGGTTTAGCTTGGATAGAATCGCAATCGCGTTTAAAATTAGATACAGCAATGGCAATTATTCTATCTATATTTACAGCATTAGGTGTAACATTACTCAAAGTACTACCCGGCGCCAACAAACTTGATTTAATGGATATTCTATTCGGAAATATCCTTGGGGTCAACGAAGAAGATATGAAAATGACCCTAATTACAACACTAATAGTCTTAGCATTAGTGTTTTTATTTTTCAAAGAATTACTATACTATACATTCGACCCCCTCGGCGCCCAAGCTGATGGAATGCCAGTACAGTTTTATTATTTAGGTTTAGTAGTTGCCATGACTATTGCGGTTGTTGTTTCATTGCAAACAGTAGGCGCCGGTTTAGTTATTGCCATGTTAATAGGACCACCAAGCACCGCTTACCTACTAGTAAGAAAATTACACATCATGATGGTGCTAGGTTCCATCATCGGTGTATTATCCAGCGTATTAGGAATGTATCTAAGCTACCATTTAGATGCACCATCAGGCGCCACAATAGTATTAGTAACAGGTTCATTCTTCATCTTAGCCTTCTTATTCAGCCCATCCCAAGGCTTGCTAACACGCCCAGAACTCAAAGAATCTGTATCAAATATATTCCCAAAAAACCTCAAATTATAACAACCCATCTTGTAGCATCTTATCTCATCTTGTGGAACGGGCATCTTGCCCGTCTTAACACAGCTTACAAATTTATAGACACAAGCAATATATAAAGCAGAATTTAAGCATATTTTTGAGTGTTTCGACTAGACAAAGTAAAAATTCTTATGAAATATAGTACAAAAGTATGTTATGCTTGATCTAATCGTTTACTACTTAAGAGTAGGAAGAATACCCCAACGATACCGTACATAGCTTTAAAGCCAGAAATGACAACTTTCGTTATGGATGTTGTAAAATTTAGGAAGTTGCGCCAGCTTTGGCAAGAAGCTACCCTCAGCAAAGCTATTCAGTACATAAGTATTGAACTTCTCAAGTAGGAAGCACGAAGAGTCTGAATAAACCCAATAACGCGATATAATTAAAGCTAAATTACAAGAAAATCTTATGAATGCTTATAAAAGATATATCACTATAGAAGACCCAAATCATATGGTTTTGTCAGGGTTACCTTTTAAACCCGGACAAAGAGTTGAAGTAATTGTTTTAGCAGAAGACTTTGAAAGAGAAACCTTAGCGGAAAAATTACGTCAGTTACTGAAAGAAACTCAAGCTTTACACCAAGATAATCCATTAACTGATGAGGAGATAGCTGCAGAGATAGAGGCTTATCGTCAAGGCAAATGAAAGTAATTATTGATACTAACATCCTAGTCTCTGCGGCTTTATCTGGTAGAAATCCAGAGTTTGTTGTTCTTTTTGTTGTTAGTAATCCAGAAATCGAATGGGTGGTATCAGCATAAATTTTACAAGAGTACAAAGAAGTTTTAGCCAGAAATAAGTTTAAATTAACTCAAGAGCAACTCAATCGTTGGAATGATATTTTTGATAATGCTACAGTTTTAATCAGTCCTAAATTAGAAATTGATTTTCCAAGAGACCAAAAGGACGCTAAATTTTTAGCTTGTGCAATTGAGGCTAATGGGGATTTTTTGATTACTGGAGACTTAGATTTTACTGAAGCTCAATCTTTAGTACAGACAACTATAGTTTCTGTGTCACTCTTTAAAAAATTAGTTTGTGACTTGCTCACGTAGATACATTCTCCATATTTATATATTTCCAAATAGTTAGCTTTACCGACGGGGAATTTTAAATCAGATTTTTAAGCATATGGCGCCACTCTGTGCGGAATGTGGGATTGAAAAAACGTTGGTATTGACGCAGTAAATAAATACACCTCTAGAGACGCGCATACTTTGACTATTGGAGTTGTCGAGGGTTTTGTTTTAACCAAAACAACAAGACTATTATAACTCAGTACAAACACTTAATATAAAATTTTTATTAGTTCATGTAATTGATTCTGTGTAGAGCTAGCCCCCGGCACTCGGTCTCTGCAACGCATGATTTTTACGAATGATTAACTAGGTATTTAAATAAATCATCAAGTATTGCGTTGACTGCCATAATATCACTATCATGCCAATGTGAACCATCTACAATATATGCTTTATTTTGTTGAACTGCTTTAAGTTGGCGCCACAAAGGTTTTTCTTGAAGCTTCTCTAAAGCCTCCTTAGCAGTTTTGCTTCCCCAAGATAAAAAGAAGAGAACATCACCATCAATATCAGATAAACGCTCTTCGGAAATGTTTTCTATATAATAAAAATTTCCCTTTTGTGATGCCGGACGTTGTAGGTTAATATCATTGATAATTGTGCCAACAGGACTTTTTTCTCCATAAGCCCAAATTCCAGACAATGCATTTGTCGAGGCAACTGATACTTGCATTCGATGACGGAGATCGCCCAAAGCTTGTTTAAGTTTTTCAATACGCAGCCAATATTCTTTCATTAATTTATTGACACTTTCTTCTTGATTCAAGATTTTAGCAAGGTCTAGCAAATCTTGATCCCAACGACGAGTTAGCACATCTGAACTTCCGATTATGACCGTAGGTGCAATGCGAGAGAGCAGCTTGTAATAAGGATTTAGAACATAAGGATGAGCTAAAATGAGATCGGGCTTCAAAAGCAAAATATTCTCCAGATTTGGTTCATTTACGCTTCCAATCAATTCAACACCATCTACTTTGTCTCGAAGATATTCTGGAAAAGGCAAACCTGAATCGTATGCTGTTGCAATTGGTTTAATCCCCAAAGCAAGCGAATTAGCCAAAAAACTTGGCCATAGTGTGACAACTCGTCGGGGATGGAGGGGGACACAAGTTTCTCCCATCAAATGTTGTACTTTTCGGCAGTTTTCCATTGGCTGTTTCCAGCTTGTAGCACTATCATCCAGATTCCTGCTACAAGCCGAAATAAGTGCAAACGTCAAGACTCCCAATAATAGCAGACGGGTAAAGCGACGTAAAAACATTAACAACAAGTATAGATTGAAACAATTGCACCACGCTGTTTAGCCAATAGCCAACATGGAAGCTAGTTAAAACTCCCAACTGACTGAGACAATTATTGTAAAGGGATCGCCCAATTGGTTATAGAATCTCCCGTAAGAATATTCATAGTAGGTCTTGTCGAACAAATTACGAATATTAATAGCTGCGTTAAAACCATTTCTACGATAATAAATCGCCGCATCGGTACGTAAATAGCTCGGTAGTATAAACGAATTATCTAAATCACCTTGGCGATCACCAACATAAAACAACCCAAAGCCAAATCCTAAGCCCTGCAAATCGCCTTTCTGTATTTGGTAGGTTGTCCAGAGGCTAGCTTGATTCTCTGGGACATTATTTAATCGATTACCTACAGTCGCAGTGTTATCTTCAGTAACTTCTGCATTGGTATGGGCATAGGATGCTATCACCTTCAACCCTGGCAAGATCTCGCCGGCAATATCCAACTCAATACCTCGACTCTCTTGTTCCCCTACCTGTATAGAAAAATTAGGATTGTTAGGGTCGGGCGTTGTCACATTCGACTTCGTGATTTGATATGCGGCTAATGTTGTCGAAAGCCTTCCCTCTAAAAAGTCAGCTTTGATACCAGCTTCGTACTGTGTTCCTTTGGTCGGTTTGAATGCTCTACCATCCGGATTAAATCCAAATGTAGGAGTAAATGACCTACTATAGCTGGCATAGAGAGAAACTATGTCACTAGGCTGATACACCAACCCAATTCTGGGGCTAAAAGCACTATCACTTTGTTCTTGAGCAGGCTCACCAACAATATCAAATGTTCGTTCAACCCAATCAAAGCGCCCACCAATCAGAAGTTTCAGGTTATTTAGTAACGTGATTTGGTCTTGCAGGTAGATCCCGTAAGATTGAATCGGCTCATAATAAGCGAAGCGAGAGATTGGTAGGAATTGGTAACTTGAAGTATCGTAGTTCGGGTTAAGGAGATCTAAATCGCCTGGACCTTGACTAGTACGAAGCTCAAAGTTACTAACTCTGCGATTGGCTTCAAAACCTATCAAAAGCTGGTGTGCAACCGCTCCTGTCTTGAACTTACCCAGCAAGTCAATTTGTCCAAAATAGTTATCGATAGAATATTCGCGTCGATCAATCGAACTAGCAACGAGAAAACGATCATCTACTAGTTCTGAGAAGTAAGTATAAGCATCTTTCGCAGCGCTAGTAACTACAGCAATATTATTGCGAAGCTGCCAATTGTCATTGAATTGGTGGTTTAGGGCATAACCTAATTTGTGGACATCTTTAATCGCAAAATCAAGATCGGGATAGCCGACATAGCGATTTCGGGGCAAGCCAAACGTATTATCACTGAAAACGGGAACGTCTGCCTTATAAGGATTTTGTTCCGAGCGAATATACTCATAATAAAGATTTAAGGTTGTGCGATCGCCTAATTTCCAAGTGATTGAGGGAGCAATTGTAATTAGCTCCGAATTAGCAAAATCGACAAAACTATCTGAGGCTTGATAACTAGCGATAAAACGATAAAGCAGGTTTTTATCTGTAGTCAAAGGTCCAGATACATCAATGCTGGGCTGATAAAACCCATAATTTCCTACCTCTAATCCAAGTTTATAATAAGGTGTACTCAGGGGTTGCTTGGTAGTAACGTTGACGATTCCACCTGGTTCAACAGCCCCAAACAAAACTGAGGCGGGTCCTTTGAGTACTTCCACTTGCTCGACTGATAGTCATTCTGATTTAGTAGTAAAACTTATTGAAGGAGTCAGCCTAATTTTTGGTGTTGATGGTTTATCTAAGCTTATAAATGAACGCACACAAGCCCAACTCAAAAGTTACACTGAAAAAATTATAACCCAACTTAATGATAAAAATATTCAAGATAATTGGCGCTCTATAGCCGCAGTACTTGCAGATATTCGCACTCAAGAAGGATATATGGCAGAAGTAATCGAACAAAAAGATGGTATATTATTAGTCGAAAATCATTGTTCAATTTGTACTGCAGCACAAAATTGCTCGATGTTATGCACATCAGAGTTAGAACTATTTAGTAGTATCTTAGGCGAAAACGTTAAAATCGAGCGTACCGAACATATTTTACAAGGTGATAGACGCTGTGCTTATCTAGTTCAAGAATACTAACATTTAGCAATCCATATTTTTTTGAACTCAAGCTAAAAATTCAAGTGCTTTCGCTTTAGAAGACTCAATCAAGTTTACTAACTTTTGTTTTTGCCCAGTACTTCCATAAAAATCACTCAACTGCATAAAAGACATTGCATATTTGTTTGGTGATGTGCAGTAATATGTTTTTTACCACAGAGACGCAGAGGGCACAGAGGTAAGAGGTAATGTACAGATGAATCTTTTTAAGAGTTAGGAGTTAAATCATGCTTTACAGCTTCGTAACAACTTAACTCAAATGCTATTAGGTAAAAAATGAGCCATCAGGTAAAAGCAGAAAGGAAACTCTACCTATATATACACACTGAGCTTCGTTGTTCTTTTCCATGACATCTTTTATTTTTACTGGCATCACCCCTTTCGGAGGAAATGCCCACCATTCACCATTACGGCAAAATGGTTCGGTGAAACCGTGAACATTACACCAATTCTCGCAAACCCCGCGCATCGCTGTCGCTAAATCTGGATAGCTGTTAGTATCGTTGAGCATGATATGTATAAAATTAATGCTAATTTTTTGCTATAGCTTGTGTAACATGTACTTTGTCTATTTGAGGTTTTAATTATGCCAGATGTAACAAAGAATACCCCTACAGTAACTGGAAATAGCAATGCTTGGCGCCCTTGGTTTACTCCTCAAGCAGAGATTTGGAACGGGCGCCTAGCTATGCTAGGTTTCCTTGTGGTAGTAGTCATTGAGTTATCTTCAGGGAAAGGTATTCTAAATTTCTGGGGAATTATGTAGCAACCGCTACGATACTTCAGGCAATAATAATTTTTGCGAACAGTTGAGAATTAATTTCGTTTGTGCTTTATTATAAGCAGATAGTTCTACAACTACCTGAGAACTGTATTACATCGCTTTGATGGGTGACTTTTAGAGTTGGACGCTGACACAACTCTAGAAGTACTTTTCTATACTTTTATACAAGGCAGTAAATTAAGCAAAATCTAGGGTACTCGCTCTATGCAATATATGGACGTTAGTTCAAAAATTTTCTTATGCTTAAACGTGATACTTGTTTGCGTCATTTGGGCAGCAATAGTTCTAGAAGAACCGTGAGAATAGTTAAGATTTTTGTGTTAATTAAGAAAAATTAGCGTTTATGCTTTATTATAGATAATGTAAAGCTATCCGGGATATGTATTACATCGACATCATTGGCGATTACTTCTAGTGTTGGTTTCAAGCTGACTCTAGAAGTATTTTCGTATATTTCTTTTTGTATTACAGAAGATTAACCACCACCTAGCTGAATAATTTTATATATCGTAACGCCATTTGTAGATGAGAATAGTTTTGAATAGGTTTAATCTATGATAAACATAGATAAAGGGCGCAAATATTTTTGAAATTAAGTGTGCTTAAGTTTATCTTGACGCATGTTTACTCAAGGCGCCTGTAAGTTACGTTGTCTAGTTAATAATTCAGAATTGTACAAGGACTAATAAATAATGCTAGCGATATTGTTTATCTGCATATGGGTTTCGATGATGCTGTTTTTTGGGTGGAGTGTGGTAGAAGCTTTCAAGCAAGGGTCAGCACAAGTGAAAAGGATGCATCAAATTCCTTGCCATAACTGCGGTTTTTTCACTAATGATTTTCGCCTCAAGTGTACGGTACATCCAAGTAAAGTATGTACGGAAGAAGCTATAGGCTGTATTGACTATGAACTAGAAGCCTACGATAGTAAAAATTACCGAAAAAGGCAAGGGAAGTTTGATTAAAAGCTTTACTGCTAAGGTTCCGAACGAATTCCTAGTTGCTTTCTTGTTCGCTTAAGGGTTTTCCAAGCAATTTTTATCTTGTAATAAGCTTCATATGGTGAAATTTTACCCCCAGTCTGCAAAGCGGATATATATCCTATTCTTTGTGAAAACTCTTGTAAGTTAGCATTAAACACCAAATTCTCTGGAGTAAATTCTCCATAGTACTTCGCGCGCGGATATAAGAATTCATCTTTGTTCATATTTTTACAATAATGCTGCAGCAAGAAGTAGATATAGATACATTCTTATTTAAGCATAAGTGAAACTTATTCTCAATTGAGGCAATAACTATCCTATTGCTAACAATCTTGTGGAACAGGCATCCTTGGCTGTAATAGAAGCATCTTTTTTGATTAAAGGCAGGCGGGCAGGGATGCCCGCTCCACAAGACTGTTTTACAAGACTGTTCTGCAAGACTGTAAAAAATTATTTGCAATAAATTATATTTTAGGATAAACTCACTTTCATCACAAATGAATATTATTCTTAACAAATTTCCACTACGGTGCTTGCAATTTTTTGTCTTTAGGAGAATTTGATGTCTACGCTCACTGATGTTTTGTGGTTGACTACGAGTCCTAGTTTAGGATGTTTTAATCAACCTTTGCTTGAGTATTTGGCGCCAAGGGTAAGAGTACAAGAGTGGAAGTGTTACCCAAATGAAGATGGAACGGGTTGCTTGGATGCAGCAGTTTCAGCACTTCATGACTATTTACTATGTCAGAATAAAAAGCTACACCTGATTGGTCATAGTACTGCAGGATTGCTGGCATTACTTTATACCTGTAAATATCCAGAGAATGTTGAATCTTTAACTTTGTTGGCTGTAGGCGCCGATGCTGCTGTTGACTGGCAAGCTAGTTACTATGAGCATATTCCATTTAGAAGCCGTGCATCGATTTTGAATAGCATGGTTTATAACTTATTTGGCTACCAAGATAAATATACTACCAAAAAGTTAGAAGGGGTTTTAGAGCAAGATTTGAATAACTCACTTTCGCCTCACTCTTTGTATAAAAAAGTGTCGTTACGCCCAACATGCGTGAAAGTTCCACTGATGGTTTATGGTAGCTTGGATGACACTATAGTTGAGCCTGATATGGTGCGAGCATGGCAACCTTATTTAAAGCAAAGCGACCGCTTCGTTTTATGTCCCCAAGGAAAACACTTCTTTCACTTCTTCCATCCAGAGCTTGTTGGCGCCCAAGTACTTAACTTTTGGCATCACCACGACTCGCAGCAGCAACTTCCCAATGCTTTGCCAGAGTACTTGGTGAGGTGAACCCAAGGTGAATCGCTATGTTAGGTTATTTAAGAATTTTCTTATCTAACTTGAGGAACACTTAAAAATTTTATTAATAATCTATCTCAAGTAGAGTTGATGCGCCTACATAATCACTAGCTAGAAATTTTTTATAGACTCTTGACAAAATTTCCAATTTATTGAAAAATAATCTCAAGAATTAAATTGCTAGTAGCGCTGGGGATATCCATTAATCTTCAGTCATGGTTAGATAATTCCTTTAGCCTGTCGTAAAAACCCCTACTTCAATAGTTCCTTATGGTATAGTGCTATATTCTTGCCAAACCCTTGTGGGGGTTTGGTATTTCCGTATGGCAATAGTCAGAATCATTCCTTAAAAGTATTTAAAAATTATTTGCAGTAATTGGGATGTAGCGCAATTACTGCAAATAATGTGGTAGTATTACTAATAATTTTTCTTATTATCTTGGCGCCAACTCAGAGACACGAAGGTAACAGAGGGAACTGGGATAGACGCCATGAAGATGAGTTGTTTTTCGCACGCGAGTACTAAAACCTATGACTGTACACACATTATTTGTCTGCAAATCTTGTCATCGCTCAGAAGAAGAACTAGCAGAAGGTCAGCTTTCCGATGGTTCTCGTTTAGTTGAACAGCTAAATGCCTTATCTGAAACTACATGTAATGAGCAGTTACAATCTGAAGCTCTGAAAATTGAGCCTGTGGAATGTTTATGGGCATGTAGTCGTGGTTGTGTTGTCGCAGTCAGCAGTCCAGAAAAACCCACTTATCTTTTTGCGGATATTGTTCCAGAGGAAAACGCTAATACCGCTTTACTAGATTTTCTGAAACTATATATCAACAGTCGTAAAGGGGTTATTGCTTGGAAAAAATTTCCTGAAATTTTACAGCCAGCAATTGTAGCTACTATTCCGTCAGTAAAAGTTGATTGAAGAATTATTACCAGTATTTGTATATAAATTTAAGATTAAATAAATTCAATGACAATAATTATTTCACAAAACGATTGGGAATTAGTCACTGCAATTCAGGGGCATCAATATGATGTTAAAGATGAGTTAGACTGGATGTGGAAATATCCAGAAGAATTAGCTAAAGGAACTAGTCGAACAATTAAGTTGCGCTCTGAAGTAGATTTGGAAATAAACGATTGTCAATTTCACGATGATATACGTCTCAAGTTGCCAGAACGCGCGCATGTTTTAGAATATTGCTTTTATCTTTCTGGGAATTATCAAAGTGATGATTTTTCCTTGGGTTCTGGACAATATGCTCTTTATGGTAGCGGAACGGCGCCTTTTGAAGCATTTGAAACGAAATCATCCGAAAGGTGTGTAGAGGTGAATGTCCATTTGCCTCCAGAAACTCTTCTTTCGTTCCTGGGAGATAGTACTGGACAACTACCTTCTGAACTCGCGCATCTAATTAGAGATGCAGGTGAATTGTACTATACTACTGTAGGTGCCATCACGCCAGCAATGCAGGTAATATTACAGCAAATTTTGCATTGTCCTTATCAAGGAACAACTAAACGAATATATTTAGAAAGCAAAGTGTTTGAGTTAATGAGCTTGCTTGTCGAAGCTGATTTAACCGAACGTGAAGGTAAAAAAGATATTTTTAAGTTAAATAATCATGACATTGAGCGTATCCATCATGCAAAGGAGATTTTATTACAGAGACTAGATAATCCACCTTCGTTGATAGAATTGGCGAGAATAGCGGGTTTAAATGACTGTACCTTAAAGCGCGGGTTTCGACAATGCTTTGGAACAACAGTATTTGGATATTTACATGATTACCGTTTGGAGAAAGCACAGCAGCTTTTGCTAATAGGAGATATGAGTATTGCAGAAGTTGCATCATCTGTTGGCTTTGCTAGTCGTAGCTATTTCGCCACAGCTTTTCGGAAAAAATTTGGTATTAATCCTAAACAGTACCTAATCAACTGGAAAAATTCCGCCTAGTAGTCTGTTTGTAACGGATACTACGGATGCAACGGATAAATGATTTGTTACATAAAAAGTCTAATTGTTTAAAATAACCTATCCGCTATATCCGTTTATCATCCGTTGCCAATTTTCTACCTCGGCGCCGACAACAACAGCTAAAAATATAAATTATTAATATATGACTATCAATCTCTCAACCACAAATTACAGTGAACTTTGGGAAGAACAAGTACAAGATAATAATGAAAACATAACATCAAACGATTTTGAATTTTTATCTCGTTTCCCTGAAACTATTGGTCAAGGTTATATACGAGAGTTTTCAATCTGTAACGGGGTTTATTTAACAATTTTTGACTATCAGTTAATAGATGATTTGAGTGTACAAATGTTTGTTAGAGAGCATATTGTGGAGTTTGGTATTATATTTTCCGGCTTTTTTTGGAGTGATGAAGCAGGTGTCAGAGTTAGTCCTAAAGAAAGTTGTCTTTTTGGTAGTGGAATTGCACGAAAAGAAATTGCAAATTGGCAAGGTAAAAAACAGAATTTTGGTATTAATATCCACATTGAACCTGATTTACTGAAAGTATTTTTCTCTGACTCTTTAGGACAATTTCCTCCAGAGTTACTACCATTAATCAAAGAAAATGATTGGCAGGAGTGCTTCTCTGGTTTAAAGGTAACTCCTGCAATGCATGTGGTCGCACAACAAATTATTAATTGTCCTTACCAAGGTTTTACGCAACAGATATATTTGCAAAGTAAGGTGTTTGAATTAATGGCTTTATATTTAGAACAGTTACAACCAAGCTATAAAACTCAAAATAGTATAGATAAATTTAAACCAGAAGATATTGACCGTATCCATCAAGCTAAGAACATTCTACTTACTCGCTATCATAACCCTCCATCTTTGCTAGAACTGTCACGGCAAGTAGGATTGAATGACTTTAAATTAAAAATTGGCTTTCGTCATTGCTTTGGAACAACTGTATTTGGTTGCTTGCATCAGTATCGTATGGAACAAGCACAAAAACTATTAGAACAGGGTGATTTGACGATAACAGGTGTAGCTAGAGCAGTAGGTTATGCGAATCGCAGCCATTTTGCAGCCGCTTTTAAACGTAAGTTTGGCGTTAATCCTAGTATATATTCCAACTCTCGCAAATATGGTGATTCCAAAAAATCCGTTTTGGAGTCGTAAAAAATCCGTCTTTGAGTCGGGAGAAGCTTTAAAGTCCCTTATCATGCAGATTATCAGTTTTATTTGAGAACTTTTATTAAAAGTATCGAAGCGAAGAAGGCTTACTAGTAATGTCTGCAAATTTGGTGTGAGGGGAAATTGATAATGAGCTTCAACAAACAATGTCTTTGTCCGCTTTTAATTACAGTGTCTGCTTTTGCCATCATGATGCAATCAGCTTCTGCTGAGACACGTCATGGTAATACCGAAGTCTTTTATAGTACTGCCTCACTGCTTGTCCAAAATTCTGTAGTAGAAGTGCGGGGGGTACGAATTGAGCAAGGTGAGGAGGGGATTGAGGTAATTTTGGAAACAAAGCAAGGTGATGTACTTAAGCCTACTTCTAGAAGTGAGGGCAATAATTTCATTGTTGATATTCCTAATGCTCAGTTGCTTTTGCCTTCTGGTAATGCATTTCGTCAGGAAAAACCAATTGCGGGAATTACTGAAATTACTATTATAAATAATACTGATAATAATATCCAATTAACAATAACGGGTGAGGTTGGTGTTCCAAAAGTAGAACTATTCGATGATAACGAAGCTTTAATTTTTGGTGTTTTACCTGCAACATCTACGGCGCCAAACCCCATATCTTCTTCTGAGCAAGGGGAGGCAATTGAATTAGTAGTGACTGGTGAACAGGATAGTTACCGGGCGCCTAATGCAACTGCTGGAACCAGAACTGATACACCTATACGCGACATTCCCCAGTCAATTCAGGTAATTCCCAGACAAGTTTTAGAAGACCAAAAAGTTATTCGACTCACAGATGCAATACGTAATGTAAGTGGTATTGTAGAAGGTGATAGTTTTGCAGGAACTGTTGATAATTTTAATATTAGGGGTTTTGATTTTACCACTACTTTTCGAGATGGTTTTAGAGAATTCAGCGACACATTACGAGAACTGTCTACTGTTGAGCAAATAGAAGTTCTCAAGGGTCCTGCTTCTGTCTTATTCGGAAATGCTGAACCTGGAGGTATAATTAATTTAGTAACAAAGAAACCGCTGAGTACACCCTATTACTCTGGTGGTTTTTCTGTAGGTAACTTTGGTTTCTACCGACCAAGTATTGATGTTTCTGGACCACTCAACTCAGACAAGACATTACTCTATAGATTAAACGTTGCTTACGAGAATGCTGGCAGTTTTCGAGATTTTGTCAATAGTGAGCGTTTCTTTTTTGGCCCCATTTTTGACTTAAAGCTGGGTGATAAAACCAATGTATTGGTTAATGTCGATTATGCTAAAGACAAACGTGGGTTTGACCAAGGTGTGGTAGCTTTAGGTCGAAGTGTTGCGAATATCCCCACTAGTAGATTTTTGGGGGAACCTAGAGATACGCGCGAAGTGGAAGAGGTAAATGTCGGTTATAGCTTAGAGCATCGTTTTAATGAAAATTTAACACTCCGTAATGCTTTTCGATACACTTCAAATCATAGCTTTGATTACCGCGCGCAACCTTTAGAATTGGATGAGGAAACAGGTGAACTATCACGAAACTTTCGCTCCAATGATGATTATTTAGAACAGTACTCTCTGCAAACCAATGTTGTGGGTAAATTTACAACGGGTTCAATTCAGCATACACTTTTATTTGGAATCGATTTAGCTAGACAAAAGACAGATGGTTCACAGAGAAGACTCCCTAGAGGACTTACTCCATCTATAAATATTTTTGATCCAGTTTACAATGCTATCCCACGACCTGCGCTTTCAGAACTTATCGCAACTCGAAACGGTAATTCGCAGACAGAGACAGCGGGTATTTTTCTGCAAGACCAAATAGCATTTTCTGATAATTTTAAGCTACTACTAGGTGGTCGTTTTGATATTGTAAACCAAAATCAGTTCGATAGAATCTCAGATACTGCTAGTAGTCAGTATGATGAAGCTTTTACTCCACGAATTGGTTTTGTATATCAACCAATTAAACCTATTTCACTCTATGCAAGTTATAGTCGTTCGTTTGCACCAAATTTTGCTCAACGCGCGGACGGTACATTTTTACCACCTGAACGAGGAACTCAGTATGAAGTAGGTATCAAAGCTGATTTTAATGAAAAACTTTCAGCAACTTTAGCTGCATACGAACTTACTAAAACAAATATTGGCACTACTGACCCCAATGACCCTGATGGTTTTAGTATTCCTATTGGGGAACAGAGAAGTCGAGGTGTTGAACTAGATATTTCTGGAGAAATTCTACCTGGATGGAATATTATTGCCTCTTACGGTTATACTAATGCGGAAGTTACTCAAAGTACTGATTTGAGAATTGGCGCCAAAATACCCAAAGTACCAGAACACAAAGCTAGTTTATGGTCAACTTATGAATTTCGCCAGGGTAATTTGAAAGGTTTGGGTTTTGGTTTAGGATTGTTTTATCTTTCAGATAGACCTGGTGGTGATATCCCTACCAATGATTCTGATGATGGTTTTGTATTACCTAGTTACCTACGAACCGATGCTGCTATCTTTTATAAGCGAGATAACTGGAAAGCTGCCATTAATATGGAAAACTTATTTGGAGTGAGGTATTTCGAGGCATTTAACTTTGGTAGAAATACAGTTATTCCTGGGGCGCCGTTTACGGTTGTAGGTTCAATCTCGTTTGAGTTTTAAATATGGCAAAAGGCAGGAGGAGGTATTAATATGAACAGTTCCATCAAACTGTTTTTGCTAGGGATGGCTACTATCATTTTACTTTGGGTAACTCATGGAAATATTTCTCAAAATGCACTAATTAAAAATAATAGTATATCTACTTCTCAACTGCCAACAGCCACAAAACTAGTCAGACATCCTTTTGGAGAGTCAATAATTCCCGTCAAGCCAAAACGAATCATTGTATTAAACGATATCAGCCTTTTAGACCCAGTATTGTCTCTTGGTATCAAACCAATTGGTACAGTGACTTATTATCGAGAGTACGATTTTTTATTTCGTGGTGTGACTAATGATGAAGCCGCTGGTATAGAATTTGTGGGTGTGGGAAATCAACCATCTTTGGAAAAGATTCTCATGCTTAAACCAGATTTAATTTTGATGCGCGAATACCAAAGAAGCTTTTATAAGCAAATGGCTGCTATAGCACCTACAGTAGTAATAGACTTGCCAAGCCTTAATTATTCATTTAAAGAAAATTTACGTTATATTGCTCAACTCTTAGATGTAAGTGAAAAAGCAGAAGAAGTTATAACTAAATACAATGAACGGATTAAACAACTACAACAACAGATGGGTGAGCGTCTCAAAGATATAGAAGTCTCAGTAATTCATCTTTATACACCAAATCTTATTGGAACATTTGCTGGACAAGAAACTTACAATCAAGTTTTCAAGGATATCGGGTTAAGACTTATAAAAGTGCTAGCAACTCAAAAAGAACAAACTTTACCATCAAGTATTGAAGAATTGCATAAGTTTGATGCTGATGTTCTGTTTGTTATCAGTAGTTCTAAGGAGCTAAAACAATCTTTTTTCAAAAATCCTCTTTTATCTAATCTAAAAGTTGCAAAAAACAATCAAATATATAGTGTTCTAGATAATAGGTGGTGGACATATGGTTTTTTAGGAGTAAATAAATTACTTGACGACCTGTTTAAATATTTAGGGTAATTACGATGACTTATATAAGTATCTATTGGATAATAAGTAAATATTAGGATTCAAATGAAAAATTCCGCCTAGCGTTCAAAATATTCCGTCTAGCGTTCATTGTCATCATCCGCTAGCAAGGCATTTCCTGTAAGCTTCTTAATAATGATTCTAGTTCAGGAATATTATTAATCTTTATTATATGTGAGGAGCTATGACAAGTTTGCAAAAACTGGTTTGGACAATAGTTGTTAGTACTGCGTTTGCGACACTACCCGCGCGGGCAGAGGTGAATACAGAACTCACGAAAAGAAAGATTTTACCGTTTGCTTCTCCCATTAACATTTCCCAAGCGACAATTGAAATTACAGGTGTGCGGCTAAATTCGACAGACAAGGGATTTGAGATAATTTTAGAGACAACCCAAGGGGATAAGCTGCAACCTGTTAATAAAAGTGAAGGAAATACTTTTATTGCGGATATTCCAAATGCTCAATTACGTCTACCAAGTGGTGATACATACCAACAAAATAATCCTACTAAAGATATCACCTCAGTCATAGTCAACAATATTGATACAAATACTGTGCGGTTAACAGTTACAGGTTCGGGAAGCTTACCTGCGGTAGAATTATTTGAAGGGGATGAAGGTTTAGTTTTTGGTGTCACATCAACTGTACCAATAACTCAGGCGCCAGAACCACCTGTAAATCAAACACCAGAACAAACTCAACAGCCAAAACCCGAAGAACCCAAAGTTGAAAATCAACCTGAAAACCAACCTGAAAACCAAGACCCAATTGAATTGGTAGTTACAGGTGAGCAAAACAGTTACCGCGCAGAAGAAGCGACAAGTGCAACTAGAACTGACACACCTATTCGTGATATTCCCCAGTCAATTCAAGTCATACCGCGCGAAGTTTTAGAAGACCAAGGAACAATTCGCGTTAGAGATGCACTGCAAAACACGAGCGGTTCTACTAGTGCTGGTTATTACCAAGGATTTAGCGAGTATATTTCTTTACGCGGTTTTGATGCAAATGTATTTCAAGATGGTATTCGTTCATATCAAAATTATGGTGGTTTTATTGAAACTGCTGATATTGAAAGGATTGAAGTTCTTAAAGGTCCTGCTTCAGTATTATTTGGTGATGCACCTCCAGGTGGTTTGGTGAACTTGGTTTCCAAGCAACCTTTAGCTCAACCGTTTTATTCGTTCGAGGGAACTGTTGGAAGTTTTAGTACTTATCGAGGCGCCGTTGATTTATCGGGACCACTCAATGATAGTAAAAGCTTACTCTATCGCTTCAATGCTTTTTATGAAAATGCGGGGAGTTTCCGTGACTTCGTAAATTCAGAGCGTTTATTTATTGCTCCCAAATTTAAATTTGCACTCTCACCCCAAACAACCCTAACAGTAAATGGTAATTGGCTTGAGGAAACTCGAACTGCGGATGATGGTACAGTCGCAATAGGTAATCGTCCAGCAAACTTACCACGAGAGAGGTTTTTAGGTGAACCATTCCAGAACGTGGAAATTAATGTAACGAATTTTAGTTATTTACTCGACCATAAGTTTAATGACCAATGGTCAGTTAGAAATTCCTTCCGCGCGCAATTTGTGAATTTAGCACGTTACTATCCTCTGCGCGACTCTCTTGATGAGGAAACAGGTGAGCTAAGTAGATTGAGTTATTTTTCTGAACGTCGAGATAATGCTTATTCAGTTCAAACAAACGTGGTAGGTAATTTTTCGACAGGTTCTATTAAACATAAACTGTTGTTCGGATTTGATTATACTAAAAATACTGAAGATGGAACTTTTGGAGACTTTGAACCTTATCCATCTATCAACATTTTTAATCCAGTCTACGCGCGTTTAGAATATCCCAAGCAACCCATATTAAATTTCTTTCGCGATGATAGCCTTGATAAATATGGCTTTTACATCCAAGACCAAATTGAACTTACTCCCCAACTAAAATTACTTGCAGGAGGACGATTTGATATTTTTGAGCAAAGTCGCAGCGAAAGAAACTTGGGTGAAGCAAAGCAAGAATTTTCACAGTCTGATAGTAACTTTAGCCCGCGCTTAGGGATAGTTTACCAACCATCTCAAAATATCTCGCTTTACGCATCTTATGCAACTTCATTTGAACCTAGTTTTAGTACCAGTCGTAATGGCAATAGTCAACCGTTCAAACCAGAAACAGGAAGGCAATTTGAAGTAGGTGTCAAAGCTGATATTACTCGCAATTTGAGCGCCACTTTAGCATTATATGACCTCCGCAAACAAAATGTCACCGTTGACGACCCCAATTCATCTGACCCAAATGACTCAATTCAAACTGGAGAACAAACAAGCCGTGGTATTGAATTTGACATTGCTGGTGAAATTACCCCAGGTTGGAAAGTGATTGCATCCTATGGTTATATAGACGCATTCGTGAGTAAAGATACCACAGGTCTTGAAGGACGGCGCCGGGAAAATATTCCAGAACACGCAGCTTCTTTATGGACAACTTATGAACTACAAAAAGGTAGTTTACAAGGATTAGGTTTTGGGCTAGGACTATTTTTTGTAGGCGACCGCTTTGGAGACTTAGATAATAGCTATGTACTTCCTAGCTATGTGCGTACAGATGCAGCATTATACTACAAGCGTGATAATTGGAGAGCAGCTTTAAATATTCGTAATCTTTTTGATAAAACTTACTTTATCGGTTCAGAAGGTAGTCGTTTGGGTGTTTATTATGGTGAACCTTTAACGATAATTGGTTCCTTTGCTGTAGAGTTTTAAAATGTGCGTATTTGCAGTGGATACAACGGATGTAACGGATAAGTGCTGCAGAGGGCGATGGAGGTTTGTTACATCCGTTCATTTATCCGTTGCCACTACCCTACCTATCAAAACTGATGAAAAGCTTTACTTACTGGTTACAATTTGGAATTGTGGTATTTTGTAGCTTGCTGCTGACTGTAGCTTGTTATAGAAATGAGTCTATCCGTATTAATCAAAACACATCTTGTCGTAATGTTGAACATGCTGCGGGAGTTACCTGTATTCCAGAAAAGTTTACACGACTTGTAACTATAGATGATGCTTCATTTGAAAATGCGACTGCACTTGGAATTAAACCAATTGGTAGCATCATATCCGATTTTACCTCGTACTTACAAGAACAGTTTGTCGGAGTAAAAAATATTGGTAAAGCTGGTGAGCCAAATTTAGAAAGTATTGTAGCAATTAAACCCGATTTAATTTTGGGGGGTGACTATCAACAACAAATTTATTCTCAAACTTCAAAAATTGCACCAACTTTACTGTTTGAGTTTGAACATAGCGGTAACTGGAGAGAAGTTTTTGAACAAATGAGTGTAGCACTCGATAAAAAAGATGTTGGGCGCCAAGTGATGGATAAATATTATAATCGTCTAAATGAGTTGAAACAGAAAATGAATAATCCCTCTAAACTTAAAGTTTCTGTAGTGCGGGTTTATCCAGATAGAATTAATCTCTATTTGCGTGATTCTTTCTGCGGTACAATTTTACAAGATGCTGGATTATCTCGTCCTAAATCTCAAGACTTTACTGCATCAGAAGCAGAAAAATTATTTAACAATTCAATTCAAATGTCTATTAGCAATGAATTAATAGAACAGGCAGATGGCGATGTTATCTTTATTTGGACTGCTGAAAATACGTCTCAAGGAAATGAAATAGCTCACAAAAAGTTAAAACAATTGCTAACAAATCCGCTATGGCAAAATTTAAAATCTGTGCAACAAAACAAAGTTTATATAGTCCCTGACTATTGGATTGGTAGCGGAATGTTGGCAGCAAATGCTGTTATTGATGATTTATTTAAATATTTAATTAAATGAAATATACAAATTTATTATCAAAATATCTGATTCCTCAAAAAACGCGCGCTATTTGGTTGACTCTAGCGCTGTTATCTAATATTGCTCTACAATTAGTCAATCCGCAAATCATTGGTTACTTTATAGATACTGCTGTTGCAGGTGTTTCTACTCAAACACTTTATTTTGCTGCTGTTATTTTCATTGTAGTTGCAATTCTAACTCAAGTTTTTTCTATAGTTATAACTTACCTGAGCGAAAATGTTGCTTGGACTGCGACTAACGCGCTTCGCACTGACTTAGTTACTCACTGTCTTTCTTTAGATTTTTCTTTTTTTAAGTCTCGTACACCTGGTGAGTTAATAGAAAGGGTAGATGGTGATGTGAATGCTTTATCACTATTTTTTTCGCAATTAGTTATTAATATTTTGGGCAATGCTATTTTACTTACTGGCATTTTAATCATACTATTTTTACAAGATTGGCGTATCGGCGCCTCTTTAACTGTATTTAGCCTTATAGCACTCATTATACTAGTAAGTTTACGACCCCTTGCAATTATACCTTGGACTACTTATCGTCAAGTGAGTGCAGAATTTTTTGGTTTTATCGGTGAATATATTGTAGGTTTAGAAGATATCCGCGCTAATGGTGCTGTGAATTTTGTTATCCACCGTTTTTATAAATTTTTACAACCTTGGCTTTCTATTTACCATAAAGCTCGTTTTGCCGATACTACTCTTTGGGCAACAACAGTAGGATTATTTGCTGTTGGGAATGCTCTCGCTTTAGGAATAAGTGCTTATTTATGGAACCGAAAGGCAGTTAGTATCGGTACAATTTATGTATTATTTCACTATACAAACTTACTACAAGAACCAATCGAAAAAATCCGTGAGGAATTAGAAAACTTTCAACAAGCAGAAGCTAGTATTTATCGTGTTCAGGAAATTTTAGACTATCCTGTAAAACAAGAGGCAACTAATCTACAGGTATTAGAAGCTGGAGCATTATCGGTAGAATTTGATAATGTTTGTTTTAGTTATGAATCAGATAATCAGCGCGCGCTTAATAATCTATCATTTGACTTACCCCAAAATCAAGTATTAGGAATTTTAGGACGCACTGGAAGCGGCAAAACTACAATTACACGCTTATTAATGAAATTTTATGAACCGCAATCAGGTTATATACGTTTAAACAATATTCCCAGTCCACAAATATCTTCAAAAGAATTACGTACACGAATAGGTATTGTTACCCAAAATGTACAGCTATTTCACACTACAGTCCGTAATAACTTAACTTTTTTTAATCCTGCCATTAACGATACAGAGATTATAGATATTTTAACAGAATTAGGTTTATATAAATGGTTATCTTCACTTCCCAATGGCTTAGATACAATCTTAGCATCAGATAGTACAGGACTTTCTGCAGGACAAGCACAACTACTTGCTTTTGCTCGTGTTTTTCTCAAAAATCCTAGTTTAGTTATTCTTGATGAAGCTTCCTCTCGTCTTGACCCTAACACAGAAAAGAATTTAGAAGCAGCAATCGATAAATTATTATTAGGACGTACAGCAATAATTATAGCCCATCGTCTCCAAACTATACAGCGAGCCAATCAAGTTTTGATATTAGAAAATGGAGAAGTTCTAGAATATGGCAGGCGCCAAGAGTTACAAAATAATTATCATTCTCATTTTGCTCAATTATTAAGGACATTTCTTGGATGAACCAAAATAAAAAAATTGATACCAAACAACTTTTATGGCGGATGATTCGCTATAATTTGAGATTATATTTAATTGATGCCTTTTTTTGGCTGTTTATTGCCGGACTCCCTATTATACCAGGATTGATTATTCGAGAATTTTTGAATACCCTTACAAATCAATCTCAACTTAGCTTATCATCTTGGACGTTTGTTATTTTCTTAGTTGCCACTGGAATTAGCAGAGTAATATTTATTTTTATTGGTCGCATCACAAAAACTCAACACCGTTTCACAATGAGTGCTTTGATACGACATAATTTATTGCGTATAATTCTCAATCGTCCTGCTGCACTAGCTTTAAAAAGAGAAAACCAATCTCAAAACACTTTAGCATTAGGAGAATTAATTAGTTACTTCCGTGATGACGTTGGACTCATTGAAGATAATGTTGTTAGCACTTCTGAACTATTTGACGCGGGAGTATTTGCTTTAATCGCCTTTATCATTTTAGCAAGCATCAATTGGCAGATGACTATTTTGATATTTTTGCCTGTAGTTGGAATTGTAGCTTCCATCCAACAAATGGAACACCGTATTAAACGCTATCGTCGTGCGAGTCGTATGGCAACTGAGAATGTCACAGGATTAATAGGTGAAATATTTAACTCAGTACAAGCCATAAAAGTTGCAGGCGCCGAAACATCGGTAATTAATCATTTTCAAAAGCTTAATGACCAACGGCGCCGAACTATGCTCAAAGACCAATTATTTACGGCTATCTTAAATTCTAGCTTTCAAAACCTGGTAAACTTTGGTACAGGAATAACATTACTATTAAGCGCAAACTTACTAAAAAACAATGTTGGATTCACAGTTGGAGACTTTGCTTTATTTGTATATTATTTAGCATATATAACTGACTTTATCACATTTTTTGGAGAATTTATTGCTTTAACTAAACAAACAGAAGTCTCTTTTGAGCGCATGAGCGACTTAATAGAAGATAATACTAATTTATCTGATACTTTAGTTACACCTCAACCGCTTTACCTAAATAACATCTGGGGAAAAAGACAAAACTTACCTAAAATAGAACCAATACAACCAAACTATTCCAAACTACAAACATTAACCGTTGAAAACCTGACCTACCTACATCAAGGAAGCAACCAAGGAATTGAAAATATCAGCTTTGAAATACAACGAGGAACTTTAAATGTAATCACAGGAGACATTGGAGCAGGAAAAACTACCCTACTACAAGTTTTATTAGGATTATTACCCTTACAAGCAGGTAAAATATATTGGAACGGTTGCTTAATAGATGACCCAGCGAACTTTTTTACTCCTCCTCGCAGCGCTTACGTACCACAAATTCCTCAATTATTCAGTCAAACATTGCGAGATAACCTTTTACTTGGCTGGCAGGCGCCACGAGAAAACATCGAAAAAGCACTATATAACTCAGTATTTACCGAAGATATCGCTGCTATGCCCTTGGGACTAGAAACACTAGTCGGTTACAAAGGAGTTCGTCTTTCAGGTGGTCAACTACAACGTGCAGCCATAGCGCGCGCTTTAATACGTCAACCAGAATTATTAGTATTTGATGATATCTCCAGCGCATTAGACGTACAAACAGAAGAACAACTTTGGCGGCACCTATATAACACTCAAAACCAACAACATACTATTTTAGTAGTATCACACCGTGAATGGCTAATCAATCGCGCAGACCAAGTTATTGTAATTAATCAACGGTAAGGCGCCATTAGCAGCAACAAGTTCACCAGAAGCGTTACTGTCGCAAGTTGTCGAGAAGATTGCTACAATTCCAAATAGAGGTGATAGACAAAATACTGCTGCATACACACAAATATTAGCCGGTCTCAAGTTTGACAAAACAATGATTCGCAATTTATTAAGTGAGGACATTATGAAAGAATCAGTAATTTATCAGGACATATTACAAAAAGGAGAAAAACAAGGAGAAGAGAGAGGAGAAAAGCGAGGAGAAAAGAGAGGTGAGAAAAATGAGGCTTTTCGGCTTGTAAGTCGCTTGCTTAATCGGAAATTCGGCGCCATCGACTCATCAATTATTGAACGTCTCCAAGGCTTGACAACAGAGCAACTTGAAGCTTTAGGAGAAGATTTTCTAGATTTCTCAAGTATTTCTGATTTAGAGGCTTGGTTAAATAGATAATCTTATAATTGTCTCGCATACCTAGATTCCCGACTTCGTAAAAGTTGTCGGGAATCTTATTAAATACAGGCGCCATTTTCCACAACTGGCTGGTGCAAAATGAAGATTTGAAGTTTTTGAGCATGTTTGTCAAGGCGCCACCAAGTATTTGAATAAATCATCAATAACAGCGTTCATTGCTAAAACATCGAAACCATACCAGTGTGCAGCATCTACAATATAAACTTGATTTTGTTGAACTGCTTTGAGTTGGCGCCATAAAGGTTTTTGTTGGAGCTTCTCTAAAACTTCCTTCGCGGCTTTTCCTCCTCTATATGAAAGGAAGATAACATCACCATCAATATCAGATAATCGCTCCTGGGAAATATTATCTATTGTAAAGAAATCTCCTCTTTGCGATAATGGGCGTTGTAGTCCGATATCATTTAAAACTGCGCTAACAGGATGCTGTTGTCCATATATAAATATCCCATACGGTGGGGATATTGTGGCAACTGATACCTGAAGAGAGCGACGGGTGCCTAAAGCAAGTTTTAGTTTTTCAATCCGGCGCCAATATTCGTCAACCAACTGCTCACTAACTTTTTCCTTATCAAGAATTTTAGCGACATCTTCTAGGTGTTGTTGCCACGGGAGTGGTGGACTAGGTAGTTTTAGCACCACAGTAGGCGCCATGTCAGATAACAGCTGATAGATATTTTGCAACCGAGTGTTAGCCAAAATTAAATCTGGCTTAAGTTGTAAAATCTTTTCCAAGTTTGGTTCTGCTAAAGTGCCAATGTACTCAAAGTCATCTATTTGTCCTTTAAGGTGAGCAGGGAAAGGTTCTCCTGGAATATATGTAGATGCAACAGGTTTGATACTCAATGCCAAGGTGGTACGCAAAGTGCTTATCCACAATGTCACAACTCTTTGAGGATTATTAGGAATACAAGTCTCACCCATCACATGTTCCACTACTCGGCAATCTCTCGTTTGCTGCTTTGTGCTTGCGACATTATGCTCTATATTTGTACTACGACCCCAAACAAATGTTAACGTCAAGACTACCAATAACATCAGACAAGTAAAGTAACGTAAAGAAATTCTCATGGGTATCCAACTACTCAAAAATGCCAAGAAATTCTGCCCTGTATTGGGGAGTAATACGATTTTATTAGATAAACTTAAACTAAAAGCGCGCGGGAGCGAAGGGTCTAGTGTAGTGGTCTATGTCAAAAGTTTTGAGGAGTTGGTTAGCAACGGATACAACGGATGTAACGGATGATTTATTTGATACAAACAAAATTTTCTTTTACGGCGCCTCCTTTAAACGAATCAACTATCCGTTACATCCGTTCATCATCCGTTGCACTCCCTACCCACCGAAAAGGATTATTCAATGCAATAGTAGGCGCAACATCAGATAACTGCTCATAAATGTTTTGAAATCGAGAATTTGATAAAATCAAATTACAGAAATTCTCATGAACATCTAACTCTTAAAACTGCCAAGAAATTGTACCCTGTACTGTCAGTGGGTCTCCTGGGAGAACGCGATTTCGGTTTTGAGCCGAGACAAAATAATCAACATCGAACAAATTCCTTATATTGAGCGAAGCTCGGAAGTTGTCCCGTTTGTAGAATATAGCAGCATCCGTTCGTGTATAACCTGGCAACTCAAAGGTATTTCCTAACTCACCTTGACGATCTCCGTAGTAGAAGACTCCCAGACCAAAGCCCAATCCTTTCAAACTGCCAGATTGAAGTTCATAGGTTGTCCATAGGTTGAGGGCGTGTTTCGGCACATTATTCAATTGATTACCAATTGGCAAGTCATTGTCTTCCGTGATTTCTGCATTGGTGAAAGCATAACCTGCAATGACATTCCATCCCCGCAAGATTTCACCAGAAATATCAAACTCAATCCCACGGCTTCGTTGTTTTCCAACTAAAATGCTTTGGAAAGGATTATCGGGATCGGATGTTGGCAGGTTGGAACGAGTTAAGTCATAAAATGCCAGCGTTGCAGCTAATCGATCTGTAATATCAGCTTTGACACCAATTTCGTACTGTGT
The DNA here is from genome assembly GCF_019977735.1 of Calothrix sp. PCC 7716. Classification (GTDB taxonomy): domain Bacteria; phylum Cyanobacteriota; class Cyanobacteriia; order Cyanobacteriales; family Nostocaceae; genus Dulcicalothrix. The sequence goes on along the minus strand of NZ_AP025018.1, from coordinate 6,236,080 downwards.
ACCTCGTTCTGGTTCAGCCTCTGCGGGAGCGAATCCACTAGATGTTAAGTAATTAAACGAACGACTATAGCTAGCATAAAGGGAGATCGGTTGAATGGGCTGGTAAACAATCCCAACACGGGGGCTAAAAGCCTCTGTTTGCTTAAAGTCAGTTGTTTGGGTAAGTGGCGCCTGAAAATTTTGATTGGCAATATCAAAGCGTCCACCCAAAAGCAACTTTAAGTTTTCTGCCAATGTAATTTGATTCTGGAGGTAAATACCTAATTGCTGCACCGTATCTTTGTTAGCCTGTGGTACAAATCTCGGATTTGTTGGAGTACGCCTATACACAGGGTTAAAAATATCAAGGGGAGCATAATTTAAGCTGAGATTAGATTTATAGTCAATATCAGTTCTTCTTAGATTAAATCCTGCTACTATCTGATGCTTGATACTACCCGTAGCAAAGTTACCGATAATATAATTGTCTAGATTAAGTAGGTAGGCAAAAATAAACCAAACTATGTAAAGATATATAAATACGGAAAATGCATGTACCGAGGTAACAAAAAGTATGGGCGCCCGTTTAAGAGTATTTTTGACTCATGAGCAAGACCAAACCCTATTAAAGATAAGAACGGCAGACGTACCACGCAAGGTCAAAGACCGAGCGGCAATAATTAGGTTGAGCGCACATGGCTGGTATGTGGAGAATATAGCTGCTCACTTTAATTTGACTGTTCAAACTGTAAGAGATGTTCTGCACAAATGGGAAAAACAAGGGTTAGAAGGACTTTGGGAACAACCTGGTAGAGGAAGAAAACCAAAATGGAATGAAGATAACATAGTGTTTTTGGAAAAATGCCTTAGAGAAGAACCGCGTACATACAATAGTCTTCAACTAGCCCAAAAATTAGAACGTGAACATTCAATTAAGCTGAGTCCCGACAGAATAAGACGGGTACTCAAAAAAAGGGGGTCAATTGGAAGCGAACAAGGAAAAGTCACAAGGGAAAGCAAGACCCGGTAGTACGAGAGAATAAGCAAGCAGACTTAGATATGCTTGAACTTTCAGCAGGCGCCGGAGAAATAGATTTAAAATATTTAGACGAATCAGGCTTTTGTGCATGGAGTGAACCCAGCTATACATATTACTTTAAAGGTGAGCAAAAACGTGTGGAACAAACAGCACGTCGTGGTCGCAGGTTAAGCATTATTGGATTTTTACAACCATTAATAAGCTTTGTTTATGGGCTTGTAATTGGAGGTATTGACCGTTGGTCATATATCCAAATGATGGAGAGAGAAGCGCAGGAAGCACAAGAATTAGGACGCATGAGAGTAATCGTGCAAGATAATGGACCAGTACATAGATGTAGAGAAGTACAACAATTGTGGGCAAAGTGGGAGCAAATGGGTTTATATATGTTTTTCTTACCCAAATATTGCTCTGAAATGAACCCGATTGAGTTGGAATGGCAGCACTTAAAAAAAGACGAATTACGTGGGCAAAGTTTTGATGATGAATTAGACCTTGCTTATGCTGTGATTGATGGTATTGAAACTAGAGGAGAAAAAGGTAATTACAGTACACAACGTGTAAAATTTAACAAAAATAGCTCAGGTTAAGTTTTTGTTACATACCTATAAATTTTTCTGCCCACCTACTTATAAGTATTATTATTGTATTCAGTACCATCCTCTGCTCCTCTATTTAAGGTACGCCCATCGTTTTGCAATGCTAAAGGAAATACAGTGTCTCGTCTTAGGCGAAACAAAGAAGTCCGGAAAACGCTCCTTGCTTGCCAGTCATCACTAAAGCGATGTTCAAAATCATAGCCGATACGAAATACCTCATTTGAGGTGTCGTTAAAATCTGGTTCGCTGACAAAACGGTTGCGAGGAATTCTGCCATTGGGGTTAGGTAAAACAGTGCCTCTGGGAGGCAATCCAAAATCATAGGTTCCCTCTGAAAGGGCATACTCTGCAGCTAATGTCAGCTTGGTTTTATCACCGAGTTGAAATGCCAAAGAAGGCGCCACTAAATAGTCTCGGTGTCCATAGAAATCAATAAAGCTTTCCCTAGTTTGAGCAGAAGCATTCAAGCGATACAATACCGTTTTACTTTCATTCAATGGACCAGTTAAATCAATCGCACCACGATAAAGATTGTAGCTACCAGCAGAAGCCTCCACAGAATAGAAAGGAGTAGGCAATGGCTGCTTTGTTACTAAATTAACGCTACCACCAAGCCCACCTTGACCAAATAGAACTGAAGCAGGTCCTTTAAGAACCTCAACTCGCTCAATATTTGACCCAAACGCTATTTCTGAGCTTGTAGGATCTGGCAAACCATTGATTAGAATATCATTAGATGCATCAAATCCCCGAATGTTAATGATATTGAGAGGATCGCGAGGTGATCGACCACCTAGCACAACACCAGGTGCATTTTTCAATACTTCTACTAGACGAGTGGCTTGCTGGTCTTGGATAACCTGTTGGGGGATGACTTGAATTGACTGGGGAATATCTCGCAATGGTGTATTTGTTCTTGTTGCTGTTGTTGCTTCTTGTGCGCGATACCCATCCTGCTCACCCGTCACCACTAACTCAATTGGGTCGTCCTGTTGCGCTGCTGGTTTATCTTGCAGCGCCTCAGTTACTGGCTTTTCATTTGCTTGCGGCGCCTCTGGTTGCGGTGCTTGGGTTATATTAGCAGGCGCCACAGCAAAGATAAGACCCTCATTTCCATCAAACAACTCAACTTGTGGCAACTCTGCCTCACCTGTTACTCTCAGTTGTATAGTATTATTGTTTACTTGAGTAACTGTGACAGTACTAATTCCGTCTAAGGGTTTATTAGTGACAAATTCTTTACTCCCAGAAGCCAGAAATAGTTGACTATTAGGAATATCTACAATAAAAGTATTCCCTTCAGTGCGACTGGTTGGCTGTAGTTTCTGTCCTGCCGATGTTTCTAAAATTACTTCTATTTTATTGTCTTTACGATTAAGCTTTACACCAGTTACTCTAAATAAAGTATCAGCAGCCAAATTCGGAGAAGAATTTAGTTGCTTACCTGTAGGTGTATCCTTATCAAAAGTTTTAATCTCTGCCAACACAGAATTCGGTAATACAAACGATGCTACAGTCATTAACGACCACAAAACGAAATGATGCAACGGTTGCTTAATTCCCACGATATTACCTCACACTCTACTCGTTAAATTTATTAACTGATAATAATTCTTAATAAACTGTGTACAATTTAGAGGATATCAAGCAACCGTGTCTACCCAAAAACATGATTAATATCGCGAAACAGTCATTTTACCCAACAAACATTCTTTAGGGGTAATGCTAAATTTACGCTTGAAGGCAGCAGAAAAATGTGATATGTTTGAATACCCGCTTATCATTGCAACTTCTGTAACTGTACGGTTTCCTTCTCGTAGCAAATGTTCTGCTCGTTCCATGCGCTTATCGATAACGTAACTTAATACTGTAATGCCAAACAGTGATTGAAAGCCTTTTTGTAAGGTGCGTTCGCTTAACTTGACTTGTTGTGCTAACTCTAATAATGAAGGTGGATTTTCTAACCGGGAAAGCAAAATCTCCTTAGCATAATGAATTTTGGCAATAGTACTAGCGTGTAATTGCGGCGCAGATTCAAGCTTACTATCATTTGCCAGAATTGGACTTAACTGTAATGCCATCAGTTCCAGCACCTTACCTTGTAAATATATTTGCTTTGTAATACCTTGTAAAGGGCAGTTGGCAATTTGCTGCAATACCCCTTGTATCGTATTTGTAGTTTTGGGGTAAATTAATGTTTGCCAGTCATCACCCTTCACAAGTAACTTCAACTCTGGAGAGGTTTCTCCGTCTTTTCCTGGGAAAAAAGTCGCTAATAGTTCGGGTGGCATATGAATATCAACAGCTACAATGCGTTGAAATTTGGGAACTTTCCAAGTCATTTTTTTCTGAACACCGGCACCAGAAATAAACGTATACCCTTCCCCATAGTATCCACAGCTATCTGTTATTACTCCTGAAACTAGTCCCCCAAATTGCACAGGATGATTAGAAGTAGGAAATTTTATGATTAAATCATCATGATATTCAATGTCGCGAATTTCTAGAGAAAGTTCCGGATAAACATCAATAAACCGGGCATACCCACTACCAAACAGCTTTGGAACTTCGCAAATAAATTCAAAATCCTCTGACGCAACGTTATATGTACTCATTGCTGCTGCTTCATCCCACAACTCGAGGTTTTCTTTCTGTGTTAGGGTAATAGTCATGACTAATGATGAAATATTATGTGTTAGCGTCGGCAAAAGTGCTTATTGAGATTAATTATCACTGCTTACTGAGTTTTATACAAGTACAGGCTTGGGGATTTTTGTAGCATTTAGCTGCATTAACAATATTTATTGCTATAATTTTTGCAGTAGCGCTTAAGCTACGTAAATAATACATTTGTCAATCTAAAACTTGCCTGGTTTAATTGCTTTCCTTCCTCACTCACAAATAAAGAAGTTGTGTCTCTTCATTCTAAAACATCTCCGAAGCACTTTCATATCGCGAAACAGTCATTTTTCCCAACAAACATTCTTTAGGGGTAATGCTAAATTTACGCTTGAAGGCAGCAGAAAAATGTGATATGTTTGAATACCCACTTATCATTGCAACTTCTGTAACTGTACGGTTTCCTTCTCGTAGCAAATGTTCTGCTCGTTCCATGCGCTTGTCGATTACGTAACTTAGTACTGTAATGCCAAACAGTGATTGAAAGCCTTTTTGTAAGGTGCGTTCGCTCAACTTTACTTGTTGTGCTAATTCTAATAATGACGGTGGATTTTCTAAGCGGGAAAGTAGAATATCCTTGGCATAATGAATTTTGGCAATAGTTCCGGCTTGTAATTGCGACTCAGATGCTAGCTTACAATCATTTGCCATAATTGTACTTAACTGTAATGCCATCAGTTCCAGCACTTTACCTTGCAAGTACATCTGCTTTATAATACCTTGTAAAGGACAGTTGACAATTTGCTGCACTACCCCTTGTATCGCATTTGTAGTTTTTGGATAAATTAATGTTTGCCAGTCATCACCTTTTACAAGCAACTTCAACTCTGGAGAGACTTCTCCGTCTTTTCCTGGGAAGAAAGTCTTTAATAGTTCGGGTGGCATATGAATATCAACACCTACAATGCGCTGAGATTTGAAAATTTTCCCAGTCATTTTTTTCTGAATACCACCACCAGAAATAAATGTATACCCTTCCCCAAACTGTCCACATTCATCTATCATTATACCTGAAAGTAATGTCCCAAATTCCAGAGGATGATTAGAAGTGGGAACTTTTAAGATTACATCATCATAGTATTCATAGTCACGAATTCTCAGAGTAATTTCAGGATAAATATCAATAAATCGGATATACCCATTACCAAACAGCTTTGGAATTTCGTGAATAAATTCAAAATCTTCTGACGCAACGCTACATGTACTCATTGCAGCTGCTTCATCCCACAGTTGTTGTTCCTCTGTCTGTATCATTGTAATAGTCATGGCTAGCGATGAAATAGTATGTGTTAGCGTTGGCAAAAGCGCTTATTGAGATTAATTATCACTGCTTACTGTGTTTTATACAAGTATAGGTTGGGGGATTGTTATAGCATTTTGACGCATTGAATAAGATTTGTTGTAATTTCTGCTTGGGCGCCTATATAGTGTGAGCCACGGTTCACATTTACATTTATTTATATTTTCTTGTATATAGAAGAAGCGGGCATCCTGCCCGCTCCACAAGAGTTTGTGTTTTCAGATGGAATTTTGATGTGTTAAAGGCTGATTATAAATTATCGCAAAAAGGCTTGACTTCATCGATAGATAATGATAGAGCGGTCGCTATTTGCTCAATAGTTAAGCCTAACCCAAGTAGTCGAGGTATTGCGTCTCGTTGCGCTTTTTTGGCAGTTTCGGCACGTTCGTGTTCAGCTTCGGCACGTTGACGCTCAATTTCAGCACGTCGATAATTTATAATAAAAACGACGATTTGTCTGCGACAATGCCTCTTACGTACTTAGCGTGCTAAAAAAATGATTAGTAAGCTTAAAAGTTTTATATGACTTATATTACAGCCATTATTAACTAAAATTTCGTATCCAGGTTTAAATTTGGACTATAAGCACCTGTAAGCTTTGATATCAAAGGAAAGTTATCGAATTTAATCACAAAATTAGCACCCTAAATACGCAAGAACTGGCATTTCTTTAACTGTTATAAATAAAATACTATGCTACACCATAACCTGTATAAGGACGTTTATATGGCGGATGTAACCCTAAAATAATATCTTCCTTATTTACACCCATCTCAACTAATACGCGCACGCTAAATCATTTTCTGTCATATTTTCTTGAATCCAAATTTTTTCATCTTTGATATCAATATGGATAAAACAATTATAAATACGGTTATATTCTTCCCAACCAATATCTAGTAGTTGATAATGGTCATTTTCTGTGTCACATATAAACTGACATTCCACATTCGCATTTGATTCACAGTAGCCTATGGCAGCAATAGATGTTAGTAGTTGCCGAACTATATTTACCTAATTTTTCCATTCAACTATTTCCTCCTTAACTGGGTCATAAACTAAGAGTTTTACCTGATAAATTTTGACAGCCTCTTGAACAAACCTTTTTTGAAAAAAGTTTTATATGTATCAATAGGAACAGCTAAATATAATGGTCTATTTATAAAAGAAGAGCTTTTAGAGCTAAAATCAGAGGAATTCTCTATCATTAATTGTATTATCTCATTTAAAATTAATGAATTACAGTTTTGCACTTGCTTCATTATATTAAATTAACAATGTGATAACAGTTTATTAACCTTTTATTTAATACCATCTGCTGCAACTTGCCAAATTACGCGGAATGACTGGAATGATTCTTGTGATATTCTTTCTTCTACTAAAGCATTAACCGCGCGCTTAAAGATAGCATTCATATCGCGGCGAATTTCTAAGATTTCAGATTGCAGAAACTTAGTAGAATCACTTAATTGTAGAATTTGTCGTTTGTTAGCTGGGGTTATACATTTTTGTAAAACTTCATCTAAATCTTTCTGATTGAATTTATTTTTCTCTGTTTTCCGTAATTCATCTGCTGAAGTTACTCTCAAAATTTTCTGCCAAATATCTGTAGGTTCAATTTGCCAATTATCTACAATTACTGTGGCTTTGTAAGGAATATCATTAAAGATTTCGGTAGAGACATTTACAGGAAGTTTTTCAATTGCATTAATAATTTTTCGCAAAGTCTTACCGAAAGATATTAAAGACTCATTTGATATTAAGCTTTTTTGACTAGCGAGTTCCGCAATTCTTTTTTCAATCATAATTTTTGCCGCTTTGTCAATTATCAGGTCTTTGAAGGTTTTAAGCTGTTGAGTATTGTTAGATTGTTCTGCGTCTAAATATCCGACTACTGCTTGAATACAGTCTTCAGCATCCATTAATGAATTAACTTCTCGAATATAATCATCCGCTTTATTTTTACGTATTTGCTCGAACCGTTGAGTTACCCATAAAAATCCAGACAACCCAATTGATGCTATAGTAATTATAAAACCTAAACTTTCTGAATACCTCTCTAGCCAAGAAGGTTTTTCTCTATCATAATATGCTTGGGCGCCTGGATGAATAGGTAAGCCAATTCCAGATTTCATATTATCTGGAGGACTCATATTAGCTAGCAATGGCATGGCTTTGATAAATTCCTGCCGATAGTCATAAAGAATTTTAGTAACTGTACGAATTTTTTCTCTATCAGCATCTTTATGTGCTAGTAGCAACCTTGGAGTACTGACTGTTGTTAACTTTTGCTTATTATCGGCGCCACTGCTTGGTATAGGATTACTACCTCCTCGATAGGCGCCTTCAGGAATTTCCGCTTCTTTTAAATAAGGATTTTTAAGCGTCATTGCGGCAGCTTGGTCAATTGGAACTAAACGTCCACATTCCGTAAGTATTTGTCGTATTTTATCATTATCTACCGCACGCACATAAAATACAGCATCAATTTGTTTCTGACTACAAAGAGCATTTTTAATATTATTATTCTTTAACTCTACTAATTGTACAAGCTGTTGGCTCTCTGTAATTAAACCATAATATTGCATCAGAAACGCGAAAGACTCAATTTGACCACCCTCGCGCGGAGGCATTGCAACTCTTTTATTCTGAGCTAAATCAGAAACAGTTTTGATATCAGAATCATTTCTAACAACTAGCTGGTACATATCAGGAAATAACTCAGACACAAGTTGCGCTTGAGTCAACTGCCTTTGAGGAGATGGAGTCCAACGACCAGCATTAACAGGCGCCAAGCTAGGCAAATTTCTCATAATTAAAATATCAGCTTGGGCAGTTACTATATCAGCCTGCCTTCTTTCCAACATATCCAAATTTTCTTGCGTCCCATCAGTTTCTTTCTCTCCTTTGGCGCCGACAGAACTGCCAACTATAGTTACACAAACCTTATTATCAGAATATATAGGTAAAAACGTTCTCATCAGCAAAGCAAAATTATGAGCATCTCCACCCTCTCGTCCAGCCGCAATCCTCAAACATCTAGGTTGATTCAAATACCAACCTAAACCTAAAATAATAATTAGCCCTATACCAAACCCACCGACGCGCAGCACACGACGTTTCATAGGCTCTCCTATTCGAGAAAGGTAACTACACTGCAAACGGGTAAAATCTGAACATCTATCATCCTGAAACACTAATCATCCGCTGTCATGCTGAGGGACGAAGCATCCCATGTCATGCTGAGGGACGAAGCATCCCATGTCATGCTAAGGAACGAAGCATCCCCTGTCATGCTGAGGCACGTAAACGGAGTTTTCCCGTAGGGTAGCATCTTCAAGATTCAAACTTGTTATAAAAGTAAAGTAGTACCCCGCTTTGAGTATATTTATATCTAGATATTAGCAGGATACGAAAGTATAAGTAACATAATTAGTCGCATTTCATACATAGCCCAAGAAGCAAATTTTAATATTAAATAAATCGTCCAATTTTAAACTCTAAATAATAATTTCTTAACCAAAGCTTTACTAGTTTAAGCTAACTGTTTTAGATAGCATGTTTAATATGTCATGAGTCGGGCACAAAGCATCTAACAGTATCAATATTAACCAAGAACCTAACCCCTAACCCCTTCCTTGCGAGGATACAGAAGAGCGAATAGGTGTTCAGACCCCTCATTTCACACAAATTGGCGGGTAGAGACGCGATTCGCGTCTCTACGTGGGTCTGTAATGACGTAAAAGTTTTAGATAATATTTTTGAACTAAATTGGTTTATAGTTAATTGATGTGCCATAGTTACTTGATGCTTCAATTTTTGATAAACGGCGCCTGTGGATGAAGCTCTGAAAATCTTTGAAACCTTGATGTTACGTCACTTTAGGGTTATTTTGTAACCAGGTGTCGATTTATGGCGCCTCGATAGTGCATAAACATGGGAAAGGCAACATACCTGTTAACAGAAAGGGAAAACAACTTTCAATCACCAAAACTAACAGGATAAATAACTTATGAAACTCGTAACCAAATCTATCGCTCTTGCTACCTTACTTGCTGTATCATCTGGAATAGGATTTTTGGGCGCCGCTTCCCAAGTATCTGCGACAATTGTCCAAGGGCAACAAGCCAATTCTAACAAAATTAGTCAAGTCATCAGTAGCAAACCTTCAATTGTTGGTAGCTGGAAAGGGCAAATTATACCCAAAGGAGACGATACTGCCACATCTATAGAGATTGATGTACTTTCTCAAGCTGGTAACACTAAGCTAGGAACTTGGAAATTTTGGGGATATGATACAAAAACTCAGAAAGATATTGTTATTCAAAACGGTACTTTAACAGCCACAGTTAATAATACAGTTAATAATAAAGATGTGACATTGGAATTAAAAGATAAAGGCAAAACTATGATGAAATTCAAGACCAAATTTAAAAATAACAAACTCACAGGCGAATCTTTTGAAGGTAAAAGTCAGACAAAATATTTAATTAACTTGAATAAAGGTTAGTAATAGCAAATGAGCGGATTAATGCTAGTTGACTTGTAATAGATACTTTTTTGCTACTGAAAGCAAAGCTTGGCAATTGTATTTAGCTAATATTCATCTTAAAAAATCGTCTTGCCTCGTGTTTAAGGAGTATTGACAAGATATTTTTCGATATCATCAAGGACGACATCAGCAGCGAGGAAGTTTGAACTAAGCCAGGGTAATCCGTTTACATAATATACATGCCCCTGTTGAACTGCTTTAAGCTTTTTCCCCAGAGGTTTTTGTATAATTTTCTCAAAGGCTTTTCTGTCCTCTTCTCGATCAACTGTGACAAACATAATATCACCGTTTATTATCTCCAATTCTTCCTCTGAGGTAAATGTAATATAGCCGCTTGATATATTGACATCTTGTAGCTTTGGACGTTTTAGTCCAAGGTCATTTAGAATAGACCCAGAAAATGAATTTTTTGCGTCAACAAAGAACCCCCATTGGCTTGTAGGACTGAAAACGGATATTTCTTTATCTTGATACTGAGTTCCTAAAGCTACTTTTAGCTCATTTACTCGCTGATAATAGTGCTTCCAGCCTTGCTGTACTTCTTTTTCCTTGCCTAAAGCTTTGGCGACAAATTCAATATGTTCTCGCCAAGCGACTGAACCGCGCCAGGGGACGACTGCGGTAGGGCTAATTTTCGCTAAAAGCGGGTAAATTGCTTGAATATTTTCCCAAACAAGAATCAAGTCTGGTTTTAGTTTCAATATTCTTTCTAAATTAGGTTCATATTGATAACCCAATTGCTCTATTCCATCAACTTGATTTTTTAAATATGCAGGAAATGGATTCTGCATATCTAGCACACTGCTGGCAATTGGTTTTACACCTAGAGATAATGCATTACCTAAAATGCCATGAAAAATAGTAACAACACGTTTGGGATTTTGGGGAATACAAGTTTCCCCCATGCTATGCTTTACTATGCGGCAGTTATTCGCGGATTGGACAAAGCTCTCAGGATTATCAGAGTTACTAAGGCTACAAGCCACAGTAAGCATATATGTGATGATTCCCAGGAGCATTATGTATATAAGGCGATGCAGTAACTTTTTCATGAAGAACTACTCAAAATCTCCAGGAAACAGTTCCTTGTACTTCAAAGGGGGCGCCTGGAAAAACACGATTAATATTGAAAGCTGATTCGTAATATTCAATATTAAACACATTCCTAAAATTGAGTCCAGCTCGGAATCGTTCTTGTTCATAGAAAATAGCAGCATCCGTGCGGAGGTAGCTAGGTAGTTGAAATGTATTGGCTAAATTTCCTTGCCTTTCTCCTTGGTAAAATAACCCTAAGCCAAACCCTAATCCTTTTAAACTACCTTCTGAAAATCTGTAAGTTGTCCATAGGTTAAAGCTGTTTTCGGGAACCCCATTAATGCGATTACCAACAGGAAAGCTGTTGTCTTTGGCAATACGAGCATCGGTGTAAGCATAACCTGCGACTATGTTCCAACCGGGTAGAATATCACCCGCAATGTTGAACTCAATACCTTGGCTATTTTGTTCACCCACCTGGATAACGCGCAGTGGATCATTCGGGTCTTCGGTTCGGATATTTGTACGAGTTTGGTCATAAAATGCTAAAGTTGCACTTATGCGCTCGTTTAAGTCTGCTTTGACACCAACTTCATACAGTGTGCCGCGTTCAGGCTTTGAAATTGTTCTATCTTCAAACACATTAATAATTGGTAGAAAAGAGCGTCCATAGGCAGCATACAGAGAAATTGCAGGAATTGGTTGATAGACTATTCCAACTCTGGGGCTAAAAACTTCTTGTTGAGCAGAGTCATTTGTTGGGTAGTTATTGATAATGCGCTGATTAGCAATGTCAAATCGACCTCCCAGAAGCAATTTGAGATTGTCTAGTAGCGTAATTTGATCCTGAATGTAAAAACCATAAGTATTTGCATTCGATTTTCCCTCAGTGGCGTCGAAGATGACCTCTCCTATCGGTTGATTGTACACAGGATTAAATATGTCTACAGGAGCTAATGCGCGAACTGGTTTACTACCGAAACTCTCTTGTTCATCTCTTCTATAGTTAAATCCTGTTAACAATTGATGCTGAATACCGCCTGTAGCAAATTTACCAACAAAATACGTGTCAAAGTTGAAAAGCCTAGCATTAATAGGTCCTTCATCTAATCCTCTGCGAAGTGTTCGATTATCCTCTTCTAAACCACGAGGAAATACGATTCCTCTATCCTGGTCTAGCCAAGCAGCCTCGAAAACGCTGCGTAGCTGCCAATTGTCATTAAATTTGTGTTCCAAGTCATACCCAACTCGCTGACTGCCTGACAGAAGTCTGGAAAACCCTGTAAAATCAGGGCATTTAATAAAAGGGTCAAGAAACATGAGATGGTGAAGTTACCACACTACTACCAAGTGCATCATGTTAAACTCGACCCAACTATATAGTCAGATATTTGGATATCTACGTCAATATTGTACTTACTGTGACTTGCGCCATCTAAAAACTTTGGCTTGGATGATTAATGGATTAATATATAGTGGGCAGCTAAGTTTGAGCGCATGGGAACCCTACGTACAAAGTAATGCAGAACAAGCCCAAAGTTATGAGCGCAGATGGCGCAGATTCCTAGAGAACAGAAGGGTTTGTGTCGAAAAATTATATTTACCATTGGCAATGGCAGCTTTAAAAGACTGGCAGAACCATCGATTATATTTGGCGATTGATACTACCGTGTTATGGAATCGATTTTGTATGATTCATATCTCAGTAGTATGCTGTGGTCGGGCAATCCCATTACTGTGGCGTGTATTAGAGCATGGTAGCGCAACAGTCGCATTTAAGGAATACGAACCAATGTTACGCAAAGTTAGATGGTTACTACGCAATCACCCTAATGTAATGATGCTTGCGGATAGAGGTTTTGCTAACCATGATTTTTTGAGTTGGTTACAAGCAAGTAATTGGTATTATTGCATACGTATAACTTGCGACACACAGTTACATGGAATCAGGCGCCACCCAATAGAAGCATCGTTAATTTATCCTAAAAAAGGCGAAGCTGCTTTTTATCGTAATGTTGGATTATGGCAAGACGGTTTGATTCGTTGTAATCTGGTAGTCGCTTATCCAGAAGGGATATCCGAGCATTGGGCTGTTGTAACAAATGAATCTCCAACTTTAAAAACGTTGCATGAATACGCTTTAAGGTTTCGCGTCGAGGAACTGTTTTTAGATAGCAAATCAGGCGCATTTGAATTGGAAGACTCTTGCCTTAGAAATGCAAAATCATTAGACCGTTTGTATTTAATTGCTGCTTTAACCTTACTTTATAGCACAGCACAGGGCATGGCCGTACAAGTCTCGGGTCTGCGCTCAAGTGTTGATCCTCATTGGAATCGTGGTCTAAGCTATCTTAAGATTGGTATCAGTTGGCTTAAAGGTGTTATTCATAAGGGGCGACAATTGCTAACCCCAATTCCTTTGTTACCAAAAGACCCTGAGCCTTGTTTTGCTTCCAAAAAAGCTCGCCAGGATATAAGTTATGGGATATGGTTTTCCCGCATCTACTCCCTGGAGTGCAGACCTTGATTTCAAGGCAGCATCCAGTGAAAGGCAGAAACACCATTACAACAGGTGCCCTTGGCTAAACACTAGCGCTATTAAACACTGGTGTTTATCAAACATAAAAATATTGCAAACCAGTTATGATGCTGTATTGTGATTCTACAGTATTAACTCATTCTTGTGTTTTAATTCAGGCGCCGTGGCATCGTTACAGGCTAAAGCCTGTAACCTCCGCTTTTGTTAGATATAGTTTTTGTTAGTATGATTTTTTAGTTAATATTTTGAGAAATATTGAGAATAATTCTTCATTGAGTAAGTAGAGATTAAAGGAGTATTGTACTAAATTTGTAGTATCTGTAGTTAGTACTGTACTTAACCATGTTTAAAATTAAAGTGTTTAAGGGGCGCCTGTTGTAATGGTGTTTCTGCCTTTCACTGGATGCTCCCGATTTCACTGCCTTCCACATTAATCTGTCAGGCAGTCAGCCTGCAAGCGGTTTTTGAGAACTAAACGTAAAAGCATCACCACTTTTATTACGCAGTTGGGCGCCAGTTATATCAGCTATAAAGTTATTACCTGTACTGCGATTGGCTACTTGCAGTTGATTCCCTTGAGTTGTCTCTAAAATTAACTCCACACCTTTATAAGTAGGATTTGCTCTTACAGACATTATTTGCACAACTTGCGGCGCCTGCACAAGTACCGAAGCGCTCTTATAAAAAAGTTCAACCTCACTTAGTTGAGGAATCTTTTTAGATGATTTATGAAAGTAATTATCATTTATATTTGAACCGTACCTTTGCGATTGTAATTCCTTATTATCCGCCCAAGCTGGTTGAGATGCAACCAACATCAGAGCCATTAGCCATAATTGCCAATCCAAGCGCACAAAAGCCGCTAAGGGTTTTCGCATAAAACTCACACCTATAGATAAATATTCTCAAATACCTCACTAAACATAGGCTACAAGGTTTGCAAAATCTCGTCTATCTATAAAAGAGCCATTTTTTATCACTTTAGTGTCTTTTTCCCAAATTGAAATTCTTTTGGCGAAATTCCAAATTTGTCTTTAAAAGACTTGGCAAAATAGCCTAAATGTGAATAGCCAACAGCGTTTGCTACTTCCGCAACCTGCATCTTGGTTCCAGCTAGCATGATTTTTGCTTGCTCCATACGGTAGTCGTGTAAGTAGCCAAATACAGTCGTACCAAATACCTCTCGAAAACAGTATCGCAGTTTACGGGCGCCTAAACCCACTAAATCGGCTAAATCAAACAGTGATGGTGGATTTTCAACTTGACTAATTAAAATATCTCTGGCGTGATACACTTTCTCAATATCCACGGGTCTTAGGCTCGCAACTCTACAGATAGCTTGTTCACGATGCACAAACTGATCTAATTGCAGTGCTAACAATTCTAAGACTTTGCTTTCCAAGTACATCCGCTTCATTATCCCCTGGTAAGGTGGTTTGAGAATTTGCTGCAAAATCGCAAACATCGCAGGCGTAATCTCCCCAACAGTATAATGAAACCTGGGTGGAGAATTTTTACTGATTAATGCTTGCAGTGGAGCAGGTAGCGATTCAAAATCTTTAGTAAAATTTTTAAATATGTCGATATCAATAGATATAGATACACCTAAATAACATTCGTTAGCTGAAAGCTGATGAATTTCTTCTAAATCAGGTAAATAGAATAAATAGCTTTTTCCTACTTGCTCAATATAATCATCAGGAATTTCTTTTATTCCTGGTGTAATTGTCCGATAGCTTCCAGAGATATGAAACTTAGATATTAATGGATAAGGCTGTTCGTGATGAGGACTCCAATAATTTAAGTCGGAATGATGTGTATGCTCTGATATAAACATTGCAAATCCCGGACGTAACTCTATATAATGAACTAAATCTTTAGAAAATTTATTTTCACATTGCCAAATTTCATCAAATTCATCATGATGTAATAATAGCTTACCATTTGTTTCTATCGCTTCTTCCAGCAGTAGGCAATATTCTTCTGCCGTAAGTATTTCCATTATCTATTTCCCACTATCCGATAACACTACTTTAATGATACAATTATTGTCACTTTAGTGTCTTTTTCCCAAATTGAAATTCTTTTGGCGAAATTCCAAATTTGTCTTTAAAAGACTTGGCAAAATAGCCTAAATGTGCATATCCAACAGCGTTCGCTACTTCTGCAACCTGCATCTTGGTTCCTGCTAGCATGATTTTTGCTTGCTGCATACGATAGTCATGCAAGTAGCCAAATACAGTCGTACCAAATACCTCTCGAAAACAGTATCGCAGTTTACGGGCGCCTAAACCCACTAAATCAGTTAAATCAAACAATGATGGTGGATTCTCGACTTGACTAATTAAAATATCTCTGGCGTGATAGACTTTCTCAATATCCACAGGTCTTAAGTTCGCAACTCTACAAATAGCTTGTTCACGATGCAAAAACTGATCTAATTGCAGTGCTAACAGTTCTAAGACTTTACTTTCCAGGTACATCCGCTTCATTATCCCTTGATAGGGGGGTTTGAGAATTTGCTGCAAAATTGCAAACATCGCAGGCGTTATCTCCCCAACAGTAGAATGAAACCTGGGTGGAGAATTTTTACTAATTAATGCTTGCAGTGGAGCAGGTAGTAATTCAAAACCTTGACTAAAATTTTTAAATACATCTATATCAATAAATATACATATAACTAATAAATGCTCGTTAGTTGAATACTGATGAATCTCTTCTAAATCCGGTAAATAATATAAATAGCTTTTTCCTACTTGCTCAATATAATCATCAGAAATTTCTTTTATTCCTGGTGTAATTGTCCTAAAGCTTCCGGAGATATGAAACTTAGAAATTAATGGATAAGGCTGGTCATAGTGAGGGCTACAATAATTAAAGTCAGAATGATATGTATTTTCTCCTATCACCATTTCAAATCCCGGACGTAGCTCAATATAATGAGTTAAATCTCTAAACAATTCATGTTCACCCTGCCTAATTTCATCAAATCCATCATGATGTACTAATCGCTTACCATTTGTTTCTATAGCTTCTTCCCGTAGTTGCCAATATTCTTCTGCCGTGAGTATATCCATCATCTATTTCCCACTATCCGATAACACTACCTTAATAATACAATTATCCTTAAGTATGTTTGTGTGTAAATAATAATATTTTAATGTGCAGTTTGGTGGAACGCGCGAGTTTTAGGCAGAAGCGAACTTTGTATACTGCTACAGATGAGGAGGATGAAACGCCAACACAATATCGTCGCGCGGTACACCTAAGTTTTTTAGGAAAATTTTTATGTCAGTCGAAGCGATTCAGCGCGCGTCTCTACAATGGTTTAGGGTAACTATAGAATTCCTGTTCGATTTTTACGTAAGGTGGGCACTGCCCACCCTACGAATGCTTAGATTTTTTCAAAAACGATTTAGAATTTTTGTATCAAAGAATGTGATAGAAAGAATAATAGTAGCATATTTACAATTAAAAAAATCAACAGGGTCGCTACATGACAGAAAAACTACTACAAATAGATGGTTGCGATGATTTTTTCAACTCTCTAAAAGAGCGTATTCGCAACGCTCAAGTTAGAGCAGCATTATCTGTTAACTGCGAACTGGTGTTACTTTACTGGCAAATTGGCAATGAAATTTTGATGCGACAGCAACAACAAGGGTGGGGTGCAAAAGTCATCGAACAACTTGCGTCTGACTTACGAAAAGCTTTTCCCGATATGAAAGGATTTTCCGCGCGTAATCTTAAGTATATGAGAGCTTTCGCTTTATCATACCCAGACGAACAAATTGTGCAAGCACCTCTTGCACAAATTACTTGGTATCACAATATTGCTTTAATTGAAAAGGTGAAGCAGCCAGAACAGCGCTTATGGTATGCTGAACAAACGATTCAATACGTTTGGAGTCGTAATGTATTAGTTCATCAGATAGAAAGCGAACTATACCATCGTCAAGGTAAGGCAACTACTTACTTTGACAAAACTTTACCTCAACCACAGTCAGAATTAGCACAACAGTTATTAAAAGACCCTTATAATTTTGATTTTCTCTCTTTAAGCAAAGAAACACAAGAACGTGACCTAGAAACCGCTTTAATAAACAGGATTCGTGATTTTTTACTAGAGTTAGGCACAGGTTTTGCTTTTGTTGGTAGCCAGTATCATTTGGAAGTTGGCGACCAAGACTTTTACATTGATTCACTATTTTATCATCTAAAATTACGATGTTATGTAGTAATCGACCTGAAAGTTGAAGAATTTAAACCTGAATTTTCTGGCAAGATGAGTTTTTATGTTGCAGTAGTAGATGATTGCTGCGTCACCCAGATGATAAACCTACAATAGGCATAATTTTGTGTAAAGCGAAAAATAAGACAATAGCAGAATATGCACTGCGAGCAATAAATCAACCTATTGGAGTTTCAACTTATCAGTCACGAGATGCTTTACCAGAACAATTGAAAGCAAGTTTACCAACTATCGAGCAGTTAGAAGCAGAGTTAGATACAGTAACAATTGAAACACAAAATGAAGATTATTAATTAAAAGCTCTTATTTTTTCCATAATTTCCATAAACCTTGGCTAAATCTTACTCCTCTTCAGGCGCCGATATTCATCGTATACTGCAAACGGGTAATATTTAGATTTTTGTCATGAGTCGGGTACGTAAACAGAGTTTTCAATAATATTTTAATGTGCTGCTTGGTGAAACGCGCGAGTTTTAAGCAGAAGCGAACTCTGTATACTGCCGCAAATGGGGAGGATGAAACGCCAAAACAATATCATCGTGTGGTACACCTGCTTGTAATAAATCAGTTGCAACTCCATCCTCTGTCCAATCTTCCTCAATCCAAATTTTTTCACCTTTCAAATGTACATGAATCATTACGTTCTTAATACGCTCCGAGTCTTGCCAACCCATTATAAGCAGCAAATAATGGTCATGTTCTGAGTCAAATACTAACACGCTCTCATTTTTTGTATCGCTAGCTCGAATATTTAACTCGTGATATGAGTTTAATACTCTTTTTATTAAGTCTCGATATGCATTTAATTTATCCATTCTAACAACACCTCTTGTTTAGGGTCAAAAATCAACAAATTTACTTGATTTCGTTCAACTATAAGACGAGCGAGTTGTTTTTGGAAGCCAGTATTGTAAACACCTATTGTTACTGCTAAATACAATTAAAAATTCAAAGCTTTAGCTTCAACAATATCGCGATAGATAATGTATTGCCCTATTGCCATTTCGCTCATCGTTCATAAACGAACGTCCCAGAAAGCTTTTAACTTCGACAATAATCCTTTGGTTCTCTCGCTCGGCTGCAATAGGTTTTTCTGCTGCAATATCAGCGTAAAGATTATCGCCGCCATATTCTAGAGTATAACCTTCTCCCAAAATTTTCCAGCCGTCCTTGGTCAATGCTTGCTTTACGGCTTCGTGGTAGATATCTTTTGCTGGCATCCTAAAAAAATGGCGGTTAACGGCTCTTACATTTTAAACTTTGTCATCTATGTATTTGACTAGATAACCTCAAAAAATAAAAATCTCTGTACTAAATTGCAGTACAGAGGTAACAATTATATCGTTTTCCTTACTTAAATGTCCTAGAAAAAGCTGCACTCCATAAATATCTATGCAGCAATAATAAAATTTAAAGAATTACAGAATACCCCAGAAGTGGAGAAAGCCTTTTCCAGAAGACACTTCAATTAGAACTGCTGCTAAAAAACCTAACATAGCTAGGCGCCCGTTCCAAATTTCCGCTCCAGGTGTAAAACCCCAACTCCAAGCGTTGTAACTCTCTGGCACAGATACTTTTCCTTTTGATGCGTCTTGCATGATCAGTACTCCAGGTTTAAAGTGGTTAAATGTTAATTTATGTAAAGAACTATAACAACTTTTGTCAACAATGTAAATAATCATGTATTATTGTTAATTATAGTTGACATAGAGATTGATTTACTAATGTTATGCTTTAATGTCACAATCTCGATGGTGCGGTTATGGGCGCCTAACTAGTGCTGCTTTAAGATAACCAGTGTTTGTTCTGGTGATAGTCCGATGGTGGCAGCGAGTTCCTCTAATGCAAGTCTTTCACGCGAGTGAGTGTTGAGCATTTCGGTTGTCACAGTGATATATTCAGAATTTGAGAGAAGTTTTTTTGCAGTCGCGTTGGCGCCATTATTAAATTCTTGCATTTTATGGGCTGCGATTATACTTAGTTGCTGTGCTTGCAGATAAGCAATGTAGCGCTGGACGACTTCAAGACGCTTTTGCCGCATCGTCTCATGATACCGAGTATCTAACACAGATATTTTATCAATTGCAGTGATAAGTTTAATTGGGTCGAGTGTCACAGAGATTGAAAAACTTTGCTCTTGTTCAGAAGATGAACCATCAGACCCCTTATAATTTATGAGTCCGCGCGAAGGTGATAGTTCCACACTGACAACATCTTCAAACGCGCGGATTCCCGTAGCTTTTCTTGCTTCTCTGACAATAGAAGAGTTTTTGCAAGCGATAGCAAATAGAGTATCAATCAGTTTTAAATCTCGCTTCCCCAATTCTGATTGTAAAGGTTGTAAGTTTTCTACCTCTGCTAGTTTTGACGCGGCAACTCTTGGGCAGAATAGGAACAAAACTAGGAGTACATTGGTGACAAGTAAAGCCTTCAAACCATCTCCTTGACTGGTTTTATTTTTTACAATACCATCAAGTTGGTGCTTGAGCTAGTTGCGAATCATTGTAGCCGTAAGGTGGGCAGTGCCCACCAAAACCTAGATATGGTGGGCAGTGCCCACCTTACGTTATGTTCAAAAGTCAAAAAAGAATCCTATAGGAAATTATCTCATTAAAACTAGCTCAAGACAATACATCTTTTAATTGTTTGCAGGCTTTTTCAATTGCATCTATAGTACCTGCATTGACAAAGCCATAATAGTCAAATACGTAAACTCGATTATTTTTTGTGGCTTCTAGTTTGCCCCAAAAAGATTCTTGCTTAAATGATTCCAAAATAGATTGTTGTGAACCGCCTTGGGGAGGGGTGACGAGAATGATAGTATTTGGATTGGTTTCTAATATCTTTTCTGGAGATAAGGTTATATAACCCCTGATTGGACTTTTACCCTGTAAGTCAGCAGTTACATTTTTTACATTAAATTTTTCAAGTAAGTTACCTGCCCAACTAGATTTGTTAGGTGATAGTATTGGTTGACGGCTTGCTAAAACTAATGTAGAGGCATTAGGTTTAATATTGGTATCTACAAATGTTTGGTAGCGCTTCAATAATGGTTGAGGGTCAGCGTTTATAGTTTGAGCAAGATTTTTTGTCAGTGCTTCTAATGCTTCAAAGTCATTGACTCTGGTAAGAAGTGTTGGTATTCCTAGTTGTTTTACTTTTTCTATAGTCTGATTAGAAAATCCTTCTGCTCCAATTACTAAATCTGGTTTGAGTGCTACAATTTTCTCTAGGTTAGGTGGCGTTTGTCCCTCGCTCACGCGCGTGATATCTTTGAAGTTGGGATTTTTATTCAGCAAGCTACTTCCTGTTATTCCTACCAATTTAGATTTATCTAACTGATAAATAATATCGGCAGATAGGGAAGTGAGAGCTACTACTCTTTTTGCTGATGTGACTGGTGTTTGGGTTGGCGCCGTTGTTTCTTTAGCTTGCGGAGTAGTTGTGTTTTGGCAGGCAGCTATATTTAGAGTTAATAAGATGCCAATAATAGATAGTATCAAACGGTGTTTCATAATTTTATAGTTGTGTTAGTAGTAATCATTTAATCCCCCCAACCCCCCTTAATAAGGGGGGCTAAGAATAGGATAAATTCCTCTGTTAATTATGGCTTAAAACTCCCTTTCTTGTTCCCCCCTTATTAAGGGGGGTTAGGGGGGATCAAAATCTCACACTTACACTAGCTGTAACGTTAATACCTGGTTGAGCGAATAAATCAATAATTGGGTTAGTAGCGCTCAGACCACGAACATCACCCCGGCGCCAATACTGTTCATTCAATAAGTTAAATACACCAATATTGAATGTAGCATTTTCGTTGATATTGTAATAACCAATTAAATCAAGGGTGAAATAGCTATCAGGTACAAAGGGGTTGGGAACATCTTGAGTTTTTGGTACTCTTGGACTACCTGCATATGTAGTAATTAATTCTGTTCCCCAACGGTTTTCTGGCGCCCGATATCGTAGTCCAGCGACCAATTTAAAGGGGTCAATAGAAGCCAAAGGTCGATTACTTTCCAAGTCATCACCAACACTGTAACTTGTACTTGCAATCAAACTCAAACCAGAACCTAATGGTACTTCACCTTTTGCTTCTACACCGTATATGCGTACTTCTCCACGGTTGACTGTTTGGAATGAACCAACGGCTAATCCTGGTGTGGGAGTAACTCTACCGAAGGTGTCGATAAAGTTGTTATAGGTATTATAAAAGCCGCTAAGACTGAATTTGCCAGCAGGAAAAGAACCGCGAATGCCTAATTCAAAATTATCACTGCTTTCTGCCTTTAAATCTGGGTTAGGAATTGCACGATATATACCTGGGTTTGTAAAACCTGGGTTGATGTCTTCTGCAGTCGGCGCCCGAAAACCTCTAGCATATTGAGCAAAGCCTGTAATTTCGGGAGTGATATTATAGACTAAGCCAAGTTTGGGCGAAATCGCTGAATCTGAGAATTTTGTAGTTGGAAAATTATTAGAGCTTCTTCTATATATATCGTCTGGGTCAGGAGTCAAGCTATAGGAATCATAACGAATACCAGGGATTAATGAAAGATTGCCCCAAGTGATTTCGTTTTGCAAGTAAATACCAAAACGGCTACTGTCAGTGTCGGCAATATCTTTTGCTGGGAATAAGTCTGGACCCACTTGTTTAGTAATAAAACCAACATTCCCCGGTGCCGCGATATTCTCTTGAAAGCCATCACGCAAGCGAGATGTTCTGGTACTTGAGATTTCAGTACCATATACTAGCCTGTGACTAATATCACCTGTAAAAAAGTTACTTTCTAGTTGAATATCGCCACCAAAGGTATTATTTTGGTATGTGGAAGAACGAAAACGGCGCCTGTTAGCAATTCCTGTAGCAAGTGGGGCGCCTGTACGACGTATTTCGTTAGATTCTTCGTTACTTCGGGAGTCTTGATAGTAAATTTGACTGCGTAAAACTTGGAAAAAACCTTTTCCATCAGGGTTATTATATTCGTAGTTGAGACTATATCTATCGCGTTGACTTTCATCTGTCGAGCGTAAACTATCGGTGCGCGCGTTATTCGCAATGCCAATAGAAGATAAAACATTAGTATCACTAGTGCGGTTAAAGAACTCACCTGTAAATTTGAGTTGATGAAACTCTCCCAGGTTAAATACTAATTTCCCTAACCAGTTATTCGAGTCCGTGACTTGAGGGTTGGGTGTGGCGTTACTATTAACTTGTGGTTCATAACCATCACGTCGAGTGTAACTTAGTAACCCTTCAACATCACCTAACCTTCCTGCTACGGTTGCAGTGTTGGCAATTCCCCTATTGACACTATCATAAGCAAACTTATTGCTAAAAAAAGCATCATCTCCTGATTCTTTGAGATAATCTGCAGGGTCTTTTGTTAAAAAAGTGACAACACCACCAATCGCATCGCTACCATAAAGAGTAGAAGCAGAACCGCGAATAATTTCGACTCGTTTAAAAGATTCTGGGTCTACATAATCTCTACCTAATTGTGTACTACCAAATCTAAATGAATCAGGTAAACGAACACCATCAATTTGAAGTAAAACCCGATTTCCATCAATACCACGAATATTAAAGTCTTGAAAACCGTAACGACGTGGGTCTCCACTGGTTGAAACACCAGGTTCATAACGAATTAAATCATCCAAATTTTGGATTAATCTTTCGTTGATATCATCTTCATCTATTACAGTGATAGTTCCTGGTGACTCTTCCACAGAACGAGGTGTTCGCGTTCCCGTCACTGTAATTTCAATATCAGCTTCATCTTTTTCTTCTTCTTTACACTCTTTAGGTATATCTTCTGGTTTTGTTGTATTTTTGGGAGGACATTTTTCTGGTTGCTGCGTTAGTAACTCTGCTTTTGTAGATGGTAAATTGACATCACTAAGTCGCGGAATTTCATCTTCAGATTGAGATTCTGCAAGTGCTGCGGGAACAACCCAAAAAGGTAAGAAAACTAAGCCAATGAGAATAAGACGTAAATTCATAACTTCAACTCACACTAAAAAATTAAATCGTTAAAGAGATAAACCACATAATCCGGAGGATTTCCCGCAGGGTAGACACAAAGGACACGAAGAAAGAGAAGAGAAGAGAAGATGCACCAAAGCTTTATGCACATGGAGATAGCGGACAAACTTGCAAACCGACGGGTGTTTTTATAACTTCAACTGCCACTGCCACCAAGGTTGATGCGGCGCACGTCCCAATGCTACAAGTTGCCACACCGTCAAACCTGAAGGGACTGTTTGCTCCTGTGGTAATAATGCTAATTTCTGTGCAACTAATAAAGGTGATTGATTATGAATTCCTTTCCCATCTAAAAATACTGTCCCCTCCATCGGTAACAGCAACCGACTCATTAACTTTAATAATGTAGATTTTCCTGAACCATAGGCGCCCATCACCAAAACCAGTGCCACACAAAGAAGCACAGTTGCCACCACAACTTGAGCAGACTCGGCGCCGAACCGATGAGAAAGATATTTTCCCATTAAAAATTTCCGCAGTGTAGCTGGTAACTGCAACTTACAACCTCCTTTGAGGTAACTTAATAAATTATGATAGATAGTTTAATTATTCAACCATTAATGCAATTTAATGTCAATTAAAAATTGATACAAAACAAACCGTAACCCAGAATCTCACCAACCCCTTGATTGTAGGTTGGGTAGAGACTTTGCAGAACCCAACACTATTGCCCCTATTTTCAGTAAATATAATTACCACAGAGGCTCAGAGAACACAGAGGAGAGTCGAATAACAATCGTGTTATATTTAAAGGATAGATTTGTGAAAAAATCACAAATTTATTAAATAAACTATACTTGCCCCAAAATGCTCATCGAGTTTAGCGTCGGCAACTACAGGTCATTCAAGGAAAAAGTCACCTTTAGCATGGTGGCAGCAAACCTTGTGGCAAAAGACAAGAATCTTGATGAAAACAATGTTTTTACAGTTGATACTGACCTAATTTTACTCAAGAGTGCTGCAATATACGGCGCCAATGCTAGTGGTAAAAGTAATTTAGCCAAAGCTTTAAGTTTCATGAAGTGGTTCATGATTAACTCCTTCAAAGAAACTCAAAGCACAGAAAAAATAAATGTAGAGCGTTTTAGACTTAGTATAGAAACCGAGAAAGAGCCATCTTTTTTTGAAATTGTCTTTATATTAGATGGTCAAAGATATAGATATGGGTTTGAAGCAACTCAAGATAAAGTTGTTTCTGAATGGTTATTTTATGTACCTAAGTTGAGAGAAAGCAAGCTTTTTGAGCGTGAAGGTAACAAAATTAGTAGTTCTAAGACGTATAATGCTGATGGAATTCAACGTTATACAAGAGATAACGCACTTTTTTTATCTGTATCAGCACAGTTTAATATTAAAATAGCCGAAAGAATTTTATACTGGTTAACAGAACAATTAAATATTATCACTGGCTTAGACGATACAGCGCATCTTGCATATATAATCAGATGCATGATTGAAGATAGAAATAGAGATGAGATTATTCAACTTATTAAAAAGCTTGATTTAGGCGTTAGTGATGTAAGAGTTGAGCAAATACAATTAGATACAGATTCTCTGTTTAACGGCATACAGAGCGATTTGAGTAAAAACATTGCAAAAATAGAGAGTAGTCATACATCGATAAACACGATACATAAAAAGTTTGATAATGATGGAAACTATATTTCTACAGAAAAATTTGATATTGAGAAACAAGAATCTGAAGGAACGCAAAAAGTCTTTGCACTAGCTGGTCTTCTTGTAGATACCCTTAAATTTGGGAAAGTCCTTGTTTTTGATGAACTGGATGCTAGACTTCATCCTTTGATTAGTTGTGCCATTGTTAACTTATTTAACTCTAACCAAACAAATCCAAATAATGCTCAATTAATTTTCATGACTCACGATACAAATTTACTTAGTAACAAGCTATTTCGGAGAGACCAAATTTGGTTTACAGAGAAAAATAAGTATGGTGCAACAGATTTATACTCGTTGGCTGAGTATAAAGTCCGTAATGATGCGTCATTTGAGAGTGATTATATCAAAGGTCGATATGGCGCCATTCCGTATATTGGTAATTTAAATTCTCTGGTTGGTATTAACCCGGTCTCTACAACGCGCGCTGCAACAAATCATCGAAAATAACGTATTGAGAAATACAAATGTATGGATTTTTTGAATTAGCACCATATATATTACATCTCCAAAAATACAACATGGAATAAATTCTAAAATTCCTCAACTGAATCAAATCAAACTCCCTGCAACTAGCGCTCAAATATTAGTACAGGCGCCGACACCAACTAATCCCACGAACGTTCCGTCTGTGGAAGGGGGGAACCAGGGGGGTATTGTACCAATTACTGGAGTCAAGGCAAATCCCACTGATAAAGGTGTGGAGGTAATTCTACAGACTACTCAAGGGCAGCAACTGCAAGTTACAAATCGTAGTGCAGGTAATAATTTTGTTGCAGATATTTCTGGTGGGCAGTTGCGTTTACCTTCAGGTGAAGCTTTTACATTTCGTTCGGAAAAACCGCTCGCAGGTATTACTGAGATAACAGTTACGAATGTTGATGCAAATACTGTGCGGGTGACGGTGGTCGGTGAGACAAGTCAGCCAACGGTTGAGTTGTTTGATGATGATGATGCTGCTTTAGTTTTTGGGGTAGCACCTGCGGCAACTGCGACACAACCACAACCAGAGGCGCCTATTACTACTGAAAAGCCTGCAACTGAGGCGCTGCAAGAAGAACCTGCCGCGCGGCAAGATGACCCGATTGAGTTGGTGGTGACGGGAGAGCAGGATGGATATCGGGCGCCGAATGCGAGTACGGCAACGAGGACGATATTGGCACCATGCAAACATTTTTGCCATTAATCTCATCCTCGATGACCTGGAAAAGTATCTACTCAATACATAAAGCTAATGACACAGACCACTAGCCTCATCGCTCAAAAGCTCTAGCAAGTAATTTATGTTGAAAATCCCCTCTTTACGGCGCCACCAACACAAGGCGCCCACTCCCGCTTGATTTATTTATAACTCGACTTATGGTAAAATTATTGCAATTAATTCTTATTAAATACAATAAATATAACAATTTTCAGCAATGACAGTAACCTTAACCCTTGAGGAACACGACGATTTGTTTCAAAGCGAACAAAATAGTTCGTGTAACCGAGTTCTGGAACCTTTTGAAGATTTTTACCAAATGTCCAAACAACTTGGTACAGGTTGTCAGTTAAATATTGAAGTGTATCCTGAATTTTGGTTATGTATTTATGACAGAAAATATGACCATGATATGTCGATTAAAGTTCCTGTTTGTCACCACCCCCTCCAATTCGGCGCCTTAGCTACAGGAATAGTAACAGATAACTATGGGCAGGTTGGGGGAGGACATACTCTTATTTCTGGTAGTCGGGTTCCCAATAACTTGATTTTCCGTACCTTCCCCTGCTCCCCTGCTCCCCTGCCCCCGATTGACATAATGGTAAAATAGTATAAGAACAAACAGGTGTCACCTTGTCTCAATGTCTTATAAACCGCCCTTTAGCATTAGCGCTGGCATCATCAATCAAATAAGCGCGATAGCCGAACAACTGGGGCGACTAAGTAACCCCTTCGGACAGCCCTCCCCCCAACTTCGCAAACAAAATCGCATCCGTACTATTCAAAGTACTCTCGCCATCGAAGGCAACAGCCTCTCCCTCGACCAAATTACCGCCATTGTTGAAGGCAAACGAGTTCTCGGTTCCCCGCGCGAAATTGCCGAAGTCCAAGGAGCTATCCGCGCCTACGAAGCCCTCCCCACCTGGAACCCAACTTCCATGCAGGACTTTCTCCAAGCTCATTACCTCCTTATGAGCAACATCCTTACCGAAGCCGGAAAATTTCGTAAAAGTCAAGTTGGCATCCATAAAGGCGAACAAATCGTCCATGTTGCTCCTCCTGCTAAACGAGTTCCTCATCTCATGGCTGACCTCCTCGACTGGCTCAAAGCCTCAAAAGATCACGCCCTTATCAAAAGCAGCGTCTTCCACTACGAACTCGAATTTATCCACCCCTTCATCGACGGCAACGGTCGCATGGGTCGCCTCTGGCAAACCCTCATCCTCGGACAGTGGAACTCTCTGTTCTATCTTCTCCCCATCGAAAGCCTCATTAAAGACCAACAAAACCGTTACTACCAAGTTCTAGAGGATGCCGACCGCGCCGCCGACATCACACCCTTCATCGAGTTTATGCTCGACATCATTCATGATACCCTCATCCAGAACAGCACCGACCAAGTAAGCGACCAAGTAAGCGACCAAGTAAGCGACCAAGTCCAACAGCTCCTAAACATCATGGACGACCAATACTGGAGCGTCCAACAGCTAATGGCACGGCTCAGGCTCTCCCACAAACCCACTTTCCGTAAAAACTATCTATTACCCGCCCTCAAAGCCGGATTGGTTCAAATGCAATACCCCGACAAACCCCGCAGTCCTAAGCAGCGATACAAAAAGTCTTGAATTATTTATTCGTTAATAAAACAAACGTTTCTTGTAAAATTTGCTTTCTCTAAGGTCTATTTAATTAGTAGTTTTATATTAATAATGATTTTGGTTAAAGGGCAGAGCGTTTGTAATTCATAATGTTTCGGCACTTTTAAGGATAATCAAGTATATGTGTATTGCTATTGATTACGGCTAACTCCTTATACCCATCTAACAATGACCATGATGACTACGGCGCCACCAATACAAGGCGCCCACTCCCGCTTGATTTATTTATAACTCAACTTCTGGTAAAATTCTTGCAATTAATTCTGATTAAATGTAATAAATATAACAATTTTCAGCGATGATAGTTTAAAGTGGATAAGTCATTAGGTAAATCAGACATGCACTTAACCGAATGGGCGTTGAATCTGTTCGGGAGAAAGAATCACTTCATCTTCTGGGTCAACGCTGATATCTTCCGGCGCCAGAGGTGAGAGAGATGTCGTTGGTAAAACGTTGGTCATGCTCAACATTGCCACTGTTTCTGCTAATAAAGCTAAAGTTTCTGAATCCTGGGGATGATTTTGCACAACCCGTACTGCTCTCATCACCACACTTAAACCCTGTTGAAGACGTTCCACATCAGCAGCTATACCTAAAAGATGTTGGAAATCAGCTTCTGTAAGGATGCGATACTGACCAGTTTTACTATGGAGTGTACCCACCGTTCCCGGTGTAATATTAGTAAGAGCATTGGCGCCAGCTGTCCGAAACTGCTCGAAAGAATTCCAGTGAGCGGTAGGGGTAAGTTTGATGCGGGATAAGGTTTGCGTAAGCATTTATATTTATAAATTAGAGAACTAATCCTTAGTTTAATCGATAGCCAATGATTTTACAATGATTATCGTTGATAATGGTTTGAGCTAACACTTTGGGCGATAATTTGAGAATAAAAACCCTAAAATAATGGTACTGTTGCCGAAGTTGCGAACTTGGTTGGGTATTCTCACTTAGGACACTTTGCTGTAGCTTTCAAGCAAAAGCATGGTATTACACCAAGTCAATGTTTACATAGTAGAAAAGTGATTCAAGTAAGGTTTTTTGCGCTTCATAACTAACATATATATAATCCACTTCTAGAACTATATTAACAGCCTTGTAAACATAGGTATAAATTGAGAACTGCTGGCGCCAATCAAGGCATTTCACCTAGTATCATATATTCTAAGCTTTTCTAGCCATTGCGCCGTGGGTTTTACTCCAAAAAATCACAAATCCCGTAATAAACAACACGACAGGCGCCAGTCCTAAAATTATATATATGAACCGCATTGGCGCCCCAAAAAATTCACCAGTATGAATTGGATACATCCAAGCTAAGAATTTTTCCACCCCAGGTGCATATTTAATATTCTTTACTTCCAGTACTTCACCGCTATATTGATTTAAATATATGTAACTGCTACCATTAGGATTAACGTCTTTAGATAACTTTTTACGTATCCGCACAGGCGCCTTCGAGTCAATGGCAGGATAAATAAAAGTAGTCTCTCCTCCAGGTAATACTGTTTCTGCTGTATTTAAGAAATCATCTAAAGTCGGTATTTGAGTATCTTTTTGAACTACAGAAACAAGTTCTACTGGTTGCCTAATAGCAGAAAAGGCATATCCTAAAACTCTTGCTTGTTTATCGAAGACTAATATGGCGCCAGTTATACCCGACATAATCAAAAACACTACGGCAGTAATACCAATTATTTTATGGAAGTCATAAGTAATTAAATGCGAAGGCGCCTTCCATCTAATTTTAAAACCCGTAGATAACTTTTTCCAACCAGGAAAAATGATTAATCCACCAATTGCGCGCGCTATCAATAGTAACCCGCAAATACCAACAAATATATGACCCGGTTCTCCAGCAAGGAAACTAGTGTGAATTTGATTAATCACTCCTCTAATACTCGCATTACTTCTAGTTGCAGAGACAATCTGAGCGGTATAAGGATTTACATATACATCTGTAAACTGGTTTGATTTATCTTTATCTGAACGAACAACAACGTCGATAGGTTGACTTTTTAAAGAAATAGATAACAATTTGCTGTCTGGGTAATTCTGCTTGACTACACCTGCAACTCGCTCCAAAGAAATTGGTTCACCCGTATTAATAGAAGTTGCTGGATAAAAAATATCGTCTATTCCTTTATAGAAAACTAATATGCTGCCGGTTAAACCCAAAACAGCTAGCAGCAAAGCTACTAAAATCCCTAAATAACGCTGCAGCATCAAATTCTTGTGTGTCATGAGCAAATTTTCTTACAGCTAAAAGTTAAAGTAATCGAAACTCGGTAGCTAGATTAGAAGAGCTTATATATAACTTACGATAAGATTATCATTAAAATCAAGAGTTATCAATATTATTTTTCAATAATTGTCAGGGGCAAATGACAAAGTAGTTAGTTTATATGGATTGTGTTGGGTTGTGTTGGGTCTCGTTCCTCGACACCAACCTACGGGAATTCATAATCTGGTTGTATCGAAGCGTGATATGAGTATACTGAAAGGTGTGTTAAGCTAATTGAGATAAAATATCATTTAATGATTGGCAGTGCAGCATTTAGATAGCCCAGAATTTACTTCCAAGGTAGGTATAGTAGCGAACCTACTCAAGCTCGAATTCCCTGAAACACGAATTGATTTGGCGCCGGATATGGAAGAATCGTATACATTAAGGAAAAGTTACCTGGATTCGATACACATCGCGATACACTTTCCAGGAAGAAGTATCCAGTGCCAGTGCAGTACTATTCTTATACACATACGTTTTTACATACACCCAGATTACGAGAAACCATACTTCATCGGTATTGATGCCGTTGGATATGATGACTTTGCGCGAATGTGGATGTATTCTGGTGTTAATTGTTCAAGTTTTTTTGGTATCAAGGAACCGATGACATCAGGACAAAAGAAGCTAAAGTATATATTTGATAGGATATATGGTATTTTTGCTGACAATAATTTGGCGCCGAATTAGTTAATCGTGTTTGTACCGTTTTTACCGTGCATAATCTTGGCAGCTAACGCACGAGAACATACCCAGTCACTTGGCAACATTGCAGGCCATCCCCGTCGTTTTGCTTCTGGGCAAATAGTGTAAATAGTTAACTGACAATCAATCAATTCTAATCCAGCTTTCTCAACTTGTTTCAATGCTTGTTTAACGATAGAGCCATTCTCAAACTCTACAGTCATGCCACATTGAGCGCAAACAGAATGATGGTGGCGACTTTGAGCATTTGTACTGAGTTCATAGTGCTTGTGCGTTTCCGCTAACTCTAACTCCCTTAAAATTCCCATCCGAGTCATTAACTTCAAAGTACGATAAATCGTAGATAGACTTATTCTGTCTTCACGCTGACCAAGCAACTCGTAAACATCCTCCGCACTTAAGTGATTACCTTGTCTCTGCTCCAGAAAAAGTTGTAAAATTACTTCGCGTTGAGCGGTAAAACGCCATCCTTTCGCGTTGAGTTCCGATTTAAGAGAGTCTGGTGAATACATAGATATACTAACTTTTTAGAAAGCTTACAACGTATATAACGATTACAACTTGTGAATTTCTTGTTAGACCCGTTATATCCGTCGCACTCTTAGGGTGTAATGGAATAAACAAATTTTAAGCTTATTGCAATTAAATAGCAATATTTATACAACAAAAAATTTTTAATTCAATTATACTAACTAAAACAAATATATGAGTGAAAATACTACTGTGATTATAGTAAAACAGCCTAAATATAGGCGCCTACAGCCAAAACACTTAATTTATCACGTCAAACTTTGGGTGGGCGCCGTGCTGTAACAAGTTATTAATTCTTGAAAATATGGCTTGTAATATTTAAACTTTTTTAAATTGTAAACCTAAATATTATGATTTTATTGCAATAAATATTCATTAAGTAACAATACCTTACAGAGTGTTGTTAAACTCTAACCTGAGATTTGATTATGGCAAAGATGGCAATTTTTTACGGCAGTACTTCTGGTATCACTCAATCAGTAGCCACGAAACTACACGAACATTTCGGTGAGGAGCTTTGTGATATCTACAGCATGGAAGAAGACTTTACCAGCGTAGACCAAATGCTTGAGTACGATTATTTACTTTTTGGTTGTTCTACTTGGGGTTCTGGGGAAGTGCAAAACGATTGGCGCGACCCTATATTTGATATGTCACTCGAAAAACCCGATTTTACAGGTAAAACAATTGCACTATTTGGTGCAGGAGATTGTGTAACTCACGGTGAACAGTTTGTTAGTGCTTTGGGTACTCTGTACGACCACTTCAAAAAATTAGGCGCCACTTTAGTTGGTGAGTTTCCGTTAGACGGTTATACTTATGAGTATTCTGCCGCTGTACGCAACGACAAATTTATTGGACTACCTATTGACGAAGTGAACGAGAGCGATAAAACTGATGAACGTATCGCGCGCTGGCTAGAAATATTAAAGCAACATTTTCCTAGCACAGCCTTAAAAGCTGCTTAAATAATCCCATCTTTTGATCCCCCCAACCCCCCTTAATAAGGGGGGCTTTAAGAGGTTATTTTTATATTATTGAGACAGGCTTTGACCCTCCTTCTTATTCCCCCCTTATTAAGGGGGGCTAGGGGGGATTAAATCAAGAACTGTTTTACAATACTTAACCTTTTTAACGGCGCCATGCAGCATAATATTCAATATTAATGCTAATCAGGGAGTAAATAACATGGCAGGGAAATCAAAAGACTTTAAGGAATTATTAAAACAGCAAAAAGCATCACATGGTAGGCAAAAGATGATGCAGCAATTCAAAAAAGAAATAGAATCAGGAGATGATAAAGCATTAGTACTAATGGAGCCAGAAGGATATGAAAAAATATCCGATGTGATAATACAATTCCTACAGCCATACGTGGTAAAATTACGTAGTCCAAAAGAATACGAAAAACTGTTAGTTATTGGTATTTTAGCTTGGAACGCATCATTAATGGCGCCTTCAGAGAGAGAGGAAATGATAAAAGATGTGGCTTCAAAGGGTATGGGTAATGGTGATAAAGAAACTCTACAAGCCATGAGAGAAATAGTAAACGAACTAATCGAAAGAAAACAGAAACATTTTCCCGATATTAAAAGGTATATTACAAACTACAAACTTAAACAAACAGGAAAAGATTTTCATCTGTCAATAGTATCCAGCCTAAGCATGGATGACGATGAGACATAGAAATAAGTTTAAGTGGAACACAGATTTTACCGAATTTGTGCAGCGTGGTGGCAGTTTCGTTAAAGCAACATTTAACCATACAATTTGCTTTAGTTTAATTTAGATAATTTCTTTTTTAGGTAATAAATTACTATTTGGCAATAAGCTTTATATTTATTGTCTTCGTCTTTATTACTCCACTCTCTTATCTTATTATTTAACATCGCTGCCGTCCAATCTCCCTTTGGACGTTCGCTTTTTAATGTTTGAATTAATACATCTAGGATTTTTTTGCGATTTTCCTTTAAAATTTGCACGTTGAGGTTTAATATTTTATTTAATTCTTCATTTATCATTATGTCATCGGAGTACATTTGTCCATTAAGATGGTACTTAATTACGTTTTCACAGTTTTTTAGGCTATCGAGAGGATTTATAGTTAATACAGCGTTACCTTTTTTAGTGTCGCAATGCTGCAAATGTTTTGGTAAACCTTGTCCTCCTTCACAGGCGCCGAGCAAGTTATTATAATCTAATTGTAAATCTGGGTACTCGTCTTGAGAACGCCAATGTTCTATTTTCATTTTGTCGTCTTGAATACGTTGCATACAGTAACAACATATGTATCCTTGTTCTGATAATAAAGATGCTCTTAATTCGTCTTTATGAGGATAATTATCATAGTCAGCAAAGGGTTGTAAACGATGCTCTAGTAATGATTTTGGTTCTTTAGCTTTTATAATTAATTTCATCTTCGGCAATTCTAAATTATCCTAGAAATTCAAGAAGTGCATAAGCTCTAACTACCTCCGAGTCATTTTCCCCTAGCAAGTTAGATAAATCATTTAAAGCTAACTTTGCTTGCTCGATGTGACCATCTTCTATAAGCTGCAAGCAATTATCTATTTGATTTTGTACTGATAATGGTCTTTGTTGTACATTCATGAGTTCATATAAAATTGAGTTACTATCTCGACCATAAGTATAAGGAGTTTTTTCGACTATTTGATAATCTTCTAAAATCAATACATTTTCTTTCTTAACTTCGCTTAATACTTGTGGGGAGTGAGTGGTAACTATAAATTGACAGTTAGGAAATGTTTGAGTCAAACTAGGTATTACATTTCTTTGCCACTGAGGATGTAAATGCAGGTCAACTTCGTCAATTAATACTATTCCTTCACCCAATAATGCATTATTAGAGTTGGGATTTGCTATTGCAAGTCTTCGAGCTAAGTCGGTAATTAGCATTAATAGTGTTTTTTCACCATCAGATAATTGTTCTATTTTGAAATCTTGGTTGTCTTTAGTGATTGTTAAGGAAGGTTTTACCGAATTTATCACAAAGTTTTCGGAAATTGACCTAACTACCCTTAAATTAAAGAAGTTTTGATGTAAAAAGTTATTTAAAAAGTTTGTAATAGCGTTGCGAATAATTTCCAGCTTGGGGTTTCGATAATTGGCATTTTGTCTTAAACGTATCTCATTCTCATAGTCTTCTTGTACTTGAAACCATTCAAAAAAGTCTTGAAAGTTATTAATCTCGCTTTCAAAAGCTTTTTGATAAGCATGAAATTGATAATATTTTTCTGGTTCAATCTTTTTATCACCGAAAGTGTAAGGATTTTTTAACACTATACGATGCGTTTGATAGTAAACCATCACGGGTAAGTTTAAATCAGGTTGAGATTCTAATTTTTTTTGAAGATGTCTCAGATAATTTTCAACTTCAGTATAATTATTATCTTGGTTTTGCTGATGTGACCTTTCTTCAACCATTGTCCAAGATATTTGTTGCCCAGTTTCTACCGAAATTGTTATTGTATTTATATTCGAGTCAGAATTGAGTCTAATATCATTTTCTGACGCTCTAACATCTGCTACTTCCCTATTGCAAAGTTTTGCAACAAATTGAGCTAACATTACTGCTATACAATCTAAAATAGTCGATTTACCGGCGCCGTTTATACCAACAAATACGGCTAAGTTGCCACGCGGGAACTTGAGCGTTATATCTTGGAATCCTCGAAAATTTTGGATATGTAACTTTTCAATACGCATAACCAGTAAATTTATAGAATCAAATTAAATTTCGTAAATATCGGGAAATATCTTCACTATTATATGACAAATGCCTGAGAAACCAGGTTTCTTTATTCAAACATATGTACTGATAGCGAAAACTTTAGAGCGACTAGGGGGTCAAGTGTGATGCGAGGGTCTAATGCAATAATGCGCTGTGGTTTAAGTGGAACACAGATTTTACCGAATTTGTGCAGCGTGGTGGCAGTTTCGTTAAAGCAACATTTAACCATACAGACTTAACAGGCGCCAACATGAGTGGAGGCAATTTTTACAAGCTGACTTTCGAGATGCTTTGCTTGATGGTGTAAATTGGAATGGTGCCGAACTTACGGGAGCGTTATTTTTAAAGTAGGTACGTGAAAATATTACAAATAACCGCTTATACATCTGTTGATCAAAATGTAGTGCGAATAGGCAAGTTATGTTTCGGTAAATAAAGTTGGTTCTACATGAAAAAAGGCGCCTAATTTTAGAGCTATCTCTGGAGTTATATTTTGTCTAGCTTCTAAAATATCATTGACTAATTGTTGTGAGCCTAAAAATTCCTGTAAATCAACTGTAGTCTTTTCTGATTGTTCAAAAAGAAATGAAAGCAAAGACTGAATATTAGTAGGCTCATTAAAATGATAGTTTTCTTTTTCAAACTTTTCAATTAAAGTAATTAATAACTGATATAACTCCTGAACTTCTGGTGTTCGCTCTTTGTGCATTAACTCTTCTACAATCGCTAAAGCTTTCTCATTCTCAGCTTCGGTTTTTATAAGCTTTGGAACATGAGCTATTAACAACTCTTTGTATTTTTCTATACTAAAATTTATGGTCATTTTTCCAGTACTCCTTATCGTATTCTGCATGAGTTAAGATATAATATAAATCAGTTTCCGGCGCCGGAAGTAGTAGATAAACATGCTCGGACAAGATTTTTCATTTCCTGTTACCAAAATCTGTAACTATGCTCATACCCGCCTAGGACTAAAAGTCACTAGGCTAATAGCAAAAGTTCATTAAAATGAACTGAACAAAGAGTAATATTAATAACATGCTTATTTCAAATTAAGAATTAATACGTAGATGTGCAAGATGTCAGCCTCCGACTGGCGCCCTTCGCGCTCCAGTAAAATATAGGACTTGCACATCTTTCTGAAACCCTTGCTATATATAGGATTTTAGAATGTGCAAGTTAGGAGTCATAGCATTTATCATTTTATTATCATTTATATCATTTTTAGGACATAAAGAGGAAATAGCTTTGATGGCGCCTCAAATCAGCCTGAAAAATTATTTTAAATTCTTCATTTATTTTTGTAATTATCCTCAAAATAAACTCTACTTCTTAATATTATAGATACCTCACTTTAATAATCTCAAAATCAAAAAGTTTGTGCGGCTTTTAACAAATGTTTAGCCAGCAAATTTAGTAATTTATTTACTCCGAATGGTCCATAGGCATCCCATACATCTTGACCATCTATGACATAAGCACGTCCATTCTTAACTGCGTTGAGTGAAGAGACAAGCGGCTTTTCCAGTAGAAAAGCTCCTGATTTGCTGTGAAAGTTTGCAATAAATAGAATATCAGAATCATAATTATTTATAGTCTCAATACTATCAAAGTTACTACACCAAACCTTTTGACTCATTGAAAATATCGGCTTAATTTTAATGCCAAGATTATCTAAAATCTGAAACCAGATCGCGTATCTTGGCGGTAATGAAAATCCATTATTACCCGCACAACCATAGATAATTACAGAAACTTCTGCATTTTGCAGCCGATCGCCCAACTGTTTTCGCACTTCTGTAATTCGATTTTGATATTGCAGCAAAATCTCTTCTGCAACTTCTTCACGGTCAAAAATCTGGGCAAGGTGTCGAAGATAATCTTTAAAAGAGTATTGGAAATCATCCCAATGTATTGTCACAGTAGGTGCAATATCTGATAACTGATGATACATTGATTTAATATAATCAGACCACAAAATTAAATCTGGTTTTAGAAACAGAACTTTTTCTAAAGAGGGCGGATAGTTACCCACTGTCTCTATACCTTCTAACTGATTAGATGATAAGCCAGAGGCAAAACAACCTTTAGCTACCCACCACATGGGGTAACAATTCGTACCTACAATTGATTCCTTAATTCCAAGCGCAAACAGGGGATCGAGAAATGCAGACTCTAAAATAATACGCTGGGGTTTAAGGGGAATGCAGGTTTTACCTAGGGGATGTTCGACAACTCGGCACTCAGCAATATCGGGCGCACGTTGGGTTGAAATGTTACTGAGTTGAATCTCTGAACTGTTGCAGGCTGTAATCAAAAGAAAGCATAAAGCCATTAGTAAAAATGGCTTTATTACCCTATAATTCATCAGGTGTTTGTTCACATTCATTCTACTTGCTATCTACAGCATTAAACTTTATGGTAATTTGTGCTAATTGACCAATAATTAGCACAAAGCACAAGTTAAAACTCCCAACTAACAGAGCCAGTGATGGTCAGCGGTTCTCCTCTGTTAACATAGAGTGTGCCGAAGGTATTCCTAACATAGTCGATGTTGAAGAGATTACGGACATTGATCGCCGTATTAAATCCGCCTCGACGGTAGTAAATCGCTGCATCAGTTCGCAAATAATCCTTTAGTTGAAATGAGTTTGCTAGATCACCTTGTCGCTCACCAATATAAAATAGTCCTAATCCAAATCCCAGCCCTTGCAAATTCCCGCCCTGAATTATGTAAGTTGTCCAGAGACTCGCTTGATTTTGTGGCACAGATACAAGACGATTACCAACTTGACTGGGTATGGAATTATCGGCGGTCACTTGTGCGTCCGTGAGAGCATAGGAGGCAATGATCCTCCAACCGGGTAAAATTTCACCCGTAACATCTAATTCAATTCCGCGACTCCGTTGTTCCCCAACTTGTACTTGGAAACCCTCCCTTGCCAGTTCAGGATCAGGATTGGGAGTCAGCACATTCGTTTTTGTGAGATTATAGGCAGCTAGAGTAGTTGAAAGTCTACCGTCGAGAAAATCAGCCTTAACGCCGACTTCATATTGAGTTCCCCTGGTTGGCTCAAACGGTTTATTATCTGGGTTACGTCCTATTGATGGACGAAATGATTGGCTGTAGCTAGTATAAAGTGAAACATTTTTGCTGGGCTGATATACCAAGCCGATTCTGGGACTAAAGGCTCCGTCATTTTGGTATGGATCATCGCTATCAATAGGTCTAAATCCACTGGAAGATATCCAATCGTAGCGACCACCAATCAGCATCTTCAGGTTATCGCTAAAAGTAATTTGATCTTGAAGGTAAACTCCGTAGGACTGATTAATGTCTAAGTCGGTAAAGGGAGCAGATGGGAATTCAGGTTTTGGGACATCATAATTTGGGTTGAAAATATCTAGATCGGGCAAACTGCCTGAGCCATTAGTTCTTCCAGAATAGGATATAGAGCGGTTGAAATCAAAACCAGCTAGAAGTTGATGGAAGATTGAGCCAGTCTTAAACTTTCCAATTAAGTCGATTTGCCCAACATAGTTACTAGATGTAACATTAGATGTAGAAGCTCCAAACCCCGTCAGAAAGCGATCGTTCAATAAATCTGAGTAAAAGGTCTCTCGAAGTAAATAGGTATTGAAATTAATAGCAAGGTTATTACGAATCTGCCAATTATCGTTCAACTCATGATTCAGGGTATAGCCCAATCGATGATTCTCAGAATTAAGTGACTGAAAATAGATAGGATAAAAACTTGCAGGCGGCAGGCGACCATCACTGAGAATAGGGACTTGGTAGGTAGCAGGATCTGCATAGTACCTACCGTACTCATAGTAAAGATTGAGGTTTGTTCGATCTCCTAGTCTGAATGTGAGTGAGGGTGCAATGGTTGTTGTCTGAGCTTTGGTGGAATCTTGAAACTCCCCTCCACCCTGATAGGCAGCGATGAACCGATAAAGTACGCTTTTATCTGTAGTTAAAGGCCCTGACAAATCAATGCTGGGTTGATACCGTCCAAAGCTCCCTGCTTCAAATCCTAGTTTGTAGTAAGGTTCAGCCAAAGGCTGCCGGGTAATCAAGTTAATGACCCCACCTGGTTCGACTGCTCCAAACAAAACAGAGGCAGGTCCTTTCAACACTTCTACCTGCTCAATCGTTCCAATTGGAGAAATACCAAGAAAAGATGCATCACGTAAACCGTTTCGGAGATTGGAGTCTTCCTGCTGAAATCCTCGAATAGACCTAAGATTAGCAATAGGTGAAGAACCACCAAAACTTGAACGGGTTTCAATTACACCGCTGACAGTCTCTACTGCCTCACTTACAGTTTGCACATCGCGATCTTCTAGCACCTGTCGCGGTACAACTTGAATAGACTGGGGAATATCCCGAATGGGCGTATCCGTCCGCGTCGCCGTCGAAGCATTTGGCGCCCGATACCCATCCTGCTCTCCTGTCACCACCAACTCAATCGGATCATCCTGGCGCGCGGCTGGTTTTTCTTGCGGCGCCTCGCTCACTGGCTTTTCTTCAGTTGATGGTTTTTCAGGTTGCTGTGCTGCCGTTGTAGTAGATGCAACTGCGAAAATCAACCCTGCATTATCATCAAATAACTCAACAACAGGCAAAGTTTT
This sequence comes from Calothrix sp. PCC 7716, assembly GCF_019977735.1. Taxonomy (GTDB): domain Bacteria; phylum Cyanobacteriota; class Cyanobacteriia; order Cyanobacteriales; family Nostocaceae; genus Dulcicalothrix. The sequence goes on along the minus strand of NZ_AP025018.1, from coordinate 6,195,618 downwards.
CTCCCCTACCACCGTCACCCGTATAGTATTCGCATTAATATTGGTAACTGTTATCTCAGTAATTCCCGATATAGGTTTCTCGGAACGAAAAGTGAAAGCATCGCCGTTGGATAATCGTAATTGCCCACCAGTGATATCAGCAATAAAATTATTACCAGTACTGCGATTTGCAACTTGTAGTTGATCCCCTTGAGTTGTTTCTAAAATTACTTCCACACCCTTATCGGTGGGATTTGCTTTTACACCCGTAATTGTTACAACTTGCTCCCCGCTTCTTTGTTCTGGATTGGGAGTGTTATTTTGTGTCTGTACCAACATTTGAGCGCTAGTCGCTGGAAGTTCGATTTCACCCAGTTGAAGAATGTTTTTACTTGCTTCATCCGCTAAAGCTGGATTTATACAAGCTAAGTACGACACAATTAGCCAAAATATGTAGTTGAAAATTGAATTAGAAGTCCAAATTTGCCTCATAGCTCCCCACACTCCACACTATATCTAAATTTGGTGTTGTAACTACCAAGAAAGATTTTCAATAAGATGTGAGATGAGTTTAAGGGCTTTTAAACAAACCTGTCTATCCAGTTTTGACAAAAAACCTATCCATAAAAGTTACTACTGAGTATTGAATATTACTTTTGTTGACATCTGTTTGTATCAGTCGCTAGTTTTACTAATATCCCCCTTTAAGCACTGACTTGGGCTAATACCAAATTTCTTTTTAAAAGCACCAGCGAATCTTCCCAAATGCGAATAGCCAACTATATTAGCTATTTCAGCAATACGCATGTTGCCTTCATATAGTAGCTGTCGTGCTTTGTCTAATCTATATTGATGTAAATATTGAAAAATTGTCATTCCAAATAATTGACGAAATCCACATTTTAGCTGGTGGTGACTAAGTTTAACTTGCTCTGCTAACTCTGATAAAGAAGGTGGATTTTCCAAATTATGCTCTAAAATGTTCTTTGCGTGGTAAATTTTATCTAATGTATCTGGTTTAATTAAATCATTTGAATAAAATGTTTTTGTTTCGACTTCTTGTTGTAACCGTAATGCCATTAATTCTATGATTTTACTTTCCAGATATAAACGCTTGACTACACCTTCATATGGACACTGTAATATTTGATGCAATATAATTTGCATTTGGGCAGTTGTAGTGCTTTTACCAATAAAATAATCTTCATATTGCTTCCTAAATAAATGCTGTAACTCGGATGGAATTACATCTTCTTTTATTCCTGCAAAAGTTTTAAATAATTCTGGCTCAATATGAATATCAATCATACAAATAGGTTCTTCTGCAAAAAATGTGTGAACTTGATTAAACGACGTTCCGCAACCACAAAACGAATTTTCAGAAGAGCGATATAAATCTTCATATTTTGGACTATTACTTAACTGATTACCAGAAATATAAAAAGTCATTTGTATTGGGTGATCGTATGTATTACCAATATCTAGCTTAATCGGTATATAGAACTGGTATTTCTGAACTTCAAGGGTTAAGCCGTAGTTTATTTCTTGGTTCTTCAGTACTTGTTATGCTAAACTAACAATTAAAGTGCCAAGCTAATAAGCATCGAACTCGGAAATTTTCAAAATTTCTAAACCCATAAGCGGAGCGCTTAATTAATTTAATTTTATTATTGATACCTTCAACGGCGCCGCTAGTAGTGCCATTATCAAAATAAGCAATAATTTCATCAAACCAACGAATAAAAGTGTTATTGCTATTTGGGAAATATGTTTTAGCTTTTGAAAGCCACATACCTAATTTAAATACTGCTGGATACCAATGATTAGTTTTATTAAAAATTATTCTAAGTTTTTCCTTTAATTCATGCATCATTTTTAAAGTAGGAGATACAGCTTTAACTTGAATTAATTTTTTGATTTGTTCTTCATTTAAGTCCTTTTCATTTTTGAGTAAAGCATATTTACTATTTTTCAAACCTTCTAATATTTTTTCGTACTCATCTTTCTTTTCAGATGTTTCTGCTAATTTAATTAATTCCTCTATTTTGTACTTTTCTCTCTTCCTCTGTGTGTCTAATTCTTTATTTACTTGCACCATTACGTGAAATCTATCGGCGACGACTTGAACGTTAGGCATTAATTCTATCACTAAATTTTTGTACCCTTGCCATAAATCTATACTCACTTCTTTAATTTGCTCTAAGACCTCAACTCCCCAACCGATAAGAACTTCCTCGATTACTCCTTGTGTACGCGCGTTCAAAATAGCGATTGGTTTAGATGTATCTAAATCTATTAGCACTGCACAGTAATTACCCTTTCCTTTTCTTAAAGCTATTTCATCAATTCCAAGCCTTTTTAAATTTTTAGGTTTTGTTAAATTTAGTTTTTCAGATGCATCTTTTAACATTCTTTCTATCTCTTCTGTTGTAACTATACCTTTTGATGCTACGCTATGTATGTCGTTTTCTAAAACTTCTTGTATTATTTGATTTGCAAGCCGATTTGTATAAGTTCTTTTCTTTCTTGCAAAGTCAAATTCTTCACTAAAGGGTTTTTTACAAATTCTGCATTTAAATTGGCGCCGATTTATTTCTAAAAAAATTGGTTTCTCTCCAAAAGGTAAATCTTTAATAATATGACGATGGTTTTGATGTAGTTTATGGCTTTCCGTACCACAAGATGGACATACACTATACAGCTTTATTGGCTCTGTTCGTAAAATTATTCCAATTTCGTTATAAATGCTGTGCGATATAACTTTTACTTCGTCTATATCCAGAATTTGTGATAAGATTTTTATATCTTTTTTATTGACCATGACTGTAAATGTACCCTAAAATACAATAATTATATATATAGTCAATAATAAATAAGGCTTACAAGTCAATGCCATCAAGCTTTTTTGTAATATTTTTTAAAATAAGTTAATAATTATTTACATCTATATTTAACAATTTAGCATAACAACTACTGAAGAACCTATTTCTTTATATAAAATATATCCGCTACCTAGTTCTTCTGGGCAATTGCAAAGAACTTCTACATGGGCATTTTTTGGGTCTATAATCTCATACTGTTTATTTTGATCAAGCAAATCTGACCACTCATTAGATGTAATATTAATAGTCATGGTAATTCTTCTAATAAATTCACTACTTAATGATAAAAATTACCAATATTTTACCGCAACAGGCGCCGTTCAGTAAAGCAAAAACAGGTACTTTAGCAGCGCTTGCTCCAAAAATGCCAAATAATTCCCGTTAAATTTGAATATCAATATCTTAGTTTAATTCTGATGTAGCATACAACTTCGGCGCCGAACCGCAGTAATACCTATGTTCTCACAAAATACTTACTAAGCAGATTGGCGCCATTCAAGCGAACGCTTAGGCACTGCTTCATCAAAGTTGAAACCTTAAACAAAGCTGGCTCACCTTTGTACCATTTTGTGTACTACAAAATATACTTTATTTGCTGGTGGCGCCGTTTTATTTTTGTTGCTATTGGCGACATTTTTCTTTGTAGTATGTATGAATAGTATTTTACTCAAAACAGTTAGTAACAGAAGTCCACGAAAAGAAATGCCCAATGTCATTCTGAACGCAGTGAAGAATCTCGCGAATATCTGACTTTGCGCCAAAACTACGTTTACGTCACGCTTTGAGATGCTTCGTTCCTCAGCATGACACCGCAGGATCATTCATTTTGTGGCTTACTCTAAATCGCAAAGTTTTTTCAAGCATTGTGAAAGTGGGTATACCAGTGTCGTAATAAGCATCATTAATTCTTATCGTTCTCATATACCGTCTAAAACCAATACAAAAGTTATTTTTTATACATTCTCTCCAATAATACCTCTCCTTGACAAATGGGTTTTAACGTAATGGCGCCAATGGTAAACATACGGCGCCATAACCAAAATGCTAACCTATGATGCAAGTTGAAGTAAAAATAGCTAGTTTTATAGGTTTACGATATGATTAACGTGAATAAGTCACAAAAAATAGCCTTATGTATTTAAAATTATGCTTGTAGATTTTACAGTCCAGAACTACCGCTCCATCAAAGAACCTGTAACCCTCAGTGCAGTTGGTCAACGAGGCGCCCACTCGTCAAGCCAGGGTAGCAAACGTAAGCGGGTTAAATCAAATCATGAAATTGCACCTGGGTATTTGGTTGAAGGTTGGGATATTGAGCTATTGCCAGTTTTAGCAATTTTTGGCACCAATGCATCAGGAAAGAGTAACGTCATTCAGGCTCTTGATTACTTAGGGCTTGCTGAAAAAGTATGAAAAAACAATCTTATGGGTTGACCTGTTATTCAAGCAAAATCAAGCATAAGTTTTCGTTCTAGATTATTAGTAAACTATAATATCTAATTATATTAAGCTTTAAAAAAGGTCTATTTTTGAAAAATAGATATAAAAAGGCATAAAAAACCCGTGAAAGGTAAGTAGAAAGATTCATTACTAAAAAAGTAATAGCAATTGCAGTTTCAGAAGTATAAGGCAGTTTCGCCATCACTCGATTGAGACTAAATCTTCTCTTACCCTGCCCAAACTTTCCTTCAATAGAATTACGAATTCTCTCAGATTCTAAATCTTGCTTCTTTTTTTCTTTACTAACGTTCTTCTGAGGTCTTCCTAATGGAGACCCACTCATTATAATACCTCTTTCTTTACACCAAGCTCGGTTTTCTCGTGTTCGGTAAATTTTATCAACATGAACTGATTCTGGATAATAACCAGTATAATTTTTATATGCTTCTATTTGTGATTTTAAATCTCCTGATTCATTAAAATTATCCCAACTTATATGGTCTAGAAAAACATACCCATCAAAGTAACTAGCTGATAATTTAGCGCCAAATTCAACTGCCTTACCTGCTTTACCTCGGACTATTGGGCGGATATGCGGTTGAGTTAAACTAACAATACGGTCGTCAATACTCTGTTTTTGATTTTCATACAACCATAGTTGCTGACGATAAATTTCTGCAACTACAAGTAGCAACTTATATTGTCTATTAGTTAATTTTTCTAGTGACGCTCCTAGTTGAATTAAGTTGTCAATGTGAGATAAATTTCTTTTTATATACTGGAGTTGCTTTTTAATCGCTTTTCTCCTATCTTTTTGGGATACACGACGTTTCTTCGCTACTTCTAGATAGTCTTTCCTAGCTTTTTCTCGATAAGTTCTTGGTTTTTGCTCTAATGTCCCCTTTATTTGTTCATAAAGAAGGTCTATTATTCGTTCTGTCTGTTTTCGGGCTTGATTTAATAGTTCTAAATCTGTTGGATAGCTGATATCTGCTGGCGCACAAGTCGCATCTAATATCAATTTTCCAAGGTTTTTTAGTGTATTACCTTCTTCTTCTGTTTCTTCTGTTTTTTTTCGGCGCCAATTGAAGATGCAGATGCTATCATATTTTTTACCATTCCTTGATTCACTTTATTAACTAGTTCCACACTGATTCTTTCGCGAAAATGAACTAGCATTGATGCATCAAAAGGAACTTCATTACTATAAGATAACATTCCTATAAAGTATTGTAGGTAAGGGTTCTCTCTAATTTGTTCCACTGTTTCTCTATCACTTATGCCCAGTTTCTCTTTAATTATTAATGCGCCTAACGCCATACGAAACGACTTTGCTGGCGCCCCCATCTCGATTGAGAAATAAGAAGAATATTCTTCTTCAAATTCCGACCAAGGTATGAAAGAAGCCATAATCACCCAACGATTATCTTCTGATAACTTTCCCCCAACCGGAAGTTCAAAGTTTTCTGCTGAGATAGTCGGCTGCCCCTGTTTTCGGTACATGGTTACTAAATTAGCACTTTTGTGCTATTCACGCAGATGCAAGGATTTTAGGTCATCTTACCCTCTTGTCTTGCACCTGAATATATTTCTTTAGGCTGATAATCTTGGAGTGTCAGCTTTTCCTTCTTTTTCAGCAAACCCTAAATATATAAAAGAATCTTATGCTCCAGGGTGAGGAACTTAGAAATTTAATTCATGATGTTGCTGAGGAAATTCGACAACGAGATGATGTAAAGGAAATAGCAGACCAAATGGAGACAATGCTAGGTACTCGGCTTTTTCCGATAGAAGTACCATCTGGTTTGGGTTTACCCGCTCTTGTAGAACATTTGCGCCGAGGTAATCGTCCACCAGGGCAACCTTGGAAAAGCCATCGATTTTATAAAATTGGTGATACAATTATTCATGAAATGCAGGGATCGGGAAATGAATACAATGCTTACGTTTCTTTGGGAGGTGCTTCACAATACCCTAAAATTAGCAGTGTTACCCTGAATAATATTATGCAAGATACTGGTTATACAGATGCACAACTTGCAGCTGCAATGCGCGATAGCATTAGAGGAAAAGAATTACCAGGGCAATTACAAAAATATACAGCAAAACTAAACCGTTTAAAATTGTTGCTTTTTGGACGAGAAGCTATACGTAATACAGGTTTGATTGCTTTTACTCCAATGATACTCAGTCTAATTGCTAGTGATAAAGATGATATGACTTGGCAAGAGGCATTAGCTAGTTATGAAACAACTAGCCGTTTAGGAAGAAGAGGCGTATTTCCAATGTCTATGGAAAATGCTCAAGCCGCAGCAGCAGAACTAGAAATTGAGCGACTAACGTCCAAAGAACGAGAGCGCACTCTCCAAACCCCTTTAGAACCGAGGCGAAGTAGACATGCCCAAGAACTTGCAAATCGTGAGATTGAATTAGCAACTCGATGGCTAGCTGCAATTATGAAGGCAGAAGGGTTGACGGCTTTTAATGATCGAGAACATGCTAAGATATTTATCACTAGTAAAATTGTGGAATTTTATGTAGGGCGCCAGAGGAGAAAGAAATCATGAAGACCATTCGTATTGTTATCCAAGAAACTGTATCTGAAAAAAATGTGGATGCTGCTGCATGGGATAATGATTGGTCTCTAATTAAGACTATCAAGGCAGACGAAAACACGCCTCATGAGGCTATTTGGTGTGATAGCATTGAGAATGTCAATATTCATTACATTGAAGATTTTTATATTGGGATAGCTTATTTCGTTCTCCGTGGCGATGAGTTGGACTCGGTTATTGAAGATATTCGTGCGACATTACCGACTTATACTGAGGATGATGTATTTAAGATGCTAGAGGATTATAAGGATGACCAGGACAATTTAGTTAAGGCTATCTACTATTTAGGTTTGATTGCACCACAGCAGTTTTCACCCTTATACTTTAATTTATTTAAAGACGTGTTGTCTCACAAAGACCCTATTGTTCGCTCTGCAGTGATTACAGCAATTGGTTATCTAGGTTGGCAAGCATTTAAAGATTTACTAGAACCTCTTCAAAACTCCGATCCTGATTTAGAAGTTCGTAAAGATGCTTCCGTTATGTTATCGGGCTTTGAATTATATACACCCGATACAGTTATTGCTTCATAAAGTTGGCGAAGCTAAATTGTTAATAGCCAGCTATACCTGTAAATATAAAGCAGGCGCCGTCTCAACAGTGGTTTTTTTTTGCAGTAAAACTATGGCTTATAATTTAACTCAAGGGCAACCTAGGGAGCGTAAATGCCTTAACCAAAGAAGTTGTTGAAGAATTAGTAACAGATACACAAGTAGAAATTACAGCTTCCCATATTCATCAATGTTATAATAGATAATTAGGTTTTAAAGTTTATAAGTGCGCTTAGGAGAGTTTATAGGCACCACATTAATTAATATAGAATATGTTTTAGCAAAATTTTAAGGTGTATTGACTAGGTATTTGTATAGGTCGTCAATAACTGCATCAATTCCAAGCATATTTGTTGCAGCCCATGACGAAAAGTCAACATAATAAACCTTATTCTGTTGAACAGCCTTAAGGCTTTTCCAAAGTGGCTCTTTTTGTTTGGCTTCAAGAAATTGATTGCTGCCTTTTGAATAAGTTGTTACAAATAAAATATCGCCATCTGCTTTTTCTAATTCTTCTAAGGAAATAGGCAATGACCCATAAACTGAATCGATATTTTGTGAGACTGGACGCTGCAAAAGCGCATCACTAAAAATTGAGCCAGAAAAGGAATTTTTAGAATCAACATGTATTTGATTCTTTGCAATAGTTATAAAAGATATTTTTTTGCCTTGATAGCGAGTCCCTAATGATAACTTTAGCTGTTCTATTCGCTGATAGTAGCGATGCCAAAGTGCTTTTTCTGTCTCTTGCTTTCCTAATGCTACTGCCACAAAATTAAAATGCTCTTCCCAGTTAGGATAATCGATTTTACCCAATACTGTAGGGGCAATTTTAGATAGTAGAGGATAAATAGGGTTGTACCAATCTATACCTATAATCAAATCTGGTTTAAGTAATAATATTGCTTCTAAATTTGGTTCAGAAATTCCCACTAGTTTTATTGTTCCTGCTTTACTTTTAACGGAGGTAGGAGAGTCTTTCTCTTGGTAAATTTCGTTGGTCGTTCCAATAGGTTGAATCCCAAGTGCAAGGACATTGCCTAAAGTACATGAAGATAAGGTAACAACACGCTGGGGGTGAATGGGAACACATGTTTCCCCCATTGTGTGTTTAACCATGCGACATTCTGCAGCTGGTAGTTTAGGAGAAGAGGATATATTTTGAGATGTCTGAGGATTGCAAGCTGTAACTAAAGTAAATCCTAAGATGCCTAATATTAGCCAACAGAGAAAATATCGCATGATTGTCTCAATAATTAAAACTGCCAGGAAACTGTTCCTTGAACCGTAAAGGGCTGTCCATAGCCAACACGGCCGCCAAAATAAGTCCTTTCAAAATACTCTACATCAAATAAGTTTTTGAAATTGAGTCCAATTCTAAATCTTTCTCTGTTGTAAAAAATTGCTGCATCAGTCCGAAGATAACTCGGTACATCGTAAGTATTGTCCAAATCTCCAGCGCGACTGCCCACAAAAAACAAACCTAAACCAAAGCCTAACCCTTGTAAGTCACCTTTTTGAATTTGGTAGGTTGTCCATACGTTAAAAGCATGATCTGCGGTATTGGGCAAACGACTCCCAACTTTAAAAACGGTATCCTCGGTAATACGTGCATCAGTATAAGCATAACCTGCAAAAATGTTCCAACCTGGAAGAATTTCGCCTCCCAAACTTAGGTCAAACCCTTGGCTGTTCTGCTCACCCGTTTGAATTTGAAAATTTGGATTACTAGGATTCTCTACTAATACATTGGTACGAGTTAAATCATAGAAAGCCAGTGTTGCCGAAAGTTTATTGCTAAAATCTGCCTTGACACCAATCTCATACTGTCTACCACGTTCTGGTTTAAAAGCAGTCTGTAAACTCGCACCAAAAAGAAATGTGCCTTGTGCTGGAGTAAATGAACTGATATAACTGGCATACAGCGAAATCGCAGAGACGGGTTGATAGACAATTCCAAATCGAGGACTTAAGGCACTATCTGACAAGCTGCTTTCTGTGTTAGACAAAAAATCTTCAGATATCTGATTAAAACCATCAAACCGCGCGCCAACAATACCTTCAAATTTTCTGTTATCGCGATTTGATCTTGAAGATAAATTCCTAATGAATCTATTGTTGCTTCATTGATAGCTTCAAAATTAAACTCCCCTCTTGGTTGACCATAAACAGGATTAAATATATCAATTGATGCAGCATCAGCAGACGCATATCTTGGTGTTGCGTTTTTATAACGATTCAAATCAACCCCAAATAGAAGCTGATGCTGAATTGAACCAGTAGCAAACTTACCAACAATATTTGTTGTGAGAGTATAGTTCGTGAAATCTTGGTCATATATCTCAAAAGAGCGGTTAATAGTTCGATTGTCTGCATCCAAACTTCCAGGTCTGGTTTGTTCACCATAGTAACTACGAAAACCATACCGAAAAGCGTTCCTCAAAGACCAATTGTCGCTAAATTTATGTTCTAGCTCATACCCAATCCTTGTAGTTGTTCCCTCTATTTTATCCGTAGGTTCAGTCAGGTTGCGATTACGGGGAATTTTACCGTTAGGGTTGGTAAATATAGTGCCAACAGTCGGTACACCAAATTCTATTCCGGAATCTCTAGTCTCGATGTAATCGGCGCCTAAAGTTAGGTTAGTTTTATCACCAATTGCCACACTGATTGTGGGTGAGATATTGAAGTTTTCACTACTATAAGAATCTACAAAACTACCCGAATTTCTGTAGGCTGTATTGAGGCGATACAATACGGTTTTTGAGTTATTTAACGGTCCAGAGAGATCAACTGCACCTCTGTAGAAACTATAGCTGCCAACAGTTGCATCAACAGCATAAAAAGGCTCACTCAAGGGAGATTTTGTGACGATATTGATGTTTCCCCCCGGATTACCTAAGCCAAATAGCACGGATGCTGGTCCTCTGAGGACTTCGACTCGTTCAACATTGGCAAGTTCAACCGAATCTCCAACCCCAGGATCGGGTAATCCATTTCTGAGCAAATTATTATTTGATAAGTCAAATCCACGAATTCTATAGTATACACCTGGTCCATCAGTAAATTCTGGAGTTACACCAGCAATATTTCTAAGCGCATCATCTAAACGAGTAACTTGTTGGTCACGCAACACTTGTTGTGGTATTACCTGAATCGATTGAGGAATGTCACGCAAAGGTGTATCGGTTCTTGTCCCAGTTGTAGTATTTGAGACGCGATACCCATCTTGCTCTCCTGTTACTACCAACTCAATTGGCTCATCCTGCTGCGTTGTAGGCTTTTCAAAGGGCGCCTCGGTTGCTGGCTTTTCTTCTTCAGGTGGTGCTTGGGGTGGCTGTGTCGCTACGGACGTGGATGCTACAGCAAAAATCAGCCCAGTATTATCATCAAATAACTCAACCGCAGGTAAATTTTTCTCTCCTACCACCGTCACCCGAACGGTATTTGCATCAATATTAGTAACAGTAATCTCAGTAATACCCGATATAGGTTTTTCCGAACGAAAAGTGAAAGCATCTCCAGAAGCTAATTGTAACTGCCCACCAGTGATATCAGCAATAAAATTATTACCAGTACTGCGATTAGCAACTTGCAATTGATCCCCTTGGGTTGTTTCTAAAATCACTTCCACACCTTTCTCGGTAGGATTTGCTTTTACACCCGTAATTATTACAGCACCCCTCTGTTTTTCCCCTTGAGATGCTGGTGTTTGTACTAACTGATACGCACTTTTCCCAGAAAATTCAACTTGATTTAGGTATGGTATCTCACCCGTTGCAGCTGGAAAATCCTCAGCAGTCGCAGCATTTACCACTAAAACCCAGACCGAACTTGAAACAGACAATATTTGTAACAATTTTTGTAGCTTCATTTATGACCCCCACACCTTATACTTTCGTTTCGACCTCTCCTCACAGAGAAATTTAGGTCAGTTACGAATAAAACTTATAAATTAGAACTTGTGCTGAGTTTAAAATTTTCTGAAGGCGCCAGTCTATCTAAAAAACAACGAATAATTATCCCAAAAAGTTGGTTTTAATCCAAAAATGTATACTTGATAACTTTTATATATAATTTTGTTATGGAAAAACTCTAAACCTGCTTAAAAGCACCGACTTTACACGCCTAAATTTTAGAACATATGTACGCCTGTCAATCAGTATCAGTTTTTGATTTCAGTTAGCAGTTACCTAAAATACATACTCCTAAAATATAAACTGGTATTTATCTCAATAATTATACTTAATTTTGCTATAAGTAAAAATTGCTACAAAATTATAAGTATTATTAAACTTTTCCTTTAAGACAGTCGCGCGGACTAATTCCAAACATCCGTTTAAATGCAGCCGAAAATTGCCCCAAGTGGGAATACCCTACACAATTTGCTACATCAGCAACACGCATATTACTTTCATACAGCAAAAGCCTAGCTCGTTCCATCCGATATTGATGCGAATATTGAAAAACACTTTTACCAAAAACTTTGGGAAAGCTCTGCTTCAATTGATAAAGGCTAAGTCCAACCTCTTGTGCTAATTCAATTAAAGACGGCGGATTTTCCAAATGACTTTCTAAAATCTCCTTGGCTTGATAAATTTGCTCGACAACAGTGCGTTTTGGCTTATACTCATGACACTGAATAATCTCCCCTGCCATATCCTGTTGCAGTCGCAAAGCCATTAATTCCAAAACTTTAGCTTCTAAATAAACCTTTTTAACTAAACCTTGAAATGGACATTGCCAAATTTGCTGTAATGCAACCTGCATTTGGGTTGTAATTGTTCCCATACGAACAGAATACTCTTGGTCGGGTTGACGAAACAGGTGCTTTAGTAGCTCTGGAATGGCATCATCTTGAATGCCAAATATTTTTTTAAATAATTCCGGTTCGATATGAATATCAATCTCTTGGTTTGGGTCTGGTATAGTAAATAACATCTTTGGCGCCATTCCACAACCACACAAAGCAGTTTCACCAGCTTTTATCGAAGCATAATCAACACTGCTAATAGCGTCACCAGTAAGTCGAAAAGAAAACTGCAAAGGATGTTCTTGTTCTGGGTAAGCTTCGGTTATATGAGTTTCATGATGTTGATAATCTCCAATTGCCAGTGAAAAGCCTCGTTCTAGTTCAATTTCTTGAATGTAACCCCGTCCTAATTCCTGGGGATATGAGTTAATGATTTCCGAAAAACCTTTGCTGCAATCGAGAATTTTATCTTCTTCAGCAGTTGGCAAGCAATTTGAGTAACCTGGCTGTGACAATTCGGCTGTCATAGGAATTTCGCAAGTCAAATAAAAATAATTTGCAATAAGTATACATGATTTCTCTCTGATTCTCAATTAGTTGGTGTATCTACTTACTTTTATCAACTCATGAAATTTTGAGTTAACTGCACCGCTTCTATTGACTCTCCGGCGCCTCATGTGTAATGCCGGGAACTTTAGTAATAGGGATTTCTTTTAATTCTTCGGGAAATTTGTCGTAGGAAATGTTGCCTGTTTTGCTTTGAGTGTATTTTTGGGCGAATTGTAAGAGTGCTGGAGCGGATTCTGGGGTAACGGTGCTAAAGACGTAAGTGGGTTTGCGAGAAGCGGAGAAGGCGATGACGCAGCCACGACCACAGTCCCAGAGGCAACTGGTGGGTTGAACTCGAATATTATTAAATTCGGGATTGTTGGACTGGTGAGTTTGAACTTTTTCTAGAAGAACGGCGCCGTCTGCTGGCTGGTCTTCTGGGTGGTCTTCGGAGATGCAGCAGGATTTGCAAACAAAGAGAGTAGATTTAGTCATGGTTTTTTGAATATTGATAAGGTATTTTCAAGATTATCTAGGATAGCATTAATTGTGTAAAGATTTCCCTATTGTTCTAAGAGACATTCTTTTAAATTTTTCCTTTGAGACAATCGCGCGGGCTAATTCCAAACATGCGTTTAAATGCAGCAGAAAATTGCCCCAAGTGGGAGTATCCAACACTATTAGCCACATCTGCTACAAGCATATTACCGTCATACAGCATAAGTCGCGCTTGTTCCATCCTATATTGATGCAAATATTGAAAAACACTGTTACCAAAAACTTTGCGAAATTTATGCTTCAATTGATAAAGGCTAAGTCCAACCTCTTCTGCCAATTCAATTAAAGATGGTGGATTGTTCAAACGAGTTTCTAATATTTCCTTCGCTTGATAAATTTGCTCGGCTACAGTTCGCTTTGGTTCATATTCATGACACTGAATAATTTCCCTCGTCATATACTGTTGTAGTCGCAGAGCCATTAATTCCAAAACTTTAGCTTCCAAATAAACCTTTTTAATTAAACCTTCAAATGGACATTGCCAAATTTGCTGCAATACAACTTGCATTTGGGTTGTAATTGTTCCTGTACAAACAGAATATTCTTCATCGGGTTGACGAAACAGATGCTTTAGTAACTCTGGAATTGCATCCTCCTGAATACCAAATATTTTTTTTAATAATTCCGGTTCGATATGAATATCAATGTCTTGGTTTTGTTTTGGCATAGTAAATAACATCTTCGGCGCCGTTCCGCAACCACACAAAGCAGTGTCACCAACCTTTATAGAAGCATAATCAACGTTATTGATAACGTCACTTTTAAACTTAAAATAAAACTCTAAAGGATATTCGTGTTCTGGATAAATTTCTGTTATCTGAGTTTCATGATGTTGAGGAACTTCTGTAATAGTTTCCGAAAAACCTTTAGTGCAATCTGACTGTGAAATTTGGCTTATCATGGGGATTTCGCAAATCAAATAATAATAATTTTCAATAAGTATACATGATTTCTCTGTATTTCTCAATTGGTTGGTGTATTTTGGCTAGTTGGCACCAGACAAAAATTCCTTTATACAGACACAATTAATAAAAGCGGCAAAACCTCAGTTTTACCTGCCTCTACTCTGTGCCCTCTGTGCCTCTGTGGTAAAAATATTTACTCTTAAAACCTCTGAACTCATGACAAAGGTCTAGATTTTAGTAATTTGTAGTATATCCTCAAATTCAGGGTATGTTATAGACAGGACTTACGCATGAAAATCTAGAAACCAGGTTTCTTTATAAAATATGACATTAACAAGAGATTTTACAGAAACAGTTAACGCACGAATTCAACAAGATTCTACATTCGCGATCGCATTACTTAATGAAGCTATTTCTCTGTTCCTAAATGGTGAGCCAGAAACTGCAAGGCTTATACTAAGAGAACTTGTAAATGCAACCGTAGGTTTTGAAGAACTTGCAAATCAAACATCCAAACCCAGCAAAAGCTTTCATCGGATGTTGTCAGCATTCATGTAATCCGACTATGGATAACTTGACCAGCATAATCAATGTTACCCAGAAAAATTTAAATATAGACATTCAAGTTAATACTGTTTCCTGTGCTTAAAAAACAAATCATAACATATCGGTAATTTATGAATTAATGACATAGGCTACTACTGGGTTAAGGCAATTGAAAGTAACAAAAATAACAATAGTTATTTAGTCCTCATTTAGAGGAGATGCTACGACAAAGAGTATGGTATGATTACTTATATTATTTCTCAATAACTACAATGTTCTCAGAGATATTGCAATGTCCAATAATGAATCGGGTGCAATCGTTTTTGCTCTACTATCAGCATTTTTTGCTGCCTTGACCACTATTTTTGGCAAAATAGGAGTCGAAACTATTAACCCCAATATAGCAACCGCAATTCGCACCTTAGTTATTCTAATCATGATTTGGGGTTGGGTTTTGGTGAAAGGGCAACTAGATACACTAATGACAGTTAGCCCCAAAACGTTGTTATTTCTAGTCTTATCTGGATTATCAACAGGTTTATCTTGGTTATTTTACTTTCGAGCATTACAAGCTGGAAAAGCTTCTTTGGTGGCGCCTTTAGACAAATCCAGTTTAGTATTAGTAATAGTTTTTTCAGCAATATTTCTCAAAGAACAATTAACACTGCAAGTCATACTAGGAACAGCTTTGATAGTAGTCGGTACGCTAGTTTTAATTAAGTAAGTCGCTCTTAGTAAAAGTTTTATCTTGAACTTACACAGAAAACTAATATTACAGGGTAAAACTCTTATTTTTAGATTAAATCGTTTAGCCAAAGCATCGATACAAGGGCGCCTCAATACTACGTAGGTTTTGAATAAAATCCCCCCAACCCCCCTTAATAAGGGGGGCTAAAAGCCGCTATTTTCCCCCCTTATTAAGGGGGGTCAGGGGGGATTAGTTCCAAGAAAATAGCTATCCCTTGCAGTATTGAAGGGCGCCTCAATTTTCGATTTCTAAGACAAGCATAATTAAAGCCTTATGTCAACCACTTCTAGTTAACCGGCGCCCTAGATGTGCAATTATTTACGTAAAGAAGGCGCCTGTACCAAAATATGTAGCTTTAGTGACAAATAATATCATTGTTTATGGCTGACATTGATTTAAAGGGCCATATATTGCGATAATCCTATTGAGATTGAATAGCGATAATCTGACCATTTATACAAGCCATCAACCATGAGCATCACTCTAACGCTAAAAGAAGATGAAGAACTATGGGACGAAGCAGCACAAAGCAGTATGTACAAATCTGCGCTCTTACCATTTGAATTCTGCTGCGAAGTGCCCAAGCAACTAGGCAGAGGTTATAGGCAAGAAATTGAAGTTTATCCCGAACTATGTCTGTCAATTGAAGATTGTGAATACAATGATGTACTAATCCAAGTTCCCGAATGGAATCATCCCTTGCAATTTTCTGTTTTACTCTCAGGAATATGTAGAGACGATTTTGGGCAAGTTGGGGGAAGATACACAGTTATTTCTGGTGGTGGAATTCAACGGTCAAGGACTCAAATACATCCCAAATCGCAGAAGTATGTGGGTGTTAACATCGAAATGCCACCGCAATTACTGGCAACTTTTTTTCCTGGGGAGGATGGACAAATTCCCCCCGAATTGAAAATGTTTGCTAATGATAACGACTGGCAGACAGTTATTTATCCCGAAACTACAATTGCTGTACAGTTAGTGGCACAGCAAATCGTTAACTGTCCTTACCAAGGAATTGCCAAGCGAATATATTTGCAAGGTAAGGTAGTAGAATTAATGGCGTTGCAATTAGCTCTAATTTTAGCAGAGCAAGAGAGAAGGCAACCATCTCCACGTTTGAGGGCAGAAACTATTGATTGCATTTATCGCGCTAGGGAAATATTACTTTCTCATTTAGAAAACCCCCCATCATTATTGGATTTAGCGCTTCAGGTTGGAGTCAGTGACCGAACTCTCCGCAGAGGATTTCAGGAATTATTTAACACAACGGTCTTTGGTTATTTGACTAGCCAGAGAATGGAAAAAGCACAGTGCTTGTTGCGAAATTCCAAGCTGACGGTGACAGAAGTCGCAATGATGGTAGGTTATTCTAATACCTCTCACTTTGCCGCAGCTTTCAAGCGTCAATTTGGCATTACCCCTAAAGAATGCTTGGCGGGTAAATTGTCCGTTTCACGATAATACTTGCCGTTTCGGGGTAGATTTAGCTGCTAGCTCTCCTTTATACTCAGCATTACTAAAGTTAATAATTATTTGCAATAGTCTTTATCTTGGTGATACGGAAGATTGTACCGAAGCGAAAGAGTTACGGAGACTGCTAAAAGCAGCAATGTTTTGCTGTCGCAAGATTTATAAACAAAGTGTGGGGAGTAATTATGAAGCGTTGGTGGCTACTCGGTAATTTTAATTTATCGCTGGTAATTAGTATATTTGGATGTTTAAGTGCAATAGGCATCCAACCGGGATTGGCTGAGGAAAAATCAGGAACTGGGCACAAAATAAGCCCTGTAATCACTTCTGAAATTCCTCAACTGAGCGAAATCGAACTTCCTGCAAAGAGTGCTACCATGTTGGGACAGGCGCCAGCACCAACCAACCCCTTAAATCCGGACTCCTCTACGCAAGGTGAAAAACAGGGGGGTATTGTAACAATTACGGGTGTAAAGGCAAATCCCACAGAGAAAGGTGTAGAGGTAATTTTAGAGACAACCCAAGGGGATAAACTGCAAGTCACGAATCGAAGTGCAAATAACAATTTTATTGCTGATATTACTGGAGGGCAGTTACGTTTACCTTCAGGAGACGCTTTCACCTTTAAGTCAGAAAATCCTATATCGGGAATTACACAAATAACAGTTACAAATGTTGATGCAAATACTGTACGTGTAACGGTAGTCGGTGAGAAAACTTTACCTACAGTCGAGTTATTTGATGATAATGCAGGACTGATTTTTGCAGTAGTCAATGCGTCTGTAGCGACACAACCGCCCGAAGTGGCGCCAACCCAAGAAAAGCCTGCAAGTGAGGCACCTCAAGAAAAACCTTTCTCACAGCAGGATGGCCCGATTGAGTTGGTGGTGACGGGAGAGCAAGATGGGTATCGGGCGCCGAATGCGAGTACAGCAACACGGACAGATACGCCGATACGAGATATTCCCCAGTCTATTCAAGTTGTACCCCAGGAAGTACTACGTGATCGCAACGTAAGAACCGTCAATGAGGCAGTAGAAACTGTCAGTGGAGTCCTTGACGGAGGAGATAGTATATTCAGAATCTTCAGAGGATTTTCAACAACCGAAACATCCCAATTACGAAATGGCTATCGCTTAGGAAGTAGCTATTTGACTGTCCCAGAGGAACCTACTGTGGCGATCGAGCAAGTGGAAGTACTCAAGGGACCCGGCTCTGTCTTGTTTGGGGCTTTAGAACCTGGTGGAATTATAAACACTATCACCAAAAAGCCTAAGAGAGAGCCTTATTACAAGCTCGGTTTGGAAGTAGGTAATTATGGATTTTATCAGCCAAGCATTGATTTATCGGGTCCATTGACTGCTGATAAAAAGGTTCTCTATCGATTCATTGCCGCTTATAACGGTGCAGATGGTTATTTTAATGGTGGTGGCAAGAACAATACACTAATCTCACCTTCGATTACCTTGAATTTGGGAGATAGAACAAGCCTAGATTTATACTATGAGTTCAGTAGATACGCTGGTGACTTGTATGGTAATACTTTTACTGTGGCACGCAGTGATGGTAGTCTTGTACCTAGAGGCGTTAATGTTTGGGGCAATCCAGATCTTACTTTTGACGAAAGACAAAATCATCAGTATGGCTTCGCGCTTAAGCATGACTTTAATAACAATTTGCAAATTCGCGGTGCCTTTTCTGCAAAAAACTTTAGCGTTCCAGGGCAAAGATTTGCTGTTCCTATAGCAGTAGTAGACGATCGTTTTGTAGAGTTTTTCTACCTGGATCGTACTGATTCAACTGACGTTTATTTTGGACAGATCGACTTGCTTAGTAAATTTAAGACAGGTTCTATCGAACACCAACTTTTATTGGGCTTCGATTATGAGGATAACTCTCAGGCGTTTAAATCTTTCACCAGTCCAATACCTCCTTTAGATTTGCTTAACCCAACATATAATGTTGCAAGACCCACAGATTTAGTCCAAGATTTTATGTACGAGCGACTGACTCAATCCTATGGAGTTTACTTTCAAGATCAGATAGCGTTTAGTAATAACTTAAAGCTGTTGATTGGCGGACGTTATGATTGGGTATCCAATGAATTAGAATTAGTCCTTAATGATACTGATGAGCCAGCGGTCAATGATGGTGCTTTCAGCCCGCGCGTTGGGTTAGTGTATCAGCCCAGCGATACAATTTCTCTATATGCAAGCTATAGCCGCTCTTTTCTCCAGACCACATCATTTAGCCCAGGTCAGGTATTTAAGCCAACCAGAGGTACTCAGTATGAAGTCGGTATTAAAACAGACTTTCTAGAAAAAAAACTTTCAGCAACCTTAGCCGCCTATCACCTTACGAAAACCAATGTGGTAACATCCGATCCAGTTAACCCATTCCTTTCCGTTCAAACTGGGGAGCAGCGAAGTCAAGGGATTGAGCTAGATGTTGCAGGTGAGATTCTACCCGGATGGAGGGTCATTGCTTCCTACGCTTACACGGATGCAGAAGTAACAAAGGATAACAGTATTTCGGTTGGTAATCAACTTAATAATGTACCCACAAATCAAGCGAGTCTGTGGACAACCTATGAGATACAGCAGGGTAATCTCAAAGGTTTAGGATTTGGTTTGGGACTCTTTTACGTTGGTGAACGTCAAGGCGATCTAGCTAACACATTTACGCTGTCAAATTACTTGCGTACTGATGCGGCACTTTACTATCGATGGGAAGGACTTAGAGCAGCAATTAATATTCGTAATTTATTTGATACAGACTATGCCAGCTTCGCAAATAGCAGCACTTATGTCCAGAGAGGTGCGCCTTTTACAATCACAGGCTCGGTCAGTTGGGAGTTTTAAAAGACGAGAACTGTTAGTCATTAATTGATTGCGGACAACCAAGAAAATGAGTGCGAGCAAAAACGCAATGTATAGTTTGATAAAGATATTTTTACTAATGGCTTTATCTTTTATTATAATTACAGTCTGTTACCAACCTTTCATCCAAAAACCTGATACCTTAACAGGGGATTTAGCAGAATAACGAATTTGGAAGCATTTGGTCCAATCACAGTTAATCGAATGATTAATAACCTCTATGAATATTTTAACAGCAAGCTTTGAACCGATGAGCAAGTATACGCTTATTACCTACGAATTCTGCAATCGCTTCGCTCAACACATTTAAGAATGGGTTTGTATATATTCATGCCTGATAGGCGCCTCTCAAAAATTTTAGTTTTTCTAATTCTGCCAACCAAATTTAGATACATACTCTGCGTATCGCTGCTTAATAAGAGCAATTGCGTCTTCTAATTCCGGTTCTGTATCGTATCCTTGATGCAATATATTTAACGCTTCCACTGCTCTATCTAAGGGATAATACCAGCCAAAATCATCTCGACAATATCGCCATCCTTTAATCGATTTTGCCTTTTCTCTAAAACTGTCACTACTATTTAACTCTTCTGGCACATACAGAGCTACACGCTCTCCTTTGAATACTACCCGCAATTTGACTTTTTCATCTACTTGTGCTTGTTCTACTTGTTTTGACATAACACAACGAGAACACATCCAATTATCTGGTAAAGGCGCCGGCCATCCCATTTTTAATGCTTCTGGACAAATACTATACGCGATTAACTGGCAATCAACTAACTTCATTCCAGTTTCTTGCATCTGTTTTAAACTTTGCTGGGTAATGAAATTATCCTCAAACTCTACTGTCTGGTTACATTGAACACAAACTATATGGTGATGAATCGTAGAACCAGTTTTTAACTCATACTGCTTGCGTTTCTCCGCAAATTCCAGTTCTCGTAAAAGCCCCATTCGCACCAACAACTTCAGGTTACGGTAAATTGTAGATAAACTTATTTTTTGTCCACGCTGTCTTAAATAATCACAAACTTCTTCCGCACAAAGATGACTACCCTTCGGCAAATCCTGAAACACCAAGTAAATTGTCTCGCGTTGACCTGTAAGGCGCCAACCTTTGCCATTGAGTTTTTCTTTTAACGACTCAATAATATCCATAGGCATCTCAAAGTATTTCGTTTTATTACAAAACCCATGTAGAGACGCGATTAATCGCGTCTCTACAATAATCACCGCGTCTCTACGATAATCGCCGCGTCTTTACCAAAATTATTGCGTTTGGGAGCAACATTATAGTAGCAGTTTTCCGTTACTTAGAATACAACTTGCTATTTTAGATATTTTTATTTCCTTCAAAGGCGCCCGTTCTGTATTGATAAACGGATAGGCTACTCATGTGTTCTTGAGTTTGAA
Organism: Calothrix sp. PCC 7716; assembly: GCF_019977735.1. Classification (GTDB taxonomy): domain Bacteria; phylum Cyanobacteriota; class Cyanobacteriia; order Cyanobacteriales; family Nostocaceae; genus Dulcicalothrix. Next base: position 6,174,324 of record NZ_AP025018.1, on the reverse strand, counting down.
ATTGGCGCCAAGTCTGTAAAATCAATGACAATAGTAGCAGTGCGGTTAATTCCTCTTTCTTTGTGTACTGTGTGTCTCTGTGGTAAAAATATTGACTATATGGTGCGTAACGCTACTATACTTTGTTTTCCAGTCGGGATTATTATTAGCGTCACGCACCCTACATAGGATTGTTAATAGCGTCATGTATTTTACATACATCAGAAAAATTTTATTAATTGAATGATTTATAAACTTCATTATTTCTTATAAAAGTGATAGTAAAAAATCTATTATTTACAAATGTTAAATTTTAGATTTTCTTTAGATTTAAAAGAATAATACTTGCTTTTACTATTTAAGCTGAGTTTGAGAAAAGTTTTAAGCATTGGCACCTGTTAAATTTGAAAAAATGTTAAGCAGTTATCTGTTAAATATTGTTATTCGTTAACAAAAATTATGAGCAATAAGTAATTTCTTGACATAAACTAGCTGTAACAGTTTTTTGAAACTACTTAACCATAAAGGAAACATAAAGAAAATACGAGAGAAGTGTAGGAGTTGGCGCCAACATTAGCAAGAGGTGAAAGCGAATGAGAGATAACAACTCGATGAAAACGCAATGGTCAGGGTTTGATTTTTTTGAGGAAACACCAGGTTGTCTGGAGAAAGAAGTAAATATTAATGATGAAGCTTGTGATGCTGCTAAATCTTTCCCTTTAGCAATGGCAAGCGTTGGGGAGTGTTTGCGTATTGCCAGACTTAAAGGTTCTGAAGGTACGGTGCGTCGCTTCATTAGTATGGGGTTTGTACCTGGATGTCAAGTTCAGATTATTAGTGTGACTGGGGGTTCTGTAATTGTTGGTATTGGTGATAACCGCATTGGTTTAGGGGCGGGTATGGCACAGAAAATTATGTGTACAAATGAATTCAATCGGAAGTAAGGCAAATGACTAAGATACATTTAGAAAATTTAGCTGTTGGCTGTTCGGGAAGGGTAGTTGGTTATGAAAAAGCTGCCCGTGGTTATAAGGGGAAGTTACTCGCGATGGGTTTGACACCAGGTACTGAGTTTACTGTCACTCGTCATGCACCCCTTGGTGACCCTGTAGAGATTCAAGTCCGCAATTTTAAATTGAGTTTACGTAAAAACGAAGCTAATGCTCTTTTTGTAGAGGAGATTGGAAAGTGAGCAAGTTAACAATTGGATTGGTTGGTAATCCTAACTGTGGTAAAACTACTTTATTTAATGCTTTGACAGGCGCCAATCAGAGAACTGGTAATTGGCCTGGTGTGACGGTTGAACGTAAGGAAGGAAAATATACTCATAATGGTATTGAAATCACTGTTGTTGATTTACCTGGGGTTTATTCTTTGGATGCTGAGAATGAAGACACTGGGCTAGATGAACTAGTTGCGCGCGATTATTTACTCCAGAACGAAGCTGATGTGATTATTAACATTGTTGATGCTTCCAATTTAGAGCGTAATTTATACCTTACGACTCAAATCATGGAAATGCGTTTACCCATGATTACCGCGTTAAACATGATGGATGTTGCAACATCGCGTGATATTCGGATTGATGCGAAACTACTTTCAGAGCGACTTGGTTATCCTGTAATTCCCATGACTGCTTCTGCAAGTAAGGGAGTATTACAGTTAAAAGATGTAATTAATCAAGTTCTAGTAAAACCCTTTAAAATCGCTACTTACGTTGCTTACCCTGCTGTTATCGAAGATGCAATTGCTGCTTTAACACCTTTTATTAACGAACGCAGTCCTAACCGCGCGGTTGATGCTCGTTGGACAGCTTTAAAGCTTTTAGAATACGAAGATAGAATTGCTCCCGAACTTCGAGGTCGAGAATTAGAACATATAATTGTTGAACATCGGCGCCGAGTTCACCAAACGCTCGATGATGATTTGGATATTATCATTGCTGATAGTCGTTATGGGTTTATTCGCAACTTAACTCAAGATACAACCGAACGCACAAGAGAGGTCAAAACTACTATTTCTGACAAAATTGACCAAGTGGTGCTAAATCGGTTTTTGGGTATTCCCATCTTCCTTTTGGTCATGTATCTAATGTTTCTAGTATCAATAAATATAGGAGGCACCTTTATTGATTTCTTTGACATTACCTTTGCAACGATATTTGTAGATGGGTTTGCCCATGTTTTAGAACAAATTAAGGCGCCAGGTTGGTTAATTGGCATATTAGCGCAGGGTGTAGGTGGTGGTATTCAAACGACAGCTACATTTATTCCTCAAATTGGCATGATGTTTTTATGTCTGTCAGCATTGGAAGATACAGGTTACATGGCGCGCGCGGCTTTTGTCATGGATAGGTTAATGCGGTTTATTGGACTTCCAGGTAAATCGTTTGTACCCATGATGGTGGGATTTGGGTGTAATATACCAGGAATTATGGCAACGCGGACACTAGAAAATAAACGTGACCGCATGATGACAGTAATGATGAACCCATTCATGTCATGTAGCGCAAGATTGGCAGTTTATGCTTTATTTTGTGGCGCCTTTTTCCAAGTTGGAGGGCACAATATAGTATTAGGTCTTTACTTATTGGGTATATTAGCAGCTATCGGAACAGGATTAGTCTTGAAAAATACTATCCTTCAAGGAGAAGCGGCGCCTTTTATTATGGAATTACCCGCATATCATATTCCCAAACTCAAAGGTGTACTGTTACGTGCTTGGGATAGACTCAAAGCATTCATAAAAAAAGCAGGTATTGCCATTGTGCTGATGGTAGTTGTGCTAGGTTTCATGAATTCAGTTGGTACAGATGGTTCCTTTGGTAAACAAGATAGTAAAGACTCAATACTCAGCGCACTAAGTCGAGATGTTACACCTATCTTTTCACCAATGGGAATAAGAGAAGAAAACTGGCCTGCTACCGTTGGTTTAATGTCTGGAGTATTTGCCAAAGAAGTAATGGTAGGCACAATGAACTCTCTGTATACTCAACTAGCAGAAGAGGAAAAAGCAGCAACAGAACCAGAGAAACCAGAGGAATATAGCTTTTGGGGTGGTATTGGTAAAGCATTCCTAAGTATTCCAGAAAACCTAGCAAAAATACCCGCTCAACTTTTTGACCCCCTTGGTTTTGATGCCACAAATATTACAGACCAGAAACAAGCAGCAGAAGCTCAGGGTATTTCCGTGAGTACATATGGGCAAATGTCCCAAAGATTTGGAAGTAAAAATGCAGCCTTTGCATATTTACTATTCGTATTATTGTACTTCCCTTGCGTCTCTGCCACCGCTGCACTTTACCGCGAAACCAACTTAGGGTGGACAATATTTGCTGGATGCTGGACAACAGGTTTAGCTTATTGGGCAGCAGTACTATACTACCAAATTGCAACATTCTCACAACATCCAACAACTTCCACCGCTTGGATAGTCTCATTAATTTTAGCAATCATCACAGCTATTTTTGCTCTGAAAATAGTTGGCACCAAACGTCACAGCAAACACCAACAGCTTGCGTAAGTTACCACGAAATTTGAAACCCAACAAAAGCTAATAAACGTTGGGTTTTCAAATATATATTCATTAAAAATAAAATACTCAGGAATAAAACCATGATATTAAGCGAACTACAAGAATTTATTAGCTCACACCAAAGAGTTTCACTCGCAGATTTAAAACTTCATTTCCATATGGACACAGAACCATTACGAGACATAATAAACAGACTCATTCGCAAAGGACGAGTTCGTAAAATGGAAGAAGGTAAAAAATGCAGTGGATGCCATAGCTGTAACAATGATGCAATTGAATTTTATGAGTGGGTAGCTTCAAATAATGAAGCAGAACAATTACGCACATTGTGCCAACAGTAGTTTATAGGCGCCTTGGTAATTTATAAATCTGGGCGCCTGCCTAATTAAGCCTTTAGTCCCACCTCTCAAGTTAGTTTTGCCGTTCTAGTTTTTTTTTGGCAAACTCATCAGCAAACTCTTCTTTTTTATAGTCTTATCGCTACGCTGAAATTTTTCATGGCACTATGTATCTCTATAATTGACAATATATGGCATTAATGCTTCAATACTCTTATTCCCTGAACTTAATATTAAATTATTTAATAAATTTACTTAAGTATATGAAAATTAGCTATTCAATTTCTGATGTTAACGAACTGTTGACGACAATTGGAAAACAATCAAATGCTGCTATTTCTTCGATGCAAAATGAAGAAATTATTAAGTTTCCTTCTAGAATATGCGACGGTTGGATGCAGCGTGTCAGCTTGCGTTCGGGTATTGAGTTAATTACACAAAGTTTAGAGTTTTCTGAAAATACAATTATAGAAGCTGAGTATAAGCAACGGTGTTTAGCTTTTGGGTTAAGTTTTTGCCTTTCTGGCAGCGCGCGCGGAAGAATGACTGGTATTAAGGAAGATTTAATATACACTTCTGACCAAGGTAGTTTAGGTTTTGCTTTAGACCATAAGGGAAGTTTAGAGTATGCTGTGGGAGAAAGAATTAATTTTGTACATATAGTGATGGAACCTGGGAATTTTCGCTCTTTTATTGATGAAGAATATCACAGAATTCCTACACAGCTACAACAAATTATAGAAGGCGCCGATACTTCATTATATATAGATAACTATATAATTACACCAGCGATGCGAATGGCAGCACAGCAAATTTTAAATTGTCCTTACCAAGGGTTGACGAAACGGTTGTTTCTTGAAAGTAAGGCAATAGAGTTAATTGCTTATTATGTTAATGAACTTACTCAGAAATCTGAAGAAAACCAAAAAAATTATACAAAACTAAAAGACGACGATATCGCGCGCGTTCAAGTCGCAAAACAAATCTTACTAAATAACTATCAAAACCCACCTTCTTTACTAAATTTAGCAAAATCTGTTGGTCTCAATGACTACAAATTAAAAATAGGGTTTCGTCAATGCTTTAATACAACAGTTTTTGGTTGTTTGCATGACTACAGAATGCAACAAGCAACAGAACTTTTAAAAATCAATACCTTAAACGTAACTGAAGTCGCGCGCGCGGTTGGTTATACAAGCGAAACATCCTTCAGCGCAGCTTTTCGCAAAAAGTTTGGTATACCTCCTAGCATTTACAAAGCTTGTAACTAAAATATAGACGCACCCCAATGAGCAGAGATTACCCGTTTATTAGTAATCCCCGCAAAAAAATAAGTGTGAGTATGATGACACTCAGGATTATATAGTTATTGCTAATCTATTGCAAGATATTTAAATAACCAAAAGTTAATCAAAAGTTAAATTACACATCTCTTGTCTCTTGTGGAACAGGCATCCCTGCCTGTGCATCCCTACAGAATAGGAAAAAATCCGTTTGAAATAGCATATTCACCATACATAAGTATTGAATAGCACTTCCTTAACAAGGTATATTGGCATGATAATAATTCCAATTCCTAATAAGTCTATACATCTATTAAACGCAAATATAAGTGAGGAGTTTGCTAAATATGTTACTAAGATTACTTAACTTGCTATTGAAAGCAGGCGCCATTTCACTACCATTTATATTTTTCTCTACATTCGTCACACCTACGGTTGCACAAACCAGTCAACCAGGCGCCGAAATACTTTCACAAACAACAGTTATTGAAATTACTGGAGTCAAAGTCAACCCAAAAGATGACGGAGTGGAAATAATTCTACAAACATCCAAAGGGGACGAATTGAAAGTTGAAAATCTTAGTACGGGAAATAGCTTTATTGCCGATATACCCGGCGCCAGATTACGTGTAGCTGGTGATACATTCTGCCAAGATAAACCCATAGCTGGAATTACAGAAATCACCGTCATAAATCAAGCGAATAATACCATCCGAGTCACAGTAGTAGGTGAAACGAGTTTACCGAAAGTTGAATTATTTGACGATACCGAAGGTTTAATTTTTACAGCTACCCCTCAACAACAAACATCTCAAACACCTCAACCAGAAGAGAAACCAGAAGCATCAACACAAGACAATGAACCAATAGAACTGGTAGTTACGGCACAGAAAACAGAAGAAAACCTCCAGGATGTACCCGTTAGTGTTACTCCTATCGGAGCGAGAGAAATTGAAGACGCTGGAATTACAAATATTCAAGGTATTGCAAATAATACACCCAACTTCACTGTACTATCATCCGCAGGTGGTCGCTTTAACACTTTTTACAGCTTGCGAGGGTTGAGCAACAGTAATTTTCTATCCCGTAGCGACACTGTTAGTTTTTATATAGATGATATTCCCTTAGAAGGTGGGTTGAACATCGACCAAGAATTAATAGACTTGGAACGAATAGAAGTGCTGCGCGGTCCACAGAGTACACTTTATGGTAGAAACGCTCAAGCTGGTGTAGTCAATATTATCTCCAGAAAACCAACTAACAAACCAGAGGTTAGAGCATCTGCTGGATACGGTAGCTACAACGCGCGCGATTTACAATTATCTTTGAGTGATGCAATTGTTCCCGATAAATTCTTCTTTCGTTTGTCGGGTGGATATAAAGCGCGCGATGGTTTGGGAAAGAATACCTTGACTAATGAAAGTTTGGGTGAACAATCTTCGCTTTCAGGACGTGGACAATTATTGTGGACTCCTTCACCAGAATGGACTATTTCTTTCAACGCAGCAACCAATTATAATAACGATGGTGGTTTTGCCTATGCTTCTACTACATCAAAGAATCGTTATGACGCAGCTTTGAATGAAAGTGGTAATATCCAACTTACCGATAACTCTCAAGCGCTGAAAGTTACCTATGATAATGCTAATTTTCGTTTCACTTCCATAACCGCACACCGTAATTCAAATCAAGATAGTATAGGTGATGGTGATGTTTCACCAACAGACTTTTTCCGGAACGAGAATAATTTTAGTACAAATATTTGGAGTCAAGAAGTTCGCTTACAGTCACCCAGCGACGCAAACCAATTTAGATGGTTAGTAGGCGGTTATTATGAGTCTAAAGATGTAAACTATCTGGAACTCTATAAATTTACGCCAATATCTCAAGCCTTTTTTGGAGCATTCGACACAAGACGTGTAGCAGCAGAGTCCAGTGGAAACATCTACGCAGCATTTGCACAAGTTGATTATAAACCGATTCAGCCATTAACCTTGACTGCGGGTTTACGATATGAATCTGCTAATACAACCTTGTCTCGCAGTAATAATTTTGAAGTTGGTGGAGTTGCGGTTGCTCCTGCGGGACAAACTTTTGTTGATGCGGAAACATCTAGTAATGTATTACTACCAAAAATTGGGCTTGAATATCGCTTTAATCCTAATTTAATGGCATATGCGAGTATTACTAGAGGATATAAACCAGGTGGTTTAAATTATCGTGCTGATGTGCCAGGTTCATTAAAGTTTGCTCCTGAAAAATCTTGGAATTACGAAGCTGGTTTGAAGTCTTCTTGGTTCGATGACAAATTAATTGCTAATTTAGCGGTATTTAGCAACCAGTTAGATAATTATCAAGCTGCATTACCCGACCCTATAACAGGTTTCTTTAGCAGTATCACAAATGCAGGCGCCAGTATTAATGGTACTGAATTTGAACTAAGAGCAAGACCTGCGAATGGACTTGAATTAAGCGCGGGGTTTGGTTACACTAATGCCAAATATAATAATTATAGTAACCCCCTTACAAGTATTAGCTATAACGGTAATCGTTTGCCATACTCACCTGAATATACGTTTAACTTAGCAGCACAATACCGTACTGCGATAGGTTTATTCGGTCGTTTAGAATTACAGGGTTTTGGAAGTTATTTATTAGATGATGCGAATAATATTAAGCAAGAGCCGTTTGTACTGGTTAACGCGCGTGTTGGATATGAGAAAGATAATTATGGTATATATGTGTATGCTAATAATATCTTTGATGCTCGCTATATTACATCAGGGTTTGAATTCCCACCACCAAATGTAATTGCAACTTTTGGGGCGCCTACTATTGTTGGGGTGCAGGTTAGAGCTAATTTTTAACAGAATCCCCCCTAACCCCCCTTAATAAGGGGGGAACAAGAGTAGAGTCAAAGCCTCCTTATTAAGCAAGAACAAGAGCAACTCTTAGCCCCCCTTATTAAGCAAGAACAAAAGCAACTCTTAGCCCCCCTTATTAAGCAAGAACAAGAGCAACTCTTAGCCCCCCTTATTAAGCAAGAACAAGAGCAACTCTTAGCCCCCCTTATTAAGGGGGGTTGGGGGGATTAATTCTCATATTTAAAAATATACCTAAATACATAATGAAACATCAAAAATTTAGTAAATTCATTTTACTTGGTAGCCTTTACACATCGCAATACATTCCTGTAATGTTTTTATATCAAGCATTACCTGTGTTTCTACGACAGCAAGGTGCCTCATTAGAGTCAATATCATTAATAAATCTGATAGCACTGCCATTAATGTTCAAATTTTTATTGGCGCCGTTTATCGATAGTTTCAGCATTGCCAGGTGGGGACACTATAGGTTTTGGATAATTAGTTTACAAATAACAGTAGCTATACTTACAGCTATTTGTGCATTTTTAGATATCACGAATAATATTACATTAGCAATTGTTGTGTTATTTGGAATGATATTATTTAGCTCAACACAAGATATTGCTACCGATGCACTCGCTGTGAATTTGTTGAAACCAGAAGAACGCGGTTTAGGAAATGCGATACAAACAGGTGGAAATTATTTAGGAGCAATTATTGGTGGGGGTGGAATTTTAATATTACTTGGGAAGTTTGGATGGCGTGCGAGTTTACTTTTCATGTCAGTGGTAATGCTACTATCGCTTATTCCTATTTTAGGATACCGAGAAAAGGAAAAAGTCAATACTATTACTTTCCGTTCCCCTGTTACCTACCTGCAAACCTTTGTCAAATTTTGTCGGCGCCCAGGTATTACAGCTTGGCTTTTAATTATTATATTATCTACCGCAGGCGCCGGAATGGCAAACACAATGTTTCAACCTTTACTTGTCGATGCTGGACTTTCATTAAATGATATAGCATTACTTAGAGGAGTTGTTTCTTATAGCCTTAGTATTGTGGGCGCCTTAATAGCTGGTTTATTAATTACACGCTGGGGAAGAAAGAAATCATTGATTTTCTTTACTATTCTAAATACAATTGTGACTGCTGGATTTATTTTACCAGGAATTGGGTTTAGAAACTTAACAACCTTGTATATTGTATCCATTGGCTTTAGCTTAGTATTTACTATGTTAACAACTTGCATTTATGCCATTATGATGGATAAAACAACCGAAGCCTTTGCAGCAACTGAATATAGCTTCCAAATTTCTGTGTTATATATTGGTGGTATTATACCTGGACTTTTTAGCGGTGTTATTGTTAACGCGATAGGTTACGCTGCATTATTTGCTATTGCTGCCATAATTTGCTTGCTACCACTACCTATAATTCTCCAACAAGACGCATCATGAACGAACGAACGTGCAAATTTTGCATAGTACCCATGTATGTTATTGAGATAATATCCGTTTGAAATTGAATAAAATCCTTTTGGAATAGGTGCCTATTAAGTAATATCCGCTATGATGTACCTAGACTACTTGCAATAAATTCCTAATAAAGGTAATGGCTATGGATACATTGACTTTGAAAGTTGTTTATGTTGCAGGCATTGTAGCTTATTTTATTATCCGGTCTCCTCATCAGCAGCGAAATAAGAAAAATCAAATTACTGACGATAGAAAGACTTTTTTGGAAAAGCTGTTACTAATTTTTGTTTTTCTGGGAATGTTGGTTATACCTAATGTCTATGTTTTTAGCCCTTTGTTGAGCTTTGCTGACTATAAATTACCTGTTTGGGTAAATGTTCTTGGTGTTTGTGTGTACACAGTATCAATGTACTTATTTTGGAGGTCTCACCATGATTTAGGTCAAAATTGGTCGCCAACTTTGGAGGTGAGAGCGGAGCATACTTTGATTACTAATGGTATTTATCGAAGTGTTCGCCATCCTATGTATAGTTCTGTTTGGTTATGGTGTTTGGCGCAAGCTTTGTTATTGCCTAATTATATAGCTGGTTTTTCTGGATTGATTAGTTTTGGTGCGTTGTATTTTCTCAGGGTTGGGAATGAGGAGAAGATGATGCTTGACCAGTTTGGTGATGAGTATCAAAGTTATATGCAGCGTACTGGTAGGGTTTTGCCGAAGTTGTTTGTTTGATTTTTACCACAGAGACACAGAGTACACAGAGGAGAGGATGATGAGTGTGAAATCTGAGACTGGTCTTTGGGAAATAGTTAAGCCGATAAGGGGCTATATTATTACTGCGATGTTTCTTTCTGGTTTAAATGCTGTTTTTGCTCTGGCTTCATTGTTGACTATTCCTTTTATCGCGCGCGAGTTGTTATCAGAGAGTGTTAATTGGCAGTATGTTGGGATGTTAGTTGGGTTATCTGCTACTGCTGTTGTTATTAGCTTTTTTTCCCGAACTTGGGCTTTTCGTGTTTCTCATATCGGCGCCTTTAAGTTAGAGGAGTTACTCCGAGTTCAAATTGCTGAACATTTGGGACGTTTACCACTAGGTTACGTTGTTACTACTGGTTCTGGCGCCATTAAGAAAATTGTTCAGGATGACGTTAAGTCACTACACGCCTTTGTTGCTGATAGTACTCCGTTCGTTGCCCGCGCTTATACGGCGCCTATTATTACGTTAGTAATTTTGTTTGTGGTAGATTGGCGGATGGCTTTGGCGACTTTGGCGACGGCGCCTGTTGGTATGATATTTATGAGTTTGGCTATGCGCGATTATGAAAATGAGCGCGAAGCGTATGATGCAGCGAATGAACAAATTAATGGGACGGTTATTGAATTTGTTCAGGGTATGCAAGTTGTCCGTACTTTTGATGATGGTACAAGTTCTTTTGTTAGATATCGTGATTCTTTGAATGAGTTTACTAACCGTACCAAAGCATGGACTGAAAGAACTCAGTTTGGTGGCAGGGTAGGTACTTTAGTTATGGCATCTCTACCAACTCTACTAATTGTAATAACGGTAGGGGTATGGTTGATGTTGCAAGGAAAATTAGATTTTCCTGTTTTCATCTTATTTTTATTACTTTCTTCTGGAGTAATGGAAGCTCTGTTACCAATAATGTGGTTATCGTCGTTTATCAATAAATCTGCTGCTGCTGCGAAACGTATCGGTAAGCTCCTCGCTCAACCTCCACTACCAGAACCAAAAGACCCTCAACAACCTCTCGATACTTCTATACGTTTTCGCAACGTCACGTTTTCCTACGGATATGAAAACCGCAAAGCATTAAAAGGAGTAAATATTGATATACCCGCAGGTACAGTGACAGGTTTAGTAGGAACTTCCGGAGCAGGTAAAAGTACAGTTGCCAAACTAATTCCCCGCTTTTGGGATGTGAATGAAGGTAGTGTAGAAATTGGCGCCGTTGATGTTAGAAATATGACAACAGAAACGCTCATGTCTCAAGTATCTTTCGTTTTTCAAGATACATTTTTGCTCTACGATACTATACGCGAAAACATTCGTTTAGGTCGTCCCAATGCCACAGATACAGAAATCGAAGCTGCAGCACAAGCCGCACAAGCCCATGACTTTATAATGGAATTGCCCAACGGTTACGACACAATTGTTGGTGAACGGGGTAGTCTATTATCCGGTGGACAAAGACAACGTATTACCATCGCGCGCGCGATATTACAAGACAACCCAATAGTAGTACTCGATGAAGCAACAGCATTTGCCGACCCAGAAAATGAAGCATTCATTCAAGAAGCAATAGCATCCCTCACTACAGGTAAAACCCTCATAGTAGTAGCTCACCGTCTCTCAACAATTATGAATGCCGACCAAATAATCGTACTAGATAACGGAGAAGTAGCTGAAATTGGCGCCCATCAAGAACTAGTCGCAGCAAATAAACTTTACGCGCGTCTTTGGGAAAACCATCAGCGCGCGCTTTCTTGGGGACTTAAGAATAGATCCCCCCTAACCCCCCTTAATAAGGGGGGGACAAGAGGTAGTTAAAGTCCCCCTTATTAAGGGGGATTTAGGGGGATTTTTTACACTATTTACTGTTTTTCATATGATAAAAAGCTTTCGTCAAATGATATCAGCTTCAGGTTCCTACGCACCTGAACTAAAATTTTCTCTCACTCTCTCAATTATTGCCTCAACAATTCAAGGAATAGTATTTGCCCTATTCTTCCCCTTATTCTCTGCCTTACTAACATCTCCTATCGACACCCAACGAGTTTGGACACTAGTCGCACTAATAGCTTTTCTAGTCGTCATCGAATTTCTTATCCGTTGGCGCGAACTTGAATTTGGTTGGATAATTACAATTGATGCAGCAAGCGAAATGCGGCTGAAGTTAGGCGAACAGTTACGAAAAATGCCATTAGAAGAACTGAGTCGGCGCCGTTCGGGAGAACTCAACGTTATATTAAGCGGTAATGTCACAGATTCTCTACACGCTATTGGCAACCTTTCGTCAATTATTATCAAAACAATCATAGTTCCAACAATCGTCATTATAGTTACACTATTTATCGACTGGCGCCTAGCAATTGCCATGCTTGTAACATTTCCCCTAGCCATTCCCATTTATCGCTGGCAAAAATCTGTGGTAGCAAAGGGAACACGCGACGTAGCCATAGCAGATGCTAATACAGCATCCCGCATAATTGAATATGCTCAAGGTATTCCAGTGTTACGCGCGACTCAACAAGTAGGCAAACAATCACAACGTTTACGTCAAGCTATTAGTACACAGCGACAAATTCAAACCGAAGCAACAAGTCTAGGTACGGCGCCTGCAATACTCATGTCTAGTATTGTAGAAATAGGAATTGTTATCATCATTGCTCTGAGTACATTATTTTTCTTACAAGGCAGTATTTCTGTAGCACAAGTATTTGCTTTAGCAGTTGTTGCCACACGTTTTAGCGAACCAATTGCAGTTTTTGGCGAACTTACCGGTATCTTTAACTTAATGGAAGCAGCTTTAGAACGAATCGAAGCATTAATGGTAATTGAACCATTACCCATCAAAAACCCACCTACAACACTTAATAAATTTGATATCACTTTTGAAGATGTCACCTTTGCTTATGCAGACCAAAACCAAAGCGTATTAAATGGTGTTTCCTTTTATCTACCAGAGCGAAGCTTAACTGCATTAGTAGGTAGTTCTGGAAGTGGCAAAACAACAATTACACGCCTTATCAGTAGATATGCTGATGTACAAAGCGGCGCCGTGAAAATAGGTGGCGCCGATGTGCGTTGTGTAGAGCCAGCAGAATTAATGAAGCATATCTCTGTAGTTTTTCAAGATGTATATCTATTTGACGACACAATTCTTAATAACATTCGTCTTGCGAAACCAGGAGCAACCGACGCAGAAGTAGAAACAGCAGCAACAGCAGCTAACTGTCACGAATTTATTTCCCGCTTACCTCATGGTTATGATACCAAAGTGGGGGAAATTGGCGGCGCCTTATCAGGTGGAGAAAGACAGCGTATATCGATTGCACGAGCGATTCTCAAAGATGCACCTATTGTACTCCTCGATGAACCAACTTCAGCACTAGATACCGAAAGTGAAGTTGCCGTACAAGCAGCAATAGATAAACTTGTTGAAAATAAAACCGTTGTAGTCATAGCACATCGACTATCAACAGTAATTGGCGCCGATAAAATTCTAGTATTAGAAGCAGGACAAATAGTTGAAAGCGGCGCCCATACAGAACTTTTATCGCAAAATGGACGCTACGCGCTCATTTGGGAAGCACAGCAACAGTCTCGTAAATGGAAAATTGCAGCTTGAGTTCCCATTTTTGTGCGCCAATGGCGCACAAATTCATTAGTACTTTAACAATTAGTATCGTTCTTAAAAATATTAGTATAAACCAATACTCTTTGCAGCTATCAAACTATTATAACTAAGAGAGTTCCAAAACTTGATTATCTCTTTTCCTACGGTTTCTGAGTAAAAGTGATGGAAGAAATGACCACCTTGGGGACACTGCCATAAGCGGAATTTTGACTGTAATTCTGGGGTTGTATTTTGTGTAAAAAATTCTTGCCATGCCTGTATTTGTCTTGAGTCTACAATTGTATCGTCCTGACAACCACAAACAAACAAAGGTACTGATACATGGATTGGTGAGATACTAACATGTTGATATAGAGAGTGAGGAGATGCGGAGTTATCTAAATCTTTTTCCAACATCGCTATTAATTTTCTACGAGTGCATTCTGGTTGGTGCCCAAATAATGTATACACCATTTGGCTTAATAGCATTTGGCGCCTTATTGGTAATAATTTACGTTGAGCGTAATAATGCGAATGCCAATCAATACCTGGGTTAACACCCACAGATAGTAAAGTTAATGATTTTACTCTTTCTTTGTGTTCGCGCGCGTATAATAAGCCTAATAAACCACCAGTACTGTGACCAATTAAGTGAACTGGTTTACTACGAGATTTTAAATAGTCATGTAATAATGTTACGGCAATTTCTAATGATGATGGTTCATCTAGGCTTTGATGATATTCCCACTGTGCTATGGATGTTTGACGAGATAGATTACGTAATAATGAGTTATTGAAAAATTTAAGTTCTGGACTTGTAGTTAGCCACAAAGTATCTGGTGTTGTCATTTTAATTTTTTATGTTGTTAAGCTTATAATTAAGGTTTGGTGTGTGACGCGACTAGTGGCGCCACGCACTCTACTACTATACTCCAAACTCTTTCTTAAGTTGAGCTACCCATTGCTGAATACGGCTATCGGTCATATCAGATTGATTGTCTTCGTCAAGAGCTAAACCTACAAATTTATCGTCTCTTAATGCTTTTGATTCGTTAAAATCATAACCATCCCTAGACCAGTAACCAACTGTTTGTCCACCTTGAGCAGAGATTTTTTCTTCTATAATACCGATTGCATCTTGGAAGTTATCGGCATAGCCTATTTGGTCGCCTGTTCCAAAATAAGCTACTTTTTTACCGCTAAAATCAAGGTCGTCTATTTCGTTATAAACTCCATCCCAGTCGCTTTGCAATTCACCAATGTTCCAAGTCGGACAGCCGACAATTATATTGTCATATTCTAACAAGTCGCTAATGTCTACATCGGCAATATTATGCAAAGCAACAACGCTATCACCACCAAATTCTTTTTGAATTATTTCTGCTACATACTCGGTTTTTCCTGTTTGGGTTCCGAAATATAAACCAATCTTAGACATAATTCACTCCTGGTTTGTGTATTGTAATTGACGAAAACTTTCTTTAACGTGGCTGATATATCATCGGCGCCTGAACCATGTCGCCGTTTCTAAAATCAAATCCTGAGTCACTCAAACGCGCACGGATAGCGTGCCAAATATGACCGACAAGAAACAAAGCTGCGAAAACGAAATGGAAAGTAGCTAACCATCCGCGAGACGACACACCCGCTACTGTTTCAATTACACCGACTGGGCCATAAAAAACTTCAGGGTATACGGTGTTATTGACGCTGACAAAATAACCAGCCAAGAAACCCATATAGCTTAAAGCAGCCAAGCTATATGACAAATATGCTTCTCCCGACCAGACCAAAATATTCTTTGTCCAAGCAAATGGACTGCTATTGATATGCCAGATACCACCACCTATACACATCAAACCAACCCAAATATGACCTCCTACTACATCTTCCAAATTATCTACTGCTGCCATTCCTGCGGCGCCGTGAGTCGGAAACAAGTAGCTAAATATTCTGATTGGATTAAGTGTTGGATTAGCAATTACTCTGACATCTCCAACAGAACCTGTCCAAGGGTCGAACAGTCCACCCCAGAACATTGCTTTTGCAACCAATAACCAGGCGCCTACACCTAAAAGAATCAAGTGAATGCCAAGAATAGTGGTCATCTTACCCAAGTCTTTCCAGTCGTAGCCAAAAAAGCCCGAAAAACTAGAATTCTGCGATAACACTTCTTGACCCATCAGTGAATGAAACAGACCGCCTGCTCCCAACACTGCTGAGGAGATTAAGTGTATAACCCCAATGACAAAATATGGATATGTATCTACTACGGCGCCACCCTTTCCAACTCCGATGCCAAGAGTCGCTAGATGTGGCAGCAATATTAACCCTTGCTCATACATTGGTTGATTTGGGTTAAAGTGCGACAGCTCGAACAGCGTCATTCCACCTGCCCACAAAACTATTAAACCAGCATGAGCAACGTGGGCGCCGAGTAGTTTTCCTGATAAATTCACCAAACGTGCGTTACCAGACCACCATCCTGTTTCCGGAACTAATGTACTGTTAAGAGATGTTGTCGTCATATTTATTTGTATTGTCAATCGGCATTTATTGCAAAAATTCGTCAACTAGTTTGAGATTACACCAAAAATAGAATTATTGCAAAACATTTGCAGTTTTTTGAATTGAAATCATTAAAAAATTTTTACCATCTTACGGCGATGGCTTTGGCAAGCATTACAGGTAGCTGTCTTATACTCAAAGTCACAATAACCAATAGCTTCTTCGGTACAAGCTAGTTGCGGGTTAATTGTACACTTGAGGCGATAGCAAAATTAATCCTTGCTCTCCCATTGGTATTTCTGGGTTGTAGCGAGATAATTCAAACAGTGTAAAGGCGCCTGCCCATAATGTCGTTAGTGCTGCTTGGACAACATTACGTTGGGATTATCCTTATTCATTGCAGCACTATCAATATAAACTGCACCCGTTTGTGGTTTAAGCAAACGTGCTAACCCTCGCAGTAATGTAGATTTGCCACAACCATTGGCGCCGACTAAAGCTGTAATTTTTCCACCGGGAATTGCTAAAGTCAGGTCATGAATTTGCGGTTTGGTATGAGGTTTGATTTTTTTGGTCTGTACCACCACATAATCAACCCTGTCACAGATAATATTAACGGTGCCAGTCCGACAAATACATAAAAAATTCTCGTTGTCAACCCTCCAAACGTACCGTAGTGCATGGGGGTAAACGAATCTAAAACCTTTTCGCCTAAAGGAAGATTGCGCTCATCTCGAATGCGTAAGACTTGACCTGTATATTGGTCTATATAAACTCGACTGCGCCCAAAATCTTCTTTTTCTTGTGGAAACTTTTTGTTAACCCGAAACACTCCTTCCGGTTTAGTTGGTATAGATATATAAGTTGTAGCGGCGCCATTTAAAGCAGCATCAGCAATTTGCATCGCTTGAGTAACTGATATACTTTGCTTACCAGCTACTACTTGAGATACAAGTTCAGGTGGTTTGGGAGTACGAGTAACAGCATAAATAACAGGATACGTAAAACCGTTGAAGTTCCAGCAAAAACCTGTAAAAGCAATCATTGCTAAGAAAACAACAGAAATTATGCCCACAACTTTGTGAATATCAAAATTTAACCGTTTGATATGCGCTTTTAATTTGATTTTGAAACCAGCAACTAATTTTAACCAACCAGGCCACAAAATAAAACCTGTTATTGAAAGAATTAACAAAAATAAAGCCGCAATGCCAACGATAATCGTTCCAGTTTCACCTGCAAGTAATTGGTAGTGGAGTTGAAAAGTCACACCTAAGATAGTTTTTTCCCATTCGCGCGTACCCAAAATTGCTGCGGTGTATGGGTGAATAAACACTTCTGTCCATTTATCGTTTCTCGAAAACCACACTTGGTAAGGGTCATTCGCTAACTTGGGAATATCAATAGACTCTACTTTTATATCTGGCTGACTACTATAAGCACTTTTTATCTTATTCAGAACAACCTCTACTGGTACACGTTCCCTACTTGGAACAATATTACCAACTTGACGATGTACTAAAAAATGGTCAATTTCTCTTTGAAATACCAAGATACTACCTGTTAAACCCACGATAACAAGAATCAATGCGACTATTAACCCCAAATAGCGGTGGATAAAAAAGTTAATATCGCGTAATTGTTTTTTTATTCATAGTTGGTGGTAAAAGATGTTTTATTAAGAACGAATCACTGTGACATTCGTTTAATTTTGTGAACACAGAGATTTTCTCTATAGCTAATTAGAATTCGGATTGAATGACATAGTAACTACTAAAATGTTCAGTGTCAAGAAAAATGCATAACAGTATTTAACGCTAATTACTAAATATCATATTTATATAATATCTGAAAATGGGATACAGTTGAATTAACTGTATCCCTGAAATAGTTACATATACAATCACAATTTACTTTTGAGAGCGTTGGTTAAGAAACACCCGTGAAAATCGAGCGATAAGAAAGCTTTTAATTAGTTGCATCATATTTTCTCTTTCATTTGACGGGTGTTTAGTGGTTGGAATTCTATCCATTCTTTGCATACAGTTTCGTAGCATTACTGATAGTAGCCTGTTATATACTTAACAATTTATTCCTGTGCAATATCACTGAGTTGCTTTGTAACCTCTTCCACGGTATTAATACTTGTAGGACTAACTAAACCATCATGGTGGAATGTATATACATTATTATTCTGTACTGCTTTTAACTTGTTCCAAAAAGGTAATTTTTTATATTCATCGGGTTTTGTACTAGTAGTTTCTGTAATAAATATTTTATCAGGGTTAGACGCGAGTATTTTTTCTTGTGAGAGAGTCAAATACCCTTTAAAGCGTCCTGTAGACTCAAAGTCAGCGGCAATATTTTTATAATTAAACTTTTGCAATAAATTACCTGCCCAGCTATTTTTATTTGGAGATAACGTTGGTTGAGTGCTAACTAATACCAAAACCGATTTATTGTTATTAGGAATATTTCTTAAGTTAGCTTGCAATTTATCTAAAACTGGTTTGGGGTCGGCGCCAATACGTTGAGCTATTTCTTTTGTTTGGTTTTCTAAGTCTTGCCAACTTCTTGTATTAAATACAATTGTGTTAATGCCTAATTCCTGTAATTTTGCTAAGGTCTTGTCGTGGAAACCGCCGCTACCTATTACTAAGTCTGGTTTTAATGAAACAATCTTTTCAAGGTTTATGCCAGTATTACTTCCAACTTTCGGGAATTCAGCAAATTTGTCTTTAGCTATAATATCAGTATATCGACCATTAGGTACACCGACTAACCTAGTTCTGTCTAAATTATATATTAAATCTGATGCTAAAGGTGTTAGTGCAACAATTCTTTGCGCTTGTTGAACAGGTTGAGAAGCTTTTTGCTCTACTTTACTAGTCTCAGATTTTTTGGCATTGGAATCATTATTATTGGAACAACCAAATAAGTTGAAGCTTAATGAAAGTGTGAGAATAAAAGCAGTAATTTTATGATTCATGATTTTTACTCCTATTGAGAGTAGGGTGGGCACTGCCCACCTTACAAATTTAAGTAAGGGAAAGTATACGTATCTAAAATTGCCAGCTTAAACCTACTGCAAAATTTGTTCCGGGTTGTGCATAGCGTCCACGTTGAGCATCAAATGTTGCAGCACTTGTATCAATAGTACGAACATCTGCATATTGATAGTATTCGGTGTTGAAAATATTATAGACTCCTGCTGTTAGTTTGAGATTTGGAGTAATTTTGTAGTAACCGATAAAATCAAATAGTGTGTAAGCGTCTGGTTCGTAGAAGTCTGTTTTTCTAGTTGCGGCGCCTGCATTAACTACGCTCGTTTGATTATCGACAAGTGCTAACTCCCTTGCTTTGGCAGTAAAAGTACCAATTAGTTCTGCCCCCCATCTATCATTGGGAGATTGATATCCTAAACCAACAACTGCTTGTAAAGGATTAATAGTAGCAAGTGGTCTTTCATTTGTTAAATCATTACCAACTTGCCAACTTAAAGCACTTCTGATACCAAAACCCCCCGGTTCCGAACTAAAGCGATAAGCTGCTTTAACTTCTAATCCATATATTTCTACATCTCCTATATTACGTGTTTGAAAAATTTGGAAAGGGATACGTCTTCCACCGCTAGGAATACTACCAAAATCATTTGGGTCAAAACCAGCAAATGCAGCACGTTCAATAAAGTTATCGTAACGGTTATAAAATCCGGTAACACCAAAATCGAGTTGGTTTGAGCGATTGCGTATACCTAATTCAAAATTATTGCTTGTTTCGACTTTCAAATCTGGGTTAGGAATACCTTTATGTGGACGTAGGGGTATATCAGCACGGAATGCATAGTTCAACTCATCATATTGTGGTGGACGAAAACCACGAGAGTAGCGACCGAATGCCATTAAACCTGGATTAATTTCGTAAGTTATGCCGAAACTGGGATTTATCCCTGATGTGGAGAAGTCAGTAGCTGGTAGTCCTTGGTTTTTTCGAGTAAATTCTGGGTTATTGTCTGTTTTTAAGTCATATATGTCAAAACGAACCCCAGGAATTAGCTTTAACCTTCCATCACCCAAAGAGATTTCATTTTGTAAAAATGTTGCAAAACGTAATGTTCTGCTGTCAGGAAAGTCTTTTTGAGGGAAGTTTGGTAGAGATACACGAGTTCCTGTTGTTGTATTGAAGTTAAAGTAATCTCGCTTATTAATACTGTTGGAAATATCAAACCCATAAGTAAGGCGATTTAATGTACTTCCAATTTTAAAGTCACTGCGTAGCTGTAGATTACCTCCTAAAATCCGGTCAGTAAAATCTTTATCTGCTTCTTCATTACGAATTGCACCAGCACTCAAAACGCTACGCTTACTATCTTCTGTAATTTGGGCATTTTGATAATAAGCAATACCCCGTGCAAATTGTAACCATGATTTACTATCGGGATTATCATATTGATAAGCTATACTATAGCGCGCGCGTTTTGTTGTTACTTCTTCTTGTAAACTTTTAGTGGCGCCTTCAAAAGACATTCCCCGCAAATTTTCGATAGGAAATGTACTATTGGCAACGTTGTTAAAATATTCTCCTGTAAATTCTAGAAAGCTTTGTTTGTCAAAATTATAGGTAAGCTTTCCTAAAAAGTTATCCCGCTTAATATCTTGCTCATCTTGAAATGTATCATTTCCGGAACCTACTTGAGTTTCATTTCTATCTCTACGAGTATAAATAAATACGGTATCAACATTATCAAAGCGGTTTGCTTGAGTTAAAGTTCCAACAAAGCCAGTATCTTTACTACTGTATTGAACGCGCGCGTTAGTGAAAGAATCTTTACCCAAAGTATCAAGCAAGCTCCCTGCATTAGCGGTACTGAAGTTAACAGTTCCTCCTAATGCATCGCTAGGTAAAGTCGCAGAATTATTTCCTTTAAAAATTTCTAAAGCATTTAGAGTTTCAATATCCACATAGTCTCGACCTATTCGAGTGGCGCCAAAGCTGTATTCAAATGGTAAACGAATACCATCGACTTGTATATTGACACGGTTTCCATCAAGTCCGCGAATATTAAAACCTTGTAACCCTCCACGAGAGTCATTAGGTACTGAAACACCTGGTTCATAACGTATCAAGTCTCTGATATCACGCGCTTGTTGTTTCTGTATCTGCTCTCTGTCAATAACTGTGATAGTTCCAAGCGCCGTTTCTGCTCTTGTTGCGGCGCCGACAACACTCAATTCTATTGGTGCATCTTGCTGAGGAGTGCTTGCAGTATTGACGGGAACAATAGTAAATATTAAACCCCGTTCATTGTTCAATTCTTCAACTTTCGGTAATTTGCTATCACCAACTATTTTAATTTCAACATCTCTTTGATTTACCTGAGTAACGCTGATAGTTTTTATGCCTGCAATTGGATTATTTCTGACAAAGCTGGCGCCATCAGAAAGAGTAGCATTATTTAATTTAATAATTGTGTATGTATCATAATCAATAATTTCACCTTCAGGAAATTGTTTGGAAGGAATATCCAAAACTAACTCTAAACCTTTGTCTGTTTCAGCTAAATTAACTTTGCTGATTTGGATTAAGTTGGTATTTTGTACAGTTAAAGAGTTTTCAGCACGGGCTGAGAAAGGAACGCTAAATGCTAACGATAAGCTTGCGACAGTAATGCCAACAATTAATTTCTGATTATAAGTCATAAGTCTCTCACGCATCTTACAAAGATGAAATAGCGCAAACTTGTAAACCCACAGGAGTATCTATTATTAAAGCTTCTACGTTAAATACTTCAGTTATTGCTGTAGGATTTAAAACTTCTTTAGGTGTGCCGTAACCCCAAAGGCTACCTTGCTTAAATAAAGCGATTCGATTACTATACCTTGCCGCTAAATTTAACTCATGTAAGACTGTTACAATTGTTAAATTTTGTTGCTGATTTAATTCTTTGAGTAATTCCAAAAGTTGTAATTGATAATTAATATCTAGATAAGTTGTTGGCTCATCTAATAACAAAACTTTTGGCTCTTGAGCTAATGCTAACGCTAAAAACGCACGTTGTCTTTCACCTCCAGAGAGATTCTCAACAGGTCTTTCTTTATAACTTTGTAAATTTGTTTTTTGAATGGCAATATCTACTTTATCTGCATCTTCTTTGCTCAATTCCCATTGCCACCAAGGTTGATGTGGAGTGCGTCCTAAACTTACTAGTTGACGAACTGTTATACCAGTAGGAACTGTTTGCTGTTGAGGTAGTAAAGCTAGTTGTTGTGCTACTAAATTTGCTGGTTGTGTATGAATGACTTTACCATCCAATAAGACGGCGCCGTTTTGAGGGGAAAGAATGCGACTAAGCAATTTTAGAAATGTTGATTTCCCTGAACCATTGGCGCCGACTAAACTTAACCATTCCCCAGCTTGTAGATTAAGATTAACATCTTTGACAATTGGTTTTGCCGTGTAACCACCAGTTAAATTTTGAATTTCTAAAGGCATGATTTTTAATTAGGAGTTTTTTTCTGCTCCTGCTTGACGACGATATAGTAACCAAATGAATAGCGGAGAACCTAACAAAGCTGTAACTGAACCAACTGGTAACTCAACAGAACCAAGTCGAGATAGTAAATCAGCAAACATTAACAACCAGGCGCCACCAAGAGCAGATAGTGGCAGTAAAATACGATGGTCGTTTCCTACTAATAAGCGTATACCGTGAGGAACGACTAAACCTATAAAACCAACCAACCCACTAATACTGACTGCACCTGCTGCCAAAAGAGTTGCGACACCTGCGATTAAGAAACGTGAACGTGCTAAATTTACTCCCAACCCCACCGCTAAATCATCTCCCAAAGACAATAAATTCAGCGAGCGCGCAAGTAAACATCCAGCAACTAACGCAATAATTATATAGGGTGCAGCAGTTGTAACCTCTCGCCATCCTCTACCATTCAAACTGCCAATCAGCCAATTCAACGCTTGCTGAATTTGTCCATCTTCTGCAAGTAAGAGTAATGTACTTTGAACGGCGCCAAATAGCGAACTAACCGCAACACCAGCTAAAATTAACCTTTCCACAGAAATTTTAGAACCAGAACGACCGAGAAAAATTACTAAAGTCGTAGTGATAATGGCGCCAATCCAAGCAGCTAAAGGAATCCATGCTTGGAATACCTGTAATACCACCATAACAATTACAACTAATCCAGCACCAGCAGAAATCCCCAATATAAAAGGGTCTGCCAAACTATTTCGCAACATTCCTTGCAACAACGCTCCCGACATCCCCAAAGCGGCGCCAACTGTAATTGCCGCAAGAATACGAGGAATACGTAAATCCCAAAGAATAGTTTGTTTGAGCGGGTCTCCTTGACGAAGTAGTGCTTGCCCAAGTTCAGTTAAACTCAAGGGAACAGCACCTTGCCCAAGAGAAACAAAGAGTGTTGATAGCAGCAGAGCAACCAGGATGAAAACAGCCCAAAAAACCCGGTTTTTGCTCAATAGCGTCTGAATCTGCTTACTTAAATACCGTGGCAATATTTTCATTGATTATATCACCATTTGTTGATAATTAATTCTATTAACTTTTTCATAATATAATCATTATCACAAAATATGAGTATTTTTCAATACCTTTGTCTCTTTAATTATGAATTTTAAATATGACAGCTTGTCGTACTTTCAAGTAGATATTTTTAATATTTAATCATATCTTGTAAGTCAAAAACAATACTATATTTAACGAATATTCCTTTCTGCAAAATTTCTGGTCGCTCTTGCCGGGGAATAATACCATCTTTGCTAGTATAATACTGCTCGCACAATTTAAGTATCGCTTCTGCACTTTCAAGTGCTGGCAAATCACCAAACATTAAAGAAGTTTTGTTAGGCGCCGAAGTAGCTATAGCGCAGGGTCTTTTACATGCGCTCAAACATGTTACTTCTTGAATTACGTACTGAGAATTTAAAGACCATTTTTCTGCTAAATTTTTGACATGGTTATATAAAATTTTGCCACCTTTTTCACCTAGATATTCTCTTTGGGTGAGTGAAAAAGAGCAGGATTTGCAAATGTATAATGCGTGAGGCATGATAATTTGAAGGGGTGGGTTTACATATATCCTAATAAGGGTATTATATTACTGTTTTTTCGGCTATCACTTGTTGTAAGCGATTGATTATATTATCTACTACTAATGCTCCTAAATCTCCGGATTTACGAGTACGAATGCTTAAGGTGTTTGTTTCTACCTCGCGTTTACCGATAACACCGACGACGGGTATTTTTTCGACTTCTGCGGTACGAATCAATTTACCTAAGCGCTCACCTGTATTATCTATTTCAACACGTAAGCCAGCCTTTTTCAATTGTTTTGCTGTTAGTTGAGCATATTCGCGAACTTCATCGCTGACTGGTAATAAACGTATTTGTACTGGCGCCAGCCATAATGGAAAATCACCTGCATAGTTTTCGATTAAAATACCAAAGAATCTTTCTAGTGAGCCAAATATAGCACGGTGAATCATGATAGGACGTTTTTTGCTTCCATCTGGCGCCACATATTCCATATCAAACCTTTCTGGTAAGTTAAAATCTACTTGAATTGTAGAACATTGCCAAAGACGACCAATTGCATCTTTGATTTTAATATCTATCTTGGGTCCATAAAAGGCGCCACCACCATCATCAACTATATATTTCCAACCTTTACTATTCAAAGCTTTAACCAACGCATCAGTGGCAAGTTCCCAAATGTCATCGGAACCAACTGACTTACTTGGACGAGTAGATAAATTAATTTCATAGTCCTTAAAGCCAAAATCTGATAAGATATTTTCTGTTAAATTTAATACACCCAATATTTCCGAAGCAACTTGCTCTGGTAAACAGAAAATATGGGCATCATCTTGAGTAAAACCGCGAACACGCATCAATCCATGTAACGCACCCGAACGCTCGTAACGATAAACAGTTCCTAACTCTGCCCACCTCAAAGGTAATTCCCGATACGAGTGAAGCTGATTTTTATACGTTAATACGTGGAAAGGACAATTCATCGGCTTAATTTGATAAGCTTGGTTTTCCACAGACATCGAGTCAAACATGCTTTCTTTATAAAAGTCAAAGTGTCCCGATGTTTTCCACAAATCTAAATTTGCCACATGGGGAGTATATAGCAACTCGTAACCCGCTTCTATATGGGAACGGCGCCAATAATCTTCTATTTGATAACGGATAGCGGCGCCTTTAGGATGCCAAAACACCAAACCACCACCAGCATCATCTTGAATACTAAATAAATTAAGCTCTTTACCCAACTTGCGATGGTCACGACGTAGTGCTTCTTCTCGCTGCTTTAAATATTCTTGCAATTCTTCAGGTGTTGCCCAAGCTGTACCATAGATACGCTGCAACATTGGCGCTTGTTCATCACCTTGCCAATATGCGCCTGCAACATTTAATAATGCAAATGCCTTGGGGTTAATATCCTTTGTCGAGTGTACATGGGGACCAGCACATAAGTCCCACCAATAGTCCCTTGGTGGTAAACTATCCGTTGTAAACAGTGAAGACTCCACTTTCCGGCCATCAGGACTACCAATGTAGTAACGAGTAATCGTCTCACCAACGGGAATACGGTCTAATATATCTAACTTGTAAGGCTCATTCAAACTAGCTATTTCTGCCTTAATCTCTTCTCTATCAACTTCTTCTCGAATAATTGGCAACTTTGACTTAATTATCCGCCGCATCTCAGTTTCTATCTTACCCAAGTCATCGGGAGTAATACTAACTGGACAGTCAAAGTCATAGAAAAACCCTGTTTCCGTCACAGGCCCAATAGCCACCTTCGTCCCCTTAAACAGCTTTTGCACAGCCATTGCCATAATATGGGCACATGTATGGCGTATTTTCTCTATATTCTGACCATCCTGCTGTATCGGCTCTTGCGACTGGGCTAAAGAACTTACCATAAAATATTTAATAAAATAAGAATCATTATCATAATAGCGCATTGTAGGTTATCTGTCTTGCCCTAGCTTACATCTTGCAGCATCGTCAACAAGCTCAAAGAAACCGGGCTTCTCTACGAAAAATCAACGTTTTATAGCAAAGTCTTTGTCAAGAAGCCCGGTTTCTCGGACTGGTGCAAGATATAAGCTAGAAGTCTCTGTGGTAAAAAGAAGAAATTTGTAGAATGATTACAATTTTCAGATATTTTTGGCGCCTTCTTGTACAAACCGCATCACCGTAAAGCAAGACTATCCGAAAAATCCACTACATCCGGTCAACATAAAATGTATTCATAGCAATAATGTATCTTGCAGGTATTGATTTGAGTGGAGTATCAAATACCCTGTAGGCAAATACGGTTGCATGTATATGAGGGTTGTATCTATAGTTAAAAATTCTCCGTTTAGAATTAATTGGAGTCACTAAGTATGAAGTTAGCTGTTTATGGTAAGGGAGGAAGCGGAAAAACAACCCTGAGTGCAAGTTTATTGCAATTCCTCAGTTATTTCTGCAATTTTCACGTTTTAGGAATTGATGGCGACCATAATTTGCATCTTGCTTCAGAACTTGGCGCCACTGAAACTGACATGCAACGGGGTGAACAAGGAACCGCACTAGATATTGGTAATGATTTAGATTGGTTGCGTGCGTACTTTGCTGGTAATAATCCGCGCATTACTCCTGACTTGCCAATGATTAAAACTACTCCACCAGGAGAAGGTTCACGAGTACTAAAATTATCTGAACCTGCTGAATGGCGCCAGCGTTACGCTACTGTTATCGATGGAGTTGAATTAATTCGTGTAGGAGATTTCACTTCAGATGATTACCGCAAGAAATGCTATCACAGTAAGACTGGCGCCATTGAGATATTTCTTAAGCATGTTTGGGAAGACAGCAACGAAGCAATTATAGTTGACATGTCAGCAGGAAAGGATGTTTTTGCTTCCCCATTACCCACATTGTTTGATGGAAATATATATGTTGTCAAACCAACCCGTAAGTCGGTAAACAATGCAGTTGATTTTTTGAGTCATGCCAAAAACTTTGGTGTCTCCATGCTGGTAGTAGCAACAGATATTTCTAACTGTCAAGAAGTCGCTGCAATTGAAAGCCAATTAGAAAGACCTGTAGATGGGATAATTCCCCATGACCCATTTTTCATGCAGCGAGATAGCTTACTATTATCGCGTCCACCGCATGTGCGAGAAGCAAGCTTTGCTGTTTTGGATGCACTGTATAATTTAACAGACTTGTTGCGACAACTGCCACTACACGACTGGGACAAAATATTAACAAGAATGCTGTACCATCACGAAGAAACAGCAGCATCTTGGGCAGGTAACAAATTTAACGAACAAATTCAGCCCGGTTTCAACCCGTTTAAGCAAGTTAAATTTAAAGTTTCTGTTTAACGCAAGTTTTGAAAGGCAGGTGGTAAAACGACGCAAGCGCTGCGAAAAAAAGGGGTTACTCCTTCTACATCGAGTTACCCCCTTCAATAGTTGTGGTGAAAGCAAAATTATTATTTGTGCAGCATCAACGCTACTTCCTTAGCAAAGTAAGTCAATATCAAATCGGCGCCCGCGCGTTTGATGCTGAGTAATGTCTCTAAAATCACTTTTTTCTCATCAATCCAGCCGTTTTGAGCAGCGGCTTTAATCATGGCATATTCACCACTGACGTTATACGCGGCTACTGGAACATTTGTATAATCTTTGACTTGGCGAATGATATCCAGATATGCTAAGGCTGGTTTTACCATGACAATATCTGCACCTTCGGCAATATCTAATTCCACTTCCTTAATGGCTTCAAAAGAATTTGCTGCATCCATTTGATAAGTCTTTTTATCGCCAAATTTAGGCGCCGAATCCAAAGCATCACGGAATGGACCATAGTATGCAGAGGCATATTTAGCAGAGTAAGCTAAAATCCGCGTATCAATGTAACCTGCTTCATCTAATGCTTTGCGAATTGCCCCGACTCTGCCATCCATCATATCGCTTGGCGCCACCATATCAGAACCAGCTTCGGCTTGGGAAAGTGCCATTTTTACCAAAACTTCTACCGTAGGGTCATTTAAAATAACGCCGTTTTCACCAACAATACCGTCGTGACCGTGAGTAGTAAATGGGTCAAGGGCAACGTCAGTAATTACGACTATATCGGGTACAGCTTGCTTTATTGCTTTGACTGTTTGCTGTACCAAACCATCAGGGTTGTAACTTTCACTACCAGTCTCGTCTTTTTTGCTTTCGGGTATGACAGGAAATAAAGCGATGGCGCCAATTCCTAGACTATATACTTCTGCGATTTCTTTTAGAAGTAAGTCTAAAGTGAATCGGTAGCATCCCGGCATGGAAGCAATTTCTATTTTCTGATTTTCTCCTGACATCACAAACATGGGATAAATCAGGTCATCAACTGTTAAGTGGGTTTCTCGCACCATTCGACGCAAGGTTTCAGTACGACGCAGGCGCCGAGGGCGTTTAGTAATAGTGCTGCTGCTTTCGTTGTGAGTATCGCGAGTCATAATATCTTATTTTCCTCAAATACCTTAAGTTTCACATAGGAATCTTTTGCCTTTGGAAGCGCTTTAATTTTGGTAAAGATTGTTTCTAAGTTATGCAAATTTTCTTCACCTACCGAGGGAAAATCATAATTATTCAAAGCGACATCCGTATTGATTCTCCCTATAATTAAGTCTGCAAACTCTCGTTCAAAATCCTTGACAAACTTGTTTTCTGCATTGTATTTATTCAATATAAAATTTAGCTTCATGCCCTGTTTATTTATCAGACTACAAAGCTGCTTGGCTACTTTTATACTGTTGATATTCCCTTCAACCACCGCAATAATACAGTCAAAGGCAAAGTATAAACCGTAATTTACCATGTCAGAACCAGCAACCGAGTCCAGTATTAGCCACGACCCATTTTCCATATTGAGAGTCGGTAGCATGTGCTTGATGGGAGCCGACAAAGCGTGGGAGCATTTGTAACTATTCATGATTTCTTCGTCACCAAGTCCCAGCACTATTAAATCCAAATTGGGATTAACCTGGGTCAAATATTTATCTAGCTTTTCTGTTTTCTCAGTTTGCGGGTACGTAAAATTAACCGGGGTGGATTTAAAATACTCTCTCCACATCCCAACCTGGGGCATATTCGCTAACTGCCTAAACTCATCGTTAAAATCTTTAAAGTAGTTTACCTCGTAAGGATTCACACCTAAACAAGTAGATAAGTCCATATTATGGTCTGCATCAATAGCCAAGGTTTTAATTTTTTTGGCTTGGCTCAAATATTCGGACAAAAGCCAGCTAATAGTGCTTTTTCCGCTTCCGCCTTTTCCTAAAACTGCGACTTTCATAACCAAAATTTTTTGAAAGTAAAAATTTATTTTTAAATTATATAATCATCGCTTGACATGAGTGAACTAGAAAACAAACCTAAATTATATTAAAAATAATTATTATTCTCAGAATAGCACAAAAATTCTCCTCTGACAAATCTTTTTTGCTTGTATCTGGGCGCCAGTTCTAATTCCCACCTTGTAGTACTAGAGTTTTTATAAATTCATGTGTATTATTTAGGCATATATTAAAACTATAGAATTCCTTTTTAACTTTTGAACATCACGTAGGTTCGTCACTGACGACCTTACGGCTACTTAGATTTATTTAGTAAATCTGAGAAACCGGGTTTCTTTAAGCATCAAATATAAAATATTTATCTTTTATTTGGTTTTACATTATTTTTTGCAATCGCAAATCCTTTATTTACCCCATAGTGGACAGTTCTAAATTCCACATGGTTTGTATTGGGATTATAAACAGTAAAAGTAGCTTCACCTGGTTTTCGTCCCACATTTCCCACCCCAACTACTTGACGTGGAGTATTGACATTAATGGTGTTAGGAGTGACTTGACCATCAAGGGTTGTAATTTCTGATGAAATGGAAGCCGCTTCTAGATAATATTGAAAACAATTTCCAGAACGTCCGCAAAATAAATTGTTAGCTTGCATCCGTGATAATCTATCTAAGATTTGAATTGGTTCAGTTGATGGCGTTAATTCTTCACTTACAGAAACAGTCGAACCGTGAATTAGTAAACAATCTAACTCAAAAAATCCAAAATCCAGCATACTTAACCATCGTACAGTCTGGCGCCCAACACTGTCCCACAAAGATTTAACTGTATCTCCTCCATACCTTTCCATTAACTCGGTTGGTTCAGTAGTTGCACTTAAGCCATGCAATATTAAACACTGTTCTTCCCACCAACCTTTACAAACTAGCGGTTGTAATTCGCTATTTCTAGGTTTACGTACTCGTTCTACTAATTTTTCTGATTCTTGTGTTGGTCCGACCAAATCACCGAGAATATACGTAGCTTCAAAACTACGACGTTGCGATTTGATATCAGCTATTACAGCTTCATAAGCCGCTAAATTACCTTCAATTCCGCTTAAAATTGCCCACATAGTTAGGAGTTAGGAATTTTTTGTTTATCTTGTACAAACATGAGTTGGGTCGTCTGCGCGTTCAGCAAATTCAATTCCACGGGATAAACGCCAAGCGAAAATAGGTGGTAAACCTTTTTCAATAATTGCTTCGCAGGTTTTTTTATAATCATATTCAACTTCGCGCAACATTACGTCAAGAGTATCCGTGTCGTAAATTACATAAGTTGCATTCGGTCTTCCATGTCGCGGTTCCCCTACTGAACCGACGTTTACAATCTTTTTCAAAGATGTAGTAAAGTTTCTTTGCTGTGCTTCTGAGTTCTTGTCTTTAACACTAACTTGTAAGCTAACTGCATCTAGTTTCCGCACGTAGGGTACATGAGTATGTCCGCAAAAAAGTACGTCGGCGCCTGTGGCAATGACTCGTTCTAAAGCAATAAATCCATCGATTTCTGGCAATAAATATTCGTGGTTACTGTGGGGACTACCGTGAACAAATGCCATGTTTCCTTCACTAAAAGTATGGGGTAATTTAGCTAGGAATTCGCGATTTTCTGGATGAATTTCTTTATTTGTCCATTCGTGAGCCAATTTACCCCGTTTTTCTGCCAAAAGTGAAGGAAAGCTACACTCACACGAGTTAAGTCCTTCCACTACATCTTCATCCCAACAACCTGCAACAGTAGGAATATCCAAAGCCTGAATTTGTGCTATTACTGCATTTGGATAGGGGCCGTATCCAACTAAATCTCCAAGACAATACATTTTATCTACTGAGTGTTTATCGATATCCGATAATACTGCATCGAATGCTTCATAATTGCCGTGAATACACGACATAACTGCTATTTTCATGCTTCTACTCCTTGCATCAAATCTTGTTTCACTTGCTGTTGGTAATGAGAAATCATTGCATCGGATAAACAACAGTTTTCTAAAGTTTGTTTTAAAGCAGTTTCTTCAAATTTTCCAACTACTTCTAAACCGCTAAAGCGCTGCGGTCTACCTTCTAAGTGACGGGGTAAATCTAATTCCAGAAAAGGTGTTGGTTGTATACCAGCAACAAAGTCTCCATAAAGTGACCTTCCGTCTGCAACATCAAAAATTCCCTTCGCACGGGTTATATTACCATAGGCGCCTTGACTAATTTCATACCACACCTCATATATACTATTTTCATCTACAACTTCTCCAGTTGTTTGAATACGCAATAGTTGCTTTTCAGTAGGGTTAGCGTTAATTCCTACGTTTTCAATTATTTCCGAAGCCCAAGTATGATACTCTGATTCTTGGCTTTGCGATGCTACAATTGCAATTTTATGATAATTTTGATTGTTTAATATTTGCTCTATAACCGCAATATTTAAATAAAACCCCAGTTCAATAAAAGCCGCATCAGCCGATTCTAGAAGTTGAGTGAATTCAGCTTCTTGTCCTGAGTAAAATACTTTGAGAAAAGGAAATTCAGCCGCTAATCGTTCAGCATCAATTGGTGTACTGCCAACTTCTGGACTAAAATATAGTACACATGAAGTAGAGTTCGGATTTATTTTGTTTAGCTTTTGGTGAATCCAAGTTGTTTTCCCTGAACCGGACGTTCCAGCAATAACAGTAATTTTTGATTGCTCCATAAATTATTAAATTTACTTAACAGTAAGGAGAAAAAATAGCAAGAAGAATAATCGTTATTGTATACTTGATTATATCTTATTTGCTTAAAATCAGAAATAATGGTCAGTATTGGCTTAACCACTCGATTAACTAACCACCAAAAACATATTCTAAAAACTTTAGAGAAGCTTGATGCTCCAATTTCTGCTCAAGATTTACACGTTCAAATGCGCTGTATCTATAAAAAATTGGGGTTAGCTACAGTTTATCGCGGATTGGAAGTGCTGAAATTACACGGACTAGTACAGAGTCGTACTGCAATTAATGGTACTTCTTTATACACTTTAGCTAGCAAACATCAGCATTACTTTACCTGTTTACAATGCGGTAATTTCATTGATATCCAAGCTTGTCCGGTTTGTCAGTTAGAAGCAGAATTGGAGCAATCACTCTCATTTAAGGTTTTTTATCATAACTTAGAGTTTTTTGGATTGTGTGTACTTTGTCAAGATTCTGGGTCATAACTGAATTTCCAACTTTAACAAGAACAAGACTACTTGTATAAATTAAGAGTGAAAACCTGGACTATGACGTATTAAATTCATAAATTCCTCACGAGTACGCGCGTCCTCAGAAAAAACACCACGCATCGCACTGGTAACAGTCCAAGAACCTGGTTTTTGAACACCACGCATTACCATACACATATGAGTTGCCTCTATAACGACAGCTACACCTTGGGGCTGAAGTAACCCTTGCAGCGCATCTGCTATTTGTAATGTTAATCTTTCTTGTACCTGCAAACGGCGCGCGTACATTTCGCAAATACGAGCAACCTTCGATAAACCAATGACTTTTCCATTCGGAATATAGGCAACGTGAGCGCGACCAATTATTGGCAATATATGGTGTTCGCACGAGCTAAAAATATCAATATCTCGCACCAAAACCATTTCATTCGCATCTTCTGTAAATACGGCGCCATTTAAGAGTTCATCTACCGAGTCGTAATAACCCTTAGTAAGAAACTGTAAAGCTTTCATTACCCTTTTTGGGGTATCTTTTAAACCTTCTCTATCGGGGTCTTCTCCTAAACCAATCAGCAAAGTACGTACAGCTTGCATCATTTCTGCTTCTGTTACTTTCTGTTTTTGCTGAACGTTAAGAGACGCAATAATCTGCTCCGCAGAGTCTGATTCTGGGCGATATGATAAAGTCATTTTGTTTGATGTGAATGGTTACTTGTTGCTAAGATATAATTATACCAGACATTCGTTGAGTAAAGAATTAATTTTATTAGAATCTAAATGTCTACCAATAAAAACAACTTCATTTTTTGGAGATGTTTTCCATTCCGAAGGATTTACTTGATAGCGAGAACCACTCAATTGAAAAACATGTCGATGAGGAATATCATTAAACCATAAAATACCCTTAGCTCTAAATATATCTTTTGGCATCTTTTCAGTTAAAAAATACTCAAACTTTTTGACATCAAACGGTCTATCAACTTGGAAAGACACTGATATAAAACCATCATTGGCTAAGTGTTGTGAGTGATGATTATGGTGTTCATGATTATGTTCATGCTTGTGATTATCATGCTCGTGATGATGAGAATGTTCGTGGTGATGATGTTTATGTTCATGTTCTTCTTGAGGAGTATATAAATCTTCTGGGGTTAGTCCAACACCTAAAATTAATGGCAACGGTACATTTCCATAAGTAGTCCGCAAGATTCTTGGTGAATTTTTAACATCATGGACAAAATCTTCTAATTCTTGAAGTTTCTCCGGTGTTGCAAGGTCAGTTTTATTGAGAATAATAATATCCCCATAACTAATTTGTTTTAACGCTGCTTCACTATTAAAATGCTCTGCATCAAAAGATTCAGCATCAACCATAGTCAAAATAGAATCAATAGCAGTATAATCTCTCAGTTCTGTCCCCACAAAAGTCAAAATAATTGGCAATGGGTCAGCAATGCCTGTGGTTTCTATTACCATATAGTCAATCCGGTCTTCGCGCTCTAAAACCCGATAAACCGCATCAACCAATCCATCATTGATAGTACAGCAAATACAACCATTGCTCAATTCCACCATATCCTCATCGGTAGCAACTAGCAATTGACTATCAATATTAATATCGCCAAACTCATTGACAAGAACAGCTACTTTTAAATTTTGTTTATTTTGCAGTATTTGATTTAGTAAGGTAGTTTTACCACTGCCCAAAAAACCTGTGATGATAGTAACAGGCATTCCATTTTTAGGAATGTTAGCAAGAATGGATGATGTCGAATCTGCCGGACTCAAAGTAGTCATTTCGGTGTCCTCTGATTTATCTGGGATTTTATGCACATACAGATATGTACGATGAACTTGTTGCAGCTCATCGCCCCGTCACGTAAGTTCAAGCCTGTTCTGGGCTAGAACATAAAGCTCGCCATCTCAATCAAAATGAGAATCATTCTTGTTTTAACACAAAAACTCTCCTTTGACAAATATTTTTAGCTTGCATTTAGGCGCCTTTCACCAAAACTGGTTTTCGGAGCTACTCCATATAAAAAAAATCTCCAAAATTTTCTTGTGGAGCGGGCATCCCTGCCCGCCTACGTTTCAAGCAGGCATTCTTGCCTGCTCCACAACATGAAGAATTTATTTTTTGGAAGTCTCTAACTATTTAGCTTGGAACTCTGTGTATTTACCTCCTAATCCTTGTACGATGGTCCGTGTGTTCGCTATCAGCATTTTTGGATAGGTGTCACCTTCTGAACCTTTTTCACCTAGACCATCTGCAAATAATTCTTGGTCTGCGACTTTTACTTTCGCTTCTTTTGCGACTTGTTCAATTAATTTGGGGTTTGTAGTCTTTTCTGCGAAAATTGTTGGTACTATTGACTTTTTAATTTCTTTTGTCAAAGCTGCTACTCGTGTTGGTGTCGGCGCCTCGTCAGTACTAATACCTTGTAATGCACCTTCTATAGGCAAACTATACGCTTTGGAATAGTAACCAAAAGCGTCATGTGTTGTAACTAATTTACGCGCTTGCGGTGGTATTGTTGCAATTTGCGATTTTATCCAACTGTCTATCTGACCGACTTCGGCAGTAAATTTTTGAGCATTAGCGTTGTATGTCGATGCGTTTGATGGTGATAACTTACCCAAATGTTCAGAAACAACTTTCGCTATTGCTATACCATTTTGAGCATTATGCCAGACGTGAGGGTCTGTGACAGTCTTGCCGTCTTCATCAAACTGCTGCGGTTTTGGAACTGCTAATTCATTAATTGCTACTTTAGGCGCCTTGTTTGATGAAGCCTGAATAAGTTTTATTAAGCCTGGTTCAAAATTGTAACCTCCGTAAAGAACTAAGGAAGCTTTTTCAATTGCTTTGCTATCCTCTGGTTTGGGTTGATATTCGTGAGGGTCGGCACCGGGTTCGATTAAACACTTTAGGTCAACGCTTTCTGCGGCAATTTCTCTTGTAATTCCACAAGCTACTGTATTCGTTGCAACTACTAATGGACGGTTGCTTGCTCCTGGTGAAGTATTATTTCCTTGGTCTGCTACGGTCGATGCTTGCTGCGTATTTGTACTCGATTCAGTTTGTATTCCAGAATTACATGCTACCAATCCAAAAGCTAAAGCTAGCGCTGCGATACCGTGGAGATGTATTTTTCTTAGCATGAGAGATGGATTTACTAGACTATAATGATTCTCGTTATTATATATTCATAACAGTGTTAGAAGTAAAGCAATTAAACGTCAATTACCGAGGAGTAAAAGCTGTTGAAAACGTGAGCTTTTCTTCTCAAACTGGGCAAATTATAGGCGTAATTGGTCCAAACGGCGCCGGGAAAAGCACTTTAATTAAAGCTATGCTTGGCTTGGTACCTACTGAAAACGGTATTGTTAAATTTCGTAACAAAGAACTAAAAAATCAGTTACGCTCCGTTGCATATGTCCCACAGCGTTCGCAGATAGATTGGGACTACCCCATTACGGTTTGGAACGTGGCAATGATGTCTAGAACGATTCATACAAGATGGTTTCGCAGTCATAGCCGTCAATCTAAAGAAATAGTTAAATCTGCGCTTGAACGGGTAGGAATGTTAGAATTATGTTCGCGACAAATAGGGGAATTATCAGGTGGACAACAGCAGCGAGTATTTTTAGCAAGAGCATTAGCGCAACAAGCAGAATTACTCTTTTTTGACGAACCTTTTGTTGGGGTAGACAAAAAAACCGAGGCGATAATGTTCGATGTATTTGAAGAATTAAAAACTCAGGGTAAAATTTTAATACTTATAACCCATGATTTAGGCGCTACCTTAACAAAATGTGATTCTTTACTTTTATTAAATAAACAAATCATAGCCCAAGGTTCACTCAAAGAAGTTGTGACAGCCGAGAATCTACAGAATGCATATGGAGACAGCATATTAGTACTGAGTCGAGATATGGAATAGTTGGGGAGGGTAAAACTATGTTGAATTTAATTTTGGAACCACTAAGTTTTGACTTCATGCGTGGCGCCCTTATTATTGCAGTCTTGATGGGTGTTCTGTGTTCTGTCGTTGGTACTTATTTAATCGTTCAACGCATGGGATTGTTAGGAGACGTTATAGCCCATGCTGTCTTACCTGGACTGGCAATTGCGTTTTTCTTGGGTATAGATATTTTTATCGGCGCCTTCATTGCCGGTATACTCAGCACATTTGTTATAACTTGGATTCAATCACAATCGCGCGTTAAAGTCGATGTAGCAATGGCGCTAGTATTTTCAGGTTTTTTAGCACTGGGAATTATGTTAATTACTATACTGAAAAGTAAACTTGATTTGCACAGCTTTCTATTTGGAGATATTTTAGGTGTAACTTCTTCTGATGTTTGGCGCACTCTGGGAATAACGATTGTCGTGTTATTACTAGTTAAAATATTTTACAAAGAGTTACTGTATTACACCTTTGACCCATTAGGTGCCCAAGCAAGTGGACTACCAGTAAATTTGATTCATTTCGGTTTAACAGCAGCTATCACTTTAACAATAATTGCCAGTATGCACGCTGTCGGAGTAGTACTAGTAGTCTCCTTATTAATTGGACCAGGAATTACAGCATATCTGTTAGTCAAAGAACTACACCAAATGATGTTACTAGGAGCAGTTATCGCCGTTTTCGGTAGTGTTACAGGCATGTATATAAGTTACTACAACAATGTTCCTTCTGGCGCCGCAATTGTTCTAGTTGTGACAGGATTATTCTTACTGGCACTGCTATTTAGCCCCTCTCAAGGAATATTAACCCGTCCGGGAATGAGAAACCGCTCCGCCAAAATTCTGCAAGCACTTAAACAACAAGATTAGCAACGGATGAACACGGATGTAACCGATAAATTAAAAGAATGGAGAATTTAGTTGTAGGCTGGCTCAAGCCACCTTACGATAGTTACGATAGTTTAGCAGTCTATTAATTCAGGTGTTTGGTTGAGAATTTGATGGCGAATTGAAATGAAATCAAGATACTGTGGTGAATTTAGCTGATCTAAACGGAAAACTCCGACATTATGACAGTTTTGAAATGCTAACTTCACTCCAAAATAACGCGAGGGCGGCGCCACGTATTGCATCTCCACCCATCATCCGCAACAACTGTGCGCGCGCTTGTTCGTTTGGTGGTGGAACCTCATGATTTGCCCTTATAGGAATTAACCCCCGAATTTTTGGTAAAGTATCGGGGGAGGTAATGTGGGTTTTGTACTTTGAAAGTCGGAAACTGAAAAGCTATAAATAAAAAAATCCGGTTTCTAAACTTGTAGAGTTGTTTTGGACATGATATGAGTCCTAACTACACGAACACAAAGCTGTTAGCGTTCAAGTTACTAGCTTGGATACCTTTAAGCACAGCTAAATTACTGCTATTAAAGCTAACTAGCAAATCTTGATTTTGCTGTGTAAATGTCAGCGTACCAAAACTGGCGCCACTTCCGGCAACGCCAATAACATCTTCACCAACGGTAAAATCGTTGATAGTGTTGGCTTTGGCTGGTATTTCACCAGAAACAATCCAAAATTGGTCTGCACCGTTTCCACCTGTTAACACATTTCCACCACCAGACCTAGCAAAGAAGCGGTCGTTTCCATCTTCACCAAATAATGTGTCATTTTTACCAAGAATAAACGTATCATTACCGTTACCGCCGTAAATACGATTATTTCCTGTGCTTGCAATTGCATCAATCAAATCATCTCCTGCTCCAGCAAAGATTAATTGATTGCTTTTATTAACCACTAAAGTATCACCACTTGATGTGCCAAATACAGGTTCGCTTGGAATTACTGGTGTTAATCCCTCATACTCTGTGGAAACTAAAGCATTTGTACCAGGAATACTGCTCTCTATTTGCACTAATTGGAGATTTTCAGCATCTTCAATTCGAGCAATGACATCACCATCTTTATTCGCAATTTGAAATTCTTTGTAAGGTACTCCTTCATATAAAGCTTCAAAAATACCAAGATTGTAATCACCAATGTCACCAGCAACAATTAATTGGTCTTTTTTCGGGTCAAAGTCACCAATCAAAACATAATCTTTGTCTCCTTGACCAATGTAGAAATCTTCTCCTGCATTTCCTAGTAAAAAACGGTCGGCGCCGAATGAACCGTGATAGTGGTCTCTTTCACCGCTTCCAAGGGTTGCTGTTTTGATTGCTCCTGTTTCTGGGTTATACTCAGTAATTGGGAAACCTACTACTGTTGCATTTCCAAGTGGATAGAAAAATCTATCGCTTCCAACCACCCCATTAAAAAACGTTTGCCGTCCTTCATCAATACCAACCTGAATAAAATGTTCCCAACCGGATGAATATTTTCCTTCTGCTATTAGCGTTGCCACATCGGGGTTCGCTGCTAAGTACGCAGGTTGGTTAAAATATGGTTGGCTGTTTCTGGCATAGTAAGAGTTGTTTGGAGCAAATAACAGTAAACCGTTTTCGGTAAACAAACCATCGGCAATTAGTCTTGGTACATCCTCAACGATACCGATGAGGTCTCCATCTTTAGAAATATGAGTGCTATTATCTTTCGTTTCAAATGTATAGTCTTGAGGTTGTCCAGCTAGATATACTGCATCTTCACTCGTTGGGTCAAAAAAACGAATGCGCGCGTAATCATCTGCACCGTTGCCCAAATATAAATCTTGCGGATTTTCTGTTGCGTTGTCACCAAGGTAAAATATATTTCGTCCAGGTGAACCAAGTAAAATATCAATTTCACCAACACCATTAGATGTTGTTTCAGCATTTATGAGTCGAGAACCAACTTCGGCAGTTTCCACACCAACACCAATTACAGAAGATTTCTGTCCAGAAGCTTGAATCGTATCGTTTCCGCTTGTGCCATTAAAGATAACACCGTTACGCTCAACAAATTGACCAACCTCTGTATATTCATCATTCCCGGAAGCATACTTCCCGGACGCTACAGCTTTAACGACTTCTGGATTATTCGCAAGGTAAATTTCTTCGTCAAAATATTGATTCGTTGTCATTATTACATCACTCCAAAGGTAGGTTTCCTGAAAAACTCAGTATTTACAAGCATAAATACTCACAGCAACCAAATTCTTGTGTATACTAACACAAATTTTAAAATGATAATCATTATTATTTTGTTAAATGCCAGTAGTGATAAATCAATAGTTTAGATTTTACCCGAAGATTGTTAACTACTTTGTATAATACCGCCGCAAAATTACCCAGGAAACAACAGGTGTACCAAGTAAAGCGGTTACAGAGTTGAGCGGTAATACCATTTGGTTTCCTGGTAATGCACACATTAAATCAGCAAATAGTGCCATAACGGCGCCCATTATCATTACAGCAGGAATTAAAATACGATGGTCGCAGCTATTAAACATGCTTCGACAAAGATGGGGAACTGCCACACCTAAAAATGCAATGGGACCGCAAAACGCTGTAATGGCGCCTGCTAATATAGAAGCACTCGTAATTATCCAAAATCTCGTTCTTTCCAAATTTAAACCAAGCGTCAAAGCATAGGTCTCACCGACGAGCAGTACATTCAATGGTTTTGATAGTACAACCGCAACTAATAAGCCTAATAATACTACACCCGCTAAAACAGGCAAGGAGCGCCAAGTCACTCCTGCAAAGCTACCAAAAGTCCATTGTAAATAAGCTTGAATATTCTGACTATCACTAAATTGCAATAAAATACTAACTAATGCGCTGGTAGCATAACCAAATAACAAACCTAATATTAATAATGTCATAGTATCTTGAACTCGACGCGATACTATTAAAACTAAGCCTAACACCGCAGCGGCGCCTAAACTCGATGCAATAACCAAACTTAAATCACCAAAAATCCCCAAGGTTTGAAATATTGCTCCGGCGCCTGCTAAATTTGCCGTTAGTACTACTATTGCTACACCCAACGATGCACCCGAACTTATTCCTAATACAAAAGGTCCCGCGAGTGGGTTTCTAAAAATTGTTTGCATTTGCAACCCACTCACACCCAAAGCGGCGCCTGCGAGTGTAGCTGTTATGGCTTTGGGTAGACGAAACTTGAAAATAATATTCGTCCAACTAGCTTTTTCTGCATCCCCACCAAATAAAACTTTAACAACTTCAGCTATGGGAATTTGTACAGAGCCGAGTGCTATGTCTAATAAAAAGGCTAAAATCAATATGGCAATCAATAAAATGAAAAATATATATTGATTTAGGTATTTTGATAAATTTTTAGTTATATACATATAGGATGCCTTTTTGATTTTTGAACATTACGTAAGGTGGGCAGTGCCCACCAAAACCTGGATATGGTGGGCACTGCCCACCTTACGGCTAGTTAAATTTATTCATAAACAATTTAGGATTCCTATATATGGGCGCCTTTGTGATACACGATGTTTTATAAAATGCTTCGTTCCAGATGCTTCGTACCTCAGCATGACATTAGTTAACACGGCGATAAAAAACTAATTCATGCTGTGGTAAGATTTCAGGGTGGAAGATTTTGATTAAATCCGATAGTACTATATCAGGATTACTAATACCTCCTTCCCAATAGTCATTACCACCGCTTTCATTGACACGCGCGTTATTATTATAAAGGTTGCCTGTTTTAACAGCTTTAAAATCACCGTAGCGGGTGTCTTCAGCCAAAATATCTGCTTTAGATTTCCACTTTTGGCTCATATTTAGCCAATAATCAGCATTTGTCGCACGGTCGATAATTGCCTCAAACGATAAAGGTAAACTCCCTCTTGATTTTTCATTACTCCAAAGATAGTTTGCACCAGCATCTTCTAAGTATTTTGCAGCATAACTGTTGCCACCTGGCATATACCAAGTACCTTTAAAATTAAATCCGACAAATACAGTAGGACGTGTTTTTACAGCTTTGGCTTTTGCTGCGATTTCATCATACTTCTTCGCGACTTCCCCAAATATTTGCTCTGCTTCCTTCTCCTTATTAAAAAATAAAGCCGTAAATTTTAACCATTCGCTTCTACCTAAAGGTGAATCTTCCATATATTCGGCATTGATAGCAACCTTTAAACCTGCTTCTAGCAATTTAGGATAACTATCACTTTCAGCATTACCTGTTCCATAGGTTGTAATTAAATCTGGGTTTAACTCTAAAATTTGCTCGACATTGACGGTAGCGTTACTTCCAACATTAGCAACTTTACCTGATTTGATTCTTTCTACTACTTCAGAGGTATTGACAGTTTTCGTATCGCTAACAGCAACTAATTTATCGACTACTCCTAATTTTGCTAAATGCGGTAAATGAGTTGTAGACAGAGAAATCACAGAATTAACGGGTACTGTTATCATTTGGGCGCCTGAAATTTGAGGTGCGGGTGTACCGCATTGAACTAGAATATATTTAAAACTAGTGTTGGCGCCTTTCCACGGGTTATTAATGTTGATAACTTTATAGTGGTTATGGTATTCTACGTTAAATCCTTTCGCACGGGTAATTTTAACCTTGTCTGGGAAATAGTCGCGTGCGGGGTCGTATTGTTGAACGCACGCTGAATTAGTAGGCGCCAAATCAGGATTGATTTTTGGACTTTCACAGGCAATAATTAATGTAAAAATTAAAAATATATAAAAAACTCTTCTCTTCATTCTTCCCTTTGTGCCCTTCGTGACGAGCGTGGTTTAATCATAGCAGTATAATTTTAATGAAAAATGTCGATATAAGGAGAGACGTGACATGTCACGTCTCTACATAAATTAAACAGGTGGGTAGATGTGTTCTATGACTTTGTTACCTTGAACTAAATGCTCATTGACAATTTTCTCTGCAACGTCAGGTTTGACAAGGGTATACCAAGTTTTATCATCAGAATAAAAGGCAACTGGGCCTAACTTACAAACCTGTAAACAACCAGTTGTTCGCACTTCTATATCTAGTTTGGCTTTTTCTACTGCTGATGAAAGTGCTTCAAATGTAGGTTGCCATTTTCGCGAAGGATAACAGCGTCCCGATGTACAAACTGCTATATAGGAACACTTGAAAGGATTTTTGGTAAAAGGTAGTTGCTTTGTTCCTAATACATAAATATCTCGAAGTTCATTGTAAAAGTCTAATTTAGCAAAATTAGCTTTACCATCGGGTAATAAATTTTCATCTTCTATATATGGGTTGGGTAAAAATATAGTCATTGCTTTTTCACCCGCACCGTTCCAAAACTGAATACCCCAACTTCTTGGTTCTCCCTCCGGGTTGATGCGTCGATATAATGCTCCTTTACTAATTAATCTCTGTTTTCTCTGTTCTGGTGGAGTTTCATTATCTGGGCCACCCAGTGTTTCTTCAATACACAAGTGAAAATGCCATTCTTGAGCAATGACCGTGAGATACCCATCATAAAGAACGCATTTTTTAGGCGCCTCATTAAATTCTAACTCTAAAACGCTGCCTTGCTCAAGATGACCCAATCCAATTTGATGCCAGTTATCTTGAAATAACGTGTAAGTCAAACAAGCAAGCACATCACCTTGACAATCAAAATATTCATACTCTATATTCCAACCATTACCAGTAGGTTCTATAGAAGTCTGATTTAATGGTTTTACCATTGGGTTAAATTGAGTCATGGCAATTTTCCTCGTATATATAATTAGAAATTCGCGCTTAAACCAACTTGGAACACTCTACCCGCATCAGGGAATCCTGCAAACAGTTGATACCTTTGATTAAAGATATTATCCACACTAGCATTAAGTGTAAAATTCTGACTGAGAGGAATTCGAGTTTTGGCATCAAAAGTTGTGTAACCTGCTAATGATTCGGTATTTGTGTTATTCGTTGGATATGCACCAAGAGAATTCATCA
Organism: Calothrix sp. PCC 7716; assembly: GCF_019977735.1. Taxonomy (GTDB): domain Bacteria; phylum Cyanobacteriota; class Cyanobacteriia; order Cyanobacteriales; family Nostocaceae; genus Dulcicalothrix. The sequence goes on along the minus strand of NZ_AP025018.1, from coordinate 6,130,504 downwards.
ATAGTCCAAAATACCACCCTTCTAGATTTTCATATGAAACACCCAAACCTAATTTATCGGCACCTGCAAACCTTAATTCTTTATTAATTTCTGCGGGGTTAGAGCTTTTTTTGATGCGTGGGTCATTTGCCGTATAATTGACAAAAGCATAGATATTTTGAGCAAGCTGTAAATTTAATGCAGCCTCAATTCCGGTTGTTTCAACTAAACCGATATTCTCAATTTATGTCGCCTACAACGTCTACAACGTATGCAAATCAAGCCTTTAACCTTGTTGTCGTTTTCTACAACGTATCGTGTCGTTACTTAGTTAACATCTCTAAAAAAAGTATCCAACCTTCAGTACAAGTATAAATTCAAACATTCTTATTTGTCAGACTGCATAAATTAATTTTGGATGTTAGGTTTCCAACATTTTTCAATAGCATATTTTAACCATGCTGCTGGCTTATAAATCTTCTGACAAGCTTGAGCTTCTTTAAATGCTTCTATAGCATCTAAAACAATTTCTGGTGATTTAGCTGCTTTAATAACTTTAGTTAAAGTTGAACTAACTTGAATACCAAGCAAATCAAGCTGTTCTTGAATTTGCAAGTTAATAGTTGAGCGTGAGCCTCTAGATTTTGCTAATGGAATTACCTTGTTATTATCTGCTTTAGACATTGAATTTTGTTGTTGAAGCTCTGACAATTGTGTTTTTAATTTTTCATTCTCAATTCTTAGGCGTAACGCAATATCCTCGGAAAGTTGAATTTGGTATAACCTACCAGCTAGACCTTCATTTATTCGACGTAATCCATCGATTTCTGCTCTCAAGCGCTTGTTATCTTCTCTTAGGTTTTGAATAATCACCGCCTTAGAATTATCTGATGCTAATGGTGGTTGTTTAGTTGATAAGCGTTGTTTTTGCTGATTGCGTAGGCTTTCAATGCGACTTCTAATTTCTGGTTGTTTATACAAGTAAGCAGTAGATACTTTGGCAGAATGGGCAACAGATGTAAAATTAATTTCTTGTCCTTGTTTTATCATCTTTTCAAGAGCTAGCTCTACACGTGATGCTGTCACAGCTGCTTTTTGTGCAGCTGAGTGTTGTAATGCTTCAATCTTTTTGTTATTCATTATTCAACTCCAATGTTTTAATTACCTTCTCTAAGTTTTCTTTCAGCGGCATATTCTTTTTAACTTGTAAGTTCCAACCAAAATCTTGAGCTTTTTTTAAAATATTGTTAGTGCGCTCTAGAGTCGATTTTAAAATTGGTAAGAAATTTTTATTAGTTCTCCAGTGCGGACAGTTATAACAACCTTCAAAACCAGGGATATCGCAATCACCTAATACTTTTGGTCTTGCACAATATCCATGCTCTAATGCTCTGGCTTGTACATTATTTTTAAACCATTCTAATTCATCATTGCCATCAATAATAGTTGATGAAACTTCAATTGCTTGCCCCTGAAAGTTAACAACTCTAGATTCATAATATTTTTCTACCTCTTTTCTTAGTGTTTGGTCATGAATATGAGCATACACCTGAGTCATTGTTGGTGATTCGTGTCCTAAATATCTTTGGACAATATGTTGTGGAACCCCGTTATTAATGAGACGAAAACCGACTGTGTGGCGACATTGATGAGATGTAAAAACCCATAACTTACCATTAATATCTCGGATATCTTTTTCATATACTAATAACTTTAAATTTTGACAAAATGCTGCATAACTTATTGGTTTATATTTAGATTTATATCGCTCAGAAACAAATAAAAGATTACAATTAGCATCGAATGTATTTTGAACATACTCTTGTTGAGCTTGAATAATTCTAACTACTTCTAAACAAATAGGAACGGTAATATATTTTTTAAATTTAGACTGATAATACTGTAAGAGATACTCTCCTGCGCTATCGGTCATAATACAATTCAGCTTTAGATTACATAGTTCACTAATTCTCATTCCGCACTCGATGAGAATCAAAAACATTTTTTGATAAACAGGATTTTTGATGGATGATAAATTATCCATAATTTGTTGAATAACTTCCTCTGGAATATACCGAGGCTTTAAGGAGCGTTTATTTTTTGGAAAGTCGTCATTATAAATCACCTTATTACCAGTTACATTTACCCACTTCTCTCTAAAACTGACTTCTAAAAAGTCTCTTAAATCAGATATAAATTTATGGTGATTCTTATTACTTGCATAAACAGTTGTTAAATATCCTAAATAATCAACAATTACTTGACGATTTATCTCCGATGCTTTAATTGTCGGGTAGTGTAAATACAAAAATTTATTAAATATCTTCAATGATAATAACTTATGATTACAAGTCCCTAAAGCAATTAAAGGTAATTTGTATTTAATAAATTTTTTAACTGGCAGATAAAGCCAAGAAGCTTTTAAATCAGTAAAGTCGAACCAACGATACCTTGTTGCATTAGTATCTTTCTCCTCAAATCCTAACTTGTACACATCCCAAATCTCTTTCTCATATTCATCTCTATCATCATAAAAGTCTAATAAAAACTTATAAATTTGTTGAAATTTGTAAATACACTCATCTTCTCCTTTGTAGGTTTTTATTTGATTGCTACTCAATAACTTAGAACTCTGGCGCCCATAATATTTCTTTGTTGCGATTAGATAAGTTCTCAAGGATAATACCCATTCATCTAATTTCTTATCTAAAAGAGAATTAGAAAGTGAATGTTGACTGTGTAGCCACTCACATATTCTATTTATTTTAGAAGCCTTTTGATGAAGACTTTTTAAGTTCCAGTCTTGATTAACAACTTTTTGGTAACAAAAAAATTTTATTTCTACCTTTGTTCGACCAGGACATTTTTCAAAATGTAAGCAACTTCCTCGTATCTTAGAACTTCCTTTTAAAGGATTTGAGGCTGGAGACCATATATCTTTAGCCCAGTATTCAATCAATTGAGACTTCATATACTGGTATTTTGCTTCATTACCTGAAATAATATAGTCAATAAGCTGTTTATTTGTTTTCGATTCTTTCATTGTTTTTGCTTCTCTCGGTTTTGTAAATATTCTTTGTAAGCTAATTTCAAATCTTCATCTTCTAGGTGGACATAAGTGTTGATAGTCGTTTGAATATCACTATGACCTAACCTCTTCTTCACATAAGCCATGTCAACTCCTGCTCTTATTAGGTCAGATGCATGGCTATGCCTTAGTAAATGAGGATTTATCTTAGTTCCTATTTTTCTTGATAATCTTCTGAATAAACTGTTAACAGTTTTATATGTCAAAGGTTTACCCATTTTATCCTGATTATGAGCTTTGATAACTACAAACACAAAGTCGCAATCAATATCTGATGGATACTCGTCTATTAAATAAGCACAGTACCATTGCATCAGTTCCTTACTCACATGAACTGTTCGCTCTACTCCGGACTTTGCTCTAGCATGATTTACATTATCTAATCTTGGCGCCACACGAATTTCACATGCGTTACCAGTCACCATATCTTCATGCCTTAGTCCTAATGCTTCGCCTATTCTTAACCCTGTTTCATACAGCAGTTTAATTAAAAACTTATCACGTAAAGTATTACACGCTGTAATTATATTGTCAACTTGTTCAGGTGTTAAACATCCTGGGAATGTTTTTGGTTCTTTTATCTTTAATAGTCGTGTTTTAACCTCTTTTTCTTTACTAATGTGGTGTAAAAAAGGCTTATATTTTCTATTTGATTGTAACTGATAGCCGTAACTATTAACGCCTAAATTTACCCCGATACGCTCTTGAAACTCATAAAATCCACAAACTGTTGTCAGGCAATGATTGATTGTCTTCTCTGAACGCTTGGAAGAACTTACCTTAATTGATAACACGCTTGTATACGGATTTCTCAGCCAGTGAATAAAGTTTGATAGTTGTTCTAAACTTATTTCTTGCCAAGAAAGTTTTGAATCTCTCAAAAACTCCCAGAACAGTTTGAGATTGTAGGCATAAGCTTGAATCGTGTTTGGTGAGCGCCCTACGCTGTCTAAATAATGCAGGTACTTCCCAATTGCCTCTATCGGTAAACAGTCATCACCCAAAACCATCCATACTGAACGGTTAGAGTCGCATATAATACCTCTTTGAACTTTCATTCTCATCCACCCTGAGCATCTTCGTTTACGTTGTAGTATTATACTACAAGACGATTAAAAGTCAAAACAGCGTGTAATTAGCAAGCTAATTAGCTACGCTGTTGTTGTTGTTGTTATTTAAAATTTGATGAGACATAACTCCCAAGTACCAGTTACTCCATTTACAGCAGGTCTAATAGATTTGAAAGCGATTAGGTCAGATATATTATTTTGGTAGAATGTTAAGCGCAATAAGCCAATATCACCTAATTTCTGGTCAATACCAATATCGTAACTATCTCCTCTTTCTGGTCTAAGATTAGGATTACCAATATTAGTAGGGTTAACATTAAATAAGTTAGCAATTGTTGGAACGCGAAAGTTCTTGATATAGTTCGCGCGCAGAGTAGTAGAGTTAGTTATATCCCACTTGACACCTACTGATGGTGATGTTGCTCCACCACTAGCCAAACTATTAAAATCTTGACGCACACCAAAATTTAACTTGACTTTAGGGATAAAGCTTGTTTCGTATCTGGCAAAGATGGCGCCTTGACCAATATTATCATCATAGTTAGGAACCTTGGCGCCCGTAGCAAACCTAACTGCACTACTATTGACACTGACATTCCGATAATCAAAACCATAAACAACACTGTGGTTTTTGTCGAACTGCCAGCTATGGGTAGCTTGAACACCATAAGAAGTTTGCTTCGTCTCAAATCTTCTGTTGAATTGAGGCGGAATAGTTATAGAATTAGAGTCAAAGCGGGTATTGGTAAAATCAATGTAAAACTTCGTAGTTAGTAGTGAATCATTCCCATTCCCCAGCTTGGAATTCCAAGTGAAATCGCTCAAAACTTGGTCTGTATATTTTCGGTTTCTATCGGTAAGAACATTCCCAGAACCTTGACCAAATTGCGGTACAAGTATCGGAACTCCCCCAGGTGTACCTTGGTCTTTCCCTAAATATAAAGTAGATAAAGTTAAAGTGTTGCGCTTATCTAAATCTGCCTCTAACTTGACATTGAAGTTATTAAACAGAGCATCATTATTTTTACGCACTCCCCTAAAGTTAGCTTCGGGAATTGAAAAAGGGTAATTATATTTCCCTTGAATACGGTTATAACCTACTACCCAACCAATATTTCCCGCTCTTCCACCTGATTGAATACTTTGTTGGTTATGTCCATATGAACCAAAATTTACCTTTGCCTCAGTAGTAATTTTGTTTTCTGTTGGTGGGCGCCGGGTAATGATATTGATAACTCCACCAATTGCATCAGAACCATATAAAATAGAACCCCCACCAGGTAGTACTTCCACCCGCTCAATATTAGTAGTAGTAAATTCCGACAAATCAAAACCACCGCTACCTAAGTTATTCAGAGGTCTACCATCTAGTAGTATTAGCACTTGGTTAGTATTAGAACCACGAATAAACTGACCGCTCAAAGCATGAGGTTCAGTACCAACCGTTCCATCAGGAAGTATACCGGGGAGAAACTTGAGCGCTTCTCTAACTGTTCTGGCGCCTTGTGCCTCCATCTCTTCACCAGTGATAACATAGATAGGACGAGTCGAATCTTTGACTGTCCCCTCACGACGGAATGGTGCAAAAACAGGTTCGTTTAATAATTTCTCAATGACTGTTAGTTCAATATCAGGTTCTTTCTCTTCTGTCGGTTTCGGTTGTTGAGCAACTTCAGGAGCAACAGGTTGTAAATCTGAAGCAGTAGTTTCATTCTTAGGAAACTCAGATACCTGTGCAATCTCTACTGCTATAGCTCTGTAACCATACAATATCCCTAGCGTTGCTGTCATTGACACAGCAAACTTCATTCCCCATTGGAAATTAAATACAATATTTATCATCTGTACCTCGCAGATAATTGTGTTTTTTGTAACTATTGGCGGGCATTCTGACTTAGAGACAAATTCTTTATCTCATTACAGCTGCGGGACAGCGCTGGACTTTCACCAAACTTTCCCCGTTACTTTTAATGAATAATTCTCATTAAAACCAATACATTTTCGCAGAATATCACGGTTATGGTAAGTGTTTAATGTATAAATGTTACAAATCCTATACTTAGCAGGCTCGATTATCCAATTCGGAAAGTTTAATGTATCCATTATCTCCTCAAATATTTAACAAATGCCCAAAATCATTACCAATACAACGAAAGCAAAATTTACCGCAGTACCAATAATCACCTATTTAATTAGAATGATTATCATTCTTTTAAGCTGCTTGTCAATAGGTGTATTTAGTTTTCTCAAGAAAAATGGCTTGCTTTTTATAAGTTAGCCGCTAACAGAAATTTTCAATCCTCAAAACTACCCTTAATAATGAGCGCTACAGCAAAAACTATGACTCAAGCTACAAAACGAGAATCATTACCAAAAAGGTTAAAAAAGTTGGCAATTGTCTTTCAAAAAGTAAAGCATCTGGATGAAGATACAATCCGCTTTTACCTTGCTAACCCTGACCTAGTGCTAAATAATATCGAAAAGTTTAATGCCGGTGATATTCCCAGTCTAGATAGTAACCGACCTGACAAACTTTCCGTATAGCTCGGCTTTTTCCTGTTCAGGCATCAATTTAAAAAATTAAACATTAGAAAAAGTGTTAACCCATTCGTTAATTAACAAAGAATGGGTAAGCGACTAAACAACCTAAATGGATAGCAATACTGCTCGGTTAAGGCAATTGCGAAACGTGAAATCCCTGTAGAGACGTGACATGTCACGTCTTTACATACGTTAACAAATATCTGTAGAGATGCGATTAATCGCGTCTCTACGTGATGAGTATTTATAGGCAAACACCCGGACATGATATGAACTGACCACTCATTTAAAAGGAACGGGCAGGATGCCCATTCCACAAGGTTATTGAATTATTGAATACCGCTCCACTCACGTAAAAATGGAGACTGGCTTTGAAATAATTATGCCCGCCTCCCAACCCAACTAACTCAGCTACCTTATTGCACGCCTGCTACCCAAGATACAAGTATCGGCGATAGTCAAGCAGCTAGCCAACTCTAAACTAGTACTAAATAATATCGACAAGTTTAATGTCGGTGATATTCCCACTCAGGACTGTTACCGACCTTACAAACTTACGGTAGAGTTCGGCTTTTTCCTGTTCAGGCATTAATTTAAAAAATTGAACATTAGAAAAAGTGTTAACCCATTCGTCAATTAACTCGGATGGGTAAGCTACCTTTTGATGTTGCAATATTTGAATTTTAATTTTTGCAATTGCGTCATCTATAGCATTATTTTGAGGTAATTTCTGTAGGTTAGCTAGTGTCGCACGCAGTTCAATAACTTCTGGAGATTCTGTAGGTTCTTCTGACAAAGCATATTCTCGTAGTCTGTTCGCGTGTTCAGATAGCGCTCTATCTAAAAATTCGCAAATATCGGTAAGCGATGTACTTTTTTTATTAGTGCAATAAGTCTCACCGTACTCAGCACGTTGTTTACAGGCTAGTAAGTTTTTGTTTCGTCTAACATAGCACTTACCACCACAACACCCACAATAAACTAAGCCAGATAGTAACCCCTTTCCGGTTTCTCCTTTATTGTTGCGTCCCCATCGGCGCCTGTTTTCGGATAGTAATGTCTCAATCTCTCTATAAATTTCCTCATCAATTAATGGGGTATGGGTATCTTTCCGCACGTCCCATAACTCAGGACGGGCATTGTTAAATTTTCTGTTGTAACAAGTATGACCACGGAGCGTTGGATTTTTAAGCCAATTAGTTAACCCTGTTGTAGAAAATCGAATTTTGTATACTTCGTAGACATGGTGGATTGTACCGCGAATTGTTGATTGATTGCTGAGAAACCAATCAATTATTTCCCGTGCAATCACCCAATTAGATTTACCAGACTCATGCAGTGTTAAGTCAGGAACGTACTTTTCATTTTCACGGCGATAGCCAAACGGCGGCTGTGGACAAGCTTTAGTTTGTTCACGAAAGTAGTTATACCCGTGAATCACTCTGCTTTGTAGCAAATCGCTCTCGAACTGAGCTAAGGCGCCCATTTGGTTAATTGAGAATTTTGAAAATGGGTTTGATATATCTTCAATTGGTGCATCTAAAATAATTAACTTAATATGCTGTTCTTCAAATAGCGTAATTGCTTTGCTTATTGTCACTACAGACCTAGCTAAACGGTCTAATCGAGTGACTACTATCTCTGTTATTTTACCTTGGCGACACAGAGTTAATAATTTATTAAAGTTTTGACGATTGTTAGATTTTCCTGACTTTATGTCTGAGAAAATCTTGCACACTCCAGCTTTTTCAAGACGCGCTATTTGTTGCGTTAATGCGTCGTCTTGTTCTCCGGTGCTAACGCGCGCATAGCCTACCCGCATAAATTTTAAGTCCAAAACACTTGATATTTCAGGATAAAAGATAAAGCTTTCGTTGTAAAGTCCACTGGAGTAGGAATTGTTAGTTTTTCGTTGTTAATGATTTTCTTAGCTAACGCGCGGTATTCTTGAGATTGGTTACTGTCAGGTGCGTACTCGTTAACAGTCATACGACGCAATTCAGCGTGTTGAACAATGTTGTCGCGAGGTACGAAGTGAATCATTTGGGTGTTGAGACGTTCAGCCAAGTTTTCGATTAATTCAGCTTCACGGTCAACTTTACGGCTGTTACAAATCAAACCACCTAAACGTACACCACCGGAGTGAGCATATTTCAAAATACCACGAGCAATGTTGTTAGCAGCATACATCGCCATCATTTCACCAGAGGTAACGATGTAGATTTCTTGCGCCTTGCCTTCACGAATAGGCATAGCGAAACCGCCACATACAACGTCACCTAATACGTCGTAAGATACGAAATCTAAGTCTTGGTAGGCGCCGTTTTCTTCTAGGAAGTTAATAGCGGTGATAATACCACGACCTGCACAACCTACACCTGGCTCTGGACCACCAGACTCTACGCACTTAACACCACGGAAACCAGCGAGCATTACTTCTTCAAGTTCGAGGTCTTCTACGGCGCCGCGTTCAGCAGCCAAGTGTAATACGGTGGTTTGTGCCTTAGAGTGCAACATTAAACGAGTCGAATCAGCTTTAGGGTCGCAACCTACAATCATAATTCGTTGACCCATTTCAGCCATTGCAGCCAGGGTATTTTGTGAGGTTGTAGACTTACCGATACCGCCTTTACCGTAGAAGGCTATCTGTCTAATTCTTTCTTCTGACATGATGAGTTAATCTCCTGCAATTGGTTGATTGGATGGGTCTTTGAGGTTTACGGAGCGCATCTGTAGGTAATGGTGCGAACCGCATGATGAACGTTGCCTTTTAGGTACGGTGGCGGACGTTCAACCGCTTTTCGAGAATTTGAATAGGACATGATATTACAAACGTGGAGTATTATTGTTTTTAATTTCTTGTTGGCGAACCGACTGATTCAACAACTATATTAGGACTAATTCTTTCGCGTAACCGCGCTTCGATGGCTATTTTTAGCGTTGCTGTGCTGCTGGAACACGAACCACAGGCGCCTTGGAGTAATACTTTAACGATATCGCCATCTACATCGTAGAGTTCAACATCTCCGCCATCTGCGATAAGAACGGGGCGAACTTCTTCATCTAAAACTTTTTGAATAAGTGCTATTTTTTGTACGTTAGTCAGTGCGCGAGGCGCCGATTGAATAACGGGAATTACGGTGCTAGTAGTAGTATTTACTGCTGTCGCTGTGGAAGCTTTTTCTCTAACTTCTTGAATTATATCATCGATGTTTGCCAGACAGGAACCGCATCCGCCACCAGCTTTGACATAATTTGTTACATCCTCGGCACTGGTTAAATTGTTTTCTAAAATGACACGGCGAATCTTGTTCTCGGTTATACCAAAGCAACTACAAATTAAGGCGCCTTCGTCATCATCTTCATGAACATCGCGCTCGATACCACGATAATTATAAATAGCTGCTTCGAGTGCTTCTTGCCCCATAACTGAGCAGTGCATCTTAGCTTCGGGTAAACCACCCAAGTAATCAGCTATTTGCTTGTTTGTTATTTTTAAAGCATTATCTAAAGTTAAACCTTTTACTAGTTCTACCAATGCTTCAGATGAAGCTATCGCACTGGTACAACCAAATGTTTGAAATCGTGCATCAAGAATTTTATCGTATTCTACGTCTATTTTAAGGTGTAATCTTAAGGCATCGCCACAAGCAATACTGCCTACTTCACCAGTTGAAATTTTAATCCCTGCTTCACCTTGGTCTTCTAATACGCCTTGATTTTTGGGATTATAGAACAAATCTAGTACTTTATCGGTGTATTCCCACATAGTTTTAAGAGAGTGAAAAGTGATGAGTGCTGAGTTAATAGTGTTGAGTGATGAGTGCTGAGTGCTGAGTTAATAGTGTTGAGTGATGAGTGCTGAGTGCTGAGTTAATAGTATAAAATCTAATACTCAGCACTCAGAACTCAGCACTTTCTACTTAATAGCGAGGGTTTTTTCGTGTTCTTGTAACCAAGCAGCTTTGTCGTCTGTGAATGGAGACAGTGCGCGTAAGCGTTCGATAATAGCGGGTAATACTGCAATAACTGCGTCTATTTCATCTTCGGTAGTATAACGACACAAGCTAAAGCGAATTGAGCCGTGTAAAATTGTGTAGGGTAAACCCATTGAGCGCAGTACGTGGGAAGGTTCAAGTGAACCGGAACTACAAGCTGAACCAGAGGATGCACAAATACCGTATTGGTTCAAACCGAATAAAATTGCTTCACCTTCGATATATTTAAAACCAATATTAGTTGTGTTGGGTAAACGTTCAGAACCTCCACCGTTAACTTCGCAGTCAGGAATTTTAGAAAGTATTGCTTGCTCTAATTTATCGCGCAATATTCTTTCACGCTTGGTTGCCTCTTCGAGGTGCATTAATTCCAACTCAGCAGCTTTTCCTAATGCGATAATTCCTGGTACATTTGGTGTTCCTGAACGGCGCCCACGTTCTTGTCCTCCACCAATTAACATTGGACGGAAACGTGTACCACGTCTGACATACAGCGCACCGACTCCCTTAGGAGCATGAATTTTGTGACCTGACATTGTAAGCATGTCAATGGTGCTGGTTTTCATGTCGAGCGGTATTTTACCAACTGCTTGCACTGCATCAACATGGAATAAGGCGCCGCATTCTTTGACTCGTAACCCAATTTGCTCAATGGGGAAAACAACACCTGTTTCGTTGTTTGCGTACATTATCGATACAAGAGCAGTGTTACCTGTTAACGAAGCTTCAAGTTCGTTTAAATCTAACTGTCCTTGACCATTAACCGATAAATAAGTAACTGTATAACCTTGGTTTTCTAACTGCTTACATAAAGCTAAAACTGCTGGGTGTTCTACCTGAGTTGTTACTATATGACGCTTATCGGGTTGAGCCAAGAGTGCTGCCTTGATTGCCGCATTATCTCCTTCAGTACCGCCACTTGTAAAAATAATTTCTGAAGAGTTGGCGCCAAGCAAGGCAGCCATTTGTTCACGCGCTTTATTAACTGCTTTTCCAACTTGTCCACCAAAGCTGTGCATCGAGGAAGGATTGCCGTAATAGTCAGTAAAGTAAGGCAACATCGCTTCAACAACTTCAGGGTCTACCTTTGTAGTAGCATTATTATCTAAGTAAATACAATCTTTCTTCATCACTTTTAATTATTTATAGTTAATGGGTAATAGCTGTTGGACATAGTTGGTAGTTGATAGTTAATAGCTTTACAGAATCGTCACTAGCTATTAACTATTAGCTACAAACTATTCGTTACGAACCATTTATGCTCAAGAGCGAAGAACGTTTCTTCTCTAACTGCTCTGAGAATTTTTGGGAGTAAGATGCAAACCAGGTTTCCCAATAATCTTGATTTTTGTTGGTCAATTTATCCATACACTTTTTATAAGTGTCAAACCAACATTCCCAGTAATTAGTAGCTTGCTTAACACAACCATCGCAGGTAGGACATCCCGCTACACATTGAGGAACTGTATAAAGAGTATCAACACAACCGTTGCAAAGATTAGGGTCTATTGTCCGCTGACCATCTATTATTGAAATGGCGCCTGTAGGACAAACCGGGAGACACAAGTCGCAGGAAATACACTTAGCAGTAATCTTGTAAGTCATTTGAGATGCTTTCCTAATTTTGATTAGTTAGGAATGAGGAGTGAGGAATGAGGAATGAGGAGTTGTAAATTAAGAATTTAGAAATCGATAACTTATAACTCCTAACTCCGCGCCTCCTAACTCCTAACTCCTAATTTATAACTTTCTTGGGTAAATTCTTGATGAAATTCTAAAGCAACCTTCTCAATCACATCGTATGATTCAACAACTTTGATACCAGCGTTATGTAGTTTTTCTTTAGGTGATTCGCCAATTTTGGAAACTAATACAGCTTTGCAATCAGAAATTGCTTCGATAATATTGTCCATAGTTGCTTTTTCACCGTATCCACCTTGACAGAAGTGGTCTACTTTGCGATGACCTACATACTTAACTTCGCTGCCGTCAACTTCGTAAATTTGAAATTCTTTTGCGTGACCAAAATGTTGATTAACTAAACCGCCACCTTTTGTAGCAACTGCAACAAGAACTTTTGTTCTTTCCTTAACGGCGCCTGCATTAGATGCTTTATCGAGAGTAATTTGTTCTTTAGCTGCTTTGAGTTCGGCTCTAAATTTCTCAATGCCTTCTTGCACTTGTTGACGGTTCGCAAGGTCGTACTCAGGCGCCTCTTCCATGAATTTATCTTTTGTAAATTCTTGACTGCGGGAATTGACGTTATCAACCTGGATATTATATTCTCTAGGAATAACGATAATACAGGACTAGCGCTTACTATGACTATATCTTGGGGGTATGCCAGGGTTTCTACCGAAGAACAAGCCCTAGATGCTGATGCCCTAGGGAAACAAATTCAAAGATTACAAGACGCAGGATGTTCCAAGGTTTACTACGATATCATAAGCCGTACAACCGAATCTAGAGATGGACTTAATGAATTAATCCGCGACCTTAAAAACTGCGACACAGGCTCGGTTCAATTTTTTAAATGTGCCCGTATTGACCGCATTGGTTCTTCCTCCAGGCTGTTTTACAGTTTACTCGAAGTATTAAAACTAAAAAAAATATCTCTGGTTTGTTTAGAGCAAGAAATTGATATAGATTCCCTTGGGGGTGAATTAACAATCGATATTCTATTAGCTGCATCGAAGTTTGAAATCAAGATGCTCTCACACAGGGTTAAGACCGAGCGCACTTACCGAACTTCCCTTGGTAAGCCCAATAATATTTCCCCGTTTGGCTTTAAAGTTGAAAATGGTGCATACACACAAAACAATACGCCGTTGGTCTGTTTATTGGCAACTAAACAAGAATTTACCCACATTGAAGTAGCTAAATTAATTTTTGACTTGTTCGCACAAGTACAATCTGTGGGCAAGACCTGCAAAAAGATTCATGAATATTTTGGGTTACTTGCTACTGGAAGAAATAAAAAAGAAAAAACGCCAAACGTCATCACTGATACTCAAACGAAATATACCAGCAACCACATTGCTCAGGTTCCGTTACATTTTTCAAAAATGACCATCCGAAATATATTAGTTAGCCCAGTGTATGCTGGTGGAACACATTACGATACTTATAACTACCATGACAACGGCAAGAAAAAGAGCCGTAAATGTTTTACTGAATGGAATATCACATGGGATACTCACCAAGGTATTATCTCACGGGAACAGCACGAACAAATAAAAGCAACAATTAAAGGCAATACGAATAATCGCTGGGCTGCAACCGAAGATGTTAACCCGTATATCAGGAAACTAACCTGTATCTATTGCAGTGGTGGTTTTGTTCGGCAGTATTACAAGAAAAAAGATGGTAGCAATATTAAAGATTATTGGTATCAGTGCAGCAACTATCGCGATGGTCGCTGTGCTAATAAAAAGATGATTTCCGAGAAAAAACTCGATGCTGGAATTCAAAAGATTTTCATACTTAAAGCTGTGGAACTTGCTGAAATTATCCAACAGCGAATGGAGCTAGAAGCTGCACCAAAGCTTGTAGAATCCGATGAACTAATTGCTTTGAGAAAAAATTTAAATTCTCTGCGGCTTTTACAAACCAACGAGATTATCGAGAAAGCTATCCAAGACACTGAATCGAAGATTGATTACCTGGTTCGCAATTCCAATGTTTTACTCCCTGATTACGTCAAAATATCTGAACTACTAGACTTAATCACTGATGATGGTTTCTGGGAGTCAATTACGGTTGCTGACAAGAAAAGATTTTTAAAGGAATTTATCAAAAAAATAACTGTGGATGCCCCTAATGTTACAGACATCATTTTTTCTTTTCGATATTAGCCGAGTCGGCTTTTTGGCGACGCTCTTGATTTTCCTTTAACAAACGTGCCATAAATTCTCTTAAAGTCTCTTGTTGAAAATTTTCTGGTGCTAATGTCATAGTTTTTTTTTAAGCGGTTTTGTCTGCGTCGTTCCCTTTAATTATCTCACAAATAAATTTCTGCACAAGTTCACAGATAACACCGTGAAACCGTTATCCCTGAACTTTTTTATTGCTGATTTTTCTAAAACCTTTGCTGCAAGCATTTTCCATCGATGTTACTTCGTATTTTTCGATGTACTTTACAGAAAATATCAATACTGTACTACTTTGATTAATTATGATATTTTTCGCATATCTCATCAGGGAATAATCAGCATAACTTATCGTTAATTCAAGGAATTATTCCGCTGTTTAGGCATAGTTGCGCTGAAAGTTAAACACAGAGCTGCTTTTGGCGATTTGTTCTTGGTATATCTCAAACGAAGATATGCTGAAGTTCCTGCGGTGAATACATTTCACATGCTTGCATTATAAAATTTATTGCGCTATATTTAATGTATAAAGTTTAGACACAACTCACCAATACTTATCACCATGCATAATAGAACTCTCGCTTTCAGACAACCGGAAAGTTGGAACCTAAAACAACTTGCGTACAGCCAAGGGATGAATCTTAGCGAATTATTTAGAACTGCAATCGAAGAATATTGTCAACGACGCGGTATTAAAATTACTAAACCTTAAATTTCTCTATAACCCATTTATTCGAGATAAAATGCTTATCCTAACTCCACCTCCTGAGCTTTTTCAAATTGCAATTCAATTTGGTAAACATAACATTAATTACTCAGAGATAGAATGCACAGCAACTAACGTATGGTTATTACATTTTGCTTCTGTTTTTTACGAAGATTATTTTCTAACATTTGAGTTTTTGACAGATTCAGGCTACACATCAACAGAATTTTTCTTTTGTGACAGAAACTCCGGAGTAAACACACCAGTTACCACTTTTTTAAATCAAACTCCCGTAAAAATCATTGAAGAATTCAACAAATGCATTCCACATGAAATTTTAGAAACTTTCTGGAAATGCACATCACAGAATTAATTGTTGCTCTATTAAAAGAATATTGTCAACGACGCGGTATCAAAGCAACTAATTCTTAAAAAAATCCCCTGGCTCCTACCGCGAAACCTGAACCTTGAAAACGGGCAACGAATAATCTGAAAGGTAGCGCGTGAGTGGATAGTCAAAGCTCACAACCGAGGAATAAAGACGAAAAATAGCCCCTTATAGCGAAATCTCCAGACCGACCGCTAAACTTTTTTTAGGGCTGGAACTTGAAAACACTGCGTTCATCAGCGACTAAATACCTTTTTGAGGAGTAATTAATGCTAATTATTAAGACACAACCTTATTGGTTAAAACCTGGGTTTGTTAGCGAAAAAGACCATAAAGAACTTCAACGGTTAAAACGGCAGTGGATGCATATCACAGGATTAAACCCAACGAAACAGCATGTACTTTCGCTGCTACCACACTTTGTATTTTTCGATGTCACCAGTCTTAACAATTGGTGCAATGCTATCAGCCAAGTTTCAATCCCCTGTGCCAATACAAAAAAAACCAGTGCCCTTTTGGCAGTACTACCGAAGTCTTCTTTAAGTAAAGCTAATAAATTAACCCAGCGCTTTAAAACAAAGAAAAGATTACGTAATCATCATTGATTCACCATTGCACTTTATTTGATTCAAACTTCTAGTTTCCGTCCCCTAGTGGGGATTCAAATAAAGTTTGCATATAAACAAAGGAAACAGTTCAATAGAAAAAGCCCCGACATTTTTTTAGAAGCTTTGCCGAGGTCTAAACAACGAACTTTTCACTGAAACTTGACTCTGAAACTTTTACACTGACACTTCACTGACTTATACGGCGCAATGCCAACAGACGTAAACTCAAAAGCTTTTTAAGGAATTGGTTGGGGAATCCACCTAAACACTACTAAAGGAGAATTCCCAATGAACAATTCAACAAAAGAAACAGTTACCAATATTATTGCAGAAGATACAGCGGTCGTAAATAATAATTTTGATATAGTTTTAGGAGATACTCCAGCACTATTAGTTAGTGCTACTAATATTATACCTCAAAATGATACATTTTGTACACTCGATGTACACACAAAAGACACACCAACGATAGACGGTGATGTATCAGCAGAGAAAACACCTATCAGATGGTATCCGAAGAATGATTGGCACAAAGACAAGCAATATAGCGAAGATGAAGATATAAATTACACCATTAACAAGGCTTTATCGTATGGTCTAACACCCTTACCTGTGGCTCCAGCTTTAGACCCTTACTCTGAAGGTGGTCACGAGGTTGAACGGGGGAATCCAGCCAAAAAAACTTATGACCGTTGTCCGCTGAAAGACGGAAAACCAAAGGCTAAGTTCTCTGGTAAAAACCCAAGTTGTATGCGAAACAGCGGGAAACAGTACAACATAAGCCATAGGCAATACCATAACTCAACACCTACAGATAAACAATTAAAAGAGTGGTTTCAATGCGTTTACAACGGTGTTGGTATTATTGGAAATTACGAAGTATTACCACTCGATTTTGATGCCAAAGATTTTAATTCACAGGAAGAATGCGACGATTGGTTTTTTAACGATTTTATCGCTAAGAATGGCTTTGAGGATATCTGGCAAGAAAAATCAGGTGGCGGTGGGTATCGCGTTGTAATAGCTGTGGAAGAGTATCCTAATTTTGGTACTATGGCTCGCACCCCTGGTGGTGAACTGATAGGCGAAATTCGTGGATACGGCTGCTTTGCTGTTATGGCACCAACAATACATCCTAACGGAAATTCTTATCGCTTATTGGTTGATGGTGGCATTCCAATAGTTAAAAACCTTGAATCAATCGGTATCTACCCTAGCGGCAACGAACAAAAAGAGGATTCACCGACCAAAACTAAGCAACAACATCAAATTGATTCCAACGGTGAATACGTCAAAACTTCCAGCAAGAGAAACAAGGCTGCTGGCTTTGGACAATCTTCAGAGAATGAACTGGTGAACTTTTTTAACAATAAAGTATTACCAGAACTTCAGCCCGAAGATATTTACAACTGGGATGGTCACAACTTCGAGTGGTATGGTGAAACTCTTCAAGGAATGCCTTATGGTCGGTCTAGCAGCAGTGGAACTTCGTTTCACGTTAATTTAGTTAATGGTCAATGGTTGTGGATTGACAGAGTTGGTTTTGGTGGTGGCGCAATTGAATATCGCTGGATGCTTAAAGGTGGCTCTGGAACTCCAACAGGAAAAGATTACGTTGATATTGTCCGCGAATTAGCTTCGCAGGCTGGCGTTGAAATGCCAGCGTACACACCTAAAATTGATTCCAAGAAAGTTGTCGTAGATAACGATTTATATAACAGCTTAACTAGCATCGATGTTGGTCTTTGTAGCAAACTTGGGATAAAAGTTAAGAGAATAAACAAAGAATTTCTCACAGATTCAGACCTTGGATTGCAGCCCCACAAGGTATCAATAGTAGTTTCTCCTAAAGGCACAGCGAAAACAAAATCCCTGGTTAGCGCTATCGCCAATACACAGTTTGAAGGTATCGCTAGTTGGCATACTCGGATAAGCCTCTGTATGAAAATGGCTGCTGAAATAAACATTAAATTTAAGCCTGAACATCCATCAAAGAAACAAAGTTTTTGCAGCAATTCTGCTCCTAAATTTAACCCCCGAAACCTACTTTCTAAGGGTTTGTTGATTGGCGATGAATTCGACCAAATCATGCAATACAATTTCGAGAGCTTATGCAACAAAGATGGTATGCGACCAACAATATTGCGTTATTTCGAGGCTCATTTACATGCTGCTTTATCTGACGGTTCAGCACTGTTTATGTCTGAGGATATAGCACAAAAAGAGATAGACATAATTCATTCCCTTGTGCCACCTGGAACAGAAATCGAAGTTGTAATCAATGAATTTCAACCAACAAGAGGAAATTTGCTGTTCTCTACCGATAGTGACTGCACTGGACTACTTAAAGTTTTACTAGAGAAAATTGACGCTGGTGTTCCCTGCTTTGTCGTTGATGACCTCAAGGATGGTGTCATGGGTGGCAAGTCCATTGCTCAATATCTCAGCGAACAACGCCCTGAATTGAATCTTAAAATAATCAACAGCGAAACTTCGGCGAAAGAGGCAGAGTTTATTTCAAACATCAACGAACTTTCTACCAATGTGGAGCTTATTGTATGTTCGCCAAGTATTACCGCTGGTGTTTCTCTAGAGAATCAACGGTTTAATGACGGTGTATTTCTCTTTTGTAATGGTATCTTTGATGCTAATGCTGCAAGTCAAGCTCTAGGACGTGTTCGCGGAGCAAAACAGATTTATGTTTGGTGTGCGGAACAAGGGTTTAACTACGAACAAAGCCACAAATATACCCCCGAAGATGTTAACGATTACTACCAAGAAATCGAAACCAAAAGAGCATCTATCATTCAAAACTTCAACCCCAACTATGACATTCTCAGTGGTGAGTTTACCAGCCCTTACTGGAAACTATTCTGTAAAAATGCCGCTGTTAAAAACATAGCAATGGCTGACCTTAGAAACAAAGTCAAAGCTAAATTAATCAAAGATGGTTATCAATTAGAAGAGACAAAGTTTATTACCAACACAGCTACCAGTGAAGCAACTAAAAAAGATTTAGACAATGCCTGGGGGACTCTAAAACTAGAGAAACTTAAAAAGATTGCTACCGCTGAACTTCCCACCGAAGACAAACTAAAAGCTATTAGCAAAAAGCTAGACTCACAAGAAACACTCACCGAATTAGAACAAGTACAACTCATCAAACATCAATTGCATAAAACATTCGGTGAAAAAATAATCTCAAAATCAACCTCTGAATTTAACGGCGAAAAACTCGAAGGTTATGCATCTTTGGCTTACTTAAACTGGGATGGCTCATTAGAAAAATCTTGTTACAAGTATTACAACTGTTTCATGCAAGAACTTAAAGCGTCTGTTGACCGCGACCTTTGGATAAACAATGCTCAAAGTTACCTTGGTTCTCGCTTCCCTGGTGATATTAAATTTTCGATGATTGATGCGGAAAGAACCAAAAGGCTTAACTTGAAACAATTCCTTGACCCCAACAAACAATTTTTTGATGCTGACTGCGAAAAAATCCACGCTGCACTTGTCGAAGAACATAAAAATGAACCAAAACACTGGATTCACAAAACAAAACCCGCTGCCACTGTCGCTAAACTTCTTAGAGAGCGTGGCTTAGAATTTAAAACAACAGCTAATGGTAAAGCTCCACAGAAAAAAGTTAATGGAAAACTCGTGAGATACTACCAGGTTGAACAAGCTTCGCTAGACTTTTTGAACAACTTCGCAGAACATCAATTCTCTAAACTTGCTCAAACCGAATCCGCGATTGCAATCGAAGGTACTTTAGATGATTCCTCTGCTTACTTCGCTGTTGATTCCGATGAACCAGACTTCAAACCTACCTTTGCTCAAGAATCCTTAGAGTATGCCCACAGAAAAGCTGATGCGCTTATTCTTGAACTTGCTAACCCTGTTCAATTATCTACGGACACACCAGAGGTGGTTGCTGAAGAAGTACCAAAAGAACCGACTGTAACTCAGCTTTCACTGATTTAGCTCAAAAAACCCTAGAGCCTTGTCCCTGACTGGGGTCTAGGCGGACACACCTAGGCTTTCTAAAAACCCTTTTACTAATAAAGAACCGGGAGGTGTGTCTGATACTTCCAACACGAACAATCTCTAGATAACCTCTATTCGATTCAATAGTCAGGAGTTCATGGAACATCATTAGAGATAGCACTAGATAGTTATAAAGCGATTTCTCTAAAGAAAGCACCGATAGCCTAATCAGGAAAAAACCGCGCGCAAAATTCACGAGTTATAGTACTCAAAATCTTCCCGGTATCCATCCAAAACACTCCAGCAATAAGCTGAATCTTGTTTCTGTTCCTCGGTCAGCACATTGGCAAAAGCATCTTCAACATAAACGAGATGGTGCCAGCAGTCGTAAGGCATAAGGATTATCAGTAGGCGAACTTCTTAAATATAGCAGCGTTATATATAACTGAGTATTTTTTGAGACATAACCCAAGTATACGTCCCGTAGACCATCAGTAAACTATCAGCGGTAAAACCTAGGCTGTGACAGCGATACAGTCATTATCACCATCTCGGTAAAAAACTGCGAAAATATCGGTGAAAATGGCTGAGATGCGATGCGGGATTTCCCGTCTTGAAGTTATATCAAGGAATACAGCCATAATTTTATTACGGATGCAAGTTTTATACTGCCCTGGAGTCTCCCATCCTTAGACGCTACCCCAAAATTATCTGTAGCCTAGCATCAGCGCTAATGTCCCAGTAGCCGCAACCAGCGAAAAATCATTGGCTCGGAAATCAAGGAAATGACCTAGACATCATTCAGGGCTTATCATCGCTGGAAGACCCCGTGAATCGCCGCTAATATTATTCGCCGAGAGAAATCAAGAATAACTATCGAAGTTCTGACAAAAACTAGAAACTTCCACCGCAGGCAGTCTACGACATCCTTCCAATAGCATAACCGACAATTAATATCAAAAAATAAACCCAAAATATGCTATAATAAATATTAAGATAAAACCCCAGGACATAACCACAGTAGGCTTAAGGGAGTAAACATTGAGAAAAACTAATAATCCTAGTTGGTGTACACCAGAACAGTATTTAGCCTTGAAACAGCATAACGAAAAAATAATGAAGGAGCAATTTGATGGACTATCAAACAGAAGCAGTGTTGCGACAAGCAAGGGAGGTCGTAAGTAGGCTGCAAGAAATCAACAAAGAATATCAGCAAAATAACGAGAAACTACTCACTGAAATAAAGTTGAAATATTCGCAGCCAACATATGATGAGGCACCAACACCAACACCACCACAAACACCTGTGGAACAACCAGCGGAATATGTTCCGCCGACACCGCAGGAATTGTACGAGGCTCGGTTAAACAATAGTGACCTATGGAAACAACATCTGGAGAAAGTGCGCGAGATTTATCAATAGTAATTAGCGCTGCTGGAATTACAGTTTCGCTCAAAAAGATAAAACAAGGTTTTGACCGTGGGGATTGCTCTGGCGAAGCATCCCAAAAACAGAGAGGGTGCAACGAGGGATTAAGGCTTTCAGACATCCCCAGGCTTATCCCCGACTTATCCCCGACTTATCCCCGACTTATCCCCGACTTATCCCGTGAGACATCCCCAGTGAAAATCAAATAATAGTTAAAAAGTGGGGGGATTTATGGGGATTGAGCCTTGCAGCGTTTTTAAAACGTGTTTTAGGTCAAAACAATAAATGTTAGCGAAGGTGTCTAGAAATGTATTCAGAATTGCCCGAAAATGACCCTATACTTAAGCCTGTGGAGTTGCTACCAACGAAAAAACAGCAGACTATTCGCAAAGCTAAACCCTGGATAAATTCAGCGGTAAGCCGTAGTAAACCCATGAAACAACTCCGCGCTTATTATTATGAGCTATACCAGCGGAATATTGCCGAGGAACCGACAGAAAAGCCTAGTAATGATTAATGCCATGAAAGAAACTATTGAACCGTCCTTGAAGCAATTTCTGGGGCGGTATTTAGTCATTGCGCTAGCGATGTTTATTGTATGAGTATGGGGGATTCCCATAGACCCCCAATTCCGAAACAAACCTCAAGAGCATCCGAACGTTCGTTCGTTAAATTTAGCAAATATACCCGCGCATTTCACTGCGTTCAAGCTTCGCGCATGACCGTAAAGCGTAACAGTTAAAATTCCAGGGGAATATGCGCTGCGGCGGCTCCCATCAACCAAGTCATTGCAACAGCTTTGAGATTTTTTGTAGGCGTTTAGCGGCTCCCACTACAGATACAGTTCCAGCAATCGTTTCAAGAGTTTTAACAGCGTTTTGGTGCCCAGTGAACTAGTTGCTGGGATTTCCCATATGCCCTCCGCTGCTATTGCCATAATCTATTTAGACGCATATCTAATAAGGTGGTGCCGTAGGCTAGCGAAGCTGTGCATAAGAATTAATTTTTTATATATTATTTGTGGTCATGCACAGATTTTTTAACTCCGTTAAGCGCTCTGGCTATACTTTCCGGCTCGAATCCGAAAAATGATTTGCAGATTTTTCCAGGGATGATTCGCAGGTAAGCCCAAAAGCTTATTCTTAGGTCAAGTCTGGGCTATGCCTCCGGCACTCTACGACAGCACTGCGTGAATCTTTACAAATACGATTCGTAGCGTTTATGTATTAATTGAGCTTTGTCCCCACCGCTGCACTGGGACTAAAAGCCGCTCACGGGAAAATTGTCTGCGAGCAAACTATCCGAGTTACTATCTAGCTTGCATTCCTGACTTTATCGTTGCTGCCGCTTGCAGAGCCAAATCCTGCGATTTTTAGACAATAGGCTATCCCAAGGGAAAGATTCTAGACACGGCTTGCAGGTCGTTCTCGCAGGGGCTAATAAGCCAAAGCTAGACTCCTAAGCTTATGCCACGGTTGACGCTATTGCAATGCTTCCACGGGTAATTTCAAAGTTTAAGCTGATGCTGTTACCAAACCGAGATAGAGCAAGCCTTTGGAATTCTCTGTTTTGAAAACGGAGAAATCAACGGCAAAGGTCAACCAGAAAAAATTTGCTACTTAACCGAAGACCAAGCAAACTATGCGATGTCTCTGAGTAAAAATACTGCAAAAGTTCGTCAGGCAAAAATGAAGCTTGTCAAAAGTTTTTCCAAGGCTGATTTTCTAGTATTATTTAATCTCTGGCTACCCAAGGGTGTGCATAAGAACTCAGTTGTTTACATTACTGACCTCTACTACACAAGCCGGAAAGGTTGCTGTGTATGGTTAACGGATGAAAATCAGGGAAAATCATTGGCTCCTTCCCGCAGATTGCGGAACTTGAGCGATAGCGAAATGCATAAGACCCCCGCAGGCAGTCCGTTAAGCTTACACAGTAACACTTTCAGCGATTTAACTAAGGTTTGCCAAGGCACTTTCTATAAAATTTCACAGAAATTATCCGTAGTTGCTCCGTTAAGCTTGTGCAGCAATAGTTTTTAGGCTTTTTAGCAATACAAGCTAAAAAAGGCAACCTAGAAATGAACAACGATTTTTTCACTGGTTAGTGTTATGTTAACGAAGTTGACCGAAGGTAAAAAGCCCAAAAATAAACATTTAAAGATGATATGCTTTGTCGAAAATATCGATGCTCCGATGTTGATTTGGTCAGAGGAAAGGTACGAGGAATACCAGCGGACACATCCAGGGTTTGAACCAATGTACGTTTCGCGGTTTGTCCATAAGATTCCAGCAAACGTTTTTTACGAAGCGACATCGAAAATTACGAAGTAGTTTACAGAAAATACTAGTGAATAGTACAGAGAGAAATCCCCAGACATAGCTTCACATGTTTTGTTGGTGCTTTTCTTCAACATATCGTTGCATCGTCATATAGGCGAAGCGTGAACGCAGTGAAGTGACAGCTTTAATGATGTGCCGTGACTCCTGACTATTAAAATGAACAGAGGCTATTCAGAGATTGTTTGTGTTTTAATCATCGTGCCCACCCCCCGGTCTTTTAATTAGTAAACGCTGTTTTTATAAGGGGGGGGTGGGCACAGCTAGAACCAAGGTGCAGTATAGGTTACAGACGTTTCACGATACAAAATCCACAAGTTGTACAAACTTTATAAAAATGTCTTAATATATACCAAAACAATAACAATACTGAAGCCTAGGTATCTTCGACAGCTAGCACTATGGATATTGTCAGGGATTGTTCGTACTAGAATTATCAGACACACCTACCCGTTCTTTATTAGTAAAAGGGGTTTTAGAAAGCCTAGGTGTGTCCGCCTAGAATCCAGTCAGGGACAAGGGTCTAGGTTTTTTTTACACTAAACCAGATTCACAGATAATCTTCAAAGATAGAATAATCTTGACAGTTTAGAAATCCAGCACCAAAAATATCAATGCTTATAGTTATGTTTATTTCGGGGATGTCTTTTAAATATTCTATTGATTGAAAAACTGTCTCTACTCTGTTGAAATGTTCTTCATAGGTATCAAATTCTTCTTGCGTCAAGTCTCCGCAACTATTTAAAGAACTTACAAAAATGTTTTCATCATTGTTTTGTATTCTTATTTCCAGATGATTCCCTTCACTAGTCACATCCAGAACGTTTACCATTAATCCTAAGTCAGTGCCAATTAATTCTAAGTTAATCATCGGTCTGTTCCTTGGATTTATCATTAACAGCTTTAATAACAATATTGCGGCAGTAGTTAGCCACGGGGCGGTCTTGTGAGTTAGCTTGTGTAACTAATTCATCGTAAACGTCAAAGGGAATTGTGATAGTGATTCTGTGCCCGGTATACTTGTTTTGCGACATATGTTTAATGTTTAATTTATAAGATTATTCTAACATAAATAATCTAGTTTTTTCAATAAATATATGCTATAATAAAAATAACAAGGAACAAAAGCAATAAAGAAACTCTCGAAATAAAAAATCATGGGAAAGACAACGAATCTCTCCCATGAACAAACTTGAAAAATTTACTAAGAGCATTATGTCAAAAATAATAGTTAAAAGGCAAGCAGCGCGAGAAATCGTAGGAATGTTTGGTGAGGTGTCAGCAGAAAGTTTAAAGAAAGAGCCAATAAAAAGTTTATTGTTAGCGCTGCTGGTGGATGAACCAGGGACGCTAGAAGAAAAAGTAAAAGTATTAGAAACTTGGCTCTCCCGTGCTTTACGTGCTAAAATATTAAAATAATCATCTTTTGTTTCAGTAAAATCAGTTATGAAAAGGGTTTTGACCGAACTGTTAAATTTACCTGACATAGTAGTAGAATCCAGTCTACAAGAGGGTAACACCTTAATTTTATCAGTAACTAAAAAGACTAAAAGTGCAGTATGTCCACAGTGCGGAAAAAAGTCAGACCATCTGCACCAAAATCAAAATTACTTAATTAAAGATTTACCGATGGGAGATAAGGAAGTAATACTGAATATAAATAGACGAAGATTTAAATGTAAAAAATGTTGTAAAACATTTAATGAAGACCTTGATTTTGTCGGAGCAAGAAGAAAGCATACGCATCGATATGCGGAAAATATTATTAAACAGCTTATTCATAGTGATGTAAGTAATGTAGCCAAAAATAATGGATTAAGCGAGGAAGAAGTTTATTCGATGCTTGAAGATATAGTTAAAAATATTTTACCAATAAATGTTAGTAATTTAGTAAGGTTAGGAATAGATGAAATAAGTTTAGTTAAAGGTCAAGGAAAATTTATTGTCGTGCTTGTAGATATAGATACAGGAAAATTAATAGGGTTGGTTAAAGAAAGAAAACAAATTGATATAGAGAATGTGATGATAAAGTGGGGGAAAGTAGTTTTAGAACAAATAGAAGAAGTAAGTATGGATATGACCGGAAATTATAAAAATTTAATCGAGAAGATTTGCCCAAACGCCGTTGTTACAGTGGATAGGTTCCATGTTACAAAAATAATACACGAAGAGTTGAACCAAGCTAGAATAGCAGAAAAAAAAGCAGCGTTGGAATTAAATGTTGAATCGAGAGAAAAAATATTTGATAGTTTAAAAGGTAACAAATATACAATTTTAAAAGCAGAAGAGAACCTAACAGATAAGCAAAAAATAAAGTTAGATACAATTAGAGAAGCATCTCCTTTATTAGCAATAATGCATTCATTGAAAGAAGAATTTCGTAATTTATTTGATACGACTGAAGACCCAGGAACAGGAATATTAGGGTTACTCGATTGGTTAAAAAAAGCTGAGCCTTATTATCAAAAAAGTGTTAATACAATTAAACGCTGGTTTGGAGAAGTAGCAGGATACTTTGATAGGAAAACTACCAATGCAGTTGTAGAAGGAATTAATAATAAATTGAAGCTAATAAAAAGAAGTGGATTTGGCTTTAAGAATTTCCGCAATTTTGAGATTAGAGCTTTACTTTCTTGGCATTATAATATTAATTTAGCAAGTTAAGTACGGAAGAGCCGAAATTCAAGCAACAGAAATAACAATGGCATTAGAACGAGCTACTAATCGTCAACAAATGGACGAAGCAATATCTGAAGCAGCGTTACCCGCGAAAGATTTAGAGACTATCAGCAAAGGCTTACATTCGCTAATCCGCTTAACAGATATGTCATTTTATGATTTCTTTATTGCTATTTCTGAAGTTCTAGAGCGTAACGGCGCATCGAATCAAAGCGTTTGGTCTGCTGAACGGCTCGCGGATTTCTTCCTAAAACAATAACCGCATTTATTTTTGATAAGTCTTTTCCAGGGTGTTGTATCCCTGGAAATATCTCTTGGAACTAATATTCTAGATACACTCTAATCGTAGCGCGTTAGCGGTTCTGCAACGCAGTAGAATAATAATGATGAATTATTCTGGGGTTATACCGATGGATTATGAAATGATAAAAATTTTTAGAGAGTTGAATTGGATATTCGCTAGGGTACAACACCTAGAAGAAAAAACCGATATTGATTTTTATAAACACCCTGAGTTGATTCCAGAGCATGTCCCCGCAACTTATTGCGGTGAATTTTTTGATGTAGATTCTGTTGCAGAATTACCAAAGAATGTAAGCGACAAAATCTTTAAGGCTTACCGTGCAGGATATATCCGTGGATACAATCGCGGTATCGAACGAATAAAACCGCACGGTTCGCCCTCGTAAATAATTAGCAGTAATATTTATTACTCAAAAATTATACTGATACCGCTAACAATCTGCTGTTTATGTTGCCATCTACGGTTATATCAATGAAAGATACCTATATGGCAACAAGATTTTTTCTGTGTAATCTAAAAGTTTACGATGGTATCAAAGACGATATTATAGTCGCGCAGAGTCTGTTTGCTAAGAACCAGCAGTATACAGAACATTGGACTTGCGGCAATGTGGTAAACATTGCTGTTGGTGATGAAGCTTACTTCGTGCGTGTCGGTGACAAAATTCGCGGAATATTTGCTAGCGGAGAAATTATTGAACCACCAACGGACGGCGTAATAACTTTTCAGTGGAATGCCGTTGTTGATTTTAATAAGCCACTGCTAGTTTCGGAACTTTTACAACGTCAAGATTTTGAAGGCGCAAACTTTTTTATTCGTGGTTCCGGTTACAGATTCGCCGATGAATATGCCGAGGTTTTGGGCGTTGCTTGGCGACAATATGTTATTCAGCATGGTTCTTTTTTAAATAGTCTTTTTAAAAATTAAATTCTTATAAAAGTTTCGCGGCTAACTTCAAGACACACCTTAGAGTTAGCCGCGATTTTTTGTGTTTAATCATCAAATATTCGCGGATTTTCTTACAGTGATATTAACAAAACTTATCACTAAAAACACTATTGCTGCAACTTTATAAAAAAAATTCTCTGATAAGGCTTTAAGGAAACTTATGCACAAGCCCAATATTTTTGTGTATAAAAGTTTTTCTAAATGGCAACTTCAAAGCAATCAAAAACCAACCACATTTCATCAAGCAACACTCAAGGTTTACCAGCTACAAAAAAAAACATTAGTAAAATCGCTGAACTTTTCGATGTAACCCTAGAAGAAGCAGCAATTATACTTAGAGGAAGTCCCAATGAATAATTCATGGATTTCCAATAAACATCCAAGGGATACGCACGGTAGATTTGCTTCAAAAGGAACATCAGACACACCCAAAATAAGCAAGGGTGAAGCTAGGGGTGTAAGCCGTAAAGCAGGTCAATTGTTTAAAGACGCGGAACTTCATCAAGCTAGGTTAGAAACTATCAGAGGATTATCGCTGCGTCAACGGCAACGGTTTTTCGGAGTTGTTCTTAAAGAAAATATTCAAGCTAAGTCACAGAAACATCTTCCGAAAATTAGCAAAGAACAAGCTAAGAAAACCGGAAAAGAAGCAGGACAGTTATTCAAGGACGCTGTTTTAAACAGAGAGCGCGATGAAATTATTCAAGAGATGTCCCCCCGACAACGACAGCGATTGTACGGGGTCATTGTTCCTAAGAAAGAAACACCGATAAAACCAGCGGGTGAATCTAAAGCTAAAGCAGAAACAACATCCAAAGAATCCGTTAAGGCTCAGTCTAAGAAAGATAAAAACCTAGACAAATACGGATATTCTAAGCTGAGAAGATTACCAACAGAACGCAAAGTTGTAGCCAGTGATAGCGTCTCGGCTACAGACCACAAAATTAATCTTTGGGAGAATAAAGAAAAATTCCGCGAAGCTACTAAAGGATATAAAGTTTCGCCAGATAAATCTTTTGAATATGGCGTGGTAACAGACGATGGTAGATTATCACTGAATAACCACAAAACAAAAGTAATGTTTGACGGGGAAACTATCTATGGCTTACCTAAGCTTCACCCCGATAGAGCAAAGTATGACAACATTAGAGTTGTCCGCGAACTAGCTAAAGCAATGTCTTACGTCGAAGATAGCGCAGAAAATGCTCCTGCTCCTGATTGGCGGAACGTCTATGGTTCACCAGGAAAACAGTATGTTGCCAGTCGCGGACTCGGCAAGATGCAAATCCATCACATTAACCAATGGTCTAAGGTTCCCTTTGAAACAATAAACAAAAGGGTTGAATCAGGGAAAATAACTGTTGAACAAGCTAAGGCTGAAATGCGCGGACTTCTCCGAAAAACAGATAATGTTAAGTCAGGCTATGAAATAGATATTCAAGGCAAAAATACAAGAACATTAGTAATACTTGCTGGAGGGTTACATGATGTCACTTCCCCACTTTACTATGCAAATCATCCTAAAGGTTATCACCCTGAAACAGGAGTAATGACTGAATTTGCTATACCAAAAAACGGCAGTGGTGGCAGAGACGAGTTTAACAAAATGCGTGCTGATTTTTGGAAAGAAACTTACCGGAGAGAGTCTAAAATTTTAGCTGGAGAATTAACTAAAAGATTACGCAAAGGACAAATAACCAAAGAACAATTTGTAGAATTATTCAATAATGAGCGTCAAAAATTACTCGACTTTAAGGAGTCTGTGATATCATTAAAGAAAGAGCGAGAGGCAGAGCTTAAGCGTCGTAAAGAAAATCCATTAAAATAAAATCAAGAAAAAAGCTCATGAATAAAGAATTTTGCATTATTGTCAATGGAAAGGAATATGATTTACGCAAAGTTACAGACTGGGAAAGCGAAAATAATGATTTTAACGACGACGAAATAACGCTTTATTTCGATGACCAACCTTCGCTAACTTTTAGCAAAAGCAAAGACCTTGACGCTGGTGATGTCCTTCTAGACCAATTCATTGATTGCATATAAAGCTTTTGCTTTCGGGCATAGTCCGTAAACGCTACCGTAGACACCCAACTGCGTTGATATCTTTCGATTTTTTATTGATACGATTCGTAGTGTTTTATACAAAAATATTTCTTAAAAAACTGATACCGCGCAGCAACCTTGCGAAGCATTACCCTTAAATAATCCTACTGAATAAGCATTGCAGCATTTTACCTTGGGCTATTTCTTACTTTTTTCTTAAATGCCCGATTTTTGGGATTAATCCATAGATTATTCTCTGGGATAACCTCAAAAATGTTTCGCTAACTGTTGATGCTTGGGATGTTGCTTATTTCCACAGAGTATACGGTGAGAACGTGGAGTTTGGCTCTGGGTAATAGTTTCATATTTTATTGATAGCGTAAACTCTTGGCTACGGTCTTCTCCCAATAATCCTACCGCATCTGCACGACATTGACGACAGTGGCGCATCATCTTCATGTTACCAGAACAACTGTCCTGTACTGTCTTCAACTCAGTACTAGTTGGACCACGCTGTCCGGTTAAACCGAAGTGAGTTCCATGTTCGGGTGCAGAAATTAGAGGCATAATATTATGCAGAAATGCACCATTTTCACGAATCATCTTATTAACTTCAACAAGATGTTGGTCATTAATACCCGGAATCATTACCGAGTTCACTTTACAAAGAATGTCTGCTTCTTTAAGTGCTTGTAAACCTTCTAACTGTTTCTCTAAAAGGATTTTAGCACCTTCAACACCTTTGTATCGTTTCCGTTTGTAGTGAACCCAAGAATAAATTTGGGCGCCGATTTCAGGGTCTACAGTATTAAGGGTAATTGTAACGTGGTCAATATTTAATTGTTTGATTCTATCAATATATTCAGGAAGCATCAAACCATTAGTTGACAAACAAAGCTTAATATCAGGCGCCTTGTCAGCTATCAACTCAAAGGTGCGAAAAGTCTTCTCTGGGTTTGCCAATGGGTCACCAGGTCCAGCAATTCCCAAAACGGTCATTTGGGGAATTTTGCTTGCAACTACTAATACTTTATGTGCCGCTTCTTCAGGAGTTAATAATTCACTAACTACACCAGGACGGCTTTCGTTAGCACAGTCATATTTCCTGTTGCAGTAATTACATTGTATGTTGCAGGCAGGCGCCACAGCAACGTGCATCCGAGCATAATGGTGATGCGCTTCTTCGCTGTAGCAAGGATGCTTGGCAATGCGCTCCTTAATGCTTTCTTCCATTTCAACAGAAGCGCTGTTACCTGTGCATCCGCAATTGCCAGATTTTGATGTGGTTGTTTTAACTTCCGCTAACCCAGTAGATTGTAGTGTCATTATATAAGGTAATGTTGGGTACATAGGTCGGCGCCTTCAAAGGAGATGAAACAAAATAAAAGAAGTCGCGTCTGAAGCTCACATTATCCTGTTGAAGCTAGTACCCAAAGGTGGGTAAGTTTCTTCTTCAGGTTGTAAACCCTTGTAATGGGCGTCGGTGTGTGTCAACGCGCGTACTTTGCGGGTGAATTATAGTTATGTTGTGTTCAGCCGCGACTTCCAGTCCACAGGGGCATGGTGCTATCTCATCCCTCCACTCACTTGGGGCGCCTGCCACTTAACCAAATTTATTTATTAAGTTCGATTGCTTGGTGGCGCTCTTTGTGATTGGCGATATAAGTTTTATATCAGCCACCTTTAATGAGGGGGAATATGTCTTCTGGATAAGAGTTATTGGATTTATTAAGTTTTGTACTCAAATCTCAAAACTTATATACATCAATGCTTAAGAGATTTTTAAAATTTTTTTCCGGGAAGAGGTGCTAGTATTTCCGGGTGAAGCTACGAGTATTTATGGTATATGGGATATGTATTGTTGTACTCACCTGTAAGGCTTACGCCGTAAGGATATGAAGCCTATTTTTAACTTTCGTAAACTGAGTGTATTATACTCGTCAGGAGTCTATATACTAAGGATGCAATTGCCTCGAGCTAGAGTTTTTAGGCGTAAAGAGTCGCTCTACACTTTCACACTCATTTGTTTATGTAACCAACATATCATTTATTTTCTGCAAAAAAATATAGTTTATATTTTCTTAACATTTTAATATTTAATGTGTAGTTATATTGCGATTGCATGTCACAGTAAGGATTTTGCCCAGAAATACCAATCAGATAATTGATAATAGTTGTTGACAAGATAAATTTTTGTTTGCATTGAACTGTTGCCCACCCCACAAGAAAAGTTAGCCATTAAATTCAAAAATTATATTCACGAACAGTTTAGATTTGCCCAAACGCTAACTTAACAGGTAATAGCGTCACTATCTCATTGTATGAATTTAAATGTACTATTTTTGCTTCTAGGGTTAATACTCGGATATTTGCTTTCTGGTTCTAAAGGCAGCCTAATTCAACTTAATGTGTATGTAAATTTGAACTTTAACGACAACTTTAGTAACAATGGCAATAATAGCGGCAATAACAGCGAGAACTTTAGTAATAACGGCAACAATAACGGGAACGACAACTTAAGCAATAACAAAGGTAATAAAGATAACTTAATGAATCACAATGATAATAATGATAATCATTAACGCTTATAAGGCTGTGCTTTTACAAGACCTGGTATGAACTGTCAAGTAAATACATTATTTTGCCTTGCCTACGACTGCTGGCGCCTTCTTACTAAGCCTTTATTCAAAAGAAGTATAAAGAAATTGTAAAAAAATTGCTAAACTTAGCCATTGTTATTGTCAAACTCGTCGAAACAAAGCAAGTTCGTATATTAGGGATTTTAAAAGGGCTAGGGGTGAAAGCATATGAAAATATTGGTGTTAAGTTGGGAGTTTCCACCGCGCATAGTTGGGGGTATTGCGCGTCATGTTGGTGAACTTTATCCGGAGTTGGTAAAGTTGGGACATCAAATATACTTAATGACTCCTGAGTTTGGCAATGCTCCCTTATACGAAATTGTTGAGGGTATTCAAGTTCATCGTGTACCTGTGGCGCCTGGAAATGATTTTTTCCATTGGGTAGTTAATATGAACCAGAGCATGGGGCTACATGGTGGTAAACTCATGGCTCTTGAAGGTAAATTTGATTTAATCCACGCTCATGACTGGCTGGTTGGAGATGCAGCTATTGCACTCAAACACAGTTTCAAAGTGCCCCTCGTTGTCACTATTCACGCTACCGAGTGTGGGCGCCATAATGGCATTCACACAGATATCCAGCATTATATTAACGGTAAAGAAGAGTTATTAGCTTTCAACGCATGGCGAATAATTGTTTGCAGCGACTACATGCGACGTGAAGTTGAACGCGCGCTACATAGTCCGTGGGATAAAATAGATGTAATTTACAACGGCATACGTCCAGAGAAGAAAGTTCATCATCAAGACTTTCACGCACAAGATTTTCGTCGTTTCTTTGCAGAGGATGGAGAGAAAATCGTTTACTACGTTGGTCGCATGACCTATGAAAAGGGTGTATCTGTATTACTAAATGCGGCGCCTAAAGTTCTCGCCGAAATGGGGGGAAACGTCAAATTTGTAATTATTGGTGGTGGAAATAGCGATAGTCTCAAAAAACAAGCTTGGGATTTAGGTATTTGGCATAAATGCTATTTCACAGGATTTATGTCAGATGATTACTTAGATAAATTTCAAACAGTCGCCGACTGCGCCGTATTTCCTAGTTTATATGAACCCTTTGGTATTGTTGCATTAGAGAGCTTTGCTTCGCGTGTTCCAGTTGTAGTATCAGATACAGGTGGATTACCAGAAGTAGTTCAACACACAAAAACAGGTATTGTCACTTACACAAATATTCCTGACTCTCTAGCTTGGGGTATTTTAGAAGTCTTAAAAAATCCAGGCTATCGAAAATGGTTAGTAGATAATGCCTACGAAGATTTAGGGCGCCGCTTTAATTGGGCTAAACTTGCACTTTCTACCCAAGACGTTTACATAAGGGTAGTCAAAGAAAGACAGCAAATCAGTTGGTAAGTTAAAAGTGCTGAGGAGCGGAGGCGCGGAGGCGCGGAGTTAAAATTCAACACTCAGCACTCAGCACTCAGCACTCAGCACTCAGCACTCAGCACTCATAACTATTTAAAAGCTTCAAGTTGCTCTAGACGCAACCAAATATTTGGTGTAGGGACTTTTCCAAACTTAACAAAAGCATAATCACCCTTGATATCAACGATTTCACCTTCACTATCAAACAGATAGGAAGGGAAACGAGTATCGCTAGCTTGTGCTTCAAGGCTGTTTTCAAGCTTATCGCGAACAACGCGAACCATATCTCCTCTTTTGACTGCCATGATAGTTCCTATAAGCGCGTACAGTATTCCATTAAGGATTGTAACTTGCGCCTAGTGTAGTAGGAATGTAGTTTTCTTACCACAGAGACATAGAGGGCACAGAGGGGGAGTAAGAGAAGTTTTAAATTCATTGTTTTGTAAATATTATTGCTATTTTTTATTGAAATTACGTGTTATTCGCCCTCCGGGCAAACTGCGTTAACGCAAAATAGCCGCTCTTATACAGGATGAATTTATATAATGAGTAAAATTTTTATACAGTTACATACACCGTATTATTAGTTCGTGTCATTAATTTTGGGGAGTAGGCGCCTGCTCTTAAATTTTCTTTCTTATCTCTTACTTTGTGTACTTTGTGTCTAAGAAAGCGGGAAATTCTCGCTCAGGAATGTGGTTCAATCCTCTTATACACCGAAACTTATGACACGAACTACTATGGCGCCAATCTCTCTTCTCTATGTCCTAATAGTCTCTGTGGTAAAAATAATCACTGCACAGGCAGGGATGCCTGTGCTACAAGAGGTTATTTTTGGCATTCGGTACAAAAATGGCTGGAGCGTCCTGCTAAACGAGTTCGTTGAATAGGAGTAGCGCATACTTTACATGGTTGTGCTGCACGATTATAAACCCATGCTTCACCACCGTAGTTTCCGTTAACACCCGCGACATTTAAGAAATTACTAAAAGTTGTACCACCAGCTTCGATACTTTTTGTTAAAACCTGAATAATAGCTGGGTGCAATTTTTCGATTTGTGCGAGTTTTAAATCAGTACACAGTGTTTCTGGACGAATGCCACTCAAAAATAATGCTTCATCGGCGTAAATATTTCCCAGTCCTGCGATTATTGATTGGTCGAGTAATGCAGTTTTTATCGGGCGCCGACTATTTTTGAGTTTACCAGCCAAGTACGCCACTGTAAATTCAGGTGAGAAAGGGTCAGCAGCAAGCTTTGCCAAACCTGTAATTACCTTTTCAACTTTAACTTCAGGTTCTACCCACCACATTTGACCAAAAGTACGCTGGTCTACAAAGCGCAACTCATAGTCGTTTTCAAAAAATATCCGCACCCGCGTATGTTTGTGCAACGCGGTATCGCGATTTAACCATAATAATTGACCCGTCATTCGTAAATGCACTCCCAGGTATGAGGGGGAAGATACAGGAGATAAATTCGCTAGGAGATATTTTCCATAACGGCGCCATATTGTAATATTCGTTTTGCTTATACCTTCTATAAATTTTTCAACTGAATCAGGATGAGCAACGGTACGATGTAATAGTACATCTCCACCAATAATTTTTTGATTTAAGGTCAATTGATTTAAACCGCGTCGGACTGTCTCAACTTCTGGTAATTCTGGCATTGTTATCGGGAAGGAATAAACGAGTATTAAATTTAATCTAGTAAAAAAATTAATGGGGAGACTTGAAGACGGGAAAAGCCGAGGGAACTCTTCTACATCATCTTTATCTCCCCATTTAGGGCGCGTAAATTATCTCACAATCGTACTGAGTTATTTAGACGTTTAAGCGGTTGCCTTGGGCTTGGCTTTAGGCGCCTCTGTCTCGATCAACTCATCAGTAGCAAAGTTATTCGTGTTGATACCAGCGTAGTTAACTTTATCAAAACGAACGATAACGGGATATTTAATACCGCTTTGGTCAATTGACGCTACGGTTCCTACATCTTGGTACCAGTAGGACTCGGGGCGAAGAATACGCACTTTAGAACCACGTTGAACCATAAGTTTTTCCCTTTGATTATGAATTGTCAAATATCAGGGTCTGATGTCTACACTTTACAACTAGCAAGGGACGCATTGTTACATTGTTAAGTTATTTGAAAAAATGCCTGTTGAGAAGATACAAAGCAGGCAATTTCAAAAAAGGTGTGTCCTCCTCCTTGACAATGCGCTCGTTATCGAATAACTTTTTTGGTCACAAAGGAAAAAATATTTAGGAGTATCTATGCCCTAGTCAAAACAAACACACTACCCTCGTTACCACGACCAATCCGTAAATCGTTGTCTATATAAGTAATATCGAGCCATCCTTGTTGGTTGGTGCTGTTAATTGGGAAGTCAATAGCGGTAAACTTTTTACCACTCTCGATTTGTTGGATATACGATGAAGGAGACTTAAAGCCGATTAAACGACTTAATCCAAGTATCGAACGCTCGAATTTGACTTGGACGCGCGCTATTGAAACCGGTTGAAATGTTGCGACTACACTGATAATTCCTTCTAAGTATGGCAATCCGTAAACTGATGCTATGTTGTATACACTGTTAGTGTTGACGCGGATACATTGATATATTTGACCTAATTTATATAAAGGTAGCCGATCAATGTTTAACAATCCCTTACTTGTGGTGTATAGTAGTCGCCAATCGCCATCAAGCATTTCACTTGCTTCAAGTGGACGCGGTGTTGGGTTCTGGTCTTCTAGATTCGCAACCGCAGCTAAAATTGCTTGTTTGTCTAGTTCGGTCGCTAATAAACCTCGATTTGTGGACGCAATAACGTTTAGAAGTTGAGTTTTTACTAGCATCGTTTTTTACCTCAAATGCAGGTCAGTAAATAGTCATTATTGAAAAGAAAAAAGCCCCAATGTGTACCGCCATACTAAAAACTCGATATTTCACCAAGATTTTCCTACGGATATTAAATAATAATTTTTTTGACGGATTTTCTTGGAAAAGAGTTGAATGAATAACTAAAATCTCTTGTATCAAGTGATAGACTCTTATTGTCCAGCTACGTTACTTATTTTGTGTCTTTGTCGATATGCTTAATTCTCCATTACGTGAAGCTCCCCGCAACCAACGCGCAGCTGTAATTCCATTAAAGCAAGAAACATCACTTTTAGACTGGTTACAAGCTAGTGGGCGCCTTATCGCTCGCGCAGAGCAAGAACCAGACTTTGGCGATGATGGTGAAGAAGAAATATCAGAGTTTTTGGGTGGTGATGATGGTATTGGTTACGATGACGACGATATGGACGATGATGTCGATATTGATGAATCGTAAACAAAGCCAAGTGTATCCTTAAGACAGAGGACTTGTGGCAAGCATAGTCCCTATTAATAAATCAGCTTATTAATTAAGCTAAATCTTAAAAAGAGTGTGGAGTGAAGGGAAACTTACGTGGACGCAAAATTATCTCCTAACCAAGGATTGAATATTACTGGTATCGGTTTAGTCTCGTTACTAGGTGTTGGGCTGGG
Source organism: Calothrix sp. PCC 7716 (assembly GCF_019977735.1). GTDB lineage: Bacteria > Cyanobacteriota > Cyanobacteriia > Cyanobacteriales > Nostocaceae > Dulcicalothrix. Next base: position 6,092,984 of record NZ_AP025018.1, on the reverse strand, counting down.
TGTGGCAGCACTAATATTGGATGTGATGGCAGGTCGTCTACCTTGGCTTGCAAAATCATTAACGATGCCACTTCTACTGTGTGCATTAATTTCTGCCGCAGTCGGTTATTGGGTGGTACCCTGGCTCTCTGCCCTCAAAGCTGGGCAAGTGATTCGTGAAGATGGGCCACAAGCTCATCTCAAGAAAGCTGGCACTCCAACAATGGGCGGTATATTTTTTATTCCTGTTGCCGCAATTGTTGCTTGTGTATGGTCTGGTTTTGACCATCAAGTCCTCGCCGTTTCTGCATTAACATTAAGCTACGGTTTCATTGGTTGGCTCGACGACTGGCAAATTCTTCGTCGCAAGTCCAATAAAGGTATTTCACCAAAGACTAAACTAGCGCTGCAAGTTGGATTCGCAGCACTATTTTGTCTGTGGTTAATGTATAGTCAAACGAATAGCATTACGAGTATAGCGTTTCCTTTGGGTTTTTCTCTACCCCTTGGATTATTATTTTGGCCCTTCGCAGGATTTGTGTTAGTCGCCGAAAGTAACGCAACCAATTTAACTGACGGAATTGATGGTTTAGCTGGAGGTACGGTAGCTATTGCGATGCTCGCTTTAGGCGCCTTAACTGCTCCAACTTCACCCGAATTAATGATTTTTTGTGCCAGCATCAGCGGAAGCTGTTTAGGTTTCTTAGCACATAACCGCAACCCTGCCCGCGTATTTATGGGAGACACAGGTTCCCTCGCGTTGGGTGGTGCGTTAGCAGCAGTCGCATTACTTACAAATAGTCTCGCAGCATTATTTATCTTAAGTGGCATATTCTTTGTTGAAACCTTGTCTGTAATGGCACAAGTTGGTTACTACAAAGCCACTAAAGGCCCCGACGGTAAAGGCAAACGTCTCTTCAAAATGGCGCCGTTACATCACCATCTCGAACTTTCTGGATGGTCTGAATTGCAGGTTGTTGCAGTCTTTTATATAATTGGTGCCGTTTTAGGAGTGTGCGGTTTCGCAATCAGCAAGTTTTAATAAACATGAAAAAAAGTTTTCGACAAGACACTTCAGCCTTCTCTTAATTGAGGGGGCTTTTTTTGTTTTTAACACAAATTCATTAATCCACTTGGAAACTACTTAAAATGCTTTTGAACGGCGTATTCGCGCTTCGCTCCTGGAGCGCGTAAATAAAGAAATGCGCCACGACTTTCTTCAGATAATTAAGCGGTTGCTAAAACTGTGAAACGAACTTTTTCGGCTGCGGCATTCGCTATTGCATCGAAGTCATCCGAACTTAAAAGTACTTGAAGTAGCGATTGTAGTACATCTCGAGGTTTAAGATTGAATAATCAAAGGACAGGCATAGGGTGGGTGTGCAGGAACTCGCTGACAAAATAGGTGTGTCGCGTAAGACGGTTACTGAGTGGCGTAACGCCAAGTATTTACAGGCAATACACGAATTTCGATTAGTGCAGATAGTCACAGCGTTGACAGAGTTATCGAAAATTGGTGAAGACGCGCGCCTCAGTGATTTGATAGAAATTAATGATGACCAATTGCGGTCACTCGAAGTGCTTGAATATGGTTATTCCAATAGTCGTGGGCGTATTAATGGGGCACCACCACCCGAAGCGTATGAATATGTGGACGGCAAGAAAAATAAAAAAGGCAAGCGTGCGGCTGAGGTCCTGTACCAATTAAGAAAGAAATTAAGCTCTCAAGTAATGAAATTCAACTCGAAGCAACGGGAGAATACATTTTCGGTACGGTTACATCCGTTTATCATCCGTTGCCAATTTGTCCAACCAGATGAATAATTTCTGGTAATATCAATTTTTCCATTGCTAAACGCACTGCATTACTCGAACCAGGAACCGAAAAAATTAGCTTACCTTGATAAGTACCAGCTGTAGCACGCGATGCTATTGCACGTGAACCAATTTCTTGATAACTCAAATATCTAAATATCTCCCCAAAACCGGGTAAAGTTTTCTCTAGTAGTTTTTCGACTGCATCATAGGTTGTGTCTCTCGGTGAAATTCCTGTTCCACCATTTAATATAATTACATCAACGTCCGTTCGTTCTTTTAATTTTTCTATTTCTGTTTGAATTAAAGTGGGTTCGTCTTTAATTATTGCGTATGCGGTGACGGTATTATTGGCGCCTTTGAGTAATTCGTGAATTAATTGCCCGCTTTTATCGGTTTCGATAGTGCGTGTGTCGCTAACAGTGATGACGGCACAGTTTATTGTTGTATGTGGTGCGTCAGGATGAGGATGATTTGTCATACTAGGGTCATGTTGTAGAGACGTTACATGTGACGTCTCTACATGTATGTATATTTTAAGATTTTCCAAATTCTAGCCCGTTGTCTTCGGCGTAGCGCTCCATAAACCGCATGAAACGCTCCCACTCGTCAGGTGACCTCATGATGTAGACTGCTTCGAGTGCTTCTGGTTTTCCATTAATGAATTTGCCTTTGACTTCGCGAGTAATTATTTCACCCTCTTCATCAATCATGTACATCCCGGTAATATCTTCGGTATTGCCACTGCCCAGTGCGTTTGGATTTTGAAAAATAAACGTCGCGGTTCCGCTCTCACCAGAGCGCGAGCGTGTCAAACGTATATCTGGGATAACTTCTTCATTGACACCTCTAGAAAATTGAATTTTAGCCATGATTAAGTAATGTTAAAGTAGCGTGATACCTAAATTAAGATTCTCTCATCATTTAGTACCAACATTTCATTACTGCCCAAATTCTTTCTCAAGTATCAAAGTGACGGGGCCATCATTTTCTATACTCACCTGCATCATTGCTCCAAATTGCCCTGTTTCTACTCGCAACCCGCTTGCGCGAAGTTTTTCGACAAATCGATTGTATAGATTAGAAGCGCGAGAAGGCGCCGCGCTTTTGTCAAAAGAAGGGCGCCGACCTTTGCGACAATCTCCATACAGAGTAAATTGACTAACAACCAATAATTCGCCATTAATTTCTTGTATTGATTTTTGCCATCTATCTCCACCTTCATCATCAGGAAATACCCTTAATTCCAAACATTTACGTGCCACCCATTCTAGTTCAACATCAGTATCCGTATCAGCTATACCAACAAGTACATTTAAACCCCACCCAATTTTACCGATAATTTCACTATTAACTGTTACCTGTGATGATTTAACTCGCTGGACAATCGCTCGCATAGTACTAAATAACTACTAAATTAGATGATTTGGTGTAATTTCATTTAATTAATAATTATCATTCAATAGGGACTTAATGATAATTCTTTTTTATAATATACTATATGTAATATTTTATACAAAAATATAACAAATTTGAATATGAGTAATTTTTTCTTCTTTGCTGGTGTAGTTTATTGATGAGCGTTGCCCATACTTCCAAAAAACCCGTAACATCTCTTTACATTCCAGTACACTAGCCAACCTTGTTTTTTTTGCAGATCAGGGTATTTACTAGGTATTTTTTCCTACTTTTGGGGTGGTTTTTAGTAAAACACACCCCTTTTTTGAAGAAAAATCCTGAAATCTATATAAATTAATGGTTTCATCTGTTCACTTCTGTCGTATAAACCTTAGAATGATTCATTGAAAAGTCGAGCCAACAGGAGTTGCAGCAATTTCAAGCAAAAATACTCCTTTTGGTAGACTTTGTAAATCTCCTAACAGAGATTTCAGTGAATTCGGCACAGGGTGTGTCCGTACACAATCCCAAGTAAACCTCAAGGAGTTTGACATGAACAAGGGCGAATTAGTAGATGCAGTAGCAGAGAAAGCTAGCGTTACCAAGAAGCAAGCGGATGCAGTCCTGACTGCGGCGCTAGAGACTATTATCGAAGCGGTTTCTTCGGGCGATAAGGTTACACTAGTTGGATTTGGCTCATTTGAGTCACGCGAACGTAAAGCCCGCGAAGGGCGCAACCCGAAAACCAATGAGAAAATGGAAATACCTGCTACCAAGGTTCCTGCTTTCTCTGCTGGTAAGCTATTTAGAGAAAAAGTGGCGCCCCCAAAAGCTTAGGACGTTTTGAATGGAGTAAATTATCGATGGGGAAACCTGCACATGGAGGAAATTTAGTTTGGGCATCGGCGCTTGCTGGTTGTCCTCCTAGTGCTATTCTGGATTTTTCTGCCAGTATTAGTCCGTTGGGACCACCGGAGAGTGTATTGACGGCAATACAGTCCCAGCTAAGTAATTTACGGCACTATCCAGACCCCAGTTACAGTGATTTGAGTTTATCGCTCAGTCACTTTCATAATCTACCTTCCGAATGGATTCTGCCGGGTAACGGCTCGGCGGAATTACTTAGTTTAGTCGGTAGAGAGTTATCAGAATTTGAAACAACTACCTTAATAACTCCAGCCTTTGGCGACTATTACCGCGCGTTAGCTGCTTATAACGCAAAAGTGTTGGAGTTCCCTTTAATTAGTGCTGAGTTAAAAGTGCTGAGTGCTGAGTTGAAAGTGCTGAGTGCTGATTTATTAGAAAAACTCACTACTCAGCACTCAGAACTCAGCACTCATTACTCAACACTCAGCACTCAGCACTCATTACTCAGCACTCATTACTCAGCACTCCTTCTTAACAATCCTCACAACCCGACAGGGGTAATATTTTCACGCGAAGATATTTTGCCCTGTTTAGACAAATTTGCTTTGGTGGTAATAGATGAAGCGTTCATGGATTTTTTACCACCAGACGAACAACAAAGTCTTATATCGGTTGTTCAGGATTATCCAAACTTAGTAATTCTAAGGTCGCTGACTAAGTTCTATAGCATACCCGGTTTGCGATTAGGTTATGCGATAGCACATCCTAACCGTTTACAACGCTATAGGACTTGGCGTGACCCTTGGAGTGTTAACACCTTAGCGTCTGCTGCTGGGGTAGCTGCACTCTCTGATACAGAGTTTCAAGCTAGCACTTGTTCATGGCTACCCAAAGCGCGCAAAGAACTATTTGAGGGTTTATCTCAAATTCCAGGTTTACAACCCTTTAAAGGCGCCGCTAACTTCTTACTAGTTCAATCTGAACATTCGTGTGTAGAACTACAGTATCAATTGCTCAAAAACCATCAAATATTAATTCGCGACTGCCAGAGCTTTCCTCAGCTTGGAGACCGATTTTTTAGAGTCGCAGTTCGTACAGAATTAGATAACAAGCGGTTATTAACTGCATTGCAAAGCGTTTTATTATAATTTTAGCCACGCGAATTTAATTTTCCTACTAATGTGATTGAATACGACATTGTTATTATTGGCGGTAGTAAGTCAGGACGTTATGCAGCATATGCGGCTATTCAGTTAGGCGCCAAGGTGGCACTTGTTGAGCCAGAAAATAGTTCCGAATTATTATATTCAAGTGCCCTGAACCATATAGCTTGTGAGTATCGTCCGATTGTATCTAAGATGGCGCCAAGTGAATCTATAGATTGGGAAACAGCTTCTTTATGGGCACTTGGAGTAGAATCTCAAATTGGCGCCTATTACTCGCTTGCACTAATAGCAGCACAAGGTGTTGACGTTATTGTTGGTAGCGGTCAATTTGAGCAAAAACCACATCTAGCGTTTTTTGTCAATAACCGTTTATTAGTAGGACGGACTTATTTGTTAGCTACTGGTTCACATTACTTGGCACCAGATATAGAAGGATTGCACAAAACAGGCTTTTTGACGCTTGGAAATATAAGTTCTTTTCTTGAAGTGGCGCCTAATAATTGGGTAATTTTAGGTGGTGTACCCCAAAGTATTGAGCTTGCACAAGCTGCTTCGCGTTTAAATTGCAACGTAACGTTAATTGTCGAGGGTTCCAAAATTATCTCACACGTTGACTCCGAAGTCGTTCAGCTACTCGAAGCACAGTTAGAAGCTTCGGGTGTACGTATACTAAAACAAACTAAAGTTACACAAGTTTTATCTATTGATGGTAAAAAGTGGTTACAAGCAGGTGATAAAGCCATTGAAACTGACGAAATAATTGTGGCAACACAAACACCGAACATAGAATCACTCAATTTAGCGGCAGTTGGAGTTAAATGGCATAAAAATCGCTTGCTTGTAAATGCAAAACTGCAAACTACAAATAATCGTATTTATGCTTGTGGAGATGTTATTGGTGGATATACGCTTACTAACTTGGCAAATTATGAAGCTAATATTGCTTTAAGAAATGCTTTATTTTTTCCGACAATAAAAGTTGATTATCAGTATGTTCCTTGGGGAATAGCAACTCAACCTCCTTTAGCGCATGTCGGAATGACCGAAGCACAAGCACAGCAATTATATAATTTTGATGAAATAATAGTTTTACGACAATATTTTAAGTCGTTGCCATTAGCCCAAATTAATGATGAAACTACAGGTGTTTGTAAAATAATTACTCTAAAAAACGGCGATATTTTAGGAGCATCAGTATTTGGATTAAATGCGGGAGAATTAATAAATTTAATTTCATTAGCAATAAATCAAAAAATTAAAATTAATAATTTCTACAAAATAGCACTTGCTTACCCAAGTGTAGGAGAAATTATATTACAAGCCGCACGCAATTGGAATAAAATCAAACTAGAGAAAAATAACGCACTACAAGAATTACTAGAAGACTTTTTCCAGTTTCGTCGCAATTGGAATTTGTAGAGACGTTACATGTAACGTCTCTACATTCGTATTAATGTTTATGGTTTTTTATTCTTTCCTTCTAAAAACGAAACGCTACCAATACCTTGTAATATACCACGTCCAATTAAACCTATACCGCGTCCGACTACTTGCGTTAAAACAAATACAACACCGCTACCTAGAAAAGATAACATTGATTGTAAACGAGGCGCCACGGCATCACGAAATTCTAGCATCAAAGTTATAAATAGTGGAATACCTCTAAGTTGTGTCATCTCATTACGTCTAGAAGCGTATATCGAAGTTTTTGCAATACCACGCGGTGCAAAAACAAATATTTCATAACGACTTTCAAATATCGCCTGGGGTTCCTTATAATAATTTCTAAGACGATATTTCCACGACAAGTTATTTCTAAACCTTTCTATTTCTCTAGTTGAAATATATTGACGGTCATAATAATCTTTTTTAATCGATTCAACATCAGCTAATCGATTTAACAACGGCTGAATTACACTGTTGGCTACTTGAATAATTATATTTTCTAAAATCATTAATGCATTAGCTCTAGCTTCTGTACTATCAGCCGAATATATCACATTATCAATATGCCAATCGTTCTGAAAAACTAAATATGATAAAAACTCGCTAAACAGTGGTATATAATTCAAAATTTCTGATTGAACAACATCAATATCTAGAAGTAATAAGTTTACGATTTCTACATAATTACCATTAACGCGAACGCGCGTAAATTTGCCAAAAAACTCAGTAGTGGCTGTTTGCCACAAATCACGTAAAATAATCTGCTTTAATTCTTGTAATTGATTAATCTCGACTTGAGAATTTCTTAGCTCGTCTAAAACTTCAGCAAGTTTTTGCAAAATCAAGTATAGTAAATCGCGTTTTTTGTCAATACGTAAAATATCTATTTCTAAGGCAACATCGGTAACATTGTGTAATGGTAACTGAAACTGTGACACACAAGAAGCAAATAAATCTGATTGTAATGAGCGAGGACTAGATAACTGCGGCGCCTCAGTCACCAAAACGTTGGATGGTTCAATAATATTAGTCGAAATAGTAGTAGAAGGCGTTTCGACTTGTTCAAGTTGGGGCGATACTGACAATAAATGATTTAACAACCATCGTGCGGTCTGTAGTTCGCGAACTTTACCAGCTAAAACCGCGCGCTCAAGTGCCGGTATTCCTGGAACTCCCAATTCTCTTCTGATTTGTCTCAGGTTGGCTTGAATATAATTGTTACCCGACAATCTGAGATTATTGATAAATCTTGCTGCGCGTTTAGTAAGGGGAGGTGAGTAGACATTCTCTTGATAGTCTGTGGCGATATTTCGAGAAAGCCAATAAACACCACCAGTTGTAACCGTATTAATAGCTGTTACTAATTCTGGAATGGGGGCGCCTTTCGGGCAATAACCCTCAACGCCAATTTGTGCTGTACACGCTAGCTGTTGCAATGGTTGTGAGCTTAGTAGCAAAATTGGTAAATCTGGATACTGGGCTTTTAATTGCCTACATAACTGATTAATGGTGGGGTAGTTAGCTAATTCCAAAATAATCAAATCAAGTGTAGGGTTGGGTTGCATCAATGAAACTAGTTGCAGCGCTTCTACATCAGTTTGAGCTTCCCCAACTATTTCTAAGTTCGCTTCAGCTTCCAACGCTACCCGCAGTCCTAATCTAAAAATTGGGTCTGGGTCAACTAAGAGTATTCTGATGGCGTTGGTTGTGGTCATACTAGTCAAATGCACAGTTTTCGATTAGAGATTAAATGAAGCATAATTAAATTTGAAGGCTATTTACTGAGTTAAAAATGAACTTAAGTATTCGCCATTGGCTGGCGAGCAAATTTATCAAAAATAACTACAGAGAAGCACTTAACTCAAGTTCTATCTCTGGGCTGTCCCTACGTATTATCAATGAGATTGAAGATAAAAGTTTAACTTGTTTTGACATATGTAGTTTAGCAGAAATACTTGAGTTGCCCATAAGGTTAGCGTGTCTTGAAATTCCTGTAATTATTCAACTAACCCAAAGTCTACTATCCAACAGTAGTCAAAAAAAACCGTTGAAGCGGAATGAGGGAACGTGGCAGGGATTTCAAATTGCGTATTTACTAGCTCTATTACAAATTTTAGAGCAGGAGATTCATTTAAAAAAGCCCTGGTTAAACCGAGCGATGTTTTGGTCGGAAGTAGAAATTTGTTTTCCTCTTACTGATGGGACGTTACAAGCTTTGCTGAAAACGCTTCAAGGGGTCAAATTAACTGATACTCAAGCAGAACAAGCGCTCTTATTAATGGCTGACTCCTTTTTAGTCCAGCAAATGAACAGTGCGACTGTAGCTTGGTTAAAAGCAAACGGCGCCGAAGAAACCGAAGCTAAATTAATAGTACAGCGATTATCACACGCACTACCAGGACATTTACTCGAAGTAATTGCCCAAAATGCTGCTGGTTTGGCACAACTACAAAAATTTGTGCGGTTGCAGGTGAATTATACAAGTGGCACAACCACTGCTGCTTCACATCTTGCATCAGACGTTCACACATCAAAAATAGACTTACACTGCGAGCAATACCGTGCTAGCTTAATCAAATTTTTAGCTGAACCTCTATTTTTAGAATCATTTTCACTAAAAGATATATATGTACCACCCAAGGGATTAGTATTTGATACAAATAGCCAATACGAACCTAAAACAGTTCAGCTAGTTGATTTAACCACATGGTTACTACAAGAACTCGAAAATTCGGATAATATCACCTTTATCGAAGCTGAAGCCGGTTATGGAAAGACGAGTTTTTGTCAGATGCTTGCCGCTTCATTCGCTCAAGAGATTTACCCAAGCTGGATGCCTATACTGATAAAATTGCGTGATGTCTCTGAATGTAATACTTTTATTGAAACTCTTTGCTCTGGACTTCCTTTATATTTATCTATCCACCTGGCACAATGGCTGAAACATGAATATCCAAGATGTTTAATAATCCTCGATGGTTTCGATGAACTACCCTTCACAACAAATAAAATATTAAAAACAAAGTTTATCGAGCAGCTACTTAACTTCCAGTTGCAGTCGCAGCACAAAGTTATTTTAACTTCGCGACCAATTGATTTAAATGATATTATAGACGACACAACACCATTGCGACGCATTAAAATGCAACCGCTTGAGCAGGAGCAACTGCGAATATGGTTTCAAAATTGGATTGCTGTACAGTCGGCGCCAATTGCTCAAAACTTCTTTATGTTCTTAAAGCAAGCGGGGTTATTTTCGGGTAAATCAAAGTTACCTGAACTAGCAGCGCTAGTACGCCAACCCTTAATGCTATATCTACTAGGTATTTTATACCGGGATGGATTACTAGAAGATGACATCATTGAACTAGCTTCTTCACGACAAAATGGTGGCGCCTTTATAATGTGGGAAATTTATCAGCGTCTCAACCGTTGGTTATTGGGATATCCTTTAATAGGTGGAATAAAACCGATATTAATACGTGAAGGAACAGCCCATATTCATCGCACCCAAGATGCTATCATAAATCTTCTACAAAACCATCATCCCAAAGATGTACATACGCAGATGCTCACCCAGGCATTAAAAATATTGCATTCGCAACAGCGTATAAAATCAGAAGCATCAGACATTTTGCCCGCATTTTATTTTGATAACTACTCCCCAAACAAAATCAAATTCTCTCATCCCAAACTAGGTGAATTATTATGTGCCGATGCAATTACTACACAGCTAAAATTACTTACTCAACGTCAGCGTAATGATTATGGTGAATCAAACTTTATAATCGACAATCATACAAGTGTTGCACAGCACGTCTATAACCTACTAGGCTATGGAATTATTAGTTCCGAAATAGGAGAATTAGTAATCGAAGCATTGCGCCAATCGGAAATAAAAGATGTATTCGCAGTATTATGTGACCGTTTACTAATCGTCTGGCATGGCTACTGCCAAGGTCGTTGGCTTGATGAACTTGTAGTACACAACGCTCGAAATTATTATAAAAACTTACAAAACCCGCTCAACGTTGAACAAATTAACGCCGCAGTCGGGCTAAATTTATTTTTCTTGCTTTGCGACTGTCACCGCATGTCCAAGCGTATATTTAGTCCCTGCCATAACCCCCAAGTATTAGCACAATTAATTTCTAGAACAAACATTTTGGCGCCACATGCATTTAGTGAGCGAGCAAATCGTAAAACTTTTACAGCATTAAACCTATCAAATGCTGACCTGACCCAAATTACTCTAACAGGAGTTTCTTTAGAAGGAGCAAACTTAACAAACGCCAAACTAACAGGCGCCAACCTAGCTTGTTCAAACCTAAGCAGCGCCAACCTAACAGGCGCCGACCTAACAGGCGCCAACCTAGAACGTGCTAACCTCAGTAATACAAATTTATCAGTAGCCAATTTAGAGCGTGCGAACTTAACAGGCACAAGGTTAACATCAACAGTCCTTACAAATGCCTGCTTATATAACGCCATACTATCGGAACTAGATAAAGAAGCGGTTAGTTTACAGGGAGCAATGTTCGCACCCGAAGAATACCGTGCGCTCAAAAAAATATTAGCGCATCAATCACAGTTAGAAGGTTCTTACACTTTTGACTCAACCACAGGCACAAACATTTGGTTAAACAGTACACCAGAAATAGGAATGATTGAAAGCATTGAAGGAGAAATGTTAGCAGAAGACTTATATGAAGACGAAGATGATGAAACCTTTATTAGAACTTATTAGGCATCAACTGTAAGGTGGGCAATGCCCACCCTACAACTCAATTGTGAAAAAATAGGATGGCAGGCAATATCTGCTTTACAAAAGGCTTCAGAAAAAAGAGTAACCTATTCTACTTAAATATAGGAATATTTAAGCTTAATTAGCAATAGAAAACAAAAAACGAAGCCGAAAACAACAATATGTATTTAGTAGAAATATCCCAGCAAGTACTTAGTACTGTTAACTATGTATCTTTTCAAATTATCGGTGCGGAAGCTTTAGGCTTAACATTCATTACAGCCTTAGCTTTTATTGCAATTCATTTGTTCTCAGGGTACATCCACAAATTTTTACACCAACAAGAACATAAAGTGTCTTCCTTCAGTGGAGGAATGGCAATTGCTTATGTTTTTATACACTTAATCGACAAATTGGGTAAAGCAGATAGAATTATTGGAAGAATTAATTTTAGTTTACTTAGTTTAATGGGTTTTATGATATTTTATGGGCTAGAATATTTTGCCTATAAAATACTTCCAGAGAAAAAAGATAAGAATAATTTATTTTTTTACATAGAGTTAGCTTTTGCATGTGTTTATAATTTCCTTATTATTTACGCAATTCCAAAACAATTTGAACAGTACGGTAATTTAGTATTTTTCTATTTGTTAGCAATGGGTTTACATTTATTAAGTCATAACCTCGTTTTTGCTAAGGAATATGGCACAGTGTTTAAATCTAGGGGACGATATATATTAGTGAGTGCTGTAGCTTTTGGTTTTTTTATTGATGTATTCACTCCACAACCAAGTCAATATACCTCGGATGTGTTTATTGCTATTCTCGCTGGGTCTTTATTATTTCATATTTTTAAAGAAGAAGTTCCAAACCCAGAAAATTCCAATTTTATTTGGTTTTCAGGTGGAGTTTTAGCTTATACGACTTTGCTGGTATTTCTCATTAATAAGTAAGTAATTTTTAATATACATAGTTTTTGCGAGACTGTAGGGTGGGCACTGAACCAGTTGGCGCGTCTCGGTTTCCGTGCGCGTCAAACTGGTGAACCCGGAGGGTGCCTGCCCACCTTACTGCTAACGTCTCTATACTATGAACAATCAACCGGACATGATATAACTAACCTTGTTTATTGCGGTAGCCAACGAAATTAATACTGTAATCAGTAATCTTAACTCCTGTTTGTTCTTCGATTTGACGAATTAAATCTTGGGGGAGTTCGACATGGACATCAAGAATTTGGTTCGTATCCAAACAGTTGACGTGACTGTGAGAATCACTAATATTACCATAAAGGCGCCCGTCGCAGCGTTCAATACATTCGATGATACCCTGTGAAGAAAGAGCTTCTAAGTTTTGATACACAGAAGTATGACCGATGTCTTTGCCTTGTTGGTTGAGACGGTCGTAAATTTCTCGTGCTGATAGGTGTTCTTGCGCTTGCCACAACAGTTCGAGTATAAAACGACGTTGACGGCTAACGCGCATACCCAGGTCTTGACACCGAGATAGCGCGTCTTCAAGGGAGCGAATAGGTTTTGATGTTATCGATGTCACTGGATTTTGCATATGCGAATTTGTTAATGGAATAATTGTGCAGCAGGAGTGTTTTGTTATATATGCAACTATTGTGCAACTAATATCACGTTTATTGCTACCTGTACTTCAAGATGTCGTGACACATGAAATTACAGATACAGATTTGTTTCCTTTGAACATTGAGTACGATAAGTTATTTAATCAAATTCTAATTCATACTCATTACAACTTTAGCTTAAAATTTATCAAATCGTCCATACAATGCAAACACTTTTACTGATTGCCACGGCAACATACCATGCTTTAATGTGTTGCTTAGAGGATAAAAAGTCGGCGCCAGGTCAAATAGTGAATATAGGTAGTTGTAAATTACACATCTATACTAAAGGTGAAGGCAGCCCCACAGTAGTCATCGACCACAGTCTTGGAGGTATCGAAGGTTATTTTCTAATCGACGAATTAGCTAAATTAACAAGAGTTTGCGTATACGACCGCGCGGGGTTTGGGTGGAGTCATATCAGCTGGCGCCCACGTACCAGCGAAAATATAGTCAAAGAGCTAGATTTACTACTTACAAAATTTAACATACAACCACCGTATATTCTCTTAGGTAATTCATTTGGAAGTTATAATGTGCGACTTTATGCCCAGCGTTTTCCAGAAAAAGTAGCAGGGATGGTACTTACCGATGGTTTACACGAAGAAAGCATGTTAAAAATGCAGTTTGACTTACAAGCATTAAAATACTTCTTCGCTTCAGGGTTTGTAATGTCGGTCATAGGCGCCACATTAGGAATAGTGCGGATATGTCAACAATGCGGAATATTTTGGTTACTCAAACCCGAACTAAGTAAATTTCCTCAACAAACGCTCGGATATGTACTGCGTTCATTTTGCCGTCCCAAACACTGGTTAACAATGGCAAGAGAAATATTAAACTTAGATACAAGCAGTAAACAACTAAAAGAAGCAAATAACTTAGGCGCCTTGCCAATAATTAGCATCAAAGCCAACAGCTTCTTCAAACCCTCACTCTGGACAAACTTCATCCCCTTAAAAAGTGCCAACAAACTACGTGACACAATGCACGAACAAATCATAAAACTATCCACAAACTGTACACAAATCCAAACAAACAACAGTGGTCACTTCATATGGGTAGACGAACCAGAAATAATCACAACAGCAGTAAAAATGATAATCAAAAACCTTCAACAAACTTAACAATTCCTAAAATAAGCACCTTATAAAACAAATCTCTTGTGGAACAGGCATCCTGCCTGTTCATTTATGTCCATTTATATCCATGTATGCTTATTTTTATCACTTTATGTTACACTTGTAGTAAATGTAGTTAAGCAAAGTGATTATTCTATGTCAGACGATTGGCATCTTACCATCTACAGCCGTAAAAAACAAATGGTGCTTGGCATACTAGTTAATAGAATAGTAAAAACTTCACCAGAATGGGCTGCCCAATATCGGCGCAATATCTTTGCACATGAAATCTTGCCAAATGCACCATATTTATTGTTTGTTTTTCCAGACAAGCTATACCTGTGGAGAAAATCTGAGATAACTACTGAAGAAACATTGCCAAATTATAATATTGATGCTCATCCAATTTTTCAGCCTTATTTCCAACGTTCTAAAGTGACCCCAGAAAAAATAAGAAGTCAAAGTCTTGAATTAATTGTTATTTCATGGCTTGCGGACATTATGTATTCAGAATCACCCTCATCCCTATCAAAATCTCAAAAATGGGTGGTTGAATCCAGATTATTTACTGCTATATCACAAGGCAAGTTCGCGATTGAGCAAGTAGCGTGAATATCTACGTATAAACTAATTTTATTTTTGAACTAGTTTTTGAACAAGAACAGTTTGCTATTTGCTCGCAACTCTTATAACAAGCGCGAAGCTGGACATATAAAATTGATAATTCCAGCATAAAGTTTAGCAGAACTGCATAGAATTTATTATAATAGTAAAGAACTATTCACACAATTTTTAGTTTTATGTCAGACGACTGGGATGTTAGTGTTTATAATCGCCATCGCCAACTGGTGTTAGCAGCAGAAGTTAAAACTAGGCTAAACGCATCATTAGAATGGGCAGCAGAATTTAGACGCAATATATTTTCGCATGAACTTTACGCTTCAATGCCGTACTTCATGTTTATTTTTCCTGACAAAATATATATGTGGAAAAACCCTAGTACCTCAGATAAAATAACATTGCCTGACTATACTATAGATGCTTATCCTATTTTTGGTAAATACTATGAAAGAACTGGTATCGACCCTAGTGAAATAGGATATTTAAGCCTAGAATTTATTGTATCTACATGGCTTGGAAAAATTATTAATTTCTCTAATTCGCCCGATGATTTAGATGAACATCATCAATGGATGATTGAATCAGGACTATACAATGCTATTTCAGGAGGATATATTTCACTTGAGGCAGTAGCGTGAACATATACGTTGAAACGAATTTTGTTTTTGAACTAGTTTTTGAGCAAGAACAATTTGCTAGTTGCGAACAAATATTACAATTGACCGAAGCTGGACGTATACAGCTTATAGTTCCTGCTTACAGTTTAGCAGAACCCCATGAAAAATTGATTCGTCAGGCAAAAAAACGGGAAGAAATACAACGAACACTTAATACGGAACTAAAACAATTACTACGCACAGCATCCTATCAAAGCCGTTTTAATAATATTAACAATATCGACAATGTTTCAAATTTATTACTCCTAAGTATTCAGGATGAAAAGCGTCGCTTTATTCAATACCGTGACAGGTTTTTAAGATGCGCGGAAATAATTCCGATGAATGCTGATGTAATTCGTAATGCTGCAATAAATGAAGTTGATTTTGAATTTCAACCACAAGATGCACTTGTATATGCATCGGTGATGTTCCACTTACGTCAAAACCCACCTTAAATAGCTTGTTTTCTCAATCGAAATACAAATGATTTTAAAGACCCTGCTATTACTAATGACTTAAACAGATTTAATTGCAGGATGATACCTAGGTTTGATGACGGTTACAACTTTATTCAATCACGGCTGCGATAATTTTAGGCCAAAATAACTTGTCAAACGCTGCTTCGTAATTCGCAACACTTCTCCACTCCTCACGGCGCCTCGAAAAGACAAAGTTATTGACACATCATATAGTGGCGCCTCTCCAGTGACAAGCTTCAAAAACTACCAAAAGCAGGTTTATTGCTTTGAAGACTTCTGTAAATCATCTGTAATCAGATATAGTGTAAATACTAGTATAGCAGCACCAGCAATTGCATCCAGCCAAATAAGTGTGTGCATTTTGAAAGAAAATGGTACTTTGGCAGGGAAAAAATAATGTCCTGGGCTAAAGGCGCCTGTATTCTGGCGCCATACAGCGTTAGTATTAGCGTAATGCTTAAGTAAGTGAATGCTCAGAAGCGTTATTGCAGATTCAAGGTATAGATTATTACTAGTATTATTTCCTTCAAGTTCAGTTTTAAGTGCTAAACCAATACCATAGACAAGAGAATCATCAATTGCAAATTGTGGCGCCAGTTCAGTAGTATGGACGTTTAATTCTTCATTGACAAAATATAAGAGCGTTTGCGGAGAAATACAAAGTTGAACGAACTCAGCTTCATTACTCCAAGAAATTTTTTGAGGAATGGTTGCTGGATGAATGCCAATTTTACCAAAAGTATAACTACCTTCAAGCGCGCGTCCTTCGCTCATACGTCTACCTAGCACAGGTTGACCAGTGTAAATCATAATGCTGTGCTGTGCAAACGACAATTCAGGTGTTTGCCAAGCTGGTTGACGGTGATAAGCAACATAAATCTTATTCCACCCCTTTGCAGCACTAGAAATAATAGGAGCAAGTGGAAGCGCATTTAAAATCGTTTGTTCTTGAGTTACATCAACTGCGACCAGCGATTTATCCAACATAGTTATAGAAGAAAATGAGTAGATGCCGTAGACTATTCAAGCAAGTCAACCCTCTAATTTAGCATTACTAAACATTTAAGCAGAAATATGTCTCTATCGCTGTTAATATTGGCGCCAATTTGGGCAATTTAAATATAAGGTTTAATAAAACCGCGTTTGCATTGCTTTTTCCCAAACCTCTAATATCAACAATATATTATGACCAACTCGAATTCTAAATACGACTTGACATTTATAGTTTCTACTCTCGAACAGCTTCAAGCAGAACAGGACACTTGGAAAGAAAACACCATCTGGCTAAAACGTTATTTTGATGAACTAAAACAAGAATTTCAAACTCGACCAACAAAAGATGAAGTCTATAAGATGCAAGAGGTGGTGTCACAACTCACTGCACAAGTAAACAAATTAAAACAGCGTATTGATAATATAGCTAGTAATACTCATTCAAATAACGTCGATATGCTAAATGCACAACAAGAGGAAACGCACTGTAGCACAATTGAAGAACAGTTTGGTGAGTGTAACGATGAGGATATACATCAGAATATATCAATAGATGATAGTATTATTACTGAAAATATTTGTAATACTACAGAAAATGAGCAAAGTCAAGAAATCAATATATTAGAAGGACTTGAGGAAGATAGTAAAGGCTTAAGTAACATAGAATTTAAACTCGAAAGAATTATGTGGTTGGTGAATCGGGTTTATATAAGTGAGACACCTATTGAAGAAATACGTATTGATGGTGAGGAATTTTGGCGCCGTTACAACGCAGGAGAAAAGGATTTCACTCAGTTTAACCTAGCTGGAGCAGATTTAACTGCCCAATCTCCAAATTCTCGAACAGTAATAAACTTTACAAAAGCCAATTTAACGGGCGCAAATCTTAGTGGAAAAGATTGGAGTCACGATAATTTATGTGAAGCGAATCTAACGAAAGCAAATTTAAAATCTACAGTACTGAAAAATGCTAAACTAAGTCAAGCCAATTTAGAAAGTGCAGAGCTTTATCAAGCCAACCTAGAATTAGCTAATCTAGAAAAAGCAATATTAGTTAATGCAAATCTCAGCAAGTCAGATTTGAACCAAGCTAATTTGAGTCAAGCGAATCTTGCTGGTGCAAACTTAACTAAAGCAGCCTTGTATGGAGGGGTTAACCTTAGTGAAGCAAACTTAAGTGGAGCAAATTTGAGTGAGGCAAATTTAAGGCAAGCAAATCTTTTCGGTGCGAACTTGAGTAATGCAAATTTTAGTAGAGCAAAACTATTTGGAGCAAATTTAGAGGAAACTAATCTTCATGGAGCGAATTTTGAGGGAAGTTATTATGACTCAGCAACTATTGTTCCTAAAAATTTTGATATGACTGAACATGGAGCTTATTTAATTGCTCCAAAAACTTCACTTGTGAATGCAAAATTAGTAGCGACTAATCTTAATAACATCAGTTTGCTTGATGCCGATTTGCAAGGAGCAGATTTAATGAAAGCTAACTTAGAAAAATCAGATTTAAGTAATACTAATTTGGTCAAAGCAAATTTATTTAAAGCTAATTTGAGAGAAGCAAAACTCCTACAAGCAAATCTTAATCAAGCTAATTTAAGTGAGGCTAACTTGAGCTATGCTAATTTAACCTTGGCAAATCTCAGCGATTCAAATTTGAATATGGCAAATCTTGAATCTACTAACTTAATAGCAGCTGACTTACGTGGAGCAAATTTTAAAAATGCAAAATTTGATTATTACACAAAGCTAAATGGTGCGGATTTAAGCGGAGCTAATTTAGTAGACATTCGTTTATTTGGAAACTTTAGCGGCGTTAATTTAAGTCAAGCAAATCTTTGTGGAGCTAATTTAAAAGATGTAAATTTCAGTGGAGTTAATTTAGAAGGTGCTGACTTACGTGGAGCAAACATGAGAAATACAAATTTAGAAAAAGCTAACTTAAAAAATGCAAATATTAATGGAGCTAATTTAGAAGATGCTAATCTTACAGGCGCCATTATGCCAGATGGTACTATCCACGAGTAAAAATTAAATATTTATTATAATTTGCAGCATTTTGACTTATTGTTGATAACTGCCTGTGGTCTATGCTCCCACAGGCTCATAACACAAGTCTTATCAAAGAGGACTGCTTATCTGTTCTTGCTGTTTAGCATTCATTTGTTCTTCATGCCATTTTTCTGCTATCTTCCTAACTACTTCTATCTCCTCAAAATCTACTTTTACAATCGCAGTTTCAATTTCAACTCCCAAAACTGTAACAACTTCAAGAATTTCTACAAAACTAGCACATTGGTAATCACTATCCTCATACTCTTTGACTCTCTGTTCGTCAATTCCTAATGTCTCAGCCAGCTGTTTTTGGCTCATTTTTGCTGCTAATCTTGCTTTAATTAAAGCATTAGGTAACTTATTAAAAGATTCAACTTTAATTTTAATTGGCTGTTTAGCATCACAATTAATCAGTCTCTCGTATTCTGCTATTTCTTCCCTTAACTCCTCAACTTGGCTTTGGCATGAATCATAATGTAACTGCCACCGAATAGGTTCAGCTTTTAGGCTTTCATTATTATCTATTTCGATTAAAGACTGCTCAAACCTCTGTAACCATTGTTTAGTAGTATGGTACTGCTGTTCATTTTTGATCATCATGGTTTCCACCTCTGTAAATCTATAGCAATAATTCCTTTTTTGATATTCGTTCTTGTATCAAAATAAATAAAATAATATTACTACTGTGTGCATGAATATTAAACAACAATTAAATATCGACCGAAAGCTTTTAATACTAGACCTTGATGAAACTCTTATCTACGGCACAGAAACACCCCTCGCTCGCGTTGCTGATTTTCTTGTTGAACCATATTATATATACAGGCGCCCACATTTAAAACAATTTCTTAACACCTGTTTAGATTGGTTTGATGTTGCTGTTTGGACTTCCTCTAGTAATGATTATGCGGTAGAGATTGTCGCTGCTATCTTTGAAAATCCTGATTCTTTAGCTTTCTTATGGGCAAGCGAACGTTGTACAATTGCTTATGACTACGAGTTACTGGTACACTATCCACGCAAAACGCTGAAAAAGCTGAAACGTAAAGGTTATTCTCTAGAATCTATCATCGTTGTAGACGACACTCCACAAAAATGGAAGCAAAGTTACGGCAATTTAGTCCAAGTTAAACCATTTGAAGGAGATGAAACGGATGATGAGTTGCTGCGTTTGCTTGGTTATCTTGATAAATTAAGGAACGAGAAGAATATACGCGCGCTGGAAAAAAGGTCTTGGAGGTATATCTAAAAAACTTCCACTCTAAAAATGTCCTAATTTTTCTGGATTTTTCTTGTGGAGCGGGCATCCCTGCCCGCCTTATACTTGGAACGGGCAAGGATGCCCATTCCACAAGACTTTTATACCCATTCCACAAGACTTTTATGCCCATTCCACAAGACTTTTATGCCCATTCCACAAGATATTTTTGGAAGTTTGTAAATATTTCTTTACATTACCTCTTGACTACATGATACTACGTCATGTAGTATATAACCTTCGGAAGCTTACCACTCACACAGCAATAGTGTGCATCATGGCAACCTTAAAAAATGTTATCGGTTATTTCCGCCCGTACTGGAAATTTAGTATTTTTAGTATTGCGGCATCTAGTGTTTACGAAGTTATTGATTTAGTTGTACCCTATGCGATAGGTCAAATTTTGAATGTACTGTCTAATCAACCGTTAGACAAACCTCTTACCGGATTAATTACATATTTTGCGAACATTACCAATTCTCCAGTTGATAAACCTCTAACTTTAGGTATATTACTGGGAATAATTTTCTTAGTAACAGTTGTACGGGCGCCGACGCAACCCTGGTTAACCATATGGTATCACTGGGATATTGCGTTAAGAGCTAGACGCGACCAGTCAAAAAATGCAATAGCAAAAATTCTCACTTTACCTTTAGAATATTACGATGAAAACAACCCCGGACGTATAGCCGGAAGGGTTGCGCGCGGACTATCGAATCACACTTGGACTTATCCTGAAATAGCAGGACAAATGATTCCCAAGCTGGTACGAGTCTTGGGAATTTTTGTTTTTATTCTGTTTGTTGAGTGGCGAATAGCTGTTTTGTATCTAATTTCGTTTGTAGTGATATTAGGATATACGCTAAAAGATTTACGGCGCCTAATTTGGCACGAAGAACGGTTAGATAAATATATGGAAGACACCGAAAGTCGGACTTCCGAAATTATCAGCAACATCAAAACAGTCAAAGCGTTTGCCACCGAACCAGAGGAATTAAAGCGTCAAGAAACCCGCTTAGACCGTGAGTTGAGAGTTGTAGAAGACCGCATTCACAAAGGTTATGTGATACTAAACACTACACAGCGCACAATGATTCAATTTTGCGTATTCGTAGTTTTTGGTATGACCCTAGCTGCGACAGTTGGGGGACAAATATCACTTGGTCACTTTCTCATGGTCTATACCCTAGCAAGTATGGCTTATGCTGAATTAGAACCAATAAGTAGCCTAGCAGAAATATTTGCCCGTCGTATTAGTTCAATGCTGCGGTTCCACGAGTTTCTTCAAGAACCATCAGGTATTGATTCTAATGGAATATTACAGGCGCCGACATCACCAAATACTCCATACAGCTTTACAGGAAAAGTTGAGCTTGCGGGTGTAAGCTTTGGTTACGAAGAAAACCGTCGCGTATTACACGATATTAACCTGTTGATAAAACCATATGAAACTGTAGCGTTAGTAGGACGTTCAGGTTCAGGTAAATCAACATTGGTTAAATTACTACTGCGTTACTTTGACAATTACGAAGGTAAAATCCTTATTGACGGTGATGACATTCGTAGCTTAGACGTGAGTAAATATCGGCGCCGTTTAGCAATAGTTCACCAAGAAGTAGACGTATTTAACGGTACGGTACTTGATAACTTACGTTATGGTAGACCAGACGTAACTTTTGAACAAGTAGAAGAAGCTAGTCGCATCGCACGCTTAGACGAAGTTATTAAAATACTTCCTAATGGATATTACACCGTAGTTGGAGAACGCGGCGTAAGACTTTCAGGAGGACAACGGCAAAGACTAGGTATCGCGCGCGCACTATTAGTAGAACCCGACGTACTAATATTTGACGAAGCAACGTCCAGCTTAGACTACGAATCTGAACGCGCGATTCAACTAGCAATGCGCTCCTTACAAGGAACCCGCACCACAATTGTAATTGCTCACCGTTTAAGTACAGTCAGGGAGGCAGATAAAATAGTTGTGCTTGACCAAGGCAAAATTATCGAAGTTGGTAGTCACGAAGAACTTTTGCGTCATGGTGGTATTTACCATAGATTACACGCACTGCAAGAAACTGGCGAATTGTTGAGTTAGTTTGATCCCCCCTAACCCCCCTTAATAAGGGGGGGAAATAAGAATGTAAGTAAAATTTAAGAAACTTAGTTTCTTCTTGACTGAATAGAAAATCAAAAATACTCTTGTGGAATGGGCATCCTTACCCGTTCAATGAATAGGCGCCGTTACAAAAATCTGAATCATATAAAATAAGCTGTGAGCAAATTTATGTATTTAAAGCCAGCAGGATTATAGTAGTATGAATAAAAAGTTGGAATATATGGTAGTAATCGAAAAGGGTTCTACTAGTTATAGTACTTATGTGCCTAATCTACCTGGGTGTGTAGCAGTTGCAAAAACGCGAGAAGAAGCTTTAGAACTTCTCAAGGAAAGTATTGAACTTCACCTTGAAGATTAACGTGAAAGAGGAGAAGATATTCCTGTACCTTGCTCCTCCGGTGAATTTATTGAGATACAAGCAGCTTAGTTATAATAAAAACTTAACAGCCATATCACAGATTTAAACGTACTCAAAGACATCCGGATTGGTGAGGTTGAGTGAACCTAGGGC
Source organism: Calothrix sp. PCC 7716 (assembly GCF_019977735.1). GTDB lineage: Bacteria > Cyanobacteriota > Cyanobacteriia > Cyanobacteriales > Nostocaceae > Dulcicalothrix. The sequence continues at coordinate 6,070,120 of NZ_AP025018.1, read as the reverse complement.
AACCCCTTTGACAATGCCAATCAGATCACCATCAGATTGTTGGAAGATTCCTGTACCACCAGGTAATCCATTAGGAGCTGCACCGAGCGTATAATCGCTAGCACTACCGTGGAGTAGGATGCTATCCGCTTGGTTGATTTTGAAGTCGTCAAGTAGAGCATAATCTGTATTGCCATTGCCAAGATAGAAAGCTTTGGTTGCATCCCCCAAAACGAAGGTATCGCTTCCATCGTCGCCCGTCAACTTATCCACTTCCGCGATACCATTAGCAGTACCGATTAGAAAATCATTTCCCTTACCACCGTTCAACTCATCGTTACCACCAAGAGAACCAGAAGACATCAATTCGGCATCGCCATACAAGGTATCATCACCGTCGCCACCCTCTAGTTTATCGTTTCCACCTTTGGCGGTATCATACATGGAGGCAGCATCGCCAAATAGGGTGTTGTTATTTCCTTTAACCTTTAGCTCATCATTTCCACCTTGGGCATTGCCTCTCATCTCTCTAGCATCACCAAATAGGTTATTTTCATTCCCCTCAGCATCTAGCTTATCGTTGCCCCCCAAGCTGTTGTCAAACATATCTCTAGCATCGCCTACTAGGTTGTTGCCATTCCCCTCAGCTTTTAGCTCATCACTTCCACCTTTAGCGGTGTTGAACATTTGTCTAGCGTCGCCAGATAGAATGTTACCATCTCCTGTAGCAGTTAGCTTATCCTTACCTCCTTGGGCATTATCCGCCATGATAAGGACACTATCGCCAGCTACAACATTATTATTCCCTGCAACACTAAGGTCGTCTTCTCCCCCTTGGGCATCTCCACCCATTAAGTCGTAAGCATCCCCACCTACAAAGTTTTCATCTCCCGTAGCCGTGAGCTTATCGTTTCCTCCTTTAGCATTGCCAAGCATGACGTTAGCATCGCCACCTAGGTCGTTCTGATTTCCTATAGCCGTAAGTTCATCGTCCCCACCTTTGGCATTGCTTTCTATTTCACTGAAAGTATCCCCTGCTAGGATATTCCTATTTCCTGTAACCGTTACTTTATCTTGCCCTCCAGATGCCAAACCGGAAATATTACCAGAAGCATCGCCAATTACGTTATTCTCATCACCCTGAACTGTCAGCTCATCGTCCCCACCTTTGGCTTGGTCTGTTATGTCCTGAGCATCGCCAGAGATGTCGTTAGAGCTACCTGTAACCGTTATTTTGTCACTGCCACCTTTTTGAGTGTTGGCGAGAGTGCCATCGGTGTCACCGTATACTAGTTCAGTGTTGATGGTGAGTACTAAGTTATCGTCACCCAAGGTTCCAATAGTTGCCATAGAAATACCCGTTGATTGATTGATTAAATAATTAATTAAATAATATTCAGTAAGCCCAAAAAATTCTCCTGTAAAAATGATTAAAAATTTTTTCAACTGTGAAATTTCATGTTATCAAAACCTCTTTACTATTTACATATTTAACTTTCTATCAAACTTACTTGTTTGCCAATTAGACTCAAAAATCACGTTCCGTAATGCGGAATATCTAAAAAATTTACCTGCTCCGGTACAGTTTTGTCAATCCGACATGTCTTCATAATTCCCAATGTCGCAGCAATTTATAAAGGACTAATAAAGCTGGTGTTTCGGTCAATAAAATGAGGTTGATTGACCCAATGAAACATTTGATTAGTATTTAAAAAGTAGCAGCCAGAATGGAGGTTTAGGGCGCGACGAAAGGTAAGCATTAAACTATGCCTATACTCAGCACTCTTTTATTAAGCATTCTTAACTAACCACTTGCATTTCTGCCAAATTGGCAGTCATATTTTTTCACTCACTGAGAAGTTTAGATGTCGATTACTCACATTTATGTTCTTTAAGTTTGCAAATACTACTGTGCGCTCGAATCGCACATAGTTTTGAATATGAACGCCCTATCAATCGCGGTTGTTCAGCAAGAAGATAGGTAAAAGAAAAACTTTTTTCGCAGTACAAAACATCAATTAGTTGGATACCAGTAGGTCAAACCCGATAAACCGCCTGATAAACTGTAACCCATGAACATCTGTTATGGTTCATGCTTAAAATAGATACGCAATCCTAAGCAGTTATCTTTACTGCCTGCGCTGTACCTACTTAAGTAGTCTAGCTATATCTATATATTGATGTTTTATAAAACTCCTTACGACTTTAAGCCCAAACAGAACAGATATATTTTTGCTAACAGTTCATTTGTCGATTGAAACATAGAACTATTTTTTTAGCGACATTAATTTTCTCTAGCCACAGTAATGTATAACGCAAACTTCATAGGGTTGTCAATATTACAATCATGAGAATTTTCTCATAATTGATTAGAAAATAGGGAAAGTTCGTCTACTAGCACATGACCCTCGTACACAGGTGGCATTAGAGCAGATTTCATGCAGAAGACCAAGACGTGCTGTAAATAATAGTAATACTAAACCAGCAAGTAAAACGCGCGCTTCAATTAACCAAACTGGTCCTAAAACAGGCGCCGCAATCCGTAAAAATAGAAAAGAACCACCCCAAAGTGCAGATAGCAACAGAAGCTCGAATATATCTGTAACTCGCATAAAGACCTTTATTTTATACCAATCCCTTTTTTTCCAATTCCAATAATTTCCGCTTCCTTTCCAACCCCCACTCATACCCACCTAAACTACCATCGCTTCGTAAAACGCGGTGACATGGGATAATTAATGCTACAGGATTGGCGCCACATGCACTTCCCACTGCGCGCACAGCATTTGTGCCAACTTCACGCGCGATATCTTGGTAAGTGCGTGTTTCTCCGTAAGGTATTCTTTGTAAAGCTTGCCAAACTTGAATTTGAAATGCAGTTCCACGAATATCTAAAGGTAAATCTAAATGTGGTTGTTCAGCAGCAATAAACGATAGTATTGCTTGTATCCATTCTTGATGTGCAGTATCATCACGCTGAATTTCTGCTTTTCTAAATTCTGCTTGCAACAAAAGTTCTAGTTTTTCAGCATCATCTCCTAATTTGATGGCACAAACACCTTTTTCTGTCATCGCGACTAGTAAGTAACCAAGTGTTCCGGAGACAACAGTATAACTAATAAACATTCCTTTACCGTCGAGTTGATAATTTTTAGGTGTCATTCCTAACTTTGAATTTACTTGTTCGTATACACAACTACTTGATGTATAACCTGCTTCATATAATGCATTTGTAACATTTACGCCCTCTTTTAATTCAGCTTTGAAGCGTTGTAACCTCTGCGCTTCTGCATATTGTTTCGGAGTAACACCTACAATACGCTTAAAAGTACGTTGCAAATGATACGGACTTCTACTAAAATGCTGGGCTAATTGTTCGAGCGTTGGTGGGTTATCTAATTGTGCTGTGAGAAAATTACAAACTTGCTGTACTAACTCTATATGTGGTGCAACAAAACTTTCATTAGGGTGACAGCGTTTGCACGCACGGAAACCAGCACTTTCTGCTGAATAACAATTTGGGAAGAAAAGCACATTTTCACGTTTGGGTAAGCGCGCGCAACATGAGGGACGACAATATATTTTAGTAGAACCGCGCTTTTCTTAAGTGCAATGGGACTGACATTGCTCGATGCAATCAACTTAGGTTGGCTTGATATCAAGCATAAAAAATGTCAGGCATTTGAGGAAATCCTAAACGGGTTTTAGGAACGTCTAGTAACAGAAAGTGGGAGGATTACCCAATCCGCGCGAGTAATGTTCCAACACATGTACATTACCGAACCAAACTGACACAGACAGCAATGACAAAGCAAGCAAGGTTACTTGTTTTGACACAAATCTTACTGCTCGCTGGCGCAGCCCAGATTGCGCGTAGGTTTAGTGAACCCGGTGAGAATCTACCGATGACAGACAATTCATTTGATAATATTGTTAGTACATTTACACTGTGTAGTATCGCGAATGTCGAGCAAGCACTTAAAGAAGTTTACCGTGTACTCAAACCAGGAGGAGGGTTTCATTTCCTTGAATATGGGTTGAGTCGAGAACCAAAAGTGCAGGTGTGGCAAAACCGTTTGACACCGTTACAAAAAATTATCGGTGATGGCTGTCATTTCAATCGCAATATTCGCCAACTTGTTGAGACTCAGTTCCAAAATGTCGAATTAGAAGAATTTTACCTAGAAAACGAACCCAAGATTTCTGGATATTTGTATAAAGGCGTTGGATATAAAGCTATATGACATAATCGAACGGGCATTTCCTGAAAATGGACGCTAGAATGGAGAGCATTTGGCGCCGTTCGCAGAAGTGCAAATAGTCAAATAAAGTAGGATATTTCCGGATTACACTGCGAAGTATCCATATATATAGTAAAAAATACCTATATTAAAATTATAAAATGTTAGTACGTAGACCTAAAAGAAAATCAGGGAAATTAGTTCTTTACTCAAAACCCCAGCAGTACACGCAAATCAAAGCGGCAATTATTGCTGTTGCAGTTACGGGAATGACAGCAGTAACAGTACCAGCGTTTGCACTTGTTCAACCTGCATTCGCGCGCGAAGCTATTATGCTTGTACAGCGTTCTTTACAAAACGGTAATTCTAAACCAGAAACAAAACTTGATGTCTTGCTGCGTGAGTTGGCAAACCTAGAAGTTGAAAAGGCTACGTTAGATGTTAAACATACTTCTAGTAACGAAGCTATCGAAGAAATTGATGCGTCTATAGAAGCTCTACGAAACCGTATAGACGAAATTCTGCCAAAAAGCAATGCTGCTATAAGCAATGTAGTTACGGAGGCGCTTGTTTCTAAGATTGCTGCATTAGAAATTGAAAATTCCTTGCTCGAAGCATATCATAGTCCCTATGCTGAAGTTGTAGTATCTACAGAAAATCAGATTCGTAGACTCTGGCGCCGAGTCGCTTCTATCACACCACAAAATCCCAAAGAAGTAATTAACCCAGTTGTTAGTGCTATTCTTGATACCGAAGTTGCCAACCTGAAAGCAAGACGTACTTCGCTGGCAACTAGATATACACCAGATGATATCGGAGACTTATTGACAATAGATTTGCAGTTGGGTAGTTTGGCACAAAGGCAGGCATTTTATAATTCGTAGGGCGCCAACCGCTAGGTAAGACCTTCACTTGGCTTGGGTCAGGTAGGCACTGCCCACCCTACTTAAGATTTTCTTATTTCTCTCAAAAGCAAAAACTATGTAATGATTGTCTTAACTTTACTTCATAAAGCTTAATGTTTTGTTACATTAGTTTATGTGGTAACTTGCCATAAGCTTTTTGTAGCTGAAGAAGGCGCGCTGTAGTTTGTCTAGAATGCTCTAGCAGACTCTAATTTGTGCTGGAAAATTGAGATTTTTGTCACATCTAACTGTGACTGAATACTTAAATTTTTAGAAAGAAAGCCGTTGGAAAGGATTTTTGGGAGGAGATTATTAGAAGAATGTAAATTTTTTTAACATATATAGACTCTTTGAGTAAATATATGCATCCAGTTTTCGGAATCTCAGGGTTGGGATTTAGACTGCACTAGATAGATTCCGTTCTCATACATCAGGTTCAAGCCATGCAAATTTTAGATGTAAGCCAGTTAGTAGAGTTGTACGCTAAGGGAGAGAGGAATTTTCCTGGTATTTCGCTAGTGAATGCAAATTTAATAGAAGCTCAATTAGCCGAAATAAGTTTGCCTGGAGCTTGTTTGAGCGGTTCTAACCTCTCTGCTGCCAATTTGTATCGGATTAATTGGGTAGAAGCAGATTTGACGAAGGCAATTTTGTGGCGCTCTGTTTTACAAAATGCTTATGGCGTGAAAGTAAATCTAAGTCAGGCTATCTTAATTAAGGCAAATCTCAACGGTGCGGATTTGCATGGAGCGAATTTGACAAAAGCGGATTTGCGGTTAGCCGATTTACGCAATACCGATTTAAGCGGGGCAAATTTAAGTGGTGCGGATTTGCGTTATGCCAATCTAAGTAATGCAAATCTCGTTGGTGCGGACTTATCAAATTGCAATTTGACGGGTACCAATCTCAATCAAGCTGATTTATGGAATAGCAAATTGGATAAGGCTATTGTATCCAGAACCAATTTGTGCGATGCCAATTTTAGCAAAATAGAAATAAGCGACATCGAAGCCCTATTTGTCGATTTAGTCAAAGCTTAGGGAAGTCTGAGCAGCCCAATTACTTGCATTGCTAGGAGTGGCAAATAGATCTGGATGGATATTTCAAAATCTTTATTGGAGGGATTGCGTGAGGCTTTGCCCCATTTACGTCCTCAAATTTACTTCAAAGCTTCCTTGACAGCCCTTTCCCATGCAATGGAAGACGGCTTATTGTTTGCGAAGGGTAGTGCTTTAGTAATTGCCTGTTTCCAACAAGAACGATTTTACCAACAGGAAAAACGCCGCTATGAAAAAATTGCCCAGAATCTAGACCAAGTTTATGTCCTAGCAGTTGGGGAAAAAAATGTTGCGAAATCTGATAGCCCTTATATAACAATACCCTTGAGTGCGAATGATTCTTTAGGGCAGGAATGGCATTTAGTTATAATTAGTCCACTCTACACAGCTTGTTTGGTAGCCATTGAACATTCTTCACCAGTCAACGCTTCAAATTTAGATAGTTTGCGCCAATTTAAGGGTATTTGGAGCTTTGAGCGCGATGTAAGTATCGGTGCTGCACAACTATTACTAGATCGGATTTTAGTTTACCGACCAGAATTAGCGGCAAAAATTCAACGGGCAAAACAACAGTTTTTAAATCTCAAAGAATTGAGTCGTAAGTCCCGTGCAACTGAAAGAGTCACAGAAATAGAGCGCCTATTTGCAGAACGTTTGGTAAATTATTTACAGGCGAGTCAATTCAAGCAGATTCGAGCTTACCGTACTATTATGCAGGCGGAGCGGCGCGAAAGATTAATCAATTTGATTACTAATGTCATCCGCAGTTCCTTGAACCCCCAGGAGGTATTAACGACAACCGTAGAGAAATTGGGGCAAAATTTTCCCCACTGTCGTTGTTTAATTTATCGTCTCGATTCCCAAGGACAAAGTATGGCAATCGAATACGAATTCCTTGCCAGTGGATTGGTATCGATGCGGGGACAAGCTTGGTGTTTAGCGGATTTTCCTCAATTTCGAGGATTACTATCTCAAGATAAACCAGTTGCTATCGCTGATATTCATTGGGATTCAGGGTTACAAACCCATCCGCATTTAATCGCGAAGTTAGAAAGTTTTGCGATTCGTTCTTGCTTGCTGGTACCAATTTGTGATAAAGAAACAGAATTGGGCATATTGGAGTTGCATAATTGTGGTACGGAAGCTTATTTGTGGAAGGAAGACGATATTGCATTAGTCAGAGCTATCGCCACTCAGGTTGGTGTGGCATTAATACAAGCTCAAGCCTATAGTAATTTGGAGAATTTCAACCATAAATTAATAGCTTTAGAGCGTAGCCAAAGAAATCTCATTGCAATTGTCGGTCACGAATTACGAACACCATTATCGACAATTCAAGTATGTTTAGAAAGTTTAGCAACAGAACCTGAGATGGCGATGGAATTTCGGCAAATCATGTTGGAGACTGCCCTCACAGATTCTGAACGTCTACGGCAATTAGTGCAGAATTTTCTAAATATTTCCCGTTTTGAGGCAGGTTTAATAGCTGTCCATCTAGAGGCTATTTCTTTTACCGAAATTTTAGATTTAGCCATTGCAAAAATTAAGTCGAATCAATCATTGGTAAATTTGCCTGAAATTGAGGTAGAAATAAACCATATTTTGCCATCAATTTATACTGATGGTGAATTACTCATGCAGCTTTTAATCCAACTTTTAGACAATGCTTGTAAGTTTACTGAAGAAAACGGAAAAGTTCGCATTCGTACCCGTATTAATAACCTCCAAAATCAATTTGCTTCTATCCCAAAAATGCTAGAAGTTGTAATTGCAGATACCGGAAGAGGTATTGAAAATAATAAGCTAGAAGCTATATTCGAGCGTTTTTACCAAGAAGAAGGATTTTTACAGCGTACAGTCGGTGGTACTGGCTTAGGTTTAGTGATTTGCCGTCAAATAGTGGCTTTACTCGGAGGAGAAATTTGGGCTACTTCCAATGGTAAAAATCAAGGTAGCGAATTTCATTTTACAGTAATGCTTGCTAATTAGCGCACTCCGGAGCGTGGTTAGCGTACCAGGACGTGCATATAAAATTGGCGCCATTGTTGCTACTGAACCAACCGCATGTATAATTTGATGGTAAATAAAATTCTTCTTTTGTGGACATACACAAAGCGAGTCGAAAAGGACTCAATATAGCGATATTCTTATTTGTGCTTATTTTAACTGCTGTTCTTGTCATACTACTTTACCCTAGGCAACAGCAGATAGTTCAACGTGAAAGTAATTATGCTATTCACACGCGACAAGATTTTAACCAACCGAGTTTTTACCCTATTACTCCAAATATATCTAATAAGTTATACCGACCGACAGGCGCCTGGGTAGGAAGATTGATTTTGCCTACATCACAGGAAGATAATACAGATTGGGTGTTAATGGAAGTTGAACATGCACCACAGAAAGCACAAAATTTAATTGGAAAGATTGTACGGTTGGAATGGAAAAATGATAAAGATGTTCTTTCTTATGTACAAGCTGTTGCGCGAGATGTAAATTTCACACCTGATACTGTTAAAAGCCAAAAACAAGGCAATATTCACCCATTTCGCTTAAATGGTGTGGCGAATGTCTCTGTATTGCGTTCTTTAGCAGGCGCCCGTCCTCAAGATGATGTTATTGTTACTTTGGATGATGCGACGGTTGTTACTGAAGGTGTAGGAAGAGTAACTTTACAAATCGCGCGTGAGCCTGTTTTAACAACTGGTAGGTTTTACGGTTTAGTCAAAATCATTGAGCCAACATCAAAATTTGATTCTCTATACAAAGTAGTACATTATAACCCAGCATCAGGAAACTTTGATGGCATAGAAGGCGCCATTCGTATTCCCAAACAAGTTATAGATACACGTAATATACGTAGTTCTACACCATTATTAATTGAGAAATCAACGGCAGGTGAACAGGGATGGTATATTTACGGTGCTAGGGATAAAAAAGGTATATTTACTGTCCAAGCACTGGCGCCACGTAGTTTATTCCAAATTGAGCCGAATCAATTAATTACCAATGAGAATAGAGCGCTACGATATCTCAAAACTCAACATTGGCAAAACACACCAGCACAAAAAGGTAAAAGTGACACAGTACTTTTAAATTTTGATGTATTAAAATCAACTTCCAGCCTTCCGTATCAAGGCGGTTTAGTTGGATTCCAAAACTCTCCTGCTCTTCTCGCTTCCCCTACTCCCTCTAATTCTTCACAAGGAGGGTTAGGAAAATATCAATGGCAAGAAAACGACAAAGCTATTATTCTACATTTATTTGGTGGTATTGGTGGACGTAAAAAAGAAGCACTTGGTTTTCCTGCTACCATTACCGGGCACTTTTCCTTTGGAATAGCACGAGTTATACGTGATAGTTTCACATCCGAATTACGCTTTAATATTAAATATCATCAAATATATGCCCACAACTCTGATGGAATTATTGCCGGAATTCATACATGGGCAGATTATATGGGCAATTTACAACGTGGTTGGATGTATACTCGCCCAGTTTCAGATATTTTGATTAAATTCGACCCAGTAACAACAGATTATGACTTTGATGGCATAAAAATATCACCATTAAACGAATTGCAGCGACAATTACAAATAATGATGGCACGTTACCGTGTTGGTGATGGTACTGGAGGCGCCACAGTATCCCCAGCAACTTCGTGTGGCCAAGACTCTGCCCAAGCACTTTATGCTACTATTACAAAAATTAAAAATCAAGTTGCCACCGCACCCCAAATTCAACAATGGTTAGATACACATCCAAATGATCCTCAAACTTTACGATTTCGTCAATTAATATTACTTGGCGCCGAACTAGAAAAACAATTGGCGCCATTAGGTGTAGTGCGTGCAGATTGGCGTAGCAGTACTAGCATACTTGCTGGTACTGGAGCTGGTGATAATCAGCTATTTAGAGATGGTAGTATCTGGGCAGGTTTAACGAGTTGGCGAACAATGATGCCTCGACAAGTACACGATGACCTTGCTCTGCTATTTTTAAAACATGGCGCCAGTTTACAAGTATTACGAACCAATCAAATAGGTGGATGGCAAGCTGATATTGCACCATTGGCGCCGACAATACTATTTGGACAAATAAAAATACCTTATACAGAAATATCTCCACTACCAATCATACTAAATCGTATATTGGCATCTTTAAAAATCCCCACACAACAAGATTGGTTAGTTCTAGGTATAACACTGTTAGTTTATACTATTATTGCTCTTCCTATAGGACTAAAATCAGGATTTTTACAACTGAAAATCTGGTCAGCTAACTACACAGAGAAGTCTTTATTAATACTACGGTGTTTATTCCTTCCTGCCATCTCAGAAGAATTATTCTTTCGTGTCCTGCTAATTCCTCACCCTATTGAAATTACAAATTGGTTGATTTGGGCAGTATGGGCATTACTAAGCTTAATATTATTCATTATTTATCATCCAATTAATGCCAGTACATTTTTTAAGCAAGCCAATGAAACATTTTTTAATCGGATATTTTTATGTTTAGCTACATTGCTGGGTATTGCTTGTACAATTGCGTATGTGCTTACAGGCTCGTTATTTGTTATAGTAATGATTCACTGGATTGTAGTTGTAGTTTGGTTAATGGCTTTTGCAGGAATGAAAAAACTAAACAGTTAAATTGTAGGGTGGGCATTGCCCACCATACGTTATGACTAAACAGTTACGACATTAATAATTGTACTAGTTCCTGAGTAATTGGAAAACCAGTTTGCTGTTCAAAATATATAAACATGGGACTGGGGTTTGCTTCTAAAAAGACATATTCTCCTGTCGGCGCCAATCTCCAATCAATTGCTGTCCATTCCAGATAAAGTGAAGCAGCAATTTTTCGGCACTTTTCCTGTAATTCCAAAGGTAACTCCACTGGTATTAATTCAGCATTTTCATCTTCGCGAAAATCTAGTGATTTACTACGAATCTCAGCAGTGTATACAGAATTACCAATTACATAACTACGAATGTTAGTACCGGGTATATATTCTTGCAAAGTCACAGGAGATATACTCAAAGCTAAATCTAGCCGTTTGGGTTCGAGTAATGATTCTGTTAATGTTCGAGTATGGGCGCCACCATAAACTGGTTTAAAAATTGCATTTTTATGTGATGCGGCAAATTGTGTAACTTGTTCTGGGTCATTCGTAACTAAAGTTTCTGGAATTTTTACGCCTAGTTGTTGAACAGTGTATAGTTGTAGAGGTTTTTCTTTGTGAAATTGATAAGCTTCCCAAGAGTTAACCCAACGCGCGCGAGTAGCTTTCATAAAAGTTCGTAACAAACTCATTGAATCATTAAATGCAATAGTTGAGGTATGCGATTCGATTAAAGGAACATTCACACTCGAAAAATTACGCCAGTAAACACTATGAATATCTGATATATTAAACTGATAACGCTCAGACTTGAAAGTGCCTAACTGTGTATTAGGCGCCCAAGACAAACGTAGCTGAGTCGGAAATAAATCAGTATCCAAATAGTCTACAGTTACTCCTGCTTCTATGAGAGCATTCTCAATATGCACAGCATGAGCATCTGAGGAATTACCCAAAATTAAAATATTCATTATAAATCAATCCTTTGATAAATAATAAGCTCAAAGAAACCGGGCTTCTTAACGAAGATTTTGCTATAAAACGCTAATTTCTCATAGAAGCCCGGTTTCTGTTCGAGTCGCAAACCCTATATAACCGCGAATCTAAATTTTTATTTACGACGAATAATTGAACCTCCTTCCTCACCTACAGCTTGGGTAGTTACCCTACCTCCACCTTCTTCACCTACTGCGTAAGTAGTAACTCTGGTTCCACCTTCTTCACCCAAAGCTCTAGTGGTTACCCTACCTCCACCTTCTTCACCTACAGCATAGGTAGTTAAAATGTTTCCACCTTCTTCACCTACAGCATAAGTAGTGACTTTGGTTCCACCTTCTTCACCTAATGCTCTGGTACTTACTTTACTTCCACCTTCTTCACCTACTGCTTGTGTAGATACTGCATCATTAGAAGCTAAAGTCTTATCAACTTCTTTCGTATCAGCATATTGAACATGTACAATCATGCTTTCGAGCTTATGCAGTTCCATTTGGAATGGATGAACGTAATCCATATATGACTCCTAAGATAAAATCTTTTTAACAACAGTAAATCAATTGAAATTTGACCCAGTGTAAACATTGCTACATCCGTTACACAGCAAAAAAGTATCAGTACGTAAGTTTTAATTATCTATGGCACGCACAGCACAGCACTTTATATGTTTTTTATATACACAGCGAAATATCCTGATTTCAGAAACCAGAAACCCGGTTTCTTTATTAAAATCTTGTAATAAAATAATGATTTGTCTGCGACAATGAATGCTTAGAAACCGGGTTTCTTCACACCAGCTAAGGTAAATGCAATTACTTCTTGAATATGTTGCTCTAACATTGCTTTACTCAACAGGCGCCTACCTTGAGGATGTTGCTGTATGTTTCCGGCGCCTATAAAGTAAAATAGGCAAGTTCCCATAATGTTAATAGCTGCTTGGAAAGAATCGAGTTGCCGAAAGGCGCCACTTGCAACACCTCGGTCTAAAATAGCCATCAAAGTTTTATCTATATTCAGAGAGTTACTACGCTTGTAGTATTTTCCCTGATTTTGCACAGCCTCATGAAACATTATCGTCGGCAGCTTAGGATTTTGCGACACACACTCAAGTAATGCAATGAGAAATTTTTCTAAAGCAACGGAAGGTGCCAAATGCTCTAGCTCAGAATCTAATTGTTGAATAACATCGAATAAATTCGCGTGCGAACGTTCTAAAACAGCCTGATACAACCCTTCTTTATCTTTGAAGTAGTAGTAAATCATCGATTTTGCCACACCAGTCTTTGCTGCAATAGCTTCTGTTCTTGCAGCAGTCAAACCATGAATAGCAAACTCCTCTTCTGCTGCGGTCAAAATTACAGCTTGAGTAGCTTCTGCATCTCGAACTTGCTTCGTATTTGATTTATCTGGTTTCGCTGCACGTGACACAATTTTATCAAAATCAACAAACTTGTCAGTCAGTATAACCTTTTTACAATTAGAGATATTAATCAAGCCAGATGAAATAAATTACTCTCTTCTTCTTTCTTTGCGTACTACCCTACCCTTCGGGAAAACTTCGTTAACGGGAAATCCTTCGGATAATGCGTCCTTTGCGGTTCGTAGCCTTGAAAGAGAATCAGTTGACAAAACTGTCAAAAAATTGCTTTACTAAATATTAGTAGACTGACAAGTCTGTCAGTTAACCATTATAAAACCCTTATAAAATGGAAAAAACTAAGAAAATAATCATTGTCGGTGGTGGAATAGGAGGCGCCGCAACTGCGTTAGCATTAAACCGTGCGGGGTTCGATGTCAGCGTTTATGAGCGCGCACAAGAATTAAGAGAAGTAGGAGCAGGAATTGCACTTTGGGCAAACGCTACCCACGTTCTCAACGAATTAGGTTTACTCGAAGATGCAGTTCGCAATGGTTGTTTAACAACGAACTATCAATTTTTAACCGAGAATGGCAAAGAGTTAGTCAACGTGTCTGTTGATAAGTTTGAGTTACCCGTTGTAGGTATTCACCGCGCGGACTTACACAAAATTTTATGCAGTCAGGTTACAAGTAAGTTTACTTTGGGACAAACATTCGAGCGATTAGAGCAATACGGTTCTAAAATACGTGTATATATGAAATCTGGGTTATACGATGAAGGTGATGCTTTAATTGGCGCCGATGGTTTAAGGTCACAAGTACGGGCAGCATTATTTGGTGAGAGTCCACCTATATACCGCAATTTTACTACATGGCGTGGTTTAACTAATTACATACCTAATCAATATCGTCCTGGTTATATTCATGAATTTCTAGGACGTGGAAAAGGGTTTGGTTTTATGATGCTGGGTAACAATAAAATGTATTGGTATGCAGCAGCTAAGACGAAACAAGGACAGAAACATGACTTAGAAGTAATGTTTCAAGACTGGTTTAGCGCAATTCCAGAGTTAATAGCAGCAACCGATAAAGCAACAAATATTATTCAAACAGACTTATATGACCGTGTACCATCACGACCTTGGGGAAAAGAAAATATTACTTTGTTAGGTGATGCAGCGCATCCAATGTTACCGACATTAGGACAAGGAGCGTGTATGGCATTAGAAGATGCATTAGTTGTTACCAAATGCTTACAAGAGTTAGATGATGTAAGCAAAGCTTTTGAGCAGTATGAGTTACAAAGATTTTCGCGCGTTAAATCAATTGTAGAGCAGTCATTACGGTCTGGACGTATGGGAGAGCTAGAAAACTCTATTGCTGTGAAACTGCGTTTGCAGTTTATAAAGTTAATGGGGTCTACGATTGCTGATAGCTTTACAAGTTTTCATTCATTTAGAGCATAAACTTAGACAAATATGACAATTATCAAGATTTAAGTAATAATAGTTTTATAAAGTAAACAAAATTGGGTAGTGGTTATGACAAGAGTGACTATTCCTAAGCGTCCGGATTGTTTCTCTTGATGAGGAATCTGTCGTACTAGATTTACCAGAGTCTGTGTTAGCATCATTGCAACGGGACTATGAAAAAGTCAAGAAGGCTAAGGGAATTCTACAGCACAAAAAAGAAGCAATGTTAGAGGTTGTTTGAAAAGTGTTGTTTTATGTCATGCTGAGGAACGAAGCATCTCAGTGTACAAGCTCAAACCCTAGATTCTTCGTTCCGTAAGACTCCACTCAGAATGACAATTTACACCTTATCTGACTTTTCAAACATCCTCTTAGCTCATCTTGATACAGTGCGTGGGGAATGGGAATGAAATATCTCTACGATACAAATATTTTTATGTGCAAGGAATTTGGATAATAAATTCAGTTCCTTGGCCGAAAGTAGAAGTAAATTCTATTTTGCCACTATGTTTTTCAATTATTTGATAGCTGATAGACATTCCCATCCCTGTTCCTTTACCTATTGGTTTGGTTGTAAAGAAGGAGTCAAAGATACGCTGCTTAATTTCTTCGGGAATGCCAATACCAGAACCAATTGTAGAGGCAGGGCAAAGGCGCCACAGTTAAATTTCATATCTATAGGTAAAGTTACTTATCATAAAAGCAAAGTTTGAATTTGCTTTAAACCTATATTTCCCGTCCAGATATTATTTAAGCGCGAGAGCGAGATATGTATTACTGATGATTAGCGCTATGTGAATAAAGCCTGATTTGAGCCTAATTTGTGATTTTTTTGGAAATACGAATAAATAATAGAAGTTTTGACTTAGATTAAATATATAAATATTAGTAATAGATGTAACAGATATGCCTAAATTTCCGCCCAAAGATTATATTCAATCTATATCGTTTCCAAGTGAGATAACTTTACGTCCCATTGGTGTCGTACATTCTCCCTACAAAGAGCGACATGGTACACCCAGACAGTCGCAACTTCGCACTGTACCAGAAAATTATCAGCCTGCTATTGCCCAAATCGAACTTTTCCCAGATATTATACCCACGATTGCACTTAAAGATATGGAAGGGTTTGAGCGAATTTGGATAATTTCATGGTTACATCTTAACTATCATTGGAACCCAACTGTGATTTTACCGCGTGGACCGCGAGTCCGACGTGGGACAATGGCTACGCGCGCTCCTCATCGTCCAAACCCTATTGGTTTGTCGGCGCCTAAACTACTCAAAATTGAAGGTTTGATTTTGCACGTTGAAGGAATTGATTTACTCGACCAAACACCTGTTCTTGATATTAAACCTTATGTGCCTTACTGTGATGCTTTTCCTAACGCGCGCAGTGGCTATGTTGATGACATGGAAGATGCTGCCGTACACGAAGAAGATATATTTGGCAATTTGGGGCGCCCTTAAACTCCAACTATATATTGTTGCTTTTGATACATTTTATCAAATGTCACAGGTTTGACACACAAACTACACATTATCTTGATGACCTTTAAATATATTTGCTATATTTGCTGCAACTGCTTAATATTTTGTAATATTAACGATAGGTGTTACTCTATGGAGTCTTATGTATTGTTTCTGATGTCAAATCGGCTGTACATTGGCTACGCTGTAGGTCAGGGAGATAACGGATAAGTTTGTATGAAATATTTTCTAGGTTAAGAGGAATCTTACTGTGCCAATAAAACGCATTATTGAAGGACTGAATGAGTTTCACGATACTTATTTCGTGTCCCACCGCGAAATGTTCGAGCAGTTGTCTCAAGGTCAATCCCCAGAAGTATTATTCATAACATGTTCTGATTCTCGTATCGACCCTTGTTTAATTACCCAAAGTCAACCTGGTGAATTATTTGTAGTTCGTAATATCGGTAATATTATCCCCGCTTACGGCGCCTCGAACAGTGGAGAAGGTGCAGCTATTGAGTACGCAGTAGGTGCTTTAGGTATAAAAGATGTAGTTATTTGTGGTCACTCCCACTGTGGTGCAATGCGAGGATTATTGCAAATAGGTAATCTTACTCAACAGATGCCATTAGTTTACGACTGGTTAAGAAAACATGCAGAGTCAACTCGTCGTCTAGTTGTGGACAACTATGAAGGTTGTTCGAGTGAAAAACTCCTAAAAATCGCTATTGAACAAAATGTGCTAACTCAAATTGAGAACCTGGAAACGTATCCAATAATTCGCTCTAAGCTTCACGGTGGTAAAGTCACTCTCCATGCTTGGATTTATGAAATCGAGACTGGGGAGGTTTTCGCTTACGATGGCAGCATCGGTCAGTTCAAAGCTCTAGAAAATCGTCCCTTCCCTGTAATGAACCCTCTAATTTGTGCCCACGTCGAATAAATCGTACACAAAAACATATACTTAAGTGTTAAGTTAAGTACAATATTATGCTAATGGGCAAACAAAATTATATTACCCATTGGCAATTATTTTTACAAAAATAAAATAGTATGTTCTACAATAGTAGCTACCATATAAGTTAACAATATAGAAGCAGTATATTATTATGGCGTTGAAGTCTTCTTCGATGGCAAAAAGTACAAGCTCTTTACGCCATAAGATAATAAACTTTTGGCGTTATTCCTTCGCATGGTTTACCGATACTCCAGAGCGCGCCTTAAACGATGCATATAAAGCAGCTACAATTATACGAGAAATCGAAATTGAACAATTTAGCGGCAATAAAATATCTTCGGAATCTGCTAATTATTCCATTAGTGTGATGAATTACTGGCAGTCAGCCTTAAATACTAATTTAAATATTGTCAAATTTCGACTTGCTGAGTTTAGATTAAGTCGCTCATTGATAAAATTATCTAATCAAGAAATATTAGAAAAACTAAAGTATATTGACGAAATTATCGCCAAGTATCTTCAAGATGATGAATTATTAGCATCTAGCGCAATTGTTACAGTAGATACTACAAATAATATAAACAATACAAACAAGACAAATATTAATAACCAAGTATCACAAATTGAGCGTCAACAAGTGATTCAACCACCCATCAAAGTGCAAACAGCGCAAGATAAGGATGTTGAAAGTATGCGCGTCAAGCCTGTATCTCACAAAAGTGGAATTTTACCACGGTCTATAGGAAGAACTTTTAATCGCCTAAGAGATGATTTTGCACCCGAAGCTGAAGAAAAATATGTACAGAATTTTAGAGTCTCACGAAGACGAACTCAAGCTTCGGTAAAATTTTTAGTAATGTTAGCAGTTATACCATTGATAACGCATTTACTAACTAAACAGTTTTTAGTCAGTCCAATAGTTGAGCGTGTGCGGGGTGAAAATAACCCGAATATATTTATCAATTCCGAGATGGAAGATAAAGCGCTACAGGAACTAAAAATTTACGAACGTGGGCTGAAGTTTGAAAGTTTGATATTGAAGGCGCCGACTCTAACTCCAGAAAAGATAGGAGAACAAGTCAAAGAAAAAGCCATCGAAATAGCAGAAGAATTTCGACATAAAAGCAACAATGCAATTAGTAACATCTTCGCTGATATGTTCTCACTCGTTGCCTTCGCAGTCGTAGTTGCTACCAGTAAGCGCGAAATTGTAATACTAAAAGCATTTATAGATGATGTCGTTTATGGTTTAAGCGATAGTGCTAAAGCATTCTTAATTATTCTATTTACCGATATATTTGTAGGTTTCCACTCTCCCCACGGTTGGGAAATTTTATTAGAAGGAATGGCAGAACATTTAGGTCTACCTCCTAACCGTAGTGCCATATTCCTATTTATTGCGACCTTTCCTGTTGTACTTGACACCATCTTTAAATACTGGATATTCCGCTACCTCAGTCGTTTGTCTCCTTCTGCACTAGCAACATTAAAAGAAATGAACGAATAATTTTGCTAGGTCAATGTAGCACGAGTCAAAGCGCCTGTGCAAAAAATCTTCAGATTTTCCTTTGTTTACGAGCGTTTTGGAGCGTGGTTCATTCCTATTAACCCATCATAATCAATGATAGAAAGCAATCGCTGGCGCCGCTATTGGTACTACTGGTTTACTTAACCAGTAGTACTTTTTATGGTTATATAGCAGCCGTGTCAGATTTGCAAAAGTAGAGGCGTGATTAATCACGTCTCTACTAGAGCGCGGATTAACACCATTATTGGTACTACTGGTTCGCTTAACCAGTAGTACTGTTTGCGTGTTTTGCTCAACTGGCGCCGTTACTACCTCGGACACGATGGTAATAAAAAATACATTAGAACACAGGCAAGATGCCTGTGCTACATAAGCAATAAATTTTGTGATGGTTCTTCACAAGATAAGGTATGCAAATCAATAACTTCGATTAGAATGGGAGTCTTACACAAATAAGTATCAATTTTTAGATACAAGCAAGGGCCTGCGCGTCGGTTATATGGTAACGATTAATGCATTAGATTTGGCTTTTACTCCGGCACTTGAGATGGCGGACTTAGTTCGTCGGCGCCAAGTATCGCCATTAGAGCTAGTAAATATATACTTAGAGAGGATTGAGCGTTTAAATCCTAAAATTGGAAGTTATTTTACAGTTATGGCAGAGCAAGCAATCGCTGATGCCAAGGTTAAAACAGAAACTTTAGTAAATGCTACTAATTTGCCTCCATTTTTTGGTGTGCCAATTTCAACTAAAGACCTCAACTCAGTTGCTGGTATACCCTGTACTTACGGAACTAAAGCATTAATAAATAACATCCCCGAATATGATGATGTTGCTATAGCCAAGATTAAACAAGCTGGGTTTATTATTCTTGGTAAAACTGCTACGTCTGAGTTAGGTTCATTTCCTTACACCGAACCTACGGGTTTTCCTCCTTCACGTAACCCGTGGAATCTTGAGTATACTCCTGGAGGGTCGAGTGGTGGCGCCGCTGCTGCTGTAGCTGCGGGGTTATCTCCAATTGCACAAGGTTCAGATGGAGGTGGTTCAATTCGTGGACCTGCTGCTTGCTGTGGATTATTCGGTATAAAACCATCGCGCGGTAGAGTATCACCAGGCCCAGCTGGTGATAAATTTAATGGTATTGCCACAAATGGGCCGATTGGTCGAACAGTTGCAGATGCAGCAGCACTTCTTGATGTAATGTCGGGTAATGTTGCAGGTGACCCTTATTATTTGCCAAGTCCCGAATGTTCATTTCTTGAAGCAAGTTTACAACAACCTGGTCATTTACGCATAGCTTACTCTACAAAGTTTTTACCTATTGGTGAAGCAGATGCAACTTGTAAACAAGCTGTTTTACAAACAGTTAAGTTGCTCGAAGACTTGGGACACACTGTTGAAGAAAAATGTCCTGACTTTAGCGGTTTAATTGAACCATTCCAGATTATATGGCGTAACGGTGTAGCCGCAGGTGGTATTCCTCCTGAAATGCTGCAACCTGTGAACCGTTGGTTAATGTCAAAGACAGATAGTGCAATTGATTATCTCAAAGCTGTTGCTAAGATGCAAATTGTATCGCGGCAAATTGTTAGCTTTTTCGATAACTTCGATGTTTTATTAATGCCTGTTTTCCTACATTCTCCCATCCGTGTTGGTGAATGGTCACATTTGAGTCCTGAAGATATCTTTGAAAATATTGTTCAGTGGGTCGCACCTTGTCCACCTGCTAACGCAACCGGACAACCTGCTATTGCAATTCCTGTTGGGTTTGATAGTAAAGGCTTACCAATGAGTGTACAGTTTGTAGGTAAACCTGCTGCTGAATCTACTTTAATTCGTCTTGCTGCACAACTTGAAACTGCACAACCTTGGATACTGAGGCGCCCAAATTTAGATAACATATAGATATGTGTAGTATATGCAGTATGTGTAAGTAGGGCTATGCCTCACCTACATATTATTTCTCGATTGCATTTTGTTGTAATAATGTTTTCGATTTTCTTCTACTAAGTGTGGTTCATTCCATCCTGGGTTGGGAGGATGGGATAAATGTAAATAAACTAGTTCTGGAGAACGGCAAAGGTATCTTCCTGACTCAAGATACCTCTCGATAATATCTTGGTCTTCTCCTCCCCACCCAATAAACTTTTCATCCCAACCACCAATTTCTAAAAGTCGCTGTCTCTCAAATAAAGGTACAACTCCAAATCTTTCTTTACGAATTAAATGTTTCCACAGTGCAGTTTCTTTATCTTCAGGCGCCACATATGTATTTGTAATAATATTACTAGAAAAATCGATAGAAGTATTAAACTCATCTATCATTTCTAAATCTGACATAACTCGATATCCCGTTATTAATAATTGTGGAGATAATTGCGCCATTTCTAAATGCTTTAATAAAGTATCTGAAATAGGAATTAAATCAACATCAAAGGCAGCTATATACTGACCTTGAGAGTGTAATAAACCCATATTTAACGCTTTGGTTTTATGAAATAAACCACCATCATCTAGATGTAAATATTGAAAATTATCTTTATACAAATATTTTTGAATAAATTTGGAAGGTAATACATCAACTTCAACAAGTATGATTTCACATAAATCACATATTTTCTTTGCTCTATCTGTTTCCCACCATTTCATCAAACTTTTTAAATGATTTTCTCTTTGTCTATAAGTCACTATCAAAGATAATTTAACATTATTATTCATTGTCTATACATGTAAAGGGTAACTGGACAAAAATCTGCTGATACTTAGTTGCTTTTTCTATCTTTATCGGTAAGTCTCCAGTCAACACTCCATTAGACAATGACTGTGAGCAAGAGATAATATTGAAATTACGACTTTGACTTGGCGCCAAGTTACCGTTATGCTTATTACGTACTTCGTCTGAATGAGAAAGATGTATTACCTTGCCTGTTGCAAAAATTTGCATTTCTAGAAGTAACGCACGCATTAATAAATCTTGGTCTTCCCAACCCCATCCTGTAAAAATTTCCTTATAACCACCTAAAGTAAGCAGTGTATTTCTTTTTACACAAATTAACCCACAACCAGGACGACTATTATTTTTATGATTATATAATACGATATCAATAAAAGCATTATTTTGTTCAACACGAATTTTGTAAGTGTAAGCATCGCGTTTTAAGGCAATTGTATTTGTAGGATGAGTTTCCTCGACGCTTTTGATGTAACATACTCTGTTACTACCTGCTGTTACAAAATTTAACATTGTATGTAAAGCAGCTTGGTTCCAAATAATATCAGCATCAGATATTAGCAAAAACTCAGCCTGCGAGTGAAATATACCTTTATTTATTAATCTCGACTTATTGAATCCTATTTCAGGAAAACACAAAACCTCTACTTTATCTTGATTTTTTAAACTCTGAAGTGATTTTATACAATTTACATCTGTAGAACCACCATCACAAATAATGATTTTACTAATTAGCTCAACAACTTTAAGCGATTGAACACATTGAATTACTTCAAAGCGGTCTTTGACTGGAATAATTACCTCTAAGTTAACTTGTGTTCCCATCTTTTAGCTCTAGAGAGATTCTATATTATAAACCTGGACCTGTTACATAAGTTAACTTGATAGGCGCCTCTTTTATCAAAGGAGTCAGACATAAAGGTTTTCCTTCTTTAATTGCCGTATAATTTGCATAAGCACGCGCTTTCAAAGTAGTTAACAATGACTTACGTGCAGGAGAATCTAACCCCGTATCAGCGTTAGTAGTTAGAGAACCTGCTCGTAAGGAGCGGAAATAACAATAGTAAGGTACATTAATAACTCTAGTAACCATTGCCGCTCTTAATAAAAACTCTGTATCACCACCAAACTTTAACCCAGTGGCAAAACCTCCCAATTGCAACACCAATTCGCGCGTTACTAAACTAGTAGGATGAAGTAAACCATGTCCTGGTTTTTCAGCTAACGCCAAATTTACATCCAAAGGATAGCAAACCGGATGTAAAAAACATTCTTTTTCATAAACTCGAAATTCCTGTGTACCCACTAAGTGCGACCCAGTTGCCACAGCAGCTTGCAAAAGTCTTGAAAGACGGTCATAACTAGACCAGTCATCCGCATCTTGAAACATATAAGCATCGTAATTAGTTTCTTCAATTACTTGCTGAACAAGTCGGTAAGGGCCAACATTTTCTGATGATGCCATAAGAGTAACATTGGCAAATTCCTCAACAATTGCTACAGGAGGATTACCAGAACCATCATCCACAACCACAATACCATCTAGTGGACGGGTTTGATAACACAAAGACTGTAAACAGCGACGTAACCACTTTTCACAATGGTAATGAGGGACAATAGCAAGAATTTTAGAATTAAGACTTAAAGAAGAGTATGAAGCACTCTTGTCATGCTGAGGAACGAAGCATCCCTTGTCATGCTGAGGAACGAAGCATCTCTTGTCATGCTGAGGAACGAAGCATCTCTTGTCATGCTGAGGAACGAAGCATCTCTTGTCATGCTGAGGAAAGTAAAGCGGAGCTTTTCCCGTAGGGTAGAATCTTAAAAACTTTGATGTTTGTTCAAAAGTAAAATTATAACCCGCTTTGAATACAATATTACGTGTTGCTTTAAAGCCAGCCCAATGGAAAAATATACACTTACTTTCTAAAATGTTGGCTATATTTAAAATTGTCCAATTGTCTAATTCATAAAGTTCTTGCTGTATTAACTTTATAATACTAGTAGAAGCCATCCAAGCTATTGCCTCTACCTCAATTTTTTTTGCTGTTTCAGCAGGTAAATTCACATCTGGAGGACAAGCAGCAATAAAGGGAAATGCTATGTTTTCTGGTAGCAACGGTATAGGAGTAGCTTTTGTTGGAATATAACCAATAATATCAGTATCTATGGTATTTAATAAAGAAACAACATCTGCCTGTATTGGTAAAATTTCTATACAAGCATCAGGATAATTTTCCGCAAGTTGGGTTATATAATATTCATTTTGTATTGGGTCGATGATGAGTATAATTGTAGTGTTCATAAGTAAGCTTACACAAATTAAATCACTTATACATGCCGATAACCATTATTCTGGGATTCCAAACTCGTTATAGCCAATAATTTCATCAGGAGTTCTGCTATCAATAATGGGTAAATTTCTAATTTTGTTACAAATAGTGCGAACCGCATTAATATCAATTTTTTCCCCATTCTCGTTTATACGTCCATCAACGTCGATTTGCTGCATTGACTTATGCTCGCTTATTGAATTACCTTATTTATTTTAGTATAAATGTCTATCTTGCGTCCAATTCCAATATTACCGACTGTTTATCATTGACTTGAAAAGCTAAACGCTCAAATGCTGAGGTTCGAGAGTTTGGAGTTGCTGATGCGACTAAGCATTGATATGCTAACTCTGGTTCGTTTATTTCAAACAACCTTTGTGCCAAAGATAGTATTATGGGTATCCAGGGTACTGGGTCTATGTCATGATTGGGTGATTGATTATTTAATATGCCAGCGTTTTGGTTGACTACTTTTAGCCATTGTAATGGTTCTAACTGGCGCCTTATTACAAGCATTCCATAACCTTGTTCTATATACACTCGTGCTTTTTCTTGAGGTGATTTTGCTACTGACCGTAATTTAGATAAAGTCAAGTCTATATTTATATCTATATCGTTTCCAGCTTTTAGCATTTGTTGGCGCCACATCAGCCAATTATTTACAAATCTATCAGATAATGATGCTTGTAACACTTCCATCGGTGTAACTGTTTGTCCATGAATTAATTCACACCAATGGGCAAGTAGCCAAATTCCAAATCTCGGTGCAAAAAAGTTTAAGTCACCAATTAAGATAGATACAATTGGGCGCAAACTTTTTACAATAGGTGTTAATCGTGATTTGCGTGCAAATTGTGCTGCTGCTTCTATTGCAGACAGCAAGTTATGAATGCTAAATGCATCGAGTTTACTAAAACGCGCTTTCTTAGAATAATTAGCCCAAATGTTACAAGCAAAGTCAGTATCTAGGTAGAGACTGGGTATTAAAAGGTCAATTAATGCCACATCATTAGAACTTATTACTGCAAGCAGTCTTTGTGATGCTTGATTGTAAATCGATTTTATTTCTGCTGTATCTGTTATAAAATTGCAGGCAAATAATAATACGCGCGCTGTAATTTTTTCTGACTGTGGTTCGTCATGTGGACTATCAAGAATTGTTTGTAATAAAGCTTGAGTTTGTGAAGGTAAACCAGAGTTAATTACAACTGCTGGATTCATAAGTTGCTGCAATAATTGAGCAGTTTTATTGAGATTACCCGAAGGCAACCAACCTTGCTTTAACCAATCTGCCCATTGCCCAGCAGTAATAGTACGTATCCAACGATTATCTTCGTTTTTATGTTTCTTGGCTTCTGTTTGTAGATTATAATTGCTCTCATCTAACAAAATTTGCACGTTGACTTCACCAAAGGTATTATCTACCCAATTACCTAAACCTTCCAGCAATAGCTCTATAGATGGTTTTGGCTGCAACCAAATATCAATCTTGTCATCTTGACGCACGACTTGATAATTAAGAATACTATCAAAAGACGGCATTGTAATTTCGCCTGGATATTTAATACCTTCCAGAGTATGTATTTTATCTTCAATACGCCCTAAAACTTTTGCCGTCAAACCAGAACGCCCGCAAGGACAAGGTTCGTTATACAACTGTAATATATCACCACATTTATATCTTACCAATGGCATTACATAATTAAAAAGGTCAGTCGTCACCAACTCACCATCAATAACTTCGTATAAACAACGGTTAGTATCCAAATGTAGGCGCCCAGCTTCAGGACAAGTCATTCCAGAAATTCCTGTTTCCTGACACCCGTACTCTTCAATGACATTGGCGCCGAAAACTGTTTCTAAAAGTTCTTTTTGGTAATCAAAAAGATTTTCTCCTGTGCAAATCACACCCAAAACAGGTGGTACTCTCTCACAAAACAAGCGCACGGCAACTTCACAAATCCTACTAGGATATCCACGAATAACAGCAGGACGTTCTTGTAATAAATTTAATAGTGATTTAATAAAATTATCATCTACTATTCCAGCTATCGCCATATCAACAGGACGTACAGGCAATAAACGACTAGCAACATTAATTACTGGTGTGCTGTCGTCAATACCCCACCAAGTAAACGAATGCTTTCTCGCTGCAATCCTTGCTTGGTTCCATTCACTTCCCGCAAAATAAATGTAATGTTTACCCCGACTACCGCTAGTCATGCCACGGTATACTACATCAGTAACATCAGCTAAAAACAAACCAGGACTACTGCGAACAGTTTGTTTATCGATAGGACTAAGCTGCATGAAAGCCCAAAGCCAATTAGATACTAGCTGCGGTTTTTCATTACAGCTACTTACATTTATTAAACCTGCTGATTGAAATCGCACACGGTTTCCCGGAACAGTAGCAGCAACTTCTAGAACTCGTTTTAAATTGGCAATGTCATTCATGCAACATTAAAGAAACCGGGTTTCTACGCAAAAGCTTCGTTTTCATTACAATATACCAATAAAGAAACCCGGTTTCTAGGATTTAAGAATAGCTCTTGATATCCTATCGCCCCTTTGTACCCAATCTTCGTTTACCACTATACTTTGATTGCCAAATAAAGCATTCATTTGCATTCGTAGCATTGCCAGTGGTTTTTCGCAAAACTTTCCTAACGGTTTGAGGAACTCAGTAGCAACCCAACCGGTGCGAAATTCAGGAGCAGTAACAAAACCGTATTCAGTTACTTCAAAAGCGTAACCTGCGTATTTAGCAAACTGAATTCGCGTCCACTTGCCAGTAGGGTCTTTTTTTACTGGTACAATAGTCCATTTGCTAGGAATTTTACCAATAATCTTACCATTGGGCTTGTTTCTAACATTTAAAGGGCTACCTGCTTTGGTCGTAACCCTCACATAATTATATGGACTTTTGCCTTCAGGGCATTTTTGAGCAGGTTTACTGTTTTGTTTTACACTTGCAACGCTAGTCTCAACTCCCGCTACAGAGAAAACAAACAGCGTAATCATACTAAAAATTCGTTTCCAGCTATTCATACTTAGAATTAAACATATACTTACGTAAAGTATAGTATATGTTTTTTAATTGTCTGTCAGTCTAATTACCTAGAGTGTTATTAAACCACAAACTGCTGTAAACTCATTTTATTAATAATTTATAAGGACAACTGTGATCCTCTGCAATTGGCGCCTTTGGGTGTGGCATCGGGGTAGTATGTAATGATAGCGCCTTCTCTTCTAACGAACACTGTAGGAAAAGTTTTACCTGTATCGTTATCCCGAACATTGTATATACAGGCGCCTTCGTTATTACCCTGCTGTTTAAATATTTTAGTTACATCAATTAGCATTTCTTCGGCGTTACTCAAATAGCCATAACCTTTGATGACATCTGTAACAGTACGATTTGGTTGTTTAATTACTACACCCATAGTGTAAATGACACCTGGGACAACTTCTTGATTTTTCTGATTATTCGGCAATCTACCACCTATACCTTGCTGTTGTAACTGTAAGTACCTACCATGAAAATGTAAACCCCCAATATCGTTAGCATTATAGATTTCACCACAGAATATGTGTTCAAAACCTTTACGCTGAAACCAAATATTCGTCAAATCTTGGAGAAAATCAGACCGACGTTTACGTCCAGGGCGAATTTCACCTCCAACCGTTCTTTGAATTTTCTCTAGAACATTAGGGTATTTTCGCAATAACTGCTTGAATTGATTTGGTAATACATTAGAACCTATTGTCCCACAAGCTTTTAGAACATCTTTATCAAATGCGTTTAACTTAGGTGCTGGAGGTGAGATGTCAAGCTGTTGGTTTGATGGGAAATTTAAGGGAACAGGGTTATCCTCGTTATCAAAAAAAGGTATTAATTCTTGATTTTGTGTTTCAGTAGCAGTACTTGGAAGTTGCAGCAGGACTCCAAAAGCTAGTAGTACAGTTAAAAATCCTGATTTGGCTTGTAAGGCTGATAGCAACATATTATTTACAAACAATTACATAATTATTTCTCCAACATCAATATTATGTTGCGATGATTAAGGTTTATTTATGTAACATTTTATGAAGTTTTTCAATAAAAAGTATTATTTGTGACACTTATGTAGAAATTATGATAAGCTGGCTATATCATCGAGTTCGGTGTCGGAAAAACATAATATAAAAAATAAGAGCGATTTGCATTACGGGTGATAATTATTAAATCCTTGCCTGAAGTATGGGGGTTTAGACGTTAGGTATTGGGTTTGATGAATGAGAATCGCGTTTGTATCTGAATAGGTGCTGTTGCATATCTTAATTAATTTGCTGGTTTTGAGAATAGGAACGGCTAAACTATAGCTTTCATCTGCTATCTCGTAGTAATTGCAGAGGATAATTTTATTATGCCAATTACACCAACGTATCCAGGTGTTTACATAGAGGAAATTCCTAGTGGTGTTCGCACTATTACAGGTGTAGCAACATCGATTACAGCCTTTATCGGTCGTGCCGTGCGGGGACCTGTGGATGAACCGATAACTATTAATAGCTACAGTGATTTTGAACGTATTTTTGGCGGTTTGTGGGTAGATAGTAGTTTGGGCTATGCGGTGCGGGATTTTTACCTGAATGGAGGTTCTCAGGCAATTATTGTCCGATTATATAATAGTCAACAAGGACAAAATTCTTCTAAATCACCATTAAAGGTAGCAGGGTTAACACTGGAAGCAGCTTATGAAGGCGCCTGGGGAGAAAATTTACGCGCGACGGTAGATGCGAATGTCTCTGAAGCTGTGGCAACACAAATGGGTTTAGCGAAGACTGATTTATTTAATTTAACAGTACGAGATATTAGCCCTGGAGGCACCCAAGAACGTTTTCAGAATTTGACAATTGCTTCTGGGAAACCCCGCAGTATCGATAAGGTGCTGGAAGCAGAGTCAAAATTAATACGTTGGGATGGAACAGTACCGAATGCTTTACCAACTGCTATTGTTGCAGCTCATACGGCTCAACAACAGCTAAGTGACGCTCAACAACAGCTAATTAACGCTAAGAATGCTAATCCACAAGTGCCTGCAGATATTACTGCAGCTGAAACAGCGGTAACAAATGCTAAAACGGCGGTGACAAATGCCAGTAAAGATTTAGACGATGATGTCACCAAAGCCGAAAAACAATTAGAAGCAGCAATAAAAGCAGTTCCTCCCGTACAAGGGGATATTGATACGGCAAAACAAGCGTTGGTGAGTGCCAAGAATGCCATGCAGGCTTCTAACGGTCAGTTCTTAACCAAGATTAATAATTTCACGCCTAATAATGCTGAAAGTCAGAAAAAAGGACTTTATGCGCTAGAAAAAGCTGACTTATTTAACTTGTTGTGCATACCTCCCTATTTAGAAACTGGTGATGTAGACTCAAGTTTAATTAGTGATGCAGCAGCTTACTGTGAAAGGCGCCGAGCATTTTTGATTATAGACCCACCCAGTGCTTGGAAGACCAAAGACGATGCCAGAGATGGAATAGATAATTTAGGCACTCGCAGCAATTATTCAGCAGTATTTTTCCCTCGTATTAAACAACCTAACCCTTTACGGGACAACCAATTAGAAGATTTTGCTCCTTGTGGTGTTGTCGCTGGTAATTTTGCTCGTACTGATGCTCAAAGAGGTGTTTGGAAAGCACCTGCGGGTATTGATGTGAAGTTAGTAGGAGTACCACAGTTAAGTACACCGTTGACGGATAGGGAAAACGGTGAATTAAACCCTTTGGGAATAAATTGTTTGCGAGCTTTTCCTGGTGTCGGTAGAGTTTTGTGGGGTGCAAGAACGTTACAAGGAGATGACCGTTTAGCATCGGAGTGGAAATATATTCCCGTGCGACGTTTGGCTTTATATATAGAAGAAAGTCTCTACCGTGGTACTCAGTGGGTAGTGTTTGAACCGAATGATGAACCATTATGGGCACAAATTCGCTTGAATATCGGCGCCTTTATGAATAATCTATTCCGTCAAGGTGCTTTTCAGGGTAGTACACCCCAGGATGCCTATTTTGTCAAATGTAACAGTGAAACGACTACCCAGAATGATATTAATTTGGGCATTGTTAACATTGTTGTCGGTTTTGCTCCTTTGAAACCCGCAGAATTTGTAATTATCAAAATTCAACAAATTGCTGGTCAAATCGTTACTTAATTAAAAACTCAAAATAGTTAGTTAAAAATTTTGAGTTTTGACTTTTGAATTATTCTGGTATTAAGAGGTTGAAAAATATGGAGTTTAGTATTAATCCTCAACGATTTGACCCTTATAAAAATTTTAAATTTCGGGTTAAGTGGGATGGTAAATATGTGGCTGGAATTAGCAAAGTTGGCGCCCTCAAACGTACCACAGAAGTGGTAAAACATCGAGAAGGAGGAGACCCCAGCACATCACGCAAATCACCGGGACGGTCGGAATATGAGGCGATTATGTTAGAAAGAGGTGTTACCCATGACTTAGAATTTGAGACATGGGCTAGTAGGGTGTGGAACTATAGAAATGCTCAAGCAGGAGCAGAACAGCGGAATAAAGAAGTGTCTCTGGCTGACTTTCGTAAAGACATTATTATTGATGTTTTTAACGAAGCTGGTCAAAAAGCAATATCTTATAAAATTTATCGCTGTTGGGTATCTGAATATCAAGCTTTGCCAGACTTAGATGCAAATGCAAATGCAGTTGCTATTCAGCATATTAAATTAGAGAATGAAGGCTGGGAAAGAGACGAAGAAGTGAAAGAGCCTAAAGAAGAAAGTTTTTAGGTGGTAGCTTATGCGTGCATTGTCTGCTGGGGAATTATTAACCGTTTGGGAAAAAGGTTTGATGCAGCAACCCGTAAAACGAGCATTAGCTTTGTTAACTGCTGCATGTCCAGAAATTTCACCTTCACAACTAGCGCAGTTGAGTATTGGACAACGAGATACTTTGTTGTTAACTTTGCGTTCTGGGACTTTTGGTTCACAAATTCACAGTTTAGCTACTTGTGGTAAATGTGGTGAACGTCTAGAACTTAACTTTAGTGTGACAGATATCTGTACTAGTCCTCCAACACCTTCAGAAACCTTTTCGTTACGGGTTGCAGGTTGGGATATTGAGTTTCGCTTACCTAATAGTTTAGATTTAATGGCACCCGCATCTCTTGATAACCAACCTCGTACACTTCTGGAACGTTGTTTATTACAGGTGAAAGAACACGAGGAAATTCAACCCGTGGAAAAATTACCAGATGAAATAGCTAGTACTGTGATTACCCAAATGGCAAAATTAGACCCCCAAGCAGACGTGCTACTTAATCTTTGTTGTCCCGCTTGTGGTCATCAGTGGCAATCTACCTTTGATATTGTCTCCTTTTTCTGGAGCGAAATCCATGCTTGGGCTATTCGCACTCTCCGAGAAGTGCATATTTTAGCGTCTACCTATGGTTGGGGAGAAGCGGAAATTTTAGCAATGAGTCCTTATCGACGACAGTTGTATTTGGAGATGGTAGGGCGATGAGTAACTATCTTAGCAATATAGTAGCTAGAAATAACAATCAGTTAGAGATGGTGCAACCTCGACTACCATCTCTATATGAATCTAGTCTGCTCACTAGAAAT
This sequence comes from Calothrix sp. PCC 7716, assembly GCF_019977735.1. Lineage (GTDB taxonomy): Bacteria > Cyanobacteriota > Cyanobacteriia > Cyanobacteriales > Nostocaceae > Dulcicalothrix. Next base: position 6,038,820 of record NZ_AP025018.1, on the reverse strand, counting down.
TCAATTATTACAACAGAATTTGACCGAGAGATAGATATTAATTATATTTCTGGAGAAAATATTCAAGAATCACCCAGACTTAGTAGAAATCCGATTCCTGAAATTCATCACTCAGAAGAATATCCCCCTTGGCAACAAATACCTTATTCACCCCAGTCTCCTTCTCCTGACCAAGAAACTCATATGGAAAGGGAACCTCAGAGACAAACAGAGTATATTTTTACTCGTCATCAGGATGAACCCTCAACCAATCTAGATTCGGGATTTTCCTATCAACCACAAGCTTTTTCTCAAGTCAATCCAATTGTTGAGAATCAACAAAATTTGGTTATAAATAACACAAGTAATTATTTCCAGGCAGTAGAATCACATAATTTAAAATTGACAGAACCGACAGTTATTCAGCAGTTAATTACTAAAGAGACTTTCACAAAAGAAATTTTTGCTTCAAAAGATACAGCATTAACTCCAGAAATTCAACCACTGTCGCAGCAACCAGCAACTCAATTAGTGGAACAAGTTATATTACCGTTGAGAGAGACGGCGCCAAATAATACAGAAAAACCTCTGATTCAGGAGAAAATATCACAAACATTAATAACACCGAAAGTTTCAGTAGTAAAGGAGTTACAAACAATACCAAATAAATCAGAAACGGCGCCAACAATTCAAGTAACCATTGGTCGAATTGAAGTTAGAGCAACAACTCCAGCAACAGTGTCACCATCAACTAAACCTAAAGAAAAACCTGCTGTGATGAGTTTAGAAGAATATCTAAGTCAGCGTGGAGGTGGTAAATGAGTAATTCATTAGCAATAGCAGCGGTTACAACTACTTTACGTTATCTGCTGCAACGACGGTTTGATAGTAATGGTTCTGGTAGCGTCACAGTGACAACTAAACCCCCAGATAAAGCTCGTGATAATAACGGGAACGCAAACAACCAAGTTAATTTGTTTCTCTACCAAACGAAAGAAAATGCTGCTTGGCGAAATATGGATATCCCAAACCAGGTAAAACCAGGAGAAACGGGATTACCTCCTTTAGCATTAAATTTATACTACATGCTGACAGCTTACGCTCAAAATGATGACTTTCCCGAACCAACGAGTCATAATTTATTGGGAGAAGCGATGAGTGTATTTCACGATTATTCCGTTCTCAAACCTGAAGATATAAAAAATGCTTTATCAGCAGCAGATGTAAATAAATACGATTTATACAACCAAATCGAAAGAGTCAAAATTACTCCTCAAAGCTTGAGTTTAGACGAACTCTCAAAAATGTGGACGACCTTTCAAACTCAATACCGAATTTCCACTGCCTACGAGGTATCACTAGTATTAATAGAAAGTACTCGTCTGCCAAAAACACCTTTACCAGTATTATCCCGAAGTTCCGGTGACACAGGAGTAACAACCCAAGCTGATATAACTCCTCCCTATCCCACCTTGCTAACAGTCAACTTTACGGCAATTGAGCAAGCAAGGGAAAACTTACCAGCTTACCAGAAAAAATTATTACAAAAACCTGCCGCAAATTTAGGAGATGAATTAACTTTAACTGGTTATAACTTAGAGGGTAACAACGTTGAAATAGTCTTTAATAACCCGCAATTAACGGCGCCGAACATTATTACCATCCCAGCAACCGCACGGACACCCACAGAAATTAAACTTACAATTGATACCACCCAACCAGACAAATGGTGTCCGGGATTGTATACCGTTACAGCAAATATCGAAGACCGTAGTAGTAACGGATTACCATTACCCATAGCACCGACGATTGAAAATCTGGCTTTTGACAGTCGGGATAACAGCGACCCTAACAAACCCAATAATGTAATTGTGCAAGTCGCATGTAATCCACCAGTACTACCAGCACAAAGAGTTTCTTTAATCTTAAGTACACAAGAAACAGCATTAGTCGAAATAGGTAATCGCGAGTTAATAGCCAGAAATCATCCTACCCAAACTAATACTTTGGAATTTGAATTAGGAGACATTCCTACAGGTACATATCAAATACGTCCACGACTAAGAGTAGATGGAGTAGACAGCTTAGTTATTAACTATAATGTTACACCTCTAGTTTTACCACTCACTTTTATTCCAGAAATTGCATTGGTAATTAGTTAGTCAGATTCCCGACTTCTTTAATAAGTCGGGAATCTTAAACCCACCGATTTTGAACTATGAATAACCTAGAACAATGGCAACATAACAACGAACAATACCTGGCAAAAGCATTGACATGGTTACGCTTATGCCTGAAAAGACAAGTACAAAAAATAGAACAAGAAAAAGAGATATGCATAGAATCACCAACAAAACATCGCTTCCTCGGACGCAATTTATTACCTGCCTTACCTCCTGCTGATAATGTAATAACAGATGAAAAAATTGCTGCTGCTGCCAGAGAAATGTCTCGTGCGGAAAGCTTATCACCACCTCCAGCAATGGTGATATTGAGTCAACGTCTTGGACTATCGCCTTTTGAGCAAAAACTTTTATTGCTATGTGCTGCTATCGAATTAGATACCAGTATCGGCGCCCTCTGTGCGCGCGCTCAAGACAATGCCCATCAAAATTATCCTACCTTTGCCCTTGCTTTTACCCTTTTTGAAGATGCTTCCTGGGATATACTCTCACCAGAACGTCCGCTGCGCTACTGGCGCCTGCTAGAAATTAACCAACCTGGCGCCCAACCTCTGACAACTAGCTCATTACGGATAGATGAACGCATTATTAATTACCTTAAAGGATTAAATTACTTAGATGACCGATTAGTTTCGCTAGTTTCACCGTTAGATAGTAAAAATACAGAGTATCAATTACCACTGTCACATCAAAAAGTAGTAGAAGCGATAACCTCATATTTACAACCCTATCAAACTCCTTTAGTTATTCAACTTCTCGGTTCAGACTCAGCTAGTAAGCAACTTGTGGCACAACAAGCGGCGCAAAGTATAGGTTTATTTGTTTATCGTTTATCAATAGAATTATTACCTACTACTGGCGCCGATTTAGAAACCTTTACTCGTCTTTGGGAAAGAGAAAGTTTACTTTTACCAATTATACTTTACCTAGATGCTCAAGAAATCACCACCTCAACAGAACCACAAAACGCTCACCTTTACCGTTTCTTAAATCGCATCAACAGCTTGTTATTTCTTAGTAGTCGAGAAATTAGCTTTAATAATGCTCGTTCAACTATTCCCATAGATATTGAGAAACCTACTCCCGATGAACAAAAGCAGCTTTGGGAAAGAGCATTAGGGAAAATGGCAGGTGAGATTCCAGCCCAACTAGCCAGTCAGTTTAACCTTAACTTACCCACAATTTACCAAATTACTCAAACTGTACTAAATACACCATCAAACAATTTACACAACCAACTATGGTTTACTTGTTTAGCAAGTACCCGTCCCCAATTAGATATTTTGGCACAGCGTCTTAACGCCAAAGCTACCTGGAAAAATATCGTTTTACCTTCAGAAGAAACCAGCTTGTTGCAGCAAATTGCCGACCAAGTAAAACAGCGTAGTAAAGTTTACCAAGAATGGGGATTTGAAAACCGCATGAATCGTGGTTTGGGTATTAGCGCTTTATTTGCAGGGGAAAGCGGCACGGGTAAAACAATGGCGGCTGAGGTAATTGCCAATGAGTTACGTTTGAATCTATACCGAATTGATTTATCGGCGGTAGTAAGTAAGTATATTGGAGAAACTGAGAAAAACCTGCGGCGCCTGTTTGATGCGGCAGAGGATGGTGGAGCAATACTCTTTTTTGATGAAGCAGATGCTTTGTTTGGTAAACGTAGCGAGGTCAAAGATTCCCATGACCGCTACGCCAATATTGAAATTAACTATTTATTACAACGAATGGAAGCTTTTCGCGGTTTAGCGATACTAGCAACTAATATGCGAAATGCTTTAGACAATGCTTTTGTAAGGCGCCTGCGGTTTATCGTCAACTTTCAATTTCCAAACCCCAGCGAACGGCAGAAGATATGGCAAAAGGTGTTTCCTAAAGAAGTGCCGATAGAAAACTTAGATTTTGCTCGGTTGGCAAGATTGAATTTAACAGGAGGTAGCATTCATAACATTGCTCTCAATGCCGCTTTTTTAGCCGCACAGCAAGGGACAGGGGTAACAATGCCTTTGGTTTTGCAAAGCGCGCGGGCAGAGTTTCGCAAGTTAGATAGACCAATTAATGAAATAGATTTTCGCTATTTAGAACCAGTGGGGGCGCCTAGGTAACTCACTCTTCTTATTATTTGAAAATTAGGAGATAAAAAATGACAGCTAACCATGAATCAGAAGAATCTCAATCATTGACAACCTTTGCAGTCAGCGAAGAAGTTTTCCGGCAAGTTTATGATTCCCCTGCTTCTTTACCAGGTAAAGAAAGGTGGGTTACATGTGATGAAGATGTAAGAGAAATTGAATATTTGTTAGGAATGGATCCAAAGACTATTGGCGCCCCATTGTGGGTCAGTGGAGATACCAGATGCTGCCCTAACTGCGGTCGGGAAACAAACTGGCTGGATATTGTAGGTTCAGCCCTAACTCAGGTACATAGCAAAGAAATGCTAGCAAAAGTAATTTTGGGAACAAGGAAATATATTAATGTTGAGGCGCCGCGCGCGATTGCTGATTTAGCTTGTTATCAATGTCAAACACCAATTATAGATTTAAGAAGTTTTAAATGTCACAACTGGGCTTATGCCATAGGTGATTTGCGGAAAGTTTTGGAACAAATCCGTAGAAGAGAACAGGCATCTTAGGAGCAGGGTATGAATATTAATGTGCAAATTGAGCGATTGATTTTAGATGGAGTGTCTGTTCCTCATGCCCAGCGACCTTTATTACAGACAGCAGTGGAGATGGAATTAGGGCGCCTTTTGGCAGTTGGTGGGTTAGCTCCGAGCTTAGTAGAAGGTGGCACCGTGCCTCGTGTTAATGGTGGTAGCATGAAAATAATTGATACTAGTAATTACACGCAGATGGGGCAGCAGATAGCCCATGCTGTATATCGGGGGATGGGGTCATGAGCAAGCAGACGGTAGCGCAGCAAACACCTGCTACATCACCGCTTTCTCAGGGCGGGATTTTGCAGCGCAAGTGTGAGACGTGTGGACAGCATACAGTTGCGGGTGGGGAGTGTGAGGGGTGTAAAAATAAGGAGCTGAGTTTGCAACGACGTGCTGCTAGTCAAGATGAAATTTCGGAAGTCCCGCCGATTGTGCATGAAGTGTTACATTCACCCGGTCAACCTTTAGACAAAGAAACTCGTGGTTTCATGGAGTCACGTTTTAGGCATGACTTCAGCCAAGTACGGGTGCATACCGATAGCAAGGCATCGAATTCAGCATTAGCAGTTAAAGCTCTGGCTTACACTGTGGGACAACACATTACTTTTTTGGAAGGACGTTATACACCAACAACAACTGTAGGGAAAAGGTTATTGGCGCACGAACTCGCTCATGTAGTACAACAAAGCCGAGGTGGGGTTCAGCCATCTTTAAGTGCTGTTTCAGCCCATGAACGTAGTGCCGATCTGGCTGCTTCTGCTGTGATGGCTGGTCAAACATCTGTCGCCGTTCAGGGAGCAACTGGAATTGGTTTAGCACGACAGGCAATGACAGCAGATGAACTGTTGCAATTTATGTTAAGCCAACGAGGATTTGCTTCAAGTTCCCCAGGCGCTCCTAGTTCACAAGAACTGGCTCCCGGTCGTGTTGGTCGAGATATGGGGCAAGGCTATCAAACTTTTGCAGCAGTTCAAATCACAGATGCAAGCGGGCGTCATATTAGAACCAGTATTGGTGCTTATCTGGGGAGTGGAGCTGCTCATGCTGAATCAGAAGCTGTTACAGCACTGCGGAGCGGTCTGCCATCAGGGGTAAATTTGCAAGGTGGTCGCATGACTGTTGCAGTTGATCAAGTTCCCTGCTCTGGTTGTGATTCTGCGTTGAGACGGTTGGCACAGGATTTGAGACTAGAACAACTCGAAATCTATGTTCCTTCCAGAGCTTCAACAAGGGATGCTGCCCGCCCTGTAGCTCCTAAAACTGCGGCAAGAGGTGCTTTTAGAGCTGATCGCCCTGCTGTCACGGCTCAACTGCATACTTCAATACGGTTTCCAAGACCTGGTAGTTCAGGGCAAACTGGAGGAACAACACCTCCGCCTGCTATTCCTTCCAGGGTGCCATCGTCTCCACGGCGTTTGACAATGGCACAAAGACAAACGCTTGCTCAAGGATCAGTAATGGCAGTTCAACTGGCCGGACAGACACTCGCTTCGATTGCAACAGAGGTACAACGTCGCAGAGCAGAACAAGAACTTCGACAAATCACTCCTCGAATTCAAGCAACGATGGAAGCATCTTCTGATAGAGGTGTAGTAATTGGTATGTTATTTACCCAAATCGATCCAAATCGTGTTGATCCAAGTGTTCGTGGTCAAATTTCCGAACGCTTTCACTGGATTGATTTTTCAAGTGGGCGGACAAAACAAGAAGCAACAACTGCTTGGTGGCGAAACAAAGGCGGCTTAATTTATTCTGGTGAAGGAGAAATTGAGGTAATCTACTTCCAGTGGATACCGCCAATTAGCAGTTCTGAGCAGCCAGAATCCTGGCGCTATTATGGGGGATCGCCAGTTACCTGTTTTATTGCTACTGCTTGCTATGGTTCTCCTCTTGCATCTGAAGTTTGTTTGCTAAGAGAATTCCGGGATATGATACTTCAAAGGAGTCATCTGGGGCAGGCGTTTATAAAGCTGTACTACCAAATTTCGCCGCCAATTGCAGAGTTTTTAGGATGCCATCAGCATTGGCGTACCTTGGTTCGTCAAGCTATGATCGCACCCCTAGTTAGCGTAGTACGGGTATCAAAGAAATGGTGGCATCCATCTAACAACTAGCTAACTGAATCATGAGGAGATTAATTGATAGACATGCGATTTAGGGCTACCGCGTCCTCGGAACCCTGCTTTGCGGAATCCTTTCCTGCCTGTCAATACTCCAACAGATATTGAGCATTCGCCAACTGGTACATTACGAGGAGACTTGAGTCGTATTCAAGATGTTGATGGGCGCCGCCAATTAACTGATGCTATTAATGCTGCCCAAGCACAAGAGGGGGTTGTGATTCAGTTTTTGTTCCCCGATGCCCGCGACCATCTGCATGTTAAAGCTGTGCCTTGTCGAATTTAGAGGAGTAAGGAGTTATGCAAGCGAGATTGCCCACCCAAACCCAAACTAAAAAATCATCCTTTACCCCTGTTTCTACAGGACTGCTACAACGTAAATGCGCTTCCTGCGGTCAATATGCTTCAAGTGGAGGATGTAGCGAATGCAGTAAAAAACAGCAGTTACTACAGCGTCGTACTGCAAACCAGGCTGAATCCTTAGAAGTACCGCCAATTGCGTATGAGGTATTAAACTCGCCCGGTCAGCCTCTTGAACGTAAAACTCGCGGTTTCATGGAATCTCGATTTGGTAATGACTTTAGTCAGGTGCGCGTTCATACAGATGCTAAAGCAGCAGATTCTGCAAAGGCAGTAGATGCAACAGCATATACGGTAGGAAATAGTGTAGTATTTAACACTGGTCATTATGCACCAGAAACAGTAGCGGGGCAAAGATTATTAGCGCATGAATTAACCCATGTAATGCAGCAACGGCAAACGGTTGGGGCTACACCACAACATCTACAACTTATATTAGGTAGCAATGATGCTAGTGAAATCGAAGCAGAACAAAATAGTTTAAATGTTCTAAGTGGGCGCCCATTACCTAATGTTGCCTCTATTGCTGGTTCTACTCTCCAGCGTCAGCAAAGTGGTCAGCCAGGGACTAGCCAGTTCAGCGAGCATGTAGACACAGTTGTAACTTCAAGCGCTACACCAAATGTTTGGAGCGGTTCAGTTCGGCGTGAAGAAGCGACAAGTACAGGCACATTATTTAACACTGGTCGCGCTCCTGTTCGCTACGATGAGAACAATTGTAGTGTGACTGTACCGATGAAAGTCGCCTTCCGCCATGCAACCCTATCAGATGTACAAAATTGCCCTCCTCAACTCGATCAATCCGCCCCTACTAGTTTACCTGCTCAATTAGACACCACGAGCTTTCGTCGCATTGCCGATGAGTATGTGCGAAATTTGAATGAAGACCTCAACGGATGGTATTCTGTGCGTTTTGATGGTTGTGAAACTAATCGTTGCCACGGACGTGATATGCCTATTCAGGTTCAGGTTTCAGAAGCTAGCGCTGGTGGGCAAGCTGATTACGAAGTGGCAATTGCCAACCTTGCTGGTCGCTCATGCGTAGATGACAGTAATTTTACGGGCATGACAGGGCAACCAGGAATGGTTCTGCTGTACGCACAAGGACTTGACCGAGGAACAATGGCACATGAAGGTGGGCACATGGTGCTAGGACACGGCGATGAATACCGCGAACAGGAGCAACCAAGCCCAGGACGACCTGATGACCGCGTGCGTGAGGGTGACTGGTCGCGTATGGCATCACATCACCGTTTTGGACGTTTTGCACTCATGCATGAGCGGCACTTCGCCTTTGTACCTGCATTTCTAAATCGGGTGCGTTTTGGCTGTAATGCTCGTTTAGTAGAGCTACAACGTCCGCCTCAAGTCGATTTAACACTTGAATTAGGGGCTGGCTATGCCAGTTTTGCAGCAGCATCTGGACGTACCCACGGCTTTTACGAAGGATTAGGAGTTAGCTTAGGCGTACCACTCAGCCGACAGAGGGAATGGGAGCTGATTATTGGAGTACACGGACGTTGGCTGGCTGAATTAGACTCACCAGGACGACAAGCATTTCTCTTAGGAGTTCGCCTTGGACTCGAACATACTTTCAGACCTTCATTAGGTGGCTTAACTCTCGGTGGCTTTGGCGAAGCGGGAGTGTCCTGGGTCTCACCAGGAAGAGGAACTGGTTCTTCCTATACAGGAGGTTATGCTGAAGGCGGCGCCTATCTGGGATATACCTCGTCTCCTTTCCATCTTTTCGGTGGAGGTACTCGCGCTTCCTTGCGGCTTGAGGGAGCAGCAGGCGCCACCTCCCCCTTTGTAGGTAGAATTGGTGAACCAGGAATGCCAGTCCCAACCGACCCTGAACAACTACGGTACTTCCGCCTTGGTTTAAACGCAGCGCTTCGATTTTGACAGGAAAACTGATTGGAATAATTTTGAACTTACCTACTCAATCACTACAATAATTAAGCCGATTGTACATTTGTAAAGATTGTTAAGAAACCTAAATAAATCAGTATTTCCTCGGTAAAGTGATATAATAAAAAAACATCAACAGATGATTGCTTTTATACACTTTTAGCCAAAGTTCCAAAGCTGTTCTAGTCAAGTTTTTCCACAGTCAAAAGATATAGAGTTTTTGTAGGCAAAGCCCCTAGCCATGACTACCTTTTCAGGTTCACCCAGGCTACTTAAAGGCGGCATTGTCTTAATTGACCCCAATACTGCTGTAGTGCAACGCATTATTGTAATGCAATATAACCCCGATACCCTTAGTCGCACATTACAAGTGCAAGGGGTAGGGAATGAAAGTGGCGATCGCCAAGAAGCGCTACGACTCAAAGGTCCGCCAATTGAGACAATTAAGCTAGATGCAGAAATTGATGCAACTGACCAACTAGAATTCCCCCAGAAAAATTCTACTACGGCTGAACTAGGCATTTTCCCCCAACTAGCAGCCCTAGAAACTATTATTTACCCCAATAGCGGTCAGTTACAAAGTAACAACTCTCAGGCAAAATCAGGCACCTTGGAAATTGCCCCAATGGAAACTTTCCTAAGCCTGTTTGTTTGGAGCAAAAATCGAATTTTACCCGTGCGGTTAACAGAATTTAGCATCACCGAAGAAGCTTTTGATACTTCGCTTAATCCAATTCGCGCCAAGGTGAGTTTAGGAATGCGGGTATTAAATGTGAATGACCTGGGATTTGACCACAAAGGTGGTAATTTGTTTATGGTCTATCAGCGCCAAAAAGAACAACTGGTGAGGCGAAGTCAACCCGGAACATTCAGCGTGCTTGGTATTGGAGGTATCCCATGATTGACTCGATGCAGGTAATGCCAGGAGTTATTCAACCTGGTTCTTTGAAAGCTAATCTTTTCCCCATTACCAGTCGTTATTACGGTTTAGATACAGCTACCCTCAAAACCCCCACAGGAACACCAATTGTTTATCTGCGGCGCCGTTTTGTACCATCTCCTGAAAGATTTGCTTTGTTACAAGAGCATACAGTCACAGAAGGTGAGCGCTTAGATAACATCACAGCCCAATATCTAGGCGACCCAGAACAATTCTGGCGAGTGGCAGATGCAAACAATGCCATGAATCCCAGCGAATTGACTGAAACGATTGGTCGTAAATTACGCATAACTTTACCTGAAGGTATACCAGGGCAACCTTATGCTTAAAGGCTTTTACCTGACACTACTTATTGGTCCAACGATACCAGCACCAGCACCCCAGTCAGTGATTGATGCACTAAATAGCGTGCAGGTGACAACTAGTGCAGGACAAGCCAGTGGCTTTCAACTCTCGTTTGCCTTGAGTAAAAAGTCACTAATAAACCGCGTTATGTTGCCAGCAGGGTACTTTGACCCTAAAATGCGCGTAATTGTCGTCATGACAATCAATGGTGTACCAAATGTGTTGCTGGATGGTGTAATTACTCGGCAAGAAATAGCACCTAGTAGTGAACCCGGAACATCTACACTTACGGTGACAGGAGAAGACCTAAGCCTAGTAATGGATTTAGAAAATCGTGGTGCTTGCTACCCAGCCATGCCAGCAGAAGCTAGAGTTGCCCTAATTGTCGCCAAGTATGCTGTTTATGGAATGATACCTTTGGTAATACCTACTATGTTCCCAGATGTAGACATTCCTACGCAGCGAATTCCAGTACAAACATCTACTGACCTCAATTACATCAAACAACTAGCTGACCAAAATGGGTATGTTTTCTACATCGAACCGGGTCCAGTTCCTGGTATGAATACTGCTTACTGGGGACCTGAAATTAGAATCGGCATTCCTCAGCCAGCGTTAAACATTAACATGGATGCACAGACTAACGTAGAATCTTTAAGCTTCAGCTTTGATGGCTTGTCTCGCAGACAATTAGCAGTGGTTATCCAAGAGCCTAATACCAAAATCGGTATTACTATTCCCCTACCAGACCTAAACATTCTTAGCCCACCTCTAGCATTAAAACAGGCGCCATCATTACGAGTAGAACCCCTCAGAGATGTGGCAAAACTTAATCCCATTAAGGCAACTGCCCGTGCTTTAGCTGAATCTTTTAAATCATCTGAAGCTGTAAGTGGTTCTGGGCAACTTGATGTTTTGCGCTATGGTCGTGTTTTGCGCGCGCGTCAACTAGTAGGAGTACGTGGTGCCGGATTAACTTATGACGGGCTTTATTACGTTAAAAGTGTGACTCACAACATCAAACGTGGGGAGTACAAACAAAGCTTCACGCTCAGTCGCAATGGTTTAATTTCGATTACACCAAGGGTAATTCCATGAATGGAGATAATAGCAGGTTTACAGGTAGATATCGCGCTACTGTTGTTAGTAATATTGACCCAGAGCAAATGGGGCGCCTGTTAGTACAAGTACCTGATGTCTTAGGTTCCGACCCATGTTTTTGGGCAATGCCATCTAGTCCTGTTGCTGGTACACAAATGGGTATGTATGCCGTTCCACCTATTGGTGCGGGTGTGTGGGTTGAATTTGAACAAGGGAACCCAGACTACGCGATTTGGACTGGTTCCTGGCGGGGTTCCTCAGCCGAGGTTCCTGCAATGGCATTAGCTGCACCACCCACGAATCCACCAATAGTGATTCAATCTATTGCCCAGAATAAAATTATTCTCAGCAGTGTGCCAGGGGAGGGTATCATTCTGGAAACCGCAGCTGGGCCACTTGGTCCGCGAATTGTAATTGATGCAACTACTATCAAAATCACTAACGGACTATCGTCTATTGAAGTCAGCACTACGGAGGTGAAAATTAATGGTACAGCACTTGTTATTAAAGCAGTAGTGTAATTAGCGAGTATAGCTCTCAGTAAAAAATAAGGGATAAAAAGATGCCTGGTTATATCGTTCATGTCGGTGCAATTACTAACTGTTTCCATCCTCCGGGAACTGTGACTGCTAATCCCAGTAGTCCGCCACGTGTGTTTGTAAATCTGAATCAAGCAGTATTGACTATCAATGATTTGCACACGGTTGCTGGATGTCCTTTTCAAGTTCCAGTACCTGGTGGTACAAAACCCCAACCTTGTGTTAATGTTCGCGTGCAAGCTGCTACAAAAGTTTTTATTAATGGTGTAGCAGCAGCAATTTTTACACCTGCAACCCTTGGCTATAGTGCAGAACAAATTGCTCAAGGTTCACCAAATGCTAGTCTCATTCAACAGCGTGTAATTGCCACTTAACTTAGTAGTGGAGTTGGTATGAACATAGATTTTCCCTTCCACTTTGATAATCTCGGTCGAACTGCTACTACCGACTCGGACGACCATATCCGAAACATGATTAAGCTGTTATTATTTACCAATCCTGGGGAAAGGGTAAACCGTCCCGATTTTGGTAGCGGTTTGCTGCAATTAGTTTTTGCTCCTAATAGTGCGGAGTTAGCTGCAACTTTACAATTTACGATGCAGGCAGCGTTACAGCAGTGGTTGGGTGATTTAATTGATGTGCAAGGGTTGGAAGTTATTAGTGAGGATTCTCGCTTGCAGGTATTTTTAGAATATGTAGTCAAACGCACTGGGGAACAGCGTACAGAAATCTTTACCAGGAGCGGTGTATGATGAACAATTCTTTGTATAGACGCGATAAATCGCGTCTCTACAGTTGTACAAACGAACAACGGCGCCATGAAGTCCGCAAACGAAACCTGAACGGATTAGATTATTTAGAAGTTAGCGACGACCAATTTTCTTTATGGGTGTATTTTATCGGCGCCTTACCAGAAAATATTAGCAAGGAGAATATCAGAATTGAAGGTGGTCAGCGCATCCGAGATATCCAGGTAATTGATGTCGAGTTAGAACATCAGAAAGACCCGACTTTAGATAGTTTTTTGCGAGTGCGGGTTGATAAATTTGGCGATTTTTCTACCTATACTCTGCGCTTAGTTGGGTTGGAAGGGATTGACCCCCATTATTCTTACCTAAATTTCAGTTTTAAAGTTAATTGTCACAGCGACTTAGATTGTAAACCAACACATATTTGTCCTGGGGAAGAACGGACTGAACCGGAGATTAATTATTTAGCCAAAGATTATGCCAGTTTCCGCCAATTAATTTTAGACCGTTTGGCGTTAATTATGCCCAATTGGCAATCACGGCATGTTCCCGACTTGGGTATTACTTTAGTGGAACTTTTAGCTTATGTTGGAGACTATCTCAGCTACTACCAAGATGCTGTTGCTACCGAAGCATATTTAGATACCGCTCGTCAGCGTATCTCAGTACGGCGCCATGCGCGATTAGTTGACTACCCGATGCACGAGGGTTGTAATGCCAGAACTTGGGTTTGGTTAGAAACAAAAATTGATACTAGCATAAATCTCAAAGACACATATTTTATTACTACTTATCAGGATTTACCTGTTTCAAACCCAGTTTTAAAAATAGATGACCTGAGAAATATTGAGAGTAAAAAGTACGAAGTTTTTGAGCCGATTTTTAAAGAGTCACAAGCGGAAATCAAATTATATGAAAAACATAACGAAATTCATTTCTATACATGGGGTGATCGCGAATGTTGTTTACCCAAGGGTGCAACTAGCGCAACTCTATTAGATGAATGGATTTCCCCTACTAATACTTTTACTAATACTCCTACTAAACAAGATAAATGTGATGACGATGCTCCCAAACCTCCTAATTTAGAAAGGAAGTTACAATTAAAACCTGGCGATATCCTCATTTTTGTAGAAGTAAAAGGCGCCAAAACCGGAAACCAAGCAGATGCTGATATTAACCATCGTCATGCAGTTAGACTAATTAGCGTTGAACCTGGTGTGGATGAAGTCTATAGAGTAAACGTAAATAATGTTACTCAAGACATGCCCACTCCTATTGTAGAAATTACTTGGGCAACAGCAGATGCATTGCCTTTTCCTCTGTGTATTTCAGCGATTGGGTTGGCGCCAGAATGCCGATTAATCGAGAATATATCAGTAGCGCACGGTAATGTCATCCTTGTAGACCACGGACGCACAGTAACAGAGAATTTGGGTGTAGTAGCTGCAAAAACAGAAATAATGCTCTGTGAAGGGGAAAATCAACCCGCAGATGTAACAGCAGTAGCTGCTTCTTTTTACCCCTCTCTCAAATATGCACCTTTAACCTTTCGCCAACCGCTTTCCGAGCAAGACCTACATCAGGCGCCTGCCACTAGTTTACTTACACAAAAACCTAGAAAAGCTCTACCACAAATTACCAAATTAATTAGTAATTATCCATCATGGTCTTGGACTCCTCAACTAGATTTATTAGGAAGTAATAGTCAAGACAAGCATTTTGTTGTGGAAATGGACAATGAAGGTTATGCTCATTTGCGTTTTGGCAATGGAGAACTCGGACAAATGCCAGTAGCTGGAAGTAATTTCTATGCAACATACCGCATTGGTAATGGTATAGCAGGAAACTTCGGTGCTGATAGCATTGCTCATATCGTATTTCGTCAGAATGCAATCACTGGCATAACTCCTCATAACCCTTTACCAGCAAAAGGAGGTACACAACCCGAACCGTTATCAGAAGTAAAATTATTTGCACCTAGTACCTTCCTTTCTGAGTTGCAAAGAGCAATCACAGCACAAGATTATGCGGATATAGTCATGCGCGATTTTTCTGATACAGTACAAAGAGCTGCTGCAACCTTGCGCTGGACAGGTAGTTGGGATGAGGTGTTGGTAGTAGTTGACCCTTTAGGAGAAGAAACCAATAACAAAGATTTATTAGCAGCTATTTCTCAACATTTATATCGTTACCGTCGTATTGGTCATGATGTAGTAGTGAAACAAGCTATTTACGTGAGTTTGGATATTGAGATGACTGTATGTGTTCAATCAGACTTTTTGCGTGGACATGTGAAAGCAGCTTTGTTGAATTTATTCAGCAATAGGATTTTACCAGATGGGCGCCGTGGTTTTTTCCATCCAGATAATTTGACTTTTGGTACTGGTATCGCTTTGAGTAAATTAGTTGCGACAGCGCAAACGGTAACAGGTGTAGAAAATGTGGTGGTAACGAAATTACAACGTTTGTATGAGGCAGATAATGGAGAACTCGACAATGGTATTTTACCTCTAAGTTCTATGGAAATCGCGCGGTTAGATAATGACCCGAATTTTCCTGAGAATGGTCATTTTAAACTAAGTCTTCAAGGTGGAAGATAAAGTAGGAGGGATTTATATAAACTGTATTTTAT
Organism: Calothrix sp. PCC 7716; assembly: GCF_019977735.1. GTDB lineage: Bacteria > Cyanobacteriota > Cyanobacteriia > Cyanobacteriales > Nostocaceae > Dulcicalothrix. The sequence continues at coordinate 6,023,302 of NZ_AP025018.1, read as the reverse complement.
ACAATATAAAATTTAAAATTATTGGAGGACTAGGACATGATGAATGAAGATTGTGGGTGTTGTGAAGGGGTTGAAGTGATAACTCCTATTTCCACTGCTAACCGTCCTGGTTTAAATACTTTAATGTATCGAGTGGGTACCCACAGCACCTTTCTCGAAACTATGAAAGCTGGTCTTTCTAATAGTAAATATCCTGCTCTTGCTAAGTTGAAAACTCGAAATGCTAATGACTCTTCTATTGCTTTTCTAGATGCTTGGGCAACGGTAGCGGATGTTTTAACCTTTTACCAAGAACGTATAGCTAATGAGGGTTATTTACGGACAGCAACAGAAAGACGTTCTGTATTGGAGTTAGCAAGGTTAGTTGGTTATAGTTTGCGTCCTGGTGTCGCTGCTACAGTCTATCCTGCTTTCACAATGGAAATAGGATATAACAAAGATACGCAAATACCCGTAGGTACGAGAATTCAAAGTCTACCAGCTTCGGGGGAAATGCCGCAATTTTTTGAAATAGCGGAAACTATCGAAGGTCGTACTGAGTGGAATAATTTGCAACCAAGATTAACACGACCTCATTATATTGAAATGTCGAATGCTAAAGATATAGATAAACTTTACTTTCAGGGAATTACGACTAATCTTAAACCTAATGACCCACTATTATTTATATTTGCTGATAATCAGGGGATGCAAATTTTTCGTCAAGTGAAAAAAGTGGAACCCCAAGCTATAGAAAATCGTACTCAAGTAGAGTTACAAACAGAGCCAGAAATTATAACAACCGATGATATAATAAATCTATCTTCTTCTAATCCAAGCAGAGAAAAACGAAAATGCCCCTTTGATAAATTAGGTACAGCAGATGAAGGTTTATTAAATAATCTACTTAAACCTGCTTCGATTCCACCTGCTAATGCTTCAAGGTTGGGTTTATCTTTGAAAGATACTTATAAATGTGAGTCAGATATTGCACCACAGTTATTAAAAACTCTTAAACCTCAACTAAAAGATACATTATATACTGCTTGGCAAAATACTCCTGTTACAAATAAATCATCTTTACAAAGTACCCAAGCATTAAGGGTAAAAGCAGCACCTTTCGGCGCCAATGCACCCTTAAAGCCAGTGTATGATGAACGGGGGAGAATTTTAGGTTATGAAGAGTGGACAATTGCTACAGTAGAAATTAGAATCAGTATCTCATTAATACCTCAAGAAACATCGAGTGAGCTTCCTGCTATTATATCGCTAAAGCAAAATTCTCAAACCCAGAGTCGTCAAGTTAGACTCAGAGCATTATCTCAACAAACAGTAGAAGTAAATGGAGTATCTGTTGATATTAGAGGAGAGTCTCAAAGTCTTCTTCCAGTAGCGTTTACGTTTAGTTTTCCACAAAGAGAAAGAGTTTTTAGAATTCTCAGCAATGACGGATTACAGGTGCAAATTGACGATGATTTTTGGCTTATTTCCCCTGGTGAAACACTTCGATACACTTCTTGGGATGGGAGGGAGATTGTAATTAGTACTTCTGTGGCACAAAATGAAGATTCTAGTAGTGGCTTTTCATCGATTTCTATTCAAGAAGAGTCAAAAGTGCCTGTTATTAATCCAAATATCTTAGCCTTAGATGCTCAATATGACCAAATACTACCGAAGAGTTGGGTTGTTATTCAGCGTCCTAATACCCAAATTATTACCCAAGTTGAGAAAATAGAAACTATCACTAAAGCTGACTATGGTATTTCAGCTAAAGTTACACAATTAACTTTAAAAGACCGATGGTTAGAGGATAATGATTTAACTTTAGATGTAATTCGTCAAACCACAGTCTACGCTCAAAGTGAAGAATTAAAACTTGCATCCGAGGTAATCAACCCTACAGAAGAACCCGTTAAAGGAAGCGAAGTTGAACTTAGCCAACTTTATGAAGGGTTAAAACCAGGACGATGGTTAATTGTATCTGGGGAGCGCGCTGACCTTGGGGAAACTAAGGGTGTTAAAGCTAGCGAGTTAGTCATGCTGTTGGGAGTTAAGCAACGCGCGGTAACAAAGTTTAAAGATATTGAACAAGAAAGACCGGGAGATATAACCCATACTTTTATACAACTAAAAAACTCTCTTAGTTACGAATACAAACGAGATACTGTTACCATCTACGGTAATGTTGTTAAAGCTACTCACGGTGAAACTCGTACCGAAGCGTTAGGAAGTGGTAATGGTAGCAAAGCGTTCCAGGAATTTTATCTGCGACAATCACCTCTTACTTATGTAGCATCTCCTACACCCGCTGGCGCCAAAAGTACTTTAGAAGTTCGTGTCAATGACATTCTCTGGCACGAAAAAGATAGCCTTGCAGGACTTAAGCCAACGGAACGCGCGTACATTACTAAAACTAGCGATGACAGTAAAACTATCGTCATATTTGGTAACGGAGAAAACGGCGCCCGTTTACCTACAGGTGTAGAAAATATCAGGGCAATTTACCGTAGTGGTATCGGTAAAGTTGGTAATGTTAAAGCAGAGCAAATTAGTTTGCTAGCATCACGACCTTTGGGACTAAGAAGTGTTATTAACCCCCTACCTGCTACCGGAGGCGCCGACCGGGAAAGTCGTGACCAAGCGCGTAAAAATGCGCCTTTGGCAGTAATGGCTTTAGACCGTTTGGTATCTGTACAAGACTATGCAGACTTTGCCCGCACCTTTGCTGGTATCGCTAAAGCAGGTGCCATGTTGTTATCGGATGGTCGTCGTCGGGTAGTTCACCTAACTATTGCTGGGGTAGATGACATACCAATCGATAAACAATCAGATTTATATCGTAATTTATATCAAGCGCTACGTTTATATGGTGACCCTGACCAGCCAATACAGCTAAAACTCAGAGAACTAATGGTAATTATCATTAGCGCTAAAATCAAAATTTTACCAGATTATCAATGGGAGGCAGTAGAACCACAAATAAGGCAAACATTACTAGATACCTTTAGTTTTGAACAGCGAGAATTAGGACAAGATATTACCCTAAGTGAAGTAATTAGCACAATTCAAAAAGTTGCAGGAGTTGACTTTGTTGATTTAGATATTTTGGATACTGTATCTGAAACAGAAGCAGCAAATCCAAATACACTAACAGAAATATTTGCAGCTTTAGCCCAAGGAAAAGTTTACCCCAGAGAAAACAATAGAGAAAACAATACATCAACCGAAAGCCAACCGCGAAAAAGAATTACTGTGAATCTAGCTAGGGTGAAGCAGCAAAAAATCCAACCTGCCCAAATCGCTATATTAACTCCTTCCCAACCTCTAACTCTAATTCTTAACCCTCTGTAAGTATTTATTTAATTCTTTTTATTTATGAACAACACAGAAGACTACTTATACAACCTCTTACCCGTAATCTACCGTCAAAGCGATGCAGAAAAAGACTATGCTTTACGAGACTTATTACGGATAATCACTGAACAAGTCAATATAGTAGAGTCTGATATTTCCCAACTTTATGAAAACTGGTTTATCGAAACCTGCCAAGATTGGGTTGTTCCTTACATTGGTGATTTAATTGGTTACAAACCAGTCCACGAAGCTGGTGAACCGGGAGATATAAACACTCCTCAAGGACAACAACGCAATAAAATATTAATTCCGCGACGAGAACTTGCTAATACCATTCGTAATCGACGACGTAAAGGAACTCTTGCATTATTAGAATTACTAGCAAATGATGTAGCTGGCTGGTACGCGCGGGCAGTAGAATTTTACAAGCTATTGGGTTGGACACAACACCTTAACCACCTCCACCTTGAGCAAGGTAGAAGGGTAGATTTACGTCAAAGTGATATTTTAGAAATGCTAAATAGTCCCTTTAATGAAATTGCCCATACTGTAGATATACGTCGTATTCAATCGCCCTACGACCCAGGACACTATAATATTCCACATGTGGGAGTTTTTATCTGGCGCCTAAAAACCTATTCCGTTACCAGAACACCTGCTTACTGTTTAGAAGAAGTTAGACCAAATTGCTATACCTTTAGTGTTTTAGGAAATGATACACCACTTTATAATCTTCCTCAACCTGAAACAGAACCAACCCACATTGCAGAAGAAATAAATTTACCCGTTCCCCTGCGTCGTCGTGTTTTAGAAATAGATAAACAAAGATATAAAAAAACAGGTGAAAGTCTTTACTATGGAGAAAATAAGAGCTTTCAAATTTTTTTAGGAACCCCAGCAGGAACCTCCTTTACCTGGCGCCCAATTCCTTACGATAAAATTATTCCTGAAGACCTGAGTGAATGGCAATATCAACCCCCTCAAGATATGGTAGCAGTTGACCCGGTTTTAGGGAGAATTGTTTTTCCTTCTCGTCAGTTACCGAAAGCAGGAGTTTGGGTTTCTTATAGATATGCTTTTAGTGCAGATATTGGCGGTGGTGAGTATAACCGTATACTGTTACAACCAAGTACTTATACACTTTACCAAGTAGGGAAACAAGAAGAATTCACTCGCATCAACGACGCTTTCGACCGTTGGCAGTCAGATTATCAAACTAATCCTAACGAAGCAAAATATCGTCAAGCAGTGATTGAAATTACCGATAGTAGCGTTTACACTGAGTGCTTTAATTTGTGTCTCCAAGCTAACCAAACTTTACAAATTCGCGCGGCAAACTACAAACGTCCGATAATTCGCTTACTAGACTATCAAGCTGAAACTACTGATTCCTTACTTGTAACTTTACAATCAGGAAGTCGCTTCAGTTTAGATGGTTTATTAATCGTTGGTCGAGGGGTGCGAATTCAACGAGAAATGCCTGATTTTCTTCTATCTACTACCCCTACAAACACAGAAATACTGAGTCCAATCAAAGTTACTATCCGCCATTCGACTCTTGTTCCTGGTTGGTCGCTACAATGTGATTGCGAACCCAAACGTCCTGCTGAACCAAGTTTAGAATTATATAACCTGAAGGGACAAGTAGAAATTACCCACAGCATTATCGGTTCCATTCAAGTGCATCAAGATGAAGTGCAATCTGACCCCATTACTATTCACATCAGTGACAGTATTGTTGATGCGACTCACACCGAGCAGGAAGCAATAGATGCACCCGGATGTGCTGTAGCTCATGCAAAACTATCAATTTATCGCACTACTGTATTTGGCAAAATTCTCACTCATAGTATTAAATTTGCAGAAAATTCTATCTTTAACGGTTGCATTACTGTCGCGCGTCGTCAGTCCGGGTGTATACGCTTTTGTTATGTTACTCCTGGTTCTCGCACACCCCAACGCTATAACTGTCAACCAGATTTAGTTCAACAAGCAGTAAGTGAAGATTTAAAGCAAGTGGAAAGTGAGCGCGTCCGTCCTCAGTTCAAAAGTACTCGCTACAGTACTCCCACCTATTGTCAGCTTGCTAACACCTGCGCTGAAGAAATTAAACGTGGTGCTGATGATGAATCAGAAATGGGTGTTTTTCATCACCTCTATCAACCTCAAAGAGAGGCAAATTTACGCGCGCGTTTAGATGAATATACTCCATCTGGTATGGAAACAGGAATTATTTACGCTAATTGAAAAATCAAAAATTATTATGAGGATAAATATATGTCAGGTGAATTTAGTGGTGATTTTACTCGCGATAGTTTTGACCCCCAAAAACATTTTTTACGAGTATTAATGCAGCAAGGAAGGGTACAAGTTGATGCAGACTGGAATGAACAAGTTGCCATACTTTTACACTATCTGCAAACTTTAGCAGAGGACTTAATTGGTTCCCACGGAACTCCAGTAGGACGTTCGGGATTTAAAATCACTTTTCATACTGAGGACGATGTTAAAAATGATACGATTATAAATTTTCAAATTGGTACAGGACATTACTACGTTAACGGTATTCTCTGTCAAAACCATAAAATTGATGAAAATGGCGATGAATTGCCCATAAAATATTGCAAACAGCCACATTACCCACTTCATCCAGACCAAGAAAAGCTACCCGATTTACCTTTTTTGGTTTTTCTTGATGTTTGGGAACGTCACATTACTTACATTCAAGATGAGGAAATTCGGGAAGTGGCTTTGGGAGGTGCAGATACAGCAACCCGTTCCCAAGTTATCTGGCAAGTTAAAGTTGAAAAATTAGACAAAGATGCTACAAAATGTACTGATGTTGATTGGAAAAAATTATTAGAAAAGTGGCAATCTAAAAATCGCGGACTTTTAGCAGCAAAGGCAAAGGAAACTACAGAGCAAAATGAAACTTGCTCAATTAAACCTGATACTCGCTACCGAGATAAAGAAAATCAACTTTATCGTGTGGAAATTCACGCAGATAGTACTGGTACACAGACTTTTAAGTGGTCGCGGGAAAACGGTTCGGTTATTTTTCCCATTGATGCGGATAGCGGTGTTGAGATAACAGGTACAACAATCACCCTACAATTAAAACATTGGTGGCACGATTACCGTTTTGGTTTGACTGAAGGTGATTGGGTAGAAATCGTTAATGACTATATTTCCTTGAATCAATTAGCAAAACCCCTGTGGAAAGTAGACAAAATCGAACCAGAAGATTTTTTGGTGACATTGACAAGGGAAGAATCATCCGAATGTGCGCTCACCCAATATATCGGCAAACATCCCTTCCTCCGACGCTGGGAACAAAAAGAAAAAAGTGGGTTAAAGTTGATTAACGGCGCCATACCAATTTCGGAAGCAACAACAGACTGGTTTACCCTAGAAGATGGTGTGCAAATTAAATTTAAACAGTCAGAATCAGAAGAAAATTATCGCACGGGTGATTATTGGTTAATTCCAGCGCGCATAGCTACAGGTGATGTAGAATGGCGTAAATCCGCTAATGGCAAACCTCTAGATCTACCTCCTCATGGTGTCGAACATCACTATGCACCTTTAGCAGTAATTGCAAGTAAAGATGGAGCAGAAGATTGTAGGCGCCAGTTCTACCCGTTAGCTAGTAGCCATTATTACATTGGTTCTACAACAGGAATAGGTTCTGATTTGATTTGGACTGATGCTAACCTACAGTAGATAATTTTTGACTAAAATTGGAGGTTTGCTTTGAGTGAAAGCTGTTTGGTCTTTATGGACAAAACCATTAAGGGAAAATAGACAATCTATATGGGTGAGTAATAAACATCATTTGTTGTCATGGATTTTATCAGTAGAAACAGCAAAAAAACATTACCCAGAAACAGCGCTGTTTACCGATAGCGAAGGCGCGCGGATGCTTGTCGATGAATTAGGTTTAGAATTTACACAAGTATTTACAGAGCTAGATGCTCTAGAAAATAGCGACCCTAGATTGTGGGCATTAGGTAAAGTTTATACTTATCGTACACAAACCGAACCTTTTATTCATATAGATAGTGATGTATTTCTGTGGAAACCATTACCTTCCGAAATGGTATCCGCACCTCTTTTAGCACAAAATCCTGAATACTTTGTTGTTGGTAATTCCTGCTATGACCCTGAAGGAATGGAGACAGCTATTAGCCACATAAACGGTTGGTTACCTGAAGAATGGATGTGGCAGCGCAGTTGTGGCTTGTTACAAACTGCATACAATTGCGGTATATTTGGTGGTCATGCAGTAGATTTTATTCGCTACTATGCAAGTCTGGCAATTGAATTTGTTGAACATCTATCTAACCAACTTGCTTGGTTAATTCTACATCCAGATAGCGAAAGAAATATATTATTTGAACAATACCTTCTTGGTTGTTGCGTTCGCTACCATCAACACCAAACAAAATCTCCGTACAAAGATATTGATGTAAAATGTTTATTTTCCAGTCTAGATGATGCTTTCATTCCCGATAATGCAGCACGAGTTGGTTTTACCCATTTAATTGCAGATGCTAAAAAGAATCGAAAAATAGCCGAACACTTAGAGCATCGAGTCAAGAAAGACTACCCAAAATACTATTATTCTGTCATCAACTCTTTTTAACTTGTACTTGTAATGTTTGATGTTGTTCTAAGTAAAAAACAATTTAAGATTGTAATAAATATAGCGAATAGGGGAATACTAAGTATTAAATACATTCTTAGGTTAAGTCAAAAATGTTTAATAAAGGCAATATAACACTAGTGTTTTTACTGATGCTAATATTCGTTGGGTTTGGAGATAGCTTTTTACCAAAACCATTGAGTACAGCCAGTTATCAAACACGAACGACTATAAACAATATTGTTATAGGTCTATTTCCAGCATGGCGCCCAAAAACAGACCCAAATAAACGAACACAAGAAGCAATCAAAGAAATGAACAAATAAGTTAAAAGTGCTGAGTGCTGAGTGCTGAGTGCTGAGTGGTAATTCCTAATTCCTAATTCCTAATTTCTAACTCCTAACTCCTAACTCTACTCAGCACTCAGCACTTTCTACTCAGCACTTTATATTAGGCTTTTTTCAACCAGCTAAACATCGCACGTAGGTCTTTGCCTACTTCTTCGATAGGGTGTTCAGCTTCTCTACGACGCATTGCGGTAAAACCAGCTTTACCAGATTGGTTTTCCAAAACGAACTCGCGAGCAAACTGTCCGGTTTGAATTTCGGTGAGAATTTTCTTCATCTCGGCTTTTGTTTGGTCGTTAACAATACGCGGACCGCGAGTATAATCTCCATATTCGGCAGTATTCGAGATACTATCGCGCATTGTTGCCAAACCACCTTCGACTACTAAGTCAACAATGAGTTTGACTTCGTGCAAACACTCAAAGTATGCGAGTTCAGGTTGATAACCAGCTTCTACTAAAGTTTCAAAACCAGCTTTGATTAAAGCACTCAAACCACCGCAAAGTACAGCTTGCTCACCAAATAAGTCAGTTTCGGTTTCTTCGCGGAATGTCGTTTCTAAAACTCCTGCACGTGTTCCACCTATACCCTTAGCATATGCCATTGCTCTATCGCGTGCTTGTCCACTTGCGTTTTGATACACAGCAAACAATGCGGGTACACCTTGTCCTTGTTCGTAGGTGCGACGAACTAAATGTCCGGGACCTTTCGGCGCCACCATAACAACATCTACATTAGATGGTGGTACAACTTGACCGAAGTGAATATTGAACCCGTGAGCAAAAGCGATAACGTTTCCTTCCTTGAGGTTTGGTTCAATTTCTTCCTTATAAACAGTCTTTTGAACTTCATCGGGCAACAGTATCATAATAAAATCTGCTGCCGCCGCCGCATCCGAAACACTCTTAACCGTCAAACCTGCTGCTTCAGCCCGAACTGCTGACTTACTACCCGGATACAGTCCAACAATTACGTTCATGCCACTATCTTTTAAATTTAAAGCGTGAGCATGACCTTGTGAACCATAGCCGATTATCGCAATCGTTTTTCCAGCTAAAAGGTCTAAATTTGCATCTGTGTCATAATACATCCGAGCCATAGGTAGCGTCTCCAGTCAGCAAGCACCTGTTTTATTGCAGACCTTAGATTCTACCGCATAACTATCACCAAAAAATATTAATCTATATTATTCCTATATTAAATTCCTCCTAAAAGCCATCCCAGACCCACGCTCAAGGCCGAGGCGCCTGTTAAAATCACGATTGATGCTGGATAATTGTGCGAAAATCGATTCAGCCGACTGCCAGCGTTAGAAGCTGTAACCAGCATATTACAAAACCAAATTAGACGTAGTACTATCTCCCAATTAGAAAGTTTGAGCAGTATCAATGCAATCACGATTATAAACAACAACATAAACAAACCACTATCACTCACTACATCTATGAGGACAAATCCAAAAAAAAATATATGAATACCGTATAAAAGTATTGCTACGACGTATGGAGATGGTAAATTTAAGTTAACAATTGTAAAAGAGAGTACGCTCCAGGAAATTATTACGAAAAAACCTAACACCCGGAAATATTCCGCTACATGATATATAATATAGATTAAAGGAAAAAGTGCAAAATAAATCACTATTCCTAAAGGCTGCGAAGATGCTCGTAAAAACCAACCATTACAACAAGAAATAACTGCAAACGCTATTAACCATAGCCAATCATGCGATTGTACCCTTTTTAATAATCTAATCGGTTGGTATTTCTGGTATATAGTTTTCCCTGAAGGTTTTGAAGGTAACATTACTATTTCATATTCATCACCCTTAAATCTATCAGTATAAGTTTTACGACCTGTGATAAACGCAACACAATTACTTAATTATGCAAAAAATCACTCGTTGATTCGAGTGAGTAATAATAAACAAAACTTATCAATAACGGCTAATTAATAGAATGCTTCTATATTTTGTCGGAAGGCAATTAAAGCGTGTTTGCCTCGTTCTTCTTTTAGTGCCCCAAGGATGATATCAGATTCTTCTAATGAAACAATTGTCTTGATTTCAATATTAGTATTATATCCAGCTAAATCTGACAAGCGTCTTCCGTGCCCACCTTCACCTTGTACCTGATTAATAGTATATCCAGTTACATTATGACTTTTCAGTAACTTTACAATACGGTCTTTCAACACCGTTTCCCCAATAATAGTGATTAACACAGCGGGTTGAACGGGGTTAATAACTGAGTCTAACATTAACAACTCCAAAAAATAAAATTTAAATACTTATCTTGCATCTGCAACAGTTCTAGCTCTATTTACTTTGAGTGTATATCCCATCCACTCAGTACCTACTAACGCACTAATCGCTGCCATCTCTTGACTATCTGTTTCCATTTCTACAACCGCGAATCCTCTCTTCTCTCCTGTTTTTTGGTTTGTAGATACTAAAATTCTTTTAACTACTCCATACTTTAAAAAAACTTGTCTAATATCATTATCTTCCACTTCATCAGATAAATTACCAATATAAACTGACATAAAGATATCTCTTAAGTAAAATCAATGTTATTCAGGTAAATAATTACACTATTGTTTTACTTAGATCTTGCTAACAAAAATGGTTTCATCCAAATCATTAACAAATATAAAAAAAACAAATTACTGTTTTTATGTACTTAATTAAATCTTATCAGTAAATCGACCAGTTAATTGTAAACATTTATGTCTAAGAAACCGGGTTTCTAGGCAAATCTTCATTTTTATGACAAAATTGGCTAGAAACCGGGTTTCTTGCGACAAGCTACGCTAAAAAAACCTTAATCTCTCGTACAGAAACCCGGTTTCTTTGAGTTTCTAGGGTTTCTACGATTTTCGTTAAGAAGCTGTTTCTTTATCAATTTGCTGAATTTCGGCTTCGGATAATTTAATATCACCTGCACGTGCCGAGTCTTCAATGCTAGAAACTTTACTGGCGCCTGGTATTGGTAAAATACATGGTGACTTTGAGCGTAACCAAGCTAAAACAATACCATATACCGATACGCCTTTTTGTGTTGCGAGTTTGCCGATAATAGAAATATCTTGCAAATCTGAATGTCGTCTGCGACCCCCAAACGGACTCCAAGGTAAAAAAGTCAAGTTTTCTTGCTGGCAATATTCTAAAACACCATCATACTCAGGTTGACGATACCAAGGACTATATTGATTTTGCACTGAAATAATATCTACAACATCGCGCGCTTGTTTTATTTGGTCAACGGAAAAATTAGAAACTCCAACAAACCGAACTAAACCAGCATCAACCGCTTCTCGTGCAGCTTTTAATGATTCTTCTATAGAATAGTCTGGGTCAGGTGAGTGATATTGCCAAATGTCAATTGGTTTACTACCACCCAACGCTTCATAACTAACGCGAATAGCAGAGCGTAAATGTTCGGGGTTGCCGTTACGAGTCCAGCTTTGGTTCGGACGCATTAACCCACCTTTGGTAGCAACAACAATATTACTGGTATCACCACTGTAAGTTTGTAGTGCTTTACCAATCAATCGCTCATTATGGTGTTTATCAGATTCGTCTTTACAATATGAGTCCGCAGTATCAATAAAAGTAATGCCTAAATCCAAAGCACGATGAATAACTTCTATTGATTGCGACTCATCCGGACGTTCGTATACTGACATTGGCATGGCGCCTAACCCAATAGCACTTACGGTAATACCAGTGTTGGCTAATTGTGTTGTCTGCATAATTTAAGGTAAAAATGATTAACAGGACTTATTAATCAATGTATATCCAAAATTCTCTTGTGGAATGGTCATTGTGGAATGGTCATTGTGGAATGGGCATCCTTGCCCGTTCCTTATCCAGGGCGGGCAAGGATGCCCACCCCACAAGATAGTTAATTTTGATAATCTCTAAATAATTTTATTGTCATCAGAATCTATAAATTCTGGTAAGTCCTGATTTGTGTAGTACTCTATTACTTGTTTGAGGGGGAACTGATCAGATGATTCCGAGCGCGCTTTCATGCCCAACGCAATCTGCACTTCATCCCAGTCTCCTACCAAGAAAGTTGGCACACATTCAGCAGCAAAAGCTTTTTCAATGACAGGCGCCGCTTCTAGTGCTTTTAAATCAATTAGTTCACCAACTAGAAAAGCATTAACCTCTGGGTCGTTAATAGTAAAATTATTTAATAAGTTAGTTATAATTTCAACACATTTAGAACGTGCTTCTGGATGAATTTGAGCGATACGAGTTAATGCGCTAGCAGCGTCTGCACGTTGGTAAGTATCGCGTGACGAGTCTACTATATATGCTTCGAGTGGTTCAATTGCAGCAGTACCTATTTTGGCTAATGCACCAGGTAACTCTAAACTCATGCGGTCATCTTCTTCAAATGCCCCAAATAAATAAATTAATGGTTCAATAGCTTCTACCGCGCGCAGTTGACCCAATACTCTTACTGCATGTACTGGCGCCCAAGCTTGCAGGTTTTCATTTGTGTCTTCTATATCGTCAGCACCAATAGATAAATCTTCATCACAAGCCATGCGTATTAAGTCAGGTACGTGGTGCAAAGTAAAACCTAGTTCCCCTACATAATCAGGTATTTCCTTGATTTGACTGCAATCTCCGTAAGTTAGCAGCTTGTTTACAGGAGACGGATAAGAAGATAATGCCATGTTTAATTTATTTGTAGTTTTATTTGAGTTTTTTATTGCAATTTGTATGGTGGGCATTGCCCACCTTACTTTTCGTTACGTAAATCGTAACGGCAACTATCTAGAGACAGATAAACCCACATACTAGCATTAATGTTATTTATGTGAGGTTTGACTATGAATAAGGTAAGTGTATTTTTTACTACCCTTTTGGGTGGAATTATTTTAAGCAGTTGCGCTACTGCGAATAATGCAGGTAGTGAAACAATGTCAATACCACAAAATTCATCGGCACTTAATCAAATAGCAGCTACAATACCAGCAACTGCTGATACAGCTAATAAAGCAACACCAAAAACTTTGGCGCCTACCAAGGTAAAATCACAGTTAATTAAAAAAGCAACTATGAGTATAGTTGTAGAGTCAATTGACAAAAGCATTAACGAAGTGACGCAAATCATTGACAAACAGCAAGGTGATTTAATCAAACTTGCTCAAAATCAACCAAAAGATGAGTTCGCGCGTTCTACTGCATCAATACAGTTGAGAGTTCCACAAACTTCGTTAGATAATACCCTTACTCAACTGGCTAAATTAGGAATTGTAAAAAACCGTAGCATCACAGCAGAAGATGTTGGGGATAGAATAGTTGATTTTCAAGCACAGTTAGTTAATTTGAGAAAAACTGAAACAAATCTTCAAAAAATTATGGATAAAGCTGGTTCGGTACGCGATACATTGAGTGTGTCGCAAGAACTGAGCAATGTTCGTGACTCTATCGAGCGAATAGGCGCCCAACTCAAAAATCTACAAAACCAAGTCAGCTATTCGACTATTTCCTTAAATTTAGAAGCGGCAGTCTCTACTAAAAATCCCCAACGTGGTTTTGGCTTGCAAGTTCAAGAAACTTGGAATAAATCAACCAACTCAGTTGGTAAATTTAGCATGGGATTAGTGAAACTAGCTATTTGGCTTATGGCTTATAGTCCATATGTATTTATTCTTGCTTTTGGTATTTACGGCTTTAATCGTTGGCGCTCTGCAAAAACTGGGGTTAAGTTAGATTAGACATGGACACAAATAATTAAAGCCATTTCACCCTTGTTCATGAGTACGATACCATTTACAAATCAAGGATATCGGGTCATACGCGAACTCGGTTGCAACCTCAATGGAGGTCGTGTAACATACTTAGCGCAACGTATAAATACTGAAGATAAAGTTGTTATTAAGGAGTTTCAGTTCGCACGCTCTAGCGTTCAAAGCTGGTCTGGTTTTAAGGCATATGAACGTGAAATACAAGTTTTACAAGGTTTAAACCATCCTGGGATACCACGCTATCTCGACTCTTTTGAAACTCCATCAGGGTTTTGTATGGTGCAAGAGTACAAACATGCTCAGTCTTTGTCTGTACCACGCAGCTTTGCTTTTGATGAAATTAAGCAAATAGCTGTTTCTGTGCTGTCTATTCTTATATATTTACAAAACCGTATTCCCCCTATTTTTCATCGCGACATTAAGCCAGAAAATATTTTAATTGATGATAATATCAATGTTTATTTAGTTGATTTTGGATTTGCTCGTATTGGTAGTCATGATATGGCGATGAGCAGTGTTGCGATGGGGACACTCGGTTTTATGGCGCCAGAGCAAATTTACAACCGTCAGTTAACCAAATCTACAGATTTATATAGTTTGGGTGCGACATTAATTTGTTTGTTAACAGGCGCCAAATCCGGGGCAATGCATACTTTAATTGATGAAGATGGGTGTATTGCTTTTAAACATTTAGTTCCTCAGTTGAGTTTGGGGTTTATCGAGTGGCTTTCAACGATGGTTCAACAAAAACCCAAAAACCGCTTTAAAGATGCGAATACAGCACTTCTGGCACTAAAACCACTCGATATTGTCCCCTTATGTGTTGCAAAAATTGATAAAACAGAACTTGAATTTACGGCTGGGCAAATTGGTGAAAAACTTTCGCAAACGATTACTATTCTTAATGATAATCCAGAAACAACGTTAGTCGCTTGGTGTGAAGTGGCACCTCATAGTAACGATGCTCCACACACACCTCATAGCCATGATTGGATTGATTTTACGCTCCGGCATTTTAACGGTGAGAAAATTCTATGTAAAGTGACAATTGATACAAGCCATTTAATGGCAGATAAAATATATTATCGCCAATTACTATTACATACAAATTCAGCGGTTGAAATTCAAACTATTCAAATAAAAATTAAAACTGCTGCGTTACCAATAATTCAATATAAACAACCATACGCATCACTTTTATTATTATTGTTGACTTCTGGGGCAATGGCGTGGACTGGTGCGGCTGTTGCGGCTGTTATTGCTGCTATATTAATGACGGTTATTGGGGCTGGTATTGTTGTTGTCGATGATATTGTATTTGGGGCTGCGGTTGCGTCTTTGTTGGGTTGCTTTCTGGGGGTTGCAGCAGGGCCAATTTTTGGAACTTTCTTATCTGTAATGGTAGCGATTGAATTTTGGTGTATCACTAAAGCTGGTATAAGCCACATAGAGACTATCAATCAGGGTGTCAATCAAATTACATTTACGACAAATCTTAAAAAAGGATTTAGTCAGGCAATTGGTATTGTAATGGTTGTGCTTACAGCGTTATTGGGTTCTTGTACAGGTTTAGTATTAAAGACTGGTATCATCAACTTTTGGGTAATATTGACAATCGCGTCAACTAGTTCTAGTTTAGCTGGAATTTTTATTTACCTACCAATTTATCGGCGCCGACTGGTTGGTAAGTATCTCAAGTCAGAGAAACGCCGAATAAAACCGTGAAGCTAAGAACATGAGTGGTATTTAAATTGTGTAGATTCGTTCCTAAAATGTACTGGCGATAACGAAATGTTGGTGCATAGGGATGCCAAGATAAAAAGGAGAAGCGTATTTAACCGAGACATGCCAGAACTACGCCATTCGATTGCTCATCACTACCACGAACGAACTAAGTACGACCCCGATACTATAGCGTCGAAAAACCAGGGTTTGGATTGGTCGAAACAACCTGTACCGTTTAAAGAATATAAAATTGGTACGGTTTTTGACCTCAAACCATATATCCAAGAATCTTCATTAGATTCGGAAGATAATACTGATACACAATGGTGGCGCCGTTTATCGCGGTTGCTGTTTTGCAGCTACGGTTTAACAGCTAGAATGCCATCAATGGGGAGTGCCGTATTTTTACGCTCGGCGCCAAGTGCAGGTGGTTTATATCCAGCCGAAATATATATAGTTTCGCGAGGTACACCCTTGTTACCTGCTGGTTTATATAACTACCAGTCACGAACCCATTCGCTACTGCAATTCTGGGAAAATAATGTTTGGGAAACATTGCAGGATGCTTGTTTTTGGCATCCTGCTTTGGAAAGTACTCAGCTTGCCATCGTCATTACTGCGGTTTTTTACCGTTCAGCATGGCGTTATGAAGACAGAGCATACCGTCGAATATTTCTTGATACGGGACATTTATTGGGAAATATCGAACTATCTGCTGCGACGTGTGACTTTCGACCTCATCTAATTGGTGGTTTCGTCGATAAAGCCGTCAATGATATGCTTTATATTGACCCAGAACAAGAAGGCGCCACCGCAGTCCTTCCGATAGCCGATTTACTTGATATTAAACAAAATTTGCCTACTGGACGTACAGCTTTACCATCAGCGACCGAAACAGAATATCCTAAAATCCCTGACGGTGAACTTCTTAAGTACATTCATACTGTAACGCAAATTTTGCCAGGTACAACAGGAAAACTCAATTTACCCGAAATCAAGCAAAATAAATCTATCGAAGATAAATATAAATTTCCCTTCTGTCAAAAAATTTCAACCCTAACAACTCAAATCGACTGGGGAGATAAACTTGATAAACTCTCTTCAACAATCCTTAAACGCCGTTCCACTAGAGCATACAGCGGAGATGATTTAACATTAGATGAACTCAAATCATTACTCGATTTTACATACCAACCTCAACATTATATAGACCAAGAATTAGATATCTCGCCCGATTACTTCGACCTGAATTTAATACAAACCTTTATTGCGACCTCTGGAGTCGAAGGACTCGAAGCAGGATGTTACTATTACGCACCCGCTTCGCAAGAATTACGACAAATTCGCTTTAAAAACTTCCGCAGAGAATTACACTTTCTTTGTTTAGGACAAGACCTTGGTCGCGATGCATCCGCTGTTATTTTCCATACAGCCGATTTAAAAGCATCTGTATCTCAGTATGGAGATAGAGTTTATAGATACCTGCATATGGATGCAGGTCACTTAGGGCAAAAACTAAATCTTGCTGCTGTTCGTCTTAATATTGGAGTTAGCGGTATTGGGGGATTCTTCGATGATAAAGTCAACGAAGTTTTGGGTATTCCTCTTTCGGAAGCGGTATTATACATAACTACAATAGGGCGCCCAATGTAAACACTTTCCTATATTATGGAATGGGCATCCCCTTGTGGAATAGGCATCCCCTTGTGGAATGGGCATCCCCTTGTGGAATGGGCATCCCCTTGTGGAATGGGCATCCCCTTGTGGAATGGGCATCCCCTTGTGGAATGGGCATCCCCTTGTGGAATGGGCATCCTTGCCCGTTCCATATAAAGACATTCTCAAAAACATAGATTAAACTAGCGCATGTAAAAACTAACACCCTTTCCAAATGTCCCTAAGACCACTTTTAATTACTGCCTCAGTCCTGCTAACCACAACCACAGTCTCAAGTAACGCTTTTGCCCAAAGCAAAGGGACACCCGGTAAATTTGACTTCTACGTACTAGCTCTATCTTGGTCTCCTGACTATTGTGCAGCCAAAGGAGACAGTGACCCGCAACAGTGTAAACAAGGAAAAAAACTAGGTTTTGTTTTACACGGACTTTGGCCCCAATACCAAAAAGGATATCCCGCAAGCTGCACCACCGAAAGATTGCCAGAAACAGTCAAACAGCAATTTCCCAATTTATTTCCTAGTGCCAAGCTTTACAATCATGAATGGCAAAAACACGGTACCTGTACAGGCTTAACCCCAGCACAGTATTTAACATTATCAAAACAAAAAAAAGACTTTGTATCAATTCCTACAGATTACATTAAACCAAGCAAACCCTTCCGTACCACTATAAATAAACTACAAAGTGATTTTGTTGGCGCCAACCCAGCATTTACTAGTCAAAGTATAGCCCCTTCTTGCTCAGGTTCCGGACGCTTTTTGCAAGAAATCTTAGTTTGCTTTACCAAAGATGGCAAACCAGGCCCTTGTAGCGCAGAAGTAATTAGACGTTCGCAAAGAAGTTGCGGTCAATCAGACTTCCTAGTCCGCAACGTCAGGTAAAATATCGAAATTGGGCATAATGGAAAAGAACCCCTCGGCTTGAGTTATCTTAAGCCGGGGGAGTTAGTCAAAAAGAATCGAAGAATAAACTATGGCTGGTCGGAAAACAGAAAAAGCTAATTCCTTGAAAATTACCAAGCGCGCTGAAGATTATTCACGCTGGTATCTCGACATCATTAATGGAGCCAAACTTGCAGAAGATTCAGGAGTTAGAGGATGCATGATTATCCGACCAGAAGGTTATGCCATCTGGGAAAAAATACAGCAAACCTTAGATAAGATGTTCAAGGAAACTGGTCATGTTAATGCATACTTCCCAATGTTAATTCCTGTGAGCTACTTCTCCAAGGAAGCTGAACATGTTTCTGGTTTTGCGAAAGAGTGTGCTGTAGTTACTCACCATCGTTTAAAATTGACAGAGGATGGAACCATTGGTGTAGATACAGAAGCTGAATTGGCAGAACCATTAGTTGTAAGACCGACCAGCGAAACCATTATTTGGTCTGCATACAAAAATTGGATTCAAAGCTATAGAGACCTGCCTATTCTCGTAAATCAGTGGGCTAATATCTGTCGATGGGAACTTAGAACTCGTCCCTTTTTACGTACTGCTGAATTTTTATGGCAAGAAGGACACACAGCTCACATAACATATGAGGAAGCTGAAGTTGAAGCACGCCAAATTTTACAAATCTATAAAACTTTTGTCGAAGACTATTTAGCAGTTCCTGTATTTGATGGATTAAAAACAGAGAATGAGAAATTTCCAGGCGCCGACCATACTTATACAATCGAAACAATGACACAAGACCGTCGTGCCATTCAAGTAGGTACTAGCCATCACCTTGGAACAACATTCTCACATGCTTTTGACGTTAAGTATTTATCAGCACAAGGTACTTTGGAGTATCCATTTGCGACAAGTTGGGGTATAACAACCCGTCTTATTGGTGCCATGATTATGGCTCACTCTGATGATCAAGGATTTGTTTGCCCTCCTCGTGTTGCTCCATTACAAGTTGTTGGCATCCCAATTTATAAGACTGACGATGATAAACAGACTGTATTATCTGCATTTGAAGAATTACAACAAAGATTCAGATTAATTGATAAATTCTCATTTCGAGTAGACGTGCGTGATAACTTAAGTCCTGGCTTCAAGTTTAATGATTGGGAACTGAAAGGTATTCCGCTGCGTTTAGAGATAGGTCCCAAGGATTTAGCAAATGGAAGTTGTATTTTAGCAAGACGCGATACAGGAGAAAAGATTAATGTACCACTTGACCAATTAGAAGAACGAATACCTGAAATACTGGATTCTATTCAAAACAGTTTATTTAGAAAAGCTCAAGAATTTCAGCGTCAGCATACTTACAAAGTAGATACGTATGACTCATTTAAAAATGCCATTGAGCAAAAGCCTGGTTTCTACGTAGTTTATTTTGCTGGGGCGCCTGAAGACGAAGAAAAAATCAAAGAGGAAACGAAAGCAACTAGTAGATGTATAGCTTTTAGTTTGCAAGACAATAGTATCGGTAAATGCTTCTATACCGGAACAGAAACATCTCAACGTGTTATATTTGCTAAAGCTTATTAAAAAGTTTTATTCAGAGGATGTTTGAAAAGTATAAAATTAAACTATAGCTTTGGAAAATCCCCCCAACCCCCCTTAATAAGGGGGGCTAAAAACCGCTATTTTCCCCCCCTTATTAAGGGGGGCCAGGGGGGATCGATTCCGATAAAATCTCTTAACCGAGTAGTATTGGGGCTTAAATGACTCTTTTCCCCCCTTATCAAGGGGAGCCACCCCCCGTGCGGAGGTCTCCTCCGTTGAGGGGAGTGGCGTGGGTTAGGGGGGATTTAACACTGCGTATTGTGTATTAAAGATAACTTTTCAAACATCTCTAAGGCTTAACATCACTTTCACCGCGCATTATTTTGAAAACATCTCTCACAACCTTATTACGAATTTCGCTCAAGCTTGTAAAAGGTAGCTTTTTAATTTTGAGTTGTTCAAAATATTGAACCAGTCGGTCACAATGACTCTCGAAGTGACCATTGTAACGTTTCTGCCCGCAGTAATTACCTTCTAGCACTAATTTATTCGAGCTAGTCGGTAAATATTTTAACAAGGAATTAACTTCTTTCCAGTCAGAATTAGAATCATGTAGAAGCAAAATGCATTTAGATGTAGCAGCCCATATTTTTCCTAAGTCAGCAAATTGTGTAAGACGATGGGGATATAAACCCCTGATTAGAGAATCTCCTTCACAAAATATTCTTTCTGAGTAGAATGTTCCGTCGTCAGCTATTTTGCCTTTGGTTCCATCTTCAGCAAGTGCAGAGCAATAAGTAAACATTCTTATAGATTCATTGAGTTCTTCTTTTAACTCACTTCCAGAATTTTTATCGTCACATAATTTTATCATACCCATTGCAAACAGTAAAATGCTTGAATGTGTTCCAAATAAATAAATTGATTTTGGCTCGTCAGTACAAATTTGCTTTAATATAGAAAAATCAACAACAATTACATTATTGTCGGTTTGATTAATTTGTTCACGCTTGGTAGTATTATTACTTAATTCTTGAATTAGAGGTACAACTTGTATTTGTATATTGCCATAATTTTCATAAAATTTTCCATTTCGATTCGTATTTGTAATTCTACCGCCATTATCTTTTATTTGTTGGTAACAAACGTGTCCAAGATTTTTATAACAAATTAAAGCATGGTCTATTAGTCGTTTAGCCCAGTCCATACATTCTTCTTTAGCGAATCCTGTCGGCAATTGTTTATAATCACCCAAATAAGCTACCGTAATATAGCACCAACTTTGGTAAGCAGAGCAATAAGCATAAAGTAATGGGTTTCCATCTCTAGCTGCATAAATTCTGGCTTTTTCTAACAAACGAATTGGTTCTATTAACCTATCCCATCTGCGACCAGGACGGTCAGCGTAAGAAGATGTAAATATATACAGCTTTGCTCGATGTGCATATATTCTGGATAATAAATAAAAGAATGGATTAAAATTAGTTTGCGCGCAAGCACCAATAATATAATACTTCCTTAACAAATTTTTTAGGTACTTTTTAGCTTCATATAAGCTATCTGTCGCTAACCGAATAGCACTAGAGCGATCTGAGTGTAATTGGCGACTTTCCAAGTCTTCTAAATCTGTTAAATAGTGATATCGAAATTGACAAATTTCATACTTAGTAAGTATTATATCACTCAAACATTTATTTTTACCTTTTTTTGCGTCCTCTACATGAGGTTTTAGAACATCTAAATATTTTTTGCCAATACGATAAAGTCCCTCTTTAAAGTAGGCGTTAGTTATAGCCAAATGAGCATCATAAGCTACCGCGCTCCAAGGTTTACCCTCATTTACCTCTACAAAATTATATTGATTATCCAATGTACGATATCTACCGCAAAAAATAGTCTGATTTAAATAACCTTCCATTGCTTTCAATGAGAAAGGATAAAAATTCAAATAACTTTCTGCTTTTCTAAATGCATTAATCTCTTCAACGCGGTGACACAATTGAGTTAAGTATGTAACAGAATCTATACCTGTTTGCTTAATTGCTCGTAATATTGCTTGCAAAGAAGCTTTAGCAGCTACTTCCACTAAATCAAAACCACAGTACTCACCATAAGCAGTTTCACAATCACTAACAACTGTATCATAGCTTTTATTCAGATTAATCGAAGTAATATCATCCTTTTTGCACAGATTAACCAATGAATAAGACCATACAAGACTTGAACTACCAAAAAATTCATTATTTTGCAAAATATTACGAGCTAATGGGAAATAATCACTTAGTTTGGGAATATCCCATAATAAAACTCTATTGATTGCTGCATTAATATGATAAATTGGACTACCAACTCCAGTAGTTTCTTCAAAAAATTCTAATTTATTTTCATTTTTATTAAAAAAACTAATTTTGCTATAGTCACCTTGAATATAAGGCTGATAATTATCTGGAATTTTCACATAAAAATGAACTTTTAACTTGTAGGCAAATTGTCTTTCTAAACCATTAATATCTTCATCATCATTATCTAATAAAAGAGGATTGAGTAAACCAAATTTTTGTTCTTCTGTTTTTATGTACAGAGGTAAAGGATGGATTTTTTCAATTTCCAGATGTTTAAGATAAATAGGAAATTCATCCGTTAATATTTCGTTTTCTACCAATGAGCGAGTTAAATGTTCGATAAATGCGTGAGGTAATAGACTATTATTGCTATGTTTTGCATCAGTCGGAATTTCATCTCTTAATAAAGATTTATATTGTCTCAAACCTGATTGTAACTCAATTCTGCTGATTTCACGCCAAACTTTATTAACTAATTCTTTAACTTTTTGTGCTTTTAAATCTACATTTATTCCCTGATAATGTTCTTCAATAAGTACTTCTACGTTTTTCTTGATTACATCCGTTAATGAATAATTCAAATCAGGACTATTTTTCAATTCTAATTTTTTAAACAAATTATAAAAAAGATTTGTAGCTTCTTTATAAAATGGTACAGTATCTTCAGGTTTTAAGCCTTTGATTGGGTCGGTAATAGATGCCAATAAGTCTTGGAGGATTGTCTCCCCTGGATGTGTAGGAAGTTGTAACTTTTCCTTCTCACTTGGAGTTAATTGATTAAATTTCCGAAATGCCCTCAACTTTTCATTTCGAGTTAAAATTCGTGGCACTTCCAGAGATTCGGTTGTTTTTATTCTTTTTTCAGCCCAGTATTTTTGAATTGCGGTGAGTATTTCTACTAGCTTTCCCAAAGTTAAACCTGGAACGACAGAAACCCTTTCTTTCTCACTATAATATTCAGGCAGAACAGAACGAAGAACACGCCTAATATAAATTCGATTATCTTTCTGTCCCCATTGGTTGGCAATACCGCTTTCATTAGGTTTTATGTTCGCTTTGCCTTCGCTTATACCCAAATCAGTTAAACACTCTAATAAGTATTTATAAACAGATTTATCTCTCTCTTGGTCTTCAGAACTACGTCTGCCTAAATTTTGTGAATCTTGGGCATCTGAGGCGCCAGAAGTTGGTATATTGTCAGTAGGTTTGGAATGCTTATTTCCTTTCGGCATAACACTTTCTTAATATTCATAAAATATGAAGGTGAGGTTTATCTCGATTAAATGTACATAAAGTCTGTAATATCTTTCTGTACTTTATACATATTGTACACAATAATGACTGATCTAATGCTATTATTGAGTTTGTTTTAAAGATTTGGTGTCAAAAATCTAACGTGAGATACAGTCAATAAGCATCTACCTGTACAAAAAGTACCATATATTATATTTATTTTGTACAATTGATGTTTGTGTATCAACGTGCGTAGAATATACTGGCAAACAATCTTAGCACACGCATATCTCAACTTTTGCAAACTAACAGAGATTCCATGAACAGGAATGGTATGAAGACTTTTACTTTCCATACCGAAGACAAAGACTCAATATCCAATATCAGTGGTATCGATGAACTTGTCGATGTCCTGAAAAGGGCTTATTCAGAAGGAAAAAAGTTGATAGACATGTTCAAGGAACTGGCTGACAGCCTGATGGCACTACTAGGATCGACACTGGAGATACAGCCGAAACGAGGATTTGTCACAACTTCGGAACCAATTCCAATGTCTCAGCTTGAAGGTGTGGGGATCAAAACTTGGAAGTTAACCGAAACACACACAATCAAGTTTCGCCAAAAGTATAGAGACATCCCTGTGTATGGAGCTATCGTCACAGTGGAGGTTGGCGACAACTACGATTTAATTGCAATTAACTCAGCCATTGGCGATCCCATTGGCATTGATGCTCACCCCAAATACAATTCGCATCAACTCAAAGACGTAATTTACAAGCAAACCAAGCATGACTTGAAAAACTCAGAGATAACACCAACGCTTTACTACTACTTTGATACGAACAAAAAGCGTTGGCGCCTTGTATACTTAGTCGAAAACCACCTACCAAAGATAGATTCTCTCCCAAAGTATGAAACAGTACCAGAAATGGTAGACTATGTAATTGATGCCCATACAGGCGAGCTAGTTTCTGAACTACCTCGCATCAAGCCAATTCGATAGAGCATTTAGGGAGATTTACAGTTGGTGCAGTATCACGAAGAGCAGATAATTACTTTAGTCAGTAGTGTACCTTTTCTTCTGAAGATAACCCGTAACAGCGGATACATTTAGAGGATTCAATGTTGGATGGTACGCATTTACTATTATAATTTTGATGTAGACAATGCTCTTCCTGGTAGAGAAATAGTGAATCCTCCTCAAGAGCAAACCTTTCGCGCACATAATAATGCTTGTAATGTAGAAAATTTTTTTAGAGATGTACTTGAACATAATCTAGAAGAAGAGGATATAGAGATTTGCATCTGTAGTATTATGTGCGTCGAAGACCCCCACCCAAACAATCGAGTGTATGAGGTGGCTTACTGGGATGATCTCCGTAAGCAGGCATTTTTTGGACAGCAGTTGATTCAAAATAAGCAACTACGTTCGTGGGCTGTAGCGCAAGATATTGTTGCTCATGAGTTTGGTCATGGATTGACAAATTATACAGCCAAGCTTGTGTATAAATATGAGTCAGGAGCGCTTGACGAATCTTACGCTGATATTTTTGCAATTTTAATTGTTAATTACGAACAGCCTAATATTAGTCAATGGAACTGGAAAATAGGAAGTGGTTTTGGCGCCAATGGTCAGGCAATTAGGGATTTGAGTAGTCCTGGTAATCATAACAATCCAGAACATATGAATGATTACCGCAAACTTGCTTACCATGACGATCATGGTGGAGTTCATTGTAACTGTGGGATTCATAATAAAGCAGCTTACAATTTAATCACCTCTTTGGATGAGAAAAATAATTATCTGTTTACAGCGAAGTCTGTAGCTGTGCTGTTCTATCGTGCATTAATACAACTAGGTGAAAACTCTTGTTTCAGTGATAGTCGCCGTGCAATTGAACAAGTTGCAAAAACTTTATATCGTAAAGACCCTTTGAAAGAACAAAAAATTAGAGCTATTACTACAGCTTTTGAGAGTGTAGGAATTACAAGTTGAAATTCTGTATATAGTAATTCTGAATCGTTTTTGAAAAAAATCTATGTATCTGTAGTTTTTGTAGTGTATGTAGGGTGGGCAGTGCCCACCTTACGTAGTATTAGCTTATTTTAGCAATTCTTCACCTCGTCGATATAGTTCACGCGCGTAGTCTGTCCACGTACCTTGTCCCCAATATCGAAAACAGCTAGTTTGGACTAGTAAGTTATAAAGTAATGCTTTTTGATAATCTTCGCGCTGTGTTACTGATGCATCTTGTTCAACTAACTTGTCGTATTTTTGATGAAACAACGCGCTGAGTTTATTCATTGGTTCTAGGACATTCTCGTACCCTTTAACCCAACTTAAATCATTTGTCCATGAGGCGCCATCAATATGAAACTGATAATCATTTGCTTTTAATTCTTGAATCGCATTTGCTACCGTTTCTGGTGTTACATTATCTACACGCTGCCATATCTTATGTTGTTGTACAGCTTGAATTTCAGGATAATTATCTGGGTCGGCGCCTGCTGCTTCAATTAATTCTAGGTATTCTGTACCATTCATCGCTACAGTACCCGCATGATTATTACCAGCGTCGCGGATTTCGTGATAAATTCTGAATAAATCACGGGGATATTCATTCATCATTACACCCCCATTTTCGCCATCGGCAATTTGTGTTACTAAACAAGGAATGTTTGTATTACCAACTTGCTGTTTACCACGTCCTTTTGCCTCAAAGTAAGGTTGCATTTGGGCAACTAGTTTTGTATCAGAACCTTGAGTTTTAATTAGTGCAGTAATACTAATGGTTTCACCCTGAGAATTACGCGCGGTTAATTTATTGGGAATATACTTCTGGTCATGATGTAAACTGGCGCCATCTAAACGTTCGACAGAATGCTCTTGCACCATTATCCATTTATACCCGCATTCCTTTAATGCTTTTATGTACTGATATAAAGTATCTGGGTGGTTGGGTAAATGCATTTCTGGAGGAGAAAATCCTTTTACCCGCTTTAAAGCATCGTAACCAAATATGGCAGCAAAATAATGTTGCCAAGCTTGAATATGCAACTTGATATCAGGAATAGGGGTAGAAGGAATAACCGCATGACTCCACATCGTGCCCAACCATTCCACGTAAGGTTGATATTGCACATCGCAGGTAATGCGCTTGAGAGTATCAATAATATCGGTGTGCTGCTGTCGCAAACCCCAAAGTAAATTACCCGAATAGTCGAGCATTATACGGGGGTTACATCCTTGGGAAACTAATTCTGGAATAAACTCACCAATGCGTTTATAACACCAAGCGAAAACACCTGCATTATGGTTATCCCCATTATGAGGGTGTTCAAACATATGTTGCAGGTTACTAATTAATTCACCGTTAAAACCTGCGGGAATAGTGGGTTGGTGCATGTGAAGCGCGCAGGCAAACCCAGCATTGATACTTTCGAGCCGGAGATTGCTTGTATTTAAAAATACAGGCTCATTGTGGTTTGTAACTAAATGAATTTCCGATTCCCAACCGCTAATGTTTGGTAAACCAAAGCGGATATCATCGAGTTTGGGGAGGGGGGATGAAATAGTAGCAGTCATTCCATGCGTCCTATAGAAGCTTACTTATTTTGACCGATGAATGCTGTTATACCAGAAAGTCACTAAATAAATTAAGAAGTGGAAAGTGCTGAGTATTGAAGTGCTGAGTGTTTTATTACTCAGCACTCAGCACTTTAAACTCAGCACTATTTTTCGCTGCATAAACTGATTTCTAGCTCTGAATTTACACCGCTTCAGGTTGATGGGGAAAGTAGTTTGCGCCTGTACAAGTATAGTTAACATTCAAAGGCGCCTGCTTATAAAATTTCCCGTTAGGCATGAGGTTTTTAAAGTTTTTACCAAATAAAAGTAAATTTTTTATAAATTTACGAACCATTTGTCACAACTTTATCACAATTTGGTGATTATGCTGGATAGTATAACCGACAAGGACACACACCAATGGCGCTTCATACAGAATTAACGATACCCGATACATTACTTAATGAATTTAAAACTTGTACACGATTGAATTATAATGGCAAGCTAGAAATTGAAACCAGTACAGGACATAACTTTTCATTTTACTACCGTTTAGGACGTATTGTTTGGGCAAGTGGAGGCGCCCATCCACTTCGACGTTGGAAAAGAAACATTACGCAATATTGTCCACAAATTAATGTTGATACAATTCAATTACAAATAAACAATCAAAGTGTAGAACACTGGGACTATCAAGTTCTAGAAGCTTTATATAAAAATGAGAAAATTAAACGCGAGCAAGAAGTTCAAATTATTAATAGTACAATTGGTGAACTTCTATTCGATTTAACCCAGCAAACAAGCTGTAATATTAGTAGTTGTCAACGCAACAAAGAGATTATTTTAGAGGCGCCAGTAAGTCTTTCTAGCACAGCCATGTCGCTGGAACATATATTTCAATCATGGCGCTCTTGGACAGCAGCTGGTTTAGCAAAGTTTTCTCCAGATTTAGCACCATTACTAAAACAACCCGAACAACTTCAACACATAGTTAATCCAGCAGTATATGATAACTTTTTCAAGTTAATGAAAGGTAAATATACACTGCGCGACTTAGCAACAAAAGCGAAGCAAGATGTATTAGCTATCAGTCGTTTCTTACTTCCTTATATTTCGCGAGGATTTGTTGAATTAGTCAAAGTAGACGATTTTCGTTTGTCAACACAACCAGCAAAAACGCCATTAATTGCTTGCATCGATAATAGTCCTAGGGTTTGCTGGCTTATGGAGCAGATAATTACCCATCACGGCGTGAATTTTGTTGGTATTCACAACCCTTTGAAAATTCTACCAACCTTAACCGAGCGAAAACCAGACTTAATTTTTCTAGACTTAAATATGCCAGCTATCAATGGCTATGAAATTTGCGCTCAAATCCAAAGTATTCCAAGTTTAGCCAAAACACCTATTGTAATCTTAACAGACAATGATGGTCTTTTTAACCGGATACGCACGTCCTTAGCTGGCGCCAATGATTTTATTACTAAACCTGTGGTAGCTGATAAAGTTATGGATTTGGTACACAAGCATTTACACGTTAAATTACCAAGTTCAACTGTAAGCGTTTGGGAGGCGCCAATTGCTGCATAATTAAAATAGATTTTATGAGGGAAATCCAGGAACATGCAGGCGCCAAAATACATCCTGGCATTAGACTTAGGTACAACAGGGAACCGCGCGTTTGTATTTAACGCAGACGGTAATCTAGTAGGTAGTGCTTACAAAGAGCTTACGCAACACTACCCACAACCAGGATGGCTAGAACATGACCCTCTTCAAATTTGGAATGATACCTGCTGGGTAATGCAAACAGCAATAGCAAATTCCCAAATTACTCCTGCACAAGTTGCTGCTATTGGACTTACCGTTCAGCGTGAAACCTGCTTACTATGGGACAAAACTACTGGTAAACCGCTTCATAATGCCATTGTTTGGCAAGACCGACGCACAGCGCCATTTTGTTATGAATTACAAGCACAAGGTTATACTCAAGAAATCTATGACCGTACAGGTTTAGTTATCGATGCTTATTTTTCGGCAACCAAGCTCAAATGGTTACTAGATAATATTCCAAATCTTGACATTAATAACACTTTAGCGGGTACTATTGATACATGGATACTGTGGAAATTAACTAATGGAATTCACGCAACAGACCACAGTAACGCTAGTCGAACCATGTTAATGAACTTAACGACAGGCGCCTGGGATGAAACGTTATTGAAATTATTTCAAATTCCAGTAGATATATTACCAAAAATTCAACCTAGCTTAAGTCACTTTGGTGTTACCGATACTAATATATTAAGAGTAGAAATTCCCATAACAGCAATATTAGGCGACCAACAAGCTTCATTATTTGGTCATGGTTGTTCAAAACCAGGTTTAGTCAAATGTACTTATGGAACAGGTAGCTTTTTAGTAGCCCATACAGGCTCACAAATAATTCGGACATCGCAGCAACTTATCTCGACAATAGCTTGGACACAATCTAATTCATTGGGATATGCACTAGAAGGTAGTATGTTTACAAGCGGCGCCTGTATTCAATGGCTGCGCGACAGTCTTAAACTTATTAACAATGCTGCCCAAACAGAAGCAATGGCAACGAGCGTTACAGATACTATGGGTGTATATTTTGTACCAGCATTTAGCGGGTTAGGGGCGCCTCATTGGGACATGAGCGCACGGGGAGCATTTTTTGGAATTACAGGTGGAACAAAACCCGAACATATGGTGCGTGCTGTTCTTGAAGCAATAGCATATCAAGTAAAAGAAGTCGTAGAAGCAATCAACGCATCATGTACTATACCTGTACAAAAATTAGCAGCAGATGGTGGCGCCTGTAATAATAATTTCTTGATGCAATTTCAAGCAGATATTTTGGGAATTCCAGTAGAACGTCCGGTTGTTCGTGATACAACAGTGCAAGGTGTTGCTTTTGCTGCTGGGTTAGTTATAGGTTTATGGGATAGCTACGAAGCGTTAGTCCAAAACCGTCAAATTGACCGTGTATTTGAACCAGGTAAGGAAAGTTTGAATAATTTTGTGACATGGCAAAAAGCTGTCGAGCGTGCGAAAAATTGGAATTGATCCCCCCAACCCCCCTTAATAAGGGGGGCTAAGAGTTGTTTGCGTATGCACTAATATTATTATCTAATCAACTTTTCTTCTCTCTTGTTCCCCCCTTATCAAGGGGGGTTAGGGGGGATTTTCTTAGATATTACCTTCACCACAAGTTTAATTGATTAGGTTGCTTATCAAGTTCATTCCAAGGTAAAGCTGGAACTGTTACTCCACTTTCTTCTAACAGCTTTTGAAAATACCGCGCGTTACTAGGAGAATGTTCTTCAACAGGACAGTGAACAAAGAAGTAAATTTGTTTTCCTTGCTGTAACCAACTTTTTACTTGCGTCACCCATTCTTCCATAAATTGTTGGTTCATTTCTAACTTTGGATGTGAAATGAAACGAATTAAACTAAACGGCGCCGTCACGCTAAACTCTACAGGTAATTGAGGTTTACGTCGCTCTGACTCTAACTGTGGGTCATCATCTCCAGTATAAATTGGGCGAGTATCTAATAATACTCTGCCCACTCCAAATCTTTCTAAAAGTGTATTTAATTCGATTTGATAAACTTCTCTAAACCAGTCGCGATGACGAACTTCAACAGCTAAGGGTAATTTTGTTTGTTGCCAAGCTTCTAGAAAAACTTCTAAATCATTAATTGACTTTGGTGCATAACTTGGTGGTAACTGTGCAAACATTGGACCCAAACGGGCGCCTAAAAGTTGCATTCGTTCGGCAAACTCTAAAGCTTGATTAATATAAGGTTTTAATAACCCATTATGAGTAACATCGCGCGGTAACTTTGGGCAAAATTTAAAACTAGGTGATGTTTGTGTTGCCCAACGAGAAACAGTTTCTTGACTTGGTACTGCGTAAAAGGTCGTATTACCTTCTACTGTAGTAAAACGCTGACTATATAAGTTTAGAAAATCAGCATTACGAGTACCTTCGGGATACAATTCCCCTATCCAACCTTTATATGCCCAAACAGCACACCCTAGAAAAAAACTCACGGTTAATTCAAAAATTAATATTCTTCTACAAATTGTAGCGTGTGAGAGTAGGGTGGGCACTGCCCACCGTACATTTAGCACTGCCCACCGTACATTAGAAGCGATAACCAACACCAGTTTGTAAGCTTACTGCATCCGCAGAGCTATTCTTGTACGCATTAATACCCCACTTGGCATCACCGTAAACAACGACGTTTTTAGCAACTTCAGATTCGGCGCCAAGCGTTACAACAGGAGCGTTTTTGTTACCTAACTGGCTGACATAACCTTCGTTGGTTTGGAACGAGTAACCACCACCGAGATAGACGTTAGTATTTTTAGCAACTGGTGCGTCGAGAGTCACCATTGGTATGAGCGCTGCTGAATTTCCACCAAATAATGCGGCGCCACGAACAGAAACTTGTGATTGAGGAATAGCGTAACGTCCTTGTACGTTACCACCAAATGTTGCTGCGTCTTCTTGTTGACCACCATTTGTAACACCAGCCGAAACACCGGCGCCTACATAACTACCAGTCATTCCTTTTTGTTGAGTTGCAACTGGTTGAGCAGAAGCAATACCTGCTGAAACTAAAATAGACGAAAGTGCAAGTGCGGCAGTAGCTGTTAGTTTTGCGAGTCTCATACTCATATAAAATATCCTCACCCTTGAAATTCACTTAATGCTTTATACATATAGAATCTCTTTTTTTATAAAACTTAACCTCGCACAAGGCGGTCATTCGAGCAGGTGAATCTACTTTCACCCAGTTAGGTGAAGGTGATTTAATATTTTGTTAGTTAAAATATATATATGTAATAAAATAATTTAAATTCTTGTGATGTATGGTGGGCAATGCCCACCTTACAAAGACTAAGGCTCTATAGAAGTTGAATCAGCAGGGCAAGTTATTTTATTTGTACTTAAAGATAATATTGGCATTGCTGACTGTTTGTTTGTTGGTTTGGTTCTTTGGCAAATACCACTAATTGTTATAGCTTCACCGTTAACATTTGCCACAAAAACGGCGCCAGTATAGCTTGGTGACTCAGATTTTTTGGGAGTAGCAGTTACAAAAACACGTGATTGGCTTCCACTTGGTTGCTGTATTTGGTAACTATATTCAGCATCATTAGATGGAATGCCCAATTCTAAATCTTTCAAATTGGTGCTAAATTTAGATTTTTCTAAAAAATATGCCTGTTGCGCGCGGTTAATTGCGGTTACATACATTTGAGCTTTTGGCACTTCCTTGGTCGTTGAGCCTGAATCTGATATTAACTCTACACCTTCAGGTAATGTTGTTGAGTCTGAAACTTTTGTAAAGATTGTACCGTTTTTAAATTGAAGTGGTCTTGGTGTACCTGGGTTAGTACCTTCTAACTGCATCCGTATTTTTCCATCGGCAGTATATTCAAAAATCGTTTCCACAGGTTTATTCGTTCTTGGTAGAAAAACATCAAGATGCATCGGTTTCGGTGCCGAGCTTATCTTATATTTTAATTCCGTCGCTGTACGTTGAGCATTCGGAACTAATGGTGACACAATAAAAAGTTTATTCTCAGGGGCAAAAATAAAAGTCAGAGATATGTCATCCTGATTCATTTCCCATGACCCTAAATGCTTTTGGTCACTCTTAGTGGCGCCTGGGGTTGGTGTGGTTTGCGCGTATGATGGAATTACAAAATTTGGAGCAATCATGCTTGTGCTGCATAATGTCAGCAGTAAAGCCACAGAAGATAATTGACGCATGTACTTTAATACCTAAAACTGTTTGCTTTCCGAAGTATCTAAATACTGAGTAAAATTTTTTACTTCATATGAAAACACCTACAAACCGTTCTATCATAACCTCACCCAATACAAAAGCGCATATTTTAGACAACGATGCGGTAGCTGCGTGGATATTTCTGGCGCCTGCCTTAATATTGCTAGGGTTGTTTATAATTTATCCCATCGTATACTTATTTTTTCTAAGCTTCACCGCAGGCAGTTTTACATCGCGCGGTACTTACTGGGTAGGTTTAAGAAATTACTTGCGTTTAGCACTCAACCCAGATTTTTGGCAAGTTATAGGTAACACTCTTTATTTCACCATTGCTACCGTCATCCCTAGCTTAATTATTCCGTTAGGACTTGCAGCACTACTCAACCGCAGTATGGCACTACGGGGAGTATTACGAACAACTTATTTTTTACCCTCAATAGTCTCATTAGTTGCCGCAGGTCTAGGTTTTCGCTGGCTCTTTCAAAATGATGGGCCAGTTAATGCTTTCTTGAGTAATTTTGGTGTGGCGCCAATATCTTGGTTAGGAGATACCTTTTGGGCAATGCCAGTATTAATTCTTTTAAGTATATGGAAACAACTAGGCTTTAATATGGTAGTTTTTCTAGCTGGACTACAAACAATACCACCCAGTCGCTACGAAGCTGCAGAACTTGATGGCGCCAACGCATGGCAACAATTTTGGCACGTCACACTACCAGGTTTACGACCAACATTAATTTTTGTCATCATCACCACCGTTATATTTACCCTGCGAAGTTTTGAACAAGTATATGTAATGACAGGTGGTGGTCCCCTCAACTCCACAAACCTACTAGTTTTTTACATCTACCAAGAAGCATTTGCTCAATTTGACTTCGGTTACGCAGCAGCAGCCGCAACCGTACTACTCGCAATCACCTTAGTACTAGTATATTTACAACTAAGAACCTGGACAGAAGACTGAAAATTCCCTCTTGTGGAGCAGGCATCCCTGCCTGCCTCTTAACTCTTAATATTTATATATATTGATTAATGATTCGACAAGCAAAACAGGAAGATACAAAATCATTAAGTACTTTACTTAACCAACTAGGATACACCCCAGATATAGCTCAACTAGAACAAGCCTTAAGTAAAAACAACGGCGCTAACTCTTCTGATATTTATGTATATGAACATTCAGAGCAGATAGTCGGGTTCGTCTCAGTAATTCAATTCTTTTACTTCCCAACAATGGAAAATATCATGCGTATAACAGCAATATGCATCTGTGAACAACATCGAAATCTTGGTACAGGGGGTGAATTACTTAGCTTTGTTGAGAACTTAGCATTAAGTCATGGGATTTTATCAGTTGAGGTTACTTGTTCGATGCATCGTGAACAAGCACATACGTTTTATCAGAAAAATGGATACTCTAAGCATTCTTATAAATTCGTCAAGCATTTAAAATAGAAGTAGTGGTCTGTGTCATTAAATTTGGGGAATGTAGAGACATTACATGTAAAGTCAGGACAAGGTTTCGTTATTTATCCAACTCACCAAAATTAATGACACGGACTAGTAGTGATTTGTTTAAAAAGTTTTGGAGGGTTGTATGTGCGGCAAAAGCCACGTTAATAGTGGTACTAACTAGTCAAAGCTTATGACATGGAGGAGTAGTAGTGCTTTATGCCATTAGCTGAGGGAGTATGTATTTTTACCACAGAGACACAGAGGTAACAGAGTTAAGAGAAATTTGATGTTGGTGCCTAGTTTTTAGAATCTGGATAAGAAACAGTTCGGGCACGACCGTGAATATAGATAACAGTGTGCTGTTCGTTTAATTGAGATTTTGCTTGATATTGAAAATTATAGAGGTGTTGGTCGAATGTTTATTCCCTAGCTAGAAGTGAAGTATTAGTACTGAGTGGATTGTCGGTTATAGTATATATAATTAAAGGCACGAAGGACTTTCATAGTATGACAATAGCGGCGCCTATAACTTTAGAAGAGTTTATTGATGTAAATAATAGAATTCTCTATGTTGGGAAAGCCAAAAATTTAGCGGTTAGATAGAGAAATTATTAGCGTACTAATCAACTAGAAGAAATTGATCACATAGATTTAAGTGAGGGCAAATAATAATAAAAAGCATCCTACTAAATAAATTAAAAAAGTAATAACAGCAGCTATAATTACACCTTTCATTACAGAAGCCTTATCTTTATTTTTCAACCAAATACAAAGTGGAACAACATATGTAAGCTGCCAAAGTGGAAACAAGTATATTGGGTACACTTGAATACTTAAAGACAAATTATAATTATTTCTGGTTAGAGTACCAATAAAAAATATTAAAATTAAGCTAGCTAAATGAAATAATAATAGTAAAAAAAATCCAGATATTATCTTTTTAATTTCGATTTTTTTGGCATATTTCATTTTATTCATATAAATACTATCGTAAATAGAAGATTAATACTGCTGTTTTAATATATTCATCAAAAAATGCATACGTAATCCGCATATTTACGCAAAAATTTTTTAGCTGAATCTTGCGATAACTCGCTTGCGCCTATATCTATCACTAATACGTATAGGTGTCAATACTGCTCGGCGCGCGCAAATTACGAAACGTCAAACCCTTGTAGAGACCGTACATGTACCGTCTTTACATCCGTTAACCAAGCAGTATTGCAATGGACTATATTCACTCACACGTCAGGGTTTTTTACTTTATGCAGGCGCCTTCTCCTCCTTTAGTATGACATAAATAGTTGGAGAAATTATCAGCTACAATCCAAACTTTCTTACGATGTATTTAACCAACCGAAATTTCTATTATGTACACATAGCAGCGGAACAACACCGCAATAATCAAACACAATATAACGGAGACAAAACAATGACTAACGAAATTAACACCAACGCAATTGAACTATCTATCGATGAGCTTGATACCGTTGCAGGTGGCTTGGCTATTAGCTTGGGTGATATCGGCGGATTTACATCAGATGCAGGTAACAGCTTCTCACAGAAGAACTTGGCTGTAGGTCAACAAACCTTCGCTGGTCCTGGTGGTAGCTACACTGGTTCTGTAACAAATCTTCAAGAAATATTCAGCAAAGCTGGTCAATCCATTGCTGCTAAATAAAAGTGAATTTAAGGTGTCATCTAATATCTACTATATAGATGTACATAAGACTTATCGCTTGCTATTACATAAATATCAGGCACCTTAAATCTAGCGAGAACTGTGTGTTCTCTATTTACTAAGTGTGCGTGTTCTGCAATTTAATACTAAAGTTTGGTGCCTGTTATGTAGCTTGTGGTGAGGACTATATTTAACAGGCGCCACTTTGTATTACTTAATTAGTTATTTGCGCGCGGAATAACCATTGTTGCAGCATTTGAAGCAACCAATTTACGTCCATCTTGTTCGTTTATATTAGATATTAATATATCTAATATTTCTTTTTTTTGCTCCAAAGTTAGTATGCTCGAATCACCTTGACAGAAGAAATCTAGCAATGCTTTTCCCTGTGCAGAATCTTTTTCAAAACAAAGCTTAATGTCT
Source organism: Calothrix sp. PCC 7716 (assembly GCF_019977735.1). Taxonomy (GTDB): domain Bacteria; phylum Cyanobacteriota; class Cyanobacteriia; order Cyanobacteriales; family Nostocaceae; genus Dulcicalothrix. The sequence continues at coordinate 5,986,834 of NZ_AP025018.1, read as the reverse complement.
AAAGATTCTAGATAATTTACTAATTCGTATGATAAACCAAGCTCATCGATAAATGACTGCATTTGCTCCATTTGTAGCATTTGTTGCACATCTGTAAAACCTTGACCAGTTATAGCAGTATACTTATTTATGGTCTCAAATACCACTGCATCAGCAGTTGCAAGAGTGATAATTATAAAACCATCATCTTTTAACATCTTCATTCCCTGAAGTATAATTTGTTTCTCATGACCGGGCATGTGATACAGACAGTGAGTATAGTGGATAATATCAAACTTTTCCGTAGTTTGAAAATTTTCAACTTGCTCTGGATAAATCTGTAAATCAACATTACTAAATTCTGGTGTCATTATTTTCTGCTCGTAACGCCGACGATGCTTCGGATTTGGTTCAACAGCTACGTAGCGGAGCTTAAAATCTTCTGGTTTAGAAGATAGCATTGTACGTATTACCTGCACATCAAAGTCGCCTGGTCCTGCACCTACACTCAATACAGATACTCCAGGCGCCTGTGGTTTCAGGTTTTGTTTCATTAAATCGAGAGCCACTTCACGCTTTACAAGCCAGTTTTCAAGGAAGACTTGATAACCTGCGTCGTAGGCTTCATACATTTTTTCGATGTCAACACCAATTGTCATAGCTTTATATAAGTGTTAATGAATGATTGACCAAAATTTTCAAGAATTTACTAATATCAAATTAATTTGAGTATTAGTTAAATTATTTACACTAATATCATATTTTGAGTAAATTCTCAAAAAAAATTTATTTATTTATATTCAATCCCATTACCCCAATAAAAATTAAGACAATGAATAAGACTTTGGTTGAACTTAAATATTCCTTAAACAGTAGAGAACCTAATAACGATGTCCCAATAATTCCTACTCCAGACCAAATCGCATAGGCAATACTGACTTCAATATTTTTGAGAGATAATCCAAAAAATATAAATGCGAGAGGATAGCCAATTGCTGCACCTACTGTATAAAATGACTTTGTAAATCCCGATGCCAATTTTAAACAAGTTGTTCCAAAGATTTCACAAGCTATTGCGATAAATAAAAAAATCCAATCCATTACTTTTACTGAGTTAGTAAGCTTTTTATAAAGTATATAATACCAGCAATACATACACAATAATCGAACGGCGCCACTCACTTCCACTCGCCCGAATTAAAGCAGTCGGCGCCATAGGATTATTTGTACCTATGCAAACGGCGCCGTAATTATTCTAAGTGTGCCTGTAAGCCTTGTAAATAAACCCTACTTATAGATTTTAATGAAAATTTAGCGCGCTATGTACGAAAGAAGCTAACTATCAAGGAAGTTCACAGGGATTTGAATCATGAACTTTGCACCTCTTCCCAAACCCGAATCAACATTTAAAGTCCCGCGATGGGTTTCTACTATAATTTGATAGCTAATTGACAGACCCAAGCCTGTTCCTTTTCCTATAGGTTTAGTGGTAAAAAATGGATTGAATAACTTGGATTTTACCTCCTCACTAATTCCCAATCCATTATCTGCAATAGTTATTGCTATCCATTTTTCATTAACAACTTTTGTAAAGATATAAATAGTAGGAGGATTTGAATTTTTATCAATATTATTTAAATTTTTAGTCAGATCAAAGCTTTCTTCCAGAGCTTCGATTGCATTGGCGATAATATTCATAAATACTTGATTTAATTGACCAACATAACAATCAACTAAAGGTAATTTGCCGTACTCTTTAATAACTTGTATTTCGGAATGTTTATTAGTGGCTTGTAAGCGGTGTTCTAAAATCATTAAAGTACTTTCAATACCTTCGTGAATATCGACTTTTTTTATTTTAGCTTCATCGAGGCGAGAAAAATTTCGCAGTGACTGGACAATATCACGAATTCTTTCTGTCCCCAGCATCATAGAATTGAGAATTTTGGGGAAGTCTTGAGTAAGGTAGTCTAATTCAATTATTTTAATTAATTTTTGAATTTCTTGTGAGGGATTTGGATAATATTTTTGGTAAACTTGGATTAATTCAATTAAATATTGAGTATATTCCTTAGCGTATGTAATATTACCGTGAATAAAATTTACTGGGTTGTTAATTTCGTGGGCAACTCCAGCCACTAGTTGACCCAAACTCGACATTTTTTCTGTATGAATTAGCTGAATTTGAGTTTGCTGAAGCTTATCCAAAGTTTCTTGCAGATCGGTAATGGCTTGTTCCAAATAATCTGACTGAGTTATGGTAGATTGCTCAGAAACATCTAGTAACTGGGATAATGTGGCAATTTTTGAGTTAAGACGCTGAATAATCTCATCTTTATTGTTTGTCTTTGTGATTTTGTCACTGACAGTTGGCTGATTGTGGGATATGAAAATTTTGCCATCATCGAAAGGAAGAAGTGCCATTTTCACATTTAATGCCAACGGACGCAATAAATCCGCCGTTATTCGAGGAATTGTCACTTTCAAAAACATTAGAATGACAAACATATTTCCTGAAGGCAATAGCCCTCCAAAACCCACTACAGACTTTACACCAAATTTAATAACAAAACTTTGGGCAGGAATGTAAGGATTATTCAAGGCATCCTGAATATAAAAAACATTGTACATTCGCTGTTCTAAATTAGTTAATAAATTAGCGTCCCTGTGCAATATTATGCCTGGGCTTATTCCTAATTGCTGGATGAGCTGAGAAATCATTGGGATGCGAGTAATCGCTTCTTCATTGGCTAAAGGAATAGCTTGGTGTCCTAGCGATTGATGCCGCGAGTTCCATTCTGGCAATTCCCCAGCGGTGCTAAGTAATGTCAGGCATTTAAGATTGGAACTTGGCAGATTATGATTTAGTATTTTGCTAGCATATTCCTGTAATTGCCCTGGTAACTCTGCATAGGGATGGGTTTTAAATAAACGGATAAGTACACAAGATTTCTCGCCAGTATTTTGAGAAACTAGATTTTGATATAAATAATTAATAATTTTATTACTAACTTCTTCCATACTCTGAGTTTGAATGCCTAAATTGCGTATTGCCAAACCACACTCAGACATATTTCTTAAAGTAAAATTTTGCAAGTCATACATTATTAGTTACTCCGAATAGTAGTTGCAACTTCATCAATGCTTTATTCGCCAATGCCAATTTGGGGCATTTGAGGGTATAATTTAGTATTTTTGAGCATTTATGAGCGTTAAGTTACATTTGCCTACTTATTGTGCCCATTTTTCTCCTGTTTCTATCATCAGGCGGGCTGAGTTGGAAATAGAACAGCATATCCGATACAGCAGTTAATCTAGCTGCTTGTTCAAAGTGGTCGCTGTGTTGGCACACCTACCGCACGCGGATATTTTGCGGGCGTTTGTGAGACTTTTCGTAAATAAATACAGTGGCGAATACTATTTGTTAATGGTGTTGTAAATTCTTCTACGTTTTCAATTACACCACCAAGTTCTTCAACCGCATTCTCTAGAGCAAGGTTTTCAGAAGGCGCCCAAGTTCCGCGATAAATAACAGCCAAGCCATTTTGTTTAAGCAAGGGCAAAGCATACTCAGCGCAAACTGTCGCAGTAGCAACTGCCCGAATTAAAGCAACATCATACTTTCCACGATAAGTTCGTAGTTGACCTATTTCTTCTGCTCTACCGACAATTGTTTTAACGTTACTTAGATTTAATTCTGCTGAGGTTTTTTCAAGAAAAGTAATCTTTTTTTGCGTTGAGTCAAGTAAATCAACTGTACAATTGGCTACTGTCATTGCAGTAGGAATACCAGGAAATCCGGCGCCTGTACCTATATCAATTACAGCTAACTTCTTACTTGCTGCTAAAAACTGTTTAATTCCCCGTAAAGAATCCCATAAATGTTTTTCCCAAAATTCTTGTGGGTCAGTAATACGGGTAAGGTTAAGTTGTTTGTTGCCGACAAGAATTAATTCATACAACTGCTGAAACAGTGATTGTTGTTGAGCGTCAGGTTGCCAACCAAGAGTTTGCTGCCAAATATCAGTCATTTCTGGCAATTGAGGCAAAGTTAAGTCATCCACAAGCTAAAAATAAACGAGAAGTAACGCACTTACGTACATATAAATATAAAGTAGGGTGCGGCTAGCCAATCTTACCATCTAAAATAAGCGACTTACACAAAGACATTGCCTTCCCTTTAAATTGAAATTTTCTTAGCTAACTGCATCAACATCTGTAGATAATTCAGCAATGACCTGTCGTAAAGAAATATTTTTACTACGGTCTGATTTATGACTCTTAGGCTGTGTTGTAATTTCATTATCAACTTCTTCGAGTGATAAAACGGGCAAATCGAATGCTTCTCTAAACCATTGGACTAGTTGCATTAGTTCTTGAACAGAGGCGCCGACTATAGCTACTGGGGATTTACTATAGCTTACAATTTTGTTATCTCTATTATAAAATACTTCGCGAATGGAGTAACATCCCTGGTTATCACGGAAAACCCTATATGTCCAAATCATGATTACTGCCTCTATTGACTACAAAAGCTCATAATCTATACCAGAAGATATTGATGCATTATCCCAAATAAATTATATAATAAGCTGTTGAATATATAATCGAATGTTCTAAACGTTTCTTCAAGTGTCATATTGAACGCAGTGAGACATCTTAATATACAATGAGATTTTAGATTCTTCACTACGTTCAGAATGACAATTATTATTCTTACTTTTACTACAAGACTTTAGATTCTTCGCTACGCTCAGAATGACAAGTTGACATTTTTAATAATGTATATACTTATTAATAAAACTCTTGTGGGATGGAGAGAACTTGCCAGGAGATTATTCTTCTGGCAAAGTTCGGAGCATCCTTGCCCGTCCCTCCCTACAATTTAATATGCTTTCACCGTCAAAACATGAGGTGGTGTGGAGTCTGGTGGGTAGATTAAGTCTACTTGTATTTGGCGCCTACTATTAGCTGGCATTGTTATTTTTACCAGTGGTTCTATAATTTGTGCGGTTCGGTGCCATAGGTGTACGTAACGAGTTAGTTGTTTGCCTTGGTCGTCGGTATATTTGACTCGAACTGTTCCTCTAAAGAATGGAAAGTCTAATGAGGGTTTGCGGAAGCGTAAGTTACCTTGAGAAAGTTTGTCTTCTTTTAATGGTGTTTCTAAGGTGATACCTACTGTTTGTGTTTTATTGGTGTTGTTGTGTAATGGCAAGTTGAGATTATATTCAATTCCATAGTTACCGTGTGCTTCGTATGCAGTGTCTGGGTAACGCACTAACATTTTTGCTGTTTGGTTTTGTTCGGTACCTAAACGACCTCCTCGCAATGTCACTAAACCATAAGAAATGCTTTTTCCTGGTTGGGGTATTTTTAGGGTTGTGGAGTTTTTATCAGCGAGTGTTGCTTGCCATTGTGAACCTTGTGATACTCCTGCTACACGTCCATATATTAATTGTCCACCTGTTGCGTCGGGAGGTGTTGGAATTTTGTCACGTGGCCCTGCGAAGTTTCCGGTGTTTAGTAAATTTTGCCATTCTGTAAGATTAGGCGCCCGTTCACTGCCATCATTATTTTTACGAGCAAACATTGCCATGCTAGCGGCGTATATTTTGCCACTGCTTTGTAAACGCATAAAGCTAGAGCGTCCATTTACTGGTCTTTCTAATCCACGCACTGGTATAGAACCATTTATTAACATTCGGTATGAACGTGGTGGAATTACTATTTTTGCCGGAAATTCTTTTTGCCGAACTCCCCGTAATACATCCGCAACTGCTCTGGCGCCAGGGCCTGAATAAGTTTTGCCGTCGTTGTTTTCAATATATGGAGGTAGAGTTACAAACGGCGCCTCTTGCATTAAATAACTTGCGGCCTGTAGTACATTAACGGTTACTGGTTTGCTGCTAGGGTTGTGTAATATTACCCCGATATACAGCGTTTGCAAATCTTTGGGAGTATGAGTATAATGATGCGCGAATAAATCAAAGCGTCCTTGAAATGGGTAGTTAAGATGTGCTGCTGGGGTTGTTTTACCAGTATTGGGGAATGTGGAGAGTAATATTCCTTCTTTTTTCACCCATTCGGGACTGTTACTGTTGAAAACGGGAACTGTATTAAGTTTGCCAGGTAACGCGCGTACTTCTCCTATTTGTAAAACTTCTTGTGGTGCTGGTTTGGTTGGTGTTTGGGCAATTATTGTATTTGTTGTGGTCGCGTGCGCGCATCCAAAGCTAGAAAATATGGGAAATACAGATAAGAGTATTAATATTGGTTTAAGTAACCGATTTGACATGAGTAGTTATTATTAAGGAATTATAGGTGTAAAAGATGACTATTTAGACCTATAAGTTCCTCTCTGTGTTCTCTGTGCCTCTGTGGTAAAAAAAGTATATTGACTGCACAGGCAGGATGCCTGTGCCACAAGAAATTACAAGTAGTTTAAAAATTGTTCGGGTACTAGTCTTAATTCTCCAGATTTACAGCGATTAATATCAACCCAGACAGCTACTTTTTTACGTTCTCCTTCGGTAAATTCTTGACGTTGAAGCTCGTAATATTTGGGGTCAACAAAATCACATTCGTATAGCTGGATAATTTCATGACCTGGTTTACCGTTGAAGGTAAATAGATTTTCTAAACATCCGAGGTAGCGAATATTTTGTAACTCGGCTTGAATTTCTTCTTGAAATTCGCGCTTTAGTGCCTCTAAACTAGTTTCGCCAAAGTCAACACCTCCACCCATTGCGCGGTAGAATGTATTTTGTTTTACAGGGTCATAACCTTCGGAAACAAATACTTGATTGGCGCCGTTGCGGATTAAACCGAGAGCGATGAGTCTAATTTCACCTTCTTTATACATTGTTTTGAGATAATATTAAATATAACCTAGTTATCGTAAATGAAAGAAGGGCGGCTTTCGCTGTCTTCAACTGGCCAATCTGAATTTTCACCACCGATGTATAATTCTTCAATTACTACGTATTCTTCACTGATTTGGGCAAGGGCGTTGATAATAACATCTAGTGCAATAGCATCACTAGTACCTAAATCAAACCAACAGCGTCCCCATTGTCCTTCGTACTCAAATTCACCCATGTTGTGCATGAGCGCTTTTAAGCTTTTATCGTAAGCGTCTTGGTCATAGCTCATATAGCTCAGTTCTAAACCAGTATCCTGAACTTGAAGATTCTCAGCGTTGAAGGCGCCTAATTTACCTAAGTAAAACCAAGAACTAAAAGCCTCTTCAACAAATTCTTTCTCGCGTTGTGATGGTACGGTACTAAATTTAAACCAAATCCAAATATCAAAAGGGTTAAACTCACGGAACTGTACAAGCATAAAAGGGAAGGGGGAAAGAGAATCACAATCTAATATACTTCCTTACCCGCCTTCCTTATCTTATTTCCCTAAATTAGCTACACTACTATCGGCGTTACGTCGTTCGCGTTCAATTTGCTTGACCAACCCAGACGGAAGCTGAGATTTTCTAGTTAAAGCTTTATCGAACATGCTTACAGCTTCGCGCATCATGGTTGGGTTTTTGTCTTTATTGGCTTTCGCGCGTAAAATCTGTGCCTTTAAATATTGTACTTCTGGATTATCTGGTGTACCTTTTAATGCTCTGTCGGCATATTGAAGCCCTTTATCGTACTGCTTTAAGTCGCGGTAAGCAATAGCAATACCTCTATCTGCCAGATATTGAGGAGCTGCATTTTTTTCTAAACGCTGGATAGCTTGGGATGGGTCGGCAAATGGTAAGTTGACGGCTAACATCAAGTCCATGTAACCCTTCAATAAATTCAACTCTGGGTCTTGCGGTGATATTTTTTCTGCTTTATCTAAAAGATCATACACTTTTCGTAGTCTACTCAAAGCAGCAGGCGCCCCATTCACTGTTCCCTGACGAGTTAAAATAACTGCACCTCCCAAAAACTCTCCAACTGCTGCGTATAAATTACCACGCAGTGCATCAGTAGTAATTAACTTTTGAGCAGTTTGTAGGGTTTTCTGACTGTAAGTATCAAGCCCAGCAATATCATTATTTGTATACGCCAATGAAGCTTTCATAGCATACGCGAGAGGTTCCGAAGGCTCTGTAGCTATTGCCTTTTGCAAAAAACGGTCGGCAGCTTGGTAATCTCCCTGTAAAAAAATAGCTTTAAATGCGGCTTCTGTGTTGTCGCCAATGTTACGCGGTTGAGTCGTTCGGAATGGATCCAAAGCATTGGCGCCTAGTGTGCTGCTAAGTGTAACAAATACCGCCAATCCTGCACTTGCGAGTTTTGTTAAATTAAAAGTGTGGATTGATGGATAACAAAACCGTTTGTCCATAAACTTCCCCAGTGATTATACTATTGTAGCTGTTTTATATGTTACTTATAATCGCAATAACTATCCCCTATTGCCAGCGCACAGGTTGCGTTTGTTGCTCCTACGGTAGCTGACATTGGTGATTTTTTTAGGTTCCCAAGCCACAATGGAGATGTAACAGGTATAAGAATTTTTCCACTAATCATGGAATCTTTCGGAACTTTATCGTCGTTCGTAGTGTAGTTAATAAGTAAGTTGCTGCCTTTTTTTGGTAATCTTAACAAATGCTCTATCTCAGAAACCTGACCTATCATCCTACCGCTTGCCCAGACCCAATTCTCAAATCTGTTAACTTAGACCTAGAATCTCAAAAGCTCGGTCTAATTATTGGGCCAAGCGGTTCTGGTAAAAGTACAATGCTCGAAATTTTATCAGGACTCGCCGAACCAACTTCCGGAAAAATGTTTTGGCGCGAACAAGAACTTGTCCCAGAACAGATGCAGCAACTAGCTGGATTAGTATTTCAGTTTCCAGAACGTCACTTTTGTGGTGGAACAATTTTAGAGGAATTGCGGTTAGGACATCCAGAGATAGGTACCGAAAGAGTTAGAGAAGCACTTGCCGAAGTTGGACTAGACCATTTATCTTTATCGACCAAACCACATGCTCTAAGTGGAGGTCAACAAAGGCGCCTAGCACTAGCAGTACAATTAATTCGCCAGCCACATATATTATTATTAGACGAACCTACCGCTGGTTTAGACTGGTCAATGCGGCGCCAGTTAGTAAACCTACTCGCCAAATTAAAACAGCACTGGACACTATTAGTAGTCACACACGACGCAGGTGACATGCTAGAAATAGCAGATTATTGCTGGAATATCAGCCACGGAGAATTAAAACCCATAGACCCCATCGCCTTACAAGCCAAAACCAAACAACCACTACCAGCAGCGTAGCATCGGCACGAGAGGGCGCCTGTGCAGTGGTACATGGTACACGAGGGGCGGTACACTGGCGAATAGATAATATTCTTTAATTAAATTAAGATATGTCAAAAACTTCTATGCCCTCAGTGCGTGAGCAACAACACCCACTTATTCGTCAATTAGCTGATTGTATCGAAGAGGTTTGGCAATATAAGCTCGATTTATCGCCTTATACTTTGCCCCCAGAGCTAGGATATGTTGAAGGTAAACTAGAGGGTGAGAAATTGGTGATTGAAAATCGCTGCTATCAAACACCTCAATTTCGGAAAATTCATCTGGAACTAGCGCGCGTAGGAAACATGCTTGACATTTTACATTGCGTGATGTTTCCTCGCCCTGAGTATAATTTACCAATGTTTGGTTGTGACTTAGTTGGTGGTAGAGGACAAATCAGTGCTGCAATTGTAGACTTGTCACCAGTTAATTCACGCACTTTACCAGAAGCATACAATAAAGCACTATCAGCACTCGAACCTCCAAACTTTTCAACAGAGCGCGAGTTACCCCAATGGGGCGATATATTTTCTGAGTTTTGCACTTTTGTACGTCCCTCTGGTGACGAAGAAGAGGAAAAATTTGTATCGCTTGTTCGAGACTTTTTGAACATACACTGTCACTTGGCCATCAACTCTAAACCTGTTCCACCAGAGCAAGCAACAGAAATTCTAGCTGGACAGCGTAATTATTGTACTAAGCAACAGCAAAACGATAAAACCCGTCGAGTTTTGGAAAAAGCTTTTGGTTCCGATTGGGCTGACCATTATATGACTACGGTTCTGTTTGACTTACCAAATTAGTTTTAACCGCTAAGAAACCTGGTTTCTACCCATTCATTGTCGCAGACAAATCGTCGTTTTTATTACAAATTATCGACAAAGAAACCAGGTTTCTGGTTTCTGTTTTAACCGTTAAGAAACCGGGTTTCTAGGCAAAATCGTCATTTTTTTACAAGATTTTGATAAAGAAACCCGGTTTCTGTTTTATTTGCAACATTATTATTGTATTAATTGTTATTAGGTGTTTTCAGAAAGTAAATTTAATCAAAACAGCGATATATTTTACATTAAAATCAATATTTATCCAATCTTTAAATAAAACGAATAAAATCAATCTAAATCTTGATAATAGATATATAATGGCAAACAACAGTTAGCTCTACATCAAGAAACCGGGTTTATACGCAATATTGTTGTTTTTATTACCAGAGATCAACGAAGAAACCAAGAAACCGGGTTTATACGCATTCATTGTCGCAGACAAATTGTTGTTTTTATCACTAGACATCAATGAAGAAACCCGGTTTCTGACAATTTTATTTTATTCAATTTCTTATTCAATAACTATGTCAATTATACTATAAGGTTAGCAATGAGCATATTCTATTTTGAGAGATGATTAAAATTAAAAATAAATCATTACAAAGGTAAGTTATTATTATGCTATTTGTCTCTTAATGTACAGCTATTAATTAACATTTAACTGAGAATATAGAAACCCGGTTTCTTGATTAAAATCTTTTATAAAAATGACGATTTTACTTAGAAAACGGGTTTCAAGCGCGTAAGTCATGAAAATAATTCCATCAGTAAGTAAACAATATAAATAATCTCAAAACCTCTTTACACCTCATATTAACTACCAATTACTAAAAGAGCGAATCATGTCAAGATGGACAGAAGAGTCAGGGACAGAAAGACCTAGAGAACGACGGGAATATACATGGGGACTTGCTGTAATTGTACCTTTACTACTTACAGCAGGAGTATTAACAGTTGCAAAATGGCAGCAACTTCAAAGCCTCAACAACGCGGCGCCTATTAACAGACCAGTTGCTAACAGCGTTAATGCTGTAGGACGGTTAGAACCGCGCGGTGAAGTGATTAGAGTATCTGCTCCTACTTCTGGAATACAAACCTCAACTCGAGTAGACCAAATTTTAGTCAGGGAGGGAGAAAGAGTCAAAAAAGACCAAGTACTTGCTGTTTTGGATAACTTTAAGAGTAACCAAGCTGCCTTAGAAGAAGCCAAAGCAAAGCTACTTGAAACTCGTGCCAATTTAGGAAGTGTAAAATCAGGTTCACCTAGAGAACTGCAAGCGCAAAATGCGGTAATCAATCGTTTGCAAGCTCAGTTACGAGGAGAAAGCGAAGCTCAACAAGCTGCTGTTAACCGTTTACAAGCGCAGTTGCAAGGAGAACGTATAGCTACTCAAGCAACTGTAGATAGAATTGCAGCAGAATTGCGTGGGCAAACAGATAGTTTAACTGCTACTGTCGCACGTACTCAAGCTGAACAGCGTAACGCTGAAGTTGATTTTGAACGATATGACACTTTATTCCGCGAAGGCGCCATATCAGCACAGGAACGCGACAGAAGAAGATTAGCTGCACAAACAAGTTCTTCACAAGTTACTGAAAGTCAGGCACAACGTCGTCAAGCGATTGCGACTTTACAACAGCAACTAGCTGAAGCGCGCGCAAATCAGGTAAAAACGATTGCAACATTACAGCAGCAAATTACCGAAGCAAGAGTAAATCGTGATAAAACTATTGCGACCTTACAAAAGCAAATCGAAGAAGAAAGGTCTAGATTTAGCAAACTCCGCGATACCAGTCCTAGTAACGTTCAAATTGCCCAAGCCCAAGTAAGTAGTGCAATTGCCAATCAGCGCAGAGCCGAAAACGAACTTAGTCAAAGCTACGTCAAGGCGCCTATTTCTGGGGAAATTCTCAAAATTCACACCAAACCCGGAGAAGTTATGACTTCAAATGGGATAGCAGAAATTGGACGTACTGATGAAATGTTAGTTGTCGCTGAAATACCAGAAGACAATATTGGTAAAGTTCGACTCGGACAAAAAGCAACAATTAGTAGCGAGAACGGCGCCTTCAACGGACAGCTACAAGGTACTGTGACTGAAATTGGTCGAAAAGTTGGTAAAAGAGACGTACTCAACACAGACCCAGCAGCAGAAGTTGACGCTAGAGTTGTTGAAGTCAAAATTGCCTTACCCCGTGAAGATAGCGAACGAGTATCTGGTCTAACATTCGCAAAAGTTCTTGTTGAAATTGGAATTTAAAGAGTCAAAATGTTGCGTAAAATCCCTTTAGCTTGGTTACAACTTACTCGTGAGCGAACTCGTCTTTTAATAGCACTTGCAGGAATTGCGTTTGCTGACATTTTAATATTTATGCAGCTTGGTTTTCAGGACTCTTTGTATTATAGTAACGTTCGCTTTCACGCCAGCTTACAGGGAGATGTTGTATTAATTAGTAATCAATCGAGTTCTTTAATCTCGATGAAAAATTTCTCGCAGCGTCGTTTATATCAAGCTTTAAATTTCAAAGAAGTCGAATCGGTTCATCCTATTTATTTAGATTTTACCAGTTTTAGAAATCCTGTAACTGGTTTCCCTCGTAATATATTTGTCATGGGAACCAATCCGCAGTCGAATATATTTGATATTCCTGGGGTTGCTGAAAATCTTGATAAACTAAATTTACCTGATGTCATTTTATATGACCGTGCATCACGCTCGGAATTTGGACCAATTGCTCAAAAATTTGATGCAGGTGAAACTGTTACAGCAGAGGTCAGATTACGACGTATCCGAGTTGTGGGGTTATTTACGTTAGGCGCCTCGTTTGGTGCAGATGGAAATATTATTACTAGTGATATTAATTTCTTAAGGATTTTTACTAATCATCAACAAGGCTTAATCGAAGTAGGCTTAATTAAATTAAAACCCGGTGCTGATGCCAATGCTTTTGCTCAAAAATTAAGAAAGTATTTAACCCAAGAAGTCAATGTCATGACAAAACAACAGTATATTGACTTTGAGCGCAATTATTGGGCAAGTAATACAGCTATTGGCTTTATTTTTACACTCGGCGCCATAATGGGCTTTATAGTAGGAATCGTGATTGTTTATCAAATTCTTTATACTGAGGTTAATGACCATTTATCTGAGTACGCAACACTAAAAGCGATTGGTTATACGCATAAATATTTACTTAGAGTAATTTTACAAGAATCTTTACTTTTAGCTGTTTTAGGTTACTTTCCTGGACTATTTGTAACTCTATTTTTATATCAAAAAGCACGCGAGGCAACTTTACTACCTGTGTTTATGACTTTTGCCCGTGCGGTCATAGTATTAATTTTAACAATTATTATGTGTTATATTTCCGGTGTTATAGCTGTTAAAAAACTAAATGCGGCTGACCCGGCTGATATTTTTTAATTAATTAGGAATCATTAATATTGTTGCAAATAATGCAAAATCAATGCCAATAAAGAGTAAAAATCTTAGTATTGACTACCCGCTTCAGTTGTCACAGTTTTCAAATATTATTTATGACCAGAACAGAGCCAGTAATTTCCATAAAACATCTTAACCATTATTATGGCAAAGGCGCCTTAAAAAGACAAATATTATTCGATATTAATTTTGATGTTTATCCTGGAGAAATAGTAATTATGACTGGACCTTCGGGTTCAGGTAAAACTACTTTACTCAGTTTAATTGGTGGCTTGCGCTCAGTTCAAGAAGGAAGCTTACAATTATTAGGTCAAGAATTATACCGAGCTAATCAAAAAAAGCTAGTTAATATTCGACGTAATATTGGCTTTATCTTTCAAGCGCATAATTTACTAGGATTTTTGACCGCTCGGCAAAACGTACAAATGGCTGTGGAATTGAATGATAATCTTTCACAACATGAAGCAATACGAATGTCAGAAGCGATGTTGAAGGCAGTTGGTTTAGGACCGAGAATAAACTACTACCCCGATAATTTATCAGGAGGTCAAAAACAGCGCATAGCAATTGCACGTGCTTTAGTGAATAATCCAGCGCTGGTGCTAGCAGACGAACCGACAGCAGCATTAGATAGACAATCAGGACGCGACGTTGTGGAATTAATGCAGCGACTAGCAAGAGAGAAAGGAACTTCAATTATGTTAGTTACCCACGATAACCGAATTTTAGACATTGCTGACCGCATTATTAACATGGAAGATGGTGTCTTAGAGAGTGATTCTCAAAATGTACTTGTAAAAAGCTACGACTAGCACTCAGCACTCATCACTCATTACTTAATTGGTAGATGCACTTATTTATTTAGATTTACTGATTTACCTTGTGTTATGTCCTTGCCTAGGTGATTTTACTCCTTGTGTACGACCTTGAGTATTTTCTGGTGTAGGAGTTGGCATACCATTGGCTTGACGACTAGTGCGGAAAGTAACGTTTACACCTTCGTTCGATTGTTCGAGAACGAGCAAAGGTGTAGGTTTTGCTTTTTGATCCCAGTGCATAAAGGCTATTCGACCCTGAATAGTTGGTTGCCAAGTATCGTGGTCTTCGGCAGGACTAAGATAAGTTTCTATACAATCAATAATTTGACTAATAGTGGCAGAAGTTGCTTGTGTAGGTAGCTTCATTAATCTAATTTGAATGCGGAATAAGACTCGTTTGATGATGTTGGGAGCAGTACCTATTTCATGCTCAACATCAAAAATCTCATCTACCTGGCGCCCATTACTATTGGCAATACCAACAACCCCAGTGTTAATTTGAGATGGACGTAATGCTTGTGTAATCTTATCTTTTACCTTAATTTTAACTTGGTTAACAATTGCAAAGTGGAACACCTCTTCAGCCATCCGCATACGCAAATAGTCGAGGTTAAACTCGCGCGAGTTGATTAAATCAGGGTTTGTTTCCATTTTGCGAATAGTTTCGAGAGCTAACTTTAACTTTTTTTCAAATTCGCTGGTTCGGAACTTTTCAAATCTGATTCTTTTGTTTAGCTTATCGCTTTGCATCTTGGTGTATATTGCAAAAGCAACTAACAACACCAAAAGTACGCCAGATGTAAGCATCCATACCGATGGTGGTTCTGAGTTTTCAGCAGCGATGTTTGCTTGACTAGTCTGAGTTGTTTGAGTTACCTTTTTAGGTTTTGACCCTGTTTGAGCTATAAAAACTGGTGTTGACATAATAGATAAGCATAAATTTTACCTCTCTTGTTTAGGATGCCCAAATTCGCAGTATGATTTTTGCGTGTAAATATTGAATATCTTAAATTTTTGGAACTATGCCAAATTCCTTCAATTTGAGTCAAATTCGTCTCATTGCTACGGATATGGATGGGACTTTAACTGTATCTAATAAATTTACAAGTTTGGTTTTACGGACATTGGAAGATTTGAAGGCCAATAGCACTAAAGTGCTTATTACGACGGGGCGCAGTGCGGGTTGGGTAAGTGGAATAGCGCATTATCTGCCTGTAGTAGGTGCTATTGCTGAAAACGGTGGATTATTTTACTCATGTAATAGTGAGGCGCCAATATATTTAACGCCTATTTCGGATATAATTACTCATCGTCAGCAATTAGCGGCTACTTTTGACCATTTAAAGCTAAAATTCCCCAAAATTCAAGAATCTGCTGATAACCGTTTCCGTATAACTGACTGGACTTTTGATGTTGCTGGACTTAGTTTAGATGAAATCAAAACGTTGGCAAATCTGACTCAAACAATGGGTTGGGGATTTACCTACAGTAATGTACAGTGTCATATAAAACCTCAAGGACAAGATAAAGCAGTTGGACTATTAAAGGTTCTGCAAGAATATTTTCCTGAAATTACACTCGAACAAGTAGTAACAGTTGGTGATAGTCCCAACGATGAGAGTTTATTCGACGCTACTTACTTCCCCAACTCTTTTGGAGTCGCCAATGTATCACATTATCTTGATACCTTACAGCATAAACCTGCTTATATTACAAGCGGCGCCGAAGGAGAAGGATTTTGCGAACTAGCAAGAATGATATTACCAGGCTCGTAAGGTGGGCAGTGCCCACCCTACTGCTATCCGTTGCCAGTTTCTGTATCTTCCTTTTTCTCTACTTTCGGTATCACTAAAACTTTATCAACGCGGTTTCCGTCCATATCCATCACCTCAAATCGCATATTTTGCCATTCAAAGTGGTCGGCAGCGTTAGGTATACGTCCAAGATGGGTTATAACGAAACCTCCTAAAGTTTGGTAACTACCTCGGTCTTGAGAACGTAATTCCTCAATATCGAATAATTCCATAAATTCATCAACAGCCAACATCCCATCCAATAACCACGAACCATCTTCACGTCGTATAACTTGAGGGTCATCTTGGTCATCTACAGAGGGAACGTCGCCAACAATTTCGATTAAAATATCATTGAGCGTTACCAATCCCTGAATTACACCGTATTCGTCAACAACTAAGGCCATGTGCGTTACCGTTTGTTTAAACATTTCTAAAACTTTCAAACCACGAGTGCTTTCTGGCACAAACACAGGTTGACGTAAACCAACGGTTAAATCCATTGGCTGACCAGTGAAACTCCTTGCTAAAAGGTCTGTAACAGGGAGAACACCAAGAACATTATCAAGACCACCTTGGCATACTGGGTATCTAGAATAACCACTTTCAATTATTTTCTGACGATTTTCTTCCGCAGAATCTTCTAATTCTAGCCAAACTATATCTGGACGAGGACTCATTAAAGCGCTTACAGGACGGTCTCCTAGGCGAAACACCCGTTCTACCATATCTTGTTCAGCTTCTTCAAACGTTCCTTCCTCGGTTCCTTGTTCGATTAAAACGCGAATTTCTTCTTCTGTTACTTGTGGTTCCGTTGATGGTCGCATTCCTAATAGCCGTAGTACTGCATTAGTAGAAGCACTTAAAAGGTAAACTACTGGTGTAGTCAACTTCGATAGCATCTGCATTGGAATAGCCATTATTGAGGCTATTGACTCAGGATTGTTTAGTGCTAAACGTTTTGGCACTAACTCACCCAAAATCAGCGTTATGTATGTAATGATGACGATAGCTAATACTTTTGCTAACTGTTCCCTATATGTTGGCGACAGTGCTACTGAATTTAGAATAGGCGATATTCGCTTCGCTATGGCTTCTTCTGCATAGGCGCCTGTAAGAATAGTTAGCAGTGTAATACCAATTTGGACAGTTCCTAAAAATTCGTTAGGTGAAGAAGCCAAACTTAACGCGACACGCGCTTTAGTATCACCCCGTTCGGCAAGCTGCTGCAAGCGGACTTTACGCGCAGAAACAATCGCCAACTCAGACATGACAAATAAACCGTTGGCGAGGACTAATAGAAAGATTATTAGAATTTCGACTGTTGGAGACATTATAATAATTGCCGAAGACAACGGCAGACCCTGCTTAAGTTTAAATTTTTTGGTATCTAGTATTCAAGGTTATTTCATAAAACACCTGTCAGGTAAAATGTTAACACCGTAATCGTTACTTACTACCTGCACTTCACGCCAACACTCTTCTAAAATAGTTTGAAGTAGGCACTACATATTTGATTGTGCTTTAAAATGAGTTGCACGCCCAAGTTTAACAAATATGACATTTTCCTCCATCGTGCGCGCGCTGGGACGCTCACCTCTCACATCTGAACTTATTACTAAGTTAAATCGACAAGAAGATTTATACTTAAGCGGTATTCCTCGTCTACCCAAAGGTCTAGTTACTTCTGCCTTGGCAAGAACCGAAGGGCAAAACTTGTGCGTGGTGTGTGCGACTTTAGAAGAAGCTGGACGCTGGACAGCACAACTCGAAGCGATGGGATGGAAAAATGTGCTTTTTTACCCAACTTCTGAAGCATCACCATACGAACCATTTGACCCCGAAACCGAGATGACGTGGGGACAAATGCAAGTTTTAGCTGATTTAGTCAAAAATAAAGGAGAACAGACGAACCAAATTGCAATTGTCGCGACTGTAGGAGCGTTACAGCCACATTTACCACCGCGCTCCGCATTTCAACCTTTCTGTTTAACTATAAAACCAGGAAGCGAGATTGATTTAGATGAATTTGGCGAACAAGTTACAAAACAAGGTTACGAAAGGGTTGCTTTAGTTGAGACAGAAGGGCAATGGAGTCGGCGCGGTGATATTGTTGACGTGTTCCCAGTATCATCAGAATTACCAGTGCGCTTAGAATGGTTCGGCGATGAAATAGAGCAAATTCGCGAATTTGACCCAGCTACACAACGTTCTGCCCTCGATAAAGTTCCAGAACTAGTTTTAACACCAACAAATTTTAGTGTTATTTTTACCGAAGCCCTTAATAATAGTGCGGAGTATAAAGTGCTGAGTGCTGAGTTGGAGAAAGACTCAGCACTCAGTACTCAGCACTCATCACTCATAGAAGGAAGTCGTAGATTTTTGGGTTTAGCTTACGACAAACCAGCATCTTTATTAGATTACTTACCAGAAAATACCTTTATAGCTATCGACGAACCCGAACAGTGTTACGCGCATAGTGACCGTTGGGTAGAAAACGCTGAGGAACAGTGGCAACAATTAGTTCATGGAAAATTGGAACTAGAAAACGAAGACGAAGAAGACGATACAGAAAACACTTTTCCCTCTCTTCCCCCACTCAGCACTCAACACTCAACACTCAGCACTCAACACTCAGCACTCAGCACTCAACACTCAGTACTCTTAAAAATTCATAAACAATTTGGCGAGTGTTTGCTTGCTGCTTCAGCTTTTAAACTAATTTACCTATCGGAACTCGCAGAAACTATTATTACTGAACAAGGTAATCAATCTGGACTTAACCTTGCTAGTCGTCCTGTTCCTGTAACTCCGCACCAATTTTCTAAAATAGCGGAGACCATAAGGCAAGAACGTGACCGCAATTTCTCTGTGTGGGTTATTTCAGCACAACCGAGCCGTTCCGTATCTTTATTACAAGAGCATGATTGTCCAGCGCAGTTTATTCCTAACCCGAATGATTTTCAAGCTATAGAAAAACTACAAACAAATCACACACCTGTTGCACTCAAATATTCTGGACTCGCTGAACTTGAAGGGTTTGTCCTGCCAACGTACCGAATGGTCATTATTACTGACCGTGAGTTTTATGGGCAGCACTCACTTGCAACTCCTAGCTATGTTCGTAAAAGGCGCCAAGCGACTTCTAAGCAAGTTGATTTAAACAAGTTACGTCCAGGTGATTATGTAGTACACCGTAATCATGGTGTAGGAAAGTTTCAGAAGCTAGAGAGTTTAACGCTGAATGAAGAAACGCGCGATTATTTAGTTATACAGTATGCCGATGGTTTGTTACGTGTTGCTGCCGACCAAGTAGGCGCCCTTTCAAGGTTCCGCGCAACTACTAACAAGGTGCCTGAACTCAATAAAATGACAGGTAAGGCATGGGAGAATACTAAAAACAAAGTTCGCAAAGCCATTAAAAAGCTAGCGGTTGATTTGTTGAAGTTATATGCAGCAAGGTCACAGCAACAAGGATTTTCTTTTCCCCAAGATATGCCTTGGCAAGAAGAAATGGAAGATTCTTTCCCTTATCAACCTACACCCGACCAGCTTAAAGCTACCCAAGATGTAAAGCGAGATATGGAAAGTGACCGACCGATGGATAGGTTGGTATGTGGGGATGTGGGTTTTGGTAAAACCGAAGTAGCTATTCGCGCGATATTTAAAGCTGTTACCGCAGGCAAACAAGTGGCACTTCTGGCGCCTACTACTATCTTGACGCAGCAACACTACCATACCCTCAAAGAACGTTTTTCGCCTTATCCTATTAACGTAGGTTTACTTAACCGTTTTCGTTCTGCCTCCGAACGTCGCGAAATTATAAAGCGCCTTGCTACAGGGGAACTTGATATTGTAGTAGGGACACACCAGCTTTTGAGCAAAGAAATTGCTGTTAAAGATTTAGGGCTTTTAGTAGTAGACGAAGAACAACGCTTTGGTGTAAACCAAAAAGAGAAAATTAAAAGCCTCAAAACTCAAGTTGACGTACTCACCCTTTCAGCAACACCTATTCCCCGGACGTTATATATGTCACTTTCGGGAATTCGGGAAATGAGTTTGATTACCACTCCACCACCTTCTCGGCGCCCAATTAAAACCCACTTGGCGCCACGAACTCCTGAATCAGTGCGGTCAGCTATTCGTCAAGAACTTGACAGAGGCGGACAAATATTCTACGTAGTTCCACGAGTAGAAGGAATTGAAGAAACCGCCTCAGCACTACGCGAAATGGCAGGAGGCGCCAGAATAGCCATAGCTCACGGGCAAATGGACGAAAGCGAGTTAGAATCAACGATGCTCACATTTAGCAACGGTGAAGCCGATATTCTGGTTTGTACAACTATTATTGAGTCGGGGTTAGATATTCCCCGTGTTAATACTATTTTGATCGAAGATGCCCATCGTTTTGGTTTAGCACAACTTTATCAATTACGTGGACGAGTTGGACGTGCGGGTATTCAAGCACATGCATGGCTATTTTATCCTCAGCAACGTGCGCTATCAGATGCAGCAAGGCAAAGATTAAGGGCTATTCAAGAATTTACACAGCTAGGTTCTGGGTATCAATTAGCAATGCGTGACATGGAAATACGAGGAGTAGGGAATTTATTAGGCGCCGAACAGTCAGGACAAATGGATGTAATAGGCTTCGATTTATACATGGAAATGCTCGAAGAAGCCATCCGTGAAATACGCGGTCAAGAAATACCTAAAGTTGAAGATACACAAATTGACCTCAACCTCACCGCATTTATTCCTGCTGACTATATAACCGACCTCGACCAAAAGATGAGTGCATACCGTTTTGTTGCATCAGCAAAATCAAAATACGAACTCACACAAATTGCAGCCGAATGGAACGACCGTTACGGTACAATTCCCAAACCAGCTTTGCAGTTACTAAAAGTAATGGAACTCAAACAACTAGCAAAAAATCTTGGTTTCAGTCGCATTAAACCCGAAAATAAACAGCACGTTGTTCTCGAAACCCCTATGGAAGAACCTGCATGGAACCTACTCGCAGCAAACTTAGCTGAGAATTTACGAACTCGCTTCGTTTATTCCCCAGGCAAAGTTACCGTGCGCGGTTTAGCAACTCTAAAAGCTGACCAACAACTTCAAACTCTAATAGATGCCTTTGACAAAATGCAAGGCGCCGTCCCCGAAGCAGCCGTTGTATAGGTTGTAGCACAGGCTTCCAGCCTGTGCAGTCATTATAAACCTAGGCTCATGTCATGCCCAGGTAAAAGCATCTGAAACGAAGCATCTCAAACTGTCATGCTGAGGTACGAAGCATCTCCAACCGTCATGCTGAGGTACGAAGCATCTACAAGATTTTCACGTAATGTAAAAGTGAATTTTTAAATCGTTTTAAGTATTATTTTTACCACAGAGACACAAAGGTAACAGAGAAGAGGGGAATAGAGCTTTGAAATTATGATTTTAAATAAAGTTGGATAGCTTCACGAATATTTTCTAAAGCTTCTTCTTTATTTAATAAAATTGATTAAAGAATAATTCAGCTATGGGCATATAAAAATTTGGATACACAGAACATAAATTTAACGCTATAGTAGAGCCAGTTAAAAAATAAACAATAAAAACCTATGAAAATTAAAGCAATCATTCATCCAGCAGAAGAAGGCGGTTTTTGGGCAGAAGTTCCAGCACTTCCAGGCTGTATCACTGAGGGCGACACAATGGAAGAAATATTAACAAATTTAAAAGATGCAATTGAAGGATGGTTAGAAGTTGCTAATAGTGCTTACTCAGTAGAGTCAAATACTCAAATCGTTGAGATTGCCGTATGAAATCAATTTCTGGTAAACAGTTGTGTAAAATAGTTGAACTTCGAGGCTGGATTTTACAGAGAGTTACAGGCAGTCGTAGAGACGCGATTTATCGCGTCTCTACAATTTAAATTATGATAACTGCAACGCACCATCAACAGGCTACACAACAAGATTTGGTGCCAAATAAGGTTTCACAAAAGTAAAACATTCAGGTGAGTCACCATACAAAGCAAGATATTCTAGCTTTGCTTTCCCCTCTTCTACTGTTGGCAAATAACCAGCAGGAACCCACCACATACAAAAATGCTCCCCTTGGTATCTTTCAAACCATTTACGACGTTTAATAAAAAACTCACCATGTAAACTTTGATAGACATATGCTTTGAGCGACTCTAAACTTTGCCAAACAGATAAATTAACAAGCATTTTAGAGTCAGAATAAGCTCGAATATCAGTCGCGTTGCCAGAAGATGTTTGTAACCTCCAAACAAAACCTGGACTCTTATCACAATACCTTCGCCAAAATAAAGAGGGCCTTCTGTAGTAGAGTTATGTTTACTAGACTACAACTCAAACATATACAGAAAGCCCATGCCAAATATATTAGCACTATTGGAATGCCTACAGCGACATACGACAAGAACAACTTTGAGACGGTGGGGTCGAATCATACCAGCAATACTAGCTATGAGTGGAAGAATAACTATGCTGGGCATATCACGGTGGTGTGGAAAAGGGGGGAGTTATCGAACAATACAACGTTTTTTTGCTTCATCGCTACCTTGGGCAGTGTTGTTTTGGGTATTTTTTAAAGAACATATATTTAGAAGCAAAGAAACATATATACTAGCTGGTGATGAAGTAGTAATTAGTAAAGCAGGAGAAAAAAGCTACGGAATCGATAGATTTTTCTCATCCTTATATCAAAAACCAATACTCGGTTTATCTTTTTTTACTTTATCGCTTGTAAGTGTGGAGCAAAGAAGAGCATTTCCTATTAGCATAGAGCAAGTTATAAAGCCTAAAGAAGATAAAGCAAAAAAAATAATAGAAAAGCCTAAAGCGACTAAAGATGAGTCGAATAAAGAAGCTGTAAAAAAGAAAGGTGGGCGCCCAAAGGGTAGTAAGACAAGGGATAAGAAAGAAGTAAATTTAACTCCCGACTTTTTACGTATTCGTCGTCTAGTTCAGGATTTACTTAAAAAAATCAGTAATTTTTTACCATTAACCTACTTAGTACTTGATGGTTATTTTGGAAATAATAAAGCTGTAGTAATGGCTCGGCAGCTAGGTTTACACCTAATTTGTAAAATGCGCCATGACTCAGCATTATACATACCTTACGAAAATCCAGACCCTACCCGTAAGTCTCGTCGTAAGTACGGGGAGAAAATAAACTATTCATTTATACCAGAGCGTTTTTTAAAAAAATCTAACATTGAAGATGACATTCGTACAGATATTTACCAAGCACAACTTCTACACAAGGAGTATTGTCAAGCATTAAATGTCGTCATCATAGTACGAACAGATATTAAAACTTGTCATAGAACTCATGCTGTGTTATTTTCCACTGACTTAAATTTAAGCTATGACAAGTTAATTGATTATTACAGTCTCAGATTTCAAATTGAGTTCAATTACCGAGATGCTAAACAATTTTGGGGGCTAGAAGATTTTATGAATGTTGGAAAAACAGCAGTTACAAACGCTGCTAATCTTGCATTTTTTATGGTTAGTGTTTCACAAGTTTTGCTTGTTCATTTTCGGAAATTTAATCCGGATTTTAGTGTTACGGACTTGAAGGCACTGTTCCGAGGTTATAAATATGTTGAGGAAACTATAAAACTCCTTCCCGAAAAACCAGACCCAGTTTTAATGGCAAATATTTTCCACAGAGTTACCAATTTAGGGCGCATACACCCTGCTAGTACTTGCTCCACCAGTTCTTAAATTTGGCGAAGGTATTGTTATCAGCAGTTAAGTTTACTTCATCAAGTGCAGCAGCAAACTCAGCCATTATCGGGTCTTGTAAAGGAGCTTTCATCAAAGCTATATTTATTTGTGCTAAATTATACTCGCGCTGTGTTAGGTTGGATGTATTTACAGTCATAGTTTGCCCTTCTCGTTTGAAAGCTACGACCTGAAGTATCCAAAAGTTAATCTGGCTTTGTCTTGAACGATGTTGACATCATACTGCGGTAATAACCTGGTGTAACACCTACAATTCGCTTGAAGTGCCGATTTAAATGGCTTTGATCTGACATTCCAACACTCAATGCGACATCGGCAATTGGAATACCTTGGGATAAAAATTGTTTTGCTTTTTGCACACGAATCTGGTTTAAATAAGTATAAGGCGCCATCCCAACTATTTTGCGGAACAGCCTGATTAAATAGTAGCGATTTAAATTGGTTAGTTTTACCAAATCTTCAAGCAAAATATTACAACTGAAATTATCATATAAATATTCTTTAATTAAATTAACAACACGTTGTTCTTTACCAAGTTTATCTAATCTAATATTAATATCAGCATAATGAATAAGAATTGCTGATACAACTTCTACCAACATTGATTGTCGTTCTAGCTGGTTTTGAGACTGCTCAAGGACTGCGTGCAGGTCATAAATGTTTTTAGCCAAAACTTCATTTTTTATAAAAGCTTCTTTAAAATAAGGAAATTCACACACCTGAATTTCTTTAGCCAGTTGTTTTATTATATTTAGGCTCGGATAAAGCATTCGATAAGTCAGTGGCAGATTATTAGCAGAATAACCTGTGTGAGCTTCATCTGGATTCATTAAAATAATACTTCCAGGAGGCGCCAAATATGTAGAACCTTGATAATAATTACCTCCCACCCCAGCCTCAATAATACCTATTGAATACTCTGGATGAGAGTGGCGAGCATAAGTGTAATGGATAGCATTTGCCCGAAACAACTCCAAATTATCAAACTCTGGAACTAAGCATAATTTTGTATTGCCATAAGTTAAAGACATAAAAGCAATAGTACGTTTTAATACAAAAGTCAGCTTTTACCAGATTTTAGCAGCATAGATGTTAATACCGCACGATAAAAAACTCATCCGTTACATCCGTTACCAACTCTACCCTTAAGCAGAAGACTCTCAACACATCTACCGTTAGAGCAGTTAATTTTACCAAATTGATAAATTAATTTTATATTGTTCAATTTAACCCTTTCATAAAGAAGAGAAATAACTATATTCACCTGTAATTATTTCTTTTCCCTTAGACTTCATATTAGCTAATCTAAATTATTACAAAATGTAACTAGCGATACATTCTATCTAAAAATTTATCACATATGATAAATTTCCGTCAAAGAGCTTATCCTCAAGATATACCCGCAGTATAGGACATACGGCTCTTTAGGTCGGGTAAATACTACCATAAGATATTGTTGATTTTATAACAGCATGGCTAAACTTGAGATATGGCAGAACTATAAGATATATCAGTAATAAATAATCAAACTAATGACATTTGTGAAGTTTTTTTGTTATTTTGTATTGAGCGGGACAGTTCATGTCCTAAAGCTCAGATTAAATTACTGTTAATTCACAAATTTCAAACGAATTCCATATATTTAGTTTGCTTTGCATCGGCACCTATATTGCTTGCTCTTAACCAAACTAATATTGAGAATAACTAAAGTTAAAATGCGTGGATTGAATAACCGCAAACCCAGACCAGGAGAAAGTCGCTACTATGATTACAACTAACAAAACCCACATTATCGTTCCTGCTTTTGTCGAAGGTGTTACAGAAGCAAAGCAATCGATTAAAAAAGAATTATTTGCGATAAAGAAAATTGATTTGTTACAACCACTGCGTAACAAGCTTGATTCATTAGAAATTGAAAACCGTAAACTGGCGAAACTAATCGCTAAACTAATTCCCGCACAATGCCCATTCGAGCGTGACATCACCCTTTTTGGTCGTAAAATAGCTCATATTCCCCCAATGTGCAAGTTGAATCCTTTGTACGACCAGTTCGTAGGTTTGCGCTTCCGTGCTTTATGCTATCTAGTAGACAAGTGTGGAGAAGATATTCAAGCATACTGCTAAAATTCAATTAAAGCTTTGTAGCGTGCATAATCGTGATAGAGATACCCAAAAGCAATAGTCACGAGGATGCTGATATAAAATGTTGTTACATTTAAGTACATGGCAAGAAGTTGAAGCTTATTTACAGCAGTCGCAAGGCATTATCTTACCCATAGGTTCTACCGAACAACATGGACCGACAGGATTAATTGGTACCGATGCAATATGTGCTGAAGCCGTATCTAAGGGTGTCGGTGAAGCAACGCACGCAATAGTGGCGCCCACAATAAATGTAGGAATGGCACTACATCACACTGCTTTTCCAGGTACAATTAGCCTGCGTCCAAGTACAATCATTCAAGTCATACGTGACTATGTAACTTGCTTGACAAAAGCTGGTTTTCGTAAGTTTTATTTTATTAATGGGCATGGTGGCAACATCGCCACACTTAAAGCGGCATTTTCAGAGACTTACGTCTATCTAGAAGAACTACAAATACCCGATGCAAGTCTAGTTCAGTGCCAAGTTGCAAACTGGTTTATGTGTCGCGAGGTATTGAAATTAGCGCACGAATTATACGGGGATCAAGAAGGTTCCCATGCAACCCCTAGTGAAGTTGCACTCACACAATATATTTACCCAGAAGCAATAAAGACGACACCGTTATCTGAAGAAGTAGGTAAAGGGCACAAAATCTACGGTGCTACAGACTTTCGGCGCCGTTACCCAGATGGACGTATGGGTTCCAACCCTGCTCTAGCAACACCTGAACATGGACAGCAGTTTTACGAAGCTGCTGTCAAAGAACTTAGTAACAACTATTTAGAATTTGTTAATAGTTAGGAGTTAGGAATTATGAATTTAGTTCCACTCCTCTTCTTTGTATAAAGGGGAAAAGAGGTGTAAAACTCACGTTAGGCTAATTTAAAGGGCGCCCTTATAGTTGGTCTAATATTAAAATATCTATGGAATTTGAGTGGAATGAAGATAAAGCGGCAAAAAATCTCTCGAAACACAGCGTTTCGTTTGAGGAAGCCAAAACTGTTTTTGATGACCCCCTTTATGTTGATTTCTACGATCCAGATCACTCTGTTGATGAGGAGCGTTATCTTATTGTTGGAGAGTCAAATCGAAGACGCTTGCTAATTGTCTCCTATACAGAAAGAGGAAATTCAATCCGTATAATTAGTGCAAGAGTTGTAACAAGAGCCGAGCGAGAAGTCTATGAAGAAGGTTGATGAAGAAATGGATGATGAGCTTCGGGCAGAATATGACTTAAAAAGTCTAAGAGTTAGGAAATTCGGTAGTGGACGAAAAAATTTTGGCGATGTAACCGTTCGTTTGGAACCTGATGTTGCAGAAATATTTCCCAATGCCGATGCTGTGAATGAAACTTTAAGGTTTGTTATTAGAGTTATGCAACAAAACCAACCAGCAGATCAAATCAAAAGTGCTGAGTAGAAAGTACTGAGTGCTGAGTAAATCTTTACTACTCAGCACTCAGCACTCAGCACTCAGCACTCTTAACTTCTTGCAATTCCTTCATTACGTGCCGCACGCTGAACTGCTGCTGCAACGGCGCCTGCTACACGTTCGTCAAAAACAGATGGTACTATATGTTCTTTACTCAAGTCTTTGGGGTTGACTAAAGAAGCTATAGCGTTTGCTGCTTCTAAATACATTGATGTAGTTATTGATTTTGCGCGACAATCTAAGGCGCCACGAAATACTCCTGGGAATGCCAAAACGTTATTAATTTGGTTGGGGTAGTCGCTGCGTCCTGTTGCCATTACCGCTACATCTGAACTCACTAATTCAGGCTGAATTTCGGGGATGGGGTTTGCCATTGCAAATACAATTGAGTCTTTTGCCATTGAACGTACCATTTCTGGAGTTAAAACACCTGGTGCGCTAACTCCTATAAATACATCTGCTCCTTGAATGGCGCCTGCAAGTGTTCCTTGTCCTTTGACAGCAAATTCAAGTTTTTCATCGTTCAAATCAGTGCGACTTGTCGAAAGTATTCCTTTAGAGTCACACATTAATATAGTTTCGGCACCTGCTTTTTTGAGTAAGCGGGCAATTGCTACACCTGCGGCGCCTGCACCATTTATAACAATGCGAATTTTTTCCATCGGCTTTTGCACTAATTTTAAAGCATTAAATAGTGCAGCTAAAGTGACAATTGCTGTACCGTGCTGGTCATCGTGAAAAACCGGAATATCTAATTCTTCGCGTAACCTTTGCTCAATTTCAAAACAACGGGGAGCAGCAATATCTTCTAAATTTACACCTCCAAAAACTGGGGCTAAATTTTTGACTGTACGGACAATTTCATCGGTATCTTGTGTTGCTAGGCAGATGGGGAAAGCATCAATACCAGCAAATTCTTTAAAGAGCATCGCTTTACCTTCCATTACAGGTAAAGATGCTTCTGCACCTAAATTACCTAACCCTAAAACGGCACTTCCATCTGTAACAATGGCAACAGTATTTCGTTTAATGGTAAAGTTGTAAACATCATCAGGATTTTCAGCGATAGCACGGCAAACTCTTCCGACTCCAGGAGTATAAGCCATTGCTAAATCGGATACGCTTTTAAGCTGAATTCGGCTGGTAATGCTAATTTTGCCACCACGATGTAAATTAAACGTGCGGTCATACACGTCAAGAACTTTAATGTCGGGCAAAGCTTTTACCGCTTGTACTATTGTTTCTGCGTGTTCGGTAGAAGCTGCATCAACGGTAATATCACGAGTCGTGACGCTGCGCGTTTGCTCAATTAAATCAATTTGCCCAAAATTACCACCGCTTGTAGCAATTGCTTTTGTAACGGTAGCAAGCATTCCCACGCGGTTGGGAATTTCTAGCCGAATCGTTAAACTAAAACTCGAATTAGGTGTGAGGTCTGCCATGCTCTCTGTTAGATTTTAATATTCAATATTAGAATGGTGAAGGTAACATTTTCTAGCAATGCTTCAAAAACATAGGCTTAATGGTTCCGAAAAAACTTTCACTCGATAAAAATCTGTGTAACAATCGAAATCGAACGTAGGATTGACAACTGCGAGCAAAACGTCTCCGATGCAAGGGTTTATTCGATGTTGGAAACAAAGCTCCGAGGACGCTACCAAATTATCCGGGACTTAGGTAAAGGAGGATTTAGCGAGACTTATCTGGCTCTTGATATGGATTTACCTGGGAATCCTCACTGTGTTGTCAAGCTGCTAAAGCCTATATTTACAGATTCTGAGTCTTTAGAAATAGCCGCGCGTTTATTTGAGCGTGAAGCTCAAGTATTATATAGAGTTGGTACTCACGACCAAATTCCGCGACTTTTGGCGCATTTCGAGGAAAATCAAGAATTTTACCTCGTTCAAGAGTATATTCCCGGAACCCTCCTTAGTAAAGAATTAGCCAAAGGGCAAAAATGGAACGAGGAGCAAGCTATTAATTTTTTAAAAGATTTGTTACAGATATTGGAATTTGTTCATACAGAGCAAGTTATTCACCGTGATGTTAAGCCAGCAAATCTAATTCGACGCGCATCTGATAATAGAATCACTTTAATTGACTTCGGCGCCGTCAAAGAAATTACAGCAGTAATGGAAACAAGTCAGGGTATTACAGTAATTGGCACCCCTGGTTACACACCTGTTGAGCAGCGTGATGGTAATCCAAAGTTTAATAGTGATATTTATGCTGTGGGAATGACTTGTATTCAGGGATTAACAGGTATAAATCCTGATACGCTACAAAAAAAACCCGAAGTTGTCTGGAATAAGCGGGACGTTAACCCTCAACTAGCTGCAATTATAGACAAAATGATTTGCCGTGACCATCGGCGCCGTTACCAGTCAGTTCCAGAAGTTTTACAAGCACTGTCAAAGCTCGAACAACCCACGCTATTAGAGTCGCTATGGAACACTAAGAAAAAAGTCGCATCAGTATCTGTGATTACTATATTAATAATTTCAGTAGCTGTTTTACCAGTGACGCATAAAGTAATACAGCAATTAATTACTGCTCCACTGTTATTGTTTCCTGTAAATTTTTCTGTTTACGAAAATTTAAATTACGCAATCAAAATTAAATATCCTCAAAATTGGGTCAAAAACGAAGTTGAAGATAAAACCACAGGTGAACTAGCTCGGTTTTCCCCTTATGACAGAAATAATTCAGATACAGGCGCCGAGGTAATATTTGAAGTACAGCCTTTGAAACGACCGCTTGTATTATCAGAATATACAAATTTAAAAGTAAACGAAATAATCCAGTTTTTCCCTGAAGCAAAAATACACGAATCACGCTCTATCACGTTACCAAATATACCACTGCCAACTCATGAAGTAGTGTATTCTGGCAAAGATAATAAAATAGGTATTAAAAGAAAAGCTGTTTGGACTGTTAAAGATAATACTGCGTATATAGTCACTTATTCTGCCACCGAAAGCGAATACGATAAATATTTAAGTATTGCGACTACGATAATTAATTCGTTAGAATTATTGTAGACGCAGCCGTTCGAGCCGATTTAGTATGCGAGTAATTAATTCTGGTTCTACAATTGGCTTACTCAGGTAATCATCTGCACCTGCCATAAATACCTGATTCACTGTTTGTGCATCTTTACGACTAGATAAAAATAGTACTGGTAAATGATTCCAATATGGGTCATTTCGCACTACTTGACATAAATCTATACCATTAATGCTACTTAATGACATTTCTGTATCTAAAATTAGCAAGTTGGGATGAAAAGCATTCAATGTCTGCCAAAATCGTTGAGGGTTATCTAACAAAGTTAGTTCAAATCCCCAAATTGAGAGTAAAGTGTGTAAATTATCTAACACTTGCGAGTCATTGTCCACAACCATAATTTTGGCGCCAGTGACATCAGCACGCTGTAGTACTTGAATAACTGCTGCCATTACTAAGGAAGGAGCTACAGGCTTATGTAAAAAAAATTGTACCCCTAAACGAGCGACTTTTAGCCGATAAGTAAAATCTTCAACTTCCGTAAATACTAGCACGGGTAAAGCCAAATTATTACTCGTGAGTTCTGCTAATAGTTCTAAGCTACTTTCAACTGAGTTAGAAAAGTGTAAGTCAACTAGTACGACATCTGGTGTATTTTGTGCGATTACGTCTTTAGCATCAATTAGTGGCGCCACAAAAGCTTCAATTCCACACAATGCAGCTTCCTCTATCAACTGCTGACAAAACAAGGCATCATTATCCATGATTAACAACCTGGGTTGTTTCATATTAGCGAAACGCTGCCTTTGGCAGCGTTTCGCTACCGTAATTGGGGGGTCTAATACATTTGCTCGTTCGAGTTCTTGCCGTAACGCGACGACAAGTTGCGAGAGACGTTCAAGTTGAGCAATACTTTGTTGTATTCCATCTCGAAAAATTTTTTCAATTTCACGAGATAGACACGAAGCTTCAGTAAAACCAAAGCTAGCCAAAGACCCAATTAACATGTGTGCTTGAGCAATAGCTTGTTGCGCGACTTCTTCAGTTTGCGTACCGACAAGCAGCGCCGTAATACTTTGTTCTAAACTTGTAATCTGTTCACTATACCTGGGCTTAAATCGTTTCCAAATATCAGCCAGTACCGAAGAAAATTGTGATTTATATTGTGGTTTATACTGATTTACTATAGTAGTATCAATTTCTGTAGGTAGATTTGTGTTTGCCGCAGTCGTGAAATTCATTTGATCTAGCTTTGAGTTTAGCCGATACCCAAATCTGTGAACTGTCTCAATTAAATCATTCGCCCCTGCGAGCTTAAGTTTCCGCCGTAAAGCCTTGATATGCGCTCTGACAGTATTTACTAAAGGCATTTCTTCAGATGACCACAAATAATCGAGCAGCATTTCTTGAGTAAATATGCGGTTACTGTTACGCAAAAATAGTTCTAGTAGAGCGTATTCCTTTGCAGTTAGATGCAAAAGTTTCCCGTTGCAGATAACTTTAGAGCTACTGGTATCAAGTCTAACATTTCCTGCCTGAATTGTTGAGGAGCAAGTCGGAGTTTTGCGACGCATCAAAGCGCGTATCCGAGCTAATAACTCATTCGTGTCAAAAGGCTTAATAACATAATCATCCGCTCCTGCATCTAACCCAATAACTTTGCTTGTACTGCTGTCTAAAGCCGTCAATAGCAAAACCGATGTATCATTTTTTTGAGCGCGTAGCTGTCTGCAAAACATTAGACCATCTAGCTTTGGCAACATAATATCTAACAACACTAAGTCATATAAAAAGGTTTGGGCAAGCGATAGTCCAGTCTCACCATCAAAAGCCAAATCGACTGTGTAATGCTGATGTGTAAGAATATTTTTCAACACAAGAGCGGCGCCTTCATCGTCCTCTACTAACAAAATTTTCATACAGACAAGTAATTGGCTTTATTGTTGCATCTACCGTAAGGAGTATCTATTATTTGGAATGAGTTATAAAAAGGCTAATTTTTGTTACTCACTATAGTTAGCACAATCTTTTTATATTATTTACTGATTAGTTCACAAAATATTCACTTAAATCTTTTAAATTTACAATTAGTAGGACTAATGCGAAGCCAGATAACGGGAATATTATCGACATATCACATATTGCACCTTTGAGGGAGAGGGTAAGGGGGCACTACCGTTTAGTAAGGTGGGCACTGCCCACCCTACGGTTTGATTACACTTAATTGTAATATGAGTCAATCAAAGTCTAAACAAGAATTTGAAGCTTTGTTGAATTATCTCAATGAAGATCTTGGTTGCGATTTGACTGTTTATAAGCGCCCTAGTTTGGTGCGTCGGTTTGAGCATCGTATGCAGGAGTTAGAAATAGGTGATTACACAGATTACTTAGAGTATTTAAAGAATCATCCCCAAGAGTGTGTTCCTTTATTAAATACAATCTTAATTAAGTTTTCTAGCTTTTTTCGCGACCGCGATAGCTGGGATTATCTGGTAAACTCAATTATTCCTGGAATTATTACGAGTAAGCAACCAGGAGAGCAAATTAGAGTATGGAGTGCTGGCTGTGCATCTGGGCAAGAAACTTACACAATTGCTATATTACTAGCAGAAATGCTGGGTATTGATCAATATTTAGAGCGAGTTCAAATATTTGCTACGGATGTAGATAAAGATGCGCTACTCAAAGCGCACCGAGGTTCTTATAATGAACTAGAAATAGTAGGTATCGATGATAAAATATTGTCGAAATACTTTGATAAAAAGTTTGAGAACAATGAACAACGCTATATTATTAACTCCAAACTGCGTCGCAAAATTATCTTTGGGCGCCATGACTTGGCTTTAGATGCACCGATGTCCAAAATTGACTTGCTTGTATGTCGTAATGTACTTATATATTTAAATTCTGAAATTCAAGCTACAGTTTTAGTTCGCTTCCATTTTGCTTTAAATGATAATGGTGTTCTTTTTTTGGGTAGTGCGGAAAGCTTGCTCAACAGCCAAAATATTTTCAGTACTATTAGTATAAAGCATCGTATTTTTACTAAAGCCTATAATTTAACGTTGGAGCAATATCTGCTAATTCGACCGACTACTCGACGAAAAAAGAAAGCTATTATGAATACTTTAACAGACGAAATTCAAATTTGTAAAACAGCCTTTCTAGCTAGTCCATTCCCTCAAATAGCTGTTGATTCTAAGGGTCGTCTGCTTTTGGCTAACGAACAAGCGCAAACGCTGTTTGGTTTGAACAACAGCTACCTCTTAAAACAAGTACAATTAGAAATTGGGCGCCTTTTAATCAATTTTTGGAGCTTTAACGAGCTAAAATGTAACCCTCGCTCTACTAGTTTTAAGAATGTAGAGTGGGTAACTGACGGTAACAAAATTTATTTCGACATTTATATTACGCCTATATTAACACAAAGTGGTGCTATATTAGGAGCGAACCTTACTTTTATAAATGTTACAACCTATACAGAGCTTCAACATGAAATAAAATGCTCAAACTCGGAAATCGCTCGGCTTACGCAGGAACTACAATTAGTAAAATCAGTATTAAATACAACAATAAATCAACTAGAATCTACTCAACAAGAGTTAGACAGTGCGTATCAAGAAATTCAGTTTAGAAATGAGCTTCTGTAATTAACAATAAGTATGATTAAATTTATTTATATGTATCTATAATAACGTCGTATTTTGGGTATTAATGTCTAAGTAAACTTTAAAATTTATTTTTTTGTATTAATAAACACAATATATATTAATATTATAATCAATCTGTAGATAGAATAGATTATTTGAGCGCCAGTAGTAATTTGAAGATGTAAAAGAAAAATATAAGGAGTGGCGCCAAAAATTTATACTAAAACTTCTAGCGCAGGCAATGAGAATACCAATACCTGCACTTCAAACTCGTAGAGAGATAAAACGGGCTGAAGATAATAAAAGCTAACAACTAAAAGAGGAAGTGGATATGTTGAAGTCAGAAATAGAAAGTGAGATACCTTCTCTCATAAATTTTGTTTTAATAAATATTGATAATGTTGATGATGTATCTGAAAAATTAGTACTGTTTGATAATCTAATCAATAATGTTACTAGGAAATTATTGGATGTTATTTCTATTTCTAAGCATTCAGCAACGGATTTAAGATAAATCTTGAAGTATTAACTATGTTAGCTAACACAAACATCACCTCCTTAATTAAGGATAAGCACAATGCTTTGATTTGGGGATTCGCAAATAAAACGTCTCAAACTATAAGGATTTGTAATTGTAATGCCAATTAAAGAACAACGAACTCCCACTCCTTCCCGCTTAATCGGTAATATTCTTCTGGCTGTATCAGCTTTGTTCCTGATTACAAATTTTATATTGCCTTTTGTCTTAGGTCCTCAAATTCCCGGTGTTCCTTATAGCCTGTTCATTCATCAAGTTCAGGCAGGGGAAGTTGAGCGGGTGCAAGTTGGTCAAAATCAGATTAAATTTCAATTGAAAACCGTTAATAACGAGCCTGGGACTGTGTTTTCGACTACACCCATCTTTGATTTGGGATTACCCAAGTTGTTAGAAGAGAAGGGTGTTGAATTTGCCGCTGCTCCTCCACCTAAGAATGCATGGTTTACTAGTGTTCTAGGCTGGGTAATTCCACCTTTAATTTTTGTAGCAATCTGGCAGTTTTTTATTAGACGGGGTGGTGGTGGACCCCAAGGTGTTCTCTCGATTGGTAAGAGCAAAGCCAAAGTTTATGTGGAGGGAGAATCTGCTAAAACGACCTTTGCCGATGTGGCTGGAGTACAGGAAGCTAAGGCCGAGTTGGTTGAGATTGTAGATTTTCTTAAGACTCCAGGACGCTACACCGAGATTGGCGCCCGGATTCCCAAGGGAGTACTGCTAGTAGGGCCACCGGGAACTGGTAAAACATTATTGGCTAAAGCGGTGGCAGGAGAAGCAGGTGTGCCGTTCTTTAGTATCTCTGGCTCTGAGTTTGTGGAACTTTTTGTTGGCGTAGGTTCTTCACGAGTTCGTGATCTGTTTGAGCAGGCAAAGAAACAAGCTCCCTGCATTGTGTTTATTGATGAATTGGACGCAATCGGCAAGTCTCGCAGCAGTGGTGGGTTTTACGGCGGCAATGATGAGCGCGAACAAACACTCAACCAGTTGTTAGCAGAAATGGATGGATTTAGTGCAGAAGGTGCAACAGTAATTGTGCTGGCAGCTACAAATCGCCCTGAAGTATTAGACCCTGCTCTTTTGCGTCCTGGTCGATTTGACCGTCAAGTGTTAGTAGACCGTCCTGATTTGTCGGGACGAGAAGCAATTCTGAAAATCCATGCTCAGAAAGTAAAACTGGGTGAGGACGTTAATCTTAAGGCGATTGCAACTCGCACTCCCGGTTTTGCTGGGGCAGACTTGGCAAATTTGGTGAATGAAGCGGCTCTATTAGCAGCCCGCAATCAACGTTCTAACGTTGCTCAAGAAGACTTTGCTGAAGCGATTGAGCGGGTGGTGGCAGGTCTTGAAAAGAAAAGCCGTGTCCTCAACGACAAGGAAAAGAAAATTGTTGCCTACCACGAAGTTGGTCATGCCTTGGTTGGTTCTCTAATGGGTGGAAGTGGTCGAGTTGAGAAAATTTCTATCGTTCCTAGGGGTATGGCAGCACTGGGTTATACGCTGCAATTGCCAACAGAAGATAGGTTCCTTATGGACGAAGCAGAACTCCGAGGTCAAATTGCCACCTTGCTTGGTGGACGTTCAGCCGAAGAGGTTGTGTTTAACAGTGTTACTACTGGTGCAACCAATGATTTGCAGCGCGCGACAGATTTGGCGGAGCGGATGGTGACTACCTACGGGATGAGCAAAATCTTGGGTCCGTTAGCTTACCAGCAAGGACAGCAGGCTATGTTTCTGGACAATGGGGCGCCTAATCCCCGCCGAATAGGAAGTGAAGAAACGGCACAGGCAATTGATCGTGAAGTGAAAGAAATTGTAGAAACGGCTCATCAGCAAGCTTTAGATACACTCAGGCTCAACCGAGACTTATTTGAAGAGATTACCACTCAACTCTTAGAAACAGAAGTGATTGAGGGTGAGAAACTGCAAAGTTTGCTTAAGCAGGTTCAGGCGATAATGCCACCACTCTAGGTTAGTTTGATTTCGCGTAAACCAACATAGCTTATATTTTTGCGGCGCCTTTTATGGATTAGCACATCCAGGCGCCGTTTTTTCGTGTGGTCATAATTTCATCTTT
Organism: Calothrix sp. PCC 7716; assembly: GCF_019977735.1. Lineage (GTDB taxonomy): Bacteria > Cyanobacteriota > Cyanobacteriia > Cyanobacteriales > Nostocaceae > Dulcicalothrix. The sequence continues at coordinate 5,950,067 of NZ_AP025018.1, read as the reverse complement.
ACCGATATTGTGTATTATTTTTCTATAATTGACTAATTTATTCACAAAATATTCACTTAAATATTTTAATCTAATAATTAGAACAAATAGTTTTTTAAGAACACTTTTTTGGAGCTAAACTTGCGCCGGGTTTACTTAGCTACAGTTCAGTAATTAAATGAGGTTTGACGAAATGTCTTACAAAATACGACGTTCAAAGAGTCAGGTTCAAGCATCTAGAGGTATTGAAACTAATCAAAGCAGAAAACATCAAAATGTAGTAGAAATTTTGAAGTCACAAATTGTAAATTTAAATATAGAATTACGCTGCAAAACTCAAGAACTGGAATATATAAAGTCTTCGAGAGACATAGAGCAAGAGGTATATTATTTAGTTATATCAACGTTGCTAAATAGTGGTGATGATAATGAATTATCTAAAAGGTTGGAAGAGTTAGATAAGCTGCTCGATAATCTAATCAATGATTTATTAGATGTTTTTAATACCTCGAACTATTCAGCAAGACAACAGTAGTACAAGTAGGTAGGGGAAAAAAGGGGTAAAACGGTTATTTATATTTTCTTTTACGCTTTACCCTTTCCTATTCAAAAGGATAGAAGAAGACTATGACTATTGATCACTATAAGTTTATTGAGTCGAATTCTAAATTATTCTTACAAACAGAAGAGTCAAATTTTGCTCAAATTTTAATAAATCGGAGTATCGAAGCTGCATTTTGTTTAGAAGCAAATGGGAAATTTACTTACGTAAATGATGCAATCTGCCTCAAGAGCGGGTATTCCCGTGAGGAATTACTATCCATGACGGTAGATGAGATAGACATAGATTTTTCACCACAACTTTGGTCACAATTATGGCAAGCATTGAAATCGCATTCACTAAGCTTTGAATCTCGCTTTCGGACAAAGACAGGTGAAATAATAAAAGTAGAAGTCACTATCAGCTATGCAGAAGATAAAGGTCAGGAATTTTGCTGTGCTTTTGCTCGTGAAAAAAATCAGGCAGAATTGGAACTTTGCCAAGCTTTAAAACAAGCAAAACTACTTAGCGAACATAAAGAGCGTTTTGTTTCTATGCTTTGCCATCAATTCCGCACTCCATTAAATTTTGCGTCATTTTCTGCTGATTTACTCAAGCGTCATAGTCACCAATGGACTGAGGAGAAGAAATGCTCATATTTCGGTTTAATTCAACTTGGTATTAAACAAATTAGTGAATTGTTGGATGAAATTTTGCTGTTTGGTAAGGCAGAAGCTGCAAAATTAGAGTACCAGCCAAGAGAAATGAATTTAAATTTGTTTTGTAATGAGATTATTTCTCAGGTAGAGTTGGCAAATAGCAACCAAATATCAATCAATTTTGTTAGTCAAAATAATTCTATAACTGCTGATTTTGACCCGAAAATGCTACAGCTTATTTTAACGAATTTGCTCTCGAATGCAATCAAGTATTCACCTGAGAATAGTAGCGTCATGTTAGAACTATCCTGTGAAGATAAAAATATAGTTTTTAAAATTCAAGATACAGGTATTGGTATTCCGGAAAAGGATAGAGAACGAATATTTGACCCATTTTATCGCGGTAGCAATATTGATAGTATTGCCGGTACTGGTTTAGGGCTATCGATTGTTAAAACTATTGTGGATTTACATGGTGGTGAAATTTTTATAGAAAGTCAAGTTGGCGTGGGCACTACATTTACTGTCACATTGTCACCTGTCTGGCTAAATTAGCAACTGCAAATGCTAATCGATCTGGAGGTACAGGTTTAGTCAAGTGCATTTGGAAACCCGCTTCAAGTGCAGCCGCAGTATCTTCGCTGCGAGCATTCGCTGTTAGGGCTGCGGCAGGTATTTCTCCTCCTAATTCGGCGCCTAGTTGTCTAACTCGGCGAATAAATGTATAACCGTCTTCTCCTGGCATACTGATATCAGATAGTAACACGTCATACCCTTGGGGGTTGGCGATTAGGGATTGTATCGCATTCTCAGGTGTGGCAACTGTTGTAACTACGGCGCCATATCCTTCGAGTACCACTGTAAATAGCTCACGCACATCTGCCGCATCATCCAAAATTAAAACTCGCACACCCGCTAAAGATGTAATATCTTCAACTGGCATGGAGATATTAACGGCGCCTGATAATGGTGCCTTCTGCTTTGAAATTCGAGTTTGCTTAGGCAGTCTAACAGTAAATGTCGCTCCCTGTCCTTCACCTAAACTTTGAGCGTTAACTGTGCCACCATGAAGTTCAACAAGGTGACTAACAATTGCAAGCCCAAGCCCAATTCCAGGATTAGATCGACTCTGAGAACTATCCGCTTGGCGAAAGCGCTCAAAAACATAAGGCAAAAATTCCGCGTTGATGCCTTTACCTGTGTCGCTAACTTGAATTTGGGCTGTGGAGTCAATGTATTCTAATTTAATTTCTACTCGTCCACTTGGGGGAGTGAATTTAATTGCGTTAGTAAGTAAATTCCAAATAATTTGCTGTAAGCGAACTGGGTCGCCTAATATTTGTTCGGGAGCAGCATCAAGCGTAGAGACAAGTTGAATTTGTTTCGCATCCGCACTAACCCTGACTACCTCAATTGCTGCTTTTATTATCGGGGTAAGTTCAATTAAACGGGCATCCAAACGCATCTTGCCAGAGGTAATGCGGGAAATGTCCAACAAATCCTCAATTAGTTGAGTTTGAATTTTAGCGCTGTTTTCGATTGCCTCAAGCCCACGAGCAAGCTTGTTTGCATCGACTTTTTGCCTGCGGAGCAACTGCGCCCATCCGACTAGAGAATTAAGTGGATTTCTCAACTCGTGCGAGAGGATGGACAAAAACTTATCTTTACTACGATTAGCTGCCTCAGCTGCTGCACGAGAGGACTGTTCAAGCTCTAAAAGTTGGCTGCGCTCACGCTGTAACTGTGCTTGCTGCGTAATATCATCAATTGCCAAAAGTATCATGTCTTGATGGTTGGGTTGAGACATTCTACGGGCATTTAGCATCATGATTTTGCGTCCAATTTGCTCAAACTCATGCTCAACCACTAAGTTTTGAAACTCAGATAGCTGGTTATTGCTGGGAACAATTTGTTCTAGAAGCTCACGCAAATGGGGAATATTCCATTGTCCATTTCCTAATTCAAAAAGCGGGCGCCCTTCGACTTGAGTTGTTGTAACGTCAAAAGTCTCATAAAAAGCTCGATTTGCAGTGATGACTTGTAAGCGGGAAGAAAGTACCACTAAAGGTTCCCGCATTGTCTCCACAATCGCCTCTGCATAATTACGCGATTCTGTCAATTGCTCGGAAGAGCGTTTGAGCGCGTCAATATCCACCAATATCATTACCGCACCATCAATTTTATTGTCAATTGTTCGGTAGGGACGAATTCGCAAGTCATACCAATGCCCTTTCTGATCTTGCACTTCTTGCTCTTTAACACTAAAAGTATTAATCACCGACAAAATTTCTTGCTCTAAGCCTGGGATATTAAGATTATGATTAATGTCCCGTAGCGGGCGCCCCACATCAGTAGGAATCAAGTTGAGGATTTGTTGTGCTAAGGGAGTAAAGCGGCGGATACGGACATCGGCGCCTAACATCACAATTGGAATATTAGTACTACTAAGTAAGTTCTCTAAATCGTTACTAAGCTGGTTTAATTCGAGATTGCGCCGATACAGTTCGTCGTTAACGGTCTTTAATTCTTCATTTGTCGCTTGAATTTCTTCTTTGGCGGTTTCGAGTTCCTCATTCGTGCTTTGCAATTCCTCATTGCTAGAGAGAATTTCCTCGTTGGCAGCTCTCAAATCCTGATTTGAGGCTTCCTGTTCTTCAATAACCGATTGCAGATGCTCTTTGGTAGCTTTTAATTCCTGTTGGAGCCGAGCAACTTCTGGATCAATTTTTGACTTTCTACCCTTTGTCTTACTACTAGTTTCTGCTTCTTGTGTCGCAGGAGTATCCTCAAACAAAATCAAAAAGTAGCGTTCTTCTAACGTCCGGGCTTTGAAGGGAATAACGTTAATAGTCACCAACCGCGCCTGCTCGTTTTCCCAGATTTGCAACCCTTCTAAAGTAACAGGCGCATCCAGATTCTTTGCCTGCCCAACGGCGGTGCGGACTTCTAGCCGCAAGTCTTCTCGAACCATTTTGAGCAGATTTAAGCTCGCTCTTCCCGGAGTCGGTTCGAGATAGCGACTCGTTTGTCCCCGAAATTGCAAAATCTTCAAATCAAAGTTTGTTACCACGCCAGCTGGGGCATAGCGATTTAAGACGATTCGATCTGCTTCTTTCTGCAAATCAAGGTCGGTAAAAGTCTCTTTGTTGATTTGGGAATTATATTCTACTAAGTTTAAAGGATAGTTGTTGGTAACTACATCTAGGGGTAGCCTTGCCGGCATTAATTTGCGGGCATAAATCTTGTACTTTTTGTCAACCAGCGAAAACAAGTCTAAGAATTCCCCCACGGTTTCCGAGGTTCCTAACATCAAAAATCCGGTTGCTTTCAAACCATAATGGAAAATAGGCAGGACTTTCTTCTGCAGAGTCGTCCCAAAATAAATCATTACATTCCGACAGGTAATTAAGTCGAGCTTGGAAAATGGCGGATCGGCGCCCAAATTTTGCTTGGCAAACACGCATAGTTCGCGCACAGGCTTACAGATTTGATAGCCATCGTCTACCTGGACAAAAAACCGTCGCAAACGTTCTGGCGAAATATCTCCCATCTGGCTGTGTTTATAAATACCAAGCCTTGCTTTTTCGATCGCACTTTCACTAATATCTGTGGCATAAATCTGAATTGGCAGCGCCAGGGGTTGCGCCTCTAAAAATTCTAGCAAGCAAATCGCAATTGAATAAGCTTCTTCCCCAGTTGAACAACCCGCTACCCAGACGCGGATGGGTATACTAGGCGATTTATCTTTCGTAATTATCGGAAATACTTTATTTTTTAAGGCTTCAAAAGCTTCTTTGTCACGCATAAAACTGGTGACATTAATCAAAACATCTTCGTACAGTGCCTGTACTTCTGCGGGATTATTTTGGAGAAATCTCACGTAATCCTCCAATTGCTGTATCTGGTACAGCATCATCCGCCGATAAATTCGCCGCTGCAAGGTAGTGTGTTTGTAAGAGCTAAAGTCAACCCCCGTAGCAACCCGCAGCAATACAAAGATGGTTTGTAAAGCATTTTTGCCTTCTATTAATTCCTCTGTCTCAGGGACTTCTAACAAAGTGGTATCAGCGACGTATGGATGACGGCTAATTTTTCCTAACTCAGCAGCAATCTCGCTCGGTGTTAAAATGAAGTCCACATGCCCAGTTGCGACGGCGGTATTCGGCATACTACTAACTTGTGCCGTGTCTTGACATTGAGCAAAAGTAATTCCCCCCGCTGCTTTAATTGCCTTTGCTCCCAAGGCGCCATCACTATCACCTCCTGATAATACGACTGCGAGGGCTTTGTTACCCCGATCCGACGCTAGCGAAAAAAAGAAAGTATCAACGGTCATCGCTAGTCCGCGAGTCTTCTCACGCGGCATCAGTTTTAGTACCCCGCCAGATATGACCATCTGCTTACCAGGGGGAATGACATACAGATGGTTCGGTTCTACGGTAGTATTATCAACCACTTCATGCACTGGCATCTCGGTTGCACGCGAAAGAATCTCACTCAACAAACTTTTATGATCTGGTGATAAATGTTGCACCAGCACAAATCCCATGCCAGTATCGGTTGGCAGATGCTGTAACAATTGTGTGAATGCTTCTAATCCACCCGCAGACGCTCCAATCCCAACAATGGGAAATATATTCGAGTTCCCTTGCTCTTCATTAGGCGCCGACTTTTGAGTACGCCGAGATTGAGATTTCTTTCTAGCTGGTCGCCTATTCATTAATAAGTGTAGCTCTCGGAGAAGGTAAAAAATTTAACCCTTGATTTAGAGCTTTTGGTTTCACCTTAGTAAAAACGAATCAATATTAATCAATCAAGGTAAAACATAGTAATCAATACTACTCGGTATAGGAGTAAAATCCCCCCAACCCCCCTTGGTAAGGGGGGCTAAAAGCACCTCTTTTTCCCCCCTTATTAAGGGGGGTTAGGGGGGATCAATTTCTTAACCGAGCAGTATTGACATAGTAATTACTCTATATATATCTTACTACTAACGTAAGTTTAAAAAACCCAGTTTCTAAATATATATTTAACGATTACGCCAAACTGCATGACTACGCGCGCTTAAAAAAGTATTGATGGGAATAGCAAACCTTAAAATTTCCAAACGCTTGCCTTGTTTTTCAATTTCTCTAGCAATACCGTTAATACCTATTAAATTTCCTTGCTCATCTAATACAGCACCCCCACTCATTCCGGGTACGGCTCGATTATCGTACACTAAAGTATAACCCTTTTCACCAGTTTCCAAGCGACTGCGAATATTACCTTGAGTAAATTGGTAATTACGTTCTTCTGTAACGCCAGGTATACTTGAAGCCCATCCAGCTACATAAACAGGCATTCCTTCGTATGCGTTGTCAGAATTTCCTACACTGGCGACGTTATAATTTTGTACGCTGCTAAATTCTAATATTGCTAAATCTAACCCTAATAATTCTCTAATACGCTTTACCGAATAACGGGCGCCGTCATATGTTTTAATTTCATAATTACCATCATCGGCAACTACATGCTGATTAGTCAGAACGTAATAAGTGTTTCCTTTGCGCTCAATAACCACTCCAGAACCGGCGCCCGAACCACCAATAACAACCGTAAACCCTTTAGCAATAGCATTAATTTGTAACGGTGACAACGCAAAAGCTACTTGCGGTTGAATTACAACAACCGCAGCACCGAACAGCAATGCTGAGAGATTATCTATAAATTTCATACATATCGCCGATTTTTGAAATCGGGAAGTCAATTTATGGAAATAACAACTTGAGATAATTTTCTAATGGTATTCCCCAGCTATATTGTTGCATTTGTTTTTGCTCTAGCAGTGCTGGTTCAGTTCCATCTTGATATACATAAGGATTACCCCAAAGTGGTTCAGCGTGCATACCGTTAATTGCAATAACCTCACCTGCATTATTTAATACAGGCCCACCACTCATACCTTTTTGGATATCGTTAGTATAAGCAATTTGATACCCACCTTCTAATGCTTTATTTAAAACAAGCGAAACTCGACCACTTTTAATTACAAATCCCCTATCTCTCGGAGCTTGTGTATCTCCTGGAAACCCCGCTGCGTAAACTTTGTTACCTTTCTTCAGCTTTGACGTTGAACCGAGCGAAGCTAAAGGGTAACGTTGATCAACGCATTGAAATTGCAATAAAGCTAAATCAGCTTTTTGTAGAGATGTTGAATGTGGAGATACTACATTTAACTTCTCTACTGGTGTTGCTGAATATAATCGACCATTGTTAGTTTGAATTTGATAAGGTGGTTTACCTGCCCGAAGAACGTGAGCATTTGTTACCACAGTATAAACTTGTCCCTGATTTTTAATTAATATCCCCGACCCCAAAAAATCACCTGCCAAAATTTTAACTGTGATTGACGAGGCAATGTGTTGGAGTTGCGGCTGTGATTTTATAGATGGTTGCTCAAGCGCAACCATATAGTGCCGCACTTTGGGCATCGGCAATAATGATAAACCGCTCAAACTGGCAATAATGATAATAAAAAGTTGGCGCCAATTCATCGATTAAACTTAAAACTAATCAACTACTAGTAATTACTCTTGATTCGTAACACTACCAACTTGCTCAGACTCACTCTTATCATCAATGATTTTCTGAATATCAAAGTAATCAGCATCATCGATAGTCAAATAATCTAAGCTCTTATTACCCTCATTAAGTAATATGGCGCCATCACTGCTACTTCCAGCACGATTATCGAGTAGTTTTTGCATTACTTGGCGAGGGTTTGCATTACTTTTAAGAGTTACTAACACCCCACTTGGTAAACAAGGGCCTCCCTTATAACTGGCAACACACAATACAGGTTGCCCATTAAACTTGCCAGCACGTAAAAAGTTAAGGGTACCATTACTAAAAAACCTTTGGAAACGTGCGGATATATCCTCACAACGTCGTACCGGAGTCCAAGGAGCAGGAAAAGCTGAGTCAACCCAGCGAATCATTGGTTTATTACCCCGTGGTGTACGAACTAGGGTAGCTGGTACACCTCTACTAACCCCGCAATAAAACTTATTAATTTGGGCATTGCTAGGTTCGCTGAGGGTACTGGTTACAGCGAGCGCAATTGCTGTTACACTCAGAATTTGAAAACATGCACCGAGCTTCATCATATCGAATTAAGCCATTTACAAAATGAACCTTTCAGATTTACTAGTAGCCGTTTGAGGCGCCCGTAATCTAAAAAGAATACCGATAACCTGATTTTTGCGTTATGCGCGCGTTCTCGCTCCACAAAATACTCAATTCAACTTAAGTTTATCGGATTCTCCACAAATTACAATACGATTTCCAAATTAAAATTATGCAAAACTTGTAATAGTTAAGTAGCAATAAATTTTTTGGGCGTAAATCACATTACAAAACACCAATACTTTCGCGTATATTACATGTTTAATTTATTACTTGCCATTGACTATGATAAGAAAATACCAGCCTCAAGACCGAGAAGCAATAATAAAAATGATTGATTCAATCTATCGTGAGTATGGTGACAAAATCTATTTAGAAGGCGCCGATAGTGATTTACTAGATATAGAAGCTAACTATTTACAAGATGGAGAATTTTGGGTAGAACAAAACGACACAGGACATATAATTGCTTGCATAGCTATAAAACGCTCTATAAATAGTTTATTAGAACCTATAGCATCATTAAAACGATTTTATATACTCCCAGAATATCGCGGCTCAGGAATCGCACAGAAAATGCACAACACAGTTATCGAATGGTGCAAGCAAAATAATATTAATCAAATATACCTTTGGTCAGACACAAGATTTACACGCGCGCATTCCTTTTATAACAAGCACGGTTATAAACAACAAGGCATTCGTGACATGAACGACGGCGCCATGCCTTACCAAGAATACTATTTTGTAAAAACCCTGTAAAATAATACCATACTCAATTACTAAAAATTGTAGTATAGTCATCTTGTGGAACGGGCATCCCTGCCCGTTAATATTAATGGGCGGGCAAGGATGCCCATCCCACAAGAAAATTTTTCATAGATTATAGATGAAGTGATTTCAAATTGTTGAAATTCAACGTATAGGCGAAAAGAGAGTTTGAACTTTGGCTTTTTGATTAGCTAAGAGAAAATTTTTAAGTGCAGCTTTTACAGTAGCGGGTTTACCATTTACAATCGAACATATTATCTATGATTGCTTTAAAGGCGCCTTTAATAAGTGAAGATTTATACTTAATAACATGAGGTATTCTCGCAAGCGAATAATAAGACGTGTAAGGAAAAATAGTCTCTCCGTCATCTTCATAAACTTTAATTAATAAGTGCCATTCTATACTTACTTAAATCTTTTGGATTAATATCAAAACTCCGTTGTAACCACAGACGCAAATCTTGGTCATTCATAAAATTTATTTATTCATATAATAATTTACATCAAGTCTGAATAATTATTTAACAAATACTCTTTCTATCCGATAAGGCAGATGACGTAGATGTAATAATTACAATAACTACATTAGGCTTTGGTATATGTGGCAGAAACGTTGGATAGAAAATTAGTAATTTCAGCTATGATTGGATGCTGCCGTAATTGGCTTAATTCCGCAGCATTCATATTATCAAATATTGTTTGGATGTATTGCGACTTATCACCTAAAAATCTTGTTAAAAATCGCTTTGGATGACAGCAAGCAAACTCCCACTCCAAATCAGTAAAATGTTGTCCAATTATTTTTTCAATCAAATCACGATTTTGTAATAAAACAACTTCAATTTCTGGAACAGCCATAACAATTTTGTATGGAACACCTGGAGAAGATTGACGCATTAAAAAATTTATATCATTGTCTCTGTGGTAAAAATTTCTGTTGGTTTGTGGTGTCTCGTCTGTGCATTCACTCAGGCGAGACACCGGGAGTTACGCGCCTACTGCTTCTTTCGCTGCGTATAGAACTTCTGCGTTAATGTTGCCAATACCGCGTTCGCGCGCGAATTTCTCTGTGTTACGTTTGACTTTACCGCGTACAAAACCAGGTATTTTGTTGAGTTCTGCTAAACCGTCTTTTGTCCAGCTTAAATCAGATTCAGCAGAAATACCTTTGGTAATAACTTCTTTAGTATCGTGTCCACCAAATATTTCTAATAAGTGGTCTTCCATTCCCAAGGTAAACGAGTTATATACTAAGTCTGCTACTTGGTTTGTTCCTTCGTATCCCATAAATGGTTTGTAACCTATGGGGAAGTTTTGTATATGGATAGGCGCCGCTATTACACCACAAGGAATATCTAACCGTTTACCAACGTGACGTTCCATTTGGGTACCGAAAATAGCTGAAGGTTCAACGCGCGCTATGGCATCTCCAATGGCGCCGTGGTCTTCGGTTATTATTACTTCATCGCAATACTCACTAACTTGTTCACGGAACCAGTCAGCATCATATTTACAATAAGTACCTGCCCAAACAACGTGAATTCCCATTTCCCGCGATAAAATCTTGGTCATTGCTGCTGCGTGGGTAGAGTCACCAAACACTACAGCTTTTTTACCAGTTAAGTTTTGGCAGTCGATGGAACGTGAGAACCATGCAGCTTGCGATACATACAATGTTTGATTATTAATAAACTCTTCATAATCAACATTGGCGCCACTCGCGTTGATAACTTGCTGAATTTTTCGGATACAACGCGCTGTTTCTACTACACCCATCGGCGTAATATCTACACATGGTGTTCCAAATTGTTCTTCGAGATACTTCGCTGTTGCTAAACCGAGTTCGCGGTATGGACACAAGTTAAACCATGCACGCGGTAAATTCTTTAATTCGTGAACCGAGGCGCCTTCTGGTATTACAGCATTAACTTCGATACCTAAGTCAGCCATTAACCGCTTTAACTCGGTACAGTCGTGCTGGTTATGAAACCCTAAAGTGGAAATACCAATGATGTTAACTGAGGGTTTTTCGGTTTTACCTTCTGGTAACTCACCTTTTTTACGTGCTTTCTCAATGTAAAACTGGACGATTTGTTGTAATGTCCGGTCTGCTGCTTGTAACTCGTTGACGCGGTAGTGGTTAACGTCCGCTAGCATCACGTCACCTTTGGCATCGAGTTGCGCGCGTTCTACAAAGTTTTGTAAATCTTCTTGCAAAATGCTCGATGTACAGGTAGGAGTCAAAATAATTAAGTCGGGGTGTTCTTCTTGGTCTTTACGGGTGATGTTATCTACTACCTTTTCTTGTGAACCGCGTGCTAATACATGACGGTCTACAACACTCGCTGTAACTGGGGTAAAATTTCGCTCTCTCTCTAGCATCGAGCGCATTACGTTAAAATAATCATCCCCTAAAGGAGCGTGCATTATGGCATGAACGTTTTTAAAAGAACTGGCTATTCGTAGCGTACCAATATGAGCAGGGCCTGCGTACATCCAATAAGCCAACTTCATATATGTTCTCCCTTAGCATTTCTTTTTTATTAACGTTTTTGATTGTCGCAAAACTTTTGGCGCCTTTATGCCTTAGAGAAATGAAAGTTATTATTTGCCAGTAGTTGTCCGAAATGCTTGTATAACTGCGTGTAGCTGTTTTTAGAATTTAACCACGTTATAAATACGTATATAAATCAATGTCCCTCAATTCTAAATTCGCCGTTGCTACACTGTGTTTACTTCTTGGTTCCAGCATTTCAGGGTTTACAGCCAAGGCGACACTACCTCAGCAAAAACAGTCTGTTGTTACTGCTCAAGTTAATCAAGTAAAAAATAATACTATTATTCCTGGTAAACAAGTAGGCGCCATTAATAGAAAAACGAAGCGTGCGGATTTGGTAAAGCTATTCGGCGCCTCTAAACTTAAAGATGAACAAACATTATTTTTTGGTGGGGAAGCAGAGTTTCCTGGTACAGTAATCAATTTGGGTAAAGATAGAGGGTTAACTGTTCTTTGGAAAGATAAAACCCGTACTCAAGTTAGAGGTGTAATGGTGTATGACCCACAATGGAAGACTCGTGAAGGTATTGGAGTGGGAACAACTGCGAGTCAGTTGCAGCAAAAGATAGGCAAATTTAAAATGAGTGGCTTGGGTTGGGACTACGGTGGTATTCCACATCTTCAGGGAACTAAAATAGCGAATTATCAGGGCGAACTTGTTTTGCGGATGAGTGTAGATGAGAAACTTGCTCAAAAGTATGAAAAGGAGTCGTTAGCAATTTCAGGTGACGGTGTTACATTGTCTTCGAGTAATCCTAGTTTGAAGCGTTTGGGTGTTAATGTTAGGCAAATGATTGTGTTTTTTGATTAATTTTGCGTTTATCCCCCCTAACCCCCCTTAATAAGGGGGGACAAGAGTGCTTTAAAACCCCCCTTATCAAGGGGGGGGCAGGGGGGATTTATTCTTTTTATGTGCGGTAGGCGACGCGCAGGCTTTGTATCAAGATAATTAATGATGCAACTGCCATGAAGGCGCCCCAAACCCAGTATGGTAACAGTAATTGTTGTTGAATTTGGGCGGTATCAGAAAGTCCTAATGGTCCGGCTGTATAACTAAATAAATAATCTAATTGGTGATAAGTACTTATACAGGCTTGGACTCCCAGAAATTGCACGGCAAAACCTTGTACCCAACGGCTAGCTTTGAGTCCAACTGCCAGAATTGTTACACCAAGTAAGGGTATTAATATAAATCCAAAGGGTGAACGTACCCATATTAAGGTTGATATTAATAAACTTATTCCTAATATTTTTAAACTTAATGATGCTGTTTTAAAGCTGCGTGATGCGATAATTAAAGCGGCGCCTGCTATTGGTGGTCCCATTGGTCCTGCGGCAGCAACTAGTGCGCGACGTATAGGATCCCAAGATGAAGGAAATGAAAATGTAGCAACCCCAGAACCGTTAGAGAATATTTGTAACTGCTCAAAATTTCCTCCGAGTAGCGCTGCTGTTAAACCATGCGCCATTTCGTGAAACCAAGTTGCCAAAATAGTAAACGGATAAAGAATATAGTCACCACCAGGAATTTGCCATAGCACCGCTGTTGCAATGGCTGCTGCTATCAACCATTTAAGCCCCATGCGGTCTATAACCGCTGGGGCTTCTTTTGCGAGCAAAGGTTCGTTATATTTCCACTGTTCGCTCATACTACATCCACTTATACACTTGACTCTATCGTAACTAGACTGAACTGGGTTTGTGGGATGTTGCCCAAATATCTAGTTCGCTTGGCGCCAATGTATTTGTTTCCAAATGAATCTGAATTTGCGGGCCAGAGCGTGCTAAACGAAAAATAACTCCATCGCTAACTCCGGATTGCAAAATTTTCTCGCCATTTATATATGTTCCATTTGCTCCCAGACTTACGATTTCCCAACCGGGAGTTACACGTCGTACTTCTACGTGGTGGCGAGAAACCACGGCACTATAAAGAACAACATGATTATCGCTTGCTCGTCCAATACGGATTGTAGATTCGCCCTCAAAAGTCCAACTTTGAGGTGGAAGAGATTCTAGTGGGTGTATGAGGGTAAGTGTAATCACGCGCCGAATTGGTATTAAATTTCTACCGTTTGAAACAGAAATGTTACCAAATCACCCTTGCCTAAACCAATGCGGTCGCCTGGTCGAAGCCTGTGTCTATTGCCGGGTAGCAATGGTAAGTTATTAATGTAAGTGCCGTTTGAACTACCTACATCTTCTATATAGTATGCGTCAGCTTCGACGCGAATATCGGCGTGAATCCGCGAGACAATTTCCGAGTTCGAGAAACCCGATACATCGATATCTGGCGGGATACGGTCATTCGGTTTACCAATATGAATTACCGGAATATTTTGCGGTAGTTCTATGGTTTGTTCCGACTGCACGTGAACAAGCCGTGAGGTTATTTGCTGTAGCTGGGTTCTAGCTGGCGATGGTGCAGGCGCCGGAGTCTCTGGTTCCGGTTGCGTGACAGGTTCTGGAATAAATGCAACAGGTTCTGGAATGGATGCAACAGGCTCTGGTTCCGGTGGTGCAACAGGCTCTGGTTCCGGCACTATAGTTGGAGGTGGTACAACAATTGGTGGCGAAGTTGCAATTGGCGGAGCAGTAACCGTAGGTGCAGGAAAATTTGCAGGAGCAGGTGTGTATGCTGGTCTTTCATTCACGACGACAGCTGTCGGTGGAAGAGGTTCTGGGTCTGGAACTAAAAGCGGAGCAGGAGGCGCCGTCACCACAATTGGTTGTGGTACTACTGTTTCAGGTGGTGGAACTTCTTGTGGCACTTCTACAGGTGTTTCAAAGGCAACTGTAGGTGGTGCTACCGTGGGATAAGGAGTACCAACAGCAGCAGCCCGCAAATTAAAGCCGCACTGACCGCAGAACGATGCATCTGCCTGCACGGTTGCCCCACAGCTTGGACAGCTAACTGTAGCTGGTAATGGGGTGTAGCAAGCTTCACACTGAACGGCACCGTCTGGGTTAGGGTGATTACAGTTAGGGCAGACGATCATGGAGATAAGCCTTTGTTCTAGGTCATCTAATGGTTATTGTAAAAAGCAAAGAATTTGCTCTCACTTTTAATTATTTACTTTGGCGCAAGACAAGTTAGTTGCTAGCAGCACAAAAGAATAAGCGTGTTTCAGTTTTGGGTTTTTAGATATACTGAAAGTATACCCATACCTTTATCTGCCATATTATCTGTTATACAGACTTCTCTGCTAACTCGTCACCCGCAGCCGCATCTAACAGCCACAAAAGCTCTCCTTGCGGTTTAATCAAGCGAGATGGGTAAGTAAAGTTGTCAGCAGCAGATGCAAACACTTGCGCTAAAGATGGTTTTTTATTAGCACCAGCCACTACAAACATAACGCACCGAGCCGCGTTAATAAATGGGTATGTGAAAGTTATGCGCTGACTATCTCCTTTATTACCAACGGTAACAAGCTTATCGGTGACTTTTAAAGCATCGGTATGAGGAAACAATGAAGCCGTATGAGCATCGTCACCCATACCAAGTAAAATCACATCCAATGCTGGAAATTCACCACTCTTAACTTTAAAGAATTCTTGAAGTTCTTTTTCGTGTTTTGCTGCTGATACTGCTGGGTTGCCATCAAGAGTCGGTATTGCGTGAATATTTTGTGGGGGAATATTAACTTTGTTCAACCACGCTTGACGTGCCATCAGTTCATTACTATCTGGATGGTTAGGTGGAACGTAACGTTCATCACCCCAAAACACATGTATTTTCTCCCAAGGTAAATTTTGGGCAGCAATCGCCTCATACAATGGTTTAGGTGTACTACCTCCCGATAAAGCAATTGTGAACTGACCGCGTGCTTCGATAGCTTCAGAGAGCTTCGACAAGATTATAGACAGCGAGCGTTCAATTAGTGCAGGCAAATCAGGCAAAACTTCTACTTTCCGATTCATGTCATCACCACGTTGCTGACTTATCAGCAATTACAATAGCGAAAATATTCGCTTTCCTTTGTGATCACTTATATTTAATTAACGAGAATTGTATCCCGCTGTGCTGTTAATAGCTGTGTAATGCCCTTTTCGGCAAAATCCATTAACTGATTTAGCTGAGTTCGGCTAAAACTTCCTTCTTCAGCAGTTCCCTGAACTTCGATAATTCCAAGATTTTGATTCATCACCACATTAAAGTCTACTGTTGCCGCTACATCTTCAACGTAGTTCAAATCTAAAAAAGGTTCGCCTTCTAACAATCCCACTGATACTGCCGCGACTTGTCCTACTAACGCAGAGCGTTCTAACACACCTTGTTGCAGTAATTTATTCAAGGCGCCAGCAACAGCTATAAAACCACCAGTTATGGCTGTTGTTCGCGTTCCTGCATCAGCTTGTAAAACATCAGCATCAACAGTTATCGTCCGTTCGCCCAAAGCCTCAAAATCAATTGTCGCACGTAGCGAACGACCAATCAATCTTTGAATCTCTTGTGTCCGTCCCGATAACTTTAAAAATTCGCGTTCATGTCGCTGTTGCGTAGCCGATGGTAGCATTCGGTACTCAGCAGTCAGCCAGCCTTTACCCGTTCCTTCAAGAAACCTAGGAACACCATTACTTATACTTGCCGTGCATAGAACCTTGGTTTCGCCGCAAGATGCAAGTACAGAACCAGCAGCATAGCGAGTAAAGTTTTGCTGAAAGCTGACTTTCCGCAGTTCGTAGGGTTGCCGACCATCGGGACGCTGCCACATATGTAAATTGCCTCAAATTGATAATAAAAGAGGATACATTCCCTTTATGCAATACTGATAAATTAATCTAATTGATTTTATATAACTGAGGTAACACCACATCAACCAATAAGTGAAATTATATCTTCAAGGACTTTATTGGGTGGCTGGTCGCCATTAACCGTAATTAAACGGCGCCTGCGGTCGTAATACTCCAAAATTGGAATAGTCCGGTCATAGAACAACTCAACGCGACGTTGAACAATCTCTGGATGGTCGTCGGGTAAAGAACGTCCCAAAGAACGACTTACCATTACAGCTTCAGAAACTTGTAAGTATACAGCAAACGACAGCTTTTGTCCTAATTCATCGAGTAAAAAATCTAACTCCTCAGCTTGGAAAGCAGTACGAGGATAACCTTCTAATATCCACCCACGTTCGACATCTATATTTTTAAGACGTACACGAACAAACTCAATCATCAATTCGTCAGGGACAAGCTCACCAAGCTTTATATAAGGCATTGCAAGACAACCTAACTTTGATGAACTTGCTACAGCTTCACGTAAAACCTCACCCGTGGAAATCAGAGAAATATCAAAGTGCATACAAAGACTTTGAGCTTGCGTACTCTTCCCTGAACCTGAACCTCCTAAAATCACTAGTCTCACGACAAAACACTCCTAATGTAGTCAAAAATAAAACTGTCTAAATTTGTTGTGCCCAAACAAACGGCAAATGTAACATAGATAGAACTGCTCCCAAGGCTTTGATTTTTGAATCAATTTCTGTATCGTGAATGCTGGTTCTCATTTTTACGACATCTAATGTGAGTAAGCGTGTAAATATAAATTTTAATTCCACTTGACTTAAAGGCAAACCAAATGATTGACTAGGAATGCCACTTACTTACCCACACTAAATTAAAAAAATCCTGGTCATAGAGAAAAAAAAATTCAAATTCAACATCCGCAAATTCTCTCAAAATCATTGTTCTTTTTTAAACATTAAATTATGGTTGTTCAGTTAGAAACCCCAAGCACAAATCAGACTCTAAGATTACCATATACAGTTGAGGGTTTAATACAAGTTTTTACTACATCGCATCGTAACTTTTTTACCACAGTTATGGCAGAAGCACTTAGATTAGCAGGTCAAGGAACTTCTGTACTAGTAGTGCAATTTCTTAAAGGTGGTATTCATCAAGGGTGTTCTAAACCAGTAAAGCTAGGGCAAAAACTAGATTGGATTCGCTGTGATTTACCGCGATGTATTGATACACCCCATCTTGAAGACAGCGAAAACGAATCGCTACAGGAATTGTGGCAACATACACAAAAAGTAGTATCTTCTCTTAAGTATTCTCTCGTTGTACTAGATGAGTTAAGCTTGGCAATAAATCTTGGCTTAATACCTGAAGCTGATGTCTTAACCTTTTTAGCAAGGCGCCCTCCCAACATAGATATCATTCTCACAGGTCCAGAAATGCCTAAATCCATTTTGGACATAGCAGACCAGATAACAGAAATTCGCTGTAGTCACAGACCGTAAGGTATTTTATAAATCCGCTCCCCCATTAACACCGTGATTAAAAACGACATTTGGATTCAACAAATGGCTCAACAGGGAATGATATCTCCCTTTGAACCAAGCTTAATTCGCCAGTTAAAAAACGATGATGCATCATCACCACGTCACGTTATTAGCTACGGACTATCTTCTTACGGTTACGATATCCGCTTATCTCCTGTAGAGTTCCGCATTTTCCGTCATATTCCGGGTACCGTAATTGACCCCAAAAACTTTAACCCACAAAACTTAGAATCTACCCAACTTCATACAGATGAAACAGGAAGTTACTTTATACTTCCTGCTCACTCATACGGTTTAGGCGTAGCCCTAGAAAAATTACAAGTTCCAGATTACATCACAGTAATTTGTATCGGTAAATCTACTTATGCACGCTGTGGAATTATTGCCAACTTAACACCAGCAGAAGCTGCTTGGCGTGGTCATCTAACTTTGGAATTTTCCAACTCTTCAAGCGCTGATTGCCGTATCTACGCATCCGAAGGTGTAGTACAGCTATTATTTCTAGAAGGAGAACCTTGTGCAATTAGCTACGACACTCGACAAGGTAAATACCAAGACCAAGCCGAAAAAGTAACCTTAGCAAAAGTCTAATTGAGTGCTGAGTGCTGAGTGCTGAGTGGTCATTCCTAACTCCTAACTCCTAACTCCTAACTCCTAACTCCTAACTCCTAACTCCTAACTCCTAACTCCTAACTCCTAACTCCTAACTCCTAACTCCTAACTATACTCAGCACTCAGCACTTTTAACTCATAACTCTTCTTAAGGCGCCAATCTTCCTTTACCAAGACGAGTAGACTTATACCATGTTGC
Organism: Calothrix sp. PCC 7716; assembly: GCF_019977735.1. Classification (GTDB taxonomy): domain Bacteria; phylum Cyanobacteriota; class Cyanobacteriia; order Cyanobacteriales; family Nostocaceae; genus Dulcicalothrix. Next base: position 5,931,295 of record NZ_AP025018.1, on the reverse strand, counting down.
AATTGCAGGCGCCCATTCCTCAAGATGAGGAAACATCATTTCACACAACTTCTGAATTTCTAGCTGTGCGTCTTTTTTGTAACGCAAATCAAGAAAATGCAGAAGCGAGCGTAAATTAAAACTAACGACAAAGTGCTGCCGATAATCAAACGGAACCTTTCCACGCGCGTGTTCCTCAGACATTCCAGATTCAAAATCAGCTTTATATCGCTTTGCTGCTTCTAAACACCACTGTAAATCCGCTTCTCTCTTTTCAGGCGAGTAGTAATATTTTTTACCTTGCCGGTCGCTATAATATCCAACTGGACGTAAGTAAAAAACATCTTCAACTTCTTTCTTACCTTCGAGTACGTCAATAAATTGATTACCTGTATAGCGAAATGAGTTGTGGACGACTATACTGTTGGCAACAAAATTATGCCACGCACCCTCAACTTCCAAGTCATAAGTCATTTGTTCGCCTAAATACTCAACATTTTTTATTTTGACAGGATGCGTTTTTAAAGTTTTTTGTACAGATAACTCATTTAAAATTTGAGATTTTAACCAAGCTTTATCCTTGTAAAGAGCATTCTCGTATGTTATTACTCCATTACACATTACATAACACTGCTCAGTCATACGAATTACACGACCATCGTTATCAGTGACTAATCCAACGGAGTCCCCCATTGTTCTCCATCCTTCAGATGTAAATAAACGATGATTTACAGTGCAGTCTAAAGTCTTGCCATCTTCCAACGTAACTCGGTAAATAGGCTGAATTCCGCTACACATAACATCTTTTATATGTCCAGCTTCAAAAAACCCTGTTTCTTCATTTAAAACGCGCAAGCGCATATTACGAATTCGCTGTTTACAGTCACGTCTATATTTACCTGGTTGCTCTCCATTCCTACCTTTAATCAGTCGATCTCGTATAGCTAGCTCTCCATTTGTCCAGAGTTCGTATAGTTCCCCAATCGTTTTCCTTAATTTCCGATTTGTTTGGTTATTGCAATCAACAAAAGTAATTTTTGTATTTGCTGCCAAACACTGAACATCAAATGATACACCTACTCTGTGAGTACGTGCCTGTTGCATAACACTGTGAGGAAAATAACCACAGTTAAAAACTATCTGGGGATGCTCCATTGGTCCAAAATGTCCTCTGTCACCAGCTAGCAAGCGTTTAATTATCAACTCTCCACAAGCTTCTTCGCTAGGAAATGTATCACGCTCGTCGTACACGAACGCTTCTGTGTAGTCTTGGTGCATTGCAGCATAAATGACCTGTTGGGGATTTGGGGTTTTGGCTAAAACCTCTACGCGGAATCGATCCATGAGCGGGACTTACGGTAAGTTTCTACTACTTTGGGCTGTGTAACCCAGAGAGTCATCATATAATGCAACGCTTCCAGATACATATTTAACAAAATTGCTTAACACTCTTTACATAAATTAATATTGCGTTTACAATTGTTTACAAATCCAGTAATAAATTTTTAGGAAAATCTCATGACATACAAAGGTGCTATCGTAGACGAACAGGGTAAAATGAATAATTTTGCACTTGAGCCAAAAGTATATGTAGATGAACAAGGCGACCGTACTGGTTTCACTCCTTATGCTGAGTTACTCAATGGTCGTTTAGCGATGATTGGTTTTATTTCGTTGATTGCGTTGGAAGTCTTTACTGGGCACGGTATTTTCGGTTTCTTGCAAAATCTATAAATGTTTTAGTATTCAATTAAGTAAAAATAGTCGTAGTAATTGTGATTCGACGATATTTAATAAACCCGCTCCTACATGTTGATGTGTTGGAGCGGGTTTATTATGGTTTTAGGCACTACACAAAAAGGGTTATATATGGCTTTGACAGCATCTACGATGGTAAATCTTGGCACACAGGCGCCTGAATTTTCACTACCAGATGTGGTATCAGGAAAAACTATCTCACTATCGAATTATGAAGGGAGGCCGTTGCTGGTAATGTTTATATGTCAACATTGTCCATTTGTGAAGCATATCAAAGGCGAACTGGCTCTTTTAGGCAAAGATTATTTAAATACTGATTTGGGTATTGTAGCGATTAGCGCTAATGATGCGGAAAAATATCCTGATGATGCACCTGAATCTTTAAAAGCAATGGCAATAGAATTAGATTTAAAATATTCTGTTTGTTACGATGAAAGTCAAGAAGTGGCAAAAGCTTATACGGCTGCGTGTACACCAGATTTCTTTTTATTTGACGCAGAACATAAATTAATTTACCGTAGACAATTAGACAATAGTCGTCCAAGTAATAATGAACCAGTAACAGGAAAAGACTTGCGCGCCGCTATAGACTCAGCGTTAAAAGGTACATATATCATCGGGGATCAAAAACCAAGCATAGGATGCAATATAAAATGGAAACCAGGTAACGAGCCAAATTACTTTGGTTAATGGGAAGAACGGAATAGTTAGTAGTACAGAATATATTGACTTAAATAATTCCTCACTCACAAAAAAACTACTAACCATTACGCTCTCTGACCTTATCCATTAGTACAAGCGTAGTTAAACGCTTGACATTAGTGCTTAATCTCCAAATTTAAAATATAAGTTCCTAATTGAACATTGAGCGACCATAATTCGTACTCAACTCGTAAATGTTCGGGTAACGGGTGTCCGTTAAGAATAAGGCTACGAGTGTAATTACGGAGACGAATTGGTTCATGAGGTTGAAATGATTCGCTGGGTAGCCAATACCTACTTACACCACACACACCCTGTTCCCAGAAGTGGCGGTAACTCAGCTGTGCATTTCCTTGCATTGTCATAGTGACGCGATAAGGCGATATTTCTAGCCATATAATTCTAGGACTACCAGGGGTAGGAATGTTACAGCTTGGATACATTTCCTCGTGCGTTCGGCGAACAGATTCACTATTTTTTTGGTGCGGCGCCGTCAAGAGTAGATGGAATCTATCGCTGTCTTTTTGATACAATGTTGCCGCAGTTTCGACGACAGACCACACGGGAAGGTCTGTAGAAATGAGCGACAGGCATACGGGCTTGCGTTGGTGTGTCAGCATGGGAGCGATACCGGCAATTAAGTTCCAATTAAGAAAAAAAACGAAACACGGACTAGTGGTCAATTCCTGATAAGAGCGAGCATCCTGATAAAATGGGCAATGCAAAACAACCGTAAAACTAGAGCAAAAATAAATTCAAGCGAGATAGAGCAGCCCGACCATAGAAAGCGGTAGGATAATGTTCGCAGTCACACGCCAGTTTATCCTAATGTCGCCTTCTGTTATAACCGTAGAAACAAAAGAAGACGTTTCGCTTTCTTTAGTTATTAACCAGATAAGTTCTGGTATCTCCTTACAGGGTCGCATACTCGTACCAGGTGATAAGTCTATCTCTCATCGTGCCCTAATGTTGGGTGCTTTGGCACAAGGAGAAACGAAAATTCAAGGTTTACTTCTCGGAGAAGACCCTCGCAGCACTGCGAGTTGCTTTCAAGCGATGGGGGCAAAAATTTCTCCGCTTAATAGTGAGATGGTAACAGTAACAGGTATTGGGCTTGGTAACTTGCTTGAACCCATTGATATTCTCAATGCTGGCAACTCAGGTACGACGTTACGATTGATGCTGGGCATTCTAGCTTCGCACCCAGATAGATTTTTTACTGTTACTGGAGATAGCTCACTACGTTCACGTCCCATGTCGCGCGTTGTTAAACCTTTGCAACAAATGGAGGCGCAAATTTGGGGGCGAAAAGATAATTCGCTTGCTCCCTTAGCTATACAAGGAAAGGTACTCAAACCAATTCACTATCATTCACCAATTGCCAGTGCCCAAGTCAAATCCTGCATTTTATTAGCTGGATTAATGACAGATGGCAAAACAACCGTTACTGAACCCGCAATCTCGCGTGACCACAGCGAACGGATGTTACGCGCGTTTGGCGCCGACTTAGAAGTTGACCCTGATTCTAAAAGTGTAACTGTCACAGGCGGAAAATCGCTACATGGTCAAAACGTAATTGTACCTGGTGATATTAGTTCAGCAGCTTTTTGGCTCGTTGCTGGAGCTATTGTTCCTAATTCCGAATTGGTAATTGAAAACGTCGGTGTAAATCCAACTCGTACAGGAGTATTAGAAGCATTAGAAATGATGGGCGCTGATATTGAGTTACAAAACCAACGCTCGTGTGCGGGGGAACCAGTAGCCGATTTGCGCGTGCGTACTAGTAAATTAAAGAGTTGCACTATCTCAGGAGATATAATTCCTCGATTGATTGACGAAATTCCAATTTTAGCAGTAGCTGCCGTATTTGCTGAAGGTACGACAGTAATAAAAGACGCGGAAGAATTGCGAGTAAAAGAAAGCGACCGTATCGCCGTAATGGTACAGCAATTAACTAAAATGGGCGCCAAAGTTACAGAACTTCCCGACGGTATGGAAATAACTGGTGGAACACCATTAACAGGGTCAGATGTAGATAGTCATACAGACCACCGCATCGCCATGAGTTTAGCAATAGCTGCACTCAACGCTAAAGGAACTACAACAGTAAACCGCGCGGAAGCTGCAAGTATTTCGTACCCTGACTTTACGAATACCTTGCAAAAAATCATAGTCAGCTAACTGGCAACGGATTATGAACGGATGTAACAGATAATTAACTTATCATTACAACTCGTTCTAACCCGTTTTGAGTATAACTTGACAAATACAATGATAAAAATGTTACCAAAATTACATAATAATCCTGGTTTACGTTTAGCCAGTGGTGCAGCACTCACATTTTTTATAATTTGTTCAATATTAAACTTACACCGTTACTGGAGTTATTACGCTTCATTCGACCAAGGATTATTTAATCAATTATTTTGGAACAGTGTTCACGGTAATTTATTTGAAAGTTCACTATCATCAACACTTTCAACCAATGTCGTTCATACTCAAAAGGCGCCTGAAGTATTTTACAGTCATTTCGGACAACATTTTAATCCAATTTTTTTACTATGGATGCCAATTTATGCAGTATTTCCTTGCAATGAAACCTTAATAATTTTACAAGTTTTATTTGTAACATTTGCGGGCTTAGTATTATACGCATTAGCGCGACATTACTTACAACCAATGCTCGCAGCAATGATAACAGTCAGCTTTTACTGTACAACCACTGTAAACGCTCCCACCTTAGCCAACTTTCATGATATCAGGGCATAATACCAGTTTTATCAAGTGCAACCTGGACAAGCGCAGGTTTTCCTTTACTTTACTTATTTTTGCAGCGAGCGAGTAACGCTTTAAAAATTTCGATTCGATACGCTATGCCTGTTGTACCAGGTATATTCTACGGAGCAATTATTTGGTGGTCAACAAGGCAAAATTTATATAAAAAACCCAAAATACGTCGTTTTTGGAAAACTTGCATTATTTTATCATTAATACTATCAATTATTGGCAATCAGAACAGCGTTTTTTATTTTCTAATTCCAGATACAATCAGCCCATTAGTATACATATCAATTCCAGAACAATGGAATCACATCCATCAGTTCCAACCTTTAATTAATCAAATACCCGCGAACGCAAGTGTATCAGCGACTACTGAACTTATCCCCAAACTATCTAACCGTCGAGAAATAGTCCGTTTATCACAATTACAAATAATCAACGACGCACGACAAACCATTACAGTAGAGTACATCATTGCTGACATTTGGAGGCGCCATAAATACCAAGTAGCCAAAAAACGCCCATTATTAGAAGATTTTTTCCAATTCATCGACGAGGTTACTAATAATCAACAATATGGAATTATTGGTTTTGCTTCGGGAGTGATTCTACTTAAAAAATCTACTATCTCCAATCCCCAAGCAACTAGCGCTTGGTTGAATTTTCGTAAGAAGTCAGAAGTGGGTAGTGGCAACGGATTATGAACGGATGTAACGGATGGTTAATTTATTGTTACAAAATATTTCGTCATTCAGCGTGACGTAGGGTGTGTTACTGCTTGAACTAATTACACTAAAAAGAAAAAATGAAATAGCAGTAACGCACCACAACTTATTGAAGAAGGAAATTTAGAAGGCGCCAAATTGCTGATATGGTTGGTGATGACGAGCCAGAATTAGCTAAGGCAAGCACATCAATTCGACGAAAAGAAATTTTGATCCCTCCAACTCCCCTTCCACACGCAGGGCTTATAATTGAAACAAATTGATTAAAGTACATTAAGACGTCTAAGAATTTGACCAACAATTCCATACCTGTCTCCTGTCAAGCCATCAAGTTCATGTTCAATATCTTCAAGCCAACCAAGTTTACTTGTCCACTTGCCATTAGGTAATTGTCTAGCTGCATGAGTTGGAACACCAGTTGATGCAACATATATTGCTATTTTTTGATATCCGGGTTCTAATTTATCATTATCACAAACTTCATATCCAAGTGTTTGATAAGCTTGAATATAACTATTTATAGTTTCTTCTCTAGATACACCATCTGGCCAATAAAATTGCTCACCTGGTATTGGCTGCCACCAGCGCTCATTATCTTCTGCAGCCCAAGAAAAACAGTTATATTCTTGCGATTTTAAGCTTGTAACTTGATAATTTGTATATGACAAGTTAGGCCATTTAATCTCTAACTCCGGTCGTCTGTACATTTGTTTATACTAAGTAACCCTGATTTTTGCCCCACTCTAGCCAAGCTTCTGCCATCTGTTTAACTTTTCCTCTTTGTTCTGGCTTTATTGGGTTTACACCAGTGATTTTATTTAATGCTAATAACCAGTACAAAGGGTTCTTCTTAAGCTCTTGAAGTAACAAGGGTACAATTTTATTGCCCATGCTAATTATTTCTTGGTATGCAGGATGTTCAGACATGGTAGCAGTAGAGGAAATTCCTTCCACTTCAACTTCCCACTGATTGGCAAGTATATAAAACCTATTTGATATCTCTGATGGAACTTCGGATTCGACATCAGCTTTTAATGATATTTCTTGCTGGTTAAGTAAACTTTCAATACTAGTTGAAACTAGCTCTTCAACCGATACATTACAATTATTGGCTAGTTGTTGCAACTTTAACCATTGTTCATTCGGAATTTTTATGACAATAGTATTCATTTTACTTATGCTATGAGATAATATAATGTTTAGTGTAGCATTTTATAAAAAATCGAGCCTTTTGCTGTAAAAAAGAATAACATTATGTTAATTAAAGTGCTTGAATCAGATGAGATAAATCTCGTTTTGGCTTATTATCGAAAAACTGGTTACAGTAAACAAGTAAACTCAGAAGATATTGTTCTCGCTGCATTAGAGTCAAATCAAATTATTGGCGCCGTTAGATTGTGCCCACAAGACGATTATTTAGTGTTACGGGGGATGCAAGTAATCAAAGAATATCAGCGCCAAAAAATAGGAACTGCTTTGCTATATAAGTGTGCTGATGTTATTCAAAATACAACTTGTTATTGCTTACCATATAAACATCTAGTAACTTTTTATCAACAAGCTCAATTTTACGAAATTGATTCTAGGTATGCTCCAACACACCTTCAAGAAAGATTAAATAATTATTCTTCCTTGGGATTAAATCTTACAATCATGTGTAGAAAGGCAAGTTAAAAGCGGTAATTACGATTTTTTACCCACAAGCTAAGTGGAATTGCGTCACCTTGGGTATCAACTTTTGCTTCTACTACAAAAGGTTGTGGTTGTCCTGGTTTTACTTGTTGCGCTTGAGTTATATCTTTGTTGATTTTGTCTCGTTGGTCTTCGGGTAGGTAGTAGGTTCCTAGGTTGTAGTTGACTGAGTTGTATTGAGAAATGCCTTTGATGGCTACTTGGTTCGGCGCCAATGATGTGGGTTTTTCTATACTAATACGTACAGGCTTCCAAGGTGAAGGCGCCGTTTGTTGTGATGATTTTTGCTCTTGTAATATTAAGTAAATAGTTGTGTTTTGTGCAATTGGAGCATATTGTTTGTCTGTACCGGGTGATTTTTTAACTACTTCGTTCCAACCTGGAAGTTTCTTTAAATTGTCTTGGCGAGAAATATCGTAACTAAGGGTTTGTGAATAACCGCGTAGTAGGTCGTAGGGGTCTACTGGTAAGGTTTGTAATACGACTGTTTTACCTGTTATGTGGGTGTACACTGCTTGTGCTGGGATGGAGAGAATAAAGGCTGTTTGGATAAGAAGCGGTACTGCAAATCGCCAAATTTTCATAATGTCCCTCTGTGTACTCTGTGTCTCTGTGGTAAAAAGTAAGGTGGGCATTGCCCACCATACAAATGTGCTACAAGTTGGGGTTTTGTGTAATATTGCCTGCGCGACGTTCAAACCAAATTCCGGCGCCAATTACTGCGACACCACATAAAATAAATACAAATGATTTAAAACTTGCCAATTGGCAGCTACAAACGTAATTACACCCAAAGCTAGTAATACGGCGCCTAAACCAATTAGTATAAAAACGAAACTGTCGCGTCCTTCAGCTTCAAGATTATTAAATTTATACCTAGCAGCAAGTTGTTCGTGTAAATGCTCGTCAATCAACCCTTCATCACGCCAAAGTTGCGCTTCGGTACGCAACTTACGCTTAAAATTATCAATCATGCTAACTTCACTCCAACGGCTGTTGAAAAATTGAACAGCTTATATTTGCCAGTATGAAGCCTGCTAGATTTTTAACCAAGCTGGAATGTGACAGTTTAAATTGTTAGTTTAATTTATAAATTAATTTTAAATTAACTTTAAATTAATTTGCTGCTGCTTCTTGATAGATAATTTCTTGGAATTGAATTACGTCTTTTTGTGGGTCAGACAAGCTAACCTTGACAAGTAACTCTTCTCCCAACGTCACTGGACGCTTGAAAAACATTGGTAACTGTAGACCTAAATCTTCAATTAAAATCAGTGCTAAACCACTATCTTCGCGTAACCACATTAATACAGTAACTTCCCAAATTTCATCTGGGTTACGGCGTAAATACTCAAGTGCCCAGTAGCGATTGGTTTGCCGCTCTACCATTGTGACTTCTTGGGTAATTGTAGTCACCATTATCATTACTTCTCTAAGCTGGTCTGCGGTGAAAGGCAATACTTCACCACGTAAATGCGCTTTTAATTGGAAGTGGGTAAGTAAATCACTATAACGGCGAATTGGAGAAGTTGCTTGTGTGTAAGTATCTAAACCTAGACCAGCGTGACGAACTGGGGTAATACTCATTTCACTCTTAGGCATACATCGGCGCATTGCACAAGCTCGCACAAAACCAGCAGGCAACAATATTAATTCTTCTTCTGGTGGTAATTCTGGTTGAGGCTGACCACGGAAAGGTAAAGGTATATTATTTTCTTTTCCATATCGAGCGGCTACTTCCCCTGCGACAATCATCATTTCAGCAACAAGCCGACGCGAGGGAGAATCATCTAATAAATCGATGCTAACTTCATCTCCTTTCACTTTAATCATCGCTTCGGGCATGTTAATACTAATTGCTCCTTGAGCATAACGCCATGCTTTGCGTTTCTCTGCTGCATCAGCGATGTCTTTAATTTCTGGTTCTGCTTGAACGCCTAATTGCAACATTTCGTCAACATCTTCGTAAGTTAGACGATATGTAGGTTTAATCAAGCTAGCGTTAATACAGTAATCTACAACGGCGCCTGCTTCATCCAAAATAATCCCAAAACTCAAAGCGCAACATTCTCTACCTTGAACCAAACTCATTGGTCCAGTGGCTAATACTTCGGGGAACATTGGCACCATTCCCGTAGGTAAATATACCGTACTGCCACGCCTACGTGCTTCTAAATCTAATTCATCTTCGGGCATCAGCCAGCGCGTTGGGTCAGCAATATGAACCCAAACACGTTCACGTCCGTCTGGTAATCGTTCCCAACTTAAACCGTCATCAATCTCGGTGGTACTCTCATCATCGATAGTGTACACCTTGAGATGCGTTAAATTCAGACGGTCGATATCTTTATCTGGTGGGATAAAATCCAAACGCTGCTGCGCCACTTCTATTACCTTTGGTGGGAATTGTATTGGAATTGACGAACGACGTAAAAATAGGTTCTCATGGGGACTCCATAGACCTAGGTCGATAAGAAGTTGAAAAGCTGCTTGGGGTGTAGCAGGGCGCCCCAATAAGTTCATTGTCTCTAGTACTGGCGCACTTGGAGGATAAGCACGCGCGACAGTTTCATAAGTTACACCTGCTTTAGTAGTGTCAGCAAGTAGGGCTGCGTATTTTTCTAAAGCTTCAATGCGGTGACGGTCATGTCGCTGCCACTCAACAGGTTCTCCTTTAAGTGCTTTGTCAACTCGGTCTAAAAATTCTTGCTGTCCTCTAACTTTGAGAGCTTCTACTTCCAATTGATGCTTACGCTCTGCTACCTGTGTGGTAGTTCGAGGTTCGTAAGCATCTCCTTTCTGCTTAAAGTAAGTTTTGTCGTCCGACAATAACCAATAAGCAGCATAACATTGAGAAGGTAAAGATTCAGAAAACAGCAGTTCCGCCATTTGAAGAGGGGTAACAACTTCGCCATCTTCAACGAGTAGTTCCCAAGCAACCTCAAGACTTGATGGGTCTAAATAACCATTAACTTCTTGTAAAAACTTTGGTATTTGTGACGGTTGAAAAGTTTCCCCAGTCACTGTATAAGTAATTTGCCGAGGGGCAAGGCTGTGGGGTTGACCTCGTTCGTCGATTACAAAAACACGGGTTTTACCATCTGGTCGGTCAACCACCCCCAGACGTCGTTCTGCTCCAACCCGAAATTCTACTAGCGTCCCCTTCTCCACAAGCCTTTAAATTATAGATTTGTCTTCGACAATGAATGGATTTTAAGATTTTGCTTTCCTGCGGAACACTACGTGAACGCACGTGAATAGATTTTAGCTTGGATTTCTGAATTATATAACTAGTATGTAATACAAAAATCCTATATCTTTTAGATTGTTAAACAAATAAGATTCTAGATTTTGGGAAAATTGGATACTTTGGCAAATCCATTCATTGTCAAAGACAAATCCAAACTCCAAAATCTATTCATGTGCGTAGCAAAATCAGTTTAGCCTTCTGCGTTAATAAACGGCAATAAAGCCATAATTCGCGCGCGCTTGATAGATAAAGTCAAATCACGCTGCTGTTTTGCAGTCAGTCCAGTTATACGACGTGGAAGGATTTTGCCACGCTCGGTAACAAACTTACGCAGCAAATCAACATCTTTATAATCGATTGGTTCACCGGGTTTAATCGGTGACAGACGGCGACGATAGTAACTCATTCCTACAAAATGTCCTCTACTTAATCTCTTTGTGAGTCGTGTGCTTGTTACAGTGCGTACAGAACTTACTTAGTTCTAGACGGTTGGTTGTATTGCGACGATTTTTAGTCGTAGTATAACGCGATACACCAGGGGAACGTTTGTCAGGATTTGACCTACATTCAGTACATTCGAGTGTCACTACAATACGGACACCTTTGCTCTTAGCCATAATTGTTCAAACCAAAGGTAAAGCTTGAAGAGAATTTAACACAAACTCCTATAATCGCACATTGCGCCGCGTTTTTTCAACTAATCGCTTTAACTTTAGGTCAAGCGAATAGCCGCGACGCGACGAGACAACCATAGTACTAGCATAGCGGTCATGCAGTGCTTGTTGCCATTGAGTATCCGAAAACGCCGTACAGCAATCAATAGCCAGAGGAATTACTAGCAGTATAGCAGTCGGATTCCGAATAATATTACCCAAAGCAATCGACACTAAAAGGGCGCCCAAAGCAATAATAGCTTCGCGTTTAAATAAAGATAGTAAATCAGGAATAATGGGTTTCCCCAATTCGAGTACCTTCAAGTCAAAGCAAAAGCGCCCTAAACTTTGACCTTTATTGTTGTAAACTACAACGACCCGTAAAATCAACCAAGCGAGAACAAAAACCAATATTTGAACAACTTGAACACCAACATCACCACTACCAAACACCGAACTAACCAGCCAAGCACCCAGAAAATCAACGCTTAAAGCCATCGCACGTCTAGCATAGCCAGCTTTAGGGAAATATGGCTCGTCGTCCGTCGGCTTGGAATACTTTGTAATGGTCATAATATAGGGAAAGGTAATAGATAGTGAAATTAGTGAAATAGTTATAGTTAGCTTGTTTATTTTATTTTATTTTTTTTTGATTAAATCAATCGCCATGCAGTCAGTCAACGAAGCCGAAGCAATTATATACAGCTTAGTACAACCTCTTGATAGTCAATTCGATACAGAAACTGTTGACTTACTCAGAGCAACTGGACGCATTCTAGCAAAACCCATCACCAGTCACCTCGACTTTCCCCACTGGGATAATTCAGCAATGGATGGTTACGCAGTACGCTACGAGGATGTTTCTGACTGTAATGCTCAAAATCCTGCCATACTTTCTATTATCGAAGAAATACCTGCTGGCTATCAACCCAAATCAACACTACAAGCAGGACAAGCCGCACGTATCTTTACAGGCGCCGTCATTCCAACAGGCGCCGATACAATAGTCATGCAGGAAGTTACACAGCGTGAAGACAACCAAGTTTTGATTAAAGCGGCGCCTAAACCTAAAGAATTCATTAGAAAAAAAGCATCATATTATCAAGCAGGGAATGAATTATTACCAGCAGGAATTATACTCAATGCTCCAGAAATAGCTGTATTAGCTGCTGCACAATGTAATCACCTATGTGTTTACCGCAAACCAAAAGTAGCAATATTATCAACTGGAGATGAATTAGTCACAGTAGATAAAACTTTACAACCAGGGCAAATAGTTGATTCCAACAACTACGCATTAATAGCTAACGTACAACAACTAGGCGCCGAAGCAATATCGTATGGCATCGTGCCCGATAATGAAGAAATATTAAAAGCGACTATCGAAAAAGCTGTTAGCAAGAGTTCTGGGGGCGCCGATATTATAATTTCATCTGGTGGAGTATCAGTAGGCGAATACGACTATGTAGAAAAAATTTTAGAATCACTAGGTGGAATTCACATTCGCAGCGTCGCAATGAAACCAGGTAAACCCCTAACAGTCGCAGCATTCCCCAACAATAAAATATACTTCGGTTTACCAGGAAACCCAGCATCAGCACTAGTAACATTTTGGCGATTTGTCCAACCAGCCATCAAAAAACTATCTGGACTCTCAGAAAATTGGCGCCCCGCGATTATAAAAGCAAAAGCATCAACTGAACTACACTCCGACGGCAAACGCGAAACATATATTTGGGGAAAACTAAAACTTATAAACGGAGAATACGAATTTGAAATAGCAGGAGGCAACCAAGTATCAGGAAACTTAATTAACCTAGCACAAACCAACGCCCTAGCAATTCTACCAAAAGAAACCAAATCAATTTTACCTGGACAACAAATAAACGTCTTAAACGTATTGTCATGAGTCGCGAACGAAGCATCTCTCAATTGTCATGCTGAGGCACGAAGCATCTCTCAATTGTCATGCTGAGGCACGAAGCATCTCTCAATTGTCATGCTGAGGCACGAAGCATCTTAAAAATTTTGTAGATTATTTAAAATTCAATTCCAGTTAACTCGTATACGTAGAATGTGGGTGAAACTGGTATCTACCAAAATACCCACATAGTTAGATGAAAAAAAGTATAAAGGAGTTATCAACTTAATATGTGTTAGTAAGTGAGAGCATCCGTCCATGCATAAAGTTTCAGAGCAAAGAATACAAGCCGCACAGAAACACGCCTTGCAATCACTTGAGCATGGTAAATCAGTAGAAGAAGTTGGTAAGCGACTACAAAACGACAGTCAAATCGAGCCGGAAGTCGTTCAAAGCATTGAAGCGTCTGGGAAAACTATTCAGGAAAACGCCCAAGAATTTGTGGAAAAATCGCAGGAATTAGCATCCGATGCCTCAACAGAGGTGTTTGTAGAAACTGTACAGGCGCATATAAACGCTAATCAAAGCCACATTGCTGCTGTTAAAGAGTTTCAAAAATGATTGCAGGCACCTTGAAATGAGGCTAAGAAGTATTCCCAGTAATATAGCAATCTAATATTTGTAAGAATTGTAAAGCTTAAAATCCTGGTAACTTCTACAAACCGGGATTTTAGAAGTTTAGTTAACACCTATTCCAAACGTGTAGATGCTTGAATATCCATTTCATCAAGCGGCTCTTCAATTGCATTACGTATCCAGCTAGGGTCAAATTTATCTTTTGTATTTGCTTGTACTTCAATCTTGATTGTCATTCCCTCAGCTTTATCTGATAATATCTGTAACACCTGAAATAGTTCAAATATTTTTGATTTATCGGTGACTGAAGTTAACTTGTAGTAATGTGCTGATTTTTTACCATTAACAATGTCAGTTAATATTATTCTTTCAATGCTACTTGTTTCTGATTTATCTACAATAGTCTTTTTCTCTTCGGAGACTATTTCTGGTGTGGCGCCATCAAAGTCATCTGTACTATTATCTTCGTCGGTATCATTGGTGTCAACTTCCTCCTGGTTTGATGTTGTTTCTACTTCATTCTCAGATGGGATAATACGCAATTTCTTAACCAAACTGGGAGATAAAAGATAACCAGCAAGGTCTAATTCGTCGGCAGGAATAGATTTCTCAAAGCTGATTAAGCTGGGATTTTCTACTACTGGTGTGCCAGAGACTATTGTCATTGATGGAACGTAACCGAGCGTTCCTTTTTTAATAGCTTCGAGAATAGCATTTTTAATCGCTTCAACTCCCAACATTTTAGGAAAATTGGTTAAGATAATTTAATTCGTCTTGTTTATTTTTATACCGCTCCTGCAAGTTCCGCACTTTCTTTTGAGCGTTGTCTCGTGCGACTCGGTAGGTTTCATCTCCTTTGGCTACCTTAGATGCTAACTTCATTTGGTTGGCTTGGGCATCGCGGATGGCAGATTCCATCGCCTTTTTTAAGTAATCTTGTCTTATTTCTAACTCTCGTTGCCGTTGCGAGCGCTCTTGGTTCATTAACGGTAACTGTACCTTCACCTTCAACCAATTTTCTACTTTTTGTTGTTCTTGGGGTGTGGGGGGTTGGTTTATCTCTCCTGCAGAGAGGGAAATTGCTTCGGGTGCTGGTGCTAAATTATGTAGACAGTCGGGAGAAACCAGTGCTAGTTCCCCTGTAGATTTTTCTGCCACAGCACACAACCGCGCTTTGAGAACTTTATCTTTACCTTTACGCCCCACACCACAAAGCTGCACTTCAAAAAAGTGAATGCTATAGGGTTGCTGTGTATCAGCGTCAATAAATATAGCAGATTGCTGGGATTGCTCACTAAGTTGCATGTCTAACCGTTCGGTAATAGCTGCAAATAAAGGATGTCCCGGTGATAATAAATCGGCATCTTGATGAGATGGATTTGCTAAATTTTCTTTATAAAATGTCAGTTTTAGATATTCTTTTTCTGGAGTTCCCAGGCGCCGGACAGACTCTAAATTATTGGAGCGAAATTCCTCTTTTACATAAGTTACTCGCCACAAACCATCAGCACGAGCTTCCAAATTTACCCGTAGATAATCACAAGTCCGTTTAAAAAATTCTTCCACATAGCGCGGCATTAATCGCTGTTCTTCAGAAACATAATCTTGACTTTGGGTACGACGAATCTGGGTTAAATCTACATGGGAAGTAGCCAAAGCCACACCAGTTGCTTGTTCTAAAGCTTCTAAGCGTTTAGGGTCAAGACGAGATATTTGCTCTAAAACCTCATCTTCGTTCTTCTTAGTATAGGTAGCTTCCCTAACCAATTCCTCAAATCTAATATCATTAAGTTGCAGTAATTGCCCAATAACGTCAAACACACGGTCGCCCATCGCATTTCTAATTTCTTCTAACTTAAATAGCAATTTCTCTAATACGCGACCTTCTACCGTATTTACTGCTACAAAGTTAAATATATAAACATCCTTTGTTTGACCAATTCGGTGAATTCTTCCCATTCGCTGCTCTAAGCGGTTAGGATTCCAGGGTAGGTCATAATTAATCATTAATCGACAGAATTGTAAATTAATCCCTTCTCCCGCTGCTTCTGTCGCTAAACAAACTTGTTTGCTCATTTGAAAATCTTTTTGAGCGGCTTTTCTTGCGAGGATATTCATACCACCATGAATTTCACAAGTGGTGTAACCCCATTTAATTAAATTCTGCTTGAGATATTCTAACGTATCTCGATGCTCAGTGAAAATTAGTAATTTACCTTGCTCATCTTTTAATTCATCCAATTCTGCTCTCTTGAGACAGTTTTTAAGTTCATTTAATTTACTTTCCGTGCCAATATCAATTGTTTGTTGAGCTAGTTTAACTAACTGTTCTAATGAGTGTAATTCTTCTCGCAGTTGGTCTAATTGTTCGGCAACAGTAGACTCAATAGCTAATTCCTCTAATTGTTCCTCTTCGCAGTCATCACTTTCTAATTCTGGGTCTATTGGTTTACCCAAGTTAATTAAACGTTCCCTTTGTTCAGTAGGAGATAAGTCATCTAGTTCCTCTAATAACTCAGCAAAACGCCTATGACGTTTTTTCAAAGAACTAAAAATAGCATTTAAACTACTTGCCAAACGCCTTTGTAAAACCGTCCTTGCCAACGCCACTGAAGCTTGCTTACGCCCTTTAGTTTTACCTAAATATTTGTTAATATACTTAGTTACTTGGTCATAAAGGTGCTTTTCTGCGGGAGATAAATCGAAAGGTACAGTTATTGGAAAACGCTCTTTAAAAAGTTTATACCCATTAAAGTCTTTTAATTCTTCTTTAATTCGCCGCAGGAACCAAGGACTATCCTCTAAACTTAACATCTGCGGATTTAGTTCATTAGAAATAAATTGTTCGGGGTCAAGTAACCGCAAAAAATTATGAAATTGTTTGACATCACCCTGGTGGGGGGTAGCCGTCAGCAGTAAAATTCTTTCTGTAATTTGCGATAATTCTTCTGCTAGCCTGTAGCGTCCAGTGCGACGTAAATCATCGCCTTGGGTACGTGCAGAACACTTATGAGCCTCATCAATAATTACTAAATCCCAATCAACTTGTAAAATACCAGGCGCCACATCATCGCGTTTAGCAAAATCAAGCGAAGCAATACATTGACGAAATCTTTCCCAAGGATTACCTGCCAACTGATTTTTTGCCAGTGTAGAATTAACAACTTCAAACGTTTCTGAAAATTTACTACGTAATTCATCTTGCCATTGTATTGTTAAAGGAGCTGGTGCAAGAATTAACACGCGGTCGATAGCATTTCTCAGTTTAAGCTCTTTCAACAACAACCCCGCCATAATAGTTTTACCGGCGCCTGGGTCATCTGCCAACAGAAATCTCAACCGCACTTGAGGTAAAATTCGCTCGTATACGGCTTCTAGCTGGTGAGGCAAGGGACGCACACCACTAAGACTTACAGCAAAATGGGGGTCATAAGCAAACGCTGTTTTTATCCGTGCTGACTCAATAAACAGAAAAAATGAATTAGCATCAACAGTTGTGGCGCCTGTTTGCTGTTGATGGGCTAAAATTTCCTCAATGTCCACGCTACCCAAAATAGCTTCACGCAATTCGCCTTCGGTTGTACGTACCTGTAGCAACACGGTATCATCAACAACTGTAACCGATTCGACAGTGACTCTAGCTGTGAATTGTCCGGGGATAGAAATTCGTTTCCCAATCAGTTGTTCTACCATTGACTGTCTCACGTGGAAAGCTTATGTCTTCGATTTTACCTGCTATCTCCTATATTGCTCTTGAATGAAGCATTAAAAAAATACAACACTAATTCAGTATTTTGAAGCTGAAGCCCCGCATAGAGACTTCCAAAAATTTAATTCTCCATGTTGTGGAATGGGCAGAGAAAGCCCGTTCAAACTATGGGCGGGCAAGGATGCCCACCCCACAAGAAATTTTTGTAGCAAAAACTTCGCCCGTCGGGAGAATGACCTAAATTTTATATATTTAAAGATTCGATGAAATATATATTTATCATTGAATTTACTCTAGAGATTAATGTAATATTTCTTACATGGCGCCATTGCAGAAAAATTGGCTATAAGTGCGTGAATATACTTGGCTATTCGTAATTGTCGGAATTTTATTTACAGAAATAATAAAAGTAACCAATTAAGGGCTTGACAATGAAACTCAATCGCCTCAGTACAGTCATATTTGCACTGGCCGTTGTAACGATCTTCGATCTGCTCAACAATACCAAACCAGCGGCTGCTCTTGGTTTGGTTGGTCTAAGTGACAATAACAATCTAGTTCTCTTCGACTCTAACAATCCTGCTAGTACTACTAATGTCTCAGTAACTGGGATTGATGGTCTTTTGTTAGGCATTGACCGTCGTCCAGCTAACGAACTAATCTACGGTCTGACGACTGCCAACAAAATCTACACCATTAACCCATTTACTGGTGCTGCTTCTTTTGTAAGTAACCTTAGCAATGCCTTCACTGGAGGGTTTGTTTCTGGAGTGGACTTTAACCCAGTACCCGACCGCTTGCGGGTTGTCGGTGGCAATGACCAAAACTTCCGCATCAATGTGGATACTGGTGCGGTCATTGTTGATGGGACATTAAACCCAGGAGACCCCAACATTACTGCTGCAGCTTACACCAATGCGGATACGAACCCAGACACTGGAACCGCGCTGTACGATATTGACTACATCAGCGACGCATTGTTTATACAGAACCCGCCTAATGCTGGCACCCTGGTAAGGGTAGGCGCCCTCGGTATCGACATTGACTCAAGAGGAGGATTCGACATTTTCACCCAGAATGGCGTAAATGATGCCATCGCGGCATTGACTCCAACCTCGGCATCCGGCTCCAATTTATACAAGATAGATTTGAGTACAGGCGCCGCTACGTTAGTAGGTAGCATCGGCGATGGAACTAAGAAAATAGTAGGTTTGACAGCTGTCTCTCAGCGTGTCCCCGAACCAAGTCTTGCCCTTGGCTTAGTCGGTGGTAGTATCGTTGCTATATTACATCGCTACCGTCGGCGCCTAAAGTCGGTCAGTCAGTAAGACTTTTAGTAGACCGTCAAACTAGCGCCCAGGAGCTAATTTTAGGCATGAAAAAGAAGTAACAAACGCTCACAGGCGCCCGCCCCCACAACATGAAAAAGTAGGGGCGGGTTTATTTTTATAGATGATGAGTGGATTGCTTGAATTACAAAAAAACAGAAGGCTATTCTGTACACTGGGAGCAACTGTAATGGAGCTGGTTAACCAATAATCCGGATATTGTTTCTGTTATCATATATATTATTGTTAAAATAACGCTATAAACTTATGTCTCGACAAGTGCAATACGTTACAAACCCAACAGGAGAACGGGTAGGTGTATTGTTAGATTTAGAAACTTATCAAAATCTAACAAACTTATCGCTTAATGATGAAGAAATTTTAACTGGTATGAGTGTTGAAGAGTTACAAGCATTAGCAGAAATTGAGCTATCTCTAAAAGCACAAAATAAACTAGATGATTTGCTCGCACGAAACAAGGAAAACGAGTTATCAGTAGAAGAAACTGCTAGTTTAGACAATTTACTAGTGCAGATTGACCAGCTTAATATTATCAAGACTAGAGCTAGGTATACTTTACATAAACTTAAAAATAAAATAAAAGCATCGTGAGCGCGTATATTCCAGTTGATTTACAAAAAGAAGTTAGAGCTAAGTTCTACGACTGTTGTGCTTACTGCCGAACTGCGGAATTTCTGATAGCTATAACATTTGAATTTGAACACATCAGACCTCGTTCTGCTGGTGGAGAAACAAATTTTGACAACATATGCTTGGCTTGTCCTTCTTGTAATCGTTATAAAGCTTCACGTCAAACAGGTTTTGATGAAGAACAAGGGCAAGAAGTTACTTTATTTCATCCGCAACAACAATTATGGGAGGAACATTTTACTTGGAATGAAGATTGCACAGAAATTATAGGAATTACAGAGATTGGTCGAGCAACAATTTCCGTATTAAAAATGAATCGTCCACAATTGATACGTATACGTAAAATGTGGGTGGAAATGGGAGAACATCCTCCAAATATCTAAATTAATGACATCTGACATCACAGCAACATATACACCAAATAGCTGGCATGGCAAATTAGATTTAGTGTATGCACATCGCCAAGGCGCCACACAATTAATTCATGCCCATCACCAAGCACCCTTAAAAGTGCAGCGTCCATTTTACCCGGAAGGTAAATTAGTATGTCATAGTGTGATATTACATACTGCTGGGGGTGTTGTTGGAGGTGATAAATTATCTAGTAATTTTCAGCTTCGGCCAAACTCACAAGTATTAATTACAACAGCAGCAGCAGGTAAGATTTATCGAAGTAACGGGCGCCTAGCTATGCAAAACATCGATATTAAAGTTGATGCAGGCGCCACTTTAGAATGGCTACCGCAAGAAACGATTGTTTTTGATGGCGCCATATATCGCCAAGACACACGTATAAATTTAGCTGAAAACGCTACATTGATAGGCTGGGAAATTACGCGATTTGGACGTAGCGCGCGGGGTGAGAAGTTTTTACAGGGTAATTGGAAAAGTTACACAGAAGTTTGGCAGCAAGGTAAACCGTTATGGGTAGATAGACAATGGTTGCCTGGTAATGAAGAAGTATTTCATAGTCCCCATGCATTAAACGGACAACCCGTTGTAGGTACTTTAGTTTTTGTCGGTCAAGCAGTATCACCAGAAATCATCGAAAAAACCCGTTCCTTATACACTCAGCAACGCCATTCGCCTCAACGGGGGGAACCCCCGCACGGCGATGGCTCCTCAGAACTCAGCACTCATCACTCATTTGGAGTTACTCGGTTAGAACATGGATTTTTGTGTAGATATCGTGGTAGTTCTACCAGTGAGGTGAGAAACTGGTTTACGGCAGTATGGCAGTTATTACGGCAATCATTACTAGGACGTTCTGACTGCATACCGCGTGTTTGGCAAATTTAAAGGGGTAGTAAATGCAGCTAACGCCGCAGGAAAAAGATAAATTACTAATTTTTACTGCTGCTTTATTGGCAGAAAGACGTAAAGACCGAGGTTTGAAGTTAAATTACCCAGAAGCAGTTGCTTTTATTACTGCTGCAATATTAGAAGGCGCCAGGGATGGACGCACTGTAGCTGAGTTAATGAGTTATGGTACAACATTATTAAAAAGTGACGACGTAATGGAAGGTGTACCAGAAATGGTACATGAAGTACAAGTAGAAGCAACATTTCCAGACGGCACTAAGCTTGTAACAGTACATAATCCTATTCAATAAATAATTATGAGACCAGGGGAAATTATTACGCCAGACGGCGAAATCGAATTAAACGCAGGACGCGAAACAGTAAGACTACAAGTAGCGAACACAGGAGATAGACCAATTCAAGTAGGTTCACATTTCCATTTTTTTGAAGTCAATACAGCATTACATTTCGACAGACAGCAAGCGCGCGGAATGCGTCTTGATATTCCTGCTGGTACAGCAGTACGTTTTGAACCCGGTGATGAAAAAGAGATTGTTTTAGTACCGTTAACAGGAAGGCGCCAAGTATACGGTTTCAACGGATTGATAAACGGAACCCTGTAGGGGCAGGTTAACCAACAATCTTCATCATCAACGAAAAATCTACTAAACCTGCCCCCCAAATCAATGCGACGGGCAAGGATGCCCATCCCACAAGAAGTTTAGCAAAACCGATTGAAAATGAGCGAAAACCAAAACCCACACCCATTAATCCGCGCGGAAGCAATTAAGCAACTGCAAGAACACAGCTTTTCTCACCCTTGGAACAATAACTCTGAAATTAAAGGTGTATTTTTAGGTGAAGCTGTGGGTTTACAAAGGATTGGAATTACTTTAGCGCATATTCCACCTGGTAAAGAATCCTTCATTTACCACTCGCATCAATTTGAAGAAGAATTTATATATATTCTTTCTGGACGGGGTATCGCAGAAATTGACGATGAAGAATTTGAAGTAGGCGCCGGTGACTTCATGGGTTTCCCCACACCCTCAGTAGCGCACCATCTTCACAACCCCTTTGACGAAAACCTAGTTTATATAGTTGGTGGAGAAAGGCGCCAAGTAGATATAGCAGATTTTCCTCGCTTGCAAAAACGAATGTTCCGCAACGGAAGAGAAGTACAAATAGTAGACTGGGACGACCTCAAACCAATGCAATAAAACTTATACTGCAAATTGGACTCATGTCATGCTGAGGAACGTAAACGCAGTTTTCCCGTTATCCGAAGGATATCCCGAAGGGTAGGGTAGCATCTAGTACAAAGCATTTATGTGATACTGCAGTACAAAGCATCTAGAACAAAGCAATTTTATCCCTCAACTTGGGAATAATACGCTCATAGACACTATTGAGCAGCCTATACCCATGCCAGAAGACTTAAAAATTTGGGAAGTAACTCCAGAAGATAAGCTAAAAAATATAAGCAAAGCTAAATTGAATCTAGAAGAACGTCTAGAAAAATGGCTAGAAAATGATATATCTATTTTGTCAACAGACCTTTTATTAATTGGAAGGCAGGTAAGTACTAGGGTGTTGACTTTGTGGGAAATTAGGTCAAAATCGTTCATACAACTTTTGTGTCTAAACTAAAAGCTCAAAGCAGCTATAATACAAGGCTTAACACTGGCGCCACCAGACACAGATTGTGCATGAAAAATTATTGTCCCCGAAGCATCAGAGTCAACACCCTAGGTAAGTACAGCTTACAACGGTGTAATTGACTTACTATGCTTAAACAGCAAAGGAGATGTAGTAGTTATTGAACTCAAGCGCGATAAAACATCTAGAGAAGTAACAGCACAAGCTTTAGATTATGCATCATGGGTTAAAGATTTGTCGTATGATAGTATCAACGCTATTGCAAATCAATACTTTGCAGGCAAAAATGAACTAGAAGCTGCATTCCCTTGAAAAATTTGGCACCGAAATTCCAGAAACAAT
The DNA here is from genome assembly GCF_019977735.1 of Calothrix sp. PCC 7716. GTDB lineage: Bacteria > Cyanobacteriota > Cyanobacteriia > Cyanobacteriales > Nostocaceae > Dulcicalothrix. Next base: position 5,908,267 of record NZ_AP025018.1, on the reverse strand, counting down.
AAATAGTCAACATCAAATTATCATAGTAGCCTCAGCAATAGACAATAGCACAGAACGTATTATTAATTATTTAGCAGAAACTTACGGTGTCCCTATCAACGCGGCTCTTCCGTACTTTACGTGCTAAATAATAAGAAAAATCAGGTTTAAATCCTTGCTGTGCTTATCTTAGAGCTATTATTACTTTTATAAATATCAAATTAATTAAATTTCATCTATAAGTGCCTGTAAGCCTTGATTTTAAAGGATAATTATCGATTTAAATTCAAATTTAGCACGTAAAGTACGGAAGAGCCATAATGTGCTGATAGTCCATAATTTGTGGGAAACATGTTTATCTTGGCTCTAAGTATTAGCAAGAATCGCCAATTCGACGCTAGTACAGGTGAAGAAAGACGGCGCCGCTTTTATCGAGACCACAATTTATTATGGGCTTAAACTGCTTTATCATCAGCTTTTGAGCTTTTGCTCATGTGTTTAATAAATTCTGGATAATTTTCCAAATCTTCTGCTGATTCTAATGGTGGCATTTCTATCCAAGTCCCCTCTACGTGTAATTTATCTACATAAGTATAAAAAGCTTCATCATCTTCTCGATGGGTAATAACATAGGCATGTAGCTCTTTAAGGCTCATTGCTTTGAAGTTAGGCTTGCTCATCCAATATACCTCCATCTACCATTAGGATATATTTCTATGATATTCTCCTCACCCGCTAAGAAAAAAACATTGCCTGTTCGTTCATCTAAACGAACTACATTGATAGGCAAGTAAAGCTTGGTAAACCAAATACATAGATCGAAACACTGTGATTTCTGTGCTGTAGTAGGAACTCTTGACACACTATACTTTAAACTCGTCAGTTAATAAGTTTAGCACGCTCATTAGAACAAAATTACACCTTTGTATAGTCTCGTCAAGTAAGAGCTTCATGGAGCATATTCCTCAAAACCTTCCAATGGCTCGTTAAAATCATCTGACATTTTTATTAATCCCTTGGCACTGCCAAATTGAGCAGCAATTTTACCGCTTTTTCTAGTTAGATTCCAATCAATCGCTGCAACCCAAAGCTTTTCTTCCTCTGAATACTGCACAACTCCCTCTACTTGTAATTCTTCGCTGTATAGAATAAGTGATTGACCTTCATGTAACTTTACATCCTGGCGCCGTAAATCGTCACTAGTACCAACACAGTTAAGACGCAACCGACCTTGACTATCGGCGTTGTGGAAGTCCGCAAAAATCCTGGGATTAGTCATTGGTTTTCTCCAATTTCAATTACTTCACCTAGAGCAATTGTACTTAATATGCTACGAACTTCTGGTATAAGTGGGATTAAATCAGGGAGGCGATTGGTTGGCGCCATAAGAACAATGACAGGAACTCCTGCTTGCTGTAAATTTTGCTGATACCGTAAATTTTGGTCAGTAGTCAATAATATTGTGAAACCAGCTTCAGTCATGAGTTTTAGAAGTTCGCCGTTCTTTTTGCCTGACCATCCCATTTCCACAACCGTTCGTATGTCATAATCTCTAAGCTGGCGCTTAAGGGGTCGTGGAGCGCATTCGTCAAGAAGGATGAGCATAAGCAATTAGCATTTCTTTTGCTAATTTAAGCGCTGCAATTGCTTGGTTGCGACTAACACTAGGGAAATGATCTAAAAACTCATCTAACGAATCACCAGCTTCAAGATAATCAAGCAACGTTTTTACAGGTACACGGGTGCCAACAAAAACAGGAGTTCCCCCTAGAATATCGGGTTCGCTATGAACAACACTAAACGTTGATGTCATAACCAGTAGCTCACAAATAGTTAGTATTTCCTCAATCCTAACCTAGTATCAAATTCTAGTACTTTCCTTGTTGGAAAAATTTATCCAATATTTGTTAGTACAAATACTTTAGCAATATCAGCTTTAACATATTTTCAGATAACTGCATCGTCTACATTGGTTAGTATTTCGTCACCTCCGTTAAATCACTTAGGATTTATGACTATTTCATCTACCAAGTAATAAAAACATTAGATATAAGTGGCTTAAAATTCACTGTAACTTAACACCTTAAATATAAATAAATATTAGCCTAGTTAATGTAATTACCCTTAATTTGATTAAAAGCAGGAAGTTTCCAATGTCTAATCAATATAATCCTCAAGCAGAAGTTGCTGCTGGAACTGTCGAACTTGGTGCAGCTGGTATTCTTACAAGTGCAGCAGGGTGTTTGGCAGGTGTAGGTCAAGTAACGGTTGCAACAATTGCAACAGCAGCTGGAGCCACTACTGTTGCTGTTTCCTTACCCGCTGTCGTTGCTGTTTGTGCTGCTGGATGCTTAGGTCTTTCTCTAGGTGGCAGAATGGTTAAAGCCCTTAACCAAAGTATCGCTGTTCCAGAAAACACTCCAAATAGACGAGATGCCAGAGCCTGACATCAGTATTTCATTGTGCGAAAGGTAGCATGAGTATTAGTAGCAATTGTCTCGGAAGCAAATTGCAATGAAACATCGAGTTTATCTTCCGCTGGAAGGATTTAATTAACACTAGTCATAAAACTTCCAAAAGATTGTTTTAATAAGTAGACGATTAACATTAAAGAAACTCTAACATTTCTTCAACTGTTAAATTAATATCACTTGCAATTTGGCGTAGTAATCTTGGTGAAATATCTTGCCCTTTATGGAATGGAACTGTTGTTCCACGTCCATCCGGATGACGAAATTGTTTATGTGAACCTCTTTGACGCACTTCTACAAAACCCAAGTTTTCAAGAATTCTTACAACCTCTTGTGGCTTTAAAACAGGAATATTACTCATAATTTATTGCAACACAATCTGTTGCGTACCAACGAACTGAGTGGTGAATGAAACATTTTCATCTTCGAGAAGCATTTCAAGCACTTCTCGAAGATTTTCTTGTAATTCATCTATTGTTTTACCTTGGGAGTGCGCTCCTGGAAACCCAGGAATATATCCAACGTAAAGATTTGTTTCAATATCTCGCTCAATGATGGCAGTAAAGGTTTTCATTTTTCTCAAGTCGCAAGTGTCAAAATATTTTTTTATGATAACAGTTACGGCGTAGAACCGACTTTTTAATTAAGATTATATAATACCGCGCCCCTCTCTCCGTTTCAAGTAAGCAGCTAATTGAGCAGGTGATTTTAACTTAACCTTTTGCTGGCATCTAGAATGAGGACATGCAAGAAAAAACATATCTAGAGCAACGCCTGCATGATTGTGTTTTTCACGTAAAATCATAGGTACATGATGCACAGGGCAAAATATTTCATCATCCTTTTCTTTCAGATGTGATTTGATTCGCTTGATAGCTGTTTTTTCTACGGATGCATCATGAAAAATAGTGGAAAGTTCTTGATTTGAAACTTGAAACTCAAAAATATCAGACTTGTGTAAAAACCCTATATCCTTAGAAGTAAAGCTTTGTGTATTTTTACATTGTATAAGTGGGTTATTGTAGAAGCCAGTACAAGCCCAAAAAAAATCACCAAGTTGGTAAAGACTACCATCAAGACGCTTCTTGGACTGCAAAATCATAGGTTTTCCGCAACTGCATTTTTTCTCTAGAACAACTTGACCCATGTGAAATTGCAGTACATGAACTTTATCATTTTCTAAAGATGAGGTCTCATAGTCTTCTGGACTTGTACACTGCTCCTCTACAATTTCCGCCGATTTCAATTTTTGATATTCCTGAAATTTATCATTTCGCAAAAGCTCTAGCTCTTGTATTCGTTCTTGGTCTCGCCGAGATGTGTAACCGTCATATTGCACCTTGCGTTCAATTTCAACAAACTCAACATCAATGACCTCTAGCTCCTGCGTTACATCTTTAGCAGTCTTATTACTGTAAGGGCTGTTTGCATGTTGACTTGAGGAATTTCTTCTGCGGAAAAAGTTCGCGCAATGGCTAATGACTGTTTCGGTAGTGTGTTTGACAAACTCCTTCAGTACTAAAGTACCAAACGCGAATAATGCTTCAAGTAACATTTAATATACTTCCCCTAATATTTAGCGCTACTTTTAGCTTGCCCATCTGAATATTTCAATCAACCAGTATTTATACGGAAATTCTAAATATATATTTTCCTGAAAGCACTTATCCATATTTGTCACTCGGTTCCCTCTTCTATTAATATTTGTATCTTTATATTTCCACTCATGACAAATTTATAAATTTATTGAGAATATTTGATTTCACCTTCCTAAATTTGCTCAAAAATATTCAAATTAATACAACACCGTCTCAGGAGTGCTAATAATGAGCTATCGAATGTCGCGTCGCGCGTATGCGGAAACTTTTGGCCCTACAGTTGGCGATAAAGTCCGTCTTGCTGACACCGAACTATTTATCGAAGTCGAACGTGATTTTACTATATATGGCGATGAAGTAAAGTTTGGCGGTGGGAAAGTTATTCGCGATGGCATGGGTCAGGCGCCTATCTCGAACCAAGACGGCGCCGTTGATGTTGTAATTACCAATGCTTTAATTCTTGACTGGTGGGGTATTGTTAAAGCTGATATTGGAATTAAAGACGGGAAGATATACAAGATAGGTAAAGCTGGAAATCCTTATATTCAAGACAATGTAGATATTATTATTGGACCGGGAACCGAAGCGATAGCAGGTGAGGGAATGATTCTCACTGCTGGTGGTATTGATACTCACATCCATTTTATTTGTCCGCAGCAGATAGAAGTCGCCATAGCGTCGGGTATTACGACGATGATAGGTGGTGGAACTGGGCCTGCTGCGGGTACAAATGCTACTACTTGTACGCCGGGACCTTGGAATATTTACCGGATGCTACAAGCTGCTGATGCGTTTCCGATGAATTTAGGATTTATGGGAAAGGGTAATACTAGTCAACCTCAAGGACTTGTTGAACAAATTGAAGCGGGTGCTATGGGGTTGAAGTTACACGAAGATTGGGGAACTACACCTGCGACTATCGATACTTGTTTAAGCGTTGCTGATGATTATGATGTGCAGGTGGCTATACATACTGATACTCTCAACGAAGCTGGTTTTGTTGAAGATACTATTGCGGCTTTTAAGAACCGTGTTATCCATACTTACCATACTGAAGGCGCCGGAGGAGGACATGCACCCGACATTATTAAAGTGTGTGGTGAAGCGAATGTTCTGCCATCTTCGACTAACCCAACTCGTCCTTATACTGTAAATACTCTTGATGAACACCTTGATATGTTAATGGTGTGTCATCACCTTGATGCAGGTATTCCTGAAGATGTGGCGTTTGCTGAGTCGCGTATTCGTCGAGAAACTATTGCCGCTGAAGATATTTTGCACGATTTAGGCGCCTTTAGTATGATTTCCTCTGACTCGCAGGCTATGGGACGAGTGGGTGAGGTAATTATTCGTACTTGGCAAACGGGACATAAAATGAAAGTGCAGCGTGGTGGCAACGGATTACCAACGGATGTAGCGAATAATGATAACTTTCGGGCGAAGCGATATGTGGCGAAGTATACGATAAATCCGGCAATTACGCATGGGATAGCGCAGTATGTGGGTTCTGTGGAAGAAGGTAAAATTGCTGATTTGTGTTTGTGGCGCCCTGCTTTTTTTGGTGTAAAGCCAGAAATGGTTATTAAAGGGGGAATGATTGCTTGGGCACAAATGGGTGATGCTAATGCTAGTATTCCTACACCTCAACCTGTGCATATGCGTCCCATGTTTGGTAGTTTTGGCGGCGCCTGTCATGCCACTTCATTAACTTTTGTGTCTCAAGAAGCGCTAAAACGAGATATACCCAGCCAATTAAAATTACGAAAAAATGCCGTTGCAGTTTCAGGTATTCGGAATTTAACCAAGCGAGATATGAAATTAAACGACGCGATGCCACATATCGAAGTTGACCCAGAAACATACGAAGTGCGCGCGGATGGTGAGTTACTTACATGTGAACCCGCAACGATTTTACCAATGGCACAACGATATTTCTTGTTTTAAGGCGTTGTATAATCCCCCCTAGCCCCCCTTAATAAGGGGGGGAAAAGAGGATTTTAAGCCCCCCTTTATAAAAGTAAAAAAGCGAATTTTAAGCCCCCTTTATAAAAGCGAAAAAGCGAATTTTAAGCTGCCCTTTATAAAGCGAAAAAGAGGGTTTTAAGCCTCCCTTATTAAGGGGGGTTGGGGGGGGATAAATTTCCTTCAGCATTCTACTATTTTGAAAAATTTGGTAAAAACTAAGATAATTATATTAAGATTATGTACGTAGTTATGACAACAGTGATAAAATAAGAATACTGAATTATGAGAAACCTGATATGATACCTATTAAAAAAAATTGTCACTGATGAAGCTATGCGTCCAGTAGCAGTACTGATTGATTATCAAGATTGGCAAAGAATAGAGCAAATATTAAATGCTTATCAATCAGATCAACAAGCAAATATCGATTTAAATAGATATGCCGACGTAATAAAGCTTTCTCAAGACCCTTTAGAATATCAGCAGCAAAGTAGAGATGAATGGATTTAAGCAAGATTTAATATTATTAAACGCAAAGAAAGCTTAGGAATGTAAATTAAATGGTCAAGCTATGAATATCTATGAAATTATACAAGCCAAACGAGAAGAAATTTTGCAAATAGCTGCCAAATATGGTGCATATAACATTAGAATTTTTGGCTCTGTAGCACGTCATGAAGCTGATATTAACAGTGATGTCGATTTTTTGGTTGAAATGGCGCCAGAGTGTAGCCTTTTTGACTTAGGTGGATTATTGATGGAACTACAAGAGATACTTGGTTGTGAAGTCGATGTTGTTACAGAGAAAGGATTGCGACAACGAATTCGAGAACGGGTATTAAGTGAGGCAGTTCCACTATGAGGGATAATCGTGAAAAGTTACATGATATTTTAGAAGCGATTGAACGTATCGATAGATATGCTGTTCAAGGTCGCGAAGCTTTTGAAGAAAACGAGCTAATTCAAACTTGGTTTATTCAACACCTACAAATTATTGGAGAAGCAGCGCGCGCTTTGTCTGCTGAGATTCGCGAACAAAATCCAGAAGTCCCTTGGTCGCAGATGATTGGGATGAGAAATGTTTTAACTCACAATTACTTTGAAATCGATTTAGATGTTGTTTGGTTGGTCGTTGAACGCGAACTACCAAAACTTAAGCCTCAAATTGAAGCGCCGTTACAAGCATTATCTTGAATTGAACTTGAATAAACTAGGCACCAAATAGTATATATAGTAACTTGATAATTGCTTTCAGGCAAAGAATCATTCTTAGGCATGAGGCAAAATCCAAGAACTATACCAAAATAGGGATATAAATAAAACTTATTTCTATCTTTTGGTTGTTAACTTCATAATTTCTTAATATATGACTTATTCTGCTGTTCGGTCAGACAAAATCCTTATTGTTGATGATTCTCCTGATAATGTATTTCTAATTGGAACCATTTTGGAAGAAGACGGTTATATCGTTAGTACGGCTGAAAATGGTGCCACTGCGTTGGCAAAAATTGAGGAATCTAGTTTTGATTTAGTGTTACTCGATTTAATGATGCCTGGAATGGATGGTTACGAAGTTACACGTCGTATCCGTGCAAATAAGGAACTGCGGTTTATGCCGATTCTCTTAATTACGGCACATGATTCACCAAATGTCGCGCAGGGGCTTGATTTGGGAGCGGATGATTTTATCCGTAAGCCTGTAACTGTTGATGAGCTTCTTGCGCGCGTACGTTCTTTGTTACGTCTAAAGCACAGTATCGATGAACGTGATGAAATCGCGCGGCAAAGAGAAGATTTTGTATCGCGTCTCACCCATGACTTACGAACACCGTTGGTTGCTGCTGAACGGATGCTTGAATTATTGTTGCAAGGCGCCGTAGGTGAATTATCACCACAAATGAATGAAATTATCACCATTATGGGACGCAGCAATACCAATTTACTGGAAATGGTGAATACTTTACTCGAAGTTTATCGGTTTGAAGCAGGACGTAAAGCGCTGGCTTTTTTTCCAGTAGATATAAATAAGTTACTTCAAGAAATAGTCGGTGAGTTGGCGCCTATTGCACAACCGAAAGGACTAACTATAAATTTCGAGACCAAATTAAATCAAGTTACCGTTATGGGTGACCGCTTGGAACTTCATCGACTTTTTACCAATTTAGTAGGTAACGCGATTAAGTTTACTGATAAAGGTGGAGTTACTATTCGTTTGACAAAAGCAAGCGATATGGATGAAGGCATTATGGTGGAAGTTGTTGATACTGGTATGGGTATTCCATCTGAAGAACAAGCAACTTTATTTGAAAGGTTTCGCCAAGGTAGTCACAAACGTTCGGGTAGCGGTTTGGGTTTATATCTTTCACGCCGCATTGTTGAGGCACATCAAGGAACTATTCAGGTTAATTCTCTTGTTGGTAATGGCAGTGTATTTACCGTTTGTTTACCAATGAAACAGTAATGAGTGCTGAGTGCTGAGTGCTGAGTGCTGAGTATAGTAAAATTGGGATACAGTTTGGGAATCGTTTGATGACATTGTTTGCATCTTCTTTACCATTTGGTGGTGTGGGTTATAGCGGAATTGGTAGTTATAGAAAGTATTTATATAGGGGAAATGAACGTCTCTGAAATCAACTTGGTAACATGTAACGTAGTTTGCCACCCTAAAAGCCGAAGAGTTATAGGCACCTATACATTGTAGTAAATTATAGGTTGGGTGGAGCGCTTTTTCGCTTCCCAACAAAAAAGATTAGAAACAAACTATGAACTAAAGTACTAGTCGCTCAACCAGTAGTACCAAGTGGCGCCACTTGAACAAGCAACTAAAAGTTCATATCAGTATCATTTAATAAGCAACTCATTCAAATTCAGTATTTATATTGAGTCAAATTCGGCTTTTTATTTTTACTGAGAGTATATATTTAAACTAACGCACTATCTAACAGTACTACTGGTTAAGTTAACCAGTAGTACCAAATTGCGTTAATTATAGGGTAGTAGTCTGTGTCATTAATTTTGGTGGGTTACTTCTTCTCTTTTCTTTCTTTGTGTCCTACCCTTCGGGAAATCCTTCGGATAATGTGACCTTTGTGGTTCATTGCTCTTACTTCTCAAAACTGTTGATACAAATTACTAGTAGTCCGTGTCAAAAGTTTTGGTGTGTAGGTGCCAACAGTAGGGTGGGCAGTGCCCACCTTACTATTAACCAGTAGTACCAAATTGCGTTAATTATAGGGGGCAGGCGCCAATTAACCTTTTCTCTGTGCCCTCTGCGCCTAATAAGGTAATAATATTTACCGTCAAAATTTATGGTTTATGTTGGGTTGCGTAAACTCCACTCAACCGGAGAGTGATACGAGTATTAATAACTATAACGTTCTTCGGCAAAGGGTTCGCCACGTTGGTGATAACCATTGCGTTCCCAAAAACCCAAGTCTTCTTTTTCAAGAAATTCTAGACCGTTTATCCACTTGGCGCTTTTCCAGGCATAAAGGTGAGGTACAACTAACCTCATGGGTCCACCATGTTCTGCTGGTAACGGTTCATCAAATAGTTTAAACGCAAAGAAGTTTTCTTCGCGCACAAAGTCTTCCATTGAAATGTTGGTTGTATAACCACCATAACAATGTTCCATTATATGCTTGGCTTTTGGCTCTACTTCGATGACCTTCATAAAGTCGGTGACTTTAATACCAGTCCATTTCACATCTAGTTTTGACCAACGAGTAACACAATGAAAATCAGCAGTAAATTCACTTTGGGGTAACTGCATAAAGTCATCCCAAGTCAAAATTTTAGGCGCCGCAGCACCCGATATACGAAATTCCCATTCCTTCATATCGACTGGAGGAGTCGAGCCATAAGTTAATACGGGGAACCCGTTCGTTAAATATTGACCTGGGGGTACTCGGTCGTTAGGTTCAGTTGGTTTTTGAAAAAATTTCCCTGGCATCAGCAACAAGAGTAGGAGTTAGGAGTTAGGAGTTATTAGCCACTCAGCACTTAGCACTCAGCACTCAGCACTCAGCACTCAGCACTCAGCACTCATAACTCATAACTCATAACTCATTATTACTCTTCGTCTTCGCTTTCTTCTTCATCTGTTGGATAGACGAAGGTTGAACGTCCACTCAATATTGATTTACCGAGGGAAATTGCTTTTTGTGCTTCGACGGATGCTTTACGTCTCCAGGTTGCACGTCGTGAGTCACGCTTAGATTTTGAGGTTTTCTTCTTTGGAACAGCCATGTGTTAGAATATCGCAATTTTTGACAACCTTTTAATTCTATGCCATTTACGAGAATTGGGAATAAACCAATTCAGAAGAGTGCATTTTTCATTAGTTCGGATTTCTTGGACTTGCTGGCGTTGGTGCTGGTTCTGGCTGAGGAACTGGTTGTTGAGTTACTGAGGAGTCAAATTGTAATAAACTGCGTGCAGTCTTAAAATACTTTGCCCAAACTTTGGGGTCAGGACGGTTACGCCATTGTTGACGACTGACTCGTAATTCTAGTATTGGTGCAATTGCGCCATAATTTTGCCCAGATACTATAACTGATACTTCTGTAATTAAAATATCTTGGTCGAAAGTTCGCTGTGCAGCCGCGCGTGCTGCTACTTCTGCTCTAGTTAGCATGTTTTGGTAAGTTTCTTCAGACAAGCGGTCAATGACAATATCACCTGTTGCAGTATAAGCTCGTACTAATTGTGGTGCCCCAACTTCCGTAGCAACCCATACAGGTACGGCTATACCTAACATTAATATGGCTTTAACTATCCGGATTTTTGCTTCCAACCTAGGATCATAGAGATTAAATAACTTTAAAATATTCTCTACCTGTAGTGTATTTATGCTTAAAGATTTATGAATACTATTTTTCATATGTTTTCGCTCCTGAGAAACTCCTAATTGAGATTGCATTAAAAAACAAGTAATAAATTTAACCTTAAATCTTACTGGTCGAAATAATCACTTAGACTATTAGACATAGGTTAGCCTTGTTTTTTAGCAGAAGCAAACCGCAATTCTTCCGATAATGTAAACCAAGTGCAATCACAGTGATGCCTAATAACTGGGCGATAGCCATCGGTATCAATCAATATCAGTTCCTTCAACCTCTAGCTTGCGCTGAAGCTGATGCTATGGCGCTCAGGGCTTTTTTGATTGAAGATGGCGCCTTCAAAGAGCAGCAATGCTTGTTGATGAGCGATACTTCGCCGCCAATTGGTGACCGACCGACTACTCCAACTAAGGAGAATATATTATTACTACTTGAGGATTTAGCCGCCGCTTGTTGGCACCCCTCTGACCGGGTGTGGCTTTTTTTCAGTGGATACGGAGTAAACCACAACGGTAGAGATTATTTAATGCCCGTTGATGGAACTCCTGAACGTATTGAAGAAACGGGCATTGAAGTTGCAGCCCTGATGCAAAGTCTACAGGTATCAGGCGTTAACTTACTAATGTTGCTTGATATTAACCGTGCGTTTGGAACATTGGACGAGATATACGTTGGGCAAGAAATCATTGACCTCGCGCAGGAATTACAACTCCCCTTGATTTTGTCGTGCCAACCCGAACAATTTTCCTACGAAAGCAACGAACTCGGACACGGTTTCTTTACAGCAGCACTTTTGGAGGCTTTACGTTCAGGTAATGGCAACACATTAGGCGAATTAGAAGCCTATTTAAGCATTCGGACACCAGAACTCTGTCAGCATTTCTGGCGCCCGACACAAAACCCTGTCACAGTTATTACTTCAAGCAAGCAGGTTATTTTGGGAAACTTTGAATTAGAAAACGACGACGCACCAGCGATAGTAGTATCTGAAGAAATCTTCGCCTCGGCACTATCAGCTCCCCTATTAGAAAGCGCTACAAACAAAAACAACTCACATCCAGCACAGTCTCCATCCAATTACTATTCGCAGCTTCAAAATGCTCAAAATGCGACTAACATCAAAAATCAAGTTGCCACAACTAATTTTGGTGAATATGGGCAAGGATATATAAATTCTGGTGTACAGTCAGCAATTCCACAAGCTAGTCAACGAAGCTTACCCCCTTCGCTTCCAAAAGCTAGACCTAGGGTTGAAACTCAACAACCAGTTAGTAGTATTCCAGTTTCAGAGCAAAATCAAGAACAAGAACACGAAAGTAGTGCAGGTGTTCCATTTTGGCTACAAGTATTATTGTGGGGTGGTAGCATGACGTTACTGCTAGGGATGATAGTAATTTTATTATTCCGTAATCAATCTGGAGTAGAGCAAAATAATTCAACATCATCTAATGTCACCCCAGATGAAACATCACTCGTTACAACTGCAAAAGAAAATTCGGTTGCTAGACCACCTCGTACATCTGAGCAAACGGCGCCTGTTACACAACTAACTACACAACCAACTATACAACCAACCGCAAGTGCAACACCTGAGACCACACCAAAACCTCAAGTAGCAGCACCAATAGTAATAAACCCACAAATTCGTAAACAAGCACTTGCTGAGTTAGATAGATTATCGCTTACCCCTACACAAGCAAATGATTTAAAGATAGCTATCGCTGCCGCACGTAAAATCAAACCAGACGACCAGCAATACTCTCAAGCGCAGGCTAATATTCAAGTTTGGAACAGTATGATATTTGATTTAGCACAAGAACGTGCTAAAAAACGCCAGTATTCTTCGGCTGTTGCTGCTGCTCAACTAATTGGTGAAAATGAAGCGTTATACCCAAAAGCAGATTCAGCAGTTACACAATGGCGCCAACAGGCCAAACAATATGTAAGTAATAAAACAGTTGTTGAAGCAGCTACAGGTTTGGTTAAACCAGGACAAGCATCAAGCTATAACCGCGCGATAGAAGTTGCTAAAAAAGTACCGAAGGGTGAACCAGGTTTCGACGCAGCACAAAAATCTATCGATAAATGGAGTAAGGAAATATTAAATCTAGCCAGAAAGCGCGCGGCAAAAGGTGACAGACAAGCGGCAGTTAGTACAGCCACTCTAGTTCCACAAGGAACACCCGCTTACAGCGCAGCACAAAGAGCCATTCAACAGTGGAAAAAATAACAATTAGTGCTGAGTAATGAGTGCTGAGTAATGAGTGCTGAGTGCTGAATAATAGATTTAACTGCTAACTCCTAACTCCTAACTCGTACAGACGTGATTAATCACGTCTCTACTTTTAACTTTACTCAGCACTCAGCACTCAGCACTGTCAACTTTTAACAATATTGCGAAACGTCTTCGCCACATTTATCAGCAAGGAAACACAGTGCCCGAAAGCGTAAGCCAACAACCTCGTCATATAAAGGATTGAGCTTACACATTGGCGGAATGTGGAATAAGGTTTTGCCGAATAACTTTACATCGCGCTCAAACGGACATTGAGATGGAATAAATTTACAAAGACGATGCGCGATTTTGCTGTCGCTAACTTCAATGCTGTCTACCCAGTTCCGCAATGGCTTTAAACAATCAAAACCTGGCTTTTTAGGAAGATGGTTTTGATGAATAATATTTTTGTCTTCAGTTTGCGTGTGGTTGAGAGATACCCAGCTTGCTAAAAAAATCTTTTGTTTGGTATTACCAAATACCTTCATGGTTCGCTCCTCTGTGTATTTGAGGCTATTTAACTGTAAACGAACGTTTAATATCAAAAGCTAATTATCTCTCCCGGAAGAAATTGGCTTTACGCCTCGATGCAATCTGATGTACTGGTAACAACACAATTTCGGTTTTTTGTTGTGCTGCACAGTTTAAGTGTTTTTTGCAATCGCGACTTAAATCAGAGTTCACTTATTATCTACGTCCAGTTAACAGCAAATTCCATATAATCGGTACTGCGATGCTACTATCTTGTTGATAACTTGACACAATTAAAATTTTAATAAAGACATCTGCCTTTGGACAGATATAAACCTCACTTTATTCAATTTATTTCTAACATATTCTTAGTTTCATCATAGATAAAACTCTATATGTTGTATTCTGGCATGAGTGACTTATTTAAAAAACCACCCGTTAACACCAGAAGCTGGCTAGCATACATTAGTTCCCCAATATTTAAATTTAATTTACCTAGGTAAATTCTATAGGGGCTTTTAATTTGAGAAAGTTCGCTTGGATACTAGTTTCAGGGTTAATAACGTAAAAAATATTACACAAATTCTTGTGAGTTTCTACCAAATTGTTGTTTACGGTGTATTAGGGCTAACTTATTTGGGTTTAGCGGTTGGATACGTACCTGGTTTACGGATGAACCGTCCCACGATAGCCTTCGTTGGTTCTAGTTTTCTCATTTCTCTCGGCGCCATCAACTTGGACGAAGCATGGCAAGCTATTGACGTTAAGACCATCATATTTCTGTTAAGCATGATGGTGGTTAATGCCAATTTAACTTATGGGGGATTTTTTGCGCGCGCTTTATATTTGCTGCTGCGTCTGACGCGAAGTCCGTTGGGACTATTGATAGCTTTGACTGTGGGGACTGGTGTTCTCTCTGCCTTTTTTCTCAATGACACACTGGCTTTGATTTTTACCCCATTTACTTTAACTCTGACGACTGCTTTAAAGCTGAATCCCATACCCTATTTATTAGCTTTAGCAGCAGCGACAAATATTGGGTCTGTCGCGACTCTCAGCGGCAACCCCCAAAATATATTAATTGGTTCTTTTTCAGGTATCGCCTATCTTGATTTTCTCGCTAATGGACTACCAATTGCTGTAGCAGGCATGGCAATTCAAATTATTTTGTTGTACGTCTTCTATCCAGAAGTACGCTCAACTGTTCCTTGTGAGAATTTCTCTCTAGATAACCAGCGTGTATATAAACCTTTATTCAATAAAACCCTTTTTATTGTCGCAGGACTGTTAATTGGCTTTGCCATCGGTTTACCACTTGCACAAACAGCATTAATTGCCGCTAGCTTACTGTTGATAACACGGCGCCTCAAACCCGAACGGATTCTTACCAAGTTAGATTGGAACTTAATATTAATGTTTTCTGGATTATTTATTCTCAGTAAAGTTACACAAAAATTAAACCTAATTCAACCTTTTACAGGCATAATTAATACATCAATTGGTTTAATTAGTGTTACATCTGTTTTATCGAATTTAATATCAAATGTGCCTGCGGTCTTACTTCTAGAACCGTTGATCCCCTCATATGATACTCAGTCGTGGTTATTACTTGCCTTCTCTTCGACTTTGGCAGGAAATTTAACATTATTTGGCGCCGTAGCTAACCTTATTACTGTCGAAGCTGCCGCAAGTTTAGGATATAGATTAACTTTTTGGGAACACTTGCGATTTGGGGCGCCGCTAACAGTGTTGACTTTAGGTTTTGTTTATTGGTGGGTAAGGTAACAGGTAAGGTGGGCATTGCCCACCCTACTCTCAGCACTCAGCACTTTCTACTCACCACTTCAAGAAGCAACTTGTGCAGCTGTTCTGGTGCGGCGCCTTCTACCATCAGTTGCAACTGTTGTTGTTGTCGTTGCCGTTGCGGTTGCCACAGTAACATTGACAGTTGGTTCATCAGGAATTTGCATCAATAATGTCACAGTTGGTTGACAATGCAATTCTTTACGTAACGAACGTGCTAAATCACGTTCAATTAACCCTTGTAAACCACCCCAGTCTACATCGGTTTTACCTTCGTAAGTTTGAGCAAATTCGCCCCAACGTACACTGAGAATTTCTTCTATTCGCTGCTGTACCCAATTTAGTAACAAAGGCTTTTCAATACTTGTTACTACTCCACGCATATGGATTTCGGGTCTTGCTAGTAATTTACCACTCCAATCTATTGCGGCAGCAATTGTTACTAAACCTTCTTCCGCCATTTTTTGACGTTCTTGCAAGACTCTAGCACTAACCATGCCTGAACCTGAAGTGTCAACCAACTCTAGACCCGCAGGCACTTTACCACCTACACGAATTGATTCTTGCGTCAGTTCGATAACATCTCCGTTATCAATAAGCACCATGTTCTCTTTTGGAACACCCATGCTTTGCGCTGTTTGCGAATGCTTTATCAACATCCGGTGTTCACCGTGTACTGGTACAAAAAACTTGGGTCGAGTTAGTGCCAACATTAATTTTTGGTCTTCTTGGCAACCGTGTCCAGATACGTGAATTCCTTTGTCACGTCCGTAAACTACGTTGGCGCCTTGCATCATCAATTTATCGATGGTATTTACTACAGCTATAGTATTACCAGGAATTGGATTAGCTGAGAATACTACCGTATCACCTTCACGAATCTTGATATGAGGGTGTTCTTTGTTCGCAATGCGCGTCATCGCGGACATTGGCTCACCCTGAGAGCCTGTTGTTAAAATTAATACTCTTTCGTCCGGTAAATTACGAATGGTATTCAGCGGTTGCAACAAATTATCTGGACACTTGATATAACCAAGGTTGCGCGCGTGAGCAATCAAGTTGAGCATCGAACGTCCAACAACGCTAACGACACGACTGTGCTTCTGCGCTAATTCCAAAATCATATTGATGCGGTGAACACTCGAAGCAAAAGTGGTTATAAACAACCTGCCTTCTGTTTGACTGAAAACTCTGTCGAGATTTGGATATACTGAACGTTCGGATGGTGTAAATCCTGGTACTTCTGAGTTAGTAGAATCACTGAGAAGGCAAAGTACACCTTTTTCACCATGCTCGGCTAATCGCTGTATATCAAAGCGCTCACCGTCAACGGGTGTATGGTCAAACTTAAAGTCACCTGTGTGTATAACTACACCAATTGGGGTATGAATGGCAACTGTAAAACTATCAGCAATGGAATGAGTGTTGCGAATATATTCCACTAAAAAGTTCTTACCAATTCGCACAACATCACGTGGCATAACTGAACGTAATTCAGTACGGTCACGTACTCCTGCCTCTTCTAATTTGCCTTCAAGCATTGCCAACGCTAAACGTGGCCCATACATTACAGGAATTTCAAACTGTTTAAGGTGGAATGCAATGCCACCAATATGGTCTTCATGTCCGTGTGTAACAATCATCCCCTTAATTTTATGGCGATTTTCACGGACGTAAGTCATGTCAGGAAGGACAATATTTACACCATGCATCCCATCAGTCGGAAAAGCCAAACCTGCATCGAGAAGAATTATTTCATCGTCGTACTCAAAAACACAGGTATTTTTACCAATTTCATGCAAACCGCCCAAAGGAATGATTTTGAGGGCGGCTGAATTTTCGTTTCTAGCCATTTTCTCCTTAGATTTTAACGAGTGTTAATTGTTAGTTTGTTAACTGCAAAATTTGATACACGTCCCAAAACTGTAACCAAATATTTATAAGTCAGGTCTGACAGAAGCTTTGCTTGATATATAGATGCTCGATTTGAGGTCAATCAATTGCTTAAATAAAATTTGTTTTTACTTCAATCAGTCATATTAACGAACTATATACATTCATTGGTAACACAACAATATCACCTGTCACCTGGTGAGATTTACGCAATATGTTTATATGTATCTTCTACTACTTTAACTCGGAACAGTAGAAAAAGCCCCTGTTTAGATCAAATCTAGGTCTTGCAAAACAACCTTTAAGTATTGGATAACTTCGGGTGAAGCATCTCCAATTGGTAAACGACATGAACCGACTGGATAGCCAGTTAGCCTGAGAGCAGCTTTTACGGGGATTGGATTGGTTGTAACAAATAATGCCTTAAATAAGGGAAAAAGCTTTAGGTGAATGGAGGTAGCTTGCTGTACTTGCCCCGAATCATAAGCTTGAATCATTTTTTGCAATTCTTTACCAACTAAGTGCGAAGCGACGCTGACTACCCCTTTAGCCCCAACAGATAATAAGGGTAAGGTTAAAGAGTCATCACCAGAGTATATTTCAAATTCAGGTGGTGTCAAACGACGTATTTCGCTGGCTTGGTCTAGATTCCCACTTGCTTCTTTTATACCAATTATATTATTTACTTCGGCTAGTCGAGCCACTGTCTCTGGTTGCAGGTTTTGACCCGTGCGACCTGGAACGTTATATAACAATACTGGTAAAGAAGGTTCGGCTTCTGCTATTGCACGAAAGTGTTGATATAGTCCTGCTTGCGGCGGTTTATTGTAATAAGGAACTACTTGTAAACAACCGTCTACTCCTATTTTAGCGGCTTTTTGAGTTGCTGCGATAGCTTCTTCTGTAGAATTTGACCCACAACCTGCCATTACCTTGGCTTTACCTGCCACTGCTTCTAGGACTACGCTGAATAATTTATACTCTTCATCCCATGAAAGCGTTGGTGATTCACCTGTTGTACCGCAAACTACGAGTGTATCGCTACCACTCGAAGCAAGGTGTGCTGCAAAACGAGAAGCCAAATCGTAATCTAAACTGCCGTCGTCTTTAAACGGCGTAATCATCGCGGTTAATACTCTGCCAAAATCTACCACCCTTTTTTACTCCTGAAAAATCTGCGCGTCATTTGTCTTTTATCTCGTATATATATAGATATTCGACAAATGACAAGCTAAGTAACTACGAAAATTTATTAATTACAAAATTTATGCCAAAATTTATGTTAATGCTACTGCTAGCTTTGGCTTAAGTATATTTTTTTCCACCAGCAACTCGGCAATTTGAACAGCGTTCAATGCTGCACCCTTGCGAATTTGGTCTCCACACAACCATAATTCCAATCCACAGTTGTGCGAAATATCTTGGCGGATTCTACCTACTAATACTTCATCACGACCTGTTGCATCTATTGGCATTGGAAAATAATTACCTTGCCAGTCGTCCACCAATTTTACACCCGGCGCCGACGATAAAATTTTTCGCGCTTCATCTTTATCAAAAGGTTCATCAAACTCTAAGTTGATAGCTTCTGAGTGTGCGCGTAAAACAGGAACTCGAACGCAAGTTGCAGAAACTCTAATTTCTTGAGTACCAAAAATCTTCCGAGTTTCGTTAACCATCTTCATTTCCTCTTCGCAGTACCCCATCTCATTTAAAGGAGTATTGTGAGGAAATAAGTTAAACGCTAACGGATAAGGAAATATTTCTGCGACTGGTTGCTGACCCGATAAAATTGCACTCGCTTGCGTTTGTACCTCTGCCATTGCTTTGGCGCCTGCACCACTAGCAGATTGATACGTCGCTGCAATAATTCTTCTTATTTTTTTTACCTTATGCAACGGATAAACCGCCACCGCCATTAAAATTGTCGTACAGTTGGGGTTCGCAATAATACCCTTATGTTCAGATGCAGCAAGAGGGTTGACTTCTGGCACTACCAAAGGGACTTCTGGGTTCATCCGAAAAGCACTGGAATTATCAATAACCACTGCACCTGCTTCTACTGCTTTTGGCGCCATTGCCTTAGATGTAGAACCACCTGCACTCGCTAAAACTATATCTATACCATCAAAAGATTGGTCATCAACAGCTTCAACTACAAGACTTTCTCCTTTGAACGATATTTTTTGCCCTGCACTACGTGCTGACGCTAACAGTTTTAAATCAGCAAGCGGGAAATTACGGCTTTCAAGTAATTCCAACAGTTCCTGACCAACTGCTCCAGTTGCTCCCAAAATAGCTACACGATAGGGTCTAGACAAACTGGCTTCCTCCTTTTCAATAGTAATTATGCATGTTTTCTAACCAAATATAAAAAGATTTAATTCATCAATATAACTTATGCCTAATAAAAATAAATAAAGTTAACCAGTAAAACCTAATGAGATAATAAATAATGTGTATTTCTATTAATCTTTCTTAAATTATCACTCTCACTTACTATATACCATCTACTTTTAATACTAAATATACCAGCATTTTTAATAATATTCTGATTTTACAACCAAAATGTACAACCAAAACAATAAACAACTGATATGTATCAGTATTTAAATTATGTATTATACAACATATTTATTTTTCATGCGAGAAAGAAAAAATAATCTTGTTATAATACCTAGCTGAGTCAGCAATGATAACATACGAAAAAGGAATTAAAATAATATTTTTGTATTTAAGTATGTTTATTTGTCTAAAATTATTCCTGCTTAGTGCATTAACTTACGGAATATACACTGACGGTTCTTGACTTTTAGGCTTAGTTATGTCTAATAGATGTACTAAGATTCAAGTGTATATGGGTCTTCGTTAGTGTTATAAGCGTGGAAACGGGTAGAATGGCACGTTGTTGAAAACCAGAATATCATAACTGAGCGACACCCAGAGCGAGAACGTTCAACACAGTAGCGCTTGATTATTCACATAAACTTATTTGTCTAAAAGTGCCAGAAAGCTTGACACTCGCTGTAAACTTAACTTTTGTCGCAGCATATCCATTCACAAGACGTTTGTGTTAAGAGTCATTAGTTACGCAATCACCTGCGCTCAAGACTATGGATACCGTTCGTTGGATACTAACACTTTTTAGAATCGAGAGAAAGCATGAAAGTTACCCAGGAGAAACTTCCTAAAAGCCAAATTGGACTGTCTATAGAAATCGCACCAGAAACCACTAAGCAGACCTACGAGCAAGTAGTCAATAACCTCTCTCGTACTGTTAACATTCCTGGGTTTCGTAAAGGCAAAGTACCCCGTTCAATTTTACTACAGCGCTTAGGCACAGCTCGCGTCAAAGCTGCTGCGGTAGAAGAACTTATCCAAGATGGAATTAAAAAAGCTCTAGACCAAGAAAAAATCCCAGCTATTGGTCAGCCAGAACTACGCTCAACGTTTGATGAATTAATTACCAGCTACGAACCTGGTAAGACTTTAACATTTTCGGCTGCTGTTGACGTTGAACCAGAAATCAAACTTGGCACCTACACAGGATTAGAAGTCAAAGCTGAAGAAGTAAAATACGATGCGACACGTGTCGATACTGTTATAGATGGTGAACGTCAACAAATGGGAACATTAATTCCTATAGAAGGGCGCCCAGCACAAATTGGAGATACAGCAGTTGTAGACTTTAAAGGAGTAGTGCCAGCTGAAGCGGGTTCGGATGGTGAAGACGAACCAATTCCTGGAGGAGAAGCAGAAGATTTTCAAGTCGAGTTACAAGAAGATCGCTTTATACCAGGATTTGTTACTGGCATTGTGGGTATGAACCCAGGTGAAACCAAAGAAATTTCAGCACAGTTCCCAGACCCTTATGCTTCGGAAGAGTTGGCAGGAAAACCTGCTCGTTTCACAGTAACGCTCAAGGAAATTAAAGAAAAAGAACTTCCTGAGTTAGATGATGACTTCGCCAAAGAAATTAGCGATTTCGAGACGCTGGCAGAACTACGTGCTTCGCTCGAAGAACGCTATCAAAAGGAAGCTAGCGATAAAACAAAATCGAATCAGCACGAAGCGTTACTGAAAGAATTAGTCAAGCACGTCGAAATAGACTTGCCTGAAACAATGATTCAGCAAGAAGTTGACGCAATGCTGACGCAAACAGCCATGCGTTTACAGCAACAGGGTATGGATGTTCGTAAGCTGTTTACGCCAGAAATCATGCCAAAATTGCGGGAAAACTCTCGTGGTGAGGCATCAGATAGAATTGTGCGTTCTTTGTCACTGCGTGAAATTGGCAACCGCGAATCGCTTAAAGTCACCAACGAAGAGGTAAACGCGCGTGTCAGCGAATTGATGAAGGAGTATAAAGACCAAGATATAGACGAGGATAAATTGCGTTCGTATATTGAGAACGAAATGCTAACCGAAAAAATTCTTGATTGGTTAGTCGAACACTCCACCGTCGAACTAGTACCCGAAGGGTCGCTAAAAGCTGAAGAACAAGAAGCATTAGAAGAAGTTTTAGAATCTTCACAATCTGAAGAATCCTCAGAAACAACTGTTGATGTTATTGATGTTCAGAGCGAAACCGTAGAAGAGTAATGAGTGTGGGAGCGTGAGAGTGTGAAATATAAAGTTAATTTTCGCTCCTCTCTTACCTCCCCCCTTCAAGGGGCGCCGAATTAATCCAACCAATTCTCTCTAAACTCGAATAAAATTAGAGAATAGGAAAAATTAGGAACGGATATTACTACTTATAGTGATCAGTGTGTTAAGACGTTAGAAAATTAGATAAGGCATAATGGTAAACACACACCCGCTAAAACTAATGTAAGTTTGCACCTGGCGCAAACCACCTGGTGACTAGCTAGCATTTTGGGTTTACATTCGTATAACTTATTCTTCCATTGGTTAAAGCCTTTATATCTTTATGTTTGTATCGCAATCAGGAAACGACCCTATTCATAGTTTGGGTCGATTAGAAATAAATTCTTCGCTTGGTAGTCCTAGCAACATCGTCCCGATGGTGGTAGAACAGTCTGGAGTAGGAGAAAGAGCTTTCGATATATACTCACGTTTATTGCGTGAGCGTATTATATTTCTGGGAACGCCTGTAGATGATACAGTTGCTAACTCTATCATTGCTCAACTACTTTTCCTTGATGCTGAAGATTCAGAAAAAGATATTCAGCTTTATATAAACTCTCCGGGTGGTTCGGTGACAGCAGGAATGGCAATTTATGATACAATCCAGCAAATTCGCCCTGATGTTGTTACCATATGTTTTGGATTAGCCGCGAGTATGGGGGCATTTTTGTTAGCAGCAGGCGCCGCAGGCAAACGGATGTCTCTACCTGATTCTCGTATAATGATCCACCAACCTTTAGGTGGGGCACAGGGGCAAGCAGTTGATATTGAAATCCAAGCCAAAGAAATTCTTTATCATAAAGCTAAGTTGAATCAGTTGCTGGCACACCACACTAATCAACCGCTCGAAAGAATCGAAGCCGATACGGAACGTGACTTTTTCATGTCGGCTCTTGAGGCACAAAATTATGGGTTGATTGATCAGGTCATCTCAAGGCAAAATCTTCCTTCCAAGGCGTGAAAAAGTTACTGTTGTCTAAATAATGAGGCTGGTATGTCTAAGTACGACTCCCATTTAAAATGTTCGTTTTGTGGCAAGTCTCAGGAGCAGGTGCGTAAGCTAATCGCTGGACCGGGAGTCTACATCTGCGATGAGTGCGTAGACTTGTGCAATGAAATACTAGATGAGGAGTTGCTCGACACAAACGGTGCTGCGGCTTCCCAACCTGCACGTCCAGCAGAACAGCCACAAAAACGTCGCACCCGTTCCAGCAATCTCTCGTTTAATCAAATACCTAAACCACGAGAGATTAAGAAATATCTTGACGAGCATGTCATCGGTCAAGATGAAGCAAAAAAAGTACTCTCAGTCGCAGTTTACAACCACTATAAGCGTCTGTCGATTATCCAGGCTAAAGGCGCCACTAAAGGTTCGACTGATGACGCGGTTGAACTGCAAAAATCTAATATTTTATTGATAGGCCCTACAGGTTGCGGTAAAACGCTTTTAGCTCAGACGCTTGCGAAAATTCTCGATGTTCCTTTCGCTGTAGCTGATGCCACCACGTTAACCGAAGCAGGTTATGTAGGTGAAGACGTAGAAAACATTTTGCTGCGACTTTTGCAGGTAGCAGACCTTGATGTCGAAGAAGCGCAGCGCGGTATTATTTACATTGATGAAATCGACAAAATCGCTCGTAAGAGTGAAAACCCATCGATTACCCGCGATGTATCTGGTGAGGGTGTACAGCAAGCGTTATTAAAAATGCTTGAAGGTACAGTTGCCAATGTACCTCCCCAAGGTGGACGTAAACATCCCTATCAAGATTGTATCCAAATTGATACAAGTAATATTTTATTTGTTTGTGGTGGCGCCTTTGTTGGTCTAGAAAAAGTTGTAGAGCAGAGAATTGGGAAAAAGTCAATAGGGTTTGTTCAACCAGGTGAAGGTCAATCGAAAGACAAACGTATAGCCGACACATTACATCATTTGGAGCCAGACGACTTAGTAAAATTTGGGATGATACCTGAATTTATTGGACGGGTACCAATGGTAGCAGTGGTTGACCCACTCGACGAAGAAACTTTGATGGCAATTTTGACACAGCCAAGAAGCGCATTAGTCAAGCAGTATCAGAAATTGCTCAAAATGGACAACGTACAGCTTGAGTTTAAATCTGATGCACTACGAGCCATCGCGCAAGAAGCATATCGTCGCAAAACAGGCGCCCGTGCATTACGCGGTATTGTTGAAGAGTTAATGCTCGATGTAATGTACGAATTACCTTCACGTAAAGACGTAGGTCGTTGTACTGTTACAAAGGAAATGGTAGAAAAACGTTCTACCGCCGAACTAATAATACATCCGTCTTCACTACCCAAACCAGAATCAGCCTAATAAAATTAGGAGTTAGGAGGCGCGAAGTTAGAAGTTAAGAAGAGTTGTTAAGTTAGAAATTGAATTTAATTCAAGGTGAAGAATAATAAATAAAGTATTTAATATTATTTGATTCTTTACTCCTAACTCCTAACTCCTCACTCCTCATTCCTCACTCCTAACTCTTATCATGTCCTACATTAATGTACGTGGTGTTGAACACTACTATGAATGGATAAAACAACCATCAGAGACACAAAAACCTGTGATGGTGTTTATTCATGGTTGGGCAGGTTCATCTCGTTATTGGCAAACTACTGCCCAAGCTTTGTCTCTCAATTTTGATTGCTTACTTTATGATATGCGTGGGTTTGGACGTTCCAAGGGTAAACCCACGACTATAGAAGCTAGTGAAGCTATAGAGTTGTCGCAATCTATACAAGAAAAAGCCCAAGCAATTCAAGAATTAAATTACGAACTTGAAGAATACGCTGAGGATTTTGCAGCATTATTAGATAAACTGCAACTCCCAAAAGTTTATATTAACGCTCACTCAATGGGCGCCTCAATAGCGACATTATTTTTCAACCGTTACCCGCAACGAGTAGAAAAAGCTATTTTGACATGTAGCGGTGTATTCGAGTACGACGAAAAAGCGTTTGCAGCATTTCATAAATTTGGTGGCTACGTAGTCAAATTTAGACCCAAATGGTTGAGTAAAATACCATTTGTTGACCAAATTTTCATGGCACGCTTTTTACGTCGTCCAATTCCCGCATCCGAACGTCAAGCGTTTTTAGAAGATTTTTTAGTAGCAGATTATGAAGCAGCACTCGGAACGATATTTACTTCTGTAAGTAAATATCAGGCCGAAGTAATGCCAGCAGAATTTGAAAAACTAACTGTTCCAACGTTACTTATTTCAGGAGAATATGACCAAATTATACCTGCTGATTTAGGACGCAAAGCAGCATCATTCTCTAACAAAGTCAAGCTTGTAGTCATGAAAGATACAGCGCATTTTCCAATGTTAGAAGACGCAGAAACTTATTTGAAAGTAGTGCAAGAATTCTTAAATTAATTCTCTTGTAGGATAGCTAACTGCCTGTCCTAGCCTAAACCTAGTTCTCGTCGCAGTAAGTTAATTGATTTTTCACCAATATAATTATCGCTACGAACAATTTTAGGCGGACGAATAATATCATCTACAACTACTTGTACAGAAGCTTGTACTGCTGTAGAACTTGCTTCGTCGCTACAGAAAATTAAATGCGCGCGCTTAACTATTGCGTGTAGTTTATATGTATCTTTTGGCTGCGAGGTCATTACCAAAAGTTCATCACCTCGAATACCGTGAATAATTACTTCGGTAGCGCGTAAAATTCCCGAACTTACACTCACAATACCAATACAGCTATCTGTAGGTAAACTTCTGACAATATTAAGTTCCTTAGCATAATCATGAATATCAAGTGGAATAACACGTACAGATTTAGGAGCAGCTATAGATTCAACATCGGCAATAAAATAACGACTAGTGACGACTGTCGCACTCGAAGTTTGTTCAAGTACCGACGTTAATTCTTCGGTCGCTACTAGCTGTACAGGAATCTTTAACGCTTGTTCTAATTCTCCTGCCATCAGTTCACCGGCACCAATATCTTGCCTAGGTACTGCCACTAATACACGGGCACTACAGCGTAACCTCCAATCGATTTCAGCTAAAAATATCTCACGTGCTTGAGAAAGAGTACAACCTTGGGTAAGTAAATCATCGAGTGCTTGTTGAACCACTTTGTAAGCTTGGGGGTACTGTTCAAGAATTGGAGACCGTAGTCTGCTTCCTCCTTCGTGTCCTTGAGCACGCACGTAAATTCCTGAACCAGCAAGACTCTCAACAAAACCGTCTTCTTCAAGCTGGCGGTATACTTTACTAATTGTATTGCGGTGCAAACCAGTTTGCATAGCAAGAGCGCGGGTGCTTGGCAACTTGTAACCAGGTGGATACTGTCGAGAAGCAATCGCAAATCGAATTTGATTAAACAGCTGGTTTGACGCCGGAATATCACTATCGGGTTGAATGCGGAATTGAATCATTACCATATGCTCCTGGGACTGGTAGCGCTATGCGACCAGATGCATGTACTACTTGTTAAATAATTGATTTATACATTGATTTATACATTAATTGGAGATAACCCCGGATTACTAGCATTACATATGCATGTAATAAGCACACGCTACTAGTAAAAACTATTATGACAGAGAGCGCAATCGATACCTTAAGCATTAAAGTTTCGCAAGGCAAACAAATCAATGGTATTACCTCAGAAACAGAACTACCAATATCAGCCTACTTAGCATACCCAAGTAAACCAGGTATTTACCCAGGTATAGTGGTACTACAGGAAATCTTTGGTGTCAACGCGCACATCCGCTCTTGTACAGAAAGAATCGCACGCGAAGGTTATATTGCTATTGCACCCGCATTATTTGAACGTCTTGCACCCGGATATGAATCTGGCTACACAAGCGAAGATGTAGAAGTTGGTCGTCATTATGCTTGGGGACAAACTTGTTCAAGCGAACTCTTGAGTGATATCCAAGCGGCGATAAACTACCTTCATACCCTGCCCAATGTTAAAAAGGAAGGTTTCGGCTGTATCGGATTTTGCTTTGGTGGACATGTAGCATATTTAGCGGCAACACTACCGGATATTAAAGCTACTGCTTCATTTTACGGTGCAAGAATTGCTACCACTACACCTGGTGGGGGTGATACTACTCTTTCACGTACTAGTGAGATAAAAGGTACATTATATGCGTTTTTTGGCAACGAAGATGCGAGTATTCCATCTGACCAAGTTGATCTGATAGAGGCTTCGTTAGAAAAATATAGAATACCATCACGTGTCTTTCGCTACGATGGAGCTGACCACGGATTTTTTTGCGACCATCGCAAAAGCTATAATCCAGTAGCAGCAAACGATGCTTGGGAAAAAGTCAAACAATTGTTTGCACAACAACTTAGTTAATGGGTAACTTAACTCTCAATAACTAAATATTTATTTTTTGATAAAGTCATGAATTCTGAAACTAAATCTCAAAAAGCTGATTCGTCATTCACAATGGATGATTTTGCGAAGGCACTCGAAAGCCACGACTACCAGTTTCAAAAAGGGCAACTGGTGAATGGTAAAGTTTTCCAAATCGACCATGATGGCGCCTATGTAGATATTGGCGGAAAAGCAAGTGCGTTTTTGCCTCGCGATGAAGCTTCTTTGAGAACTGTTACTAATTTGTCAGAGGTGTTACCACTAGATGAAAGATTAGACTTCATTATTATTCGCGAACAGGATGCAGAAGGACAAGTCACTCTTTCTCGGCGCCAGTTAGAAATTCGCCATATTTGGGAACGACTTGTGGTAATGAAAGAAAACAACCAAAGTGTAGAAGCGCGAGTTGTTGGCACCAACAAAGGTGGCGTTAACATCGATGTGCTAGGTGTGCGGGGATTTATACCACGTTCACATTTACTTGAACGCGATAATTTAGAGGCACTCAAAGGGCGAACTTTGACTGTAGGATTTTTAGAAGTAGAAGAAGCCAATAAACGCTTGATATTATCGCAACGCTTAGTAACTCGCTCTGCCAGCTTTAGCACACTCTCAATAGGTCAACTTGTTGAAGGGAAAATAACTGGTATAAAACCCTTTGGTGTATTTGTAGAGTTAGATGGAGTTGGCGCCTTACTTCACATCAAGCAAGTCACTCAAAAGTTTATCGATAACCTCGAAAAAGTCTTTCAAATTGGTCAGCACATTAAAGCTGTAATAATTGACATTGACGAACCGAAAGGTCGTATCGCTCTTTCCACAAGAGTTTTAGAGAATTCACCAGGTGAAATCCTCGAAAACATGGAGGAAGTTATGGCTTCTGCTGAAGCGCGCGCACAAAAAGTGAAAAACAAAGGCATCGAATAAACAGCAAAGGATAGGCAAAAGCCTATCCCTCGTTATTTGCACGTATTACTTTGATGTATCGCTTTTACACTTTTTTGCGTTCCTCTGCGTTTCGAGGCTGTTAAAATCCGCCCCTTGCAGTTTTTCTTAGTCTAACTCAGCATTTTTGAAATTGCTTATGGTTAGAGAAGATTTTACTAATGTATAATTTATACTTATTGATTATAGAAAAAATTATACACAAACCGGGTTTCTACGCATTCATTGTCGCAGACAAATCATAATTTTTATTACAATATTTCAACAAGAAACCCGGTTTCTAGGATTTTAAAATAATTTCATATCTGGGCAAGATACTTCAGAAATTATGCGGAGGCATCTTCTGAAAGTATCATGCGTTTACTACACTCAGCAGCGTTCCTTTGCTATCTAGGGCGGTTGCAGTCCGTCCTAAATTAAGATTTTTTCTAGCTTAACTCAGTTGCTTCCCAACTGTCGCTATTTTTTGCGGAAAATATTAATTTTGTTTTTTTAGATACAGATGCCATCAAGCATCTTATGTTATTAAAACACTTAATGTCAATTCATTAATTTATACATTAAGAATACGGAGAGGGTGAGATTCGAACTCACGGATACTTTCGCATCACTCGATTTCAAGTCGAGCGCAATCGACCACTCTGCCACCTCTCCAATAAAGCTGGCAGTTCTTAGCTGTCAGCCGCCAGTGATGAATTCACTGACCAAGAAAATAATATATCATAACTTTAAACAGTTTGCACTACTTGATTGGTTTGTTCATACAAAATTTCTTCAGAGGCAATGCTGAAGTCTTCTCCAACCCATACGGATGAGGTTTGAGTCACAACCCCATCGTCGATATGAACTATCGAGAAGTTACGCTGTATTCCAGTATTTGTATTGATAATACGGGGAACAGCAGCCGCATTTAAATAAATTATCCCTTCTGGGCTTCTAAAAACGCGCTTGCGAATTACTCTTTTGGTGTGTCGTAAAGAGTGGTGCATGTGCCCAAAAGTAACTAGAGGTATTTTTTTACCTGCTGTAATTGCTTGGGATATGACTTCAGCAAAATCTGGGTCGCCAAAATCACCGCCAATCGGGTGCCAATCTTTGCCACATGGGTCTTCTGGTCTATCTCCTAAACCTGATGGGCCGTTATGTCCAAGAAAAAGAATTGTGTCATAAGCTGCGTTTTTGACAGACTCGAAAATTTGGGCTGCTGATTCTTCTAAAGTTGTAACGTTATAACGCTGCTTGCAGATATCAGCGAACTTCATATCAGGCCCACCCCAACTAAATGGGCGCCCACCGACTACAGTAAAATTAAAATCATCAAAATCGAGTTTTCCGTAACCAACATGGGTGTCACCTAATAAATCGAGTTGTTCCTGCACCCAATCTTCTTGAGTACGGTCATAAGGGCACTTTTTGCGTCCCCATTCGGTAGCAGAATACCAGGCATCGTGGTTGCCCATTACTACAGCTTTGGGGATGTCAAGAGATGCAACCAAGCGGACTACATCCACAGATTCGTTGCCAAAATCCCCAACAAACAGTACCAAATCCACTCCTAGCGTATGAAGCGCTATTTTATCTTCCTCTTCCCACTGGTCGTGGACATCTCCAACTACAGCAATTTTTATCATCTTCGAGTTTATGTCTTGCCTTATGTCTTTAGCATAGGCAACATAATTCTATTTTGACACAATCTTAAGGAAGGTGGATTACCCCATGTGTATTTTTGGTAAAAAGTACTATAATTAATTAAAGAACAAATACCTATCTTGCTACCGCTAATAAATCTTATAATTTCCTTGTTAAACACAGGAAGGAGAGATTTTTTGTGTCAAAGCAAGAATTCAGACCCCCCAGAAAAATTAGGTAACACCATACTGTGTTTACAACTGTACGAAGCGTATCTGAAAAAACCCAACCGGGTGCATTACCGTTAGATTTATTTGCGGCAATTGAGAGCTTGAAGAAATCACTTAATGCTGTGGTTTTGGCGCATTATTATCAAGAGCCTGATATTCAGGATGTTGCTGATTATATTGGTGACTCACTACAACTAGCTAGAGCAGCTGCACAAACGGATGCTTCAGTAATAGTGTTTGCTGGGGTTCATTTTATGGCGGAGACTGCAAAAATTCTGAATCCTGATAAATTAGTACTGTTACCAGATTTAGATGCTGGGTGTTCGCTTGCTGATACATGTCCACCATCTGAGTTTGCCGCATTCAAGCGCGCACATCCAGGGCATTTAGTAATTTCTTATATAAACTGCTCTGCTGAAATTAAGGCAATGAGCGACATCATTTGTACTAGTTCTAATGCCGTCAAGATAGTTCAGCAAATACCGCAAGACCAGCCAATAATTTTTGCTCCCGACCGTAACTTAGGACGTTATGTAATGCAGCAAACAGGGCGTGATATGGTTTTATGGCAGGGAAGTTGTATTGTACACGAAACTTTCTCAGAGAAGAAAATTGTACAGTTAAAAATTACACATCCAGAAAGTGAGATAATAGCTCACCCCGAATGTGAGGAACCAGTATTACGTCACGCAAATTATATTGGTTCAACTGCGGCGTTACTTAAATATTGTCAAGAAAGTTCTTCACAAGAATTTATTGTTGCCACCGAGCCAGGTATTATCCATCAAATGCAAAAAGCGGCGCCGCACAAAACATTCATTCCGGCGCCACCAGAGAATAACTGTAACTGCAATGAGTGCCCGTTTATGCGGTTAAATACTCTGGAGAAACTGTATTTAGCTATGAAGAATAAGGCGCCGGAAATTACTATGGATGAGGAAATACGGGCTAAGGCTTGGCGCCCAATTCAACGAATGTTAGAAATGAGTGCTTAGGTAAGTTAGCTTTGTAAATTTTGTAGAGACGCGACAAATAAACTCGTATCTCTACAAAATATTATAAATTTAATTAAAATAAACAGACCATAAACATTTTTATATTATATATTAGTTAAACAGCATATTGAAAGCCTTTTAATCAATAAAAATATTAAGAAGCATATGTTAAATCATTTTTTCAAATAATTTTACTAAAATGGGAAATTGCATATCTAATAGATTCTGATTATTCATTTAAATTATTAATACAAATTACCATGAGGCAACTATTTCCGTTTTTATGAAAGTATTTAATATACAATTGCTCACTTTCACCTAAATAAATCACGTAATTAATCGCCTTTACATTTTGCCAACTGACAAAAGTAGTTCCATTTGAGATTCCTTTGTCATTTAAAACAATAGTAGGCTTTTTAGAATTAATAATACTGACAATACTAAATGGTATACCTAACACTCCTATCACCAGCGCAAAAGAACTTATAACGGGCTGTACAGTCAAAGAGCCAAGAGCACTAAAAGTAACGATAAAAAATGCCAATAACTCTAATAACTTACTACTAATCTTTTTATATGCTATAAATTGACCTGAACTGATTTGTGCATTGGCTGCTTCTATGGCTTTTAAGGTTCTCTTAAAATCATCTTGAAACTTCTTATTCTTAAAACTCATTAGTTATCCTATATACTTAATTATGTTGTTTTTATAATCCTATTAATGTCCAAAAGTTTATTGTGCGGAATGGTAAAACTAAGCTTATTCAAAATCTTAATTTTTTGTAAGTTAATATGTTAATAGTTTTTTCCATATAGCATCTATTTTACCAGCCTAACTTGTAAACTACGGTAAATAACATTGGCTATCCAATATTTATTAAGCTATAATAGGTAAAACTTAAAATGCACTATTTAATCAAGTTTACAGTTTCTAAATTTTTTTTCAATTGAGCCATAAGCTAACATTTTTATAGTGTGGTAAGTGTTTTAAGCTTTTTATCAAGCATATCTATTACCGAAAAGCCATAATATTATATTTTTTATCAACACTTATAATCTATTTCAAAATACTAACTGTGAATGTAGAATATTCATAATTTCTGCATCTGCCGAACTGAATTTAGCATCAAAATGGTAGGTCAGTTCTGGGCTATCATCTGCCATAAGAGAGCAGTCCATTAAATTTTTCTTCATATCTCTACCCTCTCTAAGCCCTTGCAAGAAAAAGGTGGCAATTAAACCTTCCCTTGCTAAACTCATCATTCTAACTCTTGTATCTTCATTTCTATATGGTGGAGGATTATTTTCCATAATTGAGTTTATTAGGCTCAAAAAATCAGTTAGCGTATTCCGGGCTTCATCAACCCTATTTTCTTTAATTAAGAGTTTATATAATTTCCGTAAAACGTCAAGACGACCGAATACTAGTCTTGCAATATCTTGAAAATCTACATCCTCACTGTCTAAAATATTGTCGGTAATATCTAAGCAGTTGAAGCCATGAGTAATTGCCTGTGTTCTATCAAATGCTTGGTAACATTC
This sequence comes from Calothrix sp. PCC 7716, assembly GCF_019977735.1. Taxonomy (GTDB): domain Bacteria; phylum Cyanobacteriota; class Cyanobacteriia; order Cyanobacteriales; family Nostocaceae; genus Dulcicalothrix. Next base: position 5,875,610 of record NZ_AP025018.1, on the reverse strand, counting down.
TAAAAGTTCAAAGTTAATTTGCAGATTATTTGGGTATTGATAATAAAGTTTTTTTATAAATTGAGTGGCTTGCTGAAATTTTTCATTAGCTATTTGCAAACTTTGAATTTTATAAAGATTAATACCTTCTCTATATAATTTTTTATATTGCTCTAAATTGAAAATTTAGTTTGGAGAAAGCTGAGGAATACTTATCATGTAAGATACTAACATTTTTGCAACACCCTTTTTGGCTTTTAAATAAATAGCTTAAGTTTTTGAAACTTAACTTGTCATTCGTGTTACTACTGAATAATTTTACATAAAAATACTCATAAATAAAAAGTAATAGTATATTTTCTTAAACACGTTTAATTGCAAGTACTATTACTTACAACTATATTATTTATGGATATAATTAGAGAGTATATCTTCGGAAATTACGCAAGATTATAAACTCTAACCTTTAACTTATCTTGGCAAGTTGATAAATTAACAGATAAAAATTTTTATATTATCAGTAAAATTGCCCTTTACTATTTTAAGCAATAAAAAATATCTTCATAATATATAAACCATGTATCTACTTAAATTACGGAATAATATTATGAGTTCAAGTAATCAAACTTTTGATACAAATAAAATTAAGATATGTTATCAAATACTAGAATTAGAAGTAAATGCATCTTGGGAAGAGGTAAAGCAAGCGTATAAGGAACTTGCTTTTGTATGGCATCCAGATAGATTCGCACATAATCCCAAACTTCAAGTGAAAGCGCAAGAAAGACTCAAAATAATTAATCAAGCATATGAAATGCTGAAGGCGTATTATCGGCAAAAAGCAGCTTCTGCATCAAAAACTGTTTTTGAAACTCCACCACCACCGCCTCCACCACCACCTTCATCTTCACACAAAAAACAATCTACAAATCAAAAAACATATCAAACTAATCCTTCTAATTACGCCTCAGCTAGCAAAAAAACGGCTAAATTAGAACTATCTTTAAATCCAATACATATAATTAGAGAGGCTACTGGTATGCTTATCATGCCTACCTATTTGGCATCAGTAAGCATACTTTTACCTCAATTTATACTGATTATTATTTTAACCTTTATTAGTAATTCAACAAAAAATTCAGAGCTTCAGAATGCAAGCGATACTTTAACTTCTCTATTTTTATTAATCTCGTATAGTTTTACCTGGATATCAGGTCAAGGAGCAGTAACTTTCTACGTATGGAAAAAACTTGATAATAAAAATATAACTGTTGTTGAATCTGTAGGCGAATCAATTAATAAATTTTTTACACTTTTAGGTGCGACAATATTATATTGGATTATTGTAATTACTGGATTGATACTATTTATTATTCCAGGGTTTTTCTTTGCAACTTCATTGATATTCTACCTTCAAATAATTGTGATAGAAAAATCTTCTGTTATCCAATCTATTAAACGTAGTTGGCAAATTGTTAAAGGACATCGAGGAATGGTGTTCTTAAATATACTAATATTAAATTCTTCAGCAAGTCAGTTCAATCGGTTGACTTGGAGCGATGATATTTCCGCATCATTGTTTGGACAGTTGATGTATTTATTGGTACTGCCATATACAATTACATATACTACTCTTCTTTACAAGAAGATAGTAGAATTTAAAGTTTCAGGAGGAAGAAGTTAAATTCAACCTGTTATTTAGGTGAATTTAATAAAAAAATGTATGGCGAAGGCAATAATATTTAAAGATAAATTATTTATTATTACATAACATTTACATACAAAATGGTTAAAATTACTTCAAATATCAATGATTTAACAATACTTGTTTATAAGCATATTTCAGTAATTAAGGCGCCATCAAACAACATAAAATACGGCAAAATTGTCAAAGTTATTGATGGAGATGTTTTGATATGCTGTATAAAAAAGCAAAATATTAACATTCGTTTAGCTTATATAGATGCTCCCGAATATAATCAAGAGCATAGAGTAGAGTCAAAAGAATGGCTGGAGTTTTAACGCTTAAATACATCTAATGTATCTATAAAACTTATTGATTATGATGAAAAATTGCAAGGTCTTTGTTAGAATTGTGTATAAAGGCTGATGCTAAAGGAAGCAAATGACAATTGTTATTTCTCTCAGTCCAGAAGTCGAGGCACGGTTACGTGAACAAGCTGCACAACGTGGGCAAGATGTAAATGTAGTTGCTGCTGAACTGCTAGCTGCTGCTTTGGGAGTCCAAGAAGACTTGCAAGAAGCTATAGAAGGTATTCAACGTGGGTTAGATGATTTTGAGGCTGGGCGGTACCGTTCTTTTAATGACTTTGTTGCAGAACAATGTAGCAAGTACAATCTGCCACTTGATTCATGAAATACCATATCGAAATTTCTAGTGTGGCAGAGGCAGAAGCGATGCTGCATTTTTACGTATATCACAAATTACATCTCCTCAAACTGCAAGTCAGTGGTACGCAGGGTTGTTGACAGCAATCGACTCTTTAACCATAATGCCAAGACGTTGTTCTCTCGCACGAGAAAATGAGAATTTTAGTAATGAAATTCGGCAACTTCTTTATGGCAAAGGACGGAACTTATATCGTATCCTCTTTACCATATCAGGGGATGAAAATTTTTCTACTGTTCGCATTCTCCACATTCGACATGGGGCACAACAAACACTGGGTTTGGATGAAGATGAATAGCGCTAAAGATTACTGCTTTGGCGCCCATGAATCAATGATTACTAGCTGAAATTTTGATTTTTGCTCAAAAATATTAAATAAATCAAGCAATATTCAAGAATCTAGGTACCACAAAAAGGAATAACAAAGGTATATATAAATAATATTGTTAGCCAAGTCAAATTCAATCATCCGAACTTGAGATTATAAGTTCACGGATGATAAAGCTGTATTTTTGAGTTTTTTGTATTTAGTTACTATTTACGAGTTATTCTTTTCTGCTTCCTTTTGTGCTGCCTCACTATATTGACGATATAATTTAGTACGAATTTGCGCTTCTTTGTAACGACTATGGCTAGGTGCCACTTTAGCCATTAAATCTGACGCACGCTGCCAACTAGCTGCTATTTCAAGCCATTGAGTAGAGTTACGAGCTTTTTTGCCATTTGTTGTTGCTTCATTAGCAATCCTAACGGCTGAAACAAAATAGTCTTCAGTTAATTTGGCGTTGCTTTCGTTAAGAGCTTCTTGAGATTGTTGTTTTTGAGATTCGTTAACTACAGGAGATTCTACGGTCTTAGTTATTGGCAATACAGGTTTTGAATCGGATGCGAGCATTGGTAATTTGACTTTATCACCTAGCAAACTAGAAAGAGCTAGACCAACGATTCCAAACAGCGTACATATACTGATGCCTAAGAAAAACCATCCCCATGCTGAATTTTTATGTTTAGTTTTTTTAACAAGTACTATTGAACTCGATTGTGGATTTTTGGGCAGGCTTATTTTTACTGGCTCTGGTTTTCGTTCTTGTAAGTCTTTAATAAACTGTTGAAAAGCATTAGGCTTTTCTAATGTGAATTCCTCTGACCATAGTAATTCATTGTCTCCTTCTTTGCGGCTTACTTCTTCTAGCCAAAGTAATTGCTGCTCACGAACAATGCGAGTGTTAATGTTAATTCTATAAATGTTTCGTGGTGCAATCGATTCGAGTATTTGACGAATCGTACCTACCAACGTTGATTTTTCAAGTTTATCTTCGCTACGTGCTTCACAAAGCAGTTGTAGCACACCATCAGCAAACATTGCTCTAGTCCTGACACCCGAAGAACTCAACTTCTGATTTAATAGTTGAATTATCGCAGCAACACTACCTTGCTGTGCTTGCCAGAAAATATCGTTAATCCTGTCTACCATCACCATCAGTGTTTACTTACAGCCCTTTAACCCTGGTTTGTTTACAAATCGACAATTATACCTAAGTTAGTGTTTTATGTGACATTAACTTATTCCTTGATTGTATGAGGAAAAACATTATGTTGCCAGATTTTACATAAATCATCTCTCTTTAGGACTAGTTAAGATCTGTTATTAACCTAATATTTGCTATATGGCAACACTATATTTTTTATTTGTATCGAAATAATTAAGTATTGGGCGCCGAAGCCCTCAATGTAAAAATTATTTATCACTCAAGCTTAGAATCAAATTAACACCTGGCATAGGCGCCTTGTCCTGGTTACATTCTGTAAATAATTTGGCGCCAAAGTAAACTAAACTCTTGTGGGATGGGCATCCTTGCCCGTCCGTTTATATAATTTAAAAATTTGTCAATGGTGCGTTATATCCTGTCCGGTAGCATAACCATAATAAAATCTTTGTAGAGACGCGATTAATCGCGTCTCTACGTGATGGGTATTTATGGGCAAACAGCCGGACATGATATTAATGGTGCGTCACTGCGATTAGACTTTTCGCTTCGTAGTTTATTTGTCGATGCAGTGACGCACCCTACCAAAACAACCAAAACAAAAGCCTTCTCTTATATACAAGAGAAGGCTTTTGCTTTGTAATATTGCCCTGGCACCGAGCAATTGTTGCAGGAGACAACTCTCCAACTATCGTAGCCGCTGCGGCGTTTCACAACTGAGTTCGGGATGGTATCAGAGTGGTTCCACCACGCAAAAAGCACCAGGAAAAAGTTTAAAAACCTTGAAGACTGCACAGTGACGCGCTTTGAATTGATTTTGGTCAAGCCCTCGGTCTGTTAGTACTTCTCGGCTTCGCATGTTACCACGCTTCCACCTAAAGCCTATTAACACGTGTTCTACGTGTGACCTTACTCACTTATAGTGATGAGAACACTCATCTTGAGGTGGGCTTCCCACTTAGATGCTTTCAGCGGTTATCCGCTCCGAACATGGCTACCCAGCGTTTACTCCTGGCGGAATAACTGGCACACCAGCGGTTCGTCCTTCCCGGTCCTCTCGTACTAAGGAAGGCTCCTCTCAATGTTCTTACGCCTGCACCGGATATGGACCGAACTGTCTCACGACGTTCTGAACCCAGCTCACGTACCGCTTTAATGGGCGAACAGCCCAACCCTTGGGACGTACTTCCGCCCCAGGTTGCGATGAGCCGACATCGAGGTGCCAAACCTCCCCGTCGATGTGGACTCTTGGGGGAGATCAGCCTGTTATCCCTAGAGTAACTTTTATCCGTTGAGCGACGGCCATTCCACTCTGCGCCGTCGGATCACTAAGGCCTACTTTCGTACCTGTTCTACTTGTTGGTATCACAGTCAAGCTCTCTTATTGCCTTTACACTCGACGCACGATTTCCAACCGTGCTGAGAGAACCATTGCGCGCCTCCGTTACCTTTTAGGAGGCGACCGCCCCAGTCAAACTGCCCACCTGAAAATGTTCCAATTCCGGATTACGGATATTGGTTAGAATTCTAGCTTCGCCAGAGTGGTATCTCACCGTTAGCTCCACATTCCCCACAAGGAATGTCTCTACGCTTCCCACCTATCCTGCGCAAGCCAAGCCCGAACACAATTCCAGGCTACAGTAAAGCTTCATAGGGTCTTTCTGTCCAGGTGCAGGCAGTCCGTATCTTCACAGACAATCCTATTTCGCCGAGTCTCTCTCCGAGACACCGTCCAGATCGTTACGCCTTTCGTGCGGGTCGGAACTTACCCGACAAGGAATTTCGCTACCTTAGGACCGTTATAGTTACGGCCGCCGTTCACCGGGGCTTCGGTCGTCAGCTTTAAAGTTTCCCCCTGACCAACTTCCTTAACCTTCCGGCACTGGGCAGGCGTCAGCCCCTATACTTCCGATTACTCGTTTGCAGAGACCTGTGTTTTTGGTAAACAGTCGCCTGGACCTATTCACTGCGACCCAGTTTTCACTGGGCACCCCTTCTTCCGAAGTTACGGGGCTATTTTGCCGAGTTCCTTAGAGAGAGTTATCTCGCGCCCCTTGGTATTCTCTACCTCCCCACCTGTGTCGGTTTCGAGTACGGGTATAACTGCTTCAACACATTAATTGCTTTTCTTGACACCAATCACAACTAAACGGAGAACGTATTCCCCTCCCAATCCAATCAGGGCATAGTTGCTTCAACGGTGCGTCCCAAATAATGCTCCACAATTCTAGTTGAGGAATATTAACCTCATGTCCATCGACTACGGCTTTCGCCCTCGCCTTAGGTCCCGACTTACCCAGAGTGGACGAACCTGCCTCTGGAACCCTTGGGGTTTCGGGGTATTGGATTCTCACCAATATTTGCGCTACTCAAGCCGACATTCTCACTTCTATTCAATCCACAGCTGCTCGCCGCTACTGCTTCGCATCAAATAGAACGCTCCCCTACCACTTTTTCAAGTCCACAGCTTCGGTACAATGTTTAGTCCCGTTCATTTTCGGCGCGCAAGCGCTTGACCAGTGAGCTATTACGCACTCATTCTAGGGTGGCTGCTTCTAGGCAAACCTCCTGGTTGTCTTTGCACTTGCACCTCCTTTCCCACTTAACATTGATTTGGGGACCTTAGCTGGTGGTCTGGGCTGTTTCCCTCTTGACGATGAAGCTTATCCCTCACCGTCTTACTAGTGATAGTACACTTTGGTATTCTGAGTTTGTCTCGATTTGGTACCGGTCTCCCAGCCCGCACCGAAACAGTGCTTTACCCCCAAAGCTTAATATTCACCGCTGCGCCTAAACACATTTCGGGGAGAACCAGCTAGCTCCTGGCTCGATTGGCATTTCACCCCTAACCACACCTCATCCGCTAATTTTTCAACATTAGTCGGTTCGGACCTTCACTTGGTGTTACCCAAGCTTCATCCTGGACATGGTTAGATCGCCAGGGTTCGGGTCTATACATACTGATAATCGCCCTATTCAGACTCGCTTTCGCTTTGGCTTCGTAACTACTACTTAACCTACCAGCACATATAACTCGCCGGCTCATTCTTCAACAGGCACGCGGTCATTCGTTTAATCGAACTCCCACTGCTTGTAAGCTGACGGTTTCATGTTCTATTTCACTCCCCTCAACGGGGTTCTTTTCACCTTTCCCTCGCGGTACTTGTTCGCTATCGCTCACGCAGACGTATTTAGCCTTACCACGTGGTCGTGGCTGATTCACATGGAATTTCACGTGCTCCATGCTACTCGGGATTCAGCTAGTATCGTTAAATTTTCGACTACAAGACTTTTACTTTCTTTGGTGCATCGATTAAATGCTTCGTCTAATCGCTCGATTCCATGTCGCTGTCCCACTACCCCAAAATACATGTATTTTGGTTTAGGCTCTTCCCCCTTCGCTCACCACTACTAAGGGAATCTCGTTTGATTTCTTTTCCTCCAGCTACTAAGATGTTTCAATTCGCTGGGTTGGCTCTCACTTGTCTATGTGTTCAACAAGTAGTATATAGGGTTGCCCCATTCGGAAATCTCCGGCTCAATGTTTGCTTCCAACTCCCCGGAGCATATCGTCGGTAACCACGTCCTTCTTCGCCGCTGCGTGCCTAGGTATCCACCGTCAGCCCTTATTCGCTTGACCAATTTTTATCAATTCAAAGGATTGTTTGTAATTCAATACCCATGTGCTGCTTGTATTACTTTAGTAATTAATAAAGAAATTACTGAAGTAATTAATACGAGCAATGCGGTTACTGCCTACAATTTGCGTCACTATGCAGTTTTCAAGGTTCTTACTGGATGTAAATCCAGCAGGCTTAGTTATCTTAATAACTCTAGTTGCTGAACTTTACAATACAATCATACTAACATTTATTTTTGCTTTTTTCAATAAATGCTATCTAAATGTGGAGGTTAGCGGACTCGAACCGCTGACATCCTGCTTGCAAAGCAGGCGCTCTACCAACTGAGCTAAACCCCCAAAATGTGGGCCATCCTGGACTCGAACCAGGGACCTCACCCTTATCAGGGGTGCGCTCTAACCACCTGAGCTAATAGCCCATTCAGAACCAAATAATACAGTTTGATAGCCACATTGCATTAACAACCGACCTAGGTGATGACCATCTTGTTGGTTTTTAAGCACTGAAGTGCTTATTACAAGCAAGTTGGGTAGGTCTCCCTAAAAAGGAGGTGATCCAGCCACACCTTCCGGTACGGCTACCTTGTTACGACTTCACCCCAGTCACCAGCCCTACCTTCGGAGTCTCCCCCAGCGAACTGTTAGGATAACTACTTCGGGCGTGACCAGCTTCCATGGTGTGACGGGCGGTGTGTACAAGGCCCGGGAACGAATTCACTGCAGTATGCTGACCTGCAATTACTAGCGATTCCGACTTCATGAAGGCGAGTTGCAGCCTTCAATCTGAACTGAGCTACGATTTCTGAGATTTGCATGTTATTGCTAACTAGCTGCCCTTTGTTCGTAGCATTGTAGTACGTGTGTAGCCCAGGACGTAAGGGGCATGCTGACTTGACGTCATCCCCACCTTCCTCCGGTTTGTCACCGGCAGTCTCTCTAGAGTGCCCAACTTAATGATGGCAACTAAAAACGAGGGTTGCGCTCGTTGCGGGACTTAACCCAACATCTCACGACACGAGCTGACGACAGCCATGCACCACCTGTGTTCGCGCTCCCGAAGGCACTCTCTAGTTTCCCAAAGATTCGCGACATGTCAAGTCCTGGTAAGGTTCTTCGCGTTGCATCGAATTAAACCACATACTCCACCGCTTGTGCGGGCCCCCGTCAATTCCTTTGAGTTTCACACTTGCGTGCGTACTCCCCAGGCGGGATACTTAACGCGTTAGCTACGACAATGCCCGGGTCGATACGGGCAACGCCTAGTATCCATCGTTTACGGCTAGGACTACTGGGGTATCTAATCCCATTCGCTCCCCTAGCTTTCGTCCCTCAGTGTCAGTATTGTCCTAGCAGAGCGCTTTCGCCACCGGTGTTCTTCCCAATCTCTACGCATTTCACCGCTACACTGGGAATTCCCTCTACCCCTAACATACTCTAGTCTAATAGTTTCCACTGCCTGTATGTAGTTGAGCTACACGCTTTAACAGCAGACTTTCTAAACCACCTGCGGACGCTTTACGCCCAATCATTCCGGATAACGCTTGCATCCTCTGTATTACCGCGGCTGCTGGCACAGAGTTAGCCGATGCTTATTCCTCAAGTACCGTCATCATCTTCCTTGAGAAAAGAGGTTTACGACCCAAAAGCCTTCGTCCCTCACGCGGTATTGCTCCGTCAGGCTTTCGCCCATTGCGGAAAATTCCCCACTGCTGCCTCCCGTAGGAGTCTGGACCGTGTCTCAGTTCCAGTGTGGCTGATCGTCCTCTCAGACCAGCTACAGATCGATGCCTAGGTAGTCTCTTACACCACCTACTAGCTAATCTGACGCGAGCTCAACTTCAGGCAATTAATCTTTCACCATAAGGCATATCCGGTATTAGCAGTCATTTCTAACTGTTGTCCCCGACCTGAAGACAGATTCTCACGCGTTACTCACCCGTCCGCCACTATACCCGAAGGTACCGTTCGACTTGCATGTGTTAAGCATACCGCCAGCGTTCATCCTGAGCCAGGATCAAACTCTCCGTTTTGGTTGGATTTAATGCATAGAAAAGCGATGAATCGCTTATTACTAAGCATTTGTTTGTTTAGCTCGATATAGCTGATTTAAACCTCAGCTCTGGTTAATTTCTTTACATTGCTAACGCAAATGTTATACTGGCTATCAAACTATATAATTTTCAAGGTTCGACCACTTTCCGAACGGCGCTCTCTCGCGCTCGCTCATCAGCGACTTATCTAATATAGCGAGCGTAAATAGTATTGTCAACACTTTTTTCAAAAAAAAATTGATTAATTTTTTACTGCGTCTAAATGCCTTGCTGTGGCGACTTTGAGCAACAATAGTTATGCCAGAGCGTATAGCAGGAGCAAGAAGAATGAATTTTCAATCGTTGATTTTACAGTTACATAAGTTTTGGAGTGAGCGTGGTTGTCTGATTGCCCAACCTTATGACATGGAGAAAGGCGCCGGCACCAAAAATCCGCACACATTCTTGCGAGCATTGGGTCCAGAACCTTGGTCAGTTGCATACGTGGAGCCATGTCGGCGCCCTACAGATGGACGATATGGAGAAAACCCAAATCGCTTTCAACACTATTATCAATACCAAGTACTTATAAAACCCTCACCAGATAACATCCAAGAAATATATCTAGATTCTCTGCGGGCACTTGGTATTCGACCCGAAGACCATGATGTACGCTTTGTAGAAGATAACTGGGAAGATGCAACAGTAGGCGCCTGGGGTACTGGTTGGGAAGTGTGGTTAGATGGAATGGAAATAACTCAATTTACGTACTTCCAGCAATGCGGAGGAGTAGACTGCCGTCCAGTATCTATAGAAATAACCTACGGACTAGAACGGTTGGCAATGTACCTTCAAGGTGTCGAAGCAATAACCAAAATTCACTGGACTGACAACATTACATATGGAGATGTTCACCTCCAAGGCGAAATTGAACAATGTGTATACAACTTTGAAGCATCAAACCCCGAAATGCTGCTAACACTATTTAATATGTACGAGCAAGAAGCTACTCAGCTAACCGAACGGGGATTAGTCCTACCCAGCTTGGATTATGTAATTAAATGTTCACACTCTTTCAACTTACTCGATGCAAGAGGTGTAATTTCAGTCACAGAAAGAACTAGATACATTACCCGAATTCGCAACTTAGCCCGTAAAGTAGCTCAATTGTACGTAGAACAGCGAGAGCGATTAGGTCACCCTTTACTTAAAAATACATCCGACACCTAACACCAAAAATGCTATTTGTAACCTAAAATCTATTCTTGGTAAGTGTGTAAAGTTTTATTACAGAGATTGAAACAAAAGAATGGGCACAAAGTTAGCTGAAATTTTAGAACCTATTGCAGCATGGTTCCGCAGTTTAAACGTTCCAGAACCAATTGTGCATTGGGGACACCCAGCCATGATGGGCATTGTTATATTTGTCCTGGGTAGCTACGTTGTATACGCAGGTTGGCAAGGGAGAATTGCAGCAGATAAAGATGTAGCGATTAAAAATCGTGCAGACCACCGCAAACTAGCGCCTTTAATGTTTACCTTTATGGCACTAGGTTATACAGGTGGCTTATTATCTCTGGTTATGCAAAAGCAACCCATCATGGAAAGTCCACATTTTTGGACTGGTTCTAGTGTACTTATAATCTTAGGGATAAACGGCGCCATTTCATTAAATGGTTTTGGCGGAAACAATCAAGGACTGCGGAACTTACACGCTTATTTGGGCAGTACAGCGTTTTTAGTCTTGATAATACATGCCATACTTGGGTTTAGATTGGGGATAAGCATCTAGTCTCAAAGGCATATTTAATAAGATGGTGCAATTCACACGAAACGCACCATCTATAAATAACTTACTTTCATAATGCTTAAATTTTTCTATAACTCTATTAAAGATTGGCATGGTTCAGGTGAGCGGTGTAATTATATGTATTGCTTATATTCTGGGGTTGCTATTCACCGCAATTCCAGGAAGCGGTTTCTGGATTTTAGGTATTGGCGTAATTGCCGCAATTATATTTAGAAAAAGACTTATTCCACGCAAAACGCAGCAAACTAAAGCAAAAGGACAAATTCAGTCAAAAAGTCTACCTGCGAATAGATACCTACTTCCACATCCAAGAATATGGCTAATAGCTGGTGTAATTGGTTTACTAGCAAGCTTTTACCTTCAGTCTCGCACTCCTACCCCAGGCGCCAACGATATTAGTAAATATGTTCCAGCAGGAAATAACAGTAATCAAGAACAACTATATATTTTACGAGGCACAGTAACTACTACACCCAAATTAACTCGCGCTTCCAAAGGACAGTTTTGGATGGAAGCAAAACAGTTTGATGAGGTGAAAGATCAAGACAATAAAATTGGTGGAAGTAAGGGAGTATCTGGTAATTTATATGTCACCGTACCGTTATTACAAGCAACAGGGTTATACCCAGGTGCGGAAATAGGTGTCACAGGGGTTTTGTATAAACCCAAAGGTGCAATAAATCCAGGAGCTTTTGACTTTCAAAATTATTTAAATCAACGAAGCACCTTTGCTGGTTTAAGCGGGCGCCAAATAAATATATTAAATGAAGATAATAAAGATAGAAAGTGGGGATGGTGGAAACTGCGCGAAACAATTGTACGGGCACAGGTTAGCCCTTTGGGTATTCCTTCTGGGCCACTATTAAGTGCAATGGTCGTGGGTAGTAAAGCTGTAGATATACCGTATGATGTACGCGATTTATTTATTAAAGTTGGTTTATCACATGTTTTATCAGCATCGGGGTTTCAAACTTCTTTAATTTTAGCTGTAATTTTAGGTTTAACTCAACGTGCAAAACGTAGCACTAGATTTACATTAGGAACTATTGCATTAATTATATTTGTATCTCTAACAGGCTTTGATCCCCCGGTAGTTAGAGCTACAATCATGGGTTTCGCAGCATTGATTGCTTTATTACTAAAACGTACAGTTAAACAATTGAGTTTATTGTTGCTCACAGCCACAGTAATGCTAATATTCAATCCATCATGGATTTGGGATTTAGGTTTTCAACTTAGCTTTTTATCAACACTGGGCTTAATTGTGACTGCACCAGCAATAACTAAACGTTTAGGTTGGCTACCATTAGCAATAGCTGCTTTAATAGCGGTTCCCTTGGCAGCAATGATTTGGACATTGCCATTACAACTGTACTTATTTGGAACTATAGCTGTCTATTGTTTATTACTCAATATAATTACAGCACCTTTAATTTCAATAATTAGCTTAGGTGGTTTCTTAAGTGCGCTTTTCTCGGTTATTCTTCCTTCAGCAGGTAGCTATTTAGCTGGACTACTATATCATCCAATCAACTGGTTATTAAATATAGCAGAATTGTTTGGAAATATACAATTTAGCTCTTTTTCAGTGGGTACTATTAGCCTAGTACAATTAATTACCATTTATACATTAATAATACTAGTATGGTTGATTCGTTGGTGGCAGCGGCGCTGGTGGTTTGCTTGTGGTGTTGCTTTAGCATTAGTATTTATACCTGTTTGGCATTCTACCAACACATTGTTTCAAGTTACAATGCTGGCAGCAAATGGAGAACCTGTAATTGTGATTCAAGATAAAGGCAAAATCACATTAATTAATGGTGGAGATGAAGGAACAGGACGCTTTACGATATTACCGTTCCTACAGCAGCAAGGTGTAAATCAAATTGACTGGGCAGTAGCATCAGATTTTCAAGATAACGGAAGTAATGGTTGGTTAGAAATATTACTACGTTTACCTGTCAGAGCATTTTATGATTATTCCGCAAATTCAGAAAATGCTCTGGCAAATTCAGCAATTCAGAAAAAATTACAACAAAATCAAGGCGCCTATCAAGCATTAGGAGTTGGGCAAAGTATAAATGCTGGTGCCGTGACTGTACAGCTACTCAACGAAAAATTACCCATACTACAAATGCAAATTCAAAACAAAAGCTGGTTACTAGTTGGAAACCTTAAACCTACAGAGTTAAAAAACTTGATTAAAACTGGCGCCATACCACGTTCGCAAGTCCTTTGGTGTCAACCTCAAATATTAAAAGAGCTAGTTAGTACTGTACAACCAGAAGTAACAATTACCACAAGTGCTGATATCGACCCAAACATTCTGTCAGAAATTGGTGACATCAAAACTCAGCTTTTATTTACTGGACGTGATGGTGCAATTCAATGGAAACCGAACGGACAGTTCGAGACTTTTATACAGACGATGGAAAATAAGACCTCAGCACTATGAACCACCCCACCGCATGGCGGATGGGGTTTCTAATTTACTGAGCAGGTTCAGTTACTCCTATAGTCGTACAACAAGACAAGCTTGCTGCCGTACCTTTACGTGATGGTAATTTTTTACCTATCCAAATGTTGATTTTAGCTATGAATTGGCATACGAAAAAAGTAATTTTAGATATGTCGATTTTTGCTTTCCTCAAGATATTTGATGCACCGTTAGCATCGGCATTTATAATTGTTCCGTTACCTGTTTTATATTCACCCCGTTTTGTTCTTTTCCCAGAAGGTTTGAGTTTCTTCTGGTCTTCGGTTTCTTTACCGTATACGGGTAATTCATCGCCATCAAAAAATGACATTTTTGAAGTGTAAGATTCTTCTAAAACTACAAATTCTATTCCATACCTTTCACACAGATAGTTGAGGGTGTCACGTAATGCGGTGAATGGAACTTGTACAAAGTTTTGGTTATTGACACGTCCATTATCTATTTCATTGTTAATCCCCTCGTTCCAACCGAAGACAATTTTACCTATCCCTGATTCTAGGCACTTGTTTATTATGACACGTGCCGATTTTTTAATAAAATCACGCACTTGGTTGTTTTTGGTTTGTGTAGCTCTAGCTAAACTCCCACTCCAAAAATTCTCATCCTTGCCTTTTTTCAGCTTGGATACAGTTTTGTTATAAAACTGATTTATTGCTTTTAACGGTCGCCCATTTATGATAAAACCTTGCTCTCCAGTATTAGGAATACAGGTAACAAAGTTATTTAAACCAATATCTATTCCTAAAACATTTGATTTATTTTCAGATACTACGGCATATCCAAGACTTGATAGTTTCAGATGCTGCACAACAGTTGAAATATATGTATCTTTGTTCTTTTCTTTATCTAATTCTTTTTGTTGCTTGCTTTTGAACGTCACTAATAATCACCGCCTTGTCCGGAGCGTTGTCTATGCATCTATAATACCAAATGTACAGACAATGTAACGATATACATGAAAAATAAAACATTGAATTTACGTATAACTGAGCGGAGACTTAATAAGCTTAAGTTATATGCAGCAAGTAAAGAAAAAACAATGACTCAACTAATTGAAGATTGGATTGATAGATTACCAAGCCCAGAGATTAACAACAACTCGGATGCCCATGAAGGGTGTACCTCGTAGTTGTTTTGCTATCCATCCCCACCCTACTACATAGAGGGTGGGGAATTCCGCAAAAAACAGTTAAAACTAACCAATAGCCATGCTATAATTATGAGCGCATATAAAATAGAAAACCTGGAGAGGTGTCCGAGTGGTTGATGGTGACGCACTCGAAATGCGTTTTGGCAGCAATGTCAACGGGGGTTCGAATCCCCCCCTCTCCGATTATTTCTTAAATAAATGATAGTCTTAGACAATCAAAGGCACCCAAACCGCCGTGTCTATTGAACATAGCGATTATTCTTTTTATAAATAAAATACAGCGCGCGTCGGTTGAGTCAAAATGGAGAAGCGCTCACAAACAGTCTTAAAGGCAATTAGTTATGACGTTATCACCTCAGTTATCATCAACCGTTTCTTTAGAAGAGTTTCTGAATTTACCTGAAACGAAACCAGCAAGCGAGTATATTGAAGGTCATATCTACCAGAAACCGATGGCACAGGGAAAACATAGCATTATTCAAACTCGTTTACCAGCTACAATTAATCAGGTAGGAGAACCAAGTCAAAAAACTTTAGCGCTAACAGAACTGCGTTGCACTTTTGGTGGACGCTCGCTAGTTCCCGATATTGCCGTATTTGAGTGGTCACGCATACCCACCGATGCAAACGGAGAAATTGCAAATAGGTTTAATAGCTATCCTGATGGACTATCGAAATCCTTTCACCCAATCAATATCCCAACCGCGTAATTAATAAAATTATTTTCTGCATTAGCAACGGAACAAAACTTGGTTGGTTTATTGACCCTGATGACAGATCAATAATGGTATTTCAACCAAATCAATTACCATCGGTAAAGTACGATACAGATGTCTTGCCTGTTCTTAACACTTTGTCTAACTGGCAGGTGCAAGTGGCAGAGATATTTTCTTTATTAAAAGTAAAATGACTTAAACAGAGCTGTTTTCCCATTGCTCCAGCTATAAGGCACCAATAATAATATTGAAATAAAATATACCTAGACATAGTAGATTAGTGAGCTAAACTGTACTTCATTGCGTGAAGAGGTGCGATTATGCTCAATCGGTGGTTAGGAAAATTACTTTTACTTACCTTTGTTAGTACATGTTTATGTGTGGGTATTACTCTTGGTAGTGCGATTCGGATGGGTAAAATACAGGCATCTGATAAACCGTCGAAACCTTCAGACTCTCTACCCATATTGCCTCCGGTAACTGAGGAGCAAATTTTTCCTGATTCGATTACAATTCAAGCTGTTGGGGATGTTATTCCTGGTACTAATTATCCTAACAATAGATTACCTAGCAATCGTAATAAATTAATTCCTCAATCAGTACGTAAATACTTAGCCAATGCTGATATATTGTTTGGCAACTTTGAAAGTTCTTTAACAAACTATCGCTATAGCGCCAAAGATATCACCAAAGGTCAAACATTTGCTTTTCGGTCGCCACCAGAATATGCCAAACTATTTGCTGATGTTGGATTTAATGTATTCAATGTCGCGAATAACCATGCTTTAGATTTTGGAGTGGTGGGTTTTCGTGACACGGTTAAAAATTTAAAAAAGGTAGGTATTAATACTCTAGGTCATAAAAATCAAATTCTTTTCCTTAATAGTAATAACATTAAGGTAGCAATGGTTGGATTTGCGCCATATGATTATTACAACTCGATTCACGATATAGCAACTGCTGCACAACTCGTTAAATCAGCACAAAAGCAAGCTGATGTTGTGATAGTGTCAATGCACGCAGGCGCCGAAGGTACCAATGCGTTGCGAACTCGAAACAGTAACGAATATTTTTATGGTGAAAATCGTGGTAATTCAGTTAAGTTTGCCCGAACAATGGTTGATGCAGGCGCCGATATGGTTTTGGGACATGGGCCACATGTACCACGAGCGATGGAAATTTACAAAGGTAAATTAATAGCTTATTCTTTGGGTAACTTTCTGGGATATAGAACTTTATCCACAACAGCCGAAACTGGTTACTCAATGATTCTAGAAGCAAAGTTAAATCAAACTGGAGATTTGGTTGAAGGTAAAATTATTCCAGTTCATATGGATAAACAAGGAATTCCTCATATTGACAAGAATAAACGCACGGTCAAACTAGTGCGCGACCTGATAAAAAAAGATTTTCCTAAAACTTCAATGAAAATTAATCAAAAAGGTGAAATTATAGGCATTAACTAACTCCTGCATTAGAATGAAAGTAACTGATAGCGATAGCACAGCTATTCGTTTCGTGATTGAACAGCAATTGCAAGCGTTTCAACAAGACAACGCCGAAGAAGCGTTTGCTTTCGCAAGTCCTGAAATTAGGACGCAATTTCAAACGGCGGAGAATTTTCTCAAAATGGTGAAAACAGGGTATCTACCTGTTTATCGTCCCCGTTCGGTACTGTTTGAGAATATTACTACAATTCAAGGAAATATTACACAGCTTGTATTGCTTCTGGGCCCTGATGGGGTTCCAGTTAGGGCTTTATATTTAATGTCCAAGCAGCCAGAAGGCATGTGGAGAATTAATGGCTGCTTCTTAGTGCCTGTTGAAGCAGAAATTTTGTAAATGTGGTCAGATTGGCAACGGATGATAAGCGGATGTAACGGATGATGCAAGCGGCGCCAAAGTGTGAGTACTACCTGTTAACAAAACCAGTAGTACCAAATTGCCTTGTTTGAGCAAGAACTTAATACGAGGCTTACTAATATTTTCTCTGTTGCCACAATTTATCGAAAAGAGTTGGCTTTAACTAACTGTTTATTAAGGACTTGGTTTAACTTACCGCTGCGATATCCTTCTAAATCTAATGTGACATAGATAAAACCGAGTTCTTGAAAAGCTGAGACAACTAATTGTAAATCAATTTCTGATACAAAATCTTTAATGTGTTCGGTTGGTAATTCAATCCGTGCGGTATCACCTTCAGAACGGACGCGCAGGTTTGAAAACCCTAGTTTACGTAAATATATTTCTGCCCTACCTACTCGCTGCAATTTAGCTACTGTAATCTCTTCTCCATAAGGAAATCTTGAACTTAAGCAAGGTTGTGCTGGTTTATCCCACCACGGTAAACCAAGCTGCTGTGAAAGCTGGCGTACTTCTAGTTTACTAGCGCCTACTTCAGCTAAAGGAGAAAAGGCGCCTCTTTCTTTGGCAGCTTGAATACCTGGACGATAATCGTGTAAATCATCAGCATTGACACCATCTACAACATAAGGATAGCCAAGCTGGTTTGCTAATGGTCTAAGAGTGTCGTGAAGTTCGCTTTTACAAAAATAACAACGGTTAACTGGATTTGCTGTATAATTCGGATTTTCCATCTCGTGTGTTTCGATTACTTGATGGCGAATTCCAATTGTCGCAGCTTGAACTTTTGCATCTTCTAGCTCTTCTGGAAGCAAAGAAGGTGAAACAGCAGTCACAGCTAAAGCACGTGTACCTAAGACATCATATGCAATTTTTGCTACTAAGGTACTATCAACACCACCAGAATAAGCTATGAGCGCTTGCTCCATTTGAGCAAATAAAGCTTTGAGTTGATCAAGTTTTTCATTTAACATAGATTTATATTATATGGCGCCAGTTCTTATTTTAAACATCTTTCAGAAACCGGGTTTCTTATTTGATAACTTCTAATAAAAATAACAATTTTGTGCGAGAAACCGGGTTTCTACTATTTAACTATATTTAGATACAAGTGCTGCAAGTAGTGGTAAATCAATTGGCTTACAAATATAATCGTCAAAACCAGCTGCAATACAGGTTTCACGGTCGCCTTTCATTGCCATCGCTGTTTGAGCTATTATTTTTATATCTTTATACTTCTCGTTTTCACGTAGTTGCTTGATTAACTTAAAGCCGTTGCAGTCAGGTAAATATATATCTAGCAGAATTATTGATGGGCATTGTTGCTGTAAAAAGTCCCAAAATTGTGTAGCATTTTTTACCCACCCTATGTTGTAACCTAATTTTCTTAAGTAGGTTTGCATCATTTGTGCGTTGGGTAAGTCGTCCTCCAATATTAAAATTAAGGGAGGATTAGAAGATAAAATTACTTCAGGAAGTGGGCAATAGGTATTATGCTCGATTCCTGCAATTTGATTTGTATTATTTTCTGTTTCAACATTTATAGATTGATTCAACGGTAATACAATTGTAAAACGCGAACCTTTATTCATCTCAGATTCAACTTCGACATAACCACTGTGAAGTTCTGCTAACTTGCGAGTTACCGCTAGTCCTAAACCTGTTCCTTCATCACGACTTACCAGTACATTAGCTATTTGCGAATAAGGTTGAAATAATTCCCCTTGATGCTCGAATGGTATACCTGTACCTGTATCCCAAACTATAAAATGCACAAAGTCATTGATTTTTTTGACTTGCAAACCAACTGAACCAGACTCGGTAAATTTTAAAGCGTTAAAAAGCAAATTTAACAACATTTGCTTGAGTCGTAGCGAGTCAGCGATAATGTTCGTTACATCAGGGTCTAAATCCAAAACCATCTTCAAACCCTTTGTTGCAGCTTTCTCTTTTACCAGCGCAAAAACAGTTCGACTAATTGCGGGTATATCTACAGCTTCCCACTGCACCTCCATTTGATTTGCTTCGATTTTGGAAAGGTCTAATATATCGTTAATCAAAGCTAGCAAATGCTTGCCGCTAGACTGAATTATATTTAAGTATTCTTGATGACGTTCGCGACTGGCATCAAATCCTTGAGCGATTAATAAATGAGTAAAGCCAAGAATTGAGCTTAATGGAGTTCTAATTTCATGACTGGTACTAGCAAGAAACTGATTTTTGAGTTGATTGGTACGCTGAAGCTCTTGATTATAATTCTTTAAATCTTGATAAACTTGTTCTAATGATTGTAACTGCCGCACTTGTATTAACGCTGCAATACACCGCTCAACAGATAATTTTAGCAACTGCTGCTTACATGTGTTAAAAAAAGCAGTTTCTTTAATTTGAGTTGGGTAGACAATTATCAGCCATCCTAGTAATGTGTTGGCTTGGCTAGCTGTAATTGGGAAGGCACATTGAGGTTGCTGTGTTTTCCACAAATTTAATTCATCGGTACTAATTGTTTGTTCTAGCTGTAGTTTAACTTGTAAATTTTCACTTTCAGGCGCCGCAGCAGTTGAGATATAGCAAAGTTTTGCATAAGTAGACCCAGGTTGAACTAATGCAATACCAACTTGACTCGACTTAATCGCAAGTCCAAGCTGATTGACCACAGTTTGAAATATTTTAGACTCTAAACACTGTATATTGTCACTGCAAATGGAAATTAAGCATTCGTTTAAATGAGATTGCAGCTGATTTAAGCTGCTTTCTACCCATAATTGGTCGCGCAAATGCTCAATCGTGGTCAAAAGTGTTGATTTTGAATCAACTTGTGAGTTTTGTTCTGGTAAGCTCGAATACTGCTGCATTGTCAAATCGACCACTGAACAAATTTGGCTACGCACAAAAGTGCTTGTAAGTCCCCATGTATATTAGCGTACATTTATCTCTATATTGATAAGTTAAAACCCAAAGTGTCAAATATAACTTTAATGTTGATACTCATTATCAAAAATCATTCATTGCAAAACCGTAATAACAACTAGACAAGATTAACTCATGAATGCACAATTTGCCCAGTTTATTACAAATTAAATCAACCAACTTACCCAACTGACTGTAAATACGATTACTGTAGACAGTACCATTACCCTGACCACATTTGGCTCTTCGTCTGACGTATGAAATTTTACGGTTGTAATGCTGCTTTCCGAAAAACTACTATGGTCGTAAATGCACTCGACACAAGCAAATTGAATTACGTGTGTATTTATTTTTGTAAAGAAGGGTAAAGGCAAAAGGGTTTCCCCCTTCACCTCTACCCTTATGGATTACTCAAGAATATGGAAATAGAACGCAGCTACTATCAAATTGCCAGCAAGAAGAAAAAGTGCCCAAGCTGTGCGATAGGTATAGGGAGGTTTTGCTCCAGTATTAGCAACGTCTTTTCCAACTGAAGGTGCCATATATGTGAACTCCTATTTTAAGAACTTCTTTAGAAATACCAAAGAGCGGTCCCCATTGCCTACATTCGTAAAAAATATTTTTGATCTTCACCCTTTACTTATTCCCCTGCGTGATACGAACTGCGAACTAAAGGACCCGAACGGACGTGACGGAAACCCATTTCGCGCGCGATATCGCCAAGTTCGTCAAATTCCTCTGGTGTCCAATATTTTTGTACTGGTAGATGGTCTAGTGAAGGACGCATGTACTGACCTAATGTAATGCGGTCACATTTATACGAACGTAAATCAGCCATTGTTTCGATGATTTCTGCGCGTGTCTCACCATGTCCTAACATCAAACCCGATTTAGTCGGAATTGTTGGGTCAACATCTTTGACGATTTGCAGTACTGCAAGTGAACGGTCATATTTGGCGCCACGTCTGACTCTCGGAGTTAAGCGTCGTACTGTTTCGATGTTATGGTTAAAGCAGGCGGGTTTAGATTGAGCAATGGCTTCGATACGAGAAAAGTCACCGTAAAAATCTGGAGTTAAAACTTCGATTTGAGTTTCAGGATTTAATTCTCTCACCTTCGCCATTGTAGTTACAAAATGTCCGGCGCCTTGGTCGGGCAAATCATCGCGTGCAACCGAGGTTAAAACGACGTAGCGCAAACCCAAAAGCTTTACTGCCTCAGCTACCTTTGTTGGCTCATCAATATCTAAAGGCATTGGCGCATGTCCCTTGTCAACCTGGCAAAACGCGCAAGACCTTGTACAGGTCGGACCCATCAATAAAAAGGTAGCAGTTTTTTGAGCATAGCACTCTCCCCGATTTGGACATCGACCCTCCTCGCAAATCGTATGTATTTGCCGTTGCTTAATAATTTGCTGGACTGTTGAAAGTTCGCTAGCCTTGCCAATTGGGCGCCGCAGCCATTGAGGCAGTGCCAAAATTTCTGATTTAAATTCTGTATTTGAAGACATATATCACCTTGATATCAGTAAAAACCATTACTACGTGGATACGTACACAATAAATTTACATCATCGTTATATTTCCCAGAATCTACTATCCCCCAATTCACATAAATATTGGATATAGTGGGATGATTCATTGTCTACTAATCGGCATTAGCCATCTAAAACTAAAGTATCTGTTAGAGAAATCAGTCGTGGCAAGTAACAAAATCCTAGTTATCGATGACACTACAGTTGTTAGGGTAAAAGTACGAGAAATGTTACCTCCTTCGGGCAACTTTCAAGTGTTTGAAGCAAAAGACGGTATTGAGGGGCTAAAACTTATCCAACAGGAAAAGTTTAGCTTAATTATGCTGGACTTTCTCTTGCCCAAAATGAGCGGATGGGACGTATTCCAACAAATTCAAGCCCAACCCGATTTGAGAAAAATACCCTTGGTAATCATGTCAGGGCGAAAGGAAGAAGTTACTGAGAAAATCTCGGAACCTTTTGAGTACTTTGAATTTCTCAACAAACCCTTTGACCAAAAACAGTTGATTAATGCTATTAAAGCAGCAATGGCGAAGTCAAAACAACCTCGCCAAGACCAAACCCAAGTGAATGCACAAGCTGCTGGTAAAAATGGAGCAACTCCAACTAACGGTGTTGTAACATCTACAAACGGAGCTGAAATTCAGGCGTTAAATGACAAAATTGCCAAAATGCAAGTGGAAATAGACAGCTTGAAAAAACAGTTAGCTCAAGTAGTGACATTTATTAAACAAAAAATTAAATGATTTGTTGTACTGCTATGCTAGCCGTAAAACATATAAGCCTGTAACAATCAGGCTTTTTATTTTAAATGTTTGTGTTCGTAGTAAAAGCTTGACTGATAAACCGGGTTTATTCATTGAAACTCGGTTTCTCATATTTTATAAATAGCTACATTTTTTCTTCTACAAAAGTATTCATATTTTCTATGGTTCTGTTAGTAGCTGTAAAAAGGTGGGAATACTACTTGTAGAGAATATTTGAGTATATTAATACATGTCTGTATCATTAAATAGTATCCCCACTCTTCCTGGCTACCATATTATTGAAGAAGTTTATCTAGGTTCAAGAACATTTGTTTACAGAGGTATAAGAGAAAAAGACCAAGTATCTGTCATCATTAAAATGATGCGGAATGATTACCCAACTTTTAATGAAGTAGCTCAATTTCGTAATCAATATACAATCACAAAAAATCTTAGCCTTCCTGGGGTCGTTAAAACCTATAGCTTAGAAAACTACCGCAATGGCTATGCTTTAGTAATGGAAGATTTTGGCGGTACTTCTCTTCAAGATATCAAAAAGTTATTGAATCAAGAAGAAACAAAAGTCTCTAATTATACATATCTAAATCATTTATTACACTTTAATAACAAGCTTGATTTTATTAGTTGTTTTTTACATATTGCTATTTCAGTTGCTACTGCCCTTGATAACATACATCGTAACCGTATTATACATAAAGACATTAAACCCGCTAATATTCTTATCAATCCTACAACTTTTGAAGTTAAAGTAATTGATTTTAGCATTGCTTCACTTTTACCTAAAGAAGTTAAGCAGCTTACAAATCCAGACTTTTTAGAAGGAACTCTTGCTTATCTTTCTCCTGAACAAACAGGACGTATGAACCGCGCGCTCGATTACCGCACCGATTTTTACTCGCTAGGTGTTACTTTCTACGAGCTTTTAACTGGGACATTACCCTTTACTAGCAATGACCCTATCGAGCTAATTTATTGTCATCTTGCAAAGCAAGCAAGACCGATACAAAGTATTAACCCAAATATCCCTAGTACTATTTGTCAAATAGTCAATAAATTAATGTCAAAAAATGCCGAAGCACGTTATCAAAGTGCTTTAGGTTTAAAACATGATTTAGAAGTTTGCTTTTGTTCTTGGCAGGAGATGGGAAATATTGTTCCCTTTGAATTAGCACTGGAGGATATATCAGACCGCTTTTTAATTCCGGAAAAACTATATGGTCGCGAAACACATGTAGAAACTTTACTCGCTGCTTTTGAACGCACTTCGATCCCCCCTCAGTCCCCCCTTAATAAGGGGGGAGGTAGTGGGGTTGAGATGGTTTTAGTTACAGGTTTTTCTGGAGTTGGTAAAACTGCTGTAGTTAATGAAGTTCATAAACCGATTGTCAAAAATCGCGGTTATTTTATTAAAGGTAAATTTGACCAGTTTCAGCGAGATATACCTTTTGCTGCGTTGATACAAGCTTTTCGTGATTTAATTGGGCAGCTACTTGGTGAAAGTGAGACTAAAATTGAGGGTTGGAAAGCAAAAATTTTGGCTGCATTAGGAGAACAAGGTCAAGTTATTATAGACATTATCCCAGAATTAGAAATTATTATTGGGTCGCAACCTGAAGTTCAGAAGCTCTCTGGTAGTACTGCTCAAAACAGGTTTAATTTATTATTTCAAAAATTTATTCATGTTTTTGCGGCGCCAGAAAATCCATTAGTTATTTTTATCGATGATTTACAATGGGCTGATGCAGCTTCTTTAAAGTTGCTTCAATTATTGATGAGCGACACGCAAGACAGTACGAGAAGTTTACTATTAATTGGCGCCTATCGAAATAACGAAGTTGACGAATCACATCCTCTGGATATTACAGTCAAAGAAATTCAAAAAACCGGAACAATTGTAAATTATATTACATTAGAACCTTTAACTCAAAATCAATTAAACTCTCTTATTGCGGATACTCTTCATCATCAAGAGGCAAATACAAGCGTTCTAAATCAAATAGTATTTACTAAAACTAAAGGCAACCCGTTTTTTGTAAATCAATTTCTTAAATATTTATATAACGAAAAAGCAATTAGATTTAATAGCGAAACTGTTAAATGGGAATATGAGCTTGATGAAGTTAAAGCGCTATCTTTTACAGATGATGTAGTAGAATTCATGGCAAAACAATTAGAAAAATTGCCATTACCAACTCAAAACTTATTAAAATATGCTGCTTGTATAGGTAACGAATTCGATTTAAAGACTCTAGCAATTATTAATCAAGGGTCACTAGAAGATGTAACAGCCAAGCTATGGGATGCATTACTAGAAGGGTTAATTATACCAAAAGCCGAAACTTGTAATGTATTATATGAAAGTTTAAATCAAGATGTAATAGATATTAATACTTACTCAGACCATAAATACAAACAAGAATATAAATTTGTACACGACCGGGTACAACAAGCTGCATATACATTAATTTCTGAAGAAGAAAAACAGTTAACTCATTTAAAAATAGGAAATTTACTGTTTGAGAGTACTCCAATTGTTCAAAGAGAAGAAAGAGTTTTTGAGTTAGTCAAACAGTTTAATGTTGCTATTGATTTAATTACAGAACAAACAAGACGTGATGAATTGGCAGAAATGAATTTAACTGCTGGACATAAAGCGATGGCATCAACAGCATACTCAGCAGCATTCAACTATTTAAATATAGGAATTGAATTACTAGCAGAAAATACTTGGGAAACAAAATATGAGTTAACTTTAGCTTTGCATGAGACCGCAGCAGAAGCAGCTTATCTTAGTGGAGAGTTTAAGCGCGCGGAAGAGTTAATTGATAAAGTGTTAGTACATGCTAAAACGTTGCTAGAACAGGTTAAAGTTTATCAAATTAGTATTGAAACTTACAAAGCACAAAGTCAAGCTACTGAAGCTATTCAAGTAGGATTAACAGTTCTAGGATTATTAGGTGTAAAATTGCCAGAGAAACCAAAACAAGAAGATATTGATATTCTTTTTCAAAAGACGCGATTAGCTTTAGCAGGGAAGGAAATTAAAAACTTTATTAATTTACCTAACATGAATAACCAAGAAAAGCTAATAGTCATGAATGTTTTAGTCAGACTTTTACCAATCACTGCTGTTACAAATCAAGCATTATTTAATTTAATAATTTTGAAACAACTCAATTTATCATTAGAATATGGGAACTGCGCTGCATCAGCAATGTCGTATGGAACTTATGGTATTGCTTTAAATAGTAATTATGAAGGTATTGATTCAAGTTATCAATATGGTCAGTTAGCTCTAGGAGTTTTAGAAAAGTTTAATAATCATATTTTTAAATCTATAGTTTTATTTGTTGTTAATACATTTTTAGTAGGTTGGAAACAACATATAAAAGAAACTATTAAACCTTTATTAAATGCTTATTTAATAGGTCTTGATGCTGGAGATTTAGAACATGCAGCTTACTCTGCTTACATGTACGTTGAGCATAGTTTTTGGGTGGGAAAGAATTTATTAGATTTAGAAAAAGAAACGGCTCAATATCATGCTAAAATTATTAATATTCAGCAAGATATGCCACTTCAAACTCTTGCTATTAATTGGCAAACTATATTAATTTTATTAGGAGCAGCAGAACATCGATTTTATTTGAAAAGCGAAATATATGACGAAAACATTATGCTACCAATATATCAGCAGCTTGGTAGTAGGACACCAATTTTTTACATATACTTACAAAAACTATTTCTTTGTTACCTATTTCAAAATTACTCTTTAGCGCTAGACAATGCAAAATTAGCTGAAAATTATTTAGATGCTGTTCCATCTAAATTTGTTGTTGGTATTTTTTATTTGTATTATTCTTTGACCCTTTTAAGGTTATATCCAGAAGCTACACCTCTTGAGCAAGTAAAAATTTTAGATAAAATATTATTTTTTCAAAACCGTTTGCAAACTTGGAGAGGACATGCTCCAGAGAACTTTAATCATAAATATTGTTTACTCATTGCAGAGAAGTATCAAATTTTAGGTAAAAGGTTTGAAGCAATAGAGTATTACGAGCTAGCAATTTCGCTTGCAAAAGAACATGGATTTGTTCAGGAAGAAGCTTTAGCTAACGAACTTACTGGTAATTTCTATCTAGCATGGGGTAAAGATAAAATAGCTCAAATTTATCTAATTGATGCTTACTATTGCTATGTTCGATGGGGAGCAAAGGCAAAAATTGATGATTTGCTGCAAAGATATCCACAATTACTAGCTCAGATTATCCAAACAGAAACTTTTAGCGCTCTTTCAGTCCGGGATAGTAATAGTTTGGCTCAAACATCGCTATCTACTGTTAGCAACAGCCAAACTATATTTGGCTCCTATACTAGCATTTCTAAATATTTTGATGTAGCTACTATCATTAAAGCATCACAAGCATTGTCAGAAAAAATTGAGTTTTCTGAATTGATCAGTACGCTGATACAAGTTGTAATGGAAAATGCTGGCGCCTCCAAGTGTGCTTTAATATTGAGTGAAGGAGAAAATTTAGACCTAACCGTTACCGCTGTTGGCACCAGTTCAGTATCTACATCTATTACTACCACATTCCCGTTTATTGAACTTGATGATAGTAAGGATATTCCAATTAGTTTAATTAATTATGTCAAACGTACTAAGAAAATCTTTGTATTTGACGACGCTAAAGATGTTACCTCTTTAGCTGGAGATAGTTATATTATTCGTCAACAGCCTAAGAGCTTACTGTGTACACCAATTACTAATCAAGGTAAATTACTTGGTATTCTGTATCTTGAAAATAATGTCACAGTAGGAACGTTTACGCGCGACCGCGTTCAAATTCTCAACCTCCTCACCACACAAGCTGCGATTTCACTCGAAAATGCTAGACTCTATAAAAACTTGGCACAAGCGAATCTAAGCTTAGAGGAGTACAATCATACCCTTGAGGAGAAAGTTCAGGCCAGAACTCGTGAACTAAACGAAAAAAACCAGCATTTGAAACAAGCCTTAGAAGATTTGCAAAATACTCAAACTCAACTCATTCAAAGTGAAAAAATGTCGAGTTTAGGGCAAATGGTAGCGGGAATGGCTCACGAAATCAATAATCCTATTAACTTTATTTATGGTAATATTGTTCATGCGAATAATTACATTAATGACCTACTTGATTTAGTTACGCTTTATCGCCAGGAATATTCTCCTACACTACGAATTCAAGCTAAGAATGAAGAAATTGACTTCGATTTTTTATCTAAAGACTTGCCGAACTTATTAGAATCAATGAAAGTTGGTAGTTCGCGTATCCGTAATATTGTTCTTAGCTTGCGTAATTTTTCTCGCTTGGATGAAGCTGAGATGAAGGCTGTTAATATCCATGAAGGAATAGATAATACTTTAATGATATTACAGCACCGACTAGAGGCAAAAAGCACTCGACCAGAAATTAAAGTCATCAAAGAATACGGAGTATTACCTCAAGTCAATTGTTACGTGAGTAAATTGAATCAAGTGTTTATGAATATCCTAAGTAATGGAATTGATGCGCTTGATGAATTAATTTATAGTAGCAAGTATTCAGATTATCAACCTAAAATTTGTATTTCCACAGAATTAATATACTCTAGTAGAGTAAGGGTTATGATTGCAGATAATGGAGTTGGAATATGTCAAGAAGTTATACATAAAATTTTTGACCCATTTTTTACTACTAAAGCAGTAGGTAGCGGAACAGGATTAGGTTTATCGATTAGTTACCAAATTATTGTTGATAAGCATAAGGGTAAGCTAACTTGTAATTCTTGCTTAGGAAAAGGAACTGAGTTTGTGATTGAGATTCCTATATGTTAGTGCTAGAGAATTCGGCTACAATTGTGCAATAAAAATTCTAGGTTCAGATTCTGATAAACCTAAGCCACTACTGAAAGTCAAAAATTTTTGACTAAAAATTATCAATATACCTAATCACTAAAACACTATAAAATACATACTCCTTCCAGTAGACTAATAGCAGTAGTAGTAGGCAAGATACGATTTAAATGGAAACCTGCTGCTTCAAAAAGCTGCCGATATTCTATCTCAGTGCGCTCTTTTCCTCTAGGGTAAAAAATCATCATTTCTATATCCATTATTTTACTGAGATGAGGTTCATTACCAGGAGGAACAACACCTTCAACAACAAGTAATCGACCTTTTTCAGATATAGCCTTACGAATATTACTAAGTATTTGTATACAGCATTCATCATCCCAATCATGCAGAATGTGAGATAATAAATATGCATCACCATTAGCAGGAACTAATTCAAAAAAATTACCACTTTCTATCTGACAACGATTACTAACTCCTTCTGCTTCTAATAAATCCTTTGCACCGGAAATTACATGCGGTAGGTCGAAGAGAATACCAAACATTTTCGGGTTTGCTGACAAAATAGCGGCAATTAATGCCCCATGACCACCAGCAACATCTACAATCGTTTCAATTCCAAAAAAATTATATGCATCCACGATTGCAGTGTGTGAGTACTTTGACCAACCAGTCATTGCATCATTAAATATTGCTGCGGATTTTGGATTCTCTGCAAAATACTTGAAAGTGTCGTCAGCTTGATACAAACGTTTCAAAGCAGGCGTACCTGTTTTAACAATATTGATAATATCTCCCCAGCAGCGCCAGTGCCACTCGTCACCTAACATTATGGCAAGACCCCGTAAGGAACCAGGAATATTACTTTGTAGATATTCAGCCATAGGTGTTAGAGCAAATTTGTATGGCTCGACTTCGTTAAATATCTCGACACTTGCTAACGCACGAAGTATTCGATATAGGTATGGAGCTTGAGAATCTGTTGCTTGTGCAAGTTCATTAATATCTTTGGCTCCATCTTTTAGTAAATCCGCTATTCCTAAAAAAGCGACAACATAGATAGCTTGAGCAATCCAAGTTCCAAACATAATTTGGCTCAAAGCTAAAGGTAGATATGAGCTATCTTTATTAAATAAGTTTTCTTCAATATCTACTGACATAATTTTATATCTCCTACGAGGAATTACTAATTATTACTAAATAATTTAATTTTTTCAAGGTATTTTGATATATAACCTCTAAAAAAATAAGTTACAGATTAATTTGTCTTGCACTTCTCACTAATGAGTGATCAGTAATAAGTGGTTTAAGAGTGTCCACTCGTGTACGCTCTCGTACTTACCCAGACACCCTTGTACCATCTAAATCTTACACTCACTACTTCCTACTCACTACTTACATTCCCTATTCACTATCTCATATCTTGCACCTTCGATTGGGAGGGTAAGGTGGGCATTGCCAGCCCTTTCAACGCGAACTAGAGTACTACGAATTCTGCGCCTGAAACCCTTATTCTTGCGTCACCCACAAAGTCGGTTTTTTAGTTAACCACCCAATTTAATTACGAGAGCATATCAATTTTGTTCAATATGGCGCCATCTTAATTGTTCATTTTTTTGAAGAATATGCCGCAAGTCTTGTTGCTAGGAGGTTAATTGAACACGTATTTTAAGTCAATATTTTGGTACTAGTGTTCGCGTTGAAAGGGCTGGCATTGCCCACCCTACGTAAAAATAAGCATTACAAGCTCTTTAATTCTCAATAAAGTCAAGGTGCAAGTTAGAAGCTATTCGTGATAAATGCGGGTATGTATATTTTTTACTACATTACTAATTCATGCTTTTTCTTAGCAGGTTTTGTGTAGGGTTGTTCAAGAGAGTAATTGATAATATATTCCATACATTCATGAAACATTTCTGTGAATGCTCCGAATACAGCTTCCACTAATTCAAAAGCTTTATTTTTCGTTTCTTTACTTAACTCCAAACTTGCAATAAATTCTTCAACATTCTCAGTACCCATCGGATGACCTGTCTCCACATCAAAATGAGACTGACCAAAATAGCGATACTTTTGTTTACGACTTTCAGTCAGCTCCTTTGCTATTTGCGCTGTTCTATATAAAATAACGTGTCCTGTTGCTTCAATAGCTTCTGATATTGCTAGTCTTAGAATCGGATCGGTGTTGAAAGTATACAATAGTCCAATCTTATGACATACTAAACGTGTTTTGTGTGTTTCATGACTCCACATAAATTTTAGAGAGTTACTAAAAGGTATAGAGTGGTCAAACCCTAATTTTTTTATATCTTCTAAAAACCATTGCCAATGATGGTCATCTTCATACGTATGTATGTTAATAATTTGTTGAATTTTGTTATTTGTTGGTTCTTGTCTAAGAACAAATTTATTTAAATCCCCAAAACTCATAGCAAAAGGTGCAAGACAGGGAATCCAAGCTAGTCTTTTTAAAGGTTCTATGCTTTCATTCCCCATATACTTTAACAATGGCAATTGTTCTAATTCTTGCTTTTTAACTTCAATCAGTGCAAGAACTTCGTTCATTTCTGTGGCCTCAATTTAAAATAATTTATCTGTATCGAACTCGTTATCTGAAAAATTTTACAGATAAGTAAAAGTTGGAAAAGACAAAACAATATTTCTGGATAGTTTATTGAATTATCTTTCTAAAATTCATTCTTTAATTTTTTATTTAAAAACGCTATCAGTATTTACACTTAATTATTTTATTTTGCAAGTTGCAATTTTACTTAATGTCACTATTAATACATAAGCAAACTATAAGCAAATCATATGAAAATCATAAGATTTACTTAGCATAAAAGTGTAGTGGTAAAAATAGCCTTAAATTACCCATGCATTTGTATTTAAAAGCTATATTGCTGTTTTTAAAGTTTAAGATTTTTTTTCAAAGCTATTAAATAGAACACAGTATTTATAAATTTTTGCTTATATTTACAAATTAATTTCTTTTGATAAAAATTTTAAATGTGTGTAATAATACAAATACTATTAGTGATAATACTTAATATCAAGATTTTGTGACATTTTTATTTATTAAATATCTAGCTCAATCTTCGATTTCATAGAGGGATAGAATTAAATTAATAAAAATCATAGAAAAAAGTCGATGCTTTATGTAAGTAACTTTTCAATATTCTTATATAGATAGGTGGAAACAAAATAAATTACAATAAGTAATAAATAATACATCAATTTATTAAACTGTTATTAAACTGTTAATATCATTCTAGGCGCATATGGACAATGTTATGAAGATTAAGCTAGATTGAAGCTTTTTGTGATTTAATACATATTTTTGAAAAATATGTAGAGAGTTTCTACATGACCTAAAATTACGTAAAGTTAGTCTATGAGGGGTAATACCCCGTTCCCTACTCGTTGTTAATAGAAAAGGCGCCACTATAGGCGCCTCAGAGTAAATGCATTGAATTGGCTACAAACTGTATCATTAAAAGCAATTAAACTTACAACTCCTGTTGCTCGTAGGTCTTAACTAGACCGACTTGAGCTTTTTGTGTTGTTACAGCTTGCAACATTGGGGTGTGGCTGACAGAGTTATTCGCTAGGGTAAAAATTGGGTTGGATAGAACACCAAGTAGCGAAGTTGCAATTAATGTGGTAATCAAACCAACCTGTAAAGGTCTAAACCCAGGTAACTTCCAATTAATTTCTGGGTAGTTCTTAATGGCGTCGGACATTTCTTGAGGTTCTTTAACAACCATCATTTTGACGACGCGAATGTAGTAATAAATGGAGATAACGCTAGTGACTAATCCTAACAACACTAGCCAGTACAGTCCTGCTTGCCAACCTGCCCAAAATAAGTAGATTTTACCAAAGAAGCCTGCAAGAGGAGGTATTCCACCTAAAGATAGCAGTGAGAGGCTTAGACCAAGAGTTAATAGTGGGTCTTTTTGGTATAAACCTGAGTATTCAGCAATTTGGTCGGTACCTGTCCGTAATGAGAATAGGATTACACAGGTAAAACCACATAGGTTCATAAACAGGTAAACGAGCATGTAAAATATCATGCTGGCGTAACCTGCTTCTGTTCCTGCAATTAAACCAATCATCACAAACCCGGCTTGGGCAATTGATGAGTATGCTAGCATCCGCTTCATACTGGTTTGAGCTAGGGCAACTACGTTACCCAAAATCATACTAAGTACTGCAAGTGCGGTGAAGACAAATTTCCATTCTTCTGCCACAAGCGGAAACACAGTGGTCAATAAGCGAAGTGCAAGTGCAAAACCAGCTGCTTTGGAACCAACTGATAAGAAGGCAATTACTGGAGTTGGCGCCCCTTCGTATACGTCAGGTGTCCATTGGTGGAAAGGCGCCGCTGAAATTTTGAAGCCAACACCAGCGATTACAAATACTAATGCAATAACTAAACCAAGCGATTGCGTTAAGTCCGCATTCGTAATTCCTAACTCAATTGCAGTTAATTGTGTTTTTCCACCCGATAATCCGTAGAGTAAAGACACTCCATATAGAAAAACTGCTGTACTTGAGGCGCCAATAAGTAGATACTTGAGGGCTGCTTCGTTTGAACGAGGGTCGCGTTTGGTATAGCCTGTGAGCAAATAAGAGGAAATACTAAGCGATTCAAGCGCGATGAAAATAGTGACTAGTTCATTCGCTCCAGAAAGAATCATACCTCCTAAAGTCGCAGTGAGCAAAATACCAATGAATTCTGCTAATGCGGTTCCACTTTGTTCGATATAACGAATTGACATTAAAACGGTAACAGTGCTTGAGAGAGCAACAATACCGCGAAAAACAATACTTAAATCGTCTGCATTGAAACCACCGCTAAAACCTATAGGATTAGCGCTATCCCACTGCAAGTAAAGAGCAAATATTGAGGCTAGCAAGCCACCAATCGCGACATAGCCAATCCAGCGCTCTGAGGCACGCCCCAAAGCCAAATCAATTATCAAAACTGCCATTAGGGTTATAATTACAATCCCTTCTGGTAGTATCGTTCCAGCATTTAGCTGGGCTGCAAGATTAGCAAAATCCATGACAATTATTAGGTTTCAGCTATGAATCAAGGAACCAACTGTGTTAATTCTATTGTATGAGCGGGAATTCTAACTATAAATTAGAAGCCGGGTTTCTTTTTCAATATCTGTAATCAAAAAGACAATTTCGCATAAAACCCGGTTTCTGTTTCTTTGGTTGCATAAAATTAAGCATATAGGTTACAAACTATAACTTTGATAAATAAATCAAAGCTAATAGTGTTCCCTATATGCTACGCTTATAGTTAAATTATGATAGCAAATTGTTTCTTAAGGCTGAAAAGCTTTGAAGATATGGCTTTGCTGTCTCAAATAATGGTTTTATGTTAGTAGCGACGTGAATAACTGCTGTTTTCACCCTTGCTCCAGTTATTGCCACCAGAGCGACCACCTTTCTCTTCTTTAGGCCTTGCTTTATTGACTTTCATTACGCGCCCCATCCACTCTGCACCATCCAGTGCGTTTATGGCTGCGGTTTCCGCCGCGTCGTTTTCCATTTCAACAAATCCAAAACCTCGCACACGACCTGTCTCTCGGTCAGTGGGTAATTGTACTCGCTTAACGCCGCCGTACTCAGAAAATACTTTTTCTAAGTCGTCTTGAGTAACGTTGTAGGATAGGTTACCTACGTAGATTGACATGAAACTCTCCAGAATTGAAATAAGTCAAGATGTACATTCGCAGAATTACTTGCAATTGGATGTAAAAACAAGAACATATCTGCCGAATTTCCTTCTCCTAAGTTTATCCTAGCATAACTTTTTTGGCTGTAATGCCAGTTGACACCACTAAGAGCGAGTGATTTTTATAAAAGTATAATATTTGACTTATGATTGCTATTTATTTACTTTATGGTTAGGCAATGATGATTATAGAATTAACGTTTA
This sequence comes from Calothrix sp. PCC 7716, assembly GCF_019977735.1. GTDB lineage: Bacteria > Cyanobacteriota > Cyanobacteriia > Cyanobacteriales > Nostocaceae > Dulcicalothrix. The sequence continues at coordinate 5,840,983 of NZ_AP025018.1, read as the reverse complement.
CGCTTACTGTCAGCTAAAAGAGGGCGCCGTGACGAGTGCTATGGTTTTGCCGTGGTTTAAAAATTTCGTGACTCGTTTTTTGATGTATGACTATATTTATTATCGATATAAAAGAATTGAGGATTATACTATGGTTTCGATGTTAACCAAGCTTCGAGGCGCCGATTAGACAAATAGGACAGATTTTTACTTGCCAACAGTCGCCAAAAAAGCAAGATATAAGTTAATGATTGAAATAGCTGGAACCAGCACGTATGTGTCAAAGGTCTAGCAGCACTGTTACCACGCAGGTGGTGACATATAGCTTGACATCTCTGATAGATTAGCCTCAAGAATGACTATTTAACTGCGCTCATTGCTTTTTTTATAAAAAATCTCCATGTCAACTCTCGTCATCGTTGAATCTCCAACAAAAGCTCGCACCATTCGTAACTACCTGCCGCAAGGGTTTCGGGTAGAAGCGTCAATGGGTCATGTGCGCGACCTTCCACAGTCAGCTACAGAAATACCCCCCGCAGTCAAGGCGGAAAAATGGGCACAGCTTGGAGTAAATGTAGATGCCGACTTTGAACCTCTTTACGTTGTCCCCAAAGATAAAAAGAAAATTGTTACTCAGTTGAAAGATGCTCTTAAAGAAGCATCTGAGCTAATATTAGCAACTGACGAAGACCGAGAAGGGGAAAGTATAAGTTGGCATTTATACCAATTGCTTAATCCAAAAGTTCCGACAAAGCGAATGGTATTCCATGAAATTACCAAAGAAGCTATTCAAAAAGCTTTGAAAGATTGTCGCTCTATTGACGACAAGTTAGTACGTGCCCAAGAAACAAGACGAATTTTAGACCGATTAGTAGGGTATACTCTATCTCCGCTCCTTTGGAAAAAAATCTCCTACGGTCTCTCAGCGGGTCGTGTACAGTCAGTAGCTGTGAGTTTACTAGTCACCAAAGAACGTCAACGTCGAGCATTTCGTACAGGCGCCTATTGGGACCTCAAAGCCGAGCTACTACAAGAACAAACTCCTTTCAGCGCTGTTTTAGTAACTCTAGGTGGTACAAAAGTTGCAACTGGTAGTGATTTTGACTCAACTACTGGAAAAATTACATCTGGGCGCCAAGTTGTACTATTAAACCAAGCTGAAGCCGAAGCCTTACAACTTCGACTCATAGGTCAAACTTGGACTGTTACAGACCTCGAAGAACGACCAGTTACTCGTAAACCGGCGCCACCATTTACAACTTCGACGCTGCAACAAGAATCTAACCGTAAATTACGTCTTTCGGCACGCGATACAATGCGAACTGCTCAAAATCTGTATGAGCAAGGTTACATTACTTACATGCGTACTGACTCAGTACATTTGTCAGACCAAGCGGTAAGTGCTGCACGCGACTGTGTTGAAAAGCTTTACGGCAAAGATTATTTGAGTCCCAAACCTCGCCAATATACAACAAAATCAAAAGGCGCCCAAGAAGCACACGAAGCTATTCGTCCAGCAGGTAGTAGTTTCCGTACACCGCAAGAAACGGGTTTGGGTGGTCGTGAGTTTCAACTTTATGACCTAATTTGGAAGCGCACTGTTGCTTGCCAAATGGCAGACTCGCGTCAAACCCAAATAACAGTGCAACTCCAAGTAGAAGACGCTGGTTTTCGTTCTTCTGGTAAACGTATTGACTTTGAAGGATATTTACGCGCTTATGTCGAAGGTTCTGATGACCCTGATGCTGCGCTTGAGAATATGGAAATTATTCTCCCCAACCTTAAGGTTAATGACCATCCTGAATGCGAAGAACTTGAAGTGGTCAAGCATGAAACCCAACCTCCAGCACGATATACCGAAGCAACACTAGTTAAAACCCTTGAAAGCGAGGGTATTGGGCGCCCTAGTACTTATGCGAGCATTATTGGCACCATTACTGATAAAGGTTATGCTCAATTAACAAATAATGCTTTAGTGCCCACATTTACAGCGTTCGCGGTTACAGGTTTGCTAGAAAAACACTTCCCTGATGTCGTTGACCCTAGTTTTACTTCCAAAATGGAGCAAACACTCGATGATATAGCCACAGGTGAAGCTCAATGGCTACCATATCTCAAAGACTTTTATTCTGGAGATCAAGGACTAGAAACGCTTGTTAGAGAACAAGAAAGCCAAATTGATGCGACAACAGCTAGAACAGTAGAACTAGAAAATTTAGATGCAAAAGTTCGTATTGGTAAATATGGAGCTTATATTGAAGTTGAAAATGGAGACTCTGTAGTAACTGCTTCTATTCCGAGAGATTTAACTCCAGCAGACCTTGACCCGCAGAAAGTACAAACTCTGCTTAAACAAAAAACCGAAGGTCCCGAAAGTTTAGGGCGCCATCCTGAAACAGGGGAACCAATTTATACGCTGATTGGTCCTTATGGCCCTTATGTTCAATTGGGTGATAAATCTGAAGAAAATCCAAAACCTAAACAAGTATCTTTACCCAAAGGTATTACACCAGAAAATCTCACCCTAGAAATAGCCATTGGCTTACTTGCTTTACCTAGAACATTGGGCACTCATCCATTGGGTGGAAAAATTCAAGCTTCTTTAGGGCGTTTTGGACCCTACATCGTTCACGACCAAGGCAAAGAGGGTAAAGACTATCGCTCTCTAAAAGCATCTGATAACGTTTTGGATGTGACATTAGAACGTGCGTTAGAAATTTTCTCCGAACCAAAAAAAGGACGAGCTAGCAGTACCAAATCAAAAGCTGCTTTAAAAGAACTTGGCGCCCATCCTGAAGACGAGCAACCGATTAATATTTATGATGGTCCTTATGGTCCTTACATCAAGCATGGTAAAACCAACGTGAGTATACCCGAAGGACACACTGTAGAAAATTTAACTCTCGCCATTGCTGTACAACTGCTGGCAAGCAAAGCATCTACTTCTAAAACCTCACGCAAAACCAGCAAAGCAAAAACTGCAAGTGCAACAAAATCTACTACTAAGACCACTAAAACCGAAAAAGCAGCGAAACCGAAATCAACTGCAACTGCGAAGAAAAAATAAAGATTGGAAGGGAGAACGTGATTTTCCCTTCCGCTCCTGTCTATTTCCTATTGACTAAAAATACAAAATACCCATCACAAGAAAGATGCGGCTGACTAGGGGGTTCATGTGATACTCTTATTAGTAGGGAAAGTGACACAATAAAATTTAGAGAAACGCGGCTCATTCCGCTGTTTGCGTATGTAAGTGTATAATCAGTTACAACGTATTCAATAAAAAGTGTGTTGCCCTTATTATTCTTTTGCTGTTAACTTAAATTAAGGTATTATCTCAGGAGCGGTCAGTTAGATGGACTATATAGAGAAGGTACTGGAGAAGCTTAAAGAATTAGGGCGGAAATTAATTGAAGCCCTTCTAGGCCCGGATGTTGAAGCGGAACCGGAGCTAATTCCGATTCCAGTTAACGACCGCTCACGTCGTCGTTAAAAATAAAATTTACTACGTGGCACAGCGCACTTTAAGCATTTTGGTACTGCACGGACCAAACCTAAATTTGCTGGGACAGCGAGAACCAGGTATTTATGGTTCGCTGAGTTTAAGCGAGATTAACCGCTTGTTAGAAGAACAAGCACAAAATTTAGCGGTTAACATCGATTTTTTCCAGTCAAATCACGAAGGTTTTTTGGTCGATAAAATCCATGACTCTTGGGGAAAGCATCAAGGGATATTAATAAATCCTGGAGCTTATACTCATACGAGTGTAGCCTTGCGCGATGCAATAGCTGGCGTGAATATTCCGACTGTTGAGGTTCATCTGAGCAACGTTTATCGTCGTGAGGAGTTTCGTCATCACTCATACATTGCTCCTGTGGCAGTTGGGCAAATTAGCGGTTTCGGCGCCCAGAGTTATATACTGGGCTTACAAGCATTGGTGTATCATTTGAAAAGTTCATTATAGGTATAGTTAAAAAGCTTAATAATCCTAGCTTTATTTACACCATGCGTTATACGCTCAAAAGTCGGTTTCAAGGAACTATTGCAGGTGCTTTGCTTGGTTTAGAGTTAGCAAAGGACAGTAAACTAGAACTTATAAGACAAGCTTATATTGAAATTACCTTTAGTTGCAAAAGTTTAATTGCACAAGGTAAGTTCGATAGTAACTCCTTTTGTGCGATAAACCAAGCTGATACACCCCTAAATCAACAACTAAATCAACAAGTTTTACTCAATACGCTTTTTTCAGCTTTACCAGTAATATTATTTTTTCATGAAGATTTATCGAAGCTTCGATATAACTTGCTAGAAGTGTCGCGCGTGCATAGTCATAACTTGATAGTTAGAGACAGCGTACTTGCTATTGGCTATACAATTGCCCAATCGCTCAATGAAAAGTTATCACAATCTTCTATTTTTAGTGAAATTATCAGGTTTATTGGTGAAACACCAACGAATACACCTCAACAACTTGTAACAGTAAATAGTTTACTCAAGCAGCAAGTTAGCTTGGAGCAAGCATTTACTGAACTACATAAAGTAAATACTCTATCTAACGTCGTCGCAATTGCGTTTTATACTTTTTTTAAAAGTCTTGAAGATTTTTGCTTATCGGTATCACTTAATCTCAACGGCAAAATATTAAGTTTTAATAATCACGATTATTATCTTAGCAGTGTAATGACAGGCGCCTTATCAGGAGCTTATAATAGCGCATTAGGAATACCAATTAGCTGGCAAATCAAAAATTTACGCCATTTATCAGCGAAAACAGGGGTTCCGGAGTTTTTACAGATGCTAAAATTAGTAGATGAACTTTTGGCAATATGGTCGGGTGTATGTGAGTTTGATAACCAAAATGCTAAAAAAAGCAAAGAAAAAGACTTATGTAATTACTTGCCATTGCTTGAACAAAGCTCGCACTTATCAGTATATGCAGCTCCTCGTATCATCCGATTGCGGTAAATCGAGCATAAACACGCTTTGAGAAGTAAACAAAAGTAAATACTGTGTCCTGTAATTAGCGCAAAAATTCACAACTGTTAGTAATATTTTATATAGTGTCTTAATGGAAATTTTAGATTCTTAGCCAATTGTGGTATTATATTACACATGGGTAAGATAATTTTCTACAATAGACTGTGCTGTTTGAATCCCTTAAGTAGCCACTGCGGTCATAGTTGATGAGACAAGCGCCATTTTTGCAGTCCTTGACGCAGCGATTGACAAGAGTACGGCGATGGTATATAAAACTACGCCGTAATTGTTCATTTGAAGCATTACAAGAGTTATACGTAGTTCAACCTCAGCTTTATAGTGTGGCAAAGTTAGCGAATCACGGGCTACAACTTTATACTCATCGGCTAAGAGATGTATTTAGACGTACACCTGTAATTTTTGCTGCTTCGCTTATATTGCTGACGGCAGTAATTGGGCATAGTTGGTACAATCAACCGCAGGTCAAAAATGGTAGTACTGCGACTGTGACAGTACAGGCGCCAAGTACAAAAGTTTTAGAGAATAAGTACGCTACTCAATCTAAGCGTGATGCAATTGCTTTAAAGTTGGCGCCTGTATTGATGATTGACAAAAGTGCTAATAATCAAGTTGGGCAAAAACTCGAAACAATTGTGGCACAAGGGAATAGTATTCGTAACCTGGCTGGTTCTTTTCCGTATTTTGATACTATTGTTCTAAGTGTGCCTACGCAGCGTTATTTACGTTCGACATCAAATAATGAATGGGAAGCATTTAGATTTGCCGTAGTTCACCCAACTAAGCAGTCGCAGTCACAACCACTTTTAGTATCAGGTGACGATATCGAAACACAGACGAATTCAAAATTGACTGTAAGCAGTGCTTTGACTCAAGCATTGTCAGAAGTTGAAACCTACCGTTTAACTACATCAGAGCAAAATATTTCTACATTAACAGAAAAAATTGCTTTATCACGTCAAAGGTATAAAGGCGCCAAAGGTGAAATTTTAAAAATAATTAATCAGTCAAACGCAGTATATAACGAGAAATTAGTAGATTTAACAGAAGAAGACTGGAAAAACACCCAAACTATAATTAAACAAATTGCCGAACGTATACTAGCTCAAGGTATTTCACCTGGTTTACCAAACAGCGTACTAACTGAAGCAGTAAGATTGAATGTTCAATCATCATCGGTACCAAAGGAAGCACAAGAATTAGCGACAAAAGTACTATTGAACGTATTGCAACCAAACCTAATAACCGATGGAGCGAAAACGCAAGAAAACGTAGAACTTGCTGCTGCTGATGTCAAACCCGTCATGGTAGAGGTCAAACAAAATGCAATTATTGTTCGTAGAGGAGAAAAAATAACAGATTGGCATCTTTTAGTTTTAGAAAGCTATGGTTTGATTGACCGTGAAGTTAACTGGGTCGCTTTACTGCTTCTTTCAATTGCCATTAGTGGCGCCATTTTAGTTTTTGCAGCTGTTGATAAACGGGTAAAATATCTTAAACGTACAAGAGACCGAATTTTAATTTTATTGCTAACTCTAAGTACACCACTAGTATTGACAATGGGTACCTATTATACAACTTGGAGCGCAGTTTCATTATTATTAGGCAGCTTTTACGGAACTCGTATTAGTCTTACAGTCATTGGATTATTAACAGTATTACTGCCATTAAATTTTGGGGTTAGTAAAATTGCACTATTTGCTGGAGCGACAGGAGCATTTTTAGGAAGCTACATGGCACATAAACGACGCTCACGGGAAGAGCTAGCGTTGTTAGGGATAGGAATAGCAGTAACACAAGGTTGTGTATTTTTAGTTTTGACAATTATATTTGGTGGTGTATCGGTAGGTAAATGGTACTCTGTATTAACAAATTCGTTGTTATTCGCTTGTTCAGGGTTGTGTTGGAGCATTGTTGCTTTAGGGTTAAGTTCTTATTTAGAACAACTATTTGACTTAGTAACTCCAATTCGTTTGGCAGAACTTGCAAATCCTAACCGTCCACTGTTAAAAAGTCTTGCAGCGAAAACTCCAGGAACATTCCAACATACTTTATTCGTTTCTAGTCTTGCGGAAGCAGCAGCTTGTAAACTTGGGTGTAACGTTGAACTAGTCAGAGCAGGGACTTTATATCATGATATTGGTAAAATGCACGACCCCAAAGCATTTATCGAAAATCAAATGGGTGGACCAAATAAACATGATACCGAGATAAACGACCCTTGGTTAAGTGCAGAAATTATTAAGAAGCATGTTAGTGAAGGTTTGGTGATAGCGCGTAAACACCGATTACCAACAGCAATTCAAGCTTTTATTCCCGAACATCAGGGAACAATGCAAATTGCTTATTTTTATCATCAAGCACAGCAAATAGCAAAAGAGAATCCTTTTATAGAAGTAAACGAAGCAGATTTTCGCTACGATGGACCTATTCCTCAGTCACGCGAAACAGCAATAGTAATGTTAGCAGACTCTTGTGAAGCTGCACTGCGAAGTCTTAAAGACACAACATACGAGCAAGCTTTAGCAGTTGTTAACAATATATTACGTGGACGCTGGCAAGATAATCAACTTATAGACTCAGGACTAACGCGCGCGGAAATGACACAAATAGCAGAGATTTTCGTAAAAGTCTGGCAGCAGTTCCATCACAAACGCATCGCTTACCCCAAATTAAAACCCTGTAAAGATTAAATCTTGTAGCACAGGCATCCCTGCCTGTGCATTATTGTATATTTTTACCACAGAGACACAGAGACACAGAGTAGAGAATAGTAACTTCTTTATATTCCCCAAATTCCTGCAAATTCTGGGGCTGAAATTATTATAATAAGTTCATCCTCATTAAAAGAAGTTTATTGAAACTAATGTTTTAACCAAGCTGTATTAATAATACGTATAAAGTTTGTAATAGGCATTACTCATTTTTATAACCCAAGGTAAAATTATGAATTTAATTTTAGAAAAGACTATCCATCTAGTAAGTTCTGAAGACGTGGATGAAATTAGCTGTAAAATAATAGAAATTATTCAAAGCATTCAAACTGTATCACAGTCAGATAAAGTCAAGATGCAAGACAGTAACTTTTTTAATCTACTGTCTAGCATATTTAAACTGTCAAATCAATCTATAAAACTTTCAGATATAGCAAGTAAAATTGAGTATGTTAAAGATTATAGAATACAGTCCAAGCGATTAAGAGGCGAGTATCATAACATTATACCGATGCAGCAGCTTGAAGCACTAGAAAATCTAGAAATTTATATTGATGCAATTACTCAACTAACAGCATCTCAATTTATGATACTATCCGCAATAGTTTATAAATCAGATGCAATAGAATATCTGAAAATATTTTACACTGGATTGTCATATATACAACAAGTAGTTGAAAAACATTTATATTACTTGCCTGATAAAATCAAAAAGTCAATAATACATTTAGCGCAAGATATATTAAATAATTATCAATATTTGATAGCAACAACTGGAAATGGAAGTATATCAATAGAAAAAGCAAATTTGTTTAAAAATATAAACAATACAGTTAAAGCGATAATATATGATATTAATAACCCTGTAGAGAAGGCGCCTAAAAAATTTAAAAATTTAGATGAACTTTGGGATTATTGGGACGAAATTTATGAAGAAGAAGAAATGGAGGAAACAGCAGAAACATTAATTAAAGCACTAAACGAAACAAGAGAAAGACAAGGTAGACCAAAACTTTTTGAAAAATTGTCATTCTGAGCGTAGCGAAGAATCTCTTTTATCTTCAAGCTTTTTAGATGCTTCGTTCCTCAGCATGACACTATAAGAGAGATGCTTCGTTCCTCAGCATGACAATATAAGAGAGATGCTTCGTTCCTCAGCATGACAGAAAAGTTTATAACAATTCGCGTACAAGGTCAATTTGTTTGATTTGTGATTGAATTTCTATTTCTAGGTCTTTTAAGCGTTTTGCTTCTGCTTTGATATCAATTTCATGAGATTGTTTTTGTTTGAGTAAGTTGTCTAACTCCTGTTTTCGTGAATTTATATCTGAGTTGATACGTGTACCGATGAGATTTGCATAGTCCTTAAAGCATTGTTGTACACCTTCAAAAATTGGGCGCCATTGTTCTTCTGCAATTTGTGGTAGGTGCTTGGCAAATTCTTTTCTGGTAGCATTGATTAATGTACGACGGACATATTCAGCTTGCAGTGCTACAACTCCAATAGTATAACGTAGCCTAAACTGTTGGAAATCTATTTGTTCAGGTGCCTTACCATCACTTTATAATTTTAGTACGTTCATGTAGAGACGTGATTAATCACGTCTCTACAGATATAATGATAATTATTGCTGTGAAGTAATCTCTGTAAGTAAATCTGACACTTTTTGATGAAAAGCAGTGCTTTTAAATTTCAAAGCAACTTCCGCAGCTTTCTGCAAATCTTCAATAGCACCTTCTTTATTACCTTGATGATATTTTGCTAAACCTCGTCCCCAAAAACCATGCTCATCGTTATCAGATACTAAAGTTATACCTTTATTCTCAATTTCTATTGCTTCTTGATAATCTTCAAAGGCTGCTTCTTCATCACCAAGTTCATAAAAAATGTTACCGCGAATATAGTAAGAAGGATATGGGTTGTATTTATGACCTCCCGATAATACCTCGAATATATCGGAGCCAAGAGATTCAATGAAATCTGTTTCGTACTTGTAATCGATAGATTTCGTTAAATTCTTTATCGCTTTAGCTTTATTACCATGTAAATATTGTTGACAAGCTAGATAGTAGTAACTATGAGCATTTGGTTGTAATCTAACTAAATGGGTAAAATCTTCAATTGCTCCTTGTGTGTCACCCATATACGAACGAGCGGCGCCACGTCCATAGTAAGCTCTATAATATTGAGGATTTAATTCAATCGCACGACTGCAATCTACAATGGCAGTTTCATTCTCACCAATCATTGCACGAGCAAGACCTCGTTCTGCATAGGCTTGAGCGTTTTGAGGATTTATTTGAAGAGTTTGATTTAAATCTTCAATTGCTGCGTCATATTCAGCAATAACGACTCTAGCTATTCCTCGATTTACATAAGCTGTTTCATCTTGGGGATTACATTGAATAGCTAAACTGTAATTATCGATTGCGCTTTTGTAATTACCAAAATTATAGAGAAGAACACCAAAAGATGTCAATCCCGATGAAAGTATTAAATCAATCATTTTTGGTTCTTCAGTACTTGTTATGCTAAACTAACAATTAAAGTGCCAAGCTAATAAGCATCGAACTCGGAAATTTTCAAAATTTCTAAACCCATAAGCGGAGCGCTTAATTAATTTAATTTTATTATTGATACCTTCAACGGCGCCGCTAGTAGTGCCATTATCAAAATAAGCAATAATTTCATCAAACCAACGAATAAAAGTGTTATTGCTATTTGGAAAATATGTTTTAGCTTTTGAAAGCCACATACCTAATTTAAATACTGCTGGATACCAATGATTAGTTTTATTAAAAATTATTCTAAGTTTTTCCTTTAATTCATGCATCATTTTTAAAGTAGGAGATACAGCTTTAACTTGAATTAATTTTTTGATTTGTTCTTCATTTAAGTCCTTTTCATTTTTGAGTAAAGCATATTTACTATTTTTCAAACCTTCTAATATTTTTTCGTACTCATCTTTCTTTTCAGATGTTTCTGCTAATTTAATTAATTCCTCTATTTTGTACTTTTCTCTCTTCCTCTGTGTGTCTAATTCTTTATTTACTTGCACCATTACGTGAAATCTATCGGCGACGACTTGAACGTTAGGCATTAATTCTATCACTAAATTTTTGTACCCTTGCCATAAATCTATACTCACTTCTTTAATTTGCTCTAAGACCTCAACTCCCCAACCGATAAGAACTTCCTCGATTACTCCTTGTGTACGCGCGTTCAAAATAGCGATTGGTTTAGATGTATCTAAATCTATTAGCACTGCACAGTAATTACCCTTTCCTTTTCTTAAAGCTATTTCATCAATTCCAAGCCTTTTTAAATTTTTAGGTTTTGTTAAATTTAGTTTTTCAGATGCATCTTTTAACATTCTTTCTATCTCTTCTGTTGTAACTATACCTTTTGATGCTACGCTATGTATGTCGTTTTCTAAAACTTCTTGTATTATTTGATTTGCAAGCCGATTTGTATAAGTTCTTTTCTTTCTTGCAAAGTCAAATTCTTCACTAAAGGGTTTTTTACAAATTCTGCATTTAAATTGGCGCCGATTTATTTCTAAAAAAATTGGTTTCTCTCCAAAAGGTAAATCTTTAATAATATGACGATGGTTTTGATGTAGTTTATGGCTTTCCGTACCACAAGATGGACATACACTATACAGCTTTATTGGCTCTGTTCGTAAAATTATTCCAATTTCGTTATAAATGCTGTGCGATATAACTTTTACTTCGTCTATATCCAGAATTTGTGATAAGATTTTTATATCTTTTTTATTGACCATGACTGTAAATGTACCCTAAAATACAATAATTATATATATAGTCAATAATAAATAAGGCTTACAAGTCAATGCCATCAAGCTTTTTTGTAATATTTTTTAAAATAAGTTAATAATTATTTACATCTATATTTAACAATTTAGCATAACAACTACTGAAGAACCTCATTTTTTTACTCTATTTATATGTAATCTAAATGTAAGTGGAGTATTTATCTACGTGCGGCAGCAATTAAACGCTGGTTAACGGCGTATTCAAATTGATAAAGAAAAGCTGCAATGATAATTTGAATGATGATGGGGACAACTCTCCAAACATTCCAACCGTCTGTAAAAAATCTAAGAAAATAATACGAGAGAGCGTTGTCTGTTAAAAATAAAGCTAAGGTAGTGTAGGCAATGGCAGAAGATATTAGCTTTGCTACCCAACCAAACAATCCTTGCCACCAACTCATAATTCCAGGAAAAGTACCTGGCACTGTTTCTGTTTCAGGTAGTTTACTTTCGGGAAAAAAGTTATCTAATAGTCTATGCATCCAATGATGGGCAAAAGCGACCACTGCGATTGGAGATAATAACGCAAGCAGTAACAGCACGTACCAAACTCTTACGGGTACATGGCGCCAGTTAATGAGTAAGATAATATGTTCATATATCTCAGTTAGTACATATTGCCAAGCTAGCAGTAATAAAATTAAACCTACTGCGTTTACCCAAGCGCGCGCTCCGGGTATTAAAGTAGGTAGTTGAGGAGATGGCGCCCCAAAAGGTGAATTTGCCATGATTATTATCAAAAGCCTAAAGATTAAACGACATAACTAAATAGTTATTCAAAAATTATATTACTCTTACTTTTAGGCGCCATCCTGGTTACTACCAAAATTTACATCAAAATTTCATAAAGTTAAGAAATTCTAAGAAACTATGGCTAATCATGAACCACCCGAACACTTGCATCTGCTTGATAGCTTCGAGTTAGGATGGGATAGCTTAAATTTGATTTACGAGATTGAACCTGCAGATGAAACAGCAGAAATTGAGCTTGGAATGGACTTTGTTTGTATTGCACTAGATAATTTTTGCGCTAGCTTTATGATGGATGCACGTTGGCGCCGATACGAGTATGCCAAAGGTGATATTATTATTATTCCATCGACGCAGGTTTTTCCTCGGACGCAGCTTGATAGAGAAACACCTTTGCTTGAGTTATTTTTAAACCGTGACATACTTAGAGATGCTGCTGCTAATTTTGGTAGTTCTGATATAGAATTGGTGCGACAATTACAAGTCAAAGACCCATTGATAGAACAGATGGGACTTGCAATGATGGCAGAAGTTAAAATTTGTGGTGCCAGTAGTAGGCTGTATATTGAAACAATGACAACTGCTTTAACAGTACATTTACTGAAGCGATATTGTTCGCATCGTCCTGAAATTAAGCAATATACAGATGGGTTACCGAAACATAAGCTTAATCAAGTGCTTGAGTATATTAGAACACATTTAGAAGCTGATTTAACAATTCAGGAGTTAGCGACAGTAGTTTATACTAGTCCAACTTATTTTGCTAGTTTGTTTAAACAGTCGATGGGAGTTACTCCACATCAGTATGTAATGCAATGTCGCGTTGAAAAAGCCAAGCAGTTACTTAAACAAGGTGACTTAACGTTAGTGGAGATTGGCTTGCTGGTGGGTTTTAAAAATCAAAGTCATTTTACTAGAGTTTTTAAGCAGTTTACTCAGTTTACTCCTAAAGTTTATAGACGGTTTATTTATTGAACCACAAAGGCACATTATCCGTTAACGTAAGCGAAGCTTTCCCGCAGGGTAGTTTTCCCGCAGGGTAGGATTTCCCGAAGGGTAGGACACAAAGGAAGAAATGATTCATAAGTTTAGAATATTTTTTAGAAGATTAGGCAAGACGGTAGTTATACAGATTTTTTACACTTACTACCTATCAGAGTATATATAGGATTTTTGGGATGATAGGTACTTATATTCAAAAATGGCGCCTTGTTGGTTTTACTGCGTTGTTTGTTGGTTTAATAATAGTTATGATTGTAGTGTTTCAGGGTATTGACGAGTTAGCTATGCGAATGATGATTCGTGCTACTGGTCGAACGTCTTTGATTTTATTTTTGAGTGCTTTTGTTGCTTCTTCTCTTCGCAAACTTTGGTCGAGTCCAATATCAATTTGGCTAATTAAAAATCGTCGGTATCTCGGTTTATCTATGGCTGTATCGCATACCTATCATGCTTTTGCGTTGTTGGGTTTATGGTATGTTACGGCAGGAGTGGCACCAGCGATTGACCCTTTGGGAACTATTGGTTATATATTATTATTTGCGATGACTATTACATCTTTTGAAAAACCTGCTAAATATTTAGGTAAGCGTAATTGGCAAATTTTACATACTACAGGTATGCATTTTTTGTGGTTGGGTTTAGTTGCTGAGTATATTTTGAAGTTAACTAAATTACCATTTGTTGCTCTACCTTTGTTGAGTTTACTTGTTGTAGTGATGATATTGCGTATTGTTGCCGCACATAGGGATGAATTAACTGTTTAGCATTTACAAAATTTTCTCTTGTGCTTGTGGAGCGGGCATCCTTGCCCGCCCCTGCTGAGTTTGGAACGGGCAAGGATGCCCATTCCACAATACATGCCCATTCCACAAGATGTATATTATTACACTATACGGTGACTATGGGTGGGTAATGTTTTAGTACTTGTTTTAAGTAATACCCAGTGTGTGATGTTTCGTTTTTGGCAACATCTTCGGGTGTTCCTACTACTATTAATTCCCCTCCTTTGTCTCCTCCTTCAGGACCTAGGTCTATTACCCAGTCAGAACAACGAATAACATCTAGGTTATGTTCGATTAATAAGACGGAGTTGCCTTTATCTACTAGTCTTTGTAGTACATCTAGCAATTTATGTACGTCGTAGAACGATAAACCTGTTGTTGGTTCGTCGATTAAATAAAGTGTTTTGCCTGTTGCACGTCGAGATAGTTCTGTTGCTAATTTGACTCGTTGTGCTTCTCCACCCGATAATGTTGTGGCTGGTTGTCCGAGTCGAACGTAACCTAAACCTACGTCTACTAAGGTTTGTAGTCTCACTACTGCTTTGGGAATGTTTTGGAAAAATTCTAAACTTTCCTCTACAGTCATGTTAAGAACGTCGGCAATTGATTTATTTTTATATTTTACTTGCAGGGTTTCACGATTGTATCTGGCGCCTTTACAAACTTCGCACTGAACGTAAACGTCGGGTAAAAAGTTCATTTCAATGACATTTACCCCTTGTCCACTACAAGCTTCGCAACGCCCCCCTTTGACGTTAAACGAAAATTGTCCAGCTTTGTAACCACGTGCTTTTGCTTCGACGGTTTGACAAAATACGTCACGGATAACATCGAAAACACCTGTATAAGTTGCAGGATTTGAGCGTGGTGTACGACCGATTGGTGATTGGTCAATTACTATGGCTTTATCTATTGCGCTTAACCCTTGAATGCCATCTACATCTTTTGGAGATGGAACTCTCTTAGTTATATGGTGTTGTAGTGCTGGATAAAGTATTTCGTTAATTAATGTAGATTTTCCTGAACCAGATACACCTGTCACCGAAACAAGCTTACCAAGAGGTATTTCGACGGTGATATTTTTTAAATTGTTGCGACAGGCATTTTTAATGATTAAATTTAACCCGTTGCCTTCGCGTCGTGTTCCTGGTGTTTGAATTACTTTTCGTCCTGATAGATATGCTCCTGTTAATGAGTCGTCTGCATCTAGTAATGCTTGTAAATTACCTTGTGCAACAATGTTACCTCCATGCAAACCTGCACCTGGCCCAATGTCAACTACATAATCTGCTGCTCGAATTGTTTCTTCGTCGTGTTCGACAACTATTAATGTGTTGCCTAAATCACGCAATCGATTTAATGTTCGTAGTAGGCGCCCGTTATCGCGTTGATGTAAACCAATGCTAGGTTCATCTAATACGTATAGTACACCTGTTAGACCTGAACCAATTTGGGTTGCTAATCGAATTCGCTGTGCTTCTCCACCAGAAAGGGTCATTGCTGGACGGTCAAGGGTAAGGTAATCTAAACCCACATCTAAAAGAAATTGTAAACGTGCTTTGATTTCACGTAGTACTAAGTCCGCAATTTGAGCTTGACGTGGATTTAATTTTAACTCGTCGATACGTACTTGACAGTCGCGTATTGATACACTCGTCAAATCTAAAATTCGATGTTGCCCTAAACGTACTGATAAAGCTTCGGGTTTTAAGCGCTTTCCGTGGCAAACTGGGCAAGGTTGGTCTACTAAATATTGCTCTAATTTTTGTTTTACTAGCTCGGAACCACCTTCGTACTGACGCTGCAAAATCGGAATAATACCTCGAAAATGAGGCGTTTTATCTCCTTTTTCTACTGTCTCACCGTTTAATAAAATCGAGCGCTGTTCTTCTTCGAGCTTACACCACTGAGTTTGTAGCTCAAAGTTATGTGCTTTTCCTAAACTATATAGTAATTCTAAATAATAAGAATTTTCTTTCTCTGACCAAGGTGCTATTGCTGCATAAACAGGCGCCTCTGGGTTTGGAATCACTAATTCGGGCGAAAATCTTCTTAATGTGCCGAGTCCATGACAATTTTGACAGGCGCCGTAAGGTGAGTTAAAAGAAAATAAACGCGGTGATAGTTCTTCCATGACTGCACCATGTTCAGGACAAGCGAAGTTTTCAGAAAAAACTATTTCTTGCTCTTCAGTATTATCACCAGACGTAGGCGTGTATAATATTGCTATTATACCTTCAGAAAGTTTGAGACCTGTAGCAAGTGAGTCTACTAAACGCTCTTGTAGTCCATCTTTTTTAATTAGACGGTCAATAACTACTTCTATAGTATGTGTAAAATTTTTATCTAAATCTATCGAATCAGAGAGTTCGCGCACTTCACCATTAATACGAACACGAACAAATCCTTGTGATGCTAAACTTGATAATAATTTTTTGTGAGTACCTTTTTTACCACGAACGACAGGTGCAAGAATTTGAAATTTGGTACGGTCGGGTAACTCCATAATTCTATCGACCATTTCATCGATAGTTTGGGGTGCAATATTTCGGTCACAAATTGGACAATGGGGTTGCCCTGCACGTCCAAACAACAATCGCATGTAATCGTAAATCTCAGTTACAGTACCAACTGTAGAGCGAGGATTGTGCGATGTAGACTTTTGGTCAATGGAAATTGCTGGACTTAAGCCCTCAATAGCTTCAACATCGGGTTTGTTTAATTGTCCTAAAAATTGACGTGCATAGGCGCTCAAAGATTCAACGTAGCGTCGCTGTCCTTCAGCAAAAATGGTATCAAATGCTAGCGATGATTTTCCCGAACCAGATACTCCAGTAAACACAATAAGTTTGTCTCTGGGTATTTCCAAGTCAACATCCTTCAAATTATGCTGCCTCGCACCTCGAATGCGAATAGTATTTTGACTATTCATTTGTGGCAGCATATGATTTTTCCCGTTTGAGGATGCTGTAATCTGAGTATCAGACATATAAACAGGCGTTCATTGTGTGAGACAGGCGAAACAGTTCTTAATAATATCACTCTTATTCACTATCGCACCACAATCTTTTTAAATACTTGCCTTGAATATTGAGTCTCATATTTTTTTACCTCTGTGCTAGAAGCAAAACTGCCATTTGAGTCCTCTATCAGCGAGAATCCTACCAGTAAACAATGATTCGACGCTGATTATAAATTTTTTGTGTTAAAGGCGCCATGTTACTTCGGAAGCGAGTTGCGGTAAACAAGTGACTCCATAGATAACCTGCATGTGACATTTGCCGCTCAGATGTGGCGCCTTTGTCTATAGCGTCTATTCGTTAATAATATTTTCGCTATTTCTAAAATTAGCTTGAAAACTTTATAATTTCGTTAATAATAATGTTATTTATTTAACAAGTATATTATCTACTGTAAAGTTACTTTATATCATGTCCGGTTGATTACCCATAATGTAGAGACGCGATTAATTCCCTGCGGGACACTACGTGAATGGGTCTCTACAATGTTTTTATTACGGTTATGCTACCGGACATGAGATTAAATATTGTTTGAAATTAATATAAATCAATTTTAGTTAAATCTCTGTAAGCCTATCTATGCAATGGTTATAGCGGATAAATTTCCAGCTATAATTTGGTTAAAACTAATTAATAATAGTAATACAAAATACATTTTACTGGTACTAATTATCGAAATAAATTGAAATTATGCTTGATTACGCTTTATACTACAAAGCGTAACACAATAAATTGTTTACAATTATTTACATTTCTTGCGTTATGTAAATGATGTGCAATCTAACAGAAACCGGGCATATGAACGAAAAATCAACGTTTCATTGCAACATCTTTGGCAAGAAGCCCGGTTTCTTAGGAGCAATAGTATCTGCTAATTTTGAGATGAGCATGTTGGTATTTCATCATACTGAGGGTTGATGTTGTTCTAACTAGAAAGGTGCAGAAGCTAGGTTGACGTGTGCTTTCCTCAGCTTCTGGAGCTTTTATGAATGATTGTCAGTCAACTCAATAACAGTCTATTAATTTTCGTGTTAAGACGATTGAATTGACGGACATTCTAGGTTAGAGACGCAATCTGCTTACATAATTGGTTGTAGGCGTAGATTTGTCAGTAGGAGTGAAAATTTAATATCATTTGGCAGAAGCAGCTTTTTTTGCTCTTGTAGTTGTCTTGGCAACTCCGGTGCGAGGCTGTTTAGCTGGAGGCTTTCTCTTGGTGGTTTTAGCTTTAACAACTGCTTCAGATGAAGGTTTTTCAACTTTTTGTTTTGGCGGTCGGCATGTTTCGCAATAGAGTGGTTGTGAGGGAAAACAAATCCGCTCTGCTACTAAGTTGCATTCTTTGCAGACGAAGCGGTAAAGTTTTTGTCGAATGATACGAACATGAGCCTTAACAAAAATTTCCTTAGTTTCCACTTTGTTTTATTCCTTTGAAATTAGGTAACTACTACTATGACTGATTCACCTGAGATGCTAAGTTTGCTGTCGGCAGAACGCGACCGCTACATACTGGAGGCAGTTGATTTAGAGCGGCGCTTGTCTTTCATCCGACATCAGATTAATTCTCTAGATGGTCTAATATCAGGTTATGCCCAAGAAGACCAGATGTATCATCCTTTAGGTCGGTTATCTAGTTTATCTTCTACTCAAGCATACCTTCAGGATAGTCTGAGTCAACTTAATCGACATCATTATGAAGCTGCTGCCTCACCAATTATAGAAACAGCATCCCCAACTTCGACGAATAGCGTTGCTCCAGCATCAGCTACGACCAATCTAGCCGCGAAACCGCCCAAACCAGACATCTCTGATATTCCCAAGCTTCACATATCTAGAAAAGCAAGTACAATACCTCTACTGGCGCAATATCAAGATTACTCTGTTCAGAATGCAATTCTGATATTAATGCGGTATAACCCTACAACACACTTTCACGTCGATGCAATCGTCCGTGATTTGTATGGTGATGGATTGGATGAAGAGCAATTTAAAATCGCAAAAGCGACAGTAAGTAAAATGCTCTCAACGGGTACTCAAGCAAGATTATGGTACCGAGTGTTACATACGCAAGGTGTCTACACATTAACTTACGAAAAAGGTGTCACAAGTAAACCGCCAAAAGGGAAGTAAGAACTTAGGGAAAGGATAAAGGGTAAAGATGACAGGGGATACAAAAAATTCACTGTTTATCTTCCCATTTCCTTTCTGCGAGCGCATTATTTCCCTTTTCACTTTCCCTTTCCCCTAATTAATAATTTATGACAACACTTACTTGGCAATCACCACCTCCACCTATCAATCAAATTTTAGATGCACCAGCACCGACAACGATATTGCTATCTCCTAACCAAGAATGGTTAGTTGAGTTAGAACAGCCTTTACTTTCTTCAATTGCAGAATTGGCTGAACCACAAATACCACTGGCTGGATTTTTACTAAATCCACGTACTAATGCACCGTTCCGTTATAATCAATACCACAGTATAAAAATTAAGGCTGTTTGCTCAACAACTTTTAATGATATATCACTGCCAGAAAATCCTCGGATTAGTTTTTTAAAGTGGGCGCCAGATGGTGAAAAGTTAGCATTTACAATTACTAGAGACTCAGGTTTAGAGTTGTGGGTGGTTGAACTAGCAACGCTGAATACAAAGCGTTTAACTGAGCCAATTTTGAATGCTGCATACGGGGCACCACACCGTTGGTTATCGAATGATACATTAATATGTAAATTTATTTCTACAGAACGCGGTGAAGCCCCAATAAAATCGCCGATACCAACGGCGCCAATGATAGAAGAGAATTTAGGTAGAAAAACTCCTAGCCGTACTTATACAAATTTACTCGAAAGTCCTCACGATGAAACTTTATTTGAATATTACATATCATCAAGTTTGAATAAAGTGACTTTAGACGGTAAAATTACGCAGATAGTTTCCCCTCGTCTAATAGATGAAGCTCGACCTTCACCGGATGGTAATTATATCTTATTAACGACTTTGCATAAACCATTTTCGTATCAATTACCAGCATCTTATTTTCCCAAACGTATTGAAATACTCAATGCAAACGGTGAGTTTGTTCGTGAAATTGCTGATTTACCCCTCGCTGACAATATTTCGATTAAATTTGATGCAGTTCGACCTGGGAAACGACGAGTTTTTTGGTGCCCCGACCAAAGTTGTGTACTACACTGGGTTGAAGCTTTAGATGAGGGAGACCCAACGCAAGATGTTAATTATCGAGATGCATTATTTGTGCTAGATGCACCTTTTGATAAAGAACCACAAAAGCTTTGGCAATGTGAGTATAGATTTCAACATGTCGCGTGGGGGCGTGAAGATGTTGCTTTAGTTTGGGAAAAATGGTTCGATAGTCGTAAACAGCGTGTTTGGCGTATCAATCCGCAAAATAGCGAAACACCCGCAAAATTACTTTTCGACCGTAGCTTTGAAGACAAGTATAATGACCCAGGTGTTCCTCTTTCGACACACGGAAAATATGGTCGTGATGTAATTAGATTTACCGAAGATGGAAATAGCATATATTTAAATGGTCGAGGCGCCTCGCCAAAGGGAGTATATCCATTTTTAGACAAATTTAATTTGGATACAAAGCAAAGAACAAGATTATGGCAGTGTGAAGACCCTTACTTTG
The DNA here is from genome assembly GCF_019977735.1 of Calothrix sp. PCC 7716. Lineage (GTDB taxonomy): Bacteria > Cyanobacteriota > Cyanobacteriia > Cyanobacteriales > Nostocaceae > Dulcicalothrix. The sequence continues at coordinate 5,820,247 of NZ_AP025018.1, read as the reverse complement.
AGTCAGTAGTTGATATATTAGACTCAGAAGCACAAACATTAATAACTAGGCGCCAGTCTCAAACCGAACCACCAAATTACTATCTTAAAAATGGTAACACTGAACCTGTTTTGTTAACAAATTATCAAGACCCAGCACCACAACTGGCACAGCTACAAAAAGAACTTGTGCAATATCAGCGTGCAGATGGAGTCAAACTATCAGCGACGTTATATTTACCACCTAATTACGATGTTAATCGTGATGGCGCCTTACCTTGTGTTTTTTGGGTATATCCAGAAGAGTTTAAAGACCGTGAATTTGCAGGACAGGTAACAACCGCAACTAACACCTTTAGTCGTCCAATGCGTGACTCGGTATTATTTTTACTTACCCAAGGTTATGCAATTCTTTCTGGTCCAACTATTCCAATTGTTGGAGAAGGTGACACCGAACCGAATGATACTTATGTTGAACAATTAATTGCAGGCGCCGAAGCTGCTGTAAATTATGTAGTTAAACGTGGTATTGCCGATCCAAATCGCATTGGTATTGGTGGTCACTCGTATGGAGCTTTTACAACAGTAAATTTACTAGCACATACAAATTTGTTTAAAATTGGCATTGCTAGAAGTGGAGCGTATAACAGAACACTAACACCGTTTGGATTTCAAGGAGAACAACGAAATTACTGGGAAGCAGCGGACACATATAATAATATGTCACCATTTACCCATGCAAATAAAGTTAAGGCGCCTTTACTATTAATACACGGAGAAAAAGATAGTAATCCCGGTACATATCCTTTGCAAACCGAACGACTTTATGAAGCACTCAAAGGTTTGGGTGCAACAGTGCGTTATGTCGTTTTACCATATGAAGACCACGGCTATCGGTCGCACGAAGCCGTGGGTCATACACTTTGGGAAATGGTAAATTGGTGCGATAAATATCTGAAATAATATTTATGTTGATTGCTCTGGGCGCCAACGGCTAATTGTACCTGCTGCGATGTCAGCAAAATATAAGTTACCGTCGCGTCCAGATGTAATTTGCACTGGGGAGTTTAGGTTGGGGTTGGCAAATTCATCGAAGCGTCGAATTGAAACAAATTGACCATTACCGTCAATAGTTATGTTGTCAACTGTTCCTTGACTAATGTCAGCGATGAATAAGGTATTTTGGTAAACCGATGGGAAAGTATTACCCGTGTAAAAATCACCCATAACTATTGCGTTGGAACTTGTATGCTTATAACCGTAAATTGGCGCCGTTACTGGTTGTCCACTATTATAAAATGCTTGTGCGGGTGGAAGACTAAAGTATTCGGGTTGCTGTAAACTTATGCCGTTGCCACCTTCAAAATATGGCCAGCCAAAGTTTTGACCTCTACCTGCATTGATTTCTTCCCAAGTTTTCCAACCAACATCTCCTATATATGGTCTGTTTGTTGTTGGGTTGGTAGTAAAGCGGAAGGGGTTACGTAAACCAGAGTTGAAAACTTTTGAGCGATTGCTGTTGGGATTTGCTGCGTCATAGAATGGGTTGTCTGAAACACCATTTCCTGTGATGGAGTCTATTCGTAGCATTTTACCCGATAAGTTATTAATGTCTTGAACTCTAATAGTGCGCGGGTCTACACGGTTATACGATGTTCCATCACCATTGGTTATATAAAGTTTGCCATCACTACCAAATTTCATGTAACCAATCGAATGTGATTCGCTATCGGTTGCTAAATAATCTTCTACATTTGTTAAATTATTGAGATTATTATAGTAATCTTGCATATTGGTAAACAATTGACCACTACTGTTAATAATTCCTGATGGTGCAAAATTAGCAACGTAGTCTATATTACCGTTTGCATCGGCTTTAATATCGGTACTGTTACCATCTGGACGACTTGTAAATTGCCAGTTACTGTTTTTACCAAGTAATACTTCTCGATTATCAGTAGCAGTACTGTTAGCGTCAAATATTATATCGCCATTAGTGTTTGTTGTTGCTTTCAAGCGTAGCAATCTTGAAGGACGATTTCCTGTATTGTCTCGGTCATCAAGAACAGAGTTGGGATTATTTGCGGGGTTGCTAATATTAGTTTCTGGTGGGTCGTAAGTATAAAGTAAGTACACATAAGGATTATTTTGAAAATCGGGATGAACTGCTATTGCCAATAAACCACGGTCACGCACATCATTTACTTCTTCATTCAAATCAACAAATGGTGTAGTTTGTAGTTCTCCGTTTCTGTATACCCTGACAATTCCATTTTTCTGAGCAATTAATAAGTTATTGGTGTTTGGTATCCAATCAAACGATGTTGGTTGTGTTAACCCACCTACTACTACTTCACGAGCAAAACTTCCTGGGTCATTATCAATAATGGTGATTTCTGAGCTATTCTGACCGTTCAACGTTACTTCCACAGGGTTGCCGAACTGAAGAGAAAATGTCTCATTCGCTTCTCCAAGGGTGTCATTGATAATTGGAATGGAAATAGTTTTGGTACGTTCTCCAACTGCAAAATTTAAGGTTCCGGTTACTGGTTGATAATCTGAATCGACTTGTGCAGTTCCCGGTACGGTAATATAATCTACGCTAGCGGCGCCTGTTACTAAACCACGTTTGATAATAACAGTGGCAATACCATCACCCTCATTAACAATGGGTGAACTAAAAGTTAAATAATTTCGGTCATCGTCATCTATTGCAATTCTGACAGTTCGCTGTGGTCCGAGATTGGCGCCTGTTGTTTGGTCTATTACAAATGTAAAGGTTTCATCATTTTCAGGTAATGAATCCTCAATAATTGGAATTAATACTAGCTTACTAGTTTCGCCTGGAGCAAAAGTCACCTCTCCACTAACTTTAGTGAAATCAACATTTTCGGTAGCGGTATCACCAGCAGTTGTATATTTCACCGTTGATGTCAAATTCAAATCTTCGCTCCTTCTTTCAATTTCTACAACTGCTATGGCATCACCTTCAGCAACGCTTACAGGAACTTGTCCAAGGCGAATAGTTGGTAAGATAGGTGGTAAGTAAAGTTGTGTGGAAGGAATAAATTGTCGAGTTTGTGTTGGACTAGACCACTCCAACCTAGCTACGGCGCCACCTGCATTTTCGTAGTATTCAATCTCGATATCATATTTCTGACCTGCTTCGAGAGCAATGGTACCTAGACTTTCAGTGGGAGGTTGGTCAAAAAAGCGGCTAATAATTTGTGTACCGTTAACCTTGACTCGAATACCATCGTCGGAAGTCGCGTAAAAAGTATAAGTTTCGGTGTATTTAGGTTCAACTCGACCATTCCAGCGAATTGAAAATGTATCTGGGGCAATTAATGCGTTTGGAGAACCTCCACCAAAATTGAAATTAACAGATGAGTCAGTACGAGTTAGCTTTAAATTTGTAAAGTTCTCATTGTCGTAGTACTCACCCCTGAGTCCTGTACCTGTACCAGCAATATCAACAAAGAATCTACCAAGGTTTGCCCCAGCAGCAAAATTACCATTGATATCACTTACTTCACTTCTTTGAAGAGAAATATCATAAAAACCGTTACTAGTTGCACTCCAAGTAGTCTGGGGTGCATTAATTCGGTAAGTGGCAGTGCGAGGAGTTCCGTTAGTTGTATTACTACTGCTACTAATATATTGTGCTAACTGACTAAATCCATTTGGCCCTGTGACTAAGATATCAGTATTACCAAAGCTAGCAACGTTTACCCCGACATTATCACTGTAGGTGACAGTGAAAGTGTAATCATTGCCTCCTGCCGAGTCGATGTTTGTAGCGTTAAGAGTTGCTGTTGGCGCCACTCCTTCAACATAAAGTTGTAATTGAGGAATGATTTGTTTAACTTGGCTGTTGCTTGACCAAGCTAATCTAGAAACTGCTAATCCACCGTTTTCGTAGTAATCGAGTCTAATATCATATTTTTTACCTGCTTCAAGTAAAATTTTCTGACTTGCCACTTCAGTTGCTGCTTGGTCACGGAAGTTATTAATAACTAATTGGTTATTAATCCATAATCTGACGCCATCATCTGAAGTTGTGTAGAAAGTGTATTCCTCGTTGAATTTTGCTTCAACTTGACCAGTCCATCGAACTGAAAATGTATCTGGAGCAATTAATGGGTCGGGAGAACCACTACCAAAGTTAAAATTTACAGTTGGGTCAGTACGAGTAACTCTAAGGTTAGTAAAGTCTCTGTTATCGTAATATTCACCCTTTAACCCTGTACCAGTACCCGCAATACTAAAAGTGACTAGACCGAGATTTTGTGACAAAGCGAAATTATCTGCTGTATCTTTAACTTGGTTCGGTTCTAGCGTCACCGTATAACCACTTACATCAGCAAAGTCCCAAGTTCCACCTGGTGCTAGGATACGGTAATTTGCTGTATTGAAAGTGCCATTTGTATTAGGTTCAACACCTAAAAAAGTTGCTATTTGGTTAAACCCGTTGGCGCCTGTGACTCGAATCCCATTGCTTAAACTGCTAACATCAATAGCAGCATCATCAGCATAAGCGACACTGAAAGTGTAATCACTGGTATTAACTGTTGGGGTAGTAGTTGCTTTTAGTTCAGCGACAGGCGCCGCAGGTGAATATAATTGTGATTGAGGAATAATTTCTTTCGCTTGACTTAGACTCGACCAAGCTAACCTAGAAACACTGAGTCCACCATTTTCATAGTACTCCAGTCTAATATCATACTTTTTACCTGCTTCAAGTGTAACTTGCTGACTTGCAATTTCAGTGGCAGCTTGGTCACGAAAATTATTAATGATTAACTGATTATTAACCCACAACCTAATACCGTCATCTGAAGTAGTGTAGAAAGTATAATTTTCGTTGTATTGTGCTTCGACTTGACCAGTCCAGCGAATAGAAAATGTATCTGGAGCAATTAATGAACTTGGAGAACTGCTACCAAAGTTAAAATTTATTGTTGAGTCAACGCGCGCGAGTTTGAGATTTGTAAAATCAATATTGTCGTAGTACTCACCGCGTAAACCATTACCGGCGCCTGATGTTAAAATACTACTGCTACTACGATTTGATTGACCAAATGTCTTAGATATATCTACTGTATTTAAGGCATTTATAGGCGAAATCAATGACGAAATTGATGTCAAACTATTATTGTCGCTGACACGATTGTTCATTATCTAATTAAAATTTAAGACGAAAGAATACCAACTAGGTTTCTCAGTAATATCCCATACTGAACTGATACGTCTACTCTGTTTGACTTAATTAACTCAATATTTATACTGAAATCTTTTTTGTAAAAACTATACAAATGCTTTAAATTTCCTATACAAAAAAATATTCTCCGTGTCCTCTGTGCCTCTGTGGTAAAACAAAATGCTTTACTTATTTACCACAGAGACGCGGAGAGCGCAGAGAGTTAGAGTTAACGTGTGCTTCGTATACCTTTAGATATGTAGATTAATAAGAAACCAGATACAGCAATAGCACCCCAATGCCAGTCAACAAAAGTTGATGTTAAACATGTTATTATTAATACAGCAAGAAGACTAGACTTAAATATTTGTGGCATAATTTTACAAAATATTGCAATACATAATCATTGCATGGAACTTTGAGAGGATAAAAGCATAAGCAAAATAAACTTTACCTTTGATTGGAGGTCGTTATGAATGTTAAAATGATTGTGTTTTCAGGTATTTTGACTGCATTAGCTGGTTCTATAATTGGTTTAGCAGGCGCCCGAATTGGTCAAAACGACTTTAATCAGTTAAGATTTGAGAGCGAGTACTATCAAAATCTGCATAATAGATATGTACTAATAGGTGCAGGAATAGGATTTGCAGTTGGAGTAGCTCAAGAGTGCGTGCGTGAACTCCAAATGCAACAAGAAGAGTAGTATTAGTTAAAGAGAGCAGGTAATTAGCCTGTTAAAGAAATAATTGGTCATTTTTGAGCCAAAAGGAGAATTCCACCAGCGTGATGGGTGACATCCTTTTGGTGCGTTTAGTGTGTAATCTAGTTCATCGCATTTTTGCCATTTATTATTTAGGCGCCATCCGTTTAATAAGCCTAATTTTTCAATTACACTATTATCCTGGGCAATAGTAGTATCAATGCTGCCACCGACTTCTTGGTACATATGAGCTTGAACACTAAAGCCAAATTTGCCTTGACTATAAGTTGTCCAGAGTTTATCAATAGCTTGCAGTTGATTACAAGGAAAAGCACGCACGTCGTTTGGTGTAATTGTTTCTAAACTTTCGGCGCCAGTTATACTCAGCATAACTCGAATCGTTTCTTGATCAGCCTCACGAAAATCACGTGCTGCAAGTAATTTTTGTAAGCGTTGGAATCTATACACATCTGGCATAAGTAATAAAGTTGTTTCCAGATATGCGACTTTTGCCTCAAGTTCGACAATACGGTTTTGTAATTGAACGTAATCTTCAGCCATAAAAATTTTTACTTTTGGTGTATGATTGCAGAAAATCGATATGATTTAATAGATACTAGAGATTCAATAAGAGAAGAAATTGGGTAATACATTGAATCCCCCCAACCCCCTTAATAAGGGGGCTAAAATTCTTCTTATTTTCCACCCTTCACAAAAAGCTAAGAACCACTCTTATTCCCCCCTTATTAAGGGGGGTTAGGGGGGATTTTCCAACCATTAGCCGTGAAAGAAGAAGGAATTAATTAGCAAGATTACTGCCAGTGAGAATAAAATGTGATTCATCCAATCGTCAAATGTCCAGTTGTGAAATAATTTTTTGAGCATGGTACTACTGGTTGAGATTTTATTCGTGCTGTGTGGAGATATTTAGGTTCGGTGCCACATTATCGCTTTGAGAGGAAACTACAGCAGGTTCGGGTTTAGGTTGCTTAGGTTTTTTGGGTTTATCGGTTTTGTTGGGTGTTAAGAAGCGGTGTTCTATATCTTTAATGACTACATACAGTACTGGTACTAAAAACAAGCTTAAAACTGTGGATATTAAATAACCACCAAATAAAGCTGTTCCTAATGACCAGCGACTCATGGCACCTGCACCTTTGGCAATTACTAAAGGCCAAAATCCTACTAAACCTGAAAACGCGGTCATTAAGATGGGGCGTAACCTATCTTCTGCTGCGCGAATAGCAGATTGTGTAATACTCATACCAATTTCGTGTAGCTGGTTTGCAAATTCAACGATTAAAATTGCGTTTTTAGAAGCTAAACCAATAAGCATTACTAAGGCGACTTGAGCGTAGATATTATTGTTAACAACTGGATATACACCACCTGCTTGTAAGAAATTGGCGCGAAATTGAATTGCACCTAAAGCACCAAGAATTGCTAGTGGTACGGTCAACATAATGATGGTTGGGTCGATATAGCTTTCGTATTGAGCAGCCAGAACTAGAAATACCATTACAAAAGCTAAACCAAAAATAATGGGAGCGGCGCCACCACCTGAACGTTCCTGAAATGCGGTACCCGTCCATTCGTACCCAAATCCAGGTTGTAGTACTTGTGCTGCAACTTGCTCCATCGCTATCATAGCTTGTCCGGTACTAAAACCAGTTGCAGGACTAGCTTGAACTTTAATAGCAGGATAAATGTTGTAGTGCGTAATAATTGGTGGGTAGTTAATACGTTCGGCTTTGACGACGCTAGTGAGAGGAATCATTTTATTGTCGCGCGAGCGTACATATAAACTATTTAAAGCATCAGGGTTAGAACGAAATTCTCCTTCTGCTTGAGCATAAACACGATACAGTTGTCCTCCTAGTACATATTGATTGACGTAACGGGCGCCAAGATAGGTTTGCATCGTGCTAAAAATATCGTTTATGCCAATATTTTGGGCTTTGGCTTGGTTACGGTCGATAGCAATTTGCATCATGGGAGTACTATTTGTAAATTGTGTAAATACTCCAGCTAACTCTGGACGTTTACGAGCAGCATCGATGAATTTTTGCGAATTATCGATGAGTGTTTCCATTGGTAGCGCTGCTTTGTTTTGGATGAAAAATTCCAAACCACCTGCACTGCCTAAACCATCTACAGGAGGTGCATTCACTGCAATTAAGCGCGCACCCGAAATTTTTGATGCAAGTTCTTTATTAATCGCACTAGTTATGCCAAAAACTGATTCGTTAGCTTTTTTACGCTCTTCCCAGTGTTTTAACTTAACAAAGAAGAGAGATTTATTAGTCGCGTTTCCTTCAAACCCAAATCCTGCTAAACCGTTTACGTGTTCAACTTCAGGAAATTTACGCACTATTTTTTGAACGTTCTCAACGATATCATTGGTGTAATTTAATGATACACCTGGGGGGCCTTCACCAATGATAAAAAAGTAACCTTGGTCTTCTTCTGGAATAAAACCTTGGGGAGTTACCATATAAATCCATGCGGAAGCAACTAACCCAGCAATAAAAACAGGAACAACAATTACACGAATCTTGATTAGAAAAACAACGATACTAGTGTAACCACCTTTGACCCAATCAAAGAATCGATTGAACCATCTAAATAGTACAGCAATCGGACCGTGTGCTTCTTGAACAGGACGCATTAGTAAGGCGCCCATTGCAGGAGAGAATGTAAGAGCGTTGAAAGTCGAAAGTAAAATCGAAAAAGCAATAATCAGCGCAAATTGTTTATAAACAATACCCGTAGTGCCAGGAAAAAACGATACAGGGATAAACACTGCCATTAATACTAATGATGTAGCAATTACTGCACCCGTTAATTCTCCCATTGAGTCCAAGGCAGCTTGTAAAGGTTTCATTCCTTGAGCAAGCTTTAGAGCAATCGCTTCTACAATAATAATCCCGTCATCTACGACTAACCCGGTAGCTAAAATTACCGCGAACAAAGTTAATTGATTCAGTGTAAACCCAAACGCATAAGCAAACGCCATCGTACCAATTAAAGATACAGGTATCGCAATTGACGGAATAACAGTTGTTCTCCAATCTTGTAGAAATATGAAGATAACCAGAAATACAAGCAACACAGCTTCTAATAGTGTTTTAAATGCCTCATCAAGCGAAGCAGCAACGAACTCAGTATTATCTAGTGCAACTGTAGCTTTTAATCCAGGTGGAAAATTCTTTGATAATTCCGCCATTCTTGCTTTCACTAACGCGGCAGTATTCCAAGCATTAGTACCTGGAAGTTGGTTAACTAATAGTGCAACAGCAGGAGCATTATCAAATATATTTGTTGTACTGTAATCTTGGGCGCCAACTTCAGCTCGTCCAACATCTCGAACACGAGTTAGTGTACCATCTTGCCCAACCTTGACTACTATATCTTCAGCTTCTTGTGGTGTTGTAAACCTGCCAACCGCGCGTAATGCAATTTCAAACTGCTGCGTACTTGGAGTCGGTTGTTGTCCAATGCGTCCAGCACCAACTTGGATATTTTGTTCACTGATGGCACTAATAACATCCTGTGCGGTAACACTACGTGCTGCTAATGATGAAGGGTTTAACCAGATTCGCATCGCGTACTTACGTTCACCAACAATACGCGCGCTTCCTACTCCCTCAATTCGCTTAATTTCATCAAGAACAAAACGGTCTACATAGTTACTCAAAAAAACGTTGTCGTAGAGAAATTTTCCACTCTTGTCTTTTTCGGATGAAATCGCGTAAGCAATCGTAATCGTTGGTGACTGCTTCTGAGTAATTACACCAGTTTGATTCACCTCTACAGGTAACTGAGACGCAGCCACAGAAACGTTATTTTGTACCAATACCTGTGCTGTATTTCTATCTATATCTGTAGGAAAAGATACGTTGATTGCCGTATCACCGTTGTTTGTCGTTTGCGACGACATGTAAACAACTTTTTCCGTACCGTTAATTTGACGTTCTAGTACTGTTGTCACATTTTCTTCAGCAGTCTTCGCATCAGTTCCCAAATAATTAGCTGTCACCGTAACTTGCTTGAGTGCCAGTTGAGGCAACTTATCTAAAGGAAGTAACGGAATACAAATACCACCAACAAGAATAATTAAGATGGTACAGACCGTTGTGAGAACAGGTCGCTTAATAAAATTCTGTGAAATACTCATGGGTTTAGAAGAGTTGAAAGTGCTGAGTGCTGAGTGCTGAGTAGAGACGCGATTAATCGCGTCTGTACTAAATTAATGATTATCGCGTCTGTACTAAGTTAATGAATTAGGAGTTATAAGTTCTTAACTCAATTCTTTCCCCCAACTCAGCACTCAGCACTCAGCACTCATTACTCTATAGAGAAGCTGTTTGACTTGCAGGTCTAATAGGCGCCCCGTTAGTCAAGCTTTGAATACCTGATACAATTAAGTTCTCTCCGGGTTGTATGCCTGAAACGAGTTGATAATCTTGTCCTTGCATTACGCCTAATTTCACTGGTTTTTGTCGTGCGACCATTTGTGATTTTCCGTTTTTGGTTTCAGATTCTGCCACAAAAACAAAATCTTGGGCGCCAATGCGAGATACTGCAACAGCAGGTACTTTCACACCAGCACCTTGACTCCAAATTATTCGCGCACGTACATATTGCCCATCGCGTAATTTTTGGTCATTGTTAGGAAAACGCGCTTTAGTTAAAACCGCTTGGTCTCCAGAACTAACTTGTGGAGCGATAAAGTTGACACTGCCTCGTGATATTTGTGTTCCTGAGTTTGGGTCTATTAGAGCAACTGGTAGTCCTCGACGTAGTTGTCCAGATAAATTTGTAGGTACTGGGATACGTAAATCTAATTCATCATTTTGAATAATACTAGTGACCGAATCACCCACATTAACTAAATCACCAATACGGACGGGTACATCACCAACAACACCACTTACAGGAGCAACGACTCGGTTATAGCTTAAGTCTTCTACCTGTACAGCAGTTTCAGCTTGAGCGCGTTTTAGTTGTGACTCATTTTGTTTTACTAACGCAACTGCACCTCTCCATTGCGACTGCGCTTGTTGGAGTGCGCTTTGTGCTGATGCAAGTGATTGTATCGCAGCTTCACGTGCAGCAATAGCACTATTACGTTGGGCACGACGCTCATCTAAATTTTGCCTTGCAACGGCGCCTGCTTTAGCTAATTCTTCTGAACGCTTATAGTTAATGTTGGCAAGCTCAACATCGCTATTACGATTAATAATATCTGCTTGATAACGTTTTATTTCTGCTGTACGCTGCTTTATCTCAGCTTCACTAGCGCGTACTTGTGCTGACGCATTTTCTAAAGTTGCACGTTGCGAGTTTACCGAAGCTATAGCTGCATCTACCGACGCTCGACTTCTTTCTGGACGTAACTGTATTATTGGTGTCCCCTGTTTCACAAAGTTACCCTGAGCAACAGTCACTTGTACTATACGTCCACTAATTTGCGGTTTTAATGAAACACGCTGTTTTGCTTCAAGTGTTCCTACAAATTCGGTACTATTTTCGACTGTAGATGTTTCGACGCGCTGTAATTTAACTAAAGCAGCAGGAGGTTCACCCGCAGCATTCGCCGCTGGTTTATTGGCGCCACAACCGCTTATTATCACCGATGAAAGGATTACAGCGTAGCACAAATAATAATTTGTTAGATATTTTGAATGTTGCATATACCCACTTATGTTATGACTCACCAGAAATATAAGGGTTTGCAGCGATAGCCTTGGGAAAAAATCAAAATTGCTCCAAAAAATGCGTTTTTTGGAGATTTTTGAGTTTGATTATGTGTTCTAGACTAACAGTTATTTATTTAATTGAAATATTTTTCTTGATTATTTTTGCTTTGCTACAAATTTTTATTATTTTATACAACTTTTGCAATGTTACTTTACATTGCTTAACATCATGTTGCGTAAAATATATTTTATTTTGTAGGCCAGGCGGGGTGCCTAACCCATCGATAATAACCAAATACCGCTATATGTCATCCCAGAATCATCTGGTTGAACGAGTAAAAAATGTAACCCTTTACTTTGTTGTTTTCGCTGTTCATAATTTTGAGCAGCAACTTTAACATCATTATCATCAAAAGTTGCAATCACCCATCTATCAGCCAAACCAGCTTCAAGTATTAAACCATCCGGCGCCCCAGCAATATAATTTAAATAAGCAGGACGTGATTGTTGTAACCAACGTGCTAACCGCATCGACTGTCTACCACCATAAATAACAACACCAGGGATAAGTTGAGTTGATGCTAAACCCAAATTAAAAGGAAGAATAAAATCAGGAAAATCAACAATAGGAATACGACGCTGACGAAACTCTTCAACATCACCAGCTCTTAGCGAAGCAAATCGCCATTTATCTCCTAAAAGATTATCAGGTAAAGGAACTGGGGGTAACTTTTCTAATTCAATAGGATAAGATTTATCTTTCAACCACTGCTTTAAAGCTGTAGTGCGACGGGTTGCTTCGACCTCGATATTTGAATTCCGTGCAGCAGTTTCAACTAAACTTAGAGATTGAGGACGAAAAACCTGTATTTTATCAGGTATACCAGAAGCACATGCCAACTCAAACTGTGAAGTCAGCCAATTAGAATTAGCTTGCGACTGAGGACAAGATGCCTCATATTTAAAATTACCGCTGTTATCACAAATCAGCAAATCCCACAACTGCTCATGATTTTGAGGACGACGATAAAAATCAACTTGCCAAACTAACACGTTTATTCTCCTAGAGTATAATTGTCATTCTGAACGTAGTGAAGAATCTCTAAAGTTTCGATGTTGATTAAAATGCTTCACTATAGCGACTCATTACAATACATATGGCAGATTTCATGTTCATCCGGTACATGTAGAGACGCGACATGTCGCGTCTCTACAAGGTTTCGGATATTATTTTTGTACCTCACATACCTGGAATTTGCTGTATACATACTAGATGCTTCGTACCTCAGCATGACAATACATACTAGATGCTTCGTACCTCAGCATGACATAAGTGTATAAATTTTGTGAATGCTTATTAATTACGTAGGATATTTTTGACTTAAAAACGCCTCAGCACTAACTCTATCATTAACAACACCATCTAAAGTAGCAGCTAACAAATCGTCAAGCATTTCCTTAAAAGCTCGACCAGGTTTATACCCTAATTTTTGTAAATCATTACCATTTAAAGGCGCCTGAACAAAACGCCATACACTAATATACTGCCAAATTGAACGACGAATAGACCGTTGACTTTGTGAAGCAGCTAAAATCAGCGTCTCCAAATCATACTTTTTCAGTAAAGCAACAACCTGACTCTTTAATGTACACTCTGTCAAACCAGCAATATTATCCATTGCCTTACTAAAATGCGATAATCTTTTAATACTATCGTCAGGCAATTGTAAATTAGTAGCAACCTTACTACGAAACTCCGGCGCCAAGTGAGCGATAATAGCTTCAAGGCGAAGTAACCAATGAGTAATAGCTTGGCCATTATCAAAGCGTTGTAAACAGCGTTCGAGCAAACGTAACTGACGCAATAACTCTACATTAAGTTTTAAAGTTGGGTGAATACATTGCAACGCACTTAAATTATCTAACAATTCGAGTGCCCGTTTCCAGTAAGGCGCCTCAAGAATTAACTTTAACTCAGCTTTGAGGCGAGTCGAAAGTGCGGGAGTTTTATTATTTTCGCGTGCAGTGCGGTCATACACACCACTATTAATCGCATAACGAATATAACTTTCGGTCTGTGACTCAATACTAAACCCTAACCGCACAGCAAACCTAACTCCCCGATAAATACGTGTTGGGTCTTCAATAAAGCTATTTGGGTGCAAAACACGCATTTGTCGAGCTTGTAAATCGTGTAACCCATTAAAGAAATCAAGCAACTCACCTACACGTGGGGGAGTTAAACGTAATGCCATTGCATTAATTGTAAAATCTCTTCGATATAAATCTTGACGTATAGAACTTGCTTCAACTTCAGGATTTGCTGCTGGATATGGATAAAATTCAGTACGGGCAGTAGCGATATCAATCCATAATGAATCAAGTTCGGGGTCTTTATGCCATAACAATGCAGCAGTTTGAAAAGCTCCATGAACATCTAAACGCGCGTTTGGATATAACTTTTGCAGTGCAGTTGCAAGTTCTACACCAGCACCATCGTACTCTGATTCATGAAACCCATCAACTACAAGGTCAATATCTTTGAGTAATAAAGGTTCTTGTTGTATATTTTGGGCAAGTAGTAAGTCACGTACTGCACCCCCTACTACATATAAATGCCAACCACGTTTTGTCGCTTCTTGAGATGCTGTATTTAATAACTGCCATAACACAGGGTTAATATGGTTTTTTAAATTAGTGCTGAGTTCTGAGTGCTGAGTTCTGAGTTTTTTTGAGTCAGCACTCAGCACTTTTGACTCAGCACTCTCATGTAGTTCTCGCAAAATATCAGTACGGGTTACAATACCTACTAATTCACCATTATCCATTACAGGCAGGCGCCCAATATCATATTTAACCATCAACTCCTCAATTCGCGGCATAGCAGTATCAGGCGTGATAGTTTTAATATTTGTTGTCATATAACCTTTTACGGGTGCATGACTAAAACCGTGATGTAAAGCAATATCAAGGTCACGACGCGAAATTACACCAACTAAATTTCCTTCGATATCAACTACCGACAGTCCCGAATGTCCATACCGCAGTAATATTCTTTGCGCTTCGGCAATAGTTGTTTCGGGACGAATACTACGAACAGGGGAAGACATTAAGTCTCTGGCACAAGGAGGTTTGGGTATTTGAAGTTTTAAACTTTCGATTAGCTCGTTTATAATAACCTGGGAATTGGCGCCACGTAAGTTAAGAGATGCAGCTTGAGCATGTCCTCCTCCTCCCAAAGGTTGAAATAATTCGTTTAAATTAACATTCTTAATTTGACTTCTACCAATTATTGTCAAACGAGTTTCATTACCTTCTCCCACAGGAAACTCGTGTACTAATAGCAATACATCAGTTTCAGATATTGAACGCAGTTGCGAAACTAAACTTGATAGTCCAGCTACAAAAGCATCTGTCTTTAAATGCACCCACGCTATTGCATAACCATTTTTATTTATTACTTTAAGGTTATTGAGTGATGTTTTGAGAAGTTGCTGTAATTGTGGTGATAAACCAGGTTCTAGATATTGGTTAATATTAGGGATACTGGCGCCAAGTTGCATCAACCATCCTAAAGCAATAGCATCACGAGGTGTAGAATTTTCAAAAGTTAGTGAACCTGTATCAGCATGAATACCTAAAGCCATGACTGTCGCTTCGCAAGTAGTTAGAGAAATACCTGCTTGCTGTAACTTTTCAGCAATGATTGTAGTTGTGGCGCCTACAGGTTCGATATATAAATTTGTAGCATTTATATCACTGTCTTCTGGGTGATGGTCGTAAATAGTAATATCTACTAAATGGGGTAGTTCAAGCCATTCTGATAACTTGCCAATACGTGAGCGAGCTTGAGCGTCTACAATTATCAACGACCGAATTTCTGAAGTATTAACTGCCCGTCGTTCAATCAGTGTAAACTCATCGCGATACAACGCTAAAAAATCTCTGACAGCAGGATGGGCGCCACCCGACAGAACAATTTTACTACCCGGAAGCAAGCGCGTCAGTCCAACAGCAGCTCCCAGCGCATCAAAATCTACTGTGGTATGACATAAAATTAAATCCATAAAAATGTTTGACTAATAGTCAATACTAGAATCAGATACCTTAAAATGAAATAAAGTCGGTAAAATTTGTGTTGTAAAATATTTTATCTTTAATAGATAGCTGTCTTGGGAGAAAAGAAAATGACTTTTATATTCCAATTTGCATTGATCGCTCTAGTAGCTCTATCCTTCGTTATGGTCATCGGTGTTCCGGTAGCATATGCTACACCACAAAACTGGGTAGAATCGAAAAAGCTTCTTTGGGTTGGTTCAGGAGCATGGTTTGCTTTAGTAATTTTAGTCGGAGTCCTGAACTTTTTCGTAGTGTAAGCTACCGAGTGAAGATAAGCTACAACTCACTATACGTATAATGTAGTGATGGGCAGAGGAGCAAGCGTTGTAAAAGTAAAAGTTGATTGGCGAAGGGATTATATCCTAAAACCTGCCAATGTATGACTTTACTACGTTAGCTTCTCTGCTATTTTATGGGATGTGACGTTTATAGGCGCCGCAATTTAATTTATTAATCAAAAAAGCCCGGTTTTTGCGTTAGTCCTAGAAATAAGTATTGAATCGTATAGTAAATGAGGCAGTCATGACAGTTTTTGAGGGAACTTTTACTCAGACCGAGACATTGCGCTTTGCGTTAGTGATTGGTCGATTTAATGATTTGGTTACGACCAAGCTACTCGAAGGATGTCAAGATTGCTTGAAGCGTCACGGTATTGATGTTGATCCTCACGGTTCCCAGGTTGATTATGTTTGGGTACCAGGTAGTTTTGAGGTTCCGGTGGTAGCTCGACAAATGGCACTGTCGCATCGTTACGACGCGGTAATATGTTTAGGCGCCGTAATTCGTGGTCAAACACCTCACTTTGATCTTGTATCGTCAGAAGTTGCGAAAGGGATAGCTGCCGCAAGTTTTCAAACGGGTGTACCTGTAATATTTGGTGTTCTCACAACCGATACAATGCAGCAAGCATTAGAACGAGCAGGAATTAAAAGTAACTTAGGCTGGGAATACGCAATGAGCGCGCTAGAAATGGGCAGCTTAATGCGTCAAATTCGTGCAGGTCTACCCCAATCTAACAATAATTCCCCCGCATTACCTGGTCGATTAAGCAGTATTGGTGAATTATCTCCATCCAACAACGAGTAAACTCACTCAAACCCCCCATAATTGTGGAATGGGCACATAATTGTGGAATGGGCACATAATTGTGGAATGGGCATCCTTGCCCGTTCCAAATCAAAAAAATCTTTTTCAAAACTATTGACAGACTATAAGCAATCAGGCATACTAAATATTGTTGAAGTTTTTCGCGGGTATAGCTCAGTGGTAGAGCGCAACCTTGCCAAGGTTGATGTCGCGCGTTCGAATCGCGTTACCCGCTTTTTAAGACCAATTTGTGTAACACAATGCTTTAAAGGCATTCAAGTTTTTTATAGCTTCTTGAAAAAAATCCCTTTTTGGATTCATTGAAAAAATTTTTGGCAATTATATTTTTTTGTAAAGCTTCGGGAAATTTATAGGTAATTACTGAAATTATTTATAGCCATCCTTTTGTCGAAATTTAATCAAAAAATGATTCCTCCCGCTCAATTCCGTCCCAGGTATATCAGAATTTTGCTAATTAGTGGTTTTCTCATCACTGGTTTTATTGTGAATCATTTTCTCATCACTAAAATTATTGATGCTTTCCGTGCCAGTTTGCAGTCTACGAAAATTACCCCCGATGGTCGATTTAAAGCAGAAATTTGGCGCGATCCTATGCTTTCATTGATGCCGAAGGGAACGAGTAGTGATGGTACAATACCAGTAAGAGTTTATTTGTACGAGATATCGACTGGTAAACCATTGAGTACGTCCAAATCTGGCATAGTAGTAAATTCCGAATGGTTTGACGTTAATATAGATAATTTGGAAAACTGGAGTGATGTCCACTTACCCAAAAGTAATGACCCAAATATCGAGTTGATTCACGCTGCCATCAAAGACGATATTTCGGAAGTTAACAAGTTGCTACCAAAGATTAATCCTCAATTTCGCACATTCCACAATCGTACTGCAATTCATGTAGCAGCAAATGGTAAAAATTTGCAAATTTTAGACAAGTTACTTCAGAAAAATATAGACCCAAATGTTAAAGATATAGACGGAATTACAGCTTTAGAAATAGCAATACAAAATAACTCGATAGAAGCAGCAAAATTGCTATTAAAATATGGTGCTGATGTCAATAATTATAGAGAAGTGACAAATAAATATGACAATGGTAGCCAGGAAAAGTGGACTACAACACCTTTGTTATATGCTTTGGAGCAAAATAATAATGCTGAACTAGTAGGAATTTTAATAGCTAATGGAGCTAAAGTCAATGTTAGTAATCAATTTCAAATAACCCCTTTGCACATAGCAGCAGGACATGGAAATATTATTATAATCGACCGCCTGCTTAACAAAAGTGCTAATATTAACGCTCAGGATGTAAAAGGAAATACACCTCTATTTGGAGCAATAACAAATCCAAGAAGTAATAGTTTTAAGGCAACCAAATTTTTAATAGAACGGGGAGCGAAGGTTCACATTGCTAACAGAGCCGGACAAACACCATTAATGCTAGCTGCAAGTTTACCTGATGAGGAAAATAGCAATTCGGAACAACGCTATACAATCCAGAAATTACGTATGGATTTAATTCAATTATTTATTGATAACGGCGCCGATATTAACTTCAAAGACAAAAATGGAAAAACAGCGATAGATTTATCAGCTAATTTAGAAACACAGGAATATTTAAAACAACTCAATCGGCGATAGCCAACTGATTTGTCTTTTTGGGGTGCTGCTGCCTATGCGAATGGTTCTGTTTGGGAACCAATGTCTGATGCTATGAAACGACTTGAGTTTTGGGATTGGTGGCTAACAACAGCGATTCCAGAGGCGAGCGCGATTATAACCTATACCATTATTAAATCATTCCTACCTATAAATTCTTCTGCATTTTAATATGAGGCACACCAGTTGTATAAGATGCAAAAACTTCGCCAATCGTTTCAAAACCTGCTTTTTGGTAAAATCGCACTTTCGTAGTTCTAGCATTGAGAGTCAACAAACTGGCGCCTCGCTCAACAGCAACTTCGATTAAGACATGAAGAATACGCATACCCAACTCATGTCCTTGATGCTCTGGCATAACAACCATTTGATAAATCTGAAATTCGTCACAATTATTCTTACTTAAGCGACCGTAAGCCAGAACAATATTTTCTAGGCTAGTTGTAATCGCAAGATGTAAATCCTGTCTTTCAGTCGGGTCAAAAATAGACTCAAATGGTATATTATGCTCTTGATAAAATAAACGATATCGAAGTTGAGCAGCTTGGTAATATTCATTACTACCATAGTCAATAAATTTTATTTGATAGTCCATAGCGTCTTCCTTAAAATTAAGGCAATCTCAATTTTAAGACTGTAATCACTCTAAAAATATTCAACACACGTAGACTATTTTTATACATAACATTTTAATCAAAATATTTGATGGAATACTTTGCATTTAAAATTTGACAAATGATTTGGGGTTACTATAGGACATTTTAACTAATATTCAGCTATAATATTTAAAAACCAAAAGACAGGTGTAACTATGCAGGCTATTTTTTGGACTGAGGAAGAAGTTGCCCAAAGAGCTAAAGACTTTTATGAAAATGGAATTCGCGCCTTAGTTGAACATGGCGATAATATTGGCAAGATGATTGTCATTGATGCTGAGACTGGCGAGTACGGAATTGACGAAATTGGCATAGAACCAGGAAAAAGGTTAAAGCAGAAAAATCCAAACGCTAGACTATTTATGATGCGAATAGGTTATAATGCAGCATTTGGCTTTGGTGGTGCTATAGAGCGTATAGCTGAATGATGAACGGACGATTAATTGGTGGTAAGGCGACAGTTCCAGTAATTTTTCGTTTACCTGGGCAACCAGATTTTTCAGTGGATTTTGTGATTGATACTGGATTTAACGGCTATCTGACCTTACCGCCACAAGCAGTTAGCGCAATGAATCTTCCTTTACATAGCAGTATGCCTGCAATATTAGCTGATGGTAGCCAGGTTTTATCGTCTATACATTTGGCAACTGTTGTTTGGGATAATGTAGAAAAAGAAATTTTCGTTTTAGCTTCTGGTTATAAGCCTTTGCTGGGAGCTGCAATGATGAAAGGATATCATTTAGAAATAGATTTTGAGGAGAATGGTTTGGTTTCGTTAGAAAAACTACCACCATCTCCGGCGCCATAAATCAGCAAAGGCATTGGGCAAGCAAATAGTATCTTACAAAAATGCTACCTTCGGGAAAATTTCGTTTACGTTTACGTTCCTCAGCATGACAGAAACAAGATGCTTCGTGCCTCAGCATGACAGAAACAAGATGCTTCGTGCCTCAGCATGACAGAAACAAGATGCTTCGTTCCTCAGCATGACAGAAACAAGATGCTTCGTGCCTCAGCATGACAGAAACAAGATGCTTCGTGCCTCAGCATGACAGAGGTTAAAGTTTTACCGTGATGAGCGAAATAGTACTCGTCCTGGGAATTCTTGTTCGTTGATTTTGGCGTAAACTCGTAAACAAGCTAAAACTTCTCCTAAATTTCCTCCTTGTTCTAGTCGTAGGTCATCTTTAGAAAATGCACAAACATCGGCATAAAGACCAGAGAGTTGACGAATACGGATATTATGACCTTCTGATAATGCTCTTTGAACAACTTTTTTTAACAGGCGCCTTGTTTCTTGTTGCATTTTACCCCACCAAGAAAAGCGGTCGGCAGGTGGTACAAAAACCAAAGAGTGAATAGCTTCGTCTAAATCAATCCAATGACGCAAAGCTGATAATGAATCTGCACTTTCTTCAGCTTTGAGCATTCGCCAAAAAGTTTCTATTAATGCGTCTATATATTGACAACGATGTTCTGGTTTTGAGTGCAAATTCATGATATCGAAGCTAAAAATGCTGTTTAAAGCATGATGTAAATCTGGGTCAATATCAATAAATTTTATACAATTCGATACTAAATTTGCCAAAAAATATATATCTTCTTGGAAGTCTCCTTGGTAATTTTGTAAATTTAATTGAGCAATTTGTGGATGTGGCGCCACATTTGAAAAAGATAATCCTTGAGTTGTAATACTTCCCTTCAATCCTGGGTAAATATTTTCGTGCTTATTAAAGGGTAATGGAACACAATTAGATATATCAGATTGGGCACCAACGGAAGCTGCAATAATTAAAGCACGTTGGCGCCAAGATACCGCTAACTCTTCTGGAACCCTGAGTAGCTTGCGTTGCACCTCGTTCCATAAATCGGAGTCAGTTTGACTTTGAAGTTGAGTATTTCCTAAATATAAAGCTAACTGCAGGTCAGAGTTAAACTCATTTTGGAGGCGCCTGAGTTTTAATTCGTTTGGTAATGGCGATAATTGAAGAACATCTGATAAATTGGAGTTATCTATAATCTCAGTTGGTGGATGTATAAGCGTGTTAAGTTCCTCTAAGGCGCCTTGACATAAATCTGCTGCCGGGTCATTGGGATATTTTGTCAAGGCTTGTTTTAAAGCTGCTTCTACACCGTACAAACTAAATTGTAGTAACCGCGCTAATTCAGAATTGTCTGTTTTCAACAGCTTGCCAAGATTTTCCATATATTATTTTCCCTTAATTACTTTGTAGTAGTAAGGTGGGCACTGCCCACCTTACTGAGAAGGTACTGAAAATGGTGTTAATGTAGTCCGCAAAATGGGTCACGTTCTTTATCAACTTCGTTTTTTTGTAATTCTAATGGCGCCTGAAAAACACATCCTTCTTGCTTGAGACATTCTTCACTATTAGACTTCCAATAAGGAACTTCTCCTATATGAATTCGTAAAATACCTTTTTCATCAAGGGTGACGCGATATTGACAAGGATAGTCTGTAGTGACTTGCGGTTTTTTTAATTCGCCAACTCTTATCCATTTTTTGGTGCCAGTTTCGCTGTCTTCGTGATAAATATAAAAGCTGTGTTTGTCACTTCGCGGAAAAGAGGGTAAGGGGTCACTAATTAAACCAGTTCCTTGTTGCGGGATGTTACCAGTTTCGTAACGAAATAATTCTAGAGCTTTGCTGTTTTGAGTAGTAGCTTGAAATACTAAGTAATAACCATTTGCTAAGTCTACGCTTGCTGACTCTAGTACATTAACTGCAATGTCACCATTATTTAACTCTTGGTCTGGGCGCCCGACAGCAATAGTCCATCTTAGTTTACCATCAGTAAATAACGTTGGGGTTTCTCGTATACCCGATGCATGAATAGCTGCACCAACATCAATACTCTCTATATGAGATGGAATTAAGCGTTGTGCTTTGCCGCGAACTAATAAAAGGTTAAGCTGAAGATTCTGGTCGATTTCAAACTGGACTTTAATTTGTTCGAGAAACTCGTGTTCGCTCATTTCTAGTTTTTGCCGCAGCTTGTTACCATCGTAGCTTCCCCAAAGTCGAAACTCACCGTTTTCAAAATCTTGTCGGTGAATAATATTACTTAATTGTATCCCTTGCCACTCAGTGCGAACTTTGGCGACTGTATCAGTTGCAGAAAGCTGATATAATTCTTGCCCAGCAGTAAATATTGGTAAGCTTTGTTCGGTTTGATTTAAACGCTTGAAGTTGCAGGGCAAATAGTAAAATAAGTTCTTAACGTCAATTTCTACCTGGTAGCCACCTTTACTAAGTATTTCTCTAGATTCTTCTGGGTTAAATCTGAGTCGTTGTAGCTTTTCTGCGTAACAAGCTCCAGCAGAAGTAGCAAGCTTGGTAAATTCTAAATCAAACGTAATCCTTTCTGGATTCCAAACAAAGTAATCGGACTTACTAAATTCTTGATAGATTTCTCGCTGGACGATGTTAAGGTTACAAGTTTTGCCAGATAAAATTAGCCAGTCAACTTTTCCTGTTGGGGTATTATTTTGTGTTCCTAATCGACTTTCGATTAATCCTTTAGCGATACCAATAGCTTCTTTGACTGCTACAATTGCGGCTCGTTCAAATTGGGCGCCATCCAAGGTAACATATAAGTTACTAGGGTTTTGAACTTGTAGTTTAATGCCACTTACAGCTAGCAGTGAGGAAATTTGCGGTTCATCTAAAGTAAAGGTCAAAACTGAACCGTTAGTTAATGGCTTTTGTCCTAATTTGAGTTTAGCTCTTTCTGCCTGCTCCCAAAGCAGATAAAAACTTTGCAAGCGTTGGGGAGATTGTAACCAATTAGTGGGTATAATTTTCTCTGCGGTATCAAGAGCATCTTTATACGCAGGAGTACTTTCAGGGTTTTCTTTGTCTAAACATTTTAACAAAGAACCACTTTTAAATTGACCTTGTTCTAAAAAGCGTTCATCTAAGGTATTTAGTACATCTTCTAACTGTTCGCTTACTAAATTACCTGCTACTAGTTCCGTTAATAAACGGTCAGCAAGTGCAACCTTGAGCAGTCGGAACACTCGCAGCGTAATGTACTCACCACCTAATTGTAAATGTCCGGAAGACCCTAAAAGTTTTGGGGTAAGTTTATAATAACGTCCTCCCAGACCTCGTTCTTCTTTGTGATCAGATGCTGGGGTTTTATCTTCTAAAGTGAGTTCAATCAACGCTAGGTCTGTTGTACCACCACCAATATCTAAAATTAAGACGTTTTGCGACCATTTATTGCCGTTATAACGGCAGCGAGTTTTAAATGACTCAATACCAATAGATAAATTACCACCAAATTCTCGCCACAAAAAGAATATTGCTACAGAAACAGCTTCATCGTAAGCTATTTGTACATCATCAATACCTAATTGTTGCACCAGTTCTTTAACTTCCTTGCGAACAATAGGTGGCGCCACGGTAGGATAAGTAACAACAGCGGTGCGAAATTCGCCATCAGAGAACTTACGTCTTCCTCGGTTACGGTCTTTTTCCGTCAACTCTTTCAAATGTGCCCAAGCGACTTGCATCATCTGCTGGGCAGTTATAGTTTGCTCACATCCATTTAAAATTACCTTAAAATTACGCTCTTGCCCAAAGTAGCGTTTGGGTGAGTGATGAAACCTGCTGATAATTTCTGCTCCAGAGCTAGTTGTTCCTTGGGCAATAGCTTTGTTTCTATTTTGCTTTGCCTCTTCTCCCATAATGACTTTTACAGGAGACAAACCAACAATTTCTAATTCGCTCGAAATTTCTGTTGTACGTCTATCAAAGTCAAGAATAACCGGTATAAGATTTTGTGACTCTAAAGTGGGTACGCGGAACACTTCATGGTATATTTCATAAAGTTTTTTACTTACAGCACGGCGAAACTTTTCGCTAATACCCAAACAAAGTTCAATTTGCTTAATAGCTTCTAAAAATCGCTCGCTTTTGCTACTGCTAATTACAGAACTTAATTGGCTTGGCTCAACCTCTAAATTTTTACTAATTTCAGTAATAAATTTTTGCCATTCCAAAACATTTACATCTGGTAAAGCAACAGTAGCTTCTGAACTAAGCCATTCTGACAAACGTTTACGTAACCGAACTTCTTGCTCTTGAGGTAAAATATCTGAAATAGGCACTTCGCGCGGGTCGAAGAGTGTTACGGTAGAATTAGAAGTACCAAAATCAATAGCTAACCATCCAGGAAATCTTTGGTCATTACCATTATCTCGGTCAGACATAGTGGTTACAGGAGTAGGTTGCTGTTCTAAAGTAAACCATAAATAACAATAAGCTTCTACATATTTACGTGCAGATTTTAAAGGACTTCCTCCTGCATCTGAATCAAAATATTCAACAACTACCTGTAAAGTACAACTAGCTGGTTGTGTTAAAGGTTTATCGAGTATACAAGGGTTTTGTTTTAATTGCCCCAAAGCTGAAAGTTTAGTTGGTGTCTCAGTAATAAATTCTTTATAGGCGCCTTGAATTTGTAACGCTAATTCTTGGGGTGTTCCTGTAACAGTACAATTAATACGGCTAAGGTGAGGTATATTATCAACCGGATTAAGTTGAATCGTAGGAAGCACTAAGTTTAAATTATCGTTGTCACTTGTATGCAGTTGAAACCGAGGTGAAAGTAATATCTCAATAGGCATTTTAATTATCCTTTGGTGAAGAGTTAGGAGTTAGTAGAGACGCGATTAATCGCGTCTCTACAGGAGTTAGGAATAGCAATTTCTGAAAGAATTTTTAACCAGTTAGGAATAGCAGCTTCTTGTGGAGACTCTTTATCAGCGAGGTATCTCAGCAATGCTTCTTTTTTTGAGATATTTTGCAACGTTGGAATAATTTCGCCCAAAATACCCGCTAACTCTTTATTGACTCGCTGATTAACTTCGCTAACATATTGAACAAGGTGTAAACTGGCGCCTGCTGTAATTTCATCTCGCAATCGTAGTACAAGCATTTGCTGGTTTGCAGGGGTGCTTTTAATTTGGTTTGGTTTGAGTGACCAGTAAAAAATTGTACCAGTACTATGTTTCTCGTCTGGACTTGCAAGGGGGAATATTGTTTTAGGCACAAGACGTTGGTCTACGCTATCAATATCTGAAATAATCGCTTCGAGCCATAACTTAGGGTCGCATCCAATAGTTAGTCGATAAAATAATTCTGCTGCTTCGGCGCCAAACTTTGCTTCGATATCTTGTTCTAATTCGTCTTTCTGTTCTAAACTTAAAATTCCTTGAAGTTCAGAGCGTTGTGGAGCTATTTCATACGATAATTGATTTAACAAGTCTACAACAGCCTGACGAATGCGCTCTCCTGCAAAGCTTTCTAATTCCTGGATGGTTTTTTCAAATATAGGATAAAATTCCTCGCTTTTACTGGGGATGGAACTAGAAGCTTTATTGCCACGGTCAAATAACTTACCTGCTACACCTTTAGATTCTGTAACTGTAATAATGCCGTTATTGGCTTTATTAAACAGCAAAGTCCATTCGTTCCAGTTAATAACCTTAAAAATTAACTCTTCTTTGACTGCTTCTGCAACAGATATACCCGCACGATTTTTGAGTGGTTCTTTGCCTAAATTTCTTTGGAAGTTTCTATAGATTTTATCTAGGGTTTGAATTGTCGAACGCAAATCATTTAAAGCTTGACTTTCTTTTATCGGTATCCCTTGTTCTTCAATTTTTGCTAATTCAGCTTTGAGTTCCTGCTGTTGTTTGCACAAAGCTTCGTAAGCTCTAGTAGTATCTTCGTATAATTGTTTTTGACCGTGAGTAGAAGCATGAGTTTGAATTAATTCTCGTAGTCTGCCAATACCACCATCAGTGGCAAAGTAACCAAGCTGTTTACCAAGAGTGCTGCGTGGGTCAGAAGTTTGTAAATTTTGGCTCAACTTTCCCCATTTATCACGCATCCGTTTAGATAAATCTAAAAATCCTGGATAATCTAAATTAGCCAAAAAATCTGAAGAAGCAACCGTTACGTTACTCGAACGCTTCGCTAGGTCTGCTATACCCATTAATTGATCTAAAAATATAATTCGCTCTTTTTGGGTTGTAAATGCAGAAGCTTGGTCAATGGTTGTTCTAAGAACGTTTAATTTTTCTAGAACATCTGTTTCTAATATAGATTGTGAATTATCAACAAGTTTATCAAGTTCCCTTTCGCCTCCCTCACTTTCTAAAGGTAGTTGATTAAATCTGCCTATCCCCACTAATATCAAATCCTTAAGGTCTTGTCCTGGACGCTCTGTTTGCATCATCGTGAAAATTTCGTTTGCACGGTCGCTTCCAGTAGATTTACCATTTAGCAGCAATAAAACCGTCTGTACATCTTTTAATTCCTTCAAAGACAAATATCTATCGCGCACCCCTGAATTAGCGGCGCCTAAACCAGGAAAATCAAGTAAAATAAATGGACTGAGACCTTGGTCTGTGGAAATATCCCAGATATCTTTGGAAATTTTAACTTGAATATCAACTCGCTTAATGAGAGGGAAAGTGTTTTGCATCAAACGTGCAGGAAGCGTCTGAGGTGCATTAGGTAAAGAGATGGGAGCTTTTGGTAATTCCTGAAAACTAAAATTTTGGATTGCCATTGGCATTTCAGGCAACTTTAACCCTTCACGTGCTGTGTCGGCGCCAATTAAATAGCTACGACCACACATTGCCTTACCATAAGCTATATGAGCGCGGATAAATATTACCAACTCCCGCAGCAAATAACGCAACTCTAAATTTTTGCTGCTGTTCCATGACTCTTCACACCACTGTATAATATTATCTGAATTTAAGCTTGCTGGAGGCGCCTTCGTAAGTCCTACTGCTCTAGCACGTCTATCCGCTTCTGCCAACATAAATTGTAGACACTCGTTAACCTCATCATCAGTAAGATAATTTACTGTATAGTCATCAACTTGTGTTGTCTTAAAACCTGCTTGGGGAATTAAATGAATAGCAGTAACGTTACCTGTAGTTGGGTTTTCACTGACTGGTAAAGAATCTGCGTATCCAATTAGACAACCTAATAATAAAGTTTTACCACTACTAAATTCCCCCATTATACCAATTTTGACAGGTGATTTGGCAAGCTCAACGGTTTTTTCTGCAGCTTTGCGAAGTTTAGCAATACACCCATCTAAACTACCAGGAACCCAGTCACCTTGCATATGCAGGTTTGGGGGTACTAACTCTAGTTGTTTGAGTAAAAATTCGCCTTTATCTTTATAATCTCTCAGCTTATCCAGTTCCATAGAGTAATTCCCCATTTCACAAGAATTATATTTATTTGGACAGTTATATATTAGATATATAATCAACGACAACTATACGTGTTTCGGAAGATACTAAAATTTTCCGCAAGTCACCAGCAACAATTATTACTCATAATTTGTTTTTACGCTATTTGTTGTAGGTTGGGTGGAGCGTTAGCGGAACCCAACATCACTGGCAACGGATGTAACGGATGTAACGGATGTAACGGATGATTGATTTGTTGCATAACCAATTTCTGCATTGCACCCGTTCGCAGTATAATGTGATTTCTGATATTCAAATATCAGCTAGATTAAAGCCAAAGCGAGTATTCAAGTGGAATCAGAAGCGAATCTTGTAAGAATAGCTCAAAGTATACAACAAAGTTTAAACAATCCACCTAATAAAAAAACAATTGCTGGCATAGAAAGCGGTGAGCTTACTGTTAGTGGTTGGAAAGAAATTCAGGGTTATACTCAGGCAACAGATATTGTGATAGCAAAATGTCAAGAAATTGGGCATCAACTTAAGCCTGCTGGTCCATTAGATAAGGGTGTCCCTGGACGCTATAATGCTTCACATGCTGAAAAGCAAATATCAGTTCTTCATCCGAATCAACCAATTGGAGTATCGAGTGAAATGTGTGCTGATTGCCAAGAGTATTTTAAAGCTTTAGTATGCCATACTGGAAATATACAAGTAGTTGCCGACCCAAAAGCAGTGCGAATATTCCGTCCAGATGGTAGTGTAGACGAATTAGCAAATATCCCAGATATTTAAACGCGGAGGTTTTATATGTTAGTTTCAACTAATTTAGATCAAATAACCGCTCAAGCTCTAACTGCTGTTTATAACCATCCCCAGCACGATTTAAATCTGGGATATCGTCAAGCGATTTGGGCTGCTTATGGTTCTGCGAACAATTCCGGTCATAAAAAACGAGCAAATTTAGCTATACTTACAGCTAAAAGTGTATTAACAATATGGAACAATGTTTGGCATGATGACAGTACACCTCATCAGATTTTAAACACTGCCGAACAAGTATTAAATGGAACATTAAATAACCAAATTGCTCGAAATTATAGAGATGAGGTCTGGACAATATTTGAAAATAAGGCAAGTGAGCAAGAATTTCAAAGCCTTGAATATCAAAAGCCTATAAATGCAGGATTAGCTGCAATTGCAGCTTTAAATACAGCATTATACGATGAAGAATTTGACCCAGACAACATTGATTATAATTTGACTGATGCTGATATGGATGCTTATGAAACTGATTCGTCTTTTTGGGCTGCTGCTGCCTATGCGAACGGACCAATTTGGGAGCCAATGTCTGATGCTAATAAGCGGCTTGAGTTTTGGAATTGGTGGTTAACAACAGCAAAAGCTGGTGCGTGACGCTATGAACAAATTTCAGTGTAATTATTAAGACTTTTAGCGTCACGCACCCTACTATTAAAACATTAACTTAAAATAAATTCCCCTAAATCCCTGTTATTAAAGGGGAGCTAGGAGAATAAGTTGGAATTTTGGATTTTAGATTAAATTTAAAAATCCAAAAATCATTTATGTGCGAAGCAAAATGTAAAATATGCGAAATATCCGATTAGGCTATAGCTGATAAATCCATTTTGACAATCATATCGTTATAGTCGAAGTCACCACCGCTAGGTAAATCTTCAAACCCAAAGGTGTTATCCCCTAACAAGCGCACGTGGTCACGACGTTGTGGGTTGGCGCCTAAGAAAGAGAAGTAAACTTGCGACCTACCAGCACGTCCATCTTCTACACCACCATCAACAACGATGAATGGAGCTAATATGGAACCACCCGCAATGGTCGCGTCAAAATTACCAGTTGCCTGATTATTAACTCTTAAATTAACTTCAGATACACGGCGCCGACCTAGGGCTGCATCTAAGTATCCTGCATCACCTACATTTAAGCCGTCAATAGTACCATTTATATCATCTACACGGTATAAACCAACAAAGTTATTAAAGGCGGCTTCGCGGTTGACGGTAATATTCGCTCGGACATTTCTGCCAGTTAAATCGCGTAAATCAACTAATTCGCGTCCTTGGCTAACTTGTAGAGCGGTACCTATTTTTGCTTGTTCTGTTGTAACATCTGCTTTAAGAACAAAACCGCCATTGTTATCACCAAAGTTAACTGTGAATGTTTTATTATCCAATGCAGAGTAATTAACATTACCACCACCAGTAGGTGCGGAAAACGCTATATTCGGAATTGTGTTTCCTGCTGAGAATGCATCTAAAACAGATGCGGTGGTGCTGCGACTATCTTGAATTAAATAGAAAGAAAGGCGATCGCTAGAATCGAAACCAGTTAAAATTCGCTCTTTACCAACAGATGTGAAATTACTGGGGTTATTAGCAATGGAGGAGAACAGGACTTGCGAACGCTCTAACGCAGCTTGAGTATACTCGCGCGAACCAGGAGCGAGCAATTGACCATTAATACCGCGAATTTCACCTTTTTCGTTATCTACCGCGAAAACACCGATTTCGTTAACAGCAGCACCGCTACGGTTTTGTAAAGTAAACTTCAAATTAAAGTTACTTAGCAAATCGGGGAAAGCAATTGCATTTCTTGCGGTTGCAGCATTACCCAGATATGCTCTAGGGTTAACACCTGCTGTTTCTTCTGGAGTTTTACCAAACAAAGTTTGATACATCATTCGGTAAATTTCGGTGTTATCTACCGTTTGTGGTAGCTTGTCAGCATTCATACCATGTGCTTTTACATGGATGGAACCAGCAAAGTCAGGAGTCCCTGCCCAAGCAATACCAAAATTTTGCGCTCTTTGTTGTGGGTCAGCAAGAATAGGTTTAGCAGCTGTAAATGCATCCCAATCTTGACCAGTTGTAGCAGTTCTAGGAGTACTTCCAGTACTACCATCTAGAATGTTTTGAGTAGTAGTTGTACCCGTAGCACCAGGGTTAACGGGGATAGTAGGCGCCGTAGGTTCTGTACTGTTGTAAGCGCGAGCAAAAGGTGTTGGTTGATAAACTTGTAAACCGCCTGCTTCGCTATCTGCTGTGGTAAGGAGTAGGGTGTTGGGGTCGGTGTTTTGGATAAAGTCCATTGCCACACCTAACGCTTCATCTGCTCGACGCGCGGCTTCTAAAGTACCAGGAGCATTATTAGCATTAGCAAAGTTATCAGTACCTTCTTCTTCTGCTACCATTGCAAAACCATTGGGGTTAGTAGCTGCAAAGCGCAACGCTTGCTGCATCATTTGCCCAATAGTTGGGGGTACTACGGCAGTTGATGGAGTGGTATTACCAATACCAGTATCAGAACGATACAAAGGTAAAGGATTCGCAGTATTTAAATTTAATTGCTCTTCTCGACGGTCATCGTAGGTATTAGTCGCAGCAAATACACCTAAAACTTTTCTTGTGCTAGCTGGCAGTGCTTGCAACTCTGCTAATGTGTAAACTACTGAGAAACCCAAACTTTTAGCTAAAGCAATTAAATCTGTTGTTGGACGAACCGCAGTATTTGTAATTGCTGTATCAATTGCTGCTGTTGTGTGACGGGCGTTAGCGTTGTTAGTAACGTTTTGTCCTCTAGGCAGCATGTACGTTTCGCCACCACCAAGGATAACAACGCGCGCATTAGGGTCTGTACCAGCACGGATAATTTCTTCAGTAATTCTGGCAAAATCACCACGATTAGGAGCAGAAGCTAAAAATGCCCCAGAACCTGGTTCTGCGATATGACCGGAGTTAATAATCGCAACTGTTTTACCTGCATCTCTGGCTTCTTCTAAAATCGTTGTACCGACTTTACCTGATAATGAGGTGTATTGGGTTGTACCATCAGGCTGAAAACCGTAAGAATCGTCCCAAGCTTTAACACCCATTGCGTGGGTAACAGCGCTACCATCTGAACTACCAGTGAGATTGTCAGCTAAGTTACCGTCGTATACACCTGAATTGGACATCATGTCCCAATTCAATCTACCATCGGCGCCTCTGAGTAGCATCCGCGCGGCATTCCAAATTGTATGACCGGCGCCATCAGGATGGAGAAAAATTACGTTCCCTGTGCTTTTAGTAGCAGCAGGTGCTTTCTGACGTACAGTATTAGCTGTTGGAGCAGCTGGTAATGTACCCTTTTCTGGGAATAGGGTTTCGTACATTAAACGGTAGATATCGGTGTTATCTACTGTTTCTGGTAGCTTCGACGAATTTAAACCATGCGCTTTAGCAACAATTGCTCCAGCAAAATCTGGTTGACCAGCCCAAACTACTCGAAAACCAAAGGTATTACCATTTGCATCTGGCTTACTAATAAAAGGAGGAGTATTTTGACCTCTAATTCCATCGGTAGGAATTTGGACGGCGCCGCTAGTTGTACCAGTACCCGCAGCAGTTGGGTTAGCAGCGACATTTGTTACGGGGTCTGTCAAAGGAACGCCATTAACATCAACAAATTGGAAACCACCACCATCGCTATCTGCTGCGGTAACTAATAAGGTGTTAGGATTCCTATTAATAAAATCCATCGCCACGCCAAACGCTGCATCTGTACGGCGTGCTGCTTCCAACATCCCGGCAGCATTGTTGATATTACCAAAATTATCTACCCCTTCTTCTTCCATGACAATCATGGAACCATTTTTAAAGTTAGGGTGTTTCTCTAAAATTTTAGTCGTTGCTTGTAGCATTTCTGCGACAGTAGGCGCCGAAGAAAGATACAACGGTGTGGGGTTGGAAGTATTTAAGCCGAGAACTTCTTCAGAGCGGTCATTAAAGGTATGAATTGCAGCAAATACACCTAAAACTTTCTGTGGTACACCACCGGGACGATTGGCGTTAAAAAGAGCATTTAGTTCGTCTTTATTGTAAACAATCGTATAACCCTTGCTTCTCGCCAACTCGATTAAATTCTGAGTCGGTCTAGCTGCTCTAGCTACAACTGCTGCTGAACCCGTTAATTTACTTGGGTCATTCGCTGCATCAATTTCTGCTGTTACATAGCGACCTGTTGTACCAGCTGGCAGCATATGTAATTCGCCACCACCCATAATGACATCAGCACCAGACTCAATCATTTGTCTAGTGATTTCTGCCAAGTTTTGACGAGGAAAAGTTCCAGTTGTAGGGGCGCCAACTTCGGCAATAAATGCTCCTGTACCAGGTTCAGCAATAAAACCAGAGTTAATTAAAGCTGTAAATTTCTTTGCGTCTATTGCTTCTTCAACAATAGTTTTACCAACCTGCCTCGAAAGTGAGGTAATACGACTACCATCAGCATTTAAACCGTAAGACTCAGCGTATACCTTGACACCAGTTGCATGGGTAACGGCGCCACCGTTAGAAGTGCCTGTTAACTGGTCTTGCATATGTCCAAGATATGTACCGGAATTGGACATTCTATCCCAATTCAAGCGATTGTCAGGACCAACTTCCAAAGCACGCAACGCACTATATAAAGAGGGAGATCCACCATCTGGGTGGAAAAAAATGACATGATTTCCTGACATAAAATATTGCAATAGTAATGAACAGTAAAAAACTAGCAATTTACCTAAAAAAATTTAGGTTTACTAGCAACGTTAACTTCATTCTCTCTAAACAAAAATCACAGAAAAAAATAACTAATAACTAAATTTATTAGTTTATTAGTTTCACCAATCTCAACAAATTATCGCTTAACTTAAAACTGCTATTTGAGCTAATTCATTGCTCGCAATATACATATACCATTAGCAAACCGTGAAAAAGTGATACGGCGGATACAAACAGGATAAGGATATCACGTAGGATGGGCAATGCCCACCTTACAGATTATTTGTCTCTATAAATTAATAAAAATATATTACTTAAATGTATTAAGAAGTACTATTTTATACTCATCAATACGGCTACACTAATAACAAACTTAATATTCCGCTAAAGGAGTCTTCGTAGAGGTTCTAAATATTTAGAGAAAGATATAAATCTACAATTGATAAGTATTATTGGGGTAAAGCTAAACTTTGGCACGATTCAAAGTGTATTGTTTCTTGTGGAGGTGCCCCGGAGCGAAACGGTGAAACAATACATTCTGTTGGCAATCAGGTTCTTGAGAGTAAAAAAGTAGGTCTTGTTCCCTACTTTTTTACATGCTATCCATCCCCACCCTACTGCGTTGAGGGTGGGGAATTTCGCATAAAGAGTTAAAATTTTAAAAATTTGATTTAAAATTTTAAATTTTGTCAGAGACCGTACATGTACGGTCTCTACATTTAACAATTTGTTTACTGTGCTTGCAACACAAGGATACAAGATCAAAACTTATTCAGTTGTACGAGGAAGTGTTATACGACTTCGATATGTGGTTGAACAGTTGGTGAAAATCTTCCGCGTGGAAGTTTCATCAATATGTGCTTACCAGATTTAAATGCTTGTGCAATATATTCGCAAGCTTCTACTGGTTTGGCATGTTCACCACACGTAAATACATCTGCCGCCAAATATCCATTCTCGGGCCAAGTATGAATCGAAATATGAGACTCGGCTAATAGCGCTAGCGCAGTTACTCCTTGAGGATGGAACTGGTGTGCTATTTTATCGAGTAAGGTTGAGCGTGCAGTTGTAGCTGCTTCCTCTAAAGTATTTCTGATGAACTCAATATCGTTGAGTAAGTTTGGTGGGCAGCCATATAGTTCTAAAATGCAGTGTACTCCAACGGGCACCTCTGGGTCTTGCGGAGTAAAATTGCTAAAATCGGCGAGTGCTGCCTGAGATTCTAAACTGCTTATTGCTTCGGCAGTTGAGAGTGTACTACTATTACCTAACTCGTTGGTGAAGTTGGTATCAAGACCGTCAACTTTGACTTCGTTCACGGTACAGCCGCCAATTTCATAACGCGAATCTTCCATTTCGATGTTCCTACAAACATAAAATTACTACAAGGTCAATTGTTGTGATGGCGCCTATAGCTTTGCGGTTAAGGACTGCACGCTCTAACACTGTCACAAGTTAACAATCATAGCAGCTAATTATCACTTTCGCTATCGAAAAAACCACAACCATAAAGGTAGGGTTATCAGTAATATCATGGAGCCAACCGCTAAGGTAGTCACTGCAAGCTCTCTATCTAAATTAAATGTTTCGGCGAGTACTAAAGTCGCAAAGGCTGGAGGCATTGCCATTTGTAATACTAAGACTTGAGCTGTTTTTCCTGTTAATCCAAAACTAGACAAGCTTATACCCAATATCAGAGGAACTATAATCATTTTTATTGTCAGGCTGATGCTTGCCAATTTCAAGCTACCCCACGAGGTGAGTTTGCTTAGTCGCATCCCTATTAGTATCAAAGAAGCGGCTATTGAACTCCACGCGACAACATCTAAGCATGATACTACTAGTGTTGGTAATGTAATTTGGCGTATAAGTAAACCTGCTGCAAAGCTCCACAAAGCAGGGTTGATGATAATTGCTTTTATGACATTCGAGTAGTTGTTTACATTTCCCCCATATTGTGCCGCTAATGCTACACCTAAACCATAGGCGCCTATAGTAGTACCAAGCAAATCATAAAAAAGTGCCCAGGCAAAGTATTGTGTACCAACTAGTGATAATATAACCGGGTAGCCAAGGTATCCAGTATTACCAACCATTGAAGCTAGTAGCAAACTTCCTTGGGTCGGTTTTTGCAGTGAAGACTTTTTGATACGTATCGCTAACCAACAAAGTAAGGCGCCGAAAAAAATTGCGGTAAATGCAATTGCAGGTGCAATCCAGATTTGTCCTGATAAATCGGTTTTTCGCAAAAAAGCTATAATGCTTGTGGGTACTCCTACCCAAAACAGTAGTTTACCCAAACGCACAGGAACCGTTGCAGGAAGCGTCCGTCCTAGGATAAAACCAATAAGTGCTAAACCGAGTAACTTTGCGTATAGTTCAATGAGACTTGACATAATATACGAGAAACCAGGTTTCTTGCTGAGATATTGTAATAACAATAACAATTTTGCGTAGAAACCTGGTTTCTAAATAACTCAGCGTCTTGGTTTGGGTAGACGAAACCAAAACCGCGAACCACCTTCAGGACGTGGAGAGTAAGCTATCTCACCACCCCAGCGTTCAATGGTAATTCTACAAAAGTAAAGTCCTAACCCTATTCTTCCTGGTTTACTTCCTTGAGAGAATTTTTGAAATAAGTTTGCTACTGCATTCGGACTTACACCACTTCCCTCATCATCTACAGCGGCAAAAATAAAATCACCATCTTGCCTTAAATTAATTACTACCGTTGATTCTCTTGGGCTATGGCGGAATGCATTTTCTACTAAATTTGATATTACCCTTTCTAAACGTGATTTATCACCCACCACTCTCCAATCAACTGTCATATTAACATCGGCGCCTCCCTGAATGTTTAACAGTAGCTTAATTCTGTTTAAAGTATAAGTAGGAGTTAAAAATTGTATAACTTCTTGAGCAACACTCAAAATATTAGGGGCGTTTTCGATATCGACATTAAAAGACTCAAGCGATTGTACATCAGCGGAAAATGCATCTAAAACCTCTCTAATTAACATTTCTTGTTTAATTGATTGTCTGCGACCTATTTGTAAACGTTCTTTTCCTTTAGTTGTTAAATTTTCAAATTCTAACAGAGCTAAACAACAATTTATACCGCTTAATTGCCCAGCAATATCATGAATAATACAATGAATTAAAATTTCTTTTTTTTGATTTTCTTTGACTAAATGTTCGTAAGTCAATTTATTTTCGCGCGCTTTTTGGATGATTAATAGTTTTTCTTGATAATCTCCATCTTGTAATTCTATTAACAAAACTTTTTTATCTCCAACACAAATTGCCGAAGCTTCAAAATATTGTTCTCTACCTCTTATGTCGTATTCTGCCCATGCACCCGAATCAAGCTTAGTAGCATTTCCTTCACGCCAAAATTCTTCGGCATCAATTAAAAAGTTTTCTAAAAATGGAAATTCTTGTTCAGGTATTAATAATACCATTCCCGATTCAAGATTACTACGGCAAAAGAACCTTATCCAATTGGGAACGGTTCCTATTATTTTAAATGAACCGGGTTCTATCCGCTCTAAAACCAAAATGTCTAACACAGCAAACAAATCTGCGGTAAGGGAGTTACTCATAGTAATAACATGGTGTTTTTTATAAATTATTGATTGAGAACTCGACTGATTTTTTCTTGCGATAGCGATAATTCATTCGCGTGTTGCTGAATCAGCGATAGTTGCATTTCATCGACTGTTGCATCTAAAAGTAATACCCAGTCACCTTCTTCGCTTGAAAATATATGAACATCAGCACAAATACCTTCTTCAGTTTTTAAACGAGGGAGGAATAAACTCACATCATCCAACGGTAAAAGACCTTCTAAGAAGAAAACTTGCTGTCCAATATTGCGTCCTTTTTGTAAATTACCGACTCCGTAAGCTGCTAATTTACCTCCCCACGCTGACAATGCACCATCTTTTTGGACTAGTAGGTAAGCAAGTGAACGATTTTCGAGTAAAAGAGCAATCAAGTAAGAAATTACGGGAGTAGGAAGTTCTAACATTTATTCCTCCAGCATTTTCTTAGTGATAGTTTGAAAAACTTCTTCTACTCCTCGACCAGTTTTTGCGCTGGTTTTTACTATATTCCATCCTCTTTGCGTCAAGTCATTTATTTCATCTATATCAATTTCCCATTCATCGCTCAAATCAGATTTATTCATAACGAGTACAAACGGAACTTTACCAATTGTTTCTTCGACTTTAACTTGTAGATTAAAGGCTTTCTCTAAAGTACTACGTCGAGTGCCATCAACTACTAGCAAGTAAGCTGATGAACCACGTAAGTAAGACATACGTACTTTTTGAAATTCATCTTCACCATATAAATCCCATAAAATTAAATTTAACTCTTTATCATTATAATTAACTGTTTTTTTATCAATTTTTACGCCAACGGTAGTTTGATATTTTTCTGAAAAAATACTATGAACAAATCGTGCAATTAAACTCGTTTTTCCGGTTGCAAACGAACCGACCATACAAACTTTTTTTTGAAGCATATAAAAGTAATAAACCCTGTACCGACCGTTAATTGTTATTTCAAATTCTCTATGAATATTTTCAAGCTAATTCTGCGCGCACGTGTCATGTCTTGTTTATTTTTTGATTCAGTTGAACCAACACCAATAATTTTTAAATTCGCTTTATTTATTCCTTGCGATACTAAAAAATCTTGTACTTTCGACGCGCGTTGTTGACTAAGTTGTTTATTTTGTTCTTCACCTCCAGTTATGCTAGTATGTCCAATAATTTGAATTTTCACATCTTTACCAAAAGAATCTGCAACTTCTAATAATTTCTTTACTTCTGTAGCAAGTTTTGGTAACTCTGAAGTTTCTGAAGGAAGTAAGTCTGTTGAACCATTTTCAAACAACAATACTCTTTCTTCGAGTTGTTTTCGATATGTGTTAAGCTTCTCAAGGCTCAAATCAACAAGGTTATTTTCTTGATATTGAATTACTCCTGGAATAAAACGCCACGTTCTCTGCGTCTCTAATATCCATTTTTTTGGCGCCGAACCTGTTGCAGTTAAAGTTCCTGTTTCGTTATCAAAACTTAATGATACACTTTTTGGAGGTTTGAGTAGTTGTTGCGCGCGCTTAACAACAAATTCTGGTTCCAAAGACACAAAAGGTATCCATTTACTATTTACAAATTTACCGTTAATATGATATTTCCGCAAAATTTTATTTGGGTCAACTGCTAAAGGGTCACGCATTCCATTAATAATATACCTGCCGTTACGATGTTCGGCTTTTGTAATGGCAATTCCTGGTTGTGCTGATAAATTTTCTACTACTGCATCCCATCTGTACTGGTCACGAATAGTAAAAAATCCCCAAGCACCTACAACCAAAGTTATTAAGCCAGCTAAAGCATATGCATAACTATAATTTTTCTGAGCAGGTATTTGGTAACGAGCTTCAAGACAATCTTCTAGATACGGAACAGCTTCAGAAAATACTTCTGTTTCCCCAGTAAAGGAATTAAGTTGACGGTCGAGTCGTAGATGAATTTTTTCGACTGAATTTTTAAAACTTAATCTTAACTCTTGAGGTGCGTTTCCTCGTATAATACCTGCTAATACAGCGAAGGGTCCCTCTTCAATCCAAATTGTTAGTTCTCCAAACTGTAAGGTTCGCAGCATCTCATCTTTTTGAACATGAAATGAGTCTTTGACAAAATCTTGAATTGCCGTTAGCATTGCCGATACCAAATCTGGGTCTTGCATTGCTACTTGGGGTGCAACAATATGCTGTAATAATAATCCTGTTTCTTTATGAATTAAAAAAACCTGCTCTACACGATAAATTAAGGTACGCAGCAATACAATTTCAGCAAACGATTTACCTGTTTGTCTTGCTTCCAGGCGCCATTTAAAACTTTGAGGTGATAAACTGTGTTCAAGTGTTTGATTTAATGATTGAATCATCTCACCAAGAGCGCTTGAAATCGCACGACGAGTTGCAGGTGCTATAATCGGAAAAATCGTGTTAGAAAGAACATTAAAGTCTTTTCTTATGGAAGATTCAATCGCTTGCTCAATAGTAGGAACAAATGCTTCACTTAGCTGCTTGTCTTGCATTGTTCGTAATATTACTGCTTGCGGTAGAGCTTTACTAATATCTTCGGGTTTAACTTCGATTTCGTCTATACGTTCATATATATGGTTAAGCTTAGAAGTCTCAATTCCTAACAGTAAACTGCGGAGTTCTTCTAGCTCGGAAACGCTTTTTTGATAATTTTCATGCGAATTCGGCAGTTGACTCGAACCATTCGTTAAATGCTCATTCATTAATTCAATTCCCCCAATTATTCCAATACATAGTGTGTAAGATAATCATTCACAAGTTATGATGAAGCTGATCCTCTCACACCAATCTAGTATTATGGGTTACTTCGACAGTAATTTTGCAAATTACCGCTCAATTTTACTGAGAATTCAGTCGAATTGCCATTTCGCTTAATAAGTTGGCTAAAGTCGAACGGTCTGTTTTTGCATAACGTAAATCTTGCGACTCACGCTGTAAAACTGCTAATAATTCTTCATATTTTTGTAATATGTCATTTTGTAAATTTTTAGATTGGTTAAGTATCTGGTCGCGTAAGTCACGCTGAGTATGATTAATATTGTCGTCGAGTTGAGTTAGTTTTTTTTCTAAGGCTGTAATAATCTTCTTGTTATCCTCTACAAGTACTCGTAGTCCTTCATCGCGTGTGCTTTGCTCGTTGACAATACGTTGCGACAACGATTCGACTTCTTGCTTGATGTAATTTTCAATACTATCCAAACGCTTTCTAGAATCTTCGCGTAAACTAGCGCACTCTTTTAACAAACGTTCTTCCAAACGGGCAAGCTTCTTTTCAACTTCCCGCATTTGGTTGCCAAATAAGATATCTCGAACTTTGTCTAAACTATTGCCTTCATTGATATTTTGGTTATTAAATCCAGGTTTGCTATGATTATGAATCGAGCCAAGCTGGACTGTATCGATAAAATTATGATTGCTTTCGCTTTCCATATCGGGTGACTGCATAAATAATTCCTTTGTACTATTTTATTTGTATCTAGAAGCGAAGATTTAGCTTGGCTAAAAAGATACAGGAGTTACTTGTAAATGTGACTTTTACATACTACCCGAAAAACTAGTATTGCTAACATTAACCATAAATATCATCTTTCTAGAGCTGGAGATTTGTGACCAATGGGCAAAGCTGCATAACAAAAGAGACAAAAGTCACACTAGGACTTTTGTCTCTACTTAAACATCATACAGTAAAAATTGTTACCCGGTTATATCAAGTTGATTTAATTCTTTCTGCGGGTCAGATGATTCTTTAAATGCTAGCCTTAGCAAAGGTGGAGCGATAAAGGTTGTTAAAATCACCATTACGATAATGGCTGCTTGTAAAGGTTTATTCAATACTCCACTAGCAGCACCAATGCCTGCAAATACTAAGCCAACTTCACCTCGTGGAATCATGCCAACACCAATTGCTACACGGTTGATTCCAGGTTGACCGAAAACTGCCCACCCAGTGACGACTTTACCAATTATCGCGACTATAATCAAAAACGTTGCAATAATTAATCCTTCACGATTTGCTGGGATGCTGGGATTGAGAACACTGAGGTCAACTTTGGCGCCAACAGTGATAAAGAAAATTGGTACTAAAATATCTGCTATTGGTTTAACTTGTTCGTCAAGTTCTTTACGTTTGTCGGTTTCGTCAAGCACTAAACCTGCTGCAAAGGCGCCTAAAATAGCTTCTAAATGAATCGCATTGCCAATAAATGCCATGAAGAAGGCAAATACAAG
Organism: Calothrix sp. PCC 7716; assembly: GCF_019977735.1. GTDB lineage: Bacteria > Cyanobacteriota > Cyanobacteriia > Cyanobacteriales > Nostocaceae > Dulcicalothrix. Next base: position 5,779,472 of record NZ_AP025018.1, on the reverse strand, counting down.
AGCGGGGATAATAATGTTTCCGCGCGTTTGCAGTCTATCAGCAGCTGCAACAAATGATTTATTAAAGAATTTACCAAGTAGAATCGAGCCAATGAGAAACGAAGTTGCGCTGACAATCAAATATATAACGTTGGCAATATCTACCTCACCTGTTTTAGCAAGACTGGCAACAACTGCTAAAACAATAATGCCTAAAATATCATCGATAACAGCGGCGCCAACAATAATTTGACCTTCGCGAGATTTGAGTTGCCCAATTTCAGAAAGAACTTTGGAGGTAATGCCAATACTGGTTGCTGTTAATGCAGCACCCGCAAAAATTGCCGGAATAGCTGGGAAGTTGAAAAGATAAATTAATCCTATAGTTCCAGCAGCAAAAGGAACAGCGACCCCAACACAAGCTACAATCGTTGCCTGATAACCGACTTTGGTTAATTCTTTTAAATCAGACTCTAAGCCAATTTCAAACAATAGGATAATTACTCCGATTTCAGCTAAGACTGACACAACCTCGCTTTGCGCCTCAAAAATAGAGGTTACAGCATCGGGAGTAAGGTTCCCAATAAACTGTAAAACAGTCATAATTACCGAGTCTCCTGCATCTGCACCACCTTCAGGAAATACAAGTAAATGTAAAACTGAGGCGCCGACAATAACACCTGCGACTAATTCACCTAAAACAGGTGGTAAATTTATTTTTCTAGAAATTTCTCCGCCGAGTTTACTAGCTATGTAAACTACAATTAAGCTCAGTAGTACACCAGTAAGAACGATGGGACTATACTCAGAAGGGGTGGCAGTTCCCAGTAGTAGAGATGGGAAACTAAACGAAGATAACCAGGTACTGGGATTTAAAATCATCTTTCGATTTTTGGTTTTGGGATTTGGGGTTATCGTGGGGGCGGGTTTAGTGAGATATCGAGTTAAATTGTAGGATATCTGTTAACCCGCCCGTACTAGTTAAGCGTTTTTAGGTTGAATGGGGTAATCGTAGGATGAATCTTCTTGTGGATATTCTCTCGCTGTAGGGACATTAGTGGAACTTGGATTCACAATTGCTAGTGCTTGTCTAAGAGCATCAGCGCGTTCGGTAAATAAATTATGTTGGGGAATAATTTGGAAAATTCCAAACTTTTCTAAGCGTTTTTTCACTTTACCAGCGGCGCCAACAATAAATACCTGGCGACCACGGTCTACTGCATCTTTGATTGCATTTTCAAGTGCCAACGAAGCAGTTACACCCAACATTGGTACATCGCTTAAATCCATAATTACGACATCGCTGTCTGCCATTGCAGAGTGTTCGCGCGCAATTGCTTTCGATACACCAAAAATCATTGGACCACTGAGATAGAACAGTAATACGCGACCATTTGCCAAATCGAACAAGCGCTTCTCTTCTGCGTTCAAAACAATTGCATCATCTGCATCGGTAATTGTTTTGACTTCTTCACCTTGCATTTCAGAAAGACGCTCAATTGTCAAGATGTTCGCAATAAACACCCCAATACCAACTGCTACAATTAAGTCTACAAATACTGTCAGGAGCAATACACCATACATGATGATTGAACCTTTGAGAGAGACTTTATGCGAACGCTTCAAGAAACTCCAGTCAAGAATGTCAATACCAACTTTTAACGCAATACCCGCTAATACAGCCATTGGAATTGGTTGAGTTAAACGAGCGGCTCCCAAAACAACGACTAACAAGATTAATGCACGAGTCAAGCCTGATACAGCTGTCTTAGCGCCAGTTTGAATGTTGACAACGGTACCCATTGTGGCACCTGCACCAGGTAAACCACCACACAAACCAGAAATTAAGTTACCAATACCTTGACCAATTAATTCTTTGTCAGATTTATGTTCGGTACGGGTTAAGCTATCTGCAATTACTGCTGTTAATAATGTATCAATACATCCCAAAATACCTAACATCACCCCGTCAACCAGCATGACTGTAACTTGGCCGGGTGTGAAAGTTGGCATTTGGATGGTGGGCAAACCGACAGGTATTTCACCAATTCGTCTAATATCAGCGTTGCCGAAAACTGTTAATGAAACTATGGTACCAACAATTAACGCGACAAGTTGAGGTGGTACAATGCGCTTGATTTTTGCTGGCATGAAGAAAATAATCGCCAGCGTTAAAATTCCTAATGTCGCTTCCGCAGGATTTATATTAGATAGCAACTGCGGTAGATTTTGCACCATTCCCAACACACCACCTTTGGGGTTAGGTTGTCCGACAAACGGAGCAATTTGAAGAATAATCAAAATTACACCGATACCAGACATGAAGCCAGAGATAACACTGTAAGGCATTAAGGTAATATATTTACCCAATTTAAAAATACCAAACAGAATTTGAAATATCCCTGCCAACATAACGACGGTAAAAGCCATCGCTAAACCGTTTTCTGGGTTAGCAGCGGTTAAAGAAGCAATGATAGTAGTAATTACTACTGTCATTGGTCCAGTCGGTTCAGAAATTAAAGTTGGTGTCCCGCCAAATAATGCAGCAAAGAAACCAACACAAACTGCACCATAAAGACCAGCGACTGCACCGGCGCCACTTGCAACACCAAAGGCAAGTGCAAGGGGTAGAGAAACAATTGCTGCTGTAACACCACCAAAGATGTCACCGCGTAAATTTCTGAAATGGATTTGATTAGTTATTCCCATCTTTCTGATAAATCGGTAGAACTGAATACTGGGCTAAATATTTGACAGCTTAATTTCGCGATTAACTTGTGTTTTTCTCAGTGAGATAAAAATCATTTGATAATTGTGTTGCAAGAATGAATTACACAGTAATCTTTTATACGCATATAGACAAAGATTAGGGACTGTGTATTATTTGGCAACTATTAATTTTGCTGCAATGTTTTACCTTATTCTCTATGGAAGCTCTAAGAAACAGTTATGCACACGTACTTTTATAAATGTTATTTTAATTAAAGAAGCTGAATCCTTTAATGAAAACAATCTGTAACGTATGAACCTTGGTTAGCTCTACGAGATTAATAAGGGTTTCTTAGTGGTGATTAGTGAATTATGGCTTAAACGCTAATCGTACCATCATTTGTTTTCTAATTGACTTATTATCTTAATAAATAAGATTAGAAAATTCTATCTTATTTTTAAGAACACAGTTTGCAGTCCATTGTGCTTATGACTGCAAGCTGACTTTTTATAAGTTAATTTTAAAAACGTTGATTTTAAAAAGATTGGTCATAAATTATCCCAAAAGGTAAGATGTCTTTTTTTGCATACAGAAACGCTATACAAGAGGTATAATTTACTTCCTGTACTTAAAGACGTTACATATTTAAGTGAGCATCAAGCAAACTAAGTAAAGTTATACTCAGTGTAATAGCTCAATGAATTAAATGCAAACGCATTTAAATTTGAATCTAGTATCAGTGGACACAAAATTCAAATCGATATGTATAGCTTACAGCTTTTCTTGTCTCAGTGGTCAATGCAAAGATGATAATTATAAAACAATTATTAAATCTAGTTCATAGTATTAAATCTATACATGAGTTTTATTATTAAAAAATTATTTGCTGCATAAATTTAAATTATCTTGGACTATCGCAATGCATGATATTCCTTTAGATAGAAGACAAGAGAGAAATTTTATGTTTCCCCCTTGTTTACCTCATTTGTATTCTGTTTTTGCCCGCTTAACCGACATCATCATGTGCGAAACGGTTGAAGAGGAAGTCAAGAGCGTAGTTACGCAGTTTATAGTAACGTGGGTCGTCCATAATACGTGCGCGATCTCTAGGGCGGTCGAAAGGAATTTCCATAACTTCGCCAATTTTCGCATGTGGACCGTTGGTCATCATTACGAGTTTATCAGCTAGGAATAGTGCTTCGTCGATATCGTGGGTAATCATTAATACAGTTGCGCGGTTGTCACTCCAAATTTTGAGCAACTCTTCCTGCAATTCTTCTTTAGTGATAGCATCCAAGGCGCCGAAAGGTTCGTCTAAAATTAAAACTTTAGGACGAATAGAAAGCGCGCGTGCGATAGAAACCCGTTGACGCATACCACCTGACATTTGCATGGGTTTCTTTTCCATTGCGTCTGCAAGTCCCACCATTGCTAAGTTATCGCGAACGATAGCTCTTTTTTCAGCTTCGGGTTTATCTGGATAAACAGCATTAACAGCTAAGTAAATATTTTCAAACGCTGTACGCCAAGGTAACAATGCATAGTTTTGGAACACTACCATTCGGTCGGGTCCTGGTTTAGTAATAGGTTTACCTTCGAGTAATACCTCACCAGTTGTAGGATGGTTAAAACCCGACACCATATTTAGCAACGTAGATTTCCCACAACCAGAGTGACCTATTACACAAATAAATTCCCCCTCATAGACGTTTAAATTTACACCATCAAGAACAGTGAAGGGTCCTTTCTTGGTTGGGTAAACTTTACTAACATCTTTAATTTCTACATATGGTTTTTTGCCACTTGCAACAGAGGCGCCGCTTACAAGAGGTTGCCCTAGCCTATCTCTGACGGAATCGTTAACTTTAAAAGTGCGGTTTTGCATAACTTTAATAATTGGGGGAGGGTTAAGTACTGAGTGCTGAGTTATGAGTGCTGAGTGCTGAGTTATGAGTGCTGAGTGCTGAGTTATGAGTGGGAGTACTGAGTAAGAAGTGTTAAGTTATGAGTTATTGGTTTTAACTCTTAATCTTTAACTCAGCACTCAGCACTCAGCACTTTTTACTTTTTACGCTGCTAATTGACGTGTGGGTGAGTCGAGAACGACTTCAGCAATAGAGAAATCTTGTTTTATTTTGAGCTTATTAAGGTAGTCAATGGGGTTATCGGCGTCAAATGGTGTGCCATCAAATAATTTGATGGGTTGGCGAGTGTAGCTGATGTCTAAACCAAGTTCACGCGCGGCAGTACTAAAGACGCGAACACGACATATCCGTTCGACAACTTCTACCCAGTTGCGTGGGAATGGAACATCACCCCAACGCGCGAGTTGTGTCATAATCCAAATTTGTTCGGTTCGACTTGGACGGTTAATTGCTGACTCCGCGTAGAACTGGTGGTGAGCGTACTCTACCTGATGGTCTATATCACATGTATCACCATAATCACCGAGTTGAATATAGTTTATGTCGGTGCTAACATATTCTGGTCGAGCCACGATGCGACGAACTTCTTCGCTATTTTCAGGCAGCGAGCAGTAGTAGCAAGCTTCAAGCAACGCTTTGGTTAAAGCTATATGAGTATTTGGATATCTTTCCGCCCAATCTTCACGCACACCCAAAACTTTTCCTGGATGTCCTAACCACACTTCGAGGTCGGTTGCGATTGTAAAACCAACACCTTCCTCAGCAGCACGGATATTCCAAGGTTCGCCTACGCAATAACCATCGATACTACCATTTTGTAAATCGACAACCATTTGAGCAGGAGGGATTGTTTGAATATGTACGTCTTTATCGGGGTCTATACCACCTGCTGCTAACCAGTACCGTAATAACAAGTTATGCATGGAAGCAGGATGTACTACGCCCATTGTATGACGTTTGTTACGAGTTCGCAATAAAAAATCTTTAAAGTCAGATAACCCTTGAACACCTTGCTTCAAAAAGTTCTTGTTGAGAGTAATGGCGTTACCATTACGGGTCATTGTTAAAGCGGTAACTACAGGTATAGGTTTGTTGCGGTGTCCACCTAAAGTCATCCACATTGGTAAGCCAGAAGGCATTTGGGCAGCATCAAGGTACCCAGCAGCAATGCCATCAACAATACCGCGCCAGCTTGTTTCACGCACTAGTTGAACATCATCCAAACCGTGTTTTGCGAAGAAACCTTTTTCTTTTGCGATAGCAAGAGGAGCGCAGGCAGTCAAGGGGACAAAGCCGATTTCTAAGTTAACTTTTTCTAAACCGTGACGTGATATAGCTGCTGTTTTGCGCGCGCGCAGTTTCTTGATACGTTTTTGTTGGTTGAGGAAGTAAATCATTTCACTTCGCAAGCTGTAGTAGCTAGGGTGTTCGACAACATCCATACGCTTGCGAGGACGGGGAATATCGACTTCGAGGATATCACCAATTTTTGATTCGGGACCGTTGGTAAGCATTACGATACGGTCAGATAGTAATACTGCTTCGTCAACGTCGTGCGTTACCATAACAGCAGTTACTTCATTTTCTTCACATATCTGCATTAACTGCTCTTGTAAATTACCTCGTGTCAAGGCATCCAAGGCGCCGAAAGGTTCGTCAAGTAATAATAATTTGGGTCTAATAGCCAGCGCGCGGGCGATAGCAACACGCTGTTTTTGTCCACCCGAAAGCATTGTGGGGGATTTATCAGCGTGTGGTCGCAAACCCACCATATCAATATGTTTTTCAACAATTGCTCGACGCTCACCAGCGGGTATACCAGGCATAACTGAGTCAACAGCCAAGGCAATATTTTCGCGTACTGAGCGCCAAGGTAATAAAGAATAGTTTTGGAAAACTACCATCCGGTCGGGGCCTGGTTTAGTAATTCTTTGTCCTTCCAGAGTTACAAGACCCTCGGTTGGCAAATCCAAACCAGCAATCATATTTAATAAAGTTGACTTACCGCAACCAGAGTGACCAATTAAAGATACAAACTCACCTTTTTTAATTTGCAGGTCGATACCTTTAAGTGCAACGTACTTGCCACCACCGGTTAATTCAAAGACCTTATCGATTTGATCAACACCAACAAAAAGAGACATAGCTGTAATTGGGGGGTAAATTTATAAAAGGTTGAAAGTGCTGAGTGCTGAGTGCTGAGTGAGGTATAAGAGTGAGGAGTTAAGAGTTTTAAATTATTACTCATAACTCAGCACTCAGCACTCATAACTCAGCACTCATAACTAAATTATCTTTCAGGAGGAAGAATGCGTCCTTGAAGCCATACCATAAATTTGTCAAGTATCAAACCGACAAGACCGATGTAAACTAGCGCTAAAATAACTTCACTAACGTTATTATTTTGGTAAGCTTCCCAGATAAAGAATCCAATTCCGACGATACCTGACATTACAATTTCTGCCGCGATAATCGCCAACCAAGCCAAACCAATTGCTATTCTCAAACCAGTGAAAATGTAAGGCAGTGCAGCAGGTATCAAAATGTTGAAGAAATATTCCTTTTTGTTGAGTTGTAGTACTTTCGCGACGTTGTTATAGTCGTTAGGAATTTCTTTTACACCTACCGCAGTGTTAATTAAGATGGGCCAAATTGCAGTAACGAAGATTACGAACAGTGCAGCGGGTTCGTTTTGACGCAGTGCTGCTAAGGAAATAGGTACCCAAGCAAGAGGAGGTACGGTTCTTAATAATTGGAACAAAGGGTCTAATGCTTTGTTGATGGTTTTATTAACACCAATCAAAATTCCTAAGCCAATACCAACAATTGCCGCTAAAGTGTAGCTAATTGCAACTCGCTGCAAACTAGCTAATATCTGCCAAAATAAACCTTTATCAGTACCGCCTCTATCATAAAAAGGGTACAAAATCAAAATCCAAGTGTCTTGAATTACTTGTATTGGTCCAGGCAATGTTGCTCCTGGTATCCAAGAAAATAGTTGCCATACGGCTAAAAATACTGCAATAGCTATTGCTGGGGGAATCAATTCGGGAATTTGCTTTTGTATACGCGCGGCAAAACCATTACCGTCCATTGCAGCCGGTCGTCTTTGAACAGTTGTCATTGAATTATCTCCTTGGGGGGTTTTTATGGGTGCTAATGGGGTGTTTCCCATTAGCAATTAATCTTTGAGTATGAACTAAATAGCAACTTTCTTAATTTTGAGACTCTTGAGGTACTCTTCTGGTTTTGCTGGGTCAAATTTTACGCCATCGAAAAACTCTTCTACTCCGCGCGATGTATCGGTTGGAATATCTGCTGCAGCTATATTCATTTCTTTAGCAGCTTCTTTCCAAATATTTTCTTTGTTGACTCTATCAATTAACTCCTTAGCTTTAGCGGCGCCGTTAGCAATGTAATCGGCTGGTAAGAACCCCCAACGCACGCTCTCAGTTATGAACCATAAATCATGACTCTTATAAGGGTATGAAACGCTTCCTTTTTCATCTTTCCAATAATATGCCGCTAACTTTTTATCATCAACTTTGCGCCCATCTCCCATATCATAAACGCCTTGGAATGGATTTGCAAGAATTTCAGGTGCAAGGTTGAAATAGTTACGTCCACCTAATATTTGTGCAGCTTCTTTGCGGTTATCAAAATTATCTAACCACTGCTGTGCTTCCATAATTCCCTTCAGCAAAGCTTTAGTAGCTTTAGGATTTTTGTCAACCCAATCTCCTCGCATTGCGAAGTATTCTTCAGGATGATTTCTCCACATTTCTCCTGTTAACACCGCCATGAAACCAATTTTATCTCTAACGATGCGGTAAGGCCAGGGGTCACCGGTGCTGAACGCATCCATCGTTCCGGTTTTCATGTTCGCTACAGTTTGTGCAGCAGGTACCGTCAGCAGTTTAATATCAGCATCTGGGTCAATGCCACCTGCTGCCAACCAATAACGAATCCAAAAATCTTGGTTGACTTGTGGGAAAGTGTGTGCTGCTGTGAAGGGAGTCGATGACTTTAATTGGGTTATTAAACCTTTTGCACTTGCCATCTCTAAGCCAAAACCTTTACCAACGTGCTTACTAGCTACCGCAATCCCATTACCCTGTGTAATTAATTGACACAGCACGTACATAGGAATTTTTTGATTACCTTTGGTAATTAAACCTTCGCTAATCAGATGCGGCATTGGCATTTGCCATTGTCCACCATCAATACCACCACCAGCAGAACCAATTTCTACGTTGTCACGCGCTGAACCCCAAGAAGCTTGTTTGGAAAGCTCAACATCTGGCATTCCATACTTCGCAAAAAATCCTTTTTCTTTCGCGATAATTAGCGCCGCCGATTCAACAATTGGAATATATCCAAGTTTTACTTTTGTTGTTTCGGGTTTTTGATCAGGGCTAATATTGGCAACTGGTACAGCAGTAGCACCAGTACCTGATGAACCCGCAGAAGCACTTCCACCTGGTTCTGGCGGATTTCCCAAACAACCTTTGAGCAATATTGCACTCGCAGACGCACCTGCTGTAACGATGAATTTTCTACGAGAAACTTGCTTGAAAAACTCCGACATTGTGATTCTCCTGTTGGTGAATATGTAATTTTTGGTATGGCAAAGCTAGCAAGCGAAACCTAATGGCTTCTTGCGCTTTTAGTTAAACCTATTTTTTCTATCGTTGCCATAAACTCAACCAATAACTACACGAAACTAGTTGAGGAACACTTATTAGCAACCAGTTATTTCAGTCACGTTAATTTTCCGTGTCACTTAGAAACATTAATTAACGTTGTTTCATTTAGCTTACAGTGTTTCTTGCCATTTTGGTCATTTTGCAACAGCAATTATTAAATAAATATTAGATTGGATATATAAGTAAAAACTTATATATCACGCCAAAACTACCCTTGCCTATTCAATGCATATTCAATCTTTTATGCAAACAATTTGAATTCATCTATGTATCTATTCATTTTGCTCTTTTTGAGAGACTTTATGAAGATAAATTAAGAAATATTTATAAATGTTAAATATAAATTTAATAACTGTGTGCTTCTATGCCTAATGGCTTGTCATCTACACAAGGTATTACTTTTACTAATATTAACAAAATATTTTTCTAATGAAAAGAGTATTTTGCAAGCGCATATCTTATGCAGTTTTTATAACTATCTTGCTCGCCATAATTAGTTTCAGTATGGCTATTAGCTGTTCTTGTGGGGTGGGCATCTTTGCCCGCCTTTTAATTTGGGGTGGGATGGGACGGGCAGGGATGCCCGTTCCACAAGAAAAGATATTTTTTGATGTTATAGTGATATCATTGTGATAGTAAAGTGGTATTGCGACTATGGAACAGAATATTAAGGAATCTCCTGCGTTCAAGCTAAATGGGTTTGTAATGCTAGTTATAGTCGGCGCCATTTCTGTGTTCGGCGCCTGGTATTTGTGGAACAGCATCCACGGATTGGAAAGTGTACTGCAAAGAGGTCTAAAAATAGCTGATTTTATTGATGACTCCCTAGCTGAGGGAATTGCGTGGTTGACAGCAGTGTTATTAGTAGTTGTGATTCCGTCGATATCAGGATTTTTTAGCGTCGAACCAAATAAAGCAGTAGTGCTGGTATTTTTTGGTAAATATATAGGTACGGTTCGCGAACCAGGTTTTTGGTGGACAAATCCATTTGCAAGCAAATACCAGATTTCGCTGCGAGTTCGTAACTTCAACAGTAAGATAATTAAAGTTAACGACGCTGAAGGAAGTCCTATTGAAATAGCTGCAGTTGTTGTTTGGCGAGTTGTGGATACGGCAAAGTCTAAATTTGCTGTCGATGACTATCAAGAGTTTGTTGCTATTCAAAGCGAAACTGCAATTCGGGCTTTAGCAATTCGCTATCCATACGATACGCCAAACGATACTCCTTCACTGCGAGGAATACCCGATGAAATTGCTCACTCACTCAAGCATGAATTACAAGCGCGCTTGGAAGTAACAGGAGTAGAAGTTATAGAAGCAAGAATTTCACACTTGGCTTATGCGCCAGAAATTGCCCAAATGATGTTACGGCGCCAACAAGCCAAAGCACTAATTGATGCGCGGCGCCAAATTGTCGAAGGCGCCGTGGGTATGGTATCAGAAGCCCTAAACCGTTTAAGTGTTGACCAAATGATTGATTTGGATGACGAGCGCAAAGCGTCTATGATTAATAACTTGTTAGTCGTACTAACTTCCGAGCAAACCGCGCAACCAGTAATTAATACTGGCACCCTTTATAATTGACATGAGTCAGAAGAAACGCTTTCTATTACGTTTAGATTCCAAACTGTACGAAGTGTTAGAAAAATGGTCATCAGATGACTTGAGAAGTGTCAACTCCCAAATTGAATATCTTCTTACCGAAGCAGCAAAAAAATCTGGGCGTTGGAACCAGGATAAAGACAAATCGAAAGATTAAGGGAAGTAAATTTCATCGTGGTCTTAAATCATTATCTATTTCCACAATACCCCTAGAACCATCGATTCGCACTCGTTGACCATCCTGTAATACCCATGTAGCATTACGTACATCCATTATTGCAGGAATTCCGTATTCACGAGCAATAATGGCGCCGTGAGAAAGTCTTCCACCTGCATCAGCAATAATTCCTTTGGCTCTAATTAAAATAGGCGCCCATCCAGAGTCTGTATAAGGCACAACTAATATTGTGTCGTCATCAATGTCGGGAACTTCTTGGAGGTTACGCAGTACTTTTACCCTTCCTTCTGCTTGTCCGGGACTTGCACCAATACCATGCATAACTTGGTCGGGCGCCAAAGAAGGCATTAAAGCAGGCACAATTGGGGGAGCGGTACCGTAAACAAGTAAAGGAGGGTTAAGTTGCCCATCGCGTTCGAGTTGGGAACGTCTACGATAAATTAATACTTGTAAGCGACTTATCTTTTCGTGAGTTGGTGCTTCTACGAGTTCTCGCACTTCCTGAAACTCTAAAAAGAAAATATCTCCTTTTTGCAGTAAAAAGCCTGCATGTAAGAATTTATCTTCTAAAGCGATAAAGCTCCAGCGTAAATAAGCAAGTAGACGTGAGTAAACTTCGGTAACTTTTCCTTTCATGTCTACGCGACCCTGAACAAACAGAGGACGTTTTCTGCGTTTTTTGACCTTTGGTTGTTCGGAAAGCATAAACTGTACGAATAATCCTTTAATTTTTTCGGGTTCTTCTTTCCAAGTTGGGATAGCAATATCTGTCCCTACTTCGCTTAAGTAACCGTATTTATTTAAAAGATATTCAAATGCTGTTAAAATTTTTTGCCCTTCTGTTGAAACAGCTAAGTCCTCAAATACATTATCGGGGTCAAATTCTGCGACACCTGTACGGTTTTCTGGTGGTGTTGCAGACAGTATTTGCTTTGCTTGTTGAGCTAGCTGTTGTAAATCACGTACTGCTGAGACTTCGGGAGTAAGTCTATTATCAATATCTGTATCTTTTACTTTAAATATTGCTTGTCTGAGTGCGGCACTCAACGGCGCCATAATGCTGTAGTAGGTGGCACGTTGTAATAACTCTAATATATAGTCAATACGCGCAATTAATTTGGCTGCATCTAAGTCATCAACCATTTCTTGTGATAATTGTGACAGCCCAATACTAAAACGGCGCCGATTATCACGTTGAAACTCTTCTTTTAAAGACAATTCGCGTCCAACCAACCGTAACAAGCCTGGTAAATTTCGTAACGTCGTATCAATTGCTGGTGCCGACATTTTAGCGCCTCGGGTTAAAAATTCTAAGCTTTCGGGTGGTAAACCCATACGGCGAAAAATTTGCCCTAACAGCGTAGCGTTAAAGTAAGCGTGGGAAAAATGAAGTGTGGCAGTATCATTAAAATCTAAACCAAGCGAACGCTCTCCCAAAACTATCGCAAAAATTCCTCCCCAAACACCACAAGTTAAAGGACGATTAATCGACCAAGTTAAAGGACGAATTAATCCAGGAATTACTTCGGCAGCAATTTTGCGTGTCCAAATAGGCAGTAATGTCGTAATAGGACGTGCTTGGAGTACCCATAAAGTTTGACCGTCATAACTCCACTCAATATCTTGAGGTATACCGTGATAACGTTCTTCAATATGACGAACTAAGTACGCGACTTGTTTAATAATGACTGGGGGTACTCTCCCTTGTCCTTCGAGATGGATAAATGAAACGTTGTCACTTTCCATTACAAACGCACGGTATTGTTCGGGAGTGACGCGACCAGATACTACTTGTGTGGGACTTCCTGGTAATGCTTCGATAACGATAGCATCCATTTCTTGCGTTACAGGGTCACGACTAAATGCCACACCAGAATAAACGCTACGAATTTGCTGCTGTATCAAAACAGCCATTGTAGATTCTTTAACATTTCTATCTTGCCGATACTGTGCTGCTCCTGGAGTGTTGTACGATGATTGAGTCCGCGCAATAGCAGTTTGTAATTCTTGTTTAGTAGTGACATTTAAAATACTTTCGTATTGTCCAGCAGCAGAAGCATTTTCAGTATCTTCACCTACTGCCGAAGAACGTACTACCAAAGGTGATAATTCTGAGGGTTGAAGAAAATCAATCATTGGTTTTGGGTCTTCGTAAGGAAGTAATACCCATCCCTTGGGAACTGGATAACCCCAACGTTTAATTTCTGCTAACCTTGCAGCTTTGTTACCAACGAAATTAGCATCAAGTTCATCATCTAACGTCAAAATAGACTCGCTGTTTCCACGAAAGAAATTCATTGCAGCTTGTGAGTCAGGACTTGCTTGAGCTACAGGTAAGTCCATATCATCTTTGATTTGCTTGTAAATCCATGCCAGCAAACTAGCAAGTGCAATAGCTGCCACTATTTTAAAACCATCTTCGGCGTGAAGCACAGTAACAATAATTGGGAATAAAAGTAACACTCCATACTGGGCAGCTTGTCGCGAACGGATTATAGTAAAACTAACACCTGCCAGCAAAAACACAAAAAGTGCTACCAACGGGTCATGAACTATAAAACCCCAAACAACATTTGTTGTTCCGGCGCCTTTTGCTATCCAGTACCTACCTAATACTAATGTAATTAGCGCTAGTAATTCCCATGCTGAACCATCTGGAAACACTGCGCGCGCAAGTAAAACTGCCGCAATTCCTTTAAATGCTTCCGACAACACAGCCAACATTCCTGCTGGCGTTCCCCCGTGATAAAACGCAGCAGAGACACCAATGTTACCAGTACCGAGATGTGCCAATTGCTTCTTCGATACAACCTGTGTTACCCAAGCAATTAATGGCAAGGCGCCTAAGAGCGGGCAGATAACAAATATAACCAGTAAACCCCAGAGTTCAAGCATCCGTTCAGCAGTGGATTTTAGACCTGTCTTTAATGTAAAAGCTAGAATCTTAAAACAAAAACATTTTTTGATTTTTAGCTTGAATAAGTATATATGCTTAAGTGATATTTTTTAAGCGTATTTGAGATAAATTGTAGAGACGTTACATGTAACGTCTCTCACTGAAAACGGTTTATAAAAATAAAATTATACAAGAGCGAGCGTCAATAGCTAACCGACAGCATAAGCCGATTGCAATGCCCAAAGAATTAGAGCAAATATAGAGCCTAACAGAACCACAGTCGAAATTGTCACTAGTTTAGGAGAGTCAGCACCATCGAACTTCATGATGCCACGGTTTAAGTCGGACATAGCGTTATTATCCTACATAGACAGAATTGGGCATTTGCCCGCTTCGATTGTAGTCCTTTTACACGCAAAAGATGCATTCCTTTATAACGATTTTGACTTCTCTTTACAACAAAAGACATCACCATAATTACCGATGCCAAAAATAAATATAATCAGTACTTTAACTGTCGCGTTTACGTTCATATTTTGCTATAAATTTGTATAATATATAACATTCGACCGTAATTTTTTCATAATAAATTAATGATTGACGAGGCTAGGCAGGTAAAAGTTATGCTGGTAGCAGTTTTGGCTGTATGTTTAGGATTACTTATCGCGATTGAATTCGGGTTGCGGATACTATTTGGATTTGGCAACCCGCTAATTTATATTAGTGAAAAGGAAATTGGTTATTTACTCGCACCCAACCAACAAACTCGACGTAACGGTAATTATATAGAGATAAACGAGTATTCGATGCGTGGGGCGCCGATACAGAAAACCCCCTCACCTTCAACACAACGAGTATTTTTACTAGGAGACTCCATAGCAAACGGTGGATGGTGGACTGACCAGAAAAATACTATATCCAATTTGATAATGCAGTCGCTCACCAGTAAAAACTCGCCAGCAGAAGTATTAAATGCGTCAGCAAACTCTTGGGGCCCACGTAACGAGCTAGCATATCTACAAAAATTTGGCACCTTCAACGCCTCTACAATTGTACTACTAATTAATACAGATGATTTATTTGCCACGGCGCCGACATCATTACCAGTAGGACACGAGAAAAACTATCCCGACAGAAAACCACCGCTTGCACTAGTTGAAATCTATCAGCGTTATATTCAAAAATCTAAACCCATACCCGAACTTGAAAAAGTCCGACAAGAAGAAGGTGATAGAGTAGGTATTAATTTAGAAGCAATAGCAAAAATTCAAGATATTGCCACACAAAACAACAGTAAATTTGTTTTAGCGATGACACCCTTGAAACGGGAATTAGGAGAACCAGGTTCTCGCGACTATGAAATAAAAGCACGTGCAAGACTTTATGAGTTCGTCAAAGCAAGACAAATTGATTATATTGATTTTCTTCCCTTGTTTAATGGGCGCCAAAACTCAGAAAGTTTATACCACGACCACATCCATCTAAATTTACAGGGTAATCAATTTGTTAGTGAAGTTATAAAAGAAAGGTTGCTAAAAGCCAATGTGGCATTGTCATTCTAAGCGCAGCGTAAACGGAGTTTTCCCGCAGGGTAGAATCCTTGCCCGCATAGGGTTGAAAACCCATATGCTAATAGTAAAAGTCCTCTGAAGAATTTATTTTAATAAACTAAGTTCTAATTAAGCCTGAATACCTACATATAAATTACTAAAGCTTCAAATCGTATATTTATGTTAAGTAATTTTCATAAAATCAAAAAACACCTGCACAATTAAAAATACAAGTTTTAGCTAAAACGTTTACAAAAAGCAATCGAATAATATCGTTGCTGAAAGTGTGGCTTGAGGGGAAGTGACTCGCTATTCTTTAAAAACAAACCTGTAGACCGGAATGAGGCAATATTATGGATAAAAGTATGCTCCTGAATCGGTACGCGGCAGGGGAACGCGACTTCAACGGAATTAGTTTACATTCCTTAAATCTTTCTGATATTGATTTAAGTGGTGCGAATTTAAGTGGTGCTGACTTGAGTGGCGCCAACCTCAACCGTACAAATTTGAGTGGTTGTGATTTAAGTCGGGCAAACTTAACAGACGCAGACCTAAATAATGCCAATTTAAGTGGTGCGAACTTGAGTGAAACAAATCTGATAGGCGCCGACTTAATTCATGCGAACATGGAAGCAATCAATCTTAGTCGCGCCGATTTGAGAAGTGCTAGCTTAGTTTTGGTCAACTTAGCGCGTGCCAACATGAGTGAAGCAGAATTAAGTGGTACTGACTTAAGTGGCGCCAACCTCTTCCATGCGAATTTAACAGCCACAAACTTATATGAGGCAGAAATTACAGGTGCTGATTTAACAGGCGCCATTATTAGCGAAACAGAAATGAGCGCTGAAAAATCGCAAACAGGATTATCCCACAAATGGGTAACTTGGGCAGGCCAAAAAACAAGTTAAGCACCTAAAAGGTCTGGTGTGTGTCACGTAGGGTGCGTGAAAGCCTACAAAAATCTGAACCAAAATGTAAGATTATGTAGCTTTCACGCACCACCCACTTCAACGCCCAATATACATTCGATAAGTTTTACAATATATTTTCTGACAACAAATTATAAATTTAAAATTAAAACAGCTTTATTTATGGGCAGCAGCAATGTAACGTAACAGATAACAAAAAATCGCTGAGGTTTTGAGTTATGAAGGCTGCATCTATAATTGAGACGGCAGGACACCCAACAAACGACCAACTTTGTACCATCGCCAGTACTTATATATTAGAAGAACACGCGCGCGTTGGCGATAGAATTTACTACTGGGACAACTGGAACATCTCGGTTGGCGCCAATGGTAGTGCTAGCGAATCAACACTCGATAATGACACTTATTCTTGGGCAACAACATTATCGTGCGATATTACCAGTATTGAAGTTTCAGAACGTAATGACTCAGAGCAAGAGTACTTAGTAACTGTGGCAGCAAATATTACAGTTTGCAGTGGCAGTAACTCAAATGGCTCCGAAACAGAGAGTCAAGAAATAGAGCATGAAAAACATGTTTTCTTCTGCTACATCAAATCAATACAAGGAGACTATTTAGTTACCAGCGTTGAAGAATAGCTTTTGATTATAAGAGATGCTATACAATTTTGGCATCTTTATATTAATATAGGGCGCCGTCTTAGGGACTTCCAAATAAAAAAATACCCAAAAATTTCTTGTGGGGTGGGCATCCTTGCCCGCCCTAGATAAAGAACGGGCAAGGATGCCCATTCCACAACATGGAGAATAAATGGGTTGTTTCTGGCTGACTAGTTTAAACTAAAGGCTTCTATGATAAGCATCTTGGCGCCAGAGTGTATAAGCTTTCTCTGCTAGTTCTTGTATATCTGTTGGCAACTGTTCAAGTTGCTTACGAAATGCTTTGGTAACACTTGATTTCATGATTTTGGCGAAAAAAGCTCATCAAGTGGTAAAGTTTCACCTGCTGCAATATCTTGGCGCACCATAGCCGCCAATTTATCCCATTGACTATCTGTAGTTGCTTCAAACTTAGATGTCCAGCTTTTTTCATCTTGTAATTCAGCAAGAATACGAGTTGCAATTGCATCCTGCTGGTCATTTGGGAGTTGTTCAATTTCAGCTATAGCACGACGAAGTAGTTCGGTCATATATCAGCAATGCGGGAGCAAGCGTTATAAGTACGAGTATTAGTTTTATTTTAACAGAAGTCGCTGCCAACTATATCTGGCAAATTTTGATAACCATTGTTTAAGTTGCCATCCGGAATTGTACTGACTTGTTGTGTTGATTTTCTCTAGAGCATTAAAAAAACTATTGAGAAAATTCTTATGCCAAGTACTAATACCACTAATACAGTAACCCGCACATACGACATAATTGCTTTTGGTGATGAAGTTCCAGGCATTTTAGCTTTGGTATGTGCTGCACGTGAGCATTTTCGTCGCACTAATAAGTATCCACGCTCGTTATTGTTGTTTAAAGGTAATTCCCAATTAGGTATCGGTGGTCATTTGGTTCGTGGTGGTTTGTCTTATTTAGACCGCTCGGTTGTACCAGCTAATGTTCGCAGTCAATATGGTTTAGCTGTTTATGGTGATGAGTCGAATATATATAAAGAATTTTTAAAACGCACTGGTGTAGTTCAGGTTGCGCTTGAGCCTAAAAAAGGTGATGCTGTTTTGCGGGAAATGTTAAAGGAAATTAACGCGGATGTTCTTAGCGGTGTTGATATTGCATCGGTTATTAAGCAAGGGCAAGCTATCACAGGTATTCGTCTGACTAAAGGTGAAACCTACATGGCGAAAATTTTTATTGACTCTACAGTCAACGCTGAACTAGCTGTTGCTGCTGGTGTAAGCAAGCTGAAAGGATTTGAAACTTTTGGTTTACCAAATTCTGAGCTTTCGGTGACGCTGACTTTTGAAACTCAAGGTTTGAGTGTGCAAGCACTGAAGAATGTTGAAATGCAGTATATGCTGCGTCTTGCTGATGTTAATGATGTTGAAGCACAAAGATGGATTAATATAGCAGCAGGTGGAGACCGCACACGCTTTTCTGAACTACAAGCTCCGTTTATCGATAATAAAAACGACCTTAATAAAATTGCGCTGTATGCAGGTAGCGATTATATAGATGTTCGTAGCTTTGCACTTTCAATTGCTTACCATGCATTCCGAGGTACAGCATTATCACTAGATCAAAGCGGCGCCGTATTAGACAAAGGAAATATTGCCGTATTCCCCGACGGTAGAATGTCGTGGAACGCACTGCTATTTGATGTCAATGCCGACCAAGCTGAAGCATTAGCTCGTGGAGATTCCAAACCCACACCAGAAATGCTCAAAGAAATGCAGTTATTAATTCAATGGTTTAAGAATATCGGCACCACTACCGTTACGCCAGCACCAGAATTATACATCCGCCATGCAGGTAACGTAGAAGGTGCAATTGACCCATTAACAGGCGCCGAAATGCTCAAAGGAGGCGTGCCAGCATCTGAAGCATTAGGTACATTTGGCTACCACTTTGATATCCGTGGAGGTATCGAAGGTCTGGGCGCCCGTGCATCTGAAAAAGGCTTAGGTGAAGTTAAATTAGACCCACCACTATTTAACGTAGGCATTCAACACGCGGTATTAAAAAGCGTACCAAATATAGCAGTTATTAGCCCAGCATCAGGATTTGAAGGCTATGCATCTTCAGCAGGAAGAATTGTAGAATTCAATTGTGCAGTTGGACAAGGTATTGGTATAGCAGCAGCAGTAGCAATGTTAAGCAACCGTAACCTCAACCAAATTTCCAATCTAGAAGTGCGTGATATTCTTGCCAACACAGGTAAACTTTCAAAAATCTACGGTCAACCCGATGCACAACAAGATATTGCCAGCTTAGACAAATTTGAAAATGCTTTAGCTGCTTAATTTGGTTATTGTGGAATGGGCATCCTTGCCCGTTCCTGTAATCATTTTTTAAGTCACAAGAATATTCCACAATAAAATTCTGGTATTTCTTTAATTAGAAATCTCTAAAGAACTATGAGAAAATAAGGGCAGTGACCACTAAGGTGATACAGTGGAAAAACATCAGATGGAAAACTCAAGCCTGAGAAGTGCTGAAGCCAAGGCAGTTGAACGAATTAAAAACATTGATAAAACTGAATGGATTGTTGTATTAGAAGCAGACGAAAAGATTAATATAAGTAAAATTAACGAACGCTTGGAAAAACGTGGGTATAATATCCAACTATCTACACGACCCTGCAAATGATCTACGTGTACACACAAGTCTCTAAAAGTAACTTTTCTTTTCTTTTTCCTCTTTCTTTGTGCCTTTGTGGTTCATAAAAATGGAAAAACCACAAAGATCACGAAAGTTCACAAAGGGGGATATTAAGGAAGGTTTATAAAAATGTGTGTACACGGTAGGCAAATGATAAGGCACATCAGCAGGTCGCGGGAAGATAACTACAGATTCTCAACAAATTATCGGCGCCACATATCAAACTCCAGTTCAGAACAACCGTTAATAAACTCATTACTCGCCCAAACATTTAGAGGTTTAGTGTTATCCTTCTAATTGTTTAGCTTTGGTGCGTGCAGTAGAAGAGAAAGACGAACAAATATTAATAATGAGCAAAGCTAAAGCGATTCTTAACAACTTGGTAAATGCCATTTTCTTATACCGTATTTTAAACTTTGTTGCTCACAATGCTAACCATAGCCACAAATGATGTATATTCGTACTTTCTCTGAATTTTTTATGAAGATTCTAAGTTTATATGATTACATTAAAAACTGTAAACTTTTTGTCAAAGAGTAAAAATATACAGTAATAATTATCATTTTACGAGGGTGCAAATGTCTTCATCCCAACCAACTACAGACAAACGCGCGGCTGGTAAAGCTTTACGTGCCTCTGTTCCTCGCTAATCTTACACAACCCAACCTTATAGAGAGGCGCCACGTCCCGACCCAATTACTTTACTAGAAAAATCTAACGCAGGGCGATTACCAAATTTAGTACCCATTCGGTACGCGCGGATGCTTCAGTCTCCGTTTACTTTTCTTCGAGGCTGTAAAATCTGGACGAATTAAAGTAACTGAAGTAAAATAGGCGTGTTTATAGGTGAACTAAAACAAAATTCCGAGGATTATTTAAAATAAAAGTTTCATTCTCCTTAATTAAATCGCCTGTACAGTAAATAGGCGCCCGTTCTTGGTACGCTTTTAAAGCCAAAATATAATCCTTGTCAGTAAGCTCAGTAGTAATTTTTTGTAGTTTATCGACAAGTATACCTAGTAGAATCACCTTACCGCTTAATTTATCGTTATTTGGTGTTTGGAGCTCTGTAACAGTCCCTTGAATAGTAATACTAGGATAATTAGTAATCAGCTCGCTGATGATATCAAGTTGCGAACGGTTTTCAGCTTTTTCTAAAGTTTCGATAATTTCATACATCCGACGTGGGTAGTCATCAAAGCTTTGATCTAAGGGTAAATATATCTTTAATTTATCCTCTGCGAAAGAATCTCTTGTCCAGCCAGATACACGGTTGGGTACACGGGTTCTTTCACGCCATCCATTATTTTGTAGATAGTGTTCTAATTGACATGGGTTTATAGATTTAAGTATTTTTACGTCATTTACTATTGCTTTCATAATATACCCCTTGTTTCAATCTGCTGCATGATATTTTGTAAAGCATTAACTGAAAATATCTGCTGTCGAGGCAAATAAATAGTAACTTTGTCAGTGTTCAGTGTTTCCGGCTGTTCTCTTAATGATAACCAATATCCACAACGTCGTAAACATAGTTCGGTTTCAGACTGGTTGACCCATTCACTTAAATTATCAGGAATTAAAACAACTACTAAAATTTTAGGTATTTTGTTTTTAGCTATTAAATAAAGTTCGATGAAAATGATTGTTCAAATTGATATTTTCCTTGCTTAACTTAATTGCTTGCACAATAGAGCGGCGCCCAATACTATAAGGGATATGTTATTTGCTGGTTGGTTGTTTAGAATATAGAACGGGCAAGGATGCCCATTCCACAAGAACAGTACCACAAGAATAGTTCTACAAGGATATTTTTTGTTAAGATTTGTTAAGATTAAATTTAATGATTTGATGGTAAAAAGTAATAATTTACACTTTTCTTGTTGCCGTTCAGTAGAGATAGTTAGGCGCCGAGCAATACAGTACGAAGAAGATAGCATTTAGCTGGTTAGTAATGGTTGATACGTGGGGAAAAGATTGTTTAAGTACAGATATTGGCGCCGTAAAAAATCACCCTAAAAGGGTACCCATTTTGTACTGAAAGATTAACAACACGTTGTTAATTGTGTACAGAGGGTATAAGTTCATGAGGGAATCACTATGTATGGAGTAGAGGCATCTGCACCATCAGGGAATCGTAATTATGACATTATCTGTTTTGGCGATGAAGTTCCAGGGATATTAACGCTTATTTGTGCTGCACGAGAGTATTATCGTCACACTAATAGGTATCCTCGTAGCTTGTTGTTGTTTAAAGGTAATTCTAAATTAGGAGTTGGTGGCCATGTTGTTCGTTCAGGTTTGGCATATCTAGACCGTTCTTCGGTTCCTAATACAATTCGGCAAGAGCGGAAGCTTGATATATTTGGTGACCCATGTGCTATTTACAAAGAACTTTTACAACGCACGGGGGTAGACCAAGTAGCACTCGACCCAAGTAAGACAGATTGGGTATTGCGCGAGATGTTGCGGGAGATACACGCTGATATTTTGAGTAGTGTTGAAATTAAATCGGTTATTAAAGAAGGGCAAAAGATTCTTGGTATTGAGTTAACTAAGGATGAAACTTATTTTGCTAAACATTTTATTGATAGCACTGTGAATGGCGAGCTAGCGCTTTCTGCTGGTGTGAGAAAATTCAAAGGATTTGAAACTATTGGTTTACCAGATTCTGAGCTTGCTGTAACACTTGTCTTTGAAACCCAAGGTTTGAGTGTTGAACGATTACAAAATATTGAGTATCAATACTTACAGCGTTTTACGAACCTTCAAGATAAGGAAGCACAAGATTTAATCAAGGAAGCTGCGGGAGGAGATGCGAATTTTGCGAACCAGTTGAGAGCAGACTTGGTTGACAAAAAAGGCTATCTCAAAACGATGGCTGTTGGTAAAGATTATATAGATATTCGTAGCAAAGCGCTTTCTATTGCTTATCATGCGTTTCGCGGTACTAAGTTAGATATTAATCTAAGTCCAGGAATTCTTGACAACGGTAATATTGCTTTGTTGTCACGTGTACGGATGTCGTGGAATGCTTTGCTGTTCGGCTTATCTGCCAACGAAGTTGAAAAACTTGCCCGCGCGAAAGCACAACCAACGCGAAAAATGCTCGATGAAATTTTATTTATTACCAGGTGGTTTCAATTGCTTGGCGCCAGTGAAGTCAAGCCAGCAAAAGAAGTTTATATTCGTCATGCAGGTAATATTACCGATGTAATTCAACCACTTACAGGCGCCGAAATGCTGTCAGGTGGTGTTCCAACACACGAAGCTATAGGCACTTTTGGCTATGACTTCGATGTTCGTGGTGGAATTGGTAGTTTTGGCGAACACCCTGTAAATAAAGGTTTTGGTAATTTGGCTTTGTTAACAACTCCTTTATTTAACATTGGCATTCAACACGCATTACTCAAGCAGGTGCCAAATTTAGCTGTAGTGAGTCCGTGTTCAGGTTTTGAAGGTTACGCTTGCTTTGCAGGTCGAATTGTTGAGTTTAACTGTGGAGTTGGACAGGGTGTAGGTATTGCCGCAGGTATTGCATTAGCACAAGAGCGTGAACTAAATGAAGTTTCAAACAAAGAAGTGCATGATGTATTGCAAAGCACAGGGCAACTTTCCCAAATATACGGCATAACTTACCAAGTAGCTGCTGCATAAAGGTTGTACAAAGAAACCCGGTTTCAGTAGAAACCCGGTTTCTAGAGTTAATTAGAAACTTGCTGAAGCGGACTTATAAAAGTCCATGTATTATCAGATTTCCGAATCGTCCATCCTGTAACTTGATACTCTTCATTGCCTTTTACGTAAACAATCTCAGTTCTATTCTTTTCTAAAGATGCGGGCAAACCTTCACATGCTTTAACGGCGATTTTTTCGTAGTTATTATTTTTATCTAGAGAAAAGTAGTCAATTTTACTTTTATCTTGATTTGACTTAATAATTTCAGTATAATCTTGGTCTGTAAGCTTAGACTCTGTGCTAGCAGGAAAGTAGTAATAAGTATTTGATGCTGCGTTTTTATCTTTGGAGTATACCTTACAAGCAAAAAAACCACCATGTGGCTCTACTCTCACAGGTTTAAGTGATTGCGGATTTTGAGCAAAGTTCGAGTCAGCGGCGCCGGAATTTGTTGAGCATCCAAATAAATATGTAGATATAGATATTGATAAAGAACTCAATAGTAATATTTTATGCCAATTATTCATAAATTGTTGATACAAGCTACAGTACGTTTTGCTTGAAATCCCCATGATTCAAGGAAATGCATCTTACTTATGCAAGATTATCATTGAATAAAGGGGTATGATGTAATACTTGACTTGTGTCTAAGTATTCACTCACCAATGTGACGACGTACTATTAAAGCTTGTTTCCCTAAATTTACGCAAGCAATTACGATACAGGTAGCTAATAACCTGCTTGAGTTTGACCGAAAGTCCTAAAATGCAAGCTTCTGCTTCAAGTCTGGTGTAAATCCGTTGTGCATTTTGATGCATTAACACTCATAGTCTGGTAAATACTTATTTTTGAAAATCTTTCGCAGCTTACCAAGCGCACGTGACCCTCGTTTTCGCAACGCTTCTGTAGTAACTTTAGTTTCATTTGCTGATAATTTTATCGCGATATCTTGCCATGAAAATTGACGATAATATCGCATTATCAATAATTTTCTATCTTGAACATCTAACTCTTTTAGTGCTTGATTCAAGTATTTATAAACTTCAGTGTCTTGACTAGATTGCTGCAAACGTTCATCTGGTAGAAATTCTTCAAAGTCAAAGTTTTGATTATCTATAGTTCGACATCGAGTTTCTTCTCTACTTATTTCATTGATGATGTGTAAACCAGTTGTACGTAACCAAGGAATAAGCTTGTAAACTTTTTTACCTGCTGCTTCAGCTTTTGATAAGCGTGAGATAGCTTCATTAAGAATTTCATCAGGTTCATGTTTACCTAATAGTCCATATTGCCGAAGACGCAGACGGTAAAAGTTGCGTAGAACTAACTGTAATTCTTTGCTATTCAACTCTGGAAAATGATTTTCAAACGATTTTTTGATTGCACCTACTTGTGACATACTGCTGATTCCTGGTTACGGTAGACAATATCACAAGGGTTGAAAAGTTGTAAGTAACGCATTATAAACGAATATATGGGTGTATGACACAATCAATTAAAATGGCGTTACAAGCTTTTTCGTTAGCCTTGCTACAAATTAATGACTCACTGCTTGCTTATGTGACATAATTACCTATAGAAGTGTTGTGTTTTCGTCATTAAGCAAGCAGTAAACCGATTTGAAGCTGTGTCATAAACACAGTTTGACTTGTCGAGCGTGTTTATTTGATTTACGTCTTCCCCAAAATCTTATTCATCAGATAATTTCTGTTCAAGGTACTTAATAAAAATCTCCTTAAACCTTTTTGTAATACTATTCTCTTCAGAAGCATTAGTCTCTATTAGTCCTGCTTCCTCAGCAATAGAGAAGTCAATTTGGTTAATAAAATCGTCTAATTGAGGGTCAAATTGAGCAAGTTCTAAAATTAATAGCATTCGTTTTGCATCACTATCTGTAAGATTTGGTAATGAAGAAAGTCGATAGTACTCTTGCATTAACCATAACAGTTCTTCATCTATTTCTTGCAGTTCTGAATATAAAGCACTATTCACGTTTAAATTACAGTTATTTATCAATTTTGAAAGCAAATTTTTCATTTGTCTTCTTTCTTTAACTTCATGTTCCAATTGAGATAGTAAATGAGTATTATTATCATTCGCTTCATATAATAGCTCTTTTAAATCTATACTAGAATAATTAGTTTTAATTTTACGACAGACTCTACTTGATGCAATTAATAACTTCTGATTTAGGTTTTGAGCTTGGGTTTTACTTTGCTCTGTATCTTCGATGAGTATTCGTAATATAGTACTCAGTCTTACCATTGATATATGGCATTGCGAATTCCTTGCCATGACTGTATTCTGCCAAGCATCATACTCTTGCAGGTCATTGAACAGGTTTTGTTCAGGTGTCATTTGTGGGTCAAATTCTTCAAATATCATTAACTTATATTTCCTAACTCTCCGTTTGTTAATGATTTGATAGATATAAGTGTGACCTTGATTTAGATACTTTATTGTAAAGTTTATAAAAGTAAATTATAAAATTATCATATAGGGAGCAATTAAATGACAAAATCTATTTTACTGAACTAACAAATACTAAAAATTGAGGAGGCAGTATAGGTATAATTTCCTAGCCTGTGACGTATACTGCCAGGACGATGAAAATCGCACTACGTTATTTCATTAAATTCAAAAACTGAAATATTATTTTGGTGATTCTTACTACCTAATTTTGACAAATTATTAAGATTTTTATACATCTGGTTTGTCTGGGGGTAGCAAGCGCATTTTATTTCGGTATACTTTTCTTAGACACTTAAGAACACGAGAACCTCGCTGTCGCAGTGTTGTTACTGAGATATTTTTACCTCGACTTGCATAAAATTGCGCGATGTCATTCCACGACATATTATCGAAAAAGCGCATTACTAGGAGTTCCCGCTCACTAGCTTGTAACTCTAGTATACTATTACCAAGTAGTTTATAAGTTTCTTCGGTTTCAAGTTGCTCAACTCCGATAGTATGAGAATTTTGGATGCAAAGTGATTTGGATGATATTTCGCTCACATCTATATTAAGAGTTGTAAACTTGGTTTCATGGCGCCGCAGTTCTAATATATAAAAAAAGCCAGTTGTTTTTAACCAGGCTTCTTGATTATAAATATTTTTACCCATTTTGAGCGCGTGTTCAAGACGAAGTACTGCTTCTGAAAGAATTTCTTCTGGTTGATAACGACCCTTTAATCCAACTTGAGCCAAACGCAAACGAAAGAATATAACTAATCTTGCGTACATTTGTTTTAGTTGTTTATGTAAAGAGCGGTTCGGTGTGAATCCAAGCATCGGGATTTCCCTCTCAAAAATAAATTTTCATAGGAAAAAAATACCCACACATATCTCTCGTGATAGTGTCTACTTAAAAATGAAGATATTCGATAATTCGTGACAAACTAAACTTAGGTAATAAGTCAAAAATCCAGCTTTGCAACAAAGCTGGTTGTTTCAGAACTATTTAGGCGCCTTTATAATGCGATAATGCCTTTGTGCCAATATAGTATTTATGTTTGCTAAAGTACTATCACATTAGAATTGAAAAGTGTAGAATCGTTTAACGTTGCCTTAGTAGCTAAAAATGCATCAATAGCATTAATCAAATTACTAAGAGTGACATCTATTTCGGCGAAACTCAAAATCATTAGCATTCTTTGAGAATTAGCCTCATTCAATTCTGCTAAAGAAGCTAATCGATAGTATTCGTAAGCAAGAGCGACTAAAGCTTCATCAAATGTATCAAATTTTGTTTTAGTTACAATTGCCTGCAGGGTTTTCGCCATCTTTTTGTGAGACTCAGAGCAATTGATATATTTTTCGCTTTCATTTTCAGATACAACCCGATGTAAATATGGAAATGTGCTTTTAGCTCTGGGTGAGCAACTTGCAATATCTCGATTCAATTTTTCTTGCATAATTATCTCCACAATATAACTGGAGAATCATGTTTATTACAGTTATATATGTTGAGTTCAAGGTCTTTGTGACATGTATGTTATGAAGTCAACATTATAAATTTATCTATTGGCTAGGCTGTATATCAATAGATAGAATGTATGCTATATATCGGTAGCTAATAGTATAATAAGAACCCGGTTTCTAGGATTTTATAATCGGTAAAATAATTTACATAAATGAGAACTGATAAGACCTAACACTGTTGTGAGATTGCGCTTATAAAAGTTGTTGCAATTTTTGACAGTATTTTCGACGATAGCAAAAATAACCCGGATACAGATTATGATGTAATCCTGCACTCTTTTCGCTTACATAGTCAGACCAATGCTAGAAATGCTATCTCTTCCAACCGTTAAACCTAGCGTCCCTCATTTCTCTTCAGGCCCATGTGCAAAGCGCCCCGGCTGGTCTGTTTCAAATCTGAGTAGCGCTTGCGTGGGACGTTCGCACCGTTCAGCAGATGGTAAAGCCAAATTAGCTGAAGTTATCGAACTATCGAAAAAAATTCTTGGTGTCCCGGCAAATTACCGTCTGGGAATTGTACCAGCTTCTGATACAGGCGCCGTAGAAATGGCGATGTGGTCACTTTTAGGCAAGTTACCCCTTGATATTCTCGCGTGGGAAAGTTTTGGTCAGGAATGGGTAAAGGATGTTACCGACGAGTTGAAATTATCTGATGTGCGCTTAATGAAGGCGCCTTACGGTAGTTTACCCGACTTTAGCCAAGTTGATTTTAGTCACGACGTAGTATTTTTATGGAACGGTACCACATCAGGAGCGCGCGTACCAAATGCCGACTGGATACCAGACGACCGCGAAGGTTTAACAATTTGCGACGCCACCTCAGCAGTATTCGCAATGGATGTAGACTGGTCGAAACTTGATGTTGTTACTTACTCGTGGCAAAAGGTACTTGGTGGAGAAGCACAACATGGTGTTATTGTACTATCACCACGTGCTGTTGAACGCTTAGAGACTTACCAACCACCTCGACCTTTGCCAAAATTATTCCGTATGACCGAAAAAGGTAAGCTGATTGAAGGTATTTTTAAAGGCGATACTATTAATACTCCATCAATGTTGTGCGTAGAAGATGCACTCGACGGGTTAAAGTGGGCAGAAAGTATTGGTGGTCTTTCAGGATTAATTAATCGTAGCGAAGCAAACCTTGCAGCAATTACAAAATGGGTTGAGCAAAGTAACTGGGCTGCATTTTTGGCAGAAACACCAGAAATTCGTTCTTGTACATCAATTTGTCTCAAAATTACAGACGAATGGTTTACTGGCTTAACTCCAGAACAACAAGCCGAATGTGCCAAGAAACTCGCAAAAGTACTCGAAAAACAAAACGTTGCTTTCGATATCGCAGCTTACCGCTCGGCGCCTCCAGGTTTACGCATTTGGGGAGGCGCCACTGTTGAAACGAGTGATATAGAAGCACTACTACCTTGGTTAGACTGGGGTTTCGCAACAGTCAAAAATGAAATGAAATAACACGATGTTTTAAAAATGTTCCACAATGTCATGCTGAACGCAGTGAAGCATCTGGTGTATACGTGTAAAACATAGATTCTTCGCTGCACTCAAAATGACAATTTTTGGCTTTTCAAATATATTTTAAGTATCAATACTTAAAAAACACATGTTCTTCTCTATCCTGCTTGTATAATTAGGGCGAGGAAACTATTTTTGCTTGTCATGTATATTTATGACCGATGATATATACTGTTACTGTTCGTAAAAAGCCTGACTGTTTTCTGCTTTCCGAAGCTACCCCAATCATTATTTCTCGTCTTTACTACTGGTAACTTGGTTTTTAATAAATTACTCTAGCTTTGCAGTAAAAGAGATATTCATAAATCGCGCTTGCTGAAAGTAATGATGAATCATATTCAGTAGAAGAAGTAATCGCTGATTACAATAAAATTCACGGTACAAATTTTACTAGACAAAGTATACTGAATGACTGAATCTCAACCGCTTGCTCTCCGAATTACGAAATCAGCACGAAAAGACATTATTGATTTGCAGTTAGACTGTTTCTTCGATTATAGGAATTTGTCTTTGGACTATTTTAATTAAACCTAAAGTTTTTTGGTAAGCAGTTTGTTCTCCTGTTTTATCAAAATATAATGCTGCTGTTTGTAAGTCAGAAATGGCGGCTTGTTCATACCCTAAGTTGTGATAAGCTATACCACGATTTGCATATGCTTGAGCGTTACTAGGATTGAGTCTTACTGTATTACTGAAATCTTTAACGGCGCCTATATTGTCACCACTTTTACCACAAGTACAGCCTCGGTTAAAGTAAGCGCGTTCAGATTGTGGGTTAAGGCTAATTGCTAAGGTAAAGTTTCGAGTGGCAGATTTGTAATTATTGAGATGAAATTGTGCTAAACCCAAATCATTATATATATCCGCACGTAAATAACTAGGGGTTTCGCTTACGAGTGATAGCGCGCGTTGATAATCTGTAATTGCTTTTCTATAATTTTGTAATGCCGCAGTTGCAACACCTCGATTATAATATGCACGAAAATCTTGAGGTTGACGGCTTAGAACTTGATTATTGTCTTCAATTGCTGCGGTATAATTACCTTGACGATAATGAGCTATACCTCTGTTAATATACGCTTCGATATTTTCTGGCGCCTTGTTTATAGCTTGATTGCAATCGATGATAGCATTTTGGTATTCTCCTAGCTGAAGGTTTGCTAAACATCGATTACTATAAGCTGCGGCATAATCTTCTTTAATATTAATTGCTTCTGTAAATTTGACTACAGCTTGTTGATAATTCCCTTGTTGTAGTAATTCTACCCCTGAGTGAAATATAACTGAGGGGTTTGTAATGGCGCCTGCTTTATCAACTTGGAATATTAGTAAGCTGATAGTTAAAGCGGTTAGAAGGAATAATTTACTAATCATGTAGTGTTTATATACTGCAATAGGGATACAGCATTGCCGTACCCCTATTAATGTTTTATTAGAACTGAATAACAATGAGCCTGATTTATAAGCAAGTATTAATATTCATAGTTAACACTCACCACTCAGCACTCAACACTCAGCACTATTAACTACTTCCAGCCTTTATCTGCTTGCGACAACACATAACTTGCGACGTTGGCAATTTGTTCTGGTTTCAAGCGACCACCAAAGGCAGGCATAGCATTTTTACCCTTTGTAACTTGGGTGATAATTGCTTCTTCTGAGTACATATTGTACTTTTCTAAAGCATCTTTTTGTAGAGTTTTTTGTGCGTTAACCAAGTTTTTACCACCTGCGTGACAAGAAGCGCAGTTCGCACTGAAGATTTTTCCTCCAGCCACAGCATCTCCATCAGCTAATGCGGGACGACTGAAAGCAAAGGTGAAAATTGCTACGCCTAGCAGCAATACTGATACTATTCTTTTCATTAAGTGTTCCCTCTGTAACAAGGATGGGTAAGTGCTATATTCTCATAATATTGTCTTGTTCACGGCTTTTATAGTCAAATGACAAGCTGTCGTACTTCGCAAAAACCTTTACAATTATTGATTTGAAGTAAAATTTTGTTACTTTGTTTGTTAATCTTTTGACATCCAAAATAAAGATTCAACAAGAAAGATTAAGAAGTGTAAAATAAATTACACAGGTTAAGGAGTAAAGGCGCCTTCGTTTGATAGGGTGGCAAGGTGGTTAATAGCTGTTCCAGTAACTCGACAAATTCGCCATTCGCCCAAAATTTCGGCGCCGATGCGACGGTAAAATTCAATCGCAGGTTCGTTCCAATCTAGAACGCTCCATTCGAGGCGCCCATAATTACGTTCATTAGCGATTTGTGCGAGTTTACTTATAAGTGATTTACCAATACCTTGGCGCCGATATTCGGGAAGAACAAAAAGGTCTTCGAGATAAATACCTGGTTTAGTAAGAAACGTTGAATAGTTATAAAGAAATAAAGCATAGCCGACAGCTTTGCCATTGCATTCGGCTAAAATAGCTTCAGCAAATTTATGCATACCAAAAAGATGCTCTTTTAGTGCAAGAGCATCTCCTGTTACAGCGTGTGATAGTTTTTCGTATTCCGCTAAAGCTTGGATAAGAGAAAAAATTGCGTCGCAATCTTCGGCTTGTGCAGAACGTATAATTACATGGCTATGCATGAGATTTAATTTTGTATAATCGTGTCATTCTGAGCGCAGCGAAGAATCTTGGTAAATATTCAACTTTTATTAGATGCTTCACTCCGTTCAGCATGACATATTATATACCTCTATATCAGCCAACCTTTCAAGCGTTTTGCAATATGTGGGCGCCGGAGCTTTCGCATTGCTTTACTTTGAATTTGACGAACACGTTCGCGAGAAAGATTGAACATATTGCCAACTTCTTCTAAAGTACATGGCTCACTCGTTGTTAAACCATACCGCAATGAGATTACATCTTTTTCGCGCGGTGTCAATACATCAGCCAAAACTTCCCAAATTTCCTGACGCATCATGCTTTCATTCATTTTGGCTTCAGGAGACTGATTATCTTCATCTTCTAATAAATCCATCAGTTCGGTATCTTCTTCTTTACCGACACGATGGTTAAGCGAAAGCGCTTGACGACGTAATTGTTGAAGCTGACGCAGTTGAGATGGAGGTATTTCTAATATGGCAGCAAGCTCGACTTCGTTCGGGTTACGTCCAAGTTGCTGTTTGAGTTCGCGTTGCGCTTTTTTGAGCTTGTTCAGCTTTTCGACAATGTGAATTGGCAAACGAATTGTGCGCGCGTCATTTGCTATAGCACGAGTTATAGCTTGACGTATCCACCAATATGCGTAAGTTGAAAACTTATATCCTTTATCTGGGTCAAACTTTTCTGTCGCGCGGTTCAAACCCATTGCTCCTTCCTGTATCAAATCCAGAAAAGGAACTCCACGATTTAAATATCGTTTTGCAATTGATACCACTAAACGCAAATTCGAGCGAATCATTTTACGTTTAGCAACTCTACCTTGATACAACCGACTTTCTAATTGTCTTTCTGTCAAATCTAACTGCGCTGCAACTTGTGCCTTGGTTACAGGTTGCTCTGACTTCTCTTGTAACGATGCTTGTATTTCTCGAACTTCTTCTAAAAATCTAACTCGTCTTGCTAACTCAACCTCTTCATCGGGTTTAAGTAGCGGGTAACGTGCCATTTCTTTAAAGAAAGCTCCGACTGCATCATCATGTTCGGTTTTGTTATATCCAGAAGGACGAGCTGCTCCCATCTGGTCACCGTCACGTTCATCATTGTCGGCAATCAAAGCTTCGTCGGCTACTTGTTCTAAAATATCGAGCGATGGTTCTTCAATATCAGTAGCACTTTCGATTATCTCGATTGTTTCCAATTCTGCAATATTCATAGGTTTATGTGAGGAATGGTTGCTTCCGATTGGTACATAACTTTTGCGCTTTAATGCATTTATGCAATACATAGATTAGAGTATCCAGGTATCGCTTTCTCGCGCGCGAAAACTTAGTAGTAAGTGCGCCTGGTTTATTTTCTCAAACAGATGCTTAGGCTAAAAGTTAATTATTAGCGTCCTTTTAGGCACTAGTTCTAGATTTTACACTATAACTAGTAAAATTTACTACGTAAGTTGTTTTGACTGAGGTCAAATTGTATTGATAGCTTACGCTTTGGGTAATTTCAACGCGAACTGTTAATTTTTTTAAAATCAACGCTTGCAGGTTGTAAACGTTGTACTGTAATCCAAATTAATTTGTAGTTTCTTTTTCAATTTTGCTTCAAATTCATCAAATACGTTAAATCCTCCTCAATCAAAATTACATACACTTCACAGAAAAATACCTTTGCCACTCCTCAATGCTTAAATTTTTCTATAATTATTTGAATAACTATGAGTTTATGCTTTGTGGCTCCAAAGATACACAGCTTTGTATTCTGTGCTTCTCTGATGATTTTTAACTTGCTGCCATGTGACAGTTTAAACTTTGGCATTCAGAGTGACTAGATAAAAGCTTCTCATATCGTAATAAGGTTGAATATCTACCGATGGAGGGAAAAGACGCTCTTACTTATTTAGTATATGAAGAAAAAATAATCTCAGCAATTACGAGCATTATAGTGTTATTTTATCTGCGTCTAAATAAGTATGAATAAGTAATGGCGGCGATGCAATTAATAACGGAAAGCTTAAGCAATTCACTTGTATAGGAAACTTATCAAGTAATATGACAAGCGAAAGTATTGATAACTACAATTTCTAATGATTTAGTTAATGGTTAACGGTCAGGTCAAAAACGGGAAAAGGGGAACGGGGAAAGAGAAAAGGGAACATCATCTAGAAGGATATGAGATTTGAGATTATAATTCATTGATAAATAGATAATATATATGTACACCACAAGCATTGCTAGTCCTACCAAGTTGAAGGTTGCCGAAGTCGGGGGAAGGTACCATAGCGTTACGCAACGTTTGGTAGAAGTTTTGGTAGATATTCCACCGGGGTTGGTTGAATTTGCAACGAAGGACGGACACAAACTCTACCCATATTTCATACCAACCGAGTTGGATATTGAACCCGGTGATATTTTAAGCGTTCCATTCGGCACCTCTGTTGTAGGTGGCATCGCAATACGTTTGATTAATACACCTCCATTAGGTATAGAAACGAACAAAATCAAGCAAGTTGAAGATGTTGTTCATAAGCATTTCTTCCAAGAAAGTTATTGGAAGCTGATGGAACGGGTATCACAATATTATTACACACCCTTAATTCAGGTGATTCGCGCTGCATTGCCACCTAAACTGCTCGCGAAGTCACAGCGTCGCGTTCGTTTAACCGTTGCAGGCGCCGCAGTTTCAACTTTAACAAATTCCGTTGAAGAACAATCTCAACCACTATTTCAGAAATTTAGTCAAGCTAAAAAAAAGGGTTTTTCTTTAGAATCTTGTATCGTATTACTCTTATTTTATTTACAAAACTTAATTGACAGCGAATATTTAATATCGATTTTTTGCTTATTGATATTCCGGAACTCAACGAAGCAAGTACATAATGTCACATTCAATAAAATTTTAAAAATTCTGCTTCTTCAAACGGAAGGAGATTACAGCTTAGTTTTCTTGCAACGACAAGTTCAGGGAGCAACTCGTGCAGTCCGCGAACTTGCTAAGTTAGGTTTAGTCGAAAAATATATAGAACAAGCAAGAAGCGTTCGTCCTAAATTACAAAAAGCTGTCATTTTAACTGCTTACTCTTTTGCGGATGATATTACCACTCGTCAGCGCGAAGTTTTGGAAGTATTACGACGACGTGGTGGTGAAATGTGGTTGGCTGAATTACTACAAATAACCGGTGCTGCTGCAACGACCATAAAATCTTTATCTAATAAAGGCTATATAGTTATTGAAGAAAGGGAACTATTACGAAGCGAAAGCGATGAAAATGCAGGCAGTCTAATAGGAACAGACACAGCAAAAACCCTCACACACGACCAAACTCAAGCGCTGGCAAAAATTAGAGAAAGCCAAACAGGAACAATTTTGCTACATGGGGTAACAGGTTCAGGAAAAACCGAAGTTTACCTCCAAGCAATAGCACCTTTATTAGAAAATGGAAAATCTGCTCTTGTATTAGTTCCCGAAATTGGGTTAACACCTCAACTTACTGATAGATTTCGCGCCCGTTTTGGTAGCAAAGTTAGCGTTTATCATAGTGGACTCAGTGATGGTGAACGTTATGATACATGGCGCCAAATGTTGAACAAAGAACCACAAGTGGTAATTGGTACTCGTAGTGCTATATTTGCTCCTTTATCGAACTTGGGTTTAATTATCCTTGATGAAGAACACGATTCATCATTTAAACAAGATTCTCCTATTCCTACATACCACGCGCGTACAGTTGCGACTTGGCGTGCAGAACTCGAAAATTGTGTTTTGGTTCTAGGTTCTGCAACTCCTGCGTTAGAAACATTAATAGCTTCGCAACAGCAAAAAACTCTTTATTTATCTTTGCCCGAACGTGTAAACTCACGTCCACTTCCACCTGTAGAAATTATTGATATGCGCTCTGAGTTACAGCAGGGCAATAAATCAATGTTTAGCAGAACGCTCAGAGACGCATTAATACAACTTCAAGAAAAAAAACAACAAGGTATTTTATTTATCCATCGACGTGGGCATAGTACTTTTGTTTCGTGTCGTAGTTGTGGGTACGTAATGGAGTGTCCGCATTGTGATGTATCGTTGTCGTACCATCAAACAGAGTATGGGGCGCCGCAATTATTAAGGTGTCATTATTGTAATTATGTAACCCCACATGCGCGAAGCTGTCCACAATGTGATTCACCGAAGTTTAAATTTTTTGGTAGTGGTACACAAAAAGTCGCACAGGAGTTAGCAAGAGAGTTTCCGGAGCTACGTGTAATTCGGTTTGATAGTGATACTACAAGTAATAAAGGCGCCCATCGTAACTTGTTGACGCAATTTATAAATGGTGAAGCGGATATTTTGTTAGGTACACAAATGCTTACTAAAGGTTTAGACTTGCCACAGGTAACTTTAGTAGGAGTTGTCGCCGCTGATGGACTGTTACATTTATCAGATTATCGTGCTAGCGAACGCGCGTTTCAAACTTTAACACAGGTAGCAGGACGTGCAGGACGAGGTGAAGAACCTGGACGTGTAATTTTACAAACGTATACACCAGAACATCCGGTGATTGAAGCAGTACGTGGTCATGATTATAGAGCCTTTACCGCCATTGAATTAGAGCAACGGCAAGCACTTAATTATCCTCCGTTTGGGCGGTTAATTTTGTTACGTCTGAGTAGTGTAGATGCGGTACAAGTTGCCAATGCTTCCGAAATTATTGCAGCATTTTTACGTGGTGGCGAAGGTTATGAAATACTTGGTCCGGCGCCTGCTAGTATTATGCGGGTAGCAAATCGGTACCGTTGGCAAATTATGGTAAAATTTGCACCCGATGCATTACCACAGTTACCCAACTGGGATGAAGTGCGTGAAATTTGTCCTGAAGGAGTGAGTTTAACGATTGATGTTGACCCATTAAATATTATGTAACTATGACGAATAAAATCCCCCCCAGCCCTGCTTAATAAGGGGGGAGCTAGGAACGCCCCTCTTTTTCCCCCTTACTAAGGGGGATCGGCTCAGTCTTCTCTCTATATATTAGTAGTAAATATTTTTACCACAGAGACACAGAGTACACAGAGGAAAAAGTGAATATTTTTGATTACACGTCAATATAATTTAACCGATTGCCGTTATTATTTGATGCACGGGCATAAGTGCTTGCGAAAAATCTTATTAAATTGTAGATACATATAATGCTGTTACAAGGCTTTTTACAAATCGCGTTAACGTTATGTATCGTGGTTGCCATAACACCCTTACTTGGCAGGTACATCGCAAAGGTATTTATGGGACAGCGAACTTTGCTCGACCCCATAATGAATTCACTAGAACGAATTATATATGTCCTAGGAGGTATTGCGCGTCGTGACGATATGACAGGTTGGCAGTATGCGTGCGCTGTACTTTACACCAATGTATTTATGGGCGCCTTTGTATATATATTATTAATGAGCCAGCGCACGCTTCCCTTGAATCCTAACAAATTTGGTGCCATGCGTTGGGATACTGCACTGCATACAACGATTTCGTTTCTCACCAATACTGACCAGCAGCATTATGCGGGTGAAACAACTTTAAGTTATTTTAGTCAAACAGCAGCTTTAACATTTTTGATGTTCACGTCTGCTGCAACTGGTTTAGCTGTTGGCATTGCTTTTATTCGTGGTTTAACTGGAAAAAAGCTGGGAAATTTTTATGTTGATATAACTCGTGCAATTACACGAATATTGCTGCCACTTTCGCTAGTCGGAGCAATAGTACTGCTAACTCAAGGTGTACCACAAACATTTGCACCAACTCAAGAAGTAGTAACTCTTGAAGGCGCCAGACAGTATATTGCTAGAGGGCCAGTAGCATCGTTCGAGATGATTAAACAATTAGGTGAGAACGGTGGTGGTTTCTTTGGTATTAATTCCGCACATCCATTTGAAAATCCGAATACTATATCAAACTTAATCGAAATCATCGCAATGGTATGCATTCCCAGTGCGCTGATTTATACCTATGGAGTGTTTGCCAATAATATAAAACAAGCTTGGCTACTGTACTGGATGGTACTTATCATCTTTGTTGTGTTAGTAGGAGTAACAGCAATTGGCGAATATCAAGGAAATCCACTGATAAATAGTAATATTGGAATAGAACAGCCAAATTTAGAAGGTAAAGAAATACGTTTTGGTTGGGCACAAACGGCATTATGGGCAGTGCTGACTACTGCCACAATGTGCGGCGCCGTCAATGGAATGCATGACTCACTTATGCCAGCAGGTGGATTTTCTACTTTACTAAATATGTTTTTACAAATTGTCTGGGGTGGACAAGGTACAGGAACAGCATATTTATTTATATTTGTAATTTTGACGGTATTCGTTACAGGGTTGATGGTAGGACGTACTCCAGAATTTTTGGGACGTAAAATCGAACAGCGTGAAATTGTACTCGCAAGTCTTATACTATTGATTCATCCAATTGCCGTCTTGATCCCCAGTGCTATTACGCTTGCTTTTCCCAAGACATTGGCAGGAATTAGCAACCCAGGATTTCACGGTATTTCACAAGTAGTATACGAATACGCATCAGCAAGCGCGAATAATGGTTCAGGGCTGGAAGGCTTGAACGATAATACGTTGTGGTGGAATTTAAGCGCAGCAGTAAGCATGATAATTGGACGGTATATTCCAATTATTGCAATTTTATTACTCGCCGAAAGTATGGGCAAAAAACAACCCGTTCCCCAAACCCCAGGAACCTTGCGAACTGATACTTCACTGTTTGTAACTGTAACCGCAGGTGTTATTCTCATACTCGGAGTTTTAACCTTTTTCCCCGTTCTCGCCCTCGGCCCAATCGCCGAAGGCTTTAAAATTGCGAGGTAAGTTAGGAGTGCTGAGTGCTGAGTGCTGAGTAGTAAAGACGCGATTAATCGTATCTCTACTCATAACTCCTAACTCATAACTCCTAACTCATAGCTCAACTCAGCACTCAGCACTTTCAACTCAGCACTTAGTAGTCTATGCGTCAACGTAATCGTTCGAGTGACCGTAAAAACCCGCGTAAGCAATCGAAAGTCAATAATAAAGGACTTTACGCACGCGCGGTTAAAGATGCTTTTCTTAAGCTGAATCCTAAAGTAGCTATCCGTAACCCAGTAATGTTTCTGGTATGGATTGGAACATTAATTACTTTAGCTGTAACTATTGATCCAAATTTATTCGGACGAGTCACAGGAAAAAATGTGCAGCTTTTCAATGGACTAGTCACTGCAATTCTATTTTTAACGGTGTTATTCGCTAATTTTGCCGAAGCTTTTGCAGAAGGACGTGGTAAAGCACAAGCTTCAGCACTGCGTTCTACTAAATCTGAAACAATTGCAAAACAACTTGCACCTGATGGCAGTATTACAGAAGTTTCTTCCACAACTTTGAAACGTGGTGATACCGTTTATGTCACAGCAGGTGATATTATTCCTGCTGATGGAGAAGTGACAATGGGGGTTGCAAGCGTTGATGAGTCGGCAATTACTGGTGAATCGGCGCCTGTTTTAAAAGAATCTGGCTCTGATATTGCCAGTTCTGTAACTGGAGGGACGCGAATTATTTCTGACGAGTTAATTATTCGTATTACTGCTGAACCTGGTAAAGGTTTTATAGACAGAATGATTGCTTTAGTAGAAGGCGCCGAGCGTAGCAAAACACCCAACGAAATTGCATTAACAGTACTACTTGCTGTTCTAACATTAGTGTTTCTTTTTGTAATCGTAACACTGCCTGCGTTGGCTTACTACGTTAATAGTCCCGTTAGCGTACCTGTATTGATAGCCTTACTTGTAGCTTTAATTCCTACTACCATTGGTGGATTACTTAGTGCTATTGGTATCGCTGGTATGGATCGAGTGGCTCAGTTCAATGTTATTGCGACTTCTGGACGTGCAGTTGAAGCTTGTGGCGACGTTAATACTTTAGTATTAGATAAAACAGGTACTATTACACTTGGCAACCGACTGGCAGAAGAATTTATCCCTATTAACAATCATACTATTCAAGAAATAGCTACTGTTGCATTATGGGCAAGCATATTTGATGATACGCCAGAAGGGAAATCAATAGTTCGATTAGCCGAACGTTTAGGCGCCATCATTGATTTTGACACTAGTTATTCCCAAGGAGTAGAATTTTCTGCCAAAACACGCATGAGCGGTACAAATTTACCCGATGGTAGTCAAATACGAAAGGGAGCAGTAGGAGCAATAAAAGGATTTGTGCGCTCTCGTGGAGGTTATGACTCACCAGAACTAGATACAGCTAACATGCGAGTTTCCGAACAAGGAGGAACTCCGCTTGCTGTTGCTGTTGACGGCGAAATTTATGGAGTAATTTATCTCAAAGATATTGTTAAACCAGGTATTCGCGAGCGTTTTGAACAATTGCGACGCATGGGTGTGCGTACTGTAATGTTAACTGGAGATAATAGAATAACTGCTTCGGTAATTGCACGTGAAGCTGGAGTTGATGATTTTATTGCGGAAGCAACACCCGAAGACAAAATCGAAGTTATTCAACAAGAACAAGCCCAAGGTAAGCTTGTTGCGATGACAGGAGACGGAACAAATGACGCACCAGCACTTGCACAGGCAAACGTTGGTGTCGCAATGAATACCGGGACTCAAGCAGCTAAAGAAGCAGCTAATATGGTGGACTTAGACTCAGACCCTACTAAGCTTATTGATATAGTCGGAATTGGGAAACAGTTATTGATAACACGTGGCGCCTTAACAACCTTTTCAATTGCGAATGACATCGCCAAGTATTTTGCAATTATACCTGTATTATTTGCCAGTACAAACTTACAGAGTTTAAATATTATGCGTTTAAGCAGTACAAATTCGGCGGTACTATCAGCATTGATTTATAATGCGTTAATTATTCCGGCATTAATTCCTTTAGCATTAAAAGGAGTGAAATTTAAACCATTAACAGCAAATCAATTATTACAACAAAATATATTGATTTATGGGTTAGGGGGAGTAATTGCACCATTTATTGTCATTAAGTTTCTTGACGTTATTATTACTATTATAGGATTAGCATGAGCTACTTTAGTCGAAAAAAATTACCAATTATAATTTTTTTATAACGTGCTTCAATATAGTGATTGTGCCTGTAGTTTATGCCACAACAGGTAAATTAGAACCACGTCATACGTATGCACTTACTGGACTTGGCATTATTACCCTTGGGTTAGTAATTTATTTATTTGACGTAGTATTTCGTCCCGATAGATATTGAATATTAGATAAATATTAAATAATTATGTTACAAAATATTCTTAAAGCCATTCGCATTAGCGTAATTTTATGGTTAATAACAGGAGTTGTATATCCCTTACTAATTTTTGGCGTTGGACAATTACCAGCGCTACGTGAAAAAGCGAACGGTAGTATTGTTTACAATTTAGAGAACAAACCATATGGTTCGTCTTTAATTGGTCAAGTATTTACATCCGAGCGTTATTTCTATACTCGTCCTAGCGCAGTTCGCTACAGCCAAGGTAGACAAGGTAGACCAACAGGAGTATCAGGCGCCAGCAACTTAGCTCCAAGCAATCCTGATTTACTCAAGCGTGTTATTGAGACGGCAAATCAATTACGTGATGAAAACGTATCACCCATAGTAGGAGACTTTATCTACACTTCAGGTTCTGGCTTAGACCCTCATATTTCTTTACGAGCAGCGCAGGCACAAATCGACAGGGTAGCAAAAGCACGCGGAATACGACCAGAAGAAGTCATACCATTAATAAATCGCTCGACCGACAATCGATTTTTAGGTATTTTTGGCGAACCTGGTGTAAATGTTCTAAGACTCAACTATACGCTCGATTTAAATGAACGAGTTTCTAACCAGCGCCGAAATCAATAGCAAAATCCTAGAAACCGGGTTCATGAACAGTATTAATTTTTACTAACAATATGTATTAACTTATGTAAATACGTAGAGAATAATTCACTAAACTTAATATAGATTTCAATCGATTTTACGGATGATTTAGCTATCTACCGTAGCAAATTGTGCTTGCCAGTTCAGAAAAAATTTTGAGTCAAATCAATTGAAAATACGCGGATTCAGCACCTAAGCGGTTGTTATGTGCAGGCGCCACGCATTTGATTTATTTACGCAAAGCCAAATATAATTACACATTTTCTTAACAAGCTGCAACTG
This sequence comes from Calothrix sp. PCC 7716, assembly GCF_019977735.1. GTDB lineage: Bacteria > Cyanobacteriota > Cyanobacteriia > Cyanobacteriales > Nostocaceae > Dulcicalothrix. Next base: position 5,737,682 of record NZ_AP025018.1, on the reverse strand, counting down.
CAATAGGGCGTATATTTTTTATTAATCTTCTGTTAATCTTTTTTTTGGGTAACTTTTCATACAGAAACAAGTATCAAAAATTACTCATATTTATGCAAGTGACACAACTCGTTCGACCTTGGGAACTTTAAAAAGTGTTGAAGAAAGTAATAATGATAGGGGCGATTGCCCTACTACTCCTTGGTGGGCCACTGACGGGCAATGCCTTTGCTCAGACAGTAACCGCTGAAGATTTAAAAAAGGTGGCAGATGCAGCCGCAGCCGCTCAAACAGCAGGAGATACAGCATTTATGCTTTTATCATCTGCGTTGGTGCTGTTAATGACACCTGGGTTGGCTTTCTTCTACGGTGGCTTCGTGCGGTCGCGCAACGTGCTAAATACGCTGATGATGAGTTTTGTACTCATGGCAATAGTGGGAGTTACCTGGATTTTATGGGGCTATAGTTTTGCGTTTGCACCAGGTAATGCGATTATCGGTGGAGTTAAGTGGATGTTTGGCAATGTGGGACTTGATATCGCTGGATATTTGCCCCATATGGCTTATGAAGATGCTTTGAAAGCTGCTGACCCCAAATATAATGACGTTGTGTCGTATGCGGGCACAATTCCTCATCAAGCATTCATGATTTATCAAGCCATGTTTGCCATTATTACTCCAGCGTTGATTTCAGGCGCCATTGCCGAACGGATGAGCTTTACTGCTTACTCGCTATTTGTGCTGTTGTGGTCTACATTTATTTATTCTCCACTAGCTCACATGGTTTGGGCAAAAGGTGGAATGTTAGGACTATATGGTGGAATGGGCGCCCTAGACTTCGCAGGTGGAACAGTAGTACACATTAGTTCTGGGGTTTCGGCGTTAGTTGCAGCAATAATGCTAGGTTCGCGTAAAACATATCCAAACCGTCTTAGCCCTCCGCATAACGTGCCATTTATTTTACTAGGTGCTGGCTTACTATGGTTTGGTTGGTTTGGTTTTAACGCTGGTAGTGCATTAGCTTCTGGTTCTTTAGCAACCGCCGCTTTTGTCGCGACTAATACGGGTGCAGCAGCAGGAGCGTTAATGTGGTTAATTTTAGAAAAAGTGCTACGTGGTAAACCAACAGCAGTCGGTGCAGCAACAGGCGCCGTTGCGGGTTTAGTTGGTATTACACCAGCCGCAGGATTTGTAACCCCACTAGCATCGATATTAATGGGTGGTATTACAGCCTTCGTCTGTTTCTACGCAGTGAGTTATAAGCACAAAGTTCAAATCGATGATGCTTTAGATACATATCCGCTGCATGGTGTTGGTGGTACAGTTGGGGCAATTTTAACTGGTATATTTGCCACTAAAGCTGTAAACGCAGCAGGCGCCGATGGTTTATTGTACGGAAACCCCAAACAATTACTAATTCAAATTGTTGCAGTCGCCATAGCTTATGTAATCGCAGGCGCTGGTACTTGGGTTATTCTCAAAATTGTTGAAGCCACCGTTGGTCTGCGAGTCAAAGAAGAAGCAGAATACCAAGGTATTGATATCAATGAACACGGAGAAGAAGGTTACAACGAAGAATTTGGAGAACGGGTATCGATTGGAAATAAGTAATTACATCAAGAAACCTCGAAAAAGAAACCTGGTTTCTACGCCAAAAGTGGACGCAGGCGATTACAATGCATACCATCTGTAACTCACTCGGTCAATGCAGCACGTGTCCACCTCCGCTAAATCCTTTCCAATTTGGGCTTTTTTATCGCTGTTAACCAATGGCGTACTAGTCTTGGCGGTTATCTTACTGTTTTTACGACAGCAAGGTATGACCGCCCTTTTTCGTAGAGCTACTCCTGTTACACAAAGCATCGAAGCATTACCAAATACGGCGCCACAACTGGGTGAGCGTCATCAACTTAGTTACACTCAATGGGTAGATATTTTAAAACGCGAAGCTCTTGTCGCTGCAAATAAACGTCCACAGCGTTTAACAGTATTAGCAGGTGACTCTTTATCTTTATGGTTCCCACAAAAATTATTACCAGAAGAACGTACTTGGCTCAATCAAGGTATTTCTGGAGAAACTAGTACCGGATTACTAAAGCGTTTAAATTTATTCAACCAGACCAAGCCAGAAACAATTTTTGTAATGATTGGCATCAACGACTTAATTCGAGGAGTTGAAGATAGCAAAATATTAGATAATTACCGTCGAATAGTAACTACCTTGCGTGCATCACACCCCAAGTCTCAAATTGTGATTCAGTCAATATTGCCGCATGGTGGAGAAGGAGCAACTTGGGAGGGAAAACAAAAGCTCTTAGCAATTCCCAACAATAGAATTCGCGAACTTAATCAGCAGTTACAAAATATTGCGGCAAAAGAAGGTATAAAATATTTAGATTTGTATCCGTTATTTGCCGATAGTCGAGGAGAACTACGTTCAGACTTCAGCACAGACGGGTTACATTTAAGTCCACAAGGCTACTTAGTATGGCGTTCAGCATTACAGTTATACAGCGAAATAGAATTAAAGTAACAACCATTTGCTCAACAGCAATTCTAATGTCGTCAACTAAGCGCGACAATATATATAGTAAATTTTGAAGATTTTTGAAGAAATATCAATGGATACTAAAGCATTTAAACGTTCACTACAACATTCCGAGAACTATCACCGTCGTAGCTTCGGTCATCAAGAAGAAGTTGCTGCCGAGTTAAAATCGGAGTACCAAAGTAATTTAATACAAGAAATTCGCAATAACAATTATAATTTTAAGCGTGCGGATGTAACAATTCGATTAGCCCAAGCATTTGGGTTTTGTTGGGGAGTAGAGCGCGCGGTTGCGATGGCATATGAAACACGCAAGCATTTTCCGACAGAGCAAATTTGGATTACCAATGAAATTATTCATAACCCTTCGGTAAACCAACGTTTGCGCGAAATGCAAGTTAAATTTATTCCTGTAGAAGCTGGGCAAAAAGACTTTTCGGTCGTAGAAAGTGGTGATGTTGTAATATTACCTGCATTCGGCGCCAGTGTTCAAGAAATGCAGTTACTTAACGAAAAGGGTTGTAAAATAGTTGACACAACCTGTCCTTGGGTTTCTAAAGTATGGAACACCGTAGAAAAGCATAAAAAAGGTGACTTTACATCAATCATTCACGGCAAATACAATCACGAAGAAACCGTTGCTACAAGTTCTTTTGCAGGCAAATATTTGATTATATTGAATTTACAGCAAGCTGAATATGTCACAAACTATATATTAAATGGTGGTGATAGAAATGAGTTTATGGCAAAATTCAGCCAAGCTTGTTCAGCAGGGTTTGACCCAGAAGTAGATTTAGAACGAGTTGGAATTGCCAATCAAACTACCATGCTTAAAGGAGAAACCGAGCAAATAGGCAAATTATTTGAGCGGACGATGATGCAAAAATACGGGCCGCAAGAATTAAACGACCATTTCCAAAGCTTTAACACAATTTGTGACGCAACTCAAGAACGTCAAGATGCGATGTTCGAGTTAGTTGATGAAAAAGTTGATTTAATGATAGTAATTGGCGGTTTCAACTCATCAAATACAACCCACCTCCAAGAAATTGCTGTAGAGCGCACAATTCCTTCATATCATATTGATTGTGTCGAACGCATTAAATCGCGTAAAGCCATCGAACACCGTGAGTTAAACGGAGAATTAAAAATCACAGAAAATTGGTTGCCTGATGGAAAAATTACTGTTGGTGTTACAAGCGGCGCCTCGACTCCTGATAAAGTAGTCGAAGACATAATCGAAAAAATCTTTGAACTCAAAGCAACTGCCGCAATAATTTAATTTTGGCATGTTGTGGCATAAGCATAACGAACTGTGCAGTATATACTTGTAAGGTGGGCAATGCCCACCATACTACTAACATCCAAACACCTCATTAAGAAAATAGTTTTGGCGCCCGCTATGGTGGCTTATTTAATTAATACTAATGTCTTATTGCTGAGTGTAGACCCAAATCATTCTCTAAAAGTTTTTAAACTTTTTTAATTTGGAAGATGTGTACCAGCCCAAGCACCATCAAAGGACGATCCATCAGGAAATGCCACAGAGGGGCAAACTTTTTCGTATAAATCAGGATACTTACTTGCGAGTTCCGCTTCGGTTAAATTTGCACTCACTACTGTACCATCTTGTGACTTCACAGAGTACTTGATTCCTGAAGCTTGATTCTTGATTAGAACTATTTTGTCTCGCATTTGTAGTTTAGTGACTACTACTTCGTTTTTGTCATCCGCGCGCGTTGCAGATGCAAATAAAGTGCTAAATAGTACTAGTGAAAGGACTGATAGTAGTGTTTTACGCATGGTAGTTCTCCATCATTAAATGTAATCCCAGGTTTTATTTTTATGTCAGTCTATCTAACCAATAATTTGGTTTTCTATGTAGATTGGCAATTGCTATGATAATTAAATTATTATCCGATATGACGTACACAACACCATAAGGAAATCCTTTAACTAAGCATCTTCTTATACGGACTGAAAGTTGCTGCCAAGCATTGGGGTATTTCTGAATCAAATCAATTGCTTTAAAAACCTCTGTTAAAAATTTATCTCCCAAGCCTTCAAGCTGTTGATTATAAAATATAACTGAGTCATCAAGCTCGTTTTGGGCAGGTTCAAGAAAAATTACTTTCATTTCCGATACTTTTGTAATACAGTCTCCAAATCAACTGCTTTGATTCGCCCTTTTTCGTAAGCATCAAGTCTTTTTTCTGCTTCAATTAACCAAAGCTTATCAATTTCAGGGTCTGGCTGATCTAAATTATTTAAAATCCAATCAACAATCAATAATTTTTCTGCGGCAGAAAGCGCTTCAATCTGAGTAAATATTTGACTGTCTACAGTTATCATAAATTAGCTGTTAAATCTTTATTAGGTTATTATAACGCAATCCATCTAGCAGTGTGTGGGCATAATTCTTGTGGAGTGGACATCTTTGCCCGCCCTTAAATATTGGAGAAGAACAGGCAGGGATGCCTGTTCCACAAGAGTTTACAAAATAATTAATTTGTTAGCCACCCCAGAGGACTTTCATGGAGCGGGCGATGTTGGTTGGTTGCATTGAGTCCATTGCTGCTGTTGGCTCGTAACCACAGTGCATCATACAGTCGGCGCATTTGGGGTTGCCGCTTGCGCGACCATATTGGTTCCAGTCAGTTTGGTCGAGTAGTTCTTGGAAGGTTTTGTAATGTCCTTCATTGAGTAGGTAACAAGGTTTTTGCCATCCTAGTACGCTATAACATGGCATTCCCCAAGGTGTACATTCATAGTCTTTGTCACCTGTGAGAAAGTCTAGGAAAAGTGGGTTGTTATTAAAACTCCAGTTTTTTTGACCTGCTTTCCAAGGCGCCAATATTTTACGGAATAATGCGCGTGTTTGTTCGCGTTTGAGAAAATGGTCTTGGTCGGGCGCCCACTCATACCCATATCCTGGGGAAATAGTCATTCCATCTACACCCAAAGATGTAACGAAATCGAAGAATTCTTGCATTTCTGCTGGTTCAGTACCATCAAATATTGTTGTATTTGTTGCTACTTGAAATCCTTTTGCTTTTGCTGCACGAATTGCTTTCACCGCAGTATCAAATACGCCTTTACGGTCAACACATTTATCGTGTAAATCGCGCATTCCATCAAGGTGAACAGAAAATGTTAGGTATGGTGAAGGTGTAAATTTATCTAGACTTTTTTCTAGTAATATTCCATTTGTACATAGATAAATAAATTTCTTGCGCGCGACTAGTCCACGCACGATTTCATCGATTTGCGGATGTAATAAAGGTTCTCCACCTGGTATTGAAACTACAGGGGCGCCGCATTCAGAGACAGCCGCAAAGCATTGTTCTGGTGTTAAATTTTGTTTAAGTATCTCAGTAGGATGCTGGATTTTACCGCATCCAGAACACGCTAAGTTGCATCTAAATAGCGGTTCGAGCATCAACACAAGTGGAAAACGTTTGCGTCCTTTGATACGTTGCGCGACTAAGTATTTACCGATTTCTATCGCTTGCATTAAGTTAATTGACATTTTTCACTCCCCGGTAAGTTTATATATAAAAGCATTACTAAGCAAAGTAAGTAAAGAAAACAGTATTTGTTTTAATTTTTCGCCACATATCCATGAGCTATAAACCATTCGACTGCTTCTTTGAGGGCAATATATACAGGAGTTTGAGGCAAACCAAGTTCGCGCACAGCTTTTGATGCATCGTAGTACATAGTGTGTTGTGCCATCTTGACACCATCTATAGGTATTGATGGTATTTTGCCTAAGCGTGTAAGAATCTTTTCATCCAACCAAGCCACACTATAAGGAATCCAGGCTGGTATAGTACGATTTGGTGCGGGTAAATTCGTAATTTGTGCCAGGTGGTCAAGAATTTGCTTGAGTGTAAGATTTTCGTTTCCTAGAATGTAACGCTCCCCTGATTTTCCTTTGTGAAGTGCAAGTAAATGTCCCCAAGCAACATCACGCACGTCAATAAGATTTAAGCCTGTATTAATGTAAGCGGGCATTTTTCGACGCAAAAACCGCAGTATAATATCGTGTCCAGTTGGAGTTGGTTTTATATCCATTGGACCAATAGGAGTGCTAGGATTCACGATTACTACATCTTGGCCAGCAGCAGCAGCGCTAACAGCTTCTTGTTCCGACCAGTATTTAGACTTTTTATATTCACCAACAAGTTCTTCGACTGGACTTTGGTGAGTTTCATCTACAACACTTTCTCTTGTACCAATTGCTGCAACCGAACTTGTATATACTGTACGTTTAATACCTGCTCGATTTGCAGCAGCTAAAATATTCCGCGTTCCCAGCACATTATTTTGATACAGTAACTCTTTATCTTTTTGCCACAGCGAATAATGAGCAGCTACATGAAATAAATACTGACAACCCACCATTCGCTGCCAGAGGTCAGGACTATTTAAATCACCTTTGATTATTTCAACGTTGTGAATATTTTTTAAATTACTCAGATTACTGTTAGCACGTGCTAGCGCATAAACAAAATACCCTTGCTGAACTAGCAAGCGCACTAAATTGGCGCCAACAAAACCTGTACCACCCGTGACAAAAACTTTATGCATTGTTTAGTCAATGGTTAATTTTGATTAATTATTCTTAAATTGTTTGCGCTTAAACCAGTCGTCAAGAATTGCGTATAAAACAGGGACAACAATCAAGCTTAGTAGCGTAGAACTAATTAAACCACCAGCAATAGCGACTGCCATCGGTGAACGTAATTCCGAACCGGCGCCAATACCGAGTGCAATTGGTACCATTCCTAAAATAGTAGCAACGGTAGTCATAATAATCGGTCGAAATCTAACTGGCCCAGCTTCGAGAATGGCTGCGGATCGAGATAGTCCCTCACGTCGCAGTTGGTTAATATAATCAACGAGTAAAATAGCGTTTTTGTTGCTAATACCCAATAAGAAAACAAAACCAATCAGCGATATCATACCAAAGTCGCTTTTAGTAATTAATAGCGCAATTACGGCGCCAACGAGCGCTAGGGGTAATGAAATACCAATTACCAATGGGTCTTGCCAACCTCCAAATAAACAAACCAGCACAATGATAATGCATAGTGCCGATAGAAGTAGTGTTGAAGTAAAACTGCCGAGAACTTCGTCCTGACGCGCCGAGTCTCCTCCTAAATCTAATTTGATATATGAAGGTATTATAGTTTCGGCTGACTCGACTAATTTATCAGTGGCATCACCTAGTGATAAATCTTTACCTAAATTAGCGCTAATATAAGCTACACGCTGGTTATTAAGTCGTTCTATTTGAAAAATGTCAGTAGTATCACCAGTATTACCTTCACCCGTATAAGTTACATCCACAAATCCTGGTAGTTTTTTAAGACGCTGTGCGATAGATGCTGCTGAAGAATAAAGAGTTTTAAGGTTTTCACCTTGTAATGCAACAGTTAGGGGTTTTTGCGAACCCGTATCAACAAATTGAATGTCCTCAACGCTAATCGTAACATCGGCAAGTTTTGGTAAGCGCGCGCGCACTTGTTCTTGCATGTCGGCAGTTTTTATTTGTCGATTTTCTTTGAGTTTGACATAAAGTGTACCTTTGTTTGGTGTACCTTCACGCGAACCTACGGTAGTAAATATAGTTTCAACATCGGGTGTTTTTACAACTGCTTCGAGTTTCTTGGCTATTTCCAACGAATAAGTCAAGGGGTCAGTAGATGTATTTGCGCTTGATATTGCAACGGATGACGTATCTCCTGGAGTTAAAAAACTCAAGACAGCATCTTGTGCCGCTTGTTTACTTTGCTCTATTAGTTTAGTTAACGATACTGTATATGTAACATTAAATTCTCCTCTATCAAGTTTGGGAATAAATCCTTTCGGAATAATAGGAATGATTGCTATTCCAATTACAAAACTCAACACTGCCAACCCCATTACTATTTTGCGATGATTGAGTGACCATCGCAATAAATCTTGATAGCGCTGGGCAAAATAACCCCAGCTTTGATTCTCATTATGTGCAGCACGGCGCCTAGAATTCGGTTTAATCCAGTAAATTGCTAATACAGGTGAAAGTGTGCGTGCGACCAACAACGAAGTTAGCATTGCTGCTGATACAGTAATACCAAACGGTTTAAAAAATTGACCGACAACGCCACCCATCAAACCAATAGGCAGAAAAACTGCTACAGCGGTTAGGGTCGCTGCGGTAACAGTCACTCCAATTTCATAAGTGGCTGTAAATGCTGCTTGGCGAGGAGTTTCACCTTTATCAATGTGGCGCATAATATTTTCCACATCAACAATCGCGTCATCAATGATACTACCAATTACCAGTGCAAGTGCGAGCAACGTAATTGTTTCTAAATTAAAGCCAAACAATGCCATTACAATAAACGTTCCCAGCAATGAGATTGGAATTGCAAGTGCAGAAATTAGCGTTGCTGACCAACTTCTCAAAAAAGGATAAATTACAACTACCGATAGAACAATTGCTTCAATCAACGACTCGATTGTCGCATGAGTCGCTCTGCGAATATACTCTGCTTGCGTTGATGCTAAATTAAGTTGGACATCTGGTAAATTTGTTCGCAGTCTTGAAACTTCTTGCTCAACTCTACTAACGACCTCTAGCGTATTGGCATCACCACGTTTAATAACTTGGAACGCAAGCGCATCTTTACCATTGAATCTTACCTTAGTGGCGCCGCTACTTGGTTGAGTTACAGGTTGGGGTAAATCTGGAGTAGCTTCTCCTAACAAAACAACTTTGAGAACCCCTGGTATTTTAGATACAGATGGTATTATTTTGTCTTTTGTTTGTTTCGCTAAATCACTAAAAGAAAGCTTTGAACTTTCTACAGCATAACTAATTGCAGCTGATTCATTAAGATTAAACGGAATTACCTGATATTGAGAACCACCAATCAGCTTAACCTGCTTTACGGCACTATCAACAGCGAGTCTAGATTTTTCTAAATCTGTTCCCACCGTAAACGTAACACTAACAACAGCTTGTCCTGGATAAGTTGACGAACGAACATCATCTATATTGTCCAGCGACTGTAAACGCTGCTCAATAACTTTAGTTAACTTAGCTTCCGTATCTTCTGCGGTAGTCAGGGGTGCATTTGCATTCACCACCACCACAGGAAAAGTAATATCTGGGAATAAAGCGTACTTCAGCGAACTAAACGCCAAAATTCCAGCCACCATCACAGCGAGCCAAAACGATAGCGTTAACCAAGAATTCTGAATCGCCACCCTAGATATATTAAAACGGTCGCGCGCCGATTTCGGATGCTTCACTTTTACCATCGTTGACTGAAGTTGCCACTAATTCTTGATTTTAAAACTAATTCCGTTCCTTCGGTACACAACCAACCCCAAAACAACTCGTAATAAGCACTTCAGTGCTTAACACATCTCAACAAAACTTAACAATTCTCAACCCCAAACACATAAACACCATAAAAATTTTGGGAAAACTACTAACAGTAACACCTACCAATACATTTCCAAAATGTATATATATCGTACACTTACACCAGAGCAAAAAGCAGAACTAGTTCAACAGCGCTTAAGTCGTGGTTATCCTCCTCACTCCCCACCACACACCATACGCAACCAAGAACTATACTTTATTACAGCAACTTGCTACGAACATAAACATCATATGTCCACAGAAGCAAGGCGCCAGGAAATACTTGATATGCTATTTGAGGAACTTATAAATAATGGCATAGAAATTCTGGCTTGGGTTATATTGCCAAATCATTACCATATTTTAGTTCATGTCGAAAACTTTGATGTAGTAGGCAAGTCACTCCGTCGTGTTCATGGTAGAACTTCTCGTTTTTGGAATCTTGCAGATAATACTAGTGGACGAAAAGTTTGGTACTCTTACTTTGACCGCGCGATTCGTTCTGAACGTCACTACTATGCGACTATTAATTATATCCATAACAATCCTGTTAAGCATGGTTGGGCTGAATCTAATTTTGATTGGAATCAAAGCAGCATTAATTGGTATTTGCAGGAGTATGGGAAGGAATGGCTGTTAGATTGTTGTGTTAAGTATTATGTGGAAAATTTTGGTGCGGGTTGGGATGATTAGATGATGGTGTTTGTTGTGGGTGGAAAGCACTGAAGTGCTTATTACGAGCTGCATGGGGGTTTTCGTTTTTGTGCCGCAAGGTGCGGAGTATAAAGCTGTGTGTAATGGTTTGAGGCTACTTAGCAAGACTGTCCCGCAGGTTATATCTATTCCTGTGGGTGGTAAAGCTGTAACTAAATATTTACAAGAATGGTATAAGTCTGTGAATTTACTTAAAGATTCTCAGCCATGTGCTTTGGTAATGGGTTTATGTGGAAGTTTAACCCCTGATTACGATGTGGGGGATATTGTGCTTTATGAGACTTGTGTTTATCAAGATAAGATTATCGAGTGTGATAATGATTTTACTAATCAATTGGAGTTACAGCTTAAAGAGAAAGTATCAAGAGTAAGGGCGTTAACTAGTGATAGTGTTGTTTCTTCCAAGGATGAGAAAATTTTATTGGGAAAATCTGGCGCCTCTGTCGTTGATATGGAAGGTTTTAGTGCGCTGGAATTTTTAAGTTCGGTTGGTTTCAAAGTGGGAATGTTACGAGTAGTCAGTGATGGGTGTAAATATGATTTGCCTAATTTAAATTCCGCTTTTAGTCCGGAAGGCGCCCTTTTAACTTTACCATTGGCTTTAGGGATGTTACGTCAACCTATCGCTGCTTGTCGTTTGATATATGGTTCTCTACGAGGGTTGCAGGTTTTAGAAGATGCTGCCAGGAATTTAGGGACTTTCTAAATCAAATATTCACTCATTTCTTGTGGAGCGGGCATCCTTGCCCGCCCTTATATAAAACTATATGGAACGGGCAGGGATGCCCATTCCACAAGATGTCATTCCACAAGATGTCATTCCACAAGATTTTTATATTTCATAAACTCTGCCTTTCCAGGCGCCTCCCCGTCCTTGCCAATGACGTAAGGCTGAATCTATAGTCATTAAAGTGTATAAAAATGCAATTACTGGTAAGCAAAAAGCATAAATAGGTGAGCAATGATAAAAACGAATTGTTGGATAGTAGGCTAAAGCCATAAGCAACCACCCTAGTAAACCCAATACAGCAATTAACCAGTTACTCGTTACTAAACCAAATACTAATGCTATTGGTGAAATTAAATACACTAAAGTCATTCCTAATAAAGTCCCAATTAGTAATATTGGGGAATAATTAAGTTGAGTATAAGCAGTTCTCGCCACCATATCCCAAATTGTATTTAAGGAATTATACTCACGTAAGCTGTGCGTTAAAGAACTTAAACCTAACCAAATAGGATGATTTTGAGTTGATTTCACGGCGCCTGCTAATGCACAATCATCAATTAGAGCTTGTTTAACACTTTGAATTCCACCAATACGTTCTAGTGCATCACGACGAATTAATATACAACCACCCGCAGCGGCAGCAGTCGATTTATTAGGGTCGTTGACCCAACGGAAAGGATAAAGTTTTTGAAAAAAGAATACAAACGCTGGTATTAATAATCTTTCCCAAAAGCTTTCGCAGCGTAACTGCACCATTACAGACACTAGGTCGAAGTTTTGTTGAAATGCTTTTGTAACAAGTCTATTAAGATTATGGGAATCATGTTCAATATCTGCATCTGCCAAAAGATAATAATCTGGATTAAATGTACTAGCTTTACGAATACCTTGTTCAACTGCCCAGAGTTTACCAGACCAACCTGGTGCCAGCGGCAAAGCGTTGATTACATGTAAATGTTGAGTTTTGTTAAGATTTTCAGCAGTTTTCAACGCTACGGATGCTGTGCCATCGCTGCTGTTGTCATCGACTAGAACAATATTAAATGTGCCTGGGTAGTCTTGACAAAGTATAGATTTTAAGGTCTTACCTAATAAATCAGCTTCATTACGTGCAGGAATTACAGCGCAAACTGTAGGGTAGAAATCGCCTATGCTTATATCCTCTATAACTTCTGACACTTGCCAGAAGGCGCCTCGAAAAATCAGTAATCCGATCCAAATCAAAACTGGTAAAAATGTAGCAACCAATTCAATAAGTGTCATAGTACCCTTGCTTATCACCGCTTTTACATGGGAGAATACGTTTTCTATCTAGTTAGAGATAGCACTTGCATTTTTCATTGCCGCATCCATACTATTGTTAAGTCTGAGTAGTACTTCATGCAAATTCAAAATCGGGTTACTTTATCAAAAGTCCCTTACTCAATTGCAGCGAGTCAAAATTATCTTTTATCGATTCAATACCCAGATGGCTACTGGTGGGCTGAATTAGAATCTAATGTCACTATAACTGCTGAGGTCGTCCTCCTTCACAAGATTTGGGGTACCGATAACTATCGACCCCTACATAAAATTGAAAAATATCTCCGTTCCCAACAACGTCCGAATGGTAGCTGGGAACTTTTTTATGGTGATGGTGGAGATTTAAGCACCTCAGTCGAAGCTTATATGGCGCTGAAATTACTGGGGGTAAAAGAAACTGACCCAGCATTAAAGTTAGCGCGCGATTTTATTTTAGGGTTAGGCGGCATCAGCAAAACGCGAATTTTCACTAAGCTACATCTAGCATTAATTGGCTGTTATAACTGGCGTGGTATTCCTTCGCTACCTCCTTGGGTTATGTTGCTTCCAGATAATTTCATATTTAATATTTATGAAATGTCAAGTTGGGCACGCTCTAGCACAGTACCTTTACTGATTGTCACAGACAAAAAACCTGTGTATGTTACCAATCCTGGTATTAGCCTTAATGAGCTATATACAGAAGGAATAGACAACGTTAAGTATGAGTTACCGCGTAGCAATGATTGGACTGATATCTTTTTAGTGGCGGATGAAGCTTTTAAATTTAGCGAAAGTTTAGGTTTAGTACCGTTCCGCGAAGAGGGTATTCAAGCTGCGGAAAGATGGGTTTTAGAACGTCAGGAAGTTACAGGTGACTGGGGTGGAATTATTCCAGCAATGCTCAATTCACTTTTGGCGTTGCGTGCATTGAATTATGATGTCAACGACCCAATAGTTGTGCGTGGTTTCAAAGCGCTTGATAATTTTGCGATAGAAACTGCCGATAGTTATCGTGTGCAACCTTGTGTTTCGCCAGTTTGGGATACTGCTTGGGTAATACGCGCACTCATTGAGTCAGGTTTGGCGCCAGACCATCCAGATATTGTTAGTGCGGGTGAATGGTTACTTTCTAAGCAAATTCTAGAATATGGAGATTGGGCAGTTAAAAATCGTCAAGGCAAACCAGGCGCCTGGGCATTTGAATTTGATAATAAGTTCTATCCTGATGTAGATGACACAGCAGTCGTTGTAATGTCGTTAGCATTAGCAAAGCTCCCTAATGAAAAACAAAAAACAGCTGCAATGATGCGGGCAATTGATTGGGTTGCAACAATGCAGTGTAAACAAGGAGGTTGGGCGGCATTTGATCTTAATAATGATGCTGATTGGCTGAATATGATTCCTTATGGCGACCTTAAAGCCATGATAGACCCGAATACAGCAGATGTAACCGCACGTGTTTTGGAAATGTTCGGTTGTTGCGATTTGTCAATTAATCAACATGACTTTGACCGCGCGCTTGATTATTTACTCAAAGAGCAAGAAGCCGAAGGTTGTTGGTTTGGTCGTTGGGGAGTCAATTACATTTACGGAACTAGCGGTGCCCTTTGTGCTTTAGCTAGTATGGCGCCGTCTAAAAGAACAAGCATTCAACGTGGCGCCGCTTGGTTGATAAGTTGTCAAAACACAGATGGTGGTTGGGGTGAAACCTGCCGCAGCTATAACGACCCTAGTCTAAAAGGTAAAGGACGCAGTACAGCATCGCAAACTGCTTGGGCATTACTAGGCTTAATGGCAGCAGGTCAAGCAAGTGGCAAATATTCTACAGATGCTATCAAGCGTGGTGTAGATTATTTAGTCGCAACTCAGCACGAGTCCGGAACTTGGAACGAAGATGATTTTACAGGAACCGGTTTCCCCTGTCACTTCTATCTGAAATATCACTTATACCAACAGTACTTTCCTTTACTAGCTCTTGGTCGCTACCAAGCACTTATGACTTAATCAAATACATCATACCGTTACTTTTTTTGTGGCTAGTGCCATTCGTCAGAAGACAGGAGATAGAGAGCATTCGTAAAGAAGCCTTATTTAATAAGGTTTTTAGCCTTTTCCAACTGGATAGTTATTTTAGCCACGCGGCACTAGCTTGTATAAATTATTAATATATATGTAGCTTTAGCTAGCTACAAAAAATTTTTTAACATGTAAAAGATAATACAAAAACTACGTATTGATTACATATGACGAGAATTTCTTGTTACTTACAGGTCGAGTAATCATACCACAATTTAATTACAGTACGGTACATTAAAAATATTCCCAAGTATGGAAAACCATGATATGCTCTGGAAAACTTTTATAAATTTTATGTTATTGATAAAGGAGTTCATGCACAAAGTTTAGAAACAGATTAAATAACCAATTACTTGACATGTTGACATCTCACTCAAAACTTATCACACCTTTAGTTAACGATTATTGTATAAAATAATTCTTTAAAGCTATTGTAAATGTGGTTGCATTTTTAAATATAACATGCATCCTAAGAAACCGGGTTTATTTTGGGTAGAAACCCGGTTTCTGTATATTATTTTATACAGTAAAAACAAGCTAAAGTTTAATTTTTTAGTATCTTGCTTTTGTTAAAAGGCAGTAAGGTTTATAAGTTGCTGCTGAGTAATCATAATTGCGATTGATATTCAGAAATGATATAAACTGTAACCTGCAAGACAAAGATAACTAAACTTTATAATTAACCCAAAATGCTTAATTTTTACTTAAATATGTATAAATAATATTCAGAAGGCAGGAAACTGCAAGTGGGGGAAAATATCCAGAGGAGTGTAACGAATGGATTTACGTACAGACGCTTTAGAGCTATTGAAGGAAACTAGCCGGACTTTTTACATCCCCATAGTTCGTTTACCACGAGGGTTGCAGGAAGCAGTTGCTTCGGCTTATTTGTGTATGCGTGCTATCGACCAAATCGAAGATGATTCAGAGCTTGATAACCAAACAAAATCTAAACTGCTGCGAAATATTAGTTTGACTTTACAGGCAGGAGTTGATGGTTTTGCTGTTGACGCTTTTACAGAGGCATTTGTTGGATACGAGAATAAATTACCTGAAGTGACTCTTCGACTGCGCGAATGGTTGATATTGGCGCCAGAAACTATTGCACCTAGAATATGGGATGCCACTGCTGCCATGTCAGACCGCATGGCATATTGGGCAGAACGAAACTGGAGAATAGACGACGAGTCAGACTTAGACCGTTATACATTTGGGGTTGCAGGCGCCGTTGGGTTATTGCTATCAGATTTATGGGCTTGGTACGATGGAACGCAAACCAACAGAACTTTAGCAATTGGGTTTGGTAGAGGATTGCAAGCCGTGAATATCATTCGCAATTATAGCGAAGACTCAGTTCGCGGTGTCACCTTTACGCCCAAAGGTTGGGATGCGAACAAATTGCAAGCATACGCACGCAAAAATTTAGCCTTGGCTTCGGCTTACAATGCTTCCCTTCCCCCCGACAGTCCAGCATTAGACTTTTGCCAAATACCCCTAACATTAGCTTACGGCACTCTAGAAGCCATTGCACATGGTAAAGAAAAACTTAGCCGTAGCGATGTAGTTGCACTCCTACAACAAGTCATGGGTTCCAATCCTAGTTAAAAAATGTAGAGACGTTACATATAACGTCTCTACAATGCCATTTGTTTAGAAATTAAATATTGTCAGATACAGGTTCACCTGCAAGTTTTGCTGGTATAACAATTCCGTAATAAGCTGCTGCAATCGCGCTAGCTGCATTTAAAAATACGTTATAACCAAATAATGGCATCAAGCCAAAGGATGTCTTTGTAAACGGCAGTAAACCCATTATTGCAATTACCACATAAGCAACAAAAAAGATACGATTAAATTGTCTGGCGCCGTGGTGAGTTAAATAAGAGGTAATTCCCAATAAACCAACAGTACAATGAACAAGGTTGTGCAAAAAGTTAGTAGGAAATAGTCCAAAGACATATCCAAAACCAGCAGCATAAGCATTGTGTGCATCCTGTGCTGGAACAAAAGAAACATCAGTTCCAGGTATAGAAACAAAAGCTGGAATAAATCCAACTATACCAAGAACTAAAAATAATATTCCAATTCCTAAAGCACAGTAGCGCTCGGCTTCGCGCAATGCATTTGTGTTAATCATGTGAGATAATACCCTTTATTTAAGTAATATTTTATCTATCTAATTGCATTTTTAGATTTAATCAGCCTTAAAAAATACAAGAAGCATTACTTCTTATTCAACGTATGATTGTTATATGCTTAATCTATCAAAGGATAGGGTTTTATATATTTCTTGAGTTCTATTGATGGTAAAGTTTTATTGTATTCGTTAATACTTAATTCATATGGATAACGACGTTGTTATATTTGTAGCTAGTGTTTTTGTGTTTATTCTTTATCTTGTTTTTTCTGCCTACACAGAGATGGGAACGAAATTGCCTTGGAGGAAGTAGTAAGGACAGGCAAGGATGCCTGTTCCACATAATAATTTTACTTGAAGCGCGGATGTCATTTAACCCGGCGCCGCAAAAATTAAATTCTCCATTTGTGGAATGGGCATCCCTGCCCGTTTAAACTGTGGGTGTAAGCGAAGGATGCCCACCCCACAAGAAATTTTTGGGTATTTTTTTATTTGCAAGTCCCTTATTAGAATTTTCTAACGTGGATGCATTTAATACACTTGTATCTATCCGTAGTGAGGTCGCGGTCATAGCTTTACGTGTACTTGTATATAAGCATTAAATAATTCTTTACATTATTTAACATATTTATCGCTAGCTGAAAGAAACCGGGCTTCTGTGCGAGTGATTAAAGTAAAAGCGTAGTTTGTCACAAGAAGCCCGGTTTCTGTTAGGGACTTCCATATAGAAAAATCTTCAAATTTTTTTGTGGAGCAGGCATCCTTGCCTGCTCTAAACCTGGGCGGGCAAGGATGCCCGCTCCACAACATGAAGAATTTATTTTTTGGAAGTTCCTTATTTAGTATTTTTCTCTGCGAAAAGTAAATAAGCCGAGATTAAAGTCAGGCAAAAAACTTTAATTTTTTTTTATAAAATATTTCATGAATTTACATTATTATGTTCATACTTAGGATAGAAGCCCTTTCCATTCTGTTGGAAGAGTACGGGTTTCATTCCGTCCTGTATCTTGAATATTAGGAGCCTGAACCGAAGGGAATGGTAACACTTTAATAAACTCAAGTTAAAGGAATATGAAGCTTTTGCGCTGAAACCGGAGCGAAGCATATCGCATGGTGTGAGCAGTTACTTAAAAAAATAGAATTAGTAGCCCTATTAAATGAACATAGTGAGAGTTTAACCAAATTGAGTACAGACGCAGCGGGTGCAATCTTTTTCTTCATACCGTACTCAATAGTTGCCTCACTATTCATAAAACAGTGTGTAACAAGTTAACCAGGGGTTGACGTGACCTATTGCAGTAAGACTTTATGAACTTACTGACTAGATATGTTTGTCGTCGTCAATTCTTAACTACCCAATAATTTTTGAGACTATGACTACCCAAATTGAAACAGATAGAAGTCCAAAACGACGTGGTTTGGTTCAGAGTATATGGGATATAGGTGTAATCTCGTCTCTGGTCATTCTTGCGTTTACCGCACAAGCTGGGAACTACGGTCAAGAAAGTACTTACTCACCTGCTCGACCAGTTAACGCTGCTGAAGTAGTTAGAAATCCTAGAGACTTCATAAATAAAACAGTAACAGTAAGAAGTAGACCAATTGAAAAGTTGGGAGTAAACTCTTTCAAACTCAAAGATGGGCTGTTTTCGCAACAAGAACCGCTTTTGGTTGTGAATGCATCAGGAATACCGTTTAGTTTACCTGCGAATAATGTAGATGTACAAATTACAGGTCAGGTCAGAGACTTCGTGATTTCAGATATTGAACGCGAGTTTAAGGTGAACTTAAATGAGGACTTGTACAGTGATTATGTCGGAGACCCTGTATTGGTTGCCGAAAACATCACTTTGGCGCCTCAACCAAATCAAGTATCCCAAGCACCAGAGCAGTTTTACGGCAAAACCATATCAGTTACAGGTCAGGTATCTAAACTTCAAAACTCTGTAATGACATTGCAAGCAGACCAATTCATCAAAGGTAGAGACCTACCTGTTTTGATGACTACATCTCCCAAAGTTGCGATTAACAAAGGTCAGAAAGTCGCTGTAGTTGGTGAAGTACGTCCATTTATTGCGAACGAAATAGAGCAAGAATATAGCTTCTCTTGGAACCCAAACGTCAAGCAACAGCTGGAAGCACAATACAAAAATAGACCCGTCCTAATTGCCGATGCTGTATATCCATAAGTAAAATGTGACAAAAATGTGGCACAGGCATCCTGCCTGTGCAGTGATTCTTGATTTTTACCTTATTTAGACACAGAGACCTCAGAGCAAAGAGAAATTAACCACGCTCGTACACAAAGGGCAAAAAGAAAGGATCATTAAGAAAGAAATCAGTAGGTTAAAAATATGACACTAAGTCATATCAGGCTTAAGTTGTCATTAAGATAGATGACTGTTGCACAGAAACTGCTACAAAATTACTGAGTAGCTTCTATTAAAAAATGCAATACAGTCTATGTTCTTAGAAAACACCGTTGTCTTATCGCGAATGCAATTTGCGCTGACAGCTTTATTCCATATGCTTTGGCCCGTGCTGACAACTGGCATGGGCATTTATTTGGTAATTGTGGAAGGATTGTGGCTAAAAACGCGCAACAGTGATTACTATTACCATGCGCGCTTCTGGTCGAAGTTATATATTCTTAATTTTGGAATTGGTGTAGCAACTGGAATTCCAATGGAATTTCAATTTGGCACAAACTGGGCGCCATTTTCTGAAGCTGTTGGTAACTTTTTTGGCAGTATCATGGGGTTTGAAGCGACTTGGGCATTCATGCTCGAAGCAGCTTCTTTAGGAATAATGGTGTTTGGATGGGAACGAGTAAACCCCATTATTCACTACATTGCCACAATTTTAGTTGCAGTCGGCGCCAACATGTCCACATTTTGGATATTAGTAGCGAATTCGTGGATGCAAACGCCCGCAGGTGGCAAATTAGTTGATGGTAAATTTATCATCAGCGACTACTTTCAGGCAATATTCAATCCATTTATGAAAGTGAGTATTCTCCACATGTTCTTTGCAACATTGGAGACATCGCTATTTGTAATTGGTGGCATCAGCGCTTGGTATATCTTAAATAAGCGTAACGCAGCATTTTTCTCACGCTCATTAAAAATAGTTATAGCTGCTGTCATTTTAGTGGCGCCAATACAAATATATATCGGACACTTAAGCGCCGAACAGGTTTACCATCGTCAACCAGCAAAACTTGCAGCAATGGAAGCACGATGGCAAACAATACCCGCAGGAGAATCTGCTGATTATAGCCTAGTCGCATTACCTAATGACAAAGCCGAAAAAAACGATTGGGAACTCTCTATACCAAATGCACTAGGTTTCGTGCTGGAATTCAAACAAAAGCTTTCTGAACCCGTTTTAGGTCTAAAAGAATTTAAACCAGAAAATCGACCGCACCTTGTAGGTCTAATTTATTACTCATTCCGAACAATGGTAGGAATTGGGTTTGCACTCGCTGGGTTAATGTTAATAACCACGCTGCAATGGTTACGAGGCAAACTATCAACCGGAAATATTACTGAGCAAAAATGGTTACTACGTGCGTGGTTATTTGCTGCACCACTTGGTTACATAGCAATTGACACAGGGTGGATTGTGCGCTGTGTTGGGCGCCAGCCTTGGACGGTATATAATCAACTTCGCACCGTCGATTCAGTATCGAAACTACCCCCAAGTAACGTTTTAACAACTTTAATTTGCTACGCGACCGTTTACTCAATGCTATTATTTGCAGCGCTCTACTTCGGCAGTCGGATAATTCGTAAAGGACCAAATTTAAGTTTGCCGATACCTGGTATAGAATCACAACCAGCACTTGACACAAAACCCGGAGAATTTGTACCCGACGAACGTCCAGTAGAAGCACAACAGTAATTAGTTAGGAGTTAGGAGTTAGGAGTTAGGAGTTAGGAGTTAGGAGTTAGGAGTTAGGAGTTAGGAGTTAGGAGTTAGGAGTTAAAATGGAAACACTTACATACTTTTTACCGCAGGTCTGGTTTGGAATATTAGCCTTGTTTTTATTCCTTTACGTTATGCTAGATGGGTTTGATTTAGGAGTGGGAATTTTATCACTCACTGCATCCAACGAAGAACGACGCGGTATTCTAATGACCAGTTTAAGTAATATCTGGGATGCAAATGAAACTTGGTTAGTACTGATGGGAGGAAGTTTATTCGGTGCCTTTCCTTTAGCTTACGCCACAATATTAAATGCGTTATATATACCTGTGAGCATGATGCTATTTGGGTTTATATTTCGTGCTGTAGCATTTGAGTTTCGCGAACACGCAAATAGAAAGCTGTTCTGGAACATCGCTTTTGGCACCGGAAGTTTTTTAGCTGCTCTTGGACAAGGGTTTGCGTTAGGCGCCGTTCTCGAAGGTATTGTAGTTGATAAAGCCGGTCATTTTGTGGGCACAACTTGGGACTTTTTGAGTTGGCAGTCTATATTAGTAGCTTTGACTTTAATTCAAGGTTATGTACTAATTGGTTCAACTTACCTGATTTGGAAAACAGAGGGTGAGTTACAAGAAACCCATTATAAAACAGCTAAACTTGCCGCTTATACAACATTAATAGGAGCAATATTTATTACCATTTCCACACCAGTATTTTATCAAAGCGCACGCACTAAATTATTTGAGGCACCGCTCGTTTATATTTTTGCAATAATTCCGGTGTTGGGAATATGGTTAATATGGCAACTTCTGGGTAGTTTAGACAAAAAGCAAGATAAGGCGCCGTTTGTCTGGACAATTCTAATATTTGTTTTGACATTTATTGGGTTAGCTTTAGTTGTATTTCCATACATTATTCCAACTGAAATCACAATTTATGAAGCTGCTGCTGACCCTAGTTCACTTGTGTTCATGCTAATTTTTGTCGGATTTTTGATTCCAATTATGATTTTCTACAATATTTATCAGTATGTAGTATTTCGAGGTAAAGTTACAAGTCATCAATACGGAGGAGAGTAACTGGCAACGGATGTAACGGATGAAACGGATAAACCATCCGTTTCATCCGTTAATTATCTGTTGCTATCTTTACATTCGAGTAAGTACATTTTTTCAAGTTTTTTAATTTGCTGCTGTATTTTTTGAGTACGTCGTTCTTTATTTATAAATATTCTTACTGTTACCAATATTCCTATAATTACTACTATTAAACTAGCATTTATGTATAAATTAGCATAAGAAGCGTTCTGATAGTATGTTTGTATAGCTGTATGTGATTTAGTTGGGAAAGATTGCATTTGATTACCCCTCGTAGCAATTTTGATTTATCTAATTACTAATAGGGTGACTTTGGCGCCGTTTATGCAAAGCTTGATTAGATATTACGTTAATTATGTGGAAATACCCGGTATTCTGAGAATACGACGCTGTGAAGCGTTTAAATCAAGAAAGTTATCAGCATTGTAATAGTATCTCGCCCAGGCTGTAGATTGAGGTGAATATTTGTAAAATAGGGTGCGACGTTCGTTTTTACCTTGCCAGGGTAGTGTACCGTGAGTCAAAGCTTCGGTAAAAATAATTGCGCTTCCAGCTTTTGCCGTTACTGTTTTAACACAGTTCTGTGGAGTTTCTAAATTTTGCCATGCTTGGGGAAACGGATAGTTACTTTTGTGACTACCAGGAACACAACCAAATCCACCATCACCTTGATTTACATCGCTTAATTCATAAGCAACAGCAGTTAGACCATTATACATTTTGCCGTGTTTAAACTCGTAATACTGGCAAGGGTCATAAGGATTTCCACCACCATGAAGCGATGACCCAACTGGCCCGACTCCTTTACCGATAATATGAACGTAGTCGTGGTCTAAACGAAACTCATGACCCAATAGTTCAGAAAGATAAGGAGTAACACGTGGGTTATCGATAATATCGCGAAATGGTTTACCCCAACCGAGTAAGCAATCAAATCTATATCTCGTCGCATTTGGTGATTTATGTAACTCCTTTTGCTTGTCTAGGTACAAATTTAATTCAGCTATTTGAGAACTAGATAATGCGTTTTCAACAACGATGAATCCTTGTAAATCAAATAAGTAACGTTCTAATTCATTCATGCAAATTATCAAAGTCAATTTTATGACCAAATCTTAGAAACCGGGTTTCTTTACGATATCATATCAATTCGATTATTACTTGAATTTGACAACCGTTACCTGGAGAAGTTTCAATATCAAAGTTGCCTCCCAAAGCTTCAGTGCGTTGACGCATACTATGCAACCCAAACCCTTTGGTCGCTTCGTTTAAATCAAAACCAATTCCATTATCTTGAATTTTTAAATGTAGTTCGGAATGAATATTTAATAGTTCTAAATTTATTTTTGTGGCGTTAGCATATTTACAAATATTTGTCACCGATTCTTGAATAATTCTATACACAGTAATGCTTAATTCGTTTGATAATGGAGTCGTTAAATTAATTATATATTCTGGTTTAACATTAGTTGTACGTTCCACATCTTCTAAAAGTAATATAATTGCCGATTCTAATGAATCACCTTGCCAAGGGTGTAAACGTAATGCTGATACCGATTGTCGCACGTCTTGTAATGCTTTAGAACCTAACTCTTTTGCTCGTGCTAAAAAATCGTGTGCTTTAACTGGATTCGACTGCGACAGCTTTAATGCAGCTTCTAGTTGTAAATTAAGTGCTGTTAATGAATGTCCTAAAGAGTCGTGAATTTCTTGTGCGATGCGGTTACGTTCTTCTAAAGTTGCTTGATATTCAACTTTCATTGCATATTGCTTTAATTTTTGGTTTGCTGCTGCTAGTTTTTCGCGACTTTGACGTTCTGACACAATTGTATTCATCAATAATAGTACAAAAATAAGCGCTAGTGCAAATAATACAACAAAACTTAAAGTGAAAAATTTGAATCGCTCTTGCCCTACTGGTGATACAGGAAATTTATTAAATTTACGAAAAATTGTGAATAAAAATAAACTAAACGACAATGAAGTTACAACTAACCGACCCGGTAGTTGAAAAATTAAACAGCTACGAGTTACTAAAATTAAATATATAAATGGAAATAATCGCGAAGCACGACCGCCAAACAATATTGTAATTAATATTAAGCATACTTCGCAAGCAGTATAAATGATTTTACTTGATTGAGTTCCTTTTGGTAATCGTAACCCCATTAAACCAAAAATTACTAAGCTGCAAATTGTCAACTCAGGAAAATCTTGTGAGCGTCTTATCCACGGAGTTGGGGCCAGTGAACTGAAGATAGCAATAGTCAACAGCGTCCACTCTAGATAAAGCAGAAATCGAAACGGGTGATTTTTAAATTGAATTGAGTTACTCATCTGGTTCTTCCACATATCGAAATAAAATTAACCAAATATTAAAAATTTAAATAATAAGCTTATGTAATTAAATTAATAACTTATCATCGGCAACAAAATCTAGTTAAATTAGTCACACCTTCACCCATGACGTAAGTCATGGTTAGAATCATGACCTTTTTCAAATACAGTCTCTTTACAAAATTACTTATGATGGCAGTATCAAACCAGATAAATTCAACAACAACCACATGAAATCCAAATTGTCAGTCCTCGCTGGAATCGTTGCTCTGAGCATAACCGCTATTCATGAAGTCGCGAAAGCTAACACACTAACCTCTCAATCGCAAATTGTAGCTCAAACAACAGATGCCAAACCCAACCGTGGAAAGTTCGCAGAAGAATTGGGATTGACAGACACACAAAAAGCAGAGCTAACAAGAATTCGTCAGGAAACACGTGCTGCAATCGAAAAAGTTCTTACTCCTGAACAGCGTACTCAATGGCAAGCTGCAAAACAAAATCGTCAAGCTCGTCGTGGAGGATTTAAAGCGCTAAATCTCAGCGAAGACCAACGTGCAGAAATTAAGAAAATTAAAGAAGCGTCTAAAACTCAAATGCAAGCAGTGTTTACCGACGAACAGAAACAGAAAATACAAGAAATGCGTCAAAATTGGCGTACACGTCGTCAACAACAAAATCGTTAAAACTTTAAGCCCGGTTTCTAAGTAATTTCCTTGAAACCGGAAGTTTGATTATTAACATTAATTTTACCAAATAGATTTCTAAAAGTTTAAGCTATTCATGAAAATTGTTACAAAATTACGTAGATTTGTGGTTTTCCCTGACATGCTTTTTGCAATAGCTTCCTATAATAGTGAAAGCAATAGGAGAAATCCACGAGGCAATAAATGAAATTAAAAAGCTTATCAATCTTAGCCGGAGCGATTGCCCTGAGTTTAACAGCAATCCCCTTTAGTGCGAACGCAAAACCAGTACAGCAATTAGCTCAAGCTCAACAGCAACCAGCTGTTGCTCCTCCACCACAAATCCAACTCAACAAAAAACAACAAGAACAAGTTCGAGTAATCAATGCTGAAGTTCGCAAGCAAATTGAGGGTGTGTTAACAAAACCACAACGTGAACAGCTTAAAAAATCGCTGCAAGCACGTCAGACCCCCCAGCAAATTACTCAAAGCTTGCAATTATCACAAGACCAAGGCATAAAACTTCAGCAAATTGTCGCTGGTTCGCAAAAGAAAATTTTTGAAACTGTTTTAACACCACAACAACAGAATCAAATCAGACAGTACTATCAAAGTCAAAGTCGCCAAAATCCTGGTGGGAGACCTAGATAATTTAATAGTGCATATCTACTATACAACCACCCGTTCTTAATACAGGAGCGGGTTTTGTCTAATTTTTGGTATAACCTGCTATTTTGGTAGATATTCGTAATTTTAGGGAAAGGCGCCCTTATATATTAGAAATGTCTGAAGAATTTACCATTGGTAGTAAAGTTCGCGTTGTCGCACTACCACAATATGTTAAAACTGCTGACACAATGCCAATGCTACGTCCTCCTGATGTGATTAAAATCGGTGAGGAAGGTATTATAGTTGACCGTCGCCCAGGTGGATATTGGGGTATACGCTTCACACGCGGAACATTCCTTCTCGAAAGTCAATATGTAGAAAAAGTTATGAGTGCTGAGTGCTGAGTAGGAATTAGACAACTCAGCACTCAGCACTTTCTACTCAGCACTGAGTTGGAATCAGACAACTCAGCACTCAGCACTTTCTACTCAGCACTATATTGTAAACTTATATGAAGATGTAAATGTGGTAATGTATAAATGATTTCTCGTCGCAATTTTCTAAATATACTTCTGGTTG